>CAVVSR010000001.1:0-80875 GCA_963750935.1 uncultured Acidobacteriota bacterium
TCATCGCCACGCCGAACCACTGGCACGCCCTCGCCAGCATCTGGGCGATGCAGGCGGGCAAGCACGTCTACGTCGAGAAGCCGTCGTCACACACCATCTGGGAAGGCCGCAAGATGGTCGAGGCCGCGGCGCGCTACGGCAAGGTCGTGCAGGTCGGCACGATGAATCGCAGCCGCCCCGCCGTACGCGCGGCGATCAAATACATCCAGGACGGGAACCTCGGCAAGGTGCACATGGCGCGCGGCCTGTGCTTCAAGCCGCGTGCGGGCATCGGCAAGTACCCGGACGGCCCGATGAATCCGGGCGAACAGTACAAGCTGAGCCTGGCGTCAGGCTCCTCCGAGCCGGCCTACGACGCGCAGTACCCTGTCGAAGGTCGATTACGACCTCTGGCTCGGACCGGCGCCGAAGCGCCCGTTCAACCGCAATCGCTTCCATTACAACTGGCATTGGCACTGGGAGTACGGCAACGGCGACACCGGCAACCAGGGGCCGCACCAGTTCGACATCGCGCGCTGGGGCCTCGGCAAGCAGGAGCATCCGGTCGAGGTGACGTCGATGGGCGGCTACTTCGGACCGGAGTCGTCCCAGGAAACGCCTGACACGCAGTCCGCGCTCTTCAAGTACGGCGACGGCACGGTCTTCGAGTTCGCCACGCGCGGCGAGCACACCAACGACGAAGGCGGCGTCCGCGTCGGCAACCTGTTCTACGGGTCGAAGGGCTGGCTGTGGATCGACGAGACCGGCCGCAACTGGCAGGCCTATCACGGCACGGTCGGCGAGAAGAACGAGAAGGGTCCGGGCAGCGGCACCGCGGCCGGCGCCGGCGGCGCGGTCGGGCTCACCACGTCCGAAGGCAGTCACTTCGCGAACTTCATCGACGCGATCCGCGCCAACGATCCGAAGATCCTGACCTGCGACGTGCTCGAAGGACACCTGTCGTCGGCGCTGCCCCACCTCGCCAACATCTCGTATCGCGTCGGCCGCGGCCTGCGGTTCGATCCGAAGAGCGAGCGGTTCGAGGATGACAAGAAGGCCGACGCGCTGCTGATGCGCGACGGCGGCTACCGCAAGGGCTTCGAGATTCCGAAGTCGTTCACCTAGAGCCCACACCATGCCGCGGGGTCGTGACGCAGTCGGGATCGGGGATCAGGGATCAGTGATCGCAAATGCGCTCCCGATCACCGATCACCGATCCCGACAGCGGTCATGCCATTCATCGCCCTATCCTCGCCACCAGCTCCTGATAGAACTCCAGCGTCTGCCGGGCGATGCTCGTCCACGAGAAATCGCGCTCCACTCGGGCCCGCGCCTTCTTCCCCATCGCCACGCGCAGATCCTCGTCGTCCAGCAGCACGTTCACCGCCGCCGCGAGGTCGCGCGAGAACTGCTCCGGATGCTTCGGCTCGACTTCGGTCGGCCCGATCGCCTCGGGCGGCACCAGCAGGCCGGTTTCGCCGTGATCGACGACCTCGGGGATGCCCCCGACCGCTGACGCGACCACCGGCGTCTCGCACGCCATCGCCTCGAGGTTGATGATGCCGAACGGCTCGTAGACCGACGGGCACACGAAGATCGCGGCATGGGTGTAGAGCGTGATCACCTGCTCCTTCGGCAGCATCTCCTGGATCCAGACGATGGTGTGCGGACTGTCGACGCTGGCGCGTTCGACCGCCGCCTTCATCTCCTTCGCGATCTCGGGCGTGTCCGGAGCGCCGGCGCACAGCACGACCTGCACGCCGGAGCGCAGGTGGCGGATCGCGTTGACGAGATGGATGATGCCCTTCTGCCGGGTGATCCGTCCGACGAACAGCACGTACGGCACCGCCGGGTCGATGCCGTGGGTGGCGAGCACCGACTCGTCCGGCCGCGGCCGGTACTGCTGGAGGTCGATGCCGTTGTGGATGACCCGGACCTTCTCCGGCGCGACGCCGTACAGCGCCTGCACGTCCTGCTTCATCGAGGCGGACACCGCGACCACGCCGTCCGCGTTCTGGTACGCCGTCTTCTCGACCCACGACGAGGCGTGATAGGCGGTGCCGAGCTGCTCCACCTTCCACGGCCGATGCGGCTCCAGCGAATGCGTCGTCAGCACCAGCGGCACCCGCTGCAGGTGCTTGACGAGGCAGCCGGCGAAGTGCGCGTACCACGTGTGGCAGTGGACGATGTCGATCTCCGTGCTCATGCCGGCCATCACCAGGTTCTGGAGCATGGTGTCGAAGAAGCGGACGTGCCGCGGGTCCTGCGCCGCGATCGTGATCGGCGCCTGCACCCCGTCGACCAGCAGCGTCGGCCCGCGCTCGGCCTGATCGCCGAAGCACAGCACGCGCACGAAGTGGCGCCCCTCCTCGATCGTCGACAGCTCGCGCGTCAGGTACTCGACGTGCACGCCGGCGCCGCCGTAGACATTGGGCGGGTACTCGTTGGTGAGGATGCCGATCCGCATCTGGGGATCATAGTGCGGTGATCGGTGATCGGGGATCGGTGATCGGAGATCGACGGAGCCCTTGACGACCAGTCTTACAACATGTAAGACTGCACCATGCCGTCGACATCACGCGTCCCTCCCCTGTCGGCCAAGGAGCTGATCATCCTCGACCTGCTGCTGACGTCCGAGGAGATGTACGGTCTCGAGCTGGTGACCGCCTCGAAGGGCGAGCTCAAGCGCGGGACGGTCTACGTGACGCTCGGGCGGATGGAAGACAAGGGCTACATCACGTCGCGCCTCGAGGATGCCCCGCCGGCGGCGGGCGGGCTGCCGCGGCGCATCTACCGGCCGACCGCACTGGGGCGCCAGCTCCTCGGGGCCTGGTCACAGGTCAACAAGCGGCTGATCGCGAGGTTCGCCCGATGACGGTTCCAGGATCGCGTCTCCGTGCGCTGGCCGCGCGCGTCTGTGCGAGCAGGACGATGACCCGGCTGGTCGATCCGGTCCTCGCCGACCTCCAGCACGAGTATGAGCAGGCGATCGGTCACGGACGCGTGTGGCGGAGCCGGTGGATTCGGCTACGTGGCTACTCCACGTTCTTGCTGGCGATGCTCCTGCACACCGTGCGGCTGGTGTGGCAAGGGGCTGGGGACTGGATGCGTCGTGAGCGGCCGAAGATCGCACGCACAATCGCCAGCGCCATCGTCCCGTTCGCCCTCTTGACCGTCGCCTTCGTGCTGGGCGGCATCGGCCTGCCGCTGACGGACAACCGCTCGTGGAGTGAAGCATCACGTGCGGCGATCCTGATCGTCCTGGTCTTGCCGCAGACGTTCCCGTTCACGATTCCCGCCGCCCTCTGCGTCGCGACGCTGTGGCAGCGCCGGGGCGATCGCCTGAACCGGTCGAACGGGCTGGCGACCGCGCTGCTCGCGGTGCTCGGCTGCGGCCTGGTGTGGCTGACGATGGAGTACGTGCTGCCAGACGCGAATCAGATCTTCCGCGAGCAGTTTGCGCCGGGACGATTCCTCGAGCGCGGCCCCAGCGAGCTGTCGTTGTCGGAGTTGAGTGCGCGACCGGACGCACGCAGCCTCCGGATCTACCAGGACCGGCTGGCCCTCTGCTTCACCACCGGCATCCTCGCCATGTGCGCGATCTGCCTGTCGTCGCGCATCCGTACGCGTTTCGGGGCAGCGGGCGCCGGCCTCGCGCTCTCGACCGTGCACTTCGTCAGTTCGCTAGCGCTGATGAACAGCGTCGCCCAGCAGTGGGTCGCGCCCGTCAGCGCCGCATGGGTGACGAACAGCCTGTTCATCTTCGTGGCTCTCGCGGCGGCCGGGTTTTCGCGATCTGCGAAGCTTGACGACGTCGGGATCGGTGATCAGTGATCGGTGATCACGTATCGGTGAGCGAGCCTCCGCCGACTCAGTCGCGCCGCCGATAGACGTAGATTGTCGGGCCCGGCCTCTCGACGGTGTGGAAGCCCCACACCGGCATGAAGAACGCGTCCTGCAAGTCGTAGACGGCCGCTCCGGCCATCCCCTTCGTGCCGCGCACGGTGAAGACCAGGTCGTAGCGCTCGGTGGCCAGCCGGCGGAGCGCCGGATCCGCGTACGCGTAGGTGCGGAGCGGCGACGCGGTCAGCACCAGCCAGTGCGGAGTGTGGCCCTCCGGATGTCCGAACGAGTTGGCCGCCGGATCGAACAGCCAGTAGTGAAAGGGCGTGCGGCCGAGCTCGAGCCGCGCGTAGTCGCCGCCGGCGTCGTGCACCGTGTCCTCGGGACGAATCTGCCCGGCCAGCCACTCCCCCGCGATCACGCGCGTATCGGTGCGCGCCAGCAGCAGGTCGAACCACACGCAGTTGACCAGCGACGGCATGACGACAATCGCGGCCACGAGCGCGGTCGCGGCCGCCGCCGACAGCCCGGCGCGCGGCGCGAGCCACGCCGCGCCGTGCCTCACGCCAATCGCCGCGAGCACGCAGATCACCGGCACCAGCGGCAGGACGTAGCGGAAGAACACCGTGTAGCCGCTGCCGATCGCGGCGTAGAACGCCAGCGCGAACACGCCGAGCACGAAGGCATGACGACGGTGGCGGACCAGCAGGAACGGGACGCCGGCAAGCGCGGCCGCGAACGTCAGCGGGCCGACGCCGTATGGAAGCGACCGTGTCAGGTGATACAGCCAGCCGCGTCCGAGGATGATGCCGTGGCCTCCCGACAAGTGGGTGAAGTCGAAGATCAGGTCGGCCGAGAACGTCGGGAAGTCGAGCACTGAATACGGCGTCCCGCCGAGAAACCCCGCGGCGAACGCCAGCCCGAACAGCACCGTCGGCTTCCATGTGTCCGGACGCCATGGTGCCGCGCCAAAGCGATACCACAGGACGATCTGTCCGGCGACCATGGCCCCGGCCACGGCGCCGGCGTTGTACTTCGTCGACGCCGCCAGCCCGCCGGCGAGCCCGGCCAGCGCGAAGTCCTTGCCGCGGACCGCGGCGAAGCTGCCGGCCTCGAGTGCCCGATCCAGCGCCCGCAACAGGGCCGCGAGACAGGTCGTGACCAGCAGCGTCATCAGCACGTCGGTCATCGCGAAGTGGGAATCGCGGACGTGCAGGATGGCGACGGCGAGCAGCAGCGCGGCGAGGAGACCCGTGGTCTCGTCGGCGACGCGGCGCGCGAGCCGGAACAGCACGACCACCGTCGCCGTCCCGGCCAGGGCGACGAAGCCGCGCGCCAGCAGCAGCGCGGTCTGCGGATCGAGCTGGGGATCGAGGAACAGGACGCGGCGGATCAGCGAGGCGACCGCGAAGACGGCCGCGAGCGTGTAGAAGATCAGCGACGGCCAGTGGAAGAACTGCGGGTTGAACCGCCCCTCCAGCACGTCCATCGCGTGGCCGATGGCCACGGCCTCATCGGGCCGGGCGTGTGGATACGGGAGACCGAACCAGATCGGGAACAGCCGAAGCGCCGCGGCCACGAGGACGATCAGCCGCAGCCATGTCGAGGTGGGGACCGCCGCGCGCACGTTGGCGCGATTGTACTGGAAAGCGCCGGCCCGGCCGCCCGGGCCCGGCGATCGGGTGTCGAGCTACTTGACGCCGACGCGTTTCCGCCATTCGGCATAGAACGCATCCGGCCGGACGTTGAGGGTGCTGAGCGCCTGGTCGACCGTGTGGCCGCTGCCGACCATCTGGAGGAAGACGCCGAGGTTGGGGCCCAGCCGCTCCACCAGGATGTCGGCAGCCACCGCGCTCACCGCGTACGCCACCAGCGCGTCGGCGCCGTCGAGATGGCCGAAGCCGCCGGTCAGATCCTCGAGCGGGAAGACTTCCGACGTCTGCGCCAGCGCCTTCCGCACCCACGTGCGATCGGACGACTCCAGCACGCTGGCGAGCCCCTCGTTCACCCAGGCCGGCACGTTGCGCGGCGCGGCGTGCGCGATCATCGCGTGCACCAGTTCGTGCCGGACGACGCGGTCGAGCGCCCCCGGCGTCTTCAGCGCGCCGCCCACCGGCAGTCGAATCCGGCCGTCGTATCCGCCGCCGGCCCAGGCCGGCGCCCGGGTAATGTCCTGGAACTGCTTGTTGGTGTAGAGCACCACCTGCAGCGTCTCACCGGGATAGCTGTTGAGCGTCTTGCCGATGCTCCAGTACGACGACTCGAGCACGCGGGAGACGCGCTCGCCGAGCGCCTGCTGCTCGACGCCTTCGAACATCACGCGGAACCGGACGTTGGTCCGTTCGTTGAAGCTCGAATGCAGCGACGACTCCTTCCGCCAGCGCTCCAGTTGCTGCCGGATCTGCTCGTCCTCCGGCGCCAGCTTCGCGGCCTTCTCCATCGATCGGATCGCCAGCTCGAGCTCGCTGTTGGCGTACGCGACCGTGCCCAGCAGCGCGGCGGCCTGCACGAACGACGGGTCGAACTCCAGCGCGCGCTTCAGCGCGGAGATGGACGCGTCGTGGCGGCCGAGCATGTAGGCGGCCCATCCGGCGCCATAGTGCAGCAGCGGATTGCGCGGGCTGCGTTCCAGCGCCTCGCGGAACAGCCCCGCCGCCTTCGCGGCATCACCGCCCTTCAGGGCGGCCCAGGCCTCCGGCACGGGGATGCCCGACTGCCGCGCAAACGCGATGTCGGCGGCGCCAACCACGAAGAGCAATGTCAGAAGCAACCGGATGATGGCGGCCCGTGAAAAGCGCATGCGATCGAGACCGGCAAATGACGTTCCCGCGTGAACCGGGCGATTTCACGCCGGTGAACGGCCCGGCCAACGGCCACGCGCATTACAGTTGTCGCCGGGACCCGCGAAATTGTCAGCGACGCGGAACCCGCCCGGCGGCTGACACTTGTCACCTGCGGCCGGTGACGCCAGACACTACCGGCGGTCGCGCCCGACTTTCATACTCCCACCCATGAAAGCGGGAGGTGACATGGTTGCGACGATCGCCGGGTTGAAGGGCGTCACGAAGCGCTACGGCGCGGTGACCGCGCTCGACTCGGTCTCACTCACGCTCGAGCCCCGGCGCGTGACCGCGCTGCTCGGGCCGAACGGCGCGGGCAAGACGACAGCGGTCCGGCTGCTGCTCGGACTGACGAACCCCACCCGCGGCCGGGTCGAGCTGTTCGGGACCGATCCTCGATCCCCCGCCGCCCGGCGGCGGACCGGGGTGATGCTGCAGGTCGCGAAGGTCCCGGAGACGCTCCGCGTTCGCGAACACATCCACCTGTTCTGCAGCTACTACCCCAACCCGATGGAGGTCGACGCCGTGCTGGCCGCCGCAGGGCTGACGGCCGTCGCCCACCGAAAGTACGGCGAGCTGTCGGGCGGCCAGAAGCAGCGGGTGCAATTCGCGCTCGCCATCTGCGGCAACCCCGACCTGCTCTTCCTGGACGAGCCCACCGTCGGCCTCGACGTCGAGTCGCGGCGGGCGTTCTGGCTGGAGGTGCGGCGGCTCACCGCGCGCGGCTGCGCGGTCCTCCTGACGACCCACTATCTCGAGGAAGCCGACGCCCTCGCCGACCGCATCGTCGTCATGAACGGCGGACGCATCGTGGCAGACGACGCGCCGGCGGCGATCAAGGGGATGGCGGCCTCGAGGCGCGTCCGCTGCGTGACGGCGATACCTGCCGGCGATCTGCTGGCGTGCGCCGGGGTCCAGTCGGTGCGGCACGACGGCGCCGCGGTCGAGATCCTGGCGCACGACGCGGAGTCGCTCGCCCGGACGCTGCTGGCGCGCGACCCGTCGCTCAGCGGCCTGGAGATCACCGGCGCCGGGCTGGAGGAAGCGTTCCTGTCGTTGATCACGACGACTCCCGCTTCGGCTCACGCAGGAGGTGTGCGATGACCCAGGCGACCTGGTCGGCCGCACGGTGCTATGCGCTCGAGGCTCGTTACGAGTTCCTCAAGGTGGTGCGGATGCCGGCTTACGCCATCCCATCGGTCACGTTTCCGGTGATGTTCTACGTGCTGTTCGGGCTGTCCTTCGGCGGCGGACGGCCGGTGGGACGCACCACCATCGCCACCTATCTGCTGGCCACGTATGGCGCCTTCGGCGTCATCGGCGCCGCGCTGTTCGGTTTCGGCATCGGACTCGCGGTGGAGCGCGGGCAGGGCTGGATGATGCTGAAGCGGGCGACGCCGATGCCGCCGTTCGCGTACTTCACCGCGAAGCTCGTGATGTGCGCGCTGTTCTCCGTCGTGATCGTCGGCCTGCTGTCGTTCCTCGGCGCGGCGTTCGGAGGAGTGGTCATGGCCCCCGCCTCGTGGGCGCGGCTGTGGATCTCGCTGGTGGCCGGCGCGCTTCCGTTCTGCGCGCTCGGCATGGCGATCGGCTACTTCGCCGGCCCGAACTCCGGGCCGCCGCTCGTCAACCTGCTCTATCTGCCCACGTCGTTCGCGTCCGGCCTGTGGGTGCCGATCGAGGGTTTGCCGAAGGCGGTGCAGACGTTCGCGCCGTACCTGCCGCCTTATCACCTCGGACAACTCGCGCTCCAGGCGATCGGCGCCGGCCGCGGCGCGCCAGCCTGGGCGCACATCGTCGCGCTCGCCGGCTTCACGCTGATCGGTCTGGGCCTGGCGCTCTGGGGTTTCGAACGGGACGAAGACAAGACGTGGGGGTAGCACGTGCGCGTGCTCTCCGGCGCCTGAAGGCGGAAGCCACGCCGACATGGTTCGAGACAACGACAGGAGACAGAGGAATGCGTAAGTATGCAGCGGTGTTGGTGGCGGTCGGCGTTGCGCTTGTAGTGACGGGCGTGCGTGCCTCGACGCCGCGAGTGCAGGGGCGGTCAGGGACGCAGGGCGCGGTGGTGGCGTTCAAGGACGTCCGCGTGTTCGACGGCGAGCGCACCCTGCCGCGTGCGACGGTGGTCGTTCGCGAGGGGTTGATCGCGGCGGTTGGTGCTGACGTCGTTGTTCCGCCAGGCGCCGAGGTGATCGACGGCGCAGGACGCACGCTCCTGCCGGGACTGATCGACGCACACACGCATTCGTTCGGCGACGCGCTCGAACGCGCGCTGCTGTTCGGCGTCACCACCGAGCTCGACATGTTCACCGACCATCGCTTCGCGGCCGAGATGCGCGCCGAGCAGCGGACGACGGCCGGGGCTCCGGGCCGCGCCGACCTCTTCTCTGCCGGGACGCTGGTCACCGCGCCCGGCGGCCATGGGACCGAGTACGGCATGACGATCCCGACGATCGCGTCCGCCGCCGAGGCGACGGCGTTCGTCGACGCGCGGATCGCGGAAGGGTCCGACTACATCAAGGTCGTCTACGAGGACGGGCGCTCGCACGGCTTGAAGATGCCGTCCATCTCGAACGAGGTGCTGGGCTCGGTCGTCGCGGCGGCAAAGACACGCGGCAAGCTGGCAGTGGTGCACGTCGGCTCGCGGCAGGCCGCGGTCGACGCCATCGCCGCCGGCGCCAGCGGCCTCGTGCACCTGTTCGCGGACGCCGAGCCCACCGCCGAGTTCGTCGCGGCGACGAAGCGCGCCGGTGCGTTCGTGACGCCCACGTTGTCGGTGATCGAGAGCACCACCGGCGTCGCGAGTGGCGCCAGCCTCAGCAAGGACGCACGGCTGGCACCATTCATCACGCCAGTGGAACAGACCGGGCTCAACCGCAGCTTTCCGAGCCGCCCCGGCTCACAGCGGGACTCCGGGCACGCGCTCAAGGCCACGCGGATGCTGTTCGACGGCGGGCGTGCCGATCCTCGCGGGCTCCGACGCGCCCAACCCGGGCACGGCCCACGGCCTGACGATGCATCGCGAGATCGAACTGCTGGTGAAGGCCGGACTGACGCCGCAGGCGGCGCTCACCGCGGCGACCGCGACGCCCGCTCGCGCGTACGGTCTGAAGGACCGCGGCCGCATCGCGCAGGGCCTGCGCGCCGACGTGCTCCTCGTCTCCGGCGATCCAACCACCGACATCACCGCGACGCGCGAGATCGTCGGCGTCTGGAAGGGTGGAACGCGAGTTGAGCGCCGCACCGCCCCGGCGACATCCACGGCGCCGAAGCCCGCCACCACGACCGGCACGGTCAGTACGTTCGAGGGCGCAGGGCCCGACGCCGAGTTCGGCGCGGGCTGGATCGTCTCGACCGATTCGCTGATGGGTGGCAAGTCGACCGCGACGATCGCCCTGGCCAAGGGAGGCGCGAACAAGTCCGCTGGCGCGCTCGAAGTCACCGGCGCCATCGCTGCCGGCAGCCCGTACCCGTGGGCCGGTGCCATGTTCTCTCCCGGTCCCGCCCCGATGACGCCAGTCGATCTCTCCAGGTTCAAGACCATCACGTTCTGGACCAAAGGGGACGGCCGCGAGTATCAATTGATGGTCTTCGCGACGCGGCTCGGCAACGTCCCGGCGACCTTCGCCTTCACCGCGGGGCCCGAATGGAAGGAAGTGGTCGTGCCGATCTCGTCCTTCGGCGGCATCGACGGCTCGGACATGCGGGCCGTGCTGTTCTCGGCCACCCGGGAAGGGGCCTTCCGGTTCTCGATCGACGACGTCCGCTTCCGGTGACGCGTCATGGATAATGTGCATGGCCATGCGACTTCGGCTGCTCCCTGACTCTCCGCTCGGCTGGACGCCGTACGTATGGCTCGTGTACCTGTCCTTCTTCGTGATGTACGGGATCGGGATCAACGACTCGGTGCTCGACTGGGTCGTCGATGGGGCTGCGATCGCCCTCTTCCTGGTGCTCTACTTCAAGGCGTTCTGGCTCACGGGGACGGCGCTGCTCCGCGTCGCTTTCACGATCGTGGCGCTCGGCGTCGTCCTGATCCCACGGAACCCTGGCGCCAGCACGTTCTTCATCTACGGCGCCGCGTTTCTCGGTGAGGCCGCGCGGCCGTCGATCGCGGCGCGCTGGCTCGCGCTGATCATCGCCATCCTCGCGCTCGAAGCCTGGCTGGTGCCGCTGCCGATGTCGGCCTGGATCCCCGGCATCGTCATCTCGCTGATGGTCGGCGGCTCCAACATCCACTTCTGCGAGGTCCGGCGCAAGGACGATGCGCTGCTCAAGGCGCACCAGCAGGCGGAGCACATGGCCACGGTCGCCGAGCGCGAGCGGATTGCCCGCGACCTCCACGACCTGCTCGGGCACACGCTGTCGGTGATCGTGATCAAGTCGGAGCTCGCGGCCAAGCTCGCCGACCGCGACACCCAGCGCGCAATCCAGGAGATCCGCGAAGTCGAGCGGATCTCGCGGAAGGCTCTCAACGAAGTCCGTCAGGCGATTCATGGTTACCGGGGCGAAAGCCTGGCCGGAGAGCTGGCGAACGCCCGCGCCGCCCTCGAAGCCGCAGGGGTCTCGCTGGTGGCCGACGTCGTCCCGATCCCGCTCGAGGCCGACGAGGAGCGCGCGCTGGCGCTGGGCCTGCGTGAAGCGGTCACCAACGTCATCCGTCACGCACGAGCCACGACCTGCACGGTCATGCTGCAGCGGAACGACGGCGTGGTCCGGCTCGTCGTCGAAGACAACGGCGTCGGCGGCGCAGGCGGCGAAGGGGCCGGTCTCGCCGGCATGCGCACGCGGCTGGCCGCGATCGGCGGCAGCGTGGCGCGAACCGGCGAACGCGGCACGCGGCTGACACTGGTCGTGCCGCACCGCCGCGGCCTCGACGCCGGCGCGGTGGCGGCGACGTGATTCGCGTCCTGATTGCCGAGGACCAGAGCATGATCCTCGGCGCGCTCGCCGCACTCCTGGAGATCGAACAGGACATCGACGTGGTCGGCCAGGCGCGATCGGGACCGGAAGCGCTGGACCTGGCCGCGCGGCAGCGCCCCGACGTGGTGCTCACCGACATCGAGATGCCGGGCATGACCGGTCTCGACCTCGCCTCGGAACTGAGGGCGGCCGGCAACCACGCGCGCGTCATCATCCTGACGACGTTCGCACGCTCCGGCTACCTGCGGCGCGCCCTCGACGTCGGCGCCTCCGGCTATCTGCTCAAGGACGCGCCGTCGGCGCAGCTGGCCGACGCGATCCGCCGCGTCGCCGCCGGCGGCCGCGCCATCGATCCGGCCCTCGCCGCGGAAGCCTGGAGCGAACCTGACCCGCTGACCGATCGCGAGCGCCAGGTGCTCCGCCTTGCGGACGAGGGGCGATCGAGCGACGCGATCGCCCGTCAGCTGAAGCTGTCCGAGGGAACCGTCCGCAACTACCTGTCCGAAGCGATCGGCAAGCTTGGCGCGAAGAACCGTGTCGAAGCCGCGAGGCTCGCACGGCAGAAAGGCTGGCTCTGACATGACCGCCGCGATCAAGTCCGTGCTGCTGCTCGCCATCGTCGTCGCGGTCGCCTGGCCGGCCGACACGACGAACGCGAGCGCCGTGCAGGAAGTCCTGACGCTCGAGGGCGACGTCGCGCCGGTGCACGACCCGGTCGTCATCAAGGAGAAGGGCACCTACTACGTGTTCTGCACGGGCGGACGCAACGGCCAGGGCGTGATTCCGATCCGGACGTCCACCGACATGCGCACATGGAAGGCGGCCGGCCACGTGTTCCAGTCGCTGCCTGACTGGGCGATGCAGGAGATCCCGCAGGCGCGCAACGCGTGGGCGCCCGATATCTCCTACTTCAACGGCAAGTTTCACCTCTACTACTCGGTGTCCTCGTTCGGCAGCCGCAACTCCGCGATCGGCCTCGCCACCACCCGCACGCTCGACCCTGCCAGTCCCGACTACAAGTGGACGGACGAGGGGATGGTGATCCGCTCGTACCAGGACAAGGACGACTGGAACGCGATCGATCCGAACATCGCGATCGAGGACGCGGCGCCGGCGCCAGCCACGGCGAAGCCGGCGAAGGTCTGGATGTCGTGGGGAAGCTTCTGGGGAGGCATCAAGATGCGGCGCCTCGACCCGGCGACTGGCAAGCTGTCCGCGGACGACTCGACGATGCATGCGTTGAGCAGCCGGCCGCGCGAGCAGCCCATCAACGGCTCGGTGGAAGCGCCGTTCCTGGTGAAGCACGGCGATTACTGGTACCTGTTCGTGTCGTTCGACCGCTGCTGCCGCGGCGCCCAGAGCACCTACAACGTCGTCGTCGGCCGGGCCCGTGAGATCACCGGCCCGTTCCTGGACAAGAGCGGGAAGTCGATGACCGACGGCGGCGGCTCGCTGGTGATCGAGGCGACGACCCCGACCTGGCGTGGTCCGGGGCATCCCGGATTCCTGCGCGAGGGAGAGAAGGACTTCATGTTCTTCCACGCCTACTTCGGCGAAGGGCGTGGACGCGGATCGGCGCTCCAGATTTCGACGGTGGTCTGGCAGGACGGCTGGCCCCGCGTCGGCACGCTGCCGTAAGCGTTCAGCCGTTCACGGCGCGACGATCCTGACCGTGGTGCCCCACGGATCCGTTGCCATCGCCCCACCGTCGATATTCGACACGTCCGACACGCCGTGCCCGGCGCTGCGCAGGCTCGACGCCGCGGCACGCGCGTCCTCCTGCTGCGGCACGACGATCTCCCACGACAGGAGCCGCGCCTGATCGTCCGCGGCCGGCGCTCCCGACGACCACGTGTTGGTGCCGAGGTGATGGTGGTAGCCGCCCGCGGACATGAACAGCGCGCCGGGGTAGCTCCACACGATCTTGTCGAGCCCGAGCGCCTGATGGTAGAAGGCCTCCGCTCGCGCGAGATCGCCGACGTGCAGATGCACGTGCCCCATGACCGTGCCTTGCGGCATGCCGCGCCACGGGCGGCCCTGCCCCGCCGCGAGCACGCCGCGCACATCGAGCGGCTCGGTCGTCATGTGCAATTGCCGTCCGTCCTGCTGCCACGACGTCCGCGGCCGATCGGCATACACCTCGATGCCAAGACCGTCGGGGTCGCTCAGATACAGCGCCTCGCTCACGGCATGATCGGCCATCCCGACGCGCAACCCGAGCGGCCCGATGTGGCCGAGGAACGAGCCGAGCGACACACGATCCGGAAGCAGGATCGCGAAGTGGTAGAGGCCGAGTCGTCCCGAGCGGCAGTGACCGGGCGCGCGCCTTGTCGTTCGTGAAGCCAGACGAGCGGTTGGTCGTCTCCCTCCGGCCCAAGCGAGGCACTCGCATCATCGCGCGTGAGCACGCGCAGACCGAGCACCTGTCCGTAGTACTCCACCGACTGCTGGAGGCTGCTGATTTGCAGACGGACCGGACCCAGCCTCGTTGCGTCCGGAAGGCGGTAGGCCGGCGGCGAGATGCCGTATTCCATCCGGCCAACGGTCATGGCACGGGTGGGACGGTCGCGTTCGCGGCGGCCGTTTCTGCAAGGGTGGCGCGGACGATGAACCGCTGTGGCGCGGCGCCGAAGTAGTTGAACGGATAACAGGTGACGAGGGTCAGGCTGGCCCGATCGGTCGGCTCGAGAACCCAGACATCCGTCGGCTTGACGACCCGCGTCTCCTGCACGACGTAACGATATCGCCCTTCCGGCGTGGTCACCACCACTTCGTCCCCTTGCCTGACGTCCTTGAGCGGCCTGAAGAACGTGTCGCGATGGCCGGCAAACGCGGCATTGCCTGGCTGCCCCGGCATCGCCGTTCTCGGCACGTGACCCGCCGCGCGCCGCAGCGTCCGGACGTCCGCCCCCTCGCGGGCGACAACCGACAGCCGCAGGCGCGGCACTTCGAGCCTCCCGACCACTCCGCCGCGGGACGGAGCGGCCGCGGCTGGTGCGGCCGCCGGGCTCGACGCCGCGAGGGCCGGCGCCTGCTCCAGCTCACGTTCGAGCTGTGCCTGCTCGCGCCAGGCGGCCAGGTGGGCACCGGCATACCAGCCGATGCACAGGGCGCCAATCAGCAACAGCAGGCCCTCGAGCGCGTGCAGACGCGAAGCCGCACGCCGGCGCATCTCCGCGCTCACCGGCCGTCTCCTTCAGCCCCGAGCACATATCCCGACCGCGCCCGCGCCTTCAGGCGCCGCTTGTCCGCGGCATTGACGGCGACGCGGACCGCGCGATACCCGCCGCCCGGCTTCGACGGCGCGTAGCCGATCGTGTATCCGCATCGGATGTCCCGCGCGATGCGCTCGAGAATGCCCGCCGCCTGCTCGACGTGGCGGGCGAAGAACGCCTCCCCACCCGTCACCGACGCCAGCTTGCGGAGGACGTCGTCGTTGCCCTCGCGGTTGTACTGATCGTCAATGCTGATCGTGTAGATGACGGCATTCATGCGGAGCGCCGTCGCCAGCACCTCGGCAAAGCTCGCCGAGCTCGCGTTGTCGCCGCCGTCGCTCACGACGACCAGCGCCTTCTTCTGCCGCTGCCCCTTTTCCAGATGGTGCAGCGACGTCCGCAGGGCGTCGAACAGCGCGGTGCGGCCGCGGGCCGTCGACCGCTGCAGGGCGCGCATCAGCTCCTGGCGATCGCTCGTGAACGCCTGATCCTGCGGCAGTCCGTGCCACACATGCTCGTTGAAGTTGATCGTGAACATCTCGTCGTCCGGGTGGCTCGCCTCGACGAAGCGCGTCGCCGCCGCAACCACGCCGGCGCGATTGCGATGCATGCTGACGCTGTTGTCCAACACCAGGCCGACGGTCACGGGGGTGTCGACACTCTCGAAGAACTCGATCGTCTGGGGATGGCCGTCTTCGACGATCGTGAACGCCTCGCGAGGCAGTCCGGGCACGAGAACCGACTTCGAATCGACCACCGCGACATGCAGGACGACGAGGTCGGATCGGGACGTGAATCGCCGCTGCGGCGGTTCGGCCGCCGGCGATTGCCAGGACAGCAGGGCGAGCAGGACGACGGGAAGCATGGCTGCCCCGCCAGCGGCCAGCGTTCCAGCCGGGGAGCCGATGGCTGGAAGCTGGCCGCTGGTGCGCTAGTTCGTCAGGCGGCGCCGAAATGCGCGCGTGCCGGCAGCGGCGCCGAGCGCCAGCAGGCCGGCGAGACCAATCAACGGCAGCGGGCTCGCCGTGCGCGGAAGCTCGCGGGACGAATCCGACGAGTCAGGCGTCGCCGGCATGCGGCCGGACGTGCCGGCGGGCCGCGGCTCGGACGACGTGGACCCGGTCATCGGCGCGGGCGCCGGCGACGCGGCCTGCCGTCGCTCCACCGGCGACGGTGGTTCGGCCGGCGTGGGTTCAGGCCGCGCCATCACGGGCTCGCTCGGCTGCGCGACCGGCGGTTCCGTACGCGTCACGGGCTCGGTGGCGGCTGGCGCCGTCGGTGGCGCCGGCGGCGTCTGTTCCGCTGCCGCGGCCGTCGCCTCGACGCGGGAGATCTCGCCCTTCTTCATGTCCTCGATGTCGGTGGACGCCGTGTCGACCGCCAGCACCGATTCGCCAGACGCCTGCGCGATCTTCATCGCCTGTTCTTTCGGGTAGACGAACTCGTGCCCGCCCTTTTCGCCAGCGTAGTACCAGAACCGCATCGCCGGCGCCTGGTTGACGGCCGTCTCACGGAACGTGATCACGGCGTCGCCCTCTGGTTGAGGCCGCTCAGCAGTGACGGTGATGAGCGTCGCGTAAATCTTGCTGCGATCCTTGTCGAAGATCTGAACGACGTTGCGGCTCGCCGCCGAGTCCGCCAGACGGAAGAGATATGTCCCCGCAGGCAGGACGATGCCCGGCAGAGATACCGGTGCGCTAATCGTGACGTTGGTTGCCCGGTCCGGCAGCACGCCCTGCGCGCCAGCGGCTCCTGCCACCAGCACGGCTGCGGCACATGCGGCTCCGAGTGTTCCCTTGAAACGGCCCATCTGTTGTCCTCCTTGCTCAGTCGGTGACATCCACGCACGCGCTCTCAGCGAGAACTTTTGCACGCCGCGTACCGGACAAGCGCTGAGGTTCGGGGTTGAGCCGGAGTCGTGAAGCTAGTCAGGACTTGGTGGCTTCCGCCTTCAGGCGGAAGAAGAGGGCGAGCGCGGGACTTCCGCCTAAAAGGCGGAAGCCACGCGGCAATGGTTGGCACGCGGCAAATGGTTGACACGCGCTACGAGCGCAGCACGTCGGGCGCGTAGAAGAGCACCGCGTTGCCGGGCGCATACCAGGCCCAGAACCGCGCGTCGGGCTCGGCGTCGAGGAGCACGTTGAAGGCGATCGTCACCGGCAGCAGGACGCGCGTGGCGGCGCCAGGAAATCCGCCCCAGACCACGAAGTCGAGGAGGAACATCAACACGACGTACGGGATCGCGAGCCGCCACCACGGCGACGCCGCATGGCGGCGCGACGACACGATCGCGTAGATCGCCTGCACCGTGAGACCCGCCGTCGCCGTCAGCGCCAGCATGTGCGGACTGCGGACGCCGTCGTGCCAGACACCGCGCAGGGTCGTCTCCCACTTGAAGAAGAATGCCGTGAACGGCGTCGACAGCTGGTTCTGTTTCGCGAACGTGTTGGTGCGGTAGATCGAGAACAGATAGTCCTGCCACACGAGCAGCGGCAGAATCGCCACAACGACGGCGCCGGCCACGACGAGCCACTGCTTCCACGTCCGCGGCCACGGCAGCAGCGTGAGCCCGAACAGGTTCGTCTCGCGCGCCAGGCCGCCGATGCCGAGCAGCGCGGACGTCGCCCACGAACGCCCTCGCTCGGCGGTCGCCACGGCGCACGCGAGCAGCAGCATGCTCGGACCATCGGTCAGCGCCAGACGTACCGACGCGAGCAGCCCCTGGCCGAACAGGCACGCCGCCCACAGCGCCAGCCGCCGCGGCGTCGTCGGCGGAATCCACCGCGTGAGCAGCCACGCCAGCAGCAGCCAGCAGACGACGTTCTGCAGCGCATACGCCTGGAGCACCCACGCCGGCCGTCCGAGACCCGCGACGTAGGCCGTCCAGCTGAAGAAGATGCGACGCGCGCGATAGGCGGGATTGTCGAGCGCGCGATCGATGGCGGGATCCTTCAACAGCGGAACCAGCGCGAGCTGCGCGTAGAACTGACCGTCGTAGCCGCCGCCGATGTGGGCGTGCGGCACACCAGCCATCGCCGGCACCTCGTAGTCGTGCCCGCCGGAGAACCCGATGAACGACGTGAAGCCGGTATCGGTCTGGTAGAATCCCGCGACCGATGCCAGGAAGTACGCGACGAGCGCCAGCGCGAGGACCGCGCACAGGCGCGAGCGCGTCCGGGACGTGCTCGCCGGAACGACGGCGGAGGCTGGCGGTTGCGTTTGCGCTCGCGTCTCTGGTGTGTGCATGCGTCGGCGTCGGACCGCGCGACGGATCAGCCGTCCGCGTCGTCGATCTCGTGCACGATTTTCCCCGCGCAGAGCGACGACCCGCAGGCGCCGCGTTCGAGGTGGCCGAGCATACCTTCAGTACGGCACGGCACGCTACCATCGCCGTCCCGGCGCCCAGCCGCGTGATCTATTCGCTCAGGTTTCCGCCCCGCGGCGTGTTCCGCGCCTGGCTCGCGGTGACGCCAGGCCCCGGCGCGACGGAAGCGTCGGTCACGTTCCGGGTCGGCATCAGCGACGAACGCATCTACGAGCCGCTGACCCAGCAGCAGATCACGTCGAGTGAGACCGCGGCGAAAGGATGGATTCCGCTCACCGCGGACGTGTCCTTATACGGAGGACGGCACTGGAGCCTGTTCCATCGGCCGGACGAGCGACAGTGGAAGCTGATCCTCAACGCCGATGCCGGCTACGGCGTGGCGCGAGCATTCTGGGGCGCCCCGGGGGTCGACACGGACAAGGACGCGGCCCGCACGTGGCGACAGCGCGCCAGTGTCGACGGCCGCGCGACGACGACATCAGCCGGCAGATAGCCCGCCGTGTCTGACCCACCGGTTCTTCTTGCGCGCCCGGCTGTACGCCGTCATCGCGGCGAGGACGTGACACACCCAGCCAAAGAATCCGCCGGTGCCGATCCACATGCCCGGCGTCACGATCAGCCAGAACACGCCGCGGAGGAAGTCCCCGTTGTAGATCTGACCCAGACCGGGCAACAGCGCGCTGAGCACCGCCGCCACCCCTGGACTCTTGACGTCTGCCACGCTCTCCTCCCCTGCTATTGCCACGACCCGCCGCGACCCGCTCCATCTGCCGGATCCGCCCTGAAGGTATGATCGCGTCGGCAGCCTATTGATGCCGAGCGCCGCGGGACCTCCGCCGATTATCGTTCACTGATGGCTGCCTCTTCCCGGTGGGATGTCGCCATTGTCGGCGGCGGCGCAGCCGGACTGGCGACGGCGATCTTCACGCGCGAGCGCGACCCCGGCTGCTCGGTGCTCGTGCTCGACGGCGCCCGTCGCGTCGGCGCGAAGATCCTCGTCAGCGGCGGCGCGCGCTGCAACGTCACCAACACCGTCGTCACCGAACGGGACTATTGGGGCGGGCCGTCGACCGTCATCCGGCGGGTGCTGCGCGCGCTCCCGGTCGCCGCGACCATCGACTTCTTCCAGCGAAGCGGCGTCAGCCTGCACGAGGAGGAGGACGGCAAGCTCTTTCCCGACTCCAACCGTGCGCGCGACGTGCTCGAGGCGCTGCTCGGTCGCGCGACCGCGGCCGGGGTCGTCCTGCGCGAGTCCCGTCGTGTGACCGGCATCGAGAGAGTCGGTGAAGCGTTCACGGTGGTGACGGCTGAAGAGTCGTTCGCGGCCAGCCGCGTCGTGCTGGCGACGGGTGGACAGTCGCTGCCCAAGAGTGGGAGCGACGGCCGGGGTTACGGGTTCGCGGAAGCGCTGGGGCACACGATCGTCCCCCGCACGCCGGCGCTGGCGCCGATAGTCCTCGGTGCCTCGGCTCCGCTGCACGCCGCGCTGTCCGGCGTCTCGCTCGACGCCGAGCTCGCGCTCTGGATCGACGGCGCCGTCTCGATCCGTCTCGGCGGCGCATTGCTGTGGACGCACTTCGGCATCAGCGGCCCGGTCGCGTTGAACATGTCGCGGCACTGGGCGCGCGCCAGGCTGGACCGCGATCGACGCGTCGAACTGACCGCCAGCTTCGCACCCGGACGCGACTTCACCGCGCTCGAATCGTTCTGGCTCGAGGAGGCCGACGCGAGGCCCAGAAGCACCGTGGCCTCGGCGCTGACCCGACTGCTTCCGACGTCGATGGCGTCCGCGGTCCTGGCCAGCCTCGACGTCGACGCGTCGACACCGCTGGCGCATCTCGCGCGCGACGACCGCCGGCGGCTGATCCGCGCGCTGACGGCCTGGCCGCTCGCGGTGCACGAGACACGCGGCTACAACTATGCCGAGGCCACTGCGGGCGGCGTCGACCTTCGCGAGATCGACCCGGCGACCATGCGATCGCGCCGCTGTCCCGGACTCTATCTGGTTGGCGAAGTGCTGGACGTGGACGGACGGCTGGGCGGGTTCAATTTCCAGTGGGCGTGGGCGAGCGCGTTCGTCGCCGCGAACAGCCTGGCGCCGCGTGTGAACGCCGCGCCAGGTCGATGACGGTCAGCTAAGGGAGCGTCGCGACGAAGATCTCGGTGAGCCGATGCAGCGTGTGCGGGACGCCAGTCGCCCACGCGCCGAGCACGGCGGCGGCAACCAGGCAGACGGCGCGAGCGAAGCCGCGAACGTCGTGCACCTTGCCCGGGACCCGGCCCGGGACCTGCTCGATCAGCAGCCGGACGCGCGTCTCCAGCAGCGCCGCCTGGTGGAACGTGCTCCACGCGACGATGCTCGGCACACGGGGCGCTTCGAGACGGGCCACTTTCACGAGCGCTGACGCGAGGTGGGTCGCGCGGTCGGGACTGCCATCCACGGCCCGTGCGTCGGCCAGGCACTCGGCTTGCGCGTCCCACAGCCGCTCGATGCGACGTGCCGAGGACGAGAATCCGAAGAAGTCGGGCACGCACTGCAGCGCGACGCGGGTGAGGTTGTCCATCGCCCGCCGATGCGCGAGCTCGTGCGCGACGGCCACTTCGAGCTCCCGCGCCGACAACACCCGCCGGGTCTCGCTACCGATCAGGACCCTGGGGCTCAGCACGCCGGCGAGCGCGATGCCGTGCAGCAGCGGCAGCTCGAGCCACGGCGCCGACGAATTCTGCCTGGCGCTGCGGCGCATCGAGCGCGTGAGACGCGTCGACGCCACCAGCATGCGTCCGCTCCGCCACGCCGCACGCGCCAGCAGCAGCGAGCCGATGCACGCCACCACGAGCGCCAGCGTGCCGAAGGTTTCCCCGGTCTGTGCCGGCTCCAGCCACAAGTGCGCGGGCACGAACAAGGCCAGCGAGACGATGCCCGAGGCTGCGAACGGCAGGAACCGGATCGCCAGGAGCCGCCGCGATCGACGGGCGTCGGCGATCACGCGATCCTCCACGCGCAGCGACAGCAGCCACGAGAGCAGCGACAGGGCCGCGTTGACGATCGTGAACCAGGCCAGGCCGTAAGTCGCCGCCGAGAGGATCACTCTCATCGCTTCTGACCTCCGCCGCTGCCGGCGCGACGCTTCGCGCGAACCAGCGCTTCGAGCTCGTCGAGGAGCGCCTCGTCGCGCTCGGCCACGACGTCCACCAGGTTCGAGAGCAACGGCCGCGCCGCGCTGTTGCCCTGCAGGAAGCCCGTGAGGAGTCCTGCCGCGACGGCGCTCTCGACTTCTTCGCGCGAGTGCTTGGCCGTGTAGACAAAGGCCCGGCCCTCGCGCACGCGATCGACGAAGCCCTTCTTGAAGAGCCGATCGAGGGTGGTCATGACGGTGGTGTAGGCCACGGTCCGCGGCAGGTGGGATTGCACCTCGCGGACGTTCAGGGGATCGCCACGCCAGACGATCTCCATGACCGCGCGCTCCAGATGTCCGAAGGCGGCGCGAAGCGGATCGCGTCCGCGCCCGAGCCACGCGGGTCGCCAGAGTCCATTGAACATGGTCCGGCCAGTATAGCCCGGCCAGCCGGGGGTCAGACGTAGGCCGCGTCTTCCCGCCCCTCGGCCCGATCCTCCGGTCCGGAGCGCTCCTCGCTGCGCTCGTCCCAGACGTCGGACTCGGCGATGGCCTGCACTTCCGGCCGGTTGCGAGCCGCGCGGACGGTGTCGTTCCGCGGATCGCCGAAGCCCCACTCGCGGACGTCGATCGTGAAGCTGAACCTCGAGATCAGCGGGCCGTTGGTGATGTCCACGTCGGTCGAGTCCTCGCTCAGCTCCGCCTTCGCCCGATCCATCAGATGGTCGTAAACCCACTTGGGGATGCTGCTGCGATAGCCCGGGTAGACGTAGCTGAAGGTCGAGACCTGCGCCAGCAGGAGCGGCCAGTGCGGACCGGTGCGGTCCACGAGGCGCTGCCAGTCGAAGGTGTCGCCGAGGCACAGGATCAGGTGAAGGATGTCGGCGACGTCATGGCGGTGACGCTCGCTGATGAACAGGCGATGCCACACCAGCTCTTCGGGCGGCGCGAAACGCACCGGCATCGCCGCCAGGATCCCCGGCCGGCTGTGCTTGATCCATTCCTTGTCGATCTGGGCGACGCCGTTACCCATTCCATAGATGAGATCGACGAAGTGCTCGCCGAGCGTCGCCTTCGCCAGCCAGTGCTGATCCTCGAGCCGCATCACGAACCCGGCGCCGCGCAGCGCCCGCGCCGCCGCCACGACCGACGAGGGCTCGAAGAACAGATCGAGATCCTTCGTCTTCCGATAGATGCCGGTGTGTTCGTAGATCGCGTACGCACCGGCGACGATGTATTCGATCCCCGCAGCGTTGAGCGCATCGAGGGCGCGCTTGTACGTCTCGCGCTCCTCTTCCGGGATCCAGAAGTCGCCATGCGTGAGGGATTTCCGTTCTTCTGGCGTCAGCCGCCGAGGACGGCGACCCTTCGGGTTCGGCATCTATCTCATCCTTGGCAGCGTTACGCGTGCAGTCACCACCACAGCAGACGCAATGGTCGGGCCAACGTCAAGCATGACCTCGGCGTGGCGTGCATTCTGCAACCACTCTCGTCATGCCCGGGTTGCGCGTGGTCAGGCTGGCCGGGCATCTCACGCCGATCAGGCTGACCATCGCGGACGCACTGACCACAGGAGGCACTGGAAGACCTATGCAACGTTTGATGAACTCCACTCGCATCACCTTCGCGACGATCGCCCTCGGCGCCGCCATCGCCACCGGAGCGTGCAGCCGTGAGCCCGAAAAAATGACGACCGCGTCGGAATCGCAGACGCAGGCGGCGCAGGCCGCGAACACGCCCATGACGGTTGCCGGCTGCGTCAAGGCCGGCGACGCGGCGGATACGTACGTGCTGACGACCGCACGGGCCGAGGGTGCGCCAACGGATGCCGCGACGTACGAGCTGGTCGGCGATCAGGTGGCGAGCCTGCGCGATCACGTCGGCCGGCGCGCCGAGGTCAGCGGGACTATCCAGGCGCAGCAGGAGATCGCCAGCCGCTCCACGGCCAAGCCGGCTGACGAACGCGCGATCGGCACGAGCGGGACCCCGACCGTGCAGACGCGCACCGAGATCGAGATCAAGCGGCTCGCGGTGACGTCGGTGAAGCCGCTCGGCGACAAGTGCGACTGAGCACCGCGCGCGGGTCCGGCTCGTCCGGCCCGCGCGCTACCCGATCGACGCCGTGGCGACCGCCATCGAGCAGGCCGAGCCCGATCGCTACACGACGGCGTTCGCCAAGGCCGGCCGCGAGCGCAAGATCCTCATCGACTACCTGCGGAACAACCGCACCAACACCTCGGTTGCCGCGTTCTCCACCCGCGCGCGCCGCGGCGCGCCGGTCTCGGTGCCACTGCGCTGGACGGAGCTCAAACCGGCACTGGATCCGTCGTCGTTCACGGTCCTCACGGTCGAGAAACGTCTGTCCAGGCTTCGCGGCGACCCCTGGGACGGGTATTCCCGCTGCACACAGCGGCTGCCCCGCCCCACCCGCCTGTCGCCATAGCGCGTCCGGCAGCGCCGGGATCCGTTATATAAACGAGTGCTATGGCGGATCGACGCGGCAAGCTGGAGCCACCCGACCTCAGTGAGAAGGGGGGGCTGCGCGACGGACAGCCGCAGCGATCCGATCAGCGGCTCTTCATGCAGCTGTTCGCGTTCGGCGGCTGCACGCGTGTGCCGGACGTCGTGCGCCAGGTCGCCGATGCCGGCGTCGAAGGGGTCATCTACGAGGACCTGAACGATCCGCGCGGGATCGGGCTGCTCACCCTGAGCCGCGACCCGAACATGTTCATCGACCGGGTCCGCCCGCTCCTCAACTCGGGTCCGCTGTCGACGCTGACGCTGCGCCCCGAGCTGACGATGTTCGGGCGCACCTACTCGCTCGGCTATGAACCGGACCTGGATCATGCGCTGTTCGAACGGCCGCGGAGCACGCTCCTGAACCCGGCCTGGCCGTGGGGCGTGTGGTATCCGCTTCGCCGCAGCGGCCGGTTCGCGCAGCTGCCGCCCGATGAACAGCGAACGATCCTGGCCGAGCACGGCGAGATCGGCATGCGCTTCGGCGCCGCCGACTACGCGCACGACATCCGGCTCGCCTGCTACGGACTCGATCGCGACGACAACGACTTCGTGATCGGCTTGATCGGACGCGAGCTGTTCCCGCTGTCGGCGGTCGTCCAGGCCATGCGCAAGACGCAGCAGACGTCGCTCTACATCGATCGTCTGGGCCCGTTCTTCGTCGGCCGCGCGGTCTGGCAGGCGCCGGAACCCGTCGCCCCGCCGGACTGAACCCGGCCCGAACCCTGTAGAACCCTGTAGAACCCTGTTGAACCTGATAGAACCCGCCAGCATGACTGACCCTGACCAGCGGCAGGCCGCTGGAGCCAAGCTCACCGAATTGATTGCCCTGTTGAAGGCGCAGGGCGCCGCGTCCCAGGTGGTCGAGGAATGCGAAGCCCTCGCGCGCGCCGTCAGCGCCTTTCATATGGAAGGGATCCGGTTCCGGATCTTCAACGTCGATCGGCTGCTGGCCGCGGCCGGCCCGGCGGCTCCCGCCGGTGCGGCCGGGCTGGTCGAGGAGATTCGCCGGCACCTCGAAGCGGCCGGGTTCCACACCCGATCTCATCAGGCGCCTGGATAGTCAGCCGCGAAACGGTCGGGTCCGGGACGGGGTCACGGCCGCGCTCGCACTCCGTGAGGCGGCTGGTATAATTGACGTATTCCCAATGAAAAACCTAATTCACCTGTCGGATCTCGATATGCTCGAGGCCGCGATCGCGGAGTCTCGAGATCGCCCCGTCCTGCTGTTCAAGCACAGCCGGTCCTGCGGGATCAGCTGTGAAGCGCTCGACGAGCTGCACGCCCACCTCGAGAGCGGCGACAGCATCGCGGCCTACAAGATGATCGTGGTGCAGAACCACCGCCGGGTGTCCGACACGGTGAGCCAGCGGCTCGGCATTCGCCACGAGACGCCCCAGGCGATCCTGCTGCGCGGCGGCGAAGCGGTCTGGGCGGCCTCGCACTTCCGAATCACCGCCTCCGAGATCGCGCGAGTCCTGTCCGCGTCCTAGCCGACGTCACCACAGCCAGGCGGCGCCGCGCACCCCGCTCGAGTCTCCGTATCGGGCCTTGACCAGGCGCGTCGCCACATGGTCCGAGAACACGAACGGCTCCCACAACTCCGGCACGCGGGTGTAGAGGCGATCGATGTTGGAGACGCCTCCCGCCAGCACGATCACATCCGGATCCAGCACGTTGATGATCGACGCGAGGCCGCGCGCCAGCCGGCCCTCGTAGCGGTCCAGGGTCGCCGACGCGCCGGCGTCACCTGCGGCCGCCTGCTCCGCGATCGCGATCGCGTCGAGAGGCGCGCCCCCGCGCGACTGGTGGTCGCGCGACATGCCCGGCCCTGACAGGAACGTTTCGATGCAGCCGGTCCGTCCGCAGTAGCACGGCGGACCGGGCCATTCATCCGGCGCCGGCCACGGCATCGGGTTGTGTCCCCACTCGCCGGCGATGGCATTGGCGCCCACGACCGCGTGGCCGTTGACCACGACGCCGCCGCCGGTGCCGGTGCCGATGATCACGCCGAACACGACAGACGCTCCCGCCGCCGCCCCATCCGCCGCTTCCGACAGCGCCATGCAGTTCGCGTCGTTGGCGAGCCGCACCGGGCGGCCAAGCCGGGCCTGCAGATCCTCCGACAGCGGACGTCCGTTCAACCACGTCGAGTTGGCGTTCTTGATCAGGCCGGTGGCCGGCGAGATCGCGCCGGGTATGCCGATGCCGACCGTGGCCGGGCCCGCGGCCTCCTCGGCGTCGGCGACGAGCTGCGCGACCGCTTCGATGGTGCCGGCGTAATCACCGCGGGGCGACCTGACGCGCTTGCGGAAGCGCTCCGCGCCGAGCCCGTCGAGCACAACGGCTTCGATCTTCGTCCCGCCCAGATCGATCCCGATCCGCATCGAGATGTCACTCACGAGGCGGCACTCGCACGCCGCACGGCGTCCCGCTCCTGGAAGATGACGGCGAGCGCCTCGTCTGGCGGATCCAGGCGCCGGATCTGCTCGACCGCCGCGGAGGGATCGGGCGCCGGCTTGCCGAGCGGGTTGAACCAGATCGCCCTGATGCCTGCGTCACACGGCGCCGATCACGTCGGCCGCCCACGAGTCCCCCACCATCACGACCTCGCCTGCCACGCACCCGAGCCGCTCGAGAGCCATCTCGAAGATGCGCGGGTCGGGCTTCGACACGCCGGCTTCCTCGGAGACGACCAGGACGTCGATGTGCCCGTCCAGCCCGCAGTCGCGCAGCTTTCCCTGCTGCTCGGCGAGCAGGTTGTTCGACACGATGCCGACCTTCGCGCGCTGCCGCACGCGCTCGAGCAGCGCGGCCGCGCCCGGCACGGGCTGGCGGATCCTGATGTAGCCGTCGCGATACGTGGCCGCCGTCCGCGAGACGAGGGCGTCGGCCGCGGTCACGCCCGCCGCCAGGAACAGGCGCCTGAACCGCTCCTCGCGGGCGATCTCCAGCGGCAGCTCCCCGGTGAGGACGCGCCGGTGCAGGTCCTCGAGCAGGCCCGCATGCAGCCGTTCGAGCTCCTGGAACTGGAGTGCCAGAAACGCGGGGTGGGCGCGGTGGACGTCGGACAGCGCTTCCCGCGCACAGGCCCGATGATCGAACAGGGTGTCGTCGAGATCGAAGAGGACGGCCCGCAGCATTCCTGGCCGAATCCTAACATCGGTCTCGAGCGAGGGAGTTTGATAGACTGACGAGATGCCGGCACCAGCGGTGGTGATTGCTGCCTCCAACCTGATGCCGTCGCTGCGGGAACGCCTGGCGGACGACGGCGAGTTACTCGTTTTTCCTGACACGGAGCCGATCCAGGCTCTGCAGGCCATCCTCGAGCACAAACCGTCGCTCATCGTCCTCGAGCGGCTGTTCGCGGCGACGCCTCGAGGGGCCGCGCTGATCAATCGCATCAAGAACGATCCGCAGCTCGGACATGCCGAGGTGCGAGTGATGTCGCACTCGGGCGATTACTCGCGGGTGATGGTGCAGGGCACGCCGCGGCCTGCCCCTCCCCCCGCGCCGGCCGCGCCTCCGCCGCCAGCGCCTGCGAAGGCAGCGGTCGTCGAGGAGCCGACACCTCAGGCCGCCGCGACCGCGGTCTCGACCGAGCCGCCGCCGCGTCCGCTCGACTGGCACGGCACGCGGCGGGCGCCGCGCCATCGCATCCGTCCGGGCGTGGAAATCCAGCTCGATGGCAATCCGGTGCAGGTCGTGGATCTGTCGCAGGTCGGCGCCCAGGTGCTGTCGGGCACGATCCTCCGGCCGAACCAGCGCGTGCGGGTCAGCGTGCCGAACGACGACTTCGTGATGCGGTTCAAGGGCGCCGTGGCCTGGGCGAAGTTCGAGCTGCCGGAGCCCAGCGAGCCGCCCCGCTATCGCGCCGGTCTCGAGTTCAGCGACGCCGATGCCGCGGCGGTCGAATCCTTCTGCTTGAAGAACAAAGCCTGACGGAAGTTAGAAGTACCCCTGCACCTGCAAAGTCAAAAGGAAAAAGTCAAAAGGGCGGGATTGCAGCGAACAACCCGGCACTTTGACTTTTAACTTTTGACTTCTGACTTTCTACTTAAACCAGCCTCCAGCGATAGAACCATCGCGAATAATCGTGTCTTCGCGGTCCGAGCCGGTGGAGATGATGGCGGCCGGCACCCCTGACACATCCTCGATGCGCCCGATGTAGGCCTGCGCTTCGCGCGGCAGGTCCTCGTAGCGGCGGACGCCGCGCGTCGGCTGGGTCCACCCTGGCAGCGTCTCGTAGACCGGCTCGCACGACGCCAGCTGCGCCAGATCGCCCGGCATGTCGTTGAGGACGGCGCCGCGAATGCGGTAGGCCGTGCAGATCTGCAGCTCCGGCAGTCCGTCGAGCACATCGAGCTTGGTGAGCGCGAGTGCGTCGAGGCCATTGACGCGCGCGGCGTAGCGCACGGTGACGGCGTCGTACCAGCCGCAGCGCCGCGGCCGTCCGGTGACCGCGCCGAACTCCTGGCCGCTCTCGCGCAGCCGGTTGCCCAGCTCGCCGGTCAGTTCCGTCGGCAGCGGCCCCTCTCCAACCCGGGTGGTGTAGGCCTTGGCGACGCCGAGCACGCCGTCGATGGCGCGCGGCCCGACGCCGAGGCCGGTGCAGACGCCGCCGATCGTCGAGTTCGAGGAGGTCACGTACGGGTAGGTCCCGTGATCGATGTCGAGCAGCGTGCCCTGGGCGCCCTCGAACATGATCGACTTGCCGCCGGCGCGGGCGCCCGCCAGGAAGACCGAGACGTCCGCCACCCACGGGCTCATCCGCTCCCACGCCTTCAGCAGGTCGGCGATGACCTGCCGCCAGTCCATCTGCGAGTCGGCGATGAGGCGGTTGCGCGCGGCGACGTTGTGCTTCACGGCCTCGGCCAGCGAGTCCGGATTCGCCAGGTCGCCGACGCGCACGCCGCGCCTCGCGATCTTGTCTTCGTAGGCCGGGCCGATGCCCCGCGACGTCGTCCCGATCTTCCGCTCGCCCCGACGCGCCTCGCTCAACAGGTCGAGCTCGCGGTGATACGGCAGGATCAGGTGGGCCTTGTCGCTGACGACGAGGCGGTCGCTGGCGCGGATGCCGGCCTGCTCGAGCTCGTCGATCTCGGCGAACAGCGCCTGCGGGTCCACGACCACGCCGTTGCCGATGACGCAGGTGATGCCGTCGTGGAGGATTCCCGAGGGCAGGAGCCGCAGCACGAACTTGCGGCCATTGGCATAAACCGTATGGCCGGCGTTGTGTCCGCCCTGATACCGGGCCACGATCGCGAAGTATCTCGTCAGGAGATCGACGATCTTCCCCTTGCCCTCGTCACCCCACTGCGCGCCCAACACGGCGATGTTCATAAGTGCAGTATTCTACCTTTGTTCCTCGACGCGACCGCGCGTCGCCTTCCCGTATCCATGACTCACCGCGTCGCCTTCGACGGCCACACGCTGACACTCGCGCAACTGGCCGAGGTCGCCGACGGCCGGGCGGATGTCGCACTCGCGCCGGAGGCCGCGGCGCGCATCGACGCGGCGCGCGCGGTCGTCGATCGTCACGCCGCCGGCGATCGCCCCGTCTACGGCATCAACACCGGCTTCGGCGCGCTGGCGGAAACCACCATCCCGCGCGACGCCCTCAATACCCTGCAACTGAACCTGCTGCGGAGCCATGCCGCCGGCGTCGGCGAGCCGCTGCCGGCGCGGGCCGTGCGCGCGTCGATGGCGCTGCGCGCGAACGTCCTGGCGAAGGGGTTCTCGGGCATCCGGCGCATCACCGTCGACCACCTCCTCGCGCTGCTCAACCGCCGGGTCCATCCGATCGTGCCGAGCCGCGGGTCGGTCGGCGCGAGCGGCGACCTGGCGCCGCTGGCGCATCTGGCCCTGGTCCTGGTCGGCGAGGGATCGGCGACGGTCGGCGACGACGATCGCGTGCTGAGCGGACGCGACGCGCTGGCGCGCGCCGGCCTCGAGCCGCTGACGCTCGAAGCCAAGGAAGGGCTCGCGCTGATCAACGGCACGCAGCCGTCCACCGCGGTCTCGGCGCTCGCGCTGATCGGGGGCGACCGCCTGGCCCGCGCCGCCGACATCGCCGTCGCGCTGTCGATCGACGCGCTGCGCGGCTCGGTGCATCCGTTCGAGTCGCGCATCCACGAGCCGCGGCCGTACCCCGGCCAGGCGCAATCGGCCGCCAACGTCCGGCGGCTTCTGGAGGGCAGCGCGATCAACAAGTCGCACGAGTTCTGCGGCCGCGTGCAGGACGCCTACTCCCTTCGCTGCGCCGCCCAGGTCCACGGCGCGGCGCGCGAGGCGCTGCGGTTCGTCCGCGAGCTCCTGACGATCGAGGTCAACGCCGCCACCGACAACCCGATGGTGTTCGCCGACGCCGGCGAGATCGTCTCCGGCGGCAACTTCCACGGCGCCCCGGTGGCGATCGCCGCCGATCTGCTGGCGATGAGCGCGGTGCAGTTCGCGACGATCAGCGAACGGCGCTCGGATCGCCTCGTCAACCCGGTGCTGAGCGAGCTGCCGGCGTTCCTGACGCCGAACAGCGGCCTGCAATCGGGCTACATGATGGCGCAGGTGACGGCCGCGGCGCTGGCGTCCGAGCTGAAGACGCTGGCGCACCCGGCCAGCGTCGACACCATCCCGACCTCGGCGAACCGCGAGGACCACGTCAGCATGAGCATGGGGGCCGCGCTCAAGGCGGAGCGCGCCGTGTCGCTCGCGACGCGCGTGCTGGCGATCGAAATCCTGTGCGCGTGCCAGGCGCTCGACCTGCTCGCGCCGCTGACGACGTCACCGCTGCTGCAGCGCGCGCACCGGCACGTGCGATCGGTGGTGCCGCCGCTCACCGACGACCGTCCGCCCGCACCCGACATCGAGTTGATTGCGATCAAGATCGCCGACGGCTCGCTGGAATCGTCGTGCGGCGGAGAAGTCAAGTAAGAAATTTTTCAGTTTCAGTTTGACAACGCGCTCGTACGTTTTTAGATTGCTAACCTCCAACGCGCGCACGTCATGAATATTCTCGCTCGCCAAGTCAGCGCGCCCCGCGGCGCGGCGATCACCTGCAAGGGGTGGCCGCAGGAAGCCGCGCTCCGCATGCTGATGAACAACCTCGATCCCGAGGTCGCCGAGCGGCCTGACGACCTCGTCGTCTATGGCGGATCGGGACGCGCGGCGAGAAGCTGGGAGGCCTTCGACGCGATCGTCGCGACCTTGCGCCGCCTCGATCACGACGAGACGCTGGTCGTCCAGTCGGGCAAGCCGGTCGCCGTCTTCCGCACGCATCCCTGGTCGCCCCGCGTCATCATCGTCAACGCGATGCTCGTGCCGGCGTGGGCGACCTGGGCGCAGTTCCGCGACCTCGAAGACCGCGGCCTGACGATGTACGGGCAGATGACGGCGGGCAGCTGGATCTACATCGGCACCCAGGGCATCCTGCAGGGCACCTACGAGACGCTGGCGGAGCTGGCGCGCCGTCACTTCGGCGGCGACCTGCGCGGCCGGCTGGTGGTCACCGCCGGTCTCGGCGGCATGGGCGGCGCGCAGCCGCTCGCCGTCACCATGAACGGCGGCGTCGCGCTCGTCGTCGAAGCCGACCCGCAGCGCATCGCCCGGCGGCTGGCAACCAGATATGTAGACGAGCAGGCGTCCGACCTGGCCACGGCGCTGGACCGCGTCGGCCGCTGGCAGCGAGATGGCGTCGCGCGCTCGCTCGCGCTCGAGGGGAACGCCGCGGACGTGCTGCCCGAACTGGTCCGCCGCGGGATCACGCCCGACGTCGTCACCGACCAGACGTCGGCGCACGATGCCCTCAATGGATATCTGCCGCGCGGCCTGTCGCTCGCCGAGGCGACGGCCCTCCGTACCGCCGACCCGCAGGCCTACGTGCGCCAGTCGATGGCGTCGATGGCCCTGCACGTCGAGGCGATGCTGGCGTTGCAGCAGCGCGGCGCCGTCACCTTTGATTACGGCAACAACATTCGCGCCCAGGCTCAACAGGCCGGGGTCGCGCGGGCGTTCGAGATCCCGGGATTCGTGCCAGAGTACATCCGGCCGCTGTTCTGCACCGGCAAGGGACCGTTCCGATGGGCGGCGCTCTCGGGCGATCCCGCCGACATCGAGGCGACCGACGAACTGGCGCTGCGCATGTTCGCGCACGACGCCGGCCTGTGCCGCTGGATCAGGCTGGCACGGGAGCGGGTCGCGTTTCAGGGTTTGCCGGCGCGGATCTTCTGGCTGGGGTACGGCGATCGCGCGCGCTTCGGCCTGGCGCTCAACGATCTCGTCCGGCGCGGGGCGGTCAAGGCGCCGATCGTGATCGGGCGGGACCATCTCGACACCGGGTCGGTGGCGTCGCCCAACCGCGAAACGGAAGGGATGCGCGATGGCAGCGACGCGATCGCGGACTGGCCAATACTGAATGCGCTGCTGAATACGTCGGCAGGCGCGACATGGGTGTCGGTTCATCACGGCGGCGGCGTCGGCATCGGATACTCCATCCACGCGGGGATGGTGATCGTGGCCGACGGCACCCGGGAGGCCGACGAGAAGCTCGAGCGCGTGCTTACCTGCGATCCGGGGCTCGGCGTCGTCCGTCATGCGGACGCGGGATATCCCGAGGCCCTGGCCACGGCGGCACGCGCCAATATTGATATTCCGACAGGTAACCCGGGGGGAGTCGCACGATGATGATTCCGGAGCGACCGGCGCTTGAACGCCGCGTGCTCGATGCGCTGGATGGAACGGCAACAGGATCGGGATCGCGCATCCCGGTCGTGCTGGGCGGATGCGGGACAGGACGATCGTCCCTGCTCCTGCGGCTTCGCGATCTGCTCGGCCGCAACGCCGCGCAGTACGTGGACGTGGAGCGCATCGCCACCACGCCCGAGCGCTTCCTCAAGTCGATCCGCGAATCGTCGCCGTTCCCGGCCCAGACCCAGCCGGGCGTCAACGGCAACGACCACGCGGCCCGCGAGTCGTTCGCCGCGGCGCTGACCTTCCTCGCGAACGCCCGCGGCAGCACCGGCGGACCCGTCACCTTCCTGCTCGACGAGTTCCTCGAGCTGCGGACCTTCGAGAGCTTCCCGGGACTGCGCAGCGTCCTGCGCGACCTGATCAGCACGCTGGCATCGAGCACCAACCGGTTCGTGCTGACGAGCAGGTACTCGGCTCGGGCCCATCGCCTGCTGCGCGACGCGACGTCCCGGTTCGAGATCCTGCCGGTCTCGCCGCTCAGCGCGGCGGAAGTGCGCGACACGCTCGCCCCGGCGGACGAACGGCGCCCAGCCGGGTTCAAGGAAGAGGAAGAAGATCACGCGCCCGACGAGCTGTGGAGCCTGATCCAGACGCTCTCGGACGGACGCCCGGCCTACGCCCGCATGCTCGCGGAGTCCACCGCGGCGCTCGCGCCGCGCGGCGGCTCGGATCCGGTGAGCGCCCTCTGCGCGCTGCTCTCTCCCGGCGGTCAGCTCTCAGCGGCCTGCCGCTTCTGCTACGAGCTGCGCCTGCACCGCGCCCGCGGCTACGGGGCGCTCAAGGCCATCCTCGACGTGCTGGCCGAAGAAGAGCCGCTCACGCTGACCGAGATCGCGCTCCGGCTTCGCCGCACCCCGGGCTCGACCAAGGACTACCTGTCGTGGCTCGAAGACGTGGACCTCATCGCGTCGCGGCAGAAGCGCTACAGCTTCGTCGATCCGCTGCTGCGCGTCTGGGTGCGTCTCCACTGCCGCCCGACTCCGCCGTCGGACGAGGATGTCGCGCGCGAAGTGCATGCCTACGTGATGGGCCGGCTGCCGCAGAGCGCGCCCGCGCTCGCCCTCGCCGGCGCGCCGCGCATTGTCGGCCCGGAGAAGAGCTGGGGAATTATCGAGATTGACTGAGGATGGCCAGGGCCGCCTTCGCGGCGGCCTGCGCCGCTTCCTTTTTGCTCAGCCCGTCCGCTCGCGCCAGCGGATGGCCTTCCACGAGCACTTCCACTTCGAACCGACGCCGGTGCGCCGGTCCAATCTCCGCCGCCAGCCGGTACGTCGGCAGCCCGCGATCGCGCGACTGCAGCCATTCCTGCAGCGCTGACTTGTAGTCCTCGGTGAAAGCCGCCTCGGCCCCGGTGCGCCGGGCCTCGGCGATGAGCTCGGCGAACTGGCGCTCGACGAAGGCGCGCGCCGGATCGAGTCCGCCGTCGAGATAGATCGCGGCGATCAAGGCTTCGTAGCTGTCCGCGATCAGCGCCTGCTTGCGGCGGCCGCCGGTCTTCTCCTCGCCGCGACCGAGGATCAGGTAGGTCCCGACGCTGATCCGCTCGCCGAGCCTCGCCAGCGACGTCGCCGACACGATCGACGCCTTGAGCTTCGACTTCTGCCCTTCGTTGTGCTGCGGGAACTCGCGGAACAGCATGTCCGCGATGATGAAGCCGAGGATCGAGTCGCCAAGGAACTCCATCGACTCGTTGTCGAAGACGCCGCCGCTCGCGTCCTCGTGGACGCGCGAACGGTGCGTCAGCGCGTGCTCGAGGAGGCCGCGGTCCCGGAACCGGTAGCCGATCGTCTCTTCGAACGGCTCGAACTCCGCGCCGAACGGGATGATCTGCGCCGTCGTCCGCTCCTCGCGATGACTGGCGATGAGCCGGCACGCCCGGTCTGCATCCTCGGATCGCACCTCCAGCCTCAGCTCGTGCAGCGACATCGGAAACGACGTGCGCGGCATGTCGGACTGCACGAAGGCGTCGATCCCGTGCGCCTCGAGGAGCCCCTTGACGACCTCCGCTTCGACCGAGGACGTCGTGCGAAAGACGACGACGATGTCCGCGGGCGTCAGACAGCTACCCTGGCCGGAATGGCCCGTTCGATCTTCATGAGGATCATCGTCATGTCGTCGTGCTGATCGGCCGAGCCTACGAAGGCCTCGATCTCCCGGAGGATTCGCTCGCGCAATTCCTCCGACTCCAGGTGCCCGTGCTCCTCGATGATGCGGCTGAGCCGATCGTCGCCGAACAGGTCCGAGTCGGCGTTCATCGCTTCAGTGATCCCGTCCGTAAACAGCACGATGACGTCGCCGGTATTGAGATCGAGCCGGTCCTCTTCGAGCAACTCGGCGAACTTCTCGTCGGCGCCGGGGATGCGCAGGCCAAGCACCATCCCGCTGGGCGTCAGCACCTGCACCTTCGGTTCCGCCGTCGCCGCGCTCATGAACATCAGCGGCGTGTGCCCCGCGCGCGCGTAGGTCATCGTGCCCGCGTCGAGGTCGAGCATCGCGTAGGTCATCGTGATGAAACTGCGGCTGTCCAGGTTCTCGGAGATGATCCGGTTCGTTTCGAGCAGCAGCTGGCGCGGCGACTGATAGATCTGGCTGAGGGAGAGGACCAGGCCCTTGAGCTCGGCCATGTAGAGCGCCGCCGACGTGCCCTTGCCCGAGACGTCGGCAATGAGTACCCCCAGGCGGTTCTGCGGCAGCGGGAAGAAGTCGTAATAGTCGCCGCCCACCTCGCGCGCGGGTACGCAAAGCGCGGTGACCGACAGTCCCGGCATGTCGAGCTGCCCGCGCGGCAGCAGCGACATCTGGATCTGACGGGCGATGCGGAGCTCTTCCTCGAGGCGCTTCTTCTCCGCCGCGGTCAGCAGCAGGTTCTCGATGCTGCCGATCATCTGGTTGAACGACGCCGCCAGCTCGCCCAGCTGGTCGTTCGTCATGATGTCGATCCGGTGCGTGAAGTCGCCGTGGCGCACGCGCTCGGTGCCCATGAACAGCTCGTGGATCGAGCTGGTGATCGACCGGGCGAGCGCCAGCCCCATGATCAGCGCCACGACCTCGATGAGGAGAAAGAGGACCGCGACGAACACCAGGGTCAGCAGAATCGCCTGGCCGAGCGTCATGCCACGGACCGTCACCGACTGGGCGCGCGACAGCTTCTCGTAGAGGTCGCTGAGCGCATACGAGTTGGAGATCGTCGCGCGGCGCACCGTACCCCTGGACCACTCGCGCGAATCGAGCATGGTGATGCCCCTGCCGAACAGGAAGCCGCCACTGTCATCCGATGCGCTAACCTGTGGGAGTGAGTCGGCCGGATCGAGCCGCAGCTGCCCGATTGCCTCCGCCTTGACGCCCGTCGATTCGTGCAGCCCGCTGAGCAGCTCCGCATCGACAGGGATGTCGACGATCACGAAGCCGATGGGTGCTTTCTCGGTCGTGACGGGGACGACGGAACGGATGATGAGGCTGCCATCGCCACCGCCTTCGGCATCGGCGATCGACCCGGAGAATCCCGCGGCCGTCACCCAGGACGGCACCGCATCGGGCGGCGTGCTGAGATGACTCCAGGCGCCGGCACGGACCGGCGGCGGACCGGCGGGCGACGACGGCAGGAATTCAATCGCACAGGCGCGGTAGACGCGGCTGATGTTCCGGTGCACGCGGTCCACCGTCTCCGCGGCGGTGCGCGGGTTGCGCGCGATCTCGAGCGCCGCGGCGGTCGCCGCGCGAGTGGCGTCGTTGACGACGTCCTCGTAACCCTCCCGGAACAGGTACGAGCTGACGTTGGTCGAGACCACCCACGCGCCGAGCGTGAAGAACGCGATGATCAGCAGCGCCGGAACGACGCCGATGAAGATGTAGGACAGGATCAGCTTGCGGCGCACCCGCCAGAGCAGGCGGCGCTGCGTCAGCACGAACAGCCGCCAGATGAAGGAGCCGACCGCGACCACCAGCCCGAGCGTGGCGGCGCTGCTCAGCACCTCGATCGCGCCGGGCACGGTGGCCACGCTGCGCAGCACCGACACCAGCATCTTGACGGCGGCGGCCACGATGAACAGGCGGCCGGACCACGAGTGCAGGAGCATCTGCCGCGCCGACGGCATCGGATCGACTGTCGGAGGAAGGAGTGCGGGAAGTTCCTGCGGCGTGCGTCTGCCCTGTCGCGGTGCAGCAGGGAGTCGGGAGCGCAGCATGCGGCTAGTGAGCGAATGATAGCATTGGACGTGTGAAGCTAAGAGCCGGCTCGCACTTCTCCACCATCTGTATTCATGCGGGACAGGAGCCGGATCCGACCACCGGCGCCATCATCACGCCCATCTATCAGACATCCACCTACGTCCAGGATGAGCTCGGCCGCCACAAGGGCTACGAGTACGCCCGCACGCAGAATCCGACGCGCGCGGCGCTCGAGGCCAATGTCGCGGCGATTGAGAGCGGAAAAGCGGGATTTGCGTTCGCATCCGGTATGGCCGCGATTGGCGCCATCGCCACCATGCTCAAATCAGGGGACCACGTCGTCGTCACCGACAATACTTACGGCGGCACGTTCCGATTGTTCGACAAGGTCCTGACCCGCTACCAGATCGACTTCAGCTACGTGGACACGTCGCGCCTCGAGCTGATCGAACAGGCGCTTCGTCCCGCGACGAAGATGCTGTTCGTCGAGACGCCCACCAACCCGGTGCTGCGCCTCACCGACCTGGCGCGCACCGCGGAGCTGGCTCGCGCGAGGAACGTCCGCCTGGTCGTCGACAACACGTTCGCCAGCCCCTACGTGCAGCGTCCGCTGGAGCTCGGCGCCGACATGGTCGTCCACTCGACGACGAAGTACCTCAACGGCCATAGCGACAGCATCGGCGGCATCGTGGTGGCGACGCGGGACGACGATATCGAGTGGCTGCGCTTCATCCAGAACGCGGAGGGAGCGATCCTCAGCCCGATGGATTCGTGGCTCGTGCTGCGCGGCACCAAGACGCTCTCGGTCCGGATGGCACAGCACAACCTCAATGGGCAGGCGATCGCCGAGTTCCTGGCGGCCCACCCCAAGGTGCAGCAGGTCATCTACCCCGGCCTGCCCGATCATCCGCAGCACGACCTCGCCCGCAGGCAGATGAACGGCTTCGGCGGGATGGTGTCGTTCGACGTGGGCTCGTTCGAGGGGGCACGCCGCGTCTGCAATCGCGTACAGCTCATGGCACTCGCCGAAAGCCTCGGCGGCGTCGAGACGCTGATCTCGCACCCGGCGTCGATGACCCACGCCTCGGTCCCGCCGGAACGCCGCGCCGAGATCGGCCTCACCGAGAGCATGGTGAGGATTTCGGCCGGCATCGAAGATCCGGACGACCTCATCGCCGACCTCCGGCAGGCTCTCGACTAGAAAAGTTCGGAAGTACAACGAAAGTACGGAAGTGAAAACGAGGACGGAACCCTTTTGACTTCTGTACTTCTGTACTTCCGTACTTTCGTCCTGTCATGTCTGCGACGTCGACTCCCCCAGCCACCGCAGGTAGGCGTCGCTGCCATCGACGATCGGCAGCACCACGAACTCCGGCACCTCGTACGGATGCAGTTCGCGGATGCGCTCCCACAGCGCGACGACGCGTTCGCGTGATGTCTTGATGATCACTTGCCGCTCGGTCTCCTGCTCGACCTGTCCCTCCCACCGATAAACAGAGTTCATCGTCGGCAGCAGGTTCACGCACGCGGCGAGCCTCTCTTCGACGAGCGTCCGGCCGAACGCTGCGCCGTCGGCGTCAGCGGGCAGGGTGGTCAATACGACGACGTACTCGGGATTCATGCGGACACTCGACCTCGCGGCGTAGCTTTTTTTGAGGGGGCGCTAAATACCGAGCGCGACTCGGACGAAAGTATTGTACAAAGGTCTGCGTTTTCGAATGCCTCCAGCTGTTCGCGACACCGCCGAATCCACTGCATCGCGGCGGAAGCCCGCACTTGCCACCTCATCCATGCCTCCGCAGGCGCGGCGCAAGACGCTGCAGCTGCTGCTGGTGTTCGTGACCCTGGTGCTGGTGATCAACGCGCTGGTTGGGGAACGCGGGCTGATGGAAACCATCAGGGCGCGCAAGCAGCATGGCGAGCTCGAGGCCTCGATCGACCGGCTGCGCGCGGAGAATACCCGCCTCCGCGAGGACGCCCGGCGGCTGCGGTCGGATCCGGCGACCATCGAAGCGCTGGCCCGCCAGGAGCTCGGACTGATCAAGCCTGGCGAGGTCCTGTTCATCATCAGGGACGCCAAGCCCGCCACCACCTCCGACCGCGTCCCGCAGTAGCGATCTCCTCTCACCGCGGCAGAAGCACGCGCGGCCTCTGCTCCACTCAGCCCGGCCGGAGCGGTCCCAGCTGGAGCGCGCAAGACTCACCTGCGATCGCGCCAGAACGCTTAGAATCCGCACCGTGGCTGTTCCGTCATGACCGACGCCGTTACTCCGGCCGAAACTGCCCGCATGCCGACGTTCGAGACGACCGTCCTCGAGTCGATCGTCGAGACGCCCGACACGCGCACGCTGGTGCTCGACGTCGGCGGACGCCACATCGACTGGCGGGCCGGCCAGTACGTCAGCATCGACCCCCACCAATTCGCCGGTCTGGGCAGCTTCGCCGCGTATCTCGAGCACCAGAAAGGGCGGCGCGAGGTCCCGCGGGCCTACTCGATGAGCTCGGCGCCGTTCGAGCCGCATCTCGCGGTCACGATCAAGGAAGAGTTGTTCGTCAAGGACCGCACGAAGTACCCGCCGCTGCTCTCCGGCTACCTTGTGCACCAGGTCAGGGCCGGCGACCGCCTGGCCGTGCGCGGGTTTGCCGGCGCCTACGTCTTTCCCGACAACATCGAGACCCGCACCGGCCACATCCTGCACCTCTGCGCCGGCTCCGGAAGCGTGCCGAACGTGTCGATGATCAAGGACTCGCTCCGCCACCACCGGTCGCTGCGCCATACCCTGGTCTATTCGAACAAGACCTGGGACGACGTGATCTTCCGGGACGCGCTGACGGCACTGGCGGCGGCGCATCCGGAGAGGCTGCAGGTCCTCCACGCGCTGACGAGAGAGCCCGGCGCCGAGCGCTACGGCGACAACGTGCGGCCCGGCCGGGTCGGCGTCGAGCTGCTGCGGCCGATCCTGGCGCGGGAGCCCGACTCGCTGATCTATGCCTGCGGACCGGCGGTCACCGTGTGGGAGCGCCGCGCCTGCGCCGCGCGAGGCGAGACGCCATCTCCCCAGTTCCTCGAGGCGATGCTCGATCACCTGCACGCGCTGGACGTGCCCAAGGAGCGCATCAAGCTCGAGGCGTTCGGATGACCTTCCGATAGAATGGCACCGCTTCACGCCCCGGTCCCTGACGTTGGATGGAGAGCTGTCATGAGAGCCGTGCATTCCATGCTCGTCGCCGTCGCGTTCCTCGCACTGGTTCCGGGTGCCGGTGCCGAAACGCTGGCGTCGCACGCGAACATTCCCCTCTGGGCGGACGGCCAGGTCCCGCTGGCGACCGGCGACGGTCCGCTCGACCGGCCGTTCCTGACCGCGTTCCTGCCTCCGGCCGGCAAGCGCACCGGCGGGTCGGTGATCGTCGCGCCGGGCGGCGCCAACATCATGCTGATGTACGGCGCTGAAGGGCTCGACATCGCCGAGCGGTTCAACGAGTGGGGCATCACCGCGTTCGTCCTCACGTATCGGCTGTCGCCGAAATACGGGGAGAACGCGCGGGTCGCGGACGGCAAGCGGGCGGTCCAACTGGTGCGCGCCCGCGCCGCCGAATGGAAGCTCGACCCGGCGCGGATCGGCTACATCGGCTTCTCCGCCGGATCGAGCATGGGCCGCTCCGTCGTCGCCGCGTCCGGCCCCGGCGATCCGGCGGCCACGGACCCGATCGACCGCGTCAGCTCGCGTCCCGATTACCTGGCGCTCGTCTACGGCGCCGGCAGATCGACGCCGGGGGAATCGCTCAAGAACTTTCCGCCTACGTTCCTGATTTCGGCAGCGGCGGATCAGGGCCCGTCGGTCGGCAACGCGCAGCTGTTCATCGAGCTCACCAAGGCCGGCGCCGTCGCCGAAGTGCACATCTACCAGCGCGGACGGCACGGCTTCGGCAGCGGCTTCGGCAGCCCCGAGTTCGACGACTGGATGCCGCGCCTCCAGCACTTCCTGAAGATCGGCGGCTTCCTGCAGGCGGGATCGTAGCTGGTGCGCCGCCTCGTCTTCAGCGCGTCCTTCACGCTCCTGCTGTGCCCGTTCGTCGTTGCCGCGACGGTCGCGGCGGCCGCGGCGCTGCAGCCGCCGCGCGCCGTCAACGACGGCTACGGCGATTACGTGCTCGTGCCGGCCGGCGCCTTCCGGATGGGAGACACCCTCAACGAGGGATGGCCGCGCGAACGGCCGGTGCACAACGTCGAGCTCGACGCCTATTACATCGGCCGCGTCGAGATCAGCAACGGCGAGTGGCGGAAGTTCCGCGACGATCCGGGCTACGACGATCCGAAGATCTGGCCGGGCGGACGCGTCGTGCCGCGCGATCAGGTCCCGTACTGGACGCAGCCGAACAACCACGGCGGCGGCACGCCCGACAGCGACAGCTATCCACTGCTCGGCGTGAACTGGGACGCGGCCGTCGCCTACTGCAACTGGCTGAGCGCGAAGACCGGCAAGACCTATCGCCTGCCCACCGAGGCCGAATGGGAGAAGGCGGCGCGCGGCACCGACGGCCGGCGGTATCCCTGGGGCAATGACATCGACCGCTCGGTGGCGAACTACGTCGGCGCGCAGGGGTACGACACGGGCATGCCGGTCGGCTACTACGACGGCAGCAAGCGCGGCGATCGCCAGACCCGCAGCAACGCGTCGCCGTACGGCGCGCTCGACATGGCGGGCAACGTGATGGAGTGGTGCAGCGACTGGTACAGCCAGGACTACTACGCGACGTCGCCGCGCCGCAATCCGAAGGGGCCCGCGACGGGCGCCTACCGCGTGGTGCGCGGCGGATCGTTCTTCGTCGAGCCCTTCGACCTGCGCAGCGCGGCCCGATCCGCGGCGTGGCCGTCGTTTCAGGGCCACCGCATGATCGGGTTCCGCGCGGTCCGGGAGCCCTGACACACTCGAACTCCCAACTCCCAACCTCCAACTCCCAAAAAGAGCCTCAAAATCGCGGGGCTCTGTTGATTGGAAGTTGGGAGTTGGAGTGGGAGTTGACGTGGGCGTTCGCGGTTGTCGTGCTCCTACCGCGCCTCTGACGTCCCCGTCGTCCGCCCCGCCCCTCCGAGATACCGCTCGGCAAACGTGATGAACGTCGGCCAGGTCGGCTCCGGCGTGTGACCGGCGGTGTGCTGACGGAAGCCGATGTCCCCGTCGATGACCGCCGTGTCGATCGCCGGAAACTCCGTCGTCGAGAGTCCCTTCTTGCCGAGCAGCGCGTAGACAGGTCCAGCGCCGACGCCGGCCAGGAAGCTGCCCTTGGGATCGACCCACGCATCGTTGCCGGTGACGGTGCCGTCGGCGTTGACCGGGCCGGTCCGTTGCCGGCGCTGAGGAATACCGGGCGCGGCGCGCACAGCGCGATCAGCTCGTGCGAATCGACCGGCATCGTGTCCCACCGTGCGGTGTACTTCAGGTAGTTGCCGGCCATCCAGTGATAGAAGCTGTTCGCGACGTTCTCGATCGTCTCGCCGTACTTTCGTCGATGCAGCTTCGCGCCGCCGTGGCCCGAGGAACTGATGTAGCCGATCGCGAACCGCTCGTCGAAGGCCTGCGCCACCAGCGCCGCCTTGCCGTAGCGGGAATGGCCGGTGACGCCGACGCGCCGCGCGTCCACCGCTTTGTCGGTCTCCATGTAATCGAGGAGGCGGCTGGCGCCCCATCCCCAGGCTGACAGCGCGCCCCAGTCGTCGAGCTTCCGCGGCTGTCCCTTGTTGACCAGGCCGATGATGCCGGCGGTCAGTCCGGCGCCGCAATCACCCTGGACGCTGCCGGGGTTCATGGTCGCGTAGCCCCAGCCCTTGGCCAGCAGCTGCTGCTGCCAGTTCGGTGCGGCCGTCGCCTGACCGCGTCCAGCTCCAGGCCCACCCGCGCCCGGACCGGCGCCACGGCCCGGTCCGCCGGCGCGTGCGCCGAATCCGCCAGGCGGCGCGCAGGGTTCACGGCCGCAGGGACGTTCTCCGGCAGCGGGAACACGCCACCGCCGAACTGGATGATCACCGGCACCGGACCCCTGGCGTCAGCCGGAGTGGTGAGCGTCGCCTGGATGTTGACCGACACCGCGGGGTAGGCGGAGTTGTCCACGCGACCGAGCAGCTGTTTGGTGATCGTCTGGAACTCGCCGTTGGCGCCGGTCTCGGACTTGACGACCTCCCAGGTCACCTTCGGGACGTTCTTCGGCGTACGGCCGTAGATCTCGCGCTGAAAGTCCTCGAGGATCTCGCCCCGGCGCCGGTTGCGCCACTCGGCGGCGCTCGTCACTTTCTTGCCGTTCTTCAGCAGCAGCGGGTCGGGCAGGTTCGGATAGGGATTCGCCTCGGCCTCGTTGTAGGTGGCCGGACTCGAACCCGACGCGCCCGGCGGGATCGGAGATCTTCAACTGGTCCATGATCCGCTGGCGCTCTTTCTGGTTCGCGATCTGGATCGGGGACGGCGGGGGCGGCGGCGCGGGCGCTGCAGCCGGCGTCTGCGCGGGGGCCGGTGCCGGGGACGGTGTTGCTGGCGCCTGCGCGCCCAGGTGGACAACCGACGCGACCGCCAGGGTGGCGGCGGCGATCCCTCCGGCCCACGTCACTGACTGCGTATCCGCTGCGACATCACATCCTCGCCTTTCGTATCGGACTGCACTGGTTCGAGTCGCCCCTGGGTCACCGACTCACTTCGCGCCGATCGGCCGCTTGCTGAAGCCCTGGAAGTACTGAAGGATTTGGTCGCGCCAGCGGGCGGCGTCCGCAACCTGGATCGCCAGCCGATCGGCGACTTCCTTGTGGCGCTGCGGGTCGATCTGTCCCGAGAGCCCTTGCCATGTCTGCTGCATCGCTGCGGCCTCGGCCGCGCCCTGGTGATACTTCTCGCAGAGGCCGGCCCACAGCGTCTTCCCCGACTGGAGCCGGTGGTCCCACCCGAGCCGATGGAACCAGAGGAGGAAGATCTCCGGACACGTCTTGACGTTGTCGAACTGATCGCGAACTGGCGGGAAGTACTGCCCAACCGCCTGGTTGCCCCGCATGGTCCGGTCGAAGCCGATGGCGTCCGCGGAGGCCTGGTGATAGTAGGTCGCGGTCCAGTCGGCCCGCGGCGCCTTGGCGTTCTGCGGCATCGGCGCGTAGTGATCGCCGCCGATCAGGTGATGGAGCCCGAGCGGCATCGTGTAGTTCACGAAGGTTTCGCGCGACGACATCATCAGTCCGCGGATCGTCTCCACCGCCTTCGGCTCGTTCGAGAACGTCATCCGCGTCCACTCGTCGGCGATCTGCTGCGCCGACAACTCGGGATTCCACGCCAGCCGTCCCGACGCATACCAGTTCGACTGCGAGAAGTGGTGTCCGCACCAGTTCCGGTCGAGGCCGGGGTTGGCGACCGAGACCATGCCGGTCACGCGGTACGGATGGATGGCGCCCTCGATCGCCTTGGCCACGGTCGACCCCTTCCCCTTCGCGAAGGTGTCGGCGTCGAGGAACTCCTTCCACATCGTGCCCAGGTAGACGAGATGCTTCGCCTGGCCGAGATACTCCTGCGTGGCCTGGATCTCGGCGAGCACCGGCGTCTTCTGCAGCGCCCCGAACAGCGGATGGAACGGCTCGCGCGGCATGAAGTCGATGGCGCCGTTCTTCACCTGCACGAGCACGTTCGGCCTGAACTGGCCGTCGAGTTTCGTGAACTCGAGGTAGGCGCGCTTCGCGCGATCCGGATCGACGTCCTCGTCGTAGATGAACGCGCGCCAGATCACGTTGCCGCCATACGGCGCGAGCGCATCGGCCAGGACGTTGGCGCCCTCGGCGTGGGTCCGGCCGTAGTCCTTCGGCCCCGGCTGCCCCTCCGAGTTCGCCTTGACCGTGAAACCGCCGAAGTCCGGCACCACCTTGTAGATCTCGGCAGCCTTGGCCTTCCACCAGTCGGCGACGCCCGGGTCGAGCGGGTCCGCCGTCTTGAGTCCGCCGATGCGGAGCGGCGACGCCACGTTCGCCGACAGGTACAGGCGCACGCCGTACGGCCGCCACACGTCCGCGAGCGCGGCGACCTTGGCGAGATACTCCGGCGTCAGGATTCGCACGTCCGCGTTGACGTTGTTGACCACCGCGCCGTTGATGCCGATCGAGGCGTTGGCGCGCGCGTAGTCGGCGTAGCGGGGACTGATCGTTCCCGGCAGCTCGCTCCATTGCCACAACGAGCGCCCCGCATAGCCGCGCTCGATCGTGCCGTTCAAATTGTCCCAGTGGTTGAGCAGCCGCAGCTGGACCTTCGGCCGCTCGAGGATCTGCAGCCCGTCAATCGGCTGCGCGGTCTGCAGCAGGCGCAGGAAATGGAACGCGCCGTAGAGCGCGCCGACCTCGCCCTCCGACGCGATCGCGATCGACGGGCGGTTGGCAATCCGCACGCTGCGAATGACGAACCCTTCGGGGCCGGCCTTCTCGAGATCCGCTCCCCACCCAAGCCCCCTGATCACCGGCGAGGTCAACGGTGTGCCCACCACGAGCGTGCCGTCACCATCGGCGCCGCCGGACGCGATCGGCGCCCCGAGCATTTCGCCGAGCGCCGTCGTCAGCTCCTGGCGCGTGATCCGGGCGGTGGCGGACTCCCCTTCCACGAGCACGCGCCTGACCGACCGCGAGTACCTCGCTGCGGCCTCCCGTCCGGGCGACGCGTACCGCAGCCACAGCCGATAGCCGTCTTCCGCCGGGATTGCCGGCTGCACGGAGGCATCACGGGAACGAGCCAGCCCGTCCTCTCCGACGTAGAGGGCGGCGAGGCCGGCAAGGCCGGTGGTCACGAAATTTCGTCGAGATGAGTCCATCAACACTCCGAATGTCGAACAAATCGTATAGCGGGACCGGAACAATTGATAATCAAGAGCGGGCAGGGCGTGAGATGACCTGCCCAACCTCAGCGCCGCCTGCCCCGTGACCCGCCCGACCGCGACGTAGAATGACCTGTGGACCCTGCGCTATGCCACCGGCCCTGATGCTCCGGCTCACCGCTTTAGCGGCCCTGACCTCGCTCGTGCCGGTCGCTGCATTCACGCCCGCGCCGGCCCCCAACCTCGCGCCTCGCGACCTCCTGAGATCCATCGGCCAGTTCACCGACGCAGACTGGGCGGCGGTAGAGCGTGGCGAGAGCGTGTCCCGTCTCCTGGAGACCGGCCCGCGCGACATAGCCGTTGCCGGCGCCGTCCGGATCTCGGGTTCGCCCGACGCCCTGGTCGAGCGCTACCGCGACATCGACGGCTTCAAGAAGAGCTCGCTCGTCCTCGACGCGCAGCGCATGAGCGCGCCGCCGGTTCGCGCCGATCTCGACCGGATGCCGCTCGACGAGGTACAGCCTCGACCTGCGCTCATGCCGGCCCGGCGACTGCCAGGTCAGGCTGGCGGCAGACGACGTGCGCAGGTTCCAGCGAGACATCAACTGGTACTCGCCGCACTGGCGGCGGGATTCGTCGAACCTGTGGCGCGACGTGCTGCTGTCGTACGTCCTCGCTTACGGCTCGAGCGGGAGGCGCGCGCTGCCGGTCTTCGTCAACAGGGAGCCGCCAGTCAGCGTCCCCGACGAGCTCAGCATCCTGGTGCGCCAGTATGGTTTCCTCGCCGCCTATGCGCCCGAGTTCCACGCCTACCTGCAGGAGTTCGGGCCGCGCATTCCGGAGGGGGCGGAACAGACGCTCTACTGGACGAAGGAGGACATCGGGGTTCGTCCCATCGTCCGCATCTCGCATCAGGTCACCCATCGCGCGCCTGGCTCCAACCTCGCCGCGATCATCGTCACCAATCAGGTCTACGCCGATCACTATCTCGACGCGGCGCTCAGCGTGACGCTGGCGCTGGCTGACGGCAGCGGACGCGGGTTCTACATGATCGCGGTGAATCGCGCCCGCACCCGGTCGCTGACCGGCATTCTCCGGCGATTCGCCCGCTCGACGGTGCAGAACCGCAGCCGCGACGGCCTGCGCAAGATCCTGACGAACACCAAGACCGCCATCGAGCGCCCCGGATAGGCCTGCGGACGTAGTATCCTCGGCTGATCCCATCCCTGGAACGACTGACGCAGGAGGCATTGCATGGCACTACAGATTGGCGGGGTGGCGCCGGACTTCGAAGCAGACACCACCGAAGGCCGGATCCGGTTCCACGAGTGGATCGGCGACTCCTGGGCGGTGCTGTTTTCCCACCCCAAGGATTTCACCCCGGTGTGCACCACCGAGCTCGGCTACATGGCGCGCATCAAGCCCGAGTTCGACAAGCGGAACGTCAAGATCATCGGCCTCAGCGTCGATCCGGTGGACAACCACCGCCGCTGGTCCGAGGACATCCGCGAGACCCAGGGCACAGCCCCGAACTACCCGATGATCGGCGACACCGACCTGAGCATCGCCAAGGCCTGGGGCATGCTGCCGGCCACGCTCGAAGGGAAGTCCGAGGGCCGGACTGCGGCCGACAACATGACCGTCCGGAACGTCTTCGTGGTCGGTCCCGACAAGAAGATCAAGCTGATCCTCGTCTACCCGATGACGACCGGCCGCAACTTCGACGAAGTCCTTCGGGTCATCGACTCGCTGCAGCTCACCGCCCAGCACAAGGTGGCGACGCCGGCCAACTGGAAGCAGGGCGACGACGTGATCATCGCCGGCTCGGTGAGCGACGACGAGGCGAAGACGAAGTATCCACAGGGGTGGAAGGCGCCGCGACCGTACCTGCGGATCGTGCCGCAGCCGCGATCGTAGCGAATGGAGCCCGTCGATCTGCTGGTCTTCGGACCGCATCCTGACGATCTCGAGATCGGCCTCGGCGGCACGATCGCCGCGCACGCGGCGCGCGGCGATCGCGTCGGCCTCTGCGACCTGACTGCCGGCGAGATGGGCAGCAACGGCACGGTCGACGAGCGCCTCGCCGAGGCTGAAGCGGCGCGCGCGGTGCTCGGCGCGCTATGGCGGATCAACCTCCGCCTGCCCGATCGCGGCATCGGCCGCGATGCCGATCACGTCCGGGAGCTCGCGCGGGTGATCCGGCAGGCGCGCCCGCGAACGGTCGCCATCCCCTACTGGTCGGATCGGCATCCCGATCACGTCGCCGCCAGCACGCTGCTCACCGACGCGGTCTTCAACGCGCGGCTGCGCCGTTACAAGGCCGACGCCGACCCCTGGGCCACGCAGTGGACCTGCTATTACTTCATCAACGATTCCGTGCCGCCCTCGTTCGTGGTCGACGTCACGGACGTCTACGCGCGCAAGCGCGAGGCGCTGGCGTGCCACCGCACGCAGTTTGCGCCGGGGGTCGGCGACACCGTCCAGACGCGCTTGACCTCGTCGCTCTTCCAGCAGCTGATCGAAAGCCGCGACGCGCAGTTCGGGGCGCTCGCCGGCGTCCCCTTCGCCGAAGGGCTGGTCGTGCGCGAGCCCATCGTCCGCACCGGACTCTTCAAGTCCGACGCTCCGCGGCCGGCGTGACCCACCCGTGAACATCGGCATCGTCTGTTACGCATCGGTCGGCGGCAGCGGCGTCGTCGCCACGGAGCTCGCGAAGGCGCTGGCGGGCCGGCAGCATCGCGTGCACCTGGTGAGCAGCGACATGCCGTTCCGCCTGAACGAGTTCCACGCGGATCTGTCGTTCCATCAGGTCCACACGCCGGCGTATCCGCTGTTCCGGGAGCCGCAGTACGTCATCTCGCTCGCGAACAAGCTCGTGCAGGTGGCGCGGCAGTTCGAGCTCGACATCGTCCACGCGCACTACGCGATTCCGCACGCGACGGCCGCGCTGCTCGCGCAGCAGGTGCTCGCATCGGCCGGCCGCCCGCCTCGCGTGGTGACGACGCTGCACGGCACCGACATCACGCTGGTCGGCAACGACCCGTCCTTTTCGGAGATCGTCGCGTTCTCGATCGAGCGATCGGACGCCGTCACCGCGGTGTCCCGCAGCCTCGCCGCCTCGACGCGCAGCGAGCTCGGCGTGACGCGCGACATCATGGTGATCCCGAACTTCCTCGACTGTTCGGTGTTCCGCCGGGTCGACGTGCCGCTGCTGCGCCAGCGGTTCTCCTGCAGTGGCGCCGAGAAGGTCGTCATCCACGTCTCGAACTTCCGTCCGGTGAAGCGGATCGACGCGGTGATGCAGGTGTTCGCCCGGATCGCGCAGAAGGTGCCGGCGCGGCTGCTGCTCGTCGGCGACGGTCCCGAGCTCGGAACCGTCTACCGGCTCGGTCGCGAGCTCGGCATCTCGCACCTCGTCAACGCGCTCGGCGCGCAGGAAGGCGTGATCCCCCTGCTCTCGGCGGCGGACGTCTTCCTGCTGCCGTCAGCGCAGGAGAGCTTCGGCCTGGCGGCCCTCGAGGCGATGGCGTGCGAGGTGCCGGTCGTCGCCTCGAACGTCGGCGGCCTGCCCGAGGTGATCGATCACGGCCGGACCGGGTTCCTCCACGAGCCCGACGATCTCGACGGGATGGCGGCCAGCGCCATCACGCTGCTCGAAGATCCCGACCTGCACGCCCGCATCGCCCAGGCGGCTCGACGCCACGTCACCGAGCCGTTCTGCGTCGACCGCGTCGTGCCGATGTACGAGCGCTGCTACGAGTCGGTGCTCCAGAAGTAACGTCGTCGGACGCTCACTCCAGAATCACGACTTCGTAGGCACGCAGGCGGGGCACCGTCAGGACGCGGTAGTTCCCCTTGGCCGTGACCGTCACCGTCTCGTTCGACGCGACCGTCCTCGCGCGCGTGAACGTGCCCGCGACCTCGACACGCAGGTCGCGCAGCTCCACCGGCGGGAAATAGGCCGTTCCCGAGTGCCCGGTCAGGTTGACCAGGTGCAGCTGCGAGCGCTTGCGCGCCGGCTGCTCCATCAGCGTCATCTCGACGAGCGGATGGGCATCGGTCCGCAGCTGACGCCCGCCGGGCAGCAGGTGGTCGATGATGTCGGCGAGCAGCCCCGCATGCGCCTCCGCGCTGTGCCGGTAGTAAAGCCCGCCGATGTCCCAGGGGATGTACGCAGCCCTGCCCTTCCCCAACGTCGCCACCGCCAGCCCGGGAACCGTCGTCTCGACCTTGTCCGCCCACACCTTCTCGGGAGGGCCGAACATCGCCGTCGGAATCAAGCGTCAGGACGGGCGCCGGCAGCGGGTCCAGCTCCACGTACTCGCCGTTCATCATGATCAGGCTGGTGTCCGCGAGCGACGGCAGCAGGGTCCGGTCGTGAATCCGCCAGTAGCCCTGCGTGGCCGCGCGCCGGCCGAGTGCCCGCACCATCGGCAGCGCCGGCGCCGTCGTCCCGGCGACCAGGACGCTGCCGCCGTCGCGCACGAAGGCCTCGAGATCCTGCGGTGGCCGGCTGGGCGCGATCACGAGGTCGAAGCGCCGTGGCCTTTCCGCCAGCGCGCGGGTGTTCTCCGACACCACGAACGGGATGTGCTGCTCGCTGAGGAGGCGGAAGAACCCTCGATAGGAGGAAGTGTCGCCGCCGGTGAGCAACAGGACCCTCGCGGCGTTCCGCTGGCCGACGTAGAGATCCTCGTGAGCCTTGTGCCACGCGAACACCGGCGCCGCCGCGATCAGCGCGCTGCGATCGGCCTGATCCATGGTGCCGACGACGACAGCCGCCGGCGGACCGCCGTGAGCGATGTTCTGGTACAGCCGCAGCTGCATCTCGGGCCGCGGGACGTGGGCGTAGCGCCACGGGTAGTCGATGAAGCTCATCGCGAGGTTGAACGCCATCTTGCCAGGCTCGGAACCGAGCGCTCGATTCACGTTGTCGCTCGCGGAATACGGCCACAGCGGCAGCGCCCGGCCGACTGCCGTATTCGACTCCGACATGATGCCGTCGGTGTGATCCTTGATGTAGGTGAGGAACGCTGCGCCGGGACGCTTCGCGTGGATCAGGTCGGCAATGGCGGCCGCCACCTCGCGCGACGATTCCGCCATGAAGGCTTGGTAGTCGGCGTCCGCCGACGCCGGCACCGGGCGGCCGTAGCGGGCGCGATAACGGGCCTGGCAGGCGTCGCAATGGCAGGGCCCCATCGGCCTGCCGCTGTAGTCGGTCGCGGGGTTGCCGAACATGTTGAAGAACAGGCCGTCGACCTCGTAGCGCTCGAGCGCTTCCTCCAGGATCGTCAGCGCGTGGCGGCGGTAATAGTCGCCGTTGATGCAGACCGAGTAGAGGCCGTTGTAGATCGCCGGCTCACCGTCGGCGCGCTTTGAAGAACCACTCGGGATGCGCGTCGAAGACCGGTTTCTGCGTCTTGCTCAAGTCGAACCGGCCGACCACGCGGATGCCGCGGGCGTGGGCGGCGCGCACCACCTCACCGAACAGATCGCGTCCTGCCGGCAGGTGCCGGCTCGGGTAGTGAAACGGCACGCGCGTCGGATACTGCGCCGCGATGCCGCCCATGTTCATCAGGAACGTGTTGGCGCCGAACCGTTCCACCGCGCCAACCAGCGCCGCCGGATCGACTGTCGAATCGGTCTCGCTCAGGTTGGTTTGCAGGAACCGCACGGGCTCGTCGATCCACCAGCGCGCTTGACCGTAGAGCGGGCCGGCGCGCGCCGCGAGAGCCGTTACCAGACAGGCCGCGGCGAGCCACGGCAGGCGTGTCGACCGCATCAGCACGTCCTCCAGCCGGAAGCTTAGCGGAGTAGAATCCTGCCATGAAGAGACAAATCGCAGGATTCATCGGTGGGGTCGTCGCCGGCGCCGCGATCGCGACGGCGGTGTTCGTGGCGGGACCGCTGTCGGCCAGCAGCGCGATGGGACAGGCCGACGCCAAAGCGGCGAGCAACTCGAAGGTCGTGTTCGAGAACGCACGCGTGCGCGTCAAGGATGTCACCTTCGCGCCCGGCACCACGACGGCGATGCATACCCATGACCTGGCGCACGTCGGCGTCATCATCCAGGGCGGTACGCTGACGTTCAAGTCGCCCGACGGCAAGACGGAGACGATGAAGCTGGAGGCAGGGGGCGCCGGCTACCGCGACGCCAACGTCTCGCACGAGCCGACCAATCCGGGCAAGACGCCGGTCCGCGTGATCGAAGTCGAGCTGAAGTAGATCAGTTCCGGTCTTCCGAAAGGCGGAGCCATGATGGGTGGCTGCCTCCGCGACGCTCGTGAGTATCCAGGCTACGGACTCGTGGCTTCCGGCTTTAGCCGGAAGGAGGATCGCGCGCGGTCAGGACGCGCGCGGCGCGCGGTCGCGAATCGTGACGGTCAGGTCGAGGCGGGCCGAGTCACGCAGCACGCCCAGCCTCGCCGCCGTGCCGATGCGCTCCTCGGTCAGCTCGCGATGGAGATCGTCGAGGCTCGAGACGGCGGTCGTGTCGAGCGACACGATGATGTCCCCTTCGCGCAAGCCGGCGTCGCGCGCCGGCCCGTCCTGCTCGAGCGAAATCACCAGCACGCCCGACGCCTGCGCCAGCCGGTGGAACCGCGTCACCCGCCGCAGCAGCGGCACGTCCTGCCCCGCCACTCCCAGGTAGCCGCGGCGCACGCGCCCGTCGCGCAGCAGCGCCGGCAGGACCGTCACCACGGTACGAATCGGCACCGCGAAGCTCAGTCCCTGGCCGCCGGCGATGATCGCCGTGTTCACGCCAATCACCTGGCCCGCGCTCGTGACCAGCGGCCCACCCGAGTTGCCGGGATTGAGCGCGGCATCCGTCTGAATCACGTGCTCGATCAGGCGACCAGTTCGCGCGCGCAGCGAGCGGCCGAGCGCGCTGACCACTCCGGTCGTCACGGTGTGCTGGAACCCGTACGGATTGCCGATCGCGATCACCACCTGCCCCGGCCGGATCGCCTGCGAGTTCCCGAACGCCAGCGCGGTGAGATCCGAGGCGCTGATGCGCAGCACGGCGACGTCCGTATCCGGGTCCTGGCCGATCAGATCGGCCTGCCGCTCGCGGCCGTCCGGCAGCGTGACGTCGATGGCCGAGGCGTCCTCGACGACGTGGCTGTTGGTGAGGATCAGGCCGTCGGTGGCAAAGACGAAGCCGGAGCCGGTGCCCGCCTGGGCCCGGGAGCGGCGCGACGCGCCGGCGCCGCGCTTCCGCACATCGACCGAGACGACCGCGGGCGCGACCAGCTCGACGGCGCTGACGACGGCGCGTGAATATGCGTCGAGGAGCTGATCGTCAGGGATCGGAACGTGTGCGGGGACCATAGGTTCGACGGGCGCGCGGCGGCACGTCTACCCACGTTTGACGTGTCAGGGCCGCCGGGAGGTCCCGCTCAACAAGTCAGAAGTCAGAAGGTAAAAGTGAAAAGGGCTTTTGACTTTTCCCTTTTTACTTCTGACTTCCGTAAGGCTGATTCGTCATCGGGTCGTTGGGCGGCGTGCGCTTCGCCTCCCACGCCTCGAGGTTCTCGACGACCAGCATGACGCCGTACATGCGGACCCAGTGGCCGGGGAACGTGCAGACGAACGGGTACTCACCGGGTGCCTTCGGCGCGGCAAAGCTCAGGCGCTCGGTTTCGGACCAGTTGAGGAGTCGCGTCGCCTGGAGCACCTGCGGTGAATCCGGGACGTAGGGCTTGGCCTTGGGGTCGGCGGACAGGGTCATGGTGCTCGCCGCCATCCCGACCTCCTTCAACGAACCCGGCTTGACCAGCAGCAGGTTGTGCGACATCGCGTCGGGATTCGACAGCACGATCTGCACGAGCTTGCCGGCCTCGACCGCGAACCACTTCAGGTCGAACATCATCTGCTCGGGAACGGTCTGGATCCGCACGACCTGGACGCCCAGGGCGCGCAGGTCGCGCCGCACGGTCCGCTTCGCCTCGTCTGGCAGCGCGTCCGCCAGGCGTTCGCCGAGCTGCAGGGCCTCGAGGGTTGCCGGGTCGGTGCGACGATCCGCCGGCATCTTCCCCACCGCCGCGATGATGGCCCTGGCGAGCGGCTCGACGTCGGCGGCGGGCCACGCGTCTCTCGGCACCCGCTGCAGCGAGTCGATGGCGGCGGCGCGCATGCCGGGGTCGGTGCCTTCCAGAATCTCGCGGGCCAGGAGCTTGAAGGCTGCCGCGTCGGGACGCGTCCACCCGAGCGCGGAGAGCGCGGCCGTCCGCACGGGGGGGCTGGAGCTGGCGCCGACGGCCTGGCTGACGGGCTCGTAGAGCCGCGTGCGCAGGTCGCCTGCCGCGCCCAGATGCGGCACGCTGCGCAGCAACTCGACGAGATGCTCGTCCTGCTTTGCCGCCTGCGCCCAGACCTTCTCGGGGCTGCCGTCGGCGATCAGCAGGCCGCCGTACCCGGCGCGGAGCAGCAGCGGCGAGCCCGCACTCTCCGCCGCCTTCGCGAAGAGCGGGCGGTCCTTCCGGACGGCGTCCACCGGCTGCGCCAGCAGCACGCGCACGAACTTGTCCGCCGTCTCGTTGTCGTCCGGCCGCACCTTCGACAAGCCGTCGAGCAGCACCTGCGTGCGGCTGGCCTTGTCCATCTTCATCAGCACGCCGACGGCCTCGTCGAAGTACTCGCGGCCGATCCCCTTGCGGGTCAGGAGCGCGGTGTACACCGGCTTGAACTTCGGGTCGTCGGGCTTGCGATCGACCAGCACCAGCTCGGCGTTCGTGAGCCGGCCCAGCTGGTATTCGACGGCGCGCGGCGACGTGTCGAAGAGGATCTTTGGCGCCGGCGGCTGCTGCGCCGCGCCGCGCGACGCGACCATCACTGCCAGTCCGAGGACGAACGCGAAACCCGTACCAGAAGTCATAGTGTGGTCGAGGCCCGGGAAACGATCACTTCATGAACGGCTTCAGCGTGTTCATGGTCTGGTCGAGCGTGTACTCGAGGAAGCGATCCTGCGGATGGTTGAGCGATTCGAGGGCGACGGCGGCCGCCTCGCTGGTCTGGAAGAAGCTGGCGGCGCGGACCGCCTCGAGGCGGACGCCGCCGTGGGCGTCGTTGGCCTGGACCTTCAGCAGCGCGAGCGGATTGGCCACGCGATCGCGCCAGTAGCACAGCACGCGCGTCGCCGCGGCACGCGCCCACGGATCGCTCGACCGCAGCATCCGCACCAGCAGCTTCTCGTTGACGCTGTTGTGCCACTGATGCACCCACAGCGCCTCCATCATGTGGTGCTCGTAGCCGGGCTGCTTCGCATCGAGCTTGTCCATCCAGGCCTGCAGGGCCGCGACCACGTCCTTGGTCGGACGTCCGCTCAGCTCGATCTTGACGCGATAGCGGACGCGATCCTCGGGCTCCTTGAGCAGATCGAGGAGCTGCGGAATCGGCACGCCGTGGATCGGCGCCGGCTTGAGCAGCGGCCGGTCAGGATAGGTGACGCGGAACACGCGGCCGTGATCGCGGTCGCGGGTCTTGTCGCGCAGGTTGTGCTGCATGTGCCCGATGATCGGGTTGTGCCAGTCGACGAAGTAGAGCGCGCCGTCCGGGCCGACCTCCGCGTCCACCGGCCGGAAGTTCTCGTCGGCTGACTGCAGGATCGGATCGGCTTCGGTGATCTTCAGGCCCGATCCGTCCTCCGACAGCTTGTAGTTCAGCAGGCCGCGGAAGCCGATCACGTTCAGCACGATCAGGTTGCCCTGCATCGACTCGGGGAAGTGGCGGCTCGACAGGATGTCGGTGCCGCCGACCGGACGCACCCGCACCTTGCCGGGCTGCGGCGCGGCCCGGCTCTCCATCGCCGGGAAGTACTTCTTCGTCGAGAACGACGGGCCGTAGTACGGCTGGCCGCCGGTCGCGTCGAACACGATGTCGCGGCCCCAGTGGTCGAAGACGTGGCCGTGCGGGTTCGGGAAGTTCATCGGGATGAACACCTCGAACTTCCAGGTGCGCGGCTCGAACCGGTAGACGCCGCCGTCCACCTGGCGCACCGTCGGTCCCCACGGCGTCTCCACCTGGGTCCGGTGGAAGACGCCTTCCCGGAGATAGAGCGCGCCGCCGGGATCGAACGTGAAGCTGTTGATCCCGTGGTGCGTATCGGCCGAATCGAAGCCGTGAAGGATGATGTCCTTCGTGTCGTAGCGATCGTCGCCGTTGGTGTCCTTCAGGAACACGAGGTTCGGCTGCTGGCCGACGAGGACGCCGCCGTTGTAGAACTCGAAGCCGGTCGGGTTGTTGAGGTCGCCGGCGAACACCGTGCGCTTGTCGGCCTTGCCGTCGCCGTTGGTGTCCTCGAGGATCAGCAGCTTGTCGTCCATCGCGGTCTTCGGCTGCCAGTGCGGATAGTTCTTCCACACCGCGACCCACAGCCGGCCCTTCGTGTCGAACGCCATCTGCACCGGATTGACCAGCTCCGGGAACTCCCGCTCCGACGCGAACAGCTCGACCTTCAGCCCCTTCCCCACGGTCATCTTCTGCAGCGACTCGTCACCGCTGAGAAACACCGGCGTGCGCGGGAAGTTCGTCTTCGCATCGACAGTCGGCGGGGTGTCGGAGTCGTCGATCTTCGGATCCGCCTTGGCGTCGGCGCCCCGCGCGATCGCCCAGATCCGGCGATCGCGGTTGGCGGTCATCACGTCGAGCACCGGCAGCTCGGCCTGCAGCACCTCGTAATTGCTCGGCAGCACGTCTTCCTTCGGCGTCTTCGCGAGGACGTTCGCGTTGACGTTGCTCGGCGTGCCGCGGACGAAGTTCAGGAACGCGCGGTCGCCGTATGTCGAATACCCGTCGGTGGTCCGGTAGCGATGGAACCAGTAGAAATCCTTGTCCGCGACCGCGTCACGCAGGCGCGTCAGCAGGGCTTCCTGCTGCTTCGGCGGATCGCCGAACAGCGCGCGGTCGATGACCTGGGCCACCATCCGGTTGCCGTCGCGATTCAGGTGGATGCCCTGGATCGTCAGCGGCGCCTTGCTCTGCGTGTAGAGCTGACGGCTCGGCGTGAACAGGTCGACGAAGGTCACGCCGTGCTGCTTGGCGACCTCCCCCATCGCGCGCGTGTAGAGCTCGAGGCGGGCGTTGTTCTCCTTGCCGTCAGGAATGTTGGGATCGCCGAGGTTCTCGTGCGCGATCGGTGAGAACAGGACGACGCGTGGGGCGGTCTTGCCGTTGTAGCGCTGAGCCAGCGTGTGGGTAATCCACTCGGTCAGCTGCTTGCGGAAGGCGTCGAGCCCGTCCTTGCCGGCGAACGATTCGTTGTAGCCGAAGAAGGCGAAGATCACGTCGGCGCGCGTGTTCGTCGTGGCGAACCGGTTGGCCTCGTAGCCGCCGATCGGCTCGCCCCGTCCGCTCAGCCACTCGTCCGGCGTGCCGAAGTTCTTCGAGCGCAGCCGGGTGGCGATCTCGTCGCCGCTGAACCCGAGGTTCCGGACCACCAGCTCGTGCTTCGGGAACCGCGCCTGCAGCAGCGTTTCCAGCCAGCCGTCGTACTGCATCCGCTCGGCGAGCGTGTTCCCGATGATGCTGATGTGATCCTTCTCGCGCAGCTCGAACGCCGCGGTCTGCGTCTTGCCCGGGCGAACCGACACCATCAGCGCGATCGCCACGCCGCACACCGCCCACCAACGCGTCTTAGTCATGCACTGCTGCTCCAGAGGCTGTCCAGGACCGGTCCACTCCGCCGACGCCCTATTTTCCCACCTTGGGCATGATCGGCGAATCCCATCCGGCCAGGTCGGCCGGCTTCACGCCCTTGACGTGGCCGTTGAAGTTGTAGGTGGTGGGCTGGAACGGCCCCACGAAGCCTATCGGGCCGTCGGGGCGGATGCTGCGCTCCAGGCCCCCGGCCCAGAGGATGCCGTTGACGGCCAGCCGCCGGAACCCCTCGTTGAGAAGGTCTTCGGACGCGCCATGCGTGGTGGTGAACACCCGGCCGCCCTTACCGCCGCCCGCCTGGTAGGTCCGGTACCACGCCACCGGCATTTCCTTCTTGTCCTTCGCCGGCGGCGCGTCCGGCGTCATGCCGTCGAGGATCTGGCCGAGCGCGAGGACGGTGCTGCCGGCAATCGGATCCGCGGTGTAGCCGCCCGACTGCACCCACACGTCCTTGACGCCGCGCAGGATCGGATGGGCGGCCTGGTCGGCCTGCAGCAGCAGCCGCGAGCTCTGCGCGTGGTTCTTGCCGTAGTGCGAGACCCACGTCTCGCCGAGCACCTGACGTCCGAAGCCGCCCTGATACGTCTCGTCGCCGCCGCCCCGCCAGGTGTACTTGAGGAACTTCGCGTCCGGGCGCTTGATCTGGAAGGCGTGCGTCGCGGTCCGGAAGCCGACCACCGGTCCGCCGCGGTCCAGGTAGTCGACGATGTGCTGCATCTGATCGTCGGGAAAATCCTGGAAGCGCAGGAACACGACCATCAGGTCGGCGGTCTTCAGGGCCTCGAGCCCCGAGATGTGCGAGCTGCCCGGCTCGATGAACCCGGTCTTCGGATCCGTCGTGGTGAAGACGCTGCACTTGAAGCCGTAGTGGCGGGCGAGGAGGCGCGCGAGCGCGGGCAGCGACTCCTCCGACCGGTACTCGTGGTCCCCGGCGAGAAACACGATGTGCTTCCCGCGTCCGGGCCCGTTGGCGCCTTCGTAGACGACCAGGTGGGGATTGGATTGCGCCGTCAGCGCGCCGCTGAGGACGAGAAAGACGGACAGCAGACCGACGGTTTTCAAAGTCATCCGCAGTATTGTCAACTCCCAACTCCCAAACTCCAACTCCCAAGACGAGCACAGGCTCTCGACCCGGCTCCCCTTGGGAGTTGGGCGTTGGGAGTTGGGAATTGACGTATTGACGTCAGTCGCCGCTCAGAACGTGAACCTGAGCGCCCCCTGCATGATCCGCGCGGCCCTGGCGCCGGTGGCCTGGCCGAAGCTGGCGTTGACCATCTGCCCTTCGGGATTGAACTGCGCGTTGGTGTTGATGGCCGACCAGTTGACCTGGTTGAACACGTTGTACATCTCCCACCGGAACTGGATCCGGCGGCTGCCGCTGATCGGGAAGTTCTTGAACAGCGCGAAGTTGGTGTTGACGATCGGCGGCAGCCGGAAGAACGCGCGCGGCGCGTTGCCGATGTCGCCGCGTCCGGTCAGCCGGCTGAACGCCGCGACGTCCAGGTAGCTGCCGCCGGCGCCAGGCGTCGGATCGCAGTTGCCGCTGCTGCACATGACGTCGCCGTTGATGCGCGGGCGGGTGCCGCCATCGCCGCCGGTGAAGTCGAAGTTGTCGGTCGTCGACGTGCTCGCCCCGGACCAGTCGCCGCTGACGAACGCGGTGTCGCCGGAGAACTGCCAGCCGTCGAGCAGGCCGCGCGTGAACACGTTGCTCCACATCCGGCTGCCGTTCGGCACGTCCCACGTGTAGTTGATGATCAGGTTGTGCAGCTGCGTCGCGCCGTCCGCCGCTTCGTTCCATTCCGGACCGGGCCGGAGCGGGCTGTAGCTGCCGCCGTCGTTGACCGCCTTGGCCAGCGTGTAGGCGACCGCGAACTGGAGGCCGCGGATGTAGCGGCGGTTCAACTGCACCTGCAGCGAGTTGTAGTGAGCCCGAGCCGAAGTGCGAGCGGATGGTGATGCCCTGGTAGCCGACGTACGGACGCAGGAACTCGGCCGGCTTCGGACTGGTCGGCGTTGCGCGGGTCGGCGTTCTGCGGGTTGACGTCGAGGAAGCGCGCCTCGTCCGGCACCGGATTGATGTCGGTGGACATCTCGGCGTTGCGCATCTGGTAGCCCGCATACGTGACGTCGAGCACGGTGCCCCACCCGAGCTCGCGCTGCACGCCGACCGAGTAGTTGTAGCTGACCGGCGTCGGCGCGTCGCGCTCGATGCCGAACACCGCGCTCGGGCGGTTCGAGAAGGCGCCCTGGGCGCCGGCCGCGAGGAACGTGTCGAGCGTCGAGTAGATGATGCTGGGCGTGTTCTGCGCCGGGGGATTCCGCGCCATCGCGTCCAGCCCGTTCGCGTTCACGTGGGGGTTGTGATAGATGCCCGCGCTGGCGTGCAGCGCGGTCTTGCTATCGCCGGTGATGTCCCACGCCAGGCCGACGCGCGGCTCGGGCTCGAGGCCGGTGTTGTCGCGGAAACCCCGCGGATACCCCGCCTCATCGCTGTGCACCATGCCGTTGTAGCGATCGCCGACGCCAGGCACGAACGTGCCGACGAAGACGTTCGGCAGCGTCTGACCGGTGACCGGATCGAGCGCGACGTTGACGCCGTTGATGCGCGCCGGCTCATAGAGCCGCGGGGCCTTGGCGGGATCGTACCGCTCCGGGACGAACACCGCGGCAGGCCGGTTCGAGTACCACGGCTGATACCAGAGGAAGCGGATGCCGTAGTCCAGCGTCAGGCGCCGGCTCGCCTTCCACGTGTCCTGCGCGTAGAACTCGTTGATCAGCCGTTGGCCGACGACTTCCGAGAACGCGTCGATCTCGCGATACTCGCGGAACGAGCCGATCAGCGCGTTGGCGAAGCTGTGGTTGGTATCGAAGGGGTTGCTGGTGTCGGTGGTGAACGTGAACTCGCCCGCCCACGGACCGGCGCCGACGCCGCCGCTGCCTTCCGAGTTGCGCGACTGTTCGAGGTAGACCCCGGTCTTGAACGAGTGGCTCCCCTTGATCCAGGTCAGGTTCGCACGGCCTGACGCCAGCCACGCTTCACCCTGATCGACGAGCCGGTTGTCGAACGAGAAGTTCGGCGAGTTCGCGACGTTGAAGTTCACCTTCGGCACGACGTTGCGCGGGTTCAGCTCGGGATGGAACTGCCCGGCGGTGAACCCGATGTTGGCCCGGTCGATCCGCTCCCAGTCGCCCTCGGTCAGCGGATAGAACTGCTCGGTCTGCTGCCGGATCCCGAAGTCGCTGTCGAGCACGAGGTTCGACTGCAGGATCTTCGTGTAGTTCATGCTCGCACCGCGATCGGTGTTCAGGTAGTGGGTATTGAAGAAGCCCCACTTCGCCGGGCCGGCGGTGATCTCACTGCCCCGTTGATCCGAGTACCAGTCCTTGAACGTGAAGTAGAAGCTGTCGCTGTTCGACGGCCGCCAGTCGACCCGGACGATGTTGTTCAGCTTCGGGTTCTCCGCGTTCTCCTGCGTAGTGTGGTTGAACTGCCCCTGCGTGAACGTCCGGTCGAAGTTGGTCGGCATCGGCAGCATGTTCAGGAGCGAGAGCCCGCTCGAGTTGATGCGGCTGGTCGGCACGATGTTGTCCGGGAAGCACGCCGTGCCGCCGGAGACGGCGTTGCACGTGCCGCTCGCCAGCGGATCGCGGATGTTGATCAGCCGCCCCTGTGCGTCGAGCGTCTGCGAGAAATCTCCCCGCCGCTCCCGGTCGGTCGGCATCGTCCAGTTGCGTGCCGGGCCCGGGCGGCTCACCAGCGGCGCTTCCATCGAATAGAAGAAGAACAGGTTCTTGTCCTTGGGCACGGCCGGCACGGGGCCGCCGACATTGGCGCCGTAGGTATTGAAGCGGTAGCGAGGCTTCGGGATGTTCGTCCGGTTGTTGAAGAAGTTGTTGGCGTTCAGGTTCTCGTGGCGCCCGTAGTAATACAGGTTGCCGCGATAGTTCGACGACCCGCCCTTGCTGACGATCTGGACCTGGCCGCCGCCCGAGCGCCCGAACTCGGCGCGATACGAATTGAGCAGCACGCGGACTTCGGCGATGGCGTCGAGGTTGATCTGCTGCGCCATGCGCTCGCTCGAGCCGACCTCGTTGCCGATGACGCCGTCGATGATGACGTTGCTCCAGTCGCGGCGCGCGCCGCCGACGTTGGGCACCAGCGTTCCGAAGTCCATGCCCAGCGAGTCGACCAGCGACTCGTAGCGGACGCCGGGCAGCAGGCGCATCATCGACGTCACGTCGCGCGCCAGCACCTGCGTCTGCTCGATCTGCGTCGCCGTGATCAGGCCGCTGTGCTGCGTCTCCGCGACGTTCACCTGCGTGCCGCGCGCCTCGACGGTGACCATCTCGCCAACGCCGCCGACCTCCATCGTGACGGTGCCGACCGAATACCGCTCGGCGGCGCTGAGCACGACATTGCGGCGCTCGTAGGTGCGGAAGCTCCCCATCTCGATGCGCACCGTGTAGCGCCCCGGCTGGAGGTTCGTGAGCTGAAAGTCGCCGCGGGTGTCGGAGACGCTCACGCGCATCTCGTTCGTCGATTCGTTGACGATGGTGATGGTGGCCCCCGGGATGATCGAGCTTTGCTGATCCACCACGGTGCCGGAGATGGTTCCGGTGACGGCCTGAGCCCCTGCGGCCCGCGGCGCCAGCCCGATCCCGAGCGCGATCAGGAGCAGGCCCCACAGGCCAGACTGCACTTTCGACATGGATCCTCCTCGAACGAGAGAGCCGTCGCAGCGGCCGCCGCAACGGTCGCGCGAACGTTAGTCCTCCACTTCTCGCATAGTCAAACTCTTCCGCGCATAGGTGCTGGCGTTCATCAGACGAAACGGAGGGCATTCAGGCGCGCACCTGCGCAGGCCTTAAATTACCGTCTACTTTTACGTTTGAGTTGACTGGCGGTGACACGAGAAGCGAGGCGCCAATGGCGGGTCGATTTTACGATGCGCAACGACAGCCTACTGGACGCTCAGTTACGGCGACGTGATGTGACCGCATCGGCGCCGCAATCGGGGACTCTGGTAGAGTCCTGAACGTGGCACGCCGCACCCGGGCCGAGCTCAATTCCACCGACCCGGACACGCTGCGTCCGGCGAATCACGCGGACTTCCCAGTGCCGCCTCCGATCGAGCCGATGCTCGCCCGAATCGCCGAGGAACTGCCCGCCGGCGAGGGCCTGCTCTACGAGCCGAAGTGGGACGGCTTCCGCGCCATCGTCTTTCGGGGCGGGTCCGACGTCTTCATCCAGAGCCGCGACCTGCGGCCGCTCGACCGCTACTTTCCCGAGCTGCACGACCTGCTGCTGGCCGAGCTCCCGGCTGGCTGCGTCGTGGACGGCGAGATCGTGATCGCGACCGCCAACGGGCTCGACTTCGACGCGCTGCAGCTCCGCCTCCATCCGGCCGAGTCGCGGGTGCGCAAGCTCGCCGAGGCGATGCCGTCCTCGTTCGTCGCGTTCGATCTGCTGGCCGTCGATGGCGAGGATCTTCGCGCCCTGCCCTTGCGCGAGCGGCGGGCCCGGCTCGAGCAGCTGCTGGCTGGTGCGGCGCCGCCGCTCCATCTCACGCCGATGACGACCGACCGGACCGTGGCCGCTGAGTGGCTGGAGCGCTTCGAAGGGGCCGGGCTCGACGGCGTCATCGCCAAGCCGGCGGAAGGCATCTACGAGCCGGGCAAGCGCGCGATGTTCAAGATCAAGCACGCGCGGACCGCGGACTGCGTGGTGGCGGGGTTCCGCTGGCACAAGAGCGGGCACGACGCGGTCGGCTCGCTGCTGCTCGGACTCTACGACGACCGCGGCGCCCTCCAGCACGTCGGCGTGACCTCCGCGTTCACGATGGCGACCCGTCGTCAGCTGGTGCACGATCTCGCGCCGCTACGCGAGCGGGCGATGGCGGAGCACCCGTGGCGCGAGTGGGCGCAGGGCTCGGCGATGGATCGCATGCCGGGCGGCCAGAGCCGATGGAGCGCGGGAAAGGATCTGTCCTGGGAGCCGCTGCGAATCGAGCGGGTCTGCGAGGTCAAGTACGAGCACCTGCAGGGTAACCGTTTCCGGCACGGGGCCGTGTTCCTGCGCTGGCGGCCCGACAAGCCGCCGCACGAGTGCCGGTACGATCAGCTCGAGGTCACGACGCCGTTCGAGCTCGAGAAGGTCTTCGGCGCGGGGCGTCCTCGGGATTGAAGCCTTCCCACCCGGTCGCGCCATCGTCCGGGTCGAGCGCCTCCTGCGGCGGCCGGATCGCCTCCGGCACGTGCTGCAGGTTGAGGCGAATGCGCGTCCAGGTGTGATGCCGGCCCCGCATGGCGTCCACCAGCACGTCGGCGGGCTCGAGATGGGCGGCAGCCTCGGGATGGCGCGCGCGCCAGCGCTCGAGGCCGGCGAGCGCGTCCGCCTTCTTCTGCGCGCGGCCGATCTCGATCAGCGGATGCACCGGCGTCCGGCGGCGCTTCGAAGGCTGCACACGGGCCGGTTCGCCCGCCTGCTTCTTGTAGTGCGGCGGCCACGGCGCGTCGCCGAGCCCGTCGCGCTCCTGCCGCGACGACAACTCCAGCAGCGGCTCGAGTGAATATCGGCGCTCGTCGATGCCGGCGTGGCGATCGCCGACCTCCGCGAAGCGTGCCGGCATGGTCGCCAGCGTGAAGTCGCCGGGATCGCAGACGTCGATCTCCTCCCAGGTCAGCGGCGCCGATACCCGGGCCTCGGGATTCGGCCGCACCGAATACGCCCCCGCCACGGTGCGATCCTTCGCGTTCTGGTTGTAGTCGAGGAACACGCCGTGGCGCTCCTCCTTCCACCACTTGCTGGTGGCGAGCGACGGCGCACGCCGCTCGACTTCACGGGCCAGCGCCAGCGCCGCGCGGCGGACCTTGTCGAAGGTCCACGCCGGCTCGATCCGCACCGACACGTGGATGCCTCGTGACCCCGAGGTCTTCGGCCACCCGGCGAGGCCGAAGGCGTCGAGTGTTTCGCGCACGACGCGCGCCACCTGGCGCAGCTGCTCCCACTGCACGCCGGGGACCGGATCGAGATCGACGCGGAGCTCGTCGGGATGATCGAGGTCTTCGGCGCGGACCGGGTGCGGATGCAGCTCGAGGCACGCGAGGTTGGCCATCCAGACCAGCGCCGCGGCATCACGAGGCACCACTTCTTCGGCCGTGCGGCCCGACGGGAAACTCAGCGTGACGACGTCGATCCAGGGAGGACGCGAGGAGGGGGCGCGCTTCTGATAGAAGAACTCCCCGTCGATGCCGTTGGGATACCGGACCAGGACGTTCGGCCGCCCGCCGACGGCACGCAGCGCGCCGTCAGCCACCGCGAGGTAATAGCGCGCCAGATCGAGCTTGGTATAGCCGGCCTGCGGGAACAACACCTTGGCCGGGTTGGACACCGGCACTTCCCGGCCGTTGACGACGATGAGCTCGTGCTCGGTACGACTGGGCATGAGTCGGGGCCGATCGTACCACGCCGATCCGCGCGGACCGGCCGCGCTACGGCGTCGCCCGCTTGTAATTGAACTCGGTTGCGACGGTCTTGCCGTCGCGCTGGCGTTCGACGGTGATGGTCAACGTCGAGGGATCGGGGCTGCTGAAGGTCACGCGCGCACCGCCCTGGAAGACAGCCGTCTTGCCATCGAGCTTCACGAGGACGTGATTCGCCGCCTCGTCCTTGGCTTCCTGGCTGACCAGACCTGGTCCTGGCGTGAAGTGCTTGATCCGCAACGCCACGCCGTCGCCCTCGGGCTCGAAGGCGAGGAGCTCGTACAACGTGACCTTGTTGTCACGCACGCTGCGGTACATCGCCAGCATCGAGCCACCGAGCGGTGCGCTCCAGGTCTGCTCGATCGTCCGGTCGTTGAGCGTGCCCTTCCATGCGCCCGCGATCCAGGCCAGCTGGTCGACCGTCGCCTTGATCGGTTGCGCCGGAGCGTCCGGGGTCTGGGCTGCCGCAGACGCGCGCGGCCATCACGATCGCCAGGCTCGCCAGCACATTACGCACGGTTCGATTCCTCACGCGGCTCCTCCTGTCAACGCGGTCATTCTTCGGTCTTCCAATGAATCGCCTGGAACTCGATCGGCTCGGCCCGCTTGCCGGCGATGTGCTTCATGATCTGGCGCGCATGGAAGCGGCCGTTCTCGATGAACCAGCGCCCGGTCTGGTAGCCGCCGCAGACGGTCCCCGCGAGATACAGGCCCGGCCGCGCCGTCTCGAAGCTGGCCTCGTCGTAGATCGGCGTCCGGAACTCGTCATCCGCGAACGTGATCCGGAGCGCCTCCAGGAAGCGGTAGTCGGGATGGTACCCCGTCATCGCCAGCACCCAGTCGTTCTCGATCTCCGTGACACCGTCCGGCGTCGCCAGCACGAGAGAGGCCTCGCGGATCTCCTGGATGGTCGTGCTGAAGAACGCGCGGATGCTCCCTTCCTTGATGCGGTTCTCGAGGTCCGGCTTGATCCAGTACTTCACCTTGCTCGAGAGCTCCGGCGACCGGACGATCAGCGTCACCGCGGCGCCGTGCCGGTAGCAGTCGAGCGCCGCCTTGGCGGCGGAGTTCCTCGCCCCCACCACCGCCACCTGCTGGCGGACATACGGATACGGCTCCCGATAGTAGTGCGTGACCTTCGGCAGATCCTCGCCCGGGACGTTGAGCAGGTTGGGCAGGTCGAAGAAGCCGGTCGCGACCACCACGGAGCCCGCCGGATACTCCCCTTTGTCCGTACGACGGTGAAGCCGCCGCGCGTGCCGCGCACGTCGAGCACGCGCTCGTAGAGCCGGATGTCCAGCGCTTCCCGCTGCGACACGCCGCGGTAGTACTCGATCGCCTCTTCGCGCGACGGCTTGTAGTCCTGGATGGAAAACGGATATCCGCCGATCTCGATCAGCTCCGGCGTCGAGAAGAACTCCATCTGCGCGGGATAGCCGACGATCGAGTTGACCAGCGAGCCCTTCTCGACGACGAGCGCGCGCAATCCCTCACGCCGCGCCTCGATGGCGCAGGCCAGCCCGACCGGCCCGCCGCCGATGATGATCACGTCCATTACAGAGCATTATGTTGTGAGTCGACGTCGTAGAGATATCGGAGGGATCAGAGGCACTGACCGTCAACTTCGTTGCCTGAAGTCCAGCCTCACCACAACCCAATGGGTCGCCCCGCCTTCTCGTCCAGGCTCCGCGCGGTCCAGCGACGGTTGGGACCGAGGGATATGAAATACAACCCGCCGTACGCGCCGGCGACGATCATCGACCGGCTGTCGCGCGTCAGCATGCGGACAGGAACCCATCGCCAGCTGAGGGGACCTTCGGGTGTGCCCACAATCTGTCTCGTCGCCGCGAACGTGAGCATCGGCGTCAGCACGCCGTCGCAGACGCGATAAATCGCCGCAGGCACATCGTCCGGGGCGGCCGCGGTGGCGAGGCGGGCGCATCCGTCCGGCTCGAATTCGAGGGCACTGGGATGCCCGACGACGTCGAGCCCGCGCGCGATGTCGGGGCGCGGCCCTTCGAACTCCGGCCGGCCGTTGAGGATCGCCATGCGATATCGGCTGGCGCCATCGGAGACGACGACGCTGCTGTCGGGAAGAAACCACAGCGAGCCATCCGGCGCCTGGTCGAACGCCCAGACAACGCGGGCGTTGAAGCCGATGAGGGCGTCCCAGCCGGTGTCGCGATCGAAGGTACACCGAGTCCCGAGGATGGCTTCAGCGTCACCCAGGACAACCGTCCGGGCTTGCCATCCCCTCGACCCTCGTCGCGGAAGTAGAGGCGCGACCCAATTTGACGCGGAGGCTCGGCCGTCTTCGGCAGCTGGCGCTCCGCGCGGTGCACCACCGACCAACCCGCGCCGTCGAACCCGCTGACGGTGCGTTCGCAAATCGCCAGCAGGCCGTCCTCGCCGAGGCCCAGACGAAGCCAGCCTTCGCCCGGCGGCAGCGGGATCAGGCCGCGAGAGTTCGACGTGATTCGCAGGAGGATGTCGTGTCCGTCGCGCGTGCCGCGGAAGTACGCCGCGTCGCCGACGGTGACGCACTCCTCGGCAGGCCCCAGCTCCGGCATCTCGACCACGCGAATCGCGCGCGCCTCGATCTCGGCGTAGTGGCACGTCGTCCTGAACTGCTCGTCGGCGCCGTCAGGCGGCACCGGCGGGACGCCGGCCTCGGCGGCGAACTGCCTGCCGGTGACGAGATAGCCGCCTCTGAAGGGCGTCAGATAGCGAACGTGAACGCTGTGCTTGTCGGTGCCGCGCCTGCGGCAGCGTGAGCGCCGGAACGCGCGCCTGCCGCACCTGCCATCCGAGACGGCTCCCGCTGATCGCCGTGCCGGCATCGAGCATCCGCAGGCGTTCGGCTTCCGCCTTCTTCAGGCGCTGCGCCGACCGGTTGCGCGCCTCGCGCACCTGGTCCTCGACCCTGGCGGGCCGGCCATGGAGGTACCGCCAGAACGAAACCAGCACGATCCCGGATGCCTCGTCGGGATCGTCGAGGCCATGCTGCGTACGGAACCAGGCCGCGAGAGGCGTGCGATCGCCGGTGACCCACTCGTTCCGGATCTTGACGCCGGCGGTATCCCGGAACTGCCGCATGTCGTCTTCGGTGCCGCTGCGCATCTTGACCTGCGTGTCGGCGGGCAGGGTTCGTTCGAGCGCGCGCATCGCCTCGTCCAGCGTGCGCGGCGGCGCGGTGACCTCTCCGGTCAGCGTGCGCGGTGCGTCAGGAAGCGGCGGTGTGGATGGACGTGAGCAGGCGGAAACAACCAGGAGGAGAGGAAGACGAGGACGAGGGAAAGCGCAGGACTGACCAGCTGACGCGAGCGGCGCGCTCGCGGCCGGCGCGATGCGGGGTCTGACGAGCCGGGTGCGGACACGGTCATACCGGATAGACACCCCTTCGAACAGGACGGCGATCAGTCGTCGGCCGCGCCGAGCAGGTGCTGCAGGTCGAGCTCGGTCCAGTCCAGCTCCTGCTCCACCCGCTGGAATGCGGCGTCGCCAATCGTGCCCTCGGACCGCAGCGCCGCCAGCCGCTGACGCTCCGCCTCCATCGCCTTCCGCACGATCTCGACGTCGGCGGGCGGCCCGTTCTCTCTGCTCGGTCTGCTCGATGTCCTCGTCGACCGCAACGGCGACGGCCGCGGGCGCTGTGGCGGACGCCCGCCTCGAGCTCCGCCTCGGCCTTGCGCAGCTGCAATTCGTAGCGCCGCTTCACGAGCCCGGTCGTCTCCGTCCACGACCCTTCCGCCGCCTGCAGGGCCGCGCGCAGCGTTTCGACGCGCGCGATCTGGACCTCCCGGTCGACCGTCCCGTCGTCTTCGAGGCCGAGCCAGCTCAGGAGCGGGCGCAGCGTCACTCCCTGTAATACGAGCGTCCCGAGCACGACGGCGAAAGCGGTGAACAGGATCAGATCGCGATGCGGAAAGGGATCGCCACCGCCCCCGCCGGTCGGCAGCGCAAGCGCGGCCGCCAGCGTGACGATGCCGCGCATCCCGCACCAGCCGACGAGCGCCGCGGCGCGGGGTGACAGGGCGACGCGATCGACAGCGGTGCGGCGCCGCGTCGGATCCGGCCGGCAGCGCCACCGGCTGATCGCCGCAACCGCGGTCACCCAGAGGATGCGCGCGACGATGACGGTGACACACACGATGGCGCCGATCCGGATGTGGTCGACCAGCGCGGAGCGGTCGAGCCGGAAGAGGACCGTCTTGAGCTGGAAGCCGACCAGCACGAAGGCCAGCACGTTCAGCACGAAGACAGCCACTTCCCAGACCGCGTAGGACGGCACGCGAATCCTGGCAGGCGTCACCTCCGAGGCGCGCCGCGACGACGCCATGGCATACGCGACGGTAGTGAGGATGCCCGACAGATGGAGCCGCTCGGCGAGGATCCAGACGGCGAACGTGGTGCCGAACTGCAGGATCACCGCCGTCGCCACGTCGTCCACGCGTGCCAGCATCGCGAGCGTCAGCCGGGAGAGGACGATCCCGAGCACGAGGCTGCCGACGGTGACCGCGAGCAGCGTCGGGATGATGTTCCAGCCGATTGTCAGTCCCGCGACCGTCGCGCCCACGGCGAGGCGGTAGACGAGCAGCGCGCTGGCATCGTTGAACAGGCTCTCCCCTTCGAGGATCACCATCAGGCGGTGCGGCGGCCGGAGCTGCCGAAGCACCGCCGTCGCCGCGGCGGCGTCAGGCGGCGCGACGATGGCGCCGAGCGCGATCGCCGCCGGCCACGGCATGTCGGGCACCAGCGCCTTGGCGACAATCGCGACCGCCGAGATCGTCAGCAGCACCGCGCCCAGGGCGAGGCCGGCAACCGCTCGCCGATTGGCCCACAGATCGCGAGGCGAGGCATCGAAGGCGGCGTCGAGCAGGACCGGCGCGACGAACAGCGCGAGAGCGAGCTCGGGATCGAGCACGAGCTCCGGCGTGCCGGGCACGATCGCCACCGCCGCGCCGGCCAGCGCGACCAGCGCCGGATACGGGGTGCCGATGCGGCGGGCGAACGCGGCGAGGACGGCCCCACCCACCAGCAGCGCGATGACGATTTCGAAGACGTGCATGAAGGAGACGGAAGCGGAGTGTGCCTACGCGGATGCCGAGGCCAGCACCGGCGGCGCCGGCGCCCGGCTGAACGAGCGCCGGCCAACCGTCAGGAACGCCGCGCCCGCCAGCAGACACAGGCCGCCGGCAATCCAGAACGCGACCTGATACCCACCCGAGGTCGTACGGATCGCTCCCGCGCCGAACGCCGCCATCGACGCGCCCAGCTGGTGGCTCGCGCCGATCCAGCCGTAGACCACGCCGGTATTCTCGCGTCCGAAGGCCTGCGTGGTCAGCTTTACTGTCGGCGGCACCGTCGCAATCCAATCGAGCCCGTAGAACACGGCGAATATCGCCAGCCCTGCCGATCCGCTCTGGAGGGTGAACGGCAGGTAAAGCAGCGACAGGCCGCGCAGCGTGTAGTACCCGAACAGGAGGTGCCGGCTCGAGTAGCGATCGCTGAGCCAGCCCGACGCCATCGTCCCCAGGATGTCGAAGATGCCCATCATCGCCAGCAGCTGCGCCGAGCGGACTTCGGGGATGCCGACGTCGTGACACGCGGCAATGAGGTGCGTGCCGATCAGGCCGTTGGTGCTCGCGCCGCACACGAAGAACGTCCCGGCGAGAATCCAGAACGGCCGAGACCGCACCGCCATCCTGAGCGCCGCCACCGGCGCGAGCGCAGCGACTGGAGGTGGATCCGCCTCTGTCTGCCCGTACGGCCGCAGCCCGAGATCCTCCGGCCGATCGCGCATGAACACGAGCACGATGGCGAACACGAAGAGCGCCGAGCCGGCCACGATCAACGCCGCGGCACGCCAACCGCGCTGCTCTACCATCCGGGCGAGCAGGGGCAGGAACACCAGCTGGCCGGTGGCATTCGCCGCCGACAAGGCGCCGAGCACCAGTCCGCGCCGCGCGACGAACCAGCGGGTCGCGACCACCGCGGCCAGCACCATCGACGTCACGCCGGTGCCGGTCCCGACGCAGATGCCCCACAGCAGCGTCATCTGCCACTGATGCTGCATCCGCGTGGTCAACGCGACCGACACCGCGAGCAGGCCGATCGCGGCCAGCATCAGCCGCCGCATCCCCCAGCGGTTCATCGCCGACGCCGCGAAGGGGCCGATCAGGCCGAACAACGCGATGTTGACGGCGACCGCCGCCGAGATCGCCGCGCGCGTCCAGCCGAACTCCGCCTCCAGCGGCACCATCAGCACGCCTGGCGTGGCGCGGACGCCCGCGGTGACGATCAGGACGACGAAGGTGACGGCAGCCACGACCCAGGCATAGTGAAATGGCTGGCGATCGCGACCGCTGGACTGATCTGGATGAACCGGCATGGTGATGGGCTCGTACTCCCCTCCGATTCTTACAGAGGTTCGCCCTCATTGGACGTCCGGGCAGGTGAAGCGGTCCCGGACCCGGACAGCTGTCGCTACCACTCCGGCGCGGTTTTGTTTACTCTGCCGTGATGGAACACCCGCAGGCAGTCGCGCTGGAAGCCCCTGATGTTCGACTCGAGCCGCTGACGCTCGATCACGCGGACGCGCTCGGACAGGCCGCGTCCGACGGCCGGCTCTGGGAGATCTGGTATACGGCGGTGCCGCCGCCTGACGGCATGCGGTCCTACATCGAGGATGCTCTCCAGGGTCAGCGAGACGGACGGATGCTGCCGTGGGTCGTGCGCGACCGCGCGAGCGGCACGATCATCGGCTCGACCCGGTATCACGACATCGCGCCGGCACTTGCATCGGGTGGAGATCGGCTACACGTGGTACGGACTGCGCCACCAGCGCACTCACGTCAACTCGACGTGCAAGCTGCTCCTGCTCCGCCACGCCTTCGAGACCCTGCGCTGCGGCGTGGTCGGGCTGCGCACCGACTCGTTCAACTTCCGCTCGCAGCGCGCCATCGAAGCGCTCGGCGCCAAACGCGACGGCGTCGTCCGGCACTTCGGCGTCCGCCGCGACGGCACCATTCGCGACACGGTGATGTACAGCATCCTCGCGCAGGAATGGCCCGACGTGCGGCGCTACCTCGAGCTGCGCCTGCAGCGTCATCAGCCCGCGGCAGGGTCGTAGTCATCGCCGCCGCGGCCGCCGTCTCGCAAACGTGTCCAGCAGGCCCCAGAGGATCAGCAGCGGCATCGACGAGAGGGCGGCGCCGACCGCGAACGTCGCCCGTCCCGGCCCCGTGAGCATCATCCCGATCTGGTTCCTGAACGGATCGTCGTTGACCAGGTAGGTCCACGTCGCCGACGGGCCCTTGATGTCGATCCCGCCGAGATCGATGCCGTCAGGACCGACGCGCACGCTGGCGAGCGCCGTCGGCGACCGCCTCCTCGATCCGCTCGTCGAGCGTGCCGAAGGCCGCGGTGATGGTGGTCGTGAAGTGCGTCAGCGGATCGCGGCCGCCCAGGGCGACGAGGTGTACGCCTTCGCGCAGATCCGCGATCAGCGCGAGGTGATCGCACCAGGCGCGGTCGATGCAATGCAGCGTGACGAGCCGCTCGGCCCGTGCGACGCTGTCGGCCCCTGACGCCTCGACGAGCTCCTGGTAGCGCCCCGGCGATCGGCTCCAGACGTCCGGCGTCTCCGTGCCGTCGAGAATCGACTGGCGCCAGTCCATGAGCTCCCGCCGCTGCCGTTCGACCGCCGACGCGTATCGCCACAGCGTGCGGCGGACCTCGAAGTTCTGCCCCTCGACGATGCGCTGCGCGCGGGCGACTTCGGCGAGCACGACTGGATGCTCAACGGGATCCGGTTGCGGTTGCGGCGCGAACCGTCCCGCCAGCAGGTTGTGGATCCCGTAGCGCACCAGCAGGTCGTCTTCGAGGCTGATGAAGAAGCGCGACTCTCCAGGATCCCCCTGTCGCCCCGCACGCCCCCGCAGCTGCAGGTCGACGCGCCGGCTCTCGTGACGATTCGTGCCGATCACGTAGAGTCCGCCGAGGGCCACCACCCGCGCCCGCTCGGACTCGTCGTGTCCTCCGAGCCGGATGTCGGTTCCCCGTCCGGCCATGTTCGTCGAGATGGTGACGGCCCCGAAGGCGCCCGCCGCCGCCACGATCTCGGCCTCCGCTTCGTCGCTGCGCGCGTTGAGCACCCGGCACGACACCCCGGCGTCGCGCAGGCGATCGGCCAGCCGCTCCGACTCCTCGACCGTCAGCGTGCCGACCAGCACCGGGCGCCCTTCCGCGTGGACCCGCCGAATCTCCTCGACGACCGCCCGCTCCTTTGCGTCGCGGTGCGTGAACACCACGTCCGGCCTGTCGATCCGGATCAGCGGCCGGTGCGTCGGAATGACGACGACGGGAAGGCTGTAGAACTCCTCGAGCTCCGACGCCGCCGGCTGCGCGGTTCCCGTCATGCCACAGAGCCGGTTGTAGCCTTGAAGGAAATGCTGCAGCGTGATCGATCCGAGGATGCGTCCGTCGGCAAGCCGCGCCAGTCCTTCCTTCGCTTCGACGGCGGCCTGCAGTCCATCGGGCCAGTGGCGATCCGCGACGACGCGCCCGGTCAGCTCGTCGATGATGCCGATGCGGCCATCGCGTACGAGGTAGTCGACGTCGCGCCGCAGCAGCACGTGCGCGTGCAGCGCACAGTTCAGGTCGGTCAACACAGCCAGGTTCTGCTCGTCGTGGAGCCGGCCACACCCGAGCGCCTGCTCGAGATGCTCGATACCACGCTCGGTGAGCTCGACGTCACGGCCGTACTCGTCGAGGTCGTAGTGCACGCCGGCCGCGAGCCCGCTCACCAGCCCCGTCAGCCGCGCCGCCGAGATGCCGGCGCGACCGATCGAACCGGCAATGACGAGCGGGATGCGCGCCTCGTCGATCAGCAGCGAATCCGCCTCGTCCACGAGCGCGAAGCCACGCGGCCCATGGACGGCGCCGCTGATGTCGGTCGCCAGCATGTCGCGCAGGTAGTCGAACCCGGCCTCCTTGGCCGTGACGTAGGTGACGTCGGCGCCGTAGGCGCGCCGGCGATCGCCCGGGGTCATCCCGTGCTGCACGTACGCGACCGTCAGGCCGAGGCCCGTGTAGATGGGTTCCATCCACTCCGCGTCGCGTCTGGCCAGATAGTCGTTGAACGTGAGGACATGAACGCCGCCGCGGGCGAGCGCGTTCAACGCGACCGGCAAGACCGCGGCGAGCGTCTTCCCTTCTCCGGTCTGCATCTCGACCACCGCGCCGCGATCCATCGCGAGGCCGGCCACGAGCTGTTCGTCGAACGGTCGCAGGCCGAGCCGGCGACGAGCGAGCTCCCTGACCAGGGCGAACGTGCCGGCTCGAACGTCGTCCATCGACCCGGCGCGCGCCTGATCGCGCAGCCTCCGTCCGCGGACACACAGCTCGTCGTCCGCGAGCGCGACGAGCTCGGGCTCGATGGCGTTGATTTCGTCGAGTGTCCGATCGTAGCCGCGCAGATCGCGGTGAATCGACGAGCCCCTGAATCGGGCCAGGCGATCGCGCCAGCCGATGTGGTTACGGACCGGACGGATCCTGGGTCCGGTGGCCAGGGAAGACAACGGGGTGCGGGGCGACATGACTCCTCCAGTCGCGCTGACACGAGCCTCTTGGATCGCCGTCGAAACGGCGGTGAGCTACGCGAGAGCGGGAGCGGCGGGAGGAGCGCGGGAGAGGAGGAGCGAGAAAAGCGCGACCGTCTGCTCGTCGCAGCGGGTGGCGCGGCGGCGCAGGACGACGACGGCGATGGCCGGAACGACCAGCCAGAGCGGCGTCAGCGTGGCCGTCAGGACCGGGACGGCGACCGGAAAAATCGAGGCGAACAGCACCACGCCGATGCAGACGAAGACGAGCGACTTGCGTGTCCGCAGGCGGTGCATGGTCCGTCTATTGTAGCGCGGGATGGATTGTCTGGCCCTGTGGCGCAGACTAAGATGCCTCCACGGTGATGATCGGCCAGTCGCTCTCGCGCTACACCATCGAAGCAAAGCTCGGCGAAGGCGGCATGGGCGTCGTTTACAAGGCCCGGGACACGCAACTGGAACGCACCGTCGCCATCAAGGTCCTCCCTCCCGATCAGCTCGCCGACCCCGACCGCAAGCGCCGGTTCATCCAGGAAGCCAGGGCCGCCAGCGCCCTGAATCACCCCGGCATCGTGACGATCTACGACGTGGGGTCGGAGCGGAACACCGACTTCATCGTGATGGAGTACGTGGCCGGCAGGACGCTCGACCAGGTCGTTCCGGCCGGCGGGCTCGCGCTGAAAAAGGGACTGCGCTTCGCCATCGAGATCGCGGACGCCGTCGCCAGGGCGCACGAGGCGGGAATCATCCATCGCGATCTCAAGCCGGCCAACGTGATGGTCACCGACGCCGGCGGCATCAAGATTCTCGACTTCGGCATCGCGAAGCTGCTCGAGTCGACGACGCCGGCCGTGGTCACGAAGACCGCGGCCGTCACCCAGGATGGCACGACCATCGGCACCCCGGCCTACATGTCGCCCGAACAGGCCGACGGCCAGCGGGTCGATGCGCGTTCGGACATCTTCAGCTTCGGGTCCGTGCTCTACGAGATGATGACGGGCCGCCAGGCGTTCAGCGGCGATTCGCGCCTCTCGGTGATGGCCAGAATCCTGAACGAGGATCCCGTTCCGCCAGGCCGTCTGGCCGCCACGATTCCCGCCGACCTCGAGAAGGTGATCCTGCGATGTCTGCGCAAGGACCCGGCTCGCCGCTTTCAGACGATGGCGGATTTGCGGGTGGCGCTCGAGGACCTCGCGCTCGAGTCGAGCGCGCCGGCGCCGCTCCCTCCCGCGCCGGCCCGATCCGCGCCAGCGTCCTCGGTCTCGGCGACGATGGGCGGCCGGCGTGCTGCTGATGGCCATCATCGCGGGCGCGTACTTCGTCGTGCAATCGCTGCGCACACCTCCGCCCGCCGAGCCGCTGCGTGCCGTGCCGCTGACGTCGCTGGCGGGAGTCGTGCGGTATCCGTCGCTGTCTCCCGACGGCAGTCACGTGGTCTTCAGCTGGACGGGGCCGAAGCAGACAAATCCCGACTTGTACGTGCAGCAGATCGGGACGGGGTCTCCGCTGCAGCTGACGACCGATCCAGGCAACGATTACCGGCCCAGCTGGTCACCCGACGGCCGCAGAATCGCGTTTCTTCGGCGCGCGGCCGGGCAGCAGCCGGAGCGAAGTGTGGCTGATCGCCCCGCTCGGCGGGTCGGAACGGAAGGCTCGCCGAGATCGAGCCGCGGATGGCCATCTATCGGCCCGGCGCAATCGGATGGTGCCCGGATTCGACGTGTGTGCTCGTCACGGATTCTCCCGGCGCGAACGAGTCGGACGCGGTGTTCGCGATTGCGCTCGACACCGGCGAGAAGCGGCAGCTGACGTTCCCGAAGGGCGACGTGGGGGATCTCGATCCGGCGATCTCGCCTGATGGCCGCCAGCTGCTGTTCCGCCGCGACGGCACGCCGTTCAGCGGCGAGTTCCATCGCGTGGCGCTGAAGCCGGGGGCGGTCCCGGAGGGCGATCCGGTGCGGCTGACCACGACGATCCACGCGGGCACCGCCAGCTGGACACCCGACAGCCGCGAGATCCTGTTCGCCGCCCGCGGCTCGCTGTGGCGCGTTGACGGTATTCGTGGCGGAACGCCGACGCGGCTGCCGTACATCGGGCAGGATGGCGTGACGCCGGTCGTCTCGCGACTGCCCGACGGCCGACTGCGCCTGGTGTACGTCCACAGCTTTTCCGACACCAACATCTGGCGCGTCGACACGTCAGCGGCGGGCATCGCGGCCACCGCTCCGCCAGCCGTCGCGATCGCCTCGACGCGAAACGATTCGATTCCGAACCTCTCGCCCGACGGGCGTCGGGTGGCCTTCATGTCGAACCGGTCCGGCGAAAGCGAAGTCTGGGTCGCGGCCATCGACGGGTCGCAGGCGACGCAGGTCACCTTCCTGGCGCTGCTCCCGGGGTACCCGCGCTGGGCGCCGAACGGAAATCAGATCGTCTTTCATGGCGATCCGCAGAATCGCCCGGACGTGCTCATGGTGCCCGCTCATGGCGGGCCGGCGGTGGTCGTGTCGGCGAAGAACGCGGGCGGCGGGTTCCCCAGCTTTTCGCGAGACGGGCAATGGATCTACTTCGTGTCGGCCGAACCGCCCAGAAGTCGCATCTGGAAGATGCCCGTGGGTGGCGGGGCACCGGTCAAGGTCACCGACGCGGTGGGCGCGATCACCATCGAGTCGCATGATGGCCGCAATCTCTATTACATCGAGGCCGTCGAACGGCCGAGCCCGGTATTCCGCGTACCGGTATCGGGTGGAGCGCCGGTCAAGGTGCTCGATGGCGTCTCGCTGGGGAATTTCGACGTCATCGAGGGTGGCATCTACTACATCGAGCGAGTCTCCGGCGAAGCCGGCGCCTTCTTCACCGATCGGCCGGGTGGTGAGACGCGGCTGCAGTACTTCGATTTCGCCACCGAGCGGTCCACGACCGTCGCGCACAATCTCGGCACCATCGCGAGCGGCATGACCGCATCTCGAGACGGCCGCATCATCCTCTTCTCACGCGTCGATTCGTCGGTGGACGAGCTCATGCAGGTCGACAATTTTCGCTGACGTCCGGCGTGCAGTCGGGAAATGCTGGATTTTCAGCACTGACCGCCAACCATACTCCCACCGCCTCCATCAAACCCTGGGTGGAGGCTCCCTGATGCGTCATCTCGGCCAGGATGTGCGATTCGCGTTCCGCGCCTTCGTCCGCGCGCCACGCTTCACGATTCCGGCGCTGCTCGCGCTCGCGCTCGGCATCGGCGCCACTTCCGCCATCTTCAGCGTGGTGCGCGGCGTCCTGCTCAGGCCGCTGCCCTATCGCGACCCGGACCGCATCGTCTCGATCTTCGAAACGAACCGTTCTCAGCCCCGCGCCATCGTCGCACCGGCGAACTTCGTGGAATGGCGCGAGCGGAACCGGTCGTTCGAATACATCGGGATGGTCGGGCCGAGCCGCCTGACCGTGCTCCTGAACGGCCAGCCGCTCGAGATCACCGGGCTGACGGCGTCGGCCGACGTGTTCCACGCCCTCGGCGTGCAGGCCGCTCAGGGACGCACCTTCACCGCGGAGGAGGATCTGCAGGGCTACGACTCCGTCATCCTGCTCGGCCACGAGCTGTGGCAATCGAGACTGGCAGGCCGCGGCGACATCGTCGGCTCCACCATCGACGCAAGCGGGCGGAAGCTCACCGTCGTCGGCATCATGCCGCCCGGCTTTACCATCGAAGGGCAGCGCGCCGACTTCTACATCACGTACGGCTGGACCACGGAACGGTTGCGCTCGGCGATCGGCCGTGGGCTCTCGCATGCCGTGGCCAGGCTTCGCGACGGTGTCACGCTGACACAGGCGTCCGACGAAATGGCCGCGCTCGCGGCGCAGCGGGAGAAGGAGGCGCCGCCGCTGAATGCGGGACGACAGGTCATCGTCCTGCCGATCCACACGCTCACGGTCGAGACGATCAAGCCGGCGCTCCTGGTCCTCTCCGTCGCCGTCGCCCTGGTGCTGCTGATCGCCTGCGTCAACGTCGCGAACCTGCTGCTGGCGCGCAGCACAGTCAGGCAGCGTGAGCTCGGGCTGCGGACCGCACTCGGAGCGGCCCGTGGCCGTCTGCTGCTGCAGATGCTGACCGAAAGCCTGATCCTGTCGCTGGCCGGAGGGGTGGCCGGACTCTTCCTGGCGATGTTGTTTCATCGCGGCCTGCTGGTGCTGGTTGCCGACCGCATCCCGGTGCCGCGGCTCGACCAGGTGTCGCTGGATCTGCCGGTGGTCGGCTTCACCCTGCTGACCGCGCTCACGACCGGCGTGTTGTTCGGACTCGTGCCGGCCCTGCTGGCGTCGGCGAGCGCCAACGATGCCTTACGCGAAGGCGGCCGGCACGGCGCGAGCCCGCGCGCGCGCCGCACGCTCAGCGCGCTGGTCGTCGTCGAGGTCGCGCTGTCGCTCGTGCTGCTGACCGGCGCCGGCCTGCTCATTCGCAGCTTCGTCCGCCTGCAGCAGGTGGATCCGGGGTTCCGCGCCGAGAACGTGCTCACCGCCCGCGTCTCGCTGCCGGCCGCGCGCTATCCGGAGCGGCGTGACGCGGTCGCGTTCTTCGACAACACACTCGGCCGCATTCGAGCGCTGCCGGGTGTGCAGAGCGCCGCCGGGATCGCTTTCCTGCCGATGGCGGGTCCGGGAATCGGCACGCGCTTCTACCGGCTCGATCGACCCGTGCCCGCCGCGGGCGAGGCTCCGTCGACACAGGTCCGCCCGGTCACGCCGGGATTCTTCCGCACCATGGGAATCCCTCTGCGTGGCGGCCGTGACTTCACGGAGAGTGACCGCGAGGACTCGCCGGCCGTCGCCATCGTCAGCGAAGGCGCGGTCAGCCTGCTCTACCCGGGCGAGGATCCCATCGGCAAGCGCCTGCAGGTCAACGCGCGCGGCCCGAACGGCCAGCAGGTCGAGATCGTCGGCGTGGTCGGCGACGTCAAGATGGGATCGCTCGACTCGGAGACACGCGCGGCCGTGTACCTGCCCCACTCACAGCTGTCGGTCGGGCTGCTGACGTTCGTGATGCGGACCGGCGTGCCGCCGCGATCTGTGGCGACGACGGTCGCCGGCGTCGTGCGATCGATCGACCCCGAGGTGCCGCTGGCTGATGTGAAGTCGATGGAAGAGGTCGTCGGCGCCACGCTGGCGCGGCCACGGACCGTCTCGGTCCTGCTCACGGCTTTTGCGCTCATGGCGCTCGTGCTCGCCGGCGTCGGGGTCTACGGCGTGATGGCGTATTCCGTCTCACAGCGCACCCGCGAGATCGGCGTGCGCATGGCACTTGGCGCGACCGCGGAATCGGTGTTCCGGATGGTGATCGGCCATGCCCTGCGCCTCGTCGCGCTCGGCGTGGTCGTCGGGCTGGTGGCGGCCGCCGGCTTGACCCGGATGCTCGAAACGCTGCTGTTCCAGACCGAGCCGCTCGATCCGGCGACGTTCGCGGCGACCGCGCTGGTGCTGGTCGTGGTCGCGACGTTCGCCTCGTTCGTTCCCGCGCGCCGAGGCACCCGGATCACTCCGGTCGAGGCGCTGCGGACGGAATAGCGGCCGTCGAACGGCGCCGAACGGACACGCTACCGTCGAGACCGCTGCTGCAGCCACTTGTCCAGGGCGGCTTCGAACTCCGCTTCCGTCGCGAGCGCCTGCTCGGCAAGCGAGGCGACGGGAGGGGGAACCGCATCGGGGAATCGCGGATGTGTTGACAGGTTCTCACCGCGAACGGCCCGGAGCATCAGGTCGGCAAATCCCTCGATCCACCAGGCCTCGATAGCCCGACCGTGCGCCACCGAGGCGCTCGCGGGATCGGAGAGATACCACTGCCAGTCAGGCGCGGCCGCGATCGCCCGCGCTTCATCCAGCGACATGGCCGCCCGGTTCGGGAGCTTCCTGTACTGCGGGCTGACCAGATCGGGCCGGATCGCGAGCATGCCGGATGTTTCGCCGACGCCGCCGTGAAGATCGAGCCCGAAGGAGGCACGCTGGCGTTCCGAAAAATAGCGGGCGTTGACCTTCGCGCCGGCCGCCTGGATCGCGGCGTCGGCCCGAAGCAGCGCCGTGACGTGCAGCATCGTCACGCGAAACGTTTCACTGACGAAGTCGCAGGCCTCGTTGATCGCAATGTTGTGGGTCGGCGTGCCATGGCCGTTCAGCACGAAGATCCACTTGAAGCCGTTCTGCGCGACCTGACCACCGAGATCGGCGACGATCGATCGCAACGTCGATTGCCGGATCGCGTATGTCCCTGGATGGATCTGCTTGCCTCCCAGCTGGTTCGCTCCACCCTGTCCGTAGCTGATCGGCGGCATGAGGACGATGTTCCAGTCCGGCAGCGCCCGGCTGACGCGCTTGGACGCGCCGTCCGTCTCGTAGATCAGCCCGAGCGTGTCGGTACCGACCGGCAAGTGCGGGCCATGTACTTCGATCATGCCGACCGGGAGGATGAACAGCGTCTTCTCGCGGTCCAGCGCGTCGATCTGCGGCGCTCGCAGCTCTTCCAGCTTGTAGATCTTTGGCCGCGACGGCGCCTTCCGACCAAGTGTCGTCGTGCCCTGGTCCTGCGCCCAGGCGGCCGGCCCGCTGATGAGACACGCGATCAGCACGAAGGTCGCTCGATGCATATGACTTC
>CAVVSR010000002.1:0-114225 GCA_963750935.1 uncultured Acidobacteriota bacterium
TCGATGTCGACCGGGACCTGGGCGAGCCGGTCCAGGACCTTCTGCACGGACGGCCGGACGACGCCGAGCTTCTCGATCATCGCCTTGGCCTTGGCGTAGCTGCCTTCGGCCTGGAGCGTCATGATCTCGCGCGTCAATCCTGCCACCGCGTCGAGCATCCGCGGCTCGTCCACCGAGAAGGTGCCGTCCGGGTTGACGCGGAAGGCGCCGGCGTCGAGGAAGTAGTTGATCTGGATCGCGATGCCGCGGCCGTGCGCCTCGTTGATGCCGAACCGGATCGAGCGGAACGCCGAGGCCAGGAACGTCGTGTACATGGTCCTGGCGATCGCGGCATCGACCTGCCGCTGGTTGGCGAGCTGCGCCAGCGCCCACAGGCCGGATGCGTCGGCCTTGGCTTCCTCGATGGCGCTGTAGGTGTCCTTCAGCTCCTGGCGCACGGTGGTCGCGCGGCCGCCGGGCGTGATGTTGTGCGGGCCGAGCCCGTGCATCAGCTCGTGCATCAGGATGTGCGTGAAGAACGCGTCGAACGAGACCAGCGACTGATCGGCGGCGCCGAGCGCCACCTTCGAGATCGGCAGCAGCACGGTGTTGAACTTGGCCTCCTGCACGTTCTTCAGCATCACCCGCTTGCTGCCCTTTTCGCGGATGACGCGCTCGTCGTTCGGCAGGTTGAAGGCCGCGGTCTGCACGCCGCGATTCGCGTCGCCGGCGGTGAAGACGACGTTGACGACGCGGATCGGGGCCATGGCGCCGAGCCTGGGGTTGCGATACTGCGGATCGATCGGCAGCGCGTTCTCGAGCGCCTGGAGATGGCCGGAGAACGCCTTCAGCTTGTTGGTCTCGACGTCGTCGCGGAGCGTGATGAACGCCTCGAACGCCGCCTTGTAGTTGAACCACTCGTCCTCGTAGACCTCGTACGGCCCGATGGTCGGCTCGATCGCGGCATCGAGCTCCATCCACGCGACGTCGCTCGCGTAGTAGTCGTTGGTGAGGAAGGCGTCGGCGCGGCTGGTGAGGAAGCTCTTCAGGGTCGCGTCCTTCGTGAGTGCGGCGGCGTCGCGGAGGAGCGCGGCCGCGGCGCCGAGCTCGCCCTGGTACTCGGTCGAGTACGGCACGGCGACGAGCTGTCCGGCGTCGCCGCGGCGGATGGTCGTGAAGAACCCGGTCGCGCGCGCCCTGGCGTCGCCGCTCAGCGAGTCGAGCCACGCCTGCACTTCGGCCTTCGTCGCGCCGGCGGGATAGAAGTTGGCCGCCTCCGGCTTGGCCGGCACGCCAGGGATGAAGATGCGATTGTGGTCGAGGCGCGACCACGGTCCCTTGTTGATCAGGAAGTAATGGAGCCGGGCCGCCGGGAGCTCGAACGCCTCGGCGATTCCGGCGTGGCGGGTGCGCGTGAGCACGTCGGCCGACAGCTGGAGCAGGAGCGCCTCGTTGCCGGACCAGACCTGGCGCAGGAACAGCGCGTCCATGATGCGGGCGGCGGCGATCAGCTTGACCAGCGCCTGCCGTTCGTTGTGCGGGCAGCGAAGAGACGTCGGCGCGGATGGCGACCGGCGCGAACCGGGCGGCCATGGTGCGGAGTTCGGCGGCGCCGGGGATGGTCGAGGTGTCCTGCACGGCATTTCCTCCGACCGGCGCGACGGCGCCGGCGGTGCACGCGACGAGCGCGGCAGCCGTCGCAGCCGCTGCAACGATGCGCATTTGAGATTTCATGTATTTGCCAAACAGAAGCGGTTGGCGGCCGTCGTGCCAAACGGGACTAGAATGGGGAGATTGTACAGGACTGAAGAACCGGACTATGAGGATTCATAGATGAGGAACATAGCGCCGCGCGACGGCTCCGAGATCGAATCGCTCGAGCAGCGGGAATGGATGGAGTCGCTCGAGTACGTGATCGAGCAGGGCGACCGTGGCCGCGTGCAGCGGCTGCTGGCCGCGCTGCGGCACCACGCGCGGATGGCGGGCGTGTCGCTGCCGTTCACCGCGGTGACGGCGTACGTCAACAGCATCCGCCCCGAGGATCAGGTGCCGCTCCCGGGCAGCCAGGAGATCGAGCGACGCATCAAGAGCCTGGTCCGGTGGAACGCGATGGCGATGGTCGTGCGCGCCAACCGCCTCTCGGACGGCATCGGCGGGCACATCTCGACGTACGCGTCGGCGGCGACGCTCTACGAAATCGGCTTCAACCACTTCTTCCGCGGCAAGGAAGATGACGGCGACGCCGACATCATCTACTTCCAGGGGCATGCGGCGCCGGGCATCTATGCGCGCGCGTTCCTCGAGGGGCGGCTGTCGGTCGAGAAGCTGCACAACTTCCGCCGCGAGCTGGCTGAAGGCGGCGGCCTGTCGTCGTACCCGCACCCGTGGCTGATGCCGGACTTCTGGCAGTTCCCGACGGTGTCGATGGGGCTCGGCCCGATCATGTCGATCTACCAGGCGCGCTTCAACCGCTACCTGGAGGATCGCAAGCTGAAGAAGGCGTCGGCCTCGAAGGTCTGGGCGTTCCTCGGCGACGGCGAGACCGACGAACCGGAGTCGCTCGGCGCGATCAGCCTGGCGGCGCGCGAGAAGCTGGACAACCTGATCTTCGTCATCAACTGCAACCTGCAGCGGCTCGACGGTCCGGTGCGCGGCAACGGCCAGATCATCCAGGAGCTGGAGGCGAGCTTCCGCGGCGCCGGCTGGAACGTGATCAAGGTGCTGTGGGGCAGCGACTGGGATCCGCTGCTCGCCGCCGACAAGGAAGGCCTGCTCGCGCAGCGCATGGGCGAGATCGTCGACGGCCAGTACCAGAAGTACGCGGTCGAATCGGGCGCCTACTTCCGCGAGCACTTCTTCGGCACCGACCCGCGGCTGCTCGACATGGTCAAGCACCTGTCCGACGATCAGCTGAAGAAGCTGCGGCTCGGCGGCCACGACCCGGTCAAGGTCTACAACGCCTACAAGTCGGCCGTCGAGCACAAGGGACAGCCCACCGTCATCCTCGTCCGCACCATCAAGGGCTACGGCCTCGGCGAGGCCGGCGAAGGCAAGAACATCACCCACCAGCAGAAGAAGCTCAACGAATCGGATCTGCGCTCGTTCCGCACCCGCTTCGGCATCCCGGTGTCGGACGACGAGATCGCCGACGCGCCGTTCTACCGGCCACCCGACGACAGCGACGAGCTGCAGTACCTGCGCGAGCGGCGCAAGTCGCTCGGCGGGTTCGTGCCGACGCGGTCCGAGACGGTGGCGCCGATCACGCCGCCGTCCGGCGAGCTGTTCGAGGAATTCCTCAAGGGCACCGAGGGGCGCAAGGCGTCCACGACCATGGTGTTCGTCCGGCTGCTGTCGAAGCTGCTGCGCGACAAGGAGCTGGGCGAGCTGGTGGTCCCCATCGTGCCGGACGAGGCGCGCACCTTCGGCATGGAAGCGCTGTTCCGGCAGGTCGGGATCTACTCGCACGTCGGCCAGAAGTACGAGCCGGTCGACATGGACACCCTGCTCTACTACAAGGAAGCGCAGGACGGCCAGATCCTCGAAGAGGGCATCACCGAAGCCGGCTCGCTGTCGTCGTTCATCGCCGCGGGCACGGCCTACGCGAACCACGGCGTCAACACGATCCCGTTCTTCATCTACTACTCGATGTTCGGCTTCCAGCGGGTCGGCGACCTGATCTGGGCCGCGGCCGATTCGCGGACGCGCGGCTTCCTGCTCGGCGGGACCGCGGGCCGCACCACGCTCGCCGGTGAAGGGCTGCAGCACCAGGACGGCAACAGCCACGTGTTCTCGCTGTGCTATCCGAACTGCGTGTCCTACGATCCGGCGTTCGCCTACGAGCTGGCGGTGATCATCGAGGACGGCATCCGCCGGATGTACGTGGAGCAGGAGCACGTCTTCTACTACATCACCGTGATGAACGAGCAGTACGAGATGCCGCCGATGCCCGAGGGGACGCGCGACGGCATCGTCAAGGGGATGTACAAGCTGCGTCCGGCCGGCAACGGCTCGGCCAAGCTCAAGGCCAACCTGCTCGGCAGCGGCGCCATCCTGAACGAAGTGCTGGCCGCCCAGAAGATGCTCGAGAAGTACAACGTCGCCGCCGACGTCTGGAGCGTGACCAGCTACCAGGAGCTGTATCGCGACGGCCACGCCTGCGATCGCTGGAACATGCTCCATCCGGACAAGGAAGCCAAGGTCCCGTACGTGACGCAGTGCCTGAAGGACGCACCGGGCGTCTTCGTCGCGGCGTCCGACTACCTGAAGGTCCTGCCCGACTCGATCGACCAGTGGATGCCGCGGCGCATGCGCTCGCTCGGCACCGACGGCTTCGGCCGCAGCGAGGATCGCAAGTCGCTCCGGCAGCACTTCGAGGTCGACGCGCGGTTCGTGACGCTGGCCACGCTCGCCGAGCTCGCGCACGCCGGCCAGCTCGATCGCAAGGTCGTGTCACAGGCACTGAAGGATCTCGAGATCGATCCGGAGAAGAAGGTTCCGGCGAAGAGCTGAATCGACACACACTCATGCCCACCGAATTCAAGATCCCCGAGCTCGGGGAGAACGTCTCCGCCGGCGATGTCGTCCGCATCCTGGTGAAGGCCGGCGACACGCTCCAGAAGGATCAACCGGTGCTGGAGCTCGAGACCGACAAGGCCACCATCGAGGTGCCGTCGAACGTCAGCGGCACGGTTGGCGAGGTGAAGGTCAAGACGGGCGACAAGGTCAAGGTCGGGCAGGTCGTCCTGACGCTCAGCGACGGTGCGGGCGGGGCGGCGGAGAAGGCGGCGCCGGCTGCCGAGAAGACCGACAAGCCCGCGGACGAGAAGCGCGGCGGAGCCAAGGCGGCAGCGAAGGCCGAGAAGGGCGCGGCCCCTGGCGACAAAGACGACAAAGACGACAAGGACGACAAGGCCGACAAGGGCGCGTCGAAGCCAAAGCCGCAGCCGCTCGGCGCGCCTGAAGAAGGCGGACTGAGCCAGGCAGTGGTGCCGGGCCGCACCGGCGAAGACGAGGCGGCCGCGGCGGAGCGTCCACAGAAGCCACGCGGCGAGGTGGTCGACATCAACCGGGGCGCCCGCGCGGCACAGCCGCCGCAGCCGGCCGAGCCCGATGCGTCCGCCGCGCCCGCTGCCCCCGCCGCGCCGTCAGTGCGCCGGCTGGCGCGCGAGCTCGGCGTCGACATCGCAGCTGGTCTCGGGCAGCGGTCCCCAGGGCCGCATCAGCACCGACGACGTGCAGGCGTACGTGCGCTCGGCCATGGCTGACATGACTGGGTCCGGCGGCGGGGCTGGCGCGCCGGCGTCCGCGCGCGGTGCCGCGAACCTGCCCGACTTCACCAAGTGGGGCGAGGTCGAGCGCAAGCCGATGTCGAACATCCGGCGCAAGACCGCGGAACACCTCTCGAGCGCCTGGAACACCATTCCGCACGTCACCCAGCACGACCGCGCCGACATCACCGCGGTCGAAGGGCTGCGCAAGCGGTTCGCGCCGCAGGCCGAACGCGCCGGCGGCAAGCTGACGATGACGGCGATCGCGCTGAAGATCGTCGCCGGGGCGCTGCAGCGGTTCCCGCAGTTCAACAGCTCGATCGACGTGGCCAGCAACGAGATCGTCTACAAGAAGGCGATTCATGTCGGCGTCGCGGCCGATACGCCGCGCGGCCTGCTGGTGCCGGTGATCCGTGACGTCGATCGCAAGGGCATCCTCGAACTGTCGAAGGAGCTGGCGCAGGCATCGGAGAAGGCGCGCGGCGGGAAGCTCGGCCTGGACGACATGCAGGGCGGCGGGTTCACGATCACCAATCTCGGCGGCATCGGCGGGACCTCGTTCACGCCGATCGTCAACTGGCCGGAGGTCGCGATTCTCGGCCTGTCGCGCTCGTCCATTGAACCCGTCTGGCACCCTGCCAGCGTCGAAGATGAAGGAGCGTTCGAGCCGCGGCTGCTGCTGCCGCTGTCGCTGTCCTACGATCACCGGGTGATCGACGGCGCCGACGCGGCGCGGTTCCTGCGCTGGATCTGCGAGGCGTTCGAGCAGCCCTTCGTGCTGGCGTTGTAAAACACGTGCGACGTGCGACGTGCGACGTGCTACGTGCGAACGTGCTCGGGAGCGCCGAGCACGTGAGCACCGAGCACGTAGCACCTCGCACTGAGCACCCAGCACCGAGCACCTGATTTTTGTTATGTCCTCCACCTCACATGTTGTCGTCATCGGCGCCGGGCCCGGCGGGTATGCGGCGGCGTTCTATGCCGCTGACCTGGGCATGCGCGTCACGCTGGTCGATCCCTCGAAGAACCCCGGCGGCGTCTGCCTGTATCGCGGCTGCATCCCCTCGAAGGCGCTGCTGCACGTCGCCAAGCTGCTCGAGGAAGCGAAGCACGCGGAAGCCTGGGGCGTGAGCTTCGGGGCGCCGCGCATCGATCTCGATCGGCTGCGCGGGTTCAAGGAGAAGGTCGTCAACCAGCTGACCGGCGGGCTCGGCCAGCTGTCGAAGCAGCGCAAGATCACCTACGTCCAGGGGACGGCGGCGTTCAAGGACGCGCGCACGATCGAAGTCACCGGCGAAGGGCGCGCTGCGGAAACGATTGCCTTCGACTACGCCGTGGTCGCCACCGGCTCGCGTCCGGCAACCGTGCCGGGGCTCTCGATCGACAGCCCGCGGGTCATGGACTCGACCGGCGCCCTCGACCTGCCCGACATCCCGAAGTCGCTGCTGGTGGTTGGCGGCGGCTACATCGGCCTCGAGCTGGGCAGCGTCTACGCCGCTGTCGGCACCAAGGTGACGGTCGTCGAGATGACCGGCGGCCTGCTCCCAGGCGCCGATCGCGATCTGGTGAACATCCTCGCCAAGCGTATCGAGTCGATGTGCGAGGCGGTGCTGCTGAACACCAAGGTCGTCGGCATGAAGGCGGGGAAGGACTCAGTGACCGTCACCTTCGAAGGTGACTGGGACCCTTCGACAAGCTCAGGGCAGGCGGGGAGGGACCGAAGGAGCGCACGTTCGACCGCGTCCTCGTCTCGATCGGACGACGGCCGAACGGCGCCGTGCCCGGCCTGGAGAAGACGGGCGTCAAGGTGAACCAGCGCGGCTACATCGAGGTCAACGAGAAGCTGCAGACCGCCGAGCCCACCATCTACGCCATCGGCGACGTCGTCGGCGAGCCGATGCTCGCGCACAAGGCCTCGCACGAAGGGCGCGTGGCGATCGAAGCGATCGCCGGCGAGAAGGTGGCGTTCGAGCCGCTCGCCATTCCCGCCGTCGTGTTCACGGATCCCGAGATCGCGTGGTGCGGGCTCACCGAGGGCGACGCCCAGAAGCAGGGGCGGAAGGTGACGGTCGCGCGCTTCCCGTGGGGCGCGTCAGGCCGGGCACTGACCCTCGATCGCTCCGACGGCATGACCAAGCTGATCGTCGATCCGGATACGCAGCGCGTGCTCGGCGTCGGCATCGTCGGGCCGGGCGCGGGCGAGCTGATCGCCGAGGGCGTGCTCGCCATCGAGATGGGGGCGAACGCGACCGACATCAAGATGTCGATCCATCCGCACCCCACGCTGTCGGAAACGATCATGGAATCGGCCGAGGTGTTCTTCGGCCACGCCACTCACGTCTATCGCCCCAAGCGCGCCTAAACGCCAGGCGAGCTACGACATGTGCGTGGCCAGGAACGCGCGCGTCGAACCCGCCCCACGAGTGTCCGACCACGCCGACACGCGCCGGATCGGCGAGCGCCCATCGCGACGACTTTCGTCACCGCCGGTACGCACGCACTCGATCGACCGAGAGCCCGGGATCGCGCGGCCGGAAGACGATGTCGGGCTGGAAGACGAAGTAGCCGAGGCTGGTGAACGACCGACGCGTTGTAGTAGTCGCGCTCGCGATGGCGCGACGAAGCGGTGCACGCCGTCCGAGAGCCGTCTCGTAGAGATAGACGATCATCGGATACTTCTTGCCCGCGCTCGTAGCCGGCCGGATAGTGGAGGACGCCCTGCAGGCGCTCGCCCTTCGCGGTCGTGTACTCGACGACCTCGGAGCGGCCCCACGCGTACTTCGACTGGAACGGGTTGGTCGTGGTGACCTGCGAGGCCGTGGCGAGACCGGCGCCCGCCGACGAAGACGTCCGGCGAATCCTCGAACGATCTGCACGACATACGAATAGACGTCGGCGTCCTTCGCCTTCGCGAGGCTGCCGACGCTCTTGTCCATCGAAGACGAGCCGCTGCGACCGCGCCAGCGCCGGTGCAAGCGTGCCGTACCCCGACTGCTTCGATCCAGATGCCGAACAGGCTGACGACGAGCGGCTTCGTCGTATCGATCGCACTCTTCGTCGGGATCGAGCCGGACGTAGCGATGACGCGACCTGATCGGCGGAGCCGTTGGTGAGCCGCGTCGCGCCGGTGCCGTCGGCCGCGACTTGCCAGAGGTCGAACTTGTCGTAGAGGACGACCGGCGCGATCGCCGGTCGTCCAGCCGGCGACGCCGAACGGCGGCTTCTGCTTGATCGGTCGGGTCCGACTCGCGGTTCGACGAACGACGTCGCCGCGCCCTTGGTGATGTTCGACGACCGCGCGGCGTGGCGGTGTTGATCGTCCAGAAGTGATCGTCGCGTGGAAATACAGGACGTAGTTGCCGCCCGGGCTGGTCTGCACGAAGCTGTCGTTGACGCGGTCGATCAGCCTGGTTCGCGTCCCCGGTGGCGACGTCGACGAGCGCCAGATCGGCGGCAGGCCGGCCGATGCTCCGGTCCATCGCGTAGGTGCTCCACGTGTGCGCGAGCGCCAGCGGCTGCCGGCGGATCGGCGTGACCTGCTCGAGCGGCTCGGTGCCGAGCTGGCACGAGCGCCTTCTTGTCCAGGTGCCAGGCCGCCAGCATGTTGCGCTGGCGATCGGTGCGGGCGCTGATCTTCTGCCGCGGCATGACGTCGACGTCCCGCGCGTGCCACACGTCGACGGTGGCCGACTCCTCTTCCTCCGCCGGCTTCTCGGTCGCCTTCGGCCGGCTTGTCACCGCCGATCTTCTCGTCCCACTTCGCGAGGCCGACGAAGACGACGCGGCCGTCGTCGCTCCAGGCCAGGACGGCGGCGGAACGCACCAGCCGCTGGCCGCCGCCCAGTCCGCTGTCCGCGGCCGGATCGAACTGGTGGCGGGCGGGCGTGGCGTCGGCGGCGCCGCGCCACGCGATCGCCACGTGCGTGGGCCCTTCGCGTTTGGCGTCGGCCTGGGCCCGCAGCACCACGAGGTCGGCCGATTCCTTCCGCCACACCAGGCCGACGTATGCGGCCGCCGACGAGTCGAGCACACGCAGCGTCGACGACGCGGGATCGAAGATCTGCACGCCGTTGCCGGTCTTGTCCTCGGCGCTGATCGCGACCGCGAGCAGCGGCCCCTTGTCCTGCCACGTGAACTCCGACACGTGGCCGAAGGTCGTGTCTCGTCCCGTCGCCAGCTCGCGGACGATCAGTGTGGCGCCGGCCGGCGGATCGTCGGGCGCGGGCGGGGGAAGGCGGTGGCGTCTTCTCCGGCACGTAGCGGCGCATCGCGACGTGGGTGCCGGCGGCGTTGAACGCGAACGATTCGATGCCGTCGACGATCACGGCGTCGCCGCTGTTCAGGTCGAGCAGCGCCGAGCTTGCGATGAATCGGCTTCTTCTGCTTGCGCAGCCGTTCTTCCTGCGCCTCGGAGTGGCCGATCGCTACGCCGGCCGACTGGCGAGCCGCGCCGCGTCGGCGAACACGCGAGCGAGCATCTCCGGCGTGAGCTTGCGCGTGTTCGTGTTCTGCCGGCTCGGGTGGTACGACGCGATCACCGCGGGGCCGCCGGCTGGCTCGTAAATCAGCCCGTGGCCGAATGCCGGCCGCGGCCGGACGCGGATGTCGCGGTCCGCAAGCAGGCGCCAGGCCGCGTCGAAGGCGATGCGCCCGAGCGCGACGATCACGGTGAGGCGCGTCAGCGCCGCGGTCTCGGCGACGAGGTGCGGGTGGCACGCGGCGATTTCGGCGGGCAGCGGCTTGTTGTCCGGCGGCGCGCACCGTACGGCCGCCGCGATGTAGGCGTCACGAAGCTCCAGCCCGTCGTCTGCCCGCTGCGACGTCGTGATGCTGGCGAAGCCGGCGCTGTGCATCGCCTGCATCAGGAAATCGCCGGAGCCGTCGCCGGTGAAGACGCGGCCGGTCCGGTTCGCGCCATGCGCCGCAGGGGCGAGCCCCAGCACCAGCACGCGCGCCTGCGGGTCGCCGAAGCCGGGCACCGGACGGCCCCAGTAGGTATCCGAGCGGTGGGCGGCCTTCTTCTCGCGGGCGATCCGCGCGCAGTAGCTGCGCAGGCGTGCGCACGCGCGGCATTCCGTAATCTGCTGCTGGATGTGGTGAAGCGGAACCCTGGTCACTGCCGCGATTCGTAGGCCTCGGTTTGTTCGTGCGCGTGATACGAGCTGCGCACCAGCGGCCCCGATTCGACGTGGCCGAACCCGAGCTCGAGGCCGTACGCTTTCAGCGCCGCGAATTCCGACGGCGTGTAATAGCGCGACATCGGCACGTTCGCCAGCGACGGACGGAGATACTGGCCGATAGTGACGATGCGGCAGCCGGCCGAGCGCAGATCGCGCAGCGTGCCGAGCACCTCGTCCCACTCTTCGCCGAGCCCCACCATCAGGCCGGACTTGGTCGGAATGTCCGGCGCGTAGTGCCGGGACCGGTCGATCAGCTCGAGGGCGCGATCGTAGCGGCCGCCGGGACGGGTGGTGCGATAGAGCCGCGGCACGGTCTCGATGTTGTGGTTGAGCACGTCGGGCTTCGCATCGAGGACCGTCGTCAGCGGCTCGCGCTCGCCCTTGAAGTCGGGGATCAGGACCTCGATGCGGCACTGCGGGCTGCGGTCGCGGATCTCGCGGATCGTGCTCGCGAAGTGGCCGGCGCCGCAGTCGTCCAGGTCGTCGCGATCCACCGAGGTCACGACCACGTAGTCGAGGGCCATGGCGTGGATCGCGTGCGCGACCTTGGCGGGCTCGTGCGGATCGGGCGCGTTCGGCCTGCCGTGCGTGACGTTGCAGTAGCCGCAGGACCGCGTGCAGGTGCTTCCCAGGATCATGAACGTCGCGGTGCCGTGGTGCCAGCACTCGCCGATGTTCGGGCAGTTCGCTTCCTCGCAGACGGTGTGGAGGCCGAGGTCGCGCATGATGCCCTTGAGCCGGAGGTAGTTCTCCGACCCCGGCGCGCGCACCTTCAGCCAGTCGGGCTTGGGCTGCCGTGGCAGCGAGTCCGCGCGGGTCTTGCGGCCGCGGATGAACGTCAATGGGGTGGTGGGCAAACAGTCGTCCTGAGGTCGAGCGCGGGCACGTGTTCCGCGAATGCGGCGGCCGTCTTTCACATTATATGATGCGGGGATGGCACGCCTTTCCATCACCTGGCTCGGTCACGCCACCTTCATCATCACCACTCCCGGCGGCAAGCGCATCGTGACCGACCCCTGGCTCGAGGGCAACCCGTCCTGTCCCGCGGGGCAGAAGAAGATCGACGCGGCCGACCTGATCCTGCTGACCCACGGCCATTCCGATCATTCCGCCGACGTGGTGACGGTGGCCCGGGCCACGAATGCGCCGGTCGTCTGCGTGCACGAGCTGTCCATCTGGCTGCAGCGCAAGGGGCTCCAGAACGTCATCGGCATGGGCGTCGGCGGGACGGTGAGCGCGGCCGGGCCTCGAGGTCAGCATGGTGCCGGCGGTGCACACGAGCAGCGTCGTCGAGAACGATGAGCTGGTCTATCTCGGCGTGCCGACCGGGTTCGTCGTGCGGATGGAGAACGGGCAAGCCTTCTACTTCGCCGGCGATACCGCGCTGTTCGGTGACATGCGGCTGATTGGCGAGATGTACAAGCCGGACGTCGCCTTCCTGCCGATTGGCGATCACTACACGATGGGCCCCGCGGCGGCGGCGAAGGCGTGCACCTTCCTGGGTGTGCGCCAGGTCGTCCCGATGCACTTCGGGACGTTCCCCGTGCTGACCGGGACGCCGGACGCGCTGAAGGCGCTGGTGGACCCCCTGGGCGTGGATGTGCTGGTGCTCAAGCCGGGCGAGACCGCCTCGTAGTCCGCAGTCGATTGTCTGGATTTACTCAGGAAATCGGCGAATATCTCAGCTGCTGATAGGTTCTATCAGATCTTTATGCGTGTCCCGCATCAGGCGGGTCTGTATATTTTTCCCATGACCCATCTGAGATCCACGGTCACGTCACGCACCCTCACCGTCGTCCTGACCGAGTCCGACTGGCAGGCGCTGCGGGCCGTCGAGCCCGACGCGGTCGGCTGGCTGCACGAGCGGATCCGCGAGCGTCTTGGCGCCACGTCGTCGGAGCAGTCGTCGGGCGCGTCCTCGCCCTCATCTGTGCCGAGCGGGTCGCCCTGGGGAGATGACGAGTACTGATTAGCGTTCGCGGGAGCGCGGCTCCCGCGAACGATGCCTCACTCCCGCGTCGACCCCTGCTTCGCCACCTTCCCGTAGACCGCGTCCACCACCTTCAGTACCGGCACGCCTGACGTTTCGATCGCGAGATCGGCGGCGGCATAGAGCGGCTCGCGCGCGGCCAGCAGCGCGCGCAGATCGGCCATCGCCTGCGGATGGTTCGCCATCGGCCGCCGGTCGCCTTGCCCGACGACGCGCTTCCAGTGATCTTCGGGTCTGGCCTTGAGCCACACGGTCGTGGCGAACCGGCGCAGCAGCGCGTAGGCCTCCGGCGATGCGACAAGGCCGCCACCCGTCGCCAGGACCATCGGCCGGCGCTCGCGCAGCAGCGTGTCGAGCACATCGCGCTCGAGCCGCCGGTAGTAGCCCTCGCCGTGCAGCGAGAAGATCTCGCTCAGGCTGAGATCCGCCGCCTCTTCCACCAGTCGATCCAGCTCCACGAACGGCACGCGCAGACGCTTCGCGAGGCGCTTGCCAATCGACGTCTTGCCCGCGCCTCGCAGGCCCAGCAGCGCGATGACGAGCGGCGCGTCGTCCTGGCTCGTCGCCAGGAGCGCCGATGGCGTCGTGTGCAGCGCCCTCGCGACGTCGGCGAGCCGGCGGACGGAGATGTTGCCGCGGCCGGACTCGAGCTGCACCAGGAAGCGCGGCGACACACCCGAGCGCTCCGCGACTTCGCGGATGCTCCAGCCGCGCTCGACGCGAGCGGCGCGGGCGCGCTGTCCGAGCGCTTCGAGCAGGGGTTCCGGCATTGCGCACTATATTACGCATAGTGTGGCCAATTGAGCAATATAGTGCCTTGACAGCCGTTCGAGTCCGCAGTTAGGCTTGATCGGATGGAAGCCGCCTCGGCCGCACGCGTCTCCCCTGGTGGATTTCGAGCGCACGACGGATCGCTATCGCCATTGGAAGCTCTCGTTCGACGGCCCGGTCGCGACGCTGTCGATGGACGTCCAGGAGGACGGCGGCCTGCGTCCCGACTACCGGCTCAAGCTCAACTCGTACGACCTCGGCGTGGACATCGAGCTGGCCGACGCGATTCAGCGCATCCGCTTCGAGCATCCCGAGATCCACACTGTCGTCATCACCAGCCTGAAGGAACGGATCTTCTGTGCCGGCGCGAACATCTTCATGCTGCGCGGGTCGACGCACGCCTGGAAGGTCAACTTCTGCAAGTACACGAACGAGACGCGGCTGGCGATGGAAGATGCCAGCGCGCACAGCGGCCTCAAGTTCCTCGCCGCGCTGAACGGCATCTGCGCCGGCGGCGGCTACGAGCTGGCGCTCGCGTGCGACGAGATCTATCTCGTGGACGACGGCAATTCGGCGGTGAGCCTGCCGGAAACCCCGCTGCTCGGGGTGCTGCCCGGAACCGGCGGCCTGACGCGCGTCGTGGACAAGCGGAAGGTGCGGCGCGACCTCGCCGATTTCTTCGGCACCGTGGCGGAAGGCGTGAAGGGCAAGCGTGCCGTCGAATGGCGGCTGGTCGACGTGGTGTGCCCGACCAGCCAGTTCAAGGAGCGCGTCGCACGACGGGCGAAGGAGCTGGCGGCTCAGTCGGACCGTCCCGCCGCGGGCCCGGGCATTACGCTCAACGCGCTGAACCCCACGATCGACGAGTCCTCGATCCGCTATTCGGCGGTGGCCGTGGAGATCGATCGCGCCAAGCGGGTGGCCACGCTGACCGTGACCGGGCCGGAGGGCCCGCAGCCGGCGACGGCAGACGAGGTCATGACGGCGGGCGATCAGTTCTGGCCGCTGCGCGCGTTCCGTGAGCTGGACGACGTGCTGCTGCGGCTGCGCATGAACGAGCCGCTGATCGGCACGGTGGTGGTGAAGACGCGCGGCAGCGCCGAGGCGGTGCTCGCGGTGGACGCGATCCTCCTCGCCAACCAGGATCACTGGCTGGTGCGTGAGATCGTCCACTTCATCAAGCGCACGCTGAAGCGGATGGATCTGACGTCACGCAGCTTCTTCGCGCTGATCGAGCCTGGCAGCTGCTTCGCCGGCACGCTGTTCGAGCTGGCGCTCGCCGCCGATCGCAGCTACATGCTCGACGATCCCGAACAGCCGAACACGATTGCGCTGTCGGGCATGAACGGCCGTCCTGCCGATGAGCAACGGGCTCAGCCGCCTGCAGACGCGCTTCCTCGCCACGCCGGCGCTCGTCGACGAGGTCCTCGCGGAGGGGGAGCCGTTCGACGCGCAAGCCGCGCTCGACGCCGGACTCGTCTCGTTCGCGCCCGACGAGCTCGATTGGGACGACGAGGTGCGGCTGGCCATCGAGAGCCGGGCCGCGCTCTCGCCGGACGCGCTCACCGGGATGGAAGCCAACCTGCGCTTCGCCGGCCCGGAGACGCTGGAAACGAAGATCTTCGGCCGGCTCACCGCGTGGCAGAACTGGATCTTCATCCGGCCGAACGCGGTCGGGGAGAAGGGCGCGCTGACCGCGTACGGCTCGCAGTCGCGGCCGGAGTTTGATTTCAACAGAACGTAGGTGAGGTGCTCAGTGCCAGGCACCGAGCACCTGATCGAGGCCCCTGATGATTTCAGCCGAGAAGATCCCCAACAACGTCGGCCTCTCGAGCAACAAGCGGCTGCAGCGCGCGCTCGAGCACTGGCAGCCCGCCTATATCCAGTGGTGGCGCGAGATGGGCCCGCAGGGGTTCCAGGACTATCACCAGGTCTACGTGCGCACGGCGGTGAGCGTCGATCCGTCGGGGTGGGCGCATTTCGAATACGTCAAGCTGCCGGAATACCGGTGGGGCATCTTCCTCGCCGAGCCCGTGCACGATCGCCGCATCGGCTTCGGCGATTTCTTCGGCCAGCCGGTGTGGCAGGAGGTGCCGGGCGAGTTCCGCAACCAGCTGCGGCGCCTGATCGTGACCCAGGGGGACACCGAGCCGGCCAGCGTCGAGCAGCAGCGCTGGCTCGGCCAGCGCTGCCCGAGCCTCTACGACCTGCGCAACCTGTTCCAGGTCAACGTCGAAGAGGGGCGCCACCTGTGGGCGATGGTCTACCTGCTGCACTCCTACTTCGGCCGCGACGGCCGCGACGAGGCGGAGGAGCTGCTGGCGCGCCAGAGCGGCAACCGCGACAAGCCGCGCATCCTCGACGCGTTCAACGAGCCGATCGACAACTGGCTCGACTTCTTCATGTTCACGATGTTCACCGACCGTGACGGCAAGTCGCAGCTGCTGTCGCTGTCGGAGAGCTCGCTCGACCCGCTGGCGCGCACCACGCGGTTCATGCTGACCGAGGAAGCCCATCACATGTTCGTCGGCGAGACCGGCGTCGCCCGCATCGTCGAACGGACCTGCCAGCTGCTCAAGACCGCCGGCTTCTCCGAGGACGTGCGGCGGCTGGGCGGGATCGACATCCCGACCGTGCAGAAGTTCATCAACCTGTGGTTCAGCCTGTCGCTGGACCTGCACGGCAACGAGATCTCGACCAACGCGGCGTCCTACTTCGCCAACGGACTCAAGGGGCGCGCCCAGGAAGAGAAGTGGGACGATCACCTCGTCACCGAGCGGTATCTACGATCTCGAGGTGGCGGCGGACGGCAAGCTCGATCGCCGCGCCATTCCGATGCGGACCGCGATGAACGAGGTGCTGCGCGACTGGTACGTCGGCGACTGCCAGGCCGGTATCGAGCGCTGGAACAAGATCTTCGAGCGGCACGGCATGTCGGAGCGGCTGCGCCTGCCCGATCGCAAGTTCAACCGCGGCATCGGCATGTTCTCGTCGCTGCATTTCGATCCGGGCGGCGCGCCGCTGTCCGACAGCGAGTGGGAACGCCGCAAGCACGAGTGGCTGCCGGCGCAGGCCGATCGCGACTATCTGCTCAGCATCATGGCCGAACCGGTCTACGAGCCGGGCAAGTTCGCCAACTACATCGCGCCGCCGCTGCGCGGCGTCAACCGGATGCCGATCGACTTCGAGTATGTGAGGACTGAAGCCTGATCATGTCAACTCCCAACTCCCAACTCCCAACTCCCAAAGGACATCACTCGCAAGGAGCAGGGCGGAAACTGTCACAACGGGCAAGATCGAACGGCTTTCACCCCGTGGCGTCGAGTGGCATGCCTTGGGAGTTGGGAGTTGGAGGTTGGGAGTGTGACGTCCGTCCATCAACGCAGCCCTCCTCATCAACAACGAGTGGCGCCCTTCGTCGTCCGGCAAGACGATGCCCGTGGTCAATCCGGCCACCGAGGAGGTGATCGCCGAGGTCGCGTCGGCTGAGAAGAGCGACGTCGATGCCGCCGTGGCGGCGGCACGTGCGGCGCTCGAGGGGCCGTGGGGCCGGATGTCGGCCCGTGAGCGCGGACGGCTGGTGCGCAAGCTCGGGGATCGCCTGATGGAGCGCGCCGACGAGGTCGCGCGGCTGGAGACGCTGCACAACGGCAAGCCGATCAGCGAGTCCCGCCACATCGAGATCCCGGCCGCCGCCGAGTGCTTCGAGTACTACGCCGGCTGGTCCGACAAGGTGATGGGGGAGACCATCCCGGTCAAGGGCAATCACCTCACCTACACGCTGCGCGAACCGGTGGGCGTGGTCGCCGCCATCGTGCCGTGGAATTTCCCGCTGCTGCTGGCGTCGTGGAAGGTGGCGCCGGCGCTGGCGTGCGGCAACACCGTGATCCTGAAGCCCGCGAGCCAGACGCCGCTGACCGCCCTGGCGCTCGGCGAGATCGCGGTCGAGGTCGGCCTGCCGCCTGGCGTGCTCAACGTGATCACCGGCGCCGGCTCGAAGGTCGGGCAGGCGCTCGTCGAGCATCCCGGCATCGACAAGATCGCGTTCACCGGCGACACCAGCACCGGCAAGTCGATCATGCGGAGCGCGGCCGACACCCTCAAGCGGATCACGCTCGAGCTCGGCGGCAAGTCCCCCAACATCGTGCTCGCCGACGCCGACATCGACGCCGCGATTCGCGGCGCCACGATCGGCATCTTCTACGGCAAGGGCGAGGTGTGCGCGGCCGGATCGCGGCTGCTCGTCGATCGGTCGATCAAGGACGAGTTCATCGACAAGCTGTCGGCGCGGGCGAAGAAGATGGTGCCCGGGGATCCGCTGGATCCGAAGACGCGGTTCGGCGCAATCTCGTCGAAGAAGCAGCTCGACACGGTGCTCAAGTACGTCGAGAGCGGGACCCGCGAAGGCGCGACCCTGGTCGCCGGCGGGCAGCGGGCGGACATCGGCACCGGCAAGGGCTACTTCATGCAGCCGACGGTCTTCGCCGACGTCAAGCCGGAGATGACGATCTCGCGCGAGGAGATCTTCGGCCCGGTCCTCGCCGCGATCGACTTCGCCGATCTGGACGAGGCGATCGCGATCGCGAACGACAGCCCGTACGGACTGGCCGCCGGCGTCTGGACGCGCGACCTGAAGAAGGCGCACTACGCCGCGCGGAAGCTGCAGGCCGGCACGGTCTGGGTCAACACCTACAACGTCTACGACACCGCGGCGCCGTTCGGCGGCTACAAGCAGAGCGGCTTCGGCCGTGAGATGAGCGCGCACGCCCTCGAGCACTACACCCAGGTCAAGTCCGTGTGGATCGATCTGAACCTGTGAGCGCCGATCCGCTGCTCGGCTGGCGCGACGAGTTCCCGATCGTCGAGACCTGCACCTACCTCGTCAGCCATTCGCTCGGCGCGATGCCGCGCCGCGCCACCGCCAGCCTGCAGGCGTTCGCGGACTCCTGGATGACCCGCGGCGTGCGCGCGTGGAGCGAGGGCTGGTGGGAGATGGGCCGCACCGTCGGCGATCTGCTGGCGCCGACGATCGGCGCGCCGCCCGGCTCGATCTCGATGCACCAGAACGTCAGCGTGGCCCAGGGCGTCATCGGGTCCTGCTTCCGCTACGACTCGCCCCGGCGGAAGATCGTGATGACCGACCTCGAGTTCCCGACCAACATCTACCTGTTCTCGGGCTTCCGCCGCTACGGCGCCGAGATCGTCATCGTTCCATCGGATGACGCGATCCGGACCAACCTCGATCGGCTGATCGACGCCATCGACGAACGGACGCTGCTGGTGCCGCTGTCGCTGGTGCTGTTCCGCAGCAGCTACATCCAGCGCGCCCGCGAGGTCATCGAGAAAGCCCACCGCGTCGGCGCCCACGTGATCCTCGACATCTATCAGGCGGCCGGCGTGATTCCGGTCGACGTGCAGGCGCTGGGCGCGAGCTTCGCGGTCGGCGGATCCGTCAAGTGGCTGTGCGGCGGGCCCGGGGCCGGCTATCTCTACGTCCGGCCGGACCTGGCCGCGACGCTCGAGCCCGGCTTCGTCGGCTGGGCCGCGCACGAGGCCCCCTTCGACTTCGAGGCCGCGCCGATTCGCTACGCCGGCGCGCCCGAGCGATTCCAGAGCGGGACGCCCAACGTGCCGGCGCTCTATTCAGCGCGGGCCGGCTACGAGATCGTCGCCGAGATCGGCGTCGAGGCGATCCGCGCCAAGTCGCTGCGGCTGACGCGGCGCCTGATCGATCGCGCGCGCACCGCCGGCTTCCGCGTCAATACGCCGGACGACGACGCGGAGCGCGCCGGCGCGGTGATCATCGACGTGCCCGATGGCTACGCCGTGACCCAGGAGCTGATTCGCCGCGAGGTCATCGTCGACTACCGCCCCGGGGCCGGGATCCGGATGGCGCCGCACTTCTACAACACGGAAGCGGAGATCGATCACGCGGCCGATGTGCTGGAGGAGCTGGTGCGTGGCTACTTGAGCGCGAAGGCGACGTAGACCCCGCCCTTCGGCTCGCGCGACTTGCCGCCCGATGCCGCGATCACCACGAACTGCCGGCCGTTGACCTCGTAGGTCGCGGGCGTCGCGTTGCCCGAGAACGGCAGCGTCGTTTCCCACAGCAGCGCGCCCGTGGCCTTGTCGAAGGCGCGGAACTTCCGATCGTGGTTGGTCGCGCCGATGAAGACCAGGCCGCCGGCCGTCACGACGGGGCCGCCATAGTTCTCGGTGCCGGTGTTCTTGAGGCCCTTTGCCGCCAGCTCCGGATACTCCCCGAACGGGATCTGCCAGGCGAACTCGCCGGTGTGCAGGTTGATCGCGTTCATCGTGCCCCAGGGCGGTTCGACCGCAGGGTAGCCGTCGGGATCGAGGAACTTGCGGTAGCCGGTAAAGCGGTATTTCACATAGGCCGGGGTGATGGCGGGTGCGGCGGTCGGCGTGTCTTCGCCGGTCCGCAGGAACTGCACGATGGCGTTGACGGCGAGCGTCTGCAGGGCCGGGAAGCCCGGCATCCGTCCCGCGCCCTTCTGGATGACGGCCGCGATCTCCTGCGGCGTCTTGCGATCGCCGATGCCGGCGAGCGACGGGATCTGCGGCGGCGCGCCGGCGCGATCGTCGCGGTGGCACGCGGCGCAGTCCCGCAGGTAGAGCGCCTTCCCGCTCTGGCCGGCATCGTCCGGCAGCAGCGATCCGCTCCACGGGATGTCGTTGGCGTTGACGTAGAGGAGCCCGGTGTCCGGATCGTAGGCGGATCCTCCCCACTCGGCGCCGCCGTCGAAGCCGGGAAACACGAACGTCTGCTGGCCGATGGTGAGCGGCGTGAACACGCCGCCGCTCCGGTACTTCGCGAACTCTTCGGCCGCCCACTTCTGCGCCTCGGGCGTCCTCGTCGTCAGCATGCCGGCGGTGAGCTGCTGCCGCGAGAACGGGCGAGGGCGCGTGGGAATCGGCTGCGTCTCGGCGGCGACCTCGCCGGGCACGTCGCTCGCGGGGAACTTCCGGTACTCGATGGGGAAGACCGGCTTGCCGGTCTCGCGCTCGAAGACGAAGACGTAGCCGTGCTTGGTGGTCTGCGCCACCGCGTCGATGGTCCGGCCGTTCTGGCGCACCGTCACCAGCGTTGGCGGCGACGGCGGATCGCGATCGAGGATGTCGTGCTTGACGAACTGGAAGTGCCAGATCCGCTTGCCGGTTTCGGCGTTCAGCGCGAGCAGCGAGTTCGCGAACAGGTTGTCGCCGAGCCGGTTGGCCCCGTAGAAGTCCGCCGACGCCGACCCGGTCGGAATGAACACGATGCCGCGGCGCTCGTCGAGCGCCATGCCGGCCCAGTTGTTGGCGCCGCCGTTGTAGGTCCACGAGTCCTTCGACCACGTCTCGTAGCCGAACTGGCCGGGCTGCGGAATGGTGTGGAAGATCCAGCGCAGCGCCCCGGTGCGGACGTCGTAGGCGCGGATGTGTCCCGGCGAGCCGGGCAGGCCTTCGTTGACGCGTCCGCCGACGATCATCAGGTCGCGATAGATCGCTCCGGGCGTGGTCAGGCGGACCGACTGCGTCTGCGCATCGCGGCCGAGGTTCTCGCGGAGATCGATCCGTCCCTCGGCGCCGAACGTCGCCGATCGGCGTGCCGGTCTTGGGGTCGAGGGCATAGATGTATTCGTGGACCGGCGCGAGAATCCGCGGCGTGTGGTCGGCATCGCCCGGCCAGTACATCAGGCCGCGATTCGGGCCGCGGCCCTGCAGCTTCGCGTCGAAGGTCCAGACCGGCGCGCCGGTGGCCGCGTCCAGGGCGAACACTTTCTGCAGCGGGGAGTAGCCGTAGAGGATGCCGTCGATCACCATCGGCTGGGTCTGCAGGTCCCCGGCCTCGCGGGTGTCGTAGGTCCACGCGACCTGCAGCCGCGCGACGGTGGTCCGGTTGATCTGCGTGAGCGTGGAATAGCGGCGCTGCTCCGGCCCGCCGCCGTAGGTCCAGCGCGTTCCCGGGCGCGGCGGTTCCGGCGCACGCTGGCGGGCCGCGACCGCGGCCAGGGGAAGGAGCAAGGTCAGCGCGGCGATCGCCTGAACTCGTCGTGATGGCATCGGCGCCGATCCTAATGGTTCGGCGGCCGGCGGGTAGATCGCCCGCGCGCGCGGCTATCGGGCCTTGAGGATGACGTAGGTGGGGAGACCGATTGCGTCGAAGCGCCACATCACGATCTTCGCCGGCTCGGCCTCGGGATCTTCCGCCTGGAACTTGATCTTCACGAAGCGGTCGAGCGCCTTCCTGACCTCGGGATCCTTGAAGGTGGTGTTGTCCATGACGCCGCAGGACTTGCACCAGGTCGCCCACATGTCGATGAAGACCGGCTTGCCTTCCTTCTTCGCGACGGCCAGCCCCTCGGTCAGCGACGTGTGCCACCCTTCCTCGATCGCGCCGGCGGCCGAGACCGTGGTGGAGTGACGGAAGATCGTGTACGACTCGTAGCCGTAGTACGCGGCGGTGGCGAGGATGATGACGCCGAACGCCTGCTTCACGCGGACCATCCACTTGCCCGGCCGCGGCAGCGCCGCCAGCCCGGCGCCCGCGATCGGCCACGGGATCGCCATGCCGACGCCGAGCAGGAACGGCAGCGCGAGCGCGATCGGCGACCCGTTCGCGTAGAGATTGCTGGCGAACAGCACGACCTGGATGACCACCGGCGCGACGCAGGCGCCCGCGAGCAGCGCCGCGATGCCGCCCATCACGAACGACATCACGAACGTGCCCTGTCCGGGCGTGCCGATGCGGACCTTGCTCATCAGGTGCGAGAAGTCGATCGTGAGCACGTCGAACATCGCCAGCGCGAGCACGACGAACAGCAGGGCGATGGCGAGGTTGAACCAGGGGGACGAGTTCACCGTGCCGAAGGTGCTCGCGGTGAGCGTCACGACCAGGCCGAGCGCGCCATAGGCCAGCGCCATGCCGAGGCCGTAGGCGCAGCCGAGCAGGAAGCCGCGCCGGCGTGACGACGCCTGCGTGCCGGCGCCGATGATCGCCAGGTTGATCGGGATCATCGGCAGCACGCACGGCGTGAGGTTCAGCGCGAGACCGCCGACCAGCACGATGAGCAGGATGGCGAGCGGACCTCGCCCGGCGAAGAGATCCTCTTCCTTGATCCCGGCTGTCGTGTCTTCCGTGAACTTGATGAACTCGGCGGACGGGATGTAGCCCGCCTTGGTGCCGAGGATGTCGAACTCGGCGAGGGCTCGCAGCTCTGGTTGGCCGGGGGCATTCGGATCCGGCGCCGGCTGCTGCGCGTGGACGCCGGCGGCGATCGCCGCAACAGTTACAAAAGCGGCGACACGCAGCAGCGCGCGCAGGCCGGTCCTCGGCATATGGCGATCAAACCCCGTCCCCCGGCCAGGAATTCCCACCGGCGAATTCTAGCGGGAATCTCCCTTCGATTGCGTGGACCCCGGGCGCCGGGCCGCGGCAAAGGCGTCGTATTCCTTCTTCAGCTGGGCGGCGTCGAGCTGACCGTCGCGGACCAGGATCCGATGATGGAAGGTCACGGCCTGACCAGGCTGAAGCGTGAACGACGTCGGCTCCTGTTTGGGGTCGTAGCCCTGCCGTCCGAGTGGATTCGCGGCAAACAGCCCGTAGCCGCGCGCGTGCCAGTAGGTTGGATGTCCGTGATTGGTCGGCGCATCGAAGATGGCGAGCGTGACCGGCTGGCCCTCCACGACGCCCGTCAGCCCCATCCATGGCCCTCGAGTTCCCCAGACATCTTCGCCGGTGCGGCCGTCACTCCCGATATACCGTCCGGTGATCCCGTTGGTCTCGACGCGCTTGTCCGTGCCCTTGCCGTCGGGGCCCACCAGGACTTCCGGCGCCTTCGACACGTGATCGAGCGCGCGAGCGACCCGGATGCCGAACGCGCCTTCCTTGGTGTCCTTGAACGTGACCGGCTTGCCGGTCGCGGTCCACGTCGTCGTCCGGTCGATGACGCGCCGGCCGGGGCCGCCCGAGAACTCGAAGCGCGTGTCCTCGCGCATCAGGGTCGATCCGTCCGGGATGTTCCAGTCGGCGCGGATCACCAGCTCGCCGGTGCTGCCGCCGGATGCCTTGACGACCTCCTTGTGGACGATCACGCCCATTCGCGGCTTGTTGGCGGCTGGCGTCTCGTCCGAGTGGCCCCAGAAGTCGAAGCCGTTGACGTCGCCGTGGTTGAACCAGTGCCCGACGTGATGCGGATGATCCGCGCGCTCGCCGGCCTTCGGCTCGAGCGGATAGCCACGCGTCACGGCCACGCCACCCGCCGATCGAATCGGGAAGAGCACGGGCTTCTGGAGCGCCAACGGGTACAGGTAGGACGTGAACGGCTTGCCGTCGATCGTGATGTCGACTCGCCGCTCGGCTGGCCGGTGTTCGACGGCCACCGCGGACGGGCGCGTCTGCGCCGACAGGCTCACGAACAGACCGACCGAGGCGATCAGGGCGAAGTGGAACTTCTTCACGGTAGTCCTCTCAGGTCCCGGTGATGGGCTGCCAGACAATCCTATACCTTCCGGGCCGCTCGATCTGCGCAGCTGAGCCGGTTGGTATAATCTGCCCTCCACGCCCGATACCCAACGAGATTCCAGCATGTCCGTCGATCCGGTTGTGTTGCGCAGCATCGCCACGCTCGTCGAACAGGATCCATCGAACGTCGCGCTACGGCTGCATCTCAGCGAACTCCTCCTCTCGGCCGGCCAGGCCGCCGAAGCGCTCTCGCACGCAGCGGCCGTGCTCGCGGCGCAGCCCGATCACCCGCGAGCGCTCGAGCTCGCGGCCAGTGCCGCCGACGCCGCCGGCGAGACGGTGCGAGCCGACGGCTATCGAAGGCTGGCGTCGGCGCTTGGCGCCGGGTCCGCCGCTCCGGCTTCGAGCATCGATCCCCCACCTCCGCCCGATGAGCGCGAGGCGCAATCGGGGCCATCGGGACGGCCCGCGCTGCGGCTGATCGAAGGCAACCGGCCGCACGACGTCGCCGAGGACGTGGAGGTCCAGGCGCCGACGATCACCCTCCGCGACGTGGCGGGCATGGAGACCGTCAAGCACCGGCTGAATCTCGCGTTCCTCGCGCCGCTGCGCAATCCGGAGCTGCGGAAGACCTTCGGCAAGTCGCTGCGCGGCGGTCTGCTCCTCTACGGCCCGCCGGGCTGCGGCAAGACCTTCATTGCGCGCGCCGCCGCCGGAGAGCTGGGCGCCAAGTTCGTGTGCGTGGGCATCGCCGACGTGCTCGACATGTATCTCGGCCAGAGCGAGCAGAACCTGAAAGGCTACTTCGAGGCCGCGCGCCGACAGGCGCCCTGCGTGCTGTTCTTCGACGAAGTGGATGCGCTCGGGCGCAAGCGCAGCCTGACGCGGCACAGCGCCGCCAGCGGCGTGATCAGCCAGTTCCTCGCGGAGCTCGACGGGATGCAGGCCGACAACCGCGGCGTGTTCGTGCTCGCCGCGACCAATCATCCCTGGGACGTGGATGCGGCGCTGCGCCGGCCTGGCCGTCTCGATCGCATGCTGCTCGTGCTTCCGCCCGACGCACCCGCACGCGAGGCGATTCTGCGGGCACACTGCCGCGACCGCCCGATCGCGTCCGACGTCGACTTCGCGGCCATCGCGGCACGGCTCGACGACTACTCGGGCGCCGACGTCGCACACCTGTGCGAAGGGGCGGCGGAGTTCGCGCTGGAAGAGTCGCTCGATGCGCCGTCGGTGAAGCCGATCTCGGCCGCGCATTTCAAGCGTGCCCTGAAGGACGTCCGGCCGAGCATCCGGCCGTGGCTCGAAACCGCCAAGAATCACGCGCTCTTCGCCAACGACGGCGGGGTCTACGACGATCTCCTGGCCTACCTGCGCGCGCGGAGGATCGTGTCATGACGATGGACGCCGCTCTCGTGTTCGCCCAGCAGGGAGACTGGCGCCGTGTCGTGCCGGCGGCGCGTCAAGCCATCACCGCCGACCCCGAGAACGCCACCGCGCATGCGCTGCTCGCGCTCGGCCTGTCGCATCTCGAAGAGGGCGGCGCCGTCGAGGCGGGACGCAGGGCCGTGGCGCTCGAGCCCGAGCTCTCGTTCGCGCAATACGCCTTCGGCTGGGCGCTTCTCGAATCCGGGGATGTCGACGCGGCGGAACGCGCCGCGCGCGAGGCGTTGCGGCTCTCGCCGGACGGCGACGAGCACGCGCTTCTGGCGCAGGTGCATCTCAAACGACGGCGGTGGAAGGATGCGGTGGAGACGGCCGAACGCGGCCTCCAGACGTCGCCCGAACATCCCGGCTGCGCCAACGTCCGTGCCGTCGCGCTCGCCAACCTCGGGCGGTCCGAGGAAGCGATGGCGGGCGTGCACGACATGCTCGCGATCGATCCGAGACGATGCGTACGCGCATGCGAATCGCGGGTGGCTGCTGCTTCGCCAGGCGCAGCCAGACGAGGCGATGCTGAGCTTTCAGGCCGCGCTGCGGCTGGACCCGACGCTCGAGTGGGCGCGCCTCGGCATGATTGAAGCGATGAAGGCGCGCAATCTCGCCTATCGCCTGGTGCTCCGGTATTCGTTCTGGGCGGCATCGCTCAGCGGCCGGGCCCAGTGGTTCCTGATCATCGGCGCGTATGTCGGCTCGCGCGTGGTCCGGAACATCCTGCGCGAGAACCCCGCGCTGTGGCCGGTGCTCGGGCCGTTGCTCGGTCTCTATGTCGTCTTCGTGTTCGGCAGCTGGATCGCCGACCCGCTCTCGAATCTGATCCTTCGTCTCCATCCGATCGGCCGGATGGCGCTGAACCGGGTCGAGACGATCGCCTCGAACATCGTCGGGGTCTGCCTGCTGAGCGCGATCGTCGCGGGACTCGCGTTCCTGGCCACCGGCGCCGTGCCGGCGATCGTGATTGCGCTGGTGTGCGGCCTGATGCTCGTGCCGATCGGCGCCGCGGTCAACGCGCACGGGACGAACGCGTTCAAGGCGCTCGCCTCCGGCGCAGGCCTGCTCGGTCTGATCGGCCTCACTGCCATCGTGGCCGCGCCGATCGATCGCCAGGTCGCCGTCATGGCGACGGCGACCTTCGCGATTGGCGCGTTCTTCTTCAGCTTCTTCGCCAACTACCAGCTGCTGAAGCATCGCTGATCCGAGATTGGAAGTCTTGCGTCTAGCGTGGCATGAAGGTCGCAGTCACCGTCAGCACGGTGCCGCGGTCCACGGTGGCCGGATCGAATTCCCATTGGCGCACCGCGTCGACCGCCGCCTGCGTCAGCATGGGCTGGGTCTTCACTACGCGGACCTGCGCGACCTTCCCGCGTGAGTCGACGGTCGCCTCGAGCACGACCTCGCCTTTGATGCCGCTCGCCATCACCATTGGCGCGTAGATCGGACGGGTGTCCTTGGTCTGCGTCGGGCGGACGCCGTTTGCTGCCGAATAGGCGGTGGTCGCATAGACCCAGTCAATCTTGTCCGTGGTTCCACCCGGCGGCGGTGGCGGAGGTGGCGGCGGTGGGCCCGGCGTGACGACAGTGCCTTCGGGGATCGGCTGGAAGGCGCGCGCGCTCTGGAGCTGCAGCGCGCGATTCCTGAGCGCGTCCGCGTCGCGGATCAGCGCCTCCCTCGTTGCGGGATCGGTCTCGGCGGCCGCCTGCGTCCGCAGCATGATGTTCTTGTAGACGAGCGCCTCGATGTAGTCGGGGTCGGCCTCGAGTGCGCGATCTTCCGCCTTCAGTCCGCGCGCGAGGTACTCGCGTTTCAGATCGGCGGTGAGCGAGGCGTCGCGCGTCTTCTCGAAGTAGAAGGTGCCGACGACGTGCTGCGCGCGCGCGTCCGCCGGTTTCTGCGCTGCCTCGCGTTCGAGCGCGGCGACCTTCTGCTCGAACTGACCGAGGTCGGCCGCAGTCTGGTCCGCGAGGCGCCGGTCCCGCGGCATCTGTTGCGGTCCGAGGGCGTACGCGAGGGCTGCCGACGCCGCCATTGCCGCCGTCATCCCGAGTAACGTTCGTTTCAGCCTCATCGTCTTTCTCCTTCCTTGGGGTCCGACCCTGTCGGCCCGCACGGTCGCCGTCAGACGTGGGCTGGCCCTGTCCTGCCATCCCCGCCTGGCGCGAGCGCCCGCGGATGGATTATAAGCATATATATGCTAATAACGTCAAGGTACGCGAGAAGACGATTACGCGGTGACCGTCAGAACTGCTGCATGACGAGCTGTCGAAGCCGACCGGCTCGACCGTCGACGCGGTCGGGCGGGCGCAGGCCGAGCAGCTCAGTCATCAACGGATACACGTCCACGTTGTCGATGTCGGGAATCGTCGCGCCTTCGCGGACGCCCGGCCCGGCGATCGCGAAGATGGCTCGCATCGACTGATAGGCGGGATCCCAGCCGTGCTGCCCCCAGGGTTCCCAGAAGCGCAGCTTCTCCAGGGGAGTTGACGCGATCGTCCACGACTCGTCCATGATCACGACCACGTCGCCGATGCGCGGGTCGGCGCGATAGTGATGCCGTTCCGGCAGGTCGGCGCGCAGATACGCGCGTCCGTTCTTCAGGCGGGCGTTCAGCTGATCCCGCACCTGTTCGGCCTCCCGCGGCCCCCCGTTCACGTGCAGGCTGGCGACCGGTCCCGCGAAGCCGACGCGCACCGCCGACGGATCGATCAGGGAGCTGAGGAGCACGGTCTGCGTCGCGGACGTTTCGACCATGCCGTGATCGGACGTGAGGATCAGATACACGCGATCGCGGTGCGGCAGGGCGGCGATGCCGTCCACCAGCTGGCCGAGCGCCTCGTCCAGCGCTGATGCCGCGCGACCGACCGCCGGCGCGTCGAGCGGACCCAGATGCGCCGCGGAGTCCACGTCGCTGAAGTAGAGCGTCATCACGTGCGGACGGCGTTCTTCCGGCAGCCGCAGCCACTCGAGCACGGTCGCGACGCGTGTCCGGTTCGGGACGCTGCCGTCGTATGCCTTCCAGAACGTCGGCCTGACGCCATTGATCGCCGCCTCGGATCCGGGAAAGAAGAAGCACGCCGCCACCATGCCCTGGCTCTCGGCGGTGACCCAGATCGGCTCGCCGCGATACCAGCTGCCGTCGCCGACGTCCTTCGTGTCCCGGAAGTTGTAGGAGTCCTTGCGCTGCGGGTCGTAGAAGTTGTTGCCGACGATGCCGTGGTTCTCGGGATGAAGTCCGGTGACCAGCGAGTAGTGGTTCGGGAACGTCAGCGAGGGAAAGACCGGAATCATCCCCGCGGCGCGGGTGCCCCGGCGCAGGACCCGCTGGAAGTTCGGCAGCGCGAACCGGTCGAGATAGTCGGCGCGGAGCCCGTCGAACGAGATCAGGATGACGTACGGCTTGGCGATCTGCTCCGGCCGGTTGATGCCGGCGGTGCCTGCAGGCGCGGCTTGCGACGCCGCCGGCGGAAGCGGCGGCCCGGCCACCGCCTGACTGACGACGAGCGCGAAGGCCAGGGTGAGCCGGCGCAGCGGCCGTCGCGGATGCATGGCCAACGATAACATCGGCCCCGCGAGCCGCTCGTGCCCGTAGCCCTTGTCGCCCTCGCTTTCCGGATGAGGACTACAATCGCGGTAGGACTCAGGCATGCAGACCTCCCGACTGCGCGCGTTCGCCACCTGCCTGGCCGCCCTCGTTGCGCTCGCCACGCTGGACGGCCAGTACCGGTTCCGGGAGGGACGGTTCCCGGCCCGCTTCGCGCCGCCGTCGATGCCCGACGCGCGCGTTCACCTTCTGCCGCATCATGTACGACCGGGTTCGAGAAGAGCCCATGGGCCTCGGCTGGGTCACCGACTATCCGTTCGCCGAGATCAACCTGATGACGCGGCTGTCGGAGCTCACCAAGACGCAGATCAGCGTCGACGGCACCGGCAAGCCCAATCACTGGGTGGTGCGGCTGACCGACGACGCCTTGTTCAACTGCCCGTTCACGATGGCGTCGGATGCGGGCACCATCGGCTTCTCGCCGGAAGAGGCGGAGCGGCTGAGGCGCGTACCTGCTCAAGGGCGGGTTCCTGTGGGTGGACGACTTCTGGGGCACGGCGGCGTGGGAGCACTGGGAGTCGCAGATCGCCCAGGTCCTGCCGCCGGCGACGTATCCGATCGAGGACGTGAAGCCGGGGGATCCCATCCTGTCCAGCCAGTTCAACGTCGCCCACGTCCCGCAGATCACCAACATCCAGTTCTGGCGTGGCGTCGGCGGCACCGTGACGTCCGAGCGTGGCGAGGACAGCGCCGAGCCGCACTTCCGGGTCATCCGCGACGAGACCGGCCGCATCCTGGTCGTGATGACCCACAACACGGACATCGCGGACTCGTGGGAGCGGGAAGGGGAGGATGCCGCGTTTTTCCGCCAGTTCTCACCAGGCGGCTACGCATTCGGCATCAACGTGCTGCTCTACGCGATGACCCACTGAGCCCGGCCGCGGCTCCAAGAGCTCGGCTGTATCCCTGATGAGCACCCGCCGTGGCTGCAATTCCAGCCGAGGCGTGCTATCATTGCCGCGTTCCCCGACAACTGAGTGGTAGTCGCAGCCGCGGTCAAGCGCTGCGCACGCGCCATCTTTTCGAGCCTCCTGCTCGAATACGCGAGAGCGCTTATGAGAGCTCTACTGGGATCTTCCTTCGCCGTGCTGTGCCTCCTCGGCACCATGCCGGTCACCGCTCAAACGCAGGAAAGTCAGACGGTTCAGCGATTTCGGAGCTCGGCCGACGTGGTCACCATTCAGGCGTCGGTGCGAAACAACCGCGGACGCCCGCTGCAGGGCCTGACCGCGGACGACTTCGAGGTGCGGGACAACGGTCAGCTTCGCCCGATCCTCTCCCTGCGCGCCGACCTGAAATCTCCGGTCAGCCTCGCCATCCTCGTCGACATGAGCGGGAGCATGGCGCTGCCGGCCAAGATCGCGATGGCCCGGCAGGCGTTCGAGTCGATCCTGACCGAACTGCGTCCCGGCCAGGACGAGGTCGCGGTGTTCACGTTCGACTCGGCGCTGCACGAGCGGCGCGGGTTCAGCGGCGACGTGGCGTCTCTCAAGGGTGCGCTCGACTCATTCGAGCCGTTCGGATCGACGTCGCTCTACGATGCGACCGCCGCGGCGGCACGCCGGGTGGCGGAGCGGTCGGCCGCCCACAAGGCGGTCGTCGTCCTCACCGACGGCAGCGATACCAGCAGCGACGCGACCGCCGCCGAGGTGTCGGGACTGGCCAGCTCGATCGCCGTGCCCGTCTACGTCGTGGCGACGGTGCCGTCGATCGATCAGCGGTCGATTCAGGAATCCGCGGTGCGCGCGCCGGGCTCCGTGGCGGCCGACCTGCGCGAGCTCGCCGAATGGACCGGCGGCCAGCTGGTGTTCGCGAGCAGCTTCACCGAGACCGTGGTGGCCGCGTCGGCCCTGGTCAATCAGCTCCGGCAGCAGTACGTGCTGGCGATTGAGGCGGCGTCCGGTCCGGAGTGGCGGCGGCTCGACGTGCGCGTCAAGCGTTCGTCGGCGAGGGTCAAGGCCCGCAGCGGCTACTACGGAGGCTAGCGCCCGCCGCGTTCCGGCGTCCCCGGCTTGCGTTCGAGGTATTTCACGAACACGACCTCGTTCCGCTTCTCGTTGTAGAGCAGCTCGTCGACGCTGGCCCTGACCATCAGCAGCCCGAAGCCGCCGGGCCGGATGCCTTTCGCCTCGCGGACGTCCATGTGGGCGATGGGTTGCGTCGGCTCGTGGCCGATCGCGGCGTGCGGCAGATTCGCGATGTTGAAGCCGGGCCCAGGGTCCGCAATCCGATAGAGCAGCATCTTCTGCGCGCGCAGGCACGAGATCCGCACCTTGCGGCTCGGGTCGAGCTTGCCGCCCCATTCCACCGCATTCAGCAACAGCTCCCGGAACGCGTACGCGATCGACTCGCGCACCTCCGGGTCGAGATCCGCGTCGAGCTGCGCGACGACGTTCTGGATCCGCTCGGCCGCCTCGCGCGTGCACGGAACGACGAGCTCGACCCATTCGGGCCGCGCGGAGATGACCTCGATCGGCGGCGCCGCCTCCGCCTTGAGGACGTCGCGCACGGTGCGCAGCAGCACGGCCGGCTCGACCGGCTTGTGCACGTAATCGAACGCCTGTTCCCGCACCGCCCTGAGCAGCGTCTCCGGCGCATCGTCCGACGTCATGACCAGGACGCGCGGGCGGGACTTCCGGGTGCGGATCTGCGCGAGCAGGTCGAGGCCGTTCATCCGCGGCATCCAGACGTCGAGCAGCAGCAGATCGAAGCGCTGGGCGCGCAGCGCCTTCAGCCCCTCGACGCCGTCCTTGGCCACCGACGTCGTGAACCCGGCGCTGGTCAGCACCTTCTTCAGCACGTGCCGGGTCATCCGGTCGTCGTCCACCACCAGGATCCTGCTCATGACTTCTTCCGCTTCCTGACCGCCGGGCGCGGCGTGCGTCGCTTCACCGAAGCCCTCGCGAGCTTCGCGGCGACGAACGCGGCGTCGAGCTGCTTCATGCGGCGGAGCAGCAAAACGTAGGACGTGGCCGCGACGTCGAAGCGGAGGCTTCGTCCGGCGTGCTCGACCTCCGCCGCCGCCTGCCGCCCGGCCGGCGAGCCGACGGTGGCGATGGCGCCTTTCAGTCCGTGCGCCGCGGTGCGCAGCGCCTCGCCGTCCTCGCGTTTCAGCGCCCGCTCGATCCGCCTGACATACGACGGCGCGTCCGAGCGGAACAGCGTGATGATTTCCTTCAGCAGCTTGCGATCGCCGCCGGTGTGGGCGAGCGCGGACCGTTCGTCGAAGATCGCGTCCGACTTCGGCGGATGCGCGGTCGTGCGGCGTGGCGCGGCCACTGGCGGGCCGACACCGCCGATGCGCTCGACGGTGGCGATCAGCTCGTCGACATCGATGGGCTTCGGGAGATAGGCATCCATGCCGGCGGCCAGGCAGCGCTCGCGATCGCCCTGCATCGCGTGCGCTGTCAGCGCCACGATTGGCAGGTGGGCGCCGGTGCGCGCCTCGGCGCGGCGGATCGCCTCGGTCGCTTCGAATCCGCTCATTTCGGGCATCTGCAGGTCCATCAGCACGAGATCGAACGGCGGTGCGCCGTCGGCTGCCTTCACCGCTTCGCGGCCGTTCTCGACGCCGGTGACCGCATGTCCGCGCTTCTCGAGCAGCGTCGTCACCAGGCGGCGATTGACGACGTTGTCCTCGGCGACGAGGATGCGAAGCGGACGGAAGGGTGCGGCCGGCTGCTCGGCGGCAGCTTCTGACCTGGCGCGTGCCGAGGGATCGAACAGGGTCGCCAGCGTGTCGAGGAGATCGGAGTGCTTGACCGGCTTGACCAGATACGCGTCGACGCCGATCTGGCGGAACCGCGCGGCTTCGTCCGCGCGCCCGGCCGACGTGAGCATCACGATCGGCGTGCGGAGGAGCGCCTGGTCACGCCTGATGCGTTTGGCCAGCGCGACGCCGTCCACGTCGGGCATCTGGCAATCGGAGATCACCACGTGGAACCGCTCGGTGGCTGCCGCGTCCTGGAGGCGGGACATCGCCGTGTCGGCATCGGGCACGACGGTCGGCGCCATGCGCCAGCTGGCGAGCATTTCCTCGAGAATGCGCCGGTTGGTCGCGTTGTCGTCGACGACCAGGACGCGCAGGCCCTCGAGGGCGGCGGGCTCTGGCGCGCTGCGCGCGGGGGAGTCGGTCGACGGACGCTCGAAGTTGGCGGTGAAGTGGAAGGCGCTGCCCCGTCCCACTTCGCTCTCGACCCAGATGCGTCCGCCCATCAGCTCGACGAGCCGCAGCGCGATGGCGAGGCCGAGGCCGGTGCCGCCGAAGCGGCGGGTCGTGGACACGTCGGCCTGCGTGAACGCCTGGAAAATCTCCGGCTGCTTGTCGGCGGGGATGCCGATCCCGGTGTCGGTCACGGCGAAATGCAGGGTCACGCGATCGGCAACCGCGGATTCGAGCGCGACGTCGACGACGACCTCGCCGGCCGGTGTGAACTTCACTGCGTTGCCGACCACGTTGAGCAGGACCTGACGGATCCGGCCCGGGTCGCCGAGCAGGACGTCCGGGACGTCGGGCGCGACATGGCAGGCGAGCTCGAGTCCCTTCTCCGACGAGCGCAGCGCCAGCAGCTTGACGGCGTCCTCGACCGTCTCGCGCACGTTCATGTCGACGCGTTCGAGGTCGAGACGGCGGGCCTCGATCTTCGAGAAGTCGAGGATGTCGTTGATCAGGCCCATCAACGCCTCCGCCGACGACTTCACCGTGGCGAGATAGTCGCGCTGTTCGGCCGTCAGCTTCGTCTTCAGCGCCAGCACGGTCATGCCGAGGATCGCGTTCAAAGGCGTGCGAATCTCGTGACTCATGTTGGCGAGGAACGCGCTCTTTGCCTCGGTGGCCTCCTCGGCGCGCTGCTTGGAGACTTCCAGCTCCTTGACCAGCTGCACCAGCCGTGACGCCTGGTCCTCGAGCGCATACTGCGAGGTCCGCAGCTCGCGCGCATACGACGCCAGCGTGTCCTCGGCCGCCTTGCGCTCGGTGATGTCGCGAGCGGCCGCGTAGACGATGCGGTGGGTGGCGTACGGGGTGGCAGCCCACAACAGCCACCGGAACGTGCCGTCCTTGTGCAGGTAGCGGTTCTCGAAATAGACCACCGACTCGCCGTCGGCCAGCTTGGCCGTCGCCGCTGCCGTCGCCTCGCGATCCTCCGGGTGCACGAACTCCACGTACGGGCGTGACAGCAGTTCCTCCTCGGTGTAGCCGAGCAGCTTGGTCCACGCCGGGTTCACGCGCGTGAAGTAACCGTCGTAGCCGGCGACGCAGAGGAGATCGAGGGACAGCGTGAAGAACCGGTCGAGCTCCTCTTCGGCGCGGCGGCGATCGATGAACATGCCGATCTGCGTGCCGACGGTGGACAGCATCGACAGCAGCTCCGGGTCGGGCTCACGAATCTCGCGGCTGAAGAACTCGAGGACGTAGTGCACCTTGCCGCGGACCATGACGGGGAAGCCGAACGCCGCGTGCAGGCCCTCGCTCGCGGCGATCGGCGCACGCGGGAAGTTGGCGTCGCTGACGACGTCGGGTATCCAGGCTGGCTCGGCGCTTGCCCACACCCGTCCCGGCAGGCCGACGCCCTTGACGAAGGTCGAGGCGCGGCTGGCCGCCGCGAACCCGGCGAACGCACCCGGCGACTCGTTCCAGACCTCGACGCAGCGCAGGACATGGGTCTCGCCGTCGATGCGCCACATCGCCGCATGCTCCCAGCCCAGCGCGCGGCAGATCGCCTCGAGAATCCTCGGCGCGGCCTCGCCGAGCGTCTGCGACTCGAGCAGGGCGCGCGCGGCAAGATTCTCGGCAGTGAGCCACCGCTCCCGGATCGCGTGGCCGGGCCGCAGGCTGGTGTCAGGTGTCATGGGACGTGCCGATTATAGGCACGTCCCACGTGCGACGTGCTACGTGCAACGTGCGCACGTGCTGACGTGCCACGGGCTACGTGCTACGTCAGGACGTGCGGACGTGCTATGTGCGGGCGCGCGAGGTGCGAGCCGCGGCGTATAATCCGTCGCTCTGCGGGGAATCCAGTTCAGCCATGGGATTGACGCCGGGTGCGCGTCTGGGATCGTATGAAGTCGTCGCCGCCATTGGCCGCGGCGGCATGGGGGAAGTGTTCCGGGCGCGTGACCTCGAGCTGCAGCGTGACGTCGCGCTCAAGGTCCTGCCCGACGTGTTCGCGGCCGACCCGCAGCGTCTGGCGCGGTTCCGGCGCGAGGCGCAGATTCTCGCGTCGCTCAACCACCCCAACATCGCCAGCATCTATGGCATTCACGAGGCCGAAGGCATCCGCGCGCTGGTGCTCGAGCTGGCGGACGGGCAGACGCTCGGCGAGCGGCTCCGCCTCGGACCGATCCCGGTGGCCGACGCGCTGGTGCTGGCGCTGCAGATCGCGCAGGCGCTCGAAGCGGCGCACGACAAGGGCATCGTGCACCGCGACCTCAAGCCGGCCAACATCACGTTGTCGGACGAGGGGCGGATCAAGGTGCTCGACTTCGGCCTGGCCAAGGCGTTCGACACCGCCCAGGCGTCGCAGCCGGACGAACTCACGCTCACCGAACACGACCACACCAAACTCGGCGCAGTGATGGGGACGGCCGGCTACATGAGCCCCGAGCAGGCGCGCGGGCGGCAGGTGGACAGGCGCACCGACATCTGGGCGTTCGGATGCGTGCTCTTCGAAATGCTTGCCGGCGACGCGCCGTTCCGCAGCGAGACCAGCTCGGACACGGTCGCGGCGGTTCTCGGCCGCGATCCAGACTGGGGCCGGCTTCCCGATCGACTGCCGTCGCGTATCCACGCGCTGTTGCGCCGGTGCCTCGAGAAGGATCACCGGGAGCGGCTGCGCGACATCGGCGACGCGCGCCTGGAGCTGCGCGACGCGCTGGCCGCGGGCGTGGCGGCCGACGATCCCCAGCTCGCGTTGCAGTCTGGCGGTGGCCTGTGGCGCACGGCCGCGATCGTCCTCGGCATCGCCGCGCTGGCCTTGACGGCGATCGCGTATGCCCTGTCGGGGCGGCAGCCCACCACCCCGGAATGGCGCAATCCGCTGGCCGACGCGGTCTTCGCGCGCCTCACCGATTTCGACGGCGCAGAATCGTCGGCGGCGATTTCGCCGGACGGCCGCTTCGTCGCGTTCCGTGCCGACCGCGACGGTCCGCAGGACATCTGGCTGACGCAGGTGGGCACCGGCACGTTCGTCAATCTCACGCGCGGCAAGGAAGAGGAACTGCTGCTGCCGGTGCGGAACATCGGGTTCACCGCCGACGGATCGGAAATCTGGCTGGCCGGGCTGGGATCGGCGAACCGGCGGCTGCGGCTCCTGCCGATGATGGGCGGCAGGCCGCGCGTGTTCCTGCGCGAGAACACCGTCAACGTCGCGTTCGCGCCGGACGGCGCGCGGGTCGTCTACCATACCAACGACGCCGGCGACCCGATGTTCGTCGCGGATCGCGCCGGGTCGGGCGCGCGCCAGATCTTCGTGCACGGCCCCGCGGGCCACAATCATTTCCCGACCTGGTCGCCGGACGGCCGCTGGATCTATTTCGTCAGCGGCATCTGGCAGGCGCGGCAGATGGACGTCTGGCGCATCGCGCCCGAGGGGGGCACGCCCGAGCGGCTCACCACGCACGACAGCGACGTCCGCAGCGTGGCGCCGCTCGATGCGCGTACGGTGCTCTACGTGTCGCCCGACGCCGACGGCTCGGGTCCCTGGCTGTGGGCGCTCGACGTCGAGAGCCGGCAGACCCGGCGCGTGAGCTACGGTCTCGAGCGCTACACCTCGGTCGCCTCCAGCCTCGACGGCCGCCGCATCGTCGCCACCGTGGCGAATCCGACGGCGTCGCTGTGGAGCACGCCGATCCTCGATCGCGTGGCGGAGGATCGCGACGCGGAGCGCGTCGACGTGCCCAGCGTCCGGGCGCACGTGCCGCGGTTCGGCGGGCAGGCGCTGTTCTATCTCTCGTCGACCGGGGCCGGCGACGGGTTGTGGCGGCTGCAGGACGGGCAGGCGGTCGAGATCTGGAAAGCCGCGAACGGACCCTTGCACGCCCCGCCGGCGGTCTCGTTCGACGGACGACGGATCGTGCTGCCGCTGCGGCGGCAGCAGGCGCTGCGCCTGCACATCATGTCCGCGGACGGCGCCGAGCTCCAGCCGCTCGCCGACACCATCCAGGTCCAGGGTGCGGCGTCGTGGTCGCCGGACGGGACGTGGGTCGCGGTCGGCGGGAACGACGGCTCGGGAGCGGGCCTGTTCAAGATTCCAACCGACGGCGGGTCGCCGGTTCGCCTGGTGAAGGGACAGGCGCTCAACCCGGAGTGGGCGCCGGACTCTTCGTTGATCGTCTACACCGGGACGCTGGTGGGCAATCAGGCGCCGCTCCTGGCGGTGCGACCTGACGGCACGCCGGTCGAGCTGCCGCGGATCACGATTTACGGCGACGGCAATGCGGTCGGCGCGCGCTACCGGTTCGTCCGGGACGGCCGCGGGCTGGTGTACATGCAGGGGAGCAGCCTGTGGCAGGAGTTCTGGCTGCTCGACATCGCCACCACGGCGCGCCGGCAACTCACGCGATTCACCAGCCGCGCGGCGATGCGCACGTTCGACATCACCCCGGACGGCGCGCGCATCGTCTTCGATCGCGGGCACGACAATTCCGACGTCGTGTTGATCGACCGGAAGTAGCGGACTGGCAACGGAGCGCAGCATGCACAGCAACCTGATGACGATCGGCGGTGCGGCCGTGCTGGCCGGCCTCGCGGCGATCGGGCAGGATCGGGGTGGAGCGAGGACCGACGTGCGATTGATGACCGTGGATCCGGGGCACTTCCATGCCGCCCTGATCCAGAAAGACATGTACGCGGGTGTCGACAAGCGCGTCGACGTCTACGCGCCGCTCGGCCCCGATCTGTTCGAGCACCTGAAGCGCGTGTCGGCGTTCAACAGCCGCGCCGATCGGCCGACGGCGTGGGAAGTCGAGGTCCACACCGGACCGGATTATTTCGAACGCATGCTCCAGGAGCGGCCGGGCAACGTCGTGGTGTTGTCGGGCCGCAACCGGACGAAGATCGATCGCATCGGGGCGGCGGTGCGCGGCGGCCTGCACGTCCTGGCGGACAAGCCGTGGATCCTGAAATCCGACGACCTGTCGAAGCTCGAGGCGGCGCTGGCCGTGGCCGACGAGAAAGGCACCGTCGCCTACGACATCATGACCGAGCGGTACGAGATCACCTCGATCCTCCAGCGCGCGCTCGTCAACGATCCTGCGGTGTTCGGCACTATCGTGAAGGGGACGCCCGGGGATCCGGCGGTCTACATGGAGAGCGTGCACAACCTGATGAAGACCGTTGCCGGCGCGCCACTCATCCGGCCCGCCTGGTTCTTCAGCAACGACGAGACGGAAGGCCTCAACGACGTCGGTACCCATCTCGTGGATCTGGTGCAGTGGACGCTGTTTCCGGATCAGGCGCTCGACTACCGGGCGGACGTGCAGGTCACCGCGGCGCAGCGATGGCCGACCTGGATTCCCGAGGCCGAGTTCCGGCGCGTCACCGGCGAGGCGCGATTTCCGACGGCGTTGTCCGCATCGGTGAAGGACGGGCGGCTCGAGTACTACTGCAACACGCTGGTCTCGTACGCGCTCGGCGGCGTTCACACGACGCTCAACGTGATCTGGGACTGGGAAGCGCCGGCGGGGGCGGGCGACACCCACTTCGCCGTGTACAAGGGCACACGCGCCCGCGTCGAAGTGCGCCAGACGCGCGCGGATCGTTACCGGCCCGAGCTGTACGTCGTTCCGTCCGAGCCTGGCGTTCATGCACAAGTGCTCGCCGGCGCGCAGGCACTGCTCCAGTCGCTGCAGCGTGCGTATCCCGGAGTGGCGGCTGTCGATCGCGGCGCCGAAATCCACGTGACGATCCCCGACGCGTTCCGGGTCGGCCACGAAGCCCACTTCGCCGAGGTGGCCGCGAACTACTTCAAGTACCTCCGCGACCGGCGTGCGCTGCCCGGGTGGGAGCGCGCCAACATGCTCGCGAAGTACGCCGTGACGACGCGCGGCACCGAGTTGAGCCGTAAGAGCCCGCCACGAGAAGCGCCCCGCATCGCGCCGCAATAGCTGAATTGCCGGCCCGGCCGTTGTGACGGTCCCTTCATTGCAGGAGAGTGCTGCGATAGGAACCACTCTGCGAGTGAAGGAGTAGCACCGATGATGAAGAACGTAATTACAGGCGGCTTCTGTTCAGCGGTCGTGTTGGCTTCGGGAATGGCTGTGTTCGCGCAGACGACTCAGCCACCGGCGCCGCCGACGGCTGGCAGCGCGCCCTCAGCCGCGCAGCAGCCTGCGCCGCCAGCGGACGCGCAGCAGATCACAGTGGCCGGCTGCGTGCAGCGTGAGGCCGACTACCGTCAAGCGAAGGACGCCGGCAAGGGCGGCGCGGCCAACACCGGCGTGGGCGCGGGGAACGAGTTCGTGCTCGTCGGCGCGCGTCCAGCGGGTGCGGCGGCTTCGGGAACCGAGACCGTCGGAGACCGTGGGCACCAGCGGCGCCGCAGGCGACGCTTACGAACTGACGGGCTCCGGTGAAGGTCAGCTCGAGCAGTACGTCGGGAAGCGTGTCGAAATCACCGGCAAGCCAAAGGCGATGGCACCCGGCGGCACCGCGCCGAACGCAGCCGCACAGACGGCCGAAGACGCGGTCGGTAAGGACCTCAAGCTTCGCGAGTTCGAAGTGATCTCGGTTCGCGCGGCTGCCGGGGAGTGCCCGCCGATCTCCCGCTAGCGCGGGCAGAACCAGAAGGCCGGCTCAACGGCAGGGTGTCCGTGGGTAGTACGCGGACACCCATTTTTTCGCGCCCCGACCTCATCGGCGCGTGAACGCCGCCGGCAGCAGCGCGCGCACGCGCTGGACGATCAGGTCCTCAGTCCCTGGCGCGAGCGGCGCCGGCTGGCCGTAGAAGACCATCGACCGATCCACTTCATAGCCACCCTCCGGAATCATCCGTCGGGACGCCACATAGAACGGCACGTCGTTGCTGTAGGCGTTGACCCACAGCTTCGCGCCATTGAGCTCGCGCTTCAGCCGCAGCGCATACTCCGACACGACTTCTCCCGCCAGGAACACCATCGCGAGATCGCGGCCGAACGTCCACGCCTGAACTGGATACGGATAGGCTGTGGCAACCGCCTCGCCGCGATCCAGCCTCTGCAGCACGGCCCTCGCATAGGCGCCGGCCGCGTCCTGTCGTGTGGCCTGCGCTTCCCACTCTGTCCGCGCCGGGACCCGATCGAAGGCGAGCTCGACGTCACGGACCACGCCGCGCGGTGTGGCGGTGAGTGGCCGCATCACCGCACCCAGGAGGCGATCGACTTCCTGTGCGATCTCGATCGCATGACGCTCGACGTCCCGGACGCCGCGTCCGCGCGGGTTCGGGTTCGCATCCGCCCCGGCGCCGATCGTCACGAGCGCGACCGCGCCCGGATGCCGCTGCTCGATCGCCGCCTGGGCCGCGCCGGGCCAGTCGCCGTGGACGAAGTTGTCGTTGCCGTCGAAGGTGGTCGCGTGGCAGGCGTAGCTGACCAGGGCGGCACGCAGCCGGCCGTCGGGATGGCGCACCGCGAGCAGCGGCATCTCGTGATCGACCGGCCCTTCCGGATCGACGCCGAACGCGGCCCACTTGCCGTCTTTCATCACCCGCCGGTGCGCCGCGAACCGCGCCGTGCCGACGGCCCATTCGACGTTCCCGGGCCGTCGATCCGCCAGCGCCGCCCGTGCCACCTGTTCGAGCTTGCCGGTCAGCGTCCGCGTGTAGGCGTCGATCGCCGTCTGCTCGTCCGCGGTGAGCGGCGTGGTGAAGATGTGTGGCAGCACGCCGGCGAGGCTGGGTCCGGTGTGCGTGTGGGTGGTGGCGATCGCCAGCTGATGCCGCTCGATGCCCGCCGCGCGCAGCCGTGATGAGACGTCCTCGGTGATGGCGCGGCTGACGCCGATCAGGTCCGCCGTGATCAGCACCGCCGGCTCGGCGCCGTCGGCGCCGAAGGCCAGCGCCTTCGCGCGGAGCCGCTGCCCGATGACGGCGGCGGGCCGCGCACGATTGCCGTAGCCGGTGAGCCGGATCGGTTGATCGGGTGTGATGTCGATCGACGCCACGCCGACGACGAGCGCGACGCGTGGCGCAGACGATGGCCCTGACGGCCCTGGCGGCGCCGACGCGCAGGCCAGTGTCGACACGACGGCCGACGACAGCAGTAGACGCAGCAGCTTCACGATTCGCGCGCGATCCTAACATTGCCTTCGCCCCGTCCGGCCTCGGACCGGCCGGGAGTTATCGGAGGGTACGGAGAGACCGGATCTAATAACCGGAGCATCGGAGACAACGGAGGCTATCGGAGGTTCGATTCGCGGGCCGCGCTCCGCGCGGCTGCGGTGGGCCCGATCCCGATCTCACAAGCGGCGCAGTGATCCAAAGGCCGTTTGTGAGATCGGGGTCGGACCCACCGAAGTGCCGGCGATGCCGGCACCCGCGAAGCTGTCTTCTCCGTTGGTCTTCGTTGCCGCCGGTGCTCCGTTTGTAAGATCCGGTACCTCCGAGAACTCCGTTCGCTCGTATACCCATGGTCTCGTGTTCTTCCCAAGCTCGCCCGCCGCGTTCGGCGTCTGAGCTCGCGAAACAGATACGATGGGAGGATGGAAGCCGCGGCTGCCCGCATCACGATCGTCCGCAAGCACCCCGAGGACGTTCGCGATCGGCAGATCATCGTCTCGCTCGACGGCGACTCGTTCGGGACGCTGCTCTTCGGCGACACCCTGACGCGCGATGTTCCCGCCGGGCCGCACCGGCTGCGCGCGCACAACACGCTGTTCTGGAAGACGCTCGACGTCGACCTGCGTCCGGGCGAGCAGGCGCGCTTCATCGCGGTGAACCGATCCGGATTCGGCACCTACTCGCTGCTCGGCCTGCTTGGCGTAGGGCCGCTCTACCTGACTTTCGAACGCGAGGCTGCATGACGATCATCACGAGAGGCGAACGGGCGGCATGAGCACCGATCCACACGCCGGCCAGCCGATCCTGGCCTACGGGCCCGAGCCCGAAGACGCACGGATCACCGTCATCATGGTGCACGGACGGGGCGCGTCCGCACAGGACATCCTCGGACTGGCGCACGAGCTGCAGCTCGCGGACGTCGCCTACCTGGCGCCGCAGGCCGCGGGCAACACCTGGTATCCGTATTCGTTCCTCACGCCGATGGAGAAGAACGAGCCCGCGCTCGGCTCCGCGCTGCGGCGCCTGGCCGTGCTCGTCGAAGGGTTGTCGGAGCGGGGGATCGGCTCGCCGCGCGTGGCGCTGCTCGGCTTTTCTCAGGGAGCCTGCCTGTCGCTGGAGTTCGCCGCGCGCAACCCACGCCGCTTTGCCGGGATCGCGGGCTTGAGCGGCGGACTGATCGGGCCGCCGGGCACGCCCCGCGACTACGCAGGCACGCTGGCGTCCACCCCCGTGTTCCTCGGCTGCAGCGACGTCGACGCGCACATCCCGGTCGAGCGCGTCCGCGAAAGCGCGGAGGTGTTTCGTCGCCTCGGCGCGCGCGTGGACGAGCGCATCTATCCGCAGATGGGCCACACGATCAACACCGACGAAATCGAGGCCGTGCGCACCCTGCTCGGGTGAAGTCGCGCTCAGCGCGGCGCCCGTCCATGGAACGCGTCATCGAGAATCGTCCGCACCCCCTCGCGCGTCACCGGCCTCGGATTGGGGTAAGTGGCGGTCATGGCGAGGTCGGCCGCGCGATCGAGATGCTCGGCCTTCAGGCCCAGCTCGCGCAGCGACCGCACCACCCCGATCTCCCGGTTCAGGGCATCCAGTCCCTCCGCCGCATCCGCCGATCCGATCGCGCGCGCGATCGTGGCCATCGCCTCGCGGGCGTGGTCGCGGTTGTAGGCGGTCGCGTGCGGCAGCAGGGCAGCATGGGTGTCGGCGTGCGGCAGCCCGAACGATCCGCCGAGCACATGACACAGCTTGTGATGCAGCCCCATCGAGGTCTGGTTCAACGCGACGCCGGCCAGGTGCGCCGCCCGCAGTGCCGCGGTGCGCGCGTCGACGTTCGAGCCGTCGCGAACCACCACGGGGAGCGCGGTCGCGAATCCGTGGAGCGCCGCTTCGGCGAGCAGCGAGGCGAGCGGATTGGCGTCGAACGCGTAGAGCGCCTCGACCGCGTGTGCGACGCCGTTCATGCCGCTGGCCGCGCTGACCGGCGCGGGCAGGGAGAGCGTCAACTCCGGGTCGTAGATGACGATCGCTGGAGCGGCGTGGATGCTCCGGCTCGTCGACTTCGCGTGCTCGCGAGTCATGCCCCAGATGTCGGTCATCTCCGATCCCGAGTACGTCGTCGGCATCGAGACGAGCGGCAGGTGCCGCTCCACCGCCAGCGCCTTGCCGAGGCCGATCGCCGACCCGCCGCCGACAGACACGAGGCAGTCAGGGCGCAAGCGGTCCACGTCGCGCCCCGCGCCTTCGACGACAGCGGCTGGCACGTGGAGCTGCGCGCGGTCGAAGCGGCCCACCGAGAGGTCTCCGAGAACCGCGTCGAGCCAATCGAGCAGTTCGCGACGGCCCGGCGTCGCGAGCAGCAGCGCACGCGTGTAGCCGGCGCGGCTCAGCTCGGCGCCGAGCTCGCCCGCGGCACCGGCACCGAAGACGACGCGGACCGGCCGCAGCTGATAGGTGAAACGGTTCACGATGCCGTTCGGACCGCGATCGCCGGGAGGCCCGACTCGATCGCTCCCCGATTCACTTCCTCCCACGGCGGGAGCTTCAGATCCTGCCCCAGGCAGGGCAGCGTCTCGTCGAAGGTGAATCCCGGCTGCACCGTCGCGACCTCGAGCAGCACGCCGCCCGGTTCGCGGAAGTAGATCGATCGGAAGTACTGCCGATCCATGACGTCGGTGACGTCGAACCCGCGCGCAATCAGCTCGCCGCGAAGGCGCAGCTGGTCGTCGGCGCTCGCGATGGCGAGCGCGACGTGGTGCACGGTCCCGAGCCCGTTGGCCGCGGGCGCCGCCTCCGGATCGACGACGACGTCGATGGTCTTGCCTGGTTCGTCGCCGTTGACCGCGAGCCGGGTCACTCCCGCCATTTCGTTCACGGTGGAGAACCCGAGCAGGCCGGTCATCAACTCGAGCGTCGGCCCTTTCGCTCGTACGACCATCGACACGCTGTGGAGGCCGCGGACGGCCGCCCGTTCGTCGATGGCGCCAGCGCGCCACGGGGATCGCCGATCGCGGCCGGTGCCGATCAGCTCGATGGCGAGGCCGGACGGATCGGTGGCGACGATCGACTCCTCGCCGAACCGCGGCGCGGCGTCGCGGACGTGAACGCCACGCTCGACGAGACGCGAGCGCCAGTAGTCCAGCGACTGGTCTGGGACCGAGAACGAGGTGACGGTGACTTGCCCCGCCCCCTTCAGGCCGACGCGCACGCTGCGGCCCTTGTAGGGGAAGGTCGTCCAGATCGTGCCCGGCGTGCCCTGCTCGTCCCCGTAGTAGAAGTGATACACGTGACGGTTGTCGAAATTGACCGTCTTCTTGACCAGGCGAAGACCGAGCGCCTCCGTGCAGAAGTCGAGGTCTGCCTGCGCGTCGTCGACCGTCGCCGTGACGTGGTGGAGGCCGAGAATCGGGTGCGTCATTTCGGTGGACCGGTGAATGCGGGCGGGCCCGCGGGGTCGCGGGCTGCCGCTGATCATAATGCCCCGACCGCTGATATGCTGAGGCGCCCATACCGACGGTGGACGTGCGCCGCAGGACAAGGACGATGCCAAGTCATTCGATCGAACGGGCCTATGAGAGCGCCCGTGACCGCTATGCCGAACTCGGCGTCAACGCCGACGCGGCGCTCAGCCGTCTCGCCGGCGTACCGATCTCACTCCATTGCTGGCAGGGTGATGATGTCGGCGGGTTCGAGCATTTCGGAACCGGCCTCGGCGGCGGCCTGGCCGCCACCGGCAACTATCCCGGCAAGGCCCGCACGCCGGACGAGCTGCGATCGGACGCCCAGAAGGCGTTCTCGCTGATCCCCGGACGGCACCGCTTCAACCTGCACGCCTTCTACGGCGAATTCGGCGGCCGCACCGTCGACCGCGACCAGATCGGCCCGCAGCATTTCGAGGGCTGGATCGACTGGGCCAGGCGGCTGGGCATCGGGCTCGACTTCAACCCGACCTTCTTCTCGCATCCGAACGCGGCCGACAACTTCACGCTGTCGCACGCCGACACCGCCATCCGCGAGTTCTGGATCGCGCACGGCGTGGCGTGCCGGCGTATCGGCGCCACGATCGGCAAGAGCCTCAACAACACCTGCGTCACGAACTTCTGGATCCCGGACGGCATGAAGGACACGCCGGTCGATCGGGTGCAGCCGCGCGAGCGCCTGATCACGGCGCTCGATGCCATCTTCGACGATGCGGTCGACCCCGCGCACAACCTGGATGCGGTGGAAGGCAAGCTGTTCGGGATCGGCTGCGAGAGCTACACCGTCGGCTCGCACGAGTTCTACTACGGCTACGCGGTGTCGCGCCGCAAGCTGCTGACGCTGGACTCGGGCCACTACCATCCCACCGAGACCGTCACCGACAAGATCAGCTCGGTGCTGATATTCCTGCCGGAGATCCTCCTGCACGTCAGCCGCGGCGTCCGCTGGGACAGCGATCACGTGGTCGTGCTCAACGACGACCTCGAAGCGGTCGGACAGGAGCTGGTGCGCGGCAACTTCCTCGATCGGGTGCACATCGGGCTGGACTACTTCGACGCCAGCATCAACCGCGTCGCGGCGTGGACGATCGGCACCCGGAACATGATCAAGTCTCTGCTGAAGGCGCTCCTCGAGCCGACGGACACGCTGCGCACGCTCGAGGCCAACGGTGATTACACGGAGCGCCTGGCGCTGCTCGAGGAGATCAAGACCCTGCCGTTCGGCGCCGTCTGGGATCGCTACTGCGAGACGTCGGGCGTTCCGGTCGGCGGGGCATGGCTGAAGGACATCAAGACGTACGAGGAACAGGTCCTCGCCGGACGGTCGTGATCCGGCGGGCCTTCCGGATGTCCGTCAATCCCGGCCAGCGGGACGAGTATGCGCGCCGCCATCAGCCGATCTGGCAGGAACTGGCGGACACGCTGCGGGCGCACGGCGTCCAGACCTACTCGATCTTCGTGGACCAGGACACCAACGATCTGTTTGCCTATGTGGAGTTCGACAGCATCGAACGCTGGGAAGCGGTCGCTGCGACCGATGTCTGCCGCCGCTGGTGGCACCACATGCGGGATGTGATGCCGGCGACCGATGACGGCCAGCCGCTCAGCCGGACCTTGACCGAAGTGTTTCACCTCGGGCGACATTGATTCCCTGACCTCATGATGGACTCGAAGCCTTCCGCCACCGCCTCTGTCACAGCCGCGAGCGGCCCCTGGTATCGCGAGCTGAATCGCGGCCACTGGTTCGTGCTCATCGTCGCGTCGCTCGGCTGGCTGTTCGACACGATGGACCAGCAGCTGTTCAACCTGGCGCGGCGGCCGGCGGTTGCCGAGCTGCTCGGGCCGGGACGCGACGCCGGCGATGATCGCCGAGTACTCGGGCTACGCGACGACGATCTTCATCATCGGCTGGGCGACCGGAGGCGTCTACTTCGGCATCCTCGGCGACCGCGTCGGCCGCGCCCGGACGATGGTCTACACCATCCTGCTGTATTCGATGTTCACCGGCCTGAGCGTGTTCTCGGTCGGCGTCTGGGACTTCGCGTTCTACCGGTTCCTGACCGGCCTTGGCGTCGGCGGGCAGTTCGCCGTCGGGGTGGCGCTGGTCGCCGAGTCGCTGCCCGATCGCGCGCGCCCGTATGCGCTCGGCTGGCTGCAGGCGTCCTCGGCGATCGGGAACATGATGGCGGCGACCGCCGGCATCATCCTCGGCCAGATGCAGTCGGCCGGCTACATCGACAGCGCGTGGCGGGCGATGTTCCTGGTCGGCTCGCTGCCGGCGCTCCTCTGCATCGTCGTGTTCAAGAAGCTGAAGGAGCCCGAGCGATGGCAGCGGGAAGCCAAGACCGGACACAAACGCGGCTCGATGGGTGAGCTGTTCTCCGATCCGCGCTGGCGCTACAACGCCATCGTCGGGATGCTGCTGGCGTTCGCGGGCGTGGTCGGGTTGTGGGGCATCGGATTCTTCAGCTTCGATCTGTTCCGCTCGGTGCTGGAGCGGTCGAACCTGCCGCCCGGAGAGATCACGTTCTGGATCGGGATGACGTCGCTGCTGCAGAACGCCGGCGCGTTCTTCGGCATTTACGCCTTCACGCACCTGACGCAGAAGATCGGCCGCCGCCCCGCGTTCGCGATTGCCTTCGTGGCGGCGATGCTGTCGACCGCGTACACGTTCTGGAACCTGAACACGTTCAGCGACATCTTCTGGATGATCCCGCTGATGGGCTTCTGCCAGCTTGCGCTGTTCGGCGGCTACGCGATCTACCTGCCGGAGCTGTTCCCGACGCGCCTGCGCAGCACGGGCACGTCGTTCTGTTACAACGTCGGACGGTTCGTGGCCGCGATCGGGCCGCTGGCGCTCGGGCTGCTCACCAGCCGCGTCTACGCGGGGTATCCCGAGCCGATGCGCTACGCCGGCGTCACGATGTGCCTGGTGTTCCTGATCGGGCTGGCCACGGTGCCGTTCGCCCCAGAGACCAAAGGAAAGCCGCTCCCCGAATGAGCCTGTATCCCATTGCCGCCATCACCGACGAGTTCTCGCCGGCCGACCTCGACGCCTCGCTGAAGCGCATGGCGGAGGTCGGCATGACCGGCGCCGAGCTCCGCGTCGCCTTCGGCAAGAACATGATCGACCTCAGCGACGACGAGGTCGCGAAGGTGCGCGAGGCTGTCACGGCGCACGGCATGGAGGTCGTGTCGCTGGCCTCGCCGCTGCTGAAGTGCGTGCTGCCGGACTCGCCGCCGCTCGACAGCCGCGTCCAGCACGACGTGTTCGGCTCGGCCCACACCTACGAGGACCAGCCGCGCCTGACGCGCCGGGCCTTCGAGGTCGCGGAGCGCACCGGCGCGAAGATCATCCGCGTCTTCTCGTACTGGCGCACCGTCGAGCCGCAGAAGACCTACGATCGGGTCGCGTCGGCGCTCGCCGCGCTCGGCGACGAGGCGGCGAGCCGCGGCATGACGATCGCCCTCGAGAACGAGCACGCGTGCAACGTCGCCACCGCGGCCGAGACGGCGACGCTCCTCGCGACCTTCCGCCATCCGGCCGTGAAGGTCCTGTGGGACCCCGCCAATGCCTCGATCCTCGGGGAGGTGCCGTTCCCGGACGGGTACGCGAAGCTGCCGGTCGATCAGATCATCCACGTGCACGCGAAGGACTGTTTCGTGAAGGACTTCAAGCCGACGTGGGGACCGGTGGGGGAGATGGGCATCGACTGGCGCGGCCAGATCGACGCGCTGGTCCGCGACGGCTACAAGGGCTGGATCAGCCTCGAGACCCACTGGACCGGCCCGAACGGCGACAAGTTCGAGGCGAGCACGATCTGCGGGCGGAATCTCAAGGCGCTCGTGGACCGATCGGGACTGGGGACGCGGGACTAAGGGACTCGGGACTCGGGACTCGGGACGCGGGACGCGGGACGCGGGACGGGGGACTGGAATGAAGTTCGCGACGTGCAACGAACATTTCAAGGACTGGCCGTTCGAACGCGTCTGCCGCTACGTCAAGAGCGTCGGTTACGAGGGAGTGGAGGTCGCTCCATTCACGCTCGCGCCGATGATCACCGACCTGGGCGCCGACGACCGCCGGCGGTTGCGTCAGCAGGCCGACGAGGCCGGGGTGCAGATCATCGGGTTGCACTGGCTGCTTGCCGGCACGAGCGGCTTCTATCTGACGTCCCCCGACCGCGACGTGCGCCAGCGCACGGCCGACTACCTCGGCGAACTCGCCAGGGCGACGAAGGACTTCGGCGGCGACTTGATGGTGTTCGGCTCGCCGAAGCAACGGTCGCTGCTGCCGGGCGTGTCCTGGGAACAGGCCTTCGACTTCGCGGCCGAGACGTTCCGCCAGGCGATGCCGGCGATCGCCGACTGCGGCGTCATGCTCTGTATCGAGCCGCTGGCCCCGGCCGAAACGGACTTTCTGAACACGTGCGAGGAGGGGGCGCGGCTGATGGAGGCCGTGGCGCACCCGAACTTCGTGCTGCACCTCGACGTGAAGGCGATGTCCAGCGAGGGTCGATCGGTGCCCGAGTTGATCCGCCAGTACATTCCGCGCACCGGACACTTCCACGCCAACGATCCGAACCTGAAAGGCCCGGGCTTCGGCGACGTCGACTTCGTGCCGATCTTCAAGGCGCTGCGCGAAAGCGGCTACGACCGCTGGGTGTCAGTGGAAGTCTTCGACTACACGCCAGACCCGGAAACCATCGCGACGAAGAGCATCGACTACATGAAGCGGACGCTCGCGGAAGCGAGCGCGTAGTCACTTCCCATTCATCACGAACGTCCACAACGTATCCCCTGACGCCGCGACGACGAACTGCTTGCCGTCGAGCTCGTAGGTGATCGGGCCGTTCGTGATCGGTCCGTTGATGCCGGCGTGCCACAGCGCCTGGCCGTTCGTGGCGTCCAGCGCCACGATGTCGTTCGACGGGCCGCCGGTGAAGAGCACGTTGCCGGCGGTGGAGACGAGCCCGGTGCGGGCCGCGTTGCCTTCCCACTTGTGCGTCCACCGCACCTTGCCGGTCTTGTAGTCGATGGCCTGCAGCATCGATTCCGACCAGCCGCCGCGATCGAAGCCGCCCCATCCCTGCGGGTTCTCGCTCGGGTCGTAGATGTAATAGATGCTGAAGGCGCGCGCCGCGCTGACGTAGAACAACCCGGTCGCCGGACTGAAGCTCGGCGACTGCCAGTTGGTCGCTCCGCCCTGATTGGGCGAGACCAGCGCGCCGTCGACCTGCGGGTGCTTCTCCGGTTTCGGGATCGGCTGGCCGCGCTTGTCGTAGCCGCTCCACCAGTTGCTCTTGACGTATTCGGCCGAGACGATCGCCTTGCCGGTGACGCGATCGAGCAGGAAGTAGTGGCCGTTTCTCGCCGCCTGCGCGATCAGCTTCCGCTTCTGGCCGTTCACCTCGTCGTCGATCAGCACCGCGGTCTGCGTCGAGTCCCAGTCGTGCGTGTCGTGCGGCGACGACTGGAAGTACCACACCATCTGGCCGGTGTCGGCCTTGACCGCGACGATCGAGCCGGTGAACAGGTTGTCGCCGGCGCGGTTCTTGTGGGCGATGACCGGCTGCGGGTTGCCGGTGGTGACGTAGATGTAGTTGAGCTCCGGGTCGTAGGTGATCGGCTGCCACGTCATGCCGCCGCCGTGGCGCATCATGTCCTCGTTCGGCCAGCTCTCCGAGCCCGTTTCGCCGGCCTTCTGCGGCACCGTATACCAGCGCCATTCGAACTCGCCGCTCTCCAGGTTGTGGGACTGGATGTAGCCGGGAATGTCGAAGTCGTCGCCGCTGACGCCGACGATCAGGCTGTTGTTGACGACCGTCGGCGCGACCGAGGCGTAGTAGAAGCGGTCGATGTCGCAGATCTGCTTGCGCCAGCGCTCCTTGCCGTCCTTGACGTTCAGCGAGATCAGGAAGCAGTCAGGCGTTTCGAAGTAGAGCCAGTCCTGGTAGATGGCGACGCCGCGATTGCCCAGGTGATTGCCGCCGGTCGTCTGCCACTGGTAATGCCAGACCTCCCGACCCGTCCGCGCGTCGACCGCCCACACATGGTCGGGCACGGTGAAGTAGAGGATGCCGTTGACCAGGAGCGGCGTGCTCTTGATCGCGCCGAGTCCGGTGCCGGTGATCCGGTAGATCCAGCCCAGGCTCAGCTGATGGACGTTGCCGCTGGTGATCTTCGTCAGCGGGCTGAATCGTCGGCCCGAGTAGTCGCCGTTGAACGTCGGCCAGCTGTCGGTCGGCGGCTTGAGGAAAGCCGCGGGATCGACGCGGGATTGCGGGGTCAGCGTGACCGTCGCGGCGACCAACAACAAGAGACGACCCCCAGGCGCCGCCGTCCCGCAGAGTCGGTGGAGTCGGAATCCGCCTGTGCTCGCCTGAGGGTTATGCGAGCTCCGGCGAGGTCTCGCCGTAGCGCGCGCTGTCACCCAGGCCGCGCGCGAAGGCGGAGGAGTTGGGAGTTGAGGCTACTCTCATTTCAACGACTCCAGATACGCGACCACGTCGTGCATCGCCTTGTCGGTCAGTCGGTCGAGCAGTTCGATGTGGGCAGCGAACGGATCCTTCCGCTCGATCTTCATGTCGGGAGTGCGCGCCAGGGAGCGGTACTCGCCCGAGGCGTCGCGCAGCGACACGTGGAAGTCGTCGATGCTGACCAGGACCCCCGACAGCGTCTGGCCGTTGGCCATGGTGACGGTCGCGGTGACCTGGGTGCGCGTGTTGCTGCCGCCGCGTCCGCGGCCGCCGGCGGCGAACGGGAACACGAACCGCTGCTGGATGTCGACCGGCTGATAGCGCTTGCCGTAGCCGGCGAGGTCGCCGGTCGGCGAATGGCAGCCGCTGCAGCGTCCTTCGCCGGTGAAGTAGGCCTGGCCCGCCTTCGGGTCGCCGGTGAGGACGTCCTTGACGTCGAACTCCGGGGATCCACGGAGCGTGTTGTTGATCCGATCCCAGATGAAGTGCGAGAGGTCCGTAATCTGCGCGTCGGTCAGCGCGGTGCTCGACTTCGACGTCTGCATCGGATGTCCCTGCTTGAGGAACGGACCGATGGCGCTGCCGTAGCGATCGCGGAGGACGCGAGTCGAGCGGACCAGGTTGGCGCCGCGCTCGGTGCCGCGCGCGCTGGGACCATGGCACGTGACGCATTCAGCCGCGTAGATCTTGCGTCCGCGATCCGCGGCCGCCGGTTCGACGCGATGACGATCGGCCGCGCCGACGTTCGCCCGCGGCCCGCGGCCGGCGGCCCCGGGTGCCGCGGCGGCGGTCTGCGCCAGGCTGTCGCGGCTGTGGTACTTCGTCAGGTAGTTGAGGATGATGTCGAACTCATCCGCGGCGATCACCGCGCCGCGCGAAGTCTGCATCGCCACCATCGTGTTCTCCCACTGCGACCGCGACCGCCCTTCGGCGGTGACGCGCTCCGCGGGATGGCACTTGAGGCAGGCGCGGAGGAACGCCTGCCGTCCCTTTTCGTCTTCCGCGGTCAGCTGCGGCGGCTTCGCCGGTTCCTGGGCGGCTCCGGACATCCAGCCGGCCGCGAGGACGACGAACGCCGACGCGATGCCGAACGGGGCGGCGCGGCGATGGCGCCGGAACATCGACAAGATGGTCGTCATGGGCCTCACGATGATATCGAGAAACCGTCCGGCCGCGCGTGGTACTGCCGAGGCTGTTGTAGGATGCCCTGATGGCGTCGGCGCCCGATTCGCGGGACGGATACGAGCATGACTGAGCGGGCGGTCTACATCTGTGACGCCGTGCGCACGCCGTTCGGCCGCTATGGCGGCGCGCTCGCGGGTGTCAGGACCGACGACCTCGCGGCGATCCCCATTCAGGCGCTCCGCCACCGCAATCCCCGCGCCGACTGGCACCTCATCGACGACGTCCTGTACGGCTGCGCGAACCAGGCGGGGGAGGACAACCGGAACGTCGCGCGCATGGCGCTGCTGCTCGCGGGCCTGCCGCACGAGGTGCCGGGTGCGACGGTGAACCGGCTGTGCGGATCGAGCATGGAGGCGTTCACGCAGGGCGCGCGCGCCATCGCCAGCGGGGAGATGCAGCTGGTCGTCGCCGGCGGCGTCGAGAGCATGTCGCGGGCGCCCTTCGTGATGGGCAAGTCCGAGGCGCCGTTCGCGCGCAGCGTGCGCGTCGAAGACACCACGCTCGGCTGGCGGTTCGTGAACCCGAAGATGCAGGAGCTGTACGGCGTCGACTCGATGGGCGAGACCGCGGAGAACGTCGCCGCGGAGTATGGGGTGTCGCGCGCCGATCAGGACGCGTTCGCGTTCCGCAGCCAGCAGCGCGCCGGCGCGGCCATGGCGGACGGCCGGCTCGCCGAGGAGATCGTTCCCGTCACGGTGCCGGCGCGGAAGGGCACGGCCACCGTCGCCGCCGACGAGCATCCGCGGACCGACACCACGCTCGAGGCGCTGGCCAAGCTGAAGCCGGTCGTCCGCCCCGACGGGACCGTCACCGCGGGCAATGCCTCCGGCATCAACGACGGTGCGTGCGCGATGCTGCTGGCGTCCGAGAAGGCGGTGCATGACTACGGTCTGCGGCCGCGCGCCCGCTACGTCGCGTCGGCGGTCGCCGGCGTCGCGCCCCGCATCATGGGGATCGGCCCGGTGACGGCCTCACAGAAGGTCCTGGCGCGCGCCGGGCTGCGCGTCGATCAGATGGATGTCATCGAGTTGAACGAAGCGTTCGCGGCGCAGGCGCTGGCCGTGCTGCGGGAGCTCGGCGTGCCGGACGACGCCGCGCACGTCAACCCGCTCGGCGGCGCGATCGCGCTCGGTCATCCGCTCGGCGCCAGCGGCGCCCGGCTCCTGACCACCGCGATGTATCAGCTCGTACGGACGCGCGGCCGCTACGCCCTCTGCACGATGTGCATCGGCGTCGGGCAGGGAATCGCGACCGTCATCGAGCGCGTCTGACGACGAAGTCAGAAGTCAGAAGGCAAAAGTCAGAAGTTAGAAGGCGTGCGGTAATCGCACGATCGTGCTGATAATCGGCCTTGACACGTTCGCGCAGCGCAGAATAGCGTCACGCGCGGGCACGCGGTGTGCCGCCACTTTCCGGGAGGACCGACATGCTGAAGCGAGCGGCGATGGCGATGCTGGCGTGTGCGCTGATTGCCCAGACCCTGCGCGGCCAGGCCCCGGCGCCGCCGGCGTCGACACCGGCGCAGCCGCCGGCATCGGGCGCGCGCGGCGGCGGCCGTGGCCCGCAGCTGGTGTCGCCCGAGGTCAAGTCTGACAATACGGTCACGTTCCGCTTTCGCGCCGCCAACGCGAAAGAGGTCACCCTCATCGGCGAGCTCGATGGCCGCACCTATCCCATGACCAGGGACGAGGCCGGCGTCTGGAGCGTCACGATCGGCCCGTTCCCGCCCGACGTCTACAACTACCAGTTCAACGTCGACGGCGTCATCGCGATGGACCCGGTGAACCCGGCGGTGAAGCTGGGATTCGGCGGGTTCCCGCCCGCCAACCTGTTCGAGATCCCGGGCGACGAGTTCGACGACGCGCGGAACGTGCCGCATGGGGCGGTGCGCGTCGAGACTTACCATTCGAAGTCGCTCGGTGTGCCGCGGACGCTGTGGATCTACACGCCGCCGGGCTACGAGACCGGCAACACGCGCTATCCCGTGTTCTACCTGCTGCACGGGTCCGGCAACACCGACTCGAGCTGGATCCTCACCGGCCGCGCCAACTACATCCTCGACAACCTGATCGCCGACGGCAAGACGAAGCCGATGATCGTCGTCACCCCGTTCGGCTACGCGCGGCAGGGCGTCAACCTGGCGCCGGAACGCCCGGTCGCCGCCGCCGCGGCGCCGGCAGGGCCCGGCGCGGGACTTGGCGGCGGACCGGTGGGCAAGGATCTCCTCGAGGACGTGATTCCGTTCGTCGAGCAGAAGTTCCGCACGATGAAGGACCCCGACAACCGCGCCATCGGCGGGCTCTCGATGGGCGGCGGGCAGAGCGCGGCGATCGGCTTCGCCAACCCGGACAAGTTCCACTCGATCGTGATCATGAGCGCCGGCGCCAACAACGCCGATCAGAACTACCCGGACTTCTTCAAGGATGCGGCGGCCACCAACAAGAAGATGAAGCTGCTGTGGGTGGGCGTCGGCAAGGACGACAAGCTGGTGATGGCCGGCAGCGTCGCGCTGCGGGACGCGCTGACGAAGGCGGGGATCAAGCACACCTATCGAGAAACCGACGGGCGGCACGAGTGGGTCGTGTGGCGACACCACCTCCGCGAAGTGGCGCCGCTGCTGTTCCGATGACACCCGTCACGCTCGCGGGCCGCGCGTCCGCCACCGTGCCCCGCGCCGACGTCGTCGGCAGCCTGTTGCGCCCGCCCTCGCTGCTCGAGGCGCGCGCGCAGCTGGAGCGCCAGGAACTGACGCCGGCGGCCTTCAAGACGATCGAGGATGCGGCGGTGGACGCCGCCGTCACGCTGCAGGAAGCCGCCGGTCTCGATCTCGTCACCGACGGCGAGCTGCGCCGCTACGCGTTCTACGGCCACCTCGTCGACAGCCTCGAGGGGTTCGACCGGCACGCCGGCTGGTCGATCACGTTCCGGGACGGCGAAGGGCACGAAGCGAGGCTGCAGCGGCCGGTCGTCGTCGACAAGCTGCAAGTGGCGGCGGCAGATGGCGGTCGAGGAGTTCACCTACCTGCGCGGCCGGACCTCCCGGCCGGTGAAGGTCACGCTCATCAGCGCCCAGCAGGCGGCGGCCTACTACGATCCCGAGCAGTCACGGCACGCCTATGCGACGCGGGACGCCTACCTCGCCGATGTGGTGGACTTCACCCGCCGCGAGATCGCGGAGCTGCGCCGGCTCGGATGCGAACACGTGCAGATCGACGCGCCGCAGTACGCGGCCCTGCTCGACGAGACGATCCGCGAGGGCTACCGCCAGCGCGGCAACGATCCCGACCGCATGCTGGATGCCTGCATCGAGCTCGACAACGCGATCATCGACGGCCACCCCGGCGTGACGTTCTCGATCCACATCTGCCGCGGCAATCACAAGAGCATGTTCTACGCCTCGGGGGGCTACGATCGCATTGCCGAGCAGGTCTTCACACGATCGCGCTTCAACCGCTTCCTGCTGGAATACGATGACGAGCGGTCGGGCAGCTTCGAGCCGCTGCGGCACGTGCCCGACGATCGCATCGTGGTGCTGGGCCTGATCAGCTCGAAGGTGCCGCGGCTCGAGGCGGCGTCCGACATTCGCCGGCGCATCGAGGAGGCGGCCCGGATCGTGCCGCTGGAGCGCCTCGCGGTCAGCCCGCAGTGCGGGTTCGCGTCGACGCACGAGGGCAACCGCGTGTCGGCCGACGATCAACGGAAGAAGCTGGAACTGGTGGGACGGGTGGCGCACGAGGTCTGGAGCCGATGACGCGATTGAGCGATGCAGACGTGAAGGGAACGCAGCCGCCGCTGTTCTATCCGCGCTACAACTCCACGGTGCGGCGCGCGCCGTCGCAGCCGCTGATCCAGATCCCCCGTCACTTCGCGGATCTGTCGGCGCCGCTGTTCGGCGAGCTGCCGATCGGCGGCACCGACAACGACCTGACGCGGCAGCATGCCGGCGAGCCGCTCGGGGAGCGGATCGTCGTCGCCGGCCGGGTCCTGGACGAAGATGGGCGGGCGGTGCCGAACACGCTCGTCGAGCTCTGGCAGTGCAATGCGGCGGGACGCTACATCCACACCCGCGACGATCATCCGGCGCCGCTCGACCCGAACTTCACCGGGGCGGGCCGCGCCATGACCGACGCGGAGGGGCGCTACCGGTTCGTGACGATCAAGCCGGGCGCCTATCCGTGGCGCAATCACCCGAACGCGTGGCGGCCGGCGCACATTCACTTCTCGCTGTTCGGCACGTCGTTCCAGTCGCGGCTGGTCACCCAGATGTACTTCCCGAACGACCCGCTGTTTGCGCACGATCCGATCTATCAGTCGATCCCGGACCTTCGCGCGCGCGAGCGCATGGTGTCCCGGTTCGACCTGGATCTCACCGAGCCCCTGTGGGCGCTCGGCTATCGGTTCGACATCGTGCTGCGCGGCCGCGAGTCGACGCCGTTCGAGCAGCGCACGTGAGCCGCCGATGACCGACGACACCCGGCCGATCGCCACTCCGTCGCAGACCGTCGGCCCGTTTTTTCATTTCGGGATCGCGAAAGACGACTCGCTCGGGCAGATCGCCGGCGAGGCGACGCCGGGCGAGCGGATCCAGCTGCGGATCCGCGTCCTCGACGGCGATGGCGCGCCCGTCCCTGACGCCCTCCTCGAGCTCTATCAGGCCGACGCCGGCGGCCGCTACGGCTCCCCGACCGCGCCGGCAGGTGCCGGCTTCACCGGGTTTGGCCGGCTCGCGACCCATGCCGACGGCACGTGCCTGTTCGAGACGGTGCGTCCCGGTCCGGTGCAGACCGCGCACGGGACCCAGGCCCCTCACATCCTGGTCTGCCTGCTCGCGCGGGGTCTGCTGCGGCAGGTTTACACGCGCATCTATTTCGCCGGCGATCCCGGGCACGACGTCGATCCCATCCTCGGACTCGTTCCAGCCGGTCGCCGGCAGACGCTGCTCGCGTCGCGGCCGGGCGAGGATGCATCCCTGTGGGAGTTCACCCTCAGGATGCAGGGTGACGCCGAAACCGTGTTCTTCGACGTCTGACGGCCTGCCCTCGTCTCCATGAGCTCACGGCTGATCGACTGCCTCTCGACGACCCCACCGCTTGCCGACGTCTTTTCCGATGCGGCCGTCGTGGGCGCCATGCTCGACTTCGAAGTTGCGCTCGCGCGCGCCGCGGCGCGGGCCGGAGCGATTCCCGCAGCGGCGGCAGCGGCGATCGAAGCGGCCGCCGTCGTCGATCGTTTTGATCCCGGCGCGCTCGCGCGTGACGCCCGCGAATCCGCCACCCCCGCGATCCCGTTCGTGAAAGCGTTGACCGATGTCGTCCGGGCGGACGACCCGGACAGTGCGCAGTACGTGCACTGGGGCGCAACCAGCCAGGACGTCACCGACACGGCGATCGTGCTGCTCCTGAAACAGGCGCGCGGCATCGTCACGGCTGATCACGCTCGCGTGGACCGCGCCCTGCGATCGCTCTCGGACGCCCACGCCGCCACGGTCATGCTCGGCCGCACGCTGCTGCAGCCCGCAGCGGTCATCACGTTCGGCCTGAAGGTTGCCGGCTGGTGGGCGGCGCTCGATCGATCGTGGCGCCGGCTCTCGGCGGCCTGGGACGACGTGCTGGTGGTGCAGCTTGGTGGCGCGGCAGGCACGCGGGCGGCGCTCGGTGACGGGGCCTCGCGGGTCGTCTCGGATGTGGCGCAGTCGTTGGGACTGGCCGTCGCGGCGCCGTGGCATACCGATCGCGATCGTCTGGGCGCGTTCGTCGCGGCGCTCGGCCTTTACACCGCCGCTGTTGGGAAGGCCGCGCAGGACGTGGTCCTGCTGATGCAGGCCGAGGTCGCGGAAGTCGCGGAGCCTGGCGGCGGGTCCTCGACCATGCCGCAGAAGCGGAATCCGTCCGGGTGCGCCGTCGCGCGGGCGGCGGCCGTTCGGTTGCCGCACCTCGTCGGCGCATTCCTCGCCGGCGCGGCGCAGGAACACGAGCGGGCGGTCGGCGGAATCCAGGCGGAGTGGCCGACGATCGCGTCGGCGGTGCAGGCGTGCGGCTCGGCCGCCGAGGCATTTGCGCGCGTGGCTGAGGGGCTGCACGTCGATACCGTACGCATGCGCATGAACGTCGACGCAACACGGGGTCTCGTGTTCGCCGAGCAGGCGGTGACGATCATCGGCGCGCGGCTCGGCCGCGACGCGGCGAAAGTGCTCGTCAACCAGGCCGTGCAGCGCTGTCGCGAATCCGCCCTGTCGTTTCCGGACGTCGTTCGGGGACTGCCCGAGGTGGCCCGGGCATTGACGCCGGAGGAGCTCGGCGCGATCGATCGCGTGGAGCGTGCACTGGGCGATGCCGAGGCGCTGCGGCGCGAGCTGCTCGGCGGCACGGGGGGATCCTGATGGCCTTCGTCGAGCACGACGACGCTACCCACTACTACCGGGACGAAGGACGCGACGATCGTCCAGCCCTGGTCCTGTCGCATTCGCTCGGCCAGGACCACACGATGTGGGATCCCCAGATCGCCGCGTGGCTGCCGCATTTCCGGATCGTGCGCTACGACACGCGCGGACACGGCGCCTCGAGCGCGCCCGCGGGGGACTACCGCATCGACCTGCTCGGCCGCGACGTCCTGGCCATCGCCGATCGGGCCGGCCTTCGCACCTTCGCCTTCTGCGGGCTGTCGCTGGGCGGGATGATCGGCATGTGGCTGGCGGCCCACGCGCCGGATCGCCTGACGCACCTGATGCTCGCCAACACCTCGCCTCGGCTCTCCGATCCGTCGGCGATGGAATCGCGGCGCCGCAGCGTGCTCGAGGGCGGCATGCCCGCCGTGGCCGACATGGTCATGGGCCGGTTCTTCTCGCCCGCGCCGCTCGAGGCCAACGCGCCCGTCGTGACGTCGTCCCGCCGGACACTGCTCGCGACGTCGCCGATCGGCTACGCGGGCTGCTGCGCGGCGATTCGCGACATGGATCAGCGGGAGCTGCTCGGATCGATCAAGACCCCGACGTTGATCATCAGCGGCACCCGGGATGTCTCGACGCCGTGGGATCCGCACGGGACGCTGCTGGCGACGTCGATCGCCGGCTCGCGCGTCGTGCACCTGCGGGCCGCGCACCTGTCGAACCTCGAACGGCCGCGCTCGTTCGCGAGCGCGGTGCTCGAGTTCGTCGTGCCGCCGGCGGACGCGTCGCGCGAGGCCGGCACGCTGGTACGACGGGCCGTGCTGGGGGACGCGCACGTCGACGCGAGCCTGGCGTCGACGACCGACTTCACCCGCGATTTCCAGGACCTGATCACCCGCTTCGCCTGGGGCACGATCTGGTCGCGGCCCGGTCTCGATCACCGCACCCGCCGCCTGCTGGTGCTCACGACGACGGCGGCGCTCGGCCGCTGGGAGGAGTTCCGGCTGCACCTGCGCACGGGGTTCGCGCACGAGCTCGAGCTCTGCGATCTCGAGGAGATCCTGCTGCAGCTGGCGCTCTACGCCGGCGTTCCCGCGGCCAATACGGCATTTCACATTGCGGCCGAAGAACATGCCGCCTCGGAGAAGGGGGCCTCGTGAGCGTCACACGCGGTGCACTGGGTCGGCTCAACGTCTCGCGACACGACGGCGTCCTCCTGATCGAAGTCGAAAACCCGCCGGTCAACGCCCTCAGCCCCGGTGTGCCGGAGGCTCTCGTCGAGGCGCTGACGTCGGCGGGACACGACCCGGACGTGACGGCGATCGTGGTCAAGGGCGCGGGCCGGACGTTCGTGGCCGGCGCGGACATCACCAGCCTCGAAGAGGCGGCGTGGGGAAACCTCGCCGCGGCGGCCGACCTGCACGACCTGCTCGCGCGGATCGAGAACTACTCGAAACCGGTCGTGATGGCGATCCACGGGACGGCGCTCGGCGGCGGCCTCGAGCTGGCGATGGCCGGGCATTACCGCGTCGCGGTCCCCGGCGCGCTGCTCGGTCAGCCTGAAGTCAATCTCGGGATCATCCCCGGCGCGGAAGGGACGCAGCGACTGCCGCGGCTCGTCGGTGTGGCGAAGGCGCTCGATCTGTGCGTGACGGGCAAGCCGATGAAAGCCGGAGACGCACGCGACAGCGGGCTCATCGACGCCGTCATCGACGGCGATCTCGCGACCGGCGCGATCGCGTATGCGCGCGGGGTCGCGAGCGACGTCGCGCTCGCCGGCGGCGTGTCCGGCCGCAGGACGAGCGAACGATCCGATCGGCTCGGCACCGCCGCCATCAACGGGCCGCTCTTCGATTCCGCGCGAGAGCTGGCCGCGAAGGTGCGGCGCCGGCAGGTTGCGCCGCTGAAGGCGATCGACGCGATCGCCGCCGCCACGACGCTGCCGTTCGCAGAGGGCTGCCGCCGCGAGCGCGAGCTGTTCTTCGAGTGCGTCACCGGCGAACAGGCGAAGGCGCTGATCCACGTCTTCTTCGCCGAGCGGGCGGCGGCCAAAATCCGCGGCCTGTCGAAGGACGTCCAGCCGCGGCCGATCGAGCGCGTCGCGATCGTCGGGGCAGGCACCATGGGCGGCGGCATCGCCGTCGCGTGCGCGAATGCCGGCCTGGCGGTGACGCTGCGGGACAGTTCCCAGGCATCACTCGACGCCGGGATGGCCGGGATCCGGCGCAACTACGACGCGTCGGTGACGCGGGGCCGGTTGACGCAGACGGACGTTGCCGAGCGACTGGCGCGAATCGGTCCGACGCTGTCGTTCGACGGCTTCGAGCGCGCCGACGTGATCATCGAGGCGGTGTTCGAGAACCTCGAGTTGAAGAAGCAGGTGTTCCGCGACCTCGACGGCGTGGCGAAGCCAGGCGCCGTGCTCGCGACCAATACCTCGACGCTGGACATCGACGAGATCGCCGGCGTGACCTCGCGCTCCGGAGACGTCGTCGGCCTGCACTTCTTCAGCCCCGCGCACGTCATGCGGCTGCTCGAAGTGGTGCGCGGCAGCGCCACCAGCCCCGACGTGCTCGCCACGGCGCTCGCCCTCGCCCGGCGGCTCGGCAAAGTCCCGGTCGTCGTCGGCAACTGTCGCGGCTTCGTCGGCAACCGGCTGATGTTTCCCTACATGTACGAGGCGCAGTTCCTCGTCGAGGAAGGGGCCACGCCGGAACAGGTCGACCGGGCCCTCACCGAATTCGGGATGGCGATGGGCATCTTCGCCGTGGACGACATGGCCGGGATCGACGTCGCGTGGCGGGTGCGGCAGGAGCTCGGTCACTTCAGCGAGCCCGGCGAACGCCGGCCGCTCGTTGCCGACCAGCTCTACGAGCTCGGACGGCTGGGGCAGAAGACCGGCCGCGGCTGGTACACGTACGACGAGTCCAGAAAGGCCGCTCCCGATCCGGTCGTCATCGATTTGATCCGGAGCAGCGCGGCCTCGGCCGGGGTTCCTCAACGATCGTTCACGGATCAGGAGATCGTCGAGCGGTGCCTGTATGCGCTGATCAACGAGGGCGCGAAGGTGCTGGACGAGGGCTTCGTCGAGCGGGCCTCCGACATCGACGTCATCTACGCCAACGGCTACGGATTTCCGGCGTGGCGTGGCGGGCCGATGTTCTTCGCCGACCGGGTCGGGCTGCGCGTGATTCACGACCGGATCGCGGCGTTCCACGCCGAGCACGGCGCCCGCTGGTCGCCCGCGCCGCTGCTGGCCCGGCTGGCCGCGAGCGGAGGGTCGTTCCGCGCGCTCGACCGTCCGGGGGCGTGAATGCAGGCGCCAGGGATCCTTCCGCTGCGCACGGTCATCGAGCACGGCGGCGGCGCGATCTATGCGCGATGCCCGCAGCCGCTCGGCCCGTATCCCACCGCGATCACCGAACGCCTCGACTATTGGGCTGAGACGACACCGGACCACATCTTCCTGGCGCGTCGCGATGACGGCGGTACCTGGAACACCGTGACCTTCGGCGCCATGCACGCGCGCGTGCGCGCGGTGGCGCAGGCCCTTCTGGACCGCCGGCTGTCCGCGAACCGGCCGGTCGTGATCCTCTCCGGCAACAGCATCGAGCACGCGGTCCTGGCCCTGGCTTCGATGTACGCCGGCGTCATGTACGCGCCGATCGCGCCGGCCTATTCGCTGCTCGCGCGTGAGTTCACGACGCTGCGGGCGGTGTGGCAGTCGCTCGGTCCGGGGATGGTCTTCGCCGCGGAAGGGGACCGATACGAGCGCGCGCTCGCGGCGGTCGCGGGCGGCACTGAGGTGGTCACGTGTTCGCCATCGCCATCGATGCGGACCACATCATTCGCCGAGCTCGCGTCGACTCGAGCGACGTCCGGCGTCGATGACGCGAACCGCCGCGTGACCGGCGACACCATCGCCAAGATTCTCTACACGTCCGGTTCGACGGGGCGGCCGAAGGGTGTCATCAACACGCAGCGGATGCTCTGCTCGAACCAGGAGATGCTGCGAACGGTGCTGCCGCTCCTCGCGGACGAACCGCCGGTCCTGTGCGACTGGCTGCCGTGGAATCACACGTTCGGCGGCAACCACAACTTCGGACTCGTGCTCTACAACGGCGGCACGCTGTACATCGACGACGGCAAGCCGACGCCCGGGGCGTTCGAGACGACGGTGGCCAACCTCCGGGAGATTGCGTCCACGGCGTACTTCAACGTGCCGCGAGGATACGAGCTGCTCGTGCCACGGCTCCGCGCCGACGCCGATCTGCGGGCGCGGTTCTTCAGCCGCGTGCGCATGTTGTTCTGCGCCGCCGCCGCCCTGCGCCAGCAGATCGCGGACGATCTCGACGCGCTCGCGGACGAGACGCCGCGCGGGCGCATTCCGCTCGTCACCGGGCTCGGCGCCACCGAGAGCGCGCCGTTCGCCTTGTGCGCGGGCAACGCGGCGTTTACCGGCGGGCGCATCGGCGTGCCGGCCCCCGGCGTCGAGCTGAAGCTGGCGCCGGTCGGCGAGCGCTTCGAGGGTCGCCTGCGCGGGCCCAACATCACGCCCGGCTACTGGGGCGACGACGAGGCCACGCGCGCGGCGTTCGACGACGAAGGCTTCTACCGGCTCGGCGACGCGCTCGGGTTCGCCGACCAGGCCGACCCGGCCCAAGGTTTCGTGTTCGAGGGGCGGCTCTCCGAGGACTTCAAGCTGTCCACCGGCACCTGGGTCCGTGTCGGCTCGCTCCGTGCGGCCCTGCTCGCCAGCGCCGGCGACCTGGTCCACGACGTCGTCGTCGCCGGTCAGGCGCGCGAATTCGTGGCCGCGCTCGTGTTTCCGAACGTCGAGCGCCGGCAGGCCATGGGTTGCGAGGCGTTTGCGACGGAGCTCGGCGAGCGGCTGCAGGCGTTCGCCGACCGATTCCCCGGCAGCTCCACGATGGTGCGGCGATGGCTGCTGCTCGACGAGCCGCCGGCGATCGACGCGCACGAGGTCACCGAGAAAGGGTCCGTCAACCAGAAAGCGGTCCTCGCGAATCGTGCGGCGCTCGTCGAGCTGCTGTACGCCGCGGAACCGCCAGAGAGCGTGGTGCACAGTGTCGAACGATCGGCCGCCCGTGAAGCGGCGCATCTCGATTGATCCCCGGCAGCTCGCGGCCTTCGACGTGCACGTGCACCTCGAAGCGGAGGAGTCGTCCGCGCCGGCCGACGCCGCGGCCCGCCAGTACTTCGGCAACGCCAGCGTGCGCCGGGACAAGCAGGGGCTGGCCGAGTACTACCGGTCGCGGAAGATCGGCTTCGTCGTTTTCACCGTCGACGAGCGGCTGACCGGGAAGCCACAGCTGTCGAACGACGAGGTCGTCCAGTTCGCGGTCGACAACGCCGACGTGGCGCTGGCGTTCGTGAGCCTCGATCCGACCCGCGGCCCGGACGCGGTCCGCGAAGCACGCCGGCTGGTGGCGACCGGCCACGTGCACGGCCTCAAGCTGCATCCGCCGGTGCAGCAGTTCTTCGCCAACGATCGCATCGTCTACCCGCTCTACGAGGTCTTCGCGGAAGCCGGGCTGCCGGTGCTGATCCACACCGGCCACAGCGGCATCGGCACGGGTGTCCCGGGAGGAGGCGGCATCCGCCTGAAGTACGGCAACCCGATGCCGATCGACGACGTCGCCGTGGACTTTCCCGACCTGAAAATCATCATGGCGCACCCGTCGTTTCCCTGGCAGGACGAAGCGATCTCGATCTGCCTGCACAAGCCGGGCGTCTACATCGACCTGTCCGGCTGGTCGCCCAAGTACTTCTCGCCGACGCTGATTCAGTACGCGAACTCGCTGCTGAAGCACAAGGTGCTGTTCGGCTCCGACTATCCATGGATCACGCCGGATCGGTGGCTCGCCGACTTCGAGACGCTGGCGATCAAGCCGGACGTGCGGCCGCTCATCCTCAAGGAGAATGCGATCGCGATGCTGGGTCTGGGGCAGGAGCCGGCGCGGTGAGGGTCCTCGGCGTCGGCTACGGAAGAGATGCGCAGCTAGGAAGGATGCGCGCCGTCGGCGCGGCGAGGGGCGTCGTCGCCGTGCCCGCCTGCGTGACGGTGAAGGTCAGCCCGCCAATCGTCATGGTGCCTGTCCGCTGCGCACCGGAGTTCGCGGCGACCTTGTAGGCGACAGACCCGATGCCGGTTCCCGCGGTGCCGCTGATGATCGTGATCCACGACGCCTGGCTGACCGCCGTCCAGGAGCAGCTCGTGCCGGTGACGACCGACAGCGCGCCGCTGGTCGTGCCGGCGGCCGGATACGACGCGCTGGTCGCCGAGAGGTTGTAGGCGCAGCTGGTCGCGCCCTGCGTCACCGTGAAGGTAATGCCGGCAATGGTCAGCGTGCCGGTGCGCTGGCCGCCGGTCGCATTCGCGGCCACCGCATACGAGACCCAGCCGATACCGGTGCCGGTGGCGCCGCTGATCACCGTGATCCATGACGCCTGGCTCGTCGCGGTCCACGAGCAGCTGGTGCCGGTGACGACCGACACGGTGGCGCTGGCGCTGCCGGTGGAGGGCACGGACGCGCTCGTGGCGGACAACGAAAAGGCGCACTGGCCGGCCGGTGGCGCGCCCGCGGCGAGCAGGGTGGCCGACTCGATCGAGGCCGACCTGGACACCGACCAGGCATGGACCGAGGACCTGGCTGACGACAATGCCGAGCAGCACGAGCAGCAGGCGCGTCCGAGGATGCATGGCGGTACCTCGTCGTTCCGTTTACATGGCTGGAGGGCACTCTCCGAGTGTGCACATCCCGCGCCGTCCGGAAAAACCCGCGCCTGCGGCGGGAAAGCGGGTGTACGGGTGGGCGGATGGTGCCGGATCCGTGATGCGGCCGGCCATCCTGTGACGCAGATCTGTAAGCGGCGCGGGCCGCCCGGGCGCGTGCGATTATCGCCCGCCGCGTTCGATATCCGCCTTGACAGCGTTCGGGGGCGGCGCGCACAATCCGCGTCGGCCTTGACCGTCAGGACCATACACCCCACCCCGAGACGTCGCTCCGTGGTTCCGGCCGCGAGCGGGGAGAGTGCGCCTCCCGACGCGGCCGATCCCTACTTCATGGAATCGCTGGCGCGCGGACTCTCCGTGATCCGCGCGTTCGGGCGCGGGCGGACCCGGTTGTCCGGCGCCGACGTGGCCGCCATCACCGGACTGTCGCGTGCCGCGGCGCGCCGCTGCCTGCACACCTTGCGCGTCCTGGGCTACGCGCGCGCGACCGACGGCGCATTCGAATTGACCCCGGCGGTGCTGGGGCTGGGGCAGTCCTACGTCGGGTCGGTGTCGATCGCGAGCGTGGCGCAGCCGGTCATCGAGCGCGTCGCCGAACAGCTGCAGGAGTCGCTGGCGGTGGCCGTGCTCGACGGCGAGGAGGTCGTGTTCGTCGCCCGCGCGGCGATGCGGCGCATCCTGTCGGTGGAGGTGTCGATCGGCGGCCGCCTGCCGGCAGCCTATACCGCATCGGGCCGGGTCCTGCTCGCCTGCGCGGCCGACGAGATCAGGACGGGCTTCTTCGCGCGGGTCAGGTTGAGCCGGCACACGTCGCGAAGCGTCGTCGACAAGCGCGAGCTGCGCGCCGAGATCGACCGCGTTCGCGAACAGGAGCTGGCGATCATCGATCAGGAGCTCGAGCTGGGCCTGCGATCGATGGCGGTGCCGGTCCGGCGGCCGGACGGGGTCGTGATTGCGGCCCTGAACGTCGGCGTGCAGGCGGCGCGGGTCGAGACCAGGACGATGCAGCGGGACTTCCTGCCGGTCATGCGCGAAGCGGCGGAGCAAATCGGCCGCGCGATCGGGTGAGTGGCCGTCTCAGAACAGGATGGAAGTGACATGACACACGTTCGATGGCGCCGGGTCGCCGCGGCGGCGCTCGTGGCCGGCATCGCGCTCGCGCTGCCACCGCTCGGCGGCGGCGCAGCGCTACACGGCGAAGCAGACCGGGGAGACGGTGGAGCTGCGCGACGCGCAGACCGACACGGTCATCTCGATTCTGCCGTCGGTCGGCAACATCGCGTTCGAGATGAAGGTCAAGGGGCACAACGTGCTGCGCTGGCCGTACGCCTCGCTCGACGAGTTCAAGCAGCGGCCGGGACTCAACGGCGTGCCGTTCCTCGCGCCGTGGGCGAACCGGCTCGACGAGCAGGCGTTCTACGCCAACGGAAAGCGGTATGCCTTCGACATGGAGCTCGGGAACGTCCGCGGCAAGATCCCAATCCATGGGCTGGTGACGTTCAGCCCGTGGAAGTTGATCGAGGTCAAGGCGGACGGGACGTCGGCACGGGCCACGAGCCGGCTGGAGTTCCATCGGAATCCGGCGCTGATCACGCAGTTTCCGTTCGCCCACGTCATCGACATGACCTACATCCTGCAAGACGGCGTGATGCAGGTCGCAACGCGGATCGAGAACCTGAGCACGGATCCGATGCCGGTGTCGGTCGGGTTCCACCCGTATTTCCAGCTGACCGACAGCCAGCGCGACGACTGGACCATCTCGGTGGGGGCGAAAACCCACTGGCTGCTCGACGCGACCAAGGTCCCGACCGGGCAGACCCAAGCCATAGAATCGATTTTTCCGGATCCGAAAGTCATTCCGTTGAAGGACTACGACCTCGATCACGTGTTCGGCGATCTGGTTCGCGACGGCTCCGGGAAGGCCGTGATGACGATGAAGGGGAAGGCGCAGCAGCTCGATGTCGTTTTGGGCCCAAATTACCGGGCGATGGTGATTTACGCGCCGAAGCCGGCGGCCGGATCGGCCGGGGCGGCGGGCGGCGCGGCGGCGAACCGCAACTTCATCTGCTTCGAGCCGATGGTCGGCATCACGAATGCAATGAACCTCGCGCACAAGGGACTCTACAAGGACCTGCAGACCGTGGCTCCGGGCGGAACCTGGGAGGAAAGTTTCTGGGTTCGGGTTCGCGGCTTCTGACGGCAATCGAAAACAGCGTATCGCTCCGTGCAACGAGATTTCGGTATCCGAAACCGACTATCGATGTGCATACAGCGCTTACTCGTGCAAAGTCATCGAAGCGGTTTCATTGGCCAAAAAATCTAGACTCTGCATGCAACCTGCGCTAGGCTTCGCGGACACGACAGCCTGACGACAGACAGCAGACATCCAAGTAAGGGCGGCATGACGAGAGGGATTCAGGACCTCCAGACCCGCCAGGCGCAGCTTGCGTTCATCCAGCAGCGCGCCTGGCAGCAGTGCACGCGCGAGTCTTCGCGCGGTCCCCATCCTTTCGTCACCCTCCCCGTCAGCACGACATCACAGCGACATTCAGGCAGCACACGGAACGGCCCGCGATGGAGCGCGCGAGGCTGAGCGGACGCACGTACGACAGCGGTTGCAATTCGTTGGAGGTTGGAGCGGGCGCCGGGATCGCGCAATCGATTGCGGAGCCCACACATCGGTCGGTGGTGAGAGGAGGCAGCATGCAGGTGAGGTGTGTGCGTGTCCTCGTGATGGCACTCGCGGCGCTGGTGATCGGTTTGTCACCCGCGGCGGCGCAGATCACGACGGGCAACGTCAGTGGAACGGTCCAGGATTCCCAGGGTGGAATCATTCCGGGGGCGACGGTCGTGTTGACCAGCGAGTCACGCGGCACCGCGCTCGCCCCTGCTACGACGAATGAAGCCGGGGTGTACGTGTTCGCGAACGTCACGCCGGACATCTATACCGTCGAAGTCACGATGGACAGCTTCAAGACCGTCCGCCGCACCGGCGTGCGGGTGAGCGGCGCGGACCGCATCTCGGTCCAGGTCGTGACGCTCGAAGTCGGCGGCGCGACCGAGACGGTCAACGTCAGCGCCGAAGCGGCTGTCGTGCAGTCGTCCTCCGGTGAGCGCTCCTTTGCCGTCTCGACCGAGCAGATCGAGAACCTGCCGATCAACCACGGCAACTTCACAAGCCTCATCGCATTCGTGCCTGGCGTGAGGGGCGGTGCCAACCAGAACGGCGCGCGCATCGGCGGCGCGAGCCAGGACAACATCATGATGGACGGCATCTCGGCCATGGACACCGGCAACAACGGCCAGATGCTCCAGATGAACATCGAGTCGATCGGCGAGGTCAAGGTCCTCACGCAGGGCTACCAGGCCGAGTACGGCCGGTCGAGCGGCCTCCAGATCACCGCCGTCACCAAGAGCGGCACCAACCGGTTCCGCGGCTCCGGGTATTCGCTGCTGACCGATTCGGACTGGAACACCAACTCCTGGACCAACCAGAAGAACAATGATCCGAAGCCGAACAGCGAGACCAAGACCTACGGCTACTCCGTCGGCGGCCCGATCGGCAAGCCTGGCGGCAACAACAAGCTGTTCTTCTTCTACGCGCACGAGTATCGCCCGTCGACGGTGGCCATCAACAACGGCAACCCGATCCGCCTCCGCGTGCCGACCGAGGCCGAGCGGGCCGGCGACTTCTCGGCGACGCTCGACAACAACGGCGCCCTGTTCAACCTGATCAAGGACTACACCACCGGCCTGCCCTGCGTCGCCGGCGATCAGCGCGGCTGCTTCGGCTTCGCCGAAGGTCAGGTCGGACGGATTCCGGCCAACCGGCTGTATGGGACCGGGATCAACCTGCTCAAGCGGTATCCGCTGCCGAACCGCGCGCAGACCGTCAACACCAACTACAACTACGAGGTGCAGGCGCCGACCTACGACAACCTGCTGCAGCAGCCGGCGGTCCGCATGGACTACCAGCTCAACTCGAGTCTCCGCCTGACCGGCAAGTACTCGGGCGAGCGGCAGCGCGTCCTGGTGCGGCCGGGGCAGATTCAGGGCTTCTCGGACGTCAAGCAGCCGTACCCGTTCATCACCAACTACGCGTTCACGGTGAACTACACGCTGACGCCGACGACGTTCATCGAAGCCACCTACGGGATGATCCGCAATGAGCTCGCCGACGGCAACGAAGGCGGCGTGCTGATGAACGAGGCGGCCAACCGCCTCAACGGGCTGGCCGACTTCCCGCTGCTCTATCCGGAGGCGGGCTTCGTGAGCCCGGACTACTACGCGTTCGAAGTGCTGAACGACGTCGCGCCCCCGTTCTGGGACGGCTCGAAGATGAACCTGCCGCCGCAATTCGGCTGGGGCGGCCGCATCGGCGCGGCGCCGCCCAACCAGCGCTACCCGGGCTGGCTGAACATCAACCGCACGCAGGACATCGCCATCAGCTTGACCAAGGTCATGGGCCGGCACACCCTGAAGGGCGGGTTCTACAACAACCACTCCTTCAAGGCGCAGAACACCGGCGTGACGTTCCAGGGCAATGTGAACTTCGGCAACGACACCAACAACCTGCTCGACACTGGCTTCGGCTACGCGAACGCGGCACTGGGCATCTTCACGCAGTACACCCAGGCGCGTGACTTCGTCGAAGGCAGCATGATCTACAACAACACCGAGTTCTACCTCCAGGACAACTGGAAGGCGAGCAACCGGTTGACCCTCGACTACGGCCTGCGGTTCACCCGCCAGCAGCCGCAGTACGACCAGTTCGGGCAGATGTCGAACTTCTTCCCGGATCAGTGGTCGCGCGCCAACGCGCCGGTCCTCTACACCGCGGGCTTCCTCAACGGCGTCCGCAACGCGATGGATCCCCGCACCGGCCAGATCCTGACGGCCACGGGCGCCGCCAACACGGCGGCGGCGATCGGCACGCCGATCCCCGGCACCGGCAATCCCATGAACGGGATCCGCCGCGCCGGTGACGGCATCGCCAAGACCGGCCACACCTGGCCGTCGCTGGTCCTCGGGCCGCGCTTCGGCGTCGCCTATGACCTCACCGGCGACCAGACCACGGTGCTCCGCGGCGGCGGCGGTCTGTTCTACGACCGTCCGGACGGCAACACGGTGTTCGGCATCCCGAACAACCCGCCGATCACCACGTCGCAGGACCTCCGCAACGGTCAGCTCCAGACGCTCGGTCAGGGAGGCCTCAGCTTCCTGCCGGTGCCCGGCATGCAGATCGTCCAGTACGACGCCGACATCCCGTCGCAGTGGCAGTGGAATGTCGGCGTGCAGCGGACGCTGCCGTGGTCGATGGTGGCCGACATCTCTTACGTCGGCAACCACGGGTTCAACCGGTTCTCGGTCTTCCAGAACGGGACGCCGACCAACCTGAACGCGGTCGACATCGGTGCCGCCTACCAGTCGCAGTACCAGGATCCGACGGTGAGCAGCACGGTGCCCGGCGCCGCCGCCTTCACGACCAACCTGCTTCGTCCGTTCCCGGGGCTCGGCAGCATCAACCAGCAGACCAGCGACTTCTCGGACACCTACCACTCGATCCAGACGTCGTTCACCCGCCGGTTCCGCAACGGCTTCTCGTTCGGTGCGAACTACACCTACGGGATCTCGTTCCAGGGCACGACCGGCCTGATCAAGCGCCTGCAGCACGCGGCGGACGGCACCATCTCGGAGCGTGCCGACCAGGCGCAGTACCGAGGACCTGATGTCGGACCTCGATCGCCGCCCGCACTACCTCAAGGCGAACGCGATCTGGGATCTGCCGAACGTCAACAGCCTCGGCCCGATCGTCGGCGCGCTGCTCAACGACTGGCAGCTCGCGGGCGTGTTGACGGCCGGTTCGGGTGCGACCTACGACCTGAACTACAGCTACAACGCCAACGGCGGCAGCGTGAACCTGACCGGCTCGCCGGACTACGGCGCCCGCATCGTCTACACCGGCGATCCGGGGAAGGGCTGCGCGGGCAATCAGTTCGTGCAGTTCAACACCGCGTCGGTGACGGGTCCCGGCTACAACAGCGTCGGCCTCGAATCGGGCCGCAACGTGATGCGGGGATGCCCGGACAAGACGGTGGACCTGTCGATCTCGCGCGACATCCGCGTGGGCGGCAACCGCCGGCTCGAGCTGCGGGTGGACGCGTTCAACGCGTTCAACACCGTGGTCATCAACAACCGGCAGAACCAGATCCAGTTCAACAGCCCGACCGACCTCACCATCCGCAATTCGCAGTTCCTCGCGAACGGGCAGATGGATCCGGCACGGCAGACGCCGCGCACGGCAGGGTTCGGCGCCGCAACTGGTGCGCAGGCGATGCGCAGCGTCCAGTTCTACGCCCGGTTCGCGTTCTAACCGACTGACGTGCGGGGGCGGGATCGTCCCGCCCCTGCACGGTAACTTCGTGTCATGCGCAAAGGGCGTCTACCCGGGTAGACGCCCTTTGTGTTGTCCGCGCCACTGCGCCAGGCTGTATCATCCCGCCGACCTTCGTCGTATGGGCGCAGAGAGCGGTCCCGCATCGAGGTGGTGATGAGAGCCTTCGTTCGACACGCAACCGCGGCCGTCCTGTTCGCCGCCGGCCTGACTTCGTCTGCCGTCTACTCCCACGCGCACCAACAGCAGCGCCCACGCCGACACCTCAGCCGCCTGCCGCGACGACCCCGGAGCCAGGAAGGGCCGGCGGTGGACGCGGGCGCGGCAACCCGACCGCCCAGCTCTACCTGGAGCGCTGTGCCGGCTGCCATGGAACCAGTACGGTCGTCGGCAGGCACCAGTCGCTCTTCGACGACACCTGGACGCGCGTCAAGACCGACGACGACATGGTCAGCGTGATCGCGAACGGCATCCCGCAGACCGAAATGGTTCCCCAGAAGGACCTGCTCACCGAGCAGCAGATCTGGCAGCTCGTCACCTACATCCGCCTGCAGGCCGGCAGCCTCAAGCCGAAGCCGTTCGTGGCCGATCCCGATGGTCAGATCGTCAAGTCCGAGAAGCAGACGCTCCGCATCGAGGTCGTCGCCCGGGACATCGAAACGCCGTGGGGGCTGGCGTTCCTGCCCGACGGCCGCCTGCTGATCACCGAGCGGCCGGGCCGGCTCCGCATCCTCGAGAAGGGCAAGCTGCTGCCGCCGGTGAGCGGCACGCCCAAAGTGTGGGAGCGGCAGGACGGCGGCCTGTTCGACGTCGAGGTGCATCCGCAGTACGCGAAGAACGGCTGGATCTACCTGGCCTACTCCGAGACCGTTCCGAACTACGTGCCGCCGGCCGACAAGCCGGATGCCGCGCCGCCCGCGAACCCCGGCGGACGCGGTGGCAACCAGCCGCCCAGCATTCCGTCGATGACGGTGGTCGTGCGCGGCAAGATCAACGCGACGAAACGAGTGGGTCGAGCAGCAGGTCCTCTTCCGCGCCGCCCCGGAGCTCTACACCACCAACAACTCGCACTACGGATCGCGGTTCATCTTCGATCGTCAGGGGCATCTCTTCTACACCATCGGCGAGCGCGGCGTCCCGGCGAACGCGCAGGACCTGACGAACCCGCTCGGCAAGATCCACCGCGTCAATGACGACGGCTCGGTGCCGAAGGACAATCCGTTCGTCGGCAAGGCGGGCGCGGTGCCGACGATCTGGAGCTACGGCCATCGCAATCCGCAGGGGCTCGCCTGGGATCCGGTGAGCGGCAAGCTGTGGGCGTCGGAACACGGTCCGCAGGGCGGCGACGAGGTCAACATCATCGAGCCGGGGAAGAACTACGGATGGGGCGTGATCACGCACGGCATCGAGCCCGGCATCACCAAGCGCGCCGAACCGGGGATGGAGCAGCCGATCGTCTACTACACGCCGACGGTCGCCCCGAGCGGGATGCTGTTCTACACCGGGACGCAGTACCCGGCGTGGAAGAACAACCTCTTGATGGGGACGATGGCAGGGCAGCACCTGCGCCGGCTGGAGATCGCCGGCGACAAGGTGACGCACCAGGAGGCCGTGTTCACCGAGTACGGCCGCGTCCGCGACGTCGTCATGGGACCTGAGGGCTATCTCTACGTCATTCTGCAGAGGCCCGGGCAGCCGGTGTCGCAATCGACCGAGGGCCTGGTCGCCCGCCTGGTGCCGGTGCAGAAGTAGGAGACGCATGGACAGGCGTGAGTTCCTGGGCACGGCAATCGGCGCGGTGGCGGTCAGCCGGTCGTGGGCGGTGAGCGGCGCGCCGGCGCAGGGCGGGGTGCAGGGCGCGAACGATCGCATCCGCGTGGCGTTGATCGGCGCGGGCAGCCGCGGCAACGGCGTGATGAACTCGTGGCTGAAGCATGCCGACAGCACGTTCGTGGCGGTCTGTGACGTCGCGCGCGATCGCCTGGACAACACCGCGTCGAAGCTCGCGGCGTCGAGCGGGCAGAAGGTCGACGCCTACGAGGACTACCGGCGGATTCTCGAGCGCAAGGATATCGACGCGGTGCTGATCGCGACGCCGGATCACTGGCACAGCCCGATGACCGTCGAGGCCTGCGCCGCCGGCAAGGACGTCTACTGCGAAAAGCCGGTGTCGAACGGGATCGAGCCGGCGCTGAAGATGGTCGACGCCGCCCGCCAGCACAATCGCGTCGTCCAGATCGGGTTGCAGCAGCGGTCGTGGCCGCACTTCGTCGAGGCGGCGAAGCTGATTCAGGACGGCGGGGTCGGCGCGTCGAACCATGTGGTGATGACGCCGCCGCCGGGCGGCAGTGGCGGCGGGCAGAAGCCGCTGACGCCAACCGACCCGCCGCCGACGCTGAACTGGGAGATGTTCCAGGGGCCGGCGGCGAGGAAGCCGTTCGTGGAGCAGCGCCTCAACTGGCGCGGGTGGTTCGACTACGGCGGCGGCGAGATCACCGACTGGGGCGTGCACATCGTCGACGTCATGCACTGGTTCCTGAAGATGGACGAGCAGACGCCGCAGCTGGTGCAGGCCTCGGCGCAGTACGTGCGGGCGCCGGTGAATCCCGAGCGGGTGCCCGACACCTACGTGGTCACGATGCGGTACGACAAGGTCGTGGCGACCCTGTCGAACGCGGCGCTGATCGGCCCCGACGACGAGCCGTGGTGGGGCAACTACTTCTTCGGCGACAAGGCGATCATGCTGATCAACCGCGAGGGCTACGAGGTGAGGCCGCGGCGGTCGGGCAGCGGCGCGGCGCGCCAGCCGCTGACGACGGCGGCGAAGGTCGGATTCTCCGGACCGATCGACGCCAATCCGATGAAGGTCGATCCGACGTCGGCGCACGTGCGCGACTTCCTCGACTGCATGCGCTCGCGCAAGCGCCCCTCCGCCGATATCGCGATCGGGTTCAATTCGACGCTGCCGACCCTGCTGGCGATCGAGTCGGTGAAGGCCGGCGGCAAGGCGTTCACGTGGGATCGCGCAGCCAGGCGGGCCCGCGAAGTCTGATCGGTTCTGTTTGACAGTCATGGTGAGCCACTCCAAGGAGGAGTCATGAGATGGAACGAGTCAAGGGCACCGCTGGCGGCTGCGGCCTGCGCGGCGGTGGCCTTGTGCGCCGGCGCAATCGTCCCGGCGCAGCAGCCGCCGGCGGGCCAGGCGCCGCCGGGACAGGGACGCGGCGGGGGCGGCGGAGGCGGGCCGGTGGCGGCGAGGCTGTTCCTCGCGGTTGACGGCGACAAGGATGCCGCGGTCACGCGGGCCGAGATGAAGACGGCATTCGGGCGCTGGTTCACGGAGTGGGACACGGCCAAGGCCGGTTCGCTGTCGCAGGACGAGATCACCGCGGGATTGAACGCGGCGCTGCCGCAGGCCCCGGCGGCGGCGCCGGCCGGCCCGCCGCAAGCTGCCGAGTGCGGCGGCCGCAGCTCGAACCCGCAGACCGCCTGTCCCCAGGACGTGCAGGCGATGATCGCGGCGCTCCCGGCAACGGCGCCGGCCAAGCCGCGGCAGCCGCGCAAGGTGCTGGTGCTCGCGAAGTCCGCCGGCTTCGTGCACTCCTCGATTCCGCTCGCGGCGCGCACCATCGAGGAACTGGGCAAGAAGACCGGCGCGTGGACGGCGACGACGAGCTGGAACCCGGCCGACGTCAACGAACAGAACCTGAAGCAGTACGACGCGATCTTCCTGGCGAGCACGACCGGGGAATTCCTCGACGACCCGAGCGACGCGGCGGCGACTGCCGCGCGGAAGAAGGCGTTGCTCGATTTCGTCAGGGGAGGGAAGGGACTGGCCGGCATTCATGCGTCGAGTGATTCGTATCATCGCAGCGGTCCCGCGCCAGCGGCGGCGGCTCCACCGGCGGCGGCCACCGCGCCGAATCCGCAGGGCCGGGCCGGCGGCGGCCGCGGACCTGGCGGCGGCCGCGGCGGCGGTCAGGTCGGCACGCTCGCGGCGCTGTTCGTGTCGCAGGGGGACAAGAACAGCGATCAGCGCGTGAGCCTTGCCGAGTTCACCGCGCTCTCGGATGTGTGGTTCGACCGGATCACGCCGGACAAGGCGCAGAGCGTCAGCCAGGCGGACTTCGCCAAGCGCTTCGCCGTCGTGATGCCGCCGCCCGGGCCGACCGTGCAGGGTCGCGCGACGCGCCTCGAGCCGGACACCGAGGTCGGCACCTGGCCGGAGTGGAACAACATGATCGGCGGCTTCTTCAAGTTCCACTGGAACGACGGCCAGCAGATCACCTACAAGATCGACGAGCCGAACCACCCGCTGAACGCGCCGTTCAAGAAGGTCAAGCTGCCGTTCGTGATCGCCGACGAGACCTACACCTTCGGCCGCGAGACGTATTCACGCAAGAACCTCCGCATCCTCACCAGCATCGACTACAACGCGATGAGCGCGGAGGACAAGGCCAAGGAATCGAATCCACGGGCCGACGGCGACTACGGACTGAGCTGGATCAAGCGTGACGGCAAGGGCCGTGTCTTCTACATGGCGCACGGGCACAACGAGAAGATCTATGCGATCACGCCGCTGCTCGAGCACCTGTTGTATGGGATGCAGTACACGCTCGGCGACCTGCCGGCCGACGACAGCCCGAGCGTGAAGTAGCGGCCCGCCGCCTCGCGCGGCGTTCCGCACCCATCGCGTGCAGCCCATTCTCGAACTGAGCGACGCGACGGTCGTCAAAGGCGACCGTCGCGTGCTCGACGGCCTGAACCTGACCATCCGTGCCGGCGAGCACACCGTCATCCTCGGCCCGAACGGCGCCGGCAAGTCGGTGCTGGTCGGCCTGCTCACCCACAGCGAACGTCCGCTGGCGCGGACCGACGGTACTCCGCCGGTCCGCGTCTTCGGCGAGGACAGCTGGAACATCTTCGATCTCCGCTCGCAGCTCGGCGTCGTCTCGGCGGCGCTGCACCAGCACTTCGTGAGCGGCAACAGCGAGGGGAGGATCACCGGCGAGGCGGCGGTGCTCTCGACGTTCCTCAACTCCTACGGCATCCTGCGCTACGGCGCCGTCACCGACGCGATGCGCGAGCGGACCGCGCTGGCGCTGCAGACGGTCGGCGCGTCGCACCTGGCGCGGCGGCGGCTCGATCGGATGTCGAGCGGCGAAGCGCGGCGCGTCATGCTGGCGCGCGTGCTCGCCACCTCCCCGCGGGCGCTCGTGCTCGACGAGCCGACGACTGGACTCGATCTGGTGGCCCGGCACGGCTTCCTGGAGCGGGTCCGCGCGATCGCGCGCGCGGGCACGACGCTGATCCTGATCACGCATCACATCGAGGAGATCGTGCCGGAGATCGAGCGGGTCATCCTGCTGCGGGACGGCCGCGTCGCCGCCGACGGGCCCAAGGCAGAGGTCCTGACCGCGGAGCGCCTCACCGCGCTGTTCGGGTTCCCGCTCACGCTCGAGCAGCGGGACGGATACCATTACGCGTGGCCGGCATGACCGCGAGGGTCGCCCGGCAGCATTCTTCTTTCGAGGAGCCAGACATGAGAAGCCATCCGGTTCGACTGGGACTGTTCATCGCGGCGATTGCCTGTGCCGCCGCGTTCGCGCAGGCGCCGCCCAACTTCGCAGGCAAGTGGACGCTCGTGCCCGACGCGGCCGCCGGCGGCGGTCGCGGCGGCTTCGGCGGCCTCGGTCAGTCCGCCACGATCGTGCAGGACGCCACCACCCTGACGATCACCCGGACCACCCAGGCCGGCGAGTTCACCAGCACCTACAAACTGGATGGCACCGAGAGCAAGAACACGATGACCATCCAGGGGAACGCGGTGGAGCAGCTGTCGAAGGCCAAGTGGGACGGCGCCAAGCTGCTCATCAGCACGTCGATGAGCTTCAACGGGACCCCGGTCGAGACCAGCATGACGATGGCGCTCGACCCGTCGGGCAGCCTGATCGTCGAGTCGACACGGCCCGACTTCCAGGGCGGCGGCGCGCCGGTCACGACCAAGACGAGTTACAAGAAGGGCTAAACGGGAAGCGGGAAGCGGGAAGCGGGAAGCGGGAGCGGGAAGGGCGGGAAACGGGAGCGGGAAGCGGGAAGCGGGTAACTGACGGCTTTCAGCGCGGCAGCTCCGATACCAGCACTTCTCGCGTGCTGCGCTGAATCGAATACAGCAGCCGCGTATCGCGGTCGAGTGCGATGCCCTGGCCTTCGCTCTCGACCGCCATTATTTCGCGCAGGACGAGTGTCGGGCCCGACGCCGGCACGTCGATCACGTACAGCTCCGGCGCGTGGTGTCCGGTGGTGTGGAGTCGGTTCGAACGGGCCCAGGTGCCTCCCGAGCTGCTCATGCCGTCCCAGCGCTGGACCACGTCCTGCGGGAACAGCCAGGTCTGCTTCGGACGCCATCGCCGGTCGAACTTGACCAGCGTGGTGGCCTCCGGTCCCTTGCCCGGTTCGCCCCCCTTCCCCGCGTAGTGCGCGAACACGACCCACCAGTCGCGGGCGGTACGTTCCACCCACGTCGCCGAGCCATAGCCTGCGGGCAGCGGAATCGTCCGGACGTGCGTCATCGTCCCCGTGTCGAACTCCTCGATCGAGCTCACCATCGGGGTTTCCGGATAGTTGGAGTGCGCGCAGTACAGGCTGCGGCCGAGGACGATGCCGCTGTTGAGATGGGTGACGCGGCCGCCGGGCTGTTCTCGCCAGCCCGCGACCCGCGTCCCCGTGCGCTTGTCGTACTTGCCGATTTCCGCGCTGCCGATCGCGTAGAAGAACCGGCCGTCCACCGCGACCGCCTGACTCGCTTCGGGCGCCGCATGGCGCCGGACCACGCGTGCGGGGCGCTGTGCTTCGGAGGAGATGATCTGGGCGAAGTCTCCGGAGCAAGCCGCGGCGCGGCGAGCGCCGCGAAGCCGCGCCACGCGAACGGAGCGGGGCGCAGGGGGCCCCGCGAGAGAGCGTGTAAGGGGTCCGGGGACGAAGTCCCCGGATCAAAGAGAAGCCTCAGGAGAATCGCGGCGGCGGTGGAACGAGCCACATCAGCGGGCGCGGCTCGCCGACCAGCTGCCGTTGGTGCCGCCGGACTTGATGCTGCCCGACATCGCGTCGCCAGCCACGCGGCCCGTGTACTCGATGTCGCCGGCCGTGAACGTGACCAGATCGCCGCGCAGGCGTCCGTTGACCGCGAGCGGCTTGCCGTTCGCCGTCAGCGTGCCGGAGATCATCTGGAACTCCTGCTTCAGCGCCAAATCGCCCTGCGGCAGCTTCCAGTTCCCCTCGACCCGCGCGGGCACGATCCAGAGCAGCGACTTGCACCAGCTGACGCAGTCGCCGGCGACGGTCTCGCTCTCGTCCTCGGTCCAGCCCTCGGGCGCGAACGTGTTGCCGACGATCCGCGTCCCCGGCGGCAGCGCCAGGAACTTCGGCAGCAGCTTGTTCATGTTGTGCGGCAGCAGGAACAGCGCCAGCACGGTCGCCTTGGAGATGTCCGCCTCGTACATGTCGCCCTGGATGAACGTCGCCTTGTCGGCCACGCCCTGGGCCTTGGCCTCCTTGCGTGAGAGCTCGACCATCTCGGGGTTGAACTCGACGCCAACGGCAGTCGCGCCGCGCTTGGCGGCGGCGATGATGTTGCGGCCGTCGCCGGATCCGAGATCCATCACGTAGTCCTGTGCGGTGACCTTGGCCATGTCGAGCATCTTCTCGACCAGGATGGCCGGGGTCGGCACCCAGACGACGTCCTTGCCGGCCTGGCCGACGGTGGGCTTGAACGGTTCGGTGGTCGCAGGCGCCGCGGTCTGCGCCGACGCCGTGGCCGCGAGGGCCGAGAGGCCCACCGCGAGCGAAACCTGAATGATTCGACGTGAAGCTCGCACGGTGCAGTCTTCCCCCTGTTGAGGTGACGAAGTTCCGAAATCCGACGCCCGACGCCGTTGCCGCGGCCTCAGCGCGTAGTGCCCGCGATCATACCCGCGACCGCAAAGCCATTGCCATGACGCGGCCGACTACGGCGCCTTGGTGGCGACGAGCTTTGCAGGCGTCCCCGTCTTGGTCGATGCCTCGATGCGCCCGCTCGCGACCTGCCCCGTGTACTCGGCCTCGCCGACGGTCAGGGTGATGGCCGAGCCGCGCAGCCGGCCCCTGACCGGTGTCTTGACGCCATTCGCCCCGACGAGCGAGCCCTCGACCATCTGGAATTTCTGCGTGAGGACCAGGTCGCCCTTCTCGACGCGCCACGTGCCCGCGACCTTGGCGGGAATGACGAACAGCAGGATCGTGCACCAGTTGTCGCAATTGTCCTGCATCGTCTCGGACTGATCCGCCTCCCAGCCGTTGACCCAGAAGGTGTTGGCGACGATGCGCGAGCCGGGCCGGAGATCGAGGAATTTCGGCGCGAGCTTCTCCAGGTTGCTGGGCAGGAGGAAGAGCGCGAGGACCGTTGCCTTGGAGATGTCGGCGGCGTACATGTCGCCCTGGGCGAACATCGCCTTGTCGCCGACGCCGGCCTTGACGGCGGCCTGCCTCGAGAACTCGACGAGCTCGGCGTTGAACTCGACGCCGAGCGCGCGCGCGCCACGCCTGGCCGCGGCGATGATCGGTTCGGCCGTCGCCCGACCCGAGGTCCATCACGAAGTCCTGCGGCGTCACCTTCGCGACGTCGAGCATCCGCTGGACCATCGGCTCGGACGTCGGCACCCAGACCGCGTCCTTGCCGGGCATGCCGACGGTCGGCTTGTAGGTCTGCGTCGCCGGCGTCTGAGCCCCGGCCGCCGCGCTCAGGGCCAGCACGATGCAGGCGGCAGACAGGATCTCGATGGTGCGCTTCGGAACTCTCACGTACGTCCCTCCGACGTTAAGGTGACCGATCACGAAAGGATATGAGATTCGGCCGGTTCGCGTCGATACGCGCGGGCCAGGAGCGATACCGGATGGACGACCTCGGCCGCAACACCGGCATCCCGCAGGCCGCGGGCGATCTGCAGGTGGCAGCCCGGATTGGCGGTGGCGACGATCGGCGCGCCGGTCGCCTGGATGTGCCCGACCTTCCGGCGCAGCAGCGCCTCGGCCTGATCGGGCTGCGTCAGCGCGTAGATGCCGGCGCTGCCGCAGCACCAGGAGGACTCGGGCAGCTCGTGCAGGCTGACGCCGGGGATCGATCGCAGCAGCGCGCGCGGCTGGCGGGAGATCTTCTGGCCGTGCACCAGGTGACACGAATCGTGATACGTCACTGCGGTATTGCCGTCCCAGGGTGCCGCCGCCGGAACGCGGCAGCCGATCTCGGCCAGCCACTCCTGGATGTCGCGCACCTTGCTGTCCCACAGCCGCGCCCGTTCGCGATAGGCGGGGTCGTCGGCCAGGAGCGGCGCATAGTGCCGCAGATGCGAGCCGCAGCCGCCGGCGTTCGTGATGATGGCGTCGTAGCGATCGGGCGGGATCAGGTCGATCAGGCGCCGCGCGAGGGTGGCGGCCAGGTCGGTTTCACCGTTGTGCGCGTGCAGTGAGCCGCAGCACGGCTGCGGGGACGGCGTCTCGACGGCGCAGCCGTTGGCGAGAAGGACATCCGCGGTGTCGCGATTGATGCCGGGAAAGACGAGGTCCTGCACGCATCCGGTGAGCAGGGCGACGCGGAAGCGGGCGGCGCCGGACGGCGCCTCGTGGCGGCCGATCAGGCTGTCGGAAAAGCGCGCCGCAACGACCGGCGCCTGCGGCTCGATCCGCCGGAGATCTGCCGGCAGCAGCCGCGTCAGCTGCCATCGCCTGGCCAGCGCCACCAGTCCGGATCGCTGCGCCAGCCCGAGCAGCCGTCCCGCTGCGCGAAGCGCCTTCGGCCGCATGAACAGGAATCGCAAAGCGACCGCGCGCCAGAAGCGTCGCCGCATGCTGGCATCGACGCCCGCCGCCTGGATGTCGGCGCGGGCGGTCTCGAACAGCGTCGCGTAGTTCACGCCCGCCGGGCAGGCGGTCTGGCAGGCCAGGCACCCGAGGCAGTAGCTCATCTCCTCGGCGAATGTCGGCGTGACCTCGAGCTCGCGGTCGGCGATCGCGCGCATCAGGGCGATGCGGCCGCGCGGGCTGTTGCGTTCGCGTCCGGTCGCGTCGTAGGTCGGGCAGGTCGGCAGGCACATGCCGCAGTGCATGCATTGCTGCAGGAGCGCGTAGTCGAGGGTCTGCAGCGTCGGACGCATCGAGCTACGACCCGCAGTCGAACATCTTGCCGGGATTGAGCAGGCCGCGCGGATCCAGCGTCTGCTTGATGCGCCGCATCAGGTCCATGCTGGCGTCCCCCATCTGCTGGCGCAGCCACGGCTTCTTGGCGAGGCCGACGCCATGTTCGCCGGTAATGGTGCCGCCGAGCTCGAGGGTGCGGGTGACGATCGCTTCGAGCGCCTGGTGCACGCGGTGCATCTCGTCGTGATCGCGTTCGTCGGCGAGAAACGTCGGATGCAGGTTGCCGTCGCCCATGTGGCCGAACGTGCCGATCTGCAGGTTGAACGCGGCTGCCGTCTGCGCGATGAACCCGACCATCGTCGCCAGCTCGCTGCGCGGCACCGTCACGTCCTCGAGGATCGTCGTCGGTCTGCGGCGCGCCAGCGCCGAAAAGGCATTGCGCCGCGCCGACGCGAGCAGCACCGCCTCCGCGTCGTCCTTAGCCGCGCGCACGTCGCGCGCGCCGTGGCTTCGTGCCAGCGCCTCCATCTGCGCGGCCTCGTCCGCGACCGCGGCAGGATGGCCGTCCGTTTCCATCAGCAGCACCGCGGCGCAGTCGGTCGGCAACCCGACGTGGGCATAGTCCTCGACGCAGATGGCCGTGGTGCGGTCCAGGAACTCGAGTGTGCAGGGAATGATGCGTGCGGCGACGATCGCCGACACCGTGTCCGCCGCGTCCTCGATGCGGTCGTAGAGCGCCAGCATCGTCCGGCGGGCCGCCGGGCGCGGCACCAGCTTGAGCAGGACCTCGGTGATGATGCCCAGCGTGCCCTCGGAGCCGATGAACAGATCCTTCAGCGAGTAGCCGGCGACGTCCTTGACGCACTGGTTGCCGAACCGCGCGATCTGGCCGTCGGGGAGTACGACTTCCAGTCCCATGACGTAGTCGCGGGTCACGCCGTACTTCAGGCCGCGCAGGCCGCCCGAGTTCTCCGCGACGTTGCCGCCGATGGTGCTGATGCGCATCGACCCCGGATCGGGCGGATAGAACAACCCGTGCTGGGATGCCGCTTCGTCGATCCGCTGGGTGATCACGCCCGGCTGCGCGCGCAGCGTCAGGTTGCGCGGATCCACGGCGAGGATCGCGTTCATGTGGACGAGGCACAGCACGAGGCTGCCGGGGCTGGGCACGCTGCCGCCGCTCAGGCCCGTCCCCGATCCGCGCGTGACGATCGGGATGCCGGCGGCCGCCGCGGTGAGGACGCACTCGGAGACCTGCGCCGTGGTCCGCGGAAAGATCACCGCGTCGGGACGCTGCTTCAGCGCCGCCGTCCCGTCGAAGCTGTAGGGGATCAGGTCCTCGTCCTTGACGAGCACCGCATCGGCCCCGACGATGGAGGTCAGGGCCCCGACCGCGGCATCAGGCAGGGGCATAGCCGACAACGCGCTGGCGCTGCTCGCCGAGGCCGGCCACGCCCAGCCGGACTTCGTTGCCCTCGCGCAGGTAGACCGGCGGCTTCATGCCGTGGCCCACACCGGGAGGCGTGCCGGTCGAGATGATGTCGCCGGCGTGAAGGCTCATGAAGCGGCTCAGGTAACTGACGAGGAAGGGCACACCGAAGACCATCGTCTTCGTGTTGCCGTTCTGGTAGCGATTCCCGTCCACTTCGAGCCACATGTCCAGATCGTGGTAGTCCGGCACGTCGTCCGGCGTGACCAGCCAGGGCCCGATCGGCCCGAACGTGTCGGCGCTCTTGCCCTTCACCCACTGGCCGGTGCCTTCGAGCTGGAAGGCGCGCTCGGAGACGTCGTGGACGACGCAGAAGCCGGCGACGTGCTCTATCGCGTTGGTCTCGCCGACGTACTTCGCGGTCTTGCCGATGACGACTCCCAGCTCGACCTCCCAGTCGGTCTTGGTCGATCCCTTCGGGATCTCGAGGTCGTCGTTGGGTCCGACGATGGAGGAGGTCGCCTTCATGAAGATGATCGGCTCGCTCGGCACCGGCATGCCCGACTCGGCGGCATGGTCCGAATAGTTCAAGCCGACGCAGATGAACTTGCCGACGCCGGCCACGCACGGGCCGAGCCGCGGCGATCCGCCGACCTTCGGCAGCGATGCCGGATCGATGTCGCGCAGGCGATCGATCGAGTCGGGCAGCAACGCGTCGCCCGACAGATCCTTGAGGACGCCCGACAGATCGCGGATGTTTCCGTCGGCATCGAGCAGGCCGGGCTTCTCGCCGCCCGCGGGGCCGTATCTCAAGAGCTTCATGCAGAATCCTTTCAAATCAACTCCCAACCTCCAACTCCCAACTCCCAAAGGGACCTTCTGGGTGGAATTTGCCGCGACCAGCCAGTTGCCGCGTCTTCGACCCAGATGTCTCGAACGACTCTGCTTGGGAGTTGGGAGTTGGTAGTTGGGAGTTGACATGTGTCTTCAGTAAGTCGACCGCCCGCCGCTGATGTCGAACACGGCGCCGGTCGAGAATGAATTCTCCTCCGACGCGAGCCAGGTGGCGAGCGAGGCCAGTTCGTCGATCTGCAGGAAGCGTCCGCGCGGAATCTTCGAGAGCATCCAGTCGAGGTGCGCCTGGGACATCTGCTCGAAGATGCGGGTCTTCGCCGCCGCGGGCGTGATGCAGTTGACGGCGATGTTCTCGGCCGCCAGCTCCTTGCCCAGCGACTTGGTCAGCGCGATCACGCCGGCCTTGGCGGTGCTGTAGGCCGATGCGTTGGCGTTGCCTTCTTTTCCCGCCACCGACGAGATCGTGACGATGCGGCCGTACTGCTGACGCAGCATGTGCGGCACGATCGCGCGGCAACAGTAGTACACGCTCATCAGATCGATGTCGATGACGCGCCGCCAGTCCTCGGGCGGGTATTCCCAGGTCTTGTGGTTCGGGCCGGCGATGCCGGCGTTGGCGACCAGGATGTCGATGCCGCCGAAGGCCTCGACCGTGGTCGCGGTCGCCGCCTCGACCTCGGCGATCGACGACACGTCGACGGCGGCAGTGATGACCTCGCCGGCCGACGACAATTGCCGCGCCGTCCGCGTGGACTCGTCCGTGTCGAGGTCCCAGATGAGACCCGTGCACCCGAGGCGACGAATCGTTCCGCAATCGCGCGACCGAACCCCTGGGCCCCTCCGGTGATCACCGCCCGTCGTCCGCTGAGATCGAATCTGTTCACGTGGCGCTCGCTCGAATCGAAGGAGAGTGGCTTCCGGCTTCAGCCGCCGGAGAGGATGCGTGACTTGAAGGCACGGCGTCAGTGCGACTCGCGTGGCACCGCGTGTCCGCGGCACCCTTTCAGGAAGTCGAGATCGGCCCCTTTGTCGGCCTGTTCGACGTGCCGCACGTACATCTGCACGTAGCCGCTGGCGTGCGGGGACTCGGGCGCCTTCCACTCCTGCCGGCGGCGCGCCAGCTCCTCGTCGCTGACGTCGAGGTGCAGCCTGCGGGCGGCGACGTCGAGCTCGATGAAGTCCCCCTCGCGCACGAGCGCGAGCGGTCCGCCGACGGCGGCCTCGGGGCAGACGTGGAGCACGACCGTGCCGTAGGCGGTGCCGCTCATCCGCGCGTCGGAGATGCGGACCATGTCGTTGACGCCCTGCTTGAGCACCGACGGCGGCAGCCCCATGTTGCCCACTTCGGCCATGCCCGGGTAGCCGACCGGTCCGCTGTTGCGCAAGACCAGCACGCACGACGGGTCGGCGTTCAGCGCCGGATCGTTGATGCGCGCCTTGTAGTCCTCGATCGTGTCGAACACGATGGCGCGGCCGCGATGCTGCATCAGGTGCGGCGAGGCCGCCGACGGCTTCAGCACCGCGCCGTCGGGGGCGAGGTTGCCGCGCAGGACCGCGATGCCGCCGCTCGCCGCCAGCGGCCGATCGATCGGCCGGACGACCTCGGTGTTGAAGCACGGCGCGTCGCTGCAGTTCTCCCAGATCGTCTTGCCGTTGACGGTCATGACGTCGCGGTTGAGCAGGCCGTTCTCGCCAAGGGTGCGAATCACCGCCGGCAGGCCGCCGGCGTAGTGGAAGTCCTCCATGAGGAACCGGCCGGACGGCTTGAGGTCGACCAGCGTCGGCACGTTGCGGCCGACGCGATCCCAGTCCTCGAGCTCGAGCGGCGTGCCGACCCGGCCCGCCATCGCGAGCAGGTGGATGACGGCGTTGGTCGAGCCGCCGAGCGCGCCGTTGACGCGGATCGCATTCTCGAAGGCCGGGCGGGTCAGGATCTGCGAGAGGCGGACGTCCTCGCGGACGAGCGCCACGATCCGCCGGCCGACGAGATGCGCCATCGCGTAGCGGCGGGAATCGACCGCGGGCAGCGCCGCGTTGAACGGAAACGCGATGCCGAGCGCCTCCACCATCGACGCCATCGTCGAGGCGGTGCCCATCACCATGCAGTGCCCGGCCGACCGCGACATGCACGCCTCGGCGTCCATGAACTGCTCGAGGCTCATGACGCCGGCCTTGACGTCCTCGCTGAACTTCCAGACATCGGTACCGGATCCGATGTCCTGGCCGCAGTACTTGCCGTTCAGCATCGGACCGCCCGACACGACGATGGCGGGGACGTCGCAGCTCGCCGCGCCCATGACCAGCGACGGCGTGGTCTTGTCGCAGCCGCACAGCAGGACGACGCCGTCGATCGGATTGGCGCGGATCGACTCCTCGACGTCCATGCTCACCAGGTTGCGGTAGAGCATGGCGGTGGGACGCATGTTCGACTCGCCGGTCGACATGACCGGGAATTCGACCGGCAGCCCGCCGGCTTCCCAGACGCCGCGCTTGACGTGATCGGCGATGGTCCGGAGGTGGGCGTTACAGGGGGTCAGCTCCGACCAGGTGTTGCAGATGCCGACCACCGGGCGCCCGTCGAAGACGTCGGCGGGCAGCCCCTGGTTGCGCATCCAGCTGCGGTGAATGAAGCCGTCCTTGTCGTGCTTGCCGAACCACGCGGCAGACCGGTAGACCCTTTTCTCGTCGTTGCCCACTCTGGATCCTGACTACCGATGGACTCGCGTCTGTTCACGAATCAGTGCTGCACGGCGGCGAGGTGCTCGCGGAGGAGATCCCGGCCGAAGTCGCTCTCGAAGTCGCGCCACACCGAGTGGATGTGGTTGCCGTTGTTCTGGGTGTTGTCGAACTCGATCAGGAACGTCGGCCCCTGGACGCGGTAATAGTGCTGCTGCCCGGGTTCGACCGGTCCGGCCCACGAGAACGAGATCTTCTCGATCCCGAATTTCTTGATCTCGGCCTGCCGCTCCGCGGCGGTGTCGTCGGACATCTGCGAGGTGTAGACCTCGACCAGCTGCATCAGCAGGGTGCGCTGCTGCGGCGTCATCGCCGCCGCCATGACCCCTTCCGGCTTGAGCGGGTCGATCGGGTACTTGGTGGTGGTGAGGATGTCGCTCGGCGCCTTCTCGGCGAACAGGGCCTGCTTCCGCTGCGCCTCGTCCAGCGCCATCATCAGCGCGCGGCCGGCGTCCTGTTCCTTGTCGAGGGCGCGGAGCCCCTTCTTCGGGCCCTCGCGGACTTCGGCCGGGTTGGTTCCCCAGAACGTGGGGGAGGCCGCGACGATGCCGCCGTTGCCGAGGGTGAAGTGCAGCGAGACGTGATGCCCCTCGACGCGCCAGCCCCACGGGCCCTTGCCCGGCGTGCCGAACACGCTGAAGAAATAGAGCTCGGGGTCGCGGACGTTGCCCGGGTTGGTGTCGTTCTTCGCGGCACGCGCCGCCGCCTCGGTCTCCCGCAGGATCGCCTCGAGGTCGTTCATGACCGTCGTGGTCGTGCTGTAGCCGCGCTGGCTGAGGGCCGTCTTCAGCAGCTCGTGCGCGAGCTTGCGCTGCGGCTCCGTCATCTCCTTGATGGGGAGGCCCTGGCGCGGAAACATGTTGGTCGGGATGAAGTTCCAGCGGACCCGGTCGGCCGAATCGAACGTCATCGCCATCTTCTGGCGCTGCTCCGGCGTCAGGCTGTCGAGCAGGGCCGTGCTGGCCTTGGCCATCGCGGCCGCGCTGCGCTGCGACGCCACCATGCTGCCCATGAGTCCGGCGCTGACGATCGCCGCGGCGATGGCCACGCGGACCAGATTGAAGCGGCTCATAGTCACCTCGTATCCTCGCGAGGCCGTCAGACGGCCTCGGGGAATCTGATTAAAGACGCCCCGGGCATCTGCGTCAACAGGCGTTTGTCCTTGAGCACCATCGCCAGGCTGGTCCGGGCGAGCCGGGAGTGCTCCCGGGCCAGGGCCTCGGCGCGGGTCGTTTCGCGATTCGAGATGGCGTCCACGATCGAGCGGTGGTGCATCTGCGAGATCTTGACGACCTCTTCGCCCTCTTTCTTCTGGGCGTGTGCGAGGAGGAAGGCGTTCGGCGAGGCGAACGGTAGGGTGATGGCCCGGTCGAGCGCGCGGCGGAGCATCGGGCTCTTCGCCAGGCTGATCAGCTGGTTATGGAAGTCTTCGTTGAGCGGAATGTATTTCAGGAGCGAGTCGGCGCCAGCATTCCAGCGCTGGAGCAGACGGTCGATGCGGGTCAGGCAGCTCATGATGGGTTCGAGCGCCTCCGGGCCGGCCAGCCGCTCGGCGGCGAGCCGGGCGGCGGTTCCTTCGAGCACGCCGCGAATCTCGATGCCGTCGTGGATGTCCTGGACGCTGAACTCAGCGGCGATGAACCCGCCGGTCGGCCGTGCCGTCAGCAGGCCCTCCTGCTCGAGCCGGTCCAGCACCAGCCGCAGCGGCGTTCGCGAAACCTGGAGCCGCTCGGCGAGCGGAATCTCGCGCAGCCGTTCCCCCGGGCTGAACTCGCCGCGGAGCAGGAGTTCGCGCATCTGCAGGAGTGCCCGCAGGGTCTGTGATTCGAGGCGCTGATTGTGGGAATCCACCGGGAATGCGGTCCAGTCCGCGGAAGCCTAGCATGACGGCACTCTGCATGCAATCGGCGCGCGGAGGACCGGCGACGGTCTCGGATTCGCTGAAAAAATCCTCCTTGGTCCTTCGTGGCTTCACGCTCTTCTGCATGCAGTTTGGCGTGGCGACGCTGTCCAACCGTCTCGCAAGGGCGTTATACTCCCGCCCCATGACATCGACCCCGTCGAAGGCCCGCTACGTGGTGCTCACGTTCGCCGTCGCGCTGGCGATCATCACCTACGTCGACCGGGTGGCCATCTCGGTGTCGCTGCCATCCGGCATGGCGAAAGAGCTCGGCCTCAGCACCATCCAGCAGGGCTGGGTGCTGGCCGCTTTCGCCTGGGCTTACGCGCTGTTCGAGATTCCCGGCGGCTGGCTCGGCGACCGGATCGGGCCGCGCCGCGTGCTCATGCGGATCGTGATCTGGTGGTCCATCTTCACCGCGGCAACCGGCTGGGCCTGGAGCGCCACGTCGCTGATCGTGACCCGCGCGCTCTTTGGCGCCGGCGAGGCGGGCGCGTTTCCCAACCTGACCCGGGTGTTCACGACCTGGCTGCCGGTCGGGGAGCGCGAGCGCGCGCAGGCTACGCTGTGGCTGGCGACCCGTCTGAGCGGCGCGTTCACGCCGCTGCTGGTCGCGACGATGATCACCGCGTTCGGCTGGCGCCGGACCTTCGAGATCTTCGGCGTGCTCGGCGTGATCTGGGCCGTCGCCTTCTACTCCTGGTTTCGCGACATGCCGAGCGAGCATCCGGCGGTGAACCAGGCCGAGCTCGCGCTGCTGCCGCCCCCGCGGGATACGGCCATCGCGCATACCGGCGTGCCGTGGGGGACGATCTTTTCGACCCCTTCCGTGTGGCTGCTGTCGATTCAGGTACATGTGCCTGGCGTACGGGTGGTGGTTCTACATCAACTGGCTGCCGACCTACCTGAAGACCGCGCGCGGCACCTCGGTGAAGTTCGGCGCGCTGCTCGCCGGCCTGCCGCTGCTCCTCGGCGCGCTCGGCTGCCTGGTCTCGGCGGGACTGATTCCCCGGCTCTCGCGCCGGCTCGGGCAGCGTCGCCCAGGCGCGCCGGATCGTCGCTATTACCGGATTCCTCGGCGCGTCGGCGTGCGTGTTCATCTTCTCCGGCATCGAGGATCCGAAGCGGGCGATGATCGTGCTGGGCTTCGCCGGCTTCTTCAACGACTTCGTGATGCCGGCGGCCTGGGCCGGCACCATGGACATCGGCGGCCGCTATTCGGGCACCGTCTCGGGCGCGATGAACATGATGGGGAGCATCGCCGGCGCGGCCTCCGTCCTGGTCGTCGGCTACCTGCTCGCCTGGACCGCGAACAACTGGACGCTGACCTTCTACATCTCGTCGTCGATCTACCTGGTCGGCGCGATCTGCTGGCTGTTCCTGGACTCGCACACGCCGATCGAGCGCCCCGAGGCGTCGCGCCTGGCGGCCGTAGAGCGACCGGGAGGCGCCGAGCGACGCGTGGGGCCCCGCGCACAAATATTGGAGGATTCTCAGTGACACGACGTTCGGTGCTCGATTCGTTCAAGCTGGAAGGGAAGATCGCGCTGGTGACGGGCGGTGGGCGCGGCCTCGGCCGGACGATGGCGACGGCGCTGGCGGAGGCGGGGGCAGACGTGGCGATCACCGGCCGCACGCTGAGCACGTGCGAAGACGCCGCCACCGCGATCCGCGAGGGCACCGGGCGCCGCTGCGCCGCCTTCGAGGGTGACGTCACCAAGGCCGCCGACGTCGAGCGGGTGGCCGCGGAGGTCGAGCGCGAGTTCGGCCGCATCGACATCCTGATCAACAACGCCGGCAACAACATCCGCGGCGCGATCGATCAGCTGAGCGAGGCCGACTGGGACTCGGTGCTCGACACCAACCTCAAGGGACCGTTCCTCATGTCACGGGCGGTCGGGCCCGGCATGGTCCGGCGCGGCTGGGGCCGCGTCATCAACCTCGGGTCGATCCTGTCGGTGATCGCCCTGCCCGGCCGCGCGCCCTACGCGTCGGCCAAGGCCGGGGTCCTGAACCTGTCGCGAGTGCTCGCGCTCGAATGGGCCGGCACCGGGGTCACCGTCAACACGATCTGCCCCGGCCCGTTCGCCACCGACATGAACAAGCAGCTGCTCGACGACCCGGTCAAGTACCAGGAGTTCATCAAAGCGATCCCGATGGGCCGGTGGGGCGAGCTGGAGGAGCTGGCCGGCGTCGCCGTCTTCCTCGCCTCCGACGCGTCGTCGTTCATGACCGGCTCGGCGCTGTTCGTGGACGGCGGCTGGACGGCGCGATAGAAGTCAGAAGTCAGAAGGGAAAAGTCAAAAGGCCTTTTAACTTTTAACTTTTAACTTCTGACTTTGACGCCAAGCACCAAGCACCGAGAGTAGACGGAGGCCAAATGAAGCGAGTGTCCGTAATCCTGTCGGCGATCGCGGTTGCGGCGATCGCGGCAGCGGCGCCGTCGGCGCAGACCCCGGCGGCAAGCACGCCGCCGGCAGCGAAGGCGCCGCCGCCGAACCGTAACGTGAAGACCCTCGACATCTACGTCGCCGACACCGAAGGCGGGAAGGCGGCGTTGTTCGTGTCGCCGTCCGGTCAAACGGTGTTGATCGACAGCGGCAACCCCGGCGCGCGCGACGGCGACCGGATCGTCGCGATGCTGGCCGACGCCGGCGTCAAGCAGATCGACTATCTGATCTCGACGCACTACCACGTCGATCACATCGGCGGCATGGCCGAACTGTCGAAGCGCATCCCGATTCAGCACTACGTCGATCACGGCCCAAACACCGAGGCGAAGGGGCAGGTGCAGAGCTTCGACGAGGCCTACAAGGAGCTGACGGCGAAGGCCAAGCGGACGGTCGTGAAGCCGGGCGATCGTTTGCCGGTGACCGGCCTCGACTGGCGGATCGTGACGTCGGCGGGCGAGGTGCTGAAGACGCCGCTTCCCGGCGGCGGCCGGCCCAATCCCGCGTGCGCCACATTCGAGAAGAAGCCGGATCCGGCGACGCCCGACGACAACGCCGCGTCGGTCGGCAGCGTCGTCACCTACGGGCAGTTCAAGCTGATCGATCTCGGCGATCTGCTGTGGAACGTCGAGGGGGCCCTGATGTGCCCGAACAATCCGGTGGGCACCGTCGATCTCTACATGGTGACCCACCACGGGCTGGCGCAGTCCGGGTCCGACGCGCTGGTACTCGGCGTCCGGCCGCGCGTGGCGGTGATGCAGAACGGCACCCGGAAGGGCGGCGCGGTCCAGGCCTACGAGATCATGCGCAAGTCGCCAGGGCTCGAGGACATCTGGCAGCTGCACTGGTCGTATAACGCCGGCATCGAGCACAATCCGCCCGGCGTGTTCATCGCCAACGTGGACGACAACGCGACGATCGCCAACGTGCTGACGGCGCCGCCCGGTGGACGCGGCGCAGGTCCCGCCACGCAACCGCCGTTGGTCGACGCCGAACGCTCCACCTCCGGCGGGCGCCGGACCGGGCCCGGGCGGGCCTGGCGGGCAAGGCGGACAGGGACGCGGCAATGCGGCCGCGGCGCACTCGCCGGCGTACTACATCAAGATTTCCGTCCAGCAGGACGGCACGTTCACCGTCACCAACACGCGCAACGGCTTCAGCAAGACCTACACGAAGCGGTAGCAGGCTGATGAAACCTCCCAGCCTGCAAGGCAGAAGTCAGAAGGCAGAAGGCAGCAATTCTCCCTTCTGCCTTTTGCCTTCTCCCTCTTGGGTTACTTGATCGCGGAGAAGTCGGCGGGATTCAGGTACACCGATTCGGGCCGGCCGGCGAGGATCGGGCCGTCCTTCTCCGACTCGGCACGCGCCTTCTGCCAGTCCGGGTCGGCGCCAAACGCGGCCCAGCTCTTCTTCGCCGCTTCCCGGCTCGGATACGCCAGGATGTAGACGAGCGTGGTGTTCGCCTTCTCGCCGTCGGCCGGGATCCAGTAGCCGATGTTGGTCATCCCGTGCTTCTCGAACAGCTTTATCGTGTGGTCGCGGAACCGCGCCTTCAAGGCGTCGAACTTGCCAGGGTTGGCGGTGTAGGTCCGCATCTCGAACACGCGATTCGCGCCCTGCGCGTAAGCGACATCCGTTGCCATGGTGCCTCGCGCCGCAAAGCCCGCGGCGAACATCCCTACCGCCACCGCGGCCAGTTTCCATCCACTGTTGATCATTGCACTGCCTCCAGCCGGCTATTCTTCCATCGTTTGCGAATGCGCTTCAACGAACGGATCGCGCGCCCTCCGGCGTCGGCGCGCCGATCTGGGCACGCGCCGGCACGTGCCGTCTCACGAGCGCCAGCGAGATGCAGGTGACGACGAGCGAGGCGCTCATCAGCCAGAAGAACGACTCGCTGCCGCGAAACTCCAGGGCCCACGGGCCGGCGTAGCCGGTCAGGATCGCGCCGGAGCGGCCGAAGGCGACGGCGGTGCCCACTCCGCCGGCGCGAATCGCGGTGGGGTAGACGTGCGCGGCGAGCGCGTACATCGTGGTCTGGACGGCGTTGATCAAGCCGCCGGTCAGCGTGAGCATCACGATGATTGCGGTCACGCTCGACTGGCGATCGATGGTCATCGTGCTCATGCCGAACGCGCACAGGACGGCGCCCACGGCCATCGTCAGCATCGTGGTGCGCGAGCCGTAGTGCGTCAGCAGCCGGCCACCGATCAGCGCGCCGACCACTCCGCCGAGGTTGAACGCCGTCATGCCGGTGCTGGCGACCGCCGGGCTGAGGCCGGCGACCGTCAGGATCGTCGGCAGCCAGCTGAATCCCAGGTAGACCGCGAGCAGGCACGAGAAGAACGCTCCCCACAAGGCGAAGGTGTCGACGCGCAGCTCCCGGCCGAAGATGGTGCGCAGCGCAGCGCTCTGCATCGTGGTCTCGGTCGCGTCGGTGAACGACGCGCGCGGATCGACGGCATGGCCCATCCGGCGGAGGAGCCGGGCCAGTTCCGGCCAGCGATGGGGCCGGCGCGCCAGGTAGCGAGGGGACTCCGGCAGCACCGTGAACAGCGCCGCCGCGCCGACGATTGGCACCAGGCCGCCGATCACGAACATGCCGCGCCAGCCGACGGCGGGCAGCGCGGCGATCGCGGCCACGCCCGCCAGGGCGGCGCCGACCGGCACGCACACGATCGCGAGCGTCACGGCGAACGGACGCTGCCGGCGCGGCACGTACTCCGCGACCAGCGCCGCGGCGTTCGGCATCGCGCCGCCAAGGCCGATCCCGGCCAGCAGGCGCAGCGCCGCCAGCCACGCGACGCTGTCGATCGCCGCCACCGCCATCGTCGTGACGCCGAAGATCAGCATGCAGGCGAGGAGCGCGGTCCGGCGCCCGAAGCGGTCCCCGGCGACGCCGGCGGCGGTGCCGCCGATCATCATGCCCAGGTAGCCCAGCGAGACGACAGGTGCGAAGGCGCCGCGCGTGACGCCCCACTCCTTCATGATCGTGGGCAGCGCGACCCCGAGCAGCTGGTTGTCGAAGCCGTCGAAGACGATCGTCAGCGCGGTGAGGAAGACGAGCCACTTCTGGTAGCCGGACCACGCTCCATCATCGAGCGTGCGGCCGACATCGACTCGCGGTTCGGCGCCTGACGTCACCTCGGTCGACCTTTTGTGCGCATCGGGCCGTTAGCATAACCTTTCCCGATGGACATCCTGGCCGCCGGCAGGCGCGATGGCTGACTTTCTGACGCTCCGCGAGGCCGTTGCCCGCTTCGTCCGATCCGGCCACAGCGTCGCGCTCGAGGGGTTTACCCACCTGATTCCGTTTGCGGCGGGGCACGAGATCATCCGGCAGCGGCTCACCGGCCTCACCCTGATCCGGATGACGCCGGACTTGATCTACGACCAGCTGATTGGCTGCGGCTGCGCCCGGAAGCTGGTGTTCTCGTGGGGCGGCAACCCCGGCGTGGGATCGCTCCACCGGCTGCGCGACGCGGTCGAGCGCGGCTGGCCGGTGCCGCTCGACGTCGAGGAGCACAGCCACGCGGCGATGGCGAACGCCTACGCCGCCGGCGCCGCCGGGCTGCCGCTGGCGGTGTTTCGCGGCTACATCGGCTCGGAGCTCGCGCGCGTGAACCCGCGCATCCAGACCATCCGCTGCCCGTTCACGGGGGAGTCGCTGGCGGCCGTGCCGGCGCTCAAGCCGGACGTGGCGATCGTCCACGCGCAGAAGGCCGATCGGGCCGGCAACGTGCTGGTCGCCGGCATCATCGGCGTGCAGAAGGAAGCGGTGCTGTCGGCCGGATGCGCCATCGCCACGGTCGAAGAAGTCGTCGACGATCTCGGCACCACCGGCACCAACGCGGTCGTGCTGCCGTCCTGGACGCTGGCGGCGGTGGTGGTGGCGCCGGGCGGCGCGAAGCCGTCGTACGCGCACGGCTACTACGCGCGCGACAACGCGTTCTACACCGCGTGGGACGCGATCGCGCGCGACCGCGATCGCTTCCGGTCGTGGATCGACACGCACGTGCACGGCGCGGATGGAGCAGGGGCGTGAGATACACCGCCTCCGAGATGATGACGGTGGCGGCGGCGCGGGCCCTCACCAACGACGACATCTGCTTCGTCGGCATCGGCCTGCCCTCGGCCGCGTGCAACCTGGCGCGGATCACCCACGCGCCGCGGCTCAAGCTGGTCTACGAATCGGGGACCCTCGAGACCCGCCCCAACGTGCTGCCGCTGTCGATCGGCGACGGGGAGCTGTGCGAGACGGCGCTCACCACCGTGTCGGTGCCCGAGATGTTCCAGGTACTGGCTCCAGGGCGGACGCATCACCGTCGGCTTTCTCGGCGGCGCGCAGGTCGATCGGTTCGGCAACTTGAACAGCACCGTGGTCGGGTCCTACGCGACGCCGAAGGTGCGGCTGCCGGGCAGCGGCGGCGCCACCGAGATCGCCACCTCCTGCCAGCGCATCTACATCGTCATGCGCCACAACCCTCGCGCCTTCGTGCAGCAGCTCGATTTCCTGACGTCGCTCGGGCACGGACCAACCGGGCGCGAGCGGCGCGCGCTCGGCGTCCGCACGGAAGGCCCGGCCCTGGTCGTGACCGACCTGTGCACGATGCGGCCCGATGCGGAGACGAAGGAGTTCGAGGTGGTCACGCTCCACCCCGGCGTGAGCGAGGAACAGGTCCGGGAGAACACCGGCTGGCCGGTGCGCTTCGCCGCTCGGGTCACCGCGACGGACGAGCCGACCGACGACGAGGTGAGCGCCCTGCGCGACCTCAACGCGAGGACCGCGCGCGCACACGGGGTGAGCGCCGCCGAATAGCGCGGCGCCGTCAGGGCCGCCAGCATCAGCAGGGCGCGTGTGTGCATGCGTCGAGTTCCTTCCGGACAGTAACATTACCCTGACATGGCGCGGACACGGACACAGGTCGGCATCGTCGGCGCGGGCCCGGCCGGCCTGATGCTGGGGCACCTCCTCCATCAGCACGGCATCGATTCGGTGATCCTCGAGAACCGCAGTCGCGACTACGTGATCGATCGCGTCCGCGCCGGCGTACTCGAGCAGGGCACCGTCGATCTGATGACCGCAAGCGGGGTCGGCGACCGCCTGTTGCGCGAAGGGATGCGGCACGGCGGCGTCTACATCGCGTTCAACGGGCAGCGCCACCGGATCGACATGGCGGGACTCACCGGTGGACGGGCGATCACCATCTACGGGCAGAACGAGGTCGTGAAGGACCTGATCGCCGCGCGTGAGGGAACGGGCCGCCCGCTGCAGTTCGACTGCGGCGACGTCGAGCCGGACCTGTCGACCGGCGCACCGGCAATCCGCTACGTCGCCGACGGCACCTCCCACGAGGTGACGTGCGACTTCATCGCCGGCTGCGACGGTTTCCATGGTGTCTGCCGCGGCGTCATCCCGGCCTCGTCGCTCGAGATCTTCGAACGGGAGTATCCGTTCGGCTGGCTGGGCATCCTGGCCAAGGCGCCGCCTTCGTCGGAGGAGCTCGTCTACAGCAATCATCCGCGCGGCTTCGCGTTGTTCAGCATGCGATCGTCGAGCGTCACGCGGCTCTATCTCCAGTGCGCGCCGGACGAGGACATCGCGAGCTGGCCAGACGAGCGCATCTGGGCCGAGCTCAGGACGCGACTCCAGATGTCCGACGGCTGGCGGCCCAACGAGGGCGAGATCTTTCAAAAAGGCGTGACCGGCATGCGCAGCTTCGTGGTCGAGCCGATGCGCTACGGCCGGCTGTTCCTCGCCGGCGACGCCGCGCACATCGTTCCGCCGACCGGCGCCAAGGGGCTGAACCTGGCGATGGCCGACGTCAGCCGGCTCGCCGCCGCGTTCGCGTCCTTCTATCGCGACGGCCGTGAGACGGAGCTCGACGAATACTCGATGCGGGGTGTCGCCCGCACCTGGAGGGCGCAGCGCTTCTCCTGGTGGATGACGACGATGCTGCACCGGCAGCCGGAGGAGTCCGCATTCGATCGCCGTCGTCAGCTCGCGGAACTGGAATATCTCGTCGGCTCGCGCGCCGCGATGACGAGTCTGGCGGAGAATTACGTAGGGACGCCGTTTGAGTGGGACGGTTCGCGCGAGGGACGAGGGCGATTCTGTACTCCTAGCCGCATAACTACGGCGCGCCACAGGCGCGCTCCGCCGGAGCGGCGCGGGGCATGGGGCCCCCGCGAGCGACGGCGATGGGGGGCCGGCGGGGCGAAGGCCCCCGGCTAGAACGATGGAACAACGACTGTTGGGGAAGAGCGGACTGAGCGTCTCGGTGCTGAGCATGGGGACGATGACGATCGGCGGGCGCGATCGATTTCAGCACATGGGCAGCCTGGGCGTCGACGACACGCGACGCGTGCTCGACATCTGTGCCGACGCCGGCGTGACGCTGATCGACACCGCCGACATGTATTCGTTCGGCGGCTCGGAGGAGGTTCTGGGCGAAGCGCTGGAGGGCCGGCGCCAGCAGTTCCTGGTGGTGACCAAGGTGTTCATGCGGGTCGGGAAGGGGGCGCACGACATCGGGCTGTCGCGCAAGCACATCATGGAGGGCTGCGAGGCCAGCCTGCGCCGCCTGCGCACCGACTACCTCGACGTGTACATGTGCCACGAGCCCGATCAGTTCGTGCCGATCGAAGAAACGCTCAGGGCCTTCGACGATCTCGTGTCGCAGGGCAAGGTCCGGTACATCGCCTGCTCGAACCACTCCGGCTGGCACGTGATGAAAGCGCTGGCCGCCTCCGAACGTCACCACTTTCCAAAGTACATCTGCCAGCAGGTCAACTACTCGCTGGTGGCGCGCGACGTCGAGCACGAGTTGATTCCGATGGGGCTCGATCAGGGCGTCGGCGTGATGGCGTGGAGCCCGCTGCACTTCGGGCTGCTCAGCGGCAAGTTCCGCCGCGATGCGCGGCCGTCGGAGACCCGGCTCAATCAGCTCGACGCGCCGGGCACGGTCGATCTCGAGCGGCTCTACCGGATCGTGGACGTCCTGCTCGACATCGGCGGGCAGCGCGGCGTGTCGGCGGCGCAGGTGGCGTTGAACTGGGTCATGAACAAGCCGGGCGTGGACACCGTGGTCATCGGCGCGCGCAACGAGGAGCAGCTGCGCGACAACCTGGCGGCGGCCGGCTGGCGGCTGACGGTGGAGGAGATGGCGCGGCTGGACGAGGTGAGCGCGCTGCCGGAGCCGTATCCGTACTGGCACCAGCACAAGTTCGGCGTCGAGCGGAACCCGCGCATCCCGGCGATGCGTGCCGGCGTCGCGGACAGCGGCGTTAAGTAAGCCCGTAGGGCGGACGCTGCGGACGCGAGAGCAGCGCGTTCGCCGCGTCGTCGTTCTTGAAGCGCTCCTTGACCGGGTCCCAGTGCAGCTTCCGGTTCGCCTTCATGGCGATGTGGTGGAGCAGGCAGGCGGAGCACGCGCGGTGGGCCACTTCGACCGGCGCGATCGGCTGCTGGCGCGACTTGATGCAGTCCAGCCAGTTGCCGTGGTGGTCCTTGCTCTCGTAGAGGTGAATCTCGGCGGGGCCGATCACCGACGTGATGATCTTCGGATCGCTGGCGGCCAGCGCCTGGGCGTCCTTGAGCCGCGCGACGGGGTCGCTCGCGGTCACCGTCTCGTTGCCGCGCGAGACGAAGATCCAGCCGTCGGTGCCCTCGAACTTGATGCCGTTCGGGTACTCGCCGCTGACGATCATGTGGACGCCGTTGGCGTAGCGCGCCTCGGTCTTGAACGGGCCGTGCACGTCCCAGAGTCCCTGCTTGGGGAACTCGGCGGTGCCCCAGATCTCGACCGGGCCGGTGTGCTCGGTGTCCATGCCCCAATGCGCGCTGTCGAGATGGTGCGCGCCCCACCCCGTAATCATCCCGGCGCCGAACTGTTCGCACCGCAGCCAGCCGGGACGGCCGTAGCCGGTCTGCGGGTGAACGCGGTTCTCGGTGTACGGCACGACCGGCGTCGACCCCAGCCACATGTCGTAGTCGAGCGTGGCGGGCACCGGCATCGCCGGTTCATCCTTGCCCGCGGGATCGCCGGGCAGTCCGATGTATACCGTCTTCAACTCGCCGATGCGGCCGTTGCGTACCAGCTCGGCGGCGTAGCGGAACTGCGGGGACGATCGCTGCTGGCTGCCGATCTGGAAGATGCGGCCGGTGCGATGCACCGCGTTGCTCAGCAGCCGGCCCTCGCTGATGGTCAGCGACGCCGGCTTCTGCAGGTAGACGTCCTTGCCGGCCTCGACCGCGTCGATGGCGATCAGCGCATGCCAGTGATCGGGCGTGCTGATGACGACCGCGTCGACATCCTTGTTGGCGAGCAGCTCCCGGTAGTTCGCGTAGCCGGTGACGCCGCTGTACGGCTTGCCCGTGGCCTTGGTGTAGTGGCCGTTGACCAGCGCGATCGTGTCCTGCACCCGCTTCGCGTCGAGATCGCAGACCGCCATGATGCGGGCCGACGGGTGCTTCCACAGGCCTGGCAGGTCGTGGCCCCTGGAGATCCGGCCGGTGCCGATCGCGCCGATGTTGATGCGGTTGCCCGGTGCGTTGGCGCCGAGCACCGACGCCGGCACGATCGACGGGAATCCCGCGGCGATGGAGGAGGCCATGGAGGCAATGACTCCCTTGCCTGCGCTCTTCATGAAGCCTCGACGGGTGCTGCGGCGCGTCGCCATGGACATGATCGCGCTCAGCGTGCGGCCGTCGAGGGAGCGGCGTTGACGCGCTGCGCCCGCTGCTGCGCCTTGAGGATCAGCTCGGTCGCCAGGAAGCAGTGCTTCTGCGGCATCGCGGTTTCCGTGCGGTTGAGCACGTCGGCGACGAGCTGCTCGCCGTACGGCAGCGGCACCTCGCTGCAATCCACGTAGCGGGTCTCCTTCTGGTCGACGAGGTAAAGGTGACTGCCGCCCTTGTGGGTGCTGGCGATGTCGATGTTCTTCCGGATCTCGATGAAGCCGTCGGTGCCGAGGATCGTCAGGCGTCCATCGCCCCAGGTCGCGAGACCGGCTGGCGTGAACCAGTCGACGCGGATGTAGCCGGTGCCGCCGTTGCCGCGGACCATGGCGTCGCCGAAGTCCTCGAGGCCTGGGTACTGCGGGTTGTGCAGGTTGCCGACCTGCGAGGCGACGACGTCGGCTTCCGTGGAGCCCGTGAGGTAGAGGAACTGGTCGGCCTGGTGCGAGCCGATGTCGCAGAGGATGCCGCCGTAGCGGGCGCGCTCGAAGAACCACGCCGGGCGCGTCTTCGGGTTCATCCGGTGCGGCCCGAGCCCGATGGTCTGCAGCACGCGTCCGATCGCGCCCGCCTTGACGAGCTCGCCGGCCTTGACGGTGGCGCGGTTCTCGAGCCGCTCGCTGTACATGATCGAGTAGATGCGCTTGGTCTGTGCCTGCACGCGACGGACCTCGGCCAGCTGCTCCAGCGTCGTCACGCCCGGCTTGTCCACCATGTAGTCCTTGCCGGCCTGCATCACGCGCACGCCGAGCGGCGCGCGCTCGTCGGGGATGGAGGCGCTGACGACCAGCTGGATCCCGCGATCGTCGAGGATCTCCTGTTCGCTCCGCGCGGCCTTGGCCTGCGGGAACCGCTTGGTGAAGGCGGCGAGCAGGTCGGCCTCCTTCGCGAACACCGCGACGAGCTCGCCTCCGGCGCGCAGCACCGCTTCGGTCTGGCCGTTGATGTGCCCATGGTTCAGCCCGATCGCGGCGAAGCGGATCTTGCCGGGACTCTTCGGTCGCGGCGGGTTGCGCGGTCTGTTCGACGCGCACGCCGCGGCGCGCGGCTGACGCCGCGAGCGCGTCGTACGGCACCGACATGGCCGCAGCCGATCCGGCGGCGATATCTCTCAGGAACCTGCGTCGATTCAGTCGTTTCGCATCCATGGGAACAGCTCCGGATCCGGACTCTCGGGGGTGGGCGGCGACGGCGATTGTAGGATATATGGCAGTGAGTTCCAACCCGTTCGACTCCTCCGACGCTTCACTCCTGGACATAAACACGCGGGCGCCCGGACCGGCCGGTTCGCTGCCATTGACGCCGGAGATGCTGCGCGACCGGCCGTCCGGCGACCTCTTCGGCTGGACCCAGAACGCTGGTATGGGATGGGAGCCGTCGGCCCTCGGCGGGCGGGAGTTCCTGATTCTCTCGACGCACGGCGGCATTCGTGCGCCGGACGGCCGGCCGATCGCGCTCGGGTATCACACCGGCCACTGGGAAGTCGGGCTGTTGATGGAGGCGGCGGCGCAGGAATTCAAGAGCGCCGGCGCGATTCCCTTCGCCGCCTCCTGCACCGATCCGTGCGACGGCCGCTCGCAGGGCACGCCGGCGATGTTCGACAGCCTGGCCTATCGCAACGACGCCGCCACGATCTTCCGCCGCCTGATCCGATCGCTCCCGACCCGTCGCGGCGTGCTCGGCGTCGCGACCTGCGACAAGGGACTGCCGGCGATGATGATGGCGCTGGCCGCGATGCACGACCTGCCCTGTGTGCTGGTTCCGGGCGGCGTCACCCTGCTGCCCACCGAGGGCGAGGATGCCGGTCGCGTTCAGTCGATCGGCGTACGGTTCGTGCACCAGGAGATCTCGCTGCAGGAGGCATCCGATCTCGGATGCCGGGCATGTGGCTCGCCCGGGGGCGGCTGCCAGTTCCTCGGCACCGCGGCGACGTCCCAGGTGGTCGGCGAAGCGCTGGGCATGTCACTCGGTCATGCAGCGCTGGCGCCGTCAGGCCATCCCATCTGGCTCGACATGGCGCGACGCTCCGCCCAGGCGCTGATGCGCCTCGAGGCGCGCGGCGTGACGATGCGCGACATCGTCACCGAGAAGGCCCTGCACAATGCGATGGTGACGCACGCGGCGTTCGGCGGGTCGACCAACCTGATCCTGCACGTGCCGGCGATCGCCCACGCCGCCGGTATCCGCCGGCCCACCGTCCGCGACTGGACCGACATCAGCCGCAAGATTCCGCGCATCGTCGATGCGCTGCCGAACGGACCGCGACACCACCCGACGATCCAGGTGTTCCAGGCGGGCGGCGTGCCCGAGGTCATGCTGCATCTGCGGCGCGCCGGCCTGCTCGCGACGGACGCGCTCACGGCGAGCGGGATGACGCTCGGCGAGCAGCTCGACGCGTGGGAGTCCTCGACACGGCGGGCGCAGCTGCGCCGCCAGCTGCAGGAGCGCGACGGCGTCGATCCGGACGACGTGATCATGTCGCCCGACGAGGCGGCGCGGCGCGGCCTGACCGCCACGTTCTGCGCCCCGGTCGGCAACGTCGCGCCCGAGGGATCCGTGATCAAGAGCACGGCGATCGACCCGTCGGTGCTCGACGCCGACGGCGTCTACCGATTCACCGGGCCGGCCCGCGTGTTCGTGTCGGAGCCGGACGCGATCGCCGCAATCAAGGCGGGCCGCATCCAGGCTGGCGACGTCCTCGTGCTGATCTGCCGCGGCCCGATGGGCGCCGGCATGGAAGAGACCTACCAGCTGACGTCCGCGCTCAAGTATCTCGAGTTCGGCAAGCACGTCGCGCTCCTGACCGACGCGCGCTTCAGCGGCGTGTCCACCGGCGCCTGCATCGGCCACGTGTCGCCCGAAGCGCTCGCCGGCGGGCCGATCGGCAAGCTCCGCGACGGCGACCTGATCGAGATCGTCATCGATCGCGTCAGCCTCGAAGGCACGGTGCACTGCGTCGGCGAGGGCGGCGTCGCCGTCGGGGCCGACGCCGGTGCGCGCATGCTCGCACGGCGGCCGCCGCGGCCCGATCTGATGGCCGATCCGCTGCTGCCGGACGACACCCGCCTGTGGGCCGCGCTCCAGGACGTCAGCGGCGGCACCTGGGGCGGCAGCGTGTTCGATGTCGATGCCATCCTCGAAGTCCTGGCGGCGGGGCAGCGGGCGGTGAAGCAGGCGCGAGAATCATGAATGACTGGCTGACCGTCGAACGCGCGCTTCCGGAGGATCGTAAGAGGGCGACCCTCGTCGGGCGCGTCTGGCTTCCGTCGGTGCAGGGACCGGCGCCGGTGGTGGTCCACGGCGATACGCTGCATGACCTCTCGGGGATCGCGCCGACCTGCAGCCAGCTGCTGAACCTGGACGATCCGGTGTCGGCCATTCGCCAGGCCGGGCCGCTGCCGGCGATCGGCTCGGTCGCGGAGGTCCTCGGCAACGCCGCGAGCGACCATCGGAACGCCGCCAGGCCCTGGCTGCTCGCGCCGTGCGACCTCCAGGTGGTGAAGGCCAGCGGCGTGACGTTCGTGGCCAGCCTGCTCGAGCGCGTGATCGAGGAACAGGCGCGTGGCGACGCCGCGAAGGCGGAGGGCCTGCGCCGGTCGATCCTGGGGGTGATCGGCAACAGCCTGCACGACATCCGCCCGGGGTCGCCGGACGCGATGCGGCTCAAGTCGGTGCTGATCGAGAAGGGCGTCTGGTCGCAGTACCTCGAGGTCGGCATCGGTCCGGACGCCGAGATCTTCACGAAGTGTCCGCCCATGTCCTCGGTGGGCACCGGCGCGGACGTCGGCATCCATCCGCGCTCGGAATGGAACAATCCCGAGCCGGAGGTGGTGCTCGCCGTGAGCCACACCGGCCGGGTCGCCGGCGCGTCGCTCGGCAACGACGTCAACCTTCGCGACTTCGAGGGGCGCAGCGCGCTGCTGCTCGGCAAGGCCAAGGACAACAACGGGTCGTCGGCGATCGGGCCGTTCATCCGGCTGTTCGACGAGCACTTCACCATGGACGACGTGCGGCGGGCCGAGCTGGCGCTGCACATGCGGGGCCCGGACGGCTTCGCGTTCACCGGCCGCAGCTCGATGGCCGAGATCAGCCGGGATCCGCTCGAGATCGTCGAGCACACCATCGGCCCGTACCACCAGTATCCCGACGGGCTGATGCTGTTCCTGGGGACCATGTTCGCCCCGACCATCGATCGATTTGCGCCAGGCAAGGGATTCACCCACACGGTCGGCGACGTCGTCGTCGTGCAGACGCCGCGGCTCGGCGCGCTGGTGAACCGGGTCAATCACAGTGACAAGATTGCGCCGTGGACCTTCGGGACCACGGCATTGATGACGAATCTCGCGGCGCGCCGCCTGCTCTGACACTCGTCAGCACGGGCGCCGGCGCCGCCGACGCGAAAGACGGATCACGATGACGAAACAGTTTCCGAACTACATCGCCGGCGAATGGATGGCGGCCTCTCCTGCGTGGAGCCCGAACAGGAATCCCTCCGACCTCAGCGATGTCATCGGCGAGTACGCGATGGCCGACGCCGCGCAGACGAACGCCGCGGTCGCGGCCGCCAAACGTGCCTTCACGACGTGGTCGGTCAGCGGCATCCAGGACCGCGCGAACATCCTGGACAAGGTCGGCAGCGACATCCTCGCGCGCAAGGACGAGATCGGCAAGCTGCTGGCGCGCGAAGAGGGCAAGACGCTTCCGGAAGGGATCGGCGAGACCGTCCGCGCCGCGCACATCTTCAAGTTCTTCGCCGGCGAGGTGTTGCGCCTGGCGGGTGAGAAGCTGCCCTCGGTGCGCCCGGGCGTCGAGGTCGAGGTCACGCGCGAGCCACTTGGCGTGATCGGCCTGATCACGCCGTGGAACTTTCCGATCGCCATCCCCGCCTGGAAGATTGCGCCGGCGCTGGCGTTCGGCAACACCGTCGTCTTCAAGCCGGCGCAGTGGACACCCGGATGCGCGTGGGCGTTGACCGATCTGCTGGCCTCGGCCGGCGTGCCGGCCGGCGTCTTCAACCTGGTCATGGGCTCGGGCTCGGTGGTCGGGGAGACGCTGGTCAACCATCCCGACGTGACCGCGATCAGCTTCACCGGGTCGATGGAGACCGGCCGCGAAATCGCGAAGAAGGCGGTCTCGCGCATGGCCAAGTTCCAGCTCGAGATGGGCAGCAAGAATCCGCTGGTCGTGCTGGACGACGCCGACGTCGCGACGGCGGTCAATGTCGCCGTGCAGGGCGCGTACTTCTCGACCGGCCAGCGCTGCACGGCCTCGTCGCGGCTGATCGTCACGGCAGGCATCCACGATCGCTTCGTCGACGCGCTCACCGCCAGGCTGGCGACGGTCAAGGTGGACAACGCCCTGACCGCGGGCACCGAGATGGGCCCGGTCGTGGAGCGGCCGCAGCTCGATCAGGATCTCGAATACATCGCGGTGGGGCAGCGTGAAGGGGCGCGGCTCGCGTACGGCGGCGAGCGGCTCCAGCGGCAGACCGACGGCTACTACCTGGCGCCGACGCTCTTCGTCGACGCCAGCAACTCGATGCGGATTTCGCGCGAGGAGATCTTCGGACCGGTCGCGTGCGTGATCCGCGCCGGCGACTACGACGAAGCGCTGGCGATCGCCAACGACACGGAAACAGGGTTGTCGTCGGGCATCGTCACGACGTCACTGAAGTACGCGTCGCACTTCAAGCGTCACGCCCAGGCGGGCATGGTGATGGTGAACCTGCCCACCGCCGGCGTGGATTACCACGTCCCGTTCGGCGGCCGGAAGGCGTCGAGCTACGGGCCGCGCGAGCAGGGCCGCTACGCGGCCGAGTTCTACACCACCGTCAAGACGACGTACATCGCGCCGTAGCGCTCAGAACTTCCGCGTCCACTCCTTCGGCCAGCGTTCGACGACGACCTTCTCCTGGGTGAAGAACTCGAAAGCGTCGCGCCCCTGGCCGTGGAGATCGCCGAAGAAGCTCTCGCGCGCGCCGCTGAACGGGAAGAACGCCATCGGCGCCGCCACCCCGACGTTGATGCCGACGTTGCCGACCTCCGCCTCGTAGCGGAACTTGCGGGCGCTGGCGCCGCTGGTCGTGAAGAGGCAGGCCTGGTTGCCGTAGGCCCCCGAGTTCACCAGCGCGATCGCCTCGTCGATGTCGTTGACGCGATGCACCGACAGCACCGGGCCGAAGATCTCGGTGCGCGCCACCTCGCTCTCGATCGGCAGATCCTCCAGCACCGTCGGAGCGACGAAGTGGCCGCTGCGGTACTTCGGGATCTGCGGGTTCCGGCCGTCGACCACGGGGCGCGCGCCGTCCCGAATGGCCTTGTCGATCAGCTGCTCGATCCGCGACCGGCTCTCGGCGCTGATCACCGGTCCCATCTGCACGCCGTCGTCCAGGCCGTAGCCGGTGACGCGGTTCGCGGCGCGATCCTGTATCGCCGCGGTAAAGGTCCGGGATGCGTCGCCGACCGCCACCGCGAACGACGAGGCGAGGCAGCGCTGGCCGGCGCAGCCGAACGCGCTGTCGGCGATGATCTCCGACGCTGACGTCATGTCGGCGTCGGGCATGACGATCACCGGATTCTTCGCGCCACCCTGACACTGCACCCGCTTGCCGGCCGCCGCGCCGCGGGAATAGACCAGGCGCGCGATCGTGCTGGACCCGACGAAGCTGACCGACCGGATCGTGGGATGGTCGAGGATGGCGGTGACGGCCTCACGGCCGCCGTTGACCAGGTTGACCACCCCCGCGGGCAGGTGCAGCCGATCCAGCAGCTCGAACACCTTCTGCATCGTCAGCGGCACGCGCTCCGAGGGCTTGACGATGACGGTGTTGCCGGTGGCGATGGCGTAAGGCAGGAACCAGAAGGGAATCATCCCCGGAAAGTTGAACGGCGCGATGATCGCGCAGACGCCGAGCGGCTGCCGGATCATCATCTCGTCGATCCCCGAGGCGATGTCCTCGGAGTTGTAGCCCTGGCTGAGGATCGGCGCCCCGCACGCGACCTCGACGTTCTCGATGGCGCGGCGCATCTCGGCGCGCGCCTCGGTCAGCGTCTTGCCGGCCTCCATCGTGATCGTCCGCGCCAGATCGTCGAGGTGATCTTCCATCAGCATCTTCAGCCGGAAGAGATACTGGACGCGGTCGGTCACCGGCACCCGGCGCCAGCCGGGGAACGCGCGCGCGGCCGCCCGGACCGCCTCGTCGACTTCCGCCGCCGGCGACAGCGGCGTGCGTCCCAGCTCTTCACCCGTGGCCGGGTTCAGGACCGCCAGGGTCTCGGTTGCCGCCGAGCCGCGCCACTCACCCTCGATGTAATTGTTCACGGTAGCCTCGCTTGTAAAGTGCAGCTCCGCGTCACCGGACGATGATGGTGCCGCGCAGGTTGGGGTTGTCGGGATCTTCGTGATCGTGGAACCCGCACGAGCGCACCGCGACGAGATTGCCGGACTCGCGGCTCTGGGTCGGGTTGAGCAGGCCGACCTGGTTCAGCTCGGGACAGTCCTGATGGTCGGGATGCAGGTCCGACGTCATGTCGTGACGGCGGGAATGGCTGTTGACGAACAGCACGCGCGTGCCCGGCGACACGGTCAGCTGCTTCGGGCTGGCGATGCCGCCCGAGGAGATCGTGATGACGTTCGGATTCGTGGTCGGAGGATTCGTGGACGGAGACGACGGCGAATCGCTCCCGCCGCAGGCGGTCAGCAGGAGCGCGGTTGTCCAGAGCAGTGCCCGGACGTTGGTCGACATACGCCGAATTGTAGTCCCGTGGCAGGCTGCTGAAAAACGCAGCCTTTTTCCTTTTCCCTTTCAGATTACTACTGGACTCTGATCGTGCCCTTGAGCGACGCGTTGTCCGGGTCGATGTGATCGTGGAAGCCGCACGTGCCCGTCCCGCCGAATGAATTCGTCAGCCGCGTCTGGCCGGCGGCGATGGTCCCCAGCGCATTGATCGACGGACAGTTGCCGTGCGCCGGATGCGGGTCCGAGGCGATCTCGTGCGGAGCCGAGTGGCTGTTGACGAAGGTGACGCTCTGTCCGACCGAGATCGTCACCTGCGACGGGCTCACGGTGTTGTTGGCGCCGATCGTAATGGTGGCCCCGCTTGGGCCGGGGCCCGAGCCCGAGGGCGCGATCGGCGATCCGCCGCCGCCGCCGTTATCGCTGTCGCCGCACGCCAGCAGGCCGACAGCCAGGGCGAGGAGCACTCCCCGCCACACCGGGATATCCAGACGCATATGGGAACCTCTAGAAGAACTTGCGTGAGATGTTGAAGCCGAGGAACCACGTGTCGTGGTCCGTTCCGCCGCGCGCGAGCTGCGCCAGCGTCGTGCCGAAGCCGTTGGAGAAGTTGAGCTGGAAGCTGTGGCCGCCCGCGCGCTTCTCGAACCCGAAGCTCACATACGTCGCGCCAGGATCGTGTCCGACGCGCGGCGCCGCTTCGGCCACGACGTAGACCGTGGGCCGCACGCGGAACCGGCCGCCGACGCCGATGATGGTGGTGCTGTTGTCGTCGACCAGCTCGCTCGGCAGCAAGCTCGTGTTGTTGATCCAGATCGGGTGCAGATACAGCGCGCCGTAGCGGCCCAGGGTCCTCGACAGGACCGCGCCGATCGCCGGCGAGTAGCTTTCCTGGAAGTTCTGCAGCCCCTCGACGCTGGCGACGATATCGACGCCTACCGGGCTGCGTTCCTGCGAGATCAGATGGTGCTGGGCGAAGAACTGGATCGTCTTGTCGCTGGTGCGGTGGATGCCGATCTGCGTGCCGGCGATGATGCCGAAGCGATACTCCAGGCCGATCTGGGCGCCGCCGTCGAGGCCGAACGCATCCTCGGCGAGATCGCCGAAGCTGCCCGACCCGAGCGAGCGGGTGAAGCGGTGGGTGACGCGGAACGAGCTGCCGAACCGCGGCACTCGCAAGGTGGTGGGCAGGCCGATCAACGTGAAATCGGGCTGCGTGACGTTCACGGCGCGATCGCTCGGTGCGGGTTGTGCCTGATCCTGGCTGGCGGCGGTGGCACGAATCGCTGCGGGGTTGCCCGCGGTGAGAAACAACACCGCGGCGGCTGTCAGTAGGTGCGTCATCGTCAAATGGCCTCGCTATCGTGGGGCGCCAATCTCAATCCACCGCTTGACGATCTCGATCTGTCCCGCGTCAGATGCGGCGGTCCGAAAACGGCCGTCTCAGCCCGAAATTCCGGGGCGCCCCTCCATCTTATGGATCAAGTAGCTGTTGTCGGGATCGCCGGGCTCCGATCGCAGCGACTGGCCACGTTGACGATGCGCGCGCACGTCGCCGGTGAGCGCCAGCCCTCGTGAACGCACCTTTATCCCTGTTTCCCCTCCCGTGTCGGTGATGCAGGGCAATTCCGGTGCCCGCACGCGCGGCCGCGATCGGCATGAAATGCCGACGCGATCGCGAACCCGGTTACGTCGAGGGAAACGGACTTACCTGCGGCGAAAGTCAGTCGACGCGATGTTTGGCGAGGTAATAGCTGAGCGCCCGCTGGCTGATCCCCATCGTTTCGGCAGCGTCTTTCTTGACGCCGCCCGAGGCGTCGATCGCGCGGCGCACGGTCTCGCGTTCGACCCAGTCGATGTTCTGGCGGAGGTTGAGCGAGGGCAATCCGGTCGGAGCGTTGGTCGGCGGCGCGAGAATGCGCACCGTGTCAGGGCCGACGATCGTGCCGAGCGACAGCACCACCGCGCGCTCGACGGTGTTCTCGAGCTCGCGCACGTTGCCCGGCCAGTCCGCGGCCCGCAGCGTGTCGAGCACGCCGGGCGCGACGCCGTCGATCCGCTTGCCGGCGCGCTGCGCATGCTTGGCGATGAAGTGATCGACCAGCATCGGAATGTCGTCGCGGCGCTCGCGCAGCGGCGGCATGTGGATCGGGATCACGTTCAACCGGTAGTAGAGGTCTTCCTGGAAGCGGCCGTCCGAGACCATCTGCCGCAGGTCGCGATTGGTGGCGGCGATGACGCGCACGTCGACCTTCTGCGTGCGCTCCGATCCGAGCGGCTCGAACTCGCGCTCCTGCAGCACGCGCAGCAGCTTGGCCTGGAGCGGCGCGCTCATCGTGCCGATCTCGTCGAGGAAGATCGAGCCGCCGTCGGCGAGGGCGAACTTGCCCTTCTTGTTGGTCGCGGCGCCGGTGAACGCGCCGCGCAGATGGCCGAAAAGCTCCGATTCCAGCAGGGATTCCGGGATCGCCGCGCAGTTCACCTTGATCAGCGGCATCTCGCGCTGGGCGCTGTGGTAGTGAATCGCGCGCGCCACCATCTCCTTGCCGGTGCCGGTCTCGCCGGTGATCAGCACGGTGCTCTTGCTGCGCGCCACCACCTCCGCCGTGTGGATCACGTCGAGCATGGTGCGGCTGCGGCCGACGATGCCGTAGTGGTTGAACTCGGCGTCGCGCTCGTGAATGAGATAGGTGTGCTCGGTGCGCAGGCGCTGGTGATCGAGCGCGCGATGCACGACCACCACCAGCTCGTCGATCTCGAACGGCTTCTGCAGGTAGTCGAAGGCGCCGAGCCGCATCGCTTCGATTGCGCTCTCGACGGTGGCGTGCGCGGTCATCATCACCACCTGCGGACGCTCCGCCGGCGTCGTGGCCGCGGCCAGCTCGCGGAGCACGTCGAGCCCGCTCAGCTCGGGCATCAGGTTGTCGATGACGAGCACGTCGAAGAGGCGCTGCGCGAGCACGCGCTGCGCTTCGCGAGGGTTGGTGAGGGCGACGACCTCGTGTCCCTCGGCCCGGACCGCCAGGGCCAGGGCGTTGAGGATCTTCGCCTCGTCGTCGACCAGGAGGATGGAGCCGCGCGCCGGCATCAGGAAACGGGGAGCTCGATCCGCACGGTGGTGCCGATCCCGAGGCGGCTCTGGACGCGAATGGTGCCTTTCAGTCCTTCCACGATGTTGCGGGAGATAGCAAGTCCCAGGCCGGTTCCGGTCCGCCGCGTCGTGAAATACGGATCGAAGATGTTCGGGAGGTCCTCTGGGGCGATGCCGGCCCCCCGATCCCGGACCTCGAGGGCGACCCGCGGCGGGCCCATCAGGGTCGCGGCGGTCGTGGCAATCACGATCGCGTCCGGCAGGAGCGTCGAGCCGGGCTGCGCCGACAGCGCGTGCTGGGCGTTGGTGAGGACGTTGACGAGCACGAGCCGGAGCCGCTCGGCGTCGGTCACGATTGCCGGCAGGCCCGGCTCCAGGGCCAGGGTGACCGGCGTCGACGCCGCTTCGGCGCCGCTGGCCTTGACCGCGTCGGAGCAGAGCGCGTTGAGATCGACCGGCGCGAGGTCGAAGTTGATCGGCTTGGCGAAATCGAGCACCTCGGTCACGATCCGGTTCAGGCGGACGATCTCCTCGTCGATGTCCGCCACCGCCCCCCTGACGTCGTCTGCCGCGACCGGATCCTTCCTCAGGCCGCGCAGCGCCGCCTTGATGATCATCAACGGGTTGCGGATCTCGTGCGCGACCACCGTCGACAGCCGGCCGAGTGACGACAGCCGTTCGCGCTGGGCGGCCTCGCGCTGGAACCGTTCGATCGACTCGGTCATCGTGTTGAAGGTGGAGGCCAGCAGCCGCGCGTCCTCGTCCTCCCAGTTCGAATGGGCCGACAGCGGGATCTTGCGGGTGAGATCGCCGGTCGACGCCATCTCACGCATCGTCGCGGTGATCGTGCCGAGCGGGCGCGTCATCGTGCGCGCGATCCCGTAGCTGACGACCGTTGCCGCCAGGACCACGAGAAACGCGGTGAAGAGCAGCGAGGTGTGGAGCGAGGTCAGGAACGACAAGCGCTCGGTGCGCGAACGCAGGATGATGGCCTTGGCGAGCGGTTTGTCGTCGCGCAGGGCGGTGCGTGTGATGGCCGGCGGCGTGCCATCGGTCGACAGGTCCACGGTCATCGCGATGTATTCGCTGCCTTGGAGCCACACCTGCTGTGAGAGCCCGTTCCTGGCGAGCAGCGGCGCCAGCGTCGGCCAGCCATCGGGCGGCAGCGTCGACGCATAGATGAGGCCGTCGACGCCGAAGGCGACTTCGCTGTTGGTCAGCGATCGGAAGCGCGCCGCCACGTAGCGATCGAGGCTGAACCCGATGCTCAGCGTTCCGAGAATGGCCGGCGCATCCGGGTCGATCCAGATCGGCACCGACACCAGCTGGAGAATGCCCCCGGGGTGGGGAACGAACGTGCTGGCCTCGCCGCCGGCCAGGGCCTGGCTCAGTCCCGGAATGTTGGTCATGCCCGCCGTGACCGGCGTGTCGGGCAGGCGAACGAGGACCTTGCCCTTGCTGTCGGTCACCAGGAACAGGTCTGCGGACAGCTGCTGCTGATACTGCTCGACGACGCCGCGTGCTGTGGATTCGTCACCCGGCTCGACCGCGGCCTTGAGCCGCGAAAGGTCAGCGATGAGCCGCGCCTCGAGGGTGAAGTGCTCGACGCGGATCCGGCGGTTCTCCTCGATCAGGGTGCGGGCTTCGTCGAGCCCGCGCAGCAGCTCCTTTTCCGCCTGACTGGTGACTGCGACATTGACGTGGTAGATGCCCACGCCGATCGAGACCACCGCGAGCAGCGCGCTCGCGACGAAGATCCGATTCGTCAGCGAGGAGAAGAGGCTCAAGAGGCACCAATTATAATCGCCGTGATGACCCGCCCCATTTTCTCCCTGCAGCAGGCGCGCGAGATGCTGCCCCAGATCAAACACCTCACCGCCGACGCGGTGCGCCAGGCCGAGTCGCTGGCGTCACAGCTCCAGGGCCTGGGCGAGGACGATCCGTCGCACGCGCTGCTGTCCACCGCCTTGCGGGACGTGGTCAATACCTGGGCCGACGAGGTCCGCGCGCTGGGTCTCGAAGCCAAGGGGATGTGGCTCGTCGATTTCGACAACGGCGAAGGCTATTACTGCTGGTCCTACCCCGAAGAAACCATCAGCCACTATCACGGATACGACGACGGCTTTGCCGGACGGATCTCGATTCACTGACTGAGCAGTCAAGTAAGTCAAAAGCTAAAGGCAAAAGCTAAAGGCAAAAGCCGGATTTGCGCTTGGCCGGCGTTCGGTTGCGGGTATATAAAGGAATCAGCACAATGGAACGCCGTTCCGCATAGTGGAATCAATGGAAACAGGCCGCGAATCACAGACGTCGCTGGAGAAGGCGCTCGATCTCTGTGAAGTCCTGGCCGGGTCCCAGCGCGGGCTGACGGTGTCGGAGCTCGCCCGATCGCTGAAGCGGCCGCCGTCCACGGTCCACCGGCTGCTCGCGGTGCTCAAGCGGCGCGGCTACGTCCGGCAGGACGAGGATACGACCCGGTACAGCCTGACGCTGCGGATGCTCGATCTCAGCTTCAAGCTGCTGGGCCGGTCGGAACTGCGGCTGCACGCCTATCCCGTCCTGCGCGAGTACGTCCTCACGGCCGGGTGCCGCGTCTTCATTGCGGTTCCGCAGTCCGGGGACGTCACGTATCTCTGGCAGGCGGGACCGGACGAGGTCGGGATGCACACCGTCTACGGACGGCAAATGCCTGTGCATTGTGCGATTTACGTGGACAATCGCGCGGCGACCAGGAGGCTGAGCTGCCTCAGGCTCGAGCGGCCCGCCGATGCGGCCGAGCCGGAGCGCATCGCGCTCCGCTTCGGCACGGCCGAGGCGAAGCCGGCGCCGCTTCAGCGGCTGCTGTGTACGTGCGCGCCGGTGCGGGACTACACCGGCCGGGACGTGGCTCGCGTCGGGGTGTTCACCCACGCGGCCGCCGAGTACCCGTTCGCTGCCGATCAGACGGCGGCGGCGATCGAGCTCGCGCGGTTGATCTCTCTACGACTGGGGTATCTGCCCGGACCGATGGAAGCGGCGCCTGGCCCGCCGCGCGCCATCGGAGACGGGTGCGGTTTCACGGGCTGGCTGACGCCTGCGGCCATCGCCGTCGGGAGCGAGGAGTCAGATAGCGGGAGAGGCGCGCTGAGCGCGCCGCGCCGGAGCGGAGCGGGGCAGAGGGGCCCCGCGAGCGACGGCGATGGGGGGTCCGGCGGGTCGAAGCCCCCGGACGGAACGACTGGAGGACGTTGTCGTGGCGTACATCATTACTGAACCCTGCATCGGAACGAAGGACACTGCCTGCGTGGACGTGTGCCCGGTGGACTGCATCCATCCCCGCAAGGACGAACCGGAGTTCGCGTCGACGGAGATGCTCTACATCCACCCGGACGAGTGCATCGACTGCGGGGCCTGCGTGCCGGCGTGCCCGGTCGAGGCGATCTTCGCGCTCGACGAGACGCCGGAGAAATGGAAGAACTTCATTCCGATGAACGCCGAGTACTTCCAGAAGTAGACG
>CAVVSR010000003.1:0-82566 GCA_963750935.1 uncultured Acidobacteriota bacterium
AGCCGCATTTCGAGTCCGCCGAGAAGCTTCGCTGATCGAGCGCTGTGGTGTGAGCTGCCGCTCAGGTGAGCGGCTACTTGCCCGGTGTGCGGCCGAGCACCTGCCTCACGGCCTCGACGAGCGTCGCCGGGGTGATCGGCTTGGCGACGTGCAGGTCGAAGCCCGAAAGCCGGGACCGCTCTCGATCCTGCTCCCGCGCGTGGGCGGTCACCGCCATCGCCGGAATCCGGGCGATGTCCCCCTCGAGCCGGCGGACCATCTCAATCATGGCGAAGCCATCCTGATCCGCCATGGCGAGATCGGCGATCAGCAAGTGCGGCGCGGCTTCGCCGGCGGAGCGCAGGCGTGCCAGGGCCTGTTGGGCCGACGCGACGACGAATACCTCGGCACCCGAGGACATGAGCGCGGTCGCGGTCAGGTCGCGTGCGTCCGCGTCGTCGTCCACCACCAGCACGCGCACGCCGGCGAGATCGTCCGACCCGGCGACTGCGACGTCCTTCGCATAGCCCGGCGACACCATCGCCGCTGCCGGAAAGACCATCCGGAACGTGGCGCCGAGACCGAGACCAGCGCTCGTGGCGCTGACCTGTCCGCCCTGCATCTCGACGAGCTGCCTGACCAGGGCGAGGCCGAGGCCGAGGCCGCCATGGGCGCGGCTCATCGAGGACTTGGCCTGGCGGAAACGATCGAAGATGAACGGCAGGAAGTCCGGCGCAATGCCTTCACCCGTGTCTTCGATCGCGATCACAATCGACGAACCGATCTGCTCGGCCCGGACGTGTACGACCCCGCCGGTCGGCGTGAACTTCACGGCATTGGACAGCACGTTCCAGATGATCTGCTGGATCCGGCCGGCGTCGCCCTGAATGGAGGGCAGGGCCGGGTTGATCGACGTCCGCAGCGTGATCCCCTTCCCCGCGGCGGCCGGCGCGACCACGTCGATCGCCGCCAGCGTCGCGGCAACCGGATCGACGGATCCGATATCCAGCCGCAGCTTGCCGCTGACGATCCGCGCCATGTCGAGCATGTCTTCGATCAGTACCCCCTGGACGGTCGCGTTGCGATCGATCACATCGAGCGCACGGGCCAGCGTCGCCGCGTCGACGCTGCGGCCGCGCAGGATCTTGATCCATCCGATGACCGCGTTGAGCGGTGTCCGGAGCTCGTGCGACAGCGTCGCCAGGAATTCTTCCTTCACCCGCGACGCCTCTTCCGCCGCGATGCGTGCGGCCTCGGCCACGGCGATCTGGCGGCGCAGCTCGCCCTCGCTGGTGACACGCTCGGTGACGTCGTCGATGACCGTGATCGTGCCGACGATCGCACCCTCGTCGATCAGCGGCGCAATGCGCGCGCTCTGCGGCATCGAGTCGCCGCCGCCGTCCTTGCGCGTCGACGCCAGCCGCAGCAGATGCCCGTGCAGGCGGTGCGAGAGGACGCTGGCCTCGCCGGTCAGGGCCGAGCGATAGTGACGGTCGATCCCCCGCGCCGGGAGATCGGGATACAGATCGAACAGCGGCGTCCCGATGACGCTGGACGGCCATCTGGCCGGTGTGGCGCTCGAGCCACCGGTTCCAGCTGCGTACGATCAGGTCGGCGTCGGTGGCGAAGACGCCCTGCCCGGACAGCTCGTCGAGCCATCGGAGCATCGCGGCGTGGATCAGGGACGGGGGAACGGGCCCCGGCCTCAGCGCGCTTCCCATGCCTCGATTCGACGCATCAGCAGGTCGAGCGAGGCGACGCTCAGGACGATCACGAGGTATCCCGTCACTTCGGCGTCGCGCAACCGGAAGCCGGCATGGACCACCATCGCGTAGCGCAGGCCTTCGCGGTTGATCAGCAGGGACTCGAGCAGGTCGCGCAGGGTTTCCAGATTGAGGTGGGGCAGCGAAAAGGACACGTTCACTTCGAGGATGTTGCCGAACGTGCCCAGGCAGGCATTGAGCAGGATGTTGCCGACTTCGGTCAGCACCTCACGCGCCGACGCATCGACGCTCAGCGGCAGCGGCGGTTCGTCGGTCAGCAGCTCCTTGAGACGGCCCGCCGCCGCATGATCGAGGATGAGCAGCGCATCGCCAGCCACCGGCCCGGAGAAAATCTGATGGACGGACGCGATGTCGCCGCTGATCACCGTGCTGAGCACCGTACCCACCGCCGACACGGGATGGATGGACACGTGCGGCACCTCGAGGACCACGCGATGTCCCGTGAGCTGCGACAGGGAGGCCGCGGCGCGGCCGAAGCCGATGTTCAGCAGCTCGATGAGGGCATCCTGCTGGGAGGCAGTGAGCTGCATCTACGGCTCCGTCCCGAGGACGCCGCCGACGGCCGCCAGCAGATCGTCGGGGGCTACCGGCTTGTTGAGGAAGGCGGCGGCGCCAGCGTCGTTGACCAGCTGCCGCGACGACGTCTGGATGTCGGCCGACAGCACGATGACCCGCGCGTCGGGATCGAGCTGCGCGAAGCTTGGTCAGCACCTCGAGCCCGTACATCCCCTTCATGACCAGATCGAGCAGGACCAGATCGGGCTTCTCGACGAAGTAGCGCTCGAGCGCGACCATGCCGTCCTCGGCCTCGGCGACCGAATAGCCCGCACCCTCGAGGACTCGCCGGGTCCCTCGCCGCGCCAGCCCGGAGTCGTCCACGACGAGGATCCTGCCCTTCATAGCCGCTCCATTATGACGTCGGCCACTCGCTCAATCGCAATGGCCTCGTCGCTGAGCCCGGCCTCGACGACCGAGCGCGGCATTCCGTAGACCACGCAGGTCTCCTCGGCCTCGGTGATGATCCGGCCGCCGTTCGCCTTGATCCAGGCCGCTCCCTCGCGCCCATCGGCCCCCATCCCGGTCATCACCACGCCCAGCACAGCCGGCGCCGAACACCTCCGCTGCCGAGCGGAACAATACGTCCACGGAAGGACGATGCGGCGTGTCGAGCGGCCGCAGCGCGAGCGCCGTGCGGACGATGCCGTCGTCGTCACGGCGAAAGGTCAGGTGCCGCCCCGCCGGTGCGAGGAAGACGAGCCCCGGCCGAACCTCTTCGTTGCCCTTGGCCTCGACGACGGTCAGCGAGGACATCTCGTTCAGCTTCTGCGCATACGTCTCCGTATAGCCAATCGGCATGTGCAGGACCATGGCGACGGGAACCGGGAAGTCCGCCGGCAGGCGGGGGATGACCACCTTGAGCGCCTGCGGCCCCCCGGTCGACGTGCCGATCAGCACGATCTCGACCTGCCCCTGGGCCTGGCGACGCGCGGCGACCGGAGGGAGCGGCGCCGGCAGTCGGGCGGCCATGCCGGAGCGGCGCCTCGGCCGCAACCTTCACCTTTTCGACCAGCTCGTCGGCGATGTCGAGCAGCTTGTCGGTCGCGAGCGCGGTTGGCTTCTGCACGAAATCGATGGCTCCCGCATCGAGGGCCGCGAGCACCGCCTCGCCGGCGTGGCTCGCCACGCTGATGATGATGATCGGCACCGGCCGCACCGCCATCTGCGCGCGCACGAACGCGACGCCGTCCATCTGCGGCATGTTCAGGTCGCAGGTGACGACGTCCGGATTCAGCTCGGCCACCTGTTCGAGCGCCTCCGTCGCCGTCCCTGGCGGTCCCGACCACCTCGATGAACGGGCTGCGCAGCAGCATCTGCTTGACGACCTTGCGGACGTAGGCCGAGTCGTCGACCACGAGCACGCGGACGATGTTCATTCCTGAGGCCTCCCCTGGCCTCGCGCTTGACGTAAACGAACGCGCCGCCGATCTCCTCGAGCTCGAAACGCTCGGTCACGCGCAACAGCGACTCCGACGCGCCGACGCAGAGATATCCGGGAGCGGGCATGCGCTCGGCAAACAGCGACACGGCCTCGCGCACCGCCGCCGGCGAAAAATAGATGAACACGTTGCGGCACAGCACGATGTCGCAGCCGGCGCGCGGCTCGACCTCGGCGCGGTTGCCCAGATTGACGACGCTCCACGACCGCACCCGGCTGTGCAGCGCCGGGTCGATCTCCCATTCGTCGCCCCGCCGCGTGAAGTAGCGCTCGCGCACGTGCTGCGGCAGCGCCCGGAACGAGCGCTCTCGATAGCGGCGGCCGCGCGCCCGCTCGATCGCCGCCGGGCTGCCGTCGCTGGCGTGCAGCTCGATGTCGGCGCGATCGAACCAGCCGACTCGGCATCGAGCAGCATCGCCATCGTCAGCGGCTCCTCCCCGCTCGCGCAGGGGATCGACCAGATGCGAATCGGCCCGGCCGCGCGCCTGGCCAGTTCGGGCACGATCACCGTCGGCCACCGCCTGCAGCTGATCGATTTCCCGCCAGAAGTACGTCTCGGGCACGCTCAGCGCATCCAGGACCCGTCCCCATTCAGTCGCCGCCGCGGCGTCGTACTTCAGCGAAGTAGTAGTAGTCCAGAAAGGACTGAAACCCTCCGTCGGTGACCAGCCCGGCGAGTCGATCGGCAAGGACGTCGCGGCGGCCATCGTCATAGAAGAGGCCGGTGCGTTCGTGCACCAGGTCGCGGAGCAGTCCTACCGCGCTGTCGGAAAGGCCGAGGCTCTCGGCGTCGAAACCCATGGTGCGTCGCGGCCGTTCTACTCGACCGGCGGGCGCCGGCTGCCCGCGTGCTGCCGCAGACGCGCGAGCGCGGCGCCAGCGGCGCGCCGCACCGCCTTCGACGGATCGTGTCCGGCCAATCCTGGAAGCTTCGCGGCCGCCCCCGCCGCGCCGAGCCGCCCCAGCGCGAGCACGGCGGCCTCGCGGATGTCGGCATCTTCGTGTTCGAGCGCCGACTCGATGGCCGCGGTCGCGTCGGGATGGCGCACGCGGGCGAGCGCCTCGACGGTCGCCAGGCGCACCGTGGGAACGCCATGGCGTCAGGCCCTCACGAAGCCGCGAAATCATCTGGGCCGGCAGGCGTGAGAGCGCCGTCAGCGCCGATTCCCGAATGCGCGCGTCCGCCAGGAGTGAGACCAGCGCGTCGACCGCTCGCTCCGCGCCGCTTCGGTCCCCCGCCGCCACGCCGCCAAGCCCCGCCACCGCCGCGGTGGCCAGCTCGAGCGACGGGTCGGCCGACGCCGTCCATTCGAGCGCGCTCGACGGCGTCCGCACTGCCGTGGAGCGTGAGGGCCCGCACAGCGGCCGCGCGACGGGCAGCGGCTTCGCTGCGCAGCGCCTCCAGCAGCGGCCGAACCGTCTGCTCCTCGGCGGCCCGGCCGAGCCCCTGCAGCGCCGCGGCGGCAACCTCCGGCTCCGGATCGAGCGCCCACCGGTCCAGGTGTGGCAGCCATGCCCGCGCCGATGGCGCCTGCCGCTTCGACGGCGGCGATGCGCACCGGCGTCGCCGGATCCCGATCGCCGAGCGCGACGAGCGCCGCGGCGGCGCCAGCGTCGCGCGCGCTCCCCGAGGCCGCGGACGGCGTAGTACCGCACCCACGGGTCCGCATCCTCGAGCGCCCGCCGCAGCGCCGCGGTCGCCTCCGGTTCGTCCAGCCGCGACAGCGCGCGGACGGCGCGTCGCCCGCGTCCTCGCCGCGTCGGACTGCATGGCGGTGCACCAGCGCATCGACCACGCGCGGATCATCCAGGTACGGCAGGTGCTCGATCGCGGCGCGGCGGATTGGTTCGTCCGGATCGCCCAGCGCGGCGGCGAGCAGCTGATCGCTGGTCTCGCGGTAGCCGAAGTATCCGGCGATGCGCACCGCCGACTCGCGCGTGCGCGGATTGGCGTCGCCGAGCATCTCGACGACGCGCTGCGGCATCTCCGGATGGCCGATCGAGTTCAGGGCGCCGATCGCCGCCAGGCGCACCGCCGAGTCGCGATGCGAGACCAGCGCGACCAGCGGTTCGAATGCGGCCGGGTCGCCGATTCTGGCGAGCGCGCCGGCCGTGGCGACCAGGACCTCGGGATCGTCATCCAGCGCGCGCAGCAGCGCCGGGGTCGCACGGCGATCGCCGACGCGCCCGAGCGCGGCGATGGCCGCGAGGCGAGTGGCGCGGATCCTCGGCATCGAGATGCTCGAGCAGCAGCGGCACGACCCGGCGGCCGTGTCGCGCGAGCGCTTCCACGACCAGCGCGCGGGCACGTGCGGATCCGCCAGCAGGCCGGTCAGGGCGCGATCGACGTCGGGTGATTGCAGCCAGCCCAGGACGCTGACGACACGCCGGCAGCTGCGCCGGCGACGCGCGGCCGCAGCGCCTCGAGCAGGTGCCGAATGCCGGCGTCCGCGATGGTCGCCCGCACGACGTCCTCAACTTGTGAGCCGGCGCCGTACTGGCGGTCGGCGCGCTGATGGATCGAGGCCAGCGCCACGGCGACCGCCGCGGAATCGGTCGCCGGCCCTCGTTGAGCAGTCTGGACGAGAGGCCCGGCAACGTCCTCGTCGCCGAGGCTGCCGAGGGCGTCGACGATCGGCGTCTGCAGCGTCGGGTCGTGCAGCAGCGGCATCAGGCGGACCGCGATGCCGCGGTCGTTGATCAGGGCCAGCGCGTCGATCGCCGCGAACGCCAGGAAGAAGTCCCTCGACTCGACGATGTCGAGGAGCGGCTGCACGGCGGCCGAGGCTCTCAGACGCCCGAGCGACTCGATGGCGTGAAAGCGAACATTCGAGTCCGGATCGGCCAGCGCCTCGAGCAGCGGCGGCACCGCGGCGGCGTCCTGCTGATCGCCGAGCGCGAGCGCGGCCTGGATCCGCAGGTCGGCGTCGCCGATGCCGCAGGAGCGCCGCGACCGGCCCGGTCACGTTGACATCGGACAACGACAGCAGCTTGAGCGCACTGCTCAGCACGCTGAAGTTGCGGTGTTCGTCGCGCAGCGTATCGACGAGCGTGGCGACGAAACGGGCATCGGCGATGCGCGCGAGCCCGCTGACGCCAGACTGCCGCGCCCGCCAGTCGTCGTCGGCCAGCAGCCGGGCGGACCACGTCGCTGGCGTCCGCCGCCTGCATCGTGGCGAGCGTTTCGGCGGCGCCGCGGCGGACCTCGGGGTCGGCGCTCCGCAGCGCATCGGCGATGTCGCGCTCGGCGTCCATCCGCGCGGTGACGTCCTCGATGGTCGCCATGGTGCCGACGATGCGGTCGTCTTCGCGCAGCGGGCCGATGGTGACGCGCTGCTGCATCTGCGCGAACCGCATGGAGGGGGTCCGCGGCGGACAGGGAATCAGGTAGTGGTGGAACGCGGGCGCCAGCACCTGGATGGCGCCGCTGGCGAGGACCTCATGGAAGTAGCGCAGCAGCCCGCGCGCCTCGAGATCGGGCACGACGTCGCCGAGCGGCCGGCCCCGGGCGTCGTCGGCGGCGCGGCCGGTGGCGGCGGCCAGCCAGTCGTCCCAGACGCGGACGACCAGCGCCGCGTCCGTGGTGAGCACGCCGAGCTCCGGCGAAGTCGCGGACATCCGGCGTCAGCGTGCGCCGTTGCCGCTGTCACGCCGGCCGGCGGGAGCGCGGCGGCCCTCGACGATCGTCGGTGAGGGCCTGGGCCTGGTCGCGCAGCCGCGAGGTCGTGCCGCGCGTCTCCTTCACGCCGGCGGCATTGCGATCCGCGATGCGGCGGATGTCGCCGATCTGTCCGAGCATCGCCTCGGCGACGCCCGAGTGCTCGCGGTTCGCCCGGGTGATCTGCTTGATCTGGCGCGACATGTTGGCGGCGGCGGCGGTGGTCTCGCTGCATGGCCCGCACCTGTTCCGCGAGCGCCTTCGCCGCCTGCGCTGACTCCTGCCGCATGCTCGCGACCGCGGCGGCGATCTGCGAGACCGCCGTCGCCTGCTCGAGCAGGGCCTTGGACGACTGCGCCGCCTGGCGCGCCAGCGCGTCGGCCGCCTTCGCGATCTGCTCGCCCGCCGCCGCCTGTTCGGCCACCGCCCGCGTCGTCGTCGTCGCGCCGCGGCGCATGGAATTGACGGCCTGGGTCACTTCGGTGGCGCTCTTGGCCTGCTCCGCCGCCGCCTTCCGGACCGAGACCGACAGCTTGCTGGCGCTCTGCGCCGCCTTGATGATGTCGCGCGAGGCGCGGCCCTGCTCGGCGATCGCCTTGGCGACTTCCTGCGCGGTCTTCCGCATCTGCGCCGTCGCCTGGACGATCGACGACGCGGTCGTCGCCTGCTCGCCGGTCGCGGTCGCGACATGGCGCGCCTGCTCGCTCGTCTGGGTGATCGCGCCGACCACGGTCTGCGACGCCTGCCGCTGCTCGTCGGAGGCGCGCGCGATCTGGGACACGACGGTCGCGGTCTCGCCGAGGCCGGCCAGGATCTTCTTGAGGCCGGCGCCGCCCGCTTCGGCGAGCGCGTTGCTCTCGTCGGCGATCGCGCATGCCGTCGCTCGACGCGGTCACGGCGTCCTGGGCCACCTCCTGCAGCGCCTTGATGATCCCGGCGATATCCGCCGTCGCCTTGGCCGAGCGGTCGGCGAGGTTGCGGATCTCTTCCGCGACGACCGCGAAGCCGCGGCCGGCATCGCCGGCCCGCGCCGCTTCAATCGACGCGTTCAGCGAGAGCAGGTTGGTCCGTTCGGCGATGAGGTTGATGGTGTCGACGATCGAGCTGATGTCGCCGGTGCGCTTGCCCATCTCGCGCATCACCCCGGACGACTGGACCATCGACTCGCGCAGCCGGGTGATCCCGGCAATCGATCGCTGCACGACCGCGGCGCCTTCCTCGGCATCGCGCGTCGCCCGCACGGTGACTTCGTCGGCCCGGCGCGCCAGCGTCGCCACGCTCTGGCTGGTGCGCTCGAGCTCGGTGGCGCTGACCGAGGCGTCGTTGACCACTTCGGCGATACGCCGCCCCGACTGCGCGACCGCGTGCACCGACCGCGACATCTGCTCCATCGCGGTGGAGTTCTGCTCGACGGTGGCGGCCAGGCCCTCGGTCATCGCGCCGACCTCCTCGATCGAGGCCGCCAGCTCGTTGATCGACGAGGACGTCTGTTCGCTGGTTGCGGCGAGATCGTCGGCATTGCCGGAGACGCCCTTGATCGACTGCGCCATCTCTTCGATCGCCGCACCGGTCTCGGCGATGGCGCTGCTCAGGGACTCCGTGTCCCGGCTCACGGTCTTGATCGACGTCGCCATCTCCGCAATCGACGTGGTCACTTCCTGCGCCGACGTGGCCATCTCCTGCACCAGCCCGGTCACGCTCTGGATCGACGTCGCCGTCTCCTCGGTCGCCACCGAGGTCTCGGTCGCGGCGGAGGCGAGGCTGCTGGTGTTGGCGCTCACCTGCTCGATGGACGCGGACAGCTCGGTGACCGAGGCGACCAGCTGATCGGTCGAGACGGCGATGCTCTCGGCCTGCGACGCGGTCTCCTTGAGCGACGCCGCCATCTGGTTCAGCCCGCTGAGCGCGTCGTCGAGCGAGCGGCCCTGGATGTCGGCGCCGTGCGCCACCTCGTCGGTGAGTCCGCGCGATATCGTCGGCGACGCTGCTGACTTCCAGCGCCTGGGCCGTGATGAGGCGAGGGTCGAACGCGCGAGCGTGACCGGTGCCGCGGCCGTTTACTTTTCCGTTCCGGCTTGCCATGACATGCTCCTGTTCGGGGATCCCGAGATCGTCTCGCCGTCGCCCTCCGGCAGCGCCTCGCCGAGATTGAGTACTTCGGCGAGGTCGAGAATGAGAACCATGCGGTCGCCGACCGTCGCGATGCCGCTCAAATACCGGCCGCTCATGCCGCGCAGCCCTTCGTTGGGCGGATGAATCGCTGCCGCCGGGATGACGATGAACTCGCGCGCCGCATCGACCAGCAGGCCGGCGGTGCGCCCGTCGAGACGGACGACCAGCAGACGGGTCCTGAGGTCGTTGGCGATGCGCGGGAAACCGAATCGGGCGCGCAGGTTGAGCGCCGGGACGACTTCACCGCGCGAGAAGACGACGCCGTCGATCGACCGACGGTGGCGTTCGGCACCGGCGTGATGTGCTCGACCATCTCCACGTGCGCCACCTGCTGACTCGCAAGGGCGTAGGCGGTGTCGGCCACGCTGAAGACGATGTAATTGTCCTTCACGGGAGTCCTCCGTCGCGGCGGGCCTGGCCCGCGAGGGCGCCGACCTGACGCAGTGCGTCGGCGCGGCCGCCACTGACAGCCAGCGCCGGCAGATCGAGGATCAGGACCACCCGGCCATCGCCGAGATCGGTCGCGCCGGAGATACCCGGCACGCGAATCAGCGGGTCGCTGACCGCGCGCACGACGATCTCGCGCTGCCCCAGGATGCGATCGAATACCACGCCGACCGCTCCGCGGCGCCGCGCCGGCCACCAGCACGTGCAGCCGGCGGCGCGGCCGCGGCTCGATGCCGAACACCACCGCCAGCCTGACGAGCGGCAGCACGGCGCCGCGATGCGCCACGATCTCGTTGTTCTCGAGCGCCCGCACCGCCTCGGGATCCACTTCGATCACCTCGCGGACGGCGGACTGCGGCACGGCAAAGGTTGCGATCGCCGACCGTGCCGATGATCGCGTCGGTGATCGCCAGGGTGAGCGGCAGCTCGATGGCGAATCGCGTGCCGTGGCCGGCGACGGTGTCGAGCGTCAGCGCGCCGCCGAGCTCCTGCACGGTGTTCTTGACCACCGCCATGCCGACGCCGCGGCCGCTCGCCAGATCGGCAGCCTCGCGCGTGGAGAACCCCGGCGCGCAGAGGATGTCGAGCAGCGCCTCGTGACCGAGCGCGCTCTGCGGTCCGTCGGGGACCTCGATGCCGTTGTCGCGGGCGCGGCGGGCGACGGCGGCGGCGTCGATGCCGCGGCCATCGTCCGTGATCTCGAGCACCACGGTGTCGCCGACGGCGGCCGCGCTGAGCGTGAGCAGCCCCTCGTCGGTCTTCCCGGCCGCGCGGCGCTCGGCGATCGTCTCGAGACCGTGGCTGACGGCGTTGCGGACCAGATGGAGGATGGGGTCCATCATCCGCTCGATCAGGAACTTGTCGAGCTCGGTGTCCTGTCCCGCGATCTCGAGCCGGACCTTCTTGTCCTCGCGGGCGAGGTCGCGCACGACGAACGGCATGCGGCGGAAGATCTCGCTCACCGGAACCATGCGCACGCGCACGACGCCTTCGCGCAGATCCCGGAGGTGCCGATCGATGGCCAGGCTGTTCTCCTGCACCGCCCGCCATTCCACCGGCGGCACGTGGCGCTCGACGCGCGCCAGCGAATCCGCGAGCCGCGCCCTCGTGATGACGAGATCGCCGATCAGCCGCATCAGCTCGTCGAGCCGTCCGAGATCGACGCGAACGAACTGCGACGGCGGCATGATCGGCCCGATGACCTGCGGCGCGGGTGGGCTGGCCGCGCCACTCGCTTCGGCACTCGCGGGAGGCGAGGACCGGCTCGAGCGTCAATCCCTGATCGCGCCAGGTCTCGGCATCGGGATCGAGGCGGCCCGGTCACCAGGAATTCGAAGCAGATGCCGCCTTCCGGATCGATCCTGGGGGTCGCCGACGTGATCTCGCTACGCTCGCGCAGGAGCGTCCTGACGCGGTCCACCGTGACGCCGCGCCCCGCCAGCTCCGGCGTGGGTGTGAACCGCACCATCCACTGATCGCCGGCGTCGCCGGCGTCGCCGGAATGTCCCGCCGAGGGCGCGGCAGGCGCCGCCTGCGGGCCTGGCCTCGACGAGGGCCGCGAGCTGTCCAGTCACGTGATCGATCGCGGGCGGTTCCTGGCCAAGGCGACGCGCGGCAATCACCTGCTCCAGCAGATCGGTGCCCGCGATCAGCCCATCGACGCCGGCACTGGTCAGGACGGCGTCGGCATCGCGCAGCCGGCGCAGGTAGCTTTCCAGATGGTGGGACACCAGCTCCGCCGCGCGCAGGTGCACCATGCCGGCGAGGCCCTTGAGCGAGTGAAAACTCCGGAACAGCTCCTCCACCATGGCCGGCGAGATTTCGGCCGCACCGGCCTCCGGCTCGAGCTCGAGCAGGATGCGACGGACCGCGGTCAGGTGCTCGTCGGACTCGGCGAAGTAGTCGTCGAGGAATTCCGCGAGGAACTCCTCGCCGCCCGGATCATCGGCCGGCATGGGTCCCTTCCGTGGCGGGTGTGGCGCCGGACGCCTCGAGCAGCCGGCGCACGCGCGCGGCGAGTTCGTTCGGCACGAAGGGCTTGGTCATGTAATCGGTGGCGCCGGCGGCCAGGGCGGCGTCCCGGCTGGAGTCGTCGCCGCGCGTCGTGAGCACGAGCACGGGCACCAGGCCGAGGCTGGGATGGCTGCGAACGAACTTCAGCACATCCAGCCCATGCAGGTCCGGCATGTTCAGATCCAGCACCATCAGCGCCGCGGCCCCCAGGCTGAGCTGCTCGATGGCCTCCAGTCCGCTCCCCGCTTCGACGAACAACGCGTCGACGCCGTGCAGGGAGGCCTTCACCATGCGGCGGATGGTCGGCGAGTCGTCGACGATCAGGATTCGAGTCATCAGGCCAGCACACTCATGTTTACGGGGGCGCCCGGAAGTGCACACCGGTGCGTTCGCGCACCTGTTGTCGCCACGGGCGTCTATCGGCGCGGCGATTCAGACAGAGCAGGTGAAAGTCACTCGGCGCGCAAGGGCGCGCCGGCCAGTTGGGCGACGGCGACGACCAGTTCGGCAACGTCGACCGGCTTGCGGATGTGGCGATCGTAGCCGGCCGAGAGCGCGGCGCGCTGGTCTTCGATGCGCACGTAGGCGGTCAGCGCCACCGCCGGCGTCCGGCCGCCATCCTGCTCGGACAACGCCCGAACCCGCTTGATCAAATCGTAGCCGTCTTCGCCGGGCATCGCGATATCGCTGACCAGCACGTCGGGCCGGCAGCTGCGCGAACGCCTGAAGCGCCTCGTCGGTGGAGCCCGCGGTCGCCACCGACACGCCCTGCTCGATCAACAGTTCCTCGCAGGAAGCTGCGCGAATCGGGGTCATCGTCCACCACCAGCACGTTCAGGCCGTCGAGCGGCGGCAGGTCGGTGGCCGTCCCGGCCTCCTCGGCCAGGTGTTTCGCCACCTCCGGATCCGCCGAGGCCGGCAGCATCACGTGCATCGGCAGCGTCAGGGTGAACGTCGCGCCCTGGTTCTCGCCAGCGCTGTCGGCGCGGACGGTGCCGCCGTGCAGCTCCACGAGGTGCCGCACGATCGCCATGCCGAGCCCGAGGCCGCCGTGACGCCGCGTGGCGGTTCCATCCGCCTGGCTGAAGCGGTCGAAGACGTAGGGCAGGAAGTCCGGCGAAATGCCGATGCCGGAGTCCTGGACCGAGAGCACGACCTCGCCGGCCTGCCGCACCAGCCGCACCGCCACCCGCCCTTCGCGGGGGGTGAACTTGACGGCGTTCGAGAGCAGGTTCCAGATCACCTGCTGCAGGCGGTCGGGGTCGCCGCTGATCGGGTCGATGTCTTCGATCTCGCGCTCGATCGTGATGGCCTTGGCCTGAGCCGCCGGCGTGACCGAGTCGAGCGCCGCGTCGATGATGTGCGTCAGCGCGACCGGCGCGATCTTCAGCCGTAGCTTGCCGCCGATGATGCGCGAGACGTCGAGGATGTCCTCGATGAGCTGCGACTGCGACGTCGCGTTGTTGCGGATGATGCCGATCGCCCGCTCGACCATGGCCGGATCGGTCCGTCCGGACGCGAGCAGGTGCGACCAGCCGAGGATGGCGTTCAGCGGCGTCCGGAGCTCGTGCGAGAGCGTCGCCAGGAATTCGTCCTTCAGCCGGTTGACCGCCTCCGCCTGGGCGCGCGCGTGCCGCTCGCTCTCGAGCAGCATCAACCGATCGGCCTCGATGCGCTTGCGCTCCTCGACCTCGGCGCGCAGCGACTCGTTGGCCGTGGCCAGCTCCCGCGTCCGCGAGCGCACCCGCTCTTCCAGCTCCTCCTGGGCACGCAGCAGCGCCTGCGCCTGCCGCTTGAGCGCCTCACGATGCTGGAAGAGCTCGACGAAGACCGCCACCTTCGAATTGAGCACGTCGGGGCTGAACGGCTTGAACAGGTAGTCGACCGCGCCCACCGAGTAGCCGCGGAACACGTGCGAATCGCTGCGGTAGTTGGCGGTCAGGAAGATGATCGGGGTCTGCCGCGAGCGCTCGCGCGTCCGGATCAGCTCGGCGGTCTCGTAGCCGTCGAGATCGGGCATCGCCACGTCGAGCAGGATCAGCGCGAAGTCGCGCCTGAGCACCTCCTTGAGCGCGGCGCGACCGGAGCTGGCCCGCACGAGGTTGTAGGTCGGTTCGCGCAGCGTGGCCTCGAGCGCGAGCAGGTTCTCCTCGTGGTCGTCCACGAGCAGAATGTCTACCTGCTGCGTCATGCTCGCGTGCCCTCGACAAGTGTCATCAGATGCTCTGCCATTTGCGGCAACGGCAAGACGTAGTCTACCGCCGCGGCCGCGATGCCCGCGGCCGGCATGGTGCGGCACTCGGCCGTGGCCGGGTCTTCGACGAGGGCGCGGCCGCCGTGCGCCTTGACGGCGGCGAGTCCGTCCGCCCCGTCGGTGCTCGCGCCGGTGAGCAGGACGGCGACCAGGGTGTGGCGGTACGCGTCCGCCGCGCTCTCGAACAGCACGTCGATCGACGGCCGCGCCGCCCGCACCGGCCCCTCGGTCGACAGCGCCAGCACACCGCGGTCTTCGACCAGCAGGTGATAGTCGGCCGGCGCGAGGTAGACGGTGCCGGACTCGATCGGCATCTTGTCCTCGGCTTCGATGACGCGCAGCGCCGTCTGCTGCTGCAGCAGCTCGGCCAGGCCGCTCGCCTGCGGCGTCGTCGACCGGTGCTGCACGATGACGATCGGCACGTTGAAGGTCTGCGGCAGCGCCGCGAGCAGCCGCGACAGGGCGTTCAGACCGCCGAGCGACGTGCCGATCGCGATCAGCTCGGGCGGGTTCATGCAATCCGCCTGTAGAGCTTGTCGGCGGCCGACAGCGGTTCGTAGAGCGGCTCCTGCGGCATGAAACGGAGCGACTCGCGGGCGCCGAGACCGAGGATGCCGAACGTGCCGAGGCTGGCGTAGAACAGGCCGTGCGTCCGCTCCTGCAGCGCCTGGTTGAAGTAGATCATCACGTTGCGGCAGAGGATGACGTTGAACTCGTTGAACGGTCCGTCGCTCACGAGGTTGTGCTGCGAGAACACCAGGTTGCGCTGCAGGCTGGGCCGCAGGATCGCGAAGTCGTAGCGCGCCGTGTAGTACTCGGAGAACGACCGCTGCCCTCCCGACTGCAGGTAGTTCTGCGTGTACTTCTGCATCAGCTCGGCGGGATAGATGCCCTCGCGCGCCTGCCGGATCGTCGTCTCGTTGATGTCGGTCGCATAGATCAGCGAGCGCTCGTAGAGGCCCTCCTCTTCCAGCAGAATGGCCAGCGAATACGCCTCTTCGCCGAGCGAGCAGCCGGCCTGCCAGATCCGGATGAACGGATAGGTCCGCAGCAGCGGCACCGCGTGCTGCCTGAACGCGAGGAAGAAGCCGGGATCCCGGAACATCGCGCTGACGTTGACCGAGAGCCCGTTCAGAAAGCGCTCCCACACCTCGCGGTCGTGCAGCACCCGCTCCTGCAGCCCGCTGATGGTCTCGACCTCCTCGGCGCGCATGATGTTGGCGACGCGCCGGCGCAGCGAGGTACGGGCGTAGTCGCGGAAGTCGTATCCGTACAGCCGGAATACCGCGTCGAGCAGGAGGTCCAACTCGAGCGCCTCGACCGTGTCCGACTCGGGCCTCGCCGCCCGGCGCTTTACCGGGACAGCCATACCCTCAGCAGCGATACCAGCTGTTCGGTGTCGACCGGCTTGGTGATGTAGTCGGACGCGCCGGCCTCGATGCACTTCTCGCGATCGCCCTTCATCGCCTTGGCGGTGAGCGCGATGATCGGCAGGGCCCGGAACCGGGGGCGCTCGCGCACCCGCCGCATCGCCTCGTAGCCGTCCATCTCGGGCATCATCACGTCCATCAACACCACGTCGATGCCTGGCGTGTCCTCCAGCATCGCGATGCCGTCCCTGCCGTTCTCGGCGTAGAACACCTCCATGTCGTGCTGTTCGAGCACGCTGGTCAGCGCGAAGATGTTGCGGATGTCGTCGTCCACGATCAGCGCCTTGCGGCCGGCCAGCGACGGGTCGTGCTGGTGCAGCTGCTCGAGCATCTTGCGCTTCTCCGCGGGCAGGTTGTTCTCGACCCGGTGCAGGAACAGCGCGGTCTCGTCGAGCAGGCGATCGGGCGACTTCACGTCCTTGATGATGATCGTTTCCGCCAGCCGGCGCAGCTCGGTCTCCTGCTTCTTGGACAGGTCCCGGCCGGTGTAGACGATGACCGGAATCTGCGAGAGCCGCGGCGTCTCCTTCATCTTCTCCAGCAGCTCGAACCCGGACATGTCGGACAGCCCGAGGTCGAGGACCAGGCAGTCGAAGGTCTGCGACTCGAGCAGCTGCAGCGCTTCGCCGCCGGTACCCACCGCCGTGGTCTTGACGTCGCCGTTGCCGATCAGCTCGACGATCCCCTTCCGCTCGACCTCGTTGTCCTCGACCACCAGCAGCGTCTTGACCGTGCGATCGATGAAGCCGGCAATCGTGGTGAAGGCCAGATCCAGCGCGTCGCGCTCCACCGGCTTGGTGAGGTGGGCCATCGCCCCGAGCCGCATGCCGCGGTGCGCCTCCTCCATCATCGAGATGATGTGCACCGGGATGTGCCGGGTCGCGGGGTCGTGCTTCAGCCGGTCGAGCACCGACCACCCGTCGAGGATCGGCAGCTCGATGTCGAGGGTGATCGCGTCGGGCTGATAGTGGCGGGCCATCGCCAGGCCGACGTCGCCGCGGGTCGCGGCCAGGCACTTGAAGCCCTTCTCCCGCGCCATCTCCATCAGGATCCGCACGAACGTGAGATCGTCCTCGATGATCAGCACCACGCGATCCTCGTCGCCGATGCTGTCGCGGTCGTCCTCGACGTCGTTGACCGCCATCAGCGATTCGTCGAGGCTGGCGAGCGCCGCCCGTTCGGCCGCCAGCCGCGCCGCCGCCTCCGCCCGCTCGAACGTGCGCTGCGCCGGCATCGTGCCGGTCTGCACGTAGACGCTCGGCAGATACAGCGTGAACGTGCTGCCGGCGCCGACCTCGCTGGTCAGCCGGATCTCGCCGCCGAGCAGCCGGGCGATCTCCCGGCTGATCGACAGCCCGAGCCCGGTGCCGCCGTACTTGCGGCTGGTGGTGCCGTCGGCCTGCTGGAACGCCTCGAAGATGATCTGGTGCTTCTCCGGGGGAATGCCGATGCCGGTGTCGGCGACGCTGAAGCCGATCACCGTCGGCGCCTCGTTGAGCGACCGATGGTCGCGGCTCCAGCCCCCCTTCGCAACCCCGGCCCGCAGCGTGACCGAGCCGCTGCTCGGTGAACTTCAGCGCGTTCGACAGCAGGTTCTTCAGCACCTGCTGCAGCCGCTTGGGATCGGTCTCGATCGCCTCGGGCAGGGCTTCGTCCAGCGTGGTTCGCAGCTCCAGCCCCTTGCTCGTCGCCACCTCCCTGAACGCGCGCTCGACGTAGGCCTGCAGCTCGCGGAACGCCACCGGCTTGGCATCGACGTCCATCGTCCCCGACTCGATCTTCGAGAGGTCGAGGATCTCGTTGATCAGCTCGAGCAGGTCGGAGCCCGAGGAGTGGATGGTCTTGGCGAACTCGATCTGCTTCTCGGAGAGGTTGCCGTCGCTGTTCTGCGCCAGCAGCTTCGACAGGATCAGCAGGCTGTTGAGCGGCGTCCGCAGCTCGTGCGACATGTTGGCCAGGAACTCGGACTTGTACTTCGAGGTCAGCGACAGCTGCTCCGCCTTGTCCTCGAGCGACATCCGCGCCTGCTCGATCTCGCGGTTCTTCTTCTCGACCTCCATGTTCTGCTTGGCGAGCAGCTCCGCCTTCTCTTCCAGCTCCTCGTTGGTCTGCTGCAGCTCCTCCTGCTGCTGCTTGAGGCGCTCCTCGGAGGCCTGCAGCGTGCGCGCCTGCGCCTCGAGGCGGTAGTTGGTCTCGGTCAGCTCCTGCTGCCGGGTCTGCAGCTCGACGGCGAGCGACTGCGACTGCTTCAGCAGCTCCTCCGTCCGCATCGTCGCCGTGATCGTGTTGAGGACGATGCCGATGCCTTCGGTCAGCTGGTTGAGGAAGGTGAGGTGAATGTCGCTGAAGCGGTAGAACGAGGCCAGCTCGATCACCGCCTTCACTTCACCCTCGAACAGCACCGGCATCACGACGATATTGAGCGGCTTGGCGTCGCCGAGGCCGGAGCTGATGTGCACGTAGTCGGCCGGGACGTCCGTGAGCAGAATGCTTTCCTTCTCGAGCGCCGCCTGGCCGACCAGGCCTTCGCCGGCCTTGAAGCGGTTCGCCAGGCTCTTGCGCTCGGTGTAGGCATAGCTGGCGAGCAGGCGCAGATCCGGCTCGCCGTTCTGCGAGTCGTTGACGTAGAACACGCCGTGCTGCATCGAGACGAGCGGCGCCAGCTCCGACAGGATCATGCGCGACACCGTGATCAGGTCGCGCTGGCCCTGCAGCAGCCGGGTGAACTTCGCGAGGTTGGTCTTGAGCCAGTCCTGCGCGGTGTTCTTCTCGGTCGTGTCGCGCAGGTTGAAGATCATCTCGTTGATGTTGTCCTTCAGCGCCGCCACCTCGCCGGCCGCTTCGACGTCAATCGAGCGCGAGAGGTCGCCCTTGGTGACCGCGGTCGCGACTTCGGCGATGGCGCGGACCTGCGTCGTCAGGTTGGCGGCGAGGCGGTTGACGTTGTCGGTCAGGTCGCGCCAGGTGCCGGCGGCGCCTGGCACGCTGGCCTGGCCGCCGAGCTTGCCTTCGATGCCGACCTCGCGCGCCACGGTGGTGACCTGATCGGCGAACGTGGCGAGGGTGTCGATCATGCCGTTGATCGTCTCGGCGAGCTGCTCGATCTCTCCCTTCGCTTCGAGCACGAGCTTGCGGCGCAGGTTGCCGTTGGCGACGTCGGTGACGACGCGCGCGATGCCGCGCACCTGGTTGGTCAGGTTGTCGGCCATGAAGTTGACGTTGTCGGTCAGGTCCTTCCAGGTGCCGGCCACCCCCTGGACCTGCGCCTGGCCACCGAGCTTGCCCTCGGTGCCGACCTCGCGGGCGACGCGCGTGACCTCCGACGCGAACGTGCCGAGCTGATCGACCATCGTGTTGATGGTGTTCTTCAGCTCCAGGATCTCGCCGCGCACGTCGACCGTGATCTTCTTGGACAGGTCGCCGGTCGCCACCGCCGTCGTCACCGCCGCGATGTTGCGGACCTGGTTGGTGAGGTTCGCGGCCATGAAGTTGACGCTGTCGGTCAGATCCTTCCAGGTGCCGCCGACGCCGCGGACCTGCGCCTGACCACCGAGCTTGCCCTCGGTGCCGACCTCGCGCGCCACGCGCGTGACTTCCGAGGCGAAGCCATTGAGCTGGTCGACCATCGTGTTGATGGTGTTCTTCAGCTCCAGGATCTCGCCGCGCACGTCGACCGTGATCTTCTTGGACAGGTCGCCGTTGGCGACCGCGGTCGTGACCTCGGCGATGTTGCGCACCTGCGAGGTCAGGTTGCTGGCCATGAAGTTGACGTTGTCGGTGAGGTCCTTCCAGGTCCCGCCGACCCCCTTCACCTGCGCCTGGCCCCCCAGCTTGCCCTCGGTGCCGACCTCGCGGGCGACGCGCGTGACTTCCGAGGCGAAGGCGTTCAGCTGATCGACCATCGTGTTGATGGTGTTCTTCAGCTCGAGGATCTCGCCGCGCACGTCGACGGTGATCTTCTTGGAGAGGTCGCCGTTGGCGACCGCGGTCGTGACTTCCGCGATGTTGCGCACCTGGCCGGTCAGGTTGCTGGCCATCGCGTTGACGTTGTCGGTGAGGTCCTTCCAGGTGCCGGCGACGCCGCGCACCTCCGCCTGGCCGCCCAGCTTGCCCTCGGTGCCGACCTCGCGCGCCACGCGCGAGACTTCCGAGGCGAACGAGCCGAGCTGATCGACCATCTTGTTGATGACGTCCTTGATCTGCAGGATCTCGCCGCGCACTTCGACGGTGATCTTCTGCGTCAGGTCGCCGTTGGCGATCGCGGTGGACACCCGCGACACGTCGCGCAGCTGCACGGTGAGGTTGCCGGCCAGCGTGTTGACGTTGTCGGTGAGGTCCTTCCAGGTGCCGGCCACGCCCTTCACCTCGGCCTGGCCGCCCAGCTTGCCCTCGGTGCCGACCTCGCGCGCCACGCGCGTCACTTCCGAGGCGAACGCATTGAGCTGATCGACCATGACGTTGATCGTGTTCTTCAGCTCGAGGATTTCTCCTCTCACGTCGACGGTGATCTTTTTCGAGAGGTCGCCGTTGGCGACGGCGGTGGTGACGTCGGCGATGTTGCGGACCTGCGCGGTCAGGTTGCCGGCCATGAAGTTGACCGAGTCGGTGAGGTCCTTCCAGGTGCCCGCGACCCCCGGCACGTCCGCCTGGCCGCCCAGCTTGCCTTCCGAGCCGACCTCGCGCGCAACGCGCGTGACCTCCGAGGCGAACGCGCTGAGCTGATCGACCATCGTGTTGATGGTGTTCTTCAGCTCCAGGATCTCGCCGCGCACGTCCACCGTGATCTTCCGCGACAGGTCCCCTTTCGCGACCGCGGTCGTGACGTCGGCGATGTTGCGGACCTGCGCCGTCAGGTTGCCGGCCATCGAGTTGACCGAGTCCGTCAGGTCGCGCCAGGTGCCGGCGACGCCGCGAACGTCGGCCTGGCCCCCCAGCTTGCCTTCGGTGCCGACTTCGCGCGCCACGCGCGTCACTTCCGACGCGAACGCATTGAGCTGATCCGTCATCGTGTTGATGACGTTCTTGATCTGCAGGATCTCGCCTTCCGCTTCGACCGTGATCTTCTGCGTGAGGTCGCCCATCGCGATCGCCGCCGAAACCTTGGACACATCGCGCAGCTGCACGGTCAGGTTGCCGGCGAGCTGGTTGACGTTGTCGGTGAGGTCGCGCCAGGTCCCGGCCACGCCTTTCACCTCCGCCTGGCCTCCCAGCTTCCCCTCGGTGCCGACTTCCTTGGCGACGCGCGTGACTTCGGACGCGAACGAACTGAGCTGATCGACCATCGTGTTGATGGTGTTCTTCAGCTCGAGGATCTCGCCCCGGACGTCGACGGTGATCTTCTTGGAGAGGTCGCCGCGCGCGACCGCGGTCGTGACTTCCGCGATGTTGCGGACCTGCGAGGTGAGGTTGCCGGCCAGCGTATTGACGTTGTCCGTCAGGTCCTTCCAGGTGCCGGCCACGCCGCGGACCTCCGCCTGGCCGCCCAGCTTGCCCTCGGTACCCACTTCCTTGGCGACGCGCGTGACTTCCGAGGCGAACGAGCTGAGCTGGTCCACCATCGTGTTGATGACGTCCTTGATCTGCAGGATCTCGCCGCGCGCGTCGACGGTGATCTTCTTGGAGAGGTCGCCGCTGGCAATCGCCGTCGCGACGCGCGACACGTCGCGCAGCTGCACCGTCAGGTTGCCGGCCAGCTGATTGACGTTGTCGGTCAGGTCCTTCCAGGTGCCGGCCACGCCCTTGACCTCGGCCTGCCCGCCAAGCTTGCCCTCGGTGCCGACTTCGCGCGCGACCCGCGTCACTTCGGAGGCGAACGAGCTGAGCTGGTCGACCATCGTGTTGACGGTGTTCTTCAGCTCGAGGATCTCTCCCTTGACGTCGACCGTGATCTTCTTCGACAGGTCCCCGCGCGCCACCGCCGTCGTCACTTCCGCGATGTTGCGGACCTGCGAGGTCAGGTTGGCCGCCATGAAATTGACGTTGTCGGTCAGGTCCTTCCAGGTGCCGGCCACCCCCTTCACCACCGCCTGCCCGCCCAGCTTGCCCTCGGTGCCGACCTCGCGCGCCACGCGCGTGACCTCCGACGCGAACGTCCCGAGCTGGTCGACCATCGTGTTGACCACGCGGGCCGTGCGCAGGAACTCACCCGTGAGCGGCCGGCCGTCGATCTCGAGGGCCATGCTCTGCGACAGGTCCCCCTTGGCGACCGCGCCGATGACCCGGGCCACCTCGGTGGTCGGCTGGACCAGGTCGGAGACCAGCGTGTTCACCGACTCGATCGCGGTCGCCCATTGCCCTTCGGCCCCGGACAGCGACGCCCGCTGCTTGATGTTGCCGGCCTTGCCGACGACGTTGCTGAGGCGCTCGAGCTCCTTGGCCAGCTTCTCGTTCCGCTCGATGGCGTCGTTCAGCGTGTCGCAGATCTTCCCGGCGATGCCGGTGCGATCCGCCGGCATCCGCGCCGAAAAGTCGCCCCGCCGGTAGTCGGTCAGCACTTTCAGGAGGCGTTTGGTGTCGAGTGAGTCGGTGGCCACCGTCGTGGGCATTCGGGACATCTCCTCCGGTATTTCGAGCTCTAGCGAGGACTTCGCATGGCCTTTTTTTGACCGAGCAACGGTCACGGTCAGGTCCGGTCAAGGCCCTAGCTGAACAGAAATAGAACAGGGTGTGCCCGGAAACAAGACGCCCGGGCGCGTCAGCCTGTGCAGCAGTCAGGCGACAGGCGGCGGACTGCAGGAGTGTTGCCAGCGAGCTAGCGTCCCACCGCCGCCACGGCGACGTCCGGACGATCGCTGATGATGGCGTCCACGCCCCAGGCCAGGAGCCGGTCGATATCGGCGCGGAGATCTACCGTCCAGACCTTGACCGGGAGTCCGGCCTTGTGGGCGTGGTCGATGAAGCGCGGGGTCACGATCAGGGTCCGTCCGGATCGCTCGGGGACCTGGAACTCCCGGTAGGCGGGCCTCCCCAGCGGCCAGCCAATCCAGGAGCGGTAGAGCGCCCAGCGGGTTTCCTCGCGCGCGGCACCGGTCCTGACCCGGGGCTCATAGGTCCGGGCGGCGCGCAGCACCCGATAGAAGAACGAGCCGAGCACCACCCGATCGAGCGCGCCGGCGCGGCGGACTTCGTCGATGGTCTTGTGCGCGAGGCCCAGCTCCGGGCTCTTCAGTTCGATGATGAGCGGCACGGCGTGGCGCTCGAGGACGTCGCGGAGCCGCGGAATCCCCAGGCCCTGCCCGCGGAACGGGAACCCGCCGCCAGCATCGCGAAAGCGATGGCCGGCGTCGACGGCCCTGAGCTCGGAGGCGGTGCGCGCCTTCACCGGTCCGGACGCGTCGGTCGTCCGTTCCAGGGTGGCGTCGTGGTGCACGACCACCTCGCCGTCCCGCGACAGGTGGACGTCCAGCTCCAGACCGTCCGCACCGACCGCCAGTCCGTGCTCGAACGCCGCGAGCGTATTCTCGGGCCGCAGGGCCGAACCACCGCGGTGCGCATAGACGAGAGGTCGGGGCAGGATCCGGGCAGTCAAACGGTGATCTTATCGTTAACTCCCAACGCCCAACTCCCAACGCCCAGGCAGAGTCGTTCCGTTTGGGAGTTGGGAGTTGGAGGTTGCCCGCCGCCGCTTGTCGGCCAGCCAGGTCCGACAAGCTCTGGCGAGGTCTCGCCGTAGCGCGCGAGTGATCCTGTCGCGCGCGGAGGCGGAGGAGTTGACCCGTGGCCACCTGATAAGATGCCGTATGGTTTCAGCAAGGCCTTCGACCCTCGGTGAGCTCCGCGCGGCCGTCGCCGGCGGCCACGTCCGGCGCCGCTCGGTCCGTGACGAAGTCCGCGACAATCTGGTGGCCCGCCTCCGCTCGGGCGAGCCGCTGTTCCCCGGCATCATCGGCTACGACGACACCGTCGTTCCGCAAATCGTCAACGCGATCCTGTCGCGGCACAATTTCATCCTGCTCGGGCTGCGCGGTCAGGCCAAGAGCCGGATCCTCCGGGCGCTGACCGGCCTGCTCGACGAGGCGATCGCGGTCGTGCCGGGCTGTGAGATTCACGACGACCCGCTGGCGCCGCTCTGCGCCGCCTGCCGGGCCAGGGTCCGCCAGCACGGCGACGGCCTGGCCATCGGCTGGCTCACGCGCGACGGACGCTACGTCGAGAAGCTGGCGACGCCGGACGTCACGATCGCCGACATGATCGGCGACCTCGATCCGATCAAGGCGGCGCGCGCCGGCCTCGACCTCGCCGACGAACTGACGATGCACTACGGGCTGGTGCCGCGGGCGAACCGGGGCATTTTCGCGATCAACGAGCTGCCCGATCTCGCCGGCAAGATTCAGGTCGGCCTGTTCAACATCCTTCAGGAAGGGGACGTCCAGATCAAGGGCTACCCGGTGCGGCTGCCGCTCGACGTCCTGATGGTGTTCAGCGCCAATCCCGAGGACTACACCGCGCGCGGCAAGATCATCACGCCGCTCAAGGATCGCATCGGCTCGGAGATCCGCACCCACTACCCGGCGACGCGGCAGCACGCGATGCAGATCACCGCGCAGGAAGCGTGGCTGTCGCGCGGCAACGTCACCGTCCCGGAGTTCGTCAGGGAGGCGGTCGAGGAGGTCGCGTTCCAGGCGCGCGGCGATCAGAAGATCGACAAGCGCTCGGGCGTCAGCCAGCGCCTCCCGATCACGCTGCTCGAGAACGTCGTCTCCAACGCGGAGCGCCGCGCGCTGATCGCCGGCGAGAGCGACATCGTGCCGCGGATGACCGACATCTACGCGGCGCTGCCGGCGATCACCGGCAAGTTCGAGCTCGAGTACGAAGGCGAGCTGCGCGGCGCCGACAACGTCGCGCGCGACATCATCCGGGCGGCGGTCGGCAACGTCTTCAACGGCTACTTCGCGAGCGCCGATCTGCGCCAGGTGACCGAGTGGTTCGATCTCGGCGGCAGCCTCCAGGTGGACGACACGCTCTCCGCCGACGAGCTGCTGGCGCGTACCACCGACGTCCAGGGCCTCCGCGATCTCGCGCTGCAGACCGGCATCGATCGCAAGGCGCCGGCGCCGGTGCTCGCCGCCGCGGTCGACTTCGTCCTGGAAGGCCTCTACGCACAGAAGAAGATCAGCCGCTCGGACGAGTTCCAGTACAGCTCGGCCGAACCGGTCCGCCGCCCGAGCCCGCGGGGCATGCAGGGCGAGCCGGAGTTCGACCGCGAGCTGCCGAACGTGGGGAGCAAGAAGAAGTATTACAACTGACGATGGCAACTCCCAACGCCCAACTCCTCCGCCTTCGCGCCGCAGATTACAGCGCGCGCTTCGGCGAGACCTCGCCAGAGCGTCACAGCGTTCATGTGACGCGGCGGCGGGCAACGCCCAAAGGGAGTCGTTCGAGACATCTGGGTGAAAAGCCCGCGCCGGACACCTTCGCCACGTCTGTCACCCGGCTTTCGCGAACCGCGCGCCTTGGGAATTGGGAATTGGGAGTTGGGAGTTCTCGGCTGTCATGAAATACCGCTACTCCAAATTCAGTCCCGAGGACCTCGACGGCCTCGATCTCGAGGAGCTGCTCTCGAAGCTCTCCGATCTCCTGCTGTCGAGCGGCTTCGACAATCCCTACGGGATGCCGTACGAGGAGGAGGACGGGGTCTCGTCGGCCTCGCTCCACGACGCGATTCTCGAAGCGCTCCTCAACGGCGGGCTGCTGTCGGACGAGATGCTGGAGAAGCTGCTCGGCAAGGACTGGCAGACCTCGGACGATGCGGAGGCGAGGATCGATCAGCTGATTCAGCAGATCATCGACAAACTGCAGCATCAGGGCTACCTCACCGGTCCCCCCAACCTCGACGCGGAGCGCGCCCAGCGCGATCGGCCTGGCCAGGGCGGGCGCGGGCCGGAAGCGCAGTTCAAGTTCGAGATCACCGACAAGAGCCTCGACTTCCTCGGCTACCGGGCGCTGCGCGACCTGCTCGGCTCGATCGGCCGCAGCAGCATCGGCCGGCACGACACCCGCGAGATGGCCACCGGCATCGAGGCCAGCGGCGCCCCCAAGCGCTACGAGTTCGGCGACACCATGAACATGGACGCCAGCGGCACGATCCTCAACGCCGTGCTGCGCGAGCGCGATCGGCAGATCGTGACGCCGGAGCCCGGCGCGCCGTTCTCGGTGAACGTCGAGTACGAGGACCTGATGGTGGTGCAGGGCGAGTACCAGAGCTCCTGCGCGACCGTGCTGATGCTCGACTGCAGCCACAGCATGATTCTCTATGGCGAGGACCGCTTCACGCCGGCCAAGCGCGTGGCGCTGGCGCTCGCCAACCTCATTCGCCTGCAGTATCCGGGTGACGCGCTGAACGTGGTGCTGTTCCACGATTCCGCGGAGGAAATCCCGCTCAGCCGCCTGGCGCGGGTCCGCGTCGGACCGTACTACACCAACACCCGCGAAGGGCTCCGCCTCGCCCGCCGCATCCTCGAGCGCCAGCGCAAGGACATGCGGCAGATCGTGATGATCACCGACGGCAAGCCGTCCGCGTTGACCCGCCCCGACGGCAAGATCTACCGGAACGCGTTCGGGCTCGATCCGTTCATCGTCTCGGAGACGTTCGCGGAAGTGGCCGCCTGCCGCAAGGCCGGCATCCTGATCAACACCTTCATGCTGGCGCGCGACCACGATCTGGTCAGCTTCGTGCGCAAGGTCGCGCAGATCTGCCACGGCAAGGCGTACTTCACGACGCCGCGCACCCTCGGCCAGTACGTCCTGATGGATTACATGGACAAGAAGACCGACGGACTGTGCATTGCTTTTGATGCGAGGGCAGAGGCCTGGTTAGGATCGGCAGTCGTCCAGTCAATCGCCAATAATCCCAGTCCCCAGTCCACGTCAATCAATCGCCTCCCCAGTCCCCACTTCGCCAGCATGCTGCCTCCTTCCATCCCGATCTTCCCGCTCCCGACCGTCGTCTTCTTTCCGAACGTCTTCCTGCCGCTCCACATCTTCGAGCCGCGCTACCGGGAGATGGTCACCGACGCGCTGAACGGCGACCGCCTGATCGGCATGGTGCTGCTCAGGGCGGGCTGGGAGTCCGACTACGAGGGCCGGCCGCCGGTCTACCCGGTCGGGACGGCGGGCATCGTCACGTTCTCGGAGGAGCATTCGGACGGGCGCTTCAACATCGTGCTGCGCGGGTTCGAGAAGTTCCGCATCATCGACGAAGACCACTCGCGCAGCTACCGCGTCGCCCGCGTCGAACCGCTCATGGAGGAACCGAACGAGCGTGACCGCGCCGTGCTGCGCGACGAACGCCGCCGGCTCGAGGCGCTGCTGGTGCCGCAGCCGACCGGGCGCGGCGTCGATCCGCAGGTGCCGCACGCGATGGCCGACGAGGACATGGTCAACGCGCTGGCGCAGTATCTCGACCTCGAGCCGCTCGAGAAGCAGGCGCTGCTCGAGCGCGACGGCCTGGTCGAGCGCTGCCGATCGCTGATCAATCTCCTGGAGATGAAGGTGATCCTGTCGCACAACTCCTGGGAGGGAGAACCGCACTGACCGCGGTTGGTATACTCAGCTCATGCGGATCCTGATCGTCGCGATCCTCGCGATGCTCCTTGGTGTCAACGGCGCCGACGCGCAGCAGGCGAGGCCGCGCGACCAAGCCAAAGCCAAAGCCGAAGCCGGTGCCGGTCAAGCCCAAGACCGAGCCGGCCAAGGTGACCTGTCCCGAGAGCCTGGGGATCGGGGTCAAGACCGGCGCCAGCTACTGCTTCGTCATCGCCGGCAGCGACCCCGCGCTCGGCGTCCTGGTCACCATCCCGCCGCACACTGGCGAAGCGACCCTCAGCTTCGACCTGCACAACCGTCACACCTACTCGGAAGAGCAGATGAAGGCCGGCCGCGGCTTTGCCCAGTACACGGCGGTGATCGGCGTGCTGACGATGAAGGGCGAGCTGATCGATCGCGGCGCGGTGCAGACCGAGTTTCGATCGGCGCGCGACGTGCACGAGCGCATCTCCGGCGGCGCCGGCCCCGGCGGGGTCAAGGCGGTGGCCCCGATCGGGGCGGAGCATGTGGCGATCGTCATTCCGGCCGGCATCGACCAGGTCAGCCTGCTCGGCGAAGTGTTGAACGCGACCACCGCCGCCGGCCGTGAGAGCGCGGCGCCCGGACGGCCGGTCGCGATCGTCAGCAACGTCACCATCGAATACCGGCCCAGACGCTAGGTGGCTGAAACACGCTGCACGTCAACTCCCAACCCCAGCCTCCAACTCCCAACCTGTTCAAATTGGGGAGTTGGGCGTTGGGAGTTGGGAATTAGCACTAGAGTCCGGCACGCGTGACCACGTATCCCTCCCGCATCGTCTGCCTGACGGAGGAGACCACCGAGACGCTCTACCTGCTCGGCGAAGGCGACCGCATCGTCGGCATCTCCGGCTATACGGTGCGGCCGGTCGAGGCGCGGACCAAGCCCAAGGTGTCGGCGTTCATCAACGCGCGGTTCGACAAGATCGAGGCGCTGCGGCCGGACCTGATCCTGGCGTTCTCCGACCTGCAGGCCGACATCGCCGCGGAACTGATCCGCCGCGGCTACCCGGTCGTCACGTTCAACCAGCGCAGCATCGCGCAGATCCTGCAGATGATCCGCATCGTCGGCTCGCTGGTCGGACGCGCGGCGGAGGCCGAAGCCCTCGCCGATCGACTGGCGGCGGGACTCGACGACATCCGCCGGCAGGCGGCGTCGCTGGCATGGCGGCCGAAGGTGTTCTTCGAGGAGTGGGACGACCCGCTGATTTCCGGCATCTGCTGGGTCGACGAGCTGATCGAGGTCGCCGGCGGCGACTCGATCTTCCCGGAACGCCGGACCGCCTCGCTCGCCAAGGATCGGATCGTCGCGCCCGAGGAGGTCATCGCGCGGAACCCGGACGTGATCGTGGCGTCGTGGTGCGGCAAGGCGATGCGGAAGAAGACGATCGTCGAACGCCCGGGATGGGATCGCGTGTCAGCGGTGAGGCACGACCACGTCTACGAGATCAAGTCGACGTACATCCTCCAGCCAGGTCCCGCGTCGCTGACGGAAGGGGTTCAGCGACTGCACGATGTCGTGACGCGGGTAACAAGTCAGAAGTCAGAAGGGAAAAGTTAAAAGGATTCTGTGACGGAGCCCTTTTTACTTTTGCCTTTTGACTTCTGACTTTCTAGTCCGTGACACACGCAAGCCCGGACCGGGCGGCCAGGCTGCGGGTGTTCAGCTCGGGGCGCTTGATCAGCTCGAGGAATTCCATGCGGGTGCGGGCGTCCTCGCGGAACACGCCAAGCATGGCGCTGGTGGCGGCGAACGAGTTCTGTTTCTCGACGCCGCGCATCGACATGCAGAGGTGCGTGGCCTCCATGACCACCGCGACGCCGAGCGGATCGACCTTCGCGCGCAGGGTCTCGGCGATCTGGTTGGTCATCCGCTCCTGGATCTGCAGCCGCCGCGCGAAGATGTCGACGAGGCGCGGGATCTTGCTGAGGCCGAGCACGCGTCCCTGCGGAATGTAGGCGACGTGGCACTTGCCGAAGAACGGCAGCAGGTGATGCTCGCACAGGCTGTAGAAGTCGATGTCCCGGACGATCACCATCTCGTTATAATCGACGCTGAACAGCGCGTTGTTGAGCGTCGCATCGACATCCGTCGTATAGCCGCTCGTCAGGAACCGCAGGGCTTTCTCGACCCGCTTCGGCGTGTCGCGCAATCCTTCCCGGGCGGGATCTTCGCCGAGCTCCGCGAGCAGTTGCCGGATGATTTCCTGCATCCTTGCATTCTATATCGCCGTCTCGGCGCCCCTGCCGGCGCTGGCGCCCGGCGCGCGCGCGCAACGACGCAGGCGGCCGCCAACGACCCCGACGCGCTCTACGCGCAGCGCGATGATCTGCAGAGCGCGCGGCGCGCCGAAGCGATCTGGGCGGAGCGGCTGAAGGCAACCCGAAGGACTTCGAGGCGGCGTGGAAGCTCGCGCGCGCGCGCTACTGGCTCGGCGGCCACGCGCCCGAGGCCGAGCGCAAGGCGCATCTGGAAGGCGGCATCGCCGCCGGCCGCACCGCCGCGCGCTCGAGCCGACGCGGCCCGAGGGACACTTCTGGATCGCCGCCAACATGGGTGCGCTGGCGGAGTCGTTCGGGATGCGGCAGGGGCTGAAGTATCGCGGCGACATCAAGGACGCGCTGCTGACCGTGCTGAAGCTCGACCCGGCGTTTCAGCAGGGGTCGGCGGACCGCGCGCTCGGCCGCTGGTATTACAAGGTGCCGGGCCTGTTCGGCGGCAGCAGGACGAAGTCGGAGGAACACCTGCGCCAAGTCGCTGGCCTAGACCCGAACAGCACCGCCTCGCCACTTCTTCCTCGCCGAGACGCTGCTCGACGCGGGAGCCGCAAGACGAAGCGCGCGCCGAGCTGCAGCGCGTGCTCGACGCGCCGCTCGATCCCGACTGGGCGCCCGAGGATCGCGAGTTCAAGGAGAAGGCGCGCGACCTGCTCGGCGTCACTGCGGCAAGACGCTGATGAGGCCGCGCTCAGGTACTTGTAGAACCCCTGGCCCGACTTCCGGCCCAGCCGTCCGGCGAGCACCATCCGCTTCAGCAGCGGCGGCGGCGCATACGCCGGCTCGCGGTACTCCTCGAACATGATGTTCGCGATGTAGTAGGTCGTGTCGAGGCCGACGAAGTCGAGCAGCGTGAACGGCCCCATCGGATAGCCGCAACCGAGCTTCATCCCCTTGTCGATGTCTTCGATCGTGCCGAGGCCGTGCTCGTAGGAGCGGATCGCGTCGAGCAGGTACGGCACCAGCAGGCGATTGACGATGAAGCCCGGCTTGTCGGGCGCGGTGATCGGCTCCTTGCCGAGCGACTGCGCGAAGGCGAAGACCGTCTGGTAGGTCTCGTCGCTGGTCGTCAGCGCGCGGATCACCTCGACCAGCTTCATCAGCGGCACGGGGTTGAAGAAGTGCAGCCCGGCGAACCGATCCGGCCGCTTCGTCGCGGCGGCGAGCTCGGTGATGCAGAGCGACGACGTGTTCGAGCAGAAGATCGGCGCGGTCGCCGACGACCGCTTCGAGCGCGGCATAGGCGCCTGCCTTCTCGTCGAGGTTCTCGACGATCGCCTCGATGATCAGGTCGCAGTCCTGCCAGGCCGTCGAACGTCGTCGTGCCCGACAGGTTGCCGAGCGTCGTGTCCCTGCGCCGCGGCGGTGACCTTCCCCTTCTCGACGCCGTCCGTCGAGGAACTTCTCGATGCGCGCCGAGCCCCTTGTCGAGCACACCCTGCTCCACCTCGCGGACGATCGTCTTGTAGCCGGCCGCGGCGCAGACCTGCGCGATGCCGGCGCCCATCAGGCCGCAGCCGAGCACTCCGACGGTCTTAATTCTGTCATCGTACTCATCCACTCTCACAGAACCGATCGTCAGCCGGGTGGAAGACGCTAACTGCCAAGTGCTACGATCACCCTGCTCAATCGACTCGCGGAGTTGGAGTTGGTCACACCGTTTCGACGATAGCCGCGATCCCCTGCCCGCCGCCGATGCACGCAGCCGCGAGGCCGCGGCGCAAGCCGCGGCGGCGCAGTTCGAGCGTGAGCGTCAGGAGCAGGCGCGTGCCGGTCATGCCGAGCGGATGGCCGAGCGCAATCGCGCCGCCGTTGACGTTGACCTTGTCGCGATCGAGGCCGAGCTCCTTCTCGACGGCGAGGTACTGCGCGGCGAACGCCTCGTTGATCTCGATGAGATCGATGTCGGCCAGCGTCAGGCCGGCCTTCTCGAGCACCTGGCGCGTCGCCGGCGCCGGCCCCATGCCCATCAGCGCTGGATCGACGCCGACCGTGGCCCAGTGCGTGAGCCGCGCGAGCGGCGTGAGTCCGTGGTCACGGACACCGGCGTCCGATGCCAGCAGCAGCGCGGCGCCGCCGTCGACGATGCCCGAGGCGTTGCCGGCGGTGACGCAGCCGTGCTTGCTGAAGGCGGCGGGCAGCTTCGCGAGCCCTTCGAGCGTCGTGTCGGGCCGCATGTGATCGTCCTGCGCGAAGAGCTCGACGCCCTTGCGGCTCTTGATCTCGACCGGGACGACTTCGTCGGCGAAGCGGCCCTCGGCCCAGGCCCTGGACGCGAGCTGCTGGCTGCGCAGCGCGTATCGATCCTGCTCCTCGCGCGACATGCCGTACTTCGCGGCGCAGTTCTCGGCGGTGGCCGCCATCGTGCAGCCGCAGTGCGTGTCCAGCAGCGCCGACCACAGCGTGTCCTCGAGCTGCCCCTGGCCGAGGCGCAGGCCATTGCGCAGGCCGCGGATGACGTGCGGCGCCTGGCTCATGCTCTCCATGCCGCCGGTCAGCACCACGTCCGCTTCGCCGAGCAGCATCAGCTGCGCGCCGCTGATCGCCGCCTGGATGCCCGACCCGCACAACCGGTTGACGGTGAGCGCGGGCACTTCGATTGGCACACCTGCCTTGAGCCCGACGTGCCGCGCGCCGTAGACGGCGTCAGCGCTCGACTGCAGCACGTTCCCGAAGACCACGTGATCGACCGCGGCCGGATCGGCGCCGGTCCGCTGCAGCGCGGCGCGGGCCGCGATCGCGCCGAGATCCAGCGCGGAGAGATCGCGCAGCTTGCCGGCGTAATCCGCCATGGGCGTACGGGCGCCGCCGATGATGTAGATGTCATGGTTGCTGCATCTGCATCTCTTCGGCTGCCGCGCCATCGGCGCGGCCATCACGTCAAGACCGGCCGGGGGTCGCGACGTCGCGCGCAGCGCTTGCGGGTGGAGCCCCAGCGCACTAAGCACGCAGATCGACCGCTCCAAATCAGCTCGCTGCCACTATTCCCGCCACGATCGCATCGCCGGCTTCGCGCGTCCCCAGCGAGCCGCCGATGTCCTCGGTCACCTGCCGCTCGGTCACGGCCTTCAGGATCGCCGCGTCGATCGCGGCGGCCTCGGCGGACCATCCGAGCGTCTCGAGCATCAGCGCCGCCGACGCGATCGCGCCGATCGGGTTCGCCACGTTCTTGCCCGCGAACTTCGGCGCCGAGCCGTGCACCGGCTCGAACATCGACGTCCGGCCGGGATGGATGTTGCCCGACGCGGCCATGCCCAGGCCGCCCTGAAACGTCGCGCCGAGATCCGTGATGATGTCACCAAACAGATTGTTGGTCACGATGACCTCGAACTGCCCCGGGTCGAGCACCATGTACATGGCCAGCGCATCGATGTAGTAGTGCGTCGGCGGTGATCGCCGGAAACTCCGCCGAGACCTCGCGGAAGACGCGCTGCCAGAGTGCGTGCCCCGACGTCATCGCGTTGCTCTTGTCGGCCATGCAGACCTTGCGCAGCCCGCGCGCCGCCGCGAACTCGAAGGCGTGGCGGATGATCCGGTGCACGCCCTTCCAGGTATTCACCTCTTCCTGAATGGCGATCTCGTCCTCGGTGCCGGCCTTGAAGCGGCCGCCGACGCTGACGTAGAGCCCCTCGGTGTTCTCGCGGAACACGGTGAAGTCGACATCGGCGGGCGTGCGGTCCTTGAGCGGACAGAGGCGTGCGTCGAGCAGCTTGATCGGACGGTAGTTCACGTAGAGATCGAGCTCGAAGCGGGTGCCGAGCAGGATGTCTCGCGCGTGACGGTTGTCGGCGACGCGCGGGTCGCCGAGCGCGCCGATGAAGATGGCGTCGAACTGCCGCAGCGTGTCGTAGCCGTCGGGCGGCAGGGTGACGCCGGACTCGAGGTAGTAGTCGGCGCTCCAGGGAAGCCGCTCCAGCTCGAGCGTTCGTCCAAACCGGTCCGCGACGGCGGTCAAGACTTTGACCGCCTCAGCCGTGACGTCCTTGCCGATCCCGTCGCCGGCAATTACCGCGATTCGCATGGTCTTTTCAGTCTTTTGCAGCCGAGTCCCCGATCATAGCGAAAAGCCGCCGCCCGAAACTGACCGCCATTCGTCACTCGTCCCACAATACGGCCCGTTGGATTCAAGAATTCGAAATCTTGTGCTGAGTCGACGCGGAAGGGTGACGAAACGCATGTTTTTGGTGCGTTACATCGCTCGTATCGGGACGGGTACGACGTATGCTGAACAGCCGTTCGGCCCTTGAGCAGGTCCGCGGTCGAGGTGTGACTCAGAGTTGAGAGCGCGGGATCCTCGGGGGCATTGCACTTAAACCAGGAGGCGAGATGGAGAAATCACACAGAGGGGTGCTGTGGCTCATAGCAGCGCTTCTTCTGTCTGCGTCAGCCGCATCGGCGCAGACGACCGGACGCATCATTGGGACCGTCAAGGATGCCCAGGGCGCGGTGCTTCCGGGCGCGACAGTCACGGTGAGCAGCAGCGCGCTGCAGGGCTCGCAGTCGCAGGTCTCGGATCAGGAGCGGGCAGTTCCGGTTCCTGAGCCTGCCGGTCGGCCGCTACGCCGTGAAGATTGAGCTCGGCGGCTTCAAGACGATCGACCAGACGGACGTGGAAGTCGGCATCGACCGCACCGTCGACCTCGTGATGACCCTGCAGGTGCAGGGCCTGGCCGAAACCGTCAACGTGACCTCCGTTTCGCCGACCGTCGATACGCAGAGCACGTCGATCGGCATCAACGCGAATGCCGATCTGTTCGAGCGCATTCCGGTCCGCCGCGACTTCTACGCCATCGCCCGGCTCGCGCCCGGCACGACGGAAGACGCCGTTGGTCCCGCGGTGCTCGGATCGACCGGCGCCGAGAACCAGTACATCATCGAAGGTCTCAACACGACGGGCATCGAGCGCGCGGAGAAGACCAAGCGCCTCAACTTCGACTTCGTCGAAGCGATCGAGGTGAAGACCGGCGGCCTCAACGCCGAGTACGGCCGCATGACCGGCGGCATCATCAACGTCATCACCAAGTCCGGCGGCAACACTTTCCGCGGTTCGTTCTTCGGCTTCACCGAGGGCGGCGCGCTGCGCTCCGACGACTCCACTGCGAGATCAGCGGCCGGAGACCACGACCACGGTCGCAAATCTGGACGCGCAGTGGGATGCCGGCGTCGAGATGGGCGGCTTCATCGTCAGGGACAAGCTGTGGTTCTTCGGCGCTTACAACCGCCAGTTCGAGCGCATCCACACACAACGTCATCCGTGACCTGAACGCCCCCGGCGCGCCGGCGCGCGGCTCGGACATCGTCGCCGAAATCGATCGCGACCTGTTCTCGGGCAAGCTGACCTACCGGCTGGGCAGCAACCAGCGGATCGTTGCCGTCGGTGTTCGCGGATCCCTCGACCAGTGAAGGCAATCAGTTCGTCGTCGCCGGTCCCGAGTCGACGTGGCGCGGCGTGCTCGAAACCGGCTCGGCCGACCCGGTGATCAGCTACGAGGGCACGTTCGGCCCGACGTTCACGCTGCGCGCGATGGCCGGCCGGCACAAGGAGAAGTCCAATATCGACGGCCCGGGCAAGCTGATACCGGCGCAGTTCGACCAGACGGTGTCGCCGATCATCCGGACCGGCGGCTTCGCCGGGTACTTCCAGGACTCGGAGTTCACGCGTGATCAGTTCCGCCTGGATGCGACCAAGTTCCTGGGATCCCACGAGCTGAAGGCCGGCGTGGACGCCGAGCTGCAGGACAGCAGCATCGACCGCTACCAGGGCGGCGGCGGCTTCATCAACTACAAGCTGATCAGCGGCGGCGTGATCTACTATCGGCACCGGTTCTACGTCAACGATCTCGCGCCCGGGTTCGACGAACGGCGTGCCCTCGACCTACACGCCGATCGTGCCGCTGACCACCGAGCCGCAGACGAACAACTCGTCGTTCTACGTGCAGGACAGCTGGCGCGCGGCGTCGAACTTCACCGTCAACGCCGGCATCCGCTGGGAGCGCCAGAAGATCGGCGACCGCAGCGGCGACACCGTCATCGACCTCAGCGACAACTGGGCGCCGCGGATCGGCATGGTGTGGGACTTCGCGCGGAACGGCCGCAGCAAGATCTTCGGCAACTGGGGCCGCTTCCACGAGAGCATCCCGATGGACATCAACATCCGGGCGTTCGGCGGCGAGCTGACCTGCTTCTGCTACAACTTCGACCCGGTCCCGACCAACTTCCTCCCGGCCGCGGGCACACCGTCGCGGACGGCGCTGCTCGGCGGCGCGACGCCGGTGGACGAGGACCTCGAGCGGACAGTACTCGGACGAGTGGATCGTCGGCGGCGAGTACGAAGTGGCCCAAAACCTCAGCGTCGGTGTGAAGTACGTGCGCCGCAACCTGGGCCGCGTCATCGAGGACTTCCTCGAGCCGGAATCGAGGCCATTACTTCATCGCCAATCCTGGCGTCGGCCTCGGCTCGCAGATGTCGTTCTACGACTACACGCCGGTCGCGGCGCCGAAGGTCAAGCGCCTCAGCAACTCGTTCGAGCTGAGCGGCCGCAAGCGGTTCAGCGATGGCTGGCAGTTCGTCGCCAGCTACGTGTGGCAGAAGCTCGAAGGCAACTACGACGGCGTCTTCCAGAACTCCACCGGCCAGCTCGATCCGAACATCAACTCGGCGTTCGACTACGCCGACTTCCTGGTCAACGCCGACGGCCGGCTGACGAACGATCGCACCCATCAGTTCAAGTTCGACGGCAGCTACGAGTTCCAGAGCGGCCTGACGGGGCTGAACATCGGCTTCTCGACCAACTGGCTGTCGGGCATGCCGCTCAACGCCTACGGCTACTCGTTCGCCTACCAGAACTGGGAGTACTACCTGGCGCCGCGCGGCAGCCTGGGACGCGGCCCGTCGGAATGGGAAGCGAACATTCAGGCCCAGTATCCGATCCGGTTCGGCGACAGCAAGCGGCTCAACCTGCTGGTCGATATCTTCAACCTGTTCGACCGGCAGAAGCCGATTCAGCTGGACGAACGCTACAACCTGTCCTTGCACGGTCGCTGCTCGTCCGTATCCCGGCCGCGCAGTGCAACGGCGACAACGGCTGGCTCACCGCAGCCGGATACGCTCACGCCGCTCGGCACGCTCAGCAATCCGCGCGCGACGGCGCCGAACCAGGATTTCCTCGAGCAAGGGCATCCTGTTCACGCAGCCGAGGAGCATCCGCTTCGGCGTCCGCTTCCAGTGGTAAGACCCGTCGGATGATGGGGTCTCCGGGGCCGGCCCACTGTGGCCGGCCCTTTTTTTTGACCAACGGAATCTGGGAAGATCCCTCCCATGCGTAACTTCTTCATCGCATGCGTTTCCGCGCTGGTCCTCTCCTCCGCCGCCGCGGCGCAGACGACGCAGGCCAGGGCCATTCAGCACCTGCGTGACGGGCAGACCGCGCTGCAGTCGGAGCGCTTCGAAGTCGCCGAGCGCGAGTTCAAGTCCGCGATCGCGCTGGATCCGCTGCTCGAGCTCGCGCACTACGGCCTCGGCCAGACTTACATGGCGACCAAGCGCTACGTCGAAGCGGTGCGCGCCTACACCGCGACGCGCGAGGCCTTCCATCGCGCCGCGACCGAGCAGATGGCCGACAGCCTCGAGGCCGAGCAGCGCATCGACGAACAGATCCGCGCGCTCCGCGACCAGATGCGCTTTCTGCAATCGGGCAAGGTGAGGTCGCCTTTCCTCCAGGAGTCAATGACGAGGATCGCAGAACAGATCCGCCAGCTGGATGCCGCGCCGCGGCCGGAAGCGTGACGGCGCCGCACCGATGACGCCTCCATACATCTCGGTCGCGCTCGGCAGCGCCTACTTCCGCACCAACGCGTTCGCCGACGCGGAGCGCGAGTGGCGCGCCGCGCTGGCCGTGCAGCCGAACATTGGCGAGGCGCACAACAATCTCGCGGTCGTGCTGATGCTGACCGGCCGGTTCGACGAAGCGGAGCGCGAAGTGGAGCTCGCCGAGAAGTCGGGGCACAAGGTCAGCGACGCGCTTCAAGGAGGACCTGCAGGCGGCCAAGGAAACGGGCAAAGGGTGAACCGACGCCGTCGCGCTGCCGCTCCTGATCGGAGCGCTGGTCGCCATCGGGGCTGGCGTGTGGCTCACCCGCCGGCCCCCACCATCACCACCCGCCACTTCCCCGTCAGCCAGCACGGGGGCCGTGGCGGCCATCGCCAGCCGCGCCGAGCCGCGTCCGCCGGTGATCTTCATCGGCCTCGACGGCGCCGACTGGGCGCTGCTCGATCAGTACGTCGCGCGCGGCATCATGCCGACGCTGCGAAAGCTCGTCGCCGAAGGCTCGAGCGGAACGCTCAAGACCATCCATCCGGCGCTGTCGCCGCTGATCTGGAACACGATGGTCACCGGCACCGGGCCGCTGGATCATCGCGTGCTCGACTTCCTGCGCGTCAATCCGGTCAGCCAGCAGCGCGAGCCGATCACCAGCGACGAACGGAAGGTGCCGGCGGTCTGGAACATGGCGTCCGCGGCCGGCAAGAAGGTCGGCGCGCTCGGGTTCTGGGCAACGTATCCCGCCGAGGCGGTCACCGGCCTGCTCGTCTCGGATCGCCTGTTCACGTTTCTCTACAGCGAAGCGGAGCCCCCGCCCGGAGTCGTCAATCCCCACACGCTCGATACATGGGCGCGCGATTCGCTGAAGCGGGTCGAGGGCGAGGTGAACTTCGCGCGGATGCGCGAATACCTGCCGTGGCTGACCGAAGCGGAATACCAGACCGCGGCGGCAGCCAAGGAGCCCTACGCCAACCCGGTCGGCGCGCTGCGCCGGGTCCTGGTCGAAACCCACGTCTACGACGCGCTGGCTCGGGAATGGTTCAAGCGCGAGCAGCCGGACCTGATGCTGGTCTACATCCAGGGCACCGACACCGTGGGGCACGTGTTCGCGCCTTACGCGCCGCCGCGCCAGGCATCGATCGCCGAAGCGGACTTCGAGCGCTACAGCCTGGTCGCCGAGCGGTACTTCGCGTCCATCGATCGCATGCTCGAGCAGTATCTCGCGCTGGTCGAAGCCGCCGGCGGCGTCCTGGTATTGGGTTCCGATCATGGCTTCAAGTGGGGTGAGGGCCGGCCGGCGACGCTCTCGAGCGTCGCCAATGCCACCGCGGCGAAGTGGCACACGGACGACGGCATCTACCTGCTGTGGGGCAGGAACGTCAAGGCGAGCGGCGGCCACGTGGGCGAGGGCGGCGTCGCGCAGATCGCGTCCACCCTGCTCGCGCTGAGCGGCGTTCCACCGGCGGCGGGCATCACCGGTCCTCCGCTTCCCGGCGCGCCCGCGGTTGCGGGGACTCCTGTCGACTACAAGGCGCACTACACGCCCGCGGCCGTGACGTCGGGCCCGACGTCCGCCGCGCAGTCGAAAGTCGATCAGGAGACGGTCGAGAAGCTGCGCGCGCTCGGCTACATCGGTGGCGCGAGCGGCGGCGGCCAGGCGCTGGGCACACGCACCGGCGGATCGTTCAACAACGAGGGGCTGCTCCTCAAGCAGCAAAGCCGCACCGCCGAGGCGATCGAGGCGTTCGAGTCCGCGTTGACCGTCGACCCCAACCTGGCATCGGCGGCCTGGAACCTGAGCGACCTGCTGTTCGCCGAGCAGAAGTCGCTCGACAAGTCCGACTCGCTCCTGGTGCGTGCGTTTGCCAGCGGCCTTCCCGAAGGCACGCGGTATCTGGTGGGGCGCGCGATCGGCTATCAACGCGCCGGACGCGTCGACCGCGCGCTGAAGCTGCTGACCGACGCCGCTGCCGCCAAGCCGGACGAGCCCGAGGTATGGCTGTTCCGCGGACGCTACCGCGTCGAGAGCGGCGATTGCGAGGGCGCGGCCTCGGACTTCGAGCGCGCGATCCGTCTCGATCCGGTCAACGCCGCGGGCCATACCTCGCTGGGCCTCGCGCAGATGTGCGCTGGAAACGCCGCGGCGGCGCAGGACGCCTTCAGGCGGTCGCTGGCGCTCGATCCGAATCAGCCGAAGGTCAGGGAACTGCTGCGGGGGAAATAGCGCGGACGGCCCGGCCGGGCGCCGCGTTCAGTCGGTGACGACGCCGTCGACGATCGACGGACCGCCGCGCGAGTACTTGGTCGCCCGCACGAAATCGGTGATGGCGCTGCGGGCATGTTCCGACAGCTCGACGAACTCGACGCCGGTGCGATAGAGCGCCGCCACTTCGGTCAGCTCGCCGATGTGACAGTGCGCGATGCGCCCCTTGACGACGACCGACCGGTCGCCGAGGGAGAGCCGAAAATCGTGCAGCGAGTCGAGCTGCAGCGCGAACGCCGTCTCGATCTGCGCGCCTCCCAGGCTGATGTCGAGGATGGTCATGGGCTGGAACACCATGACCTCGCCCAGGACCTGCCCTTCGAGGGGGACCCGCTCGAGGTCCCGTTTCTCGCCGGCCATATCGTCCATCTTATCGGGGCTGAGGTGGCCGTTCTCCAGCGAGCGCACGAAGGCATGCCGCACCGCGGCCGTCTCGTCGCCTTGAGCCCGTCGGTTTCCCCATCCAAACAGCACGCGGAATAGAGAAGCAAACCGCGAGCCTAAACCACCTGCTCAGCGTGCTTTAACGTGCTCCAGGTAATCGCCCGAGGTGATCCGTGGGGCCTGCCCGAGCGGCGCATTGTAAAAATAGACCCAGGCTCGCACGGAGTGGCGATCCGGCAGGGTCACGTCGGCTTCGCCGCGCAAGTAAAGGCTCCGATCGGGGTGCGCCGGCGAGAACCCCTCGATGTCGTCGAGCGCCGCCAGCACCTGCGTCCACGTCCGAAATGTCGTAGACCTCCCCCCAGACGGAGCCGTCTGGAGCGGGCACAGCGGCAGGATAAAGGCCGAGGTCGAAGAGGGCAGCTTTGATGGAGCCGCGTCCGATATAGGTGAGCTCGTGGTCGATGCCCGCGCGACGGCGACGGTCGAAACCGGCCATCAGCGTGCCGTAGAAAAAGACGAAGGGGGCCACGATTGGCGAAGCGTACCTCGCGCGCGCGCCAAAAAAAAGAGCCGGCGCTATGGCGCCGGCCCTTCGGATTCGCGAGGCGTTGCGTCAGTTACTGCGGAGTCGCGGCAACCGCGGTCTGCGGCAGCACCATCTGCAGCAACTCACCGGGCACCGTGAAGGAGAGCTGAACCGTCTTGCCAGTGCCAGACAGCTGAATAGCCTTGAGGGCGGTCGCGATGCGGACGTCCGAACGGCTCATCATCTCGCCGAAGGCCAGCGCGCCATTCAGCTGGCGGCGCAGCAGTTCCGCGGCATCCTCGTCGGTGGCCTCGACCCGGACCATACCGGTCACGCCACCGTTGATGTGCACGCCCGTCGTGAACCACTTCACAGGGGGCAATTGTTTCGCGATCTGCTCGGGGAGATTGGCCTGGGAGGTCAGCGCCTCGAAGCGGCCCAGCGCCCACGCGTTGTGGGACTGTTCGATCTGAGCCACGAGGGTCATGATTTCGTCGTTGCTGGTGACGCTGGTCGCGGTCAGCTTCGCGTCGATGGCCTTCTTGACGGCGGTCGTGGTGCCGATCGCCACGAGGCCGTGCTCGAGGAACGCCAGCGTGCCGCCCTCGCCGCTTTCTTCCTGCTTGGTGACGAGCTTCGTGTCGCGGTAGGTCTCGACGGTACCGCCGTGCTGGACGGCGAGCAGTCTCGAGCTGACCTGGATTGAAATTCCCGCGGGCGACGAGGAGGGCGCTATGGGTGCCCGGGGTGACGGCGGCGACGACGTACTGAATGTCCCGCTCGATATCGATGCCGGTTTCCTTCTGGAACTCTTCCTGCCCCTTCTCATGCATCGGCATCGCTGCCTTGATGCGCTGGCGCAGTTCCGAGTTCATGATCGCACCGACATCGGCGTAGGCGATGACCGCGGCATCGGCCGGGATATAGGCCAGCTCGGTCGGTCCGGTGGAGGCTGACAGTGCCTGGAAGCCGCCCCCGTAGTAGGCGACAAGGCCCGTGAACAAGCCGGCAGCGAGAATCGCGGCTGATCCGGCCATGAAATAGCGGGTCTTCTTGGTCATTTTCGCTGGCCCTCTGACAGGATTATACCGGCTGGTCCGGTAAAAAGTTCCCTGTATGTCCCTGCAGGCGACAACTTTACTGTTCCAGGACGTATTCGCGCCGCTCCACCACCCGGGCCCCAAGCGCGAGGCAGACCCCGGCAATAAGGAACAAGGCGGTCAGGCCGCCGGCCAGGGTCGGGCTCTCCCTGAACACGCTCTGCAGCAGGCTCATCACGCCGTCATTCGGCATGGCGTGCGGGACCAGTCCCTGTAAGTAATAGGCCACCGTGAACTTCTTCATATATCCGGGGAACAGCATGGCCGCTTGTTCCCACCCGAAGATGAAGACCAGGCCAATCAGCAGCGGCCGCTTGAATTTTGCCCCGACGAAGGCGAATACCGCGCCGTAAACGGCCAATCCCAGGGCCAGCAGCGCCAGATCCTTCAGCAAATCAATGAAAGATCCGCCGAGTGTGCCCTGCATCGGCACCACCAGCAGGTAGACCAGCACGACCGACGGCAGGACCACGAAGACGGTGCAGGCGAGGTAGGCCAGATACTTCCCGAGCAGGACCGCGCCCCGGCGGATCGGGCGGACGAACAGATATGTGATCGTCTTGTCCTCGATCTCGTCCGCCATCAGCGACGTCCCGTAGAAGACGCCAAGCACGGGAATGGTGAAGCGCAGGTAGAAGACCCAGATCATCAGTCCGAAGATGGCCGGGCCCGTCATCCTGACCGTCGTCCGCACGCCATCCCTGACGTTGTTGTCCTCGGGCAGCGGGAGGCCGAGGCTGACGAGGGTCCGGATAATCAGCGCGATCACCACCGGCGCGCCGACGATGAGCGCCATGAAGATCGTCCGGCGCGACCAGAGCATCTCGCTGAGCGACAGATCGAAGATCCGCAGCGCGGACCTCACGTAGCCGGGGGCCGGCGGCAGCGGGCGGTTGGCCTGGGAGGTGTCGGGCATAGGATTACTTCACCAGGTACTGGAACACGGCCGCGAGGTTGTCGTCGGGCGACGTGACTTCATCGATGACCCCGAACTCCCCGCTCGCCGCCATCTCGGTCAACCGCGCGTAGAACACGTCCGGCTTGCCGGTCTCGATCACCACCGCGCCTTCCTCGAACTTCAGGCTGCGGACGTCCGCATACGCGAGGAATTCGCGCGCCAGCCCGCGCGGATCGTCGGCGCGCACGTAGACCGTATGCGGATGCTCGTCGATGAGGTCGCGGATGTGATGGATGTCCCCTTCGGCGAGGATCCGGCCGTTGTTGATCAGCAGGATGTTCGCCGTCATCGACTCGATCTCGTGCAGGATGTGGCTCGAGACGATGATGCTCTTGCCGGCGCGGGCCCAGTCGCGAACCAGCCGGATGGTGCGGCGCCGCGCCAGCGGATCCATGCCCGAGAGCGGCTCGTCGAGAATCAGCAGCGCCGGATCGTGCACGATCGCCTGCGCGAGCTTCACGCGCTGGCGCATGCCCTTGCTGTAGGCGCCGATCTTCTTGTTGGCCGCCTCCATCAAGTCCACCTGGGTCAGCGCCCGCTTCGCTGCCGCGTCGGCCTCCGTTTCGCTCAACCCGTTCAGGCGCACGAGCGCGGTGACCCACTCGAGTCCGGTCATCCGCTCGTAGAACGCATCCTGCTCGGGGCAGAACCCGATCTGGAAGAACAGGTGCGGGTTGCCCCAGATCGGCTCGCCGAGCACCTTGACCACGCCCTTGCTCGGCTTCAGCTGCCCGGTGATCAGCTTCATGAACGTGGACTTGCCGGCGCCGTTCGGCCCCAGCAACCCGGTGATGCCGGGCGGCACGTTGACGCTGACGTCGTTGAGGCCGATGACCTGCCCGTACCACTTCGAGACGTGCTCGGCGGTGACGATGGGGGCGCTCATGTCACCACCTCCACGCCGCGGACACGCCGTTCCAGCACCGAAATCGACAGCACGATCAGGCCGACCACCACCGTCAGCGACACCTGCCACGGCGTCGAGTAGCGCGGCGGCAGGCGGAAGATCACGTCGGTCACCTGGTTGAGGCTGGCACTGAGCGAGAGGTACGACAGCGCCGTGCTGCCGCCGGTAATGGCATACATCACGCCGTAGATCGCCGCGGTGAAGAAGAGGATGCCGGCATACAGGATGCCGACGTAGCGGCTGCTCTTCGAGAGCGACGACAGCGCCAGCATCGTGAACGTGGCGAGCAGCGCCTGCAGCAGGCCGGCCACGGTGATCGCCGGGAACAGGAACAGGTTCTTGCTGATGAAGGCGAAGCTGCCCGCGAACATCACCTGCACGAGCAGCAGCAGGATCGCCGGCAGCCACGTCACCAGCATCAGGAACGTGAACAGCACCGCCGCCTTGCCGGCGATGTACTCGGAGCGCAGCAGCGGCTTGGACAGGTAGATCTGCAGCGCGTTGGCCCGCCGGTCGTTGGCGATCAGGCCGGCCCCGACATAAATCGTGATGACGAAGACGAAGAAATCCTGCTGCTCCAGGAACTCGCGGAACGTCTCCGCGGTGGGCGCGATCATCGCCATCTGCGGAAAGTTCGTGGACAGGTAGATCTGGACGGCGCGAACCACGAAGGGCATCCAGGCGAAGAGCAGGAGGCCCATGAAGATCCGCTTCCGGAACATGGTGCGGATGCCGGCCCAGGCGATCACGGTCCAGCTCCGTCCCGGCGAGGTCCTGCCACCGCCGTAGCGGCGGTAGCTCTGATCATGAATCGGCATCGTTTAGAAAACGTGCTACGTGCTCTACGTGCGCAGCGTGCTACGTGCTGCGTGCGACGTGCGCATGCTGTCATTCCTCGCCGACCGCTTTCGCGAACACGTCCTCGAGTGTCGGCACGCTCGGCCGGAGGTGACGAATCTGGGCGCCGTGCTTCGCGGCCAGCGCGAAAATGGCGCGCTGATCGCGTTCGGTGCGGGTGGTGTCCGACGGCACGAACACCCGCATGACGTCCTCGTCGGTCGAGTGGCACTCCATCCCGGCGCCGCGCAGGACCTCGATGAACTCCGGCAGGTTGCCTTTGATGCGCAGCTCGAAGACGCGGCCGGCGGGGCCTTTCAGCTCGTCGATCGGGCCCTGCGCCACGACCTGCCCCTTGTCCATGACGACCACGTGGTCGCAGGTGAACTCGACGTCCGGCAGCAGGTGCGACGACAGGATCAGCGCGACGTTCTTGTTGTGCCCCAGGTCGTGCACGAGCTCGAGCATCTCGTCGCGTCCTTTCGGATCCATGCCGTTGGTCGGCTCGTCGAGGAACAGCAGATCGGGATCGTGGACCAGCGCCTGCGCCAGCTTGATCCGCTGCTTCATGCCGGTCGAATAGGTTTCGACGTTGCGGTAGCGCGCCTCGCCGAGACCGACGTAGTAGAGGACCTCGTGCGCGCGCTGCATCGCATCGACCGGCGGCAGGCCGGCGAGCTGGCCGCAGTAGGCGACGAACGACACCGCGTTCATGCCGGGGATGTGCGCGTCGCTCTCCGGCATGTAGCCGATCCGCGAGCGAATCTCGAGCGGATGCCGCGCGACGTCGAGGCCGAGCACCGTCATGCGCCCCTGGTTCGGCTTGACGAAGCCGAGCAGCGACTTGAGCATGGTGCTCTTGCCCGCGCCGTTCGGGCCGAGCAGGCCGACGGCGCCGCGCGCGAACCGGGCGGTCACGTTTTTCAGCGCCTGGTTCTTCCCGTAAATCACGGTGACGCCGTCGAGCTGTACGACAGGCTCTGAGGAGCCGGGGGCGTCTGCGGGAAGTGGAGCTGACAGGGCGTTGGCGGCAGCGATGTCCAAGTGCTTAGGTTATACGGGATTCCGAAGTCAGAGGTTTCCCTTCAGGCCGAGCGGCTCGGCCTGGACCCGCAGAAAGGCGATCACGTTCGAAACATGGTCCGGGAGGGGCACTCCAAGCTCCTCTGCCCCCCGCTGTCAGATCGTCGCGGCTCACCGCCCGCGCGAACGCCTTGTCCTTCATCCGCTTGATCACGGAAGAGGCTTCGAGGTCGAGCACGCTCTTGGACGGGCGCACCAGCGCCGCCGCGGTCACGAATCCCGACATCTCGTCGCACGCGTACAAGGTCTTCTCGAGACGCGACTCCCGCGGCACGCCCGAATAGTCGGCGTGAGACAGGATCGCGCGGGTCACCCACTCGGGATAGCCCTGTTCCTTGAGGATCTCGACGCCGCGATACGGGTGGTTCTGTTGATCGGGCCAGCGTTCGTAATCGAAGTCGTGCAGCAGGGCGACCACGCCCCACTCCTCTTCGTTCTCGCCCCAGAGCCGGGCATATCCGCGCACGGAGGCTTCGACCGCCAGCATGTGCTTCCGGAGGCTCTCGCTCTGCGTGTACTGCGTCATGAGCGCCCAGGCATCGGCGCGATTCAGCGTCACGGGCGAAATGATACAGGATCGGCCGCGCCGGGCGCCGCCGGCTGGTCCGGCATCGCGCAGGCCCGCGCGATCACCGCCAGGGCCTTGTCGGTCAGCGCGTAGGCGTCGAGTGCGGAGGGGTCGGCGACGATCGCCTCGGACACGTCCGAGCCCGGCGCCAGGCACCCGCCGATCGCACGGCAGCGGTAGTCGACCAGCACGAAGTGATACTGCACGCGATCGCGGTCGTCGCGCATGATCCGATCGAAGACGTCCACGACCGCGCCGACGTCGACGACCAGCCCGGTTTCTTCGATGACCTCGCGGGCAATCGCCGCCTCGAGCGTCTCGCCGACTTCCACCGCTCCGCCGGGCAGGCTCCACTCCCCCGCCAGCGGCGGATACCGCCGCTTGATCAGCACGATGCCGCGATCGGCGGCGTCAGCGGCGATGCCGAGTGCGCCGCGGGCGTGCGGCTCCACGAACACCACGGCGCCGACGCCCACGACCGGGCGCGTTGGATATTCGCGGCGGCTATCGCGCATCGATCCCCGATCCCCGGTCCCCGACTCCCGACTCCCGCGTCCCGAATCCCGCGTCCCGACTCCCGCGTCCCGAGTCCCGAGTCCCGCGTCCCGAGTCCCGAGCGCAATCACACCCCCATCACCTTGACCACCACGCGCTTCTTGCGGCGGCCGTCGAACTCCGCGTAGAAGATCTGCTCCCACGGCCCGAGATCGAGCCGGCTCGCGGTAATCGGGACCATCACCTGGTGGCCCATGATGGTGCGTTTCAGGTGCGCGTCGGCGTTGTCTTCGCCGGTCTGATGGTGTCTGTAGGGAAGACCGGCCGGCGCCAGCTTCTCGAGCCACACCTGGAAGTCGTGGATCAGGCCATCCTCCCAGTCGTTCACGTAGACGCCTGACGTGATGTGCATCGCCGACACCAGCACCATCCCGTCCGTGACGCCGCTCTTCGACACCACCGCCGCGACCTCGTCGGTGATCCGGATGAACTCCTGGCGCCCCTTGGTGTTGAACCACAGGTAGTCGGTGAAGGTGATCATGGTCAGAGCGGCAGCGACGCCTCGGCGTTGAAATCGTAGCGGCCACTGGCGCCGAGCTGCAGCTGGCGCAGCGCCGCGGCGCCGATCATCGCGGCGTTGTCGGTGGACAGCGCCAGCGGCGGCACGAACACCGGCAGGCCATGACGGGCGGAGCGGGCCTCGGCCTCGGCGCGAAGCCGGCTGTTCGCGGACACGCCGCCGGAGATCCCGACGCTGCGAGCGCCGAGCCACCGCGCCGCCTCGAACGTGCGATCGAGCAGCACGTTGACGACGACCCGTTGGAAGCTGGCGGCGATGTCGGCCACCTGCTGCGGACCAAGCGTGTCGCCGAGCGAATCGGCCGACCCCGCCTTCCCGGTCGCCGGCTCCCCGGCCTGCTCGCGGACCAGCCGCAGCACGGCGGTCTTGAGGCCGCTGAAGCTGAAATCGACGCGGCGCGCCACGTCGGGCGGCAGCAATCCGTGCGGCGCGGTCGACGCCGGCGCGTTTCGATCCGCATGCGTCAGCCGCGCGATCGGGAAGTCGTAGGCGCGGTCGTTGCCTTCGCGCGCGAGCCTGTCGATCGCCGGTCCGCCGGGGTACCCGAGGCCCAGCAGCTTCGCCACCTTGTCATACGCCTCCCCCGCCGCATCGTCGCGCGTGCGCCCGATCAGCTGGTAGCGGCCAGGTTCCGGCACGAAATACAGGCTGGTATGGCCGCCGGAGACGACGAGGATCGCCGCCGGCATCGGCAACTCGCCGTGGGCCAGCACCAGCGACTCGATGTGCCCGGCCAGGTGATGCACCGGAATCACCGGCAGGCCCAGTGCCTGGCCGAAGGCCTTCGCGAACGCGACGCCGACGAGCAGCGATCCCACGAGGCCCGGGCCCTGCGTCACGGCAACCGCGCGGAGATCCGTGGCCGCGACCGCCGCGCGCGTCAGCGCCGCTTCGACGACGCCGCAGATGTCGCGGACGTGCTGGCGGGACGCGAGCTCCGGGACGACGCCGCCCCATTCGCGATGGATCTCGGTCTGGGAGGCGACCACGTTCGAACGGATCGCCCACGGGCGTGCGGGATCGCCGGTTTCGGCAAGGACCGCCGCGGCGGTCTCGTCGCAGGACGTCTCGATCGCCAGCAGCGTCGAGCTCACCGCGCCGCGACGACCGTCTCGAGCGCCCGCTTCAGCGACTCGATGTACGGAGGCTTGAAGATGCCGCGCTCGGTGATGATGCCGGTGATGTAGCGGTGCGGCGTCACGTCGAACGCCGGGTTGCGGATGTGCGCGCCTACCGGCGTGAGCCTGGCCGAGCCGAGATGGCTGACTTCGCGCTGGTCGCGCTCCTCGATCGGAATGCGATCGCCTTCCGGCGTCGCCAGGTCGATGGTCGAGATCGGCGCGGCCACGTAGAACGGAATCTTGTGCTCGTGGGCCAGCACCGCCACGGTGTAGGTGCCGATCTTGTTGGCGGTGTCGCCATTGGCGGCGATGCGATCGGCGCCGACCACGACCATGTCGATGTCCCCGGCCCGCATCAGCGGACCGGCCATGCTCTCGGTGATGACGGTCGTGTTGATGCCGTCGCGCACCAGCTCCCACGCGGTGAGGCGTGCGCCCTGGAGAAACGGCCGCGTTTCGTCGGCGATGACGGCGATGCGCTTGCCCTGCTCGACGGCGGCGCGGATCACGCCGAGCGCTGAGCCATACCCGGCGGTCGCGAGCGCGCCGGCGTTGCAGTGCGTCAGGATACGGGCGCCGTCGGGCACCACCTCGGCGCCGAAGCCGCCCATCGCCCGGCAGGCGGCGACGTCCTCGTCATGGATGGTGCGCGCCTCCAGCTCGAGCCGATTGGCGATTTCCTCGGTCGAGGCGCCTGACTGAGCCGTTTCCGCGAACACGCCCTTCATCCGATCGATGGCCCAGAAGAGGTTGACCGCGGTAGGCCGGGTGGACGCCATCATGTCGCAGATCTTCTGGAAATCGACGGCGAACTGGCGCGTGCCCTTCGCCGTGCTCCGCTTCATGCCCAGCGCGATGCCCATCGCCGCCGCCACGCCAATCGCCGGGGCGCCCCTGATCACCATCGTGCGGATCGCCCGCGCGACCTCTTGCGCGGAGCGGCACCGCAGGTAGATTTCCTGCCCGGGCAGCTTGCGTTGATCCACCATGACGACCGCGTCGCCCTGCCAGTCGATTGTCGGAAGCATGGGGGTATTTTGACACGTGCTACGTGCCACGTGCTACGTGCGACGTGCTCACGTGCTACGTGCTACGTGCGCCTGTGCTCACGTGCTACGTGCCGCGTGCGACTGGCCATGTGCGCACGTCGCCTTCGCACGTCGGCACTTCGCACGTCGGCACGTCGCACGTCGGCACGTCAGCACGTGCGCACGTCGCACGTGAGCAAGTCGCACGCTGCACATCGCACGTAGCACGTCACAAGAGGCGCCTGTCGAACGGCAGCGGCAGCAGCGACGCCAGGCGGAACTGGCCGGTCAGCGTGGAGAGGTTGCCGAGGATGATCTCGATGTCGCCGCAGTACTCCCACAGCAGCTGGCGGCACGAGCCGCAGGGGGGCGTGGGGGCCTCGGTGTCGGCGACGACGGCGATGCGGGTGAACGTCGTGTGCCCCTCCGACAGCGCCTTGACGAGCGCGACGCGTTCGGCGCACAGCGTCAGCCCGTAGGTCGCGTTCTCGATGTTGCAGCCGGTGACGATGCCGCCCTCGACGGTCTCGAGCGCGGCGCCGACCTTGAACTTCGAATAGTGCGCCTGGGCGAAGGCGCGCGCGGCGACGGCGGCGGCGAGCAGGCTCTGCTCCGGCGAAAAGCCGGTCGCGCTGATCGCGTCGAACGTCAGCGGCAGCCAGCCACGCTCGTCGCGGCGTTCGTCGGCGCTGCGGCGGGTGCTGGCGCGGCGCTCTTCGCCGGCGGCCGGCGGGCCGGTGGTGGCGGCCCGGCGATCGCGACCGCTGCGCCGATCGGGGCCACGCCGCCGTTCCTTCTGCGGCCAGCGGTCGGTCTTCTGATCAGAGTCGGCCAATGATCGCCTCCAGCAGCGACGAGAACTCGCCGCGCACGCGACGCGCGACCTCCATCACTTCGTCGTGCACCAGGGGCTGCGGCAGGACGCCGGCCGCCGGGTTGGTGATGCACGAGATCCCCAGGACTTCCATGCCCATGTGCCGGGCGACAATCGCCTCCGGCGCGGTGGACATGCCGACGGCGTCGGCGCCGAGCGTCCGGAACGCGCGAATCTCCGCCGGCGTCTCGTAGCTCGGCCCGTGCACGGCGACGTAGACGCCGCGCGCGAGCGCGACACCCGCCTCGGCGGCCGCGGCGACGGCGACGTCGCGAAGCCGCTTCGAGTAGACCTCGGTCATGTCGGGGAACCGCGGCCCGAACCGTTCGTCGTTCGGCCCGACCAGCGGATTGCTCCCCATCAGGTTGATGTGATCGTCCATCAGCATCAGCGTGCCGGGCTTGAAGCTCAGATTGATGCCGCCCGCCGCATTGGTCAGGATCAGCGTGCGGACGCCGAACGCGCCGAGGACGCGGACGCCGAACGTCACCGTCTCGAGCGCGTGCCCCTCGTAGAAATGCGCCCGGCCGCTCAGCGCGGCGACGCGCTTGCCGCGGATCGTCCCCACGACCAGCTGCCCGGCATGGCCGACGACGGCCGAGGCCGGCCAGTGTGGAATGTCGCCGTACGCACAGATGACGCCGTCCGCGAGCGCCTTGGTGAACTCGCCGAGACCGGAGCCGAGCACGATCGCCACGTCGGGCGGAGCGCCATGGCGCTGCGCCAGCCAGGCCGACGCTTCCTGGACGCGGTCGAAATAGCTGGACGCGGTCATAGCAGCGCCGCCGCGATCGAGGCGTTGATCAAGCGTCGCTATGAACCCGGCCAGCAGCGCCCGCGAGCCGAGCCTGGCGAGATCGCCGCGCCGGGACGGCGCCATCGCCCCGATGCCGCCGAGCTGAATGCCGATCGACGCGAAATTCGCGAACCCGGTGAGCGCATAGGTCGCCAGCGTGTAGGACCGATCGCTCAGCACGCCGCGATATTCCTGCGTCAGCTTGATGTAGGCGACGAACTCGTTGGCCACGAGCTTGGTGCCGAGCAGGTCGCCGATCGCCGGCACGTCCTGCGCCGGCACGCCCATCAGGACCGCGACCGGCGCGAACAGCACGGCGAAGATGCGCGCCAGCGACAGGCCGTCCTTCATCGCGCCGAGGATGTAGTCGAACATGGCGATGGTCGCCATGAACGCGATGAGCATCGCCGCCACGTTGATCGCCAGCGCAGTGCCGTCAGAGGCGCCCGCCGCGGCCGCATCGATCACGTTGGTGTGCTGGCGCTCGACCGCGACCTTGACCTCGCCGCGCGTGACCGGCTCCTCAATCTCGGGATACAGGATCTTCGACAGATACAGCCCGCACGGCGCCGCCATGACGCTGGTCGTCAGGATCGCAACGGGATCAGCGCCGAGCGAGATGTAGACCGCCATCACGCCACCCGAAATCGTCGCCATCCCGCCGACCATCATCGCCAGCAGCTCGGACTGGGTCATCAGCGGCACGTACGGCTTGACGATGATCGGCGCCTCGGTCTGGCCCATGAACACGTTGGCTGCCGCAGATAGCGTCTCGGCGCCGCTCGTCCGCATCAGGAACATCATCCCTTTCGCGAAGATCTTCACGATCAGCTGCAGTACGCCGAAGTAGTAAAGGACGGTGAAGAACGAGGACACGAAGATGATGGTCGGCAGCGCCGTAAATGCGAAGACGAACCCTTGACCGGCGCCGAACACCTTGTCCATGCGGCCCTGATCGGCCAACGGGCCGAAGACGAGTGTCGAGCCGGCCATCGTGAATTCGAGGAATTGCCTCACCAGGGCGCCGACCTTGCTGAAGAACACGTATCCGGGCTTCACGCCGCCGATTTCCAGCTTCAGGATGAGCAGGGCCAGGCCGACCTGCATGGCGATACCCCAGGCGACGGTCCGCCAGTTGACCGCCCGGAGGTTGGTCGAGAACGCGGCGACGACGGCGATGAAACAGATGATGCCGAGAAGCGCCTGCAGCCGCGGGCTGATCGAATAGCGCAGCAGGAAGGCCGCCGCAGCCAGGGCGACGGCCAGCACGCCGACCCCGATCTGCAGCGTGCGATCGACCGGGGCGGCGGCGTGGAGCGGGCGGCGATTCAGCCATCAGGAACGACCTCGCGTGGTGACGGAGTTGTCGGACTGCACACCGATCGCTTCGACGATCAGCGGTTGCTCGGGGTCGGCGCGGTCACCCATGGCCAGCGCAGCCTCGAGAAGCGGCAGCGCGTCGTCCAGGCCCCGTCCGCCACGGTGGCGCACGATCAGCACCGGGTCGCCGGCCCTCACCGTGGTGCCGGGTGGCGCCACGACGGTGATCCCCACACCAGGATCGATGGTGTCATCGAGCGTCGCCCGCCCGGCGCCGAGCGCCACCGCCGCCCGGCCGACGTTCTCGGCGGCGACCGAAACGACGACGCCGTCGCGAGGCGCGGCGACGCGGTGCTCGTCGGGCGCCGACGGCAGCCGGCCGTAGTCGTCGACCACCTTCGGGTCGCCACCCTGATGTTCGATGATGCGGCGGAAGGCCTCGACGCCCGTGCCCGATGACAAGGCGCGCCGCACGAGGATCTCGGCCGCCGCCTGGTCGGCGGCGATCCCCGCCAGCACCAGCATGCGGGCCGCGAGCACGACCGACAGCTGCTCGAGCGCGGCCGGTCCCTTCCCCTTCAACGTCTCGATGCTCTCGACGATCTCGCTGGCGTTGCCGACCTCGCGGCCGAGCGGCGCGTCCATCCGCGTGATCAGCGCCTCGGTCTTCACGCCCGAGGCGTTGCCGATCGCGACCAGCGACTGGGCGAGCCGGCGCGAGTCGTCCAGACTCTTCATGAAGGCGCCGCTGCCGGTCTTGACGTCGAGGATCAGGCCGCCGATGCCCTCGGCGATCTTCTTGCTCATGATCGACGCCGAGATCAGCGGGATGCTCTCGACGGTCCCGGTGACATCGCGGAGGGCGTAGAGCCGGCGGTCGGCCGGGGCGATCTCCGCGGTCTGGCCGATCAGGGCCGCGCCCACCGTCCTGATCGCGGTTCGCAGTTCGTCGAGCGTCAGCGCGGTGCGGAAGCCGGGGATCGATTCGAGCTTGTCGAGGGTGCCGCCCGTATGCCCGAGGCCGCGCCCCGACATCATCGGCACGACGGCGCCGCAGGCCACGGCGAGGGGCGCGAGAATCAACGACGTCTTGTCGCCGACGCCGCCGGTACTGTGCTTGTCGACCGGGATGCTGGGAAGGTCCGTGAACTGCACGCGCACGCCCGACCGCACCATCGCGTCGGTGAGGAGCGCGGTCTCCTCGGCGGTCATGCCGCGGAGCAAAATGGCCATCAGCAGCGCAGCGGCCTGATAGTCCGGTACGGCGCCGCTGGTGACGCCGGTCACGAAGTGTTCGATCTCGCCGGCACCGAGGCGGCCGCCGTCTCGCTTGTGCCGTATGACATCGACCGCGCGCATTCGGGCAATAATACTCGCATGACTGCCGTGCGGGACGCGTCGAGCGGCCACGCCTTCTCGTTCGGCATCACACCCGACACGCACCGCCGCGGCAGCGGCTGCAGCAGCGGCACGGTCTCGGGCACGCCGATCCGTCCGGGCAGCTGAGGAGAGATGGCCGAGGCGACGACCCCCATCCTGAGTGCCGATGCCGCCGCGCGGCTGGCGGAGTTCGCCCGGGCCTGCAAGGCGGCCGCCCGCGCCGTGTCGCTTTACCCCGCCGGCCATCCGGCCATCACCAGCTCGCTCGGGCGCCTCGCGCAGTTGACGGCGGCGCTCACCGAGCGCGGACCGTACAAGCTTCAGGTCCTCGCCGACAAGCTGTTGATCGAAGGGGCGACGATGCCCAAGCCGGATGCGGGCGTGCTCGAGCTCGCCGACCTGCTGCACCGGCATCTGATCGGCGGCCTGACGCTGAACGCGGGGGCCGACACGCAATCCTGGCGCACCCTGCTCCTGCTGCTGGCCCGCGCCCCCGAAGAGATCCGCACCGACGGCGGCATCGAGCACCTCTGGGCCACGGCCGGCGGACCGAGTATCGAGATCGAAGAGATCGACTACGCCGAAGTCCTGCGCGAGAAACAGGGCGTCGCCGCCGCCATCGAGAAAATTCTCGAGGCCGCGCGCTCTGGCACGACGCTCGAACTGGACGACTCCGGCCTCCGCCTGCTGCTCGACATCGTAGGAGACCCGACCAAGCTGGATGACCTGATGGCCCAGCTGGACACCGCCACGGCGCCACATGGCGCCGACGTGCAGGCGGCGGCGTTCCTGACGCTGATGCGCGGCCTCGCCGAGTACCTGTCGCAGCACGACCCCGGCCGCCTCGACACGATGTTCGGCCAGATGGGCCGCGCCGCCGGACGGCTGTCCGCCGACGCGATGATGAAGCTCCTCGATCAGCGCCGCAAGCCCGAGAGCATGGTCGGCTCGATCGACGTCGCCGGCGCGGTCGTCGATCGGATGAACGACGACGCCGTCTCGCACTTCGTCGCGCAGTCGGTGATCAAGGAGCGGGGCGCGAGCGAGCGGCTCGCCCATGCCTTCCAGGCACTGGTCCCCGACGTCGAGCGGCAGCGCCAGCTGCTCGGGCTGGCCGAGCAGGAAGTGTCCGCCTCCGAAGCGGGCACCGACGGCTTCGCCGAGTTGTGGCAGCGGGTCGAGAGCATGTTGACGTCGTACTCCGACGAGACCTTCGTTTCGGATCCGTACGCGCGCGAGCTGTCGGGGGCGCGGACCAAGGCCGTCGACGTCGAGCGCACGAACGACGACCCGCCCGAACGGATCGCGACCTGGCTCGCGACGGTCGGCGATGCCTCGCTGCGCAGCCTCGACCATCAGCTGCTCATCGACCTGCTGTCGATCGAGGCCGACCCGCTGCGCTGGCGGGACATCGCCGAGACCGTGGCGGCCCACGCCGAGGATCTGGTCCGCGTCGGCTACTTCGATCAGGCCTGGGAGCTGGCCGACGCGATCGTCACCCAGGGCGAGCGCGAGCCGGCACGGCGGCCGCATGCCTCGAGCGCGCTCGATCGCTTCGGCCGCGGCACCATGATGAAGCACGTCTCGGCGCACCTCCGCGCCTCGGACGATGCCTCGTACGAACGGTTCAAGGCGCTGTGCCACGCGATCGGTCCGGCGGTGATCCCGGCGCTCGCCGGCGTGCTGTCGTCGGAGCAGGACGCCCGATCGCGGCGCCGGCTGCGCGATATCCTGCTCGGGTTCGGCGCGCGCGGACGCGAAGGCGTGCAGCAGCTGATGAGCGCGTCGAACTGGGAAGTGCGGCGCACGGCGGCGTTCCTGCTGCGTGAGTTCGGCGGCTCCGAAGGACTCAAGGAGCTGATCCCACTCCTCACCGACAGCGAGCCGCTGGTCCAGCGCGAGGCCGTGCAGGGCCTGGTGCTGAACGGCAGCGACGCGGCGTCACAGATTCTGCACCAGGCGATCAAGTCGGCGACGGGACGCACCCGCGAGACGCTGCTCAACGAGCTGACCAGCATGCGCGACGAGCGCGCGGCGCCGCTGTTCTCCTACCTGGTGCGGCACATGAATCGCCGCGCCGAACAGCAGCTCTACCAGACGTCGATCGAGGCGCTCGGCACGTTCGGCGGACCGGACGCCGTGGGGGCGCTGAAGTTCGCGCTCGGCCAGGGGGACTGGTGGTCGCCGCTGAAGACACGCCGGCTGCGGACGGCCGCCGCGCGGGCGTTACGCCAGATCGGCACCGCGCCGGCGATGGAGGTCCTGCGCGAGGCGTCGACGCGCGGCCCCCGCGGCGTGCGGGCGGCGGCGCGGGCGCAGTTGCCGGAATGAACCATGTCGAGTGATCTCTCCAGCCGGATCGCCCTCTACGACGAGCTGCTGCGCCGGTTTGCGTCCGGCGTCAGGGCGGCACAGCTCTATGCCGCCGATCACCCGCTGCTCGGCCGGAACGTCGACGGCCTGCTCGCGGCGCTGAAAGCCCTGCACCAGCAGAACCCCTCGGTCACCATCGGCATCGTCGGCCAGGAGCTGGTGGTCGCGGACACGCCGATGGCCAAGGCGAGCGCCGGCATGGCGGAGCTGATCAAGCGCCTGCGCGACCACGAGATCGAGCGCATCGCGTTCGATCGGGGCGTGACCGCGGACGAAGTCAACGCGTTCGTGCACGCGATTGCCGCCCTCGGATCGAAGTCGGCGGCGGAGGCCGCGCCGCTCCCCCATATCCACGTCGGGCGGATCAACGCCGACGAGAAGCAAAGCGGCGGCATCGCCGGCGACATGGCGGCGATCCGTCAGCTCTATTCGAACGCGGTCGCAGTGGCGGAGAGCGTGTGGGAGGCTGCCCACACCGAAGGCATGCCCGACATGCCCGCGGCGCTCCAGGCGGTCGAGGGTCTCGCCGAAGCGGTCACCCAGAACCGCACCGCGCTGGTGGCGCTGACCGCGATGCGGAACTACGACAACTACACGTTCACGCACATGGTGAACGTGTCGATCCTGACGATGGGCCAGGCGCGGGCGCTCGGCATCGAGGGAAAGCTGCTGCGGGAGTTCGGGCTGTCGGCGCTGATGCACGACATCGGCAAGGTCCGGACCCCGAAGGAGATCCTCAACAAGCCGGACAAGCTGACCGACGAGGAGTTCGTCATCATGCGGCGCCATACGGTGGACGGCGCCGAGATCCTGCGGCGCACGCCCGAGATGCCGATCCTCGCGCCGGTGGTCGCCTTCGAGCATCACCTGCGGATCGACGGCACCGGCTATCCGTTCGGCGTCAAGCGGCAGGACCTCAACATCGCGACGATGCTGTGCAGCATCTCCGACGTCTACGACGCGATGCGGTCGCAGCGCGCCTACCAGCAGGCGTTCCCGACCGAGCGCATCCTGGCGGTCCTGAAGCGCAACGACGGAACCCAGTTCGATCAGCACCTCGTGCGACGCTTCGTGCAGCTGCTCGGCATCTATCCACCGGGCACGCTCGTCCGCCTGAACACGGGCGAGGTGGCGGTGGTGACGCGGGTGCATGCCCCGGATCCCTACCGCCCGCGAGTCCGCGTGATCATCGACCGCGCCGGCAACCGCCTCGATCTGCCGATCGAGCGCAATCTCTGGGAGGGCCGCGACGAAGCCCCGGAAGACAGCATCCTCGCGCCCCTCGAACCCGCGGAGTTCGGCATCGATCCGCTGAACTTCTTGCCGACGGCCTGAGCCTCTCGAACCGCCGCCCCTTCCACACGATGTCGGACACATTTCGCACGGTACTGGTGGCGGCCTTCACGGTGGCCGCCGCGTTCAGCTGGCAGGGGCTGCGCACGGCAGCGATCCCGCTGTCGTCACCCGAGCGGCTCATCGCGGAGCTGCGGCTGGCGCAGTTCGCGGCGCTGCTCCTGGCCATGACCACCGGCGCGTACATCGGGTTCGCGGTCGCGCACGAGAACCAGCCGGCGTCGGGCATCGACGTCGCGCTCGCGGTCGGGTTCTTCGTCACCGCCGCGGCGACGCTGGTGCGGGATCCGCGCCAGGCGCTGACCATCCTCGCCCTGGCGTTCGTGGTGCACGCCCTGGTCGACATCGCGCACCGACCAGGAATCCTCGCCGAGGCGATCGCCCCGCGGTGGTATGCCGTCGGCTGCGCGGTGTTCAACGTCTACATCGGCGCCGTCGCCTACTACCCCATCCTCAGGCGCTGACCGGTCCGGGCCCCGCGATCGACGGAGCCCGGCGATCCGGCGGTGCTAAGATCGTGCGGCCTGCCTGTCGTCCATTCCCCCTGATTCCGGAGGCTCGATGGCTGCTCGGTTCTACGTCCTGCCCAGCACGGTACTGGCCGTTGCGCTCGCGGCGCTCGGACCCGCGCCGCAGCTGCGCGGCCAGGAGCCGCGCGTCAACCGCGTGACCGCGACCACCCCCGGCGCGCTGCGAACCTGGGACACCCAGGTCGATCGCATGATCCGCAGTGGCGACCTCGAGCTGCGGCTGGATCGCGAAGACACGCTCATCGAGGGGCGCCGGCATCGGCGATACGCGCAAACCGTGCGCGGCGTCCCGGTCTACGGCGGCGACGTGGTGCGGCAGTCCGACGCGAGCGGCGTCACGATCTCGATGTTCGGAACCGTGCACGAGGGGATCGCCATCCCGACGGAGCCGACGCTGGACACCGCTGCCGCGCACGCCGCCGTCACCGCGTTGACGGGAGTCGAGCTCGGACCCGAGAAACAGCCCCGGCTGGTGATCCTGCCGCGTCCGGGCGGCAGCTACGCGCTCGTCTACATGGCGCGCGTGGCGACGGCCGAGGACATCACGCTCTACTTCCTCGACGCGCATACCGGCGTCGTCGTCGAGCAGCGGAGCGACATGCACCGGCAGACGTCCGCGGTGGGCAACGGCCTCGGCGTGCTGGGCGACCGCAAGAAGGTCGCGGCCAGTTCGCAGGGAGGAACGTTCATCGGATCGGATCGCCTGCGGCCGCCGGTGATCGAGACGTTCGACATGCGCGGCAATCTGACGCGCACCATGCAGGCGTTGAACGGCGTGGTGATCCTTGGCGCCAACGACTTCGCCAGCGATGCCGACAACGACTGGACCGACGGCGCCAACGTGGACGCGCACACGTTCGCGGGCTATACCTACGACTACTACTTCAAGCGCTTCGGACGGCGCGGCCTCGACAACGCCAACATCCGCATCCGCAGCCTGACCCATCCGGTGAACCGTCAGGACGCGTTGACCTCGCCCGAGTCGGTCGTCTTCACCTACTTCGTCAACGCGTTCTACGCCGGCGACGGCGTCATGGTCTACGGCGAGGGGCTGCCGCCCAACCTGACGTTGTCCGGACAGAACTGGAACTTCGTCGCCGGCGCGCTCGACGTGGTCGCCCACGAGCTGACGCACGGCGTGACCGACTACTCGTCCGGCCTGATCTACCGCAACGAGTCGGGGGCACTCAACGAGGCGTTCTCCGACATCATGGGCACGGCGATCGAGTTCTTCTATCAGCAGCCTGGCAACGGCCCGGGGCGCGCCGAGTACCTGCTGGCCGAGGACGTGGTCACGCCTGGCGGACTGCGCTCGATGGACAACCCCGGCTTCTTCGGGCATCCGGATCACTACAGCCGGCGCTACACCGGCGCCGACGACAACGGCGGCGTGCACATCAACTCCGGTATCGCCAATCAGGCGTACTACCTGGCCGTCGAAGGCGGGACCAATCGGACATCCGGACTGTCGGTGCAGGGCGTCGGCCAGGCCAGCCGCGACCAGATGGAGCGCGTGTTCTACCGCGCGTTCACACAGCTGATGCCGAGCGACTCGATGTTCGCGACGGCGCGCGCCGCCACCATCCAGGCCGCCCGCGATCTGTTCGGCGTCAACAGCAACGCCGAGCGTGCCGTGACCCAGGCGTGGACCGCGGTCGGAGTCAATTGAGCCCCGCCATGACTCAGACGATTCGCACGCTCGCGTTCCTCTGCGTCTTTGCCGGGCTCGGCGCCGGCAGCGCGCGCGCCCAGCCGGTGCCGCGCGGCTTCATCAGCATCGGCGGCGGCTACCAGTCGACGACCAGCACCTTCGACGATTCCTTCACCTTCACGCGCGACCAGGAGACCGGAACCACGCGCGTCACCTATCCGGTCGACGCCGGCCCGGTGTTCGACGTCGGTGGCGGCGTCCGGCTGTGGCGCGGGCTCGGCGTCGGCGTCGCCGTCTCGCAGCTTCTACCGCGCGACGGCACGGTGACCGCCTCGTCGTCGGTTCCGCACCCGTTCTTCTTTCAGCATCATCGCGAGGTGAGCGGCGACGCGGACGGCGATCAGGCGCGAGGAGACTGAGCGTCCACGTGCAGGCGCAGTACACGCGTGCCGGTGACGCGCCGCGTCCACCTGACGCTCATGGGCGGGCCCTCGTTCCTCGAGGTCAACCAGCAGCTGGTGATCGACGTCAATTACACCGAGACGTACCCGTACGACACCGCCGAGTTCGCCGGCGTCGACACCAGCAGTCGCAAGCGATCGCAGACCGGCTTCAACGTCGGCGCCGACGTCCGCTGGATGTTCACGGAACGCCTCGGCGTCGGCGGGCTCGTCAGATTCACCCGGGCCACGGTCGATCTCGAGGCTGCCGACAGCCGGACCGTATCGGTCGATGCCGGCGGGATGCAGGCGGGGGTGGGGGTCAGAATAGGGTTTTAGGTGCTCGGTGCTCGCCGCTGGGTGCCTGGCGGCTCGCGAGCGGTGCCTCGGAATGCGCGGCGTCGGCTGCGGTGCTCGGTGCTTGATGAGATGACGAAATTTGCTGCGCGCGTGCTGGCGACGGTGAGGCGGATTCCGCCCGGGCGGGTGGCGACGTATGGCGACGTCGCGGCCATCGCGGGGCGGCCGGGGGCGGCGCGGGCGGTCGGCAACATCATGCGGGACTGCGGGGCCCGGGACGTGCCGTGTCATCGGGTGGTGGCCGCGGCGGGCGCGCTGGGGGGCTATGGGGGCTCGCCCGGGCTCAAGCGGTCGCTGCTCCAGGCCGAGGGCATCACGGTCCGCGGCACACGGATCCGTCACTTCGCGTCCTGCCGCTGGAGCCCGGAAGTTCGAACACGGCGGCGTCCGGCGCCGTAAACGACTGAACATGTACGCATTTCACCTGCCGCGGGCAACGCCACTCGGTCATGGCCTCGTCTAAGGGCACAGTGCATCTTGCGGCCGTTCCGGCGCCGGGCCGGGCAGAAGACCTGGCCCTGGTCGAGCGCTGCCGGAAGGGCGATCTGTCGGCGTTCGAGGCCATTTACCGCACACATTCGGGCCGGCTGTACAGCGTCGCCTGCCGGATGGTCGGGAATCCGACGGAAGCCGAGGACCTTCTGCAGGAGATCTTCCTCGCCGCCCATCGCAAGCTGGACAGCTTTCGGGGAGAATCGGCGCTTGGCACCTGGTTGTATCGGCTGGCGACGAATCTCTGCCTCGATCACCTGCGCAGCCGCGCCGCGCGGTCGACGCAGCTGACCGACGCGATCGACGACGAGCCGGGGCTGGCCGACACGGGATCGCGGCGACTGGCGGAACGAACGGTGGACAAGATGGACCTCGAACGCGCCCTCGCCCAGCTCCCGGAAGGCTGCCGCACCGCCTTCGTGCTGCACGACGTCGAAGGGCTCGAGCACCGCGAAGTGGCGGAGGTCCTCGGGATTGCGGAAGGCACGTCGAAGTCGCAGGTGCACAAGGCGCGGTTGCGCCTGCGCGCGTTGCTGGGGAGACGGTAGGAACTGGTCATGGCTTGCGAACGGTATCTGAACGCGATCAACGAGCTGGTGGACGGCACGCTCGGCCCGCTGCGCCGCGCCGAGCTCGAGCTCCATCTCGAGGCGTGCGAGGCCTGCGCCGCGCTGCTCGGCGATCTGCGCGAGATCAGGCGCGCCACCGACACGCTCGAGGATCTGCAGCCGCCGTCGCGGGTGTGGACGCAGATCGCGCAGCAACTGCATCAGGAAGGGCGCGTCGCCGAGAGCCCGCGCGGCTTCATGCGGCGTCCGAGCAACACCCTGATCGCCCTCGCCGCCGCGCTGATCCTCGTTGTCGGCGCGTCGCTGCTGATGCTGGTACCGCGCCGCGACGCGGCGGCGCCGGCGCCAACCACCGCATCGACCGCGCCGGTGCCCGAACCGGCCGGCAACGCGCCGGCGGACGACTCCGTCCAAAGTGTTGCACCGGCCGTGACCAAGCAGCTCGAGATCACGCAGGCAGAGTTCGTGACCCTGCTCGAGGAAGCGAAGAAGGCCGGCGCTCCCCCGGAGACGATCGCGGTGCTCCAGCAGAACCTGCTGGTGATGACCGACGCGATGGAGAGCAGCCGCAAGGCGCTCGAGTCCGATCCGCAGAACGCGGCCGTGCGCGACAGCTTCTACGACGTGCTCAGACAGAAGATTCGCTTCCTGCAGGACACCATCGCGTTGATGAACGAGATGCGGCAGGGAGACGCGGCCGGCGCGGCGCAGATCGTCGAAGGCGGAAAATCCTAGAACGTCGGCTACCAGCAGTCATTGACGGATACAGAACAGCATGCGAACAGTAGTCTTCATCACCCTGATCGGCGCGGTCGCGGCGCCGTCCGCGGCGCAGGACCGGTCGGTCCGGATCGCGCGCAGCGAGGTCGCCGAGCATCGGCAGATCGCGCACGACAGCGAACGCGAGTATCAGCAGACGCAGCAGCAGCGGGAACAGGCCGAGCGGGACCGGCAGCGGGCGCAGGAGCAGGCCGAGCGCGATCGGCAGCGGGCACAGGAGCAGGCCGAGCGCGATCGCGAGCGGGCACAGGAACAGGCTGAGCGCGATCGCGAACGGGCACGCGATCAGGCCGAGCGCGATCGAGAGCGGGCACAGCTGCAGGCGGAACGGGCGCGGGAGCAAGCGGAACGGGACCGCGAGCGCAACGCGCAACCGGTGCGGCAACCGGGTCGAGGAAGTCGAGCGCACCACCCGCACCTTCCGCATCGGCACCACCGGCGAGCTCCATCTCGCCAACGTCGCCGGCAACATCGTCATCACCCGTGGCAGCGGCAGCGAGGCGCACGTCGAGATCGTCAAGACCGGCTGCGGGCAGACCGCGGACGACGCCCGCGCGATGCTCAAGCTCGTGGAGATCGACGTCGTCGAGCGGCCCAACCGCGCGGAGCTCAGGACGCGCTATCCCGAGCGGCCGGATGGGCAGCGCGGCCGTCGCAACTTCAGCGTGTCAGTGGCCTTCAACGTCACCCTGCCGGCCACGACGCGGGTCCGCGCCAACTCGATTTCCGGCGACATCAGCGCCAAGGACGTGCACGGCGACGCGGTGCTCAAGACGGTCAGCGGGACGGTCCGGCTGGTTGGCGTCGGCGGCGGCGGCACGGCGGAGTCGATCTCCGGCGACATCGAGGTCACCGACGGCGGCATTCCGGGACACTCCGTGGGCGGCATCGAGCGCCAGCGGCAACATCGTGCTGAAACGGGTCAAGGCGCGCCGCCTCGACGTCAACTCGATCAGCGGCAACGTCGTGCTGGACGACGTCGAGTGTCCGGCCGTCGAAGCGAAGTCGATCAGCGGCAACATCCAGTTCTCGGGGACGCTGCCCAGGAGCTCGCGCTACGAATTGAGCTCGCACTCCGGAAACGTGAACGTCGCGATCGGCGGCGGCAGCGGCTTCGAGGTCGAGGCGACGTCGTTCAGCGGGTCGGTCAAGTCCGACTTCCAGTTCACGTCGCGCGATCAGGATGGCGGCCGCGGCCGGTTCAACCGGACCCTGCGGGGGGTGGTCGGTGACGGCAGCGCGGTGTTCGACCTGTCGACCTTCTCCGGAAGTATCTTCATCACCAAGCGCTAGCTGTCGGCAGACTCAAGTAAGCTCGACCGGGACTGCATTACTTTGATGCGCTTGGGGCCCCACCCCCAAGCGCAGGACCGGCCTCCGGCCGGTTGCTGCTGGCGGACGACTCCTTCCAAATACGCGGACTTCCGGGATTACCCCGACCGGCCGATAGATCGGGCATATTACTTGCTCAGTTCGGGACTGCCGCCCCGGGCTTCGTGTCTATAATGCGGAGAGGGCCGGCAGGACGGGCTCGGTTTCGATGGAGATTGCCGATATGAAGAAGTACTGGGTTCTGGTCTGTGTGCTCGCGGGCGCGCTCTCGGCGAGTGAGGCCTTCGCGCAGCACAAGGCGCCGAACGACCAGCCGTCAACGGCTACAGCCCCGGCCGCGCCGGCTGGCGACGTGGCACTCGGCAGCGTTCGCCTCCCGCGCGCCGTCACCGCGGACGGCAAGCCGCTGGCCGCGGGCAGCTACCAGGTCAGGCTGACGGCGCAGGCGTCCAAGCCCGACGCCGTGGGCGCGACCGAAGAGCTCGAGCGCTGGGTGGAGTTCGTGAGCGGCGGGAAGGTCGCCGGGCGCGAGGTCGTCAGCATCGTGCCGCAGGCCGAGATCAAGATGGTCGTGAAGGACACGCCGCCGCCGACGGGCGGGTCGAAGGTTCAGGTGCTCCGCGGGAACGACTATCTGCGGGTCTGGATCAACCGCGCCGGGAATCACTACCTGGTGCACTTCCCGATCGTGGCCGCCGCAGGCGCGCCGGCTACGAAATAGCGCTTTCGCTGGAAACTCCCAATTTCCAACTCCCAACTCCCAAGCCTGTCATCGGGGCGTTCTTGGGAGTTGGAGATTGGGAGTTGGGAGTTTGTCTTTTAGACCGCCATCACGTCGAACTGCTCGTGATGGAGATGCGCATCCGGCTTGATCGTGATCTTCTTGCCGAGCGTCGACTCCAGCTCCCGCAACAGCCCGCTCTCCTCTTCCTTCAACGCTCTCGCGATATCCGGATTGACGCGGAGGAGCACTCCCTGCCCGTCGAGGTCCGGCCCGATCTTGCGCATCTCGGTCAGGATCTCGTAGCAGATCGTGAACGCCGACTTGATCGAGCCTGACCCCGAGCAATAGGGGCACGGCTCGGTGAGCTGGCGCTCGAGGCTCTGCTTGACGCGCTTGCGGGTGACGATCACCAGCCCGAAGTCCGACACCTGCAGCGCTTTCGACGGCGACCGGTCCCGCCGCAGCTCGCGCTCGACCTCCTGGAACACCTTCTGGCGGTTCTTCTTCTCTTCCATGTCGATCAGGTCGAGAACGATGATGCCGCCGAGGTCGCGCAGGCGAATCTGCCGCACGATCTCCTTGACCGCTTCCAGGTTGGTCTTGACGATGGTGTCTTCGAGCCGGCCGGTCCGCTTGCCGACGTAGCGCCCGGTGTTGACGTCGATCGCGACCAGCGCCTCGGTCTGGTTGATGACCAGGTACCCGCCCGACTTCAGCCACACCTTGCTGCGCAGCGCCTTGTCGATCTCCCCCTGGACGCCGTACTCCTCGAGGATCGGGAAGTTCTTGGTGTAGAGCTTCACCCGCGGCAGCAGGCTCGGCATGATCCGTTCGATCAGCTTCACCACCTGCCGGTGCTCCTGCTCGTCGTCGATCCGGATCGCGGTGTAGTCCTCGGTCAGGAGGTCGCGCAGCAGCTTGGTGACGAGGCTCTGCTCCTGGAACAGCACCGCCGGGGGACGGCGCGCCTCCATCCGCTGGCGGATCTCGGTCCAGATCTGGTGGAAGTACCAGAGGTCGGCGACGATGTCTTCGTCGGAGCGGCCGGCGGCGGCGGTGCGGATGATGACTCCGCCGATGAAGCCGTGGGATTCGCGGAACGACTTGACGATGCCGCGGAGGCGGGAACGCTCCTCGCGCGAGTCGATCTTGCGGGAGACGCCGACGTGGTCCACCGTCGGCATGAAGACCAGGAACCGGCCCGGCATGGTCACGTGCGACGTGAGCCGGGCGCCCTTGGTGCCGAGCGGCTCCTTTACGACCTGGACGAGGACTTCCTGGCCCTCCTTCAGCAGGTCCTCGATCTTGGCGTCGGGACGGTCGCGGTCCTCGCGGCTCCCGCGGTCGCGGCTGCGGCGTTCGACCGGAGGCGGCGCGGCGGCGGGCACCGACGCGGACGCCGTCTCGACGGCCGGGGCGTCCGGATCGCCGATGCGGTTTTCTATGCCCTCGGTGCCGGGAGCCACCGCGGCCGGAATCGCCGCCGGCTCGTCCTCGTCGTCCTCCTCGCCCGATTCGAGGCGGTCGAACTCCTCGACGGTGTTGACGACCTCCGTGACGTAGAGGAAGGCGTCCCGTTCGAGACCGATGTCAACGAAGGAGGACTGCATCCCGGGGAGGACCTTGGAGACCCGCCCCTTGTAGATATTGCCGACAACGCCGCGCGAGCGCTCGCGCTCGATGAAGATCTCGACGACCTGGTCGTCTTCGAGGATGGCGACCCTCGTATCGTGGTCGCCTGAGGAGATGATCATCTCCTTGTTCATTGATGAAACTCCGCTGCACAGCGGGAGCGGGGACAATCTCGGCGCGCGCGCAGACGACGGGCAGGGCGGCCAGCGAGCCGGCGCGCTGCCAAATCGACGCGGCGATGATCGCCACGATCATGTAAAGCATGCCAAGGGCGTCCATTGTCTCCGCTTCCCCGGAAAGGCGCAGAAGTCGGCGTGGTGAGCGCCGGCCTCAGTTGGTGAACCGCCGCATCCTGACGTTCAGGATGAGGCCGAAGGCCGCGAGGGTCGCGATAATCGACGATCCTCCGTAGCTCATGAGCGGGAGCGTCAGGCCTTTGACCGGCGCAAGGCCGGCGGACATGGTGATGTTATAGATCACTTGGAACGTAAACCCCGAGATGATTCCGCCGACGAGGTACGCGCCTATTCGATCCTTGGCGAGCCTCGCCGCCTCGAGCGACCGCAAAATCACGAACAGATAGAGCCCCAGCGCCACCAGCACGCCGACGAAGCCGTGCTCCTCCGCCAGGACCGAAAAGATGAAGTCGTTGTGGGCGACCGGGAGGAACTTGTACTGCCCCTGCGTCCCCTTGCGGAACCCCTTGCCGGTCAACCCGCCGGATCCGACCGTGACCCGCGCCTGGATCGGCTGGTAGCCGGCGCCGCGCGGGTCCTGTTCCGGGTCGAGGAAAATCACGATCCGGGATTTCTGGTAGTCCTTGAGCCCGTAGTTCCAGGCGATCGGCGCGAGCAGGATGGCGAGGGCGGCGGCGATCGCGAGCAGGCGCAGCCGCAGGCCGGCAAGGTAGGCGATGCCGAGGTAGACCGGCAGCAGCGTGACCGCGGTGCCGAGGTCCGGCTGCTTGCCGATCAGCACGAACGGCACGATCGCGAAGATGCCGCCGATCACCAGGTCCGACGGATTGCGGGCGCCGCGGCGGTTCTCCCCGAAGTACATCGCCAGGATCAGCGCCAGGGTGATGCGGCCGAACTCGGACGGCTGCAGCTTGAACGGGCCAAGGGCGATCCAGCGCTGGGCGCCGCCGGCGCTGTCCCCGGCGACCAGGACGAAGACCAGCAGGCCGAGCAGCCCGCCGTAAATCAGCAGCGAATGCTCGGCGAGCGCGCGGTAGTCGATGGTCAGGCAGATGAGCAGGGCGATGCCGCCGAGCCCGATCGCGTAGAGCTGGGTCCAGAACTCGCGGCCGGCGTAGCCGGTGCCGTCGGGCATCAGCCGGTAGGTCGTGCTGTAAATCATCGCCACGCCGATGCCGGCGAGCATCAGCACGGCCCCGAGCAGGAGCCAGTCGATGTGGAAATAGAGGCGGCGCTCGAACATTGCTTGAAACCTGTCGACTCAAGCTAATTCCGCTCCCAAGAAGGGCAGGTTCGAGTTCGATTGCGATGGCGCGTTGGCGCTGCTCCTCGCCTGACGCCGAGCCGCTTGAGCCGGAGCGGCCGCGGCAACGACAGTACCCGGCGCCACCGGCTTCTGCAGCACCGGGAGCGGCAGCCCTTCCTTCTTGGCGTAATACGTCTCGATGATGTGCTTGGCGATCGAGGCGCCGTAGTAGCCGTGCTCGGCGGACTCCGCGAAGATCACGCCGGCGAGCTCGGGATTGTCGCGCGGCGCCATGAACACGAACCAGCCGTGATCGCGGACGTCGATCTTGCCGCGCGCGGCCTTGGCGCCCGTCAGCGAGATGACCTGCGCGGTGCCGGTCTTGCCTGAGACGTCACGGCCGTTGATGCGCGCCCGGCCCGCCGTGCCGGCGCCGTTGACGGCGAGCCACAGCCCGTCGTGCACCGCTTCCACGGTCGACGGCTTCATGGTCACCTGGGACAGCGGCGGCGCCGACGGCGCCGTCTGCCAGCCGCGCCCTTCGTCAACCGCCTTGAGCACGTGCGGCGTGAAGCGGGTACCGCCGTTGGCCAGCGTCATCATCATCACCGCGAGCGACAGCGGGGTGACGTTCACCTGGCCCTGGCCGATCGAGACCGAGATCGTTTCGCCGGCGTACCACTTCTCCTTCATGACGCGGCGCTTCCACTCGGTCGAGGGCACCAGGCCGCGGACTTCGTTGGGAATGTCGATGTTGTTCCTCTCACCCAGGCCGAGCAGCGACGCCCACTTGTGGATGTTGTCGACGCCGATCAGGTTGCCGAGGGTGTAGAAGTAGACGTTGCAGGACTTCTCGATGGCGTGGCGCATGTCCACGCTGCCGTGGCCGCCTTTGAGATGGCACTGGAAGTAGCGTCCGTGGAAGACCGCCCCGCCGCCGCAGAACACGCTGGTAGTCGGGTGTCACGACGCCCTCTTCCAGGGCGGCCGTCGCCACTACCAGCTTGAACGTGGAGCCGGGCGAGTACGTCCCCTGCAGCGCCCGGTTCTGCATCGGCTTGTACTTGTCCTCGCGCAGCGACGACCAGGTGGCGTTGTCGATGCCGACCGCGAACTTGTTCGGATCGTACGCGGGCAGGCTGACGAACGTCAGCACCTCGCCGCTCTTCGGATCGAGCACGACCGCGGCGCCGTTGTACGCCTGCTTGCTGTACAGCTCGCCGAAGTGGCGGAACCCGTCCTCCGCGGCTTTCTGCATATCGGCGTCGATGGTCAGCTGGACGCGCCGCCCTTCGGCCGGCGCCTGCTCACGGACGACGTCGATCTCGCGGCCCAGGCTGTTGACGACAACGTCCTTGTTGCCGTCATTGCCCATCAGCAGCCGGTTGAGCGCCTTCTCGACGCCGGCGTGTCCGACCACCGCGCCCGGTTCGATCCCGCTGTACTCGTCGGTCTTGAGCTGCGCCTCGGTGACCTCGCCGACGTAGCCGAAGAGATGCGCCGCCATGTCGCTGCTCGGATACTTCCGCGTCGGCACCTGCTGCTCGATGATGCCGGGCAACTCGATGCGGCGCGCCCGCATCGCGATCACCTGCTCGAGCGTCGCGTTCTCGATCAGCACGATCGGGCGGTAGCTCGGCTCGCGGCGCCGGCGCATCACCGTGTCGCGCATCGCCGCCTCGTCCGCGCCGGTGGCCTTGGCCAGCGTGTGCAGCGTCTTCTCGAGATCCTTGGACTGCTCGCGGACCAGCGCGATGTTGAAGGTGTTGTGGTTCTCGACCAGGATCTTGCCGTGACGATCGAACAGCACCCCGCGCGGCGCCGGCAGCGGCAGCTTGCGCATGTGGTTCTCTTCCGCCATCTGGCGGAACTTCTCGTGCTGCGCGACCTGGAACACCCAGAACGCGACCGCCAGCGTGGCGAAGACCGCCGCGACGATGATCTGCAGCGACGACAGCCGCACCGTGAGGCTGCGGCGATCGTCGGTCATCATTCCTAAGGCCATTACTACCTGCCTTGCGCCAGACCCTGGGCAACCGTGTCCAGGCCGGAATGTCTCTCGGTGCCTGGTCAGAGCCTAGTATCGCCCCCGCCGCGCCCGGCGGCGCTGGAGGAGACCGGGACCACGTTCCACGATGAAGAACGCCGCCAGCCCGACCGTGGCGTTGATCACGGCCTGGGTCAGCAGCGGCGAATACTGGAGCCTGAACGCCCGCATTTCGATGAGCGCATACAGACCCTGAAAGATCACTTCGTGCACGACCGTCGCGCCGACGAACATCACGAACCTCGGCAGCGGCTGCGCCACGATGAAGTGGGCGCCGAGCAGCCCGGCAAAGAACCCGATGATCGTCTTCGAGAGGCTGCCGATCCCCACCACGCCCCCCGCCAGCGCGTCCTGGGCGAGGCCGCCGACGGTGCCGGCAAACAGCCCGGTCACCGGGCCGAACATCAGCGCGACGTAGATGACCGCCACCACGACGAGGTTGACCATGCGCGCGCCGCCCATGGTCAGGCCCGAGATGGTGGTCTGCAGCGCCAGCGCTCCCACCAGCGCCAGCAGTACGCCGGCCGCCTTCATTTCGCCGTGGCGCCCGCCGCCGGTGTCTGCTCGGGAATCGCGGGTCGGGGCTCGCGCAGGACCACCAGCACTTCCTCGAGCGCCCGGAAATCGGCCAGCGGCCGCACCGTAATGCGTGCGGTAGAGCTGGGAGCCGCGTTCCGACGCCTCGACGCGGCCGATGTTGAACCCCTTGGGATAAATCCCGTCGGCTCCGGACGTCACGAGCAGGTCGCCCGGCTTGACGTCCGCCAGGTTCGAGACCAGATCCATCCGCAACGGCGGATCGCCGCGCCAGCCGATCACCATGCCTCCCGACCGCGACCGCTCGGTCACGGCGCCGACCGCCGCGTTCTCGTCGATGATCAGCTGCACCCGCGCCGCATGCGCCGCGACCGGGCTGAGCACCCGCCCGACCACCCCGGTCGGCGCGATCACCGCCATGTTCTCCATCACGCCGTCGCGGGTCCCGCGATCGATGGTGATCGTCAGCATGCCCGCGTCGGCGTAGCCGGCAATGACCTCGGCGGCGACCATCGGCGCCGTCACGGTCGGCCGCAGATCGAGCAGCGCCTGCAGCCGCTCCGACTTCTGCGCCAGCGCGCGCTGTTCCTGCAGCCGAACCTCGAGCTCGGCCACCTGCTTGCGCAGCGAGTCGTTCTCGATGCTGGCGCCGCGCAGGTAGACGTAATGGCTCCAGCTGTCACGCACCGCGCGGACCACGCCGGCCGTCCCCTGCTGCACGCGCGCGAACGCCCCGAAGGTCACGGCCTCGAGCACCGGCACGCCGGCCCGGGACTGCACCTGAGTCGAGATCAGGATCACGTGCCCGACGATCACGGCGAGGAAGAGCAGGCCGACCCGAGGCTTGGCTCCCGTCGACGGGCGCTGGATGTTGTCGAGCAAGATCTCAGTCGATCGATATCTTCCGCAGCAGGTTGAAGTCCGACAGCATCTTCGCCCGCGCCGAGCACGACCGACGACAGGGGATCCTCGGCCATCGCCAGCGGCAGCCCGGTCTCCTCGCGCAGCCGCTTGTCGAGGTTCTTCAACATCGACCCGCCGCCGGTCAGCACGATGCCCCGGTCGACGATGTCGGCGGACAGTTCCGGCGGGGTGCGCTCGAGCGCCACCCGCACCGCGTCGACGATCACGTTGACGGTCTCGGCGAGCGACTCGCGGATCTCCTCGTCGGTGATCGTGATCGTCTTCGGCACCCCTTCGATCAGGTGCCGCCCCTTGATCTCCATCGTCATCCGCTCTTCGAGCGGGAACGCGGACCCGATCTCCATCTTGATCGCTTCGGCCGTCCGCTCGCCGATCAGCAGGTTGTACGTCTTCTTGATGTACTGGATGATCGCTTCGTCCATCTCGTTGCCCGCGACCCGTACCGCCTTGCTGTAGACGATGCCGGCCAGCGAGATGACGGCGATGTCGGTGGTGCCGCCGCCGATGTCCACGATCATGTTGCCGGACGGCTCGGTGATCGGCATGCCCGCGCCGATCGCCGCCGCCATCGCCTCCTCGACCAGGTGCACCTCGCTGGCCTTGGCGCGATAGGCGCTGTCCTTCACCGCCCGCTTCTCGACCTGGGTGATCTCCGACGGCACCCCGATGACGATGCGCGGCCGGACCCAGACGTTGCGGTTGTGCGCCTTCTTGATGAAGTAGGTCAGCATCTTCTCGGTGACCTCGAAGTCGGCGATGACCCCGTCCTTCATCGGCTTGATCGCGACGATGTTGCCCGGCGTGCGGCCGAGCATGTCCTTCGCGTCCCTGCCGACCGCCTCGATGCGGCCGTTGACCTTGTTGATCGCCACGATCGAGGGCTCGTTGACCACGATCCCCTTGCCGCGGGCGTACACGCAGGTATTCGCCGTCCCGAGATCTATCGCCAGGTCGCTCGAGAACAGTGAAAACAAAGAACGAAGACTCAAAGTCGCTCCCTAACTTCCGGCCACATAAATGCCGTTCTTCCCGTGTTCCTTCACCCAGTACATGGCTTCGTCGGCGGCCTGGATCAGCTGCTCCGCCGAAGCGGCGACGTCCGGCAGCGTCGCCACGCCCACCGAGGCGGTCAGCTTGATGTCCAGCCCTTCCGAGCTGAGAAACCGGTGCGCCGCAATCTTGTCCCTGATGCGCTCGCCGACCGCGACCGCCCCTTCGCTCCCCGTGTCGGGCAGGACGAGGGCGAACTCGTCGCCGCCGAACCGCGCCACGATGTCGGTTTCCCGGGCGCTGATGCGAATGACCGCCGCGGCTTCGACCAGCGCGCTGCTGCCGAACAGATGCCCGTGGCTGTCGTTGATGCTCTTGAACCCGTCGAGGTCGATGAACAGCAGCGACAGCGGCCGGCCGCTCCGCGACGCCCGCTTGGTCTCCCGTCGCAGCACCTGCGACAGGTATCGCGAGTTGTAGAGCTGGGTCAGGTCGTCGGTGACCGACAGCGCTTCCGCGCGCTGCATCCGAAGAGCGTTATCGAGCGCAATCGCCCCCGGTTCCAGTGCCGCTTTCAGGACGTCGAGGCTCGCCGCCGCGAATTTCGGCGCCCGGCTCGCGGGCGCCCGGTCGATGGCGACGAGCGCGCCGACCGTCCGTCCCCGGCAATCGAGCGGAAACCCGATCGCCGCGGCAGGCACGTCCATATCCTTACGGCTCAGTCGTTTGTCGACAGAGACGTCGGCCGAACAGAACAGGCTGCCGGTCTTGAGCACCCAGTTGCCGACGGCCTCGGCCGAGAGCTCCAGCCCGGGGGGCATCGCCTTCGTCGTGACGGCGCGATTCGGCGAGCCTTCCTCGAACACCATCACCATCCAGGCGGGCGCAGGCACCCAGTCCGCCACGCGCGTCACCATGGCATCCGCCACGCGCTCGGGATCGAGGCTGGTATTGACCGCTCGAATCATCTCGGCAAGAACGTCGGCACGCGCCAGCCGCCGCCGCATCTCGGTCTGAAGCGGCCGTAATCGTCCGGCGAGATCCGGTCGATTTCCCGATGCGGCTTTGCGGCTCGGCGAACGACGGGCGCGAGACTGCCGACCAGTCCCGGTCAATCGGGTCTGCGTCCCATTGGAATGACGAATCGCTCTAAGTCCTTCTATCCACTAAAATAGTAGCACGTAACCGGGCCCGGATGACCCGCGCGGGGCAGACGAATGTCGCCCCAGGACGCGACCGTTCGCTTTCCGGAGCACAGATCCGCTACAGTCGGTCGCAATCAGGAGCTGATATGACACGTCTACTTTCGGTCGTTGCGGGTGCCTGTCTCACCGCCGCCGTGCCGCTGGCCCTTACGACCGGCCACACGGTGACCGCTTCCTCACAGAAGCCGGCCGCCGCGCCGGCCGAACCGGGCTGGATCAGCCTCTTCGATGGCAAGACGCTGACCGGCTGGCGCGGCTACAAGAAGACCGACGCCGTCGATTCCCGCTGGGTGATCCAGGACGGCCAGCTGGCCCTCGCGCCCAAGGACGGCAAGGACACCCGCGGCTCGCGCGACATCATCACCACCGAGACGTTCGATCTGTTCGAGCTCTCGTGGGAATGGAAGGTGTCCCCCGGCGGCAACAGCGGCGTGAAGTACTACGTGCTCGAGGACCAGAACTCGGCGATCGGCCACGAGTACCAGATCATCGACGACGAGCGTCATGCCGACGCCAAGATCGGTCCGCACCGCCAGACCGCCGCGTTCTACGACGTGCTCGCCGCGCCGAAGCCGCGCCCAATCAAGCCCGCCGGCGAATGGAACACCAGCGTCGTCCGCGCCGCCCCGAGCCGCGTGGTCCCCGGCGGCACCACGGTGACGCACTTCCTCAATGCCGCGCCGGTGCTCGAGTACGAGCTCGACTCGCCCGAGCTCGGCGCCGCGATCGCGAAGAGCAAGTTCAAGGACGTGGCGCGGTTCGGCAAGCGCCACAAGGGCCACATCCTGCTGCAGGATCACGGCGATCAGGTGTGGTACCGCAACATCAGGATCCGCCGGCTGCCGGCCCAGTCGTAGACGCGCGATCGCAGGCCCGATCGCAGCTCGTCACCAGAAAGGATTGTTTCGATGCGCAGGGTAATTGCCGGGCTCGTCATCGCTCAAGTCGCCGTCCTGGCGGCCGCCGCCGCCGTCAACACGCAGTCGCCGCCGCGCGTCCAGGTCGTGGCGCACTCGGTCGCGCCGCGCGTCGACATCACCATCGACGGCAAGCCGTTCACGTCGTACATATTCGAGCGGGCGCAGAAGAAGCCGTTCCTGTATCCGCTCCGGACCGCGGCGGGCACGGTCGTCTCGCGCGGCTATCCGATCGAGCCGCGCCCGTTCGAGCGCACCGATCACCCGCACCACATCGGCCTGTGGTTCAACTACGGCGACGTCAACGGCCTCGATTTCTGGAACAACTCCGACGCCATCCCCGCCGATCGCGCCGCCAAGATGGGCACCGTGGTGCACAAGCGCGTGATCGAGGCGACCAGCGGCAAGGACAAGGGTGAGCTGAACGTCGAGATGGACTGGGTCGACTCGAACGGCACGATCCTGCTCAAGGAGAACACCCACTACGTGTTCAGCGGCGACGACAAGAGCCGCACCATCGATCGCATCACGCGGCTGACCGCACTCAAGGACACCGTGGTGCTCGGCGACAACAAGGAAGGGCTGCTCGGCATCCGCGTCACGCGGGAGCTCGAGGCGCCGTCGCAGAAGCCCGAGGTCTACACCGACGCGGCCGGCAAGGAGAACAAGACCCGGGTCGTGCAGAACGAAGGCGTGGTCGGCAACTACGTCGGCAGCGACGGCAAGACCGGCGACGCGGTCTGGGGCACGCGCGGGCCATGGATGATGCTCGGCGGCAAGGTCGGACCGGAGCAGGTCACGCTCGCGGTGCTCGACCATCCGTCGAACACGAACTTCCCCACCGTCTGGCATGCGCGCGGCTATGGGTTGTTCGCCGCCAACAATCTCGGCCGCAAGGCGTTCGATCCGCAGCTGCCGGAATCGAAGATCACGCTGCAGCCCTCGCAGTCGGTGACGTTCCGGCATCGCGTCCTGATTCTGAGCGGCACGCCGGACCCGGCGAAGATGGCCGCCGAGCACAAGACGTTCGCGGCGCAGAAGTAGGCGAACCACGCATGCAGCGATCATCTGCGTCTGACATGCGCCACGGCGCGCGCAGCGCGCCCGCGAGGGAGCGGAGCGGGGCGTGGGGCCCCCGCGAGCGACCGAGCCGGGGTCCGGGGCGGAGCCCCGGCCAATGATGAACGTCGGCATCCTCGGAGGAGGCAACATCAGCGGCACGCACGCGCGTGCCGCTGCCGCCATTCCCGGCGTCACGCTCGTCGCGTTCCACGGCGGCAACCGCGAGCGGACCGCCAAGCTCGCGGAGCCTTACGGCGCGGCCGTCTACGACAGCCTCGACGAGTTCCTCGACCATCGCCCCATGGATGTGGTCGCGATCGGCAGCCCCTCGGGCCTTCACGCCGAGCAGGGCATCGCCGCCGCGGCGCGCGGGCTCCACGTGCTGGTCGAGAAGCCGCTCGACATCACGGTGGCGCGGGCCGACGAGCTGATCGCGGCGTGCGACCGCGCCGGCGTCAAGCTCGGCATCTTCTTTCAGGATCGGCTGCGTCCGGCCGTCGTGGAACTGAAGCGGATGATCACCAGCGGCGAGCTCGGCACGCCGGTGATGATCGCCGGGCGGGTGCGCTGGTACCGTCCACCCGAGTACTACTCGAGCTCGAAGTGGCGCGGCACCTGGGCGCTCGACGGCGGGGGCGCGCTGATGAACCAGTCCATCCACACCGTCGATCTCGTGCAGTGGATGTTCGGGCCGATTGCCCGTGTCTCGGCGGCGGTGTCCACCCGCGTCCACGACATCGACGTCGAGGACACGGCCGCCGCCGTCATCGAGTTCACCAGCGGCGCCCTCGGCACGATCGAAGCGGGGACGTCGCTCTATCCCGGCTATCCGCGACGGCTCGAAGTGACCGGGTCGAACGGCACGGTCATCCTCGAGGACGACAAGCTGATTCGGATCGACCTGCGCTCGGGGTCGTCGACGACCGCGGCGCCGGAGGCGGCGGCGCCGCCGGAGAACGCCTCGTCTCCCGTGGTGTCCGACGCGAGCGCCCACCAGCGGGTCATCGAGGATTTCATCCACGCGGTCCGCACCAACACGGTGCCGTCGTGCGACGGCCGCGAGGGGCGCCGCAGCGTCGAGCTCGTCGAGGCGATCTACACGGCGGCTCGCACCAGGATGCCGGTCACTCCGGCCGGGCTCGCGACATAGCCTCGGGAGGCGCGCCGCCGCGCCTCCTCCACTATCCTGTGGCGATGTCCGTTCACGACTCGACGGCCGCCGACCGCGAGGTTCATCACCTTGTCCGCCGCCTCTACGAGCAGCTGCTCGTCGACTGGAACCAGCGCAATGCCTCAGGCGATGGCCTCGCACTTCGCACCGGACGGCAGCATGATCGGCTTCGACGGCAGCCAGATCGAAATGCCAGCGGTCATCGAACGCCACCTCGCGCCGATCTTCGCCGACCATCCAACCGCCGCCTACGTCGCGCGCGTGCGTGAGATTCGCGGCCTCGCCGACAGCGTCGTGCTGCTGCGCGCGGTCGCGGGCATGCTGCCGCCGGACTCGCGCACGGTGAAGCGCGAGCTCAACACGATCCACACGCTGATCGCGGTCCGCCTCGGCGGCGACTGGCGCGCCGCCCTGTTCCAGAGCACGCCGGCGGCCTGGCACGGCCGCCCGCACGACAGCGACGCGCTGACGGCGGAGCTGCAGCAGGTGGCGGACAGCGGCGTCACATGCGACTGAGCGCAGCGGTGGTGACGGCCGATGGGAGTCCGCGGCGATGATCGTCATCGCCGGCGCCGGCATCGGTGGGCTGACGCTCGGCTGCGCACTGGCGCGACGAGGAAAGCCGTTCCGCATCCTCGAGCGTGCCGCGGACCTGCGCCCGGCCGGCGCGGGCATCGCGCTGTCGGAGAACGCGCTTCGCGCGCTCGCCTACATCGATCTCGCGGACGACGTCAGAAGACACGGCCACGAGCTCGGCGTCGCCGGCATCCTCGATCAGCGCGGACGCGTCCTGATCGAGCAGCGCATCCGCGACCTCATCGCCGGAACGACGGTGGCGATGGCGCGGACGACGCTCCAGCAGGCGCTGCTGTCGGCGATGAACGCGACCGTCGAAACGGGCCGCGAGGTCACCGGCTACGACCAGCTCGCGAACGGCGTCCGCATCCACCTGGCAGGCGGCGCCACGCTCGAGGCCGACCTCCTGGTCGGCGCCGACGGCCTCCATTCCGCCGTCCGTCGCGTGATGCGCGGTCCGGAGCCGCTCAGGTACAGCGGCTATACCAGCTGGCGGGCGCTGGTGGACACCGTCGACCTCGCCGATCCTGACCGCTTCACGGAGAGCTGGGGCGCCGGCGAGCGATTCGGCATCGTCCCCCTGAAGAATCGCGGGATCTACTGGTTCGCGGTCGCGGACGCGCCGGCCGGCGAACGAACCGACGGCGACATCAAGCAGTCACTGCTCGCGCGATTCGGCGGATGGCACGAGCCGATCGCGCGGCTGATCGATGCGACGCCGTCCGATCGCATCGTGCACACCGACATCTACGATCGCGTCCCCATCACCCGCTGGTTCGACCGCCGCGTCGTGCTGCTCGGCGACGCCGCCCACCCGATGACGCCAAACCTGGGCATGGGCGGATGCCAGGCGATCGAGGACGCCGTCGTCCTCGACCACGCGCTCGATCGGCAGTCCGACATCGCGTCCGCCCTGGCCTGGTATCAGGATCGCCGCATCCGCCGCGCCAACGACTTCGTGGTCCGGTCGTTCCGCTTCGGGCAGGTCGCGCAGCTGCGCGCGGCGCCCTTGCGCTGGCTGCGCGATCGCGCCATGCGCGCCGTCCCGGTCCGCCTCGCCGCCCGCGCGCTCGCCAGGGATCTGGATTTCAGGTTGTAGGTCGCTACGTGTTACGTGCCACGTGCTAGGTGCGCACGTGCTTCGGGTCACGTGCCACGTGCTACGTGCCGATGGCCCAACGGCACAACGACGCCACGGCACCACGGGCACGACGGAATAGCTGGGCGTGATTTCTTCCACCTAAAAGGCGGAGCCACAAGACGGCAGCTACAAGGCAGAAGAACCCGCAGGAGCACTCGCGTGGCTTCCGCCTTTCTAAAGGCGGAAGCCAGGAGGCGGTCTTCGTCCTTCCGCCTAAAGGCTGAAGCTACGCTGACGTCGGTCTTCGTCCTTCCACCTGAAGGTGGACGCTACGGGTCAGTTGCTCACCACCAGTCAGATCTCACGTGGCTTCCGCAGGCGGAAGAACCCGCGACTGTCTACAAATGCCTCAACGCCGCGTTGGGATCGACGCGGGCGGCGCGGCGCGCCGGCAGATAGCAGGCGATGAACGCCGCGGCGACGAGCGGGATGGGCACCAGCGCCAGCGTCACCGGATCGACGGCGGCGATCGGCGCCGCCAGGACCGACCGGATGACGATGCGGGCGGCGACGCCGAGGCCGAGACCGATCAGCAGGCCCTGCACGACCGGCCGGAAGCCCTCGCGCAGCACCATCCGCTCGACCTGGCTCACGCTCGCGCCGAGCGCCATTCGAACGCCGACCTCTCGCGTACGGCTGGCAACGAGCTGGGTCTGGACGCCGTACAACCCGACCATCGCCAGCAGCAGGGTCAGCGCGCCCAGCGCCATGGTGAGGACCGTGGCCATCCGCGCCAGGATGTAGGGGGCGGCCAGCATCAGTCGTGCGGGTCCGGCCGCGCCGACGCCGAACGTGTCGTCGACCGCCCGGACGCTCGCCTGCAGGACACGGACGGCAGCGGCGGGATTGCCGCGCGCCCGCGCGATCAGCATCAGGTTCGGCTCGTAATGCTGCGCGAACGGCACGTACATCGAGCCTGACTCGCGCGAGAAGAGTCGGCCGGTATCGGTGTCGCTCGCGATTCCGACGATCGTGAACGTCTTCGCCGGCGGCCGGCCCCACGCCTGAACCATGACCTCGTGCCCGATCGGATCACGACTGCCGAAAATGTCCCTGGCCGCGCGTCCGCTCAGGACCGCCACCGCACCGCTCTGCGCGGTATCGCCTTCGTTGAACGCGCGCCCCCGTACGATGCGCACGCCGAGCGTGGCGAACACTTCGGGGGTTGCCGTCAGAAGCGCGCCGTCGGGGCCGTCATGACGCGCACGCCCCTCCGGCGGCGGGAACGGCTTGTCAGGTGTGGTGAAGGCGGCAAACGGCGTCAGCATCGACGTCAACGGGACCCCGGACGAGACGGTGATCGACTCGATCTCCGGAGCGCTTCTCGCCATCGCGAGCGTCTGCTCGAGGAACTGGCGCGCCTGCTGTTCGTTGCGCCCCTGGAGCTTGAAATGCACGCTCGTGATCGCCAGCGCATCGAGATCGATGCCCGGATCGTGGCGGGCCTCCGCGACCACGACCTTCGCCAGGATCGCGGCAATCAGGAGGAACGTCGCGCAGATCGCGACCTGCGCACGCAGCAGTGCCCACTGCCGGCGCGGCCGGCTGGGACCGACGGAGCCAGCGTCGCTGTCGAGGGAACCGCGAAGCGTCCGCCTGGTCAGCTGCAGCGCAGGTTCGAGTCCGAAGACCATCAGCGACACGAGCAGCGCGGCAGCCGTCAGCGCGAGCGCGGTGCCGCTCAGTTGCGGAGCCAGCCGGATGATGCGGCCGTGACCGGCCGGCAGGTCGACGGTCATGAACACGAGGAGGGCGCGAGTGACGGCGAGCGCGGCCGCGCCACCAAGCAGGGCGATGAGCAGACTCTCGGCACACTGCTCGCGAACGAGTCGCCACCGCGACGCACCGAGCGCGCGCCTGACCGCAATCTCGCGGCATCGCGTCGTCCCACGGGCCAGGATGAGATTCGACAGGTTCGTGCACGCGACAACGAGGACCAGCCCGACGATCATGGTGATCAGCCAGCCGACGCGAGAGGCCTCGGGCGTGGCCGTGGCGTCGCTGATCGACAGGACACGCCATTGGCGCGCCCCCGACTGCGGGTCCGTCGCGCCAGACGGCTTCAAGGGGACAGCAGCATCGAGACCCCTGGCGATGGCCGCAGTTTCGGCGGCCGCGGCTGGTATGGAGGAATCGGGCGCCAGGCGGCCGACGACGGAGAGCTGGGCCCGGCGATCCTGGACGGGAACGAGCGGGACCCAGATGGCCGTCGTGGAGTATCTGAACGTCGGGTCGCGAAGCCCGTCGAATCCCTCGGCAATGACGCCGACGATCTCGAGCGGCAGGCCGTTCAGGCGTATCACTTTGCCCACAACGGCCGGATCGGATCCGAGGGCTGTCTGCCAGTAGCTGTGACTGACGACGGCGACGGGAACCGGCGGATTCACGTCGGCTGGCTGCAGCGTCCGGCCCAGCGCCGCGCCGATCGCCAGCGTCTCGAAGTACGCGCCGGTGATGGCCTCGCCGTCGACGATGCCGCTGCCGGACGGTGTGACGACCGTGGACTGGAACGCCGCCGACGCGGCCAGGCTGCTGAAGCTCTTCGCCGACGCGTGCAGCTCGTCGAAGTCGGGCCGTGACATGACCGCGCGCCAGCGCACGCCGGACGATCTATCTGGCACGGTCACGAGCGCGACGCCCGAGGCGTCGGCGATGCCGAGCGGGCGCCACAGCAGGCTCTCCACCACGGAATACACGGCCGTGGTGACGCCAACGCCGAGCGCGATCGACAGGACGCCGAACACCGTGAACAGTGGCGCGGCCAGGAGCCGGCGCGCGGCCAGCGCGAGATCGGCGGCGCTGCCATGGAGCAATCGGGCCGGCGCGAAGCCCCGCTCGTCGCGGCACTGTTCCCTGTAGCGCTCGACCGGCCCGAACTCGACGCGCGCAATGCGCCGGGCCTCCTCCCGCGACAGTCCCGTCGCCATCAGATCCGCGGCGCGCTGCTCGAGGTGCAGATGGAACTCGTGGCGCAGATCGCGCTCGAAGCGCGACCGCGCCAGGACGGCGTCGATCGCCCGCGCGAGCCGTCGCAGCATCTAGACCTCCCCCGACCGCGTCTTCAGCGCGCCGGCCATGATGTCCACCATCCGCTTCCAGCTCGCCTCGTCGTCTCGCAGGCGTTTTCGGCCGGCCGTGGTGATTCGATAGAACTTCGCGCGCCGGTTGTTGTCGGACGTGCCCCATTCGGTGTCGAGCAGGCCCTGCCGCTCGAGCCGGTAGAGCGCCGGGTACAGCGCTCCCTGCTCGATGACGAGGTCGCCGCCGGTGATCTGCTGCACCCGCAGCAGCACGCCGTAGCCGTGCCGCTCGCCCAGGGACACCGCCTTGAGAATGAGGAGGTCGAGAGTGCCGGGCAGGAGCGTGGAAGGGTCGAGCGCCATGTACTCTCCTAAACGAGTCAGGGGAGGGTACGTCCCTTCTCCTAAGCAGTCAAGGGGAGAGAAAGCTATAGAGTACGGAGGCGGTCGGAGGTACCGGATCTCAGGAACGGAGCAACGGAGACAACAGAGGTAACGGAAAAGAGAGCGATGTCTTGGCTTCCGGTGATTCGCCGCGCGCTCCGCGCGCGCCGGTGATTCAGATTCCGTTTTCGCAAGCGACATGAATTCCGACTCGCTTGCGAAAACGGAATCTGGATCACCGGGCGACGTGCCGGCAACGCCGGCACGGGCGAATCACCGGAAGACCTGTCTTCTCCGTTTGTCTTCGTTTTCTCCGTTGCTCCGTTTCCAAGATCCGGTGCCTCCTGTTTTCACCTGCAGTTGACGCTCCGCTGACTCTGGTCGAAGACCCGTTGCCTCACCAACCGGTCAGCGGTAAGCTCCGCCCATGAATCGACGTGACTTCCTGACCACGATCGCGACCGTTCCGGCTCTTGCCGCCGTGCCGGCAGGCCAGACCGCAAAGCCGGCACCCGGACCGAAGGGGCTGAAGCTCGGCACCGTCACCTACAACATCGCCAAGGACTGGGACGTCCCGACCATCATCAAGAACCTCACCGAGGTCGGGATGGACGCGGTCGAGCTGCGGACCACGCACAAGCACGGCGTCGAGCTGGCGCTCTCGCCGGCGGCGCGAGCCGAGGTCAGGAAGCAGTTCGAGGGCTCGCCGGTGAAGATTGGCGGGCTCGGCACGATCTGCGAGTACCACGCCGCCGACCCGGCCGTCGTCCGCAAGAACATCGACGAGACGAAGGAGTGGGTGAAGCTGGCGAAGGACCTCGGATCGCCGAGCGTCAAGGTGCGCCCCAACGGCCTGGTGAAGGGCGTGCCCGAAGAGAAGACGCTCGAGCAGATCGGCAAGGCGCTGCAGGAGTGCGGCGTGGCGGCGCAAGACCACGGCGTCAAGATCCAGCTCGAGGTGCACGGCTCGGAGACCTCACGCCTGCCCCGCATCCGCAAGATCATGGATTTCGCGGGCAACCACCCCGGCGTGCGCGTGTGCTGGAACTCGAACCAGACCGATCTGCTCGACGGCGGCTTCGAGCCGGCGTTCAACCTGGTCAAGCACCAGATCGGCCAGATCCACATGCGCGACCTGTGGCTCGAGGAGTATCCCTTCCGCCAGCTGATCACGTCGCTGGCGGCGATGAAGTTCGACGGCTACTGCTTCGCGGAGATTCCCGAGTCCGCCGATCCGATCCGCGTGCTGAAGTTCTATCGCGGGCTGTTCCGGGCCTATCAGAACCTGTAGCTGAGGA
>CAVVSR010000004.1:0-350516 GCA_963750935.1 uncultured Acidobacteriota bacterium
TAGCCGTCGGCACGTCAGGGGCCTCACCGTATGAATTCGTCGGGCTCGTTGACCGGTGATCGGTGATCGCGCGGACGGGTGATTCACCGTCGGTCCTGCTGCCAGCACGTGGCACGTGACGCGAAGCACGTGCGCAAGTAGCACGTGGCACGTCGCACGTGGACCTTGGCCTTCCCCACATTCCAGATTCCCGTGAGCGCAAGCCACGCTATACAGTCGTCTGTATGTCGGAACTGATGAAACGCGCCGTCCCGGCGGACGACGCGCTCGCGCTCGTCACCAGCGGCATGCGCATCTTCGTCCACGGCGCCGCGGCGACGCCCACTCCTCTTCTTGAAGCCCTGGCGCGAAGGTCGGACCTGAGCGACGTCAGCCTCTATCACCTGCACACGAGCGGTCCGGCGCCGTTCGCGGCGCCGGAGCACGCCGGCCGGTTTCGCTCGCTGTCGCTGTTCACCGGGGCGCCGCTCCGCGACGCGGTCGCGGAGGGCCGCGCCGACTTCGTGCCGGTCTTCCTGTCGGACATCCCGAGCCTGTTCATGTCGGGCACGATTCCGCTCGACGTCGCGCTGCTGCAGCTGTCCCCGCCCGACCGCCACGGCTACTGCACGCTCGGCACCTCGGTCGACGCCGCGCTGGCCGCGGCCCTGACCGCGCGGATCCTGATCGCCGAGATCAACGAGCAGATGCCGCGGACGCACGGCAACACGCTGGTCCGCGCCGATCGGCTGGCCGCCTTTGTCCATACCGATCGTCCGCTCCACACCCACGCGTCCCGGCCGTCGACGCCGGAAGAGGACGCCATCGGCGAGCACGTCGCCCGCCTCGTTCCCGACGGCGCGACGCTGCAGATGGGCATCGGGGCGATCCCCGACGCGGTGCTGCGCCGCCTGTTCGACAAGCACGACCTCGGCATCCACACCGAGATGTTCTCCGACGGCGTGGTCGACCTCGCCGAGGCGGGCGTCATCACCAACCGGCGCAAGCAGCTGCATCCCGGGCGGATCGATCACGAGCTTCGTGCTGGGGACCCGCCGCCTCTACGACTTCGTCGCACGACAACCCGTTCGTCGAGTTCCATCCCTGCGACCACACCAACGACACCGCCCGCATCCGCAAGAACGACAACGTCGTCGCCATCAACTCGGCGCTCGAGGTCGATCTGTCCGGCCAGGTGTGCGCCGATTCGATCGGGTTCCGGATCTATTCGGGCATCGGCGGCCAGATGGACTTCATCCGCGGGTCGGCGCTGTCGAAGGGAGGCAAGCCGATCATCGCGCTGCCCTCGACGGCGGCCCGCGGCGCCGTCTCGCGCCTCGTCCTGGCGCTCAAGCCCGGCGCCGGCGTGGTGACGACGCGCGGGCACGTGCACTGGGTGGTGACGGAGTACGGCGCCGTCAACCTGTTCGGGCTGTCGCTGCGGCAGCGGGCGGAGGCGCTGATCTCGATTGCGCACCCGGATTTCCGCGCCGAGTTGACGCCGGGAGATCGGCGCCGTCCGCCACTTCGCCGTGTGAAGCCCACGCGCCTCAGGCGCTCTTCGCGTGTCCGGCGGCGGGCAACCGCGCCGCGGGTGCGTCCCCGCTCCGCACGGTCAGGACCGGACAGCGGGCGCGCCGGATGACCTGCTCGGCCACGCTGCCCGCGAGCAAGTGCTGCAATCCGCTGCGTCCGTGGGTCCCCATCACGATCAGGTCGGCGCCGTAATCGATCGCGGCGTCGACGATCTCGTCGACCGGAATGCCGCCGCGAGCCTCGACCGTGGTCGTGATGCCGTGCTCGTTGAACATCTCCGCGGCGACGCACATCCTGACCCGCGCCTGGTTGTAGCGACGCTCGCGTCGTTCCGGCGTGTCCGGCAGATGGAACTGGTACGCCCCCGGCGTCACGTAGGGTTCTTCGAGCACGTGGACGAAGTGAACGACGGCCCCCAGCGACCCGGCGAGAGTGCGGGCCAGCGTGATGACGCCGTCCTGGTCGGTCGTGAAGTCCAGGGGGACGAGGATGTGGCGAATAAAGGTATGCATGTGCGCTCCATCCGATCCTGAGGCGAAGAACGTGCCGTCACGAACTGCGCCAATGGCGGCGCGATCCCGTTCCGAGCGGCCGGCCGGGGTGCGGACTTCTTCGGGCTCGTGGGGGAGAAGTTCGCGGCGGCCTACGTTCCGACCGGCCTTCCGGCTGAAGCTCCGAAGCCACGAGTCCAGCCGCGCCGCGGACCACGTTGGGCGCCTGCGTGCAGGCGCGGAAGAATCCGCGGCGCTGCGAAATATTCCCCGGCCTCCGCCCCACACCCCTCGAAACTCCCAGTAAATCGGCCTGATTCCGGCGGTATCCCCCATGCACCGGAGGAGGGCGCCGCAGCCCGCGGCCTATAATTCGAGCATCCTGCATGGCCAACGCAACCGTTCTGGTGGTGGACGACGAAGCGCTGATCCGGTGGTCGCTCACCGAGCGGCTGAAGGCGGACGGCTATCACGTGCTCGAGGCGGAGACCGGCGCGGCGGCGATCGATCACCTCCCCGAGGGTGTCGACCTGGTCCTGCTCGACTACAAGCTCCCCGATACCGACGGGGTGTCGGTCCTTCGCAAGATCAAGGAGTTCGACCAGGACATCCTGGTGATCCTCCTCACCGCCTACGCCACGGTGGAGACCGCGGTCGAGGCGATGAAGCTCGGCGCGTACCACTTCGCCAACAAGCCCTTCAACCTCGACGACGTGTCGGCGACGGTGGCGCGGGCGCTGGAGACGACGCGGCTGCGGCGCGAGGTGCGGCAGTACCGGACCAACGCGGCCCGTCCCTACAGCCTGCACAGCATCGTCGGCAACTCGTCGCCGATGACGGCGCTGCGCCATCTCGTGGCCCGCATCGCCACCAGCCCGGCCTCGACGGTGCTGCTGACCGGTGAGAGCGGCACCGGCAAGGATCTCGTCGCCAAGGTCATTCACTACACCAGCGAGCGGTCGATGCGGCCGTTCACGAACATCACCTGCTCGGCGCTGCCCGAGCAGCTGCTCGAGAGCGAGCTGTTCGGCCACGAGCGCGGGGCGTTCACCGACGCGCGGCTGCAGAAGCGCGGCCTGCTCGAGAGCGCCGACGGCGGGACCGTGTTCCTGGACGAGATCGGCGAAATGGTCCCGGCGCTGCAGGCCAAGCTGCTGCGGTTCCTCGAGGAGAAGGCATTCAAGCGCGTCGGCGGATCGTCCGACATCCGCGTCGACGTCCGCGTCATCGCCGCGACCAACCGCGACCTCGAGGAGGAAGTGGCCAGGGGCCGCTTCCGCAGCGACCTGTTCTACCGGCTGAACGTGCTGCCGATCGCGATGCCGGCGCTCCGCTCGCACGCCGACGACATCCCGCTGCTGGTCGAGTACTTCATCGATCAGTTCAACACCGAGTTCAGGAAGCGCGTGCTCGGGGCGAGCCCGTCCGCCTATACCGCGCTGCAGCGCTACGGATGGCCGGGCAACGTCCGCGAGCTGCGCAACGTGGTCGAGCGTGCGATGCTGCTCACCGACGGCGACCGCCTCGAGGCGCGCGATTTCGCGGCGCTGAGCAGCGGCGCCAGCCAGGTCGGCGAGATCGATCTGCCGGCCAGCGGGATCGATCTCGAACAGCTGGAGCGCAGCCTGGTGATCCAGGCGTTGCGGCGCTGTGCCGGCAACCAGACGCGGGCGGCGGCGCTGCTCGGCCTGAACCGCGATCAGATCCGCTACCGGATCGAAAAGTTCGGACTCACGACGTCACCGTAGCGGCGCGCCCGGCGCCCGTTCACGAGGTGCACCGAGGCCGGGAGGCTCGTCATGATCAGACCATCTGTACTGTGCCCTGTTGATTTCTCCGCCAGCTCGCGCGGCGCCCTTCGCTATGCCGCGTGCATCGCCGCGCATTTCGGCGCGCGCCTCACTCTGCTGGCCGTCAACGACCCGCTGTTCCAGGAAGCGGACGAGTATGCGGGCGGGTCGCGGCTGGAAGAGGACACGCGGCGCGAGCTGGAGCACTTCTTCGCCGAGACGTTCGCCGAGCGCCCGCACGGCATCCCCGACGTCCGGTTCGAGGTCACGATCGGCAAGTCGGCGCCGGAGATCCTGCGCGTCTCGCACGAAAAGGGCTGCGACGCCATCGTGATGAGCTCGCACGGCCTGACCGGCTTCCGCAAGCTGTTCTTCGGCTCGACGACCGAGCGCGTGCTGCGGGAGACCACCGTCCCGGTGCTCGTCACCCCCGGGAGCGATCGCGGCCCCGAGAAGATGGCGGACGTCGCACGGATCGTGCGGCGGGTGCTCGCGCCGGTCGACCTGACGGCCGCGACGCCGCATCAGGTCCGCATCGCGCAGGCGATCGCCGAAGGCCTGAGCGCGGCGCTGGTGCTGCTGCACGTGGTCGAGCCGGTGCGGGCGCTGGCGGCGCTGCAGCCGCACGTGGCGAAGATCGACGCGGAGCGCCGATACCGGGCGGAACGGGACATGGAGACGGCGGTCGAGCGCATGCCGTCGGGCCTGACCCGCGAGGGGCTGGTCGCCTACGGCGAGCCGGCGGAGGAGATTGCCAAGGTCGCCAACGATCGCGACGCCGGCCTCATCGTCATGGGACTCCATTCGTCGCCGCTGCTCGGTCCGCGAATGGGATCGGTGACCTACCGCGTGCTCTGCGTCGCGCACCGCCTGGTGCTCGCGGTTCCACCAGCGCCGGCATCGGCGCAGCCAGAGTCCGCGACCACCGCGGGCGACACCGTCACGCGCGAGGGCTGACCGGGACGGGCGCCGGCACGGCCGCGAGCGGAACCGTCAGCTCCGCGATCGTGCCGCCGCCGTCGCGGCGGCGGATGGCAATCGTTCCCTGCTGCAGGTCCATCAGCCGCTTGACGATCGGCAGCCCGAGCCCGGTGCCCGCCTGCTTGGTCGTATAGAACGCATCGAAGATCCGTGCGGCGACGTCCGGCGGAATGCCGGCGCCGCGATCGGCGACGACGATCCGGCAGGCGTTGCCGGTGGCGACGGTCGACACCTCTACGCTCTCGCTGCCTGACTGGCAGGCGTTCAACAGCACGTTCAGCAGCGCCGCGCGCAGCATCTCCGGGTCGGCGCGGACCGCCAGCGCCTGCGCCGAAGTGACGTGCACGCGGCAGCTGATGCCGCCGGATGCCTGGGTGCTGGCGACGGCGTCGTGGACGATCGGCAGGATCTCGACGCGTGCGCAGCACCGGATTGCGCGGCTGGGCGAACCGCAGGATGTCGGTGACCTTGGCGTTGAGCGCGTCGAGCCGGTCGATCATCACCTGGATGATCTCGCGCTCCTTCGAGCTGCCGGCGGCCCTCGACCTCAGCACCTCGAGCGAGGCGCGCACGCCGGCGAGCGGGTTGCGGACCTCGTGGGCCACGACCGCGGCAATCTCGCCCAGGTGCGTCAGCGCCGCCTGCGCCGCGAGTTGCGCTTCCGCTTCCTTGCGCCGCGTGATGTCGCTCCGGATCGACAGGTACTGCCGCGGCTTGCCGCGTTCGTCGAGGAACGGGACGATCGTCGTATCGACCCAGTAGATCGACCCGTCCTTGGCGCGGTTGCGAAGCTCGCCGCGCCACACCTGCCCGCGCGCAATCGTGCGCCACAGCTCCCGGATGTACTCCTTGGGGTGATAACCGGAGTTGATGATCCGGTGATCCTGCCCGAGCAACTCCTCGCGGGGGTACTTCGAGATTTCGCAGAACTTGTCGTTGACGTAGGTGATGACTCCGCGCTGGTCGGTCGACGCCACGATCGCGGCCTGGTCGAGCGCGTATCGAATCTCCTCCAGCCGGGCGATGGAGTCGGTGGCCGGCGGCGTCACCCACGCACGCCAGATCAGATGGCTGGTCAAGGCCAGGAGCACGAGGCTGACCACCATCAGCGCGGGCAGCAGCATGCCGGCATGATGCCACACCGACGAGACGGCTATGGATGAGGCATCAACGACGACAGCGAGGACTCATATGACGACGACTTCGATTCGTAGACGGGTCACGGGACTGATTCTGGCGACGACGGTGGCTGCTGTTGCCGGAATCGCCGCGGCGCCCCAGGCGCAGACTCCGATCTCCGTTGGATCGGCCCGCATCACCGTGAGCGGCACCTCCAACATCCACGCCTTCACCGCCAGCACCGCCGCGCTCCGGGTCACGCGCGCCGAGTTCGGCCCGATCACCCCTGGGCCGGCCTTCTGGGAAGAGGTGCAGAAGCCGGGCGGCGTGGCGGCGTTCGAGGTCGCGGTCGCGGCCGCGACCCTGACCTCGCCGAAGCAGGGGCTCGACAAGAACATGCACAAGGCGCTGCGGGTCCAGGAACACGCCGACATCACGTTCCGGCTGGTGCGGTCCGAGCCGGCCGCGGCCGGCGTCAAGGCGATCGGCGTGCTGCGCATTGCCGGCGTCGAGCGTGAGATCGCGATGGTTCTGCAGACCGCGCGCAACGACGCCGGGCTGTCGATCAAAGGAGAGGTTCCGCTGCTGATGACCGACTTCGGCATCAAGCCGCCGACCGCCATGCTCGGCATGCTCAAGACCGACCCGAAGGTCGTCGTGTCCTTCGAGGCGCTGCTCGCGGTACCCCTGACCTGATCGCACGTCATTCCTTGATCTTCTTCTCAGCGACTGTATAGAGGACGCCATCATGAAACGCACATACTGTGTCGCCACCGCATTCACCGCCCTGCTGATGCTGGCCTGGCCAGTCACCGCCCAGACGACGGCCGTCGCGCCGCCTGCCGCGGCAGCGAACTCGGATAAGCCGGCCGCGGCCCCGGCCGAAAAGACCGCCGAAGAGAAGGCGGCCGAGGAGGTGAAGGCTTCGTGGACCAAGGGCCGGCCGATGACCATCCAGTACCTGCGGCCGCAGGATCGGCGAGGCATCAACGTCTTCGAGACCACCAAGGACCCGGGCGCGGAGTTCAAGGGCTTCAAGCTCGATTTCGGCGCGGCGTTCACGTCGCAGGTGCAGAACCTGTCGCACCGCAACACCGCGGACGCCAGCATGGTCAACGGCGTCAATGCCAACCAGCTGCAGGAGATTGGCTTCGGCTTCAACAACTCGACCGCCAATGCCGTGCTGCACGCCCAGCTCGCACCCGGCATCCGCGTGCAGCTGACCACCTACCTGTCGGCGCGGCATCACAACGAGACCTGGGTGAAGGACGGCTACATCCAGATCGACCAGTCGCCGATCGACTGGACGACGCCGTAATCGCGCGAGCCGGTTCCGTCCGATCAGCTGCGGAATATTTCGCGGCCCCGCCGGATAGTTCCCATCACGGCAGGACTGCCGACACCCGATCGCGCGATTCGCGCCTCGATCTGCATCACGCGGCTGGCAGCCGCGTTGCTCAGTAGAAGGCATGCCGCGAATTGCCCTCACAGTCATCCTCCTGGGTGTGCTGACCGCGCTGCCGGCTGCCCGAACGGTGCTGCTGCCAAACGTCGCGGGCTCCTTGAAGCTGGCCGTGATCGGCGACAACGGCACCGGGGACCGCCCCCAGCTCGAGACCGCCAGCCAGATGGTTGCCATGCACCGGCAGTTTCCGTTCGGCCTCGTGCTGATGATGGGGGACAACTTCTACGGCTCCCAGAAGCCGGCCGATCTCGAGCGAAAGTTCGCGCGGCCGTATCGCGGGCTCCTCGAGCTGGGCGTAGTGTTCCGGGCCGCCCTCGGCAACCACGACGACATCTCCACGATTCGCTACGCCCCGATCGGCATGGAAGGCCGCCGCTACTACAGCCATGCACACGGAAACGTCCGGTTCTTCGTGCTCGACACCAACGTGCTCGATGCGGAACAGCTCAAGTGGGCCGACGCAGCCATGCAACAGGCGACCGAAGAGTGGCGCATCGCCTATTTCCACCATCCGCTCTACGGCAACGCCGGACGACATGGCTCCAATCTGGACGTGCGCGTCCTGCTCGAGCCCCTGCTGCTCAAGCATGGCGTCCAGGTGGTGCTGTCCGGGCACGACCACGTCTACGAGCGGCTGACCCCGCAGAAGGGCATCCACTACTTCGTCGTCGGTTCGGGAGGCCAGCTTCGCCGGGGTGATCTCCAGCGCGCGGAAACGACCGCCGCCGGGTTCGATCAGGACCGGGCGTTCATGCTGGCCGAGATCGCCGGTGACGACCTCCATTTTCAGACCGTGGCGCGAGACGGCACGACCGTGGACTCCGGACGTATCCGCCGGATCCCGAACCGCCTCACGACCGCTCGATGAGGGTCCGATGCAGCCCATTGCTCCCGTCCCACGCCTCTGGCACTTCGCCGTCGAATACCTGCTGATGTTGCCGCTCGGCGCGGCAATCGCCCTGCTCTGGGTCAACACCGCGCCAGAGAGCTACTTCCGTGCGGTGTTCTCGATGTCGTTCCTGGTGAACGACGTCGCGATGGTCCTGTTCTTCGGCTGGGTGATGAAGGAAGTCGCGGAAGCGACCGCTCCCGACGGCATGCTCTCGCATTGGCGGCGGGTCCTGCTCCCGCTGGCCGGTGCGGTGGGCGCGGCGCTGCTGCCGGCGGTGCTGTTCCTGGCTGCGGCGCCGTATCTCGATGAACCGCGCCTCTCGGAGGGATGGCCCATTGTCCTGGTCAGCGACGTGGCATTCGGCTATTTCCTCGTCCGGCTGATCTTCGGGCGGCATCCAGTCGTCGCGTGGTTCGTTCTGGCCACCGTCTGCGCAAACGCCATCGGCGTCGCGGCGTTGGCCGCCAGCGGCGCGACCGGCACGTTGCGCCTGGACCTGCTCGGTGCACTGATGGCGGCGGCGCTCGCCAGTGCCCTGCTCCTCAGGCGCCTCGGCGTCGTCAGCTTCTGGCCCTACCTGGTCGTCGGCGGCGGCTTGTCGTGGAGCGCCCTGTATCTCGGCGGGCTCACGCCGGCTCTCGCACTGGTCCCGATTGTGCCGTTTCTCCCGCACGCGCCCCGCGATCCCGGCTTCTTCGTGGATGCGGCGCCCGACGCGCGAGACACCCTGAGCCGCTTCGAGCTGTGGTGCCGTCACCCGGCGCAGGCCGCGCTGTTCCTGTTCGGCCTGGTCAACGGCGGCGTCCCGCTCCAGGTGCTGTATTGGACGGTCTGGACGATTCCGCTGCTGGCGTTCCTCGCCAAGCCAATCGGCCTGATCATCGGCGTCGCACTCGCGGTCCCGCTGGGGCTGATTCTGCCGCGGCGCATCGGCTTGCCCGAGCTGGCGGTGGTCGGGCTGATCGCCAGCATCGGCTTCACGGGCGCGCTGTTCTTCGCCACCGCATCCGTCGGGCCCGGACCCACACTGTCGACGCTCAAGATGAGCGCGCTCCTGACCGTGCTCGGGGCGCCCGCCGCGGTCGTCGCCGCGGCAGCACTCGGCGTCGGGCGATTCGGCCGATGAGATCGAGATGACGGCCGGTCGTCCAGGGCTCCCGGTCAGGTCGTCCAATCACCAGGAGCCGCACGGCACCGTGGCGACCGCCCGCCACTACATTCGCGACGTCGTCTACGGAGCGAACGACGGCTTGATCACCACGTTCGCCGTGGTCGCGTCGGTGGCCGGTGGCGGGTTGTCGTCGAGGGCCGCGCTGATCGTCGGCGTCGCCAACCTGCTGGCGGACGGACTCTCGATGGGCGTCGGCAACTACCTGAGCATCCGTTCGCACGAGAGCGCGCTGGCGGCTCAGAACAAACCTGAAGAGGAAGCCTCTCCCGCGCGGCATGGCCTCGCCACGTTCCTGGCCTTCGTGACGATCGGCGCCGTGCCGTTGATCCCGTGCCTCTTCGGCACGGCCGCCAGCGAGACGTTCGTCACCTCGGCCGCCTTCACGTTCGTCACGCTCTTCCTGGTTGGCGCGGCACGGGCGACGGTGACACTCGACCGCTGGTGGCGCGCCGGGTTCGAGATGCTCGCGCTCGGCTTCGTCGTCGCCGCCGCCGCCTTCGGTGCCGGCGCGATCGTGACCGCTCTCGTCGGGCCGGGCCTGTAGGCCAGCCTCGGGCTCTCCGCAAAACTCCGCGCCACCGCGAAAGAATCCACACCGCTCGCGACCCGTCAGCGGGATCGATCAACAAAGACGGCGACACGCCCTGGCACCCGCATTGCCCCTTCTCCATCGGGTGCGTCTTCCGCCCCGGGAAGGACAGGCTCATGGACACGATGAAGGCGGTGGTATTTCGCGGCGTGGATCGGCTGCAGGTCGAAGAGGTTCCACGACCACGGGCACGAGCCGGCGAGGCAGTCATCCGGCTCACGGCAACCACGATTTGCGGCACCGACGTGCACATCGTCAAAGGTGAGTATCCGGTCCGCAGTGGCCTCATCCTCGGCCACGAACCGGTTGGCGTGATTGCCGAGCTCGGAGAGGGACTCGACGACGAGTTCCAGGTCGGCCAGCGGGTCATCGTCGGCGCGATCACGCCGTGCGGGCAATGCTTCTACTGCCTCAACGCCGCGCATTCCCAGTGCGGCGGCGCCCTCGGCGGCTGGCGGTTCGGCAACACCATCAACGGCGCCTGGGCCGAGTACCTGCTGGTCCCGCACGCCCGCGCCAATCTCGCCGTCGTGCCCGACAGCCTCACCGACGAGCAGGTGCTGATGCTCCCGGACATCGCCTCGACCGGGATCTCGGGCGCCGAGAGCGGAAACATCCGCATCGGCGACGCGGTCGCGGTATTCGCGCAGGGACCGATCGGCCTCTGCGCCACCGAGGGGGCACGGCTCCGCGGAGCCTCGCTGATTGTCGGCGATCGATCCGGTCGCGAAGCGGCGCGAGATCGCGCGGCGATTCGGCGCGACCGTCACGCTCGATCCGCGCACCGACGATGTGGTCGCGCGGCTGAAGGAACTGACCGGCGGCCGCGGTGTGGACGTCGCCATCGAAGCGCTCGGCCGGCAGGAAACCTTCGAGGCCGCGCTGCGCTCGATCCGCCCCGGCGGCGTGCTCTCGAGCCTGGGCGTGTACTCCGGAAAGCTGGTCGCGCCGTACGAGGCACTGTATGCGGGCCTCGCGGATCAGCGCATCGTGACGACGCTGTGCCCGGGCGGGAAGGAGCGGATGCGACGCCTGATGACCATGGTGGCCGAGGGCCGCATGGACCTGACGCCGCTGATCACGCATCGCTTCGCGCTGGACGACATCGCCGACGCCTACGAGCTGTTCAGCCGCCAGGGGGACGGTGTCCTCAAGGTCGCGCTGTTTCCGGAAGAGGCGCGCAGTCTGACCGCGCAGGGTCGGGCCGCAGCGCTGACGCATCTGGCGCTGTAGTCACCAGTCAATGGAGGACGCCATGCTTCGGATACGCCGTGTTCTTTGTCCGGTCGATTTCTCCTCGTTCTCCCGGCATGCGTTCGACAGGGCGGTCGCCGTGGCCAGGAGCCATCACGCCGTGGTCACGGCGCTGCACGTGCTCCCGGTGGCGAGCCCGGTGCCGGCGGTTCCGTTCGGGCCCGAGGGCCCGGGTCCATTCGGCCTGGAGGTCGTGGACCGCGACCGCGTGATCGCGGAGCTCCCGCAGTTCCTCGGCCTCGATCGGTCCGCCTCCCTCACGGTCGAACAGCAGATCGTGGAAGCGCCCTCGGTGCGAAAGGAGATCCTGCTGCAGGCCGAGCGCCTGTCCGCGGATCTCATCGTGATGGGCAGCCACGGCCGCTCCGGATTCGATCGCCTCCTGCTCGGGTCGGTAACCGAGAAGGTGCTCCGGACATCGCCGGTCCCGGTGATGGTCGTGCCTTCGCATGCGCCGGTCGTCGAGCAGCCTCGCGGCGCTCCCTTCCGGCGCATCCTCTATGCCACGGACTTCTCCGGCGGCTCGGAGATGGCGCTGCGCTACGCAGAAATGCTGGCAACCCACGCGGGAGCGCCGCTGACGGCCATGCACGTCGTCGAACCGCTGCCGGTCGGCTTCGATCCGATCGTCGGCGCCTCGTTCGACGTCGCGACGTATGAGACAGCGCTCGAGAGACACGCGTGGACCAAGCTGCGCGCGTTCGTGCCCGAGAGCGTGCGGCGCGAGCTGCGAGACGATCGACGTCGTGGCGAAGGGCCGTCCCTACGTCGAGATCCTCCGCGTCGCGGCCGCGCGCGAGATCGACCTGATCGTGCTCGGCGTTCACGGCCGCAACGCGCTCGATCGGCTGGTATTCGGTTCGACGGCCGAGCACGTGGTGCGGCGTGCTGTCTGCCCGGTGCTCACGGTCCGGGACGACGCCACGCCGCACGAAGCGTGAGCGGTGCCTGGGAGATTGGGAGGGCGGCATGTTCGTGGCGACGGTACCCGCTGCCGATCCGGCAGGGTCCGCTCCGGCCGCCTGGCACGCGCTGGGCGCGGGAGAGGTGCTGGACCGGTGGCAGACGAGGGCGGAAGGGCTCTCCGACGAGGAAGCCGCCGCCCGGCTGCGGACGCTCGGCGCGAACCGCCTCCCTCCCCCTCCCAGGGTCTCCGCGCTGACGATCCTGGGCCGGCAGCTCCGCACGATCGTCGTCGCGCTGCTGGTCGCGGCGTGTGCCGTCTCGCTGCTGCTGGGCGACTGGATCGAAGCCGCCGCGATCGGGTCGGTGCTCGTCATCAACGCCGCGCTCGGGTTCGTCACCGAGTGGCGGGCGCGACGCGCGATGGAGTCGCTGCTCGCCGCGGACACCGGCCGCGCCACTGTCCGGCGTGGATCGCGCCTGCAACTCCTGGCTGCCGAGCGGCTCGTGCCCGGCGACATCGTCCGGCTCGACGCCGGCAACCAGGTGCTGGCCGATCTCCGCGTGATCGAGGCCATCGATCTGCTCGCCAACGAGGCGCCGCTCAGCGGTGAGTCGCTGCCGGTCACGAAGACGGCGGACCCGCCGCAGCCGGAGGAGACACCCCTCGCCGACCGGACGACCATGGCCTACATGGGGACGACGGTCGTCAGCGGCACGGGGTTCGGCGTAGTCGTCGCGACGGCAACAGCGACGGAGCTCGGCCGGATCGGCCTGCTGGTCAACGCCGTCGAGGACGAAGCGACGCCGCTGGAGCGCAGGCTCGACGCGCTCGGCCGCCGGCTGGCCTGGATCACCGTGGGGCTGGCCGGACTGGTCGGCGTGCTGGAATTCCTCGGCGGCGCCACCGCCGAAGTCGTGATCGAATCGGGCATTGCGCTGGCGGTCGCCGCGATGCCCGAAGCCCTTCCCGCCGTCGCGACGATCGCGCTTGCGGTCGGCATGCACCGGATGGCCAGACGCCACGCCCTGGTGCGCCGGTTGCCTTCGGTCGAGACGCTGGGATCCACCACCGTCATCTGCACGGACAAGACGCGCACGCTGACGTCCGGCGACATGACGGTCGTGCAGCTGTGGGCGGGCGGCGTCGAATGGCGGCTCGATCGGGACAGGGACTCACTCGCTCCGGCGACGCTGGTCCGCCTGGTGGACCTGGCGGCGCGCGCCAGCCAGGCCCAGGCGCATGACGCAAGCCCGGGCACGCTCGCGGCCAGCAACCCCGTGGACGTGGCGATGCTGCGCGCACGCACGCGGTTCGTCGGAGAGAGCATGCCGCCCGTGCCACACCGGCTGCTGCCGTTCTCGAGCGACCGAAAGCTGATGGCGGTCTTCTACGATGGCGCCGGCGGCACGACGGCCCTCGCGAAAGGCGCCCCCTCGGCGGTGCTGCCCCTCTGCGAGGGAGAACGCGCGGACGCCGCGATCCGCGCGCTCGACCCGCAGCGGCGTGCGGAGATCGTCGCCATCAACGAGGAGATGGCGGGGCGCGGTTTGCGCGTCCTCGCGGTCGCATCGGGGCACGTCGCCGGACACGGTGCCAAGGCTCTCCATGGCCTGGTATTCGAGGGGCTCGTCGGGATCGCCGACCCTGTCGCCGACGGAGTACCGGCGACGGTCGCGCAACTGCGGGCGGCCGGTCTCCGCACCGTCATGATCACGGGCGACCAGCGCGGGACTGCGGTCGCCGTCGCCAGCGCGATCGGCCTGGCGGGGCCGGAATCCGCCACGATCGACGGCCGCGAGCTCGATCGGCTCAGCCCCGAACAGCTCGCCACGCGAGTGGCGGGCACCAGCGTGTTCTGCCGGGTCAGCCCGGAACACAAGCTGCGAATCGTCGAGGCGCTGCAACGCCGCGGCGAGATCGTCGCGATGCTCGGCGATGGCATCAACGACGCCGCCGCGCTCAAGAAGGCCGACGTCGGCGTGGCCATGGGTGGGCGGGGCACCGACGTGGCGAAGGGAGCCTCGGCCATCGTGCTGCAGGACGATCGGTTCGAGACCATCGCCGCCGCGGTCGAAGAGGGCCGCGTCATCTTCGACAACATCCGCAAGTTCGTCCTGTATCTCTTCAGCTGCAACGTCGCCGAAATTCTCGTGTTGCTCCTGGCGAGCCTTGCCGGTCTGCCGCTGCCCGTTGAGCCGCTGCAGCTGCTCTGGCTGAACATGGTGACCGACACGTTCCCCGCGCTCGCGCTTGCGGTCGAACCCGGCGATACCGGCGTGATGGAGCGGCCGCCTCGCGATCCCAACCAGGCCATCCTGTCGCGAACCTTCGTCACGGCCATCCTCACCTACGGCGGAATGATCACCGCAGCGACGCTGGCCGCCTTCTGGTGGAGTCTGCGCAACGCGCCCGACCAGGCGACGACGGTCGCCTTCATGACGCTCGCGTTCGGCCAGATCGCGCACCTCGGGAATGCCCGGAGCGAAGACGCGGTCCTGCACCCGCTGCGCGCGCTCGCCAACCCGTTCGCGGTGGCCGCCGTCGCGCTCGCCACGCTGCTCCAGTTGTTGACGACGTGGGGGCCGCTCGCCTCGATTCTCGGGGTCGCCACGCTGGACGCGCGCGCGTGGGTGGTCGTCGGCGTCTGCGGCGTCTTCCCCGCTGTGGCCGGTCAGGCCATGAAGGTCGTGCGCCGCCGTCTGGCGCCGGCGCACTGATTCGCGCCGACGGATTGTCCGCACGACCGCGAACGATTCCCCACTGCTTCAGAGCCATGCCAGTCGATCGGCGCGTCCGCGGGCGCGAACGCACCGGCGTGGCGCTTGCAACGTCAGAGGGTGTCGTCAAGGCACGGAGGTCATCATGGCTCGCATCCTGGTCGTCTTCGGAACCACCGAGGGTCACACCGTGAAGATCGCGGGCGCGATTGCCGAGACATTGCGCCGTGAGCGATTCACCGCGGTCGTGGCCGACGCCGGCCGGACCACGCACATCGCCGGCGACTTCGACGGTGTCGTGGTAGCGGCGTCGATCCACGCCGGCCGCTATCAGCAGGCGGTCGAGCACTGGGTCCGGGTGAATCATGAGGCGCTCAACGGCCGGCCGACCGCCTTCGTCTCGGTCTGCCTGGGAGTTCTGGAGCGGAAGGAAAAGGTCGATCGGGATCTGCAGGCCATCGTCGATCGCTTCACCAAAGAGACCGGCTGGCATCCGACGATCACGAAGATCGTGGCGGGCGCGCTGCTCTATACGCAGTACGGCTGGTTCAAGCGGATGGCGATGAAGTGGATGGCCTCGCGCGCCGGCGGCGACACCGACACGAGCCGCGACTACGTCTACACCGACTGGGCCGACCTGGTCACGTTCGCCACGCGGTTCGCGCACACCGTCGATGCCCGGCCGCTCGCCGCGGCCGCCGGCCACGGAGGCCTGTGATGATTACGCTCAGAAATATTCTCGTCCCCATCGACTTCGAACAGACGTCCGTTCACGCCCTGGCGTACGGACAGGAGCTGGCGCGCCGCTTCAACGCGACGCTGCACGTCCTGCACGTCGTCGACGACGACTTCGCGCTCGAGGCCGGCACCGAGGGCAGCGTGTCGGAGTTTCCGCACGTCCAGCGCGATCTCGAGGCCATTGCGAGGGCCCGGCTCACCACGCTGGTGAAGCCGGAAGTTGCCTCGTTGTCCACCACGACGGCGGTGGTAACCTCGCCGGCCACGGCCCTGGCGATCACGCGCTACGCGGAGGACGCACACATCGACCTCATCGTGCTCGGCACGCACGGCCGCACGGGCACGAGCGCGGCGCTGCTCGGCAGCGTGGCCGAGACGGTCGTTCGCGCGGCGCCGTGTCCGGTGCTGATGGTCAAGCAGAAGGCGCATGACTTCATCGTGCCGGATATCGGCTGCGTCGAGTGTTCGCTCAGGTGATCGCCGGCCGTCACAGGTATGACATCGTCCGGGACGCGGAGGCTTCCGTGACACGAACGTCAGCACATGCCAGACGCATCCGATGGATGGCCGGCGGACTCGGTCTTGCCGCCGCCGGCTACGCCAGCTACGTGGCGATGACGTGGATGCGTTACGGGCGTCCGGCGCCGTCCAGACCATTCGAGCGCGACGCGCTGCTCGATCGGTTCATGCCCGACTGCGACGTGGTCGAACGGCATCATGTCCACGTGCGAGCGCCGGCGGCCGTCACGCTATCCGTCGCCCGCGATCTCGATCTGTCCTCGCTGCCGCTCGTCCGCGCGATATTCAGGGGGCGCGAGCTGCTCCTGGGCGCAACGCCCGACCGCTCGCGTCCCGCGGCGGCGCCGGGTCGATCGCGGGTTCCTCGAGGGCTCGTCGACGAGATGCTGGCCCTCGGATGGGTCGTGCTTGCGGACGTCCCGGACCGGGCCCTCGTCGTCGGGGCGGTGACGAAGCCGTGGGAGCCGAATGTGACGTTCCGCTCGGTGCCAGCCGACGCATTCCCCACCTTCGACGAGCCCGGCTACGTGCGTATCGCCTGGACCCTGCGCGCCGATCCGACGGGCGCCGATCGCTCCTTGTTCCTGACCGAGACGCGCGCGGCCGCGACCGACGCCACCGCCCGAGCAAGATTCCGCTGGTACTGGTCGTTCCTGTCGCCGGGGATTCGCCTGATCAGACGGATGTCGCTGGGGCCGATCAAGACACGCGCAGAGGCGCTCGCGCGAGGTGTCCAGGCGTCGGCCCGCGATGGCCGCGCCGGGTGATTGGGAAGGGCGGCAGCGCTGCATCTTCGGCGAGCGTCAATCACGTGCTGCGTGCTACGTGCTACGTGCGGACGTGCTCGGCGTCACGTGCGACGCAGAGTCGGTTCGAGCCAGGCGCCGAGAATCGCGCAAGGTCGCGGGTGGCCGCGGACGGGGCCGCCCCGCCCGCCGCGCAGGCCCCTCTCACGTGACAAGTGCTCTTGGGGCCGAGGACGGGTGGGGCTGTCCGCGGACGGGACCCGGCAGCCGCAGTGGCGATTCGATCGCGTGCTGCATGCTACGTGAGGCGTGCGAACGTGCTCTTCCGCCTGAAGGCGGAAGCCACGAACTGAAGACGGTTGCATTGAAGGCGGAAGATACGAGCGTCCGGATGGGGCCGTCCGGGAAGTGGAATTCTCCTCCGACTCTGCGAAGAAGTTCCCCGCCATCGCCGTATACTGAACGTCGAGCGAGCCCACGGCACCGGGCACCAAGCACCCAGCACCGAGCACCCAGCACCGAGCACCAACTTCATGATCGTCCACGAGCTCACGCCTCAGGAGTGCACCGAGGTCCTGCACCGAACGCAACTGGGCCGGCTCGGCTGCGCACGTGACGGCCAGCCGTACGTGGTGCCGGTTCATTTCTCGTTCGACGCCGATGCGCGCTGCATCTACGGCTTCTCCACCGTCGGCCAGAAGGTCGAGTGGATGCGTGAGAATCCGCTGGTCTGCCTCGAGGTCGAGGACATCGCCGACAAGGATCGCTGGTCGAGCGTGATCGTGTTCGGACGCTACGAGGAGATCCACGCCTCTCCGGCCGAGGCCGAGGCGCGCCGGCGCGCCGAGGCGCTGTTTCAGCAGCGTCCCGAATGGTGGCAGCCGGCCGCGGCCAAGGTCGGCTCGACGGAACGCCACGCCGTGGTCGTCTATCGCATCACCATCGACCGGATCACGGGCCGTCGCGCGGCGCGCGGCGGCCCGCCGCCGGATTGATCGCGAGCGGGCATTCGCTGCGCTCGCCATCGAAGATGCTTCACCTCGTCCATGCTTCTTGACTCGGTCGGCCCACTGCTTGCACTCCATCGGAACACAGGAGTTCCCATGAGCACAGACCGAGTGTCGCCTGCGAAGCCCAACGACAGTGATGCGCCAGGGCGGAATCCAGGGATCAGCAATCGGGAATCGGCAGCTGAAGAGCGCGCGGAACGTGCCGCGCACCCGCCCCTCGATACGAGCGCGCCACCGCCGGAGGATGCCGCCGGTCGTGTGGGCGACGAACCGGGTGATGAGCACACCGACGTGCAGATGTCGCACAAGGCCGGGAGCCGTTCCATCGCCCAAAAAGAAGCAGAGTCGCGATACCCCGACCGGTCGGTGCCGGCGTCGAGCAAAGTGGCAGGGGCGTTCGGCAGGGAGCCCGGCAACGGGTCGAGCGGGGGCGAGGGTGAATGAATGAACGCGGCGGATCGTCTGGAGGCCGGTATGGCGGACGCTGAGTCGCCCGGCAGGTCAGGTGTGGATTCCGCAACGAGACCCGCCGAATCCCGCATGGACAGGATCGTGAAGCGGGCGCACGAGATCTACGAGGCCAGAGGTGGCCAGGACGGGAAGGCGATGGAGGACTGGCTCGTCGCCGAGCGACAAGTCGACGACGAGATCGAGCTGGAGCGCACTCGAGGTGACTGACGGCATGTGGTGACCCCGACCATCCGCGGTCACCGCGGGCCGTCCTGCAGAGCCGTACGACGCCCGTAATCACATGATTCGGCGGGCGATCGGGAGGGCATGCGAGTTGCCTCAGGACAGGCATGACGACCATTGCCTGCGCCCTCGCCCTCGTCCTCAGCCTGACACCCGGCGTCCAGCCGATCGGCGAGGTCGAGACCCACATCGACAAGACCGCCGACTTCAAGACCTTCCGCACCTATACCTGGCGCGCCGGCCACGAAGCCTTCGATCGCAACGCCCACAACACCATCGTCTCCACCATCGACGCCAAGATGGCCGGACTCGGACTCAAACGCGTCGAATCCGGCGGCGACCTGGTCCTCGCCTACTACACGCTGCGGAGCAGCGAGGTCGATCTCAAGGCGCTGCAGAAGCTGGAAAAGCAGGGCAAGGACCCGGCCGGCGCGACCCTGCCGATCGGCCGCCTCGCCATCGTCCTGTCGCTGCCCGATTGGAAGACGACGGTCTGGAGTGCAGCGACCAGGCGACAGATCAACGACGACCCGGCGAAGCGAATCCAGGACCTCACACAAGGTGTCGATGCGATCTTCGCGACCTATCCCGGACCGAAAGGGGCGGCGAAATAGCCCGCTCCGAACGGCGGCTGTCGGTCGCGGACCGTCGCCGGCGCTGCTTGACTTCCCGCCGGCCTCCACGGGATAGTCCGTCGCACTTGGCGACGACACCCTGCGGAGGACCCATGGCCCGGCCCACGATCCTGATTGCCGACGAACACCGAACGGTGATCGAGGGGCTGGTGCGGCTGCTCCGCGATCAGTTCGAGGTCGTCGCCACCGTCTCCAACGCGACGCAGCTGCTCGATGCCGCCGCCCGTCTGCGGCCCGACGTCATCATCATCGACGTCTCCGTACCCGCGCTGAGCGGGATCGACGCATTGCGTCGGCTGGCTGCCGACAAGGGCGACACCAAGATCATCGTCCTCACGATGCACGGGGATGCGGAGCTGGCGACCGAAGCGATGCGCGCGGGAGCGTCGGGCTTTCTCGTGAAGCACGCGGCGGGCGAAGAACTGCCGCCGGCGATCAACGAGGTGCTGCAAGGGCGCATCTACCTGACGCCGGCCGTGACTCGCGTCGTCTTTGCCCGGTTGTCGGCTCCGGCGCCGGCAGCCGCGGTGCGTCTCACCGGCCGCAAGCGCGAGGTGCTGCGACTCATCGCCGAAGGACGCCGCATGAAGGAAATTGCGGACATCCTGAGCCTGTCGACGCGCACGGTCGAGAGCCACAAATACGAGATGATGCATGCGCTCGGCGTGCAATCGACCGCCCAACTGGTTCGCTACGCCGTGCAGCATCGCCTGGCCGGCGAATGACCAACGGCTGAGCTGGGCAGTCGGTACTCAGTAGTTTTACCGGGCTCGTCCCGGTATTTTTACTCGCAGCTTTCCGGTATTTCCGCTCTCCCTTCCCGGCATCTCCACTCACTACAATCGGGCATTCGACACAACCCCCGGCCAGTAATTACGACGGGAGACCGCATTGTCGAGCCTGCGATCTGTGCTGCCCTGTGCGGCGAGCCATGTCACCGGGATCGCAGGTGGACCGGGAAGATGAACGGGTGACGTCAGGGTGGGTTCCATGCAAGTGATCGCGTTTTCCCCCACGCGGCCGGGCCACGACGGCGAACTGCAGCAGTTCGAGCGGCTGGCCGCCACATTGTCATCACAGTTCACGCGCCTGCACGTCGAGGACGTCGGCTCAGCCATCGTCGGCGCACTGAACCAGGTCGGAGAAGCCACCGCCGCCGACGCCTGTTCGCTGATCGAGTTCTCCGCGGGAGCGATCGGCGCCGTGCACGCCTGGCCGGCGGAAGAGCGGACCTTCGGCGAGCCCGCCTGTCCACCGCGCTGGCTGCTCGATCGGCTGCTGCAGGGCGACGTCGTGCCGATCGGCTTTACCGGGGACATGTTCGCCGCCGAACCAGACGACGGACAGGGATTCGGGCTCGGCGTTCCAGTCGTCGTCGCCGGACAGGTGGTCTGCGCGCTGGTGATCTGGGTGCGCCAGCCGTCGCGCCGGTGGAGCGAGCCGGTGGTCGAGCGGGTGCGGCTGATCGCCGAGATCTTCGGCGTCGCGCTGCAGCGCTGCCGGCAGGAGACGGCGCTGCGGGCCAGCGTCGCGACGATCGAGCGGCTGAACGCACGGCTCGCCGCCGACAACATCTACCTGCAGGAAGAGATCAAGACCTACCACGACTTCGACGACATCGTCGGCGAGGGCGCGGCGCTTCGGCTGGCGCTGACCCGCCTCGGACAGGTGGCGCCGATGCACGCGTCGGTACTGCTGCTGGGCGAGACCGGCACCGGCAAGGAGCTGTTCGCGCGGGCGATCCACGCGCGCAGCCGCCGGCGGACCCGGGCGCTGGTGCGGGTCAACTGCGCGGCGCTGCCGCCGACGCTGGTCGAGAGCGAGTTGTTCGGCCACGAGAAGGGCTCGTTCACCGGGGCGGTCTCGATGCGGCAGGGACGCTTCGAGCTGGCCGACGGCGGCACGATCTTCCTCGACGAGATCGGCGATCTGCAGCCGGAGATCCAGGCCAAGCTGCTGCGCGTGCTGCAGGAAGGGGAATTCGAGCGCGTCGGCTCATCGCGCACGCAGAAGGTGGACGTGCGGGTGATCGCCGCGACGCACCGCGACCTCGAGGCCGATGTGGCCAGCGGCCGGTTCCGCGCCGACCTCTACTACCGCCTGAGCGTGTTCCCGATCTACCTGCCGGCGCTCCGCGAGCGGGTCGAAGACATTCCGTCGCTGGTGTGGTTCTTCATCCAGCGCCATCAACGTGACCTCGGGCGAAAGATCACCAAGGTGCCGGTGGCGGTGATGGCGGCGCTGCAGCAGCCGGCGTGGCCGGGCAACGTCCGCGAGCTGGAAAACGTGGTCGAGCGGGCCATGATCCAGTCGACCGGGGACACGCTGATGCTCGACGAGACGTTCGGACGACCGAGGCGCCCATCGGCGGCCGGCGCGGCCGGCACCGGCGACAGCCTCGACTCGGTCCAGCGCGCGCACATCGAGGCCGTGCTGCTCGACTGCGGCTGGCGCATCAACGGCCGCCAGAACGCGGCCGAGCGGCTCGGCCTCCATCCCAACACCCTGCGCTTCCGGATGAAGAAGCTGGGGATCGTGTGTCCGGACCGCGCCGCGCGACGCGGCCACGCGTCGATGCGGGGCGGGGCCGAAGCCGGTGCTTGACCGGGGCGACGCGGGGCGAGTTCGCCCCGGAGGCGCCGGTCCAGCTATCGGGAAACGGCCGGAATGCGGTATTTGGCCATCACCACGGTGGCATCGTCTTCCGTCCCGCGCGTGAACGCGAGATCGACCAGCGCCCGGCACTGGTCCTCGATGCGGCGAGGCTGCGACAGGAACTCCGCGATCGACTCGTCGTCCAGCGCGTTGGTCACGCCGTCCGTGCACAGCAGGACCGTGTCGTTGTCGTGCAGGCCCAGTCGGTCGACCTGCACTGACGGAAGGCCCTCGCCGGCGCCGATGGCGTCGGTGAGGATGGCGCCCAGATCGCTGGCTGGCACCACCGGCACCGGTCCGGTCGACTCGCGCAGGTGCTGCTCGACGGTGTGATCGCGGGTCAATTGCGTCAGCTCGCCGTCGCGATACAAGTAGGCGCGCGAGTGGCCGACGTGCGCGTAGAACAGTTCGTCGCCGGCGCTGAACGCCGCGGTCAGGGTCGAGCACATACCGGCGAACAGCGGGCTGGCGCGGCTGTGCCGCTGGACGGCCTCGGCGGCGCGCTGGTAGAACCACTCCGCCCGCTCCATGATCTCTTCCGCGACCCGGCCGTCCACGCGCAGGTTCCACTTCCCGAAATGCAGCGCCAGGTGCGCAATGGCGCTGATCGCGACCCGGCTGGCCAGCCCGCCCGCACCCATGTTGCCGGCGCCGTCGGCGACCAGCATCGCATAGCCGTGTTCCTCGAACGGCCGCGGGACGTCCGCCTGCGGCAGGCTGGTCGTGATGACTTCCTGGTTCCGGCCAAGGTGCATGATCAACATGTGGTCTTCGTTGGTCGGCCGGTGCGGCGCCCCGCGCGAGTACGCGCCGAACTCGATCTGCACCAGCGAAGACAGGGGCGGCCCGCCGCTGCCGGGCAGCCCGTATGAAATGCGGCCGCGGCGCTCCGCGGCGGCCGATTGGTCGAAGGTCCACTCCGTCATCTGACGCCTGCTTTCGAATGCGTGCGAACCCTACGCCACCATCTGGGGTGCCTGCTTCGACTCGGTCAACCGCTTGTACTGGTGGCCAACGCGCCACGCCAGCACCAGCCAGGCCAGGACGATCACGGCGTTCACGGCCGCGAACCCGCGCGGCTGCAGCGTGACCACCGCCGTGCCGACGAACACCAGGCCGGCCGACAGCACGTCGCCCATCCTCACGAAGAACGAGTCGATGGCCTGCTTCGCGCTGAACTTCTGTTCGTAGGTGCAGGGCAGGAACAGCATGTTACGCACGGTGTTGTTCAGCGAGTAGTCGGTCGAGTTCTCGACGACCTTGGACGCCAGCACCGCCATCAGCACCGGATAGAACACGAGGATGTTGTAGGCCCCGAGCGAAATCAGCGGCAGGATCATCACCGCCCACGGGATGTCCAGGTACTTCACCACCCGCGCCACGACGAACAGCTGCATCAACAGCCCGAGGATGTTCACCAGCGTGAAGTACTTCGAATAGAAGTCGCCGATCAGCTGCCCCTCGGTCAGACCGTTGGCCTGCCCCGAGGCCACCGCCTGCGAGGCCGTCTCCTTGACGATGCTGCCGAGGATGTATTCGCCGGTGGTGTTGACCCAGTTCAGCAACATGAGCATCAGCGCCATGTAGAGCAGGTAGCGGGTGCGAAACACCATGGTGAACGCGTTGGTGCCGGAGGGCGCGGCCGCCGCGGCCGTGGCCGCTGCCGGCCGCCGCCTCCCTGCCTCGCGGCGGTCGACCACGTTGGTGATGAACAGCTGCAGCAGCAGGACTGCGGCGCCGACCAGCATCAGCTGGTAGACGCCGAGCGGCTCGATCAGCCGATCCGCCGTCCGGGCGCCAACCACGGCGCCGAGCGACGCCCCGAATCCCACGATCACGAACAGGCGCAGCCCCTCCTCCTTCGAGTAGACGTCGTTGGCGAAGGACCAGAACTGCGCGACGATCATCAGGTTGAAGATGCCGATCCACATGAAATAGACGATCGCGAGCGGCACCGCGAACTGCGCCAGCACGTAGAAGACGACCAGGCAGGCGATGAAGAACCCCGTGACCACGTTGATCAGCCGCATCCGCGCAAACCGTGAGACCATGCGCCCGTACAGCGGCACGACGAAGGCGAGCAGCACGACCTGGCCGGCCGACATGTAGGTCTTCAGCTCGGCCGACCCCTCGCCGAGGATCAGCGCCTCGCGCACCGGCTTCAGGACGTAGTACGCCATCAGGATCAGGAACACGTCGAGCGCGAGCAGCAGCGCAGTCGGTCCCTCGCCCGGACGCACCTCCGTGAACACACCCAGAAACCGGTCCAGCGGTGAACGCGCGGACGTTGCAGCCGTCATGTCCTACTCCACCCAGTGCAGCACGTTGCGGATGATCGACCAGCGCTCCGGACGCCCGGCGGGATCGCGGCCGAGGATCCAATACTGGTAGAGCGCGTCAAGCGTGCCGTCCTTCCGCTTGAGGTCGATCCAGGTGTTGATGAAGGTCGCGAACGCCTGGTCGCGCCGCGCGATCGGAAACGCGAGCGGCACCTTGACCAGACCCGGCTCGGGCACCACGACCGAGTACGCGGGATACAGCAGCGTCCACGCCGAGCCGCGCTCGGCCGGCAGCGCCATCGCCTCGATCTGCGGCTTCAACTCGAGCGTCGCGGCGATGCCGGTCATCGGCCGCAGCGTGGCGCGTGGCAGGTGGAGCCGCAGCTGCTCGATGTAGTACGGGACGTTGGGCACGTCGATGGTGATGGCGCCGAGCGACCGGATGCCGTCCCAGGTCTCGAACCGCGCCCGCGACGCGTCCGGGACGACGAAGGCCAGCGTCTCGTCGAGATAGGGGCTCGACAGCGTGGTGCGGCTGGCGCGATCGGTAGTCACCGCAACGCCCGACATCACGATGTCGCAGTAACCTCGGGCCAGCTCCGCGTCGAGCTGCTCGCGCTCCACCGCCACCAGGTCGAGCCGCACGCCGAGCTCGTTCGCCAGCCGGTGGGCCAGCTCGATGTCGAAGCCGACCAGCTCCTGCCGGCGGTTGAAGAACGCGAACGGCAACGCGTCCGGAAGAAAGCCAACGCGCAGGCGTCCGCGCGATCGAATCGCCTCGAGCTGGCCGGCGCCATCGGCGTCCGGCGGCATCGAGATCGCGGTGCGATGGACGTCGGCGGGATCCGCCTGTCGGGACAGGTGCATGGCCGACAGCACCTGGTCCTTGGTGTAGCGCTGATCCAGGACGCTGGCGAACAGCACCCGGGCGCCGCCGATCACCGCAACCGTGAGCACCGTGGTGACGGCGGCGTATTTGATCAGGGGCCGCCGCTGCCAGCGCAGCGACCCGGTCATCGCACAGGCGCCGAGCAGCGCCACGGTCACGGTGTGCATCGCCGCGACCAGCGTGCCGAACCGGGAGTTCACGACGCCGCTCGCGAGGAACAACTGGAAGGTATCGACCGGAATCCTGAACAGGTCGAGCAGGAACGGCACCGCCACGTTCAGGCTGCCGAAGAAGGTGACCAGGCCGGTGAGGGCGAGACGCGGATAGTCGGAGACGCGGACGACCGCGTCGGCGAACCAGCCGGCGAACAGCACGAAGCTGATCGACAGCAGCTTCCCGGTGTGCGGAAAGTTGAAGGACGCCGGCACGATGACGCTGGGCAGCGCCGCGGTGACCGGATCGGCCGACGCGTGCCGCTCGAGCAGCGTCCGGGCGGCCTCGGTCAGGACCGGCAGGACGATGAACAGGTCGCCGGCGACGAAGGCGGTCAGCAGCGCGTTCCTCGTGAACGCGAAGATGTCGACGACGGGAATCGGCGTGAGCGCGGCGACCAGGCCCGGCAGCACCCACAGGCTGACCAGCAGCGCGACGCCGACGTAGGCAATCAGATACACCTGCAGCCGACCGAGCTGCTCGAGGCTGAGCGTACCGGCGGCGGTGGCGGCGATCGCGAACAGCCCGTACGGCGTCAGCCGGGCCACGAACCTGGTCGCGCGCGACAGCGCATCGTGGGCGACGGCGAGCACGTCGAGGAGCACCTGCTTGCGCTCGACGCCAATCAGCGCCGCGCCGAGCACGACCGAGAACAGCACCACCGCGGGCACCGCGTTGTTGGCGAGCGAGTGGAACGGGTTCGAGGGGATGTAGAGATCGACGAAGTTGAACGGCGCTGGCCGCTCGACCAGGGTCGTGCTGAAGAACGCGGCGTTCTGCACGTCCGGGAACGTCAGCGGAATCAGGAACGTGAACACCAGCGCCACCAGCCACAAGCCGGCCAGCACGGCGCCGGTGCGGATCCCGAGCGTCCGTGCATCTTCGTAGCGCAGCGCGCCGAGGCTGCCGATGATCGACACCGTCACGAACGGCAGCACGGTCATCTGCAGCAGCTTGACGAAGCCGTCCGCGGCCCATTTCAGCACGGCCGCGCGCTCGCCGAGGAACAGGCCGACGAGCACGCCCGCCGCCAGGCCAGCGAGGATGCGGTTCGAGAAGGTCATCGTGACAACGCGGCAGACCTAGCAAGAACGCCGCCGCGCCTCGCATCCGGCCAGATCGTCCCCGTGCGCATGGGGTGGACGGGCGCGAGCGTTGCCACCGCTGGCCGTCACGCGCAGTCACCACATGCCGTGACGTACCCGCGACGGCGACTCGAGCTGCAGCTGGATATAGCCCGGCACCCCGGCGAGCGTCGCGCCCTGCGCCCGCACGCGCTGCAAGGCCTCCAGGCCCGCCGCGTCGACTGACAGCAGGTCGGAGAGATCCAGCACCAAGGGACCGGGCTGGGCGCAGGCCTTCAGCATCTCCGGCACCTGGGCTTCACCGAGACGGCCCGCGAGCCGGACGATCCGCCGCCCCTCCTCCTGCTCGATGCCGATCCAGCACTCCACGATCGGCAACGTTCGCAAGAGTGACGCCGTCAGCGTCACGACGACCGCGGTCGTCGCAAAGTGGCGAGGACGCGCCGGTTTCACGCACGACGGCGTTGGCGCCGCCGCCCGGTCGCTCACCTCGATCACGGCAGGCTGTGATCGAGGTTCCGAATCCTTGGCACGGCCGTAAGCCGCCCCATCGTTCACGCCCGTAATTCGCGGCGTGATCGCTGGCTCGCGGCCTCGCGGCGCGTCGCCTGACGCTGCTCCTTCGCGGGACCATCTCTTGCAGCGCACACCGCAGCGGTTGGCTGCTGCAGATTCATGCATCGAATGTGGATTTTCGGAGGCAGGCATGATCGAGTTCGGCACCTCTCGAGTGATCCTGGGCGTGATCGGCTGCAGCCTGATCGCGGGGCTCGCCTCGGCCCAGAAGCTCAAGGTGGAAACGCAGCGGATCCAGCGGATCAACGAAGCGATCACCAAGGTGTTTGAGCGCGACCCGGTGAAACTGGCCCGCAAGCGCTGAGCGGCCCGTCCCTCCACATGCCCATCGAGCCCCGCGCGTCCGCCTCGTATCACCAGGTCGCCGCGTTGCTGCTGCTTGCCGCGGCGACGATGGCCTGCGCGAACGAGCCGTCGTCCGCACCCGCAGCCACGAGCGCGCCCGCGGCGAGTTCGGCGGCGTCACCCGCGACCGGATCAGCGGGGCCGGCGGCGTCGACGCCTGATGCGCCGATTCCCAACACACCCTCGCCGTACGATGCGCTCCCCGAAGCGGTGCGATCGTTGATCGACCGGCCGTTCACCGGTGATCTCGACAGCATGATCGCGCGCCGGGCGATTCGCGTCGGCGTCACCTTCAACCGCACGCACTACTTCATCGACCGCGGCCAGGAGCGAGGGCTCACCTACGAGGCCCTCAAATCGTTCGAGCAGGGCCTGAACGCCGATCTCAAGACCGGCAACCTCAAGGTGCACGTGGTGATCGTGCCGATGTCGCGCGACCTGCTGTATCCGTCGCTCTCGACCGGCAAGATCGACATGGTCGCGGCGATGGTGACCGTACGGCCCGAGCTCGAGACGCTGGTGGCGTTCTCCGAGCCGACCCGCACCAATGTCAGCGAGGTCGTGGTCACCGGGCCGGGAGCCCCGGCAATCGCCACCGTCGACGATCTCTCCGGCCGGGAAGTGTTCGTCCGCAGGACCAGTTCCTACTTCGATTCACTGACCCGGTTGAACGTCGACTTGAAGGCGCGCGGCAAGGCGCCGGTGGTGATCAACGAGGCGCCCGACGTGCTCGAAGACGACGACGTGCTCGAGATGGTCAACGCGGGGCTGGCGCCGATCACCATCGTGGACGACTGCCTGACGGAATTCTGGCAGCAGGTGTTCACCAGCCTGAAGGTCCATCCCGACGTCGCGGTGCGCCGCGGCGGCAACCTCGCGGTGGCGTTCCGCAAGGAGAACCCGCGGCTGCGGGAGGCCGTGAACCAGTGGCTGCGGAAGCATGGCAAGGGGGACGTGTTCCGGGCCGTGATCGAGCGCCGATATCTCCAGAACGCGACCTACGCGAAGAACGCGGCGGCCGAGGCGGAGCGCCGGAAGTTCCGGCAGGTCATCGATCTGTTCAAGAAGTACGGCGCGCAGTACCAGGTCGACTACCTGCTGATGGCGGCCCAGGGCTACCAGGAGTCGACGCTCGACCACAGCGTCAAGAGCCCGGTCGGCGCGATCGGGGTGATGCAGGTGATGCCCCCGACCGGGAAGCAGCTGAACGTCGGCGACATCAGGCAGCTGGAGCCGAACATCCACGCCGGCGTGAAGTACGTGCGGTTCATGATGGACGAGTACTTCAAGGACGAGCCGATGGACAACGTTGAACAAGGGGCTGATGACGTTCGCGGCCTACAACGCCGGACCCGGCCGACTGCGGCAGCTGCGGCGCGAGGCGGAGAAGCGGGGGCTCAATCCCAACGTCTGGTTCGGCAACGTCGAACGCGTCGCCTCGGAGCGGATCGGGCGCGAAACCGTCACCTACGTCAGCAACATCTACAAGTACTACGTCACCTATCGCCTGCTCAGCGCGCAGCAGGACCGGCGCGATGCCGCGAAAGCCGGTACGCGCCGCTGACCGCCGGCCTCAGCGCGGGACTTCCCGGCCCGACGCGTCGTGATAGTGCCCGTGCTCGGACGACCAGACCCGGCCCGACCCCGAGCTGCCTCTCGCGCTCGAGATGCCGACGATGATGGCGCCGATGATCGCGCCCGCGATCAGCAGGGCGACGAGACCGGACGGAAAGCCGTCGCGCTTCGATTCACAACAGTGCTTGAACTTCTTGCCACTGCCGCAGGGGCAGGGCTCGTTGCGGCCTGGACGGGGCATAGAGACGGGATTCTACTGCAGCCTGTCGGGATCGGTGATCAGTGATCGGTGATCGAAGACGGCGCTCCTGGTCCAACTTTCAACTCCGACCTGATCCCGATCGATCACCGATCCCGACCGCGTCAGCTCCGATCACTTCCGCGCTTCCTGCGCGAGCGCGAAGGGGACGCCGGCAATCATGAGCGTGGCGCTTCTCGCCGGCCCCGCATTCGGCTCGACCTTGATGCGGACGTCCGCGCTGCCGGATCCCGCCGCCCCCTCGATGATCGTGGCCCACGGCACCGGGCTCGTCGCCGTCCACGAGCAGCCGTCGTCGGCCTTCACCTGCACCTTGATGTCGTCGGGACCCGGTCCGGAGTTGTAGTACTCCGGTTTGATCGTTACCGTGCACTGCCCATCCTGCGACAGCCTGAAGGCTTCGCCGGCAATCGTCAGCGTGGCGCTGCGCGGCTCGCCTGCATTGGCGCTCAGCAGGACGCGCACCGTGCCTTGGCCGGTGCCGCTGGCTCCCTCCACAATCGTGGCCCAGGTGACGGGACTCGACGCGGTCCACTGACATGGCGCGGTCGTGTCCACCGCGATCCGCACATCGTCGGCGCCGCGACCGGCGTTGTAGCGGTCAGGCTTGACGCGATAGGAGCAAGGCGCGGCGGCAGCCTGCTCGACCGTGAAGGAGTGGCCGGCGATCGACGCCGTGCCGGTGCGGACCGCGCCGGGGTTCGCGGCCACCGCGAGACGAACCGACCCATTCCCGGTCCCCGACCCGCCGGAGGCCACCGCGATCCAGGAGGCGCCGCTCGACGTCGTCCAGGCGCAGCCCGCGGCGGTGCGCACCTCGACCGTTACGTCTTCGGCCCGGGCCCCGACGCTACGGCCGGTCGGAGCAATGGTGTAGCTGCACGCCGCCGCAGCGGCCTGTTCGACCGTGAAGGACTGCCCCGCAATCAGCGCCGTGCCGCTCCGGGCCGCGCCGCCGTTCGCGGCCACCACCAGACGCGCTGAGCCGTTTCCTGAGCCGGATCCGCCGGACGCCACCGCGATCCACGACGCGTTGCTGGCCGCCGTCCATGCGCACCCCGGCGTCGTGCGCACCTCGACCGGCACCTCCTCGCCCGCCGCTCCGACGCTGCGGCTCGCCGGGGCGATGGTGTAGCCGCAGGCGGCCGCGGTCGCGGCTTCCTGATCGACTGTCAGCACTTGGCCAGCTACGCGTACGGTTCCTGTTCGCGCCGCCCCGGTATTGACTTGAACCTGTACTCGCACCGTGCCGTTTCCGACGCCTTTGTCCACGTCGAGCAGCCAGATCCACGGGACGTCGCTCGAGACCGTCCAGGCACACGCGCTCGACGCGGCGGTGATCGCCACTGTCAGCGTTTCACCAGCGGCCGGCGTTGCCCTGCGCGCGGGCGCAATCACGTTGCGGCACGGCTCATCCGGCGGAGCGGACGTCCCCAGCTGTCGAACCGACAAGACCGCGCCGGCGATGGTGACACTGGCGGTTCGCGTGGCGCCCGGGTTTCGGCCGAGCACGATCCGAATCCTCAGCGCGCCGCTGCCCTCGCTGGGTTCGACGCCAACCCACGGCTCGGAACGCTGTGCCGTCCAGGGGCAGGCGGCCGGCGCTGCAAGCGATACCTCCACGGCGCCGCCGTCAACGGCGAGCTCGACGGCGGAAGGCGTCAGGTCATAGCGGCACGGCACCGCCTCCTGGCGAACCTCAAACCGTTGCTCGTCGACGAGAACGCTCCCACGGCGTTCGGCGCCGGCCGGGTTCGGCTGAACCGAGTAGGTCAGCGTCGCAGGTCCCTGTCCCTGACCGGTGTTCAACGAAATCCACGACGATTCGACTCGAGCCGACCACGCGCACTCGCGCTCCGTGTTGACCGTCAGCGTGCCGCTGCCTCCGGCCGCGGGGATCATCGCGGCAGCGCCGCTCACCGTGATCGCACACCGGGTCCCCGACGGCGCCGTGACGTTGACGTTGCTCGAACTGCCGCATCCCGCCACCACGCAGGCGACGGTCAGGACGATGGCGGCAACGAGCGTGGAGTGATGACGACGAAGGCGGGGACCCATGTGCGATCGCGTGGCGCATATGCAAAATCACGGACGGCGCGCGCGGCGTCATCTGCTGCTGTCGAGGTGAACGACGCTGACGTATGATTTCGCCGGACCCGGTTCGACGGGATCATCTCCGCACGCGAATCAGGGACGCGATCGGTGACCTCAGAGCACACAGTGGATCAGGGGACCTCAGCGGTACCGCCGGGACTGTCCCTCGCCTTCGCGCCGCGGTATCGGCTCGAGCGAGAGCTTGGCAGCGGCGGCATGGCGACGGTCTACCTCGCACGCGACCTCAAACACGAGCGCGACGTCGCGATCAAGGTGCTCAAACGGGATGTCGCCGCGGCGGTCGGGGCCGAGCGGTTTCTCGACGAGATCAAGACCACCGCGCATCTCAAACATCCGCACATCCTCCCGCTCTTCGACTCCGGTTCGACCGACGGCACGCTGTTCTACGTCATGCCGTTCATCGACGGCGAATCGCTGCGCGGCCGGCTGCGACGCGACCAGCGCCTGCCGATCGGGGCGACCGTGCGCATCCTCCGCGAGCTGGCCGACGCGCTGGCGCACGCCCATGCGAAGGGGATCATCCACCGCGACGTGAAGCCGGACAACGTGCTCATCGCCGATCGCCACGTCTTCCTCGCGGACTTCGGCATCGCGCGCGCGCTGGCCGCGCACGCCGACGGCACCACGATGACCGGCACCGGGATCATGGTCGGCACGCCCGCCTACATGTCGCCGGAGCAGATCGTGTCGGGTCCGATCGATCATCGGACCGACATCTATGCGCTGGGCGTACTCGCATACGAGCTGCTGACCGGATCGCTGCCGTTCACGGGATCCTCGCAGGAGGTCGTCGCCGCGAAACTGACGCAGACGCCCGAACCGGTGTCGCGCCTCAGGCCCGAGGCCCCGCGTCCGCTCACGGACCTGATCATGCGGTGCCTCCACAGCGCGCCGGACCTGCGATGGCAGCGCGCGGATGATCTGCTCCCGGTGCTGGACGGTCTCAGCGGAGTCGAGACCGCGTCGGTACCGGTGGGCGGGACCCGATCGCGAGCGCGTCTTTTGTGGGCCGCCGCGGCGTTCCTGATCGTCGCCGCGATCGCGGCCGCCTGGTACACACGGACGATGACGCCGGCGCCCGAATCGGCAACGGTGTCGGGAGCCGGGTCGCTCTCCGCGTCGCCGCCAGGGTCGCTAGCCGGGTCGCTAGCCGGGTCGCTAGCAGTGACGGTCGGCAGAATCGCGCGCATTACGTCGGAGCCTGGACTGGAGCTCGATCCGGCGATCGCCCCGGATGGCCGCACCATCGCCTATGCGGCCGGTCCGATTGGCAGCATGCGCATCTACGTCCGGCAGATCACCGGCGGCCGCATGACGCCGTTGACCGACGAGCGTTTCGTCGACGGGCAGCGCTGGCCGCAGTGGTCGTCTGACGGCGCACGTATTGCGTTTCAGGCCGGGCCGCAGCGCCTCAGCCAGCGCAGTCGATCCAGGGGCCGGCTCGATCTATCAGACGCCCGCGATCGGCGGCATCCCGACGCGGCTGTTCGGCGCGCTTCCGGGTGGCCTGGCGCTCGCGCCGTCGTGGTCGCCCGACAACGCCGAGATCGTCTTCGCCGCCGCAAACGGGTTGTCGCTCGTGCCAGCGGGCGGTGGTGGCACGCCGCGACTGCTGGTGGCGGGAACGGGCCTGCATTCACCGCGATGGTCCGCCGATCGCCGCCGGCTCGCCTACGTCAGGGGCGCGGAGATGTTCACGTTCGGCGAGGAAATGATGGGGAACGTCTCCAACGGCGCCATCGTGGTGTTCCTGCCCGCGACCGGGCAGACCGTGCAGGTGACGAGCGGCGAATGGCTCGACACCAACCCGCAGTGGATGCCCGACAATCAGACGCTGCTGTTCATCTCGACCCGCGGCGGCGGCCGCGACGTCTACACGCTGCGCCTCACGGCGGACGCCCGGCCCGACGGCGAGCCGCAGCGCCTGACATCGGGCCTCAACGCGCACACCATTTCGCTGTCCGCCGACGCGCGGCTGCTGGCCTACGCGTCGTACAGCCCGACCGCCAACATCTGGTCGGTGCCGATCCCGGAGAAGGGCGTCGCCTCGATCGCCGATGCGCAGCAGGTCACGTTCGGGAACGAGAAGATCGAGAAGCTGGCGATCTCGCCGGACGGCAAGTGGCTGGCCTATGACTCGGACCGCAACGGCCAGTCGGACATCTGGAAGGTGCCCCTCGCCGGGGGCGTCGCCGAGCAGGTCACGCGCAGTCCCAATCACGAGTTCGTCAACGGCTGGTCGCCGGACGGACAGGAGATCGTGTTCCACTCGATCCGCGAACGCACGCATCGCGACGTGCTCGTCGTCGCGGCCGACGGCACGCGCACCGACGTCGTGGTCGGCACGCCTGCCGAAGAGCAGCACTCGTCGTGGGGCCCCGACGGCAACAGCATCCTCTTCGATGCCGGCGACCCCGGCGAAAGCAGTCGCTGGGAGACCTTCGTCGTGACTCGTCCACAGCGCGGCGCGGCCTGGGGCACGCCGCGACAGATCACCAAGGGTGGCAGCTCCGATCCGAAGTGGTCGCCGGACGGACGGCTGATTGCCTTCTGCGCCCACGGACAGCTGCGCCTCATCAATCCCGACGGCACGGGAGAACGCACGCTGGTCGGCGCCGGCGGCGGCGACGATCGTCAGGAGCCGGAGTATGTGGTGTGGTCGCGCGACAGCCAGACCATCTACTACAAGGCCTACGACCGCTACCGGCAGTCGGCGATCTGGTCGGTGCCGGTCTCGGGGGGCCGTCGCGGCTGCTGGTCCGCTTCGACGATCCATCACGACGCTCGCTGCGCCGCGAGTTCGACACCGACGGGCGGCGGTTCTACTTCACGGTCGCGAGCGACGAGAGCGATCTGTGGTCGATGGAGCTGATCCGCAAGTGAGATCAGTGATCAGTGATCAGTGATCGGTGAGCAGTGAGCGGAGGAACTTATGGACTCACTCGATTCTGGCGAGGCCGATCGCGACGGTAGGGTTGGTCGGGGTAAAGGTCTTCTCCGCGGCCACGTAGCCCGGTGCGGAGGCGCGCACCGTCAACTCGACGTCGCTGACGAGCCCCTTGAACTGAAACCCGCCGCTGTGCGCCCACGCGTCGCAGGGTGTGACCTGCTTGACGATCTCGCCGATCCGCTGACCGCGGACGATCTCAACCGTCGCGTCAGGGATGCAGATACCGTTGGCGTCGACGACGAATCCCCACAGGAGCGTCGCGACAGAAGGCGGACCAGGTGGAACGGGCGGAACTGGTGGAGGAGCAGGGGGAACGATCTCGGGCCTGGCAGCCGGGTCTGGCGACGTTGGCGGCCTGCCCTGCTCTGAGCACGCGACGACGGTGCACAGCAGGAGGACAACCAGTCCAATCGAGGATTTCCGCCGGGGGTCAGTAAACATGGTGCAACCCCGTTCGAAACCATTTGGGACCGGATCTGGTCGCGAGCATACCACGCGGCGTCCCGAGTGCAACGGACGCGAGATCGACCAGGCTCGGGAGCCAGCACACGGCACGGCGTCATCGTAATCGCGGACAAATCTGTGGCCGTTCGACAGAACCGTCAGCCGACGCGCGCAGCGTGGTAGAAAGCATGGCCCTCCGCGTTGCTCCTCCTCAGCATCCACTTTGCAGCAGGCCCGGCTCGTGCCGATTCGATCGCTGCTCCTCGTCACCGTCCTGCTGCAGGCCGTCCCGGGCCGGCCGCCCGAAGCGGAGTATCTGACCTCCCGCGCCGACGTCCAGGTGATGAATCGCCAGTTCGACGCCGCCGCCGCGCTCTATCGCGACGCGCTGGCCGTCTCCGCCGACTATCCGCCGGCGCGCAAGGGACTGGGACGCGTCTACGACCTCCAGCGCCAGCACGCGGAGGCCCAGGCGGAGTACCAGAGCGCCCTGCGACTGGCCAACGAGTTCGAGAGGCCCGAGATCCTGCGACAGCTCGCGATCTCGTTCGTCTTCCAGCGCCGCTACGCAGACGCCGAGCGGACCACGCACCAATGGATGGACGTGGTGACGGCGAAGCACGGCGGCGAGCGGCCGCTCGGGTATCTCGACTTCTATGAGCTGGCGCTCGCGAAGGGCGACTTCGATGAAGCCGGTCGCGTGCTCGACACCTTCTTCGCGTCGAGCCGGTTGCCGCAGACCGCGGCGGGCGCCGTCGATCCACAGGCGATCCTCGGCGACATCGAATGGGCCCGGGACCAAGCGATGCGAGCGATCCTGGCGGCGCGACGAGGCCGGACGGACGAAGCCAGGACGCTGCAGCGTGGCGCGGAGGCGCGGCTGGTTCCGGCACTGAAGCGGTTGCAGGCCGCCGCACCGGCCGGACTGCCCGCGAACGCGATCACGACTGAGGTCGACGAGATGATGTTCCCGGCCGGCGAGCTCGCCTTCTGGCTGGGCGACACGGCCCGCGCGATCCGCGCGATGACGCCGATGACGGTCAAGCTGCCGCGCCACCACCTGATGCTCGGGCAGGCGCACGAGAAGGAAGGGAATCTGGCCGCCGCGCGCGACGCCTATCGCCGCATCGTGGAATCGCCGGTGCTCAGCCTCGAGCTCGCCTGGGCACGTCCTCTCGCGGAGGCAAGACTCGACGCGATCGGGCGGTAGGTGCTGAACCTGAACCCGTCGTGATCGGGGATCGGGGATCGGCGTTCGGGGACTCGAGTCGCCACCCCACCGCGTCAACAAACGCGCGGCTCGCGCCCCGGACGCACGCGCGGAAAGATGCCCTCTCCGAGCACGTCGACTCCCAACTCCGACTAGACGTCGCAGACCGTCACAGCCTCCCGCAGGCCTTCCATGGCGCCTCGCGTCGGGATGAACTCGTGGGCGACGTACCCGCTGTAGCCGACGTCGAGGAGCGCCTGCATCAGCGGCGCGTACCGCAGTTCCTGCGCATCGTCCAGCTCACCGCGGCCCGGGACGCCGGCCGTGTGGACATGGCCGATCAGATCCGCGCCGTACTGCCGGATCCGGCCGATGATGTCGCCGTGCATGATCTGCACGTGGTAGATGTCGAACAGCAGCTTGACGCGGGGCGATCCGACCTGACGGATGATGTCGGCGCAGTAGTCGACGTCATCACCCTGGTAACCGGGGTGGCCCTTGAAATCGTGGTCGGCGACACGAGTGTTCAGGTGTTCCAGGACGATCGTGACGCCGTGCCGCTCGGCGTCGCGCGCCAGCGCTTTGAGGCCTTTCACCGTGTTGGCGGTGGCCTCGTCGCGAGGGATCTCGCCGCTCGTCGGGTTCTCGGCATCACGCCACCTGTAGCCGGTGAACGCGATCACCGACGGCACCTTCGCCTGAGCGCACTCCTCGATCCGCCTGCGGGTGCGTGAGAGGACCTCCTCGTGGTAGCGCGGGTTGTTCAGGCCTTTCATGTAGGGCGGACCGGGCATGCCGTTGAGCGCGACGGCGCAGGTGAGTCCGGCTGATTCGAGGGTTGGCCAGTCGTCCGGGCCCACCAGATCGAGCGCCGGACAGCCGAGATCGCGAGCGGCACGGCACACGCCCCCCAGATCCCATTTCTCGCCGAAGAGCATGTAGGGCCACGCGACGACAGCCTGCCGGATGCGGCCGTTGCGGATGGCGGGTCCTTCCTTGTCCTGCGCGTGTGTCAAGCGTCAACTCCCCTCTCCAGGCAACGGTACCGTACACGCCCGCGCCTGCACGACACCTCCCGCGAGGTGAAGGTCGCCAGATCGTGGATACTCTTGCGGATGAGGTGACGGGCTCGCGGTTTCTTTCGATGACCCAATCGATCCCCGCTGTCGATCTGGCGTAACGGCGTGCGTATAGAGGGTGAACGCCGGCCTGACGCCGGCGGCATCATCCAGGAGCGCGCCATGAAGCAATACCTGCTCAGCATTTACCAACCCGACGGTCCGCCGCCGGCAGATCTCGACCTGGAAAGCATCATGCGCGACGTGCACGCCCTGCAGGACGAGATGAAGCGGGCCGGCGCGTGGGTGTTCTCAGCCGGGTTGCACCCGCCGGACACCGCCACAGTCGTCCGCGTCCAGGATGGAGAGGTGCTGTTGACCGACGGACCCTACACCGAAGGCAAAGAGCACCTCGGGGGATTCAGCATCATCCGGGCCGCCGATCTCGATGCGGCGCTCGACTGGGGCCGGCGGCTCGCGCGCGTGCTCACGCCGCTGGCGATCGAGGTACGCCCGTTCCAGGACGATCACTGATGCCGGAGGCGCACGACCTCACCACGCAGGAGATCGAGCGTGTGTTCCGTCAGGAGTACGGTCGTGCGGTGGCCGTCCTGGTTCGCTGCTTCGGCGACATCACCATGGCGGAGGAAGCCGTCCAGGAGGCATTCGCGACAGCGCTGCAGCGCTGGCCGTCGGCCGGGATCCCACCGAGCCCTCCGGCCTGGATCATCACCACCGCGCGGAACCGCGCGATCGATCGATTTCGGCGTGACGCGTCGCGACAGGCCCGACAGTCGCAGTACGCCGCGCTGCAGCACGCCGACGAAGCGGCGGACGAGGATCTCGTGACGGACCAGCGCCTGCGCCTGATCTTCACGTGCTGTCACCCGGCGCTCGCGCAGGCCGCGCAGGTGGCCCTGACGCTGCGGCTGCTCGGCGGTCTGACGACGGCGGAGATCGCGCGGGCGTTCCTGGTGCCGGAGAGCACGATGGCGCAGCGACTCGTGCGGGCCAAGGGCAAGATTCGCGACGCCAGCATCCCGTATCGCGTGCCCGACGCCGCTGAGCTCCCGGTGCGCCTGCGGTCGGTACTCGCCGTCGTCTATCTGATCTTCAATGAAGGCTACGCCGCGAGCTCGGGGCACCAGTTGGTCCGCGACGACCTGTCTCGCGAGGCGATTCGTCTCGGCCGGCAGCTCGCCGAGCTGATGCCGGACGAACCCGAGGTGATGGGGCTCGTCGCCCTGATGCTGCTGATCGAGTCGCGCCGTTCCGCGCGACTCACGGCCGGTGGAGATCTCGTGCTGCTGGCCGATCAGGATCGACGGCAGTGGGATCGTGCGCTGATCGCCGAGGGACAGGCGATCGTGCGCCGCTGCCTGGCGCGGAACCAGCCGGGGCCGTACCAGATCCAGGCGGCGATCAACGCCGTCCACAGCAGCGCCGCCAGTGCCGATGCTACCGACTGGCGGCAGATCCTGCAGCTCTACGATCATCTGCTGTCGGTCGCGCCCGGCCCGGTCGTCGCGCTCAATCGCGCGGTGGCGGTCGCGGAAGTCCACGGACCGCACGCGGCGCTGACCCTCATCGACGGCCTCCCGCTCGACCGCTACTATCTCTTTCACGCCATCCGCGCAGATCTCCTGCGGCGTCTCGGCCGCACTACCGAAGCGGCATCAGCCTACGAGGCGGCGATCGCGCTCAGTGGAAACGCCACCGAACGCGGCTTCCTCACCCACCGCCGCGACACGCTGCTCCATCCCTGATCGACGCCGCGAGTCGATCGTCGAAGCCAAGGCGCCTTGCGGCTTCCGCTTCCGCTAAAGCGGCGGCGGTCGGCCGGAGCCTTGGGCGAAGGCGGAAGCCGGGAGCCACGAGTCCAGGAAGCCGCGCCTGTCGCGGCCGCCTACTGTGTGGCGACAACGTCGCCGGCCGCCCATGCGGTGGCGCGCGTTTCACGTCTCGCTGCGCGGCGTCAGCGGGTGCCGTCACCGTCGCGACAATGGCCAGCGACGTCGCGTCGCGGACCAGGACCGGCGCCGGCACCCCGGCGCGCTCGCAGATTCGCGCGAGATCGTCCTCGGCTCGCTCGATCAGCGTCCAGTCGCCCATGTACTCGATCCACACCCTGAACGGGTTGCCGCGCGCGATGTTCGTGAAGACGATCCGCCCGGCCGGCGCCAGCATCGCATGGGCGTCCGACAGGGTCCGCGCGATGAAGCGATCGGACAGGTAGTCGAACAGGCCGCCGGCCAGGATCAGGTCGAACGGCCCCTCGTCCCGGACGCGCCGCAGCACCCGGGGGACCATGCCGTGCACGAAGCGGCAGCGATCCGCGATCGGCTCGAGCTTCCCGCGTGAAAAGGCCAGCGCATCCGGATCGCTGTCGCAGAGCACGACGGTCGCGGACGCGGGCACCTGGTCGATGACGGCGCGCAGATCGGGACTGCTGCCGCAGCCGATCGACAGGATGCGGCACGGCCGCGGGCCGGCGAAGCCTGAGATGAGCGCCTGCAGCATGCACGCCGCCTGGAAGCTGACCTTGTTGCGGTGCTGTTGCGAGATCGGCGAGTTCAGCGCGTAGCTCTCGATCGCGTGTGCCAGCGTCCCGGCCGGCGCGCGGTTCTCGCCGCGGCACAGCCATTCGATCGTTTCGAAGTCACCGGGATAGCCGCGCGGCCATTGCTGCAGGCGGGTGACGAAGGGCGACGCGCCGTGGATGTCGCGCGCGGACGCGACCATCGCCCGGATGTCGGCGTCCGGGACGCCGGCGGCCTCGCAGTGGGTCAGCGCGTCGCAGAGGTCGTGAACGATCGAGACCAGGCGATGGTAATGGCGCGGGCCGATCAGGCCGGTTCCGGCCAGGCCCTCGAGCTGCTGACAGGCGTGCGACAGGCGCGCCAGTGCGGTCCCCGGGTCGTTCTCGCGCTCATGGTCCGGGTCGAAATCCAGGGCGGTGGCATGCGGGCTCCACTTGATCGGCATCGTCGACTCCCTCCGGTGTCTCCTGTCCGGTAGACGGACAGGAGCCGGGGGTTTCCGCGACGCCCTGGATCGCCGGCTGTCAGCCTCCGGTGATCGCGCGACGCTCGTCGTTGAAGCCGAACGAGAAGACCGTCCCGTCCTGGGCGCCGACGTAGATCTGTCCGAGGCCGCTCCAGAAGCTGCCGGGCGACGCGAACGTCGGCATGGCCGTGCCGCTCTGCCAGAACCGCTTGCCCGAGGCGCCGTCGTAGGCGTGCAGGACCGCGCCCGTCCCGCGGCCGCCCGCGGCGGCGGGCCTGCCGGTCGCCAGCGTGAACACCACGCCATTGACGATGATCGGCGTGCCGGCCGCCGCCAGGTTGTGCGACACCCAGCCAGGCTCCAGCGACAGCGCGCCGCCGGCATCCACGATCTTCAACGCGACCACGGCGCCGGTGGTGACCGGGCCGTTGGTCGCAGGCATCCCTGCGGCGACGCGGCCCGCGAGGGGCAACAGGATCCAGGACGTGGCCGGGGCCGACGGCGTCGGCTCGCCGGCAGCGGCCTGCTGCCACGCCGCGAGCGCGTCGGCGCTGACCGTCGCGCCGGCGCCGCCCATCGGTTTCGATGCAAACAGCGGCGTCGAGTGATTGGCGCCGCCGAGCGAGGCCGAGTCCAGCAGCAGCACGCGGCCGTCCTTCGTCGCCGCGGCCACGATCTCCTTGTCGCCGTGGCGCAGGATCGTCGGCCCGGTGGCGAACTCGGCGGTCGGCGCCGTGAACCAGTCCTTCACCTGCAGTGTCTTCGGATCGAGCGCCACGATCGCGTTCGCCTTGCCGTCACCCGACGCCTGACCGGCGCCGATCGCCGCGATCAGCGTCCCGGTCGAGGTGAACGCCAGCGCGCCGACGACCGGGCCGCCGTTGGTCTTCCACGACGTGACCGGCTTGCTCTCGCTGTCGAGATCGATCGCCCACACCGCGTCCGGCGCGCCGCCGCACCCTCCGGACGTTGCCGTATACAACATCGTGTCGACGCCAATCGGCGCCGACCATTTCGCGTTCGCCGGGAGGAATGGCGCCGGCTTCTGGATGTCCTTGCCCGACGGCAGGCCGAGCACGTGCAGCACGCCGTCGCTCGACACCACGTAGACGACACCCGACGGACGTCCGAGAAAACCGCCCCCGCCGCCTTCCGCCGCCTTGGGCGCGCCAGGGATTCGCTCAGCCTGCCCGCGGCCACCCGCGGCAGGCGCTCCCCCGCCTCGTTGCGGTCCAGCGCCGCGGCCCGCATCTGCCGGCGCTCCGCCACGCGCACCTCCGGGTGCGGCCGCTGGCGGTGCGCTCGCGCGCGCCGCCCGGTGCGCGGCCCGCGGCCGCCGATTCGTCCCTCGACCGGCACGCCTTCACCCGGCTCACCGAGCAGCGTGCGATAGCCGACCGCACCGCGTCCGCCGCCGAAGGGATTCGCGGTTGCCGCGGTCGCCGAGGCGTCGAGCCGGACGATGCGGGTGGCGGCGGCGGTGATGCCGCCGGGACACGCCGCCGTTCCCGCCGGGACGACCACGTCGAACTGGCGCTCCCACACGGCGTAGCCGAGGTCGTTGTCGATGCCGTAGACGTTGTTCGAACTGCCCGCCACGAGCGACATCGGCACGAACAGCGTGACGCCGCTGGCCGTCACGCCCTGCGCCGGGCCGTGGACGCCGCGCGGACGGTTCTCGAGCTTCTTCTTCCACTGCAGCTCGAACCCCGGCTTCGCCATCGTCTGCGGCGAGATCTTGTCGTCGCTGCGGATCCATGACGTCCGCTGCGCGTCGGCGAGCGCCGTCGGCCACTGCGATCCGCCGCGGCCGACCTGCGCGAACGTGACCGTTGCCGCGCAGGCGGCGGCAGCCACGGTGAAGATGACTCGATGAACCCGGCGCATGCGATTCTCCCGCCTCACCGTGCGACCCCGAAGCAATAGAGGACGCCGTCGAAGGTCGCGAGATACGCGCGGCCGTTCGCGACAGTGAGTCCGCTGAAGTGATTCCACGATTCGATCGTCGTGCCGCTCGACCAGAGCTCCTTGCCGGTCTGCGCGTCGAGCGCGTAGAGCGCGGCCTTCCTGGAATTGGGCACGCGGCGCACGGGACCCGAGCTGAGGCCGCCGCCGTAGACGCCGCCGCCAGGTTCGTCCCAGGCCCGATCCTGCACGACCTGGGTGCCGTCCTCGCCTGCCGCATACGCGAACACGACCCCGTTGGCGATGACCGCTTCATCCGCCAGATCCATGTCGCGCGACAGCCACGCCGGCGTGAGCTGCCACTTGCCGGCACGCCCTTCGAGCTTGAACGCGGCGACGCCGCCACCCTTCGGCCGCGAATGCTCGACCGGCGCCTTGAACGTCTCGCTCACCGGTCCCCAGAACGGCGCCAGCACCCACTGCGTGCCCTTCGCGTCCTGCCACGCGCCGAGCGCGCCCCAGATCCCTTTCGCGTCGAAGGCCTGCGCATCGTTGCAGATCAGCGGCGTCGTGTGCAGCGTGGTCCGGTGGTCCTCGCCGCCGAGCGCGTCGCGATCCATCAGCCAGAGGCGGCATTCCTTGGAGGTGCCGACCAGGAACTTGCGCCCCTGCGTGTCGAACGCCACCGGCGTGGTGTTGACGTCGAGGTCGCGCCGCCACAGCCAGTTCGCGTTGGGCGCGCCGAAGAAATCCACGAGCTGCAGCTGCTTGTTCGCGTCCAGCTTCACGGCGACGATGCCGTTGCCGAGCCGCCGGGTCAGCGGATCGAACATCGCGTCGCCGGTGCCGAGGAACACGCGCCCTTCCGGATCGATCGCCGCGCCGCGCCGTCCCCAGAGGCCGCCGCCGGCGGGAATGAACGCGCTCGACCGCCGGGACGAGAGGTCGAACGAGTAGAACGCGTTGGTCAGGCCGCCGCAGCCCTGCGCCGTCGCCGTATAGATGACGCCGCCGTGCAGGTTGAGCGCATACGGCTTGCCGCCGCCGGGGATGAACTTCTCCGCCGCGGCGATGTCCTTGCCGTCCGCGGCGTTCACCTGCCGGAGCCGGCCGTCCCACGACACCGCATACACGGTGTACGCGCCGTCCGCCGTCCGTGCCATCGTCGGCACCGCGGTCTGGCCGCCCGGGCACAGGGTGTCGTTGGTGCCGCCGGGCTTCGCCAGCGTGCTGTCCCAGCGGCGGTGCCAGATCTGCTTGCCGGTGGCGGCGTCGATCCCGAACAGATCGTCCGACACGCCGGCGACGATCGCGATCTCGCGCGCCCCCTCCGCGGTGGTGACCCGCTCGGCGATCAGCGGCGCGAACAGGTTGTGCATCGCGCGCGGCGTGCTCTCCAGCTTGGTCTTCCACAGCAGCTTCGTCTGCCCGACGTTGGCGGTCGAGAAGACCTTCTCGTCCCGCACCCAGCCGGTCCGCGCGCTGTCCACGCCTTCGCTGAGGATATCGGTGGCGTTCCCTGTGATCCCCGCGGCCAGGGTTGCGATCGCCACCCCCGCCACACTCCATGCGCCCGCCCGTTTCATGATCATCACCGGGGGATTCTCGACGATGAACGCGATCGAGGACAAGTCGGAGGCGCGGCGGCACGGTCGTCTCGTAGTGCGAACCGCGGCCCGCGGCGCCACCCCGGCGGTTCTGGCGGGCAAACAGTCGTCGAGCGCTGAAAACGGTCGCGCCTCGTCCGCGGCGGCCCGCCTTCGGCATTTCGCGGTGAGAGACGGGACACCTTCGGAAAGTTAAAAGTGAAAAGTCAAAAGGGAGAAGTCAAAATGTCGCAGGCGATGGCGCACGGGTAAAGTCATACCGTGCCCATGCATCTCAGGGAGCGTCCATGCTGTCGTCGATGATTCGTGTGTCCGTGGTGTTGGGGGCGGTTCTCGGCACGGCCGTCGTGCTGGCGGCGCGGCAGGGCGCGCCGCAGGTCCTCTCGGGCGAGGGGCTGCCGGACGGTCCGGGCAAGGACGTGACGGTGAAGGCCTGCGCCCCGTGCCACGAGGCGCGGCGCGCGGCGTCGGTCAGGCTGACGCGCGAGGGCTGGGCCGCCGTGATCGACGGCATGCAGAAGCGCGGCGCCAAGGTGTCGGACGAGGAGTTTCCGATCATCCTCGACTACCTCTCGACGCACTTCCTCGGTGCGGCGCTGCAACCGCTCAACCTGAACACGGCCACCCAGATCGATCTCGAAGCAGCCGGCGGGCTGCTGCGCCGCGAAGCGGCGGCGGTCATCAAGTATCGGGAGCAGAACGGCCGCTTCACGTCGGTGGACGACCTGAAGAAGGTGCCGGGGCTGGACTTCAAGAAGATCGAGAGCCGCAAGGACGCCGTCGTCGTGCATGGCTCCGCCGCGGGTCGAATTGCCTGACGACTGTCGGCGATCGGCGATCGGTGATCGCGCGGCGCGGTCGATCGGCTAGATCGGAGCCATCGGTCGACCGGTGTGTGTCGCCTCCTACGCAACGTCGAGGCGACGGCTAGCGCGGCGCCGCCGGCGCGGGCGCGTCACGCTTCGCGTGCGGCTGCACCGGCGTGTCGCTCAGGCCGAGCGACCACTTGATCGCCTCGAACATCATGATCTGGACGTTGCGGATGTCCCAGGCCTCGGGGCTGTGCGAGAGCGAGCTGTAGACGACGCGGCCCTGGCCGTAGGTTTTGGTCCAGACCAGCGGGAAGTCGCCGTCGGCGGCCAGCTTCGACGTGGGCGCGCTCGCCGGATCGAAGCGCAGCAGCACGTCCACCTTGTCGCGCGACAGCGCCGCGGCGCGATAGAACTCGTCGCTGTAGTCGGCGCTCGCGCCCCAGTGGCGCACGATCGGATGCGCGGGCTGCTCGTTGACCATGCGGCCAGGTCCCGTGTAGAGGTGCCCGCCGTAGGTGGCCCCCAGCATCTCGCCGAACTCCGGCCACGATTCGAACGCGGTCAGCCCGGTGTGCGCCGCGACGAAGCCCTTGCCGCTCTGCACGAACGCCAGCAGCTCCGCCTTCTGCTGATCGTCGATCGGCACGTCGCGGTGCCCGAGGAAGAAGATCCCGTCCACGTTGCTCAGGCTCGGCCCGCCGCTCGCCGGCGTGCCGTCGGTCTTCTTCGCCTGGTTGAAGATGATGTGGGAGTCGGTGCGGATGAACGTATCCCAGAGGCCGGAGTCGTAGCCGAGCCGCTCGACGATCGCCAGCGCATGCGAGGTGAAGGCGTGCTGCGCCTGGCCATTGCGGGTGTCGGCCCAGGCGAGCAGCGCCTTGCGCACGCGGGGCTGGTTGCCTCCCCGGCCGCGACCCTGCCGGCCGCCGCCGGCGCGGCCGCCCGGTTGATCGGGAGCCTGGCCGACTCCGGCCTGTCCACCGGCCGGCGGCTGCGGACCGCGCGCGAGCGCCGTGACCGCCAGCATCAGCGCGAGGCTGACGGCCACTGCCGGAATCCCCAACGACCTTCGTGCGTGCTGCGACATCAGCGCTTCGCCGCCTTCTCTTCGCGAACGATCTCGACCAGCGACCGCAGCCCCGCGGTATAGGAGCGCCAGCCCAGCCCCATGATCGCGCCGCGCACCGCCGGCGTCAGGATCGAGTGGCGGTGGATCTCGTCTCGCGTGGCGAGGTTCGAGATGTGGACCTCGAGCACCGGGAACGGCATCGCCTTGATGACGTCGTGAATCGACACGCTGCTGAACGTCAACCCGGCCCCGTTGATCAACGCCCCATCCACGTCGTCGATGTGCTTCTGGAAGGTGTCGACGATCGTGCCCTCGGAGTTCGACTGCATCGCGATCAGCTCGACGTTGAGCTCCTTGGCGAGCTCGCCGAGCCGCGCGTTGATCTGGTCGAGGGTCGTGCTGCCGTAGATCTGCGGCTCGCGGCGGCCGAGCAGGTTCAGATTGGGCCCGTGGATCACGAGCACCCGAAGCCGAGGCGCCGGCTGTATGGCTGGCTCGACGTCCGGCCCGATCCTGGCGCCGGCCGTGGTCGAGAGCGTGGCGGCGGCAAGCGCCACCAGGAGGCTCCAGCGTCGAAACGTCACACCCATCGATCGCTCCTTCGGTCGTTCGTTGTGTAGGGCCAGCGACATGCCTATCGCAGGTGGCGACGGAAGAAGTCGCGCGCGACGGCAAAGGCGCCGGCGCGGTCCTCGCGCTGCGCTTCCGGGCCGCCGCGCGGATGCTCGCGCACCTGCATGCGGAAGGGCCCGGCCACCTCGTCCAGGTCGGTCCGGTTGAAGAAGGTATGCGGCAACCCGTCGATCAACCGCAGCGTCACGTCCCGACCCGCGTCCCTCAAGGCTTCGTAGAGCAGGACGCTCTGCCCGTGCGGGACCGAGGCGTCGGCCAGGCCGTGCATGATCAGGAACGGCGGCGCGTCCTTCGTCACGTAGGTGATCGGGCTGGCCGCGCGCACACGATCCGGCACCGTCTGGACGCCAGCGCCGAGCAGGCGCGACTCCGGAGACGCTGGATCGTCATGCGGGACGGCACCGCGTCGTCCGCCGCCCGGGGGTGGCCCGGCCGCGCCGGCCGGAGGTGGAGGCCCGCTTCCTCGCTCCCCTCCTCGCTCCCCTCCTCGTCCGCCGCCGCAACGTTGATCGTCACCACCGGCTTCTGCAGCGCCGGCCGCTCCTGCTCGGTCTGTGCGTCCATGCGGTCGAAGCGGGTTGGCCCGTAGGCATCGAGCACGCACCGGACCGCGCTCGTGTGATTCAGGTTGTCGGTCCCCTCGAACGTGCCGCGAGGCGCGAGTCCCGCGACCGCCGCGAGGTGTCCGCCAGCCGACGTCCCCCACAGGCAGATCCGATCGGGATCCAGCGCGTGCGCGGCCGCGTTCGCCTTCAGCCAGCGCACCGCGGTGCGGACGTCCTCGACGTTGGCGGGGAACGTGACCGACGGCGTCAATCGGTACTCGATGGACGCCATCGCGAAACCGTCCTGCGCGAAGTAGCGCCTGAAATCCGGCCCCGTCGTGCGTGTCCCGCCAGACCAGCCGCCGCCGTGCAGGAACACGATGACCGGGATCGGCCGCCGAACCGGGGTGGCCGGCAGGTAGAGATCGAGGACCAGATCGGCGCCGCCGCGCGTGGCGTAGGTCAGCGTCCGCGGTTCGACTGGCGCCGGCTCCTGCCGCGCGGTGATCGCCACGCTGGCCAGCACCACGGCCGCGAACGCGCCGATGACGCGGCTCAAATGAAATCCTCCGGCCGCGGCTTGAGCGCGAGCGCGCGCTGCAGCTCCGGCGTGATCTCCCGGCTGATCGGCACACCGCAGATCGCCTGCGCGTGCGCGAGCAGCGCCGCGCGATCGGACAGCGCCGACGCCGCGCCCTTCGTCCAGATCGGATCCTGCGGCGGCAGCGGCAGCTTCGCCGGGTGGACGTCGAGCGGATAGCCGTCGGGGCCACGGCCGCTCATCTGCAGCGAGCGGAACATGTCGGCGCCGCCTCGCCCGCGACCCTCGCCTCCGGCCCGAGCGCCGCCGCGGCCGTCGCCGCGACCCTCTCCTGCACCACGACCGCGGGCTCCGCCGCCGCCGCGCGTGAAGAAGCTCTCGAAGATGCCCGGCGTCAGGAACGCCGCGAACCGGTTGTACTCCTGGTTCAGGCGGAACCCGTGCAGGTTGCGCGGCGGCGCCTGGAAGTAGTCGCCGGTGCGGAGCGGCACGGCCTTGCCGTAGGCCCAGCCCAGGGTCTCGCCGTCGACGCCGAAGAAGTTCTCGAAGTGCCGCGCGTGGAAGTGCGCGCCGACGCCGCCCCCCGGCCCGCCTTCGGTGATGATGAACAGGAACTGACCCGTGGTGTTGGCGTTGCGCGCCAGGAAGGTGTTGCCGCCGAAGCGCTCACCGCCGCCGTCGGCCAGCACGTACGGCCCAGGCGTCACCGGCAGCTGCTTGTTGGCGACGCGAACGGCGGCACCGGCAGGCGTCGCCGCCGGCGCGAGCTGGAAGTCGCCGGCATCGGCCGCACGCGCGAGACGCCCTGCCGCGATCTCGTGCGGCACGTTCGCCGGCACCTGCGCCCCGTCCTGCCGCTCCCCCATCGCCGTGAACGCCGCGCCGACGCGATGGTTCATCGAGAACAGCGCCAGCTGCGCCCCGTCCGACTTCATCGTCCATGCATGCGGCGTCCCGGGCGGCAGGTTGGCGAAGTCCCCGCGCATCATCGTCCAGCGCTCGTCTCCGAGCTCGAACTCGATCTCGCCGCGCATCACGAGCACCGCGGCGTGGCTGCTCAGATGCGTGTGCCGCGGCATCGTCGCGCCGGTGTTGCCGGTGAACGAGGCGAGCTCGTGGACGTCGCCGGTGTCTTCGCGCCGCGCGATCCGCCGCATCACCTGACTGCCGATGCGGTGATACTCGCCGGCGTCGTTCGGCAGCACGTACATGCGCTTCTGCCCGGGCAGCTTGCCGATGACCGGCACGGCCTCGGCGCCGCTCACCTCCACCGGGTTGAGGATCTCATCGGGAATACCCGCAACCGGGGCCTGGGCGAACAGGCCCGTCGAGCGCGACAGGTGCCAGCCCGCGAGCCCGCCGCCGGCCGCCAGGGCCGCGGTGTTCATGAACCGCCGCCGATTCCACTGTCCCATCGCTGCCTCCTTGAAGAACGGACGTGCCGTGACGCTCACGGGACCGCGACGCGGTCGGCGCTTCGCCTCACGACGTCGAAGAGCTCCTCGGGCTGCCACGAGTTCGACGCGAACATCCGCATCACCCGGCCATCGTGGCCGACCACGGCCGTCGTCAGCGTATGCGTGACGAAGCCGCCCTCGGCCCGCGCAGCGACGCCGAAATATTCGGCGATGGCTTCGATCTGCGCGGCGGTGCCCGTGGCCAGCGTCCACTGCTCGAACGGATCCGGTCCCTTCAACACCGCCTGGCCGTAGTCGCGAAGCACGGCCGGCGTGTCGAATGCGGGGTCGAGGGTGATGCCGAGCACGGACACTTTGCTGCCGAAGCCTTCGTCGTTCGCGCGCTGACGCACCCGCTCGAGATGCCTGACCATGAGCGGACAGAGATCGGGCAGCGGGCACCGCGTGTAGAGGAAAGTGATGAGGAGGACGCGGCCGGCCCGTTCGCGCACCGTCACGTCGCGGCCGTGCTGATCGACCAGGCCGAAGTCGGGCAGCATCGCACCCGGCATCGCCCGGCCGCCGGCGGAGAACCGCACCGGCGCGACGGCGCCCTGCGCCGTGATCTTCACGTCCTCGAGCCAGCTGCGATCCGCGGTCACGACGAGCGTCGACACGATTCGGTCGCCCTCTCGCGGCGGCGGGCCATCGCCCGCGATCTCGAACGGCATGCTCATCGCGGGCATGAAGCCGTCCACCGCGTCGTGCGCAATGACCACGCGGCCGGCCGGGGCTTCGCGGCCGACGACCACCCCGGTCAGTTGGACGCGGCGGATCTCGGGGGATCGATCGCGTGCGCACGCGGCTGCCGAGACGATGACCATCAACGGCAGCGGCGACCGCGCCGGATGCGCGACGTCCCGGACGCGGTCGAGCGGCGCGCTTCTCCATTGCCGGATCGATCACCGGTCGGCGCAGCGATACGACGCCGCGTCGGCGGCGGGGCCGCCAAGATATTTCGGGAACTGCGGGTAGGAACACAGCGGCAGCGTGCGTCCGCCGCCGGTCAGGGCGATCGACATGCCCGGAGCAGCACGCCGCTCGACCCAATCGACGAGCAGCGCAAACCGCTCGAACGTCGTCGGCAGCGGCGTCCGCTCCAGCGGCTTGCCGGCGCCGTCGATGTCGGCAGTGCGCGCCATCAACCCGTGATTGGCCTGGGGGATGACGAACAGCCGCGCGAACTCGTCGACGGTGCGACGCCCCATCGTGTCGAGGACCGACTGGTAGTAGTCGAGTTGGGCACCCGGCGACGCGAGCGTGTCGTCCGTGCCGATGGTGACGATCATCTTTCCGCCGCGCTTCGCGAAGGGCCGGAGATCCGGATCGGTCGAATCGAGCACCGCGGAGAGCTCCTCGCGGCGGCGGTTCCAGCGATCGCCCTCGACGTAATCGAGCGGGTTCGCGGCCAGGTCGCGCATCAGGAAGCCGGTCACGCCGAGGACGCCGAGATGGCCGTGCACCGGCGCATCCGCGGCCGCCCCTTCCTGTCCCCTGAAGCGCACGTCGGCGATGAGGCCGCTGCCGGACGGGTCGGTGTTTGGCACCCACATGCCGAAGGTCGTGGCGCGGTGCGCCAGCGGCGTCGCGAATCGATAGCGGCTGTAGACGAACTCGAGGGTCGAGATCTGCCCGTCGGTCAGGCAGGCGGCGGCGGTCGCGTCGGACGGATTCGGATCGACGTTGTCCGGACAGCGTCTGGCGGCCCACGGCCGGCGGCCCGGTGTGCCCTGCTTGACGTCGAAGATCGCCCGGCACGCCATGTAGGCGTTGATGACGCCGTCGGTCAGGCCGTCGAGCTGATCGCACTGCCGCACGAACTCGGCGCGGATCGCGTTGGTCTTGGCGCGCGTGATCCAGTTGGCCGCCGGCTTCTCCTGAATCCGGACCAGCTCCGGCGCCAGCATCAGCGACGAGAGCCCGACGATCGGCACGTTGGCGATCACGCCGTCGTAGTCCGCGGGATAGCGCTGCGCGACGGTCAGGCCTTCGCGTCCGCCCTGCGAGGTGCCGGTGAAGTAGGTGTAGCGCGGCGCTTCGCCGTAGACGCGACGGATCAGCGCGTGCGCGGCGTCGTGCGTTTTCTTCAACTGCAGGTAGCCGAGGTTGCGGATGGCTTCCTCGTTGAGCGCCCAGTCGTTGGACGCCGGCTCGCCACTCCTGCCCCGGCCAAACGACGACTGGTGACCGGAGTCGCTGCCGTAGGTCACGAAGCCCCACTGCGCCGGCGAGCGGCCGTCGATCGGATACTGCGCGCCGCGCAGGTCCGGAACGACCCCGTTCATGCCGCCGCCACCATGCTGCACCGCACGGCGATTCCACTCGGCGGGCAGCCAGACGCGGAAGTTGATGCGCCTGGCGGAGGGCGCCTGATCGATCGGCGCCATCGATCCGTCGACCTCGCATCGTGCCGGCAGCGACTCGCTGGCCGGCACCCACTTCGGTTCGAGCAGCGTCACTGCCGACACCGGTTCGCCGATGGCGCTCGCCGGAATCGAGTCGCCAAGCTTCGCGACCGTGCAGTCGGCTGCGGTGATCACCACGGGACGATCGCCGAAGCGCGCGGCGGCGGGCGTCGCGGCCGGCTGGGCCGACGGACTCGCCCCGCCGGCGCTGACGGCCATCGAGAGCGCGCCCGCGGCCGTCAGGAACCGGACGTTCATGGGTTCAGCACGAACGCGACGAGCCGGCTCCCCGCTCCCGCAATCACGTACTGCAGGCCGTCGAGCTCGTAGGTGATCGGCCCGTTGGTCACGCTGTTGCCGACGCGCGCGTTCCAGAGCGGCTCGCCGGTGGTGGCGTTGTAGGCGCCGATGCCGCCGGCCGCGGCATTGAACAGGACGTTGCCCGCGGTGGTCAGGATGCCGGAGTTGCCGCCGTAACGGGGCATGCTCCAGCGCACCTTGCCGGTCTTGTAGTCGATCGCCTTCAACTGTGGCTGCTCGGCATAGCCGCCGCGATCGGTGCCGCCCCACCCCATCGGATTGTCGCTGGCGTCGTAGATGTACCAGACGCTGAACGCCCGCGTGGCATTCACATAGAAGAGGCCGGTCTGCGGACTGAAGCTCGGGGGAAACCAGTTGGTCGCGCCCCCCTGGTTCGGGCGTGACGAGCGCGCCGGCGATCTGCGGCCGCTTCTCCGGGTTCGGAATCGGCTGCCCCTTGCCGTCGTAGTCGAGGCTCCAGTTCGTCTTGATGTACTCCGACGAGACGACCGCCTTGCCGTTGGTCCGGTCGAGCAGGAAGAAGTGGCCGTTGCGCGACGCCTGCGCGATCAGCTTGCGCGGCTGGCCGTTGATCGTGCCGTCGAAGACCACCGCCGTCTGCGTCGCGTCCCAGTCGTGCGTGTCGTGCGGCGACGACTGGAAGTACCAGACCATCTTGCCCGTGTCGGCGTCGAGCGCCACGATCGACGCGGTGAACAGGTTGGCGCCTTCGCGGTTCTTGAACGCCACCACCGGCTGCGGGTTCCCGGTCGTCACGTAGATGTGATTCAGCACGGGGTCGTAGGTGATCGGCTGCCACGTCATGCCGCCGCCGTGCTTGGCCATGTCCAGGTTCGGCCAGGTGTCGAGCCCCGGTTCGCCTTCCTTCTGCGGCGTCACGTACCAGCGCCAGATCAGGTCGCCGTTCTCCGGGCTCCGCGCTTCGAGATACGCCGGCACGTCGAGGTCGTCGCCGCTCGGCCCGAGAATCAGCTTGTCCTTCACGACCACCGGCGCGATCGAGCCGTAATACATCATCTCCAGCGAGCAGAACTCCTTGGCCCACTTCTCGACGCCGGTCTTGATGTCGAGCGCCACGAGGTTGCAGTCCGTGGTGACGAAGTACACGGTGGTGCCGTGCACGGCGACGCCGCGATTGCCGATCAGGATGCCGCCGCGGCTGCGGGTGAACGTGTAGTGCCACAGCTCGCGGCCGGTCCGCGCCTCGACCGCATACACGTGATTCGGCGTGGTGAAGTAGAGCACCCCGCCGATCTGGAGCGGCGTCGCCTTGATCGTGCCCCCGCCCGGCAGGTCGTAGAGCCACGCCAGGCTCAGATGCTTCACGTTGGCCGCCGTGATCTTGTTCAGGCTGCTGAAGCGGCGGCCGGAATAGTCCCCGTTGTAGGTCGGCCAGGAATCGCTCGACGGCTTTTCGATCTGTGCGGTGGTCAGGCCGGCCGACCCGCCGGCCGGCGCGGCCTGCGGCGAGGGCTGCTGTGCGGCGAGCGCCGCCGACAGGAGAACGGCGGCGCAAAGACAGGTGACGACTCTCATTTCAGGGTCTCCAGGTAGGCAACCAGATCGTGAATCTGCTTGTCGCTGATGCGGTCGAGCAGGTCGATGTGCGCTTGCAGCGGGACGACCCTGGTGACCTTGATGCCCGGGGTGCGACGGACGACGCGAAGCGTGCCGTCCGTTTCACGCACGGTGATGTGGAAGTCGCTCTCCTCGACCAGCACTCCGGACACCGCGGGACCGGACGCCGGCGTCAGCGTCACGGTGACGGCGTTCCGATCGACCGGCGGAGGTGTGCCGGTCGGATTGGCCGCCGCGCCGCCGCTCCCCGGCCGCCCCGTCCGCGGCCGCGTCCGCCGCCGCCGGGGAACAGCATCCGCTGCTGCAGGTCGACCGGGACCGGGATGCGCGTCGCGATTCCCGCAAGGTTGCGGTCGGTGGCGGTATGGCACGTCGCGCACCCGCCGTCGCCCTTGAAATACGCCTCGCCAGCCTTCGCGTCGCCGACGACGATGTCGCCGACCGTGAACAGCGGCGAGCCGCGCATCGTGTCGTTGACGCGCTGGCGGAGGAAATTCGCCAGCCCCACCACCTCGTCGTCAGTGAACGACTCGCTCGGCTTCTTGCTCTGCGTCGGGTGACCGGCCTTCAGAAAGGGCCCGAGGACGCTGCCGGCCACGGCCGCGAACCGATCGTAGTTCACCGTCTTCGTCCGGATGATGTTCGGGCCGGTATCCGACCCGCGCGCCTGCGAGCCATGGCAGTCGATGCAATGGCTCGCCCACAACGCGCGGCCGCGATCGTGAGCCGTCTGATCGACGACCAGGCGGGGCGCCGGCTGCACCGCGGGAGTCTGGGCCGGCGGCGGTGCGCCGCGTCCTCCGCCGCCCGGAGGCCCCTGCGCCGGGAGCATGGTGACCGCACAGAACACCACGGCCACACCCATCGAGATCCGCTGACCCACACCGATGCCCATCCGGACTCCTCCACTGCGAACCGCGCGCGCCCCGGTTCTCTCCCACGATGACCCTGGCATGCCGGGAGCGCCGCGCTGGCGACGCGGCCCCAAGTCTACCTGCGGTTCAGCCGGGACGAAAAGCTAGTCGGTGCTGAGTGCTGAGTGCTTGGTGCTGAGTGCTTGGTGCTTGGTGCGGGGTGTGGGGTGTGGGGTGCGGGGTGCGGGGTGCGGGAACCTTGTCGGGATCGGTGATCAGTGATCGGTGATCCCCGATCCCCGGTCACCGATCACGACAGCATCATTCCTTCAGCTCCGCTGCCGCCCCCGGGCCCGCCACAGCCACCCGAGCATCGTCAGCACCGACAGGCCGACGGCGCCGCGCCGCATCATCACGGCCGACGAGTCGGAAATGCGGCGAGACGGGTGCGCGAATCGCATCTCGCGGCCGGCCCGGCGATCGGGCTGACCACCGGCCCATTGCCAGCCCGCGGCCCATGCCGAACGGCGGGGGGAGCGTTCGTCGTGAGGGTTGTGATGAGCGGGCGCACCGGACCATCGCCCCTGCGCGCCGGCGCGCCACGCGTCCTTCCACTCGTCGACGCGCGCATCCTGGCGTGCGTAGCGCCACCGGCGCGGCCACGCCAGCAGGCCTTGAGGCACGCGGCGCCCCTGGCGGCGCGGCGTTCGACGGTCGGTGACGGCTCGGCTTGGTTCGGTAGTAGGTGATTCGGATGAGGTCGAGGGTGTCGGCGGCATAGCGAAGAGTCGGGTCCCTGGCAACGCTCGATTGCTATTCCAATCCCGTTCCAGTTCTGAGCGCACGCCGATCTGAACCGCGACTCGCTATTTCATGACCGGCGTCACGGTCGGTCCAGGCGCCGTCGTCACCCAACGTCCGTCGAGACGAACGACGAACTGTCCGTATCGCCGCGCCGGCCGGTGACGCGAAAGCCAACGTCGGTACCTGATAGGACGACGGGCTCGGCAAGTAGTTCCGTGACCACCTGACGCTCGCTGCCCCACGCGTATCCCGCCGCCGCGGCAACGATGAGCATGATCCATGTACTCCTAATCGAGAATCCAGGGGATTGAATCGCGGTGACAAAGGCGGGATCGGGAACCGGGGAGCGGGGAGCGGGGAGCGGGGAGCGGGGAGCGCAGACTAGGAGACCTCATCAGCGCGGCACACTGATGGTGCCGTCATACTGAAGCAGATGGACGCGACCCGGCTGGCACACCTCATCGAGAGCGGCGTACCGCCACTCGTGCTCGACGTCCGCTCCGCGCGGGAGTTCGACGCGGGTCACATTCGCGGCGCGCGCCATCGTCCGTTCCAGCTGACGGTCGCGGGTCTGCCCGGGGTGGGTCGTGACCAGCCGATCGTCGTCTATTGCGGCCACGGGCCGCGGGCGCAGTTCGCGGCGTGGATGCTCCGCCTGCACGGGTTCTCGCAGGTGGCCTGCCTGACGGGCCACATGGCCGAATGGCGCCGTCGCGAGCTGCCCGAAGCGAGCGGATCGCGCGCTTCGCCGCCATGAGTACACGCCTCCGTCGCTGCGGCGTCCTTGCCGCGCACCTCTCGGCCGGATGGGATAGAGTCTTGGCCACATGCCCGTCACCTGGACCATCGATTCGTCCCGTCGGCGCTCCGTCGTCGTCATCACCGACCCCTACACCATCGACGATTGGCGCGCTGCGATGAACGACGTGCTGGCGCACCCGCAGTTCGGTCCCGATTTCGATTTCCTGGTCGATCGGCGGCTCGCCACGGCGCCGACGACGGCGTACCTGCGTCACGGGATCGACTTCATGCTCGCGCACGCGCCGCGAATCGGCCAGGTCCGCGCCGCCGCAGTGGTCGCCGACACCCCTGTCGCCCTCGGCATGTCGCACCTGGCGGCCACGATGGCCGAGATGAAGGGGGCCGCGCTCGCGCTGCGGACGTTTGCGTCGATGGAAGACGCCGAGCGCTGGCTCGCCGTGGGCGCGCCGGCCACGACCACCTGAACTCCCAACCTCCAACTCCCAACTCCCAACTCTCAATCGGAGCCGATCGGTAGGGCAGCGCGGAAATCGCACCCAGGTAACCGCTCGTGTCGACTTCCACCAGGCTCGTCGAAGCGTTCCGTTTGGGAGTTGGAAATTGGGAGTTGGGAGTTAGAGATTTGTCAGGTTTCGAGCAACGCCTGCACGATCGTGTCGATGCGCTGGAGCGCTTCTCCGGCGAGCTTGAGCCGCGCCGCGGGATCGTCGGTGAGCGAGGCTTCGAGCCGCTTCAGGCTGCTGACCTCGCGTATCTCGCGAAGGCCCTGGGTGAGGAGCTCGACACGCGCGGCCGGATCGTCCATGCGGCCGATGATACTGCGACGATCCGCCGCCGGCTGGCCATCCGTTTCGCCATTCCCCGCATCGCGATCAACGTCCCCCGGCCGGCCCGCGTCCTACGGGCGGCGGCACGCCGCTGCCATGTGCTAGCCTCCAGTCCAGGGAGATCCGCCGATGCATCTGCTGTTCGACGATGTCCGTGACGCGGTCCGCAGCCTCCGCACCCAACCGAAGTTCCTGATCATCACGACGCTGACGCTGGCGCTCGGCATCGGCGCCGTGACCGCCATCTTCAGCGTCGTCAACGGCGTGCTGTTCAAGCCGCTGCCGTATCCCCACGCCGATCGCCTCGTGAACGTGTGGAGCACCGCGCCCGGCCTCAATTACGACCAGTTTCCGCTGTCGCCCGATCTGTTCCTCTTCTACCGGAAGCACAACCAGGTCTTCGAAGACATGGCGCTGATGAACCGCCGCCGCGCCAACGTCACCGAGTCGGGATCGCCGGAAGTCGTCGACGCCCTGGTGACGACGCACAGCTACTTCGACACGCTCGGCGTCGGCTTCGCGCGCGGCCGCCCCTATACCGCCGACGAGGACCGGCCGGAGGGAGCCCGCGTCGTCGTTCTCAGCCACCGGCTGTGGACCCGGCGTTATGGCGCCGACCCCGGACTGATCGGGCGTCCGGTCCGCATCGACGGTGAGCCCGCGCAGGTCGTCGGCATCGCGCCGGGCTGGATGGATCGGGCCGGAACGCCCGACGTCTGGATGCCGGCGCGCTTCAACGCGGCCAACCCGCCGATCGGCAGCTTCGGATGGAATGCGATCGGACGCCTGAAGGCCGGCGTGCGGCCGGAGCAGGCGGCGACACACCTCGAGCCGCTCGTCAAGCGGGCGATGAGCGACTACATCCAGAGCGACAACTACCGCGCCTTCCTGACCGACGGCCGTTATCGCCCGATCGTGCACGACATGAAGGAGGACATCATCGGCGGCGTGCGCGAGCCGCTCCTGATCCTGCTCGGCACGGTCGCGATGGTGCTGCTGGTCGCGTGCGGCAACGTCGCCAACCTGTGTCTCGTTCGGGCCGAGTCGCGGCAGCGCGAGATCGCCGTCCGCGTCGCGCTCGGCGGCAGCCGCGCCGGCCTGATTCGGAAGCTGCTCGCCGAGGCCTTCGTCCTCTCCGCGATCGGCACGCTGCTCGGGATCGCCGTCGCGGCCGCGGCTCTTCCGGTACTCCTCCGGCTGGCGCCGCAGACGATACCAAGGCTCGAACTGGTGCGCGTGGACGGGACGGTGCTGCTGTTCGCGACGGCAGCGGCCGTGCTGTCGGCGCTGCTCTTCGGACTGATACCGGCGATTCGCTACACGCGGACAAACGTGCTCGCGTCCCTGCGTCACGGCGGCCGCAGCGCCACCGATCATCCGTCGCGGCAGCGGGGCCGCCAGCTGCTGGTCGTCGCGCAAACCGCAATGGCGCTGGTGCTGCTCGTCGGCTCGGGCCTGCTGGCCCGCAGCTTCTCGCGGCTGATGTCGGCGGAACAGGGATTCACGCCAGCCAACGTCCTCTCCTTCCGCGTCGCGCTGCCGCCGACCACCTATCCCAAGTCGCCGGAAGTCGTGCGGTTCACCCAGCAGCTCGTCGATCGGCTGGCGGAGCTGCCGGGCGTCGAGGGCGCGGGCGCGACGACGGAACTGCCGGTCGCCGCGAGCACGTCGGGCACGGCGTTCGAATTCGACGGCCGCCCGGTCGAAGCCGGCCGTCTGCCGCCGCTCGTCCACTACTCGACGGTCACGCCGGGCTACTTCAAGACGCTGCAGGTCTCGCTGCTCCGCGGCGCCGACTTCGACTCGAGCGATCAGCGCGAAGGCGCGCGCACGGTCATCGTCAATCGCGCCGCGGCCAACATGTACTGGCCGGGCCAGGACGCGATCGGCAAGCGGGTGCGCGGCGCCGGCCGCGGCGCCGATCGCCCCTGGCTCGTGGTCAAGGGCGTCGTCGCGGACGTCCGCCACGAAGGCCTGCGCGAACCGCCGCGCCCGCTGATCTACTTTCCGCTCAACCCGAATGACGACGCCGCACCGCGGGCCTTCAGCTATGTCATCCGGGGACCGCGCGCGACTGGTCAGGCCGACCTGGTGCGCCAGACGGTCTGGGCGCTCAACCCTGACCTGCCGGTGGCGTCGGTCGAAACGATGGACGCGGTGGTGGAGCGCTCGGTCACGGAGTTCTCGTTCACCATGCTCGCCCTCGGCATCGCCGCGGGCGTGTCGCTGCTGCTCGGCGCCATCGGGCTCTACGGCGTGCTGTCGTATGCGGTGAGCCTGCGGACGCGCGAGATCGGCGTGCGGCTGGCGCTCGGGGCGCCGCCGTCGCGCGTCAAGCGCGGGATCCTGGCCAACGCCGCGGCAATCACCGGCATCGGCCTCGCGATCGGCGCGCTGGGCGCGGCCGCGCTGTCGAGATTCCTCAGCGGGCTGCTCTACGAAACGAAGCCGCTGGACCTGCCGACGTTCGCCGCGATGTCGGCGCTGCTGTTCGCGGTCGGCCTGTTCGCCGCCTACCTGCCCGCCCGCAAGGCCGCCTCGGTCAGCCCGATGGAGGCGATGCGGGGGGAGTAAGTGGAAAGTCAGAAGTCAGAAGTCAGAAGTTAAAAGTCAAAGGAAGTCGAACTTGGGAGTTGGAAGTTTGGGAGTTGGGAGTTTGTTGAGCCTCGTCCTGGCCGCCGTGTTGTCCGCGCCGCAGGCGGCACCGCCGGCCGTCGTCGAGGGGGACTTCGTCCTCCGCAACTTCCGCTTCACCTCCGGCGAGACGCTGCCGGAGTTGCGGCTGCATTATCGGACGCTCGGCACGCCGCGGAAGGACGAGCGCGGTGTGGTGCGCAATGCGGTGCTCGTCATGCACGGCACCGGCGGCACCGGCGCGCAGTTCACCGGCGCGAACTTCGCCGGCGAGTTGTTCGGTCCGGGCCAGCCGCTCGACGCCGCGAAGTACTTCATCATCCTGCCGGACGACATCGGCCACGGCGGCTCGAGCAAGCCGAGCAACGGACTGCGCGCGAAATTCCCTCGCTACGGCTACGTCGACATGGTCGAAGCCGAGTACCGGCTCGTCACCGAGGGGCTCGGCGTCAACCATCTCCGGCTCGCGATGGGGACGTCGATGGGCGGGATGCACACCTGGATGTGGGCGTCGCGGTATCCCGATTTCGCCGACGCGTGGATGCCGCTGGCGAGCCTGCCGACCCAGATCTCCGGCCGCAACCGCGCCTGGCGGCGCGTCGCGATCGACGCCATTCGGACCGATCCCGAGTGGAATGGCGGAAACTACACGGCCCAGCCGCGCGGCCTGCGCACCGCCGCGCAGATGCTGTGGCTGATGAGCAGCAACCCGATCCTGCGCCAGACCGCCGCGCCCACCCTGGCCGACGCCGACCGCGTGCTCGATCAGTACGTTGCCAACTACGTGAAGACCGGCGATGCCAACGACATCCTCTACGCGCTCGAAGCGTCGCGCGACTACGATCCCGGTCCCGGCCTCGAGCGCATCCGCGCGCCGCTCCTGGCCATCAACTCGGCTGACGACATCATCAATCCGCCCGAGCTGCAGATCCTCGAGCGCGACATCAAACGGGTCGCGAACGGGCGCGCCATCGTGCTGCCGCTGACCGACAAGACCGCGGGACACGGCACCCACACGCTGGCCGCGGTCTGGAAGCAGTACCTCGTCGAGCTGCTCAAGAACACTGAGAGCAGATGATTGGTTCTGCTGGGTTCTTCAAGGTTCTACTGGGTTCTACCGGGTTCTGTCGGGTTCGGCTGGGTTCGGCTAGGTTCGGCTGGTTCGGCTAGGTTCGGCTAGGTTCGGCTGGTTCGGCTGGTTCGGGTTGGCGCGCCGCACCTCGAAAGCCCGCGGAACCTATAGAACCCATAGAACCTGGAAGAACCTGTAGAACCACATGGAACCCTGTAGAACCCGGAACTGCTAGACTTCCGCCCTGATGCGTGCCCGCCACTGGATCGCGCTGCTCTCGGTGGTCGTGGCGACGGCGTCGCTGCCCGCCTTCCAGAATCAGCAGCAGCCACCGCCGCCGCGCCCGGCCGAGGCCGGGACGCGCGACCGCTATCTCAACCCCCGTGAAACCGATCTCTCGCTGGGCCTCACCCTCGATCCCAAGGATGTGCCTGACGTGCCGCCGGTCGAGCCGGACCGCGTCCACGAGACCTTCCGCGTCAAGAAAGGCTTCCGCCTCGAGCTGGTCGCGCACGAGCCGATGGTGATCGATCCGATCCAGATGGCCTTCGACGAGGACGGCCGTCTCTACGTCGTCGAGATGCGGTGGTATCAGGCGGAGACCCGCACCGACCTGATGTTCGACGAGCGAATCGGACGGATCCGGCTGCTCGAGGACAGCAACGGGGACGGCCGCTTCGACAAGAGCACGATCTTTGCGGACCGGCTGCGCTACCCGTCGGCGGTCCTGCCTTACGACGGCGGCGTCTTCGTGGGGCTCGAGCCCGACATCGTCTATTTCAAGGATCGCAACGGCGACGGGGTCGCGGATTCGCGCCAGGTGGTGTTCACTGGCTTCGGCAACCAGCGCGATCGGCTCGACAGCCAGACCTTTCTGAACAGCCTGACGTGGGGCCTCGACAACCGGATTCACGGCGCCAAGGGACACGGCGGCACGATCAGCGCGGTGTCGCCGCCGGGCGAACGGAGCGAGCCCCTCGACCTGCGCGGACGCGATTTCTCGTTCGACCCGCGCACCCGCCGGATGCGCGCCGAGAGCGGCGGCGGCAAGCAGGGCCTCAGCTTCGACGATTACGGGCGGAAGTTCGTCTGCACCGCGAACAGCGCCGTGCAGTTCCTGATGTACGAAGATCGCTACGCCGGGCGGAACACGTTCTACACGCCGCCGCGCGCGATCGCCGACATCGCGCTGGCGCCAGGCGAAACCGTCGACCGGCAGATCGTCCACCGGATCAGCCCGGAGGATCCGTGGCGGCGGATTCGCAATCGCTGGCGCGCCGAAGGGGTCTTCGCCGGGCCGCCGCCGCAGCCGCCGACCTACCTGATCGGATCGAGCGGCGTCACGCTCTATCGCGGCCACGCCTTTCCGGCGGAGTACCGCGACAGCGTGTTCGTCGGCATCGCCGGCAACAACCTGGTCCACCATCGCCGGCTGCGCGCCGACGGCGTCGGCTTCCGGGCGGAACGGCTCGCCGACGAATCACGGGAAGAGTTCATCGCCTCGACCGATCTGTGGTTCCGTCCGGTCGCGTTCGCGAACGCGCCGGACGGCACGCTGTACATGGCGGATCTCTACCGCGAGATCCTCGACTTCTCCGACGGCATCCCCGAATCGATCAAGCGCTTCAAGGATCTGAACCGGGGCAACGATCGCGGACGGATCTACCGCATCGTGCCGGAGGGCTTCACCCAGACGGCGCCACCGCGCCTCGGCCGGCTCGGCACCGTGGAGCTGGTGGGACTCCTCGAGCATCCGAACGCGTGGCATCGCGAGACCGCGGCGCGGCTGCTCTACGAACGTCAGGACCGATCGGCGATCCCGTCGCTGGCGCGGCTGGCCGAAACGTCTTCGTCTCCGCTCGGACGCCTGCATGCGCTCTACGCGCTCGACGGCCTCGACGCGCTGGCCGAGCCGTACGTACTCCGCGCGCTGGACGACGCGGACGCCGGCGTGCGGGAGCACGGCGTGCGTCTCTCGGAGAAAGTCATTGCGACGGCGGCGCGCGGCCTGTCAGACGCGTTGTGGGGCCGGCTCAAGGCCAGGATCGAGGATGCGGACCCCCGCGTCCGCTATCAGCTCGCGTTCACCCTCGGTGAGATCACGCATCCCGATCGGCTCGAGGTGCTGCGCGCGTTGATCAAGCGGGACCTCGATCAGTCCTGGATGCACGTCGCCGCACTGTCGTCGGTGGCGGACGGCGCGGGAGAGCTGTTCACCAGCCTGGCCGCCGCGCCCGATTTCCAGCGATCCACATCGGGGCAGGCGTTTCTCGGAGAGCTGGTGCGGGTCCTCGGTCATCGGAACCGCGGACGCGAGCTGCTCGCGGTGCTGACGTTTCTCGAGGGTGTGAAGGATCCGGCGGCGGCGTTCCCGTACTTGACCGCGTTCGCCGACGGCCTGCAGCGGGCCGACGTGCCGCTGGCGTTGTTCCAGGGGACACTCAAGCCGATCCTCGACCACGCCGCCGCCGCGGTCCGCAGCCGCACGGTCCCGGAGGCGCGGCGCCTGCAGGCGATCGAGCTGCTCGGCCTGACGGCCCCCACGTCGGAAACGAGGACGACGTTGTTCGCGCTGGTCGGCGGCAGCGAGCCGCGACCGATTCAATCGGCGGCGATCGCTGCGCTCGCGCGCCTCGAGGGACCCGGGATCGGCGAAGAGTTCCTGCGCCGCTGGCCGGCGTTCACGCCGGCGCTGCGCCGCGAGGTCCTGCCGGTGCTGCTCGCGCGGCCCGACCGCGCGCTGGCCCTCACCAACGCGATCGAGGCCGGCATCGTGCTCCGCAACGAGTTCACGCCGACCCAGGTCGCCTTCCTGCGCGCGCACCGCAGCGCCGACATCCGCGCCCGCGCCGCCGCGATCTTCGAGCAGCCCGCCCAGAACGATCGGCGCGCCGTGGTGCAACGCTACATGGCGTCGCTGGACCTGCGCGGCAACCCCGAGCGCGGCCGCACGACCTACACCGCGCGCTGCGCCGCCTGCCATCAACCGGGACCGGACGGCGCCGCGATCGGCCCGGACGCCGAGACGCTGAAGAGCGCCGGCAAGGACGAGGTGCTGACCCACCTGATCGACCCGAACCGCACGGTCGATGCCCGCTACCGGCTGTATCAGGTGGAGACCAGCGACGGCGGCACCCTGACCGGCATCATCCAGCAGGAATCGCAGAGCACAGTGACGCTGCGCCAGCCGTTCGGCCGGACGCAGACCCTTCAACGCTCGGCCATCGGCCGCCTTCAGAGCCTCGAACAGTCGCTGATGCCGGACGGACTCGAAGAAGGGCTGTCGCTCCAGGACATGGCGGATCTCCTCGCGTTTCTCGCGGGGCGGTAGAGCGCTCGCGCTAACTCCCAACTCCCAATTCCCAACTCCCAAGTTGAGCCGTTCGAGCAACGGGGTGAAAGTCGGCGGTATCAGCTGGTTCGTGCGCTTTTCACCCAGTTGTTCGAACGACTCCCCTTGGGAGTTGGGAGTTGGAAGTTGGGAGTTATTCGGCCGTCGTGATCGCACTCACGGCCGAATGATGGTCCCGTCCGATCGGCGCGTCGTGCCCCAGTTGTAGTCGAAGTTCGGCGGACCGGTCGGGATCGGGAATTTCACCGCGAGCTTCTCGTCGATCTCGATGCCGAGGCCTGGGCGTTCGCCCGCGAGCATGTACCCGTTCTTGACCTCGGGGCAGCCGACGAACACTTCCTGCGTCTCCTTCGGGAAGCTTCCTCCCTCATGGACGCCGAAGTTGTAGCTGGCGAGCTCGAGCGCGAGCTGCGCGGCGTGCGCCACCGGCGAGGCATCGCCGGGTCCGTGCCACGCCGTGCGGACGCCGAAGTATTCGCAGAGCGCCGCCACCTTGCGCGCCGGGCTGAGGCCGCCGATCTGCGAGATGTGGATGCGGATGAAATCGATCAGCCGATCCTTGATGAGCGGCAGGTACTCGTGCTGCGTGTTGAACAGCTCGCCCATCGCGATCGGGATGCTGGTCTGCTGCCGCAGCAGCCGGAAATGATCGTTGTCTTCCGGCGGGAACGGATCCTCGAGGAAGAACAGGCGATACGGCTCCAGCGCCTTGCAAAGATTGATCGCCTGATTCAGGTGGATGCGTTCGTGGACGTCGTGCAGCAGCTCGACCTCGTCGCCCAGCTTGGTGCGCATGTGCTCGAAGAACTTCGGCAGCATCCGCACGTACGGTCCGGGCTCCCAGATCGCGCGCGGGTTGGTCGGCCCGATCGCCTCGCCAGGATCCCGCGCCGAGTCGGGTACCGTGCTCCGCGCACCGTAGCCCGCGTAGCCGGGCGTCGCCACCTGCACGCGCACGTGGCGGAAGCCGCGCTCCATGCCGGCGCGCGCGTTCTCTTCGACCTCGGTGAAGCTGTTGCCGCTCGCGTGGTAGTAGCAGTCGGCGCCGTGACGCACCTTGCCGCCGAGCAGCTGATAGAGGGGCATGCCGGCGCGCTTGCCCTTGATGTCCCAGAGCGCCATGTCGACGCCGCTCATCGCGTTGAACAGCACCGGGCCGTTGCGCCAGTACCAGCTCATGTAGCTCGACTGCCAGATGTCCTCGATCTCGTCGACGTTGCGGCCGGTCAGGAACGGCCTCAGATACTTGTCGATCGCCGTTTCGACGACGAGCGCGCGTTGCGTGAACGTGGCACAGCCCCAACCCACCAGGCCGGGCTCGGTGGTCTCCACCTTCACCAGCACCAGCCGGATCCGGTTGGGTGCGGTGAGGATCGTCTTGATGTCGCGGATCTTCACCGGTCCGGTCCCCTTGACCGCCTGTGCGTACGCGGGAGGGGTGGCCGGCATCGGGCCGGCCATGGGCGCCGCCGTGAGCGGCCGGCTGCCGCCGAGCAGCGACGCGCCGCCGGCGAGTGAGAGCGATCGGATCGCAGTACGACGGTTCATCGCGTTATCTCCTTCAGCGCTTTTCCAGGATGAAGGTTTCCCATCCACCCGGCTCCGTGCGGCTCGCATGGACTTGCCCGCCGCCGCCATCTTCCGCGCAGACGACGTTGCCCGCCTCGGTGCGGAGCGCCACCGCCGAGCCGTCACGCAGTGCCGACTCCTCGATCGCGCTGAGCCGGCCGGCCATCGCGGCAAGCTCGTCGCGCAGACCCTGAATGATCTCCCGCAGCTGCCCGATCTCCGCGGCCGTGCCGCTCGCGCTCTCGCCGCCGCCGGTGCCGCCGCTCGTGCTGCCACCGCCGCCCTCGCCGCGGAACGCGGGCGGCTTCACCCACTTGTTCGACTCGCGCCGCTGCTCCACCACCTGCCACGTCGCCGCCGCGCGATGCGGCGGATTGTTGGCGCCGGCGATGATGTCGACGATCGGCGTCACGTCCTTGTAGGCAACCGCATCTTCGGCGACTCGGCCGGCGCCATCGATCTCGTGGCCGGTCTCGCCACCGGATTTCGAGAGCATGCCCCAGCGGGGATCGTGCTGGTGCAGCGCCCACGCGGCGCGCCAGTAGAACTCCTTGACGCTGTCGTGATCGTTCTTCTGCAGCAGGTGCGGGTGTGCGTCGTTGACCGCACGCACGATATGGAAGTGGTCCGGAATGCTCACGGGTTCATCCTCTGGCTCGTCGATCGGGTCGACCACGATCGGCTCTTCGGCTACCGGCTCGTCCTCTTCATGCTGATCGTCGCCCGGCAACAGGGTGCTGAGATCCGTCCGGGGGTCGGCGGGAGAGATATCGGCCGAACGGAGATCCCCCGGCGCCTCTGCTTCGGTGTTGGCCCACACGACGCGCGCGCGGCCGTCCGCCAGCATCACGGCGTCCGGTCGATACGTGCTCGCAAAGGGAGGCGTCAGCAGATATCCGACAACGCTGTGATGTGGATGGAAGACCAGCCGGCCACCGAGGGCCTCGCTCTGGTAGAGCACCCACCATTCGTCGTGCACCAGCACCAGCCGCGGCCAGTGCAGCGGGCCAGGCAATGTGACGATCGCTGGCAGATGCCTGGTGCGAATCTGGCCCGACTCCCGCCAGAACGCCCGTCCCTGACCAAGCAACTGGATGTCGGATGCGTCGCCGTCCGTCAGGCGCCATCGCGTCCCGTTGCGCTCGACCACATCCCACGGTCCGTACGAGTGGTAGGCGACCTTGATCGCGACGGCACCGTCCGGACCCACCGGGACCGAGCCCCGAGTCGGGGAAGTGCAGGCCGAGAGGAGGTGAAGACGCCATGGCCGCCGAGCCAGGCCGCCCACGTTCCACCACCCGCGTGAATGAAGTTCGCACCCAGGTTCGCCGCCGTCGAGTAGGCACCCGTGCGTTGGTCGAACGTCTGCAGGATGCATCCGCCGTCGCGGCAGATCTGATAGACAACGACATCGTCGTCTATCCACGCGGCACCGCCGGCGGGGCAGGCAATCTCACGACCGTCGATATTGACGATACCGCCGCCCACGCCGCACGCCGACTGACCACGTGAGTTCAGGCGAGGCATCGCAACGTTCCGCCGGGCTCCATTTGGCGGCGCATGTTAGCACCATCAACGTGCTGCGTGCGTCACGTGCGACGTGCCACGTGCTACGTGCGGACGTGCTCGACGTGCTACGTGCTGTGTGCGAACGTGCCGGGCCCCTGCATCGCCTCGTCGTGGCCGTCGTGTCGTCGTGCCGTCGGCCCTTGGATCGTTGCTGTCGTTTAGCGGACGGGTAAGTGCTGCTGGGCCGGGTAGAAGGGAAACGGCGATTTCATTGAGCGATCCGCGAGAGCGGGGCACGCGGTTCCCGCGGACCAGGAGCGTCTGCGCGCAAGTGATTGTCCGTGCGGCGGCATCGGGTTTGCCAGAGCAAGTGACGCAGCGTACGTTCGCAGGCAGCACGTTGGCACGCAGCACGCGCACGTTCGCACGTTCGCACGTAGCACGTAGCACGTCGCACGTGAGGTGCGGCGCTGCTGCGACGACGTGGCCGCGAAAGGAGCCCGCATGCCGGAACAGGAAGACGAGCGAACAGCGGCGATCTGCCGTCAGGCGGCGCTGCCGATGCTGCGGCAGCGTCATCTTGCGATCGTGCCCGACGCGGCCGCGGCGCCGGACGACGCGGCATCCACCGCGGAACCGGTGACGCCATCGACGACGCTCGGGTCGGCGACCGGACCGCCCGATCGCGTCCTCGGTCCGTTCCTCTGGCTCGACCGCCTGCGGTGATCGCCGGCGTCCCTGAGAGCCGCGAGCTACTTGCCCTGCCAGCCGCCGTCGACGAATATCGACTGACCGGTCAGGTAGCTCGCTTCGTCAGAGGCGAAGAACGCCGCGACGGTGCCGATCTCGCGCGGCTGTCCGGCGCGGCCGAGCGAAATCTGCGCGAGGACGCCGGGCAGCAGCGCCGGATCCTTCATCACCCACGACGTCATCGGCGTATCGATCAGGCCGGGATGGATGCAGTTCACGCGGATGCCCTGCGGCGTCATCTCGGCTGACATGTTGCGGGTCAGGGCCTCGAGCCCGAGCTTGGTCGGCGCGTAATGCGTGCGCCCGGGCAGGACCTTCGCGGCCTGGATCGATCCGATATTGACGATGACGCCGGGGCGGGATTCGGCGATGGCGCGTCGGCAGTAGACCTGCGAGCAGAGCCAGGCGCCGCGCAGGTTCACGTCGACGAGCCTGGTCCACTGATCGTCGGTCAGCTCGAGGAACGGCACGATCGTCTCGATGCCGGCGTTGTTGACCAGGATGTCGATCGGGCCGAGCTCCTTCCACACCGTCGCGATCATCGGCTCCACTTCGGCACGGCTGGCCACGTCCGCCTTCACGACGACGGCGCGCCGCCCTTTGCCGCGAATCCCCTCGGCCACTGCCTCGGCATCCTGCATGTTGGCGACGTCGTTCACCGCGACGTCGGCGCCTTCGTCTGCGAAGACTTCGGCGATGCCGCGGCCGATGCCGCGGCATGCTCCGGTGACGAGGGCGACTTTCCCTTTCAGCTTCGTCATTCGATCACCGATCACCGATCACTGATCCCCGTTCACGACTTCTCATCCACCGAGCATTTTTCGCGAAACAGCCAGGTCCTTCACGGCCGCGGCAAGCGTGCGCTTGACGCGCTCCTGCGGCGTCGCGCCGGGGATCTCGTACTCGAAATGGAGCGAGATCGGCCCCGCGAACGTCGCGCTCTTGAGCGCGGTCCCGAACCACGCCCAATCCACCATCCCCTCGCCCATCGGACAGTTCTCGATGCGCCAGCCCTTCTCGGACTTTGCCCAGAAGAAGTCCTTGAGCGCGATCATCTTGAGGCGCGGCAGGACGAGATGCGTCGCGGCCTTGTAGGCGCCGCCGCCCCCTTCGGCCACGGCATGGCGCGGATCGAAGTAATAGCCCGCCCACTTGGGATCGAGGCGATCCATGGCCGGCGCGATGTCCCACAACGCGGCGCCGATGTAGGCGTTGTGATTGTGGAAGCCGAGCTCGATGCCACACTCGCGCGCCAGCGCGGTCAGGCCGGTGAGCGCCTCGCCGGTGGCCGCGAGCTGACCGCGCACGTCCGGCGACGCCGTGTAGCGCCAGTAGCCGGTCTTGAAGTAGCGCACGCCGCTCCTGGCCGCGGCCTGCAGGATCGGTTTCGCCGTCGGATGCGCAGGCGACGTGAGCTCGGTCGTGATCATCGGCACGCTCACGCCCGCAGCCCTGATCGCCTCGATCGCCTTCGGTAGATCCTCGGCGCGTTCCGGCAGCACGTGGCCTCCGGCCCTCACCGTCAGGTCGACCCCGTCGAAGCCGGCGTCCTTGACGGCCTTGCCGAGGTCCTTCCAGTCGAGCTCCGCGAGGTGCTTCGAGAAGAAACAGAATTCCCGGCGTGCCGCGCCGGCCCCGGCGCCCTGGCGCACGGCCGCGGCGTCCGGGCGTGCGGCCGCAGCCGCCGCGATCGCGATGCCGGCGCCCGCACGAAATACGTCACGTCTGGTGAAGCTGTCCATGCCGGGGATTGTCGCAGAAATCGCCGTCGCCGGCGCGGCGCGGCCATCCGCGTGTGCGCCTCGGCGCATGACCGGCGAATTCGTCAGCCGCATGCCGATGCGGTAACTTCCGCATCCGCGGCCGACTCAACCAACAATCGGTACAAGCTGTTGATCTCTCGTCAGTTACCTCGTCACTAGTGGCAGGGGCACGAGGGTTGCGACGACTCAAGGCTGACGCGCCGTGGGCGGCGCGGGGGGTGACACAGCCATGAAGAAGCTCACAGTCTGGATAGCGTGCCACGGCCGTCATGCTGGTAACTGCGAACGTCGCGCTGGCGCAGGGCAAGAGCGGAGGGGTCAAGGCGAAAACCAAGATCACGACCGCGCCGGTCGCGAAGGGCGGAGCACCCAAGGTGCAGGGCGGCGGTTCGCACGTCAAGCCGACGAAGCCGACGAAGCCGACGACGACCACGGCGAAGGCCGGCGGTACGAAGAAGTCCGCGACGTCGACGACGGTCAGCACGAAGTCGAAGTCGAGCAAGCCCGCCGGGACGAGTGAGACGACCACGGCCGTCACGCTGACGCCGGTCCAGCAGAAACTGCAGCGGAACACGAAGCTCGCGAGCAAGCTCGAGTCGAGGCTGCCGAAGGGCACCGACCTCATGACCGCCGCGGACGGCTTCAAGAATCTCGGCCAGTTCGTCGCCGCGGTCAACGCCTCCTACAACCACGATCTCGACTTCACGAAGCTCAAGACCGCCATGGTGGACGACGGGATGAGCCTCGGCCAGGCGATGAAGGAACAGCGCCCGCGAACCGTGACGAAGGACATCCGCCAGTGATCGCACGCGGCGCTCGGACTATGGCCGCCGCGATGCTGTGCTCGCTGCTCGGCGTGACGCTCGCCGCGGCGCAGGGACGCGGCAATGCCTTCGGCCACAACAAGCGGCCATCCGGTGCGGCAGCCACGTCGTCATCGTCTGCCACGGACATCGCGGTCCAGGACGGGTCGTCCATCGCCATGCCGGAAACGGGTGTGCGCGCGTTCGGATCATGGCTGGATGACGCGACGGTCATCGAGCCTGGCAGCGGCTACGTGAGCTTCTCAGCCGGCTACTGGCGCATGCCCGGCTTCACCGAGTTCGACGTTCCGGCATTCGACGTCGGCGTCGGCCTCGGACGGCGGCTGCAGGTTGGCGCCAGCGTGCCGGTCTATCACGCGCGCGAGCCAGGCGGCCCGATCTCGCGCGGCGTCGGCAATCTGGTGCTCACGGGGAAGGTGCAGTTGCGCGACCCGGCCGCTTCGCGCAGCCGCAGGCTCGGCGTTGCCGTGACGCCGATGCTCGAAGTGTCGAGCGTGGCTTCCGAACCGGGATCGAGCCGAACCAGCTGGGCCTTGCCGGCGTCCCTGGAGTGGCAAAGCCATCACTGGCGAGCCTACGGGAGCGTTGGCTACTTTTCCCGCGGCGCGATTTTTACGAGCGGCGCATTCGAATTACCCGTTTCGAATCGCACCTGGCTGACCGGCACGGTCAGTCAGTCCCGCTCGATCAAGGACGACGGCAGCGAGATGTCGGGAATTCCGAGAGTGAGGACCGACGTCAGCGGCGGCGCGACGTTCGCGGTGACCTCCACGATCGCCGTCTTCGGTTCGGCGGGCCGCACCCTGTCGCGGATCGATCCGAACCGCTCGAATCTCAGCCTGGTGGGGGGCGTGTCGATGAACTTCGCGGCCTGGCAGCCCTGACCTCGGCATTTCCCTTGCTCTGGTCTTCTCAGCTCGACAGGGAGGACGTTATGAGTGGGGCCGTCGAGGCCGAACCGATTCAGGAGCGGCGGGATTCGAACGGGCAGGATTCGAACCGGCGCGCCGTCAGCCGAGGCGGGCGGCGGCAAAACGATCGGAAGTTTCCGTGGTGGCGCGGCGGTCTGGCCTTCACCGCGTTGTGTATGGCTCTTCGCTGCTGGCGCTGGGTGCGCCGATAGTTATCTTTCGCGCTGAACCATCAGCGAGCCGGCCAGGTCACGGGCGTACCGCCACGCGGCGCTGGCGGACCTGACCGGTTGCTGCCAGACGAGTTCGCCGTCGCGGAAGATGCGGAGCATCCAGCCGCCGCAGTCGTCCACGAACTCGCAATAGAACTGACCTTCCCACCAGCGCAGCGCGATCTCCATTGTGGTGCGCTGCCCTCCTGCAAGCTCGTCACCAGCCGCACCGCGCGATCTGGGCCCGGATATCGGTTCAGGATGGCATACCGGTGCGACGATTCCGATACGCCGCGGAAAACTTTACACGTCAGGAGCCCGTCAGCTGCGTGCCGCCACCGGCGCATTGGCCGTCGTCGGATCGATGACTGCCCGGACCTCCTCGACCCGGGTGATCGGGAACTTGCCGCGCGACGCGTGCTCCCGCAGCAGCTCCTCGTTGTCGGCGAGGTAGACGCAGGTAATCGCGTTGTCGGTCACAAAGCTCTGAATCCATTGAATCTGTGGCCCCATTTGGGCCAGGACGGCGTTCGACCGCGCGGCAATTCCGCGCAGGTCGTCGGCGGTCAGCTTGCCGGCGTCGGGAATGTGTCGCTCGATCAGATACTTCGGCATTCGATCTCTCCTTCGGCGTTCAACACGGACCAGCATACTGCCGTGGACGATCCCAGCGTTGCCGTTGGTTCAGTTTCGCTCCATTTCGACCGATCTGTTGAGCTCAGGTCGGTAACAAAGGCGTAACGACCGGTTGAATGCGGAGCGCCCGAGGCCTATATTAGGCGCGTCGCCCGCGCCTGCGCGGGTCCATTGGGTCGGTTGGGTCGATTCGGGCTCATGCTCATGACGCGCGACGAGATCTTCGCCCTCTTCGGCCGCCGCGAGGCTGCCTGGCGCGCGCACGACGCCGCGGCCCTCGCCGCCGACCACCACCCGAACGGCGTGGTCGTCAGCCCGACCGGCGGCGTACTGGAAGGGCGCGAGGCGATCGAGCACATCTACCGGGTCTGGCTCACCGCCTTTCCTGATCTGATCTTTCTCCACGAAGACGTCCTCGTTGACGACGACCGCGTCGCGGCGCTGTGCCGCGTCGCCGGCACGCACGGCGGCGAGTTCTTCGGCGTCGCGCCGACCGGACGCCGCCTCGAGATTCCGGCGGTGTTCGTCTACCGCTTCGAGCGCGGGCTGATCATGCACGAGCGCCGCATCCTGGATTTCACGGGTGTGCTGATACAGGTGGGCGTGCTTCGCGCGAAGCCTGCCGGCGGACTCTAAAAGAGCCTCAACTCCCAACCTCCAACTCCCAACGCCCAAGACGGAGCCGTTCGACGCAGCCGGGTGGAAGTCGACACGACACAGCTAAGCGTGACGGCTTCAACTCCGCTGAATCGAGCCATCCGTCTTGGGAGTTGGGAGTTGGAGGTTGGGAGTTGACGAAGTTCGAAGTTGAGAGGCGCGAGCCGAAGCCCGCGCCTCCATGCGCCTTAGAAGCCGACTCTGACGCCGAACCGCAGGATGCGGGGGCTGAGGTTCTGTGTCAGCTGGCCGAAGTTCGGGTTGGTCAGATTGCGCTGCCGGTTGAGCTCGGTGTTCGCGTTCATGACGTTGAACAGGTCGGCGATCAGCTGCACGTTGACCCGCTGCGTATCGAACGTCTTGGCGCCGCGCAGATCGAGGTTCCACAGGTTGTCGAAGCGGAACGTATCGATCTCCGGGGAGACCAGCACGCGCATGCTGCCGTCGAGGCCGAGCGGGGCGCTGACGAAGATCGGATAGGGATTGCCCTGCCGGCCGAACAGGTTGCCGGCGAGCTCGATGCTCCATGGCAGCTGGTACACGCCGTTGACGTTGACCTGCCACCTGCCGTTGACGAACACGTCGCCGGATCCGCTCCCCGAGCTGCGCGGCGCGAGCGCGCCGCCGTCGACCAGCGGGCTGCTCTCGTAGCGGGTCGGGTTGCCGAGCGCGTTGCGGCGATCGCCGTCCCAGTGCTCGCGCGGATCGTTCCAGCCGAACCCGGCGCGCATCATCCAGCGATTGGACAGCCGCTTCACCAGCGACACTTCGATCCCGTTGTAGCTGGTCGAGTAGCCCTCGTAGTTGCGCAGCTCGCGGCCGTTGCCGTTCGCCGCGGCCAGGCTCTCGAGCGGCGCGTAGGTCGGATAGCTGAAGGTCGAGCCGTCGGGCAGCGTGCCGGACACGGTGCCGTTCTGGTAGTAGTCGGCGGCGGTCAGGCCTCGCCACGGAATGAACGACAAGCCATACGGATCGACGGCGCCGTTGAGGCCGACGTAGTCGCTCGAACGGCTCCAGCTGTAGTTCGCCTGCAGCGCCAGGTTCGGCGCCAGCTCGCGCTCGATGCCGAGGATGAGGCCGGTCGTCACCGGCGCCTTGAGATTCGGGCCGAAGCTGTCGGCGGACGTGACCGCGCTGGGAGCGTCCGGGTTGAAGCCGTTGCCCGGCGCGATGAACCCGCGATCGAGCAGCACTTCGTTGCCCTGCACGAACAGGTCGTTGTTGAGATCGACCCATGGGTAGTCGACGTAGCCGGCGCTCGCGGTGGGGTTGCTGAAGCCGATGATGGTCTCATCGAGCTGGCCGGCGTAGCGGCTGAAATTCGCGCGCAGGATCGTCTTCGGATCGAGCGCCCAGGTCGCGCCGACGCGCGGGTGCAGCGTGTTCCAGGAGAACGGCGCGTCGTAGCCGGAGAACTCGATGCCGGGCACGAGCGCGGAGAACTCGGGGTTCGACTGCGTGCTGCTCGGCAGCGCCGATCCCGACTGGCGATCGAACCGGACGCCGGCGTCCAGCGTCAGCCGGCCGCGGCTGAAGGTGTCGCCGACATAGAAGCTCAGATACTCCGTCCGGTTGGTGCCGAGCCCCTCGCGGTAGATGCGCGCGAACTGATCGGTGGCCGATTCGTCGTTGGCCTGGATCATGTTCCCGGGCCACAGCTCCTGGCTGGTCGCGTCGTGACGCCGCCAGCCGAACCCGATCTTGAGATCGTGTGAGCCGCCGAACGCGTTGCGGAAGTGATTGGCGTCGAAGGTGAGGATCGTCTGCGGCCGCAGGAAGCGCAGCGCCCGCGTGGTGCCGAACGCCTGTCCGAGGCGCGTGCTGACCGACGCCTGGCCGTCCAGCCCGCCGGCCGGCTCGAGGCTGAAGCCGGTGCCGTAGTACGCGAACTTCGACGACAGGAACGTGGTCGGCGTAAAGGTGTGGTTGTTCTCGAACTTGAGCAGCCCGTGCGGGCGGTTCTCCGGATAGCGGTTGCCCTGGTTCCAGGTCGCGGTCGGCGCCAGCACCTGCGCGTCGCCGGTGCCGCGGCCGAACTTCTGCTTCTCGCCGTTGAACCAGAGCACGTTGATCATGTCGCTCTCGGCCGCCTGCCAGGTGCCCTTCACGTTGTAGGTCTTGAGGATCGTGCGGTCGACCAGGTTGCCGGCCGATCGAATGAGGCGGATGTCCTGCTTCGTCCACGAGCCCCATGCCCAGGCGCGGTTCCGCAGGATCGGGCCGCCGAGATCGAATCCGTAGTCGCTGATCTGATCGTTGTGATTCGCCGTCTCGGGCGTGACGCCGATCGCCGCGAGCTCGTCCGGCACGTTCGAGGCCTCGAGCCCATCGCCGGTGAAGTAGCCGCGCGCGGTTCCGCGATACTGATTGGTGCCGCTCTTGACGACGAAGTTCAGGCCGGCGCCGCCGGTCTGCTGCTTCAGGCTCTGACCGGACGTCGCGATCTGGATCTCCTGGAACGCGTCGAAGTCGAAGTAGGTCGGCGAGCCGCCGGTCGCGGACATGTCGGTGATGACCACGCCGTCCATCGTCCAGACGGTGTCGTAGCGGCTGCTGCCCTTGGACGCGAAGTTCGACTGCTGCCCGGTCTCGTTGCCGGCGATGTTCACGCGATCCATCTGCACGCCGGGGACCGTGCGCAGCAGGGCCCACGGGTCGCGCGAGGTCGGGATCTTGCTCAGCTCGTCCTGCGTGAAGTTGGTGGCCGTGCCGGTCGCGCGCGCGTCGATGACCGGCGTGCCGCCTTCCACGGTGATGCTCTCCTGCACGGTCGCGACGCGCATGCTGAACGGGAGATCGACCGTGGCGCCGACGGCCACCAGCACGTTGTCGCGCACCAGCGTCGCGAAGCCGTTCATCTCCGCCGTCACCTTGTAGGCGCCGGGAGGCACGTTCAAGAAGCGGTAGCGCCCGTCCTCCTGCGTCACGAAGGTCAGCGTCCGATCCGGTCCGGCCATCGTGATCGTCACGCCTGGAAGCATGCCGCCCTGCTGATCCTGCACGATGCCGGTGATGGTGCCGCTCTGCTCCTGGGCCCGCGCCGGCGCGGCCAGCGCCACGGCGAGGGCGAGCAGCAAACACATTCTTCTCATGACCCGTCTCCTTCGAATCGCTGTGTGCGCCATCTCACGCGGAGGTGCCCGAGGACGCGCACGTGAACGGTGAGCGCGGCGCGTGACCGTGCGCGCCGGCTCGTGGCGCTGCACAGAGCACCCGATGTGCCACGCAGAGGCACGAAAGACGGCCGTATTCATTGGCATTTCATTGATGTCGCCATCCGACACTTCAAGCGATTGAAGGGCACGGCTCGCCGCGCGCACCGCGGCACAGACCACGGCCGAGCCGAGCCATCACACCGCTCGTCTCAGTTGCAGGTGGCAGGTGGTGAGACGCCGTCCGGACGTGATGGCGTCAGGGGTGAGACGTGTGGTGGGAGGAGGTGCCGGAGGTTCAAGGAATTGAATGGGCGATCTACGGCACGGGAGTGCAGCCAACGGAGGAGGTACGGAGAGACTGCTGCCGGGCGCCGGCCTTTGGCCGGCGAAGACTGACGGATGAACGACCGAAAACGCAAGCGCGCAATTGGGTCGCTTGTGTTTTCGGGCGATTCATCCGGCAGTCTTGCGCGCGAAGCGCGCCCCGGCAGCTGACCGAATTTCTCCGTTGATCTTCGTTGGCTCCGTTGCTCCGTTGTTGAGATCCGATGCCTCCGTACAGCTCCGATGTCTCTCAGCGCGTGCCCGGGCGCTTCTCACGGGGCACGTCGACGGCGGCCTCGAACCGCTTGGCGAAGGCGGTGAACTCCGGGCGCGGGCCGCCCCAGCGCAGCTGCTCGACCGACTCGAAGAGCGGGATATACGTGCGCAGCGTCGCGAGATCGCGGAACAGGAACGCCAGATCGCGATCGCGCGCGAACGTGCGCGCCAGCGCCGCGGGGCTGGCGGCATTGACGTGCCAGGTGCGCCAGTCCTCCGGGATCGCCTCGAGGTGACCGAACCGCGCCAGCACCGCCGCGCTCGACTTCGCTCCCCAGCCAGCCAGCCCCGGGTAGCCATCGGACGAATCGCCGACCAGCGCGAGGTAGTCGGGAATCGAGACCGGCGGCACGCCGAACTTCGCCGCCACACCCGCCTCGTTCATGATGGCGTTGGTCCGGCGGTTCAACTGGACGATGCGGTCGCCGCGGACGCACTGCGCGAGATCCTTGTCAGGCGTGCAGATGATCACGCGGTCGACGTTCGCGTCCGCGGCCGCCGCCACCGCCGCCGCGGCAAGCGCGTCGTCCGCCTCGAACTCGATCATCGGCCACACCGCGACGCCGAGCGCCGACAGCGCCTCCTCGAGCAGGCCGAACTGCGACAGCAGCAGCGGATCGACGCCCGCCCCCGTCTTGTAGCCCGGCCACATGCCGTTCCGGAACGACTCGATCACGTGATCGGTCGCCACGCCGACATGCGTGGCGCCGCGATTGATCATGCCGAGGATCGACGTGACGACGCCGCGGACCGCACCCACTTCGTGGCCGTCGCGATCCTTGGCGGAAGGCACGGCGTAGAAGTGGCGGAACAGCTCGTAGGTGCCGTCGACCAGGTGGATGTCCAAGGGCGCCAGTATACGGTGCTGGGTGCTCGGTGCTGGGTGCTGGGTGCTGGGTGCTGGGAGTGCTTGGGAGTTGGAGTTGGGAGTTGGGGGTTAGAGGTTAGACCCACTTCTCCTGCCATCCCCCGGCCGGCGGATGGGCGAACCGGGCGAGGGCGAAGCCGGAGTCGATGGCGGCGTCGCGCATGATGCCGGATGCGACCAGCTCGCCGACGGCGGGGCCGAGCTTGAAGCCGTGGCCGGATCCGCCGCCGACCAGCCACACGTTGCTGGCGGCGGGGTGGCGGTCGACGATCAGGTCGGCATCGGGCGACGCTTCGTACTGGCAGACTTCGGAGCCGACCAGCGGGGCCGCGGCCATCGCGGGAAACCGGCGTGCCAGGTAACGGCGCATCGCCGTCACGCCGGATGGCGTCACGTCGCGTTCGGCGCTCGTCGGATCGATCGACGGCTCCGGCGCGATCGTCGGCGACCTTGAAGCCGCGGTAGGCGTTGCCGGGGACGCCATAGATCTGGTTCGCGGCGAAGTCGATCCAGGCCGGCAGCGTCGCGTCGGTGAACCGCGCGTCGCCGGCCGGCGGTCCGAAGTAATAGACCTCCTGCCGCGTCGGCGTGATCAGGTGGCCCAGCACGTCGGGGACGAGCGAGGCCAGCCAGGGACCGGCGGCACAGACGAAGACGTCGGCCTCGAGCCGCGAGCCGTCCACCAGCGCCAGCCGCCCGTCGCGGAGCGCGGCGACGTCGAGAGGATGTGCGGCCGCGGCGAGCCGGTAGGTTCCGCCTTCGCGCTGAAGCTGTGCGATCACGTCCTCGCACGCGCGGCGGGCCATCAGGTACCCGGCCTCCGCTTCGAACATGATCGTGGCGACGTCGCGGAAATCGACCTGCGGATAACGCGCGGCGGCCTCGTCGGCGGACAGCGCGACCAGCGACCCGCCCTGCGACGCCACCGCCGCGGCAGAAGCCTCCGCGAACGCGCGCGCGGGCGCGGAGTCGTCGAACAGCCACAGCACGCCGGTCGGATGCAGGATGCGGCGCTGCACGTGCGTCTCGAGCTCCCGCCACCGCACCAGCGCGCGCATCGTCATCTTCGTGTATTGCACGCGCGACCCATAGGTCGCACGAATGACGCGCGTCTCGCCGCCGGAGCTCGCCCTGACGTTCCCAGGTCCCCAGGCATCGATCACGGTGACGTCAGCCCCCTGCCGCCGCAGCTCGAGCCCCGTCCATCCGCCGAAGGCGCCGGCCCCGACGACGACGATGCGCGGGGGACGCGCGATGTGAGTCACTCGGACCCGTCCCCCCGAACCACCTCGACCCAGCGGTCGCCCTGGTCGTCGGTGACGCGCACCAGCCACGGATTGCAGCACACCTCGCAATCTTGAACGAACTGCCCGCGAACGTCCGGCTCGACGTAGATCTCCCCTTCTTCGCCGCAATACGGACACGTCACCACGAACTCCACGACCGACCATTATCCACGGCTCCACGTGCGACTGACGTGCTACGTGCTACGTGCGACGTGCGACGTGCTGCACGTGCGCACGTGTCACGTGCGCATGTGCGGCGTAAAGCACGTCGCACGCCGCACGTAAGCACGTGCGCACGAGCACGCCGTAAGCACGTCGCACGTGCACGAGCCGTACCGTGTTGTAATCCGACTCCCCTTCTCGTCGTCGCGTTCCTCGGCGTCGTCCTGGTGGTGGTCCTGATCACCTGGGTGCGGATGCCGGCGTTCCTGGCGCTGGCGACCGGGTCGCTCGCGGTCGGCCTGGGCGCACGAATGCCGCTGCCCGACATTCCGCGCGCCTTCCAGTCGGGCGTCGGCGACACGCTCGGATTCGTGGCGATGGTGATCGGCCTCGGCACCGTCATCGGCAAGCTGCTGGCGGAATCGGGCGGCGCGGCAGTGGTCTCGAACGCCCTCATTCGCCTGATGGGCGAGCGCCGGCTCGATTGGGCGATGATGCTGTCCGGCTTCATCATCGGGTTGCCGGTCTTTTTCCAGGTCGGCCTCGTGCTGCTCGCGCCGGTGATGTTCACGTTGAACCGGCAGACCGGCACCCCGCTGCTGCGGCTCGGACTGCCGCTGGTCGCGGGCCTTTCGGCGGCGCATGGCCTGGTGCCGCCGCACCCCGGTCCGCTGGCCGCGATCGAGCGCCTCGGCGCCGATCCCGGCCGCACGCTTTTCTATTCTTTGCTGGTGGGCTTGCCGGTCGCGATCCTGTCAGGACCGCTGTTCACCGCGTTCGTCGCCCGGCGCGTGCAGGCGGAACCGGGCGCCATGGCGGATCAATTCGCCGGCACGCGGACCGCCGACCGCACCCCGTCGCTCGCGATCACCCTGCTCACGATCCTGATGCCGGTCCTGCTGATGCTGGCCGCGGCCCTGGCCGGGACGGTGCTGCCGCCGGGGCGCGCGCGCAGCGGCATCGAACTGGCGGGCACGCCGCTGATGGCGATGCTGCTGTCGACGCTGGTCGCGCTCGTGACGTTCGGGAAGGCCTGCGGCTTCGATCGCGATCGCATCCTGCGCTTCGCCGAGGAGGCGCTGCCGCCGATTGCGAGCGTGCTGCTCGTCGTCGGCGCGGGCGGCGGATTCGGGCGCGTGCTCGACGTCGCCGGCGTCGACACGGCGATTGCGCAGGCGATGGGCGGGATGCAGCTGTCGCCGCTGGTCCTCGGCTGGGTGATCGCCTCGCTGCTGCGCGTCTCGGTCGGATCGGCGACGGTCGCGGTGGTGACGGCGGCAAGCATCATCGCGCCGATCGCCGCGGCAATGCCGGGCGTGAACCGTGAGCTGCTGGTGGTGGCGATTGGCGCCGGATCGCTGATCGCCGGACACGTCAACGACGGAGGATTCTGGCTCGTGAAGGAATACCTGAACATGAGCGTGCCGCAGACGCTGAGCACGTGGACCGTGCTCGAGACGATCGTGGCGGTCGCCGGACTCGCCGGTGTGCTGCTCCTCGCGACGGTGGTGGCGTGATGCTGATCGTCGACGCCCACCTCGACCTGGCGATGAACGCGCTCGAATGGAACCGCGACCTCTCGCGGCCGATCGACGAGATCCGCGCGCGCGAGCAGCGGCTCGCCGACAAGCCGGACCGCGGCCGCGGGACCGTCTCGTTTCAGGAGATGCGGCGCGGCGGCGTCGGGCTGTGCGTCGCGACCCAGATCGCACGATACGTGGCGCCCGACAATCCGCTCAACGGCTGGCACTCGCAGGACCAGGCCTGGGCCCAGACCCAGGGACAGCTGGCGTGGTACCGCGCCATGGAGGATCGCGGCGAGCTCGTCCAGATTCGGGACCGCGGCGCGCTCGACGCGCACGTGCAGCGCTGGGAGGCCGGCGCAGGAGAATCCCTGCCGATCGGCTACATCCTCAGCCTCGAGGGGGCCGACTCGATCGTGACGCTGACCCACCTCGAACGCGCCTACGCCAGCGGGCTGCGCGCCGTCGGGCCGGCGCACTACGGACCCGGCGTCTACGCGCAGGGCACGAACGCGTGCGGCGTCCTCGGACCGCGCGGTCACGATCTGCTGCGCGAGATGGAGCGCCTCAACATCGTGCTCGACGTCACCCACCTCTGCGACGACAGCTTTCGCGACGCGCTCGATCATTTCAACGGACCGATCTGGGCCAGCCACTCCAACTGCCGCGCCATCGTCGATCACAACCGCCAGTTCTCCGACGATCACCTTCGCGAGCTGATTGCCCGCGGCGCGCTCATCGGCGCCGCATTCGACGCGTGGATGATCGTGCCGGGATGGACGCACGGCGTGTCGACGCCCGACGCGTCGGGGGTCACGCTCCAGACGCTCGTCAACCACGTCGACCATATCTGCCAGATCGCCGGCAACGCCCGGCATTGCATGATCGGCTCGGATCTCGACGGCGGCTTCGGGCGCGAGCAATGCCCCGGCGACGTCCACACCATCGCCGACCTCACCCGGTTCCTGGACGCGCTGCGCTCGCGCGGCTACAGCGAGGAGGACGTGACGGGGATCGCGCACGGCAACGTGCTGCGTTTCCTCCGCAGTGTGTGGGCGTGAACTGCGGCTGGACGCGCTGATGATGTGGCCGCCGAGCGGCGTGGTCCAGAGTCGGCGCACGCCGCTCCATCACATCGTTGCGGTCTTCGGCACGATGTCGATCTGCAGCTGGGGATCGGCCGCCGGCACGTACGACGACTCGAGCCCGAGCTCCTTGCGGACGATGTTGCAGCCCTGCGCGATGGCGGTGGCCTTGTAGAAGGCGATCTCCCGGTTGCAGCCCTGCCGCCCGAAGCCGCAGTCGCTCGAGACGATCAGCTGCTCGGGCGCGACGTGCTGCAGGGCGGTCCGGATCGAGGTCGCGACATCCTCGGCACGGTCGGCCTGCAGCGTGCGGTGGCTGACCGCCCCGATGCACAGCTTCTTCGGCAGCTTCCCCTTGTACTGGCCGAACAGCTCGATGTCGGTGAAGTTCCGGTCGCGCGTCTCGATGGTCCAGACATCGCCGCGCATCTCGTTGAGGTACAGCTCGAAGGACGCCTTGTAGCTCGTGTCCTCCATCACCCGCTGCATGTTCGGATTGCCCCAGCAGGTATGGATCCAGATCTCGACGTCGTCCAGGCCCTGCACCTCGCGGTTGTAGCAGTCGATCATGAACCGCACCTTCTCGTCCTTCGGGCCGTAGGTGTTGGCCATGAAGTGCAGGGTCGGCTCTTCGATCTGGATGCAGCGGCAGCCGGCGTCGCGCAGCGCGAGCAGTTCCTTGTTCATGGCCACGGCCATGTCCCAGACAATCTCGCGGTTGTCCTTGTACTGGTCGGTGTGGATGTCGAGGAAGAGGCCCATGACCTGCGAGCAGCAGGTGCCGAACCGCACCGGCTTGCGCGACTTGCTCTGCGCGATCCGCCAGATCTTGGCGTAGTCGAGCGGACGGTGCTCGATCTTGCCGACGACGCGCGGCCAGCGCCAGCCGGTGTAGATCTCGTTGAGCAGCGTGCCCGGCGGGTAGCGCAGCCATGGGCTGCGGGTCTCCTCCGACTGCAGGTAGTCACCCTCGAACCCGGTCCAGCGCTGGAGGGGGTAATGGTGCCAGCTGCGGCCGCCGAAATCCTCGTCGCAGTGGAAGTCCCCGTGGGTGAGGATGTCGAGCCCGGCGCGCTCCTCGTCGCTGATGACCACGGCGAGCGCGTCCTCGAACTTCTCGCGGAAGCGCACGTCCAGCATGCAGGTGTCGAGCGGCTTGCCCCACATGCTCATGTCGAACCAGCGGGGGCGCGGCCAGGAACCGGTGACGGTGGCGGGCAGGATCAGGTCGCGGGTGATCGTCAGGGCCATGACCGCATGATACGCGAGCCCGGCGGCGGCGGCGGTACGTGCCTGCCTTGGCTTTTCGCGCACGCGTCCGTTACGATTCCGCGGTGGCCACGACCGTGCAGAGGGTGTCCGTGGGACTCGCATTCCTGGCTGCCCTCCTCAGCTTCGTTGCCGTGGCCGTCGAGTTCTCGCGCTCCGGCCGGCTCGCGTGTGACGCCACTCGGCGGCGGCATGCTGATGCTCGCGCTGGGGATCAGCGGTCTCCTCCAGACTCCGCACTCCGAAGGCCTGACGGTCCCGTCCAGGGACGGGACCGCCCGGCGGTGCCCGATGAAAGGATGCTCTCGATGCGTACGAAACTCGCGGTTCTGATCGGCGTGCTCGCGATCGTGACCGGTGTCGGCCCAACAGGCGCCGGCGCCGCCCGCGACCGTGCCGAGCTGTCCCGAGCTCGGATCCGCCCTGAACGCGCTGGTCCGCAGCGCGCGCGACTGGGCGAACCTGACGCGCTATCGCGAGGCGAACCGGACCGTGGCCGCGCCGGCGTCGAGCGACGCGCGCGTCGTCTTCATGGGCGACTCGATCACCGACGCGTGGCCGCAGGCCCGCTTCGGCGACTTCTTCACCGGCAAGCCGTACGTCGGCCGCGGCATCAGCGGCCAGACGACGCCGCAGATGCTGGTCCGGTTCCGGCAGGACGTCCTCGACCTCAAGCCGAAGGTGGTGGTCATCCTCGCCGGCACCAACGACATCGCCGGCAACACCGGGCCGATGACCAACGAGGAGATTCAGGGCAACCTGATGTCGATGGCGCAGCTCGCGAAGGCCAACGGCATCCGCGTCGTCCTGTCGAGCGTCCAGCCGGTGAGCGTGTACCACACGTCGCCGACCGGCACGCCGCAGACCACCCTGCGGCCGATGGATCGGATCCGCGCGATCAACGACTGGATGAAGAAGTACGCGGCCGCGGAAGGGCACGTCTATCTCGACTACTTTGCCGCGATGGTCGACGACAAGGGGCTGCTCCGCGAGGACCTGAGCGCCGACGACCTCCACCCCAACGCGAAGGGATACGCCATCATGGCGCCGCTCGCCGAAGCCGCGATCAAGCAGGCGCTGCGGTGACGCGCAACCGGGAGCCTGTAGCCGCGTCGCTGCCCTGATGCCGGTCAACCTGGTGCTGATCGGCCCTCCCGGCAGCGGGAAGGGCACGCAGGCGGTGCGTCTCGCGCGGCGGTACGCGATCCCCCACATCTCGACGGGCGACATCCTGCGCGAGGCGGTGCGCTCCGGCTCTCCGCTCGGCCGTGAGGTCGGCGCGCTGGTCGCGCGCGGCGAGCTGGTCAGCGACACGCTCGTCGCCGATCTCGTGCGCGAGCGCCTGGCTCAGCCCGATGCCAGGGCGGGCTGGCTGCTCGACGGGTTTCCGCGCACGGTCGTGCAGGCCGAGGCGCTCGACGAGATCCTCGGCCACGGCCGGCTCGTGGTCGCGCTCATCGAAGTGGACGACGACGAGATCGTGCGACGGCTGGGCAGCCGGCGCGTGTGCACATCGTGCCGCCTGACACAGTCGGCGACGGATCTCGCCGACGGACAGCCCGAAGCCTGTCCCTACTGCGGCGGCGGCAGCCTGGTCCGCCGCGACGACGACACGGACGAGACCGTCCGAGCCCGGCTGGCCACCTACGCGACGTTCGCCGCCCCGGTGATCGAGTTCTACCGCAAACGTGCCGGGTTCATCGCGATCAACGGCCTGCAGAAACCGGAAGAGGTCAGCGCCAGCCTGTTCACGGAGATCACGCGGCTCGTCAGGCCCTGACGCGGCGCACGTGATATCGTCCCCGGCGCACCAATGGACACGCAACCGGTCCGGCCGGAGGTCATCTCCAGAGTCACGAAGCGCATCATCCCCTTCGCGTTCATCTGCTATGTGGTCGCCTACATCGATCGCGTCAACATCGGCTTCGCCGCCCGCGAGCTGCAGCGCGATCTCGGCCTGAGCGCCACCGAGTACGGGATCGGCGCCGGCCTCTTCTTCATCGGCTACTGCGTCTTCGAAGTCCCCAGCAACCTGGTGCTCGAGCGCGTCGGCGCGCGGCTGTGGATTGCCCGCATCATGATCGTGTGGGGCCTCGTCTCGATGGCCACGATGTTCATCACGGGCGTCCGGTCGTTCTACTTCGCGCGCGTGGTGCTCGGCATCGCCGAGGCCGGCTTCTTTCCCGGCATGGTGCTGTATCTGACCTACTGGATTCCGGCCGCGGAGCGCGCCCGCACCAACGCCCTGTTCATGACGGCGGCGCCGGTCTCGGTCATCGTCGGCGCCCCGCTGTCGCACGCGATCCTCTCGCTCGACGGCTGGCTGGGGCTGCAGGGATGGCAGTGGCTGTTCGTGCTCGAAGGGTTCCCCGCCGTCGTGCTCGGGGTATTGACGCTGCGCGTGCTGACGGACCGGCCCGAGCAGGCGACCTGGCTCCCGACTGGCGATCGCGAGTGGCTGAGCCAGACGATGGCCGACGAGCGGGCGCGCCGCAACGCCACCGGGCACGTCTCGATCGGCCGCAGCCTGATCAGCGGCCGGGTCTGGCTGCTCTGCGCCGTCTACTTGATGAACACGTCGGTGACCTACGGGATCTTCCTGTGGCTGCCACGCATGCTGCAGGACACGGCGGGCTCGAGCGGCTTCCTGATCAGCGCCCTGACCGCGATTCCGTTCATCGCCGCGCTGGTGACGATGGTCCTGGTCGGACGGCATTCGGACCGCACCGGCGAGCGGAAATTGCACGTGGCGGCGTGCGCGATCACGGCGGCCGCCGGCCTGGTGCTCGCGGTCGCGTTCAAGAATCACCTCGGCCTGCTGGTGTTCGCCTTCACGATCTGCCAGATGGGCCAGCGCTCGGTCATGAGCGTGTTCTGGGCGATTCCGCCGATGCTGCTCGGGGGCGCGGCGGCGGCAGCGGGGATCGGGATGATCAACGCGATCGGCAACCTCGGCGGCTTCTTCGGCCCGACGATGATGGGCTGGCTGTTCGACCGGACCGGCGGCTACTCGGGCGGCCTGCTCGTGCTCGCCGGCGCGCTGGTGATCGAAGCGATACTGGTCGCGACGCTGCGCCTGCCGGCGCCGAAGCCGGCGTCCATCGCGGCGCAGAGGTCGAGTGTGAGGTTGTCGGCCATTCCAGCGCAGCCGGCCTCCGGCCGGTTGCCACGTGTGAGGGATTCCGAGGAACAGTTCAGTGGCTGACATCGGTCCATCAGATCTCGCAGGTGTGTTTTCCGTCCCGCCGCTGCCGCGCAAGCGCGATGCGCGGCGCTCGCTCGATCTCGACGCGGCCGAGTGCGTGGCGCGGCACATCGAGGCGGGCGGGATCACCAGGTATCTCTACGGCGGCAACGCGTTCCTCTACCACATCACGCTCGACGAATACGAAGTTCTGCTCGGCTGGCTCGCGAGCTTTGCGGCGAGCCGCTGGGCGATACCGAGCGTGGGACCGTCGTTCGGGCGCGCCATCGATCAGGCGAAGCTGGTTCGCCGTCATCCGTTCCGCGCGGTGATGGCGCTGCCCTGCGGCGATCCGCGCGACGCCGCGGGGATGGAGGCCGGCCTGCGTGAAATCGCCAGCGCGATGGGCGTGCCGCTCATCCTCTATCTGAAGTCGGAAGACGGGTTCGGTTCCGACAAGGAGGCCGGCCTGGATGCGGTCGGCCGTCTCGTGTCCGATGGCGTCGCGGTGGCCATCAAGTACGCCGTCGTGCTGGACGATCCCGCGCGCGATCCCGTATCTCGATGGCCTGCTGCGCAGGGTCGACCGCGCCCGCGTCGTGAGCGGCATGGGCGAGCGTCCCGCCGTCGTGCACATGCGTGACTTCGCGCTGCAGGGTTTCACGACCGGATCGGGCTGCATCGCCCCGGCGCCGTGCCAGTCCCTGTTCGAGGCCTGCACGCGGCAGGACTGGGCGAGGGCGGACGCGCTGCGCGCGGCGTTCATGCCGCTCGAAGACATTCGCGACGCGCTCGGCCCGGCGCGGGTGCTGCACCACGCCACCGAGCTGGCTGGCATCGCGTCGAGCCGGACCGATCCCGCCCTTCGTCTCGCCGCTCGACCGCGCGCAGCTCGATCGGCTCGCGCCGGTGGCGCGGGCACTGCGCGAGCGCACCGCATGACGCGCCGACCACGCCAGCCGTCGGATCTGCGCAGCCATCGCTGGTTCGGCAAGGACGACATGCGGTCGTTCGGCCACCGCTCGCGCTTCAAGCAGGCGGGGTTCAGTCTCGACGACATCGGCGGCAAGCCGGTCATCGCCATCCTCAACACCTGGAGCGACGCCAACCCCTGCCACACCCATTTCAAGATCCGCGCGGAGGACGTCAAGCGCGGCGTGTGGCAGGCCGGCGGGTTTCCGATGGAGATCCCGCTGCTGACGCTCGGCGAGACGTTCATGAAGCCGAGCACGATGATGTACCGCAACCTCCTGGCGATGGACGCCGAGGAAGCGCTGCGGTCCTACCCGATCGACGGCGTGGTCCTGCTCGGCGGCTGCGACAAGACGATTCCGGCGCTGGTGATGGGCGCCACCAGCGCCAACCTGCCGGCGATCGTCGTGCCGGCAGGGCCGATGCTGCGCGGCAACTGGCGCGGGCACATCCTCGGATCCGGCAGCGACGTCTGGAAGTACTGGACCGAGCGCCGCGCCGGCACGCTCGACGAGTGCTCGTGGCGGGAGATGGAAGACGGCATCGCGCGCTCCTACGGCACCTGCATGACGATGGGCACCGCCTCGACGATGACGTCGGCGGTGGATGCGCTGGGCCTGACGCTGCCCGGCGCCAGCTCCGTTCCCGCGGCGGACTCGGCGCATCCGCGCATGGCCAGCGCCGCCGGCCGCCGCATCGTCGAGATGGTGTGGGAGGACCTGACGCCGCGGCAGATCCTGACGACCGAGGCGTTCGAGAACGCGGTGACCGCGGCGATGGCGCTCGGCGGATCGACGAACGCGATCATTCATTTGATCGCCATGGCCGGCCGCGCCGGCGCCAGCCTCGATCTCGATCGCTTCGACGCGCTGTCGCGGCGCACGCCGTTCCTGGCCAACCTGCGCCCGTCCGGCACGTTCCTGATGGAGGACTTCTACTACGCCGGCGGGCTGCTGGCGCTGCTGAAGCAGATTCCCGACCTCCTCCACGTCGGCTGCGTCACGGTCAACGGCCGCACCCTCGCGGAGAACATGGCCGGCGCCATGGTCTGCAACGCGGAGGTGATTGCGCCGCGCGAGCAGCCGATCGGGCCGGAGGGCGGGGTCGCGGTCCTGCGCGGCAACCTCGCGCCGCAGGGCGCGGTCATCAAGCACACCGCCGTGGGCGACCGGCGGCTCCTGCGCCATGCCGGTCCCGCGGTGGTGTTCAAGAACTACAACGACATGGACGCGCGGCTCGACGATCCGGACCTGCCGGTCACCGCCGATTCCGTGCTCGTGCTCCAGGATGCGGGACCGCTCGGCGGGCCGGGGATGCCGGAATGGGGCATGCTGCCGATCCCGAAGAAGCTGCTGGCGCAGGGGGTTCGTGACATGGTGCGCGTGTCGGACGCGCGGATGAGCGGGACCAGCTACGGCGCGTGCGTGCTGCACGTCGCCCCGGAGTCGTTCGTCGGCGGCCCGCTGGCCCTGGTCCGCGATGGCGACGTCATCGAGCTGAACGTACCGGAGCGCCGGCTCTCGCTGCAGGTCAGCGACGAGGAACTGGCGCGGCGCCGGTCCGAATGGACGCCGCGCACGCCGCTCTATCCGCGCGGGTTCGGCCGGCTCTACTCGCAGCACGTCACGCAGGCTGATAAAGGATGCGACTTCGACTTCCTCGAAGGCACGGCGCCGATCGAGGATCCCGAGATCCACTGAGCCCACGGCTTCGCGTTTCGCTCTGCAAGCCTGCCAGCGACGTTTTGACGGCGATCGCATTCCGCTCTGCGCAACTCACCGGCTGAAATCCGGGCGCATGGCGCAGAACGCGCCAAAAATGTCTGCGCAATTGGCGACCGATCAAACGAATATGTCTGGATGTCGGCCGCGGGGGACATCCGCCTGCAGACGGGCAGCGATGAATGGTGCCCTTCGTCGCTTGCTGCCGGTCGCCCGGTACCCGCCACCCCGCCATGCCGCGTCCGCGTTCAGGCGAAGAGCCGAATCCAGAATCCTACAAACTTGTCGAATTCGATGAATCGCCGGACACGTTTGTGTGACCTCCCGCGACCACGCCGATCCCGCCGCCGACGATAACTCGCTGAGTCCGCGACTGTTCGTGCGTTCGGCCAAATCCCGCCGAAGCGGATCCCGTCTTGCTCAGGTCATGGCGACTCCGGAATGAACCCGCCGCGCGGCCCGCGCCGTGCGGCACATCACAGGTGGCGCAGGACATCTTTATGAGCATCGCAAGAGTGGCACTGAGCATGACGCTGGCGGGATTGATCTCGACGTCGGCACTGGCGCAGGAGAACGGCCCGACCGCGGCACAGACGGCACCGACACAGCCGGCGGCACCGGCGCCCGAGGAAGCGCCGTCGAAGGCGTACACCGTCACCACCGGCCTGGACTTCGCCTCCGCCTACTTCTTCCGCGGCATTCGCCAGCACTCGGGCGGCGCCATCGCGCAGCCGTACGTGGACCTGGGCATCTCGGTCGGCAAGCGGCGTCTCGCTGAACGTCGGCAACTGGGACAGCATCCACTCGACCGCGTCGGCGGGTAACTGGTACGAGTCCGATTACTACGGCGCGGTGACGTTCACCGCCGGCAAGCTCAAGCCCGGGCTGCTCTACACCTCCTACACGAGCCCGGCCGACAGCTTCAAGACGGTCCACGAGCTGGCCGGCGTGTTCGCGGTCGACGACAGCGCGAGCTCGTTCCCGCTGTCGCCGAAGGCCATCCTGGCATTCGAGCTGGGTGACGGTCAGGCCGACGCCGGCGCCGAGAAGGGCGTGTATCTCGAGCTCGGGGTGAAGCCGGGCGTCAAGCTGGCGCCGAAGGCGACCCTGCTGATCCCGGTCAAGCTCGGCCTCAGCCTCAAGGACTATTACGAGGATTCGCTGATCGGATCGTCCGGCGGCGGCGACGGCTTCGGCTTCTTCTCGGGCGGCCTGCAGCTGAGCGTGCCGGTGGCCTCGGGCAAGAGCGGCTCGTTCGAAGTGCACGGCGGCTTCGACGTCCTGTGGCTGGGCGACAACCTGAAGGGCCTGAACGACGGCGACGGCGTGAAGCCGATCGGCGTGATCGGGTTCACCTACATCTACTGACGCGCGTTTCCGCCAATTTTGTCCCCTGGACCGGCCGTCGGCCGACCCCGTCCCGGTCCAGCAGTCTTCCCTCCTGCCAAGTCTTAGATTTGGTAGCATGTTCCGCCGCCTCAAGCGTGGGGTAACCCCGACCCGGGGGCGGAACTAGCCTAAACAGCGAGGGAGGACTTGATGGTTTCGAATCCGTGGGGGGCGTCCAGGGTGCCATTCCTGGTCGTGGCCTTCATCGCGGCAATGGGCGTTCTCGCCCCGTCACACGTGAGCGCGCAGGCCGTCACCGGCACGCTGCTCGGCAATGTCACCGACTCGACCGGCGCCGCCGTTCCCGGCGCGACCGTCACCGCGCTCGAAACCGGCACGAACGTCAGCCGCACCGCCGTCACCAACGAAACCGGCTACTTCATCTTCCCGAGCCTTCTGAACGGCACCTATAACGTCGATGCCGAGTTGCAGGGGTTCAAGAAGGTCATCCGTGAAGCCGTACGCGTCGACGTCAACACGACTGTCCGCGTCGATCTGAAGCTCGAAGTCGGTCAGGTCACCGAGACCGTGCAGGTCGTCTCCGAGACGCCGCTGCTCCAGACCGACCGCACCGACACCGGCCGCATCATCGAAGCGAAGATGGTGGCGGAGCTGCCGCTCACCTTCAACCGCAACTTCCAGTCGCTGCTCGTCACCGTGCCGGGCGCGACCCGTCCGGCCCGCAACCATTCGGCGTTCTTCAACTCGCAGGACTCGCTCTCCGTCGAAGTCAACGGACAGCCGCGCCTGGCGAACAACACGCTGATCGAGGGGCTCGACAACAACCACAAGACCGGCCTGCTGCAGGTGATCATCCCGGCCGCCGACGCGCTCGAGACCGTCAACGTCACCACGTCGAACTACGACGCGGAGTTCGGCCGCTCGGGCGGCGCCATCACCAACGTCACGCTCAAGTCCGGCACCAACAGTCTCAAGGGCAGCGTGTTCATGTTCGGCAACACCGAGGCCACGAACGCGAGCGACTACTTCACGCACCTGAGGGCGCCGACCACGTTCTTCAACAGCGGCTTCACCATGGGCGGCCCGATCGTCCGCAACAAGCTGTTCTTCTTCGGCGACTACCAGCGCACCCTCGACAACGCCGGCTACGTCGTCCGGGCCATCGTGCCGACGACGCGGATGCGCAACGGAGACTTCGGCGAGGTCTCGACCGGCATCTACGATCCGCTGACCGGGGACATCAACGGCAACGGCCGGACCGCCTTCGCCAACAACGTCATCCCCGCCGATCGCATCAGCCCGATTGCGCAACGGCTGCTCGCGCTGATCCCCGAGCCCAACGTCGCCGCGGCTCTCGGCCAGAACAACTTCCAGCAGGCCCAGACGCGCGAGAAGACCACCGACGGCTTCGATGCCAAGGTGAACTACGCGATGAACGAGAAGGATCAGACCTCGTTCCGCCTCAGCTTCATGCGCCCCGAAGTCTTCGATCCGGGCCTGTTCGGCGAGTACGGCGGCCCGGCCAACGGCGGGTTCGCCGGCATCGGCACCAACACCAGCTGGAGCGGCGCGGCGACGTGGACGCGCGTCTTCAGCGGCCGGACCGTGCTCGACGTGCGCGGCGGCCTCAACTACTACAAGAACGTGACGACCACCCAGGGTCACGGCCTGACGACCAGCACCGAGGTCGGCATTCCCGGCGCCAACCTGGACGACTACACCAGCGGCGTCTCGCAGATCTCGATCGGCGGCCACTCAGACCCGCTGCTCGGATTCTCGGCCAGCCAGCCCTGGGATCGGTCGGAAGAGACGTGGAACGTCACGTCGACGCTGACCCGGATGCTGTCGTCGCACACCGTGAAGTTCGGCGGCGAGTGGCGTTCGAACGATGACATGCTGCTCCAGACGCAGGACGCCGGCGGTCCGCGCGGCCGCTTCGCGTTCAACGCATCGGGCACCGGCCTCGCCGGTCAGACGGCCACGCTCAGCGGTCCGGCCAACGCCTTCGCGTCGTTCCTGCTCGACTGGCCGAACACGGTGCAGCGCGACCTGAAGGTCTTCGATCGGCCGGGCACGAAGCACCAGGCGGTGTTCCTGTTCGTGCAGGACAAGTGGCAGGCACGGTCGAACGTCACCGTCGACCTCGGCCTGCGCTGGGAGTACTACACGCCGCTCGCCGGGCTCGAGGGCGCGGGCAGCCTGTCGAACTACGATCCGGAGACGCACACGCTGCGCGTCTCGGGCTTCGGCGGTCTCGACAACGCGCTCAACGTCAAGAGCAAGTACACCAACTTCAATCCGCGCACCGGCGTCTCGTGGCGTCTGAACCAGGCCACCGTGGTGCGCGCGGGCTACGGCGCGAGCACGCTGCCGTTCCCGGACAACCGGTATGCCTTCGCCTACCCGGTCAAGCAGAACTATTCCGGGTCGGCAGCCAACGGCTTCCAGCGGGCCGGTTCGATGGCGGTCGGCTTCCCGGCGCCGGCGCTGCTCGACATCCCGTCGGACGGCGTCATTCCGGTCGCCGGCACGTCCCTCCAGAACGCGACGCTCGACGTCATCCCGACCGACCTCCACGAAGGCACGCTGCAGTCGTGGAACGTGGCGTTCCAGCGCCAGCTGCCGTTCCTGCTGACCGCCGACATCGCCTACGTCGGTAACCGCGGCGTCGACCTGGTGATGGACGTCGACTCGAACGCCGGCCTGGTCTACGGCGCCGGCAACAACGGCCGTCCCTATTTCGCGCGGTTCAACCGCACCGGCACCAACCGCGTGCGCACCAACGACAACAAGTCGGTGTACCACGGCCTCCAGGTCAAGCTCGATCGCCGGTTCCGGAACGGCCTGATGGTGACCAACTCGTACACGCTGAGCCGCTCGAGGGACTACGTGAACGAGAACACCACGATCGGCACGCCGATCGACTTCGAGCTGAGCTGGGCCCGGTCGAACTTCGACCGGCTGCACAACTACGTCTCGACGGTGCTCTACGAGCTGCCGATCGGCCCCGGCAAGCGGTGGCTCACCACCGGCCTCGCCGGCAAGATCATCGGCGGCTGGCAGGTCTCGGGCATCTTCACGGCGCAGTCGGGCCTGCCGCTCACCATCGGCGGCAACGGCACGACGCTGAACACGCCCGGCAACTCGGCGTTCGCCAACCTGACCGGCGAGCACAACGTCCTCGGCGGCCTCGGGCCCGGCCTGCTCTACTTCGACCCGACGGTCTACTCGCTGCCGGGGGCCGGCCAGCAGGGCAACCTGGCCCGCAACAACGGGCCCGAGGGTCCGGGCTACTGGAACATCGACGCGTCGCTCTTCAAGCGGTTCAGCCTCGGCGAGAGCCGCTTCGCCGAGTTCCGGATCGACTCGTACAACACGACGAACTCCGTGCGCTGGGGCAATCCCTCCACCGGGTTCAGCAACGCCGCCGGCAACACCTTCGGCCAGATCACCGGCACGACCGGCGGCCAGCGCAGCATCCGCTTCGGCGGACGGTTCGTGTTCTAGCGCAATCGCGACGGGACGCGGGATTCGGGTTCGGGATTCGGGGGTTCTCCCTGATCCCGCGTCCCGCCTCCCGCATCCCGTCGCGGCTCTTCCCGGCCTTCGCCATGCGGCTCTCCTCCCTCGACTGGTTCATCGTCGTCATCTCGATCGTCGGCTCGTTCGTGCCGGCGGTGTGGATGATGCGCCGCGCGGGACGCAGCACCGAGGAGTTCTTCACCTCGGGCCGGGCGGCGCCGTGGTGGCTGATCGGCGTGTCGATGGTCGCGACGACCTTCAGCACCGACACCCCGAATCTGGTCGCGAACCTGGTACGCGAAGGCGGCATCGCCGCGAACTGGGCCTGGTGGGCGTTCCTGCTCACCGGCATGACCACCGTCTTCTTCTACGCGAAGCTGTGGCGGCGGATCGGCGTCCTCACCGATCTCGAGTTCTACGAGCTGCGCTACTCGGGCGCCGCGGCGCGCTGGGTGCGCGGCTTCCGTGCGCTCTATCTCGGGCTGTTCTTCAACATGGTGATCATGGCGACGGTCAATCTCGCCGCCGCCAAGATCGCCAACGTCCTGCTCGGCTGGCCGATCATGCAGACGCTGGTGATCTGCAGCGTCCTGAACGTCGCGTTCGCGGCGACGTCGGGGCTGTGGGGCGTCCTCGTCACCGACTTCATCCAGTTCGGCATCGCCATGACCGGATCGGTCGCGGCGGCGGTCTACGCGCTGCAGCGGCCGGAAGTGGGCGGCTTGAGCGGCCTGGTCTCGAAGATCGATACGTCGACGCTGCGGATGATGCCGGACCTCGGCAACTGGGAGGTCGCGCTGCCGATCTTCATCGTCCCGCTGGCGGTGCAATGGTGGGCGACGTGGTACCCGGGCTCGGAGCCGGGCGGCGGCAGCTACATCGCGCAGCGGATGCTGGCGGCGCGCGCCGAACGCGACGCGCTGTCGGGAACGCTGTTCTTCAGCGTCGCGCACTACGCGATGCGGCCGTGGCCGTGGATCATCGTCGCGCTGGCGTCGATGATCGTGTTCCCGACGGTGGCGGACATCGGCCGCGCCCTGCCCCACGTCGACCCGGCGCTGCTCGGCCACGACATGGCCTATCCGGCAATGCTGACCTTCCTGCCGCACGGCATGCTGGGGCTGATGGTTGCCGGCCTGCTGGCCGCCTACGTCTCCACGATCTCCACCCACCTCAACTGGGGTACGTCGTACCTGGTCAACGATTTCTACCGCCGCTTCATGCGGCCGGGAGAGGACGAGCGCCACTACGTGATGGTCGGACGGGTCACGACCGGGCTGCTGATGGTCGTGGCGGCCCTCTTCACGCTCCTCCTGCAGACGGCGCGTTCGAGCTTCGATCTGCTGCTCTCCGTCGGCGCCGGCACGGGACTGCTCTACCTGCTCCGCTGGTTCTGGTGGCGGATCAACGCGTGGAGCGAGATCGCGGCGATGGCCAGCTCGTTCCTGATGGCCGCGGGGCTGTTCGCCGCGCAGCGAAGCGGGGTCGTCATCGCCAGCCACGTCAGCCTGGTCATCATGGTGCTGGCCACGACGGTCATCTGGATCGCGACCGCGTATCTCACGGCGCCCACCGACAACGCCAAGCTGCGTGAGTTCTATCGCCTGGCAAAGCCGGCGGGACCGGGATGGCGGCCGATCCGCGCGCAGTGCCCGGAGGTAACGTCTCCCGACAACCTGTCGCTGGCATTCGTTGGCTGGATCGCCGGCCATGCGCTGATCTACGGGGCGTTGTTCGGGTCTGGGCACCTGCTGCTTGGCAATACCACCGCCGGCCTCATCGCGACGGCCATCGCCGTCGCCGGCGGCGTGGTGCTCGCGGTGCTGCTGCCGCGGCTCTGGTCGGGCGAAGCCACGGCGGTCGCCCAGCCGCGGTGACCGCCGCCATGCGGGCGCTGGTGCTCGCTCGCGGCCTCGGCACGCGCATGCGGTCCTCGGACGCCGGCGCGTTCCTCACCGACGAACAGCGCCGCGCCGCGGACGCCGGGCACAAGGCGATGATGCCGATTGCCGGCCGTCCCTTCCTCGACTACGTCCTCAGCGCGATCGCCGACGCCGGCATCTCCCGGGTCGGGCTCGTCGTCGCGCCCGAGCACGAGGTGCTGCGCCGGCACTACACGATCACCGCGGCCCCGCTCCGGCTCGCCATCGACTTCGTCGTGCAGGAGGAGCCGCGCGGCACCGCCGACGCCGTCTTGTGTGCGGCCGGCTGGGCGGAGGACGATCCCTTCCTGGTCATGAACGGCGACAACCTGTATCCGTCGGCGGTGCTCGGTCAGCTGGCGCACGCCGGCGAGCCCGCGCTGCCCGGGTTCGATCGCGACGAGCTGGTGCAGTCGAGCAACATCGAGGCCGCGCGCGTCAACGCGTTCGCACTGATCGACGTCGACCGCGAGGGCTACCTGGCGGGAATCGTCGAGAAGCCGGAGCCCGGCGCGGCCGGTCCGGGCGCGCTCGTGAGCATGAACTGCTGGCGCTTCGACTCGCGGATCTTCGACGCGTGCCGCCAGGTGCCGCGCTCGCCGCGCGGCGAGTACGAGCTGCCGCTCGCGGTCGGCCACGCCGTCCGGCAGGGGGTCCGCTTCCGGGTACTGCCAGCGGCCGGCCCGGTCCTCGATCTGTCGCAGCGTGCCGACGCCGCCGAAGTGTCGCGCCGGCTGTCCGCGCTCGTCCCACAGCCGTGACCCCTCAGACTCTCGACGACCGCTTGCTCGAGCTCGGCTTCGCGCCGGCGGATGCGGACCGCACGCACCGGCTGCACGACGTGGTTGCCGACGCGTTCACGGCGTTCGCCGGCGGCCAGGCCGCCCAGACCTGGTGGATACCCGGGCGACTCGAGCTGTTCGGCAAGCACACCGACTACTGCGGCGGACACTCGCTGGTCGGGACCGTTCCGCGCGGGTTCGTCGGCCTCGTCCGCCCGCGGCCGGACGAGCGCGTGCGTCTGCTGGACGCGCGGCGCGGCGATCGTGTCGAGATCGACGCACCGGCCGAGGGATCAGCCGACGCGGCCGCCGCGATCGAGAGCATCACCGGCTGGCGGCGCTACGCGCACGTCGCGGTGCGGCGCCTGCGCCGCAACTTTCCTGGCGCGGCGCTCGGCACCGACTTCGTGTTCGCGAGCGACCTGCCGTCAGCGTCGGGTATGAGCAGCTCCAGCGCCCTTGTCGTCGGGATCGTCAACGCACTGGTGGAGCGTGGAGGGCTGCGCGAGCGGCGCGAGTGGCGGGAGAACGTGCGGACCGACACGGACTTCGCCGGATACCTGGCCTGCTTCGAGAACGGCCTCTCGTTCGGATCGCTCGCCGGCGACGGCGGCGTCGGCACGCACGGCGGCAGCGAGGATCACGTCGCCATCGTCTGCGGCGCGGCGCGGGAGCTGTCGCTCTGGCAGTTCGTGCCGATACGCGGCGCCGGTCGGGCCGTGCTGCCTCCCGCGTGGACCGTCGTGATTGCCGCCAGCGGCGTCGCGGCCCGCAAGATCGGCGCGGCGCGCGAGCAGTACAACAGCCTGTCGCAACGCGCGCGGACGCTGCTGGATCTGTGGAACGGCGACGAACAGCCGCAGCCGTCGCTGTCGGCGGCAGTCAGCTCCGATCCCACTGCGTACGATCGACTGGTCGCGCTGACAAGGACGCAGGCTGCTCAGCAGGACGAACTGCTACGGACGGCTCGAGCAGTTCGTCAGGGAGGATCGGCGCGCCGTGGCCGCGCTCGAAGCGATTCGCGGCGCGGATGCGACACGAATCGGCGAGCTTGCCGCGGCCTCACAGTCCGATGCCGAGTCGCGGCTCGGCAATCAGATTCCCGAAACCATCGCCCTGCCCCGCCTCGCCAGAGCACATGGCGCCTTCGCGGCGTCGAGCTTCGGCGCCGGCTTCGGCGGCAGCGCCTGGGCGCTCGTCCACGACGACGAAGCTGACAGGTTCGCCGCGCGATGGCTCGCAGCCTATCAAAGCGAGTTCCCAGGCAGGGCTGGGGCGGTCACGTTCATTGCCCGCCCCGGACCCGCGCTGGCGCGGCTCCGCTGACGATTAACGCCCAACTCCCACTTAACTCCCAACTCCCAATTCCCAACTCCCAAACGGAACGGTCACGTTGGCCTTGGCGATGCTTCTCCATGGACAACACCAAATGGGCAAACCTGGACAAACCCTACGATCTCAGGGAAAGACTGTTTCTCTTCGCCTGCTCATTGCGAGTCGGGCAGTTTCTGCACACGCGTGGTCCGGTCGCCGCTGCACTTTCTCAGCAGGTCCTCAGGAGCGGGACCTCTGCCGGCGCGAACTACGAGGAGGCGGACGATGGCTCGAGCCCGAGGGACTCGCTCGCCAAGAAGCGGATCGTGCTGCGGGAACTGAAGGAGACGAACTTCAGGTTGCGCGTCTTGCGGCGGGAACAGCTGCTCACACCGGCTCAGGATCCGGTCATCGTCGAAAGTGCCGAGCTGGTGAAAATCGTGGCGACCATAGTCAAGAACGCGACGTCGAAGGCCGAGGGCGGCTGAGTAAGTTTGGGAGTTGGGAGTTGGGAGTTGGAAGTTGAGAAGAGGGAGGCACCGCGTGCGATGCCTCCCTCTCGGCCTTTAGAACAGATAGCGAAGCGCGAGCTGGATGTCGCGGCGATCCCCCGACTTCGTGATGATGCGGCCGAAGTTGGCGTTGGTGGGGTCGGTGCCCGGACCGCTCAAGTTCGGATGGTTGATGAAGTTGAACATCTCCATACGAATCTGCACCTTGTGGGTCCCCGCGAGGTTGACATTCTTGAAGATCGCGAGATCCCACTGCTGATCGCCGGGCCCATAAATCGCGTTGCGCGGCATGTTCCCGAATCTGTTCGCGCCAACCGGAACCTGCGAGAAGGCGTTTGGATTGAAGTAGAAGTTGTCGTCGGCAGCGACGCCACCGGTAACCCCGCCCGAGAACTTGCCGTTTGTCCCTTGATTGGGATCACCACTCATATCGATCGGCTGTGCGATGGCGCCATCGCCGGTTCCCGCCCGGTCGTCGGTTCGCGTGATCGTGAAGGGCGTGCCCGTACGCATGAACGCCGCACCGGAGATCTGCCAGCCGCCGAGAATGTTCTGGACGAGATTCGTCGGTTCACGCCAGAACGGCAGGTCGTAGATGTAGTAGATCGACAGCGCGTGGCGACGATCGAAGTTGGACGGCCCCTCGTAGCTCGTATCGTCGTAGGGGTCCCATAGCACGTTACGCTTGTCGCTGCCGTTGTCCGTCGACTTGCCCAGCGTATACGCGAGACCTACCTTCAACCCGTTCGAGTAGCGGCGATCGACGCTCAGCTGCAGGCTGTTGTACATCGAGCGCGCGGCGTTCTCCGAAAGGCGAAGAGTGCCATACCCCTTGTAAGGGCGCAGGGCCGCAATATTCACTCCCGGGTTTGCCGCGGTGGTGCCCGGCAGTAACTGGTTGATGTTGCGCTCACGCGGCAGGTAGAGACCGCGGCGCCCGACATAGGTGACGTCGACGATGAACCCGAACGGCACCTCGCGCTGAACGCCAGTCGACCACATGTATGACGTGGGATGCTTGAACTCGACGTCCTGCGCCTGGACACCCAGCGGCAGATCCGCCCCGCCGGATCCACCTCCACTAGGGTTGTCGACGCTGCCGGCCGACACCACCGCCATCGGTTGCAGCGGCGCATTCCCTCCGAGCAGCGTCGAGTCGTTCAACAGGACACGGTTGTGGAAGATCCCGGCACTCGTGCGCAGGATGGTCTTTTCGTTCAAGGAATACGACATACCCAGGCGCGGCTCGAAGACGTTGTAGTGGGTCTTGGAGAATCCGCGTGGCTCACCCCGGAACAGTGCCAGCACCTGGGGATCCGAGGCAATCGCGAGATCGTTTCCTTCGTCCTTGAAGCCGTCGCCCGCGAGGACCATCCCGTTGTACCGGCTGCCGCCAATGATGCGACCGTTGCTGGGGTTGATGACCGCTTCCACGCTGGGATCGTAGAACCGTGGATCGAAGTTGGCGATATTGTTCGTCGTCGAATACCACGGCGGCCAGATCACGTAACGGAGCCCACCTTCGATAGTCAGGTCCGACCGTGGCCGCCACGAGTCCTGAATGAAGAGGTCCGTCGCGAGCGACCGCCATTTCGTGAAGGCACGCTGCCCAACCTCCGCGTAGGTATCGAAAAGACCCAGCGCCATGTCGGCCATGGCCAGACCGGAACGGGCCGTGCCGCTGTTGTTGAACGCGAACTGGCCGTTCTGGTTGTTGGTGCCGCCCGGAATGGCGTTGACGTTGATCTGATCGAAGTCGTCTTCACCCGAGTACTCGAACACAACCCCGGCCTTGAGGGTGTGCCGGCCCTTCACGAGCGTCGTGGTGTTCGCGAATGTGTGGATCGGCCCCGCCGAGGACGCTGGATAAGGACTCCCGTCCAACCCGCTGAAGTTTTGGACGTTGACCGTCGGTATCTTGTCCTCGAGCTCCTTGCCGACCGGGAATATATACGGGTAGTTGACGCCCCCGCGGGTTCGGCTATGCAGGCCGGTATCGGTGAACACGCCGATGAACACCTCGTCGAGCGAGTGGGAGTAGTTGAAGTCGTTGATCAGGTTGGGCCTGAGGGTGCTGGTCCAGCTGAAGGTCTCCGTCCGATTCGGCCGTTCCCATTCGGTGCGGGCCAGAGGGAAGGTTCCGCGGAACGCATCGATGGCCTTCCAGTTCGATCGTTGAAAACGGAACATGATCTGGTTGTTGCTGTTCAGCCGATAGTCGAGCCGGATGCTGTCCTTCCGCTGATCCTGCGGGTTTTCGCTGTTGAAAATCGCATTGGCCGTGCCCTGCTGGAAGCCCGGCGTCGGCTCGGGATACAACTTCATCAACCCAGTCCCATTCGGAGACAGTTGTCCCGACGGAATGATGTTTCCGGTGAACGGCTGCCGCGTCGTCGGATCGCGGATGATCTGAGGGCTGCTGAAGAATGGATTCGGCCCGAGCAGCTCGCTGAAATCCCCCTGCCTCATCGCAAGAGTAGGCACCGTCGCCGTACCGGTCGACACCGCGAAGAAATCCACCCACTCCTGCGCGCCGAAGAAGAACAGCTTGTCCTTAAACATCTCGCCCGGAATCGGGCCGCCGAAGGCGTACCCGTACTGCTTCTGGTCGAACGGCGCTGGGCCGGAATTCTCCGTCGCGTTCGGGCTGCGGTTGCGCGACCAGGTGTTGGCCTGCAGCTTGTCGTTTCTGAAAAAGTACGAGGCGTTGCCGGAGTAGCGGCTGCTCCCGCTCTTCGAGATGAACCGGATCTGTCCGCCGCTCGCGCGCCCGTACTCGGGCATGTAGTTGGCGGTCAACACCTGAACTTCCTGCACCGTGTCGGCGTTCTGCACGCCGATCATCGAGCCGGCCGATCGGGTGCGCGTCGCAACGGCGCCGTCCACGTAGACGACCGCCTCGTCCGAGCGACCACCGTTGATGTTGAAGCCGCCCGCGGTCAGGTTCATGGCCCCCGCGTTGTTGAAGCTGCCGCCGATCACGCCGGCCTTGAGGGCGGGCACGCCAATCGGGTTGCGGCCGTTGAACGACAGGAGCTCGATGTCCTTGGCCTCGACCGTCTTCCGGATGGCGACGTCGGTCTGCAGCAGCGTGGCCTCGGACGTCACCGTGACTTCTTCGGTCAACGCGCCGGTCTCGAGAGCGAAGTCGAGGGTCAGGGCCGAGGCAGCATCGACCTGCACGCCGGTGCGGCTCGCCTTCTTGAAGCCCTGCAATTCGACGGCGATGTCATAGCGTCCGGATTGAAGGTTGGGGAACGTGTAGTAGCCGCTCCCGTCGGTCACGGCAGTGCGTGCCTGCTGGGTCGCGGTGCTGGTGAGTGTCACGGTCACGCCAGGCACGACGCCGCCCTGCGCGTCTTTTATCGTCCCCGAGATGGTGCCGCGGTCGAACTGCGCGTACGCCGACGTCGCGCAGATCGCCAACAGCAACAGCGCTGATGCCGCCACGCGGCACACGCGTCGCTGCGGACCTTCTGTCTTCTGCTCCATAAAATACTTCCTCCTTGTCCGAACATGAAAAGAACCGCCCGACACGTTACACCTGCCCCGCTCGGATTTCCATCTCAAGTACTCGGCTGACATCACCTGGTGGTGCAGTTCGCGTAAAATCGGTGCCGGCTGATGCCCAGGTATCGCTGCCAGAATCAACGGTCGAACCGCTTCCATACAGACGTGGGACGGGAACCAGCCGCTCCTGTTCGCGCTGCGCGGTCTCGGGCTGCACGGCGCCAAGCCGGGCTGTGGCCTCGGCCAGTGCGGATCGTGCACCATCCTCGTCGATCGCCAGCCCGTCCGATCCTGCGTCGTCGCCACCAGCACTGTTTCAGGGCGGTCCGTCACCACTATCGAGGGTCTCGGCACTCCGGCGAAGCCCGATCCGCTCCAGGCCGCGTTCATCGCCGAGCAGGCCGCGCAGTGCGGCTACTGCACGAGCGGCATGATCATGTCGGCGCGCGCGCTGCTCACCGAGACGCCGCGGCCGACCGTCGACCAGATCAAGAGGGCGCTCGCCGGCAACCTGTGCCGCTGCGGCGCGTATCCACGCATCCTCCGCGCCGTGCTGCGGGCTTCAGGACAACCGACCGACAAGTGATGCGCGAGATGCCCGATACGCTCACGCGGCGCTCGCTCCTCAAGGCCGGCGGTTCACTCGTCGTCAGCTTCGCGCTCGATGCGCCGGTGCTTGGTGGCCACGAGCCGCAGACGCCGGCGCCGACCGACGCTGGACGTGCACGCGATCCACTCGACGCTCGCGAGGTCGACAGCGTGCTGTCGATTCAGCCAGATGGCACCGTCACGATTTACACGAGCAAGGTGGACGTCGGCACCGGCATGCGGATCGCGATCGCGCAGATGGCCGCCGACGAGCTCGGCGTCGCGGTCGAGCGCGTCACGGTCGTCGACGGCGACACCGGCCGCTGCCCGAATCATGGCGGCACCGGAGGCAGCACCGGACTCACGCGTGGCGGGACCGCGGTGCGGCAGGCCGCGGCGACCGCGCGTCAGGCGCTGCTGGCCCTCGCGGCAAAGCAGCTCGAGGTAGCCGCGACGGACCTGCGGATCGTCTCGGGCGAAGTCAGACCGGCCGCGGGCGGCCGCGGGATCGCGCTGGGCCGATTGATTGGCGGCAAGCGGTTCGCGCTGCAGGTCGATGCGAAAGCACCGCTGATCCCCGCAACGCAGGTACTCCGCCATCGGCCGATCGCCGCTGCGGCCCGACGTGCCGGCGAAGTGCACCGGCCGCTACCCGTTCATCCAGGACTTCTCCGTTCCCGGCATGCTGCACGCGCGGGTGATCCGGCCGCCGGCGATCGGGGCGCGGCTGCTGTCCGTGGACGACGCGTCCGTCCGCGCGCTTCCGGGCGTTCGTGTCGTGCGCCTGGACAGCTTCGTCGCCGTCGTCGCTGACGACGAATGGGCGGCCATACGCGGCGCCAAAGAGCTCGGCACCACGTGGACGGAATGGTCCGGGCTGCCGGGCCACGACAGCCTCGAGCCGTACCTGCGCAGCGGCGTCATCGAGCGCGAACAGACCGTCGTCAACCGCGGCGCCAGCGGCGAGATGAAGCCCGGCGAGATCGAAGCCGCGATCGCGGCGGCGCCGATCACGCTGACCGCCACCTACTTCTGGCCATGCCAGAGCCATGCGTCTCTCGGGCCATCATGCGCCGTGGCCGACGTCCGCGGCGACGGCGCAACGATCTGGACGTCGTCGCAGGGGACCTACGGGCTGCGCGGCACGCTGTCGCGCGTGTTCGGCCTGACGGCGGACAAGGTGCGCGTGGTGTTCGTCGAGGGATCCGGATCGTATGGCACCAACGGCGCCGACCACGCGGCGGCCGACGCCGTGCTGCTGTCGAAGACGATTGGGCGCCCGGTACGCGTGCAGTGGTCGCGGCAGGACGAGCACGGCTGGGACCCGAAGGGGCCGCAGCAGCTGCTCGATCTGCGTGCCGGCGTCGAGCCCAACGGCCGGATCGCCGCCTGGGACACGCGCATGTGGATTCCGGCCAACCATCGGGGCGCGCGGATCCTGCTGGCGGCGGAGGCGGCGGGCATCGCCCAGGACAGCGGCCGAGACTCGGCCGGGATCTTCGAGAACGGCGACCCGCCGTATACCGTCGCTCACGTGCGTGTGACCGCGAACTGGATGCGCGACACGCCCCTCAACCCGTCCAACCTGCGCGCCCCGGGCAAACCCGCGAACGTGTTCGCGGTCGAAGGGTTCACCGACGAGATCGCCGCGGCGTTGAAGGTCGATGCCCGCGAGTTCCGGACCTCGCGGCTCAGCGACCCGCGGGCGCTCGAGGCGATTGCGCGCGCGTCAACAGCCTTCGGCTGGGAACCGAGGCCCTCGCCAAATCCGCGGACGCGGATCAGGCACGCTGGTCGGGCGGGGGATCGCCTACACCCGATACAAGCAGAGCGAGAACTACGTCGCGATCTGCCTCGAGCTCGCGGTGACGCCGGACACCGGCGCGATCGCCGTCCGACGCGTGGTCTGTGCGCACGACTGCGGCCTGATCGTGAATCCCGGGGCGCTGCAGAACCAGGTCGAGGGCGCGGTCGTGCAGGGCCTGAGCCGCGCGCTGCACGAAGAGGTGCAGTTCGACCGCTCGCGGGTCACCAGCGTGGACTGGGCCAGCTATCCAATCCTGTCGTTCGACGAGGTGCCGGCCATCGACGTCATCCTCATCAATCGGCCCGACCAGCCGATGTGGGGAGCCGGCGAGGCCGCGACCGTTCCGGTGGCCGCCGCCGTCGGCAACGCGTTCTTCGACGCCACCGGTGTGCGGTTGCGTCGCGTCCCCTTCACGCCGTCCCGGGTCCGCGAGGCGCTGCGCGCGCCAGGCGGGCGGCCGGCGGTCTCGGATCGCGCACAACACGGTGGAGTCTCGGCATGAGTCACGCGCTCGAACTGCAACACGTCACCAAGCGGTATGTCGGACACCTCGCGGTCGACGACCTCAGCCTGGCGGTGCCGAAGGGCACCATCTACGGCATCCTCGGACCGAACGGCGCGGGCAAGTCGACCACGCTCCGCATGGTGATGAACATCATCGCCGCCGACAGCGGCAGCATCGCCGTGCTCGGCGCCGACCCGTCACGCGACCGCGCGGTGCTGCGGCGCGTCGGCTACCTGCCCGAGGAGCGCGGCCTCTACAAGAAGATGACCGTCCTGGACGTCGTCGTGTTCTTCGGCGCGCTCCGCGGCATGCGCGAGTCGGACGCGCGCGAGCAGGGACAGAAGTGGCTGGAGCGGATGGGGCTGGCCGACTGGTCGCGCGCGAAGGTGGAGACGCTGTCCAAGGGCATGCAGCAGAAGGTCCAGTTCGTGACCACGGCGATCCACAGTCCCGAGCTGCTGATCCTGGACGAACCGTCATCGGGCCTGGATCCGGTCAACCAGGAAGTGCTCCGCGACACGATTCTCGGCGCGAAGAAGGAAGGCCGGACGGTGGTGTTCAGCACGCACAACATGGATCAGGCCGAGCAGCTGTGCGACTACGTGTCGATCATCGCGAACGGGCAGAAGGTGCTGGACGGCTCGCTCGACGAGATCCGGCGCCGTCACGGCGGCCACAAGTACCGGATCGAGTTCGACGCGACCACGCCAGGCGCGACGTCGGCCATGAGCAGCACGCCGCTGCTCAGCCGCGCGGTGCGCGCCGGCGAGGGCTGGGAGGTGGACCTGCCCGATCGCAGCGATGTGCCGCGGGTGCTCTCGGCACTCGCCGCCGCCGACGCCGACGCCCACGTCGTGAAGTTCGAGCACGTGCGGCCGTCGCTCCACCAGATCTTCGTCGATCACGTCGGCCAGGCCAGGGTCGCGTCCCGCCGGCCGGAGGCGCAGCATGCATGACGTCCTGCTGATCATCAGGCGCGAGTTCCGCGAGCGCGTGGCCTCGCGATCGTTCCTCATCGGCACGCTGCTGTTCCCGCTGCTGATGATCGGCTTGATCGTGCTGCCACGCTTCATCGGCCGCGGCGGGACCGAGCGGGTGATCGCGCTCGTCAACGAAGCGCCGCCGGGGGTGGGCGCGGCGTTCGCTGCGGCGCTGAGCCGGCCGCCGGAATCGCGCGAAGACAACACCTACCGCGTCACGCCGGTCACCGGCACCCTCGAGCAGGTCCGCGGCGCGCTCGCCGACCGGGTCGAGCGCAAGGAGGTCGACGGCTACGTGGTCCTGCCCGCCAACGTGCTCGACGGCGGCGCGATCCTGTTCCGGGCGCGGAATGTCGGCAGCTTCGCGGTGATGCGCGACCTGCGGACCGCCGGCAACCGGGCGGTCCAGAGCGAGCGCATCGCGCGCGCCGGCATCGCCCCCGCGGCGGTCGCCGCGCTGATCGCGCCGGTCCGCGTCGACGAGGCGAAGATCACCGCCACCGGCGAGGAACGAGGCGGCGCGCTCTCGACCTTCCTCACCGCCTATCTGGTCGCCTTCCTGATCTACCTGATGACCACGCTCTACGGCGTGGCGGTGATGCGCAGCGTCCTCGAGGAGAAGACCAACCGGATCGCGGAAGTGCTGATGAGCACGATTCGCGCGCCCAGCCTGATGGCCGGCAAGATCATCGGCGTCGGCTCGGCGGCCGTCGTCCAGGTGATCATCTGGAGCACGATCCTCGCCGTCGTGCTGACGCAGGGCCACCGGCTCGGCGACCGCTTCGCGCTGCCGCCCAGCATGGCCCAGGCGTTCAACGTCGACCTCGGCACGGGCATCCTGCTGTTCCTCTATTTCCTGCTCGGCTTCTTTCTCTACGCCTCGATCTTCGCGACCGTCGGCGCCTCGGTCACCAGCGAGCAGGAAGCCCAGTCGGTGCAGTTCATCGCCCTGCTGCCGCTGATCACGCCGATGCTGTTCCTCGAGTCGATCATGAACGCGCCGTTCGGGAAGACCGCGATGACGCTGTCGATGATCCCCTTCACGGCGCCGATCGCGATGCCGATGCGGATGGCGCTCGTGCAGGTGCCGGCCTACGAAACGGCGATCTCGCTGGTGCTCCTCCTCGTCGGCATCGCGCGTCGTCGCCTGGCTCGCAGGCAAGATCTACCGCGTCGGTATCCTCAGCACCGGCAAGCGGCCGTCGATCGGCGAACTGGTGCGATGGATCAGGGCAGCCTAGGCAGCGGGCTTCGGTTGACGCCGGCCCAGCCGCTGAACGAGGCCGGGTGACGCCTGAGCTTGTGCGTGGAACGCCGAAGTGTCCGATCGCAAGTCGTCGAACTTACACGCCTCGAGCCGCCTCGCGATGCATTCCCTCGTAGGGCGTTCATACGCGAAGGTCTCTCCTTTGCATAGTTGCAAGGGTTCGTCTACCTCTCATGCCGAGAGTGTGATTTCGGAGGGAGCCCGAGAAGACTCAGCAAATGGCTACATCGCGGCTCAGGCAGCCCGTCTGGCGGACGTGCGAATCCGCATAATTCGTCCGCCCACCGAGACAGAGATCGACGGGATTTCGCTGTCCCATTTCGAAGTCGGCGTCGTTTACTCCGTTCCGAGCTCGCTGGCCACGCTCATGATCGTCGAGCGCTGGGCTGAACCGGTCATCGAGAACATCGAACCGAGACTCCCCTCGATCACCCTCACATACTCGGGTCCGCGCGAGCGGCGGCGTCGCGTCTACAGCGACTGGCGCCTGCGCGTCGAGCTCGGGCTCGCGGCCGACCGTCGCCGCCGGCGGTAGCGTTGTCCTATTTCGCCGCTTCGGCGATCCGCTGACGATAGACCTGACGGGCGTGCTCGTAGGCCTGCCGGGCCGCTTCGAGCTCAGTCGGGCGGAAGCGCGCGGCCTTCTGCGTCCAGCACTGATTCACCGCGTTCAGGCACCACTCGGCGCTGCGCCGGGAGGCGCGAATCGGCTTTCCGTCGACGATGACGAAGACCGGATTGGTGTGCGCCGAGGGCAGGATCCGCACCGCGATCCAGCTGCTGCGATCGACGGCGACGTCGAAGGTCAACGTCCTGATCTGGCCGTCGGCGACGAGCGACTGCACGGCCGCCCGCTCGCCATTCACGATGATCTCGACCGGCACCTCCCGCGTGGCGCCGATGCGGGCGCGCTCGAGGTCCCAGTAGGGACGTTCGTCGTAGCGCGCCTGACGGATGGCTTCGTTCGGCTGCGGCTCCAGCCTGGCGGCGGCGCGGACGCTCACCTTGACCCGCCCCGGCGCCGCGAGCCGGACTTCGCTGTCCGCCGTGCCGGCCGGCGTGGCGTTGACGGTGAAGTCCATGAGATGGCTCTTCCCATCCGAGACATAACTGCGGCCCGCCTGCACCGCGTCGATCCATTTGCGATAGGTCAGCGGGCCCTCCACTTTCGCGTAGGAGCGTGACAGGCCGACCCGATCGTCGGTGATGCACGGGAAGTCCGTCTCGCCGCTGATTCGCGTGCGGAAGCCGGTGTTGAGCGTGTGGTACCAGATGCTCAGCTCCCAGACGTAGGGTGTGTCTCCCGCCGAGATGAAGTCCACGGCCCCCGGGTGGGTGACGTCGACGATGAACTCGTTGGCGCCGATGCCGTCGAAGCCGGGCATCTCGTAGCTGGGAAGGTCGCTGCCGCGCACTTCGAGCCCCCATCCCGAGTGCGCGAACCCGACGACCGCTCCCTGCTTCTTGCCCCACTGCAGGATCGGCAGCGTCCACGTCGGCCAGTCCTCGAGCTGCTTCGTGCCCGGGTAATCCTGATCCTTCAGCCCGAGGAGCACGAGATGGCCGGCATGGCTCGACGGAAAGCCTGAAATCTCGAGGTCGTACCGCATCTTCCGATCGGGCGTCGAGAGCGGATGGTCCTCGCCGCTGAAGAACTGCTTCTGGAAGTAGTAGGACGGGCCCCAGGTGAGCACCGAGGCCAGGTCGAGCCCTTCACCGACAATCTGCGGCCACATGTCTTCGGGGCGGACGCCTTCGGTCGGATTCTCGTAGTGCGAGCAGCCGGCGGAGTGAATGTGATGATCGCCGGAGTACCAGCCGCTCGAGGACGGATCGATCCAGCGCAGCAGCTTGAAGGCGAGCTCCATCGGTCCCGACACCGAGAAGCGCCGCGTTTCGGCCTCGTACTCCGGTCCACGCGTGACCGTCATGGTGAAGGCGCCCGGCGGCAGGCCGATGCTGGCGCCGTCGGCGCGATAGACCTGCGGCTGGAAGAAGAAGTCCGGGGCAAGGCGCTTCGAGATGTTCGGGTAGATGCGATCGAGCTCGTCCTTGATCAGGAAGCCGGCGATGGTGGGCCGGCCCTTCTCGTCCTGCACGCGGACGCGGACCGGGTGCGACGGGTCGGCCGTGAACAGGACCTCGACGTCGTTGCGGAAGCCGATGTCCTGCGATCCCTGGCCGACATTGAAGCTGACAGTCGCCGAGCGCTGGCCGGCGTCCCGGCTGTAGACCTGCAGGATGGCGTACTCGATCCCGAGACCTGACAGCCGCGGCCGCATCGGCGGCTGGGTGATGATCGCCATCTCCGCCCAGCGTTCCTTCACGTGTGCGTCGGTGAGCTCCATCCGCGCCGTCGGCGTGTTGCGCGACGGGATGTAGACGCGGCCGATGTTCGGGCTGGTCACGGTCAACGGCGCGGTCACGCCGGCCTCGTTGATCACCTTCACCAGGAACAGCCGGGTGCCCCCTTGCACGAGGCGCGGACGCGCCGTGCCCTGCTCCACGCGCACGCGGCTCTCCGGGCTGATGTGCACCCGGGCAATCGCAAACCGATCGAGGACCTGCTGAATGCGCGTCACCGCCAGCGCCTCGTCGGCCATGCCGATCGCCTCGTTCAGCGCCTGGTGCTCGGAGGCAGGGAGCGGCTCACCGAAGTAGCGCAAGGCCGTCTCGAGCCGCCGCACCTGCTGCGCCAGCGGCTGCAGCGGCACGGTGGTCTCGGGAGCGGCCGGACGCTGCTGCGCCTGCGGCGTCAGCGTCAACGCCACCAGCAGCGCAGCCACTGCCGCCACGATCGGAACGCGAGGGATCGAAGACATACGGGCGGTTTGTATCGGGGAACGGGGGGGCGAGTCAAATCTCATCGGTGCTGGGTGCGGGACGCGGGATGCGGGAAGCGGGAAGCGGGAAGCTGGCAACTGAGGCCCCCTCTTGACAAGTCGGTTCTTCCCAGACACACTAGGTCCAGTTTTGTACTAGTAGGGCCTATGAAGAACCGACTTGCTCCCGACGACCTTCTGCCGCTGGCGCCGGCGGTGTTCCAGATCCTGCTCAGCCTGGCCGACGGGGAGCGGCATGGGTATGCGCTCAAGCGCGAGATCGCCCGCCGCACCGACGGCCGGCTGACCCTCGGCGCGGGCGTCCTCTACGGATCGATCAGCAAGATGCTCGCGCAGGGGCTCATCGAAGAGTCGGACGAGCGGCCGGATCCGCACCTGGACGACGAGCGGCGGCGGTATTACAAGGTCACGCCGTTCGGCCGCCGGGTGGCGCAGGCCGAGGCGGCGCGGATGCAGGAGCTCGTCGATCTCGCGGCGGCGCGGTTCGGGACCCGCGAAACGGCGTAGCCATGCCACGCCTGCCGGTGACGCTCTATCGCTGGCTCCTCAAGCTGTATCCCGCGGAGTTCCGCGAGAACTACGGCGAACCGCTGCAGCAGCAGTTCCGGGACGACTACCGCGAGGTCCAGGGCGTTCGCGGTCTGCTGCTGTTCTGGCTGCGCACCGTCTCCGATGTCGTGCGCTCGGCTCCCGCGCAGTTCGCGCGCGAAGTCGCCCAGGACGCACGGCACACGCTGCGGCTCTGGCGGCGGCGCCCTCTCCACACCGGCTTCGCCATCGCCGTGCTCGCGATCGCGATTGGCGCCAACACCGGCGTGTTCAGCGTGCTCAACGCGATGCTCCTGCGGGCGCTGCCGTTTCACGAGCCCGACCGCCTCGCCTCGCTGAACATGTTCGTGCCGGCGCGCGACACCTTCCACGACTGGCGGCAGCGCAGCACCTACCTCGCCGATGCCGCGCTCTACGACACGTTCGAGGTCAACCTCGACGCCGCCAGCCAGACGACGCGGCTGCGACTCACCGAGACGTCGTGGAACTTCTTCGCGGTGCTCGGACGCGGTCCGATCGAAGGCCGCGGATTCCTGCCGGGAGAAGACGTCGCGGGCCGCAACGCGCTGGCCGTGATCGGCCACGGCCTGTGGCAGCAGCTCTACGGCGCGCAGCCAGGGGTCATCGGTTCGACGATCCGCGTGAACGGTACGCCGCTGACGATCGTCGGCATCGCCCCGCCCGGCCTGGACTACCCGCAGCGCACCGCGATCTGGACCCCGAGCACGTTCGACTACGGCCTGATTCCGAAGACGGGCGCGGCGCTGTTCTGGCTGGCCATCGGCAGGCTCGAGCCGGAGCTGACCTGGACGCAGGCGCAGCAGGCGTTCGAGGCCGAGGCCTATGCGGACGATCCCTCGCGCCGACAGGCCGATGCGGCCAACCGGCCGACGCTGCGACCGCTGCAGGACCAGCTCGCGCGGCCGATTCGATCCGCCTGGCTGGTGCTGATGGGCGGCGTCGCGCTGCTGCTCCTGCTCGCCTGCGCCAACCTCGCGCACCTGCTGCTGGCGCGCACGATCTCGCGGTCGAACGAGCTGGCGATCCGCACCGCGCTCGGCGCCAGCCGCGGCCGTCTCGCGCAGCAGCTGCTGACCGAAACGGTCCTGCTCTCGCTGGCCGCGACTGCTGGCCGGACTGGTCCTCGCCGGCTGGATCGCGCAGTTCGCGACTGCCGTGCAGCCCGCCGCGCTCGCGAGCCAGGCATACCGCGTCCTCGACTGGCGCGTGCTCGCCTTCGTGATTGGCGTCTGCCTCGTGACCGGCCTGGCCTTCGGCGTCGGCCCGGCGCTCTACGCCAGCCGCGCCGACATCGCAACCGGGCGCGCCACGCCGGCCAGCCGCCACACCCGCACGCGCTCCCTGCTGATCGCGGTGCAGATCGCCGTCACCATCGTGCTGGTCACCGGATCGATCGCCCTCGGCCGCGCGTTCGTGACCCTGCTCCGCGTCGACAACGGCTTCGACGTGCGCGCGATCGTCTCGATGAGCGTCTCGCTGGCCGGGGCGGGGATCGACGAAGGGGCCGTCGGCGACTACTACCGGCGCGTCACCGAACGCGTCCGCAGCATCCCCGGCGTCACGTCCGTGAGCGCGACCGAGTCGCTGCCGCTCGACGTCGAGAGCTACGCCGGCAGCAGCTTCACCGTCGATCGCACCGGAACGCCGACGCTCGGGCTCACCGTGCGCGTCGCGCCCGGATACTTCAGCACCATCGGCGCGCGTCTCATCGCCGGCCGCGAGTTCACCGCCGACGACCAGGCCCAGCGCGGCCGCCTGGTGATCGTGAACGAGGAGTTCGCGAGGAAATTCGGCGACCCCGGCACGCTTGTCGGACGGCAGGTGACCTCAGAGCGATGGCCCCCGGCGCAGATCATCGGCGTCGTCCGCGGCAGCCGCGACGCAGGACCAGTTCACGCGCCGCATCCGCAGGTGTTCTTCTCCACCGGCGCCGCGCGGCAGCTCGCGATCGTCGCGCGCGTCAACGGCCGCGCCCGCGACCGCATCGGGATCATCCGCGACGCCGTGCAGTCCGTCGACCGCCGGGTCCCCGTCTTCAACGTCAAGACGATGGACGAGCGGCTGGACACGGTGCTGGCGCAGCCGCGGTTCTATACGATGGCCGCCATCTTCTTCGGGGGGCTCGCTGTGCTCCTCGCCGTCATCGGCGTCTACGGCATCGTCTCGTATGCGGTCGTGCAGAGGATGCGCGAGATGGGCATCAGGCTGGCACTCGGCACGACGCCGCTGCGACTGCGCGCCTGGCTGCTGAGGAGCACGCTGGTAACGGTGGGGATCGGCACCGCGGCGGGAATCGGTGGCGCCGTCGTGTTCCGACGTTATCTGCAGAGTCTGGTCCACGGCGCCGACGCGCCGCTGCTGTCGACGACGCTGGTGGCGGTGGCGTTCACGACGCTCGTGGCCGCCGCCGCGATCTGGACGGCCACCCGCCAGGTGGCCCGGCTCGACATCGCCGACGTGTTGCGCGCAGAAGGGGCCGATTAGGACCGGGTTCTACGGGGTTCACGGGTTCGACCAGGTTCTGCCAGGTTCTGCGGGTTCAACCAGGTTCTGCCGGGTTCTACGGGTTCTGCCGGGTTCTAGGTTCTGCGGTTCTCGATGTACCGCGTGGGAAGCTACGACGTCTCACGCGGTAGAACCCGGCAGAACCTGGTTGAACCCCGTTGAACCTGTAGAACCCGCTGAACCCGCAGAACCTGCAGAACCCGTAGAACCTAGAACTTGGCGCCTAGCCTGATCACCCGTATGCCCGGCCCCGGCCGCTGCGGCAGCGACGGGATGTCGACGACCTTCACGCCGAGATTGGCGTAGCCGCTCGACCATGCGCTCTCGCTGCTGACGACCACGTACTCGATGCGCTGCTGTTCGTACCACTCGTACGGATGGTCGACCAGCCGGTCGACGTCGCGCTCGTCGAAGCCAGCCTGCTGCAAGTGGGTCGGACCGCCGCTCTCGACCGCGATGCGGGTGCCGCGCGGCAGGCTGGCCTTGAGCCAGTCGGTCGCGACCTGGCGCGTGTCGCGGCGCACGAACTGTCGCTGCCACGTCACCACGCCGAGGACGAACGGCACCGCCAGCACCAGCACGACGGCGAAGGGGACGGCGTTGCGCAGCGCGGGGGCGCGAAGCGCCGGCACCGACCCGATCGCCCGGCACAGCCCATCGAGCCCGACCGCCGCCAGCAGGCAGAGCATCGGCGTCAGCGGCAGCGCGTCGCGGCCCGATGCCGGTCCGTGCGTGATCAGCATCGCTCCGAACAGGACGATGAACGTCAGGACGGGCGTCCATCGCACCCGGCCCGCCCGCCGCGTGAACCCGTAGAGGACCATCAACAGGCCGGCGACGGCGAACGGCAGCCACAGCCGGCCGGCGTCAGCGAATTCCAACGCGTAGGCAAGCCAGATTCCTGATGTCTCCTGACGGCCGCGCGAGAGCGTCGACGCATGCGCCGCAAACGTGTTCAGGAACGTCGGGAGATCGAGGACGGCGTACGGCGTGGTGATCAGGAACGCGAGCATCGCCGCGGCAATCGCGATCCCGCACGCGCGAAGCCGGTGAGGCAGCGGATCGCGGCGGATCAGCAATCCCATCAGCACCGCCGCGAGGACCAGTCCGCCGCTATAGCGTGCCGCGGCGGCAAGACCGGCCGCGAGTCCTGCCCACCACGGCTGCAGGTGTTCGCCACGAACCGCGAGATACACGGCGAGCGTGGTCAGCGCGGTCAGCGGCACGTCCGGCGTCATGAAGTGCGATTCGCGGACGTGGAGCGGAAACAGGGCCAGGAGCGCCGCGGCGAACAGGCCGACACGCTCCGTGCCCACTTCGCGGCCGAGGCGATACGCGAGCCAGACCGTCGCCGCGCCGACGATCGCGGTGACGGTGCGGCCCGCCCCGTACGCGGCGGCGACGTCGAAGCCCGCGAGCGACGCCCACTCCGCGCCCGACGCCCCTGCCATGAAGCGGATCAGCACGACCACCGCCTGGAGAGTAGAGCACGAGCGTCGGATAGTCGAAGACGCGCGGGTTCCAGTCCCCCGTGTTCAGGATCCGCAGCGCCCGATTGACGAGGGACGACTCCTCAGGGTCGACGGCGTGAGGCAGGCCGGTGTCGAGCGACCACAGGCGCAGGCCGACTGCGGCCAGCATGATGCCGACGAGGATGGTGCGGCTCGGGGTCAGCTGCCAGCGGGGCGAGTCGAGAAACGCGAAGCGTAGGAGCGGCGCGCGCGGCAGGCTTTCGCCGCTCTCTGGATGCGTCGAAGGAATTCTGGAATGATACCTCCGAACCCATGCAGCCAACGCACGCGATCCAGCGAGCCTCGCTCCGCCGCTGCCCCAGGCCCGCGATACAAGTGGTGGGTCGTCCTGATGCTCTGGGCGATCTGCGTCTGCAACTACGCCGATCGCCAGGCCATTTTCTCGGTATTTCCGCTGCTCGAGCGCGAGATGGGGCTGTCTCCGGTCCAGCTCGGCCTGCTCGGCTCCGCGTTCGCGTGGGTCTACGGCCTGGGCGCGCCGTTCGCCGGCATGGTGGTCGACCGCATCAGCCGGAAGACCGCCATCATCGGCGGCCTGCACGCGTGGAGCATCATCTGCCTCGCCACCGCCTTCTCGCGTAATTTCCGGCACCTGTTCCTGTTCCGCGCCGCCGAGGGCCTGGGCGAGACGTTCTACTTCCCCGCCTCGATGTCGCTCATCGCGGATTATCACGGCCGGGACACGCGATCGCGGGCGATGGGCCTCCACCAGACCAGCGTCTACGTCGGGACGATTGGGGGCGGATTCTTCGCCGGGCTGATCGGCCAGTACTACGGCTGGCGGCTGTCCTTCGTCGTCTTTGGCGCGCTCGGCATCCTGCTGGGCTTCGTCCTCCAGTCGTTCCTGCGCGAGCCTCGTCGCGGCGCCTCGGAGGCGGTGATTCCTGACGCCCCCACGGCCGCGGCGACCGCGCCAACCGGCGCCCGCGACTTCTTCAAGCTGCTGACGGGCACGCCGACGCTGCTCTGCCTGATGGGCGCGTTCATGTGCGCGAACTTCGTCGCCGTCGTGCTGCTCTCGTGGATGCCGAAGTTCCTGTACGACAAGTTCCACATGAGCCTGGCGATGTCGGGCCTGACGGCCACGGTGTTCGTCCAGCTGGCGAGCATGGCCGCGGCGCCGCTGGGCGGCTGGCTCGCCGACACGCTGCGCCGGCGCACGCCGCGCGGGCGGCTGGCCGTCCAGATGATCGGCGTGCTCGGCGGCGCGCCGTTCGTCGCGCTCTGCGCCCTGACGCCGTCGGTCACGGTCGTCATCCTCGCGCTGACGGCCTGGGGCTTCTTCAAGGGCCTGTACGACGCGAACATCTTCGCCTCCGTGTTCGACGTCGTCGGTCCCGAGGCTCGCGGCCGCGCCGCGGGGCTGATGAACGCGGTGGGCTGGCTCGCCGGCGGCGGCAGCGCACCGCTGGTGATCGGGATCATCGCGCAGCGCGAGAGCCTGGGCCTGGCGATCGCGCTGGCGTCGACGGTGTACATCGGCGCCGCGCTCCTGCTGCTGACGGCCATCCTGTTCTTCGTGTCGAAGGACGCCGCACGGATCCAGGGAACGCCGGCCACGCCTTGAGCCCGCCGCCGCGATCAGGTCTAATCAGCGGACGTGCCGCCGACCATTTTCTGCATCGCGACCTACCGGAAGGGTGACGAATTCCTCAAGGAGTGCGACCGTCAGGGCTGCCGCGTCCTGCTGCTGACGGACGAGACGCTGCGCGACGCCGACTGGCCGCGCGACGCGGTGGACGAGTTCTACTACCTCACGCGAGACATGCCCGACGCCGACATCCGCAAGGGGATCGCGCACGCCGCGCGCACCGAGCAGATCGACGGGATCGTCGCGCTCGACGACTTCGACGTCGAGATGGCGGCGATGCTGCGTGAATACCTGCGGCTGCCCGGGATGGGGGAAACGACGGCGCACGCCTTCCGCGACAAGCTCTCGATGCGGACGCGGGCCCGCGCCGCCGGCATCCCGTGTCCCGACTTCGTCCACGTGCTCAACGACCGCGCGATCGGCGAATGGACCTCGAGAGTACCGCCGCCGTGGGTGCTGAAGCCTCGCTCGCAGGCCGCCGCGATCGGCATCAAGAAGATCCAGTCCGCCGACGAGCTGTGGCAGGTGGTGGGCGCGCTGGGCGACGGGCGCGCCGACTACCTCCTGGAGCGGTTCGTGCCTGGCGACGTGTTCCACGTCGACAGCATCGTGTTCGACTCGCAGCCGCAGTTTGCGATGGTCAGCCGCTACGCGACGCCGCCGATGGCGGTCGCGCACGAAGGCGGCATCTTCGTGACCCGCACCCTCGGCGACGACGACCCGGCGGTGGCGCCGTTGCGCGCGCTCAACGCGACGGTGCTCGACTCGTTCGGGATGCGGCGCGGCGTCTCGCATACCGAGTTCATCCGCAGCGTCGAGGGCGACTGGTATTTCCTGGAAACGTCGGCCCGCGTCGGCGGCGCCTACATCGTCGACGTGATCGAAGCCGCGACCGGCGTCAACCTGTGGCGGGAGTGGGCGCGGGTCGAGATCGCCGGCGACGGCGTACCACGTGCCGCAGACGCGCGCCGAGCACGCGGGGATCGTGCTGTCGCTGGCACGTCAGGAGTATCCCGATACGAGCGGCTATACCGCCCCCGAGATCGTCCAGCGCATCCGCAAGAAGCACCACGCCGGCCTGATCGTCGCGTCACCGCGGCCTGAGCGCGTCGCCGAGCTGCTCGACGAGCATGTACGGCGCTTCTACACCGACTTCCATGCCTCGGCGCCGGCGCCGGATCGGCCGGTGGAATAAACGAGTCAACTCCCAACTCCCAACCTCCAACTCCCAAGGCGAGCCGCGCGACGCACCGGGGTGAAAGTCGAAGCAACTGGCTCCTGCCCCGCCGTTCAGCCAGCTCCCTCGAACGACTTCGTTTCGGAGATTGGGAGTTGGGCGTTGGGAGTTGGGAGTTTCAAGGAGACCCTCAGCTGCGCCAGCCACGGCACGAACCAGCGCGTGAACGACTCGACCTGCAGCTGCCGCGCCGGTGACAACGGCAGCGGCAGCGGGCCGGTATCGATGCCGCGCGCGGCCAGGCCGACGCGGATGCCCCAGGGCGCGGGGAAGATCGCAATCTGCGTGATCAGGTCGTCGAGCAGCGCCTGGAACCGCGCCGCTTCGGCGACGTGGCCGCGGTCGAAGCTGCGGACGATGGCCACCAGCAGCTCGGGGCAGAAGCCCGCGACGCCCGAGATGCCGCCGTTCCATCCCGCCTGCAACCCCTTGAACAGCATCCGATCGTCGCCAACGAGCAGCGTCCAGTCCCGATCGCGTCGCGCCGCGGCAAGCGCGGTGAGATGCGCCTCTCGTCCGCTGCTGTCCTTGAGGCCGACGATGAACTCTTCCTCGCCGAGCAGCGTGAGGACGGTGTCGTTCGCCAGGCCGTTCGTGAAGTCGGGCAGGTCGTAGAGCAGGCAGGGGGCGCGAAGCGCACGGCTGACGTGTGACGCATACGCCTGGAGGTCCTGCTGCTCGTACCGGAAGAACATCGGCATCGGCAGGAGCAGCGCGCGCGCCCGGGCCCGGACCGCGGCGCGCCCCAGCTCGATGGCCGCGGGCACGGACGACGACCCGATGCCGACGAGCAAGGCACGGTCGCGCGGCAGCCGCGCCGCCGCGCGTTCGATGATCTGGATGCGGTCGGCGACTTCGAAGTGCGGATACTCGCCAGTCGCGCCGCCCACGCAGATGCCGTCGACGCCGGCCTCGACGAGCAAATCGACGACGGGATCGAGCGCCGGCAGGTTCAGGCGCCCTTCGTCGTCAACAGGTGTGGCTACCGCCGCGAACAAGCCAGTCATCGGGTTCCCGCATCAGCCGGACACGGCCGCGAAAACGCTTCGTCACCGTTCCGGGAAACGCCTAGTATAGCCACTATGCTGCGACACCTTTGCTGCTGCCTGCTTGCCGGATCGGCTCTGTCCGCCCTGATCCTGCCGCGCGTCACGGCCGAGGTCCACGCCCAGGCCGATCGACCCTTCCACTCGGCCGAGCTGATCTTCCCGCTCGAGCACTGGCACAACCACGCGTCGATGGTCGTGGAGCTCCCCAACGGCGACCTCCTGACCTGCTGGTTCCATGGCTCCGGCGAGCGGACGGCGGACGACGTGGTCGTGCGCGGAGCTCGTCTGAAGAAGGGATCGTCCCGGTGGAGCGCGCCTTTCCTGATGGCTGACGCGCCCGGGTATCCCGACACCAACGCCACGATGTTCATGGATCCGAAGCAGCGGCTATGGCTGATGTGGCCGACGATCCTCGCGAACGAATGGCACACGGCGCTGATGAAGTACAAGATTTCGTCGAGCTACACCGCGGACGGCCCGCCGCGCTGGGAGACGAGCGAGGTCCTCCACGTCACGCCCGGCGACGAGTTCGCGCGCGCCGTGGCCGCCGACGCCGACCGACGGCTCGCCTCCGACGCCAAGGCCGATCCGCAGATGTCCGCCTACCTCGAGAAGCGGAAGAAGGACGCGGCCGACAAGCTCACCAGGCGACTCGGATGGATGACGCGGGCACATCCGTATGTGCTCGACGGCACGCGCCTGATCGTGCCGCTCTACTCGGACGGCTTCGACTTCTCGCTGATGGCGATCAGCGACGACTGGGGGGCGACGTGGAAGACCAGCGTCCCGCTCGTCGGACCCGGCAACATCCAGCCCACGCTGGCGCGACGCAAGGACGGGACGCTCGTCGCCTATATGCGGGACAACGGACCGCCGCCGAAGCGCCTGATGGTGAGCACGTCGAGCGATCGCGGCGAGACGTGGAGTCCAGTCGAGGATTCCGATCGGCCGAACCCTGGCGCGGGCGCCGAGGTGCTGGTGTTGAAGAGCGGCAACTGGGCGCTGATCTACAACGACCTCGAGCGCGATCGGCATCGGCTGGCGGTCTCGCTGTCCGACGACGAGGGACGCACGTGGCGGTGGACCCGCTACCTCGAACGGGACGCCGATCCGTCCACCGACGCGCAGCGCGGCCAGTATCACTATCCGTCGATCATCCAGGCCGCGGACGGGACGCTCCACGCCACCTACAGCTTCTTCGCGCCGCCCGCCAGCGTCACCCCGGACGCCGACAAGCGTCTGCCGCGCAAGTCGATCAAGCACGCGCATTTCAATGAAGCCTGGATCAAGCAGCCATAGGCCCACTCACCATCCAGCCGGGGCCTGACCGACCCCCGACCATCCGGCTCGAGCGCGCAGTAGCATAAAATCGAAGCCCGTTTTCCTGTGGAGATGACCGATGGACCGACGAGACTTCATTAAGCAGAGCGCCGCGCTGGTGGCCCTGTCGGGTGTGCCGTCCTACGCACAGCAATTCGCCGACAAGCCGCGGCGGGTCGGGCTGATCGGCTGCGGCTGGTACGGCAAGACCGACCTCTTCCGGCTCATCCAGGTGGCGCCGGTCGAAGTGGTCTCGCTCTGCGACGTCGACAAGAACATGCTGAACGACGCCGCCGACATGGTCGCGACACGGCAGGTCTCCAAGAAGAAGCCGCGCACGTTCAGCGACTACCGCGAGATGCTCAAGCAGAAGGATCTCGACATCGCAATCATCGTCACGCCGGATCACTGGCACGCGCTGCCGATGATCGAGGCGGTGCGATCGGGCGTCGACGTCTGGGTCCAGAAGCCGATCAGCGTGGACGTGGTCGAGGGCCAGGCCATGCTGGCGGCGGCGCGCAAGTACAAGCGCGTCGTCCAGGTCGGCATGCAGCGCCGCAGCACGCCGCATCTCGTGAACGCGCGGGACCGGGTCATCAAGGAAGGGCGGCTCGGCAACATCGGGCTGGTCGAGATCTACTGCTACTACCGCATGCGGGCGTCGTCCAATCCGCCCGACACGCAGCCGCCGGCACACCTCGACTACGAGATGTGGACCGGCCCGGCGCCGATGCGGCCGTACAACCAGCTCGTTCACCCGCGCAGCTGGCGCGCCTTCATGGAGTACGGCAACGGCATCGTCGGCGACATGTGCGTGCACATGCTCGACATGGTGCGGTGGATGCTCGACCTCGGCATGCCGACGCGGATCAGCTCCTCCGGCGGCATCCTGATGGACAAGGCGAGCAAGGCGAACATCACCGACACGCAGACCGCGACGTTCGACTTCCCCAACCTCAAGGTCGTCTGGACGCACCGGAGCTGGGGCGACCCGCCGGATCCGAAGTACCCGTGGGGCGCGACGATCTACGGCGACAAGGGGACGCTCAAGGCCAGCGTCATGAGCTACGACTTCGTGCCGTCGGGCAAGGGGGGCGAGCCGCTGCACGAGGACGTGACCTACGAGTTCGAGAAGTACCCCGAAGACAAGACCGAGAAGGCTCTCGAGACCCACGTCGCGCCGGCGATCCGCGCGCAGATGAAGAACTTCCTGAGCTGCATCGATTCGCGGGGCAAGCCGGTGGCCGACATCGAAGAGGGCTACATCTCAGCCACGTCCTGCATCCTCGCGAACCTGTCACTGCAGCTCGGCCGCTCGCTGACGTGGGATCATGCGAAAGGCATGGTCGTCGGCGACGCGGAAGCCAACAAGCTGCTGCGCCGTCCCTACCGGAGCCCCTGGGTGCATCCCGATCCCGCGAAGGTATAAAGAGCCCATGAAAAGGTCGATCGTCGCCGCGTGTCTCTCGGTTGCCGCTGTCGCCAGCGGCGTCGCCTACCAGTCGGGCCAGTGGCCTCCCGGGTTGCAGAAAGTCTCGGACGAATCGCCGGTGCTGTCGCCCGAGGCCTCGATGAAGACCATCGTGCTGCCGCCCGGATATCGGCTGGAGCTGGTCGCCAGCGAGCCGATGATCCAGGAGCCGGTCGTCATCGACTGGGATGCCGACGGCCGGCTGTGGGTCGTGGAGATGCCCGGATACATGGAGGACATGCCGGCGACGACCGAGCGGGAGCCGACCGGCCGCGTCAGCGTGCTCGAAGACACCAACGATGACGGCAGGATGGACAAGAAGACCGTCTTCCTCGACAAGCTGGTGCTGCCGCGCTCGCTCAAGGTGCTCGATCGCGGCGGCGCGCTCATCGCCGAGCCACCCAATCTCTGGCTGGCGCGCGACACCAACGGCGACCTGAAGGCCGACACGAAAGAATCAGTCACCGACAAGTACGGCCAGGAGCTCGCGAACGTCGAGCACAACGCCAACTCGCTGACGTGGGCCATGGACAACTGGATGCACACGTCGGAGGGAGACATCTATCTTCGCCTGAAGGACGGCAAGTTCGAGGTGGCGAAGACGCTGTCGCGCGGCCAGTGGGGCAACAGCCAGGACGATGCCGGCCGCATCTATCGCAACACGAACTCGTCGGCGCTGTTCGTGGATGTCGTGCCGACGCCGTATTACACGCGCAATCCCAGCATGATGCGCACGCGCGGCAGCTACGAAACGCTCGATACCGGCGACCTGAACACGACCTGGCCGATTCGCCCGACCCGGGGCGTCAATCGCGGCTACCAGGACGGCGTGCTCAGGCCCGATGGCACGCTCGCGGGGTTCACCGCGGTCGGAGCGCCGACGGTCTTTCGCGGCGATCGCCTGCCGGCCGAGCTCCAGGGCAACGTCTTCCTGGCCGAACCGTCCGGCAACCTGGTGAGCCGCGTGATCGTCACGGACGACGGGACGATGCTGCGTGGACGGAAGGCCTACGAGCGTGGCGAGTTCATGGCGTCCACCGACGAACGCTTCCGCCCCGTCAATCTCTCGTCCGCGCCCGACGGCACGCTCTACGTCGTGGACATGTACCACGGCATCATCCAGCACAAGGGCTACATCACCGAGTACCTGCGCGATCAGATCCTGTCGAGAAAGCTCGAGCGTCCACAGGGCCATGGCCGGATCTATCGCGTCGTGCACGAGACGACGAAGCGCGATCGGCGTCCCGCCCTGTCGAAGGCGACCCCAGGCCAGCTCGTGGACACGCTGTCGCACCCGAACGGCTGGTGGCGTGACACCGCGCAGCGTCTGCTCGTGGAGCGCGGCGCACAAGGCGTCCGACCCCTGCTGACGCAGAAAGCGACGAGCGCGCCCGACTGGCGGACGCGCCTGCACGCATTGTGGACGCTCGACGGCGTCGACGCGATCGAGCCGGCGACGGTCACTCGTGCGCTCGGCGATTCGTCGCGCGACGTCCGCGTGTCGGCGCTGCGTCTCTCCGAGCGATGGCTCGAGAAGAAGGACCCCGCGATCCAGGCTGCCGTGATCAAGCTTCTCGACGACAAGGACTGGGCCGTTCGTCGTCAGCTCGCCGCCACGCTCGGCGTGATTCCCGGCGACGTCCCGGCGAAGATCGACGCGGTGGCGACGCTGCTGGAGCGCCATGGCGACGATCCGATGACCGTCGACGCCGCGTTGAGCGGCCTCGCCGGCAGCGAGCACGTCGTCCTCGGCCGGCTGCTGCAGAACGCTTCGGCCAGTCCGCAGCGCAGCGCGGCGATCACGACGCTCGCGGCGACGATCGTCAGGGGCGGTCAGGACGCGCCGTTCCAGGAGGTGCTGCGGCTGGCGGCGCAGACGGATCGCGCCGAGTGGCAGCGCGCGGCACTCTTCCAGGGTGCGGAAGCCGCGCTGCTCAACGGATCGTTGCCGGGCACCGGACGTCGCGGCGGCGGGGCGGCCGCGGCGCAGGGCAACGCACCTGGTCAGCGCGGCGGTCCTGGTGGGGCGCCGGCGTTTCCGACGACACCGAATCCCGGAGCCGCGGCCGGAGGCGGTCGAGGCCGGGGCAATGCCGTCGCTGCGGTGCCGCTTCAGCGCGAACCCGCGGAGCTCGTGAAGCTGTCCGCCTCGCCCGGTGAGGACGGGAACCGCGCCAAGGCGCTGCTGGCCCGCCTGACGTGGCCCGGCAAGCCGGTGGCTGCCGGTGCGGCGCCTGCCGCCGCGCCGCTGACCGCCGAGGAGCAGAAGCGCTTCGACGAAGGCAAGACCGTCTACACGAACCTGTGCGTGGCCTGTCATCAGGAGGACGGGCGCGGCCGCGAGAAGCTGGCGCCCTCATTGGTGGGATCGAACTTCGCCCTCGGACCATCCGGCGTCCCGATCCGGATTCTCCTGAACGGCAAGGAAGGACCTGTCGGGCTGATGCCGCCGCTCGGCGCGGCGCTCAGCGATGCGCAGATCGCGGGGGTCCTGACCTTCGTCCGGCGCTCATGGGGCCATCAGGACACCGCGGTGGACGAAGCCGCGGTCGGCGCCGTGCGCAAGGCGACGACGGGACGCGCCAAGCCGTGGAGCGAGACCGAGCTGTCGACGATCAAGTAGCGGGCAGGTCCAGCTTGAGATAGCGCTTCGCGTTGTTGAAGCAGATGTCCCCGACCATCGAACCGATCATCCGATGGTCGTCGGGCAGCTCGCCGCGATCGATTTCGCGTCCCAGCATGTTGCACAGCACGCGGCGGAAGTACTCGTGCCGCGGGTACGACATGAACGAACGCGAGTCGGTCAGCATGCCGACGAAATGCGAGAGCAGGCCGACGTTCGACAGCGCGTCGACCTGCCACTCGATGCCGTCCTTCTGATCGAGATACCACCAGCCGCTGCCGAACTGCATCCGTCCCGCGACCGACCCGTCCTGGAAGTTGCCGATCATCGTCGCCAGCGCGTAGTTGTCGACCGGGTTGTTGTTGTAGAGGATGGTCTGCGGCAGCGCGTGCTCCTGCTCGAGGCGATCGAGATAGGCCGCCAGCGTCTGCACCTGCGGGTAGTCGCCGATCGAGTCGTAGCCGGTGTCTTTGCCGAGGGTCTGCAGCATCCGCGTGTTGACGTTGCGCTGGGCGCCGAGGTGGAGCTGCTTGGTCCATCCTTTCGCGGCGTCGAGACGGCCGAACAGCAGCATCAGCCATGACGCGAACCGTTCGTGCTGCGCCGCGTCGGCGGCGCGGCCGGCGCGCGCCTGATCGAAGATCGCCGCCGCCTCCTTGTCGGTGCAGGGCGTCGCGTAGCAGTGCGCCAGGCCGTGGTCCGACAGGCGGCCGCCGGCGTCGTGGAAGTCCTGGTGGCGCTTCGAGAGCGCGTCCACGAACCCGCTGAAGCTGCCGACGCCAACTCCCGCCGTGCGTCCCAGCCGATCGACCCAGGGGTTGAAGGTCTGCGGATCGTCCACCTGCATCGCGCGATCGGGCCGGAACGTCGGATAGAAGCGAGTGGCGAGCCCCGACGCGCGAATCGCCGCGTGATGGTCGAGCGGATCGGCCGGATCGTCGGTGGTGCAGACGGCGCGCACCTGGAACTTCTTCAGGATTCCGTGGGCGGTGAGGTGATCGTCGGCGAGCTGGGCGTTGGCGCGCTCCCAGATGCCGGGTGCAGTCTCCTCGTTCAGCAGCTCCTCGATGCCGAAGTAGCGCAGCAGCTCGAGGTGCGTCCAGTGATAGAGCGGGTTGCGCAGGCAGCGCGGCACCGTGCGCGCCCAGGCCAGGAACTTCTCGTAGGGATCGGCATCGCCGGTGCAGTAGCGCTCGGCCACGCCGTTGGCGCGCATGGCGCGCCACTTGTAGTGATCACCCTCGAGCCAGATCTCGAACAGGTTCGCGAATCGGCGGTTCTCGGCGACGTCCTTCGGCGGCAGGTGGCAGTGATAGTCGAGAATCGGCTGCGGCTCGGCGTAGGTGTGGTACAGGTGGCGCGCGGTCTTGCCGTGCAGGAGGAAATCGTCGGTGATGAAGGGCATCACCGGGTAGCTTAGCAGAGGGTTTGCGGCCCGGCGCGCGGCTGCGTCAGCGCCCGATCGGACGTGCCGGATCCGAAAATGCCGGGTTGGTGAGGAACGCCTGGTCGGTCAGGCTCTCGAGAAACGCGACGAGGTCGGCGACCTCGGCTGGCGTGAGCGTGAACGGCCGCATCATCCGGCTCGGCGACGTCCCCGGTCTGCCGCCCGACGCATAGTGCGCGATCACGGCCTCGAGCGTCGCGACGCTGCCGTCGTGCATGTACGGCGCGGTCACCGCGATGTTCCGCAGCGTCGGCGCCTTGAAGCGGCCGTGATCTCCAGGATTCTTCGTCTGGTCGAACAGGCCCCGATCGGCAGCTGCCGGCGTGGCCGCGTCGCTCACGAGTCCGGTGTTGTGAAAGACAGGCGCCAACGGTGTCGCCCCTTCGAGCACGACCCTGCCGGAGAGGTTGAACCCGGCATGGCACGATCCGCAGCGGGTGCGATTCGAGAAGAAGAGCTCCATGCCGCGCTGGGCCGCCACCGAGAGCGCCGTGCGATCGTCGCGATACAAATAGCGATCGACGGGCGAGTCGCCCGACAGCAACGTGCGCTGGAACGCCGACACCGCCTTGACGATGTTCTCGAGCGAGACCGATGGTGGCCCGGGAAACACCGCCCGAAAGCGCGCCGCGTCCTCGGCACTGGCTGCGAACCGCGCGACCACTTCGTCCTGCCGCCCCTGCATCCCCATCTCGACCGGATGTTCGTTGAAGAGCGGGACCGCCATCTGCAGCTCGAGGCTGGTCAGCGACTCGTCCGCCCAGCCGAACGTGGCGTTGTAGGCGACGTTGGTGAGCGACATCGTGCTGCGCGCATGCTGGCCGCCGGTCGATCCGATCGCGTGCGCCTTCCCGTCGGTGAAGGCGCGCTGCTGCTGATGACAGGTGGCGCAGGCGAACTGCCCGTTGCCCGACAACCGGCGATCGTAGAAGAGGCGGCGGCCCAGCGCGACCTTCGCCTCGCTCATGGGATTGTCGGCCGGGACGCGCGGCACCGGGAGGCCGCGCGGCAGGTTCCACTCGAACCGCGGCAGCGGGAGGGGAGTGGCGCGTTCTGGCGCGGCTGCCCGGGTTCACTCGCGCCGCTCGCGCAGAGCACCGCCAGCGAGAGCGCCGCCGCACGCGCGATCACGCGAGCGTCTCCTTACCAGGAACGATGGACGGTGTCCCGCCCCATCGAACGCGTCACCTGCGCAATCGCCGTGCGCTCGGCAATCCACGTCTCGAGATCGGCGACGGCGGCGGGATCGGCGCCGCGCGGCTCCACCTTGCGCTTCGCCACCCAGGCGTGCATCGCCTTCATCAACAGGTCGGCCTGCTGGCGATCGATCGCGAACAGCGCCAGGTAGGCCTCCTTCGCGTCGTCCAGGCGATTGAGCGCGAGGTAGGCTTCGGCGCGGTATTCGATGGCGTCGGGAAAGTTCGGGGCGATCTTCAGGGCGCGGTCGTAGTGTTCGAGCGCCTTCTTGAAGTCGCCAAGCTTGCGCGAGGCGTAGCCCATGCCGTTCCAGGCCTGCGGCAGTGCCGGATTCAGACGAGCCGCCTCCTGGAAGCTCTTGAGCGCGCGCCCGAACTCCGCACGCGCCTGCTTCTCGTGCTTGAGGCGATCGGCCTGCTTCGTGCTCTTCGCCGCCTGCTCTTCCGCCTTGACGCCACGGTTCCGGTTGTCGAGCCCCTTGTTGTAGGCCGCGACAGCCATGGCCTCGGGGCTCCGGCCCGCGACCGGGGATGGGCTCGGCGGAACGGTTATCCCGTTCGCCCCGGCGGGAAGTTGGCACACCAGGACCGACAGGGCCAGGACCGACGCGGCGAAGGCATGGCGCGACATGAGGTGCTCCTACCGTCTTAGACGTGGCTTACAGAGAGGTTACCTCATGGAAGTCAGAAGTACGGAAGTACGGAAGTCAAAACGTTTTGACTTCTGACTTCTGACTTAAGGTGCCAGGAAGGTCAGCGCGTGGCTCAAGCGCCGCGCGGCTGCTGCTGACGTCAAGCTGAGCGTTATCGCAGTTCGCTGGACATGGTGCGGCCGCGGCGTTGGTAGGGAACCGCCCTCAATCGGTAAGGCAGGTTACTTGGGGTCCCGCCGCTTGTCGTTCGCGTTCGAGCGCACCGTGTGAGTCACGCTCCGGCCGCGTACCCACGACTGACGTGTGCGCTCGGCGTACGACCGGCGGGACGGGCTCAGTTCCCGTTGACACCTGCACGCCACCGAGCACGCGCTCGATCACGTCGACGTAATAATGCTCGCGCTTCACCCGCGCCATGGGGCGAATGACTGCACGTTGGATGCCGGCGCATGCGATCGGGACCTGGCGCGGGTCAACCGGTGAACTGCGAGTGATTCCGGGTGTGCCGCAGAAATCGGGCCGCCGGACGCCAGCGGCGAGCCCGAGCGTATTCCGACGCGAACCGCCTACTCCGCGCGCAAAGTGGACAGCGGGTCGAGCCGCGTCGCGCGCTGCGCGGGCACGTAGCCGGCCAGCAGCCCGATCGCGAGGAGCAGCACGGCCAGGGGTGCGAGCACCCACGGATCGCCCGGCTGCACCTGATACAGCAGAGTTGTGAGCAGCTTCATCGACGGCACCGAGAGCGCCAGGCCGAGCACGATGCCGATCGCCGAAATCGTCAGTACGCGGCCGATGATCAGCCGCAGGATGTCGCGGCGGGCGGCGCCCATCGCCAGGCGGACGCCGATCTCGCGCGTGCGCTGCTGCACGCCCTGCGAGACCACGCCGTAGACGCCGAGCGCCACCAGGAGCAGTGCCAGCGCCGCGAACGTCCCGAGCAGCCAGGCGCTCATGCGGGTGCGCCACGTCGCCTCGCTCACGCGCTCCTCCATCATGCGGATGTCGGTCAGCGGCACGTCGGGGTCGAGCGCCTGGACGTCACCGCGAACCAGGGCCACCGCCGATGCGGCCCCGACGCGGCTCCTCACGAAGATGACGCCGAAGGCTCGCCGCGACTGCAGCAGCGGAATGTACGCGTCCGGCCCGACGGCGCGGTCCGGGCTACCGTAGCGAACGTCGGCGACGATCCCCACGACTTCGGCGCCGTCCTGGAATCCACCCTGCCCCAGCCCGAGCCGCTTGCCGATCGCATCCTCGTTCGGCCAGAACTGACGCGCCGCGGTTTCGTTGACCACGACGACCTTCGGCTGGTCGGCGCGATCCCGGTCGGTGAAGGCGCGGCCGCGGACGACGCGCGCGCCGATGGTGTCGAAGTACGACGGGGATGCCCAGAGCACGCCAACCATCGGCTTGTTTCCGCCCGGCGCCGGCGGCCGGTCCGGGAACGTCGCCGTGGTCCCGTTGCATCCCATCTGCACCGGGGCGCAGCTGCCATACGCCACCGCCTCGAGCTCGCCGTGGGCGCCGAGCCGTGCCACCAGCTGCTCGAGGAATTGCGTGCCGCGCATCCCGGCGTATTGCGGCGCCGGCAGCGCGATCCTGATCGACAGCAGCGACGCCGGCTGGAATCCGAGCTCGGTCGCCTGCAGCCGCGCCACGCTCTTCAGCATCAGGCCGCCGGCCGTCAGCAGCACCAGTGCGAGCGCCATCTCGGCGACGATCAGCACGTTGCGGCCGGAGAATCCCCGTCCGCCCTGGGCCAGGGCACCCGCGAGCGCCCGACTTGATCGTGGCGGTCAGATCGCGGCGCGAGGCACGCCACGCCGGAAGCAGCCCGAACATCAGCGTGGCGGCCGCGGTGGCCGTGACCGTGAACAGCAGCGTCCCGCTGTCGAGCCCGAGCGTGCCGAGGCCGACCCGCGTGAGGCCGCTCGCCGCACCGGCGCGCGGCAGCACGGCGCGCAGATCCGGCATCAACGCGGCGCCCGCAGTCAGCAGCACGTAGGCCACGGCCAGCGCCGCGACCGCGCCCATCGCCGCCAGCAGGGCGCTCTCGGTCATGAACTGCCGGACGATGCGCATCCGGCTGGCGCCGAGGGCGAGACGGATCGCCACGTCGCGCTGCCGGGCCAGGCCGCGCACCAGCGTCAGGTTCGCGAGATTGATGCAGACGATCAGCAGCACAGACAGCACGGCGCCGAGCAGCAGCAGGATCGACTGGCGGATCAGCGGATCGACCCGTTCGTCGTCGAGCGGCGCGGCCGTCGCGCTCCAGGGTGCGCTCGGTATGCCGGAGGGCATGCCGATCTGCGCATGCACGGCGTCACCGGCCAGCCGCGCGTCGGCGATCGCCTGCGCCGCGGTCACCGCATCCTTGCGCCGCGCGACGACATAGTACCGAGTGGTTCCAGCGCTCCTCGAGGTCGGCGGCCGCAAGCGTCGTGACCGGCACCCACATCTCGGCCTGGCCGGTCAGGCCGCGGAACCCCGCGGGCATCACGCCGATGATCGTGTGCGGCGTGCCGTTCAACCCGATGGTGCGGCCGATGACGTCGGCGCTGCTCGCGAACCGCTCACGCCAGAACCGATGCGCGAGCACGACCAGCGGCGTCGACCCGGCCGCCGCTCGCTTCAGGGTGCGGTGAAGGTCCGGCCGAGGTCGGCCTGGATGCCGAGGACCTGGAAATAGGTCGCCTCGATCAGCTCGCCGTCGACGCGCTCGGGCGCACCGGAGCCGGTCAGGTTCCAGTTCCAGGCGCTGTAGGTCGCGCGTGGACGTCGAAGGCGCGCTGGTGGTCGCGGAACACCCGGTACTTCGGCCACGACCAGATGTTCGGCCGCGGCCCCCCGTCGTCGCGGCCCGGCGAGATCAGGTGCACGAGCATGAGCCGATCGGGATCGGCGAACGGCAGCGGCTTCAGGATGACGGCGTTGACCAGCGCGAAAATCGCGACCGTCGCGCCGATGCCGAGCGCCAGCATCCCCACCGCCATCGCGGTGAACGCCGGCTGCTGGCGGAGCGATCGGGCAGCGTAGAACAGGTCCTGTCGGAAGGCAGCCATCGTCATCCTCTCGGTGGGAACATCGCGCCGGTCGGCGGCACGGGCGATCAGGTGCGCCCAGACGATGCTGGCGACCTGCCGCCAGTACCATCGCCGCGCCGCGGTGCTGCCCGAATGCGGCTCGACGCGGGCGCGCGCCATTTCCATCAGATCGCCGGCAATGACCTCGGCGTCCTCGGGCGCGAGCGCGCACCGCAGCAGCGCATCGGCGAGTCGGGGTGGAACGAAGGGGCGGCTCGGCATCGGGGTCATCAGTTCTTGATCGTCCGCAGCCGCGTGGCCATTCCGCTGGCCATCAATCGCAGGGACTCGTAGACGCGCGCGAGCTCGCGCTCCCCCGCCGGCTGCACCGTGTAGAGACGTTTCCGCTTGCCGCCGCGTTCGGGGGTCGGCTCGCCGAGGCGCGAGGCGACGAAGCCGCGGGTCTCGAGCCGATCGAGCGCAGTGTAGAGCGCGCCGGGTGAGATCGCGCGGGTCGTCCGCGCCTCGATCTCGGCCCTGATGCTGACGCCGTAGGCGTCCGCGCCGAGACGGATCAGCGCCATCAGAATGAGCTGTTCGAAATCACCGATGGTGCGGGCCATGCGCCGAAAACACCTCGCAGGTGGAGCCAGGGCCGAGCGAATGTCCACACTGTAGTTTTAATCGTCGCGCGAAGTCAACGGCAACCGGACGCACGCGGACTGCGAACGAGAAAGGGAACGAGAACGATGGGAGGACAAGAACGGGCGGCCATCCGGACGATCCGGATGGCCGCGTCAGACCTATGTGTAGTGCGGCTTACTTGGCCTTCGGCGTGACCTTCAGGTTGTTGCTGACGCTCTTCACGCCATCGGTGGCCTTGGCGATGGCCAGCGCGCGCGTGCGGCCCGCCTCGGTCCGGACGGCACCGTTCAGGGTGACGGCGCCCTTGGTGATGTCGATGTCGATGTCGCTGTCGTCCAGCGCGTCCTCGGTGATGTACTGCGAGTAGATCTTCGACTTGATCCAGCCGTCGGTCACGGCGCGGCCGGTGGTGCCGGCCACCTCCTTCGTCTCCTCGCCGGCCTTGCGGCCCGCGTTCTTCGCGGCGGCCGAGGCATCGGCGGCCGGCGCGCCGACGCGCAGCCGATCCACCACGTTGCTGACACCGTCAGTCGCCTTGGCGATCGCGACCGCCCGCGTGCGTCCGGCTGCACTTGCGACCGTTCCGTTCAACGTCACGACGCCGTTCTTGGTGTCGACATCGATGTCGCTGCCTTCGAGCGCGTCGTCAGGAACGAACTGCGAGTGCACCTTCATCGTGATCCAGGAGTCGGTGATCGCATTGCCCGTCTTGTTCGCCGCCGTCTTGGCCTCCTGCGCTGCCGTCTGTGCCAGCGCCGGGCTTGCGAAGGCCGCAAATGCCATCGGGATGACCGGGACCGCCAGGACCTTCAACATCCGTCGTGTGAAACCCGTCGAACTCATGGTTCGCTCCTCCTCATACTCTGGTATCGCTGCAGCGGGTCGATCTGTTCGATTGCGACCCATCAGTCCTACCGAGGCCGGACTGCAGCACGTCGGTATGAGTAGTGCGAGAACTGTACCGGCTGAGAATGGAGCGAAGCTCGGCAGAGCTATCTGCCCGCCAATCAATACTTGCATTGAAGGGACGGCTGCCGAGGCTGTGGATCGGGTGAGGCGGCGAGTCTGGTGGGCAACGCGGCACCCTCGTTCGCTACTGCAGTTCCTTCAACACAAGCTCGACTTTCACGCGCAGTCGAGCCTCCTGCGGAGCGGCGTAACCCTGATACTTCGCCGGGATCGTCCAGGTCTTGACGATCTCGTCGACGGTGCGCCCTGCCTTCTTCGCGGCCCGCACCGACTCCACGAAGTCGCGCGATGAAAGACGAGTACTCGAGCAGATCCGCCGGCGGCATCGTCGGCCCGTGGCCGGTGATCACCCGCTCGATGGCTGGCACGCCGCCGTGCGCTTTCGTCAGCATCGCGGCATAGCCGAGGCCGCTGCCGCCATTGTTGCTGTCCATGATGGGCATCTGCTTGCCCGGAAAGGCATCGCCCATGTGCATCACGCGGTGGAACGGAAACACGACGACGGCGTCGCCGTTCGTGTGCGCGGGCCCGAAGTAGTAGAGATCGATCTGATCGGGGCCCTTGCCGATGGTCATCTGGTCGGTGAAGGTCCGTTGACGGCATGCCGCGGCCGTTGTGCACGGCGAAGATGTTGGGTGTTGGCTGTGCGGGCGGCGGGATCCCGCGGGCGGCGACTGCATGCGCGCCATGTTCGCCTTGGTGTTCTCGTGGGTCACGACCTGCACCGTAGTCGGGAACTCGACGTTGCCGCTGACGTGATCCCCATGCGTGTGCGTGTTGATGATCATCGTCACCGGCTTGTCGGTCAGCTCCTTGATCTTGTCGAGGATCGGCTGACCCCACCCGGGATTCTTGGTGTCCACGACGGTGACGCCCGCGGCTTGAATGAAGACCGCCGAGTTGCCGCCGCCGTTGCGCAGCACGAACAGGTTGTCCGCGAGCTTCTCGACGTCGATGGTTCGATCCTGCTGCTGACCTCCGGCGCCCGCGGGCTGCTGGTAAGCGCCAACCGCCATCGACACAGCCCCTGCGAGAACGATCCCTCCGAGCACGCTTACCCTGTTCATTCTCATAGCTCCATTTTCGGCCTTCGCCCCGGTTCATGCGCCGTCGACGAACACACGCTCGATGAACCAGAACGCGCCAGCCGCGATGACGACCACGGATCCCGCAACGGCCAGCCGTCTGGCCGCGACTTCGCTGCGCGCGCGGACGACCGCGAGGGCAGACGCCACTGCCAGCACCACGGCGAGCTGCCCCACTTCGACCCCGAGGTTGAACGAGAACAGCGACCAGCCGAGCGCCCGCGCCGGCAGCTCCATCTCGCGGAGCACGTTGGCGAAGCCGAACCCGTGAATCAGCCCGAACCCGAACGCGATCCACGCCCGCACATCGCGGCCGTCGCGGACGGTCAGGTTGTCGGCTCCGACATACACGATGCTGAGGGCAATCGCCGGCTCGACGATCCAGGCCGGCGGCGACACGAGGTTGAGCGCCGCCAGCGAGAGCGTGACGCTGTGCGCGAGCGTGAACGCGCTCACGACCAGCACGAGCTGCCGCATCGTGCCCCCCAGGAGCAACAGGCCGATCAGGAACAACAGATGGTCCGGCCCGATCAGGATGTGATGGATCCCGGACGGGAGGAACTTGCGGATCACTGCCAGGTTGCCCTGGCGCGTGCCGGCGAAGTACTCGAGGTGCTGGCGGTCCCTGGTGAGGATCGCCTGCTGCATCAGCGCATCGCGCTCGTAGACGTTGACGAAGGTCTGGTGCACGGGATCGTAGGGAAAGAGCTGCGTCGACAGGCTGAGCACCCCAAGCGGCGCGTCGAGCGCATACGTCACGTCCACCTTCAGCGCCTGGCGGTCGGGAATCGCCTGAGGCAAGGACCACACGCCGCTGGTCAGCTCGCGGCCGTTTGCCGCAAGACGGAGACGTCCGCGCAACAGCGCCACGACCGCCGGTGCGTGCGGCTGGAGCGTCTCCTGTGCGCCCAGGATTTTCTCGGACACCTGGAGATCGTGAGCCACGTCCAGCACGTGCACGACGATGCTGACGGTGAGCTGCGAGGGTCCGACGCGAAAGTCCAGGTAGCTGAAGGGCGCAGGATGCGCCTGCGCCGGCGCGGCGCACAGGAGGAGGATCGCTGCCAGCCAGCCGAAGGTCCGGATCATGGGGACGTCGGCTCGCAATATAGCGTACGGTCCGGTTGGCGCCGCGCGCCACGAATCACGCGATTCCGTGAGATTCTTGGTGGCCTGACGTGCGTATGGTTGATGATTCTGGACGGGACGATGGCGCGGTCGTGCGGGGGATCCGGCGCCTCATGCTGGTCGTGCTCCTGCTCGGGCTGCTGGGCACGGGCGTGGACCTGCTTCTACTCGAGCACTACGAGGACGCCTGGCAGGCGCCGCCGCTCGTCCTGATCGCGATCGCGCTGGTCATGGCGGCGTGGTTGCTCGTCCGGTCGGCGGCGATCGGCTGGACCACGGTCCTTGCCTTTCGGATCATCATGGCGTCGTTCGTCTGCGCGGGCCTGCTGGGCATGCTGCTGCACGCCAGCGGGAACCGCGAGTTTCAGACCGAGATCGACCCGACGCTGACCGGATGGCCGCTGCTCGTCAAGGTGCTGACCGCGAAGGCACCGCCGGCACTGGCCCCCGGCGTGATGGTGCAACTGGGCCTGCTGGGGTTTCTCTACACTTATCGGCATCCGGCGCTGACCGCCTCGAGACGTGCCTCGGGGCCGGCGTCCACGGGAGCACAGAGATGAAGCTGACAGTTCGTGTGGTGATGATGGGCCTCTGGCTTGCCGCGGGAGTTGCGGCGCCGGTGCAGGCGCAGGTAGGCAAGTCGATGGGCGTCGTGGACGCGAATACGGCCGCGGAAAAGGATCTGCTGGCGATGCCGCACATGACGCCGGCGATCGTGAAGGGCCTGATCGAGAAGCGCCCGTTCGGGAGCATCACCGAGCTCAACGCCTACCTGCTCAGCCAGAAGCTGACGCCGGAGCAGGCGATGGAGTTCTACGGCAAGGCCTTCGTCCACATCAACCTCAACACCGCGACGCCGGAGGAGATCCTCCTGGTGCCCGGGGCCGGCAAGCGGATGGTCCGCGAATTCGACGAGTACCGGCCCTGGAAGACCTACGCGCAGTTCGCCAAGGAAATCGGCAAGTACGTCGGGGCCGACGGCGCCGCCCGGCTCGCGCAGTACACGTTCATTCCGGTGCGGCTCAACACCGGGACCGACGAGGACTTCATGACCATCCCGGGCGTCGGCAAGCGCATGGTCAACGAGTTCAAGGAGTACCGGCCGTGGAAGACGCGGGAGCAGTTCGTGAAGGAGATCGGCAAGTACGTGGACGCCAAGGAAGTGCAGCGGCTCTGGCGCTACGTCGTCATCGACTGACGAAGCTCGATGCGCGCGCGGGTAGTGGCAGTTCTGGTCCTTACCAGTTTCATCACTGCCTCCGCCGCGACGGCCGCGCAAACTGCGACTGAATCGCAACTGGACGGCGCGGGCCTCTATCGTACGGCCTGCGCGCCTGTCACGGCCCGACGGGAAGGGCGCACCGCCCAGACCGTCGGGTTCGATATCCCTCTCCCGACTTCACCGACTGCCGCTTCTCGTCGACCCGAAGCCGACGCCGACTGGATGGCGATCGTGCACCAGGGCGGAAAGGTGCGCGCGTTCGATCGGATGATGCCGGCGTTCGGCGACGCGCTCTCCGCGCGAGCAGATCGCGCTCGTGGTCGGGCACTTCGCATCGTTCTGCGCCGACACGGGCTGGCCGCGCGGCGAGCTCAACCTGCCGCGGGCGCTCGTGACCGAGAAGGCGTTCCCCGAGAACGAGGCAGTGCTCACCACGGGCATCACGCCGAAAGGGCCGGCGGCGCGTCGAGCAACGAGTTCCTGTACGAGCACCGTCTTGGCAAGCGCGGCCAGGTACGAGGTCGTCGTGCCGTTCGAGATGCAGGAGGCCGACGGCGGCCAGTGGCGCCGCGGCATCGGCGACATCGCCGTCGCGTACAAGCACGTGCTGTTGCATCAGCCTGCGAGCGCGGAGCGATCCTGAGCGCCGGCGGCGAGCTGATCCTGCCCACCGGCAACGAGGATGAGGGCCTCGGCGGCGAGCCGACGGTGCTCGAGCCGTTCGTCACGTTCGGACGGATCCTGCCGCGCGACGGCTTCCTCCAGCTGCACGCCGGTGTCGAGGTGCCGGTAGGAGACGAGGACGCGGCCACACGAAACGTTCTGGCGGGCCGCGGTCGGCCGGACGCTGGAACGAGCGCACGCTGGTTTCGATCGTGGTCGCCGATGGTCGAAGCCCTTGGCGCTCGCGAGATGACGAGCGGCGAACCGGCGCTCTGGGATGTGGTCCCGCAGATGCAGGTCAGCCTGAGCAGGCGGCAGCATGTGCTGCTGAACGCCGGCGTCAAGATTCCGGTGAATCGGCGCCGCGATCGCGGCAGCACCCTGATGGTCTACCTGCTATGGGACTGGTTCGACGGGGGATTCTTCTAGGGATGGTGATGACGGCGCACGACCGCCGCGTCCGCTGATCTCGGTGCTGGCGGTGGCGTGGATTGCCGCTCTGACGGCGATCGTGCGAACTGGAACGCAACAGCCACAGCAGCACAGGCAGGCACACTCGAAGGCGACTTTCGAAACGTCGGACACCTGCGTCGCGTGCCACGACGGACTGACGAGCGCATCAGGGGAGGCCGGTCTCGTTCGGCGCCGACGTGGCGCGCGATCGATGATGGCCAACTCGTCACGCGATCCGTACTGGCAGGCCGCGGTGCGTCGCGAAACCATGGATCATCCGACGGCGGCGCGGAGATCGAGGACGAGTGCGCGATCTGCCACATGCCGATGGCGCACGGCCGGCGCGCGCGCGAAGGGCGGCGCGGGCGCGTGTTCGACCACCTGCCGATCGGCAGCCGCACGCGACTGCCGAGCGATCGCCTGGCGCACGACGGCGTGTCCTGCACGGTCGTGTCACCAGATCTCGCCACGGCAGCCTGGGTACGCCGCGAGAGCTTTAACGGCGGCTTCGTGCTCGACGTCTCGGGCCCGGGCCAGGCGCCGCCCGTGTTCGGGCCTTTCCGGATCGACGCCGGGCGCACGACGCGTGATGCGATCGGCGACGGGGTTCACGCCGAGCGAAGGCATGCACATCCGACAGTCGGAGCTGTGCGCGACCTGTCACACGCTGTACACGACGCCGCTCGGCCGCGCGGGAGAGGCGCTCGGCCGGTTCCCGGAGCAGGTCCCGTATCTCGAATGGCGCCACAGCGCGTATCCCGCGGAACGGCCAGTCGTGCCAGACGTGCCACATGCCGATCGTCCGCGGCGAGACTCGCGATCTCCGACGGTGCTGGGCGACCGCCCGGCAGGGCGTCGCGCGCCACGTATTCCGCGGCGGCAACTGCCTTCATGCTGCGGATGCTGTCGACCTACCGCTCCGAGCTTGGCGTCGACGCGCCTCGCCCGGAGAGCTGACCTCGTCGATCGACGGGCACCCGTCAGCAGCTGCAGCGCGACACGGCTTCGATCGCCATCGCACGCGCGTCCGCGGCCGGCGAACGTCTGGACGTCGACGTCGATGTCGTCAACCGGACCGGCCACAAGCTGCCGAGCGGATACCCGTCGCGCCGTGCCTGGATCGCAGCTCATCGTCCGCGACGGCGCCGGTCGCGACGATCTTCCATTCAGGGGCCAGGTCCGCGTCGGGCGCGATCGCCGGCAACGATCACGACGCGGACCCGAACCGCTACGAGCCGCATCACACCGAGATCAGTCAGCGGCGACCAGGTGCAGATCTTCGAATCGATCATGGTGCGACGCCAGCGGGGCGCCGACCACCGGCCTTCTGCGCGGCGTTCGCTATGCGAAGGACAACCGGCTGCTGCCGCGCGGGTTCGACAAGTCGACGGCCGGCGGAGACATCGCGCCGTACGGCCACGCCGCTGGCGACGCGGACTTCGTCGGGGGCAGCGACCGGGTTCGCTATGTCATCGCGCTCGGGACCGCACCGGGCCCGTTCTCGATCGAGGCCGCGCTGCACTTCCAGCCGATCGGGTTCCGCTGGGCACAGAACCTCAAGGGGTACGAGGCCGTGGAAACCCGTCGCTTCGTCGGCTACTACGACGCGATGGCGGACGACTCGAGCGAGGCGCTCGCGCGGGCAGTGACAGTGGCGCGGACGGAAAAGTCAGAAGTCAGAAGTTAAAAGTAAAAAGCGCACCCGGCCAGGAATCCCGGCCGGGTGCAACGCCCGATCAGAACACGTAGCGCACGGCGACCCAGACGCGGCGGTTGCCGCCGTCGGTCGCCCACTGGTTGAGGAAGTTGGCCGAGTTGACGCGGCCGTCGGGAATGCCGAAGTTGCGCGTGTTGGTGGCGTTGAACATCTCGATGCGGAGCTGGATGTTCTGGCCGTTGGCGAACCGCGTGTTCTTGGTGAGCGCCGAGATCGATGTTGCCGATGCCGTCGGCGCGAAGCAGGTTGCGGGGCGCGTTGCCGACGCGCTCGCCGGCGCAGGTCGCGCTCGGGAAGCCGCACAGCGTCCGGAACAGACTGGCGCCGCCCGCCCCGATCAGCTCCTGGACCGTCATGCCCGACGAGATCCATGGTCCGTGTTCATCATCGGCCGGATCGAGTTGCCGACCAGACCGTCGATGCCGGCGAGCGCGCCGGTCGGATCGGAGCCGTTCAGCGGCGTGAACGGCGCGCCGCTCTGCAGCGTGAAGAACGACCCGAACTGCCAGCCGCCGACAATCTTGCCGAGCACGCCCTGCTGATCGCGCATGATCGGCAGCTCCCACACGAAATTGCCGGTGATGCGATGCGGCCGGTCGTACGACGAGCGGCCCTTCTCCGCCGCGAGGTCGTACGAATCCTGCGGCACCGCGACCTCCCCGCTCGACGGGTTGAAGATCTCGGACGCGGTGTCGAGGAATTGGCTCCACGTGTAATGGAGGCCGGCGCTGAGGCCGCCGCTCAGGCGCTTCTCGAGGCCAGTCTGCAGCGAGTTGTACCAGGACTCGGCGGTATTGGTGCGGAGGCGAATCACGCCGCGCGACGGGTCCTCCCGCGGGCCGCTCGACCCGCCGAACGGCAGCCGCGGATTGCCATCGAGCGTCTGGAACAGATCCTTGCCGAACGTGCCGACGTAGCCCACGCGCAGCGCCAGGTCGGCGCCGAGCTGCCGCTGCACTTCGACGCTGAACTGATCCGCCATCGGCGATCGGAAGTCCTCCGACACCACGGTCCTGGGTCAGCTGGTTCGGATCGGTGCCGGCCGGCACGCCCGCCGGCGTGTTCTGCAGCACATTGAACGCGTCGGCCAGGTTGCTGCGATTGATCGCCGCCACGTACGGGAACGAGCTGACGATGTTCAGCGCGATGTTCAGGAAGGCGTAGTCGTGGGTGCGCGCGTAGCCGCCGCGCAGGACGAACTTGTCACCGCCGGTCAGCTTGCCGACCAGGCCGCTGGCGTCGGTTTGCGGCGACCAGTTGAAGCTCACGCGCGGCTGGAAGTTGTTCTTGTCGCTCTTCGGCACCGGCGACAGGCTGAACACGGGGTTGTTGCCGTTGGCGCCGAGGATGCGGTCGCTCAGCTCGATCAGGCTCTGAATGTTGTTGCCGGGCAGCTCGTAGCGCAGCCCCAGGTTCAGGGTCAACGACGGCGCGACGCGCCATTCGTCCTGCACGTAGTAATACTGATCCCACCAGCGGTAATAGTTCACCTCTTCGCCGCCGGGCAGCGGCTTGTTGATGTTGGCCGCCTCGGCCACGCCGTCCACGAACGTCTGCAGGTTGGCGTAGCGCAGCAGGCCGCGGATGGTCGGGAAGAAGAAGCTCTTCACATACTGGTGGCGGACGTCTCCGCCGGCCTTGAACGCGTGGGTGCCGCGGATCCACGTCAGGTTGTTCTGGAACTGATAGGTGTCGTTGTAGCGGAACTGCGGCAGGTTCACCGCCAGGCCGATCGCGGTGCGCGTGGCCCCGGCGTTGAAGCCGGTCATGCCGAGCGAGGTGATCTCGAGCGACGGGATGTCGAGCGACGACGGGTCCTGCGCGCCGGTATCGGTGCCGAGATGTGACCACGCCACGCGGAACTCGTTCGACAGGTTCTGCCCCACCACGCTGTTCAGCCAGGTGTTGAGCGAATGCCGGTTCGACACCACCACCGTCGTCAGACCTGGCGGCGTGACCTGCCCGCTCCCGGAGTTGTCGGGCGTCGTGTTGCCCATGTAGCGCGACACCAGCCGGTGATTCGCCGACAGCTGGTGATCGATGCGCGCCGCTGAACTGGTTGTCGTTGAGCACGATCGACGACGAGCCGGTGAGGTCGCCGAGTGGAACCGAGAACGTCTGGCCGCCGATGGTGAAGCTCTCGCTCTTGCCGTTCGCGGTCCCGGCCGGGACGAAGTTCAGCAGCGCCGCGACCTGCGCGCGCGTGCCCGCAGCGGACTGGAGGACCTGGCGGCCGGCTTCGGTGGGCGCGCCGCTCAGCGTGAAGCCCGATCCGAGCTGACGATCGGTCCAGCGCTGGTACGACCCGAAGAAGAACGTGCGATCGCGGAAGATCGGCCCGCCGAGCGTGCCGCCCCACTGGTTCTCCTCGCGGAAGGGGGCTTCGGTGCGACCCGCGCGCTTGTCCAGATTGCTGCGCGAGTTGAACCCCTCGTCGTTGTGGAAGATGAAGCCGGACCCGCGGAACATGTTGGTCCCGCTCTTGGTGGCGACGTTCACGATCGACCCGGCGGCCCGGCCGAACTCCGCGGCGAACTGGTTCGTGATCAACCGCACTTCCTGGATGATGTCGGTGTTGTTGATCTGCTGCTGGCGGCCGGTGACGCTCGGATCGTTGCTGTCCTGCCCGTCGATCATGAAGTTGTTGGAGCGGACGCGCATGCCGTTCGAGGAGAAGTTGGTGCCGGACGCGAACACCGACTGGCCGCTGCCCAGCTGACTGACGCCGGGCGCCGACAGCGCCAGTGCGAAGACATCGCGGCTGTTCATGACCGGCAGCTCGGCGACGCGCCGGGTGTCGAACCGTACACCCACTTCGGCGTTCGTCGTATTCAGCAGCGGCGCATCGGCACGGACCTCGATGCTCTCCGACACCGACGCCGGCTGCAGCAGGACGTCGACGACCGCATCCTGATTGAGCGACAGCGTGATGCCGGAGCGCACGTACTTGGAGAAGCCGTTGAGCTCGACGGTGAGCTCGTAGGCTCCCACCGGCATGTTGAGGAAGCGATAGCCGCCGCTGCCCTCCGTGACCAGCGTCCGCGACGTGTTGGTCTCGACGTGCCGGACCGTGACGGTCGCGCCCGGAATGACGGCGTCCTGATTGTCCTTGACGACTCCCTGGATGGTCCCCGTGGTCGATTGCGCGCTGACCGGTGCCGCGAGCGCAAGGATCGCGAGCAGGCAGGCCAGCCAGGAGCGCCGAAACGCCAGTCTCATCTGAACCTCCTATCGGGGTGGCCGGAAATCCGGAGGCCCACAGGCAAACGGCGAGCCACGTCCCACCGTTCGTCCCATGCCTCAAATGTCTGTGAATACGGCACTTCACTGACGACAGGCACCGCTCGTCCCTGGCCATTTCGATACGCCGGATCGGCTGAATCAAACACTTGGATGCGGCCGTATAAACGAGTGTGGGCTGCGCGCCGGAGATACGCGGTGCAGGCCTGCACAGAGGCTGGGGGAAGCCCCTGCCGGGCTGTCGGCCCGGTGCTATCTTTCAGCCTCTGCGAGGGCGGGGGACAGTTCAGGAGCACCAGATGGACATCGGTGCCCAGCTTCGGGAAGCCAGGGAGTCGCGGGGCCTGACGATCGCCGCGGTCGCCGCCACCACCCGTGTGCCTGTCCGAATGCTCGAGGCCATCGAGCACAACGAACGCGAAGCTCTCCCGGCCCGGCCGTATGCGCGCGGGTTCGTCATGGCGTTCGCCCGCGAGGTCGGACTCGATCCGAACCAGATCGTCCGCGACTACTTCCCGCAGTTCGAGGAACCACCCGCCGCAGTCGAGGCCCCGCCACAGGAGCCGCCGCAGTCGCACTTTCGCAGGCGCCTCTGGGTACCGGGGTTCGGCGTCCTCGCACTCGCCATCGCGCTCGGCGCGTTCGCCATGCGCCGCGGCGAGTCACCGCCCCAACCCATGTCCGACGCGGTCGGCACGTCAGGAACAGCCGTGGTGACGCCCCCTCTGCCACCACCACCCCCTCGCACCGCCCGGAACGACACGCCTGTCGCCGCCGTCCGCGACGACGCGTCGCGACCCGCACCCGCGATGCCGGCGTCGGGCATGGTCGTCACGATCCAGACGAGAACGCGGTCGTGGATCGCGGCGACGGCCGACGGCAAGCGGCAGCTCTACGAGGTCGTGCCAGCCGGCACGACGACCACGATCCGCGGCTCGCACGAGATCGTGCTCCGCGTCGGCGATGCCGGCGGCGTCTCCTGGTCGGTCGACGGACGCGAGCCGGTGGTGATGGGTCGCGCCGGCGAAGTCCGGGGGGTCAGAATCACGCCGGCCGGCGCCGCGACACTCCGGTAGCGTCCCACCGTTGGTCCCTTTGGCCACGCCCTGGCGGGCTGTATCATTTCGCAGCGTCCCGAGAGCTCACAAAGAGGTGCCTATGTATTCGTTCCGTGTCATGACGTTCGTCGTCATGGCGTCGATCGCCTTCGGCACGGCGGTGACGGCCAGGCAGAACAAGACCATGCCCGCTGGCGACAACCTCGTCATCGACGGCGTGCCGCCGATCCCGGTGTCGCTGGCCGATGAGGTGCGCCGGTACACCGAGTCGCGGCCGGCGAACCTGGCCGACTGGCACCCGGTCAACCGCGAGATGCTGATCTCGACCCGCTTCGGCAACACGCCGCAGATTCATCACGTCAAGCAGCCGGGCGGCGCGCGCACGCAGATCACCTTCTTCACCGAGCCGATCGGTAACGCCAGCTACGAGCCCAAAGCCGGCCGCTATTTCATCTTCGGCAAGGACGTCGGCGGCAACGAGTTCGTGCAGCTGTTCCGCTATGACCTGGCCGACGGCCGGGTGACGCTGCTGACCGACGGCGGCCGCTCGCAGAACGGCGGCGTGAACTGGACCACCAAGGGCGATCGCATGACCTACGGGTCGACGCGGCGCAACGGCGCCGACCGCGACATCTACGTGATGAACCCGCTCGAGCCCAAATCCGACAAGCTGCTGCTGCAGGTCACGGGCGGCGGCTGGGCGGCGCTGGACTGGTCGCCCGACGACAACAAGCTGGCGGTGATCGAATTCGCCTCGGTGAGCAAGAGCACCCTGTGGATCGTCGACGCGGCGAGCGGGCAGAAGACGGCGCTGACCAACCCGCAGGAGACGGTGGCGTACGGCGGCGCGGAGTTCTCGAGCGATGGCCGCGGCGTGTATGTGAGCACGGACAAGGACAGCGAGTTCCAGCGTCTCGCCTACATCGATCTCGCGACCAAGGCGCTGACGCCGCTGACCACCGACCTGAAGTGGGACGTCGAGTCGTTCGACCTGTCGCCCGACGGCAAGACGATCGCGTTCTCCACCAACGAAGCCGGAGTCTCGAAGCTCTATCTGTTCGACACGGCGTCGCGCCGGAGCAAGCCGGTGACCGGCGCGCCCCAGGGGGTGATGGGCGCACTGGGCTGGCACAACAACAGCCGCGACCTTGGATTCTCGATGGGCAGCGCGCGATCGACGTCGGATGTCTACTCCGTCGACGCGACCAGCGGCACGGTGTCGCGCTGGACCGAGAGCGAGCTCGGCGGGCTGGTGGCGGCCGACCTGTCCGAGCCGGAGCTGATCCGGTGGAAGAGCTTCGACGGCCTCGAGATGAGCGGCTTCTACTACAAGGCGCCGGCGCGCTTCACCGGCAAGCGTCCGGTGATGATCAACATCCACGGCGGCCCCGAGGGGCAGTCACGGCCGATTTTCCTCGGACGGAGCAACTACTATCTCAACGAGCTCGGCGTCTCGATCATCTATCCCAACGTCCGCGGATCGACCGGCTACGGCAAGACGTTCGTCACGCTCGACAACGGCGTGAAGCGTGAGGACTCGGTCAAGGACATCGGCTCGCTGCTCGACTGGATCGGCACGCGGCCCGAGCTCGACGCCGGCAAGGTCATGGTGATGGGCGGGAGCTACGGCGGCTACATGACGCTCGCGGTGTCCACGCACTACAGCAGCCGGATCCGCGCCGCGCTCGACATCGTCGGCATCTCGAACTTCAGCACGTTCCTCAAGAACACCGAGAGCTACCGCCGCGACCTGCGGCGCGTCGAGTACGGCGACGAGCGCGATCCGAAGATTGCCGCCTTCTTCGAGAAGATCGCGCCGCTCAACAACGCGCAGAAGATCACCAACCCGCTGTTCGTCGTGCAAGGCGGTAACGATCCACGGGTGCCGCTGAGCGAAGCCGATCAGATGGTGGAGCGGGTGAAGCAGAACGGCAAGCCGGTCTGGTACCTGATGGCGAAGGACGAGGGGCACGGGTTCGCGAAGAAGCAGAACGCCGACTATCTGTTCTACGCCACGGTCATGTTCGTGAAGCAGTACCTGATCGACGCTCCGGCGGGCACGACGTCGTCCCAGTAACCTGCGGAAGTCAGAACAGAAGTCAGAAGTCAAAAGGGAAAAGTCAAAACGTCTAGCCTCTGCGCAGCGCGAGCAGCGGATCGACCGCGGCGGCGCGGCGGGCAGGGATGAAGCAGGCCAGCGCCGCGACGAGCAGCAGCAGCGTGGCCACGACCGCGAGCGTCGTGACGTCGAAGCGATCGACGCCGAAGAGCTCGGCGCGGAGGAAGGGAAACAGCACCACCGACGCCAGCGTCCCGAGCGTCAGGCCGACGCAGACGAGGCGGAGCGCGTCGCCGAGCACCATGCCGACGACGCGGAACGGACGTGCGCCGAGCGCGAGGCGAACGCCGAACTCGTGCCGCCGCTGCTGGACGGCGAACCCGATCACCCCGGCGATGCCCGTCGCCGTGATCACCAGCGCCAGCAGCGAGAACAGGCTGACCACGACCGCGGTGACCCGCGACGGCAGCAGCGAGTCGGCCCTGAAGGATTCCAGCGAGCGGAAGTTGTCGACCGGCTGCTCCGGGTCGATGGCGCGCACCAGTGCGCGAACGCGTCGTTCGATCTCGTCCGGCGGCAGAGCTGGACCGCACCAGCCAGTTCGTCGACAGCTGCAGCCCCTGCAGCAGCGGGAAATAGATCTCCTCCCCGGCCGGCCGATCCAGCGTCTGACGCGTGTCCTCCACCACGCCGACGACGGTCGTCTGGTTGACGCGGTCGAAACGCAGCCGCTGTCCGATCGCGCCGCCCGCGGGCCAGTGCCGGCGCGCCAGCGACTCGTTGACGACGACCACCCGCGCCATCGCGTCGGCGTCCTCGATCGTGAAGGTGCGGCCGGCGAGCAGCCGCTGCCCGAGCGCCGCGAAGTAGCCGGGAGACGCCACGCGCAGGTTGGCGCGCGACACCTGCGCCACCGACGCGTCGTCTGGCGGGACATCGTGGACTGCGGCGTGATCCTCTGTGGACTGCAGAGCGGTCGGCGTCCCATGCTCGCCGTCGTGCGGCGGTTCGAGCTGGAAGACCGACAATCCCAGCTGCCGGCCGTCGAGCGGCATCGTGCCGGCGCCGCCGGCGGAGACGACGCCGTCGATGCGGGTCATTTCATGCTCGAACCGGCGCCAGAACCTGGTGATCGCCGGCAGGTTCCGGTATTTCGTGAAGTTCAGATCGACGCGCATGGTCTGCACGTGTTCGGTGCTGAAGCCGGTGTCGATGCCCTGAAGGTGCAGCAGGCTTCGGACCGAGAGCGCCGCGGCAATCATCAGGACGAAGGACAGCCCGACTTGCCCGACGACGAGGCCGTAGCGGATCCGGGTCGCCTGCGGACGCGGCAGCTCGCCATGCCACCCGATGCGGCGGATCACGAACGGGACGGTGCTGGCGCCGAACAGCAGCACGATCGATGCGGCCGCGGCGTAGCCAACCGCAGCGATCGTCAAGCCGTTGCTCACCGGCAGCGCGGTGCCACGCTGCACGTAGGCCGTCAAGGCCCCGAGTGCCAGGTGAGCCAGCAGCAGGCCCGCGACAGTGCCGAAGAGGGCGACGGTGGCGTTCTCGGTCAACAACTGCCGCAACAATCGCTGCCGCGTGGCGCCGAGCGCCGCGCGCAGCGACACCTCGCCGGCTCGCTGCGTCAGCCGCGCCAGGGTCAGGTTGCTGACGCTGACGCACGCGAGCATCAACACCAGCGCCGCGGTGGCCACCAGCAGGAGCAGCGTCGAACGCATCGGGGCCCGCATGTCGTCGGCGAGCCGCAGCGCCGTTGCCCGATAGGGTGCGGGCGACACGGCGGGCGTGTGATGGTCGACGTAGACGTCCGGATACGCGCGCTCGAGCGTGGCCGATGTGCGTGCGAGATCGTCGGCCAGCTGCGCTGACGACACGCCGTCGCGCACCCGCGCGATGGCGTGGACCATGCGCATCGTGCGGCCGTCTGCCATGTTCGGGTTCGACCGGAACGGGCACGCGGACGTCGGCATGTAGACGTCCACCTTCTGCGGGTAGTCCGGGAACGGCGGCAGCACGCCCACGACGGTGTGGGGCCGATCGTTCATCTCGAAGATGCGGCCGACGATCGTGGGATCGCTGTCGGTGCTGCGCGTCCAGAACTCGTGGCTGAGCAGCAGCACGGCCGGCGCCCCGGCTGCGTCGTCCGACGCGAGCAGGCCGCGCCCGAGCATCGGCTTCACGCCGAGCAGATCGAAATAGTTCGTCGAGACGACGCCGGTCGAGACCCGCTCAGGCGAGGGGCGGCCGAGCAGGATGAACCACATCGTGTGCAGCTCGGCGACTGATTCCAGGCTCGGCACGCGCCGGTAGTCCGCCAGCTCCTGGATTGAGAAAGTCCGGTTGGACGCGCTCTGCGGCGTCACGTGCTCCAGCGTCACCAGCCGGTCCGGGCTCTCGAACGGCAGCGGTTTCAGGAGAATCGAATAGGTGACGCCGAAGATCGCGGTGTTCACGCCGACGGCGAGCGCCATCGTCAGGATGACCCCGAGCGTGAACGCGGGGGCGGCGGCCAGGGCGCGCAAGCCGTAGCGCACGTCCTGCATCGCCGATTCCAGCACCCGCGACAGCCACGTGTCGCGGACGTGATCCTTGACGCCCGCGACCGGACCAAAGGCATGGAGCGCCGCCTGACGGGCCGCCTCGGGAGACAGGCCACGGCCGACGTACTGCGCGGTCAGCATGTCCACGTGGAACTGCAGCTCGGTGTCCAGCTCGCGCTCGAACCGGGTGCGCTGGAGCACCGACCGGACGCGCTGCCGCAGCTTGCTGGTGAACATGACGGCGGTCGTCAGGCCTGTGACAGCACGCGCGCCACCGCGCCGGTAATCCGCTCCCAGTTCTCTTCTTCAGCGGCGAGCTGCTTCCGCCCGGTGCGGGTGAGCTGGTAGAACTTCGCCGGGCGGTTGGCCTCGGAGGTGCCCCACTCCGCCTCGATCCAGGCCTCCTGTTCGAGCCGGTGCAGCGCCGGATAGAGCGAGCCCTGCGCGATCTGCAGCACGTCGCCCGTGACCTGCTGGATGCGCTGCGCGATCGCCCAGCCGTGCATCGGTCCGGTCGCCAGCGTGCGAAGGATCAGCAGGTCCAATGTGCCCTGGAGCAAGTCCGTTTTCCGGCCCAAACGCCCTCCTGTAGATTGACGACAACAGGATAGAAGGCGCGGCGCGCGAAGTCAAACATGCAGGGCCCGTCGGACCGACCGGCGGGCCCTGATCCATAATCGGTGGCAACAGTCGGCATGACAGCGGAGGTGTGATGGGTTCTCGAGGGCTGGTATGGACCGCGGGGCTGGCGGTCATCGTGAGCGCGGCGGTCCTGGCGCAGCAGGCGCCTCCGGCAGGGACGCAGACGGCGCCGGGCGGTCAGCCGCCAGCGGGACGCGGCCGTGGCGGCCCCGGCGGCCCGCAGGAGCAGACCCAGATCAAGCCTGGCGAGGACTGCCCGCCCGGCATGACCGAATTCCGCGCCGGGCGCTGCGGCAAGCCGGCCTCTCCGCCGCCGACCATCGTCGATTACCGGCCGAAGTCGACGGTCGTCGCCACCGATCACATGGTGCCGCGCGCCAAGTTCCCGGTCGTCGACGTCCACAACCACACGCGCATCACGCCCGACAACATCGAGCAGATGATCAGGGAGATGGACGCGCTCAACCTGCGCGTCATGGTCAACCTGTCCGGGCAGAGCGGTGACTCGCTGAGGCAGTCGGTCGCCACGATCCGGTCCAGCAAGTACGCCGACCGCTTCCGGCTGTTCGCCAACGTGAATTTCAACGATGCCGGCGCGCCGGGCTGGAAGGAGCGCGAGGTCGCGGCGCTCGAACAGGCGGTCAAGGACGGCGCCATCGGCCTGAAGATCTTCAAGAACCTCGGCCTCTCTACCCGCAAGCACGACGGCACGCGCCTGAAGATCGACGACCCCGATCTCGATCCGATCTGGCAGACGGCGGCGCGCCTGAACATCCCGGTGATCATCCACGTCGCCGACCCGGCGCAGTTCTGGGCGCCGATCGACTTCAAGAACGAGCGCTGGCTCGAGCTGATGGTGTTCCCCGGCCGCGAATATCCGGGGGATCGCTACCCGAACTTCGAGGAGCTGATGGGCGAACGCGACCGGATGTTCGCGCGCAACCCGAAGACGCGGTATATCAACGCCCATTTCGGCTGGCACGGCAACGATCTCGGCCGCGCCGCCAAGCACCTCGACTCGCTGCCCAACGTCGTGTTCGAAGTCGGCGCCGTGCTCTACGAGTTCGGCCGTCAGCCCAGGGCCGCCCGCGACTTCTTCGTCAAGTACCAGGACCGCGTGCTGTTCGGCAAGGACGCCTACGAGGCGACCGAGTACCCGTACTACTGGCGCGTGTTCGAGACCCGCGACGAGTACTTCGACTACTACCGCGACTATCACGCCTTCTGGAAGCTTTACGGGATGGACCTGCCAGACGACGTCCTCCGCAAGCTCTATCACCGGAACGCGCTGAGGGTGGTGCCGGGGCTGCCGCAATCGGGCTGGTAGCAGCAACAGGATCGCAAACGCCGCGGGCGAGGCGTTCGAGAACCGCTGGAAGGCGGACTCGATCGCCCTCAGCGTGGGCCTCGTCTACTCGCTGTTCTGAGACGGGGGTCGGGGCGCGACCCCGCCCTCGATCTCGACGATCAGCTTGCCCTCCTCAGTCGTCACCCGCAGGCCGGCCAGGAGCGGCAGCAGGTCGCCCAGACCCTGCCGCTCCGCCAGCGTTCGCACGTCGACGAAGATCCGGTCCTTCTCCATCCGCACTCCCGGCGGCAGCAACGTCGCGAGCGGCAACGCCGCCCCGAGCAAGCTGACCAGGCCCGGGAACGTCAGCAGGCGGAGCACGAGCGGTCCATCCGGCAGCTCGGGTTGGCGTTCGATGACGACGTTGACGTTGATCGGAGGGAGGAAGTCGACGCGCGCCAGTCTGGCGCGCACGGTCATCCGGTTGCCGTGCTGCGGGCTGATGTGCAGGTCCCGCACCGGAAGTGTCGGCGGCAGCGTCGACGCGACGATCTGATTGAGCAGCCGTTCGGAGACCGGCACCACCGCCGCCAGGCGGGCACCTTCGAGATCGGAGAATCGCGAGGCGCGGAGCCGTTCGACGATCTGCAGGAGCCGCGGGTCAGGCACGCGGCTCCCCATGCAAGATGGCCGACCTCAACCGTCAGAATGTCGGCGACGTCGTGGCCGGGCGGACGAGGAGATTCTCGATGAAGAACTCCATCATCCGTTCCGAGTTGATCCCGCTGTGGCCGCGGTCCGGACCGACCTGCACGTCGAAGCTCTTCCCCGCCGCCTGCAGCGCGGCGATCAGCTGCATCATGTTCGACGGATGGACGTTGTTGTCGGCAGTGCCGTAGTACAGCATCAGCCGGCCCTTCAGGTCCTTGGCGTAGGTCATCGCGCTGCCCGCGTCGTAGCCCGCCTTGTTCTCCTGCGGCGTCCACATGTAGCGCTCGGTGTAAATCGTGTCGTAGTGGTGCCACGACGTCACCGGCGACGAGGCGGAGGCCGCGGCGTAGACGTCGGGGTAACGCAGGATCGACATCACCGACGTATAGCCCCCGTACGACGTGCCGTACATGCCGACTCGCGACGTATCGACATAGGGCCGGCTCGCGAGCGCGCGGACACCGGCCGCCATGTCGTCGATCTCCACCTGCCCGAGCTTCATGTAGATCTGGTCGAGCATGCGCTTGCCGCGACCGGGCGCGGCGCGCGAATCCAGGTTGACGACGAGGAAGCCGTACTCGGTGACCGCGTTGGGCAGGACGAAGGTCTCGCGCGCGGTATTGCTCGCCGAGGCGGGCCCGCCGTAGACCGGCACGAGCACCGGGTACTTGCGGGTCGGATCGAAGTTCGACGGGAACTGGATCAGGCCGTGCAGCGTCGTCTGTCCGTCCGCGGACTTGTAGGTGAAGAGCTCCGCCGTCTTCAGGCCAAGCTCCTGGTACTTGGAGGTGTCGCTGGCCGCGATCTCCGCGACGACCTTGCCAGACGAGGCCTCGACGAGGCGGGTCGCCGGAGCCGCGTTGTGGGCCTGATAGACGTCGACGAAGTGGGAGTTGTCGGGCGCGATCCCGCAGGCGCCGGCGGCGCCGCCAACGCCACCACGGCCGCCGGTCGCCGGCATGCAGCTGCCCACCTGGTGGTGATACTTCGGATCGGTGAGGCGCACGTCTCCCTTGCCGTCGAGGCCGACGCGGTGCAGCTGCGGCTTCAGATGGTTGTCGCCATCGCGAGCCGTGTAGAAGATGACGCCCGCCGTTTCGTCCACCTTGATCAATGAGCCGACCTCGAAGGTCGAGTGCCTCGTCAACGGCGTGATCAGCTTCCCGCCCAGGTCGTAGAGGTAGAAGTTCTTCCAGCCGTTGCGCTCCGACTCCCAGATGAACCGGTGGCCGTCCTTGAGGAAGGACATCACCGGCGTGTTCTCGATCCAGCCGCTCGGCCACTCCTCGCGGATCACCACGCGGACCTCGCCGGTGTCTGCCTGCGCGGCGACGAGCTCGAGGACGTTCTGCCGGCGGTTGGTGCGATTGAACAGCAGCTCCTTGCCGTCGGGCGCCCACGCCACGCGGTAGGCGTAGTGGCCGACCACCGCGTTGTCGAAGGGCTTGCCGTCGCGGACGTCGACGAGCGACGTGCGTTTGGTCGCGACGTCGTAGATCAGGAGGTCGACGACGGGATTCGGCGCCCCCGCCTTCGGGTAGGCCTCGGTGTCGACCGTGCTCTGGAGCTTGGTCTGCTCGAGCTGGAGGTGGTAGTCGGGCACGCCGCTCTCGTCGAAGCGGTAGAAGGCCAGCTTGCGGCTGTCGGGGGACCACCACATGGCGGTGGTCTGTGCCGAGCTCTTCGCCGTAGACCCAGCTCGCCGTGCCGTACTTGATCCGCTTCTCGCGGCTGCCGTCGGTCGTGATCGGCGTCTCGACCTTGGTGGCCTGATCGATCAGCACGATGTTGCGGGTGGTCTCGTTGTACTGCGCGCGATAGGCCTTGTCGGGAGACTCGGCGAACGCGTACTGGCGGCCGCGCTCGGGGGCGCCGCCGCCGCGTCCACCGCGCCCGCCACGTCCCGCCGGCTCAGGCGCCGCGCCGATTTCGGTCGCCTGCCGCGTCGCGACGTCGTAGCGATAGCGCTTGCCGTCGCGCGCGTACTCGAACGACTTGCCGTCCGCGCTCCACGTCGCCGTGACCGCCCCGGTTCGCAGCGCCCCGGGCAGCTGCGCCGACATCTTGGTGTACTGCGCGTACCCGGCATCGCCTTGAGGCGATCCTGGGCGGACGGCACGACCTGGAAGAGGGTGACGACGAGGGGCAGACCGAGACACAGACCGAAACGGGCAATCGGCTGGCGCACGCAACGCTCCTTGGCTGGCACGAAAAGAAGTGCCATCAGTTTAGCAGACGCGTTGGTTTCGGAGACCGGCCGGGCGCGCCCTGAATGGTACGGCCGCGGTCGCGTCAAGGAAACGGACCCGCTTCCGGCGGCCGCCGCCGGCGTGCGCTCGGTGCTCGGTGCTTGGTGCTAGGTGCGGACCGCATGCTACGCTTTTCTGATGCTGAGAACGTTGTCGTTTCTGTGTGCCGCGGCGATCGCCGCGAGTGTGGCTGTCGCTCCCGTCGTTGACATCTCGGCGCAACAGGCGGCCGATCCGAAGGAAGACGCCCTGGTCAAGCGCGCCCGGGCGATTCACGACAAGGTGATCACGCTCGATACCCACGTCGACATCAGCGCGCAGAATTTCACCAGCGAACGCAACTACACGCAGCGGCTGGACACCCGGGTCGACCTGCCGAAGATGGTCGAGGGCGGCCTCGACGCGGCGTTCCTCATCGTCTACGTCGGCCAGCCCGACGAGCAGACGACGCCGGATGCGTTCGAGCCGGCGGGCTACGAGCGGGCCTACAAGTCAGCGGTCGAGAAGTTCGAGGCGGTGCACCGGCTGACGAAGGAGATTGCGCCCGACCGCATCGAGCTGGCGCTGACCGCGGCGGACGTCCGGCGGATCAACGCGAAGGGGAAGAAGATCGCGCTGATCGGCGTCGAGAACGCCTATCCGATCGGGACCGACATCGGCCGGGTCAAGGAGTTCCACGACCGCGGCGCGCGCTACATGTCGCTGGCGCACAACGGCCACAGCCAGCTGTCCGACTCCAACACCGGCGAGGCGTCGGGCTGGAAGTGGAACGGGCTGTCGCCGCTCGGCAAGCAGGTCATCGCCGAGATGAACCGTGTCGGCATCATGGTGGACGTCTCTCATCCGTCCAAGGAGTCGATGATGCAGGCGCTGCAGATCAGCAAGGCGCCGATCATCGCCTCGCATTCGTCGGCGCGCGCCCTCTGCAACCACAGCCGCAACATGGACGACGAGCAGCTGCTCGCGCTCAAGAAGAACGGCGGCGTGATCCAGACGGTGGCCTTCGCCAGCTACGTCAAGGACACGGCGACGCCGGAGCGGACGAAGGCGCTGGACGCGCTGCGCAAGGAGTTCGGGCTGCCGCCGGGCACGACGCTCGGTGGCCGCGGCGGGCGTGGTGGACGGGGCGGCCGTGGCGGGGCGCTGGCGCAGTTGAGCGACGAGCGTCGTGCCGAATTGCAGAAACGGCTCGACGAGCTGGACGCCACCCATCCGCCGCTGCCGCGGGCCACGGTCAAAGACTTCGTCAACCACATCGACTACATCGTCAAGAAGATCGGCATCGATCACGTCGGCATCTCGTCCGACTTCGACGGCGGCGGCGGCGTGGACGGCTGGGACAACGCGAGCGAGACGTTCAACGTCACGCTGGAGCTGGTGCGGCGCGGCTACACCGAGCCGCAGATCGACAAGATCTGGAGCGGCAACCTGCTGCGCGTCATGGACCAGGTGGCGAAGGTGGCGGCCCAGTCTCGGAAGTAATCAACCGCACGATCAGCCCGAGCAGGACAACGACGGCGGCGCCAATGGCGATCCAGAACATTCGTGGCGACAGCAGCACCGGGTCGGCCGACGCGGGCGGCGGCTGCTCCGCGTCCGCGGTGATCTCGCGCGCCTCGTTGCCAAGGACCGCCGGCGCGAGCAGCGCCAGGTCGTATTCCGGCGCCGCGACGTCCGTCTTGCCGTAGACCAGCCGCAGCGGCGTCGCGGGCTTGAAGAACCGAACCCGCCACGACGGCAGCAGCAGCCGCACCGCCGTGATCGGCAGCGGCCGGTTGTCCCCTTCCTCGACGATCACCAGCAGCTTCGTGCCCTCGCCTGCCGCGATCGGCACTTCGAGCGGCGGCGCCACGTTCGATTGATCGGCGTGCTGCCATGACGGCCTCGCCAGCACCTCGAACCATTCGTCACGATGGCGGCGATCCGGCGGACGCTCGACACCAACCTGCAGGCTGCGCCGGAACACCCGGTCGGACGTCTCGAAGACGAGCCGCGCGTTCGGCAGGTTGGGATGCGGCAGCGTGAGCGCATAGATCGAGCGCTGACCGCCGCTCGTGTCACGCAGCGATTTCACCTCCGTCGTGGCCGGGGTGATGGGCAGATCCAGCGAGAGCGGCTCGGCCCGACGCTCGACGAGATACGGAATCTGCCGGCTGTCCGCATCCACGAGCCGGACGTCCGCAAAGTTACCCGAAGGCCCGCGGCTGTGCGACAGCACCGCCGCGTCGAGCTGCAGGGTGACGAGACCGGCCGGCTGTTCCTCGATCGCACGGTGATACCGGAAGCCGGCGACATCCAGCGACGCCCCCCGGTCGGCGAGCGGTGGCGCGGGAGCTGGTGTCGTGGCGGTGTCGGCGGGACGCGGGTCGCCCCACGACGCCTCGAGCACATCCGCCAGCACGACCGACGCTCGCCGCGCCTCGAGGTCGTACTGCGGGGGCGACGCGGAGGGATCGCCATATCTCGCCGTCAACGCGCCGCCTGGCGCCTCGAAGTAGATCACGGGCAACTCGGCGAACTCGAGCGAGACGCGGTCCAGCGCCAGCGGCGGGTTGCTGCCGTCCTCGATCACGAGCTGCAGCTCCGACGTGCGCGGCGCGTCGATCGCGATGCGCATCGCGGGAGCGCCACTGCGCTGCTCGGCCCGCACCAGCCGGGCGCGTCCGAGCTCCTCCGGATCGGCGCGCGCGCCGCTGAAGCGCGTCTCCATGACCGACGCGTCGCGGAAGACGTCGCCGGTGCCCGCTTCCAACAGGAGCGCCGCCAGCGGCAGCCCCGCCGCCGGCAGCGGAATCCGATAACGGCTCCGGCCCGGCTCGCTGGCCTGGCGCTGCGCGGTCACCGGCACGATCAATGGGTCGGCAGGCACGCGTGACGTCGGCGTCTCGCGGGCGCGCACGGCGCGCGGCAGCGACAGCCGGCCGCTGTTGGTGTCGTCCCAGGTCACCCGCAGGTAGCGGAAGGTGCCGGGCGCGAACGCGACCGAGGTCTGCCGTACGCGCTCCTCCGGCAGATCGAGCAGGGTCCCCTGCCCGACGAGCATCGACCAGCGCTCCCGGTCGCCGCTGCCCTCGAGCACGAACCGTTTGAGGAACGGCGCCGGCAGGCCGTCCACCGTCAGCGCATCGATGGCGCGGGCCTCCCCGAGATCCACTTCGAACCCACTCGTCTTCTGCGTCGCGGCGATCGCGAGCACGGCGCCGCCGAGCCACGTCGCACGTGCCGACGGCCGGGACATCAACAGGTACGGGACCTCGCGTCCGCCGGCGTCGAACAGCCGCAGATCCCCGAGACCGCCGTGCGCGTGCGTGCCGTCGGCGTCCGACGTCACCCGCGTGAAGCGCTGTCCACTGGCCAGCAGCGGGATGTCGATGCGCAGCTTGCGCGGACCGCCGCCGACGGTGTGGATCTCACGCGTGACGATGCGCGCCGGCGATGGCGACGGCTGCGCGGTGACGAACCCGGCCGCCGCCAGGGTGAGGAACGCGACCGCTGAGGACGTGCGGGTCATGGGGTGGCCTTCGGTTTCGCGAGCACGAACTTCTGCAGGGCGATGGAGACGAGCGCCAGCGCGACCGCGAGGCCGACGAACGAACCGATGCGGTAGAGCCCTTCGAGCGAGCGCAGGTCGTAGAGGAAGCACTTGAACGTCGTCACCGCGATCAGCGTTACGGCGGTGACCCGCGCGGGACGGTTGCCCATATAGATGCCGGCCGCCAGCAGCAGCATGCCGAACGCCAGCCACCCGATCGTGTAGGTGAGGTCCTGCGAGAGGGTGACCCCGAATCGGAAGGTGATCTCCGGCCCGGTCGCGTAGTAGTCGGCGATCTCGATGTTCAGCAGCAGGAACAGCAGGATGACGCCGGCCGCCGGCAGGACGTGCGCCAGCCGTGGCAGCCCCGGCACCACGCGATCCTCCGTCCGCGAGAGGAACCAGGCGCCGAGCAGCATCGAGCCGGCCGCCAGCAGGTAGGTATACAGATACCAGTTGAAGATGCGCATCGCGCCGCGCGGCTCGTAGATCCAGACATCCTCATTCAGCGCCAGGCGCACGAAGACGACGACGAACAGGGCGGCGCAGGCGATGAGCAGGCCGCGGTGCGGCACGCGCTGGTAGAGCCAGGCCAGCGCCGCCGCTTCGAGCGCCCAGCCGATGGTGATCCACTGGTGATCGAGCTGCAGCGGAATCGCCACCGTGATGAAGGCGAGCGCCACGCCGGCCACCAGCGCGAGACGGGTCATGTCGCGCTCGCCGGCGCGCTCGAGCCTGAGCAGGGCCCGCAGCAGGAACGCGGTCACCAGCCCCTGCACCACCGGGACGATCCCGATCATCCAGTCGAGTCCGCCGCCGTCGAACGCGGCGCGCGCGGCGAAGAACGTCATCGCCGCGGCGGCCAGGGCGACCAGCCACGGCTCGCGGCTGGCCCGCCGGCGCGGTCCGACCACGAGCGCGTACGCGGTGAACAGCGCGTAGAGCGCCGCGGCCAGGATCAGCAGCTCCCGCCACTCGATGCTCAGGTCGTGCGCGAGTTGATACTCGAGCAGCGCGGCCCACGCCACGGCGACGGCACCACCGGCAACCCGGCTCCATCCGGCTTGCGACGTCAGCAGCAGGATCACGCCGATGTTGAGGACGTGCGTGGCGAGCAGCGCCGGGAAGGGGGGCGGCCCCTCGGCCTGCGAGGCGAGAATCGCCACGAGCTCGCCGCCGAAGAGTGCGACCGCCGCAGCCTGGCGGCCGAGCTGCCCCTGCCCTTTCGCGTCGGCCAGCAGCATCCAGGCGAGCGCATAGATCGACAGGATCGCCGAGGCCGACAGGCCGATCAGCGTCCACGGCATCTGCGCGCTCACCGCCGTCCAGGCCGCGAGCACGGCTGCCGCCCCGCCGACGGCGAGGACGTGCAGCACGCCGGCCCTCACGAACAGCGCGGTCACGCTCGACGCGAGCGTGATCACGAACAGCGTGCCGAAGATCGGCCACGGCGGCAGCGACCATTCGCGGTTCAGCGAGATCAGCAGCAGGAACAGATGGCCGATCAGGCCCAGATAGAGACCGCCGGCGAAGGCCGACGCACCGTCCGCCTCGGCGGATCGCGTCGAGTGGGCCGCCCACGCGTGACCGGCAAGCGTGATGAGCGTCAGTCCGGTCAGCACCGCGAGCGACGGCAGGATGCCGACCGCACCGGCCGACTGCTGCCACCACACGCGCGAGCACGATCCACGACAGCACGGAGCCGACCTGCGCGAGCGCGGGCATGCGTCCCGACGCGCTCTCGATGAACACCGCCGCGTTCAGGATCGCCAGCAGCAGCGCCAGCGCCCAGAGCGCGGCCGGCGCGATCGGCCCGGTGGAGAGGAACAGCAGCAGGAACAGACTGGCGATCAGCACGACCGCACCGCCCACCTGTGGCTGCAGCTCGCGCCCCATCCGTCGCGCCAGGACCGGCACTGCCGCCGTCACGATGCCGAACACCGCGTAGACCGCAACCGCGCTCGACAGCAGCTCGAGCGTCAGGTGCGACGCCGACCAGACCGCCTGCGTCGCGACGGCGAGGAACGAGGCTGTGAAGAACACGCCGCCGCGGCCGATCGCGATGGCGCGCCAGGCGCAGAGGAGCACGAGCGCGAGCAGCGGACCGAACAGCGGCAGCGGATCGGCCGACGCGGGATCGATCTCCGCGATCACCGGGAACACGAACAGCAGCGCGGGCGCGGCGTAGACGCTGCGCTCGGCGCCGTCACTCAGCGGACGCGAGAACCGCCGCGCGATCGTCGGCGCGAACAGATAGAGCAGGACGAACGCCGCCACGAACGCCAGCGCGAGCAGCCGCGCGCTCTCGCTGTAGCCCGTCGCCAGCCAGACCGCCCACACCAGCAGCGTGGCGAGCGCGCCCACGCCCTGGAGCGCCATGCTCCTCAGCGCGATCGTCACCGCGAGCAGGCCGACGTCGATGAGCAGCAGGAAGCCAAAGAGGAGGCCGGGTCGCGCGCCGTACGCCGGCACCGTCGCCAGATAGACGACGAACAGCAGCGGCAGCGCCGCCGCGATCACCGTCGTCCGTTCGAACGTCTCGTCTTCCTCGCCGCGGGCGCGGCTCAGGCCGCGGCGGCCGAACAGCATCGCCCCGACGCTCAGGATCGGGAAGATCGTGAAGATCCCCATCGCCAGCGGCAGGTCGCTCGCGTTCAGGAACTTGAAGACCCAGATCCACTGGTAGGCGGTCGTGAGGACCAGTGTGAGGATCGTCAGCACCGGCCAGACCTGCTTGTAGGCCACCCACGCCAGGCCGACGTTCAACAACACCAGGTAGGCGAACAGCGGAATCGGACGGTTCTCCCCCGTCGACAGCAGCGCCGGCGTCGCGAACCCGCCGAGCAGGCCGAGCACCGCGATGAACAGCGACTCCCGCCTGATCGAGAGCAGCACCGCCAGGGCGGTTACCGCGGCGAGCAGCGCGAACGTGAGCGTCGCCGGGATCAGGTTCCACAGCGCGTGCGCGGCAAAGAAGGTTGCGAACAGGATCGCGATGGCTGCGGCATCGAGCGCGTTGGCCGTCGCCGGATAGTTGCGCGCCGCCTTCATCTCGCACAGCACGAGCAGCCCGACGGCGACCGCGATCCCGATCAGCACGCGAATCGGCGGCTGCAGCCACCCCTGCTGCACCGAGTAGCGCAGGAACAGGACCGCCGCGAAGATCAGCGCGATGCCGGCGATCGCGGAGAACATCTTGACGCCGACGACGCTCTCCCAGTCGAAGGAGGGAGCCGGCTCCGTCGGCGGGGGCGGGGGCGGCGGCGGAAGGCGGCCGCGGCGGCATCGGCGCTCGCGGTGGACCGGCGGACGGCGGGATCGCCGGGGCCGGACGATCGGGCCGGGGAGCGCTTGCCGGTGGAACCGCTGGCGCAGAGGGGATCGCCGGCGGGACCGACGCTGGCGTCTGTGGCGTGGGTGACGTTGCGGGAGCAGGCGACGGTACCGACGGTGTTGGCGTCGCGACCGGAACCGTCGAGGGTGATGCCCGGCGGACGGGCGATGGCGGAACCGCAGGAGAAGGCGGTGGCGCGGCCGGACGTTCGCGCACAACCGGTGGCGAGCTGACCGGCAGCGGGATCGCAGGCGCGGGCCGCGGCGGGGACGGCGGAACCGCTGCTGCCGGAGCCGATGCGGCTGGCGCGGGTGCCACCTCCACACCGGCGCGTGCGGCAGTCTCGCGCTGGCCGATCAGCGCCGCCGACAGACGCTGCGTGGTCGCCTTCTGGTCCTCGAGCGCCTGTTCCAGGGCCGCGACCCGCTTCTTGGTCCGATATAGCGACACCCATAACGCGATCGGCAGAATGAACGGCACGATCACGAAGAACATCCCGAGCAGGATGAATGGGAGCACGTCGTCCACTGGCCCTCCGTATCCCGGTACTTATCGGCGCCTGGGGTTCGATTCCTGACTTCCTGATACTCTTCCTTTGCCCGGCGCGGCGGCTCATGCCGGCCTGAGAACTCATGAAAAATGGTGTCTGAGGCAGGACAATCCCAGGATTTGCCGTCGGTTACAGAAATCGCTCCTCCGCTCGTCATCGGTGTGGCCGGGGGCTCCGGTTCTGGCAAGACCACCGTCGTCCGGCGCATCCTCGACAGCCTCGGCACCGACCGGGTCACGGTCATCGAGCACGATCGGTACTACCGGGACCGGAACGACCTGCGGCTCGAGGAGCGCGCCGCCCTCAATTACGACCACCCCGATTCGCTCGAGACGGATCTGCTGGTCCGCCACGTCGAGGAGCTCAGGGCCGGGCGCCCGGTCGACGTGCCGATGTACGACTTCTCCAGGCACGCGCGGCAACGCACCACCGAGACGATGGCGCCGCGGCGGGCGGTGATCGTCGAGGGCATCCTCATCTACTCGGACGCGGCGCTGCGGGCGCTGATGGACGTCAAGGTGTTCGTCGACACCGACGACGACACGCGGTTCATCCGCCGGCTGCAGCGTGACATCGCCGAACGCGGCCGGACCGTGCAGTCGGTGATCGAGCAGTACCTGAGCACCGTCAAGCCGATGCACCTCGAGTTCGTCGAGCCGAGCAAGCGCTACGCCGACATCATCATTCCGCAGGGCGGGCACAACGCGGTCGCGATCGACATGGTGCTGACGCTGATTCGCAGCCTGACCGCGCGATGAACGGCGCCGTCGCCGACAGGCTGCGATCGCACGGCCTGGCGATCGGCTTGTTCGTGCTGCTGTCGGTGATCCACACCTGGCCGCTCGCCACCAATCCGGCGGTGCTGTCGAGAAACGACAACGGCGACACGATGTTGAACGAGTGGATCATCGCCTGGGTGGTCCACCAGCTGCCCCGCGATCCACTCCACCTGTTCGCGTCGAACATCTTCTATCCGGCCAGGGACACCCTCGCCTTCTCGGAGCCCCTGATCGTCCCGGCCGTGCTGGGGGCGCCGGTGCTGTGGCTCGGCGGCTCGCCGGTGCTCGCGTACAACCTGCTGCTGCTCGCCGGGTTCACGCTGACCGCACTGGCCGCCTACGCCGTGGTGTATTCGTGGACCGGCGACCGGCTCGCGGGGGTGGTCGCCGGATCGCTCTTCGCCTTCAACACCCACACCCTCACCAGGCTCGCGCACATCCAGGGCATTCATGTCTACGGCCTGCCGCTGACGCTGCTGTTCGCGGATCGCCTGATCACGCAGCCCGGGATCCGCCCGGCACTGCTGCTGGCCGGATCGATGGCGGTCATGGCCTACTCGTCCGGCTACCTGCTGGTGTTCGGCACCGTGATGATCGCGATCGTGCTGCTCGCGCGGGTCGCCGACTGGCGCCGGAACGCCGGCCGCGTCGTCGCCGCCTTCGCACTGGCGACCGTGGCCACCGTCATCGTCGTGCTGCCGATTGCCGTGCCCTACCGCCGGGTCGCCGCCGAACAGGGGATGGTGCGCTCGATCGAGGCCGTGCGCGAGTACTCGGCGACGCTGCCCGGGTATCTGGCGGCAGCGGGCCGCATTCACTTCCACACCTGGAGCGCACGCTTCTTCGAGAACCCGGTGGATTCGTTCTTCCCGGGGTTCGTGGCGATCGCGCTGACGCTGGTGGCGATCTGGGCAGCCATTCGCGGCCGGGTGTCGCGCGGCCGGGTGTTCATGCTCGTGGCGATCGGCGCGATCGGCTTCCTGCTGTCGCTCGGCCTGCAAACGCCGCTCTACGCGATCGTCTACAAGCTGCTGCCGCCCATGGCCGGCCTCCGCGCCGCCGCCCGGTTCGGCAACCTGTTCCTGCTGGCGATGGCGCTGCTGGCGGGACTGGGGCTGGCGGCGCTGCGCCAGTCGGACGCGGCCCGTCGAGCGGCCACCGCTCTCGCGGTCGCGGCCATCACGCTGGTGAACGTCGAGGCGCTTCGGGCGCCGTTCGAGTTCCGGCGGTTCGAGGGGATTCCGCGCGTCTACGACGTCCTCGCGCGCGAGACCGGACCGGTCGTGCTCGCGGAAACGCCGTTCTATCCGCCGCACGCCGTCTTCGAGAACGCCGAGTACGTGCTGAACTCGACGACCCACTGGCGGCCGCTGATGAACGGCTACAGCGGTTACGTCCCCGAATCCTACGCGCGTGTCGCCTGGACCTTCTGGTACTTTCCGGAGGAGCATGCGATCAAGGCGATGCGGGACGCCGGCGTCACGCACTTCACCGTGCATCCGCAGCGCTTTGGCCACGAAGCGGCCGAGACCATCGCGCTGCTGGCGCGGCGTCCCGACATCGAGCTCCTGGCGATCGGCGCCGGCCGGGGCACGCGCCTCTACAAGTTCCGCTGAGTCACGCGGCCGCGTGAACCACTCGCTGGAGATCCCATGAACGTGCGTATCCGCCGCATCCGAGCTGACGTCCCTCTCCCCCGCTACGAAACCGACGACGCGGCGGCTTTCGACCTCGCCGCCGCCGAGGAGCGCACCGTGCCGCCCGGAGGTGTCGCGCTGGTGCCGACCGGGCTGGTCGTCGAGGTGCCGCGCGGGATGTTTCTCGGCATCTTCGCGCGAAGCAGCACGCCACTGAAGAAGGGGCTGATGGTCGCGAACGGCGTCGGCGTGGTCGATCCCGATTACTGCGGGCCGGACGACGAGATCAAGATCGCGGTCATGAACTTCACGACCGCGGCCGTCACCGTCCAGCGCGGCGACCGCATCGCCCAGGGCATGTTCCTGGCGGTGCCGCGGGTCTCGTGGGAAGAGGCGGCCGAGCTGCGCGACGCGTCGCGTGGCGGCTTCGGCGCGACCGGACAGTGACCGGGCATCGATGAACGTCTACCTGGCGTGCACCGTCCGCGGCGATCGCAGCGCACTCGCCGTCGTGCGCGAGCTCGCGGACACGATCGAGCGGCTCGGCCACACGGTGATCACCCGGCACCTCCTCGCAGACGATGCGGACGGCGAGGAAGGCCGGCTCACCGAGCGGGATGTCTTCGAACGCGACATGCGATGGCTCGAGTCCGCCGACCTCCTGATCGCGGAGGCCTCGGGCTCCAGCTACGGCGTCGGCTACGAGGTCGGCTACGTCATCGGGCGCGCGGACGTCACCGGCCAGCGGGTGCTGCTGCTCTACGACGCGAGCCGGCGAAATCGGGTCTCCCGGCTCATCGCCGGCAACACCCACCCGGCGTGCACGACGTATCCGTATCGCGACGCCGCGGACCTGCTGCGTTTCGTCGAGGTCTATCTCACGCCCCGGCCGGCCTGCTAGGCGGGCAACATTTCCTGATCGCGCTTGGGGCCCCACCCCAAGCGCCGGTCTGTCGCCTCCGGGCCGGTTGCTGCTGACCACACACGCGAGCGGGCAAGGTGTGACGGGCCCCACCCCGCCCGCCACAAAAAATGCTGACCGACTGCTCGACCGACCCCGATGGTCAACGCCGCTCCGGATCTCACGTATAGTGTCCAGTGCCAACGCCTCTGGAGAGCCTATGCGCCGCGTCCTGCTCTTTTTCTGCGCTGATCGTGGCCGCTGCCGGCCTGCTCGTATCCGGCCAGGAGCAGAAGCCCGAGCCGCAGCGGCCCACGTTCAGGACCGGCGCGCACTACGTCCGCGTGGATGCCTATCCCACGCGCGACGGCAAGCCGATCCTCGGGCTCACCGCCACTGACTTCGAGCTGCTGGAGGACGGCAAGCCCCAGACCATCGACGCGCTCGAGTTCATCGACCACCCGGAGTTCACGCCGCTCAACGAGCGCCGCGACCCCAACTCGCAGCGCGACGCGTTCGAGCTGGCGCGCGACCCGAAGTACCGCGTCTTCGTCCTCTACCTCAACGCGTTCAACGTCGATTTCGGCGGCTCCCACCGCACCCGCGTGCCGATCACCGAGCTGCTCAACCGCATGATGGGGCCGCAGGACCTCTTCGGCCTGCTCACGCCGATGCAGAGGCCGAAGGACCTGATCCTCGGCCAGCAGACGCTGGTGATCCAGGAACAGCTCGAGAAGCTGCCCTTCTGGGGACTCGAGGGCCGGATTGAGCCGCAGCCCGGCGAAGCTCGAGCTGGAGGCCGCCTATCCCAACGAAGCCAAGCGGCTGGTGGCCCTGCGGCGTCTCGACAAGGTCTATTCCGATCTCGAGGGCCTCGTGGAGATGCTCGGGGAGCTGCGCGAAGAGCGGAAGAACATCATCTTCTTCTCGGACTCGCTGTACTCGCCGCCTGCCGAGTTCCGCGACATCGCCATGGATTCGACGCGCGGCGGCGGCCGGCCGCCCGGAGTCGGCGTCAACGACAAGGGCACGCTGACCATGGGCAGCCGGAACGCCGGGGACCCCGATCGACTCGCGATGAGCCAGGAGCGCGCCAGGCTGCTGGGCATGAACTACGAGCAGCGTTTCCGCGATCTGCTCCGTCGCTCCCGTCAGGCCAACGTCTCCTTCTATACGGTCCGCCCCGGCGGCCTCGACGCCGCGTCGAGCATGCTGAACGACGGCACCTCCAACCTCGCCGTGCTGGCGGAACAGACCGACGGCGTGTCGGTCCTGCAGACGAACGACCTGCGGGCCGGCCTGGGCAAGGTCGCCGACGATCTCTCGTCGCACTACGTGCTCGGCTACTACACCAGCAACACGCGGTGGGACGGCCAGGCGCGCAAGCTCACCGTTCGTCTCAAGGCCACACGGCAGAACATCCGCGCGAGGCGCGAATACCGGGCGCCCACGGAAGAGGAGATGGCGTCGATCCGCAATGCCCGGACCGCGGCGTCGGCGCCCGCAGCGCCGCCGGCGCCGGAGAAGATGGCGTTGAGCGCGCTGTCGCGGATCAGCCCGTCGTCGCGTGCGCAGGCGTACGGCATCGCGCAGGGTCCGAACCTCGCCATCGTCGCCGAGCTGTCGGCCGCCGAGATCGAGTCAGGGCGATGGAAGCAGGGGGCGGAGGTCGAGATTCTCCTGACGCCGAAGAGCGGCGCCGCCACCACCGTGGCCGGCCGCATCGATCCGGGATACCGTGGCGCGGTCATTCGCGTGCCGGTCGGCGCAGATGCCGGGCCGTGGCAGGCGGTGGTGAAGGTGCGCGGCGGCGTCGATCAGATCAGCGACTCCGACACCATTGCGATTGCGCGCCCGGAGGGACCGATTCTCGGAAAGCCGCTCGCCTATCGTGCGGCGTCCGCCGCGGCGTCGGCTTACCGGCCGCTGGCCATCTTCGCGTTCAGGCGGACGGAGCGCCTCCGGCTCGAATGGCCCGTCCTGCAGCCGCTCACGTCGCACCAGGCGCGGCTCCTCGATCGCAACGGCAACCCGATCGCCGTGCCGGTCCCGACCACCGTGCAGGATGTCGACGGCGGCTCGGTGATCACCGCCAACCTCAATCTCGCGCCGCTCTACATCGGCGACTACGTGATCGAGATCACGGCCAAGGCCGGCGACAAGACCGACCTGCAGATGATCGCGATCCGCGTGTCCAACGCGCGGTGACGCCGCGCGCATCCGCGATCGCAGCGTATCTGTATTAGCGGCCGCCGACTTCGCGAGACTTCGTGGCTTCCGTCTTCAGGCGGTAATGGGTCAGTTTGAAGGAACGCTACTTGCGCGTCACAGCCAGCCAGAGCGTGCGCGCCAAACGGCTCTCCACGCGTATCCGCTGCACACCCAGAACGACAGCCAGAGGGAAGAGGACCACGAGGACGAACCCGATCAAGGCCCAATTGGGGACCGAGAATGGCCCCAACCACATGAGCATCGCCGCGAGAACTGCGCCCACGATGATGATTCGGGTGACCATCTCAAGCCCTCCGGTTAGCCGTGTAGACCTATAGGTTAACCCGGCAATCACCGATCACCGGTCACCGATCCCGACTCTTCACGACTCCCAAAACCAGAAACTCCCAACTCCCAACCTCCGACTCCCCAACGAGGAGCGAGAGATTGGAAGTTGGGAGTTGGGAATTGGGAGTTACCGACTTACCGCGACGCCGAGTCGGTGGTCGCCTTCGCTTCCTTCGGCTTGAACATCTGCGTCACGTCGCGCTTGCCGCGCTCCAGGAACGGCACGCCCTTCTCCATCCACTCCGGCTTCGGCCTGCCGAGCAGGTAATGGTCGAAGAACTCGTCCTGGTGGACGGTCCAGTGCTTCATGTTGTCGCGGTTGCGGAGGCCGTGCGGCTCGCCGTTGTAGACGAACATGTAGCCTTCCTTGCCGAGCCGGCGCAGCGCGCTGAAGAACTCGATGCCCTGATACCACGGCACCGCGTCGTCTTCGTCGTTGTGGATGCTCAGGTACGGCGTCTTCACCTTCTCGACCCAGAAGATCGGCGAGTTCTCGATGAACTGCAGCGGCGCGTCCCATGGCGGCGCGCCGATGCGGCTCTGGGTCTTCTGGTACTGGAACGCGCGGGACATGCCGGTGCCCCACCGGATGCCGCCGTAGGCGCTGATCATGTTCGACACCGAGGCGCCGGCCTGCACCGCGGCGAACATGTTGGTGCGGGTGATCAGGTGCGTGATCTGGTAGCCGCCCCACGAGTGGCCCTGGATGCCGATCCGCTTCGGGTCGATGTAGCCCTTCGCGACGATCTCGCTGACCGCCGGGATCACGCACTTCTCGGCGCTCTCGCCCGGATAGCCGGTGTCGTAGACGATGTCGGGCATGAGCACGACGTAGCCGTTGCTGACGTAGCGCGTGATGTTGATGCTGGTGCCCGGGTTGGGCGCGCGGTAGCTGTGCAGCCCTTCCGACAGCTCTTCGTAGATGTAGACCATCAGCGGGTACTTCTTCGCCGGATCGAAGTTGTCGGGCTTGGCCAGGATCGCGCGCAGCTCCTTGCCGTCGGCGTTGCGGTACTTGATCAGCTCGGTCTTGCCCCAGACGTAGTCCGCCTGCTGCGGGTTGGCGTTCGACACCTTCTTCATGTCGCGGAAGCTGGTGTCGGTCACCCAGAGATCCGGGAACTCGTCGAAGCGGGACACGGTGACGACCAGGCGGTCGGCATTCTTCGCCTTCGTGATCTGTCCGAACGCCTTCGGCAGCATCACGATCTTCTCGGGCGCGGCGCTGCCGTTCAGCGCAACGCGATAGAAGCCGCTGTCTTCGGAGCGGTCCTCGTTGGCCGAGAGCAGGAGCGGGCGATCGCCCGGGATGGTGCGCTGCTCGGGATCGAGCGAGCGATAGCGGAAGACGATCTGCTGCTTGCGCCCGTCGCCGTTGGTGACCATGCGCGCGCCGCTGCCGTCGGGACGCACCTCCCAGATGTCGTACTTGTCGTAGAGCAGGACCGAACGATCGTCGGCGGTCCAGCCCGCGGTGCCATAGGCCGGCGGCAGGCTCGGCGAGTCGTGATCCTCACGCCAGAAGTTGAGGCCGAGCTTTTCGGTCAGGTTGACGCGCACGCCGTCGGAGACGCGGTAGGTGAACCAGTCGTTCTGCGCCTCGTCGAAATAGAGCACGTACTTGCCGCCGGGCGACAACGACTGCGGCGAACCCGAGCGGAAGTGCTCGGCGATCTTCTTGCGCTGCCCGCTCTTCAGATCCACCAGGTACGAGTCGCCATAGCTCGAGTCCCATGACACTTCCTGGCGGTACGGCAGATCGTCGGTGCCGAGCGACGCGCGACGGATCCTCGCCCGGGTTCACGGTCGGCAGCTCCGGCGTCGCCAGCTGCACGAGCCGCTTGTCCGACAGGTGGACGACGGCGCGGTAGCTGCGGCTGCGCTCCTGCTGCGCGCGGACGCGCTGCATCGGCTGCAGCAGCGGATCCTTCCAGTGCCAGAGATCGACCTGCCGCGGCTCGGGCGCGCCGTCGGCCGCCGGCGGCGGTGGCGGCGGGGCGGTGCCGAGGAACAGCCGCTCGCCGTCCTCGGAGAAGCGCGGCGCCCCCTGATCGCTGACGACCATGCCGGCCGCGATCCCGCGGGTGCTCGCCGACACCAGCTCGGTCGCGGCGGTGTCGCCGGTCTTCCAGTGATAGAGGCGATAGGGCGCGACGTCCTTGTCGTACTCCGCCTGATCGCTGAGGAACGCAAGCTGGCGGCCCTGCTCGTCGAACGTGAAGCTCTTGTAGTTGCCGCGGCCCTTGTGCAGCGGACGCACGGCCCCGTCGCTCATCTGCCGGGCGAACGCGCCGTCCTCTTCGGCCTTGGGCGACGAGACGCCGTAGGCGATCCAGGCGCCGTCGCGATTCCACGCGAAGTCGGTCACGAGCGGAATCACGACCTCCTGGCCGTTCGAGAGATTCCGCAGGATCAGGTCGTTGCCTGGATCCTTGCGCCGGCCGCGCGGCGTGTTGGCGGCCTCGCGTCCTTCGGCTTCGGCCGGCTGGCCCTGCTGTCCGCCTCGGCCCGCGGCCTGGGTCGGCTGCGTCGCCGGTGTGGTGGCCGTCGGCGATGCAGGCGATGTGGGTGATGTCGCGCCGGGCGTATTGGCCGCCGGAGTCGAGGGCGGCGGAGCCGGAGGACCACCGCCGCGGCCGCCGCGGCCGCCGCGGCCGGCGCCACCGGCGCGGCCGGTGCCGCGATGCAGCGCGACCCACGTCGAGGACTCCTCGGCGAGGCTGATCGCGCCGATCCGCTCGACCGTGGCGACCTGTCCCGAGGCGAGGGTCATGATGCCGGCGGAGTTGCGCGGCTGATTGCGCTGGGCTTCGGCTGATCCTTCTCCGCGGCCCTGCCCTTCGCCGCGGCCCTGGCCGCGGGCGCCGGCGCGCCGCTCCTGTTCACGCTGGCGCTCCTCGTCGGCCTTGGTCGGCACGATGCTGAAGACCAGGAACTTGCCGTCGGCGGTGAATTCCGGACTGGTCCCGCGCGGATGCCGGTGCTCCTGCCCCGACTGCAGGTTCCTGACGATCAGCTCGCCGTCCACGCCCTGCGCGGTGACCGCATAGGCCAGCCATTGCCCATCGCGCGACAGCGTCGTGCCCTGGATCGATCGCCAGGCGTCGAACACGTCGTAGGCCAGCGGACGCTTCGCCGCCTGCCCGCGCAGGTCGATCGAGAGCGTCGGCAGCGCCAGGACGAAGACCGCACAACACGCCAGGAGAGCACGGCGCTGGAGTCGAGCACGCATCAATCCACCTCTTTCCGGGAACGGAGCCGATACCGCCGAAGGCGAATATTATGACGCCGAAGGGAGCGTGATGTGCGCAGCAACGTCGGACTGGCCGTGCTCATGATCGCCGCGGCCGGCCTCGCACTCGGCGGCCAGGAGCGGCCGCGCGCGCGGGACCTCGGGATCGCCCCCGGCCTGGGACAGCCCGGCTCGCACAATGCCATCACCGACGTGGCCGGTGTCCGCGTCGGCCACGTCACCGTCGTCTCCGGCGATGCCGTGCGCACCGGCGTCACCGCGGTGCTGCCGCACGAGGGCAATCTGTTTCGCGACAAGGTCCCGGGCGCGGTGTTCGTCGGCAATGCCTTCGGCAAGCTGGCGGGTTCGACGCAGGTGCGCGAGCTCGGCACGATCGAGTCGCCGATCGTGCTCACCAGCACGCTGTCGGTCGGCACCGCGCTCGACGCGACGGTGCGCTGGACCCTCGCCCAGCCCGGCAACGAGAGCGTGCGATCGGTCAACGCGCTCGTCGGCGAAACCAACGACGGCGGCCTCAACGACATCCGCGGCCTGCACGTCACGCGCGAGCACGTCACCGCCGCCATCACCGGCGCGCGGACCGGCGCGGTCGACGAGGGCGCCGTCGGCGCCGGCACCGGCACGATCGCCTTCGGCTGGAAAGGCGGCATCGGCACATCGTCCCGGCGCGTGCGCGAGCAGCAGCACGACTGGACGGTCGGCGTGCTGGTGCAGACCAACTACGGCGGCCGGCTGACGATCGCGGGGGTGCCGGTGTGGAAGGAGCTGTCGCCGTCGCGGACCGCGGCGTCGTCGAGCCCGAGCCGACTGCAGTCTAGCGGCAGCGCAGATGGCGGATCCTGCATGATCGTCGTCGCCACCGATGCCCCGCTCGACGCGCGCGATCTCGAGCGGCTGGCGGCACGCGCGATCTACGCGATGGCGCGGACCGGCTCGACCTACTCGAACGGCAGCGGCGATTTCGCGATCGCGTTCTCGACGCATCCGTCGCTGCGCGTCACCCCCGCGCCCGGCCCGCAGCCACGGACCGTGCTGCCCACCGACAGCGTCTCGGGACTGTTCGAGGCGGTCATGGACGCCACCGAGGAGGCCATCTACAACTCGCTGCTCAAGGCCGTCGACACCACCGGCAACGGCCGCACCGTGCGGGCGCTGCCGATCGAGCCGCTGAAAGCGCTCCTGAAGAAGCGGCTATAATCGCCGCGCAACGCTTGGTGAAGCCTTCCCTTCCTGGAGTTCTGCGCATGCACCGTCTTCGTTTGATCGCGCTCGGCGCCTGTGTCCTCGCCGTCGGCGGCCAGTCGCTGATCGCCGGCCGCGGGCAGCAGCCCGCGCCGCCGGCCGCCGCCAGCACCACACCGGGGCAGACGCCGCTCGACGCCCTGCATTTCAGGCCGATCGGCCCGGCGTCGATGTCCGGACGCATCTCCGATGTCGCCGTGTTCGAGGCGAACCCGTCGCTCTACTACGTCGCGACCGCGCACGGCGGCGTGTGGAAAACGACGAACAACGGCACCACGTTCGAAGCGCAGCTGCAGGACCAGGGTCACATGTCGATCGGCGACGTGACCGTGTCGCAGAGCAATCCGGATCTCGTGTGGGTCGGCACCGGCGAGTCGAACAATCGCCAGAGCACGTCATGGGGCGACGGCGTCTACAAGTCGCTCGACGGCGGCAAGACCTACACGAACATGGGGCTCCGCACCTCGAAGCACATCAACCGCATCGTCATCGATCCGCGGAACAACGACGTCGTGCTGGTGGCCGCGACGGGCAGCCTGTGGGGCGCCGGCGGCGAGCGCGGCGTCTTCAAGACCAGCGACGGCGGCGAGACCTGGAAGCACGTGCTCAAGGTGGACGACGACACCGGCGCGAACGAGCTGGTCATGGATGCGACCAACAGCCGCATCCTCTACGCGAGCACCTACCAGCGTCGCCGCACGGAATGCTGCATGAACGGCGGCGGCCCGGGCAGCGGGATCTGGAAATCGACCGACGGCGGCGACACCTGGACGCGCATCAAGGGCGGCGTGCTCGATCAGCCGCTCGGACGCATCTCGCTCGACGTCTACCGCAAGCGGCCGAACATCCTCTACGCGACCATCGAGGGCCCGGCGGCAGCCGGTCCCGGGCGCGGCGGACGGGGCGGCGGCGCGGCTGCAGCGAATGCGGAGGCCGGACCCGGCGCAGCACAGGAAGGAGCGGCCGCGGCACAGGCCGGACAGGCCGGCGGACGTCAGGGCGGCCGCGGCGCGGCGCCGGCGATCAACGCCGACGCGACCGGGCTCTATCGCTCGGACGACTCCGGCGCGACCTGGCGGAAGGTCAACAACGCCAACCCGCGGCCGATGTATTTCAGCAAGGTCCGGATCGATCCCAACGATCCCGAGGTCGTCTACATGGCGGGCGTCGGCCTGCACCAGACCCTCGACGGCGGCCGCACGATGGCGACGGACGTCGCGGCCTCGACCCACGACGACATTCACGCGATCTGGGTCAACCCGGCCAACTCCGATCACGTGCTGATCGGCAACGACGGCGGGCTCGCGGTGTCGTACGACCGCGCCCAGAAGTGGAACTTCCTGCCCAACCTGCCGGTCGGCCTCTTCTACCACGTGAGCGTGGACATGGCGACGCCGTACAACATCTGCGGCGGCATGCAGGACAACTACAACTGGTGCGGGCCGAGCGCGGTGCGCGGCGCCGCCGGCATCGCCGGCTTCCACTGGTGGACGCTGCTCGGCGGCGACGGCTTCGTCGTGCTCCAGGACCCGACCGACTATCGCATCGCCTACACCGAATCGCAGGACGGCAACATCGTCCGCGTCGATCGCGTCACCGGTGAAACGCTCGGCATCCGGCCGGTTGCCGCACCCGGCGAAACGCCGCTGCGCTGGCACTGGGACACGCCGCTCACCTTCTCGCCTCACGATCCCAAGGTCGTGTTCGCGTCCGGCAATCGCGTCTACCGATCGAACGATCGCGGCCTGACCTGGACGCCGATCAGCCCCGACCTGACGAAGAACCAGAATCGCGACGAGGTCGTGACGATGGGGCTGAAGAACAGCGAGATCCGCATCGCCCGCAACGACGGCATCGTCGCCTGGCCGGCGGTCGTCTCGTTCGCCGAGTCGGCGAAGAAGGCTGGCGTCATCTATACCGGCACCGACGACGGCAACCTGCACGTGACGCGCGACGGCGGCAAGGACTGGGCAAGCGTTGCCGACCGGATACCCGGACTGCCGAAGGGGATCTTCGTGTCGGACGTCGTCCCGTCCCGCTTCGCCGAGTCGAACGTCTACGCGTCGTTCGACGGCCACCGCCAGAACGACTTCGAGACCTACATCTACGCGAGCACCGACTTTGGGCAGACGTGGACATCAATCGCGGGGAACCTGAAGGGTGAGGTCGCGCGCACGCTGACCGAGGACCAGAAGAATCCCGACGTGCTCTATCTCGGCACCGAGACCGGCCTCTTCGTGACGCTCGATCGCGGAAAGAGCTGGCAGCGGCTGCGGGCCAACCTGCCGACGGTGCGGATCGACGAGATCACGCTGCACCCGCGGGACAACGCGATGATCCTGGCGACGCACGGCCGCGCCATCTGGGTGCTCGACAACCTGGCGCCAATCCAGGAGCTCGCCGCGGCACAGGCGGCGACCGCGGACGCGCGGCTGTTCTCGACGCCCCCGACCTCCATGTTCCGGCGGCCGACGCGCGATCGGAACTACGAGTTCTGGGGCGATCAGACGTTCTATGGAGAGAACCCGCCGCAGGCGGCGGTCATCTCCTGGCTCGCCAAGCGCGAGCTGTCCAACGTCGCCCTGCGCATCACCGACGCCGCCGGGCGTCAGGTCCGCGAGATCTCCGGTCAGGTGCTCGCCAACTCGGGCAAGGCCGGCCTCCAGTCAGCGTGCTGGGATCTGCGCGTGCAGCCGGCGCCGGCGCCGACGGGACTCGGCGGCGGCGGCCGTGGTGATGCCGGCGGCGGACGCCAGGGCGGCGGCGGCCGGACAGGCACAGCCCCCCAACCCGTTCGGCGCGGGCTGCGGTGGCGGTGGTGGCGGGTTCGGAGGCTTCGGCGGCGGTGGCGGCGGCAATCCGGGACCGTATGTGCTGCCCGGGGCCTACAACGTCTCGCTGGTCGCCGACGGCAAGGTCCTCGACACCAAACCGCTGCGCGTCGCCGCGGATCCGGAAATGTCGCTCACCGACGTCGAGCGCAAGCGGATGTACGACATGGCGATGGAGATGCACGAGCTCCAGCGTCGCGTCACGGAGATGGGCAACGCGATCAGCGCGCTCAATCGGCAGATGCCGGACGTGTCGAAGACGATCGACAGCCGCACCGACCTGCCGCCCGACGTGAAGCCGTCATTCGAGGCGGTGGACAAGCAGCTGCTCGAGCTGACCGCGAAGTTCGCGCCGCCGGCAGGCGGACGCGGCGGCGGTGGTGGTGGCGGCCGCGGCGGCGCCGCCGACACGCCGGTCGGAAGGCTCGCTCAGGCGAAGAACGGGTTGATGGGCGGGATCGCGGTGACGGCGCAGACCACGGACGCCTACAAGCGGTCGAAGGCCGAGATCCCGAAGGCGCTCGAGGAAGCGACGGCGTTCCTCTCCAAGGTGCAGATGCTGAGCGCCGTGCTCGGCAAGCACAACATCACGCTGACGGTGACGCCGCCGGCGCGGACCGCCACGCAATAGGACCCGGCGGGGTCGCCGGCTACTCCGGCGACCCCGTCAGCAGCGGCTCGAGCGACTCGAGGCGTGGGCCCTTGTCGTCGCAGACGGCGAACTCCAGTTTCCCGGTGTTGTACATCGTCACGCCGGCGTAGTCGCCGCGGGCGTTGAGGATGTAGAAGTTGATGTTGAAGTTCGGCTCGCCGCGCGCGTTCAGCAGCCGCTTCTCGATCTGGTTGGCCTTGATCCGCCGCAGCGCCTCGAGGCCGGCATCCTTCGGATGCTTGCCCCGCCGCATCTCCTCCACGATCAGGAACGACGCCAGGCTGTAGAGATTCGCTTCCCCCCGGCCGGTCGATCCGGCGGCGCCGACGGCGCCGTCGACGTAGAGACCGGCGCCGAGAATCGGCGAGTCGCCGACGCGGCCAGGAATCTTCCAGGACAGCCCGCTGGTCGTGGTGACGCCGCAGATCTCCCCTTTGGCGTTCACGCCGTTGCAGTTGATCGTCCCGTAGAAGTGATTGGGATCGACCAGCCCCTCGGCCATCATGTCGCGATCGACCTGCCGGAGCGCCGCCTCGCGCTTGACCGGATCGAGGTAGTGCAGCGGATCGGAGCGCCGCTTCCACTCGAGCCAGCTGCCGCGCGAGCGCTCGGTGTTGAGATCCGCCTCGATCGTGAACCCCATGCCGCGCGCGAAGCGCTGCGCGTCGCCGCCCACCAGCAGATGGTGATCGGTGAAGTCCATCACCTTCTGGGCGACGAGCGACGGCGTCCGGATGCCCTCCAGGCACGCGACCGCGCCGGCGCGCTTCTTCGGCCCGTGCATGCACGAGGCATCGAGCTGCACGACCCCTTCGGCGTTGGGCAGGCCGCCGTAGCCGACGCTCGTGTCGAGCGGGTCGAGCTCGACAATGTTGACGCCGGCAACGAGCGCCTCCAGGACGTCCTTGCCGTCGGTCATCATCGCGAACGCCCGCTCCACGCAGGTCTGCGGGCCGCCGTTCTTGTAACGGTGCCCGTTGGCCGACGACACGACCACCGGTCTGACCGCGCCGCGCGACGCCACCGCCGGCGCCTGCGCCTGTGGCTGGGCCGCAGCCGCCAGGCTGGCCGCGGCGCCGCTGATGACGAACTCACGTCGATTGAGTGGCGACATGCGGGAGACACTATCACGAGGGATTTGGCGCAAGTCGGAGGGAAAAAGGCGGCAGGAAAAAGGGGGGCAAGGCTCAGCGGTCGTTGACGGCCCTCGGATGGCCGACTACGATTACGGTTTGTGCTTTCGCAGACAGCCCTGGTGACAACGCGCAAGATTTCCCTGGATACGATTCGCGATGCGGCCACGATTGTGTACGAGGCCGCGGTGCGGACGCCGCTGGTCCGGCTCGATCTGGGACCGAAAGTCGCCGACGCCGCCGCGCGCACCGGGCCGGAGCTCGAGATTTACCTCAAGCTCGAAACGCTGCAGCCGATCGGCTCCTTCAAGATCCGCGGCGCCTACAACGCCGTCCGTCATCTCACCCCGGACCAGCTCGCGCAGGGCGTGTGGACCGTGAGCGCGGGAAATGCCGCGCAGGGGGTGGCGTTCGCCGCGCGCCGGGTTGGCGCCGCCGCGAGCGTCCTCGTGATGGACACCGCACCGGCCACGAAGCTGCGCGCCATCGAGCGGCTCGGCGCGACGATCGTCCAGGCCTCCTACGAGGAATGCTGGCGCACCGTCGAGGCCCATCGCTCCGACCGCCTCCAGGGCCACTTCGTGCACCCGTTCGACGACGACCTGTTCATCAGCGGCAACGGCACCGTCGGCCTCGAGATCGTCGAAGACCTGCCTGATGTCGACGCCGGTGATCGCGCCGCTCGGCGGCGGTGGGCTGCTGGCTGGCGCGGCGGCCGCGGTCCGCGCGCTGCGGCCGTCGGCGAAGATCTACGCGGCGGAACCGGCCACGGCCGCGCCGCTGGCGCGCTCGTTCGCCCGCGGCCAGGCCAGCCAGTTCGAGGAGTGGGAGGCGTCGTTCGTCGACGGCGCCGGCGGCCGCTCGGTACTCGACAGCATGTGGCCGCTGCTTCGCGAGTCGGTGCACGAATCACTGGTGGTCAGCCTCGAGGACGTGGCCCGCGCGATGGCCCTGGTCGCGGACCGGGTGCACGTCATCGCCGAGGGCGCGGCCGGATGCGCGATCGCCGCCGCGCTCAGCCCCGCGTTCGCACAGCGCGGGCACCGCAAGGTCGTCGCCATCGTCTCGGGCGGCAACATCGATCTCTCGCGCTTCGCCAGGCTGGTCGGCGCCTGTGCATGACGACTGCAATGGAAGGATCATCGTGGAGTCCAACGTCACTGTTCCCCAAGGTACGGCCCTCCCGAATCAGCTGAAGCGGCTCCCCGAGCTGGCATCCGATCTGTGGTGGACCTGGAACCCGCGTGCCCGCGAGGTGTTCAGGAAGCTCGATTACCCGCTCTGGCGGCAGACCGCGCACAACCCGGTGCTGATGCTGCGGCAGGTGTCGACCGAGATGCTCTCGCTCGCCGCCGCCGACGATCGGTTCCTCGCCGTCTACGACGCCGCCATCGACGCGCTCGACCGCGCGCGCGATTCGCGCGACACCTGGTTTCACAAACGCTTCCCGGACAGCCAGGGATCGATCGCCTACTTCTCGGCCGAGTTCGCGCTGCACCAGTCGCTGCCGATCTACGCCGGCGGCCTCGGCGTCCTCGCCGGCGATCACTGCAAGGAAGCCAGCGACCTGGGCATCCCGCTCATCGGCGTCGGGTTCATGTATCCGCAGGGCTACTTCCACCAGACGGTGTCGCCCGAGGGGTGGCAGCAGGAAGTCTACGAGCGGCTGAACTGGACCGATGCGCCGATCGAGCCGGCCGTGCTCCCCGACGGCAAACCCTGCATCGTCGCGGTACCGCTCGGCAACCGCAGCGTGCTCGTCTCGGTGTGGCGGGTGCGGCTCGGGCGCGTGACGCTCTATCTCCTCGACACCGATCTCGAGGAGAACGCCCCGTGGGATCGCGAGCTGTCGGCGCGGCTGTACGGCGGCGACCGCGAGACGCGCATCCAGCAGGAGATCATCCTCGGCATCGGCGGCGTGCGGGCGCTGAAGGCGCTCGGCGCGGCGCCCTCGGTCTGGCACCTCAACGAAGGGCATGCCGCCTTCGTCGTGCTGCAGCGGATCCGCGATCATCTGGAACAGGGGCAGGGCTTCGAGGCGGCGCTGCAGGACGTGCGCCGCACGACGATGTTCACGACGCACACGCCGGTGCCGGCCGGGCACGACGCCTTCCCGTTCAACCTGGTCGAGAAGCACCTCGCCGGCGCGTGGGGCACGCTCGGCGCCTACCGCGACGCCTTCCTCGCGCTCGGTCATTACGACAACGGCAGCGGTCCGCTCTTCAACATGACGGCGCTCGCGCTGAGGACCGCCGGGACCGTGAACGGCGTCAGCCAGCTGCACGGCCACGTCACCCGCGAGATGTGGGGACCGATCTGGCCGGGCGTGCCGGACGACAAGCGTCCGGTCGGGTTCATCACCAACGGCGTCCACGTGCCGACCTGGCTGTCGGCGGAGCTCGCGATCCTGTTCGACGATCACCTCGGCGCCGACTGGCGCGAGCGGCACGACGACCCGCAGCTGTGGACGAAGATCCTCGACATTCCGGACGAAGAGCTGTGGGCGGCGCGAAACGCGCTGCGCAACTACCTGTTCGCCTTCATCCGCGAGCGCGCGCGATCGCGCTGGATGGAAGAGCGCGTGAGCGCGGCCCGCGTCGTCGCGGCCGGCACGCTGCTCGATCCGAACGCGCTGACGATCGGCTTCGCGCGCCGCTTCACCGGCTACAAGCGGCCCGAGCTGATCTTCCACAACCCCGAGCGGTTGATGAACATCCTCAACGCGCACCGGCGGCCGGTGCAGATCGTGTTCGCCGGCAAGGCCCACCCGGCCGACGAGACCGGCAAGCACCACCTGCAGCAGGTGTATCGTCGAGCCGTCGACCCGATGTTTGGCGGGCGAATTGCGTTCGTGGACGACTATGACCTGCACGTCGCGCACTTCCTGGTGCAGGGCTGCGACGTCTGGCTGAACAATCCGCGGAAGCCGCTCGAGGCGAGCGGCACCAGCGGCATGAAGGCGTCGGTGAACGGCGTCCCGCACCTCAGCATCGGCGACGGCTGGTGGGCGGAAGGGTTCACCGGCAGGAACGGCTGGCTGATCGAAGGACAGGCGCCCCAGCACGATCATGGCGCCGTCGACGTCGCCGATGCCGAGGCGCTGTATAACCTGCTCGAGTCCGAGATCGTACCGGCCTTCTACGATCGGGACGCGAACGGCATTCCGCGGCGCTGGCTCGCCGTCGTCCGTCAGGCGATCCTCACCGTCACGCCCCGCTTCAGCGCGCGGCGGATGGTGAAGGAATACGCTGAGACGATGTACGGCCCCGCCATGCGCCAGCTCACGCCCTCCCGCTGAGGGCCCGCGGCGACTCGCAGCCGGCGCGGAAACCCGGCCGGCGGTTGCCGGCGTCTTGTACTGAGACGCGGGTCGGTGGTCGCCTGCCTCGGCCGCACGCGCGGCCGGACGGCGCGTAACGAAAGGAATCAGCGAGGGTGTCCCGGAAAACCATGGCGCAGACGAGGTGCGCGCTCTGCGGCGCGAAAGACGTGTCGGAGCCGCGCGGCGAGGAACGCTACTGCCGCGACTGCTGGGACAAGAAGATCGCCGTCGAGGAGATCGTCGCCCGCGAGTTCGCGCTGAAGCGCTACATCCGCGCCCATAGCGCGGAGAAGTACCTGATCTATCACTCCACCCTGAAGCGGCCCTGCGGGCAGCTCATCGTCGTGGACGACGGCTACGACCTGTTCCTCACGATGGTCCTCTACCCCAGCTTCGCGTGGGACGAGCCCGCCTATCACCTCGAAGGCGACCCCGAGGGCCGGACGTTCGCCGAGATCCTGGTGGACGTGGTGGCGGCCGAAGTCATCGAGCCGTGGGGCGGCGGGAAGTGGCATCTCGACATCTTCCGGTCGGCGAATCTCGAGCCGGAAGACTGGAACGGCGAGATGTAGCAACTGCGGGAAATACGGGGTTTCGCCGGATATCGTACTTACGTACCTGCCAACTTTTATCTTGCTATAATCCCCCCGGCTGCCGGCCTTCGCTGGCGGCTCACAGGTAACCTAAAAGTCCCCCGAGCCGAGAGCCGTTCCGCGACGGCGCCGTCGGCAACCCGTCGGAGGTAGCCATGAACCGCTCCGTGTTCGCGCCTGCCCTCACGTTACTCGTCTCCGTCACCATCGTCTCAACCGCGTTCGCCCAGGCCAAGCCGGCCGTCGCGACCAGCACTCCCCCGCCACCCGCGGCCAAGGCGAAGTTCACCACGCCGATCAAAGGTGACGTCGCCGTGCAGGTGATTCAGGGCAAGTCCAACTTCGTGGGCAAGGAGATCGTCACGACCTACCGTGTCAAGAACATGGCGTCGGGACCGATTGCGTTGCTGAAGGTGGACGAGTATTGGTACGACAAAGGCGGGAAGATGGTGTCGACTGACACTCAGCGCCACAAGCAGCCGTTCCTGCCCGGCGAGATCATCGAGATGACGACGCGGGCGCCGGCGCTGCCCGGCGCGGCCCGCAATCAGGCGACGTTCTCACACGCCAACGGCAAGGTCACCGTCAAGCCGGTCAAGCAGTTCCAGTAATCCGGGTCCGCGCCGCGAGGCGCTCGGCGTACTCGCCGGCGATGGGCAGCTTCCATCGCCGGCGGGTGAACGCCTTCACGAGACACATCGCCCAGCAGACCACCCAGAGCGCCCAGCAGATCCAGGACGCGACCAGCAGCGCGCGGAACGCGGTCGCCGACACGATCACGGCCGCGAACGCCACGATCAGCAACAGGCCCACCAGCACGCCGAGGCCACCGAGGCCGAGGATCGACTGCCACGCATGAAATCGGACGTAGGAGTTCGTGCGTTCGGCCATCAGCACCAGCACGCCTGACAGCGGCCCGGCCAGGTAGGCCAGGGTCGCCGCCACGTGCGGCTCGAGACCGGTGGTCGAGGGTTCGCGCGGATTCATCGGATGCTGACCTCCAGCTCGCGCGACACCGTCGGCGCGTCGGCGACTTGCGCGCGCGCCTCGTCGGTGTGGCTGCACGCAAGCCGGCCGTCGTCGCGCGTCAAGGTGGTCGCGATCTGCAGGCCGTGCGATGCCGGAATGTGGTCGTACACTTCCGCGAAAACCGTCAACTCGTCGTGGCTATCGAATTCCCGTGCCAGGTCGGGGCGGCAGGAGCAGACGCAGGATGACGCTTGCGGGCTTGTGCACGTGGCCCATCTTACTGTCATGCAGAGCTCGCGTCCGTTAACATCCTTAACATTCGCGTCAGCAGCGATTTACGACGATTGCGCAAACCTTGTGCGGCCGTCCGACGTCCTACTGTCCAGTAGGCCGGCCTTATATACTCGTGACATGGCGTTACCTCTAGCCGAGATGCAACGCGCCCTCGAAGAAGAAGGGCTGGACGGGTGGTTGCTCTACGACTTCCAGGGGTCGAACCCGATCGCCACGCGCCTCTCCGGGCTCGCCGCCAGCAAGAAGATGACGACGCGGCGCTGGTATTACCTGATTCCGGCGAAGGGCGAGCCGCGCGGCCTGGTGCACGCGATCGAGCGCCACAATCTCGACGCCCTGCCGGGAGAGAAACGGCCGTACGCCGGGCGGGACCGCCTCGTCGCCGGCCTGAAGGAACTGCTGACCGGCATCCGTCGCGTGGCGATGGAGTACTCGCCGGGCAACAACATTCCGTACATCTCCCGCGTCGATGCCGGCACGATCGAAAGCGTCCGCGACCTCGGCGTCGAGGTGGTGTCGTCGGGTGATCTCGTGCAGCGGTTCGAAGTGTGGTCCGACTACGCGCTGGCCACCCATCGGGAGGCCTCCGACGCGCTCTATCGGATCAAGGACCAGGCCTTCGCGCTCGTGCGCGAACGGCTGGCCTCGGGCACGACGACCACGGAATACGACGTGCAGCAGGCGATGCTCGGCTGGTTCATGCAGGAAGGGCTGATTGCGGACGATACGCCGAATGTCTCAGCTCAGGAGAATGCCGGCAATCCGCACTATCACCCCTCTCGCGACGTCCATCGCACCATTCGTCCCGGAGAGATCCTGTTGCTGGATCTCTGGGGTAAGCTCAACCGACCCAGCGCGGTGTTTGCGGACATCACCTGGGTCGGGTTCACGGGTCCGGTCGTGCCGGAGGAATATGCGCGCGCATTTGCCGCGGCCTGCGCCGGACGGGACGCCGCCATCGAGCTCGTCCAGAGCGCGGCGCGCAGCGGGCGGGAACTGCGGGGCTACGAAGTCGACCGCGCCTGCCGGGCGGTAGTGGAGCGCGCCGGCTATGGCCCGCAATTCATCCATCGCACCGGCCATAGCCTCGGAGAGACCGTCCACGGCAACGGCGTGCACCTCGACGATTACGAAACGCACGACGATCGCCGGCTGATCCCGGGAACTGGGTTTACGATCGAGCCTGGGGTCTACACGGATCGATTCGGGGTGCGGACGGAGATCAACATGTTCGTTGGACGGTCGCGATGCCGTCGTCAGCGGCGACGTCCAGCGGGAGATCGTCAGGCTCGGGTAAAACGTCAGGCCATCAGGAGAACAGGAAATGTCCACGCGGAAGACGACGCTCTTTTACGGCTTTCTCATAGCGATCGCCTCGTTGGCCGTCGGCATGGTGATCGCGTCACAGTGGGGGCTGCCCCAGGCGTCCTCGGCGCAGACGGTCAACGTGCCGGCTTCGAACACCGCCGCGCTCAACGGACCGATCGACGCGCAGACGTTCCGCAACATCGCCAAGGCGCAGAGCCCGACCGTCGTCAACGTCCAGACGATGAGCCGCAGGAGCAGCCGCGAGCTGACGGAGTTCTTCGGCGGCAACGACGATCTCCTGCAGCGGTTCTTCGGTGGCCAGCAGCCGCGCCAGCGCGGCCGCGGCCAGGCGGAACCGCCGCCCACAGGAAGGCACCGGCACCGGCTTCATCATCGACAAGGCCGGCTACATCCTGACCAACAACCACGTGGTCGAAGGGGCCGACGACATCCGCATCGCGCTCTTCAACGCCGGCCGCAACGAGACCTACGCGGCGAAGGTCGTCGGCCGTGACGCCCTCACCGACACCGCGCTGATCCAGCTGACCGACATGCCCTCGTCGCCGCTTCAGGAGGCGCGCTTCGGCGACTCGTCGCTGATGCAGCCGGGCGACTGGGTCGTGGCGATCGGCAACCCGTTCCGGCTCAGTCACACGGTCACGGTCGGCGTGATCTCGGCGCTGGGCCGTCCGCTCGGCGGGACGACCGGGCGCCCGGTCAACATGCTGCAGACGGATGCGGCGATCAACCCGGGCAACTCGGGCGGTCCGCTCCTCAACGTCCGCGGCGAAGTGGTCGGCATCAACACCGCCATCTACACCGACGCGCAGCGCGCGGCCAACATCGGCATCGGCTTCGCCACGCCGATCAACGGCGTTCGCGATCTGCTGCCGCAGCTGCGCACCGGCAAGGTGGTCCGCGGCGTCATCGGCGTGCGCGTGAGCGCCGATCCGATCAGCAAGGAGATGGCGCAGGGTCTCGGCCTCCCCGGCGCGGGCGGCGCGCTGCTGTCGCAGGTCACCGCGGGCGGACCGGCAGAGAAGGCCGGCCTCCAGCCCGGCGACGTCATCGTCGAGTTCAACGGCCGTCCGGTTGCCGACAACGAGGCGCTGGTCAACTCCGTCGTCGGCACCAAGCCGGGGACGACGGTGCCGTTGACGGTGTTCCGCAACAAGCAGCGGCGGACGATGAACGTCACGATCGACGAGCTCGATCTGGAGGCGGAAGAAGGACGCGCCGCGTCGCGGGGCGGCACCCGGCCGGAGGAAGAACCGACCGCGACCGGGTTCGGCATGGAGGTCGGGGCGATCACGCCGGAGATCGCCCGCGAGCTGCAGCTGCCGCGCAACCGCGGTGGAGCGATCGTGCTCGATGTCGAGCGCAACAGCCCGGCCGCCGCGGCCGGCATCCGTCCGAACGACGTGATCCTCGAGGTGAACCAGCAGCCGGTCGCCAACGTGAGCCAGGTGCAGCGGGAGCTCCAGCGCGCCACGGCCGGCCAGCCGGTGTTCCTGCTGATCCGCCGCGACGACCAGGACGTGTTCGTGACCATGACCAAGCGCTGAGCGCGGGGTTGGCGGCGCCCCCGACACGACGTCTTCCCCGGCGAACCTGGATCGGTCTGCTGGTGATGGTCGTGTCGGAAGCGGCCACGCTCGCGGACATCCAGCCCTTCCCGGTGTGGAACACCCCGATCGCCTGGACCGGCTACATCCTGTTCGCCGACGGGCTGGTCTGGTATCGACGCGGCAGTTCATGGCTGACGCACGCCAGGGCCGAGTTCCTGTTCCTGGCGTTCGCGTCCGTTCCGCTGTGGCTGATCTTCGAGCTGTACAACACGCACGCCATTCACAACTGGCACTACGTCGGGCTTCCCGAATCGATCCCGCTCCGTTATGCCGGCTACGCGTGGTCGTTCGCGACGATCTGGCCGGCCATCTTCGAGAGCGGGGACCTGGTCTCCGCGCTGCGCGATCGACGGGCCGACCGCAATCGGGCCGCGCCGGCCGTCAGGCACCGGCTCGACGCGACGGGCTGGCTGAGCATTGCGGCGGGTGCCCTGATGCTGATCGTGCCGGTCGTCTACCCGTCGCAGTACCTCGCCGCGCCGGTCTTCCTGGGGTTCATCTTCCTGCTCGATCCCATCAACGCCCACGTCGGCGCCGAATCGCTGCGCGGGGACTTCCGGGCGGGCCGCTACGGACGGCTCATCAACCTGCTGGCCGCCGGGCTGATTTGCGGGGTGCTGTGGGAGTTCTGGAACTACTGGGCCGAGGCCAAATGGATCTACGACGTCCCGATCCTGCCGCGCTGGCGGATCTTCGAGATGCCGGTGCTCGGATACGGCGGCTTTCCGGCCTTTGCCGTCGAGTGCTTCACGATGTACGTAGCTCTGCGGCATGTGATCTGGCGTGCTGGATCGCGGCCAATCTCTATATAATGAGCGGCTTCGCCGCCCGCGTAACGGCCGGTCGATCGAAGGAGCTTCTGGAATGTCTCCGACATCGCTCGAGCGTGAAGTCAAACTGAGGTTCGACACCGTGGAAGAGGCTCGCGCGGCTGTCCTCGCCGCCGGCTGCACGCCGCGCCTGGGCCGGCGGCTTCAGGCCGACGCGCTCCTCGACAGCGAGGACGAGCAGCTGCGCCGCCGCCGCTGCGTGCTTCGCGTCAGGGTCGAGAACGGCAAGAGCCGGGTCACGTTCAAGGGTCCGGTGCAGCCATCAATCATGAAGCTGCGCGAGGAGCACGAGACCCTGGTCGGAGACGGCGAAGTGCTGCTCAAGATCTTCGAGGAGCTGGGTCTGCACATCTGGTTCCGCTACGAGAAGTATCGCGAGGAGTTCTCGCACGACGACGTGATCGTGGCGATTGACGAAACGCCGGTCGGCGTCTTCGTCGAGATCGAAGGCGGTGAGCAGGGAATCGAGGCGACCGCGGCCGCGCTCGGTCGCACGCCGGCGGACTACATCGTGGATTCGTACCGCAGCGTGTTCCTGCAATATCGCGACGCGCTCGGCCTCACGACGTCCGACATGGTGTTCGAGGAAGAACCGGCCATGCTCCGCGTGCGGGCGGCCGACGTCCTCTGATCGCGCACTGTCGCGTGCCCGTGTGCGCTGCCTGATTCTCACTGCCGGCCTCGGCACCCGACTGCGCCCCTTGACCTTCGTCCGCGCCAAGGCCGCCGTGCCGGTCAACGGCGAGCCGATCGCGCGCCGCGTGATCGCCTGGCTGGTGTCCCAGGGGCTGACCGATCTGGTGCTCAACCTGCACCATCGTCCTGAATCGATCGCGGCAGTGGTCGGCGACGGCCGCGATCTCGGCGCACGGGTGCGCTACTCGTGGGAGAACCCCGTGCTCGGATCGGCCGGCGGGCCGCGCCGCGCGTTGCGGCTGCTGGTGGAACCCGCGGCCCCAGGCGCTCGCGAACAACCGTCGTTCGTGATCGTGAACGGCGATACGCTGACCTCGCTGCCGCTCGGCGCCATGATCGCCGCACATCAGGCGTCCGGCGCGCTGGTGACCATGGCGCTGATCCCCAACCCTCGTCCCGATCTCTACGGTGGCGTGCGGGTCGAAGGCGGGTGGGTCACTGGCTTCACGCGCCGCGGCGTCACACAGCAGAGCTATCACTTCATCGGCGTGCAGGTCGTGAACGCGTCGGTGTTCGCGCCGCTGGCGGACGGGGTTCCTGCTGAAACGGTGATGCAGCTGTATCCCGAGCTGCTCGGATCGCGCGGCGATGCCATCGCCGCCCATATCGTCGACGCCCCATTCCAGGACGTCGGCAACCCGGCGGAGTACCTGCAAACGTCGCTCGACCTGGCCGCCGTCGAAGGGGATCGCCTGGTGAGCGCGGTCGACGTGATAATCGATCCCGCGGCTCGCGTCAGCCGCACCGCGGTCTGGAATCACGTTCGCATCAGCGCCCGCGCTGCCCTCGAGGACTGCATCGTCTGCGACCGTGTCCAGGTACCCGAAGGCGCCACCTATCGCCGGTGTGCGATCGCTCCCAACCGGGGCGAGACGCTGCGCGAGGACGAATACGTCGAGGGCGATCTGGTCATCAGGCGGTTTTAGGGATAGGAAGCACGTTCGCACTGAGCACGTTCGCACGTAGCACGTGGCACGTAGCACGTGGATGAGGCGCCTATGACCGAAGTACGGACCGCGGATACCATCGAACAACGTGAACGCATCGACGTCTATCTCGGCCGGGCCGGGATAACCGATCGGAATCCGCGTGTGGTGCCGCTGACCGGCGACGCCTCCGACCGCCGCTATTACCGGATCCTCACGCCGGACGCCCCGCCAATCGTCCTCGCGCTCTACGCCGCGCCGTTCGACATCGACGCGATGCCGTTCGCCAACGTCGCCCGGCTGCTCGAGAAGATGCCGGTGCCGATTCCGCGCATCCTCGGCCACGCCGACGACATCGGGGTGCTGGCGCTCGAGGATCTCGGCGACGTGACGCTGCAGGCGCACCTGGGAGCATCCAGCCCGACGCATCATGCGTCCCTGTACCGGCAGGCGGTCGCCTTGATCGCCACGCTGCAGCGGCGCGGCGCCGAGCTCGAAGCGCCGGACTTCCTCCCCTACCGCATCGCCTTCGACGTCGAGAAGCTGACCTGGGAGATGGAGTTCTTCACGAAGCACTTCATCGAGGCGTATCGCGGCGTCCTGATTCCGCCGGTGGTGCGCGAAGCGCTGCGCGAGGAGTTCGCCGCGATCATCGACGAGCTCGCGTCGGAGCCGCGCGTCCTCTGTCATCGGGACTATCACAGCCGCAACCTGATGGTGCACGAGGACACGCTGTACATCATCGACTTCCAGGACGCGCGCATGGGCCCCGACACCTACGACCTGGTGTCGCTGCTCCGGGACTCCTACGTCGATCTCCCCGAACACACGGTCGGTGAGCTGATCGCGTACTTCCTCGCGCTCAAGGGCCAGACCGAGCGCGAGGCGGAGTACCGGGATCGCTTCGACGTCATGGCGTTGCAGCGTAATCTCAAGGCGCTGGGGACGTTCGGCTATCAGACGACCGCCCGCCGCAACCCCGTCTATATCCAATACATCCCGCGCACGCTTCGCTACGTCCGGGACAACCTCGAGCGGCAGCCGCGTTTCGCACGGCTCCGCGAGGTCCTCGCCGCGCACGTGGACGAATTCCGCTAGCGCCGGACCGCGCTAGGCGGCCTGCCCCGGCGCGGAGTACAATCAGAGGTTCGCTGGCAGCTGTAACCGTCTGAGATCGCATGCGCTTCGGGATTTCCACGCACCTGTTTCACGATCAGAAGCTCGACCGCAGCCACCTGGCGCTGATTGCCGGCTACGGATTCGATGCCATCGAGCTCTTCGCGACGCGGAGTCATTTCGACTACCAGGATGCGTCGGCGATCGATGCGCTGGCGGAGTGGCTGAGCGAGACTGGCCTCAGGCTCCACAGCGTGCACGCGCCGATCACCGACCGGTTCGGGGCTGGAGACGAGTGGGCGGCGACATTCTCGAACGCCGTGACCGACCCGGCTCGGCGTCAGGCGGCGGTGCAGGAAGCGGCGGCGGTGCTGCTGATGGCCAGGCGGCTGCCGTTCAAGGTGCTGGTCGTGCACCTCGGCACGCCCGAGGGCAGGGAGGCGCCGGGCGACAACAACCGCGGCGCCGCCACGCGCAGCGCCGAGGAAATCTGCCGGCTGGCGGAGCCGTTCGGCGTACGCGTCGCCCTCGAGGTGATTCCGAATGTGCTGTCGACGCCGGCGTCGCTGACCGAGCTGATCGAACGCGACCTCGATGCGCCGGTCGCGGGCATCTGCCTCGACTTCGGCCATGCGTTCCTGGGTGGCGACGTGCCCGATGCGATTGAAACGGTGGCGGAACATCTGATCGCCACCCACGTGCACGACAACCATCGGCGCCGCGACGAGCACCTGGTTCCGTACCTCGGGTCGATCGATTGGGACGCGGCGCTGATGTCGATGCAGAAGATCGGCTACGACGGCATGTATCTGATGGAGCTGGCCAACACCAGCACGCCGGCGGCCGTGCTCGAGGAAGCACGCCGCGCGCGGCAGCGGTTCGAGAAGGCAATGTCGTACTGAAGCTTATGCTCGCCTATATCCAGGACATCGCGCGCCACGAAGGCCAGACCGTCACCCTGCGCGGGTGGCTGCACAACCGCCGCTCGAGCGGGAAGATTCACTTCCTGACCGTCCGCGACGGCAGCGGCTTCATCCAGTGCGTCATGTCGAAGAAGGCGATCGGCGACGAGGTCTTCACGCAGGCCGACCACCTCTCGCAGGAGAGCGCCATCATCGTCGACGGCACCGTCCGCGCCGACACCCGTGCGCCCGGCGGCTACGAGCTCGACGTGACGCGGCTCGAGGTCGTGGCGCCGGCCACCGACTACCCGATCACGCCGAAGGAACACGGCGTCGACTACCTGATGGATCGCCGGCACTTGTGGATCCGGGCGCCGCGCCAGCACGCCATCCTCCGCATTCGCCACGAAGTGATCGACGCGGTTCGCGACTTCTTCAACTCGCGTGACTTCATCCTGGCGGATACGCCGATCTTCACGCCGTCGGCCTGCGAAGGCACGACCACGCTCTTCCCGGTTCAGTACTTCGACGACGAGACGGCGTATCTGACGCAGAGCGGCCAGCTGTACAACGAAGCCAACGCGATGGCGCTCGGTCGCGTCTACTGCTTCGGCCCGACGTTCCGCGCCGAGAAGTCGAAGACCCGCCGCCATCTCACCGAGTTCTGGATGGTCGAGCCCGAAGTCGCCTACGCGACGCTGGACGACGTGATGGCGCTCGCCGAAGGGCTGGTCGTGTCGGTGGTGCAGCGGGTGTTGGAACGCCGGCAGCCCGAGTTGAAGGTGCTCGAGCGCGACACCACGAAGTTGGAGCGCGTCACGTCCCCGTTCCCGCGCATCTCGTATGACGACGCGGTCGCGATCGTCAAGCGCAAAGGATTGCCGTTCGAGTGGGGCGGCGACTTCGGCGCGCCGGACGAGACCGCGATTTCCGAGGAGTTCGACCGGCCGGTCTGCGTGCACCGCTACCCGTCCGCGGTGAAGGCCTTCTACATGAAGCCGGATCCGGATCGACCGGAGGTGGCGCTCGGCGTCGACGTGCTCGCGCCCGAGGGCTACGGCGAGATCATTGGCGGCGGTGAGCGTCTCGGCGACTACGACCTGCTGATCCAGCGCATCAAGGAACACAAGCTGCCGCAGGAAGCCTTCGAGTGGTACCTGGATCTCCGCCGCTTCGGCAGCGTGCCGCACGGCGGCTTCGGCATGGGCATCGAGCGCGTCGTCAGCTGGATCTGCGGCCTCGATCACCTGCGCGAGGCGATTCCTTATCCGCGGATGCTCTACAGGATTTACCCATGACAACTCATGGCGACGCCGACAACTCCCAACTCCCAAGGGGAATCGCTCGACGCAGATCGGCCAATGCCGCGCGAAGCGAGGCTTGTTGGGAATGCTTCCACGCCGCTCTCGCGAGCCTCCGCGATTCGGGAGTTGGGAGTTGGAGATTGGGAGTTGAAGATCGGCTTCCTCTCACTCGGCTGCCCGAAGAACCTCGTCGACGGCGAGGTGATGCTCGGCATCGCGCGGGACGCGGGTCACGAGATCACGTCCGACTCGGCGGCCGCCGACGTCCTCGTGGTCAACACCTGCGCGTTCATCGACAACGCCAAGGAAGAATCGATCAACGCGATTCTCGAGATGGCGGCGCTGAAGCGGGCCGGCAACTGCTCCCGGCTGGTCGTCACCGGCTGCCTGGCCGAGCGATACCGCGACGAGCTTCGCCGTGAGATTCCGGAGATCGACGCGCTGCTCGGCACCGGCGAGGTGCCGCAGATTCTCGATGCGCTCGGCGCGTCCGAGGCGCGGGTCCCGAGCCACGACAGCCGGCCGGCTGCGCTGCCCTTCTACACGAAGTCGCCGGCGAGACCGGCACCGATGCCGGCGCCCGTCGCGCCGCCCGACTACATCTACGACGCGGACACGCCGCGGCTGCTGACGACGCCGGGGCACTTCGCCTACGTCAAGATCGCCGAGGGCTGCGACTACACCTGCGCGTTCTGCATCATTCCGACGCTGCGCGGCGCCTATCGCAGCCGGACGGTCGATTCGATCGTGCGCGAAGCGCGGTCGCTGGCGGAACGCGGCGTGCGCGAGCTCCTGCTGATCTCGCAGGACACCAGCTTCTACGGCATCGATCGCGGCGAGCGTGGATCGCTGGCGCGGCTGCTGCGCGAGCTCAATCGCGTCGAGGGGCTGACCTGGATCCGGTTGCTCTATCTCTATCCCGACCACCATCACGGACGACGTCCTGGAGGCGATGGCGGAGTGCGAGAAGGTCTGCCGCTACGTCGACCTGCCCCTGCAGCACGCGTCGGCTGATGTGCTGCGGCGGATGCGGCGTCCGGGCAACCGCGCGACCTACGACAAGCTGCTCGCCCGGATCCGCGACCGCGTCCCGGGCGTCACACTGAGGACGACCTTCATCGTCGGGTTCCCGGGCGAGACCGATCAGGATTTTGCCGAGCTGGACGCGTTCATCGCGGATACCGGCTTCGACCACGTCGGCGTGTTCACCTATTCGCACGAGGAGGGCACGCGGGCGCACGCGCTGGCGGACGACGTGCCGGCAGCGATCAAGCGCAAGCGGCGGGACGCCCTGATGAGGCGGCAGAAGCGGATCGTCGCGGCGGCGCAGCGAGCGCGGCGCGGCGTCGAGATCGACGTCCTGATCGACGGGCCCTCTCCGGAGCACGACCTGGTCCTGCAGGGACGCACCGAAGGCCAGGCCCCCGATATCGACGGGGTCGTGTACCTAACCGACTGCGACGTGGAGAGTTACCGTCCAGGTGCCCTGGTGCGGGCCCGGATTGTCGACAGCCGGGACTACGATCTGGTCGCCACCCCGGCGGCCGTGGCGGTGCCTTCCTGAGCCTCTCCGACGGCAACCGTTGTTTTTTGATATATTTGGGGGTGCCAGCTTCGAGGAAAAACCCGAGTGGGCCCGTGCCCACTTTTTGTATTTCAGGGGCTCTCTACGGCACAGACTGCGAGGCTCGCGCGGATCCGGGATGCAGCCGGACGCGTGGCGAACAGCTACGGGCTGGAGATTTTCGACGTCCAGCTCCGTCGCGAATCGATCGGCACGGTGCTGCGGGTCGTCATCGATCGACCCGATCGCGGTGTGCCGGAGAAGCCTGAGGACGCGGTCGGGATCGAAGAGTGCCAGCGCGTCAGCCACGACCTGAGCGCGCTGCTCGACGTCGAAGAGGACGAGATCGGCGAGGGAGCGCTCGAGAAGAACTACACGCTCGAAGTGTCGTCGCCGGGGCTGGATCGGCCGCTCCGTCACGAAGCGGACTACCGGCGCTTCGTCGGACGGCTGGCGAAGCTGGTGACGACCGAACCGATGAACGGGCAGTCGGCGTTCGCAGGGAGGCTGGCCGGCGTGGACGATGGCCAGGTCCTGCTCGAGGAGGGTCGGAAGATGCACCGCGTGCCGCTCGCACGGATCAAGCGGGGGCAGCTGGCAGTCGAATTCTGAGGACGTTCACGACCGCGCCGGTCCGCCGATCGATCGGCTGAGCGCGGCACCCGACGCCAGAGGTCGGAAAGCGAAATCGGTAGCTCGGAAGCAGAAAAGTTTATGGCCGCAGTGAACCCGTTGTTGCAGCAAATCGACGCCATCGCCAAGGAAAAGGGCGTCGAGCCGGAGATCATCATCAATGCGGTGCAGGACGCCCTCGAGGCGGCCGCCCGCAAGCGCTACAAGAGCGAGGCGCTCCGGGCCCGGTTCAACACCGACAACGGGCAGCTCGAACTCTACGCCGTGAAGAAGATCGTCGAGGAGGTCACCGACCCGTCGACGCAGATCTCGCTGTCGGAAGCGCAGCAGCTGTACGGCGACGAGGCGGAAGTCGACATGGAGATCGAGTTTCCGCGGCCGACCGAGGACCTCGGGCGCATCGCCGCGCAGACCGCCAAGCAGGTGATCTTCCAGAAGGTGCGCGAGGCCGAGCGCGAGAACGTCTACGCCGAGTACAGCCAGCGCATCGGCGAAGTCGTCAACGGCATGGTCAAGCGCTTCGAGAACGGCGACATCATCGTCGAGCTCGGACGCGTCGAGTCGCAGCTGCCGCGCAAGGAGCAGTCGCGCGCGGAGAACTACACCGTCGGCGATCGCGTGCGCGCCGTCATCCGCGGCGTGAACCGCAGCGCCAAGGGGCCGCAGATCGTGCTGTCGCGCACCGATCCGGCGCTGCTGATCAAGCTGTTCGAGCAGGAAGTGCCGGAGATCTACGACGGCACCGTGATGATCCGCGGCGCCGTCCGCGAGGCCGGCGATCGCGCCAAGGTGGCGGTCTACTCGCGCGAGCGCGATGTCGACCCGGTCGGCGCCTGCGTCGGCATGAAGGGCACGCGCGTGCAGTCGATCATCCGCGAGCTCCGCGGCGAGAAGATCGACATCGTCGAGTGGTCGGAGGATGCCATCCTGTTCGTCACCAACGCGATCAGCCCGGCGAAGGTCCAGCGGGTCTCGATCGTGGACGACGCCGAGCGGGTGATGGAAGTGATCGTCGAGGACAAGCAGCTGTCGCTCGCCATCGGCAAGAAGGGCCAGAACGTCCGGCTCGCGGCGAAGCTGACCGGCTGGAAGATCGACATCAAGAGCGAGGAAGAAAAGCGGCGCGAGGTCGAAGCGCAGCTCGGCGCGCTCGAGATCGGCGAACCGGGTGAACCGGGCGAGCCGGGCGAGCCAGTCGACGGCGCTGAGGCCGCGGGCGAGGCCCAGGACATGACGGAGGCGCCGGTCGAGGAGAGCGCTGACGTGGAGAGCGTCGCGGCCGACGCCGACACGACCGAAGCCTGCCGAAGCGCGAAGTGCCGAGCCTGCCGAGCGCCGCCGACACCGCCGCGCCGGACGAGGAAGCGGTCGCGAGCGCGACCGCTGACGACAAGAAGACGGAACAGCTGTAACGAAAACGAATGGCAACAGTCCGGATATACAAGGTCGCGGAACTTCTCAACACCTCGAGCCAGGAAGTGATCGCGCTGCTCAAGCGCGACCACGGGATCGAGGTCAAGAGCGCGTCGAGCACCATCGAGGAGGTCGTCGCCCGGCAGTTCGTCGAGCGTCTGGCCCGACAGCGGAATATCAGCATTCCGTCCAACGCCTCGTTCGCCGACACGCCGGTCGCGACTCGTGGAAAGAAGCCGCCGACGAAGGCGGCCGAGCCGGTGAAGACCGCGCCGTCGTTGCCGCCGCCGCGCCTGGTGAAGACCGCCAAGCCGGCGACGCCAGCCGTGTCCGCGGAGGCTGCCGGCGCGCCGGTCGAGGCCGAGCCGCTCGTCATGCCGCCGCCGGCGTCGCCGGTGCCATTCATTCCCGAGCCGGTGCCCCGTCGCCCGCGCACACGCCCCGCGCCGGAGCCGGTCACCCGCATCGAGGAGCCGGCGCCAGTCGCCGAGCCGGAAACCGAGGTCCTTATTCCGTCGCCCGTTGAAGAGAAGCCCGCCGCCGCGCCCGTTGCGCCGATCGCGGAAGTCGAGGAACCTGCCGCACCCGCCGCGGCCGCGCCCGTCGAGACACCAATGATTCCGCCGCCGCCGACTGCGCCGCCCCGACTCGTGGTGCCGCCGGCGACGGGACGTATCGTGCCGCCCACGCTGCGGCTGCGCGTCGAAGATCCGAAGACCGGGCAGGCGCCGCCCGCACCGCCGCGCCGCCCGATGCTGGTGCGTCCGCCGGCGCCACCGCCACCGGCCGCGGCCACTGGCAATCTGAGCAAGACCGCACCGGGCCGGCCCGCCGCGGGCGGTCCCGGAGGCCCCGGCGTCGCGACGCGTCCGCCGATGCAGCGACCGCCATCCGGGCTGCCGCCGCGGCCGCCAATGGGTGGACCGCGTCCGCTGCCGTCGCAACCGGTTCGTCCGCAAACACCGCAGCGGCCGGGAGCGCCGGGCTATCGTCCGCCGCCGCCGCGTCCGTCCGCACCCCGGTCTGGCGGCGCACGCCGCGATCAGGGTCCGCGGCCCATGGCACCGTCTGCCCCGTCGGCGCCGCCACCAGTCACTCGCACGATTACGCTCGCCGAAGGTATGACCGTCGCAGACCTCGCCACCAAGCTGGACGTCAAGGCGAAGGACGTCCTCAAGAAGTTGATGGAGCGTCGCATGATGATGACCATCAACAGCACGCTCGACGACGAGACCGCCGCGATGATCGCGCGCGACTTCGGCGCCGACGTCAAGATGCAGACCTTCGAAGAGGAGCTGCTGCAGGTCGAGTCCGAGGACGTCAATCCCGAGGACAAGGTCACGCGCGCGCCGGTCGTCACCGTCATGGGTCACGTCGACCACGGCAAGACGACGCTGCTCGACGCGATCCGGTCGGCCCGGGTCGCCGAGCGCGAGGCCGGCGGCATCACGCAGCACATCGGCGCCTACGCCGTCCAGGTCAACGATCGCAACGTCGTGTTCCTCGACACACCGGGTCACGAAGCGTTCACGATGATGCGCGCGCGCGGCGCGCGGGTCACCGACGTGGTCGTCCTGGTCGTCGCCGCGGACGACGGCGTCATGCCGCAGACCCGCGAAGCGATCGACCACGCCAAGGCCGCGGGCGTGCCGATCCTGGTCGCCATCAACAAGATCGACAAGCCGGAGTCGAACCCGGATCGCGTCAAGAAGGAGCTGGCGGATCTCGGCCTGACGCCGGAGCAATGGGGTGGTTCGACCGTCATGGTCGAAGTCTCGGCCAAGAAGAAGCAGAACCTCGAGCTGCTGCTCGAGATGGTGCTGCTCGTCACCGAGCTGAGCGAGCTCAAGGCCAACCCGAAACGCAACGCCTCGGGCACCGTGCTCGAAGCCAAACTGGACAAGGGGCGCGGCCCGGTCGCGACCATCCTGGTCCAGGACGGCACGCTCCGCGTCGGCGACACCCTCATCGCCGGCACCATCGTCGGCAAGGTCCGCGCGCTGATCGACGACCGCGGCCGGCAGTTGAAGAGCGCCGGCCCCGCGACGCCGGTGGAGGTGCTGGGGCTCGGCGGGCTCCCCTCGCCCGGCGACGCCTTCCAGGCGCTCACCGACGCGGCCAAGGCGCGGCAGATCGCCACCTTCCGGCAGATGCAGGCCAAGGAGAAGGCGCTCGGCGGCAAGGGCGCGCGGCTCACGCTCGAGTCGCTGCAGGCGGCGATCGCCGAAGGCGGCGTCAAGGAGCTGCCGATCATCGTCAAGGCCGACGTCCAGGGTTCGGCGGAAGTGCTCGGCGATACCCTGACCAAGCTCACCGACGAGAAGGTCAAGGTCCGCATCATCCACAGCGGCGTCGGCGCGATCAACGAGTCGGACGTGCTGCTGGCCTCGGCGTCGAACGCGATCATCATCGGCTTCAACGTGCGGCCGGACCGCAACGCCTCCGATGTCGCCGACCGCGAGAGCGTCGACATCCGCCTGCACTCGGTCATCTACAACGTCGTCGACGAGATGAAGAAGGCGATGACCGGGCTGCTCGAACCGACGTTCAAGGACGTCCGGATCGGGTCGGCCGTGGTGCGCGAGACGTTCAAGGTGCCGAAGTTCGGCACCATCGCCGGGTGCATGGTCAGCGACGGCCGCATCACCCGCTCGGGCGACACCCAGGCGCGCCTGATTCGCGACAACGTGGTCGTCTTCGAGGGCAAGATCGGCTCGCTGCGGCGGTTCAAGGACGACGTCTCCGAGGTCAAGGCCGGCTTCGAATGCGGCATCGGCTTCGAGCGCTTCAACGACATCAAGGTCGGTGACGTCATCGAAGCCTTCGTTGTCGAAAAGGTGGCGGCCCAGGTGGGCTAGCCGGGACGAACGACGGCCATGTCGTCAGTTTCTCGTCCCAGCCGGATCGGCGATCAGCTCCGCGCGGAGCTGTCGGAGCTGATCGCCCGCGAAGTCCACGACCCGGGCATCGGCTTCCTCACCATCACGCACGTCAAGGTCACACCGGACCTGCAGATCGCGCGCGTGTACTACACGACGCTCGGCGACGAGAAGGCCCGGCGCGAGTCGGCGCGCGCGCTCGGCCGGGCGACGCCGTTCCTGCGCCGCCAGATCGGCAGCCGGCTGCGCCTCAAGCGGGTCCCCCTGCTCGAGTTCTTCTTCGACGAGTCCATCGAGCGGGGCGACCGCATCGAGCAGATCCTCCACGAGATCAGCGCTGGCCGCCAGCCGGCCGAGGACGGCGGAGACGCGGCCGGGAGCGCCCCCTCCACGCCGGCCGAGGACGACGCCGACGAACGCCGCGACACCGACGACCCCAAGCACAAATGAGCGAATCCGCGCCCCTTTCCTCCGCTGTGGCCGCGCCGCAGCCTTCGTCGGCTCGTCTGATCGCGGAAATCGGCCGCGAGATTCACGCCCGGCACCGGTTCCTGCTGACCTCGCACGCCCGCCCCGACGGCGACTCGCTCGGGTCGCAGCTGGCGATGGCCTTCGCCCTCGACGCGCTCGGCAAGGAGGTGCGGATCATCAACGCCGACTCCGCCCCCGAGCACTACTTCGAGTTCCCCGGCATGGATCGCATCGAGATCGCGGCGGAAGTGCCGGCCGACGCCGATGCCGACACCGTGATCGTGATGGAGTGCGGCGACCTGACGCGGACCGGCGTGCGCGGGTTCGAGGGCCGCTTCATCATCAACATCGATCACCACGTCGGCAACCGGATGTACGGCGCGATCAACTGGTTCGACGAGTCCGCCGCCGCCTGCGGCGAGATGGTGTTCGACGTGATCCGCGAGCTCGGCGTGCCGATGACCGCCGAGATCGCGACCCACATCTACCTGGCGATCCTGACCGACACCGGCGCGTTCCATCACTCGAACATCACGCCGCGGACGTTCGAAATCTGCCGGCAGACGGTGGAAGCCGGCGTCAATCCCGCCGCGATGGCGCGACGGGTGTTCGACAGCAACAGCTTCGGCAAGCTCAAGCTGATCGGGGCGCTCCTCGATCGGATGGAGCTGCTGGACGGCGGCCGCCTCGCGGTCCTCTACCTGGACGACGCGATGCTCGAAGCGTCCGGCTCAACCCATAACGACACCGAGGGGCTGATCAACCTGCCGCTGACCGCGCGCGAGATCCAGGCGGTGGTGTTCTTCAAGGTCGCCGACGACGGGGCGGTGCGCGTCAGCATGCGATCGAAGTACGACGTCGACGTCCGGCTGGTCGCCAACGCGTTCGGCGGCGGCGGCCACAAGAACGCGTCCGGCTTCACGGTCGGCGGGCCGCTGGCGTCGGTGCGCGGCGACATCCTGAACCGGCTGGTCGCGGCGATCGCGAACGGCCTCGAGTCACGGCCACCAGCATGAACGGCGCCTTGGTCGTCGACAAGCCGGCCGGGCCCACATCACACGACGTCGTCGCGCGAGTCAGGCGCGCCATCGGCATTCCCCGAATCGGCCACACCGGGACGCTCGACCCGCTCGCCACCGGCGTGCTGCCGCTGGTGGTCGGCCGGGCGACGCGCCTGGCGCAGTTCCTCACCAGCGACGAGAAGGAATACATCGCCGCGGTGCGGCTCGGCTCGGCCACAGCCACCTACGACGCCGAAGAGCGGGTCATCCACGACGACGACGGCCAGCCGGTGGGGTTGCGGCCCGCCCCGGGAGAAGCCGCGATCCCCGAGGAGATGCTGGTGGGCGCGCTGCGCGAGTTCACCGGCACCTACTGGCAGGTACCGCCGCCCTTCTCGGCCAAGAAGATCGGCGGCACGCCTGCGTATGTCCTGGCCCGGCTGCGCAAGGACGTCGAGATCAAGCCGGTGCAGGTGACGGTGCGCGAGCTGGAGCTGCTGAAGTACGAAGGCGGCCTGGTGACGCTTCGCGTCGCCTGTTCGAGCGGCTACTACGTGCGGTCGCTGGCGCACGATCTGGGGCAGCACCTCGGTTGTGGAGGCCACCTCGAAACGCTGCGGCGCATCAGGGCCGGCGAGTTCACCGCGGATCAGGGCGTGGCGCTCGAGATCATCGAGCGCGAGGGACCGGATGCGGTCGTCAGGCTCCGGCCGATGACCGAACTGCTCTCGCGGCTGCCGCACGTGGTCGTGAACGCCCGTGGCGCGCGGCGGGCCGCACACGGGAACGCGCTCGCGGTCGAGGACCTGTGGGAGGCCGAACGGACCGTTCCAGCCTCCGCCGGACCCGGGCCGGTGCGGGTGCTGGACGCCGATGGCGCGCTGCTGGCGATCGGGGAACCGGCGGCCGGCGGGCTTTTGCAACCCATTGTTGTCCTGGTGTAAAATATTGAGTCTGTTGGGATTGCGTTTACTCCAACAGTAGTTCACCCGTTAGCAACGGCGGCCTGGTGGGCACCTGTTCTCAGGTGTCAGAGCACGATGTCTGGGCCGTTCGTGGAGGAAAGCCTGTGGCGCTTACCAGAGACCGCAAGACCGACATTATTGGCAACTACCGAACCCACGGCGACGACACCGGATCCCCGGAAGTGCAGGTGGCGCTCCTGAGCGAGCGCATCAGTTACCTCACCGAACACTTCAAGACCCACGCAAAAGATCACCACTCCCGACGCGGCCTGCTGAAGCTGGTCGGCCAGCGGCGTCGCCTGCTCGACTACCTGAAGGGCAAGGACACAGACCGGTACGCCGAGCTGATCCGCCGCCTCGGCATTCGGAAGTAACAGCTCCGTTCCGCCGGATTCGGCCCACTGCTGATCCGGCGGGACCACGCACGCACCCAGGAAGCTGGCGCAGCTTACAGACGGAACACATACACATGCATACACGAAACATCTCGATCGGCTCCCGCACGATCTCCCTGGAAACAGGGCGGTTGGCGAAACAGGCGGACGGCGCGGTCGTCGTCAGGTCTGGCGACACGATGGTGCTGGTCACGGCCTGCGCCGCGGCCAATCCCCGCGAAGGCATTGATTTCCTGCCGCTGACGGTCGATTACAAGGAATACACCTACGCGTCCGGGCGGATTCCCGGCGGTTTCTTCAAACGGGAAGGCAAGCCGACCGAGAAGGAAGTGCTCACGAGCCGGTTCATCGACCGGCCGATCAGGCCGCTGTTTCCGAACGGGTGGCGCCGCGAGACGCAGGTCATCGCCCTGGTGCTGTCGGCCGACACCGAACACGACTCGGACGTGCTCGCCATCACCGGCGCGTCCGCGGCACTGGCGCTGTCGGGCATTCCCTTCACCCGCACGATCGCCGGGGTTCGCGTCGGCCTGGTGAACGGCGAGTTCATCATCAATCCGACCTTCGCCCAGCGTAAGGAGAGCCGACTCGATCTGATCGTCGCCGGCAGCAAAGACGCGATCGTGATGGTCGAAGCGGGCGCCAAGGAGGTCACCGAAGAGGACGTCGTCCAGGCCCTCGAGAAGGCGCACGCGGCGATCAAGGAGATCATCGCCGGCATCGACGCGCTGGCCGCGCAGGCCGGCAAGAAGAAGACCGAGGTCAAGGTCAAGGAAATCGGCACGGAGTTCTACCGCGAAGTCGAAGAGAAGGCCTACGGGCCGCTCGCCGACGCGATGCGCATCCAGGACAAGCTGACCAACTACACCACGGTCGATCAGGTGCTCGCCGACCTGATCGCCAGCATTCCCGATGCCGAGATCGAGCGGCGCAGCGACGCGAAGACGATCTTCAAGGAGCTCAAGGAAAAGGTGATGCGCGACGAGGCGCTCGAGCGCGGCAAGCGGCTCGACGGCCGCGCCTTCGACGAGATCCGCCCGATCAGCATCGAAGTCGGCGTGCTGCCGCGGACCCACGGATCGTCGGTGTTTCAGCGCGGCGAAACGCAGGCGCTGGTCACCGCGACGCTCGGCACCGCCGACGACCAGCAGAAGATCGAGACGATGGACGGCGAGCAGTGGAAGCGGTTCATGCTCCACTACAACTTCCCGCCGTTCTCGGTCGGCGAAGTGCAGTTTCTCCGCGGCCCGGGCCGCCGCGAAATCGGCCACGGCGCCCTCGCCGAGCGCGCGCTGCAGCCGATGATGCCCACCGAGGAGCAGTTCCCCTATACCGTCCGCATCGTCTCCGACATCCTGGAGTCCAACGGCTCGTCGTCGATGGCCTCGGTCTGCGGCGGCACCCTCGCGATGATGGATGCCGGCGTGCCGCTCAAGGCGCCGATCGCGGGCATGGCGATGGGCCTGATCATGGATGACGCGAGCGGCAAGTTCGCGATCCTCTCCGACATCGCCGGCGCGGAAGACCATTACGGCGACATGGACTTCAAGGTCGCCGGATCGGCCGACGGCATCACCGCGCTGCAGATGGACATCAAGGTCTCCGGGATCACCATGGAGATCATGCGCAAGGCGCTGGAGCAGGCGCGCGTCGGGCGGCTGTTCATCCTCGACAAGATGCTGTCGACACTCCGCGAATCGCGCACCAACGTCTCGGCCTACGCCCCGCGCATCGTCACCATCCGCATCCCCGTCGACAAGATCCGCGACGTCATCGGGCCGGGCGGCAAGATGATCCGGAGCATCATCGAGCGCACCGGCGTGAAGATCGACGTCGAAGACGACGGCCGCGTCAACGTGGCATCGGCGGACGAGGCGTCGGCGCAGAAGGCGATTGCCATCATCCAGGAGCTGACCGCGACGCCCGAGCTCAACAAGACCTACATGGGCAAGGTCCAGCGGATCACCGATTTCGGTGCCTTCGTCGAGATCATGCCCGGCCTCGACGGCCTGCTGCACGTCTCGGAGATCGCGCACTATCGGGTGAAGGACGTTCGGGACGAGCTGAAGGAAGGCGAGCAGGTCCTGGTCAAGGTCATCAACATCGACCCGTCCGGGAAGATCCGGCTCAGCCGCAAGGTCCTGATCGAACCGCCTGAGGGCACTCCTCCGCCGAGCGAAGGCGGCGGTGGCGGTGGCGGGCGCGACAGCGAACGTCCCCGCCGCGAAGGTGGACACGGCGGCCGTCGCGAGGGTGGGTTCCGCGGCGGCGACCGCGACCGCGGCCCGAGAGGCGGCGGGGATCGTGCCCGGGAGGGAGATCGCCCCCGTCCCGAGGGCAGCGACCGTCAGGACCGTCCGCGAGACGACGAGCAGCCGGCCGAAAAGAACTGACCGCCCTCGGCCTACGGGCGTATGGTTCAGCTGGCGCCAACTAAAACCGCCGGGGCGCCGTCCAAAGAAGTGAAGACCGGGCCTGTGCCAGATCGAACTCTGGCGCAGGCTCATCCGTCAATCACTGGGAGAACCGATATGAACCGACCGCTCGCCTGTCTCGCTTTCGCAGCGGTGTCGTTCGTTGGCCTCTCAGCCCGCGAGCAGGGTCAGGTCCGCGAATTCTCCGTCACCGGCCGCGACCACGCCTTCTCGCCCGCGGTCATCGCCGTGCAGAAGGACGATCTCGTGAAGATCACCTTCACCGCCGCCGACATGCCCCACAGCTTCACCAACGAGAAATACCGGATCTCGAAGCGCGCTGGCGCGGGCCAGACCGTCACGTTCGAGTTCCGCGCCGACCAGACCGGCGAAACCGAGTTCTACTGCAACCTCTCCGCTGACGATCGCTGCCGCAACATGAAGGGCCGCCTGGTCGTTAAGTAGGAGTCCCTGATCAGACGCCGGCCGGTTCAGCCGACGACCGTCGTTCTTGCGGCTGAACTGGGGCCGGGAGCTGCGCGCGCTGCCTGGGCCGCCGCCAGCTGTCGTGCCTCGCTGAATCGGCGCGCCTGCCCGATTCGCGCGTCGACGGTCGGGTGGGTGTTCAGCAGCCAGCGCGCGACGCGCGGCGGGTGCTCCTCGGCCAGGTTCTGCGCCGCCATCCTCCGGATCACGGCGATGAACGCCTCCGGCCGCTCGGTCAGGTCGAGCGCGACCCGATCGGCACGACGCTCGTTGCGTCGCGACCAGGCGTTCAGCAGCGGCGTGGCGGCCAGCGATACCGCGCCCGCCGTCATCAGCAGGAGCGGCAGCCCGGCCGGGTCCGTGGCCGACGTCAGCTGCACCCGCGCCCACAACACCCGCAACGCCATCGCTGCCGCCGCGAGGCTGCCGAGCATCACGACGGATTCGACCAGCAGGCCCTTCAACACGTCGCGATGCCGGTGATGACCGAGCTCGTGAGCCAGCACCACTTCGATCTCGTCCTCGGAGTATTCCGCGAGCAGCGAGTCCGACAGCAGGATCCGGCGGGTGATTCCGGCGCCCACCAGCGCCGCGTTCGCCCGGCGCGATTTCGCGCCCAGCCCGATCTCGTGGACGGTCAGCACGCGAACACCGGCGCGTGCCGAGAGATCGAGCAGCCGGCGGTGCAGCGACGGGCGATCGAGCGGCCTGGTCTGATAGAACAGCGGCAGCAGGACCACCGGCGCCAGCGCGGTGAGCGCCGCCAGCAGCGTGGCACCGCCGGCGGCCGCGATCGCCCACCACCACACCGGCGACAGGCGCATCGCCAGGTAGACGCCCTCGGCCGCGATCGCCGCGACGACGGCGCCCAGCAGCCAGGCCTTCAGATAGTCGCGAAGCCAGGCGGCCGCGGTGCTGCTCGAGAGCGCGTACTCACGCTCGAGATGAAAGGCGCGGTACCACGTCGCCGGCAGGACGGCGAGCCCCTGCGCCGCGGCCAGCAGCAGCATCCACGCGGCCGGCGAGTCGCCGGCAAGGTCGCGCAGCCGCGGCTGGAACGGCGGCAGCAGGAACAGCGCGAGCGGCAGGGCCGCCGCGATGACGGCCGTCGCACCCGCGCGTCGCTTCGAGCGGTGATACCTGGAGGATCGTGATTCGTTCACGACGATCGGCGCCCCGCCGAATCAGTTCAGCTGCACCGAGATCAGCTTCGAGACGCCGGGCTCCTCCATCGTGACACCGTAAAGCCGATCGGCGATCTCCATCGTCTTGCGGTTGTGCGTGATCAGGATGAACTGGGTATGGTCCTGCATCCCCTGGAGCATCTCGACGAACCGCCCGATGTTGGCGTCGTCGAGCGGCGCGTCGATTTCGTCGAGCAGGCAGAACGGGCTCGGCCGGTACTGGAAGATCGCGAACATCAGCGCCATCGCGGTCAGCGCCTTTTCGCCGCCTGAGAGCAGCTGCACGCTCTGCAGGCGCTTGCCCGGCGGCTGCGCGATGATGTCGATGCCGCTCTCGAGCGCGTCGGTCTCGTCGAGCATCACCAGGCCGGCGCGGCCGCCGCCGAACAGCGTCGTGAAGGTGCGCTCGAAGTTGCGATTGATCACGGTGAAGGCCTCGCTGAAGCGCTCCCGCGTGGTCTTGTCGATCTTCTTGATGGCCTCGCTGGTGGCGGCGATCGAGTCGGTCAGATCCTTGCGCTGGGTGGTCAGGAAGGTGTGGCGCGACTCGAGATCGTCGAACTGGTCGATCGCCATCATGTTGACCGGGCCCATCCGATCGATCTTCATGCGCAGGTCGGCGACCATCTCGTCGGCGGTCATCGCGGGCTTCGCCGCGGACGCCTCGGTCGCGGGCGGTGGCGCATCCGCGCCGTCGCCGGCCGCCGCCATTTCCCCGTCACCGTCGGACTCCGACGGATCCGGCGCGTCGTCCACCGGCCTTGGGCTGGCCAGCTGTCCGTCGCGTTCGAGCTGCTCGACCTCGGCGGCCACCTCGTCCAGCGTCGCCTGCACGGTCTCGACGCAATCAGCCGCCAGGTGCGTCAGGTCCGCCTCCGCGGTCGCCCGCGCCACGTCGAGCTGCGCGGCTTCGGCGCGCACCGACTCGAGGCCGCGCCGTGCGTCCTTGATCCGGACGTCCTGCGCGTCGAAGTCGGCGCGGAGCGCCTGGCAGAGATCCTCCGCGGTGCGCACGTTCTGGCGAAGCTCGTCGAACTCGCGGAGCCCGGCCGAAAGGTCGGCCTCGGCGACCACGATCGCCTGCTGCAGCTGCTCGCGACGCGTCTCGGCCCGCTTCAGTTCGTCGCGCCGGCTGACCACCCGCGCCTCGAGCTCGCGTCCGGCATCCTCGAGCCGCTGCACGTCTCCGGCAAAGGCCGCCGCGCGCTCCATCAGCCCGGCGTGCGCCGCCTTCGCTTCCGCGGTCCGTCGCGCCTGCGCCTGGACGGCTTCGCGCGCCTCGAACAAGCGGCGCTGCGCCTGGTTCAGGCGATCGTCCGCCGACTGCTGCTCGACGGCGATCCGCCCGATCGAAGTCTGGGCCTCCTCCTGACGGGCTTCCTGGGACCTGAGCTCCTCTTCGGCCGAGCGGCGTTCCACGCCGATCTGATCCTGCTTCTTCGCGACCCGGTCGGCCGCGTCCACCGCGCTCGCCACCTGCAGGTCGAAACCGACGACGGCTTTTTCCTGCCGGTGCAGTTCCGCCTGGAGCGAGGCGATCGCCGACTCGGCCTCGGCGACGGCCACGTCCAGCATGACGATCTCGTCGCGCAGCCGCTCCAGCACCGCCCGGTCGGCCTCGATGCCGTCGCGCAGCTCCTTGATCTCGCGCTTGGTCGCGAGGATGCCGCGCGACTCCGCGACCGCGCCCCCCTGCACGACGTACGGTCCGCGGAGCACCTGTCCGTCGAGCGTGGCAATCGGTCCGCGAACGACCTCGGCCGCGGCCCGCGCCGCGTCGAACGAGTCGGCGATCCAGGCGTCGCCGATCGCCGAGGCGATGGCGGCATCAGCCGGACCCGAGACGCGCACCACGCCGGACACGGGCACCAGACCCGCGTGCGACCCCGGCTCGTTCACCGCCGGCTGCCCGGAGCCCGCGTTCGCGACCAGGAATCCGACCCGGCCGGCGCTGCGCTCGGCCGCGAACTGCAGCCCGGCGAGCGCCTGCTCGTGCGTCGGCACGACGACGTGCTGGAGCAGTTCGCCGAGACAGGCTTCGACGGCCCGTTCGTACTGTCCGTCAACGTCGAGATAGTCCGCGACCGATCCCATCTGGCCGACGGTGCCGTTCGACTCCGCGAGGACCATGCGGGCGCCGTCGCCGTACTCGGCACGCGCCGCGGTGAGCTCCTCGAGCGATCGCAGGCGCGCCGTCAACGATGCGATCTGGTGATCGAGGGCGCGGAACTCCTGGGTGCGCGCTTCACGCGTGCTGCGCGCGCCCGCGAGCTCGGACTCCCGAGCCCCCCGCTCGACCCGCAGGCCATCCATCGTCTCGCGCGCGCGTTCGAGTCCTCCCTGCGCCGAAGCGCGGTCCTGCTCGACACGCTGCACCTCGACCCTGAGATCGTGGCCCTCGGCCTCGAGCTTCGCGATCTGCTCGCCGATGCGGGTGCGCGCCGCCGCGGCATGCTCGACCGCGTGACGCAGCGCGGTCGCCGCGTTCACTGCCGCGAACACCTCGCTGCGCGCGGCCTCGACGTCGGCCTCGAGCCCCTCGATCCGCGTCTGCACCTCCGAATACGTCTGCTCCTCGATCGCCAGGTCCGACGCCGCCTGATCGCGGTCCGCGACCGCACGCGCCGCCGCCGCGCGTCGTTCCTCGAGCTCGATCCGGGCCGGCTCACGACGCGCCTCGAGCGTGCCGATCTCCGACTCGATCTCTGCGGCCGTCGTGCCGAGCGACTCGACCTGCTGGCGATCGAACGCGATCTGCTGCTGAAGGCGGCCGATGGCCAGCTCGCGCGCGTGCGCCAGCTCCCGCGCTTCGGTCGCGTTGGCGTCCGCCGTCGTCAGATCGAGGCGCAGCGCCTCGAGCGCCGCTTCGACTTCGGCGAGATGCGCCGCCGCCACGGTTTCACGCTCGCGGGCCTGCGCCAGCCTGGACCGGGTGGACTCGATGGCCACGCCCAGCGTGCGGTAGCGCTGCGTGAACTGGACCTTCTCCCAGCGCCGCAGCTCCTCGCGCAGCCGGCGATAGCGGCGCGCCTTCGCGGCCTGCCGCTTCAAGGTGCCGCGCTGCTTCTCGACCTCGAACACGATGTCGTCGACGCGGGTCAGGTTCTGCTGCGCCGCCTCGAGCTTCAGTTCCGCCGCGCGCCGGCGGCTCTTGTATTTGGTGACGCCGGCGGCCTCCTCGATCAGTTGCCGGCGATCGGTGGGACGGGCGCTCAGGATCTGGCCGATCTTGCCCTGCTCGATGACCGCGTAGCCCTTGACGCCCAGGCCGGCATCCATCAGCAGATCCTGGACGTCTCGGAGGCGGCAGGTCTCCCCGTTGATCAGGTATTCGCTTTCTCCCGACCGGTACAGCCGACGCATCAACTCGACGTCGCGCACGATCAGCGGCGTCTCGTCCTCGAGCACCGTGGCCGCCATGACGACGGGGCCGGGAACTAGAACGTCGCCGGCCAGCGCGACGACCCCTTCATCGTGCGCCTCGGCCACCGCGTGCCCGTTGCCGTTGCCGTGCCGTTGCCGTTCCCATTGCCATTGCCATTGCCATTGCTGTTGCCTCGGACCGTGATCGGCTCGTTGCCAGGCACGCGCGCCGCGACACCGCTCAGCTTGAGCCGGACTTCCGCCGCCGCCGTCGGACGACGCGCATCGCTGCCGCCGAAGATGACGTCCTCCATGCGTTCGCCACGCAGGCTCTTCGCGCTCTGCTCGCCGAGCACCCACGTCAGGGCGTCGACGACGTTGCTCTTGCCGCAGCCGTTGGGCCCGACAATGGCGGTCACGCCGGTATCGAACGTCAATTCCGAACGATCAGGAAAGCTCTTGAAGCCGGCAATCTCGAGGCGTTGGAGCCGCATGGTGCTGGGGTCCCTCTAGTTAGGCTGAAAAAGAAAAAGCCGCCTCACGCGCGTGATGCGGAGGCATCGCGCGCGAAAGCGGCTGGGAGCGCTTCATAACGATGAATTGTTCTGCGAGTCGGACGCGTGGCAAGACCGGTTCCGGCGAGACCCCACATCCCACCCAGAGTGAGATGGCCCCTTGGAGTCACGAACGGCCGTCAGTCTAGCAAGCCCCTATACCTAGGGGCAAGATCAAAGTCCTCCCCAAAATATAGCGGCCAAATGCCCTATTCGCTATTGCTTCCCTGTGCTCCTCGGCGTCGCCCGCGCGAGCTCCGTGAGCCGCTGCGCCTCACCGAACTGGTTGATGCCGAAGCGTGCCTGGGGATCCTGCTGAATCAGGTTCCGGCGCGCCTCTTCGACGCCGAACAGCGGCAGATCGATCTCGTAATGGATCATCGCCTTGATGAAGGCGAGATCGATCTTGAAACCGGCCTCGTCGATCGCGATCTTCTGCGTCCCGAGCATGTTCTTGAAGTCCTGCACCATGTCGTCGCCAACGACGAACCCGCGCGCGATCCGCTTCTTGCCCTTGTTCGCGTCGCTGAAGCGGTTGTCCCCTTCGGCCATGAACTGATCGGCGAAGTTGACGAACGCGCCCCGCGCGTAGAGGGTGCGCGCGAACTTCGACGGCGAGAATCCTTCGACCGGCCCGGCCATGAACTTGTCCGGCTCGATGCCGCCGCCGCTGTACACCTTGCGTCTCGCATCGGTGTACTTCAGGTCGGCCTCCGAGTGCTGGCGCTCGGCCTTCTGATCCTTCAGCGTGTAGGTGTGGTACTCGTCGAAGCTGCTGTCCCACGGACGCTGAATGAGGCGGCCGCTCGGCGTGTAATAGCGGCCGGTGGTCAGCGCCAGGCCCGCGTTCTCCGCGATGCGGTAGACCGACTGCACCAGCGCCTTGCCGAATGTGGTTTCGCCGACGACGAGGGCGCGGTCGTGATCCTGGAGCGCGCCGCTGACGATCTCCGAGGCGCTCGCGCTGTTGCGGTTGACCAGCACCACCACCGGCAGCGACGTGTAGTCGCTCTGCTCGGTGGCGCGGTAGTCCTGGTCGGAATTCTGCGATCGGCCGCGGGTGTAGACGATCATGTCGCCGCGCGGCAGGAACCGGTTGGAGATCGCAATCGCCTGATCGAGCGCGCCGCCGGGGTTGTCGCGCAGGTCGAGGACCAGCCGCTTCATGCCCTTGGCCATCAGCTGCTCGAGCCCGGCGCCGACTTCCGCGTTCGACGTCTCGGTGAACTCGGCGAGCTTCAGGTAGCCGACTTCCTTGTCGATCATGAACACGCCGCGCACGCTGACGATGTTGACCTCGTCGCGCATGACCTCGAGGTCGAGCAGCTGATCGTAGCCACGCCGCTTGATCGAGATGTTGACGTTGGTGCCCTTCGGGCCCTTGAGCTGCTTGACCGCCTGCTCGCTGGTCCAGCCCTTCGCATCCTCGCCCTTGATGCGGGCGATGATGTCGCCGCGGCGCAGCCCCTTCTTGAACGCCGGCGAGCCCTCGAAGATCGACATGACCGTGATGTCGCCGTCGAGCACCTGAATGGTGATGCCGAGCCCGTAATACCGACCCTCCTGCCGTTCACGCATCTGCGCGTACTGGCGCGGATCGAAGAAGCTCGAATGCGGATCCAGCGTCTTCAGCATGCCCTCGATGCCGCCGTAGACGAGGCGGTCGGAGGGGACTTCCTCCACGTACTCGCGATCGATGGCCGCGAGCGCCGCCGTGAAGACCCGATACTGCTGCGTGACTTCATCCTGCCGTGCCAGGACGCTGCCGTAGAAGCCGCCGACCAGCGCCGAGAGCACCACCGCCAGCAGCGCAACCGGGAGGAATCGGGAATTACGCATAATTGAATCGTAACAGACCAAGTGCTGCACTGGCAATGACTTCCGGGGACCGGCGGTGGGCCCGTTCACCTTGACCACCCGGTCGAGCGGCTCCTATAATTGCGGAGACGAAGCCGCAACCGTCAGCCTTTCAGGGGTTTGCTTTATGTTTGGTCCCATCGGGATGCCCGAGCTCATCATCATCCTGACGCTCGCGCTGATCATCTTCGGGCCCCGAAAATTGCCTGAGCTTGGCCGATCACTCGGCAAGAGCCTCGGCGAGTTCAAGCGCGCCTCGAACGAGCTGCGCAACACGCTGGACGAAGAGATCCGCGTCGAAGAAGAACAGCGCACCACCCAGAAGGCGCCCCCCGTCACCCCCGCGGCGACTGCCGACGATCCGGCCGAGGACGACGACACGGTGCCGCGCGAATCGCGTAGCGCCTGATGGCGCCGGTTTCATCACTCGAGCGGCCTCCGGACTCCACCGCGGTATCGGGCGACACGAAGCCCCGGATCGAGCTCACCGACGCTGACGACCTCGAGCTCGAAAGCGGGCGGATGTCGTTCCTGGAGCATCTCGACGAGCTCCGGAGACGCCTGATCGCCTCGCTGATCGCCGGCGCCATCGGCTGCGTCGTCTCCTTCTCGCTTCTCGACCGCTATATCTTTCCCGTTCGTCACGCTGCCGATGCGCCGGATGCTGCCCGGCGGCAAGCTCATTACCACCGAAGCCTCGGAATTCTTCATGCTGTGGCTGAAGGTGGGGTTCCTCGGCGGCCTGCTGGTGGCGACGCCGTTCATCCTCTACCAGGTCTGGCTGTTCGTCGCGCCGGGACTCTATTCACACGAGAAGCGCTTCGCCATCCCGTTCGTGGTATTCGCGTCGATCTTCTTCTTTGGCGGGGCCGCCTTCTCGCACTACGTGGCGTTCCCGGTGACCTGGCAGTTCTTCATCGACTTCAAGGCGGACTTCATCGAGTTCCTGCCGAAGGTCGGGCCGGCGTTCTCCATGTACGTCAAGATGCTGCTCGCCTGCGGCGTCATCTTTCAGATGCCGGTCCTGGTGTTCGCGCTCGCCCGGATGGGCGTCGTCACCGGCCGGTTCCTGGTGAAGAACTTCAAGTACCGCGACGCTGATCATCGTCATTCTCGGCGCGGTGCTGAGCCCGGGCGGCGACATCGCCTCGCAGATGATTCTGGCCGGGCCGATGATGGTCCTCTACATCTTCAGCATCGGCATCGCGTTCGCCTTCCAGAAGCGGCGCAAGCTGGAAGCGTAGGACCGTCCCAAGCCCGTCCGGGTGCCCGGACGGTCCCGACGCGCCGCTCTCCTGCCCCGGGCCTTTCCGGCCGATACAACCTTACGTCGCGCCATTCCGGCGCGCGCGTCATCATGATCAAATCTACCGACCGTGAAGTCCGTGCCCTGATCGAGGCGCTGGGCTCAGACGAGGCGCGCCGCGAGGCGGCAGTCGCTCGTCTGATCATCATCGGCAGCCGGGCGATGGCCCGGCTCATCACCACCCTGGACTCGACCGACGATCGCGAGACCCACCTCGCCATCCTGCGAGTGCTCGAGGCCGTGGGGGACGACCGGGCTTTGCCGGCCGCGCGGAATGCGCTGGCCGCCGGCGGCGATCTCGCGGTGCAGGGCGTCAGCGTGCTGGTCCAGCTACTGCAGCGCGGATCGCTGACAGTCCAGGAGGGGGCCCTCGACGAGCTGATCGCCGCGGTCGCCGACGAGCGGGCCGAACGGCGGGTGCGACTGGCCGCCACCCAGGCGGTCGATGACATCACCCGCGACATCAAGCCGTCGGCCGCGCGCTCGACGACGTCGGCGCGCGACCCGCTGGAGGCTGTGTGGAGCGACGCGGCGGACGGTCACCTGCCGGACGACCCGCGGACGCTGCGTGCCGCCCTCGCCGCGCAGGCGGAGCAGGCACCGCTGCCGATCCTGCACCGGTTGATTGAAGTGATTCGCGCCCGCGAGCAGGCGGTAACGCTCGCGGGTGGCGCCAAGGCGATCGTGCGGCGAGACGAGTGGCGCGCGGTGCGTGGCGCGCTGCACCAGGCGCTCGCCCTCCGCGGCAGCCGGATCGCGCTCTACGACCTGCGCGAAACCATCGACGAATGCGGCGAGGCGCTGCCGCCGTCGTTCATGGGCGCGCTGCAGCTCCTCGGAGACGCGTCCTGCCTGGAGCCGCTCGCGAAGGCGTTCTCACGCGCCCGCGAGCAGGACGACCACTGGCGCCATCAGCTCGCCACGACATTCCACAACGTCGTCCGGCGCGAACGCTTGACGCAGCGGCACGCGGCGATGCGCCGGGCGCTGGCGCGATCGCCGCAGCTGGCGCGCTAGCCCTGAGCGAGCCTGCGTGCCGAGTCGAAGGGCTAGTACGCTTTCGCGAACCAGGCCTCGGCCGTCGCCGGGCTCCCGCACTTGACGCAGGTGCCGGACACCGGGTCTGGCGCCGCGCCCGGGCCCCCGGGTCCAAACGGGATGTTGCGCAACGTCGCCTGGGTGTCCGTCTTGATCTGCGCCTCGCAGTCGGCGCTCCCGCACCAGGCCGCGATGACGAAGCCGGGACGCCCCTCCATCGTCGCCTTGAACTCGTCGTAGGTCGCCGCCCGCGAGGTGTGCTCCTCCCGGAACGTCAGCGCGCGCTGGTACAGCGCCTGCTGAATCTCCTCCAGCAAATTGACGATCGTCGCGGTGAGGTTGTCCATCGGCGCCGGCGACTTCACGCGCGTGTCGCGCCTGGCCAGCACCACCTGGCTCTTCTCGAGATCCTTCGGTCCGATCTCGAGCCGGACCGGCACGCCGCGCAGCTCCCATTCGGCGAACTTCCAGCCAGGCGTGTAGGCCTCGCGGTCGTCGAGCATGACGCGGACGCCGGCCCGCACCAGGTCCGCCTGGATCTCGCGAGCCTTCGGGAGCACGGTCTCCTGCCAGTTGCCCCGGGGAATCGGCACGATGACGACCTGGTAGGGGGCCATGCGCGGCGGCAGGACCAGGCCGTTGTCGTCGCCGTGGGTCATGATCAGCGCGCCAACCATCCGCGTCGACACGCCCCACGACGTCGTCCAGGCATGCTGCAGCGTCTTGTCGCGGCCCTGGAACTGGATCTCGAACGCCTTCGAGAAATTCTGTCCGAGGTTGTGCGAGGTTCCGGCCTGGAGGGCTCGGCCGTCTCCCATCAGCGCCTCGATCGAGTAGGTCTTCGACGCGCCGGCGAACTTCTCGCTCTCGCTCTTCTGGCCGTCGATCACCGGCATCGCCATCTCGTTCTCGGCGAAGTCCCTGTAGAGCGCGAGAATCTTCAGCGTCTCTTCCTGTGCCTCGGCCTCGGTCTCGTGGGCGGTATGCCCTTCCTGCCAGAGGAACTCGGTGGTGCGGAGAAACGGCCGCGTGACCTTCTCCCACCGCACGACGTTCGCCCACTGGTTGATGAGCACGGGCAGATCCCGCCATGACTGGATCCACTTCGCGTACATCGTGCCGATGATTGCTTCGGACGTCGGCCGTACGACCAGCGGCTCGGCGAGCACCTCGTCGCCGCCCTTGGTGACCCACGCGACCTGCGGCGCGAAGCCCTCGACGTGCTCCTTCTCCTTCATCAACAGGCTGGCCGGAATGAACAGCGGGAAGTAGGCGTTGACGTGCCCGGTCGCCTTGAAGCGACGGTCGAGCGCCTGCTGCATCAGCTCCCAGATCGCATAGCCGTACGGGCGGATCGCCATGCAGCCCTTGACGTCGGTGTAGTCCGCCAGCTCGGCGCGGCGGACGACGTCCAGGTACCAGCGGCCGAAATCGACGGATTGCGCCGTGATCTCGGTGACGGAGCCCTTGCTGTCGCCACTCGAATTCGCGTTGGTCACAAAGTCCTCTTTGAATAATCTGCTACTGCCCGTCGCGGGTTTCCGAGGCGCGGCGCTTCCAGTGTGTGTCGTCGCGCTGCGGGAAGTCCGAGCGGTAGTGTCCGCCCCGGCTTTCCTCGCGCCGCAGCGCGGCGCGCGCGATCAGCCGCGCCACCGTCAGGATGCTCGCGGCGCGCCAGGTCTGCGCGTCGAGCGGCTCGCGCGCGGCGATCCGTTCGTCGAGCGCGCGCCAGGTCGGATCCAGCATCGCCACCGATCGGCTCAACCCGTCGCGATCCCTGAACAGGCCGACGTTGCGCCACATCAGGTCCTGCACCTCGGGAATGGTCAGGACGCCGCACTCCTCGGGCGTCTCGCCGCGGCGATGGCGCGACGCGTCGAACTCCAGGACCTTCGACGACTCGGTCGGCCAGTCGTCGGGCTTGTCGTCCCGCATCGCGCACCCGGCGCGCGCCCCGAACACCAGTCCCTCGAGCAGCGAGTTGCTCGCGAGCCGGTTGGCGCCGTGCACCCCGGTGCACGCCACCTCGCCTGCCGCGTACACGCCCGGCACCGACGTCCGTCCCTCGAGATCCGTCTGCACGCCACCCATGACGTAGTGCGCCGCCGGCCCCACCGGGATCTTGTCGCGCGCCAGGTCGAGCCCGACGCGGCGGCACGCCTCCGAGATCAGCGGGAAGCGCGCGTGCACGAACGCCGGATCGAGGTGCTCCATCGAGAGATACACGGCACCGGTCCGCTCCGTCTCGCGGACGATGCCGCGCGCGACGCGATCGCGCGGCGCCAGATCGCCGGCCGGGTCGTAGCGCTCCATGAACGGCTCGCCGTTCGCGTTCACGAGCCGCGCCCCTTCGCCGCGCAGCGCCTCCGACAGCAGGAACCGCGGCTCCCCCGGCATCATCAGCGCGGTCGGATGAAACTGCACGAACTCGAGATCCGCAACCCGGGCCCCGGCCCGGTACGCCATCGCGATGCCGTCGCCGGTCGCAACCTGCGGATTGGTCGTGTCGCGGTAGACGTGACCGGCCCCGCCGGTCGCCAGCAGAACAGCCCGGGCCCGCGCGATCCCGATCGACCCGTCATCCGCGAGATACCTGACGCCGGTGCAGCGACCGCGCTCGACGACCAGGTCGACGACGCGCGCGTGGGCATGGGCGCGGACGTGCGGCATGGCCGAGATCCGCTGATACAGCACGCTGCCGATTTCGCGCCCGGTCGTGTCCCGCGCATGCAGCACGCGTCGTACGCTGTGGGCCCCTTCGATCGCCAGCGCCAGCTCGCCGCGCGAGTCGCGATCGAACCGCGCGCCCCAATCGATCAGCTCGCGGACGAACCGCGGCCCGTCCTCGACCAGCGCCTGGACCGCGCGCTCGTCGCATAAGCCGTCACCGGCCGCAAGCGTGTCCTGTGCATGGAGCGCGGGGGAATCGCCCGGACCGACGGCGGCGGCGATCCCGCCCTGCGCATGGCCGGTGTTCCCCTCGCCCGGCTCAGCCTTCGTCAGGATCAGTACATCCCCGACGGGACTGAGCTCGGCGGCGGCGCGAAGGCCGGCAATGCCGCTTCCGATGATGAGGTAATCCGAGCGCAGGTCCACGCCGAGTCCGATCCTGTTATCTTAGTCCAGAGCCGGACGGGTGACGGAACACCGGCCCGCAGAGACAGCCCCGACAGATCACGGCCGTCCCGATAATCAATGGCACATTCGCTGAATGGCGGGCCTCCTTCCGGAGGAGATGTCGCCGACGCAATCCGGATCGACGTGCGCGCCGCGTCAGCCACGTACCCGGTCGAGATCGCCGCCGGCGGCGCGGCCGCGCTGCCCAGGTTGCTGGACGACGTGCGGGCCCCAGCCCGTCGGTTCGTCGTCTCGACCGCTCCGGTCTGGGAGCACCACAGCGAGGTCGTGGCGCAGGTCACCGAGCACGAGCCCATCCTGCTTCCGGACGGCGAGCGCTACAAGAACGTGACCACGGTCATGCGGATCTACGACGCGCTCATCCGCGCCGCCGCGGACCGGGCGACGTGCCTCATCGCGCTCGGCGGCGGGGTGGTCGGCGACATCACGGGCTTTGCCGCGGCAACCTTCCTTCGCGGCGTCCCGGTCGTGCAGGTCCCCACTACCCTGCTGGCGCAGGTCGACAGCGCCATCGGCGGCAAGACCGGCGTCAATCATCCGCTCGGCAAGAACCTGATCGGTTCGTATCATCAGCCGCTCGCGGTGCTCGTGGATCCGCTGCTGCTCTCGACCTTGCCGCGCCGCGAGTTCCGGGCGGGCCTCTACGAAGCCATCAAGTACGGCGTCATCGCGAGCCGACCGCTCTTCGACCGTATCTCCGAAGAGCTGCCGAAGCTCTTCGCCCGCGAACCGGGCTCGCTGGTCCCGGTCATCGCCGAATCCTGCCGCATCAAAGCGGACGTCGTCAGTCGCGACGAGCGCGAGTCGGGGCCGCGGCGCGCGCTCAACTTTGGACACACCGCCGGCCATGCGCTCGAAGCGGTCACGAAATACCGGCGATTCCGGCATGGCGAGGCGGTCGCATACGGGATGCTCGTCGCCGCCGAATTGGGGGTGCGGCGGGGCACGTTCAGCGTCGCGGAGCGAGATGCGCTCGCCGCGTTGATCGCGCAGATGGGTCCGCTGCCGCCGATTGGGGACCTGCCGGTTGGAGAGCTGATTCAGGCGATGGGCCGCGACAAGAAGGTCGTCGCCGGCACGCTGCACTTCGTCCTGCCGGCCGGCATGGGATCGACGACGGTCGTCACGAACGTGACCACCGTGGAGCTGTCGGAGGCGCTGTCGGCGATTGGCGTTCGCGGCTGACGGCGTATTCGCCGCGCGGATCGGCGGTCAGTCGATCCGATGTTCCTTCAGCTTCGACATGAACACCTTGTAGGTGATGCCGAGCAGCTCGGCGGCCCGCCCCTTGTTGTTGTCCGCTTCCCGCAGCACCAGCTCGATCTTCTTCTTCTCGGCTTCCGCGACGATACGCCGCGTCACCTCGGGAAGGGTGCCGGTGAGATCGATCTGTTCCCACGGGCTCGGCGGCGGCTCGGGGCCGGCCGGCTCGAGAAACGTGAGATGCAGGTGCCGCGCCAGGATCGCGTCCCCGTCGGCCAGGATGACGGCGCGCTCGATGCAGTTCTGCAGCTCGCGGACGTTGCCGGGCCACCGGTAGGTCTGCAGCTGCTCCAAGGCGCCGGGCGAGAGCATGAGCGGCTTCTTCTTGAGATCGCGGCAGAACCGCTCGACGAAGTAGCGCGAGAGCAGCGGGATGTCGCCCGGCCGCTCGCGAAGCGGCGGGACGGTGATCGGGAACACGGACAGGCGGAAGTAGAGATCCTCGCGGAAGCGCCGCGCCGCCACGGCCGCCTTGAGCCCGCGGTTGGTTGCCGCGACCAGCCGCACGTCGACCTGCACCGACGCGGTCCCGCCGACGCGCTCGAATCGCTTCTCCTCGAGCGCCCGCAGGATCTTGGCCTGCAGCGTCAGCGGGAGGTCGCCGATCTCGTCGAGGAACAGCGTGCCGCGGTGCGCGACCTCGAACTTGCCAAGCTTCCGCGCCGCCGCGCCGGTGAAGGCCCCCTTTTCGTAGCCGAACAGCTCCGTCTCGAGCAGCGTCTCGGGAATCGCGGCGCAGTTGATCGCCACGAACGGCGCATCGGCCCGTCCGCTGAGCGCATGCAGCGATCGCGCGAACAGCTCCTTACCGGTCCCGCTTTCGCCCTCGATCAACACGGTCGTGTCAGTCGTCGCGGCCCGCTGCAGCCCGGCAAACACCTTCCGCAGCGACACGTCGTCGCCTACCAGCTGCGGAGCGCCCCGGCGGACGGCGAGCTCCTCCTTCAGCAGCAGGTTCTCGGTAACGATGCGACGCTGTTCGAGGGCGCGGTTGACGAGCAGCAGCAGATGATCGGGATCGACGGGCTTCGCGAGGAAGTCCATCGCGCCTTCCTTCATCGCGGCGACCGCATCCTCGATGCTGCCGTAGGCGGTCATCACGATCACCGGCACGTCGGGATCGATCTCCTTCGACGCGCGCAGCACGCCGAACCCGTCACCGTCGGGCAGCCTGAGATCGGACAGGACCGCGGCCGGCTGTGACTGCTGGAGATGCTTGACGGCCTCGGGTTGATCCCGCGCCTCGATGACGGCGTGGCCCTGCCGCTCGAGCGCGTGCCGCAGCATCGCGCGAAGCGAGTCCTTGTCTTCGACGAGGAGGATCTGAGCGGGAGGAGCGGGCACGCGGGGGAACGTCAGCGCAGCCAGCCGGGAGGCACGCCCGCCTTGCGGGCTTCCTCCTCGATGTCGGCGATCTGCTTCTTGCCGCGCTCGACTTCTTCCTTGACGCGGCCGAGCTCGGTCAGCGCTTCCGCCCGTTGCTCGCCGACGGCGATACGCTTGGCGCCGCCGAGCGGCAGCGCGAATTCCCGGGTCAGTGCGTTGATGCGGGACTGCAGCGCCTCGGCGAAAATCTCGTTGCGACGAAGCTCTCCCCGCGCGCCCATGATCCGATCCTTCCACCACGCTTCGTTGCGGGCGTCGACTTCGGGCTTCGGGGCCTCGGCGGGCGGCTGATCGGCAGTCGCCGCCGCGACCGGATCGACCGGCAGCGTCTCCGACGTCACCGGCGGGGCGGGCTTCTGCGCGGACGCCGGCAGGTCCTTGGCGGTGTACACCTTCCCCGTCGGCGGCGCCGCCTTGCGACGATCCGCTTCCTTCTTCGCGACCTCGGCGAGCGGCGTCTGCGCGGACGCGCGGGCACCAGCGAACACGATCAGCAGGGTCGCGGCCACCGCCGCCACAACGGTTCTTCCGCCGGAATTGAGGTGCATCATAGCTGTCAGGTCCACCCCCATTATACGCCGGCCCAGCCGCGGGCCGCTGTCAGCGCACCTCCCTCCACGCCATTACCCTAAGCGCGGCGCCAAGACGACGGTGCGCCAGCGCCTCGATCGCGCGACGGCGCCCGCCGGGATCGATGGCGTCAGAACGGATCATGACCGCCTCGGTTTCGTCGCTTTCCCCGCCAGCCGACACGCCCTCCTCCCCCGCCACCCAGACCGCGATGTAGAGCCGTGTGGGGTGGTCTCCTGACGTCAGCCGATCGAACGGCGTCCACAGATACGGCTTCCAATCGAGCCCTCGCCGCATCGGCAGCGGCGAGAGACGCGTCTCAATCGACAGGCGATCGGCTACTGAGCCATTCCCGCAACAAACGGTAACGGTCCCACCACCAGGGACGTTCTTGCGTCCAAGAAACGAGCCGTCCACCAACGGCGAGTGCCATAACCCGCCCACGACCGGCGCCCACGTCGCCAGCGCGTTCAGCTCCGCAAGCACGACCTCCAGCCCCGCTTCAGCGGCGTATCGTGCCTCGGCCGACTGCCGGAAATGCCCTGCCACCATCACGTCGACCCGCACGACGGCCGCGGCGCCGATGACGATTGCCGCGAACAGACACATCACCAGCGTAACCGGCAGCAGCGCCGAGCCGCGCTCGCCGCCATCGACGGTCACGGTTCACGTCCTTGCCCGAGATTTCGCGGGCTGACATCGACCACGACGGTGACGTCAGGCGCGGTGTCGCCGCTGCCGCGGCCGGTTCCAGGATGGCGGAACAGCGCGGGGCTGGACCCGCGCAGCGAGACGTCGGGCGCCTGCAACCGAATCAGCACCCGGACACGGCGAATACGAAGAAGATCTGCGTCGAACTGGTTCGAACCCGATCCGCACCAGGGTCCGTCCACCAGCAGTTCGGGCGGCAGCCGCACCGGCGATACGTCCGCCGACAGCACCGGCAAGAGTCCGGTGCGGTAGGCCCCTTCCGCGTCATACAGGCAGTTCTCCTGCCCTGCCGCCGGCTTCGGCCACACCGGGGGCAACCCCTCCCCCGCGTACTCCACACTCATCCCCACCACATCGTCCAGGATTGGGAGATCGGAGGCGTCGCCGTCGTAGACGCGGAGAGCCTTCGCGGCGCGATCGAAGGAGTAGCTCGCCGACTCGACGGCGAGGACTGGCGAACCTGCGGGATAGGACACGGTAGATCCGCTGCCATGGTGACGCACCGCCAGGGTGAGGCCCGCGACCGCCGTGATCGTGAACACGTCGTAGTTGCCCGCGACGTCGTGGACCAAGACCTGTTCGCCGGCGTCGAATCCACATGCCGGGAGGGTGCACGTCGACGGCGAGATGTCCAGCGCCGCCGCGCCTGCGCCCGAGGCGATCAATAGCTCCGCTGGTTCGGCATGAGACGCGACGTGGAGGAGAGTGACGACGTCGGTGCGGAGGGCGGTGAACGGGTCGGCGTGGCGGATGCCGATGCGACGGGGGATCACCGGCGGCAGCACGTTGACGAGCCCACTCCGCATCGGCCCGGTGAGAGCGCCCGCGCCGGCCTCGTGCAGGGCCCGGGTCAACGTGTCGGCGGCCACTCGCGCACGCTGCTGGAGGTCGAGCCGCGCCTGATCGGCGCGCCATGCCGCCTGGGCATCCAGCGCGAGCGCGCACGCCAGGCCGGTGACGATCAGCGTGATCGCGGTGGCGACCAGGACCTCGACGAGCGTGAATCCGGCCGTCGCGCGCCTCATCGCCCGACCCGCGTTCTGATGCTGGTGAGCTGGACGCCTCGGGTGCCACGATCTCCTTCCGCGGCCGCCGCGACTGGCAGCACCACGACGCGCAGAACGACGGTGTTGACGGGATCCAGCGCCGAGGCTTCGATCGACCAGCGCCGGACGAACGAGGACCCGGCGGGAGGCCGTGCCCCGGTCCCGCGCCAGCGGCCATCGTGGTCGATGAAGTCCACGAACCCCGCCGTGTTCGACGTCAACGTACCAGATGGAGACGAGCGCAGCCCGCTGCCGCTCGAACGCGCCGGCTCCGATGACAGGTCCGATGTTTCGTCCGAGACTGGCAGGCCTGCCGCGTCGACCTCCCACGTCAGTCCTCGCAGCCGCTCCATCTTCTCGGCGGCGAGCATGACGGCCATCGTGGTCGCCGAAGTGCCGGCAATCGAACGCCGCGCCCAAACAAGCAGCTGCGCGACCCCCGTCGTCGTGACGACAACCAGTGTCATCGCGATCAGCGCCTCGATCAGCGACGCTCCGGAGGAGGATGCGAGCAGGGTGCGTAAGAAGGGGCGACGCATCGGAGCCACACCCCACCCGGAGTGCAATTGGAGCGCCCGCGGCCGCATTCACCAGATCATTAGGGAAATCGGTCGAAGGGACCGGGCCGACCGCCGGGCGTTGCAGGAACTGCGTCGGCGCGAAGAGGCAGCCGCGGCAGAATCCGCGCTGCCCTCAGCGCTCGGAGAGGGGCAGCGTGAAGGCGAGGCGCGCGCCCGGTTCCTCGTGCGGAACAGGCGCGACGCGTCCGTTGTGCGTGACCACGATCTTCTGGACGAGCGCGAGGCCAAGGCCGGTGCCGCGTGCCTTGGTGGTGAAGAAAGGACGGAACATGCTTTCCGCGACGGCGGGCGTGATGCCGGGGCCGTTGTCGGTGACCGTGACGCGAACGGTCCGCTGATCGCGATCCACCGTACCGTCGATCGCAACCCGCGGCGTCACGCCGGCGTCCACGCATGCCTCCAGCGCGTTCCGGCACAGATTGCTGACCGCCTGTCGCAGCAGCACATCATCACCATCGACGCGTCCGAATTGCCCGCGGATGAGGAGCTCGCCGCCGCGTGCCTTGACGTCGGCGCGGATGTCTTCGGCGGCGCGCGTCACGACCGCCTCCATGTCGATCGGCGTCAGCGTGAGCTGGGTCGGCTTCGCGAAGTTCAGGAAATTCGTGACGATCTGGCCGAGCGAATCGGTTTCCTGCCGGATGCCCTTCACGTACGGCTGGAAATCCTCCGGCAGCCGCTCGAGATCGAGCAACCGGCTGTAGCCGTGAATGGTCGCCAGGCCGTTGCGGAACTCGTGGGCGATCCCTGCGGTCAGCTCGCCGAGCCGCGCGAGGCTGTCCTTCAGGCGCAGCTGGTCCTCGAGCTCCATGATGTCGCTCAGATCGGAGAACAGGCAGATCGCGCCGTAGGCGCGCCCCGCCTCGCCGCGGATTGGTGAGACCGTGACGCCGAGATGCGTCGCCCCCGTCGAGGCCGTGGTCTTCACCGTGCGCCGGAGCACGGGCCGGGCATTGTTGAGACACTCGTCGATCAGAGCGACCAGTTCCGACGCGCCCGAGAGCACGTCGCGATAGGGACCCGTCCAGTCCGCATCTGGCAATCCGAGCAATCGCAGCCCCGCCGGATTGAGCGTCCGGACGTCCCCCGACTGATCGACGACGAGGAGGCCGGACGTGAGGCTCGCGACAATTTCGTCGCTCAGGCGCTCGGACGCCTCCGCCCTCGCCTTCATCGCGCGCTCCTGCAGTCGCAGGCTGCGAAGCGCGTCCTCCATGGCGTTGGCCATGAGGGCCGTTTCGGCCCCCTCGGACCGTCCCTTGTTGCTGAGATCCCGCGCCGCGACGATGAATTTGACGACGGCGAAGGCGAGAACCGCGGAGAGCGCCGCGACGATGGCGGTGAGGCCCAGAAAGAGATAGCCCGATTGGCTCATGCCTTGGCGCCGATCATAGTCTGGTCAGCCACGCCGGCCGCAGGGCGACCGAGTTCGTCGTCAAGTTGCAGAACCGTCAGCCGCGGTTCCAAAACGGAACACAGCCCCTGGCGGCGATCCCACGCGCACTCTCGTCAATTCAGTCAAGAACTTACCAATCAACGATTTACGCATGTGGCAGGACCGTTGCTCAACTCGACGGCATGCGGTTCTCCGGTCTGTCCGAACGCGGCTACTCACTCAACGAGCTGATGCTCATCGTCGCGGTCGCGGCCACGTTGATGGCGGTAGGGCTGCCGGTGATGGGCGACGTCACGGAAGCGTCGAAGCTGAACTCGGCCGCGCGTGAGCTCGAACGGGAGCTGCAGAGCGCCAGGCTGAAGTCGGTGACCACCAACCGGATCTTGCGGGTGCGGCTGAACTGCCCGGCGACCGGGCAATACCGCACCGTCGAATATCTCAACTCGGGGGCCGACACCGCCTCGAACCGGTGCCTGACGAGCGCGTACCCGTTCCCCGCTGACAACGACCTGATGACCCGTCCGAATTACGACGGCCCGGTGCGAACGCTGCCCAACGGCGCGACGGTCGCCACCGACGTCATCGAATTTCATCCGGACGGCACGGCGTTTCGCGTCGTCTCGAACGTGGTGACCACGATGACGTCGCCGCTCACGATCACCGTGACGCGGCGCAACAAATCGAAAGCGATGACGATCAATGCCGCGGGAAAAATCCAGTATCAGCAATAGCCGCGGCTTCAGCCTCGTCGAGGTCGTGATCTCGATGGGCCTGCTGATGACCGTGTCGCTCAGCGTCGCGCAGCTGTTTGCCGTCTCGACCAAGGCGAACCAGGTGGCGCGCGGACAGACGTCGACCGCGGCGCTGGCGACGCAGAAGCTCGAACAGATTCGTTCCCTGACGTGGGGCTTCGACTTGAACGGGCTGGGCCTGCCGCTGACCGACACCAGCACGAATCTCGCGGTCTACCCGCACACCGCCAACGGCAGCGGCCTGAACCCGTCGCCGGCCCGGAGCCTCGAAGAGAACACGCTCGGCTACGTCGACTATCTCGACGCCAACGGCGCCTGGGTGGGGACCGGCCTGACCGCTCCCGACACCGCGATGTTCGTGCGCCGGTGGGCGATCGTGCCGCTGCCGACGAACCCGAACAACACGATCGTCATCCAGGTGCTGGTCTCGCCGCTCGCGGTCGAGAACGCGCGGCGACCGACGCAGGACACCTTCCGCCGGCGCATGCCGGGCGACGCGCTGCTCACGAGCGTGAAGACAAGGAAAGCATCATGAGCGCGCGACGCCGCGTGACGTCGGAAGCGGGCTACTCGCTGATCGAGCTGATCATCTCGACGGCGATCATGCTGACGGTGACCGGCGCGATTTTCGGCATCCTGAATCCGGCGCAGGGCACCGCGCAGGCGCAGCCGGAACAGGCCGACCTCCAGCAGCGCATGCGGGTGGGCTCGGACGTGCTGTTCAAGGAAATGATCATGTCGGCGGCCGGCCCGTACTTCGGCAGCCGCACCGGCTCGCTGATCAACTTCTTCGCGCCGATCGTGCCGCGGCGGTTGGGGCTGATCGATACGGCGGGGCGCGCCGTCGCGCTGCCGGACGTGGTCACGCTCACGTACATCCCCAACTCCTATTCGCAGACGACGATCGCGCAGTCGATGCCGCCGAAATCTGCCGAGATCAAGGTCACCTATCCGCCGAACTGTCCGGTGGCGAAGGAGCTGTGCGGGTTCGTGGAAGGGATGGCGGTCATCATCTTCGACTCGACCGGCAACTTCGACACCTTCACCGTCACGCAGGTGCAGAATGATGCCGGCCACCTCCAGCACCGCGGCCAGCAGTTCAATCATGAATACGCGAGCGGGCTCGACCATCACCCAGATCGTCAGCAACACCTACTACCGCAACGCCGCGACGAATCAGCTGATGAAGTACGACGGCGGCTACTCCGACCTGCCGATCGCGGACGACGTGGTCGGGCTGCAGATCGACTACTTCGGCGAACCGAACCCGCCGCTGCAGCCCAAGCCGGCGCCGGGCGCGGGCGCGAATTGCCTCTACGACGCCGCGGGCAACTACAACGTCGGGGGGATGCCGGTGCTCGCGGCCAGCGAGGGCTCGCTGGCGATGCTGCCGCTGACGATGTTCCAGGACGGCCCGTGGTGCGGCAGCGGCGACAACGAGTTCGACGCCGACCTGCTGCGGATCCGCAAGCTGCGGGTGACGCTGCGGATGCAGGCCACGTCGCCGGCGCTGCGCGGCTCGGACACGACCCTGTTCGCCAACCCGGCGCATTCGGCCGGCGGCAACCGCCTGGTGCCCGACTACATCGTGCGGTTCGAAGTGACGCCGCGCAACCTGAATCTGACTCGTTGAGGCCGCACATGTTCACGAGACTTCGCACGCGGCTCGGCAACGAAGACGGCACCGCGCTGATCATCGCGCTGATGTCGATGATGCTGCTCACCGCCCTCGGCGCCGCCGTCGTCATGGTCAGCAACACCGAGACGATGATCGCCAACAACCATCGCAACAGCCAGGAGGCGATCTACGCCGCCGACGCGATGGTCGAGCGGGTGGTGCAGGACCTGCTGATGGTGCCGCGGTGGAACGACGTGCTCGCCGGCAGCGTGCAGTCGTCGTTCATCGATGGCGCGATGACGGCCCGCAAGACGTTGCCGGGCGGCGGCACGCTGATGCTCTGTTGCGGCACCAATACCGCGACCGCCCAGCTCCAGGCGGATACCGACACCCTGAACCTGTGGGGCGGCAACAACCCGCAGTGGAAGCTGTTCGCGTGGGGCCCGGTCTCCGAACTGCTGCCGAACGCACGCATCGACAGCCCGTACTACGTCGGCGTGTGGGTCGCCGACGATCCGGCCGATGCTCCGCCCGACGCGCAGGGCAACCCGGGCAGCATCCCGGACAACAACGCGCTCGCCGACAGCAACGGCACGCTGACGCTGCACGCCGAGGCGATCGGACCGACCGGGACGCGCAAGGTCGTCGAGGTGACGGTCGCGCGGACGTCGAGCACGGAAATCGAGCGCGGCCAGATCGCGCAGCGCGGACAGGAAGAACTGAACCAGCGCGCGCGCAAGGCGGCGGTGGGCGTGGCCGGCAAGGCGCTCACCAATAACCGCCAGTCGTTGAACTAGACGGTACGAGCCAATGCGATCACAGACCTTCTCTATACACCGGACCAGCCGTACGACGACCAGGCGGGCGCGAGGCACGTCGCGGCGCCACCACGCGGGCGCGGCGCTGTGCCTGCTCGCCAGCGTGCTGTGGGCGAGCACGGCCTCGGCGCAGCTCGATCCGCTGCTGTTCGTCAAGCGGGTCCCGCCGACGGTCATCATCGTGGTCGATACGTCGCTGCAGATGCTCGAAGACGGCAACGGCAACTTCTACGATCCGAACGTCTACTCGTCGACGGCCGATCCGCTGGTGATGAACGCGTTCCCGAACATCACGCCGCCGACGCAGCCGTTCTACCGCCGCACGTTCCAGAATCTCGCCTACGAGGTGTCGCCGGGCCGCTACACCGCCACCCGGATCAACGCCACCGCGGCGACCGGTGTCCCGGCGACGGATGCGGCCTTCCTCGACCAGACCCGCTGGGCTATCGCGCGCCAGGGCATCTCTGCCGCGGTCGGTGAGAACGTCGGGGCCGCGAACCGGTGGGGCCTGATCCGCCTGCGGCAGAAGACTCCGGCCTGGCGCGCCTCACCGAACTGCGACAGGCCGGTGCGCGTCACCGACCTCTCGCAGGCGCTCTACAGCGACACCAATCCGTGCAACGCCGGCCTCAGCAGGTACGGCATCTACGCGCCGAGCGTTGCCGCCGCCAGCTTCGCGCAGACTATCCCGCCAGTCGGCACCGTCATGGTGACCCCGGCCGCCAACACCGCCACCTCGATCGTGACGCTGGTCAATCGCGGCACCGGCGACAACGCCGGCCTGATCCCGGCCGGCCTCGGCGACGTCGGCTACAACGACCGGCCGATCGACTACGCGCTGGTCGACGCGCGTAACGCCGTCGTCGCGTCGATGACCGCGGACACCGCCGCCAACCGCGCCTGCCGCAACGTCATCGTGATCCTGATCACCGGCGGCAAGGACGATGGCAACGCTGCCTACACCGCCGCCCACGACCCGACCACCACCGCGGCGACGTTCCTGTCGGTGACGGCGAGCACCGTCACCAAGCGGGTGCCGATTCACGTCCTCGGCGTCAAGCCGGCGGCGGCGGACGAGGCCGAGATGCAGGCGATCGCGACCGCCAGCGCCGGACGGTATCAGCGCATCACCCACGCCTCGGAGCTGACACGAGCGATCAACTACGCCGTGCAGCAGGGCTACGCGCGGTCGGCCGACTTCGATGCCGGCAAGTCCAGCGAATATCTGCCGGTCAGCCCGATCGTCGGCACCGTCAACCTGAGGAACGCGAAGGACTACCAGGGCACGCCGCTCCAGAACACCGACATCGCGCCGAACATCAAGACCGAGGACAGCGCCAGCGCCGGCTCCTGCACCGATGGCATCGACAATGGCGGCGACGGGGTCCGCGACAGCGCCGATCTCGATTGCGGCATGACGCTGCCGCAACGATCGAACGTCCTGGTCACGGCCGGCTTCTCGCTACCGGGCTTCGACGGCCGCATACGAGCCTTCAGGGCCTACAAGCCGGTCGTTGACAGCACGAAACCGACCGGCTGGAAGTTCGTCGGCGACAACACCAAGCTGTGGCCCGATCTCGACGGCCGCCCGACCCTGGCTGGCATGGCCCGTGTGCCTGCCGATCCGAACTCGCGCAACATCTTCACCTATATCCCCGACGGCGGCGGCGGCGGTTCGGTCGTCGCCTTCACGACCGCGAACGCCGCGACGCTGACCGCGCACATGGGGGTCGGGGCGAACACCAGCACCCTCATCTCGTACGTTCGCTCGCAGCCGCTCGGCGCGATCATCGGCTCGACACCGGCGCTGATGGATCCGCCGTCGCTCGATCCGGCGCCCGACGTCGACTACGGCCGCAGCGATGCGCCAGGGTCGTTCGCCGGCAACCACAAGGAGCGCCGCTCCCTGATCTTCTTCGGCGCCAACGACGGGATGATTCACGCGGTGGACGCCCGCACCGGCTTCGAGGTGTGGGCGTTCATCCCTTACAACCTGCTGCCGAAGCTGCGCACGCTGGGCGACGGCCAGCCGGTCGAGCAGTTCGACTACTTCGTTGACAGCTCGCCCAAGCTCGCCGAGGTCAAGATCGGCGGCTACTGGAAGAGCCTGCTCCTCATCGGACAGGGCAACGGCGGCACCTTCTATCAGGCCTTCGACGTGTCCGAAGCGGGCATGGGCATCTCGCCCGAGGCCGACGACCTGTCCGCGGTGAACACGCTGCTCAGCCAGTTCGATGCGCCTGACGAGTCGATCGTCTTCAAGTGGGCCTATCCGAACTACTCGAGCTTCAACCCGACCTTCCTGGCGACCTTCGCCGTCACCGACGGCACCCCGGGCGGCAAGTTCAAGATGTTCGGCGACCTCAAGGCCACCGCGACCTACGCCGAGAAGACCGTTGGCCTGACCTGGTCGGATCCGGCGGTCGGGCCGCTGAATGCCGACCGCTCGATCAACGCCGTAATCGTCGGTTCCGGCTACTTCCCGGACGTCGAGTCGCTGATTCCGAACCGCGGCGCCACGGCGCCGAAAGCGGGCAACGCGATGTACCTGATCAACGCCGACACCGGCAAGCTGGTCGGCAATGCGTCCGGCGGCTCGTGCGGCGGCACCGGCTGCATCGTGGCGGGAGAGGTCGCGGCGAACGGGAGGAAGAACGCGCTCCAGGCCGACCCGACGGCGGCCGGCGACAACGGCAGCTACACCGTCAACAAGGCGTTCCTCGGCGACATCGACGGCAAGTACTGGCGGTTCAACTTCACCGACTCCGGGGCCATGACCAAGACCCAGATGATCGACACCGCCCAGCCGATCTACGGGTCGTCGGCGCTGCTCTTCGTCGGCAGCACGGACGTCTACATGTTCTTCTCGACCGGCAGCGACATCCTGCCGGCCAGCGCCCCGGGAGGCATCGGCACGTTCAAGCTGTTCGGCCTGAAGAACGGCACCTCCGGCGCCTCGACGATGTTCTCGCAGAACCTTGCGACCGTCAGTAATATCGGCGGGCTGGCCACCGGCGAACGGCCCTCGACCTCGCCCTCGGTCGCCGGCGACATCGTGTTCTTCACCACGACCAACGAGACCGCGACGACACCCTGCGCGGACTTCACCACCAACCTCTACGCCGTGACCTACGCCGGCGGCGCCGCCTACGACGCGGACGGCAACGGCAAGCTCGACAAGAACGAAAGCACGATCGCCAGGACTCTGGCCGGCCGCGCCACCGCGCCGTTCATCGTCGACCAGCACCTCTACGTCGCGACCACCGCGAGCTCGGGTGCGAACAGTGGCGCGGCAATCGAGAAGTTCGGAGACCCCGAGGACTACAACAACGGCGTCGGCCAGGTCGGCGTGCGCATTCTGTCGTGGCGGGAGATCAGGTAGTGGCGGAGACGACCCTTTGCAGCAACTGCGGCGCCAAGTTCGCGATCGCGCGCGACCGGTGTCCAAAATGCCGGACCCACGTCGTCAAGGTGGACGTCGCCGCTGAAGCGGCTCGCAGCAAGCGCATGGCGATCGGCTCGGGCATCGTCCTCGCCGTGGTCGCGCTCGCGGTCGCATGGCTGTCGTTCTCGACGGGCACGACAACGGAAGCGCGCGTGACCGGCACGCCGGCCGATCCGCTCGCAGCGCGCCGCCAGGCCGCGGCGCCGCCCCCGGTGGAGGCGCCCGCACCCGAGACTCAGCGACCGTTCATGGATCCGTCGGCGAGCGCGAGCGTCGCCTACGCGGCGGGCGATAACGCGGGCGCGATCGAGAAGTTCGAAGCGGCGGTGGCCAGGAACCCGCAGGACGCGGAGTCCTTCAGCAATCTCGGCCAGGTGCTGGTGCGGATGGGACGCACCGAGGAAGCGATCCCGCACTTCGAGCGCGCCTGCTCGCTCAATCCGGATCGTTGGACCTACCGGTTCAACCTCGGCCGCGCCCTCGCGCTGCTGCACCGGTGGGACGAGTCGGTCGCCTCCTATCGCCGGGCGCAGCAGCTCTATCCCGAAGACTACGTGACGACATTCAACCTGGCGTTGACGCTCCACAAGAAGGGCGACGACGCCGCGGCGGTGCCCGAGTACCAGAAGGCCGTCGCGTTGAATCCCGAGGACGCCTCGTTCCGGATGGCGCTGGCGATCAGCCTCGAGGCGCTGCAGAAGAAGCAGGATGCCGCCGCCGCGTATGCCGACTACCTGCGGCTGGCGCCGACCGCGCCCGACGCCGACAAGGTCAAGGCGCGCATCGCCCTGCTGACGGGCCAGACCACGACGACGGGGATCTGATCGGGATCGCGTCGTGATCAGTGATCGGGGATCAGTGATCGCCGCGATCACGTCGTGATCGGGGATCGGTGATCACTGATCCCTGATCACCGATCACGACGCGATATCTCAGAAGCCATACATCCCGACATACCAGGTGACGATCTGATCGCCGACAAGCGAGGCCGCGAGCGCGCCGAGGGCCAGGAAGGTGCCGTAGGGTAGCGCGTATTTCATGTCGCCGCGGCGCAACGCGATCACGGTCACGCCTATGACCGATCCGGCCACTGACGACAGCACCAGCGTCACCAGCACGAGTTTCCAGCCCAGAAACGCCCCGATCATCGCGAGCATCTTGACGTCGCCGCCGCCCATGCCTTCGCGGCCCGAGTAGCGGTAGTACGCCTCGCCGATCGCCCACAACACTCCCCCGCCGATCAACGTCCCGATCAGCGCGTCCTTCAATCCGGGCGGCGCGATGGTGCTGACGATCAGGCCAGCGACGATGCCGGGCAGGGTGATGACGTTCGGCAGCAGGTGGTGCTCGAGGTCGATCGCGAACAGCACGATCAGCGCGCAGGCGAACGCCAGCCGCACCACCATCAGCAGCGTCCAGCCGAACATCCACCAGTGCAGCAGGAACACCGCCATCGTCAGTAACTCGACGATCGGGTAGCGCAGGCTGATCGGCGCGCGGCACTGCCGGCAGCGGCCGCCGAGCATGATGTAGCTGACGACCGGGATGTTGTCGAACCAGCGCAGCTGGTAGCCGCATCCGGGACAGCGTGACGGCGGGCTCGCGACCGAGGCGCCCGACGGTATGCGGTGGATGCAGACGTTGAGGAAGCTTCCGACCGACAGCGCCCAGCCAGGCGAACACGACAAGCCAGATGGTATCGGCCGTCACGACTTGGCCCGTCGCGTAGGCATCGGAAAGAGCTCCGACTCGCGGGAGACGCTGATCGCGCCGGTGGCCGGATCGATCGCGAACGGGGTATTGCCTGGGTCCACCGGAATGCCGCGCAGTCTGCCGCGCCGGACCAGATCCTCCCACGAGTACGGCTGGCCCGCGGCCGGCGGATTGGCGTTGACGATGCGCTGCAGGATCTCGATGCCGTCGAGCGCGTCGACCTGCTTCAGGGCGCGCGCCGCCATCCGGCGAATCCAGGCTTCCTCCGACTTGATGATTTCGTTCAGCAGGAACCGGGCCGACGCTCGGTCGCCGCCTTCGATCAGCATCGTGGCCGCGACCGGCTCCAGCCAGTTGGGAGCGTTCGGCTGTGACGCGGCGCGCCGGAACCAGGCCGCCGCCGCCTCCATGTCACGCACCTGCCAGTAATAGACGAACGCGATGTCGTGGTAATACTGCCACTTGGTCGGCTGGACGCCGATGCCCTTCCGCAGCAGCGCGATCGCCTGATCCGGCCGCCCGCCGCCGCCGGGATACGGCTCGCTCAGGAAGATCGAGCCGAACCGGTAGGCGATGTTGAAGTACGGGTCGAGCGACGTCGTCAAATCGAGCAGCGGGTAAAGCAGCTCGTACTTCTTCCCCTTCACCGTGTCGCGGCGGTCGCCGCCGTAGTGCTGGAGCGCGCGGATCCAGTAGACGTCGGCGAGGAGGGCGTCGAACGACAGCGCGATCCGGCGCAGCGCCTCCGGCGAGCGAACGTAGAGAATGGCGCGCTCCTGCGCCTCTTCGCGCGAATACTGGCGGTCGCGGGCGATCTGGAGGCCGATCGCCGAGGCCAGGCAGAGCATCGCGGCCACGATCCCGAGCACGAAGGCGCGGCCGCGAATCACTTGAAGTCCCTCCGCGAGAAGATCAGCACCGAGACGATCAGCAGCGCGGTGATGTAGACCAGGCCATAGGCGATGGTGCCGGCGATGTAGCCGGCCGCCACCGGCAGGCCGTGAACGACCTCCATCTTCACGTCGAAGGCCGAGAAGTCTGGCAGCACGTGGTAGACGCCGCGCGCCAGCCAGATCGCCACCTGGGAGTCGACGATGCGGTCGAAGTTCTTGAGGTCGGCGTTGAAGTTGCCGACCACGTAGAACCCGAAGGTCAACGCGGCGGCGAGAATCGGCGTCGAGAACGTCGAGAAGAACAGCGCAATCGCCGTGACGATCATCAACTCGACGAAGATCAGCGCAACCGCCTTGAGCATGCGCGGATCGACGCCGGGCGCGTCCCACGCGGCGCGGAACTCCGGCGACTCGGTGTAGGTCATGAAGGCCAGCACGGCATAGAGCGCGACCGTCATCACCGCGACGTTCGACGCCAGCGTCAGCACCAGCCCGGCGTATTTCCCGACGATGAACTGCGGCCGGCTGATCGGCTTCGCCAGCAGCGCGTAGATGCTGCGCCGCTCGACTTCCTTCGAGACCAGGCCGATGCCGATGAACACGGCGATGAACAGGCCGAAGACCGCCGTCGCGGCGAGGCCGAGGTCCTTGATGATCTTGACGTCCTGCCCGGCCGTGAGCTGGCCGATCAGGTACGACGAGGCGATCAGCAGCACGGCGAAGATGGCGAGGTTGTACGGCACGCGGTCGCGCACCGACTCCTTGAAGACGTTGACGGCGACCCAGCAGACGCCCGCATTATCGCTTGTCCTCGCGGGCGGCCTGTTGCGGCCCCGCGGCCGCGCGGCGCATGCCGACGCCGTCCTCGGAGGCCGAACGCGCGCCGTCGCCCATTTCCGCGACGCGCCGCACGAAGAAGTCCTCGAGCGTGTCGCGAACGGGGTTGAGGGACACCAGCGTCGCCCCGGTCGCCACCAGCTCCGAGAGCAGCTGCTCCGGCGCGACCTCCACCGGGACTTCGAGCGCGTAGCGATGCGGCCGCGATCTCGGTGCTCTGGCGGATACGCGGCGTGATCCGCGCGAGCACTTCGGGCTTGAGGTCGGCGACCACCAGCTCCCAGCCGCGGACCTGGAACGCGAGGATGTCGGTCAGGCTGCCGGCAGCCGCCAGCCGCCCGCCGGCGACGACCGCGACGCGGCTGCACAACGCTTCGGCGTCGGCCAGGATGTGTGAGCTGAAGAACACCGTGCGTCCCTGATCGCGCAGCTCCATGATCAGCGCGCGCACATCGCGCCGGCCAAGCGGATCGAGCCCGGACATCGGCTCGTCGAGGAAGATGACTTCCGGGTCGTTCAGCAGCGCCTGTGCGATGCCGACGCGTTGAATCATGCCCTTGGAGTACTTGCGGAGCTGCTGGGTCCGCCGCTCGGGTGGGATGCCGACGCGATCCAGCAGCGTGTCGGCGCGCTTCCGGGCGTCGGGGCCGGACAGCCCGAACAGCCGGCCGAAGTACTGCAGCAATTCGTGCGCGCTCAGGTAGTCGTAGAAGTACGGGTTCTCGGGCAGGTAGCCGATGCGCTGCCGCGCGCCGACGTCGCCAACGGGACGGCCGAGAATCTCGGCGCGGCCGGAAGATGGAAAAATCAGCTGCATCAGCAGCTTCAACGTCGTCGTCTTGCCGGCGCCGTTGGGACCGAGGAACCCGAAGATCTCGCCGGGTTGCACTTCGAGCGACAGGCGATCGAGTGCCCGGTAAGGTCGTTTGCGCCAGAAGCCGACTAGATAGTCCTTGGTGAGCTCGTCGATTCGAATCGCGGGGGCCATAACTCCGGTAGAAGCGCGGTCACGCGGACGCGCGGATGCCGAGGCGACCCTGGGCTGCAGCTACTTCTTGAGATCGTGCTCGATGGCCAGCTCGACGTAGGTCGGCGGCAATCCCGACTCGACGCGCCGGCCGTTGAGGAACAACGTCGGCGTCGACTTGACCTTGAGGAGTCCCCCCATCCCGGCGTCGTTGCGCACGGCCATCAGCGTCTGGGCGTACTGGGCGTCGAAATCCGCGACCCCGCCGACGTCCTTGATCGCCTGGCGCAGGGAATCGCCGGTCAACGTCTGCTGGTTGGTGAAGATCCACTCCTCGAGCTTATCGGCCGTTCCCTTGCTTTCCGCCATGACCATCGCGGCCGCCGCCTCGCACGCCAGGACGTGGTTCCCGCCCGGCGCGTTGCCGTTGCACTCGGGTTCGAGCGGAAAGTGCTTGGTCACGAACTTGACCTCGGCCGAGCCCTTGTATTTCTCGACGGTGGCCTTCAGCGCGAAGTAGGTGTCGCGGCAGGCCGGGCACTGATAGTCGTTGAACTTCACGACGACGAATTTGGCCCCCGCGGCATCGACCGGCACGTTTTCCCTGGGCTGCACTTCCAGCCAGCGGATGAAGTCGAACTTCTGCTGATCGGTCAGCGGCGGGTACTGCGGCACGGCGACGGCCGACGTGGCGGCGCCGGCGGCATGCGCGTCTCGCGGGAAGGCGTTGATGAGCGAGACCGCGCCAACGCTGAAGATCAGCGCGAGGACCAGCGCAACCGGGCTCTTGAGCAGGACGCCGACGTCCTTGGTGGCGCGGCCTGGGAGCGCGGTCATCGGGAACTTCGTCGCGCCGCCGGAAATGATGAAGATGGCGATGACGGCGACGTAGGTCGTCGCGCACAGCAGACAGATCGCGTTCAGCTTGAAGAATGACGCCCAGGCCAGGTAGAGCACGAAGGCCAGCGCGATGGTGGAGACCGCGAACACGTAGCCGGGGACGTTCTCACGCGCCTGCAGCGTCCGGCCGCCACCGAAGCCGACGAGCAGCAGCACGAACGTGAAATAGAAGATGCCGCCGAGCGCGACCGGAATGCCCCAGAGGCTGCCGTACTGGCTCAAATAGGCCTGCGTGCAGCTGACCGTGGCGTTGACGTCGCAGATGCTGGTGTAGCCGGGCTGCGTCAGCAGCGAATAGTGGACGTAACTCGACCACGTGGACGCTCCGAGCCCGAGCGCGGCAAACGCCAGCAGGAGATTACGCGTTTTCGCAGTCATAATCGTCAATTCTACCTGATTTCCGTGCCGTGGCCGGGGGGACCGCTCTCGGGCATGTTGTCCGCGAACGACTGCGAATCCGTGTAAATCACGCGATCGACGTTGGTGCCGAACCAGTGGTTACCGGTCGCCCCAGGCACCTGCGGGTCCGCCGTAAGGCGGTAACGCTCCAGCGGCACGAGTCCGGTGCAGGTCTGCTCCCCTTCCGTGGCCGGCGTGCCCACCATCTGGATCAGGTAACCGCTCTTGAGCAGCGGATCCGAGACGGCAAGGTCCGGGCTGAGGAAGGCGTGAGGGCTTCCCGGCGCCGGCATGCCGAGCGCGACCAGCGTCGGCGCATAGCGCTGCTTTCCGCACGACTGCATGTAGGCGAACTGGGCCTGATTGATGGCGTTGAGGGCGGTGACGGCCGCCGCCTCCGCGGAGCGGATGCGGGACTGCCGGTAGCGTGACCATCGCCGCGCTCGCCAGGACCGCGACGATCGTCATCACCACGAGCAGCTCGACGAGGGTGAACCCTTCTGACTGGCGAGTTCTCACCGTTTCTTCCGCATCCTCACTAGTGTAGGGGACGTTGCTCGTCTGCACGAGGCCGGGTTATTGAATGACCGTTCCGCCTCCGCCCGGGGCCATGGCCGCTTCGGTCGGCGCGGTCCCGGACGGGTCGAAGAAGATCGCGCCGGTGCTGTTCGAGCCGAACGCCCGGTTGCCGCTGATGCCGTGCGACAGCGGCACGGCGGTGCTGTAATAGCCGGCGCGCGTCGCCGTGGTGTTGCAGTCGTTCGGGCCGTTCGGCGCGCCCGACGCCGCCTGCAGTTCGAGCCGGTACCCGCTCTTGACCGCCGGATCCGTGGCGAGATCTTCGGCGAGGAACGCCGTCGTGCTGGACGGACACGGCGTGCCGAGCGTCGCCAGCGCCACCGCGTATGCGCCGCCACCGGCGCTCGACGCATAGCTGGCCTGCGCGCTGCTGACCGCCCGCATCGACGCGATCGCGTTCGTTTCGTTGGCCGAGGAGCGCGCGCGCAGCATCGACGGCACGGCAATCGCCGCGACCACGACAATGACCGCGATCACGATCAGCAGCTCCACTAACGTGAACCCCCGCTCCCTCACCGTACTCCTCCAGTTCCCAGGTCTCTCGGTACCCGTACAACTCTCCGACTTCCGCCACTTGCTCCCGGATACGCCGCTGGTTGACGCGCCGAAGCGCGGAGTCGACCGGCACCGCGCTGCCGATCGGTCCGCTCGACAAGTCAAAGGCGGACTCGCGCCAGTCGACGAGATCCGAGACGTAGAGGAACTTGCCGTTGCGCCGCAGCAGGGCGAACGTCGCACCGTAGCTCGACGTCAGCACGTACGATTCGCGCCGGCGATCGGGCAGGGCCTCGCCTGCCGGCACGAACAGCGGATCGCCGAAGAGCGGCCCGAGGTCGCGCACGGGCCGGCCGGCCAGCGCGTAAAGCGTCGGCGCAATGTCGGTCGAGAAGGCGAGGCGCGCGAGATCGGTCGTCACCGCCGGCCGCAGCGCTTCGGGAATCCGCACGATCAGCGGCACGCGGACGTCCTCGGGATACAGCCAGCTGCCATGCCCCCAGTGGCCGTCTTCGCCCAGCGAATCGCCATGATCGCTGGTGAAGACGATGATGCTGTCGTCGTAGCGGTCGCGGGCCTTGAGGTACGACACGAACCGGCCGAAGCACGCGTCAATCCGCCGCAGCCGCGACGCATAGGGCGCGTAGAACCCCGGATAGTCGCCGTCGAGCGACGCCTGCCGCCCCCGCTGCGTGTTCAGGATGTGTACGTTCATCGGCGCCAGGTAGCCGAACACCGGGCGCATGTCCGCGGCTGACTGGTCGAGATGCGCCGACAGGCTCTCGAGGTTCCGGCACAGATCGGTCTCCACGCTCGGCACGCCCGGGTCGATAGTCGTCTTCGGGGTCGCCGGGCGCAGGTGCTCGGCGATCGTGAAGTCGTTGATGGCGAAGCGATAGCCGTTGGCGTTCACCAGCTTTTCGAGCGCATTCATCCGCGCGAAGTCGTGCGCGCGGACCTTGCGGACCGCGGTGGCGCCCGACCAGATCGACGCCATGGCCAGCTCGGTGCCGCCGTGGCGCGTAAACGCATTCCTGAAGACGAAGTTCTCCGCGGCGAACGCGTCGATGTTCGGCGTGAACGTCACCGACGGGTTGTACGGCGACAGGTAGTCGCGGCGCAGGCTGTCGATGACGAAGACGAAGATGTCCGGCCGCCGCCCGTGCGCGGCCCGGACGATCGGCGCGGAGAAATCCACGTCCGGCACCATGATGCGATCGGTGCCCGACGCGTGCCGCTGCAGGAACTGCTGGTAGCCGGGATCGTCGAAGCCGGACCTCGCGACCAGCAGGTCGGCGAACGTCTTGAACGCGATTTCGCCAGCGGCCTGCCGTTCGAACGCGGCCTCCGGCGCGAGCGCGCGATCGCCGGTCCATGCCGACAGGCGCGCGGTGCCGAGCGGCACCATCACGAGCGCGGCAAGGGCCGCCACCGGCCACGCCTGCAGCCATCCGCTCGACCAACGGCCAGCGTGGGCGCCGCGAGTCGTCCGGAGCGCGAGGCCGAACACGAGGACGGCTTCGATCAGCAGGAGGCTGCGCTGGGCGACGAAGTTCCAATCCAGGCGCTCGAGCGCGTTCAGCGCCAGCGCCGTGACGCCGACCACGGTCAGCAGGACGCAGATGCTTGCGGTGCGGCCAAGGGTCGGAGCAAACAGCACGTCCGCGGCCGAGCCGATCGCCCGCCGCCGCACGGCCGGGCGGCGGAACATCAGCCCTGACCACGTCAGCGCGATCGCGGCGCCGGCCCAGATGGCGAGGACGGTCGCCTCGCCAGGGGCGAGCGAGATGGTCGGGAACACCGCGCGCCGCAGGAACCCACACAGGCCGGCACCGATGAGCGCGACCAGCGCGCTGTGCTCGAACCGTCGCGGGGCGGCGCTGCGCGCGGCCAGGGCGGTGACCAGAGTCAGCAGCGTGTAGGCAAGGGCGAACACGGCCACCGACAGCGCCAGCGCCCAGAGCGCCGTCAGCGTCCAGGCGAGCGGGCGGCCGGGCGATCCGGCATGGGCAACGGCTCGCAGCAGATGCGCACTCCACAGCACCATCGCCGTCCCCGCACACGTCAGGAACAGCCGTCCCGGCCCCGTCGTCTCGCGCGCATCGTCCTCGATGTCGAGCAGGTCGGCGTGCGACGCGAGATGGTCGATGACGGCGAGCCAGATCAACGGGACCAGCGACGCGATGGCGGTCGGGAGCGCGCGCGCATCGTTCCACAGCGTCGGCAGGAACGGGGACGCGAAGAGCGCGATTGAGACGGCGCCGGCGCAGGCGACGTAGGCGATCGCCAGCCAGTGCGCCAGGTTCGAGGCACCGGTGCGGAGGCGGCGGCCCGACAACTCAGGAATCAGGGTCAGGGCGCTGACGACGGAGATCACCGCGAACCAGACGTGGTGCCACGCCACGAACGTCGTCAGCCACGGGAACAGCTGTGGCTTGATGAACATGTCGAAGGCGAACGGGCTGCCGTTCAGCACCGCGTAGGCGAACGTCAGCAGGCAGAAGGCCGCGACGACCAGACGTGCGATGACGAACAGCAGGAAGCGCATCAGCGGCCGGCTCCGCCGGCGGCAAGCGATGGCGCGATCGCGAAGGCTGATCAGGGCGGGGCGATTGGGCTGAATCCGCAGGGCCAGGTCGGCGTGACGCGCGGCCTCGGCAAAGGCGCCGCGATCGAACAGGAGTTGGGCGAGCCGCAGTCGCACGTCGGCGTGATCGGGATCGCGCGTCAGGACCTCGGCGTAGGCGCGCTCGGCGCGGCCGCGATCGACCGTCTCGTAGGCGAGTCCGAGCTCGGCGGCGAGCTCGACGTCCTCGGGATGGCGGCCGCTGCACTGCTCGAGGCGAGCGAGACGATCCGGCGTGGCCGGTTGTCCGGCGTCCGCCAGCGTCAGGCACTCCTCGCTCGAGACACCGGCCGTCCCGCCGGCGAGCCGTGTCGGCAGCAGTCCCGCGAACAGACACAGGACGACGACCGGTGCAAGCACGCTGGGCCGGGGCGGCGTGTCCGCGGGCGGCGATGACGCGTTGTCGTGCATGTTGTTGAGGGTCAACCCGGACCAAAAAAAACGGGATGCCTGCGAACAGGCATCCCGTTGGGGTCTTCTGCCGGCGCCGGGATGTCCCGGCGCCGTCTTACAGGTATTGCGGTCTTACTGGATGGGCGTGCCGCCCTCTTCCGGAGCAAGCGTCGCCTGGACGGCCGAGAAGAAGATGGTGCCGTGCGCGCCCGTGCCGAACTGTCGGTTGCCGGTCGAACCCCAGGTCAGCGGCTCAGCGTGCGCGTAGTAGGCAGTCTTGCTGACGTAGGTGCCATTGCAGTCGGTCGCGACGTCGACGACGGTGGCGCTATCCTCGAGGGTCACGGTGTAGCCGCTCTTCGTCGACGGGTCGACCGACAGGTCGGGCGAGATGAAGCCCTGGGTCGAACCCGAACACGGCAGCGAGAGAATCGCGAGGGCGTTGGCGTAGCCACCCTGGCCGGCCGCTGACGAGTAGGACGCCTCGGCCGAGTTGATGGCGCGAACCGAACCGATCGCCGACGACTCGTTGCCGGACATGCGGGCGCGGAGCAGGCCGGGAACCGCGATAGCAGCAATGATGCCGATGATCGCGACGACGATCAGCAGCTCGATGAGCGTGAAACCCTTCTGGTTGCGAACTTTCATGACTGTGTGCTCCTCAGAGAATTCTTTATAGGCCGTTGGGACTGTTTTTTAGAGTCGGTCTCTACTGGCGCAGCCCAGCGGCCGACGCCGAGCTTAACAGCAACGGCGATGCCACTGCTCACGTTGAGCGCAGCCATACGCCCAAGTCCTTGAATTTCAATTGTTTGTGAGGATTGCCGCGGTGTTGTCGACCCTCGCGCGACCAGACAATTTTCGGCCATGTGACAATTAGTGTCAAGCGCGGCTGTCAAAGTTTGTCGGCGCATTTATGTGATCTTGGACGCCAAGCCGCACCCGACGGACGGGTTTTTCCGCTGCCCAAAACGACAACGCCGGATGCGCGGTTGTGCAACCGCGGATCCGGCGTGTCTGGCACATGACGAGGTCGGCCCGTCGGGCCAACCAGCTCATTGGATGTTGTACTTCTTCAGTAAGTAGCGGAACTGCCGGAAGCTGAGCCCGAGCAGCTCGGCGGCGTTCTTCTTCACCCCGCTCGAGCGCTTCAGCGCCTCCATGATGTATTCGCGCTCGATGCCCTGGACGTGCTGCTCGAGGTCGAAGCCGCCGGCCAGGCTGAGGTCTTCCACCTGCATCGCGGCGACGGCCGCGGCGGTCGGCGCGCAGGCCGCGCGTACCTGCTCGGGCAGGCTGTCCGGCAGCACCGACGGCGTCCGCTCCAGGGCGACGGCCCGCTCGATCGCGTTCTCCAGCTCGCGCACGTTGCCCGGCCAGCTGTAGTTGCGCAGGCACGCCATCGCCGCGCCCGAGATGCCGTGCACGTCCTTCTTCATCAGCTGCGCGAACCTGGCGACGAAGTGCTCGGCCAGCGGCGGGATGTCGTCCTGCCGCTCGCGCAGCGCCGGCAGCTTCACCGGGATGACGTTGATCCGGTAGAACAGGTCCTCGCGGAAATCCCCCTCGGCCACCATCTTCGACAGGTCGCGGTTGGTCGCGGCGATGATCCGGATGTTGGCGTCGGTCTCGTCGGTGCCGCCCAGGCGGCGGAACTTGCGCTCCTGCAGCACGCGCAGCAGCTTGACCTGAACCATCGGGCTCATCTCGCCGATCTCGTCGAGGAAGATGGTGCCCTTCTCCGCGACCTCGAGCAGCCCCTTCTTGTTGGTGTCGGCGCCGGTGAACGCGCCGCGCATGTGCCCGAACAGCTCCGAATCGAGCAGGGTATCGGGGAGCGCGCCGCAGTTGACGGCCACGAACGGCCGATCGCTGCGCGCCGATCCGGCGTGGATGGCGCGCGCCACCAGCTCCTTGCCGGTGCCCGACTCGCCGGTGATCAGCACGGTGCTGTTGGTCGGCGCGATCGTCTCGATCAGCTCGAACACCGCCATCATCGGGCTGCTGCTGCCGACGATGTTGGCGAAGGAGTGCGAGGTGTTGAGCGCCCGCTTCAGCAGCACGTTCTCCTGCTGCAGGTGCTTCCGTTCCAGCTCCTTGCGCACGCGCAGCCGCAGGTCGTTGACCGCGTTCGGCGACTTGTGGACGTAGTCCGCGGCGCCGAGCCGAAGCGCGTCCACCGCCGTGTCGGTCGAGGCGAACGCCGTCATGATGATGGTGATGATCGACGGATCGATCCGCTTGGCCTCCGCCAGCACTTCCACGCCGGTCAGCTCCGGCATCCGGATGTCAGTAATCAGCACGTCGACGCGATCGCGCTTCAGCACCTCGAGCGCCGCCTTGCCGTCGGCGGCCACCAGCACCTCGTAACCGTCGCGCCGCAGCACGATGGACAGCAGCTCGCGCATCGAACGCTCGTCGTCCACGACGAGGACGCGCGAGGGCGCGGCGGCGGCGGGCGCCGCGGGCACGGTGTCGGGAAGCTGTGTGTCAATCGGCATAGTGCTTTTTAGCAACTAGTTCGGGGGCTTCGCCCCGCCGATCCCCCCATCGCCGTCGCTCGCGGGGCCCCAAAGCCCCGCTCCGCTCCGGCGGGCGCGCCTCCGGCGCGCTAACTGACGGCCGCTTCGACCCCGACCGGGAATCTCACGAATACGGTCGTCCCGGATCCCTTGGTCGAGGTCACGTTGACCTCGCCGGCGTAGTCACTGACGATCCGGTGCACGATGGACAGGCCCAGACCGGTGCCGCGCGAGAACCCGCCGCGGAACGGCTGGAAGATCCCGTCCAGATCCTCGGGCGCGATGCCGACGCCTTCGTCGGCGACGCTGATGACGAGCTGCGCGTCGTGCTCCGTCGGCGCGACCACGCGCAGCGTCAGGCAGCCGCCGTGCGGCATCGCGCGCAGCCCGTTGGTCGCCAGGTTCCAGAGGATCTGGCGAATCTGTCCCTCGTCCGCCTGGAACGACACCGGGGTGGCGGGCACGTCCACGGCAATGCGGTGCGTCTCGCTGCGCTCCGCGCTGTTCTGCATCAGCGTCGCGGTGTCGGTGATCACCTGGCGCACGTCGAAGTGCCGCATCGCCTGGCGCTGCGGCCGCGCGTAGGCCAGGAAGCTGCGGATGGTGTCGTTCAACCGCTCCGACTCGCGGATCACGATGTCCATCAGCTGGCCCTGCTCGTCGGTGAGCGGCAGCTCCTGCCGCAGGATCTGAATCGACCCCGACATCGACGCGAGCGGGTTGCGGATTTCGTGCGCGATGCCCGCCGCCATCTCGCCGACCGCGGCGAGCCGCTGCTGGACGCGCGCCTCGCGCTCGAGCTTGCGCGCCTCGGTCACGTCCTGGAACGTCAGGATGAACCCGGTCTCGCCGCGCGGCGTCATCAGCGGCGCCGCGCTCAGGCCGACCTCGATCTGCCGGCCGTCGCCGCGCGTATAGCCGTATTCGATGCGCATCTGGCGCGGACGTCCTGCCACCGGTCCGAACAGCGAGGTGTACGACCTCGGCAGCTGCAGCACCTCGGCGGCGCTGCGATTGAACGCGTCGATCGCCGGGATGCTGGTAATCGCTTCTGCGGCGCGGTTGTAGGTGATGATCGCGCCGGTCAAGTCCGTCGTCGTCAGGCCGCTGGTCAGGCTGTCGACGATGTGGCGGCTGAACGCCTGCATGTCGGCCAGATCGCTCGAGGCCCGCTGCAGCTGCGCATCGGCCCGGCGCAGGCCCTCGGCCAGGTAGCCGGTCAGCCCCGCCACCGCGAAGAACCCGAATACGTTCAGGCCGACGCGATAGAACGCGACGCGCGGATCCGGCAGCACCTCCGGCGCCACGACCACCAGCGTGACCGGGACGTTGTAGTACTGCGCCAGCACGATCCCCGCATACATCGCGGAGCTGACCGTGCCGACCACCATGCCGCCCCGCCACGAGCGAATCGCGCTCGCGGCGATGATCGGCAGCGCATACAGCGACGAGAAGTAGCTGTTGATGCCGCCGGTCAGGTGGACGATCGCCGAGACGATCAGCGCATCCACCATCAACTGCACGTCGACCAGCCACAGCCGCCGCTCGACCTGGCGGACCGTCAGGCTGTAGACCACCGTCAACCCGAACGTCAGTCCGATCAGGAACACGAGCGGATCGATCGGCAGCGCTCCGGGCGACTTGATCTGAATCAGGACCGCCGAGCCGAGCAGCAGGCTGATCGCCGCCGCCCGGGCGGTGATCAGCGACAGCAGCTTCCGGCGCAGTGTCGGCATGTCGGCCGCACTCAGCCGGTCAGCTTCGAGATCAGGTCGAAGATCGGCAGATACATCGCGATGACGATGCCGCCGACGATAACGCCCAGGAACGCGATCATGACCGGCTCCATCAGGGTCAGCAGGCCGGCCACGGCGGTGTCGACTTCCTCTTCGTAGAAGTCGGCGATCTTCGACAGCATCGCGTCGAGCGCGCCGGTGGTTTCACCAACGTTGATCATCTGCACGACCATCGACGGGAACACGTTGGTCTCGCGCAGCGGACCGGAGATGGTTTCGCCGCGCTCGATGCCGGTGCGGGTGGTCTGGATCGCGTCCTCGATGATCGCGTTGCCCGCGGTGCGGGCGGTGATGTCGAGGCCGTCGAGGATCGGCACGCCCGACGACAGGAGCGTCGACAGCGTGCGGCAGAACCGGGCGACCGCCACCTTGCGGAGAATGTCGCCGAGGATCGGCATCTTCAAAAAGATCCGGTCGAACACCCGACGGCCGTTCTCGGTCGCGTAGTAGGCGGAGAACGCGTAGCCGAGCGCGCCAATGATGACGATCAGGATCCAGCCGTACGCGACCAGCCCGTCCGACAGCGCGATGACGATCCGGGTCGGCAGCGGCAGCTGCGCGCCGAGGCCGGCGAACAGCGTCGCGAACGTCGGGATGACCTTCCACAGAATCGCGCCGACGACCAGGGCGGCGATGACGATGACCGCGATCGGGTAGATCATCGCGGACTTGACCTCACCCTTCAGCTTGACGGACTTCTCGATGTAGGTCGCCAGCCGCTTGAGGATGGTGTCGAGGATGCCGCCCGCCTCGCCGGCGGCGATCATGTTCGAGTAGAGCGCGTCGAACGTCCTGGGATGCTTCTTCATCGCATCCGCGAGCGCCGCGCCCGACTCGACGTCCTCGCGCGTCTTCAGGATGACCCCGGAGAAGCCCTTGTGCGGCTCCTGCTTGCCGAGGATGTCCAGACACTGCACCAGCGGCAGGCCGGCGTCGATCATGACCGAGAACTGGCGGGTGAAAATCGCCAGGTTCTTGGCCGGCACCGAGACGCCGCCCTTCTTGGCCGCCTTGGCCTTCGCTCTTCGCCTTCACCGCGTCGATCTTGGTGATCTGGATCTGCTCGCGACGGAGCGCCGCCACCGCGGCATCCATCGTCTCCGCGCTGCGTTCACCCGAGACGGTCTGTCCGGTCCGGGTCCGACCGGCGTAGGCAAATGTCGGCATATGAGTCCTTCGAAACTGGCGCTCGTCTACTTACCGTCTTACCGTCCAACCGGAGCCCGCGGCGGCAGGTTCGCGCCGGGGCGCTGATTCAGGCCGGCCCCGGCCACGACGCCGGCGCCGCGCGCGATCATCTGTTCGAGCTCGTCCTTCAGCGACGACTTCTCCATCGCCGCTTCCAGCGTGATCAGCCGCTTCTGGTAGAGCGTCGCCAGACACTGGTTCATCGTCTGCATCCCGAGCTTTTCCTGGCCGGTCTGCATCGACGAGTAGATCTGGTGCACCTTGTCGTCGCGGATCAGGTTCCGGATCGCCGGGTTCGGCACCATGATCTCGAGCGCGACCACGCGGCCCTTGCCGTCGGCGCGCGGCACCAGCGCCTGACAGACGATGCCTTCGAGCACCAGCGAGAGCTGGGTCCGGATCTGCCCCTGCTGGTGCGACGGGAAGACGTCGATGATGCGGTTGATCGTCTGCGCCGCCGAGTTGGTGTGCAGCGTCGCGAACGTCAAGTGGCCGGTTTCCGCGACGCGCAGCGCCGACTCGATCGTCTCGAGGTCGCGCAGCTCGCCGATCAGGACGATGTCCGGGTCCTCACGCAGGGCGGCGCGCAGCGCGCCGCTGAAGCTGTGCGTGTCCGAGTGCACCTCGCGCTGGTTGACCAGGCAGCCCTTGTGCGGGTGCACGAACTCGATCGGATCCTCGATGGTGAGGATGTGCTCGTGGCGTTCGTTGTTGATCTTGTCGATCATCGCCGCCAGCGTCGTCGACTTGCCGGAGCCGGTCGGGCCGGTGACGAGCACCAGCCCGCGCGGCCGCTCGGCGAGCTGGCCGATGACCTGCGGCAGGCCGAGCTCGTTGAAGCTCTTGATCAGTTCGGGAATCACCCGCAGCACCGCCGCCACCGCGCCGCGCTGGTTGAACACGTTGCACCGGAAACGCGCGATGCCGCGAATACCGAACGAGAAGTCCAGTTCCAGCGTCTCCTCGAAGCGCTTCTTCTGCGCGTCGGTCATGATGCTGTAGGCCAGCGCCTTGGTCTCCGCCGGGCCGAGCGCCGGCAGATCCAGCGGCGCCAGGTGGCCGTGGACGCGGATCTGCGGCGGCGTGTTCGTGGTGATATGCAGGTCCGACCCGTAATTGTCGACCAGCGTTTTCAGCAGTTCCGGTAGTGTGGCCATACTGTTCGTTGTCAGATCCCAGTTCCCAGTTAACAGTCGCCAGTTTCGTGTGCCGTTCGTCTGAGCTCCTGCGCTGCGCAGGAACCGGAAACTGGAAACTGGTGTCTATTTCACCGTTTCCCGTGCCACTTCCTCGATCGTCGTCACGCCTTCCATGACCTTGCGCAGGCCGCTCCGGCGCAGCGTGATCATGCCGTCCTCGACTGCCTTGCGTTTCAGCTCGAGCGACGACGCGCCGACCAGAATCAGTTCGCGCAGCTGCTCGGTGACTTCCATGACTTCGTAGAGACCGACGCGTCCCTTGTAGCCGGTGCCGTTACAGCGCTCGCAGCCCTTGCCCTTCTTGGGCACGACCTGCGGTCGACTCCTCCGGCGTGAAGCCGGCGTCGGTCATCGCCTGCGGCGGCGTCGGGTGGTCTTCCTTGCACTGCGTGCAGATGCGGCGCACCAGGCGCTGGGCGCAGATCAGGTTGACCGAGCTCGCGACCAGGAACGGCTCGATGCCCATGTTCATCAACCGGCTGATGGTGCCGGGCGCGTCGTTGGTGTGCAGCGTCGACAGCACGAGGTGGCCGGTCAGCGACGCCTTGACCGCGATTTCCGCGGTTTCGAAGTCGCGGATTTCGCCGACCAGGATGATGTTGGGGTCCTGCCGCAGGAACGAGCGCAGCGCCGCCGCGAAGTTCAGGCCGATGTTCTCGCGCACCTGCACCTGGTTGACGCCGACCAGGTTGAATTCGACCGGATCCTCCGCGGTCATGATGTTCGTTTCCATCGTGTTGATCTTCGCGATGGACGAATAGAGCGTGTTGGTCTTGCCGCTGCCGGTCGGGCCGGTGACCAGCACCATGCCCCACGGCTTGGAGATGGCGTTCTCGAGCTTGGCCAGTGACTCGGACTCGAACCCGAGCTTCGTCATGTCCAGCATCAGCTTGTCCTTGTCGAGGAGACGAAGGACGATCTTTTCGCCGAACAGCGTCGGCAGGCACGAGACGCGGAAGTCGATTTCCTTGGTCGCGCCGTCGGCGGCGAAGCGGATCTTGATGCGGCCGTCCTGCGGCAGCCGCTTCTCCGCGATGTCCAGCTTGGACATGATCTTGATGCGCGAGGTGATCGCATCGCGGAACTTCATGGGCGGCGCCATGACGTTGTAGAGGATGCCGTCGATGCGGAACCGGACGCGGAATTCCTTTTCGTACGGCTCGATGTGGATGTCGCTCGCGCCCTTCTGGATCGCCGACATCAGCATCAGGTTGACGAGGCGGATGACCGGCGCCTCACCGCCCTGCTTCTCGAGCGAGGAGACGTCGATCTGATCGAGCTCGTCCAGCACCTCGACGTCGTCGTCGACGATCGACGCGGTCTCCTCGAGGGCCTTGGTGACCATCTCGAGCGTGGCGGCGCTGTTCAGATTGGCCTGCGGAGCGTTGGCCTTCTTTTCCGCTTGCTTCTTCTCGACGATCGGCCGGCCCGCCGGCGTGATCGGGTAGTAGCGGGTGATCGCGTCGGCGACTGCCGTTTCGGAGGCGACGACCGGCTCGACGTTGTACCCCGTCATGAACTTGATGTCGTCCATGGCGAAGACGTTGGTCGGGTCCGTCATCGCGATCGTCAGCGTCGCGCCGGCACGGCTCAACGGAACGAACTGATATTTGTGGGCGGTCTCAGACGGGATCAGCTTGATGACGCTGGCGTCGATCTCGAACTGCGTGAGATTGATCGACGGCACGCCATACTGCTTGCTCAGAAGCGCAGTGATCTCTTCGTCTTTGACAAAGCCGAGCTTGACGAGATTGAAGCCAAGCTTCCCGCCATTCGTCTTCTGGTAATTGAGCGCATCCTGCAATTGAGCAGGCGTGATGCGCTTCTCTTTGAGCAGCAGCTCGCCAATGCGGACGGCCATCGTTCTCCGCTTCGGGAATAGAAACCAGGGGCAAGACGGACCTCTAGAAGGCCGCAGCCAGACCTGGCGTCAGACTAAAGTGCTGGGGGAGGCAGACATAGTGGCATCATTGACATTTTTTGTCAAGAGAGGCCGAGCTGGAAAATGACAAATCGGGGCCTGTTTCGGTGGGAAATCCGTCAGGCCGATCGACAGAATCGTCGACGCTAGAACAAGATGCGACCGGCCACGCCCCACCCCCGGAACGCGTCGTCCGAGCCGGCCGTGACCTGGGCGTCGAGATAGGCTGAGCCCATCACCGCGAAGCTGCCGCCGACGGAGAAGGCAGGTGTCCGGCCTCGATCGCCGGCCGTGTTGAGCCGGAAACCGCCACGCGCCGTCAACCGCTTGGTGACGGCGGCCTCGGTGCCGAGCGCGAATTCACGCACCTCGCCGAGCGGCCCGGCAGCCGTCGTGAAGTCGATGTCTGCCGCCAGTTTCCACGTCGGCAGCAACAGGACCGACGCCCCGCCGCGAATCTGCCGTTCGAGCTCGAGCTCGACGTCGTCTGCCGTCTCGAAGGACGGCTCCGTGACGTTGCGGACGGTCAGGCCCACGCTGCCGAATGAGCCGGTCGCCATGATGCCGACGTCGAGGTCGAAGCGGTTGGCCGAGCGGCCGATGACATCGAAGTCGTCGAGCACATCCTCGGCGCGGGTCGCGAACGTCGCCCCTTCCGCCGCGACGCCTCGAATGAGCTTGCCGGTGACCCCTACGGCAATGCCATCGGTGAGCGACTGCACGACGGTCAGCCCGGCATGGTGGGTCACCAGCGACGTCAGCGAGAACAAGTCCGGGTCCTGCGCCGAGGGGTTGACCGCGCTCATCTTCAGTCGGTAATAGGAGACGCCCAGCGCGGGCGTGCCCAGGGCCAGGAGCCAGCCGGATTGCTTGCCGGCCTGCCTGTCATTAGGAATGCTGTCGCTGGTGCCGCTGTCCAGGAGCAGGCTGAAATAGGCGCCGCGGGCCAGTCCGCCGGGATTCCAGTAGACGGCCGACGCATCGTCCGCCACCCCCACGAACGCCCCTCCCATGCCCTGGGCGCGAGTGCCGACGGGCTGGAAAGTCTGCGCGTGACCCGACGCTGCAAGCCCGAGGCAGAAGCACGTGGTCCAGGTGAGCGTTCGCAGGCGGCCTGACATCGCGCCAGCTTAGCGTACGGCTAAGGCGGACAGTCCCGGTGCCCATCCCTAAAGTGCTCGGGCTACAGGGACTTGTACAGCTTCGGCGAAACTCCTGAGCAGCTCGTCACGTATTTACCAATGCGTTAGAATCTAGACGTCCCCGGATTCCTTTATGACAAACACAGCCGCTGCGTCTGGGGCCACTGCCCCACTGAGCCTTCCCGCGCGCGTAATTGGGATCGTGACGTCGCCCAAGGCGACGTTCGAGGCGGTGGTCCGTCACCCGAAGTGGTTCGGGATGCTGGCGTTCGTGACGCTGGCGATGGCCGCCCTGATCGGCGGCTTTCTGTCGACGGCGGTGGGCCAGGCGGCCTGGCTCGAGACGCTGCCGCCGGAGATGCCTGACGCCCAGTACGAGTCGATGCTGCGATTCTCGAAGTTCCTGGGCATCGTCGGCGTCGGGCAGATGCTGATCATGGTCCCGCTGATCACGCTGATCCTGTCGGGGATCTTCTACGCCCTGTTCAACGCCATGGGGGGCGACTCCACTTTCAAACAGGTGCTGACGGTCACCGCCCACGCGTCGGTGATCTCGGTCCTCGGCCAGGTGTTCACGGTGCCGTTGAATTACGCGCGGGGCAAGTTGGCCAGCGCGACGAATCTCACGTCGCTGCTGCCGATGGTCGACGAGAAGTCCTTCGTCGGCCGCCTGATGGCGATGATTGATTTGTTCGTGATCTGGTGGGTGCTGGTACTTGCTATGGGGCTGGCCGTGCTTTATCGGCGCCGCACACAACCCATCGCGCTCACGTTGTTCGGCGTGTACGCCGCGATTGCACTGGTCGCGGCCGCTGTAATGAGCCGCTTGGGGGGCGCATGAGTCGTAAAAAGAAAGTTCTGATCGGGCTCGGGATCGTGGTGGTCCTGGGTGCCGTCGCGTTCGCGAATTTCAAGTTCAAACGGGTCGAAGGCATCACGGTCAACACCGAACGCGTCCAGAAGCGGAAGCTCGACGCCGTCGTCTCGGCCTCCGGGAAGATCCAGGCGAAGCGCACGGTCAACATCAGCGCCGACAGCAGCGGCCGCGTCACCGAGCTCGTGGTCAACGAAGGCGATCGCGTCGCGCAGGGCCAGTTCCTCCTGCAGATCGACCCGCGCAACCTGCGCACGCGCGTCGAGAGTGGTGAGGCGTCGCTCGGCGCGGCCCGATCGAGCGCCGAACAGCTGAAGCTCGGCCTCGAGAGCTCGCGGACGCAGCTGAAGCTCGCGCAGGACAACTACAAGCGCCAGCAGGAGCTCTGGAAGGGCGGCCTGACGACGCGCGAGCAGTTCGAGCGCGCGGAGAGCGAGCTGCGGGTCCGGGAACAGGACCTGCGCGCCCAGGAGCAGAACGTCCAGACGCAGCAGCTGCGCATGCGCCAGGAGCAGGCGACGCTCGAGAACGCGAAGACCGACCTGAGCAAGGTCCGCATCGAATCGCCAATCAACGGCATCGTCACCCGCCGCAACATCGAAGAGGGTGAAACGGCGGTCGTCGGCACCATGAACAATGCCGGCACGGTCCTGCTGACGATCGCCGACATGTCGGTGATCGAAGCGGAGGTCGAGGTCGACGAAACCGACATCCCGACCGTGAGGATCGGCCAGCTCGCGAAGATCACCATCGACGCCATGCCCGGCCACAGCTTCACCGGCAAGGTCACGGAGATCGGCAACAGCCCGATTCAGGCCACCGGCCAGGCGGCGACGCAGGCGACCAACTTCAAGGTGGTCATCACCGTGGACGGCGAGATTCCGGACGTCCGGCCCGGGTTCACGTGCACGGCCGAGATCACGACGGCCACCCGCGACAACGCGCTCGCGGTGCCGATTCAGGCGACGACGGTCCGCGAGATGGTGGTGGACGACAAGGGCGTCATCGTGCGCGAGCCGCCGGCCGAGCCAGGCGCCGCGCCGCGCCGGCCCGGCGGCGTGCAGGCCGCCGAGCTGAAGCCCGGCCAGGAGCGCAAGGAGCTCGAGGGCGTGTTCGTGGTCCGGGACGGCAAGGCGATGTTCGAGCCGGTCAAGACCGGCATCGCCGGTGAGAAGTACTTCGAGGTCATGTCCGGCCTGAAGGACGGCGACGCGGTAATCGTCGGACCGTTCGCCTCGGTGCGCACGCTCGCCGACGGCGCCATGGTCAAGGTCGAAGACGCGCCGCGCGGCACGGCGGCGCCGGCGGCAAAATGAACTTCTTCCTCGAATCAGCCGGCATCGCGCTGCAGGCGATCTGGAGCAACAAGCTCCGATCGTTCATGACGGTCCTCGGCAACATCGTCGCGGTCACGTCGATCATTGCCGTGGTGTCGCTGATTCAGGGGATGAACGCCTACGTCAGCGACACCATCGTGTCGGGCGTCGGCGCCGACAACTTCACCATCCAGCGGATGCCCGTGGTGCGCACCGAGGCCGACGAGGAGCGCGTCCGCAACAATCCCAGGCTCACGATCGGCGAGGCGACGGCGGTCCGCAAGTTCAGCGACAACGTCGGCGCGGTCGCCGCCCAGTCGTTCTCGGCCACCCAGATCAGCTATGGGACCGAAGCGGTCGACGGCGTGCAGATTCGCGGCGTCTCGCGCGAATACGTGGCGTTCTCGACCTTCAACGCCGAGCGCGGCCGGCTGATCAGCCCGATCGAGGTCGACTCGAGCCGGCCGGTCACCGTGCTCGGATGGGAGGTCGCCGACAAGCTGTTCGGCCCGGTCGATCCCCTCGACAAGATCGTCAAGATCGGCCGCGTGCATCACCGCGTCATCGGCATCAGCGAGAAGAAGGGGTCGGCGTTCGGCAACTCGCAGGACAACTTCGCGGTGATTCCGCTCGGCAACTTCCGGAAGATCTTCGGCGCGCGGCCGTACGGCCTGCAGCTGCTGGTGAAGCCCAAGTCGCCGGAAGTCATCAAGGCGGCGATGGACGATGCCACGGTGGCGCTGCGCATCGAACGGCGGCTGCGGCCGAGCGAGCCGGACAACTTCGGCATGTTCACGTCCGACACGCTGCTCGGCATCTACCAGACCGCCACCAGCGGCATCTTCGCCGTGCTGGTCGGGGTCGTCGGCCTCTCGCTCGTGGTCGGCGGCATCGTCATCATGAACATCATGCTGATGGTGGTCAGCGAACGCACCCGTGAGATCGGGCTGCGCAAGGCGCTGGGTGCGCGGCGGCGCGACATCATGTACCAGATCCTCACCGAGTCGGTGACGCTGTCGACGTTCGGCGGCGTGGTCGGGACGATTCTCGGGTTCCTGCTCGCCCAGGGGATCAGCAAGGTGTCGCCGCTGCCGGCCGCCGTGCAGGTGTGGTCGGTGGTGATCGGCATCAGCATCACCGCGATCGTCGGGCTGTTCTTCGGGATGTATCCGGCGATGCGCGCGGCGCGGCTGGATCCCATCGAAGCGCTGAGGCGCGAATAAGGGACCGTCATGCGCACCGGACTGCTCTCGGAAGTCTTCGTGATGGCGTTCGACACGCTGCGGACGAGCAAGATGCGCTCGGCGCTGACCGTGCTCGGCGTCGTCATCGGCATCACGTCGATCGTCGGCATGACCTCGCTGATCCGCGGCTTCGACAACTCGTTGCGCGAGGCGATCAGCCAGCTCGGTCCGAACACCATCATCGTGCAGAAGTGGGGGGCGCTCAGCTTCGCGTCCGGCAAGAGCTTCCTGGACGTCGCCCGCCGCCCCAACCTGACGATTGAGGACGCGCGAGCCATCGAGCGCGAGTGCCCCTCGGTCGCGATGGTCGATGTCTGGCTCGGCGCGTTCGGCAACACGCGCTCGCGCATCTACTACGGCTCGGAGCGCACCAAGCAGGTCGGCGTGTTCGGCGCCACCGAGAACTGGGCCGCCGTGAACTCCGCCAAGGTCGAGCTCGGCCGACTGTTCATCCCGGCGGAAGTCGACCACCGCCGCCAGGTCGTGCTCCTCGGCAACGGCCCGTGGCAGTCGCTGTTCCCGAACATCGACCCGATCGGCAAGACCGTCCGCCTCGGGTCGCATCAGTTCACCGTAATCGGCGTGCTCGGCAAGCGCCCAAGCCCGGGCGGGTTCTCGACGGAAGTGGACGACTTCGCGGTCATCCCGTATAGCGCCTACGAGAAGATTTACGGCAAGGTCCTGAAGGGTTCTGCGAAGATCTCCGCCGGCAACTTCAACCCGGCGGTGTTCCGGACCGCGATGATCGCGGTCGTGCCGCGCGAGGGCGCGCGCGATGCCGCGATGACCGAAGTCGAAGGGCTCCTGCGCGCCCGGCATCGCCTCAAGCTCGACGAGCCCAACGACTTCGATCTGGCGACCCAGGACGCGATCATCAAGGTCTGGGAGCAGATCAGCCAGGCGACGTTCCTGGCGCTGGTCGTGATCTCGTCGATCGCGCTGATGGTCGGCGGCATCGGCGTGATGGCGATCATGATGATCTCGGTGACGGAGCGGACCCGCGAGATCGGCGTCCGCAAGGCGCTCGGCGCCAGGCGCCGCGAGATCCTCTGGCAGTTCCTGATCGAAGCGATCTTCCTGACCTCGGTCGGCGGGCTGCTCGGGATCGTCTGCGGCAGCGGCATCGGCCTGCTGGTCCACTGGCTGTCGTCGTTCCCGGTCTCGCTGCCGTGGTGGTCGTTCGCGATCGGCATCGGCTTCTCGGCCACCGTCGGCATCTTCTTCGGCCTGTTCCCCGCGATCAAGGCCTCACGACTCGATCCGATCGAAGCCTTGCGCTACGAATAGAAGCTGGGCTCGGAGCCGCTGGTTGCCATCGCATTGTGCGGATCGAGCGCAGATGCAGCTAGCCAGCGGCGCAAGCGTAGCGAGCGCTGGCAGCGCGTGGGGCTGGGGCCCCACGCGAGCGGGCGGGGGTGGGGCCCCGCCCGCAACTAAGGAATGCTGACACGAACTTGAGTATGATCAGCTCCTTGCGCGACCTGCGCTGCCTGCAGCCGGACGAGCTCTCAAAATACGCGCACCAACTGAAGTGAGGCGAATGCTTAGCTGACCGCTTTGTGGAGGCCTTTCCCCATGAAGGTTTACGACGCTCAGTCTCTTAGAAATGTGGCCCTCGTCGGCCATAGCGGCGCCGGCAAGACACAGCTGATCTCGACGCTGCTGTTCGCGGCCGGCGCGGTGAATCGAATCGGGCGGGTGGACGACGGGACGACCGTCACGGATTACGACGAAGAAGAGATCCTGCGCAAGCACACCCTGTCGGCGGCGCTGGCCTACGCCGAGTGGAACAAGACCAAAATCAACTGCATCGACACGCCGGGGATGGCGAACTTCCTGAGCGACGCCCGCGCGGCGTTGCGGGTCGCCGACGCGGCGCTGGTCGTGGTCGACGCGGTCGCCGGCGTCGAGGTCTCGACCGAGAAGATCTGGGCCGCCGCCGAGGAGCTGGACGTGCCGCGGATCGTGGTGCTCAACCGCCTCGACCGCGAACGCGCCAGCCTCGAGCGCTCGGTCGAATCGCTGCGCGGCGTGTTCGGCCGCGCCATCATTCCGATCCAGCTGCCGATCGGCGAAGAGAAGTCGTTCCGCGGCGTGGTCGACCTGGTGTCGATGAAAGCCTGGACCTACCCGGCCGACGGCAGCGGCAAGGCGACCGAGGGGCCCGTGCCCGCCGATCTCGAGGGCGCCGCGTCCAGCGCCCGCGAAGCGCTGATCGAGATGGTGGCCGAGGCCGACGACTCGCTGATGGAGAAGTTCTTCGACGCCGGAACGCTGACGCAGGACGAGCTGCTGGCGGGGCTGAAGCGCGGCATCAGCGCCGGCCGGATCTTCCCGGTCCTCTGCGCCGCGGCGGCCACCAACGTCGGGATGCAGCCGCTGCTCGACGCCATCGTCGCCTACGTGCAGTCGCCGGCGGAACGGGGCATCGCCGCGGTGGACGCCAAGTCCGGTGACGAAACGACGCTGACAGCCGCGGATTCCGGACCAGGCGCGGCCTTCGTCTGGAAGACGGTCGCGGATCCGTTCGCGGGACGCATCACGCTGCTGCGAGTCCTGTCCGGATCGCTCAAGTCCGACTCCACGATTCAGAACGTCACGCGCGAGACACCCGAGCGGCTCGGCCACCTGCTCGTCCTGCAGGGGAAGAACCAGACCCAGGTCCCGGAGTTGAAGGCCGGCGATCTCGGCGCGGTCGCCAAGCTCAAGGAAACGCTGACCAGCGACCTGCTGGCCGACAAGGCGTTCGGCTTCAGGATGCCGCCGACGAAGTTCCCCGAAGCGGTCATCTCGTACGCGATCGAGCCAAAGAGCCGCGGCGACGAAGACAAGATCAGCACCGCGCTGCACCGGCTGCAGGAAGAGGATCCAACGCTCAGCTACAACCGCGACGCGCAGACCAAGGAGCTGCTGCTCTCGGGCCAGGGACAGTCGCACATCGAGGTCACGGTCGCGAAGCTGAAGCGACGGTTCGGCGTCGAGGTCAACCTGAAGCTGCCGCGGATCCCCTACCGCGAGACGATCTCCGCGGCGGCGGAAGCGCACGGCCGCCACAAGAAGCAGACCGGGGGCCACGGGCAGTTCGGCGACTGCAAGGTCAAGTTCGAGCCGCTGCCGCGCGGCAGCGATTTCGAGTTCGTCGACGACATCTTCGGCGGGTCGATCCCGCGCCAGTACATTCCGGCCGTCGAGAAGGGGATCCAGGATGCGCGCATGCGCGGCTTCCTCGCCGGATATCCGATGGTCGACTTCCGCGCCACCGTGTTCGACGGCTCGTTCCACGCCGTCGATTCCAATGAGCTGTCGTTCAAGATGGCGGCGACGCTCGCCTTCAAGGACGGCATGTCACGGGCGCGGCCGACCCTGCTGGAGCCGGTGATGGACGTCGAGGTCTACGCGCCCAGCGACTTCGCCGGCGATCTGATGGGCGATCTCAACCAGCGGCGCGGCCGCATCGGCGGCATGGACACGCGCGGCGCGGCGACGATCATCCGCGCCAAGGTCCCGATGTCCGAGATGCTGACCTACGAGCAGCACCTCACGTCGGCCACCGGTGGCCGCGGCTCGTATCACATGGAGTTCTCGCACTACGAGGAGGTGCCCTCGCACCTCCACGGAAAGATCATCTCGGCAGCGAAGGCGGAGCGGGGACAGGAGACGGCAGAAGAAGTCTGATCGACGATCATCCGATCCCCGATCACCGATCACGAGTCGTTCCACTCTCACCGACGGCACAAATACCACCGTGCGACCTGCTCGCCGCCGTCGCACGGCTGGTCCCGGATGTCGATGGCATCGGGGCTGGCACTGGCCTCGCGCTGGTATTCATCGATGCGCACGAAGTCGGTCGACGCCACCTTCACCCGCTCCCCCGACATGAACGTCACCGCGTAGGCCGTCCAGTACGGCGCCGAGGCGACCCGCACCCCGCGCGCCACCAGCGCCTCCGACAGCACCCGCAGGTCGCTCGGCCGCGCCCCGTTGTAGCGCTGATAGAGGCGGACGTAGTCGAGCGCGGAGACGACGGCCCAGCCCGCGACCGCCACGACGATCGCGGCGCGAACGCGCCGATCGGTCTCGAGCGCCAGCAACAGGCCGGTGAGCCCGACCGGCACGAGCACCACCAGCAGGCCATAGCGTGAGTACTCGTCCGTGACGGGACGGGTCGTGAGGTAGGACACGCCTGCCAGGACGCCGATGCCCAGCAGGTACCAGGCGAACGCCACGCGCTCGAGCTCGTCCCGGCCGCTCGCGCGGCGTCTCCACGCCAGCAGGCCGGCGCGGAGCAGCGCCGCGGCCGCTCCGACGGCAAGCAGCCAGCCCAGCCACGGGCGCACGCGGCGGGCGCCGTTCTCGTAGACGGCAACGCCGAGCAGCCGCGGCACGTGGAGACGAATCATCGCCTCCACGCGCGAGGGCAGGGTCGACGCCTCGACGCTGACCCTCCCCATCAGGTTGCCCATCTGCGAGCCGGCAAAGCCGCCGAGCAGCTGGCCCCTCGTCCCCGGGCCCATCAGGTCGGCGTGCGGCTGCAACGACTGGACACCCTGCCACACCCCGAGAAACACCACCGCGGCCAGCAGCCACTTGCGCAGCATCGGCCGCACCGCGCGGCGGTGCCGGACGATGTCGGCGAGGACCAGCATGGGGACGGCGTAGAGCGTGAACTCGCGCTGCAGGAAGCCGATCGCGAGCAGCGCCCCGAACAGGAACGGCAGGTCCACGACCAGCCACAGCAGCACCACGTAGAGGAACGGCTCGACGTTGCCGCCAGACGCCGACACGAGATCGCCGCCGACGATCGGCGGCGTCAGGATGAAGAACAGCGAGGCGGCGAAGGCATGAAACGGGCGCAGGCCACCCCAGCGCTCGAAGCCGACGACCAGCAGCATGGCGACGGCGACGTTGGTCGCGAGCAGCGGCACGCTCAGCGTCAGCAAGTCGGTCGGCGCGACGAGGAGCAGCGGCGCCGCCAGCCACGCTTCGACCGCGAGCAGGTAGGCGTTGCCGTACATGAACAGCGGAAAGGCGCGGCCCTCGGCGAGATGCTTCGCCATCAGGCCGAAGACCGCCTGATCGGAGTCGAACTGGATCTGCTCGAACAGCGCGAAGGGCAGGCTGCGGAAGAGGGCGAGCAGCGCGGCAGCGGCGAGGACCAGCGCGCGTTCGCGCCGCATGACACGCTCGATCATCGGCGCTCCTCCAGGAAGTCGAGCGGCTGTTCCGTCTTGGGGCTTTCACCGGGACGAGGTTGTGTATGCTAGCACCGCTTGCGGCGGCTCTTCGACACCGGCAACCGCCTCCAGCCGGGCGTCCATCGAACCGGCGCCCTGCTCGCGATCGTCGTCGCCGCGCTGGTGGCGATCGCATGGCAGCGGCGCGGCATCACCCTCGCCGATCCCGCGACCTGTCCGGGCCTGCTCGATCACCTGCTGCCGCTGGTCCTCCGCCGCATCGACGATCTCCGGGTCGGCACGCTGCTGACGTGGACGAATGGCGCGATCGCCGTGGCGGCGGTTGCGGCGTTCACGCGCCTCGCCCACGTCCTCTCGGGCTCGCCAATCTGCGCCGCGGCCGCGGCAGCGGCGATGGCCGCAACGGCGACGTTCGATCGCACGCTGCGCCCGGCTGACGGCCTCGCCGTCCTCGGCCTGTGGTGCGCGGCCGGCCTCGCGCTCGCCCGAGCGCAGGAGGACGAATCCAGATCGGCTGTCGCGCTGCGCCTGACGCTGGCGGCGCTCTCGATCGTTCCCTTGCTGGCGCCGCGGCTGCTCCTGCCGGCACTGGCATTGGCCGTCGTCGCAGCGGCGTCGCGACGCCCGGAAGTGGGTCGCGCCCGCGTGGTGATTCTCACCACGGCCGCGGCGGGTGTGCTCCTGTTGATGGTCCGGTCGTTCACGACATTCGGGCCGGCGGGATCGGTGCGGCTGTCGCTGGCCGGCTGCGTCGCGCCGGCATGGCCGGAAGGCGCGGGCGCTCGAGATGCGATCGCGGCCGCACTGGGAAACCTTGGACCGTTTCCGATCGGTCTTGCCGCGCTGGGCGTCTTCATCGCGGCGGGGCGCTCGCGATCGCGATTCGGTGTGACCGCCATCGTGTGGGCAGCGGCGCCGCTCCTCGCCGAGCGGGCGTCCGGCGATGCCGCACTCGCGGTTTCCGCCGCGGTGTTCTGGTGCTTCGTCGCGATCGGGCTCAGCGAGGTCATGGTCGAAGGCCGGTTGACGTTCGCACGGCGCGTCGCCGCCGTGCTGCTCCTCATCCTCCTGCCGGTCCTCCAGTATCAGCGCCTGCCGGTATCCGAGTCCGCGGCCACGCCGGCGGGGCATGAGAGGCTGACGTCGGGCCTGGTGTCGGGTGCGCTTCGCGCGCTGCCGCCGGCGACGCTGGTGGCCGAGGACGCCTCGACCGATCTCGTCCTTCGCTCGCTGTCATCGTCGGACGCGGCCGGTGGACGTCCGGTGCGCGTCACCCCGCGCAACGCCGCCAGTGTCGCCGCCGCGCTCGGGCAGGCGCCGGTGTTCGCCTTTCCGCGTGGCCAGCGGGAGCTGCAGCATCGCGGGGTGCTGTTCCTCGCGAGACCGTCTGCCGCGGGACTGGCGCAGGTGGACGCGGTGCACGGCTGCTCGGCGGTCGATCGCCGCTGGGAGGAGACCCCGGCGTTGGCGCGCGCCCCGCGTTTCGCCCTGGTTGCGACGGTGCCGGATGCGCGCGGACCGTTGACGCTGTATCTCGGCAGCGATGCGCCGCTCATCGCATCCGCCATCGGCTGGCAGCCGCGCGACATGCGCGGGTTTCATCCGCGGCCCTACTCGGCGGCCGATCGTGCGGAGCTGCGGCTGGCGCTGCTGTCGCAGGGACTCCCGGCATCGAGCGCCGTGCTCGCCGCGCCGCACGTGCTGCGGCTCGTGCTGTGGCGCACGCCGGGCGCGCCGGACGTGCTGCCGGTGGCCTTGTCGGCGCGGCCGACCGCCGCCGTCGCGCGCCTGGACGCCGATGCGCGCCGCGACGGGCTCGTGCTGTGCCCGTCCTACGCGTTCGAACCGGCGGCGATCGAATGACCGTACAAAGAAAAAACCCCGCCGGCTGCCCGGCGGGGTTTCTCGAGGTGCGTGTCCAGACGCGCCGTCCGGCGACGGCTAGCTGCCGCCGGCCTTGCGCGGCGTGGTGGTCTTGGCTCCCTTGCCGCGAGTGTCGGTGCGGCCGGTCTTCTCGCGCTTCGGCCTGGCCGGCTTCGCGGCTTTCTCGGTGGTGGCGCCCTCTTCCGCGCCCTCCTCACCCTTCTTCCCCCGCAGCCGTTCGGCGGCAGCGCGCAGGCGCCCGCCGACGCCCTTCGGCTTGCCCGCCGCGGCGGCAGCGGCCTTCTCGGCTTCGAGGTTCGGATTGAACTCGCTGCCGACCAGCTCGATCTGCGCGACCTCGGCGCTGTCGCCGCGGCGATAGCCGAGACGCAGGATGCGCGTATACCCGCCCGGCCGTCCCTCGAACCGCGGCGCGATCGTGTCGAACAGCTTGCTGACGATCTCGCGATCCTGGATGTCGCGCAGGACCAGGCGACGGGCGTGCAGCGACTTGCCGTTGGCGTCACCGCTGGCGACGCCGCGCTTCGCGAGCGTGATGATGCGCTCGACGAACGGCCGCAGCTCCTTGGCGCGGGGCATGGTGGTCTCGATCCGCTCGTGCTTCAGCAGCGCGTGCGCCTGGTTGCGCAGCATCGCGATGCGGTGCTCGGTGACCCGACCCAGTTTTCTGTGTGCTACTCGATGACGCATTTCTTATCCTCGCGGACGGTGTCCTCTCCGCGATTCGTCGGAACCGCGGAGAGGCGCCAATTCTCAATCCACCGACTGCGACGCCGGCTGATCCAGGCGCATGCCGAGGTTCAGGCCCATCCCGGTCAGGATCTCCTTGATCTCGTTCAGGGACTTCCTGCCGAAGTTCTTGGTCTTCAGCATCTCCCCTTCCGTCTTCTGCACCAGCTCGCGGATGGTCCGGATGTTCGCGTTCTTGAGGCAGTTGTACGACCGCACCGACAGCTCGAGCTCCTCGACGCTCTTGTCCAGGTTCTCGTTGAGCGCGGCGCGCGGCGTGTCGGCGGCGGTGTCCTGCTGCAGGTCCCCGGCATCCTCGAGGTTGATGAAGATGTTCAGGTGATCGCGGATCAGCTTGGCCGACAGCGACACCGCGTCGCGCGGGGTCACCGAGCCGTTGGTCCACACGTCCACGGTCAGCTTGTCGTAGTCGGTCGCCTGGCCGATGCGCGCCGCCTCGACGGTGTAGTTCACCTTCTTGATCGGCGAGTGCACGGAGTCGATCGGGATCCAGCCGATGCCGAGGTCCTCGTCGAAGTTCTTGTCCGCCGAGACGTAGCCGCGGCCGCGCTTCACGCGCAGCTCCATGTGCAGCTTGCCCCCCTCGGCCACGGTCGCGATGTGGGCGTCCGGCTCGAGGATCTCGATGTCGCCGTCGGTCTCGATGTCGCGAGCCTTGACGTCTCCCGCCTTGTCGACGCGCAGGTACAGCGTCTTGGTGGTGTCGACGTGCATCTTGAGCGGCACCTGCTTGAGGTTGAGGATGATGTCGGTCGCATCCTCGACCACGCCCGGAATCGGCGAGAACTCGTGGAGGACGCCGTCGATCTTGACCGCCGTCACCGCCGCGCCTTCGATCGACGACAGCAGCACGCGCCGCAGCGCGTTGCCGATGGTGGTCCCGAAGCCGCGCTCGAACGGCTGGGCGTAGAACCGGCCGAAGCGGTCGGTGAGGGTCTCACGCTCGAACTCGAGCCGCTTGGGACGCTGAAAACCTTTCCAGAGCATGCGATGACTTCCTTTCGTTCAGAGGCTCGAAGCTGAACCTCCGCCAGACCTGCTGTTTCACCCCCCGCCTCCCACCGCAGGTCTGGGAAGGCTGCGGGCGAGGGGCTACTTCGCTGACATCGTGTCAACTCCCAACTTCCAACTCCCAACCTCCAAGAGGGATTCCTTTGGGAGTTGGGGGTTGGGCGTTGGAGGTTGACAGCGTTACTTGCTATACAGCTCGACGATCAGCTGCTCCTGCACCGGCAGGTTGATCTGCGCGCGCGTCGGCAGCGACGAGATCTTGCCGCTCATCTGGCCGGAATCGAACGACAGCCACTCCGGCACGCCGCGTCCCTTGACCTCTTCCAGCGCGTGCTGGATGGTCGCGTTCTGGGCGCTGGTGCCGCGGACCGTGACGACGTCGCCGGCCTTGACCTGGTACGACGGCACGTCGACCTTGCGGCCGTTGATCATGAAGTGGCCGTGGCGCACCAGCTGTCGCGCCTGCGCGCGGGACGTCGCCAGGCCGAGCCGATAGATGACGTTGTCCATCCGCCGCTCGAGGAGCTGCAGCAGCGTCTCGCCGGTGATGCCGCGCGTACGGTCGGCGACCTCGAAGTAGCGGCGGAACTGGTTCTCCAGCACGCCGTAGATGCGCTTGACCTTCTGCTTCTCGCGCAGCTGCAGGCCGTAGCCCACCAGCTTCGCCTTCCGCAGCTTGCCGTGCTGCCCTGGCGGCAGGTTGCGCTTCTCGATGGCGCACTTTTCCGTGTAGCAGCGCTCCCCCTTCAGGAAGAGCTTCATGCCTTCACGCCGGCAGAGCCGGCAGACCGGACCGATGTAACGTGCCATTCGTTATCCTTGCCTTGAGTCAACTTCCAACTCCCGACGCCCAACGCCCAATGATCCTCGCGTGGAGGTTGGGAGTTGGAAGTTGGGAGTTGATATCAATCGTCCCTTAAACCCTTCGCCTCTTCGGCGGCCGGCAGCCGTTGTGCGGAATCGGCGTCACGTCGCGGATCGACTTGACCTCGATGCCGATCGTCTGCAGCGCGCGGATCGCCGACTCACGGCCGGCGCCGGGTCCCTTCACCCGCACCTCGACGCTGCGCATCCCGAACGCCTTGGCGGCGTTGCCGGCGGCGATCGCCGCCTGCGTGGCGGCAAACGGCGTCCCTTTGCGCGAGCCCTTGAAGCCGATGCCGCCCGCGCTCGACCAGGCGACCACCGCCCCTTCGGCGTCGGTGATCGTGATGATCGTGTTGTTGAAGGACGCCTGAATGTGCGCGAAGCCGTGGTGGACGATCCGCTTCTCGCCGCGCTTCTTGAACGCCTTCTTCTTGGCAGGACGTCCGGCGGGCTTCTTTCCGCCTTCGCCTGTCGCTGTAGGGTCGACCGTGTCGTTCTTTGCCATATCTTCTGTTTCCAGTTGCCAGTTGGCCAGTTACACCGTCTTCTTCTTCGCCACCGCGCCCTTGCGCGGGCCCTTCCGCGTGCGGGCGTTGGTCTTGGTGCGCTGGCCGCGGACCGGCAGGTTGCGGCGGTGCCGCAGCCCGCGGTAGCTGCCGATCTCCATCAGGCGCTTGATGTTCATGGAAATCTCCTTGCGGAGATCCCCTTCGACGCGCCCCTGCTCTTCGATGACGCGGCTGATCTTGCGCACGTCCTCTTCCGAGAGGTCCTTGACGCGAATGTCCGAGCTGACGCCGGCCTCGGTCAGGATGTCGTTCGAGCGCTTGCGGCCGATGCCGTAGATGTAGGTCAGCCCGACCTCGACGCGCTTGGTGCGGGGCAGATCGATGCCTGCGATACGTGCCATGTTCCTCAGTCCTTGTAGTTCCCAGTGTCCAGTGTCCAGTTCAGAATCGACTGGCCACCGGCAGCTGGTCACTGATAACTATCCCTGCCTCTGCTTGTGTTTCTGATTCGTGCAGATCACGCGCACCACGCCGCGCCGGCGCACGATCTTGCACTTATCGCAAATCCGCTTCACTGACGCTCGCACCTTCATGACTCTTGACCCTTCACCAGCAGCGGCGCGGAACAGACGCTCCACGCGACGGCTGCAGCTATCTCACCACCTGCACGATCCGGCCGCGCGTCAGATCGCGCGGTGACAGCTCGAGTCGGACCCGATCGCCGACGAGCACCCGGATGAAGTTCCTGCCCGGCCCGCTCGGCACGTGCGCCGTCACCTGCCGCTGCCGCTCGATCGCCACCCGATACAGCCCGTGCGGCAGCGCCTCGATCACGATCCCGTCCACCGCCGATCCGCCGGTCTCGCGCGGATCGTCTTCGGTCGTGCCGCGGCGGTCGCTCATCGCCACACCACCGGCTCGGCGCGCTACGGGTGCGCCGGCACCGGCGACGTGCGCGTCGTCAGGATCAGCGGCCCCTGTTTGGTCACGGCGACGGTGTGCTCGAAGTGCGCCGACAGGCTGCCGTCGCGCGTCACCGCCGTCCACCCGTCCGCCAGCACCTTCACCGCCGGGCGGCCCATGTTCACCATCGGCTCGATCGCGAGCACCATGCCTTCGGCCAGCCGCGGTCCGCGGCCGGGTTCGCCGTAGTTGGCAATCTGCGGCTCCTCGTGCAGCGCCGCCCCGATCCCGTGCCCGACGAACTCACGCACCACCGAGAACCCTGCCGCCTCGACGTGCTGCTGAATCGCGTGCCCGATGTCGGAGATCCGGTTCCCGACGTGGACCTGCGCGATGCCGCGGCTGAGCGCTTCCTGGGTCACCTGCAGCAGCCGCTGCGCGTCCTCCGCGATCCGGCCGACCGGGACCGTCACTGCCGAGTCACCGTAGAACCCGTTCAGCTTCACGCCCATGTCCAGCGACAGGATGTCCCCTTCAACCAGCGGCCGGGTCGACGGGATGCCGTGCACCACCTGCTCGTTCACCGAGGCGCAGAGCGTCGCCGGATAGCCCCGGTAGCCCTTGAACGCCGGCTCGGCGCCGGCCGCACGCACCAGCCGCTCGGCCACGACATCGAGCTCCTGCGTCGTCGTCCCCGGCACGACCATGCCGGCCAGCTCCGCCAGGACATCGGCCACCAGCGCGTTGGACGCCCGCATCTTCTCGATCTCGCCGGGCGACTTGCAGACGATCACTGTCGAACGCTCCCGGCGGTCGCGGCCGCCAGCGCGGCGTCGATCGCCCCGGTCACCACGTCCGGCGGCAAGTTGCCGTCAACCTGGCGGAAGCTCGGCCGCGCCGAGTAGTAGTCCACCAGCGGCTTGGTCTGGCGATGGTAGACACCAAGACGCTCGCGCACGATCTCCACGCCGTCGTCCACCCTCGCGATCAGCTGGCCGCCGCACTTGCCGCAGGCGCCCAGCCACTCGACCGCCGCATTCGCCCCGCACTTGCCGCAGATCCGGCGCGTCGCCAGCCGCCGCACCAGGACGTCCTCCGGGACCACGATGTCGAGCACCACCAGTGAACCACGGCCCTCGACCATCCGGTCGAGCGCCCCGGCCTGCACGATGGTCCGCGGGAAGCCGTCGAGCACGAACCCGTGCCGTGCGTCCTCGCGTCCCAGCCGCTCCTGGACGATGCCGATCATGACGTCGTCGCTGACCAGCCGCCCCGCCTCCATCGATTCCTTCGCGGCGGAGCCGAGCCCGGTGCCGTCCTGGACGGCCTCGCGCAGGATGTCGCCGGTCGAAATCTTGGGCAGCCCGCGCGTCTTGGAGATGCGCTCCGCCTGAGTCCCTTTGCCCGCTCCCGGCGGACCCAGCATCACCAGGTTCAGCGATGGGGACGTGCCGCGGTCTCCCCGCACTTACTGGCCTCGCCGCCCGCGGATGCGCGTCTTCTTCATGAAGCCGTCGTAGTGCCGCATGATCAGCTGCGATTCCACCTGCTGGACCGTGTCCATGGCCACGCCGACGATGATCAGCAGCGACGTGCCGCCGAAGATGAAGCCGACGTTGAGGCCCTGGGTCACGAACGCCGGCAGGCTGGCGTCGAGCGTGTCCCCGATCCATGGCAGCTGCGTGAAGTTGATGCCGCTGATCAGGAAGGTCGGCAGGATCGCGACGATCGCCAGGTAGATCGCGCCGACCAGCGTGATCCGCGCCAGGATCGTGTCGATGTACTCCGCCGTCCGCTTGCCCGGCCGGATCCCGGGGATGAAGCCGCCGTACTTCCGCATGTTCTCGGCGACGTCATCGGGATTGAAGATGATCGCCGTGTAGAAGTAGCAGAAGAAGATGATGCCCACGATGTAGAGCACGTCGTAGAGCAGCATCCCCGGCGCCACCTGATCGAGCGAGCGCCGCATCCAGCTCTCCGGCGCGAACATCGGCGCGAACATCGTCGGGAAGGTCAGGATCGACGACGCGAAGATGACCGGGATGACCCCGCCGGTGTTGACCTTGAGCGGGATGTGCGTGCTCGAGCCGCCGTACATCCGGCGCCCGACCACCCGCTTCGCGTACTGCACCGTGACCCGCCGGTGGCCGCGCTCGACGAAGACGATCGCCGCCACCACCAGCACCATCAGCACCACCAGCAGGATGATGCGGAACAGCGTCATCTGCCCGGTGTTCAACTGCTCGATCGTGACGATCACCGCCTGCGGCAGCGTCGCGACGATGCCGGCGAAGATGATCAGCGACATGCCGTTGCCGATGCCGCGCTCGGTGATTTGTTCGCCGAGCCACATCACGAACAGCGAGCCGGTCGTGAGCGTCAGCACCGTCATCAGCCGGAAGCCCCAGCCCGGGTCGTAGACCAGCGGGATGCCACCGGCGATCTCGGTCGACCGCTCGAGGAAGAAGGCGATGCCGAGCCCCTGCACCACGCTGAGCACCAGGGTGCCGTAGCGCGTGTACTGGGTGATCTTGCGGCGGCCGAGCTCCCCTTCCTTCGACAGGCGCTCCAGGTACGGCCAGACCACGGTGAGCAGCTGCAGGATGATCGACGAGCTGATGTAGGGCATGATGCCCAGCGCGAAGATCGTCATCTGCGACAGGTTCTGTCCGGAGAACATGTCGTAGAGGCCGAACATCGTGTTCTTCGCCTGGTCGGCGAGAATCAGCAGCGCGTCCTTATTGATCCCCGGCACCGTGATGTGCCCGCCGACCCGGTAGACCGCCAGCAGCCCGAGCGTGAACAACACGCGGTTGCGAAGGTCCGGTACGGCGAAAATATTCTTGACGCTGTCTTGGAGCATAAAGGTCCCCGCGGTTCCTGTGGCCCGCGCCGAGGATAAGTCCTAGCCCAGCACCTCTGCCTTGCCGCCGGCGGCCGCGATCTTCTCCGCCGCCTTGCCGCTGAACTTGTGCGCGCGCACCGTCAGCGCCTTGCCGATCTCGCCGCGCGCCAGCACCTTCACGCGCACGTCGCTCTGCACCAGGCCGCGCTCGCGCAGCAGCTCAGGCGTGACCTCGACGCCGGCGTCGAACCGCGCCTCGAGGGTGTCGAGGTTCACCACCTCGTACTCCTCGCGGAACGGGTTGTGGAACCCGCGCTTCGGCACGCGGCGGTGCAGCGGCATCTGGCCGCCTTCGAACCCGCGCTTGTGCTTGAAGCCGGAGCGCGACTTGGCGCCCTTGTGGCCGCGCGACGCCGTCTTGCCGTGGCCCGAGCCCTGTCCGCGCCCGATCCGCTTCTTTGCGTGCTTGGCGCCCTTGGGGGGGCGCAGATTGCTCAAAGACATCGCTATTCCACCGTCACCAGATGGCGTACCTTCAGGATCATCCCGCGCGTCGCCGGCGTGTCCGCCAGCTCGACGCTGTGACCGATCCGGCGCAGGCCGAGACTCTCGACGACCTTCGCCTGGTTCTTGTTGAAGCCGATCGTGCTCTTGACCTGCGTGATCTTCACGCGTGGTCCCTCGCTCGCCGCCTTGCGTTCAGCTCTCTTCGCCATACTCGATCCCGCCCTCAGCCGCGCGCCGGCGCCGGCTCGTCTTCGTCCTTGCCACGCAGCCGGCGAATCGCCCGCGGGTCCTTCAGCATCTGCAACCCGGTGAAGGTCGCGCGCACCACGTTGTGCGGGTTCGCCGAGCCGATCGACTTGGTCAGCACGTTCTGGATGCCGGCCGATTCCACCACCGCGCGGACCGCGCCGCCGGCGATGATGCCGGTGCCGTCCGGAGCCGGCTTGAGCAGCACCTGGCCGGCGCCAAACCGTCCCAGCACCGGGTGCGGGACCGTGGTGCCCTGCAGCGGCACGCGGATCAGCGACTTCTTCGCCGCCTCGATGCCCTTCTTGATCGCCGACGGCACTTCCTTCGCCTTGCCGACACCGAACCCGACCACACCGTGCCCGTCACCGACGACGACGAGCGCGCTGAAGCTGAGATTCTTGCCGCCCTTGACGACCTTCGTCACGCGGCTGATGTTGACCACCGTGTCCTTGAGGTCGAGCTGCGAGGCATCGACTTTCTCGCGTGTTTCAATCATGTTTTTCGCTACCAGTTCCCAGTAGCCAGTCGCCAGCCGCCAGTCGGAAGAACTGGAAACTGGTAACCGGAAACTCTAAAACTCCAACCCTGCTTCGCGCGCCGCCTCGGCGACCGCCTTGACCCGGCCGTGGTAGAGAAACCCGCCACGGTCGAACACCACGTGCTTGATGCCCTTGGCCAGCAGCCGCTCGGCGATGGTGCGGCCCAGCACCTGCGCGCCCGCCTTGTTGCCGGGGCGCGCCGGCCCTCCGAGCTGTCCCTTCAGCGCCGGCTCGGTGCTCGCCGCCGACGCGATCGTGGTCCCGCTCAGATCGTCGATCACCTGCGCGTAGATGTGCGCGACGCTGCGGAAGATCCGCAGCCGCGGCCGCGCCGCCGTCCCGGCGATCCGCTTGCGCTGCCGCAGGCCGATGCGAACGCGGCGATCTTTTGTCGTCTTTATCTTCATGTCAGTTACCAGTAACCGGTTGCGGTTACTTCGCCCCTGTCTTTCCGGCCTTCTTCTTCAGCACTTCGCCCGTGTAGCGGACGCCCTTCTGCTTGTACGGGTCCGGCTTGCGCAGGCGGCGGATGTTGGCCGCGACCTGGCCGACCAGCTGGCGATCGATGCCGGTCACGGTGATGTGCGTCTGCTTGTCCACCGTCACGTCGATCCCGCTCGGCAGGTCATAGACCACCGGGTGGGAGTAGCCGAGCGCGAAGTGCACCTGCTTGCCCTTCAGCTCGGCGCGGTAGCCGACGCCGACGATGTCGAGCTCCTTCTTGAAGCCCTCGGTCACGCCCTGAACCGCGTTGGCGACCAGGCTGCGCGCCAGGCCGTGGAACTTGCCGAGCAGCGGATCCTCGCGCAGCAGCGTCGCCGAGAGCTGATCGCCCTCGACTTTGAAGCCGATCCCCGGCGGCAGCGCCTGCTGCAGCTTGCCCTTCGGCCCCTGAATCTCGACGATCCCCGGCTTGACGTCGACCTTGACGCCCTTGGGAATAGCAATTGGTTTCTTGCCGATACGTGACATGACTCAGTTCTCAGTTACCAGTTACCAGTTGCCAGCACCAGCCGACCCGCGTTCACCAGCGCCGTTGTCTGCCAACGGGACACTGGAAACTGGCGACTGGCCGCGGCGACTACCACACGTTGCAGAGCACTTCGCCGCCGACGCGCGCCTTCGCCGCTTCGCGGCCGGTCATCACGCCGCGCGAGGTCGTCAGGATGCTGGTGCCGAGGCCCGCCAGCACGTCCGGCACGTCGTCGCAGCCGAAGTAGACGCGGCGGCCCGGGCGGCTGACGCGCTCGATGCCCGTAATCAGGCGCTCGCCGCGCGGGCCGTACTTCAGGATCAGGCGGAGCCGCGCCTGCGGCGTCTCGCCGGCCTGCGGCTCGAGCACCTTGAAACCCTGGATGATAGCCTTCGCTCTCGAGGATGCGCGCGATCTCGACCTTCAGCCGGGACGACGGCATCTCGACCCGGGTGTGCCGGGCGATCGTCGCATTCCGGATGCGAGTGAGCATGTCTGCGATTGGATCGGTCATATTTCTTTGCTCTTCAGCTTTCAACGTTCCAGTTACCAGTTCCACTCTCGGCTGTGACCTTCAGCGCTCAGAACGATCTCCCGATCTGACTCTGACGGCTGACGGTTGACAGCTGACAGCGACTCCGCTACCAGCTGCTCTTGGTCACTCCGGCGATGTCCCCTTCGAGCGCCAGCTTGCGGAAGCACAGGCGGCAGAGCGCGAACTTGCGCAGATAGGCGCGGGGACGGCCGCAGCGCTGGCAGCGGTTGCGCAAGCGGACCTTGAACTTCGGGGTCTTGGCTTCTTTGGCGATCTTGGCAGTCGTGGCCATGTCTTATGCGCTCCGGAACGGCACGCCCAGCAGCTGCAGCAGCTTCCGGGACTCTTCGTCGGTCTTCGCGGTCGTCACCACCGAGATGTTCATGCCGCGCGCCTTGTCGACCTTCATGTAGTCGATCTCGGGGAACAGCAACTGGTCCTTGAGGCCGAGCGTGTAGTTGCCGCGGCCGTCGAACCCGCGCGGCGAGACGCCGCGGAAGTCGCGCACGCGCGGCAGCGCCACCGCAATCAGCCGGTCGAGGAAGTCCCACATCCGCTCGCCGCGCAGCGTCACCATCGTGCCGATCGGCATGCCCTTGCGGACCTTGAACTGCGCGATCGACTTCTTGGCGCGGGTGATCACCGGCTTCTGCCCGGTGATCCGCCCGACTTCGTCGGCGCCGGTGTCGACGATCTTGGCGTTCTGGGTCGCTTCGCCGAGGCCCATGTTGACCACCACCTTGGTGATCTTCGGAATCGCCATCACGTTGCCGTAGCCGAACTCTTTCTTCAGCGCCGGTGCGACGTCCTTCTCGTAGCGCTCCTTCAGGCGGCTCATTTGTCTACCACTCCCTCGCACTTGCGGCAGATCCGGACCTTGCGGCCGTCGCCGAGGATCTTGCGGCCGAGCCGGGTCGGCTTGCTGCACTCCGGGCAGACCAGCTGCACGTTCGACGCGTGCAGCGCCGCCTCGCGCTCCACCAGCCCGCCCTTGATGTTGCGCTGCGGGTTCGGCTTGGTGTGCCGCTTGATGAAATTCACGCCCTCGACGATGACGCGGTTCTTCTCGGGCAGGACCTTGAGCACGCGGCCACGCTTGCCGCGGTCCTTCCCCGTCGTCACCACGACGTCGTCATTCTTCCTGATGGGGGTTGCTAATTTCGACATCTTCTGAACCTCGTCGGTGTCAACTGCCAACTCCCAGTTCCAACTCCCAAGGTGCCTCATTTTGGCGGCTGGGAGTTGGAAGTTGGGCGCTAACGGCCAGCCGTCTAGAGGACCTCCGGCGCCAGTGAAATGATCTTCATGAACCGGCGCTCGCGCAGCTCGCGGGCCACCGGCCCGAACACGCGGGTGCCGACCGGCTCGTTGTTGTCGTTCACCAGCACCGCCGCGTTGCGGTCGAAGCGGATGTAGCTGCCGTCCTTCCGCCGCTGCTCCTTGCGCGTGCGGACGATGACCGCCTTGACGACCTGCCCCTTCTTCACCGTGCCATCCGGCGTCGCTTCCTTGACCGAGGCCGTAACGATGTCGCCGAGCCGCGCATACCGGCCGGTCGAGCCGCCAATCGGATTGATGACGGCGATCTTCCGCGCCCCCGAGTTGTCGGCGACGTCCAGGATGGATCGCATCTGAATCATGGCTGTATCCTTCTCTGCTGCTCGCGCCGGTTAGATCTGCTTGGACTTCTCGACGACGCGCGTGACGACCCAGCGCTTGCGCCGGCTCATCGGCTTGGCCTCGACGATCGCCACGCGATCGCCGATCTTCACGTCGTTGTTCTCGTTGTGCGCCATGAACGTGGAGGTCCGCCGCTGCGTCTTGCCGTAGACCTCGTGGCGGATCTGCCGCTCGACCGCCACTGTCACGGTCTTCTGCATCTTGTCGCTGACGACGACGCCGGTGATTTCCGATTTGCCTGCCATAGTTCTCCTGACGCGCAGCCTACCGGGCCGCGGGCGCCGTCTCCTTCTCGTGCAACACCGTCTTCAGGCGGGCCCGATCGCGGCGCAGCGCCTTGACCTTGTGGGCCGCTTCGATCTGCCCCATGGACTTCTGGATGCGCAGCCGGAAGAGCTGATCGTCGAGCTCCTTCTCCTTCTGCCGCAGCTCGTCCACCTGGAGGTCGCGAAACTCCTCGACCTTCATGACGCCTTCTCCTCCGCGAACCGGGTCGCGAACTTGGTCTTGATCGGCAGCTTGGCCGCGGCCAGCCGCATCGCTTCACGGGCGTCGGCCTCGTTGACACCCTCCATCTCGAACAGGATCCGCCCCGGCCGCACGACGCACACCCACTCTTCCGGCGCGCCCTTGCCCTTGCCCATGCGGGTTTCCTGCGGCTTCTTGGTGATCGGCTTGTCCGGGAACACCCGGATCCAGATCTTGCCGCCGCGCTTGACGAAGCGGGTCATCGCGACGCGAGCCGCCTCGATCTGCCGCGCCGTCATCCAGCACGGCTCGAGCGCCTTGAGCCCGTAGTCACCGAACGACACGTCGGAGCCCCGCCACGCCTTGCCGCACATGCGACCGCGCTGCTGCTTCCGGTACTTGACCTTCTTCGGCATCAACATGATGCGATGTCCTCTTCTATTTCTCTGCGCCTGGGCCCTCTCCACCCCCAGCGCCTGCCAGCCCTCGCTTCGCTCGGGCCGGCGGTTAGCGGCAACAGCCCGCTTCGAGAACCAGCGTTCGTCAGCCACCGACCGAGGCTGAAGCTGGCACCTGGAAACTAGCCCGCCGCACCACCGGCAGAACGCCGCGGTCCACGGTAATCCTCTTCACGGCCGATCCGCGGCGCCAGCCGTTCACCCTTGTAGAGCCACACCTTGACGCCGATCGCGCCGTAGGTGGTGAAGGCTTCCGCGAAGCCGTAGTCGATGTCGGCGCGTAGCGTCTGCAGCGGCAGCTGCCCGTGCAGGTACCACTCGGAACGCGCGATCTCGGCGCCGTTGAGGCGCCCGGACACCCGGACCTTGATGCCGCGCGCGCCGAAGCGCAGCGCCGACTCGACCGCCTTGCGCATGGCGCGGCGGAACGCGACGCGCTTCTCGAGCTGCATCGCCACCGATTCGCCGATCAACTGCGCGTCGAGCTCCGGCTTCTGGATCTCCTGGATGTTGATGAAGACCTCGCGATTGGTCTTCTTCTGGATCTCCGTCTTCAGCTTGTCGACTTCGGTGCCCTTGCGGCCGATGATGATGCCCGGGCGCGACGTGTAGATGTCGATCTTGAGCTTGTTGGCGGCGCGCTCGATCTCGATCTTCGAGACGCCGGCATGCGCGAAGCGCTGCTTCAACGTGTCACGCAGCTTCAGATCCTCGTGCAGCAGCTTCGAGTAGTCCTTGCCTGCGAACCACCGCGACCGCCACGTCTTGTTGAAGCCGAGCCTGAACCCGTGCGGATGAACCTTCTGTCCCATAACTCTCCAGTTGCTCCAGCTGTCGCGCTTAGCTCTTGGCGGTCTTCTTCTTGGCGCCCGCGGTCGTCTTCTTCGCACCGGCCGTCTTGCGTGCGCCGGCGCTCTTCTTCGCCGTGGTCTTCGCCCGCGCCTTCGGCTTGGCGCCGCGCGCGCGCTTCGCCGTGGCCGGACGGGCCGTCGTGGTCTCGCCGCCGCTCGCCGGGGTCTCCGCGTCCATCGCGGCCATCACCGGCGACGGCCGCTCGGTCACTTCCACCGTCAGGTGCGCGGTGCGCTTGACGATGCGGAAGGCGCGGCCCATCGGGGCCGGGCGGATCCGCTTCTGCGACGGCCCCTGATTGGCGTAGCAGGCGTTGACGAAGAGCCGCTCGACGTCGCCGCCGAACCCTTCCTTCTGCTGTGCGTTGGCAATCGCCGAGCGCAGCACCTTCTCGACGTCCTTGGCCACGCTCTTGCGCGCAAAGCGCAGGGTCGCCAGCGCCGCATTGACGTCGCGGCCGCGGATCAGATCCATCACCAGCCCGGCCTTCTGCGCCGAGGTGCGGATGTACTTCGCCGTTGCGTGCGCCTGCACGGCCATTACGCCCCCGCCTTCGCGGCCGGCGCCACCGACGCCGCCTTGTCGCTCTTCGTCGTATGCCCCTTGAACTGCCGGGTCGGCGCGAACTCGCCGAGCTTGTGGCCGACCATGTTCTCGGTGAGGTAGACCGGAATGAACTTGCGCCCGTTGTGCACGGCGATGGTGTGCCCCACCATCTCGGGCACCACGGTCGACCGGCGCGACCAGGTCTTGATGACCTTCTTGTCGTTGTTCCGGTTCATGACTTCCACCTTCTCGAGAAGGGGAACGTCGACGAAGGGACCCTTTTTCAATGATCTAGACATTTTTGTTCTCGCGAACGGCCCACTCGTGGCCTCGGGGCCACCTTGCGGCAACCGCTATTTGGGTCTCCGCTGGACGATGAACCGATCAGTAACCTTGCGGTTGCGTGTCTTGTAGCCCTTGGTCGGCTGGCCCCACGGCGACACCGGATGGCGTCCGCCCGAGGTCTTGCCTTCACCGCCGCCGAGCGGGTGGTCGACCGGGTTCATCGCGACACCGCGCACGTGCGGCCGCTTGCCCAGCCACCGGCTGCGGCCGGCCTTGCCGATCGACACGTTCTCGTGGTCGACGTTGCCGACCTGGCCGATGGTCGCGAGGCAGTCGGTGTTGATCTTGCGAATCTCGCCCGACGGCATCTTCACCGAGGCGTAGTCGCCTTCCTTGGCCACCAGCTGCACCGCCGACCCGGCGCTGCGGGCGATCTGCCCGCCCTTGCCCGGCCGCAGCTCGACGTTGTGGATCATGGTGCCGAGCGGGATGTTCTTGAGCGGCAGCGCGTTGCCCGGCAGGATGTCGACGCTCTCGCCGGAGACGATGGTGTCGCCGAGCTTGAGGCCCGCCGGCTGCAGGATGTAGCGCTTCTCGCCGTCCGCATACGTCAGCAGCGCAATCCGCGCCGAGCGGTTCGGGTCGTACTCGACCGTCGACACCGTCGCCGGGATGTCCCGCTTGTCGCGCTTGAAGTCGATGATGCGGTAGTTGCGCTTGTGCCCGCCGCCGCGCCACCACGAGGTCAGCTCGCCGTGGTTGTTGCGGCCGCCGGACTTGCGCAGCGGCTCGGTCAGCGGCTTGTAGGGCTCGGTCGAGGTGATCTCGTCGAACACCTGCACGGTCTGGAACCGGCGGCCCGGGGACGTCGGATTGTATTTGCGAATAGGCATGATGAACTTACGCCCCTTCCAGGAATTCGGGGATCTTCTCGCCCTCGCGCAGCTTCACGTACGCCTTCTTCCAGTCCGACCGCTGGCCGATGAAGCGTCCCTGCCGCTTGAACTTGCCGTGGGCGATCGACGTGCGCACTGCTTCGACCTTGGAGCCGAGCAGCTTCTCGACCGCGCGCTTGATGTCGACCTTGGTCGCCCCGGACGCCACCTCGAAGACCACCGTCCGCCCCGCTTCACGCAGGAGCGTCGTCTTCTCGGTAATCAGCGGCCGGCGGATAACGTCTGTGAGTTTCATGTCAGTTTCCCAACGACTCCTGCAGCTTCTCGATCGCCTCGCGGGTCGCAATCACCCGTGACGTGTCCATGACGTCCCGCGCCGTCACCCGCGCGCTCGGCACCAGGCGGACGCCTTCGATGTTGCGCGCGCTCAGCGCGAAGCCTTCCTGCGGCGTCACGTCGATCACCAGCGTCTTGCCGGTCGCGCCGAGCCGCTTCAGCATCTCGGCGGTCGACTTGGTCTTGCGGTCGGCGGCCTCGAGCTTGTCCACGACCACCAGCTGGCCGTCGCGCAGCTTCTGCGCGATCGCGGCGCGCAGCGCGCCGATCTGCACCTTCTTCGGCAGGTCGTAGGCGTAGCTGCGCGGCTGCGGGCCGAACACGGTGCCGCCCTTGCGCCACAGCGGGTTCCGGATCTCGCCGACGCGGGCCCGGCCGGTGCCCTTCTGCCGCCACGGCTTCTTGCCCGAGCCGCTGACCATCGCGCGAGTCTTGGTCGCGTGCGTGCCGCGCCGTTCCGCCGCGTTCTGCTGGATCACCGACTCCCAGATCAGGTCGGCGTTCACGCGCCCGCCGAACACGTCGTCGTTCAGCTCGAGATCACCCACCGGCTGGTTGTCGGTGTTGACGATGTTCATCTTCATGTCTAGTTTCCCGTTGCCAGTTGACCGGCTCTACTTCTTGGCCGGCTTCTTCACGACGGTCTTGCCGGGCTTCTCGGCCTGCTTCTGCGGCTCGGGCTTGGCGGTGATGGCCTTGCGGATCACCACGTAATTGCCCGGCGCTCCCGGCACCGCGCCATGCACGATCAGCAGGTTGTTCTCGGCATCCACCGCCACGATCTTCAGGTTGCGGGTGGTCACGCGATCGCCGCCCATCCGTCCGGCCGCCCGCATGCCCTTGACGACGCGCGAGGGAAACGACGAGGCGCCGATCGAACCGGGCGCGCGATGGAACATCGAGCCGTGCGTGGCCGCGCCGCCGCGGAAGTTGTGCCGGCGCATGACGCCCTGGAACCCCTTGCCGCGGCTGACGCCGATCACGTCGACGCGATCGCCGTTGTTGAACACGGCGTTCACCAGCACCTGGGCGCCGGCGGCCGGCGTCTCCGCGCCCTTCGCCACCGTCACTTCGCGGCGCACCCGGGTCGGCGGCACGCCGGCCTTCTTGTAGTGGCCGGCGAGCGGCTTGCGGACGCGGGCCGGACGCTCCTCGACCAGACCGAGCTGGACTGCCTCATAGCCGTCGCTCTGCGACGTCTTCAGCTGCACCACCACGCAGGGTCCCGCCTTGATGACGGTGCCCGGCGTGACCGTGCCGTCCTGCTGGAACAGCTGCGTCATGCCGATTTTTCTGCCAATGATTGCTGTAACCATGTCGTCTCTCAGTTGCCAGTCACCAGTGTCCAGTGACTGGAACTATTTGTGTTCCTTGCCGAACGCCTTGATCTCGACGTCGACGCCGGCCGGCAGGTCGAGCTTCATCAGCGCGTCCACGGTCTGCGGCGTCGGCTCGAAGATGTCGATCAGCCGCTTGTGCGTCCGCAGCTCGAACTGCTCGCGCGACTTCTTGTCGACGTGGGGCGAACGGAGCACCGTCCACTTGTTCTTGTCGGTCGGAAGCGGAATCGGCCCGGCCAGCCGGGCGCCGGTCCGGCGCGCCGTGTCCACGATTTCCGTCGTCGACTGGTCCAGCACCCGGCTGTCGTACGCCTTCAAACGGATGCGGATCTTGTCGCTGAATGGTGAAGCCATATGTGTCTCTGATCTCTGTCTGTGTCAGTTGCCAGTGTCCAGTTACCGGAAAAAGGCGTCCTGGACTGGCAACTGGATACTGGCGACTACGTCTTTCCCTGAACCCGCGCGACCACTTCCTCGCTGACGTTGCCCGGCGCCGGCTCGTAGCGATCGAAGTGCATCGAGTACGTGGCGCGCCCCTGGGTCCGCGAGCGCAGGTCGGTGGCGTAGCCGAACATCTCCGACAGCGGCACCCGCGCGTTGATGATCTGCGTACCGCCGCGATCTTCCTGCGACTGAATCTGGCCGCGGCGGCTCGACAGGTTGCCCATGACGTCGCCCATGTGCTCCTTCGGGACCACCACCTCGACCCGCATCATCGGCTCGAGCAGCACCGGCTTGGCCTTCTTGGCGGCGTCCTGGAACGCCATCGAGCCGGCGATCTTGAACGCCATTTCCGACGAGTCGACGTCGTGGTACGAGCCGTCGTAGAGCTCGATGCGGACGTCGTCCACCGGATAGCCGGCGAGCACGCCGCGCGTGAGCGCTTCCTTGATCCCTTCGTCGATCGGCTTGATGAATTCCTTCGGGATCGAGCCGCCGCTGATCTTGTTCTCGAAGATGTAGCCCGTGCCGGGCTCTCCGGGGAACAGATGGATCTTCGCGTGGCCGTACTGGCCGCGGCCGCCGGTCTGCTTGGCGTATTTCATCTCGCCGTCAGCCGGACGCGTGAGCGTTTCCTTGTAGGCGACCTGCGGACGGCCGACGCTCGCCTCGACGTTGAACTCGCGCTTGAGGCGGTCGACGATGATCTCGAGGTGCAGCTCGCCCATGCCGGCGATCACGACTTCGCCGGTCTGCTGGTCGGTCTTGACGCGGAAGGTCGGGTCCTCGGCCATCAGCTTCTGCAGCCCGACGCCGAGCTTTTCCTGGTCGGCCTTGGTCTTCGGCTCGATCGCCAGCGAGATGACCGGCTCCGGGAAGTCCATCGACTCGAGCACGACCGCCTTCTTCTCGTCGCAGATCGTGTCGCCGGTGGTGACCGTCCTCAGGCCGACGCCCGCGGCGATATCGCCGGCGTAGACTTCCTTGATCTCTTCGCGCTTGTTGGCGTGCATCTGCAGCAGCCGGCCCAGACGCTCCGACTTCTGCTTGGTGGCGTTGTAGACCGTCGAGCCGGCGGTCATGACGCCGGAATACACGCGGATGAACGTCAGCTGGCCGACGAACGGGTCGGTCATGATCTTGAACGCCAGCGCCGCGAACGGCGCGTCGTCCGACGCCGGGCGCTCGACCAGGACGTCCGGTCCCTTGTACGGATCGAAGCCGATGATCGCCGGCACGTCGACCGGCGACGGCAGGTAGTCGACCACCGCGTCGAGCAGCGGCTGCACGCCCTTGTTCTTGAACGCCGAGCCGCAGATGACCGGCACGAACGCCGGCTCGGCCTTGTCGCCCTTGCTGTGCACCGAGTTGATGACCCGCTTGCGCAGCGCGCCCTTGATCTCGTCCTCGGTCAGCTCCTCGCCGTGCAGGTACTTCTCGAGCAGCTTGTCGTCGGCCTCGCTGACCTTCTCGATCAGCTGTTCGCGGTAGTGCTTCGCCTCGGCGAGCATGTCGGCGGGGATGTCCTCGACGATGTACTCGGCGCCCATCGTCTCGTCCTTGTACTTGATCGCCTTCATCTTGACGAGGTCGATCACGCCGACGAACTTGTCCTCCGCGCCGATCGGCAGCTGAATCGCGACCGGGTTGCCACCGAGCTTGCTGGTGATCTGCTCGAACGTGCGCTTGAAGTCCGCGCCGATGCGGTCCATCTTGTTCACGAAACAGATGCGCGGCACGCGGTACTTGTCGGCCTGACGCCACACCGTCTCGGACTGCGGCTCGACGCCGGCGACCGAGTCGAACACCGCGACCGCGCCGTCGAGGACGCGCAGCGAGCGCTCCACTTCGGCGGTGAAGTCGACGTGGCCGGGCGTGTCGATGATGTTGACGCGGATGTCGCGCCAGAAACAGGTGGTCGCCGCGGACGTGATCGTGATGCCGCGCTCCTGCTCCTGCTCCATGAAGTCCATGACCGCGGTGCCTTCGTGCACTTCGCCGATCTTGTAGGTCCGGCCCGTGTAGAACAGGATCCGTTCCGTCGTCGTGGTCTTGCCGGCATCGATGTGCGCCATGATGCCGATGTTGCGCGTGCGAGCGAGTGGTGTTTGCCTTGGCATTGCCGTTGTCAGTTTCCAGTATCCAGTTTCCGCTGAAGGCGGAAGCTGCCTGAGCAACGGGAATTGAAGCCGCCGAAGCCGACAACGCCTTACCAGCGGTAGTGCGCGAACGCCTTGTTGGCTTCGGCCATGCGGTGCGTGTCTTCGCGCTTCTTGACGGCGCCGCCGCGCAGGTTGGCCGCGTCCAGGAGCTCGTTGGCCAGCTTCTCCTGCATCGTCTTGCCGTCGCCGCGGGATCGGGCGTAGCCGACCAGCCAGCGGATGCTGAGCGAGAGGCGGCGGTTCGGGTTCACCTCGACGGGCACCTGATAGTTCGAGCCGCCAACGCGGCGCGACTTGACCTCGAGCGCCGGCTTGACGTTCTCGACCGCCTTCTTGAACACCTTCAGCGGGTCGTCGCCGGTCTTCTCCTGGATGGACGACAGGCTGCCGTACATGATCTGCTCGGCGGTGCTGCGCTTGCCGTCCCGCATCAGCGTGCTGATGAACTTGGTGACGAGCGAGCTGCTGTACAGCGGGTCGAGTGGAACTTCGCGCTTCGGGACTTCTCTGCGTCTGGGCATATCAGTTCGCTTCCAGCTTACCAGCTGACCAGCTTCCCGCGCTGCGAACCGGCTCACCAGGCTGTTGGAACTGGGAGCTGGCAGCTGGAAGCTGGCGGCTAACTACGACTTCGGCCTCTTGGCGCCGTATTTCGATCGGCCCTGCTTGCGGCCCTGCACCCCGACCGCGTCGAGCGTGCCGCGGACGACGTGGTAGCGGACGCCGGGCAGGTCCTTCACGCGGCCGCCGCGGATCAGCACGAGCGAGTGCTCCTGCAGGTTGTGCCCGACGCCAGGGATATAAGTGGTGACCTCGATGCCGTTCGTCAGGCGCACGCGCGCGACCTTGCGCAGCGCCGAGTTCGGCTTCTTCGGGGTCTGGGTGAACACGCGCACGCACACGCCGCGCTTCTGCGGGCTATCCTGCAGGGCCGGGCTCTTCGTCTTGGTGACCACCGCGGCCCGCCCTTTGCGAACCAACTGGCTAATCGTCGGCACGACAGCTCCACACGCGCCAGTACCCCGGCGCGTAATCAATGTGGTGTCCCAGGCCTAGGAATCCGCGGGGCGGACCGGCACCTGGAACTGACTTACCCTATAAGGTTGATGATCTCGCGCTCGTCAGTGAGCGCTGTCGATGCAGCCCGCGGTCGCCGCCCCCGTTCGATCGTGCATGAGCCCGGGCGGCTTTCGCGCGTCGTGCGCGCGACCAGCGGCATTGCCGTCTGGACGTCGTGCCCTAGATAGGGTGTCCCAGGGCCGACCAGAACCTTGCAAATATAACAAAAGGCGTTCAGTAGACGCAAGCAACAGAAAAAACGCGGTCTGGCGGGGGGTTTTGCGCGATCAGTGGTCGGCCTCGGGCGGGTCCTGGCGTAATAGCGCCTCCAGCTGGCCGATCCGCTGGCTCTGCGCGCGGATCTCGGACTCGAGCCGGCGCATCATGCGCACGACCTCATCCATCTGATCGCAGAGGTTATCGTGCTCGAGGCGGGTGACGTCGATTCGCCGGCTCGGCAATACTCGCCGCTGTACACGGCGTCGATCCTGGTGAGCGTCTCCGGGAGCCGGATTCAGGGCAACTTCCGCGGACTCCTCGGTATGTCGCGCTCGGGCTTCCACGACGGATCCTCCTTGGCGGCTGCCGGATGGGGATGTGGGACGGGGCGCGTGGGTGAACTCTGACCTCAGGGATCGGATCTCTTCAGCGAGCCGCCGCAGTTGTGTACGGATTTCGTCCTCGGATTGCCATTCGTCATGACCTTCTGTTCGCTGGTCATACACGACGACCTGCAAACACCAGCCGCGTTGCAGCATGAATGCCATCCTTAATTGTCCGGCCGGAAAATGAGCCGGCGGATTAGTCATCACCTCGACTGACCAACACGCCGGCTCGAGAGGCAGCGGCCCCGCTAGCGCTTCAGGTTCTCGCCGATATCCTCGATCGCCTCGCCGACCTTGCGGCGGGCGCGTCCGAATCCTTCCTGAACCTCACCCGAGGCCTCGTCTGCCACTCCTTCGTCGTGGATGCGCTCGTTGTCGGTCAGATCGCCCCACGCCTGCTTCATCTTGCCCTTGACCTGCTCAGCCTTGCCGTCGAGCTCGTCCTGATTCTTCATGCCTTGCCCTCCGTCGGATAAAGAGAGCAAGAACCGCGCTCAAGAAGGCGAGCCAAGCCCGACGCTAGAGCACGCCCCGAATGGCCCAGAGGTCGGGGAACAGCGGAGCCCCGACCGTGCTCTGCAGGTAGGCCGCGCCGCTCGAGCCTCCGGTTCCAGGCTTCGTGCCGATAGTGCGCTCGACCATCTTGACGTGGCGGTAGCGCCACTCCTGCACCCCTTCGTCGAGGTCGACGAGGCGTTCACACACTTCGCTGTTCTTGGGGTCGGTGCGGTACAGCGACACCAGCACCGCCTGCAGATCGGCATCGGGGGCCAGCGGCGCGGTCACGTCGCGCTGGCGCTGCGCCGCCGGAATCGCGTAACCCTCGCGCTCCAGGTAGGCCAGAAACGCATCCCACACGGTTGCTGCGCCCCATCGCTCCGCCAGCGCCTGTCGGGCGCGGCTGCCTTCGGGGAACCGCTCGATCGCCGCGCTCGACTTCCGGCCGAGCACGAACTCGATCTGCCGGAACTGATCCGACTGGAAGCCGCTCGCCGCTTCGAGGCGGCTCCGGAACGACAGGAACTCGAGCGGCGTCATCGTCTCGAGGATGTCGAGCTGCGCCACCATCACCTTGAGGATCGTCAGCACCCGCCGCAGCGTGTGCTGGGCGCGGTGCGCGTCACCATCGCGGAACAGCAGGACCACGCGATCGAGCTCGTGCAGGAGCTGCTTGAACCACAGCTCGTAGACCTGGTGAATGACGATGAAGAGGAGCTCGTCGTGCTCGGGCCCCTCCGATCGCGCCCGCTGCAGGTCGAGCAGCTCGTCGATCTGCAGATACCGGCCGTAGGTCAGCGCGGGCGACGGCGTCGGGTCGTCCTGGGCCATCGACCGTCAGCCTCTGCCCGTCGCGTGCAGCAGCAGCTCGTAATGACCGTCCATCCCGCCCTGCCGCGCCTCCTCGAACGTCGAACGTCCCACCACCTTCAGCTGGTGCGTGATCGGATCGTGGTCGACCTGCACGCACTCGCCAGGGGTGAACTGCCCGGTCTCGGCGATCACGTCGAAGATGTTCTCCGAGAAGTCGGTCCCGGTGCGCGTCAGCAGGTAGATCAGCCCGCTCACGCGCGGGAAATCGGCCAGGTAGGTCCGCAGCGGCGCCGGCTCGATGTGCTGCAGCACCAGGCTCGCGACGATCAAATCGAAATGCAGCGTCTTGATCTGCTCCCAATCGTCCGACAGCAGGTCGACGCCCTCACTGGCGACCGTGCGGCAGCGCGCGATCATCGGCGGCAGATCGAAGCCCGCGACCGAGCGCGCCACCCGCTTCAGGTAGGGGAAGTTCCGGCCGAGGCCGCAGCCGAAGTCGAGCACGCTGTCGAGGCCGGCGGGCAGCGCCACGGTGGGCACATACGGCGTGAACGGCTTCCCGGCCTTGTAGCCGGTGAGGATCCGCTCGCGGATGTCATCGTCTGATTCAGTCGCCAGCTTCAACCAGTCGTCGTGTCCGGCCACGTGTCTCGAGTCTCCCTGCTCGCGATTGTCACTTCTCCGGGGTCGCCAGGCCCAGCCGTCTTCGCCGCGCCGAGTCGGCAATCAGCTGGCCCAGCCGGCGCAGGCGCGTGTCGGGCCTCTTCGCGCTCATCACATACCAGCACGCCATGCGCCGGTAGTAGGGCGGCTGCGCCTCGAAGAACGCCCAGGCCTTCGCGTTCCCCCGGAATTGCTTCAGGTGCTCGGCGTCGAGCTGGCAGTTTTCACGCTCGTACGAATAGGCCGCGTCGCGCGTCGCCTGGCGCGCCTCGAACGCGCGCACGCCCGGGCGCCGCCATCCGCCCATCCGCCGTCAACTCCTTGACGCGCCGCGTGTTGACGGCGCTCCAGATGCTGCCCTTCCGGCGCGGCGTGAACCGGATCGTGTAGCTCTCCTCGTCGTGTCGCCGACGGACCCCGTCGATCCACCCGTAGCACAAGGCTTCGTCGAGCGCCTCCGGATAGGTGATGCCGCCCCTCCCGGTGTCTTTCTTGTAGAAGCCCACGAGCAGCTCGTCGGCCGACGCGTGATGCCCGTGCAGCCAGCGGCGGAACGCCGCTCCCGATGCGAAGAAACGGGGCGCCATCCTACTCCTCGTCCGAGTCCGGGGCGCCTCCTGCCCGCACGACGTCCTCCTGCTTGACCTTGTCGATCTTGAACTTCGCGGCAGCACGGCGCATGCGCTCCAGCACGTCGTCGAAGTCGAACTCCGTCGAGGTCGAGAACCGGATCGGATTGACCCGCGCGACGACGAACGATCGCAGGTATGGGCTGGTGAGACCCTTCGCCTTCAGCTTCTCAATGATCGCGTTCACGTCGTCGTCGGCAGCGAGCAGCCGGGCGGCGCGCCGTTCGCGCTCGCGCAGCGCGGCGCCGATCCGATCGTCGAGGAAGTCCTCGATGCGGCGCAGCATCGGGTTGTAGGCGCCGCCGCTCAGCCGCGGTCGCTTCTCGTAGGCGGCACCGAGGGTGAGGAACGACGGCTGATCGAACTCGAAGGCATAGTCGCGCTCGCGCTTGGTGGAACCGGCTTCCTCCAGCGCTCGCTCCATCCGGATGGTCTCGAGCGACTTCTCCTTGAGGTTGTGGGCCTTCTCGGTGTTGAGCGCCAGGATCTTGAACGCGACGTCCGGATCGGGCACCAGGAGCGCGGTGATGGTGCGCGCCCCGAGCTTGCGAAGCGCCTGCAGCCGGTGGTTGCCGTTGGGCGTCCAGTAGGTGTCGTCGTGCCGAATGGTGATGATCGGGTCGAGAAAGCGGCCCAGCGTCTCGACGACGTGCATCAGCCGCTTGACGTGCGGCTCCGACGGATCACGCTGGAAGGGCGTCGGCTCGACGCGATCGAGCGGCAGCGCGGCCAGCAGCACCGGCGTGCCGCCGAACGGCTCGCGGTAGGTCGCGAGCACCGCACCGCCGTCGGCGTCAACCGCGGCGGCAAGGCGCGTGACTGCCGGGTCGCTGACCTCGCGGGTCTCTGCGGGACTGAGCCCGACCGATGCCGGTTCCGTCTTGCGGCGCCGGCGCACAACGCGTTTCTTGGCCATCAGCGTCGACCATGACTGAGGGGCGTGCGCGGCGGTCAGATCACGAGCAGCGCCACCCCGAGACAACAAAGCATCACACCCAGCGCCTTCATCCACGACAGCGACGCGCCGAGCACCATCACGGAGACCAGCGTGACGACGAGCGCCTGGAGTCCGGAAGATGGCGACCGCGTAGCCGGCGTTCGGCGCGAGGCCGACCGCCCGGACAGCAAAGAAGTTGCCGACGTAGCCCAGCAGCCCCGCCAGGAACAGCAGCGCGATCGCGGCCGGCGACGACGGCATCGGCGTCCGCGCGGTGACGACGTGCACCATGAAAGCAGCCAGCCGAAGCCGAACACGTAGACCAGGATGGCCGCGGGACTCAGGCCGCGGCCGCTGGTACTGAATGTGAGCTGCATCCCGGCGAAACAGCTCATCCCGATCAGGGCATAGGAGGCCAGTTCACGTGACGGTCGATCTCGCCGCTCAGCGGCTGCGTCGCTTGTCGCCCTTGCGCGGCGCCGAAGGCTCGGCGGCGGGCTGACGCGGCCTTGCGCTTGCGCCCTGTGGGGGCGGCGCTGTCCGTCGCGATGTTGCTGATGATGCCGGTCACGAGCGCGAGCGCCATCTCCGCGCCATGCCGCTTGACGAGCTTGTTCAGCTGCTTCGAGACTTTCTTCCGGGTCTTGCGTTTGATCAGGGCCATTCGGCGCGCTCCAGCGGCTAACTCTATCGCGTTCCCTGACACCCCGGCATCCGGAACGCGCCGATGCGGCTCGAATAGCTCGCGGCGCTCTTCTTCAGGTAGTCGCCGACGTACCAGATCGTGCAGTCGTCCACTGGATCGACCGCGGTCTGTGTGTAGTCCTGCCAGCGCATCCCTGTCTGCGCGGCTTCACCCTCGACCAGCACCGCTTCACGCAGCGTCAACATGCCCGGCGGATCGCTCGCCAGGCGTCCGGCGAAGCGCTGCCCCGCGAAATGCGGCGTGCCGCCGAACGAATAGCCGATGCCGATATTGCCGTAGCGATCGACCGCGGGACTCGCCATCCACCGGTAGAAGCCGTCGGGCGCGTAGGTGCCCTGCTGTGACAGCTTGACCGTCCGATCCCGCTCGACGCGGAGCTCATACCAGCGAACGCCGCCGGCCTGCGCGCTCGTGTTCACGGAGTGCACGGCGACGATCGACTCGCGATCGCGCAGGCGCCGATAGACGACGCGCGCCATGATCTTGTCGCCCTGCGCATCGAGGCGGCGATCGGTTCCCGGCTGCGGCACGCAGTGGGTCAACTGGCCGTCGCAGAGGTAGCGATAGGGAGCGACCGCGATCTTCTGCGGTCCGGTTACGCGCGTCTTCCCCGGATCCTTCCAGTCGACGTGGAACGCCCAGGCATAGATGCCGTCGTCCTCCATGACCTTCTTCAGTTGTGTCCCGCCCGACGCGAGCATGATGTTCGGGGCGCCGGGCGGCGGCAGCGCCGTGCCGTCGATGTCGGCGTTGTTCAGGAAGTTCACGCCGTCGATGACCGCGCACTGTTCCGACGCAGGCTCGCCCTTCAGCATCCTGGCGCGGTCGACCACGCAGGCATGCTTCTGAATGACGTCGTCTCCGGTGCTGGTCGGCACGTAGTAGCCGTCGGTCCAGATGGCCGGACGCGGATAGTCCGGGAAGAGCGGACGCAGGAACTCGTAGCGATGGTACGGCCCGAGCGGATCCGGACCGGTGCTGATCGCGTAGCACATCGAGTACGGCCCCGGCGGAGCGTCGGACGGCGGCGAGCCGCGGCCGGGTCCCTGCGCGCTGCCGCGTCCCGTCGGCGGCGCGGGCTCGGGTGGAGGAGGCTGGAACAATGGCACCGCCGGTCCGGGCTGGCCAGGCATGCCGGGAGGGCTCACGTAGACGGCGTCTCGCGCCTGCCATACGGGCGGTTGATCGGGCCGCGCCGGACCACGGCGGAAGAGCGGCATGACGATCAGCCACCGATCGGCCAGCTGGTCGTAGCGCACCACCGCGTCGCCGTTGTTGAGCGCCTCGCACTGGCCGCCGAATCCGCGGAACACGTTGTTCGTGTTCACCGGGCCGTACAGGACTTTGCCCGTGGCCTCGAACTTCTTTCCCTGCTTCGTGAAGATCGCCATCCGCGAATTGACGGTCTGCACGATGTGATCGCGGCCGACGGCCAGGCTGTTGTCGGATGGATTCCGCAGCGCGGCCCGTCCCTGGGGCCCCTCGAACCCCTCGCCCAGGCCGTCGAAGCTGGCGACGATCGCCGCCGGCGGCCGCGAGCCCGGCTGCGTCTGTTCGACGGCGCGGGAACCCTCCGGTGTAGAGATGACCGGCGGCGTGATGGCCACCGGCGGGGCCTGCCGCGGCATCGCGGTGCCAGCGCCGGCCGCGGCCACCGCAAGGGCGATCCCGATCAACGTGCCCGAAGATCGTGACATCGGTACGTCTGCGCGTCAGGCGCGAGGAACGTTGGAGATGCGTTCGAGTGCCAGCACCAGCGCCTGAGTGCCACGACGTCCGTGCCCCTGCGCCTGCAGCGCGACGTACAGCTGGTGGACGAGGGCAAGGCCCGGCAGCGCCAGCCCCATGCGCTGCGCCTCGCGCAACGCGATGCCCATGTCCTTGATGAAGTGCTCGACGATGAAACCGGGCTCGAAGTCCCCCTTCAAGACGCGGGGCGCGAGGTTCTCGAGCGTCCAGCAGCCGGCGGCGCCGCTCCTGATGGATGTCAGCATCCGCTCCGGATCGAGTCCCGCCTTGAAGGCGTAGACGAGGCTCTCGCAGACACCGATCATCGTCCCCGCAATCACGACCTGATTGCACATCTTGGTGTGCTGTCCGGCGCCGGGGCCACCCTGATGGACGATGTTCTTGCCCAGGATCTGGAACAGCGGCATCACCGCGGCGACCGCGTCGTCATCGCCGCCGACCATGATCGAGAGCGCGCGGTTGCGTGCGCCGACGTCGCCGCCCGAGACCGGGGCGTCCACCGACTGCGCCTGCTTCGCGCGCGCCGCCTCGTGAATCTCCCGGGCCAGGGTCGGCTCGGTCGTCGTCATGTCGACGCACACCATGCCGGCGCGAAGGCCGGCGAGCACGCCGTGGTCGGAGAAGTAGACGTCGCGGACGTCGTGCGGGAAGCCGACCATCGTGAACACGACGTCGGACGACTCGGCGACGGCGCGGGGAGATTCCGCCCACACGGCGCCGCGTTCGACGAGCGCCTGCGCTTTCGCCGCGGTACGGGTATGGACGGTGGTCGGGTAGCCCTCGGCGAGCAGATGGCCGCACATCGAGTGGCCCATCACGCCGACGCCAATCCAGCCGATGCGAGGTTTCTCCGCGGCCATGGCTGCGAAGTTTACGTCAACTTCGACAGCTTCGTCGTGAGCCGGACGATGGTGTTGCGGTTCCGCATCGTGTTGAGACCGAGGGCGCGGCCGAACGCGGGACCGTCGGCCTTCGAATCGAGCAGGTTGCCGCGGACCAGCCAATACGCCTCCGGCCCCTTGACGTCGAAGTCGTCGACGTCCGTCTTGAACGTCAACAGCTGCCGGCGGTAGGCGGCGTCAGGTGCGGAACGGAGAAAGCAGACGTAGATGTTGCCGACGGGCGCGCCGGCCGCGTCCACGGGGAACGGCTGGTGCTCGGCGATGGCTTTGAGATCCTCCGCGCGCCTGACGAAGGTCCCGACCTCGTAGCCGAGCGCGTCCTCGAGGGCTGCCTTCGATCTTCCGTTCGAGGCTGGGGATGCTGGTCGATCGCGAATCGAAGATGACGTTGCCGCTGGCGATGAAGGTCTCGACGCCGGTGAAGCCGGCCTTCGTGAACACCTCGCGCAGCCGCTCCATCTTGATCGTGCGGCCGCCGACGTTCACGGCGCGAAGGAAGGCGACGTAGCGGGGCATGCGATGGCGCGACCGCTCAGACGACGGGCATCTGGGCCAGCCGCCGGCACTCGACGATGATCTGCGTGTCGATCGGGCTGTGGTCGGTCTGGTTCAGATAGCCGCGACCGTGGTGGGTGAAAAAGAGGCCGATGATGCCAGCCGCGTCGATGCAGTCGCCGGGAGACCGCGCGTCGCAACCGGGATACTGCGCAATTCTGTGCACGCCGGCGATCTTGCTCGCGCCGAGCTGCGGCGGCAGCTCGCCCTCGGCGACGAGTCGCGCATAGGCGCGCACCAGCACGCGCGCGGCTGACGTCTGCCCCTCGAGCGGGATATCGAGCTCCTGCAGGGCCATGGTCCAGAGCCGTTCGACCTCCACCGGATCGAAGGGCTCGCCGAACTGCGCCGCCAGCGCCGACAGTGCGGTCGACTGGTAGCCTTCGAGCAGGCCGGATGTGGCGATATCGGGGAGCTGATCGCCGCCGATGAGCCCGAGCTCCACTTCGGCAACGGATTCCCTGAACGTGAGCCCCATTGGTTCCTGCGCTCCCGATCCTATCCCGACATCGTCACGGCGGCGCGCGGGAATTCGGCCGCGCGCTGCGCTCCGGCCGGCTCGCGGGGCGCGCACCCTCAGGGCTTTCGGTCGGCCCCGGTCCCGTCCACCTCGCTCCAGATGAGCACGTTGTGCGTCTCTTCGAGTGTCAGCGTTCCGATGACGAACGTCAGCGCCGCGACGACAATCGGATAGTAAAGGCCGGCGTAGATGTTGCCGGTGTTGGCGACGATCGCCAGTCCGACCACCGGCAGCAGACCGCCGAAGACGCCGTTCCCGATGTGGTACGGCAGCGACAGCGCCGTGTATCTGATCTTCGCGGGGAACGCCTCGACCAGGTAGGCGGCAATAGGCCCGTAGACCATCGTGACGAAGACGAGCTGCAGGAACACGAGGAAGATCAGCTGCCATGCCACGGGGTTGACCGCCAGCGCGCCGATCCCGTCGAACGGCAGCACTTCCGGCGCCGGTTGCATCGTTCCGTTGACGATGGTCTGCGGCGTCAGCGAGATGGCGCCGGTCACAGGGTTGCGCTGGGAGATCGCGGTGACCACCTCCGACCCTGCGACCGCCTGCATCGCTCTGTAGATCGGTATGTACGACACTGCCGCGATCAGGCAGCCGGCCATGATGATCCTCTTGCGGCCGATGCGATCGGACAGCCCGCCGAAGAACACGAACAGCGGCATGCCGAGCAGCAGCGCGGTCGCGACGATGTAGTTCGCGGACGTGTCGTGGACGTTGAGGATGTTCTGCAGGTAGAAGAGCGCGTAGAACTGCCCGGTGTACCAGACGACACCCTGTCCCGCGGTTGCGCCAAAGAGCGAGACCAGCACGCGCTTGAGGTTGACCCACTGCGTAAACGCCTCGCGGAGCGGCTGCGTCGACCTCGCACCGGTGGCCTTGACGTGCTCGAAGATCGGCGACTCCTTCATGCGCAGCCGGATGTAGAGCGAGACCGCCACCAGCGCGATCGAGATGAGGAACGGCACCCGCCAGCCCCAGGCGCGGAAGTCCGCGTCGGACATCATGTTCTGGACGATCAGAATCACGGCGAGCGACAGGAACAACCCGAGCGTCGCGGTGATCTGGATGAAGCTGGTGTAGAAGCCGCGGCTGGCCGTCAGGGACGTGCTCGGCGACGTAGACCGCGGCGCCGCCGTACTCGCCGCCGAGGGCGAGTCCCTGCAGGATCCGGATGACGAGCAGCAGCGCCGGGGCGGCGAGGCCGATCGACGCGTAGGTCGGCAGGATGCCGATCAGCGCCGTCGCGCCACCCATGATCAGCAGCGTGACCAGGAACGCGTACTTGCGGCCAACCAGGTCGCCGATGCGGCCGAAGAACAGCGCCCCGAACGGCCGCACCACGAAGCCCACCGCGAACGTCGACAGGTATGCGATCAGGGCCCACGTGTCGTCGCCGCGCGGGTAGAACAGTGGCGAGATGATGCTCGCGAGGCTGCCGAAGATGTAGAAGTCGTACCACTCGATCATCGTGCCGACGGCCGACGCCGAGATGACCTGCCAGATCTTGTAGTCGCGCGGCACGGGCTGGCCGGTGGGGCGTGCTCCGGGAATTGACAACGTCGACGGCTCCTATCGTTCTTGATCCGCGGCAACGGCGTGTCCGCGTGGACGATCCGGCCGTCCGGCGCAGCCGGCACGGACGCGCGATCGCAGTGGTGCGCGCGCATCCTAGCACACGCGTCCCGACGCGCCATCGGGCGAGGCAGCGGCGTCCGGGCCCGGTGGTCAGGCGCGGTGCGCGAGAAACGGGATCTGCTTCAGGTGATGGTGCAGGTGCCAGACGTAGTCGTCCATGAAGTAGTCGAGCGTCGCCGGCTGATCTTCTGGTACCGGGTGGAAGGCCCGGACGTGGAGGTTGTGCCGGAGGTGCGGCTTCAGCCGGACCTCCTCCGGAATCGCCGCCATCACGCGCGACAGGTGCCGGTTGAAGCCGGCCCACAGCGTGACCAGCTCCTTCCACGGCGCCTCCTGATAGCGCTGGGCCGACACCCAGTCGTCCTGGGTGTAGCCGGCGAACACCAGGTCGTCCTGGAACATCGCCCGCACGAACCGCTGATGGTTGTTCGATGCCGAGTCGATCAGGTGGCCGATCACCTCGCGCGGCGACCACTTCCCCGCCGCCGGCCGCACGGCCGTCTGCTCGTCGTCGGCAGCCAGCAGCCGCGGTTCGACGGCGTCGAGGGTGTTGACCAGATCGATGGCGTAGACGGGCACCGGCGCCAGGCTCGCCGCGATCCCGGCGGCCGTCGCGAGGTGATGGTCGTCGTGCTCGGCGACGAAGAAGCAGAGATCGACCACCGACATCGGCTGCTGCAGGCGTGGATGAAGCGACACGCGCGACAGCGCCGCCGTGTTCATCGACTCGAGCCGAAGCAGGATGGCGGACCGGGCGCGCCGGAAGGCGTCGAGCAGATCCGGAAGCGGCCGCTCGTTGTGGCGCGCCTCATGAGTCTTGCGGTTGTCGAGGTCGGCGGCGCCGAGGACCGACGCGCCGCGATCGAAGTCCTCGAGGCGCTGTTCCCACAGCGACTCGAGGTCCAGCAGGTGGCCGGCATGCTCCTGAATCGACCAGCGGCCGCCGGGCCGGTGCACGAGCACGGGCGCGGGCAGATCCCGGAGCCCCTCTTCGAGGCGAGCGATGGTCTGACGAAGGCGGATCACCAGCTCGGGTGCTCGATCGACCGGCAGGCCGCGCGGGAACGAACGAGAGAACCACTGTTCCATGATCGCCGATCATAGCGGTCCGCCGCGAGCATCGATAGTCACAGTCGGCGTGTTTTCATGCCGGTCAGCGGCACACGCCGGAGGGAGAATGGAGCATGCTCATCGTTCACGTGCACGTCCGCGTCAAGCCGGAATCGGTTGAGGCGTTCAAGGCCGCGACCGTCGAAAACGCGCGGAACAGCGTCCAGGAACCCGGCATGGCCCGCTTCGACGTCTTTCAACAGGCCGACGACCCGACCCGGTTCGTGATCGTCGAGGCGTTCCGGTCGGCGGAGGCGCCGGCCGCCCACCGTGAGTCGAGGCACTATCAGGTCTGGCGCGAGGCCGTCGCCGACATGATGGCCGAGCCGCAATCGAGCGTGAAGTTCGCCAACGTCTTCCCCGCCGACCCGGACCTGTGACCGACGGTGCGTGGACGGCGGTTCGATTCGAGTTCGCGGCGCCGACGCAGGTGGTGTTCGGCCGCGGCGCCATCGACCGGCTTGGCGAGCTCACCGACGGCCTCGGACGCCGGGTCCTGATCGTCGGCGGCCGCACGCCGCATCGGGTCGCGCGGGCACGCGAGGCGCTCGAGGGCCGCGCCCGGACCGTGACGACATGGTCGGTGCCCGCCGAGCCCGAGATCGACACCGTCCAACTCGCCATCGACCGCGCCAGAGCGGACGGGATCGATCATGTCATCGGCATCGGGGGCGGCAGCGTGCTCGACGCCGCGAAAGCCATCGCCGGGATGGTGCCGCAGCCAGGCACGCTGATGGATTATCTCGAGGTCGTCGGCGGCGCGGCGGCCCTCGCGACGCCGTCCCTCCCGTGCGTGGCGATACCGACGACCGCCGGCACCGGCAGCGAAGTCACGCGGAACGCGGTGCTGGCGTCGCCGGCACATCGCGTCAAGGTGAGCCTGCGCAGCCCGTTCCTGTTCCCGCGTCTCGCCATCGTCGATCCCGAGCTCACCTGGGATCTGCCCCGCGAACTGACCGCGCACACCGGCCTCGACGCCCTGACGCAGCTGATCGAGCCGTATCTGTCGGCACGGGCGAACCCGATCACCGACGCGATCTGCGCCGACGCGCTGCCGCGCGCCGCCGCGGCGCTGCGGCCGGCGGTGCACGATCCCCGGAATCATGACGCGCGCGAGCAGATGGCCCTGGCGGCGACGCTCAGCGGCATCGCGCTGACCAACGCGGGCCTGGGCGCGGTCCACGGTTTCGCCGCGGTCGTCGGCGGGATGTTCCCGGCGCCGCACGGCGCGGTCTGCGCCGCGCTGCTCCCGCACGTCCTCGACGGCAATGTGCGCGCGATGGTCGAAGCGGGCCGGCCGCTGCGGCGGTTCGACGAGCTTGCGCGCCTGCTGACAGGACGGGCGACCGCCGAAGCCGCCGACGCCGTCGCGTGGACGCGAGCGCTGACCGCCGATCTCGCGGTGGCGCCACTTCGCGCCTATGGCGTCGACGCCAGCCACGCCGACGCCATCGTCCGCAAGGCTTCCCAGGCGAGCAGCATGAAGGCGAACCCGATCGTGTTGTCGGACGAACAGCTGCGCGCGATCCTGCTCGCGGCGGTGTGATCGCGATCTAGCGATGTGAGGCGGCGGCGCGCGCCGCCAGGCTGGCTGGCAGGCCGACGCCGAACATGTGGATGAGGAGCCCGTTCGCGAGCACCGGCAGGGGTGGAATCGACAGCGGCGCGCCACCGACCGCCGAGCGCGGGATCACCACGTAGTTCATGACCGCGTAGACGACGAGGCCGTAGAGGACGCCGCAGATCAGCGGGCGTCGAACCAGTACCGGCAACACCCTGCTCGCCACCATGTAGACGAGCACGATCATGAACGCGATGAAGAAGTGGAGGCCGACGCCGAGTGCGACCGTCGGCCAGCCACCCTGTCGCGCCGTCGGCCCGAGCAGGCCGGCCGCGATGCTCTTGAAGATGCGATCGGGCGTCGCGCCGCTGCGCAGGCCGAAGAACACGATCGCGTCGAGGCCGTCGAGCACGCCGACGGCAAGCGTGCCAAGGAGCAGCGCACGCGCCGGGGTCAGTCGTGCGCTACGTCCGCGCGCCGTCTTCGTCACTTGAGCGTGAAGTTTAGCTCGACGAAGACCTGTACCGGCGCCGGCTTCCCGTCCCGTTCTCCAGGCTTGAACTGCCACTGCTTCAGCGCGGCAATCGCCTGGGCGTCGAGATCAGGGTCGAGACCGCGCGTCACCCGCGTCTCGCCGACCGTGCCGTCGGTCCGGACCACGCAGTCGAGCGTCACCGTTCCCTGGATGCCCGCTTTCATCGCTGCCGCGGTGTACTCGGGTTTGACTTCCTTCAGGATGCTCGGCATGACGACGCCAGGCCCAGCCTTGAACACCTCCGGTGAATCGAGCCGCGGCTCGCCCCGCAGCGCAGAACGACAACTCGGCCTCGACGGCGACCCGCACCGGCTCGCCACTGCGCATGCCCGACTTGAACTGCCATTGCCTGACCGCGGCGACCGCTGCTTCGTCGAGCTCGGGATCGAGCGGCCGGACCACGCGGACGTTGCTGACCGAGCCGTCGATCTCCACGACCAATTCGACCCCGACCAGGCCGGTCACGCGACGCTTCATCGCGCCCGGCGTATACGACGGCTTCACGTCTGCGCACGAGCACCGGGGCCGACACGCCGTTGCCCGGCTTGAGCGGCGGATCCTGAGTCTGGGGGCCGACGGCGAGCGCGCCAGCGACCATCGCGGTTGCGAACAGCGTGGCGGATGTCATGACTCCTCCAATCCAACTGCCCATTGGACGCCGGCGACGCGCCGATGGTCTTTTGCGCCCGTTATTTCACCGGCCAGCGCTCGGATTCCGTGCGGGCCGTCTTCAGGAACGCCTCGATCTTCGCCACGATGTCCGGATGCTTCGCGGCGATCTCGCGCTCTTCGTTCCGATCGGCCTCCAGATCGTACAGCTCGAGGGGCGCGCCGTTCTTGAGCCGGACCGCCTTCCATCGGCCCATCCGCACCGCCTGCTGGAACCCGCGCTCGTGGAACTCCCAGTAGAGGTAGGGCTGTGACGGCTGCGGCTGGCCGCGAAGCGCGCGCGTCGTCGACTGCCCGTCGAGACCCGACGGCGTCTTCGCCCCGGCCAGCTCGGTCAGCGTCGGCAGCATGTCCCAGTGCGCCCAGACGTGGTCGCTGGTCTTGCCCGCCGGCACGGTGCCGGTCCAGCGCGCGATCATCGGCACGCGGATGCCGCCTTCGTAGAGATCGCGCTTGATGCCACGCAGGCCGCCCGAGCTGTTGAAGAACTCCGGGGCGGCGCCGCCCTCGCGATGTGGTCCGTTGTCGCTCGTGAACATCACCAGCGTGCGGTTGTCCAGACCACGTTCGCGCAGCAGATCGAGGAGCCGGCCGATGTCCCGATCCATCCGCGTGATCATTCCCGCGAACGCCGCCTTCGGCATCGCCTGCGAGCGGTAGCCAAGCGACGGCGAATCCGGCGTCGCTCCGGTGGGCCGTGCGTCAGCCTTCTGATTCTCGAACGGCTTCTCGCCGAACTTGTCGCGGAACGGCGCGATCGAGTCATCCGGCACACGCAGCTCGGCGTGCGGGACGGTGTAACTCAGGTAGATGAAGAACGGACGGGCATCGCTGCGTTCGATGAACGTCGCCGCCTCCTTCGTGAACAGATCGTTGACGTAGTCGCGCTCGAGATCGACGCTGACTCGTTCGACGTTGCGATAAAGGTGATCGGTGTATTGCCGGTGCGCGTGCCGGTGGTCGAGGAACCCGAAGGAGTGCTCGAACCCCTTCTTATCCGGCTGACCCGTCGTCCCCGGCGTGCCGAGCCCCCACTTGCCGATGACGGCGGTTCGATAGCCGGCATCACGCAACAGCTCGGCGACCGTGACGTCCTCCGGGCGCAGCGGGATCTCGCCGTTGCCGCGTACCCAGGCATGGCCGGTGTGCTTGCCGGTCATCAGCGCCGCTCGCGACGGCGCACACACCGTGCTGCCCGAGTAGTACTGCGTAAAGCGCGTGCCCTCGCGCGCCAGGCGATCGATCGACGGCGTCTGGAACTTCGCCTGCCCGTAGACGCTGACGTCGCCGTAGCCGAGGTCGTCGGCATGAATGAGCAGGATGTTCGGCCCCGCCGGCCGCTGCTGCCACGCCGTCGGCCCGTCGTTGACCGCGACCAACATCGCCGCCACGAGCAGGAAGGATGCACGCTGAATCATTCAAACCTCTTCGGATCACCGACTCCCGACTCCCGATCACCGATCACCGATCACGTCGCCATCTACGCCAATGTCTTCATGCCACAGCCCGGGATGCGCGGCGATGAACTCCCGCATCATGCGGATGCACTCGTCATCCTGCACCACCTCGACGCGGACGCCGCGCGCACGGAGGAGATCTTCTTCGCCCATGAACGTGCGGTTCTCGCCGACGATGACGTGCGGGATGCCGTAGAGGAGGATGGCGCCGGTGCACATCGCGCAGGGCGACAGCGTCGTGTAGAGGACGGAGGCGCGATAGGTGGCCGCCGGCAGCCGGCCGGCCCGCTCGAGCGCATCCATCTCGCCGTGCAGGATCGCGCTGCCCTGCTGGACCCGCCGGTTGTGGCCGCGCCCGAGGATGCGTCCGTCGTGGACGAGCACCGAGCCGATCGGGATGCCGCCTTCGCGGCAGCCCGCGGCGGCTTCGTCGATCGCGGCGCGCAAGTAAGGATCGGCCATGCCTGTCAGGGCTGTCGGGCCGCGTAGGTCGCGAGCAGCCGCAGTTCCTCCGCGTAAATCGGACCCAGCAACTTGCCGGTCATCCAGCGTTCGATCGCGCCGAGCGGACCCGTGCGGACGTCGAACTCGGTACCGATGGTGAGCGTGCAGCCGTTCCCGTCGGGCTCGACGCGGAACGACGTGACGCCGCCTTCGGCCGGGTACGACTCGAGCAGGTACCGGCCCGGCTCGGGCTCGGTGACGAATCCCTCGTAGTGCCTGGTCACGCCCATCACCTTGAGATCGAACGTGATGACCGTACCGGCTCCGACGCCACCCTGACGGACGACGAGATTGCTGAAGGCGGCCGGGAGAATGTTCGGATGATGCCGGTGGTAGTCCGCCACGATGTCATAGATCACCGTGGCGGGCGCGTCGATGCGAGCGCTCGCGCTCACGAAATGTCGGGGCATTCGAAAGTGAGGACCGGCTCAGCCCTTCTCGCTACCGCCGTGGACCTGCTGGAGGTAGGCCGCGCGCGCATCGATCTCGGCGAGCCGCCCGACCGCGTACTTCGTCGCCTGCGCCAGCAGCGCCTGCCGCTCGCCGAGCGGCTTCTGGCCGACCGTCGAGAGCGTGCAGCCGCGGGTCTGCAGGAACTCGTCCATGAGGGCACTTTCCAGCCGGGCTTGAGGGTCCTCGAGAGCAGTTTCGGCTCGTTCACGCATGAAGACCTCCGGGAACGCGAGGAGAAAGCCGATGATAACCCGGGGCGGGGACGGAGAAGTCAAAAGTCAGAAGTCAAAAGGCAGAAGGGAAAAGGGAAAAGGCAGAAGGGAAAATGAGGCGCCGAGCTGGACGCTTCGGCGCCTCGGGGGACGAATCACTTCGCGAGCGGGTCGGGACGCACCTGCAGCTTGTAGACCTTGCTGGTCGTCCCCTTGCCGGTTTCCATGTGGAACGGCGTGCGCGTGCTGATGGTGGCCCACAGGCCTCGCCCCTTCCAGCCGCCCTTCGGATCGTCGATCCGGCCGTCGACCCACTTGGTGTAGAAGCCAAGCGGATAGGGCACGCGGAGCACGACCCACTTGCCGTCCTTCAGCGCGAGCAGGCCTTCCGAGGCGTTGCCGGTGTTGATCGGCGTGTTCGCGCCAAGGCCGGAGGTGTCGAACTGATCGACCCAGGTGTAGTAGCTGCCTTCGGCGCTGCCGGGATCGGTGACGCCCTGCAGTTGCGGCAGCGGCTCGGGGTAGAGCGTCCAGCCTTCGGGACAGTGCTGGCCCGTCGCCTTCGGACCGTTGAGCGGCCCCTTGCACTTGCGGCGATCGAAGCTGGCAAGATGGCCGCTGGCCAGCGCCGACCAGAACACGCCGTTTCGGTCGACGTCGCCGCCACGCGGCGAGAAGCCGGGCGCCTTCGGATCGGCGAACGGCGGCTCGTAGACCTCGGCGAGCGCGGTCTCCGGCGGGTTCGCGCCGGGCACGAGCCGGACGACGGCGCCAGGGAAGCCGAGCACGCTGCCCCACACTGACCCGTCGGGCGCCGGCGCCACCGAATAGAACGAGCCGCCGAAGCGCTTGTCCTTCGCCGGATCGAGCGGCTCGTTCGGCTCGACGGAGGCGTCGCGTTTGCCGTTGCCGTTCGTGTCCATGATCAGCGCGGTCCAGCCCTGCGACTTCTCCTCGTCGCCGGTCTCGTCGAACATCTTCCGGTTCAGCCAGCCCACGACCTGGCCGCCGCCCGGGCTCGTCCACAGCGTGTTGTTCGCGTCCTCCGCGAACATCAGATGATGCGTGCTGAAGCAGGTGCTGATGTGGGTGAGCTTCTGCGTCTTCGGATCGTAGACGGCGAGATGGCGGCCGGCGCGCGGCAGCGGGAACAGCTTCGCCGACGGATGGCTCGATCCCTCCTTGCAGAAATCGGGGTTCTCCGGCGGACGGACCGCGGCCGTGATCCACACGCGCCCCTTCTCGTCGAACATCGGGTTGTGGACGTTCGACTTGCTGGTCCAGATCACGTCCTCGCCCCAGTACGGCGACGGCGCGGCCATCTTCGGTGACGTCGGCGGCGTGTTCGGATCGCGAACCGTGAGCTTGACCTGTCCCGCCTCGTGGCCGTTGGGATCGAGCACCGGCAGGTAATCCGCGCTCAGTTCGAGCGCGCCGTAGATCAGCCCCTTCGAGTTGAGCGTGGGGTTGCGGCGATCCGTCGTGACGAGATCGTGGAGGTAGGCCTTCGGATCGGCCCAGTCCCACATCGTGATGACGACGTTGCGCTCGAGACCCTGCGGGCGCGGCGGCGCCGGCGGAACCTCTCCCTTGGCCACGCGATCGGTCCAGTCTGAGAAGACCGCGAGCGCGCGTTCACGCCCGAGTAACCCGAGGCCGTTGATCATGCCCGCCCCCGCCTGCCCGGACTGGATGCGGCGCTCCCACGCATGCGTGGACGCGTCGAACTTCCCCAGCGCGGCGGGGATCTCGCGGGTGGCCTTGTTGCCCAGCTGATGACACGACCAGCAGGTGCCGTTCTTCATCACGCGCAGCCACTCGGCCTGGCTTTTCAGGTTGGGGGAGATGCCGTTGCCGGCAGGACCGGTGCCTGGAAAGTCTTTCTTGTCGGGGACGCGGACCATCGACCACCAGTAGCCCGCCGGATAGTAGTCCGCGGCCGCACGCGCGTCGGGTGCGGGTACGGCAGTCAGGTTCAACGGCTTGCCCGGCGTCGCCTTGACCTTGGCCGAATCGACCAGGCCATAGCCGCGCACCCACACGCTGTAGCTGACGGGCGGCAGGTCCGGCACGACGTAGCGTCCGCGATCGTCGGTGACGGCGATCTTTGCGAAGCGGGTCGGCAGTTCGGTGGTCTCGGCGATGACCCAGACGCCCGCCTCCGGGCCCTTGGGGCCGGTGACGACGCCGCCGAGATCGTCCTTGTCGAGCGCGGGCGCAGCCGGTGCCTGCTGACCCGCAGTCGTCGGCGCCAGCGACAGCGTCACCAGCGTGATGGCGGCCGCCGCGCCGAGCTTCCAGTGGGACTTGCGTCGGTCGATCATGTGCATCCCTCCCGAATCCGGACAGACGCTAGCACACTCGATGACCTCGGTGTGGAATGCGGCGCAACAAAGATGGTCGAGCTGCGTGGTGTCTCGGCGAGTGAACGCAGGGGGCGAGTGCCGGCGTTACGGACGCAGCACGCCGTGTGTCACGACGTGACGATGAGCACGTTCGCACGCAGCACGTAGCACGTGAAAATCCGCACGCGTCAACTCAGCCTGGCGGCAGCGCGTGATCGATCGGAAACGGCTGTCCGCTCCAGGCGAGCACCGAGGTCCAGGGCTGTGGCGGCGCGGCCCAGAACTCCTCGGTCGGCGCGAGCCCGAGCGGCAGGAGGCCGACCGCGCACAGATAGACGCTGCCGGTCGAGATGTAACGCTCGCCGACGCCGGGCTGGTGGCCGCAGAACCCGATCCGCAGCCAGCCATCGGCGTCGAACGTGTTCGGGGCCTCCATCGACCGGCGGATCGCGGCGGTCAGGGCGCCGCGGGTCTGCGCCGGGGTGACGCCGTCGGGCAGCGCCTTGCGCAGCGCCATCTGCGCGAGCAGCTGCAGCGCGCCGACGCGATACGCGAGCGATCGCCCGATCGGCGGGAAGGTGCCGTCCGGCGCGATCAGCCGCTCGAGCACCGCCGCGTAGCGCTGCGCCCGCTTCGCTTCGCGCGCCGCGAGATCCTTCCACGCCGCATGCTCGGCGCCGAGCGCGTCGAGCACGTCCAGCAGCATCGGATGGATGACGAAGCTGTTGTAGTAGTCCCAGTGGAACTCGGGACCATCGCCGTAGGCGCCGTCCCCCTTGTACCACTGGTCGTGCTGACGCAGCGCGTAGTCGACGCGCATGCGATCCCACGCGACGCCGAGCTTCGCGAGCGCCGCTTCGACGGTCGCGGAGAACAGCAGCCAGTTGTTGAATCCCGGCTGGATCACCCGCGTCGACTCGAGTGCGGCGATCAGGTGCCGCCGGGTGCCGGGCTCGAGCGCGCCCGCCAGCGCTCGCGGCGCACGCAGGACCCCCTGCGCGAGGAACGCCGCGTCCACGAGCGCCTGGCCTCCCTTCGTGAAGTTGAGGAAGTCCTTCGACGCCGGGTCGACGGCGCGATCGATCGCGCGCCGCGTCAGCTCGGCATAGCGCGCGCGCTGCCGCCCCTCCGCGGTGTCGTCCGCAGCCAGCTCGAGCCACGGCGCGATGCCGGCGGCGAGACGGCCCAGCGCTTCGAGGTGCGTGACGCTCGCGCGATTGGCGCCAGACGCCTCCTCGACCGGCATCCGCTGCTTCAGCGTTTCCCTGGCGAGGTTGTCGAGGATCGGGTCGGCGAGCCGCCGCATCACCCCGACCCACACGTCCCGATCCGGCCGGGACGCCGTGCCCTGCGCCGGCGTCGCGGCGACGCCCGAGGTTGCCGCACCCGCGGCGCCGATTGTCATGAGGAAGTCGCGTCGATCCACAGGCGGATTCTAGGTGGAAAATCGTCAACTCCCAACTCCCAACTCCCAACTCCCAAACGGAATCGTTCGAGACATCTGGGTAGAAGTCGCGGCGACCGGACAATGCGGGACGCTTTTCAACCCAGATATCTCGAATGACTCTGCTTGGGAGTTGGGAGTTGGGGTTGGGAGTTAACGCTCGTCAGTACGTGACCCGCACCCGGTACTCGAGCGTCGCCGCGCCATCGACGGCGACGGGCACGACGAACTGCGAGGCCCACGCGTCGGTCTTCGTCCATTTGTGCGAGGACCGGAGCATCTCCCACGTCCCGCCGATCGGCTCGTTCACCTCGACCGACACCGCGCTGCTCTTATGGTTGCGCAGCGTGATCTGGTATCGAGCTCGTAGACGTTCGGCGCGATCTTGCGGAAGTCGGTCTGCCGCCGCTCGCAGACGACGTCGAAGGCGTTGCCGATCTTGAGGTTGATGGTCTCGTCCTTCGGCGTGTGCGCGACCCGATCCTCGCCGACGAACTGCACGCCGCCCTGCGAGTCGGCCTGATACACGCGGACCACGCCCGCCGGCATCGGCATGCCCAGCCCGGCCTTCTCCTCGTTCCTGAACTGGTAGAAGACCTGCACCACGTCCTTCAACGGCGCCCCCGGATGCTGGACGTTGCGGTAGTAGTGGGCCTGCCCGTTCACGACGTAGCGCTTCAGCGTCGGCACACCGGTGCCGGCGAGCATCGAGACCTGCTTGGTTTCGTTGTTGTTGATGCTGGTGCGGCGGCCGAGCGTATACAGGTGGTAGTCGCCGAACGCCTCCTGCGCCATCGCCGGCGCGGCCGCGGCCTGGGAGCGGCGCCCCACCGCGTCGGTCATCATCGCCATCTCCTGGCGCACGCGATTCAGGTCACCGGCCACCAGCTGCAGCTTCGTATTCTTGAAGGCGGTGCCGCTGCCGTTCGTTGAGGGTCACCCACCCGTCGAGGTCCGACGCCTTGTCGTCGCGGCTCACCGTCAGCACGTAGTCGGCGTTCCACGACAGCTTGCTGGCGAGGTACGACGCTTCGACGCGATGACGCACCGCGCCGCGGTTGTGCAGCGACCAGATCAGCGTCGGCCTGCTGTACAGGTTCCCCGGCAGCTCGGGAAAGCGGATGTGATCCGCGTGCAGGCCGGTGACGATCTCCTTCCCGATCTGCCAGACCGGCCCGTTGTTGTAGCTGAGGAGCAGCGCGCGCACGTCCTCCGACCGGGTCGTGCCGCCCTCCTGCCGCGTGCGGACCAGCGTGACCTCGCGGCCGACGTACTTGCGCAGCAGCTTCTCCGGTTCGAGCAGGTCGTATTCGTAGTTCTGTTCGACCACGCCGAGCGCGGCGGGCTCGGTCAGCGATCGGACGTGCACGGTCGCGGGGTTGACGGTCGCCGCGATGTCCATGAACTGCAGATCGAACTCGCCGGCCGGCAGCCGCAGGTTGCGGATGTCGCGAACCAGGGCGAGGTCGGAGTTGTAAACCGTCACCGACAGCTCGGCCTGATCGTCGAGCGTCGAGATGTGCTGATCGCCGGCGGCCGCATGGCTGACGCTCGACGGCGTGGCCGGAGCGGGAGCAGGAGCGGAAGCAGGAGCAGGAAGAGGACGAGACGCCGGCGCGGCGGCAGCCGCCATGGCGACCGTGAGGATACCTGCACGCATCGATCGGACTCCTTGGAATCGGCGGCGTTCGCGTCCGCCCTTTTCCTTAGAACGGAGCCGGCGTCAGACCTTGCAGGATCCAGGTACGGCCGCGATCGGTGGTCTGGTAGGTGCGTCCCGCGGCGGTCGTCACGGTGGCGGTGTCGGCGTCGCGCGCCAGCACGCCGATCAGATCGATGGCGGCGTCGGGAAACGCCAGCCGCTGCCAGCGCTCGCCGTCGACGGTCAGCAGCACCGTGCCGGCGCGCCCGACGATCCAGCAGATGCGGTCGGAGGTCGCGGACCCGGCAAGCAGCTCCGCCGCCGTGCCGATCGTCTGCGACTGCCACGATTGCCCGTCGTCAGTAGAACGCTGGACCACGGCGCCGGACACTCGCCACTGCACGCGCGAGTCGGGGACGCGAATCACGAACGGCGCCGCTGCGAACTGGCGCGCGACGGCGCGCGGCCTCGTATCGACCGATTCCGCGAGCGCGCCCGCTCCCGCGGCACCGCCACGGGCCGACGACGGTTCGGCGGCCGAGGGCGGCAGCGGCGATGCGGGTGGCGGCGGTCGCCGGGGCCGCCGCTGGAGGCGGCGGCCCCCTCGACCGGCGCCAGCGGCAGGTGCGGCCGCCGCTGGAGGCGGCGGCGTACGGAGCGGCCCAATCGAATCGGTGGCCGTCGTTGACGGGGCCGCGGCGGCCGACTGGCGCGCCCCCTCTTCGGCGCGTCGCGATTCCACCTGGTCGCGCAGCGGCTCTTCCGCCGTGGAGCGTGACCCGGACTTCGCGAAGCCCCGCCCCTGACGTCCCGGCGCCCTGGCCGCGCTGGGTGGATCGACGGGCGTCGCGCCCGGTGGTTCGGCGAGCCTCGCACTGGCGCCGCGATCGACGGGCGCCGGCGTGGCATCGGCTCGCTCGGGAGCCCCGGACGGACGCGCGGGCGGCTCCGCCGCCGGCTGTTGCGCCGGCGCGGCGGCCGGCTGACGCTGCGCGATCTCCTGGGCCGTCTGCTCACGCCGCAGCGGATCGCGATCGGAATCCGGCTGGACGAGCAGCCATGCGGTCACTGCCACCGCCGTCGCTCGCCACCGGCACGAGCCAGCGCAGCGACAACCAGCCTGGCCGCGGCGGAATCACCGGTACCGGGGTCGTTCGTGCCACGGTCGCCAGAACAGCGAGGCAGCGCTCGCAATCGGCGGCATGCATCTCCGCAGCCGCGCGCTCGACCTCCGGCAGCGTGCCGTCCATCCAGGCGGCAATCGTGTCGGGCTCGAGGCAGTCCTCGGGCGGCACGACGCCTCGCCCGGGGCGGGCGCTTCGCTCGAGCAGCCGATCGAGTGGCTCGTCCTTATCCATGTCCTCTCTTATCTGGAACGATCCCGGGCTGGTTCCTTGCGCTCGGGCGCCGCCTCGAAAATCTGCTGCACATCCATCGTCCCGGGATCCTCGACAGCCAGCTCGAGCGCCCGGCTGATCTGGGCCGGATCCAGGTGCGCGGTCGCGCGCAGGTGCTCCTCCATCGCCGTCCGGAGATCCCGGCGCGTCCGCGTGAGATGCCGCGAGACGGTCGCCTCGTGCTCGCCGGTGAGGCGGCCGATCTGCGCGAGTGTCAGCCCCGACACGTAGTAGCTGCGGAGCCGCAGGCGATCCCGTGGCGGCAGGCCGTCGATCGCGGCGCGAAGCGCCGTCTCGATCGCGCGCGTCAGCATGGCGCGATCGGGATCGATCGGGACAGGCGGCCCGCTCGGGAGCGCGGCCTCGTCATCCGGCAGCGGCTCGGAGCGCCGCCGCGAGCGGATGGCGTCCACGTACCGCTGCGCCAGCACCGACCGAAGCCAGGTCGCCAGGCTGCTGCGTCCGTGGAAGTACCGGAACAGCGATCGGCGCTCCCGGTCTTCCGTCGCCGCGCCGCCCAGGCCGTAGAGGTCGCCGTAGAGCGAGTCGGCAATCTCGCGGGCGCCGCCGCCGGGCTCGAGCGCGTCCGCGGCCCGATACAGCACCGGCCGGTGCGTCGTCACGAAGTGATCCCAGGCGGTGTCCCGGCCGAGCGCACAGGCGCAGGCCAGCGCCAGATCGGCCAGGTGCAGCCCCGAGACGTAGCGTTCGAGCTCGCGTCCGGACGGGGCCGGCTCAGCGAACGCGCGCCCGGCGCTGGTCGTCAGCGAGACGCCGAACTCGTCCGCGGTCAGCCCCCATCGCGCCGCGTCCGCCTGCCGAAAGGCGTGATCGCGGGTCGCACGATCGATCGTCCATGAGGGGCGCTGTTCCGGCAACGCCCCGGATCGTACCCGAAACGGAAGGATCGCCGCCTCCTCTCGTATACTGGCCGCGCCCGCCGGACGGTAGGTCTTCAGGAGGTCTACATGATTCGCAGAACGTTGCTCGGTGCGTGCGTCGCCCTGGTCGTCGTCCTCGTGTGCGTAGAGTCCGTACCGACCGCGACGCCGCTCAAGCTGGCGCGGCATCCCGACTATCACGGCGGCCGCATCGCCTTCAGCTATCTCGGCGACATCTGGCTGGCCGGCGAGGACGGATCCGACGTCCGGCGTCTGACCGATCATCGCGCCCGCGAGGTCTATCCGCGCTTCTCGCCCGATGGCCGCTCACTCGCCTTCTCGTCGAATCGCTACGGCAACTACGACATCTTCGTCATTCCCGCGGCGGGCGGCACGGCGCGGCGCATGACCTTCCACAGCGGCAACGACGACGTGGTCGGGTGGACGCGCGACGGCCAGCACGTGATCTTCCGTTCCGCGCGCGGCGACGGCGCCTTCCCGAGCGTGGCCACGCTCTACCAGGTGGCCGCGGCGGGCGGGCAGGAACAGCCGCTGCCGGTGGACTGGGGCTACTGGGGCAGCTTCTCGCCCGACGGCAGCGCGATGGTGTTCAACCGCCATCCCTCATCCTGGTCGCGTCGCCACTATCGCGGCAGCTACGCTGCCGATCTCTGGGTGACCGACCTCAAGTCGAAGAGCTACCGCCAGGTGCTGGCGGACGAACGCTACAACCGTTTCTGGCCGATGTGGGGCGCGGACGACGCGATCTACTTCGTCGGCGATCCGCTGCCGAACGATCGGGGCGTCAAGCCCGGCGCGGCCGATGTCCGCCGCAGCGTCAACAACATCTACAAGGTCCCCGCCAAAGGGGGCTCGCCGGTCCAGGTGACGCGTCACACCGACGGCGCGCTGTTCTGGCCGTCGATGTCCACCGACGGCAAGGTCATCGTCTACGAGGAGAACTTCGGGATCTGGAAGCTCGACGTCGCCACCGGCCGCACCAGCGAGATCGTGCTGAACATCGCCAGCGACGACAAGGAGAACCAGGTCGACGTCGAGACGGTCACCAACGAGGTGGACGCGTTCGACATCTCGCCGTCGGGACGGCGCGCGGCGGTGTCGGCCCGCGGGCAGATCTTCACGATCGCGACCGAGCGCGGGGACATCACCCGCATCGCCGCCGACGACATGGAGTCGCGCAACCAGTTCCCGAAGTGGTCCCCGGACGGCAAGTTCATCGCGTTCCAGTCGGACCGCACGGGCCGCGACGAGATCTGGATTGCCGAGCCGGAGGGCACCGGGCTCAAGAAGATCACCGACCTCGACAACGAGAAGGGTGCGCTGCTGTGGACGCCGGACTCGAAGGCGCTCCTCTATACCGCCGCCGACCGCAAGCTCTATAGCTACAGCGTCGCCGACAGCAAGACCAGCGTCGTCACGACGAGCGACGTCGGCCGCGTCGGATCCGTGGCGGTCTCGCCCGACAGCAGGTGGGTGGCGTTCTCGAAGCAGGACCGGACGCTGCGATCGCACGTCTACATCGCGCCAATCGCCGGTGGCGAGGAGCGTCACGTCTCGGACGACAGCGTGCTCTATTCCGAGAGCAATGCGGTCTGGACCGCCGACGGGCAGTACCTCGTGTTCACGTCGGTTGAAGGCTTCAGCACCGGCATCGCCAGCCAGGGCGGCATCAACACGACGATGGCGCTGTGGGCGCTGTCGCTGCGCGATCTCGATCGCGATCCGTCGAACCGCGACATCGACACCGAAGCGCAGGGGCTGGCGGCGGAGGCGGCGGCACGGCAGGCGACCGGACGCGGCGGCGCCGCGGCGGCGCCGCCGGTGGAGGTCCGCATCGACTGGACCGGGATGGCGCGCCGCGCCCGGCAGTTGACGGTGCCCGGCACGACGATGGGCGGCCTGACACCGGCGCCGGAGGGACACTCAATTGCGCTGGCGATCTCGTCGGCCGGCGTCGCCACCGGCCGTGGCGGCGGCGACGGCGAGGGCGCGTCGGGCAACTACATCATCAACGTCGAGAGCGGCCAGCTGACGCGAGTGCCGGCGGCGCCGCAGACGGCTGGCGCGACGCCCGGCGGCCGCGGCGGCAGGGGCGGCGCGGGTGCTGGCGGCGGCAGCGCGATGGTGTTCGCGCGCGACGGCCGGACGCTTTACTTCCGCTCGGGCACCGGCCTGTTCGCGGCGACGGTGCCGCAATCCGCGCAGGCCAACGCCGCAGCCGGCCGCGGCGGGCGCGGCGCCGGCGCACCCGCAGGCGGCACCGAGGGCGCAGCCACCAGCACGACCGCGCGCCAGGTGTCCTACACCGCCACCATCGAGGTCGATCGCAAGAAGCTGCGCGCGCAGGTCTTCAACGAGGGCTGGCGGATCATGAAGCACCGGTTCTACGACGCCAAGATGCACGGCGCCGACTGGAACGCCGCCAAGAAGCTCTACGAGCCACTGCTCGAGTACCTCGTCGACACCGAAGAGCTGCAAAGCGTGATGATGATGATGATCGGTCATCTCAACGCCTCGCACACCGGCGTCAGCGGCGGCGGGGCGACCGGCGGCCGGCCGGCGCAGACACGCTACCCGGGCTTCGACCTGGTGGCCGACGCATCGGGCTTCTACCGGGTCGGACACCTCTACAAGGACGGGCCAGCCGATCGCGATCACCTGAAGATCGCCGCCGGCAACTACATCCTCGCGATCAACGGCGACGAGCTGAAGACCACCGAGAACTACTGGCGGCACCTCACGCTCGCGGCCGGCAGCAAGTTCCACGTGCTGCTCAACGACAAGCCCGTGAAGGACGGCGCCTGGACGGCGACCATCGAGCCGATCGCCGCCGGCGCGTTCACCGACCTGCAGTACGCCCGCTGGGTCACGGATCGCCGCGAGATGGTGAGCAAGATGAGCAACGGCGACATCGGCTACCTCCACATCCGCGCGATGGACGCGCCGTCGCTCCGCCAGTTCCAGCTCGATCTCGCCGCCAACCGCACCCGCAAGGCGCTGGTGATCGATCAGCGCTTCAACGGCGGCGGCGGCATCGACCAGGAGCTGCTCGCCATCCTGGCCGGGCGGCAATACCAGTACACGGTCGGCCGCGACGCCGGCTTCCAGCAGCCGCGGCCGCAGAACTTCTACGGTCCGATGGTGGTGATGCAGAACGAGCGCTCGGCGTCGGACGCCGAGATGTTCCCCGCCGGCTTCAAGGCGCTCGGCCTCGGCAAGATCATCGGCGTCCCGACGATGGGCGCAGTGATCGGCACCGGCTCGTACACCCTGCTCGACGGCTCCGCGATCCGCACGCCGGGCAGCGGCGTGTGGACCGTCACCGGCGAGAACATGGAGAACTACGGCGTGCCGCCGGACGTCCACGTCGACAACACGCCCGCCGACTTCCTGAAGGGACGCGATGCGCAGATCGAGAAAGCCGTCGAGGTGCTGAAGAGCGAGCTCGCGGCGCGGAAGACGACCTCCACAGCGCAGCAAAGATAGAGCTTGGTGCTTGGTGCAGCACACAGCACCGTGCACGGAGCACTGAGCACCCAGCACCGAGCACCCAGCACCTTTGGAGAGCTGACCGATGAACTTGCGGCGAATGTTCGGGCCGAGCCGGGCGGAGATCTGGCGGCAGCTGAGCGCCGAGATTGGCGGCCGCTACGAGGAAGGCGGGTTCTGCAAGGGCGACAAGGTGCGCGCCTCGCACGGCGAGTGGACCGTCACGCTCGACACCTACACGGTCTCGACCGGGAAGGTGGTGATGGTCTTCACCCGCCTGCGGGCGCCGTACGTGAACCCGGACGGCTTCCGCTTCACCATCTCGCGGAAGCACATGTTCAGCAGCGTCGCCCGGTGGCTGGGGATGCAGGACGTGCAGGTAGGGCACGAGCCGTTCGACGACGACTTCAACATCAAGGGCACCAGCGAGGACAAGCTGCGCGAGCTGTTCTCGAGCCCTCGGCTGCGCGAACTCGTCAGCGGCCAGCCGGAGATCAAGCTGACCGTCCACGACGACGAAGGCTGGTTCGGTCCGGAATTCCCGGAGGGCGTCGACGAGCTGACCTTCATCGCCGGCGGCGTCATCAAGGACATCGACCGCCTGAAGCAGCTCTACGAGCTGTTCGCCGAGACGCTGGATCAGCTCTGCCGCATCGGGTCCGCCTACGAGCGCGCGCCGGAGGTCACGCTGTAGACAGCGAGCACTTCGCAGCTTCCAGCTTTCAGGCGGAAGGAACCGGCGAGCGCGCGTGTCACTTCCGCCTCTAAAGGCGGAAGCCAGGCGGCAGATGGTTGACCAGTTTCTTACTGCCCGCAGGCGTTGGTTCGCGGCGACTCGGCTGGGGCGGCCGGCCTGACCGTCCACGCCTGGACGCGTGGTGGTGACGTTGGCGCCAGCGTGATCGCGACCCGCAGGCGGCCGCGCTCGCACGACATGATCCACTGGCCGCGGAGCGCGTTCTCCACGTGCTCGAAGGCGGCCGGCGGCGTGGTGCAGGCGCCGACGTTCGCGCGCAGCGCCTCGATGGCGGCGCGGCGCCGATCCTTCGACAGATCGCGATAGAGATTCATCGCCGCCACGCGGTCCGCCAGCGCATCGTCCCAGCTCATGACCAGCCGCGAGACGTCGTCGCGCGCCGCGATCAACGCCGCCGACGGCTGCGGCAGGCGCGGATCGAGGCCACCGGTCTTCTGCAGCAGCTCGAACGCGGCCGCGAACGACCGCCCCCAGCCGGTGTAGGTCAGGTTGCCCATCGCGATCAGGCCGACGCCGTGTTCGGGCAGCCACTGCATCAGCGAGCCGAAGCCGGGCAGGCCGCCGCCGTGCGCGACGATGTGCCGGAAGGCGCAGGTCTGGGTGACGCGGAGCCCGTAGCCGTAGCCGCCGGCATTGAGCGCCAGCACGCCCGAGGAGGCGTCGCGCGACGCCGACGCGCCGGAGAACCGCTGCAGCTGCTGCATCTCGCGCATCGACGCGCGGCGCACCGGTCCCTCTTCGGCGCCGTCGCGGGGCGGCCAGGCCTGCAGCATCGCGCCGACGTAGCGCGCGAGATCCGAGACCGACGTCAGCATGCCGCCCATCGCGCCAAACGATCCGTCCGGCAGCGCCGGCTCCTCCTTCCAGCGTTCGTCCTCCCAGCGATACCCGAGCGCCAGCCGATCGCGCGGCACCTCGGCAGGCTCGAGCGTCGTCGCCGTCATGCCCAGCGGCTTCAGGATCGTCGCCGCGACGTACTCGCGATACGGGCGCCCGCTCGCCTTCGAGACGATCCGGCCGAGGATGGCGAAGCCGAGATTGGAGTACTCGTAGGCGATGCCGGAGGCGTTGGAGAACGGGATGCCGGCGCGCAGCATCGCGGTCAGCTGGTCCTCGGTGGCCGACAGCTGCTGATCGCCCCACGGGTTGTCTTCCGGGAACCCGGCCGCGTGCGTCAACAGGTGGCGGATGGTGATGGGCGGCGCGTCCGAGGTGGCGGGCGTGACCGCCTTCAACTCGGGGACATAGCGATCCGCCGGAATCGTCGAGCGACAGCTTGCCGTCGTCGCGCAGCCTCAGGATCGCGAGCGCGGTGAAGCTCTTCGTCATCGACGCGATCCGGAACACCGTGTTCGCGTCGACCGACGCCTTCGTGTCCGCATCGCGCACGCCGACTGCGCCGGAGTGCACGAGGCGTCCGTCCACGATCACGCCCCAGGCAGCGCCGGGAACACGGGCGCCCGCGGCGAACGCCTGGAACACGCGATCGATCTCCGCAAACGCCGGACGCAGCTTCGACAGCCGATCGGCGTCGGCGAAACGTGCGGGCGCGGGAAAGGCCGGGCGCGACTGCGCACGCGGCGCGTCGCCGCCGGGCGCGAGGAGCGCGCCACAGACGACCAGGACGAACACAGCCAGCCGCGCCGGCCTCCGGCGCCGTGTGCCGGACGGATGTTGACGTGGTTCAGGCATGGGCATTCGACTACTCCGTTTCCTGCGGCGCCGGCTTGCGCCGGCTGCGGTCACTGCCTTGTCACGTTCACGTAGTAGTGATCGGTGTCCACTTCGAACTCGCCCGCCGGCATCTGCCACGGCATCGTCTGCCACTCGGTCGTGGCCTGCACGCTGTGCCAGCTGCCGCTGCGCCCGACCCGTACCGGCATGGTGAACCCCTGGACATCGGCAACCCAGCGGTAGGCGACGGTGCGATCGGCGTCGTTGAACTTCAGCTCGAGCGTCGGGATGCGCACGTGCCTCAGGTACTGGTCGAACAGCGGCGTCAGGTCCTTGCCGGTCTTGTCGTTGAGGAAGCGGACCATGTCCTCGGTCATGATGTTCCGGTACTTGAAGTGCTGGTACATGTCCCGCAGGAGCTTCCACCAGCGCGTGTCGTCGGCAATCACGCTGCGCAGGGTATGGATGAAGAGCGCCCCCTTGAAGTACTGATCCGATGACTGCGGCGTCTGGTGCCGGCCGCGGGTCGTGATGATCGGGCTCTTGTTGACGACCTTCGGCTTGTAGCCGTTGATGTACTTCAGCGCATCCCCTGCCCCGAACATCGCCTCGACGTAGACGACCTCGAGGTAGGTGGTCCAGCCTTCCTGGATCCACATGTCGGACACGTCGGCGGCCGAGACGCTGTTGCCGAACCACTCGTGCGCGCTCTCGTGGATGATGATGAAGTCGAACTTGAGGCTGACGCCGACGCCGGTCCAGTCGCGTTCGAGGTAGCCGTTGGCGAAGCGGTTGCCGTAGGTCACGGCGCTCTGGTGCTCCATGCCGGAGTACGGCACCTCGATCAGCTTGTAGCCGTCCTTCTTGAACGGGTACTCGCCGAAGTACTTGTCGTAGATGCCGATCATCGGGCGCGCCTGCGCGAACTGGCGCCTGGCCTTCTCGAGGTTCTCCGGCAGGACGAAGAAGTCGAGCGGAACGCCGTCGAGCCGATCGGAGAACTGCGCGTACTTCCCGATGTTCAGGGAGACGTTGTAGTTGTTGATCGGGTACTGGACGTGCCAGTCCCAGCGCGTGTAGCCGTCGCCGAGATCCGTCCGGCCCTGCAGCTTGCCGTTCGAGACGTCGACGAGGTCGTTCGGGATGGCGACGCTGATCCGCATCTGCTCGACCTCGTCGCGCCACTGATCCTTGTTCGGCCACCAGACGGCGGCGCCGGGCCCTTCGCAGGACGTCGTGATCCAGTGCCGGCCCGCCGGATCCTTCCTGAACGTGAAGCCGCCGAAGCGGCCGGTCTCGGCGGGAGTCCCCGAGTAATGGAAGTCGATCGCGTAGGTGCGGCCGGCCCGCAGCGTCTGCGGAAAATCCACCCAGACCGTGTTGAGCTCACGCTCGTACTTCAGCTCCGTCTCGCCGAGCACGATCCGATCGACCTGCAGGTTGGCATAGAGGTCGAGCTGAATCCTGGTGTCGTCCTGCAGCATCCGGAACCGGATGGTGTTCCGGCCGCTGATGAACTTGCGCTCCGGGTCGACGCGCACGTCGAGGTGGTAGAACAGGAGATCGTTGTTGGCGCGATACCGGCCATACTCGCCTCGCAGCACGCTCGCCCGCGACGGCTCGGCCGGACGCGGCGCCGCCGCAGCTCCCTGGGCGGCCGCCGGGCGGGCAATCGCCGAGGCCAGCAGCAGGACGGTCAGGACCAGTACACGCAAACGAATCCTCCAGTCGGTTGCCGGAACAGGGCCGGCGGGGAGATGATGTTGGCGGCATGACGGTGTCAGCAAAGAAGCTCGGCATGGCAGCGTTCCTGTTCTTCCTCGCCAAGGGCCTGCTCTGGCTGTTGGTCCCCGCATTCGTGTTTCTGTGGGGCTGCTGACTTTTTCACTTTTTCCCTTCTGACTTCTGACTTCTTACTTTCCTGAAGCGGCCGGCCATCCGTCGATGCCCGACGCCGCCCGGACCCCGCGCACGATCGCATCGGCCAGGACATCGGCGGCGAGCGATCCGAGCACGGTCAGCGGGACGTTCGGCCGCGCCAGCGCCCCGGTGGAAACCGCAAACAGCTGATCGCCATCGCCGGTCGTGTGGTACGGCCGGATCGCCCGGGCCCCGCCGCAGTTCGCCATCATCGCCATCTTGGTGAGCGCGGTCTTCGTCAGGGTGACGTTCGTGGCCACCACGGCCAGCGTCGTGCTCCGGAAGGCGTCGTCTTCGAGCGCGACCTTCGGCGCTTCGGCCACCGCCGCGTGCATCACGTCCACGCTGTCGGCAAAGCTGCCGTCGGGCCGGCGGGCGCCGGCGACAATCGCACCCGAGCGCCAGTCGCGCACGTCACCGGCCGCGTTGACCACGGCGAGCGCGGCAATGACGACGTCGCCGAGCTTGAGGCTCGCGGTGCCGAGGCCGCCCTTCATGCCGCCCAGCCCGCGGCCGCGATGCATCTTGCCCACCGTCGCGCCCGCGCCGGCGCCGACGTTCCCTTCCGCGACCGGCGACGCCGACGCCGCGGCGCATGCCTTGTACGCCGCGTCCGCGTCGGGCCGGATTTTGGGATCGCCGATCGAGAGGTCGTCGATGACGGCGGTCACGACGATCGGAATCCGCAGCCCGGGGTTGCCCCAGTCGAAGCCGATCTTGCGCTCTTCGAGGTAGCGGAGGACGCCGCCCGCAGCCGGCAGCGCGAGCAGGCCGCCGCCGCTCAGCAACAGGCCGTGAATGCGCTCGACGGGACTGACGGGCTGGAGCAGGACGACCTGCGACTCGCCTGGCGCGGACCCGTTGTAGTCCACGCCGGCGGCCGCAGGCGAATCGAACAGGATGGCGGTGCAGCCGGTCGGGCGGCGGGTATCGGTGAAATGCCCGACCTTGATGCCCGGCACGTCCGTGAGAGAGCCGCTATTGGGCGCCGCCGGGCGCGGCTTGGTTTGCGCCCCCTGAACGGCAACCGCGGCGGCCACCGTTCTGCCGAATTCACGCCGGTTGACGGTATGCATGGCCTCAGCATACCGCCACCGTTTTACTTCTTTGCTTCGGCGGGTTTCTTCGCGCTGGCCGGAGTCAGCTCGACGGTGCCCTTGAGCGGCGCGGCAAGGTCGCGCCCGCAGCCGGAGGCTTCCATCGTTCCCTTGGCGGGTCCAAGCTTGGGCGGCAGCGTGATCTGCATCTTGACGTTGCCGGTGCAATTCCGCTGGGTCATGGTGTACGGGAAGTCGAGCATCACCACCCCCGCCTTGGATGTGCCCGACACCTTGCCGGTGATCTCGGTCGGCACCGTCAGCAGCATGTTGCCGGTCACCGCGCCGCGATCGATGGACAACTCCGTCGTCCCCGAATAGACCGCATCGGCGTTGACCGTGATGTCGTACGTCACACTCTTCGTCCCGGCCGGCGTCTTCGTCTGCGCCGAGGCCGCCGCGGCCACCATCACCAGCGCCGCGCCGATCGCCCCCATTCTCAAACCCTGGGTCATGCACACACCTCCTGTGGGACAGACGTAAAGTGCCGTGGCTTGGTTGCTTCACACGACCGCGTTCCCTGTTGACGCCGCCGGACGGACCTTGCCAGGATCCGTCGCATCATGCCGAGCCCGGTGACGCTGACCCAGAAGCTCCGCGACGAATACGACGGGCTGTTCAAGACCTGCGCGATCTCGCCCGCCCGCGCCGCGGAAGTCGATGGCCTCGCGATGCGCCTGATCAGGGGCCGCTCCCGCTACGACGCGGTCAGCGCCGCGACCGGCGTGCCGTGGCACGTCATCGCGGTGATTCACTGTATGGAAGCGTCGCTGAAGTTCGACTGCCACCTGCACAACGGCGACCCGCTGACCGCCCGCACGGTGCAGGTGCCGCCGAACCGGCCGCCGTCCGGCGCGCCGCCCTTCACCTGGGAGATCAGCGCGACCGACGCCCTCACCTTCGAGCGCCTCAGCGGCGCCAGCGACTGGTCGCTCGCCGGCACGTTGTTCCGGCTGGAGAAGTACAACGGCTTCGGGTATCGCCGGCTCCATCCGGAGGTGCTGACGCCGTATCTGTGGTCGTTCTCGCAGCACTACACGATGGGGAAGTTCGTGCGCGACGGCGAATGGTCGCCGACTGCACGCTCGAAGCAGTGCGGCGCCGCGGTGTTGCTGCGGCGGCTGGCCGAGCGGCGCGAGATCGAGTTCGCGGATCAGCCGGCCCCGACCGCGGACGATCCGCCGCCCGTCCGCTACAACACGCGGCTGCCCGCCGATCCCGCCGCCGTGGCCCGGGCCAAGGCGCTGCAGGAGTGGCTGAACACCTTCCCGGGCATCTTCCTGCGCGTCGACGGCGTCGCCGCGAAGCGCACGTCCGACGCGTTCCGCAGCATCACCGGACGGTTCCTCGACGGCGATCCGCGCGGCGTCTGATCCGCTCCGTCACGGAGCCCCACGCCAGCGTCGACGCCAAATGCCGTCCGATGGTTACAGTTCCGTGCCGCCGCCACGGGACCGTCGATTTCATCGACGCCGTGGCTCAGGAACTTAAGCGGGCGTCGCGCCTGGCATGCCCGATGCACTGCGCGCCGCATGGTTTCGCATCCCCGCATCCTGATTGCCTCGCCGCACGCCGGCGAAACAGCCATGCTCGCCGACTGGATCCGATCGGAAGGATTCGAGCCCGTTCCGGTCCAGACCCTGTCGCGTGCCGCTGAACAGATCCGTGATCACGCCTTCGATCTGTTCATGTCCGACTTCACCTTCGCGTTCAAGAGCGAGCCGCCGCTGCTGGCGCTGGTCCGCGGCCGCAACGCGAAGACCCCGATCATCGCCATCGGCGAGAACGATCCGATCGCCGAATCGCAGGCGACGGCGCGCAACGTCACTTACCTGACCCGGCCGCTCGAGCAGACCTCGGTGACGTGCAGCGTCGCGATGGCGGTCATGGAAACGCGGCCGACCCGGCGCTCGCTGCGCAAGGCGGTCAACCGCTTCGACGCGATCGTCGATGGCGTGCCCTCCCACATCATCGACATCAGCAAGGAAGGCCTGCGCCTCGAGATTCCGCGCAGCCGCAAATCGGCGCCGCCGCCGCCGCACTTCACCGTGCGCGTGCCGATGCTCGGCGTGGCGTTGAGCTTGCGGCGGATGTGGACGTCGGGCGCGCCGTCGGCGGAAGCCGCGTGGTACGGCGCGGAGCTGGCTGGCAATACGCGCGCGGTCGAGCAGGCGTGGCGCGTGCTCGTGGACGCGATCCCGAGCGCGAGCGCCGCGATCGAGCTGCATTAGAAAAACGCGGCACGTCAACTCCCAATCCCCAACCTCCAACTCCCAATCTCTCCAATTTGGGAGTTGGTAGTTGGGAGTTGGGAATTGACACGGCTGATTCGCGAATCCTCTGCCGCCTACGCGCCCTTCAGGAGGCGCAGCGGATCGATGCGCGCGGCGCGGCGTGCCGGCACCAGGCAGGCCGCGACCGCGATCGTCAGCACCAGCAGCGGCACCACCGCATAGGTCACCGCGTCGAACCGCCCGATGCCGTAGAGCAGCGCGCCAATCGTGCGGGTCAACACCAGCGAGCCGGCCAGCCCCGCCGCCAGGCCGATGATACTCACTGCCAGCCCCTGCCCGAGCACCAGCCGCACGATGTCGACGCGCCGCGCGCCGAGAGCGATCCGGACCGCCAGCTCGCGCGACCGCTGCGCTACGGCGTACGACAGCACGCCGAACAGCCCGAGCGCCGCGATCGCCACCGAGAACACCGCGAACGCACCGAGCAGCAGCGCATAGAGCCGCGGCCGCGCCAGGGTGGTCACCACTCGATCCGACAGCGTCATCACCGAGTCGGCCACCAGCCGATCGTCGGCCTCGCGAGCGGCCACTCGGAGCGCCGCCGCGCGCGTGGCGTCGTCGCCACCGCCACGCACCAGCAGCGTGACGACCGGCACCGGCAGTCTTCCCTTCAGCTGCCGGTAGGCGTAGTACATCTCGGGCTGGGACGCATCCGCCGCGGTCAGGTAGCGCACGTCTTCCACGACGCCGACGACGGTCGCCAGCGACTGCGCGTCCATGTAGCCCACCCCCATCGGCAGGTTCGCGCCGACAGCCGCGGGCCCGAGATAGCGGCGTGCGAACGCCTGGTTCACGACCACGACCGGCATCGACGTCTCCGTGTCGGCATCCGTGAAGCTGCGCCCGGCCACGACGCGCATGCCGAGGGCATGAAAGGCGTTGGCGCTGACGATGCGTGGTGACGCCTGCGCCGAGGTGACGCCGTTGAACGGGCGCGGCAGCGTGAGCGCGCTGGTCGATCCCCCGGGCGTGAGCGGCATCTCCGAGGTGAAGGCGACGCCACCGCCTGACAGCGACTCCAGTCGGCCGAGCACGCTGGTGACGAGGGCAAATCGACGCTCGGGCGTGTACAACGGCGCCGGCATCGCCAGGCGGGCGGTCATCACACCTTCCGGCTCGTAGCCGCGGTCGGCGGAGATCATCGCCATGAAGCTGCGACCGACGAGCGACGCCGCCACCAGCAGGATGCAGGCAATCGCCACTTGTCCGATCATGATCAACCGCCGCGCCTGCGCCACCGCCGACCATCTGCCGTGCCCGACCGCGCCGGTGACGTCCTCGGCCAGCGACTCGACCAGATTCACGCGGCGGGCCCTCAGCGCCGGTACGACGCCCAGCACCACGCTCGTCGTCACGGAGAGTCCGAGTGAGAAGGCGACGACGGCCGCGCCCACGCCGATGTCGGAGGCGCGCGGGAAGTCGGCGGGCAGAACGGCGTCGAGCGACCAGTGCAACAGCACGGTGATGCCCAGTCCGGCTGCGCCGCCGGCGAGGCCCAGGAGGACGTTCTCGATCAACAGCTGCCGCGTCACGCGCGTCGTGCCCGCGCCCAGCGCGGCACGGATCGCCACTTCACGCCGCCGTGTCGTCGCGCGCGCGAGCTGCAGGCTGGCGATGTTGGCGACCGCGGTGACGAGGAGGAGCGCCACCGCCGCGAGCAGGACCAGCAAGGGCAGCCGCACCGGAGCCGTCACGGCGTCGCGCATCGGACGAGCCCCGATCTCGATCGGCCCGTCGCCGCCGAAGATCGCCATCGTCGTCATGCCGGTGTCCGCCGCGTGCGTCCCTCGCGCCGTGCCCTCGGCCGCCGCCTGCTCGGGCGTCGCCCCGGGCCGCAGCCTGGCAATCGCGTTGAACATCGAGAGGAAGTTGCCGGCCGCCGGAACGACGCGAAACGGCACCCACGCCTTCGTGGTCCGGTCGGGATACGCCTGCGCATCGGCCAGCACGCCGACGATGCGGTGGGCCTCGCCGTCGAGCTGCACGAGCTGGCCGAGCACGCCGGGATCGGCGCCGAACCGCAGCCGCCACAACCCTTCCGACAGCACGATGACGCGGCCCTCGCCCGCCCGCTCGTCGGCGGCCGCATAGAGATTGCCGATCAGCGGGCGCGTTCCCAGCACCGTGAACAGGCTGGCGGTGGAGGCCGTCACCCGGATGCGCTCCGGCTCGCCGTCGCCGCTCAGCGTCGCCGAGCGCGTCGACCACGCCGCGAGGTCGTCGACGGTGCTCATGCCGTCGCGCCACGCCAGGTAGGCGGCGTTGCTGAACGAGTTGAACCGCGGGGCGCGGCCGCCGCGCGTCTCGCTGAGCAGCACCAGCCGCTCGGCGTCGCGCCACGGCAGCGGCTTCATCAAGACCCCGTAGGTCACGCTGAAGAGCGTCGTCGTGGCGCCGATGCCCACCGCCATCGTCGTGACGACGAGGAGGGTGAAGGCGGCCTGACGCCGGAACAGGCGGCAGGCGTAGCGGACGTCGCCGAGGAGTCCGGAGTGCCACGACCCGCGCGGCAGGTCGGCCGGAAGCGGCAGGCTGGTAACGCGGGGGGTGCGGTGTTTCAACACCTGCGAATCGTCGGCCCAGAGGGCGACCTGCAGATCGACCTGCCGGGTAGCGTCCTCGACGGTCGCGCCGTCGGCACGGGCGCTGTCGTACATCGCCTGCGCATGCTGCGCCAGCTCTTCGACCACGCCCTCGTCGGCGCCGCCACGGCCGGCCAGCGAGGTGCGCACGCGCGCGGTCCAGTCCATGTTGCTCTCCACGCTCTCGATGCTTCGATGCTGTTCGCCGTCTGCCGTCAACTCGGGGTGAAGCGCGTGACGCGATTCAGGCCGAGAAAGAACGCTTCCCAGACGCTGCGCTGGCTGGCGAGCATCTTCCTGCCCGCGGCCGTGAGCCGGTAGTAGCGGCGCCGCCGCTGCCCCGCCTTCTCCACCCAGCGGCCCTCGATCAGCCGCTTTTCTTCGAGGCGGTACAGCGTCGGATAGAGGGAGGCGACGTGAAAGCTGATCGCGCCCCTGGATCGGTCGCCAATCAGCCGCGCCAGGTCATAGCCGTGACGATCGCCTTCCTCCAGCAACGACAGGATCAGCAACTCGGTGCTGCCACGCTTCAACTCACGGGCCAAAGAATCGATGACGACCTCCCGCACGTGCGCACGCAGGACGTCGCACGTCGCGCACGTCGCACATCGCACATTGCATATCGCACGTGACTATATATGGTCACGACAAATATGATCAAGAACAAGCTGGACCTCCGGCGTGACCCGTTGGGGCCGGGCGGGCTGGGAATCAGCTCTTGCGGGGGGTGGTAGACGTGGCCGTGGCCGGCGCCTCGGTGGTGCTGGCCTCTTGCGAGTCGGGGCGGCGGGTCGCGCGCCAGAGCGCCCAGGCGCTGCCGCCGGCGGCCAGCGCGAGGATCCACGGCCACTTGCGGCGCGGCTCGTCACCCTTGAGCACGCGCTCCAGGTGCCGCCGCGCGCTGTCCTGCGCCGGATCGCCTTCGAAGTAGAGATCGTCCGGCATGTCTCAGAGGCTCGTGGCGCCCGAGCTGTCCCGCGCCGGCGTGCCCAGGGCGCGCAGCACGGCGGCATCCAGGTTGTACACGTCGCGAGCATAGCGCAGCTCGCCGGAGGCGCCAACGCTGACGGTCCAATACACGATCAGCACCGGCAGCGGCTGTTTCAGGAACACCGTTGCCGTAGCCTTGCCGTCGACGACCGCCCGGATCTTCGCGGCGTTCCAGTTGTCCTGGCCGTCGAGCAGCACCTCCGCCAGCTCGAGCGCATGCTCGACGCGGATGCAGCAGACACGAACAACACGACCAGCACGACGAGGCGACGTATCCATCAACGGTACATCAGCCGCGGCGCTCACCGCTGCCACTCGGGCGCGTAGTCGCGGCGCCGGCGCCGCTCCTCGAACTTCAGGCTGATGATGAACAGCGCGAAGACTTCGAGCATGGCGACCGCGGCATAGATCGCGAAGCGCGTGAACGCGGTCGGCACCGGCCAGCAGATGCTGCCGGCATCGAGGCAATCCTGCGACAGACGGTCGAGCACCACGTACTCGCGCAGGATCAGCCCGATCGCGGAGCCGAAGATCACCACCGTGCCGGCGATGCTGCCGAGGGTCGCCTGATTCCGGCGCCAGAGCGGCATGGCGAGGATCAGCGCGACCAGTGCCGGCACCGTCGCGCCCATGACGATCCAGGACCAGCTCAGGCCATTGACCGTTGTCGTCATGCGAGGACCGCGCCCGCCGCCGCAAGGAGAATCGCCATCCCTATTTCACCGGCCTCTTGAGCGGTTCCCCCGGAACTTTCTTCCCCAGCTCGAAGTCGGTCTGTCGCAGCCCCTTCCGGAAGCCGTCGAATCCGTAGAACGACGGCACGTACTCGTCGACGTAGGCGACGTCCGCCTTCGCCGGTACGTCCATGCCGAGCCCCCAGTAGACGCCGTTCACGATCAGCCGCCGCAGCCCCTCGTTCTCCAGGTCCGTCGCCGACCCCATCGTCGTCGTCAGAATCCGGTTGGTCTTGCCGCTGTCGTTCTTGTGCATGCGGGTCCAGACGACGGGCATCGGCGGATCGTTGACGCCCTGCTCCTGCTTGTCGCTGACGCGGGTCTTGCGGTAGTCGGCCGGTTCGGAATCGGGCGCGAGCGTCTTGAGCACCAGGCCGCGCACGAGGATCGTCGCGTCGGGAGGCGGGTAGGCTTCGTAGACGTCGGTGTCGCCGTAGATGTCGGTGACGCCGCTCAGCAGCGGGTTGTCGCGCTGCGACGGCTCGATGACGCCGCGTGTGGCCTCGACCTTGTGACGTCCCCAGTGCGTCAGCCAGGTCTCGCCGAGCACACGCTTCCCGAATCCGCCCTGGTTGTTGTAGTTCCACGTCTCCCACTGCGTGCCCTTCGGCAGCCCGTTGAAGGCATGGGTGCTGGTGCGGAGCGCGATGATCGGCTTGCCGGCGCGCAGGAACTGCTCGAAGCGCCCCATGTCCTCTTCGGGCCAGGCCCGAAACCGCAGCGACATCACGATGAGGTCCGCCGAGTTGATCGCTTCCGAGTTCGAGATCGACCTCGAATTCTTGGGATTGATGGTGCCGTCGGGATCGATGGAGAACAGGACGGTCGACCTGAAGCCATGCCGCTGGCTCAGGATCTTGCCGAGCATCGGCAGCGCCTCCTCGCTGCGGTACTCCTCGTCGCCTGCCAGCAGCACGACGTGACGTCCCTTCCCGGGACCGGGCTTGGCCGGGTAGCTCACGTCCATCTCGGCGGCGCCAAGCGGCGAGAGCGCGACGGCGGCGGCGACGACGGCGATCAGGGTGCGGACGGACATGTGAAGCAGCCTCCAGCCGGGCGTCAGCGCGCTGCCGGCAGCGATCGGTTCAAGATGGCTCGAGTCAGGCCGACGAGCAGTCGCTCACGAGCCTGCTCCGTCAGCACCACGACAGGTCGGTGGCGAGCTGCCTGGCGTCGGCCAGGCCGTCACGGTCGTCATCGCCGTAGACGCCGCGATAGCGAGCGGGCACCAGCGCCGCGATCGCCAGACCGACCGCGTCCATGATCAGGCGTCGATCGCCGCCGGCCGCCGCGACCAGTGTCGCGGCACGGAAGCGGCCTGCCGATCGCGACGCGGAGTGGCACCGGCACCACGGTGTCCTGATCGATCGCGAACAGGCTCTCGGTTCCGGTCAACGCCAGCGGCAGGACCCAGGCAGGCGGCTGGAAGTAGCGGGCCACCCCGGCCAGCAGCTGCTGCATCCCGCCGCTGCGGCTGCGCGTGCCTTCCGGGAACACCAGCAGCGCCTCGCCGAGACGCAGGCGCTGGTGCGCCAGGTCGATGGTCCGGCGTGCCGCGCGCGCCACCTCGCGGGTGGTCATCACCGCGTCGTCCGACGACCGCGCGCTGTTCTGCGGTGTCTTGATGGTGCCGAAGCAGAGGCTCGAGAACCGCCGCCGGATGTTCGAGTAGACCTTCGGCCCCGCCATCACGGTGAGCCGATCGCAGATCGCGGCCTGTCCGGCGCCCTGCAGCAGCACGTCGATGACGTTGGCGTCGGAATAGGACAGGTGATTGGCGACGATGACCAGCGGCTGGTCGGCGACGGCGGCGAGATGCTCGAGACCCGCCACGTCCGGTTCGTGCTGCAGGACCGGACCGGCGAGGACGTGATGGATGCGTCGTGCCAGGGGATCGCGCGGGAAGTACTCCCAGCCCACGCCCGCCTGTGCCAGGCGCGCCGCCAGGCCGTCGAGCGCCGCCGGGCCGGCCTCGTCGATGGTCCGTTCCAGCGACGCCCGGATGTCGCTCATCGCCGGAATGTGGCCGTGCGCCAGGAAGCCGGCAATCGCGTCGACCAGCGGCTCCCGGCCGCAGGCCGCGGGCCGGGCCTGACGTGACGAATGATCCTGATCCATCGGGTCTCCGCGTCAGGCTCGTCAGTCGACTCGAGCCGATCCGATCCGCTCATAGCGTAATGCAGGCGGGCGCGTCATTCCCGGGCGATCCTGATCGACGACACGCAATCGTTGAAGCTGCCGTCACAAGGCCCCGGCAGCTCGAGCAGGTTCGGCTGGTTGCTCGAAATCGTGACGCTCCCGCCCTTGAAGTCGCGATCGCGATAGAGCGTCGCCTTCCAGCCGTCGAGCACCTCGATCGACGAGATGCAGTCGCTCCACGTCGGCTCCGCGCCTGACTGCCCCGAGGAGCACGGCCCCTCGACCTTTTCGAGGTCGGGCACGTCGACGTTGACCGTCTGTGCCGAACCGGCAAAGCTCGCGTGGATGTAGATGGTGATGCCTTCCCCGGGCGGCGTTGGACCGAGCGTGTCCAGCGGATCGGTGCAGGCCAGGCAGACCAGGACGGACCCGAGCACGACGTAACGGATAGCGAGTCGAAGCACACCTGCCTCCCCGGCAGCTGCAGGCGCTGGCACGCGCGCAGAGAGCCTGTCCAATCGTGCGCCCGCCGCGAAAGCACTGTCAACGGTCAGGCGTCCGAGTGGCCGAGGGCCCGGCCGGGCGCAACGACGTCACGGACGCGCTGTTTCAGCTCCTTCAGTTCCGGGAAGCGCCCCTCGCCGGCGCGCGACCATACGACCGCGCCGTTCACGCGGATCTCGAAGATCCCGCCGGTGCCGGGGATGAGGGCGACTTCCCCCAGTTCGGCCTGGAAGGTGGTCAACAGCTCCTGGGCGGTCCAGCCCGCGCGCAGCAGCCAGCGGCACTGCGTGCAGTACTCGATCTCGATCCGCGGGCTCCGGCCGGTCGTCATGCGCCCGTGGACCCGAACACTTTCGCGAAGCAGAAGACGTCCGCGGCGACGCCCGGGGCGAGGTTGGGGAACTCGGCGTAGCTTTGAAGCGTGCCTTCGCGGATGAAGCCGCACTTCTCGAGCACGTGCGCCGAGGCGCGGTGATCGACATGGCAGACCGCGTAGAGCCGCTGCACGCCGAGGGTCGGAGCGAGCGCCGTCACCGCCGCGAGGGCTTCGGTCGCATAGCCGCGGCCCCACGCGGACCGCGACAGCACGTAGCCGGTCGCGGCGCGATACGACGTCTCGAACGCGAGGCCGGTACTGCCGACGATCGACCCGTCGTCGCGGCTGGCAATCACGTACGGACCGGCGGGCCAGCGATCCCATTCGGCGTGGGCGAACTCGAGGAACAACCGGGTGTCCTCGACCAATTCGTGCGTCGGCCAGCCGACGAACCGCGTCACCTCGGGATCGCTGGCGTAGCGCTCGAACATCGGTTCGACATCGGCGTCGGTGGGACGTCGCAGCACGAGCCGTGCGGTCTCGATCGAGGCCGGCGCTCTCACGCGGACCTCGGGACGATCGTGCCGTTGAGGATGTGGGCGTACGGAATGAGCCCGGCCTTCTGCAGGGTCTTGCGGGACGGGATGTTGTCGGGGCTGCAGCGGGCGGCCGGAACGCTGCCGAGCTCGTAGGCGATGCGCTTCAGCTCCTGCACGAGGTAGGCGCCGAAGCCGCGGCGTCGGTGCGCCGCGTCCACTTCCATGTAAATGTCGCCGTACGGCACGTTGTAGTGAAACAGGATTCCGCCCTTGGCCACGGCCGCTCCGTCCAGCTCCAGGACCCAGTCGGTCCCACCCGCCCGCTCCTCGATGCAGGCGCGGGTTTCCTCGGGCGTGGTGACCTGGCGCAGCGTCACCCCACCGGCCGGCAGGGTCGTGACCGTGTGATCGCGGAAGACGATCTTCTCGCTCGCGATGTCGCGGGCGTAGGTGTGGAGCATCACCGCCAGGAGCAGATCGTTCGACTGGATCTCCATGTGGCTGGCGGCGCTGGACGCGAGCAGCGCCTCGAACAGATCGAACGCGCGCGTGCGATGGGCGGGCGTCACGTAGAGCTCGAAGATCGTCGGCCGCCCGCTCCACGGTCCGCCGATCGCCACACCCGCAAAGCCGGCGACGTCCGCGCCGATGGTCAGCGCATAGGTCAACGTCCAGCCGCGGCGGGTGTGAATCGAGTCGTGGACGATCTGGCAGTTCATCTCCGCCCGATACCGCTCGCGCAGCGGCAGGACCGAGTCAGCGGAGCTCAGGGTTGCTGCGGCCGGCATCGACTCCATCCCTTCTGGTTTCGCGCGCCTTCCGGACGAACCCGGCGATCGACGCCAGCGCGCGCCGCAGCATCGTCGGCGCCGACTCCCCCAGGCCCCGATCCTCGTCGAGGCTGGCCACCATGCGCGCGAGCGCCCAGCCGCCTTGCGTCGTCCGCGAGTAGAGCCACAGGTACTTGCCGTTCGCGAAGGTGGTGTCGCCGCCGGACCGCGGCGTGGCCGTGAACGCGAAGGTGCCGCGGTCGAATGCGATGTCGCCGTGCACCGCGATCTCGGCGCTGACGTAGGCAATCCGGCGCCGGAAATGCGCGTGCAGGCCGGGCAGGATGTCGCGGATGAAGCGCGCCGAGGCCGCGCGCCCTTCCTGGACCTCGAAATCCGGCACCATCACGACGACGTCGTCGGCCATCAGATCGACGATGGTCTCGGCATCTCCGGCGTTCTCGGCCGCCTCGAGCCGGCGACGGAGATCGTCGAGACAGGTTGCGACGTAGCGCATCGAATTCGCCTTTCAGAATGACGCCCGGATGATACGCGATCTGATATCGTCCTCGGCGCCACGCCATGCCGCGCGCCTTCGACAGGTCACCGTGATCGCCACCGCACCCGATGCGAAGGCCGTGCGAGGTATCGATGCGTCTATTCGTCTTCGTCAGTGTGTTCGTGCTGGGCACCGCGGCGCTGGCCGCGGCGCAGGGGCTCGAGTTCGGGGCCAAGGCCGGCCCTGCCTTCGCCACGCTTCGATTCGATCCCGATGACGAGGAGCAACCGCACCGGCGGCGGATCAGCGCGGACGGCGGCGGGTTCCTGGTACTGCCGCTGGGCGGCCGCGTCGGGCTGCAGCTCGAGGGGCTGTTCACGTCGAGGGGCGCGACGGCCAATGCCGTTGAGAATGAGGAGGTGACGAGCAAGATCCTCCTCCAGTACTTCGAGCTGCCGGCGCTGCTGCGCGTCAACGGCCCGCGGATCGGGAGCGGCTCGGTCCACTTCTTCGGCGGGCCTTACCTGGCCATACGCCTCAGCGCGAAGCGGGAATTCTCGGTGTTCATCAACGGGCAGACGACCGGCACCCGCGAAGACATGAGCGACGAGGTCGAGTGGCTCGACGCCGGCGTGACGTTCGGCGCGGGCGTGATGGTCAACCGCTGGATTGTGATCGACGGCCGCTACTCGCACGCCCTGAAGAAGCTCAACACCGACACCGCCGACGGCTTCGGCATCTGGAATCGCGCGATCACGTTCATGGCCGGCGTGCGGTTCTAGCCGCTCTGCACGTGCGGCGTTACGGCTTGCTGACAGTCCAGGTGCCGGTGGCGATCTCCATGCCGGTCGCCTTCACTCGGGCCACCCAGGTCCCCTTGGCGGTCTTGCCCTCGAACGTCGCCGTCAGCAAGACCTCCGCCGCCGGGTCGGGCGGGAAATCGTAGGCCGCTTTCATCGTGTCGCCGTCGAATGCCAGCGTCCTGAAGGCCGCCTTGTAGGCCGGCTCACCGGTGACCGTTACCTTGCCGGTCACCGGACCCTCCTTCGGCTTCTCGATCGTCAGCTCGAAGCCCCCGGTGCCCGCTCCGTCCCACGTCCCCGACCACGTGCCCACGAACTGCTCGCCGGTCGATTTCCCCTGGAACGCGCCCGGCGAGGCGACAGCAAACACCCCGAGCACCAGGCACGCAAGAACGAGAGTGATCTGCTTCACGATTCCTCCTGCACGCAGCACGTGCGCACGTAGCGCACCCAGCACCCAGCACCTGGCACCTGGCACGTTCTTCAGTGCGTCCCGATCCTCGGCGGGTCCGTCAGCGCCTGATAGACCAGCGTCGGAAACATCGAGCCCAGATCCGTCCGGTTCGGCATCAGCTGCATCATGAAGACCATGACCATACGGGTCTCGGGATCGACCAGGTAGGTCGAGCCGTAGGCGCCGCCCCAACGGTAGGCGCCGACCGACGCCAGCCCGAGCGCGCCGTAACGATCGACCGTCTCGAATCCGTAGCCGAAACCCAGGCCGGTCGTGGCGTGCAGCGTGCCGCTCTGGTTGGTGGTCATCAGCGCCACCGTCCGCGGCGCGAGCACGCGCACGCCGTCGAGGGCGCCGCCGTTGCGGGTCATCTCGAGGAACCGGGCGTAGTCGCGGGCCGTCGATACCAGTCCCGCGCCACCGGAAAAGCTCTTCCGCGGTCCCTCGACGTAGTGGCCCTGTCCGCGCGCGCCGTCCGGAGCCCGGACGATCGTCCCGTCGGGCCCGCTCGCGTAGACGGCCGACAGCCGATTGCGATCGGCGGCCGGCACGAAGAAGCCGGTGTCTTTCAAGCCGAGCGGCGTCGTGATCCGCGTCGCGATGAACTGATCGAGCGGCATGCCGGACGCGCGCTCGACGACGCAGCCGAGGATGTCGGTGTTGTAGCCGTAGACGTAGGCCTCGCCAGGCTGCGAGACGAACGGCAGCGTCGCCAGCCGCTCCATCGTCGCGCAGGTGCCCTCGTCCTTGTCCGCGGTGTACCAGCCGAATCCCGCGGCCGGTCCGAGCCCCTTGGCCTCGTACATCGCCGACACCAGCGCGTCGGTGCCGTAGGAAATGCCCGCCGTGTGCGTCAGCAGATCGCGGATCGTGATGGCGCGGCGCGCCGGCACCGTCGTCACGCCGGCCTCGCCCTTGACCGCCACGGTGGTCTTCGCGAAGCCCGGAATGAACTGGCTGACGGGCGACGTCACGCTGAGGCGGCCCTCCTCCATCAGCGCCAGGATCGCCGCGCTGGTCAGCGCCTTCGTCTGCGACGCGATGCGGAACAGGGTGTCGACGGTCATGCGCCGTCCGGCTTCCTTGTCGCTCCAGCCGAAGGCCTTCTCGTAGACGGGCCGCCCGTCACGCAGCACCAGCGCGACGACACCCGCGACGCGGTTCTCGTCGACGTGCTGCTGGAACACCTTGTCGAGCCGGCTCAGGCGGTCCGCGGAGATGCCGGTCTCGGAGCCTGCGGCGTTGCGGGCCGGCCGCTGCGCGGCGGCGACGGCGCCGGCCGCAATGAGCAGGATCAGAACGAACAGACGGTTTTTCGACGGGCTCAACGGGATGTGCATAGCGATCACTCCACTCGCGGATGGGGGTGCAGTCAGGCGAACTCTATCAGGGCTGCCGCGGACGCGTGACAGCCGTCACAACCACGTCCGGCAGTCGGGCCGGCAGCGGCACTGAATCGTGTGGTCGCCGACGGTCGCGTAGTCGTAGGTCAGCTCCTCACCAGGCACGATGCGGCGCGAGGCCCGGATCCAGATCGTCATGTCCACGACCTCGGTCCAGCAATTGGGCGCGCACGCGTGGTTGATGAACCGCGCGACGTTGCCGCCCACGGCCGCGTCGCGGCTCCAGGCGCGGTTCACGCGATAGACCCAGATGCAGCCCTGTTTGAGGTAGCGCGCCTCGCGCGCGCCGCTCCGCGAATTGCGGATCAGCTCGCCGGCGTAGTCGATGATGCGCGTGTTCTTGTTGATCGGTTCGGCGGCGAACACGCCGAAGCCATGCAGCTTCGATCGTCTGCGAATCAGTCGGGGGAGGGGCATGGGTTCAATGCGTGAGACCGTAGATCAGGTAATTGACGCCGAGCTTGTAGGCCTCGTTCGACTTGTCGAAGGGATAGAGCCCCTCGCCCGACCATTCCCAGTATTCGGGGACGTCGTTGTCGAAGTTGGCGACGACCATCAACCGTTGGGACGGATCGTTGTCCTCGAAGATGCCGTAGTAGCTTGGCCGCAGGCCGTACATCGGGTGCAGGATGCTGTCGATGTCCTTGATCCGGAAGAAGGTGTCGAAGATCGGGTGGGTCTGATCGAGCTTCACGAGCCGGCCGTCGGGGAGCACACGGCGCATCTGGGCCTCGAAGTGGGCCCATTGCTGGTCGCCGTCGAAGTCTTCGAACACCGCGAAGCCGCCCTTGGCCAGCCAGGCGCGAAACGCCAGGGCCTCCTTGTCGGTCAGGTTCCAGAAGCCGGGCTCCCACATGAACGCCATCGGGTAGCGGCACAACTCGGGATCGTCGAGTGACAGGATCAGGCTGGCGTCGCGGCGCATGTTCGCCAGCGTGAGCTCGTTGGCAATCATCGAGAGGTGCTGCTCGGCGCGCGGCGTGTCGTGGTTCCATGCCGAGCCGCCGCCGCGAAAACCGCCGAGGTTGCCGCCCCAGCGCAGCCGAACGAACGTGGTCTGCCCGTCGTACTCGACGCCGTAGCGATGCCCTTGCGAGCCGCCGCCCGACTGGGCGCCGGCGACCGCCACCGCGCCGGCGAGAACGATCGAACTGAGCCGAAGACCGCGCATCATCGTCTGTCGCTATCTTCCCCCGAGTCCCGAGTCCCGCGTCCCGAGTCCCTTCCAACTTCCCGACTGCCGAAACGCGCCTTTTAACTTTTCCCTTCTGACTTCTGACTTTCGACTTCCCCCCTTCGCCCGAGCATCGCCACCACGAACGCGACCCCGCCGGCGGCGGCTAGGTGCTTGAGACTATGCCCGCTCACGACGTGGCCGAAATCGTAGAACCAGGCGTCCGCGGTTTCGAGTCCCTTTGCGCCGGCATAGGCGGCGAGCCCCGCGACGAGATAGCGGCCATCGGCGTACGGCGACCGGCAGCACCATAGCAGCAAAAGGACCGCGAGCAGCGATCCGAACTGCACGACGCCGTAGAGCCGGAGGTCGCCGGCGCCGCGGACCTCGCTCCACCACCAGTAGCCGACGCTGAAAGCTCCGAGCGCCAGCAGCGGCACGAACGTGACGCGAGCGATCCGGACGTCGATCCGCTCGGCCATCACCGCGGTCAGCAGGCCCATGAAGCCGATGGTCATCGGCAGTCGGTCCCAGACCAGCCGCGCGTTGTCGGGGGCGAGATGGTAATAGCTCGAGCCGATGGCGGTCAGCGCGACGCCCGCGAAGAGCGCGGCATAAGGCCAGCGCTCCCACGGATCCCTGACAGGACCGCGCCTGCCCGCGCCCCGTCCGAACGTCGCGGCCAGTCCCATCGCCCCGACGATGGCGAAGGGCACGTTGCTGAGGACGTTGAGCGCGTGAGGAATGCCGGCCAGCGTCCGCTGGTCGGCCATGTCGTGATACTCGAGCGGCTGCGGGATCGGCGGGACGGCAAACAGCACGACCGCCGCCGCCAGCACGATCAGGCCGATGATCAGATGTCGCACGGGTCCATTCGATCACTCCGCTTCGACGTCGTGGACGCGCGCGCCCGGCAGCTCCCGCTCCAGCGCTTCGCGGTAGCGCACGCACCCGCGCATGAACCGCGGCCACGGCGGCACGGCAACGTCCGGCGTGATCTGCTCCGGCAGCAGGTTCCACAGCTCTGGATGGTGCCAGCACAGCTCCTGACCGGAACTGTCGCGGTGCGTCCGGATCCCCGCGCGCAGCCGCCGTACCTCCGCCACCAGCGCCTCGCGGCTCATCGTCTCGAGGTCTTCGTCCATGTCACCTCCCGACTTCGTCATCGACCGAAGATTGCCTTCTCTTCAGGTAGCACCGTCGACGGATGCCCTGTATCGAGGTCGGCCACGATCAGCCCTGACTCGAACGGCTGCGTCGCTCGCAGGATCACCCCGTCGCGATCGACGATCGCGGTCGATCCGCGCGACTCCAACTCCGGCGTGCGTCCGCACACATCGGCTCGGACCACCCACATCCTGTTCTCGACGGCTCGGGCCACACTGTCGTCATGCGCGGCGGCAACCAGCTCCGCATGCGCGCGATCGCGCGGCAGACCGTTGTTGGTGGGCACGAACAGCACCGCGGCCCCGCCCAACGCCATCGTCCTGGCCGGCTCGCGGAACGTCGAGTCGCGGCAGATGACGATCCCGAACGTCAGTGCGCCCACCGTGAAGACTGGCGCCGTCGTACCGGCCTCATAGACCGACCGATTGATCGCGGGATGCTGCTTCCGATACACCCCGGCGATCGATCCCCGGTGCACCACCGCCGCCGAGTTGTAAAGGCGGCCGCGCTCGTCGCGCTCCGTAAAGCCGGCGATGGTCGTGACCCGATCGCTGGCCAGCGGCTCGAGTCTCGACGCGAGATGCGCCGTGTCGATGGCGATGGCGTGGGGATCGGGCGCATCGTCGGCGAGGCCGCCGAGGATGCCTTCGGGACAGCACAAGATGTCGACGCCAAGCGCCTCGCAGCGGAGCACCTGCTCGCGGATTGCCGCGAGCGCCGCGTCAACCGCGCCGGGTGGGCGCAGGGGCGACTGGAAAGCGGCAACCCTCATGGGCGCTCACATCCCGCCGAGCTATGGCGGGTCACCGTTCGCGCTCGACACGGCGTAGCTCGCGCGCGTTATGGATGGCGCCGACGGTCCCGTAGACGGTGAGAATGAGGGGCACCAGCCGCTCCAGCCTGTGCTTCTTCTTGCGGTGCAGGATGTAGCGCAGCCCGACGTCGGCGCTGACGACAAGGATGCCGCCGGCGATCTGTCCCGGCCAGCCGCTCAGGGGATGCGCTCCGCGAGGATCGACGCCAGCTCCTGCTGCAGTTCCTCGGCCTTGTGGCCTGGCGCGCATTCCACGGCCTGCTCCGCCGCGACCATCGCTTCCGCCTTGCGCCCGAGCGCATGGAGCGCGCGCGCCTCGATCACCGCGAGCAGCCAGCCCTGTCTCGCCGCGAGTCCGGTCGCCTGCAGGACGACGTCGAGCGCCTGTGCCGGCTCACCCATCTTCAGCAGGTGGTCGCCGAGGAAGTAGCGGGCAACCGCGACGGCGGATCCGGCGCCCTCGCGATCGTCGTGCAGGGACACGTCGAGTGATGCGCGGTACTCGTCGCGGGCCTCGTCATCGCGGCCGAGCGCCGCCAGCACGCCGGCCAGCTGCGCGTGGATGTCGGGCCACTCGTAATGGTCGGGATCGGCCGCCTGGAGCGCGCGCTGGTAGAGGGCAACCGCCTCCTCGAGGCGGCCGGCCTCCCACAGGTCGAAGCCGGCCCTCGCAAGTTCAGAGGCGCGGGACTCGTATGACATGGCTCGTCGAGATGGCGACCCGGGCATTTTCCTCCAAAGACGCCGCCCGACGCTGACGAAAGCGTCAGATCGTTGGGATCGTTGCATGGCTACCGCGCTCGCGTAGCGGCGTCCGTGAAGATCGACTTCGGCATCTTCACGTGCACGCCGTAGACCGGCTTGTCCACCAGCTGCGTCATCGCGACGTGGCCCGCGATGCTCACGAGCTGATAGGCCTCGTGCTTCGACAGTTGCCTGGTCTCGTGCAGGAAATCGATCATCTCCTGGATGGCGATGGTGGTCGCGACCTTGAGGTCCTCGTCCGTCCCCATGCTGATGTAGTCGGTGCGGGTCTCGGCGCGCGGCCAGGTCAGCTTCATGTCCTTCCGCACCGTCAGCTGCACCCGCCCGCGCAGCGACGTCTCGATCGCGGTCTGATCGACCTCGCCGTCACCCTGTGCGGCGTGGCCGTCGCCGATCTCGAACAGGGCGCCGCGCACGAACACCGGAATGTAGAGCGTGCTGCCGGCGACCAGCTCGCGGTTGTCGAGGTTGCCTGCATGCCGCCCCGGCGGATTGCTGCTGACGCGGCCGATTTCCGGCGCCGGCGCCACGCCCATGCTGCCGAAGAACGGCGCCAGCGGCACGACGATGCCGGGCTTGAACTCCGCGGTCATGGCCTTCCGATCGAGATGGAAGATCTTCGCGGGCAAGCCGCGCTCGCAGTTCGCCGGGATGAAGCCGCTGCACCCGTTGTAGCCGTAGTCGATCGGCAGATCGATCGACAGCACCTTCACCTCGAGGGCGTCGCCGGGCTCCGCCCCCTCGACGAACACCGGGCCGGTCAGGATGTGCCCGCCGGGTCCGCGCCGCTCGCCGGTCACCTCGGTCACGATCGCCTTCAGCGACGCCTGGATTCGCTCCGGCGCCACGCCGGCCCGCTGCAGGCCGTTCGGCGTGTTGGTGAGAAGCGTGTCGACGTCGATGATGTCGCCAGAGGCGATGGTCAGGACCGGCTTCGCTTCGGACCAGTAGTAGCCGTAGGCAACCGTGTCGGGCCTGGCCTCGAGCCGATGCGTCCGCGGCTTCTGAGCCGACGGTGTCGTCCACGTCACCAGCACGGACAGCAGGAGGGCGGCCGATGTCGTTCGCAGCATGAGACATGCTACGCGAAGTTTCCGCGAGGCTGCCGCAGCCGCTCGACGATCGCCGCGACGTGCAGGGCGGTCGTATCGAGCACGGGCACGCCGGCGACGTCCGCGCCCTGCAGCAACAGCGGCAGCTCGGTGCCGCCGAGCACGACGCCGTCGATGTGCTCCTCGGCGCGCAGGCGCTCGACGAACGCCGTGATCTCCTGCCGCGTCTCGTCGCGAAACTGTCCCTTCAGCAACTCGCCGACGTAGCGCGCATGGATCCAGGCACGGTCGGCCTCGCCCGGGACGACGACCGTGATGCCGTGACGGCCGCAGACGTCCGGATAGAACGCCGCCTCCATGGTGAACCTGGTGCCGAGCAGGGCGACGCGCGTCATGCCGCGGCGCAGCGCTCGGCGGCGCAGACCTCGACGATGCTGAGGAGCGGCACGGAGGAGCGCGCAGCCAGCTCGTCGAACACGATGTGCGCGGTGTTGGCGGTCATCGCCGCGAAGTCCACGCCCGCCCCGGCCAGTCGCTGCAGCGATTCGAACAGGTACTCGATGAGCGCCTCGCGATCGGCGGCGACCAGGCGCAGCGCTCTGGCGGCGTCGAGACTGTCGATGACGAGCGAGGGCGCACTCGCGGGATCGTGCCGCTGCCACGCCTCGAGAATGCGGCGGTAGTAGTCGATCGTGGATTCCGGCCCCAGGCCGCCGACGAGTCCAACCGCAGCCAACGTGGTCTCCTCCCCTACCGGACCGGCGGTTTCGTATGGCCGGTCGTTTCGGCCACTTCCACACCATTGGCGGACACGCTCACCGCGAAGGTGAACCGCGGACGCACACTCGACCTGTTCGTGAACGTGCCGTGCCCGCGCAGGAGCGCGTCCGGATTGCCCGAGTCCACGATCACGTCGAACCAGTTCGGCGAGTCGGCCTTCACCGGCGCGGTCGTCGGCAGCGTCATCTCGGCGCGGGGCGCCAGAATCGAACACGAGAAACATGTCGCGGGCGGTCTCGATGCGGATGGAAGGGAACGGCTGATCCGAGACGTTGCGCACGGTCAGCGAGTCCGGCTCAGTCCCCGGCGCGGCCCCGGCCCTGCCGGGAAAACGAAGCACGTTCGAGGCGGCCCATTCCGGCGACCCGAAGCGTTCGTTGAACGCCGTGTCGAAGAGTCCCGCGGCGAAGATGAGGCGCGCGGGCAGGTGCGGGGCGCCGTTCTTGAACACTTCGGCGCGCACGCGGTTCTCGAAGATGCGTGCCCGCGTGACGCGGCCGGTCAGGTGAACTTCGTAGGTGCCGCCAGGCGAGCTGAGCGCGGCGAGCCGCGGATTACCGGGCGCTTCACATCCCGCCGACGCCACCACGATCAGCGCGCAGGCGAACGAGCAGGTGCTGCGCCGCGCCGGCGTCATGCCGGACCGGATGGCGACGTCTTCCTCTCGCGCAACAGGGCGGTCACTTCGCCGATGGTGGTGAACATGGCGTCGTTCATGTAGCGGAGGCTCGCCAGCGCGCGCTGCCCCGCCTCTTCGTGGCCAGGGCCGCAGGCGTCCTCGACGATCACCGGGATGTATCCGAGATCAGCGCCCTGACGTACCGTTGGCTCGATGCCAATCTCGGTGGCGACGCCGACGATGAGAAATGTCCGGATGCCGCAGTCGCGCAAGGCGGTGTCGAGCGGCGTCCCTTCGAACGCGGACATGCCGATCTTGTCGAACACGGCCTCGGTCTCGAGCGGCGTCAGCTCGGGCGTGATGGCGTGCGCCTCTGAGCCGCGCAGGAACCACGGCTGAATCTCGTCCACAGACGACTTGCGCTGCCACGCCAGGGTCTGGCGGATCTGGAACACGCCCATCAGGTTCTTCGGCAGCGACAGGTGCCGCAGGAAGTAGGTGCGGATTCCGGCCTCACGCGCGGCGCCGAGCACCTCCCCGACCTTGGCAGCGATCGCCGGGCCGTGCGGCAGCTGCCTGAGAATACCGACCTGCATGTCGTAGACGATGAGCGCGGTGCGATCGGGCTCCAGCGCCTCCCGCAGCGTCTCTGGGATATCGAGACCGTAGGCTCGTTTCATGGTGCGTCTAGCGTGACGCGGAACACGTCGTCCAGGCAAGCGGCCGGCAGGGTCTGGCGCGGCTACGCCTAACAGGTTGCTGAAAAGACGCAGCACGTCGACTCCCAATCCCCAACCTCCAACTCCCAAGTGTCCTGTTTGGGAGTTGGGAATTGGGAATTGACACGGCCTATTTGTCTCTCCCTCTCTAAGCCGGGCACGGTTCGAAGCTCGACCAGTCGAACGCCGCAAGATCCTGCTGCTCACAACGACAAAACACTCACCGCGCCCGACAGCGTCTGTCCTTCCAGCGACAGGAACAGCTCGGCGTCGGCCACGGCCAGCGCGAACGACATCCGCCGTTCGAGCGCCGCGGTGAGACCTGCAATCACCCCGCGATCGAAGGCCCTGATCACCATCGCATCGGCGCGGTGAATCCGTGCGCTCGACAGCCCGGCCAGCCACTGCGTGTACTCCTTGTGCACGTAGACGACAACGCGGGGCGCGACCTTGGCGGCGCGGTGCAGGCGATCCGCCGACGGCGTGCCGACGTCGATCCACGCGCGCAGCGATCCGGTAAGGTCCCGTATGGCAATCGGCGGATCGTCGGCGTCGCTCAGCCCGCGCGAGAACTCGATGCCGTCCTGGTACTCGAGACAGTACGCCAGCACGCGGGCAACCAGGAACTCCTCGGATTCGGAGGGATGCCGCGCCACGCGCAGCGCGAGGGTCTCATAGACGCCGCGGTCGGCGTCGGACAGATCGATGTCGAAGGTGAAGACGGTCGAGGTGAGCGCCATGAGCAGACCGGGCATGAAAGGCACGAGTCACGCGCGCCGTGAAAAACAGCTACCGCCCTATCACGCGGTCGAGGAAATCCAGGACCGGCTTCAGATGCGGCGGTGAGTAGAAGACGTTGCCGCCGTGCGCGGCGCCGTACAGAACGCGGAGCTGCCCATCCAGGGCGAGCCGCTCGTAGGCGCCGTGCAGCTCGTGCGCCTGGTTGATCGGCATCTGCGGATCCTGGTCGCCGTGCAGCAGGAACAGCGGCGGATCCTGTCGATCGACGTGCTCGACCGGACTCGCCAGCTTCGCCAGCTCACGCGCCTCGTCTGGAAGCCCGCCCAGCAGGCGCTCGAGCGCGGGGCGGCGCATGTTGAGGCCGAACGGCGTGGACTGCGCAAGGATCGTCTGCAGGTTGGACGCGCCGAAATAGCTGACGATGGCGTGCACGGCCGACGACTCCTGACGATGGTCGCCGACGGTTCCTTCGAGCGCGGGATGGCCGTTGGTCACGCCGACGAGCGCCGCCAGGTGGCCGCCCGACGAACTGCCGGCGATGGCGATCCGATCCGCACGGTAGCCGTAGGTCTGGGCTCTGGCACGCAGGAATCGAATCGCCGCCTTGATGTCGTGGACCTGCGCCGGGAACCGCGCCTCGGTGGACTGGCGGAAGTCGAGGCTGGCGGTGGCGATGCCGTGCGCGATGAAATGGCGCGGCGGATTCGCTTTCGTCCCCTCGCTCCACGCGCCGCCATGCACCCAGACCAGCAACGGCGCGGCGTCCGCGCGCGACGGCACATACAGGTCCAGCGCGAGCGGCTTGCCCTCGACCGTCGCATAGACGACGTCTTTGTACTCACGGACGGACGGCGCCTGAGTCGAGCCAGCTGCAGGCAGCACAGCGGTCAGGAGGACCGCCGCTAAGCCTTGGCGAACGCGTTCGGTCCGCACGTCCAGAACACCATGAGCAACAGGGCCGTTGCGGCCGCGGCCAGCGGCTGGCCGGTCAGGTAGTAGCCGATCGCGGCCAGCGTCCCGGCGCCTTCGAGCAGAAACCAGACATTCACCACCCCCATGCCCACGGCGGGCGTCGCCCAGGTACCTGCTCGACCGGTTGGCCCGCGGGACGGTCGGGCACACGCGGCTTCACGACCAGCACGGCGATCGTCGCCAACACCAGCCCGATCGCCGACAACAGGCAGGCGAGCACGAACGAGACCCGGCCTTCAGGCAGCACCGGTCCGATGTCGAAGTACCGCAACACCGCGAAAGTGGCCGACAGCACCAGCATCCCGATGCCGAGGAACCGGTGCAGGAGTGGCAAGGTGGCGCGCGCGGAGGTCGTGGTCATGCGGATGAGACGGCGCCCAGCCTACACCATCTGGGTGCTTGGTGCTCGGTGCTGTGCTTGGTGCAGTGGCTTCCGGCTTTAGCCGGAAGGCGGCGGCTTTGAGCGAGGAGTGGGCGACTGCGCGCGCGGCCGCGTTTGGCGCCGGACCGGCACGCGGCCCCGCCAGCGTCGGCGCGACAACTCCCAACTTCCGACTCCCAACCTGAGCGCGATCATGATCACCGATTCCGACAGCGTCAGCCGATGCCGAGCGGGTCCGCGCGGCGGAGCCATATCGCACCGCGGCGCGATGCGGCCACGAGCGACCAGGCCGGTCGGCGGGCGCTGTGCTTGCGCGCCCACCAGCGCGCGACGCGCACATCGACGAAGTAATCCAAGTTGCTCAGCCCCGTCGGCGGACCCGACGGAAGTAGTGACGAGCGCCTTGGATGTATCGATTGAGCGCCGCCACGGTGTCGGGAGACTCGCATCGGGTGTGACGAGTCCGTCGAGGCACTTCGTCACGAATCCGCTGCAGCGTCTTCGGACTGATGTCGAGGTACAAACGCCACCAGCGCCAGCGATGCGTATGCCCCAGAAATACAAAGGCGTCATGCCGCGCATCGAGCATCCGGGTCTTCTCCGGGTGCAGCGTCAGGCCGAGCCGCGCCATGAGCTGGTGAAGCCAAGCCCATTCGCGCTCCGGCGACGACGGGACGAGCAGGACGAAATCATCCGCATAGCGGACGAGCGGCCGTGCAGTCCCCGCGCTGGACACGCCGCCGGAAGTCCGGTCGAGCAGGTGGAGGTAAACGTTCGCGAGGAGTGGCGAAATGACGCCGCCCTGCGGTGTGCCCTGCCGTGGGCGCCGAGGCCGCCCACCATCGCGGTCATCGATGATGGGCGCCTCGAGAAATTGCTTCACCAACGCGAGCATGGCGCCGTCGACGACCCGTTCCGCCACGACCTTCAACAGGCGGTCGTGCGGAATCGTGTCGAAGTAGGCGGTCACGTCCGCATCGATGACCCAGCACATCCCGGCGTCCAACGCCGCGCGGATCGCATCGAGCGCGTCGTGCGCAGCTCGCTCGCGGTCGAAAACCGAACGAGTCCGGCTCGAAATCCGCTTCGAAGATCGGTTCCAGAACCAGCTTCGCCGCCGTCTGGACGACTCGATCGCGGATGTTGGGAATCCCCAACGGCCGTTCGCTGCCGTTGAGTTTCGGGATGTACACCCGCCGTACCGGCCCCGACCGATACGTCTTCGTCTGCAGTGTTTCGCGCAGGTCGTCGAGCAGCGCGTCCCGCCCGTCGCTTCAATCTCTGCAAAGGTCACCCGTCGGGGCCCGGCGCGCCACCGTTGGCCTTTGCGAGTGCGTAGGCATGCGCCAGGATGTCCGGTCGATATACCTTGTCGTAGAGGGCGTAAGCGCGAAAGCGCGCGTCCCACTTGGTTCGCAGGTACAGCGCCCGTTGCAGGTCCCGGATTGATGCTGGAGTTGCTAGTGTCGCCACAATCTCCATTCCTTTCCCGCAGGGGACACGTCCTCACCTCAAGGCCCTTCCCTCCTGCGGCTTTCGCCGCGCTCATCGGTACTATGGCCTCGTCCGACTCCTCGTCGCGGCCCGCACGCCTTGACTCGCCGTCTTGTGCGCTCGGTTGCGGGCGCGACCCGCCCCGCACGAGGCCTCCCGTGTTCAGCGCGTTCCTGTCACCACGTGCCGCCTCTGCGACCCCGGAGGAGCGTCTCGGTGCATCGGCTGAGCACCTTCCCGAGCACGTACAGCCTTCACCGACTGACGAGGGGTTCGGCCTCCTCATCGTTTCCTTACGAGGCTACGTCTGAGTTCGCTACACGCTGCGGCCCGTGGCTTCGCGGCCGCCGTCTGCCGACGAGCAACATGCTGGCTCCGCTTCTGCTGGATGCCTCACGACATCACGCAGGGAACCGGGCTACCCTACCGCTCAGCTCTTATAGGGGTGGGCTCCTTTCATCCCACAAGGAACGCACCGCTTGCACGGCGCACCGTCAGTTCGAAAAATGCCTCGCAGGCGTCCCCTGCCGCGGAGGCGCTGTTTCGGCACTGACGTCGGGATCACCTGGTTGCTGAAATGATGGGGCGCCGGCGTGCGGATCACCCCCAGCCGCAGCGGGCATCGTCAGCACACGCGCCGGAGAGGCATTTTTCCGCGCGTCCGGCCGAGGCGCGGCGGGGCGATGTGGCTTCGCCGGCAAAGCGACCCGCGGGCGAGTCGATCATCTCGTCGGCCGGCAGGGGGGCTTGGGCTCTGCGCTCTGAACTGGGAACTGGGAACTGGAAACTGGAAACTATCTATTAGCTACCGCTCCCCCGCGTCATGCGGGCAGTGACCGTGGGCGCGGCTCGCAGCGTTTGCAGGACGACGCAGTATCGCTCGGTGAGCTTCAGCAGCGTCGCGAGTTGCTCGTCGGTGGCGGTGGTGTCGAGCTCGAACGTCAGGCGGATGTCGAGGAAGCCGACCGCGACGTCCCTGGCGACGCCGAGCGTGCCCCGGAAGTCGAGATCGCCCTCGGCCGTGATCTTCGCGTCGGCGACCTCGACGCCGATCGACGTCGCGACCGCGCGCAGCGTCACGCCGGCGCAGGCCACGAGCGCCTCGAGCAGCATGTCGCCGGAACAGGCCGCGGTGCCGTCGCCGCCGGTGGCCGGATGCAGCCCCGCTTCCACCATCGCCTTGCCCGTCTCGACCTTGCAGCAGAGACCGCTGGCGCGCCCTTCCGCCCGCAGCGTGATCAATCCCGCCCGCGGATCGGCCTTGTATTTCTCCTTGAGGGGCGCTTGTACCGACTTGAGTTGTTCTGCGTCCATGCGGTGGTCCTGCCTCCGTGATCGGCGATTCGGCTCGCGTGAAGGGATCAGGATCCCATCAGCGCGCCCGATCCGCAACCCGGGGCAGAACTCGATCCGCCGGGGCCGACCTGGGTCAGAGCGTCGAGAGATGGGCGGCGAAGATGATGCCGAACATCCCGAGCAGGCCGCCCAGGATGGCGGTGAACAGCCAGAAGTGCCCCCAGCCGAGCTGCATCACGTTCCCTGCGAGGCGATGCGGCCTTCGCCGTGTCTTCGAGGTCAGGGTGTCTGCGCGCATGTTTCACCTCACAGCCGACACACGTCGCTTGGTTCAGACACCAACAATCGCTCAGGGTTCCACAGACTGGGGAACGGCCGGGCCCTCACCGGTGCGGGGCGCTCATGGACCGCCCGGCGCCGACCGCAGCAGGCGCAGCGTCTGCTCGTCGGGCTCGCCGAGGAAATATTTGTCGAGCAGCCGCTCGAACACCGAGCCTGGCGGCGACACGGTCGCGAACAGCGTCGCGCACGATCGCAGCTTCAAGTCGTCGAGCGAGCCGAATATGTCCTGCGCTGGCAGCCCCTCGAGGCCGAGCACGGCCTCGGCACACTCCACGAGCCGGGGGCCGAGCACCGGATGCCGCACATACGCCTCGGCTTCGGCGACGCTCTTGATCGCGAAGCGGCGCGACGTCTCGCTCGCGCCGAGCCCGGCGAACTGCGGGAACACGTACCACATCCAGTGCGAGCGCTTGCGCCCGGCGCGAATCTCCGACAGGGCGCGCGCGTGGTCGTATTCCTGCGCCTCCAGGAAGCGATTGAGGTTGTGTGGATCGGACAGGTCGCTCATCGGAGACCCCCTACTGCGGTCGAACGCCCAGGTATGACCCTCCCGCGGCCACCCAGTACCAGAATTCCCGCGGCTCCCGCTTCATCGCCTTCTCGAACAGCGCCTCCGCCCGGGCGCGGTCCCCCTTGATGTTGGCGAGGGCTCCATACTCGATCATCAGGGAGTCGTCGTTCGCGTTCTTCTTCAGGGCCTGGTCGAAGGCCCCCTGCGCCTTGTCCCACTCGCCGGCTTCCGCGTAAATCCGGCCGAGGCGGAGCCAGTCGCTGCCCTCGGCCCGGTTGTTGGCCGTCACGGCGTCGAACATGGCCTGGCCTTTCTCCTTGTCGCCGCTCAGGTACCACGCCCGCCCGACCGCGATGCGTTCCCAGCTGCCGTTGTCGGCCAGCTCGAGCGCGCCCTCGAGCAGTGCGCTTGCCGCCTCCTTCGGCTCCTTGCCCGCGACCAGCGCCGGACTGAACGTCGCCTTTCTCGCCTGGGGGAGGCCGGTCGCCGTGACCGCACCGAGCATGAAGCATCCGACTCCGAACGCCATGACACGTTTCGTCATCTTCTCCTCCCTTCGCAATCCGACCAGGCGCTCACAGGATGCGCCGGCACCGTGGACGGCAGCGGCACGGGATCCCGGCGATGCCGTCGGTGTTGTAATCGTAGGTCAGCTCCTCGCCCGTCTTGATGTCGCGCGACGCCAGGATCCAAATCGTGTGCCCGACGATGTCGATGTAGCAGTTCGGGTGGCAGGCATGGTTGACGTAGCGCGCGATGTTGCCGCCGAACGCGGCGTCGCGGGCCCACAGCCGGTTGATCGTGAAGATCCAGATCCGCTGGCGCGGCAGGTAGCGCAGCTCCCGCTGCCCGGCCTCCGACTGCCGCACCAGCTCCCCCTTGTATTCGACGATCCGGGTCTCTTCGGCAATCGGCTGCGCGGCGTAGACGCCCCAGCCGGAAATGGGCGATCGGCGCCGCTCGAGGCGCGGCAGTTTGCTCGTGGCCATTTGGTGAGGGGGATCCGATCCAGCTCAGCGCGCGCTTTGAATCTTGTACAGCTTCGTTTCGGTCCTGACGTAGACCGCGCCGCCCGCGATCGCCGGTGACGCGAGCGACATCTCGGCGAGATCGTTGCGCGCGATCTCGCGGTACTCGTCCCCGGCCGCGATCACGAACGTCATCCCGTCCTCGGTGAGCAGCAGGATGCGATCGCCGACCGCCACCGGCGACGCCGAGAACGTGTGCCCGCCACCGCCGATGCGGACCTTGTAGATCTCCTTCCCCGACATCGCGTCGAGCACGACCATGATGCCGGTGTCGTGCACGAGGTAGGCGCGGCCGCGATGCACCAGGCCGGACGGCGTATACCCTGACGCGCGCGGATGCCGCCAGGCGATGAACGCGTTGCTGTCCTCGGTCTCCTTCAGGGTGATGTCCCCGCTCCCGCCCGGCCGGATCGCCATGAACGGTCGGTTCGCGTCCCCCTGCGATCCGGTGCCGACATACAGCAGGCCGTTCGCCGCAAAGGGCGCCGCCGTCGGCATCGACATGCCGCTGACCCGCCACAGCTCGGCGCCGTCGAGGCCGTACGAAATCACCATCGCGTGGCCCGTGGTGACGATCTCGGTGCGCCGTTCGTTCTGCCACACGAACGGCGTCGTCCAGGACGACTTCGGCAGGCCCGGTATTCGGCCGCGTCGTCCGCCACAGCTCCTGCCCCGTCTTCGCGTCCAGCGCCGTCAGGTACGACTCGAGCTCGCTGTCGTGCAGGAGGTAGATCCGCCCGTCGTGCACGATCGGCGACGAGGCCGTGCCGAAGTCGAGGTAGATGCGCTGCGGCGGCCATTCCTTCTTCCACAGCAGATCGCCGGTCAGCGAGTAGCAGAACAACCCGACGTTCTGGCCGAACGACGCGTACAGCCGTTCGCCATCGGTGAACGGCGTCTCCGACGCGTAGGTGTTCTTGCGATGGCGGCCGCCGTGCGGCACACGGCGGTGCGCCTCGCGCTCCCACTTGATCTTTCCGGTCGCGGCATCGACGGCGTAGACCATGTAGCGGATCTCTTCTGCTTCTTCGCTGGTCTCGTTGTCGCGGGCGCGGACGCGGCGGTTGATCTCGTCGGCCGGCAGCCCCTGCGCGCGCATCTCTGCGATGTAGTCGTTGCCGTAGAGCCCTGGCGTCGGCTGCTTGAACGGCTTGCCGTTGATCGCCGAGGTCACGAACAGGGTGTCGCCCCAGACGATGGGCGACGACCAGCCGCGGCCGGGCACGTCGATCTTCCAGCGCACGTTGTCGGTGACCGACCAGCGTTCCGGCACGCGATCGCCGGGCGCGACACCGCTCAGGCGATGGCCGCGAAAGCCCGGCCACGTTTCCTCGGGTCCCGGCGGAGCGGCAAGCAGGACGGCGGAGACGGTGAGCGTCAGGATCAGCGACAGCGTGATGCGAAGCATTGAAAACAGGCTAGCACGGCCGGCGGGCCGATAACCGTCCGCGCGGGACGACCTGCGCGCCGGCGAGGACGAATGCCTGAACGACGCCGCGGCTATCGCCGGCCTGCGCACTACCCATGTCGTCATCGCCCGCTGATTCTGGACGACCGTGGTCTTCAAGGGATCCAGGAGCGCGCCACCGAGCTCACGCGTCAACGACACGAGCAGGGACTCATCGACCAGGTAACGATCCGAGCCATCGGGCAGCCGGCATCGGCGGCCCGCGATCGACTGCACACGATCCTCGATGCCGATGGACGAGGCCAGGCGGCAGAACAGCATGCCGCCGGGCGCGACGGCCCGCCACGTGCCGCGCATCATCGCGTCGAAGCGCGCGTCGTCTTCGGCGAAATGCAGCACGGCACTGCTGATCACGACGTCGGCGAAGCCGGGCGGGAACGTCATGCGCTCGATCGGCTCGGCGCGGAAGTTGTCGGCCGGCAGCTGCGGCGCCAGCGTCGCGGCCAGCCGGCGGACCGCGTCCACCGCTCTCGGGTCGGCATCGCAGCCGTAGACGTCGAAGCCCTCGCGGAGGAGATACACGAGATTGCGGCCGCCGCCGCAGCCGGCGTCAAGGACGCGCATGCCACGCTGGATGCGCCCGCGCAGCAGCTGATCGAACAGATAGATGTCAATGTCGCCGAACTGCTCGTGAAGGGTCATTCCGGATGTGCCTGGATGAATTCCGCCGCCTCGGGATGGCGCCGCCTCACCGCCTCCGAGTCGGCCCGGTCGCGCAGCATCTCGAAATCCTCGAACTCGAAGCCTGGTCCCACTGTGCACCCGACCAGCGTGTAGTCGCCGGTCGAACGTGCCGCCTGCCACTCGTCGGCGCGGACGACGTGAACAGGATGAGTGCCAACGGTCGCGCGACCGAGCAGCCGGCGCGTGACGTGCGCAAAGTCGGGATCCGCCGTCACCAGCTCGAGCGGATCGCCCTCATAGAAGTGCCAGACCTCGTCGGACCGCACGCGATGCCAGCAGCTCACGTCGGCGGCGGTGAGCAGGAAGTAGATCGTCGTCAGCGCGGCCCGCTCGTCGCGCGAGTCGGACGGCTGCACGCGAGCGGCTGACCGGTAGACCTCGGCGAAGTAGCCGCCTTCAGGATGTGGTCGTAGGCCAAGCGTGGCGATCAGTTCAGCGGCGCGAGGATGCATGTCGGGAAGACGATACCTCGGGGATCGGGATCGGGGTCGAATGACGCTCCTGGACATGTCCAGCTTCCGCTCCCCGCTCCCCGCTCCCCGCTCTTCAGCCCTCACGGTCCGAGCAGGCCCACGTGCGTGCCCGATGGATCGGTGAAGTACCCGAAGCAGCCATATCCCGGAACCGGCATCGGCTCCGCAGTCCGTTTGCCGCCGGCGGCATCGATCTCCGCCAGCGTTGCGGCGACGTCGGCGACGTAGATGTACGCCACCGCGGGCAGAGCAGGTGTGTGCGACTGGAACACGCCGGTGATGCCGGCTCCCGGATCGAACGCCATGAACTGCGGCATCGTTTCGCGCCCGCCCCACCCGTACAGATCGCCGAAGAAGCGTGCCGCGGCGGCGCCGTCGGCCGCGTACATCTCGAGGCTGCAGATCGTGCCGGCATGCGGCTTCGGGTTGTCGCCGATCGGCATGGGGATCCGCGCGACGACGCCTGGAGACGACGTGATCAGGCCGTAGATCGTGCCCGACGGATCCGTGAACCGCGCCAGCGATCCGACCATCGGCTGCTGCCACGTCGCCTTCTCAACCGACCCGCCCGCGGCAACCGCCTGCTGCAGCGCCGCAGCCACGTCGGGAACGGCGATGAACGGCACGAGGCCGGGAAATCCCTCGGGCACGCCCGACCTCAAGGTCACGTTCGGACCGGCCGGCGCAATCACCGCGGTGACCTCGGACGAGACCTGATGCGCCTGCCAGCCGAACACCCGCGAGTAGAACGCGGCCGAGGCGGCCAGGTCGCGGGCCGTGACGACCACCAGCTGAATCGGGTGCTTGCCGCTTCCGGCCGGGGCCTGCAGCGCGTCATCGCTCATCGTGCGTCCTCCGTCTCTCGAGCCATTCGGGCGGCTCGGTCCAGCATATCCGCTTCGGCGTCGCGCGACGGATCGTGAACGACGCGCGGTCGTCGGCTCCTGCGATCATGTGTGGCCGATCGACCGCGCGAGCCTCGCCGCAAGCGCGGGCAGCTCGTGCACGAGCGTCATGTGCGCGTGACCTGGCGCGATGGTGAACGTCGCCGTGGGGATCAGGTCGGAGGTATGGCGGCTGTGCGCCAGCGGAACGGCCGTGTCGACGTCGCCGTGCAGGACTTCCACTGGCGCCGCGATCCGCCGCGGATCGAAGGTCCATGGCCGGCTCTGGACGAATACGTCATGGGCATAACCCACGATCCCTTGACGGAACGCCTCGGCGACCGCGTTCCCGATGGCTGGTCCGGCTCGACGATCGGCGAACAGGGCGTGGTCAGGAGCGCCGAACTCGAAGTCCGAGACGTCGTGGAAGCGCGCGCCATCCGCACCGAACCGCTCCGCGCACCAGGCGACCACCGCCTGCTCGTCGGCGATGCGCATCAGCGCACTCTCCATCGCGCTATACGCGTCCCACGCACCACTCCAGCCCATGTCGGTTACGCCGGCGAGCACGATCCCGCCGGCCACGCGCTCGGAAAGCAAGGCCGCACAAGACACCGCGTAAGGACCGCCTGAGGAATGACCCGATACGAGGAACCGATTCGCGCCGAGCGCATCCGCGAGGGCGCGGACGTCGGAGGACCAATCCACCAGCGTCCGGCCTGGCTGCGGCGAGGACCTGCCGTAGCCAGGACGCTCCGGCGCGATGACGCGGATCTTCTCGGCGACGAACCCGTCGGCGAGATACGCGAGGTGCAGGCGGCTGAGCGGCGCGCCATGGAAGAAGAACAGGCACGGCCAGGACGGCTCGCCGATCTCCAGGTACGCGAGCACCCGCCCGTCGGGCAGGATGATCTGCGAGTCGTTCATGGCCGATCGCTATGAAGTCTCTCGTGTGACTGAACGACAGACGATTGCGCGACGGCTACGGACGGACCGTCACCTTCTTGATCACCGGCGTGGTCACCGGCCGGCTCATCCCCCCATCCGCTCCCATCGTCGTTGGCGTGTTCGCGAGCGCGTCGACGACGTCCATCCCGGTCGTCACTCTCGCGAAGATCACGTAGCGCGGCGGCAGCGGGTAATCGTCGTGAAGGATGAAGAACTGGCTGCCGTTGGTGTTCGGCCCGGCATTGGCCATCGCGACGATGCCCCGCTTGTAGCCGTCGCGGTAGAGCGGCGAGTCTGCCTTGATCTCGTCGGCAAAAGTGTCGCCCCACGCGCTCTCGCCGCCGGTGCCGTCTCCGGCCGGATCGCCCCCCTGGATCATGAACCCCTTGACGATGCGGTGGAAGGTCAGGTTGTCGTAGTAGCCGTGCTCGGCGAGCAGCCGGAAATTCTCGACCGCCTTCGGCGCGTCGGACTCGAAGAACTCGATCTCGACCGGCCCCTTGTCGGTCTCGATCACGGCGTGCTTGCCGCCGGTGCTTTTCGCACCGGCCGGCACCTTGGGGTTGCCCGACTCTGGCGTGCCGCACCCGGCCATGCACAACACCGCAAGAGCCGGCACCAGACAGGCCCGGAGGAAGCCGTGGATCGGTCGGGAATGACGAACGGAAAGAGGTTGAATGGCCACGGAACGAGGATAGGCGATCGCGGCGGCGCGGACAAAGGGCAATGGAATTGCCTATACACGTCCGTATCAACCGTTTGGCGGCTTCGGGAACGGCGAAGTCTCCCTCGCCTCAGACATTGTTCGGCGCCGACGGACAACTCACGACTGCCCGGACCGTCAGCTCCCTGGAGAATCGGATGCGATACGGCAAGGCTCTCATCGCCCTCGTGGTCCTGACCGGCGGTCTGCTGCACGCGGCTGCCGCAAGCGCGCAGGAACGCGCCGTGTCGTTCGCCAACCTGCGATTTGGCACGACGCCGGCAACGGTGTTCGAGGCGATGACGGGTTTGAAGCTGACCCCGCTGGTCAACTCCCCGGATCAACTGTTCTCCCTGGACCAGCGATTCGAAGGAGAGCTGAGGGGCCGGCGCGTCCTCATCTCCGCCCTGCACGACCCGGAAGGTCGGCTCGAAAAGGTGCTGATCGCGTTCCTCACACCGGACGAGGACTGCGTGCCCCTGTTCAGGACGCTGAAGACTGAGCTCCTGCAGGAGTACGGGAAGCCGGTCGTGGACGTGGAGCGCTGGGACTACCCGTACAACAAAGGCGGCCACGTCGGCCACGAGCACTTCGCGCTCCGCATCGGCCGCGGCGTGCTCGCGACCGCCTGGGACCGGATGGATGCCGGCACCACGGACGGCGGGGTCTCGCTCACGACCAGCGAAACCATGATCGTGCGCCTCGCCTACGAGTCGTCGCGATGGACCGCGGAGTCGGAGCGGAGGAAAAGGATCCTGACCGCCGCGACGCAGGGGTCGTAACGCCTCAGGCGCCGAGCAGGGCCGCCCGCCTCTTCCCGTGGCTTGTGGCCTGCTCGAACGCGTGGGCCATCTGCAGCAGGCTCCATTCACCACGATGGCGCCCGACGATCTGGATGCCAATCGGCAGTCCTGCGGTCGTGAACCCAGCGGGCACCGATATCGCCGGGTTGGTCATGAAGGTGATGTACCAGCATGACCGCATCCAGTCGATATACGTCGCCATCGGCGTTCCCGCCACCTGCGTGGGATAGGGCACGTTCACATCGAATGGCGAGACCTGCGTGACCGGCAGGACGAAGTAGTCGTAGCGTTCGAAGAACTGCCGGCTCTGGTCGAACATCCGCGTCAGTCGCGCCTGCGACCGTCCGATGACGGCGCCAGTCAAACGCTCCGCCTCGGCGACCTCGAACTTGATCGTGTCCTTCACCCACTCGAGCCGCTGCCTGACCAGCGGCGCATACGTCGGGTGGTTGCCGGCGAACCGGAGCGCCGGAAATGCCTCGTCAACGCCGGCAAAGTCCGGCTCGGCCTCCTCGACGATGCAACCGAGGTTTTCGAAGACGCGGCGGTTCGCATCGACAGCCTGGCGGATCTCGGGCTCGAACGGAATGCCGCCGAGACCACGCCACCACGCCACGCGCACACCCTTGAAGCTCCGCTCGAGCGGCGCTCGAAACTGACCGGCGTCGTCGGTGAGTGAGAGCGGACTGCCCGGGGCGTGCCCCGCCAACGCGCTCAAGAACAGCGCGACATCAGCGACGGACCTGGCCATCGGTCCCGACACCGACAACGGCGACCAGCTCCCCGCATTGCCCGGCACCCGGCCCGGTGACGGGCGAAGGCCGACGACGTTGCAGAACGCGGCAGGATTGCGGAGCGAGCCGCCCATGTCGCTGCCGTCCGCGATCGGCACCATGCCACACGCCAGGGCCACCGCCGCGCCGCCGCTGCTGCCACCGCACGTCTTCGTCACATCGTAGGGATTGCGCGTCGGACCGAAGACGCTGTTGAACGTCTGCGACCCGGCGCCGAACTCGGGCGTGTTCGTCTTGCCGCACGTGATGGCGCCTGCCTCGCGGATGCGCGTCACGATCAGCGCGTCACTGGCCGGCACCGTGTCACGGTAGAACAACGACCCCCTCGTCGTCCGGATCCCGGCCGTATCGACCAGGTCCTTGTGCGCCGCCGGCAGCCCGTGCAGGACGCCGACGGTCTCGCCGCGGGCGATGCGATCGTCCGCGCGCGCCGCGTCGGCCATCGCACGCTCGGCCGCCAGGGTCACGATGGCATTGACCTTCGGGTTGACCCGATCGATCCGTGCCAGGTGGGCGGTCATGACCTCACGGGCCGAGACATCTTTACGCCGCAGTCTCGCCACCAGCTCGATCGCGCTGAGATCGCAGAGCTGATCGGAGGCGGTGGCCCCGCCTCTCTGCCCGCCTGCCTGCGCCGCGGCGCTGCCGATCAATCCCGGCAACGTGCCGGCGGCCGCCGCCATCCCAATCGTCTGCCCGAAGGCACGTCGTGTGACCATGAATCCTCCACCGACCAGTGCGGCGACAGGTCCGGTTTCGATGTGATATTCCTTGATTTTCGATCATCGGGAGGCCGTCCGTGCCGCTAATCCGCAGTATCTGTCTACTTCTTCTCGCCATCAGCGCACCCGCGTTCGGACAGGGTCCGCCGGCGCCCCGCGAGGTCACGCTGACCGCCGCGGACGGCGCCACGCTCAAGGCGAGCTACTACGCGGCCGCGCAGCCCGGCCCGGCCGTCCTGCTCCTGCACATGTGCAACACCACGCGGCGGTCGTGGGATCCGCTGGCGCCGCAGCTCGCGGCGGCGGGCGTCCACACGCTGTCGCTGGATTACCGCGGGTTCGGCGAGAGCGGCGGCGACAGGTTCGAGGGCGTGGCGCCGCAGGACGCACAGCGCACCATCGACGAGAAGTGGCCCGGCGACATCGACAAGGCGTACGACTTCCTGATCGCCCAACCCGGTGTCGACAAGACCCGCATCGGCGCCGCCGGCGGCAGCTGTGGAGTGGCCCAGGCGGTGCGGCTGGCGCGGCGTCACCCGGAGGTGCGATCGCTCGCGCTGCTCGCCGGCCCGCTCGATCTCGACGGCGTGACGTTCCTCACCGAGACGCCCTGGCTGCCGATCTTCGCGGCGGCGGCGGCGGACGACCAGTTCGACGACGATGCCCCGGCGACGATGCGATGGATCCTGGCGATGTCCGGCAATCCGCGCAACAAGTTCTCGGGCTTCAGGGACGGCAAGCACGGCACCGAGATCTTCGGCCCGCATCCGGAGCTGCCGAAGCAGATGGTGGCCTGGTACCTCGACACGCTGGTGAAGAACCCCGCCGACCCGAATGCGAAAGTGACGGTGAAGAATACGCCGGCGCGGGAGTTCTGGCGGCACGCCGCGTCGCCGACGGGTGTCTCCAATGCGGTCCAGCTGTTCTACGACATGGCCCAGCGCGATCCGCGGGCGCGGCTGTTCACGGAGGGGCAGCTCAATCAACTGGGTTACGCGCATCTGCAGGCCGGACGGGCCGCCGATGCGGTGCGGCTGTTCAGGCTCAACACCCTGGTGTATGCGACGTCGGCCAACACCTTCGACAGCCTGGGCGATGCCTACATGGCGACCGGGCAGAACGAGCTCGCGTTGCGGGCCTCGGAGCGCGCGCTGGAGCTGCTCGCCAAGGACCGCGGCGACGAGGCGCGCAGGAAAGCCATCCGCGAAAGCGCGGAGCAGAAGATCGCAAAGCTGAAGGGGGCCGACAAGAAGTAGCGGCCCTGAGACGCGGACGTGCCGGATTACTGGCGGAACCAGCGTACGAACTGGCGGCCACGACTGACCTTCGCGCCGACCGCCGTGGTCTCGATCTCGTCGTCGGAGATCCGCTTCGGAATGTGAATCTGGAGCGTGAGGTTTCCGCCCGGTTCAGCCGACATCCACAGGTGCCCGCCGAGGTCGCTGATCAAGGCCACGAACGTACCAAGGTCCATGCCGGGCTTGTCAGTCGGCGGGGCGATCGCGGGAGGATGCGCGTCACGATCGGCCGGGAGATGCATCGGCAGCGCCGGGCGAGCGGGGCCCTGGATCTCCTTAATCGTGATCACCACGTGCGCGCCAGGACGGACCTCAGGGTGCTTGGCGAGGAAGCGCTGGTCCACCACCGCCGTCGCGAGATCGATCTTCACGCGCCCGCCGTGCATCCGCCCGCGCGCGTAGTTCGCCACGTTCACGAAAATCCGCCGGACCGTTTCCGAATCGACGTCGACCTCGAAGAGTCCGGCGGCCGGCTTCGGCAGCGTCAGGCTGATTTCGTTGCCCAGCACTCGCTTGAGGATCGGCTCCATCTCGCGCAGCACGCGCGGCACGCTGACCGGTTCCAGGCTGCTGATCTCCTTGTTGCCATAGACGGCGAACTGCCGGAGGAAACCGGCGGCGCGCGTCACGTCCCCGAGCAGCAGCTCACCCTGGTTCCGCATGGACGTATCGCTCTCGAGCCCGGCCAGCCACTGGTGGCCGCCGCGTGTCACATCGCGAAGGAGGTTGTCGCACGTCACCGCCACTTCCGACGCGACCCGGCCGACGGCCTCCAGCCGCTGCGCCTCGCGGAGCCGCTGCTCGACCGCGTTCAGCTTGGTGAGGTCTTCGACGGCGATGACGACCGTCCTGTCGGCGCTCATCGCGTGCAGACGAACGTTGAGCCGGCCGTGGCCTCGCGTCTTGAGGAGAGTCTCGACAGACTGCGGCTTTCCCGTCTCCACCGCCCGTTCGAGCAGCCATCGCAGATCGTCAGCGCATTCGAAGACCGTGGCGGCGAAGTCGGCACGCTGCAGATCGGTGCCGCTCCGGTAGCCGAGCAGCCTCGCCAGCGAGTGGTTGACGCGGGTGATCGCACCGTCGCGTGCGCACTCGCAGAGGCCGTACGGGGCACGCTCGAACTGCCGCCGGTTCTCCTTTTGACTCTCATCGAACCGCAGCTGCAGCACGGGCAGCCGCTCGACGTCACGACGAAGCGTCGCCGCATGCGCGCGCATGGCGTCGAGCTGCCGGCGCAACCGATCGGCCTCCTGCTGGATCCGCGCGGTGTCGCGGGCACCGGCTTCGATCGCGAGCCGGCTGCTCTCCTCGATCTGCAGGAGGGAATCCTGCAGCGAGACGGTCAGGGCCCGCTCCTGGCTGAACTGCTCCTGGAGCGCCACGCGGGCGCCGATCTCCTGGTTGAGCCGAGCCTCGAGCGCGGCGGACCGCGCGGTTGACTCGGCCAGATCCGCGGCGAAGCGCTGGTGGGCGTCGTGATGCGCCGCCCGCGCGTCAGCCAGCTCTTTCTCGACCGACGTACGCGCCCCGTTCGCGACGCTCAGCGCTCCACTCAGCTCGGTCTCGCGCGACGCCAGGCGCTCGGCCGCTGCGGTCAGCTCCGTCCGCCACTGGCCCCGCGCCTGTTCGAGGGCGGCTGCCGATTCGGTGGCTTCCTGTTCGAGGGAGCGAATCCGATCGACCGACGCGTCGTACTGCGCCTGGAGAACGGTGAGGCGGGTCGACAGCGTCGTTCGCTCGGTCGCGTGTTGATGGTCAGCCTTCTCTCGGGCCGTCGCGGCCGCGGCGACCTGCGCCTCGAGCGACGTGCGCGCCTGGATCTCCTGATTGAGTCGCTCCTCGAGCGCGGCGGCTCGCGCACTCGAAGCGGCGAAGTCCGCGGCGAGGCGCTGCTCGGCGTCGTGGTGCGCGATCCGGGCGTCCGCCAGTTCTCTCTCGACCGCGGTGCGTGCGTCGTTCGCGACCGCCAGCGCTCCACTGAGCTCGGTCTCGCGCGACGCCAGGCGTTCGGCCGCTGCGGCCACCTCCGACTGCCACTGGCCTCGCGCCTGTTCGAGCGCGGTCGTGGCATCGGCGACCTGCCGTGCGAACGACTCGGCTCTCGCGACCGACGCGTCGTACTGCGCATGAAGCTCGGCGAGGCGCGTCGTCCATGCCGCTCGCTCGGTTGCATGCTGCGTCTCGACGTTCTCCCGGGCGGTCGCGGCGGCGGCAAGCTGCGCTTCGAGCGACGTGCGCGCGCCGATCTCCTGATTGAGTCGATTCTCGAGTGCCGCGGCTCGCGCGGTTGCCACAGCCAGGTCCGCGGCGAGGCGCAATTCGGCGTCATGATGCGCCGCGCGCGCGTCGGCCAACTCTCTTTCGAGCGCGGTGCGTGCGTCGCTCGCGGCGGTCAGCGCGCCGCTCAGCTCGGTCTCGCGCGACGCCAGCCGCTCGGCCGCTTCGGCGAGCTGCGCCTGCCACTGGCCTCGCTCCTGTTCGAGCGCGGCTGCCGCGTCGGTGACTTGCTGTGCGAGCGAGCTCGGCTCTCGCGACCGACGCGTCGTGCTGCGCCTGGAGCATCAGCGAGGCTCGTCGTCCATGCCACTCGATCGGCCTCATGCTGGCGATCCGCGGCTTCGTAAATGTCCCTGGCCGCAGCCAACTTCGCGGCAAGCGTCGCGCGGACGTCAGCCTCACGGTGGAGTTGCTCTTCGAGCGCAACGTAGCGCTCGGTCGCCGTGGTCCGGTCCGCGGCGGCACGCTGCTGCGTGTCCTGCAATGTCGTCCGTGGTGTCGGCCAGGTTCCGCTCGACCGCGTCCAGGGCAGCGGTCGCTGCCGCCAGCGCGCCACCCAGCTCCGTCTCGCGCGACGCCAGCCGCTCGGCCGCCTCGGCGAGCTCCGTCTGCCACTGGCCTCGCTCCTGTTCGAGCGCGGCTGCCGCGTCGGTGACTTGCTGTGCGAGCGAGTCGGCTCTCGCGACCGACGCGTCGTACTGCACCTGAAGATCGGCGAGGCGCGTCGTCCATGCCACTCGATCGGCCTCGTGCTGGCGATCCGCGGCTTCGTGAGTATCCCTGGCGGCAGTCAACTCCGCGGCAAGCATCGCGCGCGTGTCAGCCTCACGGTGGAGTTGCTCTTCGAGCGCGACGCAGCGCTCGGTCGCCGTGGTCCGGTCCGCGGCGGCACGCTGCTGCGCGTCCTGCAGTGTCGTCCGGGTGTCGGCCAGGTTCCGCTCGACCGCGTCCAGGGCAGCGGTCGCTGCCGCCAGCGCGTCACTCAACTCCGTCTCGCGCGACTCCAGCCGCTCGGTCCTCGCCGTGTCGGCTGCGTGACGCTGCTCGGCGCGGCCGAGGGCCGTTTCGAGCTCCAGCAGTCGATCCTGGAGGCCCGTGCAGATCCGGTTGGAGCGCACCGATGCCGCACGGTGCTGCGCGTCCGCATCGTCCAGGCGCGCGGTCAGCGCGGCCAGCTCCGCGGAGTGGCGGCGTTCTGCGTCCTGACGCGCGAGCTCCGTGGCGGCGAGCCTCGCTTCGAGCGTCGCGCGCGCCGCCTGCTCCTCGCCGAGATGTGTCTCGAGGGCCGCCTGTCGCCCGGCGGCCGCGGTCAGGTCGGCGGCGGCGCGCTCCTGGGCCTGCCGATGCGCATGCTCCGAATCGGCAAGACGCTGTTCCGCAGCGGCGCGCAGGGCGGCGTTCTCGGTCGCGACGGCGCCCAGCTCGGTCTCTCGCCTGGCGAGCTGGCCAAGCGCGGCTGCCTGCGCCGAGTGACGCTCGTCGGCGCTGTGCAACGACGCTTCGAGCTCGAGAAGCCGTTCCTGGAGGGCCGTGGAGATCCGGCCCGCGCGGGCCAGCGCGGCGTCGTGCTGGGCCTGACGATCGGCCAGACGCTGCTGCACCTGTTGACGCCAATCCTCGACTTCCCGCAGTTGCGCCTCGAGGAGGCCATTGCGCGTGCGCTCGCGTTCGACGACGGCGTCGACGTCCGGGCTTGAGGACGTGCAGCAGCCCGTCGAGGTGATCCGGCGCGATGACCGCGACAGGGATCGTCGTGCCGAGGCGGCGGACCTGGTCGAGGAGAACGTTGCAGCCCTGGTTCTGCGTGCCGGCATCGACGATGACGGCGCGCACGTCACGGTTGCCTTGAATCCAGCCAAGCGCGATCCCCGGACTGCGGGCCCAGGAGAGCGTGACATCCGGTGCAATACTGCGCAACGCCTGCGCGGCGGCCTCTGCGGCGCGACGTTCGTGTGCAATATAGAGAATTTTCATGCAGTCCAGATGTGGAGACTCGCCTGACCTCGTATCGGTCGCGAGTGCCAATCTGGACACTCCCCAGGCCGCCGAAAAGTGGTTGGGGCTCGAATTACTTCATCAGCATGTCGGCAATGGCGCGCCAGACCGGGGTGGTCGAGAGCGCCAGGCGTGCAGGCACCGAGATCGCGAAGATGGCGCCGCCGATCAGATACACCCTGTGGACGCGGCCGCGCGAGAGCCAGTCGTAGATCACGCCCGCGACGATGAAGAGGAACGTCAGCGCGAAGAACCCGAGCGGCCCGAGCGGCAACACACCCGGCATTCGGGCCACGGCCGCGACGAGAATGCTGGCGTAGGCCAGCAGCATCAGCCGCTTGTGCGCCTCGCGGTTGCGCCGCAGGATGACGGCGCTCGTCACGAATCCCGCGAACAGCACCATGTCGGTGAGCGGGATGGCCAGAAACGCAATCGGGTCGATGCCGACCGGGGCGCCGCCTCTCGCCGCCGTCGCCAGCGCCGTGGACGTGCCGACCACGACCATCGCCGCGGCGAGCACCACGCCCGCCACGCCGAGCCGCCGGTGCGTGGCGACGCGCCGACTGGCCACCAGCGCGGTCTGCAGGACGAACAGCAGGACCCACGCCGTGAAGATCGCGCCATGGAGGTGCACCAGCGTCGTGAACGGGCCGCCGCTCACCGTCGTCTGGGGTCCGGTGTCGAAGAGCCGCAGGTAGTAGCTCGGAGAGAACCCGACGAACACGGTCGCGGCCATGGTCACGGCCATCGTCGTGTAGAACACGCGGTCGTAGGCGCCTGCGGGCCTCGCGGCAGCCGGCAGCGTGGAAGTTGCCGAGGTCGTCATGCTGTTCCTCCGGGAATG
>CAVVSR010000005.1:0-134958 GCA_963750935.1 uncultured Acidobacteriota bacterium
TGAGGACGCTGGTCACTTTCCCGGAACCAGGCGTTTCAGCTCCTGGATCCAGTTCTGCACGACGACGACCTCCTGCGCGGGGAGGACGCCGTCGTCGGCGTGATCCTTCATCAGCAGAAACCGTCCATCCCACACGTCGTAGTCAGTATCGAAGGCGGCCGTGACATACGGACCTTCGACCACCGTCTCCGGCGCGCCCCAGCTCGAAGGCTCTCCGGCCGTGACGCGGATAGCCTTGATTGCCACGGTGCTGCGGCCCGCCGCCCAGAAGTACAGCTCGCTGCCGTCGCGCGCCCATACCGGCCGCGTGCCGCCCTCGGCGGTGACCGCGATGTCTCCCTGGCCCGACAAGGGAAACGGGCGAACGTAGATCTCGAACCGGCCGGTCTTGCTGGACTGGTAGGTCAGCCAGCGGCCATCGGGCGAGAGGACAGGATTGTTCTCCGACGCGGTCGTGCGTTCGACGGTCTGACGGCTGGCGGGATTCTGCATCGGCACCACGCCGATGTCCCAGCGACTATCCGGCGGAAATTCCCTTACGAACAGGATCGTCCCGTCCGGTGTCGCCGCGAACGGGAACGACGGCAGGCCGCTCGTGACCTGACGGGCGGGGCCCAGCCCGTCGGCCCGCCGCTCGAAGACCTGCCCCCAGCCTGCCACCTGGCTCGAGTAGGCCAGCCGATCGTTGCCGAGCCACGACAGTGTGCTGTTGGTCGCGGGATCGAAGGTGAGCTGCCGGAGGACCTTCCGCGAGACGTCCCACAGATGCACGTCCTGATCGCTGTCCTGGATGGTGACGGCGATGCGCGTGCCGTCGGGCGAGACACGCGGGAAGCCGTAGGCGCGCGGCGGGACGCCGACCGGGGTTTCCTTCCCCTGCCGATCGACCCATACCAGCGTCCTGCGGGAGCCGGCCACCGGAAGGTACGCGAGCGCCCCGGCATCGGTGAGCGCGAATTGCGCGACCGCGACGTCGGGATTGACGCGGACGCCGGTCACGAGCGGGACGGCCGTGCCGCGCAGCTCGAGGCGCTCGATGTCGAACCGCATACCCCACAGCGTGCCGCCAGCGACGAACACCAGATGTCCGCTCGGCAGGTAACGAGCTGCCGTTCCCGGCCGCAGCGTCCTCGACGTCCGCGACGCGAGATCGAAGAGCGCGATTTCGCCGCCGTCGGAGGTCGCGCCGGTGCTCTCTGTATAGATCAGGGTCTTCCCGTCAGGCAGCGCCTGGGGATACAGGATTCCGCGTTCCTTCGTGAGGAGCGTTTCGACTTCACCGCTCCCGGCGCGGACGCGCACGAGTCCCGTCTGCCCGGCGCCGACAAGGATGGTTCCGTCCGCGCTCCAGACGATGCCGTGGGCGCCGGCGGTGCCGGCCGGCAGTGTGGCGATCGTCTCCGCCGGCCCGCCCTGGAGAGATATCCGCTTGAGCGTGAGCCCCTCGCGGAACCCGATCCACTCGCCGTCGGGTGAGAAAAACGGCTCCCGGATCACCTCCTCGCTGATCCGCGAAGCGCGCAGCTGATCCAGCCGATCCAGCGTCCGGACGAAGAGGCGGGCCCTCCCCCCTTCGTCGGCAACGTAGGCCAGGGTGCGCCCGTTGGGTGACAGCGCCACCACCGTGCCCGTGCCGGCGTTACCGGCCTCGAAGGTGCGCCCCTGCGGCAGTGTCTCGACGAACAGCTGCGGCGACGGCGGTGCGGCAACGTCCCGGTCGATCGCGGTTGCCGCGATCCAGCCCAGGCCGGCGCCGGCCGCGACCGCGACGGCGACGAGGCCGGCCGTCCGCCGCGGCGATCGACCGGACGCGGCCGGCGCCGCCGCGTCGTCAGGCATCCCTTCGAGCTCGATCCGCGCATCGCCGATGTCGCGCAGACGTCGTCGAGGGTCCTTCTCGAGGCAGCGTCGCAGGAGACGACGCACCGCGCCTGGCGTCGACGCGGGCAGCTGGCGTCCAGTCCGGGTCGCGCTCGAGGATCGCCGCGACCGAGATCGGCTCGTCGTGGCGCCGCTGAACGCCAGGTCGTCCGGTCAGCATCTCGAACAGCACGCAGCCGAATGCCCAGATGTCGGTGCGCTTGTCGACCGGCAGGCCGCGCGCCTGCTCGGGGCTCATGTAGGCGGCGGTGCCGAGGATGACGCCTTCGCGGTGTCGTCGGCGGTCGACGGTCGCGTCGTGCGCGGTCGCGGCCGCGTCGGCGCCGACCTTCGCGAGACCGAAGTCGAGCACCTTGACGGCGCCGTCGGGCGTGATCTTGATGTTGGCCGGCTTGAGGTCGCGATGGACGATGCCCTTCTCGTGCGCGGCGTCGATCGCGTCGGCGATCTGGCGTGCGATGGACGAGCGCGTCGCCTGCCGGCATCGGCCCGTCGGCGATCCGCTCGGCGAGCGTCTTCGCCGGCGATCAGCTCGAGCACGAGCGCGCTGGATGCCGTCGACGTCCTCGACGCCGTAGATGGCGGCGATGTGCGGGTGGTTCAGCGACGCGAGCACCCGCGCCTCGCGCTCGAAGCGGGCCAGCCGATCGGCGTCGGTGGTCAACGCCGCCGGCAGGATCTTGATGGCGACGTCGCGATCGAGCCTGGTGTCGCGGGCCCGATAGACCTCTCCCATCCCGCCGGCGCCGATCAGCTCGAACACCTGGTAGCTGCCGAGCCGGCGGCCGGTCAGCGATCCGACGGGTGGGGTGGGGCCGGTCATGATGAGGTGTTCGAACCGGATTCTGCGCACGACCCGCGAAGTCCGTCAAGCCGCTCGCGTTCATATAATGCAAGGCAGGAGCGTCCATGCAGCGACGACAGCTTGGCAGCAGCGGGTTGGAGATTTCACGGATCGGCCTCGGCACATGGGCGGTCGGCGGCCACATGTGGGGCGGGCAGGACGATGCGAAGAGCATCGAGGCGATTCATGCCGCCGTCGATCACGGCGTCAACTGGATTGACACGGCGCCCATCTACGGCTCGGGCCACTCGGAGGAGATCGTCGGACGCGCCGTGAAGCTGCTGCCGGCGTCGGCGCGGCCGCTGATCTTCACGAAGTTCGGCCTCGGCCTCGACAGCGTCAATCCGACGCGATCGGCATCGGCCGCGGACGTCGCGGCCGAGTGCGACGCCAGCCTGCGCCGGCTCGGCGTCGATCGGATCGATCTCTATCAGCTGCACTGGCCGGCGCCGCAGCCGATTCCCGAAACCGCCGCTGCCTGCGCGGCGCTGCTGCAGGCCGGCAAGATCCGCGCGATCGGCGTGTCCAACTTCTCCGTGGCGCAGCTCGAAGAGTGGCGCGCCACCGGCGTCCCGCTGCACTCCGATCAGCCTCCCTACAGCATTCTCCGGCCGGCCGTGAAGCACGACGTCCTGCCGTGGTGCGCCGCGAACAACGTCGGCGTCATCTCGTACTCGCCGCTCTTCAGGGGCCTGCTCTTCGGCACCTGGTCGCGCGACAAGGCGTTCCCGCCGGACGACGCGCGGAGCACGCACAAGGATTACCTCGGGGCGCGATTCCAGCGGCACCTGGACGCCCTCGATCAGATCCGCGCCCTGGCGATGCAGAGCGGGCTGGGCGTGCCGCAGCTGTGCGTCGGCGTCCTGCTGCAGACGCCGGGGCTGACCGCGGTGATCGCCGGCGCGCGAAACGCGGCCCAGGGCGGCGTGATCACGGGACTCGGCATCTCCGTCACCGGCGAGCAGGCGGCGGCGGTGTGGGCGATCGTCGACAGCCTGAGCCGCGACCTCGAGGGCATGTAGGCCACCAATGCCGTCGGTCCTCCGGCGACGCGCGGCGTCCATCGGCGCTTACGCGTTGTCCGGCAGCCAGCCGATCACATCCGAAGCGGAGACGCTTGCCCATCAGGGCCAGGAGGGTTCATGAAGGAGTGGATGCTTGCATATGGCATTGGCGCGGTGAGTGGCTCGCGCAGCCTGCTGGCGCCCGCGATTGCCGCCAACACGTCGATGTCGCCGCTCGGCGGCCTGCTCGGCACGGCCACGCGCACGGCGGCGGGACCGCGGGCGCTGGCGCTGCTCGCGATCGGCGAGCTCATCGCCGACAAGAGCCCGCGCATCCCGGCGCGCACGGACGCGGTGCCGCTGGCCGGCCGCGTGATCAGCGGCGCGATGACCGCGTCAGCGTGCGCGCGGCCGGGCCGGGCGACGTCGGCGGCCGTCGCCGGCGCCGCCGGAGCCCTGACCGGCACCTACCTCTTCTTCCATCTGCGCCGCCTCGCCAGTACCAGGCTCGGCGTTTCAAACCTCGCCTCCGGGCTCGGCGAGGACGCGCTCGCGCTGGCGACCGGTCTCCTGCTCACGCGCTGCGCCAGACCGACGGCATGAGCACAAAGGGCACGCCGGCACGACGGCACGACGAAAGCTTTGGGCCGTTCCGGGGATCGTCGGGTACGTTCAGCCGAATAATCGACCCGGTCCGCGGCCGCCCGTCGTTTTGTGCGCGATTCTCGGCACGCTCGCACGTAGCACGTGGCACGTGACGCAGAGCACGTTCGGGCACGTAGCACGTAGCACGTAGCACGTGGCACGTCGCTATAATCGGCCGATGCGCTACTTGATGCGGGAAAAGATCCTGTCCTGGGGCGACGACTTCAGGATCAAGACCGCCGACGGCCAGGACGCCTATCACGTCGACGGCAAGGTCTTCAGCTTCGGCGACAAGCTGTCGTTCAAGGACATGCAGGGCCGCGAGGTGGCGGTCATCGATCAGCAGGTCCTGAGCCTCGGCAGCAAGTACGAGATCATCCGCGACGGCAAGACCGTCGCGGTCGTGAAGAAGCACCTGTTCACGCTCTTCCGCGCCCGCTTCACGGTCGACGTGCCCGGCCCCGACGACCTCGAGGCCCAGGGCAACTTCCTCGACCACGAGTACACCTTCGAGCGCGGCGGACGCGAGGTGGCGCGCGTCAGCAAGAAGTGGTTCAGCTTCGCCGACACCTACGCCATCGACATCGACGACGGCGAAGACGATGTGCTGATCATCGCGTCGGCGATCGTCATCGACCTGGTCTCGCATCCCGATCAGAAGAACGACTGACCGCTCGCGCCGGCGTCACAGGTAGCTGAGCCACCAGTCGCGGCGCCGCGCCCTGAGCCGCGAGAACCACAGGCAGATCGGATACAGCGCGGCGACGACCACCGCCGTCACCACGTAGGTCACCCACAGATCCCAGCCGTAATCCGCGGGGAACAGCTGCCGCGGCGAGCCGAGCGACGGCGGCGGCATCCACAGGAACGGCGTGTTCCCGTAGCGCCACGCCGTCATCGCCATCGCGATCGCATGCGCGAGCGGTATGTGGAGCACGAAATAGAGCAGCGGCGTCCGGCCGAACACCAGCAGCGGATGGCGATCGCCAGGACGCGCCCGCTCCAGCAGCCCGAGGATCGTGATCGCCGGCCCCAGCGTCATGAGCAGGAACGATAGCGACGCCGGATACTTCGTGCAGTTCAGGAACGACAGCACCGTCATGACCGGACTGTCCTGGACCGCCCAGGGCCGGGGGTCGCCGTAGACGTTGAAGCCGCGGACGACCACGAATGCGGCGGTCAGCGCGAGGCCGAGCCGGATCAGCACCGAGCGGCGGCGCTCCGGGGGCAGCCGGTAGACGCGGCCGAGACAGAACCCGGCCGCCATCACGCCGATCCACGGCACCAGCGGGTAGGCGACGAACAGCGCCGGTCCTGGAGTCGGGATGATCCCCTGCTCGTGCAGCACGCGCCACAGCCAGGCGGCGTCGCCGAAGCGGGCCGCGCCGATGCCGTCGGCGAGGTTGTGCAGCGCGATCATGCCGAGGGCAAACGCGAGCAGGACGCCGTAGCGCAGGTGCACCATCAGCGCCATCGCGATCATGCTCATGCCCAGCGCCCAGAACACCAGCAGGAAGAGCACCGAGTAGCTGACGTTGAAGAACAGCCCCAGGTGCACGACCGTGAACTCGAGCGCGATCAGCCACAGTCCGCGCGTCACCAGGAAACGCGAGACGCCGCGCCGGCTGCCCCGATGCTCGACCCGGAACCAGACGCCGAGGCCGGCGCACAACATGAAGACCGGGGCGCAGACGTGCGTGATCCAGCGCGTCAGGAAGATCGCCGCGGTCGTGCGCGACAGGTCCTCGGGCTGGAAGTTCATCGCCCCGGCATGGACGAAGTCGCGGACGTGATCGATGGCCATGATCACCATCACGAGACCGCGGAGCAGGTCGACCGACGGGACCCGTGACGACGGCGCCGTGGGCGGCGGGAGGTTCCGGGCGGTGGCGAGCATCTCGGGATAGACGGTGGAGCTGTGGTCGTAGCCGGACATGGGCCCCCGTGCGTCGCGCTGGCGGCTTGAACGCGCCACGATTATGACCCGCCGGCGCCCCCGGGCCACCCGCGGGCGTCCGACCCCCAGACGGTATAAAGTTGCATGGCAGATACAGGTTCCGCGTGAGCGCGCGCCGCGGCGGCATCGGCCGACGGCGGTTCCCGACTCATCATGGATGGAGACTTATGCGCCGATTTATCCTCCCGCTGATTGTGATGGCCGTGTTGCTGCTGGCCACGACGGTGCCGCAGCAGGCCGCTCAACAGGCCGGCCAGCCGACGGGCCAGACCCCCGCGCCGCCCACCGCGCCGCCAGCGCCGGGTCAGGCGGCCGCCCCGGCCGGGCCGGTCGAGCCGATCAAGATCCCGCTCGATCTGTTCAAGACGACAGGCGACCTCGAAATCACGCTGTGGGCGTCGTCGCCCCTGCTGCACAACCCGACGAATATCGACATCGACAAGGACGGCCGCATCTGGGTGGCTGAAGGCGTGCGCTATCGCCGGAACCACGCCCGGCAGCCCGAGGGCGACAAGATCGTCGTCCTGCAGGACACCAACGGCGACGGCACGGCCGACAGCACGCACACCTTCGTGCAGGAACCGGCGCTGGTCGCGCCGCTCGGCGTGTCGGTGATCGACAACAAGATCGTCGTCGCGCAGCCTCCCGACCTGATCGTCTACACGGACGTCGATCGGAACCTTCGCTTCGATCCCGCGATCGACAAGCGCGAGGTGCTGCTCACGGGGTTTCACGGCGTCAATCACGACCATTCACTGCATTCGGTCACCGTCGGGCCGGATGGCAAGTGGATCTTCAACTCCGGCAATACCGGAGGGATGTTCACGGATCGGTCGGGCAAGATGTTCCGCAGCTTCGGTGCCTATCGAGACGGTCCGGTCGGTCCCTTCAAGGATCCGCACGACAAGGCGGCCAACGCCGGCAAGCCGAGCGACGACGGCCACGTCTATGTCGGCGGGTTCACCGTCCGCATGAACCCGGACGGGACGAACGCGGAGATCATCGGCCACAACTACCGCAACAGCTACGAGCAGTCGGTCACGTCGCTCGGCGACGTCTTCCAGAACGACAACGACGACCCGCCGGCGGCGCGCGTCGCCTTCGTGCCGGAGTACGCCAACTTCGGCTTCTCGTCGAACGACGGGCAGCGGTCGTGGCAGGCGGATCGGCGTCCGGGGCAGACGGTGCCGACGGCGGAATGGCGGCAGGACGATCCGGGCATGATGCCGGCCGGAGACGTCTACGGTGGCGGGTCGCCGACCGGGAACGTCTTCTACGAGAACGGTGCGCTCGGTCAGGGCTGGGAAGGCACGTTCTTCGCCGCCGAGCCGGGGCGCAACGAGATCTTTTCGTATCAACCGAAGCCCTCCGGCGCGAACTTCGCGCTCGAGCGCAAGATTTTCCTGACGTCGAACGTCAAGCAGCAGTACGCCGGCTCGGATTTCGTCGGCGGCGGCCGAGGCGCCAAGCCCGCGGTCTACAACTTGTTCCGCGCGTCGGACGTCGCGGTCGGTCCGGACGGGGCGCTGTATATCAGCGACTGGATCGACCCGCGCGTCGGCGGGCACTCGGATCTCGACCAGACCCTGTCGGGTGCGATCTATCGCATCGCGCCGAAGGGCTTCGTGCCGAAAATCCCGACGTTCGATCCGGCGACGGTGGAAGGGTTGATCACGGCGCTGCGCTCGCCGGCGGTCAACGTGCGCGCGATCGGGTTCGAGGGGCTGAAGGCGCGCGGCGCCGCGGCGGTCGACGCGGTTGCGGCGCTGCTGAACGATCCGAGCCCGTACATGCGCGGCCGCGCGATCTTCCTGCTGTATCAGCTCGGGCCCGAAGGCCGTCAGCGTGCGGGCGCGCCCGAATCGTTCACCGATCCGGCGCTGCGCATTGCCGCGTATCGTGCGATGCGCCGCGCCGGTCTCGATATCCTGCCGGTCGCGGCGAAGCTGGCGCGGGACGCCGACCCCGGAGTGCGGCGCGAGGTTGCGCTCTCGCTGCGCGATCAGAAGTGGTGACGCCGCGCTGAACATCCTGGTCGACGTCGCGCGTGGCTACGACGGCAAGGATCGCACCTACCTGGAGGCGTTCGGCACTGGCGCGACCAACAAGGAAGCGGCGGTTTACGATCGGGTGCGCAAGGCTCTCAACGTCGGCAGCGATCCGATCGCATGGTCGCCCGCCTTCGCCCAGCTGGCGTGGCGGCTGCACGTGCCGGCGGCGGTCGCGGATCTGACGGCGCGCGCCAAGGCGCCGAAGCTGTCAGCCGCCGATCGCAAGCTCGCGATCGATACGCTCGCGTTCATCAAGGATCCGGCGGCCTCGAAGGCGATGCTCGCACTGGCTCAGACCGACGGCGCCACCAAGGAGCCGGCGACGTGGTGGCTGCTGAACCGGATGTCGAACGACTGGAAGGATCACGATCTGCTGCCCGCGCTCAAGGCCGCCAACATCTACGATCCCGAAGCCGTCGTCCTCCGTGAATCGGTGATTCCGCCGGCGCCGGCGGATCTGCCGCAGCTGGCCGTGGAAGACGTGCTCAAGCTGACCGGCGACGTCGCGCGCGGCAAGACCACGGCGACGCGCTGCGTGATGTGCCATGCGATCGGCGGCACCGGCGCGGATTTCGGCCCGGCGCTCGACGGCTGGGGCCGCGGCAAGTCGGCCGAAGTCATCGCCACCGCGCTGGTTCGTCCGAGCGCCGAGATCGCGCACGGCTACGACGGCACCGAGATCCGGACGAAGGACGGTCTGACCATCCAGGGCGTGCTGCTCATGCAGGCTGACCCGCTGATGATGCGCAGCATGGGCGGGCTGACGCAGATCATCCCGATGAATCGCGTCGCCTCACGCCGCCGCGTGCCGGAGTCGCTGATGATGAGCGCGGCGCAGCTCGGTCTGACCGCTCAGGACGTGGCTGACCTCGTCGCGTTCCTGCGCGGGAACTGAGATCGCGAACGAGCCGCCTGAGCGCGAATAAGGGGGCGAACGAGCGAAGCGAAGTGAGCCCACGCGCCCGGAGCGGGGCGACGGGGCCCCCGCGAGGGCGCGTGTAGGGGAGTCCGAGGGGCGAAGCCCCTCGGATATAGCTGACGTTGCTTGGCACGTGATTGGAGTGACCTTCGAGAAGGTCTCAGTGTGAAAGCGTTCCTGCGCGCGCTGATCGTCCTCGTGATCGTCGCCGCAGCAATCGGCGGGATGCTCGCGTACTCGATCGCGCGCCGCGGGCTCAGCACACGGACCCCGCCGACCGCAGCCGAAGAGATCGTGGCCCGCGCCATGCGACGCGCCGCCACGCCGGCGCCGGTCCGGAGCCGGACCAATCCGGTCGAGGGCTCCGACGCCGTGATCGCCGAGGGCCTGGAGCACTTCGCCGACCACTGCGCGGTGTGCCACGCCAACTCGGGCAGCGGCGACACGGAGATCGGCCGCAGCCTGTATCCGCGCGCGCCGGACATGCGTCTCGCGCAGACGCAGCAGCTCTCCGACGGCGAGCTGTTCTCGATCATCGAGAACGGCGTGCGCCTCACCGGCATGCCGGCGTGGGGCAATGGCACGCCGGAAGGCGAGCGGGCGAGCTGGGCGCTCGTCCACTTCATCCGGCGGCTGCCGCGGCTCACGGAAGAAGAGATCGGCCGCATGGAGGCGCTGAACCCGAAGACCGCGGAGGAGTGGCGCCAGGACGAAGAGGCGCGGCGGTTCCTGGCGGGTGACGACGCGAAGCCCGCCCCCGCGCCCGCGAAACCGCACAAGCACTGAAGCAAGATCGCGCCCCCCTGCACGGCGCGACGAGGTTCCGAACATGTGGCAACGGAAATCGACAACCCTGGCGATGCTGATCGTCGCCGTTCTGATAATGGGACGTGCGCTGAGCGCGCACGAAGGGCACGATCACAAGCTCCTGGGGACGGTGACGATGGCGGCGGCCGATCACGTGATGATCAAGGACCGCGCGGGCAAGGACCTCACCGTGCTCGTGACGAAGGACACCAAGGTGCGGTCCACCCCGCCGCTGAAGGTCGAAGAGATCAAGGTGGGCACCCGGGTCGTCATCACGGCGTTCCAGGAAAAGGACAAGTCGTTCAAGGCCAGGCTGATCGAAGTCGGCGCCGCGCCGGCTGCCGCGAAGTAGTCCCCCCGCCGTTCGACATCGTTCGCCACCGCGGCACATCGGCGTCGACGGACCGCTCGCCGGCCGGCTGCTCGCGGACCGTCTCGCAGCTGAGCCGCCGCTCGCGGCGACGGGACGCTGCGCTTCGACGATCGACCCGCCCGCGGGTCGCTTTGCCGGCGAAGCCACATCGCCCCGCCGCGCCTCGGCCGGACGCGCGGAAAAATGCCTCTCCGGCGCGTGTGCTGACGATGCCCGCTGCGGCTGGGGGTTGTCCGCACGCCGGCGCTCCATCATTTTCGCAACCAGGTGATCCGGACGTCAGTGCCGAAACCGCGCCTCCGCGGCCGGGGACGCCTGCAAGGCATTTTTCGAACTGACGGTGCGCGCTGGCCGCATCGCGCTGCGGCGCGATATGGCTCCGCCGCGCTGACCCGCGCTGAATGGGATGACCACATCGGTGCTCGGTGCCCCACGGCACCGGCTACGTGCCACGTGCTGCTGTGTGCTGAACGTGCGATCGAGTCGGCGCGCGGAGTCGGCCGTCGCAGGCGCTGAGAATCGCGCCAGGTCGCGGGTGGCCGCGGACGGGACCCGGCTGCCGCAGTGGCGATTCTTCCACGTGCGACGTGCGACGTGCCACGTGCTACGTGCGATCGACGTGCGCAACGTCACGTGCTACGTGCGGCCGTGAACGTTGCGCCCATCCACTCCCGCCACTTCGGCTCGCTGGCAGCGGCGACGGCGGCGGCATCGTCGCCGTAGAAGTAGGCGCTGACGCTGGTCATCACCGCGGGGCCGGCGTTGTAGGTCCCGAGCATCACGGTGCCGGGCCTCGGCGCGTCGAGCCGCAGCGTGATGACGCGGATCTTTGCGTCCTGCATCACGTGTTCGACGACGCCGGACAGTTGTTCCGGTGAGGCCGGCGTCGTGCGCTGTTCGCCGACGTTGGCGCCCGCCACGTGCAACGCTTCGGTCAGCCGCTTCCAGACGGCGAGCGTTTCTCCTTCGACGCTGACCATCGCCTGGAACGTCGCGCCCGGCTGGCCCGCGAAATGGGTCAGGTAGATCCGCAGCACCCCGAAGAAGCCCGGCCACCCGCTCTCGAAGCCCTCCATCTGATCGTCCCACTCGTCCGAGGACGCGAAGAGCGAATGGACCATGCGCACGACGCACTGGTTGCCGGAACGGCCGGTAATCGTGATCTCGGTGGCGATCGGCGGCGCGCCGGGACTCCACTCGCGTTCGACGTAACCGAACCGGTGCGGCGGATTCCATTCGGTCACTTCGCCCGACGAGCTGCCCGCCGGGCCGAAGTCGAACCGCAGCGCTCCACCCACGTGCTCTTCGATCGTCGCCTTGGTGAACCACGTGGCGTTGCCCGGCCCGGTGGCGATGGCCTGCCACACCTGCTCCGGCGTGCCCGGCGCGAGGAACTCCATCTCGACCCAGCGCTTGCCGGCGTCATCCTTCTTGATCGGCATGTGAATCCTTTCAGGGAGTCGCGCCGTCCGGTGCCGGATAGGACGCGATCACCAGCCGGTGCGGGCGCGCTCCGGGCGCCTCGTCGTCGTGGTAGCGCGCCGCCAGCGTGGTGATGGCGCTGGTCAGGTCGGTGGTGAAGGCGGCGCGGTCGGCCGGCGACTTGAACCGGATGACCGTGTCGATCGACAGCGTCGCCAGCCGCTTATTGCTGCCGCGGGCGGCGCGCCACAGATCGCTGACCTCGCGGACGACGCGGGCGGCGAGCGCGATCAGGTAGCTGGCGGACAGTCGATCCTGATTGCGGTCGGGATCGACGGCGATCGGGCCGAGCGCTGCTGGCGACACCACGTAGGACGCCGCGGTGGCGATCACCAGCCGCTCGGTGAGGCCGCCCCAGCGCCGTTGCTCCGCGGGTTCGACCAGTTGGAGCTGTTCGAGCGCGCGCAGGTGGTAGTTGACCTTCTGCCGCGGCAGCCCCACCCGTACCGCCAGCGTCGCGGCCGAGCCAGGCTCGAGCAGCTCGGCCAGCAGCCGGATCTTGATCGGGTCGAGGAGGGCCATGGCCGCGCCCGGATCGTCGATGACCGCCACGTCCAGCATGCGGTCACGATAGCCTTGACAAATTATTTTGTCAACGAGCGGGACCGCCATTTACCGTGGCCAAGTCGACCACGTCGGGGACTCGATTCCGGGCGGCCGCATATAATCGCCGGGCCGTGCAGGTCCTCCATTACCGCATCGAAGAGGAAATCGGCCGGGGTGGGATGGGGGTCGTGTATCGGGCGGTCGACACGCGGCTCGGTCGCACGGTCGCCCTCAAGATGCTGCCGGCCGAGGCGACAGGCGACCCCGAGCGCCGTGCCCGCTTCATCCAGGAAGCCCGCTCCGCGTCGATCCTCAATCACCCGCACATCGTCACCATCTATGACGTCGGCGAGGACCAGGGCGCGACCTTCATCGCGATGGAGCTGGTCGCCGGCGCGTCGCTCGACAAGATGCTGCGCGACGGTCCGCTGCCAGTCTCGACGGCGCTCCAATACGCCGTCCAGATCCTGTCGGCGCTCGCGGTCGCGCACCAGGCGGGCATCGTCCACCGCGACATCAAGCCCGCGAACATCGTCGTCACACCGGACGGCCGCGCCAAGGTTCTCGACTTCGGGCTCGCGAAGCTGACCGACGCGGAGCCGACCGACGCCACGATGACCGGGGTCGGCACGCGGCCGGGCATCATCATGGGAACGGCCGCGTACATGTCGCCGGAACAGGCGCAGGGTCACCCGGTGGACGCCCGATCCGATCTCTTCTCGTTCGGCGCGGTTCTTTACGAGATGCTGACCGGCCGGCGGCCGTTTGCCGGCGATTCCGAGATCGGCCTCATCACCGCGATCCTGCGCGATCAGCCGCCACTGCTGAAGGCCGCGCGCGCGGACCTGCCGGCCACGCTGCAGCCAATCGTGGACCGATGCCTGGCCAAGGATGTGGATGCCAGGTACCGCGACGCGGCGTCGGCGAAGGCCGCGCTGGACGGCGTCGTCACGAGCTTGAACCGCCAGTCGTCCGACGCCCGCGGCCGGCGCGCGCTCGTGATGCCGCTCGCGCTCGTCCTCGTCGCGGCCGCCGGCTATGGTGTCTGGGCCGGCGTCCAGAGCCGCCGCGCCGGATGGGCGCGTCAGCAGATACCCGAGATCGAGCGGCTCTCCCACACCGCCGACCACGCGCTCGCCGCGGTTCGCCTCGCCCGCAGCGCGGAGCGGTATGCACCAGACGATGTCGCGCGCGTCCGGGGGCAGTGGTTTCCGATGTCGTTGACGACGACGCCGGAAGGCGCCGACGTGCAAGTGAAGGACTACGCCGATCCCGGCGGAGCATGGGAGTCGCTTGGCCGCACGCCGATTCGCGACTTCATGCCGCTCGGTTTGTACCGCGCCAGGGTGAGTCTTGCCGGCCACGATCCGGTCGAGGTCAGCCTCGCCGACGGAACCCAGATCAAACTGTGGCCGTCAGGCACGACGCCCCAGGGCATGACGTTCGTCCGCGGCGGCGCCTACGCCCTCGGCGTGGCAGGGTCGGTGATCCTGCCCGATTTCTGGATCGAGCGGACCGAGGTCACCAATCGCGACTATCAGCGGTTCGTCGAGGCCGGCGGGTATCGCACCCCGCAGTTCTGGAAGCAGCCCTTCTCGTCACCGTCCGGTCTCCAGACCTTCGATCAGGCGATGGCGCGATTCCGCGATACGACCGGCCGGCCTGGTCCGTCGACGTGGGAGCTGGGCACGTATCAGGAAGGCCGCGCCGACTATCCCGTGAGCGGAATCAGCTGGTTCGAGGCCGCCGCCTACGCCGAGTTCACCGGCAAGTCACTGCCGACGATCTATCACTGGCATCGGGCGGCAGGCACCGACAGCCCGTTCTCGGACGTACTGCGACTGAGCAACTTCGATCAGAAGGGGCTGGAGCCGGCGGGAAAGCGTGCCGGGCTCGGCCCGTGGGGCACGCTCGACATGGCGGGCAACGTCAAGGAATGGTGCCTGAACAGCCCCGCGGGCCGCGAGCTGCGCTACATCCTGGGCGGCGCATGGAACGAGCCGTCCTATCGGTTCCGCGACCCGGAAGCGGCCGATCCCTGGCAGCGGAACGGGAACTTTGGAACACGCCTGGTGAAGGACCTCGGACCGGTCCCCGACCGTGCCCGCGATCCCGTGCCGCAGGTCTACGGCGATCCCGCGGCGCTCGTGCCGGTGACCGATGCCCAGTTCGAAGTGCTCAAGGGCGTCTATACCTACGATCGTGCGCCGCTGGCAGAGAAAGTCGAGGCGGTGGATGACAGCTCGCCGAACTTCCGCGTCGAGAAGGTGAGCTTTGCCGCGGCCTACGGCAACGAGCGCATCCCGGCGCATCTCTTCCTGCCGAAGCACGGCCGGCCGCCGTATCAGACGGTGATCTACTTCCCGAGCGCCTACGCGCGGCAGGCCAAGTCGAGCACCCAGCTGGATCACCTCGCCTTCGATTTCGTGGTCCGCAGCGGCCGGGCGTTGCTCTACCCGATTTACCGGGGCACGTTCGAGCGCGGCGGGGGCACGACCCTGCCCGGGCCGAGCGCCGTACGCGACATGCAGGTGACATGGACGAAGGACGTGTTTCGCGCCATCGACTACCTGGAAACGCGCCGCGACCTTGATCTCGACCGGCTCGCCTTCTACGGCATGAGCCTGGGCGGGTTTTACGGGCCGATTCCCGTCGCGCTCGAGCCGCGGATCAAGTCGGCGATCTTCGCGCTCGCCGGGCTCAGGTTCAACTATCCGCAGGAGATCCAGTCGGCCAACTTCATGCCTCGTGTGCGGGTGCCGGTGCTGCTCGTGAACGGCCGGGACGATTTCTCCGCGCCGGTTGCCGCGCAGCGGCGCTTCATCGAGCTGCTCGGGACTCCACCCGAGCACAAGCGTCACGCGATACTCGACGGCGGGCACGCCCCCAACGATATCCGCGGCATGATTCGCGAAATACTCGACTGGCTCGACCGATATCAGCCGGTCCGCAGCGGCTCGTGAGCAGCGGCCGGCCCAGGCCCCATTCCCCGAACTGCTGGGCGCCCCGTCAGGGCGCGTGACTCCTCCGATCTGACCGATGGAACCGCCGCGGGCGGCCGCTCGTCTGATATTGTGTTGCAGTCATGTGCTACACCGCAACTGTAGAGGCGCGATGCTGGCGGTGAACCTCGATCCCGGGGACGGGCGGCCGCTCTACCTCCAGATCATGGACGAGGTGCGCCGGGCCCTGGTCGTCGGCGCCTTGCGGCCCGAAGACCCGCTGCCCTCGGTCCGCGAGCTCGCGTCACAGCTGGTCGTCAATCCGCGCACGGTCCTGCAGGCCTACCAGGAGCTGGAACGCGACGGGGTGCTGTACGTCAGGCGCGGCGAGGGCACGTTCGTGTCGCCGACGGCGCGCGCCGACCGGCGCGGCGTCACCCGCGAGGTGGCGAAGCGCGCGGTCATCGACGCGCGCCGCAGCGGGCTTGGCGTCGAGGAGCTGATCAAGATGATCCGGAAGGTGGCGTCGGAAGAAGAGGACGCGCCCGCGCTGCCGGCGCCGGCCTCCAGGAAGGGAGACGCGAGATGACCGGCGTCGCCACGATTGCGACCACCGGCCTGTCGAAGCGATACGGCCGCGACACCGCGCTCGAGGACGTCAACCTTCACGTCCCCGAGGGTGCGGTCTACGTGCTGGTTGGCGCGAACGGCGCGGGGAAGAGCACGACGCTCAAGGTGTTGATGAACCTGGAGCGCGCCGACGCGGGCAGCGCCGAGATCCTCGGACTCGACACCGTTCGCGACGGGCCCGAGGCGCGAGCGCAGGTCGGCTACGTTCCGGAGCGGCCGGACCATGGCTATCGCTGGATGACGTGCGCGGCGCTGCTCGAACACGCGGCGGCCTACTACCCGGCGTGGGATCGCGCGTATGCGGATCGGCTGATCGACGTCTACGGCCTGCAGCGTCGGCGCACGGTCGGCACGCTCTCGAAGGGGGAATGCCGGAGGCTGCAGCTCGTGCTCGCGATGGCGCACCGCCCGCCCGTGCTGCTGCTCGACGAGCCGACCGACTGCCTCGATCCGGTGGTGCGCAGCCGCACCCTGTCGCTGCTGGCCGAACACCTCGCCGACACGCCGACCACGATCCTGATCTCGACCCATCAGGTCCACGAGCTCGAGACGCTCGCCGATCACGTCGGCGTGCTCCGGGACGGACGGCTGGCCGCGCAGATGCCGCGCGACGAACTGCAGCGGACCGTCGGGCGTTATCGCGTCGAGGTCCCGGCCGGATGGCAGCCGCCACGCGCGCTCGCGGCCGCCGGCGTCCGCGCCGGCGCTGGCCGCGAGGCGCTGTGGACGCTGGTCGGCGATCGCCGCGAACTCATCGACCGGATCACGCTCGCCGGCGCCATGGTGCGTGAGGTCCAGTCGCTGGCGCTCGAGGACGCGACGCTTGCGCTCCTCGCGGGAGAAGTGAACTCATGATCCAGCCTGCGCTGCATTCTCACCATGCCCGCCATGCCACGCCGGGCCTGCGCGCCGTGCTGGCGGCGCAGATCCGCGCCATCGGATTCATGCTCCGCCGGCCCGTAATCGTCGGCGGCGTGTTGCTCGCGCTGGCGATGCTGCTCATCACCGTCGAGCTCCGCGGCACCGGGAAGGTGGTGAACTTCCATCCCGAGCAGTACGTCCTGCCGGGATTGCTGGGGCTCCTGCTGCCGCTGGGGGTGTGGAAGGGGGAGGACCGCTTCGCCGCCGGCTTTCTCTGGACGCTTCCGGTGGCGCGCCGGCGGCACGCCCTCGTCAAAGTCCTGGCCGGCTGGGTGTGGCTGATGGCGGCGGTCGCGCTCGCGGTGCTCTGGATCCTCGCGGTCGCGCTGTTCTCGGGCGGAACCGTCCTTGGCGAGGAGCTGCGCCAAACACTTCCCGCGTACTCCCGCGAGTTCACCGGCCCGTTCGATCCGGCTGCCGTGCAGCAGGTCTGGTGGACACCGCAGCCGCTGCTCTGGCTGGTGCCGTTCACGGCCGCGACGGTCACCTACCTGCTCGCCAGCGCGATCGCGGTCGGCCTTCGACAGCCGCTGCGCTGGATCGCCGGCGGCGTCTTCGGCTTCTTCCTGCTCGTCGCGATCGCCGAGACGGCGGACGCTGTTCGCGTGATCGAAGGCGCCGACCGCGTGGTCGACGCGCTCCTGAACGGGCGGTACGGGATCCATGCGCTCCTCACCGCGCGCACCGAGTCGCTGCAGGTCGCCGCCAGTCTTACCACCGGCGAACGGCTTGTCGTCTGGCGCGCCTTTCCGGATCCGGGCGAGTGGGTTGTCGCGACGCTGTTCTGGACCGGCGGCAGCCTCGCCGCGCTGTGGGCAGCGGCGTCGCGCCACCGCGAGCGTCGCCGCGCCTAGGTGCGGCGTTCACTGCACTCCTCGATCTCAGTCATGGCACTCCAGATCCAGAACCTGTCGAAGCGCTACGCGAACGGGGTCATCGCGCTCAAGGGCATCTCGCTGACCATTCCCCGCGGGATGTTCGGTCTGCTCGGGCCGAACGGCGCCGGCAAGTCGACGCTGATGCGGACGATCGCCACGCTGCAGGAGCCGGACGAGGGCTCGATCCGCCTCGTCGATCCGTCGACGGGCGACGGCATCGACGTGGTGATGGAAAAGGATCGCGTCCGCCAGACGCTCGGCTACCTGCCGCAGGAGTTCGGCCTCTATCCTCACGCCACCGCCGAGCGGCTGCTCGATCACTTCGCGGTGCTCAAGGGCATCACGTCGCGGCGGGCGCGCCAGGAGACCGTGGACGCGCTGCTCCGGCAGACCAACCTGTTCGAGGTTCGCCGGCACAAGCTCGGCGGGTATTCCGGCGGGATGCGCCAGCGCTTCGGCGTCGCGGTGGCGCTCCTCGGCAACCCGACGCTGATCATCGTGGACGAGCCCACCGCCGGCCTCGATCCCGCCGAGCGCGTCCGGTTCCTGAACCTGCTGAGCGACGTCGGCCAGGACGCGGTCGTGATCCTCTCCACGCACATCGTGGACGACGTGGCGGAGCTGTGCGGGCGGGTGGCGATCATCGATCGGGGAGAGATTCTGCTGGAGGCCGATCCGCTGCGGGCGATTGCCGCGATGCGGGGCCGAATCTGGCGGCGGGAGATCGCCAAGACCGAGCTGCCCGACCTGGCACGGGCGCACACGATCATCTCGAGCAGGCTGCTCGCCGGACGCACCGTGGTCCGCGTCCACAGCGACACGTCGCCGGGCGCTGCGTTCGACGCCGTGGAGCCGAACCTGGAGGACGTCTACTTCAGCGCGATGAGGCGTGATGCCGCTCGGTGAAATCCTCTGGTTCGAACTGAGCTACCAGTCGCGTCGCGTGGCCACATGGGTCTACGCCGCGATCCTCCTGGGCGCGACGCTGCTCGCGTCCGGCGAGCTGGCCGGCGACTACGCCCGCACCACCGGCTCGACGGCCAACGGTCCCTTCATCATCGCGGTGATGAGCCTGCTGTTCAGCACGCTCGGCCTGATGATCGGCTGCGGCGTCGCGGGGGATGCGGCGGTTCGCGACGTGCAGGCGCGGATGGCTCCGCTGGTCTATACGGCGCCGGTTAGCAAGGCCGCATACCTCGGCGGCCGGTTCCTCGCGGCGTTCGTGCTGTTCGCGGCCATCCTGCTGACCGTGCCGCTCGGCTTCATGCTCCTCGTGGTCACGGCTGGCCCGTCCGAGATCGTGGGACCCTTTCGTGCCGCATCCTACGTCGACGCGTACCTCTTCGTGGTGCTGCCGAACGCGTTCGTTGCGACTGCCGTGCTGTTCTCGCTGGCGGCGCTCGGCCGGCGCGCCACGCTCGCCTATGTCGGCGGCCTGCTGCTCGTCAGCGCGTCCGCGTTCGCCTGGACGGTCGTCGCGGGCACGTCGGGGCGATGGGACCTGGCCAAGCTGTTGGATCCCCTCGGCGCCACGATCCTTGCCGAGCTGTCGATGACATGGACCCCGGCGGAGTGGAGTACGCGTGCGATCGATCTGGGGGGCGCGCTGCTGTGGAATCGCCTGCTGTGGATTGGCGTTGCGGCCGGCGTGCTCGCGCTGACCCATGTCAGGTTCCGGTTCGCGCATCACACTACGAGCGCGGCGTGGTCCCGCGGCGTGCGTGCCGCCGATACGGCGCCCTGGCATGGCGACGTCCACGCGCTCGCGACAATTCCGGTCCGTCGCGCCTTCGACGCGTGGACTCGCACCGGTCAGCTAATCGGTGTGGCGCGGGACTCGTGGCACGCGATCGTCGCCGGCCGGGGCGCCGTGCTCCTCGTCGCGACGGCGGTCTTCCTCGTATTCAGCAGCACGCCGATCGCCCACATGGGGGTGCCGCTGTTCGCGACCGCCGAGCGCATGATCGCGGTGCTCGCGGCTCCCCTGGCGAGCCCGCAGGAGATCAACTGGATCGTCGTCCCGCTGATCATCGGCTTCCTCGCCGGCGACGTCGTGTGGCGGGAACGGGACGCGCGGCTGCACGAACTGACCGACGCCGCGCCGGTGCCGGACTGGGTGCTCTTCTTCGGCAAGTTCGCCGGCCTGGGCCTGGTGCTGGCGACCCTGCAGGCGGTGATGATGGTGGCCGCGATGGTCGCGCAGCGGGTCCTCGGCTACACGGATTTCGACATCGGGCTCTACGCCAGGACCCTGTTCGGGCTGCAGCTCGCCGACTACCTCCTGTTCGCGATGCTCGCCCTCGTCATCCACACGCTGGTCAACCACAAGTACGTCGGCCATCTCCTCGTCGTCATGGCCTACGGCGTGATGACGGGTGGCCGGGCCCTGGGGCTGGAGCACAACCTGCTGGTGTACGGCGGCGATCCCGGCTGGATGTATTCCGACATGCGCGGCTTCGAGCCGTTCATCGGCGGGTGGCTGTGGTTCAAGCTGTATTGGTGCGCATGGGCGGCGCTGCTGGCGATGGTCGCGACGCTGCTCCGCGTCCGGGGCAGGAACGCGGGCTTCGGGTCGCGGCTCGAACAGGGGCGGCGACGGATGACACGCGGCACCGCCGGGGCCGTCGTGGCCGCGGTCGTCCTCATCGTGACCGTTGGCGGATTCATCTTCTACAACACCAACGTCCTGCACGCGTATCGTCCCGCCTCTGCTGGCCTCGCGTCGCGCGCCGACTACGAGCGGCGCTACGGGTCGTTCAAGGGCATTCCGCAGCCGCGGCTCACCGGCGTGAACCTGCGCGTCGAGATCCATCCCGATGCCCGGCACGTCGAGATCGTCGGGACCTACCGCCTCGTGAACTCGACGGACGCGGCCATCGACACCGTGCATCTCGCGACGAAGCCCGCCGTCAGGACGACGGCCGTCCGCTTCGATCGCGACGCGAAGCCGGTGGCGCTGGACGAGCAGGCCGGCCATCGTATCTATGCCCTCGAGATGCCGCTGCGCCCCGGCGAGTCGCTGCAGCTTCACTTCGAGCTCCAGTCGACGCCGTCCGGCTTCCCGAACCGCGGGATCGACGCGTCGGTCGTGTCGAACGGGACCTATTTCACGAACGCGGCCTGGTTGCCCGCCATCGGCTACCAGCCGGGCCGCGAGCTGCGTGGCGCCGGCGAGCGTCGGGCCTACGGGCTCCCCGCGCTCTCGGAGGGCGCGATGCCGGACGAAGGGGAGGCGCGACGCGGTGACGGAGACGCGGCGCGCATTGCCTTCGAGGCTGTGGTCGGTACCAACGAAGGGCAGGTGGCGGTCGCGGCCGGGACGCTGCGCCGGACCTGGACCGAGCACGGGCGCCGCTACTTCCACTATGTGACCGATGCGCCGATCCGGAACGACTACGCCATCTTCTCGGCGGCCTACGCGGAGGCTCGCTCGGGGCAGGCGCCGGAGATACAGGTCTTCTCTCACCCGGCGCACGCGTGGAACGTGGACCGCATGGTCCGGAGCGTCCGGGCCTCGCTCGATTACCTCACCTCGGAGTACGGCGCGTATCCCCACCGCCAGATCAGGCTGGTCGAGCATCCTGGCGGGAGTGTGCTCCTGCACGCCGCGCCGACCACCATCGCCTACGAGGAAGGGTTCGCGCTGCTGAATCCGGATGCCGATGCTCGGGACATCGACCTGCCGTTCGCCGTGGTGGCACACGAGGTCGCGCACCAATGGTGGGGCAACGCGCTCACGCCGGCGCGTGTCGACGGCGCCGCGGTGCTGACCGAGACGCTGGCCTGGTACTCGGCGCTGGAGGTGGTCGAGCGCACGCATGGCCGCGGGCACCTGGAACGTCTGCTCGGCATGATGCGCCAGGCCTACCTGACGCCGCGCGCGCGCGCCGACGTGCCGCTGCTCCGTGCCGACGACTGGTTCCTCGCCTACCGCAAGGGACCGCTGGCGATGTATGCGCTGCGCGAGTATGCGGGAGCGGAGCCCGTGCGCCAGGCGCTGCAGCGGCTGTTCGTGACCCACGGATCGGGCACGCCGCCGCTGCCGACACCGCTCGATCTCTACCGCGAGCTGCAGGCGGCCGTCCCGCAGCCTCTGCACGGCCTGCTGGCCGATCTGTTCGAAACCAACACCTTCTGGGAGCTGGCGACGGAACGGGCGGGCGTCGAGCAGACTGGACCAGGCGAGTGGCGGGTGGCGCTCGACGTCCGGGCGCGCAAGGTGTCGGTCGATACCGCCGGTGTCGAGACCGTGGCGCCCATGGACGATCTGGTCGAGCTGGGTGTGTTCGCGAACGCGGAAGGGGAGGGCGGGACACCCCGCCGCTCTACCTGCGGCAGCATCGAATCCGGAACGGCGTGCAGCGCATCACCGTAACGGTCACGGAGAAGCCCGCCCGCGCGGGGATCGATCCGCGGCGGCTGCTCATCGACACTGACGGGGACGACAACCTTAAGCCGGTGAGGCCGGCTTCGTTACCGCAGTAAGCAGGCAACAACACGCAGTCGAGGGAGCTCACCGATGTTCAAGGTCACGCTGGTCGCGTCTGCCGCCGCCGTCATGCTCCTGGTTCCGGAGCCCGGGCTGGCGCAGCAGGTCGGGAACTATCCGCTCGAGTCGGCCACCGGGCTCGAGCTGCTCAACGTCACCGCCGAGGCCGCGACGTGGCAGGGCCAAAAGGGCGTGCGCCTGACGATTTCGCCGGAGGGCCGGAAGCAGGCCGAGGGCGGCAAGGGCCCGGTGGAGCAGCTCGCGCGGATCAAGGATCTCGAGTTCTCGAATGGCGTCATCGAGCTCGAGCTCGCGGGCGCCCCCGCGCCCGATGCGCCAGAGGGCGCGCGTGGGTTCGTCGGGATCGCGTTCCGGGTGCAGCCCGACAACAAGACCTACGACGCGATGTACCTGCGGCCGACCAACGGCCGGGCGGACGATCAGGAGCGGCGCAACCGGTCGGTCCAGTACATCTCGCATCCGGAGTGGCCGTGGTTCCGGCTGCGCAAGGAGACGCCGGCGAAGTACGAAGCCTATGTCGACCTGGTGCCGGGCGCGTGGACGAAGGTGAAGGTCGAAGTTGCCGGCGCCGCGGCAAAGCTCTACGTCCACAACAGCGAGCAGCCCACGCTGATCGTGAACGACGTCAAGACCGGCGCGAACGGGAAGGGCGCCGTGGCGCTCTGGCTCGACGTCGGCACGGTCGCGCATTTCCGGAACCTGAAGGTCACCCCGAAGTAGGGCGGCACTACGCTGCGACCGCATCGTGATCGGTGATCGGGGATCGGTGATCGAAAGACGCCCCAGGATTGTAGCTTCCGGTGCTGGGCGGCCGACACGAACTAGAATCAGCGCACGCCCGATGACGTTCGCCAACGGCATGCGCTTCGGTCCCTACGAGATCCTCTCGCCGCTCGGCGCCGGCGGCATGGGACAGGTGTATCGAGCCAGGGACACACGGCTCGGCCGTGACGTCGCCCTGAAGACGCTGCCCGACAGCTTCACGGACGATCCCGAACGGCTGGCGCGCTTCCGCCGCGAGGCGCAGGTGCTGGCGTCGCTCAATCACCCGCACGTCGGCGCCATCTACGGCCTCGAAGACGTCGATGGCCGGCAGGTGCTCGTCCTGGAGTTCGTCGACGGCGAGACGCTTGCCGATCGGCTCGCGCGCGGCGCGATTCCCGCCGCTGACGCGGTTGTCCTCGCCAGGCAGATCGCCGAGGCCCTGGAAGCGGCGCACGACAAGGGCATCGTCCACCGCGATCTGAAGCCGGCGAACATCGCGCTGACCAGGGAGGGGACGGTCAAGGTCCTCGACTTCGGTCTGGCGAAGGCGGCCGAGCCGTCGAGCGGCCCACACATCGATGCGCCAACGCTGACGTCGCCAGCGCTGATGACCGGGGAGGGCGTGATCCTCGGGACCGCCGCCTACATGAGCCCGGAGCAGGCCAGGGGACGCGCGGCCGACCGGCGAAGCGACGTCTGGGCATTCGGATGCGTGCTCTACGAGATGCTCGCGGGGCGGCGTCCGTTCGCCGGCAACGAGATCTCGGACACCATCGCCAGCGTGTTGCGGGACGAGCCGGACTACCAGGCGCTGCCGCCAGCCGCGCGGCCGCTCGCGGGTTTGCTGCGCCGGCTGCTCGAAAAGGATCCGGCGCGGCGGCTTCGCGACATGAGCGACGTGAAGCTGCTCATCACCGATGCTGACGCGGCGCCGCTGCCGCTCGCACCGGCCGGTTCACGATCGCGCTGGATCGGTGCTGGCGCCGTCGCGGGCATTGTCGCGGGAGTCGCGGATCGCGGCGCTCCTGCTGCCGTTGTGGCGCACGCCGCCGCCGGCGCCGCGCGTCGAACGGTTCGCTCTGGCATCGGCATCGGCGCCGCTGACGACCGAGCCTGCCGGGCGGAACGTCGCCATCTCCCGCGACGGATCGCTTGTCGCGTACACGACCGGGGTGTCGCCCGACTTCCGCATTGCCGTGCGGCGGATCGACCGCATCGAGGCGACGGTGCTCGCCGGCACCGATCGCGGCAGAGAGCCGTTCTTTTCACACGACGGCCGGCAGATCGGCTACGCGACCCTCAACGACCTCCGCCGCGTCCCGGTGGACGGCGGCGCCAGCGTCAGCGATCTGTCGCCTCACGGTCATCTTCAGCGGCGCGAGCTGGGCGCCAGACGATTCGATCGTGTTTGCGCAGGCGGGCGGACTCGGGCTGTTCCGCGTCCCTGCCGCCGGCGGCGAACCTACATTGATCGCCGCGCCCGACCAATCGAAAGACGAACGCAACTACCTTCGCCCGGTGGTGCTGCCCGACGGCAAGTCGGTGGTCTACACCGTGGCGCTGCGCGGGGGTGCGTCCCGGATCGTGGCGCGCCGCCTCACTGGCGACCCCGCCCCGACAACACTCGTCGAATCCGGGTTCGGCGCCGAATACCTCGACTCCGGCCATCTCCTCTACGCGCAGGATCAGCGGCTGATGGTGGTCGCGTTCGACCCGGCCACGCTGCGCACATCCGGATCTCCTGTCGTGGTTCAAGAGGACGTCTCGACCAAGCCGGCGGCCGGGGTCGCCAATGTCGCGGCGGCGGCCGACGGGTCCATCGTGTACATCTCGGGTGGGCTGAGCCGCGGACCGCGCAACATCGTCTGGGTCAATCCGGACGGCACGCCGACGCCGGCGATCGAACAGCCGCTCGATTTTCCGCGGTATCCGCGGCTCTCGCCCGACGGCAGCCGGCTCGCCATCACGACTGGGCCGACCGTCGAGGGTCGCATCTGGATCCACCAGCTCACCGGCCCGGCCCGGCCGCCTGTGCCGGTGACCTTCGAGCACCACAACCTCTTCCCGATCTGGTTTCCCGACGGCACACGCATCCTGTTCATCACCCGCGGCGCCACCAACGCGCTCAACGCCGTGGCCGCCGATGGCAGTTCCACGGAGCCCGAGACGCTGGCGACGACCAGCGAGCCGCAGGTGCCGCTGGCCTTTGTACCGGGAACCGACCTCGTGCTTGTCACACAGGTCACGGCCGAAAGCCGCCAGGATCTGCAGCTGTTGAAGATGTCCGATCGCACGTCGCGGCCGTGGCTGACCACCCGCTTCGACGAGCGCGAGGCGCGCGTGTCGCGCGACGGCCGGTGGGTCGCCTACGTCTCCGATCAGACGGGGCAACCGGAAGTGTGGGTGCGATCGTTCCCTGCCGCCGACAATCCTGTCCGCGTCTCGAGCGAAGGTGGCCGCGATCCGGTCTGGTCGCCGGACGGACGGCAGCTGTTCTTTCGAAACGGCACCCGGATGATGGCGGCCGCGGTCGCACCCGCCTCGCCCGGCGCGTCGGCGATACGGCTCGAGTTGCCGCGGCAGCTGTTCGAAGGCGGATTCGAGCCAGGGTCACAACGCGCATTCGACGTGGGGCCGGACGGACGCTTCCTGATGATCCAGGCCGGGACGAACGAGTCGACGACATCGGCAATCGTCCTGGTTCGCAACGCCAGCCAGCACGTCACCGAGCTGCTGCGATCGAAATGACGATCCGCAAACGCGCCGGCCTCGCCGCCCTGCTGCTCCTCCTGTGCGCGTCGCACGCCGGCGCCCAGGCGCTGCAGCGCGGCGTCATCGTCGATCCGGTGCGGTGTGAAGACGACGCCGCGCAGAGCTACGCGCTCTACCTGCCATCACGCTACACGCCCGATCGCCAGTGGAGCCTGCTCCTCGCGTTCCACCCGGCAGCGCGCGGCCGGGCGATGGTCGAGAAGTACCAGGCCGCCGCCGAGGAGTACGGCTACATCATCGCGGCGTCCAACAACTCGCGGAACGGCCCGTTCGCGGTCTCGACCGCCGCCGCCGTGGCGATGAGCACGGACGTCGGCCGCCGGTTCTCCGTCGATCCCCGCCGCGTGTATCTGGCCGGCATGTCCGGCGGCGCGCGAGTCGCCATGGTCGTCGCGCTCGCCGGCAACAACATCGCCGGCGTCATCGCGTCCAGCGCCGGCTATCCCGACAGCCAGCCTCGCGCCACCGTGCCGTTCGCCGTGTTCAGCACCGCCGGCACCGAGGACTTCAATCATCTCGAGATGCGCCTGCTCGATCGCAAGCTCACCTCGCCGCATTTCCTCGCCGTCTTCACCGGCGGGCACACGCTGCCGCCAGACGACGTCGCGCGCGAGGCGATCGAATGGATGGAGCTGCAGGCGATGCGGTCTGGAAAGCGCGCGAAGGAGGCTGCGCTGATCGGCCGATTCGCGGAGCAGCGCCGCGCCAGGATCGCCGCGGCGGCCGCGCCCGCCGACACGGTCTACCTGCTGCAGGCGCTGGTCTCGGACTTCACGGGCCTGCTCGACGTCTCAGCCGAGCAGAAGCGGCTCGACGAGTTGTCCCGGCAGGCCGACGTCAAGAAGGCCCTCAAGCGCCAGCGCGACGACGACGATGCGGAGGGACGGATGCTGGCCGAGATCTTCGAGCTGGAAGGCAGGCTCGGGGACGACGGCGGGCGCGAGGTCGCGATGATCACACTGCGTGCCCGGCTGTCGAGCGTCTCGCGCAAGGCCGCCGCGGAGAAAGACTCGCCCGAGCGCGCGCAGGCACGGCGCGTCCTGCGATCGGTTGCCGCCGGCGCCGCCGGGCGCGTACAGGATCGCGAGTATCTCGCGCTGCTGGATCAGTACCGGCTGCCGGGTCGCTGAAAAGCCGCTGACAGGCCACCCGCGGCAGGAACGTATCCTGCAAAGAACCGAATCGCCAGCCGCTGCGAGCTGCAACTTCCCGGCCCTGCCGGTTCATTCGTCGTGCCCCCGACGAGCATCGTCAGGGGCATGACGGATCTGTCGATGCCCAGGTACGACCAATGGTGAACGTGCTGAGAGTCCTTGCCGCGTGCTGCGTGCTGTGGCCCGTCGTCGCCGCCGCGCAGAACGCGCCGGATGATCGCGACCGCGCCCATCAGGCCATCGTCTCGGCGCGTGTGCGCACCGCGGAAGGCCCCCGCACGATTGACGTGCCGGTCGACAGCTCCGTCTCCAGCCTGATCGTGTCCACCCAATCGCTGCCCGGGATCGACGTCGCGCTTCTCAGGCCGGGCGGGGCCCGCGTCGGTGAGGCGGACGGCGACGTCAAGGTGTCGGCGCTGACCGTCCTGGACCTGGACCTGGAAGTCCCGGCGACCCTGCGGATGTATACGGTCGCGCGTCCGCAGACGGGAGTCTGGCAGGTCGCCATCTCCGTTGCGCAAGGGGCACCAGCGTCAACCGTGCTGGTGAAGGCGCACGGAGACAGCCCGATCGGGTTCGGCAGCTTCGACTTCGTGCGGCATCAGGCCGGCGTGCATGGAGGCTATTTCAGGATCGACGGCTCGCCGCTGGCCGGTGCACCGGCAACGGCAAGGGCGCGGCAGTGGCGGGGCCCGGCCGCCGCGACGTTTCGCCTCGTCGGTGTCGACGGCGGCGCGCTGCGAAACATTCCACTTCGCAAGGGCCATCCCGATACGGGTGACGACGAGTTTCTCGGGACGTTCGATCTGCCCGCAGTTCCCTTTCGCGTCGTGATGAACGCCGTGGACGAGGCCGGCGCGCCGATTCAGCGGCAGGACCTCGCGACGTTTCGCGCCCAGCCGGTGGCGCTGTTCTTCGACTACGGCATGTCGGACGTCATCAAGGCGGGGACACCACGGCGGCTTTCGTTTGCCGTCACCAACGTCGGCGCCGAGCCAGCCTCGTTCACACTCGACGTGACGACGACAGTCGGCGAGGTCCGCGATCTGTCACCGCGAGTCGTGCTCGTTCAGCCGGGCACGTCGGCGACGGCGTCGTTCGTCTTGTCGGTTCCCGCGAAGGCCGAGCGTTCCAGTGGGATCGATCTGCGCGTGACCGCGACGCACACGTCGGACGCATCCGTGAAGAACCACGTCTCCGTGGACCTGGAGCTCGCGCGCGAGCACGACGCCGACAACGACTTCGTGGAGGACGGGCAGGACAACTGCCCCGAGGTGTCGAACGCCGATCAAAGAGACACGAATGGCAACGCCATCGGTGACGTCTGCGATCCCGCCGGCGATGGCCCTCTGTCGATTCGCAGCATGTCGCCGGAATCGGGTCCACCGGGAACGGTCGTGACGCTGGCGGGCACCGGCTTCAGCACGGCCGGGCCGAACTTCGTCTTGTTCGACGGCATGCCGGCGCGTGCTGTCCTGTCGGGTGCCGCCGAATTACAGGTGACAGTTCCGGCCGGAGCCGCGCCCAGGTCCGATCAGGCTGATGGTCGGCACGACCAACGGCATCGGCATGGCGCCGAAGCCGTTCATCGTGCGAAAGCCGTAGACACAGCGGAGACGAGTGGCCTCGCGCCCGCTGCATCACGGTCCGGAGTGTTGCCTGGGCGGCGTGACTATTCCGGCTTCACGTTCTCCGCTCTCGGACCTTTCGGACCCTGTCCGACAGTGAACGAGACACGCTGACCTTCACGCAGGGCGTCGAAGCTGGTGCCGACGCAGCCGGACTGGTGAAAGAAATACTCTGTACCGTCCGCCGCGGCGATGAACCCGAAGCCCTTGTCGGTCTTGCGCTTGATAGTGCCGGTCGTAGCCATAGAAGTTACCGTCTCCAGTCTGTTACGCGCCTCAGTGACGCGCCGATCAGTATCGCACGTTATTTGACAGGGCCAACCCATCCACAGCCGCAATCCCCGGGCGGGCCGGACGGGCGTCCGGACCGGTTCGGTGGCATCATACCGGCCTCGCCAGGAGCTCGATGCGGCCACCGCTCGTCGCACACCGGCCACGACACATGCGAGTCAAACTCCAGTACGGCACCGAAGGCCTCGACGTGACCATTCCGGCCGACAACGTGACGGTGCTCGCGCCCCGTTTCGTGCCGGGCCTTCCCGACGAAGCCCGGGCGTTCGCTGACGCCGCCGGCTCTCCGCTCGGCTCGGCGCCGCTCGGCGACCTCATCCGGGCGACCGATCGCGTGGCCATCGTCATCGCCGACATCACCCGGCCGCTGCCGAGCGACCGCCTGCTGCCGTGGGTGCTCCGCGAGCTCGGGCACGTCCCGGCGGAACGCATCACGATCGTCATCGGCACCGGCTCACACCGGGCCACGACTCCGGACGAGATGCGGCGCCTGGTCGGGGCGCCAATCGCGGCGGCCTACCGCGTCGTCAACCATGACGCGTTCGACCCGGCGGCGCTGGCGCTGGCGGGAACCGGGGAGGACGGCCACCCGGTGCTGCTGAACCGCGAGTATGTCGAGGCCGATCGCCGGATCGTCCTGGGGTTCGTCGAGCCGCACTTCATGGCGGGCTTCTCGGGCGGCTACAAGGGGATCTTTCCGGGCATCGCCGACATCGCGTCGATCATGCGGTATCACGACGCGCGGATGATTGGCGACGAGGCGACCACGTGGGGGCGGCTCGAGGGCAACCCGACCCAGCGCAGGATCCGCCACGACGGCGCCCTGGTCCCGCTCGACTTCTGCGTCAATGTCACCTTGAACCGCCGGCGCGAGATCACCGCGGTGTTCTGCGGCGCGCCGATCGCGGCGCATGAAGCCGCCTGTGACGTCTCGCGGGCAACGGCCATGGTGCCGTGTGAGTCGCGCGCCCCGATCGTGGTCACCACCAACAGCGGCTATCCGCTCGACCAGAACCTCTATCAGACGGTGAAGGGCATGTCGGCCGCCGCGCAGGTCGTCGCCCCGGCCGGCTACATCGTGGCCGCGGCGCGCTGCAACGACGGGTTTCCGGAACACGGGAACTTCAAGGAGCTGCTGTTCCAGCATGAGTCCGCGCAGGCGATGCTCGACACGATCATGGCGCCGGGATACGCGACGTTCGACCAGTGGCAGGCGCAGCTGCTCGCGCGGGTCCTGATGACGGCGCGTGTCGGCCTGTGCAGCGAGCTGCCGCCCGAGGACGTCCGCCGCGCGCACCTCGAGCCGGTGGCGGACGTGGAGCAGGCGGTCGCGGCGGAATTGCAACGGATTGGCGCCGATGCGCCGGTCGTCGTGCTGCCGGAAGGGCCGATGACGATTCCCTACGTCCGCGGCTGAGCGCGGATTACAACATGACCAGTCAACGTGCGCTGAGCGCCGACGCCCGAGGAACGATGGTCACCGTGTTGCTGCGGGCCGTGTCGACATAACCGTCGTCCAGGAGGTACCGGAACTCGTATCGCCCGGGATCGTTCGGCGCGGTGACGATCAGCGTTCCGAACAGCCCTCCGTTCGTGTACTCGTACCAGCGGTAGTCTTCGTTCGAATCCCCCGACCTGAAGAGTCCAACCCAATCCAATCCCCCGCCCCTCGGCGCCGTCCACCTGACGGTGATCCTGTCCCCGGCAGTCACCGTCTCGGGGGTTGCGGCGACGGAGTACGGTGCGGGCTCCGTATAGGCAAAGGCGCCGGCTAACCTGCCGCTTGCTCCTCCAGGATTGATCACGACCACGTCGACTGTTGCCACGGCGTGTGCCGCCACGGTTGCGGTGATGGTGGTACCGTTGAGGACCGTGACGTTCATCGCCGCGGTACCAAGCGTCACCGTCGCGCCCGGTTGGAATCCGCTTCCAGTGATCGTCACCATAGTGGCACCGAGCGTTGACCCGTTGGTCGGCGAGATCGCGAACACGGCGACCGACGTCGGAGCAGGAGCCGTGGGACCTGCCGGTTTCGACCCGCAGGCCAGGACGACACTGGAGACGAGCAGGAGCAGGACGCGGGCGACGAGCGACGAGGTGGCGTTCACAGTTCCCTCCTGCTGATGAAGCGGGAAAGACCGTCAAAAGTTGAACGTCGCAGAAAGACGCCGGCTGGAGAGGGTTTCCGGGCTCAGTATAGACCAGTCCCAGCGCCATGAACGGGCACGGCGGCTGAGCGCGGATTGCCGAAAAGAGGCCTAAGATAGGGCCACCACGGCCCACACCACACAGGTTACCGGCCTCCTCCTCAAATGGGGACAGGGCGACGAGCGCGCGCTCGAGCGGCTGATCCCGCTCGTCCACCAGGAACTTCACCGGATTGCGAGGCTGTGCATGGCGGGCGAGCGCGTGGGCCACAGCCTGCAGGCCACGGCGCTCATCAACGAGGCCTACGTCCGCCTGGTTGATGGGAAGGCCGTCGACTGGCACGACCGCGCGCATTTCCTGGCGGTGTCTGCTCGGGTGATGCGCCGAATCCTGGTGGACCACGCGCGCTCGCGGAACTATCAGAAGCGCGGCGGCCAGATGCCGAAAGTGACCTTTCACGAAGAGCTCGTCGTCACCGCGGAACCCGCAGAGGACGTCGTCGCGCTGGACGATGCGCTGGAGGCGCTGGCCCGGTTCGACGAGCGGAAGAGCCGCGTCGTCGAACTGCGATTCTTCGGCGGGTTGAGCGTAGAGGAGACCGCGGCCACGTTGAACGTGTCGCGCTCGACCGTCCTTGGCGACTGGCGTCTGGCGAAGGCCTGGTTGAAGCGCGAAATGCGTGGCGAACGCACCCATGACGCCTGAAGCATGGCGCCGGATCGAGGAGCTGTTTCACGCGGCGCGCGCCAGGCCGCAGGAAGATCGTTCGTCCTTTCTCGCGACGGCCTGTCCGGACGACTCGATGCGGCGCGACGTGCAATCGCTGCTCGACGAGTCCGACTCGGATGATGACTTCCTCGTCCGCCCCGAGTTGACGCCGGCGTTTGCGTCCGCCGACGTCGTTCCGGCGGCGATGACCGGCGGCTCGCTCGGTGGCTACCAGGTGCTGTCGCTGCTCGGCGCGGGCGGCATGGGGGAGGTCTACCGGGCCCGCGACGCCGCGCTCGGCCGCGACGTCGCGATCAAAGTCCTGCCTCGCGCGTTTACGAGCAACCCGGATCGGCTGGCTCGTTTCGAGCGGGAGGCGCGAATGCTCGCCTCCCTGAATCACCCGAACATCTGCGGCATCCACGGCCTCGAGGAATCCGATGGCGTCAGGTTTCTGGTCCTGGAGCTCGTCGAGGGAGACACGCTGGCCGCGCGCGGGAGGCGCGGTCTGCCACTCGACCAGGTATGGCCGATCGCGCGGCAAATCGCCGACGCGCTCGAGGCCGCCCACGAGAAGGGGATCGTCCACCGCGATCTGAAGCCGGCGAACATCAAGATCACACCCGACCGGGTCGTGAAGGTCCTCGACTTCGGCCTGGCCAAGGCCGTCGGGGGCGACAGCGCGGCGCCCTCGCTCACGCGCCCGCCTGGCGCAGAAGGCGGATCGGACCAGGGTGGGCCTGCCGTCATCGGCACCGCCGCCTACATGAGCCCGGAGCAGGCGCGTGGCGCGGCCGTCGACAAGCGCACCGACATCTGGGCGTTCGGGTGCGTGGTCTACGAGATGCTCACCGGGCGCGTGACCTTCGACGGCGAGACCGCATCGGATTCGATCGCGAAGATACTCGAGCGGGAGCCGGATTGGTCGGCGCTGCCGCCGGCAACGCCCGTGTCGATCAGGCGGCTGCTCCTTCGCTGCCTCGCGAAAGACCCGAAGAAGCGGCTGAGAGATATCGGCGACGTCAGGATCGAGATCGACGCGATCGAGGAGGTCGTGCCCGGCGTACCGGCCGCCATGCCGCCTCCGTCCGCGACTCGACTGACGCGCTTCCTGCCGTGGGTCGCGCTGCTCCTGCTCGCGACGGCGATCGCCGTGTGGGAGTCTCGTCGACCGCGCGCGGCGCCATCCGATCCATTTGCCGAGGCCAGGTTCACGCGCTTGACCGACTGGCCAGGTTCCGAAGGCGGCGCCGAGATCTCGCCAGACGGAAAGTTCGTGGCGTTCATGGCGGATCGTGAAGTGAGGGGGAGTTCGATCTCTGGCGGAACCAGGTCGGCACCGGCCATTTCGAAAACCTCACGCTCGACCTGCCGTCGCTGAGCGCGCCCCGTTCGAGCGGACTGATGCGGTACCACGGGTTTTCAGGTGACGGAACGGAGATCTGGCTCAGCTCACACTTTGGATGCTGCAGGGCCCAAGGTCCTGATGCCCTTGGCCGGTGGGACCAGGCGCCCGTTCCTGCGCGAGAAGGACGCCGCGCCCTCCTGGTCGCCAGACGGACTCCGTCTCGCGCATTTCAACAACGGCAACGGCGATCCGCTGTTCCTGGCCGATCGCACCGGCGCAGACCCGTACCCACTGCCGCTGGCTGAAGACGCACGGACCCGGGCGTTGTTCGGGCCGCAAATGCACAACCACAGTCCGATCTGGTCGCCCGATCCGAACGAACCGTGGATCTACTTCGCGAACGGCCAGGACCCGACCGACGAAATGACGTTGATGCGCGTGCGGCCGTCGGGCGGATCGCCGGAGCCGCTGACAACGCCCCAGGCGTCGATGAACTACCTGGCGGCCCTCGATGCGCGCACCCTGCTCTACATCGCGCGGGCTCAGGATCGCTCCGGTCCCTGGCTGTGGACCCTCGACGTGCCGAGCAGGGTCACGCGCCGCGTCGTGTCGGGGCTCGACGCGATTCACGTCCGTGTCGGCGAGTCGTGACGGCCGCCGCGTCGTGGTGACCCGCGCCAACCCGTCGGCCTCGTTGTGGTCCGTGCCGATCCTCTCAGGGCGGCGGGCGGAGGATCGCGACGCCGTGCCGTATCGAGTGCAGACCGAGCGTGCGCTCGCGCCGCGCTTCGGCGGGTCGTCCCTGTTCTTCCTGTCAGCCAACGGAACGGGTGACGGGTTGTCGCGGTTCCAGGATGGGAAGACCGAGGAAATCTGGAACGGAGCGGACGCGCCGCTCGCAGAGCCCGCGGCGGTCGCGCCTGGAGGGCAGCGCGTCGCCGTGATCGTCAGAAATGCAGGCGAGCGGCACCTGAAAGTCCTGTCCGCCGACGGGACCAACGTCCGAACGCTTGCTCCGTCGATCAGCGTCACCGGGACCGCCGACTGGTCGCCCGACGGCCGCTGGATCGCCGCAGGCGGTCGGGACGCGGAAGGGGCCGGCCTCTTCATGATCCCGGTCGATGACGGCCCGCCGATCAAGCTCGTCTCCTGCGACAGATTCGGCAGTCCGGTCTGGTCGCCTGACGGCACGTTCATCGTTTACAGCGGACCGATCCAGGCCGGCCGTGTGCCACTCTTCGCCATCCGGCCGGATCGCACCCGCATCGAACTGCCGGCGCTGCGGGTCGGTCCGCCTCGACTACCGGTTCCTGCCCGACGGCAGTGGACTGGTCTACCTGCCCAGCCCTGAACGCGGTGGACTTCTGGCTGCTCGATCTGGCGACGAAGGCCTCGCGTCCGCTCACTCGCCTCAGCTATCGCGGCCCGCTCGGGAGCTTCGACATCAGCCCGGACGGGAAGCGCATCGTGTTCGACCGCTCGCGCGAGAACTCGGACATCTATCTGATCGAGCGGCCCAAATGAGCGGTCAATGTCCCCCGAGCGCCGGCGTCCGAGGCACGATCGTCACCGTGCTGCGGTCTGGCCATGGCGCCTACAGCTTTCGCAGGTAGGCGAGCAGCGCGGCGCGCTCCTCGGGAGCCGGCCGGCGATCGAAGTGCACGCCGTCGGTCGTGGCGATCGGCGGGATCGCGTTGCCGGGCACGTAGTTCGCCTCGACGCGTTTGAAGAGCTCGATGTAGTGATCGACCATCTCCTCCAGCGTGGCGGCGCTGTTGTTGTGGAAGTAGGGCGCGGTCCTGCTGATGCCGCGCAGTCCGGGCACGTCGAACTTCTCCCAGTCGTCGAGAGGCGCGGGACCGCCGACGTAGCCGGTCAGGAGGGCGCGGCCGGGATCGGAGCTGGTGCGGCGCATCTTCTCGCCGGGGAGGAAGGTCCGGGTGGGAGTCACCGTGGTGACGGACAGCTCGATCTCGTAGGTCCGGACATTCTTGAGGAGTTGCGGCGGGCAGACGGCGAACGCGAACCTGGCCGGTGTCTGGGCATCCACCGGTCGCGGACACTGGCTCAGGATGTTGTGGAATCGCACGACCGGCGCCGGCGGCGCGGTCGGAGTCGCCTGGGGCGTCGACTGGCCCGGTCCGCCGTGGCACTGGGCGCAGGCGCGCACGAAGACCGCCTTGCCTTCCTGCTCGAGCGGGGAGAGCCGTCGATCGGGGTCCGGCAGCGGGCTGGTGCCGTCGTCGACGGCATCAGACAGGGCGCGCACCCGCGCGTTCGTGAACAGCACCTGCTGAAACGCCGAGAGATCGTCGAGGAGTCCCTGCGACGGGACGCCTTGAATCTGCGCGTGACCGACCAGCGCCCCGAGCGCCTGTTCCTGGAGCGTCGTAAACCGTCCGTCCCACTGGAAGCCGCCGGTCGGATTCGGTCCGCGCAGCCAGGCGAAGCCATCGTCTGGTCCCGTGAGCGCCACGTCGTTGACGGTCGGGACGCTGCGCCACACATCCACGAAGGTCTCGCTCGACGGCTGGTTGGTGAGCGGGTCGATCAGCCTGATCTTCGATGGCAGCGGCATCGTGATCCTGACGAGTCCGTTCTGGCGGAGGTTGCTGAAGTCGCTCGCGCTGTCGCCGTTGGTCCGGAAATCGTCCGCATCGACCGGACGGAACAGGGGATCGTCGGCATCGGGATTCCGCTGTCGCCGCCACTGCAGGAACTGGAAGCGCGCCTCGGCGCTGGCCGGCGAGAGCTGGAAGTTGTCGGTCGGCATGTGGCAGTCGGCACATGCCCGTCCGTTCCCTTGCAGGCCGTCGAGTTTGCGGTCGAAGAACGCGAACAGGCCGCGAGCGACCGCATCACAGGGCTGTCCGCCGCAGGTCTGCTCCCCGGGACCCGCCGCAGGCGGGTGAGGATTGGGCGACGCGGCACTGGTCGCCCTCATCAACAGCGTCGAACACAGGACCAGGCCGCAGGCGACGAGCGACGATGTGGTGTTCACAGTTCCCTCCTGCTGATGAAGCGGGAAAAGACCGTGAAAAGTTGAAGGCCGCCGGAAAGGCGGCCTGGAGGGGACTGCCGGGATTACCGGCCGACGTCGATCCGGACGCTGAACATGGCGCGGCGCGGATCGACGAACGCGACGCCCTTGGCGAAGTTCGGACTGGCCACGTTGTCTGTTGCCAGACCCTCCTCGGCGCTGTCATCGAGCACGTTGAGCACGTCCAGGATGAACTGGAAGCGTGCCGCGCCGCGGAAGGAGAATGTCCGCGACACTCGCAGATCGAGCAGCGATTGCGAGGACAGCCGGCGCGAACCTCGGGGCTCGAGCAGGATCCGCACGTCCCCTTGCGGCAACCCCGGAACCAGCGTGCTCTGCGCCCAGGGCTTGCCGGTGAAGTGCTGCATGTTGGCGGCAAGCACGAAGCCGGTCCGGGCGAGGTCGACGCTGCCCATCAAACGGAACATGTGAGGACGGTCGTTGGGCAGACGGCCGCGCGCATTGGTGAGGTCGTTGGGATCCCGCCCGAAGATGATCGCGTTCGGCGGCGACACGGTGCTGACCTGCGGGCCGGCCGCGGTCGCGCCGCTGGACGCCTGCAGCCCGTACGCCTTCGACAGCGTGTACGAGCCGTGCGCCTGCCAGCCATCGGCCCGCCGCTTCTCGGCGACCATGACGAGACCGTTGTAGGTCAGCGAGTAGCCGGGCTGGTTCTTCAGCAGGTACCGGCGATCCAGCGGCACACTGGTGAGACGGAAAACCGGCACGGTCACGGCGCCGACGGTGAGCTCTGATTCCGAGTACTGACCAGCGGTCTCCGACCAGCCGATGAAGTGGTCCCCGTCCTTGTGCACGTAGGCGATCGCGACGGCGAGCCGGCGGCCGACTTCACGATCCACGCCGATCGAATACTCGTCGGTGCGCGGCGCACGCGTCTGCGGGTCGAACGCCAGCGTGACCTTGGGATCGATGATGGAGAGCACCCGGGAGTACTCGCCGGGGGGGTCGACGAACGCTCTCGTCGTAGTCGGCATGGCGCCGGGATGGAACGGCTCGATCTCTCCGGTCAGCACCCCTTGACTGAACCGGCCGTAGCTCGCACGCATCAACGTCCGGCCATCGGCGGTCAGCTTCATCGTGACACCCAGCCGGGGCGAGAGGATGTTCCACGTGTACAGCGTCCCGCCGCCAGGGACGACGACGTCGGTTTCCTGACCCAGCGAATCGAGGGCGTGCAGGTCCTGCGTCTGCGCCCGGCTGTGATCGAAGCGCAGCCCGGCGTTGACGGTCAGCCGATCGCCGATGGTCAGCGCGTCGCTCGCGAATGCCGACACCGTGACCGAGGCGCCGCCGATGTTAGAGGGGTCGGCGGAGACGGACTGGGACGGCCGGCCATTGTTGTCGACGTACCGCACGCCGGTGGGAATAATGGCCTGGGAGTCGTGCTCGCCGCGTTCGAGCTGGCCGCCGATCTTCAACTGGTGATCGGCGCCCGGCAGGCCGGACAGGTAGCGGCTGAGCGTTCCCTTGGCGGTGGTCCGCATGACTCTGATCGAACCGATGCGTGGCGGGGCGCCGCTCGTGACACCCGACGCCCGATCGAGCCGGCTTGGTGTGGTCGTACTTCCGTCCGGCGTCGAATCGTCCTGTGAATAGACGAAGCGCCCGACGCGGACATCCCAGAGGGTGTTCGCCGACGCCGCATGCGTCAGGTGGCCGAACGTGGTCGCCGGCACCGACACTTCCCGCCGGGTAATCGCCTCGAACGGCGTCACGATTGTCGGGCGGTCGGGGTTCAGGCCGAACTCGCCGTGAAAGCTCTGCTCGAGCCGCAGCGCCGCGCCCAGTTTCCAGGTGAGCTTCCCGAAGACCTTCTCCTGCTCGTATTGCCGCGGGAACGCCGGGTCGGTGCCCGGCTGGCTGTCGAGGTCGCGGAGCGACTGGTAGCCGGCGAAGAACCAGAGTCGATCGCGAATCGCGGGGCCGCCAAGATTCATCGTGGCGTCACGCAATCGCCGCCGCCGGTAGGCGCTTACGCCACCGCCGGATCCGATGTAGGCAAGCTCCACCGGGTGGCTCGTCAGGCGGTCGGTCTGGGCATAGTAAGCGGCGTCGAACAGGAATCGCTCGCTTCCCTGGCGCGTAATCACGTTGATCACTGCCCCCTGCATGTTGCCGTACTCGGCGGACGCGCCAACGGACTGGACGTGCACTTCCTGAATGAAATCGGTGCCGGGTTCTGCCCGCGCGATCCCGCTGCAGGGGCAGGTGAAGTTCGTACCGTCGAACAGGAAGTGATTCTCGTTGGTGCCCGAGCCGAACGCCGAAACCGTGGTGACCATGCCGCTCGACGGCGATGTCGGCGAGATCCCCGGCGCGAACCTGATTGCGTCGAACATGCCGGCGCGTCTCGCCGGGATCTGTTGCAGCTCCTCGCCGAACAGCGTGCCGAAGCCGGGGTTGCGCGCCTCCAGGTGCGAGCGCCCTCCCAGCACGACGATCGATTCGGCCTGCCCCGCCATCTGCAGGACCGGAGACGTCTCGGTGGTGGCGCCTGGCCCGATGCGCAGGTCGCCGTCGGTATACGGCAGGAACCCCTGCAGCTCGATGCGGATCGAATAGAGGCCGGGGGGCAGGGCGACGAAACGGAGCTGCCCCCGGTCGTCGGTCAGGAGTGTCATCGGCCCGCCGATCAACGCCGGCGAACTGAGGGTGATGCGCGCGCCCGCAAGGACGCCCCCCTGTTCGTCGTTGACGACGCCGATCAGGACCCCGTGGAGGCCCTGCGATCTGGCGATGCCTGGTGACAGGATGAGCGCGACGATCGCCAGGACGATCAGCCTCTGGCGACACCGCGTGACGGACGCCGGTCTCTCAACGCGCATCTGACGCTCCTTGGGCCGCCGCACACGCCAGCCGCCGACCCGTTCACGTCAGGTGCGCAGGCGCGGTCCGGCTCCTACCGAGATAAAGCGGGAAAGGGCGGCCAAAAGGGTGAACCGGTCAGTTCAGCGCGCAGCCGGCACCGCCACGGAGCCGTCGTCTTTCAGGAGTCTCGCCGTCCACAGCAGACCTCTGGTGACGAGGTCCAGGTAGAGCGGGTTGGCGATCATCTCCGTGTTGTGCCCGAGCGAGGTGACGAAGACCCGCGCCTTGCCGTGCGTGTTCGTCCAGATCAGCGGATAGCGCTTCTTCGATTCGACGCTGAAGGAATCGGCCAGCGGCGTCATCGTCGGCCACACCCGCTCGAGCTCGTAGAGCTCTTCGGGGATGGTCTCCCACTTCTGCGGCACGCCGCGCATGATCGGATGATCCTTGGCGACCGTCTCGACGGTCAGCGGCCGCTGGCTGTCGTGCCGCATGCTGAAGGCGCCCATCAGCTCGCCCCAGGCCCGCGACTCCGAGCGGCGGTAGCTGTGCACCGCGCCGTGGAGGATGACGGCGCCGACGCCGCTGTCGTGATGGGCACGCGCGAGGCGGCCAATCCACTCGGGATCGACGACGTGCGAGAACGACATGTTGTAGAGCACGACGTCGAAGTCCTTCGTCCAGTCGGTGTTCTTGTGGCGCTCGATCAGCACTTCGGTCGACTTGCCGGCGGTGTGGTCAACGGTCCAGTCGATCTTGATCTTGGCGCGCTCGGAGACGCCGGGCGGGAGGATCTTCTCGTGTGCGACGAAATCGTGGAATCCGCCGCCGGTGACGTAGAGCGCCCGAAGCGCCTTGACCGGCTTGGCCTGGGCACCTTGCGGGGCCTGACCGCCGGCCCCGACCGCCGACGCGAGCGCCAGGACGGCCGAAACGATGACGGCGGGCAGCGCCCATCGTGGTCCGACCGGCCCGACAGCTCGAGAGGTTCTCGCCGGCGCTTCCGTGACGTGCTGGGCTGTGACATGAGGCCGATTATGTCACGTGGCCCCGGCGCCGGACCGCCGCCCGACGGGCGTCCTCGAATGGCTATAATCCGTCCGCGCCATGGACGTGCTGTCCCACTATCGCCTCGGTGAAGAGATCGGCCACGGCGGCATGGGCGTCGTCTACCGTGCCGTGGACACGCGCCTCGGTCGCGCCGTCGCCATCAAGATGCTGCACGCGCACGCCGCCGGCGCTCCCGATCGGGTGCGGCGGTTCGTCCAGGAAGCCCGCGCCGCGTCCGCGCTCAATCACCCGAACATCGTCACCATCCACGAGATCGACGAACACGACGGCACCACGTTCATGGCGATGGAGCTGCTCGACGGCGAGCCGCTCGATCGCGTGATCGATCGCGGACCGCTGCCGATCGCCACCGCGCTGGACTACGCCCTGCAGATCGCCTCGGCACTCGAGGCCGCGCACGGCGGCGGCCTCGTGCATCGCGACATCAAGCCGGCCAACGTCATCGTGACGCGCGCCGGACTCGTCAAGGTCCTCGACTTCGGCGTCGCCAAGCTGCTCGAAGCCGTCCCGACGTCGGAGACGATGACCGCGCTGGTGACCGCACCTCAGACCACCGTCGGGACACCGGCCTACATGTCGCCCGAACAGGCGGAAGGACGCCTCATCGACGGGCGCTCGGACATCTTCGCGCTGGGATGCGTGCTCTACGAGATGCTCACGGGACGGCGGCCGTTCAGCGGCGACTCCGGCGCCAGCGTGATCAGCGCCATCCTTCGCGATCAGCCCGCCCCGATTCGGACCGCGCGCCCGGATGCGCCGCGCGCGCTGCAGGCCGTCATCGATCGGGCGCTGGCCAAGGATCCGTCGGCCCGGTACCCGTCGGCCGGACACCTGCGTGCCGATCTCGAGGCCGTGCGCACTCGCCAGGCCACGCCCGAGCCACTGTGGCGCCGCCCGGCGCTGGCGATTCCCGTCGTGCTGCTGCTGCTCGCGGCCGCTGGCGCCGGCGTGTGGCAGACGGTGCGCGCCCGCCGTGCGCAATGGGTGCGGGCGCAGGCACTGCCCGAGATCGAGAAGCTGGCCGCGAGCGAGCAGTACGTGCAGGCGATGCGGCGGGCCCGCGAGGCGGAGCGCTACGCGCCCGACGACATCGCGCGCCTGTATCAGGGCTGGTATCAGCCGGCCTTCATGGTCGAACCGGCCGACGCCGAGGTCGCGGTGAAGAACTACCTCGACGTCGGCGGGGACTGGGAGCCGCTCGGGCAGCTGCCATTGACCGGCACGCGGCTGCCGTTTGGCTACTATCGCGTCCGGTTGAGCAAGGCCGGATACGCGCCTCGCGAGATCAGCGGTACGGCGATGGGCCGGCGTTTGCCGATTCGGCTGGCGCGAGAAGGCGACATCCCGCCCGGCATGGTGCAGGTCGCCGGAGGGCCGTTCGCGATCGGCGTGGCGCCGCCGGTGACGCTGCCCGATTTCTGGCTCGACGCGCGCGAGGTCACCAACGCGCAGTTCCAGAAGTTCGTCGATGCCGGCGGCTATCGCGAGCGCAAGTACTGGAAGGCCCCGTTCGTCCTCGACGGACGCGAGATCGGGTTCGACGAGGCGATGGCGCGCTTCCGCGACACGACCGGCCGCCCCGGCCCGGCGGCGTGGGAGCTGGGCCGCTTTCCTGAAGGCCAGCAGGAGTTCCCGGTGGGCGGGCTCAGCTGGTTCGAGGCGGCGGCGTTCGCCGAGTTCTCCGGCAAGAGCCTGCCGTCGATCCACCACTGGTTCCGCGCCGCCAACGTCGACGAGCTCTCGGCCGACATCCTGCGGGTCAGCAACTTCGAGGGCAAGGGCCCGCACAAGGCCGGCGAGAGCGGCGCCCTCGGTCCGTTCGGCACGCTCGACATGGCCGGCAACGTCGCCGAGTGGTGCGCGAACCGCGTCGAGGGATCGACGATGCGCTACATCCTCGGCGGGAGCTGGGGCGAGCCGGCGTATCGCTACATGGAGACGGATGCGCAGGACCCATGGCAGCGATCCTCGCGCTATGGCGTCCGGCTGGTGAAGAACCTCGACGGGACGATCCCCCCGGAGCTGCCGGTGGGCCGCATCCACGGCGACCCGAAGAGCGTGGTGCCGGCTCCGAAGGCGCAGGTCGACGTCTACCGGCGGTTCTATGCGTACGACCGCACGCCGCTGAACGCGCGCGTCGACAGCGTGGACGACAGCTCGCCGCTGTGGCGCAAGGAGCGCGTCAGCCTCGACGCCGCCTATGGCGGCGAGCGCTTCTCGGCCAACGTGTTCCTCCCGAAGAACGCGTCACCGCCGTACCAGACGGTCGTGGTGTTTCCCAGCGCCTATGCGCTGTACGCGCGTTCGAGCGAGCTGCTCGACTACTCGCGATTCGACTTCATCATCCGCAGCGGCCGCGCGGTGATCTATCCCGTCTACCAGGGGACCTACGAGCGCGCCGGGCGGGCGATCACCGGCCCCAGCGATCGCCGCGATTGGTACGTGCAGATGGCGAAGGATCTGTTCCGGTCGGTCGACTATCTCGAGACCCGCCAGGACATCGCGATCAAGTCGCTCGGCTACTACAGCCTCAGCATGGGCGCCTATTTCGCGCCGATCCCGCTGGCACTCGAGCCGCGGCTCAGCGTCGCGGTGGTTGCGTCCGCCGGGGTCCGCTTCAACTATCCGCCGGAGATTCAGCCCGCGAATTTCGCGCCCGAGGTCCGCATTCCGGTGCTGCTGATCGGCGGCAAGAACGATTTCCAGGCGCCGCTCGCCTCGCAGGCGCGGTTTATCGAGCTGTTCGGGACGCCGAAGGAACACAAGAAATGGGTGACCTTCGAGGGCGGACACGTGCCGAACGACTACCGCGGCATGGTGCGCGAAGCGCTGGACTGGTACGACAAGTATCTCGGGCCGGTGAAGTAGGGCGAGGTTACTTCGGTGCCGGGTGCAGTGCTGGTCGAAGAGTGCCGCCGCACAGCACGTGCGCACGTAGCACGTGACGATGAGCACGTGCGCACGTAGGACGTAGCACGTAGCACGTGGAGAGACTACTTCGCCCGCGTCGCGGTGAACTCCCCGCCGAGTCCCATGCCCCCGATCGTCACGGTGCCGGCCATCTTGTCGGCCGATTCCAGCGTGCCGGTGTAGGCGGGCGTCAGCTTCTGTCCTTCGTAGTCCATGTCGAACTGCCAGGTCACGGTCTTGCCGTCGACCTTCCCGGTGATCTGAAACGATCCCCGGTCGCCCTTGCACGTGCCGCTCAGGTCGGCGTCCTTCTGCGTGAAGGTACAGGTCTGCGTGCTCTCGTTGCCGGAGACGAGCGAGTTGACCGTCCAGGCACCGGCGACCGATGCCGGCTGCGCCTGAATGGCGATGGTGGAGACGAGCGCGAGCGCCAGGACGAGCAGTCGGGTCATGGCGGAATCCTTGTGGTGACGATGGGTCGGTCAAGTGTAACTCCCTGGGGCCGGGTGCTCGATGCTCGGTGCCAGGTGCGACGGCTTCCCGCTTCCGGGCGCGACAGCACGCTAGCACGTGACGTTGAGCACGTGACAGCACGTGCGCACGTGGCCCGTAGCACGTGTAGACTCCCGACCATGAACCGCCGCGATGCCCTGAAGGCCGTTCTGATGTCGCTCGTGCCGATGCGGGCGACCGCTGCGCCGGTGGTGTCGACGATCATCGGCACGGGCTCGGCTGGCCACTCGGACGCGCAGGTGAACAACCCGTACGGGGTTGTCGTGCGCGATGGGGGCTTGTGGTTCTGCGACCTCGACAACCAGCGCATCCGCCGTCTCGACCTCGAGACGCGCCGGACCGCCGACGTCGCCGGGAACGGGACGCGTGCGTATGCGGGCGACGGCGGTCCTGCCACCGCGGGCTCGCTGAACATGCCGCACGAGATTGCGTTCGACGCGGCGGGTCATCTCTATATCGCCGAACGCGACAACCATGTCGTCCGCAAGATCGACGGGCGGACCGGGGTCATGACGACGCTGGCCGGGACCGGCGCCGCCGGGTTTTCGGGGGACGGCGGACCGGCGTCACGGGCGGCGCTGCGGCAGCCGCACAGCATCGCGATCGGGCCGGACGGCCGGCTGCTGATCTGCGACGTCGGCAATCACCGGATCCGCGCGGTCGATCTCGCGACCGGCGCGATCGAGACGATCGGCGGGACCGGTGAACGGCTGCCGACGCCGGACGGCGCGCCGCTTGCGGGCACGCCGCTGAACGGTCCGCGGACGATGGCGATCGATCGGGACGGCACCATCTATCTCGCGTTGCGCGAAGGCAACGCCATCTACCGCATCGCCCCCGGCACGCGCACGCTGCACCATCTCGCGGGCACGGGTGAGCAGGGCTACTCGGGCGACGACGGGCCGGCTCGCCTGGCGAGGCTCGCGGGTCCCAAGGGCCTGGCGCTGTCGGGCCGTCATCTCTTCCTGGCGGACACGGAGAATCACGCGATCCGCCGCATCGATCTCGACGGCGGCCTCATCACCACCGTGCTCGGCACCGGCGCGCGCGGCGACGGTCCCGATGGGGATCCACGCCAGTGCCGGCTCGCGCGGCCGCACGGACTGTTCGCCGCCGCCGACGGGACGCTCTACGTCACCGACAGCGAAGCGCACCGGATCCGCGTGCTGCGGTCGTCGTGAATGGAGGACCTTTCTGTGACTCGCGATCGCTCACCGATGCGGATCAGGCTGTCGGCCGACCGGCGCGCCAGCCTGCTGGTTGCGCTCAAGGATCATTTCGCCGCGGAGTTCGACGAGCCGCTGAGCGACTTCCGCGCCGCCGCGCTGCTCGACTTCTTCGTCCGCCAGCTCGGCCCGCCGATCTACAACCAGGGCGTTCGCGACGCGTCCAGCTACATGCAGGAGAAGCTGGGAGACATCGAGGGCGAGATCGCCGAGCGCGAAGAGTGACGCGCAGAGTCGGTTGACCAGGCGCCGAGAATCGCGCGAGGTCGCGGGTGGCCGCGGACGGGGCCGCCCCGCCCGCCGCGCAGGCGCCTCCCCGTGACAAGTGCCTGGCGCCGAGGACGGGTGGGGCTGTCCGCGGACGGGACCCGGCAGCCGCAGAGGCGATTCTTCAGTACACGTAGACGAGCACGTCGCACGTCGCACGTGACTAGCACGTGACAACCTGCTACGCTCCCCTGCATGACCACGACGACCCCGGACCTGATCGTGCTGCACGAGCACCCCGAATGGCAGAAGCCGCTGTTCGAGGCCTTGACCCGCCGCGGCGTGTCGTTCGCGCCGTTCGACCTCACTCGCGCCGCGTTCAGCAACGAGGCCTTGCCGCTCGCGCGCCTCTACTTCAACCAGGCCAGCCCCAGCGCGTATCTGCGCGGCAACACCCGGGCCGTGCCGCTGGCGCTCGCCTACATGCGCGCGCTCGCCCTCGACGGGGCGCGCGTGCTCAACGGCGCCGAGGTCTTCGCGCTGGAGTTGAGCAAGAGCGCGCAGGCCACCCTGCTGCGGACCCTCGGCATCGATTGCCCGCGCTCGATCACCTTCAACGACGTCCGCGCCCTCGACCGGTTCGCCGCCGACATCCGCTGGCCGGCGCTGCTCAAGCCGGATCAGGGCGGCAGCGGCGCCCGCATCCAGGTCGTCGACTCGCTGGAGCAGGTCGAGGCGATCTTCCGGCAGGATCCGGCGATCTGGCTGCCCGACAACCTGTTCCTGCTCCAGGAGTACCTGCCGCACGATCCCGATCAGGGCATCGTGCGCCTGGAGTTCCTCGGCGGCGAGCTCCTCTACGCCATGCGCGTGAAGACCCACGGCCGGTTCAACCTGTGTCCGTCGCCGGTCTGCAACCCGGACGACGGCGAGTCGGCGTGTGCCGTGCCGGGCGAGCCGGTGGTGGCGGCGCCGCCGGTGGAGTTCGCGCCGTTTCCGGAGGTGCCGGCCGACGCCGTCCGCACCGCGGCGCGAATCGTGCGCGCGGCGGGCCTCGACGTCGGCGGCATCGAGTATCTCGACACCCTCGACGGCCGGCGCGTGTTCTACGACATCAACGCCAACTCGAACCTGCGGCCGTCGGTCGCCGCGGCGTTCGGCTTCGATCCCTTCGAACGCGTCGTCGACTACCTGATCGCGCAGGTGAACGCGGCACGTAGCACGTCGCACGTTCGCACGTAGCACGTGGCACGTAGCACCGACGAGCACGTCCAGCACGTAGCACGCCGCACGTCGCACGTGACCACCCCAGCTCGTTCGCGGCCTGACGCTCACGGATACGACGGCCCTGGTCGTCGGCACCGTGATCGGGACAGGCGTCTTCATCAAGTCGGCCATCATGGCCCAGGATGCCGGCTCGCCGCTGCTCGTGCTGGCCGCCTGGGTGGCCGCCGGCCTGCTGTCGCTTGCGGGAGCGCTCAGCTATGCGGAGCTCGGCGCGATGCTGCCGCACGCCGGTGGCGAATACGTCTACCTTCGGCGGTCCTACGGCGAGCTGGCGGCGTTTCTGTTCGGATGGATGCGCTTCGCCGTGGCGGGATCCGGGTCGATCGCGATCCTCGGCGTCGGCTTCGCCACGTTCCTGTCCGCCATGGTGCCGCTGGACGCGGTCTGGGGCAGCGGCACGTATACCTTCAGCGGCCGCACCATGCAGTGGCGGTTCGGCCTCACGCAGGTCGTCGCGATCGGCGCGATTGTGTTCTTCGCCGTCATCAACTGTCTCACCGTCGTCGTAGGCGGGCGGGTGCAGACGGCGCTGACGATCCTGAAGGTGGGCGGGATTGGCGTGGTCGTGCTGGGCATCGCGTTGCTCTCGCCGACGGGCGACTGGGGGCACCTCGCGGCGCCGTCGACCGGCCAGAGCGGCGGCGCCGGAGCGTTCGGGCTGGCGATGCTGGCGGCGCTCTGGGCGTATGACGGCTGGAACAGCATGCCGATGGCCGCGGGAGAGGTGAAGGACCCCGGTCGCAACGTGCCGCGCGCGCTCATCGGCGGGATGGTCGCGGTGATGGGCATCTACTGCGCCGCGAACCTGGCGTACTTCTACGCCCTTCCGTGGGCAGACGTCCTGTCGTCCAATTCGACGGCCCACCGGGACGCCCTGCCGGTGGCGACGAGAGCCGCACAGACCGCGTTTGGCGAGAGCGGCGGACGGCTGATGTCGATCGCGTTCGTCCTCTCGGCGCTCGGCGCCCTGAACGGCTCGACGCTGACCGGTGCGCGCGTGCCCTTTGCCATGGCGCGCGACGGCCTCTTCCCGGCGCGGGCCGGCGTCCTCAACACGCGCACGCGCGTGCCGGTGACGGCGGTGCTGATGCAGGCCGGGTGGGCGTGCGTGCTCGCCGCCTCGGGCACCTACGATCAGCTGACCGACTACGTCGTCTTCGCGTCGTGGATCTTCTACGGCCTGGTGACGTCGGCGGTGTTCGTCCTGAGGTTCCGCGCTCCGGACCTCCCGCGGCCTTACAGGACGCTCGGGTATCCGGTCGTGCCCCTGGTCTTCGTCGTCGTCGCCCTGTGGCTCGTGATCAACACCTTGATCAATCGTCCGCTCGAGTCCGTCGCCGGCCTCGTGCTGATCGCCCTCGGGCTGCCGGTCTACTGGTTATTCCGGCTCACGAACCGGCACGCAGCACGTAGCACGTAGCACGTCGCACGTGCACGCACGTTCGCACGTAGCACGTAGAGCACGTGGCACGTAGCACGTGACTCGCTCCGATCCACTTTCCCCGATTCGCCAGACCAACGATCTGGATTCGACCGGTGATCGACTGTGCCGGCCGTCGCGCGTCGATCTGATCCTGGTCAGGCAGTCCGTGTACCGCCGCTGACGGTTGGTCCCTCGCATCGAACCGTCGGTACACGCGCGCCCATAACCCCTCCCACCGTTCGTCCCGTCGTGCGCGATCGCACGAATCCCGGCCGTTCCCGGCGTCCCTCTTGCTCCGCGTCTGTGCCGGTCTCCGGAGACAGGCGACCGGATCAGATCGTCACGGCGTTCGCCGGGGGACGACTGTGGGAGGGATGAGATGATGCGTGTTCGAATCGCGCTGGCGGTGATCGCCGCGATGACATTCGCGGCCGGTGCAGCCGCGCAGTCCACGACGGGAACGATTTCCGGGCGGGTGCTCGACGTGCAGGGGGCGGCGCTGCCGGGCGCCATCGTCACCGCGAAGTCGCCGAACCTGCAGGGTTCGCGCGAGTCGGTGACCTCGGGGAACGGCGACTACATCCTGGCGGGGCTGCCGTCGGGCCCGTACACGATCAGCGTGGACGCTCTCGGGATTCCAGGCCCAGACTCGCACCGTGGTGCTGGCGCCGACGCAGGTCCTGCCGCTCGAGGTGACGCTCGGTCCGGCGCAGCTCACCGAAGAGGTCACCGTGACGGCGCGGTCGGCCGACGCGCTGACCAGGACGGCGCAGATCGCCACCAACTTCTCGCAGGATCTGATCTCGACGCTGCCGACGTCACGCGACCTCAACTCCATCCTGATGATGGCGCCCGGCGTGCACCCGACCGGGCCGGCCGGCGCGTTCTCGTTCGGCGGCTCGGTCACGTTCGAGAACCTGTTCCTGCTGAACGGCGTCAGCATCAACGAGAACATCCGCGGCCAGGCCTTCGACACCGCGATCGAGGACGCGATCCAGGAAACCACCGTCGCCAACGGCGGCGTCTCCGCCGAGTTCGGCCGCTTCAGCGGCGGCGTCGTCAACATCATCACCAAGTCGGGCGGCAACGAGTTCTCGGGCAGCTTCCGCGAGTCGCTGAACAACGACCGCTGGCGGACGCTGACGCCGTTCGAGACCGAGCGTCTGGAGACGAACGCGACCCCGCGCATCGACAAGGTCGTGCCGACCCACGAGTACACGCTGGGCGGACCGATCCTGCGCGATCGGTTGTGGTTCTTCACGTCCGGCCGCCTGCGCGACGAGTCGCAGGGCCGCACGCTGATCGCCACCGCGGTGCCCTACGAGTTCCTCGAGGAGCAGCGCCGCTACGAGGTCAAGGGCACCTACTCGCTCAACCCGCAGCACCGCTTCCAGGTCAACTACAACCATCACGATCGCGCGCAGGCCAACTACAGCTTCAACCAGAACCTGACGATGGACCTGCGCAGCCTCGGGACGCGGCGGCTGCCGGAGCGGCTGTACTCCGCGACCTACAGCGGCATGATCACGCCGAAGCTCCTGGTCGAGGCGCTGCTGTCGAAGCGGACGTTCGAATTCATCGGCAACGGCGCCAAGTCCACCGATCTGATCGAGGGGACGCTGCTCATCGACAACAGCCGGGGCGGCACGCGGTGGTGGTCCGATACGTTCTGCGGCATCTGCACGCCCGAGGGACGCGACAGCGAGGACATCTTCGTGAAGGCGTCGTATTTCCTGTCGACGCCGCGGTTCGGCTCGCACAACCTGGTGTTCGGCTACGACCGGTTCAACGACATCCGCCGCGCCGACAACCACCAGTCGGGCAGCGACTATCGCATCCTGAGCGCCGGGGCGATTCTCTCCGGCAACGGCGCCGGCGCGAGCGACCTGGTCCCGGTGTTCCTCGGCGACGGCACCACGACGATTCAGTGGAACCCGATCCTCGAGGAGAGCGAGGGCTCCGACTTCCTGACCCACTCGGGCTTCTTCAACGATACGTGGCGGGTCACCGATCGGCTGACCGCCAACCTCGGTCTCCGCTTCGACAAGAACCACGGCGCCGACCAGTCCGGGAACGTCGTCGCCAAGGACAGCGCGTTCAGCCCGCGGCTCGGCATCATCTGGGATCCGACCGGCGGTGCCCAGTGGACCGTCACCGGGAGCGTCGCCAAGTACGTGGCGGCGATTTCGAACCCGGTCGCCGATTCCTCGGCGTCCAGCGGCAATCCGCAGACGCGGCAGTACATCTATCGGGGGCCCAGCATCAACGGTCCCGGTGCGTCGCCGCTGACGCCGACGCCGCAGGCCATTCGCGCGGTGTTCGACTGGTTCTTCGACAACGGCGGGCCAGGCTCGATTCCGCTGAGCACCGCGCCGACCATTCCCGGCGTGACGCCGCAGATCGCCGACGGGCTGACGTCGCCGAGCGCGTGGGAATATGCCGGCGGCGTGTCGCGCGTGTGGGGCGCCCGCGCCTCGCTGCGCGCCGATCTGCTGGTGCGCCACTACGTCGACTTCTACATGCGGCAGGCGGATACGACGACCGGCCGCGTGCAGGATCCGACCGGCCGGCCGTTCGACCTCGCGCTGGTCACGAACGCGCCAGACGGCCTGCTGTCGCGTGAGTACGCCGGCGCCACCTTCACCGCGACCTACCGCATCGGCCGCGTGCTCGACTTCGGCGGCAACTACACGCTGTCGCGCGCCTGGGGCAACTTCGACGCCGAGAACGTGGCCAGCGGCCCGGTGCCGTTCGACTACCGGTATCCGGAGTACAAGCAGGAGTCCTGGAACTATCCGACCGGCGACCTCGCCGTCGATCAGCGCCACCGCGCGCGGCTCTGGGTCAACTACAACCCGGGCTTCGCGTCGGGCCTGACGCTGAGCGTGCTGCAGGCGCTCGAGAGCGGCGTGCCCTACGCCGCCGGCAACACCAACGGCGTCGACCCGCGGCCCTACGTCACCAACCCGGGCAACGCGTACCTCACGCCGCCGGCGTCCACCGCGACGACGTATTTCTTCGGACCGCGCGACGAGTTCCACACCGAAGGGCAGATCCGCACCGACCTCGCGGCCAACTACGTCCTGAAGATTCCGGGCACCGGCCGGATGCAGCTGTTCGGGCAGCTGCAGCTGCTGAACGTGTTCGATCAGTCCCAGCTGTGCGCGTGCGGCAGCACCGTGTTCGGCACCGGCAGCGCCGCCAACGCCGGCGGCGTCAACCTGCAGCGCATCGACACCACCGTGCTGACCCCCGGCACGACCGCGTCACGGTTCGCCGCCTTCAACCCGTTCACCACCACGCCGGTGCGCGGCGTGAACTGGGACTACGGCCCGGTCTTCGGCCAGGCGCTCAACCGCTTCGCCTATACGACGCCGCGAACGCTCAGGCTGTCGTTTGGAGTAAGGTTCTAGGAAGTCAGAAGTAAGAAGGCAGAAGTCAAAAAGTCAAAGAGGGCAGAAGGACGTCCGTCGTCCTTCTGCCCTTCGTTTTAACTTCTAACTTCTGACTTTTTACTTTCGTTTCGCCATCCGTGCCACCGCCGCCTGGTAATAGTCGTGAACTCCTGGCCACGCGGGCTCGTCGGGGATGCTGGCCAGGACGTGGCGGCGCACCTCGTAGATGTCGATCGCGCCCTCTTTCTGAAACAGCACCTTGCCGTCGGGACCGATGACGACGGTGAACGGCTGCGAGGCGTTCCACTTGAGGCCGAAGGCGGCCATGGCGTCGGCCGCACTGCCGGACGCGGCGTGATGGTTCGTCGTCGTGGCGTACTGGCGTTTGAGGTAGTCGTGAACGGCCGTCGCCTTTGACGCCGGATCGGTCGAGACGGTGACCACGTCCACCGGCCGCTTGCTGCCGGCGTACATGCGGTAGGTGGTCTGCAACGGTTCGAACTGCGCCTGGCTCACCTTGCTGTCGACCTGCCAGAAGCTCACGAGCACCGTCTTCTTCGACGTGGCGTTGTCGCGGATCGCTTTCAGGCCCGCGCTATCGACCGGCGTCATCTTGACCTCGGCCGACTGAATCGTCTTCATCTCCTGCTCGACGCCGTCCACTGACTTCTCGAGCCACTTGGTGGTGCAGCCGAGCGCGCGCGACTCGGTCACCGCAACCGGACGTCCGGCCAGCACCGCATCGATCGCATCGGCCGCGTAGCGCTGCTTGACCTGCGCCACCGCGCGGCTGTCGTCGATCGCGCCCTGGTAGCGCAGCTTGCGGGCCTGGTCGAACACGAAGATGTGCGGCGTCGCCACCGCGCCGAACGACTTCGACACCGCCTGCGTCTCGCCGTCGTACAGATAGGGCCACGCCATCTGCATGAACGCGGCGCGGACCTTCATCTCCTCGAACGAGTCGCTCATGTCCGTGAATCCCAGCTCGTTCAGGCGGACGGCCTTGGGATTGTTGGGATTGATGGCGACGACGTGCACGCCCTGCTTCCGGTATTTGTCGTGCAGGTCGTGAACGCGCTGCTCGTAGGCGATCGACGCGGGGCAGTGGTTGCTCTCGAACACCACGGCCAGCACCTTGGCGGCGGCGTACTCCTTCGGCGAGTGCCGCTTGCCGTCGATGCCGGGCAGCGAGAAGTCGGGAAGCGCGGCGTCGATCGCCAGCACCGGGTACTGCGACGCCTGAATGCCACGGCCGCGGCCCCCTTGCTGTCCGCCCGACGGGGGCGTCTGCGGCGCTGCTGTGCCGCCCGCCTGCGCGCCGCCGTCGACCACCACCGTCGCGGCCAGCGCCAGTGCCGCGGCGGCCGCGAGCACGGCGCGGCGAAGCGAGCGGGCTTCCGTTTCGTTCCGCCGGCCACCTGTTTCATCGCATCTCCTCCTGATCGCTGCGCTGTTGTCTGACTGTCCTGCGTCTTCCGCACACTAGGTGGCTGAAGAAACGCAGCACGTCAACTCCCAATCTCCAACCTCCAACTCCCAACTGTCCAATTTTGGGAGTTGGTAGTTGGGAGTTGGGAATTGACGCCTCTCACTGGCCGGACCAGTACGCCTGCAGGCCCGGATACTTCGGATCATCGGGCAGGTTGGCGAGGATGGCCCGCCGCATCGAGGGGACCTCGGCCTCGCCGTGCTGCTGGTGAAGCACGTCGCCGTTCGGCGCGAGCAGCAGGGTGAACGGCACCGACGCCGGGAGCGCCTTGTCGAACGCCTCCTGCAGACCCGCCGTATCGTCGCTGCCGAACATGAAGTTGCGGTTGGCCGCGCGCTGCTCCTGCAGCACCCTGAACACGCTGTCCCGCGACGCGGGCACGTCGATCGACACGGTGACGAGCTCGAGTCGCCGCGACCGGTACATCCGGTGCGTCGTCACCAGGTCGGGGAACTCGGCGATGCAGGGGCGGCACCACGTTGCCCAGAAGTTGATCAGCATCAGGTTCGGGGTGCCGTTGCCGCGAAGCGTGGCGAGCTCGGGCGGCGCGATCATCTGCAGCTCGACCCGGGCATCCTTGATCTCGGCCTGTTCCGTCTCCACCGCCGCCGTCTCTCCGACCCTGGCGATCGGGCAGCCGGCGACGGGGGTCGTCGCCACGCGTACCGGTTTCTGCTCGAGCAGGGCATCGATCGCGGCGCGTGCGTCGTGCGCCTTGACCTGATCCGGACGGATGTTGTCGTCGAGCCGGCCGACGTACTGCAGTCGCCGCTCGGCGTCGAACACGAAGACCTGCGGCAGTGCGACCACCTTGAACGCCCCGGCGGCTGACTGGGTGTCGCCGTCGTAGAGGTAGGGGAACTCGAACTTCCGGTGAGCGGCTCGATCGATCATGCCGGCGAGCGTATCGGGCACGTCCGTGTAGGCCAGCTCCTTCAGCGGCATGGCCTTCGAGCTGTCGGGGTTGATCGCGACAACGGCAACGCCGCGCTCACGGTAGTCGGCGTGAAGACGCTGGATCCGCTGCTCGTAGAGCTGGGCAACCGGACAGTGGTTGCAGGTGAAGACGACGACGAGCACCGGGCTGCGGGCGTACTCGTCGAGCGCATGAGACTTGCCGTCGATCCCATGCAACCTGAACGCCGGCGCCGGGGTGCCGATGGCCAGCGTGGCCGGTCCGCGGTCGGCGCAGGCTGCCGCAACAACCGCGAGAATGACGAGGATGGGCCGTGCGGCCGCCGGAAGGATTGCAGGTCTCATCGTGTCCGCCCGCCGCATGATACGCGAACCGGACATCTACCAGACCAGGACCAGACCCGGACCAAACCCGGCCTTACCAGGACGCGGCCATCACCAGCGCCACCCAGCCCGCGCGCGACTTGACCTCCAGACGCCGCATGCCGAGACGGCGATAGGCGCTCTCGACCTCGGGTTCGACGGACGCGGGAATGCCGGAGAGCACCAGCCGGCCCTGCCGTCCGATCCGCCGCACTAATGTTGGAGCCATCTCGATGAGCGGTGCGGCGAGGACGTTGGCGAGCACCAGCGGCCAGGTACCCTCGACGGTCTCCGGTCCGCCGCGCGCGAGCTGGAGACGTTCGCCCACGCCGTTGATCCCGGCGTTCTCCGCGGCCGCCCGCAGCGCCTCGGGGTCGACGTCGATGCCCAGCACCCGCGGCACGCCGAGCAGCAGCGCCGCCAGCGCCAGCACGCCGGATCCCGTCCCGACGTCGAGCACGGCATCCGGACGAACGGCCTGAACGGCCTCGTCGAGCGCCTCCAGGCACAGTGCGGTGGTCGGGTGCAGCCCGGTGCCGAACGCCGGCGCATCGATCAATCGCACGGCCCCAGGCTCGGCGGCGAGGTGAGCCGGGGCGATGCTGATACGCCCGATCCGAATCGGGCGCGGGCTCAGAACCCAGACCGAGTCGGCGTCACGCCCGACCGCGGCCGAAACGGAAAGGCGGTCGACGCCGAGCGCGCTCGTCACCTGTTCAGGCGTGACGCTGTCGGGCATCAACGCCGCAATCGCGCCGTCGTCGCCGGCCTCGACATCGAGTGCGCCGAGATCGACGAGGCGATCGAGCGCGTGGTCACCGCCGTCGTGGATGTCTACTCGGTATGGCACCGGGGTCGCTACTTCCTGCCCGGCTGCTTCCCTCTCAGTTCCTCGAACCAGTTCAGGACCACCTGGATCTGCGGCGCTGCCTGTTCGCCGCCTGCAGCGTCGACGGCAACGAACCGGCCGTCCGGCAGGATGTCATACGGCCGCGGGTTGCCCGGCGGAGCGAGACCGAACCGGCGAAGGACCTTGACTGGAGGCTTGAAGCCGAACGTCGGCTGCGTTCGCACGGAAACCGCGATGAACTGACTGGGTGCAGGCACGAGAAACAGCTCGTCCCCTTCGGGAGACCACAGCGGACGGCCGGCACGCGCAATCTCGAATTTGGTCCCGGTCGCCGGGAACGGCTGCACGTAGGTCATGGGCTCGGCGGTCGTGGCATCGCCGCTCTGATAGGCGACCCAGTGCCCATCCGGCGAGAAGATCGCGTTGGTTGGCACGCCGATGGAGGTCACATCGCCGAAGCGCGAGGTCTTCCGGTCGCGAAGCGAGAAGGTCCACAGCGTCGTCTCGGCGTCTTTGGTGACGCTGAAGAGCATCACGTCGGCGGACTTCGACCAGGACTCGGGGGTATGGAACGTGCCGGGCTCTGGCCGCGTCAGCCGCTCGGCTGGGCCTCCCTCGGCTGGCTGCCAGAAGATCGCGCGATCGCCGTCGCGATCGGATTGAAACGCCAGCCGCTTGCCGTCGGCAGACCACACCGGCACGCGGTTGTTGCCACCGAACGTCAGGCGCCGGATCGAGCTCTCTCCCGCCAATTCGTAGACGGATATCGCGGTCTGCTTGCCGTCGTGGGTTTCGAGGGCCAGCCACTTGCCATCGCGAGACGCGCGCGGGTTCTGATACGAGCCACGCGGCAACGGCAACGGTGTCACGACACCGTTGCGGTCGTACAGGAACACCTGGTCCTCCCCGGCTCGTGCCGGCCCCGGGATGTAGACGAGGACACCGGTGTCCGACACCGCGAAATGCGCGCCACCGACGCGCCGCACACCCTCGATCACCGGCATCTGACCCGCGGTGACCTGCTTGCGATCCAGATCGAAGGGGGCGGCCATCAGCGTGCCGTCCACGATGTAGATGAGATGTCCGGTCGGCACGTAGCGCGCGTCACTGCCGCCTTCGACGACCGTCTTGCGCTCGCCTGTTCGAATCGACTGGATGAAAACATCGGCCTTCTGCCAGACGTTCGAATACCAGGCGTCAGCACGCGCCAGGCTGAACAGGACGGTGTCGCCGTCGGGCAGCAGTTGCACGCTCTGGAGCGCCGTCCCGTCCTTGTCGGTCAGCCGCACGATGGCTGCTTGCGCGCCGCCATCGGCTGACACGCGCATCAGTCCCTTCCCGAACTGCGTGAACAGGATCCCGCTGTCGTCCCAGTCGATGTGGAACGGCGCGGGCGTGACCGGACAGATCGTCACCGGCACACCGCCGGCGATCGAGATCCGTTTGAGCGCGCCGTCCGCCCAGAACACCAGCGATCGCCCGTCCGGAGAGAACGCCGGGAGGATCCCTGGATCGGCGCCAGCCACTGGCCGTGCCTCCGCCTCTGCGACGGGCCGGAGATAGATCCGCCCGTCGGCAGCGTAGGCGATCTGCGAGCCGTCGGGCGAGACGGTAACGGCGCGGCGGGAAAGCGTGAGTATGCGTCCGTCCGTGATGGGCAGCGTAAAGCGCGCCACCTGCGTGTCGCGCGCCGGAGTACGCGCCCAGAACAGGACGGCGGCAGCGGCGCCCGTGGCGACACTGGCGGCGACAGCGACAGCCAGAATCACTGCTCGCCTCAGCGCGGAGGACGGTTCGGGCTTTGGCGGGTCCACCTGCGGCGAGTGGTCATGCTTCAGCACGAACAGCGCCGTCGAGATGTCGCTGATTCGCTGGTGGTGATTCTTCTCGAGGCACCCTTTCAGCAGCGTACGGATCTGCGGCGGGACCGAGGACGGCACGGCATTCCACGCCGGATCGCTCCTCAGCACCGACGCGAGCGTATCGCTGACGTCGTCGCCGTCGAACGCGCGCCTGCCGGTGAGCATCTCGAACAGGACGCAGCCGAACGCCCACACGTCGCTGCGCTTGTCGGCCGGCCGGCCCCTCGTCTGCTCGGGACTCATATACGCCGCGGTGCCGAGAATCATCCCGGCCTGCGTGAGCATGGCGGGCGAGGTGATCGTGGGCGCGTTGAGCGGAGGGACGCTGTCGGCGCCGGCCGCGTCGGCGGCTTTGGCGAGGCCGAAATCGAGCACCTTGACGCGGTCGCTCGACGTGAGCGCGATGTTCGCGGGCTTCAGATCGCGGTGAACGATCCCGCGTTCGTGGGCCGCTTCGAGCGCCTCCGCAATCTCTCGCGCAATGGCGATCGCCTCATCGAACGGCAGCGGCCCTCGCTGAATGCGCGCCGCCAGCGTCTCGCCGTCGACGAGCTCGAGCACGAGGAACCGATGCGCATCGGCTTCCTCGATGCCGTAGATGCCGGCGATGTGCTGATGGTTCAGCGCGGCGAGGACCTGCGCCTCGCGCCGGAAGCGCGCGAGACGTTCGGGATCCCTGCGTCACGCTGTCGGGCAGCGTTTTCAGCGCGACGTCGCGCGCGAGCCTGGTGTCGGTCGCCCGGTACACCTCGCCCATGCCGCCGGCGCCGAGCAGGCCGACGATCTGATAGGAACCCAGCTGCGTTCCGGGCGCGAGCGGCATCGAGCGCGATTATACGGCGCGATGGCTGAGCTTAGGGCGTGAACCTGTGACCGCCGATCCCTATCGCCCGGGAACGCGTTTCGTGAGCTCCTCGAACCAGTTCTGGACGATGACAATCGCTGGAGGGAATTCACCAGTCCGGGCGGCCTTGAGCATCAGGAACCGATCGTCCCAGACGTCGTACTGCGTGTCTGGCGTCGGTCGCGCGTACGGCCCGCGCACCACTGGCGTGGCCTGCCCCCAGGTGAAGGTCGATGCCGAGACGACCGGCACAGTCATGATCGTGACGAGCGTGCCCTCCATCGTCCAGTAGTAGAGATGCTTCTGATCGCGCGACCAGACAGGCATCGTTGCGCCAGTGGTAGTGACCTGTTGGACGCCGCCTCTCGGATCGGGGAAGGGACTGACGTAGATCTCGAATCGGCCGGTGCGATCGGATTCGAACGCCAGCCAGCGGCCGTCGGGGGAGACGACGGGGTTGCGATCGTTCGGCCGGTTCTCGCGCATGGTCAACCCGGCGCCGCGCTTGACCAGCGACATGACGCCGATCAGTGCCAACCGTGGGAGCGCCGTAGCGCGTGAACGCCAGATGCCCGTCAGCAGACACCGACACGGGATACGTCCGGATCGTCGGCGGCGTCGTCAGTTCCGCGAGAATGTCGGGTTGTCCGGATCCGTCCGCCGATCGCACGTGCACCTCGTTGGCGGTCTCCGTCCACACCGGGATCGCAAGACGCTTGCTGTCCGGGAGCCAGGCGGCCGTGTAGTTCGGCGACGGATCGGAGGTGAGCTGAACGAGGGACCGGCGAGACAGGTCCCACACCCACACGTCGAACCCGCCGTCGCGCGTCGTCACCGCGACTTTCGACCCATCCGGCGAGATTCGCGGGTTGGCGTAGCTGCGTGGCTCGGCTTGGATGACTTCTTCGCGTCCCTGCCGATCGACCCAGACCAGCTGCCGCTCGTATTGATTAGCCGGCACGAAGGTCAGCGTGCCGTTGTCGCTGACGCTGTAAGCGGCGGCGCTCGTCTGCCGCAAGCGGCCGAGGCCATCGACGATGGAAACCGCCTCGCCGGTTTTCTCCAGGCGTCTTGCGTCGAACGGCATCGCCAGCAGCGAGTTTTTTGCGACGAACAGGAGGTGGCCCGTTGCGACGTACCGCGCGCTGGCGCCGCCGGTGATGAGGGTTCGGGGCGTGCCGCCGATCGGCAGCGCCATGATGCGTGCGTCGTCCCAGCGCGTTTCGGCGGACGTCGCGATTGACGCGACGCCGTAGAGCAGCGTCCGGCCGTCAGGAAGCATGAACGGCTCGCTGAGCAGCTCGTCCTGCCCGGCGCGCACCAGCACTTCAGGCGCGCCGCCCTCCGCGGAGATTCGCCAGATCGATCCGGGCTGCACGAAAACAATCGTGCCGTCGGCGGCCCAGCTCCCGCCCGCGGTCGCAATGGCGTTGCCGAGCGGCACGGGCGTGCCGCCCGCCACAGGGCACCTTCATGAGCCTGCCCTGCGCGAAGAACGCGATCCACTCGCCATCGGGTGAAAAGAACGGCGACGTCGGCGTCGCTCCGATGGCCGTGCCCGGCACGGGTCGCGCCACCAGATCGTCGAGGACGCGAAGGTAGATCTGGCCGTTGGCCGTGTAAGCGATCCTCCGGCCATCGCGCGAGATGGCGACACGTGGGCCGAGATTCTGATGATCTCCGAGCGCATGCGCGAACCGGTTGACTGCCGGGCTGACGGTCGCCTCCGGCGTGAGCAGCCACACAGCGGCAGCTCCCGCGGCTGCGGCCAAGGCGACCGCTCCAATCCACAGAAGTCTCGACCCGCGCGCGGCGGGGCGGGCGGCGCCCTGGGTCGGGGACGGCTCGAGCAAATCCCACGCATCACCGACATCGCGCAACCGCCGTCTTGGATCCTTTTCGAGACACCGGCGGATCAGATGCTCGACCGGCGGCGGGACGCGACTGAAATCCGGTTGGTCCTTGACGACCGACGCAATCGTGTCGGTCACGTCGTCACCGCGGAAGGGTCTCGCACCGGTGACCATTTCGTACAACACGCAGCCGAACGCCCAGATGTCGGCGCGCTTGTCGACCGGCTTGCCGCGAGCCTGTTCCGGCGCCATGTAGGCGGCGGTCCCAGAATGATCCCGGCCTCCGTCATCGCCGGGGAGGTAATCGTCGGTGGCATCGACCCGCCCGGCGACGAGGCCGCGGGTGGATCCAGCGCCCTGGCCAACCCGAAGTCGAGCACTTTGACGGTGCCGTCATCGCGGACTTTGATGTTGGCGGGCTTCAGGTCGCGGTGGACGATCCCCTGCTCGTGCGCGGCAACGAGCGCCTCGGTAATCTGCCTGGCGATCGGCAGCGCCTCGGCGATCGGGACGGGCCCGCGCGCGATGCGCTGCGACAAGTCCTCGCCCTCGACCAGTTCCATCACCAGGGCGGTGATGGCGCCGCTTTTTTCGAGGTCGAAGATAGCGGCGATGCCCGGGTGATTCAGCGAAGCCAGCGTCCTGGCTTCACGCTGGAAGCGAGCGAGGCGATCGACATCGTGGGCGAACGCCTCGGGCAGGATTTTGATCGCGACGTCCCGATCCAGCTGTGTGTCACGGGCCCGATAGACCTCGCCCATGCCACCTTCGCCGATCCGGGCGCCGACTTCATACACGCCGATCCGCGTGCCGGGGGTGAGGGACAACGGCGGTTGATTATATTGGGGGAGGGCAGGGTCGGATCACTCCAGATCGACGCCAACTGCCGATTGCCCCGTCAGCCCGGCAGCCCTCCGCTACTTCGCCGCGGGCTGTTCCCTGAGATGTCGATCGAGCCAGCTGACGCTCTCGCGAAGGAGCTCGGGAAACTGCGGGTGCGGCTTGCCGCCGGTGCCGAAGTCCACCCCGTGCTCGCCGTCCGTCACGCGCACCAGGTGCGAGGTGACCGCCGCCTTGTCGAGCGCCGCCTTGAAGGCCACCGACTGCTGGAACGGGACGGTGTCGTCGGAGTCGCCATGGATCAGCAGCACCGGTGGCGACGACGCAGACACGTGGGTGAGGGGGGACGCGGCCCGGTAGAGGGCCATGGCGTCAGGCGTGGGCGCCCGGTCGAGGAACGAGACGACGGCGGCGGTGCCGATGCCGCCGCTCTGGATCATCTGGGTGAGGTCGCTGGGACCGGCCCGCAGGACCACGCACTGGAGGGTCGCGGGCTGACGGTTGACGGGATCGGGATCGTCCTTGATTCCCGGCTCGGCGAGCATGGCCACGAGGCCGAGCAGATGCGCGCCCGACGATCCGCCGACGCCGCCGATCCTCGCGGGGTTCACGCCGAAGCGCGTGGCATGGTGGCGAACGAAGCGGACCGCACGCTGGACGTCCTCGACTGCGGCCGGATAGTGAAACCGCGGCGCCCCGCGGTGATTGATGGCGAATACCGTGTAGCCTGCGCGCACCAGCGACGGACCCCACTGCGGGATCTGCGAGTCCTTGAGCGCGGGAGCGCCGTAGGAGAGCGCGGCCTGCCAGCCGCTGCCGGCCACGAACACGACGGCGTGGCCGTTCTTCGTCCCGGGGTGGTACACGTCCATGAGGAGCGCGAGTCCCGAGAACATCCCGTAAGTGACGTTCTTCTCGACGCGCTCCTGCGCCGCCGCCGCGGCCGGACCAAGGGCAAGAACCAGCGTGAGCACCGCGACGAGACGTGACAGCATCCGGACCCCCTGCCGGATATTACGCACGCCGATCATCTGGTTAACAGGGCGCGCGAGATTCAGGGCTTCGCCGGCGATGCACTCAGCTGCGCCGCGGGCACGAGGTTGGGGATAGCGGGCACCTCGCGCAGCGCCGCGATCAGGGCGTCGAGGTCGGCGTCGGTGAGGTTCTTCGTGACGCTCCAGGGCATGACCCAGAGCTCGCGCCCCGCGCGGTTCTTGCCTTCCCGGAACACGCGCTTGAGATCGTCGTTGCTGAAGGCGCCAATGCCCGCCGAAGGATGTGCGGTGATGTTGGCGGAGTAGACGACGCCCCACGGTCCCTTGAATTCGGTGCCGCCGGCCAGTTCCTTCCCCGGGATCGGCGTGCCCTGTTCGCTCGGCGTGTGGCACTCGCCGCACAGCATCAGCTTCAGCATGACCCGGCCGCGCTCGATCCCAGCCGCGGGGATCCCGGGCGGCGGTCCGTCGAGCGGCTGCGGCACCGTGCGAATCATCATGCCGACCGGAAAGTTCAGCTCGGTGCGCCCGTTGTCACGCCGGACCGGCTTCTGCGTCCGCAGGTAGGCGACGATCGCCAGCGCGTCGTCATCCGTCAGATCGCGATAGCCGGGATAGTTCATCAGCGGGAAGAGCGGGCGGCCGTCGCGGCTGACGCCCTCGCGCATGGCGCGCACGACCTCGCCGTCGGTCCACTGGCCGATGCCCGTCTCCGGATCGGGCGTGAGGTTTGGCCCCACGACCTTGCCGGGGAATCCCGATCCTTCGGGCCAGATACGGCCCGCGAACTCGAGTCCGGCTTCCGGGAAGTCCCCGGGGCGCGTGGGGTCGATCGGCGAGTGGCAGGCGATGCAGCCGGTCAGCGCTTCGGCCAGGTAACGGCCCCGCTCGATCGCTTCGGGCGTCTTCGGCGCCGTCATCTGCGGCGCCGGCCTCATCTTCGGATAGACGCCGTACATGAACGCAGGCACGCCCACGACGACGAGAAGGACGATCACGACGAGGGCAAGAAGGATCTTCTTAATCATGGCTGTTTCAACGATCGCACGTACGCACCGAGCGCGGCGATCTGGTCTGCGCTGAGGACGTCCTCGAAGGGCGGCATCGCACCCCGGCCGGTGCGGATGGCGGCCATCAGCTCGGCGTCGGTGCGTGAGGCCTGCCACTCGGCCGACCTGAGGTCGGCGGGTCGCGGCCCGTTGACCGCCGTGGGGAGACCGCCGCTGCCATCCTCGGCGTGACACTTCGCGCACGCCTGCGCGAACAGGGCCTTCGCATCGACGGTGTTCGATTTGGCGGCCGGCGACGACCCGCCGCAGGCAGCGACGGCCGCGCATGCGATCAGCGCGGCGGCGGAGACGAGTCGACGCGCGCGTCCGCCGAACGAAAAGGTCACGGCGCGCTCCAGGTTTGAGGGCAGACCGTCATTGTAGCCGGTTGCCCGGCGCCGCACCACGGTCTGGCTCAGCATGGCATGATGTAACCCGATTGCGTCTTGCGGCAGGCACTCGCCTCGGCCCATATGAAATCGCCGGTCCTCTCGGCGCCGGTGGCATGGGCGAGGTCTATCGCGCCCGCGATCCCCGTATCGGCCGGGACGTCGCGATCAAGGTGCTGCCCGCCGGGTTCGCCGCCGATGCCGACCGGCTGCGGCGCTTCGAGCAGGAGGCGCGCGCCACCGGGGCGCTCAACCACCCCAATCTCCTGGCCCTGTACGACGTCGGCACCTCCGAGAGCGGACCGTATCTCGTGTCGGAGCTGCTCGACGGTCACTCCCTCCGCGATCGGCTCGGCGCCGGATCGGTGTCGGTTCGTGAGGCGCTCGACTGGGGCGCGCAGATCGCACAGGGGCTCTCCGCCGCACACGACCACGGCGTGGTGCACCGGGACCTCAAGCCCGAGAACGTGTTCGTGCTGCGCGACGGGCGCGTCAAGATCCTCGACTTCGGCCTGGCGAAGCTCGACGCGCCGATCGCGGCGCCGGCCCTCGCGACGGCGACCGCGCCGGCCGCAACGATCGGCGCCGCCATGGGCACGGTCGGCTACATGGCGCCCGAGCAGGTGCGCGGCGATCCGGTGGGTCCCGCCGCCGACATTTTCGCGCTCGGCGCGCTGCTCTACGAACTGATCGCCGGGCGTCCAGCATTCCGGCACGACACCGCCGTAGAGACGCTGCACGCCATCCTCAAGGACGAGCCGCCGCCGCTCGCGACCGTCTCGCCCGCCGTCGAACGCGTGATTGCGCGCTGCCTCCACAAGGATCCCGCGCATCGCTTCGGATCGGCGTCGGACGTCGCCTTCGCGCTGGATGCGCTCGCCGAAGCCGCGCCGTCCGCGGCGCCGGTCGGGTCGCGGGACAGGGCCTGGCGTCCAGCCATCGTCATCGCCGCGGTCGCAGTGCTGCTGGCGGGTGCGGCGATGTGGTGGGCATCGAGAGGGCGGAGCGAGCCGCCGCCACCGATCGTGCCCGCGTCGCTCTCGGCGTCGCGGATGACGCCATTTCTCTCGAGCGCGGCGATCGAGAAGGAGCCCGCGTGGAGTCCGACCGGCGACCTCATCGCCTACGTGTCCGACGCCGCCGGCAACGACGACATCTGGATCGCGGATCCCTCGGGCGCCAATCCGATCAACCTGACGCAGGGTTTTGCCGGCTTCGACGTGTGGCCGGCCTGGTCGCACGACGGACGCAGCCTCGCCTTCTACTCGGAGCGCGACGGCGGCGGCATCTACACGATGACGGCGCTCGGCGCCAACGTCCGCCGCGTCGTCCCCTTGAAGCGCGGCGTGCTCTACACGTTCAGCCTCAGCTGGGCGCGCGACGGGTCGCTGGTCTACACAGGGTTCGATGCCGACGGATCCAAGCGCGTCTATCGCGTCGCCGCCGCGGGCGGCGAGCCGGCATGCATGACGTGCGCGTGGCGGGAGACGGCCGATGTTCGAGCCGGCGAGCTGTCGCCGTCGGGCGAGCACCTCGCATTCCTGTCCGGGCTGATGGGGCCGCGCGCGGATCTCTACGTCGCGCACCTGCCATCGGGACGCCTGCGCAAGGTCACCAATCAGGCGGACGTGCCGCGCTGGTCTCCTGACGGCCGGCACCTCCTCTTCATCTCGAATCGTGACGGGCAGGCCGATCTGTGGGAGCAGGCGATCGATCCCGACGGCGCGCCGGCCGGCGGGCCGCGCAAGATCACGTCGGCGCTGGGCGCGACGACGTTCGCGCTGGCGCCTGACGGCAAGCAGATCCTCGCGGTCAAGGAGGAGAGCTCGAGCCACCTCTGGAGCGTTCCGCTGTCGATGCCGACGGTCACCGACCTCGGCTCGGCCATCCAGCTGACGTCCGGCAACGTCCGCGATCAGCGCGGCCGCTGGTCCGCCGACGGCCGCAGCATCTTCTTCGAATCGGTCCGCCGCGGCGGCTTCGACATCTGGCGGATCGACGTGGCCGGAGGCAACCCGGTGAGGCTCACCACCGGCGCCGGCAGCGAGCTGCGCCCGCGTCCGTCGCCATCGGGGGAGTGGATCGCGTTCGATCTGGTCGATGCGCGCGGCGAGTTCACGCACGTCATGCGGCCCGACGGCAGTCAGCTGCGCGCCCTGGATGAGCGTTGGTTCAGCACGTACGCGCAGGTGTGCTGCGCGGACTGGTCCCCGGACGGCTCGCGCCTCAACGTCACCGTGACCACCCGCGACAATCCGGCGAAGACGACCATCGGGATCGTCTCGTTCGACAGATCGAGCGGCACGGCAACAGCGACGCGGGTGCTGACGAACCTTCCCGGCGGCGCGCCGGAGTACGGCCGATGGTCGCCCGACGGCCGGGCCATCGTTTACGAGGCGTTGATCGACGGCGGCTGGGATCTCTGGATCGTCGATCCCGACGCCCCGGCGCCGAGGCCGCTGACGACGGCGGGCGGCAACGATCGGCACGCGGTGTGGCGGGCGCAGCCGCGGACGCTGTTCTTTCAGCAGAACGGGCGTGAGGTATGGCGCCTGCCCGTCGACGATCGCAACGTGCCGACGGGCGCCGCGGAGCGATGGCTGGTGCCGCCTGGCCGGATGACGCTCGACGCCGATGCCCTCAGCATCAACCCGTCGGACGATCGACTGCTGCTGACGATCGCCGCGCCCGCGAGCGACATCTGGCTGGTGGAGCTCAGATAGCCCTCGCGGGCCGGACACGCTACTCGCGCCGAATCGCGGCGAGCGCATCGAGCCGCGTGGCGGCGCGGACAGGAATCGAGAACCCCGCGAGCGACACGACTGCCAGCAGCGCCGCCATCCGCGCGAACGTGGCGCTGTCGCCGGCCGTCACGCCGAACATCAGCGTCCCCGTGACCTGCACGAAGCCGAACGATCCCAGCAGGCCCAGCACGAGGCCGACGGCGATCAGCCCGACGACCCGTGCGCCAATCGCCTGCACGATGTGACGTCGTCGAGCCCCGAGCGCCAGCCGAATGCCGATGTCACGCGTGCGGCGGCTCACCGCGAGCGCGGTGACCCCGTAGACGCCGATTCCGCTCAGCGCCAGCGCGAGGACGCCGAAGATGCCGGTGAGCAGCGCGGCCTGGCGGGTCTGGGCGAACGACGCATCGAGCTGCTCCTCGAGGGTCGTGATCCGGAACAACGGCACGTGGTGGTCGATCTGCTGGATCGCGAGCCGCATCGGGTTGACGAGCGCCTCGGGATCGACTGACGCGCGCACGTGCACGGTCATCGCATCCGAGGAGCGTGTCTGAAGGACCGGACGGTAGATCATCGGCCCCGCTTCGCCGCGAAGGTCCTGATACTTCACGTCGCGGACGACGCCGACGACTTCGGCGGTGGGGTTGCCGGATTCCGACAAACGCAGGCCCCGGCCGATTGGATCCTGGTTCGGCCAGAACGCCTGCGCGAGACGCTCGTTGACGACCACGACCGGCCGTGCGGCTCTCCCATCGGTCTCGTCGAATTCGCGCCCCCGCAGCAGCGGAATGGCGAGCGTCTGGAAGTAGCGCGGTCCGACGAAGTTCGTGTCGATCGAATTCTTCTCGCCCGAGGCCGGGTTGATCCATGGCTGGCGCTGACGGCTCTGCGCCAGCGGCACCGTGCCGGCGAGCGAGACACTCGCCACCCCGGGGATCTGTTGCAGCCCGGCCAGCGTGGCCCGCCAGAAACCCTCGATCCGGTTCGCGTCGTAGCCGGCGGCCTTGGGATCGAGCGACGCCAGCAGCAGGTTGTCGGCGCGGAAGCCGGGATCGACGGAGTTGAAGCGCCGCAGGCTCTGCACCAGGAACGCCGCGCTGATCAGCATCGACAGCGCCATCGCGATCTGAAGCGCCACGATCGCGTCGTGTGCGGAGACGTGCCGCCGCGCGCCGCCGAAGGTGGTGCCGGCGCTTTCCGATCCCGGCACGAGCCTCAGCCTCCGCGCGCCGACGATCGGTACGACGGCGATGACGATACCGGTGAGTGCGGTGACGAACAGGCCGAACCCCAGGACACGCGGGTCGAGGCTCGGTTCGATGCGAAGGCCGGTGAACTGCGCGGCGCCAAGCGCGCGAGCCGTCCAGGGCGCGATCAGGAGTCCCACGATGCCGCCCAGCGCCGACAGCACCAGCCCCTCGGTGAGCAGCTGACGCTCCACGCGTGAACGGCTGGCGCCAATGGCCAGGCGGATTGCCATCTCCTTTTCGCGGCTCGCCGACCGCACCGCGGCCAGGCAGCCAACATTGACGCAGGCCAGGGCCAGCGCGAGTCCGCTCAGCGCGAAGAGCACCATCAGCGCGGATCGGCGCTCTCCCTGTATCGGCGAGCTGCCTTTGTCTGCCGGCACGAGGACGAGCCGTCCGGCCGACGCGTCCCGCGGCAGTTCGGCGGCGCGCTGCTGGATGTAGCTGCCGAGCGCATCTGCCGCCTGCTCCCGGCTCTGTCCGGCGCGCAGCCGTCCGACCATCTCGAGCCAGTTCGTGCGCGCCTCGGTCAACAGGTTACGGCCGACCTCGCGCTGCATCGCCAGCGGGATCCAGATGTCCGCGGGCAGGCCGATGTCGGTGCCCGTGAAGCCGTCCGCCGCCACGCCGACGATGACGAACGGCTGGCTGTTGAGCAGCAGGGTCCGGCCGACCACCGTCGGGTCGGCGGCGAACATGCGTTTCCAGCAGGGTTCGCTGATCACCGCGACCGGGTGCGCGCCTGGCGTGAGGTCGTCTCCCGGGGACAGCGGCCGGCCAGCTTTCGTGCGCGCGCCGAGGACGTCGAAGTAATTGCCGGAGACCAGCTCGCCGCTGGCCCTGAGCGTCTGTCCGTTGACCGTGACATTGAGCGGCGTCGCCGCGCGCGCGGCCACGCCGTGGAGCGCGCCGTTCTCACGGACGATCGCGTAGAACGGGTAGGAGAATCGCGGGCTGGCCTGAGTGAGGACCCGTTCGTCCGTGACGTAGACGAGCTCGTGGGGATCCGAGACCGGCAGCGAGCGGAGCAGCACGCGCTCGACCACCGTGAACACCGCGGCGTTCGCGCCGATCCCCATCGCGAGCGAGAGCGCTGCCGTGACGGTGAACAAGGGGGACTTCCGGAGCTGCCTCAAGGTGTGCCGCGCGTCCTGGACGAACTCCTCGAGCAAGGGCAGACCCTGCTGGTCGCGGTAGCGGTCTTTGATCGCCTCGATCGGGCCGAACTTGAGGATGGCCTGGCGGCGCGCCTCATCCGGCGTCAGGCCCGCCCGGACGTAGTCGGCGGTCTGCATCGCGAGGTGCGACTCGAGCTCCTCCTGCAACCGCCGATCGTCCAGGCGTCGACGCCGGGTTGCGGAGCCCGTCAGCCGGCTCAGGAATCGGCGCACGGCCTTCACCGCAGGTCCTCCGCCTTCACGTCGAAGAACCGGCCGATCACCGCCATGGTCTGTTCCCAGTTCCTGGTCTCGGCCTGCAGCTGCTTGCGCCCGGCGGCGGTCAGCCGGTAGAAGCAGGCGCGTCGATTGTTCTCGGACGGGCCCCACTCGCAGGCGATCGCGCCCTCCTGTTCCAGCCGCAGGAGCAGCGGATAGAGGGTGCCCTGGTTGACGGCGAGGAGGTCGCCGCTGATCTGCTCGATGCGCCGGGCCAGGCCGTAGCCGTGCAGCGGCCCGAGCACGTCCAGCGTCTTCAGCACCATCAGCGCCAGCGTGCCCTGCTGGACGTCCTTCTTCCTGGCCGCCACACGCCTCCTTTTGGTTTCCAACAGGACAATGACATGAGTCCTGTTGGAAAGCAACAGGGGAGGCGGATGGGGGCTCGCCGTGCTACTCCGCCCGCAACGCCACGATCGGATCGATCCGCGCGGCCCTGCGCGCCGGCAGCAGGCCGGCGCAGACGGCGACGAGGAAGAGGACGACGAGCGCGGCCGTCATCGCGAGCGGGTCGGTGGCGGTCTGCCGGTAGAGCAGCGTCTCGAGCTGGCGGGCGCCGATCCTGGTGGCGAGCCAGGCGGCGGGGACGCCGACCGCCATGCCGAGCAGCACGATCGTCAGCCCCTGCCGTCCCACCAGCCACAGGACATCGGCACGCGTCGCGCCCAGCGCGACGCGGATGCCGATCTCGGCGGTGCGCCGCGAGACGGTGAACGCGAGGAGGCCGTAGAGGCCGACGCTGACGAGCGCGAGCGCGACCAGTCCGAACCCTCCGGACAGCGCCGCCACCAGCCGTTCGCGGACCAGCGCCGCGTCCACTTCATCGGCGAGGGTGTGGACGTCGAACATCGGGACGGCGCTGTCGATCGCCTGCACCGCCTCGCGGACCCGCGGTGCGAGGCCGTCGGCCGGGCCGGCGGTGCGCACGTGCAGCACCATGTGTCCGAAGCCGGTGTTGGCCTGGAGAAACGTCTGATAGACCATCGGCGGCGGCGCTTCGCGCAGCGCGGGGAACCGCGAGTCCTTGACCACGCCAATGATGTTGAGCGGCCGGCCGGCGGCATAGACGAACGCCGACTTGGCGTCGCGCCCCGTGACCCGCGCTTCGGCGACGCCGTGCTGCGACCCGAGCGGCTCGCGGCCGCCGAGGAACTCGCGGACGAAGGTCTCGTTCACCATCACCGCGAACGGCGCCCCCGGCGGCAGATCGCCGGCGCTGAAATCGCGCCCCTTGATCACCGGGATCCCCATGGTTCGGAAGTAGTCGGGGTAGACGATCAGCGCGGGCACCTGGCGCGCGCCCCCGGCAACGGCCACGGGAAAGCTGAATGCGCTCGGCGACAGCGGCGACGTGCGCGCGAGGCTGGCGGACGCCACGCCCGGCATCGTCGCCGATGCGACCGAGGAGATCCTGGTATTGCCGATCCAGCCGCTCGGCGACGCCGGGTGCGCCGCGGTTGCTGGCGTCGCGCGGCTCGACGCGAACCACCAGCACCCGCGAGCGATCGAGGTCGCTGTCGTTGCGATGCAGGTTCTGCAGGCTGCGCACGAACAGGCCGGCGCCAAAGAGCAGCATCACCGACAGCGCCACCTGGACGGCGACGAGCGCGCCGCCCGATCCGCGCCCGGCGCTCGCGGTACGCGTCTGCGCCAGGTCGCGACGCCCGTCGGAGGAGACCTCCGTCCGCGACGCCCGCATGGCCGGAACCAGTCCGACGAGGATGCCGGCGACGATCGTGATTGACGCCGTGAACGCGAGGACCCGGGTGTCGGGCGAGAGATCGAGCAGGGTCTGGGCCTGGCCGACGGAGGTGTAGGCGACGAGCGCCTGGGTCAGCCAGTAGGCCAGCGCGACGCCGGCGGCGCCACCGAACGCCGCGAGCATCCCCGCTTCCACGAGGAGCTGGCGGTACAGCCGACCACGTCCGGCGCCGAGCGCCAGCCGCAGCGAGAACTCCGGCCGCCGCGCCGTCGCCCGCGCGAGCATGAGCGTGCCGACGTTGGCGCAGGCAATCAACAGGACGAGCGCGGCCACGCTCAACAGGATGAAGAGCGGCTGTGAGAACTGGCGCCGCAGGTCGGACAGGCCGGTCGCGGCCGAGGTCAGCTCCAGTCGCAGGTCCTCGCGCTGGCCGGTGAACTTGTTCGTCGGTCTCCAGTCGGTCTCTGGAACGCGCGCGAGCGCATCCAGCTGCGCGGTCCCCTGTTCGAGCGACACCTGTCCGTCGAGGCGTCCGAGGATCCGCAGCGCGTTCGACATGACGCGGGGTTGCTGGAGCAGGTTGCCGGTCAGCGGCATCACCGCCGGCTGCATCATCATCGGGAGGAATATTCCCGGCCGCGTGCCGACTTCGGTACCGAAGAACTCCGCCGGGGTGACGCCGACGATCGTCAACGGCGTGCCGCTGACCACGAGCGTCCGGCCGATCGCTGACGGCGTCGCCGCCGAAGCGCCGCATCCAGTAGCCGTGACTCAGGACCGCCACCGGATGTCCCAGCACCGCGCGGTCGTCGTCCGGTCCGAACAGGCGGCCGAGCGCCGGACGCACTCCGAGCAGCGGGAAGTAGCCGCCGGTGACCAGCTGGCCGTCGACCGTGGGCTCGACACGCCCGTCGATGCTGATGTTGAGCGGCACGCGGGCGTAGGCGCCGAGGCTGAAGGCGCGGGTGTGATCGCGCACGATCTCGTACTGCTGGTAGGAGAATCCGTTGAACACGCCGGTGGGGCCGCGCTGCGTCAGCACGAGCAGCTGCTCGGGATTGGCGACGGGCAGCAGCTTCCACATCACCGCGTCGATCAGCGTGAACAGCGAGGTGGTGGCGCCGATGCCGATGGCCAGAGACAGCACGGTGGTCGCGGCGAAGACCGGACTCTTGCGGAGCGTCCGACAGGCGTAGCGCAGGTCCTGTCCGAGCTGCTCGAGGCGCGTCCATCCCCACTCGGCGCGCGCGTCTTCGGCCGCCAGCGTCAGGTTGCCGAGCTCGCCGGGCGCCGCCATGCTGGCGAGCGACGCGAGCTCCTCGCGCATGTCGCGTTCGGCGGCGCGCCGGCGCCACGGCAGCAGGTAGGGCAGTCGCTTCCAGATCATGATTCGCTCTCCCCGGTCGGCTTCATCACCCGCGCGACCGCGCGGACGAAGTCGGCCCATTCCGACCGTTCCTGATGCAGTTGCCTCCGGCCGGCGGCGGTCAGGCGATACACCTTCGCCCGCCGGTTGCGCTCGGTGGTCTCCCACTTGGAGGCGATCCAGCCCTTCAGCTCGAGGCGCTTGAGGGCGGGATACAACGACCCGAACTCGATCTTGAGGGCGTCGCCAGAGGTGTCGCGGATGGTGCCGGCGATGGCGTAGCCGTGGAGCGGCCCGAGCAGCAGCGAGCGGAGCACCAGCATGTCGAGGACGCCGTACAACGGTTCCATATGAAGAAAGGCTATATGAAGAAAGTCTGACGCTGCAAGCTGGAGCGGGGGCGGGGTGAAGCGCGGGACGAACGACAACTCCCAACTCCCAACTCCCAACTCCCAAATCGGACGGGTTTGGGAGTTGGAGGTTGGGGATTGGGCGTTGACGTGCTGCGTTCTTCAGCAGCCTGCTAAGGAGCCCGGAACAGGACGACGGCGATCGCGTGCGGGCGGCGGTTCGCGAGCTGCGGCGCGGCACGCTGCACCAGCGCGGGCCAGTCGTGCGCGGCGGCATCGGCCGGTGTCATCGCCAGCGCATCGAGCGGCCGGCGGCGGAACACGTCGGCCCACTCCGGCCGCGGCCGGCCGTCGGCGTCGAAGGCGGCGACGTCGAACCGCGGACCATCCTTGTAAACCGCGATCAGTCCGGCGCCGTCCTGGCTGGAGACGGGCACCTGGAGCCGCGCGACGCGCCCCTTCGGATCCTCGTCGAAGTGCGCCAGCAGCCCTTCGACGAGCGGATGACCCGAGGCGAAGAAGTCGATGCTCTCGTCCTCGACCGCGTACTCGCGATCGAACGATCCGATGAAGGACGATCCGCCGGGGACGCCGGGCAGGCTCTCGATGAGCGCCTCGTTGCCGAAGTCGATGGCGTAGGTGCGCCGGCCGCGTACCTGCTCGACGTGGAAGCCGAGCCGCGACGCCGCGGAGACGACGACCTGTTCCATGAGCGCGTCGAGGCCCTGCGGGACGCGCGCGAGGATCGACGGTCCGAGCGCGGCGCGATAGGGGTCGCGATGCAGGAGCTGATACGCCGCCTCGTGGATCCGCGTGCGTGCCGCCTGCGCGTCGGCGATCAGCTGGTCGATGCGGGCATCTGACAGGTGCGCGCCGGGCTCGAGCGCGATCTCCTCGAGCGCCCGCTCGACGTCCGCGAGCTGCGGCTCGAATCCGGCGATCGGCTCGCGGAAGAGTCCCAGCCGCTCGAACAGCCGGACCACATCGGCGCCGATGCCGGCCGCGGGACGGAAATAGACAATGTCGACAGGCAGGCGCCGGCCGATGCGATCGAGCCGGCCGATGCGCTGTTCCACGGTCGACGGCCGCCACGGCAGGTCGTAGAGCACCAGCCGGTGACAGAACTCGAAATTGCGTCCCTCGCCGCCCGCTTCGGTCGACACCAGCAGGCTCGGCCCATCGTCCGCGCGGAAGCGCGCGACCTCGGTATCGCGCCGCGCCGCCGACAGCGCTTCGTGGAAGACGCCGCTGGCGAGTTGCGCGCGGGCGCTGAGCGCGTCGCGCAGCATCTCGAGCGTCTCGCGATGGGCGACGAATACCAGCGTTTTCTCGTTCGCCTGCCGCCATCGTTGCGCCTGGATCAGCAGCCACTCCAGGCGCGGATCCGTCCGATCGCTCACGTCCGCCTGCTGGCGCAGCTCCGTCTCCTCCGGACCGAGCACCGCCTTCAGCGCGGCGCCGGATGCGAGCGCCCGCCGGATGCGATCCAGCGCCCGCCGGTCGGATACCCGCGGTACCCGTGGCTTCCGCCTTCAGAGCGAGAGAGAGAAATAGGCCGTGTCAATGCCCAACTCCCAACTGCCAACTCCCAAATTGGACAATTGGGAGTTGGGGGTTGGGGATTGGGAGTTGACGTGCTGCGCTCTTTCAGCGAGCTGTCAGGCGGAAGATCGACCGCGATCGGCACGCGCGGCGGCAGCCCGCCGATATCCACGCGTCGCGTCGAGCTCGTGCAGGGCGGCAGCGGCGCGCCCGATCGGAGGCGCGCCTCGACATTCATGTCCTCGGGAAACTCGTCCGGCCGCACCAGCTGCAGCAGCCGGAAGAACCCGTGCGTGTCGTCTTCGAGCGGCGTCGCGCTGAGCAGCAGGACGTGCCGGCCGAGCGCGGCGATCGGCGCCACCGCGCGATACCCCGGCTCGCCTGGATGCCCGGGGGGCCGGCGCAGCCGGTGGGCCTCGTCGACGACGAGGAGGTCGATGCCCGCCGCCACCGCCTGACCGGTCAGCTCGGGTCGCTCGACCAGCGTCTCGAGCGCCATCACCGCGCGGCGATGGACGTCGAACGGGTTGAAGCCGGCGCCGAAGTCGCGCGCGACGTCGGCCAGGCGCGGCGGGTCGAGCCGCGTGAACACCTGGTGGTACTTGCGCCACAGCTCGCCCAGCCACTGCACCGTCAGCGCCTCCGGCGCCACGACCAGGCACCGCTCGATCCGCTGCGTGTGGAGCAGCCGGTTCATGATCAGCGCGGCTTCGATGGTCTTGCCCAGGCCCACTTCGTCGGCGAGCAGCCACCGCACCGGCATCCGCGCCGTCGCGCGCTCCGCGACGTGCAGCTGATGCGGGAACAGCCGGACGCGCCCGCCGAGGAACGATCCGAGGCCGCTGGCCTCACGCGTCTCGAGCAGGTGCAGGATATCCAGCCGCGTCAGGAAGTCCGCGGTCTCGTCGGCCTCTCCCGCGCTCAATCGATCGAGCAGCGTTCGCTCGCGCCACGGCGTGTGCCCGGCCTGGGGCACCAGCGCGTCGTTGTGCGCCGCGAGCCGGAGCGTCGCGTCACCCTGCGGAAAATGGACGACGAGGACACGGCCTTCGATCGCGGTGACGCGTCCGGTGCCGAGATCAGGATTGAAGCGGTGGCTCAGGTGGTCCCCGACGGACCAGGCGTGCACGTCTCCGATTGTACCGAGTCAGGGCCCGCGGTCCGCGCAGGCACTCGGCAACGTCTCAGAAGCGCCAGGTCATGCCGGCGCGGATCGGCGCGACACCGAGCAAGACATCGGCTTGCTTCCCGGCCATCAGCATCACCCGGCCATCGGCGAACAGGCTGATGCGATTCCCGATCGGGACCTGGAATCCGCCGCCAACGAACGGACCCTGGACCTGGTGGGCGACACGTTTCGGCCACAGGTCGTTCACATTGGGCCGCGACACGCCGACGGCAAGGCCGGCGAGCGCATACGGTCCGATGCGATCGGGCCCGAACAGCGACGCTCGGATGCCCCCCGCGACACTCGTGAGGGTTCCGCCACGAAAGGCCGAGGTGACCCCGTGCTCGGTGCTCAGGCGGCTCGGCTGATGCGTGCGTTCGACGTCCACCACGACGGTCAGCCAGGACGTCGGGGTGAACCCGACGCCCACCGCCACGCTCGAGCCGCGATTGTACAGGGTCGGTCCCCCCGACCCATGGATATCCACGTTGGTCTGACCACTCGAAAGGGCGGGAAACGCCAGTAACAGCAAACCTACGACGACGGCAGGGATGATTCGCACGGTAATGACCTCTGCCCATGAAGGCGTCAAGGCTGCGCGAACCGGCTCAGCGCTCGACTCGTTCCGCCCGAGCGCGCACGCGGGCACGGCCGGCGCGGTCGGCACACAATAGCGGCTGGATGACGCGGAGTCTGGAGCAGGAAGCCGAACGCGCGCGCGAGATCGCGTCGGCCATCGACGGTTGGCTCAGCGATGCCCAGGGGCGCGCGCTCTTCGAAGCCGCCGCCTCGACCACCGGCCGCGGCCACATCGTCGAGATCGGATCGTGGAAGGGTCGATCGACGACGTGGCTCGCCATGGGCGCGCGCCTCGCCGGCCGCCGGGTCTACGCGATCGACCCGCACCACCACTCGCACGAGGATCCCGAGGCGGCAACGCTCGCCGAGTTCCAGGACAACCTGCGCCGGGCCGGCGTGGCCGACGTCGTCGATCCGATCGTCATGAGATCGGAGGAAGCGGCGGCGCACATCAGCGGTCCCGTCGAGCTGCTCTTCATCGACGGCGATCACTCCGACGACGGCGCGCGGCGCGACGCGGAACGGTGGCTTCCACGTCTCGTCCCCGGCGGCACGGTGATGTTCCATGACGTGGCGACCGCCGCCTACACCGGGCCGCGCCGCGTGTTCCGGCGAATGCTGTGCTGGGATTCGCGGTTCGATGACATTCGCCGGGTCGGGTCGATGACCGTGGCGCGCCGGACCAGCCGACGTCATCTGCGCAGCGGCGCTGTGGGGAACGACAGCCGGCGTGCTGCTTTACATCTACGACTTCAAGCGACTGCTGCGGCGGGCGCGGAACCTCGCATCGGCGTCGGCCGATCGGCCCTCATCATGATCGGGCCGAGACGATGACAGCGAGCCGATCGAGGACGGATCTAGATGACACCGAGGCACGAGCGAGCACTGCGCCCGCGAATCGCTGCCCTTCCGTGCGGTAAAGATCCGGTCTCTCCGTATCCTCCGCTAACTCGCGTTGGCGCGCCGCGGCTCTGGACGTAGAATCGCCCTTCCTGATGAAACCAATTGAACCGGGCGCGCGGACGGGCGCTGGCGGCAGCCCCCTCGAATGGTGCGACGTCCTCGAGGCGGAATATGAAGCGCTCTCGGGCGCGAAGGCGTTCGCACACGGCGCGCCCGCGGATCCACGGGCGCGGCTCGAAGCGCTGCACCAGCGCATGCATCAACGCCGCCCGGCCGCGCTCTGCCTCTCCGGCGGCGGTATCCGCAGTGCGACGTTCGCGCTCGGCATCCTTCAGGGGCTCGCGCGTCTCGGAATGCTCGGGAAGCTCGATTACCTCTCGACGGTGTCAGGCGGCGGCTACACCGGCGGCTGGTTGACGTCGTGGCTGCACCGCGACGGACGCGACGAGGTGCTGGCCGGGCTCGATCCCGCGCAGGTCGGCGCCATGCGGGGCGAAGCCGCGAAGCTCTCGCCTGTGAACCGCCTCCGCGCGACGTGCCGGTATCTCGCGCCGAAAGGGGGCGTGATCTCAGCGGATGTCTGGACGCTGCTCGCGACGATGGCGCGGAACCTGGTGCTCAACTGGCTCGTCCTGCTGCCGCTGCTCGCGGCGGTTCTGCTCGTGCCGCGCATCTATCTCGCGACGGTCGCGATCGTGGAGCAGAACGTGATCGCCACGCCCGGCCAGGCGTGCCTCCCGGCGGACGCCGCTCCGTTCTGGTTCGCGCTCCTCTCGCTCACGATGTTCGTCGTCGCCATTGGCTACGTCGTGATGAACTTCGTCGGGAGAGGGGAGAGCTGGCCGCAGGGGCGCTTCCTGTCGTTCGTCGTGGTCCCGACGGTGGTCGGCACGGTCGGGTTGACGCTGTTCTGGTCGGCCTATCCCTGCGCGCCGGACGAGACGGCGGCGCTGTTCGTGTCGGCCGTGCTGCCGGCAGCGGGCTGGCTGGTGATCGGAGCGATGGCACGGCCGAACGTCCGCACGGCGCTGCCGGCGCTGGCGGCCGCCGCGCTCACGGTCGCGGCGCTCGTGATGGCCGGCGGCTGGACCCCCGGCGGGCCGAGGCGCCTCGAGATCGTCGCCGGCGTCCCGCTGATGCTGATCGCCGTCGCCGTGCTCAATCAACGGCTCGACCGCAGGAGCGATCTCGCGGATCGCGCCGTGCGGATGAACGCGGGGGCCCGGACCGTGATGGCCTCGCTTGTCGCCGGGCCGATTATCGGCTTCGGCGCCTACTGGTTCGCGCGCAAGTACTTCTACTTCGGCGATCCGCTCGGCGAGTCGTACGCCGTGTTCGCGGTGCCAGGAATCCTGTCGCTGATGCTGCTCTCGAACACGATCTTCCTCGGCCTCGCCAGCCACGAGCTGACGGATGCGGCGCTCGAATGGTGGAACCGGTTTGCGGCGTGGCTGGCGATCGCGGCGACGCTGTGGCTGGCGGCGGGCGTGCTGGTGTTCTACCTGGCCGATCTGATCGAGCTCGCGGTGCAGGCGGCCGGCGCCGCTCTCCAACTCGAACATCACACAACCTCATCGCTTTTCAGCGTCCTGATTCCGCTGCTCAGTTCGCTTGCTGGCCTTGCGGCGCGTTCTGGCGGCACGGCCGGTCGGCCATCGACCGTGCGTCTCGCGTTCCAGCGCATCGCGCTGCCGCTGACGATCGTCGTGCTGCTGGCGACCGTGGCATGGTTCAACGCCTGGGCGCTGCGAGGCTTCCTGCCGCCCGGCGGCAGCGATCCACCCGCGGACCTTCGGGACATCGTGCTGTTCGCCGCCGCCGCGTTCGCCCTCGGATTGCTGGTGGGCTGCTTCGTGCCGGCCAACCGCTTTTCGCTGCACGGCATGTACCGGCAGCGCCTGGTGCGCACGTTCCTCGGCGCGTCGCACGGGGATCGGCGTCCGAACGCGTTCACGGGCTTCGATCCCGCGGACGACCTGCGCGTCCACGAGCTGAGCGACGTGCGTCCGCTGCACGTCATCAACGCGACGCTGAACAACGTCGCGTCCACGGACTACGGGCGGAACGAGAGGAAGGCCTACGCGTTCACGTTCTCGCCGCTCCACGTCGGCAGCTCCGCGCTCGGACTACCGCTCGTCGTCGGAGTACGGTTCGGACGGCGGCGGCCCGGCGACGGGGTTGTCCCTCGGCATGGCGCTCGCCGTGTCGGGCGCGGCGGCGAGCCCGGCGATGGGGATGTACTCGTCGAAGGCGCGCGCGTTTCTGCTGACACTGGCCAACGCCCGCCTCGGTCTCTGGTTCGGCAACCCGACCGATCCGTCGACGTGGCAGCGGAGTGATCCGGCGCTGGGTGTCGGGCCGATCGTGCGTGAGCTGCTCGGCCTCACGACTGACACCAACCCGTACGTGTACCTGTCGGACGGCGGGCATTTCGAGAACCTCGGACTGTGGTCGATGGTGGTCCGGCGGTGCGGCATCATCATCGTGTCGGACGCCGGCTGCGATCCCGACTACACGTTTGCGGACCTGTCGAACGCGTTGCGCCGGATTCGCATCGACCTCGGCATCCCGATTGACTTCGGCGAGATGAACATGTCGAAAGCGGGGCAGGGCGACGGCAATGCTCACGCGGTGCTCGGCACGATCCGCTACAGCGCGGTGGACGGACCCGGCGCGCCGGATGGCCTGCTGCTCTACGTGAAGGCCACGCTCTCGGGCGACGAGTCCGTGGACATCCGCAACTTTGCCGCGCTGCATCCGGCGTTTCCGCACGACCCGACCGGCAACCAGTTCTTCGACGAGGATCGGTTCGAGAGCTATCGCGCGCTGGGCTATCACAGCGTCATGTCGGTCGCCGGGGAGCTGGAACTGGCGGACGCGTGGGATCTCAGCGCGGCCAGCGCGCGGAAGACCCGGGCGGATGGCTCTACATCCGCAACTTTGCGCGCGCCGGCGTTCCACACGACCCGACCGGCAACCAGTTCTTCGACGAGGATCGGTTCGAGAGCTATCGCGCGCTGGGCTATCACAGCGTCATGTCGGTCGCCGGGGAGCTGGAACTGGCGCACGCGTAGGATCTCAGCGCAGCCACCGCCCGGAAGATCCGGGCGGAAGGCTCTGTTGCGGGTGCGGGACCGCGTTCCGACTGGCTGTGAAGGAGTCATCAGAATGACGTTCGTCGCGAAAGATCTCGATCCGTCAGGGCTCGAGCGGACGAGCCCGACGGAAGCGGCCGATATCGACGAGATCAAGCGCGGGATGCTGGCCATCCAGGCGCAGGCGGCGGCCGCCGGGCAGCGGCCGCTCGCGCGCGGGACGCACGCGAAGGGCATCTGCGTGAGGGCCGAGCTCGAAGTGCTCGACGTGCGCCAATCGACAGGCGATCCCACGCTCGCCGATCGGCTCGCATGCGGCATCTTCTCGAGGCCCGGGATCTATCCGGCGATCGTGCGGTTCGCGAATGCCGATGGCGGCCATCGGCGCGACCGCGTGTCCGACGTCCGCGCCATGTCGTTCTCGATCGACGTGCCGCCCGGCCTCGTCCCTGGCGCCACCCGCCTCGATTTCTCGATGAACAGCCGGAGCACGTTTCCGATCAATGACGCGCATGCGTTCGCGGTATCCGTGCGGGTGCTCTCGGCCGCGGGGATGCGTGCGAAGTGGAAGGCGCTGCGGTCGCTGACGTGGAGCGAATTCCGCAGCCTGCTCCGCGTGATTCGGCTCGGCCGTCAGCAGACGAAGGGCACGCCGCGGAAGCCGTACCAGCAGCTGCGCTTCTGGAGCACGGTGCCGTTCCTTCACGGCGGCCGCGACGCCATCAAGTACTCGGCGATCCCCGCAGACAACCCGGCGCGGCCGCTGCAGGCCGGCCCGAACCGGCTGCAGGACGAGCTCGTGCGGCACGTCAACGAGGACGGGCAGATGAGCGAGTTCGCCTTCGCGCTCCAGCTCCTCGAACCGGGCAGGATGACGCACGAGGGCCAGACACAGGAAGCGTCCTTCTGGGTGGAGAACGCCGCGGTCGAGTGGAACGAACGCGAATCGCCGTTCCATGTCGTCGGCCGGCTGCGGCTGCTGCCGAAGTCGGTGCTGCCGCCCGCACAGTCAGAAACGTTCTCGATCGACGTCACCGAGCACTCCACGCCGGACTCGCGGCCGATCGGCAGCATCAACCGCGCCCGCTGGCACGCGGAATCGGCGAGCCGGGCTGCCCGGCTCGCGCAACCCGTCGTGGCCAGCCCGTGGACGCCGGACCGCCCCGTACGGAGACTGGCGTGGACCGCGATCGCCGTCGCCGCGCTCGTCTTCTTTGCCGCGTTGGCCTGGGCGATCTGGCCCGTCACGAAAGATCTGCCCGTGGGCCGACCAGCTGGCGTATCCACCGCCCCCGATGGGCCGCAACGGTCTGACCGACGCTGAGCGCCAGCAGTACTACCACCTGAGCGAAGGGGGCGAGGCCTACCCGATTGCATGGCTGCTCGCACTCGAGCAGGAAATCACGTGGCCCGACGGCAGCGTCACCTACCGGCCGTTCCTCGAAAACGTGGAGCGTTACGGATTCCTGCCCGACCCGAAGAGCCAGTACAACCCGTACGGGCTCCCGGTGGGCGTGACGGCAGGCTACGGGAAGCTCACCGGGCAGCAGATGATGGGCCTGAACTGCACGGCCTGCCACGTCGGCGAGCTGCACTACAACGGCCGCGCGTTCAGGATGGACGGCGGTCCGTCGATGGCCTACATCAACGCCTTCGTGAAGGGGATCGTGGACGAGACGTCCGCGACCGCGCGCAGCAGCCGCCGGCGCCTGCGCTTCCTGGATCGCTGGCGGCGCGTGCAGCTCGTCCCGCTGCCCGCCGCTCCCGTCGTCCAGCAGGCGGGCGCCGTTTCTGTGCCGGCAGGCATGAACGAGACGCTCGACGCCGGGGAGCCCGGCGCCTTCTGGCGCGTGCTCGCCGGTCTCCGGATGGCGATTGCCAATCGCTCGCTCCTGATGGACAAGCTGCACGGCTTCGGCGCGATGAAGCTCGTCGTCCAGGGGCAGGCGCTCAGCACCGAAGAGGGCTACGGCAGGAACGATGCTTTCGGCGTCGGCCGCAACGAGCTGTTCGGCGCGTACAAGAACGCGACGTTCGCGGCAGGCATCAACGTGGTGCCGGCGGACGCCCCGGTCAGTTTCCCGCACCTGTGGGGGATGGAGCGGACGTCCTGGTTCCAGTGGGGTGTGAACACGAATTCGGTGATCGAGCGCAACATCGGCCAGGCGCTTGGCGTCGGTGCCACGATGCAGCCGGACAAGGGGTTCAGCAGTACGGTGCGCGTCGACAACCTGCACGCGATGGAAAGGCTCCAGTACAAGCTCTCGAGCCCGGTGTGGCCGCCCGAGCTGTTCGGGCCGATCGATCGCGAACGCGCCGAGCGGGGAAGAAAAGTGTTCGATCGCACCTGCGCGCTCTGCCACGAGACCTATGGCAAGTCGGGGTCGCTCAACGAATACCAGTTGTTCCCGCTCGACGTCGTCGGAACCGATCCGGGCGCGGCGATCAACTTCGAGCGCACGGTGATGACCGCCGAGGGGCCGAAGCCGTTCGGGCTCGCCGCGTTCGAGATCGTCAAGAAGGTGAAGGCGACCTACTACGCCGAGCACAACATCCCGCCCGACGTGCAGGCGCAGTGGGAATCCAGGGCGACGCGGGGGCAAGCGGAGTTCCGGGCGCCGCTGCTCGAGTACCAGAAGTTCCCCGACACGCGGCAGCGCGGCGTCTATCGCGCGAAGACGCTGAAGGGAATCTGGGCGACGGCGCCGTTCCTCCACAACGGCTCGGTTCCGAGCGTGTTCGATCTGCTCCGGCCGGCGAACGAGCGCCCGACGACGTTCACGCTTGGAACGAAGGAGTACGACCCGCTGAAGCTCGGCTACGTCGTGGACGGCCCGCGCTTCCTGACGCCGCCCCGCATGCAGCCCTTTACGTATGACACGCGGCAGCTCGGGAACTGGAACACCGGCCACGAATGGTGGTTCTACCCGGATCTCGACGACGAGATGCGCTACGACATCATCGAGTTCCTGAAGACGTTCGACGATGCGAACTATCCGGGGGATTACCGCTTCGAGCGGCCGGCGTACCCGCCGGAGACCGTGCAGATGAAGAGGGGCCTGGCGGAGGCGCGGCCGTATCGAGAGCGTTAGGGGATCGGGTGACGGACCGGCGCGATGAGCCGTGCTCGCTCGAGGACGGGCCGGCACTCGGCATCGCTGCGCAGGAACTCCATCACCGGCTCCACCGCGGCGTAGGCGAGCGCCGGCGCGCACTCTTCGCAGGCGCGCGCGAGAAGCTCGCGCGCGCGCCTGGATTCCCCGATGGCGGCGTAGACCAAAGCCAATTCATCGCTGCCGAGTTTCCCTGCGCGATGGTAATCCTCGAGCCTGGCAAGCGCCGCGCGCGCGCTGTCGTGGTGCCCCAGGAGCCCTTGGCCGATGCTGGTGAGCAACAGCGCGAACGGCTGATCGCCAACCTTCTCCAGTTCCTGAAACGCCTCGTCGAACGCCCGAGGCGATCAGAGCGCCAGATCGAACCAGACACGGGTGAACGCCGGATCCATCTGGATGACATGCCGGTACTGGGCAATCGCATCGTCGAACCTGCGGGCAAAGTGCAGGATGCGCCCGATGCCGCTCGCCACGACCAGCGACAGCGGGTCGAGCTGCTGCGCGCGCCGCATTTCCTGCAGCGCTTCGTCGAATCGGCCTCGCGACCCCAGGAACATTCCGTACGAGTGATGCGAAGGTGCATGGCCAGGATTCAGTTCGAGTGCGCGCTTGAACTCGAGCTCGGCGCCGTCCCAGTCCCAATCGAAGCGATATTTGAGATACGCGACCAGCGCGTGCCCCTCGACGAGCGCTTCGTCGAGCTCGAGCGCGCGGGCGGCTGCAGCTCTCGCGCGCCGAAGCGCTTCTGGCCGGGCAATCAGGCCGAGGCCGATCCCCACACTGAGGGCGTAGGTTTCTCCCAAGCCGGCGTATGCGGCCGCGTAGCCTGGGTCTTTCGCGATCGCCTCCTCGAAATGCGTGATCGCTTTGGCGAACGACTCGGCGGTCCGCTTGTTCACGAGGTACCGCCCCTTGAGATACGCCTGATACGCCTCGACTTCCCGCGTCGCTGGTCTGGCCAGACGCTTCTTTTGATCGCCCGTCAGCTTGAGCCGCAGCTTGTCGGTCATCTCATCAGCGATTTCCTCCTGCAGCTCGAATATGCCCGACAACCGGCGATGGAAGTGGCCGCCCCAGATCTGCGACCCGTTGTCCACGTTCACCCGATCTGCTCCGATCTGAGCATGTCGCCGCGCTGGAGCACCCGGCCGGTCAAGACTGCGCGGACGTCCAGGTCGCGCCCGATTTCCTGCCGAGGCCTTCGGTGAACCAGGCATAGACCGGCTCGAGTACGGCGCGCGCGTCGGCGTGCCGGCCAGAGGCGATCAGCAGTTGGGCCCAGCCGGTGGCGGCGCGCAGCTCCAACGAGCGGGCCTGCTGCCCGCGCGCGTACTCGACGGCTGCCGCGAATTCAGCCTCGGCGCCGGCGGTGTCTCCCCGGAGCCGCAGCAGTTCCGCCTTGGTACGGCGCAGTTCCGCCAGGTATCCGCCCTCACCGTGTTGCTCGGCGTGCGCGAAGCCCTCGGTCAGCGTGCGCTCCGCGTCGTCCACACGGCCGGCGAAGCGGAGCAGATCCGCGAGCACGCCGAGGAACGCGCTGCGCACCAGGCCGGCGCCGATCGCCCGTTGCACGGCGAGGCTGTCCGAGAGCAGATCGATCCCCTCGTCGAGCCGGCCCATCGCGGCGAGCGCCGCGCCCTGGAACGACCGGCTCCATTCGCGTTCCTGCGGCAGGCCGAATTCGCGGCAGACCTCGACGACTTCGTCGCCAATCGTCAGCGCCTCGGCGGCTTCGCCGCGGACCAGGTGCACGCCCTGCGTGACGAGCAGGGCGAAGACGAGCGTCATCGGCTGGCGCTGCGAGCGTGCGAGCTGGAGCGTCTCTCGCGCGCGCGCCTCGGCGCGATCGGGGTAGCCGAGCACCCAGAGCGGCCGGCTCGACATCGCGCGCGCGATCATGCCGGGGTCGAGGCCGAACATGTCCGTGTAGGCGCGATGCCGCGCCGGGTCGTGCAGCTCGCGGCCGCAGTCGAGGATGCGGCTCGACTCGGTCATGTCGCCGGCGAATTCGAGGCAGACGCCGAGCAGGTGATCGGCGGCCATCAGGAACGCAGGATTGCCGGTCCGCTCCGCCTCCGCCATCAGCACGTCGGCGCGGCTGCGGAACTCCCGCAGATCGCCCTTGACCACGTGGAACAGCGCGATCGCCCAGAGCACGGGGAACAATTGCGGCGGGTCGCCGAGCTGCTGGCACAGCTCGCGGGCACGGGCGAAGACGGGCTCGATCTCCGGGCTCGCCCATCCCTTCATCATCCGCAGCGCCAGCCCGCGGATCATCTGGAGCCCCAGCTCGTGCTGCAGGCGCTCGGGGCCGTCAGGCATCCCGCGCAGCACCGAGAGCCCGCGGTCGGCGAGCGACAGCGCTTCGCGAAACGCGAACAGCCCGACGGCGTGCCGCGCGCCGGCGAGAAAGTACTGGGCGCTCTGGCCGAACTTGCGAGCCGATTCGAAGAGCGCCGCGAGCCGGCCGGCGATGGCGGCGTGTTCACCCGGGTGGTGCGTGACGAGCGCGGTCGCGACCCGGCCGCTGAGCGTCGCGCGGCGCGTCGGCTGGAGCGTGGCATACAGCGCGTTCTGGTAGAGCACGTGGACGAACTGATACTGCAGCGACAGCGTCAGGTCGGGGAACTCGTGCTCCTTGATCCGCTTGACGAACACGTGCACGTGCTCGAGCGCGTCGAGCCGTTCCTCGACTTCGGCCGGGTCCATCTCGATCGCTTCGGCGACGACCGCGGAGTCGAACTCATGCCCCTGCACGCTCGCCGCCACGAGGAGCTTCCGGTCCACCTCCTCGAGCCGCTCGATCTTCCTCGCGATCATGCTGCGGATCGAGGCCGGCAGCTCGCCGAACGCATCGGCCTCGGGGCGCGCCAGCACCCACGCCCCGTCGCGTTCGACGATGGTGCCCGAATCGCGCAGGTAGCGGACGACGTCGGCCATGAAGAGCGGGTTGCCTTCGGTCTTCGCGTGAATCAGCTCCGCAAGCGAACCGGGGAAGCGGTGCTCCGGAAACATGACGGCGAGATACCGTTCGATGTCGCGCCGCTCGAGGAAGCCGAGCTTGATCTCTTCGAGCGCGCCGCGCGCGGCGAGCTCGTCACGAATGCCGAGGAACGGATGCTGCGCGAGCGTCATGTCCGCCGGCCGGTAGGTCGCCACCACGAGCAGCCGCATCTGGCCCAGGCGGCCGGCCAGATAGTTCAGCATGTCGATCGTGGAGACATCCGCCCAATGCAGGTCGTCGAGGAAGAGGACGAACGGTCGCAGCTGCGACGCCTCCAGCAGGAGCGCGCCGAGCTCGCGCTTCATTCGTTCCTGCGACACCGCAGGCGCATCCTCGCGCACCCGGGCGACCGAGTCCTGGCTGGATTCCGCATGCGCCACTTGCATGTACCACGTCGGCGCGACGGTCTTGATCAGCGAGGGCACCGAGCTCCACGACGACTGGTGCAGCAGGCTGTCGAGCGCCTCGAGCAGGGGCAGATACGCCTCGGCGCCGGCGAGCCGCTCGGAGCACCGGCCGCGCACCACGAAGGGACGCTCCGGCAGTTGTCCGAGCTCCGCCAGGAAGTCTTCCACGAGGATCGTCTTCCCGATTCCCGGCTCTCCCAGCAGCGTCAGGAACCGGCCGCGGCCCTCGCGCGCTGCCTCGTAGGCCCCGCGGAGCGTCGCCCGCTCGTACTCGCGCCCGACGGTGCGGCGCTCGGCGATCGCGGGGGCGCCCTGAAACGGCGACTTCTGCGAGTCCCCCGCGGCGAACGCCGCCAGTGCCTGCTCGGCCTCGCTCGCCGTAGGCCGCAGCGCCGGATCCTTCGCGATCATCCGGTGCACGAGTTTCTCGATCGCGGGCGGCACCGACGGGTTCAGCCGCGACAGCGGCACGGCATCTTCCAGCAGGATCGCCGCCAGCACCGCCGGCATCGTCGGCCCAACCCACGGCCGGCGTTTGGCGAGCATCTCGTAGAGGGTGACACCCAGCGCGAAGACGTCCGACGGCGCGCCCGCGGGAGCGCCACGGGCCTGCTCGGGGGACATGTAGGCCATCGTGCCGATCAGCGCGAGCGGATTCGACTCCGTGCCCGAATGCGTGGCCGTGGTGGTCCCGGCCTCGTGAACGCGAGCCAGGCCGAAGTCCAGCACTTTCGCGTAGCCGTCGCCGCGGACCATCACGTTCTCGGGCTTGATGTCGCGATGGATGATGCCGGCGGCATGGGCGGCGGCAAGCGCCTTCGCGACCTGGACGCCGACGTCGACCACCGCCGCCAGCGTGTTCTCCCGCTCCATCTTCGCGCGCAGCGTCACCCCGTCGATGAACTCCTGGACGATGTAATGGCGGCCGTCCTCGGTCTGGCCGATGTCGTGGACGACCACGATGTTGGGGTGATTGAGGGCGGAGGCCGCGCGTGCCTCGCGGAGGAACCGGCTGATGCTGAGGGCACTCTCCCCGTCCTTGTCGCGCATCAACTTGACGGCAACGGGACGGTGGAGCCGCGTGTCCACCGCGCGGTAGACCTCGCCCATGCCTCCGCGGCCGATCAGTTCATCGAGGCGATAGTGAGTGATGGTAATGGGCAGCATCGAGGCGCAGCCGGATCACGACGCGCAGTATCTATCTATGTGTGCGGGATCGGGTCATTATAGTCCTCAGATTGGCTGAGAGTCTGAAGTCGTCGCTTGCGAGACCTGGACCGTTGATGCGCCATGGGGCGACGATCGCCGCGGCCGCGTCAGTGCTGGCAGGGAAAGTGTTGATTGCCGCGGGACTCCGGCGTCAGCCCGAAGGCTGGCGGCGCACGGTCGGCATCCTCCTCCGGTCGGAGTCGACGCGATTCGCGCTGTCGGCGTTCGGCCTTCGAGTGCCTCAATCCGGCACGGCGCTTCCTCCCGGGCGCAACGCCCTCCAGCTCCGAACGCCCCCGGCTCTCCAGGCATTCCTCGCGAGTGAGGACGATGCGCACTTCGCGCTCGAGTGGCTGCCGCCGGTCACGAATCGCCGGCGAATTCCTGTCGTGGACCTCGTCGTCCTGCGGTTCGGGAACGACGGCAGGCTCGACGCCATCGAGCCGCACCTGGCCGGCCTCCGGTTCTTCCGCTCCCGCACCGGACGTGTGTGCACAGGTCCACGACGCCATCGTCAGGGGCTACAACGGGACGTCGACGCTGCTCGAAGTCGATCGGCCCGGCAGGCTGCTGGCCGCCGTTCAGGCATCACTCGCCTCCGCGGGTCTGGGGGCGCACGAGGCCTACGCGCAGCGGCTGCTCACCGCCTCCTGCCTGTCGTTCGAGGCGATCGATCCGTCCGATCCGGCGCAGCGCTTCCGGCCACCGGCGTTCGCGGCGCGCCGGACGCTCGGCTTCGGCTACCTCTCGTGGGTGGCCCGGCCTGGCGCGGCGGCCGACACCGTCGATCTCTGGGTGAGCGCGCACCACGTCGGGATCGATGGTGTGCCGCTCCAGGATCTGCTGAACCGGCTCGAACGTGCGTGGGGCGCCGGCGAACCCGTCGCGTTTCCGCCTCCGGCGTCTGGTCGCGCGTTCATCGGTCCGCATCCCTGCCACGTGCCCGGCGAACGTGAAGTCGATCAGCTGGTGGCGTTCGTCGATCTGACGCCGGTGTTCGCGCTTCGTGAGGATCTGAACGCGCGCCACGCGGGCGCGATCGGCGGAGCGGTGACGTTCGGCACGCTCATCGCGTGGCTGCTCAGCCAGGAACCGGAGTTCGCCGGCGTCCGCATCGCCTCCACGGTCGATGTGGCGGCGTCCTCGGGGTACGAACGTGACGTGGACGTCGTCTCGCTGCGCGCCGCCGACTTCGCGACGGGCGAGGGGCCGTGGGGCGGGTTCACCGAATACGCGCGCGAGTTCAACCGGCTGATCGCCGCCGCCCGCGCCCGCACGAGCCCGGTGCGCGTGGGCATGCAGACGGCGGGGTTGATCCCGGCGTGGGCGCATGCCGCGGTCGTGCGCGCGAACCCCGCGTCGCTCGACGACGCCTTCGGCACGCTGTGCGTGACGGTCGTGCGCGAGGCCCGCGTGTTCGTCGCGCCGATGACCGATCTCGGCCTGACCCACGGTTTCTTCGCGATCGGCAGCGCCCGGCTGCCATCGGCGACGGGCACCCCGGTGACGTCGGTCTCCGTGAAGGGGGATGCCGGACGGATCGCGCACTACCCGGCGATCCTGCAGCGGGTCATCGAGCGGGCCGCGGTGCTGAGGGCCCGGCGTGACCAACTCCCAACTCCCAATTCCCAATTCCCAAGCGGAATCGTTCGAGACATCTAGTTAGAAGTCGCGGCGACCGGGCAGGTCGCTGCGTTTTCAGCCAGCTGTCTCGAGCGGCTCCCTTGGGAGTTGGGAGTTGGGGATTAGCGACCGCTCGTGGCGTCGTTCAGTGCTTGTGCGTCGCGGTCTGCGGGTGATGCTTGCAGGTCACCTTGGGATTGAACTGGGCGAAGACGCCGTTCGGGTTCTCGCGATACAGCCAGACGTGCCGATCGAAGTGCGGCTCGAACATGTGCGCTTCGTCGATCGTGGTCTTCGGATCGTCGGCCATCGTGTCCCACTTCACGCCGTGGAACGTCGGCGGCGCGGTGTTCCCGGCCGTCTTCCACGCGGCGGCGAACACGAGGTTCTCGACCGCGACCAGCTCCAGCGAGCCGTTCGCCTGCGGTTCGTAGATGAGGATGCTCGGCTTCCTGAAATCCGTGTGCGTGCCAGTGCCGTTGACGCGCGGCGCCGGCGGTGCGGTGATGCCCAGCATGTCGGGGCGGAAGTAGTGCACGCCCATCGCCCCGAGCTTGGCGGGGCGTCCCATCATCTCGGCCGAATCACACAGGTCCATCGGATCGCGAATGTAGCCTTCGGCGAGCGCGACCTTCACGTCGCGGAAGCGTTCGGTCGCCTGGCGAACTTCGTCGAGGGTCGGCTCACCGGGGCCAGGGACCGAACGTCCCTTGGAGGACGCGGCCGCGCCGGCGGCAAGCGCTGCGGACATGGTCAAAGCGGCGAGACTGGCAATCGCGAATGTGCTGCGGGTCTTCATGATCCTTCACTGCCTCTTTTGCCGGCCTTGAAAAGGCTCAACCGGGATTACCGAAGCGAGCCGGCCGGCGTATCTGGAGGAGTTAGACGGAGGCGGCGGCGTCAGGTTCGGGGGCGGTGTCGCGCGGAACAGGTATTTTCATGTGGAAGCGGTGCCACAAGAGGCCCGCGGCGGCGCCCTCAACGAGCCTTGGCTACGAGGTCGTCAACCTCAGAGCCACTGCCGCCGCTTGAACAAGACGTACAGGGCCACCGACAGCAGCAGCATCAATATCAAGGCGCCGTGGTAGCCCAACCTCCAGCGCAGCTCCGGGATGTAGTAGAAGTTCATGCCGTAGATCGTGCCGACGAGGGTCGGCGCGAAGAAGATCGCCGCCCAGGCGGAGATTTTCTTGATCTCTTCGTTCTGCGCGTAGCTCGCTTCGGTCAGCCGCTTGACCTCGACGTTCTGCGCCTGACCCACCAGCGCGGCGTTGACCGTGAGGACGGTCTGGTAGAACTCGATGACGCCCTGGAGGTACTCCCGCTCACCGTCCGCCAGCGCGCGCACGCGGTCGAACTGATCGGCGGTGTCGGCCACCAGCGACAGACCGCCGGGTGGTATCCGGGTGAGGCCCGCCATCCGTCCATAGATCGCAGTGCTCAACGCGGCCATGGTCCGCACGGCGAGGAGGCCATGGCGGGCGCGGAACAGATCGGTGATGAATTCCTCCGGATCGCCAACGTCACCGGCCGTCACCCGCTGCTCGAGTTTCCAGACGTCGCGCGTCATCACTTCGACGAAGGCCTCTTGATTCCGGGCCAGCGCGGACACGATGGCATGTGAGAGGTCGAAGGCTGACGCGGGGTGGAATCGCCCGGCCGCGATCCGCGCGTACACCGCCCGTGTCTCCCGCAGCGCCATCTCGGGATCGACCGCCGGGTTGATGGGGCCGTGCACGGTGACCAGGTAGTTCCGCCCGATCAACTGGTCGAGCTCGAGGTAGTGCACGTGCCCGCGCTGCCCCAGCTCGGGGGCGTGCAGCACGATCAGGACGTGGTCTCCGTAGCCGTGCACCTTCGGAACGCGATTGCGCTGCACGCAGTCCCGAATCGCAAACGGATGGAAGGCGAACACCTCGGACAGCACGCGCGCGCTCGCCTCGTCGCAGTTCGGGATATCGACCCAGACCAGCCCGGTCTCCTGCTGGAGCAGTGACGCCAGTTCCGCGGGATCGCGGTCTTCAACGCTCTGCTCGGTCACCAGGCGAACGTTCATCGGCTCACACCTCTCGGGAGCGTTGACTCGTGCATGGGGCCCCGCATTCCCGGAACAGGGCCGGGATCCTGGGCCGAGTCTACAGGATCGACGCTCAACCCCATCAGCGCGCCGCTGCGGGGAACGGCAGCCGGCATCTGCTGTAAGGTTATGCCCTCGACCGAGTGCTGCGGCGGCGCGGAAGCTGGTCTGGCGAATCGCGAAGGTGCGGTGCGCAAGGAGGCGGTGCGATGGCGAATGGCAGATCGAGACGGCTGGTGTGGCTGTCGGTGCTGATGCTGGCGGCGGCGATGCCGGCGGCAGCGCAGGACGGCAAGCTCAGGATCATTGCGTTCGGGGCGCATCCCGACGACAACGAGCTGCGCCTGGCCGGCACGGCGGCGAAGTGGGCGGCGCTCGGCCACCACGTCAAGTTCGTGTCGGTGACCAACGGCGACATCGGACACTGGAAGGAAGCAGGCGGACCGCTGGCGCGGCGGCGGCTGGCCGAAGCGCACGAGACCGCGAAGCTGCTCGGCATCACCACGCAGGTGCTCGATATCCACGACGGCGAGCTGGAGCCGACGCTCGAGAACCGCCGCACCATCACGCGCCTCATCCGCGACTGGCGCGCCGACATCGTGCTCGGCCACCGGCCGAACGACTACCATCCGGACCACCGCGCCGTCGGTCAGCTGGTGCAGGACGCGTCCTACATGGTGACGGTGCCCTTCTTCTGTCCCGACACGCCGCACCTCACGCGAAATCCCGTGTTCCTGTCGTATCAGGACAATTTCTCGAAGCCCAATCCCATGCAGGCCGACATCGTCGTGGCGATCGACGATGTGATCGAGAAGAAGCTGGCGGCGACGGAAGCGATGCCGTCGCAGTTCTATGAAGGCGGCGCGAACGGCGGTCCCGAGCTCGTGCCGACCGACGACGCGGGCAAGGCCGCGCGAAAGGCGCAGGTGCGCAAGGGATTCATGAACCGCTTCGCTGGTACCGCCCAGCGGTTCCGCGCAAAACTGCAAGAGCTGTATGGCGCCGAACGTGCCGCCAAGGTGCAGTACGCCGAGGCGTTCGAGATCTCCGAATACGGCCGCCGGCCGAATACGGAGGAAATCAAGAAGCTGTTCCCGTTCTATCAATGAGACCGCGGCCGCGCTCCGGGCGCCGTTCATGACGTTGTTCGATCAGGTGGTCGCGTGTCTCGACGATCACTCCGTGCGCTTCACGCTCATCGGCGCCGGTGCGCTGTCGGCTCTCGGCATCAGCGACGACACCCTGGATCAGGAGCTGCTCGTGACGGAGTCACGCGTCCTGGGCCGTCTGTTCTGGGGTGGCGTGCCGGCATCCGTGGAGTTCGACGCGCCCAGTCCGGACGCCGACCTCCTGGCGGGTGAAGCACGGCTCACCGCGCCAGGCGAGCGTCCCGTCCGCATCGTCGTCGGGCGCGGCAGGTGGCTCGAGGGCGTCATCGATCGCAGCGTGATCATCGAGGAACCAGGCCGTGATCTGCCGGCTGCGGCACTCGCGGATCTGATCCTGTTGAATCTGTATTTCCGCGAAGCCGAGAACCTTGCCGCCATCCGCGCAATCCTTGGCGTCGCGGATTCCGTCGGGTTGCGTGAGGACGTCGAGAGCCGTCTCAGCTTCCTGCCGGCGGAGTGCGTGATGGGGTGGCAGCAGATCCTCGGAAAAGGAGAAGGGAGGTAACCTCCGTTGAGCTTCGCTTCCTCGTTGACTTCCTCGCTATCCCTAAACTAAAAAGCTTTGCGCGCCCGCGGGCGCACCTGTCTCACGCTATCTCTGCGCTAGTTACCTGAGTAGGCGAAGAGCATCACTGGCTCCGCCTGCGAACGGAGGGAAGCGATGCCACCGACCCACCGCACATCCGTTACTCTGCTCCACAGCCTCGCGCTCGTATTGCTGAGTAGCAGCCTGGTCTTCGGACAGTCTTTCACCGCCGCCGTCCGCGGCACTGTAAAGGATCCGTCTGGCTCTTCAGTTCCTCACGCGGTCGTCACCATCACGGATGGCGATCGAGGAACGAGTCAGACGACGGTCGCTGATGAGGCAGGCCGGTTCGCCATCAGCGCCCTGCCGCCGGGCCAGTACGTGCTGACCGTCGAGGCCGACGGCTTCAAGAAGTTCTCGAGCGGCAACTTCGCGCTCACGGTTCAGCAGCAGGCCACGGTCGATGCCCAAGTTGGATGTGGGCGCGCTCAGTGAAACCGTCGAGGTCAGCGCCTCGGCCGCGCGCGTGAACACCACCATCGCCAACCTGGGACAGGTCATCGACAACCAGACCATCGTGTCTCTGCCCAACCTCGGGCGGAATCCGATGGCCTTCACCTACCTGACGCCTGGTGTGGTCGGATCTGGAGGACGGCCGGGTGACTCCAACACGAACTTCGTCGCCAACGGTTCGCGCAACTCGACCTCCGACGTCCTGCTCGACGGCGTGACGGTGGTGACGGTGGAGCAGAACTCCGGCGTCACCGACCTGAAGTACTCGCCTGCGGTCGACTCGGTGCAGGAGTTCAAGGTGCAGACGAACTTCTTCTCCGCCGAGTTCGGCCAGACGGGCGGAGCCGTCGTGAACATGGTGACCAAGTCGGGCACCAACAGGTTCGACGGCACCGCGTATTACTTCCTGCGCCACTCCGATCTCAATGCCAACGACTGGTTCTCGAACCGGGCGGGGCGGACCCTCCCGTATTCCCGGCGCGACCAGGCCGGCGGCGTGCTGGGCGGCCCGGTGATCAAGAACAAGACCTTCTTCTTCGCGATGTACGAGTTCACGGAGGCGAAGAGCCCGCTCACGTCCACGCGAACGGTTCCGACGGTGCTGCAACGACAGGGTGATTTCTCGCAGACCAGGAACGCCGCCGGGCAGGTGATGACGATCTACAACCCGTTCGACACGTTCGTCAACGCGCAGGGGAACATCGAACGCCGGCCGTTCCCGGGGAACGTCATTCCGTCGAACATGCTGGATCCGATCGCCCTGAGTGCGCTGGCCTACTTCCCTCTGCCGAATACCCCGAGCACGTCGATCACCGAGACCAACAACTGGTTCGGGCAGGGCATCTCGCAGAGCGTCAACCGCCAGATGAGCATCAAGATGGATCACAACTTCTCGGAGCGGAGCCGCCTGAACGGCCGCTACAGTTATGGTCCGTATACGACGACGCCTCCGAACCTGTTCGGGGACCTGGCCCCGGCATTTCCGCTCAACAACGGTCCGATCTCCGGGAGCGTCCACTCCCTCGTCACCGAATTCACCAGGACGCAGAGCGCGACGTCACTCTGGAGCGTGCGCTACGGCTTGACCTACGCGCCCTTCACGCGGGATCCGATGGAGAGCTTCGATCTCACCCAGCTCGGTCTCCCGCAGTACATGAAAGACCAGGCGACCTTCGACGTGTTCACGCGGTTCGCGCCCGACGGGTACAGCCCGATCGGCACGGAGGGGTGGCTCAAGATGGATCGTCAGGAGGGCGTCCACCACTTCTCGGGCTCCTACACCCAGGTGATAGGCGGACACAACCTGAAGGCCGGCGCAGAAAGCCGGTGGAACTTCCTCGACTACGCGCAGCCCGGATATCCGTCGGGCCAGTTCACCTTCGGCAGGGGCATCACCTGCCGGGATCGTTTCTCCTGCGGCGGGACCGAGGGGAACGGCCTGGCTTCGATGCTTCTCGGCTGGCCGTCCGGTGGTGACTTCCATATCGACCCGAAGGTGTTCACCCGGTCGGCCTACTGGGGCTTCTATGTTCACGACGACTGGCGGGTCGTGCCGAAGCTCACCCTGAACCTCGGTCTGCGCTACGACTTCGACGTGCCGCGCTGGGAGACGCAGGATCGCCAGAGCTACTGGGACCTGGACGCGCAGTCGCCAATACAGGTGCCCGGCTACGACACGCGCGGCGTCATCAGGTTCGTGGACGGCGACAACCGTTCGCCGTTCGAAGGCGACATGAACAACGTGCAGCCGCGCCTCGGCTTCGCGTACGCCCTGAATCCGCAGACGTCCATCCGCGGAGGCTACGGGCTGTTCTACACGCTGAGCCGCGCCACCGTGTTCGGCCACACCGGCGGCGGGTTCAACGTCAACTCCACGCCCACGTTCACGCTCGACTCCAACGCCACGCGCTACGCGACGCTCGCCAATCCGTATCCGAATGGCATGCTGCTGCCGCCAGGCCGCTCGCTGGGCGACAGCACCTACATCGGCCTTGGTGCCGGCACCATTCTGCCCAGCAACAACCGCAACCCCGAGTACCACTCGTGGAACGTGTCCGTCCAGCGCGAGGTTGGCTGGAGCTCGGTGCTCGAGGCCAACTACACGGGCAGCCGCGGCACGCACCTGTTCCTGCCGATCACGTCGCTGACCCCGCTGCCTCAGGAGTACTGGTCGATGGGGCGCACGGCCCTGAACGCCGCCGTGCCGAACCCGTTCTACGGGATCATCACCGACCCGCAGGCCACGGCGCTGAACGGACCGACCGTGCAGCGGTTCCGCCTGCTGCGGCCGATGCCGCACTTCAACGGCGCCAACGTCGCGACATCGGAGCCGCCAATCGGCGACTCCTCGTACCATGCGATGCAGGTGAAGTGGGACAAGCGCTTCTCGCAGGGCTTCAGCGTCCTGACCCACTACACCTGGGGAAAGATGATCGACAACAGCTCGCACAGCTCGGGCAACGTCAGCTGGCTCGGCGGCTCGACGAGCGTCCAGAACATCTGGGATCTGGACGCCGAGCGCTCGCTCTCCGCACACGACGTCGCGCATCGCGTCGCCATCGCCGGCGTGTGGCAGCTGCCGTTCGGCCGCGAGCGCAAGTGGGGTTCAGACTGGAATCGCGTGGTCGACCTGGCCCTGGGCGGGTGGAGCCTCAGCGGCGTGTTCTCGCGTCAGAGCGGAATGCCGCTCTCGGTCACGCAATCCGGAGGCTTGATCTGGGACGGCACGCAGCGTCCGGACCTGGTCGGCGACCCGAGCACCTCAGGGCCGATCCAGGAGCGGCTCAACAACTACTTCAACGCCGCGGCGTTCTCGCAGCCGGCGCCCGACGTGCCCGGCAGCACGCCCCGGACCCTCAGCTACCGCGGGCCGGCGATTCAGATCTTCGACGCCGTGCTGATGAAGAACATCACGATTCGACCCGGGCAGCGGCTCGAAGTCCGCATCGAGGCGCAGAACGTCCTCAACCATCCGGTGTTCGGCGATCCGAATACGAGCTTCGGATCGACGTCGTTCGGGCAGATCACCGGCACGAAGGTCGGAGCGCGTCAGATGATGTTCGGGCTGAAGTATCACTTCTGAGCTGCGCGAGGTTACGGAGGCTCACGGAGTTACGGAGGTACCGGATCTTAGGAACGGAGCAACGGAGCCAACGGAGGGACCGGAGGAATTCTGTTGAACCGGTGGAGTTCGCCGGGCGCCGGCCTCCGGCGCGCGGCGGAGACTGACGGGTGAATCGCGCCGAAACGCAAGCGGCAACAGTGCTGGGTGGCTTGTGTTTTCGCGCGAGTTCACCCGTCAGTCTCGCGCGCGAAGCCGGCCCGTGGCGAATCACGTCAGCGTGATTTCTCCGTTGTTCTTCGTTTTCTCCGTTGCTCCGTTCTGAGATCCGGTGCCTCGGTAACCTCCGTTAGCGCAAATTACGTCTTGTCCGGCAGCACGTAGGGCGCCCGATACGTGCGCGTCAGCAGCTTGTCGGCCTCCTCGTCGCCCACGAACCGCTCGGTCTTGTCGTCGAACTGCAGCGATCGGTTGACGCGGTACAAGATGTTGCCGAGGTGACAGAGCGTGGTCGAGAGGTGGCCCTCCTCGATGGCGGCCTTCAACGCCTCCGGCTTGCGCGAGCGGACGCAGTCGATGAAGTTCTGGAAGTGGACCTGTCCGGAATCGTCCTGGCCCTCTGCCGTCAGCACCGGACCGGGCTCGTTCTTGCGGCCGAAGAACACCTCCGCCTTGTCGTCCCCAACCCGCATCCATCCTTTCGATCCATAGACGAAGACGCCCGCGGCTTGCGGCGGGCCGGCGAACCAGTTGCGCAGGTCGCAATGGATCTCGGTCCCGTCGGCGTACTTGTACGTCGCATACTGCGTGTTCGGCGTCGTCTGATCGGTGGGCGCCCCGGCCTCGAACAGGCCGCCGGTGCAGTGCACGGCGCGGGGATGTTCCTGCTTGCCGACCAGCCAGCGGACGGCGTCGAGCGAATGGACGGCGGTGTTGCCGAGATCGGTGGTGCCGTACTCCCAGAACCAGTGCCAGTTGTAGTGAAAGTGGTTCTCGTTGAACGGCCGTTGGGGTGCGGGCCCGAGCCACAGGTCGTAGTTGACGCCCGCCGGCGCCGGGCTGTTCGCCACGACCCCGATCGGATCGCGTTGACGATGGATGATCGTGCGGCCTGAGTGGATCGTGCCGAGTCCGCCATCGCGCAGGAACTGCACCGCCTTCGCCAGCACGGCGCCGCTGCGCCGCTGCGTGCCGACGGCCACGACGCGGTTGTGGCGGCGGGCTGCCTCGATCATCCGTCGCCCTTCGACGATGTTGTGGCTGAGCGGCTTCTCGCAGTAGACGTCCTTGCCTGCCTGGCACGCCCAGATCGTCATCAGCGCATGCCAGTGGTCGGGCGCCGCGATCGTCACGGCGTCGACGTCGCGATTCTCGAGCACCCGCCGGAAATCGGTCTCCGTCTTCGGATTCCCGCCCCATCGCTCCTTCATGAAGGAGAGCGAGCCGGCGAAGTGCCGCTCGTCGATGTCGACGACGTGGGTGACGCGAACGTTCTTGACCCCGGCCAGGTGCTCGTAGTGATCCTGCCCGCGGCCGCGGGCGGTCCAGGTCGGACGGCCCTTGTTGTCGCCTCTGATGCCGATGATCGCGACATTGATCGTGTCGTTCGGGCTCTGCGCCCGGACGCCTGACGGCAGCGTCGCCAGCCCGGCGGTCGCCGCCGCCGTTTTGGAGAGGAAGAGACGCCGGTTCATCATGGGACGGCCTCCTTGCGATGCGCAGGCATCCTAGCAGAACTCCTGCCGCACCTTTTATGATCGGACGTGGCCCTCGTCCGATCGACGCAGCCTCGAGACGACCGTGACGGCGACGTCGATCGCCTCCGCGCGCGGCTGGCCGAGCTCGACGCCGCGCTGAGCGAACGCGCCGGCGAGATCGCGCGGGCGCAATCGGACCTCGAGGCATTCAGGATCAGATACCGCCAGGAGGTCGGCCTGCTGCACGAGGAGCTCGACGCACGCTGGAGCGCGATTGCCGAGGCCGAACTGGTCGAGCTCTCCAGGAAGCTGGACGGCGAGACCGCGGCACGCCGGGCGCCTCGGCCGAGCCCGCGGCCCGAGCCGCTGCCGCGATTCACCTCCGACGCCGTTCGCAAGCTGTTTCGCGACGTCGCCAAGATCATCCACCCCGATCTGGCCGCCGACGAGCGCGACGCGAGACCGGCGTCACACGCTCATGGTCGAGGCCAACCGCGCCTACGCGCTGGGCGACGAGGAACGGCTGCGCTGGATACTCGACGCCTGGGAGAGCGAGTCCCGAGGCCGTTCAGGGCAGCGATCCCGACGCGGTCCGCGAGCGGCTCGTTCGCCGGATCGCGCAGATCGAGGAGCAGCTGAACGTCTACGCGGCCGATCTCGCGGCGATGCAGGAGTCGCCGTTGTGGCAGTTGAAGGCGATGGTGGACGAGGCCGCCGCGAAGGGCAAGGACCTGATGGGGGAGATGGTCACCCGTTTGAAGCGCGACATCATGCGCGCGCGCAACCGCCTGGACGCGATGCAGTGGGCGCCGTGAGGCGAACGGCACCGCGAGTGAGCCACGTAGCGGGGCGGCGTCGTCGCGCGTAGACCCGGGCGCCGCCGAGGTAGGTGGCGTCGACGCCGATGTCCTTCACCTCGTCGAGCGGACAGCGTCAGGATGTCGCGATCGAGCACGATGAAGTCGGCAAACTTGCCCGGCTCGAGCGATCCCTTGCGTGCTTCCTCGAACGTCAGGAAGGCGTTGTTGATCGTGTAGAGGCGGATGGCCTGCTCGCGCGTCAGGCCCTGCTCGGGGTGCAGCGGCGTCGTCCGCTCCCGCGTGGCCGTCGCACGAGCGTCGTCCACATTCCGAGGAACGGGTTGTAGGGGTTGATCGAGCGCAGGCTGCCGATCTTCTGCATGTGATCGGAGCCACCGCCGACCGTCACGCCCTTTTCGAACAGCGTGCGATACGGGTGAAAGTAGGCGAGCCGCTCGGCGCCGAAGTGCTGGCGGAGCGTCATGCCGTCGAGATACAGCCAGGCCGGCTGCAGGTTGGCGACGACGCCCAGGGCCTGCATCTTCGCGATCGCCTCCGCGCTCATGAAGCTCGCGTGCGTGATGCTGGGGCGCCGCTCGCGCACGGAGAAGTCGTCCCGGTTGATGCGCTCGTACGCCTCGACCATCGCGTCCACCGCGCCGTCCCCTTGTGAGTGGGCGGTGAACTGAAGGCCGCTGGCGAGGGCGGATTTGGCGATGCGATAGAGCTTCTCGGCATCGATGAACCGGACGCCGCGGTACTGGGGATCGTCAATCGCATAAATCTTGCTGACGCCCCACGGCTGGCGCATGTAGGCGCTGCCGGTCAGCATGCCGCCATCCAGGAATGCCTTGATGCCACGCAGCCACAGCATCTCGTCGTGTTGGTGCAGCGGATGCGACGCGGCGCTCGCGGATCGTCTTGTCGATCTGGTCGAGCGGCTGCTGGGCGTCGACGCCATAGGCGAGGAACGTGCGGCACGTCAGCGCATTCTGCTCGCGCAGCGTGCGGTACAGCTCGAGGCCTCGCTCGATCGGCATTGGCGTCGACGATGCTGGTGATGCCGATCGCGTTGTAGTCGGCCAGCAGCTGCCGCAGTCGCGAGAGTCGGTCGGCGTCCGTCGGTGACGTGCCGCCCGGTCCCGGCGTGATGTACCGCCCGCAGTTGCGCAGAATGCCGGTCGGCTGCCCGTGTGCCGTCACGCTCCACCCGGCAGGGCTCCCCCTCCGGCACTTTGAACGCCGTGTCGATGCCGCTCATCGACAGCGCCATCGAGTTCAGCGAGGCGTCCGGTCCGGTGCGGAAGGCGACCGGGTGCCTGGGCGCTGCACTGTCGAGCTCGGCGCGAGTCGGGTAGCGCTGTTCGCGGAGGCGCGTGATGAACACCTGAGACAGCGTGATCCATCGTCCGGGCTCGGTGTCCTTTGTCCGGGCACGAATGTACGCGAGCACGTCCTCGACGCTGTTCATGTCCGGAACCGGCTGCTCGAATTCGTACATCGACGCGCCGGGCGCGTGCACGTGGGAATCGATCAACCCCGGCAGGACGGTCTTCCCGCCGAGATCGACACGCTCGGTATCCGGGCCGGCACGCCGCAGGATCTCGGCGTTCGTGCCTGTCGCGACGATGCGCCCCTCGCGGATCGCCATCGCTTCGACGATGCGGAACTGGGGATCGACGGTGACGATCTTGGCCGGTGTGGAAGATGTGACTCGGCGGCGGCTCGCGCTGGAACCCGGCTGTCACGGCGGCCGCAAGCAGGAGGGGCAACAGGCGGCTCATGGCGGCTGTGTGCAAGGTCATCCTCCTCGAATCGAGTCGCGGGTCGAATCGCTAGGGTCGCCAGGCTGGCGTGACCTGCGGGCCGGATCTTAGCCCGAACCCGGATCCCAGCCCCCAGTCCCCCGATCACTGATCCCCGATCCCTCGATCACGACTCAAATCCACCCCCGACTCGGTCCAGACCGAGCTCGTGGCTCCCGCCGACTCGCGCACGCAGAGTGGGCCGAACCACTCCTCAGCCTCGTACGCGTTGTGCGCCCGGCAGCGTAGCTGCAGGTTGGCGACGCTGGTCTGTCCACCGTCTGCGTACGGCACGACATGGTGGAGCTCGAGGAACGCGCGCTCATGGCATCGGCCGTCCTGGCCGACGAACGCACACTGGTCTCCATCCCGTTCCCACACGGCACGCCGAACCGCCGCCGGCACATGGCGCGTGTGCTCGGCGTCCGGTGCCGCCGCGCGCGGGCGTCGAACGGATCCGCACCGCTGCCGCTCGAGATGCTCGAGCAGCAGTCGGATCGCCCGCTCGAAGAGAACCGCGGGGTCGCCATTTGGGACGGAGTGCCGCGCGAGGCCCTGCACGCGACGGAGTGCGTCGTGTGCTTCGCGCGAGATTGTGAGTTGCAGCCGGAAGCGCTCCGGCGAGAGCGGCGCGAGGGTGGCCGGGTTCGACGCGGGTGACGCCACGGTTCGCGTCGCGCCTTCGACGTGCGGGAGCGAGGGCGACGGCTCAGCGACGGGCGCGGGTGTGACGGCGGCCGGCACAGAGGCCGCCGGCAACTTTCGAAGGGTCGCCACAACGTCTGGCTTCGGGCTGAGCTCGGCAAGGATCAGCTCCACTTCGCGCTTCGTCTTGTGCGTCGCACGCGTCAGCAACACCGCGGCGTTGTCCGCCGTCAGCACTGGCGCCAGCAGACATGCGGCCGTCAGCGTGACCCGGCCATCCTGCACAAAGGTCAGAACGTCCGGGCAGCGACGCGCGAGTCGCGCAGCTTCGATCCGGTGATAGGCCGCATGCTCGGACAGGTGCAGAGCCTGCGTGCAGTAGGTGAACATCGACGAGTAACCCTGGCCGAGGTACAGCCGCCGATCGTCGACTTCGGCCAGATGCGCGATGAGCTGCGCCGTGGCGTGACGCTCGGCTGCCGCAAGCCGTCGGACCTGCTCGAGCAATTGATCATCGGAGAGCCGTTGGGCATGACAGATCGTCGTCATATCCCGTTCTACCATCGTCGATCCGTGACGCGCTGAGAGCGCGGTGCAGGCAAGATGAGTATGGCGGGAGACGATTTCGTCTCGCCGGACTCGCGCGGCGCGCTGGACGCGATCGTCGTCAGCGACGGGGCCATGCGGCGCGGCCGACCGGACCTCAGGGCGAGCGCGTCCTGAATCGTGTCAAGAGAATTCTGCGAGCATGCGGAAGAAAAACAGCGACAACGCCGCCTCCCGAGGGAACGGGAGGGACGTAGTAAGGAGCTAGGTTATTGCGCAACCGGAAACATCGGTATTCCCTCCCGATCCCCGATCCCCGATCCCCGATCCCGACTCAAATCCACCGACAGCTCGGTCCAGACCGAGTCCCGCATCGCGCACCGCCGGACGATCGCCCCGCTGATGTGCGCAGTATCGAGAGCGTTGCATCGAACTTGCGCGCGAACGAGCGGTGCGAGTGAGCCACGCGATCGGAGCGAGCCGTCGGAGCGGCGAGCGAGATCGCGTGGAGGGGAGTCCGAGGGGCGAAGGCCCTCGGGGCCAATTAGAAGCGCGACATCATGCGCGCGCGCAACCGCCTCGAGGCGATGCAGTGGACGCCGTGACGTTATTGAATTCGCTTTGCCAGCTGATCACTGGTCACTGGTCTCTGATCACAGGTCTCTGATCGCAGGTCTCCTGATCACGACTTCACTGATCCCCGATCCCCGATCACCGAACACGACTCAGATCCACCAACTCGGTCCAGACCGAGCTCGCGCCGCGCACCGTCGGACGACCCGACCGCTGATGTGAGCGCGCGTCGCCCTTGTAGCTATGGACGCTGGCGCTGCTTGCCGTTCAGTCGTGACGTCCGGGCCGCCGACGATAAACGCCGGCCTGCTGCCGCGCGGAGGCCGGGTCCAGGCCGCCGAAGGCGCCCGGAGGGTCGGCGCGGAGCGTCGAGCCTGGACGCGGCCGAGCACGGCGGCATCCTCTTGCCGCGTCGGTGGCCTGTCGTGATCGTCGATGTGCGCGACTCGCGGGATGAAGACCGCGCCCGCACCTATCGCGCGGCCTTGGCCGGCGTGATCACGATGTTGCGATAGTCCACTGGACCGTGATCGCCCTGGAGCAGCAGCGGCCCAGGCTCCGCTTCCGCGCTGTCGATCGCGCCGCCGGTGATCCCCGGAATCTCCCGGTTACTGATGACGGTCGTGCCGTTCAGCTCGAACGTGATCATCCGGCCCACGAGCGTGATATCCATCGATTGCCATTCGCCGGCAGCCTTGGCCACGTTCTCGCTCGGCGCAATGAAGCCGTAGACCCCGCCGAGATGATGTGACGACGGCTCGAGGCCGGCGGCGTCGTCTACCTGCAGCTCGTAGCGGCCGCGCAGGTAGACGCCGCTGTTCGCGCCCTTGGGCACCCGGAACTCGAGGTGCAGCTTGAAGTCCTCGAACTTCTGGACCGTGACGAGGTTGGCGCCGCTCTTCGCATTCTGCAGGATGCCGCCGACCGCGCTCCACTGGTTGTCGCGGCGCCCGACCGGCTGCCACCCGTCGAGGGATTTGCCGTTGAACAGGGTGACGGGTGTGCCCCACGCCGGCCGTCCGGCCCGGCGCAGTGACGGAGCTCGCGTGCCGGACCACGTCAGCTTCTGACCGTCCCCCATCGTCATCGAGCCCGCGATCCGTTCGCCCTCGAGCCGGCCTTCGAACGTGATGTCGTTGGGGTTGCTCTCCCACTGCGGCGGGATGGCGAAGCGAAAGACGCCGTCGGTGAATTCGATCTTCGCGATCGGCCGCGCGCTGCCGCCGGAGCCGACGAACTGGCCGACCAGGGTCGCCGTGCCGGACCGTTCCACCTCGAGCCACGATGGCGACGTCTGAGTGCCGCGCTGGACGACGAGATCCCATCGGCCCAGCAGCGCGTCGGATGCGGCGCGCGACTGTGCGAACGTTCCCGAGTACGCCACGGCGGCGAGCACCACTGCGGCGACACCGCCGAATGCCACGCGAGCAATCATGTTTCCTCCTGCAGTCCGGTTCTGCGTCCCTGGCGCATGCTACGACAAACGCCTCCCGACGCTCGAACAAGAAGTCGTCCGTCGTCAAGCCGAGCCTCATAGCCGCGCGCCGGGCGACGACGCACGATCGGTCGGCGACGCGCTCCCACCTAACTCATGGATAATGGCTCCCACATGCTGGGGCCTGGTTCCAAGATCGCGCACTACGACATCGTCGGATCGCTCGGCGAAGGCGGAATGGGCGAGGTGTATCGCGCGCGTGATACGCGGCTCAATCGCGAGGTCGCGATCAAGATTCTGCCCGACGCCTTCGCAACCGATCCCGACCGCGTGATGCGCTTCACGCGCGAAGCGCAGACGCTGGCGTCGTTGAATCATCCCCGCATCGCCCAGATTTTCGGTATCGAAGAGACCGCGGCGGCGGATCGCGCCACCACGCGCGCACTGGTCATGGAGCTGGTGCCGGGCGACACCCTTGCCGAGCGCATCGCCCGCGGTCCGATCCCGGTTGACGAAGCCGTTCCCATTGCCCGCCAGGTGGCCGAGGCGCTCGAAGCCGCGCACGATGCCGGCATCGTGCACCGGGATCTGAAGCCGGCCAACATCAAGCTGCGACCGGATGGCACGGTCAAGGTTCTCGATTTCGGTCTGGCCAAGGCGGTCGATTCCGGCGCGCGCGGCCTGGCCAACCCGGTGAACTCGCCGACGATCACGTCGCCGGCGTTGACGCATGCGGGCATCATCCTCGGCACCGCGGCCTACATGTCGCCCGAACAGGCACGTGGCCGCGAGGTGGACACGCGCGCCGACATCTGGGCCTTCGGGTGCGTGCTCTTCGAGATGTTGACGGGCCAGCCCGCCTTTCCTGGCGACACGATCACGGACGTGATCGCGGCGGTCGTCAAGAACGAGCCCGATTCGGCGCTGCTCCCGGCCCACACCCCGCCGAACGTCCGGCGCGTCCTGGCGCGCTGCCTTCGCAAGGATCCCAACGCGCGCCTGCGGGACATCGGCGACGCGCGCCTCGATCTGACCGAGGACGAGGGTGTCCAGCCAATCGCCCCGGCGGCGGTGACGCGAAGACCGCTGCCATTGATCGCGATGACCGTCGTCGCCGTCGCCGCGATCGCGGCGGCGTCCTGGCTCTGGTTGCGGGGCCCCGCGCCACGAGCGTCACGCCAGTGGTCGGCGGTCCTGGTTGGCGGGCCGACGACCGTGATGCAGCCCGCGCTCTCACCCGACGGACAGCTGCTCGCGTTTCAAACTCTCGTCGACGGGCAGTCGCAGATCGGGGTCCTGCAGCCGGGCGCCGGGACCTGGCGCGTGCTGACGAGCGATCGCACCCGTGGTCTGGCCGTGATTCACGACTGGTCCGCGGACGGCTCGCGCATCTACTACGACCGGCAGACCGACGTGTTGAACGGGATCTTCTCCGTGCCCGCGCTCGGCGGCGACGAGCGCCTGGTGCTCGAGAACGCAGGCTTTCCCTGCGTGATGCCGAACGGTGATTTGCTCTTCCAGCGCGTCAACGCCGATCGGCAGGTGCAGCTCCATCGGTTCTCGCCGTCGAGCGGCGAGATCGAGCCGCTCCCGGCGGTTCCCGAGACCGGCCTGAGCGACGACGCGGTGGTGGTCTCGCTGGACGGCAAGCGGGTGTATTTCTTTGGCCGGCCGCTCGCCGACACTGCGGCAAGACCCGGGTTCTACCAGCTCGATCTCGAGTCGCGCCGCATCGAGCCGCTGACCAATGTCCAGTTGCGAGAGCCGGTGTCGCTGGCGGTGAACCGCGACAACGGCGATGTCTACTTCGGTGGCCGGGCCGGCGACGCCTTCCAGATTCTCCGCATGTCGGCCGCGATGACCGTTCCGGAGCCAGTGCTGATCATCCCCGAATCGTCGCGCTTCGACGTCGATCGGCGCGGCGATGTGTTCATCACGCTGCGGGCCCGGCCGTCCGAGTTGTATGCGTTTCCGCCGGCCTTGAAGGGCATCGCGGAGAGACTGGCCACGATTCCGACGATGAATATCCGGCAGCGGCAGAGCATCGCGCCGCTGCCGAACGGCACCTTCCTGGTGGGATCGCGCGGTGGCGATCACGATCGGGTCCTCGTGGTGCAACACGATCGCCAGCCCAGGACGCTGATTGACGGTGCCGACGATACGCGCCCACCCGTCGCGGCCCTCGGGGCGCAGCATGCGGTCATGATGATGGGGCCGGCGGCGTCACCAGACATCGCCATCGTGAACACGGCGGACGGACGGCTCGTCCGTCGTTTCCGCGCGCCGGGCGCTGACATCGGCTCCATCGACGCCGCTCCTGACGGCCGCACGCTCTACTACACGCACGACGGTTCGGTGTGGTCGCTTCCCGCCGAGGGCGGCGCGCCGACGAAGCTGGGCGCCGGAGACTCGATCACGGTCGAACCCGAATCCGGCGATCTGATCGTGAAGCTGGACGAGAGCGCGCGGATTCGTCTGGTGCGGATGAAGCCTACGGGCGGTGCCGTCACCGACATTCCGCTGCACGGCGACCTGCGCCTGATTCAGCGGCCGCTGATGCCCGGCGCCGTGCGTCAGGGCAAGCTTGTGCTGCCCCTCGCGTCCGCCGATTCGTGGTTCTGGCATGCCGCGACACTCGATCTCGCCACCGGAGTCGTGACCAGGCTCACGACCGTCAACCCGTCGGACTTTCACCTGGCCACCTGGCGCGCCGACGGCGTCCCGGTCGGATTCGCATACGGCCTCAATACCTCGCTGTGGCACTTCACCGCGCGCGCGGAGTAGGGGCTGGCTGAAGGGCCGTCTCAATGCCCGCGGCTTGACACCCGGAGGCGTAACCTTTACATTGTAAAGGTCACGCCAACGTAAATCACAGGAGCGCTCCAAATGAAGACTCTTCGCGCGACACACCTGGGCATGTGCTTCGGGGTGCGGGACGCGATCGCGCTGGCCCTCGCCGAGGCCGATGCCCGGCCGCTGACCATCCTCGGCGACCTGGTCCACAACCCCACCGTGGTCGGCGAGATGCGCGCCAGGGGAATCGCGACCGTGAGCGACGTGTCGCAGGTCAAGACCCAGACCATGATGGTCACGGCCCATGGCACGTCACAGCGCGCACTGGCCGAAACCCGCGCCCGCGGCCTCGACGTCGTCGAGGCGACCTGCCCGCTGGTCCATGTCGCACACCGCGCGGTCGCGGCCCTCGTGCGCGACGGCTACCACGTGGTCATCGTCGGGCAGCGCGATCATGTGGAGGTGCGCGGGCTCACCGGCGACCTCGATCATTTCGACGTGGTGCTGCACGAGGACGATGTGGCGCAACTGGCCGAGCATCCGCGCATCGGTGTCGCGGCGCAGACGACGCAGTCGATCGCACACGTGCGCCACGTCGTCGCGCTGATCCGCCAGCGGTTTCCACGCGCCGACGTCCGGTTCATCGATACCGTGTGCAAGCCCACCAAGGATCGCCAGGACGCCGCTGTCGCGCTGGCGCGCGAGTCCGACGTCGTCGTCGTGATCGGCGGCGCGGCGAGCAACAACACGCGGGAACTGGTGAAGACGTGCAGCCGCTACTGCGCCCGCGTCCACCACGTCCAGACCGACGCCGACCTGCGGCCGGACTGGTTCCTCGACGCGGACGTGGTCGGGATCACCGCGGGGACATCGACGCCAGAGGCCGTGATCGCGCGCGTCGAGGAGCGGATCCGGCAATGGGCTGAAGGGGAGCGGCGCGGCACGGCCGGCGTTGCGGAATGCGTGCGATGAATAGCCCACCGACGGAGCGGGCCCGCTGGGTGGTCGTCGTCGCCTTCGCCGCCGCGATGGCGTGGATCGAGTCGGCGAGCGTGTACTACCTCCGGCTGCTGGTCGATCGCGTGCAGCCCTACCAGCCGGATCCCTTGCCGATCGTCGGCGCGCTCGGAAACGTCGAGCTGGTGCGCGAGGCCGCGACGCTGGTGATGCTGTTCACGACCGGCATGCTGGCCGGACGAACCTGGCAGCGGCGCATCGGCTACATGGCGATTGCCTTCGGCGTGTGGGACATCCTGTACTACGTGTTCCTGTGGATCATGTCGGGCTGGCCGACATCCCTGCTCGACTGGGACATCCTCTTCCTGCTGCCCCTGCCGTGGTGGGGTCCGGTGCTCGCGCCAATGAGCATCGCGCTGCTGATGATCGGGTGGGGGACGCTGGCGACGCAATGGCCGGATCGTCCGGCGGCCTCGGAGCTGACCCGCCCGTTGTGGATCTCCAGTGCGATCGGGATCGCCCTCGCGCTCGGCGTCTTCATGACCGATGCGTTGATCGCGCTGCCCCATGGACGCGACGCGGTCACGCGGGTGCTGCCGGCGTCCTTCAACTGGCCGCTGTTCGCCGTGGCGCTGCTGTTGATGGCCACGCCCGTGGCCACTGTCGGGTGGCGAACGCTGGGGCACACGCTACCCCGGCCGTGGATTCGCCGGCCAGGAGTGCGGCGCCTGTCATAGCCACCTCTGCGGCTCGATTGTCTTCGTCAGTCCGACAGTAATTGCACCGTGAAGATCCGATAAACTCCCGCCGAACATGGATTCGGCTCAGGGAACCGTTGTCGCTTCGGTGCCTGCGAGCAAGATCGATCCGCGGAAGCTCGGACACGTGGTCGGGCCAGCCGTGCTCGTGGGACTGGCGTACTACGTCGGTTGCCTGGCCGGCTTCGCGCTGCGTTTCCCGCTGAGCGGCATCTCCTTCTTCTGGCCGCCGACGGCGGTGCTCGCCGCATCCCTCATGCTGGCGCGGCCACCGATCTGGCCCGCCCTCCTGATCGGCGCGTTCGCCGCACACGGCGTGGCTCATGCCAGCGACGGCGTGCCGGTCGGGGCGTGGCTCATACAGTTCGGGGGAAATGGCATCCAGGCCGTCCTCGCGGCGATGTGGGCGAGCCGGTGGTCACGGATCGATCGACTGTTCCCGGACGTCCGCAGCACCCTGACCTTCATCGCCGCTGCGTGCGTTGCCGCACCAGCGATCGCGTCGCTGATCCCGGCCGCGGTGTACGTGCAGCTCGGTTGGGCGCCGAACTTCTGGGACGCCTGGCTGGCGCGCGCCCTGACCAACGCGGTCGCGTCGATGACGCTCATTCCCGCCTTGTTTGCCGCCGGCCGCTTTCTTCTCTCCGCGGACCGGCAGGTGCCTGCCCGTTCGATGGAGTTCGCGCTGCTGACGCTCGGCATCGGCGGCGTGCATCTCGTGACCGCGTTCATTGCACCAGACGGTGTGCTCGGCTTGTCGGTCGCGCTCTTCGCGCCACTCCCGTTCCTGCTCTGGGCGGTGGTGCGGTGTGGCTCGCCCGGGCTGTCGTTCGCACTCCTGTGGACGACCCTGCTCACCGTCGTGACCGCAGCCAGTGGATACGGACCGTTCGTCGTCCCGCCATCCGCCGACACCGTGCTCGGCGTGCACGTCTTTCTCGGTGCGAGCACCGTCCTGATGCTGCTGATCGGCGGCCTGATGAACGAGCAGCAGGCCGAACACGCGAGGTTGCTGGAAGCCGGGGATCAGAACAACGCCAGCATGGCCCGCCTCCGCGAAGCGCAGCAGCGCTACGAGCTCGCCACCGCCGCTGGCGGCGTGGGCGTCTGGGACTGGAACATGCGCACCGGCGATTTCCAGATCGAAGGCGATCTCAAGCGAGTCCTCGGATACGCGAACGGCGAGATTCGAGACCACCTGGTTGACTGGATGCGCCTCGTCGATCCGCTGGACCGCCCGGCGCTGCTGGCGCACCTGGATGCCTTCACGAGCGGTGCCGTGGGCAGCTTCAACATGGAGTTCCGGTTGGTTCATCGTGACGGATCGCGGCGCTGGATCGCCAGCAAGGGAGCGGTCACCGAACGCATCGACGACGCCCGCACGCACGCCGTCGGCACGTACGCAGACGTCACGGACCGCAAGGCGTCGGAGCGGGCGCTCCGGGAGGCCACCGATGCACTGGCCCGGACGTGGAGAATCTCGGCGATGACCGAGTTGAGCGCGTCACTCGCGCACGAGCTCAACCAACCGCTGACGGCCATCGTGACCAATGCCACCGCCTGCATCAGCTGGATCGAGAGTGGCACGTCAACCGCCGAGCTGAAGGCCCCGCTGACGGACGTGGTGCTGGACGCCAGGCGCGCCAGTCACATCGTGGAACGTACGCGGGAACTGTTCGTGAATCGCCCGAGCGAGTACCGGCCGCTCGACATCAATGATGTCGTGCGCGACATTCTGGAGATTGCCCAGCCTCGCCTCCGCGAATTGCACATCGCGCTCGATCTGCGGCTGGACGCCGGCCTGCCTCCGGTCATCGCTGATGCGGTGCAGATCCGGCAGGTGATACTCAACCTGGTCATCAATGCTGCCGACGCCATGCGCGACGCGCCCGATCACCGTCTGCTCTCCATCAGGAGCCGTCGCAGCCGGAACGTCGTGGCGGTCAACGTGCGCGACACCGGCCGTGGCTTCTCTCAGGAGACTCGCAGACAGCTGTTCGAGCCCTTCTACACGACGAAGGCCGGGGGGCTCGGCATGGGTCTCGCGATTTCCCGCTCGATCATGCGGAGCCACACGGGATCGATCCATGCCCTGAGGAATGTCGGTGACGGCGCGACATTTCGCGTCAAGCTGCCGGCGGCCGAGTCGCCGATCGCGACGGCACTACCCGGTTCGACCCGGCGGGTGCTGCTGGTCGACGATCACGTGGGGGTGAGAACGTCGCTGGCGCGACTGCTCCGGCCATTGGGACATGAGGTCGCCGAGGCGACGACCGGTGCCGAAGCGCTCGCGGTTGCGCGGAGCTTCAAGCCCGAATACGCGATCGTCGACATCTCGCTGAACGACATGAGCGGGATTGACCTCGCCAGGGGCCTGCGCGAGATCGACTCATCGCTGCGTCTCTTCGCTCTCACGGCATACCGCGATGACAGCGTGCGGGAAAGCTGCCTGGCCGCCGGCTTCGATGGGTACCTGGTCAAACCCGAAGACATCGGCAGGATTCAGGAGCTGCTCGGGTAGTTCCCGCTGAAGCCGGCACTGGCTGAACCGGCCGGCCACGCCTAACGGGACGGCCCGCCCACGAAGACTGGCGGGCTCGAGCTCGACCCGCCCCACCTCGCCGTCGTCCCTATCCCCATGCCGACGCCCGAGGAGGAATTGCAGCTCGCGGACGCGAGCGCGGCGGCGAGCACCAGTCCGAACAGGAACGCGCGCGTCGTAGTCGTCATCGTGATGCCTCAGAACGGATACTTCTGCAGCGCCAGCACCGCGCCGCCGGGATCCGCGATCACGACGAGCGAGCCGTTCCGCCGCTCGGGTGCGGCGGGCACGACGATGAGGCCGCCGAGCGCTGTCACGCGGGCGGCGAGCGCGGCGGGATCGCTGACGAGCACGTAGGGCAGCCAGTTGGGCTGCACGCCGGTGGCGGCCGGCGGCAGCTGGAACAGTCCGGCGCGGCCCCGCGTCGAGCGCAGCACGTGGTAGTCGACGTTGAGCCGCGTCTCCTGGATCTTCGAGTCGTATCCGGCGAGCCCCTTGTAGAACGCGAGCGCCCGGTCCACGTCGCCGGCGAGGTACTCCTGCCAGAAGAATTGATGCGGCGTCGGCTGTTCCGGATCGGGCACGCTGCGCCGGACCTGCGCGAGGCCGAGCGGGGCGCCCTGCGGATCGGTGATCACCGCCGCGCGAGCCATCGGCAGATCCCGAGGCTGGACGAGCACCTTGCCCTTTTCGGCCTGGACGAACGCGACGCTCTTGTCGACGTCCGAGACGGCCATGAAGCTGACCCACTGTGACCCTGCCTCCGGCATCGCGCTGACGTCGACGATGCCGGCAACTGGACTCGACGCCCCGCGCGCGATGACGTACGGACGATCGCCGCGCCGCACGTCCTCGAAGCGCCAGCCGAACAGCTCTCCGTAGAACTTCTTCGCGGCGTTCACGTCCTTCGTCATCAGATCGCGCCAGACGAACCGGCCGGACTCGACGGCGTCCGACGGGGGAGAGGCGGCCGGCACGACGGACATGCCGAGGGTGGCGGCAACAGCGACCGCAAGTACGAGCGCCGCGAACGCAGGCGAGACGGCGGCCGAGCGGCGCGCCGACCTGGTGCAGAAGCGGCGGAATGATGCAAAGGCGGAGGACATGTGCTGCCTGATGAGCGGCAAGCCGCATGCCACGGCAGTCAGTGACATGCGATCGCGAGGCAACCCGTTGTGCGGGCGGACATTCGTCCGCGTCAGCGCCGGCACCCCTGAGCCGGACCTCGGCGTTATCATCCGGAGGCCCGGAGGCCCTCCGGCATTGCGGACTCCCGCTACCGTCCAGCTCGGGCCTAGCGGATGCGATCGACGAGCATCAGGTCGCTGCCATCGCGATCGATGGTTCCGAAGAGCAGCCAACGCTGATCCGGCGACAGCGCGATGCCGGTAGACCAGGGCTTCCCGACCGTTGACACCGTCGTCCGCCGCTCCGTGGTGAAGTCGAAGAAGTCGATCGATGTCTTCGACGCCGAGTCGCCGACGGCCAGGAAGTAGATTCCACGGTCTCCGACGACGAAATTGGTTGTATAGCTCACGCCGTCAAACAGCTGCACATCGCTGCCATCTTCGAGCGACAGGCGCCACAACGTCGTGGGCGATCCGTTCTTGGTGTAGTAGATGGACCGGCGATCGGGAGATTCCTGGGCCGTTTGCCCTCCATTGGTCGTGACCTGCGTCGCCGCGCTGCCGTCGGCCCGCATTCGCCAGATCTCGAAGCGCCCGGTTCGATTCGATCCGAAGTAGATCGACTGCCCGTCTTGCGACCAGCTCGCTTCCAGGTCATGAGCGGGATCCGTCGTCAGACGACGGATCTCGCCCGTCCTGGGGAACAGAAGGTAGAGGTCGGACGAGCCGTCGCGCGTGGAGTTGAACAGGACTGATTGCCCGTCGCGCGCCCATAGAGCGCCGGCGCAGAGTGGGCCATCCATCGACGTCATCTTGCGGGGGCTGGCGCCGTCGGCACCGGAAATCCAGAGCTCCTGGGATCCGGAACGGGTGGAGGTGAAGACCACCTGTTGACCGTCCGGGGAGTATGACGGCGTGGCCTCGTCGAGGGTGGAGGAGAGACCCGCCTCGACCGGCACCGCGTCAGGCCGCGTCAGATCGAGCTTCCACAGGTTCGCATCGCGGAGCCGGACCGAGTACACCATGCGTCCAGTGCGCCCGACGCTGATCTGGGTGGCACGTTCTCCAAAGGGCAGGAGCTGCGGCTGCCCTGCAGGCTCCGACCTCTCCGACACGGCAAGCTGGGCGAGCCGGGTCGGCGCGCCGTGACCGCTCCACGAGTACACGAGGCCCCGCCCGTCAGGCGTCCACGCATGGCCCGAGATCATCGTTCGGCGAGGGTCGTTCACTATCGGCGTGGGCTCACCGACGGGTGTCATGGCTGGCGACACCGGCAGGATGAAGATCCCGCTGTGAGTCGCCTTGCTTCGGATGAACGCGATCCGGCGGCCGTCGGGCGAAAAGACAGGCCCGAAGTCCGCAATCCATTCCGGGCTCCGCGGAGAGGTGAGGCGTCGCGTTTCGACCCCGTCGATCCCGACCAGCCAGAGCCCGAACGGCTCTGACGCCGACGCCTTGCCGCCGACCGCCACCCACTTGCCGTCCGGGGTCCACGAGAGGCTGGTCGGCCGCCGGGAGCTGTCGAGGACGAACGACGCCACCCGGCGTTCCGCTCCCCCCAGGGCCGGGATTAGGAAGACCTCGAACACACGCTCGGGGAGGCGTCGCACGAAGGCTATCCGCTGTCCGTCCGGCGACCATGCGGGGCTTTCGTCGCGTTCCGGCGCGTTCGTCAAGCGAACCGGTTCGCCCGTCCCGACCAGCTTGACGTAGATGTCGTCGTTGTCTTGCCGCGGTCCGTTCCAGGAGAAAGCGACCTGGCTCCCGTCAGGCGAGAGGCTGGGCCCGGTTTCACTGCCAGGGTACGCGGTAAGCGGCGTGGCAATCGCGCTGAACTGGTCGGGCGGCGGGGTTGGCTGCCGGGAAACGTAGATCAGGCATCCCGCCGCGAGGATCAGGAAGACCAAAAACCCGGTGCCAAGTCTCCACGCGTTGCGGTTGCGGGCCGCAGGCGGAACCGCGGGCGCCATCTCTGTTGCCGGGCTCGCAGGGATCGTCGGCGCCGCCGCTGGTTGGGTCGCGACGACGTCCGCTGCGAATCGATACCCGTGCTTCGGGACGGTTTCGATCCACTCCGCCCCCTTCTCACCAAGTGCTTTCCGGAGCGTCGAGATCTGGAACGAAAGGTTGGCCTCCTCGACGAAGGTGTCGGGCCAGAGTGCCGTCATCAGCTCCGGCTTCGAGAACGCGCGTCCCGGGGTGCGGACCAGCATCAGCAACAGGTCGAAGGTTTTCGGCGGCAGCGGGACGCGCCGGTGCTCACGCGTCAGGATGCGCTGACCTGCGTCCAGACGACACGGCCCGAACTCGTACAAGTCGTTGGAGGAACTGGGCATTCCGCTGCTCAGGAATTGCTTCGAAAACCCTTCGACTGAACTCGTCGCCTGCAAAGGATTCGCTCATGAGCCGCCGCGCAGCATCGGCTCATGACCATCCGCGCCCGATCTCTCGCACTCGCCGTCGCCCTTGCCGCGGCCGGCACGTCCGCGGCCGCTCAGTCGCTGTCAACAATCCGTCCCGACGATCTCCTCGCCATGGACCCGCTCGCGCTGGCCCGGCTCCTCGACGAGAGCCGGCCGGTCCCTGTGACGCCGGCTGTCAGAGCGCACGTTCTCGCGGGTCTACCCAAGCAGGGCGTCGTCGAAAACCTCGACGACGGCGCACGGCGGAAGCTGGCCGCACTCGCACCGGTTCTGGAGGCCGCTCAGCGGGGGTCAGTTTATGCCATCAAGGTCATCGACGTGCCGCAGGCGTTCGTCGGCCTCCACGCGCGTGCCGTGGTCCTCATCTCACTGCAAGCGCTGCGCTTGTTGACGGAAGAGGAGTTGCGGGCGCTGGTGGCGCACGAAACGGGGCACGAGTACGTCCACGCCGAGTACGAGCGCGCCACGGCTGCCGGCCGCAATGGGCGCCTTCAGGAGCTCGAGCTGGTCTGCGACATCATCGCGGTGGTGACCCTTCACGCCATCGGGCAGAAGGCGTCGTCGCTGGTGGCGGGCATCGAGAAGCTCTTACGGTTCGACCGCCATCATTTCGGCCGTGACATGGAGCACCCGGACTACCCCAGCCCCCTGCTTCGTCGATCGGTGGTGCTGCGGCTCGAGCAGAGAATCTCGGAAGCCGCGGGTGGCCGGTGACTGCGCGCCGGGCAACGGCGTCAGCGTCTGTCGGCGAGGGCCGACACGAACGCGTCGATCTGCTCGAGGACTTCGCGGGGATTGCTGACGAACAAGTCATGCCCGCCTGAAAGCTCCGAGACGCGGCCACGCTCGGCGAACGCGGCAAACCATTTGGCGTGACGCGCGACATTCTCGCGCTCCAATGGATAAAGCGTTTCCACGCGTTTGCGAACGGCCGGATCAGCCGCGTCGTACCACGGCCGCATCAACTCGTCCGCCGATGTCGGCACGGCGTAGATCGCGAGTGCAGGCACACGAATACGTTCGGGGCTGTATGTCTTGTAGGCGGTCCGCATCTCATTGGAGAACGCCTGCATGACGTGAGGCTCAGGCGTCCAGCGTCCACGCACGCTTCCATCCGCGTTGGCGACATACCTGGCTCTCAGCCGTCCCTCCGGCCCGGGCGGTCCTTGCGTCGTCAGGAACGCACGCAGCGCGGCGAACGACGCCAGGTCAGCCGGTTTTGGACCAGAAGGACCTGGCAATGCCCTGGCTGCGGCTTCGTGCGCTTCGAACTTGTCCGCGCGATCGAACGCCGCGTCAACGTACACCAGCCCCGCGATCCGGGTGGAATAGCGGGCGCCCAGTACGTGCATTTCCTCGCCGGCGAACGAATGGCCGACAACGACCGGGTTCTTCAGGCCGACCGCATCCATCACGCGCACGACGTCTTCGGCGAGGCGTACGAATCCGTAGCCGGTGGCGGGTGCGGATGATCCCGGATGGCCGCGCCTGGTCACGCCGACGACGCGGTAGCGCATGGCCAGCTTCGGCGCCACGTCATCGAACACGTGCGCCGTATCACTCAGGCCCGCCAGAAGGAGCAGGGCAGGACCGGAACCGCCCCAGTCGAGCACTTCCAGCCGCACATCATCCTCGACGGTGACGAGCGTCGTCTTGTGCGGCGACGGGTCTCGCCAGTCGTTCTGCTGGGCCGACGTAGAGGAGGCGCCCCCCACCAGGAAGATCACCGAAGCCGCGAGCCCGATCGCGACGGCGAAGGGGACGGCGACGACCACCGTCCGGCGGCGGGCAAATGCGCCACCAGCCAACAGCGCGACCGTGGCTCCCAGCGCGATGGTGAAGAACATACGGAACCGGGCGCGGGACAGCTCCTGTGGCTCGATCGTCACGCCAAGGGCCAGCAACAGTGCCGCACCGATGATGGCAAGGATCGCGCACGCGGCCATGCCGCGACGCGGCGCGATAGCCACCAGCGAGGCGCCGGTCCAGAGCGCACCACCCCACCAGAAGAGCGACAGCGAGATCCAGCTCCCGGGCGAACCGAACAACTGGGGAACCAGATAGACCGTGGCGACTCCTCCGAATGCCGGCGCGGACAAGAGCACCAGGCCTGCCAACGTGAGCGCGAGCACTCGCAGCGGTGCCTCCGTCGCGGCGCTCAGCCAGAGTGTCATCGTGACGCGCAGGACGTGCAGCCAGAACCAGATCCATCCGCGCTGCTCCCGCTCTTCCGCCAGGTCACCGGCGAGCGCCTCGGCGCGATCCGAAGACGTAAACAGCGAGAACAGCCTCTCAACAGCGTTGTCACGCATGCGCACCTCGCGGCAGGTTGAGGCCATCCAGCAGTCGTTCGTAGGCCTGCACGGCGCGGGTGAGCGCCTCGATGCCCGATGCCGTCACCGTGACGTGGCGTTTCGCGCGGGGCGGGTCAAGAGACTCACTTATTTCAGCGTGGCCAACCAGATGTCGGCCTGCCGCGAGCTGCGGAGCACATACACGGAACGCCCGTCGTGCGACACCGCACCCAGCATGAAATTCTCTCCGGGTCGCGAGAAGATGTCTCGAACCGCGCCCGTCTGCGCGTCTGCCACGGAGAGCACACCCAGCGCCTTGGAGAACATCATCCGGCGGCTGTCCGGAAGCCAGTACGGCTCGAACCTGGCGTCGGACAGTCTCTTGAAAGATCGCGACTCGAGCGAGTACGCGACAACCGTCACCGGTTCGCCCCCCCGGGTTTCGACGCCGGCGAGCAGCCGCCCGTCAGGGGACCACGCGGTCGCACGCCAGGCGGCGCCGGGTGGATTCGGCAAACGCTGAGGCGTCTGATCCTGCCATGGCTTACCCAGGTCGAACATCGACACGCCACGCTCCTCGACGATCTCGGTGAACACCATTTTCGAACCGTCAGGCGACCACACTGGGTAATGAGCGCCGCTTTGCCTGGTCAGTTGAGTCAGGCCGCTGCCATCCACGTTGATCGTCCATGCTTCCCAGCCGCCAGCTCGATTCGAATAGAACCCAATCCGCCTGCCATCTGGCGACCACCTGGGATAGCGATCGTTGGCCGCGTCATTCGTGAGCTGACGGAGTCCGGTGCCATCCGCTCTTGCGACGAACAGATCCTCCTGCGACCGGAATGACTGCAGCACGATCGACTGACCGTCTGGCGCAACATCAAGACCGCCCCAGGGCTGCGAACCGCTCGTCACCCAGTAGGGCTCTGGCAGGATCTTCTCGCTCGCGGGATCCATGGTGAGCCGCTGCACGTTCTGCTCGAGCTCGTAGGAGCAGTACGCGATGCGACTACCGTCGGCCGACACGCTGATGTGACCGACGAACCGGGAGGGCACGGTGATGGGCTCGGGCTGCCCGAGCGGCCGACCGGACCCTTCGTCGATCGGGACGCGCCAGAGATTCATGGTGCCGCCGCGGTTACTCGCAAAATAGAGGGACTTGCCGTCAGGTGCCCACACCGGATTCCAGTCCAGCGCCGCATCGTCGGTCACCAGGACTGCATCGCCGCCTGCCGCGGCGATCGTGAGGATGTCCCGCTGCCGCTGCGCGCCGCGGGCCGCCCAGAACGCGATGCGCGATCCAGCGGGTGACCAGCTCGGCTGCACCGAATCCTCTGTGGCGATCTGCCGCTTCTCCCCACTGTCGATGTTCACGATCCAGAGCCCGCTGCGAGGCCCCCGGCCGGCAGGGTTGAGCATCACGCTCTCGGTTGCGTAGACGACCTCCTTGCCGCTTGGCGACCACGCCGGGTTGTAGCCGCTGTCCGTCAACCGCCGCACCGACTCGCCGGTGCGTCCCATGACGAAGATGCCGCCGCCGTCGCGGTCGGACTGGAAGACGATTCGCTCGCCGTCGGACGAGAAGGCAGGCTGCCGATCGGCGGCCGTTGCGTCCTTCGTCAGATTGATTGCGGTCTGGCCGCCGACGCTCTGGAGGTAGATGTCCGAGTTGCCAGACGCGGCGTTTGTGTAGACGATCCACTTGCCGTCAGGCGACAGGCTTGGATACTCCTCGGCGCCGCTCTGGACCGTGAGCTGCGCGAACGTCGCAGACGTTGGTGCTGACGCTGGACGGCTGAAGCCAGGTCCGAAGCGGTACATCGCGAAAGCGGTGACCGCGGCGGCCGCCACCGCGGCGGCCGTGACGCCGAGCCATGGGAGACTGGCGCGCTTTGCGGCGGGTGAAACCGCCATCGGAGCGCTGAGCGCGAGCTCGCCCGAATCCAGCGACTGCTTCAGCTCCTGCAGGTCGTTCCTGATGTCCTTGGCGCTCTGATAGCGCTCATCGGAATCCTTCATCAGGCAGCGCCGGATGATGCGCGCCAGATCGCGCGGCAGGGCGCGATTGATCTCCGTCACATTCCGCGGCGTGTCCTTGAGGATCGATGACAGCACGGAGACGCTCGTGTCGCCTTTGAACGGCCGCTCCCCGGTCGCCATCTCGTAGAGCACGATGCCGAGCGAGAAGATGTCGGACCGATAGTCGATTTGCCTCCCTTCCGCCTGCTCGGGGGACATGTACGCGACCGTCCCGATGATCCGTCCTTCCCCGGTCAGCGACTGCGTCGGAAGAAAGGTCGCCGCGGAAGGCGAGGGCTGCTCTTCCTTCAACTTGGCGAGGCCGAAATCCAGCACCTTGAGCCGTCCGTCGTCCCCGACCATCACGTTCTGCGGCTTCAGATCGCGATGGGTGATGCCCCGGTGATGTGCGGCGCTGACCGCATCGGTCAGCGGAATCGCCAGCTTGAGCAAACGGTCGAGCGCCAGGCCGCCGACCGGAATCAGCATGGAGAGCGGCTTGCCCTCCACGATCTCCATCGTCAGGAAGTGCGTGGATCCGGAAAGCTCGACCGAGTAGATGGTGACGATGTTGGGGTGGTTGAGGGCGGCGACGGCCTGCGCCTCGCGCTCGAAGCGGTGGCGCCGCTCGTCATCCACGCCGAGCGGCGACGACAACACCTTGAGCGCAACCTGACGGTGCAGTTTCTGATCCTCGGCGGCATACACCTCGCCCATTCCGCCGCTGCCGAGCTCGCGAACGATCCGGTAATGGCCGAGGGTCGTGCCGATCATCGATGGGTGTCAGGATTCTTCAGCGGCGAAACCACTTTGTACGGACCGACGCGGGTGCCAGCGGCGAGGCTCATATGTGGTTGTGCGCGGATTATATGGTGGGACCGCGCTTCTGTACTCTCACGCTTTCCACCGGCAGGACTGGCAGCAGGGCGAACTCGAGATCGTCCAACGCCTGACCTTCCTTGAGCGCAATCCTGAACGCACCGTTGGTTTCGGTGACCTGCGCCACGGCCTCGAGGGCCGCCCTGTCCACCTGCTGGAGCAGCGCGCGACAGACCCACATCTGCGGTGTGACCATCCGCAGGACGTTGCTGCACCATTCCAGGGACATCTTCGTCGCGTTCAAACCGCCGTCGTTCTGCAGGATTCCCCGGAACCAATTCAAGACGCTGTGCTCTTCATACACGGTTCGATGGTAGTCGTCGGCGTGATCGAACAGTGGCTGCCAGGTGCACTGGCTGTGCCACGCCTGCAGCACAGGGTGCCGAGCCGCAAAATCGTCGAGGCGATCCTTCATGTCGCCGATCGATGTGCCCACATACGCTGTAGCAATCGTCGTGATTGAGGACCCAGGTGAACACGTGAACCGTGTTGACGACAGGCGCCCTGTCGAACGGCCGGCCGCGCATCCGGCTCAACGTGTCGGCCACTTGCTGCTCGTAATGCTCTCGCCACTGTTCCGGGTACTGTTCCATGCCGGCCTGCAGCCCGACGCCGGCGATCGGATAGTCGGCGTCCCTGGGAAAGATGGTGGCGAGAACGGTCTGATAATTACTGGCCGCGTCGAACAGCTTGTGCCACGTCTTGTCACGCTGAAATGCTGACAGGGGCAGAGTCTTTCGTGACTTGCCAACGTACGCCTTCGCGGTCATGCGTTTCTCGGCGTGGATCCTGACTTCCCCCGTCTGCTCCGCGAGAGGCCGCAGCCACGCTTCGAGCCAGGACCGGCACGCATCGAGGGTCGCCTGGCCCTCATCCCGGAGGATGGCCGCGTTCGACGCGATCGCGAAATGCGTCGAGCGTCCGGTCCGGGAGTATGGCCTTTTGCTTGTGCTGCAGTTCGTGCAGCATCACCAGTCCCCTTGGCTGGAGCGTGGCAAGGTCGCTCGTGTCGTAACCGGCCCTGGGGTTGAGACCGGAGACGACCGGCAGCCATGTCTGTTCGACCGCGGCCATCCGTGCCCGAGGCAGATCGTGCTGGAAGTCCGTCTGCGATGTTGGCCGCACGGAAACATCGATGTCCCATACGCCGGCGCGTGAGGGCACCAGATGCAACTGGAGAACCACGAGAATCTGCGTCGGCCGCCCAGGCGCTTTCGTGGGAATGTCCAGTGTCGGAAATCGGGCGGTGAACGTTTGCGATCCTGAAGAGCCCGATGGGCCCTGCGTGACCTCGAAGTGTTTCGACTCGAGCAGGGCTTCGGCGCTGGCTCCCGTGTCTCGCGGTGCGGTCTCGAGCGGGCCAACGATCTGCCCGTTGTGGAACTTGGATCCCTCCATGTAGCCGCGTGCGATCGCCAGGCCGTCGGGCCCAGTGACCTGAATGGCGAGCGTTCCCTCGTTGAAGCCAGCGCCTTCGCTGAGCATCAGCCACGTGACAAGCGTTTCTTCGCCAATCGGCACCGGCCAGCTCGCCGGATAGACCAGCAGCATGCGCGAGTTGTCGGGATCGAAATAGTTGCGCAGGGCAATCTGCCCCTCTGGCACGACGCCGGGGGCGGACGGTTGCTTGATGAAGTGCAGGTGATGAGTCAGGGCCTCTCGTCTTTTCAGCGAAGGTCCTGGTAGTGAAGCTGCGACTGCCCGCCCGTCAGGCCGATCAGACGCGACAGCCCGGCGACCGCATCATCGGCAAAGGCAGAATTCGTCGCGATGGCCTGCGCGATGCCTTCGGCAGTCAGCGGCTTGCCGAACGCCTTGCTCCATTGGTTCGCCCGGGATGCGCGGCTCAGAATCTTCAACGGGCCGCTGTACCTGTTCAGGGTCCGTCAAGACGAGGTCGACCTGCTTGCCGGCGTTGAACAGCACGACCTCGAACGTGTCGCTGTCGTAGAGGCTGGTACACACAGCCGCCGTCTTGAAGATCTTCGACGCCGCCAGCGCCAGGTCTTTCAGTTCGCCGGTATCGAGCGTGGCGTTATCGCTGTCATACACGGACAGAAACCCGTCGCCCTCTTTGCGAAGCAGGATCACATGCTTGCCGCCTTCCGGCGGTGCCGTCTTCGCCCGTTCGAAGCCGAGCGTGGCGTAGGCACGGACGATGCCCGCGATGGCGTCAGGGGTCGCGCCGGTCAGGGCGATATGGGCACTGGCACACGTGTTTCCCATAGACGGTTCTCTGGTGAGGCCTGGATAAGGATACGCGGAGGCCGATGGCCTGGACGAAGCTCGCCTGCAGGGCGAGCGAAGTGTCTGGGGTGGGAGAGCAACCGCGGTCCATAATCGCTCCGATGCCGCTCTCCGCCGGCGATCGGCTCGGCCCGTACGAGATTCTCGAACCACTCGGCGCAGGTGGCATGGGCGAGGTGTATCGCGCGCGAGACGCGCGCCTGGAACGCACCGTCGCCATCAAGATCCTCTCCAGCCACCTGGCGTCGAACCAGCAGGCGCTCGAGCGCTTCCGACGGGAGGCACGCGCCGCATCCGCCCTCAATCATCCGCACATCTGCACGATCTTCGACGTCGGCGTGGATCCACCTTATCTCGCGATGGAGCTCCTCGAAGGCGAGACGCTGCAGCAGCGGCTCGGGAGGGGCGCGCTGGATCTTCCCGCGGCCGTAGACATCGCGCTTGCGCTGGCCGATGCCCTCGATGCCGCGCACACTAAGGGCGTCGTCCACCGCGACATCAAGCCGGCCAACATCTTCCTCACGCCGCATGGTCCGAAAGTCCTCGATTTCGGGCTCGCGAAGTCCGCGACCGCTGCCAACGCCGACGGGATGCCAGTTGCCGTGACCAGGTCGGCAGAGGCCCTTCTGACCGATGTTGGCGTCACGCTTGGAACGATCGCGTACATGTCGCCGGAACAGCTTCGCGGCCTCGACGTCGATCCGCGGACCGACCTGTTCTCTCTGGGGCTTGTCCTGCACGAGATCGTCACCGGGATGCCGGCGTTTGGCGGGGCGACAACGGCGGAGATTTCCGGAGCGATCCTCCACAAAGAGCCGCCAGGACTGCGTTCGGTGCGCGGCGATGCACCAGAGCGGCTCGAGCAGATCGTCGCCAAGACACTCGAGAAGAATCGCGACGAGCGCTACCAGACGGCCGCAGATCTTCGCGCGGATTTACGACGGTTGAAGCGCGACATGGAGTCGCGACCGGCGCCGGTGCACGACGAGATACCTTCCGCCAGTGGCGCCGATCGACTGGCAGCGGCTGGTGTCAGCCATGCGCCGACCCGCCTCATCGGACGCTGGACCATCGGTGTGACGCTGCTCGTCGTCGGCGTGGTGGCCGGCGGCGTCTACTTGCTGAACCAGCGCGCCCGAACATCGCCGCCGGCGAGCGCTTCGCCGACGCTGCAGGATCTGAGGATCGAACAGCTCACGACCAGCGGCAGGGCGCACGGGCCCGCGATTTCCCCCGACGGACGATACGTCGCATACATCCAGCTCGACGGGTCGGACTACAGTCTCTGGATTCGACAGACGGCCACCAGCAGTAACGCCGCGATCGTTCCGGCGCAACCTGGCGTGTCGATCCTGGCGGCCACCGTCACGCCCGATGGCAATTTCGTCGACTTCATCCGGGGCAGCGCGCCGGAGTTGCCGCTGTGGCGTGTGCCGTTTCTCGGCGGAGTGCCGCGGAAGATCCTCGACGGGGTGTGGAGCCCGGTCGGCTGGTCGCCCGATGGGCGTCAGATGGCCTTCATCCGTCTCACGGCGCAGGGAGGGTCGGTCATCGTCGCGGACGCGGAGGGCACGCACGAGCGCGACGTCAGCTCCCGCCGCCCGCCCGCCATGTTCTCCGCGGTCGTGTCGTCAGCAGACAGGACGGCGCCGGCATGGTCCCCGGACGGCCGCAGGATCGCCGTTCGCGGCGCCGAATCGGACTCGGAAGGATCGTCCATCGAGCAGATCGTGGTGATTGACGCGGTGACCGGTGCGGCCCAGGCGATTCCGCTGCCGCGAAGAGGGGACGGCGGGGTCGCATGGCTGGACGACGCGTCGCTCGTCGCGACGATTGAGGGGCAGTTGTGGCGCGTGTCCTTGCCGCAGGGCCAGCCGACCCGGATCACGAATGACCTGCTGCACTACAGGCACCTCAGTCTCACGGCGGATCGCAGCGCGCTGGTCACGGCGCGGGCCGATCGCCGGGCGGCGGTGTGGGTGGGAGACGCCGCCGGTTCGAGCGGTACCGACATCGTCGAGCTCGGCCCCGGCGTCGGCGACACGCTGTCGTGGGCCGGAGAGCGACTGCTCTATACGAACCGGGGCGGCATCTGGGCGATCACACCGGGCGCCGGTCCGGGCGCGGAGCTCGTACGCCGTGGCGCCTCACCCGCGGCGAACGCTGATGGCCAGGTGATCCTGTTCCGGCGCGACGAGCCTGGCGAGCAGGGAGGCACCTGGAAGGCGGATGCGGAAGGGCGCGACGCGTTTCGGCTCTCGATCGAAGCGTCGCCAGCCGTGGTCGCTCCCGACGGACGAACCGCGCTGATCATGTCGACCCGTGGCGGCCCTCAGTCCCTGTGGCTCTCGAGCCTCGACGGCGGAGCGCCGACGCACATCGTGCAGGAGTTCGTCGCTGGCCGGGCGTTCGACATCTCGCCGGACGGGACGATGCTGGTGTACATCGCTCCAGCCCGAACGGTCCGGCACCAGGACCGCAGCCTCGCGACAGCCGTCACCTGCCGCCTGCCCGATTGCTCGGATCCGCGGACCGTCACCATGCCGCCGCGCCGGGGCGGGCGCGTCAGGTGGACGCCGGACGGACGCGGGCTCGTGTTCATCGGGCCTAGTAACGTCAATCTCATCGTTCAGCCAGTCGACGGGGCCCGGCCGTATCCGCTCACCCGATTCACCGATCGCGTGATCGACGACTTTGCCTTCTCGGCGGATGGCAAACGCCTGGCGGTCTCCCGGTCCGTCACGTCGACCGACATAGTTCTATTCAAGGGATTCAAGTAACGCGGACGGAATTACTCTATACGGCAGCACGCTGACGGTTGGGGCATGACCCTGGCGTCTGACAGAAGAAAACGGAGCGCGGCATGACACGCATGCGAATCGTCGTCCTGGCAGGCACGTGCGCGCTGCTGGCGGGAACCATCTCCGCGACGTCCGTCGAACAGGCGGCGGTCCGCATCACGAAGGACCCGCAGGGCTACTGGTTCACCGACGGCGACACGAAGGTGCTGTTCTATCAGGCCGAGCGCAAGGCGCTGCCCGATGGTGCGGCCGCCCGGTCGAACTACTTCCATCCTCTCTACGACCTCGACGGCCAGGTCCTCACCGAGGATTTCCCGAAGGATCACATCCACCATCGCGGCATCTTCTGGGCGTGGCACCAGGTCCGGATCAACGGTAAGAGCGTCCAGGACCAGTGGGTGAACCGCGACTCGTTCTGGACGATCCAGGACGCCCGGATCGATACCGATTCCAGCTCCGCCTCGCTTGCGCTGCGCGTCGTCTGGGAATCGCCGCTGTTCACCGATGCCGGCGGCCAGCGCCGGCCGTTCGTCGAGGAGCGGAGCGTCACGCGCGTGCACCGGGCCGAGGGCGCGATCCGCAAGATCGACTTCCACCAGCGGCTCACCGCGCTGGTCGATGGCGTCGAGATCGGCGGATCGGAAGACGCCAAGGGTTACGGCGGCTTCTCGTTCCGCGTCGTGATGCCCCCCGACATCCGGTTCACCGGCGCGCAGGGCACTGTCACGCCGATTGAGAACGCGGTCAGTCCGAGCCCGTGGATGGATGTGTCGGGGAGTTATGGGACGTCGGCCAGGAGCGGCCTGACGGTCCTGACGCATCCGAGCACCACAGGATTCCCGCAGCCGTGGATCCTCCGCGCGCGCGCCAGCATGCAGAACGCCGTCTATCCTGGCCGGCAGCCAGTGGCCATCCCGCGCGACCGCCCGGTGATCCTGCGCTATCGGATTGTGCTGCATCGCGGTGAGCTCGCGCCTGCCGACATCGAACGTCTGCAGGCGGCATACGCCAGCGAGCGCATCGAGCAGTGAGCGGCACGTCGACGAGCTTCGCCTGGCACATCGCTTGAAGTCCCGTCTGCCTCCCCGGTAGAGCGGGGCACTTCCCGAGAACGCGAAAGGAGGGGTTCTCGGCCAGCGATACTTCCCGATTTCTCGTCATTCGTCGCTGGTACCGGACCGTTCGGGCTCAGCCGATTCTGCGGCTGTTGAGGCAGCTCATTCCCGGAAGAGGTGTCTGATGACACGACGCAACATTCACCCATCCGTCACTGTTGCGGTTGGGTTACTCGTCTTCACTTTCTTCTCCGCGCAGCTCCCGGCGCAGACCCTGTATGGCACGCTGGTCGGCAACATCACCGACCCGGGCGGCTTGCCGGTGGTGGGCGCCACGGTGCGCGCCGTGCATTCCGGCACCGGCCTGGCGCGCGAGACCAAAACGAACGAGCGTGGAGGCTTCCAGTTTTCGGACCTGCAGTCGGGTTCCTACGACCTGACCGTGGACGCGCCGTCGTTCGCGCCGCTCACCAGGACCGGCCTGCAGATCTCGGCGAACGCCGTCGTCCGCGCGGACTCACAACTGCAGTTGCCGACGGTCGCGGAGGCGGTCACCGTTGCAGCCTCGGCGGTCCGGCTGCAAACCGATCGCGCGGAGGTTCGCAGCGAGATCGACACGACGCAGGTCAACTCCCTGCCTGTGTCTGGCGTACGGAACTACACGGCCCTGCTGGGGCTCGTGCCCGGCGTCTCGCCGCCCGCCCCCGCCCATTCCCTGGCCGCCAATCCGCAGGAGTCGCTGGCGGCTTTCGTCGGCGGGCAGAGCGACGAGAGGAACGATACCCGGATCGACGGCGCCGGCAACACGTTCGTCTGGCTGCCGCGCCTCGTGGCCTACAGCCCGCCGCTCGAAACCATCGAGGCCGTCAGCGTCGTGACCAACAGCATGGACGCCGAGACAGGCATGGCTGGGGGCGCGGCCGTCAACGTGCTCACGAAATCCGGCACCAACAGCTTCAACGGGACGCTCTTCGAATACAACAGCAACGGCGCCCTCAAAGCGCGGAACGTGTTCTATTTCGATCCCCAGAAGCCCAAGTTCAATCAGAACCAGTGGGGAGGGACGCTTGGCGGGCCAATACTGAAAAACAAGCTATTTTTCTTCAGCAGCCACGAGCGGACCAATCGCAGTATCAATGTCTCGAGGTTCTTCACGGTGCCCACCGTCGAGGCGCGGAGAGGCGATTTCAGCAGCTACGGCACGACCATCTACGATCCGCTCACCGGCAATCCGAACGGGTCCGGCCGCACCGCCTTCGCCAACAACATCATTCCGCAGGAGCGGATCAGCAGGGTCGCCCGCCAGATCATCGAGTGGTTGCCCCTGCCGACTACCTCGGCGATCAGTTCGAACTACTTTGCGTCAGGCGTTGCAGACTTCGATCGCCACTCGACGGATGTGAAGGTCAACTGGAACCCCTCGGGAAGATTCACCATGTTCGGGCGCGCCAGCATTCTGAAGTTTTCCGGGTGGACGCCGGTTCCGTTCGGCCGTGCCTCGGGCGGAGCCATACCGCCGGACCTGACCGAAGGTCCCGTGGACGGCCTGAACAAGAGCATCTCCGTCGGTGTCACGTACACGATCACCCCGACGCTGTTGCTGGATGGCACGGTCGGCTTCAACTACGTCACGCCCGAGGCGCTCCATGCCCTGTGGGGGGAGAACATCGGACTGGACGACTTGCAGCTTCCGGGCACGAACGATCCGAACGACATTACCTACAGCGGCATGCCGCAGTTCAGGGTCTCGGGGTATTCGACCTTTGGCAACCCGGGGAGCGCGAGGCCGCAAACGTGGCACGACAACCAGCGCCGGTACAACGCGAATCTGTCGTGGGTCAAGGGAACGCATGGGTTCCGGTTCGGGTTCGATCTCTCGAACGAGCACATGAACCACTGGCAGATAGAAGCCGGCGGCGGGCCGCGCGGCGACTTCGCCTACAGCGGGGGGACGACGGGAATCCTCAACGGTCCGGCGACCAATCAGCACAATGCGTTCGCGGCGTTTCTGCTCGGGCTTCCCTCCTCCGTTGGCAAGGCGGTCGCTCCCGAATTGCCGCTGACGACGCGCGCGTGGAGGCAGGGGTTCTATGCACGCGACCAGTGGCAGGCGACGGCTGACCTGACGCTCACCCTGGGCGTGCGCGCCGAGTACTACCCGGTTGTCACCCGGAAGAACACCGGCGTCGCCCTGTACGACGTCGCGACCAACACGGCGCGTATCGGCGGCGTCGGCTCGGTTCCTGAGGACGTCGGCACGTCCGAACGTGTGCACTTCGCGCCACGGCTTGGCGCCGCGTACCGAATCGGCGACAAGTGGGTCGTGCGCGGCGGCTACGGGGTCAGCACCGATCCGTTCTCCCTGGCGCGCCTGTTCCGTACGAATTATCCCGCGATTGTGGCAATGGACATCGTGCCCGCGAACTCGTTCGGGTTCGTCGGGAGAACCGAAGATGGCATCCCGCCCGTGCCGATTCCGGATCCCGGCAACGGGATCATCGCGATTCCCGGCAATGTGATCGCCACGGCCATGGAGGGGGAATTCAACCGCGGCTATACCCAGAGCTACAACGTGACGGTCCAGCGTGAGCTCAATTGGGGGTTCGTCGCCCAGGCCGGCTACGTCGGATCGCGCACCGTTCGCCCGCTGTTGACGATGGAGCTGAATTACGCGCTGCCGGGCGGCGGCAACACCGGCAGGATCCTCAACCAGCAGTACGGCCGCACCGCGAGCACGACACTGCAGCTGCCGTATGAAGATGGGACCGGGCGATACGACTCGCTGCAGGCGACGCTGACCCGCCGCTTCAGCAACGGCTTCCAGCTGCAGACCAGCTACACGTACTCGAAATCGATTTCGTGGGGCACGTCGTGGATGGATCCGTCGCAGTTCCACCGGAATCGCGCGCTCAGCTCCTTCGACCGTCCGCACAATCTCCAGGTCGGGTGGGTGGCGGAACTGCCCTTCGGCGAGGGCAAGCCGTTCGCCACTGAAGGCCTCGCCAGGCTGTTGTTCGGCGGATGGCAACTGAACGGCATTTTCAGCAGCTACAGTGGCACCCCGTTCACCGTCACGGCGTCGGGCACATCGCTCAATGCGCCGGGCAACCTGCAGACCGCGGATCAGGTGCTGTCGGACGTGAAGATTCTCGGGGGGACCGGGCCGGGACAGTCGTACTTCGATCCGCTGGCGTTCCGCTCGGTCACCGACGTGCGCTATGGCACGACCGAGCTGAACACCCTGCGAGGTCCGGGCGTCGTGAACCTGGACCTGGGATTGTTCCGCGAGTTCCGGGTTCGTGACCTGCGGATCCAGTTCAGGGCCGAGGCGTTCAACGCGACGAACACGCCGCATTTCAACAACCCCGGTTCCAACGTCTCCAACATGCGCCTGAATCCTGACGGCAGCGTGAATACGCTGGGCGGGTATACCGAGATCACCAGCGCCCGGCCGGACGAGCGGCAGGTGCGCCTCGGCGTCAGGGTCGCGTTCTGAGCGACCCTGACACCTTTACTCAGCGCGCAGCGCGTCCATCGGCGCCATGGTCCGCAGGCGCCACGCGCCGCAGAGTGCTGCCAGCGCGGTGCCCCCGAGCAAGACCGCGGCAGCCGTTGCATACGCGAGTGGATCGAGCGCGCTCACGCCGGCCAGCATCGATGTGAACAGGCGAGCGACCGCCGCGGCGAGCAAGAGACCGGCCGCGGCGCCCACCGCGACGGGAACGAGCGCGGCGGACACGCCGTGGCGCACCAGATCGCGCGGCGTCGCGCCGAGCGCGAGCCGCACGCCGAATTCGCGTTGGCGTGATTCGGCGAGGTACGCGACGAGACCGAACACGCCGCCGATGCCGAGCAGCAGCGCGGTGAGACCGAAGCCGGAGAAGAACCACGCGCCCAGCCGTTGACGACCAAGGTCCGCGTCGATGACCTCGCGGCCGGTTGCGACCTTGACCCATCGCGTTCCGGGCATGGCTTCGGTCGCGGCCCTCCGGACCGTATCGGCGAGCGTCCCCGGGTTGGCAGCTCGGACGATGTACCTGTGCCCGCGCCCCTCGCGGGCTGTTGCTGACCGTCATCACGACCCCTGTGGCAGGTCGCGCGAAGGAACCAAAAACGAAATCGCGGGTCACTCCGACGACCTGGATCCGGCCGAGGCGCGTTCCCGGGGACGAGAACACTTTTCCTAGAGGGTTCCCCCCGGGCCAGAGTGTCTGCCCAAGCGAGGCCGTCATGAGTGCCGGTGCCGGGCTGACGCCCGCATCGTTCGCGGTGAGCGCGCGGCCTGCGACGAGCGGCACGCCAAGTGCTTCGGCGAGTTCGGCGCTGCCGGTGATCCTGCCGAGCAGCACCTCGCGACGCACACCGTCCGCTTCTACGGACGTTGGCTTGAGCAGGAGCGTGGCGGGTTCCAGACCTATCGGCGACGAGCCCTCGGCAACGTCGCTCACGCCGGGAACCGAAACAAGCGCGTCGCGGACCCGTGCTTTCCGTTCACCGCGAATTCGCGTCAGACCGGCCTGGTCGAATGTGTCCCAGTCGCTCGGCTTCTTGATGGACGCGAAGTCGCTCGGGGCGCTCACGTCGACGGTGACGAATGCGGTGTGCTCGACGTCGAAGCCTGCTCCACGCCCGAATCCATGACTGACCGCGCGAACGAACAACCCGGCGGCGATGAGGACGACGATCGTCGCCGCGACGTGCAGCGCCAGCAGCATTTGCCGGATCCGCTGAGAGGCAGCCGACGCGGTTGCGCTCGGACCTGCCAGCAGGTCCCCGGCCAGCCTCGCACGCGTGAAACGCACAATCGGCAGCGACGCGGCGGCCATCAGCGTGAGCACCGTCGCGGCGACCGCGACACCGAGCACGCGCCAGTCGATCGAGAGATCGAGACGCCCCAGATTCACGCCGCCCGGCAGGTTGAGTGACGGAATGAACCGGAGACTCCACATGGCGACGAGCACGGCACCGATCGTTCCGGCCACGGCGACCAGCAGCAACTCGCGCGCAAGTTCTCCCACGAGACGGCCTCGCGACGCACCCATCGCGAGCCGCACCGCCAGCTCGCGCCGGCGCCGCTCGTAGTGAACCAGTACCAGGGCGGCAAGCGTCGCGCAGCCGCCGGCGAGCACGAGGCACGCGAGGCCGGCGACGACGCCGACGGCATTGCCTTCGCGAATGGGAATCGTCCGGGATGTCGGCGTACCGTAGATGTCCTTCAGCCGAAGGATTGCGAGTCCCTTCCAGCGCTCGTCCTTCAGCAGCAGAGACCGTTCGGCCTCCGCCGGCGACACTCCCGGCGCCAGCCGGGCGAAGATCATGAGCGTGACGCTGTTCGTCGAGGCGCCAACGGTGCGAGGCACGAGGGTGCTGGGAATCCAGACGTCCGTTCGTTCTCCCCGGCGCGCTCCGTCGAAATCTTTCGGTGCAATCCCGATGATTCGCACGGCCAGCGGCTGCGCGGCGACGACGGCGCCGATGATGTCGGCGCGACGGTCGAATGCACGGGACCACAGCCGATCGCTGATGATCGCGACAGGTTCGGCTCCCTCCCGGTCATCGGCGGTGGTGAAACCGCGTCCGCGCACGGGAACGCCGAGCAGGCGGAAGTACTCCGGCGTGACGCCGATGGTCTCGACCGCCTGTCCGTTGATGGCCAGGCGCGGCACCGGGTTGCCCTCACCTCTCTCGTCGTCGCTGAGCACTTGACCGGCGAGTGCGTCGAAGGGGTGCGGGCGCGTGTTCGTCAGGAACGCCCCGTCGAGGGTGGTGAACCCGATGAATGGCGGCATGACCGTCACCAGCCGATCGGCGTCGGGAAACGGGAGCGGCCGCAGCCACAACGCATTGACGACAGTGAAGACGACGAGATTGACACCGACCGCGACAGCGGCGGTGGTCGTCGCGAACGTGAAGTAGCCGCAATGGCGCCGTACGAGTCTCGGCAGACTCGAGAGGCGGAACAACCATGGGCGAATCGTGCGCAACGTTGTTGCTCCTCGTCAGTTCGCAGGAGGACGGCTGCGTCGTCCTAATCGAAGAATTCTCTCCAGCTCGCGCAATTCCACTGAGGCTCTCGATTGGGCTATTGCACGGGAATGCGGAACAGATTTCGCTGGGTCGTACCACGATAAAAGGCGTAGACATCCGGCGATGGACCAGGCACGGCCGTCAACTCGTCGATTCTGCGGGCGCCGGGAAGTTGAGCGATGTCCTGCTCCGAAGCAAGTCCCCCTCGTGGCACTGGAGGCAAGGCCTGGCCGGGCTGCAGCGGAATGATGTAGCTGCGGCCGGCGGCAATGGGGCCGCCGGAAATAGAGAACGAGTCTCCACGCGGCGACCAACTCCAGTCGATGTTATTGACAATGGAGACCGATGGTTGCCCGCCTAACGAAAAAGCCTGAAAGCCTGCCCCTTCCCCGCTCGGAAGCGGCGCCCATCCCGCGACCCATTGGCCGTCCCGGGAAACACCTCTCAGTATGAGAATAGATTCCTCAACCGCCTTCCGCAGTCCGGACCCGTCCGCGTGAACGCGGTAAACAAAGTTCGAGTTGTGGCGAAAAAAAATTTCACCGCTCGGACCAAATCTCGGCTGTCGCCCCTCGACATTCGGGATCTGCCGCGGCGGCAAATGCCGGTCGAGCGGGGCGACCCACAGTCGCCGGATCCGTTCTGAGTCTTCCGCCTCCATGACCACACGCTGACCATCAACAGAAAGGTCATACTCGAGCGCCTGAAAGCCCGGAAAGAGCGGCTCGGAACGGCCGGATTCCAGGTCCGCGACCCAGATTTCACCAGGCCGCCTGGAAAAAGGGGTCGGGGCTTCTTTGACGATTGCGTAGACGAGTTTCTTGCCGTCAGGAGTGAACTTCGGGTTATCAGCGACGCCTTCCAGCGCAGAAATCTGTCGCTCGCCACGCGCGTCGTGAAGCCATATCGACCTGGCCTGCATCGCCACGGCGGTAATGAAGGAGCGGCCATCGGGCGCCATCGCAATGCCTTGCTCCGCCGTGGCACCTGAGGTGACTTGCTCCGGCTTGCCATCAGGGAACCGCTGCCGCCAGATGTGATTGACGCCTCCGGCGTCCGAGTTGACATACATCCATGTGTTGTCGGGCGACCACGCCGCAAACGTACAAGCGCCCCCCAGTGGTCCGACCTGTCGTCCGGGTGAACTGCCATCCATTGGAATCAACCGACACGGCATCCAGTTGTGATGGTGATCCATCTCCACGAGGAGCACGGATTTTCCATCTGGCGACGGATAGGATCGATGCGCCATGCCATCGTCGTGCGCTGGCCAGTAAACATTGCGCTGGCTCGCCCGTGTTTCGTCGGCCCTGACGATCCCCATATGCGGAATCTTCTTGAGATCCATCTCAGAAAACAGCACTTGCCCGGGAGCGCTCCAGATAAGCCCCGAGGCATTGCGCAGCCACCGCCTCGGCTCGCCACCTGCGCTGGAAACGAGCCAGGTGTACCAGCCGAATTGGTGGTCAACGGTGGTATATGCGACCTGCTCGCCGTCCGGAGAAAACACCGGACTCATTTTCTGCAAGCTGTCGTGCGTCAGTTGTACGGCCTCGCCATCGGGCAGAGTTTTCACGTAGATCTGGCCGGGGCCGAAGAACGTCTCCGGGCCGCGAACGAAGGCGACCTTGCGCCCATCCGGGGAAAATGCGGGCTGGCTGACGGAGTCCGGTAGTCTGGTGATTGGGATCCAGTCGGAGAACCTGGCGCCGCCAGCCGAGCCGCTCGACCAAACGGCCGCGCCGATCGCCACCGCCGCGAGCGCGGTGACCGCAATTGCACCGACTTGCCACGGGTTCCACCCGCGCTGTGCCTGCTCGAGAGTCTTCCGCGCGTCAGTGATACTTTGCAGGCGGCTGGCACCGTCCTTGTCGAGACACCGCCGCAGCAGTGCACGGATCCTGCGCGGAGTTGCGCCGGGCAGAGCCTTCCAGTCTGGCTGGCAATTCAGGACTGCCGCAATCGTGTCAGAGGACGACTCGCCCTGAAACGCTCGTTTCCCGCTGAGCAGCTCATACAGCAGGCAGCCAAATGCCCAGATGTCGGTCCGCTCATCGACCTCGTTCCCTCGCGCCTGCTCCGGGCTCATATACGCCGGAGAGCCGACGACGTGTCCGGCCAGCGTTTCCTGTCCATTACTCAGGCTCGACGGGGAAAGATGCTCGGTCTCTCCTGTCGCCCCGACAGCTTTCGCCAACCCGAAATCCAGCACCTTCACCTTGCCTTCGGGCGTGACCTTGACGTTGGCTGGCTTGATATCGCGGTGGATGATGCCCTTGGCGTGAGCGGCTTCCAGCGCCTCGGCGACCTGCCGCGCATAATCGAGCGCCTTCTCGACCGGGATCGGACCGCTCAGAATCTCGCCCTCTACGAGCTCCATTACCAAGTGGTTCAGGGGCCCCGCCTTTTCCAGGCCATAGATCGCCGCGATCTTCGGATGGTTCAGTGAGGCCAGGACGCGGGCCTCGCGGCTGAAGCGTGCGATCCGTTCGGGGTTAGCGCCGATCGCGGGCGGCAGCGTCTTGATCGCGACATCACGACTCAGGCGAGTATCGTGCGCCCGGTAGACTTCCCCCATCCCGCCCGCTCCGATCGCTGCGACGATTTCGTATGGTCCCAGGCGAGCACCAGGGACGAGCGCCATTTCCTCGGACGGAATGGCTTGGGGCTGTGCGACGAGTACCGATGACGACTGCGCGAGTGTTGTCTCTGACGTGAATAACGGCGTTTCCCCAAACTGACCAGCGGCATCGTGCGCCGCCAGCATCGTCTCGACTTCTCGCCGCAGGTTCGTGTCTCCCCGGCACGCCTCGGTCACAAACGCACCGCGGCGCTCAGGAGCGCACGCGCGCGCGGCATGGAACATCTCCGTAACCTGATGCCAGCGTTCAGGCGTCATGCTGAGGCCTTCAGTCGAGTGTCGATCCGGAGAGACTTCGCGCGAAGAGGAGAGCGGCGCATGGTGATCGAGTCCGCGGGCAAAGCTCGGATGAGGAAGCCTAGCGAAACGGCGACAGGAAATCTAGTCGAGCGGAGCTCTGCCAGACTGTTGGTTCAGGCGAGCATAGAGCCACGCGCGGGCTGCGTGCCACTCTCGCTCCACCGTGGCGACGGAGACGCGACACACGCGCCCGGTCTCTTCGAGGGACAAGCCACCAAAAAAACGCAGTTCGGCGATCTGGCTTTTCCGGGCATCGAACGTCGCGAGCTCGCTGAGCGCCTGGTCGAGGTCCAGCACATCGACCGTGGGGGCCTGCGAGTGGGCCACATCCTCGTCGAGCGTGATGCGCGCCCACCGACCCGACCGCTTCGCCATGTTGCGAGCCCGCGCTCGGTCCACGAGGATGCGACGCATCATCTGGGAGGCGACGCCGAAGAACTGCGCGCGGTTCCGCCACTCCGCATGGTCCTGCTTGACAAGTCGGAGATAAGCCTCATGGACCAGTGCGGTCGGCTGCAACGTATGTCCGACGCGCTCACGTCGGAGCTGGGCCGCCGCGCGTCGCCTCAGCTCGTCATATACGACGGTCAGCAGCCGGTCTCCGGCCTCGACGTCCCCGGCCGTCCAGGCCCGCAATAACCCGCTGACGTCCGCATCCGAATCCTGCTTGGCCTTCATAAGATTTGCCCGAGCCCTCATTTTGCGCCGTTTCGGAGCCCTGTGAGCAAATGTTCACCGCGTTCTCGCGTCTCCAGGTAGGAGGGGAATGCCGAATCCAGCACGTTCCCCGTTTCCATTCTCAAAAGGATGACGCGATGCGATATCTCATGATTTTCAGCCTGTGCCTGCTCGCGGCGGCGTGTGACGGCCAACCGTCAGGGGCACCGACGGGACCGTCGACCGCCGCCACGGCCATCCAGACGCCGCACTCGAAGGGCGCCGCGCCGGTCGAAGTCACGTTCACGAAATGGGTCACGGCGTTTCCAAGCATGGCGGGGTTCACTGGAGGCGATGTCGTTGGCACCTATGCCGGGGAGGTTCTGAGCCGCACTGCTCTCGACAACGGCGTCATCGTTCAACTGGAGGCTCGATATCAGGTGATAGACCCGAGCGGGCTCCATTCTTTCACAGCGCTCATTCAAGGCACGCAGAACAACAACACTGAGCACGCCGTGCTCAACGGTGTAATCACGGAGGGTTGGCTGG
>CAVVSR010000006.1:0-359675 GCA_963750935.1 uncultured Acidobacteriota bacterium
GACGCGGTGAAAGCTGCGAATCAGCAGCCCGGCGCCGGCGAGCAGGATGAACGCCGCCGTCACCTGCACCACGACGAAGGCGTTACGGACGAACACGTCGCGACGTCCCGCCGAGCTCGACCGGCCGCCTTCCTTCAGCGCCTCGGCGGCGTCGCGCCGCGACCACGCAACGCAGGCGTCAGTCCGAACGCCACGCTCGTCAGCAGCGTCACGGCCGCGAGAAACGCCAGCACCCGCCCGTCCATCGCGATGGCGGCTTCCGCCGGAAAGTAGAACGGCGGCAGCAGGCTCTGAATCCAGCGGAGCAGGGCATAGCCGAAGCCGATCCCCAGGATGCCGCCGATCGCTGAGAGCAGCAGGCTCTCGGTCAGCAGCATCCGCACCAGCCGCCCGCGATGTGCACCGAGCGCGAGACGCAGCGCGATCTCACGCGATCGCAGCGTCGCCCGCGCCATCAGCATGTTCGCGAGGTTGGCGCATCCGATCAGCAGCACCGCGACCACGGCGCTCATCAGCACGCGCAAGGACAGCTGCAGCTGCGGCCCGACGACGCGGTCGACGTAGCGATCGACGGTCGCGCCCCAGCCCTTCTTGATGTCGGGGTAGCGGGTGGCGATGCCTTCGGCGATCGTGCGCATCTCGGCCTGCGCCTGCTCGAAGGAGACGCCCGGCTTCAGCCGCGCCACCGCGCTGAGGTAGTGATAGTCCCGCGCCACGTTGGCCGGGAACGCGAGCGGCGCCCAGAGGTCGGCGGACCGCCGATCGAATTCGGTGTTGCCCGGAAGCACCCCGACGACGGTGTAGGGACTGCCATTCAGCAGGATGTCGCGGCCGACGATGCTCGGATCGGCGCCGAACAGGTTCAGCCACAGTCTGTGGCTCAGAACAGCGACCTTCTCCCGCCCCGGCTGGTCTTCGTCCCTGGCGAAGGTCCGTCCGAGCGCCGCCTTCGTGCCGAAGACCTCGAAGTACGGCGCCGAGACGAGCGCGATCCGCAGCAGCCGCGGCTCGCCGGTCGAGCCGGCGGCCGCGCTCGGGGAGTAACTCATCCCCGCGCCGGTCTGCGCGGCCATGGCCTCGAACGACCGGCTCTGCCTCGTCCAGTCGATGAAGTTGGCCGCCGAGATGCCGTTGCGCAAGCCGCGCGGCGGCTTCTCCCACAACTGGACGATGCGCTCAGGCTCCGGGTAGCTGAAGGACTTGAGCAGCACGCCGTCCACCATGCTGAAGATGGCAGCGTTGGCTCCGAGCCCGAGCGCGATGGTCAGCGTGGCGAAGAACGTGAAACCGGGACTTCGCTTGACCATCCGCCAGGCATAGCTGACGTCCTGCCGGGTAGCCTCGATGATGGCGCGCACGTGCCTCTCCTCTCGCTGGACGAACGGACGTTCGCCAGATAGACGGGATCGGCGTCCGGATGGTTGGCTGCCGGGCTCGAGTCCGCTCAGGCCTGGATGTATTTCTCGAACACCGCGCTGTAGTCACGCCCGCCGAAGCGGTCGAGCACGGTGTCGTTCAGATTGTCGAGCAGCGCGTTGTACTGCTTGACGACGGCGTCCTCGGCCCCGGCAGCGTTGAGCTTGTACATGCCGGCGATCGCGTCGAGCGTCCGCAGCGCGTTGTTGCGGGCCTGCTCGTTGCGATCCTGCAGCCTGGAGATCGTCAACAGCGCCTTGTAGATGTCCTTGAGCGACTCGAGGAAGCTCTTGCGGACGTCGATGCTGAAGTGGAGCTCGTCGACGTAGAACTTGAGCTCGACGTCCATGTCGATGGTGCCGGCTGTTTCGATGGTCACCCGCGAGATGCGGTGGGCGCCGTACTCGTAGCGCTTGATGGTGCGCTTCGACGAGATCGCCGAGTCGCCGTCGACGTGGGTCAGCCCGAAATTGGTGAAGCAGTATTCGTCCTTCTTCGACTTGATCAGGAAGAAGATCTTCTCCCCGTCCTCCCGGAACAGGTAGTCGTCGGCGTCGACCTTGTTGTAGTCGTCCGGCCCGATGATGACGCCGACGTCACTGATGCCGAACGCTTCTGCCGCAAGCTTCTTGAACACGCGTGTCCTCCTCAGATCGATGGGTCGTGAATTCTATCCGAATCGACTCTCGACGGCGTGACGGGCGTCGGACCGCGTCTTCCGCCTAACAGGTTGCTGAAAAACGAAACACGTCAACTCCCAATCCCCAACCTCCAACTCCCAATGGTCCAACTTGGGAGTTGGGAGCTGGGAGGTAATTGGTTAGCGCGTTCGACGCCCGACGCGGCGGGCGAGCCTGGGGGGTAGGATCGAGACGCGGCAGCACCGGATCATGTCAGCAATACATGCGGGCAAACGGAGGGTGCAAGAGGTACCGGATCTTACAAACGGAGCACCGGAGGCAACGAAGAACAACGGAGAAGACTGGTTCGGCGACGCGGCGAATCACCCGCAACAATCAGCTCTTTTCCGTTCCCTCCGTTGGCTCCGATGCTCCGGTTATTAGATCCGGTCTCTCCGTACCTTCCGATGTCTCTTCGGCCCGTCAGATGCCCTGCGTGGGCAACGACCGGTCGTCGACCGCAGTTGAGGCGCGCTCGACCGCGCTAACCAGAAACGTTGGGAGTTGGGAATTGACACGGCTTATTTGTCTCTCTCTCTAGAAAGACGGAAGCCACGCGACTGCTTCCGGTTGCACGCGCGCGGTATTCGGAGTAGATCAGTCCGGACACGGGCCCTCGACAACGCGCGAAATGAAGGGAAGCGCCAGTGAACAATGAGGATGCCGTCCGCCGCGCCGGCTGGCTCGCGACCCTGGGGCAGGACCTCCGTTACGCCGGCCGCACGCTTCGCGCCGCGCCGGCGTTCTCGATCGCCGTGCTGCTGGCCGTGGCGCTCTCGATCGGTCCGGTGGCCGCCATCCTCAGCGTCGGGAACTGGCTGCTGTGGCGGCCGCATCCTGGCGTCTCCGACGCGCGATCCCTGGCCGTGGTGTGGTTCGGGCGGTGGCGGCAGACCGCCACGGGCGTGAGCGTCAGCCCGTCCGGCGTGTCGGCGGACGGCGTGGCCGGCATCCGATCGCGGGCCCGCAGCGTCACCGGCATTGCCGGCGTGCAGGAGAGCAGCGCGGCGCTTGCCGTCGCGGGCGCGGCGCCTCGCGAGGCTGGCGCCGCCACGGTGTCGGCCGACTTCTTCGAGGTGCTCGGCGTGCGGCTCAGCGCCGGGCGGAGCTTCACGCCCGACGACGATCGCGGTCCAGCCGGCTCGCCGGTCGTCGTGGTCAGCCACGGGCTCGCGCAGTCGGCGTTCGGATCGGCGCAGGCGGCGGTCGGCCAGCCGGTCACGCTCAACAGCCGGCCGTTCACGATCGTCGGCGTCGCCCAGCCGTCCTTCAACGGCATCTCGCACGCCGGCGGCATCGACGTCTGGCTGACCGGCGCGACCTGGCCGTACTTGAACCATTCGACCAGGCCGCCCGGCGAGTTCTTCTACGCCTTCGTCGTCAGGGTCGCGGCGCGGCGGACGGTCGCCGACGTCGAGGGCGAGCTGACCGGGCTGGTGAAGCAGTCGGCCGAGGATCGTGCTGACGTGTCGGCGCGCGTGTTTCCGGGCCTCGGTCCGCCGCCGCTGACGCGGGCGCGCACCGCCGCCGCGATTCGAACGCTGCTCGCGATCGGCGCGGTGCTGCTGCTCCTCGGGTGCGCCAACGTCGCGAACCTGCTGATGTTCCGCGTCGCGCGCCGCGCGCCCGAGATTGCGCTCCGCCAGGTGCTCGGCGCGTCGCGATCGCGCCTGATGCAATCCCAGATGATGGAGAGCTGGCTGCTCTCGATTGCCGGCGCCTCGCTCGGCCTGGTGCTGGCGTGGTACCTCAAGGAGGTGATCGAGCGCCTGCTCTTTCCCGCGGCCGCTGGTCTCAGCGTGACCGTCCCGATGGACTGGCGCGTGCTCGGCCTGACCGCCCTCGTCGCGGTCGCGACGGGGACGCTGGCGGCGCTGGCGCCGGGCTGGCTGATGGCGCGCACCCGCGGGCTGCCGTCGCAGGGACGGACGACGACCTGGAGCGGCGCGCCGCGGCTGCGCGGGAGCCTGGGCGTCGTGCAGCTGGCGTTCTCGCTCACGCTCCTCGTCAGCGCGCTGCTGCTCGTCGCGACACTCCGCAACCTGCGCGCCGTCGATCTCGGTCTCGATCCGCGCGACGTGCACGTCGTGGCGTTCAATCTCGACCAGCACGGGTACGACAGCCCGCGGGCCCTGGCCTATCACCGGGCGGTGCTGCCGTCGCTGCGGTCAACGGGGGAGTTCGAGGCCGTCAGCGTCTCGACGCGCGCGCCGTTCGGCTCGCGATCGAGCGTCGGCGTGATTCCACCCGGCGGCGAGCCCGATCGCCCGGTCAGCGTCGCGGCGAATGGCGTCAGCGACGACTACTTCCGGCTGCTGTCGATCCCGATCCTGCGCGGCCGCGTGTTCACCGCCGAGGATGCGTTCGCGCCCGACCAGCACGGGCCGGCGGTCGTGAACGAACGGCTGGCGCAGCAGCTGTTCTCCAGCGTCGACGTCGTGGGGCGGACGGTACGGCTCGCCAGGACCGGGGCCGCTCCCGAGCGCGCGCTGACGATCGTCGGGGTCGTCAGGGACTCGCACTGGCGATCGATTACCGGCGAGCCAGACCCCTTCCTCTATGTGCCGTTCGCGCAGTTCCGGTCGGCGGGCACCAGCGGCGTCTACATGATCAAGTCCACGCTGCCGGGCCGCCGGGTCGGCGAGATCGCAACGACCCTCGGTGCCCGCACGGCCAGCGCCATCCCGTTCTCGGCGGCGCGGCCGCTGTCGGCCGGCATCGACGGCGAGCTGAGCGAGCAGCGGGTGTTCGCGTGGATGCTCACGCTGCTGGCGGCCCTCGGGTTCGCGCTCGCGGCGCTCGGCCTTTACGGCCTGGTCGCGCAGGCCACCGTCGAACGCCGGCGGGAGTTCGGCATCCGGCTGGCGCTCGGCGCGGCGGGCTGGGACATCGTGCGGCTGGTGGCGAGATACGCGGCCGTGGTGTCCACGCTCGGCGTCGTGGCCGGACTGGCGTTGTCCTCGTTCGCGACGCGCGTGATCCGGAGCCTGCTGTTCGGCATCTCACCGCTCGATCCTCTCGCCTACGTGACGGCGGTTGGCGTGCTGCTGGCGGTCGTTGCGGTCGCGTGCATCGTTCCTGCGATGCGGGTGCTCCGCGTGCAGGCGGTCGAAGCGCTCCGCGCCGAGTAACCGGTCGAGATCCGGTCAATTCCGGTCGATAGGGTCGGAATCAACGTCGCACCGACGTTCGACCTCGGTAACCAGCTACAATGGGCCGCCGCCAACCATGAGGCCAGACGCCTCGTCCGCCGCGTCGGTCCTCCCCGCCAGCACGCAGCTGTCCCACTACCGGCTCGTCGATCGGATCGGCGCCGGAGGCATGGGCGTGGTCTATCGCGCGGTGGACACGCGCCTCGATCGCTTCGTCGCCCTGAAGGTGATCGGCCAGGTGTCCGACGAGGATCGGCGCCAGCGCTTCGTCAAGGAGGCGCGCGCCGCGGCGGCCTTCAACCATCCCAACATCGTCACCATCTACGAGGTCGACGAGCAGGACGGCACCGACTTCATCGTCATGGAGCTGCTGTCGGGCGAATCGCTCGACCGCCGCGTGCGTCCGGGCGGGCTGCCGCTGGACGAGGTCCTCGGCTACGGCGAGCAGATGGCGGGCGCGTTCGAGGCGGCGCACGCCGCCGGGATCGTGCACCGGGACATCAAGCCGGCCAACGTGATGGTGACCGAGTCGGGGCAGGTGAAGGTCCTCGACTTCGGCGTGGCCAAGCTGATGGCCCTCGGCGAACCGGACGCGACCACCATGGCGGTGAAGGACGCGACCGGTCCCGGCGCGGTCCTCGGGTCGCTCGGCTACATGTCCCCCGAGCAGGCGCAGGGTCACATCGTCAGCGCCAAGTCCGACGTCTTCTCGTTCGGCGTCGTCCTTCACGAGCTGCTGACGGGGAATCGGCCGGCGAACTCGCCGTTCCCGCCGCCGGCGCCGAGGGGAACGGGCTCGGCGTCGGACACCGCATCGCGACGGAGTCTTCCGGCGCCGCTGCTGGCCCTGATCGGCGAGTGCCTTTCGCTCGACCAGTCCCAGCGTCCCGACATGCGGGACATCCGCCGTCGTCTCGGCGCGATGCGCCAGAAGGGCGGCGGTCGCCTCGATCTGCTGCGGCGTCCTGCCGTCAGCGGCGCGCTGCTGGCGGTGGTGCTGGCGATCGGTGCCGGCGGGCTCTACTGGTGGAGCTCCGGCCGCGAGGTGCGGGCGGCGCGCGCCCGGATGCCCGAGATTCTCGCGCTCGCCGAGAAGCACGATGTCGACGGCTTCTATCGCGCGGCCCGGCCCGTCTTGCCGCTGCTGCCGGACGATCTGCACCTGCGGAACCTGTGGATCAACGGGACGATGAAGGCGAGCTTCGACAGCCTGCCGACGGGGGCCGAGGTCTGGGTCAAGGGGTATACGGCGACCGACCGTGAGTGGATCCGGATCGGAACGACCCCACTCAAGGACGAGCGCGTCCCGTTCGGTCCGAACCGCCTGCGGCTCGTGAAGGCCGGCTTCGACACCGTCGAAGCGCCGCTGAATCCGTTCGACGCGATCTATCCGCTCGATCGCCGCCGGCTCGCCGCCCGAGGGAATGCTTCGGGTGTCCAGGACCAACGTCGGGCTGCCGGGGGCGCTGCGAGAGCTCCGCGATTTCTGGATCGACAAGTTCGAGGTCACCAACCGCCAGTTCAAGACGTTCGTCGATGCGGGCGGCTACCGCCGCGCGGACTTGTGGACGCAGCCGTTCGCCGATGAGGGCCGCACGCTCTCCTGGGAAGAGGCCATGAGCCTGTTCCGTGACAAGACCGGCCGGCCCGGTCCTTCGACGTGGGAGCTGGGCACCTATCCGCAGGGAGAGGCCGACCTGCCGGTTGGCGGCGTGAGCTGGTACGAGGCCGCGGCGTATGCCGCGTTCGCGGGAAAGTCGTTGCCGACCGTCACGCAGTGGCGCGCCGCGGCGGGCCTGGACGGCTTCGCGCGGAACTTCGGCCAGATCCTGACGATGAGCAACTTCGGTGAAAAGGGACCTGCGGCGGTGGGGCGTCACCACGGGATGGGCGCGGCCGGGACCTACGACATGGCCGGCAACGTCAAGGAGTGGGCCTGGAACGAGTCGGCGAACGGACGCATGATCCTCGGCGGCGCCTGGAACGAGCCGGGCTACATGTTCGACACCGTGGACGGCCGGCCTCCACTGCAGCGGCTGCCGCAGTACGGGTTCAGGCTCGTGAAGAACATCGACCCGCAGCCGGCGGCGTCGTACGACAAGGTGGTCTTCACCGTTCGGGATTACTCGAAGGAAACGCCGGTCAACGACGAGACCTTTGCGGTGTTCCGCAGGCTCTATGCCTACGACCCGATGCCGCTCGACGAGAAGGTCGAGAACGTCGAGGAGACGCCGGACTGGCGCAAGGAGACGGTGACCATCGCCGCGCCGTACGGCGGTGAACGCATCATCGTGCACCTGTACCTGCCGCGCTCGGCGCCGCCGTATCAGGCCGTGATCTATGCGCCGGGCGGCGACGGCGGGATAATGCCGTCGAGCCGCGACCTCAGGCTGACCGATTCGGATTTCGTGCTGCGGAGCGGGCGCGCGCTCGTCTATCCCGTGTACAAGGGCACCTACGAGCGCATCGTCAAGAACCCCGGCCCGAACACCGGGCGTGAGATCGCGATCGCGCGCGGCAAGGACCTGCAGCGGGTCGTCGATTTCATCGAGTCGCGGTCCGATCTCGATCGCCAGCGCATCGGCTATTACGGGCTCAGCACCGGCGCGTTCCACGGCGTCATCGGCACGGCGATCGAGCCGCGGATCAAGGCGAGCGTGCTCGCCGGCGGCGGCCTCGTGAGGGGGACGCCACCGCCGGAAATCGATCCCTTCAACTTCGCGCCGCGGGTCCGCGTCCCCACCCTGATGATCAACGGGCGAGTGGACTTCCACCATCCGATGGACACGTTGCAGCTGCCGCTGTTCCGGCTGCTCGGCGTCGCGCCCGAGCTCAAGCGCCACGCGGCGCTCGAGGGTGGGCACATCCCCACGAACCTGAACGATCTGATTCGCGAGGCGCTCGACTGGTTCGATCGCCACCTCGGCCCGGTCAAGTGATGGGCGGCCGGTCCGGCCGACTCCTCACCTCAATCGGTGACCCACGCCTTGTCGCGTCGCGAACCATCGCTAAGTGGGGTTCGCCGTCAGTGTCTGTTTAAGAACATCACTCGTGCGGTATAGCGGGTACGCTGGCGCGCGGGCCCTTCATAACACCCGCACGGGACACTACGGCACACCATGTGGTCCGACGACCATGTGACGAGAGGTGGTTCATGGTTCGTGACACATTTTCGCCCGCGTTCGTGATCGTATCTGCGGAGGACATCGCTCAGCGCGCCTACGAGATCTACGTGGATCGCGGGTACGGAGACGGCTGCGATCGTCAGGACTGGCTACGCGCGGAGCATGAACTCAAAAACCCGCCGCTCGCCGCGCGAGTCTTTCCGCGAGATGCGACGAGACGACGATGACACACGTGGAGCAGACAGTCTCCACAGCTGCTATCGATGCGCGACATTCGAGTGAAGGAGAGACCGAGGGGCATCGCGTGAATGGGAACAGCCGAGTGGCCGCACGTGTGCGCCACCTGGTCAAACCCACCCTGTTCAAGTGTGAACAGAACCCAGATGGGCCTGCGCAATACAGTACACGCGTGGGACTCCATGGATGACACGTCGCACACCTTGAAACCGTGGGTGATATTCGCCGGGTGTGTACTTGTCATCGTCGTCCTCTATTGGGCGCAGGCCGTGCTCGTGCCCATCGCACTCGCCGTGCTGCTCACGTTCGTCCTCACGCCTCCTGTCAGCTGGCTCGAGCGTTGGCTTGGCCGCGTCCCGGCTGTCCTCGCCGCGGTCACGCTGGTGTTCATCGGCCTCGGTCTCGCCGGTTGGGGTCTCGCGCGACAGATGGATCATCTGGCCGACGACCTCCCTACCTATCGCGTCAACATCCTCGCGAAGATCGCGGACGTCCGCGGAGCAGGGAAGGGAGGATCCGTCGAGAAGCTTCAGGAGACGATCGAAGGTATCAAGTCGGATCTTGGACAACCGAGCGCGCCGAAAGGAACGGCCTCGCGGCCCGTTGTCGTTGCGTCCGAGCTGGTCACCGGTTTCCCGGGTTTCTCGTGGCTTGGTCCGATCGTCGGACCCCTCGGCACCGCCGGCCTCGTGCTGGCGATGGTGATCTTCATGCTGCTCGAACGCCGGGACCTGCGCGATCGGTTGATTGGCCTGTTCGGCCACGGCCAGCTGACAGTCACGACGAAGGCGTTCGATGAGGCGGGAACCCGTGTCAGCCGGCAGCTGCTGATGCAGTCCCTCGTCAATCTGGTCTACGGCATCGCCGCCATGCTGGGGCTCTATGCCCTCGGCGTGCCGTACCCGTTGGTCTGGGCGACGCTTGGTGCGGCCCTCCGGTTCATCCCGTATATCGGACCGGCGATCGGCGCCGGTGCACCTATCCTGGTGAGTCTTGCCGCCCTCCCGGGCTGGTCGGGTCCCCTCTGGGTGGTGGGCTTGTTCGTCGTGCTCGAGCTGTTCACGAATCTTGTGCTCGAAACCGTCCTGTATGCGGGTGCGGCGGGTGTTTCCCAAGTCGCGCTGCTCGTGTCCCTGGCCTTCTGGACGTGGTTGTGGGGACCGCTGGGCCTGCTCATGGCGACACCGCTGACGGTGTGCCTCGTCGTGCTTGGCAAGCATGTACCGGGTCTCGAGTTCGTCGGGATGCTGATGGCCGACACGCCCGCGCTCGCCCCCGAGTTCAGCTACTACCAGCGCTTGCTGGCGCGGGATCAGGGCGAGGCGGCCGACCTCATTGAGCAGCACATCAAGACCGAGGCGCCGCGCACGGTCTACGACGCCTTGCTGCTGCCGGCGCTCAACTATGCGGAGCGCGACCGCCTCGAGCAACGGCTATCGCCGGACGAAGAAACCGCGGTCATCGATGCGACGCGAGAACTCCTGTCCGACGCGGCGGAGTTGATCGGACGCCTCCAGCCGGAGCCACCACCGCCCGACGATCCGGCGCTTCCGGGATTACGGGAACCGCTGCGCGTACTGGGATTGGCGACCAACGGCGTAGCTGACGAGCTTGCGCTGGAGATGCTCAGGCACTTGCTGGATGATCTGCCAATCGTCGTGGAGATCACCAAGGGGCGCATGCTCGCCTCGGAACTCGTGTCGCTGGTACAAGCGCAAGGGGTCTCGGTCATCTGCCTCGCGGATCTGCCGCCCAGCCCTCCGTCCAAGACACGCTATTTCGTCAAGAGGCTCCACGCGGCGCTGCCGGAGGTGCGAATCCTGGTCGGACGCTGGGGCCCGCGGGCGCTGGCGGACGACAGCACACAGCTGCTGCGGGATGCAGGCGCGACTCTCGTAGCCTCAACGCTCATTGAGGCGCGGACTTACCTGGGCGGGCTGCTCGACATTCCGCGGGTCCCGCTTCCGGCCACCAGCGTCCAGGCGGCCTAGGGACGCGACCCGTACGCGAAGGAGCGAGTTCGAGAGGCGCCGAGACTTCCCGCGGCGTGCGCCCGAGAACGAGGCCGATCTCCTGTCTCACGGTAGCGCGTTGCGTTCAAAAACCCATTTGGGTGCGGCCGAGATCCGTCAAATCCTCCGTAGTCGCGCGTCCTTTGAAGTCGACTTCGAAGTCCATGGCCGCGAAGTCAGGAGCGGAACGCCCCTGGAGAAACGCCTCCCGCTGTCTTGGCAGATAGGCGCGATTCTTCGGGCAGTCGGGCGCGGATCCGATGTAGATGACACTGGCGTACTCGCTGCCCGCGTGTTCGTCGCCGACTGCGTGGCAGATGTCCGTGTGCCAGAACACGGTGTCGCCCGGCATGACCTCCGGGATCGAGACCAGGGCCGCGGTGAGCTCAGCGTGCCACTCCGGACTGATGCCGAGGGCACGGCCCGGCGCCGCTCCGCACAAATCGTCCTCGGCCACGTCTTCCTGGAGGGCGCGCAGGAGCACGTAGGCGATGCCCGCTGCGATGGGAATCAGGCGCAGCGTGCCGTCGTTGGGTCCCTGGCGTGTCAGCGCCGTCCAGCCCTGATAGGTGCGGAACATGCTGCACACCGCCGGCGACGGAATCTCGCGGGTCTCCAACCGGTGCCTGGCATCGAACGGGTCGTACCCGCGCCAGTCGCCCGCGAAGATGTGCTCATAGACCTTCTGATACCCGGGGTCGATCCAGCGCTCGACCGTGCCCGCATCCATGTGTGGAGAAATGCCAAGGGTCTTGTCCCCGGGCTGCCGCCGCCGAACTCGGTCCGCGTACGTGCACTGGCAGGTCGGGGTCGAACGCACCGTCGTACTTCCAGAGGCGGTCGAGAAACGCACGCGTCCGGGCGAGTGCCGGGTCCTGTCGGGCCAGGACCTGCGGCCTGGACCAGTAAACGTTGAAGATCTGCGGCGTCCCCGCCTTCAGCGCGGAAAAGTACTTGTCGAGGCTCCGTTTCTCGACTTCCCGTTCTTCATAGCGGTTCGTCTCGAGATACTCACCGACTTCCGCGAACCAGTCGCTTGCAACAGCGGCCGGGAACACTCCACGAATCACGGCACACCCGCAGTTCCGAATCGACTGCCGAACTCCCTCTGAGACCCTGCCATCCCGAATGTCGTGGTACTCGAGCTCAGGCACGACCCGGCGCCCTGCAGCGACGTCTCTGAGGACGGCATCTGCGGCTCGACTGACGTGGTCCTTCACCTCTGCGTAGGCGCGTTTCAACCCGTCGCGATTCGGCGCGAGCGTACGCTTGAACGCGATGATCTGGTCACGGACATCCACTTCTACGGTGGCCATCGTTCGTTCTCCTTCACCCCAAGAGCCGCCAGACCTGACGACGGCATTCCCACGTCTGTATGCGCGCGCTCCTGCATAAGCGCCCCCTTGCTCATCTTTCGGCGTGGCCACGAGCGTCTTCACTTCTGGTCGACAACCTCGCCGGAAGGGGCAGCGTAACGTGACGTGAAGTAGAGTCTCATGCTGTGGTTCGATTCGGAGTGGGTTCAGCGTTTGACTGCCGGTTTCGTCGAATTTCGCAAGCTGGACGACTTGTTGGCGCCCGCGAGCGCGGAGTGCATTTCTCCTTCCAGCGTCGAGCGCCGTTCGCGATCGGTACACGCGTCTCTTCGAGCAGTCTCCCGTCGGCGCGCCGGAAGTGCGCGCGGTACTCGCGCTTTAGCATCGACGTGAGCAACTTGAACTGCCGCGCCTCGGAGTGAAGACCGGCACCCCGAGCTGCCTCGCCGTTGCGCTGGTACGGTGCCGGCCGGAAGGCGGGCTCGCTTGTGCGCGAGCCCGCCTCCTCGACTCCAATGGATCGCCCGCTCAGAACTGATACCGCAGCTGCAGCTGGAACATCCGCGGCGGGTCGATGTTCGCCAGGCTGGGGATGGCGCTGGCCGCGCTGCCCACGCTGACCAGCTGTCCGAACGTCGGGTTCGCCGCGCCAGTGTCGCCGTACGTCGTCTGCGCCCGTCCCAGCAGGTTGCCGTGGTTGAACACGTTGAACCCTTCAGCGCGCAACAGCAGCGTCTGGTGGTGCAGCCGCAGCCGCCCTTCGACGAACAGCGAGACATCTTGCGTCGCCGTACCGCGGAACCACGACTTGTCGAGGACCCGGCCGTCGACCACCGGCCGATCGTTGTTGGCGCCGTCGCCGTTGTTGTCGATGCCGGTGACCGCGTTGAACGGACGCGCGGACGCCAGCTGCGTCACGGTGCCGGCCGTGATGTGGAACGGCAGCGTGTAGGTCACCATGATCACGGCGCGATGCCGCTGATCGACGACGCTGGGACCGCGCTCTTCTTCGCCGAGGCGGGAGATGTTCGCGTCGTTAGGGCCGATCCCGTTGCCGTCGGGCTCGGTGGTGTTGGTCGCCTTCGACAGCGTGTAGCTCGCCAGCACGTAGAGCTTCGGATGGCCGCGGTAGCTGACTTGCGTCTGCAACCCGTCGTAGTCGGCGGTGCCGAGATTCATCAGCACGTTGACGGATCGGACGCCGCCGTTGACCGGAACGATCGGACGCGTCGCGTTGGCCGCGGCGACGCTTCTCGTCTGTCCCGACGCCGTGCGATCGAACGGGGCCGGCGCGTTGAGATCGACGCTCCGATCGAGATCGGTCCAGTGCTGGTGCACGTAGTCCGCTGACGCGAACAGCCCGCGGACGATCTGCAGGCCGAGCGACAGCAGCGCGCGCTTGCGCTGGCCCTTCGACAACGCCCCGAGCGGAGTGCTGAGCAGCGGCGTCAGGCCGAGGCGGGCATTGCTCTGGTCCTGCAGCTCGTCGGTGCCGCCGAAGAGGCCGAGCACGAACTGCTGTGCCCACGCCACGGACTGATCCGGCCACGGCGCAATCGCATCCGGCAGATAGAACATGAGGGCGCGGCGATCCCCGGGCGCGTCGATCCGGCCGGCGTCGAACGGCAGCACGCCGCCGAGGCACTCGAACAAGGTGGTCTTGCCCGAACCGTTGGGGCCGATCAGGCCGAGGATCTCGCCCGGCCGGATCGAGAAGCCGGCTCCGTCGAGGGCGACGACCCGCCCGTACCGCTTGGTCAGCTGATGGACGTGGACCAGTGAAGCCGTGGCGAGTTGGTGCATGGACCCGGGAGCGCGAACTGTAGCGCGGGCCGGAAGCTACTACCACGCGTAGGCGTGGCCGCTCCTGGCCGGACGGCTCACCGCCAGATTCCTACCGATTGCACACTTCGCCGTCGTTTGCCGCCTGTCCAACTGCGGGAATGTTCCCGCGCCGGAACGAAGGAGGCAGCGATGCGACGAATGGGTTGGGCGGGAGCGGCGCTTGCGGGGTTGCTGGTACTCACGAGCACGGGCGGCGTCGCGGCGAGTGACGGGCAGGATCAGGACCTGCAGGCGAGCAGTGTGTGGCAACGGCTCGGCGCGTGGCGGATTGTCGGCACCTGGTCGCTGCAGATCACGATGGCCAACTGCCAGACCGGCGACGAGATTCCCGGTGCGACGTTTCCCGGGCTGAACACGTTCCTGGCGGAAGGGTCGATGCTGTCGGATCCCGCCTCGAACCCGGCGCTGCTGCGCACCGGCCACGGCGTATGGGCCTACGCCGGCGGACGGAGTTTCACGAATGTCATCCTGCTGTTCCGCTTCAATCCGGACGGCACCTATGCGGGAACGCAGACCGTCTCACGCAACATCACCGTGTCGCACGACTCGGACGAGTTCATCGCACGCGATACCGTGACGTTCGCCGACCCGGCCGGGAACGTCGTGGACACGCGGTGCGGCGTGGGAAGAGGACGACGCATGGCGCTGTAGGGGCCTGGATTCCTCGGCACGTCACCACGATCGGGCCCGCCGCCGTGCGCGGCGGCGGGTTCGACGACTGCTGAAAAATCGGTAGACTACCGGCCTGCAGGAGCGCTCATGACGGCCAGCGGGTTTCGGCGTATCGCGTTGGGGATGACCGGCGCATCCGAGGGTGCGCACATGGGTCACGCGGACTTCAGGGTCGGCGGCCGCGTCTTCGCGTCGCTCGGCTATCCGGACAAAGCGTGGGGCATGGTCGGATTGACGCCGGAGCAGCAGGAGCTGGCAGTCCGCGACTGCGCCGCGCTCACGCCGGCGAAGGGCGCGTGGGGCGCAAAGGGCGCGACGCTGGTACGGCTCGCTGCCGTGGACGAGGAGACGCTCGGCGCCGCGCTGACCCAGGCCTGGCAGAACGCGGTCGCCAAAACGGCAGCGAAAAAGCCCGCGGGCCGGCGCGCGCGGCCGCGCCGCCGATCGTCATGAGTGCCGCCGAACCCGGGCGGACGTGACATATACTGGCCGGAGCTTTCCTGAGCCCTGCGGCCATCCTGGCCCTCAGCCCTCACCAAAGCACCGGAGGGCCCATTCGTGAATTCGTTCGCATCCACAGGATCGATCGTCGGCGCCCCGGGGCGTCGTGATGTTTGCCGCGGGCGCACGCGGCGCGGCGGGGCGATGCCGTGTCGCTGACCAACGAAGAGCTCATACGCGAGCTGCAGGAGCTGGTCGAGGCGCTCGACCGCCGCGTGGCTCGCGTCGAACGAGCCGGCGAGGCGGCGATCGCCCACGACGCGGCGCGGTTGAGAGAGAAGGCGATGGCGCGCCTCGCCGAGCTCACCGGGGCCGCGCCCGATCGCGCTACCTAGCCGGCACGTCCGCTATTTCGGCGCCCAGAACGGCTCGCCGGCCTTCACCAGCCGGACCGGGACTTCCGGCGTGAACGACTTCACCCAGTCCGCCATCTCCAGCATGCCCTGTTCCTCCGAGATGGCGTGCCCCAGCATGATCCAGCCCTTGGTGACGCCGAGCGCGACTGCGTCGAGCACGTACGCCGGGCTGTCGAACCCGCCGTCGCTCTCCTGCTGCTCGCCGCTCACGACCACGTCGATGTCGGGACTGTTCACCGGCGGCGTCGCGTAGCCCACGCCGAGCTGGATGCGGCTGACGCGGGCCTCGGGATCGCCGACCACCCGCAGTGCTTTCGCCCCGAGCCGCTTCTGGAAGTCGGCGGCCAGCCGTCCCAGCGTCGTCTCGGGCACGGTGAAGCGATGGGATTGCGGCGCCGTCTCGAACTGGCTCGCGAGGCCGAGCGCGCGCGCGCAGCCCACGTAGGTAAAGTCGGGGCGCTGTGCGTGCATGTGGTCGTGGATGCGGAACACGACGATGTCGTGCGCCCGCATGAAGTCGACCTTGGCCTTGTACGCCGCGTCGTCCTTCACGATCGTCACGTCGTCGCGATCGTTCCAGTAGGTGTCCTCGTGCGGAACGATCATGTTGAGGCCGGCGGCCGCCGCCTGCTTGACGACGTCGAAGCTGCAGAACACGGTGGTGGCGATGCCCGTGACCGGCGTCTCCGGTCCGCCGAACTTGAAGGTGTCGCGATACGTCGTGTCGCGCCACGGGGCGCCGAGGTTGGACTTGATCCGGGCGACGACGTCTCCGGCGGTGAGCGCGCGCATCAGCGTGGCCTCCAATACGGATCGCCGGCCGGCAGCCATGTCGTCTTCAGCTCGGGCACGACGGAGCCGAGCCACTGCGCGCAGGCCTGCATCCCGGGATCCTCGGAGACGACCCGGCCGACCAGCATCAGCGCTTTGGCCCCGCCGGCGGTGAGGGTGTCCCGCGCGTACTCGACCGACTCCCACTCGCGCACTTCGCCGGCAATGACGACATCCACCGCGGGCAGCAGGGCCAGCGACGCCTGCACCGGCGTCGATCCCGGGAGCAACCCGACCTTTCGCACGCGGAGCCCGGGATTGCCGACGACGCGGATACCGCCGCGAGCAGCGAGGCGCTGTTTCACGCGCGCCGCCAGTGCGTCGAGTGAGGTCTCGGGGATGGCCAGGGCGGCAGGGTCGCCGGCCAACGGGACCGTGGACCAGCCGAGCGCGTCGGCGAGGCCTCGAGCGAACGGACTGGGCGCGCGCAGGCGCCAGTGATCGCTGAACCGCCAGACCACCAGGCCGTTCTTCCTGATGAACTCGTCCTTCGCGGAGAGGATCGCGTCGGGCGCCGCCGGGGCGCCGGGCTTGGACGGCAGCGTTGGCGTATCGGCGCGGCTGTAGAACGTGGGCCCGCAGGTGATGACCATGTTCGCCCCGGCCTTGACCGCGCGCCGCAGGACGTCCACCGTCGGCAGCGCGGTGGTCGCGATGCCGGTGATGGCCGCGGTCGCGTCACCGGCCTTGACGGTATCGACCGTGGCGGTCTTCCACTCGACGTCTAGTCGGGTGAGGCGGGTGCGGATCCGGTCGATGATCTGCTGCGCGGTGATGGTGTTCTGCGCCCGCGCGAACGGGGCGAGCCCGGCGCCGGCGGCCGCGAGCGCCACGAACTGGCGACGCGAGATGTCGGTCATGCGGCACATCATAACGTGCTAGGTGCGAAGTGCGACGTGCCAGGTGCTCACGTGCTAAGTGCTCCGTGCGAACGTGCGGTCGCTCAGCGGTCGATGGCGAGGTGTGTGCCGGGCTCGGCGGCCAGCACGACGGGGACGCCGGCCTCGCGCAGCGCTGAGTAGAACCTCCGGCCGTCGGGACGAAGTCGCGGATCGTCCTGGGACGAACGCCGAGGCGGCGTCGTGATCAGTGATCGGTGATCGGGGAGCGGTGACGCGGGATGCGGGACAGCATGCGTCGGGAAGCGGGAAGCGGGAAGCGGGAAGCGGGGACGAGCGGGAGCAGTGCGGATCGGGGATCGGCGGCGGGCTCTGGCTTGCCGGCGATTCAGCCGATCCCCGCTCCGCTACCGATCCCGACGCTGCTCACGTAGATCGCCTCGACGTCCGCGTCTTCGCGAGCGTCAGGCGGTGCGATACCGCCAGCAGGTCGCGGAGCGCCGCGCGATCGATGCGCGCCAGGCGCACCAGCACCACCGGGTGCGGCGCGTAGTAGTCCGTGAGGTAGTACGTCTCCGGCGCCTCGTCCAGCAGCGCCTCGCGCTCGTCGAGCTCTGCGCGCACGACGAGGGTGTCGGGCTCCGCCGAATGGTGCGTCGCGAGACCGGCCATGAACGCCCCGCCGACCTGCAGCACCGGCGATCCGTCGTACTTCGTCGCCGCCCGAACATCCGGCAGCGTGAGACCGACGGCCTGGACGATCGCGAATGGCGTCTTCATTGGCGGATGGCTTCTCGAATTGTAAGCGTAGCAGTCAACTGCCAACTCCCAACTCCCAACTCCCAAATCCCAAACGGAATCGCTCGCGGCATCGGGGGGAAACGCGGACCTGATTGCCCGCGTGTCACGCCATTCACCCGGAGGTCTCGACCCACTCTGTTTGGGAGTTGGGAGTTGGGAGTTGGGAGTTGACTGGAGACTAAAAACTGAGCCGGCTACAGCTGAGGTCTGGCTCGCTTGTAGACTGATCGCCCATGTCTACGGTCCCAGGGCGTCTCCGTCTTCTCGCCGTCGCAGCCATCCTCATCCTCGTCGTCGGCGTCGCTATCGGTCGCTGGATTGTGCGCGCTCCCGGCGAGCCGCCGCCGGACTCGCCGCGGACCGCGGACTCACCACCGGCTGCGGCTGGCCCGGCGGCCGGACGCGGCGCGCCGCCGGCTGATCAGGAGAATGCGCCGGTCGCGCCGCCGACCGCGGCATGGCTGACGGCCCCTGCCAGTCCGATCGTCGTCGGGGCGCCGGTTCTTGGCGCGCGCAGCGCCGACAGCGAGGTGTCCGCAGGAGGGGGGATCGTCGTGCTGACCGCCGAGCGCCGCCGGTTCACGCTGTTCGTGCCGGAAGGCGCGCTGAAGTTGAATGCCACGGTGGAGCTGGTGCCGGTGTCGGCGATGTCGGGGCTTCCGTTCGCCTCCGAACGCGTCACGGCGGTGCACGTGAGGAACCTGCCGGTGGACATGAGGAAGCCGGCGATCCTCACGATCGATCCCGTCGCCGCCGCCGCTGACGTTGATGCGACGGATGCGACGGATGCGACGGACACGACCGCCGCGACGGCAGCGACGGCCACGACGGCGGCGGTCTTCGCGGTGGCACCCGCCTCGCGCGAGCTGCACCTGCAGCCCTTCCTCCACGCCCAGGCGCCGCTCGGGCGGCTCGTCCAGCACCGCTACAAGCTGCTGATCTCGGGAGACGGCACTTACGGCGTGGCCGACGCGACCTCGCAGGAGCTCGACGCGATCGACGCACGCGTGCCTACCGACTATGGCGCGCGCGTCGAGATGGCGCTCGCACACGCCCTGCGGACGGCGGCGGCCCGACCGGTTGCCGCGCGCTCGCGGGGGTGGTCGCTCCTGCCCGTCCTCTTCGCGCAGGCGGCGCCTGGCAGCGAACATCTGTCCGAATTCCACGCGCAGATCCTGCCGAAGCTGCGCGAGGTACCACGACCAGGTCCTGATGCCGAAGATCAAGGCGTTCCGGGACGGTTGCCGCGAGGAGAAACGGCCGGAGATGGCCTCGCTCAACGCCGAAATCCTGAACTGGATCAAGTGGTCGGCGATGCTCGGCCTCGCGAGCGGCGAGTCGGAGAAGATTTCGGCCGACGTCGCTGCACACAAGGACCTCTATCCGTACGCCTACCAGGCGGAAGTCGAGCGCAGCGGGTTCTTCAGAAAGCTGCGGCTGGAGTTCGAGCAGCGCGAGGAGACGCTCGAGCGCGCGTCCCAGAATCTGATAAAGGGTGCGGTCGAGACCCTCAACAAGTGCTGCGCGTCCGAGCCGAAGGCGTGGATGCCGGCGGCCATCCAGGGCCTGCATCGCGAGCTCGCGATTGGCGGCGGCAAGGAGGAGCTCACCGACAAGGCGATGTCGGACGTGGCCGCCTGCGTGTGCCTGCTCGACGCCGTGACAAAAGGCGCCGGCTGGACCGGCACGATCTCGTTCCGCAGCTCCCATGAGGGAGAGGCGAACTCCGCCACCTCGCGCAGCCGGACGAAGACGGTGGCGTCCGGTCAGTACGAGGTCACGGTCAGCCTGATGGGCGGCAGCGAGAACGGGGAGGCGATTGGCCTGGCGCTGGCCTCCGGCCAGCGCTCGGTCGTCACGGAACGGGTGGACACCGCCTGGGCGTGCGCCGAGGATCGGGCCGGTCATTCCGCCGAGGTCTCGGCGGGACGCGGCGCCGAGATGGGCGGCGTCAGCATCAGCATCCGAGACGATCGCAGCTACACCATTGCGTATCCGCAGCCGGTCGCGATCGGCCTCGAGAGGAGGCACTCCTATTCCAGGCGCGCCGGCTGCCAGAACCGCTTCAACGATCACGACGTCCGACGACCACTCCATGGGCGTCGGCGGGGTCACGGCCGAGACCAACGGCACCATCCAGGGCAAGGCGACGAACCTGCGTGAGCTGGCCGGATCGCAGCCGTTCACGATCCCCGAGGAACACCTGAAACGGAATCGCCAGGCCACGGTGACCTGGCGCCTCAGCGCCTGCGCCGCACGATAGCGGCGCATCGAAGGAGTGACAGCCATCGTGCGCATCCTCGTCCTGATCGCCGCGCTGAGCGCCGGCGCTGCCCAGACGCCGCCGCAACCCGCGGCGCCGCCGCCCGGAACCGACATCTACCTGCTGCCGCTCGGCGCCGGGCTCTCATCCCTCAAGGACGCGAAGCCGCAGCCGGTCTCGACCGCGCCCGGCTACGACAACCAGCCGATGTTCAGCCCGGACGGCGGGCGGATCCTGTTCGCCGCCAATCGCGACGGGAAGCAGATCGACATCTTCGTCTTCGACCGCGGCGCCGGACGCACGTCACAGCTGACCGACACGCCGGAGAACGAGAACTCGCCCACGTATCTGCCCGACGGCGTCGGGTCGCCGGGCGGCTTCAGCGTCGTCCGGACCGAGGCGGACAAGACGCAACGGCTCTGGCGCTTCGACGGGCGCGGTCGAGAGCCCGCGCTGGTGCTCACCGACGTCAAGCCGGTCGGCTATCACGCGTGGGTCGACGCCGGGACCGTGGCGCTGTTCGTGCTCGGGCAGCCGGCGACGCTGCAGATCGCGAGCGTCGCGACGGGCGCGGCGGAGATCGCCGCCGACGGCATCGGGCGATCGCTGCACCGCGTTCCCGGCACGCGTGCGGTCAGCTTCGTGCGGCGCGACGGATCGGGGGAGTTCTGGATCTCGCAGCTGGATGTCGCCACGAAGAAGGTCGAGCCACTGGTGAAGGCGGCGGAAGGCAGTCCCGAGCGCGACATGACCTGGATGCCGGACGGGAAGACCATCCTGATGTCGGCCGGAACCAGGGTGTTCTCGTGGACGCGGGGCGAGCCGGGCTGGACCCAGGTGTTCGACGCGGCGACCCATTCGCTTGGCGCGGTCTCGCGACTGGCGGTGTCGCCGAAGGGTGATGCGATCGCGATCGTGGTCGCCGAGCTAAAGAAGTAAGAAGTCAGAAGGGAAAAGTCAGAAAGCCAAAAGGCAAAAGGTCGCTAGGGCGCGCGCAGCGCCACCAGCGGGTCGACGCGAGCGGCGCGGAGTGACGGGACCAGCGCCGCCGCAAGACCCACGGCGATCAATCCGGCGCCGACGACGACGAAGGTGAGGACGTCGCCAGGCGCGATGCCGTAGCGCAGGCCGTGAGCAGCTCGGCGCCGAGCGCCGACAGCATCGCGCCGATCGCGACGCCGGCCGCCAGCGTCCGGGCCCGCTCCCACAGGCGCGTGACAGCGGATCGATGAGGGCCGCCGGATGCCGACGGTGGTGTGAATGGCGATGGACAGCGCGCCGGCGCCGCGCTCGAGCGGCACGTCGAACGCGCCGGCTTCACGGTCGGACGTCAGCGCGAGGCGCGCGGCGCCGTCGCCGGACGCGCCCGGATCCGGTGAGGGACAGCCGATCCGCAGCAGAATTCTGACGCGTGCGCGTAGCCCGGAGAATCGCCGCCGACCCAGGTTGCGATAGGTCCCGGAACAGCAGCGTCGAGCCGACCAGCAGCACGAACGTGACAGGCGACCTGCGCCGCGACCAGCATCTGCCCGTGGCGGCGCTGGCGTCGCCCCGCACTCACGCGCGTGCCGGCGTCGCGCGCCCACCCGGCGGCGTCGGTGCCGGCGCCCAGCTTCGCGGGCAGCACGCCGAACAGCAGCCCGGCGACGAACACCAGCGCCACTCCCGCGGCGGCGGTACGGGCGTCGATCGCGATCTGGACGTCACGGCGGCAGCGCGAACTCGCCTGACGGCGGCGAACATGCCGGGACCGCCGCCGCCAGCGCGAGGCCGCCGGCGCCGCCCGCCACCGCGATCGCCAGGCTCTCGAGCAGCAGCTGGCGAACGATCCGCGTCCGCGGCGCGCCGAGCGCCGCCCTGACACGCAGCTCGGTCTCCCGCTGCGCCAGCCGTGCGAGCAGCAGTGTCGCCACGTTTCGATGCAGGCAACCAGCAGCAGGAGGCCGGCCGCCGCGAGCAGCGTGTAGATGACTCAGGCGGAAGCGCTCGCGCCAGCTCTCGCCGAGACGGCTCGACGATCGAGGTGTCACGCGGTCGAAGGCGGCGGGATGCTCGGCCGCGAGCGTGGCCGCGATCGCCTGGCCGCGCCTGTCGCTCACGGCGATCGCCTGCGCCGCGTTGCCGAGAGGCTGCGCCACGCGTAGCGGACATCCTGCAGCATGCGGTCAGTCCCGGAGCGCGTCGATGGGATCGAGCTGGCTGGCGCGGCGCGCCGGCACACAACACGCGACGAACGCGGTCAGCACCAGCACCACCGCCGCCGCCACGAACGTGAAGGCGTCGTGCGGCGCGGTCTGGAACAGCTCGACCTGCAGCGCGTCGCCGAGCACCCACGCGGCCGCCAGGCCGATGGTGCCGCCGATCGAGGCGAGCAACAGGCCGCTCCTGAGCACGTCCACGAGCAGCGTGCGAGGGCGCGCGCCAAGGGCAAGGCGGATCCCCATCTCGCGTCGACGCGCGCTCACGCTGTAGGACATCACGCCGTAGACGCCGGCCGCCGCGAGGACGAGCCCGGCGGCCGCGAAGATCCCGAGCAGCACCGTGCTGAACCGCGCGACGTCGGCCGATCGAGCCACCATGTCGCCCATCGGCCGCGCGTCGATCATCGGGCGATTCGGATCGAGGGCCGCGACCTGGCCGCGGATTGCCGGCAGCAGCGCCTCCGCGTCCCCCTCTGCGCGAACGACGATGGTCATCGTGCGGCGGTGCCGGTTGAGCGTGGCGCCCCACGTCGCCTGCGCTTCGGGCCAGAACATCTCGGGGCGGATGTCGGCGGCCAGGCCGAAGTGCCTGACGTCGCCCGCCACGCCCACGACCGTCATCCACGGCAGCTCGGCGCTGCCGCCCTGGCGGATCCGCTGGCCGATCGGGTCGCCGCGCAGGAAGCGCGTCGCGAAGGTCTCGTTGACGATGATCGCTCCGGGACGTCCCGCGCCGTCGGCTTCGGTGAACTCGCGGCCGCGCGCGATCGGGATGCCCATCGCGGCGAAGTAGCCGGGGGTGATCAGCCGGTACTCCGAGGTCGGCGCAGTGGTCAGGTCGGCGGCTTCGTCGGCGCGGACGAACGGACGAACGCTGTCGCGGCCCGAGAACGGCAGGGCGTGCGATGCACCCGCGGCGGCGACGCCGGGCAGCGCGCGCACCCGATCGAGCAGGCTCTCGTAGAAGGCCGTCACCGACTCCGGCGTCCGGTAGCCCGCTTCCGGCAGCGACAACGAGAACACGACCGCGCCGTCTGGATCGAACCCGATCGGCCGGTTCGACAACTTGAGGAAGCTGCGCAACAGGAGGCCGGCCCCGACCAGCAGCACGACCGCCAGCGCCACCTCGGCGAGGACGAACAGCTGACCGATGCGTTTTCGTCCGGGCGAGACCGCGCCGCGCTGGGTGTCCTTGAGCGCCTCATCCGGGCGCGCCGCGCTGAACTGCAACGCCGGCGTCAGGCCGAAGACCAGCGCCGCCACGATCGTCGTCAGCAGGCTGACCGCCAGGACGCGGCCGTCGATCTGGACCTCGTTCACCCGCGGCAGGCCGGCCGGGGCCAGCGCCATCAGCAGATCGGTTCCCCACATCGCGACGAAGAAGCCGAGCACGCCTCCGAGTGCCGCGAGCACCGCGCTCTCGGTGAGCAGCTGGCGCACGAGGCGCCCGCGAGCCGCGCCGAGCGCCGCGCGCACCGCGAACTCACGCTGCCGCGAGATGCCGCGCGCCGAAAGCAGATTGGCGACGTTGACGCAGCCGATGAGGAGCACGAAGGCGACCGCGCCGAGGAGGAGGTAGAGGGCGCGCTTCACGCCCTCGTTGACGGCGACTTGCTCGAGGCCGACCAGGGTCGTGCCCCATCCGCCGTTTTCGTTCGGGTACTGTGTGGCCAGCGTCGCGGCGATCGTCGCGAGCTCGGTGCGCGCCTGCTCGAGTGTCGCGCCAGGCGCCAGACGGCCGATCACCGACAGCGAGCGGCCGCCGCGCTCCGCGCGCGCGCGATCGATGGTGAGCGGCAGCCACACGTCGGTGTCGGGCCGCCCCTCGCCGAACCCGGGCTTCATGACGCCGACGACGGTCACCGGGCGATCGTTGATGGTGACGACGCGGCCGACCGCGGCCGCATCCGCGCCGAACCGCCGCAGCCAGAGACCGTGGCCGATCACCGCCACCGGCGTCGCGCCTGGCGCATCGTCGCCCGTGACGAAGGTGCGGCCGAGCGCGGGCGTGGCCCGGAGGACCTGAAACAGTTCCGCGGTGGCGAACGTGGTCGGCAGCTGCTCGGCGCCGTCGTCGGCGCGCAGGGCGACGGAACCAGACGTCAGCGCCACCATGGATTCGAAGGTGCGAGAGCTGCGCGCCCAGTCGACGTAGTTGGCCGGCGCGACCGAGAAGGTCATCCAGCCGCGCTGCTCGTTCTTCTCGCTGATCAGCACCAGCCGCTCGCTCTCCGCGAAGGGCAGCGGACGCAGGACGATCCCGTTGACGACGCTGAAGATGGCGGTGGTGGCGCCGATGCTCAACGCGAGCGTGAGCAGCGCCACGGCGGTGAACCCCGGCTGCCGCAGCAGCATCCGGAAGGCAAGCGTCAGGTCGTGGCCGGGGCGGTCATGCGCAGCTCCTCGGAAAGGTCACCGCGCAGCATAGCGACAACCTTGCCAGTGCCGCGGTGCTCACGAAGCCGAGGTGAACACGAGGGATCTCAGGGTTGCCGACTCCAGCGTTGACCGATTTCGAACAGTGGAATCCCGCCAGCGCGCGCCGCCCGGCCGTCACCGTCCGTGGTCTACGGCTTTGCCGGCTCCACCGCGATGTCCTTGAACAGCGTTTCGGAGTCGCGCTTGGTCCAGAAGCCGACGCGGCCGCTGACCGGGCTCTTCAAGTCGTGCTCGACCGTCAGCGTGGTCCCGACGACGCGGCCCGAGACTTTGGTGCCGGTGACGGTCACCGCGAGCTGGTGCCAGGCGCCGAGTGGCAGCGGCTTGTGTTCCGTGCCGTGGGCGATGACCTCGCGCGCGCCGTTCGCATAGCGCCAGAGCGCGACGTTGCCATCCTTGGTGTTGAACCGGACGTAGGTGTATTCGCCGTTCGGGCGCAGGTTGAAGACGAGGCCCGCCGTCTGATCGCTGGCGCCCGACACCAGCTTGAACCGCGCGCTGTAGGTGCCGCCGCTGAACTGCGGCACGTTCGACAGCACCGCCAGCGAGAACGCGCCCGGCGCCGCGGCATTCGCGGTGAACGTGCGATCGGTCTGCTTGAACAGCCGCGTTGCTGCCGCGTCGATCGCGGCGGGCGCCTGCGCCTGCCCGTCGGACGGTTCGACGCGGACGACGCGCTCGCCGTCGATCGTCGGCTCCGACCATCGTCCGACGACCGCAACCAGGTCGGTGCCCTTCGCGCCGGCCGGCTGTCTCGCCAGCAAGACGTTTCCTCCGGGCGCCATCAATGCCAGAAGGGGGATGACAAGAAGGTGTTTTGACTTTTCCCTTTTTACTTTCGTATTTTCCGTCGCTTGCATGGGGGGAACTCTATCAACTCCCAACTCCCAACCTCCAACTCCCAACGTAATCTGTCTAGCGGTCGGCCACTTCGCGCGCCCCGCACCCTCGCCCGAAGGGGACAGCCACGGTCACGGGGACGGCCACGGGGACGGTCACGACGGCACGACCGTGAAGCTGGTGATCTGTGATCGGTGATCGCGTACGCCGGGTCTTGCCGCCCGTTCGCACGGGCGCACGTTGCACGTGACCCGAAGCACGTGCGCACGTAGCACGTCGCACGTCGCACGTGGATATAATCCGCAGCGACTGAGGCTCGTTCACGCATTTTTTGGAGGCACGACATGCTGCGCAGAACGTTGACGATGGCTGCCATTCTCACCACCGTGCTGTCGGCCGGCGGTGCCGCACAGGATGCGGCGTCGGTCGTGGCCGCGGCGGCCAAGGCCATGGGCGCGGACACCCTCACCTCGATCACCTACAAGGGCAGCGCGCGCAACGGCCAGTTCGGCCAGAGCAAGGCGATCGGCGAGCCGATGGGCGCGGTGAACGTCACGCGGATCACCGAGTACACGCGCACCATCAACTTCGCGCCGCCGACCGATCCCGCGGCGCTCGTGTCGCGCGCGACCGGCCCGACCGCGCTGCCGGTCGTCCCCGGGGTGCCGCCGCAGCCGGCCGGCGTCTTCAACCAGAACATCAGCGGCACGCAGGCGGGCAGCAACTGGACGCAGGCGCTCAATATCTGGACGACGCCGTGGGGCTTCCTCAAGGGAGCGGCGGCGAATGCGGCGACGGTCCGCCAGCAGGGCGGGCAGCAGGTCGTGTCGTTCTCGCCGCCGAACCTCAAGTCGCCGTCGGGCCAGAGCTACACCGTCACCGGCTACATCAACAACCGCAACCTCGTCACCAAGGTCGAGACGCGCGTCGAGAACGCGGTGGTCGGCGACCTGCTCGTCGAGTTCGAGTACGCGAACTATCAGGCGATGAACGGCGTGCAGGTGCCGACGCGGATCGTGCAGCGTCAGGCGGGCATGCCGACGTTCGACGCCGCGATCACCTCGGCCACGCCGAACCCGCCGAACCTCGCAGAGCTGCTCACGCCGCCGCCGCCGGCCGGCCGCGGTGCCGCCCCCGCCGCCGGTGCGCCGGCAGGAGCCCCGGCACAGGGTCGCGGCGGTGCGCCCGCGGCTGCGCCGCAGGCCCCGGCAGGAGCGCCTCCGGTCGAGAAGATCGGTGAGGGCGTCTTCAAGATCGGCGGCAACTACACGTCGCTCGCCGTCGACATGGGCGATCACATCCTGGTGGTGGAGAGCGGGCAGAACGACGCGCGCGGCACGGCGGTGATGGCGGCGGCGAAGCAGGCGATCCCCAACAAGCCGATCCGCTTCGTCGTCAACTCGCACCCGCACTTCGACCACGCGGGCGGGCTCGCGGCGGCGGTCGCCGAAGGCGCGACGATCCTGACGCACCGCAACAACGAAGCCGTGCTCGAGCGCGTGCTCGCAGGCCCGCGCACGCTGCTTGGCGACAGCCTCGCCAAGGTCACCACCAAGCGCACCAACGTCGTCGCCGGCGTCGCCGCGCGTGACGTGCGCAAGGGCAGCAACGGCAAGGTCGTCGAGCTCGTGCACATCCCGAACGAGCACAGCGACGGCATGGTCGCGGTGTATCTGCCGGCGGAGAAGGCGCTGTGGACCGCCGACATCACGGTCGTCAATCCGACACCCGCGCAGCTCGGCGTGGTCAAGTCCGCGATCGCGGCGCTGGACAAGTCCAAGATCGATTACACCGCGTGGATTCCCGCGCATCCGCCGAATCCGGATCGTCCGCTGACGAAGGCCGACGTGGTCGCGGCAGCGGGCACGGGGAGTAACTAAGGCCTGGAGCTGCCACGACGGCGAGTTATCGGAGGGCAAGGGAGATACCGGATCTCAGAACGGAGCACCGGAGCCAACGAAGGCAACTGAGAACTCAACGAGCGGTGTCGGCGCCGGCCTTCGGCCGGCGGAGGGTGGCGGGATGTCCGCGAACAACACAAGGCCTGATGTGACGTTGCGGCCTTGCGTTGTCGCGGGCATCTCGCCACCCTCGCGCGCGTCGCGGGCCCGACACCGCGCGAAGTCGAGGACCTGATAACCCTCCGTTCCCTCAGTTGCCTCCGTTGCTCCGTTTCTAATCCGGTGCCTCCGTCCCCTCCGATTGCCCCCCGATTCCTCTTCGCTCCACACTCGCTATACTGGCCTCGTGACCTCGTTGGCCGACACCCTTCGCGCGGAGACCGTGGCGCGCGTGCTCGCGATGACGGTCGAGGAGCGCATCGCGCTCGCGCTCTCGCTCGGCGACGACGACCTCGCGCTCTACGTGCGCGCGACCGGCGCTGACGTGGCGACCGCGCGGCGGCAGCTGCACAGCCGCCGTCAGCGCGGACGCATCCCCAGCGCCTGCGCGGGAACACCACGGCCGTGACGCTGCTCGAGCGCGTCGTGGCGCGGCTGGAAGCCCGCGGCGTGCCGTCGGCCCTCATCGGCGCGGCCGCGCTCGCCGCTGCCGGCGTCGCGCGTTCGACGTTCGACATCGACCTGATGGTCTCGGACGTCGCGGTCCTTCGCGACGACTTCTGGACGCCGCTTCGCGCGGCCGGCGCGGCGGTCGACGTCAGACGCGGCGACGCCGACGATCCCCTGGCGGGCGTCGTGCGGCTCGACTTTGCTGGAGAGCGGCCGGTCGACGTCGTCGTCGGCAAGCACGCATGGCAGGCGCGCGCGATTCAGCGTGCGGTGCCGGCGCGAGGCGGCCCCGCCATCGTGACGCCGTTGGATCTGGTGCTGCTGAAACTCTTCGCGGGTGGCGCGCAGGACTTCTGGGACATTCGCGAACTGCTCGCGACGGCGCACGGGGCTCACCTCCGGCGCGATGTCGAGGTTGCGCTGGAAAGCCTGCCGCAGCCGATGCGCGACGCCTGGCAGTCCGGTTCCTCGCCTCTCCGAGTAACCGTGCGCTTGCGCCACACCTTTGTCGCGGATTCTTCATCCGACCCACACACATCTTCGCGGCTGGCCGTCGTCTTAACAGACATGGACGCACCGACATGGACGGTGCGCCAGGCGCCGGCTTCCGGCGTCGTCATGCAGGCTGCCAAGGGATTTGATCATGAAGACGTACGCTCGCCGGTTCGTGGCTGTTGCTGGGCTGGTGCTCCTCGGAACCGCGGCCGTCGTGAAGGCCCAGTCCAACGACACCATCACCGAGGTTCCGTTTGCGTTTACCGTGGGGACGACGGCGATGGCGCGCGACACCTATCGCATCTCGCGTCTGACGGGCCCCGGCGACGCGTTCCTGATCAAGGGCGACCGTAGCGCGGCGATCGTGACGAGCCAGCCGTCGGGCGCCAGCGACTCGGACAACACACCCCGGCTGGTGTTCCACCGCTACGGCTCTCAGTACTTCCTCCGCGAGGTCCGGCTGCCCGACAACCGCGGGTTCGTCCTGCCGCAGGCCCGCACGGAGCGCGAGGCGGCTTCGAAGCTCGCCAACGGCGCGCGCCCCGACGTCGTCATTCTGCGCGGCGACTCCGAATAGCTCTCTGGAGGCCGGGTCCCTCATTGAAGAAGGGGCCGGCCTCGCTCCACATCAGTCGCAGCCAATATCCCTTCCTGTTGAGCTCGAAGTCCCCAGGGTACGTGATAGGCTCCCCGTGACCCTGACAATTTTTCTTCACCGGCCAGGTGCGGGACACCTGTCCGCGTCAGCCTAACGTGCGCGTCGTCACGCGCCGGCCGGCTAGGGGATTCAATCGTTCCCGGTGACCACGTGTCGACGGACGGTGCCGTCGGCGAGGGTCCGGAGACGTGCACTCGAACGTGCGCCGCACGTTTGTGCAACAGGAGCCGTGATGACGACCCGATCGCCTGGAGATATTCCGAAGAACGTCGACGAGCCGCGCGAGCCGCTCGTGATCGACGAATCGGTCATCGGTTCTTCCGCGCTCGATCGATTGGTAGACGAGCCCGTTACTGACAAACCGGCAGCGCCCAGGACTCCGCGCGCCGCGATCGCCGCCAGACGAATCGCGGCGCAGCCGCCGGCCGTCGCGCCAGCGCCGCGAGTGGCGCCGGTCGTCACGCCCACGTCCCGAGTAGCGGCTGCCATCGCGACCGGCCTTGCGTTCGCTCAACGACCCAGGGTGTCCATGCTCCTCCCCGGCATCCTGCTGCTGCTTGCGATCGGCGAGGCCGCGGCGATTGTGATGCTGCTCCGCCGCCCCGCGGCGCCCGTCGTCGCCGACTCGGGCTCGCTGGCCATCGCCACCGTTCCGCCTGGCGCTCGAGTCATCGTCGACGACACCGACCGCGGCGCCACGCCGCTGACGCTGACGTTACCCGCAGGAGCGCATCGCGCCGTGCTCGAGTTCGGCGGGCAGCGCCGCGAGATCTCTGTCAACGTCATCGCGGGCAGCAGCCACGCGCACCACCTCGAGTTCGCTTCCGGCTCCGAAGTGGCGACGAGCGGCGCGAACGGGGCGGTGGAGATTCGCTCCCGACCGTCCGGAGCCTCGGTGCTGATTGCCGGCACGGTCCGTGGCAAGACGCCGTTGACGATCACCGACCTCGCGCCGGGTATCCACGAGGTACTGCTGAATCTCGGCCGCCAGCAGCTGAAGGAGTCCGTGACGGTCGCGTCCGGAGCCACGGCCCAGCTCTCCGCGGCCTTTCCCGCGACCAGTGCCAGCCCCGCCTCGGGGTGGATCGCGATTGCCTCGCCGATCGAGCTGACCATTCTCGAGAACGGTCAGGTGCTGGGGACGACACGCAGTCCGCGCATCATGGTGCCGGCGGGACGTCATACCCTCGAGCTCGTCAACGAGCGCCTCGGATTCAAGACGTCCCGGGCGCTGCAGGTGGACGACGGCAAGACGGCGTCGTTTACTCCCGAGCTGCCGAATGGAACGGCCAGCGTCAACGCGCTGCCATGGGCGGAAGTGTGGATCGCAGACCGCAAGGTCGGCGATACGCCGCTCGCAAACCTGTCGCTTCCGATCGGGAATCATCAACTCGTGTTCAGGCACCCCTCACTCGGCGAGCGGCGTCAGGACGTGACGATCACTGCGGGCGCCGCCACACGCGTCAGCGTTGACATGAGGAAATGACCGTGCGACCTCGACCCACGCTCTTTGCAGGACTGCTGATCGGCGCCGCCATCGTCGCGCCAGCAGCGCCGGCCAGCGCACAGACCATCAACGACGCTCGCGACCTGTACGCGGGGGCGGCATACGCCGAAGCGCTTGAAGTCCTCGACGCGGTCGAGAAGAACACGACGGCCGTTCCCGTCATGCGCGAAGCGCTGCAGTATCGGGCGCTGTGTCAGCTGGCGCTGTCGCGGCCGGGCGAAGCGGAACAGACCGTCGCGCGACTGGTCGTCATGGAGCCGACCTACACGCCCGACGCCGTCGAAGCGCCCCCTCAGCTTCGCGAGCTGTTCAGGGTCGTGCGGGAACAGAAACTCCCGACGCTCGTCCGCGAGAAGTACGCGGCGGCCAGACAGAGCTTTGCCAGTCGGCCGGCGGAAGCGGCCGCGGCCTTCGACGTCGTGCTGCGGCTGCTCGAGGCGCCCGAGGTCCAGACGGGGCTGGGCGCGGACGGCGTCGCCGACATGCGTACGCTGGCGACGGGGTTTCGCGATCTCGCGAAGTCACCCGCGCCTGCTGCGCCTGCCATGCCTCCCGAGCCGCGCACCGTCAAGAACCCGATGCTGGCTGCACCGGCTACTAATGCGCCGCCCACGCCGCCAGCCCCTGCCGACGCTGAAACGTTCGACGTCGACGACGCCGACGTCGTGGCGCCGATCTCAGTACGTCAGGAGTTGCCGCAGCCGAGGCCGGAGTGGAACATCCCGGCGATCCGCGGTCTGCTCGAGGTGGTGATCAATCGCGACGGCAGGGTCGACGCGGCAGCGATGCGCCGGCCGATCCATCCGATCTACGACCGCATGCTGCTGCATGAAGCGCGGCTGTGGCGCTACTCGCCCGCCACGCGCAGCGGTACGCCGGTTCGCTATCGGAAGGTGATCGAGGTCGTCGTCGGCCCGAGGTAAGCTCGACGCGTGTTCGTCATCGAGCTCATCTACAAGGCACCGCTCCCGGAGATCGACGCCCACATGCGGGCGCACATGAAGTTCCTCCAGAAGCACTACGCGTCAGGGCATTTCCTCGTCTCGGGCCGCAAGATTCCGCGGGACGGGGGAGTGATCCTGGCGGTGGGGAACGACCGCGCGGAGATCGAAGCGATCGCGCGAGAGGATCCGTTCTGCGCGCGCGGTCTCGCCGAGTTCCGCGTCATCGAGTTCCGCGCCAGCCAGCAGGCCGACGATATCCAGGAGCGGCTCGCGAAGCACTCCCCGTAGCCCGCGCGGGCGCGGCTCAGCTCAGCTCGAAACCCCTTACCAGCGGTTCCACCTGCGGCCTCCACGCGAGAGTGAAACGCTCGACGCCGTCACAACACCAAACACCGATTAAGGCGTCGCGGTGTTCGAGCATTAAGCTGATCAATTCGATCTTCCACGATGCCCCTGCCCGGGGCGGTTCCTCACGCCGCCCCGCGGTTGCTGCATTCCCGAGCCTCCGTAAGAACGAATCGCCGTTCCGTGCTGACGTGACGACGAAGCAGGAGCCGTGATGAAAAGCCCATCTCCCGGGAAGAGTCCCACGACGTTCGTCGACCCGCGTCGCGCTCGCGATCGAACAGGAATCCGCGATCGATTATTCGACGCTCGATCTGCTGGTCGAGGAGCCCGTTAAGAACCGGCCGACGGCGCCTCGGGGCGCGAGACAGCCTTCGACGCCGCCTCTGTCCGGTGCCGCACAGAACGTCTTGCGGCAGCCGACGCCCGCGAGTGCCCGTACCGCTGCGCCGTTCACCTTCGTGGCCAGCGCGACGCCGGCGGTTGCGCCGCCGGTTGCGATGGCAGCTACATCCCGACACCGACCGATGGTGTCCAGGATCGCGATCGTGCTGCTCGTGCTGGTCGCGATGGGTGAGGCCGTGGCAATCGCGCTGCTGTTGCAGCGGCAATTGGTCGCGAGCGCCGCCGGGGCCGGTTCGCTGGACATACACACGGTTCCCGCAGGCGCCCGGGTCATTGTCGGCGAGACCGATCGCGGCGCCACGCCGCTCACCCTCAGTCTGCCGCCCGGGACGCACCGCGCGACGCTGGCGCTGGGAACCGAGCGCCGCGCGTTCTCCGTCGACGTGGCCGCCGGCGGGACTTACGTGCACCACGTCGAGTTCGCCGTCTCGGCAGCCGCGGCACCGGCGGGCACCGCCGGGACGACGGGCGCGCTGGAGATCCGGACGAGGCCGGCTGGCGCCTCGGTGCTGATGGCCGGCAAGGCGCGTGGCAGGACGCCGGTCACGGTGACCGATCTCGCGCCCGGCACACACGACGTCGTGCTGAATCTCGGCGGGAAGCAGCTCAAGGAAGCCGTCACCGTGGAGGCGGGGGTTACCGCGACGCTCTCGGCGGCATTCCCTTCGACGAGCCCCAGCCGCGCCTCAGGGTGGATCGCCATCGCCTCGCCGGTCGAGCTGACCATCCTCGAGGGCGGACAGGTGCTGGGCACGACGCGCAGTCCGAAAATCATGGTGCCGGCCGGACGTCATTCGCTCGAGCTCGTCAACGAGCGCCTCGGATTCCGGACCTCGCGAGTCGTCGAGGTCGACGACGGGAAGACCGCGAGGTTCACACCGGAACTGCCCAAAGGCTCGGTGAGCGTCAACGCGCTGCCGTGGGCTGAGGTGTGGATCGAGGACCGCAAGGTCGGCGACACGCCGCTGGCGAACCTGTCGCTGCCCATTGGCAATCACCACCTGATCTTTCGACATCCCTCGCTCGGCGAGCGCCGCCAGGACGTGACCATCACTGCGGGCGCGCCCACACGCGTCAGCGTTGACATGAGGAGATGACCGTGAAACCCCGACTCACTCTTCTCGTTGCGACGGCGATCGGCTGCTCGGTGGCCGGTCCCGCCCGCGCCCAGAGCATCAACGACGCCCGCGACCTCTACGCCGGTGCCGCGTACGCCGAGGCTCTGGAAGTGATCGAGGCCGTCGAGAAGGCGAGCCCCGACGCTCCCGCGACGCGCGAGGCCTTGCAGTATCGGGCGTTGTGTCTGCTGGCGCTCTCCCGTCCGCGCGAGGCGGAGCAGACCGTCGCGGCGCTCGTCGCCAAGGAACCGACCTACTCGCCGGACGCGGTCGAGGCGCCGCCGCAGCTCCGCGAGCTGTTCAGGGTGGTGCGGGAACAGCAGCTCCCGGCGCTCGTCCGCGAGAAGTACGCGACGGCCAGGCGGAGCTTTGCCGCGGATCGACCGGCGGAAGCCGCCGCGGCATTCGAAGCGGTGCTGACGCTGCTCGATGCGCCGGAAGTGCAGTCGTCGCTGGGCCCGGAGGCCGTCGCCGACATGCGGACGCTGGCGACGGGCTTCCGGGATCTCGCCAAGTCACCGGCGGCAGCGCCGGCGACGCCGCCACCGCCGTCTGCGCCTTTGCCGCCTACCGAGCTGCGGCTGGAAAGGAACACGTCCGCCGCCGCGCCAGGGGTCGATGCGGCGCCGCCGGGCCCCGGCGCGGACGCCTCGACATTCGGTGCCGATGACGCCGATGTCGTTCCGCCCGTGACCGTGCGGCAGGTGGTGCCACCCTTCCGGCCGGAGTGGAAGATCGCGCCGACGCGTGGACTCCTCGAGGTGGTCATCAACCGGGACGGCAAGGTCGAGACGGCTGCCGTCCGCATGGCGATACACCCGATCTACGACCGCCTGCTCCTGAACGAGGCGCGGACGTGGCGGTATACGGCGGCCATGCGCAACGGCACGCCGGTCCGATACCGGAAGATCATCGAAGTCGTCATTGCTGCAGACGGCAGGTAGCGTCAATGCCAGAGAATGTTCTGACCGAGCTCCTGTTCGAGGAGCCGGGCGTCGGTCGGTGTCTCGTCGGCCCGGACGGTACCGTGATGCGGGCCAATGAACAGTTGCGGCGGTTGATCGCCGCGTCGGAGGACGAGCTCACGGGAGCCGACATCAGCCGCTTCATTCCCGACGCACGCGGCCTGACGGTCGCGGCGGGCCGGCTACGCGCGCACCCGCGCGTACGTGTCGAGATACGGAACGGCGTTGTCCGCACGCCCGGCGGCGAACGTGCGTGGAGCGGCACCATCGCGCCGGTGCCGATGGACGGCGGCATCGGCCTGCTGATCGCCATGACCGACGTGAGTAGCGCGGAACTCCACGTCGCGCGCGGCGTGTTGCGGAGCTTTACGTAACGCGCTGCGCGTGCCGGCCGCCACGTATACTGTCGCGATGTTCTCTCGCGAGCTCGCCGATCTGTTCACCCGCGATCTCACCAGGCTGGCGCAGGAGCTGCGCGCGTTCCCCGACACCGACGCGCTCTGGCGTCTCGCGCCCGGCGTCACCAACGCGGCAGGAACGCTGGCGCTGCACCTCGAAGGCAACCTGCGCGAGTTCGTCGGACGGCAGCTCGGCGGCGTCGCCTACACGCGCGACCGGCCCGCCGAGTTCAGCACGCGCGGCACCGCGCAGACCGAGGTCGTCGCCAGGGCCGAATCGCTGCTCGAGTCGATCCCGCCGGTGATTGCCACGCTCACGTCGTCCGCCCTCGACGCGCCCTATCCCCAGGACGTCTTCGGACGAGGCATGTCGACGCGCCAGTTCCTCCTCCACCTCTTCGGGCACCTCAGCTATCACCTCGGACAGATCGACTACCTGCGCCGGGTGACGACCGGCGAGGCGCGATCGCGCTCGAAGGCATGGAAGCCAAACGGCGCTGACTTCTTACTTGCTGTTTTCGGCGACGTAATCGACGACGAACGCGTCTTCGAGGACGCCAAGCTTGCCGAGCAGCTCGCCGAACTTCTTGTGCTCGGGATGCGGCAGGTAGGCGTCGCGCGCGGCCACGCTCTCGAACGTCAGCAGGTAGACGTGCGTGAAGCCGAGGTTCTTGCCCTCCGGGCTGTTGTTCACGCCGTCCTCGAACGCGGTGATCCCGGGAATCTTCGTGCGCAGCTCCCGGAACGCGCGCGTGACCTGCGCGATCTGCTCGGGCGTGGCGCCCTTCTTGTACTTGAAGACGACAACGTGGCGAACCGGCTGGGACTTCTGTTCGAGTGCGGACATGGGCGTAGTCGTAACTGAGAAGAAGGTGGAGACGAGCGCGGCAGCGAGCAGGACCCGGCGGACGACCTTCGACATCGAACCCTCCTGAAACACGAACGATCGTAGTCGATCGGCCGACCTGCTCAGAGGAGGTCGATGCCGGCTGCGTGCTCGTGCGGGCTGGCCGGCCATTACGTCACAGGTAAGTGATCGGCCAGCTTCGTCGAGCACGACGCCGTCAGGTTTCGGTTTCCGAAAGATGTTCGACGACCCGTGTGCATGGCGCGGCCGCCGCGCCGAACGGCACGAACCGGATCACCATCGCAGCCGTCGGGCAGGACCCCGCGATCTGGGCGGGAATACCGCGGTGACCCGACGTCATCACAATCGCCACACGGACGTCGCCGCGACGGCGTGCGCGACCCTCCGGTTGCGTCGGCCCGACAGGCGCGGGTGGCGAGCGTTTTGCGAACACCATCGACGGTTCCGGCAGCCCGCATGCGGGGCGGGGGGTGTCAGGCAGTGAATCGTGAACTAGCCGATTCACGATTCACTGCCTGACACCCCCCCGCTGCGAACCGCTCGCGGTCATGAAGCACACGCTCCGTTTCCTGGCGCTCGCCGTCGCATTCCTCTTCCTCGCCTGGCGCGGCGCGGCTGCGCAAGGTCCCGCCGCCGACGCGTCCGCCCTCACCGTGACCGGCGGCGCGGCATCGTTCGAGGTCTCGACCAACGTCCTCGGCACCATGGTCCGCGGCAAGTCGTCCGCGCTCACCGCCACGACGCTGGTGCGCAGCAGCGCCGCCGAGCTGCTCCTCGAGCGCCTCGAGGCGACGCTGCCGGTCGCCAGCCTCAAGACCGGCATCAAGCTGCGCGACCAGCACATGGTCAAGTACATCTTCCAGACCGCCGACGGCCAGCAACCCGATCTCCACTTCGCGGCCGGGGACGCGCGATGTGTCCGCGTCGACAGCGTGAGCCCGTACTCGTGCGCGGCCGCCGGCACGCTCACCATCCGCGGCACGCCGCGGCCCTTTTCGATCACGCTCGAAGTGACACCCGAGGGCAGCGGCTATCACGTGAAGGGTGACGGCAAGGTCACGCTGACGTCGTACGGCATCGAGCGCCCGTCGCAGTTCGGCGTGCGCACCGGCGACGAGGTCAGGCTGCACATCGAGTTCAGCGCACGCGCCGGATCGAAGACGTCGAACCCGGTGCAATGACCCGTCTCGCCGTCCTGCTCGGCGCGATCTGCGTCTTCCTCCAAACCTCCCGTCGCTGCCCTGCCGACGATGATCCGCCTCGGCTACATCGACTGCGCGTCGTGCCACTATTCGCCGCAGGGGGGCGGGCCGCTGAATCCCTACGGCCGCGCCGTTGACGAGGCCCAGAGCCTTCGCGCCGGCGAGTACAAGCCGCGCGAGAACGGGTTCGTCCGCGCCATCAGCTGGAGCGGACGGATCGCGCAGGACGTTCGCGTGGTCCTGCCGATGCAGCGCGCCTGGGCGGCGCACGAGACGACGGCATCGTTCCGGCCGCGGCTGCTGTATCGCAACGTCACCGAGCTGCCGCACGGGTTCGGCGCGTACTTCACGATCACCGGCGAGACCGACGCGGTTCCGCGTTCGACCGTCTACGATCCCACGCCGCAGACCTCGTCGCCGATCGTCAACGTGGCGCTGCTGCGCTATCGCGTCACGCCCGGGCTCGAGCTGTTCGGCGGGCGCGATCAGCTGCCCAGCGGCGTCAACGTGTCAGACCTCGGCACATTCGTCCGGCAGCGCAACCGGCTCGGCGCCTACGATTCGCCGGCGCAGCTGAAGCTGCACTGGGCCGGCCGGCGGCACCGGCTCGTGCCGTTCGCCTACACCGGTGGCGGGAACGAAGCCGACGGCGAACGCGAGTCGGGCGGCGGGGCCCTGGCGGAAATCGATCCGATCGGCAGCCATCACCTCGTCGTCGGCGTCAACGTCCTTCGCGGCCGTGCCGACAACGGCGCACGGCGGATGCTCGGCGCGCATGCGCGTTTCGGCATCGGTCCCTGGGGGATCCTGGCCGAGCACGACGTGACCTCGCGCACGCGCGACGGCGTCGACGGCCCGTTCCGCCAGCACGCGACCTACGGCCAGGCGTTCTGGGCCGCGCGCGAGTGGCTCGTCGCGTCCCTGATCGGCGAACGGCTGTCGGTCCAGCAGCCGTTCGCGGAGCGCATCCACGGAGGGCGGCTCGAGCTGGCCGCCCGGTTCACCAGCATCGCCACCGTCAGCGCCAGCGCCGGCGTGCAGCGGAACGCCACCACCGGCCGGACCTCCCGATCGCTGCAGGTGCAGGTCGCGCTCAAGACCGTCTACTGACGGCCGCGGGTTCGACGCTTTCATCGCAAGGTTGCTATCATCCCGCTGTCATGCGGGGCTGGCGGGCAGCGGGAGTCGCCGGAGCGATCGGCATCGCGAGCGTGCTCGTCATCGCCGCGCTGCTGCAGTTCCTTGCGCCGGATCTCGCGTATCACCTGGCCGATCGTGTGGCCGAGACGGTCTCCGGCCGCAGCCGTCAGACCTACCGCATTGCTATCGGCTCGGCCACCGGCTCGGCCCATCGAATGGGCACGGTCCTCAATCGCTACCTCCAGGAAAAGTCTGGCTATCAGCTCGAGCTCGTCGTCACCGCCTCGCCGGGCAACGTGGGCGCGCTCGTCGATCCGAATCAACGCTTCGATCTCGCGATGGCCAGCAGCGCCGACGACGACGCGGCGCGGCTCGAGGGCGTGGTCGGCATCGCGGCGCTGGACCGGCAGTACTTTCTCGTGTTCGTGCCCAACGCCAGCCCCGTGCAGGAGTTCCGCGATCTCGCCGGTCCGGTGAATCCGGGTGTCCGCGAAGAGGGTCAGCCGCCGACGGTGGGCGAACGCGTGCTCGAGTACTACGGCATGACCGCCGCCGGCGACGGCGCCGCGCCGCGCGTGAGCGTGGTCCGCCCGAAGATCGGCATGGGCGCCGACTTCCGCGCCGGCCTCATGACTGCCGTGACCAGGACGCAGACGCTGTACAGCGATCTGATCGAGGGGCTCGTCCAGGGCGGTGAATATCGCCTCGTCCCGATCCGCGATCACGTGGCCCTCGCGGCAGCGCTTCCGGGAACGCAGCCGGGCTTCATCCCTCCTGGGCTCTACGGACCTGGCCGCCGCATTCCCGCCGAACAGGTGCCGACCATCACGACGACGCTGCTCCTGGTTGGCCGCGCCGATCTACCCGCGCGCGTCGTCCGCGATTTGCTCGAAGCGATCTACGACCCTCGATTCGCCCGCGATCTGCACTACGACCTGAGCGAAGAAACCGGCCGCAACGTCGGGAGCGTGCGTCTGCACCCGGCCGCCGACATCTACTATCACCGCAACGATCTGGTGACGTCCGATCGGCTGGGACGGCTGTCGTTCGTCGCGTCAGGGATTGCCGCGCTGGCGGCGGCCCTGCAGTTCGCCGTGCGCTATCGACGGAACGATCAGGTGAAGCGCCGACGTCGTCTGCTCGGCGCGGAGCTGGCGAAGCTCGACGCGATCCGCCAGCGGCTCGAGTCCTGTGATGATGCGCGCGAGGCGCGGCAGTTGATGCACGATGCCCACGACCTGCTGGCGAGCGCGGAGCAGGACGCGGCGGCGGACCTGCTCGACGCGGAGGGCATCGCGTCGCTGCGCTCCCTGCATCAGGTGTGCTGGTTGTCGATGGGGAGAAGCGGAGTCGTGATCGGTGATCGAGATCAACTCCCAACTCCCAATTCCCAACTTCCAACTCCGACCAACTCCCCACCCCCAACCCCCAACCCGGAGTCGTTCGAGGCATCTCGCTGAAAGTCGTGCGGGATGGCTGGTCACGACGTCCTAGGCCCCGTTGTTCGAGCGGTTCCCCTTGGGAGTTGGAAGTTGGGAGTTGGGAGTTGATCTGAATACGATCACCATCAGGATCTTCCGGTGCGCCCGCAACCCTCACTTCCCGAACAATTCGAAGAGTACAGAGACGCCCGTTGGCGGCGCGAAGCGACGCGTCAGGTCGAGACCGCGATCGACGCGGAGCGGTTCATCGAGCAGGTCGGCTTCGCCGCCTGCCTGACGGACTCCCGCCGTCCGGGGCCGTCGCTGTATGTCGCCGTGTGCGGCCGCCGCGACGCGGTGATGCCGCGCAACGTGCAGAAGGATCCGGAAGCGTCGCTGACCTGGGTATTGAAGGACGAGGTCGTGGGCCGCAGCCGGGTCTACTACGCCAAGCTGGCCGGACGCGCGATGTTCATCGCGCCGCGGATGGTGCCGTACTTCCACGCCGTCTGGGGCGTGCGGCGATCGGAGGAGCCGCGGCGACTGAGCCGCCGCGCCCGGGCCATCCTCGCGGTGCTGCGCAAGGAATGGGAAATGAGCACGCGCGACCTGCGCACCGAGTCAGGCGTCACGGATCGGACCGCGTTCACGCGCGCGCTCGACGAGCTGCAGGCCGCGATGATCGTGGTGCCGAGCGCCGTGTACTACAAGCCGTCGTTCACCTACATCTGGACGCTCGGCGTCGGCCGGTTCCCTGATGCGCTTCGCCGGCGCCTCAGCCGCGACACCGGACTCCGCGAAATCGCCAGATGCTTCCTCGCCGGGGCCGGCATGACCATCCGCGGCGAGCTGGCGCGCGTCACCGGCCTGCCGCGACCCGACGCCGGCCGCGGCAATCGCGCGCTGGTCGCGGAGGGCTACGCCACGATGCTGTCGCCGGGGTTCTACGAGCTCACCGCGCGGCCGCAGGCGTCGAGCCTGCCGGATCTGCCGGACCTGCCGGGTGTGGACGACGCGGACGAGTAAATCAGGAGCGCTTCAGGTGCTTGTCGAGGAAGTCGATCACCGTCTTCCACGAGGGCACGAACGGCGCGGGCGGCGTCACCGCGCAACCTGCCGCGGCCGTGGATCGCATCGTTGCCGCCTGACGCAGTCCATCGTTGGTGAGGAAGCCGTTCCAGGGGCCGTGGCCCGCGGTCGGCAGGCTGATGAACACGGTGTCGAGACAGGCCTTGTTGAGGGCCATGTAGAGCTGCTCGCCCTGGTGATGCGGGACCAATGGGTCGGAGCCGCCGTGCAGGATCATCACCGGCGGATCGGCGGCGGTGACGTAGCGCAACGGATCGGCCGCGCGCACCTTCTCCGGACAGCTTTGAATGGCGCAGCCGACCAGGCGCGACTCGGGCGAGATGTCGTTGTCGTGGCAGTTGGGCGGCGTGCACTTGCGCAGCGCCCACGCGTCCATGGTCAGGAAGTTGGTCGGCGGGTAGAAGGCCACGGCCGCCTGCACCGCGCTGGACACCCCGGTCGTACCCACGGCGCCTTCCAGATCGGGCGCGTCGCCGGTCAGCGCCGCCATCGCGGTGGTCCACCCGCCGGAGCTGTCGCCCATCACCGCGATCGCCGCGGGATTCAGGTTGTACTTCGCGGCGTTGCTCCGCAGCCAGCGGATCGCCGCCTTGATGTCGTGCAGCTGGCCGGGAAACTTCACCTGCGAGCTGGATCGAATCGACACGCCGGCGACCGCGTACCCGGCGGGCGTCAACTGCGCCGCGACGCCGCCGGCGAGCCGCTTGCCGTTGTCGGCCAACCAGGCGGAGCCGCCGGTCCAGATTGCGACCGGGAACGGCCCAGCTTCCAGCGGGAATGTACAGATCGAGCTTGTGACCGTTGCTGGTGGCCGGCTCCGGCGGCGCGTAGTCAAGGTCAGCGTGCGTGGGCGCCGGTCCCGGCGGCGGAGCGGCCTGGCCGCGGCCGGCGGGCGGCGCGCCGGCTCCTGGTGGCGGCACCTGCGCCTGCGGCGCCGACGCGATCAACATGAGTGCGGCCAGCAGACTGATCGTTCGACGCGTCATGCATCCCCTTCACGGGCACCCGGTGCGCTCATCCGCACGGGACCAATCGTGAGCGGAGCGTAGCGGGGGGCCTCACGAGTGTCAACGGCGCCGGCACCGAGCACCCCGCACCGAGCACCCCGCACCGAGCACCTGCCCGCTGTGACAGCCTGCGGGACGAGCGGCAGCACAGTCGCGGTTCTCCTTGACAGCGTCCGGTACAGGAGATTCAATCGCCGAATCCTCACTGGAGCCTAAAGATGAAGCTGCGCCACGGAATCGTGCTCGCGTTCACCGCGTTGACCATCGGCACCACCGGCCTGGCCCGGATCGGCGCGCAACAGAGCGCCGCGCCCCGCCAGGACGCCGTGCCCCGTCTCGAACACACGACCTTCACCCTGAAGAACGGCCTCAAGGTGATCCTCTCGCAGGACAAGCGGCTGCCGATGGTGGCCGTAAACCTGTGGTATCACGTCGGCCCGGCCAACGAGATTCCCAGCCGCACCGGCTTCGCGCACCTGTTCGAACACATGATGTTCCAGGGCTCGAAGCACGTCGCCGCCGACACGCACTTCAAGCTGCTCGAGGCGGCCGGCGCCTCCGACATCAACGGCACCACCGACTTCGATCGCACCAACTACTTCGAGACGGTGCCGTCGAACCAGCTCGAGCTCGCGCTCTGGATCGAGTCCGACCGCATGGGCTACCTGCTCGACGTCCTCGATCAGAAGGCGCTCGCCAATCAGCGCGACGTGGTCCGCAACGAGCGGCGTCAGAGCCTCGAGAACCAGCCGTACGGCGTCGCCGAAGAATCGCTGTATCAGGCGATCTATCCCAAGGGGCACCCGTACCACGGCGTCGTCATCGGATCGCACGCCGACCTGCAGGCGGCGCAGCTCGGCGACGTGCAGGACTTCTTCAAGCAGTACTACACGCCGAACAACGCCAGCCTCGCGATCGTCGGCGACTTCGATCCGGCGGCCGCGCGCAAGCTGGTGGAGAAGTACTTCGGCGGCCTGAAACGCGGCGCCGAGGTGCCGAAGATCACCGCGACGACGCCGCCGATTGCCGCCGAGAAGCGGTTGACCGTGACCGACACCGTGCAGCTGCCGCGCGTCTACATGGCGTGGCTGACGCCGGCGATCTTCAAGCCGGGTGACGCCGAGGCGGATCTGGCCGCGGACATCCTCGGCGGCGGCAAGTCGAGCCGGTTGTACAAGGCGCTGGTCTACGACAAGCAGATCGCGCAGGCGGTCGCCACCACCCAGGAATCACTGATCCTCGGATCGAAGTTCACGATTCAGGCGACGGCGCGGCCCGGCCACACCGCGGAGGAGCTCGAAGCCGTCATCAACGAGGAGTTGAAGAAGTTCGTGCAGCAGGGGCCTGACGCGACCGAGCTGGAACGCGCGAAGAACACCATCGAAACCCGCATCATCACCGGGCTCGAGACGCTCGGCGGCTTCGGCGGCAAGGCCGATCGCCTGAACAGCTACGAACATTACCTGGGCACGCCCGACTACCTGGCGAAGGACCTGCAGCGCTATCGCGGCGCCACCGCGCAGGCCGTCAAGACCTTCGCCGAGCAGCACCTGCAGCCCGCGAAGCGCATCGTGCTGTTCGCCGTGCCGGGCGAGAAGAAGCTGGCGGCCGAACCGCCGGCCGGTCCGGATCCGGCCGCGGGCGGCGCGCAGACGGTCAACGTCGCCGAGCCATGGCGCAAGGACATGCCCAAGCCGGGCACCGTCAAGGCGGCGCAGTTCCCGACGCCCGACCAGTTCACGCTGCCGAACGGCCTGAAGGTGATCGTCAGCGAGCGGCGCGAGTTGCCGGTGGTGTCGGCGAGCCTCGTCTTCGCGAGCGGCAGCGGCGCCAATCCCGCCGACACGCCGGGCCTTGCGAACTTCACCGCCGCGATGCTCGACGAAGGCACCAAGACGCGCAACGCGCTGCAGATCGCCGACGAGACTGCACGACTGGGCGCGACCCTGGCCACCGCCTCGACGATGGATCAGACGCAGATTTCGGTGACGTCGCTGGCGGCGCAGTTCCCGCGCGCGCTCGACCTGCTCGCGGACGTCGCGCAGAACCCGACGTTCCCGCAGGAGGAAGTCGAGCGCCAGCGCGCCAGCCGCCTCGCCAATCTCGTCGCGGCGAAGAGCAACCCGGCGCAGATCGTGGGACGCGTCATGGCGTCGGCGCTCTACGGCACCGCGCACCCGTACGGCTACACCGAGCTTGGCACCGAAGCCTCGAACAAGGCGATGTCCCGGGCGGCGATGGAGAACTTCTGGAAGCAGCAGCTCGTACCGGGCAACGCCGCGCTGGTCGTCGTCGGCGCGGTCTCGCGCAAGGAGCTCGAGGCGATGACGACGAAGGCGTTTGCCGGATGGGCGGGGAAGGCGGCGGCGCGAACCAAGCTGCCGGCGCCGGGCGGCACCGCCGCGAAGCTGGTGATCGTGGACATGCCGGGCGCGGCCCAGACCCAGGTGCGCGTCGCCAGCGTCGGGGTGCCGAGAGCGACGCCGGACTTCGAGGCGCTCGAGGTCGTCAACACCCTGCTTGGCGGGCTGTTCACCAGCCGCATCAATCTCAACCTGCGCGAGGACAAGGGCTACACCTACGGCGCGTTCTCGACGTTCGCGTTCAGGCAGGAGGCCGGTCCCTTCTTCGTCGGCGCCGGCGTGCGCACCGACGCGACCGCGCCGGCCATCACCGAGATCTACAACGAGATCAAGAAGATGAAGGACGTCGAGGTCACGATGGACGAGCTCACGCTCGGCAAGGACAGCCTCGTCCGCTCGATGCCCGGCAGGTTCGAGACCACCTCACAGGCGGCCGCCAGCTTCGCCAATCTGTTCGTCTACGACCTCGGGCTCGACTACTACTCGAAGTACATCGAGCGGGTCGTCGGCATCGACGCGGCCGTGGCGCACGCCGCGGCGCGGAAGCACCTGCAGCCGGAACGGATGCTGGTCGTGGCGGTCGGCGATCGCCAGAAGATCGAAGCCGAGCTGAAGAAGTTGAACCTCGGCGCGGCGGAGTACCGCGACGCGGAGGGGAACGTGATCGCGACGCCGGCAGGGTCGGGAGGCGGAAGCCCGCGGTAGCGCTCGTCGACTCCCAACGCCCAACTTCCAACTCCCAAAACGAATTGTTCGAACGACTCGGCTTGGGAGTTGGGAGTTGGAGGTTGGGAGTTGACGCTCAGATCACCGAGGAGCGGACGGCGCCAGGCTGCCCGGCGCCTTGCCGCCGCCGGCGACGATCTGCTGCGCGAGGTGATTGACCACCTTGATGTCGTTGCGCGCCGCCGACACGTAGGCCGCCGTCAGCAGCTGCTCCTTCCGATCCCGCAGCATATCGTTGATGCCTTCCTTCACGCCGGGCGTGTTGAGATCGCGCTGGCCGGCGGGCTCCTGCGCGACCAGCATGAAGATGATGTGCGCGCCGCCGGCGCTGACCGCGCTGACCTGGCCGGGCTTCGTGCTCAGGACGGCGCGGCGCAGCTCGGGCGCGACGTTGTTGAGGGCTGACGCCGGTACGAACCCGAGATCGCCGCCCTGCGGCGCCGACTGCGGATCCTCCGAATAGTCCATCGCCACCGTGGCGAAGTCCGCGCCCCCCTTCAACTTCTCGAGCAGCATCTGGGCCTTGCGGATCGCTTCCTCGGGCGTCGCGGCGTTGTCGTTGGTGCGGTTGCGGGTCTGCGCATCGCGAACCGGCGTCACCAGGATCTGCGCGATGCGGTAGCGCGCCTCGGCGACGTTGAACTGCTGCCGGTTCTTCTCGTAGAACTCGCGGATCGCCTGGTCGGTGACGGCGATCTTCCCGCCGACTTCCTGTTCGAGCACCTTCCGCACGGTCAGCTCGTGGCCGAGCGCGCGCTTCATGTCGTCCGCGGTCAGGCCGCGCTGGGCCAGCTCCTTCTGGAACGCCTCGTCCGGCATGTTGCTCTTGCGTTCGGCGAACGCCTTGTCGATCTCGGCGGCCGGGACCTCGACCTTCAGCGTGCGCGCCTTCTGCAGCATGATGTCCTGGTCGATCAGCTCGTTGAGGATGCGCAGCTTCGCCGCGAGCACCTCTTCTTCCGACGGCGGCTGATCGAGCGGCGCCGCGCGCCGGTAGGCGCGCTCGACGTCGTCCTTCTTGATTTCGCGGCCGTCGACGACGGCCCAGACGTCGGGCCCGGGCTGGGCCGGGGGCGGCGGCGCCTGGCGCGCGCAGGCTGCGGCCAGCCACATTGCTGCGAGAGCGGTGACGAGTGACGAACGGCGGCGCCGGAAACGTCCGGTGACAGTCGAGTGCATGAGGTTCACGGTACCAGCTTCGCCGCCTCGCGTCTACGCGGGGGAGTCGAGGCATAGAATGGGGCGCATGCGACAGGATCTCTTCCATCTCGCGCGCACGCTGCGACGGTCGCCGGCCAGCGCCGTGGCGGCGGTCGTGACGCTCTCGCTGACGATCGGCGCCGGCGCCTCGATCTTCGCGATCGTCGATGCCGTGCTGCTGACGCCGCCGCCGTTCGCCGACCCGCATGCGCTCGTCACCGTTGGCGAGCGTCCGCTCGATCAGCCCGCGGCGTCGCCCCGGACCGTGCGCTACGACACGTTCGAAGCCTGGCGCGAGCGTGCCAGGGGGATCGCGCAGCTCGAAGCGTCGGACGGCACCAACTTCACGATGACGGGCGTCGGTTCCGCGACCCGGGTGCAAGCGGCGTACGTCACGCTCGGGCATCTGCCGATGCTCGGCGTGTCTCCCGTGCGTGGACGCATGTTCGATTCCACGGACGAGGGGCGAACCGTGGCGATCGTCAGCCACCGGTTCTGGCAAGGCACGCTGGCCGGCGATGCGGCGGTGACCGGCCGGCAGATCGTGCTCGGCGGACAGCAGTACACGATCATCGGCGTCCTGCCCGAAGGCTTCGCGGCTGGTGGCGACAGCCGCGAGATCTGGGTCCCGTTTGGCCCAAGGGGCGCGGAGGGTGCAGCGGCGCAGCGAGTCGGCGTGTTCGCGAGGCTGGCGCCAACGGCGTCGGCCGCCGATCTCGAACGGGCGCTGGGCACGGTCAGCGCGGCGTCGACTCCGGCATCGCAGGCCGTGGCGACCTCGATAGCGACGGCGATCGCCGGCGAGGCAACCCGCACGCTGGGCGTGCTCGCCGGTGCGGTGGTTCTCGCCCTGTTCATTGCCTTCACGAATCTGGCTGGCCTCCTGGTCGTGCGGACGATCGATCGCGGACGCGAGCTGGCGATCAGGACCGCGCTCGGTGCGCGGCGCTTCGAGATCGTGCGGCTGGTGATGCTGGAGGCGCAGGCACTCGTCGCGATTGGCGTGGGTCTCGGTGTGATTCTGGCGCTCTGGCTGACGCCGGTCGTCGCGGCGCTCAGCCTCGAGCGATTCGCATCGGTCGCGAACCGCGACGTGACCCTGAGCTGGCGCGTCATCGTGGCGGTGACGCTCGCCGCCTCCGCCTGCGCCGCGCTCTGCGGCGTACTGCCGGCGCTCCTGGCCACGCGTCGCGGCGCGTTGGACGTCATTCGCCGCGGCGCCACGCCGCCGCGACGCGAGCTCGTGATGCGGCGCCTGTTCGTCGGCGGGGAGGTGGCCCTGGCATTCGTCCTGATCGTGTCGATGATGCTGCTCGGCCGCAGCCTGATGTCGGTGCTCCGCGTGAATCCCGGCTTCACGCCCGGCGGCGTTCTGGCTTTGGCGATCTCGCATTCCCGGCGCGAGGTACAACGGCCCGCAGGTTGCGTCGTTCTACGAGCGGCTCGAACGCGCACTGACGGACCGTCTGGGCGAGCGCTCGACGGCGTTCATCGACGAGCTCCCGCTGAGCCATAGCAGGGGCCGCACGCTGATGAGCACCAGCCCGGCCGGCACTCGAACCGAGGCCGTTGCCCGGACCGCGAGCGGTGATTACTTCGACGTGATGCGCATTCCCATCATCGCCGGCCGTTCTTTCACTCTCGCAGACGGGGCAGACGCTCCCACGGCCGCCGTGATCAGCGAGTCGCTCGCGCGGCGGCTGTTCGGGTCGGAGGGCGCCATCGGACGCCGCGTCTGGCTGAACGCGGGCGCGGTTGCAGCAGACGTCGTCGGGGTCGTGGGCGACGTACGACATGCCGCGCTCGACGAGCCGATCGTGCCGACCATATACAGGGCGCCGCTGCAGCTGCCGTCGAACACCAACGTGCTCACCGTTCGCAGCGGCCGGCCGGCCGCCGATCTGATCGCCGTCGTGCGCGAAGAGGTCGCGCGCCTCGATGCCGACGTGCCCATCTACGCGAACCGCACCATGGACGATATCGTCGCGCGATCGCCAGGCGTGCCCGCTCGCCGGGTGATGACGGCGGCGTTCACGGCGTCGGCGCTGCTGGCGGTGGTCCTCGGCGCGATCGGGCTCTTCGGTGTGGCGGCGCACGACGTGGCGCGCCGGCGTGCCGAGCTGGCGCTCCGCATCGCGCTCGGCGCCGATCCCCGCCGCATCCTTCGCGCCACGCTGAGACAAGGCATCACGATCGTCGCGGGCGGGATAGCGGCCGGCGGGCTGCTTTCAATCTGGACCGGCAGAATGCTGGGCGCGCTCGCGCTCGCCCCATCCGGCTTCGATCTCGTCAGCGTCGCGATCGCCGCGGCGCTGCTCGTCCTGGTCGGCGCCGTCGCCGTGTTGCCGGCGGCCCGGCGGGCGGCACATACGGATCCACTGGCAGCGCTTCGCAGCGAATGAGGATCATCAGGACAGTGTCGAGCGTGGCGACGATCGGCCTGGGCATACTGTCGCTCGCTCACCTGCCAGGTATTGCCGGTCAAGGTTCATCACCCGCGGTCGGTCAGGACACGTCGGTCGTACGGCCCGGCCTCGAGACCTTTCTCGCCGACGTGCCGGCGGCCCTCCGAGGCAAGCGGGTCGGGCTGATTACGAATCACAGCGCCATCGATCGCGCGAGGACGCCCGCCATCGACCTGTTCGCGCGACACAAGGACCTGACCCTGGTGGCGCTGCTCGCCCCCGAGCACGGAATCCGTGGCACCGTCGCCGCCGGTGAAAAGGTCACCGACGAAACGGACCAGAAGACCGGGGTGCCGATCTACTCGCTCTACCTCGCGGAGGATCGCGGCCCGACGGCGGAGATGCTGAAGAACGTCGACGTCCTGGCCTATGACCTCCAGGAGGTCGGCGGCCGCACCTGGACCTACGTCTCGACGATGGCGCTGTCGATGCAGGCGGCGGCGCGGAAGAAGATCCCCTTCGTCGTCCTCGATCGGCCCAATCCGATCGGTGGAGAGATCGTCGAAGGGGCGCTGCTCGATCCCCGCTTCACGTCGTTCGTCGGGATGTATCCGATCCCGGCCCGCCACGGCATGACGGTCGGGGAGCTGGCGACGCTCTTCAACAAGGAGTTCGGCATCGGCGTCGACCTGATCGTCGCGCGCAGTGCGAACTGGCGCCGCTCGCAGTGGCGCGACGACACCGGCCTGCCGTGGGTGAATCCGTCACCCAACCTGCGGTCGTTCGCGGCCTTGCAGAGCTATCCCGGCTCGGTCTACTTCGAGGGCACGACGCTGACGGAAGGCCGCGGCACCGATCGGCCGTTCGAGCAGATCGGCGCGCCATGGCTCGATGCGCCGGCGGTGGCCCGGACGATGAACGAGAAGCGGCTGCCGGGTATCCGGTTCGAGCCGATCACGATGACGGTCGAGCCGACGGCGGCGAAATTCAAAGGTCAGACGATTCCAGGCATCCGCTACGTCATCACGGACCGGCAGACGTATCGACCGGTTCGGACCGCCCTCATCTTCATCGACGAGATCAGGCGTCAGCATCCCCGCGACTTCGCCTGGACCGGCACGATCGATCGGCTGACCGGCTCGGACAAGGTCAGGCTGGCGATCGAGGCGGGCACCCTTCCTGCGTTGCTCGATGAGTGGGACCGCGAGGCCGCCGCGTTCGCGGAACGCCGCAAGCCGTACCTGCTCTACCAGTGATCGCTGGCTGACTTCACTCTGTAGGTCAGTGCTCTCGCACGTCCCACACTAGACCAGCGGTGCCGGGCCGGCGGGCCAGTCAGCGCGCGATGACGGTCGTGCCGCGTTGCCGGTCGAGCAGCGCCGCGGTCTCGGCCGCTCGCGTCAGCAGTGCGTCTGGCGCGCCGTGGAGGCGCAACAGCGCCAGCGCGTTCCTGGTCGTCGACGGGCCTGGTTTGATCCGGTGATCGAACGTGAGGCCGTCGGGACCGACGTCGTCGCCGAAGTGGTAGGCGTCGAACCGGGCGGACGTGAGGTCGACGAGCTCGCGATCGTGCGTCGCCGCCAGCGCGACGTGCGGGGTCAGGCCGTCGTCGCCGCCGAGGAGTTGCAGGAGTACCGCCTGTCCTGCGGCGATGCGCTCGACGGCGTTGGTGCCGCGGAACAGCTCGTCGAGCAGGAAGAGATGCGGCCCGGCGCCGTCGCTCGCCCGGACCAGCTCGAGGAGGGCGTCGACTTCCGCGACGTAGTAGCTCTTGCCGCTCAGCAGATCGTCGGAACGGCCGATGCAGCTGCGGACGTGGAAGACAGGCGCACGGTACTCGCGCGCGCAGCACGTGTAAATCGTCTGCGCGAGTACCGCGTTCACGCCGACGGTGCGCAGGAACGTCGACTTGCCGGACATGTTCGAGCCGGTCACGAGCATCCCGCGGCCAGCCGGCAGCACGATCGAGTTGGGCACGGCGTCCTCGACGAGCGGGTGACGCAACTCGCTCATCACTGCGGGCCTGCCGGACGCACTGAGGTCGGGGCGGCTCCACTGCTCGGTACCTGCCCTGAACGACGCCACGCTGATCGCGGCGTCGACGTCGCCGACGGCGGCCGCGACCCGGACCAGCGCGTTGCCGCGGCGGGCGAGATCGCGGACCCCGAAGTAGACGCCGGTGCCGTCGAGCAGCAGCGCGAGATTGAGAAACTCGTAGGCCAGCATCACGACTTCGCTGACGGCGACCGCCAGCGGGTTCGGGCTGACCGAGAGCATGAACGGGTCGCCGTTCACCCACCGCGAGATCAGCTTCATCCGCGCCAGGTCGGGAACGTCGGCGCCGAGCGGCCGGACGATCGGATCGACGGCGTCGCCGGTCAGGAACCGCAGCGACCCGGCGGTCGCAATGATCGGCCCGCACTGGCGGAAGCTGCGCGCGAGCGACCCGATGCGTCGGTCCGTCGCATATCTGACCGCGACGTTGGTGACGAGCAGCGCCAGCAGCGCCGCCGGCGGGATCGCGCCGGCCAGCGTCATCGCCGCGAGGCTCACGCTCACCGCGGTCAGGACCGGGAAGATCACGAACCAGTCGCGGCCTTCGACCGCGTCGGGCCTGGCCAGCCACCAGACGTCATAGCCATGAGGATCCTGGAGCCGCTCGAGCGCGAGCGACGCCCGCTCGCGCGCGGCGGCGTCCTCGCTCATGCGGGTGACCAGCGCCTCGAACGCGTCGAGGTGGTCGCCTGTCGGCGCGGTGCGCAGGCGGTGGTAGAGGGCGTGCTGCCCCAGGGTGCTGTGCGTCCGATCGATCGCGGCGAAGACCTGATCGAGATCGAGGTCGTTCCAGGTGCGATCGTCGAGCGATCGGCCGGCGGCGTCCGCGACCCGCGAGGCATGCGACTCGGCCATCGCGTCGAGCCGGCGGGTGCGCTCGATGGGCTTCTCCCATTCCGATCGAAGCCGCGCCAGGCGGCGCCGGCGGCCGCGTGCGATCAGGCCGGCGACGGACACCGCCACCAGCGCGGGAACGACAATCCAGAGAAGAGTCATGGGTGTTGTGGGGCCGGAGATCGGAACGGCCGAGTTCCGCTCAATCTACCAGACCGGACGCCACGGGCGCGCGCGGCCGTCGGCGTCGCTTCCCCTTGACGGTCGACAAGAGCGCCGCTATGCTCTTGTCGACCGTCAAGGGGAGAGACGAATGGGCAAGCCTGTCGATCTGGTGCAGGGCACGCTCGACCTGCTGATCCTGAAGGCCGTCGCGCCGGCGCCGCTGCACGGCTGGGCGATCGCGCAGCGGATCGGGCAGCTGTCGCAGGAGGTGCTGCGCGTGCAGCAGGGATCGCTCTATCCGGCGCTGCAGCGCCTCGAGCGCGAGGGCTGGATTCGCGCCGAGTGGGGCGCGTCCGAGAACAACCGCCGCGCCCGGTTCTACCGCCTGACGAAAGCCGGCCAGAAGCAGCTGGCGCGTGAAGAGGCCGGCTGGGAGCGGTTGTCGGGCGCCATCGCGCTGTTCCTCAGGACCGCGTAAGGCCATGCGACTGCTGCTCCGGCTCGCCACGGCGCTGCGCGGCTGGTTCCGTCCCGGGTCCCTCGACGCGGATCTGTCCGAAGAGCTCGGTTTTCACCTCGAGCGCCAGACCCAGGCCAATATCGATGCGGGGATGACGCCGCCGGACGCACGCCGGGCCGCACAGGTCCTGCTCGGCAACGTCGCCGCGCTGCGCGACGAATCACGCGCCGCCAGGCACGGGGCCCTGGTGCATCAACTCGTTCGCGATCTCGCCTTCGGCGTCCGGCTGCTGCGCCGGACGCCGGGATTCGCTATCACCGCATCCGCCATCGTCGCGCTCGGGATCGGCGCGACCACCGCCATCGTCAGCGTCGTCTACGGCGTGATGCTCCGTCCGCTGCCCTTCGCCGAGCCGGACCGGCTCGTCGCCTTGTGGACCCGCTTGCCGCGAGCCGCGCAGCGATCGCTCATCAACCCCGCCGATCAGCGCGAGCTTCGGGGCAGCGGGGCAGCGGTGGTCGAGGACATCGCGCTCGTCTGGCGCGTGCAGAACTACAACCTGATCGAGGCTGGTGAGCCCGAACGGGTGTTCGCGGCGCGGGTCTCGTCGAACCTGTTCGACGTTCTTCGCGTGACGCCGGCGATCGGCCGTACGTTCACCGAGGCGGAGGACGAGATTGGCAACGACCGCGTCGTGCTGCTGAGCGATGGGCTGTGGCGGCGGCGGTTCGGCGCCGACCCCGGGATCGTCGGCCGTACCATCAACCTCACCGGCCGGCCGTTCCAGGTCGTCGGCGTGATGCGTCCGGACTTTCAGTACCCGGGACGCGAGCATCAGCTGTGGGTCCCGCTGACGATCAATCCGGCGCAGCTGACCCGGGCGGCAGGCGGGTTCGACCACCTCGCTGTGGCGCGGCTCAAGCCGGGAGTCACGCATGCACAGGCCCAGGCGGCCTTCGACACCATCGCGAGCCGGCTCGAGGCCGATCACCCGTCGACACATCGCGGCGTGCGTGTGGAACTGTCCCCGCTCCTCGACGAGGCGCTGCGCCCCGTGCGTCCGACCTTCTACGTCCTGCTGTCCGCCGTCGGGTGCCTGCTGCTGATCGCCTGCCTCAACCTGGCGAACCTGCTCGGCACCCGCGCGGCAAGCCGGGATCGCGAGTTCGCGGTGCGCCTGGCGATCGGCGCGTCCCGTGGCCGACTCGTCCTGCAGGCTCTGGCGGAAGTGGCGCCGGTGCTGTGTCTCGGCGGCGTCGTCGGCATCCTCGGGGCGCGCGCAGCCGTCGCGGCATTCGTGCAAATCGCGCCTCCGGCGCTGCCGCGCGTCGAGAGCATCGCCGTCAACGGATACGTCCTGGTGTTCGCGGTCGCGCTGCTGGCAGTGACCGGCCTCGCCGCGTCGCTGATCCCGGCGATCCACTCATGGCGGGCATCGCCGCCTGCATCCAGGGAGCGTGCGTCTACCGGCGGCCGCGACCGTGCCCGGACACGCCATGCGCTCGTCGTGGCGCAGCTGGCGCTGGCCCTGCCGCTGCTCGTTGGCGCGGCGGTGCTGATTCGCAGCTTTTCCGCATTGAGCCAGATCGATCCGGGCTTCCAGCCAGACAAGGTCCTCAGCCTGCATCTCGCCGTGTCGCGGACGAAGTACACGAACGACGATCGCGTGGCCGCCCATCTCGGCGCGCTCGTCGAGCGGATGCGACTCGTGCCAGGCGTCGCGTCGGCCGCGATGGTGAACCGCCTGCCGCTCTCGGGCAACGACCAGACGCAGACGTTCGAGTTCGACGGCGTGACCGATCGGCCGCTGGTGCTCCAGTCGCGCACGGTGACGCCCGGCTACTTCGAGACGATGGGGATTCCGCTGGTCGCCGGACGTGACTTCACCGATGCCGACCGCGCCGGCGCGACGCCCGTCGGGGTCGTCGACGAGAAGCTGGCGCGTGCGCTCTGGCCGGGCCGGAGCGCCCTCGGCCAGCGATACCGTGTGACGCTGCCAGGCCAGCAGCCCTCATGGTTCGAGATCGTCGGCGTGGTCGGCCACGTGCGCCACCAGGGCCTCGATCGAGACGACGACCGGCAGGTGTACTTCAGCCATCAGCAGTTCGCCGACGGCCGCGCGGTGCTCGTGGTGCGGGCGCAGGCGGACCCGACCGGCATCCTGCCGGCGGTCAGGCAGGCGATCTACGAGATCGACGCCGAACAGCCGGTCTACGACGTCAAGACCGCAGGGGACGTCATGCAGCACTGGGCCGCGCAACGCTGGCTGAACATGACGATCGTGACGGTGTTCGGCGCGTCGGCGCTGCTCCTGGCGGGGGTCGGACTCTACGGCGTGATCGCATACGGTGTCGCGCAGCGCACGCGCGAGTTCGGCGTGCGGCTGGCGCTCGGCGCGCAGCGCGCGGATATCACACGGCTGGTCGTCGGCAAGGGTGCGATGCTCGCCGCCTGCGGCCTGCCGCTCGGGCTGATCGCCGCGCTGGCGCTGACCCGGACGATGCAGACACTCCTGTTCGAGGTCGGCCCTCTGGATCCGCCAGCCTTCCTCGCCTCGGCTCTTCTCGTCCTGGCCGCGGCGCTGCTCGCCAGCTACATCCCGGCCCGCCGCGCCGCCCGAGCGGATCCCGCGACGACGCTTCGCCTGGAGTGATCGCCGGCGCGTCGACTCTTCATTGCGGTCCGCCGATCGCGTGGTGATGCTCGTGCGCGCGCCGCGCCTGATCGAGCGCCGCGGATTGTGGAAACGTCTTACCCGTCACCTCGCGATAGACCTGGGCGGCCTGTGACGCGAAGCCGCCAGACTTGGGATCGGGGTCGATGTAGGTCGCGTGGCGCGGGAGCAGCGCCGCACGTATCGCTGGTACGTCGGCCTGAACGCTTTCCGGCGACAGCCCCTTCCGTTTCTCGATCTCGGACCTGAGCGCGACGAAGTACTGCCGCTGAGCCTCGAGCACGCCGCCGTCACCCGACGGGCCGTGGCCGGGGCCGATGATCGTGGCGCCGAGCTCCTGGGCCCTGGCCAGCGTCTCGATCCATGCGCCGCTGTCGCCGTCGCCCATGTAGTTGAACGGGCCGTTCACCGCGGCGTCGCCGGTAAACAGGATCCGCTCCTTCGGCAGCCACGCGAAGCCGTCGCCGTGCGTGTGTCCGACCCCGAAGTATCGCAGCTCCACGCGGTGCGTCCCGTCGTCGAAGATCATCAGGTCCTTGTAGAGCAGCGAGGGGGCCTTGAGCCGGGTCGTTCTGAGATCGGCGCGCTGCTTGGCTTCCGTCTCCCAGCGGCCAGGCTTGCCGCCGAACAGGCCGGTCTCATACTTCTTCATTTCCGCGACGACGTTCTCGTGCGCGACCGGCACGGCGCCGTTGTCAATCCAGATCTGGTTGGCGTAGGCGTGATCGCCGTGGTGGTGCGTGTCGAACGCGAACCGGATCGGCTTGCTGGTCTGCGCCTTGATCTTCGGGATGATCTCCTGCGCGCCGGACGGGAAGTTGGCGTCGAGCACCAGCACGTAGTCGTCGAAGATGACCCAGCCGTTGTTGCAGTGTCCCTTTCCGCGAATGTTGCCTTCGTGGAAGTACACGCCAGGCGCCAGCTCCTTGACGGTGTCCGGCTGGCTCTCGACGTGACGCTGGTGGACGATGCCGACGAACAGGGCGGTCATGACCACGAACATGACGAGGCGTCTCACGATAATCCTCCCGAACTGTCGGACGCGCCGATCCCGTGGCGCACCGGGCGACTGGACGATAGGCCGTAACGGCCGAAGCGGTCAATCGTGACAGTCACCGTTGACGTTTGCGGCGCCAAACGCTATATATGGACATATCCGTATCGGATATGTCCATGTTGAAGCCAATCGCCCTCCACATCCTGCTGGCGCTGGTCGACAGCGACAACTACGGCTACGCGCTGATGCAGGCCATCCGCGAGCGCTCGGCCGGCCAGGTGCCGGTGCAGACCGCATCGTTCTACCGTCATCTCGCCAGGTTGATGGACGACGGGCTGGTCGCGGAAGCATCGGCCCGGCGCGACGGCGACGACCCGCGTCGAGGCGCCTACTATCGGATCACGCCGCGGGGCCGGCAGGTGCTGGCGGAGGAGAAGCGGCGGCTGACCGACCTGGTCGACCAGATGAAGAAGGTCCGGCTGTCGCCGCGAAAGGCTGGCGCATGAGGTTCCTCGCCTGGGTCCTCGCCCTTTACCCGCGCGCGTTCCGCGAGCGCTTCGGCGCCGGCATGCGCCGCGCGCTCGTCGAGGATTACGCGCGAGCCCGGGCGAAAGGGCGGATTCCGGCGGCGGTGTTCGCCGGCGCCACCGTGCTCCACGCCTTGTGTTTCGCCATCGCCGAGCGACTTCCTCGCGTCGCGACCGTCCACGCCTTCCTGACCGTCGACCTCCGCGATGCGATCCGGTCCCTGTGGGCCACACCGATCGTCACCATCGTCAGCGTCGCGTCCCTGGCGCTCGGCATCGGCGCCAACACCGCCCTGTTTTCGATTCTCAACAGCCTGGTGATGCGGCCGCTGCCGGTACACGAGCCGGAGCGGCTGGTGATGGTCGGTCGCACCGACTGGACCAATCCGATCTGGGAAGAGATCCGCAACCGACAGGCCGATCTCTTCCACAGCGCCGGGGCCTGGAGCTCCGCGCGATTCAACCTCTCGGATTCGGGGCGCACGGATCCGATCGCCGGCGCGTACTGCAGCGGCGGCCTCTTTCAGATGCTTGGCGTCGGCACGATCGTCGGCAGGCCGCTCCTGCCGCAGGACGACGTGCGGTCGGGCGGAGCGGACGGGCACGTCGCGGTGATCAGCTACGGTCTGTGGCAGCAGCGCTACGGCGGAGTTCCCGAGGTCGTCGGCCGCAGGCTCACCATCGGCGGCGTGCCGTTCACGATCGTCGGGGTCACGCCGCGAGGATTTCTCGGTCCTGAGGTCGGCCAGGCGATGGACGTCTTCGTGCCGCTGGCGTCCGAGAAGGCGATTCGCGGTCGCGAGTCCGCGCTCGACGGTCGGACGTCCTGGTGGCTCCAGGTCATGGCGCGGCTGAGATCGGGACAGAGCGCCGACGCCGCGACCGCAGCCCTCAACGCCGTTCGTCCGTCGATCCGGGAGGCGACGATGCCGCCGGAGTATGGACCCGACTATCGCGCGACCTACCTGGCCGATCCCATTCCGCTCGTTCCCGCGGCGACCGGCGTCTCACCCTTGCGGGATCGCTTCGAGCAGCCGTTGACCATCATCATGCTGGTGGTGGCCGCGGTGCTGCTCATCGCCTGCGCGAACATCGCCAACCTGATGCTCGCGCGCGCCACGGCGCGCCAGCATCAGATGAGCGTTCGCCTGGCGCTCGGCGCGTCCCGGCTTCGGCTGGCGTGTCAGCTGTTTGCCGAGAGCCTGCTGCTTGCGGTTGCCGGTGGTGCAGCGGGCCTGGCCATGGCCTCTGTCGGCGCCCGGCTTCTCGTTTCGCAACTCGGGTCCGACATCTCGACCGTGAGCCTGGAAGTGCCCATCGACTGGCGCGTGCTGGGATTCACGGCGTCGGTCGCCCTCGGCGCAACCATGCTGTTCGGACTCGCGCCGGCCATCGGTCTCGGTCGTCTCAGTCCACACGATGCATTGAAGGAGCAGAACCGCCGCGTGTCGGGTGACCGCCGGCACGCTCTGCGCGGCGCACTCGTGATCGCGCAGATAGCTCTGTCCTTCGTGCTGATCGCGGGCGCCGGCCTCTTCGTGCGGACGTTCACGAGCCTGGCGACGACGCCGCTCGGCTTCGATCCTTCGCGGCTCCTCATCGTCGGCGTCGATGCGGGACGCCGCAATGCCTCCGCACTCGAACACGTGGCATTCGCGCAGCAGCTCGCCGACGTCGCCGCATCAGCGCCCGGCGTGTCACGCGCATCGCTGTCCTACCTCACGCCGATGAGCGGCCGGAACTGGACCAACCGCGTTCAGGTCGGCGACGGTCCGACGTTGTCGCGGGCGGAACAGACGACCACGATCAACGCCGTCTCGCCCGGCTGGTTCGAGACCTACGACATGCGTCTGGTTGCGGGGCGCGATGTCGCCAACACGGATACGCCTGGCTCGGTCGCAGTCGCTGTCGTGAACGAAGCATTCGTGCGGCGGTTCGTCGGCTCGGGGAGCCCGCTGGGACTGCGGATCAAGGCGCTTGGTCTCGGCGCCTTCAAGGAGCGCGTCATCGTGGGTGTCGTCAGCGATGCGATCTATCGGACCGTTCGCATGGGCATCGCCCCGACGATATATCTCCCGATGGCGCAGGCGGAGTTGTTCGGCTACGGCTTCGCGATCACCGTCAGGGTGAATGACGCGCCGGCTGCGGTCGAGCGTACGCTGGCGGAGGCGCTGGTCCGAACGGATCCCCGGGTGACCTTCTCGTTCCGTGATTACTCGGATCAAGTGAACGCGACACTTACCCAGGAGCGCCTGGTTGCGACGCTCTCGGGATTCTTCGGAGCTCTCGCGATGCTGCTGGCGGCACTTGGCCTTTACGGCGTGACGTCATATTCCGTCAGCCGCCGCAAGTCCGAGATCGCCGTGCGCATGGCCCTGGGCGCCAATGCCGCCGGCGTGGTGCGACTCGTCCTCCGCCGCGTGATCGTGCTTCTGGCGATCGGCTCCGCGATCGGCGTCGTACTGAGCCTGTGGGCGGCGAAGTTCGTCGGCGCGCTGCTGTTCAACGTCGAGGCGCGCGACCCCATCACGCTCGCGGGCGCCGCGTCGATCTTGATCGGCATCGGCGTGTTGGCCGGCTGGCTGCCTGCACGCACAGCGTCGCGAGCAGGATCCGACGACGTTGCTGCGCGAGTGACCGGGCGCCACTGGTCAGCGTAACGCGCAGCTCTCCCTCGATACAGTCCAGCCTCGCCCGTGTCGGTCGGTTCGCCGCGGCCCGGCGCGCCTGGGGCGATTCCCGGGCGGGCGTAGCGCTACCCGCCAATCCCGCGAGAAAAGCTATTGACGACCAATTTGGTCGGAGATATCGTTTGGAAGTTCCCAAATGAGACTCCGTCTCAGTTTGGGGGTCGAAGGGCCCACCGGGTGCGCTAACACCCGGCGGGCGACCGAACGTCAGGTCTGGTCGGACCATTCATCACACGCCTGGGCGCGTGACGCATTCGGCAGGCTCATTCTAGCCCTGCCCGTCATGACGCGCCAGACCGGAGGCAGTCATGAAGGCAGGCGCCCGCAAGCGGACGCGCCCACGTGCCAGGAGGGCCTGGTTCGTTATCGGTGCGGTCCTCGGCACAGTCCCGCAGCTCAACGCTGAAGGTTCCCAGTCAATTCCGGCGCGCCCCGCGCACGCCATCCATCTCGATGCCCGCCGCGTGCAGGCGTCGCTCTCACACATCAAGGTCTGGACGCCGAGCGAGACGATTCCGCTGCTGACCGCAGACGCGCTGAACCGCCAGGATTTGGTGCAGCCTCTGGTGCACGGGGACGATCCTGCGCCGGCGGACGCGTCCGAGCCCCAGGCTCCCCAGCTCAAGTTCGCGATTGCGCCCGGTCCACTCGCCGACGCGCTCCGGCAGTTCGAGCAGGTCACCGGCCTCACGATCCGCGTCGCCGACGACCTCGTCCGCACCATGACGACCGCCGGTCTGTCCGGCACGATGACCGCCGCGCAGGCCCTGCAGCGACTCCTGGAGGGATCGGGTCTGTCGTTCGCGTTTGCCGATCCCCGCACCGTCACCATCGAAATCCGGATCGTGTCCGACTCGGTACACGTCACGGCGGGGCAGCCCACGGTGCCGTCGCCCAAGTACTCGGCGCCGCTGACGGAAACGCCACAGTCGATTCAAGTGATCCCGCGCGCGTTGCTCGACGAACAGGGCGCGACCTCGCTGACCGACGCGCTCAGGAACGTTCCGGGCATCACGATGCAGGCAGGCGAGGGCGGCGGCGCCTCGAGCACGAGCGGCGACATGTTCAACATGCGCGGCTTCTCCGCCAACAACAGTCTTTTCGTCGACGGTGTGCGTGACGACGGGCTGCTGACGCGGGACGTGTTCAACCTCGAGCAGATCGAAGTGTTCTCGGGTCCGGCGGGCGCGGACGTCGGCCGCACCAACGCGGCGGGCTACCTCAATCTGACCAGCAAGGCTCCGCACCGCGCGAAAGCCAGCACGGCCAGCCTGAGTTACGGCGCCGGGGAACAGGCGCGCGCGACCGCCGACGTCAACCAGCCGATCTCGCTCGGTGCGCCGGGGACGTTCCTGGGCAACGCCGCCGTGCGCGTGAACGTCCTGTGGCAGGACGGTGGCGTGGCCGGCCGCGACTACGCGTCGCGTGAGAGCCTCGCGATCGCGCCGTCGGTGGCGTTCGGGCTCGGCACCAGCACGCGCGCCACGCTGTCGGGCCAGATCATGCGGCAGGACAATCTGGCCGACTACGGTCTGCCCGCCGTGGCGTCCCCGGTCGGAGAACTGACCCCGGCGTCGCCCGTGGCGCCGACGCCGGTCGATCAGACGAACTACTACGGCAGCCCCGACTACGACTACGACCACGGGCGCCAGGACAGCGCGATGCTGCGGCTGGAGCACGACATCACGCCGGCCGTCACCGTCCGCAATCAGACGCGCTACAACAACAGCGCGCGGGAAGCGGTCATCACCAGCATCGCGAACGCCGCGGCCTACAACCCCGCGACCAACCTGGTCACGTTGAGCCGCCAGGCCAACGAACGGCACAACGACATCTTCTCGAACCAGACCAACCTCAGCGCGCGCGGCAGCCTTGGCGCCACGCGGCACGAGTTGAGCCTCGGCGTCGAGGTCGCGCGTGAATCGCAGTCGGCACCAGGACTGATTGGGGTCGGTACGCGCGCGCCGATCGATCTTCACGCGCCCGACGTCTTCAGCCCGGTCGTCGGCATGGCGATCGCGCCGAGCGGCGCCACGTCCGAGGGTCGCACCGACACGCTGGCCGTGTATGCGTTCGACGCGTTCGACATCGGGCCGCGCGTGCGCGTCAACGGCGGGATTCGCGTCGAGGCCTACGACACCGACTCGTATGCCCGGACCGTCGCCGGCGTGGTGACGGATCTGGAAGGCCGCGACACGCTCGTCAGCGGCAAGGCCGGTGTGCTGTACCGGTTGAACGATCTCGGCAACGTCTACGCCTCGGTTGGCACGTCCTCGACGCCGCCCGGCTCGGCGAACTTCCAGCTCAATGCCGCCGAGGGCAACCAGAACAATCCCAACGTCGATCCGCAGGAGTCGACGAACTACGAAGTCGGAACCAAGTGGGATCTGGCGGGCAACCGGCTGCAGTTGAGCGGCGCCTGGTTCTGGACCGAGAACCGCAACGTCATCTTCGTCGCGGATGCGACGACGGTGCCGCCGGTCTTCAACCAGGACGACAAGCAGCAGGTCTCGGGGATCAACCTGTCGATGGTCGGACGGATCACGACGCGGCTCGACGTGAACCTCAGCGTCCAGTATCTGGATTCGGAAGTCCTCAGCCAGAACCCGCTGACGAACGGGCGGCGGCTGATACTGGCGCCGGAGCTGTCGGGGAACGTCTGGGCGACGTATCGCCTCCCGGCCGACATTCGCGTCGGCGGCGGCGTGCGCTACACCGACGCGGTCTTCGTCAACGCCGCGAACACCATCGTGGTGCCGCGCTACGCGCTCGTCGACGGGCTGGTCGAGGCGCCGATCGCCGAGCGTGTGACGCTGCGGCTGAACATCTACAACGCCACCGACCGGGTCTACATCAGGAACATCAACAACAACGGCGGCCGCTACAACCGCGGCACGCCACGGTCGTTCCTGCTGTCGACCGCGATCCGGTTCTGAGCGGGACGCGTCGCGCATGCTCCAGCAGATTCCCGACGTACCTGACCCCCGACCAGGTGGCGCAGGCCCGGCGCGTGCTCGACGCGGCGCCGTGGGCCGACGGCCGCGTCACCGCCGGGCACCAGTCGTCACGGACCAAACAGAACCTGCAGCTGCCCGAGGACTCGCGCGAGGCGCAGGAGCTCGGCCAGCTGATCCTGGGCGCCCTGCAGCGCAGCCCCCTGTTCATGTCGGCGGCGCTGCCGCTCAAGGTGTACCCGCCGATGTTCAACCGCTACGGCGGCGGGCACTCGTTCGGCAGTCATGTCGACAACGCGATTCGCCAGGTCCCGGGCACGCCGCACCGGGTCCGGACGGATCTCTCGGCGACCTTGTTCTTTGCCGATCCCGCCGATTACGACGGCGGCGAGCTGATCGTCGAAGACACCTACGGCACGCACAGCGTCAAGCTGCCGGCGGGCCACATGGTGCTGTATCCCTCGACCAGCCTGCACCGGGTCACGCCGATCACACGGGGCGAGCGGGTCGCGTCGTTCTTCTGGATCCAGAGCCTCATTCGCGACGACGGGCGGCGGGCGCTGCTGTTCGACATGGACACGGCGATCCAGCGCCTCGTGCGCGACGTTCCGGATCATCCCTCGTCGGTGCAGCTCACCGGCGTGTATCACAACCTGCTCCGCCAGTGGGCGGAGCTGTAGGCAGGTCAGCGCATGGCGTTTCGAAAGATTCTCTTCTGGACCCACCTCGCCGCCGGCGTCGTCGCCGGGTCCGTGATCCTGATCATGTCGGTGACAGGGACCTTGCTCACCTTTCAGCAATCCGTGCTGAAGATGATCGAGCGCGATCACCGCGTCGTGACGCCCCCGGCTGACGGCAGTCAGCGGCTGCCCGTCGACGTCCTGCTGCAGAACGTACGAACCGCGCTGCCCGACGCGCAGCCGGCCACACTCACGCTCGACTCCGATCCCACCGCCGCCGCGGCCGTGGCGCTGGGCACGGCCGGCACGGCCTACGTGAATCCCTATACGGGGCAGGTGCTCGGGTTCGGCTCTCCCCGGGCCCGCGCCTTCTACCGATCGGTCACGAACTGGCATCGCTGGCTGGCCGTCGAGGGTGAAGGCCGCGCGACGGCGCGCGCGATCACCGGCGCCTGTAACACCGCGTTCCTCGTGCTGGCGGTGAGCGGTCTCTATCTCTGGTGGCCGCGCCAGTGGACCGCGAAGCATCTCCTCGCCGTGGTGTGGTTCAAGCGTGGCCTCCGCGGCAAGGCGCGTGACTTCAACTGGCACAACGCGATTGGCTTCTGGTGCGCCCCCGTGATCATCGTGCTGACCGCGACCGGCATGGTCATCTCCTACACGTGGGCGAGCAACCTGGTCTACACGATCACCGGCAGCCCGCGACCGGCGCCAGCAGCCGGACGCGGCGGCGGTCCGGCGGCGGAGAACGGGCCGGCAGGGCAGGGCCGTGGCCGCGGCCGTGGCAACGCGACGGCGGCCGCCGAGCGGCCCGCGGCGAGGCCAGCCGACACGTCTGGTGCGCAGGCCGTGGCCGCTGGCGCCTCACACGCAGGTCCGCCGCCGACCCTCGACTCGCTCGTCGCGCGCGCCGCCAGCCAGGTTCCAACCTGGCGGACGATGGTCATCCGGCTGCCGCGCGGGCAGAGCGGACCGGTCGCGTTCACGATCTCGGATCGTGAACATTGGAACAGCTTCGCGCGATCCACGCTGACGCTCGACGCCGGCACCGGCGCCGACATCCGCTGGGAGCCCTACGCGGGCACCAGCCTCGGCCAGAAGGTGCGCGGCTGGATGCGGTTTGCGCACACCGGTGAGCTCGGCGGGATTCCAGGTGAAGCCGTCGCGGGCCTCGCCTCGGCCGGCGGCGGCTTCCTGGTCTGGACAGGTATCGCCCTGTCGCTGCGCCGACTTGCGGCGTGGCGTGGACGACGTCGGCGGGTCGCGACGCAGCAGCCGGTGTTGTTGCCGATCGAAGAGGACGAGCGCTCTTCCCGCGTCGCGTAGCTCGGGCGACGGCTGACGCCGTCGCCGTTCGCCCCGCCGTTCACCCCACCGATTTCGGCCGTTTCGCGGCTTCTCCGCTTGTTGCTCTATGTGCCTGATGCATATAGTTGACGGGCACACATGGCCGACCGCCTCAACGTTGCCGCATTCCTCCCGCTGACCCCGGTGTCCTTCGAGATTCTGCTGACCCTCGCCGGCGGCGAGCAGCATGGCTATGCCGTGATGCTCGACGTGGAGCGCCGGACCGGCGGCGCCATCAGCCTGCACGCGGGCTCGATGTATCGCGCCTTGAATCGACTGCTCGAAGCCGGACTCATCGAAGAGCTCGAGGAGCGGCCGGACCCTGACGAAGACGACGAGCGCCGGCGGTACTACAAGCTCACGCGCAACGGCCTCGAGGTCGCGCGTGGCGAGGCCCGCCGCCTCGAGCAGCAGGTCCAGACCGCGCGACGACGGCGGTTGCTGCCGGGAGCCAGCGCGTGATCGCCGAGCGCGTGTACGCGCTGCTGCTGCTCGCGTTCCCGCGCGCCTTCCGAACCCGGTTCGCGGCGCCGATGCGCCGCATCTTCCGCGATCGCTACGCCGACGCGGGGCGCGAGGGCCGGCGCGGCCGCTTCCTGGCACAGAGCGTCCGCGACGTGCTCGTCAACGCCACGCTCGAACGAGCGGCAGCAGGCCGGCGCTGGCTGCTGTTTCCCAACGCCCACGAACAGCTCGCGAGACTCGAGCAGGAGAGACGGCCCATGGTGTGGCAGTCGGTCGCAATGGATCTGCGGTATGCGCTGCGCATGTTCATGCGCACGCCGGTGTTCACCGCGCTCACGGTCGTCGCGCTGGCGCTCGGCATCGGCGCCAACAGCGCCATCTTCAGCGTCGTCAACGGCGTCCTGCTGCGGCCGCTGCCATACGCCGCGCCCGAGCGCCTGGTGATGGTCTGGAACGACAACACTCGCGAGGGCGTCCGGCAGTATCCGATGTCGAACGCGAATTTCCTCGACGTCAAGGCCGCGACCCGCACGCTCGACCGGCTCGAGATGATGTATTCGTTCCTCGGTACGCCGACGCTGCGCACCGAGTCCGGGACCGAACAGTTCGCCGCGTCCGGGACGTCGCCGGGGATGTTCGAGCTGATCGGCCGCAGCGCCGCGCTCGGTCGCGGCCTGGCGGCCACGGATCGCAGCGGCGTCATCGTCCTGAGCGACGGCTACTGGCGCCGGCGATTTGGCGCCGACCCCGACATCATCGGCCGTCAGCTCTCGATCGCGGAGCAGCCGACGACGGTGATCGGCGTGATGCCGCCGGACTTCCACTTTCCCTTGAAGTCGATGCTCGGGCCGAGCGGGTTCTCGGCGTCGGTCGAGCCCGACGCGTGGCTGCCGCTGGATATCACCACCGGGCAGTTCGTCCAGAACGGCGCGCCCAGCCGCATCCCGCACTTTCTCAGCGTCGTCGGACGGCTCGCCCCTGGGGTGACGATCGAGCAGGCCCGCGAGGAGATCGCGACGATCGTCGCGCGCCTGGAGCAGGAGTATCCGGACTTCAACCGCGGCCTGAAGTCCAACGTCGTGGCCCTGCACGACCAGGCGGTCGGACGTGTCAGGTCCGCGCTGATCCTGCTGCTTGCGGGCGTTGGATTCGTGCTGCTCATGGCCTGCGTCAACGTCGCCAACCTGATGCTGGCGCGCAGCGTCGCCCGCCAGAAGGAGATTGCCGTCCGCACCGCGCTCGGCGCCGGCCGCGGCCGGTTGCTGGCGCAGATGCTGTCGGAGTCGCTGCTGCTGTCAACGGCGGGCGGGGTACTCGGCCTCGGGCTGGTGTGGATCGGCGTCCGCGTGCTCGTGGCGATCGCGCCACCCGAACTGCCGCGCATCGCCGAGGTCCGTCCCGACCTGACCATCGTGCTCTTCACCGCCCTTGTCTCGATCCTGGCGGGAGTGCTGGTCGGGATCGCGCCGGCGATCGCCGCCGGCCGCAGCGATCTGCAGAACTCGCTGAAGGACACCTCGCGCAGCGTGACCGGCGGCGTCGCGCGCCGCCGCCTGCGTGCCGTGCTCGTCGTCGGAGAAGTGGCGCTTGCCGTCGTGCTGACGACAGGGGCCGGACTTCTGCTGCGAAGCTTCGTCAGCCTGCTCAGCGTCGATCCAGGATTCCGCGCCGAGAACCTGCTGACGTTGCAGATCCAGCTGCCGAACCGCATCGATACGCCGGACGCACGGCGTGCGTTCTACGCCTCGATGTTCGAGCGCATCGAGTCGCTGCCCGGAGTCCTGACGAGCGGCGGCACCACCCGCCTGCCGCTCGGCAGCACGAACGTCAGCACCCGCATCATGCCCGAAGGACGCAGCATGCCGGCGAGCGAGATGCCGGAGATCGAATTCCGCCGGGCCGTGCACAACTATTTCCAGACGATGGGCATGCCGATTCTGCGCGGCCGCACGTTCACCCCCGAGGACGGTCCCACCGGTCAGCAGGTCGCGGTGATCAACGAAACGATGTCCCGACGGGTCTGGCCCAACGAGGATCCCGTCGGCCGGCGCTTCCGCGTCGGGAACAATCCCCAGACGCCGTGGACCACCGTGATCGGCGTGGTCGGCGATCTGCGTCATGCCGGGCTCGACGTGCAGCCGGCCTCGGAGATGTACATCTGGTACCTGCAGGGCCCGCCGGTCGCGCCGTTCGTCGTGATCCGGACGCGCGACGATCCGGCGGCGGTCGCCGCCTCGGTTCGTGCCGAGCTGAAAGCCCTCGAGAAGGACATGGCCGTCTACGACATGCGGACGATGACGGACGTGCGCGCCGCGTCGGTGGCCGAACGGCGTTTCATCCTGATCCTCGCGCTGGCGTTCGATCTGCTGGCGCTGACGCTGGCGTCGGTCGGGGTCTACGGCGTCATGGCGCTGGTCGTCAGCGAACGCACGCAGGAAGTCGGCATCCGGCTGGCGCTCGGCGCCGAACCGCTCCAGGTCCTCACCCTTGTGGTCCGGCAGGGCGTGCTGCTCGCGGGCGCCGGCATTGTCATCGGCATTGCCTCGTCGCTCGCATTGACGCCGATGATGTCGGGTCAGTTGTACGGCGTGCGACCCGCCGATCCCATCACGCTCCTGGCCGTGCCGGCACTGCTCATGACCGTGGCCTTGATCGCGTGCGCCGTGCCCGCCAGGCGCGCCATGTCGGTCGATCCCGCAATCGCCTTGCGGAACGAGTAAGAGAGTTCTCTACTCGGATCTGAATGCTGCGGCGTCAGGCCACAGCGCGCGCGAGGTAGGAGGCCGTCCGGCTCTCGCGGCTCCGCGCCACGCGATCGGGTGGACCGGCGGCGACAATCTGTCCCCCCTCTTCGCCGGCGCCGGGCCCGACGTCGATCACCCAGTCGCTGTGCGCGACGACGCGCATCTCGTGCTCGACGACGATGACGGTATTGCCCGCGGCGACGAGGCCGTCGAGCTGCGTCATCAGCTTCTCGACGTCGGCCGGGTGCAGGCCCGTGGTCGGTTCGTCGAGGACATAGAGCGTGTTGCCGCGCTCGGTCCGCTGCAGCTCGGTCGCCAGCTTGATCCGCTGGGCCTCGCCGCCCGAGAGCTCGGTGGCGGACTGGCCGAGCCGCAGGTAGCCGACCCCGACCCGGTGCAGGACCTCCAGCGCGTGGCGGATGGCCGGCTCGTCGGTGAAGAAGTCGCGCGCGGCGTCGACGGTCATGGCGAGCACGTCGGCGATTGTGTTGTCCCGGTACCGGATCTCGAGCGTCCTCGCGTTGTAGCGGGCGCCGTGACACGCCGGACAGGGCGCGTAGACGCTCGGCAAGAACAGCAGTTCGACCATTACGAACCCTTCACCGGTGCAGGTCTCGCAGCGTCCCTTCGGCATGTTGAAGGAGAACCGGCCGGCGTCGTAGCGCCGTGCCCGCGCCGCCTTGGTCGACGCGAACAGCTTGCGGACGTGATCGAACAGCCCGGTGTAGGTGGCGAGGTTGGATCGCGGAGTCCGGCCGATGGGCTTCTGATCGACGCGCACCAGCCGCCGAATGTGCTCCATCCCGCTGACGATCCGGCCGCCGACCTCGTCTGGCGCCGCGCGCTCGAGCTCCTCGCCTTCCGCGTCCTCGGTCGTGACCTCATGCCCGAGATGCTCGGCCACGAGCTCGACGAGAGCCTGGCTGACAAGGCTCGATTTGCCGGATCCGGACACGCCGGTGACCGCAGTCATGACGCCGAGCGGAAACTCGGCGTCGAGGTCCACGAGGTTGTTCCGAGTGACGCCGGCCAGCCGGAGCCACTCCGCGGGCGTCCGCGGCCTTCGTCGCGCGACCGTCTCTGGTGCGAACAGGTACTCGCGTGTCCGCGAACCGGAGATGGCCTCGAGACCCGAAGGAGGACCGCTGTAGAGGATGCGCCCTCCGTGTTCGCCGGCGGCGGGCCCGACGTCGACGATCCAGTCGGCGTGCCTGATCACGTCGAGGTCGTGCTCGACGACGAACAGCGAGTTGCCGGACGCCTTGAGCCGGTCGAGCGCGCGCAGCAGCGCTTCGGTGTCGGCGGGGTGCAGACCGGCTGACGGCTCGTCGAGCACGTACACGACCCCGAACAGGTTGGAGCGCACCTGGGTGGCGAGGCGCAGCCGCTGCAGCTCGCCTGGCGAGAGCGTCGGGGTACTGCGTTCAAGGGTCAGGTAGCCCAGGCCGAGATCGAGCAGCACGGCCAGCCTTGCGACGAAATCCTGCGCGATCCGCTCGGTCACCATCGCCTTTTCCGGATGCTCCCTGGACGTCCTGGCCAGGTGAGGTGCGGTCCCGTCGGCGAAGGGCCGGAAAATCGCGAGCAACTGCTTCAGCGGTACACGCGACATGTCGGCGATATCGCGGCCTGCGAACGTCACCGAGAGCGCCTCCGGCTTGAGCCGCTTGCCATGACAGGTCGGGCAGTCGGTGCTGACCAGGTAGCGCGACACGCGCCGCTTCATCAGCGGGCTCTGGGTGTTGGCGAACGTGTGCAGCACGTAGCGCCGCGCGCCCGTGAACGTGCCCTGATAGCTCGGTTCTTCCTTCTTCTTGAGCGCGCGCCGCACCTCGGGCGGCTCGTAGCCGGCATAGACGGGAACAACCGGCTGCTCGTCGGTGAACAGCAGCCAGTTGCGGTCCCGTTCGGGCAGCTCGCGCCAGGGCCGGTCGATGTCGTAGCCGAGCGTGGTCACGATATCGCGCAGGTTCTGCCCGTGCCAGGCCGGCGGCCATGCCGCGATTGCCCGCTCGCGAATCGTCAGCGAATCGTCCGGCACCATCGATCGTTCGGTCGCATCGTAAATGCGGCCGAGGCCGTGGCACTGCGGGCAGGCGCCATCGGGCGTGTTCGGCGAGAACGAGTCGGCATAGAGCAGCGGCTGCCGGGGCGGATACTCGCCGGCACGCGAATAGAGCATCCGCAGTAGATTCGACAGCGTCGTCACGCTGCCTACGGACGACCTCGTCGTCGGCGAACCGCGCTGCTGCTGCAGCGCGACGGCAGGGGGAAGGCCATCGACCTCGTCGACCTCAGGCACCGACATCTGGTGGAAGAGCCGGCGTGCGTAGGGGGAGACGGACTCGAGATATCGCCGCTGGGCTTCGGCGTAGAGCGTGCCGAATGCCAGCGAGGACTTGCCGGATCCGGAGACGCCGGTGAAGACAACCAGCGCATCACGTGGAATGTCGACGTCAATGTTCTTCAGGTTGTGTTCGCGAGCGCCACGGACCTGAACAAAACCGGCCGGCGGTGGCTTGCGCGGGCGCTGCAGTGATGTCGCCTTCATCCCATTGCATAGCAGTTTCAACAAGAGTGCCACCGCGTCCCTCCCTTGGGGCCGCCCGCCTCGTCGCCGCCGGACCATTCCACTTGACATGCCAGTGGGGGCTGCATGAAGATGCCAGTCTCCACTGGGACGGCCAGTGGAAGAAGGGTGCAATCAGCGCATGGAAATCCGCCGATTCATCGCCCGGGTAATCACCCAGTTCCGCCAGCAGGAGGCAGACGCCGAGCTGCAGCGTGAGCTGACGGCGCACCTGCGCCTGCTCCAGGACGACTACGAACGCCGCGGCCTGACGCCATCCGATGCGTACCGCGCCGCGCGACTCCAGCTGGGGACGGAGCGGACCAGGGACGCGCATCGCGACGCCCGGTCGTTCACGTGGATGGACGATGCCGTGCGCGATCTCCAGCACGCGGCGCGTCTGCTTCGCCGTTCGCCGGGCTTCGCGATCACTGCCGCGCTGTCGCTGGCGATCGGCATTGGCGCCACCGCCGCGGTGTTCAGCGTCGCGAACGCGCTGCTGCTGCGGGATCCGGTGGGCGTGGCCGACCCGGCCGCCCTGGTGGAAATCGGGAACGGCCGCCCGGACGGCGGCATCAATCCCACTTCGTACCCCGTGTACCTCGACGTCCGCGCCCGCGCGACCTCCCTCACCGACGCCTACGCGCGCAGCCTGATGCCCCATGCGACGAGCCTCCGGCGGCCCGGCAGCTCGGCCCGGCCGAGAGCGCGTTCGGTCAGTCGGTGACCGTCAACTATTTCTCGGTGCTGGGCGCCGTTCCGGCTGATGGGGCGGTTGTTCGACACGGCGGACAGTGCGCCGCCTGGCCCGACCACCGTCCTGGGTCATCGATTCTGGACGAGCCGGTTCAATCGCGACCCTGGCGTGATCGGCGCGGTGCTCCAGCTGAACGGCCAGCCGTTCACGATTGTCGGCGTCGCGGCGCCGGGCTTCCAGGGCACGAGCATCGTGGCGCCGGATCTGTGGGTCCCGCTCGCGCTGCCGGCGAACAGCGACGCGAGAGCGGCGATGCTGGCCAACCGTGGCGGAGGCTACCTCGTGATCGGCGGACGCCTTCGCGCCGGCGTTACGGTCGCCCAGGCGGCCCAGGAAATCGACGTGCTCGGACGTGCGCTCAACCAGGAGCACGCGCGGCCGTCCGGCGCGCCGGTCACGCATGTCGTCTCCTCTTCGAGCGCGTCCGGCAATCGTCGCGCGATCGTGGCGTTGGTGGTCGTCCTCGGGCTGATCGTGTCGCTGGTGCTGGCCGTGGCCTGCGCCAACGTCGCCGGCATGCTGCTGGCCAGCGGGACTGCGCGCCGGCACGAAGTCGCCGTGCGTCTGGCTATCGGCGCCGGGCGCGGACGGCTGGTGCGCCAGCTGCTCACCGAGACGACCCTGCTGTTTGCGGTCGGCGGGAGCGCTGGCGTCATCCTGGCTCAGTTCCTGATCGGCGCGGCATCGAGCCTGCCGTCACTGCCCTTTCCGATCAACATCCCGATCGCGCTGGATCTTCGCGTCCTGGCGTTCACCGCGGGTCTCACATTTGCCGCCGCGCTGGTCTCCGGTCTCGTTCCCGCTCTTCGTGCCTCGCGATCGGACGTCGTCAGCGCGTTGAAGGCCGATGGGCGGCAGACGGCGGGGCGGACCAGGCTGCGCAGCGCGTTCGTTGCGGCGCAGGTGGCATTCAGCCTGGTGCTGGTTGTGGTCGCGGCGCTGTTCGTCAAGGCGCTGAACCGGGCCGGGTCGCTCAACCCGGGGTTCGATTCATCCGGTGTCGAAATCGCCGCCGTCGACCTGGCCACGGTCCAGTACTCGGAGGAGGCAGGTCTCGCGTTCGTGGAGGACGTCGTGTCGCGGCTGCGCAGTCAGCCAAACGTGCAGTCGGTGGCCGTCGCGAGCGTGTTTCCCGGTGGCTTCGAGGGCATTCAGCTCGACGGCATCGCGGTGCCCGGGCGATCCGGCGACGATGCGGCGAACCTGCACGTCTCCTGGAACCTGGTGACTCCGGGTTATTTCGGCACGCTCAGAATTCCGCTCGTCGCCGGCCGTGACTTCGCCGCAACCGATGCGAAGGGCGCTCCTCCCGTGACGATCATCGGCGAAGCCATCGCCAGCCGGCTGTGGCCGGGCGAGTCGGCGATCGGCAAGCGGCTCGTGTACCGCGGCTTTTCGGGAGCCGCCGTGACGAGCACCATCATCGGCATCGCGCGCGACGTCAGGGCCAGCAGCCTGATTGACGGCGTCGCCGGGTCCTATGTCTACGTACCGCTGCGGCAGCACTTCGATCGGCGCCTCACCATCGGCGCGCGTGCGAAGGACGGCGGGCGGCTCACCGCGGAGATGCGCGCCGTGGTCGCGGCGATCGAACCGATGCTGCCGGCGGTCAGCTCGCAGACGCTCGAGGACTCGACGCGGCTCGGGCTGACGCCGCAGCGAATCGTGGCGTCGCTGGCGAGCGGACTGGGACTCGTCGGTCTGCTGCTCGCGATGCTCGGTATCTACGGCGTGACCGCGTACGCGGCCGCGCAGCGGATGCGCGAGTTCGGCATCCGCGTCGCGCTCGGCGCCACTGGCTGGGACGTCGTGGGCCTGGTGCTGCGGCAGGGCCTCTGGCTCGCCGTGATCGGCTCAGCCACGGGCCTGGCACTGGCGGCCGGCCTGGCGCGTCTGCTCAGCCCGTTCCTGTTCGACGTTCCGCCTCTCGATTTGACGACATTCGCCGGCGCGGCGTTGGCGTTCCTGCTGACCGGCCTGCTCGCGTGCTACCTGCCGGCGCGCCGCTCGACGCGGATCGATCCGGTCACGGCACTGCGCGCTGAGTAATCAGCAATCGGGATCGTCGTAGTGGGGAGTCCGGATTCCCATTACCTCAACGTTGTTATCGACATCTGACAGCAGTGCGCACGCAACACTCCATCGATACGTCCCGTCTAACTGCATCATGCGATGGACACGCGTTTTTGCCGCCGTCACCGTTGTCTCGACTGTCCTCGGTGTCCAGCGCGTCTCTGTGTTCGCGCAATCGGACGATCGCACCAGCTGGCAGGCGCCATCGTCCGCGTCACTCGCACTTCACGCGCACCCGCAGGTGACTCGCGTCTACCTGCGCGAGCAGTCGTTCGCCGCGTCGGGCGTGACCATCCCCGAGAACCTGTCGTTCCCCTCTTCGTTCCGTCCATTCGTCGAGAGTATGGTCCAGCGTTCCGCGACGTTCCGCCGGCAGTGCCTGCGTATCGCGAAGGCGACATGGCTGACCGTACGAGTGGTCGCTTACCAGGATCAAGGAGGCGGGCGCAACCGGGCCCGGACGGAGGTCAGGATCTCCGGCGGCCGCATCGCCGCAATCGTCAACATCAGGCCGCTCGAGAACGTCGCCGAGCTGATCGCCCACGAGCTCGAGCATGTGATCGAGCAACTCGACGGCGTCGATCTGCGGGCGCGCTCGGCGCTGGCCGGAACCGGCGTGTGGTATTGCGACGACGGCTCGTTCGAGACCACGCGGGCGGTGCGAATGGGTCGGGCCGTGGCTGCCGAGGTTTCTGCGCGGCCGTGAGGTCAGGATGCGCCGCGCCTGTTTCATCGCCGCGACCGCCCTGCTCCTCGGCGACGTGCGGGCCGGTCCCGCGCCGATGACGATGCTGACGGTCGCGCAGCGCGATCGCATGCGCTCGCCGGCGAGTCCGCCTTCGGTCAGCGTCAGTGCCGACGGGCGCCTGGTCGCCTTCGCGTCGTACGAGCGACTGTCGCCGGCGGACCAGGACGGGCTCGCGGACATCTACGTGCTCGAGCACGACACCGGAACGGTGACGCTCGAAAGCGACAGCGCGGACGGCGCGCCACTGCGCAGTGATTGCATCTATCCTCGCTTGAGCGAGGATGGCCGGTACCTCGTGTTCGAAGCGGCGTTGTCGCTGTCGCCCACGGCGCCGGCGCACGCCGCAGTGATCTTTCGGGATCGCGTCACGGACTCGACGCGCCGCGTCAGCATCGGGCCGGGTGGCCAGCCCGCCAACGGCTGGAGCGGCGGCGCCGCCCTGAGTGACGACGGCGCGTTGGTCGTGTTCGAATCGTCGGCGACGAACCTGGTCCCTGGCGGGGACGCGAACGGTCCACGCTCCGACATCTATCTTGTGCAGACCCGCACCATGCAGACCATCAGAGTCAGCGTGGATTCGCAGGGCGTTCAGTCGGCCGAGGGCGCCAGCATCTCGCCGAGCCTGAGCGGCGACGGCCGCCATGTCGCGTTCATCTCGACCGCACCACTCGCCAATCGGGTCGGACCCGAGGGCCGGACACGCGCGGCCACCAGCAGTTCGGCGCATCGAGGCATCTACCTCCGCGACACGCAACTACAGGTGACACGGCGGCTCAGGCCTCCGCCGGCCGGCGGGGTGCAGGATGACAGCAGCCGTCCGGTCATCAGCCGCGATGGTGCCTACGTCGCCTATGTTTCCTCAGTCAGCAGCCTCGTCGACGGCGATCAGAACCGTTCCCCCGACGTGTTCCTGGCGGATGTCGCGACCGGGTCGGTCACGCTCGTGAGCCGCAATCCCGCCGGGCGCGCAGCCAACGGCGTGAGCGGGAGTCCCTCGATCTCGCGCGACGGCCGGTTCGTGGCGTTCCAGTCGAATGCGTCGAACCTCGTCTGCGCTCAACGCTGCGAACCGGACGACGAGGATATCAACCTGGTGCCGGACGTCTTTCTCTTCGACCGCGTCACCGGGCGGATCACGTGGGTGAGCGTGGGCACTGCCGGCGGGTGGATGGAGGAGAGCGTGGCGCCCGTGCTCGATGCGGCCGGCCTCGTGCTCGCCTTCACCTCGAGACACCCGATCGACGAACTCGACACCGCGCACGACTTCGACCTGTTCGTGCGCGTCACCGCGGCCGATCGCTGAATGGCGTGGTACAATCGCGGGCTATGCACGTCCGCGAACTACTGCTCGAACCCGTCGCGCACATCGCACCGGCGCGCGCTATCGAAGGTCTGTCGATGGAGGACGCCCACCGTCGCGTCGACGGCGCCACGCACTCGATCGCGGAGGTCGTCGCTCACCTGATCTTCTGGCAGGAGTGGTTCGTGAGCCGCTGCGAAGGCGTGCACGCGCCGATGGTGCAGAGCGCCGCGTTGGGATGGCCGCAGGCCGCTCCCGGTACTTGGCCTCAGCTCGAGCAGCGGTTCATCCAGGTGCTCGAGCGCGCGGCGTCACTCGGCGAGCCGGAGTCGCGCGCCGATCGTCTCATCGACCCCGCCATCGAGTTTCCGCCGCTGGCGCACTACACGGTGCGCGATGCGTTGATTCACATGGCCAACCACAACGCCCATCACCTCGGTCAGATCATTCTCCTGCGCCAGTTGCTCGGCGCGTGGCCGCCCCCCGCCGGCAGCTACACCTGGTAGCGCCGGCTAGTCGGGAAGCGCCTCAATTCTTGTAAATGTAGAAAGTCAGAAGTAAAAAAGGGAGAAGTCAAAATGGTTCTGCACCACCTTTTTGACTTTTGACTTCCGACTTCTGACTTCCCTCTGCGTAGTCCCCAAAGGCCAGTATCATCAATATTTGGCGGGTGCGATGGAGGAAGGCATGAAGAAGGTCGGGCTGGGTTTCGCGGTGGCGCTGCTGACGATCGGCAGTATGGTCTGGGCCCAGCAGCGCGGTGCGCCGGCGGCGCCGCCCGACATCGCCGGGACGTGGTCGGGTGTGTGGAGCTCCTACAACCCGGCCCAGCCGACGACGCCCCCGAAGGAGCAGTGCGCCAAACTCGAAGCGAACGTCGTTCGCAAAGGCGACGTCTACGAGGCGACCTTCGAGGGCGACTGCGGGCGTCCCTACAAGTACACCATCGCCATGGAAGGCCGGCAGTCCGGCGGTGTCGTGCTCTTCAAGGGGACGGCCGATCTCGGACCGAAGGACGGCGGCGTCTACGACTGGATCGGGCGGGCGAACGGCAAGGAGTTCGTCGGGTTCTACACCAACGCGTATTACACCGGCGTCTTCAGCCTGACCCGGCAGCCGAAGCCATAGCACCAAGGACCGTTACGAGCGAATGTCGAACATCCTCCAGTCTCTCCCCACCGGCGAAAAGGTCGGGATCGCATTTTCCGGCGGCCTCGATACCAGTGCCGCGCTGCACTGGATGCGGGCCAAGGGAGCCATCCCGTACGCCTACACCGCCAATCTCGGCCAGCCCGACGAGCCCGACTACGACGACATCCCGCGGCGCGCGCTGCAGTATGGCGCCGAGCACGCGCGGCTGATCGACTGCCGCGCCGAGCTGGTCTCCGAGGGACTGGCGGTCCTGCAGTGCGGCGCGTTCCACATCTCGACCGCCGGCGTGCCCTACTTCAACACCACGCCGATTGGCCGCGCCGTCACCGGGACGTTGCTCGTCTCGGCGATGCGGGAAGACGACGTCCACATCTGGGGTGACGGCAGCACCTTCAAGGGCAACGACATCGAGCGCTTCTACCGCTACGGCCTGCTCGCGAACCCGAAGCTGCGCATCTACAAGCCGTGGCTGGACCAGACGTTCATCGACGAGCTCGGTGGCCGCGCCGAGATGTCCGAGTACATGCACCGCGCCGGGCTCGCGTATCGGATGAGCGCCGAGAAGGCGTACTCCACCGACTCCAACATCCTGGGCGCGACGCACGAAGCGAAGGACCTCGAACAGCTCGGCACCAGCATGCGGATCGTCGAGCCGATCATGGGCGTGCCGTTCTGGAAGCCGAACCTCGACGTGAAGGCTGAGGAAGTGACGCTGCGGTTCGAGGAGGGACAGCCGACCGCGATCAACGGCATCGGCTACACCGACGGCGTGAAGCTCATCCTCGAGGCCAACCAGGTCGGCGGCCGCCACGGCCTCGGCATGAGCGACCAGATCGAGAACCGGATCATCGAGGCCAAGAGCCGCGGCATCTACGAGGCGCCGGGCATGGCGCTGCTGTTCATCGCCTACGAGCGGTTGATCACCGGCATTCACAACGAGGACACGATCGAGCAGTACCGCGACAACGGCCGCCGCCTCGGGCGCCTGCTCTATCAGGGACGCTGGTTCGATCCGCAGGCGATGATGCTGCGCGAAACCGCCCAGCGCTGGGTCGCGCGCGCGGTCACCGGGGAAGTGACCCTCGAACTGCGCCGCGGCAACGATTACTCGATCCTCGATACGACCAGCCCGAACCTGACCTACAAGCCCGAGCGGCTGACGATGGAGAAGGGCGCGTCGGTGTTCTCGCCGCAGGACCGCATCGGCCAGTTGACGATGCGCAACCTCGACCTCGCCGACACGCGCGACAAGCTGTTCACCTACGTGCGCGCCGGCGTCATTGCCCCGGCGTTGGGGACGACGCTGCCGCATCTGCTCGAAGGCGAGTCGGACGCCGGCGAGGAGCCGCCGAAGGACGGCGGCAAGGGTAAGCGCTGAGCGTCGGACTAGCGGTCGGGGGAGATCGACGGCTGCGCGCGCGCGTCAGTGCGTGTGATCGTGCCCGCGCAATTCGGGCGGCGTGATCGCTTCCTCGAGGCGGCGTCCGAGCCGCGCGTGCTGCTCGACCAGCGCCTTCGGGATCCGGTCGCCGAACAGCGCGAAGAAGTCCCCCTGACCGGTGACCGCCTCGACCCACTCGGCCGGATCCACCTTCAGCAGGGTGGCCATGTCCTTCTCGGTGAGATCCGTTCCGGTCCGATCGATCGCGTCGTGCGTGGGCACGTGGCCGATCAAGGTCTCGACGGCGCTGCCGCGTACCCTCGCATCGATCGAGAATCCACTTCAGCACGCGCAGGTTCTCGCCGAAGCCCGGCCAGATGAAGCGGCCGTTCTCGTTGGTGCGAAACCAGTTGACGCGGAAGATCTTCGGCGGCGACGTCAGCCCGGCGCCGATGTGGAGCCAGTGCGCGAAGTAATCCGCCATGTTGTAGCCGCAGAACGGCCACATCGCCATCGGATCGCGGCGCAGCACGCCCACCTTCCCGGTGGCCGCCGCGGTCGTTTCCGACGACAGCGTGGCGCCGAGGAACGTCCCGTGCTGCCAGTCGCGTGCTTCGAAGACGAGCGGCACGCGGCGCTGGCGGCGGGCGCCGAACAGGAACGCGTCGATCGGCACGCCTTCGGGGTTGTCGAATTCAGGCGACAACGACTTGCACTCGGTCGCCGGCGTCGTGAAGCGGCTGTTGGGATGCGCGGCCTTTTCGCCTGACTGCGGCGTCCACGGCCGGCCCTGCCAGTCCAGGGCTTCGGGCGGCGCCGGGTCGTCGTGCCCTTCCCACCACGGGGTCCCGTCGGGCCGCAGCGCCACGTTCGTGTAGATCGTGTTGCGCTGGATCATGTCGAACGCGTTGGGATTCGTCTTGCGGCTCGTGCCGGGGACCACGCCGAAGAAGCCGGCCTCGGGGTTGACGGCCCACAGCCGACCGTCGGATCCCGGCCGCAGCCACGCGATGTCGTCGCCGACGGTCCACGCCTCCCAGCCCTTCATCGACTCGGGCGGCACCAGCATCGCGAGGTTGGTCTTGCCGCACGCCGACGGGAAGGCTCCGGTCACGTAGCGCGTCCGGCCGTCCGGGCTCTTCAGGCCGAGGATCAGCATGTGCTCGGCGAGCCAGCCCTCCTGGCGCCCGAACCAGCTGGCGAGGCGAAGCGCCATGCACTTCTTGCCGAGCAGCGCATTCCCGCCGTAGCCCGATCCGATCGACCAGACGGCGTTCTTCTGGGGGAAATGCATGATGAAGCGCCGATCGGGGCTGAGGTCGCCGAGCGAGTGCAGGCAGCGCGTGAAGTCGTCCGACTCGCCAAGGTGGTCGAGCGCCACCTGGCCCATCCGCGTCATCGTCCGCATGCTGAGGACGACGTAGCGGCTGTCGGTGATCTCGACGCCGACCTTGGTGAACCGCGACCCGACCGGCCCCATCAGGAACGGCACGACGAACATCGTCCGGCCCGCCATCGCGCCCTCGAAGAGAGGACGCAGCTTGGCCTCGGCCTCGCCCGGCGCCATCCAGTTGTTGTTGGGGCCGGCTTCCTCCCTGGTGTCGGTGCAGACGAAGGTCAGGTGTTCGGTGCGCGCGACGTCATGCGGGGCGCTGCGATGGAGATAGCAGCCGGGGAGCTTCTGCTGATTGAGCTCGAGCAACTCTCCCGAGGCGAGGCACTCGCCGATCAAACGCTGCTGCTCCGCGTCGGAGCCATCGCAATAAACCACTGATGCTGGACGGGTGATGGCGCTGACTTCGTCGACCCACTGTCTGATGGCGGTCGTGGCAACCGTCTTGGTCGTCATAGGCGCGACGATCGTACCATGAACCGTGCGGCTGGCCGGGCGGTGGGCGAGGCGCGAGCACTAGCTCGGCCTTCATGGTTCCGGGGGCCGCGGCTGCCTAGTACTCGGTAAATATGCGCTGGATCGCGGCGGCGTCCTTCGTCGTCGCGAGGGCGAGCATCAGCAGGATGCGCGCCTTGACCGGCGCGAGATCCTCGGCGGAGATGCGCTGCTGAAAGGCGCCGCGCGTGCCGGTCACGGCGCCGCGCCGCGCCGGAATGCGGCCGCTGCCAGTCCTCGTGCTCATGACCACGACGACGCCCTTCTCGGCGGCATACCGCAGACCCTCGCCCTGTGTCCCGCTGGTGGCGCCTGCGCCTGCGCCGGCCACGACGATGCCCTTCGCGCCCAGATCGACGAGCGCCTTGATGACGTCGCCGCCGGCGTCCTGGTAGACCATGACGACGTCGACGCGCGGGAGATCGTTGATGTGCGTGATGTCGAACTCGGTGGCGGCCGTGTGCCGCTTCAGGCTGCTTCGGTAGTAAACGACACGATCCTCGTCGACGACGCCGATCACCCCGTAGTCACGGCTCGTGAAAGTGTCGAGGCGGTGTGCATCGGTCTTCGTCACCTCGCGCGCGGCGTTGATCTGGTCGTTGAGGACGACGAGCACGCCCTTTCCGCGCGATGCCGGTTCGGCGGCAACCCGAAAGCCGGCGAGCAGGTTGGCCGCTCCCTCATAGCCCACCGTATCGGGATCCCGCATCGAGCCGACCACGACGACCGGCCTGTCGCTCCGTACCGTCAAGTTGAGGAAGTAGGCGGTTTCCTCGAGCGTGTCGGTGCCGGTGGTCACAACCACGCCGGCGAGCGCGGAGTCCTCGCGGAACACCTGGTTGATGCGGCGAGCGATATCGCGCCATTGGACCAGCGTCAGCGACGAGCTCGAGGTGTTGGAGAACTGCTCATGCTCGGGGCGGACGTACTGGTCCAGCGTCGGAATCGACTTGACCAGTTCGTCGGCGCTCAGGCGTCCGCCCGAACGGTTGGAGATGGTGCCGCCGGTGGCAATGAGGCGAACCCGCGGCAGGCCGGTCGCGGCATGCTGCTGCGGTGGCGGCGCCGGCTGCGCCGCCGCTGGCGCCGCGACCATCGTCCCGAGCGTCAGGAAAAGCAGGAACGCGTCGAGCCGTCGCGAACGCACGCCGCCACTATACTCTTGACTTCGCCTTCCCGTGCGCGACCTCGAGCCAATGACTCAGTTGTTTGGCGGCTTCGTTCGGAGTCTTCCCGTAGAACGGCATGAGGGCGGCCGACCCGCCGGGTGTTCGAGCGATCTGGGCGCGGTATTGACCGACGCCGACGCTCGAAACTTCGATGTGGTATTTGCGGCCGTTGATGACTTCGTCAAAGCGATGCACGTTCTCGTTACCCGCCGTTCTGAAAGAAAATATCGAGGTGTAGGAGACGAGCGATTCTAGCGGCTCACCGCAGGGGTTCAAGCGAAAGGAGCGACGAAGGCGCATCAACACAGTGCAACAGCCGTGTTTCCCCCGGCAGGACAACGAAAATAGTTCGGCGACCGCCGCGCGTCCACAGGCAATCCACGCTTCTTCCACAACTTTTCCACAGAGCGGCGCGTCTACAGTGTGCCGCCCCGCGGTGGGGCGTTCCTTGACGCCCTATACCCTGAGGTTTACGCTGGCACATCCTGATGACTGATCTGCGCGTTTGGCGGCCGTTCCGGCGATCCCGCGCCCCGATCGCCCTGGCGATCGCGGTGCTCGCGGGGGTTCATGCGGCGGACGCCCGCGCCGGTCAGACGCTGGCTGTCCAGGCCGAGGCCGCGCTGTATCGCGTGTTCCTTCGCGACGGCGGCACGCTCGTCAGCTACGGTGAGTTCGCTCACGTCGGCGACGGCGTCGTCCTTTCGATCCCCGTCGGTGGCACGGAGTCGAGCCCGGTTCTCCACCTCGTGACGATCGCCGCGGCTGATGTGGACTGGGACCGGACGAACGCCTACGTCCAGGCGGCGCGGGCGCGGCGATACGCCGATACGCGCGGCGAGCACGACTTCGCCAAGTTGAGCCGGGACGTTGCCGACATCCTCTTCCAGGCCGGATCGGTGGACGACGCCGCCAAGCGGCTGGCGCTCGCCGAGACGGCGCGGAAGCAGCTCGTCGAATGGCCCGAGAATCACCACGGCTACAAGGCGGATGAGGTCGCGGAGATGGGAGCGTGGCTCGACCAGGTCGTGTCGGAACTGCGCGTCGCCGCCGGGCAATCGCGCTTCGACCTGACGCTGGTGGCCAGAACCGCGCCGGCCGCGCCGCCGATTCAACTCATGGCGGGGCCGGATCTTCGCGAGCGGCTCGAGCTCGGGCTCGCGGCGGCGGCGAAGACGAAGAACCCGGCCGAGCGCGTCTCCCTGATCCGCGCGGTGCTCGATTCGCTGCAGCCGGGCGCGCCGGCCGACAGCTGGATGGCGAGCTTGCACGGGCGCGCCTCGGCGGAGCTGGCCGCCGAAGTGAAGATCGATCAGGCCTACGCCGAGTTGTCGAAGCGCACGCTGACTCGCGCCGCCTGGTATTCCGAGCGGGTAAACGTCCGTGGCCTCGAATCCCTGGTGCAATCGGTGATCGCCGAGGACGCCACGCTTCAGCGGGCAAGACCCGCGGACATGGCCGGACTGCTCGCGGTGCTCGATGCCCGCATCGACGGCGCGCGCCGGCTGAGGCTCGCGCGCGATGCCTGGGTGCTGCGCTCGGCGCTGCTCCGGTCCTATTGGGGTGATGTCCGCCAGGGGCTCGATCGCCTGCTCGGTGTGCGGCAGTGGCTGACCGACGTCCGGCAGCTCGCCGGCCCATCGCCCGACGCGCTCCGCCGGCTCGCCTACGACGCCGAGCTCGCCGGACACGAGCTGGCCAAGGTAGCGGCACCCTCCGAAGTTGCGTCGGCGCACTCGGCGCTGTCCGCCGCATGCCGCATGGCGGTGCGTGCCGCGAAAGGGCGGCTCGACGCGCTGCGGTCAGGCAGCATGAACGCGGCGTGGGAGGCGTCCTCGGCCGCCGCCGGATCGCTGCTGCTGCTCGATCAGGCGATCGAGGACCTGCGGCGCATCACGCGCGAACCGGCGCCGAGGGCCGTGCCCCGATGAATCGATTCCGTCTCCCCATGCACCACTGGTGATTACCCCTCGTCTGACCCGGTTGCTGCGCGTTTCTGACCTGCGCAGCCTGCAGCGCGCAACAGTTTCGGCGGCCCCGCGTGGATTCCGATCCCGGTCGGCGGCGATCGTCGTGCCGACCCGCGGCGCGGCGGAAGAGCTCCGGCGGACCTTCGAGGATCTCGGCCTGCTGGAGGGAAGCGACGCGGCCCTCATGCTTCCCGATCTCGTCACGCGCGGCGAGCTCTACGCCAGCCTGCATGCGCGGCTCGGCGACGTGCCGCCGCTGCTGACGGTGTTCGAGCGGGAGGTATTGCTGCGGCTTGCCGCCGAGGACGCGCAGCGGGAGGGAGCCGAGGCGCCGTTCCGCCTGCGTCCGGGCCTCCTCGCCGCCATCCTTCACTTCTACGACGAGCTCCGGCGACGCAGCCGCTCGCTCGACACGTTCGATCGCACGCTGCACGATCGGCTGAGCGCCGGCAGCGACTCGGATCGCGGCGCGGCCCGGCTCCTCACGCAAACGCGGTTCCTGTCGGCGACGTTCGCGGCGTTCGAACGGCGAATCGGGGACAGCGGCGCAATCGACGAGCACGGGCTCCGCACCATCCTCCTGTCGACGCCGCCGGCGCGGCCATATCGCCACATCATCATCTGCGTGCCCGATCAGGCGGCGAGCGCCAGGGGGCTGTGGCCCGCCGACTTCGATCTGCTGACGCGGCTGCCGGAGCTGCAACAGCTCGACATCGTCGCGACCGAAGCACTGCTGGCCGCCGGGTTCCATCAGCGCCTCCATGAGGCGCTGCCCGGCATCGAGGAGGAGACGATCGCTTCCGTGGCCGCCTCGCCGCAGCTTCTCGCACCAGCCGCGGCGGCCCAGGATGATGCGCCGCTGCATTTCGTGAGCCGGGATCGTGAGGAAGAGCTCGCCAACGTGGCGCGCTGGATCAAGCAGCGCGCGCAGGCCGCCAGCCCCGACGGTCGGCGGGCGCTGCACCGGACGGCGGTCGTCGTTCAACGTCCGCTGCCGTACCTGTATCTCGCGCGTCACGTTTTCGGATCCGCCCGCGTCCCGTACCAGGCGATTGACGCGCTGCCGCTCGCCGGCGAGTCGTTCGCGGCGGCCGTGGACCTCATCTTCGCGGCATTGAGCGAAGAGGGCAGCCGCACCGCGCTGGTCGAGCTGCTGGGATCACCGCAGTGGTCCTTCCACGGCGCGACGACCCCGGAGGAGCCCGTCAGCAGGCTGCAGTCGGCCGCGCTCGATCGCGTGCTGCGCGACGCGAAGTATCTCGGCGGCTGGGATCGGCTGCGCCAGCTCGCGTCGACCGTTGACGCTCGAACCGCAGTGGCGACGCGCGACGCACAGCGTTGGCGGCAAGCGGCGCCGGCTCTGTCAGCCGCAGTCGCGATCGCCGCAGAGCTGGACGCGATCGGCGCGGCGGCGTCCGCCTCGACCCAGCTCGAGGCGCTGTCGGCGTTCATTGCGCGTCACGAACGCGAGCCGCATGCGGGGGACGCCGGCGACGAACGTCACATGCGAGCCCGCGGCGCCATCCTCGGGGCGCTCGGTGCGCTGGCGGACGCGCACCGGCGGCACGACGATCGCGTGCTCGCGCCCGGCGACCTGATCGCGACGCTTCGTCGGTGGATGGAGGATCAGACCTTCGCACCGCGGTCCGGCCGAGAAGGTGTGCTGCTCATCGACGCGGCAGCGGCGGCGTTTGCGAACGTCGAGGCCGTCCGGCTCGTCGGTCTGGTCGAAACCGACTGGCCGGAGCGCGGGTCGACGAACATCTTCTATCCGGCCTCGCTGCTTCGCGACCTGGGCTGGCCCCCCGACTCCGAGCGGATGACAGCCGCCCGCGCGCAGTTTCAGGACTTGCTTCGGCTCGCCCGCGATGAGGTCTCGGTGTCGGCCTTCACGCTCGAGGACGACGCGATCGTGCCGCCGTCCCCGTTCCTCGACGACGTTGGTGCGGCGGGCGCGGCGGGCCTTGTCGTCCACCGCGCGGAGCCGTCGACCGCCAGGGTGTTCGCGCATGAGGCGCTGGCGATCGCGCCAATCGTGCCGGCCGCGATGTCCGAGCCCGCGAGCGGGTGGCTCGCGATGCGACTGGCGCGGACGCCGTCAGCCGATGCCAGATACCGGGGCACGATCGGCGCACGCAGGGCGGAGACGTATGCCGTCAGCCGCGTGGAGCGGTTCCTTGCGTGCCCGTTCAAGTACTTCGCCGGCCACGTGCTGCAGCTCGACGAGGAGCGGGAGGACGAGTCAGGGTTGACACCGCTCGAGCGCGGCCAGCTCCTGCACGGTGTCTTCGAGGCGTTTTTCGTCGAGTGGCGCCGGCGCGGCGGCGCCACCATCACGACCGACGTGCTGAACGACGCGGTGGCGCTCTTTGGCGAGGTTGCGGAGTCCAGCCTGCAGGCGCTTCCCGAAGCGGATCGGGCGCTCGAGCGGACCTACCTGCTGGGCTCGGCGGCGTCGCCAGGCCTTGCCGAGCGCGCGTTCGCGTTCGAGATCGAGCATGGCGTTCGCGTCATCGAGCGATTCGTCGAGTACCCGTTCGAAGGCGCGTTCCGCTTCGAGGGCCCCGACGGCGAGCGCCGGATCACGCTCCGCGGCAAGGCCGATCGCGTCGATCTGCTGGACGACGGCAGCCTGCGGATCGTCGACTACAAGCTGGGGCGCGCGCCCAAGCCGGCGCGGGCGCTGCAGCTCGCCGTCTACGCGGTCTGCGCCGCGCAGCAGCTGGACGGCCACCAGGGCCGTACCTGGTCCATGGGTCGGGCCGGTTACGTCGCGTTTCGTGAGAAGAACGCCTTCGTCGAGCTGGGCGGACGGGGCGGCAATCTCGATGAAGCCCTGCGCGAAGGGCAGCACAAGTTCATCGACGCGATCGACCGGATCGAAGGCGGGGAGTTCCCGCCGAGCCCCGACGAGCCGTGGACGTGCAACCGGTGCGGGTTCTCTCATGTGTGCCGCAAGGACTACGTCGGCGATGAGTAAGCAACCCGCGCCGCCAGCGTCGCCGGCGTCGGCGTCGACGCAGCTGTCACTGTTTGGCGGAGCTGAGCCCGATCCGCCGGCGCCGGCGGCGGTGCCGGCGGCGCCCGCCGATCCCGACAGCGACTCGCGCGCCTACGCGGTCGACCCGCGGCATAACGTGGTGCTCGAAGCGTCGGCCGGCACCGGCAAGACGTCGGTGCTCGTCGTCCGCTACGTCAACCTGCTCAAGGCCGGCATCGATCCCGCGAACATTCTCGCCATCACGTTCACCCGGAAGGCCGCGGCGGAGATGCGGGAGCGGATCATCCGCGAGCTGCGGGCGGCGGCCGGCCGCTCCGAGTTCGACCACACGCGCTGGCTCGATCTCCGCGACCGCGTCGGCGAGATCGCCATCAGCACGATCGACGCGTTCTGCCTGTCGCTGCTCCGCGAGTTTCCGCTCGAGGCCGACGTCGACCCGGCGTTCGATCTCGCCGACGAGACCGAGGTGCCGCGGCTGATCGCCACGGCGCTCGACCGCACGCTGCGGATCCTCGTCAGCCTGGCGGGGAAGGAGGAGGACATCGCCCTGGTCCTCGCGCAGCTCGGGATCGCACGGACGCGTGAAGGGCTGGGGACGCTGCTGGCGCGCCGGCTCGTCGCCTGGGACGCGCTCGATCGCTTCCTCGTCCGCGGCCCGCGCGATCTGACCGCAGCGAGCGTGTGCCGCGCCGCCGCACGGGGCCTGGACGACGCGATCTCGTCGATCGCTGGGGGCCTGCCGTCGTTTCTCGCCGACGGACCGTCAGGGCACCCCCGGTATTCCCTGTTCCTGAGGGAGATGGCCCGTCTGCCGCAGCTCGGGGCGGCGGACCCGCCCGAGATCCGCGGCGTGCTCGAACGCGTCACCGCGCACTTCCTGACGAACGAAGGCAAGGCCAGGAAGACCGGGACGCCGATCTATCCGTACAAGCCCGAGCACTATCCGTCGAAGCCGGCGGCGAAGCGTCATCGCGACGCCGTGTTCCAGGTCGCGCCCGAGGTCGAGCGGGTGATGTTCGCGTTCAATCGAGACCTCAACGTCGTGCTTGCGCGCGGCGTCCGGCGGATGTTCGCAATCGCCCTCGAGCAGTACCGCCGTGAGCTCGAGGAGCGGGCGGTCCTCGATTTCTCCGACGTCCTCGAGCGCGCGGTCGATCTGCTGCGGCGGATGGACGAATTCTCGCAGAGCCGCTACCGGCTCGAATCGCGGTATCACCACGTGCTCGTGGACGAGTTCCAGGATACGAGCCGCGCGCAGTGGGAGCTGGTGTCGCTCCTGGTGCAGGCATGGGGCGAGGGCATGGGGCTGGCGACCAATCCCTCGATCTTCATCGTCGGCGATCGCAAGCAGTCGATTTACCGGTTCCGGGACGCCGAGGTCGCGGTGCTGCACGAGGCGGCGCAGTACATCGATCGCCTGCGGCCGGACGGCCGCTCGCGCCGCTCGATCTCGCGCAGCTTCAGGGCGCGTCCGGAGCTGCTTCACCTCGTCAACGACCTGTTCACGGAGATGTCGCAGCCCGCCCGGGGCGCGAGCGAGTTCACCTACGAGGAGAAGGATCGGTTCCCCGTCGATCCGGAGCCGGTCACGTCCGCCGGGAGTGAGCCGGTACTCGGGGTGGCAGTCGCGGATACCGGGGATGCGTGTGCCGCGGCCGTCGCCGACGAGATCGTCCGGCTGCTCGACGGCGGCACGGTCCGCGATAAGGCGACCGGCCTGACGAGACCGATGACGCCGGGCGACATCGGGATCCTGTTCCGGTCGCGAACCAGCCACCGCGAATTCGAGCGCGAGCTCGGCGTGCGTGGTGTCCCGACCTACGTCTACAAGGGGCTCGGCTTCTTCGACGCCGACGAGATCAAGGACGTCATCGCGCTGCTGCGCTACCTCGCGGAGCCGACGTCACAGCTGCGAACCGCGGCGTTCCTGCGGTCGCGGTTCATCCGCGTGTCCGATCGCGGCCTCGCGACGCTGGCGCCCGATCTTGCGTCGGTGCTGCTGGCGGACGAGGCCCCGGCGGCCATGTCTGCGCTGGACGAGGAAGACGCGGCGGTGTTGCGCCATGCACGCCCGCACGTCCGGCAGTGGCTGGCGCAGGCCGATCGTCTGCCTCCAGCCGAACTGCTCGATCAGGTTCTGGCCGATACCGCGTATGCGTTCGAGCTCGGCGGCGACCGGCGCCGCCAGGCGTGGGAAAACCTCAAGAAGATTCGGGCGCTGGTGCGCCGCATCCAGAACCGGGGCTATGCGACGCTCCCACGGCTTGCGGAACATCTGATGTCGCTGACCGCGGGCGACGAATCGAACGCCGTCATCGAGGCGCTCGACTCGGTCAACCTGATGACCGTCCACGCGTCGAAGGGACTGGAATTTCCTGTCGTCTTCGTGGTCAACCTCGCAAAAGGCGCAAGCGGTCCACCACAACCGGTGAGGGTGGTGGTCGATCCCGTCGATCGAGAAGCGCACGACACGCGAGATGCCGAGCGCGGCGTCTCGGTTTCAGTGGGTCCGTTCATCTCGGACACGGACGAGGCGGAGCGTGAGAGGGAACGTCATGAAACCCGCCGCCTCCTCTATGTCGCGCTCACGCGCGCCCGCGACCGGCTCTACCTGTCGTCGACTTTGAAGGACGGCGCTTTTGTCCCTGGCCGGGGCAGCCTGGCCGAAGTGCTGCCCGATTCGATGAAAGTGTTCTTCAGCGGGGCGCTGTCCACCTTTCCTGAAGTCAGCACGATCGGCTGGACCGGAATCTCCGGTCGCGAGTACGCCTGGAGGCTCTGCAGGCCGGCCGTTGCACCCGATCAGACCGCCGCTGCGCCGCCGGCTCCGAGAGACGCGGCGGACCGCATATCGGATCCGCTCGGTACCGACGACTTTGGACCGCCGCTCGATGGAAGCACGCTCGTGCGCGTGACTGCGAGCGCGTGGATCACCGACGCCGATGGGTGGGCATCGACAGACGAGGGCGCGCGATCGAGCCGGCTGTTCGGCGTCGTGCTGCACCGGATGTTCGAAGCCGGGCAGGATCGGTCCGTCCATGCCGGTGACGTCGACGACGAAGCGTGGGTCCGGCGTCTTCTCAGGCCTGATGAACTGGCGACGCTGACCGATGTTGCGTCGTTCTCGGCGCGTGCGGCGGCGACGTGGGCACACGCGCGGGCTCGTCCCGATGTGGTGGCGGCGCTGGCCGGGGACGAACGCTTCTTCGAAGTGCCGTTCTCGCTGCGCGTGGCCGCGAAAGACGGGCCGGCGCTGGTGCGCGGGACGATCGACTGCATCGTGCGTCACGGTTCGCGGATCACCGTCGTCGAATTCAAGACCGGACGACCGCACGACGCGCATCAGCGCCAGCTGGCGTTGTATGTCGACGCCGTGCGCGCGATGAACCTGCAGGGCGGCGCGGATGACTCGGCGCCGGACCAGACCCCCGACGTATCGGGCGTCGTGATTTATCTCTGAACCTCGTCGCCTCGGGCGTGGCCCTCGTGGCCCCGGCGAATCCCCGGTTGCCGCGATGTGCCCTTCTGTTAAGTGATGTCCGGCCCAGCCACACGCCCGGTGTCAGCCGTTAACCCTCATCAGCTGAGCAAGTTCGACTGACGACCCCACCTAGGTTCGGAGGGTACGACGAACTACTGCGGTTGAGTGTCCTGACTTGGTGTCAGATGGCAGTGGGCCCGGATCGCCGACCTCTACCGGTGTTAAGTGGCTTGAGCACAGATATTTGCAGTAGTGGAGGAACCGTTCACTCGCCTTCGCTGTCTAATCTGATACCTGGCGCTAGGTTTGCAGTGCCTGGGAGCGACGGGAGGTGCGGTATGGCAGTTCCTGGAGTAGCAGTCAATCACCAACGCCGGCCGGCAACGGTGTTCGAGCTCGAAGCGCTCGAAGGCCTGCCGTGCGGGTGTGTGGCAGCAGCCTATCGTGCGCGTCCATGGGACGTTGCCGTGGTTTCCCTCGAAGCCAAGGGGCCGCACTGCATTCTCAGCGGGCATACGAATGGCCAGATTCTGAGGCTTGGCGATCCGTCGGAGTTCGATGTGGACGAGGAGGCAGACGACGAGTAGGCGCGACCCATCGCTATCGCGACGGTCGAGTCTGTTCGTCACGCCAGCGCTTCGCCCTCTCCTCTGCTTCTTCCTTCGTCAATCCCACGAGTACGACCGAACGTTCGGGCCTGCCGTTCGCGTCAGCGACCCAGGCGATCCAGTGTGGACCGCTGGGCTCGCTCCGGATGGCGCCCTGCGGATGCCCCTGCGGATGCCCCTGCTGATGCATGGTGTCGTGCGACATGGCTGAATCTTAGCGGCTTCTGCAGCGAAGATCGTGCAAGATCTTGATTGCGTACAGGAAAGCCGTTCCCGTACAATTCGAAGGTTTGTAAGCGATTGAACAATCGCTACTGGTGAGCGTGAGAGGAGTACAGCTTAGATGCCGTTGACGTGTCCGAGCTGCGGGAACGACAGGAACTTCCTCGTCAAGACCCTGCAGATGCATGTGGTGCAGTTGCGCGATGATTCGCGCGTCGAAGCCAGCGAGGAAGGCCGGCCCGCGGTAATCGAAGTGCTCTGCGATGAGTGCGAGAAAGAGCTGAATTTCGCCGATTTCGACGAACAGGTCCGCAACGAACTGCTGTTGACGCTCGGCGCCCGCTAATCCTGCGTTAATCCTCCCCGGCTTCCGCCTCTTCGAAGTAGTCGCATTCCGGGCAGATCCATTCACGGCTGACACGGGTGGCCGTCGGTCCGCTCCCCGGGATGCGGTCGTGGATCTCCTTGATGCTCAACCGCATGGTCTCGCCACACAGCGGGCATTCCTTCATGCGCGGATTTTAGCACTCGCGCCGGCCCGTGGCGTGACTCCACGTGTTGACATCGGCCCTGATCGACGGCACTCTGTCTCCAGGCTTCACGAACGGCGCATGCGCGATTACTACGACGTGCTCGGTGTCTCGCCTGATGCGGGCGCGGACGAGATCAAGCGGGCGTACCGCCAGCTGGCTCGCCGCTACCATCCCGACATCTCGGGTGAGGACCGCGCGAGCGCGTTCCTCGAACTGGCCCGCGCCTACGACGTCCTGCGCGATCCCCGGCGTCGTCGGCAGTACGACGATTACGTGGGGCCCGGTGAACAGGCGTCGACCTCCGGCACCGAGTGGTTCGCCGACGAGGTGGCGATCGACTTCCCCTCGGTATCCAGCGTGCTCGACCGTATGCGCGACGCGTTCTTCACGGCGCGCCCCCCGGTCACGCTCTCAGCGCGGATGGTGCTGAGTCCGCGCGAGGCATGGGAAGGCGCCTCGATCCCGCTCGACGTTCCGCTGCGCCGCACCTGCACGCGCTGCGGCGGCCGCGGCGAGGTCTGGACCGAGTGGTGCGCCGCGTGCGGTGGCGTCGGCGAAGTCTCGGCGTCGCACTCGATGCGGGTGCAGGTGCCGGCCGGCGTGCGCGAGGGCGCGAAGTTCCGGTTCAGCGTCACGCCGCCGGGCGCGCCGCCGACCGTCGTGGAAATCCGTATCACCATCCGATGACGCGGTTGCACCGGATCGGTGCCTGATCGCCGCATCGACGTCTCAATGGCATCGCATCTTCATCTCCTGTGGGTGTTGCAGCTCGTGTGGGGCGCGATGGGCGTCCTGCTGGGGGCCTCGACGCTCATGCTCGCTGCCGGCGCGGCCGCGATTGGCTGGACCACCGAGGGCGACGAAATGGCCGCCGGCGTCACTGCCGCGGCATTCGTCGTCTGCGCGGTGCTGCTGTTCGCGGCCGGCGGCGCGAACGCGTGGGCCGGCAACGCCATGAAGCGGCGTCAGCCGGCCGGGCGTCTCGCCACGCTCGCGCTGGCCGTGCCCAACCTGTTCGTCCTGCCCTTCGGGACCGCGCTCGGCGTCTACGCCTTCTGGGTCCTGCTGCACAACGAGGCGCGGCTGACGTTCGAGCAGCCGGGCGGCCCGCGCGAGGCCTCGCCGTGACGCCGGGATTCGGTGGGCCGTCGCTGACACCGCCGACACAGACGGACCACGGGAGCACCGCCTCGGGGCTCGACGCCAACGTCGCTGCCGCTCTTGCCTACGCGGTCGGCTGGGTCACCGGCCTGGCGCTGCTGTTTTTCGAGGAAGAGAACAAGTTCGTCCGCTTCCACGCGCTCCAGTCGGTCATCGTCTTTGGCGGACTCTCGCTCGCCTGGATGATCGCGCTGTCAGTGCCGTTTCTCGGATGGATCGTAGCCTTCCTCGTCATCCCGCCGGTGTCCGCGGTCCTCTGGCTGTTCCTCATGTACAAGGCCTACCAGGGCGAGCGCTACAAGGTTCCTGGCGCGGGCGACATGGCCGAGCAGCGGCTCTAGGGCGGCGGCGGTCGACACCACCCGTCGCCTCCCGGCTGATACAATCGACCCAATCCTATGAGCACCGTTACCGAGGCGGCCGTCCTCGACGCGCTCCGAGTTGTCCGCGATCCCGATCTGCACCGCGACATCGTCGCGCTGAAGTTCATCAAGAACCTGCGTATCAGCGGCGGCACGGTGGCCTTCACGATCGAGCTGACGACGCCGGCCTGCCCGGTGAAGGATCAGATGCGCGACCAGGCGCGTGCGGCCGTGCTCCAGGTGCCCGGCGTGACCGCGGTCGAGATCGAGATGACCGCGCAGGTGCGCTCGACGACGGCGGACCTTGGCAAGGCGCCGGTCGAGGGGGTCAAGAACATCATCGCGGTTGGCGCCGGCAAGGGCGGGGTCGGCAAGACCACCGTCGCGGTGAACCTCGCGATCGCGCTCAGCCAGTGCGGCGGACGGGTCGCGATGATCGACGGCGACATCTACGGCCCCAACGTCCCGATCATGCTCGGGATCAGCACCCAGCTGACCACCGACGGCCAGAAGATCCTCCCCGCCGAACAGTACGGCATCCAGCTGGTGTCGATGGCGTTCCTCACCCAGGACGATGCGCCGGTGATCTGGCGCGGGCCGATGCTGCACGGCGCCATCCAGCAGTTCTTCCGCGAGGTGCGCTGGAACAACATCGACTACCTGGTGGTCGATCTGCCGCCGGGCACGGGGGACGTCGCGTTGAGCCTGAGCCAGAGCGTGCCGGTGTCTGGCAGCGTCGTAGTGACGACGCCGCAGACGGTGTCGATTGCCGACACGCGGCGCGCCGTGCGCATGTATCAGAAGCTGAACGTGCCGACGCTGGGACTGATCGAGAACATGAGCCACTTCGTCTGCCCGACCTGCCGCCACGAGAGCGACATCTTCGGCAAGGGGGGCGGCGAGGCGCTCGCGTCGGAGCTCGCGCTGCCGTTTCTCGGCAGGATTCCGATCTACGAGCCGATTCGCGTCGGCGGCGACACCGGCGTGCCGATCACGATCGGCGAACCAGACTCGATCGCGGCCCGGGCCTTCCGCGCGGCGGCGGAACGCCTTGCCGCGCAGTTGTCGATCGCGGCCTATGCGAAGCGCCCGATTCTCATGACCCCGGTGTCCTAGGGCGCGCGTCTACGAACCACTCCGCAACGATGCCACTCGTTCCGAAAGGGTCCTCGATCATGAAGAAGCTTGCGCTCGTTTCTCTCGCCGTCCTGGTGGCGATCGCCGGCGTCTCGGCGCGGCAATCTCCGTCGCCGGATGCCACACGCGCGCTGGTCAAGAGCTATCTGGACATCCAGGGCCACCTGGCGGCGGACCGCTTCGAGGACGTGAAGGCGCCGGCGCGCACGCTCACGGCTCAGGCCGCGGCGCTCGGCAAGGCGGGTGAGGCGATTGCCAAGGCCGGAACGGCGATGCAGTCCGCCGCCGACATCACCGCCGCACGCGACGCCTTCGGTCCGCTGAGCGATGCGATGATCGCGCACGTGCAGGCGAGCGGGTCGAAGGACGTCGCGGCCGAACTGCGCATCGCCTACTGCCCGATGAACAAACGATCCTGGCTGCAGCGGGAAGAGCAGGTTCGCAACCCCTATTTCGGGGCGAAGATGCTCACCTGCGGGCAGCTCAAGCCGGCCAAGCCGTAACCTGTTCCGTGCCCGGCCGCGTCCCGCGCGCATCCGGCGGACGCCAGTTGCAGTACCGATGCACCTGTGAGCGCGCCGCGGCCTCTATGAACATTCCATTTCAGCGACACACGCTCGGGAACGGTCTGGATGTGCTCATCCACGAGGACCGTAACTGCCCGATTGTCGCGGTGAACGTCTGGTATCACGTCGGCTCGAAGAACGAGAAGCCTGGCCGCACCGGCTTTGCCCATCTGTTCGAGCACCTCATGTTCGAGGGCTCGGAGCACTACGACCGTGGCTACTTCCATCCGCTCCAGGAAGCAGGCGCGTCGCTCAACGGGTCAACCAACGCCGATCGCACCAACTACTGGGAGGTCGTGCCGTCGACGTCGCTGGAGCTGGCGCTGTGGATGGAGTCCGACCGCATGGGGTTCCTGCTGCCGGCGCTGTCCGACGCGAAGTTCGAGAACCAGCGCGACGTCGTGCTCAACGAGCGGCGGCAGAACTACGAGAACCGGCCGTACGGACTGGCCGGCATGGCGATCGTCGCCGCTCTCTACGAACCCGATCATCCCTATCACTGGCTGACGATCGGCGAAGCGGCGGACATCCGCAACGCCCGCATCGACGACGTGCGCGATTTCTTCCGCACCTACTACCGGCCGCGCAACGCGTCGCTGGCGATCGCCGGCGACGTCCGCCCCGACGTCGCGCTGCGGATGGCGGACGATTACTTCGGCGAGCTGGAGGCCGGCGACCCGCCGCCGCCGGTCGAGTATCGTTCCCCCTCACCGCTCACGTCGGAGATCCGTCTGGTGCTCGAGGATCGCATCGAGCTGCCGCGTCTCTACCTCGCGTGGCACTCGCCGGCGCTGTTCACGACCGGTGACGCGGAGCTGGACCTCGTCGCCGAGGTGCTGGCCAGCGGCAAGACGTCGCGCCTGTACAAGTCGCTGGTGTTCGAGCGGCGTCTCGCGACCGAGATCGCGGCGTCGCAGAACTCGCGCGAGATCGGCAGCTTCTTCCAGATCGTGGCGACCGCCGCCCCCGGACATAGCCTCGACGAGCTCGAGCAGGCGATCACCCAGGAGATCGCCGCGTTCGTCGAGAGCGGCCCGACGGCGGTCGAGATGGAACGCTGCCGGGCCCAGGCCGAAGCGCAGTTCGTCTACCGGCTGCAGACCGTCGGCGGCTTCGGCGGCAAGGGCGACCAGCTCAACGCCTACAACGTCTTCCTCGACGATCCGGATTACTTCGATCGCGATCTCGCGCGGTATCGTTCGGCGAAGCCCGAGGCGCTGCAGCGCGCCGCCGCGGACTGCCTCCAGCTACGCCAGCGCGTCGTCCTCTGCGTGGTCCCGCGCGGCCGCGCGTCGACCGCCCTCGAGGGCTCACAGCCGGTGGCGGTGTCCTGATGCCAGTCGATCGTTCGCGGCTGCCGCCGCCGGGAGCGCCGGTCAATTTCACCTTTCCGGACATCCGCCGGCGCACCCTCGACAACGGCCTCCGCGTCTCCACCATCGAGCACCACGAGGTGCCGCTGATTACCTGCTTCGTGCTGATGCCGGTCGGGTCGTCGCAGGATCCCGATCAGCATCCGGGACTGGCGGCGATCACCGGTGATCTCCTGGACGAGGGCAGCGGGGATCTCGACGCCCAGGCGGTGCACGAGGCGCTCGGCCGGATCGGCGCGCACCTCGATACCGAGATTGGCGCCGACGCCACCCTGCTCGAGATGACGACCCTGGCACAGCATGCGCCGCCGGCCCTCGAGCTGCTGGCGTCGATGGTGCGATCGCCGCGCATGGACGTGCGCGACTTCGATCGCGTGCGGGAACTGCGCCTCAATCGGCTGCTGCAGCTGCAGGACCTGCCGCCGGCTCTCGCGGACCGCGTCTTCACGCAGCTGCTCTATGGCGAACATCCGTACGGGCATCTGCCGATCGGCACCGAGACGGCGCTTCGGGCGCTAACCGTCACCGACGTGATCGATTTCCACCGTCGTGTGTACGTCCCCACGCACGCGACCGTCATCGCGGTGGGCGACGCCTCGCACGATCGCCTGGCGGCCCTCGTCGAGGCGGCGTTCCACGGCTGGGAACGGCCGGCGGTCACCGCCAACCGGCTCGTGGACATCTCGGCGCTGCCCCCGCCGGCGGCACCGCCGTCGCGCCTGGCGACGGTGCACCGCGCCGGCGCCGCGCAGTCGGAGCTTCGTATCGGGCACGTCGGTCTGCCGCGCAGTACGCCGGATTACCACGCCGTGCTCGTGATGAACATGATTCTCGGCGGGCAGTTCGTCAGCCGGTTGAACATGAACCTGCGCGAGGACAAGGGCTACACCTACGGCGCACGCACCAGCTTCGAGTTCCGCCGCGGACCGGGCCCGTTCGTGTTCCAGACCAGCGTGCAGTCGGCGGTGACCGCCGACGCGGTCCGCGAGGTGCTCGGCGAGCTCGAGACCATCCGGCACGAGCGGCCCGTCACCTCGGAGGAGCTCGAGGTGGGCCGTGCCGCGCTGACCCGCGGCTACCCCCGGAACTTCGAGACCGCCGAGCAGCTGGGACGCGCCGCCGTGCAGCTCGCGCTCTACGGCCTGCCCGACGACTATTTCTCGACGTTCGTGCCGAAGGTGCTGTCGGTCGAGGCCGCCGACGTCACGCGCGTCGCGCGCGAGCACATCAATCCGGAACGCCTGATCACCGTGATCGTGGGCGATCGCGACAAGGTCGGGCCCTCGCTGGCCGCCCTCAACCTCGGAGATGCCGCAGAGGTCGCCGTCGCATAGACGCGCGGCGCCGCGAAGCCCGACAACAGTCCCGCAAAATCTCGCTGACGACTGAGTAACGCGGCAGACAGGTCAGCCGCGGCCCCCCAAATCGACGCGGCGGACGGCGGTGAACGGCCGGCGGGCCGCGGTCCGCCGAGGAACCGCCTCGTGTACCCTTCCGTCCAACACCTGAGACCCGGGCCTTCTACCCGGGTGTAGACTTGAACGAGCCCCGCTATGTCCGCTGCACGCCTCAGCCTGAGCCTCGTCGCCGTCGTCGGCGTCATGGCCGTCGCGCTGGCGAGCGCGACGATCTGGCTGCTGGTGACGCAGCCGGTGACCGTCGCCGACGCCGTCGCGCAGGGCGAGGTGTCTCCGCTCGTCAAGGCGCTCGGCGCCGCGATCTACGACGCCCTGCAAGGGCTGCTGAAGTACCTGTAAATGCAGCGAAGTCAGAGGGTAAAAGGGAAAATGCCTTTTCCCTTTTGACTTCCGTTGTACTTCTGCACTTCCGGTACTTCCTACAAGCTTTTGTTCAAGAAACGGCACAGCGCGAAGCCGTCGATCCACTTGAACGGCGTCACGCCGGTGCTGTAGTGGCCGCACGGCAGCACGTGCAGATCGTGTGGGATGTCGAGGCGGCGGAACTCGTCGACCAGCATCTTCGACAGCCGCACCGGGAAGGTCAGGTCGTAGCGCGCGTAGACCAGCAGGATCCGCTTGTCGCGGACGCGTTCGAGATACGGAAACGGCGAGATCGGCAGCCACAGGCGCCGGAGCTGTTCGAGGTCGATGTGCCCCTCGAGGCCGTGACGCACATGCGCCGTCGACAGGCCTTCCCAGACGACGTCGGCGAAGTAGGGGGAGATGTGGTTGAGCGCCGCGGCCTTGACCAGCGGTTCGTGCGCGGCCGTCAGCATCGACAGACAGGACCCGAGGCTGGTGCCGAGGATGCCGATCGACTCGTACCCCTGCTGCGACAGCCAGGCGATCGCCCGGCGCGCGTCGAGCACGGCCTGCCGGCACACCTGAGCCGTGCGCCCGATGTTCGCGCTGACGATGTAGTCGGCGCGGGTCAGTTCCGGCGGGCGGCGCTCGTCGTGATAGGGCAGGCTCAGGCGCAGCGCGGTGATGCCGAACCGGTTGATCAGGCGGCACAGGCCGACGTGCCCTCCGGCGTCGGCGTTCCACTGCGGCAGCACGACCACGGCCCGCCGCCGGCCCGGCTCGGACTCGCTGCGAAACAGCCTCGCCCGGACGAGGTTGTTATCGGGATGCGGAGTGCGGACCGCGCTCGGGAACGTCAGCCGGTCCCCGTCGAGCGCATAGTCGGCACACGGTTCGAGCGCGAAGAACCGATCGCTCTCGGCGAGCATCGACGCGGCCCAGCGCTCCAGGCGCTCCGACTCCGACGCCGCGGCCGCGTGAGCGCCGTCACTCAGCCAGTCCGTTCCCCACTCGAACGGCCGGACGACGCGGTCCGTCGCCGCCGACGCCAGCCTGCGCTCCCAATGATGAAAGACCCGTGATAGCACCGAGTATCTACCCCATGACCTCTTCGACCGCCGCCGCGATGTCGAGGAGCCGCTCCGTCCGGCCGCGATGGCCGACGATCTGGATCCCGCGTGGCAGGCCCTCCGGTCCGTTGCCCGCGGGCAGCGAGATCGCCGGATGGCCGGTGATGTTGAACAACTGCGTCAGGCTCAGCATCGCCGCCCGCACCGGCACCTGGGTGCCGTCCACGTCGACGGTGGTCGCACCGAGGCGCGGCGCCGGAATCGGCAGCGTGGGCAGGATCAGTGCGTCGCAGCGCTCCAGGGCCCGCGCCACCAGGCGCGACAGCGCCTCGCGCAGCCGCATCGCCCGCACGTAGTCTTCGGCGAGCAGGTAGCGTCCCATCTCGAGCCGCAGCCGGACGCCTGGCGAATACGCGTCCGCATGGTCCGCGAGCCACGGCGCGTGGTAGCAGGACGCTTCCGGCAGCACGATGTGCAGGTAAACGTGCGGCGTCCACTCGGCTTTCTGCACGTCCACTTCGGTCACGCAGGTACCCGGCCTCGCGAATCTTCTCGATCGCGTGCTCGACGCAGCTTCGCGCACCGGGATCCAGCCGATCGAAGAAGAAGCGCCGCGGAATGCCGAAGACGAGCCGGCCCCCGGCCGGCGCCACGCCCTGCACGCTCGACCCTTTCATTGCCTGGAAGAGCAGGCCGGCGTCGCCGACGCTCCGCGCCATCGGCCCGACGTGGTCGAACGTGTGGCTGAGCGGGACGACCCCGGCGGTCGAGATCTCGCCGAGCGTCGGCTTCAATCCGACGATGCCGCACGCCGCGGCAGGAATGCGGACCGAGCCGCCGGTATCCGTCCCCACCGATCCGAAGCACATGCCCTTCGCCAGCGCGGCGGCGGAGCCGCCGCTGGAGCCGCCTGCGGATCTGGCCGCGTCCTTCGGATGCCGGACCGGCCCGAACGCGGTCTCGTCGCTGGTCGTGCCGAACGCGAACTCGTGCAGGTTGGTCTTGCCGATGACGATGGCGCCGGCGTCACGCAGGCGGCGGACCACGTCGGCGTCGCTCGACGGCTGCCGCGCGGGCAGCGCCGATCCCGACGTGGTCGGCGTGCCTTCGACGTCGATGAGATCCTTGACCGAGATCGGGATGCCGTGCAGCGGGCCGACGTAGCGCCCCGCCGCGATCTCGCGTCCCGCCCGTTCCGCGTCGGCGAGGGCCCGATCGCGCATCACGGTGATGAACGCGTTGCCGTCCGCGCCGGCCTCGATCTGTGCCAGGCACTGCCGGACCAGATCGACCGGCGCCAGCACCCGGGCGCGGACGAGCGGGCCGATCTTCGTGATGCTGCGGAGATCAGGCGCGCTCATGATCGCCGCCGGGTGCAGGGGTGGACGATGCCGATTCACGCAGCTCGTCGTCCGCCTGACGCAATGCGTCGGTGTTACGTGCCAGCCCCTCGAGCAGCGGCTTGAGCCCGGCCAGGCCGCGACGCTCGGCGTCGGCGATCGCGCTGGCGAGCCATTCCTGGACCGTCATCAGAACGTCAGCGTTCCACGCAGGGTGATGGGAATCGTGAGGAACTTGTGGCTCACCGGCTCGGACAGCGAGTTCCACGCGAACTTGACGCCGAGCTCGACGCCGATCGGACCCACGTCCAGCCCGCCGCCTCCTTCCGCGAAATAGCGGCTGCCGTCGCCAAGGCTGCTCGAGATCCGTCCGATGCCGCCCAGGACGAAGGCGTGGCTGCCGAGTCCCCAGCCCGGCGACCGATCGGCGACCATGATGCCGACCGCACCGTCGAGCGATTTCGCGTCGTTCAGCTCGTAGTGCGGAAATGGCGCCGGCCCGTTGAAGGCGATCTCGATCCGCGGCAGCTCCTCGTAACTGCCGCGCAGCATGAGCGCGGCGCCGGTGCTGATGCCGAGCGGGTACAGCGACACGCCGACGCCGCGGGTGCGCCGCGTGAAGTCGATCACGTCGATCTCTGTCGCGCCGTCCCTGGTGCGGTATTCGTAGACCTCACCCTGGGCGCTGGCGACGTCGGTACCGAGCAGGTCCGACAGCGGATGATCCGCGAAGTGCAGCGGCTGCGTGTAGAGAAAGTCGTAGCTGAACGTGACGAAGTGCCGTCGCGGTCGATCCGCCGAATTCGTCTGCGCCGATGCCACGGTCGCGGCACACAGCATGATCGCGCCGAGAAAACAGATGCGGGCCCACACATCCCCAGAGTAACGTACGGGCGTGGATGCCCGCATCCTGGCCGCAGTGATGCCTGCGCCTCGTCAGCCCGTCGAGCTCCGGGAGTTCCGTCGCCCCGACCTTCAGCCTGGCAGCGCACTGCTTCGTACCGAGCGATCCGAGGTGTGCGGCACTGACGTGCACTTGTGGCACGGCCGGCTGTCAGGCGTCCCGTATCCGATCATCCCGGGTCACGTGTCGGCCGGCACGCTCGACGAGGTGAGGGGCCCGCTGACCGGGATCGACGGCCAGGCGCTGCGCGAGGGCGATCGCGTCGTGTTCTTCGACGTTCATCGCACGTGTGGACGGTGCCGCGCGTGCACCGTGCACCGGACGCCGACGCGCTGCGCCGCGCGCCGGGTCTACGGCATCACCGACTCGGCGGCCGAGGGCTTGTTCGGCGGCTGGTCGCAGGCCATCTATCTCGAGCCGGGCGTGGCGATGGCGAAGCTCCCGGACGCGGTCACGCTCGACGATTACATCGGCGGCGGCTGCGGGCTGCTGACCGCCGTCCACGTGCTCGAACGAGCGGCGCTCCGTCCCGGCGACAGCGTGCTGGTGCAGGGCACCGGCGCCGTCGGCTTGAGCGCGATTGCGCTGGCCCGCCTGTGCGGGGCCTCGACCGTCCTCGCGATCGGCGCGCCGCCGGAGCGGCTCGCGCTCGCGACGCGGATGGGGGCGGACCACGTCTACGATCTCGAGCGCACGACCCCGGAGGAGCGGCTGCAGGATCTGCGGTCACGCACGCACGGTGAGGGCGTCGACGTCGTCATCGAGGCGGCCGGCTCGCCGCGCGCCCTCGAAGAGGGACTGTCCCTGGTGCGCGACGGCGGCCGCTACGTGGTGGCCGGGCACTATACCGACGTCGGTCCCGCCACCATCAACGGCCATCAGCACATCAACCGCAAGCATCTCGAGATCCGCGGCTGCTGGGGCAGCGAGCCGGGGCATTTCCTGCGTGCGCTCGCCATCCTCGAGCGGCATCGGTCGACGATTCCGTGGAGCGAGGTCGGCGGACGCACCTATGGGCTGCGCGACCTGAACGACGCGCTGGCGGACGCCGAAGCGATGCGCATCACCAAGGCGCTCGTCGATCCCTGGGCCTGACCCTTCAGTTCGAACCAGACATGAGGCACACCAAGATCGTCGCCACCGTCGGACCGGCCTGCAGCACCCCCGACATGCTGCGCGAGCTGCTCGTTGCCGGCGTCGACGTGTTCCGGCTGAACTTTTCCCACGGGACGCACGACTCGCACGCCGCGACGTATGCGGCGATTCGGGCGGCGTCGGAGGACGCGCGCCGGCCGGCGGCGGTCATGCAGGACCTGAGCGGCCCGAAGATCCGCACCGGTCCCCTCGTTGGCGGCGCGGCGATCGTGCTCGCGCCGGGCGACACGCTCCACATCGCGGCCGGCGACGAGCCCGGCGGCCCGGGCCGCGTATTCACGCCCTACGCACCGCTGATCGAGTCGGCCAGCGAGGGCGATCGGCTGCTCCTGGACGACGGCCGGATCGAGCTGAAGGTGGTCGGCCGTCTTCCCGGCGAGATCGTGACGACCGTCGTGAACGGCGGGTCGCTCGGGCAGAAGAAGGGCATCAACGCGCCGGGCGTGGCGCTGCCGGCATCGGCGATCACCGCGAAGGACGCCGCCGATCTGCGCTTCGGCCTCGAGCTCGGCGTCGATCTCGTGGCGCTCAGCTTCGTGCAGACAGCCGACGACCTCCGGCATGCGCAGGCCCTGATGGCGGAGGCCGGACGGGCGGTCCCGACGATCGCCAAGATTGAGCGGCCCGCCGCCGTCGACAACCTCGACGCCATCCTCGAGGTCGCGAACGGCGTGATGGTGGCGAGGGGAGATCTCGGCCTCGAGATGCCGCTCGAGCAGGTGCCGCGCGTGCAGAAGCACGTGATTCGGAAGAGCCGCGCCGCCGGCCGGCCGGTGATCCTGGCGACGCAGGTCCTGGAGTCGATGCGCACGGAGCCGCGGCCCACCCGCGCCGAGGTCAGCGACGCCGCCAACGCGGTGGACGAGGGCGCCGACGCGATCATGCTCGCGGGCGAAACCGCCGCCGGCGCGTTTCCCGTGAAGGCGGTCCAGACGCTCGACGCCGTCATCCGCGACGCGGAGCTGCTGCCTTCAGCCGAACGCGTCGTTCTCCTGGCCGACCCGACCGGGAGCCGGCACGGACGCGCGCTCTGCGAGGCGGCGGTGACCCTGGCCGCCACGGCCAGAGCCGACGCCATCGTGGCCGTGACCCGCGAAGGCAACACGGCGCGCCTGCTCGCGGCGCTGCGGCCGCAGACGCCGGTCTTCGCGGCGACGTCGCGCCCCGACATCGCGGGGGCCAGCGCGCTGCTGTGGGGGATCACGCCGATCCTGACGCCGTGCTCGACCGTCGACGAACTGGAAGCGCTGCTCGTGTCGAAGGGCTATCTCGGCCGCGGGGCGGTGGTGGTGTTCGTGAACGTCAGCGTAGCGCTCAATCGGACGGACGCCAACTTCATCAACGTGCAGCGATTCGCGCCCGAGTGACGGGACGCATCAGGAAGGTGCGAGCCCGCCCGCGCGAGCTCGCATGACGGTCACTTCTTGCGAAGCGACTGGACGTAGGCGACGACGGACCAGATCTGGGTCTCGTTCAGTTCGTCCTTGAACGCCGGCATCTTCGGCTTCGCCCGGCCGTTGCTCACCTTGTAGAACACGATCCCGTCCGCATTGCGTTCGGCCCGCTTCGGGTTCGTGAGGTTCATTTCCTCGATCCGCTCGGGATCGGCGTCGGGGCCGTCGCCAAGGCCCTGGGGACCGTGGCACTTGCGGCACTTGTCGGCGAAGATCTTCTTCCCATCCGCCAGGACCGTGTCGTTGACCGTCAGCGGATTCGTTTTGTCCGGGGCATCGGGCGGCAGCTGCCAGCCGGTGCTGCGTTGACGCCCGTCGCCGCGGTCCGTTGCGACGAGCGGCGCGGCGGTAGCGAGCGCGGCGACGGCGAAGAACCCGGCCGCCGCGACGGACTGACGCAGACGAATCATTGAACCTGGTCACCTCCTGCGCGATGCGATGGCCCGAACGGCCATCATTCCGAGATGATACAGTTTTTCGTACGATGGCAAAGTCGGAGAAACCCACCCACAAACGCAGCCGCTGGCGTACCACGACGCCGAGTTTCTCGAGAGCACGGACGCGCGCCCGATCAGGTTGCTCGCCGAGTATCTCGAACCAGCGCGGCGGTTCAGGCAGGAGAACATCCAGGATACGGTGGTGTTCTTCGGATCGGCGCGTGTCCACAGCCGCCAGCAGGCGGAGCGCGCGCACAAGCTGCTGCAGAACAAGCGCGGCCGCAAGGCGTCGGACCACGCGATGCTCCTCAAGCGCAGCCGCAAGGCGATCGAATGGTCGCGCTACTACGAGGAAGCCCGCGAGCTCGCCGGCATGCTCACGCGGTGGAGCCTGTCGCTCGAAGAGCCGCGGCGCCGCTTCGTGGTCTGCTCCGGCGGCGGCCCCGGGATCATGGAAGCGGCCAACCGCGGCGCCTTCGAGGCCGGCGGCAAGACGATCGGCCTGAACATCCGGCTGCCGTTCGAGCAGGGACCCAACCGCTACATCACCAAGGGCCTCCACTTCGAGTTCCATTACTTCTTCATGCGGAAGTTCTGGTTCGCCTACCTGGCGAAGGCGCTGGTGATCTTCCCCGGCGGGTTCGGCACGCTCGACGAGATGTTCGAGATTCTGACGCTCGCCCAGACGCGGAAGCTGTCCAAGAAGCTCCTGGTCATTCTCTACGGCAGCGAATACTGGAACGAAGTCTTCGATCTGCGTCCGCTCGCCGAGTGGGGGGCCATCAACGAGTCGGATCTGGATCTACTCTGCCGCGTCGATTCGGCGGAACATGCGTTCGAGGAGCTGAAGAAGTTCCTCGAGGTTTACCACATGGTGCCGCAGACGGCGCAGGAGCAGAAGGCGCCCGGCATCGCCAAGACCCGCGGCTGACCCGCGACCGCAGCCGGTCACCCGCGACAGGAGCAGAGGACCGATGGACCAGCAGGAACGAACGACCCTGATCGCGCAGTATCGCGACGGCTACGCCGCCATCGCCGAAGCGCTGCTGAAGATCACGCCCGAAGAGCTCGACGCGCGGCCCGGCCCCGGACGCTGGACGCCGCGCGAGATCGTGCACCACCTCGCCGACAGCGAGATGACCTCGGCCGTCCGGCTGCGCCGGCTGCTCGCGGAAGACCGGCCCGCCATCGTCGGCTACGACCAGGACGAGTTCGCGCGCCGGCTGCACTACGACCGGCCGCACGAGTCGTCGCTCGAGCTGTTCAAGTACGCGCGGCTCGCCACCGCGGAGCTGCTCGAGTGCATGACCGAGGCGGAATGGCAGCGCGAGGGCACCCACTCCGAGATGGGGCGCTACACGGTCGAGAACTGGCTGAAGATCTACGCCGAGCACGCCCACAAGCACGCACGACAGATCCGCGCGGCGCGCGGCGCCGCGCAGCAGGCCTGAGCGTCAGTAGAGCAGGTAGGGCTGGCGCAGCCGCCGGAACGCGTCCTCCTGCTCGGCCCAGGACGCGATCAGCGCGGCGATGTCGCCGTCGCGATCGACGACGGTGCGCAGCTGATCGGATCCGTACAGGATGTCGATCGGCCACTTGTCGTGTTCGTACTCGTAGGGCGGCTGGCGCCACGCATACGTCGCCGGGTTCTCGCGCCTGAAGCCGGCGATCAGCTCCACGGCGGTCCGGATCGGCTCGAATACCGCGCGGTCGGTGACGTGCGGCTGACAGCCGCCACACGTCTGCCTGGCGTGCTTCTGAAAAGTCGGCTCGAAAAAGACCGGCCTGAAGTGCACCCCCGGCAGCCGCCGCGCATTCATCGCATCGGCCAGCCGGTCGCCGTCGATCCACGGCGCCCCAATCAGCTCGAACGGCCGCGTCGTGCCCCGGCCCTCGGACAGCATCGTTCCCTCGAACAGCACCGCACCAGGGTAGACGACAGTGCTGTCGAGCGTCGGCAGGTTGGGGGACGGCATCACCCAGGGCAGGCCGGTCTCGTCGAAGTACATCTCGCGCTTCCAGCCGCCGAGCGGGACGACGTCGAGGCGGGCGCCGATCGCGAACTCCTCGTTGAAGAGCCGGGCGAGCTCGCCGATGGTCATGCCGTGGCGCAGCGGGATCGGGAACTGGCCGACGAACGACGCGAACTCGGGGCGCAGGGTGGCCCCTTCAATCTCGACGCCGCCCACCGGGTTCGGCCGATCGCAGACCACGACGTGGACGCCGTGCCGCGCCGCCGCGCGCATGCAGTTGGCCATCGTGTAGACGTAGGTGTAGACGCGCGTGCCCACGTCCTGCAGATCGACCACCAGCACGTCGACGTCGCGGAGCATCTCGGCGGTCGGCTCGCGGGTCTCGCTGTAGAGGGAATAGACCGGCACGCGCCGCCGCCGATCCTGATCGTGCGGCGTCTCGATCATGTTGTCCTGCAGGTCGGATCGGAATCCGTGCTGCGGACCGAACAGCGCCACCACGTTGACGTCCGGGACGTCGAACAGCACGTCGGCGGCATGCCGGAAGTGGCGATCGATCGACGCCGGGTTCGAGACCAGCGCGACGCGCTTGCCGGCGAGGAGCGCCCGGTAGTCCGAGCCAAGCTGTTCGATGCCGACGCGAACCGCGGGGGTGGCGGGAGCGAGCGGAGACATGCCGGAATTATACGCGCCGGCGTGAGGCGGCCGCCGCGAAGTGACGGGCGAGCCAGGCGGCGTGCAGCGCATCGCCGAAGGTGTTGCAGCGGATGCGGTGGAGGTCCTGGCGATCGGTGCGGACCAGCACGAGATCGCGGTCGTGCCGCTGGATCGCGCCGACGCCATGCCACGGGATGGTCACGCTGCGGGCGCCGCCGACGAAGATCGCGCGCGTCGCGGTCAACAGCAGCGTGCCGCTCGGCTGGGCCGGGTCGTCGGGCAGGGTGGTGGGGGCGCTGAAATAGCAGCGATCGGCGCCGACCGCGCGGTGGCCGGTCTCGATCACCGGCGGCGAGCCGCCCTGCATCTGATCGCTCAGCTCGACGAGCGACTCGAGCCCCTCGAGCATCTCCCGCTCGATCTCGTGCTCGTCGTCGTCGAGGCCGATCTCGACGAGGGATGCTTTGAGGCGTGCCGCGGCGGCGGGGGTCGGCGACTCGGCGGCGGTTGCCCACGCGTCGCGCCAGTCACGAAGCCGTTTGTCCTCATCCCTGCCGGTCCGCCGGAACCATCCGAGCCACCTCATCCCGCCGTGTGTCTCCCGTCGGCAAAGCTCACTGCCTCGACCGAGTGTGGAGGGCGGGTTCGCGCAGTGTCAAGCCTCAGCCGCAGATTTTCGTCGCGATCGGCGATCGCCGCCGCCAGAGTTGGGGATAGAATGAATGAAAAATTGCCGTGATTCTGGCGGTCCTGAACAACAAGGGCGGAGTCGGCAAGACGACGGTCGCGGTCAACCTGGGCGCGGCCCTGGTGGCACCTCGCCGGCGTGTCCTGCTGGTGGACCTCGACAGTCAGGCGTCGGCCTCGGTCTGGTGCGGCATCCGCCGCGGCCGGCTCAAGCCGTCCTCGGCCAGCGTGCTGCTTCACGACTTTCCCATCGAGCAGGCGATCCGTCCGACTTCCACGCCGCGGCTCGACATCCTCACCGGCTCGTTCGACCTGGCGAACGCCGACCTCACGTTGTGCGACGTGAAGGGACGCGAGTCGACTCTCAAGCAGGCGCTGCGCCGGCTGCGCACTCGCTACGAAGTGATCGTGCTCGATTGTCCGCCCAGCCTGTCGTTGGTCGGCGTGAATGCCCTGGTCGCGGCCGACTTCATCCTCATTCCCGTCGCGCCGCAGTTTCTGGTCCTCGATGGTCTGAGCGGCCTCATCGGTTCGATCGACACGGTCCGTCGCCGGCTCGGGACGCGCAGCCGGCTGCTCGGCATCCTCATCACGTCCGCCGACGCCGCGAAGAACGGCCACGAGGATCTCCGGGACCGGCTCCGCGCCGAATATCGCGACGTGGTCTTCCACACCGAGATCGGGCTCAGCCGAACGCTGCAGCAGGCGCCCGCCGCTGGCAAGAACATCCTCGCGTTCGCGCCACGATCCAAGGCCGCCGACTCGTTCCGGCGGCTTGCTGGTGAAGTGCTGGAGCGGGTCAAAGCTACCCGCCGCTGAGCCAAAATAGGGATGGAACAATTGAACGGGAAGGGTTGCGCCGGCGTGTTGAGCTTGCGGTAAACTACCGCGTCAACATTGAATTAGGGCCGGCTCATCCACCGAGTCACTGGTCGCATTCAGGCCGTAAGAAATTCGGCTGGTGCGCGGCCGTCGCCCGCCACAGAACCACGGAGTTGTCGATGGCGCGTCGGCTCAAGGCAGCCACGGTCAAGAATGCGGACATTTTCGCGCGCACCAAACGGGCGCCGACGAGCGCGCGTCGGCCCGGCCGGCCGCCGGTCCACGAAGAAGCGTGGACCAAGGTCACCGTCGTGCTCTTCAACCGCCAGATCGTCTTTCTCGATCGGCTCGCCGCGAACATCCGCGCGCAGAGCGGCGCCGCGATCAGCCGGGCCCAGCTGATCCGCTCGTTGGTGGACGCCGTCGCCGACGCCGACATCGATCTCGACGTCGGCCACGTCGGAGGCCGATCTCAAGACCACCATGTTGTCGAGGCTGGGCCGGTACCGCCTCGGGTCCTGAGCCGGCTGCGATAGGATCGCGCGCCGCTGCAGGCCGCGGCCAAGTCGCATCGCAACGGTCGGCAGGGGGACCCTGACGTGGCGCTCGCGGCCGAATCAGCCGGTCGTCCCATCGAGCCTGCTGGTTATTGATTTCGACTGATGTCCCGTATGCTTCCGCTTTCCGGGGGAAGACTTACCACCAGCCGTAGCGCCTGAACCTCGAGCTCGTCCGTCGGGTTCCTAAAGCACTGCAGCTGCGGAGGGTCGAAGGCCGAGCTTCAACCTCGAGCGGTCCTACCTCAACGGAATGTCCGTTGCATCTCCACAGCAGAGCAATGCGTCTCGATCTGGTCATTCCGACGCTGCGCCGCCCCGACCTTCTCAAGCGAGCACTCGAAAGCGTCGCGAAGGCCGACCGGCCGCACCGGATGCAGGTCGGCGTGATCGTCGTCAACAACGCCGCGGATCCGGAGTTGCCAGGTCTGGAATCGGTCCTCGCCTCGATCCCGTTCGACACACGCGTGCTCCATGAGCCGCGGCCGGGGAAGTCCGCCGCGCTCAACGCTGCCATCGAGGCTTCCGCTGCGGACTACCTGGGCTTCATCGACGACGACGAGGAACTGGCCGCCGACTGGTTCCGCGTGGTGGAGGAGGCGCTGTGTGCCGGTCCGGTCGATTTCCTGGGTGGTCGCGTGCTGGTTCCTCCCGGTACCAAGTTTCCCGATTGGGTTCCCGAAGGCTACCCCGCGGTCCTGGGGATTGCCGACGGAGGTCCGGACGCGCAACCGTATGGGCCGGCGTTCCCGGGCATGCTGAAGGGCGGAAATGCGGTGATCTCGAAAGCGACGCTGCGGACCGTTGGCCCATACAGCACCGACCTCGGACCCACCGCCGACCGGCGGCTGCTCTCCTGCGAGGACGAAGACATGTACCTGCGGCTGGTTCGGGCCGGGGCGCAGGGCCGCTACCTGCCACACCTGCTCGTCTACCACTGCGTTCATCCCGAGCGGCTGCGCAAGAACTATCACCGCGCCTGGGCGTTCTGGCAGGGCGCCTCCCTGAGCGTGCTCGCCCGTGATCGTCGGCCCGGGATCCCCGAGATTGCCCAGGTCCCGCGCTACGCCTATGGAGCCGCGGCCAGGGGTGTTTTGGGTTACGTGCGGCTGACGCTCTCTGGCGACCAGTCCCGTCGCATGGCCGCGGAACTTCCGGTGTGGAACCTCGTCGGCCGTCTCTACGGCCGTCACGTCCTGAGCCGTTCGCGGAAGCGGTCGAGGACGTGATGGCTTCCGATCGTCCGGCGCCGACGCCGTCTCTGTCCGTGGTCCTGTGCACCTACAACCGCGCTCACCTGCTCGTCGACGCGTTGCAGGCGCTGGTGGATCAATCCTCCGACTCGCCGCCGTACGAAGTCGTCGTTGTCGACAACAACTCGACCGACCGTACTCGCGAGGTCGTGGAAACGTTCGTGCCGCGCGGCATCGTTCGCTACACCTTCGAGCCACGTCAGGGGTTGTCCTCGGCGCGAAACCACGGCACGTCGGTCGCGCGATCCGAGCTCGTCGCCTTCACGGACGATGACGTGCGCGTGACCCCGACGTGGGTCCGCACCATCGTCGACGGGTTCGCGGCGAACCCCGACGCGGCGATCGTCGGCGGCAGAGTCGAGGCCGATTGGCCCGAGCCGCCGCCGCCGTGGCTGCGCGAAACCGGCGACGCGCCGCTGGCGCTCCTGGATTTCGGTGACGAACCGTTCCGGATCACGCCGGCACGTCCGGTCTGTCTCATCGGCGCGAACATCGCCGTGCGCCGGCAGCTCCTGGAGAGGCTCGGCGGATTCTCGACCGCTCTGCAGCGGGTCAGGGACGGCATCGGCTCCACCGAAGACAGCGATTTGCAGGTGCGCGCCATCGCGTCCGGGGCCAGCGCCGTGTACGACCCTCGGATCGTGGTGCGCGCGCAAGTACCCCGCGATCGGCTGTTGAAGCCCTATCACCGGGCGTGGCACGCGGGGCACGGGCGTTTCTACGCGATCATGCGCGACCCCGCGTTCGAGCGTTCACGGCTCGGCACCTTCCTGGGCATCCCGGCGCATGTCTACCGGAGCCTCGTCAAGGAGACCGCCGCCTGGGTCTCGAGCCTTGTCGCCCGCCGCGGCGCGACCGCATTCGCGCACGAACTGCGGCTGCGGTTTCTCTACGGTTTTGCGGTTCAGCGGATCTTCAACCGCCGATGACCCACAGCCCCGAACGTCCCACCGTGACCGTCGTCATTCCCTGTTACAACCAGGCGCGGTTTCTGCCTGCGGCAGTTGCCAGCGTGCTCGATCAGCGCTACCCGCGCGTCGAGTGCCTGGTGGTCAATGACGGATCCACCGACGACACCTCGGGCGTCGCGTCGCGGCTCGGCGTCGCCGTTCTCGAACAGGCGAACCAGGGGCTCTCAGCGGCGCGCAATGCCGGTCTCGCCGCCGCTCGAAGCGAGCTCGTCGTGTTCCTCGATGCGGACGACGCGCTGCTTCCGGACGCGCTCGAAGCCGCCGCGCGTACGCTCGCACCAGACCCGGCGGCCGCCGCCGTCGTCGGTCGTTGCCAGGCGATGGATGCCGACGGGAACGTGCTCCCGGCCGCGCACGCGCACGTCGACGGATCGCGGCTCTACGAGGAGTGGCTGTCCCGCAACTTCGTGTGGACGCCGGGCGCGGCGATGTTCAGGCGACGCGCGCTCGACGAGATCGGCGGCTTTCCACCTGGCCTGGGTCCGGCCGCCGATTACGCCGTCTACCTGCGGCTCGCCCGTGGGGGCGCCGTACGGGTGATCGCGCAGGACCTGGTGCGCTACCGCCAGCACGACATGAGCATGTCCCGCGATCCGGCGCTGATGCTGCGAGCCACGCTGTCGGTGCTGCGTCGCGAGGCAGCCGCGGCAGGACCGTCGTGGCGGTCCAGCATCAGGCGCGGACGACACGCCTGGTGCGCCTGGTATGGCGAGCAGATCGTGCACCGCCTTCGGACCGACTGGCACGCAGGACGGCGGGGCGCGTCACAGCTGCGCGCGGCAGCGACGCTGGTGCGACGGTGTCCGGGCGTGGCATTTCGTCACCTCGCGCGGAAGGCGCGCCTGACCTGTGCGTCACTCTGGCGACGCTGTGCCGATGCGTGGCTGCGCGTGGATGCCCGGCTGCGACGAAGGGTGGCCCCGTGACGGCGTCCGTGCCGGAGCGTCGCATCGGCGAGGCCACCGCTGGACAGCCGCAGGCTGGCGGTCTTCCGAACGCGCCACTGACCGTCGGTGTCGTGATTACGACGTACAACCATGCGCGTTTTCTCGAGCAGGCGCTCGGCAGCGTCGGCTCGTCAGACGCGCGCGGCCGACGCCGTGATCGTCGTGGACGACGGCTCGACGGACGATCCGGCGGCGGTCGTGGCGCGGTTTCCCGGCGTCCGGCTGATCCGCCAGGAGAACCGCGGCTTGTCCGCGGCGCGGAATGCCGGGCTCGCCGCCGTCGACACGTCGCTGGTCGTGTTCCTCGACGCCGACGATCGGCTCGAGCCATGCGCCATCGAAGCGGGGCTCGCCTGTCTCCATCGTGCGCCCGACAGCGGATTCGTCTACGGGGGGCATCGCTACATCGACGCGGACGGCCGCGAGATCGGTGAGCGATTCGAGCCCCCGGGCGACTCGCCCTATACGCAGCTGCTGCGCGGGAACTTCATCGCCATGCACGCGACGGTGATGTACCGGCGTGACCTGCTGATCGCGGCGGGCGGATTCGATGAGCGGCTGCGGCGCTGCGAGGACTACGACGTGTATCTGCGCATGGCGCGCCGGTTTCCGGTGACCGGCTATCCGGATCTCGTGGCCGCATACCGGCTGCACGGCGGCAACATGTCGTCCGATCGGCCTGGCATGCTGCGCAGCGCGCTCGACGTCCATGCCCGCTACGTCCCGCCGCGTGCGGATCGCCCGGCGCACGAGGCGTGGCGCGAGGGACGGCGCCGCTGGCGTCAGGTCTATGCCGAGGACATGGCCGCCGCCAGGTACCGCCGGCGCCAGAGCGGCGGCTCGCTGGTCGAGTCCCTGCCGGCGCTGGCCGGCATCGTGGCGGCCGCCCCGCGCGTGGCGCTGCTGCAGGTGCTCGGCGGCGTCCGGCGGCGAGTCGCGGCTGTCGTTCCGTGGCGTTTCCGCGAGCGCCTGCTGCGCGGCCGGGAGCGCATCCCGCCCGTGGGACGTGTCCACCTTGGAGACCTGAACCGGCTCACCCCGATCAGCGCCTCATTCGGCTTCGACCGCGGGCTGCCGATCGATCGCTATTACATCGAGCGGTTCCTGGCGCGGCATACCTCCGAGATCGTGGGGCGCGTGCTCGAGATCGGTGACGACACCTACACGCGCCGGTTCGGCGGATCGCGCGTGACGCGGAGCGACGTGCTGCACGTGCATGCCGGGAACGCACGTGCGACGTTCGTCGGCGATCTCACGGACCCGGACGTGCTCCCTGAGAATGCGTTCGACTGCATCGTGCTCACGCAGACACTGCAGCTGATTTTCGACGTCCCGCTCGCCATCCGTCGAATCCACCGTGCGCTGGCGCCCGGCGGCGTGGTGCTGGTGACCGCACCGGGCATCAGCCAGATCGATCGTGGTGAATGGGGCAACACCTGGTTCTGGTCCTTCACGCCGGCGGCGCTCGAACGGCTGTTTGGCGAGGTGTTCGCACCAGCCGACGTCATGATCGAGCGTCACGGCAACGTCTTCGCCGCCACGGCCTTTCTGCAGGGCCTTGCCGTCGAGGAAGTCGACACCGCCGATCTCGACCCCATCGACCACGCCTACCCGGTCATCACCGGGCTGCGCGCGCGCAAGCGGGCCGACTGACATGCGCGGCATCGTTCGCACCATCGTTCGGCGGATTCGCCCGGTCAGGCCCCGGCCGGTCATCCTCATGTACCACCGCATCGCCGCGCCGGCAGTCGATCCCTGGGGCCTGGCGGTTCGGCCCGACCACTTCGAGGAGCACGTCAGCATCCTCGGGCGCACCCGCCGCCCGCTGCTGATGTCGGAATTCGTCGACCGGCTCGACCGCGGCGTCCTGCCAGACGACGCGGTGGCGGTGACGTTCGACGACGGCTACGTCGACAACCTCTGTGAAGCGAAACCGCGCCTCGAGGCAGAAGGCGTGCCGGCCACGATCTTCGTTGCCACCGGCGCGCTCGGGCAGCGCACCGAATACTGGTGGGACGAGCTGGCGCGCCTCATTCTGCTTCGGCGTGCGGCGCTCGACTGTCAGCTGATGATCGCGGGAGAGTGCTGTCGCGTCGCCTTCGAAGACGCGGCGCCGGCCGAATCGAGCCGGGCGTGGCGTGCGTGGGAGCCACCGCGATCGGCGCGCGAGACGTCGTATCTCGACGTCTGGCGCCGCTTGCGTGTCGTGGCCCCGGACGAACGGGCGTCGGTGATGAGCCTGCTGCGGACGTTGCTGGACGCGGCGCCGCCCGACGCGCAGGATCTGCCGATGTCGCCCGCGCAGGTCACCGACGCCGCGGCCGGCGGGCGGTTCGAGATCGGCGCGCACACCGTCACGCACCCGGTGCTGCCGTCGCTCGACGCCGGGGAGCGTCGGCGCGAGCTGCTGGACAGCCGTCGCGACTGCGAGCGGCTCGTCAGCGCCGCCGTTTCCGGATTTGCCTACCCGTACGGCTCGCTGGACGCTGAATGCCGTGCCGCGGTGCAGGAATGCGGATTCCGCTGGGCGTGCTCGACGGAGTCCCGTGCGGTGCCGTTGCGGAACTACGACCGATTCGCGCTGCCGCGAGTGATGGTCTACGACTGGACCGGAGCGGCGTTCGCGCGGGCCCTGGCCGATCTCGGCGGAGGCTCGTGATGGAGCGCGTACGCGTCTCGATCGCCACGCCGTTCCTCAACGCTGGACCTTTCATCGAGGAGAGCATCCAGAGCGTGCTCGCGCAGACGTGGCCCGACTGGGAACTGTTGCTGGTCGACGACGGGTCGGCCGACGACAGCACGGCGATCGCCCTTCGCTACGCCGAGGCGTATCCGACACGTATCCGCTACCTCGCGCACCCGGGGCGCGGGAACAGGGGGGCGAGTGCCTCGAGAAATCTCGCCGCGCAGCATGCCAGAGGGGAATATCTCGCGTTCCTGGACGCCGACGACGTGTATCTGCCGCACAAGCTGCAGGAGCAGGTGCCGATCCTCGATGCGCACCCCGACGTCGGCGTGATGTACGCGGCGACCGAATACTGGTACAGCTGGACCGGCCGACCTGAAGACGCGACTCGCGACTGGACGTGGCGAAAGTACGGGGCCGAGCCGGACACGGTCATCGATGGGGGGGAGATGGTACAGCTGGACCGGCCGACCTGAAGACGCGGCCCGCGACTGGACGTGGCGGAAGTACGGAGCCGCGCCGGACACGGTCATCGATCCGCCGCGCCTGCTGGTCGCGTTTCTCGAGGATGGTGGAACGGTTCCCTGCATGGGCAGCGTGCTGGCGCGCCGTGCCGCGGTCGAGCGCGTCGGCGGCTGGGAGGAATCGTTCCAGCGTATCTGCACCGACCAGGTATTTCACGCCAAGCTCTGCCTCGCAGTTCCTGCGCTCATCGTCGATCGGTGCTGGGACAGATACCGTCAGCATGACGAGTCCTCCTGCCGGACGGTCGCGCGTGCGGGCCAGACCGACGCGGCGTTCGAACGGTATCTGAGCTGGCTGGAGACCTACGTCTCGGAGCAGGGGAACGTGCATCGTGACGTCCGCGCGTCGCTGCAGAGGGCGCTGCGGCCTTATCGTCACCCGCTCCTGCATCGCATCGACCGGCAGGCGAGCCGCTACAACCAGCGGCTCAAGGCGCTGGCGTCGCGTGGGCTCCGGCGTACGCTGCCGCGCGCGCTGCAGGACAAGCTGCGGGCCCGGAACGAGTAATGGCCCCGCCCCTCGTCTCGGTCGTGATTCCCTGTTACAACCAGGGACGGTTTCTGCGCGACGCGCTCGACAGCGTGTTCCGGCAGACCCATGGCTCCGTGGAGGCGATCGTCGTTGACGACGGATCGACGGACGACACCGCCGCGGTCGCGCGGACGTTCCCTGCGGCCCGCTATCTCGAGCAGCCCAACGCCGGGGCGCCCGTCGCGCGCAACGTCGGCCTGCGCGAGAGTCGTGGCGACTACGTCATCTTCCTCGATGCCGACGACAGGCTGGTCCCGGACGCGATCGCGGCCGGCATCGAGTCGCTCGCCTCGCACCCCGACTGGGCCTTCGTGACCGGGCACGTGCGCCTGATCGAGGCGGACGGTTCTCCCGCGGGTGTGCCGCCGCACCGACACGTCGACCCCGACCCGCTGCTCGACCTGCTTCGCGCCAACTACATCTGGACCCCGGGCGTCGTGATGTACCGCCGCCGCGTGTTCGAATCGCCGGACGCGTTCGACGCGTCGGCCGGCGGCTCGGCCGACTACGAGCTCAACATCCGCCTCGCGCGGCAGTTCCCTGTCGGATGCCATCACCGGATCGTGCTGGAGTACCGTCGCCATGGCGCGAACATGAGCGCAGACGTGCGCTACATGTTGAAGTCGGCGGTGTCGGTCCGGCGCTCGCAGCGCCGCCACGTCCGCGCGAACCCATCCGCGCAACAGGCGTTGAAGGCTGGCATCGCGATCGTCCAGGCCGATTTCGGCGCGCGGCTGGTCGATCAAGTGAAGGGGGATCTGCTTGCGGGCCGCGTCGGCAGGGCGGCAAGCGGGCTGTCCTGCCTGCTGCGCTACTATCCGGCGGGCGTGCGCCAGGTGGTCGGCTCGAGCGTCACCTGGGCGCTCGCGGGACGTCACTGGCGGCGGCGCCCGGTTCGTCGTGGATGACATCCCACGAATGAGGAATGTAGAACTGGCCGTCCGTCTGCGGCCCGGTCTGCACGTAGAGCCTCGTTTCGCCGTCCCACCAGGCCAGGATCCTCGAGCTGGTGAGGTCGCGCACGACGGCGCCGACGGCATAGCTGCCAGGATTGAGCGGAAGCGCGTCGCACGTGAACTGGACGACGCCTCCTGGCGGCCTCAGGTGCAACGGCTCCCGCCGCTCGCCCGTGCGGGGAGCGGCGATGCGAGTTTTTCCGTCAGCCGAGTAGTAGCGCAGCTCGAACTCGACGTTGTCGATCTCGCGGGCCACCGCGTAGCGCACCGACACCATCACCGGCGCGCCGGTCTTGAACGACACCGCCCGGGGTTCGTCTGGATTGCGCAACGACAGGTTCGTCAACGCGACCCCGCTTCGCGGCGACTCGATCGACGTCTGTCCCGATCCGGGGTCCCACAACGCCAGCCGGCGATGATAGGCCGCGACCACCTCCGCGGGACTGCCCGTGGCGGCGACGGCTCCCGCCTCGAGCAGCAGCGCGCTGTCGCACAGGCGTTCGACGGCCGTCAGATCGTGAGAAATGAACAGGCTGGTCGTGCCCTCGTCTCGCAGCTCCTGAATCCGCTGCAGACACTTGACCTGGAACTCGGCGTCGCCGACCGCGAGGACTTCGTCGACGAGCAGGATGTCAGCCTCGAGGTGCGCGGCCACCGCGAAGCCGAGCCGCACGTACATCCCGGACGAGTACCACTTGACCGGCGTATCGATGAACGCCTGCACGCCCGCGAACTCGACGATGCGTTCGAGCTTCGCCGAGATCTCCCGCCGCCGCATGCCGAGGATCGCGCCGCTGAGGAACACGTTCTCGCGGCCGGTCAGCTCGGGGTGGAACCCGGATCCGACTTCGATGAGCGCGGCGACGCGACCCTGAAGGACGATGCGGCCGCGGGTGGGCGCCGTGATCCCGGCCAGCAGCTTCAGCAACGTGCTCTTGCCGGCGCCGTTGCGTCCAATCACACCCATCGACGCGCCGCGCCGCACTTCGAAGCCGATCTGCTGCAGCGCCCAGAACGTCTCGGCGTGGCGCCTCGCGCTCTTGCGGTATGCCTTCCAGACATCCTCGAGCGCCAGGTCGATCGGCACGCCGCTCATACCGCATCCGCCATCGTCAATTCCACGTACTTGAAGTAGATGTAGCCGGCCGGCACGATCAGGAGGACCACGACGACGGAGACGGTGAGGGCGGCGACGTCGGGCGGCTGGTGCATCACGACGGCGCGCCGGAACGTCTCCACGATGCCCGCCATCGGGTTCAGCGTGTAGAGCGTGTAGAGGGACGGCGGCAGCGCGCGCTTCACGGCCGCCAGCGGATACAGCACCGGCGTCGCGAACAACCAGACCTGCACCAGCACCGGCATCGCCAGGCCGACGTCGCGATAGTGCACCTGGAGTGCCGAGAGGAGCAGGCCGAGGCCGACCAGGAATCCGGTCAGCACCGCGACCGCGACCAGCGCCCAGAGGGCGGTCGGGGTCAGCGCGATACCGAACCACAGCATGAGGCCCGCGAGCAGGACGGACGCCACGGTCATGTCGACCAGGGCGGCGACGACATAGGTGAGCGGCAGGATCTCGCGTGGAAAGCTGACCTTGGTCAGCAGCGCCGCGTGCGAGGTGAGCGCGGTGCTCGCCGTGATCAGTCCGCTGGTAAACATCGTCCAGGGAACGAGCGCCGAGTACGCGAACACGGGGAACGGGACGTCGCCGCCCGGAGCCGCCCGGAGAAACGTGAACATCAGCGTGAAGACCAGCATCATCGACAGCGGCTGGATCACGGCCCACAGCAGGCCGAGACGGGACTGCCGGTAGCGCACGTTGATGCGGTGCAGGCTGAGGGTCAGGAACAAATCGCCGAACTGCCGCAGCCGGCGAATGGCGGCCAGCGGACGGATCCGCGCCAGCGACGGCGGTTCGAAGACGGTGGTGTGCCGCCGCTCCATATCGACTGAGTGTATGGCAAGCCGTGAGCCGGCGACTTTGTGCTCTCGGCTTCCGGCGACCGGATCAGTTCACGCGGCGACGCCGGCCATCAGCCGCATCACCGCGTCCTGCGTCGCGCGCTCGCGCGTCAGCTCACCGGCGATCCGGCCTTCCCGCAGCACCAGCAGGCGCGTCGAGAGGTTGAGGACCTCCGGCAGCTCGCTCGAGATCAGGATGACGGCGCTGCCCTGGGCGGCGAGCTCGTCGATGAGCGCATGAATCTCGGCCTTGGCGCCGACGTCCACGCCGCGCGTGGGCTCGTCGAGGATCAGCACCCGGCAGCGCGCCGCCAGCCACTTCGCCAGCACCAGCTTCTGCTGGTTGCCGCCTGAGAGTCCGGCGGTCGGCGCGTCAGGGCCGGACGCCCGCACGCGAAGCCGTTCGAAGTAGCGGCCCGCCAGCGCGCGCTCGGCGCCGTGCCGGATGAAGAGCAGGCGCGCCAGCAGTCCGAGGGTCGCGAGCGTGATGTTGCTGGCGGCCGACATCGACAGCACCAGGCCCTGGCGCTTGCGATCCTCCGGAACGAGGCCGATGCCGAGCCGCATGGCGTCGCTTGGACTCCGGATCCGCGCCAGCTGCCCGTTGACGACGATTCGCCCCGTTGCCAGCGGATCGAGTCCGAACAGCGCCTGCGCGACTTCCGAGCGCCCCGCGCCGACCAGCCCCGCCACGCCGAGCACTTCTCCGGCCCGCACGCTGAACGTGACGTCGTGAAAGGCCGGTGGGCTCGACAGCCCTTCGACGCGCAGCAGCTCCGGTCCGGGCGCCGCCTGGACGTGGGCCGGAAAGTATTCGTCGAGCCGGCGTCCGATCATCATCTGCACGATCGCGGCGCGATCGAGGGACGCGATCGGCTGCGTCGCCACGTGACGGCCGTCGCGCAGCACCGTCACCGCGTCGCACAGTCTGAAGATCTCTTCCATCCGGTGCGACACGTAGAGCGCCGTGACGCCGTCGTTGCGGAGCCGGCCGATCAGCTCGTAGAGCCGCTCCGCTTCGTGCTGGGTCAGGCTGCTGGTCGGCTCGTCGAAGACGATGATCCGCGCGCCGCGGCCGATCGCGGCGGCAATCTGCACCACCTGCTGCTGCGCGATCGTCAGCTCGCCGAGCGTCCGGCGCACGTCGATGTCGGCGCCGCTTGCGGCCAGCGTCGCTTCGGCGCGGCGCCACAGCTCACGGCGCGACAGGAAGGGGCCCCTGGCCGGCAGCGATCCGAGGCACAGGTTCTCGGCGACGGTCAGGTTGTCGCAGAACGCCAGCTCCTGGTGGACGATGCCGATGCCGGCGGCCAGCGCCTGCTCGGGGCCGTTGAAGACGGCCGGCGCGCCGAAGACGAGCAGGCGTCCGGCGTCGGGGCGATGAATGCCCGCCAGGATCTTGCCGAGCGTGCTCTTGCCGGCGCCGTTCTCGCCGCACAACGCGTGACAGCTCCCGGCGGCCACCGAGAAGCCGACGTCCTCGAGCGCGAGGGCGCCGGGAAAGCGCTTGGTGATGGCGTCGAACGTGACGGCTGGCGTACTTCCGCCTGAAGGCGGAAGCCACGCATCCGGGGCTTCGCGCATCGGCCGCCTATGGCAGCTTCAGGTAGGCCTCGGGGACGTCGGTGAATCCCCACTCCTTGAGCTGACGCGCCCAGGTTCCGAGGTTCTCCTTGGACACGCGCACCAGCTCCATCGGGATGATCGCCGGGACGTCCTGCTTCAGGTGCACTTTCTCGACGATCTTCTGCACCGAGACGTAGCCCCACAGGTAGGTCGGCTGCGCGAGCAGGACCGGCGCCAGCCCCTTCTCGACGTAGGCGAGCTCGGCGGGCAGGGCATCGACCGAGACGATCTTGACCTTCTTCGGATCGAGGTCGGTCAGCAGCGACTGCGTGAAGAGCGGCCAGCCGCCGATCATCGCCCAGCCCTGGATCTGCGGATAGGCGTTCTGGACGCGGATCACCTCGGCGGCGGCGTCCTGCGGCGTCTCGACGTGATAGAAGGTGTCGATCACGGTCATGCCCGGATACTTCTTCGCCTCTTCCTTGACGCCGTCGACGCGCTTGCGCAGGTTGGGGGCGTTCTGGTTGCCGGCGAGAATCGCGAAGCTGCCCTTCTCTCCCATCTGCTTGCGCAGCTCGTCCATCACCGCGCGCCCGGTCTTCTCGTCGTCCACGCCGTAGAACGCGAAGCGCTTCGAGTCCGGCGCGTCGCTGTCGAAGGTCATGACCGCGACGCCGCGCGCGACCGCGTCGTTGATCGCGCCGGTGACCTTGCCGGCGTCGGAGCACGAGATCAGCACGGCGTGCGCCCCCTCGTTGACGGCCTGCGCGATGCGCTGCGCCTGGACCTGTCCGTCTTCGGCGGGCGGCGTCAGCCACTGGATCTCGATCGGCACGCCGTGCTTCTGCGACAGCTCCTTGGCCGCCGCTTCGGCGCCGGTGCGGGCCGACAGGAACACCGGGTTGGTCGAGGACTTGGCGATCATCGCGATCTTCAGGCTCGAGGTCCGCGCCGGCGCCGACACCGTTGGCCCCCGGCTGCAGGAAAGGGGAGCGAGAAGCACCGCGGCCAGGAGCGCGGCGTGCGCGGCGGATCGTCGACCGCGAGCCCTGAGTCTGAAAGTCATCGCGTCTGTCTCCTTGTCATTTGCGGACGGCGGCGCGGGCGAGCCGGCGCGCCGTCAGGCGGGCATTGGCCTGATCGAGCGTGACGGCGATGATGATCGCGCAGCCGATGATGATCCACTCGTAGTTCTGGTCGAAGTGCAGCGTGCGGATCGACTGCCGGATCAGCACGATCAGCAGCGCCCCGAGCATGGCGTTGATGGCGCTGCCTTTGCCACCCGACAGGCTGGCGCCGCCGACGACCGCTGACGCTATCACGTAAAGCTCGTAGCCGGTGGCGTCCACGCATGAGGCCGAGCCGTAGAAGCTGGCCCCCATGAACGCGGCGATGCCCGCGGTCAGGCCGGACAGCACGAAGACGCCGATCTGAATCCGGTTCAGCCGCAGGCCGGAGAAGCGGCTGGCCTCGGCGTTGCCGCCGATCGCGAAGACGTGCCGCCCCATCACCGTCTGCCGCAGGTAGACGGCGCCGAGCGCGGTCACCGCCAGCATCACCAGCGTCGGCACCGGATAGAGCGACTCGCCCAGGCCGAGCGGCGCCTTGGCGATCGACGTCAGCGCCGACGGCAGCCCGATGCTCTGCGCCTCGCTCGCGACGAAGGCGACGCCGCGCAGCATCCACATCGTGCCGAGCGTGATGATGAAGGGATGGACGCGCAGGCCGACCACCATCAGCCCGTTCATCAGGCCGCACGCAATCCCGACCCCGACCGAGATGGCGATGCCAATCGCGGCGGTCTCGAACGGCCCCGCCGGGCCGTGCGCCCGCAGCACCATCGCGGTGGTGACGCCGGCCAGCGCGTAGATCGATCCGACCGACAGATCGATCCCGCCGGAGATGATCACGATGGTGGCGCCGACCGCCATGATCGCGAAGAAGCTCGCGTCGGTCGCGGTCTGAATCAGCGTGTAGGAGTTGAGGAAATTGTTGACCGGTTCGCCGGTGAGCCGGTCGGCGTGCGAGCCCGCGAGAAGAGTGAGCAGCGTCCCCAGGCACAGGATGACCAGAAGCAGGCCCGCCTGGGCTGAGCTCAAGAGCTTCGCCAGCATCAGTTGCGACACGTAAGTGTATCGGAGTCGCGCGCGGCTCGTTAGAACCTGAACAGCCTGGTGGCCTTGACGGTGAAGCCGCGGCTGAGCAGCGACGGCGTCCGAAGCTCGCTCAACGTGTCACGGCCGTCGCTGTAGACGACGAAGATTTCGCTGCCGGGGAGGTATTCCCACCGGAACCGCACGTTCGTGGTGACGAGATGGCTGGTGGAGTTGTATTGCACCAGCGCCGCCGCGAGCATCCGGTTCGTGAACGAGAACGTGCCGCGCGCGCTGAGGAGCGTGGCCGTGAACCGGCCGGTCGGCATGTCCACCCAGTTCACCGAGACGCCCGGTTCGAGCGAGAGGCGCGGCGTCACCTCCGCGCGTCCGCGAAAGCCGAGATCGGTGCGATCGCCGCCATAGAAGCCGCCGGTGGCAAACGTGACGTCGCCCGAGACGCGCCGCTGCGAGCCGAGCGTATAGCCGGCACGGAGCGTTGGCGAGTGATAGGCGCCGGGCGCCACCGGCGTGTCCGCGATCTCGAACCCCGTGGCCACGAACTCGAAGTCGCGGCTGTAGCCGACGGTCCAGGTGTCGCTGCTGTGCATCTCGCCGCGCACGCCGACCCGCCCCTGCCGGTTCTCGAGCCGGTGATCGCGATCGGTGATGTAGTCGAGCGCCGCTTCGTAGCTGATGCGGCGGAGCAGCCGCGCGCCGCGCGGCCGCCGGCTGATGCGGAGCTGGGCGAAGTTCTCGATGAACCCGGTGCGGCGGACGAAGCCAATCTCGGGATTGAAGCCGGCGCCGACCGTCAGGTGCTCGACCTGGATGCCCAGTCGATCGGAGTCGTAGTCGACACGCCCGCGGTAGCTGCGGTCATCGTCTGCATCGACGGTATCGCGCGCGCCGGCCGTGGTCCGGGTCTGGGAGTAGTAGCCGACGATGTTGAGGTTCACGAAGAAGGAGAGGTTGGCGTCGACGCCGAACACCTGGTTGTCGCCGCGGCCGTTGGCGGTCGGCGATCGATTCGTGCGCGATGACGCCGACGTAGCTGCGTCGAAGAATGTCGCGCTTCAGCCTGACGACCCCGAAGTTGGTGCCGACGGCGCCGGCCTCGCGGCTGTCGTCGGTCTGGATGTCGAGCAGTCCGACTGTGTAGCGGCCGGCCTTGCCGGTCAACCGGCCGCCGGCCTCGATCGGGACGGCGTGGCTGCCGCTGCAGGCCGACGCGCCGGCTGAAGAACAGCACCGGTACGTTCACCGCCGGCGTCGCCGTGGTGCTGGTGCTGGTCGCCGTGGTCTGCGCGCCGCCGAAGGCGAAGATGCCCTGGCCCTCGAGGAAGAACTCGCGCTTCTCCGGGAACAGCGGATTGAAGCGGGTCAGGTTGATCTGCTGGTCGTCGTCTTCGACCTGGGCGAAGTCGGTGCGGTACGTCACGTCGGCGGTCAGGCTCTGGGTGAGGCCGTACTTCAGGTCGAACCCGGCGTCGCCGTCGTACTCGGTGCCGAAGCCGGGGTCGACCGTGCGATCGGCCTTGACCGTTCCGACCGCGTAGGGCTTGACGTCGAGGTTCAGCGCGGCCGGCGGCGCCTCGAGTCCGACCAGGGTTGCCGCCTGCGAGAGCCGCAGGATGCCGCGCGCGCCCGTACTGCCTCGGCACCGGGCTGAGGTACGAGAGCTCGTTCTTCCAGCGGACGTTGCGGCGGATGTTGACGCCCCAGACCTGCGCGCCCTGGCCGCGGTAGCGCAGCGAGCGGAAGGGGATGGCCATCTCCAGCGTCCACCCTTCGCTGTCGCGGCGGCTGCGCGGGATCCAGGGCACGTTCCAGTCGCGATTGACGTCGCGCTCGTCGGTGATCTGCGTGTCCCACGCGCCACCGACCGCGTTCATCAGGAACTCGTAGCCGTTGCGGCGATCGTGGAAGGTGTCGAAGATGATGCTGAAGTTGTCGTTGGCGCTGACGTTGCGGCCGTCGCGCCGCATGTCGTTGGCGACGATCCGCGAGGGCTGGCTGTCGCGGCAGCGCGCCGCGACGTAGAGGAAGCGGTCGTCGTAGAGGAGCCACACGAGCGTCGGCTCGGTGGCCGGCTCGCCTTCGCTCGGCTCCTGCTGCACGAACCCCGAGATCGGCGTGAGCGTCCTGTAGATCGATTCGTCGAGCACGGCGTCGAGGCGCGGCGGCGTGTCGATGCGCACCGCGCGCACGGTGACGTGGCCGTCGCTGTCGCGTGTTTGCGTCGGCGGCGGCTCCGGGGCTGCCGGCTGGATGCCTTGAAAGGCGGTGGCGGGGGAGGCCAGGAACAAGCTTGCGGCCAGGGCATACCTGGCTGAGACACGGACGCGGCGCCGAAACATTGCCGTTCATTTCAACACGGAAAGCGCACCGGGCGGCGACTGCCGGCCAGGCGGTACAATTCGCGGCATGCCGCCGCCTTCCCGCGGAAGCTTTCCCCAGACCCGCCATTCGATGGTGTCGTCGCTCGCCAGCGACCTGCCGGAGGTGCGCCGCGGCGGCTTCGACGTGCTGGTGCAGGCCTACTGGAAGGCGGTCTACAAGTACGTCCGCCTCAAGTGGCGGACGACCCCGGAAGAGGCGGGCGATCTGACGCAGGGCTTCTTCCTCCGGGCCTTCGAGAAGGAGTTCTTCGCGGATTTCGATCCGGCCCGGGCCCGCTTCCGGACGTATCTCCGGGTCTGCCTCGATCGGTTCGTGGCGCGCGAGCGCCAGGACAGCGCCCGTCTGAAACGGGGCGGCGGCGTGCAGTTCGTGTCGCTCGACTTCGAGGATGCCGAGCGCGAGATTCCGGACCCGTCGGCCGAGATGGACAACGTCGAGGCGTTCTTCCACCGCGAATGGACACGAACGCTGTTCGTGATGGCGGTCCAGCGCCTGCGCGAGCGCTCGGTCGCGGCCGGCCGCGAGCGGCGATTCGAGATCTTCACGCGCTACGACCTGGCCGGAGACGAGGCGGCGCGGCCGACGTATCCGGCGCTGGCGCGGGCCATGGACCTGCCGGTGACGCAGGTGACCAACGAGCTGGCGGCGGCGCGCCGCGAGTTCCGCCGCCTGGTCGTCGAGGTCCTGCGCGAGCAGTGCGCGACCGACGAAGAGTTCGAGAACGAGGCGCGCGCGTGGAACATCACGTGATCTCGGATTCCGCGCTCGATCGGCTCAACGGCGTGCTCACCCGGCCTGACCTGACCGGCACCCGCTACGAGATCCAGTCGGTGCTGGGCCGCGGCGGCATGGCGGTGGTCTACCTGGCGCGCGACACCACGCTCGATCGCGAGGTGGCGCTGAAGGTCCTCGACTGGTCGGCAGACGACTCGATCGCGCCGCGGCTGGCGCAGGAGGCGCGCATCCTCGCCAACCTCGAACACCCCGGGATCGTCCCGGTCCATGACTTCGGGCAGCTCGCCGACGGCCGGGTGTTCTACGCGATGAAACGCGTGCGCGGCGAGCGCCTCGACCGCTGGGCGGCCGCGACGGCCGACGTCCACGACCGGCTCGCGGTGTTCCTGCGCATCTGCGACGCGGTGGCGTTCGCGCACGCCCGCGGCGTGATCCATCGTGATCTCAAGCCGGAGAACGTGATGGTCGGCGAGTTCGGTGAAGTGCTGGTGCTCGACTGGGGGATCGCGCGTCTGCGAGACCGGACCGAGCTGCCGGCAGCGGGCGCCGCATCCACGGCCGCGCCGGTCACCGGGCACGGGGCGGTGCTGGGTACGCCGGCCTACATGTCGCCGGAGCAGGCGCGCGGCGAGCGCGACGTGACCGAGGCGGCGGACATCTTCTCGCTCGGCGCGATCCTCTCCGCGCTGGCCGATACCCGGAAGCCGCTGCGCGCGATCGCCGCCAAGGCGACGTCGGCCGACGCGGCAGAACGCTACGCCACGGTGGTCGCGCTCAGCAGCGACGTGTCGCGCTACCTGTCGGGTCTCGCCGTCGACGCCATGCCGGAAGGTCTCGCCGATCGGCTGTCGCGGTTCTTCGTGCGCTACCGCCTGCCGCTCGCGCTCGTGGCCACTTATCTGCTGGTGCGCACGATTCTGCTGCTGTGGTGGGGGACATAGGGTGGCACGTGCTACGTGCGACGTGCTGCGTGCGAACGTGCTCATCGTCAGCGTGCCACGTGCCACGTGCTACGTGCCACGTGCTACGTGCGCACGTGCGGTCGGCGTGTGCTTCTGCGCGGCGTAGCCGACAATCAGGCCGACCAGGCTGCCGGGGAGCATGATGTTCAGCGTGTGTCCGGGATTGCCGAGCAGGACCAGGTAGGCGAAGAACGCGCCGACGGCCAGGCCGAACACCGTGCCCCAGAACAGCGACTGCACCTTCTGGGCGAAGAAGCCCACCAGCAGCCCGGTCGCCAGTCCCTTGATCGTCGAGCCGATGACGATGTTGACGATCTCGGAGCGGACCTCAGGGGTGAAGAACGCCGTCAGGCCATCGAAAATGCCAAGAAAACCGCCGAGCGCGACCGCGAAGGTCAGTTTTTTCATCGAAATGTCTCCTCACCCTTCTATTACGCGTCCAGCGGCAACCCTTTAGCACGTGCGCACGTAGCACCTTGCACGTAGCACGTGATCCCAGCACGTGCGCACACAGCACGTAGCACGTAGCACGTGATCACGCCGCAGCCTCGAACGGCCACTGCTTGAGCCGTCGCGACCAGATCAGGAAGGCGACGACCCCGAGCGCCAGGATGGCGAGTCCGAACCCGATCACCCGCACGTTGGTGGTCAGGAAGATGAAGGTCCAGCCGACCAGGGCGATGAACGTCGGGATCGGGTAGAGCCAGATCCGGTAGGGGCGCGGCATGTCGGGCCGGGTGCGGCCGCAGACGCATGACGCCCAACGCCTGGCCGATGAACTGCACGAGGATGCGCATCGCAATCAGCGAATCGATGACGGTGCCGAGAGGGAGCACGCTCACGAGAATCGAGATCACGCCGAGCACCAGCAGCGAGACATACGGGAAGTCCCCCTTCGGGTGCAGCCGGCCGAACACCTTGAAGAAGTACCCGTCCTGCGCCGCGGCGTAGGGAATGCGCGAGTAGCCGAGCAGCAGCGCGAACACCGAGCCGAACGCGGTCCACAGGATCATCAGCGTGAAGACCGTCGCGATGCCGGATCCGTAGATCTTCTCCATGAAGATCGACACGATGAAGTCCGACTGCGGAAGATGCTGCTCGGCGGGCACGAACTCGCGCCAGGGGACGACGCCGATGATCGACAGGTTGATGCCGATGTAGATCAGCGCGACCGCCACCGTGCTGATCAGGATCGAGCGCGGGATGACGGTGCCGGGACGCTCGACCTCGTCGCCGATGTAGCAGATGTCGTAGTAGCCGAGATAGTCGTAGACGCCGACGCGCGTCGCCGCGCCGAGCCCCAGGAAGAAGCCAAGCGAGAAATCGAAGGCGCCGGGCGGGAAGTCGAAGGCGATCGCCGGGTTGAAGTTGACGGCGCCGGTCGCGATCACGGCGATGGTCGTGACCAGCGTGCCGACCCACAGGCTGACCGTGATTCTCGCGATCGAGGTGATCCGGCGATAGAGAAGCGCGATGTTGACGAGCCCCACCACCGCGGCCACCATGAACATCTCGTCCCTTGGAGAGCCCGGTCCAGATGTAGCCGAGGTACTTCGAGAAGCCGATGTAGCCCGACGCGATCTCGAGCGGGCCGCTCAGGATGAACTGCCACACGAACAGGAACGCCATCAGCCGCCCGAACGTGTGGCGGCCGAACGCCTCGCGCAGGTAGCCGAACGATCCGCCCGGACCCGGCATCGCCGCGCCGAGCTCGCTCCAGATCATCCCGTCGCAGATGACGATGATCAGGGCGACGATCCATCCGAGCATCGCCTGCGGCCCGCCGAGCGCGGTGAGCAGCAGGGGAATGGTCAGGAACGGACCGATCCCCACCATGTTGATCATGTTGAGCGCGGTCGCGTGAACGAGCCCGAAGCGGTGCGGCGTCGAAGCAGTCATAGGCGGTGCGCACAGCCTAGCGCAGGCGGGCGTCGGCGGCCAAAGTTCTGGCGGCGCGCGTGCGCTCGCTGGTCCTGCGCTTGCAGCGGCACCGCGCGCGACTGATGAACCGGCACTCTCACGCCTTCTACTGCGCAGAACTTTTCACAATCGAGGAAATCCGATGACCGCGCGAACGGTATGGCTGACCTGTGTCGTGCTCGTGGCGTCAGCCACGGTCCCACGCGCGCAAACACTCGACTTCATCTCCACGGCGACCGCGTCCACGACCGGCGCGCGCGGCATCGTCAGCGTCGATCTCAATCGCGACGGCTGGCTGGACGTGGCGACGGCGAACACCGGCCGCAACACCGTGGCGATTCTGTTCAATCGCGGTACAGGCCGGCGGCTTTCTGGCGCCCTACGAGATCGCGGTGAGCACGGGACCCTTCGACATTGCCGCCGGTGACCTCGATCGCGACGGCGTTCCCGATCTGGTGGTGACGGCGCCGGACGCCCAGGCGATCGATATCCTGCGGATGGGCTCGGATGGCACGCTCGTCTCGCGCCTCGGTACTGGGGGCTTCGGAGTCGCGCGGCGCGGCGCTGGCCGACGTCACCCGCGACGGCATCCTCGACCTCGTGTTCTCCGACTATGCCCGCAACGTCCTCGTCGTCAGGCCTGGCGACGGCGCCGGAGGGTTTGCGCCAGCCGTGGCGACCGTTGGCGTCAGTGCCCGTCCGCAGGGCGTCGTGGCCGGAGACTTCAATCACGACGGCCGGATGGACGTGGCCGTCGCGTCCACCGGCAGTGCCACGCTCGACGTGCTCTACGGCGCCGGCTCGGGCGGGTTCACGCGCAGGACGGTCGCGGCCGGCCGCGCGCTCAACGTGCTGACCGCCGTCGATCTCAATGCCGATGGGTGGGTCGAGCTCGCCGCCGCCGCGACGTCGACCAGCGTGGTATCGGTCTTTCGTGGCGGTGTCGCGGGCTTCGCCCTCGCCGGGACGCGGGTGACCGGCGCCTCACCGCGCGGCATTGCCTCGGCCGACATCAACCAGGACGGCCGTCCGGATCTCGTGACGGGGAACTATGCGGGCAACTCGCTGACCGTGCTGCTCGGGCGCCGTGACGGCTCCGTGTTACCGGATCGCTGGGGAGAGATCGCGTCGGGCAGCGGCGCTCGCGCGGTTACGGCGGGCGACTTCGACAACGACGGCGCGTCGGACGTCGCCGCCGGCGTGCAGTCGGCCGCCCAGCTGTGGCTGCACGTAAACGCCACGCCGTTCGTGGCGCCGGCGCTCAGCTTTACCCGCCGGCAGACTGGCCTCTTCAGGCTCCCGGGCGACTACGCCGACTTCAACGAGAACGGTGTTTACGACGCGGTCGGCGGCAACGCCGTGCGGCTGGACGGCGCAACCACCGTGACCTTGACGCTGCCCGATCCGGCTGCCGCGATCGTCGATGTCGCGGCGCCGGACTACGACGGCGACGGACACGCAGACGTCCTGCTGGCGTTCAACGTCTACTCGAGTGTCGGGCTTCCTACAAGCAGCGGTCTTCTGCTGTATCGCGGCAACGGCCGCGGCCAGTTCTCGCCGGCGGCGGCGCTGGCGTCCTACGCCGACGGCGTTGGCCCGTTCCATACCGGCGACCTCGATCGCGACGGCGATCTCGACGTCGTGGTGTCTGCCGAAGGGCAGGTGCGTATTGTCGAGCAGACGGCGTCGGGCCCGGTCCCGAGGTCGATTGCGGTCGAGCGCTACGACGAGACGTTCCAGATTGTCCGACGTCAATCGCGACGGCAGGCTCGACCTGATGCTCTCCCATTTCCTCAGCAACACCGTCAAGTTCTACGCGGGCGATGGCGAGGGCGGCTTCGGTGCGCCGACCCTGGCCCTGCCGATGTCCGCCTACCTTTTCGCGCTCGGCGACATGGATCACGACGGGCGGCTCGACGTCGTCGTGGACGGAGGGTCGTCGGTGTTCGTGGCGCTGGCGACCGGCGACGGCGTGTGGAGCGGCCCGGTCGAGTACCCGTCGTACGTGCCGTGGGACACGCTTTCAGGTCCGACGCTCGGCGACTTCGACAACGACGGCCACCTCGATGTGTTCACCTGGGCTGGGACGCTGCTGACCGGCAACGGCGACGGCACGCTCGATCCCCCGGCGCTCTTCGACCTGTTGGTGCCGAACGGAATCGCGGTGGACTGGAACCGCGACGGCCTGCTCGACCTCGTCAACGCGGCAGAGACGATTCTCAACGAGCGTCGCGCCTCGAATCGTGTCCCCGTTGCGAACGCCGGCCCCGACCGGAGCTACATCTACCACGAACAGTTCGTGCAGGACGACGGCTTGCTCTACGCGGGACTCTCCTCCGATCCCGATCTGCATCGCCTGTCGTATGAATGGCGGGACCACACCGGAGCGGTGATCGGCTCGAGCGAGGTGGCCGTGTTCGCGCCGCGGCCGCCGGGCACCTACATCGTCACGCTCGTCGCGCGCGACGGCCGCGGCGGCGAAGATACGGACGCGGTTCAGATCACGATCCTGCCGGAGCTGGAGATCGTTCTGCATCCGGGGTCGGGATCGTCGATCGCCGGCGACTGGCGCGCCGAGGAGGATCCGACGGCTGCGGCCGGACGCCGGATGTTCTTCCCGAACGACGGCGCGGCGAAGGTCGAGGCCCCGCTTGCTAGCCGGGGGAACTCGGTGGACATGTCGTTCGCGGCCGACCCGACGCAAACCTACAAGCTCTGGGTTCGGCTCAAGGCCGAGAGCAACTACTGGGGCAACGACTCGGTGTGGGTGCAATTCTCAGGGGCGGTCGACACCAACGGCCAGCCCGACTGGCGCATCGGTACGACCAGCGGTCTCGCGGTCAACCTGGAGGAGTGCTCCGGGTGCGGCGTCGCCGGATGGGGCTGGGAAGACGACGGCTGGGGGGCCGTCAACCGTCCTGGGACCGTGCTGCGATTCCCGGACGGCGGCGTTCAGCAGGTGCGCATCCAGGTCCGCGAAGATGGCGTGTCGATCGATCAGGTCGTGCTGTCGGCGGTGAAGTACCGGACGGCGCGGCCCGGCACGGCCAAGAACGACACGGTCATTCTCCCGACCACGCAGTGGTAGCGGAGCTGAAGCCGTCGCGGTGCACGACGAGACCGAGCAGGGCGCGCGTTCCCGCGCGCCCTGGGTCGGCCTGCACAAGCCTCCGCGTCGAACGTGGCTACTCCGGTACGACCTTCACGAGCGTCCGCATCCATGGATGGATGCAGCACTGGAACTTGTGATTGCCAGGGGCCAGGCCGTCGATCTCGTCCCTGGCCCCGGCGAGCAGGTTTTCCGACAGTCCCGGGGTGACGCATTCCGGCGCCGGCGCCAGGGAGGGCACTCCCGGCGGTGCGGTGTTGAGTGGGGGGACGCGGCCGCCGCCGAACGCCGCGACCTTCGTGAACGTGTGGGTGCGGCCTCCCTCGTTGCGGATGTGGATCTTCTTGTTGGCTTCCACCTTCAAGTAGTTGGGGTCGAAAAACCACCCCAGATGGCCGATGACCGTGGTCGGCGCCAGCGCGGGCGAGAGCCGCTCCGCGTTGAACTCCGCGTCGGTGACCGAGCCGCCCGGGAGCGAGCAGCCGCCGGTTGGCATCCACGCGGGATCGTTCGGATCGCAATCGTCGCGGATGATCACTTCGCGCGGTCCCGTCGTCTGATCGTCGATGGCTGCGACCTGGGTCGTGACCGCGCCCGCCACCAGCAGGCCGACGCTGGTCAGGAACGCCGCATAGATGCCTGTGCTGCGCCGCATTGCTACCTCCTGCATGAGCCGCAGAGCCCTGGCCGCGCGATCGGTGATCGATCGTGAATCGGCGCCGGTCTGTCGGCAAACGGAGGCTGAAAGGCAAATGCGGTGCCGCGGGATGCGACCTGCGATCGCTGCAGGAATCGTGTCCGACCGCCAGCGGCGCCTTACTGTCGTCGTAACCGCTTTCGGCCCGTGTCGTCCTGAGTGCTCGCGCGATTCCTGGTCTAGCGGGCCGACGCGCTCGACGTCGTCGGCTTGGTGAGGGTGTTCTCGTAGATCGTCGTGCCGGTCCCGTCAACGAGGCCGATCGTCAAGCGGGTGTGATCGGCGTCGATCACCGCGAAGCCGTTGCTGCGGCTGGCGAAGATCGAGCGCTCGTAGGGACGAAGATCGTAGAGGCCGGCGCCGCCGCCGCCCGCGATGTAGAAGTGGACGGTGCCTTCCGGCCGCAGCGCCTGCAGGTTGTGATCGTGCCCGCAGATGTAGACGTCGGCGCGGGTGTGCAGCATCGGCAGCAGCGACGAAATCAGGTCCGGCCGATCCTCATAGTTCCCGCCCGAGAAGATCGGGTGATGACCGTAGACCACCTTCCAGCGCGCCTGGCTGCGCTTCAGCTCGGTCTCCAGCCACTGGCGCTGCTTCTCCGACGCGGCGACCGTCTGGGTGTCGAGCGCGAAGAACTGCACCGGGCCGGCGGTGAACGTGTAGTACGAGGCCGGCATCTTCCAGCTCTTCGTCATCGACGAATACAGCACTTCCGCGGCCGGGCTGTCCGGATGCCCCCAGTCGTGATTGCCGAGCGCCGCGTAGAACGTGATGCCGAGCGGGCCATAGAGCTGCTCGAACCAGGTCTGCCACCGAGGATCCGAAGGACTCTCCATGCCGACGCTGTAGAAGTTGTCGCCGAGGGTCACCGCGAAGTCGAGGGGGCGAGCCTGATGATAGGTGGCGATCGTCTGCGCGAGCGCCTTCTGCTCGGGCGAGCCGTTGCCGAAGTCCCCGAAGGCCAGGACCCGGACCGCCGCATCGGCGGGCTTCACCGCGAAGACCGGCGGTGGCGTGCGCAGGAACGCCGGCAACATCGTGCCGCGCTCCAGGGCAATCCAGCGCTCCTGTTCCTCGAGCAGCCGCGTCAGCCCCTTGACGTCCTCGCCGCGCTTCTTCGCCGCGGCGATGCGATCGCTGAGCAGGGTGTTGAGGCCGCGCATCCTGACGCGGCGCAGCCCTTCGAGCGCCGCCACCGAGACGGTCGCATCGGGGTCGAGCACGACGACGTCTTCGAGCATCGCCGGCGTGTCCGACATCGCCAGCCAGCGCGAGTCCCCGGCGATTGCTGCCACCACCGTCGTCCGGACCGCGGCTGAGGAGTCGTTCTTCACCACCGTCCGCACGAACGCCTCCGCCGAGCGCGCGCGCACCAGCAGGCGGCCGATGGCCTGCCGCAGGCCCTCTTCGGACAACCGGAGGAACCGCTGTTGTTCGGTCTCCACGGCCTTGATCGCCCCGGCGGGTTCGCGCCACTCGGCCGGGAGCCGTGCCAGCACCGCCGGCGAGAGGTCGATCGGCGTCGGTGCGTCCGGCTGCTGTCCGGTGACCGACGCGATCAGGCTGAGGCCGAACACGGCGACGAGCGGGAGCTGTCGGGTGCGCATGGGCGGATTATGTCACCGGCGATTGTCGTTTCTGTAAAGGTCAGAACCGGCTATTCCGGCTTGGGCAGAAACTCGACCGCAATCGCGACGCGCTGGGTCTTGCCGTCTGTGCCAGGCCGCCACGTGACATAGACCGGCATCGGCTCCTTCAGCGTGCCGCAGCTGATGTTGCCCGACACATCGTCTCGATAGGTGATGAACTCGACCTGTGCCATGGTCGGCGCGCGAGCGGCCATCGGTCCGTCGCGAGTCGTGACGTGAAACACCACCGCGCGACCGATGCACTCCAGCCGCTGAAGCGTCCCCTCGAAGCGTTGTTCTCCCTCTCCGAGTGTTCTGAACACCGCCTCCACCCCTCGGGGCGCGTCAGCCGTCTCGCGTGTGTCTGCCGCCGGCGGCTCGGCGGCGATGTCGCGTTTCGCCGACGGGGCACTCTTCGCAGCCTCCGCTTTCTGCTCGTCCAGCAGACCGTCTATGGCGCGCTGCGCCGCTTCACGAACGTGCGGCGGGTGTCCGGGGACGGTGAGCGTCCGCGCCAGCGCGGTCGCGGCGGTGTAGGAGCCACGCTGCGCCAGCGCACGCGCGTAAAGAAGGACGTAGTCCGATCGCCCCGGCGAGAGCCTCAGCGCGCGCTGGAACAGAAGCATGGTCTGGTCCGATGGCCGTTCCCCCTTCAGCAGTTCCAGCGTCAACGTGCGCGCCAGCACGTTCGGGATTTCTCGTCCGCCCTTGAGGGCGATCTGGAAGAACCGCGTGACGGCCGCGTCGTCCGGGATCGGCCCGGAGCCGCGCCGGTTCTCGATCGCCTCTGCGAGCGCCGAGCCCGCGAAATATCCGAGCAGCCAGTCGCCGGCCGGGTCCAGGCCTGCCAGCCGCTTCGTGGCAGTGCCGTCAGGACGCGTCGACTCGAGAACTGCCCGGACCAGGGTGACCCAGGGTCTGTTCGCATCGGCCGGCGGCAGCGCGTCGAGCCGCTGCAACGCCTCGTCGCTCCGTTGCTGCTGCGCGAGAAAATTCGCGAGCAGGGCCTCGGCGTCCGCACCGTGCATCGGCGCAACCTGCGCCGCGTCGAACGTGCCGGGCTTCGAGGCAGACGCGAACCGATACGCGTTGAACTCGCTTCTCCCGGTGTACGCGCTCAACTCCCGATCCATCCGATCGGCGCCGAACGCCTCCTGCCACGCGTCCATCTCCGGGGCTCCCACGCCGAGCCGCTCGAGATACGCGCCCAGCTTGTCCCGCCGCGGCGGCTTGCCGAGCAGAATCAGGTGGGTCAGCGCCCACGACTGCGCGTAGAACGTGGACCGCCGATCGCCCTCGTTGTAGAGCGGCGAATCGTGCGTGACCTTCAGGATCTCCTCGAGCGGCAACTGTCCCCGGCCGTTGAGGCGCTCGATGTGGGAGGGCACGGGCTTGCCGACGAGCACTTCCCGGCCAGCCGGCACCATCTCGAACGTGCTGTAGAGCTCCGCCAGCCCCTCGTTCAGCCAGACCGGGACGAGGCCGGAGAGGTTGGAGATGAGCAGGTGCGCATACTCGTGGAAGACGATGCGCATCGAGTTCTCGTCGAGGTCCCGGACGATGGCGATGTAGTTCGCGTCCTGCCGCGGCATGACGAGCCCGGTCACCTCGACCGGCTTGCCGTTGACGCGAGGCTTGAATGGCGTGAAGGCGCTGTTGGACGGGAACACCATCACCAGGGTCGGTACCGCGGTGGCCGTCGCGCCGGACGCCAGCACGCGGCTCAGGGAGTCGCGGAACGCCTCGAACTTGCGCGCGATGGTGCTGAGGTCGCCGGCACTGACGTCGCCGACGACCACGAAGTTCGGCGTGTCGAGCCGCTTCCACTCGGCCGCGGCCGGCGTGGCCAGTGCCGTCAGCAGGCAGGCAGCGGTGATGACACGTGAGGCGAGCAGTCGTCGCTGGCGGGCCATGGCGCACACTCCGGAGCCGAAGGGGGTCGGACAGAAGCCATGAAGCGTGGCAAGTCTTCGCCCCGGGGCGTGCAGGTGTCAAGTGAGCGGGCGGCGCCGCCGCTCAGCAGGGCGGCGCCGGTTGGGAAACCTCGACTATCGCCTGCCGCGTTCGATCACTTGGCCGGCGGTGCGGGCTCGGGAATGGTGACGACGCTGGCGAGGTGCCACTGGCCGCCGTCGCGCACGAGCGTGTTGACGTAGCGGCCCTTGACCGGCGCGGCGCCACCGGTGACCTCGTACGTACCTTCTATCAGCGCGACGTCCGGCTTCAGGACCTGGGTGCGGCCGGGACGCAGCGTCAGCTTGGTGCCCTTGAACGGCCCGGCGAAGTTCGCCAGGTAGTCCTTTTCAATCGCCGCGCGCCCGGTAATCACCTGGCCGGTCGGACTGACGCGCAGGGCATCGGCGGTGTACATCGCCGCCAGGGCTTTGCCGTCGTTCTTGTTGTACCCGGCCTGGTACTGGTCAATGAGCTTGGCGATCGCGGGGTCGGCGGACTGCGCGGCAAGGGCCACGGTGATCGTCAGGAACGCAGCGGCAGCGGTAAGGCGTCGTCTCATCTCAGCTCCTTCATTAAGAAATGCAGCGGTGCACTGCTCCCCAACTCCCAACTCCCAACTCCCAATTGGACAGGTTGGGAGTTGGAGGTTGGAGATTGGGAGTTGACTATCCAGCCATCGTGTCAGCGCGGCACGTAGGCGCGAGATGCCGGCGCATCGCCGGCTGCGCCCTACGCCACCGTGGCGCCGTTCCGGACGAACCACTGTGCCGTCGACGGGCGATACACCGCCGCGTCGACCGTTCCGTTGCCGTCGAAGTCACCAGGGACAGGAACGTCCCCGATGGTGCCCCACGAGAATGTCGCGATGTTGCGGATGAACCATTGTGCCGTCGACGGTCGGTAGATGGCGATATCGACCGTTCCGTTGCCGTCGTAGTCCGCAGGCACGGGGATGTCGCCGAGCACGCCCCATGGCACGGTGGCGCCGTTCCGGATGAACCACTCGCCGGTCGATGGCCGATAGACGGCGATCTCGGCCGTTCCGTTGCCGTCGTAGTCGCCGGGCATGGGAACGTCGCCGGCGCTTCCATACGTCACGGCCGCCTGTCCCGCTACGAACCACTGCGCGGTCGACGGACGGTACACCGCGATGTCGATCTTACCGTTGCCATCGTAGTCAGCAGGTACAGGAAGGTCGCCGGCGGCTCCCCAGCCCACCGCAGCCTGCCCCTCGATGAACCAGATGCCAGTCGATGGCCGGTACACGGCGTGCTCGTCCGCGGAGGTGCCGTTGTAGTCACCCGGAACAGGGATGTCGCCCGGTTCGCCCCAGACGACCGCTGCCTGTCCTGCCGCCAGCCAGGCGCCGGTGGTCGGGCGATAGACGGCGAAGTCGGTCGCGCCGTTGCCGTCGAAGTCGGCCAGATGACCTCCGACATCCGGCGTGCCATCCCAATTGAAATCGCCGAGCGTCTCGGGCCGCGGCACCGGCAGATCACCGGCGGCACCCCAGCCGACCGACCCTTGATCCTGGATGTACCAGATGCCGGTCGAAGGTCGATACACCGCGACGTCCGTGCGCCGATCGCCGTTGTAGTCCCCCGGCACCGGCACATCGCCGGCGGCGCCCCAGACGGACGCTGCCAACCCGTAGATGAACCACGTGCCGCTCGACGGTCGGTAGACGGCGAAGTCGGTCGTCCCGTTTCCGTCGTAATCACCGGGCACGGGTACGTCTCCGGCAGCACCCCACGCGAGCGGCGCAATCCCTTGCACGTACCACGTGCCGGTCGCGACGCGATAGACGGCGATATCGGTGACGAGATCACCGTTGTAGTCGCCCGGCACCGGGATGTCGCCCGGCTGTCCCCAGACCACCGGTGCCTTGCCTTCGACATACCAGGTGCCGGTGGAGGGCCGGTAGACCGCGCGCTGCGTCGTTCCGGCGCCGAAGTAATCCCCGGGGACCGGGATGTCACCGGCGACTCCCCACAAAACCGCGCCCTGGTTCTCGACGTACCACACCCCGGTTGACGGACGATACACCGCGCGATCGTTCACCCCATCGCCGTTGTAGTCCCCGGCAACAGGTATGTCTCCTGATGTACCCCACACCACCGAGGGTTGATTCCGCACGAACCATTGGCCCGTCGAGGGACGAAACACCGCGATATCTGACACTGCGTCGCCGTCGAAGTCCGAGGTGACCACACCGGACAAGGGCGACGAGGTGATCGACAGGTCCCAACCGCCGCTTATCGTCCCCACGTCCCCACCCACGTCGTCGACCACGTACAGGCTCCACGTGCCATTCGGAGTTGACGCCGTTGAACGCCGCGAGCGTATCGCCGCCGGCCGGCGCCGGGTTGAGATAAGGCCCTCCCGGCGCGGGGCCGGGGAAAGTGTCCCCGGTGCCGTAGTTGGTCGGCCGGTAGGTCCCCGAACCGGCGGCGGCAGCTTGCGGCAAGAGGGATGGCGGCAGCCGAATCGAATGTGAAGGTCGCTCCTGTCAAGTCGTTGCTCCCGATCGCATCCGACATCAGGACGAGCTTCACACCAGTCGGCCCGACGAGAAGGACGTCCATGTCACCGGGAAATGTGTGGGTGATGTTTCGCAGGGTAACCGTAACTTTGCTGACGGTTCCTCTCAGGCCCGCCACGGTGATGTTCGACGGATATGGACTGGCGGCTCCCGACGATGGAACCGTGATCGATGTCGTGTTCGAGAAAGTGAGGCTGCCTTCCGTCCCAGTGATGGCACACAGAATCTCGGAGCCTGACGCCGGGATTGTTTCTGCGGCCACGCAGAACCGGCCGACGCCGTTCTGCTGGATGCCAAGCAGAAAGCGCACGTCGACCGACGCGCCGGCGGCGAGTGGCGTCCCCGCCGTGATCGTGCCGACCGACAGCGACCCGTTGTAGCCGGAGCCGTTGGGCTGCGACGGCGGCTGCTCGAGAGTGGTGCCCTGCACGGTCACATTGCTCGTGCCCGAGCCGCACGGCGGCCGGTCCACGGTGACGACGACGCCGGTCGAGGTGCGCGGCCGGAGGTCTGCCACACTTGAGATCGACGGGAACGTGGAGATATCGACGATCCGGAACCGCAGCCGCGTGATGGGTGTGCCGGTCGTGTTCGTGAACCTGCGGCGCAGGTCGAGCGTGCCGAAGGTCGAGTTGTTGGCGGGGTCGGACGTGAAATCGCGGACCTGATTCGGCGGCTCGTAGCGATGGGAGCACGGGTCGAGGTTCGATCCCGTCAGCCCGACGCCGTCGAAGGCGACGGGCGAGGCCAGGTTCTCTGGCCCGGGAGCCCCGAGCCGTTGGCCGGCGCCGGCGCTCGTGCCGTTGGTATCGACGAACATGAAATCGGCGGCGTTGTTGTTCGTATCGACCACGTTCACGCTGGTCGGCCCGGCACTCGACAGCATCAGCGACGTGGAGGTGCAGTTCCCGCTCCCGCCGCCGCCGGATCCTGTGCAGCCTCCAGCTGGCCTGCGAGTGAACGAATAATCGATGCTGAACGGCATCAGCGCCGGATAGCCGGTGCCCTCCTTGTAGAGCGTGTTGGCCTCGGAGGTGGAACCGACGGCGTCGATGCGGTTCGCGAGCGAGTAGCTGCCACCGCCCGTGTTGTTGTTGAAGAGCGCGATGCCGGCATTGTCCGGGATGTCGGTGGTATAGGTGGCGTTACCGGTTGCGGTCGTGCCGTTACCTGCCGGATACGCGGCAAGCGAGTATCCGACGGAATTGTTGCAGAGATAGTGGCCCCTCGCCGGGATCACTGTCCCGTTCGGTATGGAACACCGCGTTAACCCGTCTGAGGCCGCAAGCCCGTACCCCGTGCCGCTGGCGGCAGTGACGATGTGCGCCGCGTTGGTGTTGTTGTAGATCTCGACGAACTCGTCGTTGGCCCCGTTCGGGCCGCGGACGCGGAACTCGGAAATGAGCAGCGTTCCGTTGGTCGCCGTCTGAGCGCTGGCGTCAGCCGGGAGGCCGACGACGCAGGCCAGACAGCCGGCGAGCAGGCACACGTACAGCCGCACGGTCGAGTGGATTGGACTCAAGCGACACCTTCCACGTTGAAATGTATTGATGGAGCGGCTGGGGGGCCACCCACTATGCCACAAAAGGGCGGCTGTGGTCATCTCCAAAGACCGTTATCGGAGACGATGAGCGGAGCCGGTAGGGGTCGAAGTAATGGACGAGCCGGTCGAGCAGCGGCATCGACCCTTGACACGACGAGCCAGCGGGCGTCACTAAGCCTCGCCCGGCTACCAAGTTTCTCGTGACGTCCTAATGCCACCAGGGCTTGAACCTGTGAGGGCCACCATGTTCGTGCGCATTCTGATCGGACTGAGTACCGCTGTCGGGGCTGATCCTCGCGCCCGCCGCCAACGCCTGGGCGTGCTCCTGTTTCTCGTCGGGCCCGCCGTGCCAGAGCGCATTTCAAGTCGACGCCATCTTCGCCGGCACGGTTCGCGCTATTACGCCCATGCCCGATGATCAGCCGCCAGCACCACCCGGCTCGGTCCGTCTGTCACGCGAAGTTCGCGTCGAGTTCGCCGATGTCACGCCATTCAGGGGCGCGGACGGGGTGACGGCCGCGCTTCGCACCGCCGGGACTGGCGCCGCGTGTGGCTACGAGTTCAAGCCAGGCGTACGCTATCTCGTCTACGCCAGCCGCGCACAGGATCGGGCGGGCCTGGTGGTGAGCCTCTGCTCGCGGACGCGGCCGCTGGCGGAAGCCGCCGAGGATTTGCGCTTTCTCCAGAATCTGTCCGCGCCTGGAGAGACCCGCCCGCGTGTCTACGGCACGATCACACACTGGGAGCGCGACCTGGCGACCGGGCAACCGATCGAGCACGGTCCGGTACCCGACGTGGTCGTCAGCGTGCGCGGCTCCGGAAGGGCATTCGAGGGCGTCACCGATGCGAATGGACGCTATGAGGTAACCGTGCCGCCGGGTGCTTACGAAGTGTCAGCGTGGCCGCCCGCTCGATTCTCCCCGAACCATCTGCAGCGCACCGCGGAGTTACCCGACTCTCGCTCCTGCGCCGTCGCTGATTTCAGCGTCCGCATCGACACGCGCATTAAAGGATCGGTTCGCGAGATTTCCGGAGCGCCGGCCGTCGGCGTGTCGGTCGACGTGATGGCAGCCGACAGTGCGGGGAAATCTGGCCTTGTGGAAACACTTCACGCTACGACCGACGCGGCGGGGGGCTTCGAGATCACCGACGCGTCGCCCGGTCGCTACGTTGTCGGCGTCGATCTGGTGCGGCGGATGGATCCCAAGATCGTCCTTCCTCGCACCTACCACCCAGGCACCGCCGATCTCGCAGCCGCGACGATCCTCGATCTCGTTGGCGGGCTGCGCCAGCTCGATCCGTTGACGGTTCCGCCGCCGCGGCGTGAGCGGCGTCTCAGCGGCGTCGTTCTCTTCGCCGATGGCAGGCCGGCGTCGGGCGCATTCATCTCACTATCGGACGGCAGCGCGCGATGGCGACAGGTCGCGGTGGGAATCAGGACGGCTGGCGACGGCACGTTTTCGTTCGTGGTACACGAGGGCCTCGATTACATCGCGAACGCGTCGTATTGGGCTGAACCGGAGCGGAAACAATTCGGAGCGACCGTGGGGCCCTTCGTGGTGACAGGTGAACCGGCACCGCTGCAGATCGTCTTGTCTGACCGACGTTGACGAGGCGGAGCCCCATCACACCTGTGTCTTTGGAAATACCGACAGGAGAGGAACGTGAAGAAGGTTCCCGTCATTGTCTTTTTGGTCACGGTGCTTCTTGCGGTGTCGGTCACAGCAGCCGATGTATCCGGCGCCTGGTCGTTGAGACTGACGACCAGCGATGGAGAGAGCGCACCACGCGCGTCCGTGACGCTGAAGCAGGATGGCGAGACGCTGACCGGTCGCTGCGTACTCGACAACACCGACCAGGAATTCACCGTTGTCGGTCAGGTCGTCGACGATGCGGTCACATGGCGGTGTGCGAGCAAGGGGCCAGTCGAAGTCTCGTTCAAGGGCACGATCGATTCGACAGGGCGGCAAATGACTGGAGAATGGACGACGCCCGCACCCGCACGAGGCACATTCAAAGGATCGAAGAGCGCGAGATGATCAGGGAACGCGGAACAGGTCCATGCGGGCCGGCAGGAGCACTGCCATGTTGAAACCACTGTGCGTCTGTGGAGTCTTGTTGGCGGCAACCGCAGCCGCCCAGTCCCCTCCGTCGGCGCGGTTCGGCCAGGTGCCGACTTGCCTTCACGATGCCGCCGAAACAACCGAGCATCGCGCGCGCCGGGAACAGGCAGTGCGTCTTGCGAAGGCCATCGTCGAGCGACAAGGCGAAGTCGCAGAGCGTGTGCGCGTCTACTCGCCGCTCAACGCATTGCGCAATCTCCCGCCAGCGCCGCGAGGGTTCGACGTGCGCGTGTATACGGACCGTGCCGGTTTCGTGGTGTCGCTCAAGGATTCGCTGGACCCGTGCAAGTTCGGCATCTTTTCCGACGAATCGGGTTTTGTGTATGAGAAGACACCGTTGAGCGCGCCGCTCATCGCCCGCTAGCGGTCCGCCCACGTCAATCGAAGCCGCAGTGCTTACACAGCCCCACGATCGCGCCGGCGATGATCCTGATGTCATGCCGATAAGGACCGAGCATCATCAGCCGACCGTGTACCTCGACGAACGGTGAGCCTCCAAGCTTGAGCACGCGCTGGTCCGACAGCCACGCCAGCATGACCTTGCCGCTCGCGTAAGTGCCGAGTCCTTTTCCCGTCCTCACCCCCACGCCAGGTTCCGCGTAGATGCGAAGGTAATTGGACTCGGCGCTTCGCGGCCTCGGAAACCTGACGACGGGAATCATGACCGACAGCTCCGATGAGTACCCGTGGTGCGAGTCGGTTCGGTCGTAGCCGAGATCGAAGACGAACTCGAAAGATTCGGACTCGTCCGGGCGCGTGTCGAATGGACGCGGGCGCGGTGCAGGCGAAGGGCAATCCTGACCCGCCTGCGTCAGCGTCAGAGCGAGCAAGAGAGGAGAGAACATGGCTAGAACACGTTAGCCGGGAGGTCGTGCTGGTGTCGTGAAGGAGGGGTGAGCAAACGCTGAAGAAAAGGTCGAGCCTTATGCGGAGCGACTCCTGGAGTCAGCGATCCTTGCGGCGGTCGCAGCGAAGACTGGTCGCCACGAGCAAAAGATCTTCAGTGAACTTCTGCGCTGACCTGGCTGTCGCCGCAGCCGTCATGCCCACACGCACATCGAGGAACCACGTCTTCGTCGGGCTTCAAGGGCAGCGGCGAGGAAGTTGCTACCTGATTGACGAGGCCAGCGCCGAGCATTGCGCAGATGTCGCCGCAGAAGATTCACCGGCCGGGGCCAGGCAAATGCCCAGGCCGTTGCGAAGAAGCGCGGGCGAGGGCGACCAAACTTCAAGGCCGATTCGCCCGCCAGGCCGACCGTCTCTTTACCGCTTCTTCCGGGCCTGACTGTGGACAGCATCAGGTGACAGCGTCCGTCGAGCAGCTTTCGGGGTTACGGTATTTGCCGCGCGCCGCCCTGCCCAATACTTCCTCATCCGCGCGCCGACGGCCTTCCGCTGCGCCGCAGACATACTCCGGCGACGACGGCCGACCTGCCGGCCGTTAGACGTTGCCCCTGAAGGCTGCGTCACCTCCCGATCCCGCAGTTCCGGGAACGCGCGATAAATCGCCGCCGCCTCCTCCGCTAGTTGAAGGAGTCGTGCTTCCGCACCCAACACTGCATACTTCCGGAGGTCGCCCTGGGCCAGCTCACTAATCCTTCGTTTTGCCACCTACTCTCCTCGCTCGCAGTGGCGCCATGATAGATCGCTCTATGGCCGGCGCTTCCAGGGGACTAGGCGATCAGGTTCGATCGATCAGTTGCTTCAGCGTGTGTCGGTGACACTGCTGCTCATCCTCAGCGCAGTGGCACATCACGGTAACGTTCCCCTTGCGGGCTACCCGTTTCAACAGACGTAACGTGAACTTCTGTCCGTGGTTCTTGATCGTCTCGCTCCGCTTGTCGATGGCACCGTCCATGAGGAGTTCGCGACAGTATTCTCGGACGAACTGCGCCCATGTGTCCGTGAGCTTCCCTCGAAGCAGCTTCCCGCTCGGGCCAAGCGATGGCATCCACACGTCGTAGCGGGATGTTGGCATCCCGCGCCCTCGAAAGCGCGTAGCGAGGATGCGAAGTCCATCCTTCTTGTGATCGATGGGCGACCACACGGATTTGGCTCTCATCAAGCGCACCTCCTCCTTCTGTTGGAATCAGTTATTGGGTCCGCCAGGAGGGTCGCGCCAAGGGGTGTCAGGCAGTGAATCGTGAACGCACGTCGACGGCGTCGCACCGTTCACGATTCACTGCCTGACACTCGTCGCTGCCGGTCACCGGAACGTCACCGTTGAACTTTAGCGCCGGTGCTGCCGCTCTCTGTTGTCGTGCCCGCCGGCGTGGACGGCATTTGCGCGGCCCAGCCTTCGAGCCGATCTACTCCCGACGCGGCACCGGCACATCTGCGCCAGTCCCCGATGCCGCCGGCGGGAGCGTGATCGTTGTCGTGGTACCACTCTGCGAGAACTGGATCAGCCATTCGCCGGTCGAGGGCCGGAAGACCGCGAGGTCCGCCTTACCATCTCCATCGTAGTCGCGCGGCAGGGGAATATCGTCCGGGCCGCCCCAGGTCGTCGTCAGCGGGCCCTGCGTGGTCCGGTTGACAAGCCAGGTGCCGTTGGAAGGTCGGAACACCGCGACGTCGGCGCTTTGATCGCCGTCGAAGTCGGCGACCACGGGCACGTCGTGCGGGGCACCCCAGACGGCTCCCGTCGCGCTGCCGGTTGTCGACTGGACGACATGGAAAGTCTGCGTCTCGGGTCGGTAGATCGCGATATCTGCGCGCCCGTCGCCATCGTAGTCGGCAGGCTGCGGCAAGTCCGAGAAGCGGCCCCACCCGATCGAGAAGGTCGCGCCATCGCTCGAGCGCCTGACGAACCACACGCCGGTCGATGGCCGAAACACGGCCAGGTCGAACGTGCCATCGCCGTCGTAATCAGCGGGCACTGGCCGATCGCCGGCGAATCCCCAGGTTACGCTGAGGACGCCGCCTGCCGAACCCGCGATCTGCCACGTACCGTCCGCCGGTCGATAGACGGCAACATCGGCGTCGCCGTCGCCATCGTAGTCGCCTGGCACCGGAATGTCCGTCGACGTCCCGAGCGGCGTCGTCGACGTGGTTCCGGACGTCCAGTTGCGGATTACCCAGGTCGCATTGGCGGTTCGGAACACTGCCGGCGCCGCTCGGCCGCTGCCATCGTAGTCGGCCGGCGCGGGCAGGTCAGGGCCGAAGCCCCACTGCCGGATCGTCGCTGCGCCAGACGCCGAGTTCAGGATGAACCACGTACCTGTCGCCGGGCGATAGACGGCGACGTCGGTGCGTCCATCGCCGTCGTAGTCGGCCGGCACGGCCACGTCATCGTCGGCACCCCATTGGTATACCCGGATCTGTCCCGAGGACGGCAGGATGTACCAGGTGCCATTCGCCGGGCGATAGACGGCGACGTCGGCTCGGCGATCGCCGTCGTAATCGCCTGGTACGGGGATATCGAAGCCCTCCCCCCAGGCCAGGCCCGACACGACACCGCCGCTCGAGTAGCGAATCTCCCAGGTGTTGCCGGCACCTGCGCCCCGCCGGTACACCGCAAGGTCGGCGCGGCCGTCACCATCGAAGTCAGCGGCGACCGGCACGTCGCCGCTGTTGCCCCAGGCTGTCTCTTCGGTCGTACCGGTGCTCGAGTACCGCCGATACCAGACGGCGGTCGAGGGACGAAACACCGCGACGTCAGTCTGGCCATCGCCGTCATAGTCCTCGGGCGCGGCCCGATCCCCGTCGATCCCCCAGACCAGCTCGAGTGGCCCGGCGGTTGTCCGCGCGATCGACCAGGTCCCGGTCGCCGGATTGAAGACCGCCCGATCAGATTGGCCATCTCCGTCATAATCCGAAGGCACCAGCGCGACTGTCGGATTGCTCCCCCAGACATTCGCGGTTCCCGATCCGGTACTTGACTGCACGGTGAACCACGTCCGGCTCGACGGTCTGAAGATCGTGAGGTCGGCGCGGCCATCGCCGTCGAAGTCCATCGAATTCCTGAAGAGGACCGACATGCTGACCCCTAGCGGGCGGTCGCCGGGCACGCCCCAGACAATCTGCTCGGTTGTGTTGCTGCTCCGGTTGCGGATGTGCCACGTGCCAGTGGACGGACGGTAAACGGCGAGCTCCACGCGTCCATCACCTGATCGGTCGAGCGGAACAGGCAGATCGCCGGGCAGCCCCCAGACTTCGGCGAACTGGCCCCTGACGTACCACATCGCCGTGCTGCGCCGGAAGACCGCGATGTCTACCGCACCGTCGCCGTTGTAGTCTGCCGGCACCGGGATGTCTCCCGGCATGCCCCACTGCTCGTTGGCAACGTTCGGGATGTACCAGAAACCGGTCGACGGCCGCCAGACTGCGAGATCGGCGGTGCCATTGCCGTCGTAATCCGCGGGCACCGGCATGTCCCCTGACGTACCCCAGCTGACGGGCGCACGGCCGTGGACGAACCATTCTCCTGTCGACGGGCGCCACACCGCGATGTCGGTCGTGCCGTTCCCGTCGTAGTCGGCGGCCACCGGCTGGTCGCCAGGTTCGCCCCACACGACGGGCGCCGAATTCGGCACGTACCAAGTCCCGGAGGAGGGACGCCAGACAGCAAGATCGATCGTCCCGTCCCCGCTATAGTCGCCGGGCACCGGCACGTCACCCGGACTCCCCCAGGTCGTGGTCGCCCCGTTATGGACGAATATCTGTCCCGACGATTGACGGAACACCGCCAGCTCCTCGCGGCCGTTGCCGTCGAAGTCGAGTGGCGGCGTCCGCGCTGGTGTCACGGTTATCGACCAGCTCCGCGTGGCCCGCAGCACTCCGGCCGGATCGTTGCGCACAAAAGGTGTCGCATCGGACACGGCGACCGACAGCGTATGACCGCCGAGAGGGATATTCTGGCCGTTCGTGGAAAACTGCGGCCCGACGAAGACAGGAACACCATCGATTGACCACACGGCCGTAAGCGCGTGCGTGGCCGGGATGGGCCCCGATACCGCGAAGTGGCTCGCCCGGCCGCGCCGGACGACGACAGAAGCTGCCGCTGGCGAGACCGCATCGATCGGCGAGACCCGGTTGTAGATCCGCTTGACGTGCTGTTCGACGTTGATCTGTTCGAACGGAACGCCAAGGCTGCGCATTTTCGAATTGAAGGTCGGCCGGTACATGCCCGCGTCACAGTACACCGCGCCCTGATAGAGGCCGGGCAGTGCCGGGACCGGCGCGGTGGTGGGAATGGGCGTCGACGGATCGATCCAGCTTGCCCACTTGATTCCCGCCCGGTTGGTGACCGTCGTGGCGTTGACGGCAGACGGTTCGACTAACGAGCAAGACGGCGGCGGCGGACCGCCGTACTCGTCCGCCAGCCCGGCAAAGCTGTGACCGACCTCGTGCAGCACTAGCTCGGTGACCGCCGGATGAATCGAGGCGACGGCGATCGCGCCGCCCGACCCGCCGTATTCACCGTCGTTCACCAGCACCAGGACGATCTCGCGGGCGTTGGGATCGGCGATGCTGCGCGACAGGACGGTGTTCACGAGGCCGGTGTCGGCGCAAATCAGGCGCGTGATTCCGGCGCAGTCGTAGGTACTGTTGAACGCCGTCGACCGGAACACGCCACGCGACGGGTGATCCGCTCCCGACTCGGCACTGGGGACGTCGATGCGGTGAACGTTGAAGTAGTTTCGGTATTCGGCATACGGTTGCTGGAGAAACACACTGGAGATCGCGTTTTCGACGTGCGCGGCGTAGAGTCCGGCACTGATCTCCGCAGCCGTATACCCGTCACCGAGGACGACGAGATCGACGCGGTTCGAGGAAGGGCCGTTCGCGCGAATGGTCGTCACCGGTTCAGCGGCCGCGGCTGCCGCCACCAGCAGGACGAACACGCCGGCGAAAAACGTGACTCGCGGCCTCACCTGCCGACTCTCGCGATGGCAATGGGCTCGAGCACCCAGTCGGTGCCGGTCCACCGCGGCAGGAACACCCGAAGCTCGATCGTCTGGTCAGCGGCGCCGAGCACCGCACGGACTTCGGCCGTCTCGGACATGAGCTTCCGTCCGGACAGCAATCCGTCGGCGCCGGGACTCTCGGCTCGGACGATGCGCGGGTCGTGGATAATCTGCCAGTCGAGCGTATTACCCGACGCATCGACCGCCAGGACCACGAGCGAATCGGACGTCAGCTGCGGGTCGCGGTCAGGTACCCTGGCGATCGCGAGCTGACGGGACGTTGGCGAGGGCAGCTGTGCCAAGTTCTCCCCCGACGCTGCCGGCCGCAGCGTTATCCGCCATTCGCGTGAAGCGCTTGGCGCCGGCTGCACCTCGCGCAAGGCCGCAAAAGGTACCGGCGCCGGAGCAACCTGCGCCCTGATCACAGGCATGTGGATGAGGGCGGTCAACAGTAACGCGAGAGAACTGGCGACCATTCGTGCGTTTCGGGACATCATCGGGGTCCTCGCGACACCGCTGTCGCGGCCATGGCGGCCATGCGGCATTGTGGAGCAAGTCGCTTGTCCGTGCGGCAAGCGGCTGCAATAACGCGCCATTATAACCACGCGCCGCGTTGTCGCCGTGCCGGCACTGAACGTCGGCCGAAGGTGCCAAGAGCCAAAGTGCCAACGCCACGGGCACCGGAAGGGCGACTCTGAGCGCGTCCAGACCATGGTGATGCGGCAACCGGGGTGTCAGGCAGTGAATCTTGGACGGCGTCCGTCAACGTTCACGATTCACTGCCTGACACTTAACCCTCCCGGTGTCGCTCATTCACCTCCGAGCTCCTGACAGCAAATCTCGACGGGACCGGTGGAGACGAATCAGTCAGCGGCATCGGGTGCGGGGCGCACCGCGTTCGCGTTTGTAGGCGGCGCCCAGGCCGGGCGGATTGCGTCTGCGGTTCTGATAGTTTCTGAATAGACAGACAGGCACACTCGCCACGCGCCGTGCAGCCGTGTTGATCCGGTCACGTCAATCGAAGCCGAAGTGCTTGCACAGCCCCACGAGCGCGCCGGCGATGATCCTGATGTCATGCCGGTAAGGCCCGTGCACCATCGGTAGAAACTTCCTCGCCGCTGGTTCCCAGTCGAGTCGCCCGTTCGCGGGGGTGGTCCGCTCCGCCCTCAACCAGACCGACACCGGCTCAAACGTTTGAGCGAATCCTGATTGCCGGCGATGAGCGCTTCCTTCTTGGCCGCCGTCCAGCCTTTCAGCTGACGCTCGCGCGCGAGCGCCTCCTTGAGGGCATCGTGATGTTCCGAATAGACAACGCGCACCGGACGGCGACGGGCCGTATAGAGTCCGCCACGTCCTTCGTTGTGAAAGTCCTCACGGCTGCTGACATCGAGGGTGTGCCCGACGTACAGGGAGTCGTCCGAGCAGCGCAGAATGTAAACCCAAGGCATTAGACGACGATGCCATCGTCCGCCGGGAGTGGCAATCGGCCTGAAGATTAGAGACTCGGCCTGCCATGAGGCGGAAGTAGCCGATAAAGGAGGTCCTTCGACTCGCTTCGCCCAGGGCAGGCAGGCCCGACACGGCTCGGCCCGAAGATGAAGACTTGGGTTGTTGTAGGCGGGAAGCCCTTCGGCTCGCTACGCTCGCTCAGGGCATTCGACATCGCCTGAGATGAGACGGCCTGCCATGAGCGAGGCCTCGCCGAAGGCGAGGCCGAGTCGAATGGTGCGAAAGGGGGGACTCGAACCCCCACGGTATTGCTACCGCCAGCCCCTCAAGCTGGTGCGTCTGCCAATTCCGCCACTTTCGCGAGGAGGGATGGAACGTACCCGACGATCTTACTTACTTCGGCGGCCCTGACGGCTTGGTCGTGTCCGGCGCCGGCTTGGCCGTGCCTTCCGCCGGCTTCTCGGGACCGGGCTGCGTGGCCGGCGGGGTCGCCGGAGCCGCCGCCGGTGCGGCCGGGGTCTGCGGCTGTGCCGCCGGCGCAGGCACCGGCGCTGGTGCGCCGAGGCCGCGCATCAGCGATCCCGTCCCGCCGCGGCCGACGATGCTCAGCGCAATCGCGCCGACCATGAACAGCACGCCGAGGATCGCGGTCGCTTTCGTCAGCACCGTGGCCCCGGCTCGGGCGCCGAAGGCCGTCTGGCTGCCGCCGCCGCCGAACGCGCTCGCGATGTCCCCGCCCTTCCCTTGCTGCAGCAGGACGACGAGCAGAAGCAGCAGGCACGAGAGGACGTACAAGGTCGCGAACAGGTAATAAAGCATAACGGCCGATTTTACCATCGGCCGGCGCTCTTTTGCCAGCGCGCCGCGGCGACGGTCCGAACCGCCGTATGGCTGTGGTCCGCCCTCCGGCATCGTCATATGCATCCGGCATAATCCGGAAATGCCGGAGACCGCACGCAACGACCGGCCCGCGATGTCCATCGTGAAGGGGTCCGGCGGCGTGGAAACCTTCGTCCGTGCCCATGCCGACCATCTGCCGGCCAGCGTCACCCTGATCGACGGCTTTCCGCCCCACATCGATCAGCGCCCCATCCTGTCGCAGTCCGTCGTGAGCCGCGCCGCCCGCAAGGCGGCGCGGGTGCTGCGGCGACGCGAATGGAAGTGGGAGACCACGTCCGCCTACCTGAAGGCCTTTCGCCGGACCGGTGCGCGGGCGGTGCTGGCCGAGTTCGGCCAGGCCGGTGTCGCCGTCATGGATGCGTGCCGGCGCACGGGGCTGCCGCTGATCGTCCATTTCCACGGCGCGGACATCAGCAAGCACGCGACGCTGAGCAAATATGGCGAGGATTACCAGGTGCTCTTCCGCGAAGCCCGGGCGATTGTCGCCGTCTCCCGGGCCATGCAGCAGAAGCTGGTCGCCCTCGGCGCGCCACCGGAAAAAGTGCATTACAGCCCGTGCGGCGTCGACTGCGGATTGTTCAGCAGCGCCTCGCCAGCCACGGCCGCTCCGGTCTTCCTCGCGGTCGGGCGGTTCGTCGAGAAGAAGGCGCCGCAATTGACGATCCTCGCCTTTGCCCGGGTCCATCAGCGGCGTCCGGACGCCAGGCTCCGCATGATTGGGAACGGCCCGCTGCTCGACGCCTGTCGCGATCTCGCGCGCGGCCTCGGTCTCGCGCCGGCCGTCACCTTCCTCGACAGTCAGCCGCACCGCGTCATCCAGGACGAGATGCGAAGTGCCCGTGCCTTCGTCCAGCATTCCGTCGTGGCGCCGTCGGGCGATGCCGAGGGAACGCCCGTCGCCGTCCTCGAGGCCGGTGCGAGCGGCCTGCCCGTGGTGGCCACGCGCCATGCCGGCATTCCGGACGTCGTAATCGAAGGGAAGACCGGCCTGCTCGTCGACGAACACGACGTCGCCGGGATGGCCGACGCGATGATCAGGCTGACCGACGACGCGTCGCTCGCCGCGCAGCTGGGAGAAGCGGGGCGCATCCAGGTCAGGACGCATTTCTCGATGGAGCGGAGCATCGATCGGCTCTGGGGGATCATCGCCCCATGCCTCGCCCCGCCGCGCTAGCCCGTCCTCCTCGGGCCGTAGTAAGGTTCACCTCATGCGCACCCCATTCATCGCCGCCAACTGGAAGATGTTCAAGACCGTGCACGAGGCGGTCGTCTTCGTCAAAGAATTCCGCAGCCTGGTCAAGGACATCGACGACGTCGAGATCGTCGTGGCGCCGCCGTTCACCGCGCTCCATGCCGTCGCCGAAGCGGCGCGCAACACCCCGGTCGGCGTCTCGGGCCAGAACCTGCACTGGGAGCGCGAGGGGGCGTTCACGGGCGAGATCAGCGCGGGGATGCTGCGCGAGGCGGGCGCCGAGTACGTGATCATCGGCCACTCCGAACGCCGCCGCCTCTTTCAGGAGACCGACGAGACGGTCAACCGCAAGCTGGTCGCCGCGCTCGGCGCCAAGCTCTGTCCGATCGTCTGCATCGGCGAGACGCTCGAGGAGCGCGAGGGCAACCAGACGCTCGAGGTGCTCGATCGGCAGATCAAGCAGGGGCTCGACGGGATGACCGGCGATCAGGTCGCGGCGCTGGTGATCGCGTACGAGCCGGTCTGGGCGATCGGCACCGGCCGCAACGCGACCCCGGAGCAGGCCGGGGAGGCGCACGCGCACATCCGCAGCCGCATCCGCCAGTGGTTCGGCGGGCACGCTGCCGATCAGTGCCACGTGATTTACGGGGGAAGCGTGAAGCCGGACAACATCCACGCGCTGATCGTCCACCCCGACGTGGACGGCGCGCTGGTCGGCGGCGCCAGCCTCGACGTGGCCGGCTTCTTCCAGATCGTGACGCGGAGCCGCCAGAGCGCGGTCTGACGGCCCCGGTCCGACGTTACTTCAGGGCTGCGACGCCGGGCAGCGTGCGGCCGCCGAGGAACTCGAGCGAGGCGCCGCCGCCGGTCGAGATGTGCGTGATCCTGTCGGTGACGCCCGCCTTGACCACGGCCGCGATCGAGTCGCCGCCGCCAATCACGGTCGTGCCGCGCACGTCCGCCACCGCCTTGGCGACTTCGATCGTGCCCTTCGCGAACGTGTCGATCTCGAACACGCCCATCGGCCCGTTCCAGATCACCGTCTTCGCGTCCTTGATCACCGACCGGTAGGTCTCGGTGGTCTTCGGGCCGATGTCGAGCCCCATCCGCTCGCCGATCGACGGGTCGTTCACGTCGAGGACGTCGGCCGGCGCCCCGGCCTCCAGCTTCGGCGCGACGACGTGATCGACCGGCAGCTCGAGGCGCAGGCCCCGTTCCTTGGCGCGGCGCTCGACGTCGCGCGCGGTGTCGAGCAGGTCTTCCTCGACCAGCGACTTGCCGACCGCCACGCCCCGCGCCTTGAGGAAGGTGTAGGCCATCGCGCCGCCGATCAGCAGCGCGTCGACCTTGGCGATCAGGTTCTCGATGACCTCGAGCTTGTCGGAGACCTTGGCGCCGCCGAGCACGGCGACGAACGGACGCTCCGGATGCTCGAGCACCCGGCCGAGATACTCGACCTCCTTGCCCATCAGCAGGCCGGCTGCCGCTTCCTTCACGTGATGCACGATGCCCTCGGTCGAGGCGTGCGCGCGGTGCGCCGACCCGAAGGCGTCGTTCACGTAGACGTCAGCGAGCTCCGCCAGCTGCTTCGCGAACCCGGCGTCGTTCTTCTCTTCCTCGCCGTGGAAGCGCAGGTTCTCCAGCAGCACGACGCCGCCGGGTCCCGCTGACGCCACCGCCTGGCGCGCCGGTTCGCCGACGCTGTCGTCGGCGAAGGTCACCGGCCGGCCGAGGAGCTGCGACAGCCGCTCCGCCACCGGCCGCAGCGAGAACTCGGGGTTCGGCTTCCCCTTGGGGCGGCCCAGGTGCGACGCGAGGATGACCGTGGCGCCCTTGTCCAGCAGGTACGTGATCGTCGGCAGCGATGCCCGGATCCGCGTGTCCTCGGTGATCGCGCCGTTCTTGATCGGGACGTTGAAGTCGACCCGGACGAAGGCGCGCCGCCCCTTGACGTCCAGGTCTTCCAGCTTGCGCGAGGCCAAGGCTTACAGCCCCTTTTTCTGGAGGAACGCCAGCAGGTCGACGCAGCGGCTCGAGTAGCCCCACTCGTTGTCGTACCAGGCCAGCAGCTTCACGAAATCGCCGTCCATGACCGAGGTGTAGGGCGCGTCGAGGATCGACGAGTGATCGTTGCCGCGGAAGTCGATCGACACGAGCGGCGCCTCGACGTACTGCAGGATGCCCTTGAGGCTGCCGCCGGCCGCTTCCTTGAACGCCGCGTTCACTTCTTCCTTCGAGGTCTTCTTGTCGACGATGGCGGCGAGATCGACGACCGAGACGTTCGGCGTCGGCACCCGCATCGCGATGCCGTCGAGCTTGCCCTTGAGTTCGGGCATCACCTCGCCGACGGCGCTGGCCGCGCCGGTCGTGGTCGGGATGATCGACAGCGCCGCGGCGCGCGCCCGCCGCAGATCCTTGTGCGGCAGGTCGAGCAGCTGCTGGTCGTTCGTATACGAATGCACCGTCGTCATCCACCCCTTGCGGAGGCCGAAGCGCTCGTGGAGCACCTTCGCCAGCGGCGCGAGGCAGTTCGTGGTGCAGGACGCGTTCGAGATGATGTGGTGCTTCGCCGGGTCGTACTTGTCGTCGTTCACGCCGAGCACCATCGTGATGTCGGGCTTCTTGGCGGGGGCCGTGATCACGACTTTCTTGGCGCCGGCGGCGATGTGCTTCGCGGCGGAGTCGCGATCCGTGAACAGGCCGGTCGACTCGAACACGATGTCGACGCCGAGGTCCTTCCACGGCAGCTGCGCCGGATCCTTCAGCGACAGCACCTGGAACTTCGTCCTTGTTGACGGTGATCCGATCGCCCTTGGCGGCGATGTCGGCCTTCAGGTTGCCGAGGATCGAATCGTATTTGAGCAAATGCGCCAGCGTATCCGCGGTGGTGAGGTCGTTGACGGCGACGATGTCGACGCCTCCCTTTTCCATCGCCGCGCGCATGATGTTGCGGCCGATCCGCCCGAACCCGTTGATCCCGACTTTGATAGCCATCATTCCTCCAACCACGGCTCACGTTGCGACGCGAGCCCTTCGTGCACCGCTCCGCTCGGTTCGTGCCCGAGAGTAGAAACTACCGATTCTACATGAACGCCTTGCGCGGGGGGCAATCGCGGTCTAGAGTTGAAGGGCTCCCATGTACGTGCTGTACAGCGTCCTGATCGTGCTCTTTTTCCTGATCATGTCGCCGTACTTCCTCTATCAGGGGATCCGCCACCGCAAGTACTTCGCCAGCCTGCCTCAGCGGCTCGGCTACCTGCCGCTCTCGTTCAACTTCGACGGCGACGACTCGATCTGGATCCATGCCGTGTCGGTGGGCGAGGTGCTGACCGCGCGGGCGCTGTTGCCGCAGCTGCGCGAGCGCTATCCGCGGCTCCGCATCTTCCTGTCGACGACGACGAGGACCGGCCAGCAGGTGGCGCGCAACCTCGAGCACGTCGACGAGGTGTTCTATTTTCCGTTCGACCTGCGCCGCATCATGAAGCGGACGGTCGCGCTGGTGAAGCCGCGGCTGTTCATCATGATGGAAACGGAGATCTGGCCCAACCTCCTCCGCGTCTGCCACGAGGAAGGGGTGCGCACCGTGCTGGTCAACGGCCGCATCTCGGCGCGCTCGTTCCCGCGCTACCGCCTGGTCCGCGCCTTCTTCCGGCGCGTGCTGACGCACGTCGATCGCTTGTGCATGCAGAGCGAGGAGTCGGCCCGGCGGATCGTCGAGATGGGGGCCGATCGCGATCGCGTCACCGTGACCGGCTCGCTGAAGTTCGACTCGCTCGAGATTCCCGGCGCCGCCGTCGGCGATCGCGGCCGCAACCGGGTGCTGCGCTACTTCAGGATGAGCGCGGGACGCCCGGTCGTGATCGCCGCGTCGACCTTGAAGGGCGAGGAGGAGCCGGTCCTCGACGCGTTCCAGCGCATCCGCGCGACCTGGGGCAACGCGCTGCTGATCATCGCGCCGAGAAAGCCGGAACGCTTCGACGAGGTCGAGAAGCTCGCCCGCCGCGGCGGCATGCGCGTCGCTCGCCGTACCGATCTCCCGGTGGACGCGGAGCCGCGCGTCGACATCGTGATCCTCGACACCATCGGCGAGCTGGCCCAGCTCTATCAGGTGGCGACCGCGGTGTTCGTCGGCGGCAGCCTCGCCGATGCCGGCGGCCATAACATCCTGGAGCCGGCGGTCTTCGGCAAGCCGATCGTGTTCGGCCCGCACATGCACAACTTCGCCGAGATCTCGCGGACGTTCCTCGACAACCGCGGCGCCATCCAGGTCCGGTCCGCCGCCGAGCTCGAGAGCACGCTCGTCGAACTGCTCTCCGATCCCGTGAAGCGCGCCAGCCTCGGCGCCGCCGCCCGCGCGCTCGTCGAGGCCAATCGCGGCGCCCGCGCCAAGAGCCTGGCCGTGATCGCCCAGCTCATGCCGTCGGATTCGCCCGGGACCGTGCTGCCGTTCCGTGTCGTCTGACGTGCCGCGCCAGACCCGGGTCGCCACGGCCAGTGACGTGTTGAGCGCCCTCTATGCCGCCGTCGCCCGCCGTCGCCGCGAGCGCTATGCCTCGCGTCCCGATCTGCGGCAGCGCCTGCGCAACCCCGTGATCAGCGTCGGCAACCTCGCGGTCGGCGGCCGCGGCAAGACGCCGATGACCGCCTGCCTGGCCCGCATGCTGCGCGACCTCGGCGAACGGCCTGCCGTGCTCAGCCGCGGCTATGCCCGCGCCCGCCCCGGCCGCGACGTCGTCGTGGTGCGCGACGCCGCCGGGATGCGCGCGGATCTGGCCCGGTCGGGCGACGAGCCGCTGATGCTGGCGCGCCAGCTGCCGGGTGTGGCGGTGCTGCGTGTCGCCGAACCGCTACGACGCCGGACGGCTCGCCGAGCAGGAGCTCGCCGCCACCGTGCACATCCTCGACGACGGCTTCCAGCACCTGCAGCTCGATCGCGACCTCGATCTGGTGATCGTCGGCCGCGAGGACATCGAGAATCCGACGACGCTGCCCGGGGGGCGGCTGCGGGAGCCGCTCGATACGATCGTCGCGGCCGATGCGGTGCTGACGACCGATGATGACGTCGTGATCGACACGCACGGAGCCGAGCTGCCGCAGTTCCGGCTGACCCGGACCGGGAACTTCGCGCCGATCGACGATCGGCCGGCACTGGCCGTCGCGGGCATCGCGTCGCCGGATCGGTTCTTCGACGACCTCCGGGTCAACGGCTGGGTGATCGCGCAGTGCCTGCGTTTCGGCGATCATCATCGGTATGCCGCGGGCGATGTCAGACGGATGGCGGACGAGGCGGCCCGGGTCGGGGCCGCGCGCATCGTGACGACCGAGAAGGATTTCGTTCGCCTGCTGCCGTTTCGTCCGTGGCCGCTGCCGGTCACCTGCGTCTCGCTGTCGGTCACGCCGGAGCCATTCGATCGCTTTCGCGACTGGATCGTGTCGGAGCTCCGCACCGTGCGAGGTGGCGTGAGTGGGTGAGCCGGTGAAGCTGCGGCACCGGCTGGAATACGCCGCCGTCGCGGGGGTGATTCAGCTGGCGCGCCTGCTGCCGATGCAGGGTGTGCTGTCGATCGGCAGCCTGCTCGGCATGGCGTTCTACACGTTCGACCGCTCGCACCGCCGGCTGGCGATCAAGAACCTGCAGGCCGCATTTCCGCTCCGCTCCGAAGCCGACTGCGTGCGCATCGCCCGCGGCATGTTCCTGCACTTCGGCCGGCTGCTGACGGTGCTGTTGAAGTTCAGCACCATGAAGCCCGAGGAGATGCTGGAGCGGGTCGAGTTCGAGGGGGAGGAGCGCGTCATCGCCGCGCACGCGGCCGGCCGCGGCGTGCTGCTGTTCACCGGCCATTTCGGCTTCTGGGAGATCAACGCGCTGGTGCACGCGCTCGAGATCAAGCCGATGGCGGTGCTGGCGCGGCCCCTCGACAATCCGCTGCTCCACGACCTGCTGGAGTCGGCGCGGCGCCGCACCGGCAACTCGGTGATCTACCGGCGCGGCGCGATCCGGCGCGTGCTGCGCGCCCTGACCGACAACCAGGCGGTCGCGATCCTCATCGATCAGCACATCCAGTCCTCCGACGCCGTCTACGTCGACTTCTTCAACCGGCCCGCGGCCACCACGTCGGCGCTGGCGGCGCTCGCGCTGCGGACCGGCGCGCCGGTGGTGCCGGTCTTCGCGCTGCCGCAGCCCGGCGGCCGGTTCCGGATGGTCTACGAGCATGCGGTCCAGCCGCCGCGCGCCGACGATCCCGACGCGATCCGGGCGTTCACGCAGCGCTGCACCGACGTCCTCGAGATGTACGTGCGGCGCTATCCCGACCTCTGGCTGTGGATGCACCGGCGCTGGCGCGACGACGACGCGGGGAAGGTGAAGGGGATGTTCCCGGAGGCCACGACGGATGAGGGGCCGTAGCCCGGATCGGCGCGCGGCAATCTCGATCGCCGGAGTCGAGCCGTGAGCGTCGGGCGTCTGCTGATCCGCGTGCCCAACCCGCTCGGCGACGCCGTCATGGCGATCCCGGCGATGGCGGCGCTGCGATCGGCGTTTCCCGAGGCCGTGCTCATGCTCGCGGCGTCCGGCGCGGTCGCGCCGCTGTTCCAGGAATCGACGCCGGCCGCCCCCGATCGAGTCCTCACCGTCGACAAGCACACCGAATCGGCGCAGCTGCGCGACGCCAAGGCGGACGTCATCGTGCTGCTCACCAACTCGTTCCGCACGGCGTGGGTCGCCCGTCAGGCGGGCATCGCGGAGCGCTGGGGCTACCGCGCCCACGCGCGGTCGATGCTGCTGACGCGTGCCGTCCGCCGGCCCGGACGCGTGCACCAGGCGGAGTTCTACCGGCACCTGGTGCGCGCGCTCGGCATCGAGGCGGCCGAGACGCTGCCGCGGGTCGCCGTCACGGACGACGACGCGGGCGCGCGTCGCGGCGCTGTTCGAGACGTCGGGGATTCCCGCCGGCGTGCCGATCGTCGGCATGGCTCCCGGCGCGGCCTACGGCCACGCCAAGCGCTGGCCGCCCGGCCGCGTGGCGGAGCTGGCGGGGCGGCTCGCGGCGCGCGGCGCCGCGGTCGTGCTGGTCGGCGCGCCCGGCGACCGCGACGCGGGGCGTGAGATAGAATCGTCGCTGCCGCCCGGGGCGCGCGTCACCGACCTGATCGGACGCACCGACCTGCGGCTGTTCGCCGGCGTGCTCGCGGCCTGCCACGCCTTCGTTTCGAACGATTCCGGCGCCATGCACCTGGCCGCGGCCGCCGGAGTCCCGGTCGCCGCGATCTTCGGTCCAACCGACGAGCGCGTGACGGCGCCCCTCGGTGACCACGACGTGATCATTCATCAAGTGTTCTGCCGCCCCTGCATGCTCCGCGACTGCCCGATCGATCACCGGTGCATGCGCGGGGTCACCGTCGATCGCGTGTTCGACGCGGTGGTTCGCCGCCTCGACGCGCGCGCCGGTGCGGAGGCACCCCGCGCGTGAGGCCCGCCGTCTTCCTCGACCGCGACGGCACGCTCCTCGAAGAAGCCGGCTACCTCGATCGCCTCGAACGGCTCGTCTTCTTTCCGTTCGCGATCGACGCGGTACGGCTGCTCAACCGCGCCGGCTTCGCCGTGGTCATCATCACCAACCAGTCCGGGGTCGGCCGGGGCATGTACGAGGAATCGTTCGTGCTGCAGGCGCACGAGGAGGTCGATCGGCGCGTCTCCGAGGGAGGAGGCCGCATCGACGGCTACTACTACTGCCCGCACCATCCCACCGCCGAGATCGAGCGCTACCGGATGGACTGCGACTGCCGCAAGCCCGCGCCCGGCATGCTGCGGCGGGCGGCCGGCGATCTCTCGATCGATCTGTCGCGATCGTTCACCGTCGGTGACAAGTGGACCGACGTCCAGGTCGGCGCGGCCGCCGGCGCGCGCGGCATCCTCGTGCGGACCGGCTACGGCCGCTCCAGCGAGAAGGCGCCGAAGGCCGGCGTCACCCCGGCCGCGATTGCCGACGACGTGATGGCCGCCGTGGCCTGGATCCTGCGCCAGCCCTGATGCCGTCCCCACGCATCCCGGCGGATCGCCTGCGGGCGCTGGTCGACGATTTCGCCGGCGTGCGCGTCGCGGTGTTCGGCGACCTGCTCGTCGACGAGTTCATCTACGGAAAGATCTCGCGGGTGTCGCGCGAGGCCCCGGTCCTGATCCTCGAATACGACTCGACCGAGATCGTGCCCGGCGGCGCCGGCAACGCCGCGAACAACGTCGCCTCGCTGGGTGGCAAGGCGATCGCGATCGGCGTGACCGGCAACGACGAGCCCGGCCGCCGCCTGGTCGAGACGATGACCGCCCGCATCGACGTCCGCAACATCGTCAGTCATCGCGCGCTGGTGACGCCGACGAAGACCCGCATCCTCGCCGGCGGCGTGCACTCGGCGAAGCAGCAGGTGGTTCGCGTCGATCGCTCGCCGCGCCAGTCGATCCCCGACGATCTGCGCCAGGCGGTGACCCGCCGCCTGCTTCGCCGCGCTCAACCGCTGCGACGCGCTGCTCGTGTCCGACTACGGCAGCGGGGTCGTCGTGCCGGCGGTCGTCAGCGGCGCGCAGCGGCTGCTGCGCGGTCCGGGCCGGCTTCAGCCGCCCGTGCTGATCGACTCCCGCTATGCGCTGCTGCGCTACCGCCGCATGACGATGTGTACGCCGAACGAATCGGAAGTGGAGCAGCTCCTTGGCGTCACCATCGGGGAGAACGCCCGCGTCCTCGAGAAGGCGGGGCGCGAGCTGCTGACCCGCACCAGCGCCGGCGCGATGCTGATCACGCGCGGCAGCCGCGGCATGGCGCTGTTCGAGCGCGATCGCCCGACCGTGCACATCCCGATCTTCGGCTCCGACCAGATCGCCGACGTCACCGGCGCCGGGGACACCGTGATTGCGACGATGACCCTGGCGCTCGCCGCCGGCGGCACGTTCGAGGAAGCGGCGCGGCTCGCCAACTATGCCGGCGGGCTGGTGGTGATGAAGCGGGGCACGGCAACCGTCACCGCCGACGAGCTGAAGGATGCGATCTCGCGCTAGCCGGCCGATCCGCTGATGGGCACCGTCGTCTCCCGCGAGCAGCTCGTCGAGCTGGTGGCCGCGGATCGCCGCCGCGGCCTGACCCTCGCGTTCGCCAACGGCTGCTTCGACCTGCTCCACGTCGGCCACGTGCGCTATCTCGAGGCGGCGGCCGCCGAAGCCGATCGCCTGATCGTCGCCGTCAACGAGGACGCGACCGCCGGGGCCAAGGGACCGGGCCGGCCGATTCTGCCCGGCCGCGATCGCGCCGAGCTGGTGGCGTCGCTGCGCGCGACGGACTACGTCCTGCTGTTTCCCGAGCCGACGGTGACGCCGCTGCTGATGCTGATCCGGCCGGACGTGCACTGCAAGGGCACCGACTACACCGAGGAGACCGTGCCCGAGCGCGACACCGTGCGCGCCTACGGCGGACGGATCGCGATCGTCGGCGATCCCAAGGACCACTCGACGCGCGACCTGCTCGCGCGCATCCGAGCGGCGGGCCCGGTCGGCTAAATGAACATCCTGATCGTCCGGCTCGGTGCGCTCGGCGACATCGTGCACACCGTCCCTGCCGCCGCCGCTCTGCGGCGGGCGTTTCCCGAGGCACGGCTCGACTGGGTGGTCGACGCGCGGCATGCGCCGTTCGCGGACCTCGTCCAGCCGATCGATCGGGTCATCGCGCTCGAGAAGCCGTCCGCCGCCGCCTGGATCGATCTGGTCCGGCAGCTGCGGCCGTCGCGCTACGACGTCGCGCTCGATTTCCAGGGCCTGATGAAGTCGGCGGTGATCGCGCGCGCCTCGGGCGCCCGGCGGGTGGTGGGCTTTTCGATCTGGCACCTGCGCGAGAAGGGCGCGCGTCCGTTCTACTCGGACGTCGACAAGGGGAACGAGTCGGCCCACGTCATCCAGAAGAATCTCAGCCTGCTGTCCACGGTCGGCGTCACCACGACCGAGGTGCGATTCCCGCTGCTGCGCACCGACTCTCCCGCGCTCGACGTCGTGCGCGCCGACGTGGCGGCTGCCGGGGCTTCCGGCTTCGCGCTGATCAATCCTGGCGCGGCATGGCCGAACAAGCGCTGGCCCGCCGCGCGCTATGGCGAGGTCGCGAGCCTTTCTTCGCGACATTCGCGGGCTTCCCAGCTACGTCGTCTGGGGGCCTGGCGAAGCGCCGCTCGCGCAGGCGGTCATCGACGCGTCGTCGGGCGCGGCCAGGCTCGCCCCGCCGACGACCATCGCGGATCTGCTCGAGCTGTCGCGCGAGGCGGCGCTGATGGTCTCGGGTGACACCGGTCCGCTGCACATCGCGGGCGCCGCGGGCACGCCGATCGTCGCGATCTTCGGACCGACCGATCCGGCGCGCAACGGACCGTGGGCGCCCGACGATCTGGTGGTGTCACGCCACGCGGCGTGCGGCTGTCACTATCAGCGCTCGTGCCGGCAGTCGTCGTGGTGCCTCGAGTCGGTGCCGGTGGCTGAGGTCACCGCCGCCATCCAGCAGCGGCTCGGGGCCGCGGCGCGCTCGTCGGCGGAGGGCGCGGCGAAGTGACGATCGGACGCGCGATCGCGCGGGCGAGGGTCCCGAGCGGCTTCGTCGCCGGCGTCGCGGCGATCTGGCTGTCGCAGCCAACGGCGCGCACGCTCACGATTGGCGCGCTCGTGGCGATCGCCGGCGAGCTGATCCGGATCTGGGCCGCCGGCCATCTCGAGAAGAGCCGCGAGGTGACGACCTCCGGGCCGTATCGGTGGACGCGGCATCCGCTGTATCTCGGCTCGACCGTAATCGGCGTGGGTCTCGCGATCGCCTCGGCGAGCGTCGTCGTGGCGCTGCTGGTGGCGGCGTATCTCGCGGTGACGCTGACCGCCGCGATCACGACCGAGGAGGCGCACCTCACGCAGAAGTTCGGCGAGGCCTATCCCGCCTATCGGGAGGGCCGGGTCGAGGCGGGCGCGGCGCGGCGTTTCAGCCTGGCGCGCGCGATGCGGAATCGCGAGTATCGGGCGGTGATCGGCCTGCTGTGCGCGCTTGCGATTCTTTCGTGGAAGGCCGTATAATTCCTCTTTTGGCGGGCAGCTGGCGGGCCCGACAGGGTGCCAGATCCGGGGGCGGTTAGCTCAGTGGTAGAGCACCGGCCTTACACGCCGGCTGTCGGGGGTTCGAAACCCTCACCGCCCAGACTTCGCTCGCGGTGGCGTGTGATGTCGAAGGCGCCACACGCACTCAGCTTCGTCTAGGCAGGCAAGATCGCGACGGCTTAGAGGCTTCGAGGTGACAGCGAGGCCGCGCAGTACAGCCGATCGATCAGCGTCGTTGTTCCTCAGTTCGGGGTCGTAGTTCAGTTGGTTAGAACGCCGGCCTGTCACGCCGGAGGCCGCGGGTTCGAGTCCCGTCGACCCCGCCAGACTTCGCTCGCCCTTCGGGCGAGCTTCGTCTAGGCAGGCGAGCCCAGTGACACGTGCGAAGTCTGTCGCGCCGTAGCCCAAGGGGCGAAGGCGGACTTCAGTTGACGCCAACCCCACGGTTGGCAAGCCACGCGAAGGTTGTCCCGCCATCTTGTCCGCCGTAGCTGCGACCCGGCCAAACGAGCCGAACCATGCAGCTATAATCCCGGCGCCCCCCCATGGCCCTCGCCGCAGGAACCCGAATCGGCGCCTACGAGGTTACCTCTGCGCTCGGCGAAGGCGGAATGGGCGAGGTGTATCGCGCACGCGACACACGATTGAAGCGTGACGTCGCGCTGAAGATTCTGCCGGCATCGGTCGCCTCCGATCCCGATCGCATGGCCCGGTTCGAACGGGAAGCCGAGCTCCTTGCCGCCCTCAATCACCCGGGAATCGCCAACATCTACGGTGTCGAGGTGGTCGACGGCACGCTCGCCCTGGTGATGGAGCTGGTCGAGGGGGAGGACCTGGCGGAGCGCATCGCGCGCGGGCACATCCCGCTCGATGAGGCGCTGGGGATTGCGCGCCAGGTTGCGGAGGCGCTCGACGCTGCGCACGAGCGCGGCATCATCCACCGCGACCTCAAACCCGCCAACATCAAGCTTCGCCCGGACGGCACCGTGAAGGTGCTGGACTTCGGCCTGGCCAAGGCGATCGGACCGGCTGTCGAGACAGGTATCGATGGTCCCGGGATCAGCAATACGCCGACGCTCACGTCGCCGGCGATGACCGGGATCGGCGTCATTCTCGGCACCGCCGCGTACATGAGTCCCGAGCAGGCGCGGGGGAAGGCGGTCGACAAGCGCACGGACGTCTGGGCGTTCGGCGTCGTCTTTTTCGAAATGGTCACCGGGCGGCGGCCGTTTGCCGGCGATGACGTCTCGGACGTACTGGCTTCGGTCCTGGCGCGGGAACCTGATTGGTCGCACCTGCCGGGCGAACTGCCGCCCACCGTGGCGCAGTACCTCAGGCGCTGCCTTCACAAGGATGCGAAACGCCGCGTTCGCGACCTCGGCGACGTGCTGCTGGCGCTCGAAGGTGCGTTCGACGCGCAGGCGCCCACCGCTGCGCGCGCGGTGCGGTCGGAGCGGCCGCGCTGGAGCCGCGTCGCACAGATCGCAGCGGCCGCCCTGGCCGGTGCCGCGGCGACCGGTCTCCTGATGTGGGTTCGACGGCCGGTGGCGACCCCACCGGCCGTCGCACGGTTCGACGTCATTCTCCCTTCGGGAGCGGAGCTGCGCGGCCCCCAGCGTTCGGTCGTCGCCGTCGCGCCCGACGGCCGCGCCTTCGTCTACAGGGCGTCTGACGGCCTGTATCTCCGTTCGATCGGAGACCTGGAGCCACGGCTCATTCCTGGATCGTCGGAAGGGGACGGCCCGCAGGGCCCGCTGCAGGGGCCAGCGTTCGCCGCGCCATTCTTCTCTCCGGACGGAGAGTGGATCGGTTATTTCACGACCGGCGGACTGAAAAAGATCGGCATCGCCGGCGGGACGCCGGTCACCATCGCGTCCTCTCCATCTGCCTCTCCTGCTTACGGGCAGGTTTCCTACGGTGCCAGCTGGTCGGCTGACAACACGATTCTGTTCGGGCACAGCGGCGGCATCATGCGCGTCTCGGCCGATGGCGGCACGCCTGAGTTGATCGTGCCGACGATCAAGGACGAGCAGCTCTGGCGGCCACAATTGCTGCCGGGTGGCGACGCCGTGCTGTTCAGCGTGGTCGTGCCACGCACCGGCGCCGATGCTGACGGAGACGTGACCGTGCAGTCGCTGTCCTCCGGCAAGCGCAGCGTCATTGTCCCCGGCGGTAGTGACGCCCAGTATGTGTCCGACGGATATGTCGTGTACGCCGTGCGGAACGCGCTGATGGCGATCCCGTTCGACGCCGGCCGCCTGACGACCCTCGGCACGGCCGTGCCCATCGCGCAGAACGTGCAGCGACCGAGGGGTATTTACGCCGGTGGTGTGCACTACGCCGTGTCCAACCACCGGACGCTCGTCTACGTCGCCGACAGTCCCGTGCGCCGCGCGCTCCGCTGGGTGAACCGCGACGGGACGCCGGGGGAGGCGATCGGCGCCGTTCCCGAGGGTGCGGTCCAGGACCCGCGGCTGTCGCCCGACGGCGGCCGCGTGCTGGTCACTCGGGACGGGGATATCTGGATTTACGATCTCGCCTCGGGCCGCGGCAGTCGAGTCACGAAAGACGGCCGGAGCCAGATGGGTGTGTGGGACCCGACCGGCACGCGGGTCGCGTATTCGTCGCAGAGTGCCAGCATCATGGAAGCGTGGGTCGTGGCAGCGGACGGCAGCGATGCGCCGCGACAGTTGACGCACGACGGCGGTCGCGTCCACGTCGATTCGTGGTCGCCGGACGGCCGGATCGTGAGCGTGCACCGCCATACGGCGGCAGACTCGCGCATGCTGATGATTCCCGTCGATCGATCCGGCGATCCGGCGGTGGTGTTCGCCGACGGCGAATCAGCGGCCGAGGGGGCGAGCTTCGCACTCGACGGCCGGTTCGTGGCCTACCACTCGCGGGACAGCGGTGTGCGCGAGATCTACGTGCGCCCGTACCCTGGACCCGGCGGGCGAACCACGGTGTCGGTCGGCGGCGGCGCCGAACCACTATGGGCGCCGAGCGGCGAGGTGTTCTACAGGAACGCCGACGGGGACCGCATGTTCGCCGTCTCGGTGAAGACGTCGCCGGCCCTCTCGGTTGGCAAACCGACACAGTTGTTCGAAGGCGGCTATTACGTCTCCCCGACCGGATCACCGCGCCCGCAGTACGACGTCACCGCCGATGGCAAACGCTTCCTGATGCTTGCCCCAGTGCGGAACGGGGCTGATGCCGCTGACGGCCGTGCCCGCTTCGTCGTCGTGCAGAACTGGCTCGAGGAGTTGAAGGGATCCGCCGCGGCGGGCGCGCTCAGGTGAGCGCGATCAGCACCTTCTCCGAGGCGGCTCGCGCGATCGCTCCTGAGCCGCCGGCGACGCGAATTTCTTCGACGTGGCGTGCGCCCAGCTCTTCTCGATGGACTCTGCTGCGTCCGGCGTCTTGCAGGCGGTATCGCCGTGGTCGACGTCGACCTTGCCGATGCGCGTCGCGGCCGCGAGCGCGGCCTTGCGCAGGCCGGGACTCCGACAGCCGATCCCGATGACGGCCAGATTCATTCCCTCGCGCTCCGCGTTCGGCGCGTCGTGGATGGCGCGAACGATCTCGGGGAGCCGTTTTTCGAAGAACGAATCAGGCATCGTCTCGTCGCGCCGAGCTAACTGCCCCAGGAGCGACCATCCGTGGCAGCGTTCCTTGTCGTCGCTCGACGCGAGCCACTGCGCGGCCTTCTTCGCCGCGTGCGGACCCTCGGCCGCGATCATGGCGACGTAGCCGACGCCCAGCCGGGGTGCGCTCGTCTCCCGGCCCCAGCGGTCGAGGTCGGCGGACGTCATGCGCGCGGGATCCACGATCTTGACGGCGAGGTTTCGCGCGTCGACGTTGCGGGTGTCCCACAAGGCGAGCGCCAGCTCGTGATCGACGTCGATCCGCTTCATCAAGGTCTTCAACGTGGCGAAGCTGACGCCGAACATCGGCTCGAGCGCGCCGTGACGGGCGTAGGTCTTCCGCGTTTGCGCCGAGCCAGCTTTCTCCAGCTCGCGCATGACATCGGCAACGCTCATTCGCGGCCTGGATTTCGAGGGTTTCGGGGTTGCGGGCTTCTTCGTCGAGGCTTTGGTGGTAGGCATCGATCAGCGTCGTTTCCTCAGTTCGGGGTCGTAGTTCAGTTGGTTAGAACGCCGGCCTGTCACGCCGGAGGCCGCGGGTCCGAGTCCCGTCGACCCCGCCATTCGACTCGCTGCCGCCTCGCCTCACGGCGAGCCGCAGGCTCGCTCATGGCGGGCCGCGTTCAGGGAGAATGCCCTGAGCGAGCGAAGCGAGTCGAAGGGCAGCATTCCCCACACAAATCGACAGCTTCGTCTCGGCAGGCCAGACTCCCTCGCACCGCGCGCCGAGGAGACGACTACGGTATGCCAGGCTTCTTGCGCGGGTCGTCAGCGGCGTTAACGTAGTTGATCCCCCACGGTCCGGTGCCATGGAGCTGAACGACCGTCTCCCCCTTTGCCGAGGCGAAGTGCCTGGTGCCGGAGGGAATGAGGGCGAAGGCCCCGGCCGGCAGCTCGTGTCCGCCGGTCTGCTGGAATTTCTCGCCGATGCCCATGACGAATGTGCCCTGCACCACCGTCACGTGCTCATCCGCTGGGTGCCAGTGCGGCGGAATCCGGTAGCCGTCCGGCATTTTGATACGAAGCGTAAACGGCCCGGGCTTCGACGGATCACCTTCCAGGGTGGACGCCTGAGCACCTGGCGGCAGTGAAGCCGGACCCGCGGCCCACTTCGTCGTCGCCGGCGTGACCATGACGTGAGTCTTCGTTGTCTCTTGTGCCCCGACGGTGCTCCTCGTCCCTAGTGCAGTTGCCACCGTCAGCATTGCGAGTAGGTATACGGTTCGCGTTCTACTCATGACTCCTCCTCATCCGGAAGCTCGCGGCTGATAGAGCTGAGCATGGCCAATGCGCCGCCAATGCACCGCGCGACCCGACACGAATCGTGCGCGTTGACCTCTCTCGTCACTCTCCGAGGACCAGCCTGCTGTACCAGAACTCCTGCGTCGAACCGAATGGAGTCGGGTGTTCTTCCCGAAGGGTCTCGTGCAGTTGGAACGGCTCTCCCAGCTCCGCCGCCAGCGCCTCCGGCGAATACCGCACGGCGGGGAGGCCGCTGCACATCTGCGGGCCTCCGGGTCCGAACGTCGCCATGATCACGGAGCCCCCGGGGCGCAGGGCGGTGAGCAGGTGTGCTCGATATCGCGCCCGGTCGTTGGCACTGGTGAGGAAGTGGAAGACTGCGCGATCGTGCCAGATGTCGACGGCGGGAACGGACCATTCGCCGGCGACGTCCGCCTCGATCCATTCGACTCGGGCGGCATCGGTGCCGAGCCGCTCCCGGGCCCGCGCTAGCGCCGCTGCGGAAATGTCGAGCACTTTCACGCAGGTCGAGGCCCGGTCAATCAAGTAGTCCACGAGACGGGAGTCTCCGCCCCCAACATCAAGAATTCACGTGTACGGCTTCAGACCGGCGGCGTCGAGCAGGCTGGCCGACACCGTCGGCGCTGGTTGAAACCAGCTCACAGCGGTGGACGCTTTGGTCGTGTAGACGCGCTCCCAATGGTCTTTGCGATCCATGCTGCCTCCGCGGCCAAGCCTCAGGGCCGGTTCAACCGCATCACCGCATATTCTCGCCCGTCACGTCGGCACAACGCCAAACATTTGCCACCTCTGAAAGCGCATCTGCACCCCGACGCGTCCGCCCGATTCAATCCCGTCCCGCCGTTAGTTCGTGTCCGGCGGTATGGCGACAAAACCGTGCACGGCGCCGCCGCTCACGACCGCGTACTGGCCGACAACGACGCCAGCTGAGTTGACACCGAACGCTACCGTCGCGAACGCTACCGTGCCCAAGGGCGCACCGGCACAGCCGGTTGGTTCCTCGCACGTGAAGTCGAGCGTAATCGGGCCGAGGCTCCCCGCGTTCTGCAAGAAGCCGTGACGTTTCGCGGCAGGCTCCCCGGAATAACGGAAGGTCCCGACGAATTGCTGGTTGGGATTGATGTCCCAGATTGCCGTGAGATTCGCTCCGTCAGGGTCGTATGGCGTGAGCATGCCGTTCCGAACCACGTACCCGTGCTGTTGGTTGGACATGTCCATGAAAAGCCCGACGATCGTGTGGCCGCCGCCGGGTATCCCCCCGTTGTTCATCGACATCGGAATGTCCATCGCGTCAGCGAGCTGCCCGCCGTTGGCGAGCAGGCTGAAGGTACCGGATCGCGTCCACGCGGCGCCGTACATGGACGGACCGAGATCGTGATCGTGGACGCAGCCGTAGATATCGCCGTCGGCAGTAATGCGCTGGGCGATGGCGCCAGGGTGGTGGTGCTGCTGCCCGTTCTCATCGACGGTAGTGGGAAACATCACGGTCGAGAACTGGCCGCGCCGGTAATGGAACCCTTTGATGCAGGCCGGACTGGTTGCGCCTGGGCAATAGAGCGGCGAGTACTCAGGAGGCGGGTTGCTCGAATTGTGCACCGGAGCGGTGTACTGACCGACGATCTCGCCGCTGGCGTTGATGCCGTTGGCGACCGTCGCACGCACGCCGGGCACCGGAAAATCGAGGCTGGTGAACCGCCCGCCCGTGAGCAGGAACCCGTGCTGTTGTCCGCCGGCGACGTAGGAGCCGACGATCTCGCCACGCGAGTTGATGCCTCTGGCGCTGGTTTGTGCCGCGACCTGGCCGGGCGCGAGCCCTGCGGGACAGGCGGAGGCGGCGGCCGTAGCCGGGCAGTGGACGTCTATCGGGACGAACCTGTAGGGCTGGGCGAACGCTTGACCGGCCAGCATGAACGTTCCCGAAATCACCGAGAAGAGCGCCTTCATTGTCATGAGTTGACTCCTGAGAAGGATCGCGCAAGTGAGGTCCAAATTGGGCCAGTGCGACGATCGCTTGCGAGAAGGCGGCTGGGTCTCTATGCTAAACGTCTACGGCTCAACCATTTGCAAATCACATGGCGACCCGGCCGGATGTGACCGCGCTGCTGGCGCAATGGGGGAACGGTAATCCTCACGCGCTGAACGAGTTGCTTCCGCTCGTTTATGCGGAGCTGCGTCGAATCGCTGCACGCCAGCTTCGCGCCGAACGTGTTGGCCACACGCTTCAGCCGACGGCATTGGTCAACGAGGTCTACCTTCGGCTGGTTGACCAGCGGCACGTCGATTGGCGGGATCGGGCTCATTTCTTCGGCGTCGCAGCGCAGGTGATGCGCAGGATTCTCGTGGATCACGCGCGCCGCCATCGTGCGAGCAAACGCGGTGACGGCGTTCCGAGCGTGTCACTAGACGAAGCGAAGGACGCTGTCGGTCCGGATGGCATCGCAGTCCTCGCGCTGGACCAGGCGCTCGATCGCCTTGCCGGCCTCGACGAAGGTCTCGCCCGTGTCGTAGAGCTTCGCGCGTTTGGCGGACTGACGATCGAGGAGGCCGCCTGTGTTCTCAAGGTCTCCCCAACAACCGCCAAGCGCGAATGGCGTACCGCAAGGGCGTGGCTCACGCGCGAACTTGGCCTCGAGGGACGGCCGTGAACGAGAGATGGCAACGCGCCAAAGCGCTGTTCGAGGCAGCGCTGGAGCACGCTCCCGATGACCGCGCTGCCTTCGTCTCCTCGGCCGTCGGAAATGACGAGGAGCTGCGACGAGAAGTCGAGTCACTGCTGCGGGCCGATGCAGCGGGAGCCAGCGTGCTCGACCGGCTGCCGCTGGCGGACGCGGCGGTGATTGCGGCGGGAAGCAGCGACTTGGCGTCAGTCGACGGTCGTCTTCAATCCAGTCTAAGCGCCGGACATCGTATCGGCGCCTACGAAATCACCGCGTTACTCGGCACCGGCGCCATGGGCGAGGTGTATCACGCGCTCGACCCTCGGCTGAATCGCGGAGTTGCGCTGAAAGTTCTGCCGCCATCGTTCGCCGCCGATGCCGATCGTCTCGGGCGATTCAAGCGGGAAGCCCAGATGTTGGCCGCGCTGAACCATCCGAACATCGCCGCGATCTACGGATTCGAGGACGGGAGCGGCGAGCAGGCGCTCGTCCTGGAATTGGTAGACGGGCCCACGCTGGCGGAAATGATTGCGCGTGGTCCGCTGAGACTGGACGAGACGCTCACCATGGCGCGCCAGATCGCTGACGCGTTGGAAGCAGCGCACGACAAAGGCATCATCCATCGTGACTTGAAGCCGGCCAACATCAAGATCGCAGGCAATGGTGACGGTCAAGGTGCTCGACTTCGGGTTGGCGAAGGTTTGGGAGGGAGCACCCGGCGCCGCGCTTTCCGGAACGTCCGACGATGACATCGTCGCAACTCGGTGAGCGGGCGATCCTCGGGACGCCGGCGTACATGAGTCCGGAACAGGCTCGAGGAAAGAGTCTCGACAAACGTACCGACATCTGGTCGTTTGGATGCGTTCTTTTCGAAATGCTCACGGGCCGCACGGCATTTGGCGCTGAGACGATCTCCGACACGATCGCTCGCGTGCTCGAACGGGACCTCGAGTGGGATGCCCTGCCGGCGTCGTGTCCTCCTCGCATTCGCGATCTGCTGCGCCGTTGCCTGCAGAAGGACCCGAGCCGGAGGCTGCGCGACATCGGTGATGCCCGGCTCGAGCTGGACGAGGCCGGCGCGCTCACCGTCCAGCCAACAGAGAAAGATGCGATCGGACTCACGAACCGGGCCATTGCAAGGAGCTGGTTGTTCCGGTCGACGGCCGCCATCGCCCTCGTCTTACTGGCCATCGCGATCGGTGCGCTGATGTTCGGCCGCAATGCCCCCGTGTCGCAACCCGCCTTTCGTCAGATGACGTTCCGGCACGGCTCTCTTCGCGGCGCCAGGCTCGCTCGCGATGGTCTGACGACGGTGTACAGCGCCGCGTGGATCGGAACGACGCAGGACCTCTACGTCATTCGACCCGAAAGTGTGCAGTCGGGTCCACTCGGGATCCCACACGCCGGCATTTTCTCGGTCTCGCCGAAAGGCGAGCTGGCGGTTGCGCTCGGCTGCCGGTTGAACTGGGGCGAGTGCATCGGCACGCTCGCTCAGGTGCCAATCACTGGTGGCGTCCCGCGCCCGCTCGCCAAGGATGTTCATGGCGCCGACTGGAGTCCGGACGGACAGACTCTCGCCGTCGTGTCGTTCGCCGGCGGGAGGTATCGGCTCGAGTACCCCGTCGGGAAGGTCCTGTACGAGCCTGCTGGCTGGATTACCTACGCGCGAGTCGCGCCGAATGGTGAGCGCATCGCATTTCTCGACCACCCGCGGCTCGGTGACATCGGCGGTTCGGTGACGGTCATCGATCGAGCCGGGAAGAAGGTGACGCTCTCATCCGGGTGGAAGGCACTGCAGGGACTCGCGTGGTCGCCTACGAATGACGAGGTCTGGTTCACCGGCTCACGCAGCGGGAAAGGCGGCAGCTCTGCTCTCCACGCCGTGACGCTCGCGGGACGCGAGCGCCTGGTCTTCTCGTCTCCTGGCACACTCAAGCTGCACGACATCTCTCCGGACGGCCAGCGTGTGCTGTTGACGCGAGGCACGACCCGCGGGGCCGTCGTCTCGCTCGGTCCGGATGGCGGTAAGGAACGCGAGCTCTCGTGGTTCGATTACTCGACGGTCGCCGACCTCTCGAAGGATGGAAAGACGCTGTTGTTCTACGAGTGGGGAGAAGGGGTTGCCGCGAAGCCGACGGTCTTCGTTCGAGGGACGGACGGCAGCGATGCCATTCGCCTGGGCGAAGGCCGGCCGCTCGCGTTATCGCCTGACGGCCAGTGGGCGCTTGTCGTCCAGGACGAAGCGTCCACGCAGATGGCGCTGCTGCCAACCGGTACTGGCGAAGTCAAGCCGTTGCCGCGTGGGCCGATCGCGGAATACCTCGACTGGGCCGTGTGGTCTCCTGACAGTCGCCGCATCTTCATCGCGGGCCGCGATGCGTCCGACGTGCGTCGAACCTACGTCCAGGATATCGCCGGCGGTGAGCCGAGACCCGTGACCCCCGAGGGATTCGTGGGACTGCTGCTCTCGCCTGACGGACGGACGCTGGCCGCTGTCGATCGATATGGTGAGTACTACCTGTGCCCAGTGGATCGCGGATCGGATCCCCGCCCCTTACCGGGCTACGTGGACGGCGACGCCCTGCTGCAGTGGAGCGCCGATGGACAGTCCCTGTTCGTGCGCGAGGCCGGCAATCTCGCGCTCCGCCTGTTTCGCCTGGACGTTTCCAGCGGGATCCGCGAGTTCTGGAAGGAGCTCGTCCCACCCGATCCGTCGGTTCTGACCGACATCGGCTCGGATCCCGGACAGGTGCGGATCACCCCTGACGGAAGGAGCTACGCATTCACTTACTGGACGTTCGAAGGCGAGCTCTACGTCGCTCAGGGCCTTAAATAGGGCCTCAAATGGCGGATCCTGTTGACCGGCTGAGTTTTTGGGGCTATGGTTCAGTCAGGAGGCTCCGATGCGGCAAGTTCTCGTCGTCGTCGCGGTCGCAGCGTCAGCGCTGGTCCAGAGCGCCGTCCCCATTCATGCCTGTGGCGACAAGCTGATGATGCTGGGGCGCGGCATCCGGTTCCAGTCGAAGCACACACCTCGGGCCGCAGCCGTCCTCTTGTACCTCCCGGAAAGCGCCACAGGTCAGGCGCTGACCGATCCCAAGCTCGAATCGGCGCTTCGCGAGGCTGGCCACGCCGTGCGCGCCGTGACGTCGCAACCCGATCTGGAGAGCGCGCTTCAAGGCGGGACGTTCGACGTCGTCCTCGCGAACGTGACCCATGCCCCGGAGCTCGAGAAGGCCAAGGCGCTCGCGGAACGGAAGGCCGTCTTTCTTCCCGCGATTTATCTGGTCGCGCCGGGAACCCAGCCAACCTCGAAACAACAATCCAAAGCCGAGCGCGACAGAGCGTCGAAGGACTTCGCCGTCATCGTCGAGGTGCCTGGACGGCCGGGTCACTACTGCCATGCCGTCGATCAGGCGATGGAGCTCAAATTGAAGCGCGAGAAGGCGGCCGCGTCAGCGGCCCTAGCGTGAATCGCGGACCGCTCGTCTCACTTCTCGGCGCAGCCCTTCTCCTCGTTCTTGGCGCCCGCCCATCCGCCGGTCAGGCGTACATTCCCCCGGCCGGCGACGGAACAGTCAGCGTCGCGTTCCAATCAGTGGCCTCGGCCCCTCAATTGGACAGCAACGGCTTCGGGGGCGATCCCGGAGAGGCCTGGGACTCACAGGCGTTGCTGTGGCATGTGGAGTACGGGCTGACGAACAGGATCGCGGTTCATGCATCGCTGCCATTCATGATGACGCGGCCTACGTCGGGGTCGAACCCGCACAGCGATTACGACAATGGCACGTACCATGGTGCATTTCAGGATTTCTACCTCGGGCTGCGGTACGGCGTTGTGCAGTCACCCGGCTTTGCCTTGGCGCCGTTCGTCGAAGTAGTTATTCCGAGCCACCGCTATGAGTCACAGGTGCAGTCGGCCCCCGGTCGCGACGTGCGGGTACTCCTCGTCGGCGCCGCAGTCGGCGGGTTCCTGGACGGCATCCTGCCTGGGCTCTATTTCCAGTCTCGAATCTCGTACGGGATCGCCCAGAACGTCGTCGACATTCGTCCGAATCGAACGGGCATCGACAGCGCCATTGGTTATTTTGTCAACCCTCGCTTTGGGGTTCAGTTCGTCCAGACCTTCCAGTACCTCTCACAACGGGATGTGGTTCATCTTCGATCCAGCTTTTGAGGCTCACATTACGGGTGGCGGGGAAGTCACGGATGATCACTGGATCAATCATGACCGGCTGCTCCGAGGCCGGGTCCTGGCTCTCGGCGGCGGAATGACCTACGCGCTCAATGAGTCGGTTGGCGTCTTTGCGACGGCCACCACCACGGCATGGGGGAGGAGTCTTCCGCGGCCGGAGCGCGCGTTAACCGTCGGCCTGAACTGGAACTTTCAGACCCGCCGGTCGGCTTCCAGTGCTCACCCGAGTGTGAGTCGTCCGGTCCGGCGTCCGTAGCGTCTCGGACAGATAGCCGGTGATCACGGCCTCGTGATCACTTCGTGATCTGCGGCCTCCTCGACAGCCGCGCCGCCGCCGCCAGGAAGTCTTCATACTCCTCGTCGTCGAGCACTGCTCTCATCTCAGCGTCGCGACTGCTGCCGGTCCGCATGTGAGTGCTGACGATGGCCAAGGCGGCTGCGTGCTTTGTCCGGCGGCAGCTTCAGGTCGTTGATGACGCCCGGCAAGCCCTCGAATGGCTGGGGGCGAAAGGCCACGTGGGTGCGCTCCGGCGGTGGCGCATTCACGAGGACACGAATCTCGTTCGGATCGAGAGCGGCGTCCGCATTGCGGTCGCCACGCGCGACAAGTCCCTGCATCCGTTCCGGGAGCTCGTGGCGCGATATCCGGTGGTCTGCACTGACATCGAAAGAGGCGAGCCGTTCGATCACGGGGTGCGAGGATTTCTCTGGCGGCGCAAGCGGCAAGGGCGGCACCGCTGTCGCGAACACCCCTGAGCGGAGGACCGCAACCTTGTGTGTGGCGGCAGCGCCGGTCGCCATCACCATGGATCCGGCCGTCAGCGCAGTGCGCTTGACTCTCGTCACGGCGCCGTCCTTCCTGAACACGAATGGATTCGAAAATCGGGAATCGGTCAGGAATGTCCGATCCGTCAGCGTCTTCAGGAAGGCAATCAGCGCCGCTTTCTCTGATGCCGTGAACTTCATCGGCCCCGCGGGAACCATGTAGCCAAGGTTCGGATCCGAAATCGGATTCTCGCTGTAGTGATCGATCAGCGCGTCGAGCGTCGCGAAGCGTCCGTCGTGACCGTACGGTGCCGTGACTTCGACGTTGCGGAGCGAGGGGGACTTGAACGAGCCGAGGTCCGCGGCTTGGAGCGTCACGTCGCCGACGCCGCCGTCTGCCGTCGGATCTTTGCCTCGCAATCCGGTATTGGCGGGTATCGGGACGAAGAAGTGCTCGTTGCCGTCCTTCATGTGGCAGCTGCTGCAGTTGCGCAGGAAGAGCGCCTTGCCGCGGTTCTCCTGCCGCGTGAAATTCCCGAAGTCGGCCTGCGGCGACTGTGCGTGGGCCCGCCCCTCGTCGTATCTGGACTGGTAGGACACCAGGGAGCGGACGAACTGCGCGAGCGCTTTCCCGATTCGCTGTTCCGTGATCTGGCTATTGCCAAACGCGCGCGCGAAGAGCACGTGATACCTCGCGTCGCGCCTGAGCGTGTCGACGACCTGCTTCAGGTCCTGTCCCATCTCGATCCGGCTCTGGATCGGCAGCAGCACCATCTCCTCGAGGTTGCCGGCCCGTTCGTCCCAGAAGAATCGCGCACGCTGGTAATAGCGAACGTTGACCAGCGGCATCGAACGACGATCCGTCAGCGCGCCGTGAAACCCCTTGCTGGCGGGCTTCGGGTCGGAGAACGCGTGTGCCTGCACGTGGCACGACGCGCACGATGTCGTGTTATTGGCGGACAGGCGCGTGTCATAGAAAAGCACGCGACCCAGCGTGGCGCCATCGTCGCTCAGCGGGTTGGCACGCGGGGTGTTGTCGTGGTTCCGCGCCGGTCGCGTCAGATGCGCGGGCAGTTCGACGTTCGCGTACCGATACGGCGTGGCGGGAAGATTGAGGGTGTTCCTGGCCGACAGCGCGGCCGCACTCAGGACGAACACCAGGAGCAGGAGGGAGCCAACGAGAATACGAGCCATTCACGCCTCCACGGTGTGGTGACGGAAAGTTAGACACCGAGTATGGCGAGTTGGTCTGAGTTGCCAGTAGCCAGTAGCTAGCCAGACAGTGCTGGAAACTGGAAACTCCAAACTCCCCCCAGCTATGATTCAGATCACCCTATGGAGAGGTCCTCACACACGCTCGGCGTCGCGGTCTGTGCCCTGGTTGCGGCCGCCTTGATGGCGGCAGCCCCGTTCGCGTTTGCCGGTGCTCAGCAGGCGTCGGCCGGCCCTGCCGACGACCCGGCGGCTGAGCTGTTCACGCAGATGTGCGTCCGCTGTCACGACGGCGCACGCATCACCGCGCTCCGCCGGACCAAGGCCGAGTGGGAAGACGTGCTCACCAAGATGATCGAGAAGGGCGCGACCGGCAGCGAGGACGACTTCGTGGCCGTGTTCGGCTTCCTGCGGCGGCACTACGGCAAGGTCTACATCAACGCCGCTCCGACGGACGAGATCACCACGTCGCTGGGGCTGTCGGCGAAGGACGCGGACGCCATCCTCGCGTATCGCAAGGCGAACGGACCCTTCGCGGATGTCGAGGCCGTGAAGAAGGTGCCGGACATCGACGTCAAGACGCTCGAGGCCCACAAGGACGCGATAGTTCTAGTTTTCTCCCTAGTGCTGCTCGTCGCTCCACGCCCTCTCGCCATGGCAGGAAAAAAGTCACAAATCACGCACCTGCGCCCGTTCGATTTGCGCCGCGGCTCACGGACGGGCTATCGTCTCCCCGCACACACCTAGGCGGAGGTTTCGCGTAGCTATGACAGCACACGCCCGTACGATCGCAGCCGTTCTTGCCGTCGTCGTTCCCATGGCCGGACTCGTATTCGCCCAGGGGGCTCAGACTCCTCCGCCCCAGGGGCAGACGCCCGCTCCACCGGCGGAAGGCCGCGGCGCGGATCCCGGGCAACGCGGCGGCGCTCCGCCCGGAGGCCGCCAGGGCGGGGCGGCGGACGCCGCGGCGGGTTCACGCAGTTCACCCGCGAGCTCGCGCCGCAGGACGTGATCGTCCGTGGCAAAGGCCTGTATGAAGCGAACTGCGCCAGCTGCCATGCGACCGACCTGCGCGGCGGCGACAAGGGCGCCAACCTGCTGCGGTCGGGCATCGCGCTCGCCGACAAGCACGGCGAACTGGTCGGCGCGGTGGTGGCCAAACACACGCCGGCGCTGACGCTGGCGTCGGCCGATACGGTCGCCATCGCCGAATACATCCACAGCATTCACGCGACGATGAGCGGGCAGGGCAGCCCGCCCGGGCGCAATCCGACCGGGATCACGCTGAACGTCCTGGTGGGCGACGCCAAGGCCGGCGAGACCTACTTTGGCGCCGCCTGCTCGAAGTGCCATTCGGTGACCGGCGATCTCAAGGGCATCGGCGCGAAGTTCGCCGACCCGCGAGCGCTCCAGAACGCGTGGGTCTCCGGCTCCAGCGCTGCCTTCGGCGGCGGTGGCGGCGGACGCGGCGGCGGTGGCGGCGCGGGCAACCCCGTGACCGTGACGATGGCGGATGGGACGAAGCTGACCGGCACGCTGGTGCGCAAGGACGACTTCATCGTCATCCTCACGCTGGCCGACGGCACCCGCAAGTCGATGCCCCGCAGCAGCAGCATGAAAGTGGACGTCAAGGATCCGAAGGACCCGCACAAGACCATGGTCCTGGAGCTGGACGATCCGCAGAACAAGCGGATGCACGACGTGACCGCCTACCTGGCGACGATCAAGTAAGGGTAGAGACCATGAAAAAGCAGCTGTTCGTCGTCCCGGCGGTGCTCATCGGATCGGCCCTGCTCTTCGCACAGGCGCCCGTGCAGGATCCCCGCGTCGGCACTCCCGGCCACCCGGACTGGAAGGGCCAGACGCTGCAGACGTCGCCGGCCGGTCCGAATGCGAACACCGGCGGCCTCGACCCGCTCGACATCATCAAGAAGCCGCTGTCGGATCAGTGGACCAGCTATTCCGGCGACATGAGCGGCAAGCGCTACAGCCAGCTCAAACAGGTCAACACCAACACCGTCAAGAATCTCAGCCTCAAGTGGGTGAGCAGCCTGACGACCGGCTGCGGGCCGACGGGACGGGCCACCGCGCCGGCCGGCGGGGGCGGAGGCTTCGGCGGCGGACGCGGTGGGGGCGGCGGTCCGGCCGCGCCGATCAACGTCGGCGGACTCGGCACCGGCGACGCGAACAACTGCGGTCCGACGCGCCTCGGCGGCGGCATCCTGTTCGTGGACGGCATCATCTACGCGTCGTCTCCGAGCAACGTCTACGCGATCGACGCGCGCGACGGGACCGTGCTGTGGCACTACTACTGGAAGACGCGCGGCGGCACCAGCCTGCAGACGCGCGGCGTCGGCATGTGGCGCAACTTCGTGTATTTCGAGCTCAACGACAACTGGGTCGTGTGCCTCGACTCGAAGACCGGCAAGGAGATCTGGAAGCACGAGATCGCGCCGTTCGATCAGCAGTACTTCTCGTCGAACGCGCCGATGGTGATCAAGGACCACGTCCTGGTCGGCACCGGCAACGACCTCGACGCCCCGGCGTTCCTGAAGTCGCTCGATCCGCGCACCGGCGAGGTGCAGTGGATTCTGTATTCAACGCCGCAGAATCCCGGCGATCCCGGCCTCGAGACCTGGGCGAGCCTGGACGCCGCCCGGCACGGCAACGGCGCCACGTGGATTCCCGGTTCCTACGATCCGGAGACCAACCTGTATCTGTATGGCACCGGCAACCCGACGCCGGCCTACACGCAGGGCAGAGGCGAAGGCGACCTCCTCTTCACGTCGTCGCTGCTCGCCGTGGACGTCGACAGCGGCAAGATGAAGTGGTACTTCCAGACGTCGCCGCACGATACGCACGACTGGGACTCGACGCAGACGCCGATCCTGGCGGACATGCCCTTCAACGGGAAGCCGCGCAAGCTGGTGATGACGGCGACGCGCAACGGCTACTTCTTCGTGCTCGACCGCACCAACGGGCAGCATCTGCTCACCAGCAAGTTCGGCCTGGTCAACAACTGGGCGGTCGGCCTCGACGCGAAAGGCCAGCCGAAGCGCAATCCTTACAAGGACGCCACCATCGCCGGATCGCTCGTGAACGGCGACGTCACGAACTATCCGCCGCCGACGTTCTCACCGGACACCGGGCTGTTCTACGTGCACGAGCAGAACTCGATGCGCATCAGCTACCTGATGGAGCCCGATCCGCGCGGCTCGATGGGCCTGGGCGGCACCAGCGGGGGCGGCAATCTCAACTGGGGCACGTTCATCGTCGCCATCGACTACAAGACCGGCAAGGTGGTGTGGCGCAAGGAGATCAACGGCGGCAGCTCGGGCCTGCTCACCACCGCGGGCGGCCTCCTCTTCCTGAGCAACGGCCCGATTGTCGAGGCCGCGGATGCGGCGACCGGCAAGGGGCTCTGGTATTCGCAGATCGGCGGGCTGTCGAGTCCGCCCGAGACGTTCATGCTCGACGGCAAGCAGCACATGCTGTTCACGGGCGCCAACGGGCTGCTGTATATGTTCGTGCTGAACTAGCTAGTCCGGGGGACTTCGCCCCCGGACCCCCTACGCCGTCGCTCGCGGGGGCCCCATGCCCCGCTCCGCTCCGGCGAGTCTTTTCCGGTCCGTCAGGAGGACTGCATGTCCCGCACGCGCCTGAGTCGACGGGACCTCCTCGAACGGTGCGCCGTGTTCGGCGCGCTCGTGCTGCCGGTGTCTGACATCGAATCGGTCAGCGCGTTCTGGGACCAGGCCGACGTCCGGAAGCCGACGCCGCCGAACGCCCTCGGCCCCTTCTACAAGAAGCAAGCGCCGGCGACCCGCATGCTCCGCACCAAGGGGGACGCCGGGATGCCGCTGGCCGTCAGCGGCCGCGTCATCGATACGCGCGGCGAGGCCGTGCCCGATGCGACCGTCGAGATCTGGCACTCGGATCACGCCGGCCATTACGACCTGGCGGGCTACCGCTTCCGAGCCAAGCTGCCGACCGAGAAGGGCGGGCAGTATCAGTACGACACGATCATGCCGGGTCACTACCCGGATCGCGTCTGCCAGCACGTCCACTACCTGGTGACCGCGCCGGGCCACAAGCCGCTCGTCACGCAGCTGTACTTCGCAACCGATCCGGTCTTCGAAGGCGATCCCGACAAGAACTTCTCCAAGGATCCGCTGGTGCAGAGCCGCGAGCTGGTCAGGCCGGTGACCATCGGCGGCGATCCGAAGGCGATGTTCGCGGCCGTCTCGTTCGAGCTGTGCCTCGAGCGCCGATGACGTCCCGTCTGCTCGTCCTCATCGCTGCTGTCGCGACCTCCACGCCGGCGTTCGCGCAAACACGAATCGCCACCCTGCAGGCGGCCGCCGACGTTGGCGCCACGGCGCTGTCGCCGGGCGGCGACCGGGTTGCCGCCCGCGTCGGCAAGGATCGCGTCGTCGTGTGGTCGCTGCCGGACGGCAAGCTGCTGCAGGACGTGAAGGTGCCACAGCCGCCGGCCGCGGTGCTGTTCGGGCCGGCCGACCAGATCATCGTCGCGCTCGCCGACGGCGCGATCGAGGTCCGCGCCATCGCCAGCGGCGCGCTGGTCCGGCGGATGGATGCAACCGTCCGTCAGTCCGTACTGGCCGTCAGCGCAGACGGCCGCCTGCTCGCGTCCACCGGCACGGAGCAGATCCGCCTGTGGGACGCATCCGGCAAGCTGCTGCGCACCTTCGGTCATGAGTTCGGCGGCGTGGGCAGTCTGGCTTTTTCACCCGACGGCACGCTGCTGGCGAGTGCCGGGGACGACGCGGAGGTGCATCTCTGGGATGTGTCGACCGGTCAGCGAAAGATCTCCCTGCCCGATCGGCTGTTGTCCACGTTCGCCGTGACCTTCACCGCTGACGGAAGGAATCTCGCGATCGGCGGCGCCAGTGGCGCGATCGAGATCGTCGACGTGAAGACGGGATCGATCGCTCGGCGGCTGCGCGCCGAGAAATACGCAGTGGCCTCTATCACCCTGTCACCCGACGGCCGCTCCATCGGTGCGTCGTACTTCGACGTGGACGGCATGATGCGCGCGGCGCCGCTCGCCGTGTTGGAGCTCGCATCGGGACGCCTGTCTCGACGGGTCACGTCACCGGGCGGGCCGGCGATGGCCGCCGGTTTCACCCGCGACGGCCTGCTGCTGTACGTTACGACCAAGGGGCCGGAGCTGACCGTGTGGACGGCGCCTGCATCGACCTCGTCCTCCGGCACGGCACAGTCCAAGTCCGCCCCGAAGTAACCCGAGGTAACCATGACGTTTCGCACGGCGTTCGTCTTCCTGCTCGGATTGCTTGTCGGCTTCGCCTTCCGCAACACCGCCGCGCAGAATGCCGCAACCGATGCACCAATCCGGGCGATCGTGGCCGGGCAGGTGGTGGCCTGGAATGCGGGCGACGGGGCAGCCTTCGCGCGCCACATCGCGCCGGATGTGTCGTTCACCAATATCTTCGGGATGTCGATGTCGGGCGCGCCGGCGTTTACGCAGCGGCACAGCGAGATCCTGAAGACGTTCTACAAGGGCACGACCAAACGTCACGTCATCCGCCGGCTTCGCTTCATCACGCCTGACGTCGCCATCGTCGACGTCGACAACGAGGTGCACGGCGTGAAGACGCTCCCCCCGGTCTCACGGTGCCGGCCGACGGCATCCTGAAGACGCAGTTGATGGAAGTCTTCGTGCGCCGTGATGGCCGATGGCTGATCGAGGCGTACCACAATGTCGACGTCAAGCCGGGGCAGCCGATCAAATAACCGCTGCCGCGATCGCGCCGGCGACGGACCGACTCATCGGCGCCACGTTGAACGTCTCGCGCGAATCCACGAAAATACCCCGGCTGGTTCCCGCGGACGGCGTCCTGCCGCGTCAGGGATCCGGCAGGGAGCAGCGCGATGAAAAGGCCCGCCAGCAAGAGCCGTCAGCGTCACCTGACCCGTCGTGAGTTCGTCGGCGGGGCGGTTGCGGCCGCCGGCGTATTCGGCAGAGCGCCGGCGATTCTGCGCGGCCAGAATCTCAACAACAAGCTGAGCATCGCCTTCATCGCCGCCGGCGGGCGCGCCAACGCCAGCCTGAACGAGCTCACGATCAGGCCGGGGGCCCCGCCACCGTCAGGCGGCCGGGGCGACGGGTCGGCCCCCGCGGCGCCGCATCCCGACGAGGACGTCACGGTCCTCTGCGACATCAACGACAACGCGATCGAGGCGGCGGCCGAACGGTTCCCCAAGGCTCGCCGGTTGAACGACCTGCGCAAGGTGTTCGACCATCCTACCGAGTTCGACGCCGTCGTCGTCTCGACCGCGGAGCACACGCACGCCTTTGCCACCTACCTCGCGCTGACGCACGGCAAGCACGTCTACTGCGAGAAGCCTCTGACCTACAACATCTGGGAAGCGCGGCTGATTCGGGAGCTGGCCGCGAAGTACCCCAAGCTGTCCACGCAGATGGGCAACCAGGGGCATGCCTCGCCCGCCCGCCGCCGGATCAAGGAGATCCTGATGACCGGGGCGATCGGTCCGGTGCGCGAAGTCCACGTCTGGGCCGACCGCGCGTGGGGACTCCAGGACGCCGCGTCCGCCGAGAAGTTCGACAAGACGCACGGGTTCTACAAAGGGATCCAGATCGTCGAGCGCTTCAAGGAAACGATGCCGATCCCGTCGCACATCCAGTGGGATCTCTGGCTCGGGCCCGCGCCGGTGCGCCCGTACCACGACACCTATTTCCCGGGGCCGCGGTGGTATCGCTGGTGGGACTTCGCCAACGGCACGATGAGCGATCTTGGCAGCCACGACAACGATGTGCCGTACACCGTGCTCGACATCAAACAGCCGCTGACCGTCGAGGCGACGTCACACAACGTCCCGGTCGCCCACAAGGAGCTCGCGCCCGCGACGATGATGGTGACGTATGAGTTCCCGGCGTCCGCGTCGGGGGCGCCGCCAGTGAAGCTGGTCTGGCATCAGGGCGACAGCAAGCCGCCGGGCTGGGTCCCCGAATGGGGCGGCCGCTCGCAAGTGTTCATCGGCGACAACGGCATGCTGCTCGGCAACGGCAAGCTGCTGCCCGAAGAGAAGTTCAAGGACTTTCAGATGCCCCCCGAAACGCTGCCCCGATCGCCGGGTCACTGGATCGAGTGGGTGAACTACGCCAAGGGCAACGGCCCGGTCCCGGGATCGAACTTCCAGTACTCCGGCTGGACGACTGAAGCGAATCATCTCGGCAACGTGGCGTATCGCACCGGCAAGAAGATCGAGTGGGACTACGTGAACATGCGCGCCCGCAATGCCCCTGAAGCGGACCCCTTCATCCGGCGGCCGGAGTACCGCAAGGGCTGGACCGACATTCTGAAGTTCTAGGGTGATGAAGGCGGCATGACGATAACGGCGGACGAACGGGCGGCGCTTGAAACCGCGGAGCATCGGCTCCGCGCGATTCTTCCCGAGGAATACCAGGACTCCTACGAAGACGTGCAGCCGGTCTCGATGGGATCGGCCGGCCTGAAGTACGGCGCCGACGGAAAGGTCGCGTGGAACGAGATGTGGGCGACGTTCTGCGATCTCGCGATGGCCGGCGGCCCACCGCACAAGGGCACGCTGCTCGAGCCCGCGCCGCGCGCCGCCATCGACGCGCACCCCCACTTGTACGCCGAGGTCGTCGAGGAAATCTGTCGCGGCGTCACGCTCGTGACCGGTCTGCCGGCGCGGGAGTCGACGACGCCGGGATGGATTCGCGTCTTCTGCCGCAGCGGCGGCATGGCCGGGTGGCTGGTGCGCGCGATCGTCATGGAGAACGTGTCGGCGCGCCATGAGGGACCGGCGCTCGAGCTTCCCGCGGGGCCCCACTATCGCGTCGAGAAGGAGATCAAGAACGTCATCACGGTGATCGCCAAGACCGCCCACTACTGGACCGGCCACATGTGGAACGCCGAGCAGCGCTTCATCGCCGACCTGTTCTCGAACATGGCGGCGGAGTCGCCATTGATCGAGCCCGCCTTTCCAGCCAGCCCCGAAGACGTGGAGCGGTGCGCCGCACTGTCGGCGATGATGGCCGGCCGCCTCGCGCGTGACACCGGGCTTCGCGCCGCCGCCGATCGCTATGCGGGCTGGTTCGGCGTCGAATGCGCGAGCGTGCGCGCCGCCGTGTGGATGATGCGGACGCTGGTCGCGAGCAACGTCCTGGCGCGGCGTGAAGGTACCGTGCTGTTCGTCCCGGTGAACCCATCACTCGATCCTGACGGCTCGCGAACCGTCCAGGCGCTGGCCCGCGTGCACCGGTTCGCCGTCGAGCGCGGCGTGAGCTGACCGCGCGTCGCCCTTAAACCCAGCTAAAGCGGCGTGGACAGGGGACCGCTCGTCCTACTTCGGATAGGTCTTCCAGAGATACTCCAGCGCGCCCGGCAGCGTCTGCGCCACGACGGCGCGATCGACGTGCCCGGAGTCGCGGGAATAGACGTACTGATACTTGTAGCCCTTCGCCTTGAGCGCGGCCGCCATCCGTTCGTTGGCCAGCACCCAGTTGCGCCACGTCTCTTCCTGATCCCCATTGCGGTTGTCGCGCTCGCTCACGTGCATCCACACGCGGATCGGCTTGGGCGTGCTGTACGGAATGTAGGTGGCGTGATACTCCCACGCGCCACGCGGCGAAGTCGGGCTCTGCGGCGACTGCTGGTTCACGTAGGTGCCCGAGTACGAGAGCACGCGCCGGTACAGCTCCGGATGGAACCAGGCCATCGTGAACGCGCACGCGGCGCCGGAGCTGCCGCCCATCGTTGCGCGCCCCTCGGGGTCCTTCGTGAACACGACGCCGTAGTCCTTGGTGATCCGCGGCAGCACCTCGGTTTCGATGAAGCTCGTATAGACGCCGGACACGGTGTCGTACTCGAGGCCGCGCTGGCTGCCCTGCGCATCGCCGCCGCCGTTGTGGACCATCACCGCGATCATCGCCGGCACGCGCTTCTCGTGAATGAGGTTGTCGAGGATCGGCGGCAGGTTGTTCCGGTAGGTCGGTGACATCCCGTCCTGCGCGACGATGAACGGGGCCGGCGTGCCGGCGACGTACTGTGCCGGCACGTAGACGGCGACCCGGCGCGTGTACGGCACGACGCCCGGCTGATTGCGGGCGATGCCCGGATAGATCTTGCTGTCCTTCGAGTCCATCGTGAACTCGTGCACCGTGCCCTTCGGCACACCGTCCTTGACGGTCAGTTCGGGCGCCGGCGTGTAGGGCGAGCCGATCACGAAGTTGCCGTCCTGGTCCGGCGTCGGCGCCGCGGTCAGCGGCGGCGTCGGCAGGAGCGGCGGACCTTGCGGGCCTCGGCCGCGCCCTCCGGTCTGCGGCGGCGCGGGCGCGCCCGGCTGCGTCGCCGGCGTGCCCTGTGACGGCGGCGCCTGGCCGGTCGCGGCCACCCAGCTCCCCGCCATCAGCCCGATCAGCACGGCGATGCCGCCGCGGTTCCTCAACGTTCGCATCCGGACTCCTTTAGTCATGGCGCGCGTAGTCTAGCCGGATTCTCTGCGCCGTGCGTTGTTGACACCCGCTATCGGCGTCTATAGCATCGCAGCCGCTCGCCTTCACGTCGGACGAACGAATTGAGCTCAAGGAGCAGGACATGCGCACGTTGTGCTCGGCCCTCCTGGTGTCGTTGGCGCTCGCTCTCCCCGCTGCCGCGCAAGAAACGCGAGGCACGATCCTCGGAACCGTCAGGGACGCCAGCGGCGTCGTCCCCGGCGCAACCGTGACCATCACCAGCCTCGATACCCGCGGCACGCAGAAACTGGTGACCAGCGACAGCGGCTACTTCGAGGCGCCGCTGCTCCAGCCCGGCACCTATCAGGTGACCGTGGAAATGCCAGGCTTCAAGACGCTCACCCAGACCGACCTGGTGCTCGCCGTCGGCCAGCAGCTGGGCCTGACCCTGCGGCTCGAGATCGGCGCGATCGCGGAGAGCGTCACCGTTGCCGCCGCCACGCCGCTGCTCGACACGTCGTCGGTGTCCTCGGGCCAGAACTTCGACAGCCGGATGGTCGAAGGGCTGCCGATGTTCTCGAACATGCCGATCATGCTCACGCGGTTCGCGTCGGGCGTGAACCCGTCGACCAACCAGAGCCTGGTGTCGCAGGGGTTCGCGGACGGCACGACGCAGGCGGCCGGCGCCGCGGTCGGCGGCGTCGGCAGCAACACCTATTCGATCGACGGCGCGACCAACAGCGGCAGCGGCCGGCGCATCGCGGCGTCGCCCAACTCCGACATGATCCAGGAGATGCGCGTCGAATCGTCGAACTTCGACGCCTCGGTCGGCCACGGCACCGGACTTGCAGATTTCGATGATGACGCGCGCGGGCGCGAACCAGTTCCGCGGGACCGGCAACTATCAGGTACCTGGACCAACAAGATCAACGAGCTGAACCCGTCGCAGAAGCTGACCTTCACGCCGTCCGGCCGGGAGCTCTACGAGAGCGGCCGCTCGCACAACTTCTCGATGACCGCGGGCGGCCCGGTGGTGATCCCGAAGCTGGTCAACGGCCGCAACAAGCTGTTCTTCTTCGGCAGCTACTCGCACGTGAACGACTTCATCCCGGGGAAGAACCAGGCGTCGAGCACCGTGCCGGCCAGCGACGCGCAGCTGAACGGCGACTTCTCCGACCTGCTGCGGCTGCCCAACCCGGCGCAGTATCAGATCTACGATCCGCTCACCGTCCGTCCCGATCCGGCGAATCCGAACCGGTTCATCCGCGATCCGTTCCCCAACAACATCATCCCGGCGAACCGGATCGTGAATCCGCTCTACAACCTGTACAAGCAGATGGTGCCGCCGCCCAATCAGAACCTGATCGAGAACGGGGCGACGCCGAGCCGGGAACTACTACCGGGGCGGTGAGCCGGACAAGCCGGTCAGCTCGCTGTATGCCGGGCGCCTCGACTACAACAAGTCGGGCAACGATCGCTTCTTCTTCCGCGCCTCCGGCAACACCTTCATCGAGCCGGTGAGCGACTGGACCTACGAGGTCCCGGAGTTCGAGGGGCTGCACTCGATCGATCGCTCACGCTACAACTGGGCCGTCGTCGGCAACTGGACGCATGTCGCGGGCAAGACGCTCATCGACAGCCAGATTGCGAGCAATCGCTTCTTCCAGGACGACCTGCTGCGGCGGCTGCACGAATACAAGCCGACCGACATGGGGTTCCCAAGCTACCTCGACGCGTTCTGCGAGGCGCAGAGCGACTGCATGCTGCCCGCCATCAACATCGGCGGCTATCAGGGCATTTCGCAGGGGACGTCGTCCGGCGACACGACGACGAACCTGCAGGGGACGGTGAACGTCACGCAGATCCGCAGCTCGCACACGCTGCGCGGCGGCGTCGACGTCCGCCGTGCGCAACGCCAGCGCGGGCCGGGCGGCAATCCGTCCGGGCAGCTCACGTTCAGCAACGAGTTCACCCGGCAGGCGAGCGACAACTCGCAGCTCACGCCCAGCAACCTGGGTCTGAGCCTGGCGGCGTTCATGCTCGGCATTCCGTCGAGCTCGTCCGCGACGATTCAGCCGACGGTCAACCTGCGCAACAACTTCGTCGCCGCGTACGCGCAGGACACCTGGCGGCTGCAGAACCTCACCGTCAATCTCGGTCTCCGCTTCGAATGGGAGAACGGCATTTCTGAAGACAACGGGCAGATCGTGGTCGACTTCGACCCGAACGCGACCCTGGCCATTTCCTCGATGGCTGAAGCGGCATACGCCAGAGCGCCGATCCCGCAGGTCGCGCCCGCAGACTTCCGCGTCCGTGGCGGTTCGATCTTCGCCACCGATCCGGGCCGCGACGGCACGGTGTGGCGGCCGCAGGCGATGTGGATGCCGCGCGTCTCGGCGGTCTACAAGCTGGGGCAGAAGACGGTCCTCAAAGCGGGATACGGGCTGTACTACGACACGCTCAACGCGGCGGACTACACCCAGAACAATCCCGGCTTCAGCGCCACCACGAACAACACCAACAGCACCAACTTCGGCCAGACCTTCCTGCTCGGCAACCCGTATACGGGGCAGCTCGGGTTTGCCGATCCCTTCCCGCTGCGCGCCGACGGCACCCGCTTCGACGAGCCGACCGGGTCGTCGCTCGGTGTCGACACCATCGCCGGGTCGGGCTACACGATCCACAACCAGAGCCACGAGCACGCGCGGCAGCAGCGCTGGAGGTTCGGCATCCAGCGCGAGGTCCTCGACAACCTCTCGGTGGAAGTGGCCTACGACGGCGCGTATTCGGATCGCATCGAGATGAGCATCCGGCAGGACTACCTGCCCGCACAGTACTGGATTCCGGGCAGCAGCAACGTGCGCGACACCGCGGCGCAGGGCGTGCTCACGGCGAACGTCACGAACCCGTACGCGATCGGCAACTTCGCGGCGCTGCGGACCACCAATCCGGTGCTGCACCAGCGGATGTCGGCCAACGGGTTCTTCACCGCCGGCACCGTGCAGCGGAACCGCCTGATGCGGGAGTTCTCGCACATCAACAACCTGACGTTTGCCAACCTACCGCTCGGCGAGGTCAAGGTGCATTCGCTCCAGCTGAACGTCAATCGCCGCTTCTCGGCCGGCTTCACCGCCAATGCGGCGATGTCGTTCAACAGCAGCCGGTCGAACCGGACGGTCGAGGAGTTCGATCGCGCGCCGACGCTGTGGCTGGACGACAACAACAGCCGGCCGTTCCGGCTCTCGGGCGGGGCGGTCTACGAGCTGCCGTTCGGGCCGGGCAAGCCGATGCTGCAGGAAGGGGGCGTGCTCGCCGCCCTGGTCGGCGGCTGGCAGACCGGCGGCACGTTCGAGTACCAGCCGGGGTCGCTGATCAACTTCAACAACAATCTCTTCTATTACGGCACCATCGACGACATCAAGAAGGGCAATCCGGAGATCGCGCTCAACGCCGACGGGACGCTCGACCCGAACAAATACTGGTTCAACGTCGAGAACTTCGAGCGGGATCCGACGAAAACGCCGACCGGCTTCCAGACGCGGGCGTTCCCGTTCCAGGTCGACGGCCTCCGGGGGCCGGGGCTGATGTACGTCAACATGAACGTGGTGCGGAACTTCCGGATTGGCGGGCGCCGCACGTTCCAGGCACGCATGGACGTCCAGAACCTGCTCAACTACGCGGCCTACAACAACCCGATCACCGACCCGACCAACACCAACTTCGGGAAAGTGACGACGGCGGTGGCGTCGGCCGGGGCGATGCGGTTCTTCAATTTCGTCGCCCGGGTCACGTTCTAGGAGCGACGACGTCAACTCCCAATTCCCAACCCCCAACTCCCAATAAACCTGGCAATTTTGGCCGTCTTATTGGGAGTTGGCAGTTGGGCGTTGGGAGTCTTGTGCCTTCTGGAACCGGTTCCGGTGTAGGATAGAAGCCCCGTCCGTTTAACGCAGGCTGGTGATTCATGATCGTTACCGGCAAGTCGATTCCACGCAGGACGTTTCTTAGAGGTGTCGGCGCCGCCGTCGCGCTGCCCTTCCTCGACTCGATGGTCCCCGCGTTCGCCGCGCCTGCGAAGGCGCCGGTACGCCTGGCCTTCCTGTACGTGCCCAACGGCATCGACATGAAGAACTGGAACGTGGCGCAGGAAGGGGTGTTCGGGGAGCTGCCCCGGGTCATGAAGCCGCTCGAGGCCTTCCGCGGCGACATGATTCAGATCGGCAACCTCACGAACAATAGCGGCCGCGCCCTGCTCGATGGAGCCGGCGACCACGGCCGCTGCGCCGGGTCGTACCTGACCGGCGTCCAGGTCAAGAAGACGACCGTCGACATCAAGGCCAGCATCTCCTGCGACCAGATCATCGCCAACAAGATCGGTCACCAGACGCGGTTCGCCTCGCTCGAGCTCGGCATGGACGACTCGCGCCAGGCCGGCGACTGCGACTCGGGCTATTCCTGCGCCTACACCAACAACCTGGCGTGGCGCAGCGAGACCCAGCCGCTGCCGCCGATCCTCGATCCGCGGGTGCTGTTCGAGCGGCTGTTCGGCACCGGCGAGATCCTCACCCCCGAGGACATGGACCGGCGCGCGCGGTATCGCCGCAGCATCCTCGACTTCGTCACGGGCGACACCAAGAAGCTGCAGGGATCCCTCGGGCCGACCGACAAGCGGAAGCTCGAAGAGTACCTGTCGTCGATTCGTGAAGTGGAGCGGCAGCTCGAGAAGGCGGAGAAGGACAGCATCGCGGTGAACCCGGGGATGGACAAGCCCTACGGCGTGCCGCCCGACTTCGCCGAGCACTTCAAGCTGATGAGCGACATGATGACGATCGCCTTCCAGGCGGACATGACGCGTGTGCTCACCTTCCTGATGACGCGGGAGGGCACCAGCCGCTCCTACCGCGAGATCGGCATCGCCGACGGCCACCATCCCTGCACCCACCATCAGGGCAAGGCGGACCTGATGGAGAAGGTCACGCAGATCAACGAGTACCACACGAAGCAGCTGGCCGGATGGCTGACCAGGCTGAAGGAGATCAAGGAAGGCGACTCCTGCCTCCTCGACAACTCCATGATCGTGTACGGCGCGGGACTCTCGGATGGCAACCGCCACCTGCACGAGGACCTGCCGACGCTGCTGATCGGCAAGGGCGGCAACCACTTCAAGCCGGGCCGCCGCGTGATCTATCGCAAGGAAACGCCGATGTCGAACTTCCATCTGACGCTGATGGAGCGCATGGGCGTGCCGCTCGAGAATTTCGGCGACGCGTCGGGTCAGCTCGATCCGGCGAGCCTGACGTAGTCGCCCGCTTCACAACCGTCCGCTTCCTGCCGGTTCCCGATCGGGAACCGGCGGAACGGCCCTTGACCCAGTTCCACTGATGCTACAGCGCGGACCCGCCGTTCGCCCGCCGATAGGTATCGCGCTCGACGGCGACTTCGGTAACCGGGTCGATGCCATCCTGGCCGTGGCCCTGCTCAACGGCCTCACCGCCAAGTCCGAAGCGCGACGCATTGCGCTCACGGTCTCGCGGCCCAGCCTGGCCTCGGCACGAGTGGCCGACGTCGTGGCCACCTTCTATCGCGGCCGGCCGGCCGGCGCGCCGACCGGCGGCGTCGGCGCGATCACCGAAGGCATGATCGGCATGCCGGAGAGCCCGGCCGCCAGCGACGACAAGCCGGTCCTCGCGCCGATGCTCGCCAAGCAGACGGCGGAGGGCACGCCGGCGTACACGAGCACGATCGGCGGCCTGGTCAACACCGCCGAGAGTGCGATCCTGATCCGCAACCTGCTGCTCGCGCAGCACGACGGCAACGGCGCCATCGTGCTCGCGGGTCCGGCCACCGGCGTCGTCCGCATCCTCGGCCTGTATCGCTCGGGGCCGCAGATCGTCGCCAAGTGCAAGCACCTGGTCGTCGCCGCCGGGTCGTTCCCGGCCGGACCGCCCGAAGCCAGCATCAAGAGCGACGTGGCCGCGGCGCGGAAGCTCTTTGCCGAATGGCCGACGCCGATCGTCGCGGTCGGCTCCGAAGTCGGCGAGGCGCTGCCGTTTCCGGGGGCGAGCATCGACAAGGACTTCGCCTGGGCGCCGGTCCATCCGGTCGTGGATGCGTATCGCACCTTCAAGCCCGGGCCGTACGACGCGCCGGCCTCGGCGATGGCGGCGGCGCTCTACGCAGCGCAACCGGAGGCGGGCCACTTCAAGCTGTCGGAACCGGGCACCATCTCGGTGCTGGACGACGGCCGGACGAAGTTCACCGCCGCGGTCGACGGCAAGCACCGCTACCTGATCGTCGATCCAGCGCAGAAGGCCAGCGTCCTCGCCCTGTACACGGCGCTGGCGTCGGCGCAGCCGGCGCCGCGACCTGGCCGCAGAGGCGGCGCGGCACCGGAACCGGAGGCAGAGTGAGACGTTTCCCCATCCTTCTCGGTGTTGCGGTCACGGCGTTCACCGTCTCGGTCGTCCGGTCGTTCGACCAGGCCCCGCCGGCGGCGCCAGCGAAACAGACGCCATCCGGCCCGACGACGGCAGTGGCGGCGCCTCGAGTGTCGGTGCCGCCCGCGACGCCGGCCCGCGCCGCCTCGCGTCCGCCGAGTCATGAGGTCGTTCACCGCCGCGACCAAGCGGCTCTTCGACGAGACCTGCAGCGAGTGCCACAACTCGTTCGATCTCGAAGGCGGCCTCGATCTCAGCCTCTACAACTCGGTGGAGACGCTGTCGACCGAGCGCGACCGGTGGGAGGTCATCCTCAGCAAGCTCAAGACTCGCGAGATGCCGCCGGAGGACATCGAGCGGCCTGCCGAGCAGATCGACACCCTGGTCAAGTTCCTCGAGACGGAGTTCGCGCGCGCCGACGCCAGCATGAAGCCGGATCCGGGGCGGGTCACCGCGCGCCGGCTCAATCGCGCCGAGTACACCAACACGATTCGCGACCTGCTCGGGATCGAATTCCGCGCCGACCGCAACTTCCCGACCGACGACTCGGGCGAAGGATTCGACAACATCGGCGAGGTGCTGACGGTGTCGCCGGTGCTGATGGAGAAGTACCTCTCCGCCGCCGCGCGCATCGCCGCCCGGACGCTGGCCGCCGAGCCGCTGCCGAAGCCGGTCGAGGTCGAGTACAGCCTCCGCTTCAAGAACCTGCGCCGCCTCGATCCGAGCAACGTCGAGGCGACCCATCGCTTCGATTTCGACGCCGAGTACCGATCTCAAGATCGGCCTGCCCGGCCAGCGCGCGAAGGACGCCGCGCCGGTCACGCTCGGCCTGTGGATCGACGGCAAGCTGGCGCACACCACCACGGTCGAGACGAAGCCGTCCGGGCTCGTCTACTTCAACCCGTACTCGGAGGAGCGGATCCGCGTCACCATCCCCGAAGGCGACCACACGCTCCGGCTCGGGTTCATCGACGATCCGTTCGTCAAGACGCTCCCCAAGGAAGATCTCTACAAGGACCAGATCAACAAGTGGATCGGCGCGGCGACGATCATCGGGCCGTTCAAGTCCGAAGGAGAGAAGCCCAGCCGCAAGCGTGTGCTGGTCTGCGATCCGGCCACCGGCCAGCGCTGCGTCGACCGCATCATCGCGACGATGGCGAGGCGCGCCTACCGCCGGCCGGTCACCGGCGCCGAGGTCGCCAGCCTCAAGAAGTTCGTGGTCATGGCCACCGACGAGGGGCAGTCGGTGGAACAGGGGATTGCGCTCGCCATCCAGGCGATGCTGGTGTCGCCGCACTTCCTCTTCCACATCGAACGCGACCTGTACCCGAACGATCCGACCCGGGCCCATCGCATCACCGACGTGGAGCTCGCCTCGCGGCTCAGTTATTTCCTGTGGAACTCGATGCCGGACGAGGAGCTGCTGTCGCTGGCGGAACGCCGCCGGCTCAGCACGCCGGCGGTGTTCGACGCGCAGGTGACGCGGATGCTGGCCGACGCCAAGGCCTCGGCGATGGCGGAGAACTTCGCCGGGCAGTGGCTGGAAGTCCGCAATCTCGACAGCATCAAGCCCGATCCGCAGAAGTTCCCGGCGTGGGGGCCTGAGCTGCGCGAGGCGATGAAGACCGAGACGCGGCTGTTCTTCGACGCCATCCTGCGCGAGAACCGTCCGATCACCGAGTTCATCGACGCGCGCTACACGTTCCTGAACGAGCTGCTGGCGAACCACTACGGCATCGACGGCGTCACCGGCCCCGACTTCCGCCGCGTCGAGCTGACGACGCCGGAGCGCGGCGGCGTGCTCAGCCACGGCAGCGTGCTCGCCGTCTCGAGCTATCCGACGCGCACCTCGGTGGTGATCCGCGGCAAGTACATCCTGCAGAACATTCTCGGGACGCCGCCCCCGCCGCCGCCCGCCGACGTGCCGGCGCTCGACGAAGAGGCGGTCGGCACCACCGCGTCGCTGCGCAAGCAGATGGAGAAGCACCGCACCAACTCGGTGTGCGCGTCGTGCCACTCGCGCATGGATCCGCTCGGCTTCGCGCTCGAGAACTACGACGCGATCGGCAAGTGGCGGACCGCCGACGGCGGGTTCCCGATCGATTCGACCGGCGTCCTTCCCGGCGGCAAGCGGTTCACGGGTCCCGCGGAGATGCGGCAGATCCTGACCGAGCGGGTGCCGGACTTCTCGAAGACCCTGACCGAGAAGCTGCTGATCTACGCGCTCGGCCGCGGCCTCGAACGCTACGATCGGCCGACGGTCAACGCCATCACCAAGCGCGCGGCCGAGACCGGCTACGGGTTCCAGACGCTGGTCCGCGAGGTCGTCCGCAGCCTGCCGTTCCGGTCGCGCCGCGGCGAGCCGGTCGAGGCCACCAACGCCGCGAAGTAGCGGGGCTGGCGCGACGTTCGCGCCAGGTCCCCAACACCCAATCCACCCAACTCCCAAACGCGCCCGGGGGCGTGACTCACCGCGCCGCCTCGGTCGCTGGCGCCGGCGGGCGGCTGCGCTCCGTGGACCAGCTCATCATGTACAACGCCGTTCGCATGAAGTTTGACGGCTTCGTCGTCGTGCCGTGATATTCCCCTTCGAAGCGCAGCAGCTTGGTCGGTACGCCTCGCATCTTCAACGCCGTGTAGTACTCCTCGCTCTGCGGCATCGGCGTGCGCATGTCGAGCACGCCGGTCATCACCAGCGTCGGGGTCTTCACTTTGCCCACGTACATCAGCGGCGACTGCTTCAGCCATTGCTCCGGCTTCTCCCAGAACGGCGCATCGAAGAAGTTGGATGTGAACAGCGGCACGTCGGTGTGGCCGACGAAACTGAGCCAGTCGGTGACGGGGCAGCGAACCGCGGCCGCCGCGAACCGGTCGGTGTGGCCGATGACCCAGCTCGAGAGGACGCCGCCGCCGCTGCAGCCGCCGACGAACAGGTTGCGGCTGTCGACGCTGCCCTTCGCGATCGCCGCGTCGACGCCGGCCATCAGATCGTCGTAGTCCACGCTGGGATAGGCCCGCTCGATGGCGTTACCGAACGCCGATGCCGTAGCCGGTGCTGCCGCGCGGGTTCGTATAGAGCACGAGGTAGCCGTTGGCGGCGAAGAGCTGGAACATGAAGTTGAAGCCGACGTTGTACATCGCCGTGCGGCCCGCCGTGAATCTCCATGATCAGCGGATACTTGCTGCGCCGGATCGAACGCCGGCGGCTTGACCAGCCAGCCCTGGACCTGGCGCCGCCGGTCGACGCGTAGGTGATCTCTTCGACCTCGCCGAGCGTCAGGCCGTGCAGCAGGTCCTCGTTGACCCGCGTCAGCTGCGCGATCTGTCCCGGCTGCGCGAGGCTCACGCGCACGACGTCCGGCGGCTGATTCGCCGCCGATCGCACGCCGACGCCGGCACCCTTGGCGCTGACCGAGGTCAGCGACAGCAAGTGCGTGCCCGTCGTGACCAGCCGCGCGATCCCGACAACGGCGCGAAGTGCACGTTCGACGTCCCGCGATCGTCGGCGGTGAAATACACGCCGCTGACCGTCAGGCGCCCAGTGCAGGTTGACGGCGTCGCGATCCATCGCGGCCGAGATCTTGCGCATGCCGCTGCCGTCGATGCTGACGACGAACAGTTCCTCGGTCTTGTAGCTGGCCCTGGTGGACGGATGGCCGACGAACGCGACGAGCTTGCCGTCGGGCGAGACTCGCGGGTTGGACCAGCTGCCGCCCTCCGCAATGAGCTTGCGTCGAGTGCCGGCGGCGACGTCGATCGAGAAGAGGTCCGAATCGCGATAGCGCAGGTCGGAATCCGGCGCGTCGAGCCCGTCGACCACGATCGTGCGCGAGTCGGCGGTCCAGTCGATGCCGGCGGCGCCGACCATGCCGTCGAACCGGGCGCCGACGTTCCAGTCGCCCGACGTCAACGGCCGCGGCGTGCCGCCGTCGGCGGGGACCACGAACAGATGCGTGAAGCCGGGCTCGGTGTAGCCGACGCGGTCCTGCCGGTAGTGCAGCCGGTCGACGATCGCCGGCGGCTTCGTCCACGTCGCCCCCTCCGGCGGCTCGGCAGCGCGATCTCCCACTTTGCCGTCTTCGGCACGATCATCGTCGAGGGCGACCTGCCCCCGTCGGGCGACCATCCAGGTTCGACGGCGTGTGCTCGACGTGCGTGATCTGGGTCGCGGCGTTCTCGCCGACCCAGCGGACGAACACCTGCGAGCCCTTCGGCTCGCCGTCGGCGATGTAGGCGATCCGGCTCCCGTCCGGAGACCAGGCCGCGCTCGATCCCTTGGAGGATCGATTCCTCAGCCGTCGGCGCTCATGACCCAGAGCGCCGCTCGATGCGATCGCCGACCTGGTTCACCAGCCGGCGCGTGTAGACGATCTGCGCGCCGTCGGGAGAGATCTGCGGGTCGGCGACGGTTTCGAAGTTGAGGTAATCCTCGACCGCCAGGAGCCTGGCGCCTTTGGCCGGCTGCTGCGCCGAGGTGTGGACGGCTGCAACGGCAACGGCTGCGACGATCACAGCGACACGAGTGCGGCTGAGCATGAAACGCCCGGAACCCGCCGGCAGCGTAGCACGCCGGGCACTACAATGATCCTCGCTGCCGTGACCGGCGCCTACGGCTGCCGCGAGCACCGTACGCCGCATCTCGATCGGCTCGCGTCCGAGGCTGCGGTTCACGACGGCGTATGTCGCGTCGCCGTTCTGCTCCCCGTCGCGCGCCACGATGAAGGTGGCAGGCGGTGGGCGAATGGCGCAAGGTATGACTTTTGACTTCTGACTTTTACAATTCCCAATGATGGCGGCCCGGTCCTGCAGCGTGCTGGTGCTGGTACTCGCTGCGCTCACCGGCCCGACCCCGGCCGCTGAACAGCAGGCGCCGGCCGCGCGCGTCGATTTCAATCGCGAGATCCGGCCCCTGCTGTCGGATCGCTGCTTCCGCTGCCACGGTCCCGACTCCGCCAAGCGAAAGGCCGAGCTCCGGCTGGACGTTCGCGACGGCGCGTTCAGGAAGCTGGACGACGGGTGGGCGATCGTGAAGCCGCGCGATCCGGCGCACAGCGAGCTGGTCCGGCGAACCTCCTCGGACGATGTCGAGGAGATGATGCCGCCGCCGGACTCCAACCTGTCGCTGACCGACGCCGAGAAGGCGCTGCTCGCGCGATGGGTCGCCGAAGGCGCCGACTACCGCCCGCACTGGTCGCTCGCGCCGGTCGCGGCGGTGCCGCCGCCGTCGCCGCGGGGCGGCGCGCCGGACAACCCGATCGACGCCTTCGTCCGCGCGCGCCTCGACAAGGAGGGAGTGACACCGGCCCCGCGGGCATCGTCGGAGATTCTCCTGCGGCGGCTCGCGTTCAACCTGACCGGCCTGCCGCCGACGCCGGCCGAGATCGACGCCTTCGTCGCCGATCGATCGCCGGACGCGTATGTGCGGGCGGTCGATCGCTACCTGGCGTCGCCGGCGTATGGCGAGCGCATGGCGATGGACTGGCTCGATCTCGCGCGCTACGCCGACACCTACGGCTACCAGAACGACGCCGAGCGCGACATGTCGCCGTATCGCGACTGGGTGATCGGCGCGTTCAACCAGAACCTGCCGTATGACGCGTTCCTGACCTGGCAGCTGGCCGGCGATCTGCTGCCCGGCGCCACGCGCGACCAGCGCGTCGCCACCGCGTTCAACCGGCTGCACCGGCAGACCAACGAAGGCGGCAGCATCGAAGAGGAGTTCCGCACCGAGTACGTGCTCGACCGCGTCAACACGTTCGGCACGGCCATGCTGGGCCTCACGCTCGAGTGCGCCCGCTGCCACGATCACAAGTTCGACCCGATCACGCACCGCGACTACTACTCGCTGTTCGCCTTCTTCAACAACATCGACGAGTCCGGCCTCTACTCGCATTTCACCAATGCGACGCCGAGCCCGTCGCTGCTCTTGTGGCCGGCGGGGAAGGAGGGCGAGCATCAGCGGCTGTCGGGCGAGATGCGGGCGCTCGAGCAGCAGCTGCGCACGATGTCGCGAGCGGCCAGGGCGGCATACAAGTCGCGGTCCTCGGACGCCATCACGCCCCCGTCGCCGATCGCGCACCTGGCCTTCGACACCGCGACTGCCAAGACCACGCCGGACAGCGTCCGCAACACCGACGCCGAATTGCGCGACGCGCCGTCACCGCTCGCGGAGCCGCCGCGGCTGGCGCTCCGCTTCAGCGGCGACAACTCCGTGATCCATACCGGCGTCCGGACCTTCTCGCGCACCGACCCGTTCTCGCTGGCGCTGCGGCTCAGGCCCACCGAGCGTCAGGACCGCGCCGTCGTCGTGCACCAGTCGCGCGCCTGGTCCGACGCCGGCAGCCGCGGCTTCGAGCTGACGCTCGATCGCGGCCGTCCGTTCTTCGGGCTGATTCACTTCTGGCCGGGGAACGCGATCGCCGTGCGGGCCAGGCGGCCGCTGACGCTCAACGCCTGGACGGATCTCGTCATCACCTACGACGGCTCGAGCCGCGCGTCAGGGCTGCGGATCTACGTCAACGGCGCGCCGGCCGATGTCGAGGTCGTGCGCGATCGGCTCTACAAGGACATCACCTACGACCGCGCCGCCGGCGACAACGTCAACGAGCAGCCGTCGCTGACGATCGGCGCCCGCTTCCGCGACAGCGGCTTCAAGAACGGCGACATCGACGACTTCAAGGTGTTCGACGTCGAGCTCACGCCGGCCGAGGTCTCGGTTGCCGCTGGCGTCAAGCCATCGGACCAGGCGGCATTCGATCACTTCCTGGCCCGCCAGCACGATCCCGCGCTCGCGGCGCGAGCGGAGCTGACCCGCCTGCGCGTCGCCGAGAACGCGCTGATCAAGGCCGTCCCCGAGATCATGGTGATGGAGGAGATGCCGGCGCCGCGTCCGGCGCACCGGCTCGACCGCGGCGCCTACGACGCGCCGCGCGAGATCGTGCGTCGCGAGACGCCGTCGAGCCTGCCGCCGTTTCCGTCGAACCTGCCGCGCAATCGTCTCGGCCTGGCGCGATGGCTCACCAGCCGGCAGAATCCGCTGGCGGCGCGCGTCGCCGTGAACCGGATCTGGCGGATGCACTTCGGCCGCGGCATCGTCGCGACCCAGGAGGACTTCGGCAGCCAGGGCCGGCTGCCGACGCACCCCGAGCTGCTCGACCATCTCGCCGCCACGTTCATGGAGAGCGGCTGGGACGTCAAGGCGCTGCACCGGCTGATCGTGACGTCGCACACGTTCCAGCAGGCGTCCACGGGGAGCACGGCGTCAGATCCCGACAACCTGCTGCTCGCGCGCGGGCCGCGGCGGCGGCTCGTCGCCGAGGCGATCCGCGACAGCGCGCTCGCGGCCAGCGGCCTGTTGACGCGCCGGCTCGGTGGTCCGAGCGTCAAGCCCTATCAGCCGGCCGGATTGTGGGAGCAGTCGGGCACGGGCAAGACCTACAAGCAGGACACGGGCGACAACCTGTATCGACGCAGCCTCTATACCTTCTGGCGGCGCACGTCGCCGCCGCCGTCGATGATCACGTTCGACGCGATGTCGCGCGAAGTCTGCACGGCGAAGCGCGAGGTCACGACCACGCCGCTCCAGTCGCTGGTGCTGCTGAACGATCCCCAGTTCGTCGAGGCGGCACGCACGCTGGCCGAGCGGATCGTCCGGGCGCATCCCGCCGATGGCGGGGCGCGGACGCGCGAGGCGGTGCGGGCACTGATCGGTCGCCCGCCGGACGCGGCGGAGACCGGCATCCTGGTGCGGCTGTTCGACGAACAGCGCGCGCTGTTCGCGGCGCATCCGGAAGACGCGGCGAAGCTGCGCCGCGTCGGCGAGTCGCCGCCGGACGCGGCGCTGCCCGACGTGGACGTCGCCGCAATGACGATGGTCGCGAGCGCGATCATGAACTTCGACGAGTTCGTCGTCGTGCGCTGAGGTGCTGACATGAGCTGTCACAAGTGCGTCGGCGCGATGCCTGTCGCGGGCCTGTCCCGGCGGGCGGTGCTGAACCGGTTCGGGATGGGGCTGGGCGGTCTCGCGCTCGCCAACCTGATCGATCCGCTCCGGGTCGGCGCGGCCGCGACGGGGCAGGACCGGGGCGCCCTCGGCCGGCAGTTCCACGTGCCGCCGCGGGCGAAGCGCGTGATCTACCTGTTCATGGCCGGCGGCCCGTCGCAGATGGAGACGTTCGATTACAAGCCGCTGCTGAACCAGCGCAACGGCGAGCAGCTGCCCGATTCGGTCCGGCAGGGGCAGCGGCTGACGGGGATGTCCGGCAACCAATCGTCGCTGCCGCTGGCCGGGTCGCTCTTCGGATTCGACCGCCACGGCCGCAACGGCACCTGGGTCAGCAAGCTGCTGCCGCACACCGCGAAAGTCGTCGACGAACTCTGCATCGTCCGATCGATGTACACCGAGGCCATCAATCACGATCCGGCGATCACGTTCTTCCAGAGCGGCTCGCAGATCGCGGGGCGTCCCAGCCTGGGCGCGTGGATTCATTACGGCCTCGGCAGCGACAACGACAATCTGCCCGCGTTCGTCGTGCTGATTACGCCGGGCAAGGTCGATCAGCCGCTCTATTCGCGGCTGTGGGGCAGCGGCTTCCTGCCGTCGGCGCATCAGGGCGTGCAGTTCCGGAGCGGGAAGGACGCGGTGCTGTATCTCAGCAACCCCGACGGCGTCTCGCCCGAGAGCCGGCGGCTGCTGCTCGATCGCCTGCGCGATCTGCACGCGCACGCCGCCGAGCGGCTCGGCGACGCGGACGTCGACGGCCGGATCGCGCAGTACCAGATGTCCTACCGCATGCAGACCAGCGTGCCGGGCGTGATGGACGTCTCGGACGAGACCGACGAGACCTTCGCGCTCTACGGCGCCGACTCGCGAAAGCCCGGCACCTTCGCGGCCAACTGCCTGCTGGCGCGGCGCCTGGCCGAGCGCGGCGTGAAGTTCGTCCAGCTCTATCACCAGGGCTGGGATCAGCACGACAACCTGCCGCGGGACATCGAACGGCAGTGCCGTGAGACCGATCAGGCCAGCGCGGCGCTGATCGTCGACCTCAAGCGGCGCGGGCTGCTCGACGACACGCTGGTCGTCTGGGGCGGGGAGTTCGGGCGGACCAGCTACTCGCAGGGCAAGCTGACCGCCACCAACTACGGCCGCGATCATCATCCGCGGTGCTTCAGCGTCTGGATGGCCGGCGGCGGCGTCAAGCCCGGCCTCGTCTATGGCGAGACCGACGACTTCAGCTACAACGTGATCGAGAATCCCGTGCACGTGCACGACTTCCACGCCACGCTGCTGCACCTGCTCGGCGTCGATCACGAACGGCTGACGTATTTCTATCAGGGACGCCGATTCCGCCTGACCGACGTCCACGGCACGGTCGTCAAGGACCTGCTGGGATAAAGCTGGCGCGTGGTCGCGCGCTGCCAACCAGCCCGGTCGCGATCTCGTCCAACCCACATGCGAAACGACCTTCGTGACGCCTTTCGTGCGCTCCGGGCCTTCCCGGTGGTGACGAGCGTCGCCGTGCTGTCGCTGGCGCTCGGGATCGGCGCCAATACCGCGATTTTCTCGATCGTCAACAGCCTGATCCTCAAGGCGCTGCCCGTGGACGAGCCGGATCGGCTGGTGCAGATCGCGATCGGCGAGCGCCAGACCTACCTGACGAATCCGCAATGGGAGCAGATTCGCGATCGGCCCGAGCTGTTCGACAGCGTGTTCGTGTGGTCGATGACCCGGTTCGATCTCGCTGGCGGCGGCCAGAGCGAGTACGCCAATGGCCTCTGGGTCAGCGGCCGGTTCTTCGACGGTCTGCGCGTACCCGCCATCATCGGGCGGACCCTGACGCCGGACGACGATCGCCGCGGCGGTGGTCCAGACGGTCCCGTGGCGGTCATCAGTTATGCGTTCTGGCAGCGGCGTTACGCCGGCGCCAGCGACGTCATCGGCAAGGCGATTTCACTGGAACGCGTGGCGTTCACCATCGTCGGCGTCGCCCCACCCCACTTCACGGGCGTCGAGCCCGGGCGTGCCTTCGACGTCGCCGTGCCGCTCGGCACCGAGCCGTTGATTCGCGGCCGGGATACCGCCCTCGATCGCCGATCGACGTGGTGGCTGCAGATGGTCGCGAGGTTGAAGCCAGGCCAGAGCCTCGACGCGGCGCAGACGGCGTTGCGCGCGGTGCAGCCGCAGATCCGTGAGGCGACGCTGCCGCCGAACTATCGACCGGAGAACGCCAACCGCTATCTGGCCGACGGATTCACCTTGAGGCCGGCCGCGACCGGGCCGTCGGGCCTGCGGAACCGATATCAGCGTCCGCTGATGGCCATCCTCATCGTCGTCTCGCTGGTGCTGCTGATCGCCTGCGCCAACATCGCCAACCTGCTGCTCGCGCGCGCGGCGGCGCGCCGTCACGAGCTCAGCGTCCGCCTGGCGCTCGGGGCGTCGCGCTGGCGGCTGGGACGTCAACTGCTGACGGAGAGCCTCATGCTGTCCGGGGCCGGCGCTGCCGCCGGCCTGCTCTTCGCGCTGTGGGGCAGCCAGGTGCTCGTCCGGCAGCTGTCCACGGACGCCAACCCGGTGTATCTGAATCTCTCGCTCGACTGGCGCGTGCTCGCCTTCACGATCGTCGTCGCCGTCGTGACCGCCGTGCTGTTCGGCACCGCGCCAGCCCTGCGCGCCGCCGGCGTGCAGCCGACCGAGGGCCTGAAGGCACAGGGCCGCGGCATCGCCGGCGAGCCGCGCTTCGGGCTCGGCAGCATGCTCGTCGCCGGCCAGGTCGCGCTCTCGCTGGTGCTTGTCGTCGCCGCCGGACTGTTCGTGCGCACGTTCGTGACGCTGAGCCAGACATCGCTCGGCTTCGACGCGGACCCGATCCTCGTGGTGGACATCAACGCGCGGCGGAGCAGCGCGCCGCCCGAGGATCGCGCGGCACTCTACGAGCGCGGCCGGCAGGCGGTGCTGACCCTGCCTGGCGTGACGGCGGCAGGATTGTCGAGGATGACGCCCGTCAGCGGCAGCATGTGGAACACGCTGCTCGAGAACCCGGAAGGGCTCTCGCTCTCGGAGGCCGACCGCGAGTCGTACGTGAACCAGATTTCCCCTGGCTGGATCGGCACCTACGGAACCCGGCTGATCGCCGGCCGGGACCTCACCGACGCCGACCGGCTCGGTGCACCTTTTGTGATCCTGGTGAACGAGACGTTCGCGCGGAAGTTCTTCGCGGGGAAGAACCCAATCGGCCAGCGCGTCAGGGAGGTCGGCGACCCGGTGCGCCGGCCGCCGGAGCGCGAGATCGTCGGCGTCGTGGCTGACGCCGTCTACGCGTCGCTCCGTCAGACCGTGCCGCCGACGCTGTATCAGGCGGTCGCGCAGGAGGAGAACGTGGGCTCGTCGATGTCGCTGCACGTCCGCGCCGCCGCGGGCTCGCCGGCACTGCTGACGCGCAGCGTCGCCGAGGCGATCGGACGGGTCGACAAGGATCTCGCGCTGTCGTTCCGGCCGCTCTCGACCTACGTCCAGGCCAGCCGCAATCAGGAGCGCGTGGTCGCGATGCTCTCGGCGTTCTTCGGCGTCCTGGCCTTGCTGCTCTCAGCCGTCGGTCTCTACGGGACGATGTCCTACTCCGTCAGCCGCCGTCGTGCCGAGATCGGCCTCCGCATGGCGCTCGGCGCCGCGCCTGCCGGCGTCACCGCGCTCGTGCTGCGCAGGGCCGCAACGCTGATTGCCGTCGGCCTCGTCGCCGGCGGCGCCACCGTCCTGTGGGCCGCGAAGTTCGTCGGTCCGCTCGTGTTCGGGCTGGAGCCGCGCGATCCTGCCACGCTCGCCGTCGCGGCGCTGGTCCTCACCGTCATCGGCGCGCTGGCCGGCTGGCTGCCGGCGCGCCGCGCCGCGCGGATCGATCCGGCGTCGGTGCTGCGGGAGGGATAGCGTCAGCCATCGGAGATCCGGGAGGCACCGGATCTCAGGAACGGAGCAACGGAGAAAACGGAGAACAACGGAGGTGAGTCGCGGGTGCCGGCCATGTTGGCCGGCACGTCGGTAGGCCAGATCCGATCTTCACAAGCGGCCCCGCAGCTGAAACGCCGTTTGTGAAGATGGATCTGACCTACCGCTGCCGCGCGAAGCGCGGCCCGCGACTCACTAACCTCCGTTTTCCTCCGTTGCCTCCGTTGCTCCGATTCTAAGATCCGGTCTCTCCGAAGCCTCCGTGCACGCCCCTCGTCTCCGTCGACCCCCTCTGTGGTACGCTCGCGACCGCCCCGGCAACGCCGGGCAGGAGGGGGCTATGACGACACGAGACGACACCACCCGGCGCGATTTCATCAGGCAAGTCGGCGTCGGCGCGGTCGCGGCGACTGGCGCGATGACGTCGCGTGAGGCTCTCGGCGCGCCGCGTCAGACCGCGACGAAAGCGAAGGCGCGCGTCATCGGCGCGAACGATCGCATCAACGTCGGATTCGTGGGCTGCGGCGGCCGGATGAACTCCCACATCCGCCGCGTCATGGAGCGCAACAAGGAGCGCGGCGACGTGCAGGCCGTCGCCGTCAACGACATCTGGGACAAGCGCAAGCAGCGCGCGCGCGAGGCCACGGCCGTCGACGAGCGCGCCGTCCATCACGACTACCGCGAGCTCATCGCCAGGCCGGACGTCGACGTCGTCGTGATCGCGTCCCCGGATCACTGGCACCACCTCCAGACCCTGGAGGCGCTGCGGAACGGCAAGGACGTCTACCTCGAAAAGCCGATGACCTACACGGTCGATGAGGCGAAAGAGATTGCCGAGACCGTCAAGTCCACCGGCCGCGTGCTGCAGGTGGGCAGCCAGTACGCCTCGATGGATCACTTCTGGAAGGCGAAGAAGGCGATCAAGGACGGGCTGCTCGGCGACGTCGTCTGGGCATCGGGCGGGTTCGGCCGCAACCGCAACCAGCGCGGCGAGTGGAACTACGCGATCGACCCGGACGCGACGGAGAAGACGCTCGACTGGAAGGCGTTCCTCGGCCCGGCGCCGAAGCGCGCCTTCGATCCCGAGCGCTATTTCCGCTGGCGCAAGTACTGGGACTACTCGGGCGGGATCGCCACCGACCTGTTCTATCACTCGGTGTCGCCGCTGCTCGTCACCATCGGCGGAGAGTTCCCGCAGCGCGTCACCGCGTCCGGCGGCATCTACCTGCAGAAGGATCGCGAGGTGCCGGACACGTTCTTCATGAACGTCGACTACCCGGCCTGGACCATGCAGCTGGCGTGCTCGGTGGGGAGCGGCGTCGGCGCACCGCTGGTCGTGCACGGCAGCAAGGCCACGCTGTTCATCGCGCAGAACAGCGAGAGCCTGACCAATACGCAGATGGAGGTCGTGCCCGATCAGGAGTACCGGGAGGAGTTCGTGAAGAAGGCCGGCGCCGACACCCTCAAGATCGACGTCGCGCCGGTCGCGCGCGGCGCGCATCCGCACATGGACAACTTCCTCGAGTGCGTCCGATCCCGTCAGGAACCGAACCTGCCGGCCCAGCTCGGCTATCAGGCGATGGCGGCGATCGGGATGGGCGTGCAGGCCTATCGCCAGCACGAGGTGCTGTTCTTCGACCGCCGGCGTGAGAAGGTCAGCAACAAGCCGCTGACGTAACCGTCAGAATTCCTCAGTAATTCCTTGCTCGGACCGTAGTGCTGTCGAGCTGGCTGCCCCAGGGCGGGCAGCGGCGGGGCGGCACTACGGTATAATTCAGCTCCCCATCAACGCACGTCTCCTTCCGGGATTCCCGTACCAGGTAGCTCATGCGCAGGGCGCTTCCATTATCCGTTCAGCTCGTGCTGACGTTCGTCGGCCTCGTCCTCGGCATCGTTGCCGTGCTGACGACGACCGCGTATACGTCGTTGCGGGCGAACCTCGAAGCGGAAGCGACGCGCAACGTGGCGCTCGCGACGGAGACGCGCGAGCAGACCGTGACCCAGCTGTTCCAGCTGCGCCAGCAGCGCGCGCAGGGATTCCTCACCAGCGTCGAGTCGTTGTGCGCCGAGCCGCTCGAGTCGGGCCGCGTCGCGTGGGTGGACGACTGCGTGCGCACGATGGTGAACGACTTCCGGCGCAGCGAGCGGGCGCTCGGCGCGGTCCTGGCGTATCGCAGCCGCCGCGTCATCCGGTCGGGAGAGCCGGTGCCGCCCGGCGTGCCCGAGCCGGGCGCGCTCGCGAAGGTCCTGCACACGGACGACGGCGAGGTCGAGTACCTGATGCGCGCGACACTGCGCAACGCGACGCTGACGCTGCTGTTCAGCCACGATCTGGTCGCGCGCCTGTTCGAGGAGCGCGTCGGGCTCGATCGTCAAGCCGTCGTCTTCATCGTCGATCATCAGGGGCAGTTCCTGACCAGCCGCGGCGACAAGTCATCCACGGTGTCCGGTGAGCGCATGGCCGCGTTCCTCAGGCACTGCCGCGCCGGCGCCGAAGGGTTCGTCGATCTCGATCATCGCGGCGTGAAGTCGTTCCAGAGCTTCCGGCCGCTGAAGCCGCTCGGTGCGGCGTGCGTGGCGGCCAGCGTCGGCTACGAGGAAGCGCTCGCGCCGGCGGAGCGCCTGCGCGCGGATCTGTTCATGCGCGGCGCCTGGTTCGTCCTGGTGGGCGCGATCCTCTCGCTCGTAGCCAGCCACTGGATCTCGCGTCCGGTGCGCCGCCTTGCCGAGTCGGCCCGCAAGCTCCAGACCGGCCGGTTCGATCGCCCGATCCCGGTTGCCGGGCCGTCGGAAGTGCGCGCGCTCGGCCGCGCGTTCAACGCCATGGGGAACGACCTCGCGGAGCTGGTGGCGAAGGAGCAGGCCGCGCGTCGCGTCGCCGAGGATGCCAACCAGGCCAAGGACGAGTTCCTGGCCACGGTCTCGCACGAGCTGCGCACGCCGCTGAACGCGATCCTCGGCTGGGCCCAGATGCTGCGCCTGGAGAAGGTGCCGCGCGGATCAGTTCAGGCATGGCATCGCGGTCATCGAGCGCAGCGCGCGAACGCAGACGCAGCTGATCGACGACCTGCTCGACGTCTCGCGGATCGTCTCGAAGCGGCTGCGGGTCGCCCGCGAGCCGGTGACGATGACGGAGGTGGTCGAGGCCGCGCTCGACGCGGTCAGGCCGCAGGCCTCCGACAAGAAGATCGAGATCGACGTGAATCTCGCCGACGGCGCCGTCGTCCTGGGCGACGCCCGCCGGCTCGAGCAGGTGGTGTGGAACCTGGCGTGGAACGCGGTGAAGTTCTCGCAGCCCTCCGGCCGCATCACCGTGCAGCTGAAGCGCGACGAGCGCCAGGTGGTGCTGAGCGTCACCGATACCGGCGTCGGCATCTCGTCGGCGTTCCTGCCGTACGTGTTCGAGTGGTTCCGTCAGGAGGACGCGCGGTCGCGCAGCCAGTCGGGGCTCGGCCTCGGCCTCGGCATCGTCCGCCATCTCGTGCAGCTGCACGGCGGCAGCGTCCGCGCCGAGAGCCGCGGGCTCGGCTACGGCGCGACGTTCTCCGTGTCGCTGCCGCTGCACAGGCCGGCGGCCACGATCCTGTCGGCGCCGTATGTCTCGCCGAGCGTCGACGAACCGATCGCGCACCGGCTCGACGCCACCCGCATCCTGGTCGTGGAAGACGACGGCGATACGCGCGAAGTCGTCCGCGCGACGCTGGAGCGTGCCGGCGCGTCAGTCGAAGCCGTCGCGTCCGCGAGCGACGCCCGCCGCGAAATGCTCGCCGACGCTCCGGACGTCCTCATCTCCGACATCCGCATGCCGGAAGAGGACGGCTACTCGCTGATGCGATCGCTGCGTGTCGCCGGCATCTCCACGCCGGCGATCGCGCTGACCGCCTACGCCCGGCGCGAGGACGCGGACGAAGCGCACGCCGCCGGTTTTCAGCTGCACCTCGCCAAGCCGATCGACGCCACCCGGCTGGTCGACGCGGTCGTCACGCTGCTGCGGAATCCGACGGTCCACTAAAGGTGCTGGGTGCTTGGTGCCGTGCTCGGTGCCGCCTGGGTATGCGCGCTTATGGCGCGCGCGAAGGCGGGGGTGCTCGGTGCTCGGTGCCGCGACTCGAGACTAGGGACTGGGTCTTTTTGATTCCCGCGCCTTGGTCACCAGCTCCTTGATCTTGGCGATCAGCGCATCCTGTGCGGCGGGGGCGAAGAAGCCGGGACCGCCGTGCACTACGCCGCGGGTCTCGTAGCCGCCTTCCGCGAGCACCCGCGCGCTCGGCAGGTAGCCGAACACATCGTTGTTGTACGCGGTCAGCCACAGCTGCATCGGACCAATCGCCTGTTCGACCAGCGCGACGTAGTCCACCACCACTTCACCTGAGAGGCCGACCAGCGTCAGGTCGGCGCCGAACTGCCACACCGCGACCGGTGCCTTGTAATGTGTCGGGAGCTGCTCGCCGCGATCGAGCGCTTCGCGCATGCGCGTCGCCGTCCACGACTCGCCAGCTCGGCTCGCCGCGTCCGGTCATGGCCTCTAGCGCCGCGCGGCCGGGCACCGCCGCGAGCGGCAGATCGACGTAGTCGAACTGCAGGCTGAGCGGGCCGCCCACTGGCGTGAGCTTGGAGTCGAGCACGCGGAGCACCTCTCGGCCGAGGATCTCGCCGTGCTGGCGCGCGAGCTCGAGCGTGCCTCGCGGATACGGGTTCGAGTCCCCGGCGAATCCGAGCACGAACATCGCCTGGACGCCGGGGCGCTGCTGCTGGACGTACTGCTGCGCGAAGCCGGCATAGTCTCCCGAGAGCCTGTACTCGTCTCCCGTCAGCGTGGTGTTGTGCGTCGCCGCGCCGAACACCACCGCCCGCAGCGTGCCGTCCGCCGTCGCGACTTTCAGCAGCGGCATCGTGCGATCGGCCGGGCCTCGAGGATTGACGCCGAGGACGATGCCGCGATCGCGCGTGGGCTCGCGTCGATTCATGACGAACGGAACGACGCCTGCGCCGTACGAGAGCTCGACGGGTTCCATCCGCTTCAGCGCCTGCTCCACGGCGGAGACGATGCGGTCCTGGAGGGAGGAGCGGTAGGCACGAAGGCGCGCCGCGCCGTCGCCGTCGATGCCATACGCGGCGGCATCGGTGTCCGCGATTGCCGGACCGGTGTGGGTATGCGACGAGTTGACGAGGATCTGGTAACGCTTCAGCCCGGTGCGATCGATGATGCGCCGGCACAGTTCCTCGGTCACGGCGCCGCGCAGGCCGATCAGATCGGTGGTGATCCACGCCGCGCGCTCGCCGTTCGCGTCGGCCAGGACGAGCACCTTGGCGTAGAGATCGGCGGCGACGCCTTCCGACGGACGGTTCCGCGATGCGTAGCCGGCCATCGGCAGCGGCTTGTCCGGCGTGATCGCGACCGCGGCGAAACCGGCCTGCCATTCCGCGCCGGCAGCCGGGGAGAGCGGCATCAGCACGCCGACCATCGCGAGCGCGATCAGCACCGGGCTCTGCGTCATGGCGCGCATTATATGGCTGTGCAGGCTCGTCTCACCGGCGCGGCAACGACAACGTTGCCGCGGCTCACCGTGCGGGCATGCCAAACGCCTGTGCCACCTTGTCGAGTCCGCTCTCGACCGAGCCCCAGGCCGTCTGCGCGGCCGGCGACAGGGTGCGGCCGGCTGACGCGGCCCGGATCGCAGCGGCGCGATTGATCAGCGCCTTCGCCTCTCCGGATGCTGGACGTTCGTCGCCGATGACCGAGGCCAGCTCCTCTGCGTCTTTCTTGAGCGCGTCGGCTTCCCGGACCGCGGCCTCACGCGCAGCCTTGTCGATGGTCTTGTCGTTCTTGAGCGACGAGTCCAGGTCTTTCCTGAAGCGATCCGCGCTCTTCGCGACGTCGTCGGCGGCTTTCCGGACCTCGCGGTCATTCAGCCGCCGCGCCTGCTGGCCCTCGGCCAGCGGCATCGTGGTCCCGTAGGCGGCGCCCAGCTCGCCCAGACTTGCGGCCAGACGATTCCACTCACTCGCGCCGTCGAGGTTCGGCGGCTGCGTCGCCATGAACCGCTTGATGTCCGAGCCCTGCCGCAGCACCGTCGTGGCTTCAGCGCTCGCGGCGTATTCGGGCGTGAATCGCTCCTTCAGGTTGTCGACGTTCTCCTGCAGGTCGTCCAGGTAGCGTTCGACGTCGACCTCGCCTCCCCGGCCACGAATGATGCTGCGCTTCAATTTGCCGTCGAGCTGATCCTCGAAGCGATCGCGCTCCTGATCGATGCGATCGATCAGCGCCTTGACGTCTTTGTCGCTCAAGCGCTCGGCGAGCGCCGTCGGCGGCGCGACCAGCGCCGCCGCGCCGACGATGGACGCCACCATCGCCAGCCGCAGCCACACTCGGACTCGCAGCCGGGTTGGGCGCGCGTCAGTGATCGTGTCTGTGGTGGATGTCATGGGTCCCTCCTCCTCACACCGCTGAACAACCTCAGCGAACTGCTCTGCCTTGTCGGTATCTCTCGATCACAGCGGCTCGTCGCCTCGATCACGAGATGCCGTAGTTCTCCCGGGGCATCAGCCAATTGCCTAGGGAAAATGAAGGTCACTACGGCCGCCACACCGAGTCTCGCAGACCCTGTGCCTCATGCCCCCGGCTCACGGTTCCGACAGAGATTGGGCACGCCGCCGGGCTGGAGCCTCTTGAACCAATTGCCTGAGTTGATTCGCCGTACTGGACGATTTCCGCAGCGGACTCATCCGTGACGCCGCCTGATGTCCAGGGCGACCAGGAGTCGAACCGGGTGCCGACTGACGCGAAAGGACGATTCGGTGGCTTCGGACGAGATCGAGAACATCCTCGAAGGTCACGTGGCTCGCTGTGTCGACGTCACCGCCCTCGTTTGAGTGTGGAGGGGAGAAAGTGTCCCCACTGCTCGCACAGGATCCGCTTCATTCGCTTCGATCGACGCATGATGAACCTCCAGATCGCTCGGCAGCGGTCGCGATTACGCGGTGGCAACTTCCTCGAGTCCGTACTTGCGAATCCGCAGATGGAGCTGCGTGCGCGACAACCCAAGTCGCCGTGCGGCTTTCGTTTTGTTTCCTCGGCATTCCTGCAAAACCTTGCCAATCGTGGTGCGTTCGAGTGCGCTCAGGTCAGTGCTGTCATTGCGCGATGACTTGGCGGCTGGTTGCAGCGCGAGATGCTCCGGGTCGATGAGCGCGCCGTCGCAGAGAATCGCGGCCCGCTCCAGGACGTTGCGAAGCTCTCTGACGTTTCCCGGCCATGGATACTGGAGGAGCGCCTGTCGTGCCTCACGGGTGAGACCAGCGGCTGGCCGGCCGAAGGACCTGCCGATCTCCCGCAGAAAGGTTTCGCTCAGCGGCACGATGTCGGAGGAACGCTCGCGCAATGGCGGAATCTGGATGTCGAAGACGCCGAGGCGGTAGAACAGGTCCTCGCGAAAGTCGCCGCGCTCGACGGCCTTGCGCAGGTCGCGATTCGTGGCTGCGATGACGCGGATGTTCGCTTTCACGAGGCGCGTCCCGCCCAGCCGCTGGAACTCGCGCTCCTGCAGCACCCGCAGGAACTTCGCCTGCGCCGACAGGCTCATCTCGGTGACTTCGTCGAGGAACAGCACGCCGCCCGACGCGAGCTCCACCTGGCCGGGCTTCGCCTGGTGCGCGCCGGTGAAGGCGCCGCGTTCGTAGCCGAACAGCTCCGCCTCGAGCAGCTGCTCGGGCAGCGCGGCGCAATTCAGCGCGATGAACGGCCGGCTCCTGCGAACGGACGCCGCATGGATGAACCGCGCCACGACTTCCTTGCCGGTGCCCGACTCGCCGGTCACCAGCACGGTCGTGTCCGTCGAGGCGACCTGCGTCGCCTTGCGCAGCACCCCGCGCCATTCGGCGGACTCACCGACGATAGGCACGTGGGTCCCCACGGTCGCCGGTTCGACGGCTCGCTGCACGCGCGCGTCGCCCCGTTCCACCCGATCGTCGTCAATCTGAGCGACCGTTTTTCCGAGGCTGCGGCTCTGTGTCCCGAGCCCGAGGTGGTAGGCGATACGACGGGCGAGCGGCACGTGCGCGCGAGTGAATGCCATCGGCCTCTTCGACCAGAAGGCAACGCGCACCAAAGGCTCCGGTGCGAGCGTCGACACTCCCAGGACGGCGCGGTAGCCGGCGCCGACCAGCCGCTCCATGGCGTGAGGGGCGGCGGCTGCGCCCGCCGCTCCTGACCGCAGATCACCGATGATCACCTCGTCTGCGCCGGCCGCCATCATGTCAGGCACGTCGGCGGTCGACGCGTTCACGATCGGCCGTCCCTGTTGGTCGAGGCACACGATGCGCAGGGCGTCGTGCGGCAACATCTTGCTGACGATCGCTGAGAGCCGCGGCACCGCCGCGGCGACATCGATCGTGACGGCGAGCTCGCGGAGCAGTTCCAGCGAGCCATCGAAGTACGCCCCATGAGAGTGCGAAAGGTGCGCCGCCGCTTCATCGATAGCCAGCATCGCGATAGCCCTCCCTGTTCTCGGTGATTCTGGGCGCTCACGCTGTGGGCCACAACCTCCGTTCGGGCACGTTGACGCACTCACATATCGCTATCGAGGCGACTGATTCGGGTTCATCCTGGATACCCTTTCGGGTCACGCGCGTCGTGCGTCTCCGGGCTCGTCGCGCACGTGCGCTCGTATCGACTGGTGCAGGGATGTTGAGGCGGGAGGACGGCTTCGCCGTCAGTGCGCGTTCGGAGTCCGTGCGCGCGCAGGTGCTTCGATGCGCTTCCATCCGAAGAGCCGGGCGTCGATTGACCAACGACCCGGTCCTAACATGGCCAGCGCCCCCGCCATGGTCGCTGCCATGAGAGGCCCGGCAACGTCCTCAGACGTGAGGATCTGGGAGAGCTCTATCGCGGCTACCGCCATTCCAGCCAGGGGCGTCCACAGCCCCACGACCAGTAGAAGCCCCGGTCCCGCGAGGGACACGAAGGCCAGGGTCGCATTCAACGGTGGGTCGGTCCACAGCAGCCAGCTGGCTCGCACAAGCAGGACGGAATCCAACGACCAGACGCATGAAGAGCAAACCCATGCCTGGCCAACCGGCGGCGAATGTCGAATAAAGGCGGCGCAATTGTCCCTGAGGGGATTGTTCGTCATCGCCGTGCGACGCGAAGCCCCCGTCGGGGCGGCAGCGATGACCCTTTCGAGTCTACAGCTCGATGATGCCTCGTCGGAGGCCGATGATCGCCGCATGGGTCCGGTCGTTGGCGTCGAGTTTCGCAAGAATGCTCTTGACTCGCCCCTTGACGGTGTCCTCGGTGACGCCGAGCTGATCCGCAATCTGTTTGTTCGCGTTCCCTGCCGCGATGAGACGCAATACGACAACTTCCGCCGGTGTCAGCGCTTCATCGCTGACATGTTGCGCGACCTGGAACGAGGCCTCAGGCGACAGACTCCTCTTTCCGGCATGGACCGCTCGGATCGTCTGCAACAAATCCGAATGAAGCGTGTTTTTGAGCAGGTAGCCGTGCGCACCGGCCTTGAGGGCGCGGAGAATGTGCACATCGCCCTCGTAGGTTGTCAGGACGATGACTCTTGCCTCCGGGAACTCCGTTCGAATGGCGATCAGCGCGTCGAGGCCATTCATTTCCGGCATCTGAATGTCCATCAGCGTCACGTCCGGATGGTGCGTACGGAATTGCTGGATCGCTTCGCGACCGTTGGCAGCTTCGGCAATCACCGTCATGTCTGGCTGAACGCCCACGAGACCCGCGATCCCTTCGCGCACGACTGGATGATCGTCGACGGTGAGAATCCGAATCGGCGCGCTGCTGGTCATGACGCGTCCCTTTCGACGTCTGCCGGCGCCTTGGCAGCAAACCGCCGCGACCACCACGAGCGCCTCGCGGATGTCGCGTAGACAGTGCCGGCAGGAAGGCGTAGCTCCACTTCCGTCCCTGCGCCGGCTTCGCTCCACACCGTCAGGTTCCCACCAATCACGGCGGCGCGCTCCGGCATGCCGCGGAGTCCGTAGTGGCCTTCGACACCCTGGGCCGCGAGAACTCCCTGGTCGATCCCTTTGCCGTCGTCTCGCACCCGCAAGCGAAATTCATCGCCATCGTACCGGACCTCGACCTCGACCAGTGCGGCCTGCGCGTGTCGAAACGCATTCCGCAGCGCTTCCGCCGCAATCTTGTAGATTTCGTCGCGCAGAATCGGGTGCAGGTCCCGCGGCTGTCCTTCGACGCCGACGCGGAATGCCGGAGGCGACGTGACGCTCGCGTCGGTCGCGAGCTCGTCGCCGAAGGCTCTGATCGCTACCGGGAGATCGGTACCCTCGACGGCCGACGCCCGTAAGCCTTGTACCGCGTCCCGGCCTTCGGTGATGGCCTTCGCCGCCTGCTCAATCGCGGTGTCCAGTCGCGTTTTCGCCTCGGCCGGGCGCTCGGGCAGCAGGTACGACGCCGTCTGGAATCGCAGCAGCAGACCGTGGAAGCTCTGAAGCAGGGTATCGTGCAGCTCGCGAGCAATGCGCGTCCGCTCGCCGACTCGAGCGTCGATCGTCATCTCGAACGCGTGCTGCACCTGACGCATCCGGGCCTGGTACGCGACCCACATCAGCGCCAGGAACAGACCCACGGCGGAGGCGCGAAACACGTCGGTCTTGTACCACGGAGGGGTGATGACGATCGGCAGCGATACTCCTGCTTCGTTCCATACGCCGTCGCTGGTCGAACCCTGCACGCGAAACACATAGTTGCCGGGATCCAGGTTGGTGTAGGTGGCCACGCGCTCCCCGCTGTCCACCTCGTTCCAATCACGGGGGAAGCCCTCGAGTCGATAGCGATAGCGATTCTTGTTGGAGTTGGCGTAGCTCAATGCCGCGAATTGAAACGAAAAGACATTATCCTGATAGGACAGTGTCAAGGAGTCGGCATAGGGAATGGCTTTCTTGAGTTTGGACGCAGCGCCGATGGCAACAGATTCGTCGGAGATCTTGAAGCTCGTGAGAACAACCGGCGGCACGAAGGTATTTTCGCGGATATCCTCAGGGAAGAACGCGGTCACCCCTCCGTTGCCGCAGAAGAACATCTCGCCGGTCCGCCCTCGCTGGTGACAGCTCCGGGAGAAGTCGTTACTCCGCAAGCCGTCGGAGACGTCGTAGTTCTTGAACCTCTCGGTCTGCGGATCGAACCGGGATAAACCCTTCTTGCTGCTGATCCACAGCCTGCCGTCGGCATCCTCCAGAATGCCCATGAGATCGTTACTCGGCAGACCATCCGCGATCGTGTAGCGCGTCACGACTGCGGTCTGACGATTGAATCGATAGAGGCCCATTCCCGAGGCCAGCCAGAGTGCTCCGGCCCTGTCTTCGTGGATGGCGCCGATGCTGCCTCCCTGAAGCCTCTGAGGGTCACTCGGGCTGGTGGTGTAGTGCACGAAGGTCTTGGTTCTGTCGTCGAAGCGGCTCACGATGCCGCCCCACGTCCCCAACCACAGCGTGCCGGAACGATCGCGATGAATCGCCGACACGCTGAACGGAAGGTCTTCGTCCGACGCACTTGGACCAAACCGGTAGTTGGTGAATCGCTCGGTTGCTGGATCGAAGTGGCTCACGCCGCCAAACTGTCCCACCCATAACCCGCCGAGACGATCTTCATAGATGCAGATGACCTGATTGTTCATCAGGCTGCCGGGATCACCAGGGTCGTGTCCGTAATGCTTGAACCGGCCTGTGCGTTCATCGAACCGATCCAGACCCGCGCCCTCGCCTCCCACCCAGAGATAACCGCGTGCATCCTTGAGAATGCTATTGACTTCATTGCCCTTGCTGAGGCCGTCCGCGCCGGGAAGATAGTGGGCGATGCGGCCGCTCTTTCGATCCAGTCGATCAAGGGCGCGGGGGAACGAGCCGACCCACAGGACGCCATTGGAGTCCTCGTGGATCGCGCTGACCTTGCCGGGAGAGAGACTATCGGATTCTTCGGGCTCTTCGGGACGATGGGTATAGTGGCTGAATTGTCTCTGCCGAAGATCGAGAATGTTCACTCCGCCATTAGCGGTGCCCACCCACAGCAGCCCGGAGCGATCGCGGTAGAGGGAAACAACGCTGTTATCGCTGAGGCTGTCTGGCTCGGTTCGAGAGTGTTGATAGAGGCGAGCGAAACGCTCGGTGCGCCTGTCGAAGTAGGAGAGCCCCAGGCTGGACGCCACCCAGAAGCCATCCGGTCCATCAGCGAGAAATCTGCTGCTGTCCAGCAGCGTCGCGCCGGCGCCGAGCGGATATTCGGTGAACCGCTTGGTTTGCCGGTTGTATTTGACGAGACCGACGACCGGGGAAGAGGCGAGCAGCCAGAAATCGCCGTGGCTGTCTTCGTACACGTCATACAGGGCCAGGCCGGTGACTATCGGAGCAGGACCCGTGACCTGCCCGGTCTGGACGTTCACGTGAAACAGGCCGTGGTCGCCAACGAACCAGACCTCCCCGTCCTTGTCTTCGATGACGCGCCTGACCCACCCGACGAACTGCCCGGCGCTGTTCTTCCGGTAGTTCGTGAATGTTTCGGTCGCCGGGTCGAACCTGTCCAGCCCGCTGTCCAGGGTCGCGAACCATAGATGGCCGCGACTGTCGGCGGTCACGCTCGCGAGCGAATCGCCGCTGAAGCTCTTCGGATTCTTCGGATCGTGAAAATACCGAGTGGTACGTTCAGTCCTGGGATCGAACCTGTTGATGCCGGGATACGCAGCAACCCACAAATACCCCTGGTCATCTTCGAACACCGTGCGGATGAAATTGTGGCTCAAGCTCCCGGGATCCTTGGGGTCGTTTCTGTAGACGACGAAGGAGTGGCCATCGTAGCGGTTGAGGCCTTCTCCCGTCCCAAACCACATGAAACCCTGGCGATCCTGCAGAATGGCCACGACGTTGTCCTGGGCCAGGCCATCTTTGGTGGTGAGGTGGGTGAATTTCAGTTCGCGGGGCAGAGGGGGGCCGCCTGCCACGTGCCGGATGACGGACTGACCTCCAGGCGCGGCGCTCTGCGCGAGCGCCGGTTGCCCGCCGCAAGCCGCGACGAGCATGATCAGCACCAGCCGAAACGCCGGTCCATCGGTCGTTGCCGTCCGGACTCGTGCGGCAGTCATCCTCGATGTTCCTCTCCCGTGGTTGACGGCGACCGGCAGAGACGTGGGCTGACCATCGTATCGCTGTCGGCAGGCTTACGTTGCAGGAGATTCACTTCGCTGACCTCCGCGGCTTCCGTCCCCGCATGCCCTCGGGCAGCGCCAGCCCGACGCGATGGCGCGACATGGCACTCCCGCGATCGAGATTGGCCAGCATGAGGGCAGCCGCGTCCGCGTAAGGCACGATCATCTGTGGAATCAGCGACGCGAAGACCGGAAGCAGCAACGGGCCCGGCAGCACGCGTGTGAATGCGGGAACCGCCACTGGCAGGACGTCGACCGAAACGCGGAGGCGGTTGAGCCCGAGGCCCGGCTCATCGACCATCGGTCCGGGACAGAGAAGCCGCCAGTCCAATCGCGAGCGGCGCAGCCGGTCAAAGTTGAGCCGGTGGGGCCAGTACGTGGCTTTCACCTTCGGTAATTCGAGGCCCCGCCGCCTCGATGCACCGATGTCGAGCAACGCGGCCCCCGCCATCGCCCAACAGGTCGGCTGCTCCTCCACCGGAAGCGAGTCGACGCTGGTGACGAGGCGATCGACGAGAGTCGACGAAGGCGTCGCCGTCGGCAACGTGGCCCGCGCAGTTGATCAGCGCGTCTTGCCGGCTGATTAGATCGAGCGGCACATACGTGCTGAGATCGCCCGCATGCACCGACACACGAACACGCACGTCGGGCAGCAGTTTGGCCGGCGTTCGGATGAAGACCGTGACGGCGTGACCGGCGGCCACGGCCTGACTCAGCACGTGACCGCCCAGCGTTCCGGTCGCGCCAAGGATGATGATGCGAGCCATCACACCGCCGCCGAGTAAAACCGGGTCGCCAGGTCCGACTCACAGGCAATTAGCACGGGCCCGGGAACGGCGGCGACCAACAACGGACGATTCTTCAATCGACGACAATCGGCGGCGCGATGTCGAGAGCGAAGAGCTCTATTACGCATCATAGCTGCCTGTTCCTATTGTATTAATGACGCGCCGCGTATGAACCGCCGTTCGATTCGAGTCACGAGGCCAACGTCGCCGCTGTTATAGCGTCTAGACACGACTTCGGGTGACTACTAGCGTCGCGTGCGGGTCTCACCCTTACTTCGGCGCCGGACCTGCGCTCTTGGCCGCCGCGGTTGGCGGCGGCGCACCGAACTGCAGCTCCAGAATGTCGTGCAGCGCCGTGTGCGTGGACAGGGTCGGGTCGAGGAAGGTCAGCGCCCCGGCCGACTGCATCATTCCGCTCACCAGGTGAAAGCGATTGTTGATGACCCCGCCCGCGATGCCGTGCCGCGGCATCGGCATGGAGGGCAGCGTCAGCCACGAATTCGTCACCGGATCGTAGGCCTCGACGCTCTTGAACGCCCCGACCAGATCCTTGGTCGTCACCTCGCCGCCGGCGACGTAGATCCGGCGGCCGTCCGAGCCCGACGCACCGCCGCTGCGCGCGGTCGGCATCCGTTCTTTCGGCACGCTCCACGAGTCGTTGACCGGGTTGTACTCCTCCACCACATCGGTGTTCGTGGCCGACAGGATGAAGCCGTGCCCGGTGCGGCCGCCGATCACGTAGATCTTGCCGTTGACGACCCCCCCGAACGCGTGGTTGCGCGGCACGGACATCGGCCGGCGGCTTTCCCACTTGTTCGTGGCGGGGTCGTACACCTCGTTGGTCCCGAGCACTCGAGACGGTCCGAAGAACGCGAAGAACGGGTCCTTCGCCCCTTCGATGGTCGTGGCGCCGCCGATCACGTAGATCTTGCCGCCGACTTCCGCGGCGAGCGCCGACCCGCGCTTGCCGGGCAGCGGCGGCAGCGACTTCCAGGAATCCGCCGCCGGATCGTACTCCCACGCGGTGTCAATGGGTTCCCAGGCGCCGCCCACGGGGATGGCGGTGTCCTTCGGCGCGACGAAGCCGCCCATCACGTAAATCTTGCCGTTCGCGGCGGCGAGGGCGGAATGGTGGGCCGGCCGCGGCATCGACGTCTTCTTGGTCCACTTGTCGGTGGTCGGGTCGTACTCGTAGGCGACGCCCCGAGCCTTGCCGCCGTCCCAGCCGCCAAACACGTAGAGTTTGCCGTTGGTGGTCACGCCGTAGAGCTCTTCATCCGCTTCCGGGAATGGGGCGCCCTTCTTCCAGGGCGAGGTTGGCATCTGCGCCAGCGCGGTCGTGGCGACAACCACGCTCGCGATCACGGCGACCATCGCGGTTCGCCAGAGCGACACTTTCGACATTGGGAGTCTCCTTCAAGGTTCACAACGAGTGACTGCCTCGTTCATCGGAGGCGTCTTGCCATCCATTTATGCGGTCCGTCACGCGCCTGGAAAGGGCAACGGCGATGCCAGCGCACGATCCTCGCCGACACGCCGGAATGCGCGTCGTTCTTGCGCGGGCACCGCGCAGCGGGTGTGTGTTTTCGGGCGGTGCGTGCGTTAACACGCGGCGGGCTGCTGGTCCTGTAGGGGTGTGCGCCAGAACGCAGCCTGCGCGCGGCCACGCAGCGTCCAGGCGACGCTTCCCCGCGCTATCTGGCGCAATCGGCCCCGTTTCCACCCAATCACACGTCGGGATGGTCGTTGCCGTAATGGGGGCACGATGAAGGGACCTCTTTTGACTCGACCCGCGATCGCCTCCGGCTGTGGCATGGCGAACGCGCTCACTGTGGCAATGGCGTCAGCCGGGTGCGACCGCTCGGAGATGCAGCCGCGCCCGACCCAGCACCGCCGCCGGAGGTCGTCGTCCACACCGTGAGGCCGAAGGCGAATCAGCAGCGGCCGCGCCACCCACCTTCGGATTGGCCGGCTCTGGCCTGCCTCGTTCGCGCTCCGGATTGTCTTGGCGCTTGGCGTCTTCTACCTGATGGAGGCAAAGTCCGAGCTTGTTGAATCGCTGCTCGTTATGTCACTTGCTCTCGCGCTTGGAGCCGTCGCGGCGACACATTTGAAACTCGCAATTCGAGTTTCGTCGCATCGAACTCCCGGCGGTGCCTCAGCTCGTGTGTGAGTTACAACGCACCACGAACAATCTCATGCTGCCTCTGCGAGGAATATCTCCTCTCTTCCAACTTCATCAACAACCTGCAGCACATTGTTCATGATCACGTCATTTCCGTACTTCGAAGACAGTATTCCTTTGATGGTTGCCATTGCCTGACCATGAGTCTTCCGACCTCGCGCAACGGCAGCTTGGTATTTATCAACAGCCATGAGAATTCTGTTTTCAAGCAGAGCCACATAGTCGCCGCTCGAAAAATTGTAAGGATCTATTCCCCTATCCATATGATGGCTCCCGGCGACAACCCTGGCCCGACTCGGTATGTCTTCCGGGTCGGCTTCGAGAATGTCGTGGGTCCAATAGCCATGGCGATCCCAGAATGCGCGCATGGTGTCGTTTGAACGCAGACCGCATGACCCAAGACACGCGAGTATGCTCTCTGCGTCGTCGGAAGAGAAGTTCGTGCGCGCGGTCTCGGCAATCGTCTGATGGGGATCCGCGACATTCTCCACAGCGTACAGTTTCACGATTGCTTCTTGGCTTGACCGTGGTGCGTCGAACGGTCCCGACTTGCCGATGTCGTGGAGATAGGCGGCAATCGACATATCACGCCTGCTGTCCGCATCCAGCGTGGATTGAAGCTCGGGTTCGAGGATGCTCGCTATGCGGTCCAGTACCTTCAGGCATATCCGCCGTATCATTCTCGAATCGTTGTTGAACCGGGCGGCAAGCACCTCGAGCAGCTCCATCCGTCGTGCAATCGCCTCTCCGAAATGCTGGAGGCCGACCGTATGAAGTTCAGCGTTAATCTTGTGATGGACTTCGAAATATGCGCCCTGAAGATCCCGACGGTCGGCAACGCTTTCGTCAGTAGCCAGCATCGCGAGAGCCCTCCCTGTCTTCGGCGATTCTGGGCGTCCACTCGGGCAGCCACAACCTCACTTCGGGCGCATTCCTACCGTCATTCCGCGCTAGTTGGAGGACTGAATAGGGTGTGCGGCGACCCCTCGATAGGGTGGCTTGCGGAGGACCTTTCGGGCGTGGCGCTCCGGGCTCAGTCGAGGCGCGTATGTGAAGACGCGAGAGCGGCGCTGGCTCTCGCGGGCGTTCGCCGGGAGCTCGGATTCCTGACGTTCTGCGGCACGGTCACGATGCTCCCTCGGGCGACGGCAGGGCGGCGAGCGCGGCGGGCTGCGGTTCGGCGCGGGCGCGCTTCATCTCGAAGTGCCATTTCCAGATCTCGTAGATCGCCGGGTAGACGACGAGCTCGAGGACGAACGATGTGAAGATGCCGCCAACCATCGGCGCGGCGATCCGCTTCCACACGTCGGACCCGGTCCCGGTGGCCCACATGATCGGGATGAGCCCGATGAACGTCGTCGCCATCGTCATGAACTTCGGGCGCAGCCGCTTCGCGGCGCCTTCCACGATCGTCGCCTGGAGATCGGCGAGCGTTCGCAGGCGTCCTTCGCGCGAGGCCTTTTCGTACGCGAGGTCGAGATACAGCAGCATGAAGACGCCGGTCTGGGCGTCGACGCCGAGCAGCGCGATCAGCCCGACCCAGACGGCGATGCTCATGTTGTAGCCGAGCAGGTACAGGTACCAGATGGCGCCGACGGCCGAGAACGGCACGGCCAGCAACACGATCGCCGTCTTCACGAGCGACCGCGTGTTCAGGTACAGCAGCACGCACACGAGGAGCAGCGTGAGCGGAATGATGTAGGCGAGACGCGCGCGCACGCGGGCCATCGCTTCGTACTGGCCGCTCCAGAGCACCGCGTAGCCGGGCGGCAGCTTCACCTGCTCGCGCACGACGCGGCTCGCCTCGTCCACGTAGCTGCTGATGTCGCGGCCTGCGACGTCCACGAAGACGTATCCGGTGAGCAGCCCGTCCTCGTTGCGGATCATCGCCGGTCCTGTCGCGACCTTCACGCGCGCCAGCTCGCCGAGCGGGATCTGCCGCTGCCCATCCGAGGCCGGCACGAGCACGCGCGCGATCGCGTCGGTGTCGGACCGGAAATCGCGCATGTAGCGGACGTTCACCGGATACCGCTCGCGCCCCTCGATCGTGGTGGTCACGTTCTCGCCGCCGATCGCGTTCTGCACCACGCCCTGCGCCGCCTCGACGCTCAAGCCGTAGCGCGCGAGCGCGTCACGGTTCCACTCGATGTCGAGGAAGAACCCGCTGCCGGTGCGCTCCGCGAACACATTGCGCGTGCCGCTCACGGAGGGGAGCGCCGCCTCGATCGCCGTACCGATCTTCTCGATCTCGGCGAAGTCGGCGCCGGAGATCTTCAGCCCGACCGGCGTGCGGATGCCGGTCGTCAGCATGTCGATCCGCCCCTTGATCGGCATCGTCCACGCGTTCGAGACGCCGGGATACGTCAGGGCCGCGTTCATCTCCTCGACCAGCTGTTCTTCCGAGATGTGATCGGGCGTGACGTGCCGGAGCACGCGCTTGATCCACTCCGGCGCCCACCCGGAGTACCACGTCTCGACCCGGCGCCACTCGGACGTCGGCTTGAGCGTGATCACCGTCTCGAGCATCGAGAGCGGCGCGGGATCGGTGCTCGTGTCCGCGCGCCCGGCCTTGCCGAGCACGCGATCGACCTCGGGGAACTGCTTGATTGCCCGGTCGCTCACCTGCACCAGCTTCTGCGCCTCGCCGATCGCGATCCCGGGCATCGTCGTCGGCATGTAGAAGAAGCGATCCCTCGTAGCAGCGGCGGCATGAACTCCGATCCGAGACGCGTGAACACCGGCACCGTGACGACGACGAGGGCCGCGGCGCCGCCGATGACCGACCACTTCCACCGCAGCGACCAGCGGACGACCGGCTCGTAGATCTTCGTGAGGAAGCGGCTGATCGGATGCGACTCCTCGGAGCGGATGCGGCCGACGAGCACCGCGTTGGCCGCCCGACAGAGCCACGCGGGCCGGAACTCGAAGCGCCGCACGCGCGTGAAGAGCACGCGCAGCGCGGGGTCGAGCGTGATCACGAGGCCCGCCGCCACGAGCATCGTGAGCGTCTTGGTGTAGGCGAGCGGCTTGAACAGCCGCCCTTCCTGCGACTCGAGCGCCAGCACCGGGAGGAACGACACCGCGATCACGAGCAGCGCGAAGAAGCTCGCCGGCGCCACCTCCTTGACCGCCTCGAGGACGACCTGGTGATAGTCGCGCGTCGATCCGTCGCGCTGCGCCTGCTCGAGCTTCTTATGCGTCTGTTCCACGACGACGATCGCCGCGTCTATCAGCTCGCCCATCGCGATCGCGATGCCGCCGAGCGACATGATGTTCGCCGTGATCCCCATCGCGCGGAACGGGATGAACGCCACGAGCACGGCAACCGGAATGGTGATGAGCGGGATCAGCGCGCTCGGCACGTGCCACAGGAACAGCAGCACGATGAAGACGACGGTGAGCACCACCTCGACGAGCGTCTCGCTCACGTTGTCGATCGCGCGACGGATCAGCACCGAGCGGTCGTAGATCGGAACGATCTCCATCCCCGACGGCAAGCCCGGCTCGATCTCGCGGATGCGCTCCTTGACGCGATCGATCACGTCGACCGCGTTCTCTCCCTGGCGCATCACGACGATCCCCGACACCACTTCGCCGGCGCCGTCCAGATCGGCCACGCCCCGCCGCAGATCCGGGCCGATCGTCACGTGGCCGATGTCGCGGATCCGGATCGGCGTGCCGCTCTCGCTGGCGGACACGACGATGCTCTCGAAGTCGGCGACCGACTTCGCGTAGCCGCGGCCGCGCACCATGTACTCGGTGCCGCCGAACTCGATGAGCCGACCGGCAGTCTCGGCGTTGCCGCCGCGCACCGCCTCGACGACGCGCTGTATCGAGAGGCCGTAGTTGCGCAGCCGGTTCGGGTCGACGTTCACCTGATACTGCCGGCCGAATCCGCCGAGCGAGGCCACCTCCGACACGCCGGGCACCGCCTTCAGGTAGTAGCGCAGGGACCAGTCCTGATACGACCGCAGATCCGCCAGGCTGTGTCTGCCGGATCGGTCCACGAGCGCGTACTGGAACACCCAGCCGAGACCGGTGGCGTCGGGCCCGAGCTCGGTCCGCGCATCGGGCGGCAGCCGCGACAGCACGCCCGAGAGGTACTCCATCGTCCGCGTGCGCGCCCAGTAGGTGTCGGTGCCGTCCTCGAAGATCACGTAGACGAACGAGTAGCCAAAATCGGAGACGCCGCGGACCGCTTTCACCCGCGGCGCGCCAAGCATCGCCGTCACGATCGGATACGTGACCTGCGCCTCGATGAGGTCGGGGCTGCGATCCCACCGCGAGTAGACGATGACCTGCGTGTCGCCGAGGTCGGGGATCGCGTCGAGCGGCACGTTCCGCAGCGCGCGCGCGCCGGCGAGCGCGGCGGCGCCGACGAGCAGCAGGACGAGGAACTTGTTCCTGACCGACCAGTCGATGATGCGCGTCGATCGATGCATGCGCTTGTCCGCCTTCATGCGGCTCTCGGAATCGATCGAAGAAGGTGCCCGAGACCACGATCCGCTCGCCAGGCATCGAGCCCTTTCGTCACCTCGACGTCGTCGCCGACGCGCCATCCCGTCTCGACCAGCCGCGGCTCGAAGGATCCGTTGCCGCGGTCGACGAACACCGTTTTGCGCAGCCCCGAGTCCACGATCGCATCCGCCGGCACGACGAGCGTCGACGGGAGGTCGACCGGGAACTCCACGTCGACGAACATGCCGGGCTTGAGCGCCCGCTGCGGGTTCGAGGCCTCGAGCCGCACCTTCAGCGTCAGCGTCGCCTCGTCGAAGATCGGTTCCGACGGACTCACCGTCGCCGACACTGCGCGGCTCTCTCCCGCCGTGGTGATCCGCGCGGAGGCGCCGCGGCGGATGAACGGCAGCTGGTGGCGGTACACGTCGGCCAGAATCCACACGCGGTTGAGATCCGCGATCCGGTAGAACTCGAAGCCGCGATCGAACCGGAGGCCGGGCGAGACGCTGCGCTTCAGCACGACGCCGTCCACCGGCGACTCCACGCGGATGTCCTGCACGAGATCGCGGCGCTTGCCCATTTCCCTGAGCTGCGAGTTGGAGACGCCCATGTTGCGCAGCTCGTCGGCCATCCGGTCGATCGCCTCGCCGCGCACGGAGGCGTGCGACTGCCGACTGTGGCTGCGGCTGCGGCTGCGTGACGGCCATGCGGTAGAACGCTTCGAGGCCGGTGTAGTACCGACTGCTGCGCACTCCTGAACTCGACCTCGGGCGCTACGAACGACGCGAGCACCTGGTCCTTTTTCACGGCGTCGCCCGTCGTCACGCTCTCCACGTTGCGGATCCAGCCGCTCACGGCGGCGACGATCGGATAGGTCCGGTTCTCGTCGGGCACCACGCGCCCGGTCGTCCGCAGCAGCCGGGTGGCGGCCAACCGGTTGACGATGCCGAGCCGGACGCCGATCGCCTGCTGCCGCTCGGGACTCACCTGCACGGCGCCGTGCGGCAGCGCGGGGGCCGCGAGCGTCGCCGCCCGCCGCCCCGCCCGCACGAACCGTCTCGAGCGGCATGCCGCAGATCGGGCAGTTGCCAGGATGGTCGCTGCGGTAGTCCGGGTGCATCGGGCAGGTGTAGACGGTTGCGACGTGCGCGCTCGCGTGCGCAGCGCCGGACCGGTGCGCCCACCACGTGCCGCCGGCGAACGAGCCGGCGGCGAGCGCAACAGCGACAGCCGTGACGGCAATGATGCGTTTCATCGGCGTGGCCTCTGCGTCAGCTCGCCGCCAGCGCGACGACCGGCCAAGGTTGGTTCTTCTCCCATGTCATGCGACCGTTGACCGGTACAACTGCACCATCACCAGGAGCAGCGTGAGCGCGCTCAGGGCGATATGGGACGGTCCTTCGCGGTGCCTGATCAGAGTTGCCAGTGCGCCGAGCAGCACCAGAGCAAGGCCTGCGGCACCAACGAGCTCGAGTCCCGGCCACCAGAAGAGGGCCAGCGCGACAAGTTCCGCGATGCCGGTTGCATACATGAACTGCCGCGAATAGCCCCAGCGATCCCAATTCGGCGCCACCTTACCGGTGAATTTCTGTACGGCGGCGCCGACGAAGACCACGCTGATCAACAGCTTCAGGATCACCGCTGTTTTCCTCCCGAGGCGCTCGACGCATGCGGGGCATCGTGCGGACCGCCGAGGGCACGCTCGTGGAGAGTCTTGTAAGTGCGCTCTCTCTCGGCGGCCTCCTCGGTCGTCAGGCGCCGTGGCTGGGGCGGCTTTTCATAGGCGTCGTACTCGTAGCCCATCTGCGCGGTACGATCACTCGCGCTGACCGGCAGATCCGCGCGCTTGTTGCTTCTGTCCCCATACGAGAACACCCGATTGAGGTACTTGGGATCGGTGGGATTCTTGTTGCCGAGCTGATTCCAGCTTTCCCACAGCCGATCGATGTTGGCGTGATGGATATAGAACATCGGGTCGCCGCCGACCGTGGAGAATTCGGCCATATCGCCGCCGAGTGCGAAATGCGTAAAGAAGTGCGGGTTCTGGTCCATCCTCGGATTGAACCCGATGTTCCCCGTCGGCGAGTCGATGTAGGTCTTCTCGTTGAGGGCGTCCAGATTGATCCATTCCTTGTAGATGGTGTCGATCCGCTCGCCCCCATTGACCCAGGGCCAGCGCGTGCCGTTGTACAGCGTGGTGCCCGGGACCCGGAACACGGCCGGGACGATGAAATCGTCGGGGTTTCCGGTGACCGGGTTCCAGTAGGGAAGGGAAAACTCCTCATCCTGCAGCACTTCGCGAATGACGCCCTCGAACTGGGCGAGCATCAGGCGATGCCACGGCAGGAAGTACCACTGCTGAAACTGCTCCGGGTCGGAGGGGTTGTAGGGGTGGGCCTGGCAGCCGTTCCACACCGCCTCCGCATCGGCTCGAGCCTCCGGCGGGAGCGACGCGATCAATTCGGTCTTGAGCTTCCTGGAGTGATCCCACAAGAACGCCGGAAATCCCTTGATCCAGTGGGTATTCCACCACCACTGCCACGAACGCTGGTCGTGTTCCGGCAACTCCCGCATGATCTCGATCGCCTGCGCGTACTTCGCGAGCATCACCTGGCCTTGCGGGCTGTTGACGTTGTAGCGCGTATAGAGCTTCTTCGGACCCTGGGAAGGCGCTGCCGCCGCGGTTCTGGCAGCCGTCGTCGACGGCTGGGAGAGGGCGGCCGTTGCGATCGCAGCCGTTGCCGGAGCCTGCGAAGGGCCGCGGTCGCGCTCTTGGCAGCAGCGGTTGGCGGCGGTGCACCGAACTGCAGCTCCAGAATGTCGTGCATCGCCGTGTGCGTGGAGAGGGTCGGGTCGAGGAAGGTCAGCGCTCCGGCCGACTGCATCATCCCGCTCACCAGGTGAAAGCGATTGCCGATGACCCCGCCCGCGATGCCGTGCCGCGGCATCGGCATGGAGGGCAGCGTCAGCCACGAATTCGTCACCGGGTCGTAGGCCTCGACGCTCTTGAACGCCCCGACCAGATCCTTGGTCGTCACCTCGCCGCCGGCGACGTAGATCCGGCGGCCGTCCGAGCCCGACGCTCCGCCGCTTCGAGCGGTCGGCATCCGTTCCTTCGGCACGCTCCACGTGTCGTTGACCGGGTTGTACTCCTCCACCACATCGGTGTTCGTGGCGGACAGGATGAAGCCGTGCCCGGTGCGGCCGCCGATCACGTAGATCTTGCCGTTGACGACGCCGCCGAACGCGTGGTTGCGCGGCACGGACATCGGCCGGCGGCTTTCCCACTTGTTCGTGGCGGGGTCGTACACCTCGTTGGTGCCAGAACCCGAGACGGTCCGAAGAACGTGAAGAACGGGTCCTTGGAGCCTTCCATCGTCGTGGCGCCGCCAATCACGTAGATCTTGCCGCCGACCTCCGCGGCGACCGCGGACCCGCGCTTGGCGGGCAGCGGCGGCAACGATTTCCAGGAGTCCGCCGCTGGATCGTATTCCCATGCGTTGTCAATCGGTTCCCATGCGCCGCCAACCGGGATGGCGGTGTCCTTCGGAGGAACGAAGCCGCCCATCACGTAGATCTTCCCGTTCGCAGCCGCCAGAGCCGCATGGTGCGCCGGCCGCGGCATCGACGTCTTCTTCGTCCATTTGTCGGTGGTCGGGTCGTACTCGTAGGCGACGCCCCGAGCCTTGCCGCCGTCCCAGCCGCCAAACACGTAGAGTTTGCCGTTGGTGGTCACGCCGTAGAGCTCTTCATCCGCTTCCGGGAATGGGGCGCCCTTCTTCCAGGGCGAGGTTGGCATCTGCGCCAGCGCGGTCGTGACGAACACCAGGCTGGCCATCATCACGGCAACCAGTGCGGTTGCCCGTTGCAACACTTTCGACATGGAGGTCTCCTCTTCAGGTAGTTGATGATGAACGGGTCTATCTCGTGCTGACAATCAGGCCGAACTGCAGGTAGCCAGTGTCTCTAAGTCCTGGAACTCTGTAGTCGTCCCAGATGTAGGATGGCTGGAACGACAGGTGCTTCTCGACTGGAGCGTCGCGCCAGCCGAGATTCGATTTCTGGTCCACCCACCATTTCCCTGGTCATAAAAGACTTCGTAATTTGCGAATGGCTTCCAGATGTGGCCATCGACCGCGAGGGGATACGCGACGCCAATTCGATGCCGATAGCGGTTGATTTCATCTGTCGGACGAAACCTTCTGACGTACATGTTGCGGTCGGCGATTTCGAATTTGCCAATGGAGAACTTCAATGTCCCGTCGATTCGAAACTGGTTCTCTTCGAACGTGTCGGCAAAACTTCCGGGCTGCACCGACGCTTCATTGAGGCCACTGGGGGGAATCTCGTAGTACAGATAGCTGGGCGTAATCGTCAGAAACTTTGTCGCCCGGATAGGGACGTCAACCTGAGCGACTGGTACGTCCACTTTGCCGTAGTAAAAGCCGTAGACGGCTAGTGCGATCCGGTCTTGGACAGGAGCGATCAGCCCGAGAAAGCTCCCAGGCACGAATAGCGAACCCCGTCCACCTGCTGCATCAGATGGAGCAGGTGAAGCAGGTGCCTCGAGGTCCTGGGCGGCACACGGGGCGCCAAGCGCGACCAGCCATATCACCAGCAGACCCGAGATGAGATGCCGCGCAAATCTCTTGAATTCCTGCATATACATCTCCACGAACATCGCCATCCAAGCCGACGTCACCAGTGTGTGCGGTCCATCCGCCACGCAGGCAGATGGGGCAACGGCGATGCCATCGCCGATCCTCGTGGACAGGCCAGAATGCTGGCGTTTCGTTGCGGGTGCCGCGGACAGGATCGTGTGCTTTCGCGCAGTACGTGCGATACCACGCGGCGCGTGGCGGCTCAGCGCGGGTACATTCCGATGGCGGGCTGGTATGAAAGCTGGTCGGCGCCCTTCTCAGTGATGCTGGTGGTGCCGCTCGGCGTACTGGGTGCGCTGGTGTCTGCGGACGTGCGCGGGCTGGCCAACGACGTCTACTTTCAGGTGGGCGTGTTGACCACGGTTGGTCTGTCGGCCAAGAACGCGATCCTGATCGTCGAGTTTGCACAGGATCTGCAGGACCGCTGACACGAGCTCGTCGAGGCAACTGCCATGGCCGTACGCGAGCGTCTGCGGCCATCGATCCGCGTCACGCCGACGGGACTGCCGACCCAGATGTTCTCCTGTCTGTCGGCGTAGACGGCCATCACGAACGTTTCCAAAAGGCTGCCGGCGTCCTGGAGGCGAACAGCCGCGACCACCAGGAGCGCCTCCCGGACGTCGCGTAGACCGTGCTGGCAGGAACGCGTAGCTCCATTTCCATACCGGCGCCGACCTCGCTCCATACCGTCAGCTTCCCGCCGATCAGTGCCGCGCGTTCTGCCATGCCGCGCAATCCGTAGTGTCCCTCACGCCCCTGATTTGCGAGCACCTTCGGATCGATTCCTTTGCCATTGTCGCGCACGCGCAATCGGAACTCCTCGTTGTCGTAGCGGATCTCGACTTCGACCCGTCCGGCATACGCGTGCCGAAAGGCATTCCGAAGTGCCTCCGCCGCAATCTTGTAGATCTCGTCACGAACGATCGGATGGAGCTCTCGCGTTTCGCCTTCGACGGCCACCTGGACCGCCGGTTGGAGGCCGCTGCCGGCCCCCGCGAGTTCTGCTCCCAGCGCGCCAATCGCCAGCGGGAGGTTGTTTTTCTCGATGGTGGAGGACCGTAATCCCTGCACGGCATCGCGCCCGTCCGTGATCGCCTTCGCCGCCTGATCAATCGCACCAGCTAGTTGCTCTTTCGCCTCTTCCGGGCGATCTGGCATCAGGTACAAGGCGGTCTGGAACCGCAGCAGCAGACCGTGGAAGCTTTGCAGCAACGTGTCGTGCAGCTCCCGCGCAATACGTGTGCGCTCGTTGACGCGTTCGTCGAGCCGTTGGTGGTACGCGCGAGCGACCTGACGGACGCGGAAAAGATAAGCAGTCCACAGCGCGGCAAACCCGCTAGCGACAACGAGCGCCTGGAACCAGCGCGTCTGGTAGTAGGCGGCGTCGATCGAGAATTCCAGAGCGGCACCGGCCTCGTTCCACACGCCGCTGTTGTTGCTCGCGGCGACCCGGAAGCGGTAGGTGCCGGGACCGAGATCGGTATAGAACGCCTGCCGCCGCGTGCCGACGTCCTGCCAGTCTCGATCGCGCCCTTCCAGCTTGATGCGAAAGCGGTTCTTCTCCGGAGCGACGAGGCTCAGCGCCGTGTAGTCGATTTGCAGGTCGCGCAGGCGCGGCGGCAGGCGCAGGCCTTGAGCAGCATCGTAGGTCGCGCCGTCGGCGGTGATCTGCTCGACGTACACCGGGGGCGGTAGTTCGTTGCGAAGCAGGCGGCGCGGATCAACGATGCTCACGCCATCGATCGGCAAGAACACCAATGCGCCGCCCGCCGTCTTCGTCACGCGTGGTTTCTGCGGGTGGAACACCAGATTGCTTCGGACGCCGTCAGAGCTGTCGAACACCGTGAGCTGAACGGCGACCGCCGTGTGTCCGTCTTTCTCCGCGGCCGCGGCCCAGGTGTCGACCGCTGAGCGAGCGATGCGCAGGAGACCGCAGGCCGTGTACAACCACAATGCCTGCTCGTCGTCTTCCATCGACCAGTGAACCGTATCGCAGGGCAAGCCGTTCTTGCTGGACAGCGTCGCGATGTTCCCGCCTTTCAACCGGCTGAGTCCGCCCTGCGTCGCAGCCCAGAGTGCGCCATCCGCACTGAACCGAAAATCCAGGATTTGGCCGGCGCCGAGGCCATCTTCTGCCGAGTACGCGACACCGAGCCGGTCTCCGGAGAAGTACGCGACCCCGCCTTTGTCGAAACCAAGCCAGATGCCGCCTCGCCGAGGGTCCGCGATCGCCACCACAGCGTGGTCTCTATGACCGAGCGCTGCCCAGGGAATCTGCTCCACCGCTTCGCCGCGCACTCGAATCAGCCCGCGCTGCCGGTTGACGACCCAGATATCACGGGCGGTATCCTCCACAATCGAAAGCACGTATCCACCGGGAACGGCGCCGATGGGGATGAACCGATCATTTTGGAGATAGCCGAACTCGCGGTTGGTCGACACCCAGATGCGCCCGCGATGATCCTCGAACAGCGAATGCGGGCCCAACCCATTGAGTAGCCCGCCGTCGCGTCCGAATGGCGTCATCTGCGCGTTGTGCCATCTGCCGAGGCCGAGAGCAGAGCCCAGCCAGATGCTTCCATCCGTGGCGCCCAGCACGGACAACACCAGCGGCGTGGTCAACCCCTCTTTCTGGGTCCAGGTCGGAATCGAAAAGTCACGAAAGCGGTCGAGGCCGCTCAAGGTAGCGACCCAAATATTGCCTTCACGATCTTCGAAGAGGTCTCGAACGGAATCCCCTGAGAGACCGTCCCGTTCGGCGAACCGATCGGTCCGGCCCCCGTGCAGGTGCGCCAGGCCGCGGTTGAGCGTAGCGACCCACAGCGCGCCGTCGCGATCACGAAGCAGCCGCCGGGCGAAATCCTCCGGCACTCCATTCTGCACGGACGATGGTTCGAGCCGCCCGTTGACGAAGCGGGCGACTCTTCGTCCCCGAACGATCAGAAGCGATCCCTCTTCGTCTTCACCGAGAACTCGAACGCCGCTTGCCTCGTCTGGAAGCGAATAGAATTCAGGGGCGCCCGGCTTCCATCTCCAGAGTCCGTTCGGTACTCCCGCCCAGAGATTGCCCTTCCGGTCCTCATAGAAGCCGGCGGCGCCGCCGCCGTCGGCAGCCGCCTCGGAGCAGGTGGCGCGACCGGCTTGAATGGCGCAGAGCCTCCCGGTGGGTATCCCGAACGAACCCGCCCAGACCGTGCCCTCACGGTCTTCGAGGAGAGCAGACACCTGGTAGCCCGCGAGCTCCGGAAACTGCGTGAGCTTGCCGGCCTTCCAGCTCGCCAGGCCGGTGTAGGCGCCAATCCACAGCGTTCCGTCGCGCGCCGTGAGCAGCGCGTGAATCGGGCCCGCGACGAGGGCCTGGTCTCCGGACGGCTGCCACGGGACGGCCCGGACGCCGTCGAAGCGAACGAGGCCGAACTCGGTGCCGAGCCAGAGATAACCATCCGGCGTCTGGGCGATGGTGTAGATGGACCCTTTGAAAACACCATCACGGACTTTCCACGACGTGTGCGCGTACTGACTGACCGCGAGAGCCGGGTTCAGCGCGAAGGCGACAGAGCAGCACACCAGGAGCATGCCAGCCGCCATAAGGCTGCCTCGTCGCATGTCCGCTCTATCCAATCCCGCGCAGGGCTCGAATGTTCGCGTGTTTGTCTGCCACTGCCAGCCACAAGAGGCGTGCACCTGGATTCGCTAGAAGTAATACTTCGCGACCAGCTGCACGATGCGCGCGTTGCCTACCGTGCTGGTGATCGTGCCAAAGGCGGTGCTCTGGATGTTCGCCTGCGGCGCGCCGAAGTTCGGGTGGTTGAACGCGTTGAAGACTTCGCCGCGGAACATAATGTAGTGCTGAGCGAACGTCTCGAAGCGCTTGCTTACAGACAGATCAACGTTCTGGTAGCGGGGAGCGCGCAAGATGCCGACGCCTGCATTGCCGAACCGTCCCAGAGGCGCGGAGACGAACGCCGCTCGATCGATCCAGCGTTCGAGCGTCGGGTTTTCGACCGCTCCGTTACCGATCCGATTGGGGCGCTCGGGGGACCGTGAGGCCTGGAGCGAAGGGTTCGCGCCGTCGGTCACCGTGATCGGGAACCCACTATGGGCCGTCACTGCGAAGCTCACCGACCAGCCGCCCGCGATCGCGTCGAGCGCACGGTGCGAGTCCGCGCCAAACCGCTGCCCTCTGCCGAAGGGCACCTCGTACCTGCCGGCCATCGAAAAGACGTGCCGCGCGTCGTAGTTCGCCGGGCCGTAGTTGGCTTCGATGTCATAGCTGTTCATCGGATACGCGCCCTCGCCCGCCACACCCACGTTGCCGAAGTACCCTGAGTTGTTGGCCATCGCCTTGCCCAAGGTGTAATTGGCGACGAAATCCAGCCCATACCACAGCCGCTGCTTGAACGTCGATTGCAGCGCATTGTAATCGCTCCGCCCTCGCGACGCCGTCGTGCTGATGGACGTGATCAACGGATTGAACTGGTACAGCGGACGACGCTGCTGCACCGGCAACCAGGTGCTCGGGTCGCCCGTGCCGGGCAGCGGCTGATTGCCGTCGATCGGCGTCACGAGCTGCGTGGACTTGTTCCCCACGTACCCGACGTTGAGCGAGGACCGCTGTCCGATCAGATATTCGGCGAACACGTTCCACTGCTGCGTGAGCTGCGGCCGCAGCTCGGGATCCCATGCACGGAGCTGGCCCGATACCGTGTCGAGCGCCTGCAGCCCCACGAAGCCAGTGGCGATGGTGCCGGGCCCGCTCGTCGCGTCGTACCGCACTTCCGATTCGAAGAAGAATGGCGGGTTGAGCGGGAGCCGCAGATTGGCGCCAGTGCCTTCCATGTACTGCGCGATGCCATACCCGCCGCGTAAGACCCATCGGTCGTTCATGCGATAGGCCAGGCCGACGCGCGGTTCCCATCCGTTGTAGAACGGCTTATAGAGCGCGCGGCTGTTGCCGTTCTGCCCGGCAAGTTGAATCTGCCCGGTCGACAGATCGAAGTTGGCCTGGCGGTCGTCTTTCTCGACCAAGGGCGAGGTATACGCCCACCGCATGCCGAGGTTCAGCGTCAGCGTGTCGACGATCTTGAAGTCGTCGCCCGCATAAATGCTCGTCCGGTGCTGCACGTGCGTCCAAGGATCGGTCGCGGAGCCTCGGCCTTTCTGCGACACCTGATCCAGCAGAAAATCGGCAAACGGCGCGCCCGTGAAATTGAACGCGTTGAATGCGATGAAGCCGTTCCGGCCGTTGTTGCCCGGGTAGTGCGACTCGCTCTGGTAGTAGTTCCACGAACCGCCGAACTTGAGCGTGTGGCGGCCGAGCAGCCACGTCAGCCGCTCGTTGACCTGATACACGAGGCTGGCGTTGTTGGTGCCTGTCTCGGCACTGCCGATCTCGGTGAGGTCGTTGCCCCAGCGAATGTTGGTCAGGCCGCGCACGACCTGGTCGCCCGGGATCCCCAGCTCGTTGTTCAACTTGCCGAGGCCGAGCAGATCGATCGGGTCGCTGAGGCGTGAGGAGTCGTTGACGCCGACGAGCAGGTCGTTGACTATCGACGTGCCGAAGATGCGGTTCCAGTTGACCGCCATGCCCCAGAAGGGATTGTTCGCGGCCGAGGCGAATGACAGCGGCATCACCGTCGCCAAGGGCGCCGACTCGAATGCCTGGCGCGAATACCGCACGTACAACTTGTCCCGGGCCGACGCATTCCAATCGAGCTTCACGTCGAACTGGTCCACGTGCTGCTCATTTCCCGTGACGCCCTTGTAGTTCTGTCGAAAGTCGCTGAGTGGACGGCCGACGTTCGCTCGCGGATACAGCGATTCGTCCGCAAACACGTTGCGGGCAAAATTGCTGAATCGGGTGACCGGGATCTGGTTGTTCGGGAACGGCTGTCCGGTCAACGGGTCGCGGATGACAATGCCCCTCGAGAGCAGGCTGCTGAGATCGCCTCGCCGCCACTCATCGGGCACGACGGTCGCGAAGGAGTCCGTGGGAGGGGAGTCCTGGCGTCCGCCCTGGTAGTCCCCGAAGAAGAACAGCCGATTGCGCAGCAGCGGCCCACCAAATGTGCCGCCGAAGACGTCACGCGTGAACTTCGCCTTCGCGCCGCCCGCGCGGTTGGTGGCCCAGGGCGTCGCCGCGAGCCTGTTGTCGCGCCAGTAGTAGAACCCGTTCCCGCGGTAGCGGTTCGCCCCTGATTTGATCACCATGTTGACGATGGCGCCGGCCACGTTCCCGAGCTCGGCGGCGTAGTTGTTCGATTCGACGCTCACCTGTTCCACAGCGTCGGGACTCGGCTGGTATGAAATGAGGTTGCTGATCGCTTCGTTGCTGTCGATGCCGTCGACCGTGAAGTTGTTGACCTGCTGGCGTTGACCGTTCACCGCCGGCCGGCCGAATTCGCCCCTGAGGGTGTCGAACTCGTTCGGCTGAGTCGAAACCACGCCCGGAGTGTAGAGCGAGACCGCCGACAGGTTCCGTCCCTGGAGCGGAAGGGCCGCGACCTGCTCCCGCTCGACGATCCTGCCAACGACTGCGTTCTCCGTCTGGAGCAGGGCCGTCGTCGAGACGACTTCGATGCGCTGCTCGAGTCCCCCCAGCGCCAACCTGAAGTCGACGCGCGCCGCTTGCGCGGCCGACAGCGTCACCGTGGACTGGCCGCTCTTGAAGCCTTGCAGCTTCGTGGCGATCACGTAGGTGCCAATCGCGACGCCCGTGATGATGTAGTTTCCAGCCTCGTTCGTGACGCCGGTGTAAGCGATGTTGGTGGCCTGGTTCGTCGCGGTGACGATGAGGCCCGGCACGGCGGCGCCGGATTCATCGGACACAATGCCCGTGACCGTGGCCAGACCGGTCTGCGCCCCCGCCGCCGTCGGCAGGACGCCAGCACAACCTGAAGCGAGCACCAGAACCAGAACTCGCGGACACCACCCTCCACGAGGGCACGAACGTCTCTCCCGCGATCGCCTTGCGTCAACTGGCGGGTCTGAATCAGGCTGGCCAGGTAACCGGCTGGAGCACCCAAGGTCCGTCGCCATAGCCATGTCCCCCTAGCCCTCCCCGCTCCCATCCAGAGGCGACCGTCGTCATCTTCATATAAGGATGCGACGCAAGGACGGCCGGCACCGTCGGGAGTCCGACTGCGTGCCGCTCATCTCGAAGGTGTCTGCGCCCGGGCGGGCGCGACGGCTGTGCATTATTAACACGGTCTTGCGCCGTACGGCTGTCGATTCGACGGGGTCGAAGAATCGTACCCGAATGAGCCAAACGCGAGACTCCTTCGGGCGGATTTTACTGCTACAGCTCGATGATTCCGCGCTTCAGGCCGATGATCGCGGCATGCGTCCGGTCGTTGGCGTCGAGTTCGCAAGAATGCTCTTGATTCGCCCCTTGACGGTGTCCTCCTGACACGGCTGCCGACCTGCTGAAAGGTGACACGCACACTGCGTGCTCTCAGACGCCTGGCCGCCGCCGGGCACACGCGGAATTCGCGCCATTTGCGCCCGTTTCCTCGGCGTCGGACAGCGGCATCCTCGTTGCCCTTCCAATGGTCGTCGCAGCAGCGATCCGGCATCGGTCAGCCGATTCAGCTGCCGAACTTGGAGTGGGTCCGATGTCCAAAGATCGTGTTGCTGTCCCCGTAGTCGTCACCACGGCGTCTGCCGTTCTGTTTTTGGGCCTCGGAAGTTATCTCTGGGCACGGCCCAGCGTCGACCCACAGCAGGAATTGGCGGCCCTGCGCGCCGCCATCGTCGCCGATGTGAAGGGCCAGCTCCAGACCGAAATGGGCCTGTTGCCCCTGGCGCTGATTCGCGATCGCCGGCGCAGTTTCGTCGAGCTCTATTCATACGACGACCAGGGTGCCAGCAGCTACGGCACCGCCGGCTACCTTGGCAACGGCTATTTCATCACCGTCAAGCATGGCGTGGTTGCCTTGGGCCAAGACGGTGTCTCCGATCCCCGTGTCATCAACTCCATCACGTTGATGATCGACGGGCGTCCGATCAGCGCGCGCGTGGTGGATGCCGGCGATGCTCGCGTCGAGGTCGACCCAGGCGATTGGGCGATCCTCAAGGTCAAGGAGAACGTCGATCTCCCGGCATTGACTCTCGGGCTGAACTATCAGTTCGAGTTTGCCGATCCGATCTTCCGTCTGGGCAACGACTACTCCAAAGGTATCGTCGTATCGACCGGGTACGTGGGCCAGCGGACTCCCAACCAGCTGGTCACCTGTTTGACGGACGGCCACCCCGGCGTGTCCGGCGGCGGTGTGCTGAACGCCGAGGGTCGGCTGGTGGGCATTCCGATCGGCCGTATGCAGGGGGATTTCCGCTTCTCGTTCATTCTTCCGCTTCGCGAGGAGATGTTCCAGAAGGTGAAGTTCGCCCCCTAGCGACAGTCAGCCGTTCCTTCACGTCAACCTGATGGCGCCTTGAACGACGCCTCCTACGCGCCGCCCGGTTCGTGCGAAAGCGCACGCACCGTCTGGAACCACGCAACATCCCAGCCTCCGTGCGCCGTTGAGGCGCACGCCGGTGAAGAAATTCGGTGCCGAGCGCAGGCATCTCCTTTGCCTTTCACCCGATCGTGACCAACTGTTTGGCCAACAACCAGTGAATGGACATGAACCGGAGAAGTTGAAGATGACAAGGCAGACAGTCGAAACGATCCTGGGTGTAGTCGTCGCCTTCGCGTGTCTGGCCGGCACCGGACTGGCGCAATCCCAGGCGACAAACGGCACCCAGCCATCAGGGGATCGGTCTGCCGCCGCAATAGCGCAAGAGGCGAGTAATCCGTTCGCCAATAGCTGGGCGCTGCAGGTTCAGCAGAACAACAACTGGACGGAGATGCTCCGCGGCGACGATCACACTCGGGTGCAGAGCAATCTGCTGTTCCAGCCGTTGATCAGTCTGAGGCTGACCGAGAAGCAGGGGCTGATTATCCGCCCCATGGTGCCAATCGCCAATTCCGTCCCCCATTTCGATCAGAGCGGGCAGAATGAACGGACCGCCGGGGTCGGCGACACCGTTCTCGCATTTGCGCTGCCGCGTTCGCTCTTCGGCGGCCGGCTCATGGTCGGCGCCGGCCCGACGTTCATTTTCCCCACCGCATCGAAGGATTTGCTCAGCCAGGACACATGGCAGCTGGGGCCTGATGTGGGAGCCGTGTTGCTCGGCAAGCACTTCATCAGCTATGCCTTCGCACAGCAGTGGTTCAAGGTCGGCGGCGACGGCCGGGACACCAGCCAGATGAGCGGCACCTTCAACTTCACGTACTTGTTCAAGAACGGGTGGACCATAGGGACCCAGCCGCACCTTTCGGTGGATTGGAAGGCGCCCGAAGATCAGGGAGTGGCGTTCTCAATCGGACCACAGCTCGGGAAGATGTGCAAATGCGGAGGCATACCGACGTTGCTGCAGTTGCAGGTTCAGTACCTACCCGGTTCGTCCAGACGTCGGCGGTCCGAAGTGGAATATTCAGCTGCAAGCGACTCCGACGATCCCGGCCCTCATCAAGAAGGCGCTCTTCTGACGGTGGGCAGGGCCTTCTGCACCAACCACGAAAGGAGGTACTGGATGTCACGCGCGATCGCAGTTCACGTTGTAGCAGGGATGCTGTTCGTCGGCGTCGGAACGCCGGACGCGCAGGAGTCGATTTCGAGGCCGGCAGCCATTGAGGTGAGAGATACGCTGACGAGTACCGGGGTCATCCCGACAACGAATGTCTCGTCCAGCCCGAAGAACGACATGCTCGAACCAGGTGTCGACTTTCGACTCAATTGCGTCGCCGGCATCGAAGGGGATGTGGGTGTCAGGGTCGCGATTGCACCATACATTCCCGTTGACGACTCGAATGACGACATCGAGAAGCGGCAGGATTCCGCCACAACGCCTCGAGACGCTGGCGACTCACCACAGGCGAAGTCAGGCACCATTCGGCGATGGTTCACGGCTGCGTCGTTCAAGATGCTCGAGCTCGTTGTGCGTGGCGTGGTCCATTCGAGCGGGAGATGAAGCCGGGGTTGACCGGCGTCATGGCGCCGGTGGTCACGAGGCGCCGGAGGACTTTCGCAATGAATAGCTCAACCAACGTGCTGGCAATCGCGGGCGACATCAGCCTGTTCGGACTGCGGGCGGTCACCGATGCGTTTCGTCGCCCCTTCGAAGTCGCTCAGATCCGACGGCAGCTCGCCGAAGTCGGGTCGAGATCTCTTCCGCTTATCGTGGCGTCCGGTTTTGCGCTGGGGGCCGTCCTGACGCTGCACACGCGCGGGACCCTGGTCACTTTCGGCGCCACCGCGTGGATTCCGACGGTGCAGGCCCTGGCGTTCTTCGTCGAGATCGGTCCGCTTGTCACCGGCCTGCTGGTGGCTGGCCGGGTTGGTTCGGGTATCGGGGCTGTTCTGTCCAACATGAGAGCGACCGAACAGATCGATGCGATCGAATCACTGTCCGTCGACTCGTTCAAGTTTCTGGTCGTGCCCCGCATCGTCGCGTGCACGGTGGCGCTCCCTCTCCTGACGCTCTTCCTGGATTTTTCTGCCCTGCTCGGGGGCTTCGTCTCGGAGTATGCCGCGTCGCGGCTTTCCTTTCAGCTGTACATCTCCAGGGCGTTTTCCGCCGTCGACTGGTCGAACTTCTATCCGCCGACGCTGAAGACCGCGGGCTTCGGCTTCGCGATAGGCACCATCTCCTCGTTTCTCGGCTACACCACCGACGAAGGTGCGGACGGCGTGGGACACGCGGCGACCAGAGCCGTGGTGATGTCGTCCCTGGTGATCATCTTTCTGGATGTCCTGCTCATCAAGTTCATCTTCTTCATCTTTCCGGAGACGGCAGCACTATGAGGGGCGGGCCCGCGGTGGTCCTGGACAACGTGTCGAAATCCTTCGGCGCCAGGCCGATTCTCCGAGACGTATCGTTCCAGGTTGGCGCGGGGGAAGCGCTGTGCATCCTGGGCCGCAGCGGAACCGGCAAGAGCGTGACGCTGAAGCTGATCATCTCGCTCCTGAAGCCGGAGCAGGGGGAGATTTGGGTTGAAGGGGACGAAATCACACGCCTGCATGCCTCTGACCTGTCTCGCGTGCGACGCAAGATGGGATTTCTCTTCCAGGGTGCCGCGCTCTTCGATTCCCTGACGCTTTACGAAAACCTGGCGCTGCCGCTCTTCCGGCTGACCAGCAAATCACGCGCGGAGGTCGACGAGATCATCGACCGGGTTCTTCGCGACGTCGGGCTGCCCGATGACAAGCAGAAAATGCCCTCAGAGCTTTCGGGTGGGATGCGTAAGCGCGCCGGGCTCGCGCGTGCGCTCGTGCTCGAGCCCCCGATTCTGCTCGTCGACGAGCCGAGCAGCGGGCTCGACCGCATTACGGCGTCCGAGATCGACGAGCTGTTGGTCCGGCAGAAGGTGGAGCGTCGCACGACGTTGATCGTCGTCACGCACGATGTGCGTGGCGCCAAACGTCTTGCCGATCGCATCGCCGTTCTCAATCAGGGACGGCTGATCGCCGAGGGCACCGTCGAGGAAGTCCAACACAGCGAGAACGAGATCGCTCGCAATTTGATGTCGGAGTGACGTTATGGGCATCAGGAAGGAAAGCATCGGCCTCTTCGTTATCGGAGGGCTCGTGCTGCTTGGGATCGGTATGTTTCTAATCGGCGATCGCCATCAGCTGTTCGCGCGCCACACCGAGTACTACACAGAGTTCACGAATCTCTCGGGGTTGACCACGGGTGCGAAGGTGCGCGTGTCCGGGCTCGATGCCGGTGAGGTGCGCACCATCGACGTACCCGACTCCCCCGCCGCGCGGTTCCGGGTCCGGTTTCGAATCGACGCGCAGCTGCGTGCGCTTGTCCGGAGCGATTCGGTCGTCACGATTGACAGGGAGGGAGTCGTCGGCGGGACGTACCTGTCGGTTCGACCGGGCAGCAGCCAGGCGCCGCAAGCGGACGCGCTGGCGACCATACCGAGCGGAGAGCCGACTGAACTGTCGGCGCTCCTCACCAGCGCTGCGGGACTTCTCGACGATGTCCAGGGAGCGTTGCAAGGCGTCACGTCGGCCGTCTCGAACGTGAATGATGTCGTGGTCGGGATCCAAGCAGGCCGTGGCACGGCCGGAATGCTGCTGCGCGATGACGCGCTGGCGAGCGATATCCGCCGGACAGTCACCGCCGCGGGGTCGAGCGTCCGTGACATCGCCGCGGATCTGCAGAACGGCCGCGGCACAGCCGGCATGCTACTGCGGGACGACGCCGTGGCCGGCCAGGTCCGCGAGGCTGTAGCGAATGCTCGAGCGGCGACCGCGGACCTCGGTCAAGCGACCCGCAAGGCCGAGGCGCTGATGACCGATCTGAGCGCACGCCAGATCCCGCAAAAGACGGGCGAGCTCGTGGATCACCTGCGTGACAGCGCGCAGCACCTCCATCGAATCACCTCCGACATCTCCACACCCGATCCGGCGGGCGTGAGCGCGGGCGCGAACATCAGAGCATCGCTCACCAACGTCAATGCGGCGACCGCCAATCTCGCCGACGCGACGGAAGCGGCGAAGCACAACTTCCTCCTGCGCGGTTTCTTCAACAAGAGGGGCTATTACAGCCTGGCGGACATCTCCCCGGAAAAGTATCGCCGGGATGGGGCCTTTACCAATCGCTCGAACCGGCGAATCTGGCTGTCCGGCCCTGAGCTGTTCGAGGACGGGTCGAACGGAGAAGAGCTGTCCGAGAGGGGAAAGGCGCTCCTGCACACGGCCCTTACACAGCAGGGCGAGTCCTTTGCCGCGAGTGCCATCGTCATCGAGGGCTACGCAAACGGCGGCGTTCCCGCCGATGAGCTCCGGCTGTCCCGCAGCCGTGCCATGGCCGTCCGGCAGTATGTCCAGCAGCGGTTCGAGCTCGATCCAAAGAATCTCGGAGTCGTGCCGATGAAGAGCGTCCCGCCGAAGGAACTGGGGCGGGCATCATGGGACGGCGTGTGCATCGTGGTGCTGTTAGGAAGTTGAGGATGTCGATTCAGGCGCTGTCCCATTCAACGCGTGCGACACTCGGGTCCCGGCTGGTCGACGCCCCTGGCATCACGCTTGCTCTTTTGTCGCCGTGGACGGCTTGCCCGCTGGCCTTTTTCGGCAACGGCAAGTCGTCAAAGAGCGGAGGCATGTAATGAATGGTGTGCAGTGGCTGCAGGAAGAAGAAATCAAGCGGCTAGAGGCCATGCTGAACATGCCTTCACCGTCAGAGGTTGAACCTTCGCGTCAAGAGGTCCGCGCCGAGGTCCAGAAAGTCCGCAAACAGAAAACAGAATAATCATTGTCGGAGTGTTGGCTGACCAGCACGTCCTGCAGGTCGGCCGCGCGCGCTTCGGCCCGTCGCAACGGCTGCGTCCACCTCCCTGATCCCACCGAAGACGCCACGCTCCCAACTCGCGTCGAGCGACAGCCTCAGGCGCGTCGCCCTAGCTCAGCGGAGGCGGAACGGCGAACGGCGCCGCGGGCGAAGCCACCCGAACGTGGTCAGAAACTCTTCCCTAATGATTCGAGTTCGCCCCGGCACACATTGCTGAATTCCCGCAGGTGATCGTTGTGCTTGTTCGCCGCCGCCCGAATTTCCTCTGGAGTGAGGTTCGGCTCGATATAAACCTTGAGAATAGTCGCCAGCAGCCGTTCTCCGCTCTCGATCACTTCGGTCGAGGAGCGCAGACGAATGCGACTGATGAGTGCATAGATTGGGACGAGCGTGCTCGGGTCTTGGAGCGAGTGCTGCACGGCATCGACCAGCAGCCGCGCACTTTCGTTGATGAAATCTGAATACAGCCGCTCGAGTTGAGACACCTTGTTTGCGACGAGTTCCCGCCGCTCTCGCTGTCGCTGGCCGGCCCAGGCGCTGAGAGTCGAACTCAGAGCACCGATAACCGAGCCCCCGAATGCCGATAGCGTGGGAATCGTCGCCGGGTTGTCAAACGGGTTCATTCCTCTATCTCCCTGATGAAAGCGACGCCGCGAGCTGGCGGATAACCGCGAACACATTCGAGCAGCGCGCATGTATCACACGCGCGTGGTTCAGCGTGTCGTCCCGTCATTCATTCGCCGCCATCAGTCGCCACCGAGCACCCCTGTGACGATCGGGCCTTCGACGTCATGTACCACCATCGACCCTGCTGCCTTTCTCGACGGTCCACTCTTCTCAGCCACCTTTCGCCTCCTTCGGTTCGTGCCAACCACAATCCGCCGATGGCAAGACCGAAGCCAGGCTCGCGTTGTTGCGCCAGCCTTCTAAAGACGGTCCGCATCGCGCTCAGCCGGGTGAGCGGCAGTGCGTGTAAGCACGCAATGCGGGCGGGAACCACCGCCTCGCCTGAAAACGCACGCACCGTGTGCAACGACGCACCGCCCGCGACGGACGGTGAGTGCTGACACATCCGAAGGCAGGAACGAACTTGCGGGATTCGGGCTGTATTCCCGGAAAAGCTGCCGCGCGACGGAGATGGCGCTCGGCGTTCTGCGCCGGCATCGCCTTTGCCCTTGCGTGTAGCGGCCGCAGCGCGGTGATGCGCCATCGGTCACATCCACAAGGAGAAGTCGCGTGGAGGACGATATGCCCGCTGTTCGCAGTTCCGATGTCAGACCTATCCGCGGTGCCGCATTGCTCGCGGCCGCGATGCTCCTGGTCCCTCCTGGCCTGGCGATGGCCCAGGAAACCAGGACCGAAATCATTCGCCAGGAGCAGGCGGACAAGCTCCGCACCGTCGCGCCGCCAGAGCCGAACCGCGCCGAGAAGATCGTGAACCGCCTCGAGGACTGGGGATGGCTCACCGGAGAGCCCCGCGGGGTATATCCGGTCCTCGACTCTGTCTATCCCGGCGGCGGGTTCGCCGCCGGCCTCGGCGCGCGGAAGCCGTTCGGGGACGACGGTGCGATCAGTGTGATCGGCGCTTATTCGATCAACAGCTTCTGGCGGGGGCAGACGGACGTGACGCTGCCGTCCTTCGCGTCGAACCGCGGACGGGTGTCGTTGACCGCCGGCTACCTGGACGCGCCGGACGTGAAGTACTACGGCATCGGCCAGGACTCGGACAAGGATGACAAGACATCCTTCGGCTACACGCCCTTCAAAGGGGGCGGGCGTCTCGACTTCGACGTCAGCCGGTATGTGTCCGTGGGCGGCGGGGTCAACTACATCGACGTCACAACCGATTCAGGCGCCACCGGACCGTCGATCGAGGAACGGTTCTCACCAGCCAACAGCCCCGGCCTCGAGCTCGACCAGTTCAAGTACGTCAACAGCACCGCGCGGGCGGTCGTCGACTGGCGGCGACAGCTGGGGTACTCGGGCACGGGCGGGCTGTACCGGGTCCAGTTCGATGACTTCCGCGAGAGGGAGAACGATCGCTACTCCTTCCGCTCGCTCGAGGCGGAGGTGACGCAGCTGATCCCGCTGATGCGGGCCAACTGGGTCGTTGCCCTGCGTGGCCTGACCACGATCACGGACGTCGACGATACCGAAGCCATTCCGTACTTCATGCTGCCGTCCCTCGGCGGGGGCAGGACCCTGCGGGGGTTCCCGGACTTCCGCTTCCGGGATCGCCATCGGCTGGTCATGAACGCGGAGCTGCGATGGACCCCCGCGCGCTTCCTCGACATGGCGGTCTTCTACGACGCCGGCAAGGTCGCGGCGCGGAAAGGCGACCTCAATTTCCGCGATCTGGAGGACTCGTACGGGATCGGCATGCGGATCATCGGTTTGAAGGGCTACGCGTTCAAGGTCGAAGTGGCGCACAGCCGGGAGCACGCCGCGCGTCTCCTCGTCAGCGCCGGAGGAGCATTCTGATGATGAGCAAGGCAAGCAGGAGACGTCAGGGGTTGGCCGCGCTGGCGTGTGCCGTCGCCGTGACGGTGACGGCTGGGGCGGGCGCGAACGGCCAGAAGTTCTATCCCGACGATCCGCTCAGGCGGATCGTCGACGCAGAGGACGCGTCGGGCGTCCACGAACGGGAGATCGATCTGGAGTACGACACGCTCGAGAACCTGTTCTCCTGGCCCGGCGACCAGACGCCCAACGTCCGCGCGCAGAACATCAACACGATCGATGAAGTGCCGGACTCGACGTGGTTCACGAACCGGCTGGGGACCGTATCCGTCACGGTCGACGAACTCATCAAAGGGCCGGGGTCCGGCACCGGCCCGGCGCCGGGCGGCTGGACGGTGATTTCGGCCAAGAACGATGGCGTGATGCCGGGGTTCACCGTGCGCGACTCCGCAGGGCAGGTCTGGTTCATCAAGTTCGATCCGCCAGGCTATCCGGCCATGGCGACCGGCACGGAGGTCGTCGTCGCCAGGCTCTTCTGGGGGCTGGGCTATCACGTGCCCGAGACGCACCTGGCGACGCTGCGGCCCGAGGAATTGACGATCGACGACCAGGCCCGCATCAAATCGGCGAGCGGTAACCGGCGCCGCTTCAAGGAATCGGATATCCGGCTGCTGCTGCGCAAGGCGCACCGCGAGTCCGATGGGTCGTACCGGGTCATCGCCAGCAAGGCCCTCGAAGGGCGGCCGGTCGGCGGTTTCCGGTTCTACGGAACGCGGTCCGACGATCCCAACGATGTGATCCCCCACGAGCATCGCCGCGAACTGCGGGGCTACGGGACGTTCGCTGCCTGGTTGAACCACGTCGACTCGAAGTCCATCAACACGCTCGACACAGTCGTCGAGCAGAACGGGAAGCGACTCGTCCGTCATCACCTGCTGGATTTCGGATCGACGATCGGGAGCGCGGGGGTCTACGGACGCGAGGCGTACGAAGGCTGGGAGTACCTCGCGGAGGGCAAGAAAACGCTGGCCGGCATGCCGACCCTTGGGCTCTACGTCAAGAACTGGCGGACGATCCCGCTGTATCGGGCGAAATCCGTCGGCGCCTTTCCCCTCGACAACACGCAGTGGGACCCCGAGCGGTGGAAGCCCCGCTACGGCAATTCCGCGTTCCGATCGGCGCGCCTGGACGATAAGTTCTGGGCCGCGCGGCGGCTCCAGGCGTTCACCGGCGAGATGCTGAACACGCTCATCGGCGTCGGCCGGTTCAACGATCCGCACTCCGAAAAGATGCTCGCGAAGTTCCTGATCGAGCGCCGCGACGCGATTCTCCGTCGGTACCTTCCTGCCGTGAACCCGGTCGTCGACGTGCGCCTGTCACCTTCGGGTGCGTTGACGTTCCGGAACGCCGCGGTGGATGCGGACGTGGCGCACGCGCCCAAAGAGTACGTCGCGATCTGGCAGCGGTTCGACAATGCGACCGGCACGACGACAAACCTCGGCGAGACCCGTGCGTCGGCGACGAACGTCAATGCGCCGAAGGATCTGCCTGCGGCAGCGGGCACGCATGTCCGCGTCGAGATCTCCGCCAACGGCGGGCCGGAGAGCTGGACGGCACCCGCCCATGCGTACTTCCGGCGCGAGGCAGCGGGGTGGGCGCTGGTCGGCTTCGACCGTGTGCCCGGCGGCAATCCGCCCGGAAGCAGGGGCGCCAGCCACCGGACTAACTGAGGTAATGCGATGAGCGCGTGGGTACCGCCATCCTCACGCGCACTAACACTGATAAGGAGACGAGATGCCGCGAAAGATTGCGTACTGGGGAGCCACAGGTCTAGTGGGGATCGTGACTCTGGCGCCGGCTTCAGCTATCTGGCCAGCGCGCCCGAGGCGGTCGAAAACTTCCGTCACATGGGATATCCCCAGCAGTTGCGTATCCTGCTCGGCATCGGGAAACTGGCCGGAGCCATCGTGCTGCTCCTGCCACGGCTGCCGACGTTGAAGGAATGGGCCTACGCCGGCTTTACTTTCATGTGGATCGCGGCGACCGTGGCGCACTATCTGGCAGCGGACGGCATCTTTTTGCTGCCTGTCGCGTTGATCGGGATTCTGGGGTTGTTGTACGTCACGCGTCCGGCGAGTCGTCGCGGTTCCGCGAAGGCTGGCGTAGCGAGCGGCTCGAGCCCGGTACCTGATCGCCCCGCGATCTCGGACGGCAGTAACCCACCGTCTGCTGCGCTCGAAGCTTGATGAGGAACGCTCGTATCGAACTCGACGTTCCATCGCGGAACTCTTTCGACCACCTACATTGAGCCGTTCGACGTGTTCGCGGACGGGGGCAATCCGCGCTGGATTCGATCCGGGCGTCATGGCTCGCCGTGCGCTTACAATGCGCACATGCTCCGCCGTCTCGAGCGCGTCGTCGATCTGCTGGACCCCCGGCTCAACCGGTTACACGACATCGACGCGGAGGAGGCGCGGCGCCGCGTTCGCAGCGGCGATCCGGCCGCGGTTCGGGCAATTGACGGATCTTTTGCCGTGGTGTCGGTGGACGGGATCACGGTCAGGATGGCGCGCTCGCTCGACCGGCCGATGCGCTATTTCCTGGCGAAGCGCCACGAAGGTCCGGCGCTGCTCGTCGCCGATCGCATCGACACGCTGCAGCGGGCGCTGGCGGAGGCTGGCCTGGAAGGGCAGTTCCATCCGAGCTATACGCGCATGGTGCCCGCGCATCATATTGTCCAGATCGCCCTGGTCGGGTGTCCCGATCCCGATCCGGTCTACACGCGGTTCTTCGCGCCGGCCCGCGCCACGCTGCCGGCTGACCTCGACGAGATCGGCCGGCGCTACATCGGCGCCCTCGCCAACGAGGCGGCCAAGTGGCTGCAGTCGGTCGATCGCGAGTCCGGAGGCGCGGCGCCGATCGGCGTCAGCTTCTCGGGCGGCATCGACAGCGGTTCGGTCTTCCTGGTCATCTATCACACGATGCTGCAGCTCGGCCTGTCGCCGGCGCGGCTGAAGGCGTTCGTGCTGGATCTGGGGAACGGGCCCGACGTGAAGCAGGCGCGCACCTTCCTCGGCGCGGTCGGCTTGTCGATGTTCCTCGAAGAGATCGCCGGCCGTCCCGACGACCTCTGCGTCGACCGGACGCTGCGCGTGCTCGAGGACTACAAGTCACTCGACGTCGAATGCGCCGCGATGGGGCTGCTGTTGTGCAAGGGCATCCGCCAGCGCTACCCGGAGTGGCGCCATCTCGCCGACGGCGACGGCGGCGACGAGAACCTGAAGGACTACCCGATCGAAGAGAATCCCGAGCTGACCATCCGGAGCGTCGTGGACAACCTGATGCTCTATCAGGAGGGATGGGGGGTCGGCCGGATCAAGCACTCGCTCACCTACACCGGCGGCCTGAGCCGCAGCTACGTCCGCACCTATGCGCCGGCCGCGAAGTACGGGTTCGAAGGGTTCAGTCCGTACACGCGTCCCGACGTCATCGAAGTGGCCGAAGCGATCCCGTTCGACGCGCTGACCGGCTACGACGTGCCGACGCTCTATTCGCTCAAGGGGGAGATCGTCCGGCGCGGCGTCAAGGCGATCACCGGCATCGACATGCCGGTGTTCCCGAAGCGTCGGTTCCAGCACGGCGCGACGCCGGTCGAAGCGATGCGGGCGCGCCTGGGCCGATCGGAACGCCATTACCGCCATACCTTCGAGCAGATGTATGGCTGACACGCTGGCCTACCCGGCCACGGCGACGGAGCGCGATCGCTTCATCGTCGAACGCCGCGGTCCCCGGGCCGCCCACGATCCCTGGCAGCATCAGGGTGTCATTGTCGAAGACGAGCGGATGGCGGACGGCGCGACGACGCCGACGGCGACGGTGTTCCTCACCGGCCGCGAATGTCCATGGCGCTGCGCCATGTGCGACCTCTGGAAATACACCACCCTCGCCGACACGCCGCGGGGCGCCATCGCCGCGCAGATCGTGGCGGCGCGAGCGGAATTGCAGGCGGCCGCGACGCCCATTGCCGCCATCAAGCTGTACAACGCCGGCAGCTTCTTCGATCCACGCGCCGTGCCCGACAGCGATTACGACGGCATTGCGGCGGCGCTCGCCGGGTTGTCTCACGTGATTGTCGAGTCGCACCCGGCGCTGGTCGGGCCGCGCGTCGACCGATGGCTCGCCGCACTGACGCGCCATCCGCAGCCGGACGGCCGGCGTCCGCAGCTCGAAGTGGCGATGGGGCTCGAGACCGCGCACGAGCCGGCGCTCGATCGACTGAACAAGCGATTCACGCTTGCCGACTTTGCGCACGCGGCGGCGTCGCTCGGCGACCGCCGGATCCTGCTGCGTGTCTTCCTGCTGATTGCGCCACCCTTCATTCCGCCGGCGGAGCAGGACGCCTGGCTGCTCCGGTCGGTGGACGCGGCGCTGGCGTGCGGGGCGTCGGTGATCTCGCTGGTGCCGACGCGGACCGGCAACGGCACGCTCGAGGCGCTGAGGGACACGGCGGAGTTCGAGCAGCCGACGCTCGACGACGTCGAGCGCAGCGCCGAGCTCGCGCTGACGCACGCGCGAGGCCGCTGCCGCGTGTTCGTGGACGTCTGGGATCTCGAACGGCTGGCGCGCTGCCACGCATGTTTCGCGGACCGGCGACGGCGACTGGTACGGCTCAACCTCGAACAGCGCGTGCCGCCGCCCGCGGCGTGCGCCGCCTGCGATCGCCTCGTTCGTTCATGACCCTCGCGCCGGTGCAGCGTGTCGATGCCGACGTCGCGATTGTCGGGTCGGGGTTCAGCGGGTCGCTGACCGCGCTCGCCCTGCTCCAGCGCGGGATGCGCGTGGTGCTGGTCGAGCGTGGCCGGCATCCGCGCTTTGCGATCGGCGAATCCTCCACGCCGCTCGCCAACCTCCTGATCGAGGAGCTGGCGGATCGCTACGACCTGCCGAGGATCCGCGCGTTCTCGAAGTGGGGCACCTGGCAGCGCACGCATCCGCGCGTCGCCTGCGGTCTCAAGCGCGGCTTCACGTTCTACTTTCACCCGCAGAACCAGCGGTTCGAAGACACCGCCGATCATGCACGGCAGCTGATGGTGGCGGCGAGTCCGCACGACGACATCGCCGACACCCACTGGTATCGACCGGATTTCGATCACGCGCTGGCGCGGGAGGCCGAGGCCGCGGGCGCCGTCTACCTCGACATGACGAGGCTCGAGCACCTGCGCCACGAAGGCGATCTCTCGATCCTCGAAGGCGAACGCGAAGGGCGGCCCGTTCGCATCGCCGCGCGATTCGTCGTCGACGCGACCGGACCGCGCGGGTTCCTCCATCACGCGCTCGGCCTCGAGGAAGGACCGCGGCGCTGGCTGCCGGCGACGCAGGGACTCTTCACGCACTTCGAGGGCGTCAAGCGCTGGGATTCCCTCAACCCGACGCCGGTCGCGCCGCCGTATCCACCAGACGATGCGGCGCTGCACCAGGTGTTTCCGGGAGGATGGATCTGGATCCTGCGGTTCAACAACGGCCTGACCAGCGCCGGCGCCGCGTTGACCGATCCGCTCGCTGCGGCGATCGGCGCGTCCGAAGGGGCCGCCGCCTGGAGCCGCCTGCTCGCGACGCTGCCGTCGGTCGCCGATCAGTTCCGCGACGCCCGCGCCACGATGCCGTTCGTGCACTCGCCGCGGCTGGCGTTCCGGAGCGCCCAGGTCGCAGGTCCCACGTGGGCGCTGCTGCCGTCGGCGGCCGGCGTGATCGATCCGCTGCTCTCCACCGGCTTCCCGCTGACGCTGCTCGGCATCCTGCGGCTCGTCGATCTGCTCGAGCACACCGTCCCGGGTCCCGAACGCGAGGCCGCGCTGCTCGCCTACGAGCGGACCACGCTCGCGGAGCTCGATGCCACCGAGCAGCTGGTCGGCGCGCTCTACAGGACAATGGACGATCCCGCGCTGTTCAAGCGCCTGAGCCTGATGTACTTCGCGGCTGCGAGCTTCAGCGAGACCGTGCGCCGGCTCGGTCGTCCCCACCTCGCGCCCGGCTTCCTGCTGCGCGAGCATCCCGTGTTCGGGCCGGAGCTCGCCGCCTGCGCGTCGCTGGCTGCTGCGGCTCCGCAGGGGCAGCCTCGGCATGAGCTCGAGGCGCGCATCGATCGCGTCATCGCGCCCTTCGACACCGCCGGCCTGCTCGATCGCCGCCGCCGCGACTGGTATCCGGTGCTCGCGAACGATCTCATGGCGTCGGCCGCGAAGCTCGAGGCCACGCCCGCCGAGATCGCCGGCCTGCTCGAGCGCGCCGGCTTCTCGATGAGCGAGTAGCCGGCGCGACTCTGCCCTCAGGCCATCGACGCGACCAGCTCGTCGAGCTGATCCATCGCCTGCCGCATCCCGTGCTCCATGCCCGACGCGATGATGGTGTCGCGCAGCTCGCTGGTCGGACAGACGGTGCGGGAGACCAGATGCGTCTTGCCGCCTCGATCCTCGAACGTCACCGTGATCGTGATCGCCACGTCGTCTGGCGTCGCGCCCGCGGCGGTGGGCTCGTACACCTGCGTGAAGACCAGGCGCGTGGGTGGCGTGACTTCGACGTAAGTGCCGGAGAACGCCATCTTCCGGCCTGGCTGTGTCTCCATGACGTAGCGGTAGTGGCCGCCGGGCCGGACGTCGGCCTGGCAGTCGAGCATCACGTCCCCAAGGAACCGGGGCGCCCACCAGCGCTGTACCAGCTCCGGCCGCGTATACGCGTCGAACACGATCCGCGGCGGTCCGTTGAACGTCCGCTCGATGACGAACTCGCGATCGCCGCGAAGCTCGAGTGACGTCTGATTCGTCTCGGGCATCTCACTTCCTCTTCCTGTTCGGGACTCTGTGCTTGCGACCATCGGACTTCTCCCTGGCCTTGAGCTCCTCGATGAGCTCGTCGAGTTGACTGAAGCGCGCCTCCCAGTGCTGCCGGTAACGCTCGACCCACTCGTGGAGCTCGCGGAGCGGCTGCGGCCGCAGCTCGTAGAGCCGCTGCTGCGCGTACGGCTGGACGTCGACCAGCCGCGCCTCCTTCAGGACCCTCAGGTGCTTCGACACCTGCGGCTGGTTGAGCGCGAGCTCTTCGCCGATGTCGTTGACCGATCGCGGGCCGGCGCGGAGGAGCTCGACGATCCGGAAGCGGCTGGGTTCGGCGAGGGCAGCGAACGTGGCGACCATGCGTTGAATATGCCCGATAGGGAATATTCCTGTCAAGGAATATTAAGGCGCCGGGGGAGTTGGTGTCAGGCAGTGAATCGTGAACTCACCGCGCCTCCGGCGCGGACTCGTTCACGATTCACTGCCTGACACCCCAGCCGTCGATTAGGCCGTCGGCTCTCCCAGCCAGCCGCGCACGCGATCGCGATAGCAGAAGATGCCCGATCGCTGGATGGCCGGCGCCTGCCAGCGGGCCGTCCACAGCGATCCGAGGTGGAGCAGGACGACCGCGCCGCCGAAGAATGCCACCGCCAGCAGCATCAGTCCGGGGCCGTAGCTGCCAACCGCGTCCCGGGTCGCGCCGAGCATCGACGGCAGGAAGAACCCACCAAGCCCGCCGGCGGCGCCGACGATGCCGGTGATGAGGCCCATGCGATCCGCGAAGCGCTGCGGCACCAGCTGGAAAACCGCGCCGTTGCCCATGCCCAGGCAGCCGACGGCGACGAAGAGGATCGCCACCATGATCGGCAGCGGCGGGAGCGTGGCGGCGGCGCCCAGCGCGACGGCGACGGAGACGAGCAGCAGGAGCAGCAGGCGATATCCGCCGATGCGATCCGAGAGAAAGCCGCCGAGCGGGCGAAGCAGGCTGCCGGCGACGACGACCACGGTCGTGAAGTCACCGGCGCTGACCTTGGACACCTGGTACTGGTTGTTGAAGAACGTCGTCAGGAAGCTGGTGAAGCCGACGAAGCCGCCAAACGTCAAACCGTAGAGCACCGAGAACCACAGCGTGTCGGGTTCCCGCAGCAGCGCGGCATAGTCGGCCCAGGTCTGCTTCGTGCGATGTCGAGGGCTGTCCTTCGCGAGCAGCGCGAACACCGCGAAGACCGCGATCACCGGCGCGATCATCAGGCCAAAGGTGGTCGCCCAGCCGAATCGTTCGGCGAGTCGCGGCGCCAGCAGGGTGGCGAGCAGCGAGCCGGAATTGCCGGCCCCCGCGATGCCCATCGCCAGCCCCTGGTGCTCGGGTGGATACCATCGGCTCGCCAGCGGCAGCGCCACCGCGAAGCTCGCGCCGGCGATGCCGAGCAGGAGGCCAATGACGTAGAGGTCGCCGGGTGAGTTGACGCCCTTCCACCCGATGAGGAGCGGGATCAGCGTCAGCGTCAGGCCGAGCAGCCCGGCGCGCCGTCCGCCGAGTCGATCGCCGCAGAGCCCGAGCAACGGCCGGAAGCAGGAGCCGCCGAGCAGCGGCACGGCGACGATCAGCCCCTGCTGTGTGGCGGTGAGGCCGAACTCCTCGCGCAGGAATGGCGCGAGCGGTCCGAGCAGGACCCAGACCATGAAGCTGATGTCGAAGTAGAGCAGCGCCGCGATCAGCGTCGGAAGATGGCCGCTCTTCAGGAAACTGGTGTGTGAGGTCATCTAGATAACTCCCAATCTCCAACTCCGAACTCCCAAAGGCACTCGTTGAAGGGCCGCACTCGTCACCCCAGCCTCGAGAGCGGATCGCCTTGGGAGTTGGGAGTTGGGAATTGGGAGTTGACGCCGAGAACGGGCCGAAGACGCGAGGACACCAATTCCGCGGCTTCCTTGATCAGGAACCCGAGCTTCGGATGCGACGCTTCCATGTCGGGCGTCAGGCCGCGCCGCACGATCTCTTCGGTGGTCGTCGGGCCGATCGACGCGATCAGCGTCGAGGCCAGGCCGTGCCTGAACTCCGCCTCGCACCCCATCGAGTCGACGACCTGCCACAGGTGGACGAGCTGCACGCCCGAGGTGAGCAGCAGCACGTCGATGCCGCCGCCGGCGACCGCGGCCACCGCGCGCCGCAGCGGGTCGAGGTCGTCTGGCAGCGCCCATCGGTAGACCGGCACCTGCATCACCGACGCGCCACGCGCCGCGAGCGCGTCGAGGAGCTCCTGGTTGGCCACGCCGTATTCCTGGACCGCCACGGTGGCGCCGGCGAGCGGCGGCGCATCCGGATGCGTCTCCATCGCCTCGAGCAGCTCGCGCCACGTATTGGGTTCGGGTGCGGTCACCCAGATCGGAATGCCCAGCTCACGGCACGCGTTCGCCGGCTTGGGGCCGCGGACGGCGACCTTGACTCGCGACAGCGCCTCCCGGATGTCGTCCCCGGTGTGCGCCTGTTCGAGCACATCGAACAACGCGCGCACGCCGACGCCTGTCAGGAACACCGCGACGTCGATGTCACCGAGGAGCAGCGCGGCTCCGAAGTCGAGCGCGGCGACGTTCGACTCGAGCGGCACCTCGCGCAGCGCCGGCGCCACGAACGGACGGCCGCCGTACTTCGCGATCAGCGTCGCGACCTCGGCGGCCCGTCGACTCTCGAGCGACAGGACGCGGCAGTCGTGAAAGCCCGTCTGTTTCATGGCTACGCCGCGCGCTCCGAGCCGTCGGGCGCACGAGTCACCGCCGGCAGCGCCACCATCACGACGTCGTCCTCGACGCGGGTCGGATAGGTGCGGACGCAGGCTGCGGTGCCGCCTGGCCGATCGACGCCGCCGGTGTCGAGCCGCACCTTCCAGGCGTGCAGCGGACAGACCACCGCGCAGCCCGACACGATCCCGTCCGCCAGCGGTCCGCCCTGGTGCGGGCAGCGGTTCTCCACAGCCAGGAAGCGGTCGCCGAGGTTGAAGATCGCCAGCTCCACGCCGCCGAGCGTCACCGCGCGTCCCTCGCGCGCCGGGACGCTGCCGGTCATCGTCACCCGGACCCACCGTTGATCGTTCACGAGCCCACCTCCTCGAGCGGGCGCAGCGGAATGAACTGCGACGGGTGAATCGGGTCGCGTCCCTCCTGCCACGCGTCGCGCGATCGCGCCTTCGACTTGCGGAGCCGCTCGAGCAGCCCGGCCCGCACCTCGGCGGGCGCGTAGACCGTCTCCTTGCGGACCTTGTCCATCCCGACGCGGACCACGAAGTCGTAGGTGCGCTCGAGATAGTTGGCGTGCTCGCGGTAGTACTGGAAGAACACTTCCGAGGCTTCGAGCGCGGCCTCGGTGGTTTCCACGGTCACGAGCAGATCCGCCTGCCGCACCGACTTGCCGGCGGCGCCGCCGACCACCACCTGCCAGCCGCCTTCGATGCCGATCAGGCCGATGTCCTTCACCGTGGCCTCGGCGCAGTTGCGCGGACAGCCGACCGTCGCCATCTTCACCTTGTGCGGCGTGAACAGGTTCTCGAACCGCCGCTCCATCTCGATGCCGGCGCTGGTCGAGTCCTGGGTGCCGAACCGGCAGAACTCGGTGCCGACGCAGGTCTTCACCATCCGCACGCCCTTGGTGTAGGCCTGGCCCGACGGCATGCCGAGGTCGGCCCACACGGCTGGGAGGTCGGCCTTCTTGATGCCGAGCAGATCGATGCGCTGGCTGCCGGTGATCTTCACCATCGGCACCTGGTACTTGTCCGCGACGTCCGCGATCCGCCGCAACTCGTCGGGGCTGGTGACGCCGCCGCGGATCCGCGGCACGACCGAGAACGTGCCGTCCTTCTGGATGTTCGCGTGCACCCGGTCGTTGATGAAGCGGGCGGATCGGTCCTCGTCGTGATCGCCGCACCAGAGCATGTCGAGCATGTAGCTCAGCGCCGGCTTGCACACCTCGCAGCCGCTGCCGTTGCCGTAGATGTCGAGGACGTCCTGCACCGATCGCAGCCGCTGGCTGCGCAGGATTTCGCGGAGGTTCTCCTGGGTGAACGGCACGCAGCCGCACATCACCTTCTTGACGTCTTCCTCGAACTCTGGCGCCACCGCCTTCAGGATCTCCTGGCAGCGCGCCGTGCAGCTGCCGCATCCGGTGCTGGCGCGGGTGTGCTCCTTGAGCTGCGCGAGCGTGTTCAGCCCCTTGGTGTGGATGGCGTCGATGATCGCGCCCTTGGTGACGCCGACGCAGCCGCACACCGTGGCGCTGTCGGGCAGCTGGGCGATGTCGAGGCCGCTGTCGCCCGCCGGCGGCGGGAACAGCAGATGCCGGCGCTGGTCGGTCAAGTCGGTGCTGGCACGCAGCCAGTCCATGTACCGGTGGCTGTCCGAGGTGTCGCCGACGAGGATGACGCCGCTCAGCCGGTTGTCCCGGACCACGACCTTCTTGTAGATGCCGAGCGCGGAATCCTCGAAGCGGACCGGTTGGGCGGCGGCGCCGTCCGACCAGTCGCCGGCGGAGAACACCTCGACCCCCATGATCTTGAGCTTCGACGCCGGCACGCTGCCGGTGTAGGTCGGTCCCTTGTTGCCGGTCATCGTGGCCGCCAGCACCTTGGCCTGCTCGATGAGCGGCGCGACCAGGCCGTAGCACACGCCCTGGTGCTCGACGCACTCGCCAACCGCGAACACGTCCGGGCTCGACGTCTCCATGTGATCGTTGACGACGATGCCGCGATTCACGGTGAGGCCGGCGCGGCGTCCCAGCTCGACGTTCGGCCTGATGCCCGCCGCAACGACGACGAGGTCGGCGTCGATGCGCTCGCCGTCCTTGAACTCCACGCCTTCAACCCGGCCGTCGCCGACGATCGCCTTCGTGCTGCGTCCGAGCAGGACGCGGACGCCAAGCTCCTCGATGCGCTGCCGCAGCAGCAGGCCGCCGGAGGCATCGACCTGGCGCTCCATCAGCGTGTCCATCAGGTGCACGACGGTCACGTCGCAGCCCTGGACCTGCAGGCCGCGAGCGGCTTCGAGGCCGAGCAGGCCGCCGCCAATCACCACCGCGCGCGTGCCGGCGCCGGCGCGGTCGAGCAGGGCGCGCGTGTCGTCGAGCGTGCGGAAGGCATGGACGCCGTCGAGGTCGAGGCCCGCGATCGGCGGCATCCAGGCGGAGCTGCCGGTGGCGATCAGCAGCGTGTCGTACGGCGTCACGCTGCCGTCCTGGCCGGTCACCGTGCGGGCGACCGGATCCACGTCGGTCACCCGGACGCCGGCGCGCAGCTGGATGCCGTGGTGACGGTACCACTCGAGCGGATTGAGGGTGATCTCGTCGGACGATTTCTCGCCCGCGAGCACCGACGAGAGCAGGATGCGGTTGTAGTTGACGTGCGTCTCGTCGCCGAAGATGGTGATGTCGAACTGCGGCGTGTGTTTCAGGATCTGCTCGACGCAGGCGATGCCGGCCATGCCGTTGCCGACCACGACCAGTGAACGGCGTTGCGGCGCCCCCTCGTCGTCCTGGCGATCGTCGGGCGTCAGCCGCTGATCGACCGCCGGCGCAGCGACTGGCGCATCGAGCCGCGCCGAGGTCGCGTCGAGGATCGCCTGCACCTCCACCCGGCACGATCCGCAGCCGGTGCCCGCGCGGGTCGCGTCACAGATCGATTTCATGCTGCGCGCGCCGTTGAGCACCGCTTCGACGATGACCGCGCGGCTCACGCCGTTGCAGTCGCACACGCGCGCGGACTCCTCGACCAGCCGTCGCGCCGCACCGGGTCGCGCCGTGGCCACCGGCAGCGCCTTGACGGCGCACACCTTGAACTCGGGCATCCGGCTGATCGGATCCAGCGCCGGGTTGGTCAGGCGGTTGATGGACTGGTCGCCGCCCCAGTGGAACGGGACGAACACCGTGTCCTCGCGAATCGTGTCGGTCAGCCGCGCCGCCACGCGCACCGAGCCGCGCCGGGTCTCGAGCGAGATGTCGCCGCCATTCGAGAGGCCCAGGCGTGCCGCGGTCGCGGGGTGGACCTCCGCCACCGGCTCGGGCGCGAGCTCCTGCAGCTCGGTGATGCGCCGCGTCTGTGTCCCCGACTGGTAGTGCGCGAGCACCCGGCCGGTCGTGAGGTAGAGCGGGAACCGCTCGTCGGGAACTTCAGCCGGCGGTGCGTCCTGCACGGCGTGGAAGCGCGCCCGTCCGCTGGCGGTGGGAAACCGATCGACGAACAGGCGGGGCGTTCCCGGATGCACGGGGTCGGGGCACGGCCAGAACACGCCGTCTGCCGCGCGAATCTTCTCGTAGGTGATCCCGCTGTAGTCGGCTGGTCCGCCGGCGCTCGCGCGACGCAGTTCCTCGAACACGTCGTGCGGATGACTGGACGGGAATCGCGCACCGCGACCGAGCGCCGCGGCGATGGCGACGATCGCCTCGAGGTCGGTGCGCACGCCGGCCGGCGGCGCGAACGCGCGGGACCGCAGCACCACCCGGCCTTCGAGGTTGGTCATCGTCCCGTCCTCTTCGGCCCACTGCGCCGACGGGAGGACCACGTGCGCCATCGCCGCGGTCTCGGACAGGAAGAAGTCCGACACCACCAGGAGGTCGAGCGCGGCCAGCCGCGTCTTGATGCGTCGCGCGTCCGGCGTCGACACGGCGATGTTCGACCCGAACACCAGGAGCGCGTGCACGCCGCCGGGTTCGCCCATCGTCGACAGCATCTCGAAGGCCGACTTGCCGGCGCCAGGCAGCTCCTCCTCGGGGATGCGCCAGAGGGCGGCGATGTGCCGCCGCGCGTCGGGATCGTCGATTCGACGGTAGCCGGGCAGCTGATCGGCCTTCTGCCCATGCTCGCGTCCGCCCTGGCCGTTGCCCTGGCCGGTCACGCACCCGTAGCCGCCGAACGGTCGACCCACCTGGCCGAGCGCCAGCGCGAGGTTGATGTAGGCGAGCGCGTTGTCGACGCCGTGTGACTGCTGCTCGGGCCCGCGGCCGGTGAGCACCATCGACGACTTCGCCGAACCGAGGATGGTCGCGGCGCGCACGAGGTCCGCGGCCGGCACGCCGGTCAGCTGTTCGACGTGCGCCGGCGTATAGGCGAGCACCAGATCGCGGACCGCGTCGAAGCCCTCGGTGCGCGTCGCGATGTACTGCTCGTCGATCAGGCGGTCGCGGATGAGCACGTGCAGCAGGCCGTTCGCCAGCGCCGCGTCCGATCCCGGCCGCAGCTTCAGGTGCACCGTCGCCCACTGCGCGGTCGTCGACGTGCGCGGATCGGCGACGAGGAGCTGGCCGCCGCCGGCGCGCTGACGGGCGAAGTACTGCATCAGCGGCGGCATCGTCTCGCCGGGATTGCCGCCGGCGAGCAGGACGGCGCCCGCGTTCGCGATGTCGTCGAGCGGGAAGGGCAGGCCGCGATCGAGGCCGAAGGCGCGCACCGAGGCCGCCGCGCCGGACGACATGCAGAAGCGGCCGTTGTAATCGATGTTGGCGGTGCCGAGGGCGACGCGCGCGAACTTGCCGAGCAGGTAGGCCTTCTCGTTGGTGAGCGCGCCGCTGCCGAAGACGCCCACGGCATCGCGGCCGTAGCTCCCCTGCACGTCGCCGATCCGATCGGCGATCCGCTCGAGCGCCTCGTCCCAGGACGCCGGCCGCAGCGTGCCGCCGTCGCGAACGAGCGGCGTCGTCAGGCGATCGCGGTGCGCCAGCGTTCCGGCAGCAGACCAGCCCTTGACGCACAGTCCTCCCTTGTTCACCGGGAACTCGGCGTTGCCGGCAATCACCGCCTGCTCGCGGTCTCCGCTGATGTGCATCCCGCACTGCAGCGCGCAGTACGGACAATGTGTGGGGTGGGAGTGAGCGTGACCCATTGGTTCGGTGTGTGGGCGGAGGTCGGGCGCGAAACGCCGGCCCCCGGCCGAAATGGGTTGAGCAACACTGGTACCACGAGCGAACGCTCGGCTTCACTCGCCGCAGCCGCCGTTTCAGCGGGAAGATCGGCTGTTGGTGCGCGCCTGATTCGTCGGATCGTTTGCGTTTCGCAACATTCCTGTCGGCCGTTCCGCATCGCGCAAGATCGGCCTGCGTTGGCGACGGTCCGGTCTCGCCCTCACAAACAGCACAGCGCGTCGCGACGCCGTTCGTCGATCAGGGCATCGGCCCAAAGTCGAATGGGCACGTGTCAGGCAGTGAATCGTGACCGGTGCCCGCCCCGGGGTGTGGCGAGTTCACGATTCACTGCCTGACACCGCAACCGGAGCAGACAGGCCGTTGCCGCAGCCGGCGGAATGTTCAGTTGCTACACGATTGTCGTGCGATGGACGGCAATCGACGAAAGCGTCCGACGATAGAATCAATGCTTCGACCCGGCTTCGACCCCGACCATGGACTACGCGATCGTGCCTGCCAACACGGAAGACGCGCCGGCGATTGCCGCGCTGCACAGCGAGAGCTGGCGCAGCGCCTATCGCGGCCTCGTGCCCGACACCTTTCTCGACGGCCCGGTCATCGACGAGCGCCTGCAGGTACTGGACCTCTCGCATGGCTCACGACGACGAGGGGCCGCGGGTGGTGTTGAAGGCCATTACGGGTTCGACGATGGTGGGGTTCGTCTGCGCCGTCCGCGACGCCGATCCCGCATGGGGACCGCTGCTCGACAACCTGCACGTCAAGCCGGGATTCAAGGGGTCCGGCATCGGCCGTGCGCTGCTCCAGGAGGCGCGCCTGTGGACGGCACGGGTCGCGCCAGGGCAGCCGATGCACCTGTGGGTCATCGAGGACAACGTCAGCGCGCGCGCCTTCTACGATCGCGTCGGGGGCGTCGTTGCCGAGCGTCAGGTCCTCGACTTCACGGCGGGCATCACCACGCCCGCGCTCCGCTACGTCTGGGACCCGCTCCCCTGACCGCGGATGAGTTTGGACCCCACCTGGGCTGTCGTGCCAGAATTCCCCCGTCACTCTCATTCTTACTTCTGACTTTTGACTTCTGACTTCTGATGACAAGCACCCGCCTGTCGCGCATCGTCCGCCGCCTGCTCCGAGCCCCGATGTTCGCCGCGGTGGCGGCCCTCACGCTCGGTGTCGGGATTGCGGCGAACGCGACGATCTTCAGCGTGGTGAATGGCGTGCTGTTGAAGCCGCTGCCGTTCGATTCGCCCGACCGGCTGGTGGCGGTCTGGCACACCGCGCCGGGCATCAACCTGCCGCTGCTCAACATGGGGCCGTCGAACTACTTCGTCTACCGTGAATCGAGCCAGACCTTCGAGGACATCGGCCTGTGGGACGGCACGGCGGTCACGATTACCGGCACCGGCGAGCCCGAGCGCGTGCAGGGCCTGGTCGTGTCGGACGGCGTGCTGCCGATCCTTGGTGTGGAGCCCGTGGCGGGACGCCGGTTCAGTCTCGAGGACGATCAGCCGGGGGCGCCCGATCGCGTGATGCTCTCGCACGCGTTCTGGATGCGGAAGTTTGCCGGCGACGTGTCGGCGGTCGGCAAGACGATGACGGTCGACGGCCGGCCGCACGAAGTGATTGGGGTGCTGCCGGCGACGTTCCGCTTTCTCGATCGCAACCCCCAGCTGCTCACCACCTTCAAGTTCGACCGCGCCAAGGTCCACGCCGGCAACTTCAGCTACCAGGCGATTGCCCGGCTCAAGCCTGGCGTCACCCTCGACCAGGCGAACGCCGACGTCGCCCGCATGCTGCCGATCACCATCGAGCAGTTCGCGCTGCCGAAGGGCTTCAGCCGGCAGATGTTCGAGGACGCGAAGATCGGGCCGCGCGTGCGGCCGCTTGCCGACGACGTGATCGGCGATGTCGGGCCGATCCTCTGGATCCTGCTCGGCACGGTCGGCCTGGTCCTGCTGATCGCCTGCGCCAACGTCGCCAACCTGTTCCTGGTCCGCGCCGAGGGACGGCAGCAGGAGCTGGCGATTCACGCCGCGCTCGGCGCCGGCTGGAAGCGCATCGCCTGGGAGCTGCTGTCGGAGTCGCTGACGCTCGCGGCCCTCGGCGGGGTCGTCGGCCTGGCCCTCGCGGCGGGGGCGCTGCGCGCGCTCCGGGCGATCGCCCCGACCGGATTGCCGCGCCTCGCCGATATCGCGATCGAGCCGATCGTGCTGGCGTTCACGGTCGCGATCTCGATCCTGTCCGGCGTGTTCTTCGGCGTGATCCCGGTCCTCAAGTTCGCACGCCCGCAGCTCGCGGGCGCGCTGAAGGAGGGTGGACGGCTGTCGAGCGCCGGCCGTCAGCGACATCGCGCCCGGAACACGCTGGTGATTGTCGAGGTCGCGCTCGCGGTGATCCTGCTCGTCGCCTCCGGCCTCATGATCCGCACGTTCCAGGCGATGCGGCAGGTCGATCCCGGCTTCACCAACCCGCAGGAGGTCCTGACCCTGCGCATCGCCATCCCGTACTCGATTGATCAACGACCAGGTACAGACGGGGCGCACCCACGAGCAGATTGCCACCCGGTTCGCCGGCCTGCCCGGCGTGACCGCGGTCGGCCTGTCGTCGTCGATCACGATGGACGGCAACGACAGCAACGATCCGATCTTCGTCGAGGACTTTCCGGCGCCGGAGGGACGGCTGCCGAAGATTCGCCGCTTCAAGTTCATCGGACCGGGCTACTTCCACGCCCTCGGCAACCGCATCGTCGCCGGGCGCGATCTGGAGTGGGCCGACATCTACGCCGTGTCGCCGATCGTGCTGATCAGCGAGAACCTGGCGCGCGAGTACTGGAAGGAACCGGCGGCGGCGATTGGCAGGCGCATCCGCAACACGACGACCAGCCCGTGGCACACCATCGTCGGCGTCACCGGCGACGAGCGCGACGACGGCGTGACCAGGCCGGCGCCGACGGCTGTGTACTGGCCGATGGTGCACGACGGGGTGTGGAGCGAGGGCCGCGGGGTGCAGCGCGCGATGGGCTACGTGATCCGCACCGGACGGGCGGGGTCGCCGACGCTGTTGAAGGAAGTGCAGCAGGCGGTGTGGTCGGTCAACGGCAACCTGCCGATCGCGGCGGTGCAGACGCTCGAGGAGATTCAGTCGGAGTCGATGGCGCAGACGTCGTTCGCGCTGGTGATGCTGGCCATCGCCGGGGCGGTCGCCCTGCTGCTCGGCCTGGTCGGCATCTACGGCGTGATTTCGTACATCGCGACCCAGCGGACACGGGAGATCGGCATCCGCATGGCGCTCGGCGCGGCGCGCCGCGACGTCAGCGTGCTGTTCCTCCGGCACGGCCTGCTCCTCAGCGGCATCGGCATCGTCGTCGGCGTGGCCGGGGCCGCGGCTCTGACGCGGCTGATGTCGGCGCTGTTGTTCGGCGTGAGCGCCCTCGACCTCGTCACGTATGTCTCGGTCGCGGGCGGCCTGGGGCTGACGGCGCTGCTGGCCAGTTATCTGCCCGCGGCGCGAGCCTCGAAGGTCGATCCGGCAATCGCACTGCAGGTATGACCTCTGAGTTACGTGCTACGTGCTACGTCCTACGTGCGCACGTGCTCGGTGTCACGTGCTAGTGCTACGTGCGGACGTGCTGAGTTTCCGAAGGGAGAGCAAGTGAGATACGTCCTTCTTGTGACCATCATGTGTGCCGCGACGGTTCAGGCGCAGACGCCGCAGGGGCAGGCGGCTGGACAGGGCCAGGGGCAGGGACAGGCGCCGCGGCCGGTCGTGGTGCCTGGTACCCAGGCGCCGCGGCCTGCGACCGGGGTGTATCCGGCGACGCAGCCGGACGACGACGACGGGTTCGAGCCGATCTTCGACGGGCAGTCCCTCAAGGGTTGGGACGGCGATACGCAGTTCTGGCGCGTGGAGAACGGCAACATCGTCGGGGAGAGCACGCCCGAACGGGTCGTCAAGGTGAACAACTTCCTGATCTGGCGCGGCGGCGTGCTGCGGGACTTCGAGCTGAAGCTGGAGTTCCGGATGAACGGCGCCAACAGCGGCATTCAGTACCGCAGCAGCGAGATGCCCGAAGTTGGCAAGTGGATCCTGAAGGGCTATCAGGCCGACATGGACTTCACCGAGGGCTACGTCGGCAACGTGCACGACGAGCGCGGCCGGGGCGTGATGTCGCGCCGCGGCGAGGTGACGCGGATCGGCGACGGTCCGGCGTTCAAGGTGGTGGGCTCAATCGGGGATCCGACGCTGCTGCGCGGCGTGATGAACGTGAACGGCTGGAATCAGTACCACATCATCGCGCGCGGCCCGGTGCTGCTGCAGTTCCTGAACGGGCAGCTGATGTCGGTCGCGATCGACGAGGACAAGAAGAACGCCGCCGCGGAAGGCGTGCTCGGCTTCCAGATGCACACCGGCCCGCCCTTCAAGATCGAGTATCGCCGCGTGCGTTACCGCAAGCTGTAAGATCGTTACGCGATCGTCACCAGAGCAGCGCCGGTCCCGCGGGGCCGGCATTCACCACGTTTCTCCCAGGACTCGAGGCTCGCGGTCAAATGTCGAAGATACACATCTCCCGCCGGACGTTCCTCAGCCATTGTGCAGCGGTGGCGGCAGCGACCGGCCTGCCGGCCTGGTTCGTCGAGCGCGAGCTGTCGGCGTCGACCGCCCAGCAGCCGGTGCCGGCCAGCGCGAACGATCGCCCGGGCATCGCGCTGATCGGATGCGGCGGGATGGGACGCGGCGATCTCAAGACCGCCAGCCGCTTCGCCAACGTCGTCGCGGTGTGCGACGTCGACGAGGCCCACGCGGCGGCGATCGCCAAGCAGTTCGGCTCCGAGTCGCGCGTCCCGGCGCAGTACACCGACTTCCGCAAGCTGCTCGAGAACAAGGACGTCGATGTCGTCATCAACGCGACGCCCGATCACTGGCACACGCTGATCAACATGGCGGCCGCCGCGGCGAAGAAGGATATCTACGCGGAGAAGCCGCTCACCCTCACCGTCGACGAGGGCAAGCGCCTGGTCAAGGCGGTCCGCAAGCACAAGGTCGTGCTGCAGACCGGCACGCAGCAGCGGAGCAACAAGCTGTTCCGGCTCGCGACCGAGCTGGTGCGCAACAACCGCATCGGCAAGCTGCAGCAGGTGACGGTGTACCTGCCGGCCGGCCTGCGCGAAGGGCCGTTCAAGCCGGTGCCGGTGCCGACCGGCTTCCACTGGGACTACTGGCTCGGCCAGGCGCCGCAGGTCGAGTACCTGAAGGAGCGCTGCCATCAGACGTTCCGCTGGTGGTTCGATTACTCGGGCGGCCCGGTCACCGACTGGGGCGCGCACCACAACGACATCGCGCGGTGGGCGATCGGCCTCGACGGTCCCACCAAGGTCCAGGCGCGGCCGCTGACCGAGACGATTCCTGGCGGGTATACGACGCCATCCGAGTTCGAGGCGACGCTGACCTGGGCCAACGGCGTCACGCAGATCGTGAAGACGACCGTGGACGACAGCCCATTCGGCGTCGCGCTCAAGCCAGACGGCCAGCGCAACGGCCTCCGCTTCGAGGGCTCCGACGGCTGGATCTGGGTCAACCGCACGTCGATCACCGCCAGCAACCAGGAGCTGCTCGACGCGCCGCTGACCGACGCCAAGGTGACGCTCGAGGTCAGCGACGATCACATGGGCAACTTCTTCAACGCGATTCGCAGCCGTAAGGATCCGATCTGCCCGGTCGAGGGCGGCCATCAGTCCGCGGTGGTCGGGCACCTGATCGTGATCGCGCTGCGCACCGGACGCACGCTGCAGTGGAACGCGGCCAAGGAGAAGTTCGAGGGCGACGGGGACAAGGAAGGGAACGCCCACCTCGAGCGGCGCATGCGCAAGCCCTACGACTACAGCTTCGCCGACTGACCCGCCGAAGCACGTTCGCACGTAGGACGTAGCACGTAGCACGTGACGAGCACGTGCGCACGTAGCACGTGGCACGTAGCACGTGAAGACGAGCTAGCCGATCCCCCTCGTCCGGTGTGACAATCCAAGAGATGCGCGCGATTCCGCTCATCGCCGCGATGACCCTCGGCTCGCTGATCGGCGTGGGCGGCTTCACCTTCATCTACGCCCGCGGCTATTCCTACGTCAGCAACGATCCCGCCGTCTGCGCCAACTGCCACATCATGGAGAACCACTACCGGGCGTGGATGAAGAGCTCCCACCGCGCCGTCGCGGTGTGCAACGACTGCCATACCCCGCCCGGCCTGGTGCCGAAGTACGCGACCAAGGCGCTCAACGGGTTCAACCATTCGCTCGCCTTCACGACCGGCCGGTTTCCCGAGCCGCTGCGGATCACGCCGCGCAACAGCGAGGTGACCGAGAAGGCGTGCCGCAAATGCCACGACGACATCGTCAACGCGATCGAAGGACCCGATCCCGGGACCAATCGCCTCTCGTGTATTCGCTGCCACGCGACGGTCGGGCACCTCGAATGATGGACGGAGGAGATGATGAATGACTCGCGCTCGGGCCGGTCTCGACGCGGCCGGACCGGCCCGCTGGTGCTGGCGGCGGTGGTCGCCGCGCTCGTCACGCTGGGCGTGGCGGCGCTCCTCGTCAACGTCTTCGAGCGCAAGCAGGAGGGGCGGAACGCGTTCTATCGCGTCGTCGATCTGACCGACGACATCGACGACCCGGCGGTGTGGGGCAAGAATTTTCCGCAGCAGTACGACGGCTACCGGCGTTCGGTCGACCAGCAGCGCACGCGCTACGGCGGCAGCGAGGCGGTGCCGCGGACGCCGACCGCCGCCGACCCGCGCTCGGCGGTGGCGCAGTCGCGGCTCGAGGAAGATCCGCGGCTCAGGATCCTGTGGGCGGGCTACGCGTTCTCGAAGGACTTCCGCGAGGAGCGCGGCCACGCCTACATGCTCGACGATCAGACGTTCACCGAGCGCCAGCAGGTGACGAAGCAGCCGGGCACGTGCATGAACTGCCACGCCTCGGTCTACGTCCCGTTCAAGAAGCTCGGCGACGGCGACATCACCCGCGGCTTCGAGAAGATGAACCAGATGCCGTACTTCGAGGCCCGCAAGCTGGTGACGCACCCGGTCACGTGCATCGACTGTCACGACTCGCAGACGATGCAGCTGCGGGTGACGAGGCCGGGATTCATCGAGGGGATGCGGGCGTGGAAGATGTCGCAGGGGGTGACCGGCTACGACGTCAACACGATGGCGTCGCGGCAGGAGATGCGTGCGTTCGTCTGCGGCCAGTGCCACGTCGAGTACTACTTCAAGGGCGACGAGAAGCGGTTGACGTTCCCGTGGGCGAAGGGCCTCAAGGTCGACGAGATCCTGCAGTACTACGAGGAGAACCCGCACGACGACTGGACCCATGCCGAGAGCGGCGCGCCGGTGCTCAAGGCGCAGCACCCGGAGTTCGAGATGTGGAACCAGGGCATCCACGCGCGGTCCGGCGTGGCCTGCGCCGATTGCCACATGCCGTACATGCGCGTCGGCGCGCTGAAGATCAGCGACCACCACGTGCGCAGCCCGATGCTGAACATCAACAACGCGTGCCAGACCTGCCACAAGTGGCCGGAGGACGAGCTCCGCGCGCGGGTCGAGACGATTCAGGACCGCGTGTTCGGGTTGCGCAACCGGGCGATGGAAGCGGTGGTGGCGCTCATCGGCGACCTGAAGGACGCGCGCTCGAACGGGGCGACCGACCGCGACCTGGACCTCCCACGCAAGCTGCAGCGCCGCGCGCAGTTCATGCTCGACTTCGTCGAAGCGGAGAATTCGACCGGCTTCCACGCACCGCAGGAAGCGGAGCGCATCCTGGCGGAATCCATCGACTACGCGCGTCAGGGCCAGCTCGCGCTGCGCGGAGTGAAGGTGCCCGGCCTGCGCACGGCCGACGTCGTCAAGCCAGGCGCGGCGAAGTAGCGACGATCGGAGCACGTGCACGTGCACGTAGCCAAGTGCTCCGTGCGTAGCACGTGGCACGTAGCACGTGACGATTACATTTTCGCCTCTCGCCTGCGAGGATCGTGATCGTCCTGTCTCGGGTTCATTCGCCGCAGCTGTAGTGGCGCGCCGGCTCCGTGGGTACGGCTGTTGCTCACCCGCGCGCGGATGATCTCCGACCAGGTTGCCGAGCCCGAGCCGATTCGCGTCAAGCGCTGGCCCACCGAGCGGCCGCTGTTCCTGCTGAACGCGATCGTGGCGGCGGGTCTGTGGCTTGTGTTCCTCGTCGCCGCGCCGACGATGTTGACGTGGGCGGTGATGATCATCGGTTACCTGGCCGTGATGCACGTCAGCATGATCGCCCACGTGCGAGGCAGCGCGGTGCGGCTCGGCCCCGACCAGTTTCCGGAGCTGCATGCCCACGTCGAGCAGCTGGCCAGGCGCATCGGCCTGCGCCGGATGCCCGAGGTCTACCTGATGCAGCAGGACGGCGCGATCAACGCGTTCGCGACGCGGTTCCTGCGCTCGCAGATCGTCGTGCTGCTCGCCGACCTGCTCGACGCGTGCGGCGACAACGACCGGGCGCGCGACATGATCATCGGCCACGAGCTCGGACACATCCGCGCCGGCCATACGTTCGGGCACTGGCTGATGCTGCCCGCGGCGTTCATCCCGTTCGTCGGCGGCGCGCTGTCGCGGGCCCGTGAGTACACCTGCGATCGCTACGGCCGTGCCGCGGCGGGCGACGAGGAGTCGGCGCTCCTCGGGCTGACGATCCTCGCCGCCGGGCGCCGGTTCGCGCCGCACGTCAACCGCGCCGCGCTGGCGCGCCAGCATCAGCAGATCTCCGGCGGCTGGATGATCGTGGGGGAGTGGCTCGGCACCCATCCGCCGCTCTCGAAGCGGCTGATGGCGCTCGCGCCACAGCTCGCGCCCGCGCCGTCAACGGTCCGCCTGCGCCGGGCGCGCCCCGTGTTCGCGGCGATCGTGGTGTTCCTGGTGGGCGGGCTGTCGATGGGCCGGTGGCTCCCGTCGCTGCGCGGCCAGGCCCGCGTCACGACAGCGCCCGATCCCGGCAAGGGCACCGCGCAGGCGAAGAAGGATCTCGATCAGCTCCGGGCGTTCATCGAAGCCGACCTTCGTGCCGGCCGGCAGCTGCCGTGGGACGTCTGGGAGCTCTACGGGCGCTGGGCCGACGTCCACGGCAAGGACAGCGGACCGACCGATCCGTTCAGCGGCTACTGGTACGACTACGACCAGCGCGGCGGCGCCTACCGGCTGTGGAGCACCGGTCCCGACGCCACCAACCGCACCTCCGACGACATCGTGTTCGACTCGCGAACCGCCCGTGCGTCGCGTGTGCCGTCGAAGACGTCACGCCGTGGTTCCTAGTTTCCAGTCTTAGTTTCCCGCTTCCCGCTTCCCCCTACTAGTTCGGCACCGAGCACCCAGCACCCAGCACCCAGCACCCAGCACCGAACACGCACCCTTCGTCCCAGTGCGCTTGTCGTCCCGTGCGCGGCGGCCTATCGTCCGCGCCATGACGACCATCCTCTTCATCTCGGTCTGGCTCGCGATCGGATCCGCGCAGCAGCCGCCGGTCGATCCGGCGATGGATCACATCCGCCAGGCGCAGTCGCTGATGGCGGCCGGCAAGGATCAGGAGGCGATGCGGCATCTGCAGGATGCGCAGGCGCTGGGAACGCGCCCCGTCGCCGTGGCGTTGAACCGGGCGAAGCTCCACGCGCGAATGAAGAACGTCGACGCGGCATTCAAGGAGCTGACCCGGGCAACCGAACTGGGCCTGGGCGCGCTGCCGCCGCCGTTCGACGCCGACCCCGATCTTGCCGGGCTCCGCTCCGATGGCCGATACAAGGAGGTCGAACGTGCGCTCGATCGCAACGCGCGTCCCTGCGAGCACGATCCCGCGTACCGCCAGTTCGACTACTGGCTCGGGACCTGGGACGTCCGGCCGAACGGTGCGCCGCCGGGCACGCCACCGGCCACCAATGTCATCACGAAGATCCATCAGGGCTGCGTCATTCTGGAGACGTGGACCGCGCCGGGCCAGACCGGCCAGAGCTTCAACATCTACGATCGCGCGTCCGGCAAGTGGCACCAGACCTGGGTCGACAGCGCGGGAGGTCTGCACGAGTACCTGGGGCGGGCCGAAGGACGGCAACATGGTCTACGAAGGCGACGTCCCGGTCCCGCGCGGCCGCGGCACCGGCCGGATGCACGTCCGCCTCACGTTCTTCCGCCAGCCCGACGGCACGGTGCGCCAGTACTCCGAGCGCACCGACGATGGCGGGAAAACGTGGACGGTCAACTACGACATGATCTACACGAAGCGGGAAGGGCGCTAACGCTTCGCTCGCGTGCTCGGTGCGAGGTGCTCGGTGCTGGGAGCGGGAAGCGGGAAGCGGGACGCGGGACGCTGAGGACTCACCGAGCGTTGAGGGCGCGGCGCGCGAGCTCGGCGCCGGCGGTGTTCTCGAGCGTGCCGGTCGAGCGGACTCTTGCCACGAAGAGATGCTGCACCCCTTCATGCTCCAGGGCGCCAATCAGCCAGCTGACGCGTTCGCCCTTGACGGTCGTGTTGCCGGTCTTGGCGCGCACGATCGTCGACTGGGGCCAGTTCAGGACGAACGGGCGCGCGCCGAGACCGAGCAGGATCTGACCGGCGGGCATGCGCATCGCCGACTTCACGGCGGCGACGTGCGCGGCATCGATCGCGCAGCCGCGCCGAGAACAGGCGCTGCAGGAAATCGAACTGCTCCATCGGCGACACCACGAGATCGCCGTCGATCCAGAAGGTCGTGACGTCGCCGTCGAAGGTGTCCGCCGCGTAGCGGATCTCCGCCAGGCTCTTGCGCATCCGCGCCGCGCCAATCAGCCGCGCCGTGTTCTGGAAGAACGGCAGCACCGACGCCTTCATCGCGGAGTCCAGCGTGTGATCGCGTCGCCAGCTCTCGAAGTCGTAGGCGGTGCCGTTCCACTTGAACACCGTGGCCGGCGTGATGACGCCGGTCTGCAGCGCGATCAGCGCGTGCGGGACCTTGAACGTGGACGCCGGTGCGGTGGCGTGACCGCATTCGGTCGCGTCGGAGACCGTCGGCGCCGCGCCGGCGGCGCGTGACACGATCACGCACTCGCGCACGGCGACGTCCTGCCCCGCGACGGGCACAACCACCCGCAGGCCGCCAAGAGCCGCGCACACCAAAAACACCAACAGTCCGAGCTTCGTCACGCCAGGTAGAGTCTAACTAAAGGGGTGCTTGGTGCTCGGAGCGGGACGCGGGACAGCGGGAAGCGGGAAGCGCAACTGCATACCTCAAAGCTGCGGCGCGATGAATTCGGCAGCCTCCACAGACGATCGTACCGGCACGATTTCGAACTCGACGAGATCCTCCCAGTTGACGGTCCACTGCCGCAGTTCAGCGAGGCTGTCGGCCTCCATGATCTGGAAGCAGCGGCGGAAGTCGAGATCGACCCAGCTCGCGACGTAGTGCACACCCGCCGGCGCCAGCCGTCCGCGGTCGCGAAACCGCCGGTAGATGTCGGGGGCCCGGCCGGGCCGCATGTGCTCGATCACCATGAAGAGCATCGGCTGGATCCTGTGCGCGCTCGGCGCGTATGCTGCTCGCGACGGAACGGTCCGTCCCCTGCGCATCGGAGGTTCACGTGGCGTCCGACACGCCTTCCACCATCTCCCTCGACGTCGATGAGCTGCTGCAGCACTGGCAGGGCCACCGTCGCGTGACGCGGCGGGTCATCGAGGCGTTCCCGGAGAAAGACCTGTTCAACTACGCCGTCGGCGGCATGCGCCCGTGCGCGGCGCTGGCGCTGGAGCTGATCGGCATGGCCTCCGGCGGCATCAAGGGGCTCGCCACCGGCACCTGGCCGACCACCGACGAAATGTACTCCACGCCGAAGCCGCAGACGAAAGCGGAGTTGCTGCAGCGCTGGGACGAGGTGACCGCGGAGATCGACCGGCTGTGGCCGACGATGGCGCCGCGGCGGCTGGAGCAGGTGGACAAGGCGTTCGGCGTGTGGGAGGGGCGGATGTTCGGCATCTTCCTCTACTGGGTCGACAACGAGATTCACCACCGTGGCCAGGCCTACGTCTACCTGCGGTCGCTCGGCATCGAACCGCCGGCGTTCTACGAACGCGGCTGACGCCGTTCGTCACCCATCCCTTGCGTTTCGATGGGGGCGCACGGTATCGTCCCCTTGGAACTCGATGGGAGCATTCAGCGCAGCCATGGCAGACATGACATCACCGGCCGGTCCAAGCCAGGACATCCTCCGCGGCACGCTCGATCTGCTGATTCTCAAGGCCCTCAGCTGGGGCCCGGCGCACGGCTACGACGTGGCGCGCCAGGTTGAATTCGCCACCAACGACGCCCTCGCCGTCGGCGAAGGCACCTTGTATCCGGCGCTGCACCGGCTCGAGGAGCGGGGCTGGGTCACGGCGAGCTGGGGGACCTCGGAGAACAACCGCCGCGCCAAGTTCTACGCGCTGACGCGCAAGGGACGCGCGCAGCTGGTGATCGAGACCGACAACTGGCGCCGCTACGCGGCGGCGGTGTTCGCGGCGCTGGACGCGTCGGGCGCTCGATCGGTACGGCCATGACGAAGTGGACGCGGTTCCGCCGCTGGTCCGGGCTGGAGCCCCGCGCCGACGTCGAAGCCGAGCTGTCGTTCCACATCGAGATGCGGGTGCGCGAGCTGGTCGAGCGCGGCGAGACGCCGGAGCGGGCCCGCGAGCTCGCGATGCGGCGGTTCGGCGACTACGCCGAGTCGCACCAGCAGTGTGTGGCGATTGACGAGAGGCGGCAACGCACCATGTCTCGAACCGAATACCTGTCGGAGCTCGGTCAGGACGTCCGCTATGCGCTCCGCGCGCTGCGGCGCGCGCCCGGATTCGCCGCCGTCGCCATCGTCACGCTCGCCCTGGGCATCGGCGCCAACAGCGCCATCTTCAGCGTCGTCCATGGCGTCGTGCTCAAGGCGCTGCCGTTCAACGACGCCGATCGCCTGTATCGCGTGCGCACGCTCTATCCCGACGGCACCGCGTATTCGCTGTCGGCGCCGGATTTCGCGAGCATGCGCGAGATGAATCGGGTGTTCGACTCGGTGGAGGCGTATTCGGCCGGCCTCTTCACGCTGCTCGGCGCCGGCGATCCGAAAGAAGTCCGCGGCGCCATGGTCAGCGACGGCTACTTCGGCGTGCTCGGCCTGCCGACCGCGATCGGGCGCGGCTTCCTGCCCGAAGAGAACCAGCCCGGGCGCAACCGGGTCATCGTGCTCGATCATGGCTTCTGGCAGCGCGAGTTCGGCGGCGATCGCGGCGTGCTCGGCCGCACCGTCGTCGTCGGCGGAAACCAGTACTCGATCATCGGCGTGCTGGCGGCCGGCCGGCGGCTGCCGGCGGAAGCCGACATGTATGCCCCGCTCGAGTACGGCCCGAGGTTCAGCGCCGCCGCCACGAACGGCCGCCGATCGGAGTTCCTCTCGGTATTCGGCCGCGCGCGCGCCGGGATCACGGCGGCCCAGATCGAAGACGACATGCGGCGCGTCGGCACGGGACTGCAGACCACGTTTCCCGACTCGAACGACCGTCTGACGTTCACCTCGACGTCACTGCGGCAGGTCATGCTCGGCGACGTGCGCCGGCCGCTGTTCGTGCTGCTCGGCGCGGTCGGCTTCGTGCTGCTGGTGGCCTGCGCCAACGTCGCCAACCTGCTGCTGGCGCGCGCGTCGGCACGCCAGGAGGAAGTCGCCGTTCGCGCCGCGCTCGGCGCCGGACGCTGGCGGCTGGTGCGGCAGTTCCTGACCGAGTCGATGGTGCTCGGCGTCGCCGGCGGCATCCTCGGTCTGGGCATCGCGTACTGGGGGACCGGCGCGCTGGTGGCGGCGAAGCCGGCGGACATTCCGCGGCTCGACGAAGTCGGCCTGAACGCCACCGTCGTGTTGTTCACGCTGGCGCTGACGCTGGTGACCAGCATCGCCTTCGGGCTGCTGCCGGCGCTGCAGGCGGCGGACGCACGGCTCGCCCAGGGATTGAGGAGCAGCGGCCGCGGCGGCGCCGGCGCGGGTCACCGCGTCCGCGCGGTGATCGTGGTGGCGGAGATGGCGCTTGCCGTCGTGCTGCTGACCGGGGCCGGCCTGCTGGTGCGCAGCTTCGTCCAGTTGATGCGCGTCGATCCGGGGTTCGTCACCGAGCACGCCATGGCGTTCCGCGTCAACTTCGAGGGAGAGTCCTATCAACGCGGCGAGCAGATCAGGAACCGGGTCGCCGAGTTCGAGGCGCGGATGCGGGCGCTTCCCGGCGTGACCGCGGTGGCCTCCACGTCGGTGCTGCCGCTGAGCGGACACGGATCGATGGTGGACTTCCAGGTGGAGAACGCCCCGCCGCCTCCGCCGAACGTGAACCGCGAGATCTCCGCGGTCAGCGTCACACCGGATTACTTCCGCGCGATCGGGACGCCGATCGTCCGCGGCCGCGCGCTCAGCGAGCAGGACGCCGCCGAGGCGCCGCTGGTGGCGCTGATCAACGAAGCGGCGGTGCGCCGCTGGTTCCCCGACATGGACCCGCTCGGCCGGAGGGTCAACATCAGCGGCCGCTCCTACGAAGTCGTCGGCATCGTCCGCGACGTGCTGCAGCGCGACCCCGGACAGCCGGCGGTGCCGCAGCTGTTCCAGGCCTACGCGCAGCGGACCACGGGCTCGGTCCGCATCGTGGTCCGGTCGGCGGCCGACCCGCTGGCGCTGGTGCCCTCCGTGCGCGAGGCCTTCCGCCAGATCGATCCGAATCTCGCGATTCCGGAGTTCACGCCGCTCGAGCGGCTGGTCGCGACGTCGGTGGCCCGGCCGCGGTTCTACACCGCGCTGCTCGCGCTCTTCGCCGCGGTGGCGTTGACGCTGGCCGCGACCGGCATCTTCGGCGTGATGAGCTACGCCGTCGCGCAGCGCGCCCGCGAGATCAGCATCCGCATGGCGCTCGGCGCGCACCGCGGCGACGTGCTGCGGATGATCGTCGGCCGCGCCGTGGCGCTCGCGGCGCTCGGACTCCTGATCGGCACGGCCGCGTCCCTCGCGCTCGGCCGCGTCATCCAGGGCCAGTTGTTCGGCGTCACCCTGCTGGATCCGCTGACGCTGACGGCGGTGGTGGTGGTCCTGCTCACGAGCGCCGCCGCCGCGAGCTTCCTGCCGGCACGCCGTGCCGCCAGGCTCGACCCGGCCGCCGCGCTCAGGTGACGCGTAGACGTGCGCACGTGCGCACGTGCGCACGTAGCACGTGACGCCCAGCACGTGTCGCACGTCGCACGTCGCACGTCGCACGTGAAGCACGTTCGCACGTCAGCACGCTGCACGCAGCACGTCGGCACGCACGCTGTCGCCCGATCGGTCGACCGACACCGCGCACTGGCTGGATCACGGCTGAGTCAGCCGCGGCCCGATCGTGCGCCGTGCACGTCGATCGACACCGACTTGATCAGCGCGAACATCGGCCGTCCAGCCGTGATCTGCAGCCGCTGCACCGCGTCGCGCGTCACCTCCGCCAGCAGCCGCACGTCACCCGCCACCAGCTGGATCAGCACCTGATCGCCATGCGGCCCGATTGCGCCGACGGTCGCCGGCAGCACGTTGTGCAGGCTCAGGCCGGCGGGCCGCTCGGTCGCGAGGATGATCTCGCGCGCCGGCACGCGGATGCGCACGGCGGTGTCCACCGCCAGCTCGCCGCGAGGCACGAACAGGGTCCCCGCGGTCGAGGCGAGCTCGGCGATCCCGCGCCCCGCGTCGACGAAGCTCACCCGCGCGTCGAACACGCTCCCCGCATCCAGGCCGTAGCGATCCCACGGCAGATCGGGCCGGCTGGTGACGGACGCGATCGGCCCCGACGCGACCACCGCGCCGCGATCCAGCAGCAGCACGTGCGTCGCCAGCCGCACGACGTCCTGGAAATCGTGGGTGACCAGCACGACTGGGATGCTGAGCCGCCGGCGCAGCTCGTCGAGCTCCTGGTGCAGCGTCTGACGCAGCGCGCGGTCGACGGCGGCAAAGGGTTCGTCGAGCAGCAGCACCCGCGGATCGCGGGCGACGGCGCGCGCGAGCGCGACGCGCTGCCGCTGCCCGCCCGACAGCGCCGAGGGCAGCCGCTTCTCGAGTCCGTCGAGGTGGACGGCCGCGAGCCAGCGCGCCGCGGTCGCCTTGCGCTCGGCCCGGGGACGATCGCTGAGCGCGGCCATGACGTTGCCTTCGGCGGTGAGGTGCGGGAACAGCGCGTACTCCTGGAACACCAGCCCCACGCGCCGCTGTCGCGTCGGCACGTGACGGGACGAGGCCGTGTCGCTCCAGACGATCCCGTCGCAGACCACGTGCGCCCGCGCCGGCCGGTGCAGCCCGGCGATGCAGCGGACGAGCGTCGTCTTGCCGCTGCCGGACGGGCCGAAGACGGCCAGCACCTCTCCCGGCTCGCAGGTCAGCCGGACCTCGAGTGGAAACGGGTCCGACTGCGCGACGTCGACGGCCAGCCCGGCGGCGTCAGGGTTCACGCCGTCCGACCTTCCGTGTGAGCACGTTGGTGACGGCCAGGGCGATCACCGCCATCACCAGCAGCGTCGCCGCCATGATCCCGGCCCCGCGATCGTCGAACGCCTGCATGCGGTCGTAGATCGCGATGCTGAGCGTGCGCGTTTCCGCCGGGATGTTGCCGCCGACCATCAGCACGACGCCGAACTCGCCGAGCGTGTGCGCGAACGTCAGGACCGCGGCGGTGACGAGGCCGGGCCAGGCCAGCGGCAGCTCGATGGCGATCAGCGCGCGCCACCAGGTCATGCCGCAGCAGGCGGCCGCTTCCCGGACGTCGCGCGGGATCCCCTCGAACGCGCGCTGGATCGGCTGCACCGCGAACGGCAGGTTGATCAGCACCGAGGCCAGCACCAGCCCCTCGAAGCTGAACGCGAGCGAATGGCCGGTGAGTGCGCTGAACAGCCGGCCGGTGACCGATCGGGCGCCGAACGCGAGCAGCAGGTAGAAGCCGAGCACGGTCGGCGGGAGAAGCAGGGGCAGGGCCACCAGCGCTTCGACGATGCTGCGACCCGCGAAGCGGTGCACCGCGAGCGTGCGCCCCAGCGCCACGCTGACCGGCAGCAGGATCGCCAGCGTCGCCGCGCCGAGCTGCAGCGACAGGACGAAGGCGGTCCAGTCCATCAGTCTGGCCGGCCCGGCACCGCGAAGCCGAACCGACGCAGGATCTCGCGCGCCGCCGGCCGCTGCACGTATTCGTAGAAGCGCGTCGCGCCGTCGCGTGCCCCCTTCATCAGCACCATGCGTTGCCGCAGCGGCGGATGCAGCGACTCAGGCAGCAGCGCATACCGTGCCCTGATCGCGCAGCGGCGCCGCCAGCACCAGCGAATACGCGATGATGCCGCCGACCGCATTCCCGGTGGCCGCGAACTGCGCCGCCTGCGAGACGTTCTCGCCCAGGACCAGCGACGGCTGCAGCGGCGCCCACAGCTTCGTCGCGCGGAGCGCGGCCTCCGCGGCCCGCCCGTACGGCGCATGCTCCGGGTTGGCGATCGCCAGGCGCGTCACGCCGCCGCGCGCCACCAGCGCGCGCAGGCCATCGAGCCGCTCGTCCACAGTCAGCGGCGAACCGTGCGGCGCGAACAGGACGATGCGGCCGACCGCGTAGAGGACGCCGCGATCGCGCGTCAGGCCGGCGTCGGCCAGCTTGTCGACGAACGCCTCGTCCGCCGACAGGAACAGCTCGAACGGCGCGCCGTCGAGCAGCTGCCGCGTCAGGTTGCCGGACGACCCGAACACCAGCTCGACGCGCTCGCCGGTGTCGGCGCTGAACTGCCGCGCCACTTCTTCGAGGGCGAACTTGAGATCGGACGCCGCGGCGACAACGGGCGGCTTCTGCGCGAGCGCGGGGGATCGGCGTGGCCAGGCAGAGCAGCAGCGCGCCAGCGAACAGCGTGATGAGCCGCGCCGCGGGCGCCGCGTGAGCGATCGGCATGCCCGGCTATTATCCGTCGTCGGCGCCCACCGGGGCGTCGGCCGCGGCGGCAGCGAGCAGTAGACTAGTGGGCGGTCCGCGACCCCGCGGGCCGGGAGACTGCATGAAACTTCGTCGTCTCGCGATTGTCCCAGGCATCTGCGTGGCGGTTGTCGCCGTGGTGCTCTCCGCCGGCCAGCAGCCGTCACCGCCGCCCGGCGCCGCCCCGTCCGCATGGGGCGACTGGGTCGAGCGCGACTTTCCATTCTTCTCATCGGTCGTCGACGGGCGTCGTCCGGGCGCCAAGACGACAGCGAACCTCACGCCGCGTGGCCTCGGTACTCAACCTCGGCCGCGATCACTGGGTCGCGTTCGATACCGACCTCCTTCGCGTGGCGGCGATCTGGAAGGGGAAGGGGCTCACGCCGATGGCCCTCGCGCCGGGGTCCTATCACCAGCCCGATCGGAAGACTCCGGGCGGACAGTTCCCGGCGCCGGAGCCCGATGGCCGAGTCTGGGTCACGAACGGCATCTATCCCGGCTGGCAAACCGGCGCGCGGCAGCCGTCGCCGACCGATCCCCGCGAGCCGGCGCCTTCGCCCGAGGAAGTCGGACGCGGCCCGCTGCCCGAGCGTCACGGACGGTTCAAGGCTGTACGGCTCGTACGTGACGGCGCCGTGCTCGAATACACGGTGGCGGGCGCGGCCGTGCGGGAGTGGATGACGGTGTTCGCCGCCGATACGCGCGGCGGAACGTCGACCATCGTCCGGCACATCGACGTCGCGCCATCGCGGGAGCAGCTCTGGCTCCTGATGGGATTCAAGACGAAGGACGCGGAGTTCTCGCTCGGCACGCGGACCGCGGTGCCCCTCGTGCTCGAGACCGTCGCGGCAGACGGCACGGCCGTGTCGCCGGAGGGTGCCGATCAACCGGGACGGATGTGGGTCGTGCGGGTGCTGCCGCACGACGAGCCGATTCAGTTCTCGGTCGCGGTGACGACCGGCGGCGGAACGGTGCCCACGATTGCTCCGCATGCCATCCCGACCGACGTGGCGCCGCCGCGGTGGCCGCAGGAGGTCCGCACCCGCGTGACCCGGTCGGCCGCGAACGACCCCTACGTCGTCGACGACATCGCGCTGCCGGTCGAGAACCCGTGGCGACGCCAGGTGCGGCCCGGGGACGTGCAGTTCCTGAAGGACGGCACCGGCGTGCTGGTGACGCTCGACGGTGACGTCTGGCTCGCGCGCGGGATGCACGAGGCCGCGGGAACCGCGCGATGGCGCCGGTTCGCGTCCGGCCTGCACGAGCCGCTGAGCCTGGCGATTCGCGACGAGCAGATCCACGTCTTCGATCGCAACGGCATCTGGCGTCTGCGCGATACGAACGCCGACGGCGAAGCCGACGTCCACGAGCTGTTCTCGAACGCCTTCGCGCAGACCGCCGACATGCGCGAGTTCCCCAACACGATCCGCCTCGCGCCCGGCGGCGAGTTCGTCATCGCCAAGGGCAACCAGCAGGCGACGACGATCGGCAAGCACAACGGTCACGTGATGCGCATCTCGGCCGACGGCCGGCAGGCGATGTCGCTCGGCTATGGCTTCCGGCAGCCGAACCTTGGCGTGAACGTGAAGACCGGGATGGTCACGGCCAGCGATCAGCAGGGCCACTACATCCCGACCACGCCGCTGCACATCGTCGGGGACAACCAGTTCTACGGGTTCCTGAGCGACAAGCTGCCGCGCGAACAATACCCCGCGCCGATCGCCGAGCCGCTCACCTGGATTCCCCACGCCACCAACGCGTCGGCGATGTCGCAGGTGTGGCTGTTCGGCGCGAAGATGGGGCCGCTCACCGATGGGCTCGTGCACATCGGCTTCAACCGTCCCGAGCTGTTCCGCGTGATGCTCAACGAGCGCAGCTCGAGGCCGCAGGCGGCGATGGTCAGCGTGACGCGTGCCTTCGATTTCCCGCCGAACAACGGATCGGTCAACCCGGCGGATGGTCAGCTCTACATCACCGGCTTCCAGATTCTGGGCTGGGGGACGACGGCGACGCGGCTGGCCGGACTGGGCCGGGTGCGCTACACCGGTGCGGTGTCCACGCTTCCGCGTGAAGTCGTGCCGATGGACAAGGGCGTCCTGGTGCGCTTCGACGTGCCGCTCGATCCGGCGGCGGCCGCGAACCCGGACAACTTCTCGCTCACCAGCTGGCAGTACAAGCGCACCTACCAGTACGGCTCGCCGCAGTTCAAGGCGGACGGCACCCCGGGCATCGATCGCCTGGCCCCGAGCAGTGCCTATCTCTCGAAGGACCGGCGCAGCGTGTTCGTGGCCGTCCCGGGCATGAGGCCGGTCATGCAGATGCGGCTCGGGTGGTCGCTGACGACGGCCGACGGCCAGAAGTTCCAGGACAGCGCGTTCTTCACGCCCTTCGATCTGCCGAAGTTCGATACGCGGGCGGAGGGCTTTGGCGAGACCACCATCGACCTGTCCGCGCGCGCGGTCGCCGCCAGCGCCGCGACGCCGGTGACCGAGGCCGAGGGCAGCCGGCTGTACCAGCTGTATGGCTGCATGGCGTGCCACTCGACGGACGCGTCGGTGTCGAGGCTCGGCCCCACGTTCAAGGGCCTCTACGGATCCGAGCGCCAGTACGCGAAGGGCGTGCTGCGCACGACCGCGGACGAGGCCTACCTGCGCGAGTCGATCCTGGAACCGTCGGCCAAGGTCGTCGCCGGCTACGAGCGCGGCGAATCGGGAATGCCCAGTTTCGCCGGCGTCCTCAACGAGCAGCAGATCGAGGCGATTGTGCTGTTCATCAAGAGCGTGAAGTAGGCCTTGAATGAACACGTGCTGACGTGCCACGGGCTACGTGCGGACGTGCCTGCGACGTGCTACGTGCTCTGACAGGGGCTCTTTGAAGGCATGAGGCATCTGTTCCAGGATCTGCGTTACGCCGCACGCCAGCTGCTGCACGCCCGCGCCTTCACGGCGATCGCGGTGCTGACCCTTGCGCTCGGCATCGCCGGCAACACCGTGTTCTTCGCCGCCGTGAACGCGATGGTGCTGCGGCCGATCCGGGCGACCCAGACCGACGGCCTCTACCACCTTCGTTTCTTCAACCAGCGGTGGGGCAGCCACGGACCGCTTACCGAAGCCCAGTTCCGGCGCCTGGAGGCGGATTTACCCGCCGCCATCTCGAGGATCGGTGCGGTCACAGGACTCCGCGTCCCAGTCGTTGCCGCCGTGCCCGGCCGCGCCGAACGCATCGATGCGGAAGTCGTGACGTCCGGGTATCCACAGGTGCTCAACCTGGTGCCACAGGCGGGGCGTCTCTTCGTGCCCGAGGACGACATCACCGGCGCGGAGGCCGTGGTCATCGTCAGCGATCGGCTGTGGCGGGAATGGTTCGATCGCGATCGCGGGCAGATCGGGCGCGTCACGCTGCGCGTCAACGGTGTGCCCTTTCTCGTGGTCGGCGTGGCGCCGCGCGGCTATCGCGGCATGGGCGGATCGTTCTATGGAAACGCCGATATCTGGTTGACGACCGCCTTGGCGCCCCGCATCGCGATTGGCGCCACCGGCAAGTCGGCTCTGGGCTTCGGCTACTGGACGACCTTCGTGAGACCGCAGGCCGGGATCGGCCAGGGAGCAGTGGAAGCCGCGATCGAGAGCGTCCTGACCGCGGAGGCCGGGGACCTGCCGGCGTCGCAGGTCCTGATCCGGCTCGAGCCTGCGGGCGCCTTCATCGGCCAGGATCGAATCGCGACGACCGCGATCGTCATCGTGACGCTGTCGAGCCTGCTGCTGGTGGCGGCGTGCGCCAACCTGGCGAACATGCTGTTCGCGCGCGGCTCACAGCGCGCCGGTGAAGTCGCGGTTCGGCTGTCCCTCGGCGCCAGCCGGTTCAGTGTCTTCCGGCTGTTTCTGCTGGAGAGTGTGCTGATCGCCGCGATGGCCTCCGCGCTGGGGCTGGCCATCGCCATCGGATCCACCTCGATGCTCGGCGCGCTGCTGCCAACGCTCCGGTCGCGGTTCTTCAGCGTCCTCGTGGATCTGACGCCGGACTTCCGCGTCTTCCTGTTTGCGTTTGGCGCCGGTGCCGTGGCCGCGTTCGGCGTCGGCGCGGTGACGGCGTGGCGCGCCTCCGCCACCAGCCCGTTCCAGGCGCTCGCCGCCTCGGGTGTGGCGGTCGGCGCGACGCCGCGTCATCGCCGGCTTCGCGCCGCGCTGATCGCGCTGCAGGTGACGGCCGCCGTCGTCCTGCTGATGGGCGCCGGCCTGTTCCTTCAGGAGACCGGGAAGACGCTGAACCGCCACGTCAGCTTCGACAGCGCGCCGCTCGCGACCGCCGCGATCGACATGCGGCTGCACGGGTATCACGAGGCGCGCGGGCGCGCGCTGTTCGATCAGGTGCTGCAGAGCGTGCGCGCGCTGCCCGGCGTCGAGCAGGCGGCGCTGACCGACGGTTTCCCCGGTGGGGCTCATACCGCCACGCGGTCCGTGCTCGTCGTCACGCCGAAGGAAGTGAAGAGTGCCGAGGACGGCGTCATCCACGAGATCGAAGGCTCGCAGCGGAAGCTCACCGCGGGATATGCGGGCGTCTCGCCCGGGTTTCTCGAGACGATTGGGCTGGGGCTGCGCCGCGGCCGCGAGATCAGCACGACCGACCAGGACAGCACGGATCCTGTCGCCGTCGTCAGCGCCAGCGTCGCACGCGTGCTGTGGCCCGGCCAGGATCCGCTCGGCAAGACGCTGATGTTCGGCGCCGACGGACGATGGCGAACCGTCGTCGGCGTCTGCGACGATCCGATCGAGACGACGGGAAAGGTCGCCGTCGGTCAAGGGGGCGCGAACGTCGCGACCGAGTCGCCGCTGGTGAGCCCGGCCAACCTCGTGCTGATCCCGTCCACGCAGTGGTACCGGCCGGAAATGCTGATCGTCGTGCGCGCGCGCAATCCCGCCGTCCTGCTGGAGCCGATGCGGACGGCGATCCGCGGCGTGGACGAGAACCTCGCGGCCTTCGACGTCGCCGTCGCGGACGATTCGATCATGTCGTGGGCGGCGCCGCTCCATGCCGCGACGATCCTGATGACCGGCCTCGGCATCCTGGCGCTGGCGATCGCCACGCTCGGCATCTATGGCGTGATCGCGTATGTCGTGAGCCTGCGGACGCGCGAGTTCGGCATCCGCCTGGCGCTCGGCGCGAGGCCGCCGCAGGTGATCAAGCTGGTCGTGGACGAAGCGGTCCACTTGCTGCTGATCGGACTGCTTGCCGGCGTGCTCGTCACGAGCGTCGCCGAGCGCTATCTCCAGAGTCAGCGCTTCGGCTTCATGCCGAACGAGATCTCCACGTGGGCCGCCATCCTGACCCTGATCGGGCTGGTTGGCCTTGCCGCGGCGTTCGGCCCCGCGCGTCGCGCGTCGCGTGTGGATCCGAACGTGGCACTGAGGGAGTTGTGAAGCACGTGCTGCGTGCGACGTGCTGTGTGCCACGTGCTCCACGTGCGACGTGCTACGTGCGCACGTGCTCGACGTGCTACGTGCTACGTGCGACCGCCCCTCGTGATCACTTCCTCGGATATTTCTGATCCGCCTTGATTTCCCGGATCTGCAGGATGTGGCGCTGCTCGTGGGTCGAGATCAGCAGGACCCACTGATAGGCGTCCGAGCGCTGACGCTCGACGTAGAGTTTCCTGAGATCGTCGGTGGTCGTCTTCGCGTATTCGTGCAGCCGGGCGTGATGCTTCCTGTAGGTGGCGAGCGCGGTCTGGAGGTCCGGCAGTTGACCGCGCGGATTCTCCGGCGCGAGTGCGGTCTCGCGATAACTCCGGTCGATGCCGTACCAGCAGGATCTCGGCGTCTCCGCTCGCGGGCGCTCTGTCGCGCATCGGTGTCTTCAGCGCCTTCTGCAGATCGTCCCAGTAGATCTGTCCGACCACCACGAGGTGGTCGATGACCTGCCTGATGCTCCAGGAGCGCGGCGAAGGCTTGAAATCGAGCTGCGCCGGCGACAGTGACGACACCTCGTCCAGGAACCAGGCGGACGTCATCTCGAGATGGGCGACCAGGCGCTCGCGCTCGGTCTGCGTGATCTGCGCTGCCGCCGCCTGCGCGCAGCCAAGCAGCACGAGGGCGGCGAGCGCCAGGTTCCGTATCGTTTTCATGATGCGTCCTCAGCACGTGCGCACGTAGCACGTGGGGCACGTCCGCACGTCCGCACGTCGCACGTGTGCACACCGCACGTAGCACACGTCGCACGTAGCACGTTCAGACCATGCCACGCCCCAAACCCCCAGCAGATCAGCGCGTTCATCGTCGCCATCGTGAAGTCGTCCGTGCCGCGCGGCGAGAACAGTTCGAGCAGGGTGTTCGATACGGCGAGGACGACGGCCAGGCCGAGCCAGCTGCCGGGCAGTCCGTGGCCGACGACGATGGCGACGCAGAAGACCAGCGCGCCGGCGAACCCGGACAGCGTGCCGGCGATCGACTTCCGGTTGACGTCGCCGATCCCCCACACCCGGATGGACTGCCTGCCGAAGATCGAGCCGCCGACCTCGGCGAGCGTGTCGGTGACGATGTACGAGCCCCAGATCAGCGCGAACACGGGAGCGAACTGATCCGGGCCGAAGACCCGGGCGATCTGCGTGCCGATTGGCACCATCACGAACTTGAAGACCGTCCACAGCGTGGTGATCAGCAGGCAGTTCGCGCGCGCCAGGACGCCGTCCATGATCCGCGACTGCGGGCCGTAGAACGCGGCGGCGAGAAACCCGTTCGCGTAGTAGAAGCCGAGGAAGATCCAGCTGGTCAGGAGCGCGTCGAAGAGGTTGTCACCGAGGAACGAGCTGGCGAACGCCGGGGAGCGCTGCGACTCCACCTGGGCGTAGAGATAGAAGACGGCCGATGTCGCCAGCGTGATGAAGCGGCCGCGGCGTCCGATCATGTCGATGATGCGGATCCGCCGCTCGGAATGCCGCGAGACGACGTCGGCGACACTGAATGGCGTCGACATCCTCGACGAGAAGACCTGGCGCCGCTCTTCCTTCGTGAAGCCGGCCACGTACTTGAGCAGCGCCGTCTTCACGCCGTACCAGATGAAGCCCCAGATGACGTAGAAGAACATCACGCCGGCGAGGACGCGGCCGACGCCCGCCAGTCCGCCGTCGTAGCGCTGGAAGAACCGGGTCTGCCCGCCGGTCAGCGTGAGCACCAGCCAGAAGGCGGTGAGTGCGGCGTTGAAGATGAGCGCGCCGCGGAACACCCGGTCGGCGGTGCGGCGTCGTGCGGCAAAGGCCGGCGTCTGCACCGGCCTGGCTGCCCGGCTCGGCGACGAGGGGATCGGTATGGACGGACGTCGTGCGCCTCCTCAGATGTCGGGGTGAGGCGAGATCCTACTACCGATGCCGGCCGGCTCACCCGGCCCCCACGGCTGACCGCTTCCGGACATCCGATCGCGAATCCGGACACTCGAGCCGGGTGCACGCTCCGAGATCTCCAGACGTCACAACAGGTTGCCGTCTGGAACGCTGGCACCCGCCATGCTATTTTCCGGTCGGCACCGAGCACCGAGCACCGAGCACCGAGCACCGAGCACCAAGCACCAGAAGGAGCTGTATGCTGCGCGACCTCCGATTGGCGATTCGACGCTGCTGGTTCAGGCCCGCCCATACGGCGGCGATGGTGCTGATCATCGGCGTCGGCATCGGCGCCGCGACCGCGGTGTTCAGCGTGGTCGATCAGACGATCCTGCGGCGGCCGCCCTTTGCGCACGCCGAGCGCCTGGTCGACGTGCTCGATCTGTATCGCCAGGCCGGCGCGCGCAGCTCGAACCTGACGCTCGAGAAGATCGCCGGCTGGCAGCAGCAGCCGGCGCTGTTCGAGGCGTTCGAGGGCTTCACCTCGCGGCAGTTCGATCTCACGGCCGATCGCGGGGAACCGGAGCGGCTGCGCGGGCTGGTCGTGACCACCGGGCTGTTCCGGATGCTGGGCGTGCAGCCGATTGCCGGCCGCGGGTTCGGCGACGGCGACGGCCTGCGAGGCGGCGACCGCGTCGCGCTGATCAGCGAAGGACTCTGGCGGCGCCGATTCGGCGGCCGTCCCGACGTCGTGGGCGCCCAGGTGTCGTTGAGCGATCAGTCCTACACCATCGTCGGCGTGATGCCGCGGCGGTTCCGGCTGACCGGAGACGACGAGCAGCTGTGGGTGCCGGCCAACGTGAAGGCGAACGACCCTGATGCGCCGAGCGCGATTTGCGGGAATCGGGCGGCTCGCCGCCGGCGTGACACCCGCGACGGCGCAGGCGGTGGCCGACACGGTGTCCGCGCGGATGCAGGCGGCGACGCCGCTGCCGGGGGAGCCGTTCTGGGATATCTGGCTCACGCGCAAGAATGTGTCCGAGGTGGACGACAGCACGCGCACGGCGTTGTTCGTGCTGCTCGGCGCGGTCGGGTTCGTGCTGCTGATCACCTGCGCGAATACCGCCAGCCTGTTCCTGTCGCAGGTCGGCATCCGTCAGCGGGAGATGGCGGTGCGCGCGGCGATCGGCGCGCGTCGCGCGCAGCTGTTTCGCGAAGTGCTGACCGAGAGCGTGCTGATCGCGCTCGTGCGGCGGCGCGCTCGGCGTGCTGCTCGCGACCTGGGCCGTGGACACCATCGTGGCCGCCGCGCCGCCAGACCTCGCCTTCTGGGCGACCAGCCCGATTGAGGTCGATCTCCGCATCCTCGGGATCGCCGCGCTGATGACGCTCGCCACCGGCATGGTCTTCGGCCTGGTGCCGGCGCTTCGCGGATCGTCGCCGAACGTGGAGGCGATCCTCAAGGCCGGCGCCGCGGGGGCGACGGGGCGGACGCCGCTGGGCCGCGCCTCGAGCGCGCTGGTCGTCGCGGAGGTCGCGTTCTCGCTGGTCCTGCTCGTCGGCGCCGCGCTGATGGTGCGCACGTTCGCGAACCTGCATGCGCTCGAGCGCGGCTTCGACGCGGACGGCGTGATCGCGATGGAGGTGAGCCTGCCCACCGACAAGTACACGTCGGGCGGCGTGCGCTCCACGTTCTTCGAGGACGTCAGCGCGCGGCTGCGCCAGACACCGGGCGTCAGCGACGTCGCGGTGGCGGCCGGTGTTTTCGGTGGCTCCGGCATCCACTTCGGCACGCCGCAGGTCGAGGATGCGCCGGCCGTCGGCTCGGGTGAGATTGCCGTGCCGGCCAACTCGGTCACGGCCGACTTCTTCCGTACTCTCCGGATTCCCCTGGTGGCGGGCCGGACGTTCGCCGACCAGGACGGACCCGGACGCGGTCATCATCAGCGCCTCGCTGGCCCGGCGCCTCTGGGCCGACGGCCAGGCGGTCGGGAAACGATTCCGTCTCGGCTCGAACTTCGAGTGGGAGCAGGTGATCGGTGTCGCCGGCGACGTCCAGGCGCGAGCCTTTGGCTCCGAATCGGCGTTCCACGTCTATCGCCCGTGGGCCCGCCCGTCCACGGTGCCGGGCACTCCACCGCGCGTGCGCGGCTATTCGCGCCGCATGCTGATCGTCCGCGCCAGCGACGTCGGCGCGGCGCTGCCGGCGCTGCGGGCGGCGGTCTGGGCCGTCGATCCCAACCAGCCGGTCGGCGCCGCCGAGCGCGTGACCGACATCTACGCGGACGCGTTTGCCCGCGAGCGCTTCGTGCTGCAGCTGATGGGCGTGTTCGCCGCGATCGCGGTGGCGCTCACCGGCGCCGGCATCTTCGGCGTGCTCGCGCAGATCGTCTCGCGCCGCACCCGCGAGATCGGCGTCCGCGTCGCCCTCGGCGCCCGCGCCGCCGACATCGTCCGCCTCGTGCTCTCGCGCGCCGCCATCCTGCTCGCGATCGGCACCGCGCTGGGTCTCGCCGGCGCGATCGCGCTGTCACGCTTCGTCGCGGCGCTGCTGTTCGGCGTCGAGCCGCTCGATCCCGTCAGCTTCGCCGCGGTGACCGTGCTCATGGCGACGGTCGCCCTCGGCGCCTGCTGGCTGCCCACCCGCCGCGCCACCCGCATCGATCCGTCGGCCGCCCTTCGAATCGACTAGAGGCCACAGCACCAGCACCGCACCTACGATGCGGCTCGTTGACATACGACGAACGTCGTAGTACAACTTCGGGCGGCGAGAGGACGTGCCCGATGAGCGTGCCGACGCCGACCGATGCCGAGCTCGAGATTCTGCGGGTCCTGTGGGACCGCGGCGCCTCGACCGTGCGCGAGGTGCACGATGCCGTGTCGCAGGTGAAGCCGATCGGCTACACCACAATCCTGAAACAGATGCAGGTGATGCACCAGAAGGGCCTGCTGGCGCGATCGGAGCGGTTCCGCTCGCACGTCTACGAAGCGGCGAAGAGCCGGAGCCTCACCCAGCGGCAGCTCGCCACGTCGATCCTCCACCAGGTGTTCGACGGGTCGGCGCGTGGGCTGCTCCAGAGCGCGCTGGCCGGGCGCAAGGTCGACGCCGCCGAGCTCGAGGAGATTCGCGCGCTGCTCGCGCAGGTCGAGGAGCGGAATGAACGGAGGGGAAAATGACTGACGCATTCGCGGCCGCGGCGCTGGATCCCCGGGCCGTCCTCGCCGGCTGGACGCTGCTCGTGATCCTCTGGGAAACGACCTTCGTCGGCGTCTGTCTCGCCGCGTGGCGCACCGGGCGCGGGCGCACGCCGGCCCGCGAACAGCATGCGGCGGCCGCCCTGGCCTTCTCCCTGGCGCTGGCCGTGGCCGCGGCGACGCCAGTGGTTCTTGCCCGGTGGTCCTCGTGGCTGCCGGCGGTGGCTGCGCCCGTTGCCGCGATCGATGCTCCCGGTGCCACGGCCGTCGTCCGGGCGACGTCACCAGTGTTCGTCCCGCCTTCGGCGACGCCGATCGTGGACGCGATCGCGGGCGGCGCCGCCTTCGTCTGGGCGATCGGCGTTGTCGCGCTGACGATCCGTCTCGCGGGCGGATGGGCGCATGCCGGCGCGATCCGCCGGCGGGCCACGGTCGTGAACGACGAGCACGCGCTGAACGACGTCCGTCGCCTTCAGCAGGAGCTCCAGCTGACCGGCCCGGTCGCGCTGCTGCAGTCAGCGGACGTCGAGACGCCGGTCGTCATCGGCTGGCGCCAGCCCGCGCTGATTCTGCCGGCTGACGTGGCCGTGCGGCTGTCGCCGGAGATGATGTCGGCGCTGCTGGCGCACGAGCTCGCGCACGTCAAGCGGCACGACTACCTGGCGAACCTGCTGCAGTCGGCGGCCGAGATCCTGCTCTTCTTCAGTCCGGCGGTCGCCTGGATGTCGGGACGCATCCGCGAAGCGCGCGAGTACTGCTGCGACGACGTGGCGGTGGAGAAGTGCGGGGACCGAACGGGATACGCCCGGGCGCTGACCACGCTGGCGTCGCTCGGAACGATCACGACGGCCCGCACCGCGATGGGCATCTCCGGTCCTCGCCTCATCACCCGCGTGCGCCGCCTGCTGCAGGGCGAAGCGTCGCCGCGATTTGCGGCGGTGCGCCTGGCCGCATCCGTGCTCGTGCTCGCCGCGCTGATGCTGACGGGACCGCCGGTCGCCTCGGCGTCCGCGGCCCGTGCCGCGTGGCTGTCGGCCAGCCCTCAATCGTCCGGCGGCGCGCTGCCGTTCGGCGTCGACCGGCGCATCCTGCGAAATCTGAAGGCGTGGTGGCGCGGGCCCGACGTCGTCCCCAGCCCACGCCCCGAGATTTCCCGTGCCTTGATCGCGCGTGATGCCAATCGCGCTGGCGGCCCGACGAGTATGTGCCGCGACGATCGCAACCGCACCTACTCGCTCGGCTCGATCGTGCCGATTCGCGGCGAATTCTGGCGCACGGCGCGCTGCGAGGATCGCGGGTGGGTCGAGGCGCCGCTGTTCCGCTGACCACAGGCGACCCCGGTGCTCGAGCAGCTGGCCGCTGCCTCCCTCAAACTGGTGCTCACCGAAGAGAAAAGGTGCAGGACCTGAAGCTCGCCGCATCCCCACAGATTTTTTGAGACGATTGCCCTCGCCCGGGGTTCTTACTCACGAGACGAGATGGCGGCGGACGCAGACCTGTTGTTCAGCGCGCATCGAGACGGCGTTTTCCGGTATCTGTGCCGGATCGTCGGACACGGCGACGCCCGGGAGCTGACCCAGGAGGTCTTCCTCCGCGTGGCTCGCGGCCCGGTGCCGCCGGCGGACGACGCCGGACGGCGGGCCTGGATCTTCAGAATCGCCAGGAATCTCGCCCTCAATCATGTGCGGGACGACCGCCGCCGCGGCACGCCTGTCGAACTGGCCGACCGGGCGGCGCCGGCGACGCAGGAATTGAACACGGCGCTTCGCGAGGCGCTGGACCAGCTGGCGACGCTCGATCGAGACGTGTTCCTCATGCGTGAAGCCGGCGGGCTGAGCTACGACGAGATTGCCGACGCCTGCGAGCTGACGGCGGATGCCGTTCGTTCCCGGCTGCACCGGGCACGGCTGCAGCTGCGGGCCGCCCTGGGATCGGTGCTCGGGAACCAGCAGGCGAGTCGGGGAGTGAGGCTGTATGAGCGATCAGGACGTTGATTCCACCCTGCCGGGCGCCCGGCTTCACGTCGTGGAGGCGTTCATCGATGGCGAACGCGTCGACCTCGAACGGCTCGAGGACGCGCTCGCGGACAGCGTGTCGCGGCGGCACCTGATCGAGCTCCTGTTGCTGCGCGACGCGGTCGCGGGCATGGGGCCGGTCGAGTGGAGCGCGGCACGTCGCGCGCAGGGCAAGCGCCGCGTCGTGCGATGGCTCGCCGCGGCGGCCGCACTGGTGTTCTGCGTGACCAGCGGCTATGTGGCCGGCCAGCGCGTGATGGGCGCGGCGGCAACGCCGTCGTCCGTGGAAACGGTCATGACGATTGATCCGGCGCCTGCCGCACCGGCGCCAACCAGGGTCATCTCGCTGCAGCCCGGCGTGAACTGGACGGATTCGAGAGAAGGACGCTGACATGCGCTTTTCAACCTTGATGACGATCGCGGCGGTGGCCGGAAGCGTGACGACGGCGGCGGGGCAATCGCCGGCGGCGGGAGGACAGCCGGCCGCGCAGAACGTGCTTCCGACGGCTCCGGCGCCGCCGATCGTGCAGATCGGCCTGTTCGGCTATCGCGCCGACGGCAACGCCAGCTCGATGGCGTACGACACCGAACCGTCGCTGTCGTCGACGGTCCATATCAGGACGTCGCAGGGCAGCTGTTTGATGGGCGCCGGCATCGCTCAGCCGGCAGGGGCGACCGACATCTGGCGCTTTGCCGGCAAGATCCTCAGCTCGAGCCCCGAAGAAGTCGTGGTGCAGCTCGATTGGCAGCGGACGCTCGCCGGTGGCACAGAGGTCGGCGCGCCCGGATCCTCGCAGGTGCTGACCCTCCGCGCCGGCGATCGCGTGCTGCTCGACTCGGTGACGCCTCCCGCCTGCTGGACGACGGTCGGCTTCGAGGCGCGCTACATGCCGCGCCCGTTCGTGGGCACCATCGCCTACCGTCCCCAAGGCGGTGGTGGCGGTGGTGGCGGTATGGTCCGCGTGTCCGGGTGGCGGTGGCGGCGGCATGGCGAGCGGCACCACGGTTCGAGTCAACTCCGGCTCCGCTGGCTCTGGCGCCGGCGCCTCCAGCGTCCGAACCGGTTCGGCCACAATCACCGTCCCGGTCCCGGCGCAATACGACGTCAACGTGTGGCTGGTGCGGCAGTCACCGGGCAAGCCCGATGAATCCCAGCATCAACTGCTGCGCGTGGGCGGCGACGAAGTCGCGTTCGCGTTCACGCCGATCGACGTCGGGACGGCCAAAGGGTCGGTCGGTGTCCAGGTCACTGGCGCGGTCGCGGTGACCAGCGGCGCCAACGGTCCGCAGCTGGTGCTCAAGACGAACCGGCGAGTCGCGCGACCGCGGGCCGACGCGACGCCGCGCGACGGCGGCGACGTCAACGGCTCGAGTCGAAGCACGCTGGCGCTGCCGCGGCCCGAGGAAGTGTTGTCGTTCGAAATGCCGCCGCTGCTCGGTCCCAATGTCCCGGTTGCCGATCGCTTTTCGGTCAGGCTCACCGTCAGCCCGAGGTAGGTGACCGAAACCGCTTCCTGTCGATGGCAGTGACAACATGTTGAGATCCGAGCATTCGGAATCCTGTAGCAATGTAACTGAGCAGTACCGGTTTCGTCGGCGCGGTCTTACACGCTTTCCTTCTATTCGCCGCCGCAGATCGCGTGATTGTCCCGGCTTTGCCGCCGTTTCCCGTGCGACCACGAGTGGTCCTCGTCCCCGGCTCGACGGCAAGCGGATTGCTGAACGTCCGGTCGCGATGGGTGTGCCGCCTGGGTTCGATGCCGTCGATGGTCTGAGCCCGGAGGAGCTGAGGCAGCGGCTGCAATCCCTGCAGGCGGTTCTGGCGCGCGCCCCCATCCCTATCGCCATCGCGCACGACCCCGAGTGCCGCTACATTTCGGCCAACCGCGCCCTCGCCTCCCTGCTCGGCGTGAACACGGGCTCCAACGTCTCGATGACCCCGCCCCCGGGCGATGCGCCGCCCTATCGGATCCAGCGCGACGGGAAGGACATTCCCGCTGGCTGACCTTCCCATGCAGTACGCCATCTCGCATCGCGCATCGGTCAGCAATGAGATCGAGATCGTGCTGGCGGGTGGCCGCACGCTCTACGTGCAGAACGACGTCGAGCCGCTCTACGACACTCACGGCGAGATCTACGGGTGCGTCAGCGTGGTCGTCGACATGACCCATCGCAAGCTCGCCGAGATGCAGCTTCGCGACGCCGACCGCCGGAAGGACGAGTTCCTGGCGACGCTGTCGCACGAGCTCCGCAACCCGCTGGCGCCGATTCGGACGGCGCTCGACGTCATGCAGCTGGCGCGGCAGGATCCGGCGGTGGTCGACAAGGCGCGCGCCACCATGGAGCGGCAGCTGACGCATCTGGTCCGTCTCACCGACGACCTGCTCGACGTCGCCCGGGTGACCCGCAACATCGTCGAACTGCGGCGCGGCCGAATCGACCTGCGCGCCGTGCTGCAGAGCGCCATCGAGGCGACGCGGCCGATGATCGACGCGCACGCGCAGCATCTGCAGGTCACGATGCCGGCCGGAACGTTGTGGCTGGACGCCGACTTCACGCGGCTCGCGCAGGTGTTCGCGAACCTCCTGAACAACGCGTCGAAGTACACGCTGCGCGGCGGCAGGATCCGCGTCAGCGCCAGGTCGAACAATGGATCCGCCACGATTACGGTCGAGGACACCGGTGTCGGCATCCCGCCGGAGATGCTGCCGCGCATCTTCGACATGTACACGCAGCTCCAGGAGCACCGGGATCGCACGTACGGCGGCCTCGGCATCGGCCTGACGCTGGCGAAGCGCCTGGTCGAAATGCACGGCGGCTCCATTGAGGCGGCCAGTGAAGGCCCCGGGCGCGGCAGCCGCTTCGACGTCACGCTGCCCACCCTTGCCGTCGTCGAGCCGGAAGCGACGCGGCGGGCATCCGAGCCGGCGGCGCCGCTGCCTCCCTGCCGCGTGCTGGTCGCCGACGACAATCCCGACGCCTCGGAGATGATGCGGCTGCTGCTCGGATTCAAGGGCCACGAGGTCCGCGTCGCGGAGGACGGCATCAAGGCGGTCGAGCTCGCGCGGTCGTTCGAACCGCACATCGCGTTTCTCGACATCGGCATGCCGCGCATGGACGGCTACGAAGCGGCGCGCCGCATCCGCGCCCTCGGCAGCCGCGTCGTCCTCGTCGCGCTCACCGGGTGGGGCCAGGACGAGGACAAGCAGCGCTCGCTCGAGGCCGGTTTCGATCACCACCTCACCAAGCCGCCGGATCGGGATGCGATCGACAAACTGATCGCGGAGTGCGCGGGATAGGGTTCGCCTGACCTCTGAACCGACGCCTCTTACTCGCGCCGCAACGCTCCCACCGGATCGATGCGCATCGCGCGGCGGGCGGGGCTGGCGGCGGCGCCGATGCTGACGGCGAACAGCAGGCCGGCGGTCAACGCGAACGTCAGCGGATCGGCCGCGCTCAAGCCGGCGACCAGGAACGCGCCGAGCGGCTGCGTCAGGAATGCCGCGGCGGCGAGGCCGATCGCGATCCCCACGACCGCAAGCGTGGCCGCGTCCTTCAACACGAACAGCATCACGCCTCGCGTCGTGGCGCCGAGCGCCATGCGGATGCCGATCTCCGCGGTGCGCCGGCTCACCGAGTACGCCATCGTCGCGTAGAGGCCGACGACCGCGAGCGCGAGGCCGGCGGCGCCGAGCGCGCCGAGCAGCGCCGCGCCGATCTGGCTCGGGAGGAACGCGAAGGCGAGCGACGACGACATCGGCTTGACGTCGACGGCGGCTGTCGGATCCAGCGACGACAGCACGCGTTCGATGTCGGCGCGCACTGTTTCCGAGGGCTCGTTGGCGCGGACCAGCACGTGGACGAAGCGGCCGCGGTTGCCGCGCTGCAGGAATGGCTCGTAGACGGCGCCGGACTGGTCCTCTCCGATGGTGCGGTACTTGCCGTTTCGCACGACCCCGACGATCTCCGCCTCGTACGACGTCTCGAAGCCGGGCAGCATGAGATGCCGGCCGACCGGATTCTCGCCGGCAAAATGGCGCCGCGCGAACTCCTCGTTGATCACCGCCACGACCGGTCCGCCACGACGATCGGACGGCACGAACTCGCGGCCGCCAATCACCTCGATCCCCATCGTCGAGAAGTACTCGGGTCCGACCATGTTGACGTGGTACATGGCGTGGAAAGGCTCCGGTTTATCGGTGCGCCGCAACTCCGCGCCGGTCGTCATGCCGCTGCGCATCGTGAGCGGCACGCCGTGCGAATACGAGGCGGCCGTGATCCCGGGTCGGGCGCGCAGGCGTTCGACCGCGTCCGCGAGCAATGCCGCTCGCAGCTCCGGCGTGTGGCGTCCTTCGACGAAGCTGACCTGCGCGACGTAGGTCCGCCCGGTGTCGAACCCCGGATCGAGTTCCTGCGCCCGCGCCAGGTTGCGCAGGAACAGGAACGCCGTGAGCAGCAGGACGACCGAGACGGCGAGCTGCCCGACGACGAGCACGCTGCGCAGGCTCCAGCGGCGGCGGCCGAATCGCGGCTCGTCCTGCTTGAGATCCGGCACCAGCGATCGGCGCGTGGCGTGCAGCGCCGGCATCAGTCCGCACACGACGGTCGTGAACGCGAGCACGACCAGCGCGAGCAGGAGCATCCGCAGGTTCACGCTGACGTGCAGCTCGAAGGGCAGCGGCACCGGCAGCTGCACACGCGACAGCAACGTGGCGAGCAGGTAGGAGAGGAGCAGCCCGGAGACGGTTCCCGCGAGCGCGATCCAGAAGGCCTCGGCGAGGAGCTGCTGAATCAGCCGTCCACGGCTGGCGCCGAGCGCGGCGCGTACCGCGACTTCCCGGCGCCGCACGGTCGCCCGAGAAAGCAGCAGGCCGGCCACGTTCGCGCAGGCAATTCCCAGCACCAGCGCCACGGCAACGCTGAGCACCATGAAGAAGATGCCGATCTCCCTGAACGAATACCCGAGCCCCTCGGCGCGCGCGAACTTCGCGACGGTGCCGAACTCCTTCGACGCGTTGGCCGCGTCCAGGCGAGCGGCGGCGGCGCCGAGGGCGAGGCGTCCCTGTTCGAGCGACTGATCGTCGCGCAGCCGTCCGATCAATTCGACCGCGGCGGCGCGCCGGTTGTCGATCTCCGGCATCAGGCCCGCGCCGAGCGGAAGGTAGACCTCCGGCGACAGGCCGAAGCCTGGCACTGCACGCAGCGACGGCGGCAGGACGCCGAGGACGGTGTAAGGCTGGCCGTTGAACACCAGCGTGCGCCCGACCGCGGCCGGGTCGGCGCCGAGCCGCGACTGCCAGAAGCGATGGCTGATCACGACGACCTGCGGCTGCCGCTCCGCGGCCGCCTCCGCCGCGGTGAAGCCGCGGCCCATCGCGACCGGCACGCCGGTGACGTCGAAGAAGTTCGCGGTCACGAGCAGCGGGTTGATCGACACGGATCGATCGGTGCCGCGCCAGTTGACCTCGGCCTCGACCTGGTAGCCGGCGAGCCCGGACAACGCTCCCGACTCGTTCGAGCTCGCGCCACATGGGGTAGGAGACGTGGCTGCCTCTGGAGAGCCCGATGTAGACCAGCCGCTCCGGTTCCCGCGTCGTCGGCGGCGTGAAGAGGAGCTCGTTGACCAGCGTGAACACGACACCGGTCGCCGCCGTGGCGGTGCCGATCGAGAGCGTGGCCGCCAGCACCAGCATCGGCTGCCGCGTCAGCGAGCGCAGCGTGTAGCGGAGATCGCGGCCCAGGTTCTGGACGAACGTGACGCGCCGCGTGTCGCGGCAGGCCTCGGCGATGGCGGCATCGGGTCCGAACGCGCGCCGCGCCGCGGCGCGCGCATCGGCCGGACTCATGCCGGCAGCCACATATTCCGCGGTCTGCTCGTCGAGGTGATCCTGCAGTTCCCGTTGCAGCGACCGGTCGACGTCATCGGACCGCAGCAGCGAACGCACCCGGAGCATGAGGCGATCGATCAATCGGCGCATCGCAGTCTCCCTATTGCACTTCGCGCACGACCAGCCCGATGGCGGTCGACAGGCGATCCCAGCTCTCCAGCTCACGCGTGAGCTGCGTCCGTCCCGCCGCGGTCAGGGCATAGAACTTCGCCTCGCGACCGGTCTCGGTCACCCCGGCCTGGCCCTTGAGCCAGCCCTGCTGCTCGAGCCGATGCAGCGCCGGATACAGCGCGCCCTGATTGACGACGAGCACGTCGCCGCTGACCTGCTGGATGCGCTTGGCGATGGCCCACCCATGCCGCGGCTCGAGCGCCACGGTCTTCAAGATGAGCAGATCGAGCGTTCCCTGAATCAAATCGGACGGTTTTCCCATGACCCCTCAACTGTTGACAATTAGACGCCTAAACGGTCGACAATGTTTCAGGTGCGATCGCGCCGGGACGCGGGACTCGGGGCTCGGGATCGGGATTCGGGACTCGGGATGCGGGATTCGGGACTCGGGACTCGGGACTGAGACTCGGCAACTCGGACGCGTCCAAATCTCCAGTCCCGCGTCCCGCGTCCCGAGTCCCGTCGCGATTCAGAGAAGCCGCTGCATCTGCTGCCAGATCGTGAGCACGGAGAGGATGCCGAAGAACAGCGTCGACCAGACGAGCGTGGCGACGCGGAAGCCGCTCGGGCGGATCGCGGACGGCAGGGCGTTCCTGTTGAGCACGATCAGCAGGAACGAATACAGGAACATGATCGCGCCGCCGGTGCAGGCGGAGATCACCAGCAGGACCAGGGGTTGATTGAAGCCGGCGAGGATGACCGTCGTGCCGAGCGCGACCATGCCCCAGACCAGCCGGAAGTAGACGCGGCTCTCCGACGTCGTCGAGCCTCGCATGTAGGTGGTCTTGAGGATGTCGGCGGCGAGGCGGCTGGTGTAGTCGATGATCCCCATCGACGTCGCGAACAGCGAGAACGCGCCGACGCCCCAGAACAGCACCCCGAACCACGGGGCGACCATCGTCTGCAGCTCCTGGCCTTCCCGCTGCAGGAAGGTGACGTTGTTGGGGAGGTTCGGTTTCCCGAACAGCGTGGAGTGCGCGAGCATCGACGTCAGGATGATCGTCGCGATCGTGACGAGCACGAAGGTGAGGAGCTGTTCGACGTTGGCGAAGCGCCACCAGCGTCGCCACCGCTCCATGTTGGCGGGGTTTGTCTCGAAGATGAAGCTCGGGCTGGCCGGCGCGGCCTCCTCGACGCCGGTCAGCGGGCTGACCAGGCGCGGCACGTAGCGGCCCATGCCGAAGCCCTTGTCGCGGATGTAGTTGCTCTGGCAGAGATTCTGTCCGCCGCCGGCGCCCGCGAACGCGGCCGCCCCCATCAGCAGCGCGAAGCCGAGCTCGAGCGGGACCCGCGCGCCGGCCGAGAACCCTGACGGCAGCGACCGCCAGCTGTCGGCGCCGATCGCGAGCCACACCGCCAGCGCCATCAGCACCACCACCGCGGCGACCTTGACGAACAGCAGGCGCTCGAGCGCCACGTAGACGATCGGCGCGAGCGTCAGCGCGGCGCCGATGACGAGCAGCGACCCGACCGCGATGTAGCGGGCGTCGCCGCCGAAGATGAACGTCGCGAGCGTCGCCGCGCTCATCGCCCACCCGGGCCACAGGTTCGCGAAGTACACCAGGATCGCGAGCACCAGCCCCCAGTGCTTCCAGAAGCGGTTGAACCCGGTCATCGCGGTCTCGCCGGTCGCCAGCGTGTAGCGCTCGATCTCCATGTTCAGGAAGAACTGCGTCAACACGCCGAGGCAGGCGCCCCACAGGAACACCAGCCCGACCTGCGACGCGATGTACGGCCACAGGATGAACTCGCCGGACGACAGGCCGACGCCGGCGGCGACGATGCCTGGGCCGACGATGCGCCAGACGTCGCGCGGGGTGTCGGGCAGCTCGCGCACCTCGCGATCGGGCGCAGTCTGGGAAACGGAACCGGGACGGATGTTGGTCATAGTGGAGTGGGGGAGTTGGCCGGGCGCATGCATCCTAGCGGCATCGGCCCGGTTGAGCAACTTTTGGAGGTTACGCCACGCCAGCGCCCGAGCTCGACGTTGCGGCCAGCGGGAGTCAGCTCACGGAGATGACGGAGATGACGGAGAGACCGGATCTTAGGAACGGAGCAACGGAGGCAACGGAGGTAAACGGAGAAGAAGGGTTGGTCTGCGGGTGGGGATCAATACGAGCGTTGCTTTCGAGTGATTCGCCGCGCGCTCCGCGCGCGGACGGCGTGCCGGCTACGCCGGCACGGGCGAATCACCGGCAGATGTCGTCTTCTCCGTTGTTCTTCGTTTTCTCCGTTGCTCCGTTTCTAGGATCCGGTGCCTCCGGCCCACCCTCCGTTGCCTGGCAAACACAACTCACTGTCCACACCTCAAGACCTCCAACCTCTCCGTCCCTTGCACCCGCACGCATGACGCGGGTGCCTCGCAGCCGCGGTCGGTCATCCGCAGGAAATACTCGCGCGGCTGTTCCGGGCCGATGTCGAGGCTGATGCCGAAGAAGCGCAGCATGTAGGCGTGCAGCCCGAACTCGCCTCGCGCGGCTTCACAGGTGCCGAGCGTGGCGTCCCGCGGCAGCGCCGGCGCGAGGCGGCGGTACTCGGCGATCCAGGCCGCATCGCGCGCCTCGAGCACGCCGCCGGCGAGCGGGATCGCGACCGCGGCGGCGAGCAGCGACGCGCCCAATGCGGCCATGGTGGCGTGTAGCGCACGCCGCGCGCGCAGCGATTCGAGGCGAGTCCGCAGCAGCGGCAGCGTGAATGCCGCGAACGCCAGCGCGTAGATCGGCATCGACGGTACCAGGTAGTGGCCGGAGATGCGGGCGCTGAGCGCCACCGGCAGCGACGCCGACAACGCCAGCAGCGCAAAGAACCAGCGCCAGGTTCGTGCGTCCGGGTCGATCGCGTCACCGGGCCCTCGGGCCGATCGTCCAACCAGCCAGCCGATCGCGGCCAGCGCTCCCATCCGCAGGAAGATGCCGCCGGCGAGATGCCGGCCGAGCGACTCCCAGCGGCCCCGTCCGCTGCGCCGCGTGCCGCTGATCGAGACGGAGAGCTGCTCCTCCCAGTAGCCGCGCAGGCCGGTTCGAGCCGTGTTCGACGACAGCACGAGCGCGACCGTCGCGACGAAGCCGAGCGCCATCGCGACGCCGGATCGCACCATGGCGCGGCGGTGCGCGCGGAACAGCGCCAGGCCGATGGCCGGCGCGGCGAGCGGGAACAGGCCGGTCGGTCCCTTGGTCAGCACCGCGGCCACCACCAGTGCGCCCGCGAGCCCCGCCCACACCATCCCCGTGCCCGCCGACTGGACGGACAGCACGAACAGCAGCACCGCGGCCGTCGTCAGCAGCGACTGCGTCGTCTCGAGCATGTTGTTGACGATGGCCCAGGTGAGCGCGGAGGGCACGAGCCAGAAGAACAGCGGCAGCCAGTCGTAGCGGCGATCGGCGATCGTCCGTCGCCAGATCGCGATCATCAGCAGCGCGGTGCCGGCGGCGACGACGAACGAGTAGACGCGCTCGACGGCGAGATGATCGCCGAACAGCGTGAACAGCGCGCCCTGCAGCACGAAGCCCAGCGGCGGCTGCTCGCGGAAGAACGTATCGACCGCACTGTAGCGGGGCAGCCACGCGCTGCCGACCCCGCTCGCGAAATTGCGCGAGATCACCGCGTACATGGTGCCGTCCAGGAACATCCCGGCCTGTGCCATGCGCGGGATGGTCAGGAACGCGAACGTGCCCGCAAGGAAGAGATAGAAGGGAGTGTTGTGGCGGGTGATCGGGATCACGGGCGGTCAGATGGGCCCAACGGCACCGCGATTATATGCGTACAATTCCGCATCCTTGGCCGCCACGCTCCCATACCGGCACCGCCTCCGCCGCTGGCTCGGCTTCCTCGTCGTCGTGGTCCTGCTCGGCCTGATCTCCCACGCCACCAACGCCGGAACCGGTGACGAGCCGCACTACCTGGCGATCGCGCACTCAATCGCCTTCGACTGGGACGCCGACGTCGCCAACAACTATGGGGCGAACGAACCGCTGATCGCCGGCGGCGGGCTGGAGGCGGGCGCGCACGTGAGGCGCGGCGTCGGCGGCACCGTGCGACCGGTGCACGACGTCGGGCTGCCGCTGCTGCTGGCGCCGGCGGCGCGCGTGCTCGTCCCCGTCGTACATCGGATCGTCCGGCTCGCGCCTCCGGAGCTGCTGCGCCGCGCCAAGGTGACGCCGACGATTCTCTATCGCCACGCGCTCAGCGCCCTGATGATCGGGCTCGCGGTGATGCTGACGCTGATGCTGTTCGACACCTACGTCGAGCTGGGCGGGTCGGAGCCGGCGGCGTTTGCGACGGCGGCGGTGGCGGTCCTGTCCCCGCCGCTGCATGATCTTCTCGGTGCTGATCTTCACCGAGTTGACGAGCGCGCTCCTCTGCGTCTACGTCTTCCGCCGCGTCGCCCTCGACACGCGCGATCTCCGGCGCGCCGAGCTCGAGCCGGGCCTGGGCAGCGGCCAGGCGTTCTGGGCGGTCACCGGCGCCGCGATCGGGCTGCTGTGGCTGGTGCACGTGCGGAACGCGGGCCTGGTGTTCGCGCTCACGGTGCTGAGCGTGCTCGCGATCCGGCGGACCAGGGCCTGGCGCGATCTCGGCGGATTCGTGCTCGGTCTCGGTGTTCTGGCGGCCGTCCGCACGCTGGTGACCTGGCATTTCTGGGGCACCCTGCTGACGACGCCGCATGGCCGCACCGGGGACTGGCAGGGCATCGTGCCCGCGCTGCGGGATGTCGGCGTCAGGCTCGGCGGGCTGCTCTTCGACCAGGAATACGGGCTGCTGATCTACGCGCCGATCTACGCGCTCGCGCTGGCCGGCTTCGTCGGCCTCGACGGCGTCCTGGTGCGGCGAATCCTCTTCGTCGTCGGCTCGTACCTGGCGCTGGTGCTCTGCCCGATCACGAACGTGCACGGCTGGACCGGCGGCTGGTCCCCGCCGGCCCGGATGCTGATGCCGATCGTCCCGCTGCTGGCAATTCCGCTGATCGCGGCGGTCCGGCTGCTGCCGAAGTCGGTGCTGGCGCCGGTGCTGGCGCTGCAGCTGACCATCAACGGCTACATGTGGCAGAACCCGAAGAACCTGTGGAACGACGGCGACGGCATCGCCGCCGTCTGCGCGCGCGGCAGCATGCGCTTCTGCGAATACTTGCCGCGCATCCCGGGGCCGTAGTTGTCAGGCAACGAAGGGGACGGAGAGCACCGGATCCTAGAAACGGAGCAACGGAGAAAACGAAGGCAAACGGAAAAGACAGGTGTTCCGGTGATCCCGTGATTCGCCCGTGCCGGCGTTGCCGGCACGTCGCCCGGTGATCCAGATTCCGTTTTTCACAAGCGAGTCGGGGTTCATGTCGCTTGTGAAAACGGAATCTGAATCACCGGCGCGCGCGGAGCGCGCGGCGAATCACCGCGGAGCCGGAGATCGCTCTCTTTTCCGTTACCTTCGTTGGCTCCGTTGCTCCGTTCCTAAGATCCGGTACCTCGATATCCTCCGGTAGCTCTCCACCCAGCAAGGTCCGTAAGCTCAGGGGGTGGAGATAGCCCCGTAGTACTTCCACTGTGGCCGGTAGTCCCGGCTGAGCGGAACCGTCGTCATCGCCGCGCGGAGCATCTCGATCGGCATGCTGCCCTCGCGCAGGATGGTGTCGTGGAAGGCCTTGGCGGTCATCTTCTTCGAGCCGACCAGCTCCTGGTGGAGCGCCCGGATCTGCAGGCCGCCCATCATGTAGGCGACCTGGTAGAGCGGGGAATAGGTGCCGGCGAACGAGCGGCGGACTTCGCCGGTGGCGGTGAAGCGCTCGTGGCCGACGCGCTCGACCAGGAAGTCGATGCACTGCTCCGGCGTCCACTTCCCGAGGTGGAAGTTGAGGGAGAAGATGATCCGCGCGGCGCGGTGCATGCGCCACCACAGCATGCCGACGCGGTCCTCCGGCGACCGCGGAAACCCGTGATCCCACAGGAACAGCTCCCAGTAGAGCGCCCAGCCCTCGCCCATGAACGGCGTGTTGAAGAGCGATCGATGGGTGTTGTAGCGATCGGACATGAAGCCCTTGAGGTGATGCCCGGGGATCAGCTCGTGCTGCACGGTGGCGCGTGAGACGTGGATGCCGTTCCCGCGCATGCTCATCAGGTGCTCTTCGGCGCTCATCGAGTCGGTGGGGTAGGACACGCTGATCGTTTCGCCGCCGGTGAAGAAGGGATTCACGCGCTGACGCTCCGGGGTCATCATCTGCATCCGCCAGATGTCGGAGGCGAGCGGCGGAATGGTCACGAGGTCGTGCTTCCTCAGGTACTGCTCGGCCTCGAGCGCGAGGTCGCGGATCAGCGCCGGCTGGCCGCCGCGCGGCACGTAGGCGTTCTTGACCTTCTCGAGCGCCTTCATCCAGTCGTCGCCGAAGCCCATCTCGCGCGACGCCTTCTTCATCTCGTTCTCGCACCACGCATACTCGCGGTTGCCGATCTCGATCAGCTGCTCGGGCGTGTAGAGGATCATCTCGCCGGCGAGGTCTTCCATCAGGCCGTCGTGGCCGATCGGGTCGCCGACGATCTCCTCGCTGACCGGACCGGGGTCTGGCGCGCCGCCACGGCCTCGTCCACCGCCGCGGCCGGCTCCGCCCCGCCACCGCCGCGGCCGGTGTTGTCGGCCAGCACCGTGCCCGGCTTGAGCCCCGCGACCTTCTCGCGCAGGAACCGCGCGTAGTCGGTCAGCGCCTGCGTGACCTCGCGATGCGCGGCCGGCACCTTCTGCGTGAACGCCGGGTCGTAGCCGTTGTAGAAGCCGAACCACTGGTCCAGCGTGGCGCGGAGCCGCTCGGCCTGCTGCGCCGCCCGCTGGCCGGCCAGCGGCGTCGCCTTGATCGTCGCGGCCCTGGCCTCGCGCACCCGCTCGCCGATCACCGCCAGCGCGGTCACCGCCGCCTCCGGCGTGATGAACCGCAGCTTCTGCCGATCCTCCTGCAGCTTGACGATGTCCTCCTCGAACGGCAGCAGCGGATCGGTCTCGCGCTCCCAGCGCTCCTCGCGGTCGAGCAGCTTGAGCGAATACTCGATGTGATTCCGCAGCAGGACGTAGTCGACCTGTCCTTCGCGCGACAGCTTCGCGAAGTCGATCTTCGGCAGCGCCTGCAGCCAGGCCTGCTGGAAGGCGCGCAGCCGCGCCCGCCGCTCGTTCGAGCCCGGCACGCTGTGGAAGCGCTGCAGCGCCTGGCGATCGGCGGCGAACCGGTCCACCAGATCGCGCAGCTCGCTGGTCGCCGCCGCCAGCCGCGTCATGTCGGGCAGGTACGGGGCGACGGCGGTGAAGGTCCGGTCGGTGGTCGGCGGCTGCTGCAGCGGCGCCGGCTGCTGCGGCGCCGGCGCGGGTGGCTGCGCCGAGAGCGTCGCCAGCGCGGTCAGAAGGCACGTCGAAAGCGCGAAGGTTCGTCGATGCATGGCGACATTCTAAACTTCAACTCCCAACTCCCAACTCCCAACTTCCAAACAGAGTCGTTCGCACAACAGGGTGAAAGACCTGCGGACGGGTCAGCCGGTACGCCTTCTACCCCGTTGTTTCGCGGCGGCTCCCTTTGGAAGTTGGGAGTTGGGAGTTGGGAGTTGGTCTTGTGGTACAAACTTTCATGCGTTCAGCGCTGCTCCTGCTTCTTCTGCTGCTCCCCGCCGTCACGTCTGCGCAGATCTCCCCGGGTGTGACATATGACCCCGCCGTTCCAACGCTGGAATCGGTGATCGGCCACAAGCCCGGTGAACAGATCACCACGCCCGAGGAAATCGGCCGCTACCTGGAGGCGCTCGCCAAGGCGGCCCCCGACCGCACCCGCCTCGTGAAGTACGCGACGACCTGGGAGGGGCGGCCGCTGCATTACCTGATGGTGGGGTCGCGCGAGCGGATGGCGCGGCTCGACGACATCCGCAAGGGCATGCAGGCGCTGGCCGCCGCGGCGGGCGATGCCGATCGTCTTGTCGCCGATCTGCCGGTGATGGTGTGGCTGATCCACGGCGTCCACGGCAACGAGATCTCGTCGTCCGACGCGGCGCTGCAGGAGGCCTATCACCTCCTCGCGGCGCGCGGCGACGCCGACACCGACCTGACCGTTCGCGACGCCATCGTGATCGTCGACCCGATGCAGAACCCGGACGGCCGGCAGCGCTTCGTGACCGGCAACCTGCTCGGGCGCGCGGTGGAGCCGGATCCGGAGCCCGCGTCGGCGGAACACGACGAGCCGTGGCCGGGCGGGCGGTCGAATCACTACCTGTTCGACATGAACCGCGACTACTTCGCGCTGTCGCAGCCGGAGACCCAGGGGCGCTCGCGGGTCATGCTCGAGTGGTATCCGCAGGTCGTCGTCGATCTGCACGAGATGGGCGGGAACTCGACGTACTACTTCGCGCCGCCCGCCGATCCCATCAACCCGTTCATGACGGAGGCGCAGCGGCGCTGGCTCGACGCGTTCGGCCGCGCCAACGCCGCGCAGTTCGATCGGCGCGGCTTCGGCTATTTCGTGCGCGAGGTCTACGACGCGTTCTATCCGGGCTACGGCGATTCGTGGCCGGCGTTCCACGGCGCGATCGCGATGACGTTCGAGCAGGCCTCGGCGCGCGGCCTGGCGTTCCGCCGGCAGGACGACTCGGTGCTGACCTACAAGCAGGCCGTGACGCAGCACTACACCGCGGCGCTGACGACGGCGGTGACGGCGGCGCGCAACCGTGAGCGGCTGCTGCGCGACTTTCTCGACTACCGGCGCAGCGCGATCAAGCTCGGACAGCAGGGCACGCGCGAGTACCTGGTGCCGGCCGGCCAGGATCCGGCCCGGGTCAGCCGGCTTGGCGAGATCCTGACCCGGCAGGGCATCCAGGTGAAGCGCGCCGAGGAGAGCATCCAGGTCGGCTCGCGTACGCTGTCGGCCGGGACATTGATCGTGCCGCTGGCCCAGCCCGCCGGACGACTCGCCCGCAACCTGCTCGATCCCGACATCAAGATGGACGAGGCCTTCCTCAAGGAACAGGATCGCCGCCGGCGCGAGCGCCTGCCCGATCAGATCTACGACGTCACCGCCTGGAGCCTGCCGCTCGCCTTCGATCTCGAGGTGCTGTCCTCTGACCGCGTGACCACCGCCCGGGCCGTGGACGTGACCGACTGGAAGTCCGCGGCGCCGCCGGCGCCTCCCGCCGGGACGATTGGCTTCCTCATGCCCTGGGGCACGGGTGCGGCGGCCGCCGCCGCCGAAGCGCTGCGCGCCGGCATCCGCGTGCTGTCGGCCGACGAGGCGTTCACGCACGGCAAGCGGCAGTATCCGGCCGGGACCGCGTTCGTCCGCCTCGCCGACATCCCGCAGTCGAACGCCGCCACGCTGGCGCAGATCGCGCAGCGTCACGGCGCGGAGCTGGTGCCGATCTCCGAGACGTGGACCGAGTCCGGCATTTCGCTCGGCAGCGGCCGCGTCGCGGCGCTGAAGGCCCCGCGCGTGCTGCTCGCCTGGGACGCGCCGGCGTCGAGCCTCTCGGCCGGCTGGGCGCGCTTCGCCCTGGAGCGGCGGTTCGGCCAGCGCGTCACCGCCATGCGGAGCGCGACGCTGCAGAACTTCAACATGGCGGACTACGACGTCCTCGTGCTGCCGTCCGGCAACTACACCTTCAGCGAAGACGCGCTCCGCCGGCTGCGCGACTGGATCAGGAACGGCGGCACGCTGATCACGCTCGCCGAGGCCTCGCGATGGGCGGCGCGCGATCGGGTGGGGCTGCTGTCCAGCGACACCCTGCTGCGCGACGGCTCCGCCGAGCGCGATCCCGAGGCACCGGCGGCCGGCGGCGCCGCCAGCGGCAGCGGCGGGAGCGGCGGCGGCAGCGGCGGCGGCGGATCCGGCGCCAAGCCCGATACGTCGAAGCCGTTCGATTACGACAAGGCCATTCAACCGGAGCGTGAACGTCCCGAGAACCTGGCCGGCGCGATGCTCCGCGTCCGCCTCGATCGCAACCACTGGCTGACCGCCGGCCTCGACGCCGAGATCACCGCGGTGATCGAAGGCGCCCGCGTGTTCGCGCCGCTCAAGCTCGACGCCGGCCGCAACGTCGGCCTCTATGCCACCGAGGACCGCCTGGTCGCCGCCGGCCTGGTCTGGAAGGAAGCGCAGCCGCTGCTCTCGCAGCGCGCCTTCCTGATGCACCAGCCGATGGGCAGCGGCCACATCATCGCCTTCGCCGAGGACCCGAACTACCGCGCCTTCACCGACGCGACGACGCTGCTGTTCATGAACGCCGTGCTGCTGGGACCGGGGCATTGACAGTGATTGTGATAACGCCCAACTTCCAACTCCCAACTCCCAAACGGAATCGTTCGAGAGATCTGGGCAGAAGTCGCGGCGCCCGGGCAGTTCGGTGCGTCTTCAACCCAGATGTCTCGAATGGCTCTGCTTGGGAGTTGGGAGTTGGGATTTGGGAGTTGATCCTGTTCGCTCGCCCGTATGCCCGACCATAGTTTCCTCGCCGACCTGGTCCTCACCTACGCGATCGCGCTGATCCTGGTCGTGGGGCTGGCCCGCGCGCGCGTGCCCGCCATCGTCGCGATGATGGTCGCCGGCATCGTCGCCGGTCCGAGCGGCCTGCGCGTGATCGCCACCGCCGCAGAAGTCGAGATGCTGGCCGAGCTCGGCATCGTGCTGCTGCTGTTCACGGTCGGCCTGGATTTCTCGCTGGCGGCGGTGCGGCAGATCTGGCGCACCATCGTCATCGCCGGCACGCTGCAGATCGTCGTGACCGCGGCGGTGTGTACGGCCGCGGTCCTGTTGATCGTCGACGCGTCGGTGCAGCTCGCGATCTTCATCGGCCTGTTCGTCGCGCTGTCGAGCACCGCGATCGTGCTGAAGGGGCTGGCCGAGCGGAACGAGCTGTCCGCGCCGCACGGACGCCTGACCGTCGGCATCCTCCTGCTCCAGGACCTCGCCATCGTCGTGCTCCTGCTGCTGGTGCCGATTCTGTCGGGACGCACGCCGCTGACGGCGGTGCCGCGTGCGCTGGGCCTGGCCGTGCTCGCCATCGCTGCCGTCGCCGCGGTGAGCCGCCTGGTGCTGCCGCAGCTGCTGCGGCTCGTCACCGCGAGCGGCCGCCGGGAGGCGTTCCCGCTGGCGATCCTCGTGGCGAGCTTCGGCACCGCCTGGCTCGGCTCGCTGATGGGACTGTCGATGGCCGTCGGGGCGTTTCTCGCCGGGCTGATGCTGGCGGAGAGCGAGTTCAGCCACCAGGCCTACGCCGAGGTCCGGCCGGTCCGCGACGTGCTCTCGGGGCTGTTCTTCATCTCGCTCGGCATGCTGATCGATCTGCCGGCGATTGCCGGCGTGCTGCACATCGTCGTCGCGGTGACCGTCGGCCTCATCGTGCTGAAGGCGACGATCGCGACCGGCGCGCTGCTGATCGCGTCGTCGCCGACGCGGATTGCCATCACCTCCGGCGTGGCGCTGGCGCAGGTCGGCGAGTTCTCGTTCATCCTCGGCCAGGCCGGACTCGGCGCGGGACTGCTGCCGCAGACCATGTGGCAGATCATGCTCGGCTCGAGCGTCGCGACGATGGTGCTGACGCCGCTGCTGCTGACGCTCGCGCCGGTGATCGCGAACCGGATTGGGGCGCGCTTCCGCGTCGCGATGGAGCCGGAGCTCGAAGTCGGGATTCCGCCGCTGTCGGGACACGTCATCATCCTCGGCTACGGCGTCGGCGGTCAGCTGGTGTCGCGGGTGCTCCGCGACCTGCAGGTGCCGTATCTCATCCTCGAGCTGAACGGGGCCACGGTGCGCCGGTTCAAGGCGGAAGGGGAGCGAATCTTCTACGGCGATGCCACCACCCCGGAGAGCCTGCACGCGGCGCATTTCGAGAATGCGCAGGCGCTGGTCAGCCTGGTGAGCGATCCCGACGCGACGCTGCGGATGGTCAAGGCGGCGCGCGAGATTTCACCAACGGTGGCGCTCGTGGTCCGGTCGCGGTACCGGCTCGAAGCCGAGCGGCTGCAGCAGGCCGGTGCGACCGTGGCGGTGGCCGAAGAGCTCGAGGCGTCGCTCGAAGTCGTCGCCCAGCTGCTCGCCCGGCTGAACGTGCCGGGCAACCTCATCGAGACGCTGCTCGACGTGTTCCGCCGCGAGTCGGTCTCGCTGCGGCCGATGCGCGCGCCTCGCGACGCGGGCTCGCTGACCGAGGCGCTGCGCCACACGCCGGTGTCCACCCACCGCATCGAAGCGAATCACTGGGGGCTCGGCCGCAGTATTTCGGAGTTGAACCTCCGAGCGAACACCAACGCGTCCGTGATCGCCATCCAGCGGGGCGCGCGGTACATCACGGCGCCGTCACCGGACGAGCAGCTCCAGAACGGTGATGTGCTGTACTTGATTGGTGACGAGAGCGACGTGATGCTGGCGCGCAACCTGCTCTCGGCGGGGGGATAACGCCGGAAGGGACAGGACATCGGCGCCCGAAGCGTCACGGCTGTCCTGTGCGCGCGACACCCTGTGCTCGGAAAGTGACGCTCGACCTGGACCGGCGATCCATTCGCGCCGGTTTGTCACAGTCGCGCTGGCATTCCGGTTGCTGGTGTGACGATCGCCCGCCTGCTCGGAGGTTTCCGGTGACTCGAAATTCGCGATGGATCGTCCTGCTGGCAGTGCTCGCAACCGCTGCGATCGTGCCGGCTGACGCGTCTGCACAACGGCGCGCTGTGCCACGTCCGGCGGTCCGTCCGGCGGTCTACACTTCGGCGCGTCCCTATTACCGCCCGTACTATCGCCCCTATTACCCCTACTACCGTGGCTATTACCCCTACTACTATTCGCCGCTGTACTTCGGCGGCTACTCAGGGTGGTACAGCGGTTTTGGCTGGTACGGGGGCTTCGGCTACGGCTATGGCTACGGCTACCCGTACTACTACGGGCAGGTCTATCCGTATCCGGCCGGTTACTACGGCGGCTACTACGCCAGCTCGGCCAGGCTCCAGGTCAAGCCGCGTCACGCCGAGGTGTTCATCGACGGCTACTTCGTCGGCACCGTGGACAGTTTCGACGGTTGGGCGCAGCGGCTGGACGTCGAGCCTGGCGAGCACCAGCTCGAGATCTACCTGGCCGGGCACCGCTCGTTCCGGCAGCCGGTGCTGTTCCGTCCGGGCGCCACGATCAGTATCGAGCACGTGATGCAGCCGCTCGCGGCCGGGGATACGGAGGACGCGCGGCCGCGCCCGCCGCCGGCGCCGGCGCGACGCAGCGATCCCGACCAGCCGCCGCCGCGGCGCGACTCGTATCCGCCCGATCGCGACACGGTCCAGATACAGCGCGAGACGCCGCAAAGCCAGGACTACGGCGGCGTCGCGATTCGCGTCCAACCCGGCGATGCGGAAATCATCGTCGACGGCGAGCGCTGGGAATCTCCGGCGGGGGACGTCACGCTGCAGCTGAACGAGGGCACGCACCGCGTCGAAGTGCGGAAGGCCGGCTTCAGAACCTACAGCGCCGAGGTCCGGGTCCGGCGGGGGGAAACGACGACGCTCAACGTGAGTCTCTCGCGCTAACTCCCAACCTCCAACTCCCAACTCCCAAGGCGTCGTCGTTCGAACAATGGGGTGAAAGTCGCGAGTGACCAGCTAACACGCACGACTTTCACCCAGCTGCTTCGAACCGCTCGGTCCGGGTTGGGAGTTGGGCGTTCGGGAGCTGGGCGACTTGTCGGAGTTGACGTTATCTCACCAGCAGCGCCAGCCGCGGAAACGCGAACTTGCCCGCGGCGGCGTCGATGATGTTGACCTGGCAGGTATACAGCCCGGGCTTGAAGGCTTCGCCCGGGACTTCCAGCCGGAAGATCGCGGCGCGGCGATCGGGTGCATCGAGGCTGGTGCGCTCGACGACCGGCGTCTCCATCACCTTCACCTTCCCCCGATAGAACGCCAGGCTGGCGCGGATGTCCGGCGCCGAGCCCTCGGCGACCGCCGGTTCGTAGACCTCGAAGTAGAAGTACAGCTTCTGATCGCGGCCGACCACGTGGGTGACGTTGGGGATGACCTGGACGCCGTCACGGGCGAGCGGGTTGTCCGAGCGGCCGCGCGGCTGCGCCTGCGTCTGCAGCTGCGTGCTGAGCACGACCGAGCTGACCTTGATCGGCGACTGCTTCAGCTCCGGCACGACGACCGGCGCCTCGAACGAGCCGATCGCGCCGTTGGTGTTCTCGCGCACCACGACCTTCACGGCGAACCGTCCCGGCGGCAGCGTGACGCCCGACTGATACAGCACCTGCTTGCCTTCGAGCGTCGTGCCGGCGCCGCCGGCGAGGTCCATCGTCTGGCGGATGCGTCCGACCGGACGGCCCTGTTCGTCGCGCACCATCCCGAGCACGTCGAGCGTGGCCTTGTCCTTTCCCGCCGGCACGGTCACCGCGGAGCCGGGGACGGCGACGGAGATCGGGACGTAGTAGCGGTCGGCGGCCATCCGGAAGAAGCCGCCGGTGACGAGCACCGGCAGATCGGTGGCCGAGACGGCGGCGAACAGCTGGTCCTGGAGCTGCGTCTCGCGGTCGCCGCGATTGGTGTGCGCGAAGTCGCGTGGCGCGTAGTAGCCGGCGCGCGCCTCGACGCGGAGGCCGTCGCGCTTGACGCGGACCTGGACGCGGCGGAAGCGGCCGTCCTTCTCGCCGTTGGTGCTGCTGTAGCCGAGCAGGTAATAGGCGGACATGTCCCGCTGGACACGGGTGAACGCCTCGCCGAAATCGTTGGTGTCGGTGAAGGCGCGGCCGCCGGTGTCGGCGGCGAGCGAGGTCAGGGTGTCCTGCGAGCCGGCGAGCTGCGAGAACTGCTGGGCGACGCCGCGCCCCGAGAACATGGTCTGGCCGCGGCCGCTGGCCTGGCGCGCGTCGCCGCCGGGCACGACCGCCTGCAGGCCGCGGACGTCGATCGGGTAGATCGCCACGTGGGCGCGGATCGCGGCGTTGATCGCGGTCCGCAGCTCGACGAGGTTGTCCTGCCCGTTGCGCTGCATCCCGGCGCTGAAGTAGACGATGGCCTTCTTCTGCTCGATTGGCGCCAGCGTGTCGGCGAGCGTGCGCAGCGCGCGCAGCCGCACGTCGTTGTTGAACATGTCCAGCTCGCTGGTCTCCACGGCCGCCGCTTCCTCCGCGGCGGCGATCGCCTCCTCGACGGCCGCGGTGACGGCCGCGGGCGCCTCGGTCGCCAGCCCTTCGGTGTAGGCGAGCCGGCCGAGCGCGACGTCGACGCGCTCGCGTTCGGCGGTGAAGTCGGTCAGCACGTCGAGCGTGGACGACACCGTGGCCACCGCGACGAGATCGGCGGCGCTCATCTGCTCGGCGACGTACTTCCGCGCCGAGTCGACGGCGCGCTGCACGTCCTCCGGCTGCATCGAGCTGACGTCGAAGAGCAGCACGATCAGCCGACGCCCGGCGATCGCGTCCGAGGTGAGCGGCGCCGCGGCCGGCTCGGCGGCGGCCGCCGTCGGACTCTTCGATGGCTCGGCCATCTTCGCCTCGACGCCGGCGAGCAGGTCGGTCGGCGGCTTGCCGGTGGGCGGCGTATCGGTGATCGCCTGGAACGCGAACGCGACCACGTCCTGCGGCTGGCCGTCCTCGCGAATCTCGAAATCCGCCTGGGTCAGGCCGCGGACGATGTTGCCGTCGCGATCGCGGACGACGACGTCGATCGACACCACCTCGCGCGAGCTGCGGAACACGGGGCGCTGCTGGGCGCCGGGTCGGTCGCCCTGGATGACGAGGAGAAGGGCGAACAGGCCGACCCAGCGCGCCAACTCCCAACTTCCAACTCCCAACTCCCAAAACGATCGGCTCGTACCTTCTGGGTGAAAGACGAGGCGACGTAGCCGGGACCACGCGTATTCCGCCCAGATGGTACGAACGGCTCCCCTTGGGAGTTGGGAGTTGGGAATTGGGAGTTGACAAGGCTCTTTCAGAATCTGAATCTGAGATTGAACTGGACCGAGCGCATCGGCCGCACCGACAGCACCTGGCCGAAGGTCGGCGAGTTCACGAGCGTGTCGATCGCCGCGTAGTTGACCATGTTGAGCAGGTTGTTGGCGTTCACCTGGAGCGTCACCGTCCGGTTGCGCTGGAACCTGAGGTCGCGCGAGAACTGCGCGTTCAGCTGGCGGCTGCCCGGCCCGATGATCATGTTGCGCCGGGCGCTCCCGAACGACGCCGAGTCGGGCACGGAGAACGCCGCGGTGTTGAAGAACAGGTCGATGGTCGGGTCGCCGACCTGCACGGCATCGCCGCTGTAGTTGGCGCGAAGCGTGCCGTTGGTGCCGCGGGCGACGTCGGCGGCGGCGCCGCGCACGCGCGGCGTGTATGGCGTCCCCGACTGCCACGTGAACGTCGTCGCGGCGCGCCAGTTCTCGAACAGCGCCGCCCAGATCCCGCCGTTGTTCAACCAGCGCCGGTTCTGGCCGAAGGGCAGCTCGATGCTGGCATCGAACGACAGCTGATGCCGGCGATCGAAGCTGGAGAGCCCCCATTCCGCGTCGAGATTGCGATCGTCCTGCGCCACCACCGCGCCACCGCCGCCGATGGAGGAGGCGTTGTCGCGCGAGCGCGCGAGCGTGTAGGTGCCGCCGAAGCCGATGCCCTTGACCGGCCGGCGACGCAGGCGGAAGGCCGCTGCGTGCAGGGTCGACGAGCCTTCGGACGTCTGCCACAGGAACGGCTGCACGCCTTCGATGCGCAGGCCGTCGGGATCGCGGTTCGGCGCGCGCAGGATGTCGAGACTCGAGCCGCGCGTATGGGTGTAGTTCGCGCCGACGTTCCACACCTGCCGGAGATCGCGCGAGAAGTCGGCGTTCCAGGTCTGCACCGTGCCGAGCGCGTAGTCGCGCTGGACGCCGTAGTTGTTGGCGGTCTCGAGCGGCGAGGCGGTGGCGAGCGGGTCGGTCAGGCTCAGCGCCTCGGACGTCGATCCAATCGCCGTGTTGGTGACCGCGAACGGCGGCTGGCCCACCAGCTGTCGCGCGATCGTCGAGTACGACCCGGAGTTGAAGCTGATGCCGTAGCCGCCGCGGAGCACCGTCCCCGGCTTGATGCGCCAGGCCACGCCGACCCGCGGCGCGATGTTGTTCGAGTCGGCGGCCATCAGCGCGGTGGGGAAGTCGCCGCTGTACGGGCCCGAGCTCCCGGACACGACCGGCGCGACCGCGGTGAAGTCGGGCGCGGCGTCGAGGTTGACCATCTGGCCGTTGTCTTCGACGAACGGCCACAGCAGCTCGTAGCGCAGCCCGAGGTTGAAGGTGAGCGCCGAGCTCTTGCGCCAGTCGTCCTGCACGAACAGGCTCATCGAGCGGCCGGTGAGCTTGACGTTGCCAGGGCCGTAGTTGAGGCTGGCCTGCTGCGGCAGCCCGAGCAGGAAGTCGGCGAAGTCGAGCCCGTCGCCGCGCGCCAGCCCCGATCCCCCGGACGCATACAGGCCGGTGAACACGAACGCGCCGCGCGCGTTGGCGTCGGTGCGGTTGTTCGACTGATCCCAGCGGTAGTCGCCGCCGAAGCGCAGCGTGTGCTGCCGCAGCGGCCGCGACCAGGTGTAGCCGACCGACAGCCGCCGGTCGGTCCGCTGACTCGGCGCGAGATCGCGGACGCTCGAGAAACTGCTGAACGACAGATCGGGCACGCCCCAGTCGAAGGGATCGGTGGCGACGCCGCGGATGCCGGCGGCCCCGGCCACGTCCTCGACGTTCGCGTACTGATTCACCGTCCCCGACGTCGTCTTCGAATAATTGACGTTGACGTTGTGCATCGTCCGGCGCCGCGCGATGTTGAGCGAGACCGGCAGCGACAGGCTGGAGCTGCTGTTGCGGCCGCCGAGCGTCGGGAAGACGTTGAGGCGCTCGTTGTCGTTGCGCCGGTACTGCACCTGCGCGTTGAGGAGGACGGTCGTGCCCTGCTGCGCGCCGCGACCGCCGCGGCCCCCGGCGCCGCCGCGGCCGCCGAAGCCGCCGCCCCGTCCGCCGCCGCCACCGCGCGCGCCCACGGGCGGGGGTGTGAAGTTGTGGGTGACGCGTGCGCTGAAGTTGTCGCCGATCGAGTCCGTCGTCGAGGTGTAGTGATAGTTCCGGGTGCCGCCCGGCAGATTGGCCAGCGGGATGAAGCGGAGCAGCGCCACCGCGGAGGGGCTGAGCAGCGCCGCCGGAATCTGGTTGTTGGCCAGCGGCTGTCCGGTGACCGGGTCGACGAGCTGACCCGCCGCGCCGGAGAAGTTGCCGCTGCGCATCGCCTCGGTCGGCACGGTGGCGTACTGATCGAAGAGCTCGTCGCCGCGGTTGCCGCCGTAGGTGATCGTGAAGTTGGTGCGGCGCGTGCCGTTGTAGATGCCAGGAATGCGGACCGGCCCGCCGACGGTGCCGCCGAAATTCTGCCGCGTGTAGGGGGCCCGCGCGACCGGCGCATCGGGCCGCAGCTGGTAGGGCTCGGCGTCGAGCGGCGAGCCGCCGAAGGTGTAGTTGGCGGTGGCGGTGTAGGCGTTCTGCCGGCCGCCGCGGCCACCGATCATGAAGTCGCCGCGGCCGCCGCCCGGACCGCCGCCAGGACCACCGCGGCCTTCGAACCCGCCGGGTCCGCCGGGACCGCCGCGTCCACCCGGTCCTCCACGTCCGCCCGGACCCTGTCCAGGACCGAATCCTCCGGGGGCGCCCTGTGCGCCGGGCGCGCCGAACCCGGGCGGGAGCTCTCCAGTGACCGGATCGAACTCGCCGCGGCCCATGGCCTCGAGCCGCTCGCCCATCATGCCGCGATCGAGATTCGCCATGTTGCCCGCGAACGTCACCGCCTGCGCCGGCCCTTCGGTCGAGAAGCCGGGCGGCAGCAGCTGCCTCGCCGCCGTTTCCTCCGCCTCACGATCGGGCGTGCTCTCTGCCAGCGTCGTGGCTGCCGACTGCTCCTGCACCGCAAGCGCCTCGAAGCGCTGTCCACCGGGCGCCGCGCCCCGGCCCTGCGGCGGCTGCGCCGCGACGGGTCGCGTCGTGCGCGGTGCGAGCACGATCTGGAAGTCGATGGTCTGGCTGCAGCTGTCGCCGGCCAGCGTCACCTCGCGCGACACCGGCGTGAATCCGGTCAACTCCGCGGTGATCCGGAACGTGCCCGGCTTCACGGTGAGGCGGAACGTGCCGTCGGTGTCCGTCGATGTAGCGGCGGTGGCGCCGGCGGCGGTCTCGCCCGACTTGATGACGACGGCCACGCCGGGAATCGGAATCGCCCCGCTCACGGCCTTGCCGTCGATGCGGCAGTACCCGGCCGGGACGGATTGCTGCGCCCGGAGCGGTGGCATCAGGAACACCGCGGCCGCAGCGGCAAGCGGCAGCAGGATCAGTCGGTTCCTTTTCACTTTTCCCTTTTCACTTCTGACTTTTCACTTCTGACTTCGGCAACCGAATCTCGAACACCGCCCCGCCTCCCTCCGCGTTCGACGCCGTGATCTTGCCGCCATGCTGCTCGACGATGGCGCGGACGATCGACAGGCCGAGGCCGCTGCCGGACGCGCTGCCGGTCGACGTGCGCGAGGGATCGACCTTGTAGAACCGGTCGAACACCCGCGGCAGGTGCTCCTCGGGGATGCCGGATCCGGTGTCCCGCACGATCAGCACGATCTCGTCGCCGCGTTCTTCGGCGCGGAGCTCGACGCGGCCGCCGTCGGGCGTATGCCGGATCGCATTCGAGGCGACGTTCTGGATCGCCTGCTCGAGGCGCTGGGCGTCGGCCGGCACCTGCAGGTCCTCGTCGGCGTCGATCTCGAGCGCGATCTGGCGCGCCTGCAGCGTCGGCTGGTGCCGATCCGCGACCCGGCCGAACAGCTCGGACACGAACACCGGCTCGATCTCCAGCGATCGGCCTGCCCCTTCGAGCTTCGCCAGATCGAGCAGGTCGCCGATGATCGCTTCGAGCTTGTAGGTTTCCTGATCGACGATGTCGAAGTAGCGGCCGCGCGTCGCCTGGTCGACCGAGAGTCCGGGCATCGCGAGCGTCTGCGTGTAGCCCCGGATCGCGGTCAACGGCGTCATCAGCTCGTGCGAGACGTCGGCGAGCAGCTGCCGCCGCGTGCGATCGGACGCGGCGATCGCCCGGTCGCGCGCCTCGAGCTCGCCGGCCATCTGGTTGAAGGTGTGCGCCAGCGCGCTGACCTCGTCGCCGCCCCGTTCGTCCGCGCGCACGTCGGTGCGCCCTTCGCCGAGCGCGCGCGCCGCATGTTCCAGCGATCGCAGCCGCGTCCGTGCCGGGCGGAAGATGATCAGCGCGGTCATGGTCGCGCCGATCGCGAGCAGCGCCAGCCCGGACCAGGTCAGCGTCGGCCCAAGCTCGCGCAGCACGATCTCCATCGGCGGCGGTCCGGACGGCACCGCGACCTGCCCGACCTGCAGGCCGCTGACGACGATTGGCGAGATGTTCGGGAAGGGGCCGCCGCGGCCGCCGCCGCGACGCCGCACGAACAATTCCGGGGACGGTTTCTCCCCCTGTCCCGGTGCCTGGCGCCAGGTCGCCCGGTGACCGCTCGCGTCGTTCGCCGGGCTGACCGGGCTCGCCCGGCTCGCCGAACCCCGGCGGCCCGCCGCGGCCGCCGCCGCGTTCGCCCGGCTCGCCGGGTGGCGGCGGACGCCGCGCGCCGAAGCGCTCGCCGAATCCCGGCGGCAGTGCATTCGGACGATTGGAGGCGCGCCGGCCGTCGCGCATGACCACGGCGAAGGGCTGCGCGATGTCGTCGAACCGCTCCTGGACGTAAGTGTCCAGCGCGAGCTCGGGATTGTCCGTCAGCGCATCGGAGAGGTCGCGGGCGACGAGATCCGCGAGCTGCTGCGGCGTGCGGCTCGAGATCGAGGCGTGGAACCGCCCGGTCAGCCACAGCAGCAGGCCGGCCTGCAGCGTGAGCAGCAGCGCCAGCATCGCGACGAAGCCGATCGCGATGCGCCAGTAGAGACTGCGAAACCAGACTGGATCAGGCATCGGCGAACTTGTACCGGATCCCCAGACGGTCAGGATGAACTTTGGATCGGCCGGATCGTTCTCCAGCTTGCGGCGCAGCCGCTTGACGAGCGTATCGACGCTGCGCACGGTGATGTGCGTGTCCTCGCCCCAGACGCGCTGCACCAGCGCCTCGCGGCTGAAGACGATGCCGCGGTTGGCCGCGAGCACGTAGAGCAGCTCGAACTCGTGGGCGGTCAGCTCGATGTCCTTCTCACCCAGCCTGGCCTGGCGGCGCGCCGGCTCGATCGCGAGCTCGCCGGCCTGCACCGCCGGCGCGTGCTCGCCCATGACCGGACGGCGGCGGCGCATCAGCGCGCGCACGCGCGCCACCAGCTCGCGCACGCCGAACGGCTTGGTGAGGTAGTCGTCGGCGCCGCTGTCGAGCCCGAGCACCTTGTCGGATTCATCCCGGCGCGCGGTGAGCATCAGGATCGGCACGTCGCTGTTGCGCGACTCGCGCCGGATGGCGCGGCAGACCGTGACGCCGTCGAGCCCAGGCAGCATCACGTCGAGCACGATCAGCTCGAAGCTCTCGGCGCGGGCGCGGGTCAGCGCCTCGTTGCCGTCCCCGGTCGAGACGACCGTCAGCCCTTCCAGCTGCAGGTGCAGTTCGACCAGCTCGCGGATGTGCTCGTCGTCCTCGACGAGGAGCACGCGGGCGCCCGGCCTGGGTCGCGAAGTGTCCATCGGTTGACCTCAGTGTAGCCGGGGAGAATCGCGGAAATACGCCCGATCCGGCCAATCATGGTTTTTTCACACGGCCGCCACCCGTGTGCCATGGGGAGCCCGTTCCAAAGGGGTGTAAGGAGGAACGGGACATGAAACGGTTCACATTGAGTGTTGTGATTACGGCGGTCCTCGGGCTGACGGCGTACACGCTGGCCGACGCCGGGAACGACCGGCGCGAGCTGCGCGGTCGCGGGTTCGAGGGCGCGTCGTTCTTTCAGGAGCGCGGGCCCGGTTTCGGCGGTCCCGGACGCGGACCGGGCGGCCGGCGAGGTGGTGGTCCGTTGATGAGTCTGCGAGGTCTCGATCTGAATGAAGACCAGCAGGCAAAGATCAAGGCCATCCTCGACGCCGAACGTCCGACCGCGGACGGTCCACCGGCCGACGCGCAGTTGCGTCGCGATCTGCACGCCGCGATCTACGCGGACACGGTAGACGCGGAGAAGGTGTCGAGCCTGCAGCAGCAGCTGGTGGCGGCGTTGAGCGCACGCCAGACCCGTCAGCTCGCGATCGAACAGCAGATCGCGCAGATCCTGACGCCCGAGCAGCGGGCGCAGGTGCGGGAACGGCTGGCGCGGGGGCCGCGCGGCGGCGGCCCTCGGCCGTAGCCGGCCGACGTCAGCGGTGTCGAAGGCGCGAGGTCGGTTGTCCCGAGTCCTGGTGCGAATTACCTCAGCCGTCAGGTGATTTTCCAGGATCGAAAGGGACGAACCGGCCTCGCGCCTGGTGTCAGGAGGGGCTTGCGCAGCGTGCTAGGATGGCCGTGAATACCATGCCTCGCCGCTCAATTCTCGCGTGCGTATGGATGATCGGACTGCTGACCGTGCTGGTCAGCGGTCAGGCGGAGCAATCGCCGCCGTCCTCAACTCCGTCGCCTCAGTCGCCGCCGCCCACTCAGTCGACATCGCCGCAGCAGCCCTCGCAGCCGCCATCCACGCAGCAGTCTTCCGACGAGCAGCCGCGCCAGCCGACGTTCAGAACCGGCACCAATCTGGTGCGCGTCGACGTCAACGTCATGGACCGCGACGGCCGTCCGGTTCGCTCCCTCACCGCCGAGGACTTCGAGCTGCGCGAGAACGGCGAGGTGCAGGCGATCACGTCGTTCAAGCTGGTGGACGCCAACGGCGAGCCGACCGACGACCTGTCGCTGCCGATCCGTTCGCGCGCGCATGCGGCGGCGGAAGCGGCGCGCGACGACGTGCGGGTGTTCCTGATTTTCTGGAACGAGTACCACATCGATCAGTTCGGCAGCGCCGTGCGCGCCCGCGAGCAGCTCAGTCGGTTCATGCTCGAGTCGTTCGGCCCCACCGATCTGGTCGGGCTGATGGATCAGCTCACGCCCTCGGACGCGATCAAGTTCACCCGCGATCGCCGCGCGCTCGCCGATCAGGTGCACCTGTTGCGAGGCCGCCGCGGCGTCTACGTGCCGGCGCGCAGCGCGATCGAGGAAGCGCACCTCCGCAACGCCCAGGACGTCGAGCGCATCCGCTCGCAGGTGACGTCGTCGGCGCTCAAGAGCGCGATCATGCACCTCGGCACGATCCGCCAGGGGCGCAAGGCGATCGTGTTCGTGAGCGAAGGCCTCGGCCGGCTCGGTCAGGACGCGGTCCGCGTGCTCTCCGATCTGATTCGTACCGCGAACGACAACAACACCGCCATCTACACCGTCGATCCGCGAGGGCTGCAGGCCGGGCCGGGAGGCGGGTTCGGCGGCGGCATGTCGAGCCTGCTCGCCGCGCTCGCCGATTCCACCGGCGGCGATGCGATCGTCAGCAACGACATGGGCACGGCGCTGCGCCGGGTGGTCCAGACGGCGAGCGCGTTCTACCTCCTTGGCTACTCGCCGAAGGACAACCAGCTGGATGGCAAGTTCCGCGAGATCAAGGTCCGCGTCAAGCAGTCGGGGGTGCAGGTTCGCGCGCGCAACGGCTACTGGGCGCCGCGCGGCGCCGAGGTCGAGCGGGCGCGCGCCATCGCCGCCGCGGCGGCGCTGCCGTCGACGGTGTCGCAGGCCTTGAAAGAGCTGACGCCGGACAATTCACGCCGCGCCGCGGATCTCTGGATCGGCGTCGCGCCCGGCGAGGCGGGGTGCCAGGTCAACCTCGCGTTCACGCCGCGCCCCGAGATGAGCGGCCGGTCGGCGGCCTCGTCCGTCCTGGTCACCGCGATGAGCGGCGGCCAGAAGATCTTCGAAGGCACGATGCAGGAGGCGGGGGCGACGTTCGAGGCCGCGCCGGGCACGATTCAGCTCGACTTCTCGATTCGGGACAGCGGCGGGGAAGTGATCGATCGCGAGCAGCGCTCGCTGACGGTCCCGAATCCCGCCAGCACGACGCTGGCGCTGTCGACGCCGGTGCTGTCGCGCGCCCGCAACACCTCGGAGTTCCGCAGCCTGTCGACCTCGCCGATTCCGCATGCCAGCCGCGATTTCGCGCGCACCGATCGCGTGCTGCTGCGGGTGGCGCCCTATGGGTCAGCGGCGGCGGAAGCGTCGATGACCGCGGAGCTGCTCGGCCCGCGCGGGAACACGCTGGTGCAGCTGCCGATTCACACCAACGCCACCGGTAAGTACGAAGTGGATCTGCCGCTGCGCAGCCTGGCCGCGGGTGAGTTCCTGATCGCCGTCATCGCGCGCACCGCCACCGAGCGCGTCGAGGCGCTCGTGCCGCTCAGGATCACGCGGTAGGCGACTCTCACCGTTCTTCCCGCATCCACACGTCTTCGAGCACCGTCAGCGGCTTCGTCAGCTTCTTGCCGCCGGCTTCCAGCGTCACCGTGTACGCGCCGGGCGGCGCGGCGGCGCCGCCACCACGGCCTCCACCGCCGCCTCCCGCCTGGAATCCGGTGAGGTTCCACTGCACGCGATTGATGCCCGCGCGTCTGGTTCCTTCGAACGTGCGGATGGCGCGGCCGCTGCCGTCGCTGATCGTGATCCGGACGTCGCCGCTCGCGGCCGACTTCAGGTAGTAGCTGATCGCGGCGCCGCGCGGCGGATTCTCGCCCGCGTACGCCTTCTGTCCGCCGGTCTGCTGGCCGCGCTGGCGATCGTTCAGCCACGCGACCGCCGGGCGGATGTCGAACAGCACCACGTCCTGCGACTGCACCTCTGACGACAACTGCTGCAGCGCCGTGATGTCGTCGGCGATCCACACGCCGCGCGCGTGCGTCGCCAGGATCAGGTCGTTGTCCCTCGGGTGGACGAGGATGTCGTCGACGCGCGCCGTCGGCAGGTTGTTCATGAACGGCTTCCACGAGGCGCCGCCGTCGACCGAGACGTGGAGGCCGAACTCGGTGCCGACGTAGAGGAGGCTCGGGTTCTTCGGGTCCTCACGAACGACCTGCACGAACCCGTAGGCCGGGAGGTTCGCGGCGATGCTCTGCCAGGTCTGCCCGTAGTCGCGCGTCACGAACACGTAGGGCTTCAGATCGTTCGACCGATGGCCATCGACCGCGACGTAGGCGACCGCCGGATCGAGCGTGCGACGCGTCGATCCGCGAGATCCAGTAGAGATGATCCGCCGGCAATCCCGGCAGGTTCTTCCCGACTTCCGTGAAGGTCTGTCCCCCATCCCGGCTGACCTGCACGTAGCCGTCGTCCGTACCCACCCACACGACGCCCGGCATCACCGGCGACTCGTCGACGGCGATGATGGTGCTGTAGGCGGTGACGCCGTCGTTCTTCGACAGCATCGAGCGGTTTCCCGGCACGCCCATGATCGCGATGGTGTTGCGATCGATCCGCCTGGTCAGATCCTCGCTCGCGATCCACGTCTCGCCGCGGTTGTACGACTTGAACAGCCGGTTGCCGCCGAGCCAGACGATGCTCGGGTTGTGCGGCGAGAGCTGGAACGGCGTGTTCCAGTTGAAGCGGTACTGATCGTCCGGATCCGCGTTCAACACGTTGCCGCCAGCCTGAATCCCGGCCGGGCCGCCGCGTCCCGCCGCCTGACCCTGACCGCGCCCGCCGGCGCGGCCGCCCCGCCCGAGCGCCGCCGCCCGCGGCCTGATGCTCTGCGCGCGCCCGCTGCGGAGGTCGTAGCGGTTGGTGTTGCCGTTCTGCGACTCGGTGTAAACGATGTTGTAGTCGGTGGGATCGACCGCGGTCTGGAAGCCGTCGCCGCCGCCGATGCCGAACCAGTCCGAGTTCAGGATGCCGTTGATGCTGCGGGTCGCGCTCGGCCCGCCCCAGCTGCCGTTGTCCTGGAGGCCGACGTAGACGAAGTAGGGCCGCCGCATGTCGGCGCTGACCCAGTAGGCGAGCGACGTCGCCATGGTGTTGACGAAGTCCCACGTCCGGCCCTGATCCCAGCTCACGTTGAAGCCGCCGTCGTTGCCGATCAGCAGGTGCTTCGGGTTCTTCGGATCGATCCACAGCGCGTGCTGATCGACGTGGCCGGGGGCGTCGTGTCCACCTGCCGGATCGAGCGACGCGAAGGTCCGGCCGCCGTCGAGTGACTTGTAGATCGGCAGGCCCATCACGTAGACCGTCTTGTCGTTCGACGGATCGACGCGGACCTGGCTGAAGTACATCGGGCGCGCGTTGCAGTTGCTGACGTGGGTCCAGCTCGAGCCCTTGTTGTCCGATCGGAAGAGCCCGCCGCTCGCCGGATTCAGGGGCGGCGCGACAACGGGCTGGTCGCCGCGCCCGATGCCGCCGCGGCCGGGTCCGGCGTTGTTGCACCAGTTGTAGGCGCCGCCGCGTCCGCCGCCGCGCGCGCCGCCGGCCGCTTGCGCAGTGGCCGGTGCGGGCGTGATCCCGGCGCGTCCGGCTGCCGGCTGCGCCACCGCTCCCGACTGCGCCGTGCTCGGCGGTGTTCCCGGCACCGCCGCCGCTCCTGGCGGCGTCGTCTCCGTTTCCGCACCCGGATCGTTCGCGCCCGTCGTCTGCGGGGCGCCGACCGACGCGGCTTCGATCTGCACGTAGACGACGTTCGGGTTCGATCGCGAGACGTCGAGGGCGATGCGCCCGTAGGTGCCGGGCGGCAGGCCGTTGCCGGTGAGCTTCGTCCAGGTCTTACCGGCGTCGGTGCTCTTCCACAGCGCGCTGCCCGCGCCGCCGCCGTTGAAGCAGCAGCCCATGCGCCGCCGCTGATAGCTCGCCGCGTACACCGTGGAGGGGTTCGACGGGTCGAGCGCGATGTCGGTGAAGCCAGTGTCCTCGTCGACGAACTTGACGAGGTTCCAGGTCCTGCCGCCGTCCGTGGTCTTGTAGACGCCGCGTTCCTTGTTCGGCCCGAACAGATGGCCGAGCGCCGCCACGTAGACGGTGTCGGGATTGCGCGGATCGATCACGACGCGCGCAATCGTCTGCGTCTCGCGAAGGCCGACGTGCTGGAACGTCTTCCCGCCGTCGATGGTCTTGTAGACGCCGTCGCCGAACGACGACGTCTGCCGGTTGTTGGCTTCACCCGTGCCGACATAGACGATCTCCGGATTGGTCGGATGAATCGCGATGTCCCCGATCGACGCGGTCGGGTATTCGTCGAACACCGGCTCGAAGGTGGTGCCGTTGTTCACCGACTTGAACACGCCGCCGACCGCGTAGCCGAGATAGATGATGCTCGGGTCGGATTCCGCGACCGCGATGTCGTCGATCCGCCCGCCCATGCTCGCCGGTCCGATCGATCGGAACCGGAACGGCGCGAGGAGCGGGTCGGTCGAGGCGTTGATCAGGCGCGGCGGGTCAGGGGCAGCTTGTGTCTGCGCCTTGGCGTTGGCGAGGGCGATGGAACTGACGACGGCGAAGAGGAAGAGCGTGACAAATCTCATATCGGGCGAGCTATGGGATGGCTAATGGCGGTCTTGTTAGCATTTCTTAGTTGCGGGCGGGGGCCCACCCCCGCCCGCTCGCGTGGGGCCCCACCCCCACGCGCCGCCAGCGCTCGCTTCGCTCGCGCCGGTGATTATCAGCGCCTAGCCGCTTGGATTAGCTTTCTGTTTCAATTCGCACCGGTTGCTGATCCAAGCAGCCCGTTGCTTCTAACCAACGGCGCGAGCGAAGCGAAGCGCTGGTAGCGCGTGGGGGTGGGGCCCCACGCGGCGTCGCGGGGGTGGGCCCCCGCGACGCAACCAAGTAATGCAGATCCAGCCCCCGCGAGTGACCCCACTGCGGGATCCCGCTCTACTGCTGTACCGGCACGACCCTGAACGTCTGGCTCGCGCCGATCGCCGTGACCTGGTCGCCGACCTGACGACCGAGTGTGGCGCGATAGGTTCCGGGGGGCACGAGCGCGCCTTGCGGCGGGCCGCCGCGGCCGAAGCCGCCACCACCACCACCGCCGCCACCGGCGCCTCTACCGCCGCCGCGACCGTCAGCGCCGGCTGCGGGCGGATCGCCGCGCAGGTTCCACGCCACGCGGCGGAGTCCGGCGGTTTTCTCCACGTCCATGCGTCGGATCTGCCGCCCGCTGTCGTCGGTGATCGTGACCACCAGCCGCGCGTCGGCCGGCAGCGCCTGCTTCACGTTGTAGGTCAGCACGGCGCCGAACGGCGGGTTGGGTGCGGCCCACAGGCCGGACAACGGGCTCAGGCCCGCCGAACCCGCGGGTGACAGCCCGAGCGGATTGAACAGGTAGGCGTCGCGCAGCGGGAAGAGCCGCGCCTCTTCCGCCAGCGCGGCCGGAGTGATCTCGCGCAGCGGGCTGTAGTCGTCGAGGATGTAGAAGCCGCGCCCGAACGTGCCGAGCACGAGATCGTTCTCTCGCTTCTGGACGGCGATGTCGCGAATCTGCGCCGGCGGCATTCCGCCCTTGAGCGGAATCCACTGCTTGCCGCCGTCGACGCTCGTGAACAGCGCGAACTCGGTACCGACGAACAGCAGATCGCCGTTGACGTGATCCTGCGCGATCGCCCAGGTGTCGTGCTTGTCCGGCAGGTTCGCGGTGATGTTGCTCCAGGTCTTGCCGCGGTCCGTGCTCTTGACGACGTACGGCTTGTAGTCGCCGCGCTGCCAGTTGTTGAGCGTCACGAACACCGTGTCGACGTCGCGCGGCGACGCGAACACGTCGGTCACGTAGGTCCACTTCGGGACGCCAGGAAAGTCCTCGACCTTGCGCCACGCCTTGCCGCCGTCATCGGTGATCTGGACCAGCCCGTCGTCGGTCCCGGCGTAGAGCAGCCCCTCGAGCAGCGGTGACTCGTCGATCGTCACGACGTTGCTGAGCGGTGTGGTGGACGTGTTCAGGGCCACCGAATCGCGCGGCCACACCTTGCCCATGATCGGGATGTTGAAGGCGTCGAGGTTGCGCGAGAGGTCGGGGCTGATCCGCGTCCACGTGTCGCCCCGATCGTCGGTGCGATAGACGTGGTTCGTCGCCCAATACAGCCGCTTCGGATTGTGCGGGCTGATGATGTACGGCGCGTCCCAGTTGACGCGATCGCCGCCACCACCCGCTCCGCCCTGGCGACCGCCGCCGCGTCCCTGCGGGTTCTGCCCCTGCGGCGCCTGCCCTTGCGGGGTCTGGCCCTGTGGAGGTGTCGGTGCGGCCGCGGCTCCTTGCGCCGCCGCGCCGGCCGGACCGCCCTGCGGCACGCCCGGCATCTCGTCGTCTCCGCCACCGCCGCCGCCGCCCCTTCCTCCGCCGGACTGCGGCGGCCGGATCGATCGCGACACGCCGGTCCGCAGATCGAGGCGCACGATGCCGCCGTTCTGCGACGAGGCGTAGACGATGTTCGGATCCTCCGGATCGCTGCGCGTCTGGAAGCCGTCGCCGCCGTTGACGATGTACCAGTCGCTGGTGCGGACGCCCAGGCGGCTCAGCGAGCGCGACGGCCCGCAGAACGAGAAGTTGTCCTGGGTGCCGCCGCACACGTTGTAGAACGGCTTGGCGTTGTCCACCGACAGCCGATAGAACTGCGTCACCGGCAGCGTCGCGAAGAAGCGCCAGCTCTTGCCCTCGTCGTACGACTCGTAGAGGCCGCCGTCGTTGCCGAGCAGCAGGTGGTTGCGATCGGTCGGATCGAACTCGAGCACGTGGTGATCGACGTGAACCCCGGTGCTCTCGAATCCCGCCTGCGCCCAGGTCTTGCCGCCGTCGGTGCTCTTCTCCATGCTGACGTTGATCGACCAGATGGTGTCGGGCCGGTACGGGTCGACATAGATCTCGTGGTAGTACTGCGCGCCGCCGCCTCGGTAGCAGTCGTCGGTCGGTTGTCCGCCGCGTCCGCCGCCCTGTGCCTGCGCCTCCTGCTGGTCTTCTTCCTCTTCCTCTTCGATTTCCGCGGGCTCCGGCGCGGCTCGGTGCGGGTGTCGCAGCCGCGGCCGGCGTGACGGCTGACGCGACCCGTCCGCGTTCGACCGGCTCGGGCGGCGTGTCGCGGCCCGGCACCGGCAGCGCCTTGCACGGCTCCGGCGGCGTTGCCGGTGCACCGCCGCGCCCGCCGCGACCCGCACCCGGCGTCATGCGGCCGACCCGCGTCCACGACTGTCCGCCGTCGTCCGAGCGGAAGAACCCGGACTCGGGACGCTTGGCGTCGATGATCGCGAAGACCGTCGCCGGATTCCGGCGGCCGTCGACCGCGAGGCCGGCCCGCCCCATGTCCCCGGTCGGCAGGCCGCGCGTCAGCTTCGTCCAGTTCTTCCCGCCGTTGGTGGTCTTGAAGATGCCGCCTTCGGGACCGCCGCCGATCATCTGACCGACGGCGCGCCGCCGCTGGTAGGCCGAGGCGTAGATCACGTCGGCGTTCCGCGGATCGAACACGATGTCGCTGATGCCGGTGTCGGCGCTGATGGTGAGCACCGGGTTCCAGGTCGCGCCGCCGTCCGTCGTCTTGAAGAGGCCGCGGTCGCCGCCCGCCGAGAACAGCGGTCCCTGCGACGCGACGTAGACGACGTTGGAGTTGCGGGGATCGATCAGGATCTTGCCGATGTGCTCGGACTTGTCGAGGCCGACGCGCTTCCACGTCTTGCCGGCGTCGGTCGACTTGTAGAGGCCGTCGCCGAAGTGCGCGCTGCGCTGGCTCTTGTTCTCGCCGGTGCCGACCCACACGACATTCGAGTCCTTCGGATCGACCACCACGCAGCACAGCGTGAAGCTGACCGCGCTGTCGAAGATCGGCGCGAACGTGATGCCGCGGTTCTCGGTCTTCCAGAGGCCGCCAAAGGCGCTGGCGACGTACCACACGCTCGGGTTCTTCGGATCGATCTCGATGTCCTGGATGCGGCCGGTCGTCAGCGTCGGGCCAATGCTGCGAAACTCGATGCCCTTGAGGGCCTCGGCCGTGACACCCGTGGCGTCCGGACCCTGCCCGGTGACCACGCCGGTCACGCAGGCCGCCAGTGTGGCAATCAACAGCGTCTGTCTTGTCATGCGATAAAGCTCCCGGAGGAAACAGAGGGGAAGCGGCATTTTAGTTGGGGGTTGCAGGGTTGGGCAAGGGCACGGATCAACTCCCAACTTCCAACTCCCAAAGCACAACAGGCTCCGATTTCCCTTTGGGAGTTGGGAATTGGGAGTTGGGAGTTTAGGGGCGCGCGCTCACTGCTTCCGTGCCCACCTTCGCCGCGCCCTGCCGAGCACATGCCGGCACGTGACGCCGAACACGCGCATCGAGTCCCGGAACGGCTGGAAGTGCGAGCGCCGGTTCTCGTCGAAGTACACGGTCGGGATCTCGACGGTCGCGATGCGGAAGCCGAGCGCCACCGTGCGGAACAGGATGTCGAACTCGGTCTCGTAGCGCTTCCAGCGGACCACCGGCAGCAGGGCCTCCGCCAGCGCGATCGACAGGACGCGGAAGCCGGACTGGGTGTCGGACACGTGCTGGCCGGTGCCGGCGAAGAACATGCCGCGCGAGAATCGGTTGCCGAACTTGCTCTTCGGCGGCATCAGGTCGACGTTGCGGCCGCCGATCACCAGGTCGGCGCCGGTCTGCCGCGCGTGCTCGATCAGCCGCGGCACGTCGGCGGGATCGTGCTGGCCGTCGCCGTCGAGCGTGACGAGATAGTCGAACGACTCGCCGAGCGCACCGTCGCGTCCCTTCAGCACTTCGGCGATCCCGGCGCGCAGCGCCACCCCCTTGCCGCCGTTCCGGCCGAGGTGCAGCGCGCGCGCGCCACTGCGATCGAGATGCATCCCGGTATCGTCGGTGGAGCCGTCGTTCACCGCGAGCACGAACGGCGTGACGGCGAGCGCCTGACGGACGACGGCGGCGCAGGCGGCCGACGTGTTGTAGCAGGGGATGACGATGGCGACGGTGGGGGCCCTCATTGGGGATTGGTGGACGGGGGAGTGGGGATTGATTGCGGATTTGGGAGGGTCGATTGGGGATTTAATAGAGATTGGCCAGTGGCTGCCGGATCGTTGATTCGGCCCGAGTTTTGCGTGTGGAAAGTCCGTGATCCGTTTTCTTCGCTCATACGTGAATCGTGACTGGACGATCCTGCGCGGTCGGCCGCGCACCCTCATCGCCCTGACCGTATTCGTCGCCGTCGTCGGGTTCTCGACCGTTGGCCTGGCAGCGTGGTTGAGCTATGAGGCTACAGCCGGGCTACCGAATCGGGATGCCATCAATGGACTCGGCGACATGGCCCAGTCCACGACGATTTTCGACGCCGACGACAAGCCTGTCTTCACGATCTTCAAGGAACAACGTATTGAAATCCCCTACGACCGGATTTCGACGAACCTCGTGAAGGCGGTGATCTCGGTCGAGGACCAGCGGTTCTACGACCACAGCGGCGTCGACGCCATCCGGGTGGCGGCCGCGGTCCTGAAGAACGTCGAGGAAGGTCGCCGTGCCGAAGGCGGCAGCACCATTACACAACAGCTTGCCCGGATGAGCTTCCTGAGCCGGGACAAGACCTACCGCCGCAAGTTCAAGGAAATCATCCTCGCCGGGTATATCGAGAGCGAATACACGAAGAACCAGATCCTCGAGATGTATCTGAACAAGGTGTATCTCGGGGATGGACTGTACGGTGTCGAGGCGGCGGCGCGCGGCTATCTGGGCAAGTCGGCGAGCGATCTGTCGGTCGATGAAGCGGCGCTGCTGGCCGGGTTGATCCAGTCTCCCTCGTCGTATGCGCCGACCGTCAACCTCGAGCGGGCCCTGGCGCGGCGCAGCGTCGTGCTGCAGACGATGGTGAGCTACGGCGCCATCGACGCCGCCACCGCCGAGCGGGCCCGAAAGTCCGAGGTCAAGCTGGTCGACGGGCTCGACGTGAAAGAGAACTCCGGCCTCTACTTCAAGGAGCACGTCCGTCGCGAGCTGGTCGAGCGGTTCGGCTGGCAGCGCGTCTACCAGGGCGGGCTGCGCGTGTTCACGACGATGCAGACGGAAGTGCAGAAGTCGGCGGAGTCGCTGGTCGAGCGCAACCTCCAGGACATCGAGAAGCGCAAGGGCTTCACCGATGCGCCGCGAGCATCGCGGGAAAAGCAGGTCGCCAAGGACGCCCTGCCCGGGTACCTGCAGGGGGCGCTGATCGCCATCGATCCGACGACCGGCCACGTGCGCGCCATGGTCGGCGGCCGCGACTTCAACGAGAGCCGCTTCAATCGCGCGGTGCAGGCCAAGCGGCAGTCCGGGTCGGCGTTCAAGCCGTTCGTGTTCGCCGCCGCCCTCGAAGCCGGGCATTCGCCGGCGACGCTGATCACGAACCTCAACGATCCGATCCTCACGGCGCAGGGAGACTGGGTGCCCGAGGACGAGCACAGCACCGCGACGCAGATGACGCTGCGGACCGCGCTGCGCACGTCGAGCAACCGCGCCGCGGTGCAGCTGCTCAACACGGTCGGGATCGATCGCACGGTCGGGTATGCCGAGAAGCTCAACGTCGGGACGCCGCCAAGCGTGCCGTCGCTCGCGCTCGGCGCCGGCGACGTCACGCTGATCTCGCTGACCGCGGCCTACGGCGCGTTCGCGAACGGCGGCATCGTGCGCAAGCCGGTGACGATCCGCCGCGTCGAGGACAGCGACGGGACCGTGCTGTTCGACGAGCCGGGCAAGGCCGAGCGCGCCGTCAGCGAATCGACCGCCTTCCTCATGTCGAGCATGCTGGCCGACGTCATCAACGCCGGCACCGCCTATCGCGCGCGCCAGAGCGGCTTCACGCTGCCGGCTGCCGGCAAGACCGGCACCACCAACGACTACGTCGACGCGTGGTTCGTCGGGTTCACGCCGCACCTGGTCACCGGCGTGTGGGTGGGATTCGATCAGCCGAAGACGATCATCCGCAACGGCTACGCCGGCGAGGTCGCGGTGCCGATGTGGGCGAGCTTCATGAAGGCGGCGACCCGCGGCGACAAGCCGGACTGGTTCGATCGCCCGTCGTCGGTGATCGGCACGAACGTGTGCCGGCTCTCCGGCAAGCTGCCGGCCGGCGGCTGCGAACGCGTCGACGTCGTCAATCGCGACGGCCTGATCGAGACGCGGTCGATGATCTTCACCGAGTACTTCGTGAAGGGGACGCAGCCGACGACCGAGTGTCCGCTGCACCCGGATCGCTCGTTCATCGACACCCTGGCCGGGATGTTCGGCAAGGACCACGGTGCCGCGCCGGTGCCGGTGGAGACGACCGGCCTGCCGGCAGGCTCCGCACCCGCCCCCCCGCGCGCCTCAGCCGGCGCGCCAGCCGCAGCGGCGCAGGCGCCGCCGGCTGACGCCGACACCGCGCAGCCCCAGAAAAAGCGCGGCTTCTGGTCGCGTGTCTTCGGAATCGGCAACGACAACAAGAAGTCCGAGGACGACAAAAAGAAAGAGGACCAGAAGAAAAAGCCCGGCGGGCGGTGATACGATTCCCCAAGCCCGACCATGCCATTCCGAGACCTCGCCGGGCACAGCCGTCTGCTCGATCTGACGGCGCGGGCGGCTTCGCGTGGTTCACTTCCGCCCAGCCTGATCTTCGCCGGACCTGACGGAGTTGGAAAGCGGCGCGCGGCCGTCGCGCTGGCCCAACTGTTCAACTGCACAGCGCCGCAGCCGGGCGGCCCCGACCGGGCGCCGGATGCCTGCGGCGCCTGCGGTCCGTGCCGGCGCATCGAGCGCGGCGTGCACGCCGATGTGCTGATGATCGAGCCCGGCGACACCGGGTCGATCAAGGTGGACCAGGTGCGGCAGGCAATCGAGCGCAGCGCGTACCGCCCGTTCGAAGGCCGCCGCCGGGTCGTGATCGTGGACGATGCCGACGCGATGGAGGCGCCGGCGCAGAACGCGCTGCTGAAGACGCTGGAGGAACCGCCGAGCGCGTCCTCGTTCGTGCTGGTGACCTCGCGGCCGGACATGCTGCTGCCGACGGTGCGATCGCGCTGCCAGCACCTGCGATTTGGACGGCTGGCGCCGGGCGGACGTCGCGGCGGTGCTGATCGCGGACCACGGCTTCGCCGAACCGGCCGCACATGCGGCCGCGGCGCTGGCGGATGGCAGCATCGGTCAGGCGCTCGAAGGCGATACCGAGGGATACACGGGGGCGCGCGACGCGGCCGAAGCCCTGCTGCAGCAGGCGGCGACCGCCACGAATCCGGGGCAGCGGCTGGCGGCGGCGAAGGCGCTCGGCGCTGACAGGGTCGATCGGGACGAGCTCAGCCGGCGCCTGCGGCTGGTGTCGTCGATGCTGCGTGATCTGGGAGTCCTGCTTTCTCGTGCGGACGAACGCACGCTTGCCAACGCCGATCTGGTCGACAGCCTGCAGCGGCTGACCCGGTCGTACGATGGCGAGCGCGCCGTTCGCGCGTTTTCCGCGGTCGACCGTGCGCTCATGGCGCTCGATCGGAATGCGAGCCCGAAGATCGTCGCCGACTGGCTCGCGTTTCAGATGTGACGGCTGGCTCGTCGAATCAGCAACGATCGATTCGCAGCGGCCGGCGGGGCGATCGTGAATAGAGGCCGTTATGAGCTCGGGGCCGCCACGGCCGTTCGTCAGCGTCAAGTTCACCCCGGCTGGCCGGACCTACGGATTCCTCCTCCCGGAATTCGCCCTCGACAACCCTGATTCCGATCCACGGACGCTCGCCGACGGCGAGCAGCGACCCGAGCCCGCGGCCGCTGGTCCCCGGTGAGCAGATCATCGTGCAGGGCGCCGACGGGACGGCCATCGGCACGGTTACGCGGCCGATCCCGGCGCTGACCGACCGCCGCCAGCCAACCGACGACCCGCCGGCCCGCGTCGTCCGGCGCGCCACCCGCGACGACATCGTGACCCGGCTGAAGCAGCAGCAGCGCGAGCAGGAAGCGCGCCGCGTCTGCCTGCTCCAGATCAAGGAGCGGCAGCTCGCGATGAAGCTGACGCGGGTCGAGCAGCTGTTCGACGGGTCGCGGCTGATCTTCTACTACACCGCGGACGGACGCGTGGACTTCCGCGAGCTGGTCCGCGAGCTGGCCGCGCACTTCCGCACCCGGATCGAGATGCGGCAGATCGGCGTCCGCGACGAGGCGAGGATGCTCGGCGGCTACGGCCCGTGCGGCCGGCCGCTCTGCTGCACGACGTGGCTCAAGACGTTCGAGCCGATCTCGATCAAGATGGCGAAGCAGCAGAACCTGAGCCTGAACCCCTCGAAGCTGTCGGGGATGTGCGGCCGCTTGAAGTGCTGCCTCCGCTACGAGCTGCCGAACGGCAAGGGCGTCGTCCACGGCGGGTGTGCAGACGAGGGCGGCTGCGGCTCCTGCAGCAACCCGACCGGGCCGTCCGGCGGATGCGGGTCGTGCGGCAGCGGCGGCGGCTGCGGCAGCTGCACGTCGCACGGCTGATGGGTGCGCGACCCCGCATCGCGATCACGGTGGGCGATCCCGCCGGGATCGGGCCCGAGATCGCCGCGGTCTGCGCGGCGCGCCCGGACGTCCTCGCGGTGTGCGAGCCGGTGCTCTACGGCCCGGCATCGCCAGCGGATCTGCAGCGCTTCACGCCAGGACGGGTCTCCGCCGCCGCCGGCCGGGCCGCGTACGACGCGATCGTGGCCGCGGTCGCCGATGCGCAGGCCGGCCGCGTCGACGCGATCGCGACCGCGCCGATCAACAAGGAAGCGTTCGCGGCGGCCGGGCTGGCCTGGCGCGGGCACACCGAACTGCTCGCCCACCTGACCGGCACCTCGCGCTTCGCGATGATGTTCCATGCGGCCGAGCTGCGCGTCGTCCTGCTGACCGTGCACATCCCGCTCGCCGCGGTGCCGGCCGCCCTGACCCGCGATCACGTCGAGTCGATGATCGCGCTGGCCGCCGAGGAGCTGCCGCGGTTCGGTTACCCGCGCGCCTCGCTCGCGGTCGCCGGGCTGAACCCGCATGCCGGCGAGCACGGCGTGATCGGCCGCGAAGACGATGACGTGTTGCGGCCGGCCATCGAGGCGTCGCGGGCCCGCGGCCTCACGGTTGACGGTCCCTTCCCGGCGGATACGATCTTCCTGCGGGCGATGCGCGGCGAGTTCGACGCGGTGATCGCCTGCTACCACGACCAGGGGCTGATTCCGGTGAAGATGGCGGCGTTCGGGCGCGCGGTCAACGTGACGCTGGGGCTGCCGATCATCCGGACCTCGGTCGATCACGGGACCGCGTTCGACATCGCCGGCCAGGGGCGCGCGGATCCGTCGAGCCTGGTCGAAGCGGTCACGCTCGCGGCGACGCTCGCGGGGAACAGGATCGAGAGGGCGCGTGGCGAAGACCGAGCGTGAAGCAGCGCAGAGGAACATTGCGGAGAACCGCAAAGCGTTCCACGACTACCACATCCTCGAGACGTTCGAGGCGGGGATGGCGCTGCTCGGGACCGAGGTGAAGTCGATCCGCGAGGGCAACGTCAATCTTCGCGACAGCTTCGCGCGCATCGAGGGGAGCGAGATCTGGATCTACAACGTCCACATCAACCCCTACAGCCACCGCGGCTATGCCGATCACGAGCCGACGCGGCGGCGCAAGCTGCTGCTGCGCAAGGTCGAGATCCGCAAGCTGATCGGCAAGACGGTGGAGAAGGGCATGACGCTCGTGCCGACGCGCATGTACTTCCAGAACGGCTACGTGAAAGTGGCGATCTCGCTGGCCAAGGGCAAGAAGGCGCACGACAAGCGCGAAACGATCAAGCGGCGTGAAACCGACCGCGAAACGCGCGCCGCCGTCAAGGAGCGGCAGCGCTGATCGTGGTACAGTGACTCGTTTTTTCCAATGGAGGCAAGAGGCGGTATGAAAGGCAATCGCGCGGTCCTGACCGCGGTGGTGGTGCTGGCAGTCATCGTGGCGGGCTGGTGGCTGTTCGGCCGCGGCGGCGGCAATCGCCGCATCGATCTCCTCGAGCGGTTTGCCGCGGCGGAAAAGCGGCCGCCCGAACCGAACCTGTTCAGCGTCGCCGACGTCACGCTGGCCGGCGTGACCAAGCAGGCGATCGCGATTCAGCCGACCGCCGGCACCCGCATCATCTACAAGGTTCGCGTGCCCGACGACGGCTGGTTGTGGGTGTCGCTCGGGATGCACCCGGATTCGTGGACCAAGGAAGGGGACGGCGTGAAGTTCCTCGTCGGCGTCTCCGACGGCCGCGCGTTCGAGGAGCTCTTCGCGCAGCACGTCCATCCGTTCGCCAATCAGGGCGACCGGAAGTGGGTGGACGTGCGCGTCGATCTCTCGACCTACGCCGGCGAGGACGTCGACCTCATCTTCAACACCTACGCCAGCCTGCCTGGCGCGGCCACCGACACGCGCAACGACCTGCCGCTGTGGGGGAACCCGGAGATCGTGGTGCGGTAATGCCGCCGTCCCGCCCGGCGGTGCCGCTGCTGGATCTCCAGGCACAGTACGCGCCGCTCCGCCAGGAGATCCTCGCCGCAATCGCGCGGGTCTGCGACAGCCAGCGCTTCATCATGGGACCGGACGTCGCGGCCCTCGAGGGGGAGCTGGCCGCGGCGCTGGACGTCGCGGACACCGTGGCGGTGTCGTCGGGCACCGACGCCATCCTCGCCACCCTGATGACGCTCGGCATCGGCCCCGGCCACGAGGTCATCACCAGCACCTTCTCGTTCTTCGCGACCGCCGGCTGCGTGTCACGTCTCGGCGCGACGCCGGTGTTCGTCGACATCGACCCGGCCACCTACAACCTCGATCCCGAGGCGGTGCGGCAGGCGATCACGCCGGCGACGCGCGCCATCATGCCGGTGCATCTCTACGGCCTCTCGGCGGACATGGATCCGATCCTGGACGCCGCGCGCCCGCGCGGCATCGCCGTCGTCGAGGATGCCTGCCAGGCGATCGGCGCCCGCTATCACGGCCGGCAGGCCGGCTCGATGGGCGTGGCCGGGTGCTTCTCGTTCTTCCCGAGCAAGAACCTCGGCGCCTTCGGCGACGCCGGGCTGATCGTGACGAACGACGCGGCGCTGGCGCGCGAGCTGCGGCTGTATCGCAATCACGGGGCCGAGCCCAAATACGTGCACCACCGGATCGGCGGCAATTTCCGCATGGACTCGCTGCAGGCGGCGGTGCTGCGGGTGAAGCTGCCGCACCTCGATCGCTGGACCACGATGCGGCGCGACAACGCTGCGCGTTATGGCGAGCTGTTCGAGCGAGCGGGACTCGGCGCCGTCACGCTGCCGACCGAGCCGGCGGGATACCGGCACATCTTTCATCAGTACGTGGTGCGCGTGCCGCGGCGCGACGCGGTGCGCCAGCAGCTCGCGGACGCCGGCATCGGCACCGAGGTCTACTACCCGGTCCCGTTCCACCTGCAGGACTGCTTCGCGCCGCTCGGCTACCGGCGCGGCGCGTTCCCTCACGCCGAGGCGGCCGCCGACTCGACGCTGGCGCTGCCGATCTACGGCGAGCTCACGCCGGCGCAGCAGGACAGCGTCGTTGCCGCGCTCGCCGACGCGCTCGCGGCGTGAGGCCGCGGCGCCGGCATTCGCATCAGCCCAGCGCGTCCTCGACGATCCCGACGACCTTCGCGCCGATCGCGAGGCACGCGGTCAGTCCCGGCGAGTCGATCCCGGCCACGTGGATCAGCGAGGGATGCACGGCGTCGGGGCGGATCATGAAGTCCGCGAACGATCCCTCAGGGCCGTGCAGCTTCGGCCTGATGCCGCTGCCGCCGTAGGTGAGATCCTCCATCGTCAGTTCCGGCATCAACATGCGCGAGGGCTCGAGGAATGCCTCGACCGGCAGCCGGTCGTTTTCGTAGTCGTCCTTCGCCTGCTGGAAGTGCACCGTCGGCCCGAGCAGCACGCTGCCGCCAGTCGTCTTGGTGAGGTGAACGCCGAGCCCGTGCCCCTTGGGATGGGGCAGCGGATACACCAGCCCGTTCAGCCAGTGCGTCCTCGGTTTCTTGAGCTCCGCGTATTCGCCGCGGCACGGATGGATCGTGAACCGCTCGCCGCCGAGCATCTCCGACACGTCGTCAGCGTGGAGGCCGGCGGCGTTGACGACCACGCGCGCGTCAATCGTCTCGTGCTCGGTGCGCAGCGCGAAGCCGCCGCCGTTCGGCTCGCCGCCGGCGAGCGACGTGCCGCGCAGGAACATCGCGTCGTTGCCCTCGGCCACCTGCAGCAGCGCGCGCACCAGCGCCTCGGGCTCGACCCGTCCGGTGGCGGGGGACCAGAGGGCCGCGAGCCCCTCGACGTGCGGCTCCCGGGCCTGAATGAACTGACGGCCGACGATCTCCAGCCCCGGGGCCCCGTTGTCGGCGCCGCGCTGCGCCAGCGCCTCGATCTGCGGAACCTCCTCGGGCGTGGACGCGACCACCAGCTTGCCGCAGCGATCGTGCGGCACGCGGTTCGCGGCGCAGAAGGCATAGAGCCGCGCCGCGCCGTCGACGCACAGCTCGGCCTTCAGCGTGCCGGCCGGATAGTACAGGCCGGCGTGAATCACGCCGCTGTTGTGCGTGCTGGTCTCCATGCCCGGCCGCGGACGCCGCTCGATGATGCAGACGGAGCGCCCGCCGGCGGCGAGCTGCGCGGCGACTCGAGAGCCCGGTGACGCCCGCGCCAATGACGACGGTATCGAGGATCATCGGTCGATTGTAATGTGGCCGCCGTCGCGCCCGGGGAGAGCGCCCGTCGCCAGCGCACGCTGCAGCTTGCGCGGCCGAGGCGTGCCGCCATCGGGTATGCTGTCGGGCGCGCTACGGGAAGAAGATGAGGCGGCGATGCCGGTGTGACGGACCGTCACCGCCGATGATCATCTCGACGCATCGCGCCGCCACCAATGAATATTCGCCCGCCCGCTCGTCACCACGTGTCCCTTGTCCGTCGTACCACCATGCTGCGCACGCTGATCCTCTGCGCCGTGGCGGTCGCCGTCGGATTGCAGTCCTGGACGACCTCGGTTGCCGGACAGGCCCCGCAGGTCGTCACCGACATCTCGCCCGAAGCGCTGGCGCAGATCAACGCGCTGCTCGCCGAGAAGGAGACCAGGACCGCGGCCGAGCGCAAGATGGACTCGCAGCTGGTGTACGCGCGGCGGATGGAGCTGGGGCTGCCGATCGCCCCGGGCGTCCAGACACTGGAACTCGACGTTCCGCGGGCCGAGGACGGCCACCTCATTGTCGACGTCGTCGCGCGTGAAACGCCCGAGCTGATCGCGCAGCTGTCGTCGATGTCCGAGGAGGTCTCGCGGGCATCGTCATTCGAGACGCGCGTCCACCTCGATGCCGGTCAGCTCGACGCGCTCGCGGCCCGGCCCGAGGTGCTGTTCCTGCGGCCGCGGCAGGAAATGATGACGAACCGGAGCGGTCCCCGTCCGTCGCCGGGTGTCCGCCGTGAACGGCGGGTCAGGACGCTCGACTCGCTGCGCCAGTCGCTGGACGGCTTCACCACCAACGTCGGTTCCGGCGTCGGCGCGGTGACCACCCAGGCCGACATCACGCACCGGACGGCGGTCTTCCGCGGTCTCACCGGCGCGACCGGCGCCGGCATCAAGATCGGCGTCCTGTCCGACGGCGTGTCCAGCCTCGCCCAGGCGCAGGCGTCCGGCGATCTCGGCCCGGTCACCGTCCTTCCCGGCCAGGCGGGCGTCGGCGACGAAGGCACCGCGATGCTCGAGCTCATCCACGACGTCGCGCCCGGCGCGGAGCTGTACTTCGCGACCGCGTTCGGCGGCATCAGCGCGTTCGCCCAGAACATCCGGAATCTGCAGGCGGCCGGCTGCACCATCATCGTGGACGACGTGTTCTATTTCGTGGAGACGCCGTTCCAGGACGGACAGACGCCCGGCATCCTCGGCAACACCAACGGCGGCGTGGTCATCCAGGCGGTGAAGGACGTGACCGCGGCGGGCGCCCTGTTCTTCTCGTCGGCCGGCAACTCGGGCAACCTCAACGATGGCACCTCAGGCGTGTGGGAGGGTGACTTCTCAGACGGAGGGATCACCGGCTTACCTCCAGGCGCCTCCGGGACCGTTCACCGGTTCGGCGGGCCGAACTTCAACACTCTCACGAGCGACACCGGCTGGATCTCCCTGTACTGGTCGGATCCGCTCGGCGGTTCGGCGAACGACTATGACCTGTTCCTGGTGGACGCTGCCGGAAGGGTCGTGATCAGTCCGCCTCGACAGGCCTCCAGACCGGTGCGCAGGATCCGTACGAAGCAGTCATCCCAGGTCTCGAAGGAGAGCGCGTCGTCGTCGTTAAGAGGCCCGTCGGCTGCTGCCCGGATGTTGCACCTCAACACCAATCGCGGCCGTCTCGCGGTCGCCACCGCCGGTCAGACGCACGGCCACAACTCGACGTCGGCGCCGTACTCGTTCGGCGTCGCCGCGACACCGGTGCACGCGGCCTTCCCCTTCCCGTTCAGCGCCAGCAACGTCGTCGAGACCTTCAGTTCCGACGGGCCGCGCCGGATCCTCTACCACGGCAACAGCACGCCGATCACCCCGGGCAACGTCTCCTCGACCGGCGGCGCCGTGCTGAACAAGCCGGATTTCACGGCCGCCGACGGTGGGCTCGTCACTGGCGCAGGCAATTTCCCGAGCCCGTTCTTTGGCACGTCCGCGGCCGCGCCGCACGCGGCGGCCATCGCGGCGCTGTACAAGTCGTCGAATCCCACGCTGACGCAGCAGCAGATCAAGGCGCTGCTCTACGAGCTGGCGATCGACATCGAAGCTCCGGGATTCGACCGCGACTCCGGCGCCGGCATCGTCATGGCGTCGCCCGCGCAGCCGACGTGCACGTTCGCGATCGCGTCGTCGGCCAGCGTCGGCGTCGGCGGCGGGAACGGCGTCGCCAACGTCACGGCGTCGACTGGCACCTGCAACTGGTCGGCGTGGAGCACGGTCAGCTGGATCACGCTGACGAGCGGCGCCATCAACACCGGCAATGGCGCCGTCGGGTACGCTGTTGCTCCCAACCCCGGGCCGGCACGGACCGGCACGATCGTGGTGCAGGGCGGCAACTCGATCACGATCACGCAGAGCGGAACCGCGCCGACGCCGTTCGACAACAATGCGTTTTCTGCCCTGCTGGATCCCGGCACGATCGAATCGTCGCTGGTGGTCTCCGGCCTCACCGGTCAAAAGGGACCGATCGGGCTGAAGCTCACGCTCATCAATGGCCCCTTCGCGACAAGAATCCTCGGGACGTGGCGCCTCAACTCATCCCGCCGCCGACGGGGCGCCGACCGCCGAACGCGGGCGCTCTCGCGATAGAACCGATTGGCCAGCAGGCCCTCGGCCGTCACCAGCATCAGGATCAGGACCATGATCCAGGGGAAGATCTCGCGCCCGACCTGGGCGATCCGCACGATCGACTCCAGGCTCTCCGGGGAGTCCGCCAGCTTGTACCCGTCCTTGCCGCCGAAGAGCGAGGTCGAGGTGGCCCTTCTCCAGCGGGAGGAACTCGGACTCCACGACCGGCGGGTTGACGCTGAAGCCCAGGGTCGCCGTCTTCCCGTCGCTCGCCGAGGCCGTCACCTTCCACTGGCCGACGAACTGCGGCGCGGGGACCGCGAGCGGCTCGTTGCCCGTCGGCGGGCTGAGCCGATCGGGCGTCTTGGACTCGGGGCCGAGGACCGAATAGTTGGTGAACCTCCGCGACGGGTCGTTGGGCAGGCTCACGTCCTCGCCCGCCTCGTAGTTCCAGCGCTCCGCCGTGGTCCCCGCCAGGTAGGGGACGGTCTGGTTCATGAGGTGGAAGAAGGGCCAGTCGGCGAGCGGGAACTCGTTCCAGGCGGCGCCCGACTGGGTCTCGGGACGGCGCGAGAGCGGGGTCGTCCAGAGCAGGACGCGCCCCGTCTTCGGCCCGCGGAAGGTCCGCTCGATGAGCGCGGGGGCGCCGTCGGCGTAGGAGAGCAGCGTCCGCGTCCCGCCCCCTCGGGCGGCTTGACCGCCCAGTGCTGGAAGACGGGGACGGCCGACAGCACGGCGTCGAGCTCCTTCGGGTAGGCGCGGAAGAGCGGATGGGTGACGTCGGCCACCTTGCCGAACGTGGTCCGGGGCTGGGGCTTCACGCGCTTGTCGAGCGTGGCGGGGAGGAGGCGAGGCGGCGGCCCCGGAGTTGTAGCGCTCGGGGCGGGTGCGGTCGCCCAGGCCGACCACCAGCCCCCCGCCCTGGCGGACGTAGGCGTTGAGCGACTCCCAGGCCGGATCGCCGGGCTCCGGACGTTGAGCAGGAAGACGCCGGTGTAGACCTTGAGCGCGTCGACGGTCATCTTCTCGAACTCGGCGGGCGTGGCCCGCTCGACCTGGAAGGTCCGCGGCGTGCCGGGGGGAGCGTGGCCGGATCGGGGTCGAGCGCATAGGCCACGAAGTCCGCGTCGATCGGCCGGTCGGAGACGATCAGGACGCGCTTGGCCGGCTCGACGGTGAACGTGAAGTAGCGGTTGTCGTCGAAGGCCAGGGGGTCGGGCGCCGCCGATGCGCACCTCGCCCTGGTGCAGCGCGACGCCGGGGTCGAGCTTGGGGGTCTGGAAGCGGACCTCGACCTCGCCGTTGGCGGGCAGGTCGACGGCCTTCTGGTCCTTCTTGACGCCGTCGAGGTAGAACTCGACCACTCGCTTCGTCGCGGGGCCGAGCGAGCGGAGCCTGGCGCGGATCTCGACGGGCTCGCCCTGGGTGGCGACGCTCGGCGAGGGCTCGGCCTCGACGACCGCGACGTCGTGGGCCTCCTTGGGGGTCAGCCGGAGGACGAAGGTGGAGACGCCCGACTTGACCTTCTTGATCGCGCTCCAGGCCCTCGACCGGCTGCGAGGGGTTCCAGGACGACCGGGCCAGGTCGGTCAGGACGTAGACCTCGTGGCGGGGCCGGTCGCTGCCGGCGACCGCTTCGTAGGCCTGCCCGACCGCGGCGTTCAGGGGGCGATTGGCCGCGCGGAGCGCCAGGCCGTCGATCCGCTTGCGGGCCGCCGCCGGCGAGAGCGCGACGGGGACCCCCGGCTCGGCCGAGTCGACCACGAAGACCTGGCTGGTGTCGGGCAGCTTCTTCGAGGATCTCGCCGGCGCGCTCCTTGGCCTCGTCGAGCCGGTTCTTGTCGGGCCTCTGCTTGTAGCCCATCGACAGGCTGGTGTCGAAGACCAGGCCGAGCGCCGTGGGGACCTCCTCGGCCCCGAGGGTGGCCTGGGTGACGAGGCTCGGCCGCGCCAGGGCCAGGGCCATCAGCGCGATCAGGGCCATCCGGGCGAGCAGGAGCAGCCAGTTCTTGATCCGGAGCCGCTTGCGCGACTGCTTCTGCCGCTGGCGGATCAGCCGGAGCGCCGGGAAGACGACGTGCTTGGGCGTCTGCCGCATGAACAGGTGCAGGATCACCGGCAAGGCCGCCAGGGCCGCGCCGGCCGCCAGGCCCGCGTGCAGGAGAGAGATATCCATGGCGACCGATCGAGGGGCGGCCCCTCACCTTGAGATTCGAGGTCGTGGCGACGGGAGTCGTCCCCCGGATCGCGGCGATCCGAGGCCGCGCCTAGCCCGCGCCTGCCGGCTGAGCAGGTAGCTCATCAGCGCCTTGTCGAAGGGCATGCCGGTGTGCAGCGGGACGTAGTCGATCCGGGCGGCGAGGCACTCCTTGCGGTACGCGGCCCGGAACGCGGCGACCTCGTCGAGGTAGTCGGCCTTGATGCCGTCGGCGTCGACCAGGAGCGTCTCGTGCGTCTCGTTGTCCTCGAACTCGACCATCCCCTCGAACGGGAAGAGCGCCTCGGCCTCGTCGAGGATGTGGAACAGGATCACGTCGTGGCCGGCGTGCCGGAGGCGGTGCAGGGCCCTGCAGGATCGGCTCGGGGTCGCCGAGCAGGTCGCTGAAGAGCATGACCAGGCTGCGGTGCCGGATCATCGCGGCGAGCTGGTGCAGGCTCCTGGCGATGTCCGTCTCGCCCGACGGCTTGAGCTTCGCCAGCAGCGACAGGATGTTGCCCAGCTGCGTCCGCTTGCTCTTGGGCGGCCAGGCTCTGGCGGACCTGCTCGTCGAAGGCGACCAGGCCGACCGGGTCCTGCTGGTGGATCATCAGGTAGCCGAGCGCCGCGGCCAGGCAGATGCCGTACTCGAACTTGGTCAGCTCCTGGCGGTAGGTGTAGCCCATCGACGCCGAGAGGTCCATGACCAGGTAGCCGGTGAGGTTCGTCTCGGCCTGGAACTTCTTGATGTAGTACCGGTCGGTCTTGGCGTAGACGTTCCAGTCGATGTCCTTGAGGTCGTCGCCGGGCGTGTACTTGCGGTGCTCGGAGAACTCGACGGAGAAGCCGTGGAACGGGCTGGCGTGCAGGCCCGGCGAGGAACCCCTCGACGATGAACTTGGCGCGCAGGTCGAGCCGGGCGACCTGGCGGATGACCTCGGGCTTCAGGTATTTTTCGGCCGTGCTGGACACGAGTCAACCTCCCGTCCGCCGGTCGACCGGCCTTGCTCGTTCGCTCCCGCCCGTCGCGCGATCAGGCGTCCGCCTTCGGCATCTCGACCGGCCGGGCACGGCGCTCGTACTTGGGCACGTCGGGCTCCCTGACCTCGGCCAGGAGCCTCTGGATGAGCGTCTCGGTGGTCTGGCCCTCGGCCTGGGCCTGGAAGTTGGTGCTGATCCGGTGGCGCAGCACCGGGACGGCGACCTTGCGGATGTCGTCGAGCGCGACGCTGAAGCGGCCGTCCATCGCGGCCATCGCCTTGCCGCCGAGGATCAGGTTCTGGCCGGCGCGCGGGCCCGCGCCCCAGTCGACCAGCTCCTTGATGAACTCGGGCGCCTGCTCGTCGGCCGGCCGGGTCGCCCGGACCAGCCGGGCCACGTACTTCGACCACGTAGTCGGCGACCGGCACCGAGGTCGACCAGCTTCTGCAGGTTGACGATCGCCTTGCCCGAGAGCACCTTCTTCAGCTCGGGCGCCTCCCCCTTGGTGGTCGCCGAGAGGATCTTCTCCTCCTCCTCCAGCGTCGGGTAGTCGACCCGGATGTCGAACATGAAGCGGTCGAGCTGGGCCTCGGGCAGCGGGTAGGTCCCCTCCTGCTCGATCGGGTTCTGGGTGGCGATGACGAAGAACGGGTCGGGCAGGTTGCAGCGTCTCCTGGCCGACGGTGACCTCGCGCTCCTGCATCGCCTGGAGCAGCGCGGCCTGGGTCTTGGGCGGGGTGCGGTTGATCTCGTCGGCCAGGATGATGTTGGCGAAGATCGGCCCCTGGACGAACCGGAACGCGCGCCGGCCCGGCCTCGGGCTCCTCCAGGACGTTGGTGCCGGTGATGTCCGAGGGCATCAGGTCGGGCGTGAACTGGATGCGCTTGAAGCCGACGTCGAGGATCTGGGCGATCGAGCTGACCATCAGGGTCTTGGCCAGGCCGGGCACGCCGACCAGCAGGACGTGCCCGCGGGTGAAGATGGCGGCCAGGATCTGCTCGATGACCTCGCTGCTGGCCGATGATGACCTTGCTCAGTTCGGCGGCCATCACGTCGCGTGAGTGTCGGAACTCGTCGAGCAGTTGCGTGATCCGGTCGCCGGCGGTGGACATGCGGTGCTTCAATACCTGTGAGCGAGGCGACGGCCCCCACCCTCGGGTGGACGTGTCGCGTCGAGGCGGAGACGGAAGGCGTTCGAGCGGCGGCCGTCTCCACCCTTCGGGGCCACCGGCGGCACGTCGAGCGATCCTATTGTAGTGCGAGCCGACCGGGCGATTCAAGCCGCGCCGTCGAGTCCGGCCCGTCCGATCCTCGGAAACGAGGCGCGTCACCGACCTCGCCTGCCTCGGCCTCGAGTGCACCGCGGGGACGGCGCCTCGGCGTGGCCGATCGAGGCGAAGAGTCACCCGGTGGGCCTCGATCCCCCATCAAATGGCGATGGCGAGCAGGCCCTGTTCGAGGAGGCCTGCTCGCCAAAGACCCGGTCGGAGGTCCGGGGCGACGGTCAGTCCGACGTGCGTTCGCCCCCGACGCTCGGGCAGCCGGCCAGCGCCAGCTCCCCCAACCCGGCCGAAGTTTCCGGCTCGAAGTCGAGCAGGGCGAGGAGGTCTCGCTCGATGTTCTGTGCGATCTCGTCCAGGGGCAGGTGGCTCAGGCTCCGGGTCGAGAAGGGGTTCTGCAGCTCGATGCCGATCTGGTCGAGGCCCAGGATCGGGTAGGCGATGAGCATGGTGACCAGCGGGACGAGGAAGCTGTTCTCGAACTGGTGGAGCAGCGCGAACGGGAGCGTCGTGAGGAAGAGGACGATGAAGCGGCGGATCTTGATGGAATAGACGACGGCCAGCGGGGTCTTGAGGATGCGTTCGCAGGCCCCGATGTGATCGATCAGCGAGGCGCGTTCGCGGTCGGCCTGGTGGAAGCCGAACCGGTCCATCTCGTTGCGCCTGAGGGCGTCGTTCAGGAGGGCGGCGATCGTCTGGATGACGTAATTCGGCATGTGCCTCGCGGCGAGCACCCGGCCCGCCTCCTCGCGCCCGAGGAGGTCGACGAGCGCCGGGATGTCGCGCTCGCCGCGGAGGCTGGCCCGCGCGACGTGCCCGAACGCGGCCGTCCAGCGGACGATCGTCTCCCGCCACCTCGGGTCGTCGGGGCCGTAGGCCAGCGCGGTCATCGCGAGGTTCCGCGACTGGTTGACGATCCCCCCCAGAGCTTGCGGGCCTCCCACCAGCGCTCGTAGCCCGCGTTGGTCCGGAGCACGAGCAGCAGGCCCAGCAGGGCGCCGACCACCTCGTGGGGGCCGACCTCGATGCTCATGTTGTGCCAGTAGAGCGACACCAGGCAGATGAGGTAAGCGATGATGCCGAAGGAGAAGACGCTCGGCAGGACGCGGAGCGTGGCCGCCCCGCGAAAGGTGAACGCTTCCTTCCAGAACATCCTCGAGGTTTCCGTGGTCATCGGCGAATTGGCCCTTCCGTCATGGGGAAATCGAGCCCGGCGACGTCCGCGTCGCCGGCGGCTCGGGAGACTCCGGCGAGGTCGGACGACCCGGCGGGAGCGTCCCGCCGGGTGAGCTCCCGCCATCGCGACTCCCCGCCCTCTCCTCGCGACGGGCGCGGCCGTCACGAGGCCCGGGAGCCCGACGCGCACGTCCTGCATCAGGATCATCCAGGCGAGGACGAAGAGGCCGACGATCAGGACGACCAGCTCGGTCCGATTGCGATGGGCGTCCCTCGGGCGTTGCGGGCCGGACGCCGGCGCGACCTCGGTCGCAGGCGGGCTCCTCGACATCGTCGAAGGCCGGGCGTCGCCATTCGTCCGGGCGCATCAGGTTCAGATTCGACATCAGCGTGAAAGGCCGACCGTTGCTCGATGATCTCGATTCCGGTCCCCTTCTCCCTCGGTCTCGTGATGGACGACTCCCCGCCCCGACTTCCGGCCGGGCTCCGGAGACCTCCCCGACGACAGCCCAGCGGCAGCGACTCGGGGCAGGTCTCCCTATTGCGAGGGGCATGCCAAGGCACCGCCCGGCGAGCACGGGCACGACGCAAGCCCTGAACTCTCTAGGAGGTAATGTCGAAGTTTTTCTCGAAGAACCTTGGGGACCGGAGGCCGGCGGGTTTTCGGTCGGGACGGGAGGGCTGTGCAGTGATTAACCAGCCTGTTCAGATTCGGGCGTGAGGTGCTTCGCGACTTCCAGCCGGGCGGCGCGGATCTTGGCCCGGAGCGTGTTCCTCGAGATGCCCAGGACCTCGCTGGCGCGGACCTGATTGCCGCGCTCGTGACGGATCACCTCCTCCAGCACGACCCGGTCGACGGCCGAGATGACCTTCGCGTAGAGGTCGGGCTTCCCCTCCTTGAGCAGGGCGCGGACGAGCTGCGCCACGTCCAGGGCCTGGCCCTCCGCCTCGAATCCGGGCGTCGTCGAGCCGATGCCCGCGCGGACGTGAGCCGGGAGGCAGTCGGGGGTCAGGACCTCTCCCGTCGCCTGGACCAGGGCGTACTTGATCGCCGCCTGGAGCTCGCGCACGTTGCCCGGCCAGTCGTAGGCCTCCAGCAGCCCCATGGCCTCGGGAGACGCGGACCGCACCTGCTTGCCCATCTCGCGGTTGAGGATCTTGACGAAGTGCTGGACCAGGAGCGGCAAGTCGTCCGGCCGATCGCGGAGCGGCGGCAGCACGATGGGGAAGACCTTGAGCCGATAGTACAGGTCCGGGCGGAACCGGCCGTCGGCGACCATCGCCTCGAGGTCGCGGTGGGTGGCGGCGATCAGGCGGACGTCGGCCTGGATCGTGTCGTTGCCGCCGAGCCGCTCGAACCGCCCGTCCTGCAGGATCCGCAACATCTTGGCCTGGGTGGCCGGCGTCATGTCGCCGATCTCGTCGAGGAAGATCGTGCCGCCGTCGGCCTGCTCGAACTTGCCGATGCGGCGGCGGTCGGCCCCGGTGAAGGCCCCCCGCTCGTGGCCGAAGAGCTCCCCCTCCAGGAGCGCCTCGGGGATCGCGGCGCAGTTGATCGCCAGGAAGGGCCCCTGGCTCCTCCGGCCGTGCTGATAGATGGCCCGCGCGACCAGCTCCTTGCCGGTGCCGCTCTCGCCCAGGATGAGGACGGCCACGTCCTGGCCGGCGACCCGGCCGATGGCCTTGTAGACCTCCTGCATCGCGGCCGAATGCCCCACGATGCGGTCCACGGCCCCGTCGTCCGGCCCCTCCTCGTCGTCGATCAGGGCCCGGACGTGCGTCCGGCGGCCCTGCTCGATCGCCTTGGCCACGACGTCGCGGAGCTGGCGGAGGTCCACCGGCTTGAGCAGGTACTCGAAGGCGCCTCGCTTCATGGCCTCGATGGCCGTCTCGGTCGCGGCGAACGCCGTGATCACCACGACGGGGAGGCGCGGGTCGATCTGGCGGAGGCGGTCGAAGGCGTCCAGGCCCGACATGTCGGGCAGCCGCACGTCGAGGATCACCGCGTCCGGCCGCTCCCGCCGGACCAGCTCGAGCCCCTCCCTGGCCGTGCGCGCGGTGATCACGTCGAGCACGTCGGATTTCAGCCCCTCCTCCATCGAGAAGAGCACGTTGGGTTCGTCGTCGACCACCAGCAGCTTGGCCATGTCAGTGCTCCGAGGCGCCTCCGTCTCGCGCGTCGATCGACCCGCCCCGGGCCGCCCGAGGGGCCGGCCGGATCGCCGAGGGGGAGTCGGACGGTGAACACGGCCCCGCCCCCGGGCCGATCGTCCGCATCGATCCGGCCGCCGTGGGCCTCGACGATCCGCTTGCAGATCGAGAGCCCCAGCCCCAGGCCCGTCTCCTTCGTGCTCACGAAGGGCTCGAAGATCCGACTCCCGAGGTCGGCCGGGAGCCCCCGCCCGCTGTCGGCGACCCGGAGCGCGAGACATCGGCCGGTCGTCCCGGCGTCCGAGGCGTCGCGATCGCCCCCCTCGGGGGCCGATCCGTCGGCCTCGACCGCGGCACCGACCCGGATCGTCCCCCCCTCCGGGGTGGCATCCAGCGCGTTCAGGAGCAGGTTCAGGAGCACCTGGCGGACCTGGCCCATGTCCGCCTCGATGAAGATCGGCCCCTCCGTCGGGCTCGCGGATGATCGCGACGGACGTGAGCGCCGCGCGGGCCGAGACCAGGTCGAGGACCCCTCCGAGGACCTCGTCGAGGTCGAACCTCCGCTTCTCCGGCGCCGGGGGCCGGGCGAAATCCAGGAACGCCTGGATCGAGCCCTCCAGGCGACTGATCTCCTCCTCCAGCACCGCCAGGGGACGACCGCTCAGGCCGGCCGCGTCGCCGCGCTCGACGGCGGATTGGACGAGGATCTTCATCGAGGTGAGGGGATTGCGCAGCTCGTGCGCGAGCCCGGCCGCCAGCTGGCCGAGGGCCGCGAGCTGCTCGGCCCGGAGCGCCTCGCGCTGGGTCCGCTCGAGCCGCTCGACCACCGTGCCGACCTCGTCGGCCATCCTCCGCAGCAGGACGTCCAGGCTCTCGACGTCCCAGTCCGGCGAGAGGTGGATCGGCCCCACGACCCCGTTCAGCTTGCCCGCGGCGATGCGGATCGGGACGCTGAGCTGGTCGATCGAGCGGCTGACCCCCGCGCGATCCCGTAGCCCGCGATCAGGCCGGCCGCGGCGCCGCAGGTGCCCAGCAGCAGCAGGACCAGGGCGACTCGATCGGGCATCGCCCGGTTCTGCTCGCTGTCCATCGCGACTTCCTGCTCCTTGGAGTCGAGATACTGCTGGGCCGGGTCCAGGATTCCCCCCGTCAGCACGTCGGAGATGAGCGATTTCATCCCCCGCTTGAGGGCCTCCGGGTCCTCCAGGCGCCGGAGTTCGGCCATCCTCGCCCAGAAGAGGTCGTGCGCCGCCCTCAGGGAGGCGAGCTGGGATCGCTCGGGATCGTTCGCGGCGAGCCGCTCGGCCTCGCCCAGCCATCGCTCGGTCTCCGGGAGGTGGGCCGAGATCGCGTCGAGGTGGATCGGGGAGCCGGTCAGCATGAATCCGTCGCCATGGGCCTCGATCTGGCGGAACGCGATCACCAGTTCCTCGGCCGCGCGGTTGCTCGAGACGTCCCGGCTCAGGAGGTTCGTGACGTCCCTCTGGAGCCGATGCACATACCAGGCCGACGCCGCCCCCAGGGTCAGCAGGAGGAGGCTGACCGCCACCACGGGGCCGATCATCCGGAACAGGAACTTCCGGGCGATCCTCGGCGGGCCGCCCTCCTCCCGGCGAGCCTGATCCACCTGCAACCCCCTTCGGAACGCAGGAGCGATGCCCAGGCGATCCGGGATCGAGGGCGCGCCCATCCGAGCTCGCCCTCGCCCTCGGATCGGGATCCGGATCCGCCGGCAAGTCGCTCCAGGCCCGAGCCACCCGCCCGGCCATCGGAGTCTCTGACCACCGGACTCGGTCGATCTCGCGGCCGGATTCCCAGACTTTGTTACAATCGTCGTGTCACCCGTCCGCCCGCCGCCCCCACGGAGGTCCCTCTCATGATTCGCGTCGCGCGTCCTCTCGCCGTGCTGCTGGGGATGTCGGTCCTCTCGGGCGTGCTCCCCCTCCCCTCCGCCCGCGGGGCCGTGACCCGCGAGCGAGGTCGAGCGGGCGATCCGGGAAGGGGTCCGCTATCTGAAGTCGCAGCAGCGCGACGACGGCTCGTGGCCCGAGGTCGACCTGAGCCATCGGACGGGGTGTACCAGCCTGGCGACCCTCGCCCTGCTGACCGCGGGCGAGTCGCCCGACTCGCCGCAGGTCGCCAGGGCGCTGGCCTTCCTCCGCCAGTTCTCCCCGGAGCAGCTCCGGAGCGTGTACGCCGTCTCGCTGCAGACGATGGTCTTCGCCGCCGCCCGAGCCCGATCGCGACCAGTTGAGGATCAACCGTGAACGTCGCCTGGCTCCAGAAGGCGCAGATCAAGCGGGGAGACCGCGTCAACTGGCCCGGCTCGTGGACGTACACGGCGGAGAAGGCGATGCCGGGCGACAACTCGAACACCCAGTACGCCCTGCTCGCCCTGAACGCGGCGAGCGAGGTGGGCGTGCCGATCGACCCCGAGGTCTGGAAGCTGGCGCGGAACTACTGGGAGCGGGCCCAGCGCGGCGACGGGAGCTGGGCCTATCAGCCCGACGTGAACTCGCCGGCCACCGCCAGCATGACCTGCGCGGGCATCTCCAGCCTGGTGATCACCGGCCTGAAACGCTACCAGGGGCAGGAAGTCCTGGTCGGCGACGACCATCCAGAACTGCGGCAAGGGGAGCGTCAACGTCGAGCTCCAGCGCGCCATCGACTGGCTGGCGAGCCACTTCTTCGTCGGGCAGAACCACGGCCTCGGCCAGCGCGGGAAGTATTACTACCTCTACGGCCTGGAGCGCGCCGGCCGGCTGACGGGGCAGCGCTTCTTCGGCAACCACGACTGGTACCGCGAGGGGGCCGAGGAGCTCGTCCACGAGCAGGACAAGCTCCTCGGCTACTGGACCGGGGTCGGGTTCTTCGAGGATCAGCCCCTGATCAGCACCTGCTTCGCGCTGCTCTTCCTGGCCAAGGGCCGGTCGCCCGTGCTGATCAACAAGCTCCGCCACGGGCCCGGCGACGACTGGAACCTCGACACCGACGACGTCCGCAACCTCGTCGGCACCGTCTCCCGGGACTGGAAGCACCTGCTGACCTGGCAGGTCGTCGACCCCGCCGCCGCCACCGTCGAGGACCTCTTGCAGGCCCCGATCCTCTTCTTCAACGGCCACGAGGCCCCCGAGTTCACCCCCGAGGCCAAGGAGGCCCTCCGCGACTACATCGACCAGGGGGGCTTCATCATGGCCGAGGCCTGCTGCTCGCAGCCCCGAGTTCGACAAGGGCTTCCGCGAGCTGGTCGCCGAGCTCTTCCCCGAGGACGCCGACCCGTTGCAGCCCCTCTCCGAGCGACCACGCCGTCTGGCGGTCGCGGCACCAGCTGATCCCCGAGGTCCACCCCCTCTGGGGGGTCGAGCACGGCTGCCGGACGGTCCTGATCTACACCCCCGAGGACCTCTCCTGCTACTGGAACCAGTCCGAGACGCAGCCGGCCAACCCCGCGGTCCTGAAGGCCATCAAGGTCGGCCAGAACATCGTCGACTACGCCACCGGGCCGCGAGATGCCCGCCGACAAGCTGACGGCGCGCTCGGTCGTCGACCTGAAGCAGGGCGTCGCCCCCCGCGGGGCCCTGCACGTCGCCAAGCTCCGCCACGCCGGCGACTGGAACGTCGCCCCCCTGGCGGTCCCCAACCTGATGAGCGCCCTGCGCGAGACCCTGAAGCTCGACGTGGTGCTGCAGCACAAGGAGCTCTTCCCGCGCGACCCCAACCTGGTGCACTTCCCGCTCATCTACATGCACGGCCGCGCCGCGGTCTCGTTCGACCCGGAGGACCTGGAGCGGCTCCGACAGCACCTGGACCCCGGCGGCGGCACGCTCTTCGCCGACGCCGCCTGCGGGAGCACGGCCTTCGACGCCTCGTTCCGGACGCTGGTCGGCCAGATCCTGCCGGACCGCCGCCTCGAGCCGATCCCGCACGACGACCCGATCTACACAGGCAGGTCGGCTACGACCTGAAGGACGTCCAGTACAGCAAGGGGGCCGGCGGCGGGAAGAATTACCCGGTCCTGGAAGGGGTGAAGGTCGACGGCCACTGGGCGATCATCTACTCGAAGTACGACATCGGCTGCGCCCTGGAACGCCACCAGGGGCCGGACTGCAAGGGGTACAGCCCCGAGAGTGCCCTGCGGATCGCGGCCAACATCATCATCTACTCGACCTTGCCGTAGAGCGATTCACGGCCTCCGGGCGGAGTCAGGGGCGGGTTGATCGTCGCGGTGCGACCGGCCATAATGGGGATGAGGTGGACGCCCCGGACACGGGGCCGTCTCCCCATCCGGAATGCCCCCGCCCCGAGTGGACGCCCGATCCCCCCGCCTGAACTGAAGACGCGAGGCCCGCAGGTGAATCCCCCCAAGAACACGTCGTCGCGTCGGTCTCTGGTTGGTCGGCGCCTTCGGCGGCGTGGGCACGACGATCACGCTGGGCCTCTCGGCGCTGGCGCGAGGGCTGACGACGACGACCGGGCTGGTCTCGGCGCTGCCGATCTTCGACGGCCTCGACCTGGCCGGGCCGGGAGACTTCGTGATCGGCGGGCACGACATCCGGCGAGGGTCGTTCGCCGAGTCGGCCGAGGAATTCCGGAAGAACTCGGGGGTCTTCGACGCCGAGTGGATCGCCGCCTGCCGCGACGACCTGGCCGCCGCCTCGGCCCGCGTCCGCCCCGGGACGAAGCTCGGCGCCGGCGCGGCGATCGCCAGGCTCGGCGACTGGGGGGACGCCGAGCCCGCGACGACCGCCCGGGGGGCCGTCGACCGGATCGCCGCCGACCTGGCCGCGTTCGTCGAGGCCGAACGGATCGATCACCTGATCGTCCTCAGCGTCGCCAGCACCGAGCCCCCCTTCGCGATCGGCGACGTCCACCGGAGCTGGGCCTCCCTGAACGCCGCCCTGGCCGACGGCGGGCCCGAGCTGCTCCCCGCCAGCTCGCTCTACGCCCTGGCCGCGCTCCGGGGGGGATATACCTACCTCAATTTCACCCCGAGCCTCGGCGCCTCGATGCCGGCGCTCTACGAGCTGGCCGAGGCCACCGGGTCGCTCCACGGCGGCAAGGACGGCAAGACCGGCGAGACCCTGCTCAAGACCGTGCTCGCCCCCATGTTCGCCCACCGCAACCTGGACGTCATGAGCTGGGTCGGGCACAACATCTTCGGCAACCGCGACGGCATCATCCTCGACGACCCGATCAACAAATCGTCGAAGGTCGAGACCAAGGACAAGGTCATCACCTCGATCCTCGGCTACAAGCCGAACACCCTCGTCACGATCGAATACATCCCCGACATGGGCGACTGGAAGACCGCGTGGGACCACATCCACTTCCGCGGGTTCCTCGGCGCCAAGATGACCATGCAGTTCACCTGGCAGGGGTGCGACAGCCTCCTGGCCGCCCCCCTGGCCATCGACCTCGCCCGCCTGGCCGACTTCGAGAAGCGACGCGGGGGCGCCGGCCTGATGCGGCACCTCGCCTGCTTCTTCAAGGGCCCCGAAGGCGTGGACGAGGACGACTTCTTCCGGCAGTTCGCCATGCTGACCGACTACGTGGCCAGGGCCCGGCGGTGAGACGGGTCGCCCCCTTCGGCGGCATCCCACCGGCCCCCATCCACCTCGTGACGAGTGCCCCATGCGCCTGGCCTTCAGCACCAACGCCTACCTCCGCTATCCCCTTCGAAGAGGCGGCCGAACGGATCGCGGCACTCGGCTACGAGGGGCTCGAAATCCTCGCCGACGTCCCCCACGCCTGGCCCGCCGGCCTGCTCGAAGGCCCCAAGCGCGCCATCCTCGCGGCGATGGAGCGTCACGGGCTCGCCTTCTCGAACATGAACGCGTTCATGATGAACGCCGTCGCCGACCCCCGCCAGCCCTACTGGTACCCGTCGTTCATCGAGCCCGACCCGAACTACCGCCGGATCCGGATCGACCACACCCGGCGCGCCCTCAGCCTCTGCGCCGAGCTGGGCGCCCCGCACATCACGACCGAGCCCGGAGGCCCCATCGCCCCCGGCCAGACGCGCCAGCAGGCCATCGACCTGTTCGTCGAGGTCCTGAAGCCCCTGGCCGAGCATGCGCACGACGAGGGCGTCCTCCTCCTGATCGAGCCCGAGCCGGGCCTCCTCGTCGAGACGACGGATCAGTACCTCGAGGTCGCCGAGCGGGTCGACGCCCCCTCGATCGGCCTGAACTTCGACGTCGGCCACGCCTTCTGCGTGAGCGAGGACCTGCCGAAGGCCATCGCCAAGCTGGCCCCCCACACCCGCCACTACCACCTCGAGGACATCGCGGCCACCCGGGTCCACCATCACCTGGTCCCCGGCATGGGGGCGATCGACTTCGCCGAGGTCGTGGCGGCGATCCGCGGGACGGGCTACGACGGCTGGCTGACCGTCGAGCTGTACCCGTTCGTCGACGACCCCGACGCCGCGGCGAAGGGGGCGATGGACGTCTTGCGCCCCCTGCTCGCGACGGTCGGGACGGCCTGAGCCGAGGCGCGATCCATGGCCCTCAAGCCGTATCTGCAACTGGTCCGCCTGCCCAACGTCTTCACCGCCGCGGCCGACAGCCTCGCGGGCTGGCTGCTCGTCGGCGGGGGCCTGGCCGCCTTCGATCGCTGGCTCCCGCTCTCGGCGGCGTCGATGGCGATCTACGCGGCGGGGATCGCGCTCAACGACGTCTTCGACTACGCGATCGACCTGCGAAGAGCGGCCGGGCCGCCCCCTGCCCTCGGGCCGGATCTCGCGGCGGTTCGCCGCCTGGCTGGGGGGAATCCTGCTGGCCCTCGGCCCCTGCCTGGCCGCGCTGAGCGGCTCGTGGTCGAGCCTGGCGGTGGCCCTGGCGCTGGTGGCGTGCGTGCTCGGCTACAACGCCGGCCTGAAGCGGACCGTCCTCGGCCCCGAGGTGATGGGGGCCTGCCGGGGGCTCAACCTGCTCCTGGGGATGAGCCAGGCCGAGGACCTGGGCGGCCCGTCGGCTGGCTCGCGGCCGGCTCGCTCGCCCTCTTCGTGGTGGGCGTGACCTGGATCAGCCGCTCGGAGACCGAGACCGGGGCGGACCGGGGGGATCGCGGCCGGGATGATCTTGCAGAACGCGGCGATCGTGGGGCTCCTGGCCGTCGCCCTGCAGCCGGGGCGGTTCCCCTCGCCCTCGGGAGATCGGCCGATCGTGCCGCTGGAAGGGCTGCTCGTCCTCCTGGTCGTCGCCTGGGTCGTCAACCTCGCCACGGGCCGGGCGATCCGCGAGCCGATCCCGGCCCGGATCCAGAGCGCCGTCAAGACGGGCGTCTTCTCGCTGGTCTGGCTCGACGTCGGCCTGGTCGCCGCCGTCCGGGGCCCGGTGCCCGCCCTGGCGGTCGCCCTGCTCTGGATCCCCGCGTTCTTCCTGGGCCGCTGGCTCTACTCGACCTGACGCGACGCGAGGCTCGCCCTTCATGCGGCTCGGCTACAACACCAACGGCCTGGCGCACCACCGCCTCCTCGACGCCATCGACCTGCTCGCCGACGAGGGATACGAGAGCGTCGCCCTGACGCTCGACGCCGGGGCCCTCGACCCTTACGAAGCGCCCGCCGCCCTGGCCCGCCAGGTCGACTCCGTGCGCGACGCCCTGGACCGCCGGGGGCTCTCCCGGGTGGTCGAGACCGGGGCCCGCTTCCTGCTCAACCCGAGGAAGAAGCACGACCCGACCCTGATGGACCCCGACCCCGCGCGCCGCGCCGTCCGGGTCGACTTCCTCCGCCGCGCGATCGACCTGGCCGCCCGGCTCGACGCCGAGGCCGTCTCGTTCTGGTCGGGCATCGTCCCCGACGCCGTCTCCGAGGACGAAGGCCTCGATCGGCTCGTCGAGGCGCTCGAGCCCGTCCTCGCCCACGCCGAGGCGGCGGGCGTCCGGCTCGCGTTCGAGCCCGAGCCCGGCATGTTCATCGACACCTTCGCCCGCTTCGCCCGCCTCGACGAGCGGATCCGCCATCCCCTCTTCGACCTGACCGTCGACCTCGGCCACGTCCATTGCATCGAGGACGGCCCGGTCGCCGACCACGTGCGGACCTGGGGCCCGCGGATCGCCAACGTCCACATCGAGGACATGAAGCGCGGGGTCCACGACCACCTGATGTTCGGCGAGGGGACGATGGACTTCCCGCCGATCCTCCGGGCCCTCCGCGACGTCGGCTACGCCGGCGGCCTGCACGTCGAGCTGAGCCGCCACAGCCACATGGGCGTCGAGGCCGTGCGCCGCGCGGCGGCGTTCCTCAACCCGCTGCTCGCGTCCGATCGACGCTGAGCAGCGATCCGGGTCCTGCCCTCCCGCGCCGCTTCCTCGGGCGATCCCTGTCCCGTCGGCATTCCGAATTCGGTTTCACGGTCGCCGTCAGCCGGAGAGTCCGGATCGTCGATTGAGCCGCGACGCGGATGCTCCTCGGGCCGGCCGCGATCCTTCCCCGGTCGAGAGCCGCCGCAGTACTCGTGATTATACTCGGCACGTGAACCGTCGGGTCGGGTCATCCTCATACCGCGCCGGGATCTCGTCGACGGATCTGCGCCATCCGCAGTCGCTGGCGAATTGCCTCGGAACGAGACAGCGACGCGGCAAGGCGGACGCAGATGCCCGGCGATTCCCCATTACGGACGGCGCTCCATGCGTGGCACGGGCAGAACGGCGGCCGGCTCGTCGAGTTCGCCGGCTGGTCGATGCCGATCCAGTACACGACGATCGTCGAGGAGCACCGGGCGGTCCGGACGGGGGTCGGCCTGTTCGACATCAGCCACATGGGGCGGCTGACGTTCGAGGGGCCGGGGGCGCTCGACTGGCTGGAGCGGGTCACGACCAATCACGTCGCCCGCCTGGCGCCGGACGAGATCCAGTACAGCCTCCTGGCCAACGACGACGGCGGCTTGATCGACGACGTCCTGGTCTACGGCGGCCCGTTCGGCTACACGCTCGTCTGCAACGCCTCGAACCGGGAACGCGTCGTGGCCCAGTTCGAGCGGCACCGCGCGGGGATCGACGCGAAGCTGATCGACCGGACCCTCGACACGGCGATGATCGCCGTCCAGGGGCCGGCCGCGCTCGCCACGCTCCAGCCGCTCTTCAGCGCCCCCCTGGAGTCGATGAAGTACTACCGCTCCGCCATGGGCCGGGTGCTCGACGCCGAGGCGGTCGTCAGCCGGACCGGGTACACGGGGGAGGACGGCTTCGAGCTGATGGTCTCCGCCGCCCGCGCCGAGGCGGTCTGGACGGCCTTGCTCGACTCGGGGCGCGACTCCGGGATCCGGCCCTGCGGCCTGGGCGCCCGGGACACGCTCCGGTTCGAGGCGGGCATGCCCCTGTACGGCCACGAGCTCTCCGAGACGATCAGCCCCTACGCGGCGAAGGTCGGCTGGGCCGTCAAGCTCGACAAGGGCGAGTTCGTCGGCCGCGAGGCCCTCCGCCGTCGCAAGCGGATGCCCGAGCCCGTCCGGGTCGGCCTCCGCCTGGAAGGGAAGCGGATCGCCCGCCAGGGGAGCGCGGTCCTGCACGACGGGCGAGGCGTCGGCACCGTGACCTCCGGCACCTTCTCGCCGACCCTGGGGATGAGCCTGGCCATGGCGCTCGTCGAGCCCCACCTCTCCCCGCTCGGCACGGGGCTGACCGTCGACGTCCGCGGCCACGCCGAGCCGGCCACGGGTCGTCGAGCTCCCCTTCTACCGACGTCCTCGCCCCGAACCCCTCGGGGACGTCGCCCGGACTTGACCCCTGGAACGCGACCGACCGCCCGCAGGAACTCACGATGATCGACCCGACCAAGCTCCAGTTCTCGCCGTCCCACGAGTGGGTCCACCTCGACGGCGACCTCGCCACGATCGGCATCTCGCAGTTCGCCGTCGATCAGCTGACCGACCTCACCATGATCGACCTCCCGAGCGTCGGCACGAAGCTCACCCCCGGCAAGAGCTTCGGCGAGATCGAGAGCGTCAAGTCGGTGAGCAGCCTGTATTCCCCCGTCGGCGGCGAGGTCGTCGAGGTCAATCCCGCCGTGGCCGAGGACGTCCAGGTCCTCTCCCAGGACCCGTACACCAAGGGCTGGCTGATCAAGGTCCGCGTCGACTCCTCCCCCGCCTCGTCCGAACTGATGGACCACGACGCCTATCAGCGCAAGGTGGCCGAGGAAGGTCACTGAGGCGGCGGCCGCGTGCGAGGGGACGCGACGTCACGGAGGCAACAGCGTGGCAACCCCCGAGGGATCGCGGAGATTGCGGTAGGTCACACATCCCAGGCCCCGCGCCACGACGGGGAAGAGGGGATCGACCAGGCCGAGCCGGGCGGCCGAGGCGCGGTCGGTCCCGGGCGGGAGGGGGGCACTCTTCAGGAGGGCGAGCTCCGCGGCGCCCAGGTGGTCGGCCACGCGGGCGGCGATCGAGTCGGTCGTCGCGTCCCAGGTGTGCGGCAGGGGGTCGGGGCGGTCGGCGTCGTCTTCGAGGAACCGCCGCGGGGAGAGGATGGGGATGCGGCCCGCGTCCCAGACCGAGGCGAGGTCGTCCGGACGCTCGACCACCTCGAGGCCGGGCATCAGGCCCGCCAGCAGCCGCGCGGTCAGGTCGAGCGCACGGAGCGCCAGGTGGTGCGACCGCTCCTCCCCCAGGCCGTGAATCCGATCGAGGTCGCGGACGAGGTCCGCCGCCCCGCCCCCGCCGACGATCACGACCAGGCGCCGGGCGCGTCGGGCTTGCCAGTAGGCGGCGAGCCCGTCGCGGAGGCCCGGCCAGGTCAAGAGGCTGCCGCCCACCTTCACGACGACCCGCTCGTTCACGACGGATCGTCCTCGGCCAGCTCGCCCGCCAGCACGACCAGGGCATGCGCGCATCCGGCGATCGACGCGACGGGCCCCCAGGCCTCTTGCAGCCCGACGATCGTCCCGCCGGGCCCGAGGACGCGACCGGCCAGCCTCCGGGCCAGGAACTCGCCCGAACCCGCCACGATGACGCACCGAGGGCGTCCGGCGGTCGCCAGGCAGGCCCGATCGGCCGCGACGGCCAGGCGTGCCAGCAACGCCTCGTCGGCCGCCCGCGCGAGGGACACGGCATCCTCGTCCGTGAAGTCGTCGCGGTCGGCCCCGACCATCCGGGCCAATCGGTCGCGCGCCGAGTCGACCGTCGCGGGACGCCCGTCGGCCGTCGCGAGGTCCTGCGGGTCCGGTTCGATCGCACCCAGGGTCAGGTAGACGTCGAGCGTCGTGGCGAACAGCTTCCGCCGCCAGGCCCGTCGCCACCCCCCGGTGGGGGAGTTCGGTGGCCAGGGCGAAGACCGGCGTCCGGCGCACTCCCGCATAGACCAGCTCCCCCGTCTGCAGGCGCTCCGTATCGGTCCGGCCCCGGGCCGCCACGCGCCCATCCAGGAGCGGGATCAGGTCGGTCGTCGTCGTGCCGATGTCGATCAGCAGCCCGGGCCCCTCGCGGCGCGAGCCGCGCGGCCACCATCGCCAACGCCAGCCAGTTCGAGGCCGCGGCCAGTCGGGGTTCCTCGCGGACCTCCTCGACGCGATGGAAACGCCCATCGGTCCCCCAGACGCGGACCGGACGCCCTCCGAACACGTCCACGATCGCGTCCAGGATCTTCCCGACGCCCACGGCTTTCGTCGGATAGCAGTCGCAGAGCTCGGCCGTCATGGTCAGGGCGATGCGATCGTAGGCGGGGAAGGTGCTCGCCAGCGCGGCCACCTCCCGGCCCAGGTCGTCGGGACGCTTCCAGAGCTCGAACGCCGAGGAGCGGGCGAGTCCCCGAGGAGTGCGCGGCCTTGATGTTCGCCCCGCCGACGTCGAGCCCGAGCCAGGAAACCGATCCCGAAGTCATGCCCGGGAGCCTCCGATGTCGATCGTGCCGTCGGCCGCGAATCGCGCCGGGGCGCGGGAATGGACGACCTCGGCGAGATCGGGGCCGCCCTCCCCGGGAATCCCCGCGACGAGGTCGAGCCAGGCACGGGCGAGGACGCCGGGCGTCAGGTGCCACGAGAGGGCGACGTACGAGGTCGTGGGCCTGGGGTTGATCTCCAGCACGGTGACCCTCCCCGACCCTTCGTCGAGCAGGAAGTCCACCCCCACGAACCCGAGGAGTCCGGGGACCGACTCGACGGCGCGCCGGGGGGAGGGGTCGGGAAGTCCCCCGGCGGCGGGCAACTCGCCCCCTCGATAGGCGAAACGGCCCTCGCGGACCTCGACCCGTTGCCGTCCCGTCCCGATCGGCCGGGCCCGACCGTCGGCGCCGACGAGGAAGCTCGCGCTCATCGGCACGCCGGGGACGAAGGGTTGGAGGAGGGCCTCGCCCGAGGTCCGGGCCGCATCGGGGAGTGCCCCGGCATCGGGGACGAGATAGGTCTCCAGCGACCCGGCGCCGTCGATCGGCTTGAGGACCGCCGGATAGGGGAAATCGTCCGGCAGTCCGAGCGAGGGGACGACACATCGACAGGGAGGGGTGGCGATCCCCCGTTCGGCCAGGTGGGCGCCGAGCCGGAGCTTGTCGCCGGTCAGATTCGATCGCCGCGGGGGATGAGCCGAGCGAACGGCCGCCGGCCCGTTCGATCGCCCGGGCGCGTTCGGCCAGGACTCCGCCGGACTCGGGGGCGATGAGCGCGGTAAAATCGGCCTGGGCCGCGAGCGAGGCGAACCGGGCCGGCTCCTCGCCCGGACCGACCCGGACGACCGTCCACGGGCCGGGCTCGTCGGGCTGGCCCTCGTCGAGCGTGATGACCACGCGGACATGGGGCAGGCTCGCGAAGTCCGCGGCGATCGACCGTCGCATCGCGCGTCCCTCGGCGGCCCACGAGGCGGGCAGGGGCGAGCCGGCCAGCCCCCCGCCGGTGACCCACTCGTGGACCAGGACTTGAATCGTCTCTCGAGGAGCCATGCCGACCATGTCCATGCGGGTGATCCCCGTCCTCGACCTCCAGCGAGGCCGGGCCGTCCACGCGGTCGCCGGCGACCGCGCCCATTATCAACCGGTCCGCAGCATCTTGCACGAGGGTGCCGACCCGATCGGCCTGGCCCGCGCCTACCGTGACGCCCTGGGCCTGCGCGACCTCTACCTCGCCGACCTCGACGCCATCGCCGGCGCCCCCCCCGCCCTGCCCTTGTACCGCGACTTGCACGCGATGGGACTGTCCCTCTGGGTCGACCCCGGTGTGGTCGACGGGGCGTCCCTCTCCTCGCTCATGGACGCGGGCGTCTCCCGGATCGTCACCGGCCTGGAGACCGTGCGCGGCCCGGGCGCGCTCGCCGAGATCCTCGACCTGGCCGGGCCCGATCGCGTGGTCTTCAGCCTCGACCTCCGCGACGGCCTGCCGAAGGTCGCCGAGGGCGCGGAGTGGGGGACGAGCGATCCGCGAGCCCTGGCCGAATCGGTGCTGGCCCTCGGCGTCCGGCGCCTCTTGCTGCTCGACCTGGCCTGCGTCGGCACCGGCCAGGGGGTCGGGACGATGACGCTGCTCTCGCGATCTGGCCTCCGATCACCCCGAGGTCGAGATCGGCGTCGGAGGGGGAGTCGCCGGGCCCCGAGGACCTGCCGTCTCTCGACCGTGCCGGGGCGGAGTTCCTGCTGATCGGCTCGGCCCTGCACGACGGCCGGATCGGGGCCGAGGAACTCGCCCGATGGAGGAGAGGATCATGACCGCCCTCCGCCTCGACGACGGCGGAGGATTGCGGTTGCAAGCCCTCGCGGATTCCGAGATACTGAACAGACGACGACATCCACGGAGTCCTCGCGATGAGCACGATCGACCGCTCCGCCCCCGTTGCCTCTCCGCCGCTGGTGGCCGGGCAGCGGCTCGACCGCGTCACGTTCCACGAGCGATACGAGCGGATGCCGCCGAATACCCGTGCCGAACTGATCGGCGGAGTCGTCTACATGCCCTCGCCGCTGAGTTCCGACCACGCTGACGTGAACGCCCCGGC
>CAVVSR010000007.1:0-113709 GCA_963750935.1 uncultured Acidobacteriota bacterium
AAATCAGCAACGTGACGGTGTCGTTTCACATCACGCACACGTGGGATGCGGACCTCCGCATCAGCCTGGTCGGACCGGACAACACGGTTGTCAACCTGAGCACGGCGAACGGCGGCAGCTCTGACAACTACGGATCCGGGTGTGCGGCCGCGGCGCGCACGCGATTCAGCGATTCCGCCACCAATTTCATCGTCGGACCGAGCGCGCCGTTCGTCGGCGAGTTCCGCCCCGAACAGGCGCTCTCCGCGTTCAACGGCAAGTCGGGTGCTGCGGCGAATGGCATCTGGAGGCTCCGGATCCAGGATGTTGAGGCGCCCGACACCGGCGCGCTCCAGTGCTGGTCGCTGAACTTCAATGTTGGCGCCGGCTGCACTTACACCGTCAACGTCCCGTTCTCGAACGCGCCGGCGGGCGGCGGCGCGTCGTCTGCGACCGTCACCACGTCGCCCGGCTGTGCCTGGAACGCGGCGTCGAATGCGTCGTGGCTGGGGATTACGTCGGGCGCGAGCGGCAACGGATCCGGCAGCGTGGGCCTGGGGATTCAGCCCAACGGCACGTTCTCGACCCGGGATGCGACGCTGACGATCGCCGGCCAGTCGTTCCCGGTCACGCAGGCGCCGGTGACGTTCCCGCGCAGCGAGTCGCTCAGCTTCGACCCCGACGCGATCGCGGACGTCGGCGTCTACCGCCACTCGACCGGGGAGTGGTTCATCAATCATCGGCCGGCGTCGTGTCGCCCGTAAACTGGGGCGACGCCGTCGCTCCTGGACATGCCGGTCCCTGGTGACTACGACGGCGACGGGCGCGGGGACGTGGCGGTCTACCGTCGGAGCACAGGCGTGTGGTACATCGCGCAATCGACGGCCGGGCCCACGTCCGTGGCCTTCGGCGCGCCGTCACTCAACGACATCCCTGTGCCCGCCGACTACGACGGCGACGGTAAGACCGACATCGCGATCTACCGCGTCAACACCGGCCACTGGTTCGTCGTCCGCTCGAGTGACGGCGTGGCCGGCCCGCAGCTGTGGGGCGACCCGGCGAACTCGGACGTGCCGGTGCCCGCCGACTACGACGGCGACGGCAAGGCGGACATCGGCGTGTTCCGGCTGGCGACCGGCGAATGGTTCGTGCTGCGCTCGTCGAACGGCACCGCGCTCTACGTGCGGTGGGGTGCGCCGGCCCTGGGCGACATTCCGATCGCCGGCGACTACGACGGCGACGGCAAGGCCGACTTCGGCGTGTATCGCGGCAGCACCGGCGAGTGGTACATCGCGCGCTCCGGCGGCGGCGGGATGCTCTATCAAGCCTGGGGCGCGCCGGGCGACATTCCGTCGCCTTCGGACTTCGACGGCGACGGCAGGATGGACATCACGATATTCCGTCTCGCGACGGGGCAGTGGTTCGTGCTCCCCTCTGGTGGCGGACCCCTCTTCGCGACCACGTGGGGAGCCCCCTCTCTTGGTGATCGTCCTCTGACCTACCGCTGAACCTGCACGCCGGGCCGGTTCTGAGCGTCAGGCCGGCCTGGCACGATCGCCCCTGCAATTCGACGACCCTCGAAAACGCCTCCCTTCGGTCCGTTCGGGGGTACGGGTCAGTTCGTGCCGGTGTAGTCGTGCATCTTCGCAGGATCTGCTGGCCGAGAGAGGATTCGTCTCATCTCGAGAGCGCGTCCACGAGTGAGGTTACGCGAGCATGCCCGGACATCCACCAGCGCACCGCGGGAAGTCGAACAGCGCCAGCGGCGCGGCAGGAAGGCGGCTCCGTGTCTTGCGCGCGGGCACGCTGATCGCGATCCTCGGTGCGGCGATCGGGATCGGATACCAGACGGTCGGCTCGGCGCAGGCGCCCGCGAACCAGATCCCGCAGACGCCGCAGTTCTCGGGGCAACAGATCGCTGATTGCCTCGCGTCCGGGCAGGCTCGCGTGTCGACACACGCGCGAACGGGCGTCGTGCGATTGATCGGCTCGAGCGGCGGCCAGGCGCTCCAGGGACAACGCGCTCAACCGGGCCTCACGGCGGAAGCCGCGGTCTTCGATTACCTGGCGGCCTGCGGTTCGCTGTTCGGCCTCGCCGATCCTGCAGCCGAGCTGGCCGTGACGCGGACCGCACAGCTCGATCGTCTCCGGCGAGTGGTGCGGCTGCAGCAGCGGTTCAGGGACGTTCCGATCCTCGGCGCCCAGCTCGTCGTGCACACGGATGCCGCCAGCAACGTCCTGGCCGTGGCCGGGGAAACACTGCCCGGCCTGTCCCTCAGCACGACGCCGACTGTCGATCCTGCGACAGCGGTAGCGGCTGCCCTCGATCGCGTCGCGGAGCAGTATGGCATCGAGCGGTCGGCGCTGAATCCGGGTGCGCCTGAGTTGTGGGTCTACGCGCCCTCGCTGCTTGGCCCGAAAATCGGCCGGACGATCCTGGTCTGGCGGCTGGAGGTGCTGCACGACGGCATCGAGCCGGTCCGCGAGCTCGTCCTGGTCGATGCGCATCAGGGCTCCGTCGCGCTGCACTTCAACCAGATCGAGACCGCCCTGAAACGCTCGACGCACAACGCGGCCAACACCCTGGACACTTCCCGGCGTGCTCGTGTGCAACGAAGCCAATCCGACGTGTGCCGGCGGCGACGCGGATGCGGTCGCGGCTCACACCTATGCCCGCGATTCATACGAATACTACGCGGCGCTGGGACGCGACAGCCTCGACAACGCGGGCATGCCGATCACGTCGACCGTGCACTACGACTTTGTCGGCTACTCGAACGCGTTCTGGAATGGATCCCAGGTCGCGTACGGGGATGCGGTACTCGCTGGCCGACGACGTGGTGGCGCACGAGATCACGCACGGCATCACCGACTTCACGTCAGACCTTTTCTATTACTACCAGTCCGGCGCCATCAACGAGTCGTTGTCGGACGTCATGGGCGAGTTCATCGACCAGCTGAATGGAAAGGGGAATGACACCGCTGTTGTCCGCTGGCTGCTGGGCGAGGAGCTGCCCGGCGGCGCCATCCGGCACATGCAGGACCCGACGTTCTACGGGCAACCCGACCGCATGCGCAGTGCGTTCTACTTCACGGACGCCGACGACAACGGCGGCGTGCACTACAACAGCGGCATCAACAACAAGGCGGCGTATCTACTCGTCGATGGCGGCACCTTCAACGGCCAGACCGTCACACCGATCGGCATCGCGAAGGCAGGCCGGATCTATTACGAAGTGCAGAGCCTGCTCACGTCGGGCTCGGACTACGCCGACCTGCACGACGCGCTCTTTCAGGCGTGCGCGAACCTGATCGGCACCGCGGGCATCGTCTCCGGCGACTGTCAACAGGTGCGCAACGCAACCCTCGCCGTCGAGATGCACATGGAGCCGTCGACCGGGTTCAATCCCGATGCCCCGGTCTGCGCGCCCGGCCAGGTTCCGGCGTCGATCTTCTTCGACGACATCGAAAGCGGCCTCGGCAACTTCACCGTCAGTGCCGCCGTCGGGTCGACTCGCTGGAGCGCGCCCCAGGCCTACGCGCATTCGGGCACGCACTCCCTCTATGGCGACGACCTTCCCTGGGGACCTGGTGACTCGTCGATTGCGCTGGCCAACGCGGTGACGCTGCCGGCGGGCGCGTTCCTGCATTTCGCTCACGCCTTCGGTTTCCAGACTCCCGATCGCGACGGGGGCGTCGTCGAGTACACGCTGAACGGCACGACCTGGCTCGATGCGGGACCGCTGTTCGACGCCACCGGCTATCGCGGCACGATCGCGCTCGGATCCGCCAACCCGCTCGCCGGCCGGTCGGCGTTCATCGGGACCAGCCACGGCTACATTTCGTCGCGCCTGAATCTCTCGTCGCTGGCGGGGCAGAGCGTTCGCTTCCGCTGGCGGCTGGGCGTGGACACGTCGGGATCCGACATCGGGTGGTACCTCGACGACATCCGCATCTATCAATGTTCCGCGGCGGAAATCATCGGCGTCACGCCGTCCGCCGGGCGCCAGGGCCGCGTCGGCCTCAACGTCTCGCTCACCGGCAGCGGCACTCATTTCGCTCAAGGCGTGACGACCGCGATTTTCGGCGAGGGGATCGCCGTCAACAGCGTGACCGTTGCCGATGCCACGCATGCGATCGTCAATATCACCATCGCGTCGAACGCGGCGCTGGGCAGCCGTGATATTTCGCTCACCACCGGGAGTGAGCTGGTCTCCGCGCTCAACGCGTTCACGGTGGCCCCCGCCGCGCTGTTGACGTTCGCGCCAAACCGCGGTCAGCCGGGTCAGTCCCATCTGGCGGTCGCGATCACCGGTACGCTCACCTCATTCGTCGAAGGACAGACGACGGCCGCGTTCGGCGCTGGTGTCACGACGCTCAGGCTGAGCGTCACGGATCCGACGCACGCGATCGCGGTGGTGTCGATCGACGCGGCTGCCGCGCACGGCCCGCGTACTGTGACCGTGACGACCGGAGACGAGGTCGTCACGGCGCCAGGCGGGTTCCTGGTGCGCCCGCTTGCCTCCAATCCCCGCGTGTATGCCTACGCCGTCGGCCGGCGTCTGTCGCCGTCGCAGGGCGGCACCAACGGTATCCAGACACTCAACGTGATCGACACCACGACCAATGCGATCGTGGCGGCGATTCCGGCCGGTCAAGGGTGTTTTTGCGTCGGCCCTGACGGCGTGGCCGTCCATCCGGACGGCACCCGGGTCTACGTGACGAACGAAATGGAGAACACGGTCACCGTCGTCGACGCCCTGTCCAATACCGTCGTCACGACGGTGCCGGTTGGCGCGGGCCCGAGTGCCGTAGCGGTGCATCCGAACGGCAACCGGGTGTACGTGGTGAACGGAACCAACCCGACGTCTGTTTCCGTGCTCGATCGCGAACACCAATACCGTCGTGGCGACGGTCCCGTTCGGAGCGGGGATACCGGTGGTCCAGGCGCGGGGTATCACCATCAGTCCAGATGGTTCGCGCGTATACGTCACGACCTACGGAATCCGGCTTCGTCAAAGTGATCAGTACCGCCACGAACACCGTCGTCGCGACCATCACCACGGGGAATATCGGCCTGGGCCTCGACGTCACGCCAAACGGGACCCGACTCTATGTGGCGACGTTACCGCTGTCCACCTCGGGTTCGACCCCGTACGTCTCGTTGATCGATACCGCGACCAACGCGGTGATCGGCAACATCTTTGGAATGCCTCAACAATCGAACGACGTCGGCGTGACGCCCGACGGCACGCGCGTGTAGTCGTCGCTGGTAGCACGACGACCGCAGTCATCGACACGGCGACCAACGCCCCGATCGCCAGCCTGTCGGGTTCCGCGTTCGATTCCTCGATCGACTTCACGCCGGACGGCGCTCGCGCCTACGTCGCCAACAACAACGATGTCGGCATCCTCAACGCGCAAACGAACACGGTGATGGGCTCGGTGCCATTGTTCACGGAAGCGGCGAACGGTCGCCCCATGGCGATCGCGGTGGGACCCGGCCCGCTGCGGACGCTCTCCGCGAGCGGCAATCTGGAATTCGGGTATCGCTGGGTCGGGTCACGGGTGAGTGGCGTCCTCGCGCTCAGCAACGCCGGCAACGCGCCGCTGACGGTGCAGAGCCTGACGCTGCCTGCCGGGTTCACGGCCAACTGGAGCGGCGGGACGATCGCGCCGCTGGCGGCGCAGCTGATCGAGGTGAGCTTCGAGCCGACGTCGGCCGCCGGCTATGGCGGCGTGATCGCGATCAACGGCAACCACACCAGCGGTCCGACCGCGATCGCGGTGTCGGGCAAGGGGATCGCCGCACCGTCCGCCGCGACCGACTTCGACAACGACGGCAAGGCGGACATCGGCATCTATCGCCGATCGAATGGTCTGTGGGCGGTCGCGCACTCGAGCGGCGGAACCAGTGTGCTTCCCTGGGGTGATCCCGCTTCATGGGACATGCCGGTCGCCGCCGACTACGACGGTGACGGCAAGGCGGACATCGCCGTCTATCGCCGGACGACGGGCGCCTGGTACATCGTGCTGTCGGCGACCGGCTCGCCATGGGTCGTGAACTGGGGCGCGCCGTCGGCGGGCGACATCCCGGTACCCGCGGACTATGACGGCGATGGCAAGGTGGACGTCGCGGTGTTCCGGCGCAACAGCGCCGAGTGGTTCATCCTGAAATCGTCCAACCACGCCCTGCTCCACGCGGCGTGGGGCGCGCCGGCGCTCGGAGACGTGCCCGTTCCCGCTGATTACGACGGCGACGGCCGCGCGGACATCGGCATACATCGACTGTCGACCGGCGAGTGGTTCGTCAGCCGCTCGAGCAACGGATCCCTGCTCCATGTCACGTGGGGATCGGCCGGGTTCGGCGACGTGCCGATCGTCGGCGACTACGACGGCGACGGGAAGGCGGACGTGGGCGTCTATCGATCCAGGACCGGCGAGTGGTTCGTGATCCGATCGTCGAACGGAAGTCTCCTGGCGGCGCAGTGGGGAGCGCCCGCACTGGGAGACCTGGCGGTTCCCGGCGACTACGATGGAGACGGCCGCACGGATGTCGCGGTGTATCGCGCCGCCACGGGCGAGTGGTTCATCATCCGCTCGTCGAATGGGAGCCTGCTGCACGCCACGTGGGGCGCGCCCGGACTCGGAGACTCGCCGCACCAGTATCAGTGAGGCGGGTTTCGGAGACAGGCTAGCCGCGCGGCCTTGCCAGCAGGAGCTTGAAGTCGCTGGGGAGTACCCGAAGGTCGATCAGCTGATTCTCGTGGTGGATCAACAAGTCGACGATCGATTGATGGTACGCGTTCGCCGGATCGAAGTTGCCGGCGATGTTCTCGAACACCAGGTAGGTCAGCGTGCCGCCCCACGGCTTGTCGGCGATCACGTCGAAGTACTGCTCGCAGCACGCGCTCGATGTCCCCTGACCGGACCGACTCGGATGGGTCGCCGAGGATCATCTGCTCGACCGTCGGGGCCACCGAGACGGTCTTGAGCCGGCCATCTCCCGCGAGCAGATCGACCCGCAGCTCTGGCGGCAGCAGCATGATCAGCGTGTCCGCCATCGACTTCTGCTCGGCGTCCACTGAAACCGTGACGGTCCCACGAACTCGTTCACCATCAGCAGACCGCCGGGCCGGAGCGCCGCCGCGCACTGGCCGAGGACGTGCTCCAGCTGCTCGATGTGATGGAGCGACTGGAAGAAATAGATGAAGTCGAACGCGTTCGCCGGGAGCGTGTCGGCGTTCAGATCGGCGGTGGCGTAGGTGGTCGTCGGCGCCAACCCGCCACGCTCGGTCGCGAGCTCGCGCGCACGCTCCACGGCGCGCGGGCTGATGTCGAGGCCGGTGAAGGAGCGGAACGTGAAGCCGCAGTCCTTGAGAATGCGATCGACATGGCCCTCACCGCATCCAAGCGACAGCGCGTCGCCCGCGAAGCCGCCGTGAAAGTAGTTATCGCGAAGCCAGGTGACCCAGTAGCTGTGGCGATCGCCCGTGACCCGGAAGTTGTGATTGAGGTGGATCTCGGGAATGCCGGTCCACGAGCGCCTGTTCAGATCGCGGACGAATTCCTCGTCGGCGAGGCGATCCCAATGGGCGGTGACCGCGCTCGGTGCCGACGGTTTGGACGACGCCGCGATGACGGGGCCTGGCGCCGCCGGCATCGTCGCGACGGCCTCGGCCTGCCGCCGCTTCCCCTTGTAGCGCGTCAGCAGCGAGCTGGCACGGCGCTTCGCTCGACTCAGCACGACAGGGTCCTCAGCTGGGGGACGCGGGGCTTCGGAAGGGTACGGACCGCAAAGGACAACACTGCGCCTAACCTATGGCGCTGCGCTGTCCACTGTCAAGCGACCATCCGCTCAGCGCGGCGTGGCCAGGCGGCTGAGCGGCACGTCGCCGGATCCCGCCGAGCCCCACTGCTGCAAGGTCGCGCCTACCCGCGAGCCCAGGATGAACCATTGCGACGCGTTCCGGCGAAACACCGCGAGATCGGTCCGGCCGTCGCCGTCGTAGTCGGCGTGCACGGGCAGGTCGCCGAGCGCCGGGCCGCCCCACGCAATCCTCACGGTGCCGCCGGTCGACGGCCGGATGAACCAGTCGCCGGTCATCGTGCGGTAGACCGCGAGGTCGGTCTTCCGATCGCCATCGTAGTCGCCGGGCACGGGCACGTCGCCGACCGACGGGGCCCCCCAGGTCGACGTCCCGATCCCATTGATGAACCACTGGCCCGTGGTCCCGCGGTAGATGGCGAGGTCGGTCCGGCCGTCGCCGTTGTAGTCCGCCGGCACCGGCAGGTCGCCCAGCCGGCTCGAGGCCGGTGCGCCGTAGGCCTTTTGCGCCGAGCCGCCGCTCGAGTACCTGCAGGTACCACACCGCGGTCGTCGGGCGGAACACCGCGATATCGGTCCGTCCGTCGCCGTCGTAATCTGCCGGCACTGGACGATCGCTGTAGGCCGGCGCACCCCAGGTGGCCTGCGTGCTGCCGCCTGACGAGTAGCGGATGAACCACTGGCCGGTGGTCGTCCGATACACCGCGAGATCCGCCGTCCCGTCACCATCGTAGTCGCCGGGCACGGACACGTCGCCGAGGTGCGGCGCGCCCCACGCGATCATCGCCGTGGCCCGGTCGATCGAGCGCGAGATGAACGACTCGCCGGTGGTGGTGCGATACACGCTCACATCCGCCTTGCCGTCGCCGTCGTAGTCGGCGGCGATCTCGCTGAAGAGGCTGGGCAGGGCGACGAGTTGTTCCGGCATCGCCGTCGAGGTCCCGGAGACCTGGAACGTCGCCATCAGCGGACGGTGATCAGACGGCATCACGCCATTCGAGTCCCGCGTGTCGAACACTTGCGCGCCCTTGAGCGTCAGCCGCGACGCGCTCTTCGAGTACCAGATGTAGTCGATCCGGCTGTTCCGCGTGTTCCCCGCCTCATTGCCGGGATACGCCGTCGCGATCGACGAGGCCTTTGCCACCGCCCACGCGTCATACGCCACCGACGTCATGTTGGCGATCTCCGACGCGCCGGGCCAGGCATTGAAGTCTCCGGCGTAGATGTGCTGCTGCGCGAATCCCGCCGCCCAGGCCTTCAGCTCCATCATCTGGGTGGCGCGCCGCGACGACGAGTCGGCGTCGAGGTGGGTCGAGAACACGTACACGCGCGTGCCGTTGACGACGATCTGCGCCATCGCCACCGACCGCGAATAGCTCAACACCTTCTGGTTCGCCGCCTCGATCGGGAACGTGCTCAGAATGAGATTGCCTTGTCCCTTGGTGGCGCCGTCGCGCTGGGCGAAGGTGTAGTGCCAGGTCGCCCCGGTGGCGGCCCTGAGCAGCGCCGCATAGCGGGCGGGCTGGTCCTCGTTGCCCCAGCCCGTGAACTTCTCGACCTCGTTGAGCGAGACGACGTTCGCGCCGGTTCGGGCGATGTGGGTCACGAAGCGCTGGAGGTTGTAGACGCCGTCCGTCCCGACGCCATGATGCGTGTTCCAGTCGAGCACTTTCAGCTGCGTCTGCGCGTGCGCCGGATCCGATCCGATCAGGGCGGAGAAGAAGACGAGGGTCAGGATCCGCGCTGCGCAGGCGCTCAGAACTCGCATCGAGCCTCCATCGATTCCCTTCGCGTCTCCGGGCACACACCACCGCCTCTCTCGATCCGGCAGGGCTGCGAAGCACGCGAATCTATTGAACGGGATACGGCTGCGGTGACGCAGCGCGGTGATGGGGGCAATAAGGGGACCAGCCCGAGTTGTCGGTCGTTTTAAAGGGAAAACGTCGAGCGCCGGAATCCGAACTGAGCCGCGAGCGGCGATCACAACTCAGCCGTTTGTACTTTTTACACAGTCACGTAACGTCACGAGGAGTTTAGGAATGATTTCCACGAATTGTCGCGTCGACCAGCCGACACGGCGGCCTTTTGGGCAGTCGCCCGGCCCGTCCGCGGCCGGACGTGCAACGCTCTGATGCGGGAAAACGCGTCCGTCGCTTCCGTCGAGCGGGTCGCCCACGCTACATTACGCTTTCGGCGCGACGACACCATTCCCACCCTCGATGAGCCACCCAACCGCTGACGCTGCGTCCCTCTATCTCGCCCTCCTCAAGCGATGCCTCACCCGGGTGCTGTTCCCGGATCGCACGCTCGACTGGGATCTCGTCAGCACGCGTCCGCTCGATCCGGACGTGCGGTTGGACGGTCGCGACTGGCCGACCGAGGCCGAAACGATGGTGGGACTGAAGCGCCTCGACAACCTCCAGGCGTCGATCGTGACCGCGCTCCGCGAGGGCATCGAGGGCGACCTCGTGGAGACCGGCGTCTGGCGCGGAGGGTGCGGCATCCTCATGCGGGCGGTGCTGCAGGCCTACGGCGATCCGTCGCGGCACGTCTGGCTGGCGGACTCGTTCAAGGGGCTGCCCGAAGCGTCGCCGCAGGAATACCCGCAGGACGCCGGCGATCCGCACGCGACCTTCAGCGGCTATCTCGGCGTCTCGCTCGAGGCGGTGAAGGCCAACTTCGAGCGCTACGAGCTGCTCGACGACCGGGTGCGGTTCCTCGAGGGCTGGTTCCGCGACACCCTGCCGAACGCCCCGATTGAGCGGATTGCGGTGCTGCGCCTCGACGGCGACATGTACGAGTCCACGCACGTCGCGCTGACGCATCTCTATCCCAAGGTCTCGCGCGGGGGATTCCTCATCGTCGACGACTACGGCGCGCTGCCGAACTGCCGGCAGGCGGTCGAGGACTACCGGACCGAGCACGGCATCACGGACCCGATCGAGGCCGTGGACTGGACCGGCGTCTACTGGCGGAAAGGCTGATGCGGGTGCTGCTCACCGGCGCGCGCGGCCTGCTCGCCGCGGCCGTTCAGCGGGACCTCGCTTCGACCGGCGCCGAGGTCGTCGCCTTCGATCGCGCCGGTCTCGACATCACCGACGGTGAGACGGTGACGACCCGCGTCGCCGCCACCCGTCCGGACGTCATCGTCAACTGCGTCGCCTACAACGACGTCGACGGCGCCGAAAGCGACGCCGTGACCGCGCTGCGCGTCAACGCGATCGGCGTGCGCCATCTGGCGTCGGCCGCCCGCACGGTCGATGCCACGCTCGTCCACTACAGCACCGACTTCGTGTTCGATGGTGAGGCCGACCGGCCCTACACCGAGGAGGATGCGCCCAACCCGCGCAGCGTCTACGGGTCGTCGAAGCTGCTCGGGGAGTGGTTCGCCCTCGATCACGGCAAGTCGTACGTGCTGCGCGTCGAGAGCCTGTTCGGCGAGCCGGGGCCGGGCGGCAGAGGCCACGGCAGCCTGAAAGCGATCGTGACGCGCATCCGTTCGGGAGAGACCACGCCGGTGTTCGTCGATCGGACGGTGTCGCCGGGCTACACCACCGACGTCGCGGCGGCGACGCGGGCGCTGATCGTCGCGGGCGCGCCGTACGGCATCTACCATTGCGTCAACACCGGTCCGACGACGTGGGCGGCGATCGCGGACGAGGCGGCGCGGCTGTTGGGAATCCCCGTGCGGACGTCCCCCATCACGCTGGCCGGCCTCGCGCTGCCGGCGAAGCGACCGGTCTACAGCGCGCTGTCCAACGCCAAGCTGGCGGCAGCGGCGTTTCCGATGCCGACCTGGCAGGACGCGCTCGCGCGCCACATCGAACGAAGCTGACAGTACAATGACCGCTCGTCGTCTCGAGGCCACTCCTCGTCGACCTGATTCCAGATGCTCAAAGGCATAATCCTGGCCGGCGGATCTTCGACGTCGCCGCGGACATCCGTCCCGGCTCGCCGACCTACGGGCAGTGGGTGAGCACGGTGCTGTCGAGCGAGACGACCGCGAATATTGGTCATATCTTGAGGGAGGAGCAACGCCGCGAGCCGGCGATGCCCCGCCCGGGAATGCGGTGACTCCTCACGCTTTCAGGGGACTAGCGGTCAGGGCGCGGTGGTGCTGCTGCGCCAGCCGTAGTTCTGCGCGTAGTAGTCGCGATAGGCGCCGGAGCGCACCCGCGCCATCCAGCCCCCATGCTCCTGGTACCACCGCACGGTGCGGGCGAGCCCGTCCTCGAACGCGACCTCCGGGACGAAGCCCGTGTCCCGCGCGATCTTGTCCCCACGCAGCGCGTAGCGCCGATCGTGGCCCGGCCGATCGGTGACGCGGGTCATCAGGCTCTCTGGCGCCCCGACGATCTGAAGCACCCGCTTCACCACCTCGAGGTTCGGGAGGTGACACGCGCCTGCCACGTTGTAGACCTCGCCGGTCCGCCCTCGCTCGAGCACGGCCAGAATCGCGCGGCAGTGATCGTCGACGTAGAGCCAGTCGCGCACCTGCTGCCCGTCCCCGTAGATCGGCAGCGGCGCCCCTTCGAGGGCGTTGGAGATCATCAGCGGGATCAGCTTCTCGGGGAACTGATAGGGCCCGTAATTGTTCGACGCCCGCGTGATCACGACCGGCAGCCCGTAGGTGCGCACGTAGGCCAGCGCCAGCAGATCCGACGAGGCCTTGGAGGCGGCGTAGGGGCTGCTCGGCTTCAGCGGGAACGTCTCGTCGGCTTCGAGCGGCTCCTCGATGTCACCGTAGACCTCGTCGGTGGAGACGTGGACGAAGCGCGCCACGCGCGCCGCCCGCGCCGCGTCGAGCAGCCGGGCCGTGCCGCGCACGTTCGTATCGATCACCGGATCCGGCGAGAGGATGCTGCGGTCGACGTGCGACTCCGCGGCGAAGTGCACCACCGCGTCGATGCCGGTCGCGAACGCCGCCGCGACCCGCGCCTCGTCGCGGATGTCCGCGTGCATGAACTCGTGCCGGGGATGATCCTTGACCTCCTCGAGGTTCTCGAGGTTGCCCGCATACGTCAGCGCGTCGAACGTCAGCACGTGGAGATCGGGGCGGTTCGCCAGGACGTAGCGGACGAACGCGGAGCCAATGAAGCCGGCGCCGCCGGTGACGAGAAGTTTCATTCAGTCTCCAGCCGTGTCCTTGTGGGACACGGCGCGAATCGGCGCCTGCTCGGCGCCCATCGTGGACCAGCCGGCGATGCCGGCCGCCTGGCGCGACGACCCGCCGGACGGCGGGCCAGCCGCCGGTCCCGGCGCGCTGGCCAGCGCGCGGCGATGGATCTGCAGCAGCAGCCGCAGGCGCAGCTGCAGCGCGACCTGGACGAACGGGGCCAGCACCTGCAGGTACCCGCTCGCGTGCTTGCGGAAGAGGACGTAGGCGCTGCGATGGAACGCGGCCAGCGACTCGCTGTAGACGTGGATGCTGCTCCGCCCGCCCGCGTGCACGATCGACACGTCCGGGAAATACAGGATCGCCCAGCCGGCCTGCTCCAGCCGCCGGCAGAGATCCGCGTCCTCCCAGTAGAGGAAGAACCGCTCGTCCATCCCCCCGACCTGCTCGAACGCATCGCGCCGCACCAGCATGCAGGCGCCCGACACCCAGTCCACCGCCAGCGGCGACGCGGCCTGGTCGCGGCCCGGCAGGTTCCAGCGTGACAGCGGGTTGTTGGGAAAGCGCTTCGTCAGCCACGAGCTGCGGCCGGCGAACATCGTGCTGAGTCCGGGAAAGCGCCGCGCCGAGCCCTGCACGGTGCCGTCGAGATTGAGGATGCGCGGACCGATGATGGCCGCGTCGGGGCGGCGGTGCGCGAACGCCAGCAGCCCGGAGATCGCCGCCGCGTCGGCGACGCAGTCGGGATTCAGCAGCAGGATGAACGGGGCGTTGCCGGATCGCACACCGAGGTTGACGCCGGTGGCGAAGCCCTCGTTCGTCGTCCGCTCGATCAGCGTGATCCAGGGGAAGGTGCGGCTGACCCGCTCGGCGGCTCGCAGGTCGGACTCGTGATCGATCACCACGATCCGGGCGAACAGCCCGCGGGCCGCGTCGAGCGACGACAGACAGCGCGTCAGCTCAGCGTAACTGCGGTAATTGACAATGACGAGATCGACGAGAGGGCCGGCCGATTCCTCCACCTGCCGAGCATCATAACAGAGCCATCAGCCCGTCCCGCACGCCGGCATTGCTTACGGCGGCCTACCGCGGCGTGCTCTGAGCCGGCCGGATCAGCCGCTTGAGTCGGCCGCGTACCGCCTGATATTGATCGAGCAGATTCGTGCGGCCACTGAGCTGCTGCTGGATGAGCAGGTCGACCTTTCTGGCCACGCGGTACGCAGCCGGGTCGAGACGGCGCAGCCGCAGCCGCCCGCCCGGCAGCCCGAGCTGCCGCTCGAGGTCGGCGACTCGCCGCTTGAGGCCGGCGACGACGTCGGTGTTGAGCCAGGAGATCGTTCCTTCGAGCTTCCTGATCTCCGCGTGGTGCGCCGAGAAGAACTCGAGCTTGCGCATCGTCGCCATCAGCCGCTTCGCGGCGTCGACGGTGTCCCGGTTCTCGACCGACCCGTACCACGCCTCGATCTTGCCCCGTGTCCGTTCGACGTCGAAGATCAAGCCCAGCACGCCGTGAAGCGCCCGCGTCAGGCCGCCGACGTTGGCCTTGGCGCCGGCGACGGTGAAGCCTCCCTGTCCCTGCAAGGCGATCAGGCCGTCGAGCGCGCTGGCCAGCGACCGCAGGAGCGCATCCGTGTCGGCATCGACCGCGCGCATGGTGCTGGCCAGTTCCGGCCGGGCCGCGAGCAGGTCCACCGCGTCGGCCCAGTCGCCGATCCAGCGCACCTGCAGCATCTCGTCCATCCCTGGATGCTTCCGGTAGAACACCACCGCCATCTGCCCGACGCGGTACTCGCGGCGCGCGAAGCTCTCGAGATCCATCCAGTGCTCGTGATACGCCAGCGCGTCGGCGCAGTACCGCAGATCGAGCCCCCGCTTCTCCAGCCGGTACGCCAGCTCCGAATCCTCGAACGCGGCGAAGACGAAGTCCGGATCGAACCGGATGTTGTCGGCAGCCGCGGCCTGCATGAACTCACGCCGAATCGAGATGTTGCTGGTGTAGAAGAAGCGGTAGTCCAGCCTGGGCAGCCTGGGGATGTGCGCGTAGGCGAACTGCAGGCTCGACTCGCCGCAGACGAAGTCCATCACTGCCGACGGCCGCATCTCGGGCGGCCAGTCGATGTGGCCGAGCACGGCGGCGCCAGGCTCGCGCCGCGCGGCATGCGCGCGGAGGTGCGCTTCGAGCAGACGCTCGTCGGCGATGATGTCGTCGCCGATGAACAGCACCAGCTCGCCAGCCGCGCGCTGCACGCCCTCGTTGCGCGCCACGCCAGGTCCCTGGTTCTCCTGACGATGGTAGTGGAGCGCGAAGCGGAACGATGCGGCCTGCAGCATCTCGCCCGTGCCGTCGGTCGAGCCGTCGTCGACCACGATGACCTCGAACTCCTGCGGCAGGATCGTCTGGCGATCGAGGGCGCGCAGGCACTTGAGCAGCATGTCGCGCCGGTTGTAGGTCGGGATGACGACGCTGACCCTGAGCCCCATCCAGTACCGGTGACCGCTCGCTCGGCGTCGCCGCGCGCGCCGGCACCGCCGTGGGCCGCGGCTGCGACTCGCTCAGCGCCGCGAGGTGCTGCGCGAAGCCACGCGCGATGTTGCTCCACGTGAACCGATCGACGACGTCGGCGTACGCCTGCTCGCCGAGACGCCGGGCAGCGTCCCGATTGCCGGCGACCTCCCGCATCCGCCGGGCCAGGCTGTCGACGTCTGGCTCCGCCCACACCGGTCCGTTGAGGATGCGCAGCGCGCGCGTGTCGTAGCAGTCGCCGACCGGCACGAGCGTGAAGTCCACCGGCAGGCAGTTGGCCGGCGTGCAGAAATCGGTCGGCCCGCCGAAGAGCGGAGTGATCACCGGCAGGCCGCAGGCGAGCGCGTCGAGGATCTTCATGCCGTAGCCCTCGGCACGGTGCGCGGACACGAACGCGTCGCACGACTTGTAGAGCGCGATCAACGCTTCCTTGCTCGTGAACTCGGTCAGGTATTCAACTTTCGCGCGATCCGACCGCTCGCCGAGCATCCGCCGGAGCGAGGTGTCGCCCGACGAGGCGCCGTAATCCTTCATCACCAGGACCACGTCGTCGCGCGACGAGAACGCGCGCCAGTACGCCTCGAGCAGCGGCTTCGTGCCGTAGCGCTCGAGGTCGTGCGAGTTGGTGACCGTCAACAGGCGCAGCGTGCCCGATCGACGCGGCGGCGCCGCGACCCGGTGCACCTCCGGGGAGTAGCCGGGGCGCAGGATGTAGCAGTCCTCCGCGGGCACGCCGACCTGCTGGAGCACGTCCTGACAGAACGTGCTCAGCGGGAGCTTCCCGTGGCGATTCTTCGGCCAGGCACTGCAGCCAGTAGTCCCAAGGCTGGGTCCCGGGGCGCTCGAACAGGTAGTTGATGACGAACAGCTCCAGGTTCGTGCTGCCCGTCAGCTCGAGGCCGAGGTGCTGCGGCCAGTAATGCGACCAGCGGATCTGGACACCGCCGTGCGGCTGCGCCGGCGCCATCAAGCGCTCGAGGACACGACGCTTGTCGGGTTCGGTGGACTGGTGCAGCGTGGTCTTGCGGATCGCGACCGGCAGGCGCAGCTCGTGGAGCGCCAGCACCAGCTCGCTCGTCACCCACGTGAGTGCGCTCGGCGACGACAGGTCGTCGGCGAAGTAGACCAGATCCGGATTCGAAGCCGGCGGCGCGACCGGCCCGGCGGCCACGTGCCGTGAGGCCTCGATCTCCTTCTGGTCGGCACGGAAGTAGGTGAGCTCGTCCGGCGTGATGCGGTCGCCCCACCGCGACATGAAACGCAGCAGGTTCGCGTCGTCGTCAGCGGTGCGGGTCTCGGTGATCTGGCCGTAGTGGTAGATGAACGACCGCGTGCAGCAGACGACGGTGCGCTCGCGCGCCCGCACCGTCAGGCACAGGTCCACGTCCTCGTAGCCGTTGCGATAGCCCTCGTCGAACATGCCGCAGTCGACGAACAGCTGGCGCGGCATCAGCAGGCACGATCCGGTGACCGACTGGTATTCCCGCTGCTTGTTCACGTGCGGCAGCGACGCATCGGCATGCGGATAGATGTGCTGCGGCCGCCGGTCGGCGCCGAAGATCATGCCGGTGTGATGGATGCGGTTCGTATACGGAAACAGCTGCTTGATGCCGACGATGCCGACGCGCGGGTCGGCTTCTGCGACGTCCACCATCGCCTCGAGCCACCCGGGCTGGACGATGGTGTCGTTGTTGAGGAAGAGGACGTAGCGCCCGGTGGCGAGCTCGGCCCCGACGTTGTTCGCGCGGGAGAACCCGAGATTGGTTTCGTTCCGGATGTGGAGCACCCGAGGGTCGCGCCCCGACAGGTCCTTCAGCCAGGCGTCGGTCTCGTCCGACGACGCGTTGTCCACGACGATCACCTGGTGCTGCACGCGGTCCGACGCATGCCGCGCGATGCTGGCGAGGCACTGGCGCGTGAACGCGACCTTGTTGAAGACCGGGATGATGATGGAAACAGTGACCGGCGCGCGTTTCATGGACGGTGGCAGAACGAGTCCGGAAGCCTTCGACACGGCCAGCGGGTGTCGGCAAGTCTAGCTCGGGCGAGAGGAGGCAATCAACCGTGACCGCACCCGGCTCCGCCATGCACCGGCGGCGCCCCACGATGGAAGGCTGCCTCCATAACTTGGGAAATCGTTGACTCACCGCACGCCGAGTTTCGCCATTTTTCCACGGATATTGCTGGGCATCGCGATTGCTCAGCAAGCGGCCGAGCGGGAGGATGGACCTAGAATGAGCAACGGATTTCTCATATCGATACTGACTGCTGCGGCCGTGACGTGCTCGGCGTCCGTATACGCGCAGAACATCAGCCTGGCGGCAGGCGAGGCCGACGTCTCGATCCGGGCGGCGCAAGCCAACGCGAACGCCGGGCTCTGGCTGGACAAGGGCCCGATGAACACGAGCGACGGGCGGCGCGATCTGGTGGTCGGCGCCCCCGGCATTGCGGGCCAGGTCGGACGTGTCTACATCATCAATGGCGGGCCCGACCCGAGTGGTGAGCAGACCTTTTCGATTGCCAACACGGTGATCACGGGCATCGAGCCCGGCGACCTGTTCGGCTTCACCGGCGCACTGGGCAACGTCGTCACGCCCGAAGGTTCGACGCAGCGGAACCTGGTGGTCGGCGCTCCGCACGCGGTCGGGGGGCGCGGCGCGGTTTACGTGTTCCGAGGGAATAACTTCGGCAGCAATACGTCGGTGACCGCCGATACCGCGACGTTCCGCATCATCGGCCAACCCGGCGATCAGCTGGGCAGCGCCATCGCGACGGCGGACCTCGATCACGACAACTACCGCGAGATCATCGTGGCCGCGCGGGGAACGGGACGCGTCTACGTGGTGCGCGGCTCCTCGGCGCTGTCGGGCACGCTCGACCTCCAGACCCAGCTGGCGCAGGTCTTCATGTTCGGCGGCCCCGGGTTCGGGTCGGTGCTGGTAGCCGGCGACGTCACCGGTGACGGGTTCGCGGACGTCGTCGTCGGCGCGCCCAGCCTCAACCTGGTGCACGTCTACCGCGGCCTGCCGGCCGGCGGTCCGCTGCTGCCGCAGTTCCCGGACATCACGTTCTCGCTCGCGTCGGCGGCGGACGATCAGGTCGGCGCCTCGGTGCAGATTGCCGACATCGACAACGACACCATCCGCGACATCATCATCGGCGCGCCGATGACCGACGTGTTCGGACGCGTCGACGGCGGCGCGGTGCACGTGATCTGGGGATCGCCGAATCTCATCGCGCACAACCCGACCATCGCGGACGTGATCATCGCCGGCGAGGCGCCCGGCCATCAGCTCGGCGCCCTCGTCTCGACGGGCAACGCGAACCGGGACGCGGTCGACGACCTGCTGCTCCTCGCGGGCGGCGCCGGCGGTGGCGCCGGCGATCTGCTCCTCTACTACGGACGGAGCCGCGGGACGTTTGGCGTCGACGGCGGCGGACGGCGGATCGTCGACATGGCGGCGGCCGCCAATATCGATCGCAAGATCTTCGGGCTCGGCAATTCGGTCTGGGGCCAGATTCGCAGCGCGCAGGTCTACGAGCTCACCGGCGAGGGCGCCGGCGACGTCGTCGTCGGCGTGCCGGGCGCGATTTCGGCCAGCGGCGTCGTCTACTTCAGCAAGTCTCCACGGTTCTTCCTGACCTCGACGTCGGTGACATTCCGCGTCAACGATTTCACCGTGGTCTCGACGCCGGTGACGATCACCAACCCGAGCATCGTCAACGTGACCTGGACGGCGACGTCGAACCGGCCGTGGCTGACGGTGAGTCCGCCGAACGGCACCGTCGACCGCACCGTGCCGGCACCGATGACCCTCGCGGCGTCGTCGGTCGGCATGCCGATCGGCTCGCAGCAGGGCACCGTGACCCTGCGCTCGACGAGCAAGCACCTCGACATGCTCATGACCGTCACGGTCACGTTGATCCGCGATCCCCTGACGGCACCCGCGTTCCTCATGGTGTCGCCGGGTGCGGGCGGGCTGCTGCTGCGGTGGGCGGCCGTGACCGGCGCCGCCAGCTATACCGTCCGGCGGATCGACGCCAACGGCGTCGTGACCGTGCTCGCGGCCGGGTTGACGTCGAACAGCCATCTCGACATCAACGGCTATCCCGCGGCCGGCGTCCGCTACACGATCACGGCCGTCAATTCCTCGGGCGAGAGCGTGCAGTCGAGCCCGACGTTGATTCCGTGGGGGAGCCCAGGCTCGAGAACGCCGACCATCATGGCGCCGCAGGACTACGACGGTGATGGCAAGAACGACATCACGATCTACCGCAGCGCGACCGGCGAGTGGTACACGCGGCGTTCGAGCAACGGTTCGCTGCTGGCCCGCCCCTGGGGCTCGCCCGCGTATGAGGATCAGCCGGTGCCGGCCGACTACGACGGTGACGGCAAAGCCGACACGGCCATCTACCGCGCGTCCACCGGCGAATGGTTCGTGCTCAGGTCGTCGAACGGCACGCTGCTGTATTTGGCATGGGGCGCACCAGCATTCGGGGACGTGCCGGTGCCGGCCGACTACGACGGCGACGGCAAGGCCGATATCGGGGTCTACCGTGTGGCCACCGGTCAATGGTTCATCAACCGTTCGACCGCCGGGTTCCTCGGCGCGTCGTGGGGGTCACCCTCCTATGCGGATGTCCCGGTGCCTGGCGACTACGACGGGGACGGCAACGCCGACATCGCGATCTATCGCGGGAGCACCGGCGAGTGGTTCGTGCGGCGCTCGTCCAACGGGACGCTTCTGACCCTGGCCTGGGGTGCCTCGTCGTTCGGCGACATCCCGGTGCCGGCCGACTACGACGGCGATGGCCGGACCGACATGGCGGTCTATCGCGCCACCACGGGCCAGTGGTTCATCGCCAAGTCCGGCGGCGGCACCACCTCGACGACGTTCGGGCATCCGCCGCTGGCAGACCTTCCGGTCGCCGGCGATTATGACGGCGACGGAAAGGCGGACCTCGCGGTCTACCGGTTCGCGACCGGCGAGTGGTTCATCCTCCGGTCCTCAGAACGGTGCGATGCTCTATTACAACTGGGGGTCGCCAGCGTTCGGCGATACCGTCAGGGCCTTCTGATTGGTGTCAGGTGCGGGGCGCCGACCGTTCATTCGGTCGGCGCCCGCACGATCGGTCAGCGCCGGCGGCGTCGGCGGCGTCGGCTGGACGAAGGGATCAGGACCGTCGCGCGAGGATCTGCAGGCACGCGTCGGGAAACCACTCGCTGAGCTCGGCGGCGCTGGTGAAGACGCGGCCGCTGGCCGAGTCATGGAACTGATACCCGCTCCAGTCAGCGCCCGCGAGCGTGCCCTGTGCGGCCGGCCGGCCGTGCAGCTCCATCAGGAACGTCGGCCGGTGCTTCACGATGGTCCGGCGCATGCCTTTGACCGCTTCCTGTTCCGCCCCTTCGATGTCCATCTTGATGAAATCCGGCGGCGCCAGCGCGTGCGTCTCGATCAGATCGTCGAGCGCCGCCGCGGCCACGTCGATGACGTGGCCGGGCTTGCCCATGTAGGTGATGGCGCCGGCGATGCCGACGAGCAGGTTGCGATAGTTGATGCGGAACTCGATCGGCGCCGGCGCGGCGAAGATCGCGACCGGCAGGATCTCGAACTGCGGCACCCGGTTGAGCGCCAGATTCGCCTGGAGGAAATACAGGCAGACCGGGTTCGCTTCGAAGCAATAGACGCGGCCGCCGTTGCCGGCGATCCGTGACAGCAGGATCGAGTAGAGCCCGAGGTTGGCGCCGATGTCGTAGATGACGGCATCCTTGCGCAGGCTGCCCGCGGCGAGCGCGATGGCGGCGCGTTCGTGCGCGGGCGCCATGTGCGATTCCCAGGCCGACGGCACCCATAGTCGGACGTCGCGATCGACGTCCACCAGCCGCGGCGACGGGTCGAGTGCCGCGCCCGCGCTCAGGTCGAAGCCCGCCTCGGTCCATCCGGACTGCCCGCCCGGCGTCCGCCACTCGATGACGACGGTGTACGACCCTGGCGCCTCGGGCAGGAACCGGATCTCCTCGCGCCGCTGCCAGTCGCCGAGCGGCTTCAGGTAGAAGATCCCGTCGTGCTTCAGATAGACGCGGGTCTCGACGTTGGCCTCTCCGAGCTCGAGCGGGATGACGCACTGCTGGCCGAGGTTGTAGGACTGGCGCCAGTCGCTCCGCTGGCGGCCTGGCGAGCCGACGAACACGGCATCGCTCCGCCGCGCAGAAAACGAAGGTATCAATGACATCTCGAAGCCTGCCTCACTGCTGAATCAGCCACGTCCCGGACGCGGCCCTCCAGATGGCGACTTCGGCGGCGGCGCCGCCGAGGTAGTTGCCGGGGATCCGCGCGTCGCCGACGCCCCAACGCGTGATCGTCGTCCCGCCGCTCGAGCGAAGGATGATCCAGTCGCCGGTCTGCTGGCGGACGATGGCCACGTCGGCGCTGCCGTCGCCGTCATAGTCGGCGGGCGCGGGCGTGTCGCCGAACGCCGGCGCGCCCCAGTTGATCTGGAAGAAGGTTCCATTCGACACCACGACGAACCACTGCCCGGTCGTGCTGCGATAGACGGCGATGTCGGTCTTGCCGTCGCCGTTGTAATCGGCCGGCACCGGGACGTCCCCCGCGGAGGGAACGCCCCAGGTCGCGACAAAGTTGCCGCCGACGCTCAGGAAGATCAGCCACTGCCCGGTCGAGCGGCGATACACGGCGAGGTCGGCTTTGCCGTCGCCATCGTAGTCCGCGGGCACAGGCGTATCGCCGAAGGCTGGCGCGCCCCAGGCCACCATCAGGGAGCCGCCACTCGACCGCTGAATGAACCACTGGCCGTTGGCGGTCCGGAACACGGCGAGATCGTCCCGGCCGTCGCCATCGTAGTCGGCGGGGACCGGCACGTCGCCGAACGACGGGGCGCCCCAGGCCTGGTTGATGGAGAGCGAGCCCGCCGAACCCGAGACGAACCATTGTCCCGTGGTACCGCGGTAGACGGCGAGATCGTTGCGGCCGTCGCCGTCGAAGTCTCCCCGCAGCGGGGTGTCGGTGGAGATGCCAAAGCCGCGTCCGACGATCACCGTGGCGGTCGCGGAGCCCGCCGGACCGCCGGTGTTCGTGAGCGTGTAGGTCGTTGTCGCCGCCGGGTTCACGAGGACCGATCCCATGTCGCCGCTGAAGGGGCTGCCGGAAATGCTCACCGCCGTCGCGCGCGAGACCACCCAGCTCAGGTACGCCGGCGCCACGTCCGACGTCGCCAGGAACGTCCTGAAGCTGGGCGGATCCGACGTGTTCCCGGATGTCCGCGGCAGCGCGTTGAAAGCGCTGATCGTCGTCGCGGGCCGGACCGCAGGTCGAGTAGTACAGATCTGAGGAGCCCGATTGAGGCGTGATGACGTTGTTGTCGTAGGTCAGGATCGGCGGCGACAGCGGAGAGCACGCCTGTTCATGAATCTGGTAGCGTGCTGTTGTCCGCAATCGTGGTGTTCTGAATCGTGCCCGAGGGCGGTCCGATGTTGCCGACGTACAGGCCGCCGCCGCTCCCGGCAGTGTTCCGGTAGATCCTCGAATCGGAGATGGCGATGACGGCGCTGTCGTCGATGAACAGGCCGCCGCCGAAATTCACCGCTGCATTACCGGCGATCGTTGCGCCGGAGATCGTCGCATTGGTTCCAAGCGCGATCAGCAGGCCTCCGCCGTAAGAGGTTCCGGAGGCGCCGACCGAGTTGCCGATGATGTGCGTGTTCGTGATCGTGAGGTCGGTGCGGTCCACCCGCATGCCTCCTCCGAGCACGACGGCCGTGTTCGCGTCGATCAGGGAGTTGGTGAGCGTCACGGTCGCGCGCGGCGCTGTCGCGGGATTGCAGCTGGGCGTCGGTGAGCCGCAGTGCTGATCGCCGCTCGCGAAGATGCCGCCGCCCGCGCGCGCGTCGTTGCCGCGCACCGCCGAGTCGATCAGGACGAGGCTGCCCTGCTGCTGCAGCGGCATCTCCAGGTTGTTGCCGCTGATGCCGATGCCGCCGCCGAAGCCGCCGATCTGCGCGGGATCCTGCGCGTGGTTGCCTTCGATCACCGAGCTCTGCACCTCGTACCGCGCGCGATACGTGCTCAAGCCGCCGGACGTGTTGGCCGTGTTGCCGAGGATTCGGGCGCGCGTCAGGTATCCGACCGCGTTGTCCTCGATGTGCACGCCGCCGCCTTCCGCCGGGTTGTCGGCGCCGCTGAAGCGGAGCGTCGTGTTGGTCGAGACTTCGGTGTCCTCCAGCATCAGCACCGACGTGCCGTTGGGCGACCCGAAGACGCCGAGGTGGAAGATCCCGCCGCCCGCGAACTTCGACTGGTTGCTCGCGATGAGGCAGCCCCGGAAGGTCGGCGAGGCGTCGTTGACGTGCACGCCGCCGCCGCTGCCGATGCTGCCGACGCCGGCGCCGCCGGTGCCGGAGACGTTGTTGTGAATCTGGCAGTTGGTGAAGAGCGGCCGCGACCCGGTCGTGATCGTGACGCCGCCGCCGAACCGCTGCGCCGAGTTGTTCCTGATGATGCAGTTCGCGAACTGCGGGTGAGAGCGGCTCATGACCCCCCCGCCCGAGTCGAAGCCGCTGTTGTTCTCGAACACGACGTTCAGCAGCGTCGGCGACGTGTCTTCGAACGTGAACCCGCCGCCGGCGGTGACTGCGCCCGTGCCGTTCCGGAACGACAGCCCCTGAATGTTGAGGTTGCCGCTCGCGCGAATGATGCGCAGCGCCGACTGGCCGCTTGCCGACGGCGTCCACGATCGTTGCCGCCGGCCCGCTCACGCCGACGATGGACATCGATCGGGTCGTGTCCGCGATCAGCAGCGTCTCGTTGTACGTGCCGGCCGCGACCTGGATAGCGGTGCCGTTCGGCCGCGCGCCGCTTGCCACTGCGTTGATCGCCGACTGGATGCTGGGGTAGTGGTTCGGAACGGTGACGATCTGCGCCTCTGCCAGCCCGGCCAGCAGCGCTGTCGCAATGAAGACGAGCGTCGCGCTCGATGCGATGCGGCCCACGCCGCGCTTGCCCTTGCCTCTCTTCGGGAATGCACTCTGCTCATGTCGCATCGTCATGTCCGACTCTCCGCCTCCTCCTCAAAAAACTCGTCAAGCGCGGCGCCGAGCGGCGCGTACGTCTGGTCGGCGTGCATCGAGCGGCGCAGGTTCTCGCGCTCGGCCGCCGAGAGCTGTCTCGGCTGCTCGTCACGCAGCACGTCGGCGACGGCGCGGGCGAACTCGAACCAGTCGTGCGCCTCGCGGCACAGACCGCCGGTCTGCTCGATGTCGACGGGCCACGATCCGCCCGCCCACGCGACAATCGGTCGCAGGTGCGCGATGGCGTCGAGGATCTCGCGCCGGCATCCGCTCGTCTCGGTGGCGGCCGGACTGATCGCCGTCGCCGCGCCGGCATACGTCTCCGCCGCGCTGCCTTCGGCGGGAACGGCGCGAACGCCCGGCAGCGGATATCCGTCGAGCATGCCGCTGATGGCGCCGCGCACGAGCAGCTCCGCATCAGGAACGTCCCTGCGGACGCGCGGCCACGCGAACATCAGGAAGTCCGAAAGAGCGGCGCGGTTCCGCGGCGTATCGGCGATGTCGCACAACACGCGATGGCCGGCTCGGGTCTCGAGTGGATCCGCGAATTCACAATCGACGCCGATGACCAGAGTCCGTTGGCCCGGCAGCGTGGACGCCATCGCCTCTATGTCGGCCGCGCGGAGCGTCAGCAGCAGATCCGCGGCGGCGATGCCCGGCCAGGACGCCGGCGTCGGCGCCGCCGCGTCGGAGGGGCCGGCCGGCACGAGGTCGACGACTTTCAGGACGCTGCCCCTCAGCAAGGGAAGCACGCGGCTGATCCAGATCGATTCGCCAAGGAACACGTACGGGCGAAGCGACGCGTGGAGCTGGCGGAGCGTGGTGATCAGCGCGTCATGGCAGACGGTCCGCTCGAACACCGTGAGTGCCGGCGGCCGGCCAACCGCGCCCGGCGCCGCGTCGAGCACGGACGACGGCCGTGTGAACTCCTGATCCAGCGCCCCGAGGACGTCAGGGACGTCGGCCAGGATGTAGTCCAGGCGGCCGTCCGGCTGACAGACCACCGCGTTGGCGAACGCGCCGGCGATCTCCTCGACGAGGTTCGTCTCCGCAGGTGCGTCCGACAGCGGCGCGACGACCGGAAGAATCGTGTATCCGCGCGCGCGGAGCCACGTCAGCAGCCGATAGACGCGGTACTCGTTGCCACCGCGCCCCGGCACGGGAGCGAAGGGCGTCGCGCACAGCACCACGCGGCGCGCCGGTCCCGGTGAGGGCGAGCGGACGGTCAGTCTCGTCAGCGGCTGGCGCGGCAGGTCCGGCACAGCGTCGACAGCGGACGGCGGCGGCAGGGTGCCGGACGGGGCGCGGCCGTCCGCCCGTCCGTACTCGAGGAAGTGCGCGAGCGGATTCTCGTCGCTGCGGCGGACGTCCTCGTAGGTGGCCCGGTAGAAGGCCGGGTCGAATCCTGCGGACGGTCGTGCGCCGGTTCGCCATCCGCCGCTCATGAAGTGCACGAGCGGATTGACCTCCGCGGCGGCGGCGTCCTGCATCTGCGCCCGGTAGTACGCGCAATCGAAGAACGGGTTGGGATTGCGTCCTTCGGCGGCGCCGAAGCGCAGGAAATGCCTGAGCGGCTCGGTGCCGGCGGCGGCCACATCCGGGTTCGAGTCGAGATAGAACGCGACGTCGAACACCGGCGAAGGGTTGCGACGTTCGAGCACGCCGCGCCGCACGTAATGTGCGAGCGGGTTGACGCGGCGGGCGGCCACGTCGGGATTGCGCCGCAGGTAATAGTCCGCGTCGAAGAGCGGATGCGGGGCGCGTCCCTCGAGGCCGCCGTGCAGCACGAAATGCGCGAGCGGTCTCATGCCGCTCGTGGCCACGTCCGGATACCGGTCCAGGTAATACGCTTCGTCGAACAGCCCGCTGCGGGCGATCGCGCGCGACTCGCGCAGAAGCCTGGGATGACGCAGGAGCGAAAGTCCCGCGCCGACCCGACTGCCGCGTCGTGGACCGGGCTCGGCACGATCGCCGGCGCCCTCGGGCGTCGACGCCGGTCGCGCGCGCACCTTCTCCTTGCCGAGCGCGGTCTGCAGCTCCGCGATCTGAAGCGCCTGCTGTTCGGCGATATCCGCGGCGGCGCCGAGCTCCGCCGCGAGCGCCTGCTCGACCGCTCACGCCGGTGCTCGGCCTCGGCGAGCTGATGGTGCAACTCGGCCCGGTCGTGCGCCAGCGCGGTCTCGGCCTCTTGCCGCCGGCGTGCCTCTTCCTCGACACGGGCCTGCGCCTCGGCCTGCACCTGCTGCACCTGCTGCGCCGCCTGCTCGCCCTGCTGCCGGAGCGTGGCCGACTGCTCCTGTTCGTAGCGGACGTGCTCCTCGAGGCGTCCGATGGCGGCCGAGGCGGTGCTCAGCTGCGAGGTCAGCGCAGTGACTTCGGCGCCGTGCGCGGCGCGTTCGGCCGTCAGGCGGTCCTGGAGCGCATCCACGCTGTAGCGGGCCCCGACCGCGCTACCCAGGCGCGAGAAGAAGGCGCGCACCTGGTGCGCTTCTCCCGTGCGCGCGGACGTCGAGAACAGCCACTCGACTGGCGCCGGCTGCGTGCGGCCGACGCCGAGCACGCCGAGCCCGTGCCCGTGCAGGAACTCGAACGACGGATGCGCCGCCCGCAGCTCTTCCCACAGCCGCCAGGCGCCGAAGTCCCGCTCACGGACGTTCGTGTCGTGGAAGAGGACGATGCCGCGATCGCTGAGCTTCGGGAGCCAGCTCGCATAGTCCGAGGCGACCGCGTCGTAGGTGTGGCACCCGTCGATGTGCAGCAGATCGATCGCGCCGTCGGCGAAGTGCAGGAGGGCTTCGTCGAAGGTCGACCGAATCAGCCGCGAGAACGTCGGGAACTGGCGCGCGTGATAGCGCTCCCATTCCTCGAATACGCTTTCATCGTAGAAGCCGGCCTGATCGTCGCCGCGCCAGGTATCGACGGCGTAGGCGGCGGTCGGCAGCGCCAGCAGCTGAATCGCCTGCGCGAACGCCGCGTAGCTGTTGCCCGACTGCGTGCCAAGCTCGACGAGGGTGCGCGGCCGCGCCGCCTCGACAATCCAGAAGGCGAACGGGATGTGCTCGAGCCACGACGGCGGATGGACGATCCGATCCGGTTCGCGGAAGACGATCGGCCGGTAGAGGAAGCGGGTCAGCTCGCTCGACACCTGCGTGAGCGCAGCGGTATCACCGGCCTGACCGGGCATGCGGGATTGTTCCAGGATGATTGCGCGATTCTATCGCCCTCTGGAGGAACGACCAAGCCGTCACGGCGTGGCGGCCGCCGGCGCTTCGGCGGCCGCGGCCGGACCCCGCAGCAGCCGTTCGTAGAACTCGAGCCCGGCGTCGACATCGCCGTCGAAGACGAGCTCGCCGTGCTCGAGCACGATCACCCGCTTGCAGAGCGCGCGCACCGCCGCCGGCGCGTGCGACACGAACATGATGGTCTTGCCCTGCTCGAGGAACCGGTTCACCGTCCCGATGCACCGCTGCTGGAAGTCGGCGTCGCCCACCGCGAAGATCTCGTCGAGCAGCAGCAGGTCGGGGTCGAGGTTGGCGGCGATGGCGAAGCCGAGCCGCATGTACATGCCGGACGAGTAGTTCTTGATCGGCACGTCGATGAAGTGCTCGAGACCCAGGTACTCGACGATGGCGCCGTAGATCGCGTGAATCTCGCTGTTCGACAGCCCGTGGATGGCGGCGTTCAGGAAGACGTTCTCGCGTCCCGTCATCTCGGGGTGGAAGCCGACCCCGAGCTCGATCATCGACGCGATCCGCACGCCTCTCGCGACCAGCACCCGCCCGGTCGTCGGCCGGTGGATGCCGGCCACCAGCTTCAGGAACGTGCTCTTGCCCGACCCGTTGCGTCCAACCAGCCCGATCGCTTCGCCGTGCGCGACCCGCACGCTGACGTTGCGCAGCGCCCAGAACTCCTCCACCGATTGGCGGCGCGGGCCGCGCAGCAGGTTGAGGAAGCGGACCTTCAGCTCCACCGCTTCGTGATGCAGCAGGAACCGCTTGGAGACGTCATGGGCCTCGACGACGGACGACATCACAGCTGCTCGGTGAACCGATCCTCGAAGCCGAGGAAGAGCAGCGTGCCGACCACGAAGGCCCCGGTGGCATGCGTGATCGCCATGACGTAGACCGCCGGTTCCGGCCAGGCGCGGTGATAGAAGATCTGCTGGTAGGCGACCACGAACGGCGTCACCGGGCTGAGCAGGATCAGCTTCTGCAGCCGCTCCGGCACCTGTCCGAGCTCGTACACGATCGGCGTCGTCCAGAACAGGACCGCCAGCGCGACCTCGAGCAGGTGGCGCACGTCGCGGAAGAACGCGGTCGCCGTCGCCAGCGTCAGCGCCACGCCGATCGTGAACACGACCTGCAGCAGCAGGAACAGCGGGAACAGCAGGATCGCGTCGGACGGCGGCACCCGGTACCACAGCATCATCGCGGGCAGGAACACCGAGACCGTCAGGAGGTACTGCGCCAGGTTGAAGAGCACCGTGCCGATCGGCAGGATCGCCCGCGGGAAGAGGACGCTCTTCAGGAGTCCCGCGTTGTCGACGATCGCGCCGGTCGACAACCCGGCGGAGTTGGCGAAGAAGGTCCAGGACAACAGGCCGAGCATCAGCGAGAAGACGAAGCCCTCGCTGCGGACGCGGAGGATGACGGTGAAGGCGATGGTGTAGACCACCATCATCAGCAGCGGATTGGCCAGCGACCAGAGGAAGCCGAACACCGAGCCGCGGTACTTGAGCTTGAGCTCCTTGAACACCAGGTTCTTGAGCAGCTCGCGGTAGCGATACAGGCTGACCAGCGCGCCCTTGACGGTGGTCAGCTCGGCCGCGCGATCGACGAGCTGCGGATCGCCGCGCAACTCTGGGGGAACGCGCCGCCGGTGCGACAGCAGCCACAGCCCGCGCCAGGTGAGCGCGGCGATCGACAGGAGCACGGCGTCGAGCACGAAGGCCGAGCGGGAGATGCCCTCGAAGCCGTGCGTCAGCCAGACGATGCCACTGGCCAGGGCGGTGCCGGCCACGATCGCGGCGGCAACGCGCATCACCCAGCGGACCTCACCGAGGCCGGCGTAGACCCGGAACAGCCAGGAGCATGATCAGCTGGCAGGCGACGACGACCGGCGCGGTCGAAAGGGCACTGGGGAAGAACGTGGCGAACTGATCGGCGTCGAACCGCAGGCGGTAGGAGAGCAGATGAATCGCCGCCGCGAGGGCCGCGTCGAGCGCCGCACCCAGCAGCCAGCCGGGCCGTAGCTCCCGGTCCCCTCCGCCCGGCACCCGGCTGTCGTCACCCTGTGCCGTGCGCGTCCGCGCAACACCCGTCATTCGTGTGTGATCTACTCCCGCGAGTCGGTCGTCCGCGGCAGAGGCACGCGAGCTCTCGAGCCGACCCGGCCAGAATACACGAAACCTGAGAACGGAACTGCCGAGGGGTGATGGGGGACGGCGTGAATCGGAGATGAATGCGAGCGGGCGCGAACGGGGTGGGGAAGCACGCGCGCCCGACTCGGAGCCGGGCGCGCGTCAGGGTCTTTCGGGTTCTACCAGGCCGGAAGCGCCGCCTGCTCTCGCAGCCCGCCGATCGTGTCACCGGCCGTGGGGGCGCCCCACATGAAGCTCGACGAGCCGCCGCGCGCATAGGCCAGGTACCACGCGCCAGTCGAGGCGCGAAACACCGCGACGTCCGCGCTGCCGTCGCCGTCGTAGTCCGCCGGCACCGGCACGTCGCCGAGCGTCGGCGCGCCCCAGGTCACCGTGCGCGTGCCGTTGGTGCGCGACAGGTGCAGCACCCAGGTCCCGGTGGTCTGACGGAACACGCCGATGTCCATCTTGTTGTCGCCGTCGTAGTCCGCGGGCACGGGGACGTCCACGTTCGAGGGGCTGCCCCAGGACCAGGTAGTCGAGGTCCCGTTGTCGAACAGCACGAACCACTGGCCGGTCGAGCGGCGGAACACCGCGAGGTCGGAGACGCCGTTGCCGTCGTAGTCGCCGGGCACCGGCGCGTCGTCGTTGCCCGCGGCGCCCCAGCGCACCTTGCGCTGCGCTCCGGTCGTCGACGGCCGAATCAGCCACTCGCCGGTGGTGCGGCGGAACACCGCCACGTCGTCGCGGCGGTCGCCGTCGTAGTCGGCGGGAACGGGCAGGTCCTGCAGCGACGGTGCACCCCACGACATCGAGAGCGGACCGCTGCGGGTCTGATTCAGGAACCACTGGCCGGTCGTGCTGCGATAGACCGCGATGTCAGACTTGCCGTCGCCGTCGTAGTCCGCGGCGACCGGCACGTCGCCGAGCGACGGCGCGCCCCACGACGCCGAGAGCATCCCGGCGCTCGAGCCGCTCGCGAACCACTGCCCGGTCGATCCACGATAGACCATCGGGTCGGCGCGGCCGTCGCCGTCGAAGTCGCCCATCTGCAGCAGCGAGGGCGTGCGCCACACGGTGCCGAGCCACGCGGCGGCTTCGGTCGACGCCGGGCTCAACTGACGCGACGCGTTGTAGGCGCGGACGACGACGTAGAGCATCTGCTCATTGACCGGGGTCGTCACAGTCGCGACGTTGACCTTGCCCACGTCGAGGCTCTGCGTGTGGTTGCCCGACTGGGTGCCCCAATAGACGACGTAGCCAGCCACGGTCGAGTCGGTGGGCGCGTCCCACGCGAAGGTGACCGACCCGGCCTGGGCGACGCTGCCGGAGCACAGCAATAGGACGAACATGCCGATCAGACGGGCGAGACTTTTCTTCACCATGCCGAGCTAGCTGGCAACGGATGTGCCACGGCCTCAGCCGAATCGGATCGGCCGAAAATTCTGGGGAAATCGCGCGGTTTTCCGGCACGACTGAGCGTCCGTTTGCGCCCGCCCCCCACGGATCCTCCGCAGTTTCGTGGTAAGAGTTACATTTCCGCAGCACAGGTTTCTGGCTCGTGTGCGCACGCCATTCTGACTTCACCGTTGCAGTCCTGATCGTCAACTGGAATGCCGGCCCGCTGCTCGAGCGATGCCTCGCGTCACTCGCGGCGCAGCGCCGCCGCGCAGACCGCGTGATCGTCGTCGACAACGCGAGCAGCGACGATTCGCTCGCGCTCGCACACGAGCGGCTGCACGCGACTGAAGTGATTCGCCTTCGCGAGAACGTCGGCTTCGCGCGCGCGAACAACATCGCGGCCCGCGCCGCCGCGGACGCCGATGCGTACGCGCTCCTGAACCCTGACGCGTTTCCCGAACCGGAGTGGCTGCACGCGCTGTTGATGGCGGCCGATCGTCGTCCCGACGTCGCCGCGTTCGCGAGCCGCATGCTGCTCGACGCCGCGCCGCAGTATCTCGACGGCGCGGGCGACAGCTATCACGTGTCCGGGCGCGCGTGGCGCATCGGTCACGGCCGCGCCGACGGTCCATCGGCGGCGAGCGAGCGCGAAGTGTTCGCGCCCTGCGCGGCCGCGGCGCTGTATCGGCGTGCGGCTTTCGACGACGTCGGCGGATTCGACGAGCGGTATTTCTGCTACTTCGAAGACGTCGATCTCGGCTTCCGCCTGCGCCTGCGCGGACATCGCGCACTCTACGTGCCTGACGCGGTGGTTCACCACGTGAGCTCCGCGCTCAGCGGATATCGCAGCGACTTCGCCGTGTATCACGGCGAGCGCAATGCGGTGTGGACGTTCGTGAAGAACATGCCCGCCGCGCTCATGTGGCGGTACCTGCCGCAGCACTTGCTGCTCAACGCCGCGGCGCTGCTGTTCTATCCCTGGCGCGGGCAGGGACGCGTGGTGTGGCGGGCGAAGCGCGATGCGCTGCTGGGACTCAAGCCGGTACTGGCGGAGCGACGGCACGTCCAGCAGCGGCGTCGAGTCACGCGCGAGGCGCTCCGCGGATCGATGGTGCGCGGTCTGCTCGCGCCCTACGTCGGGCGGTATTCAGGGGGCAGGATCGCCCCCGAAGGCGCGGGTCGGGGAGCGTCGGAGACGGCGGAATGACCGCCGGTAGAAATTACATTCGGGCCCGAAAAGGACGGTAGTTTTTTCCGACGGGCGCGGCGCGGTCCGATCCAGGCGGCCGATCGGCGGGTTTACCGGCATCGGCCCATGCTATACACTCAGCCCTCGGCGATGGCTAAACGGGCACTTATCAGCGGTATCACCGGTCAGGACGGCTCCTACCTCGCGGAGTTCCTGCTCTCCAAGGGCTACGACGTGCACGGCATCGTCCGGCGCGCGAGCACGACCAACTACTGGCGCATCGAACACCTGTTGAGCCGGATTCATCTGCATCCGGCCGATCTGATCGACCAGCTCTCGTTGATCCGGGTCATCGACAACGTCAGGCCGCACGAGTTCTACAACCTCGCGGCGATGTCGTTCGTGCCGGCGTCGTGGGATCAGCCGATGCTGACCGGCGAGTACAACTCGCAGTCGGTCACGCGCGCGCTCGAGGCGGTGCGCCACGTCGATCCCGCGATCCGGTTCTACCAGGCCTCGTCGAGCGAGATGTTCGGCAAGGTCCGCGAGGTCCCGCAGTCCGAGCTGACGCCCTTCTACCCGCGCAGTCCCTACGGCGTGTCGAAGGTGTTCGCGCACTACATCACCGTCAACTACCGCGAGAGCTACAAGCTGTTCGCGGTGTCCGGCATCCTCTTCAACCACGAGTCGCCGCGGCGCGGCATCGAGTTCGTCACGCGGAAGGTCACGGACGGCGCGGCGCGCATCAAGCTGGGCCTGGCCGAGACGTTGTCCCTCGGCAACCTCGACGCGAAGCGCGACTGGGGATTCGCCGGCGACTACGTGCGGGCGATGTGGCTGATGCTGCAGCAGGACACCGCCGACGACTTCGTCATCGCGACCGGCGAGACGCATTCGGTGCGCGAGCTCGTGGACGTGGCGTTCGGCCACCTCGGTCTCGATCCTGAGAAACACGTCAAGCTCGATCCCGCGCTGCTGCGGCCGGCCGAAGTCGATCTGCTGGTCGGGGACGCGTCGAAGGCGCGTCAGGTGCTGGGGTGGAGCGCCGAGGTCGACTTCCGCCGCCTGGTCACGATGATGGTGGACGAAGACGTCCGCCGCCTGTCGATGACCCCTTCGCCCCCTCTCGTCGACAAGCGCTGACTACGCCGGCCGGCTCGTGATCGCGGACGGCGCCACCTCGTCGAGGCGAAGCGTCAGCCGCTGCAGCGTGATCCCGAGCGAGTCGCAGCGCCGGTGCAGGGCTTCGACGCGATCGGGCTCGATGTCGCGGGCGCTGATGATCACGTGGGTCACGTGCAGTCGGGGCGCCAGCGATTCCAGATCCGCCGACGTGCCGAGCACCGGGACGCCGTCGATGCGCGTCCGCTGCTTCCCGGGATCGTCGTCGATGAACCCGACCGGATCGACGCCGAGGGCGCGGTTCTGCAGCAGCTCCCGCAAGACCAGCGTGCCACCGCCGCCGGCGCCGTAAATCAGCGCGCTGTGCGCCGGCGTGTGCTGGCCGCGCAGGTAGCGCTCGACGCCGCTGGTAGCGGCGCGGGTGGCGACCAGCAGCACCCAGGCGATCCCCAGGTTCATCGCGAAGACGCCGCGCGAGAATCGCTCGAAGCGGTAGAGCCCGAGAATCAGCATCACCGCCAGGACCATCCCGACGCAGCAGCCCCTTGCCGAGCACGCCGATCTGATTCCGGAGCGGCGTGCGCCACGGCAGCCGGTACTTGCCCAGCCAGTAGAGGGCGCCGATCTCGCAGCCGACCACCAGCGGGATCGAGCCGATGAACGGCGCGAAGAAGACGAGCACGTCGTCGCCGCTGAAGCGGAGGCGGAAGGCCGCGTAGTACGCGATCGTGAGGACGCCGAGATCGATCAGGATCTCGAGGGCGCGGCGCCGGTAGGCGAGATCGACGACCGCGGGCATCTCGCGTCCCTGCGCGGCGAGCACCAGGATCGCCGTACAGAGGCCGAAGACGTAGACCGTGAGGAAGGCAAACAGCGAGCCGAGCGGCAGCAGCCGGAGCGCCACTGCCAGCGCGCCGCCGGCCGCGGCGATGCCGTACAGCGCCAGGACCGCCGTGCGCTCGCTGACGCCGAGCGCCACCAGGCGATGCGAGGTGTGGTCGCGCCCGCCCATCAGCGCGCTGCGCCCCGAGAGCGGGCGCGTCAGCGTCACGAAGGCGGTGTCGAGGATCGGGACCAGCAGGATCAGCACCGGGAAGAGGGCGGCCGGGACCAGCCGGCTCTGCACGTCCGTGGTCGAGCCGATGCCGGCGGTCGCGAGGAAGCCGCCGATCAGGAGGCTGCCGCTGTCGCCCATGAAAATGCTGCCGGGCGGAAAGTTGTAGCGGAGGAAGCCGAGCACCGCGCCGGTGAACGCGGCGATCGCCACGGTCAGCGCGCTGGCGTTCTGCGGCATCAGCAGCGTGAGGTAGCAGAACGCGGCGATCGCCGCCACGCCCGCCGCCAGCCCGTCCATGTTGTCGAGCAGGTTGAACGCGTTGGTCACGCCGACGATCCAGACGAACGCGAGCAGGCGATCGACCGCAATCCAGCCGGTGACCGTGATCGGCGGCATCAACCACAGGACGACCGCCGCGACCACCATCTGCCCGACCAGCTTCGCCAGCGGCTTCACGGCGCGGACGTCGTCGAACACGCCGAGCAGGAACATCAGCCCGGCATAGAGCGCCAGCGGCAGGAGCCGCTCGTCCGGCGCGTGAAAAAGCACGCCGCCGGCGAGCCCGATTGCGATGGCGATCCCCCCGAGCAGCGGCACCGGCCGCCGATGCCAGCGATCCGCGGCCGGGAACGCGCAGATGTTCCAGCGGAGCGCCAGCGCGCGGACGACCGGCGTCGCGACCAGCGACAGCAGGAGGCCGGTGATGAAGGCGGAGAGATGGGTCGCTACGGGCACGTCATGGATCGGCGCGCGTCGGCGCACGGGATGAAGTTGACGACCGCACCGCCCGGCACCAGGAGAGGATACACGCGTCCCGCGACTATTGTTCCACCATCGGCCGGCCCACCATCAGGGCGCCGCCGACATCGGTCGGCGCTGTCGGCAGGGGCGCACCGTCCTGCGAGGTGGCGACGAGGTCGATGCGTGTGAAGCGTGCCGCGCCCGGCTTCAGCAGCAGGCGCACCGTGCGCCAGTCGTCGCCGGGCCGCAGCAGGGCGCCGTCGATTTCGCGATCGTCGGCGAGGAACCGCACCTGGATCGGACTGGTACCCGTCGGCAGGCGCAGCGGGACGCGGACGGCACGCGCTGCCGCGGGCACGAAGAACGCGGATCGCGCGCCCGCCCAGCGGTAGCGCAATCCGTCCGGCTCGCGCTGCCAGTGCGGCGAGTAGCCGACGCTGGCCTGTTCGCGGTCGGCGCCGCGCAGCGCCTCGACGGCCCGGAAAGGAAAGGCCGCGACAAGAACGACGAGCATCGCGACGATGGCCGTCGCCACGTCCGGGACGGTGCGGCGCTTCGATCGCCGGGCACGGATGCCAGGCCCAGCGTCGTCCAGAACGCGTAGGCTGATCCGTGCACGATCAATGGGATGTCCGCCGACGCTGGTCATGAGCAGCGTCGCGATCCCGCCAAGCAGGCCCCAGCGCGGCTCGGTCTGGCCGAGCGCCGCCAGGTTTCGCGAAGCGCGAACGCGACCGTGGCCAGGAACGCGACAGGCCGAGGATGCCGAGCTCGGCCATGACCTGGATGTAGTTGTTGTGCGAGTTCTCGCGCATCGACGAGTACAGCACCGAGCGCGGCTGGAACCACCCGAGGCCGACGCCGAACCAGGGGCGCTCCGCGGTCATCTGCAGCCCGGCGTTGGCCATCTCGAAGCGGATGGAGAACGCGATGTCGGTCCGCGCGTTGCGGCCCGACGGATACCACTTCCACGCCGCGCCCACGAGAGCGCCGGCGATCGCGAGCAGGACCAGGATGGAGACCACGCGCCGCCGTGAGCGGGCGACCAGGGCGATGATGCCAAGCCTGGTCGCGGTGGCCAGACATGCCGCGAGCGCGAATCGCGACCCCGACATCCAGACCGCGGCCGCGATGATCGGCACGGCGGCGGCGTAGGCCCGCGCCGGACGGCGAGGGCGGCGGCCACGACCAGCACCATCGCGAAGTACGAGCCCGCCGCATTCCAGTCGCCATGGTGGATGTTCACGCGAAGCCGCGCGAAGTAGCCGAGGAACGCCGACCACGAGTGCTCCTGGGCGATCGCCGCGGTGACGATGCGCAGCAGGTTGAGGGCGGCGGCCGCGGTGCAGCCGAGGACCAGCATGCGCACGGCCGCGAACCGCCGCGACTCGTCGCTGCACGTGTCGCAGACCACGAGCACGAGCAGCACGCCTTCCACGAACAACAGTGCCGCCGCGAGCGGCGTCATCGTGATCAGATAGTCGCGGACGATGACCGAGCCGACGAGGCGGACGAGGCCGGCGTCTGGGTGTTCGGCGCCGACGATCATGATGGTGAGTGCGGCGGACGCTGCTGCCAGGAACAGCAGCAGCGCGGCGGACCACCGGACTTCCGGAGAGACCTGAAGCGGCCGCGGACGCACGAAACGACGAGCGCCCCAACCCGCGAGGAACGCGAGCACGAGCGCTTCGTCGAACCGGAGCGTCCAGTCCTGGCTCCTGGTGAGCACGAACAGCACGCTCGCGATCGGCGCCAGCGCGACGGTCCAGAGCAGCCCGGCGAGCGGTGCGATCGCCGAGGTCGCGACCAGGGCCGCGACAATCGCGATCGGCATCCACCCGGTCGGCTGGTAGAGCAGCGACAGGAGCAGCAGCGTTGCCAGCAGGGCGACGGCCGCACCAGCGGCGCGGATCGCGAGGAGACCACGGGCGATCGCAGGACCGCTGTCCAGAGGTGGGCTGTGGTCGATGACGTCTTGGGACACGAAGAAACCGCGCGGCTGCGCGCCCGGCGGCGCGATTCACGGCAGCATATCTGATGAGACCGGCTTTCGCGAGCACGCGCGCGGGCGGATGCGGTCCGCCGGAGTGCGAAGGATCAGGTAAAATTCGGCCTGTATGGTTTCAGATCCGCTTGTCATCGCGGGCCGGACGTTCCGCTCGCGCCTGATCGTCGGGACCGGGAAATATGCCTCGCACGCCGTGATGGCCGACGCCCATCGCGCGTCCGGCGCCGACATGGTGACCGTTGCCGTCCGTCGCGTGAACGTCACCGATCGGTCGCGCGAGTCGCTGCTCGACTATATCGACACGCAGCGGATGTTCATCCTGCCGAACACCGCCGGCTGTTATACGGCCGAGGACGCGATTCGTACGGCCCGGCTCGGTCGCGAGGTCGGCCTGTCGAACTGGGTGAAGCTCGAGGTGATCGGCGACGAGCGCACGCTGTTCCCCGACAACATCGCCTTGCTGGAGGCGACCCGCACGCTGGTGCGTGAGGGCTTCGTGGTGCTGCCGTATACGAACGACGACCCGGTCATCTGCCGGAAGCTGGAAGAGGCGGGCGCCGCCGCGGTGATGCCGCTGGGCGCGCCGATCGGGTCCGGCCTCGGCATCCAGAATCCGAACAACATCCGCATCATCCGCGAACAGGCCCGCGTCCCGGTGATCGTCGACGCCGGCGTGGGCACGGCGTCGGACGCCACGATTGCGATGGAGCTCGGCGCGGACGGCGTGCTGATGAACACCGCGATCGCGCTGGCGCAGGACGCGGTCGCGATGGCCACGGCGATGAAGCTCGGCGTCGAGGCGGGGCGGCTCGCATACCTCGCCGGCCGCATTCCGCGGCGGATGCACGCGGCTGCCAGCAGCCCGGCCGAGGGCCTCGTCACCTCGTCCGCCGCGGCCGTCGTCGGCACCACGTCGCCCGTCGGCGGCGCGCCGGGACGGTCGGGCGCCTGATGCCGGAGCCCCTGGAGGCGACCCTCCGCCGGCTCGAGGAAGAACGGCAGGAGGCCGATCGACGGTACAACGACGCGCTGACCGCGCTCGATCGCGCCCAGCGGCGGCCGCCCGATCTGCCGGCGCCCCCAGCCGCCTACGACGACAGCCAGCTCCCGGTCCTCAACGACGCCTGGAACATCGTGCCGGCCCCGCCGGTCGGGGCGGGCGTGAAGGGGCGCCTGACCGCGTTCGTCTGGCGAACCATCGGACCCTTCCTGCAGCGTCAGCTCACGTTCAACTCGCGGCTCGTCGACCACCTCAACCGGAACGCCGCGGCGCACCGCGAAGGGCAGCAGGCCTCGGCCGCGACGATTGCCGCGCTGCGCGACTACATCGCGCAGCAGGCCGACCTGCATGCGCACCTGCTGCAGCTGCTCCAGCAGGTCACCGCGTATGTCGACACCAAGGATCGCGACAGTGCCGGCGGCGCGCTGGTGCTCAATGCCTCGCTGAGCGCGATGGCCGAGAGCTTTGGCAAGCGCTGGGAATCGATGGCGGTGACCGCCGAGCGATCGGCCAGGCGGGTCGAGGCGATCGCCGCGGCGCAGGACGATGTGCGGGCGGCCGTCGGGGTGTCGCAGCAGGCGGCGCTCACCGTGAAGCGCGAGCTCGAGCGGCTCGCCGTCCGGCGGCTCACCCCGGAGCCGGCGGCGTGCCGGCAGTCGGCGGCGCCGGCTGCCTCGGCCGACGCGTTCGCGCGGCTCGACGCCTACAAGTACGTCGGGCTTCGAGGACCAGTTTCGCGGCTCACGCGACGCGATTCGCTCGCGCCTCGAGAGCTACCTGCCGTTCTTCGACGGCCGTGCGCCGGTGCTCGACATCGGCTGCGGGCGTGGCGAGTTCCTCGAATTGCTCGCGGCGCAAGGCATCGCGGCACGCGGCATCGACGTCAATCCCGAGATGGTGGACACCTGCCGGGTGCGCGGCCTCGACGCGGTCGAGGGAGACGCCGTGAGCTATCTCGCGGCCGTGGACGACGGGTCGCTTGGCGGCATCTTCGCCGCGCAGGTCGTCGAGCACCTGGAGCCGGGATACCTGCTGCGGCTGCTCGACCTCGCCTTCCACAAGCTGGCGGCGGGCGGCGTGCTGGTGCTCGAGACCCTCAACCCGGCGTGCTGGGTCGCGTTCTTCGAAAGCTACATCCGCGACATCACCCACGTTCGTCCGCTCCACCCCGAAACGCTGAAGTACCTGGTGATGGCGAGCGGATTTCCCGCGGCGGCGATCGAGTTCCGATCGCCGGTGCCCGAGCAGGACCGGCTGCAGCGCCTCGCCGCGCCGCCTGACGCGATCAGCCGCCGCCGACCTCGTCGAGGCGTTCAACGCGAACGTCGAGAAGCTGAACGCCCGGATGTTCACACACCTCGACTACGCCGTCATCGGACGGAAGCAACCGCCCCTGAATGGTTGCCGGGGTGACCCGTGCTGACCGCGGATTGAGGAACGGTGCGCATGGGCGCTGTCGCGCCCATGCCTGTCACGATCAGAAGACTCGAACGGAGTCGATCATCGCCGGATTGCCCCAGCCGTAGGACATCATCGCGCCATTGGACGAGCGGCGGATGAACCACTCCCCGGACGAGAAGCGATAGGCCGCAACATCGGCTCGCCCGTCGCCGTCGTAGTCGGCGGGGACCGGGATATCCAGGCTGCCGGGCGATCCCCATGGGCGTAGAGATAGCCGCCCGCCGCGTGCATGACGAACCACTCGCCGGTGGTGGCGCGATAGACGCTCATGTCCATCACGTTGTCGCCGTCGAAGTCCGCAGGGTATCGGGACGTCACCCAATGACGGATCGCCCCACGCCATGGTGTGGAGCGTGCCGGTCGTCGATCGGCGCACCAGCCACTCGCCGGTCGCGCCGCGATAGACGGCGAGATCGGCTTTGCCGTCACCGTCGTAATCGCCCGGCACCGGGATGTCGGCGTAGTCCGGCGAACCCCATGAATGGGTCATGAAGCCGGCCGACGAGCGCAGGATGAACCATCCGCCCGTTGCCTGGCGATAGACGGCCATGTCGGTCTGGCCGTCGCCGTCGTAGTCTGCCGGCACCGGCAGATCTCCCCAGATCGGCGAGCCCCAGTAGTGGTGAACGTTGGCGTCGTCGGTGGATCGGCGGATGAACCACTCGCCGGTCGATCGGCGGTAGACCGCGATGTCAGCGCGGCCGTCGCCATCGTAGTCGGACGGGACGGGCTGATCCTGGTGCGCCGGGGCGCCCCACCACCAGCCGGTCGCGGTCTGGGTCGAGGATTTCAGCGAGATCCACTCGCCAGACGAACTCCGATAGACCGTGACGTCGGTGCGGCCGTCGCCGTCGTAGTCCTGTGGGGTCATGACGGTGGGCGTCCGGGATCCGGCCGAACCCCACGGGATCAGGATGGGCCTCGGGATGCTCTCGCTGCTGCCGTTCACCGCCGTGACCGTGTACTGCACGCCCATGGCGGGAATGCCGTTGATATCGAGGAAGGTCGTGCTCGTGACGCCCGACGCGACGACGGTTGTGCCGTTCGCATCCATGCGGCGAATCGTGTAACTCGACGCGCCCGCCACCGGCGCCCAGCGGAGCCGCAGGCCGCCTGCGCCCGGGACGACCGTCACGAACGAGGTCGTCGGCAGGGTCTGGACCGTACCTGCGGACTGCAGCCGCTGGACGGTCGTTGATGTGAAATCGGTAGCGGTCGACAGGAGCCACTGCGGGCGTTTGGTGTTCGCGGTCACCTGCGGATAGAAGTTGCCGTTCCTCGCCGGCATATCGGTGGCGATGAAGCCGGTGCCGTCCGGTACGGCGTTCGCCTTGATCTCGACCGCGCCGTTTTGATAGCTGCTGCGATCGTGCGAGACGTACATGAACGTGTTGGTTGCCGGGTTGTAGTCGAGCCCGAGCGCGTCGTAGGCACTGATCTGGACGGAGATCGCCAGGATGCCCGTAACCGGGGCGTTGCTGGCGTCAACGAGTCGTCCGAACGCACCGCCGTTCTGCCACCAGATGGCCAGGAATTGATTGGTCGTGGAGTTGAACGCCACGTTGGTGATGTAGGTGGCCGCTGCCCGCTGCAGCAGCGTCGGGCCGCCAACCAGCGCGCCGGATCCGGGAGCGATCAGCTGCGCCGCCACAAAGGCGCTGGTGTCCGCGCCCGCATAGACCACGAGGAATTGATTCGTGGCGGGGTTGTAGGCTACCGATGGATCGCGCGCGTAGATGGCCGGGTTGTTCACGAAAATCTGATCGCCGAGCTTCGCGCCGGCAGGGCTGATCCGCCACGCGCGGACGCCAGCCGCCGACTGCCACGCCACGAGGAACTCGTTACTGATCGTCGAATAGGCCATCTGGGCCGAGGCTTCCCACCATGACCCTTCGGCTGTCAGCTCGACCGGCGCCGTCATCGTGGGTGGCGTGGCGCCCGCGTAATACACCATGCGCACCCAGGGAGTGGCGCCGCTCGGCAGCCGCGACTGATGCCACGACACCAGGAAGCCACCCTGCCCGCCATTCGCGTTCGGACTGAATTCGACCTGGGGATAGTGCGAGAACGCACCACTGAGAATCGTGAACTGCGAGCCGATGGCCTCCCCATCAGCAGACACGAACTGGCCGTTCACATCGCCGTACACCGACACGACGAGATAGATGTTGTGAAGAGGATCGTAGGCCACGGCCGAGCCGCGGGCGGCTCCCGCGATTGCGGGCAAAGAGGGGCCAAGACGGGACCCTTGCGCGAGAACGGCGCCGGGCCGCACCAGGGCTACGCTGGCGAGCAGTATCCCAGCCACCACACGCGGAAGAAATCGCATGTTCACTTACTCCATCCGGCGGTCGTACTTCCTGTACCTATTGGTTTTCGGTCGCTGGGGAGAAGCGCTAATAGGGTACGGGCTGAGCCCACAGTTTGTCAACGCACCAGATGGTAATTGCGGCCCAAAATACGCCATTTTTCAGCTTGTGAGCACCGCTGAGCATGCCTGGACGACGATGAAGCGGTTCTGGTGCCTCATCAGTCTTCTCAACTCGCCGACCTCGGCCGGCAGCACCCGCCCGAGAAGACGCGCGGCCTCCTCCTGGATGACCGGGTTCTCGTCGCTCAGCCCAGCTCAGGGCCACCTCGCGCACGGCCGCAGGGTCGACGCGGCCGACGAGCGCCGCAGCCTGAAAGCGGACGAGTCCGTCGCGGTTCTGCAGCAAGGGGCGGAGGGCCTGGACCACTTGTTGCGGCAACTGGTCGATGAGGGCCTCACCCGCCAGAATCTGCAGGTCCGGGACTTCGCCCGTCAACAGCGCGCTGGCGTGAGTGATCGCGTCCTGATGACCGAGCCTGGCAAGGGCGAGCTTCGCGCTGGTGCGTACGAAAATATCGAAGTCTGTCTCGAGCTTTCTCAGGTACTCCGCGGCATTGGAGGGATTGCTCCTGCCAATCGCACGCGCCGCGGCCGCGCGGTTGAGTGGCACGGGATCCTTCATCAGCGCGTCGATGAGTTGCGGGGTCACCCCGCCCTGGTCGGCCAGCGTCGCAATCGCGTCGCTCTTGTCGCGGCGATCGGGGCTTCCGACGAGCCGCTGAAGCGCGGCCAGTCCCGCCGTATCGCCGATAGCGGAGAGCGTCGTCGCCGCTGCCAGGTCACCCTTTTCGGTCTCCGCAGCCAGCGTTCGCCGTGATGCGTCATCACCGGCCCTGGCGAGTGCGGCAATTGCGGACGTGCGGACTCTCGCGTCGCTGCCAGCGGCAAGTGAGCGGAGCATTCCGAGCGCCACCGGCTCGAGGAGGCCTCGATCCTCTGTGTTCTTGCCGGGACCACCCAGCCACTGCTCGTAGCTGTCGAGCGCGTCCACGCCCCGTCCAGCGGCGCTTTGGGCCTCGATCTTGAGCGAGATGGCCGGATGCGATCGCGGCCGCCGGTCAAGCGACTGGCTGGCGATCTTGATGGCTTCGTCGTGGCGTCCGGCGGCGATGGCGCTCCAGCCACGACTGATCGCCTGCGGTTCGGAGATCGGCGAGGGCGCCTGCGCGTGCGCGGTCGCCGCGGGGACGGCGAGCAGCAAACCCAGGATTCCATATCTAGAGGTCATGTGTGGTACCTGTCGCGGGTGTGGTCTTCAGGGCAGCAGGGAGGCCAGCACCGGCCAAGTCGTAAGCATATTGCTTCCAGACGGCTCTCATCATTGATGTCGAGGATGCGATTGGATCTTCATCACTTGAAGAACGGACAGGCTGCGGCCAGAATCAGTCTCTTGACCGCTACGATTTCCGGATGCCGCCGCTGACTCATTCTGGCGCACTGTGCGTCGACTCGCCGAGCTCTCACGCAGGGTCGGACCGGCTGGCGCATCCATGAGCGTCGCAGCCACTCAACCGATCCGCACCGCGTGGCTCTATGCCGGGCTGTTCCTCGTCACGATGGCGACGCTGATGCTCGAGGTGCTCGACACGCGTCTGCTGTCGGTGCTGACCTGGTATCACCTGTCGTTCGTCGCGGTGTCGATGGCGATGCTCGGGATGGCGGCCGGGGCGGTGCTGGTCTTCCTCGGCGGCGACCTCTTCGACTGGGACCGCGTGCCCGGCCTGTTGCCGTTCGGGACGCTGCTGTTCGCGTTCGCGATCGTGCTCTGCCACATCGGCAATCTCGTGATTCCGATCCCCGCGATCAGCGGCTTCGCGCCGCGGGCCGATCGCGGCGCTCGGCGTCGCGACGCTGGTGCTCACCATTCCGTTCGTCGTGTCGGGCGTGATCGTCACCGCGGCGTTGACGCGAACGCGTGCCCCGGTCGGCGTGCTGTATGCCGTGGATCTCGCCGGCGCCGCCTTCGGCTGCCTCGCGATCGTCGGGCTGCTCGAACGGACCGACATCACGTCGAGCGCCCTGGGCGTCGCGGCCTCGGCGTCTGCCGCGGCGTTCTGCTTCGCCCGCTACGCCGGCCGGTCGGGCGCCGGCTCCGCGCTGTTGGCGCTGGCACTCGCCGCCGGTGTCCTGGTGAACGCGAACGCCCCGGGCCGGCTCGGGATCATGTATCCGAAGGACCCGAGCCTCTGGCTGCGGACCGACGTGATCGAGTATTCCCGCTGGAACGCGCACTCCAACGTGACGGTGAACCGGCCGGTGTCCACGCACGTGTTCTATTGGGGCGCGGGCGCGAACGCGCCGGCCACGCCGGCGACGGTGGCCTATGCGGCGATCGACGGCGCCGCCGGGACGGCGATCACGCAGTGGAATGGCGACCCGGCCTGGCTCGACTGGACGCGCTACGACGTCACCGCCGCGCCGTATCACCTGCGGCAGGGTCGTGCCGGCATCATCGGTGTCGGCGGCGGACGCGACGTCCTGACCGCGATCGCGGGCCGGAGCACGTCGGTCACCGGGATCGAGATCAACAAGGCGCTCGTCGCCGCGCTCGAGGATCGCTATCGCGACTTCGCCCGCGTCGCCACCTATCCCGGGCGTGACGCTCGTGCACGACGAAGCGCGCTCGTACCTGACGCGGACCCCGGAGCGCTTCGACGTCCTGCAGATGTCGCTGATCGACACCTGGGCGGCGACCGGCGCCGGGGCCTTCACGCTGACCGAGAACGGCCTCTATACGCGGGAAGGCTGGCGCGTGTTTCTCGGGACGCTCACGCCGACCGGCATCCTCAGCGTGTCGCGCTGGTTCGACCCGGCCAACGTCTCGGAGACCACCCGCCTGGTGTCGCTCGCCGTCGCGTCGCTGCTCGACGTCGGCGTCCAGCAGCCGCGCGCGAGTCTCGTCCTGATCACCCGCGAGCGCGTGGCCACGCTGCTGGTGTCGCCGGCGCCGTTCACCGAGGAGGACCGCCGCCGCGTGCAGCGGCTGCACGACGACTACGGCTTCGAGCTCGCGCTGACGCCGTGGAGCGACGCCGCCTCTCCCCAGCTCCAGCGGATCGTCTCGGCGACCTCGCACGCCGCGCTCGACGCGGCCGCCCATGACGAGCGCTTCGACTTCAGCGCGCCCACCGATCGGCGCCCCTTCTTCTTCAACATGCTCAAGCCCGCCGCGGCGTTCCTGCCGAAGAACGCCGGCGCGACCGGCGCCGGGCATCGTCAGCGGCAACCTCGTGGCGACCAGGACACTGGCGGCGCTCGGCGTGATCACGGCCGTGCTGGTGGCGGCGATCATCGTCTGGCCGCTCGCGCACGTCGGCCGCCCGGCGCTGCCGCGCGGCGTGTTCGGGACCTCGATCGCCTACTTCGCGCTGATCGGGTTCGGCTTCATGTTCGTGCAGATTCCCTTTCTCCAGCGCTTTTCCGTGTACCTCGGCCACCCGACGTATACCTTCTCGATCGTGTTGTTCCTGATGATCCTCTCGGCCGGCGCCGGCAGCTTCGCGTCGGAGCGGATCGGCCTGGACAACCGCCGGGCACTGCTGGCGATTCCGCTGGCGATCGGCATCCTCGCCTTCGTGGACGTGCTGCTGCTGCAGACGGTCCTCGACCGCAGCGTCGGCTGGCCGCTCCTCGCCCGGACGCTCGTGGTCGCCTGCCTGGTGACGCCGCTGGCGTTCCTGATGGGGCACTGCTTTCCGCTCGGTGTTCGCCTCATCGGTCAGCATTCGCGCGAGATCTCCGCCTGGATGTGGGGCGTCAATGGGGCCTGCGGCGTGATGGGGTCGATCGCGGCCGTCATGATCTCGATGTGGATCTCGATCGACGGCGGCCTGCTGCTGGCCGGCTCGCTCTACCTGCTGCTGTTGCTGCCGATGCGCGTCCTGCTGTCGGCGACCCGCGATCTCGTGTCCGGAGCCGGGCAGCCTGCGGCAAGGTGACGCTGTGAACCGAGCGGTCCTCCGCGTCGCCGCCATCTCGGCGGCTGGTGCACTCGCGGCGGTGGCTTGCCTGGTGATGGTCTACGCGAACCGCGCGCCGCTCACGCTGGAGATGGATCGTGAGCTGCCGCGCCGGATCGTGTCGGGTGTCTACCCGCCGGAGCGCGCCGGCGAGCGGACGTTCGCCTGGACCTCGCAGCGAGCCGACTTCAGGTTCCGCGGCCTGACCCGGCGCTCGCCATGGACCTGCCTGCTGCTGGTTCGCGGTGGCCGCGGCGATCCCGCCAGGCAACCGGCAGTGGACATCGCCGCCGACGGCATCACGCTGGCGAGACGCGCCACCACGGACGACTACGAAGAGATCGAGGTGACGGCGCCGATCCGCCCCCAGCCGGGCCTGGTGCTGTCCGTCGCAAGCTCCTCGACGCTCGTGCCCGCCTCCGATCCGCGTGAGCTCGGCGTGCAGATCGATCGCCTGTCCTGCCGTCCAGCCGACGGGCGCTTCACCTTGCCTCCATCTGACGCCCTGCGTGACGCCGCGATTGCCGGCGCAGCCTGGGGCGCCGCGCTCGCGCTGTGCCTGCCGATGACCGCAGCCATCGGCGGCGTTGTGCTGCTGGCATTGGCGCAGGCGCTTCCACTCGCGTCCGGTACCGCGCCGTACGGACCTTTCAGCGAGCTGGCCGTTCAGTTGTCGCTCTGGATCGCCGGCCTTGCGGTGGTGTCGGTGCGGCTCGTCCAGTGGCGGAAGGCCGATCTGTCCTTCGCGGCGAAGTTCGTCCTGACCTTCTCGGCGGCGGTGCTGTATCTGAAGCTCCTCGGCCTCCTCCACCCGTCGAAGGCGCTGATCGACGTCGTCTTCCATGCGCATCGGCTGCAGGCGGTGCTGGATGGCGGCTACTACTTCACCCAGGTCATGCCGAGCGGTGTGACGTTCCCGTACGCCATCGGCCTGTATGTCGTCTCCGCGCCGTGGTCCTGGCTGACCCGCGACTACGTGATGCTGCTGCGGATCGTGGTATCTGCGGCCGAGGCGCTCGCCGGCGCCCTCTTGTATGTCGCCGTCGTGAGGAACTGGAACGATCGACTGTCAGGGGCCCTGGCAGTCGTGTTGTTCCATACCATCCCGCTGCCGTACGGACTGATCGGCAACGCCAACCTGACCAACGCGTTCGGGCAGGCCGCCGCGCTGATTGCCGCGACCACCGCCGCGATCTGGTCTCTGCGCTGGCCTCACGCGCTCGCTCTCGCGGGGTTCTTCGCACTGGTCAGCCTGGCGTTCCTCTCGCACATCAGCACGGCGGCGCACCTCGGCGTCACGCTGGTCGTGCTGGTGGTCCTGTGGCGGTGGCTCGGCGCCGCGGAGGTGAAGGCCCCCGCGGTTCCCGTGCTCGCGGTGACCGTGCTCGCCGCCGCATTCTCGTGGGTGCTTTATTACGGCCACTTCACCGAGGTCTATGCCACCGCACTGAGCCGGATGCGCGTCGACCCGCAGGCCGTGACCGTGCCGGAGGCCTCGAATGCCGGCGTCGGGGCCGCGGATGCCAGTCCGGAACAACCGACCGCCGGCCGCTCCACGATCCTGACGCGCACGGCCGACGCGCTCCGCCTGACGACGACGGCGATTGGATGGCCTGTCGGCGTGCTGTGCGCCGCCGGCGTGTGGCTGCTGTGGAGAGACGGGGCGCGCGATCGGTTGACGCTGCTGCTGGCGGCGCTGATCGCGACGTATCTCCTGTTCCTCGGCGTCGGAGTGGTTCCCCGCGTCGAGGCGCGGTTCGAGCGCTACGCGGCCGAATTCGTCGGGCGCGTCGTCTTTGCCACCTACGGCGCCGCCGTCGTGCTCGCCGCCTTCGCCGGGGCCAGCGGATGGCGCGCCGGATCGGTCTGGCGGATCGGATCGCTGATCTGCGTCTTCTCGGCGCTCTCGATCGGCCTCGCGCACTGGCGTCGCTGGTTCGAGTAGGTGGCTTCCGGCTTTAGAGAGAGACGAATAGATCGCGTCAATTCCCAACTCCCAACTCCCAACTCCCAAATTGCGCCTTGTTGGGAGTTGGAGGTTGGGCGATCGGGAGTTGGCGTGCTGCGTTTTCAGCAACCTGTTGGCAGGAAGGACGCGCGAGACGTGCGAACGTGTGAGCGTCGACGCCTTCCGTCAGCAGCCGTGCGACTAGTCAACCCGCCGATACAACGTGAAATCTTCGATCTGCGCTTCCTGCTTGTAGCCACCGAGCAGCCCGGTCACGAGCGGATCCGAAGGCAGCGCATCGTTCGCCTGGCCCATGGCCGACGGCGAGTGCAGCGTCTCGAAGATCAGGTAGCGCGGCCGCCGGGCCGCCAGGTCCGCGACGACGGCGTCGAGGCGGAAACGCGGGTCGGGAAAATCGGTCTCGACGTAGAAGTTGACGCGCAGGAAGCGGTGCGCGGTCAGCCGGTCACTCGCGAAATACACTTCGGCGCCGTTGATCCCGAACAGGAAGATGCGATCCTCCGGCACGGTGTGCGCGCGCACGTAGGCCGCGAGCTCGGCGTTGCCGCGCGCCGAGTAGCCGCGATTGTTCGCGTATCCGCCGAAGCGCTCCAGATACGACGTCCGATCGATCGCGCCGGTGAGGACGCCGATGTCGGGCCGGATCGTGTTGAGGATCCGCGCCGGGTAGTTGCGCTGCACGAGGAAGACAACCATCAGGAGGGTGGTGGCGCCGGCGACGATCGCGCGCGGCCGGGACCTCCTGGCGGCGTCCGTGAGCAGCCACGCGGCCAGCAGGGCGAGCGGCACCATCGGTGGAATGAAGTAGCTGTTGAACAGCCGGATGCCGTTGACCACGATCATCAGCGCCGCCGCGCCGCCCCACAGGACCGTGAGCCCGGCGAGCGGCGGCAGCCGCCGGCTTCGGGCGAGATCCCAGAGCGCCATCACGGCGCCCACGCTGCCGGCCAGCCAGATCGGATCGGTCTTCATCCGCAGGAAGACAGCCTTGGAGAATGCCAGGGCGTAGCCGCCGAGCGTGAAGCCTTCGGAGACGTAGAAGCGATTGAAGTCGACCACCGCGACTCGCGCCTCGGCCAGCAGCCCCGACGTCGCCAGCCAGAGCAGCGCCGCCGCGGGCGCGATCGCCGACGCCACGACGGCCGCAACCAGCGGTGGACCGACCGCCTCCCGTCCACGGCCCATTCCGTCCGGCCGGTACAGCCACATCCAGCCGAGCAGGGCTGGAAAGTACACGCCGGCATTTGGCTTCAGCGCGACCGCGGCTCCCGCGAAGAAACCGACTCCCGCGGCCAGCCACACGGTCCCGCGCGCGCGAAACGCCACCGCGCACCACGCGGCCAGGGTGATGCTGACGACGATGAAGGTTTCCGAGACGCTGCGTTCGAGGAATCCCCCGTAGCTGAAGAGCCACGACGGCATCGTCAGGATCGCGTAGAGGGCCGCGGCGACGGCTCCGGTCAGGGCGCCGCTCAGCGCGCGGCCGATGCCGAAGATCGCCAGCGTCGTGAGCGTGGCCGCCGCGATGTCCAGCCAGGCGACGGTCGATGACGACCACCCCAGCACATTGAAGCCGGCCAGATAAATCCAGTAAATGCCCGGCGGCCGCTGCTCCCAGACGTCCTGGTAGAGCAGCTGTCCTCTCTCCATCCCGCGGACCGCAGAGGCCCAGAGTCCCTGATCGATCCCGAGCGGCTGCGCGATGGACGGGATGCGCGCGAGCAGCGCCGCCGCGGTGATCACGAGGAGGACGGTGACGAGAGCAGACCTGCGGCCGGGAAGGGGAGGAACGGATGCGTGCATTGCGCCGGGTCGTAAGTATCGCACGCCGCCACGGCCGTCCTGGTTGTCTGCGGCCCGTCCGGGACGCTACGATGCTCAGACTTCACATGGGAACAGACCCGGCCCGCGGCAGCGGCATCTACGTCCATCCCCAGGCGCTCTGCGAAAGCGGGGCCGTCGGCGAGAGCACTCGCGTCTGGGCGTTCGCGCACGTCCTGCCGGGCGCGGTCATCGGCAAGGACTGCAACATCTGCGATCACGTGTTCATCGAGAACGACGTGATCATCGGCGATCGCGTCACCATCAAGTGTGGCGTCCAGATCTGGGACGGCCTGCGCATCGCCGACGAGGTGTTCGTCGGGCCGAACGTGACGTTCTCGAACGACAAGTATCCGCAGAGCAAGCGCTACCAGACCGAGGTGCTGCAGACGCACATCGGCCGCGGCGCGTCGATCGGCGGCGGCGCCACCATCCTGCCCGGGCTGCGCATCGGCGCGCGCGCGCTGGTCGGCGCCGGCTCGGTGGTCACCCACGATGTCCCGGCGAGAGCGGTGGTCTCGGGGAATCCGGCGCGCATCGTCGGGTATGTGGACACGCCGCGGCGCAAGGATCCGCCGGTGCTGTCCCGATCGGCGATCGAGTCGAGCCAGACGTCGGTCCCCGGCGTGACGCTGCATCGACTGCCGCTCGTGGACGACCTGCGCGGCCGGCTGTCGGTCGGGGAGTTCCCGGCGCAGGTTCCGTTCGTGCCGCGGCGCTACTTCGTGGTGTTCGACGTCCCTGGCAAGGAGGTTCGCGGCGAGCACGCGCATCGGTCCTGTCACCAGTTCCTCGTGTGCCTGCGCGGCTCGTTGTCGGTGGTGGTGGACAACGGGATCACGAGCGAGGAGATTGCGCTCGACAGTCCGAACCTCGGGATCTACGTGCCGCCGATGATCTGGGCCGTGCAGTATCAGTACACCTCGGACGCACTGCTCCTCGTGTTTGCGTCGGACCTCTACGATCCCGCCGACTACATCCGCGATTACGATGAGTTCCTCGCCGCGATCCGGCAGTAGGCCAGCGACAACGCCGGCGGCGCGCCGGGCTGCGGCGCGCGCATGACCTGGTCGCCGCGGGCCGCCTGGCTGGCGATGGCTGTCCTCCTGGTCGGGCTCTGCGCGGCAGCGGTCGGTCCCGGCGTACATGAACCATGACCCGGCCTGGTACCTGCACATGGCCGGCGTCTGGCTCGACGGCGGCACGCTCTACCGCGACGTCGTCGACACCAACCCGCCGCTGATCGTTTTCCTGACGGCCGTGCCGGTGTTCGTGTCCCGGGTGCTCCATCTGCCGGGACCGTTCGTGTTCAAGGCCTTCGTGTTCGCCGCCGCCGGACTGACGATCCTCGCCGCGATACCGTTCATCCGCCGCATCTGGCACGACGAGTACGCCCGTTTCCTGATCGGCACGATGCTGGTGTTCCTGATCCTGCCGTTCGTGAAGACGGAATTCGGCCAGCGCGAGCATTTCACGGTGATGTTGACCGTGCCGTACATCCTGGCGACCTGCGCCTATGCGATCGGCCGACCCGCGGGGGCCGGGTTCGATGCGACAGCCGGCGCCCTGGCCGGACTGGGCTTCGCGATGAAGCCGCACCTCCTTGCGGGGTTCGTCGCGTTCGAGGCGGCACTCGGCCGTGGTGCGCCGCTCGCCACGCGTCTGGCTGCGGCCGGCGGCGGTCGGCGCGGCCGCGGCGGTGGCGCTCTACGGGGCCGTCGTCGTCCTGCTGGTACCCGACTACCTTTCAGTGGCGCGGGATGCGATGCAGGTCTACGGCGGCCTGAACTCGTCGGCGGCGTACCTGCTGCGCCTGGCCGATCTGCAGCTCTGGGTCGTGGGCCTGCTGCTGCTCCTGGTGCTGCGGCTGCCGCCGGCGCAGCGCGGGCCGTGCGTGCTCCTGTTCGCGGCCGCCACCGGGTTCCTGATCGCGGCGATGGTGCAGCTGAAGGGGTGGGGCTATCACCTCTATCCCTCGCGCGTGCTCATCATGCTGTTCTTCGCGGCGGTGGTCGCCGGCATCACCGACGCGCATCCGCAGGTCCTCGACGTCATACGCGGCGGAAAGCGGAGCATCAATGCGGCGGTGCTCGCCGCCGTCACGATCTGGAGCGCCCGCTACGTCGCCGAGGCGAAGAAGCCGATCGCGACGGACTACGTCTCCGCGCTCTCCGCGGTGATTCACGAGACGCGCGCTGACACGTTCGCGCTGCTCGGCATGCAGGGGCTGGTCTATCCGGCGTTCCCGACGACGAACTATTCCGGGTACGCGCTGGGTGCTCCGGCACAACTCGCTGTGGTTCCTGCCGGGCCTCTATGAGGACGAGATGACGAGGCCCGATCACACGGACGCGTTCCGCCGGCTCGACGCGATGCCTCCGCTCGAACGCCGCTACTTCAACGAGATCGTCGACGACCTGTGCCGGAATCCGCCGGCGCTGCTCGTGATCGAACCGCCGATCCCGAACGCCCCGGTGGTGCGGCGGTCGCTCGATCTGATTCGCTACTATCGCCAGGACCCGCGCTTCGACCGGCTGTTTTCGGCCTATGGGCCGCCCCGGACCATCGGCCTGTATGCGGCCTACGTCCGGCAGTCGCCGGCATCGTGTGGGGCGCCGCAGGCCCGCGCGATCAGCGTGTCTCCTCCGACGCCGTAGCCGGCACGATCGACTGGCGCCAGATGTGGGCGCCGAGCACGCACATGAAGATCACGATCACGTCGGTGGAGCGGCGCTGGCGCACCTCGCCGATGTCGAGCGCGCAGCTGATCGCCATCGTGTAGAAGACGATCGCCGCGGCGAGGAAGTAGCCCAGCCTCGCCGTGGCACCGCCGCCGAGCGCGGCGACCGCGCCACGACGCGCGAACATCCAGCGGCTCGCTTCGAACAGGCTGACGCCGGCCAGCACGATCAGCTGCAGCGCGAAGACCCCGACGATGGCGACGTGGAGCAGCGTCCACAGTGCTCGAGCCGCCGCGGAGTCGAGGCTGGCCAGCTGGCCGGCGGGCGGAAACCAGTAGCCCGCGAGCGAGCGCGCGACGTCCTGCAGGTATTCCATCGGCGCGGTGCGGATCAGCGCCAGGTTCATCTTCACGAGATACGCCGACAGGTCGGGCTTCGAGAGGCCCGTCGCCGCCATCAGCTCGGGGCGCGCCGCCCAGATCGTCTGCGTGCCGGTGTGCAGGCCGCCACGCCTGGTGATCTCGCGATCGCGCTCCCTCACGAGGATCTCGCGGACGGTGGCGTACTCGTCCGGGAGCCGCTCGACGAACGTCATCGTCTTCGTGGAGAGGTGGAAGCCGAGGGACGGCGTCAGGCCGAAGTAGCCGACCCGCGAATAGTTCGCCGACGCGGCGGCGCCGACCAGCGCAACGGTTCCGGCGATCAGCACCACGCTCGCCGCCACGGCACGTCGCACCGAAAGCGCGCGGTCCCGGCAGAGCCTCGCGAACGCCAGCAGGGTCGCGGCCAGTGCCGGCGCGAGCAGCTGAAAGGCGGGACGCGTCAGCGCGCTGGCGCCGAACGCGAGGGCGCTCAGCACGAGCAGCCAGCGCGATCCGTTCGTGACACCGAACACCAGGCAGACGAGCCCGGCGACGAGCGTGAACTGCGCCAGCGTTTCCGTCATCACGTGTGCGGCGGGCTCGACGTAGGGCGGGAGCAGGAGCAGCACGCAGAAGGCGAACACCGCGGTGCGTCCAACGCCTGCGGCCCGGAGGAGCGCAGCCAGCAGCGCAACCGACGCCAGATGGATCGCCAGAGACGCGAAGAACAGCAGCCGCGTCGCGTGTCCGGTCGATCCGGTCAGGACGAGAAAGATCGGATAGCCCGGCGTGCGGTCGTGCAGCGTGTCGAGGCGGAAGTCGGCGAGATCGCGGGCGACTTCGAGGTACTGCGGCGAGTCTCCTTCGAGCACCGGCGCCTGCGGCCACAGCCACCCATAGAGCACGAACGCCGCCGCGAACAGCACCGCGTACCGCGCCGCCGACCGGGCCCGCGTCACTCCCCGGCGGCGTGAATGTCGGCGCGGTGCGGACCGCGCCGTCGCTCGTGAGTCGCCGCTGACTTGACGATGAAGTTGGGACGGCCGCGCGAGTTCTGCAGCGACAGCCAGAGATACTGCCCGATGATGCCGAGGCCGAGCGCCGTCGAGCCGCCGAAGAACGTGATCACCAGCATCAGCGGCGTGTAGCCGAGCACCGGAATCCGTCCGAGCGACCACATCACCAGCACCGTCAGACCGGCGGCGATCGCCAGCGTCGTGCCGATGACGCCGATGACCAGCAGCGCGCGGATCGGGAGATCGGTGAAGCTGAAGATGCTGTCGGTCGCGTAGCGGAGGCGCGCGAAGAACGTCCAGGCGCTCCGGCCCTCCAGCCGTGGCTGCCGTTCGTAGGGCACGTAGGCGCGCCGGAACCCGACCCAGAGCAGCAGCGCGATCAGGTTGGTGGTGACCTCGCGCAGCTCGAGGAGCTGATCGCGGACCTGGCGCGTGCAGCCGAACACGTCGATCCCGCCCTTCGGGATGTCCTTGATGACGAAGCGGCGATACAGACCCCAGAACAGGTCCGAGGTGATCCGCGCCAGCCACGGATCGGCCCGCCGGGTGCGGTGGCCGAGGACGACGTCGGTGCTGCCGGATGTCAGCAGCGCGTGAAACTTCAGGACCAGGTCCGGCGGCTCCTGCAGGTCGGCGGCGATCACCGCCATGTACTCGCCACGCGCGCTCGCCAGCCCGGCCACGATCGCGGGAAACGACCCGAAGTTTCGACTGAGCTCGATCAGCTGCGATCGCACCGTCCAGGTCGGCAGGTGCCGCTGCAGCACCGCCAGCGAGGCGTCCGGGCTGCCGTCCACCACGAACACGATCTCGATGTCGGGGAGCTGCTCGGCGAGCCGCTCGAGCTCGCCGAACAAACGAGGCAGATTCTCCTCGTTCCTGTAGACGGGAATGACCAGCGACAGCATCGGGGTCTCGGCGGAGGCGATTATAGGTGGATCGCGTCGTGATCGGTGATCGGGGATCGGGACGGGGATTCGGGACTCGGGACTCGGGACTCGGGACTCGGGATTCGGGACTCGGGATTCGGGACTAGTGCCTGGCACTGTCCGCGAACATACGGCGCGGCGGCACGACGAGCGGGCGGATGCGGCCACCGCTGTAGTAGAAGAAGCGCGGCAGGTTCTCGAGGAGCGCGGGCGCGACGGTGAGCGTGACCTGCTGGCCGGACGGCCCGTAGGGCTCGGCGCGCACGAATCCGAGCGGCGTCTGCATCTCGAGACTCCCGCCGAGCGGCAGCGGCCGATCGAACGACCGCAGATCCTCCGACAGCAGGAAGTTGTCGCGGTAGCGCTCGGCCGTGATGACGATGCGGTCGGCGCCCTCCCAGCGGACGTCGATCGGGCTGTCGATCCGGACGACGCGCGCGACGACCTGGAACAGGGCCGGCATGCAGCCGCGCGGCGGCTCGAACGTCTCGTAATAGAAGTGGTTGTAGACCCCGCGGAGACCGACCGGGCTGGTCACGAAGACGACGTGGCCGGCGCCGCACGAGGGCTTGAGCGCCTCGTCGACCATGGCTGCTCCTTCGGCCGTCAGCGCGCCGGCCCACTTCCAGTCGCGGATCTTCTTGCCGACCTCGACCCCCGACACGGCCAGGACCAGCATGACGCCAACGATCGCGAGCGTGAAGCGTCGTCCGCGCAGCTCGGCCACGAGCACCGCGGCGATCAGCGAAATCGCCGCCGACGGCAGATACAGGTAGCGCTTGCCCTCGGTCAGCGCCGAGATCGGCAGCAGCGTGGAGACAGCCAGCGCAGCGAGGAACCAGAACCGCGCATCGCTGACCAGTCGCGGCCACACGAGCAGTAGAGCGATCGCGGCCAGCGATAGCGCGATCAGCCCGCCGATCCAATACGCGGAGACGTCGGGATTCAGGTAGAAGGGCAGTCTCGGAGATCTCCGCAACCGGCGAGAACAGATGGAACAGCGCGAAGCCCGCGACCGCGAGCTTCTCGGCCGCGAGACGCGCAGCGATCCGGACCGCTCGACCATGCGGCCGCCGCGCCGCGGCCGCGATCCCGATCAGCCGCGAGCCGCGCGACCGGTGACTGGCGTGCGCGCGAGTCGAGCAGCCGGTTGCGAAGCACGCTTCCACCGCGCCACCGGCAGAGCGACGGTCGCGCCAGCCAGGAGCACGATGAACATCAGCAGCTTCGGCAGGCGACTCGCGCCGCCGGTGGCGGAGACGCCGCCGCCGAGCGAACGCATCGCCGCACAGACCCCAGCGCCAGCAGCCAGGGATGAGACGCCGCACGGTCGTCCGCGTGCCGTCGCATCGCGACAGAAGACGAGCCCAGCCGGCCGCGGCGATCGGCAGCGCGACGGCGGACTCCTTGGAGAGCACCGCCAGCGCGAACAGGAACGCCGGCAGCACGCGCGCACGCTCGGCGCGCATGGTCCACCAGATCGCCGCCAGCGCGAACGTCGTCGCGAGCAGGTCGAACCGGGCCGAGATCCACATCACCGCCTCGTGGTTCGAGGCGTGCAGCGCGAACAGCAGCGCCGCGATCGGGCCGGCGAGCGAATCGGGCGAGAGCCGCCGGCCGATCAGCAGGACGAGGATCGTGTTGATCGTATGGAGGAGCAGGTTCGTCAGGTGGAACTGCCGCGCCTCGGCGCCGGCGACGGCGTAGTCCACCGCGTGCGCGACGAAGCCGATCGGGCGGTAGTACTCGAAGAACTCGGCGCCGAAGAAGCGCAGGACGTCGGCGGGGCCGGCGAGCGCCCGCAGCCGATGCAGGATCATGAAGTCGTCGCCGACGAAGCCGGCGGTGAGGCCGGGGGCATAGAGCAGCAGGGTGATGCCGGCGATCACCGCGCCGGCCAGCGCGGCGCCGCCGCGGCTGAGGCCCGCGGAACCGGGCGACGCCGGGACGGTCACGGGCGGCGCTTCCTGCAGGCGACGTGGTAGCCGCTGGTCATGATGCCCTGCTCGGGGACCGTGCGCTGCGAGTCGCCGTACTCCTCGGTGATCAGGCCGGACAGCGGCTTGAGCATGCGCGCCGCGACCAGCCAGCCCGCTCGGAGCGGGGCGTAGCCCAGCGTGCGCGCCTGCATCCCGAGCCGCTGCACCAGCACCGCCAGCGTCCCCACCGAATCGGTCTCCTCCTCGAGCCGGACGATCTCGAACTCGCGCAGGAGATGCCGCAGGCCGTACTTCGTGAAGCGGAAGTAGTCGTGCGGCGCGTCGTGGATGGGAAACAGGAACCGCGTGGTCAGCACCAGCAGGCCGCCCGGCTTGAGCACGCGGTGCATCTCGTCGATCGCCCGCTGCGGCTCGGGGACGTGCTCGAGCATCTCCGTGCAGAGGACGAGATCGAAGGCGGCGTCACGCACCGGCAAGGCTCGCGCATCGCCGACGATCGCGACGCCGGCGCCCGGCCGCAGGTCGAGACCGACGCGGCGAGGGAAGTGGGCGGCATACGGACCGGTCTGGGCGCCGAGATCGAGGGTCAGCCCGTCGCTGGCGTGTGCGGCGATGAACCGGTCGAGGGTGACGCGCGTGAGCTTGCGCGAGAGCACGCGGCCGACGCGCTTGGAGAGGGTCATGCGGGCGACTGGCGGGCCGCGAGCGGCGACGCGGACGTCGGCACCCGAGCTACCCGCCGCCCACGAAGTTCACGATCTCGATCGTGTCCCCCTCGCCGATCATGGCCGTCGCGTACTGCGCTCGCTTGATGATGGTCAGGTTGTGCTCGACGGCGACGCGCCGCGGATCGATCTTCAGATCCTCGAGCAGCTGCAGCACCGTTCTGGGTCCCGCGATCTCGTGCGGATCTCCGTTGAGCCGGATGGTCAAATCTTACTCCAGGGAATCGGCACGCCGAACTCGCCAAGCGTGCGCTCCAGCAGCCCGCTGCCGTCGTCGGTCAGATGCGCGGGCAGCGGCGGAGCGGGCGCGGCCGCGGCGGCGGCGAGCGGAAGGATGCGGCGGTAGTCGTCGATCATCGCGGCCTGCGAATGCTCGCGCATCCAGTAGTCGCGTGCGGCGCCGCCGAGCGCCTGCCGCAGCGCGGCGTCGCCGGCGAGCCGGCGCATCGCGAGGCGCAGGGAATGATCCTCGTCCAGGATGTCCACCGCGACGGTGACCGGGGCGGCACCGCTGTGGTCGGTTGACCTCCAGGTCCGCGGATCGATCGACGGCGCGTCGGCGGTGTGACCGAGGTCGATGACGATCGACGCGCGTCCGGCCGCCAGGCATCGCAGCCACGGGCCGGAGATCTCGCGGGCGGTGGGCCAGCGCAGATTCAGCGTCACGTCGCTGGCGGCGATGGCGTCGGTGAGCTCGTCGTCTGACTCGAGATAGCCGGTGCGCGTGACGGCGTCCTCGAGGCGATGCCGGCGAACGTCGGCGACGAGATCGTAGTGCGCCGCCTCGGGTCCGGCGAGCAGCAGCCGTGCGGACGGGATCGAAGGGCGGATCGCCGCGAACGCGTCGAGGATCTGCGGCAGGCGCTTCTCCGGCGTCAGTCCGCCGAAACACCCGAACACGACGGCCTCGTCTGGAATGCCGAGGCGGCGGCGCGCGGCCGACCCGCGCGCGGCCGCCTCGCGATCGGCGAGCGCCGTGCCATGGCCGAGCCGAACGTATTCGACGTGCGCCGCCGGCACGGTGCGGCCGATGCTGTCGGCGATGACGCGGCTGTGCACGGCGACGAGCCTGGCGGTCGCGGCAACCAGCCGCGTGAACGGCCACTCGTAATGCAGGAACGAATCGAAGCCGGCGATCGCGAGCTCGGCGCCGTCGGCCGGCGCGTCCGGCTCGTTGGCCGCGAACTCGCGGCGGTAATGGTCCGCGCGGCGCTCACGCAACAGCAACGCGGCGCGGGCGTGATGCAGGTGCGCGTCGTGCAGCGATGGTCAGTCCCGGATAGCGGAAGAGATACGGCCACTGGTAATCGTGATGCGACGAGTTCCCGAGCTGATAGACGGTGAGGTCGTACGGGCTGCGTGCGATGTTCCCAGACGAAGTCGTGAGCCGAACGAACCGCGTCAGCGATGGGATGTACCAACTCGTGCACGAAGACGTCGACGTCGTGCTCGCGTCGAAGCGCCGGGACCAGCTCAGCACTGCAGCTGGCAATGCCCGATCGGACTGGCGGCATCGGGCTGAACCACGCGAGACGCATCGAGTGATTGTAGGCCGTCGCCGCGGCCTTTTGCGGCCGGGGCGTCCATCAAGGCATCCGGACTCCGCGTGGTAGCATCACGATGGTCGAGCGCCGGGGGCCGTCGCCGGGCGGCGGCGCGCTTCCTGAGCACGCTGGGCAAGAGCAGACACAACCGCGCGCGACGATCTGCGGGCTACGACTGGTCCGACACAATCGTGCGCTCGCGAGTCGAAGTGGCTCCGGGCTTCAGTAGCGAGCTGAGGTTTTGGGGTCTTCCTCAACAACGATACCGTGCAGGCAGCCGATCACGTTCCACTTGAACATCGAGGAGCGTTCGATGGCTCGAGCGTCGTGGAGTCGCTCGAAGAACGGCCGGAGTCAGAACTCGCCCTGTCGAAGTGCTGTGGCTGGACCCGTGATCGATGGGATGGCCTGGGTGCGCGCGACGCGGCCCGAGAATCGTGTGACATGAGCGCCGGGTCTCGCTGGCCGATGTGGGCTGCGGCCGCCGGATGGGCCGCGCTCGCGGTTCCACTCGCGACCGTCGCGATGTCGCTGGCGCTCTCCCCCGAGAGCACATGGAAGCTCGTCGCGCTCGTCGTCCTGCTCGGCGTCCTCGCGATCGCTCGACCGGAGTCGACCGTGCTCGTCGCCACGGCGTTCGCCGGGTTCGGCACCATCCTGGCACTGTTGACGGGTGCCCCGTCGGTGCGCATGACGGAAGTGCTCGTGGCCGTCGCGCTCCTCGGCGGCACCGTCGACGCTGCCCGCCGTCCGCGCGTCTATCGTGAGGCGCTCCGCGGCTGGATCATGGTGCCCGTGGTCCTGCTCGCGCTCGCAGCCACCGCGTCGACGGCGGTGTGGCTGCGCGTGGAGCAGGTGCGGACCGGCTATGCGGCGCCGTACGCGCAGCGGTTCGTACGGTTCCTGACGCACGACTACTTCACGGCGCCTGGTGAATTCTGGGTGGTCGTCTCCACGGCCGTCGTGCTCGAAGGGCTGGCGCTGTTCGTGCTGGTCGCCGCGCTGTGCCGGATCCGTCCCGCGTTCTTCGAGCAGGGCGCGCGCATGCTGATCGTCGGCTCCGCCGGTCTCGGCGTGATGAGCCTCCTGAGGCTCGGCGAGATTCTGCTGCGCAACCCTGACGCACTCGCCGCCGCGCGCGCATCCGTCAACGGGTTGCGGATCTCGCCCCAGATCCCCGATTACATCGCCGCCGGCTCATATTTCTCGCTGTGCTGGCTTGTGTCGCTCGGCCTCAGCGCATCGTCTCCACCGGGCCGCCGGATCGCGTGGCTCGCCGCCGGAGTCCCTGCCCTGGCGGCGCTGTACCTGACGGGATCGCGATCGGTGATCGCCGCCGCGCTCGCCGGGCTCGTGTTTCTCCTGATGACGACGGTGCGCCGACGCGGCGGCGCGACGCGAGGGGTGGCGGTGCTGGCGCTTCTCGCGGTGATGGTGATGGCGTTCAGCTACCGTCAGGTGATCGGCCGGGATGCGGTCGGGCAGCTCGCGACGCAGTCGCTGACGGTCCGCATCGAGCTGCTCAAGGCGGGATGGGGCGTCGTCTCGACGCGGCCGCTCTTCGGGGTGGGCCTCGACCGCTTCTTTCTGGTCGCCGGCGACTTCGCGACGCCGACGCTGCGCGCCATGTGGCCGGGCCGACTGAACCCGCACAATGACTTCCTGCGATTTGCCGGCGAGCTGGGCGCCATCGGCGTCATCCTGTTCGTGTGGGTCCTCGTGCTGTCCGCGTCGCGCGTATGGCGTGGCCTTCGGCGCGCGCCCGACGTCGGCCTCGCGGGGATGGCCGGCGGTCTGATCGCGTTCCTCGTCACGAGCTGCGTCAGCAATCCCTTGATGGTGCGCGAAGTGTCCTACGTGTTCTGGATCGCGGTCGGCCTTGCCGTCGGACGCGCGTCGGGCGCCCTTCCGCCACCGCCGTCGGCTCCCGACGCGTTGTTGCTCGCACCGCGAAGCCCCGTCTCACGATTGCGGTGGCCGGTGCTCGCAGCCATGACGGCGCTGCTGACCCTCACGGTGCCCTCGCGCGCGAACACGGAGCTCGCGGCCGTGAACATGAGCCGGGTCAGCTACGGGTTGTTCGAATGGGGCGTCGATTCGGATGGCACGCCGACGCGCTGGTCGGGTCCGCGGGCGACGATGTTCGTCGATGGCCGTGCCCGCAGCGTCGAGCTGTCGTTCAGTGGCGCCTCGCCGGCAGGCGCGCTGCAGCAAGTGGAGATTCGGCTGGACGGCCGCGTCGCGAACCGACTCGCGGTCGGCGGCGAACGTCAGCACGTGCGTCTCGTATTACCGCCGGGATCGGGGACCCACCGCCGGATCGATCTGACCGTGACGCCAACCTGGGTTCCTGCCGAACTGATCCCTGGTAACCCGGATCGCCGCGAGCTCGGCGTGAAGGTGGGGGAGCTTCGTGTCCAGATGTGAGCGGTCAGCCGCGCGCGTCGTCGGTTCAGCTCAACACTGCAGGCGGCGATGCCCGACCGCACCGGCGGCATCGGACTGAACCACGCAAGGCGCATCGGTTGATTGTAGGCTGCGGGCGGCGTCGCGCCAGGAGCCCCGGAGGCGCCGGCGGCATCCAGTTCATCAGGTATTCCGTGGTAGCATTCGATGTTTGAGTCGCCCTCCCGAAGGTCGATGTGGGAGGGGACGTTCGTTGACGGCGGCGGGCGTCTCGCGGCCGCGCTTGCGAAAACATTCACAAGGCGTCAACGACTGAGAAGGCGAGAGGGTTAATGCACGGCTGGGTGCCAATCCTGATCATGATCGGCCTCGGAGCGGGCTTCGGGCTGCTCAACGTCATGGTTCCGCGGCTGCTGGGACCGAAGAAACCGACCCCGGAAAAGCTCGCGCCGTACGAATGCGGCATGCCTCCCGTCGGCGACGCCCGCGAACGGCATCCCGTCAAGTTCTACCTCGTGGCGATGATCTTCCTGCTGTTCGACATCGAAGTGGCCTTCCTCTATCCCTTCGCGATGGCGCTCCGCGAGCTGCGCTGGTTCGGGTTCGTGCAGCTGCTCGTGTTCTTCCTGATTCTGACCGTCGGGTACATCTACGTGTGGCGGAAAGGCGTGCTCGACTGGGGGAAAGAGCACGAGCGGGTGTGACCTCTTATGGCTGATATCGAGATTCCCGTCCTGACGACAACGGTGGACAAGGTGGTGCGCTGGGCGCGCCGCTCGTCCATCTGGCCCGTGACCTTCGGCCTGGCGTGCTGCGCGATCGAGATGATGGCGATGAGCGCGTCGCGCTACGACATCGCGCGCTTCGGCGCCGAGGTCTTCCGCGGCTCGCCGCGGCAGTCCGATCTGATGATCGTCGCCGGCCGCCTGTCGCGGAAGATGGCGCCGGTGCTGCGCCGCATCTACGACCAGATGCCCGAACCGAAGTACGTGATTTCGATGGGCGCCTGCGCCTCGGTCGGCGGCGTGTTCGACAACTACGCCATCGTCCAGGGTGTGGATCAGGTCGTGCCGGTCGACGTCTTCGTGCCCGGCTGCCCGCCGCGGCCCGAGGCGCTGATCTACGGCATCATCCAGCTGCAGAAGAAGATCGACCAGACGAAGACGACGTTCGGGTAAATCGCCGTCACGCCCATTCATCATGCCTACTCCGACCGAACTGTTCGACGGTCTCGAAGAGGCGCCGTCCGCCGACGGCATGCCCACGGTCTACGTCGCGCTCGACCGGATTGCCGATGCCGGCCGCGCCTTACACGCCGCGGGCTTCACCGTCATGATCGATGCGATCCCGCTCGATCTGTATCCGCGCGAGCCGCGCTTCGAGATCTCCTATCTGCTGCTGAATCCCGGGGTCAACGGCAGCGTGCCGGCGCGGCTGCGCCTCAAGGTGCGGGTGCCGGGCGCCGACCCGCGCGTGCCGACGCTGTCGGGGGTCTGGGCGTCGGTCAACTGGGCCGAGCGCGAGGCCTTCGACCTGTTCGGGATCATCTTCGACGGCCATCCCGATCTGCGGCGCATCCTGATGCCGGACGACTGGGAGGGGCATCCGATGCGCAAGGACTATCCGGTCCAGATCAACACGCCGGTGAAGACCTACGAGCCGCTGCAGGTCTCGCAGGACGAGTTCGTCGCGAACCTGGAGGCGGCGCGGGATCGCGGGAAGGCGTGATGGCCCTCGACGCGCGCGAGGCCACGCAGGTGGTCGAAGCGGCGCTCGACGCCACCATCGCGCTGCACCGGCAGGTCCGATCGCTGGATCTGTCGGCGGTGGTCCGGGCCGCCGAGGCGGTGCTCGCGGCCTACGCGGCCGGCGGCAAGGTGCTGGCGTTCGGCAACGGCGGGAGTGCGGCGGACGCGCAGCACTTCGCGGCGGAGCTGGTGGGACGGTTCGAGCGGGATCGCGCCGGGATGGCGGCGATCGCGCTGACCACCGACACCTGCACGCTGACGAGCGTGGCCAACGACTACGGGTTCGACCGGATCTTCGCGCGCCAGGTCGAAGGGCTGGGGCGCGCGGGAGACGTCGCGGTGGCGATCTCGACGAGCGGAGGATCTCTGAACGTGATCGAAGGGCTGAAGGAAGCGCGCGCCCGCGGGCTGCGGACGGTGGCGCTGACCGGCCGTGACGGCGGCGCCCTCGGTGCGCTGGCGGAGATTCACATCAACGTGCCGCACGACACCACGTGCCGCGTGCAGGAGGTCCACATGACCCTCCTCCACGCCATCTGCGGCATCGTCGAGCGCAGGAGCTGAGGTAATGAACACGGTGGAAACGAGCGCCCCCGAGCTTCGCAGCGAAGTCATGACCGTGAACATGGGGCCGCAGCACCCCAGTACCCACGGCGTGCTCCGCCTGGTGCTGCAGCTCTCGGGCGAGGAAGTGATCGGCGCCGACACGACGATCGGCTACCTGCACACCGGGATCGAGAAGACCGCCGAGCAGAAGAAGTGGCAGCAGGTGATTCCGCTCGTCGAGCGGATGGACTACCTCGCCGCGCAGTCCAGCAGCCTGGCGTTCTGTCTGGTGGTCGAGAAGCTGCTCGGCGTGGACGTGCCGGAGCGGGTCAAGGACATCCGCGTCCTGATCGCGGAGCTGCAGCGCATCACCAGCCACCTGGTGTGGCTCGGCACCCACGGCCTCGAGATCGGGGCGGTGTCGGTGATGATGTACGCCTTCCGCGAGCGGGAGCAGCTGCTCAATCTCAACGAGATGCTCGCCGGCTTCCGGATGTTCCCGAGCTACCTGCGGATCGGCGGGCTGCGCGAGGACCTGCCGCCCGGGTTCCACGACGCGGTCAACACGTTTCTCGACAAGTTCCCGAGCAAGCTGAACGAGTACGAGGACCTGCTGACGAAGAACCAGGTCTGGCTGAAGCGGACCAAGGGCGTCGGCGTGCTGACCCGCGAGGACGTCCAGCAGTACGGCCTGATGGGGCCGATGGCGCGCGCGACCGGCCTGAGCTACGACGTCCGCAAGACGTTCCCCTACCTGAATTACGACACCTACGACTTCGACGTCCCGATCGCCTCGAACGGCGACGTCTACGATCGGTACCTGGTCCGGATGGAGGAGATGCGGCAGAGCACGCGCATCGCCAAGCAGGCGATCGGGCGGATTTCGCCGCGCGGCGTGTTCGACATCCAGGACTACAAGATCGTGCCGCCCCCGAAGGACAAGGTCTACTCGGAGATGGAGGCGCTGATCCAGCACTTCCTGATCTACTCGCAGGGGTTCGTTGTGCCGGCCGGCGAGGCCTACGTGCCGATCGAAGGTCCGCGCGGGGAACACGGATTCACGATTTTCTCCGACGGCACGAACCGTCCCTATCGGATCAAGCTGCGCGCGCCGTCGTTCTATGCGTGCCAGGGACTGCCGAAGCTGATCATCGGCGGGATGATCGCGGACGTCATCGCCGTCATCGGCTCGACCGATGTCGTCATGGGAGACGTGGATCGATGAGCTTCCACCCGTTGATGGTGTACGACCCGGAGCGCTTCCAGCGCTCCGAGCGCAAGCTGGTCGAGGACGGGCCGGCGTTCACGTTCACGCCCGAGCGCCGGGCCGCGCTCGACGATCTGCTGACCAAGTACCCGCCGGATCGCAAGCGCTCGGCCGTGCTCGCGGCGCTCTATCTGGTGCAGGAGCAGCAGGGCTACCTGACCGCGAACGGCATGCGGCACGTCGCCGGGATCCTCGAGATGACGCCGGCGGAAGTCGAGGACGTCGCGACCTACTACGTGATGTTCTTCAGGGAGCGGGTCGGGAAGTACGTGCTCCAGGTGTGCCGCACGCTGTCGTGCGCGCTGGCCGGCGCCGAGCGCATCACCGAGGCGCTGGCCGAGAAGATCGGCATCCATCCGGGCGAGACCGATCCGTCGGGCATGTTCACGCTGCTCGAGTTCGAGTGCCTGGGCGCCTGCGATCGCGCGCCGATCGTGATGGTGAACAACGAGCACTGGCACGAGAAGGCGACGCCCGAAAGCTGCGGCCGGCTGGTGGACGATCTGAAGGCCCGCGGCGAAGCGGTGCTGTCGGGATGTCATTTGAAGGTTGAGCGGTGAGTGCTCTCCGCCGCGAGCATAAATAAGAGATGGAACCAGTACTCACCAAATACGTCCGCGAGCCGAACAGCTACACGCTCGACTTCTTCCTGAAGCGCGACCAGGGCTACGAGGGCCTGCGCAAGTCGCTCGGGATGCAGCCGAACGACGTCATCGAGATGGTGAAGGCGTCGGGGCTCCGGGGCCGCGGCGGCGCCGGGTTTCCCACCGGGCTGAAGTGGCAGTTCGTGGACAAGAAGACCGAGCCGCGCTACATCGCCTGCAATGCCGACGAGAGCGAGCCGGGCACGTTCAAGGACCACGTGCTCATGGAGCGCAACCCGCACCTGCTCTTCGAGGGGTGCCTGATCGGCTGCTGGGCAATCGGCGCGAAGGTCGCCTACATCTACATCCGCGGCGAGTTCTATCACGTGCAGAAAGTGATGGAGGCGGAGCTGGCCAAGGTGTACGCCCAGGGCTACGTCGGCAAGAACATCATGGGCTCCGGCTTCGACTGCGACATCGTCATTCACCGCGGCGCCGGCGCCTACGAGGCCGGCGAGGAGACCGCGCTGATCGAGTCGCTCGAAGGCAAGCGTGCACAGCCGCGCATCAAGCCGCCGTTTCCGGCCGTCTCCGGCCTGTATAACAAGCCGACCGCGGTCAACAACGTCGAGACGCTGTGCAACCTGCCGTCGATCCTGCTGAACGGCGCCGAGTGGTTCGCCGGCCTCGGGCCCGAGAAGAACGGCGGCCCCAAGCTGTACTGCGTCAGCGGCCACGTCAAGAAGCCGGGCGTCTACGAAGCGTCGATGCGCACGACGCTGCGCGAGCTGATCTACGACTACGCGGGCGGCATCCGCGACGGGCACCAGCTCAAGGCGGTCATTCCCGGCGGCTCGTCGGTGCCGATTCTCCTGCCCGATCAGCTCGACGTCGCGGCGTCGTTCGACGACGTGGCGAAGGCGGGATCGATGCTGGGATCGGCCGGCATCATCGTGATGGACGACACCACCTGCATGGTGTGGGCGGCGCGCAACCTCCTCTACTTCTACAAGCACGAGTCGTGCGGCAAGTGCACGCCCTGCCGCGAAGGCGGCGACTGGCTCTACAAGATCCTGACCCGCATCGAGAACGGCGAAGGGGAGATGCGCGACATCGACCTGCTGACCAGCATCGGGAACAACATCGCCGGCAAGACGCTGTGCGCGTTCGGCGATGCCGCGGCGACGCCGGCGCTGACCACGGTCAAGAACTTCCGGGCCGAGTTCGAGGCGCACGTGCGTGAAGGCCGGTGCACGCTGCCGGCCGACTGGCGCGCCGCGAAGCCGCTGGTGGGGGCGCATTGATGGACGCCGTCTCGAGCTGGCTGCCGCCGCTGCGGATCACCGTCCATCTCGGCCTGATCTTCGTCATCTTCAACATGCTGGTGATGTCGGCCGCCTTCATGGTGTGGCTCGAGCGGAAGGTGTGCGCCTGGATCCAGGATCGCAGCGGCCCGAACCGGGTCGGCTTCGAAGGGGCGCTGCAGCCGTTCGCCGACGTCTTCAAGCTGATGTTCAAGGAGGACCTGCGGCCGAAGGCCGCGGACGCCGCCCTCTTCTTCATCGCGCCGATCATTTCCGCCGCCACCGCGTTTGCCGCCTTCTCGGTGGTGCCGTTCGGCACCAGCACGACGCTGTGGGGGCTGCTGGACGACCGCGACGCGATTCCGCTGCAGGTCACCGACGTCAACGTCGCGGTGCTGGTCATCTTCGCCATCGCCTCGATGGGCGTCTACGGCATCGTCCTCGCCGGCTGGTCGTCGAACAGCAAGTACTCGCTGCTCGGTGGTCTGCGCTCGGCGGCGCAGATGATCAGCTACGAGCTGTCGTACGGGATGGCGCTGGCCGCGGTGATCATGCTGGCCGGGTCGCTCTCACTCCGGGAGATCGTCCTCAATCAGTCTGGCTACTGGCTCGGCTTCATCCCGAAGTGGTACGTCTTCCTGCAGCCGCTCGGGTTCCTGATCTACATGATTGCGGGCGTTGCCGAGACCAACCGTGCCCCGTTCGACTTTCCCGAAGCGGAGCAGGAGCTCGTGGCCGGCTACCACACGGAATACAGCGCGATGGCCTTCGCGATGTTCTTCCTCGCCGAGTACGTGAACATGGTCACGGTGTCGGCGGTGGCGACCAGCCTGTACCTCGGCGGCTGGCTCGGCCCGTTCCTGCCCGACTGGATGCAGTGGGTCTACTTCCTGATCAAGGTCTTCCTGATCCTGTTCTTCTACGTGTGGATGCGGTGGACGCTGCCGCGCTACCGCTACGACCAGCTGATGGAGTTCGGATGGAAGTGGCTGCTGCCGGCCGCGACCGTCAACCTGATTGCGACGGCGGCCCTGGTGCTCTGGATTGGGTAAGCGGGCCATGACGGCTGTCAACTCCCAACTCCCAACTCCCAACCCCCAAGGCACCGCCGTCGGGGGCCGGGTTTTTGGAAGTTGGGAATTGGGAATTGGGAGTTCATCGGTTTCTTCCGTCGACTATTTATGGAAGTTTTAGCCTTCTACCTGCTCGGCGGACTGACGGTGCTGGCCACGCTCGGCGTGGTCGGGCAGCGCAACCCGATGCACAGCGTCATGCTCCTGATCCTGTCGTTCGGCGGGCTCGCCGGGCTCTACATCCTGCTCGACGCCCCGTTCACGGCGGTGACGCAGATCATCATCTACGCCGGCGCGATCATGGTGCTCTTCCTGTTCGTGGTCATGCTGCTGAACGTGCCGCGCGAAGAGCCGTCGCCGTCGCTGACGGCCGCGCTCGCCCCGACCACCATGCGGCTCGGCGCGGTGCTGTCAGTGGTGCTCGCGGTCGAGGTGGTGTGGGGGCTGTCGCGGATCGCCCCGACCGGCTTCCAGCAGGACGCGACCGCGCAGGGCGTGCGCGACGTCGGCCGCATCGGCGTCGTGCTCTTCACGCAGCACGCGTTCGCGTTCGAGGCGACCTCGATCCTGATCCTCGTCGCCATGGTCGGCGCAATTGTGCTGTCGCGGAGGGAGCGCTGATGGAGCCGATTACCCTCAATCACTACCTGGTGCTGTCGGGGCTGCTGTTCTCGATCGGCACCGCCGGCGTGTTCCTGCGCAAGAACCTGATCACCGTCCTGCTCTCGATCGAGGTCATGCTGAACGCCGTCAACCTGACGTTCGTGGCGGTCGGCCGCTATCGCGGCAGCGTCGACGGGCAGATCATCACGTTCTTCGTCATGACCGTCGCGGCGGCGGAAGCCGCGGTCGGGCTCGCGCTCGTCATCGCGCTGTTCCGGCACCGCGAGACGCTCAGCCCCGACGCGTTCACGTCCCTGAAATGGTGATGCTGTCCCTCATTCCTCTGCTGCCGTTCGTCGGATTCCTGATCAACGCCACCGTCGGCCGGCGGATGTCGAAGTCCGTGTCGGGCGGCATCGCCTGCCTCGCCATCATCGGCTCCTTCGCCGTCTCGGCGATGGCGGTGATGAGCCTGCTGTCGGGTGACGCGCTGTTCGTCGAGGAGACGCCGTTCAACTGGATGACGTCGGGCGAGCTGCACGTGCCGTTCACGTTCCGGCTCGACCACCTGTCGACGCTGATGATCCTGGTGGTCACCGGCATCGGCTCGCTGATTCACATCTACTCGACCGGCTACATGCACGACGAGCCGGACAGCGAGTACGCGCGCTACTTCTCCTACCTGAACCTGTTCGCCGCGTTCATGCTCGTGCTGGTGCTGGGGGCGAGCTTCCCGGTGATGTTCGTCGGCTGGGAAGGGGTCGGCCTCTGCTCCTACCTGCTGATCGGCTACTGGTTCAAGAAGAAGTCGGCGGCCGACGCCGGGAAGAAGGCGTTCGTCGTCAACCGCATCGGCGATTTCGGCTTCATCCTCGGGATGCTGCTGCTGTTCGTGACCTTCGGCACGCTCGACTTCCAGGGCGTGGCCGCGGCCGTCGCGACGCGCGCGCCCGAGACCGCCGGCATGGGCGTGATCACGATCGCGACGCTGCTGCTGTTCGTCGGCGCCACCGGCAAGTCGGCGCAGATCCCGCTCTACGTCTGGCTGCCGGACGCGATGGAAGGTCCGACGCCGGTGTCGGCGCTGATCCACGCCGCGACGATGGTGACCGCGGGCGTCTACATGATCGGCCGGAACGCCGTGCTGTTCGAGCATGCGCCGACGACGCTGGCGGTGGTCGCGGCGATCGGCGTGGCGACGGCGCTGATGGCCGGCACCATCGGGCTGGTGCAGAACGACATCAAGCGCGTCCTGGCGTACTCGACGGTGTCGCAGCTCGGCTACATGTTCCTGGCGATGGGCGTCGGCGCCTACGCCGCCGGCATCTTCCATCTCTACACCCACGCGTTCTTCAAGGCGCTGCTGTTCCTCGGATCGGGCGCGGTGATCCATGCGCTGGCCGGTGAACAGGATCTGCGCAACATGGGCGGCCTCAGGAAGTACCTGCCGATCACCTACTGGACGTTCGTGATTGGCGCGCTGGCGATCGCCGGCGTCCCCTTGCTCTCCGGGTTCTTCAGCAAGGACGAGATCCTTTTCAAGACCTACACCGCGCACACGCCAGGGCACATGCTGTTCTGGGCCATCGGCCTGGTCACGTCGCTGCTGACCGCGACCTACATGTTCCGGCTCGTGTTCCTGGCGTTCCACGGCGAGCGCCGGCACGAGGCGCCGGCGGTGGCGCACGTCGAGGAGGAAGAGTCGGATGCGCACGCGCACGCCGCCCACGATCACGGACACGGGCATGGCGGCGGCCATGGACATGGCCACGGCGAGCCGCACGAGGCGCCATGGTCGATGGCGATTCCGCTGATCCTGCTGGCGGTCGGATCGATCGTCGCCGGCTACGTCGGCGTGCCGCACGCCATCGGCGGCAGCAACCGGATCGAGTCGTTCCTCCACCCGGCGTTCGAGGCGCATCCAGCGTCGCACGAGACGCCGCCGCCGCCGTGACGACGCCCGGTGAACCGGTCGCCGCCCCGCAGGAGGCCCATGCCCCGGCAGGCGCCGAGGCGGCCCACGCGGATGTCGGGACCGAGCGGGTGCTGATGGGGATCTCCTCCGGCATTGCGGTGGCCGGGATCTTCCTTGCCTGGTTCTTCTGGCTGCGAGACCGGTCGCTGGCCAACCGACTGTCCCAGACCTTCGGACCGATTTACCGGCTGCTGCTCGGCAAGTACTACGTCGACGAAATCTATGACGCGCTGATCGTGCAGCCGATCAAGAAGCTGTCGACCGGGGCGTTGTGGAAGGGTGTGGATGCCGGGTTGATCGACGGCACTGTCAACGGCGTCGGCCTCGCCGTCAGCGGTGGCAGCAGCCTGCTGCGCCGCACCCAGACCGGCTCGATCCGGACTTACGCGTTTGCGCTCTTCGCCGGCGTGGTCGCGATTCTCGGCTATTACCTGATTCGCTAACGATGCTGCTTTCCCTGATCGTCTTCCTTCCGCTTGCCGGCGCGCTGCTGGTGCTCCTCGCCGGTGGCCGCGGTGACCGGCCGGACCGCGAGCCGCTGGTCCGCAACATCGCGCTGCTCACCTCGCTGGTGACCTTCGCGGTGTCGCTCTACCTGTGGTGGCAGTTCGACCCGACCAGCGCCGTCGTACCAGTTCGAAGAGCGCTACGAATGGCTGCCCGACTTCGGCATCCAGTACTTCATCGGCATCGACGGCATCAGCCTGCTGCTGGTGGTGCTGACGACGTTCCTGACGCCGCTGGCGCTGCTGTCGTCCTGGGAATCGGTCCACAAGGGGGTGAAGGGGTTCTCGTTCTTCATCCTCGCGCTCGAGACCGCGATGCTCGGCGTGTTCGTCTCGATCGACCTGTTCCTGTTCTACATCTTCTGGGACGCGATGCTGATTCCGATGTACTTCCTCATCGGCATCTGGGGCTACGAGCGTCGCGTCTACGCCGCGGTCAAGTTCATCCTCTACACGATGGCCGGCAGCGTGCTGATGCTGGTCGCGATCATCGCGCTGGCGGTGCTGCACGCCAAGGTCTCGCCGACCGGCGCGCCGAGCTTCAACCTGCTCGACCTCTACGGGCTGGAGATGAGCCGCACCTTCGAGACGTGGGCGTTCCTGGCGTTCGCCGTCGCCTTCGCCATCAAGGTGCCGCTGTTCCCGTTCCATACCTGGCTGCCCGACGCCCACGTCGAGGCCCCGACCGCCGGATCGATCATCCTGGCCGGCGTGCTGCTGAAGATGGGCACCTACGGCCTGCTGCGGTTCGCGTTCCCGTTGTTCCCCAACGCCGCCGTGGCCTTCGCGCCGTGGCTGGCGACGCTCGCCGTCATCGGCATCATCTACGGCGCGCTGGTGGCGATGGTGCAGCCGGACCTGAAGAAGCTGGTCGCCTACTCGAGCGTCAGCCACCTCGGGGTGGTCGTGCTCGGGCTGTGCGCGCTCAACGTCCAGGGCGTGCAGGGCTCGGTGCTGCAGATGCTCAACCACGGCGTCAGCACCGGCGGCCTGTTCATGATGGTCGGCATGCTCTCGGACCGCCGCCACACCCGCCTGATCTCGGAGTACGGCGGCCTCAAGGCGGTGACGCCGCAGCTGGTGCGGGTGTTCCTGATCATCACGCTGGCGTCGATCGCGCTGCCGCTGACCAACGGCTTCATCGGCGAGTTCCTGATCCTGGTGGGCGCCTTCAAGTGGAACCCGACGTTCGCCGCGCTCGCGGCGACCGGCGTCATCCTGTCCGCGGTCTACATGCTGTGGATGTTCCAGCGCGTCAACTACGGGCCGGTCAGGAACGAGCACAACCGCTCCCTGCCCGATCTGTCCCCGCGGGAGTGGGCGATGGTCGCCCCGATCGTGGCGATGTCGATCCTGATGGGCGTGCTGCCGAACATCTTCCTGAAGCCGATGGAGCCGTCCGTGAACCTGGTCATCGAGCGCGTCACCGGCCGGCAGCCGGTGAGGGCCAACATGTCGCCCGCGACCCCGGTCGTGGCACCGGCCGCCGTTTCCGTTCCGTAGCCGCGAGTCATGACTGAATACGCCGCCATCATCCCGTTGCTGATCGTCGCCCTGTCGGGCGCGTTCGCCATGCTCGCGGAAGCGTTCCGCCAGCCGGGCGAGCGCATGCCGATCGCGGGCCTGGGCCTGATTGGCCTGGCCGGCGCCGCGGTCGCCTCGACGTTCCTGTGGGACACCGACCGCATCAGCTTCGGCGTCATCCGCGCCGACAACTTCTCCCTGTTCATCAACCTCGTGCTCTGCGTGATCGGCGTCCTGACGATGCTGTTCTCGAACGAGGTGGTGGACCGCGGGCACCTGCCGGCGGGCGAGTACTACGCGCTGACGCTGTTCGCCATCTGCGGCATGATGATGATGGCGGCGGCGACCGACCTGCTCGTCATCTTCATCGCGCTCGAGATCCTCTCGCTCGCGGTCTACGTGCTGACCGGGATCCGCCGCGCCAGCGGCGCCGGCGCCGAAGCCGCCTTCAAGTACTTCCTGCTCGGCTCGTTCTCCAGCGCCTTCTTCCTCTACGGCATCGCCTTCATCTATGCCGTGGCCGGATCGACCCGGCTCGAACAGGTCAGCATCGCGCTGTCGGCGCAGGGCGCCGGCGCGCCGCCCACGCTCGCCATCCTCGGGGTCGGGCTCCTGGTCGTCGGCTTCGCGTTCAAGGTGTCGGCGGTGCCGTTCCACATGTGGACGCCGGACGCCTACGAAGGGGCGCCGACGATCGTCACCGCGTTCATGTCGACCGGCGTCAAGGCCGCGGCGTTCGCCTCGTTCGCGCGCGTGTTCCTGTCGCCGCTCGAGCCGCTGCAGGGCCAGTGGCTGCCGGTCCTGTCGGTGATCGCCGGCCTCACCATGATCGTCGGCACCGTCGTCGGCGTGGTGCAGACCAACATCAAGCGGATGCTGGCGTATTCGAGCATCGCGCATGCCGGGTACCTGCTGCTCGGCATCATCGCCGCGAACGCCGCCGGCAAGGCCGCCATCCTCTTCTACCTGCTGGTCTACGCCGTCAGCAATCTCGGCGCGCTCGGCATCGTCGCCCTCCTCGGCACGCCGGAGAACGAGCACGACGAGCTGCGCGACTTTGCCGGGCTCCAGGACTCGCGCCCGGGCCTCGCGGCGTTGATGCTGATCTTCCTGCTCTCGCTCGGCGGCCTGCCGCCGACCGCGGGGTTCATCAGCAAGTGGTACATCTTCAACGCGGCGGTGCAGGAGGGGCATTACACGCTCGCGATCATCGGCGTGCTGACGAGCGTGGTGTCCGTGTTCTTCTACCTGCGCATCGTCGTGATGATGTACTTCACGGCAGGCCCGGAAGTGCACCGCCCGCGGATACCGGCCACCGCCGTCGCCGGGCTCGCGCTGGCCACGTTTGCCGTGTTCTACCTCGGCATCCTCCCGAGGCGCGTCCTGCAGCTCGCCCTCGACTCCATCGCAACAATCTTCTAGATCCGGGGGGCTTCGCCCCGCCGGACCCCCATCGCCGTCGCTCGCGGGGCCCCGACGCCCCGCTCCGCTTCCGGCGGGCGCGCCCAGGGGCGCGCTTCTAATCGGGGCTTCGCCCCGTCCGCCTCCGCGCACAGCGCTTCGGCGAGACCTCGCCGTAGCGTCGCTCCGCTTCCGGCGGCGGTTGACGCCCGCACACTGCCAGTCTGGCGCTTCGCCGAACGCCGATTCGCTGTCAAGCAGACGTCTGTTTGACAGTTCTCCGGCCAGTCCATAAAGTGTCGTCATCATTCACAACATAGGCGGCCCATGGAGCTTCTACCTGCGCTGACGGCGTTTAGTGTGTTCCTGGTGATTGCCGCGGCGGGCCTGATCTTCCTGCTGATTTCGCTGTTTTTCGGCGAGATTTTCGAGCACTTCGACACCAGCCTCGATCACGATCTCGATCACGGCGGCCCCAGCTTCTTCAGCCCCCGGGTGATGAGCGTGTTCGTCACGGCTTTCGGCGGCGTCGGGGCGATCGCGACGCACTACGGCATGGGTCCGCTGCCGGCGTCGGGTATGGGATTCGTCAGCGGCCTGGTGCTGTCGTCGATTGTGCTCGCGTTCGCGCGGTTCCTGTACCGCCAGCAGGCCTCGTCCGAGGTCCGGACGACCGATCTGGTCGGTCAGACGGGCCGCGTCGTCATTTCCATCCCGCCAGGCGGCGTCGGCCAGGTCCGCTGCCGGATCGGCGAAGAGCTCGTCGACAAGATCGCCCGCACCCGCGACGGCGGTGTCGTCGCGGAGAACGCCGCCGTGCGGGTCGATGAAGTGCTCGGCGAGACCGTGATCGTCAGCAAGCTGTAACCCGTCGCTACGCCGTGGGGGCGTCTCATGTTGGACAACTTTCAGTCGATTCAGCAGCTCTGGATCCCGCTTGTCGTGCTCGCCGTGCTCATGGCGGTGCTCATCGCACCGTACTTGATGAGCAAGAACTACCTGAAGGTCTCGCCGAACGTCGTCGCGGTCCTGAGCGGCCGCAAGCGCAAGCTGCCGGACGGGCGCGTGGTCGGCTACCGCATGGTGCGCGGCGGCGCGGCGTTCCGGATCCCGGTGCTGGAGAAGGTCGAATACCTGCACCTCAACGTGATGACCATCCCGCTCGAGATCAAGCGGGCCTACACGTTGAAGGGCGTGCCGGTGTCGGTCAAGGCGGTCGCGAACGTCAAGATCCGCGGCGACGAAACGTCCCTGCAGGCGGCGGCCGAGCGGTTCCTCGGCATGACCCACGATACGGTGCAGAAGGTCATCTTCCAGACCCTGGAAGGCCACCTGCGATCGATCCTGGGCACGCTGACGGTTGAAGAAGTCAACAGCGATCGCCAGAGCTTCGCGCAGAAGCTGACCAGCGAGGCCGCGGCCGATCTCGAGAAGATGGGCCTGGGCGTCGACGTCCTGACCATCCAGGAGATCAGCGACGAAGAGGAGTACCTGAACGCGCTCGGCAAGCGCCGGACCGCGGAAGTGAAGCGCGACGCGACCATCGGCGAGGCCGAGGCGCACCGCGACGCCAAGATCAAGTCGGCGCAGGCGCTGCAGGAAGGGGAGAAGGCGAAGTTCCAGGCTGACGCCGAGATCGCCCAGTCGCAGCGCGACTTCGCCATCCGCCAGGCGCAGTATCAGGCCGAGATCCAAACGCAGAAGGCCCGCGCCGAGCAGGCCGGCCCGCTGTCGGAAGCCAGCGCCCGGCAGTCGGTCGTCGCCGAGGAAGTCAAGATCGAGCGGATGCGGACCACCGAGCTGATCGCGGTCCAGGAGCAGGAAGTGCTCCGCAAGCAGAAGGAGCTCGAAGCGACCGTCATCAAGCCCGCCGAGGCCGATCGGCTGGCCGCCGTGGTGCGCGCCGAGGCCATGAAGCAGTCCGCGATCCTCGAGGCCGAGGGCCGCCGGTCGGCGATGATTGCGCTCGCCGAAGCGGAGCAGGAGAAGCTGCGCAAGGAGGGCGTCGGTCGCGCCGCGGCGGTCGAGGCCGAAGGCAGGGCCGAAGCGTCGAAGATCGAAGCCATCGGTCTGGCGCAGGCGAAAGCGATCGAGGCGCAGGGCGTGGCCGAAGCCGCCGCCATCCTGCGCAAGGCGGAGGCGTGGAAGGAATTCAACGAGGCCGCCCGGCTGCAGACGATTCTCGAGAAGCTGCCCGCGATCCTCACGGCCTCGTCCGCGATCTTCGGCGCCGTGGCGGCGCCGCTCGGCAACATCGACAAGCTCGTCGTGATCGATCAGGGCAACGGCTCTGGCGACGGCGGCAGCTCCGGCCTCGGCCGCCTGGCGAAGACCAGTCCGGCGGTGGTGTTCAACCTCCTGCAGCAGCTCGAGGCGCTGGGCCTGAACGTCCCCAGCATGATGGCGCAGCTGGGCCTGCAGCAGGGCAACGGCACGATGACTCCGCCTCCGGCGGAGCCGGCCAAGCCGTCCAAGCCGTCGCTGACTGCTGATAAGCGACCGACTTAGCGCCTGACCGCGTCGCGCACCGCCTCCAGCAGTCCCGGGTCATCGTCCGGCATCACCGTCCGGAGATCGATGACGATGCGATCCTTGTCGATCCTGACAATCACCGGCGGCGTGCCGGTCCGAAGCGCGGACTCGAGCTGCGCTGCCGATCGGCCGGTCTGACTCAGTGCCATCAGAACGGTGGGCAGCTGCGACCCCGGCGCGCTGCCGCCGCCAACCGTCGACATCCCGTTGACGATGTCGATCGAGAGGTCGGGCCCCCGCAGCGTGCTCGCCAGCGCTTCCGCCCGTAAGGCGATCTCCTCCGCCGTCATCGCAATCATGCGCGCCACCGGCACGGTCTGATCGGCGCGCCCGGCGACGTACTCCTGCAGCGTTGCTTCCAGCGCCGCGTACCGCAGCTTGTCGATCCGCATCGCCCGCATCAGTGGATGCCGCCGCACCGCGGCGACCGCGGTCTCGCGTCCGGCGACGATCCCGGCCTGCGGTCCGCCGAGGAGCTTGTCGCCGCTGAACAGGACGACGTCGGCGCCGGCGGCGAGGCTGACGCGCGGCACCGGTTCGTCGCCGAGTACGGCCGGGGGAGGGTCGCCGGCGATCCAGCCGCTGCCGATGTCTTCGATCAGCAGGACATTGAACTGTCGCGCGATCGCGCTGAGCGCGTCGAGCGCGGGCCGCTCGGTGAAGCCTTCGATGCGGAAGTTCGAGGGATGGACGCGCAGGATCGCCGCGGTGCGATCGCCGATGGCTGCGGCGTAGTCCGCCACCCGCGTGCGGTTGGTGGTGCCAACCTCGCGCAGGACCGCGCCCGACTGTGCCATGACGTCGGGGACGCGGAAGCCACCGCCGATCTCGACCAGCTCACCCCGCGAGATGATGACCTCGCGTCCAGCCGCGAGCGCCGCCAGCGTCACCAGCGTGGCCGCCGCGTTGTTGTTGACGACGACCGCGGCTTCGGCGCCGGTCAACTGGCACAGGAGCTTCTCCGCGTGCACGTCGCGGCGGCCGCGCCCGCCCGAGGCGAGATCGAATTCGAGATTGCTGTATCCGCCGAGCGCCGCGGCGCGCTCGAGGGCGGCGGCGGCCAGCGGCGCACGCCCGAGGTTGGTGTGGAGGATGACGCCGGTCGCGTTGAGGACCGGCTTGAGCGACGCCGAGGTCAGCGCGTCCAGCAGGGCCGGGATTTCGCGCTCGACCGCAGCGGCGACGTCGTCCGGCCGCGGTTCCCCGGCGGCGGCGCGGCGACGCAGCGCATCGGTGGCCGCACGGACAGCACAGACGACCGGCCACCGCCCATGGCGGTCGCTGAGCGCGCGCACGGCGGGGCGCTGCAACAGGCTGTCGATCGACGGGATTTCTCTCACACGGGCCTCGCGAACCTTGATCCGAACGCACTGATCGGGGAAGCAGTTCGCGTTATTATTGCCTTTCGCCCATGTCCGAGAACGACCCACCATCCGTACCGGTCCCGGACTATCGCCCTGTCGAACGTTTCTGGCCGTACGTGGATCTGCCGGAGCAGCCGACCGATGAGGAGCTGGCGCGGCTGAACCCCGAGCTGGCCGAGGCGTTGTTCGGCCGGCCGCCGCTGCCGTTCTCGGTGTCGCTCGAGTTTCCGTCCTTCGAAGGGCCGGAGTTCTCGCGTGCGCTCGAGCTCGCGCGGTCGTCCGCCGATTACCTGGAGATCAAGTCGAGCGCCGGGCTTCGACATCGCGCGCGTTTCTATCCGCAGGACGTGCTGAAGCTGCGCGACCTGTTCGACATTGTCGGGCGGTTCGACGCGTGCGAGGTGCTCGTCGACGATCGCCCGGTGCCGTACGCGCGGGAGCTCTGGCTGCCGCTGATGTGGTTCCTGATCCGGTGACCGTGACTCATGCCCGAGCCGTCCGAACTTCAGAAGGATTTGTTGGCGCTCACCGCGGACCTCAAGCGTCTCGAGGCGGAGTACAACATGTTCTTCGCCGGACGCCTGCCGCGTCCGCCCTGGGAGACGCGCGGCCGCGTCGAGGCGATGATCAAGCGGTGGGATCGCGGGCAGATCCAGGGCACCGCCGATCGCTTCCGCTTCGAGATGCTGCAGTCGCGCTTCCAGACGATGATCGACGTGTGGGATCGCGGGCTGCGCGCGCGAGAAGACGGCCGCGCCGGACCGTTCGCGCAGGCGTCGAAGAAGCGGCGCGACGACCCGGACAGCAAGCTGCTGCACGTCACCGCGTTCAAGGACCCGATGCGCGAGATGGACAAGGTCCACGCGCTCTACGACTCGCTGATGGACGCACGGCGCACGGCCGGCGAGGACGTGGTGCCGTTCCACCGCTTTGCCGCGCTCGTCAAGGATCAGGTGACGAAGCTGCGCGAAGCCGGCACACAGGAAGTGGCCTTCCGGGTGGCGGTCAAGAACGGGAAAGTGGCCTTTACGGTAAAGGGAGTGAAGGGCGGAGGCGGGTAACGACCGGAGACCGGGAGCGCCTCGCCGTGGCGCTCCCGGCCCCGTTCGGGGACTTAGCTGACCTTGGTGACGTTGCCGGCCTGCGGGCCCTTCGGACCGTCAACGATCTCGAATTCGACCGCCTGGCCTTCTTCGAGGGTCCGGAACCCGTTGCCCTGGACCGCTGAGAAGTGTACGAACACATCACTGCCGCCGTCGCGCTCGATGAAGCCGTAACCCTTTGCGTTGTTGAACCACTTGACCTTGCCTGTGATACGCATCGTACTTTTCCTGCCTTGCGTTGCCGCGGCGCGAGGCGCCGCTTGACCCAGCCCACCCCAGCCATTCGCGATGGACAAGCTGAAGCGGACATAAAAAAAGACCGCGAGTACGCGGCCTCGGCTTTCGACGCTGGCCCGCCCAGCGCCGTGGGTATATTAAGCCTTCGTCATGGAAATGTCAAAAGGAACCAGTGATATGCGGGCGATCCTGAGTGTTTCGGACAAGGCGGGCGTGGTCGAGCTCGGCCAGTCGCTCGCCGCACGCCGGGTCGAGCTGATTTCGACCGGTGGGACGGCTAAAGCGCTGCAATCAGCTGGGTTAGCGGTGACCAACGTCTCCGATGTCACGGGTTTCCCGGAAATGATGGATGGACGGGTCAAAACGCTCCATCCGGCGGTCCACGCGGGCATCCTGGCTCGGCGGAACCGTCCGGATGACCTGGCGGCGATCGGCGCTCAGGGCATTCGCCCTGTAGATATCGTAGTGGTGAATCTGTATCCGTTCGCGAAGGCGGCCGGCAACCCGGATACCCCCTTCGACGACCTGGTCGAGGAGATCGACATCGGTGGTCCGAGCCTGCTCCGCGCTGCCGCGAAGAACTTCCGCGATGTCTGCGTCGTGGTCGATCCGGCCGATTACGCCCGGCTCGTCGAGGAGCTCGATCGAGAAAAGGGGCCGTCCCTCGACTTCCGCTTCGAGCTGATGCGCAAGGCGTTTCAGCACACCGCGATGTACGACGGCACGATTGCGATGACGCTGACCAGTGTCGACGTCGCCGGCGGCGCGATGACGCGCCGGCCGATGCCGACCAGTCACGGCACTCGAAGGTCGCTGCGCTACGGAGAGAACCCGCACCAGAAGGGTTACTGGGCGGTGCCTCCCGAGGAAACCGGCCACGGATGGCAGGTGCACCAGGGCAAGGAGCTCTGGTACACGAACCTGCTCGATCTCGACGCGGCGCTGCGCATCGCGCTCGAGTTCGACGAGCCGGCCGCGGTGGTCATCAAGCACACGAACCCCTGCGGCGTGGCCACGGGCAACAGTGCCGCCGACGCCTATGTCCGGGCGCGCGACGCCGATCCGCTCTCCGCCTTCGGCGGCATCGTCGGCATCAACCGCCCGCTCGACGCGAGCGCGGCGACGGCGTTGACGTCGACGTTCATCGAGGCGGTGATCGCGCCGTCGATCGATGACGATGCCCGCTCGATCCTGGCAACGAAGGCCAACTTGCGAGTGGTCTCCGTCGACTTCGATCGGCTGCGGCAGGGCGCGCACCTGAATGAAGAGATGCGGACGTTCCTCGGCGGCGCGTTGCTGCAAGAGCGCGATGAGGTCGTCGAAGCGCGCGAGGCCTGGCCGAAGGGAGACTATCCGAAGGTCGTGACCCGCCGCGCGCCGACGGCGGCCGAGTGGACCGCGCTGCGGTTCGCGTGGCGCGTGTGCGCCCACGTGAAATCGAACACCGTGATCTTCACCGGATCGGATCGCACGATTGCGGTGGGCGCGGGCCAGATGAGCCGCGTCGACGCGGTCAACGTGGCGGTCCTGAAGGCTGGCGCCGGCGCCCTCGCCGGATCCGTCGCGGCGTCCGACGCGTTCTTCCCGTTCCGCGACGGGCTCGACGCGATCGCGAAGGCGGGCGCCACGGCCATCGTGCAGCCGGGCGGATCGATGCGCGACGCGGAAGTCATCGCCGCCGCCGACGAGCACGGCCTCGCCATGGTCTTCACCGGCAAGCGGCATTTCAGGCACTAATCCCGATCGGCCATCGCCACGTTGAGCTTCCGCGAACGCATTCTCACGCTCCTCCTGGCGCTGGCCATCTGCCCGTACTTCATCGACCTGGGCGGCTCGGCGATCTGGGACGCGAACGAGGCGTTCTACGTCGAGACGCCGCGCGAGATGATGGAGCGCGGCGATTACATCAGCCCCACCTTCAATTACGAGCCGCGCCTCAACAAGCCGGTCCTGAGCTACTGGGTCGTCGCCGGGGTCTACCACCTGTTCGGCGTGTCGGTCGGCGTCCAGCGCCTGCCGATTGCGATCGGCGCGATCGTCATGATCGTGGCGGCGTTCGTCCTCGCCCTGGCCGCCGCGCCGGCCGGCACGGGCGGCACGGACTCACGTCGCCGCGTCGAGGCCGCGCTCTGGTCCGCCCTCGGCCTGGCGAGCACGCCGCGATTGTTGATGTTCTCGCGCCGGATCATCATCGACGTGTTCATCGCGATGTTCATGGCGCTGGCGCTGATGTGCTTCGCGCTGTCGGAACGCTACCCGGAACGGCGCCGCCGGTACCTGGTGTGGATGTACGTCGCCATCGGCCTCGGGGTGCTGACGAAGGGGCCGATCGCGATCCTGCTTCCCGGCGCGGTGTTCGCCGGCTATCTCCTCGTGCACCGCGAGCTCGGTCGGGTCCGCTCGATGATGCTGCCTGCCGGCACGCTGATCGTCGCCGCCATCATCGTGCCGTGGTACGCCGCGCTCTACGCCCGCGACGGGTGGGAGCCGATCAAGTCGTTCATCATCGGCGAGAACGTCGCGCGGTATACCGAGGGCCTCGGCGTCGACGCGATCCGTCCGTTCTGGTTCTACGCGCCGGTCATCTTCAGCGATTCGTTCCCCTGGTCGCTGTTCCTGATTCCGGCAGCTGCGGCGTGGTTCGCCGGGCGCAGGACAGCCGGCGCCGCCGACCCGGCCCGGCGCGTCCGGACCCTGCTGTGGCTGTGGATCGTCGTCATCGTGCTGTTCTTCACGGCGTCGGCGGCGAAGCAGGATCTCTACATCTATCCGATCGTCCCGGCCGTGACCGCACTTGCGGGCATCACGATCGCGCACGGCCTGCGTGAGCGCGTGCGCGCCATGCGCTGGACCGCGTCGGCCATCGGCGTCGTGGTCGCCATTGCCGGCGCCGGCGTGCTGTATCTCGTCGGCTCGCCGACCGGCACCTATGTGGTCGAGGGATCGCGGATCATGGGCGTGGCCGGGGTCGTCGGCGGCCTGTCGATCCTCGTCCTCGCGATCGCGAATCGGAGCGCCCTCGCCGTGGTCGGCATCGCCATCACGTTCATCGTCCTGAACTGGGGCTTCGTGCTGCGTGTGCTGCCCGGCTTCGAGCGGTACAAGCCGGTGCCGGGGTTCGCGGCGACGCTCGAGCCGCGCCTGCAGGAGCGCGACAGGGTGGTGACGTTCGACGAGGCCCTGCCCAGCCTCGTCTTCTACCTGCGCCGCCACGTCGACCCGATCTTCATCGAGCAGGAGTTGTTCGACGCGTTCCGGGGCGGCGGCACGGTCTACGCGGTGCTGTCCACCGAGAACTATCGTGAGGTCGTCGATCGGATCGGCGTGCCGACCTGCGAGATCGAGAGACGGCCCACCTTCGACGTGAAGCTGCGGAACATGATTGCCCGCCAGCCTCTCCCCGAATTGGTGCTCATTACGAATAAGTGCTCTTGAGATAACTCCCAACTTCCAACTCCCAACTCCCAAAGGGGAGTCGATCGAGACAGCTTGGTGAAAGACGTGACAAATGGGCGATCCGGTCCGCGTTTCACCCAGATGCTGCGAGCGATTCTGCTTGGGAGTTGGAAGTTGGGAGTTGGAGGTTGGGAGTTAGCGCAGTTCCTCGACCGTCACCGTAGCCGGCCCGAACTTGCCGACGACGATGCCGGCGGCGCGGTTGGCGAGCCTGGCGGCGTCGGCGAGGCTGGCGCGGGCGGCGAGGCCGAGCGCCATCGTGCCGATGACGGTATCGCCGGCGCCGGTGACGTCCGCGACCTCGCGCGCCTCGGCCGCGAGCGCGGTGTCCCCGTCCGGCGTGTGCAGCCACATGCCGTGCTCGCCGCGCGTCACCAGCACGCTGCGGCAGCCGGCACGTTCACGGAACCGCTGTGCCGCCTCGCGCGCCTCGTCGTCCGAGCGGATACGCATGTGCGCGACGGCCTCGGCTTCGTGATGGTTGGGCGTGATGATGGTGGCGCCGGCGTAATAGTCGACGTGCGGCACTTTCGGATCGACCAGCACGGGAATGCCGGCGCGTGCGCCGCAGGCGATCGCTGCCGCTGCCACGCCGCGTGAAATGACGCCCTTCAGGTAGTCGGAGACGAGGATCGCTTCGACCGAGGACGCGAGCGCGTCGATTCGCTCGATGACGGCCGCCTCGATGTCGCCGCTGACTTCCCGATCGCTCTCGTAATCGATGCGCGCGACCTGCTGGTTCCTGGTGGTGACGACCCGCAGCTTCCTGGTCGTGCAGCGATCCGTCGTCGCGACAATGCCGCGGCACCCGATCGACAGCGCCTCGAGCTCCCGCCGCAGCCGCGCGGCTTCGGCATCCTCGCCGACCAGGCCCACCAGCTCCGCGCGACCGCCCAGCGCCGCGATGTTGTGCGCGACGTTGGCCGCGCCGCCGAGCCGGTACTCGTCGTGCTCGAAGCGCACGACCGGCACCGGCGCTTCCGGCGAGATCCGTTCGACGCGGCCGATCACGAAGTGATCGAGCATCAGGTCGCCGACGACGAGGATCGAGCGGCCCGCGAGCCGCTCCGCGAGTTGGCGCTGCGTGTCGGGCATCGGTCAGGCGGCGAGCCGCTGCGCGACGGCGGGAGTCGTCGTCGCCGGCACACGGTCGGCCGCGTAGGGCAGGGTCACCAGCAGCAGGAACAGCATCAGGAACTCGGAGTCCCCGAAGTTGTACTCGAACATGCCGGCCGCGAGCATCGCCACGACCGCGGCGAGCGCGGCGGTCGGCAGCGATCGCACGGCGGACGAGCGGGTCTTGCGCGCGAGATCGCGGATCAACACGAAGATGAACCACAGCCAGATCGCGAGCGCGGGCAGGCCGCGCTCGGCCGCGATCTGGATCGGCACGTTGTGCAGGTGCGGATTGAGCTGACGCTCCGCCTTCGGATCGCGGTAGACCGAGTAGACCAGGCGCACGCCGTCCGGGCCGACGCCGGTCAGCGGCTCCTTCTGGATGATGCGGATGCCGGTCTTCATCATCGCCACGCGATCGCGATTCGTCGGGTCGGTGAGGCTGAACGTCGAATAGAACCGCGCGGTGAGGTGTGTTGGCGCGACCGCGAGGAACAGGGCCGCCACCGCGGGCAGCAGCGCAACCAGGCGGAAGTCCCGCAGCATGAACAGGAGGCCGATGCCGACGCAGACGCCGACCCACGCGTTGCGGCTCATCGTCAGGGCCAGCGCGACCAGCAGGGCCGGCATGACCAGCGACGACCAGACGCGATCCTGGCGGCGGAACATGATGCGCGCGGCGGCGGCGCACGCCACCAGCATCAGCACGCCCGAGTAGGTCATGTAGTGCGACAGCGATCCCTGGACCCGCCGTCCGAGGTTGTCGAAGTTGAGGATCGCGTACTGGAAGATGCCGAGGATCGCTTCGAGCGCGCCGACCGTGATGATGACGTCAACCGCGCTGAGGCTGCGCTGGCCGGGCAGCAGCCGGTAGGCGATCGGGATGATCGCGAACAGGAGCAGCTGCTTGGTGTCGAGGAGGCTGACCCCGCGGTCCACCGCGAACAGCGCCGACAGCATCGTCGCACCGGCGTAGGCGGCAAGCGGCCAGAACATCCGCGGCACTTCGATGCGCTCTTTGTTGCGCACGATCAGGATCAGCCAGAGGATGGCGGTGAGCGCGAGCAGGGCCTGCGCGGCGGCGATGGACACCTGGATCGTCGCCGCGAATCCGAGCAGCGCGAGCCAGGCCGCGCGTTCGAGTCCGACCGGCCGCTCCTGCGCGGGTTGTGTCGTCACGCCGTGCACCCGAGCGCGCGTTCAGCCGCGGCAAGGACGTCCTTGGGCTTCAGCGTGGTGAGGCAGCGGTAATCGCCCGGCGCGCACACGCGCTGGTCGCAGGGGCGGCACGGGAGGCCGGCCACTTCGACCGACTCGGTCACCGCCGCGGGATCGCGCCACGGCGAGGAGCGGGCCGGAAGCGTTGGTCCGTAGACCGCGACGACAGGAGTGGCGGTGGTCGCGGCGATGTGCAGCGGACCCGTATCGCCGCCGATGAAAAGCCGGCTCCGTCCGATCAAGGCGCGCAGCTCGGGCAGATCGAATTCCCCGAACTCGACGACACGGTTGGCGCGTGCGGGCCCGAGCTCGGCGCGCGCCCCTTCGGCGATGCGCCCCGCGGCCTCGCGATCCGACGGACCCGAGCTGAGGATGAGACGCCGGTTCGGCGAGCCGGCCGCGAGCGCGGCGACCAGCTCCGTGAAGGCCGGCTCCGGCCAGCGGCGGAACGGATTGCTGGCGCTGACGTGGAGGAGCACGAGCTCGTGCGACGGCTGCACGCCGGCCGCGGCCAGGCGCTCGGCCATGCGGCGGTCGGCGGCTGGGTCCACCGGCATCTCGACCGCGTCGCGGGCCGGGTCAGGCGGCTCGTGGACCCATCCCTCCACCGCGGACAGCAGATCCCATTGATTGAGCACCGAGTGTCTGGGCCGCAGCTCCCGGGCGCGGGGCACGGTCCGCGTGTACATCCACGACCGGCCTGGCATGTCGTAGCCGATGCGCTGCGGCGCGCCGGTCGCGAGCGTGAGCCAGGAGCTGCGCGGTCCACCGTGCATGTCAATCACCACATCGAAGCGCCGGCGACGCAGCTGCCACGCCAGCCGCACGTCGTCCAGCAGTCGCGCCGCGCCGCGTCTGCGCTCGGCGATCAGGACTTCGTCGAGATGCGGATTGTGCCGAACGACCGCTGCCGCGTCGCGTTCCACCAGATAGGTGAGCCTGGCGTCGGGGAACGCCCGCCTCAGCGCCCGAATCACCGGCGTCGACAACACGACGTCGCCGATGAGGCGCAGGCGAATGAGCAGCACGGTCACGGTTCACGGTTCGATGGTCGCTTCGTCCAGCAGCATGACGGGGATGTCGTCCTTGATCGGAAACACCCGCTTGCACTGCGAACATTTCAGCGCGGTGCCGTTCTTGACGAGGTCCACTTTCGTCTTGCAGTGTGGACACGCGAGGATTTCCAGCAATTCCGGGTCGACAGGCATGCGTTTGGCTCCGCGGGCCCCCTGAGGCGTTTGCGTCCGGTGCGCGCAGGGGTCATTATAGTCATGAAGATGCGGCGAATAGTCGTCCTGGCCCTCGTTTCGCTGGCCACGCTGCCCGCGGCCGCCTCAGCCCAGAATGTCGCCCGCCCCTCGGCGTCGCCGGCAGGGGATTCGGCCGGCTACTACTTCCTGCTGGGCCGGCATCACGAGTCACAAGCGGACGTCGACAAGGCGCTCGAGGCGCACAAGCGCGCGATCCAGCTCGCGCCCGGGCTCGGCGGAGTTGCGCGCCGAGCTCGCTGGGGTCTACGCGCGCGCCGATCGCGCGCTCGAGGCGATCGATGCGGCGGATGAGGCGCTCAAGATCGATCCGCAGAATCGCGAAGCCAATCGCATCAGCGGGTCGATTTACGCGGCGTTCGCGGAGCAGCGCCGCGCGATCCGTCCGGGCGAGAGCCCGCAGCTCTACGTCGCGCGCGCGATCGCCGCGCTGGAGCGGGCGCGCCAGGATGGTCCCGCGGAGCTCGGCCTCGACCTGACGCTCGCGCGGCTCTATCTGCAGACCGAGTCGTTCGACAAGGCCGAGCCGCTGCTGCGCCGCATCGTCACGGAGCAGCCTGGGTACCCCGACGCGTCGCTGCTGCTGGCAACCGCGCAGGACGAGATGGGGCAGACCCCGGCGGCGATCGAGACGCTGATGGCGATGCTCGCCGAGAATCCGCGATTCTTTCGCGGTTACGTGATGCTCGCCGAGCTCAGCGAGAAGCAGGGGCAGTGGGAAGAGGCGGCGCAGGCCTACGGGCGGGCGCAGCAACTGAGCACGCGCGGCCCCGATCTCTCCACGCGCCGCGCCGCCGCGCTGATCAATGCCGGCCAGGGCGCGGCCGCGCGCGATATCCTGCGCGATCCCGCCGCGAAGGCCGAGCCCGAACCGCTGGTGTTGTACCTCTACGCCGCGGCGCAGCGGCTGACGGGCGACCTCGCCGGCGCCGAAGCGACGGCGCGACGGCTTCGCACCGCCGCCCCGGAGGATCCGCGCGGCATGTATGTCCTCGCGCAGGTGCTCGAGGCGCGCGGCGACATGGCGGGTGCGGAGGAAGCGCTGCGCGATCTGCTGAAGCGCGATCCGAAGGATGCGACCGCGCTCAACTATCTCGGCTACATGTTCGCGGAGCGGGGCCAGCGGCTGGACGAGGCGGTGGAGCTCGTGCAGCGCGCGCTGAAGCTCGAGCCCGAGAACCCGTCATTCCTCGACAGTCTGGGCTGGGCGTACTTCAAGCAAGGAAAGCTCGATCTTGCCGATGCGCCGCTGACTACTGCCGCGTCGAAGATGCCCAACAGCTCAGTGGTCCAGGAGCACCTCGGCGATCTACGGTTCCAGCAGCGCCGCTACGCCGACGCGGCCGCGGCCTGGGAGCGCTCGCTTGCCGGCGACGGTGAGTCGATCGATCGGCCCCGCATCCTCAAGAAGATCCAGGACGCCAAGTCGCGCATGGAAGCCCGGTGATCCGTCGGCGGTGCCGATGCGGTCTGCTCGCGTCCGTCGTGGCACTCGCCATGGCCTCGGGCTGCGCGCCCAAGCGCATCGAATTGCCGTCCGGCGACGGCACGCCATTCCCCGACGCCGTCAGCGCCTATCAACAAGCGGTGCAGGACTGCCGTGGCGCGCGCACCATTGAAGTGACGCTCGGCTTGTCGGGGCGCGCCGGATCGGTGCGGCTTCGCGGCAACGTCGACGCCGGATTCGAGGCGCCCGACAAGGTCCGACTCGAGGGACGTGCCCCAATCGGCCGGCCCGTGTTCATCCTCGCGGCGCCCGGACCTGAGTCCACCCTCTATCTGCCACGCGACAATCGCGTCCTCCGCAAGGCGCGTCCCGCGGACGTCGTCGAGGCGCTGGTGGGGCTGCCGCTCGACGGCGGTCAATTGCGCACGCTCGTCAGCGGCTGCGGCTTCGGCGTGGCCGAGCCCACAGACAGGACGCAGCCTGCCGGGGCAGTGGGTCGTGGTCGAGGCCGACGGCGCAAAGACCTACCTGCGTCAGGTCGACGGCCGCTGGCGGATCCTGGCCGCGGTGAAGGCGGGGCTGACGGTCCACTATTCCGCGTTCGCGGCCGGACGCGCCACGACGCTGCAGCTTCAGGCGCCAGCCTCGAAGGCGGACGTCACCGCCAGGCTCAGCGAGATGAACGTCAACGTGACGATGGAGCCGGCGGTGTTCGAGGTGGAGGTGCCAGCCGCCGCCGAGCCGTTGACGCTCGACGAGCTGCGTCGTGCCGGGCCGCTCGGGACGCAATGAAGAAGAAGCAGCCGAAGCCGCGACAGACCCGCCCGCGCCGGCGGACGACGCCACCAGCCGCGAAACGCTATGTCGCACGCGCGCACGCGAAGGTCAATCTCGATCTCCGCGTCCTCGGCACGAGGGCCGACGGCTACCACGAGCTGCGCACCGTCTTCCAGACCATCGAGCTGCACGACACGTTGATCGCGCAGGAGAAGCGCGGGCCGTTCGTCCTCAAGTGCCGCACCGCCGGCGTGCCGCTCGACGATCGCAACCTGGTCTGGCGCGCCGCGATCGCGCTCTGGAAAGCGCTCGGGCGCGGCGGCGAGCCCTGCGACACGACCGTCACGATCGAGAAGGGCATTCCGCTCGAGGCCGGGCTCGGCGGCGGCAGCGCCGATGCGGCGGCCGGCCTGCAGGTCCTTGCCCGGCTGTGGGGAGGGGCTCCGATCTCGCTGCTGCGCGAAGTGGCGTCGGGGATCGGCTCCGACGTGCCGTTCTTCCTCTCCGGAGGGACCGCGCTCGGGCTCGGGCGGGGCGAGGAGATCTACCCGCTCGTGGACCTGCCGCGGCACTGGATCGTCGTCGTCCGGCCGCCGTTCGGGATTTCCACGGCCGAAGCCTACTCGTGGTACGACGAAGACCGCGCCGCGGGCGTGCGCGAGCCTCGCGGCGAGCTGCAGATTCTGCCCGTTCCCTGGCCGACGCGCGCCGCGCAGATGGTCAACGATCTGGAGCCTCCGGTGCTGCGGCGCCATCCGGAGATCGGGGGAATCAAGGTCGCGCTCAAGGAGGCCGGGGCGGTCGCCGCGGCGATGTCTGGGAGCGGCTCAGCCGTTTTCGGCCTGTTCCGGACCCGGCCCGGCGCCGCCAGCGCGGTTCGCCTGCTGCACCGTTCCGGCGCCGCGGTCATGCTCAGCCACACGTTGTCGCGGGCCGAGCACGAACACCGGGCCCGTCCTGTCGTCCGGCGCGTTTGACCGCGGGCGGAATGACCGGCTACACTTAACCCTTTGTAGTGGTGCCCGTGGGCGTGGTCTAGACCTTCGCGACCGCAGTGCGTTCGCGGCGTTTCCCAGGGCTGGCCCGGCAGCGCGGCAGCGCGTCTCTCAGGGGCGAATGATGGGGCGTGGCCAAGCTGGTAAGGCGCGGGACTTTGGATCCCGTATTCGAAGGTTCGAATCCTTCCGCCCCAACCATTTATGAGTCGCGGACAGCTCAAGCTGTTTTCCGGAAGTGCGCATCCGGCGCTGACCGCCGAGATCGCCGAGTTTCTCGGCGTGTCGACCGGTCATGCGCGGCTCCAGCGGTTCCCGGACACGGAGTGCTCGTTCCAGATCGACGAGAACATCCGTGGCACCGATGTGTTCGTGATCCAGCCGACCTGTGCGGACGTGGATCGCAACATCATGGAACTGTGCGTGATGATCGATGCGTTCCGCCGCTCGTCGGCGTCGCGCATCACCGCGGTGATTCCGTATTACGGCTACGCGCGGCAGGATCGCAAGGACAAGCCGCGGGTGCCGATTTCGGCCAAGCTGGTGGCCAACCTGCTGAGCGCCGCCGGTGCCAGCCGCGTGCTGACGATGGATCTGCACAAGGCGCAGATTCAGGGGTTCTTTGACATTCCCGTCGATCACCTGTTTGCGGCGCCGGTCATCATCGACTACTGCTCGCAGCTGAAGATCCCGAACCTGACGATCGTGTCGCCCGATGCGGGCGGCGCCGAACGAGCCCGGGCGTATGCGAAGCGGCTCGGCGCGGACCTGGCGATCGTCGACAAGCGGCGATCGGATGACGGGACGGCGGAGGTGATGAACGTGATCGGCGACGTCAACGGCCGCACGTGCATCCTGCAGGACGACATCATCGACACCGCGGGCACGATCGTGAAGGCGGCCGGAGCGCTGCGGGCCAACGGCGCCGAGCGGGTGTTCGCGTGCGCCGTGCACGGCGTCCTGTCCGGTCCGGCGATGGAACGGCTCGAGGCCGCGCCGATCGAGCAGGTGATCATCACCAATACCATCCCGCTCCACACCGAGCGGGCGAAGTGCTGCCGGAAGATCCGGCAGCTGTCGGTGGCGCGACTGCTCGGCCAGGCGATCCGGAGCATTCACGAGGAAACGTCGGTCTCGAAGCTGTTCGTCTGACGGCACCGAGCACTTAGCACCAGGCACTGAGCACCAAGAAGGCAAAATGGCATCATCAACACTGCAGGCAGAGAAGCGGGACACCCGCGGCAAGAACGAGGCGCGCCGGCTGCGCGCGAAGGGACGCATCCCCGCCGTCGTCTACGGCGGTGAGAAGGGCAAGGCCACCGAGATCTCCGTCGATCCGAAGATCCTGTTCCGGATTCTGCACTCCGAGTCCGGCGTGAACACGCTGATCGGCCTCGAGGGTATCGGCGCCGGCGACACGCGCGTGCTGGTCAAGGAATACCAGCTCGATCCGATCGACCACAAGCTGCTCCACGTCGACTTCTACCAGGTCGCCATGGACAAGGCGCTCACCGTCACCGTGCCGATCGTGCTGAAGGGCGAAGCCAAGGGCGTCAAGCAGCAGGGCGGCATCGTCGACTTCGTGCACCGCGACATCGAGATCGAGACGCTGCCGGGCGACATCCCGGAGAACATCACCGTCGACATCTCCGAGCTGATGCTGAACCAGGGCGTCCGCGTGCGCGACATCCACACGGAAGGCGCGAAATGGAAGCCGGTGACCGATGCCGACACGATGATCGTCCACGTCGTCGCGCTGAAGGTCGAGGAACCGGTGGCGGCCGACGTGGCCGCGTCACCGACGGCGCCGGCCGAGCCCGAGGTCATCAAGAAGGGCAAGACCGACAAGGAAGACGAGAAGTAAGCGCGGGCTGATACGTGAAGCTGGTCGTCGGCCTGGGCAACCCCGGGCGCAAGTACGATGGGACCCGGCACAACGTCGGGTTCGACATCGTCGAGACGCTGGCGGATCGGCATCGGGCCGAATGGGAGTCGGCGCCGCGCGGCGTCGAGGCCCTGGTCGCGCGGTGGCGGGCGGCCGACACGGTGCTCGCCAAGCCGCTGACGTTCATGAATCTCAGCGGTCCGGCGACGATGGCGCTGCTGCACTTCTACAAGATCGACCCGTCCGGGCTGCTGGTCGTGGTCGACGAAGTGAATCTGGAGCTGGGGCGGCTGCGAGCGCGGGCCGCCGGATCGGCGGGCGGGCATAACGGCCTCAAGTCGATCATCGACGCGCTCGGCACGACGGAGTTCGCACGGCTGCGGGTCGGGGTCGGGCGCGGAGATGCCCGGCGCGATCTCGCGGATCACGTGCTGGCGAAGTTCGAGCCGGATGAGCGGCCGATCGTCGCCGACACGGTGGCCCGGAGCATCGAGGCCACCGAGCTGTTCCTCGCCGACGGCATGGCGGCGGTGATGAACAGGTTCAATCGGAAGGAAGAGAAGGAAGAGAAGGAAGACGCGGAGTAGACAACCCGTTTTTCTCCTTGCTACGCAACGTAGCCGATTAGTCCACAAGGAGACACATGAGCACGAATCGACAGTACGAGCTCGTCTACGTTCTGACGCCAGAGTCGTCGGACGAGCAGGTCGCCGAGCTGCACACGCAGATCGAGCAGATCGTCCAGCGCTTCAACGGCACCCTCGACAAGACCGACAACTGGGGCCGCCGCAAGCTTGCCTACGAAATCGGCCATCACCGCGAAGGCACCTACGTCGTCGAGACGATCACCGGCACCGGAGAGCTGATGAAGGAGATCGACCGCCGCTTGCGCGTGCTCGATCAGGTCATCCGCCACCTCGTGGTGCGCGTCGACGAAGAGCTGCGGGTCGCGGAGCGGACGCGCGACGCGCGCAAGGCGACGCAGGCGCGCCGCCGGACCGCGCGCGGGCTGCCGCCCGAGCCGCAGCCGGGCGAGGGCCGCGGCGACAACATGGATCAGGATGACGATCGCGGCGACCGGTACGATCGCGGCGACAAGTACGAGGTGCAGCGATGAGCGAGGAACGTGGAGGCCGCGGCCGCGGCGGATCGAAGGGGCGCGACGCCGACAAGGGCAAGGGCGGCGATCGCCCGCGCGGCGGGTTCTTCCGCCGCCGCCGTGTCTGCAAGTTCTGCGCGGAGAAGATCGACTACATCAACTACAAGGACGTCAGGCTGCTGACGCCGTTCCTGCCCGAGCGCGGCAAGATTCAGCCGCGCCGCATCTCGGGAACGTGCGCCCTGCACCAGCGCAAGCTGCAGACCGCGATCAAGCGGGCCCGCCAGCTGGCGCTGATTCCCTACGTCACTGACTGAGGGTCGACAAGGACACACCGATGGAGATCATTCTTCGAGAACATGTCGACAACCTGGGCCGCCGTGGCGACGTCGTGAAGGTCGCCGACGGCTACGCCCGCAACTACCTGCTGCCGCGCAAGCTGGCGCTGAAGGTCACCGAGGCCAACAAGCGCCAGATCGATCGGGAGCGCGCGCAGGCGGATCTGCGCGACGCCGAGGAGAAGGGGCAGGCAGACGCCCTGGCCGAGCGCCTCGGTCAGGTGGAGATCGAAATCGCCCGCCGGGTCGGCGAGAACAACGTCCTCTACGGCTCCGTCACCTCGGCCGACATCGCGCACGCGCTCGAGGCGAAGGGGTTCCCGGTCGACAAGCGAAAGATCACGCTGGTCGATCCCATCAAGGCAATAGGGGAAGTGACCGTGCCGCTGAAGATTCACCGCGACGTGACCGCGCAGCTCAAGGTGAAGGTGGTCCCGGAGTCGCGCTAGCCTGCGTCCGGTCTCATCCGGCGACAGACAAGAAATGGCAGACGGGCGATCGGCTCTTTCCGGTCGCCCGTTTTTCGTTTAGAGTTGCTGCTCACCCCCGACATCGATGCCTGACGTCGCTCCTGCTCCTGAACGCACGCTTCCCCATAATCTCGACGCGGAGAAATCGGTCCTCGGCGCGATCCTGATCCATAACGAGGCGTTCAACCACGCGGCGGAGCTGATCGACTCGCGCGATTTCTTCCGCGACGCGCACCGCCGGATCTTCGACAAGATGGTGGCGCTCAGCGAGCGCGGCCGGGCGATCGACTTCATCACCCTGAAGGAAGAGCTGTCGCGCGCCGGCGAGCTCGACGAGTGCGGCGGTCCGGCGTATATCGCGGCGCTGGCCGACGGCGTGCCGCGGTCCGCGAACGTCGCCTACTACGCGCGGATCGTCAAAGAAAAATCGACGCTGCGGAGCCTGATTCATTCCGCGAACAAGATCCTGACCGAGGCCTACGAGGCCGAGCAGGAGCCGGAGCTGCTGCTCGACGAGGCGGAGCGCGCCATCTTCGCGATCGCCGAGGATCGCATCCGCGAAGGGTTCGTGCCGCTCCGCGACCTGGTGCAGAGCAGCTTCGCCACCATCGAGAAGCTGCAGCAGACCAAGGGCGCGATCACCGGCGTCCCCAGCGGTTTCCCCGATCTCGACGAGATGACCACGGGTTTCCACCCCGGCGACCTGGTCGTGGTCGCCGCCCGCCCGTCGATGGGGAAGACGAGCCTCGTGCTCAACATGGCGCAATACGTCGGCACGCACACGTCGATGACCGTCGGCTTCTTCAGCCTCGAGATGTCGAAGGAGCAGCTGTTCATGCGCATGCTCACGTCCGAGGCGCGCATCGACGCCCACCGCTTCCGCACCGGCTATCTGAACGAGAAGGACTACGGCCGCCTGTCGCATTCGCTCGGCACGCTCGCCGAGGCGCGGGTGTTCATCGACGACACGGCGTCGATCGGCGTGCTCGAGATGCGGGCCAAGTCGCGGCGGCTGAAAGCGGAGCACGGCCTCGACCTGATCATCATCGACTACCTCCAGCTGATGACGGGACGCGGCCGGTTCGAGAGCCGGCAGCAGGAAGTGTCGGCGATCTCGCGCTCGCTCAAGGGCCTCGCCAAGGAGCTGGGCTGCCCGATCATCGCGTTGTCGCAGCTCAGCCGCGCGCCCGAGGGGCGCACCGACCATCGCCCGCAGCTGTCGGACCTTCGCGAGTCGGGCGCCATCGAACAGGACGCCGACCTCGTCTTCTTCATCTATCGTCCCGAGGTCTACGACAAGGACGACACCAAGCCGGAAGACCAGGGCATCGCCGAGATCATCATCGGCAAGCAGCGCAACGGTCCGATCGGCACGGTCAAGCTCTCCTTCCTCAACCAGTACACCCGCTTCGAAAGCTACGCCGGCAACAACTCGGCGCCGTCGTGATCCGCCAGACGGTCGCTCACGTGGACCTGGAGGCGATCCGGTCCAACTTCCGCGCCATCGTCCAGTTCCTCGAGTCCTCGTCCGGCGCGGTCGCCCGGCATCATCGCCGTGGTCAAGGCGAACGCCTACGGTCATGGCGCCGCGGAAGTGGCCCGGGCGCTCGAGCAGGCCGGGGCCGCGATGCTCGCGTGTGCCGACATCGAGGAAGGCGTGGCGCTCCGGCAGGCGGGGATCGCGGTGCCGATCCTGGTCTTCGGCGCGTTGAGCGTCAGCGATCTCGACGGCCTGTTCACGCACGATCTGACGCCGACCATCTCGACGCCGGGCGCCGCGCAGGCGCTCGAGGCCGCGGCGGCCCGCCACGGCGCGCGGCTGACGTGCCACCTCAAGATCGACACCGGCATGAACCGGCTCGGTTTCAGGCACGACAACATCGCGCGGACCCTGCCGCCGCTCGCCGCGTCTTCGCGGCTCGAGATCGCCGCCGTCTATACGCATTTCGCGACCGCGGACAGCCCTGACCACCCGGCATTCGCGCTCCAGCGCGAGCGCTTCGAGGCGGTGCTGGCGCAGCTGCCGTCGCTCGGGATCGAGGCCGCCGAGCGGCACGCCGCCAACAGCGCGGCGCTGCTGCGCGACGAGCGGGTCTGGTACGACTACGTCCGCCCCGGGCTGCTCCTCTACGGCATCGTTCCGCCGCCGCTTGCCGCGACGCTGGCGCTGCGACCTGCCCTGTCACTGCGCAGTCGTATCGTGGCGGTGAAGGGCATCCGTCCCGGCGAGGGCACCGGCTACGGCCTGCGCGGCGCCGTCGATCGTCCGGTCACGCTGGCCGTTGTCCCCGCGGGCTACGCCGATGGCCTCGACCTGCGGCTCGCCGGGCAGGGATACATGCTCGTGCGCGGGCGGCGCGCCCCGATCGTCGGCTCGGTGTGCATGGACATGACCATGATCGACGTGACCGGCACGGATGTGGCACCGGGGGACGAAGTGGTGATTGTCGGCGAGCAGGACGCCGAATCGATTGGCGTGCGCGAGATCGCGGCCGCGATCGGGACGATTCCGTACGAGCTGCTCTGTCGCGTCGGGACGAGGATCGAACGGGTGTACCGGTGAAAACCAGGACCGTCTTCGCCTGCCAGGAGTGCGGCGCCCAGTCGCCCAAGTGGCTCGGGCGCTGTGCGGACTGCGGCGCGTGGAACTCGCTGGTCGAGGAGCGGCAGTTGCCGGACCGCGCAACCGCGGGAGCGCCCTCGGGGCCGCGATACAGCCTGGCCGCGGCGGCCGGCCCGCAGCTTTACGCCGACATCGACACGGTGGTGGCGGAGCGAATCTCGACCGGCGTCAGCGAGTTCGACCGCGTGCTCGGCGGCGGCGTCGTGCCCGGATCGCTGGTGTTGATCGGCGGTGAACCGGGCATCGGCAAGTCCACGCTGCTGCTGCAGGCGGCGGCGCACTTCGCCAGGGCGGTCGGTCCGGTCCTCTACAGCTCCGGCGAGGAGTCCGAGCACCAGATCAAGTCGCGCGGCGAGCGGCTGGGCGTTGACCCTTTGACAGGCGCCGAGCCGTCCCGGCCTTCGTCGAGCGGCCAGCCGACGCCGCTCTATGTCCTGGCGGAAACGTGCCTCGAACGAATCCTCGAGGAGATTGCCCGCCTCCGTCCGGCCTTCGTCATCGTCGACTCGGTCCAGACCGTGTTCTCGCTCAAGTTCCAGTCGGCGCCAGGCAGCATCGGCCAGGTCCGCGAATCCGCCACGCAGCTGCTGTTCGCGGCGAAGGGGCAGAACATCCCGACCTTCCTCGTCGGCCATGTCACGAAGGACGGCTCCCTCGCCGGTCCCAAGTCGCTCGAGCACATCGTGGATACGGTGCTCTACTTCGAGGGAGAGAAGCACCACTCGCACCGTGTCATCCGCGCGGTGAAGAACCGGTTCGGCGCGGTCAGCGAGCTGGGCGTGTTCGAGATGACCGGCCGCGGCCTGCGCGGGGTCTCCAATCCCTCAGAGCTGTTCCTCGCGGAGCGCCGCGCCGGGGCGCCCGGCTCGGCGGTGCTCTGCTGTGTCGAGGGATCGCGGCCGCTGCTGGTCGAGGTCCAGGCGCTCGTGAGCAGCAGCACCTACGGCAACGCCCGGCGGATGGCCAGCGGCGTCGACCAGAACCGCCTGACGCTGCTCCTCGCGGTCCTGGAGAAGCGCGCGGGCCTGAACCTGGTGGCGGACGACGTGTTCATCAATGTGGCCGGCGGGATCATGGTGGACGAGCCTGCCGCGGATCTGGCGATCACCGGCGCGGTCGCCTCGAGCCTGCGCAACCGGAGCGTGCGGGCCGCCACCGCGGTGTTCGGCGAGGTCGGCCTCGCCGGCGAGGTTCGTGGTGTCAGCCAGGCCGCCCTCCGGGTTCGCGAGGCCGCGCAGATGGGATTCACGCGCTGCGTGCTGCCCGACGGCAACTGTTCCCCTGAGGACGTGCCGCCGGGAATCGAGCTGGTGCCGGTCCGGACCGTGACCGAGGCGCTGGAACAGCTGATCGACTGGTAGGCACGGGCCGACCTGGTCCGGCGGGGCGCCTCACACCGCAGGTATCATAGGAACTGGAGTCATACTCGATGGCCTGGTTCCTGCTCGTCCGCACGCTGTTCGTCCTCGCGGTGACGTACGCGGCGTTCCTGACGCGCCCATTCAGCCCGAACATCGCGATCAACCTGATCGCGGCCGCCGCGCTCGGCGCGGTCATGATCTGGGTGGAGACGCGGCTCCGGGACGCGGAGGTCACCGATCTGCTCGGCGCCCTGATTGGCGGCGCGATCGGTCTCGGACTCGCCAAGACGATCGGCGCCGCCCTGTTCTGGGCCGACACGACCGACCCGCGGGTCGTCTTCCTGCACAGCGTCGTGCTGCTGGTGTTCCCGTACCTGGGGATCGTGATCGGATCCCGGAAGAGCGAGTGGCTGAAGCCGGCGCGGCTGGCGGCGCTGTTCCGCGATACCGGCCCGCAGCGGCGATATCGCATTCTCGACACCAGCGTGATCATCGACGGCCGGGTCGCCGACCTCTGCGAGACCGGCTTTCTCGACGGCACGCTGGTGATTCCGCAGTTCGTGCTGAAGGAGCTGCAGCTCGTCGCCGATTCGGCCGACTCGATGAAGCGCAACCGCGGCCGGCGCGGTCTCGACATCCTGCAGAAGATCCAGAAGATGGCGGGGGTGGACGTCATGATCTCCGACATCGACTTTCCCGATGTCCGCGAGGTCGATCTCAAGCTGATCGAGCTGGCGCGGACGCTGCAGGGCAAGATCGTCACCAACGACTTCAACCTCAATAAGGTGGCGCAGCTTCGCGGCGTCAACGTCCTCAACATCAACGAGCTCGCCAACGCGCTGAAGCCGGTCGTGCTGCCCGGCGAGTTCATGAAGGTCTTCATCCTGAAGGAAGGCAAGGAATACAACCAGGGCGTGGCCTACCTGGACGACGGCACGATGGTCGTCGTCGACAACGCGCGCCGGATGATCAGCAAGAACATCGACGTGGTGGTCACGAGCGTGCTGCAGACCACCGCCGGCAAGATGATCTTCGGCCGCTACATCGAGAGCGGCCACGGGACTGGCGCGACGCCCGTTCCCCAGGCGCCGCCGCAGGCGGTGGCCAGCGTTCCCCAGGCACGCGCGCAGAACGCGAAGTGATCCCGCCTTTTCACTGGTGGCGGACCGTCTTCTTCCTGATCCCGCTGATCGGCGTCTACACCATCGTCCTCGGCACGATCTCGATCCTGTCGTCGTTCTTCGACCGGACGGGTGACGTCGGACACCGCTGCGCGCGGATGTGGTCGTCGCTGATCCTCAGGACGACCGGCGTCCGGGTCCGCGTCACCGGCGCCGAGCGGCTCGACCCGACGCGCAGCTACGTCCTCGCCTCGAACCATCAGAGCATCTACGACATCCCGATCCTGTTCGCCACGCTGCCGCTGCAGCTGCGCATCGTCGCGAAGGAGTCGCTGGGAACGTTTCCGTTTCTCGGCTGGCACCTCCGCCGCACCGGCCACCTGCTCGTCAACCGCACCAACCCCGGCGCCGACATCGTGCAGAAGATGCGGCGGCTGGTCAGCGAGTCGCACTCGCTGATCGTGTTCCCGGAAGGGACGCGCAGCGTTGACGGCCGGGTCGGGCGGTTCAAGAAGGGCAGCTTCCTCGTGGCCGCCGGGGCCGGGTTGCCGGTCGTCCCGGTCAGCGTCTCGGGGAGCCGCCACGTGATGCGCAAGGGACGGCTGATGGTCTGTCCGGGCGAGGTGGAGTTGACCGTGCACGAGCCGATTTCGAGCGAGGGGGTCACTCGCGAGCACGTCGGCGCGCTCGCCACCCGTGTGCGCGAGATCGTCAGGGGGAACGTCGACGAGTCCCCCGATGCTCCGGCGCCAGACGCCGTGGGTGACGTCAGCGGCCGCGCGGTGCGATAATCAGCGATTGGCTCACACGCCTGAGAACGCATCCATGTACGTGACCGCCATCATTGCCGCGGGTGGCGTCGGCAGCCGGCTCGGAGCCGGCGTTCCGAAGCAGCTGCTCGAGCTCGGCGGCCGGACGATACTCGAGCGCAGCGTGCAGGCTTTTGCCACACATCCGCGCGTGAACGACGTGATCGTGGTGCTGCCGGCCGAGCTCGCGTCGTCGCCGCCGCCGTTCGTGCGCGCACAGTCCCGGATCAGAGTCGTCGAGGGCGGCAGTCGCCGTCAGGATTCCGTGGCCGCGGCGTTCGACGTCGTCGGCGCGGCGGCTGATGTCGTACTGGTGCACGATGCGGCGAGGCCGTTCGTCACCGCCGACGTGATCTCGCGGTCCATCGACGCCGCGGTCGAGCACGGGGCGGCGATCGTCGCGCAGCCGGTGCGGGACACCGTGAAGCGCGTCGAGTCCGGCCCGGCCGGCGCGCGGATCGTGCAGACGCTGCCGCGCGAGGCGATCTTCCTGGCGCAGACGCCTCAGGCGTTCCGGCGCGACGTGCTGCGGGATGCGGTGGCGCTCGGCCGATCCGGCGTCGAAGGGACTGACGAAGCTGCCCTGGCGGAACGCGCCGGACACGCCGTGCATATCGTGGAGGGGACCGCGGACAACGTGAAGATCACGACGCGCGAGGACTTCGAGGCTGCGTTCCGCCGCGCATCCCATGGCGATGGCACCGGGCTCGGCCGAGTCGGCACCGGCTACGACCTGCACCGCCTGGTGGACGGACGCCGCCTGGTGCTTGCGGGGATCGACGTGCCGGCGGAGCGGGGTGCGCTCGGCCACTCGGATGCCGACGTGATCTGTCATGCGGCGACCGACGCGGTGCTCGGGGCCGCGTGCCTGGGTGACATCGGCCACCATTTTCCCGACACCGATCCCAGGTGGAAAGACGCCTCGAGCATCGAGCTGCTGCGTCACGCCGTCGCGCTGGTCCGGCAGGCTGGTCTTCGCGTCGTCAACCTGGACGTGGTGGTGATTCTGGAACGGCCCAAGATCGCGCCGCATCTGGCGCGGATGCGCGAGTCGCTGGCTGGCGCGCTCGACGTCGGAATCGAGCAGGTGAGCATCAAGGGCAAGACCAATGAGGGTGTCGATGCGGTCGGACGCGGAGAGGCGATCGCGGCCCATGCCGTGGCGCTGCTCAGCAGGTGCGATGACTAGATGATCAGAGTCCGATTTGCTCCTTCGCCAACCGGCCAGCTGCACGTGGGCAATGCGCGCACGGCGCTGTTCAACTGGCTGCTCGCGCACGGCCACGACGGCACCTTCATCCTCCGCATCGAGGACACCGACACGGAGCGCTCGACGAAAGAGTCCGAGGCCAGCATCCTCGAGGATCTGCGGTGGCTCGGGCTCGACTGGGACGAGGGGGCCGACATCGGCGGGCCGCACGGTCCCTACCGGCAGTCGGAGCGGCTGCACCTCTACGCGTCGTATGCGAACGAGCTGATCGGCACAGACCACGCGTACTACTGCTTCTGCTCGCCGACCAAGCTCGAGCGAGAGCGCAAGGAGGATCTTGCGGCCGGCATTCCGCCGCGCTACCACGGCACCTGCCGGCGCATTCCGCCGGAACAGGCACGCGCCCGGATCGAGGCGGGTGAGCGGCCGGTCATCCGTTTCCGAGTACCGGAATCCACCGAGGTGGCGTTCACCGACCTGGTCCGCGGCGAGGTGACGTTCAACACCGACGTGATCGGCGATCCGGTGCTGGTCCGATCCGACGGCCGTCCCGCCTACAACTTTGCCGTCGTCGTGGACGATGCGTTGATGGAGGTGACGCACGTGATCCGCGGCGAGGATCACATCTCCAACACGCCGCGACAGCTGCTGCTGTATCAGGCGCTCGCCTTCACGCCGCCGCACTTCGCGCACCTCGCGCTGGTGATGGGACCGGACCATACGCCGCTGTCGAAGCGCCACGGCGCAACGTCGGTAGCCGAGTTCCGGCTGCGCGGGTTTCTGCCGGAAGCGCTGGTGAACTATCTGGCGCTCATCGGCTGGTCGCCTGGCTCGGCCGCCGACGATCCCGGGGCGATCGAGGAGCTGCTGCCGGTGCGGGAGCTGGCGCGGCGCTTCCGGATCGAGGACGTCGGCCACAGCGCCGGCATCTTCGACGTCGAGAAGCTCTCGTGGATGAACCGGCACTACATGAAGGCGGCGGCGCCGGCGCGCATCGCCGCGGAATCGATCCGCTACTTCATCGCGCGCGGCTACATGAAGCGGCGGACGGACGAGGCGCTCGACTACATCGTGTCGCTGCTGCCGATGGCGGTCGGATCGGTCGATCGGCTGGAGGAGGTTCCCGATCGCGTGAACTTCATCTTCGAATTCGATCCGGCGGCGTCGCTGCATCGTGAAGACGTCCGCCAGCTGCTCGCCGAGCGCGGGGCGCGCGACGTCATCCTGGCACTGGCGGAGGCGATCCCGGGTCCGCTGGTCGATCGAGACGCCTTTCGCGCCGCGGCCGCGAAGGTGCGAGAGCGGACCGGCATGAAGGGAAAGTCGCTGTTCCACCCGATCCGCGTGGCCCTGACCGGATCGGACGGGGGACCCGAGCTCGATCTCGCCGTTCCGGCCATCGATCGGGGCGCATCGCTGCCGTCGCAGTCGTCCGTGTCGCGCATCCTGTCGTGCCGCGAGCGGGCGCAGCTGTTCGCGAAGGCGATCTCGTGACGCGCCGCTGACGCGCGCGAACGCCAGTGCTGATCTACGGCATCAATCCCGTCATCGAAGCCTTGCGGAGCGGGCGGGTGCGCCGCGTGCGGATCGGGCCGCGCAGCGACAAGCGCGTCGACGAGGTGCTGGCGCTGGCGCGCCAGGCCGGAGTGCGGGTCGAGCGCGTCGACGTCCAGGCGCTCGAGCGCGACTCGCGCGGCGGCGTGCATCAGGGCGTCGTCGCCGAGCTCGAGCCGCTGCGGGACTACGGGATCGCCGAGCTGGTGGCGTCGTCGGCTCCTGCGGCCCCGCTGATCGTCGTGCTCGACGGGATCGAAGATCCGCACAACGTCGGCGCGGTGCTGCGGGCAGCCGACGCGTCGGGCTGTCACGGAGTGGTGCGGCAGGCGCGACATGCGGCCGCCCTCGACGGCGTGGCGATGAAAGCGTCAGCCGGCGCGGCGGCGCACGTGCGGGTCGCGACGGTCGTGAACATCGCGAGAGCGGTAGAGGAGCTGAAAGAGGCCGGTGTCTGGACGGTCGGGCTGGCCGGCGAGGCAGCTGAACCGTATTACGCCGCCGACCTCACGGTGCCGACCGCGATCGTCCTGGGCGCAGAAGGGACCGGTCTGCGGCGGCTCGTCCGCGAACGGTGCGATCGGCTCGTGTCGATCCCGATGTACGGCTCAGTTGGCAGCCTGAACGTCTCGGTTGCCGCGGGGATTACGCTGTTCGAAGCCGTACGGCAGAGGTTTGGCAGCAAAAAAATCTCGATTGATCCCCACTAGCTTGCACCCGTGGCATGCGCTGTGCTACAACTACTCTTTTGTCTGGGCTGGCGTAGCTCAGTCCGGTAGAGCAGCTGATTTGTAATCAGCCGGTCGGGGGTTCAAATCCCTTCGCCAGCTCCACGAATTCACAACAAAGAACATCGCGAAGCTGCGCAAATCCTGACACAATAAAAGATTCAGCGGTCAGCGGCGGAGCATGCCTCTGGTACTGGCCGCGGGAACATCGGCGAGGTAGCGAAGCGGTCAAACGCAGCAGACTGTAAATCTGTCGGCCAAGCGCCTTCGAAGGTTCGAATCCTTCCCTCGCCACCAGCCTTCCGCCGGAGCGCTTGCGCGGAGGCGGGCTACGGCTGGCAGGCCAGCGTGGGGAAGCGAACGGATCTCCAGCGCGAAGGCTGTCGCGCCGATGCGCGAAGGTGGACCGCACGAAGGTTGAAGGAAACGCGGTGCGAGCCGCGAGAAGAGCGAAGCAGAAGACGCGGGCTTGCCCGCCGTAGCGTCGGAAAGGCGCAGCGGGCCGGCGCGAAGGCGGGAGTAACTCAGTGGTAGAGTCACAGCCTTCCAAGCTGTTGGTCGCGGGTTCGATCCCCGTCTCCCGCTCCAGTATTTTTCGAGGGGCTGCGCCCCTCGGACTCCCCCGCACCGTCGTTCTTGCGGGTCGAGGGGTTCGACGGGCCGACTTGTCGGCCGGAGCTGCAAGCGAAGCGAGCGATTAGCGTAGGCCGATGTAGCTCAGTTGGCAGAGCGCGTCCTTGGTAAGGACGAGGTCACCAGTTCAATCCTGGTCATCGGCTCCAACCTTCGCTCACGCCAGCCAACGAGCGCGTGAGCTACGGTTGGCAGGCCACGCGGAGGTTGCCCACCGTAGCGCGAAGCGCGAAGGTGGGCTGCTCGAAGAGAATAGGAAGTCGACCGAGAGAATTCGACAGCAATGCTGTAGGGCGGACGTGGGGTCCGCCGATCGCGCGGCGGGGTCACGACCCCGCCCTACAACGCGGGAACGACACCCCGCAGCACGAGGGCAGGACAACGACATGGCTAAAGAGAAATTCGATCGTTCCAAACCGCACGTCAATGTTGGCACCATCGGTCACATCGACCATGGCAAGACCACGCTGACCGCCGCGCTGACCAAGGTGGCGGCTGACAAGGGCTGGGCGAAGTTCGTCCCTTACGACGAGGTCGCCAAGGCCTCGGAGTCGCAGGGCCGCCGTGACGCGACGAAGATCCTGACGATCGCGACGAGCCACGTCGAGTACGCGACGCCGAACCGTCACTACGCCCACGTCGACTGCCCCGGTCACGCCGACTACATCAAGAACATGATCACCGGCGCCGCGCAGATGGACGGCGCCATCCTCGTGGTCTCGGCGGTTGACGGCCCGATGCCGCAGACCCGTGAGCACGTGCTGCTCGCCAAGCAGGTCAACGTGCCGTACATGGTGGTCGCCCTGAACAAGGTCGACGCGGTCGACGATCCCGAGCTGGTCGACCTCGTCGAGCTCGAGGTGCGCGAGCTGCTCAAGACCTATCAGTTCCCGGGCGACGACATTCCGGTCGTGCGCGTGTCGGCGCTGAAGGCGCTCAACGGTGAGGCGGACGGCGTCGAAACCGTCCTCAAGCTGATGGAAGCGCTCGACACCTACATCCCGATGCCCGAGCGCGAGATCGACAAGCCGTTCCTGATGCCGATCGAAGACGTGTTCTCGATCTCGGGCCGCGGCACCGTCGTCACCGGCCGTGTCGAGCGCGGCAAGGTCAAGGTCGGCGAGGAAATCGAGATCGTCGGCTTCAAGCCGACCGAGAAGAAGGTCGTGACCGGCGTCGAGATGTTCCGCAAGCTGCTCGACGAGGGCGTGGCCGGCGACAACATCGGCGTGCTGCTGCGCGGCGTGGAAAAGGACGACGTCGAGCGCGGCCAGGTGCTGGCCAAGCCCGGCTCGATCAAGCCGCACACGAAGTTCAAGGGCGAGGTCTACATCCTCTCGAAGGAAGAGGGTGGCCGCCACACCCCGTTCTTCAACGGCTACCGTCCGCAGTTCTACATCCGGACGACCGACGTCACCGGCTCGCTGCAGCTGCCGGAGGGCGTCGAGATGGTCATGCCGGGCGACAACACCTAGCATCATCGCGGACGCTGCACGTGCCCGTCGCGCTCGAAAAGGGCGCCCGGTTCGCGATTCGCGAAGGCGGCCGCACGGTCGGCGCCGGCACCATCTCCGAGATCGTCGAGTAGCGAACGTCAACTCCCAATGTCCGGCTTCCAACTCCCAAACGATTTGGGGGTTGGGAGTTGGAGGTTGGCGGTTGGCAGGGAACAACAGCAATGAGAGACATCATTTCCCTGGCGTGCCAGGAATGTAAGCGGCGCAACTACAGCACGACCAAGAACAAGAAGAAGACGACCGAGCGGCTCGAGCTCAGCAAGTTCTGCCGCTTCTGTCGCAAGCACACGGCGCATCGCGAGACGAAGTAGTTTCAAGCTGTCAGTTTCCAGTTCCCAGTGTCCGGGGAACCGGCAACTGAACCCGGCTGGTGATTGCGGCAAGGAGAGCGAGCGAGCGCAGCGAGTGAGCCACCGGAGCGGAGCGAGCCGGCGAAGCGGCGAGCGAGCGACGGTGTAGGGGAGTCCGAGGGGCGAAGCCCCTCGGTTGAGAAGGACAGTAGCTCAATTGGCAGAGCACCGGTCTCCAAAACCGGGGGTTGGGGGTTCGATTCCCTCCTGTCCTGCCAGTTTTGTTGGGTGATTTGCAGGAGCTTGGGCGAGGGTTGGCTTGCCAGCCGTAGCCGCGCTCAGAGACAGAGGCGGCCCGCCTTCGCACAAGGCTCCGGCGGGCAGCCTTCGCCTGGCACGAGCGCGAAGGCTGGGAACTGAAAGCTGACAAGGACGCTGAAATGAAAACCGCCATGGCGGAACACGATGACTCGTTCGGAGGGCGCGCGAAGGATAGCGTCACCGGCTGGTGGGGCCGGTCGCGACGGTTTCTTTCCGAGGTCCGGAACGAGATGGGCCGCGTTACGTGGCCGAGCCGCAAGGAAGTGTACGCCACGACGCTGGTCGTCATCCTGACCTCGTTCGCGTTCGGCGTCTACCTGGGTGCGCTCGACCTGTTCCTGGATCGCGCGATTCTGTGGGTGTTCCGCGCCTTCGGCGCGGCGTGACGCCCGACCGCGCGGTGGAAGCCGCCTTCGCCAGGGCTACGGCGACCCGCCGCAGCCCGGAGCGTGGAGGCGGGGAGACCCTGTCGATCAACAAATGACCAGCATGACGGACGATCGCACGAAGCAGTGGTACATCGTTCACACGTACTCCGGCTTCGAGAACAAAGTGAAGGAGTCGCTCGAGCAGCGGGTCCACGCCTACGGGCTGCAGGACGAGATCGGCGAAGTGCTGATCCCGACCGAGCAGGTGGCCGAGATGCGTGGCGGCAAGAAGGTCGTGAGCTCGAAGCGGTTCTTCCCCGGCTACATCCTGGTCGAGATGAACATGTCCGACCACGCGTGGCACGTGGTCAAGAACACGCCCAAGGTCACCGGCTTCGTCGGGGCCGGGGCGAAGCCGACGCCGCTGACCCGCGAGGAAGTCGACCAGATCCTGAATCAGGTCACCGAGGCGGCCGAGAAGCCGAAGCCCCGGTACACGTTCGAGAAGGGCGACCAGGTGCGGATCAACGAGGGCCCGTTCACCAGCTTCAACGGCACGGTGGACGAGGTCAACCTCGACCGGAACACGCTCAAGGTCATGGTGACGATCTTCGGCCGCGCCACGCCGGTCGAACTGGACTTTTTGCAGGTGGAAAAACTGTAGGACCTTCCGCCTGAAGGCGGAAGCCACGCGTCACTGAAGGCACGCGTCACTGAAGGACGGTCGGGACGCAGCTGAAAGCGGTACAGGGTGTCTAATCAGCGGCCCGAGCGAAGCGAGGGCTGGTAGGCGGCGGGGGTGGGGCCCCGCCGCAAGATAAGTAAAGATGGCAAAAAAAGTACAGGCAATGGTGAAGCTCCAGATTGCGGCGGGGAAAGCCACCCCGGCGCCGCCGGTGGGAACCGCGCTCGGTCCCCACGGCGTCAATATCATGGACTTCTGCAAGAACTTCAACGCGAAGACCAACAAGGATGAGGGGCTGATCATCCCGGTGGTCGTGACCGTCTACGCCGACCGGTCCTACAGCTTCATCACCAAGACGCCGCCGGCGTCGATCCTGCTGAAGCGCGCCGCCAACCTGGCCAAGGGCTCGGCCGAACCGAACAAGAACAAGGTCGGCACGGTCACCAAGAAGCAGGTCGAGGACATCGCCAAGCTGAAGATGCCCGACCTGAACGCCGAGTCGCTCGAAGCCGCCTTCAAGACGGTCGCGGGCACGGCGCGGTCGATGGGTATCGACGTCGTCGGATAATTCGGGCAGTCAGTGGGAGGCCGCACGAGCGGCCGTTAGCACCACGGGAGCACGTCAATGCGAAAGACAGGCAAGAAATTCGCTGCCGCCCGGCAGCAGGTCCCCGATCGTCCGCACACGATCGAGGAGGCCATCCCCCTGATGCAGAAGGTGAAGTTCGCGAAGTTCGACGAGACCGTCGAAATCGCGCTGCGCCTCGGCGTCGATCCCAAGCATGCCGATCAGATGGTGCGCGGCACCGTCGTGCTGCCGCACGGTCTCGGCAAGAGCAAGCGGGTGCTCGCGATCGCCGGCGCCGAGAAGCAGAAGGAAGCGACGGAAGCCGGCGCCGACTTCGTCGGCGGCGAGGAGATCGTCGACAAGATCCAGGGCGGCTGGATGGACTTCGACGCCGTGGTCGCCACGCCCGACATGATGCGCGCGGTCGGCAAGCTCGGCAAGGTGCTCGGCCCGCGCGGCCTGATGCCCAACCCGAAGACCGGCACCGTGACGCCGAACATCGCCCAGGCGGTTCGCGAGATCAAGGCCGGCAAGGTGGAGTTCCGCGTCGACAAGACCGGCATCGTCCATGCCCCGGTCGGCAAGATTTCCTTCCCGTCGCAGAGCCTGATCGACAACACCCATGCGCTGGTCGACAGCGTCGTCAAGGCGAAGCCGTCGGCGGCCAAGGGCAAGTTTCTCCGCAGCGTGACGATGTCCTCGACGATGGGACCCGGGATCGTGATCGATACGACCCATGTAACCGAAGTGGTGAAGCACTAATGGCAGTCACGAAAGCGGACAAAGTCGAAGAGCTCGCGCTGCTCGAACGGGCCTTCAAGGGCACCGAGAGCGCCGTCCTGGTCGACTTCAAGGGCCTGAAGGTCCCCGAGGTCACCGAGCTGCGGCGCCAGATCCGCGGCGCCAAGGGGCAGTACAAGGTCGTCAAGAACACGCTGGCCCGCCGCGCCATGCAGGGCACGGCGTTCGAGACGCTCGGCCCGCATTTCGTCGGCACGACCGCCGTCGCCTACAGCGGCGAGGACCCGGTCGCGCTCGCCAAGGTCCTGACGACGTTCGCCAAGACGGCGCCGGCGCTGAAGATCAAGGCGGCGGTGGTGCAGGGCCGCGCCATCAAGGCCAGTGAGGTCGGCGAGCTCGCGACCCTGCCGGGCAAGCCGGAGCTGTACGCCAAGCTCCTGTTCCTGCTGCAGGCGCCGATGGTCCAGATCGTCAGCGTGCTCGCGGCGGCGCCGCGCGATCTGATGAGCGTGCTGGTGCAGGCGGAGAAGAAACGATGCGGAGGCGTCGGCGCATGAGCCGCACCTCGTGAGGCCACGAGAGTGGCCAGTCGCAGCTAACCAGCGGCCCGAGCGAAGCGAAGGGCTGGCAACGGTCGCTGGGGATGGGGCCCCGCGACAATTGGATCAAAGAGGATCAGCAATGGCCGAAGTGAATCAGCAGCAGGTGATCGACTACATCAAGGGAATCTCGGTGCTCGAGCTGTCGCAGCTCGTCAAGGCGCTCGAGTCCGAGCTTGGCGTCTCGGCCGCGGCGGCCATGCCGATGGCGATGCCGGCGGGCGGCGGGGCGGCGGCGGGCGGTGCGGCACCGGCCGAAGAGCAGACCGAGTTCACCGCGACGCTGACGGAAGTCGGCACGAACAAGATCAACGTCATCAAGGTCGTTCGTGAAGTCACCAGCCTCGGGCTGAAGGAAGCCAAGGACCTGGTCGAAGGCGCGCCCAAGGCGATCAAGGAAGGCGTGACCAAGGACGAGGCGGCGGCGATCAAGAAGAAGTTCGAAGAAGTCGGCGCCAAGGTCGAAATCAAGTAACTCCGCGCGGCCGGCCGCGCACCGTGACTGTCCGGGGCTCGGGCCCGGGCCGGGAGCTCGTCGCGCTTCCGCCCGGCGCCCCGGGTCCGTTCCGCTTGTTTTCGGCTGTCTTTTAGTAAGTTCGAGCCGCGTGACCCGAATCCCGGGTTCCGCGTCCCGGACGGAGAAACACACCAGACATGTACAGCCTCCCCAAAAACGTCTACCGCGAGCGCATCGACTTCAGCAAGATCAAGACGACCATCCCGATCCCCAACCTGATCGAGATCCAGAAGAAGTCGTACGAGCGGTTCCTGCAGATGAACCGGCTCCCTTCCGAACGGGAAGACGCCGGGCTGCAGTCGGTGTTCAAGTCGGTCTTTCCGATCAGTGACTTCCGCGAGAACTCGTCGCTCGAGTTCATCGAGTACTCGATCGGCAACTGGGAATGCAAGTGCGGCCGACTGGCTGGCCTGCACCATCTGCGGAAGCCCTGCGTCAACTGCGGCCACACCCTCGTGGCCGACCCGTACGGCGAGCACGACGTGCTGTGCCCGCGCTGCGGCAAGCCGAACGAGGCGCGCGGCGACATCTGCGACATCTGCGGCAACACCGTCGGCCTCAAGCTGAAGTACAACGTCGACGAGTGTCAGGAGCGCGGCATGACCTACGCCGTGCCGCTGAAGGTGACGATCCGTCTCGTCGTCTGGAACAAGGACCCGGAGACCGGGGTCAAGACCATCCGCGACATCAAGGAGCAGGAGGTCTACTTCGGCGACATCCCGCTGATGACGGACAACGGCACGTTCATCATCAACGGCACCGAGCGCGTCATCGTGTCGCAGCTCCACCGTTCGCCGGGCGCGTTCTTCCACTCCGAGGACAAGACCCTCTACATCGCGCAGATCATCCCGTATCGCGGCTCGTGGGTGGAGTTCGAGTACGACACCAAGAACCTGCTCTACGTCCGGATCGACCGCAAGCGGAAGTTCCTCGCCACCGTGTTCCTGCGCGCCCTCGGCCTGCGCGGCGCCGACGAGATCATCCGCAGCTTCTACACCGTCGACCGCCTGCACCTGCAGAACGGGAGCATCCACTGGGCGGTCGGGGACAGCATCCAGGGGCTGCGCGCCGCCAAGGACATCACCGTCGGCAGCGACGTGGTCACGCACGCGGGGCGGAAGATCACGTCGAGCGCGCTGGCGGCGCTGAAGAAGGCGGGCGTCGAGTCGGTGGAGATCGCCGACGCCGAGCTCGAAGGCGCGTTCGCGGCCGCGGACGTCGTCGATCCGTCGACCGGCGAGGTCATCCTCGAGGCCAACGAGCCGCTGGAGCCGCGCGTCATCTCGATGGCGCAGGAGAAGAACGTCGATCGGCTGGAGATCTTCTTCCCCGAGCGCGACGAGGTCGGGCCGGTGCTCTCGACCACCCTGAAGAAGGATCCGATCCACACCCACGAAGAGGCGCTGATCGAGATCTACCGCCGCCTCCGTCCGGGCGATCCGCCGACCCTCGACAGCTCGCGGTCGCTGTTCGAGAACATGTTCTTCAACCCGCAGAAGTACGACTTCTCGCGCGTCGGCCGGCTCAAGCTGAACACCAAGCTGAAGCTGAACACGCCGCTCGACGAGAAGATCCTGCACCCGCAGGACTTCTACGAGGTCATCAAGTACCAGCTGAAGCTGCGGCGCAATCCCGCCAACGTCGACGACATCGATCATCTCGGCAACCGCCGCGTGCGGTCGGTCGGCGAGCTCCTCGAGAACCAGTTCCGCATCGGCCTGGTCCGGATGGAGCGCGCGATCAAGGAGAAGATGTCGGTCTACCAGGAAATGGCGACCGCCATGCCGCACGACCTGATCAACGCGAAGCCGGTCATGGCCGCGATTCGCGAGTTCTTCGGGTCGTCGCAGCTGTCGCAGTTCATGGACCAGACCAACCCGCTGTCGGAAGTCACGCACAAGCGCCGGCTGTCCGCCCTCGGGCCCGGTGGTCTGTCGCGCGAGCGCGCCGGCTTCGAAGTCCGCGACGTGCACCCGACGCACTACGGCCGCATCTGCCCGATTGAGACGCCGGAAGGCCCGAACATCGGCCTGATCTCGTCGCTGTCGTGCTACGCGCGGATCAACGAGTTCGGGTTCATCGAGTCGCCCTACCGCAAGGTCAAGGACGGCCGCGTCGTCGACTTCGTGATCATCACGAACGCCGGCGGCAACAACAAGTACAAGGTCGGTGACATCGTCGAGGCGTCGGAGATCGGCGCCGACACGCGGAGCAGCGAGGAGAAGGCCAACCGCCGTCGCCGCGGCCTCGAGTACGAGCCGTTCTCGTACTACCTGTCGGCGTGGGAAGAGGACCAGTACATCATCGCGCAGGCCAACGCGCAGGTGGACGGCAACGGCAAGTTCGTGCAGGACCGCGTCAACGCCCGGCAGGCCGGCAACTTCATCCTGTCGCCGCGCGACAAGGTCGAGTTCATCGACGTCTCGCCGAAGCAGCTGGTCTCGGTCGCCGCCTCGCTGGTCCCGTTCCTCGAGAACGACGACGCCAACCGCGCGCTGATGGGATCGAACATGCAGCGCCAGGCGGTGCCGCTGCTGCGGGCGCGCTCGCCCTACGTCGGCACCGGCATGGAGTACATCACCGCGCGCGACTCGGGCGCGGTCGTGGTGGCGCGGCGCTCGGGCACCGTCGACTTCGTCGACAGCCAGCGCATCGTCGTCCGCGTCGAGGGGGAAGAGACGGCGACCTCGCGTGAGATGGGCGCCGACATCTACCCGATGACGAAGTTCAAGCGCTCGAACCAGAACACCTGCATCAATCAGAAGGCGATTGTGCGGGACGGCCAGAAGGTGCAGAAGGGCCAGATCCTCGCCGACGGTCCGTGTACCGAGCTGGGCGAGCTGGCGCTCGGACGCAACGTGCTGGTCGCGTTCATGCCGTGGCGCGGCTACAACTTCGAGGACGCGATCCTGGTCTCGGAACGGATGGTGAAGGACGACTACTACACGTCGATCCACATCGAGGAGTTCGAGATCGAGGCGCGCGACACCAAGCTCGGGCCGGAAGAGATCACCCGCGACATTCCCAACGTGGGTGAAAGCTACCTGCGCGATCTCGACGAGAGCGGCATCATCCGCATCGGCGCCTCGGTCAAGCCGGGCGACATCCTGGTCGGCAAGGTCACGCCGAAGGGCGAGACCCAGCTGACCCCGGAAGAGAAGCTGCTCCGCGCCATCTTCGGCGAGAAGGCCGGCGACGTCCGCGACGCCTCCCTGATCTGCCCGCCGGGCATCGAGGGGATCATCGTCGGCGTCAAGATCTTCTCGCGCAAGGGCATCGAGAAGGACGACCGCGCCAAGGCGATCGAGCAGGAAGAGCTCGACATGATGGAGAAGAACCTGCAGGACGAGATCCGCATCCTTCACGACGAAGTGAAGAAGCGGGTGCTCACGATGCTGCAGGGCCAGCAGTCGCGCGCCGACCTGTATGACGAGCACGGCCGCGAGCGCCTGCTGCGGAAGGGGACCGACCTGACCGCCGACGTGCTGCAGTCGCTGCCGTACGAGGCGGTGGTGCGGCTCAAGGTGGCGAGCGACGACCCGCGGCTGGAAGAAGATCTGCGCGAGCTCGAGGAGCGCACCGAGCGCCAGGTCGAAGTCATCCGCAACCAGTTCGAGGAGAAGAAGGAGAAGGTTCGTCGCGGCGACGAGCTGCCTCCGGGCGTCATCAAGCTGGTCAAGGTCTACGTGGCGATGAAGCGCAAGCTGTCGGTCGGCGACAAGATGGCCGGCCGCCACGGCAACAAGGGCGTCATCGCGCGCATCCTCCCTGAAGAGGACATGCCGTACCTGCCGGACGGCACCCCGGTCGAAATCGTGCTCAACCCGCTCGGCGTTCCGTCACGTATGAACGTCGGCCAGATTCTCGAGACCCACCTCGGCTGGGCCGCGCACGCGCTCGGCCTGTGGTTCGCGACGCCGGTCTTCGACGGCGCGACCGAGGGGGAGATCAAGAACTGGCTCGAGAAGGCGGGCCTGCCGAAGAGCGGCAAGACCGAGCTCTTCGACGGCATGACGGGTCAGGCATTCGAGCAGGACGTGACCGTCGGCTACATCTACATGCTGAAGCTGTCGCACCTGGTCGACGACAAGATCCACGCGCGTTCGATCGGGCCGTACTCGCTGATCACGCAGCAGCCGCTCGGCGGCAAGGCGCAGTTCGGCGGCCAGCGCTTCGGCGAGATGGAGGTGTGGGCGCTCGAAGCCTACGGCGCCGCGCACATCCTCCAGGAGCTGCTCACCGCCAAGTCGGACGACGTGACCGGGCGCGCCAAGATCTACGAGGCGATCGTCAAGGGTGACGCGTCGTTCCAGCCGGGGCTGCCCGAGTCGTTCAACGTCCTCATCCGCGAGCTCCAGGCGCTGTGCCTGGACGTCGAGCTGATGAAGACGAAGAAGAAGCTGCTCGCGGAAGCGCCGGCCACCGACGGCGAGCCGGTGCTCGCGGAGAGCTAGTTGCCAGTAGCCAGTGGCCAGTTCCCCGACGAACTGGCCGCTGGCCTACGGCAAAGCCCCGGCGGACGTGCCCGCTGGATTACTGGCAACTGAGAACTGAAAACTGGTAACTGACGAATATGAGACCAAGCTTCGACACTCGCGGTTCACTGACCAGCGATTTCGACGCCATCCGGATCAG
>CAVVSR010000008.1:0-282955 GCA_963750935.1 uncultured Acidobacteriota bacterium
GCGGATCGCGCAGCCGTGCAAGTGATCGTTGACCAGGCCCATCGCCTGCATGAAGGTGTACATGGTCGTCGGTCCGACGAAGCTCCAGCCGCGCCGCTTCAGCTCCTTCGAGAGCGCCACCGACTCGGGCGTCACCGCCATCGTCTTCAGGACGTCCCAGGTGACTTTCTTCGGCCGTGACGCCCGCGGCGGCTCGAACCGCCAGACGAACGACGCCAGCGAGCCGCACTCGTCGATCAGCTCGCGGCATCGCTTCGCGTTGTTGATGGTGCTCTCGATCTTGCCGCGGTGGCGGATGATGCCGGCGTCGCCGAGCAGCGCCTCGACGCGCCTCGGTGTGAAGCGCGCCACCGCGTCGATGTCGAATCCCGCGAAGGCGTGGCGGAAGTGCTCGCGCTTGCGCAGGATCGTCAGCCAGCTCAATCCGCTCTGAAACCCCTCGAGCGTGATCTTCTCGAACAGCCGGCGATCGTCACGGACCGGAACGCCCCATTCGGTGTCGTGATAGGCGACGTATTCGTCCGAGGCCCGGCACCACGCGCAGCGGCGGCGGCCGTCGGGACCGGTCCAGAGGCCGTCTGAGACGTCAGTCATGTGGTCTCCGCGATCGTACACGAGTGCCGGCCGGGCGCGGCCGGCGCGCCAAGGCGCCACCTTCGCCGCAGTTGACGGCCGCTCGTGTCCGTGCTACAAACATCGCAGAGGTGTTATAAAAATAACAATGCAGGCCATCGCACGCGCCCACCGGACCCTAACGAAACGCGAACGCGCCATCATGGACGTGCTCTACCGGCTCGGCCGCGCGACGGCGGGCGAGATCATGGAACAGCTGCCCGACGCCCCGACCAATTCGACGGTGCGGACGCAGCTGCGCGTGCTCGAAGGCAAGGGGCACGTCCGGCACGAGGAGCACGGCCTGCGCTACATCTATATGCCGACCGTCCCCCGGCATTCCGCGCGGCGCTCGGCCCTGAAGCACCTGGTCGACACCTTCTTCGATGGCTCGAGCGCCAAGGTCGTCGCCGCGCTGCTCGGCGGGAAGGCTCGCGGTTGTCCGATGAGGACCTGAAGCGGATTGCCGAGATGGTCGGCAGCGCGAGGGGAGGGACGCGATGAACCTGCTGATCGACGCCGCCGTCCGGTCGTCCATCCTGCTGGCCCTCGGCCTTGCCATTCACGCGATGCTGCGCGGCCGGTCGGCGGCCCTGCGTCACGCCGTCGTCGGCGCGTCGATCGTCCTGGCGGCGGTCGTCGTGCCGTTGAGCCTGTCGCTGCCGTCCTGGATTGTGCCGGTGCCCGCCCTCGTCGACGTCCCGGTGAAGCGCTCCCTGCCGCCCGTGAGCGGGGGGCTTCGGCAGCTGCCGCTCGAGCCGGAGCCGATCCCGTCGACCATGGCCGCGCGTCCTCGCGACAACCAGGACTCGGCAAACGCGTCAGTGGCGCTCGCCCTGGCCTGGGCGACAGGCGCGGTGTTCTTTCTGGTCGTGCTCGCCGTGCGCACGGCGAGGATGATGCGGATGACGGCGCGGGCGCGCCCGCTCGCGGACGATCGCATTGCCGTCGCGGCAAGCCGTCTTGCCGGGATTGCCGGCGTGAGCGGCCGGATCGCGATCCTGGAGAGCGATGCGCCCGATCTGATCGCCACGTGGGGTGTGCGGCCGCGCATCCTCCTGCCGACGCATGCGTCCCGCTGGACGGACCAGCGGATACAACGCCGTCCTCTGCCACGAGATCGCGCATGTGCGACGACGCGACTGGGCCGTGCAGATGGCGGCAGACGTCGTGCGGGCGCTCTACTGGTGCAATCCCTTGATCTGGGCCGCGTGCCGCGCCCTTCGCCGCGACAGCGAGCTTGCGTGCGATGACCAGGTCCTCGCGGCCGGCGTCGCCGCGCCCGATTACGCCGATCAGCTGCTGGCGCTTGCCAGCGTGTCCCGTTCCGCGCGCTCCTGGGCCCCGATGGTGCCGATGGCGCGCCGTTCTACTCTCGAAAGGAGAATTGCCGCCATGCTGGATGCCCGTCTCGATCGCCGCGTTCCTTCCCGCCGTGCCGTGCTGATGACCATCCTCCTGCTCGCCGTCATGACGCTGCCGACGGCGGCGCTGCGCGCCGGGCAGGCCAACCCGCAACTGCTGACGGGCTCCGTGTACGATTCGTCCGGCGCCGTGCTCCCGGGCGTCTCGATGACGCTGCAGGACGAGCAGGAGTTCAAGTGGGAGGCGGTAACCAACGCCTCCGGCCGGTTCGAGTTCCCGCCGGTGCGCGCCGGCAAGTACGTCCTGAGCGCGTCCCAGCCAGGCTTCCGCACCATGCGGCAGGAGTTCACGCTGCAGCGGAGCGGGGACTGGGATCGCGCGATCACGCTGGGTCTCGGCCAGCTGAGCGAAACCGTCACCGTCAGCGCGACGCGCACGCCTCAGCCGCCGCAGCCAGCCGGCCCGCAACGCATCCGGGTCGGCGGGAACATCAAGGCTCCGCACAAGCTCACCAGCGCGAACCCCGTCTATCCGGCGAGCATGCGTGAGGCGGGCCGTGGCGGCCTCGTGCCGATCGATGCGGTCATCGGCACCGACGGAACGGTGCTGTCCGCGTGGGTCGCCGGCGGGCACGTGCACCCCGACTTCGCGAAGTCCGCGCTCGAAGCCGTCCGTCAATGGACGTTCAGCCCGACGCTCCTCAATGGCGTGCCGGTCGAGGTTGCGATGACGGTCCAGGTGAACTTCACGATCGCCGAATGATTCTAGTCGGGGGCTTCTAGTCCGGGGGGCTTCGCCCCCCGGACCCCCCATCGCCGTCGCTCGCGGGGGCCCCAATGCCCCGCTCCGCTTCCCGCCTACGCTGAAGCTCCGGCGGGCCGCTCGCGTCACAATTACATCGCCGACGCAACGAGCGCCCTTTTTTCTTTCCTCCAGCAGCATGTCGATCCGGGCCGCCCTGGATCGACAACAGTGCGGACGTTATCTTGTTGCGCGTGGGGCCCCACCCCCACGCGCCGGACCGGCCTCCGGCCGGTTGCTGCTTTGACGGACTCTGGGCTCGGCGCTGCTCACCAGGGCGACGCCAGAGACCCGGCCTACGAACACGCGCCGGACCGGCCTCCGGCCGGTTGCTGCTTTGACGGACTCTGGGCTCGGCGCTGCTCACCAGGGCGACGCCAGAGACCCGGCCTACGAACACGCGCCGGACCGGCCTCCGGCCGGTTGCTGCTTTGGCGGACTCTGGGCTCGGCGCTGCTCACCAGGGCGACGCCAGAGACCCGGCCTACGAACACGCGCCGGACCGGCCTCCGGCCGGTTGCTGCTTTGACGGACTCTGCGCTCGGCGCTGCTCACGAGGGGCAGGCCGCGCCAGAGACTCGGCCTACAAATAGGAGCTGCGATGAGCGGAGTGCGAGTACTCGTAGGCACGCGCAAGGGCGCGTTCGTGCTGACGTCGGATGGCAAACGGCAGAAGTGGGACGTCAGCGGTCCCCACTTCGGTGGCTGGGAGCTGTATCACGTCAAGGGCTCCCCAGCTGACCCGAACCGGATCTACGCGACGCAGTCTACCGGCTGGCACGGTCAACTCATCCAGCGCTCGAACGACGGCGGCAAGACCTGGGAAGCCGGCGGCAACACGTTCGCCTACGAGGGCGTGCCCGGCACGCATCAGTGGTACGACGGCACGCCGCACCCCTGGGAGTTCAAGCGGGTCTGGCACCTCGAGCCGTCGCTGACCGATCCCGACACCGTCTACGCCGGCGTCGAGGACGCGGCGCTGTTCCGGTCAACCGATGCCGGCCAGACCTGGCAGGAGCTGCCCGGCCTGCGCGAGCACGGCTCCGGACCGAAATGGCAGCCCGGCGCCGGCGGCCTGTGCCTCCACACGATCATCCTCGACCCGAAGAACCCCGACCGGATGTTCATCGCGATTTCCGCGGCCGGCGCCTTCCGCACCGACGATGGCGGGGAGTCGTGGCGGGCGATCAACCAGGGACTGCGTTCGCAGTACATCCCGGACCCGGACGCCGAGGTCGGCCACTGCGTGCATCGTGTCGCCATGCACCCGTCGCGGCCGGACGTCCTGTTCATGCAGAAGCACTGGGACGTGATGCGCAGCGACAACGCCGGCGAGTTGTGGACCGAGGTCAGCGGCAACCTGCCCAGCGACTTCGGGTTCGTCATCGACGTGCACGCGCACGAGCCGGAGACCATCTACGTCGTGCCGATCAAGAGCGATTCGGAACACTATCCGCCCGACGGCAAGCTGCGCGTCTATCGCAGCCGCACCGGCGGGAACGAGTGGGAGGCGCTGACCAATGGACTGCCGCAGAGCGACTGCTACGTGAACGTGCTGCGCGACGCGATGGCGGTCGACCGCCTGGATCGCTGTGGCGTCTACTTCGGCACGACCGGCGGGCAGGTCTACGCCTCCGCCGACGCGGGCGACACGTGGGCGCCGATCGTGCGCGACCTGCCGGCCGTGCTGTCGATCGAAGTGCAGACGCTGACGTCGTGATCCGGATCGAGCTCCCGCATCACCTGCGGACGCTGGCGCGCGTCGAGCGGGGAGGTGCGCCTCGACGTCCAGGATCCGGTGACGCATCCGCGCGGCGCTGGACGCGCTCGAGGCCGCGTATCCCGTGCTGCGCGGCACCATCCGCGACCACGCCACCCGGCAGCGCCGCGCGTTCGTCCGGTTCTTCGCTTGCGAGCAGGACCTCTCGCACGAGCCGGTCGACGCGCCGCTGCCCGAGGCCGTGGCGCAGGGGAGAGGAGCCGCTTGCTGGTGATTGGCGCTATCGCTGGGGGTTGAGGGAAGGCAGAAGGCAGAAGGCAGAAGGCAGAAGGCAGAAGTCAGAAGGCAAAAGTCAAAAGGCTCTAGTTCCCAGTTCCCAGTCCCGAATCCCGAGTCCCGAGTCCCGAGTCCCGCGTCCCGAGTCCCGAGTCCCGAGTCCCGTCGACTGGGTGGATGGCTACGCTACCATCTCCTCCATGCTCAATTACATCTGGTTCGGTCTCATGGCTGTTGCCCTGGTCGTGGCCGCGATCAAGGGCACGGCAGACGGGGTCACGAAGGGCGCGGTCGATTCGGCGTCCACCGCCGTGACGATCGCCATCGGCCTCGTCGGCGTCATGACGCTCTGGCTCGGGATCATGCGCGTGGCGGAGGCAGCCGGCCTCGTGTCGATGCTGGGCCGGGTGCTGCGGCCGGTGCTGCGCTGGCTCTTCCCCGACGTTCCGCCCGGACATCCTGCCGCCGGCTCTATCGTTCTCGCGATCGCCGCCAACGTGCTGGGCCTCAGCAACGCCGCGACGCCGCTCGGCATCAAGGCGATGGAGGAGCTCCAGACGCTCAATCCCGACAAGGAGACCGCCAGCAACGCCCAGGTCACGTTCATGGCGATGACCACTGCCAGCGTGCAGGTGATCCCGTCGACCATGATCGGCGTGCTGGTCGCGGCGGGCTCGACCGCGCCAACCGCGATCATCGGATCGACACTTGCCGCCACGTTCATCGGGACGATCGCGGCGGTCCTCGCCGCCAAGACGCTGCAGCGCTTCTATCCTGCTCCCATGGCCGCGGAGGTGCGGTCGTGATGCGCGCGGCACTCGAAGCCGTCTCGCTCTGGGCGATACCCGTGCTCCTCGTCGGCATCCCGCTCGCGGGCCTGATCCGCGGGGTCAAGGTCTACGACGTCTTCATCGAGGGCGCGAAGGAAGGGTTCGACGTCGCGGTGCGCATCATTCCCTTCCTGGTCGGCATCCTCGTCGCGATCGGGATGTTCCGGGGCTCGGGCGCGATGGATCTGCTGATGGCCTTGCTGCGCCCGATCGTGTCGCCGACCGGCTTCCCGCCGGAACTCGTGCCGCTCGCGATCCTGCGATCGCTGAGCGGCAGCGGCTCACTCGCGGTGACGACCGATCTGATCAAGACCTTCGGCCCCGACTCGCTCATCGCCCGCATGGCCGCGACGATGTATGGCTCGTCCGAGACGACGTTCTATGTGCTGGCGGTGTATTTCGGAGCCGTGAGCATCCGCCGCACGCGCCACGCCGTCCCGGCTGCGCTCATCGGCGACGCGGTTGCCGTCGTTGCGACCGTGGCGGTCTGTTACTGGATGTTCGCGTAAATTCCTGGTGCTTGGTGCTGGGTGCGAGGTGCTGAGTGCACGGTGCCAGGTGCGCAGTGGTCAGTGCCTGGGCGCAGCGCAGCCCCGATCCCCGAATCCCGATCCCCGAATCCCGAATCCCGAATCCCGATCACCGATCACCGATCACCGATCCCGAGTCGTATACTTCCTCTCCCAATGACCCTCGTCGACGCCAACGCCGTCATTCGTGCCGCGACGCGCTGGACGCTCGGGACGCGGCTCGCGTTCCGTTTCTGCTTCATCTACTTCGGTCTCTACGTGATCACGACGCAGATGCTGTCCTCGCTGCTGATCGTGCCGACGATGGGCGTGCCGGATCTCGGCGAGCGGGCGCCGATCCGGACGGTGGTGTCGTGGACGGCGACTCACGTGTTCCGGTTGACGTCGCCACTGGTGATCACGGGGAGCGGCAGCGGCGACAAGACCTTCGACTGGGTCCTCGCGTTCTGTGTGCTCGTGATCGCCGCGAGTGCGACCGTCGTATGGTCCTGGCTCGACCGGCGCCGCGAGCAATACACCGCGATGCACCGCTGGTTCCGGGTGTTCCTGCGGTTCGCGCTCGGATCGACGATGGTCAGCTACGGCATAGTGAAGGTGATCCCGCTGCAGATGCCGGCGCCGGGGCTGACGCGGCTGGTCGAGCCGTTCGGGCACTTCTCGCCAATGGGCGTGCTGTGGGCGTCGATCGGAGCGTCACGTCCGTACGAAATGTTTGCCGGCTGGGTGGAGCTGGTGGGCGGCATCCTGCTGTTCGTGCCCCAGACCGCCCTCCTCGGCGCCCTGATCTGCCTGATCGCCACCATCCAGATCTTCACGCTGAACATGACCTACGACGTGCCGGTGAAGCTGTTCTCGTTTCACCTGCTTTTAATGTCGCTCTACCTGCTGGCGCCCGACGCGAGGCGGCTGCTGAACGTGCTCCTGCTCAATCGCGGGGCGGCGCCGTCCACCGATCTGCCGCTGCTGCGCACCCCGCGCCGTGCCCGGCTCGTCGCGGCTGCGCAGATCCTGTTCGCCGCGAACCTCGTCGGCCTGAACCTGCACAACGGTGCGCAGGCGTGGAAGCAGAATGGCGGGGGAGCGCCGAAGTCCGCGCTCTACGGGATCTGGGACGTGGAGCAGCTGTCGATCGACGGCGTCACGCGCGCGCCGTTGATCACCGACTACGATCGCTGGCGCCGCGTCGTGTTCGACGGTCCGAACGCCGCCGCGTTCCAGCGCATGGACGATACCTTCCTGCGCTTCCGTGCCCATGTCGAGCCCGGCCTCGGCACGATCACGCTGACGACCCCGAACGCTCCGTCCGCCTGGGCCGCGAAAGGGGAGTTCACGTATACCCGCGAGGCCGACCGCCTGCGGCTCGAGGGAACCCTCGGCCACCAGCAGCTGCAGATGGAGCTGCGGCTGTACGAACGCAGTCGCTTCCCGCTGGAGAGTCGCGGCTTCAATTGGGTTCAGGAATATCCGTTCAATCGGTGAACATCCCGAATCCCGAATCCCGAATCCCGCGTCCCGATCCTGGATCACCGATCCCCGATCACCGCTCCTCTCGCTCCATTCGCGATCTCCCGATGCACGCGCGCGGCGACCTCGCGGGCTGCGGCGGTTTCGAAGCCGGTTCTCGCGTGGGGGTCCTCGCCGATCTCGCCATAGAGCCGGCGCAGCCCGTCGTCGTCTCGCACGTCGCGGGCGCGGCCGATCTCCACGGCGTGCTGCAGCTCGTGGGCGAGCAGCGGTGGCCGGTCCTTCGGATGGGTCCGCGCGCCGAGGACGATGCGCAGGTAGCGGTAGATGGGGCTGGCGACGGCGAGCCGAGTGGCGCCGCGGCCGGCCGGCTGCTCGGGCGTGAACTGCACGTAGACGATCAGATCGCTCGCCTCGATTTCCGCGACGAGGGCGCGCGCGGTTTCGGAGCAGGCGAGGAGCTCGGCGATCAATCGGGTTTCGTGGACGCTGACGCCACGGACCCGCGGGTCGCGGGAGACCGGATCGGGATCGAGCGCGGACATCAGCATGAGCGCGGACAGGACGATGGGCATTACGTCTCCTCGCGATGTGTAGAGGAAGAGACGTCGGCGAGCGGAAGTGCGAGGACGTTATGTGACGCCCGTTCTACTCTTGTGGGACGGTCACGCCTCAGCGCCAAGCGGACCCCGATTCTGCGATCCTCGCGGTCGAGTTGCCGGGAGGGCCTGGGACGAATGGCGGCGGCCGGCGGAGCCGACCCGGCAATAGCCTGTGCTGCAATATACCTTGTCGTGCAAGGTAACTTGCGATACCATAACGGCGACTGTAGGAGGTCATGATGACTCGCATCGCATCGACGCTCGCCCTGGCCGGATTCCTCACGGTAATCGCGCCGGCATCGACGTTCGCCCAGTCGCAGCCTCAGGCCCGCCCCGACGCTCCCGCCACCCTGGACGACATCCTCAAGGAGCTGCGGGCGCTGCGGGCGGAGCTCAACGAGGCGACCGGCGCGGGCCTCCGCGTCCAGGTCCTGGTCGCGCGGCTGGCGCTCCAGGAGCAGCGCATTACCGCCGTTGGCAGAGAGCTCACCGAGATTCAGGAGAAGCTGCGGGCCAGCGAACAGGCCAAACCGGTGGCGAACATGCTGAAGGCGTTCGGCGCGCAGGAAGCCGCGCCCGGCGAGCCCGCGGCCGCCAACCCGTTCTTCGACATCATCCGCGGCCAGGCCGAGCAGCTGGAGAAAGGCGACGCCGAACTGAAGGCGCGCCAGGAGGAGTTGTTGCGCCTGCTCGCCGAGGAGCAGTCGCGGTGGACGGCCTTCAACGCGCAACTCGAAGCGCTCGAGCGGCGGGCGATGCCCGCGACGGGTCGGTGAACGCCGCGCCTCCTGCCTGACGGGTGACGGCTGCACGACAGCCATGTAAAAGGGTGGCGCGCGCCCGGGTTGGCATCGCGCGTGAAAGCAGTCGGGGCATGCCATTGCGCGTGCTGTATCTGGCCCCTCCATCTCCGCGCGGCCGTGCCCTCGCGGCGCAATCGTTCATCGAAGAAGAAATCCAGGGCATCAGGGCATGGCAGGTGATGCCCTTCATCCTCACCGACGAATTGCGAGAGGACACCGTGCGCGATGGCGTTGCCGTCGTGGGGTTGCCGCGCCTCTCGATCGTGTCGGCCGTGCCGCTGCTCGCGTTTGCGCTGCGGCACGCCGGTGTCGTGGGCCGGATCCTTCGCGCATCCTGGAACATTCGCCGCGTCCTGCACGCGCTGCGTCTCGAGCATGCGGCCGCGTCAATCGTGCGCCGTGAGCGAATCGATCTGGTGCACAGCCACTTCGGCTGGCCCGCCGGCTTCGGCGGCAGCCTGGCGGTTGCAACCACCGGCACGCCGCTCGTGACCAGCATTCGCGGCACCGACGTCTTGATCCGCGAGGATCTCGGCTACGGTCTCCGCCGCGACAAGGGCTACGACGTGGCGCTTCGGCACCTGTTCACGAAGGCGCGGCGCGTGCTGACCGCGACCGGCTTCATGCGGCGCACGACTGAAGCGCTCGGCGCGCCGGCGCGCACGCTCCGCGTCCTCGACAAGGGTGTCGATGCGGAGACGTTCATGCCCCCCGCCGATCGGGAGGCGGTCAAGCGTGCGCTGCGGCTGAGCGGGCCGGTTGTCCTTGCGGTGGGGAGCCTCAAGCGCCGCAAGGGCTTCGAGGCGATCATCGACGCGCTGGCCCCGCTGAAGGCCGAGCCGTGGACGCTGGTGATCTGCGGCAGCGGTGAAGAGCATGCCGCGCTCGAACGGCGCGCCGCCGATGCCGGCATCGCCTCGCGGACGGTGTTCGCCGGCCACGTCTCGCGCGCCGACATCCCGACGTGGTTCGCGGCCGCCGACGTGTTCGTGCACGCCGCCGAGCTCGAGGCCGCGGGGAATGTCGTGCTGGAGGCGCTCGCCGCCGGGTGCGCGGTCGTCTGCACCGACTCGGGCGGCCCGGGCGAGTACGTTCGCAGCGGCGAGAACGGCCTGGTCGTGCCGGTCGGCGATGTCGCCGCGCTTCGCGAGGCGCTGGCAACCGTGCTCGGCGATCCCGCGCTGCGGCAGCGCTTCGCGCGCGAAGGACGCCGCCGCATCGAAGCGTCGCACACCTATCCGAGGATGATGCGCGAGCTGCGCGCGATCTACGACGAGGTCGTCGGGCCCGGCCGCGCGGCCGCCCCGTTATCCCGCCGAGAGGTGGCGGCGCAGGTCGGCGAGGAACGCGTCGATGGTGGCGGTGTGGCCGAACACGTATCGCGACATGAACCGGAAGATCGGGTTGTAGACCTCGCCGTGCTCGGTGATCGTCAGCCGCGTGCCCGTGCCGGCCGGCGCCAGCACGTAGGTCCAGGTGCCGCCGAAGGGGAGTGACGGGTCGGCAATCCGCGTCACCAGCCGCAGCGGCGCCTGCTGCTCCTGCAGTTCGAACGTGATCGTGTCGTTGCCGTGCTCGCGCCAGCGCAGCGCGGGCTCGCGCGCCACGACCTCGATTCGCGTGACGCCGGATCGCCACGCCGGATAGCGCTCCACGTCGACCAGCGTGCCGAACACCCGCTCGGGCGGCGCCGCGAACGTGTCGTCGCGTGACGACACGTGGCCGCGGGGCAGTGCGAAGCCGATCGCCGTGACCGCCGTGACAATGACGACCAGCGTCACGAGGACGGCGAGCCCGATCAGCGCCACCCTAAGCACGGGAGCGTGTCCCCGTCATCAGATCGTGCGCCGCGCCCGCGAGCAGCTCGAGACCGTGGAGCGCGGCCCGCCGATCGTCCGGCCCGAGCGCGGCGAGCAGCCGGCGCACCCGCGACGGCTCCAGCACGGAGGTCTCGCGCATCGCCGCGGCGCCGCGGGGGCCGAGCCGGAGCAGCGCGTTGCGCCGATCCCGCGGGTCGGCGGCGACGAGGACGTAGCCGAGCTCCCGAAGCCGCTTGATCGCCGCGGACAAGGTCGACTTGCCGATCCCGAGATGCCGCGCCAGTTCTCCCGGCGTGACCGCCCGGCGTTCGTCGAGGTGCGCGAGCAGCGTCGAATCCCGGGGCGAGAGGCCGTTCGCCGAGGACGCGGCGCGCACATGCCGGGTGTGACAGGCGAGATAAATCTTGGGGTAGCAGGTCTGCATGATGCGGACGCCGCGAATCGTTCCCATGGCCGCGAGCATAGACGTGCCCGGAATCGTTCGTCAAAACGAACGATCTCCCGCCGCGGCACCCACTGCGCCAGGCTCGCCAGTCCCCGATCAACCCGATTGACAGGGCGCGGCGCTTTCCGTCTAATTGCGCGTGATGCAGCTCTGCCTTGCCGCCGACCTTCCGCCTCCTCCAATCACTCCGCGCTTTTTGACAGTCGTGTACGCCGCTGGTTCAGCGGCACATGTCTACGATGCGCTGACGAGGTCGGAGGAGTCTCGTGCGTGTATCGACCGGGTGCGATCCCGTCCCGTCGTCGTCTGCCGGGATCGGCCACACATATTTCTGGCGCCTGCTCGCGCTGGTGCTGGCGCTCGCCGCGTTCAATCTGGGCTTCCGCCTCGATCGCGAGGTGGTCACCGAGTGGGATGAGGCGCTCTACGCCACCAGCGCTGCCGAGACCGCGACCTACGGCAACTGGATCGGCACCACGTTCCATCGCGAGCTCGATTACTACAACACCAAGCCGCCGCTGAACGTGTGGCTGATCGCGGCCTCGTTCAAGCTGTTCGGCACCAGCCTGTTCTCGCTGCGCCTGCCGTCGGCGATCGCGGCGTGGCTGACGGTGCTGGTGCTGATGCTCTGGGCCCGCCGCGCGTTCGGGCCGGCCGCCGCGATTCTCGCCGGCGTCGTCCTCAGCACGACGTTCGGGTTCCTCTACGTGCATTCGGGCCGCAGCGCCAACACCGACGCAGTCTTCACGCTGCTGATGCTGCTGGTCGCGGTCACGCTGTGGACCTCGCAGGAGCGGCCGTGGCGCCTGGTCTGGCTCGGACCGCTCGTCGCGTCGATCTTCCTGCTGCGCGGCATGGCGGCGCTGATGCCGCTGATCCTGATCGGCGCCGTGCAGGTGCTCGACTGGCGGCGGCTGCGCGAGCGATGGGCGCCGCTGCTGGTCGCGGGCGTGTTGATGGCGGCGCCGGTCGCCGGCTGGGTCGCGGCCCGCTGGCAGGTCGATCAGATGCGCTTCATCGAGCGCATGGTCACCTACGACTTCGTGGCACGCAGCGCGCGCGCGCTCGAGGGCCACACCGGCACGCCGCTCTACTACCTGAACGTGCTGCAGAAGGACCAGTACGACTGGCTGCTCGCGGCGGCCGCGGCGCTGGTGCTGTTCCCGATCTCGTGGCGGCGCATCCGCGCCTCGCTGAGCGAGGATGCGGCCGGTCGCTACCGCTGGATCGTCGCCGGATCGTGGGTCGCGGTGACGCTCGTCATCCCGACGCTGATGCGGACCAAGGTCGCGTGGTACCTCAACCCGTTCTTTCCGATCTTTGCGGTCCTGGTCGGCGGCGCGATCGCCCGCGGCTTCGCGCAGCACGACGTGCTCCTGCGCCGGCGCCGCCACGTCCTGGCGGGGATGGTCCTGCTGGCGCTGGCGGTCGCGGAGAGCAAGTTGATCTGGTACTCGTACCACATGCGCGATCTCAGCTACTCGGGTCAGGGGCTGATGATCGAGGAGCGCGATCAACTGGCGGGGCGGCGCATCTTCCGCGATCGCTGGCCCCGCGCCGGCCGCTTCGTGCTCGAGTACATCGTCCAGGGCGACCCGATGATCGCCGAGGACGAGCTGGACTTCCTGACGCGGGGCGCGCCGGGGGACTACATCCTGCTCTCGAACCGGCAGGTCGCCTACTCGCGGCTGCCGTGCATCCGGGCGAATCTCAGGTTCGCGCTGTGCCGGTATCCGGAGAGCCTCCGGAAGTAAAAAGTCAAAAGTAAAAAGTCAAAAGGCCTTTTGACTTCTGACTTTCTCACTTCTGACTTCTCATCACCCTTCCCAGCCGTTGATGACGGTTTCGCGCAGGTCGAACCCGAACGCGCGCTCGCTGATCGCCACGATCGGCGGACCCTGCAGCCGCTTGTAGACCGATCGCCGCATGCGCTGCGCGGCTTCGTGGACGACGGCGCGGAACGTCTCGCTGGTGTGCTTGTCGTAGACGGTCCTGCCGTCCGGGTCCGGCACGAAGCGCAGCGGGTCGAGGCCGTGCTGGTCGAACAGCGCGATCAGCTCGGTGGGGGCGCGCCGCCGTTCCGCCAGCTCGCTCACCACCGGCGCCATCACGTAATAGTCGAACGGGTCGAACTGGTTGGCGGCGAGCTCCGCCGACGGGCGCAGCGTGAAGGTATCCTCGGGGATGACCTCCCGGCCGTAGCGGGCGTTGACGTGGCGGGCGAGGCCGTAGACGTCCACCTTGGAGAGGTCGCCAATCACCGAGATGCCGCCGCACATGTCGCCGTAGAGCGTGGCGTAGCCGAGCGCGATCTCGGTCTCGTTGCCGCACGAGATCAGCAGCGCGCCGGTGTCGTTCGACTCGGCCATCATCAGCAGGCCGCGGATCCGCGCGTGCAGGTTCTCGCGCGTCAGGCTGCGGGCGATCGGATGGGCGTGCGATTCGAACACGCCGCGGACCTCCTCGTCGATCGACGAGATCGGGATCACGCCGTAGCGGACGTCGAGCGCCCGAGCCAGCCGCTCCGCGATCGACCGTGTCGTCTCGGTGTTGTACTGCGACGGCAGGTTGTAGGCCGCGACCTGCGGCGCGCCGGCCGCATCCACCGCGATGGCCAGGGCGAGCGCCGAATCGATGCCCCCCGAGACCGGCACGACGATCTGCGTGAAGCCGGTCTTGCGCATGTAGTCGCGCAGGCCCATCACCAGCGCGTCGTACATCTCCCGCTCGCGCTGGATCTCCGGCAGGTCCGCGACGGCGTGGGGCGGCGCGTCGGCGGCGCGGGCCGAGACGTCGACGACGAGCAGCGCCTCCTCGAATTGCGGACCGACCGCGATCAGCCGGCCGTGCTCGTCGTAGACGAGGCTCTCGCCGTCGAAGGCGATGACGTTCTTGCCGTTGTCGGCGGCGCCGATGGTGTTGACGTAGATGAGCGGACGGCGCAACTCGGCCACGTGCCGCCGGATCAGCGTGTCGCGCTCGTGCCGCTTGCCCGGGTAGAACGGCGAGGCATTCAGGTTGAGCAGGACCTCGGCCCCCTTTTCCACCAGCTCGGGCAGCGGCTTGATCTCATAGAACTCGTCCCACATGTCCTCGCAGATCGAGACGCCGAGGCGCACCGGGCCCTGCCGGGTTTCGATCTCGACCGGCTCGCGCCGCTCGCCAGGGGTGAAGAAGCGCTTGTCGTCGAAGTAGCGGTAGTTGGGGAGCAGCGACTTGCGGGCGCGCTGCAGGATCTGGCCGTCGCGCACCACGGCGGCAGCGTTGTACTTCCGCACCGTGCCGTTGTCGTTGCGGGCGTCCAGGTCGTAGTCGATGAACCCGAACACCGCGGTGATGCCGCGCGCGGCGTCGGCGATGCGGAGCGCCGCCCGGTCGTTCGCGGCGAGGAAGTCCACGGTTCTCGATGAGGTCGCCGATGCAGTAGCCGGGCAGCACCATCTCGGGCGCGACCACCACGTCGGCGCGCTGGCGGATGGCTTCCTCGATCGCGGCGACGATCCGGTCCGCGTTGCCGTTGATGTCGCCGCTCGTCGGATTCAGCTGCGCCAGCGCGATTCGCATCTGCCGCTATTGTAGCCGCGGCAATTGCACCGGCTGGCCCGTCCGCGCCGACTCGTACGCCGCCATCGCCGCCACGAACGATCGGCGGGCGTCGTCGATCGTCGCAATCGGCTGGCGATGCGTGTCGAGGCACTCGATCAGGTGGTGAAGGGGGAAGGGGGTGGGCGGCCCGAACGGCGGCTCGGCCTGCCGCTCGAAGATCCAGTCGGCAGCGCCGGCGGCGAGCACCGCGCGGCCCGGGGCCCGAAAGGCCTGATCGATGATCTCGCCGCGCGTGCCGATGATCTCGAGGCGGACGACGGCGTTCTGCTTGGGCGACGGCCCGGTCCTGCGTGGCGCGTTGATCGTCCAGGCCGCCTCGAGCGTGGCGATGACGCCGTTCGCGAACGTGAACGTCGCCAGGCCCCAGTCCTCGACGGCGAGCTCGGTATGCACCAGCTTCGCCATCTTCGCCTCGACCTGCACGATCTCGCTGCCGGTGAGCCAGCGGAAGCAGTCGATCCAGTAGATGCCTTCGTCGATGAACGCGCCTCCCGGCACCTGCGCGGGATCGGCGAACCAGCCGGGCTTGCCTGATCGATACCAGTCTTCGGCGATGGACCAGCGGCACGTCTGATGGATCACCGCGATGTCGCCGATCTGACCGTCCACGATGCGCGCGCGGACGTCCGCCATCCGGAGCCGCATGATGCCCTGGAAGGGCATGCACAGCACGCCGCTCTCGGTGACCGCCGCGACCATCTGGTCGGCCTGCTCGACCGTCATCGCCATCGGCTTGCCGAGCACGATGTGCTTGCCGGCGTGCGCCGCCTGGATCGCCAGGGCGGGAATCTGCGCCACCGGCGCCGCGATATGGACGATGTCGACGCGCTCGCGTGACAGCAGCTCGTTGGCGGTGGCATACCCCGGCACGCCAAACGCGGTGGTGAACGCGTCGAGCTGTTCGGGGTCGTGCCACGCCGCCGCCACGAGCTCCGCGCGCGGATACTCCGGCAGCGCTCGCGCCAGTCCGTATGCCGAATACCAGTGTCCGAGCCCGAGCACCGCCACCCGCCACTTGCGACTCATTCAGCTGCTCCTCCGCTCATCCCCGGGGCCCGGATGCCGGGTCCGCGAGGATGGTGTAACGTGAGTCTATGCTGCAGACGAGAGTGCGCGCCGCCGCGATTCTGATCCTGACCACCGTGGTGACTGGTTACGGGTTCCAGTCGTCGCAGCCCAATCGGCCCTGGCCGCCGGAGCTGCAGAAGGTGTCGGCGGACTCGCCGGTACTGGCGCCGGCCGACGCCGTCAAGACGTTCTTCATGCCGCCCGGCTACCGCGTCGAGGTCGTGGCCAGCGAGCCGCTGGTCCAGGACCCGATCGTCATCGACTGGGATCCGCAGGGGCGCCTCTGGGCGATCGAGATGCCGGCGTTCGTGCCCGAGCTGCAGGCGCCCGAGCCGAATCTCGATCCCGTTGGCCGGGTCGTCGTGCTCGAGGACACGAATCGCGACGGCGTCATGGACAAGCGCACGGTCTTCGCGGATGGCCTCGCGCTGGCGCGCTCGCTGAAGGTCCTCGATCGCGGGGTGCTGGTCGCGGAACCGCCGAACGTCTGGCTGATGCGCGACACCAACGGCGACCTGCGCATGGATACGAAGGATCTCGTCACCAACGACTTCGGCCGGCGCGACGCGCATCCCGAGCAGAACGCCAACGAGTTCTTCTGGGCGCTCGACAACCGCATGCACAGCGCGATCAGCGAGACGTATCTGCGCCTGAAGCAGGGCAAGTTCGAGGTGCTGCCGACGCTGCCGCGCGGCGAATGGGGCGTCACCCAGGACGACGCCGGGCGGATCTACCGCAACGTGAACGAGTCGGCGATCCACGTGGACTTCGTGCCGACGCCGTACTTCGCCCGCAACCCGAACCTGCTGCGGACGCGCGGCAGCTATGAGGCGCTGCGCGACGAGGACAACCTCGTCAACGTCGTCTGGCCGGTCCGGCCGAACCCGGGGACGAACCGCGCCTATCAGCTCGGCATCGACCGCGCGGACGGGACGCTGCACCGGTTCACGTCGGTCTGCGCGCCGCAGATCTATCGCGGCGATCGGCTGCCTGCGGAGGTGCAGGGCAGTGCCTTCGTCGCCGAGCCGGCGGCGAACCTCGTGAGCCGGCTGGTGCTCGAAGACGACGGGACGCAGCTTCAGGCCCGGAAGGCATACGAGCGCGGCGAGTTCCTCGCCTCCACGGACGAACGGTTCCGGCCGGTCTATCTGTCGAACGCGCCCGACGGCACGCTCTACATCGTCGACATGTACCGCGGCGTGATCCAGCAGCGCCGCGACGTCACCGAGTACCTGCGGGACTACATCGTCACGAAGAAGCTGGAGACGCCGATCGGCCTCGGACGGATTTATCGCGTCGTGCACGAGACGACCGCGCGCGACGCCTCGTCGGCGCAGGCCCAGCTGTCGCCGGCGCAGCTGGTCGAGCGGCTCGCGCACCCGAATGGCTGGTGGCGCGACACGGCACAGCGGCTGCTGGTCGAGCGCGGAGACAAGGCCGTCGCACCCGCGGTCAGGAAGCTCGCGGAATCGGCGAAGGACTGGAGAACGCGGCTGCATGCGCTGTGGACGCTGGACGGACTCGACGTGATCGAGCCGGCGACGGTGACCGCGCTGCTCGATGATCCCGCGCGCGAGGTCAGGGCCGGTGCGATCCGCGTCGCCGAGCGCTGGCTCGAAGCGCCGGCGCACCCGATTCACGCGGCCGTCCTCAAGCGGCTGGACGATGCGGACTGGGTCGTGCGGCATCAGCTCGCGGCCTCGCTCGGGCTGTTGCCGGCCGAGCCGCGGACCGCGGCGGTTGTCTCGCTGCTCGAGAAGCACGGACACGATCCGATCACGATGGATGCGGCGCTGAGCGGCCTGCGCGGCAGCGAGATCCTGGTGCTGGACCGCCTGCTCGCGGCCCCGGGCGGCACGACGCCGCAGCGCGAGGCTGCCGTGACGATGCTCGCGGCGACGGTCGTGCGCGGGGGACAGGATGCAGCCGTGCAGCGGGTGTTGACGCGGATTGCCGACGATGGCGGCGCCGGCTGGCAGCGCGCGGCGCTGATGCGCGGCGCGGAGGTCGCGGTCCTTGGTGCGGCGATGCCGGGAGGTACGGGACGGCGAGGCGGAGGTGCGCCAGCCGCGAACGCGCCGTGTCCGACCTGTCCAGGCGCGCGCGGCGGGCCCGGCGGGGCCTACGCGTTTCGCCAGGTCGCGCCGCCGCCCGTGGTCGGAGAGGGACGGGGTGGCGGTCCCCGCACCGTGCGTCTGAACAGCGAGCCGGCGGCGTTGACCGCGCTCCCCGCGAAAGGCGGCGAGCTCGGTCCGCGCGCGACCGCGCTGCTCGCGCGGATCGAATGGCCAGGCAAACCAGGCGTGGCCGCGCCGGTGGCGCCCCTGACCGCGGCGGAGCAGCAGCGATTCACCGCCGGCCAGGAGGTCTATCGCAACGTCTGTCAGGCCTGTCACCAGGCTGACGGGCGCGGCGCGGAGCGGTTGGCGCCGAGCCTGATCGAGTCGAGCTTCGCGCTCGGTCCGCCGGAAATCCCGGTCCGCATCCTGCTCCACGGCAAGGAAGGGGCGACCGGACTCATGCCGCCGGTCGGGCAGGTCTTCACCGACGAACAGATTGCCGCGGTCCTGACCTACATCCGGCGCGAGTGGGGGCAGCCGGGCAGCGCCGTCGAGGCGGGGACGGTCAAGGCGGTCCGTTCGGCCACCACGGGCCGGTCGCGGCCATGGACCGACCCCGAGCTCAACGCGCTGCGCAAGGGCGCGCAGTAGCCGCAACCCCCTTTTCCATCCCGTGACCGTCAGCCGGCGTCTACACCTATTGACAGTCGATAGGAGCGGCGCGTAGGCTTCTATCGAACACCGATAGGAGCGTGGACGATGGCCCGGCACGGCCGATTCTGGTTCCTCCTTCGCAATCTCCTCCGCGGCCGCCACGCCGACCGCGAGCTCGACGACGAGCTGCGGAGCTATCTCGAACTCTCCATCCAGGACAAGCAGCGCGCAGGCGTCGAGCCCGGCGATGCCCGGCGTCAGGCCCTCGTCGAGCTGCAGGGACTGGAGCAGGTCAAGGAGCGCGTGCGCGACGTCCGCGCCGGCGCCGTGATCGAGCAGCTCACCCGGGACGTCGGCTATGGCCTGCGCATCGCCGGGCGCAATCGCGGCGTCACCATCGCCGCCGTGCTGACGCTGGCGCTCGGCGTCGGCGCCGCGACGGCGACCTTCAGCATCGTCGACACCATCGTGTTCCGGCCGCTGCCGTACGGCGGCGCCGATCGGCTCGTGAAGATCTGGGCGAGCGGCGCGGCGCCGACCGACAACATGGCGCTCGCCGAGTTCCAGGAGATTGCCGGGCAGCGGGGCGTGTTCGAGTCGCTGGCTGCGGACGACGGCATGGACTTCACGGTGATGACGGTTGACGGCGGGCGCGAGTCCGCGAACGGGGCGCTCGTCACCGCGGGCTGGCTGAACACGCTGGCGGTGCGTCCGGTTCTCGGCCGCGGTTTCCTGCCGGACGAAGGGCAGCCGGGCCGCGGTCAGGTGGTCGTCCTGACCAATGAATACTGGCGACGGCGGTTCAACGCCGACGCGGCGGTGGTGGGGAAGACCCTGCACATCGACGGCACTCCATCGGTCATCGTCGGCGTGCTGCCGCCGAACGTGCTGCGTTACGGGGCCGACTTCCTCAAGCCGCTGGTGACCGCCGAGTATCACCCGGCCCGCAGCGATCAACGCGACCTCGACGTCGTCGCGCGTCTCCGGCCCGGGGCAACCGTCGCGGCCGCGCAGGCCGAAGTGGACGTGATTGCCGCCCGGCTGGCGGCGCGGCATCCGGACACGAATGCCGGCCGGCGGTTCAGCGTCATGGCGCTCGACAAGTACTACGCGCTGGTGATGCCCGAGGCGGCGCGAGGGCTGAGGCTGATGCTGGCGGCGGTCGCGGTGGTGCTGCTGATTGCGTGCGTGAACGTCGCCAACCTGCTGATCGCGCGCGCGTCGGTTCGCCGTCGCGAGTGCCTGATCCGGGCGGCGCTGGGCGCCAGTCGCGCCCGATTGCTCCGGCAATTGCTGGTCGAACATGTCGTGCTGTTCCTGCTGGGAGGCGCGGCCGGTGTCTGTCTCGCGTGGTGGACGCTCGATGCCCTCGTGGCGTTCGCGGTCACGGAGGGCTACGTGCCGTCTCGCATGGCCGTCTCGCTCGACGCGCGGGTGCTTGGCGTTGCGCTGGCGGTGTCGTGCGGCACCGGCCTGCTGTTCGGCCTGCTGCCGGCGATTCACGCCTCCCGCGTCGATTTGAACGAGGGGCTGCGCGACTCGAACGCGGCAACAGGCGGCCGCCACGGCTGGACCCGACGCGCGTTGATCGTCGCGGAGCTGGCGCTGTCGCTGGTGCTGCTCGTCGGGTTCGGCTTGATCATTCGCAGCTTCGTCGGGCTGCAGGCCGCCGGAGGCGGCTTCGACTCGTCCCGGCTGGTCGAAACGATCTCCGACGGCGGTCGGTCCTTCCCGGACGCCGTGCGCTACTGGCAAACCGCGCTGGATCGCGTGCGGGCGTTGCCTGGCGTCGAGGCCGCGACGGTGACGTCGCGGCCGCCGGTTCGCGGGTCCCGAATGCAGCGGTTCGTCGCCGATGGCATGGTGGTCGCACCCGAGAGCGAGCCGCAGGCGGGCGACATCATGGTCAGCGCCGACTACTTCGCGACGCTCGGCATCCCGATCCTGAAGGGACGCGGCTTTACCTCCGACGACACCGGCGGATCGACGCCGGTGGTCGTGATCAGCCAGACGCTTGCCGATCGGCACTTTCCTGGACAGGATCCGATCGGCCGGCGCCTTCGGTTGAGCGAAGCCGGGCGGATGACCTGCTGCGCCGCCGCCGGCCCGGTTGAGAACGTCTGGCGGGAGATCGTCGGGATCTCCGGCGACATCAGGCAGGGCGACCTCGACGAACCGGCCGCGGCGACGATCTACCGGCCGTTCACCCAGATCGTCGAGCACGACATGTTCCTGATGGTGAAGACCCGGACGGATGCCGCCGCCGCGCGCCTGGTGTCGCAGCTGACCACGGAACTGGGCGCCGCGCTGCCGGGCAGCGTCTGGTTCGACGTCCGTCACACTCGCGAAGCCATCGACGATTCCGAGTCGATGCGCATCCGCCGTTTCGTCCTGATCCTGCTCGGCGTCTTCGCCGGCCTGGCGCTCACGCTCGCCGCGGTTGGGCTCTACGCGGTGATGGCGTACTTCGTTGTCGAGCGGCGTCACGAGATGGCGGTCCGGGTCGCGCTGGGCGCGACGCGGCCGAGGGTCGTCGGCCACGTGTTGCGGGAAGCGGGCCGGCTGGTCGTCGTGGCGCTGGCGCTCGGCGGCGTCACGGCGTACTTCCTCACGCGTTTCGTCGCGACCCTGCTCTACGGCATCAGCGCCGCGGACGGACCGACGTACGTGGCGGTCGCGGCGCTGCTGGCGGCGGTGGCGCTGGTTGCCAGCTACATTCCGGCGAGCCGCGCCGCACGCATCGATCCCATCCTCGCGCTCAAGGAACCCTGAACCCTTCGTCCCTGCCATTGAACGCGGGTTGGCGTCTGCAGTATCGTCGCCGGATACTCTTCCCGGCGCGCAGGCGCCAGACCGCATCCATTCGCAGGACGTGACGTGAACCTCGACGACCTCACTTATCCCATTGTCCAGCTGTCGCTGGACCTGACCTCACTCGAAGAAGCGATCGACACGGCGGCCGTCGCGGTCGAGGCCGGTGTGGACTGGCTCGAAGCCGGGACGCCGCTGCTGCTCGCGGAAGGGCTGCACGCCGTCGAGGGCCTGCGCGCCCGCTTTCCCAATCACCCGATCGTCGCCGACCTCAAGACCATGGACGGCGGCTATCTCGAGGCCGAGATGATGGCGAAGGCCGGTGCCGACCTCGTCGTGGTGATGGGCCGCGCCCACGAGGCGACGATCCGCCGCGTCGTCGAGGCTGGCGGTAGGTTCGGCGTCAAGGTGATGGGGGACAACCTCGCGGCGGACGACCGCGTCGCCAATGCGGTGTGGATGGAGAGCCTCGGCGTCGATTTCATCGTGCATCACATCGGGTTCGACGAGCGCGGGCTGATCAAGGGACTGAGCCCGCTCGACGAGATCGACGAGGTCGTGCGCGCGGTGAAGATCCCGGTGCAGGCGGTTGGCGGCCTGTCGATCGAGCAGGCGATCGAGTGCCCGGCGCGTGGTGCGCCGCTCGTGGTCATCGGCGCGCCGCTGGTGATTGACGGCGCGGCGTTCAAGCCGGCCGATCGCGCCCTGTTCCCGACGCTGAAGCGGATCTGCGACGACATCCGGCGCACCCCGTACCGCGATCCGCGACATGACGCGGCGCGTTGAGTCCGCCGGTCTCGCCGCCGCGCTCGTGCTGGCGCTGGCCGCCGGATGCAGCAGCGAGCAGACGATGCCTCAGAGCTCCAGCCCTCCGCCGTCGCTGGCGATCGTCAACGCGAGAATCTGGACCGGGAACCCCGCCCAGCCCGAAGCCGAGGCGATGACCTGCGTCGGCAATCGCATCACGTGGGTCGGCTCGAACGCCGAGCTGCGCCAGCGGATCGGCCCCGACGTTCGTCCGATCGATCTCGGCGGGCAGTTCGTCGTCCCCGGCTTCATCGATGCGCACGTGCACTTCGTCGACGGCGGCTTCCGACTGACCTCCGTGCAATTGCGTGACGCGTCGAGCCGCGACGCGTTCGTCTCGCGGATCAAGGCGTTCGCAGCCACGGTACCGGCCGGCACCTGGATTACCGGCGGCGACTGGGACCATACGCTGTGGGGTGGCGAGTTGCCGCGCCGCGACTGGGTCGACGCCGCCACGCCCGACCATCCGGTCTGGGTCAGCCGGCTCGACGGTCACATGGCGCTGGCGAACTCGGCGGCGCTGAAACTCGCGGGTGTGTCGCGCGCGACCGCCGACGTCAGCGGCGGGGAGATCGTGCGCGACGGAAGTGGTGAACCGACCGGCCTCCTCAAGGACAACGCGATGCGGCTGGTCGAGGCGAAGGCACCGCCGCCTTCCGACACTCTCAAGGACCGCGCGCTCGATGCGGCGATGAAGTACGTCGCGGAGCAGGGTGTCACGTCAATCCACAACATGGGCTCATGGGCCGACCTCGAGGTCTTCGCGCGGGCCCGACGCGATCGCCGCCTCACCACGCGCATCTACGCCGCGGTGCCGCTCAGTACGTGGGCGCGGCTGCAGCAGGCCGTCGCCGCGAAGACGTACGGCGGCGAGGACGGCCGCGGCGACGATCGCTTGCGCATCGGCGCCCTCAAGGGGTTCGTCGACGGCTCGCTCGGCTCGCACACCGCCGCGTTCCACGAGCCGTTCACCGACGCGCCTGCCGATCGCGGGCTGTTCGTCAACACGCCCGAAGACCTCTACTCATGGATCGCCGGAGCAGACAAGGCCGGTCTTCATGTCGTCGTGCACGCGATCGGCGACCGCGCCAACGCCACGCTGCTCGACATCTACGAGCGAGTGGCCCGCGAGAATGGAGCGCGCGATCGCCGATTCCGGATCGAGCATGCGCAGCACCTCGCGCCGAAGGACATTCCGCGGTTCGCCTCGCTCGGCGTGATCCCGAGCATGCAGCCGTATCACGCCATCGACGACGGGCGGTGGGCCGAGCGCGTGATCGGGCCGACTCGAATCCAGACGACGTATGCGTTCCGCGCGCTGATCGACGCCGGTGCGCCGCTGGCGTTCGGGAGCGACTGGTTCGTGGCGCCGCCGACGCCGCTCGAAGGGATCTACGCGGCGGTGACTCGCCAGACCCTCGACGGACGCAACCCCGACGGCTGGGTGCCGGCGCAGAAGATTGGGGTCGAGGACGCGCTTCGCGCCTACACCCGCGGCGCCGCCTTCGCGTCGTTCGAGGAGGGCAGCAAAGGCATGCTGGCGCCGGGCCGGCTCGCCGACTTTGCCGTCATCAATCACGACCTGCGCGCCATCCCGCCGGCAGCGATTGCGAAGGTTCGGGTGATGGCGACTTACATTGGCGGCGAAGCGGTGTTTCGCCGGTAGAATCTCTCCCATGTCGATCAAAGCTCGAGCATTCGCAACCGCCGTGCTGCTGTCGGGTCTTACTGCGGTTCACGCCGCCGACTGGCCGCACTGGCGCGGTCCCGGCGCGAACGGCGTCGCCCCGGACACCACGCTGCCGCTGCGCTGGAGTGCGACCGAGAACGTCGCGTGGAAATCGAAGCTGGCGGGCGTCGGCGTCTCGACGCCGATCGTCAGCGGCAATCGCGTCTACGTGACGTCGCAGATCGGATCGGGCGTGCGGCGGGAGGGCAACCACCCGCGGCTCGTGCAGGGAGGCGATGCGGCGTCGCAGGGAGAGCGCGCGATCGCGGCCGCCGCCAGCGACAAGACGATCTTCGTCCTCGAGGCGTTCTCGACCACCGACGGCAAGCGGGTGTGGGAGCACCGGCTCGAGGCTGAGGGCACGCTGACGCCGGTGCACGACAAGCACAACCTCACCACGCCGAGCCCGGTCAGCGACGGCACGACGGTGTTCGCGCTGTTCGGCACCGGGCAGGTGGCGGCGCTGGGCCAGGACGGCAAGGTCGTCTGGCAGCGTCACCTCGGAAAAGAGATCTCGCCGTTCGACGTCCAGTGGGGCCACTCGAGCTCGCCGGTGCTCTATCGCGATTCGTTGATCCTGCTGTGCGATCACGCGTCGGCGTCGTACCTGCTGGCGCTCGACAAGCGGACCGGCAAGGAGCAGTGGCGCGCGGACCGCGGCAAGGGGCGCTCTTCCTACAGCACGCCGCTCATCGTCGAAGGCGCCGGCGGCGTCGAGCTAATCGTCAACTCCAACGAGCGGCTGGACTCGTACGACCCGCGGACCGGTCAGCTGCTGTGGTTCACCGGCGACGCCAACCGCTTTCCGGTGCCGTCGGCCGTGCATCACAACGGCGTCATTTACACCAGCCGCGGCTATCGCAGCGGCCCCTACATGGCGATTCGTGCCGGCGGCAAGGGGGACATCACCGGATCGCACGTCCTCTGGTCGGTGCCGACCGGCGCGCCCTACGTCTCGTCGCTGCTGCACTACGACGGCGTGATCTACATGGCGAACGACGTCGGCGTACTGAGCGCGATCGATGCGGCCAAGGGCGAGCGGCTGTGGCAGGAGCGGGTGGACGGCGTGTTCTCCGCGTCGCCGGTCGCCGGCGGCGGGCACGTCTACTTTCTCACCGAGAACGGCGACACGGTCGTCGTCAAGGCCGGCCGCACGCCGCAGATCGTCGGCCGCAACGCGCTCGGCGAGCGCGTCATCGCCTCGCCGGCCATCTCGAACGGCCGGATCTACGTCCGGACCGACGATCATCTGGTCGCGATCGGCGGCAAGTAACCTACACACCGCCTCCTCGCAGCCGTCCGATCAATTCCTCGAAGTCAGCCGGCGGCCGCGCCTCGAATCGCAGGGCACGGTCGTCGGCCGGATGCCTGAAGCCCAGCTGCCAGGCATGGAGCGCGTGCCGCGGAAACGAGATCGGGCGCAGGATGTCCGGGCCGTAGACGTAGCGCGTCTCGCCGACGAGCGTGTGGCCGCGCAGCCGCGCTTGAATGCGCACCTGGTTCCTTCGGCCGGTGCGGAGGCGCACTTCGATCAGGGCCGCGTCCTTCAGCCGCTCGACGATGCGGTAGTCGCTGATTGCTTCGGAGGCCCGCGGATCGCGCGGGTGGGTGGCTTTCTGGATCAGCGCCTTCTCGTCCCAGACCAGGTGATCGCGCCAGCTGCCTGCGGCCGGCTCCGGGTGGCCGTAGACCACGGCCAGGTAGACGCGGTCGGGCTCGCGCCGCTTGAACTGCTCCTTCAGCCGTCGCTGTGACCCGTCGTCCTTGGCGAAGACGACGAGGCCAGACGTGTCCTGATCGATGCGATGGACGACGAGGGGACGGCGCTTGCCGTGTGAGCGGAAGCGGTCCTCGATCAGGTCGTAGACGGAGGGCACGCCGCGGTTGCGCTCGAGCGGCACCGACAACAGGCCCGGCGGCTTGTTGACGACGATCAGCTCATCGTCTTCGAAGACGATGTCGAGGTCGCCGACCTGCCCGGCGCGGGGGCGCGCCCTGGCGCTGCCGGGCCGATCCATCCACAGGCTGACCTCGTCGCCCACGGCGAGCTGCTGGCCGGCCTCGCGGATCGAGACCTCGACGCCGTTGAGCGAGACCTTGCCGCGATCGAGCGCCGCCGCCGCGCGGGCCCGCGAGACGAGGCGGTCGGGCATCGCCAGGAACTTGTCGAGGCGCGTGCCGGCGTGGTCGGCGGACACGGTCCACCGCTGACGTCCCGAGGCCATGCCGTCAAGCGTAGTGCATCCGGCGCACTACAATGCGAGGGTGACTCCTCTCGAGACGTTGTTCCTGGATGCGGGTGGCGTGCTGGTGTTTCCGAACTGGACGCGCATCAGCGAGACGATGACGCGGCATGGCGCGCCGGTGACCGCCGAGGCGTTGATGGAGGCCGAGCCGCGGGCCAAGTTCCACATCGATCAGGGCGTGCGTGCGGGCAGCAGCACCGACTCGCAGCGCGCCTGGCTCTACATGGAGCTGGTGCTGGAGAACGCCGGGGTTGCACCGTCGGCGGCGACGGCCGCGGCGATCGCGGAGCTTCACGCGTATCACTCGCAGCACAACTTATGGGAGTTCGTGCCGCCGGACGTCAGGCCGGCGCTGGATCGGCTCTCAGCTCTCGGCCTCAAGCTCGTCGTGGTGTCGAACGCCAACGGCGTGCTGCACCGCATGTTCGACCGCGTCGGGTTGTCGAAGTATTTCCACGAGATCTGCGATTCGTGCGTCGAGGGGGTGGAGAAGCCGGATCCGCGCTTCTTCCAGATCGCGCTCGAGCGGTCCGGCGCCAGCGCCGACACCACGATGCACGTCGGCGATCTCTACCACGTGGACGTGATCGGGGCGCGGAATACCGGCCTGCAGCAGATGCTGATCGATCCCTACGATCTGTATCGCGAGTACGACGCGGAGCGGGTGCGGACGCTCGACGAGCTGGTGGATCGCCTGCAGGCGCGAGTAGGCACTGAGCGGCGGCTAACGCCCGCGCCCCGCTCCACGTCCTCGACGTATGACGACGCGCCTCGACCGCCTGGCCCCCGGCCGTGTCCTCGCCGGCTCCATGCTCCTCACGTTCGCGGCGCTGCGGTCCTGGCTGCACGTGATGCCGAACACCGACCTGAACGTCGGTCCGTACAACATTCATCACCTGTTCACGGGAGTCCTGATCCTGACGGCCTGCGGCATTCCGGCCGTCCTCAACGGCACGGCGGGACCGGGTGGACGGCTGCTGCTGGCCGGCTTCGGCGTCGGTCTGTCGATGGTGCTCGACGAGTGGGTCTACCTGATCGTCACCGGCGGGTCGAACGCGGAGTACCTGGGGATGCCGTCGCTCGCCGGCGGGGCGGTGCTCGTGGGACTCGCGAGCCTCTATGCGCTTCGGGCGTCCCCGGCTCGCGATAAGATGGAGCCCGTTCACTCACCCGGTCCGAGACAAAGCACACTATGAAGAATCCGCAGATCGCGCTGTTGACCGTTGTCCCGCTTGCGGCGGCGCTGGCCGCCCCGGTGATCCTGGCCCAGTCGGGAGCCTCCCAGCCGCCGGTGGCGAAGAAGCTGCCGCACGTCACCGACATCCACGGGTACAAGCTGACTGACGACTACTTCTGGCTGCGCCAGAAGTCGAATCCCGACGTCACCGCGTACCTGGAGGCGGAGAACGCGCACACCGAAGACGTCATGAAGCCGACCAAGGCGCTTCAGGAGACGCTCTACAAGGAGATGCTCGGCCGCATCAAGCAGACCGACCTGACGGTGCCGTCCCGGATCGGGGAGTACGTCTACTACTCGCGGACCGAGGAAGGGAAGCAGTACCCCTACATGTGCCGGAAGAAGGGCGGCATGGAGGGAGCCGAAGAGATCCTGCTCGACGTCAACGCGCTCGCGCAGGGACACAAGTACCTGGGCGTCGGCGCCTACGCGGTCAGCGACGACGCCAACTGGCTCGCCTACTCGATCGATTCGACCGGCTACCGCCAGTACACGCTGCACGTGAAGGACCTGAGGAACGGCCAGGTCTCGACCGAACGCATCGAGCGGGTGACGTCGGTCGCGTGGGCGACCGACAACAAGACGCTGATCTTCGCGACCGAGGACGCGGTGTCGAAGCGGCGCGACAAGGTCTTCCGCCACGTGGTCGGCACGCCGGCCAACGACTTGATCTTCGAGGAGAAGGACGAGCTGTTCGACGTCAGCGTCGGACGGTCGCTCGACAAGAAGGTGATCTTCATCTCGTCGGGCGCCAAGACGTCGAGCGAGTACCGCTACCTCAAGGCCGACGCGCCGGCGGCCGCGCCGGCGCTGATTCTTGCGCGCCAGCCCGGGCACGAGTACGACGTCGACCACTACAACGGCGAGTTCTACGTCACCAGCAACAAGGGCGCGAAGAACTTCAAGGTGGTCAAGGCGCCGATCGCCGATCCCTCGGAGAAGAACTGGAAGCCGTTCATCGCCCACAAGGCCGGGCTGCGCATCGGCGGCCTGACGTTCTTCGCCAACCATCTGGTCGTCTCCGAGCGCGAGGGCGGGCTCAGCTACCTGCGCGTCATCGACATGAAGACGCAGCAGTCGCACCGCATCGCCACCGACGAAGCCGACTACGCGCTCGGCCTCAGCGGCAATCCCGAGTTCAACACGACGACGGTGCGGTTCACCTACCAGTCGATGGTGACCCCGTCGTCGGTGTACGACTACGACCTGAACACGCGGCAGCGGACGCTGCTGAAGCGCATGGAAGTGCTCGGCGGCTACGATCCCGCGAGCTACGAATCGCGGCGCATCTGGGCGGCCGCGCGCGACGGCGCCAAGGTGCCGATCTCGATCGTCTATCGCAAGGGCACCAAGCTCGACGGCAGCGCGCCGATGCTGCTGTATGCCTACGGCTCGTACGGCTCCTCGCAGAATCCCACGTTCTCCTCGGCCCGTCTCAGCCTGCTCGATCGCGGCGTCGTCTACGCGCTCGCCTATATCCGCGGCGGCGGCGAGCTCGGCGAGGAATGGCGTGAGCAGGGGCGCATGATGCAGAAGATGAACACGTTCACCGACTTCATCGACTGCGCCGACCACCTGGTCAAGAACAAGGTCACGTCGTCCGATCGGCTGGTGATTCAGGGCGGCAGCGCCGGCGGCCTGCTGATGGGCGCGGTCGTCAACATGCGTCCGGATCTGTTCAAGGCCTCGGTCGCGCAGGTGCCGTTCGTGGACGTCATCAACACGATGCTCGACGCGTCGCTGCCGCTCACGACCAGCGAATACATCGAATGGGGCAACCCGAACAAGAAGCCCGAGTTCGACTACATGATGAAGTATTCGCCCTACGACAACATCAAGGCGCAGCGGTATCCGGCGCTCCTGGTGCAGGTCTCGCTGAACGACAGCCAGGTGCCGTACTGGGAGGGGGCGAAGTTCGTGGCGAAGCTGCGGACCGTGAAGACCGACACCAACCCGCTGCTGCTGAAGACCAACATGGGCGCGGGGCACGGCGGATCCTCGGGCCGCTACGACGCGCTGCGCGAGACCGCCTTCACCTACTCGTTCATGCTCTGGCAGATGGGTGTCGCCACCGGCAGCCCGACCAGCGACGCCGCCGCGGCGCGCTGAACGTCCTCGTCCACGCCGCAGGCCGGTCCGCTATTGGATCGGCTTGCCGGCGGCGGGCCGCCGCGCCGTCCAGTCCAGCCCCATCCATCCCGCCATCGTCGCGGCCGCCTGATTGGTGCGGAGCGGCGCGTGATCCTTCCACTCGCCGCGCTGCGACAGGCGCGGCGACACGAACGCCATCCAGACGTCCTGGGCCCCTTCGATCTTCGCGCCGTGGCTGCGCCAGTCGGCCGGGGTGTGGCCGCGGCCGTGGTCGGTGGTGATGAGGATGTGGGTGCGGCCGCGATAGTCGGGCTGCGACTGCAGCCACGTCCACAGCTCGCGCAGGTATTCGTCGGTCCGCGTGTAGGTCTCGAGCACGCGATCGTAGCGGCCGTCGTGCGCCCAGTCGTCGGTTTCCCCGAGCGCCAGGTAGAGGACGCGCGGGCGTGCCTCGCGCAGGTGCGCCATCGCGAGTCCGAACGTGTAGATGTCGTGACGCACCGAGTTCCACGGCGTCGGGGTATGGAACTGGAGGCTGCTCAGCTCGCGCGCCGCCGGGTCGCGCGTCTCGAACGCCTCGTAGCCGGCGTTGACGGTCAACGTGCCCGGCGTGTGCTCGACGATCTCGTTGAACACCTCCCACGATCCGAAGGCGGCCACGCCTGACGCCGGCAGCTTCAGGTGCGCGCGCAACTCCTCGAGCAGCGTGACGTACGGGTTCTGGACCCGGTCGTTGCTCTTGATCGTCTCGTCGTGGGCTTCGCCGAGCAGGATCTCCGAATAGCCCGGAAACGAGAAGCGGTGGGAGTTGGTGAGCGTGACCACGCTGTTCAGGCGGCGGTTGCCGGCGATCGAGCCATGCTTCGCCATCAGCTCCCGCCAGAAGAATGGCATCAGCTTCTCGCGGCGCGCCTCTGGCGTCTCGGCGTGGAAACGTTTGTAGGCGGGATGTGCCTCCAGCTTCGCGTCCTTGGCCAGCGTCGACCGCAGCACGTCGGCGTCGAGGCCGCCGAAGATCTCTTCGGTGCGTGCACCGTCGAGCGTGACGAGGATCACGGTGTCGGTCGATGACGGGGACGGTTGTCCGCTCGGAGAAACCGAGAAGAGCAGAAGCGACAGGAACAGCGAGACACTGACGTGGGCTCATGAAACTCCTCGACAAGCGGCTGCGCGACTCTGATGCAACTTCCGCTCGCCGTCAAGCGTGTTACCTCGCTGCGACCTTGATGTCGTGAGCCTTCTTCTCGTATTCAGCGAGGGTGATCCGCGCAGCATCACGAGCCAGCGTCTCGAGCACGGTCGGGTCGAACCATTCGCCATGCTCCAGTTCGTCGGTCTGCAGGACGAAGTAGGTGCCAGGCGGAAGATTCCGGAGCGAATAGCGGCCCTGCGCGTCGGCGCGCACCGCGGCAATCCTGCGCGAGTTGAAGAACCAGGACCTGCGATCCGTGCTGAATGCGACCACCATGCTCGATATCGGTTGGCCGAGGGGGCCGGCCACCGTTCCGGTCAGCTCGGACGCTCGATCGGAAAACGTGACAACGAGATCGACTTCGCTCTGCCGGACCTGCAGCGGTTCGTCGAGGATGTCGCGCCCGTTCAGGATTGCGGATTTCAACCACCACGAGCCGAGCGGTGTCCGGATGCCACGAGCGCGGTCGCCATGAACTGGCCGGGAGGCAAGCTGTCAACGACGAATCGTCCGTCCGGCTCGGGCTGCACGGAGGGTACGAAAGTGCCGTTTGGGTTCAATGAAAGTGGGAGGGAAAGCCGCCGCTCCGGCAATTGCGGCCGCTTCGTGCTGCCTTCGAACTCGATGCGTCCCTGGATGGTGAAGCCAGGCTGGGGCGCCAGCACCAGGTCGGGAACGTCCTGACCATTGACGGCGACGTCGGTCGCCGCCCATTGGGTCGGCGGTATCGACGTGGCGTCCCGGCGTGGATAAGGAGTGAAGCGTGCCGTTACCGTGTAATCGCCTGGCGGTATGCCGTTGAACGAGAACCGACCATCGGCGAGCGTTCTCATCCCCCGCGACGTGGTCTCACCGGGGACCGCTGGATCGCGATGCGTCAGCACGACCTCAGCTGATGCCGAGTCGCCGCCGCCAACGACGACGCCTGCCACAGCGGCCGTCGGAACGTAGTCCAGTTGAAAGTCGACCGCGGCCCGTTCTTCTCCAGCCGCCACGCTGATCGGCCTGGCCTGGGCCAGTGCCGCAGTGCCTGGGTAGAAGATCTGGGCGAATCCGATTCTCCGGGGCGGGTCTGGTCGGAGCCGCCGCCGCAGGAGCAGGTGCGACTGCTGTTGGCCCCGGAGTCCTTGCGAGCGGGCGGCTGGCGGTAACCGCAACATCAGCAAGCGCGCGTTTGACGTCAGCAGACGACAGGATCACGAGATCGCCCGGACCAGGGCGTGGGCCAAAGCGTTGTGCGGCGATCAGGTACTCGCCAGCCGGGAGACCGAAGATCCGGTAGACACCGCGGTCGTCGGTGGGGGAAACCGACGTAGCCGCGGGCACCAGCCGCCGCTCGCCGAGCGTCCCGAGATATCGCCAGGTGAGCGCCATGACTCCGACGTCTGCAGCGGGCTGGCCCTCGGGATCCGTGATGATGCCGGTGATCGCGGCGCCGCGCGGCAGCGCGAGCGTGACTCTGCGTTGCTCATCGCCGCGGAGCGTGATTGCCGTGCCGGGCCGGCCCGGCCGCTTCGCGCCGAAGCTGACCGGGACGTATGCGTCCTTCACAGCACCAACCGTGTAGCGTCCCGCAGGCAATCCGTCGAAGGCAAAGCTGCCGTCGTCACCGGTGAGCACCGTGCGTCCGACGACCAATTCGCCTCCGCTCAAGGTGACGCGAGCGCGCCGGAGCGGCTTTGGCTCCGCTGCATCGGAAGTCACGACACCCCAGATTCGGCCCGCGCCCGCGAGCATCGGGCGGACCCCGTCCCGAGGTTGCTGCGCGATTGCCGAAGAGGCGATCAACGAACCGGCGAGGAGTGCGGCGGCCGCGCGCATCAGCGAGCCTCGCGCGTGCGAAGGTCGACCACCTTCTGGTCGCCTTCTGTAATCGTCAGTCGTGTCGCCGTCCGGGCCATCAGCTCCAGGGACGCCGGGTCCTGCCAGTCGGCCGCATCCTGGTCCGGCACGGCGACGACGTAGTAGTCGCCGGCGGGCAGCGACGTGAACGAGTACTCGCCCCACTTCGAGGTGCGTGTGCTTCGCGTCCGGCGAGCGCCGGCGCCATGGTTCGACCATCGCTGCGGGATCGCTCGGAAAGAGCAGGACCGACGCGCCTTCGTCAGGCTGGTTCCTCGCGGTGCGCACCGTGCCGCGAATGCCCGTCCAGCGATCCGTGAAGGTAATGACGACGCCACCGACATCGTCGTGCAGATCCAAGGGCGTCTCCGACACATCGATGCCGTTGAGCATCGCGGCCTTGAACATCCACCCGACCGGCGAACCGGAGACGCGAAGGAAATAGCGGCCCGCTGGGACGCCCACGGTCTTGAAGTGACCGGCCGGATCGACGGGATTGGGCCCGAGCAACATCGCCGGATCGTCGGGCGACGCGTCGGCTGGTTCGAGGACCACCGGCACTTGCGGCAATCGGACGGCAGCCCTGTCCGACGTTCCCTCGAAGTCGAACTGACCAGTGATCCGCAGTCCGTCCTGGAGCACGACGGCAATGCCATCGACATCCGTTCGCCCGATCACCAGCAGCATGTGGGTCCAGAACACCGCTTCGGTCTGCGGCGGGTTGATCCCCGGCGCTCGCCGGATCACTCGCAGCGTGTACCGCCCGGCCGGTACTGACGGGAAGGTGAACCGGCCGTTGCGGTCGGTCAACGTCGTGGGGCTCTCCTGCTGCAGTGCGGTGTGCTCGAAGACCTCATGCACCAGGCGCATTGGCACGCCATCGACGATGCCGTCCGGACTGCTCAGCGTGCCGGACACACGCACGCCGGGCACAGCCGCGATCTGGAGATCGATGCCGGTTCGTTCCTCGCCGGAAATCAGGGATATGGTCTGCGCGTCAGCGGACGGAGTTCCTTCCGGTTGGAAGACCGGCGGGTATGTCATCAGACGGTTACCGACGAGTGCGAATGCGGGTCCGGGTGCGACCCCGAGCGTCGTGTCGCCGACCTGGATCGGGTACGGACCCCCGGCGCTCGGCGTTCCGCCGCTTCCGGGGCCGGTTCCGCGGGAAAAGGCCATCTCCAGCGGCATCGTGGATTGCCGTGCACAGGCGCAGACGATGTACTCGCCCGGGACCAGGCCGCGAATGCGATATATCCCGCGATCATCGGTCATTGCCGCGCCGGACGGCACGAAACGGCGACTGCCGCCAGCCGCCGACCGTCGATACGCGCGGACCGTCATGCCGACCACCGGCTCCCCGATCTCATCGACGACGCTGCCGGCGAGGGAGCCGTGCTTCCACAACCGGACGACGACGTCGCCGACGCGTTCTCCGGCTTCGAGCGTGACGGCCTGAGACGGTCCCCCGGGCCGCCGCCGGCCGCTGGCGCCGTCGGCGTACCCGGGCTTGGCTGCGGCAATCGTGAACGCGCCGGTCGGAAGGTCGCGGAACACGAAATAGCCGTCAGTACCGGTCAAAATGGGTGGCTGCCCCCCGGCATCGGGCTGCGGCATGGTGCTCGATCTCCGGACTACCGCGGCTCCGGAAGTGCCCTGTAGCGTGACGATGGCCCCGCCGATCGGCCGGCCAGTTGCGGCATCAACGACCCGGCCGACCATGAGGCCCGTACCCGATCCACTCGACGGCTGCGTCGCGGTGCCGTCCGTCATCGTTATCGACGTTATCGACGTCATCGACGTTATCGACCCGATCAGGACAAGACCCGCGATCACCCGGTTACCGGCTGGCGCCATCGCACCTCCTGCGCGCGGTGATGTTACCGCGCTCTCAGGCCTTGGACGCTCACCGTGATCGCAGGTCTGGGCCGCAAAAAATCCCGGCCGTCAGCCGTGTAGTGCTGTCTGATATCCGTTGCGGCGTGCCTGCCCGCTCAGCCGCTGGAGAACACCCATGCCGACGGATCGCTATACCAAGTTCGTCCTGACCCTCATCGCCTGCTGCCTGCTGTGGTTGTGTGTCTCGACGGCCGGCCTGCCGCTCGGTGCGCAATCGCGATCGATTCCGCTGGCCCGGACGCCAGCCCAGCCTGTGGTGATCGTGGGCTGGGGGACGATCGACTCGACCGGACAGGTCACGCTGAACATGAAGCAGGGCAGTGCCTCTGCCACGACCGACCCCAACGTCCCGGTCAACGTCGTCGGCTATCCGGCTCCGCTGGACGTGAGATTGGGATACTCGCCAGCCAATCCGCTGCCGGTTGGCGTGTCTTCCATCAAGCGCTTCGGTGATTGGGACCCGATTCGTACGAGCGCTGAAGACGCGCCGGTGCGAAGCCGTCCCGGTCGGGGCGAGTAGAAGCGGGTGCGACAGGCCTGCGCGCGTTACGATGTGGGCGGAGGGTCTCGATGGAACGCGTGCTCGGCCGGTTGTCGCCCCAGATCTACGGTGTCCTGAGAATCGTGGCGGGGATTCTGTTCGCCATGCATGGCGCGCAAAAACTGTTCGGCGTGTTCGGCGGCCGGCGGGTGTCGCTGATGACGCAGTTCGGCGCGTTCGGCGTGATCGAGCTGGTGTGCGGCCTGATGATCGCCTTCGGCGTGCTGACCGGCCTGGCCGCCTTCATCGCGAGCATCGAGATGGCGGCCACGTACGTCATCGTGTACGCGCCGCAGGCGCTGATTCCCCGCCAGAACGGCGGCGAGCTCGTGGTCCTCTACTGCTTTCTCTTCCTCTACATCGCGTCGCGCGGGACGGTCGCGCTCGGCATCAAACGCTGACGGGCGCGCTCACCGCTCGTCGTAGATGTCGAGCGTCTTGCCGAGCAGGTGCTTGTCGAACCAGCCGATGATGTGCTGAAGGCGCTCGACGCGGTGCCAGGGCTTGCCGCTGCGCGACAGCTCGTGGTTCTCGTTGGGGAAGCGGACCATCACGGTGGGCCGCTTCAGGTACTTCAGCGCCCGGAACAGCTGTTCGCCGCCGGCGCGCCGGCGGCGTGCGCCAGTCCTCGTCGCCGAGGATGAACATCAGCGGCGTCTGGATCTTCGCCGACGTGCGTGATCGGCGAGCGCCGTGCGTAGTCGGCGGCATCCTCGAACGGCGCCTTGCGGAACCAGGACGGCGTGAACTGCGTGAAGTCGGCTGTGTACCAGAACGCCGACCAGTCGGAGATGTCGCGCTGGACTGACCGCGGCCTTGAAGCGGGTGGTCTGCGTCACGACCCAGTTGGTGAGCAGGCCGCCGCCGCTGCCGCCGGTCACCCCCATGCGCGACTCGTCGACGTAGCCGCGTTTCACGACCGCATCCACGCCGGCCATGACGTCCTTGTAGTCGTCGCCGGGATAGTTGAACTGGATGGCGTTGCCGAACTCCTGCCCGTAGTTCGAGCTGCCGCGCGGGTTGGTGTAGAGCACCACGTAGCCGCGGCCGGCCATCCACTGGAACTCGTGCGTGAAGGTGTGGCCGTAGGCGGCATGAGGCCCGCCGTGGATTTGCACGATGAGCGGGTACTTCTTCGCCGCGTCGAAGTCCGGCGGCTTCAGGATCCAGCCCTGCACTCTCTTGCCGTCGAAACTCGGGTACCAGATCTCTTCCGGCGCGCTCATCGAGACCTTGGCGAACAGCTCGTCGTTGAAGGTGGTCAGCTTCTTCGACGCCGATCCTGTCGCGCCCTCGTAGACGAAGAGGTCGCCGATCGCCGGTCGACGATGAGATGACGGCGGCGAAACCTCGTCGCGGTGGCGTTGGCGGTGAACGACACCACTTCCTGCGCCTCGGCCCTGACAGGCCCGGCAACGCCGTCCGGCTCGCGTCCGGCCGCGGCAAACGACATGAGTCCCGCGCCGCCATGCCGGCCGGTCCGGACGAACACGCGCGCGCCATCCTGGCTCCACACCGGATACGCCGGATGCTGCCCGCGCGGGGCGCGCTGATTGCCGCTCAAGCCGCCGCTGATGTCGAAGTCGTACGAGGCGGTCAGATTGGCGGCCGAGCCGCCATCGATTGTTGCGACCCAGAGGTCCGGCTGGTCGAACGATTGCTCGGGCTTGCCGTTCGCCGCGGCGACGAACGCGACCCGCCGGCCGTCCGGCGACACCGTGAACGCGCCGATCCGTCCGTCGATGCTCACCACCCGGCGCGGCTCGCCGCCGTCCTTCCCGACGCTGTAGATGTCCGCGTCGTCCTGAAGGGAGTAGGCCCGGGGGCGTCGATCCGAGACGAAATAGATGGCCGCCCCGTCGCGTGCCCAGGCGTGGCTGGCTGCGCCGAACTCACCGCTCGTGATCTGCCGCGGCGTCGCGTGCGGTTCGCCATCGGCCGCGCTGGCGACCGTCCACACGTGCGACGGCCGGCCGGCATCGACATACCCGAAGCCGGCGACGCCGTTGGCGCGATAGGCCGGGTCGGTGATGACGCGGACGTCGGTTTCGCGCTTGCGGGTGGTTTCGGAGAACTGGACCTCGTCACGCGGCAGCTCCTCGCTCCGCGTGGTCGACGTGAAGGCGATCGTCGTGCCGTCCGGCGACCAGATCGGATTGGTCGCGCCGCGAGGCATCTGCGTGATCGCCCGCGGTTCACCACCGGCGAGCGGCATGACGAAGATCTGCGGCCCCAGCGGCCGGCCGTCGCGCTCGACCTGTACGAATGAAGGCGAGGCGTGTCCCGTCGGGAGACCACCGCGGCGAGAGGTCGCGCGTCCCGACGGTGAGCTGCCGCGGCGCGTCGCGTCCGTCGGCGTGCACCGCCCAGATCGCGGAGTGGTACTGGTCGCGCTGGCGATCGACGGTCACGCGCACGAAGGCGATCTCGGAACCGTCGGGCGAGATCTGCGGGTCGGCGATCCAGACGAAGGCGAAGAGATCCTGATCGGTGATCGGCCGGCGCTCCGAAGCTGAGAGCGCGGTGCCAAGCATGAGGATCGCCGCGAGACAGCACCGGCGCACGGTCAACGAGGGCATGAGCATGACGGTCCATTTACAGGGGAAGCAGGCGCGCTTCCCGGCTGGGCAGGCTGAGTAGCGCGACACTGGGTTTGAGGTTGAAGCGTGGTGGACCGGCGGCGCCCGGATTGATCACCAGCACGGTGCCGACCATCTGGATGAGGGGGCGATGCGTGTGGCCGTAGACGATCACGTCGCCACCGTAGCGTGCGGCGAGCGCCTCCGGCGTGGGACGGCCGATCTCATGCCCGTGACTGACGTGCAGCCGGACGCCCTCGAGCTCGCGGCTGATCGAAGCCGGCAGCGTCCCATCCGGGACATCGGTATTCCCGAGGACGGCGTGAACCGGTGCAATCGCGGCGAGCGCGTCCAGTACCGCAGCACGGCCGACGTCTCCTGCGTGGAAGATGATGTCCGCGCCATCGAGGGCGCGGAGCGCTTCCTCGCGAATCAGGCCGTGAGTGTCCGCGATGAGTCCGACCAGCATCCGGTGTCGAGGAAAGTATCGCGGGTCCGGGTGCGATTACAAAACCGGTGCTCACAACTAGTCGTCAGATCGACTGACAAGGTTCGTCAGGAGTTTCGTGACTGGAACACCCGACGAGGCGAGCCTCGGGGAAATGGCGTCTATCCTGCTGGCCTCCCTTTTGCTCTAGTGATGGATACCCCAGCTCTCCCGGCCCCTGCCGTCGTGAGTCGATGCAGGCGCCGCCCGCTTGCGTACCTTTTATGGACATGTGCTGCCCCCGCTGCGGAGGCGTTGCCGAACCGGCCGGTCACGAAGACGCCCGCGCGTTCTTCCAGTGTCTGGCCTGCGATCGCGTGTGGGCGACGCACCTCTCGGCGATGGTCGAGCATCCCTCGCGGAACGCGAGTCCGGTGCCTCGCGTGCTGATCGCAGACGATTCCCCCGAGATGCTCGGCCTGCTCACGGCCTGGCTCGAGGACGAAGGCTGCATGGTCATCGCGGTGGGCTCAGGGCGTGAGGCGCTGGATTCGGCGATCGCGTATCGGCCGGACGTCGCGTTCGTCGACGTCGTGTTGCCTCCGCCGGACGGTTTTCATCTGTGCGAGATCCTGAGCCGCCGGATCGGGCCGTCCGTGGTGCTGATGACCGGCATGACCAACCCCGATCGCGAGCGCGTCACGGAAGTCGGCGCCATCATGCTGCTGCAGAAGCCGTTCGAGAGGGAAGCGATGATCGACGCGCTCACCCTGGCGCTGGCGCATTCGCGTCGCGAAGAGGCACCCGGGCCGGCGGTCGCGCTGGACTGACCGGGGACCCGCTATTCGGCCGCGCGCTTGCGGAGGGCGCGGCGAATCTCTCCCACCATCGCATCCGGTGCGCTCAGGCTGTCGTCCAGGATGACGAGCGGAATCTCCGGCGGCGCCGCCCGCCGCAGCGCGTCGGGATCGCTGACATGACCCACGATCAGGTTCGGACGGAGGGCGTCCATGACGCGCGTGGCCTCGGCAAGCGTATGCGCCGGGGCGACCGCGAAGCGCAGCTTGGCGAGGATCGCTTCGCAGCGCTGACCGCTCTCGGGGTCTTCGTCCACGAGGAGCACGAGCGGGGCGAACCCCTGCTGATCTCCGGTTCGCCGGCCGCCACGAGGGCGATGACGTCGATCTGCGCCGTGGCGCTTGTCAGGCACGCCCGAGGTTCGAGGAAAGGAAACGACGGTTCCCAATGCGATCGGCTCTCCTGGTCTGGCCCTGCGTGCGGGGCGAAGTCTGAACCAGTCGAGCATACTCCGGAACCCAGGCGCTTACCACCGGGGGACGCCGGCCTCAGCCCGATCAGGCGCCTTCGCGGATCTTTCTGACCTTGGTCTCGCGCTCGGACTCGAAACGCTCGAGGTCACGCCGCAGCGCATCGTCCTGGGCCTGCCGCTCCGCCGGCTCGAAGGTCGTGCGCACGGCCGACGAATGCATGATTCTTGCGCTCGGCCACCCGAGCCTCGTAGACGCTTCGCGCTTCCGCGATGGCCGCCCGCTGCGCGTCGGTCAGCGTCTGCTCGACGACGCCCGCGTCGGCGTCCTTCTTCCGAAGGCGCTCCAACACGAGATCCAGCGCGCTCTTGGGTGCATCGCTCATAGAGCGTGTTGTACCACATGAGTCGTGGCGGCGGGCAAAACGGCGCCGTGGCGCCCCGGGTGGAGGGGACATCCACGGCGCGTGCGCAACAGCTCTTACTGAACGACGCAGGCGACGTCGACGAAGATCGTCCCCTCCTTCATCTTCGCCGGGACATTGATGGAAACCGTCTGCGGGCCCACCTGCGGCAGGAAGTAGCCGGCAACGCGGATCGTGCCGGGAGTGCAGCCGGGCTGGGCCTCGATCTTGATCAGGTGAGCGCCGTCCTCGATCGCCTCGACGTGCGCCTCGTGATCGATGTCGAGCGCCGTGTTGAGGTACGACGACTTCTTGTTCGACCCGCCGAGCGGGTCAACCCACGTGATCTGCAGGCCGTCGATCGACTCCTCGCCCCAGCTCTTCCAGCCGTTGCCGTCCAGGTCGTAGAAGAAGCGCGTGTCGATCTCGCGGATCGGCGCGTTCAGCTTGACCTTGAAGTTGTCGGTCTTGCTGTGGCCGGCACGAAGCCGTGTTTGTTGCCCGCCGCATTTCCGCAGTCGACGACATTGAGGCCGTTGGCCACACCCAGCGCGGCGCAGCCGGCCAGGAAGTCCCCGACGCGGACGGCCCACGCCTTGTACACGCCGCCGTTGTTCGGCGTGTCCAGGTACGGCATCAGCTGCACCGTCGTGGCGTTGTGATCGATGTCCAGGCCGGTGTCGTGATTCACCGGATCGCAGCCGGCCACGACCACGTACTGGGAGATCACCCCGGCCACCACGTCGAACTGCCGGCACGCGGCGATGTCCGTGGACAGCAGCCGCCTCCCCGACGGGTCGGTGACCTGGAAGACGTACCTGCCATCGTCGAGGCCCGCGGCGTGCTGTGGCGCGCCGGGCCCCGGACCGCCGTCGAGGTACACGTCGAACTTCGACGCGTAATGGTTGTAGTTGACCTCGGTGCCGTCTTCGACGGTGGTGAAGATCGCGCCCGACGGCGCGTGGGCCTTGACCCCCGCGACCACCGAAAGCAGCCCGAGACATAACAGAACAGCAAAGTACCTTCGCATTGACTCCTCCGGCCGGGGCTTGTCTGGCCGGACCCCCGGCATCCTCGACACCGATGTTATTGGCGTCGTATGCAGAGCAAGGGATGTGCTTGAGGCGCGGAATCGCTAACTCCATCGACCTCAGCCAGTTGAGGAGTGCACACAGATCCGTCAGCGGGTGTTGTCTCCCCGGGGGGTGCCTTAGGTCGCCGAGCTCGGTAGTTCACGCGACTGAGGTCGACCCCCATGAGATGGAGCTCGTGGCGCGCGTTTCAGGCGGATGGTAGGCCCGCTAATGAATCATCAGCGATTCGCGAGCGCATCCGCCCGATGCCGATATCCGCGTGCTTCATAGCCGGCGACGGTGACGGCTGGCGCAAGCATGAGGATGACCAGGCAGACGGCCATGCTGATGCCGGACAGCGCTGCGGTAACCGCGGCCGCGACGACTCCGCCGTCGCCGTCAGCAGCCACACGTGAAACGGATCGAATCGTCGAACGAGGTAGTAGTAAAGCCCATAGATCAGCCCGAGGAAGACGCCAACCGGGACGGCGACGGTGAGCACGGTCGCGAGCGGGCTGATATGGGCCTTGTGCTCGATGAAGTACGCCGCGACGTGAAGTCCGGCGCCGGTGGCGACGATCGCCGTCACCAGCAACAGCTGGCTGTATCCCCAGACAAACGATCGTTCGCGGTGGGTGTGGAGGATCTCCGCGGAAGGCAGGATGTAATACACCCACCACAAGCCAAACGTGAGGCCGGTGCCCGCAATGCCGACCAGCGCCGCATCCAGCGTCCACCCCTGTTGCTCGACGACGGCTGACAGCGCCGCGACCGTGCCGACGACCCCCTCGCCCAGGGCAATGATCGCGAACAGACTGAGGCGCTCGACCATGTGGTGGGCATGCCAGGGCGTGCCTCCATCCTTCCGCTCGGCGAGCACGGGGCCTGCGAGCTCGACGATGGCGAGCATGCCGATGAGGACGAACGTGACCGCAATGGAGAAGTGCACGAAGATCAGGGCCGCCCATCCGACCTGCGCCAGCGAGACGGCCACGGCGTAGGTGAGGCTCACCCGGCGCCGGGCGCGGTCCTGTCGAGCCGCGCGCAGCCACTGGAAAACCAGAGCGACGCGCATCACGACGTAGCCGAGCACCATGATGGAGGGGTCGAGGTGTTCGCCGTGCTCGATCGACGCAAACATGCGCGGCAGGCCCAGCGCCAGGATCAGCACGCCGATCATCTGCACCATGGTGGCGATGCGGAAGATCCAGTCGTCGGTGTCGTAGGCCGACGCGAACCACGAGAAATTGGTCCAGGCCCAGCAGATGCCGAAGCTCGCGAGACCGAAACCGAGCAGGCCTGTCTGATAGTGGCCCTCCGCGAGCGCGTGGGCGAGCTGGGAGGCCGCCATGCCGAAGGCGACCACGAATGTCAGATCGAACAGCAGTTCGAGTGGCGTCGCGGCGCGATGCGCCTCGTCCCGGTCGCGTCCCCGCATCCGGCGTGAGTGATGGTGAAGGGCTTCGGCGCTCGGCAGTGTCGTGCTCACGGGGCAGGCTCGACGACATGGTATCGTGCCGCCCGCCCCCGAGGGGAACGGCGTCAGTCGGCGCGGAGCGCGGTCGATGCGGCGATACGGGTCGCGCGGCGCACGGGAGCGAATGTCGCAACCAGCGACACGGCGATCAGCATCGCCGCAACAGCGGCGAGCGTGAGCGGATCGCCGGGCGAGACCGCGAACAGCAGCGAACGGAGCGAGCCGGTCAGCGCAAGAGCGGCCGCCGTGCCCAGGACGATGCCGAGAGGTCGTGAGAAATTCGTCGAAGGATTGCGACGAGACGCGACTGGCGAGGGTCACCAGTGCAAGAAGCGTTGCGAACGCCGGCGGCCCTCCGGTATACCCGGATGGGTCGCCGACGCGAACGAGGCCTGCGGCTTCATACGAGCCGCCGGCCTCCCGACGTTGCGCAATCACGAGTGCAAATGGCGTGCTGACCATGCGACGTTTAGCGCGTTCCGCGTAACCTGTTGTGCTGCCGGTTGTTGCGTCCGCCTCACAAAACCGTTACGGCGCCTGGAGTCTCCGGAAGAGGAAACTTAGATACGCCGAACGAGGTCATTCTGGGCTGTTGAGGTCACACCTTGGCCTAATCCGAGAAGATCGCGGCGAGCAGCACCAGCACGCCGAGCGTCACACCCGCCGCGGCGGCCGCGCCGACCGCGATGTTTCGACCCACGCTGCCGTTTGGGGTATCGAGCTCCATCGCCAGGATCTCGCGCACGGAGATCTCGAACGGGGGTTCCGGGATCCGCGTCCGTCGTTGTACGACGATCGGGTCGGCGTCGCGCTTCATGAGTGTGGCGCGGATCACCTTGCCGCTGGCCAGCGTGACGCGAACGCGGGATCCCACCGGCAGCTGCCTGATGTAGTCGGACATGAGCGCCGGGTCGGGCGCTGACGGGTTGACGCGCGCGCCGGAGTCGCGGGTCTGCCGCGCGATCGTGGCGGCGCATCCGGGAGACGCCAGCAGGACACTGAGGATCAACGCCAGGAAGCGCTTCATCGCCATCTCCTAGAAATCAACGCCGAAGCCGAATCGAAGGACGGCTTCATCCGGCCCTCCCGAGAAGGTCACCCGCAGGTCGGCGCGGAAGAAGCCGCGGGCAGTGATGTACGACTTGAATCCCGCGGCGGCCGCCGGCAGCGCTCGCAGCTCCGTGTCTGCGGCGTACTCCCGTTCGGGCCTGACCAGCACGCTCCGACGCGTGACCTGGTCGTAGGTGTAGATTGGCTCGTCGCGGCGGGCGCGCCGCTCCCACACCCCGTCGACCCCGACGCCGAGGTAGGGGTGGAACCATTGGTTGTTCCCGAACTGGTACTGCTGCGTGATCGACACCCGCCTGGTCGAGAACGTGAAATGCGCCGGGGAAAAGAACGGCTGCCCGTTGATCACCACCGAGTTCGATCCGTAGTGGTCGGTTTCGGTGCTGGCCCCTGCCAGCACCTCGGTCTTCCAGTGCGGCGTCCAGTAGAAACCGGCGCCGATCTCCCCGATCAGGCTTTCGTTGGCCCATTGGTTGTACGACTCCAGCTCCGAATGGTGCGAGCTGAACCAGCCGAGCGTTCCGGAGAAATCGGCTCGTGGCAGGCGGTCCTGGGCGAGGACCGGAGCCGGCGCCAGGGCCATCAGCAGCAGGAGCGCGGGAAGTGTCCTCATGGTCTGGAAGGCGCAAGGGATGCGCGGTTCGGCTCACGCGGTAGGATCCGTCCGAAATGGCGCGTTCCCACTGGCTCCGGCTGTTGTGCTGTCTGACCCTCGGCCTTGCCGTGAGCGCCGCGCCGGCCGCCGCGCAATCCCGGACGATGTACGACCTCGCGGTCGACAGCTACCGGGAGGGGCACCCGGAGGAGGCCTGGAAAATCCTCGCCAAGCTGGATTACGCGCAGGTCTGGGCGGAAGCGAACCGGTTCCACCAGACGCCGCGCGATCAGCCGGACCAGTGGCTGCGCCGCGCGCAGGCGGCGATCCTCATGCACACGGAAGCCTGGTTCGGGCAGGGACGCGACGGACTCGGGCGTTGGCGGGTCGTGCATTACGATGCGGCGCGAGCCATTGCACGCGCGCTGGCCAGGGCCGTGAAGGACGTCGGGTTGTCAGAGCGGGGACGGGTCTTCGTTCGGGACTGGTACCTGCTGGTGGTCGCGTATCTGCACGGGCAGGCCAGCTACGGCCAGAGCCGCCCGCTGCTGTCGGAGGCGCGCGACATGTTTCCGGGCGACGCGCTCATCCTGCTCGCGAGCGGCACCGACCGCGAGATGCCGGCGATCTGGTCGGGATACCTTCAGCTCTACGACGCGTCCGGGTCGCGCACGGAGTCGCAACGAATCAACAAGGAGCGGGAACTGTCACGGGCTGCCGAATTCTTCCGCGAGGCGCTTGCGGTGGATCCGCTCCTCGTCGAGGGTCACCTTCGGCTTGGTCGCACGCTCTACGCGCAGCAGGACCTGAAGGGCGCGGCCGGTTCGCTGGAGACGGCGAAAAAGCTGGCGAGGCTTCCACCCCTTGTCTATCTGGCCACCCTGTTCCTCGGCCTGACCGAGTCGGCAGCGGGACGCGTGGAAGCGGCCGAACGGCAGTACGAAGAGGCGATCGCGATCTATCCGCAAGCGCAGAGCGCGCAGATCGCGATGAGCGAGCTGGCCTACATGACCGGTCGCACCGACGACGCGGCGGTTCGCATGACGGTCCTGCTGGCCGCGTACTCCAAGGACGATCCGTACTGGACGTACGGGACTGGTGAATTCTGGCACTTCTGGACGCGGCTCCCGCTGCTGCGATTGAGCGCACGGCAATGAGGACGCGCGCGGCCGTTGCCGTGGCCCTGATGCTGGCCACCCATGCGATCCTGCAGGCGGGCCGGCCGCAGCGGTTCCGAACGCAGTCGGCGCTCGTCACGATCGACGCCCTGGTGACCGACGGCCGGCGCGTGATCACCGGCCTCGGCGCGGGCGACTTCGAAGTGCTGGACAACAACGTGCCCCAATCGGTCGAGCAGGTCTACGTCGAGCAGCTGCCGCTCAACGTGATCATGGTGCTCGACACCAGCGGCAGCGTGGCTGGCGAGCGCCTCGACTTTCTGAAGAAGGGCGCGCTGGCGATCGTCGATCGGCTGCGGCCGGCGGATCGTGTCGCGGTGGTGTCGTTCTCGCATCGGCTCGATCTGCCGAGCGGGTTTACCGCCGACCGCGCCTGGGTCCGCACCGCAATCGCATCGCTTCGTGCCGGCGGCAGCACCTCGCTCCTCGACGCCGCGTTCGCCGGTCTCGCGTTCCGCGGCGCGTCCTCGACCCGGACGCTGATGGTGCTGTTCAGCGACGGCGTCGATACCGGCAGCATCCTCGACGACGAGCGCGTGCTGCGGGTGGCGGCGCGCTCCGACACCACGGTCTATGCGATCGGGGTGCGCGAGTCGCCCCGGTTCGTGCCTGGCACCGGTGCCCGCACGTACGGGCAGCCGCGCCAGCCGGAGCCCGCCACCGACGATCGATTCCTCGGCCGCATTGCCCGCGACACCGGCGGCCGGTTGCTGCACGCGCAGCAGAATCGCGACATCGAGACGACCTTCGCGCGGGTGATCGAAGAGTTCAACAGCCGCTACGTGCTCGGGTACTCGCCGGCGGGTACGGCGGCGCCCGGATGGCATCAGGTCACCGTGCGGCTCAAGACGCGCCAGGGAACCGTCCTGGCCAGGAGGGGATATTTTGCGAAGTAAGAGGATGTTGATGGGGATGGCGCTGACGCGATGGCAGCACGTCAGGCCGACGGTACCGGCGGCGGCGGTCGCGCTGATCGTCCTGCTGGCTGGCGCCGACGTGTTCGCGCAGAAGCGGGCGATTACGCACGAGGACGTCTGGCTGGCGAAGCGGCTCGGCGCGCCGATCGTCAGCCCTGACGGCAAGTGGGCGGCGGTGCAGGTCACCGAGCCGGCCTACGACGAGCGCGACCAGGCCAGCGACCTCTGGCTCGTGCCGGTCGATGGCAGCGCGCCGCCTCGCCGGCTCACCGCCACGCGCGCGGGAGAGAGCGGCGCAGCCTGGGACCCCGACGGCCGGCGCATCGCCTTCTCGGCCCGCCGCGAGACCGACGAAGCCGCCCAGCTCTACGTCATCGACGTCGCCGGCGGCGGCGAGGCCCGGCGCGTGACCACCCTCAGCACCGGCGCGAGAACGCCGATCTGGCGGCCCGACGGCAAGGCGCTGGCCTTCATCAGCGACGTCTATCCGGGTGCGGGGACCGACGACGACAATCGGCGGATCGCGGCCGAGCGGCGCAATCGCAAGTGGAACGCGCGCGTGTTCGACAGCTTCCCGATCCGCGACTGGGATCGCTGGCTCGACGATCGCCGGCCGTCGCTGTTCGTCCAGGTGCTCGACGCCGGCGACGCCTTCGAAGGACGTCCTCGCCGGCTCGAAGCTCGCCGCGGCTCCGGGCTTCGCGGGACAGTGGGGATCCGGCAGCGACACGATCTCGGCGGCCTGGACGCCCGACGGCGCCAGCCTCGTCTTCGCGGCCACCGCGAACCGTCACGAGGCCGCGTTCACGGACGTCATACAGGCGCTCTGGCTGGTCCCGGCTGCCGGCGGCGAGCCGCGGCAGCTGACGTCGGATGCGGGAAGCTACGAGCGTCCGACGTTCACGCCGGATGGCCGCACCCTCCTCGCGGCGTTCCAGGCGGATAGCGAGAAGGTCTACAACCTGACGCGGCTGGTCGCCTTCGACTGGGCGGCGCCCGGCGGACCCGCAGGCAAGCCGGCGTCGAGACGGGTACTGACCGATGGGTTCGACCGCTCGGTCGCGACCTTCGTCGTCGGCGGCGACGGCCGCGCGATTTTCCTGCTGGCGGAGGAGCACGGCCGGCAGAAGCTCTTCGCGATGCCGATCGCGGGTGGAGCGGTGCGCGAGGTCGGCACGCTCACGGCCGGCACGATCGGCGCGCTCGACGGCGCGCGGCGAGGCACCACGCTCGCCGGTACGTGGGAGAGCGCGGTGAATCCTCCCGAGCTGGTGCGGATCGACGCCGCGAGCGGCGCCCGCATCGTGCTGTCGTCATTCAACACGGACCGTGCCGCCGCCATCGACTGGCAGCCGGTCCAGGAGTTCTGGTTCAACAGCTCACGCGGCGCCCGCATCCACAACTTCGTCGCGCTGCCCGCCGGCTTCGATCCGGCACGCAAGTACCCGCTCCTCGTGCTGCTCCACGGCGGACCGCACTCGATGTGGATCGATCAGTTCGTGGTGCAGGTGGAACTACCACCTCCTCGCCCGGCCCGGCTACGTCGTCCTGCTGACCAACTACACGGGGTCGACCGGGTACGGCGAGAAGTTCGCGCAGAACATCCAGGGCGACCCGCTGGAAGGGCCGGGGCTCGAGGTGAACGAGGCCGCGGACGAAGCGATTCGCCGCTATGCGTTCATCGACCCGGCACGGCAGGTGGCGGGAGGCGCCAGCTACGGCGGCCATCTCGCGAACTGGCTGGCGGTGACGACGACGCGGTACAAGGCGCTCGTCAGCCACGCCGGATTGTTCGAGCAGGCGCAGCAGTGGGGGACCAGCGACACCATCTACGGACGCGAGCGGAACGCCGGCGGGCCGCCGTGGGAAGGGGCGCCGGTGTGGACGAAGCAGAACCCGCTGACGCGCGCCGCCGCGCTCAAGACGCCGATGCTCGTGACCGTCGGCGAGCGCGACTACCGGGTGCCGATGAACAACGCGATCCAGTTGTACAGCGCGCTGCAGCGGCTGAAGGTGCCGTCACGCCTGATCGTCTTCCCGGAGGAGAACCACTGGGTGCTGCGGGGCGAGAACAGCCGCTTCTTCTACGGCGAGATCCACGCGTGGTTTGGAAAATGGTTGGCTGCTGAGTAGGGTTGGGAGCAGCCTGGCTGCATTGACGGCAGACGTGCTAGAATGTTGTCAGCAGCAACCGCCGGGGGCCGCGTCTTCGCGTGAGGGGTGGGGCCCCACGCCAGCTCGCGGGGGTGGGCCAGCGCCCGCGAGCAATAAATAAATGCTCGACGCAGCCGGCTCGCAGCAATTGGCCTCTGTATCGCTACCTCGTCCCGATCGCCGCTGATGGCGCCCCTGTCCCGGCCAGATCGTTCCAGTTCAGCATGGCGTTGAACACCATGTTGAACTCGCCGTGGTTCTGCCAGCGATAGATCGGATTGTTGGCGAACAGGACCACGCGACCTTTGCCGGTGAAGCCGCCGGGCACGTCGATCGCGAAGGGGCGGTCGCGGATCTCGTCGGCGCCGCGCATCAGTCCGCTCAGCACCGCGGCTTCACCGCCGACGTAGCGCGCCAGGACGCTGCCGCGATCCGACTCGCCGACGCTGAGGAGCGGCTGCCCCTGGATGTATTTGATCGGCATCACCTTGTCCTTGTAGCCGTAGAAGACCGGGTGATCGAGCCGCAGGACGTCGGCGTTGACGAGCGGCCGGGGCGCGTAGAAGTTGGCCGAGGTCGTCGCGGTTGCGTCGACGGTGCGGGCCAGCCCGAGATCGGCGGGGAAGCGCACCGCGTTGCCCATCGCGATCAGCGTGCCTCCCGCATCGAGGAACTTGGCAAACGCGTCCACGCCCTCGCCGCCCATGCCGCCGGTGATGTCGGGCGACTCGCCGTACATGCCGAGGAACTTGTACTTCGCGTCCTTCATGTAGGGCACGGCGCGCGCGGCCGGCGCCTGGTAGACCGACTGGCGGGTCATGGTCTGCGTCGGCATGAGGATGACGTCGTAGTCGGCGCGCAGGTTGCCCTTGCGGACCCGCTCCTTGTAAATCAGGTCGAACGGGACGCCGAACTTGTCGAACGTGAACCGCACCCATCCGATCTCCTGGGTGCCGGTCCATGACGAGTACATCGCCACGCGCGGCAGATCGGCGTCGTGCATCGGCACTGACGGCGCCTGGGCCAGGGCCGCCGCGGTCAATCCGAGCTCGGTCACCGCGGCACGCACCGCGGCCAGGTCGGCCGGCGGCGTCACGACGAACGAGCCGGCGGGGAACTCCACACCGTCGACGGTGAAGCTGCGGTCGGCGATCTTCATGGCCACGTTCCGCAGCTTGTAGCGGAACGCGATCATGTTGTTGGAGCCGTAGTGCGCGACCGCGAGCCCGGCGCTCCCGCTGCCGGTCACCTTGCCGGCCGGCGTCACCGTCTTCACCAGCGTGACCGGCACGTCGAGGATCGCCTTGTCCTTGATCTCGCGGACGTCGGCAAGCATCGCCAGCCCCATCGTCCAGCCGCTGTCGTCATAGGTGCGCAGGTTGGGGTCCGGATAGCTCTGGCGCTCGAGCAGGTTCTTGGCCAGCCGGCCGTACGGCTGATCGCGCTTGATGACGTAGGAGCCGGCGGGGAACGTCCCGTCGCTGACCTTGATCTCCTTGGTGGCTTCGCCGATTTCGATCCGCTGGACGCGGAGGATGTTGACCAGCTCGGCGACGCGCGTCATGTCGCGCTGGACCGGGATGACGAAGCCGTGCGGCGCATCGGTCTTGCCCGACTCGATCGAGTTCCGCGTCTTCTGGTAGAAGTTCTCGATCACCAGGTTCGGAATCATCGACGTCAGCTGGAGGCCCGAGAGCACGCCGGTCTGCATGTAGTTGGTGTTGTTGCGGCGCGACCAGTTGTCGGTCGTGCCGGGCGGGATCGGGATGCCGCGATACCACTCGCGCGGCTGGCCGCCGCCGCGTCCGGTCGGAGGTCCGGCGGCGCCGCGTCCGGCCTGCGGCGCGTCGGCCGTGGCCGTGGTGTGGTTGTGGCCGCCTGGCCGCCGGCGGGTGGACCGCCGCGCCCGCCTCGTCCTCCACGACCCCGTCCCGCCGGAGCCGATGCCGTCTGGTCTGACGCTGGCGCCGCGGCGTTCGTCGTGGCCGGCGTTGACGGCGCGGCGGCGGCCGCCGATGGCTGCGAGGTCGCTGGTGTCGCGGCTGCTGGCGCGCGGCCGGTGCCGCTGCGGGCGGTGTGGTCGCGGCCGGCGCCGCCGCTGCGGTGCCGCGGCCCGCGGGCGCATTCTCGCGCCCCGCCTGGGTCTCGTACATCCGCATCATGCCGTTGTGGTTGTAGGCGATCGAGCCGAGGTATCCGGGCGACCAGCCGTCCATGAACGCGTGCGTGTAGACGCCGGGCATGCCCCACTTCGTCATCTGCGCGAGCTCGAAGTTCGAGAAGAACGGCAGCTCCGCGAACAGGATGGGATCGAGGTTGGGATTCTGCGGCGCCGCGCCGCTGTAGGTGTAGAGCAGCGGCAGCGATTCGTGCAGGTCGTGCATGATCGGCGGGTGCGCCGTGAAGTACCAGTCGGCGATCGCGCGCATCGACACCTGTGAGAGGTTGATGTCGCGGTTGTTGTCGTGGAAGACGTACTTGCCCCAGTAGGGCACGCCGGGCGCGCCGCCGCGGCCGCCTCCGCCTCCTGCCGGCGGACCCTGCGCGGCATCACCGGCTGCCCCCGTCGTTGTCGCAGCTGGTTCAGCGCCGCCGCGGCCGCCGCCCGGCTGCCCGATCTGGTGCTCGAGATTCCGGTAGAACCAGTCGACGTTGCGATCCCGCCCGTCCGGATCCGCCACCGGCGTGATCGACACGTAGACGTTGTCGCGAATCTGCCTGACGAGCGGCGACGTCTCGGTGGCGAGACGATAGGCGAGCTCCATCAGCATCTCCGACGGGCCGGTCTCGCCGCTGTGCAGCCCACCCATCAGGTGATACTGCGGTTTCGTCGTCGCAATCAGCTGCCGGACCTGGTCGGGTGAGCTCGCCCGCGGATCCGCGATGCGAGCGAGGCTCTCGCGGTTCCGTTGCAGGTTCTTGAGGTTGTCGTCGGACGAAATCCACACCACGACGAGCTCGCGATCCTCGTCGGACTTGCCGATTGGCTCGACGCGGACCCGGCCGGGGAGCGCCTGCGCGAGCGCCTTGTAGTACTTGAGGATGTCGGCGTAGTAGGTCAGCTTGGCCGGCGCGCCGATGTGATAGCCGAGCACGTCCTTCGGCGTCGGGACGCCGGCGACCTTCGGCAGGTGATCGACCAGCGGACTGATGAAGTACGGCTGGGTCGTCCAGGCCTTGACCGAGGTGGCGAAGTCCTCGTCCTGCGCCTGCGCGGGATCGCGGGTCTCCGTGACCATCTGCTGCGCGGGCACGACGATGGCGCCGAGCACGACGGCGGTGGTCAGCAGGAGAGCCCAGCGTCGGGCTGCGGTATGCGGCATCGAAAACTCCTCGGGAAGGCGTGCGGTGCGCGCGATTCTATCAGAGCGCCTGCGCGAGAAACGCCTCCACGATCTCCCGCCACTCCTCGGCGAGCGACTCGCCGGCACACCGGCTTGCTGGCGCGCCGATACCAGTAGGCGGCGTTGCCGGCATCCCCTTCCTTCCGATGCAGGTAGGCGTGCACCCACGCGCCGTCGGGGTCGGGGACGTCCTGGGCGACCTCATGGGCCGCCTCCCAGTCGCCGCGTGCGTCGTGCCAGAGCGCCAGCAGGACCGGCGGCAATGCGACGGGCGGCGTGCCCGTCGCGACCGATGCTTCGAACTCGGTGAGCGTCATCGTGATGCCATCCTCTATCCGTTCGCGTCGTCCCAGCGATCGAGATACGGCACGAGCGCGTCGATCGTCAGCACGCGAGTCTGGTTCGTGGCCGGACTGAAAAAGACTACCCGCGACCAGCCGCGCATGCCGGTGGGGTGATACTCGCGGCCCTCGATCTCGAGCGGCACGCCGGCGATGGCCAGCATCAGTACCCGCTCGTAGCGCGAGCGGCGGAGGAACCGCGCCGGGAACACGGTGGTCCACCGGCACAGCCTGCCGACGTCGTCGTAGGTGGCCGGCCGATCGGGAAGGTCGAGGAGCGACGTCCCTCGGCCATCGAGTACCGCCGCGATCAGGCGCAGCGAGAACGGATCGGCGACCCGCGCGATCGCCAGCCGGAACACGCGGAAGATGCGCATCGCAATCTCGCGCAGGCTCCTCGCGGACGGCGTGCCGGCCGTCGTCCAGACTCGTGCGTCAGGCGACGTCGTGAACGGGTTTCGCGGGTAGGTGTCGTCCTTGGCGAGCCATCCCTGCCGCGTCGTATGCGGCCGCGGCGCGTAGCCCTCGATAATCGGGACGCCGCGGCGTCTTGCTTCGGCGAGCGTCCATGACGGCCAGCGCGCGACCTGGCGCACGATTGCGGCGATCAGCGTGGCCGCGGCAACCTGCAGCGCGGCGTCGGGCGTGAAGTCGGCGGTGACCTCGATGCGGGTGACGCGGGGACGTACGCCGATACCGGTCGAGCGTCGGTTCGCTGCGAGCAGCATGACCGGCGCTGGCAGGATGTAGGTCAGCAGGCGAGCCAGGCGATCGAGCCGGCGCGTGTCCGCTTCCACCGAGATGTTGTAGTGGGTGCTGAATCCGGCCAGCAGCAGGCGGCGTCCCGAGCGCGCCTCCCACCGATCGAGCGCATCGCGCACGAGGGCGATGCTTTCCCAGAGCGATCGGCCGGCGCGCACGGCCGTTCCCCGTTCGATCTCCATCGCCGGCGTGACGACTTCGACGACGCCGGTGTCGAAGTAGACGGCGCCGCCGTTCGGCAGGTGATACGACGTGCCGACGCGGTGCATCGCCGGATTCGGCAGGAAGTCACGCGGATCGGTGAACAGCCGCTCGGGCTGGGTCGCGAGGCCGTCGAGCGCGAGCGTGAACTCCGCCTCGAGTCCGAGCGCTTCCAGGCGGAGATGGCCTTCGACCGCGCGCTGGCCCTTGCCTTTCGCGCCTGCCTGCGCTGCCGCACAAATGCCCATCGGGTACGCTCACTCGGCCGGTTCACGATTCACCGCCTGACACCGCCCGGCAGGGTGGGGGGTGCAGACGATGTAGCCGAGGTCGATGTGGAGATGGTCGGTCGTCTGGCCCGGGTCGAGCCCGTACGGACGGCACCATGCGGACGGCAGCACCCGTCGCGCAATCGACGCGTAGTATTCGACGGTCTCGCGCTCGCTCAGCGCATCGTCGCCGATGCGGTAGACGTTGGCGGCGGTGCCCCAGGCGTGCGGTGACGCCGGGTCGGCGCCACCGAGCGCCGGCAATCGGTAGCCGCCGTTGGCCGCGATTCGCACCGGCATGCCGACTTCGAGACGGAAGAGCTCGAGATGGACCGCGAGCACGCTCACCGCGCAGGGAACGTAGCGCGGAAACTCGCGCAGGAGCGGCGCCTCCTGGACGTCGACGTCGATGAACTCCCACAGGGCGAAGTGCGGCGCCAGCTGGATCTGCCGGGCCGTCTCCCACGAGTCCACTTCGTAGAAGTAGCGGGGGCGCCTGACCGCGTGGCCGTCCGGGTTGACGAGCGCCGCGTTCGGCGCGAGCAGCGCCCGATACTCGGGCGGCAGGCGGTCACCGTCCACCACCGGAAGCGGCAGCGCGGTGTTCATACTTCGCTCCGCGCCCGCCTGGCGCCGGCGTCGGCGACGCGGTCGAACGCGCGCGCCGAGACGCGGGCGATCGGCTCGAACCGCTCGGCCACGTCGCCGGGCGTTTCGGTGAGGATGGCCAGCACGTAGGGGGGGCGGCCGGGCAGGAAGACGAGGCCGACGTCGTGGGTCACCGTCGAGATCTCGCCGGTCTTGTGGCCGACCCGCGAGGCGGCGCGCACGGCTGGCGGCAGTCCCGCGGGAATGCCGCTGTTGAACGCCTGCGCGCAGAGGATGTCGATCATCTCGGCGGTGTGCTCGGCCGACGCGAACCGCCCTTCGTAGATGCCGCGCAGCAGGCCGAGCACGCCGGCGGCGGTGACGCGGTTGCTGATGCCGGCATCGAACGCGCGATCGTCCTCGACGCCGCGCACGAGGTCGACGCCGGTGATGCCAGCGCCGGCCAGGATCATGCGCGCCCGCACCACGCCGATGAAGTCGAGCAGCACGTTGGTCGCCAGGTTGCTGCTGATCGCGATCATGTGACGCGCCAGGTCGCCGATCCGCATCGTCCGGCCGATCGAGGCGTACACCTCGGCATCGGCATCGCGCGAGGCGAGAATGCGGTACGGCGTCCCGTCAGCCGCGCTGAAGAACCGGTTGCGGACGTGAAGGCGATGCCACGGGGTGAGCCCCCGCGCCTCGAGCGTGGCGTAGAGACAGGCCAGGACGGCGACTTTGATCGTGCTGGCGGCGTGGAACCAGCGGTCGCTGTCGTAGGACCACGACGTGCCGGTCTGATAGTCGTACAGCGCGGCCGCCGACGGCGCGCTGGCGCTGATCTCGTCGAGCGTGTCGGTGAGCTCGTTCAACGCGGCCCCGTCCATCCTCTGGGGCCTGACGATATCGCAAAAACGCTACAATGCGGGTTCCCGATGCGCAGACCGTGGGTGGTGTTCGGCTTCGCCGCTGGCCTTTATCTCCTCCTGACCATAGCGTTGACCTGGCCGCTGGTGCTGTACCCGGCGAGCCGCGTCCCGAACGACCTCGGCGACTCGCTGCTCAACATGTTCCTGCTGTCCTGGAACGCGCGAGTCGTGCCCTTCACCGAGCAGTGGTGGAACCTCCCGCACTTCTATCCGGTGCCGGGGGTCATGGCGTTCTCGGAGCATCTGCTCGGCCTCTCCGTGTTCGCGACCCCGATCATCTGGCTGACCGGTAACCCGCTGCTGGCCTACAACACCGCGTTCTTCATCTCGTTCCCGCTGTGCGCGCTCGGGGCCCATGCGCTCTGCTACGCGATCACGCGGCGGCACGATGCCAGCCTTGTCGCCGGCATCGCCTACGGCTTCGCGCCGTACCGGATGTCGCAGTTCTCGCACGTCCAGGTGCTGTCCGCGTACTGGATTCCGCTGGCCCTGCTGGCGCTGCACAAACTGGTCGAGACGGGGCGCTGGCGATGGGCGGCAGTATTCGGCGTGTCCTGGTGGCTGCAGGCGATGGCCAACGGCTACTACCTCTTCTATCTGTCCGTGCTGGCCGGCCTGTGGCTGATCTGGTTCGTGGTGGCGCGGCGCCGGTGGGCGGTGCTCGGGCGCCTCATGGTCGCGTGGGTGTTCGCGGCGCTGGCGGTCGTGCCCGTCGCGCTCGGCTACCTGAAGTGGCAGCGCGCCTATGGGTTCCGCCGCTGGCCCGACGAGATCCAGGCGTTCAGCGCCGACGTCGCGAGCCTGCTGTCGGCGCCGGGGAACCTCCGCGTCTGGGGGTGGCTCAACGTGGTCGACCGCCCGGAATCACAACTGTTTCCGGGCCTGACGCTCGTCGCGCTCATTCTTGCCGGCGTCGTATTCGCATGGACGGCCGCGGCGCGCGGCGGGCTCAGCCGGTTGCGCGCTCCCCGCGTCCTCCTCGTCGGCGCCGTGGTCTTCGGCATCATCTCGGCCACGCCGATCTGGTTCGGCGCGTGGAAGGTGGAGATCTTCGGCATCCGTCTGTTGTCGGTCGGGACGCCGCAGAAGCCGCTGTCGGTGGCGCTGGCCCTGGTGGCAATCGCGCTCGCGATGCACCCCTCGATCCGGGCCGGCTGGGCACGGCGCTCGCCGCTCGCGTTCTACACGATTGCGGCCGCGGTGATGTGGCTGTTCTGTCTCGGGCCGGCGCCGACGCTCATGAACGAGCCGCTCCTGTACAAGGCGCCGTACTCGTGGCTGCTGTATCTGCCCGGCGTCGACGGCGTCCGCGTCCCGGCTCGCTTCTGGGTGCTCGCCACCATGTGCCTCGCAATCGCGGGCGGGCTTGCGTCGGTGCACGTCATGTCGCGGTGGCCGTCGCTGCGCACGGCGCTCCCTGGTCTGCTCGCGTCGTTGCTGCTGGTGGAAGCCTGGCCGCAGCCGGTGCGGTTTCATCCGCCTCCGGCCGCGCGTCCGGCCCATACGCGCGCCAACGTCCGGCTCGAAGTCCCGCTGCAGGGCGCACGCGATCTCGTCACGCTGTACCGCGCCATCGACCACGGCCGCCCGGTCTTCAACGGCTACAGCGGCTACTTCGCCCCGCACTACTTTGCGCTGCAGTCGCTCCTCGACAACTTCGATCCCGCCGTGCTGCCGTTCCTGACGTCGTTCGGCACCATCGAGGCCGTCGTCGACCATGTCGAGGACGAAGCGGGGCAGTGGCGGGCGTTCTTCGCCGCGCACCCGTATTCCGAGGTCGTACACAAGGACGACGATTACACGGCGTATCGGCTGCCGCGCACGACGTCGGCGCCGTCGCTGCCCGAGCTGAAGGGGCAGCCGCTGGCGATCGCGTCCGTGGACGCGTCGCCGCTTCCGCAGGACGTCGGCCGCATGACCGACGGCGATCGCATCAGCCGGTGGTCGACCGGCGGTCCGCAGGGGCCCACGAACGAGGTCACGCTCGATCTCGGCCAGGTGCGGCCGGTCCACGTGATCGAGATGCAGATCGGCGGCTACGTCGCCGACTTTCCCCGCGCCTTCACCATCGAGCGCTCCGACGACGGGGTGTCGTGGCGTCCGGGCTGGTCGGGGTCCCCGGCCCTCGTCGCCATGCTGGCGGCGCTGAAGGATCCGTTCTACGTCCCGCTGCGATTCGCGCTGGACGGTTCCCCCACGCGCTTCATCCGCATGCGCCAGACCGCGCGCGACGACGTGTTCTACTGGTCGATCTCCGAGCTGCGCGTCTTCGGCGAGTGAGCGTTCGCCAGCGCCAGCCCCTCGATGCGGCGCAGCAGGAACCTCCGTTCGGGCTCTGAGCAGGTCTGCTGGAGCGCCAGGCGGAACGACGCGGCCGCCTCGCGGTTCGACCCGAGCGCCTCGAGCAGGCGTCCCTTGACCGACGGCAGCAGGTAATAGCGGGCCAGCGCCGGGTCGCTCTCGATCATCTCCAGCTCCCGCAGCGCCGCCTCGGGTCCCCTGACGCGGGCGATCGCGACGGCGCGATTGAGCATCACCACCGGGGTCGGCGACAACGCCATGAGCTCGTCGTAGAGATCGAGGATGCGCGGCCACGGCGTGGCCGACGCGTCAGTGGTCGTGGCATGCGCGGCGGCGATCACCGCCTGCAGGTGATACGTCGTCTGCTCCGCGCCCTCGGCGCAGCGATCGAGGTGCTGGAAGCCGAGGGCGATGAGCCGCGGATCCCATTGCGATCGGTCCTGATCCTCGAGCAGCACCAGCTCGCCGTGGGCGTCCACGCGCGTGTCGAGGCGCGCCGCATGAAAGGCCATCAGCGCCACCAGGGCATGGGCCCCGGGCGCGGTCGTCGCCGGTGTGCCGGCGACCGCACGCCCGAGCCTCAGGGCTTCGCGGCACAGGTCGATGCGGATCAGGTCGTCGCCACGGTGCGCGGTGTAGCCCTCGTTGAAGAGCAGGTAGATCGTCTCGAGCACGGATTCGAGCCGCGCCGGGAACTCGTGAGCGGCGGGCAGATCGAGCGAGAGCGATGCGTGGCGGATCTGGCGCTTGGCACGTACCAGCCGCTGCGCGATGGTCGCCGGCGGCACCAGGAACGCGCGCGCGATCTCGTCGATGCTGAAGCCGCCGACGGTCTTCAGGCTGAGGGCGACGCGCCCGTCGCGCGGCAGCGACGGATGGCAGCACATGAAGATCATCCGCAGCTCGTCGTCCGCCGGCGCCGCCGCCAGCGGATCGGATCGCTCCGCGGCGTCGGCGAGCCGCGTCAGCTCCGCCGCGACCGCGTCGGCCCGTGCCGCGAAGCTCGCGTCGCGCCGCAGCACGTCGAGCGCGCCGTTGCGCGCGACCCGGAACAGCCAGCCGCCAGGGTTCTCGGGAATCCCCGAGTAGGGCCACTGCTGGAGCGCCTTGACCAGCGCGTCCTGGACGACTTCCTCCACGAGCTCGAGGTGCGCGGGGCCGAACAGCCGCGTCAGGCAGGCAACCATCTGTCCCGCGCGGGCGCGGAACAGATGGTCCACCATCGTGGTGGCGGCCGTGTCCGGCGGCTCACGCCTCGTGGTCACGTCAGCCCCGCATCATCTCGTCGACCTGGCGGATTTCGATCGTGCCGCCGTAGTCGAGGTGCGGACAGTCCTGCACGCGCTGTACGGCTTCGTCGTAGCTGGCCGCCTCGATCGTGTAGTAGCCGCCGAGCACTTCCTTGGCCTCGACGAAGGGGCCGTCGGTGACCCGCAGCTGGCCGTTCTTGCCGCGGACGACGCGGCCGCGATCGTCGGTGAGCTTGTCGCTCGACTTCAGGATGCCGGCGGCGCGGAGCTTCGCGCCCCAGGCGACGTAGCGCTCGATGATCCGCTGCATCTCGTCGGGGCTGATGGCGGTCCACGCCGACTTGTCGTCGTGGAGCAGGAGCATGAATTTGGGCATGGTGTGTCTCCGTAATGATGAGGGCCGGTCAGCGGGCCCGGGTGAAGGTCTCGACTTCGGTCATCTTCCTGGCGCCGGCCTCGAAGAATTCCCATTCGGTCGTGAACTGCCGCGCGTCGTCGAAGCGGTACTTGGCGCGGCGCATGTGGCCGGCGTTGGGGCCGGCGAGGTTCGAGGCGCGGACGAATTCGAACTGGATTTCGCGCCCGGCCGGGTCGACGCGGTCGGCGCGCAGCACGGGTTGGTTGTTGGCGATGCAGTAGTGCGTGAGCACGAGGTCGCCGCCGTCGAGATGATACGCGGTGACCATGTGGCCGCCGCCGGGCATCTTCGGATTACTGTAGCGCTCGAGCAGGACCGTACCGTTGGCGGTCAGCTCGAACACCGTCGTCGCCTGTTTGTCCCCGGAGCCCGAGACCCATCGGCCTTCGAGCGTCTTCATTCGCGCGAAGGCGGCGGCGCCGTCCGGCGCGCGGCCGGCCTCCTGAGCCACGGCCGCGAGGCCCCCGGCCCCGACCAGCATCAGCGAGAGCATCATCGTCGTTCTCTTCACAGTCCCTCCTCAGGGCGCATCCCTGTTTTGCCTGAAGACGAACGGGGAGGGCAGGAATCGACACCCGGTGTGTGAAGGCGTACGGTCGGGGCGCGCCGGCTCTCCGCTTGCAGCAGTTTCATCAGAAGGAGGCCACAGATGGGTTTGAGAGATAAGTACGCCTACGCCATCAGCCAGGCGAAGGGAAAGTTCGACGGCAGCGCGCAGGAGCGCGACGGGAAGTTGTACTGGGATGGCTCCGTCAAGACGGAGGCGGAAAAGAACGAGATCTGGATGGCGATCAAGACCATTCCGGACTGGCAGAACGATATCGTCGCCGACATCAAGGTGACGGGCGGTCCGGCGGCGGCTCCGGCCGCGGCAGCAGCGAAGACCTACACTGTGAAGGCCGGGGACACCCTCAGCGCCATTGCGAAGGAACACCTGGGTAACGCGAGCGCCTACATGAAGATCTTCGACGCCAATAAAGATCAGCTCGCCGATCCGGACAAGATCAAGCCGGGACAGGTCCTGAAGATTCCTGCCTAGGCCCGGGCACCATTGGTCCAGGGGCGGGCCCGATCAGGGCCCTGCCCCGGGAACCGCGTTTCAAGGAATGGCGCGGTTTCCGCCGAAATGGCACGGTTCCCATTCCTGTCGGGGTTGATATACTTCCCGCACTGCGAACGCAAGTCACAGGGGCCGCCCCTCGGTAAGGCGCCCCCAATCACGACCGCCCGGCCGTGCCTCGCACGCCGGGACCAGCGCGAGTCGGGAGTTGTCAGCCCAGTACGCACATGGTCGCCGCATCCGGCGATCTGTGGGGAGATCCGTCGGACCGTGACGCGCTGCACAGTATTCGTCGTCGAAGACGACGTCGATACGAGAGACATGCTGGGCCGCTTTCTCGAGCTGGAAGGCTTCGATGTCGAGCTCGCATCGAACGGCAAGCAGGCGCTGGAACGGCTCAGCGCCGGCGTGCACCCCTGCGTCATCCTGCTCGACCTGATGATGCCGGTGATGGACGGGTGGCAGTTCCGCCGCGAGCAGGTGCGCGACCGCGAGCTCGCCGAGATACCGGTGATCGTGGTGTCGGCCGCCGGCCGCGAGCGCATCGCCGAGATCGACGCCAACGCCTACCTCACCAAGCCGGTCGATCTCGAGCAGCTGCTCGAGCGCGTCAGTCAGTACTGTTCCGCGTAGCGACTTTCTTCGGCTGGGCCGGTGCCGGCGGACGGGTCGCGGCCATCGCCGCCGCCGCCGCCGTCTTGCGCAGCCGCTGCAGCCGATCGCCGAGCAGCGCCGTCTGCTTCGCGTCGATCCCGTAGACATCCTTCCTGAACTGCATCACGCCGTCGGGCGACACCCGGGCGGTCCAGTACCCCAGATAGACCGGAATCGGCGCGCGCAGCTTCACGGTGCGCTCCTCGTTCGCGTGCATCGCCTCCTCGATTCGCGCCTTCGTCCAGTCGGGTTGATCGCGGAGGATGTACTCCGCGAGCGCGAGCGGCTGCTCGAGGCGCACGCAGCCGTGGCTGAACGAGCGGCTGGCGCGCGCGAACAGCGAGTCGGACGGCGTGTCGTGGAGATAGACGTTGTACTGGTTCGGGAACATGAACTTCACGAGCCCGAGCGAGTTGGCGGCGCCAGGTCGCTGGCGGAAGCGATACTGCGTCGGATCGCTCAGATCGATCGAGAGCGGATCGATCGCCTGCCCCTTCGTATCGACCACTTCCATGTTCATCCGCGCCAGGAAGCCGGGATCCTTCATCACCTCCGGGAGGGTTTCTCCCTGGGCGATGTCAGGAGGCACGTTCCAGTACGGACTGAAAACCAGGTAGGTCATCTCGTCGTTGAAGATCGGCGTCGGCGTGTCGGACTTGCCGACGACGACCTTCATCGTTACGGGCACCTGTCCGCCTTCCCACACTTCCAGCCGGTACTCGGGGATGTTGACCAGGATGTGGCGGTCGCCGAGCGTCCGGGGCAGCCAGCGCCAGCGTTCGAGGTTCAGCTCGACCTGGCGGATGCGCGCTTCGATGGGCACGTTCATCTCGGCGATCGTTGGCGGGCCGACGATGCCGTCGTCCATCAGCCCGTGGCGGCGCTGAAAGCGCTTCACCGATTCGTGGAGATCGTCCGAGTACACCGCGGCCTGGCCGGCCGGCGGCACCGATCCCTTGAAGTCGCCGCTCGCGGCGAGCCGGGCGGCGACGGTCGGGACGTGAAGGCTGCGCTGTCCCGGCTTCAACCGCGCCGTCGCGGGGACCTTGGTCCAGCCGCCGTTCGCGGCCATGGTCCGGTAGTCGGAGAGGACCTGGCGAAGGGCACGATACTGCTGGTTCTCCGGCGTGAGCTTGAGCAGCGAGGTATCGACCGTGTCGTCCTGCAGCGCCTGCTCGAGATGAGCGGCCGGGTCGAATTTCTCCGGCTTGATCTGCCACGTCGGATCCGCGTGTGCGAGATCCGAGAGACCGTCGGCGAGGTCGGACGCGTACTTCATGTAGAGGTAGGTCAACCAGACATCCAGCGAACCGGCTGATTCGATCTCGAAGCCTTTGCTGGTGAGGAAGCCCTTGCCGGCCTCTTCGCGTCGCTGTTCGAGCAAGGCGACGTTGTACATCTCCGGGTCGAGTCCTTCGTGCGAGGCGCTCTTGAGCGCGGTCACGAGCTGATCGAGCTGAGCGCGGGGCTTGGTGCCGTTGATCCACGCCGGCGCAAACTGCCGCCGCTCGTAGAATTGGCGGGTGAGCTTCCACAGCTTCTTGCCTTCGGCATCGGCGGTGACGAACGCGGGACGCGTCGCCGCGCCGACGGACGTGCGCACCGTCGCGTTGACTTTCTCACGCTCTTCCGCGCCGCCGTTGCAGCCTGCCACGAGTGCGATCGCTGCTGCGACGATCAGTCTGGACACCATGCCATTCCCCCGGACGTGGTCCACATTCGCCCCGACCCGCCCACCTGCCACTCCCTTGAGCAAGCCGAGTGCCTGCCCAGGTCAGACGGAGAAGCCTCGTTTTTGCTGTCATTTACGACGGGACGGCTGTGATAGACGGAAAGGTGGGTAGGTGGCGACACACCCCACTTCCGGCAAACGGCGGCGAAAATCCGCCTCCACGTCCGGCATCGAAGACTCGTCCCCTGACCTCAACATGCGGTCCGCGGGGCTGCTCCAGGACATGGCCGCGCTCCAGGGAAACTCGCGCTCGCAGCTTGGCTACAAGCGGGCCGCGAAGGCGGTCGATCGCGCTGCCGCTGCCGGTGTCGCAACTGGTCGAGGCAGGCACCCTCCGCGAGGTGCCGTTCATCGGTCCGTCGAGCGCGCGCATTATCCAGGAAGTGGTCGAGACGGGGGCGTCGGCAACCGTCGAGGCCGCGGTCGCGGCGTCGCCGCATGCCGCCAAGGTCGCGTCGATGCGCCGCATGCGGCACAACTTCCTCAGCCAGCTCGCGATGGAGCAGGCGCTCGCGCAACCGCAGCCGCGCGCGATCGTGTCGCGCGGCGTGTTCCGCGGCGACTTTCAGATGCACTCGACGTGGAGCGACGGCGGCGAGCGGATCGAGGCGATGGCGAAGGCCTGCATGTCGCTCGGCCACACGTGCATGGGGGTCACCGACCACTCGTATGGCCTCCCGATCGCGCGCGGGATGAGCATGGCCGACGTCGTCGAGCAGCACCGCGAGATCGACGCCGTCAACGAGCGGCTGGCGGGGGAGTTCCGCGTGTTCAAGGGGATCGAAGCGAACATCCTCGCCGATGGCAGCCTCGACCTCAGCCCTGACGAGCGGCAGGCGTTCGAGTTCGTCGTCGCCTCGCCGCATTCGGCGCTGCGTCAGGAGCACGACCAGACGGCGCGGATGCTGGCGGCGGTCCAGCAGCCCGGCGTGGCGATCCTCGGCCATCCGCGCGGCCGCGTCTACGGCACGCGGCTGGGCGTGGTCGCCGACTGGCCGCGGATCTTCGCGCACGCGGCGACGCGGCGCGTCGCCATCGAGATCGACGGCAACTGGCATCGTCAGGACCTCGACTTCGAGCTGGCGCGCCAGGCGCTCGATGCCGGCTGCCTGTTCGCGCTCGACAGCGACGCGCATTCGATCGGCGAGTTGCGGTTCACCGACTACTCCATCGCGCACGCCAGGCTTGCCGGTATCCCGACGGCCCGCGTCATCAATTGCTGGAGCGATGCCGATCTCGAGGCGTGGATGAAAGAGCGGCTCGACGATTGATCGGATCCGCCAGGCTCAGACCTGGCGCGTGGTGCGTGTGGCGGCCTGGTAGTACCGCGACGGCAGCGGGTGGCCGACCCTGGACTCGATGAAGGCCGAGGCGGACAGCAGCGCGTCGAGATCGACGCCGGTGTGAATGCCGAGGCCGTGGAGCATGTAGACGAGATCCTCAGTCGCGAGATTGCCGGTCGCGCCTGGTGCATACGGACAGCCGCCCAGCCCGCCGCAGGACGCGTCGTAGGTCGCGACGCCGAGATCCAGCGAGGCGAGCACGTTTGCGAGCGCCGTGCCGCGCGTGTCGTGGAAGTGCAGCGCAACCCGGCTGAGTGGCACGCGCGCGGCGACGGCGTCCAGAACGACAGGCACCTGTCCGGGATGGGCGATCCCGATGGTGTCGCTCACGGCCACTTCGTAGACGCCCATGGCGATCAGCTCCGCCGCGACCTCGGCGACCCGCGCGGGCGGCACCGCCCCTTCGAACGGACAGCCGAACGCCGTCGAGACGTAGCCGCGCACGCGAAGCCCGAGCTCGCCCGCACGCGTGCAGACCGCGCGATAGGCGACGAGCGACTCCTCGATCGTCTGGTTGATGTTCTTGCGGCTGAACGACTCCGAGGCGGCGGCAAAGACCGCTATCTCGTCGGCTCGCGCCGAGGCCGCGCGCTCGACGCCGGCGAGGTTCGGCACCAGCGCGGTGTAGCGGGTCGTGGGCCGGCGCTCGATGCGTGCGAAGACGTCCGCCGCGTCGGCCATCTGCGGCACCCATTTCGGGCTGACGAACGCCGACACCTCGATCGCCGGCAGCGATGCGGCCGACAGTCGATCGACGAGGCCGATCTTGTCCTCGGTCGCAATCCTGGCGGATTCGTTCTGCAGGCCGTCGCGCGGGCCGACCTCGACGATGGTGACGCGGAGCGGACGGGCCACTAGGCGTCCTCCGCGTCGATTTCGATCAGGGTCACCCCGGGCTGGACGAGATCCCCTTCCGCGCAGGCGATCGAGGTGACGCGGCCGTTCGACGTGGCGCGGACCGGCAGCTCCATCTTCATCGCCTCGAGCAGGATCAGCACGTCCCCCCTGGCAACCGTGTCCCCGGGACGCACCTGCACTTTTCTCACTGTCGCCGGCATCGGCGCCATCAGCGAGCCGTGATGGGCGGCGGCACGGCGCCGGCCGGAACCTCGTTCGATCTCGAAGGTGTAGACGTGCCCGTCGAGGAACACCCAGCGCGTCCCGTCGACCTCTGCGGTCCATCCATGGCGGCTGCGATCGCCGCTGACGTGAACGCTGCCATCGGTCTGGATCCGCACGCTGAGGGCGACCTCACCGAGCGTGATTCTGTCGTCGGCGCCGCGCACCACACGGTGTTCGCGACCCGATGCATCCCGCAGCGAGATCACCTCGTCTGCCATGACTAGCGGCCCCAGCCTCGCAGGGATGCCCACGGGTCGGGCGTCTCGTCGGCGGCCGTGGCGGCGTGAACCGGACGCGGCCTGGCCATCGCGGCCATGGCAATCGCTTCGGGGGGCGGCTCCGCGGCCGGGGTCAGGGCGTCGAGGTTCATGTCCACGAAGGCCGTGTGCGTGGCGGCGCGACGCACCGCGTCATCGTTCAACAGCGCGATCAGAAACGACACGTTGGTGCGGATCCCGAGAATGGGGAAATCCCGCAGGGCCGCGCATGCGCGATCGAGTGCGGCGGTGCGATCCTCGCCGTACGCCACGACCTTGGCGATCAGCGGATCGTAGTTGACGCCAATCGCGTCTCCCTCGACGACCCCGGAATCGATGCGGATCCCGGGCCGGGACGGTTCCCGGTAGACCACGAGCGGACCGGCCTGAGGCAGGAACCCCTGCGACGGATCCTCGGCGTAGACGCGGCATTCGACGGCATGACCGCGCTGCGACAACTCGTCCTGCCGCCACGGCAGCGGGTCGCCAGCCGCGATGCGCAGCTGCGCGCGCACCAGGTCCAGTCCGGTCACGGCCTCGGTCACGGGGTGTTCGACCTGGAGCCGGGTGTTCATCTCGAGAAAATAGAACCGCGCGGCGTCGCCCTCGCCGTCGAGCAGGAACTCGATGGTTCCGGCGTTGCGGTAGCCGGCGGCGCGCGCGGCCGCGACGGCGGCGTCGCCCATGCGGGCGCGCACCGCTGGCGTCAGCGCCGGCGACGGGCTCTCCTCGATGATCTTCTGGTGACGGCGCTGCAGCGAACACTCCCGTTCGAACAGGTGGACGACGTTGCCGTGGTGATCCCCGAGCACCTGGATCTCCACGTGACGGGGCCGCTCGATGAGGCGTTCGACGTAGAGCGTGCCGTCGCCAAAGGCCGCCGTCGCTTCCCGCCGAGCCGCGGCGATCGCGTCGATCGCCTCCCCGGCGGATCGGACGACGCGCATACCCTTGCCACCGCCGCCGGCCGAGGCCTTGATCAGGACGGGGAAGCCGATGCTGGCCGCGGTGCACGCCACGCCCTCGTCTGACTGGTCGGCTGGCGTCGCGCCGGGGACGACCGGCACGCCGGCGCGTTGCATCAGCTCGCGGGCGGCGATCTTCGATCCCATGCGATCGATCACGTCTGCCGGAGGGCCGATGAACACGAGGCCGGCCTCTTCGCAGGCACGGGCGAACGCGGCGCGTTCCGAGAGAAACCCGTATCCCGGATGGACGGCGTCGGCGGCGGTCGCCCGCGCGGCGTCGATCAGGGCCGGGATGTTGAGGTAGCTCTCGGCCGGCGGCGGCGGACCGATGCGGACCGCGTGGTCCGCGAGCCGTACGTGGAGGGCGCTGCCGTCGGCGTCGGAGAAAACGGCGACGCTCTCCAGCCCCGACTCACGGCAGGCCCTGATGATGCGCACCGCGATCTCGCCACGGTTGGCGATCAGGACGCGCTTCATTCGTTCGGGATCCAGGACGCCGGGCGCTTCTCGAGAAACGCGCGCATGCCGTCCTGGCCTTCGGCCGACACGCGATGGGTCGCGATCGTCCCGGCCGTCAGCGCCTGGACATCGCGCGGCGCGCGGCCGCTGACTTCCGCGATCAGGCGTTTCGCCGCGGTGACCGCGTCCGGCGCCGACGTCTGGAGCTCCCGGACGTACTCGTCGACCGCCGCGTCGAGCCCGGACTCCGGGACGACGCGATGCACGAGGCCGATCTCGCGGGCACGCGCGGCCGGGAACCGCGCCGCGGTGAGAAACAGCTCGCGCGCCGCCGACGCGCCAATCTTGCCGACCGCGAAGGGCGAGATCACCGCCGGCAGAATGCCGAGCTTGGCTTCGGTGAACCCGAACACGGCGTCCTCGGCCGCCACCACGATGTCGCAGACGGCCGCGAGTCCGGCCCCGCCGCCGAGCGCCGCCCCGTGCACACGTCCGACGAGCGGCAGCGGCAGCGCGTCGAGGGCCAGGAACATCTCGGACATCGCGGTCGCGTCGCGGACGTTCTCGTCGCGCGAGTAGCCGACCATCTTCGACATCCAGGCGAGGTCGGCGCCCGCGCAGAAGACCTTGCCTGCTCCGCGCAGAATCGCCACCCGCGCACCGGTCCGGCATCGGGCCGCGGGCCCACGACGTCAGCTCGTCGATCAAGGTCTCGTTGAAGGCGTTCCGCACCTCGGGACGGTTCAGGGTGACCGTGACGACGAGGGCCCTCGTGGGCGATGAGAATGGAGGTCATGCGGCGCCGATCACATCCGGAACACGCCGAACTGCGCCCGCGCGATCGGGGCATTGAACGCAGCGGACACACCGAGCGCGAGCGCCTGCCGCGTGTCGGCCGGGTCGAGGATGCCGTCGTCCCACAGCCTGGCGGTGGAGTAGTAGGGGGAGCCTTCGCGTTCGTACTTCTCGAGGATGGGGTCCCGGATCGCCTGCTCTTCCTCCGGCGACAGCTCGCGGCCCTCGCGCGCGAGCTGCTCGCGCTTGACGGTGGTCAGCACACCGGCCGCCTGCTCGCCCCCCATCACCGAGATGCGCGCGTTCGGCCACATCCACAGCAGCCGCGGTTCGTAGGCGCGGCCGCACATGCCGTAGTTGCCGGCGCCGAACGACCCGCCGATGATCACGGTGAACCGCGGCACGCCGCAGTTGGCGACGGCATGCACCATCTTGGCGCCGTCCTTCGCGATGCCGGCGCGCTCGTACTGGCGGCCGACCATGAAGCCGGTGATGTTCTGCAGGAACACCAGCGGAATGCCGCGGCTGCCGCACAGCTCGATGAAGTGCGTCGCCTTCAGCGCCGACTCGGAGAACAGCACGCCGTTGTTGGCGACGATGCCGATGAGGATGCCGTGGAGCCTGGCGAAGCCGGTCACGAGCGTCGTCGCGTAGCGCTCCTTGAACTCGTCGAAGCGGGAGCCGTCGACCAGCCGCGCGATGATCTCGCGCACCTCGTAGACCTTGCGGGTGTCGGCGCTGACGATGCCGTAGATCTCCTTCGGGTCGTAGGCGGGCTCCTCCGGCGAGGTCACGTCCGCCGGTCCGCGCTTCCTCGCGTTCAGGGTGCCGACCACGGTCCTCGCGAGGTGCAGCGCATGCGCGTCGTCCTCCGCGAAATAGTCGGCGACTCCCGACAGCCTGGTGTGGACGTCGGCGCCGCCGAGCTCCTCGGCGGTGACTTCCTCGCCGGTCGCGGCCTTCACGAGCGGCGGCCCGCCCAGGAAGATCGTGCCGGTGCCCTTGACGATGATGGTCTCGTCGGACATCGCGGGCACGTACGCGCCGCCGGCCGTGCACGAGCCCATCACCACCGCGATCTGCGGGATGCCTTCGGCCGACATGCGCGCCTGGTTGAAGAAGATCCGCCCGAAGTGCTCACGGTCCGGGAAGACGTCGGCCTGCAGCGGCAGGAACGCTCCGCCGGAATCGACGAGGTAGACGCACGGCAGCCGGTTCTCGAGCGCGATCTGCTGCGCGCGTAGATGCTTCTTCACCGTGATCGGATAGTAGGTGCCGCCCTTGACCGTGGCGTCGTTGGCCACGATCAGCACCTCCCGTCCCGAGACCCGGCCGACCGCGGTCACGATGCCCGCCGCGGGGGCCTCGTTGTCGTACAGCTCCCAGGAGGCGAGGGGGGACAGCTCGAGAAACGGCGAGCCAGGATCGAGCAGCCGGTCGATGCGCTCCCGGACCGGCAGTTTGCCCTGCGCGCGATGCCGTTCGACGTATCGCGCGCCGCCGCCCTGGCGCACCGACTCGGTCCGGCCGCGCAGCTCCGCGACGAGAGCGGCCATCCGGTCGTGATTGGCGCGGAACTGGGCTGAGTTTGGGTCTACGTGCGTCTCGATGATGTCCATGCAGCCAGGCGGGAGGCCGGGGGCAGTATAGCGCCAAGGTTTGGCCGGGAATGCTCCCATGGATGTGTAGCGCTATACGACAAACGTCAATATGTCGACGCGGCTCTGGGCAATGTGTATAATTCTTGCGTGGAGCGGTGTTCCGCGTGTATCGTTCCCGCGACGTTATGAGCGGGCGAGCTATGCCGACTACGAAGAAAAAGAACCGGGTCCTCGCGATCGACGACGAACCCGCCATGATCGAGTGGCTGAAGATCCTGCTCGAGCATGAGGGCTACGAAGTCCGGACCGCCATGATTGGCACCCGCGGCGAGGAGATCTTCAAGACCTGGAAGCCCGACGTTGTCGTCACCGACATGATGCTGCCGGATGCCGACGGTCTGGAGCTGCTCAGGAAGTTCAAGCAGACGCACGCCGACACCGAAGTCATCGTCATCACCGGCCACGGCAGCGTGCCGAAGGCGGTCGAGGCGATGAAGGCCGGCGCGCACAGCTTCGTCGAGAAGCCGATCGAGCCCGACACGCTGCTCGCGATGCTCGAGCGCGCGATCGAGCGCCGCGACCTGGTCGGCGAGAACCTCCTCCTCAAGCAGAAGCTCGAAGGGCAGTTCCGCTTCGGCAACATCATCGGCAAGAGCCGGAAGATGCACGAAGTGCTCGAGCTGGTGGAGAGCGTGGCCGGCAGCGACGCCAACATCCTGATCCAGGGCGAGAACGGCACCGGCAAGGAGCTGATCGCCAACGCCATCCACTACAACAGCAAGCGCGCCAAGGGTCCGTTCATCAAGATCAACTGCGCCGCGATCCCGAAGGACCTGATCGAGTCGGAGCTGTTCGGCTACAAGAAGGGCGCCTTCACCGGCGCGCAGAACGACAAGGAAGGCCTGTTCGAGATGGCCGAAGGCGGCTCGCTGCTGCTCGACGAGATCGGCGAGATGCCGCCGTACCTGCAGACCAAGCTGCTGCGCGTGCTGCAGGAGCGCGAGTACCGGCCGATCGGCAGCGATCGGATCGTGCGCGTGGACTTCCGGCTGATCTGCGCCACCAACATCGATCTCGACGCGGCGCTGCGGGACGGCAAGCTGCGTGAGGATCTGTACTTCCGCATCAACACCATCACGCTCCGGGTGTCGCCGCTGCGCGAGCGCACCGAGGACATCCCGCTGCTCTGCGAGCACTTCCTCGAGAAGTACCGGCAGCGGCACCAGCGCAACGTCAAGTCGATCGCGCCGGCGGCGTATCACGTCCTGATCCGCCACCGCTGGCCGGGGAACGTGCGCGAGCTCGAGAACGTCATCGAACGCGGCGTGCTCGTGGCCAAGGGCAGCGAGATCACGGTCAACGACCTGCCGGAGTCGCTCCGAACCGAGAGCTCGACCACCACCGAGTTCGTGGTTCCGCCTCATCGCACGCTCGCCGAGATCGAGAAGATGGCGATCCTGCAGACGCTCCAGCGTACCAACTGGAACAAGCAGGAGGCGGCCCAGATCCTGGGGCTGTATCGGCCGACGCTCTACAGCAAGATGAAGAAGCACGACATCCAGGACGGGGCCAAGCGGGAAGCGCGGCGCATCGCACCGGCGTAAAGCTTGCAACCTCATCGGCCCGTATGCTCGATCGGGCCGCGGCCCCCCTCATCGCCCTGCTCGCCAGCGCCGGCGATCTGTTCCTGTTCGCCCTTCGCGCCTTCCGTGAGGCGCTGAGTCCCCCTTTCGAGTTCCGCGAGACCATCCGGCAGATCTACGAGCTCGGTCTGCGCTCGGCGCCGCTCATTGCGGTATCGGGGCTTGCCGTCGGCGTGGTCCTCTCGATGCACACCCGCGCCTCGCTCGAGCGGTTCGGCGCCGAGGCGATGATCCCGGCCGGGCTGGCCATCGCCCTGGTCCGCGAGACCGGGCCGCTTACGGCCGGGCTTCTGCTGTCGGGCCGGATCGGCGCGGGGATCGGCGCCGAGCTCGGCGCGATGCGCGTGACGGAACAGATCGACGCCCTCGAAGCGACGGCCGTCGACTCCTTCCGCTACCTGGTCGTGACCCGGGTCGTCGCGTGCGTGATCGCCGTGCCGATCCTCACGACGCTCATGAACTTCGCCGGGATGATCGGCGGGTTCCTCGCCGAAACCATCGCCACCGGCATGTCGCTGCGGCTCTATTTCGATCGCGCCTTCTCGCTGATCGACGTCGTCGACTACGTCCCGTCGACGGTCAAGACGATGGTGTTCGGGTTCATCATCGCGACGATCTCGTCGTACCTCGGCTTCAACACCGAGTCGGGGACCGAAGGAGTCGGACGCGCATCGACGCGAGCGGTCGTGCTGTCGTCGGTCGGCATCATCGTCGCCAACGTCGTCCTGGTGCGCCTGATTTTCTTCATCTTTCCGGAGGCGGCGGGCGGATGACGAATGGCGGGGCCGCGGCGGTCCGGCTCGACGGCGTCACCAAGAGCTTCGGCGACCGCCGCGTGCTGGACAACGTGTCGTTCGAGGTCGCGGCCGGATGCGGCTTCGTCATCCTCGGGCGGAGCGGCACGGGCAAGAGCGTCACCCTGCGGCACATCATCGGCCTGGTGCGGCCCGACAGCGGCCGGGTGTTCGTCGAAGAGGACGAGATCAGCGCGCTCTCGGGGACCGCGCTCGCGCGGGTGCGGCAGCGGATCGGGTTCCTGTTCCAGAACGCGGCCCTGTTCGACTCGATTTCGGTCGGCGAGAACGTCGCGTTCCCGATGCGACGCCACACCAGGCTGTCGGACCGCGAGATCCGCGATCGCGCCGCCGAAAAGCTCGAGTCGGTCGGCCTCGGGCGCGAATACGAGAAGATGCCGGCCGCGTTGTCGGGCGGCATGCGGAAGCGCGCCGGCCTCGCGCGCGCGCTGGCGCTCGATCCGCGGATCCTGCTGATCGACGAGCCCAGCGCCGGCCTCGATCCCATTACCGCCGACGAGATCGACGAGCTGCTGCGGAGCCTCAAGGACGAGGGCCGGGCGACGCTGATCATCGTCACGCACAACATTCCGAGCGCGAAGCGGCTCGGCGACGAGCTCGTCATGCTGCACGAAGGCCGGATCGTGGCGCAGGGATCGCCGGCCGACCTGGAACGCAGCGACGATCCGATGGTGCAGGCGTTCATGTCGTCGCAGCACGCCGGCTAGCGCGATGCGTCGCGACACCGCGTCCACCGCGCGATAGGCGGGAAGAGAGACACCACGATGCAACGAACCCCAGCCGCCGCCGTCGGGGCGTTTGTGATCGGAGGGCTGCTGCTGTTCGCCGTCGGCCTGTTCTTCATCGGCGACCGGCGCATGCTCTTCACCGACACCATGGAGATCTACGCCGAGTTCGCGTCGATCGCGGCCCTCGACACCGGCGGCAAGGTCCGCGTCGCCGGGATGGACGCGGGGGAGGTCGAGGAGATCCGCGTGCCGACGGGGCCGTCGGGCAAGTTCCGCGTCAGGATGCGGGTGCGCAAGGACCTGCTGCCGCTCCTCAGGCTCGATTCGGTCGCGTCGATCCAGAGCGACGGGCTGGTCGGCAACAAGTTCGTGCAGATCCAGAGCGGAAGCGACGCGTCTCCGCAGGTGGCGGACGGCGGCACCATCCGGAGCCGCGAGCCGTTCGATATCGCCGACCTGATGCAGATGATGAGCGACACGCTCGCGACCGTGAACACGATGCTGGTGGACGTGAAGGGTCGTGTCGACGAGGCGCTCGTCGCCCTCTCTTCGACGGCGTCCGACGCGCAGGTGCTCATGAAGGACATGGGGGGCGAGGTCCGCACCATCCTGGCGTCGGTGCAGAAGGTGGCGGCCGACGTGAACACGATCGTCGGCAACATCCGGGCGGGCCGCGGCACCATCGGCCGGCTGATCACCGACGATTCGCTGTTCGCCAGCGTCAAGTCGATTGCCGCCGATGCCGAGAAGACGATGGCCACCGTCCGCGAAGCCAGCCTCGAGGCGCGCAACGCGATCGCCGACCTTCGCGGCGAGAATGGCCCTGTCAAAGGCTTGACCAGTGACGTCCAGCAGACACTCCAGGCCGCTCGCGACGCCATGACGGACCTGGCGGAGGCGACCGAAGCGCTGAAGCGGAACTTCCTGTTCCGCGGCTTCTTCAACCGCCGCGGGTATTTCGACCTGGACGATGTCAGCGTGGCGCAGTACCGTCAGGGAGCGTTGCAGACCAAGGACCGCCGCGCGCTGCGGATCTGGATCGCGGCGACCTACCTGTTCGAGCGCGATGCGAATGGCCACGAGCGTCTGAGCGCCGGCGGGATGGCGCGCATCGACTCCGCAATGTCGCAGTTCCTACGTTATCCGCCCACGAGTCCGTTCGTCGTCGAAGGCTACGCCGAGGGCGCGACGGGCGACGAGCGGTACCTCGTCAGCAGGCGGCGGAGCCAGCTCGTCCGTGACTATATCGTCGGGAAATTCAAGCTCGACGTGAATTACGTGGCGATCATGGCGATGGGGGCCGAGGCTCAGGACAGCCCGAATGGCACTCGAGTGGGATGGCGTGGCGCTGGCGATGTTCGTTCCGACGGCGGCGATGTGATCGATCTCGTATGGTATGGCAGAGGAACTCTTCGAGCACGGCGGTGCGATTGTTGCGACTCCGTGACCGTGACCGCCGGGTTTGACCGCGTTTAGCGTGGCATGCCGTTTGATACTGAGCATTTGGCTGAGTGCGTACTGCACGACGAAGGAGGGGACGTGGACGAGCGATCGCGGGTACTGATGGCGACCCTGGTGGGCGCCGTAGCTGGAGGCGTCTGGGGCTGGTTGTATCTGACGGACGGTGGACGCCGGGTCCGTGATCAGATCGAGCCGCGCCTGGACGACTTCATGAACGAGCTGACGCGGATGCGCGGCACGGTCGAGAAGGCGCGGTCCGCGGCGAACGAAGGATGGCGGTCGCTGAGTGACATGACGGGCGGCGCGCAGCAGGGCCGCTGGTCGGCCTAGGGCAGAGGGGGATCAATGGGGGATCTACAGACGACGAATGTGGCGCTCATGATCATGGCGATGGTCAGCGTCCTCGAAGCGTTGTTGCTCATCGGCATCGGCATCGGGGGATTCATGTTCTATCGCCGGGTGATGACGCTGGTCAACGATCTCGAGGCCAGGCAGATTGCGCCGATTCGCGAGAAGGTGGATGCCATTCTCGGTGACGTGAAGGCGGTGACGGCTCGTGTCAACCACGAGGCCGAGCGCGTCGACGACTCGATTCGGGGAACCATCCATCGGGTAGATCACACGGCGGAGCAGGTGAAGAGCACGGTGATGGACAAGGTGAACCAGGCGGCGGGCGTCGTGCGCGGCGTGCGCGCCGCGATCGTCTCGCTGCTGCATAACGGTGACAGGCCGAAGCCTCCCGCCACGGCCGCGGGGCGGCTCTAGGGTCCGGGAAGCGTCGGCCGAACGAGACAACAGGAGGTTGCATGGCTTACGAATACGATCGGTTGGAACGGGAAGACGGCGGCGGCTCGTTCTTGATGGGGCTGCTGGCGGGCACCGTGCTCGGCGCGGGTCTCGGCATGCTGTTCGCCCCGAAGGCGGGCTCCGAGCTCCGTAACCAGATCTCGGAGCAGGGCGGACAGTTGCGCACCAAGGCGAACGACGCCTACTCGCAGGCGTCGGAGAAGGTGAGCCAGATGGTCGATCGCGGCAAGGAAGCGTACGACCGCGCGCGCAGCACGGCGGGCAGCTTCAGCACCGGCGCCCCGGGCGGGAGCTCCTCCAGCACGACGGGGACGCCGGCCGGCACGACCAGCGGGACGGGCAGCTACGGTTCGGGCACCGGCGGGTACGGCACGGGTACCGGCTACGGCTCCGACCGCGGCTAGTCGTCGCTTGACCGATCAGCTATCAGCGTGGTGCTGATAGCTGATCGCCAGCTCGCCGCTGACGAAGCTCCCTCATGACAGAAGCACAGGCGCGACAGACCGCGAACATCCTCATCGGCGCGGCCGCGATCGGCGCGGCCTGCGTCATCGTCAAGACGCCGGCGCTGCGCCGGCTCGGCGTGGCAGCTGGCCCGCACCGCGATCGGCACGACCGGTCCGGTCTGGCTCATGAACGAGGTGCGCCACGCGTGGAACGACGGGCGCCACCTCGCGGTGCCGCCGGCGTCCGGCCAGGCCCCGGAGCACCGACCGCACGCGATATGATGGCCCCGTGAGTTCGGCGCATCCGCCAACCCTACGGGATACTGCCGATCAGCGTCCGTTGAAGGTTCGGCCCGCCGCCGATACCGCGTCCCACCCCGTCCTGCACCGTTTTCTGGTCCGTGTCCGCGGCGAGGTCCGCCTCACCGCGCTCGCGATCTGGCGAGGCCTGACCGGCCTCTACAACAGCGACGATCTCACCTTCGCGGCCTCGATCGCCTACTACTCGCTGCTCTCGCTGTTTCCGTTCTTCCTGCTGATGTTCTCGGTCGTCGCCACCGTCACCGCGTCCGACTCCGATCGCCAGGCGGTGCTCGAGTTCGTGCAGCGGTACTTCCCTCAGAAGTTCGAGTTCGTCACAAGCCAGCTCGAGCTGCAGCAGCAGTCCCGCGTCGAACTGGGAGTCGCCGGCAGCATCCTGATGGTGTGGGCGGCGATGGGCGTGTTCGGCGCGATCACGTCGGCGGTCAACCACGCGTGGGGCGTCGACAAGCAGCCGAGCTACTTCAAGCACAAGATGATCTCGTTCGTCATGCTCGTCATGGCGAGCCTGCTGATGCTCCTCGGGCTTCTTCTCGTCAGCGCGGTCAACGTCGTCGAGGCGAGCTGGTTTGCGGTCGTGACGGAGCGAACGCCGGGGCTTCTCGGTACTGGGAAGCTACGCCGTGGAGTCGGCGACCACCCTGACGTTCATCTTCGTCGTCGGCCTGATTTTCTACTTCGTGCCGAACGCAAAGGTGCGCTTCCGCGACGTGTGGGTGGGGGCGGTGGTGACGGGGCTGGCATGGCGCGGTGCGCTGGCGGGGTTCTCCTGGTACGTCCGCGATCTCTCCCGCTTCAGCGTGCATGGATCGATCGCCGCGGTCGTCGTGTTTCTGTTCTGGGTCTATGTGTCGGCGGTGATCCTGTTGTACGGCGTCGAGGTCACCGCGGCCAACGCGCGTATCCGGAGACGCCGGCCCGACGAGATCCCCGCGGCGCCGGCGCCGCGCATCTGACATGCCGCGCCCGGTCCTGGCCGTCGCCCTGGCGCTGCTGGCGTCACTCCCGCTCGCCGCGATCTCGCTCATTTCCGTGAACGACGAAATCAAGCTCGGACGAGAGACGCAGGGGCAGGTCCGCAAGCAGGTGCCGCAGCTCGCCGATCAAGCGATCACCGACTACGTCACCAGCGTGGGACGCCGGCTCGCGGCCCGGGCCGCCGGACCGAAGTACCCGTATTCCTTTTCGGTGGCGAACTACCGCGAGCTGAACGCGTTCGCGCTGCCGGGCGGGCCGGTCTGGATTCACCGCGGCATCCTGCACGCCGCCGCGAACGAATCGCAGCTCGCCGGTGTGCTGGCCCACGAGGTCGCGCACATCGCGCAGCGGCACGCCGCGGATCAACTCACGAAGCAGCTGGTCGCCAACGGCCTGCTCGGCCTGCTCGGCGCGATGCTCGGCAACGACGGCGGCGGCGCGCGAACGGCGCAGGTCGGCGCGCAGATCCTCGCCAACGGCTACATGCTGAAGTTCAGCCGCGACGACGAGCGCGAGGCGGACCGCATCGGCCTGACGATCCTGCAGCGGGCCGGCTGGGATCCGCGCGGCATGCCCGAGTTCATGGAAACACTCCGCCGCGCCCAGGGCCGGGATCCCGGTTCGGTCGAAACGTTCCTCTCATCACACCCCGCGCCCGGCGAACGCGCCGCCGTGCTCCGTCGCTCTCTGGGTACACGTGCATCAGGCCGCCGCGACAGCGCCGAGTTCCGATCCATCAAGGCGCGCGCGCAACGCCTCCCGCCCGCGAAGGCGATGAAGGCGATCAAGTAGTTCTCAGTTCCCAGTTGCCAGTGGCCAGCTTCCCGCTTCCGTTTGCCACTGTGCCGCTACAGGCGCACCCGCTGTCCTTGACCACCTGCAAGGCGAGCAACAGGCCGCGACGTGAGGCCAAGCAAAACCCGATTGCCGCAAGTTCGACCACCCAAGCAGCAACAGGCCACGCCGTGAGGCCGAGAACCAGTTGCCGCAAGTTGGACCACCCAAGCCGCAAGAGGCCACGCCGTGAGGCCGAGAAGATGACAGGACAGGGAGGTCCGAAGACGCTCCCTGCACCCATAAGGCAGGATGTTGAGGTGGGACTGGTTGCTCCAGCGGAACGCCGAAGCGGCGGGCCGGGTTGCCTTTCAGCGTCCCGACACCACCCTATAGAGCAACCGTGATGCCAGCTCGAAATCGCCAGTTTTACAGGCGATTCATTGAACTCTTGCCTGTTGAGTTCAGTTTCGTGCTCAGCCGTATGTAGTGTTCTGGGTAGCTCGCGCTACACACGGTGAGTAGCAGGCGAGTCAGCGCTCAGGCGGAGGTGGAGGCGCCGCCACATGCGAGTGCGGATCCGGTCGGGCTGCCTGACGGTAGAGTGGGGGCTGCATCCGCATCCTGGGCTGTTCCGAGCTTCTCAGGTGGGCGCCGTTGAAGAGCAGCGTGGCGCCGAGCATGGCGAATGCACCGCCGATTCCGATGCCGACTCCTGGTTCCCCTGCCGCGAACGTCAACATGACCATCAGCCCCAGTCCCAGGCCGATACAGACCACGCCGGCCGAGCGCCAGCGGTCCGCGCGGCCAGCCGGGGCGAGAGGCTCGACCGGCGGGGCCACTGCCGCCTCGAAGGCGACCGGGTCCATTTCCGGCGACGGCACCAGCCCGCGCTGGATCATCGCCAGGCGCTCACGGTGCTCCATCTCCCGGAGGGCCCGGCGATTCGACATCGCCATGTACAGCACCGCCATACCGCCCAGGATGATCATGGTGACGACGATTACGACGGCCTCTTCCTCTTGCACTCTGCCTCCCTTGAACCGCTACATTAGACCGGGGCATGGAATGAATTGTTTCAGGCACCAGGGCTCGAATCGGCCGTTCCGCGTATTCGCGACCGGTCCTGAAACAATTTCGGCCTCTGCGGCATCTAATACTCGCGGCGGATGCACGTCGACGATCTCGAGCTGATTGAGCGGTGTCGTACGGGCGACGATGCCGCGTTCGGCGAGCTTGTCGACCGTTACAAGGATCTGGTCTACGGCCTGATCTACCGGATGGTTCCGGACCGGTCGGCCGTGGACGACCTGGCGCAGGACGTATTCCTGAAGGTGCATCGCGGCATCCCGTACTTTCGCGGCGACGCGCGGCTCTCGACCTGGATCTTCCGGATCGTCCAGAACGTGTGCGTGGAGTGGCGGGGCAGCCGCAAGCCCGATGTCTCGATCGAGCCGGCGCGGGATGGCGCGCCGCCGAGGGAATTCGGCGCCGCCGATGCGACGTTCTCGGATCTCGAGACCCGCGATCGCCTGCACAAGGCGATGGCGCAGCTGCCGCCGAACTATCGCCTGCTGATCTCGGCGCATTACCTCAAGGGCGTGCAGTACGAAGCGCTGGCGGAGGCCCTGAACTTGCCGCTCGGCACGGTGAAAACGCACCTCTACCGGGCCAAGCGGCGTTTGCGCGAACTGCTGGAGGAGTAGCGGTCGTGATGTTGTGCAAGGACGCGCTCGAGCTGGTCGAGCCGCTGGCCGCGGGAGACATCCAGCCAAGCGACGCGGCGCGGGCACATTTCGAATCCTGTCCGCGCTGTGCGGGCGCGCTGGCGTCCGCACGGCGCGTCGACATGCTGCTGAAGGCTGTCGATGTTCCGGCGGCGCCACCGGCATTCACGCCGACCGTGCTGCAGCGCATCCGCCGCGAGCGCTGGCGCTCGGAACAGCACGTCGATCGCCTCTTCAACGTCGCCATTGTCGTGGCCGTGTTCGTCGTGGTCGGCGGCATCGCGGCGATGCTGAACCTGCAGGCGCTCTTCGGCGTGACGGCGACGCGCCTGGTCCGTCACCAAGACCGGCCTGCGCGACATCGTGCGCGACGCGGCGCCCACGCTGGCCACCTACGTCGCCGCCGGCGGGCTGCTCGGCTCGGCGGTGGTGATGTGGTGGTGGGCGGAACGGCGGTGGCAGTTCTAGCCGTCCGAACTCGCGCACTGTGCGACCTCGACGCGACCTCACGCCACCATCGCCAGGTTCTCGCGCCGCCGTTCGAACAGGGCGGCGGCCGCATTGAGCAGCACGATCCCCGCAGTCGCCGCGATCGCCAGCCACACCAGCAGGAATACTGGCGCCAGCGCCGGCCGCTCCAGCCATGTGTTCGCGATGGTGACGAGCAGCAGACTGGGTGCGCCGGCCGCGATGAAGCGAGCGTGCCGAGGAACCCGGCGGTGCCGTGCGCGTTGCTCCGGCCGATGCTGTTCATGTCCACCGCCCGCGGGAAGATTGCCGAGAGCGCCGCCGCCGCTGGAGCCACGAGCAGGTAGGTCGCCGTCAGCCCGAGCGGCACGCACAGCCACCGCGCCGGGTCGCCTGCGGGGAACAGGATCAGCGCGCCGATGACGCACAGTCCCGCCGGCACCGCGGCGATGAGCGCATTGCCGATGGCTTTCCCCCGCAGGAGCGCCCGCGAGTCGATCGGCCCGAGCAGGGTCAGCGTGAGCCCCGCGCGATCGATCGCGAACTGGTTCATCGCGATCGGCGCGATCGACATCAGCGCGACGAACGACGCGAACGACGCCAGCCCGATACCGGTGTCGAAGGTGATGAATCCGAGACGCGCCCCCGACTCGCTGCGGAACATCAGCAGCGCGACGACGCCAAACAGCGCGATCGGCGACAGCATCGTCGATCGGCCGCGCGGCGTGCGCAGCCCGAGCTTGAACTGGGCGAGTGCCACCGCGGACGTGCCCGACGAGACGAGCGGCAGCCGCTGCCCCCACCGCGTTCGCGAGCTCGACGATCCGCTGACGACCGGCGCGGTGAGCACGCGGTTGAACACCGCGAACGCCATGCCGTGAAGGGCGAGCGCGGCCGTGGCGAGGATCGCCAGCGCTCTGGCGTCGACCTCGGAGCGGACGGCGCGGCGCACCGCCACGGCGTAGGCCTCGGACGGGAGCACCGCCCTGACCGTGCGCTCGACCGACGACCAGGCTGCCGATGGCTCGCGACGGTGCGGATCGCCGTCGCCGCGGCGATCGGCATCGAGCGCCGCCGGCAGGATGCCGATCATCGGCAGGATGACGATGAAGAGGAGCGTGATGATCTCGCCGCGGCGGCGGTCGCGCACCGCCAGCTGCACCAGCGAGGTCACCGCGAGGGTCAGGCCGGCGAGCAGGACGATCAGCAGGATCCCCGCCAGCGCGGCGATCGCGGCGGCGCCGGGTGCGCCGCCCGCGGCGAGTCCGATCGGCAGCGACACGAGCACGGCGGCGACGAGCAGGACCCAGGGATCGGCCAGCGCCGACATGCCCTGGGCGAGATAGAGGACGCCGCGCGAAATCGGGAGCAGGAGCAGCCGGACCGCATTCGTGCGATCGCCGGCCGGCAGCACGATCGGACCGACGATCGCGAAGAGGCAGCCGGCGAACAGCACGAAGCGCAGGGCGTCGAACGTCAGGACGCGGGGTTCTCCCTGCGCGAGCAGCCAGCCGGCGTAGCCGCTGACCGCCGCGAGGCTGAGGGCCGACGGCACCATCAGCACGAGGACGATGGTCGGCGTGAGCTGCTCCATGGCGAGGGAGAAGCGCTCGAGCTCGGTCGCGGCCGCCATGGCGCTCCAGCGAGTTGAGCAGGACGCGCCAGCGCAGCCAGGCGAACGCCCGCAGGATGCGCAGCATCAGATCCAGTCCAGCGTGGCGTGCGGCCGCACGTCGCCGCCGACCAGGCCGATGAACAGCTCCTCGAGCGTCTGCTGTCCGGCGCTGGCGGCGCGCAGATCGGCGATCGACCCCTGCGCGACCAGCGTGCCCTTGACGATGACGCCGATGTGCGTCGAGAGCCGCTCGACGATCTCGAGAATGTGCGAGGTCAGGAAGATCGTGCCGCCGCGCGCGACGAACGACAGCAGCAGATCCTTGATCTGCCGCGAGGCGACCGCGTCGATGCCCTCGAACGGCTCGTCGAGGAACAGCAGGCGCGGCGCCGGCAGCAGCGCCGCCGCCAGCGACAGCTTCTTGCGCATCCCGTGCGAGAAGTCGGTGACCAGGGTGTTGGCCGCCGAGGTCAGGTCCATCAGCGTCAGCAGATCGGAGGAGCGGGCCTTGGCGGTGGCCGTGTCGATGCCGTGAATCTGGGCCACGAAGGCCAGCGTCTCTTCGGCGGTGAGGCGGTCGAACAGGGCGAGATCCTCGGGTACGACGCCGATGCGCCGCTTGACAGCGACCGCGTCGGTCTGCGGATCCAGCCCGAGGATGCGCATCCGCCCCGCGGTCGGCGACAGCAAGCCGGTCAGGCACTTGATGGTCGTCGACTTGCCCGCGCCGTTCGGACCCAGGAAGCCGTAGAAGCTGCCGGTCGGGACCTTCAAATCGACGCCGGCCACGGCGCGGAAGCTGCCGAAGTCCCGGGTCAGCCCCTCTGTCTCCACCGCCAGTTCCATCGCCTCAGTCCTCCAGCGCCTTCAGCAGCGCCGCCGTAAACTGCGGCACGTCGTCGGGCTTCCGCGACGTGATCAGGAAGCCGTCCTGCACGACCGGCCGGTCGACGTAGAGCCCGCCGGCGTTCCTGACGTCGACGGCGATGGATGGCCAGCAGGTGAGCGTCCGGCCGCGAACGACGTCGGCGGAGATCAGCAGCTGCGGCCCATGGCAGATCGCCGCGACCGGCTTGCCTGCCTGTGCGGCGTCGCGCACCAGGTCGACCATCGCGTGGCGCATGCGCATCTTGTCGGGTGCGTAGCCTCCGGGAACGATCACCGCGTCGAGATCGGCGACGCGCACCTTGCCGGCCGCCGTGTCCGAGGTAATCGATTGCCCGCGCTTGCCCACGTACTCGCGATCGGCGAAAGGCGCCACCAGGCTGACCACGACGCCGGCATCGCGCAGCAACTGAAGCGGACCGAACAGCTCCGAATCCTCGAAGCCGTTCTCGACGAGCAAGGCGACGCGCTTTCCTGTGACCGGCATCAGGGGATTGTAGCCCGTGCCCTGTTGTACGATCGCCGGCGGGACACACCGTGGCATCCATGAATCGTCTCGCGCGCGAGCACAGCCCCTACCTGCTTCAGCATGCCGGCAACCCCGTGGACTGGTATCCATGGGGCGACGAGGCCTTCGAGCGAGCCCGCCGCGAAGACAAGCCGGTCTTCCTGTCGATCGGCTACTCGACGTGCCACTGGTGCCACGTCATGGAGCACGAGTCGTTCGTCAGTCCGGAAATCGCCGGCCTGCTCAACCACGACTTCGTGTCGATCAAGGTCGATCGCGAGGAGCGCCCGGACGTGGATCGTGTCTATATGGCCTTCGTCCAGGCGACCACCGGTTCCGGCGGGTGGCCGATGACGGTCTTCCTCACGCCGGATCTCAAGCCGTTCTATGGCGGCACCTACTTCCCGCCCACGTCGCGCTGGGGCCGGCCCGGGTTCCCAGACCTGCTGCGTGAGCTGGCGCGCGTGTGGAAAGACGATCGAAGCCGGGTCAACGAGGCTGCCGCCGAGCTGTTCAACCGGCTGCGGCTGGTCACCAACAGCGGCGCCGGGTCGCGGGCCGAGTCGCGCGTGGCGGACCCCGACGCGCTCGACCAGGGCGTCGAGCAGTTCCAGATGGCGTTCGATCGGCGTCAGGGAGGATTCGGCGAGGCGCCGAAGTTTCCGCGTCCATCGGAGCTGCTGTTCCTGCTGCGCGAGCATGCGCGGCGGTCGTCCGGGGGCCGCGGCGCGCAGGCGCCGCTGCTGATGGTGACGGAAACGCTCCGCGCCATGGCGCTCGGAGGCATGCGCGATCACGTCGGCGGCGGGTTCCATCGGTATTCCGTGGACGGGGAATGGCGCGTCCCGCACTTCGAGAAGATGCTGTACGACCAGGGCCAACTCGTGCTCGCGTACCTCGAGGCGGGGCAGGCGAGCGGCGACCGCTTCTTCTCGGATGTCGCCGAGGACACGCTGGCGTACGTGCTGCGCGACATGACCGACCCGGCCGGCGGGTTCTACTCGGCGGAAGATGCGGACAGCGTCCCGCCCGATCAGGCCGGCGACGCGTCCGCGCACAAGATGGAGGGGGCGTTCTACATCTGGAGCGACGCCGAGATTGCGGAGGTGCTCGGCGAGGACGCGGCGCTGGCGCGGCGGCGATTCGGCATCGAAGCCGGCGGCAACGCGCCGAACGATCCACACGGCGAATTCACCGGGAAGAACCTGCTCTATGTGTCCGAGAGCGTCGAGGACATCGCCGCCCGGACCCGGCTGGCGGCAGCGGAGGTATCGACCACGCTGCAGCGCGTTCGCCAGCGGCTCGCGGATGCGCGCGCGCGCCGGCCCCGGCCGCATCTGGACGACAAGGTCCTGACCGCGTGGAACGGGTTGATGATTGCCGCGTTCGCCAGAGCGGCGCGGGTCCTGCCGGACAGTCCCGACCGCGAACGGTATCTCGCTGCGGCGGAAAAGTCCGCGGCTTTCATCCAGTCCACGCTGTGGCGTGACGACTCCCGTGCGCTGCTGCGACGGTACCGGGCAGGGGAGGCCGGCATCGACGCTTACGCCGAGGACTACGCGTTCCTGATTTTCGGACTCCTCGAATTGTTCCAGGCGACCGGGAATGTGCGCTGGTTCGACTGGGCGCGCACGCTGCAGACCGAACAGGACGCCCGCTTCTGGGATGCGTCCGAGGGCGGCTGGTTCAGCACGACCGGCCACGACCCGTCGGTGCTGCTGCGGCTGAAGGAGGACCAGGACGGCGCCGAACCGTCCGCCAGCTCGATCTCGGTGCTGAACGCGCTGACACTGGCTCACCTGACGCCGGACGAGACGCTGCTGGCTCGCGCGGAACGCACGCTCAGCCGCTTCGGGCCCCGAATCGGCGCGGCCGCCCGTGCCGTGCCGATGATGATGGCGGCCCTGTCCGCCTGGCACCGCGGGCTCGGCCAGATCGTGCGCGTCGGGGCCGCCGACGCGCCTGCGGCCGGCGCACTCAATCGCGAAGTGGCGGCGCACTACCTGCCATTCCACATCGTTATTCCTGCCGAGCCTGGGGACTCGCAGCGCCAGCTCGCGGAACGCCTGCCGTTCATCGCCGGCATGAGCGCCGGGAACGGCGGCGCCGCGGCGTACGTTTGCCGCGATTTCACGTGCCAGCAGCCGGCCACGACGGCGGCGGAGCTGCACTCGGCGCTGGCCGTCGACCGGTGAGGCGGCCTCCTGGCCGCCGGCGTCCAGCCGATCTCCGATACGCGGAGACCGGCTATTCATGTAAGGATCGGGGATGGTCTTCGACGTAGAGATCGTGCTGCGCGAGCGTGATTACGCCGTGACGGAACGCGTGATGGTCCCGACGGCGTCCGACGACGCGTCGCGCACGTGGACGGATGCCGAGGTGGAGCAGATCTTGAAAGGGATCCTGCTGGCGATCGACCGCGCCCGGAACCCGCATGCCGAAACCCGTTACGTCGCGCTGCGCGGATTCAGCTGGATCGTGGAGCCGGCCGACGGCGGGGTCGTGATCGCGATCGAGATTCAGAGCGGCGCGGCGGTCGCCGGGCCCTTCGCCATCGAGCAGCCGCTGCTGGATGGCATGATCGCGCGGGTGCTGGCTGCCGCCAGGCCGGTCAAGCCGGTCGTGCACTGATTGCAGAGTTTTCCGTCGCCTGACGGAATCGGATCCGCCCCGGATCGCAATTCGGTGATTACTCCAGAAAATTCCTCGTAAAAACACTCAGCAAACTCCGGCACCGTGTTTGCCTTCGAGGATGCCGGGAGACGTAACTTCCCTCTCCCGCGCACCTATGAAACTACCGTTTCGGATCCTCGTGCTCGACGACGACGAGCATGCCCTGTCGGGGCTCGTAGAGCTGCTGCGCGACGCGGACTACCACGTCACGAGCGCGGCGACCTACGATGCCGCGAAGAGCCTGCTCACGGTCAGCTCGTTCGACCTGCTGGTCACCGACGTGCGCCTCCGCGGCTTCAATGGCCTTAACCTGGTCAAGAACTGCCGGAGTGATTTTCCGGAGATGGCGGTCATCATCATCAGCGGCTACGACGAGCCGCTGATGGAGCTCGAAGCGAGCCGCTACCAGGCGCTCTTCGTCGGCAAGCCGATCCGCCCGTTCGAGTTCCTCGGCACAGTCTCCTCGTCACTCGCCGGGGTGCGGCGCCAGCGCCGCTGGCCGCGCAAGCGCGTGCTCGGCGGTTTCCGTGTCACCGCGGCCGGCAAACCCGCGGCGGTGGTCGACGTCTCATACGGCGGTCTGCGCCTGGAAGTGCCGAACGATCAGCAGCTGCCGGCGACGTTTGCGGTGGAACTGTCCGGGATTGGCCTGCAGATCGAGGTTGAACCGGTCTGGTCGTGCCCGTCCGACCACGACAACTACACCCTCTGCGGCGCCGCCATCGCCTCCGACGAGTCGACGGCCGCCGACACCTGGCGCGCCATCGTCGATCGGCTGTCCGCCTGATCGTCGCGCGCCGCCCGGTTCAGAACCCGAACCCGACCCGAATCCCGACCCAGTTGGCCCACGCCGGATCGCTGCCGTGGCCGGCGCGAATCACGTAGAAGCGGCCTTCAGGCCCGATCTCCAGCCGCTCGCCGACCTTGATGGCCAGGCCGACGCCGAAATGGAAGGCGGGGTCGGTCGACTTGCGGACGAACTCGAGGTCGTCGAAGCGTGACGATCCCGAATGGCGCACGAGCGAGAGTCCCTCGAGCACGTACGGCTGCGCGCGGCCGTGGCCGAACCGGTGCACGAGCGACAGGCTGAGCGCCGTACTGTGCCCCTCGGCCTGAAAGAAGCCGGTATCGCGATCGTGGCTCAGCGCGTCGAGCGCGCCTTCGACCGCGGTGTTGCCGAACAGCCGCCACGACACCCGCCCGCCGCCCGACGGCCCCCGTCCCAATCCACCTTCGTCATCCCAGGTCTTGCCGACGCCGACCATGCCGCTGGCCGAGCCGCGCGGTTCGTCGTGCTGGGCGTAGGCGGGGGGCGCGGCCACCAGGAGCGCCGCCGCGAATAGCAGCAATGCACGCATCGAATTCACAAAGCCTCCACCGGGGAAGGCGAAAAAGCGCCGCGCCGTGGCTCATGAGGCGCTGAGAACGGGACGCGGGACGCGGGACTCGGGACGGGACTCGGGACTCGAAACGGGATCGGTGATCAGTGATCGGGGATCAGTACTGCAGACTGGAAGGTTAGAAGCTGGCAACTGGCACCTGGCTAGCTACGGATAGAGCCGCTCGATCCTCCACGCATCGCCTTCGCGGACGTAGAGCAGCCGGTCGTGGAGGCGATCGGGGCGGCCGAACCAGAACTCGATCCGGGCCGGGACCAGGCGGAAGCCGCCCCAGAACGGCGGGCGCGGGACCGTTTGCCCTTCGAACTGGCGCTCGGTTTCGCGGTAACGCTCCTCGAGCGACTCGCGCGAGGGGAGGACCGCGCTCTGGTCGGAGACCCAGGCGCCGAGCTGGCTGCCGCGCGGACGGCTGGCGAAGTAGGCGTCGGACTCGTCGTCCGGCAGCCGCTCGACCCGGCCTTCGATGCGGATCTGTTCCTCGAGCGTATGCCAGTGAATGCACAGCGCGGCGTGCGGATTTTCGGCGAGCTCGCGCGCCTTGCGGCTGTTGTAGTTGGTGTGGAACACGAAGCCGCGCTCGTCGGCGCCGCGCAGCAGCACCATCCTGACCGAGGGGACGCCGTTGGCATCCGCGGTGGCCAGCGCCACCGGCGCGGTATCGACCTGCCGGTGGGCCGCGCGCTCGATCGCGCTCAGGAACTCGGTGATCGGGTTGGCGCTCGACACGGCCTCAGTCCTCCAGCGCTTCGAAGCGTTCCAGCACGCGCAGGAACGCGCGGACGTCGGCCGGGGTCGACGCCTGCAGCGCCCGCGACTCAAAGGCACGCAGGTGGTCGGTGACTCGCCGAGCCGCGGTGCGTCCGGTCCGCGTCAGGCTGACGATGAACGTCCGCCGATCGCGGGCGTCCGAGGTGCGGACGATCAGGTGGCGGCTCTCGAGACGGTCGAGAATGCTGGTGAGCGTCGAGCGCTTGTGCCCGAAGGCGCGATGCACCTCGCCGATCGTCGCCTGCTCGGTGGACGCCAGGTGCGCGAGGACATGCGCCTCGGCCTGGTTGACACGCGGTTCCTCGAGCTCGTCGATGTAGAGCCCGATCCGGTGCGTGGCGCGATGAATGCGGGGAATCAGTCGCAGCGACATGTGTTCGTGACCGCGATTATAGCGTCAGCGTGACGGCCCGACCGACTCGGTCGCGCATCCCGTTTCATCGCTGCGGCGCCGCGACCGATCGCCGATCGAGCAGGTGCGGATGCCGCGCCACCAGGCTCTCGAACGTCTCGGCGGCGGCCTCACGCTGCGCCGCCGCAATCGCGTCCAGCCACGCCAGGGTCAGCGGACCGTCGAACTTGTCCGGCTTGCCGGCGCGGGTCGCGAACGCCCGCAGGCCGTCCAGCAGGCGCTGCCCGGCCTCCTGGCGCCCGTGCTGCCGCAGAAAGAGCCAGGCCAGGCGGACGTGTTCACGATGGCCGAAGCCGCCTGGCGGGAGCGTCCCGGCCTCGAACCCCTCCATCAGGGCGATGTCTGTCATGCGTCATAGGATACTACGAAAACGGAATTAATGCTCTCGCGCAAGTCAGAAGTCAGAGGGCAAAAGTCGAAAGGGGTCCGACGGCTACCGCGGATCGCCGGGAGCGTAGCGCATCGGCAGGCCGAGCAGCTGCATGCACAGCGGCGCGATGTCGACGCCCCGCAGCGCCGGCGGCAGGTGTGAGCGGACCGGCCCGCCGGCGACCAGGACCGGACTGTGCGAGTCGAGCGCGTGCAGCGCGCCATGAGAGGCGCCGCCAATGTGCGCGTCGCCGCCCGGTACCTGGAACTCGCAGCCCGGCCTGGCGGTGATCCAGACCTCGCCGCTCTGATCGAGATCGAGCACGCCGGCGATTCGTTCGAACGCATTCGGGTATTGCCCGAATGCGACGCCCCCGCCGTCCACGTGCACATCGAGGGCGTCTCCCTCGCCCTCACAAGTCCACGCGTTGCCGAACGCGTCGACCTTGGTCGCGCCTCCCGGGCGGCCGCGTGAGAAGTCGAGACGTCCCCGTCTCGTCAGGACGGCATAGCCCTCGGCGCCCGGCGTCGCGTGCGAGGCGCGGAACACCACCTGATCGACGCGCGTGTCACGCAGGACGTCGAGGGCGGCAGCCTGCACCATGTCCGGCGTGGGATTGCGCAGGTACAGCTGCGCCGCCCGCATGTTCGGGCAGATCATGATTTCGTCCTTCGACCGCCACGAGCCGCCGAGGCTGGCCTGCCGGAAGTTGCCGAGCAGCTCGTCGAGCCGAATCGCGGCCCGGCCGGCATCGCCGACGATGTCGCAGTGCCCGTGATCGGAGGTGATCACGACGCACGTGTCGTCGAGGACGTGTTCAAGGCCGCCGCCGGCGTCGAAGGCCTCGGCCAGCATGCCGTCGATCCGCTCGAGCACCGGCAGCGCGGCGTGGGGCCCGACCTCGTGGCTGCGATAGTCGTTGTCGGCGAAGTAGGCGATGGTGAAATCCGGCATGCCCGCCGCGAACAGATCGCGCAACAGCGACCCGGTCGAGGCGTCGTCCATCCCGAAGCGATGGAGCAGTCCGCCGCGCTCGTGCAGCTTGTGCCCGTGCGGCGACGGCGTCCCGACGAAATCGCCGAGGCAGAGCATCGAGGGCCCCTCGATCGTCTCGGTCAAGGGCACGCCCGGCAGCGCGGCGATGACGCCGGGAATCCGGACGTGATGCGGGTAGCCGCCGCGGAACACCAGATAGTTGAGGCACGCCGCGGTCCGTCCACTGCGCTCGACCATCTCGAACAGCGTTGGCGCCCGAAGCCGGTCGCCGTTCAGCCGCAACAGAAAATCGCGGATGAAGTTGCCGAAGCCTTCGCGGGCGATGACCCAGAAATCGTCGCCGTAGTAGGCGACTTCCTGCCGCTGCTCGTCGAACCACGACGCGCCCGCGATGCCGTGCTCCGCCGGATACGCGCCGGTGATGATGGACGTCGTCGCGGCCGGCGTGATCGACGGGAAGATGGAGACCGACGACTCGTGCATCGTGCCGGCGTCCAGGAGACGCTGGAACGTGGGCAGTCGGCCGGTGCGGATGGCCGGGCAGACGACGTGCGGCGTGGCGGCGTCGATGACGACGAGCAGGACCTTCATGTCTGGGTGAGTCGCGGCGCCGGCGTGGGCGCTAGCGTCGGACCTGGACGCGGTCCACGACGTCCTTGACGCCGTCGGTCTCGCGCGCGAGCTGCAGGACGCGCGCTTTCTGGGCGGCGGTGTCGACGTTACCCGAGAGCGTCACCGTCGAGCCGGACGTGTCGACATCGATCGCCAGCGCCTTGACCGAGTCGTCCAGCGCCATCTTCGCCTTGATCTTGGCGGTGATGCCTCCCTCAGCCAGCGACCGGCGGGCCTGCCCGGCGGCAACGGCCGCCCGTTCACCGACGTCGGCGCCGACTTCTCGCGCGCGCTCGGTCGCAGCACCCGAAGTGCCGACCGCCTCCCGCGGCGCGTCTGACGGCTGCGTGCGTTCGGCGCCCCACCAGCCCAGCAGGAATGCACCAGCCCCCACGATGACCACGATGAGCAGGACGGCTCTGATCAGTGCTCCCAACATGCCACACCTCCACGATCGGCAGGGACGTCAGCAGTACGGATGCCAAGGCAGGCGAGGAAGATGCCGAAGAAACCAGGACCCTGGTTACTCCTGCGGCTTGTCGGGATGTAAATCCGGGTCGACGGGAGGCTCTGGCGACGCGGTCTGCTGCACGCCGGTCGACTCGCTGATCAGTTGCCCGGCGGCGCGCACCGCCAGCTCACTGCGGACCGTCTGCTGCAGCGCTTCGACGCGGAGCTCCCGTGCGCGCGCGATCAGCCGGTGCACTTCCGCCAGCAACGAGGCGGGAGGGCAGGGCTTGGCGAGGAACACGTCGCATCCCGCGGCCATTGCGCGGGCGCGATCTTCGTCGAAGGCGCAGGCCGTGAGCACGATGATCGGCTTGCTGCGCGTCAACTCGTCCCGACGGAGGCGCAGGATGAGCGCGAGTCCGTCGGCAGCCTCTCGCAGGCGGATGCCGGTCACGATCAAATCCATCTGTGCTGCCTGCCGGAAGGCCTCGTCGGGATCGTCCAACACGACGGGAACGAGACCCTGTGCGCGCAAGTACAGGGCGTACATGGCCCGATCGTCGGCTGGCGGCTCGACCAGAAGCACAGTGGACGCTGGTGGCTTCACGTCGTCCACGGTCGAAAACAAAATTGTTCGGATTGAGAACGTGCAGAGTATAGCCCAAGGCTCCGATAGCCTTACTCAGGTCTTCACGGTTTTTTCATCGCCTTCGCAACAACGCGTGTTCCATCGTGCGACGGCGCGACTGACGGCGTTACGGCGCCGCGATCGCCGCATAGAATTCATCCGAGCGAAGAGATCTGTTTTGGAGACAGCAGCGGAAGACCAGCGTCGTGTGCGTGTCGCGGCAAACCTCACCGCTACAGAAGCGTCTACCGTTGGGGCGGTCGCCCTTGTCGCAGGTCTGGGCGCTGCGGCTTTGCGCGCGACAATCACCGCCAGCGGCGATACGCCGGCCTTTGTCGTCGTCGGTCCATCAATCTCGCAGATTGTCCTCACGATTGCGGTCGTTGCCTGTGCGGTGTTCGCCGCGCATGCGATCGTGCGCCGGCGCGTGTCACGCCAGGGTGGGATACCCGCGGCGGTGCGGTCGGGCGACTACCTGACGCCGCTCCTGATCCTCGGCCTGCCGGTCGGAGGCGTGGCGGCCGCGATGTGGGGCGGGCCGGCAGCGCCGGCGCTCGTGTATTGGTCGTGGGAGATGGCGCCCTGGTGGGCGGCAGGCGCCGTCGCGTCGACGACTCGGCAGTCGATGATCGCGGTTCGGGGATCGGTGGCCGCGCCAGGCGCGCTCAGGATTCCGACGAGACTGTTGGCGATCCTGGCTGCCGCGGGGGTGGTCGGCTGGATTGTCGTGGGCAGTCCGGGGCTCCGGAAGTGGCAGCGGCCGCTCAGCGACGAGCCGCGCTATCTCCGCTACATGGAGAGTTGGTCGCAAGGAAAGGGCGTCGACATTTCCAGGGTGTCTCTCCTGTCCGACATGCCCCGCGACGAGCCACCACGCATCGTCACCGCAGTCGGCGGGCTGTTTGCGGCGGCAGCGCTCGATGCGCGCCGGCTCGCGGCGGATCTCCGGTCCACCGTGACGGATGACTCGTTCCGGTGGAACCGCATGACGGAAGGAGATGGCTCATTCGTCACGGGCTGGGGAGGCGGTTCGTTCCAGAGTCATCAACCCGGGTTATCGCTCGTCCTGATGCCGGGGTACGCGATCGACCGCTACTGGTTCTCGACCCGGCACACCTATGGCGGGCAGTTTCCGGACCGGCTGCCGGTGCTCCACGCTTCGCTGCTGCTGATCGCGGCGCTCGGCGCCTGGGCGATGACCGTGCTGTGCCAGCGGATCGGCCTCGGAGCGCGGGCTGCCGCCGCGATCGGATTCCTGTCGTGGGCATCGTTCCCGGCCTCGGCGATGGCACTTCAGATCTATCCGGAGACGTGCGCCGCCCTGTCGATTGCGGGCGTGCTGGCCCTGCTGGGTCCGCGTGCGCGCTCGCTTCCCGCGCTAGTGCTGATCGGCGCGGCCGCCGGGTTTCCGTGGCTGCTCCATCTGCGCTTCATCCTGGTTGCGGTCGTCCTGCTCGGCTACGGCCTGTGGGTGCTGCGGCAGTCGTCGAAACAGATGCTGGCGTTCGGCGCAGGCTGGACGGTGCCGGTCCTGCTGCAGCTGTGGTTCGTCTACCATGCGACCGGCGTGCCGTGGCCGACGGCGTTCTTCTTCACGGCGCACGACGTGCTGCGCGCGTCGGCCGTGCCGCTCAACTTCGTGCGCTTCTGGGTCGATCGGGACTGGGGCATCCTGCCGCATGCCCCCGTCCTGCTGCTGGCGTTTACCGGGTATGCGGCGCTGTGGCGCACCGACCGCGCGCTGGCCGTGGTGGCGGCAGCCGTTCCCATCGTGCTGACCGGCACCGCGTCGACGCACAACATCGCGGCCGGGGGCACCACGCCCGATCGGCTGGTTACCGCCATGGTGCCGCTGCTGTTCGTGCCGGTCGCGGCGGCGCTGCGAGAACGGCGCGAGCACCGGCTGTTCCTGCTGCTGGCCGCGGTGCTGGTCCTGCTCACGCTCGATCAGGCGTGGGATTACAACCGCGCGCACGTGAAGGGCAGCGGGGTGCTGATGTCGCCTGGCGCGGGCGGCTGGCGGGTCAATCTGCTGTTTCCCTACCTCACCAACGGCATCACCGCCGCCGCCGCTCCCGCCCTCGCCGTGGCCGGGATCGCCATCGCCCTGCTGATCGCGACCGGTCTCGGCGTCGGGAAGGCGTGGCTCGCGCGGGTGCGAGTGCCGCCGCTTGCCGTGATGGTCGTTGCGATCGTGCTGTGGATCACGGGCGCGAACGCCTGGACGCTCTCACAGCCGCGCTACCGTCGCGGCGACGCACAAGTGCGGGCGGCGCTGGTCGAGGCGTATCTCGACGCCGGCGGGTGCACGCTGTGCTGGTCGTCGCGGAAGGGTGCGCTCGACCCGTCCGATCTCGCGCCGAATCGGCTGGAATCGCTGTCCGTGACGCCCGCGTCGATTGTCGGTCGCGCCGCGCGGCTGCGCGTCACCGCAAGCGGACCGGACGGTCCCGTGTTCGGAGCGATCCGCATCGACTACGGCGACGGCACGTTCAGCGGTTCGCAGCTGATGGCCGGCACCGTGGACGTCGCGCATACCTACGCCCGGCCCGGCGAGTATCGCCTCAAGGCCTGGCTCACGCCGGCCGGATCGACGATTCGCATGACCGACGCCACGGTTCGGATCGCCAACTGATCGGCCGCTCGATCGGGCCGGCGCGCATGGTGTTTTGTCAGGCGGTCTGCCACAATCGGCAATGGCCGGGGTGGCGGAACTGGCAGACGCTCGGGACTTAAAATCCCGTGACCCCAAAGGTCGTCCGGGTTCGATGCCCGGCCCCGGCACCAGATTTTGTTAGCAATTGTGGAGATTCAGCACCCACTGGGAGTGGCGTGCGACGGTGGGTCGGTGCCAACTTAACCGTCCTTTAACACTCACGCCAACCTGCCGGAATGATGACGCTCAAGGACCTTCAGACGCGGATGTCTAGCTTGTTTCAGTTGGCCACCGACTATTCAGATCCAGCCAATCCATCAACGCGCTTGGCCGCCGGCGACATTTATCAACTCTACGAACGCTACTTCGAACCGCTACATGAGAGGCCTATCACGCTGCTCGAACTCGGCGTGAACCGAGGTGAGTCGCTGAAAACGTGGAGCGCGTATTTCGCTCGCGGCATCATTGTCGGGGTCGATCTCCACGATCCCGGAGCCGACTTCTCAGCGCATCCGAATGTTCGCGTCGAATTGGCCGACCAACGCGATGGGAAACGGCTTGAGGAGATTTGTCAGCAGCACGCGCCCTCAGGCTTTGACATCATCATTGATGACGCCTCGCATTTCGGCACATTCACACTCATGTCGTATCACGCACTCTTCCCGCATCTGAAACCCGGTGGTCTTTATTGCGTTGAGGACTGGGCAACAGGCTATTGGGCCGACTGGCCTGATGGCGCATCCTTCAAATCATTTACCCCGCAACCGCCGTCCGATCAGATCGAGAAGCAAATTCCGACCCACGACTACGGGATGACCGGCTTCGTCAAATACCTCGTCGATGAGGTGATGAGCCGCGGCATCCGCGATTCGATGAAGGGTCCGCTCACCCGGCCGGATCGACTCGAATTCATGCACGTCTACAAGCAGGCAGTCATTGCACAGAAGGCTGTTTCTACGGCGCAGCCGCCAGGCGACCCCTAGCCGGGGGCTTTACCCAACTTTAACGCTCAGAGTTAAAGTTGGTCTTACTAAGACTCAGTCCAACCCTAATTCTGTGTTTCTTGGGAAATTCGCGAATCAGGTAGGTTCTCACCCACCCGAGAAGAATCACGACCATGACTCTCAAAGAAACCTTAAAGGAGCTCAAAGCGCTCGGCACCGCGAAGGTGCGGGCGCAGAACGCCAAGAGTGGCGCCGGCGACAATCAGTTCGGGGTCAGTCTCGGCGACATCCGGGTGCTGGCGAAAAAGATCCGGACTGACCATCCGTTGGCGCTGTCGCTCTGGGAGACCGGGAACGTCGATGCCCAGTTCCTGGCCGCTCTCCTGATCCAGCCCAAGAAACTGTCGGCAGACGACATGGATCGGATGGTGCGGTCGGTTGCCTTTGTGCGCGTGGCGGACTGGCTCATCGCCTATGTCGTCAGGCAGCACCCCGACAAGGAGACCCTTCGCCAGGCATGGATGGCCACGGACGACCGCTGGGGGGCCCGCGCCGGATGGGACCTCACCGCGGAGCGGGTCGCGAAGAGTCCGGACGGGCTCGCTGTCCCGGCGCTGCTGGATCGCATCGAGTCCGAAATGGCCAGCGCCGCTCCGGAAGTGCAGTGGACGATGAACAATACACTTGCGACCATCGGGATCCACTTCCCCAAACACCGCAAGCGGGCCATCGCCATCGGCGAGAAGCTCGGAATCTATCGGGACTATCCCGTGTCGAAGGGTTGCACGTCTCCCTTCGCCCCGATCTGGATTGACTTCATGGTGAACCGGCAAGGCTGAACGACACCGCCGCACCGATCACCGATCACCGATCACCGATCACCGATCACGACGATGAGCTTCTTGCACCTCTTCCGCTCCACGCCACACACCGACGCGACGCTCGGCACGCTGACGCGCCGAGGCGGGCAGTGGCACGGACAGATCGCGCTCGCCGGCGCGTCTGTGCCGATCGTCCTCGCGGGATCGAAGACGGCGGCATCGGACCGGTCGCTTCTGCTGGGGCGCGAGCTGCTGACGCGATACGAATCGCTCCGGCCCGCCATCGCCGAGGCCTTGTTCGAACATTACGGTCCGTATCGTGAAGCGCTGGACGCGGGCGAACTCGATGAGCCAGAGCCGATCCCCCGCCTGAGCGGCCCCGCGGAGGTCTGGCCGCACGTCACGCTCCGCCGTGTACGCATCGAGCCGCTCGACGGTGTGGAGGCGGTGGAGCTCGCCTACGAGACAGCCTGGGACGTCGAGCACACGCTGGGGGCGCGCTTTCGGGAGTGGACGCTAATCGAGCTGAATGGCAGCGTCATCTGACCGAGCCGAGCACCCAGCACCCAGCACCAAACCCCGTTCGCCCGAGCTGGACAGTAGTGCTAAAATAGGCGTCACTCCCCACCCGAACAAGAGGTTTCCATGGGTTTCCACGGGTGGCGCAGCGTGTACGCCTGCGCGGGTCTCCTCGTCCTGTCTGTGATCGCGGCATGCGGCGGCGGTGGCGGTGACAACCCCGCCAAGCCCTCGCCATCCACTCCGACGACCCACGCCGGCCCGGCGACCTGGACCTATCGAGGCGTCATCACGGAAACCTTGACCGGCACGCCGATCGGGGGGGCCACGCTGTCGTTCGCCCTCGGCGGCGGGGCCGCGTCGGTCACGACCTCGTCAGGCGGGGAGTGGGAACTGTCGCGAGCCACCAACGAGGGGGTCGTGGCGGTCACCGTGTCGGCCCCGGGCTATGTCGAACGGCTCGTCCACTTGCGCGCGCCGGGCGACAGCCGCGACGTCGCCATCGACCTGATCAAGGACGCGGCCCCGTTCTCGCTGTCGTTCTACCGGCAGCTCGTGCGCAACGCGTGGGAGGAGCCCAAAGAACTGCGGCCGATCCGACGCTGGAGCACGAATCCGAACTTCTATATCAATACCTTCAACCCGCGAACCGGCCAGGCGGTCCCGGCCAGCGAGCTCGAGTCGCTGACGAGGGTCATCCGATCGTCAGTGACGATGTTCACCGGCGGCACGCTCGAGGCCGGAGCGATCGAGACCGGCACTGAGACGGATCGCCGCGCGCGCAACGGCGAGATTCAGGTGCGCTTCATCCACGACCCGAATGCGGACCACTGCGGCACGGCGACGGTCGGCGGCAACCCCGGCGAGATCGTCCTCAACTACGGCGTCGACGGTTGCTCATCGACATGTGGTCCGTTCGCGCCGCGCACCGCGGCGCACGAGGTCGGTCACGCGATGGGCTTCTGGCACGTCGAGCAGGGAACGGTCCTGAATACGGTCTGGTCCAATCGTGATTGCGGCGTAACCAACGCCTCCGAAGCCGAGCGGCATCACGCACGCGTGGCCTACAGCCGGCCTCGAGGCAACCTCGATCCTGACAGCGATCCCGCCTCCTCGCTGCTCCTGCGCGACGGCGACGGTCCGCCGCCCGTCCTGCGCTGCAAGTAAGCGTCAGCCGAAGCTGAGACTTGCGCCGCCTCGATGGTTTGCGGATGATTGCCGCACCTCGAGGGACCGCTGATGAAACGTGTCACGACGTGTGCGCTGCTTGCAGGCTGGGTTGCGACGATTGCCCTCGTCGTGCTGCTGTTTCCTAACACGCAGCAGGCCGCGCAGCCGGCCGCGCCGGGATTGACGGTGCCGGAGGGGTTCGAGATCGAGCGCGTCGCCGGGCCGCCGCTGGTCGAGCGGCCGATCGTCGCCGATTTCGATCCCGACGGACGGCTCTACGTCGCGGACTCATCCGGCTCGAACGAGCGCGTCGAGACCCAGCTCGCCAGCAAGCCCCACCGCATCGTCCGGCTCGAGGACAGCGACGGCGACGGCCGCTTCGACAAGAGCGTCGTGTTCGCCGACAAGATGATGTTTCCCGAAGGCGCGATGTGGTTGGACGGATCGCTCTACGTCGCGGCGCCGCCGAGCATCTGGAAGCTGACCGACACCAACGGCGACGGCGTGGCCGACCAGCGCGAGGAATGGTTCGAGGGCAAGACGCTCACCGGCTGCGCCAACGATTTGCACGGACCCTATCTGGGCCCTGACGGCTGGATCTACTGGACCAAGGGGGCATTCGCGCAGCAGACCTACGATCAACCCGGCAAGGCGCCATTCGTGACGCGGGCGGCGCACATCTTCCGGCGCCGGCCGGGGCATGCCGCGATCGAGCCGGTGATGACCGGCGGGATGGACAACCCGGTCGACGTGGCCTTCACGCCGTCGGGCGAGCGGATCTTCACGGCGACGTTCCTGGAGCATCCGCAGGCGGGGAAGCGCGACGCGATCGTCCACGCAATTTACGGCGGGGTCTACGGCAAGACGCACGGGGTCATCGACGGGCACAAGCGCACCGGCGATCTGATGCCGATTCTCGCGGACCTCGGTCCAGCCGTGCCAGCTGGCCTGACGCGGTACGAATCCCGTGCGTTCGGCGCCGACTACCGGGACAGCTTCTTCGCGGCGATGTTCAACCTCCGGAAGGTCACGCGGCACGTGCTCGAACCGAACGGCGCGACCTTCACGATGCAGAGCTCAGACTTCGTCGTCTCGACCGATCGCGACTTCCATCCCACCGACGTGATCGAGGACGCCGACGGCAGCCTGCTCGTGATCGACACGGGCCCTTGGTACAAGCTGTGTTGCCCGACGTCGCAGCTCGCGAAGCCCGACGTGCCCGGAGGCATCTATCGGGTCCGCCGCACCGGCGCGCCGCGAGTGCAGGACCCGCGTGGCCGGCAGCTCGACTGGCAGGCCATGCAGCCGGAGCAAGTGGCGCGGCTGCTTGGCGATCAGCGCCCGGCGGTGCGGCAGCGTGCGCTCGCACAGGTTGCCACGCTGGGGTCCGGCGCCGTGCCGGCGGTGGCGCAGGTGCTGCGCACGTCCACGTCCGCGGACGCGCGGCGCAACGCCGTGTGGGCGCTGACGCGCGTGGACGGCGACCAGGCACGCCGTATGGTGCGCGAGGCGTTGATCGATCAAGACGCTGGCGTGCGCCAGGCGGCGCTGCACTCGGCCGGACTGTGGCGGGATCGCGCGGCGGTGCCGCAATTCGTCGACGGGCTGAAGAGCGCAGCTCCCGCCATTCAGCGTGCGGCGGCCGAAGCGCTCGGCCGCACCGGTGATGGCGCGGCAGTGCCCGCGCTGGTCGCGGCGGCCGCCGCGGCATCGGATCGCGTGCTCGAGCACTCGCTGACCTACGCGCTGATCGAGATCGCGAACCCGGCCGTGACGATCGCCGAGGGACAGCGGGCGCAGAGCGCGCGCGCCAAAAGGGCGTCGCTGATCGCCCTCGATCAGATGGATGGCGGCGCGCTCCAGGCCTCTGCCGTGGTCCCGCTTCTCGAATCCACCGATCCGGTCCTCAAGGACACCGCCTTCTGGATCGCGTCGCACCGCCAGGACTGGGGCAGCGCGCTGACCGGCTTCTTCGAGAAGCGGCTGACGGGATCAGGTGCCACGGCCGGGGGTGGTGCGGAGCTGCGCGCGATGATCGGCCAGTTCGCCGAGAACGCGGCGCTGCAGAAGATGCTGGCTGACGCGGTCAGGAGCCCGCGCTCCGCGGCAGCGCGGACGTCCGCGCTCGAGGCGATGTCTGCGGCGAGAGGACGCCTCAAGGTCTTGCCCTCGTCGTGGGTGACGGTGCTGCTCGATACCGTGTCGAAGTCCGACGCGGCGGCCGCGTCGCTGGCCCTCGGCGTGCTCCGGGCCACGCCGGCGCCGAAAGAGGAGATAGCGATCGTGAGCGGATCGCTCGAGGCGGTCGGCCGGGATCGCTCTCGTCCGGCCGACGTGCGGCTCGAGGCGCTCGCGGCCATGCCGAACGGGTTGTCATCGGTCGACGCCGACCTGCTGCAGCTGCTCCGGTCCGGCCTCGAACCAACGCGGCCGACGCTGGTGCGGATCGCCGCGGCAAGCGTGCTCGAGCGCGCCACTCTCGATCGGGCGCAACTCCTCGTGCTCGCCGAGTCCTTCAAGGTGGCCGGTCCGCTCGAGATTCCGCGGCTGGTCCGCGCGTACCAGATGTCGACAGACGAAGCCGTCGTGGAGGCGATGCTGGCGGGGCTCGAGGCGTCAGCGGCACGGTCGGCGGTGCGGCCCGAGCTGCTTCGCGCCGTTGTGGCCAAGCAGTCGGCGGCGCTGCGGCAGCGGGCCGACACTCTGATCGCGTCCGTTCATGTCGGCTCGGCGGAGCAGGCGCAGCGGCTGGAACGGTTGCTCGGCTCTCTGGGCGAGGGCGACATCCGCCGGGGTCAGGCGGTCTTCAACAGCCCGAAGGCGGCGTGCCTGTCGTGTCATGCGATCGGGTATGTCGGCGGGCGAATCGGTCCGGACTTGACCCGGATCGGCCAGGTCCGCAGCGAGCGCGATCTACTCGAGGCGATTGTCTTTCCGAGCGCCAGCTTCGCGCGAAGCTACGAGCCGGTCACCGTCACGACGAAGACCGGCGCGACGCACGCGGGCGTACTGCGAAGCGATGCCGCCGAGGAGGTGGTGCTGGGGACGGCAACCGGCGAGGAGCTTCGGATTCCGCGCACCTCCGTCGCGGACATGCACCCGGGCAGCGTGTCGCTCATGCCCGCTGGCCTCGACGAGCAGCTGACCCGCGGCGAGCTGGCCGACTTGCTCGCGTTCCTGAAGGCCACGCGATCGGGCGCGAACTAATCGCTACTGCACCGTCACCGGAACGGTGAGGATCGTTCAATCTGCCGGGCGATCCGCTCGCTGATTGCACGGTTGCAAGCGCTTCAAGTAGCGGCTGGTGCACCATCGGACTAAGATCCCATCGCAGGCTCGTCGTCAGTCCTCGTTCCCTCCATGATCGGTGAGACTCTCGGCCAGTTCAGGATCACTGCGCGTCTGGGCTCAGGCGGCATGGGCGTGGTCTACCGCGCCTACGACGAAAAGCTCCAGCGCACCGTGGCGATCAAAGTGATCGGCCGTGAGAGCGGCGCTCCGGCCGCCGACCGGCTGCGCATGGTCCAGGAGGCGAGGGCCGCGTCCGGGCTGAATCATCCGCACATCTGCACCGTCTACGAGACCGGCGATATCGACGGCCAGCCGTACATCGCGATGGAGTACGTCGACGGCCGGCCGCTGTCCGAGCTGATTCCGGTCGGCGGCATGGCGGTCGAGGCGGTCGTCCGCTATGGCGCGCAGATCGCTGACGCGCTCGCGCACGCCCACAGCCGCGGGGTGGTCCACCGCGACCTCAAGACGCCGAACGTCGTCGTGACGCCGGACGGCCGCGCCAAGGTCCTCGACTTCGGCCTGGCGCGCCGCATTCCCTCAGACATCAACACGATTGTGACGAGGTCGAGCGACGCCGTCACCGCGCCCGGGCTCGTCGGCACGCTGTCGTACATGGCGCCGGAGGTGCTCGTCGGCGACGCGGCCGACGAGCGCGGTGACATCTGGGCGCTCGGCGTGATGTTGACCGAGATGGCGACGGGCGAGCTGCCTTTCAAGGGCCGCAACGAGTTCGATCTCACCGCGGCGATCCTGCGTGCGCCGGCGCAGCCACTGCCGGCTCACGTGCCGCCGATCCTGCGGGCTGTGATTCAGCGGTGTCTCACGAAGGATCCGGCGCAGCGGTACCAGTTCGCAGGTGAGACGCGGGCGGCGCTCGAGGCGATCCAGTCGGACGTCGGGGCGGCCCCGGTGACCGTCCATCGCACGCTGCCGATCCGTTCGATCCGCGGCATCTGGATTGCGGCCGCGGTTCTCGCGGCGGCCGGTGTCGCGGGCGTATTCTGGGCGCGCCGCGACGTGCGATCGGAGTGGGAGCGCGTGGCCAGCGACGGCCATCTCACGCTCGCGCTCGCCTCGGACCGTCCGGCCTTCGACCCGGCGATCTCGCCGGATGGCAAGATGCTCAGCTACGGCGTCGAGGCGCCGGACGGCACCACCGACTTGTTCGTGAGGCGTACGGCCGGCGGCGGGCTGGTACGACTTACGAGCGACGACGCCCGGGAGGGCACGCCGCGATTCTCGCCGGACTCCGAGTGGATTGTCTACAGCCGCCGGGAGTCGCGGGACGGCGTCCCGGAAATCCGCATCGTCCCCGCGCTCGGGGGCGAGGTGGCCTCGCGGATCTCCGGTGCCGTCAGCGCGGCATGGTCGACCGACGGGCGGCAGCTGGTCGTACCTGCGCCGCTCCGCGACCGGCGAAATGGAGCTCGCGATTGTCGCGCGCGACGGCGCGCAGGTCCGCCTCCTCCTCAAGGGGGATAGCGCGTATCCCTTCCTTCGGCATCCCGCGTGGTCGCCCGACGGCCAGGAAATCGCCATCGTCCGCGGGTCTGGAGGCATCGCCGGCGAGATCTGGGCAGTGCCGGTCAACGGCGGAGAGCCCCGCCGGTTGATGACCGATCCGCCGGAAGTGTTCTCGGAGTCGCCCGCCTACACGGCCGATGGCGGGCTGATCCATTCATCGAATCGCGGCGGCGCGACCAACATCTGGCTGCTGCCGCGGCGCGGCGGCGCTCCCGTGCGTCTAACCGCCGGCCCCGGACCCGACGCCTCGCCGACGGTTGCCGCGGACGGCACGATCGGCTTCATCAACTCGCGATGGCGCAACACGCTCGAACTGCACAGCCTCGCGGGTGCACCAGCGCGGACGCTGGCCACGCATTCGCCGTATCTCTGGGCGCCGGTGTTCTCGCCGGACGGAACGGAGATCGCGTTCAGCCGCGCGGAAGTGGACGGGTCCTGGCACATCTGGAGTCTGCCCACGAGCGGTGGCACGCCCAGGCGACTGACGTCGTCGCCGGGCGGCGAAGTGTATCCGCGCTACGGCAAGGCCGGCGGCTTCCTCCTCTTCCACACCTGGCAGACACCGCGCCGGATCGGCCGTCTCGCGCGCGACGGCGGCTCGCCGCAGCTCCTGTCGTTCGGTGACGCAAGCGATGCGTTTCCGGATCTCTCACCCGACGGGCGACAGCTGTTGATGACGCGGACGGACAGCGACGCCGAGCGTATCTACATCGGTCCGGCCGAAGGCGGTGCTGCGCGAGCGCTGACGCGTTCGCCCGGATCGGTGGGGCGGTGGTCGCCGGACGGGCGCGCGATCGTCTTCGGCGGCAATCGCGGGTACAGCGCCGGCATCTTCGTCATTCAGGCGGACGGCGCTGGTGAGCGGCGCCTGACCGAGACGGGCGGCTGGCCGCTGTGGTGGCCGGATGGCCGCCAGATCGGCTACCGGGTCATCGGACGGTCCGGCGATCAGGAGATTCACGTCACACCGCTCGACGGCGGCCCCTCCCGTGTGATCACCAGCATCCGCTTCAACGGGACGAACCAGCCGTTCGACGTGTCACCCGACGGCACGCAGATCGTCACGACCAACGCCGTTCACGTCTCGGACGAAATCTGGTTGATGGAGCCGCGGCGGAAGCCGTAAGGAGCGTTCAGCGGGCTGGGAGCGTCAGGCGTCCGGCCGCAGCACCATCATCGTCGCGTCGTCGAAGGGTTCGGTGGCGCCCCTGAAGCGCTTCACCGCGTCCTCGACGCGCTGCAGGATGGCGTCGACGCCGTTCGTGTGCTCCGCCGCCAGCAGGGTCTGCAGGCGGTCCACGCCGAACATTTCCTGGCGCTCGTTCTCGGTCTCGGTCAGGCCGTCGGTGTAGAAGAACAGCATGTCGCCGGGCTGGATCGGGAGCACCGCCTCGGCGTAGGGTTGGCCCGGGTAGATCGCAATCGGCAAGCCGGTCGCGCCCATCGGGGTGATCTCGCCGCTCACGCGCAGCAGGAATTGCGGGTTGTGGCCGGCGTTGACGTAGCGCAGCTCCTGACGGCCGGCGTCGAGGATGCCGAGGAACAGCGTCAGATAGACACCCCGCGGCGTCGTCTCGTCTACCTCCCGGTCGAGCTCGGTGGCCAGCCGCGCGAGATTGGTCTCGTGCGGGAGGCGCGCCCGCAGCGTCGCCTGGATGTTCGCCATCAGCAGGGCGGCGCTGACGCCCTTGCCGGAGACGTCGCCGACCAGGAGCGCGAGCCGTCCATCGGGCAGCGCGAAGTAGTTGAAGAAGTCGCCGCCCACCTCGCGCGCGGGAATCGAGACGCCCTTGATCTCGGCGGTGCCGAGCCGCAGCGGGGCGCGCGGCAGCATCTCGGTCTGAATCAGCCGCGACAGTTCGAGCTCCTTGCGGAGCCGCCCCTGTTCGACGACGAGCTTCTCGTGGCGCTCGAGGTCCTCGGCCATCTGGTTGAAGGACTTCGCGAGCGATCCGAACTCGTCGGTGGAACGCACGGGCACGCGGGCGGCAAAGTCTCCCGCGGCGAGCTGTCGCACGCCGGCGTTGAGCGAGGTCAGGTGACGGGTCATGCCGTGCGAGATCGGCACGATGCCGACGAGCGCCACGACGATGACGAGCAGGCCGAGCGACAGGCTGCGGACGGAGGCGCGGCGAATCTCGCGGAGCGACTGGCCGATCGGACGGGCGATCCCGAAGATCAACCCGCTCGGATCCTTGCGCGCGATCACGAGCCAGTCGCCGACGCGCCTGGCGCGGCCGTCGGTCGCCGCCGCGGGCGCGAGCGCGGCGACGCCGAACGATTCGAGGGTCTGGCGCTGTTCCGGGTCGGGGTTGTGCAGCGCGCCGCGCAGATCGATGGCGAACGGAATCTCTCCCTGGTCGCGCCTGGCGAACGAGAACACCGTGCGCAGCGTGCGATCGAGGTTGAGCGTCGCGTTGGCCTTGCCGACCACCTTGCCGTCCTGCTTGACGGCAATCTCGACGCGGCGTCCCTCGACCTGCATCTGCATGTCGGCGGTGGCCGCCGATGCAGCTCGGGCGGCGGCCTCAGCCCCACGCGCGGCGCTGTCCAAGCCGGCCTTCATCGCGACCTGCGCGGCAGGAATCGCGGCCAGCGCCTCGTCCACGAGCGGGGCAAGCTCGGGCGCCTGGGCGGCGATCTCGGTGCGAGCGACCCGCCGCGCTTCTTCTATGGCCTGCTGGACGTCGACGACGATTACTTCCGGCGCGGGCGGGGGAACCATGTCTGGCCGCGGTGCCCATGGCGGCCGGCCTCTCCCGCCGCGACCACGGAACGACGGGCGGTCCGGCGCACCGGGCGGCGGAGGGCCATCCTGGCGCCCGCGCGCCGCGTCTTCGGGACCCAGGGGCGGAAGCGGCGGGCTGGGAGGTGGCGGGGCCGCGGAGGGGTGGAATTCGACGCGCTCGACGAGCGCCGCGGTTTCGCCCAGCATCGGCGCGATTCGTTCGCGAACGTTGGCCGTGGTGCCGGTGGCACGCGCCTGGGCCTGACCGTCCACGAACAGGCGGTCCATGCGCCGGCCGACGTCGGCGGTGATCCGTTCCATGCGGCGGCCGATGTCGGCCGCGCTCTGCGAGGCCTCGCGCCGCGCCGCGCTTTCGAAGGCGCTGACCTGCGACTGATAGGAAATGAACGTCACCGCGCTCAGCGGGACGACCGACAGCAGCACGAAGGCGATGATGAGACGCGTGCGGAGCGACACGACCTGAGCAGTCTACCGCGCGTTACGAACGAACCGCGGTGGTAATGTTGCGGCACATGTGACACTGCTGCGGCATCTCAGCAACAGGATGTCGTCAGTTACCTGCGGCCCCAGACACAGTTCGGCTGGCATGCCTCTCGCTTGTACTTGTGAGATGTCCCGTGCGGTCGTGTCCCTCGCCTGTGCCCTGGTCGTGTTGCTGGTCTTGCACGGCGTGAGCGAAGCCCCGATCGCCAGGACGCAGGCACCGGCGGTCAACCCGCCGGAGATCGTCGAATCTCCCCGGACTCCACCGTCCGTTCGCATCGAGCATGAGATCGTCCGGGTGCCTTCGCGGGCGCTGCCGCGTCCCCGACCCCGGTCGACGTCAGCCGTTCGTCAGGCTCAGGTGGCACCTACTCCCGGACCCTCGAGGGTCGTCAGCCGTACACGGCGTGTCCTGTTTGGCGACGGCACCTATCGGCCCGAGCCGTTCCCGCGGCCGAGCCGCGACTGACCCCGCGGCCGAGCCGCGACGATCTCGGCGGGCGCGTGGCGGACCCGTCTGGCCCTCTGTCCATATCCGATCTACAATCTCCATATATGGAGTCACGGCCCAGGCCGTCGGCGGCCGCGCCATCGCAGACGAGCGACCCGCGCCTTCGCCCGGAACCGGAGTCGCGAAAGCGGCTGTCCGGGCCGGCGCTTCGCACCTTCTTCAACGTGGCCGCCGCGTGGCAGCTCTCCGTGCTCGAGCAGCGGGCGCTGCTGGGGTGGCCGGCCGCCTCGACGTACCACAGGTACAAGGCTGGCGAATACGGCGTGCTGTCCTTCGATACGCTGACCCGCCTGTCCCTGATCCTCGGCATCTACAAGAGCCTTCAGGTCCTCTATCCCGAGCCACGCTTCGCCGACACCTGGGTGCGGCTGCCGAACAGCAACGCGGTCTTCGCGGGTGCGCCGCCACTGGCGCTGATGATGGACGGCGGCATCGACGGGCTCTTTCGCGTCCGCCGGCTGCTCGACGGTCGTCGTGGCTAGCCTGTCGGCGCAGACTGTTCCCGAGGCGCTGCTGCGGTGGCGCAGCGCCGCCCGCCTGATCCCCAGCCGCTTCCCCGTGACCGGGCTGTTCGACCGCGTCGCCGATCCCGCCGACCTCGAGGCGGTGTTCGAGCTGGAAGGCTGGACCAACGACCGCATCAGCAACGAGCTCGGGTTGCTGCACACCATCCCGCGCGACGAATGGGTCGCAGGCAAGTCGATGGCGTCGGTGATCATGGCGGCGTTCTGTCATCCGTCGGCCGGCGGAGGACGCTTCTCCGGCGACGATCGCGGCGCCTGGTACGCGGCGCGCAGCATCGAAACCGCAATCGCCGAATCCGTGCACCAGCGCACGCGCGAAGTGGGGGAGTCCGGCGGCTACGAGACGCGCATGCAGCTGCGCGTCTACCTGGCCGATCTGTCGGCGCGCTTTCACGACGTCCGGTCGGTGCGCGGCGCGGCCGCCGTCCACGATCCGGACGACTACAGCGCGTCGCAGCGCCTGGCGCGAGCGCTGCTGCACGCGGGCTCGAACGGCATCGTCTATCGAAGCGTCCGCCATCAAGGCGGCGAGTGCGTGGCCTGTTTCCGTCCGCGCCTGGTCGACAACGTCCGCGTCGGCGGCCACTACGAGTTCCGCTGGGAAGGGCGGCCGGACCCGGTCGTGCGCAAGTTGTAGGGCAAGCCACGCTCGGCGCGTGGTACTTTGAGGCATGCACCCCTGGCATGACTGCTACGTGGACGACACGGTCGTCGAGCGCGCCTTTCCCGTCGTGATCGAGGTCCCGAAGGGCAGCAAGAACAAGTACGAACTGGACAAGGAAACCGGCCTGCTGCGGCTCGACCGCGTGCTCTACAGCGCCGTCCACTATCCGGCGGACTACGGCTTCATCCCGCGCACCTTCTGCGACGACGGCGATCCGCTCGACGCGCTCGTCATCAGCCAGGAACCGGTGCACCCGCTGACCATCGTCGAAGCGCGCGCTATCGGCGTCATGCGGATGCGCGACGAGAAGGGCATCGACGACAAGATCGTCGCCGTCAGCGTGCGCGACCCCGCGTTCTCCGACTACACCAGCAAGGAGCAGATCCCCATCCACACGCTCCGCGAGATCCGCCGCTTCTTCGAGGACTACAAGGTGCTCGAGCACAAGCAGGTGATCGTCGAGGACCTGCTGGGAGTGGAGGACGCGACGCGGATCATTCGCGAAGTCCCTCGATCTCTACCGCCAGCTGCGTCGAGGCGAGCTGCGCAAGCTGTGACGCCTTCCGCCGGGCCCACGGCGCCCGGTGCCGCGGCGGGTGTGCTCGTGTCACGGTTCGTCCCAGGACAGTGACGCCGTACCGCAACCATTCGTCCCGGGTGGCCGTCTAAGCCACCGCTGGCGGTGCCGGCAGCGCGTCCTCGATTCCGTCGCTTTCCAAGGGTCCCACTCATGATCGACAGCCTGCGCAAGGACCTGGTCTACGCCATCCGCGGCCTGCGGAAGAACCCCGGATACACGGCGGTCACCGTGCTCACGCTCGCGCTCGGCATCGGCGCGAACACCGCGATCTTCAGCGTCATCAACGGGGTCCTGCTGAAGCCGCTGCCGTATCCCGCGCCGGACCGGCTCGTCTTCATCACCAGCCAGTTCCCGGCGCTGGGGTTCGACCAGTTCTGGGTGTCGGCGCCGGAGTTCCTGGAGTTCCGCGAGCGGAACCGGTCGTTCCAGGACGTCGGCGCCTATCGTGCCGGCGCCGTGAACCTGGGGACCGAGGACGTCCCCCGGCGGGTGAACTCGGCAATCGTGACGTCGGAACTGATGCCGGTTCTCGGCGTCGCGGCGCAGCGCGGCCGGCACTTCACCCGCGAGGACACGTTGCCGGGCGCAGAAGACGTCGCCATCCTGTCCGACGAGATCTGGGATACGGCGTTCGGCCGCGACGAGGGCGTGGTCGGGCGGGTCATTCGCATCGATGGCACGCCGACGCGCATCGTCGGCATCATGCCGCCCGGCTACGACGTGCACGACGAGAAGGTGCTGGTCTGGCGTCCGCTCACCCTCGATCCGGCGAATCCCGGCGGGCGTGGCGGCCACTTTCTGTACCTGGTCGGACGGCTCAAGGACGGCGTGACGATGCCGCAGGCCGCCGCAGACGTCGAGACCATGCTGGAGCAGTGGCCGACGCTGAATCAGAAAACGCACACGCCCAACCTGAAACAGCATCGCCTCCGGCTCGACGGCCTGCAGACCGATCTCGTCGGCGGTATCCAGCGTGCGCTGTGGGTGCTTCAGGGGGCGGTCGGATTCGTCCTGCTGATCGCCTGCGCCAACCTCGCGAACCTGCTGCTGGCACGCGCCGAGTCACGGCAGAAGGAGTTCGCGGTACGGTCGGCGCTCGGGGCGAGCCGCTGGCACCTGGTGCGGCAGTTCCTGACCGAGGGCGTGCTGCTGGCGCTCGTCGGCGGCACGCTCGGCGCCACCGCCGGCTTCGCCGGCCTGCGCGCGATGATCGCCGCCAACCCGCAGAGCCTGCCACGAGCCGCGGAGATCACGCTGGATCCGTGGGTGCTGGTGTTCACGCTGCTGGTGTCGATCGTGACCGGCGTCCTGTTCGGGCTCGCACCGCTGCTGCAGCTGCGCGAGCGCGTCGTCAGCCTCTCGCTGAAGGAAGGCGGGCAGCGGACCACCGGCGCGCGCACGCGGCTGCGCAATGCGCTCGTGGTCAGCGAGATTGCCCTCGCGGTGGTGCTCGTCATCGGCGCCGGTCTGCTGCTGCGCAGCTTCTGGAACCTGATGCAGGTCGATGCCGGATTCAAGCGGAACCAGCTGGCGACGTTCGGCCTGGTGCTGCCCAACTCGCTGTACCGCGAGCCCCAGGCGCGCGTGGACTTCTTCCGTCGCCTGACCGGGGAACTGCGGCAGGTGCCCGGCGTGCAGTCCGCCGCGACGATGACGGGGTTGCCGCCGCAGCGGCTCGTCAACGCGAACGACACCGACATCGACGGCTACACCGCCCCGCCAGAAGGGCCGTTCGAGAACGTGGACTACTACCAGACAGTCACGCAGGACTACCTGTCGACGCTCGGCATCCCGGTGGTGGAGGGGCGGGACTTCGCGCTGTCCGATGCGACCGGCCCGCCGGTGGCGATGATCAACGAGACCCTGGCCCGCACCTTCTTCGCCGATCAAGAGCGCGGTCGGCCGCCGTATCAAACCGGGCTTCGGCGATCAGGTGCCGTGGTTCACGATCGTCGGCGTGGTGCGAGACGTGAAGCAGGGGGGCATCGGCAGCAAGACCGGCACCGAGCTGTACCTGCTGGCGGAACAACTGCCGCGAATCCGCAACACCGCGCCCGGCAACATGAACGTCGTGCTGCGATCGTCGCTGCCGGTGGAGACGCTGGCACCGCGCATCCGGCAGATCGTCCAGGGCATGGATCCGACGCTGCCGATCGTGCGCCTGCGGACGATGGACGAGGTGTTCGGCGAGTCGGTGTCACGGCCACGATTCCTCGCGCAGCTGCTCGGCTTGTTCGCCGGCCTGGCGCTCGCGCTTGCCGCGGTCGGCACCTACGGGATCCTGGCCTACACCGTCTCGCAGCGGCGCAAGGAGATCGGCATTCACATGGCCCTTGGGGCGACGCGAGGATCGGTGCTGGGGATGATTCTCGGGCAGGGCATTCGCATCACCGCCGCCGGTCTCGTGGCCGGCACCGCCGCCGCCCTCCTGCTCACGCGGGTGCTTCAGGCGCAGCTCTTCAACGTCAAGCCGACCGATCCCTTGACGATGAGTGCGGTGGCCCTGTTCATCACGATCGTCGCGGTCCTCGCGTGCTACCTGCCGGCGGCGCGGGCCAGCCGCGTCGACCCGATGGTGGTGCTTCGGGACCAGTAAGCCCCTGCGTGGTTTTGGCTTACACTCGGCGATGTGCCGCCCGAACCCGAACAGGACATCGACCGGCTGATTCTCGAGCTTCACGCCAGCGGCACTGAGTCGCAGGCGGCGCCAGGCGGCCTCGGTTCGACGACGCGGCTCGAGCGCTGGCTGCAGATCCTCGCCGAGAAACACGGCAGCGATCTGCTGCTCGTCGCCGGCGCGCCGCCGTCGATGCGCGTCGACGGCAAGGTGATCCCGCTGGCCGAGGGACCGCTCGACGGCCTCGACATCGAGGATGCGGTCGTGCCGGCGCTCGCCCCGCACGCCCGGCGTCAGTATCGCGACGCCTCGATCGCGGACGCGTCGTTCCGCATCACCGGACTCGGTCGTTTCCGGATCAACCTGCACCGCGAACGCGGCCGTGCCGCCGCCGCGGTCCGCCTGCTCCCGAGCCGGGTGCCGCGGCTGGCTACGCTGAACCTGCCCATCCAGGTCGAGCAGCTCGCGCAGCTGCCGCGCGGCCTCGTGCTGGTCGGCGGTCCGACCGGTTCAGGCAAGAGCACGACGCTCGCGGCGCTGGTCGAAGAGATTAACCGCCGCGACGCCCGCCACATCATCACCATCGAGGATCCGATCGAGTACGAGCACGCGCACTACGGCAGCCTGATCGAACAGGTCGAAGTCGGCGTCGACGCGCCCGATTTTCCGACCGCGCTCCGGGCCGCCATGCGCCAGGCCCCGGACGTCATCGTGGTTGGCGAGATGCGCGATCCGGAGACGATGCGGATTGCGCTGGCGGCAGCGGAAACCGGCCACCTGGTGCTGTCCACGGTGCACACGACCGACGCGGCGTCGGCGGTGTCGCGGATCGCCGACTCGTTCCCGTCGGAGCGGCAGAACACGATTCGGCAGGAGCTGGCGATGGCGCTCGCGGCGATCCTGACGCAGACCCTGATGCCGCGGGTCGGCGGCGGGTTGGTGCCGGCCGCCGAGCTGTTGATGGTGGGCTACGGCGCGCGACAGCACATCCGCAAGAACGCGCTGCAGCACCTCCATCAGGAAACGACGATCACGCGCCGCGTCGGATCGTTCACGCTGGAGGAGTGCCTGGCCCGCCTGGTGAAGGAAGGGGTCGTGGAGTGGCGCGAGGCACAGGCGCGTGCGGCGCACGTCGAGGACTTCGAACAGCTGGCGCCGAATCCGAACCGTCAGGCGACGGACAAGAAGGCGTCGGCGCCAGGCAAGTGAATCGGGCTAGAGCGCGCCGCCGAGCCGCTCCTGCAGCTTCTCGCGATAGCCGCGGCTGAGGGTCAGCCGCGCGCCGGTCCGCAGGCACACCACGTATTCGCCGTTGAACCAGGGCTGCAGCTCGTGCACGCGCTCGATGTTCACGATGTGGCAGCGATGAATCCTGAAGAAGACGTCGGGATCGAGCTGCGCTTCGATCGCGGTCATCGTGTCCCGCAGCAGGTGGGCCTCGCCGCCGACGTGCAGCTTGACGTAATTGCCGGCGGCTTCGATCCAGTCGATCTCGGAGGTGCGGACGAAATAGACGCGGCCGCCTGACTTGATCACGAAGCGATCGACGCGTTGTGGCGGCTCACGCAGGTCGTTGACCAGCTCCAGCAGGCGTCGCTCGAGCTCACCCTGTGTCTGCTGCTGCAGCTGCTGGCGCGCCCGGACCAGCGCCTCCCTGAAACGATCGCGGTCGAACGGCTTCAGCAGGTAGTCGAGCGCCCTGACATCGAACGCGCGCAGCGCGTAGCGATCGTAGGCCGTGACGAAGACCACCGGCGGCATGCGCGCCGGGCCAATCGCTTCGACGACGTCGAAGCCGGTCGCCCCGGGCATCTGCACGTCGAGAAAAATCAGGTCGGGTTGCAGTTCCTGGATTGCCCCGATCGCGTCGGTGCCGTTCTCGCACTCGGCGACGATCTCGACCCAGCTCTCCTGGCCAAGCAGCATCCGCAGCCGTTCGCGCGCCAGCGGTTCGTCGTCCGCGATCAGGACCCGGGTCTTCGTCGCGGCGAGCGGTGGTGGTCATGCGAGCGCCACTTGAGGAGCCTCCGCGGGCGCGGTGACGACCCGCTGGAGTGGAATCAGCATCTGCACCGCAAGGCCGCCGCTGCCGTCGGCGAAATCGAGCCGGTGCTCGTCGCCGTACAGGCAGTCCAGCCGTGCGCGCGTGTTCGACAGTCCGACGCCGTTGGTGAACCGCGCCCGGGCGTTCTTGCTCAAGCCGACGCCGTTGTCGCGCACCTCAATCCAGATCCCCGCGTCCTTGCGCTTGGCCGAGACCTGCACCAGCCCCTGGCCGCTCTTCGGCGAGATGCCGTGCTTGATCGCGTTCTCGACCAGCGGCTGCAGGATGAGTCGTGGCACTTCGGCGTCCAGCGTTTCGGGATCGATGTCGAACCTCACGGACAGACGATCGCGGAAGCGGATCTGTTCGATCTCGAGGTACTTCTGCAGGAACTCCAGCTCCTCTTTCAACGGCACGTGGGCGGCGCCGGATCGATCGAACGTCAGCCGCAGCAGATCGCTGAGCCGCGCAATCATCCGATCCGCGGCCTCGGGATCGGTGTGCAGCAGCGTCGAGATCGCATGGAGCGTGTTGAACAGGAAGTGCGGGTGCAGTTCGGCCTCGAGCGTCTTCAGCCGCGCCTCCATCAGGCTGGTCTCCAGGTGTGCCGCCTTGAGCGCGCGGGCCTGGGACTCGCGGTAGTAGTCGAGCGCGTAACTGAGTCCGACGACCGCGGCGTAGGTCATCAGCGTCCAGTCGAGATTGCGAAGATAGTTGCTCTGCGCGTAATTCAGCACCGCCGGCGCCGGCATCATCCGCAGTTCGGGCCACAGCGTCATGCGGACGCCGAGCATCACCGCGGTGTGCGTGACGGAGAAGGCCACCGCCGCGAGCGAGTGCGTGATGAGGGCGCGAAACCAGCGGTCGGAATCGAGTCGGACGCGCGTGGCGATGCGGAAGATCGGACCGATCAGCGCCGCAGGCACGTACCAGAGCGCGAGGTTGAGCACCAGCAGCGGCCACAGCTCGATGCCATCGACCTTGGCCCGCGGATTCAGCGACGTGAGACGGTAGGCTTGAGCGGTAGAGAACAATCCGAGCAGCGTGGCCACCAGGAACACCCAACGGGCCGGCGGCGTCCACGCTCTGTGCATCGACCCACTATCCGCTTGCGGATGGGTTGCGTCAAGACCGCGTCGCGCCGTTCCGCTGACATGCGCCATGGTCCGTCACATGGGATGCGCGCTGGTGTCTATTCCACCGTTGTTCGTCACCGAATAACGTCCATTCGTCCCAGGCGCACTTCATCCCTCGACGGCCACGACGATCAGCGTGGCGTCGTCCTGGAACCGGCCGCCGGTGAAGCTGGTGACGGCATCGACCAGGCGAGCCTGAAGGGCAGGCGCACTGCACGCACGGTGCTGGACCGCGAGGGCGACCAGCCGCTCGTCGCCGAACTCCAGGTCCCCCTCGTCCCGCGCCTCGGTGATGCCGTCGGTGTAGAGGATGAGACGATCGCCGCGGCCGATGGCGACGGTGTCCTGGTCGTAGCCGCGATCGGCGAACACGCCGAGCACGGCGCCGCCCGCGGTCAGCCGCTCGACGGTCCCGTCCGCCCGCACCACGATCGGCGGAAAGTGGCCGGCGTTGCTGTAGGTGAGCGTTCCCAGCGCCGAATCGGCCACGCAGTAGAAGAAGCTGATGAAGCGCCCTTCGGCGATATGGCCGCAGAGGATGCGATTGACCTGCTGGCACAGTTCCAGCGGCTGCGCCGCGTCGGTGGCGAAGGCGCGCACCGCGGCCTGCAGGTTGGACATCAGCAGCGCGGCCGGGATGCCCTTGCCGACGACGTCGGCGATGGACAGCGCGAGGCGCTGGCGGCCGAACCCGATCGCGTCGAAGCAGTCGCCGCCGACGCCTGACGCCGGTTGCCACGACGTCGCGACTTCGAGGCCGTCGATCTCGGGCACCATCGAGGGCAGCAGCTTCCGCTGGATCCGTCGCGCTTCGTCGAGCTCGCGTTGCTGATCGTGCGCCTGCTGGCGACGCTCGCGTCCCTTGTCGATCTCGCTGCGCAGCAGCGTGAGCAGCGTTTGATTGTCCCAGGGCTTCTGCACGAAGTCCCGCACGCCACGCCTCATGGCTTCGACCGCGAGATCGACCGATCCCCAGCCGGTCATGACGACGACCGGGAGCGTCGCGTCGATCGATTGGATGCCCGACAGCAGATCGATCCCTTCACGACCCGAGGTCGTGTCGCCGGTGTAGTTGAGATCCATCAGGAGCAGGTCGAATGGCCGCTGCCGCACCGCGTGCAGCGCGGCGTCGGGCGAATTCACGGCATCCAGCTGAAACTCGGACTTCAGAAGAAGACGCAGCGCATCGATCAAGTCGGGCTGGTCGTCCGCGATCAGCACCCGCGGCCGGACAGCGCAGTCTACGGTCATGGTCGCAGTCGACAAGACCAACAGCCGTGCCAGCGAAAATATGGCGATTGTTTGAGGGTTTGCCTGGCCTTCGGGAAGGGGGCTGTTCGCTTCCGGACGACGCATTCCCTAAATCGGGCGCAGTGCCGTTCCGTGAACTGCCCTAACCATGGGGCTTGAAGTCTGCCGAAGCGTTTGCTAAGGTCTACCGTTCCTGATGAGCGACAACATGCAGCCGGATCGACGACTCACTGCGGACAAGGCCCCCGGCGGGCCCATGTGCCCGTGGTGCCGGGGACGCCTGGTGCTTCAGCCGAGCTTTCCGCTGAGGCAGATGATTCCGGGAGATGCCCGAGCGCGGGCCGAAGAACACATCCCTGAGGCACTCCGGACCATCCGGGCCTGGGTGTGCGCGACGCCGCACTGCAGGTACCGGGAAACCGCGTTCTGACCTGCTACAGCTCGTTTTTGGGGTCTTTGCCCCGCGCCGGCGTCGCACCCGGCCGCCGCAGATGGATCGTCCCGCCAAACGTTTCGACCTCGAACTCGGCGCTCCCGCTGCCGAGGGTGTAAGTCGCCTTGCGACCGCGCCCGACCTCGCCGACACGTTGGAGGGGCAGGCTCGCGTGGTTGAGCGATCCGCTGTAGGTGCGCACCGAGAACACGGCGCTCGTGGTTTCCGGCACCGTGAGCACGATGTTGCCATTGTGCGAGGCGAAGCGATACTTGCCACGCGGCGCCGGGGTCCCCTCGAACGAGATGTGTCCGTTGACCGTGCTCGCTTCGACGGTCTCCGACGTCACCTTGATCAGGCGGATTGAGCCGTTCACGGTCTCGGCCAGGATGTCGCCGGCGCTGTCGGTGACGCTCACGCCCTGATTGATCGAGCTCACGGTGATGCGGCCGCGCGCGCCGCTGACCTGCACGTCACCCTCGACCGACTTGCCGAAGACGAAGTCGGCGCCGCCCTTGAGCACGACATCGCCGCGCACCGTTTCCGCCGAGACCTCGCTCTGGGTGCCCTCCACGGCGATGTACGCATGGTGTCCGGTGACCTTCACCGGCATCCACACCGGCACGTTGATCTCGTAGTCGACGGCGCCAGGGCCGTGCGATCCGGACGATGAGACGCTGACACCGCTCTGCACCGTCCGCACCGAGACGCGCATCCGCGAGATGTGTCGCGCCTGCACGCGAACCGAGTCGCGATCCCAGCCTCGGACGATCACCTCGCCGCCGAAATTGTCGACCATCAGCCGCGCGCCGCGGGTCACGGCGATCGTCTGGTCGGTCTGTGGCGGCTTCGCCGTGGCGGCGGTCTGCGCCCGTGCAGAGGCGAGGCCTCCCGCAAACGTCAGCAGCACGGCCATCACGAACTGGAACACTCGGGACTGTGACATGTCGGTCGTCAGCTCTTGGGGCCGGCGATGGATGTTGCCGCGCGAAGGAACGCGAGCTTGCGGGCTCGCGCCGCGGCCAGGTACTCGTTCAGGTAGACGTTCGCTGGCTCTTCGGCCAGCGCCGCGCGGCACTGCGCGATGGCGCGGTCGATCGACTGGAGGTTCTCCTCGAGGATGCGCACGGTTTCCTTGTCGAGACTGGCACGCCCGGCGTCCAGCGTCCGCTGCAGGTCGGCGATCGCCTCGTCGTAGGCGCCATCCGCGAAATTGACCGGGATGACCGGCTCCGCGGCGACGGGAGGGAAGTCGGTGCGCTCGCCGCCCAGGCGCGCGAGCCACACCATGCTGCCCGACAGCACCATCAGCGCAAGGCCCGCGGCGACCAGCTGCGGCAGCGTGAAGGAGAAGCGTCTCGCCGCTCGTGGCGCCGCCGGCGTCGTGGCCGCCCCCGTCCCGATCCGCGCGGCCACCCCGGTCCAGAGGTCGCGCTCGGGCGGAGTGTCGTGCAGCGCCGTGGCTCGCGAGACGACGCGACGCAGGCCATCGAGATCGGCCCGGCACTGCGCGCAGCTCGCCAGGTGTGCGTCGACGTCGCGCCGCTCGACGGCAGTCAGCTCGTCGTCGAGGTATTCGGACAGCCGATCGTTGACGGCGTCGTGCATGGGAAGTGGTCCTCGCGCCTGATTATCCAAGATGCCGGCGGAGCATCATTCTCGCCCGGTGCAGCTGGGCCTTCGAGGTACCGGCCGAGATGCCGAGCAGGTCTGCGATCTCCTGGTGTTTGTAACCCTCGACGTCGTGCAGGACGAAGATTTCGCGCGCCCCGTCGGGCAGCTTCTCGAGCGCGGTCTCGAAGTCCATCTTCACGTCGCGCGGGCGGGACGGCGCCGACAGGGTGTCGAAGATCCCCTCGCCGTCGTAGTGCCGCTGCCGCCTGACCGCTTCGGTCCGGAATCGCTCGATGACGACGTTCACCGCCAGCCGGTGGAGCCAGGTCGCGAAGGCCGAGTCGCCGCGGAAGGTGCCGAGCTTCTGCCAGACGCGGACGAAGACGTCCTGCGTGATCTCGTCGGTGTCGCGGCCGCCGGCCATCCGGCGAACCAGGCTGTGGACGCGGGGCAGATGGGTGGCATACAGCTGCTCGAACGCACGGACGTCGCCGCTCGCGGCCCGGGTGACATAGTCCGCCCCTGCCGCGCTCCCTGTCGGGTGCGCCCGTTCTTCGCTTTCGGCCGGCAGCAGCAGCGCTCCAGTCAAGCTTCCGACGCCGTCGACGCCCTCGGCCACGTCGATACGCCCGAGGCCGTCACAAACCCCCGCAAATGCCACGCTCCCCTCCGGACGGTTCCCGCCCTCGCCGTCCGTCGGTTACGGCGACAACAGTATGACGGGCGGGGGAGTCCTGAAGGTTTGAAGGCGGCGCGCTATTTCAGCACGTCGTAGGGGTCGATCGGCGTGCCTTCCCACCACCGTTTGGCCTCCGACAGCCGGAAAATCGCGAAATGGAGGTGAGGGGTGTTCTTGGGGGCGTTTCCCGACGTGCCCACGTAACCGAGGACCTGACCCTGGCGGACCTGCTGGCCTTCGGCCAGACCGTCGGCGTAGCGATCGAGGTGGGCGTAGTAATAGCAGAACCGCTCGGTCGGGTCGAACTGGTAGACGGTGATGCCGCCGGCCTTGCTAAAGAACAGGCGGGCGATTTTGCCGGCTTCGACCGCTTTGACCGGCGTGTGGTGCGGGGCGAGGATGTCGATCGCTTCGTGCGCGCGTCCGCCGCGGGCGTCCGCGAACGAGCGCGTCAACTGATCCTCCGGGATGCCTTCGACCGGGATGATCAGGTCGCGATCCTCGAGTTCCCTGGCCGGGGGCGCCGTGAGCACCGGTTCCGGCGATGCCGGTGGAGTCGTGACCTCCGGGGCCGCGCCGGTCGTGGCGACGGCCCGTTCGCGGGCGTCGTCCCGGCCCCTGATGACAGGATCGCCGACGTCGTCGATTGCCTCCCGCCAGCGATCCGTCGCCGACGGCAGGTTGGCGGGATGTTCGCGGCTGGCGGCCTGCGACCCGATGACATTGCCGTACTGCCAGACGACGGCAGCCACCAGGAAGGCGCCCGCGAGCGCGCCACACCCGGCACCCGTGGCGAAGATCCGCAGCGTCCGCTTTGCGCCGAGTGGCGATTCCTGTGACACGGCTATTCGGTGAACACGACGCGGGTGCCCGGCTTGACCATGCCCGCGAGCTTGAGAGCGTCCCAATTGGTCAGTCGCACGCAGCCATGCGATTCGGTGCGGCCGATTGTCGAGGGTTCCGGCGTGCCGTGGATGCCGTAATGCTCCTTGCTGAGATCGATCCACACCATGCCGACCGGGTTGTTGGGGCCGGCCGGGATCTTCGCTTTCGCATGGCTCGGGTCGGCATCCCAGAACAGGTCGGGGTTGTAGTGGAACGCCGGATTGAACTGCACGCCGTTGACCTTCCATTCGCCGACCGGCAGCGGGTCCTGACTGCTGCCGGTCGTGACCGGCGCGTAGAAGATGACGCGGCTGGAGGCGTCGCGCACCGTCAACGCCGACGCCGCCTTGCTGACGGTGACGACGACGTCCGGGCGCTGGGCAATCGTGTTGGGTTGCTTCGGCGGAGCCGCGCGTGCCCGCCCGCCCGAGGTGCCGGTTGCCTGGGCGTCGGCGGCCTTCTTCGCGGCGGCCTGCGCCTCTGCCGAGAACTCGGGCTTCTCGACCGGGGGCACGAGCGGCTCGACGTTCGGCACCTGAATCTGCTCGCCCGCACCGAACTGCGCGGTCGGATTCAGCTGCTGCAGGAGTCGCGGCGTCGTATGGAAGCGCTCGGCGAGCGCTTCGAGGACTGACGTGTACGACAGCGCCGGCAGGCTCGCCTGCTGCACCAGGTCCTTCGGGATCGTCGCCTCGAACGGGCCGGCGGCGTCCTGGTCGGTGATCGTGTAGGTCGTGACCGGAGCGCTCGGCGCGGCGCCGGCCTGGGCGTCGTTCCCCTGTTGCTCCTGATGGAGTGCCTGCGCCTTCCTGGTATTCGCCCCCATCCTGCCGTCGATGGTGCCTGGCGAGAACCCCGCGCGATCGAGCATGACCTGCAGGCCCAGGGCCTCCATGTCGACGATGGCCGGATCCCGTTGTGCGCGCGGGCCGGCCTCTCCTGGTTGTGCCTTCGTGCCGGCCGCTGCGCTGTCTGGACGTGCCGGTGGCGTTCCTGCCGCCGGCGGCTGCGAGAGCAGCGCCGCGGCTGCGATGAGTGCAAGTGGAAGAGTCGTCATAGTTGTCATCGGCCCGGGATTGTCAGATCCGCCTCGACCGGCGCGGCGGCGCGTTCGACGCCGCGGCGGTCGTCACCACTGCGGCGCTCGCTCGGTGTCCGGCGGTGCCGTCATGTCGACGTCGATCAGCCTGAACGGACGATCGGGAAATGTCTCCTTCATCAGCGACATCGACACGTTGAACACGGGGATGTTGGTGCGGGTGCGGCCCTCGGGCCGGCCGTGGTGCGCGTGGCCGTGAAAGACCGCCGAGACCGGGTACCGGATCAGTGGCTCTTCGAGGCGGCTGCAGCCCAGGAACGGAAAGATCTCCCTGGGCTCTCCTTCGACCGTTTCCTGGATCGGCGCGTAGTGGAGGACGGCGATGAGGCGGTCGTTGCGCAGGCGCGCGAGCGCCGATTCGAGCTTGAGCGCTTCTTCGATGCACTCGTGCACGAACTTCTTGATGATGTCTTCCCCCCACGGCCCGAGCGCGCGCCGCCCGAACCCGCCGGCAAACCCCTTCACGCCGGCGAAGCCGATGCCGTGGATCTCGGTCGTGTCGCCGTCGAGCGGGACGACGCCGGCGTCGATGAGAATCTTCTTGATCTCTTCCTGCTGGCCCGACTCGAAGTCGTGATTGCCGAGCACCGCGACCGACGGAATCTTGAGCGTGCTCATCTCACGCACGAGCGCGCGCGCTTCTTCCGCCATGCCGTAATCAGTCAGGTCGCCGCAGAGCACGAGCACGTCGGCGGATTCGGTAATCTGGGCAAACAGCGGTTGCAGCGACCCCGCAGTCGCGGATCGGCTGTAGTGCATGTCGCCGATCGCGGCGACGCGCACGACGTCCTTCACTGGCGGCATTCGCACATCTCCCACCTCTCGGTCGTCTTCAGCAAAACAGGTGCCCGGAAATCAGGGGCCTATACTTGGTGTCATGGCACGTGGATGGGAATCGAAGGCCGTGGAAGCACAGCAGGAAGAGGCAACGCGGCCGCAGCCGGGGCAGCGTGCGCTGACCGCCGAGGAGCTGGCGCGGGCCGAGCGACGCCGGACGCTCGAGCTCATGCGGAAGCGGGCCGTCGCCGACCTGGACCGGGCATCGGTGCCGGCGCATCGCACCATGCTCGAGCAGGCGATCGCCGCGCTCGACGAACAGATCGCTGCGCTCGCCCGCTAGGCAATTCGCGGTCGCGGGGACCTCACGGCTCAGCAATCCGTCTATGATTGGTAGCAATCCCCATGTGGCACCGATCCGGCCTTCTCCGCCTGTGGCTCCTGGCCATTCCCTGCCTGCTGGCGGCGTGTTCCGATCGCTCGAGTCAGCCTGGGGCAGGTGAGGCGCAGCAGCAGCGGCCGCCCGCAGCTGTCTCGCCCGCAACGCCGGCCGACCCCGACGCGGCCCCGGCGCGGCCGCGGATCGTCGCCTATGGGGACAGCCTGACTGCCGGGCTGGGGCTCCTGGAACAGGAGGCCTATCCTGCACGTCTTCAGTCCAGGATTGACGAGCTGGGCTACAAGTTCGAAGTGGTCAATGCCGGCCTCTCCGGTGATACCTCAGCGGGCGGTGTCCGCCGGCTCGACTGGGCGCTGGAAGGGGACGTCCGCGTGCTGATCGTGGCCTTTGGTGGCAACGATGGCCTTCGCGGGCTGCCGGTTGCGCAGATGAAAGAGAACCTCTCGAGCATCGTCGACAAGGCTCGAGAGCGCAACGCCGTCGTCATTCTGGCCGGAATGGAGGCGCCTCCCAACTTCGGCCAGGAATACGCCACCGCGTTCCGCCAGGCGTTCAAGGACGTCGCGCTCGCCAAACAGGTCCTGTTCATGCCGTTTCTGCTGAAGGACGTGGCGGGGAACACCGAGTTGAACCAGTCCGACGGCATTCATCCCAATCAGCAGGGCGCGCAGATCATCGCCGACAACGTCTGGCTCGTTCTCGAACCGCTGCTCGATCAGATGTCGGGTACTTCATGATCCAGCTTCGCGGTGTGTCCAAGACGGTGCCGAGCGGCGCCGGTTTCCTCACGATCCTTCATCCTCTCGACCTCACCATTGAGGGCGGTCGGGTCGTCGCGATCACCGGGCCATCGGGCAGCGGCAAGTCGACGCTGCTCGGCCTCCTCGCGGGACTCGATTCCCCCTCGACCGGCAGCGTCGTCCTCGACGGCGTCGATATCACCGCCCTCGACGAGGATTCGCTGGCGAGGCTCCGCGGCAGGCGGATCGGCTTCGTGTTCCAGTTCTTCCACCTGCTGCCGTCGCTGACGGCGCTCGAGAACGTGCTGGTGCCGATGGAGATCGCCGGGGCCCCGAACGCCGCGGCGCGCGCGAAGGAGCTCCTCGGCGAGGTCGGGCTGCAGGAGCGGGGACATCACTATCCGTCGCAGCTGTCAGGCGGCGAGCAGCAGCGGATTGCGATCGCCCGCGCGCTCGCCAACAACCCGCCGATCCTGCTCGCGGACGAGCCCACCGGCAATCTCGACAGCACCACCGGCCACCAGATCATCCAGCTGCTGCTCGAGGTCAATCGCACGCGCAAGACGACGCTGGTGCTGGTGACGCACGATCCGGAGCTGGCGGCGGTGGCGGACGTCTCGATCGCGCTGCGCGACGGGAAGGTCGTGCGCACCGTCGAGCGCGAGAGCGAGAGGGCGCGCGCGTGAAGTTCGTCCTGCGCATGATGGGGCGCGAGCTGCGATCGTCCTGGCGGCGGCTGCTGTTCTTCTTCGTCTGCGTCGCCATCGGCGTCGGCGCGATCGTCGCCCTGCGCTCGGTGATTCAGAGCGTCCGCGGCGGGCTGATGCGTGAGGCGAGGTCGATCATCGCCTCGGACGTGCTGATCTCCACCAACCGGGCGTGGACCGACGAGATCCGCCGTGCGCTCGACGAGCGGCTGTCGAGTGCCGACGTACTGGAGCGGATGGACGCCGTCGAAACCGCGACCATGGTGCGCCCTGAAGAAGGCGCGGCGACGGCGCGGATGGTGGAGCTGCGCGGCGTCCAGCCGGCGTTTCCGTTCTACGGCGAGATCCGGCTGCTCAACGACGTGCCGTACTCGCACGATCTGCTGCGCGGCCGCGGCGCGCTGGTGCGGCCGGAGCTGCTTGACGCAGCTCGGCATCGCGGTCGGCCAGCGCATCGTGATCGGCGGACACCCGTTCACCGTCCGCGGCGTGATCGTGCAGGAGCCGGGACGGCGGGTCGGCGCCTTCAGCTTCGGGTCCCGCGTGCTCGTCGACTACGACGATCTCCGCTCGATCGGGCTGTTGACGTTCGGCAGCCGGGCCAGCTACCAGATCCTGCTGCGCGTGCGCGAGTCGGCCGTCGAGAGCCTGACCAGCGATATCCGCCGCGATTTCCGTGACCGCTTCGTGCAGGCACGCTCCTACCGATCGACCGAGGACAACATCGGCGAGGACCTGATGCGGGCCGAGAACTATCTCAGCCTGGTCGGATTCATCATGGTCGTCCTCGGCGGCATCGGCGTGTGGAGCGTCACGCGCGTCTTCGTGAAGCAGAAGATCCGCAGCGTGGCGATCCTGAAGTGCGTCGGCGCGACGGCCGGACAGGTCCTGGCGACGTATGTCGCGCAGGTCATGCTGCTTGGCGTCGGCGGCAGCCTGCTGGGCGTGCTGATCGCCGCGGTCGCCATCGCGGCGATCCCGGAGTCGGCTGCCGCGGCGTTCGGAAACGTCCCCTACGGGCTGACGTGGTCGGCGGCATTTCAGGGGGTCGCGGTCGGCCTGCTGGTGTCCTTGTTGTTCTCGCTGGTGCCGCTGCTCGAAGTCCGGCGCGTGAAGCCGCTGCTGCTCCTGCGCGGATCGGACACCACGGCAGGCGCCGCGCTGACCACCACGCCGCGCCGCCGATTTCCCCTCTCGCTGGTGCCTGCCGCGCTGCTCCGTGCCGACATGGTGCAGGTCGGGGCCACGGTGGCAGTGAGCGCGGCGCTCGTCGGCGTCGCCGCATGGCAGGCGGCGTCCTGGACGGTTGCGCTGGTGGTCTGCGGTGGGTTTGCCGGCATCGCCCTGGTTCTGCACGGTGCGGGCGCCCTGCTGGTTCGGGCGGTGCGGCCGCTGGCGATCGCGCCGTGGTTTCCGCTGCGTCACGCCGTGATCAGCTTGCGCCGTCCTGGCAACCAGACCCGGGTCATCCTGCTCGCCGTCGGTCTCGGCAGCTTCTTCGTGCTCGGCGTGCGGGCGCTGCAGTCCAACCTCCTGGCGCAGTTCACGATCGGGCTCGAGCAGAGCGGCGCGGACATGTTCCTGGTCGACGTCCAGCAGGATCAGGTCGAGGGGCTGCGCGGGTTCGTGAAATCGGCCGCGGGCGTGGAACCGCGCCTGATCCCGGTGCTGCGGGCCCGCGTCACCGGCATCCGCGGCGGCGACTCGAACCTCGAGAGCTACGCCGACGTGCGCGGCCGCTCGCTCGGGCGCGAATACGTCATCACGTATCGGAATCACCTCGAGCCCAACGAGAAGCTGGTGCGAGGATCGTTCTGGGAAGGGCAGCCGCCGCTGGCCGGGGACGTGACCGAGCTCGAGGTCACCGTCGAAGAGGGCCTGGCCGAGCGCGCGCGGATCCAGGTTGGCGACGTCATGCGCTTCGACGTGCTCGCGCGGATCGTCCACGCGAAGGTGGTCGGCATTCGCCACGTCGAGTGGGAGGACGCCCGCAACGGCGGCTTCATGTTCGTCTTCAGGCCCGGCCCGCTGGAGCGCGCCCCGCACACCTACATCGGCACGCTGCGCGCGCCCGACGCGCCGACGGCGCGCGCCCTGTTCCAGCGCGATCTGGTGACGAAGTATCCGAACGTCTCGGCGATCGACGTGCGCGAAGTGCTCGCCGCGCTGCAGGGCGTCATCGACAACGTCACCTTCGCCATCTCGATCGTCGGCGCCGTCGCCCTGGCCAGCGGCGCGCTCATCCTGATCGGCGCCGTGGCGATGACCAAGTTCCAGCGGGTGTACGAGGCCGCGATCCTCAGGACCCTCGGCGCCAGCACGCGACTCCTGGCGACGATGCTGGCGCTCGAATACAGTGCGCTCGGCCTGATCGCCGGGTTGATCGGCGCCGGCGGTGCGATGGGCCTGAGCTGGGCGGTGTGCCGTTACGTCTTCGAGATCGAGTGGAGCCCGGCGCCGCTGCTGCTGACCGCCGGTGCGGTGATCACGACGGCGCTGGTCGGGATCATCGGCGTGCTGGCGAGCGCTGACGTCCTGCGAAAGAAGCCGCTGGCGACGCTGCGCGCCGAATAACTCCGGCCTGGCGGAGGCGCGGCCGCGCTCCGGCCGGCGGTGGATGCAGGTGCCGCGAAGCTGTTAAGATGAGTTTTTGATTCGCCGGCCAGTACGTCCTGCATGGGCCGGCACGGCGCCCGTGGCGCCGCGGGAGAGTGACTATGGACCTGTCCCCGTTGAAGGATGCCCTCCTCAGGAAGCGCGGGGAGATTCTGTCGTCAGGTGGCGGCGTCAAGCCGCTGCAGGCGTCGATGGACACCAACACGCGCCAGGGGGACCTGGCCGATCAGGCCAGCGGCAACAACGAAGTTCACATCCAGCTCAAGCTCAAACAGACGGACGCGAAGATCCTGCAGGCGATCGAAGAAGCGCTCTACCGCATGGAGAAGGGCACCTACGGCATCTGCCGCGACTGCGGCGAGCCGATCGCGGCGGCCCGCCTGAACGCGATTCCCTGGACCCGCGTCTGTATTACCTGCAAGGAAAAGCAAAGCTCGTGAAATCCACAGAGATGCTGGAGCTCCTGCGCGAGTTCCACCGGGACAAGGCGGCATTGCGAAACGGTCACGCGGCCGCCGCCCAGTTCGTCGCCCACTACGACTTCAACAACACCTACCAGTACGTGATCGCGCGCGAGGACATGCACCTGCGGTGGCTGATCGACGCGATCGTCGACCTGTCCGGCCAGCCGGACGAGGTGCCGCTGACGGAGCTGAACCCGTCAGGGAAGGCCGCCGAGGCGCAGCGATCGGTCATCGCGGCCGACCGCGACAGCGCCGACCGCTTCGTCGACAAGTGGCGGTCGCGCGTCGACACGCTGCCCAACGCGCGGCACCGCACCATGCTCCACGTGATCCTCGGCGAGACCGTCGAGCACAGACGGTTCTTCGACCTCGCGATCGCCGGCCGCAGCGATCTGCTCGGCCGCCGCGCTGACGGCGCCGGCACCGGCGGCGGCGTCCTGGCGACCCGCTGGCTTGGCGGAGAGAAGACGTAAGCACGTCCGACGTGGCACCGCGCACGCCGCTCGCGAACTAGCATTCCGCCCGTGAAGAAGACCGCCGTGATCGCCGTCGGCAGCAATCTGGGCGACCGTCGGGCGGCCATCGGCTTCGCCGCCGATCAACTCGCCCGGCGCATTCCCGATCTCATCCTCTCCGACATCGTCGAGACCGAACCGGAAGGGGAGGGGCTGTCCGATCAGCCGCTTTACCTCAACGCCGTGCTGGTCGGCGCCACCGAGCTCGCCGCTGCCGATCTCCTGGAGGAATTGCTTCGCATCGAAGCCGCGTTCGGCCGGACCAGGCCGGCGCCTGGAGCGCCGCGAACCCTCGATCTCGATCTGGTGCTGCTCGGCGACGATGTCATCGACGAGCCCGGTCTGCAGGTGCCGCACCCGCGATTTCGCGAGCGCTTCTTCGTGCTCGGTCCGCTCGCGGAGCTGGCGCCGGACCTGCGCGACCCGGTCAGCGGATTGCGCGTGTCGGAGCTGCTGCGCGCCTTGCTCCGCGACGAGTCGCGATAGGCCGTACAAAGCAAGAGGGCCGGGAGTGACCCCGGCCCTCGGCTCTTCAACCAGACGTGTGAGCGCTTAGCCCTTCTTGTAGACGCGCTTGGTCGGACCGCGGCCGCCGGTCCCTTCGACCGTGAGGACGGCGCCCGCCAGAGACCAGGTCTGGGTCGACTCGACCATCGCCCCGTCCTGACCCGGCTGCTTCGTGGTGATGACCAGCTTGGCGCCATCCCACTTGGCGACGGAGGTCTGCTCGACCGCCGCGCCGCCGCGTCCCATCATCGAGTTCTTGCTCTCGGTGCCGTCGAGCTTGTAGGTCAGCGTCACCTTGTTCTCGCCGGCCATGCGCTCGATCGTGAGCGTGTCGGCGGTCTGCTTGATGCTGCCGCCCATGCCGAGGGCGCCGCCGCCGCCACCCCGACCACCGCCGCCCCCACCCTGCGCCAGCCTGCATGCCGCTCGCTTCGGCATCAAGCGTCCAGGTGCCGGAGAAGTCCGTCTTCTGAGCCCAGGCCACCGTGGCCACCGCAAGAACCGCGGCAGCGATCACTCCCACCCGTGCCACTCTCATCGTCTGCTCCTTTTGGTAACACAACATTGAATAACACCGCATCGTACTTCGATTACTCGTATCGCAGAGCCTCAATCGGGTCAAGCCCTGCAGCCTTGCGTGCCGGATAGAACCCGAAGAAGACCCCGGTCGCGGCGGCGAAGCCGAACGCCATGCCGATGGCGTTCGGAGGAATCGAGGTCGGCCAGAGCAGGAAGCGTTCGAGCGCTTCGGACAAGCCGAAGCCGAGCGCAATCCCCAGCAGCCCGCCGAACAGGCTGATGACGATGGCTTCGACGAGGAACTGCAGCAGCACGTCCTTGCCGCGCGCGCCGATGGCGAGGCGCAGGCCGATCTCGCGGGTCCGTTCGGTGACCGAGACCAGCATGATGTTCATGATGCCGATGCCGCCGACCAGCAGCGAGACGCCGGCGATCGCGGCGAGCAGCGTCGTCATCGTCCGGGTGGTCTCGGTGCGGACGCTCGCGATCTCCTCCTGGGTGCGGACCGTGAAGTCGTCGGGCTCGCCGGCCGGCAGCTTGTGGCGGATGCGGAGCACCTGCGCCAATCGCCTCGGCGACGGGCGCGGTGTCGGCGGTCACCGAGGACACCGTGATGTTGTTGATGTGCGTGATGCCCTGCAGCTTCTTCTGCACCGTCGTGTAGGGCGTGAAGATCGTGTCGTCCTGGTCCTGGCCGAAGGGGCCCTGCCCCTTGCTGGTCATCACGCCGATCACCTTGAACGGCTGATTGCGGATGCGGATGATCTGCCCGGTCGGATCGACTTCCGGCCCGAACAACGTGTCGGAGACGACGGTGCCGAGCACCGCGACCTTCGCCGCGGTGTTGACGTCCTGCGCGGTGAAGAACGTCCCGTACTTGGTCGGCCAGGTGCGAATCATCGGCAGGTCGACGTCGACGCCCTGGACCTGCGACGACCAGTTCTGATTGCCGGCGATGATCTGCCCGCGCGAGTTGACGCCGGCGGAGACGTACTGGACGCCGGGGACGTCACGGAGCGCCGTGGCATCGTCGGGCGTCAGGCTCGTCGCCATGCCCGCGCCCTGCCGCACGCCGCCCTGCTGGAAGTTGCCCGAGTTGACGTTGATCAGGTTGGTGCCAGCCGACTTGACCTGCTCTTCGATCGTCGCCTGCGCGCCGCGGCCCAGGGCCACCATCGTGATGACCGCCCCGACGCCGATGATCATTCCCAGCATCGTGAGGATCGTGCGCATCTTGTTGCGGTTGAGCGCCTTGACCGCGATGCGCAGCGTCATGAATATCGACATCGGTGTTCTCCTAGCTCACGCCGCCGAGGTGTTCCGCCGGCGCCGGATCGGCCTTTTCGGCGGGCTCGTCCGGCTCGGGCGGCGGCAGCGCCGCCAATTCATGGGCAGCGTCGCGACGGTGCGCGATCTTCTGATCGACCTGGATCCTTCCATCGCGAAAACGTACCAGCCGGGTGCCGTATTCGGCGATGTCCATTTCGTGCGTGATCAGGATGATGGTGATGCCGCGCTCGATGTTCAGGCGCTGGAAGATGCCCATGACCTCGATGCTGGTGCGCGTGTCGAGGTTGCCGGTGGGCTCGTCCGCCAGGATGATCGACGGCTGGTTGATCAGGGACCGCGCGATCGCGACGCGCTGCTGCTGTCCGCCGGACAGCTGATTCGGATAGTGGTGGTACCGATCGCCCAGTCCGACCGCCGCGAGCGAGTCCATCGCCCGCTTGTGCCGCTCGGCGGCTTTGAGTCCCGAGCCGCCGTTGTAGAGCAGGGGCAGTTCCACGTTGTCGAGCGCGGTCGTGCGCGAGAGCAGATTGAAGCCCTGGAAGACGAACCCGATCTTGCGGTTCCGCACCATCGCGAGCTCGTCCTTCGACATGCGGGACACGTCCTTGCCGTCGAGGATGTACTGGCCGCTGGTGGGCCGATCGAGGCAGCCGAGGATGTGCATCAACGTCGACTTGCCCGACCCGGACGGACCGGTGACGGCGACGAATTCGCCGGCCTCGACGTCGAGGTTGGCGCCGCGAAGCGCGCGCACAGTCACCTCGCCGACGTGATAGGTCTTGACGAGGTCTCTGACGGAAATGACTGCCATGATCTGGGTCTGCTGTTGCTCTCCGCGCGGCTGCTTCGGGCGCGGGCTGTTCTGAATTGCGAGCGGACGGGCCCTTTCCGACCCGTCCGTCATCTCACGAGTTAGCCTCGACCGCGGCCGCCGCCACCACCGCCGCCGCCACCCTGGCCGCCGCGTCCGCCAGGCCCGCCGCGCTGCGGACCCATCAGCGGATTGTTCTGCTGATTCTGTCCGGGCTGCGTGCGCGGCTCCAGCCCGGTCGTCATGGTGACGACGAGCTCGGCGTTCGCGGGCAGGTCGCTCTCGTTCAAGACTTCCGTGAAGGTCTGATCGGTCACACCGAGACGCAGCCGAACCGACTTCAGCTGCTTGTTCTCGTACTGCCAGACGGTGCCGCGGCTCTCGACCACCGGCAGCGGTCCGAACAGCGAGTCGATCGTCGCGCCCGACGACATCGTGCGTGGCTGCGGCTGTTGTCCCGCCGCCGGGGTGTTGCCGGCCTGACGGCCGCGGGCGCCGCCGTTGCCGTTCAGCCCCGGGCCGCTGCCGTCGCCCTGACGTGCGCCGCCATTGCCGCCCTCGCGCCCGCCGGAGCCGCCACGGCCACCGCCGCCCTCGCGCATGCGCGCCTGGAGGCGCTCGCGCTCTTCCGGCGACATGCTCGCCATGCGCTCTTCCATGCGCTTGCGGCGCTCTTCGCGCTCCTCAGGCGTCATGTTCGGGTTGAATCCGCCACGACTTTCGCCGCGTCCGCCGCCCTTGGCCCTGACCGCCTGGATTCTCAACGGCCTGTTGACCACCCTGAGCGCCACCACGAGCGTCGGCACTGGCACGCGGCCCGCCACGCTGAGAAGCCTGCGCCCCCGCCGGTTGTGCCGGCTGGGCCGCGGGCGTTGCCGCCGGCTGGGCAGCCGGCTGACGCGCCGGGCTGACCACCACCGGGCTGACCACCGCCGCCCGGGCCGCCCTGACCGCGCTGTCCATCGCCACGGCCACGACCGAACCCGCCGCGCCCGCGCTCGAGCTCCGGCGGCACCGGCTGATTCAGGACCGTGAACATCTCCGGCGTCGGCCGGAACCGCGTCGCCGCGTTCGGCACGCGCAGCACGTTCGTGCGCTTGTTGATCTCGATGTTGACGTTCGCCGTCATGCCCGGCTTCAGCTTCAGCTCCGGGTTCGGCACCGAGATCACGGTGGAGTAGGTGACGACGTTCTGCACGACCGCCGGCTGGAGGCGGACCTGAGACACCGACCCCGGTGAAGGTGTCGGTGGGGAAGGCGTCGACCCGGAACGTCACGACCTGTCCCGGACGCATCCGGCCCACGTCCGCTTCGTCGATGTTCGCGAGCACCTGCATCTTCGTCAGGTCGGCGGCGATCACGTAGAGCGTCGGCGCGTTCATGCTGGCCGCGACGGTCTGCCCCTGGTCGACGTTGCGCGAGATCACGATGCCGTCGATCGGTGCGGTGATCGTGGTGTAGGCGAGGTTGACTTTCTGGTTGTTCAGCTGCGCGCGTGCTTGCGTCAGGCCGGCCTCCGACGAGCGAATCTGCGCCTCGGCCGCCTTCACGTTGACCTGGGCCGTCTCCAGCTCGGTCTGTGGAATCAGCTGCTTCGCCGACATCTGCTTGGCGCGATCCAGCTTCTGCACCGCGTCCGCGAGCGACACCTTGAGCCGTTCGAGGTCCGCTTCGGCGCGGACGACGTTCGCCGTCTGTTGTTCGATCTGCGTCTGGATCAGCTGCGGGTCGAGCCTGGCGATGACCTGGCCCTTCTTGACGATGGTGTTGAAGTCGGCGTGGAGCTCCTGGACGACACCCGACACCTGCGTGCCGACGTCGACCGTCTCGACCGCCTCCAGCGTGCCGGTCGCGCCGACCGTATCGACGATGTCGCCGCGCGAGACCGTTTGCGTCATCACCGTCGGCTCGGGCGTGGCGTTGCGGATCCTGTAGTAGTAGTAGCCGCCGCCCAGCGCGCCGAGCACGACAATGATCAGAATGAGCTTTTTCATGATGAATTGATGCCCGGATTCAGCAGCGCCCCGGGGCCGTTGCGTGCCGGAGCCCTGCGGCTCCGGCCGTGTCTCAGTTGTTCAACCCTGTCTGTGCAAAATACGACGCTGACTTCAGGAGTGCTTCTCCGCGGGCTTCAGGATGCCCTTCCAGCCTTCTTCGAACAGCGTGTAGAGCGTCGGCACGAAGACCAGCGTGATCAGCGTCGAGGCCATCAGGCCGCCGATCACGACGCGGCCGAGCGGCGCCTGCAGCTCCGCGCCGTCGCCGATCGCCATCGACATCGGCACCAGCCCGAGGATCGTCGTCAGCGTCGTCATGATGATCGGACGGAGCCGGGTACGCCCGGCGGTCTCGACCGCCTCACGCAGCGGCATGCCGTCGCGGCGGCGCAGCACGTTGGTGTAGTCGACCAGCAGGATGGCGTTCGAGACGACGATGCCGGCGAGCATGATCACGCCGATGTAGGCCTGCAGGCTGAACGTGGTGTTGGTCAGCTTCAGGGCCAGCACGACGCCGATGGCGGCGAGCGGCACCGAGAACATGATGATGAACGGATCGCGCAGCGACTCGTACTGCGACGCCATGACCGCGTAGACGAGAATGATCGCGAGGATCAGCATCCACTGCAGCTGGCTGAACGCGCGCGCCTGTTCTTCCGCCTCGGATCCGAATCCCAGATTGAAGCCCTGGGGGACGCGGATCTCCGGGAGCCGGTCGTTGACCGCCTTCATCGCGTCGCTGAGCGCGACTTCCGGTTCCGCGTTGACCCGGGTATAGCGCTGCTGATTCTTCCGCTGAATCTCGGTCGGGCCGGACTGGGTGCGCAGCGAGACCAGGTTCTTCGCCTCGAGGATCTGTCCCTGCGGCGTGTTGATGCGGACCGCGTTGATGTCCTCGACGCGCTCGCGATCTTCCTCGCGCAGGCGCACGATGATCGGGTACTCCTTGCCTTCCTGCCGGAAGAACGCGGCCTGGGTGCCGCCGACGCTGGTGCGGATGCTGTTGGCGACGTTGGTGACCGTCACGCCGAGCATCGCCGCCTTCGGCCGATCGATTTCGACCGCGAGCTCGGGCCGGCCCTCCTGGCGGCCGACCTGGGCGTTGCGGACTTCCGGCGTGCGGTCCATCACGTCCTTGACGGCGTTGGACAGGCGCGTCGCTTCCGCCAGGTCGTCGCCGCGGATTTCCAGGGCGATCCGGCTGTCGCCGCCGCCGAGAATCCGGTTCAACTGGAAGTTGCCGCCGGAGGCGCGCGTCGTGATCCGCACGCCGGGAATGACGCCGGTGAGCTGGCGATTGAGGTCGCGGGCGATGTCTTCGCTCGACCGGGTCCGCTCTTCCTTCGACTTGAGCCGGATCTGCGCGTTGACGCGCGTGCCGCCACCGCCACCACCGCCGCCGCCACCGCCACCGAACCCGCCGCCGCCGCCGGCCTGCGTGATGATGTCTTCCTTCTCGGGCAGGTCGTTGAGCAGGCTCTCGAGCCGCAGCGCGACTTCCTCGGAGCGCTCGATGCGGGTGCCCGGAGGCAGTTCCGCCGACACCGAGACCTCGCCTTCGTCGGTGACCGGCATCAATTCCATCGGAATGCTCGGGATCATCAGCACCGCGACCACGACCAGGGCAGTGCCGACGCCGAGGACGGTCGGCCGGTGGTGCAGGGCGCGGTGCAGGATGTTGCGATAGCCGTCATCCATGCCGTTCAGCAGGCGTTCGCTGACCGTGTAGAGCTTGCCGATGATGCCGCGCCGCTGCTCCGCCGGCGGCGGCAGCCGCAGCAGCCGCGAGCACAGCACCGGGACGACGGTGACGGCGACGAACAGCGACATCGCCAGCGAGAACATCACGACGATCGCCAGCTGCTTGAACATGACGCTCGAGACGCCGGACAGGAACATCAGCGGCACGAACACCGCGATGTGCGTCAGCGTCGAGGCGAGGATTGCCGACCACACCTCTTCGCCGCCGTCGATCGAGGCCTGCATCCGGTCCTTGCCGTGCTCCATGTGCCGATAGGTGTTCTCGAGCACCACGATCGACGCGTCGACGATCATGCCGACGCCGAGCGCGAGCCCCCCGAACGTCATCGTGTTCAGCGTGAAGCCGCTGAAGTAGAGCAGGGCGAAGGTGCCGATGATCGAGATCGGAATCGAGATCGAGATGATCAGCGTCGCCCGCAGGTCGCGCAGGAACAGGAAGATGATGGCGACGACCAGGATGGCGCCGAGATACGCGGCTTCCTTGACCGAGGCAATGGACCGGGTGATGAAGACCGAGCTGTCGTTCAGGACCGACAGCCGCACGCCCGGCACTTCGGCGTTGATGCGCGCCGCCTCGGCGCGGATGCCGTCGGCGACGGCCACCGTGTTCTGACCGGACTGCTTCTGCACCTGCATCCGGATGCCGGGGCGGCCGTTGATGCGGGTGAACGAGCGCAGGTCTTCGGTCGCGTCCTTGACCTCGGCGATGTCCCGCATGTACACGTTCACGCCCTGCCGGGTCATCACGACGAGGTTGCGGATGTCCTCGAGGTTGCGGAACTGGCCCTGGCTGCGCACCAGGTAGGTGAGGTCGCCTTCGTCGATCTCGCCGAGCGGCGTGTTCTGGTTCTCGCTGCGCAGCAGGTTGAGGACGCGATCGACCGGCAGGCCGAGCGCGGTGATCTTTTCCTTCGACAGCTCGACGTGAATCTGGCGGCGCAGGCCGCCGCCGACCGTCACCGAGGCCACGCCGGGGACCCGCTCGAGGCGCGGCACGAGGTCGTGCTCGGCGAGCTCGCGGAGCGCCACGCGATCGTAGTTGCCCTCGACGCCGACGCTCATGATCGGCTGCGAGTTGGAGTCGAACTTGAAGACCTGCGGCGCTTCGGCTTCTTCCGGCAGCCGTCCCCGCGCCCGATCGATGCGGTTGCGGACGTCGTCCGCCGCCTCGTTGAGGTCGGTGCCCCACACGAAGTTCAGCGTGACGCGGCCGTTGCCTTCAGACGAGGAGGATTCGAGCCGCTCGAGACCGGCGACGGCGCTCACCGTCTGCTCGATCGGCCGGGTGATCAGCTCTTCGATCTCCAGCGGGCCGACGCCGGGATAGCCCACGCGAATCGTGATGCTCGGGAACTCGACGTCCGGCATCAGATCGACCGGCAGCCGGAACAGGGACATCGTCCCCAGCAGGATGATGACGCCGGAGAGCATGAACATGGTCACCGGCTTGTGGATCGCTATGCGTGGGATGCTCATCGCGCGCCCTCCGGACGTGGTTCACGTGGTTGCCCCGAGCCCTGACCCTGGCCGCCGCCACCGCGGCGTCCACCCTTGTCCGCGACCGCCAGAATCACGCGGTCGCCGTCGCGAAGGGCGCCTGCACCCATCGTGATCACGCGCGTGCCTTCGGGAACACCTTTGAGGATTTCGACCTGCTCGCCCGAGCGGATGCCGGTTTCAACCGGCAGAAACTTGGCAATCAACGCCGGTGCGCCGCCCTGACCGGAGCTGCCTGCCTGCGGCGGGGGGCGTCGAGGGCGCCGCGCCGCCACCACCCGACGCTGGCGCCGGGGCAGTCTGGGCGACGAACACGCCGGTCTTGCCTTCGAGATCCACGATCGCGTTGCGCGGGATCGTGAGCGCGTCGGTGCGGGTGCCGACCGTGAGGTTGACGCGCGCATACATGCCCGGCTTCAGCCGGTAGCCCGGATTGGGCACTTCAATTTCCATCTCCGCGGTGCGCGTGGCCGGATCGAACACCGGCGCGACGCGGCTGACGCTGCCGCGGAACTGCTCGCCCGGATACGCGTCGACCTCGACGACGGCCGGCGTGCCGGCGCTGACCCGGCGCGCATCCTTCTCGACGAGGTTCGCGACCAGCCGCACGCTGCGGATGTCGACCACCGACGCGACGGGGGAGTTGGTGCCGACGAAGGCGCCGGGATCGAGGGCGCGCTTGCTGACGAAGCCGTCGACCGGCGACAGAATCGAGGTGTTGGCGAGCGTGATCTTCAGCTCGTCGAGCCGCGAGCTGGCCTGCTGGAACTGGGCCTGCGCCAGATCCAGCTGCGCCACTGCCGCCTGATGCCTGGCATCGGTGTCTTCGTAGGTCTGCTGCGGCAGCAGCTGCCGATCGAGCAGGCTCTTGTTGCGATCGAGGTTGCTCTTGGCCAGCTTCAGGTCGGCCTCACGCTGCCGGATCGTGGCCTTGCTCACCTCGAACGACGCCTCCGCCTGGCGCACCTGCTGCTGGATTTCCTGATCTTCGACCTTGGCGAGCACTTCGCCACGACGGACCGTGTCGCCAAGCTTGACGTTCATGGTCTGCAGCCGGCCGTTGACCTTCGGCGCGACGTCGACCGTTGCCGCACCGATCAGGTTGCCGACGACCATGACGTAATCGGAGAGCGGCCCCGCGGCTCACCGTCGCGAACTCCACTGGCATGGGCGGACGTGCGCCGCGCCCGGTGGTGCCACGTCCACCGCCTCCCGCCGCGGCCGATGCGCCGGCGGCCTGGGTGCCTTCGCCGCCGCTCCGTTTGTAGACCACGATGCCGGCGAGCGCGACGGCGGCGACGACGACGATGACAACTGTTTTACGCATGTGTAGGTCCGGTCGTGGCCCTGCTGGCGCGTCAGCGGGGGCTGATCTGGGCGCGCTGGAAGTCGACGAGCGCGCGCTGGTAGTTCAGCATCTCGCGCAGCTCCCGGTTGCGCGCGTCGAACAGGTCGCGCTGGGCCTGCACCACTTCGAAGTTCGTGGACATGCCGACCTCGAACTTCGACTGCGCCGCTTCGAGGCGCCGCTCGGCGAGCTCGCGCGACACCGTCGACGCCTGAATGGCTTCGGTGCTGTTGCGGATGTTCAGCGCCGCCGTCGCAATCTCGGTCGCGATCTGCAGCTCGGTCGACTTGACCTGCGTTTCGGTCTGGCGGCGGAGGACGCGCTGGCGGGCGACGTTGGCCTCGGCCGCGCTGGTGCCGATCGGCCAGGCGAACTCCATCCGGACGTTCCACGTCGGCGCGTCGAAGGCGCTGATCGCGCGCAACGCATCGCCGTAGCCACCCGGGTGGGTGTTCAGGATGTTCTGGGTGATGCGGTCGCGCTCGATCTCGAGCCCGCCGCGGCCATTGAGCCGGTAATCGGCGATCAGGTTGAGCTGGGGCATCGTCTGGTTGACGAAGCTGCGCAGCTGCACGTCGCTGGTCTCGATGCTCTTGCGCGTCGTCTCGAGATCGGTGCGGTTCTGCAGCGCGTTGCGCAGCGCCGCTTCGACGTCGACGGGCGGCTGCGTCGGCGCCGGACGGTCGGTCGGGAAAATCGTGGAACGCCACACCTCGTCGTCGGTACCGCCGACGATCAGCCGCTTGAGAGCCAGCTCGTTGTTCCGGAGCGTGGCCTGGGCGTTCACAACCGCCTGGCGGCGCGTCGCCTCTTCGGCCTGCGCCTGGACGACGTCGATCGGCGCCATGGTGCCGATCTCCACGCGGGATTTGTTATCCGACACCAGCTTGGCTGCCAGCTCGAGCGACCGGTCCGCCGCCTGGAGCGCGCCGTAGGCGTAGACCAGCTCCCAGTAGGCGTTCCGCACCTGGGCGTCGATGCTCGCGATCGTCGAACGCAGCGTGATGTCCGAGACCTCGCGCTGGATGCGGGAGGTGAGCAGATTCGCCCGGTTGTTATCGATCTTGAAGTTCCGCAGCAGGGGCTGGGTAAAGGTGGCCTGCAGCCCGCTGTTGAAGCAGGGATTGCACGTCGTGGCCAGTGAGCTCGTCTGCTGCCGCGAGTTCGAGAAGTTCACCGCGTAGCTGGCGCCGCCCCAGTACAGGTTTCCGCCCAGCCCGCCCGCCCAGGCCTGCGCGTCGGTGTTGACCCGGGTGCCGCCCGAGAAGATGTCGCCGGTCAGGTTGACGGCTGAATTGTTCGAGAACGACGACGTGAGGTTGGGCCGGTAGAACGCCTCGGTCGCCGAGATCTGGAGATCCTGCGCCTGTGGCGTCAGCCGTTCGGAGGCGATGTTCAGGTTGCGCTCCATCGCGCGCGCCACCGCGTTCTCGACCGACAGCTCTAATTTGGGACCTTCCTGTACGGGCGCGGTGGGTTGTCCCGCCGGCGCCGGTCCGGCCTGCTGCATTGCCTGCGCGAGAAGTTCCTTCACGCGCTCCGGTGACGTGTCCTGCGCTGCCGCGGGCGTGTCACCACCACCGCGGCGATCGCCACTGCTGCCCAGAATGTCAGAGTCTTCTTCACGACTGCCTCCCAAGTACAAACGATCTATCAGGTCAGTAATTACGACGGTGACCTTGCGGCTGTTGTCGGTCTCTCTCCCTGCGAGCGGCCTCCTGGCGCGCGCGCAGCACTTCGAGTTTTGCCCGCTGGTCGGCGCTGAGCAGCAGGTGCATCCGGTAGAGCATCAGCGTGCGGATCTTGGAGTTCTGCGATCGCGCGCCCTCGAGGCGATCGACCAGCAGGCTGATCTGCGCGATGTCGGCCTTGTGTTCCTTAATCGTGCGCGACAGCTCCTCTTCGGCCCGGTCCATCTCCTGGCGCGTCTCCCGCAGCTTGGGGATGTTGGACTCGAAGATCTGGTTGATGTCCCTCGACTGCTGGTCGGTGATGCCGAGCTCGGCGCGGTCATAGAGCCACCACTTCCACCGTTCGCGGTCGTTCGGGCGGTTCTGGTCGGACGCCTTGTCCTTCTGGTCCTTGTTGGACCCGCTGGACGGCTGCTGCGGCTTGTCCTGCCGTTGGGGCTCCCGGTTCTGGCCGGCGGCCACGGCCGAGGCACACGTCAGGACGAGGGCCATCACCCACGCGAGATGTCTTGCCATTGCTGTTCTCGGAACGCTGTCGGATGAGTGTCGCTCGGCGGCGGCTGATCAATGCGTCCGTCCGCCGGCGGCGTCCCGGAATCCCCATCGCTGAACCGGGATTTGCCGGGCTGCCAAGCGGTATTACGGTCGATCCGGGACTATTGTTTACCGCCTGTAGACACTTTTGGTTCCCTCCGCGTCCGTTCTGGCACCGTAAAGTGCTGAAATCTCGACAGATGTCGTGTGGCAGGCGGCTTGCTAGTCCGGCCTCCGTGGCGGCCACGGCGGCCGGTCGCGATCCAGGAGTGACGGTCGTGCGAAAAGCAGTCGCTGCGTGGGTGACCCTGGCACTGATAGTCGTCTTCTCGGCAGGCCTTGCGGTCGGGCTCGCGAGCGACCGGGACGAAGCCGTCATGACGGTGCAGGTCAGCTCCTCCGACCACGAGCTGCTCGAGGGCTACTTCACGCTCGGCGAAAATGCGACCGTGATGGTAAAGCCTGGCTCCGACCTCTACAAGTTCCTTTCGCGCCAGCGCGGCCGCAAAGTCAAAGTCACGATCGCCGAGTCCGCCGCTCCCGAGCTCTCACGGCTGGAGCGCTGACCGCCGCTCACCCCTGCCGGCAGAACTCCTCGAGCCGGCTGATCACCTGTCCCACGATGTTGTTGGGCGTCGACGCGCCGGCCGTGAGGCCTACGGTGACGCTGCCGTTCTGATCCAGCCAGTTCCGCGTCACTTCCTCGCGGCCGACCGTGGTCGAGGGGGCGCCGACCGGCCGATGGCGAACCTCGTCCGGCGAGACCAGGCAATCCGGATCGGCGATGTGGAACGTGCGGACCCGATCGGCGCAGATCCGCGCAAGATTGCAGGTATTGCTGCTGTTGTAGCCGCCGACGACCAGCATCAGGTCGAGCCGCTGCTCGTTCAGCAGGGCGATGACCGCGTCCTGGCGTTCCTGCGTCGCGCTGCAGATGGTGTCGAAGGCGCGGAAATGCGCCGGCAGCGCGTCCCGGCCGTAGCGGTCGGCGATCGCGTCGCGGAACATCTCCCCGATCGCCAGCGACTCGGTCATCAGCATCGTCGTCTGATTGGCGCAGCCGACGCGCACCAGGTCGACGTCCGGATCGAAGCCGGGGGAGGCGGCGCCGCCGAATCGCGCCAGGAATGCGCTCCGATCGCCGCCATTCCGGATGTAGTCGCAGACCACCGACGCCTCGTCGCGATCGAGCACGACCAGGTAGCGGCCCCCGGCAAATCGCAGCGCCTGCGACGCGGTGGCGCGCGTCTCTTCGTGCTTCACCTTGCCGTGAATGATCGAGGTGAAGCCGTCCTGCGCATAACGCGTCACGTTCTTCCAGACGTTCAGCACCGACCCGCACGTGGTATCGACGAGCGTGCAGCCCTGCGACGTCAGCTGCGCCATCTCCCCGACGGTCACGCCGAACGCCGGCAGAATCACGACGTCATCCGGCCCGAGCCCGGCCCGATCCTGGCCGGGGTCCGACAGAAACCGGATGCCGCTGTCGCGAAGCCGCTCGTTGACGTGGGGGTTGTGGATGATTTCGCCGGTCAGGAACACGTTGCGGCCCGGAAACCGCCGCCGCGCCTGGTACGCATAATCCACCGCCCGATCGACGCCGTAGCAGAACCCGAACTCGCGCGCGAGGTGGATGGTCAGCCGGCCCGAGGTGAACGTATAGTCGTTCGCCCGCACCTCATCCACGACGCCGCTGTCGTACGCGGCAGCAAGCTCGCCGGCGACGGCCTCTTTCATGTTGAGGCCCTTGCGAAATATCAGCGGTTGGCGAGTGGCCACTCTGGGAATTGTCGGGTCAGGAGCTGGAACGGCCGTATCTGGCCGCCGCGCAGATCAATTGTACGATGAACGAAGGGGCGGCGCCTGGCCGTCTGGGAGGCTGGGCGTGAGACCTGAAGAACCGGGTCAGCGCGGGTCGAAGTCCCGTGCGCCCGGCGTGATCGCGTTCAGATACTGCAGCGATTCGGGCACCCGCACCTGAGCCGGGACGAACTCGCGATCGTCGAGCAGCGATTCGTCGGCGATCTGGGAGACCGGCTGCAATGGTCGCGGCGATTCCTGCGGCGGAGTTGACCTGGCGATCTGCATCGGCTCGAGACTCACCGGGCTCCGGGTGGTGCCGAACTCGAATACCTGGCCGAGGCCGACGCCGACGATGAGCCCGGCGGCGGCTGCGGCGGCAACCCACCGGCGCGACGGTGTGGGATGCGCGGAGGTCGGCTGCGAGAACCGCGGGAAGGCGATGACGCGCGCCGGATGTTCGAGGGCCTCGAGCCGCTTGGCGATCTGTGCCTGCTGTGCGACCAGACGCTCAGCGCCGAACGCGTCGTCCGCTTCGTTGCGGGCGTCGGTCCTGACCGTCTCGAGCCAGCTCGTGAATGTCGCGTAGCGGGTCCGGCAATCGGCACAGGCCTGCAGATGCCTCTCGGCCGGGCGGCCCGCGCCGTCCTCCTGCGACAGCCGGTCCGTCCAGACCTGCGCGAGCGCGTCGTCGTCCAGATGCGGATTAAGCAGTCCCACCGGTCCCCTCCGTCAACAACCCCCGCAATTTGCGGATCGCCCTGAACAGGTGGACCCTCACGGTCGACTCGTTCAGCCCCGTAATCGCGCTCACTTCGCGCGACGTGCAGCCCTCGTAATGGCTCAGCATGAACACCGAGCGCTGTCGATCGGGCAGCTTCGACAACGCCTTCGCCAGCTTCTGACGGCGCTCGCGCGCGAGCACCTGATCTTCCGGCGACGGCCCGCGGCCCGCGGTCCGCTCCGCGAAATCGCGGTCGCCGACGCCCCCTTCGGGCATCGAGACAATCCACCGCTCACGCCGGGTGCGCGCCTTGATCCGATCGAGACAGCCATTGATCAGGATCCGGGTGAACCAGACCTCGAACGGCAGCTCCTCCCGAAACGTCGAGAGGTGCGAAAACGCCTTCACGAAGGCATCCTGCACGGCCTCGTCCGATTCGGCCGCGTCCCGCAGATAGTGGAACGCGATTCGTGAAGCGCGACGCTGATGTCGGCTCACCAGCTCGGCGTAGCGCTCACGTGCTTCCGCATGGCGTCCATCGGCCTGCATCGCCTTGACGGCCGATGCAGCAGCGCTGTCTGCCTCGCGGGGAGGAAGCCCTGCCGGGTGAGCTCCTGTCATGTAATTACGCCCGGGTACCGCCAACGTTTACCGCCGTCCAAGAAAGAGATGCCTTTAGTCCAATTGGTGCAATTGGTTATAACCATTATACGCTCTCTGGCGTCAGGTCCGCCGGGTAGAATGCGCCGGTGGGGGCCGGACGAACCCGCCCGCATCTCCTTGACTTTCGTGACCCCGACCCCGCCTCCGGAAACGTCCGCTGACGCCCGTCAAGGCCGCCCCCGGGCGTCCGAGTTCGTCTTCGCGCGCCTCAGGTACGACTCCGGTGACTGGGACTACAACCCGAAAGTGGCAGCGAACGTCCTCAACTCGATCGTCGAGTACACGACCATCCGCGTCTTCCCCGAAGAGGTCGTGATCTCCGCATCCTCTGACGAACTCCTGTCATTTCCGTTCCTGTTCATGACCGGGCACAAGCTCGTACGGTTCTCGGCGCGCGAGCGGGAACGGCTCCGGACGTTCGTCGAGCACGGTGGGCTGCTGTTTTCGGACGACTGCAATCACGACGTCAACGGGCTGTTCGCCAAGAGTTTCGAGCAGGAGATGCGGACGGTGTTTCCGAAGGGGGGCGACATGCCGAAGCTGCCGCGGACGCACCCGATCTACCGCTGTTTCTTCCGGTTCGAGGACGGGCCGCCGACGACATCACACGAGCTCAACGGGTGGGGAGACGAGATCGTCCACGACTATCTGCGGGGCGTGGAGCACGCGGGACGGACCGGCGTGCTCTATAGCAACAAGGACTACGGCTGTGAGTGGGACTACGACTGGCGGAACAAGCGATTCCAGCGGCAGGACAACACCCGGTTTGCCGTCAACATCGTCGTCTATGCCATGACGCAGTGACTGCCGGAGCGGCGGGTCATCGCACGACGACGAGACGCGTACCGGGGTAGTAGCGGGCGAGCACCTGCTCAGGGCGGGCGCCGGCCTTCAGTCGTGCGAAAGCGCCAGCCTGGCAGAGACCGACGCCGTGGCCGAACCCGCGGCCGACGAGGGCGATCTTGCCGTCGTCCTCTTCCACCGTCGAACCTGGTGCTCCGCACCGACTTCGCGCCGAAGGCGCGGGTGAGCGCGGAGCGGAATTCCTCGCCCCGCACGACGACGGTGCGGGTCCCTTCGAGCGAGACGAGCGTCGCGCGTCCGGCGCCGTCGCGCTGCGTGATCGTGATGCGACGCAGTCTGGCGCCGACGCGCGTGCCCGGCGCCGCGTTCAACGCCGCGAGCAGCGCGGCAGGCGTGGGCTCGAAGCGCCACTCGCTGTGCGCGGACTCGGCCGGACCGTCATCTTTCCTTGCCGAGAGGTAGGGGCGGTCGGGCCCGGACCAGACGTCCGAGGCGGCGCTCGTGTGACCGCCGCAGTCGGCGTGAAACAGCGCCCGCGCCGCCGCGGCGTCGTACCACAGGATCATGCCCGCGGTCCGGCGCGCCGCGTCGTCCACGTGGTTCCGCCACATCGACGTCTTGAGCCGCTCGGGTTGATAGAGCTGGCAGTGCGTCGTCGAGCAGAGGTCGAATCCCGCGCTGCCGTGTCTGGAAAGGTGCGCCACAGCGTAGGTCCGCGCAATTACGGACTGGACCTCGAGCATTCGCGTCACCATCGCCGGGTCGCCGGAGGGCGGTGCGAACTCCGACAGGGTGGCGGCGCGGACGTAATCCTCGAGCTCGACCCGGACCACGGGTCCGCGATCCGGCTTGACGCGGATGTGCGTCACCTTCAGCGCAGGAACCGCGATCGGCCGCGGACGGCTGCCGGTCGTGCAGGCGGCGGTGACAGCCGCGAGCGCCACGAGGGCAGACCACGGGTACTTCATACACATCGTTTATCGGCGGGAAGAGGTGCTAACTTATGGGCCTGGCCTAGCCTGGCTTCGGCTTCCAGCAGCCGTGCTTGCCGCTCCGGGCCGCCCTGCCACCACGACCGCATGTCGCGCATCCTCCTCATCGACGACGATCCCAGCGTGCGGGACAGCATGGAGCGTACGCTGCGCGGGGCCGGCTATGCCGTGCAGTCGGCCGCCAATGGCGACGAGGGATTCGAGCTCGCGCGCGGCGGCGCGTTCGACGTCATCCTTTCCGACATGCGGATGCCCGGCATCTCGGGCCTCGACATCCTGCGCAAGTTGCGCGACATCAGGGTCGATGCCGCCTTCATCATCATGACCGGCTTCGGCACGGTCGATACCGCCGTCGAAGCGATGAAGCTCGGGGCCGTGGACTTCGTGCAGAAGCCGTTCTTCCGCGACGAGCTGCTGATGCGTGTACGGTCGGCCACCGAGCGGCGGCAGCTCGCGCGCCAGGTGGATCTGCTGCAGCGTCAGGCCGAGCCAGCCGGTTCGTTGAGCGCGCTCATTGGATCGAGCCCGCCAATGCAGCGGGCCAAGGAGCTGATCACGCGTGCCGCGGCGGCCTCCGGCACCGGTACTGGTCACAGGCGAGACGGGTACCGGGAAGGAGCTGGTGGCGCGAGCGATTCATGCGGGCAGTGCGCGAGCGGCGAGGCCGTTCGTCGCGCTCAACTGCGCGGCGCTGACCGAATCGCTCCTGGAGAACGAGCTGTTCGGCCACGCCCGCGGCGCGTTCACCGGCGCGGGCACCGCGCGCGAGGGCCTGATCGAGCACGCCAGCGGCGGCACGCTGTTCCTCGACGAGATCGGGACGATGCCGAACGGCCTGCAGGCCAAGCTCCTGCGCGCGCTTGAAGCCGGCGAGGTGCGTCGTATCGGCGAGAACGAGAGCCGCAAGGTGGACGTCCGCTTCGTCGCCGCGACCAACCTCGACATCAAAGCCGCCGTGGAGGCAGGGGAGTTCCGCAGCGATCTCTTCTACCGCCTGAACGTGCACCGGATCCACCTGCCGCCGCTCCGTGATCGCGGCGACGACGTGCGCGCGTTGATCGAACACTTCCTCCAGAAGTTCGGCGACGGAACGGTCAAGAGCTGCGCGCCGGCGGCGTGGGAGGCGCTGCTGGCGTATCCCTTTCCCGGGAATGTCCGGCAGCTCCTGCACGTGATTCAGCGTGCCGTGTCAATCGCCCGCGGCGATCGTCTCGAAGTCGACGATCTGCCGGAGGAGGTCGTAGCGCCTCGTTCCCAGCCGGCTGCGCCCGAAGGTAGCGTCGCGGCGGCGCGTGAGCGCGCCGAGCGCGAAATGATCGTGGCCACGCTTGCGCGCAACAACGGCGAGATCACTGCCGCCGCCCGCGAGATGCAGGTGAGCCGCACCACGATGTGGCGGCTCATGAAGAAGCACGGCCTCTGACGTTTCAGGACTGCAACGCGGCCGCGTTTCGACTCCGCAACGCGGAACGCCCCCGCACCTGAATTCGCCCTCCTCAGTCACGGCAAAAGTCCAGCAAATCCTCGGGTTTTCGGCGTGAGCGGTTTCGGCCCGCCTCTTGCGGTGAGGAGGACGAACGGATGACAGCCCCGCCCGTTCGACCGAACCATGATTGACACGACGGCGTCGCTCCTCATCGTCGACTCCGACCCGGACTTTGGCCGGCACCTCGCGGCCGACGCCATGCGCCGCAGCTATCGCGCCGATGTCGTCGGTTCCGTCCGCGCGGCCCTGGAGCTGATCGAGCGGGACGCGTATGACGCGGTGCTCGTGGATCTGATGCCCGCCGCGGAGAGCGCGTTCGAGCTCCGCGATCGCCTCAAGGCCCTGACGTCCGACACCGAGCTGATCGTGATGTCGGACCAGACGTCGATGGCGGCAACGATTCAGTGGTTCGATCCCGAAGCGTTCACGTTCGTGCGGAAGACCGATACGGTGCAGTTGTTTGCCGCGCTGGCGCGGTCGCTCGAGCGCCGCAGCATCACGTCGCAGAACCGCCGGTTCGTATGGGAGCTGCAGACGATCAACGAGGTCGGCGCCGATCTCACCCGCTCGCTCGAACTGGATGACGTCATCAGCGTGGCGCTGCAGCGGCTGGTCAGCGCCATGGACGCAATCGGCGGTTCGATCCGCCTTCGCGACGGCGTGACCGGAATTCACGAGCCGCAGCTGGTGCTCGGGCCGCCGGCACTCCGCCGCGTCCTCACCGGGGGCTGGCCCGGCCTGTGTCCACCCTGCGATCTCGTCGTTGCGGACGGCGCCGCCGTGATTGTCGACGACTTCGCCGAGGCCGACGGCGACCTGGGGCCGGGTGGCGAGGCCCTTCCGCTGCGGAGCGCGATCGGCGTGCCGATGATGGCCGGCGCCCAGGTGATCGGCACCTTGTCGCTGGCGTCGATGAAGCCGCGCCGCTTTCAGCCCGCCGATCAGCGCCTGCTCGTGACCATCGCCGGGCAGATGGTGATCGCGATTCAGAACGCCCAGCTCCATCACTCGATCCGGCGCGCCAAGCGCGAGTGGGAGCAGACCTTCGACGCGATCAGCGATCCGATTGCGGTCTTCAACAGCCGCGGCGAGCTGCTGCGCGGCAATCGTGCGCTCGCGGCGCATCTGTCGCTGCCGGTGACGGCGATCGCGCGGCTGTCCTGCCGCCAGGTCGGGTTCTGCGGCGGCTCCGAAGGTTGCCGCGACTGCGCCGTCACACGCGCGCTCGCCCAGCAGGCGTTCCGGCGTGAGGTCACGCTCCCGGACGGCCAGATTTTCAGCGTGACGACCTTCCGCATCGGCGTGCCGTCGGAAGGCCCGTCCGTCGTGCAGGTCGCGAAGAACGTGACCGAGGAGATCCGCAGCGCGCGGCGTCTCCAGCACATGAGCACGGAGCTCGCCGCCACCAACGAGCGGCTCGTCTCCGCCGTCGAGCAGCTGAAGTCGGCCCAGGCACAGCTGGTCCAGGCCGAGAAGCTCTCGGCGATCGGCCAGCTCGTCGCCGGCGTGGCGCACGAGTTGAACAATCCGCTGACCAGCGTGATCGGGTATGCGCAGCTGGTCGAAGAGGAGCTGCGGGAGGGCCCGAGCTCGCGGCCGCCGATGGAAGTCGCCCAGGATCTCCGCCGCATCGCCGACGAGTCGGAACGGGCCGCGCGCATCGTCCGCAACCTGCTGGCGTTCGCGCGTCGCCAGGGCGCCGCGCGCGAGCCGGTCGACATCGTCGACGTCTGCTCGCGGGTGATCGCGCTGCGCGAATACGAGCTGCGCATGGGCGACGTCCAGCTGCAGACGGCGCTGCCGACCGGGTTGCCGCAGGTCATGGGCGACGGCGGGCAGCTCCAGCAGGTGCTGTTGAACTTGATCCTCAACGCCGAACGCGCGATGCGCGGACGGCCGGTGCGGCGCCTCGCGATCGGCGCTGCCTACGACGACCGGACCGGGTCGATCGCGTTGTCGGTCACCGACTCCGGACACGGCATCGATACCGCCGACTTGTCGCGGATCTTCGATCCGTTCTTCACGACGCGGGACGTCGGCGAAGGGACCGGGCTCGGCCTCAGCATCTGCTACGGCATCGTGCGCGACCACGGCGGCCAGATCGATGTCGAGAGCAAGCGCGCACGTCGGCACCACGTTCCGGGTCACGCTCCCGGCGCGGGTGGACGACCGGTCGGTCAGCCACATCGAGGTGCTCGTGGCGCAGACCGAACAGAGCGAGCGGGAATTCGTCGCCGCGGCGCTGAATGGCTGGGGCTATCACACGGTGACGGCGGCGACATTGAGCGAGGCGATGGCGGCCTACGGCCAGCCCACGCTCACCGTCGCGATGATCGATCGACGGCTTCTCGACGAGGATCCAGCGGCATGGCAGGCGCTGCGCGCGGCGGACCGGCGCCGCGTGCCGATGGTGCTGACGTCGAGGACGCACGAGCCGGGAGCCGGTCGAGTGGGTGGGGAAGAGGCAGTGGCGGTACTGGTGCCGCCGATTCAACTACGGGCGCTTTACGCGGCGGTCCGAGCAAGTGCAAAGGAGTACGTATGACGGGGCAGCGGCCGATTCTCGTGGTCATCGACGACGAGCGCGGGATTCTCGAAGTGGTGGGTCGATTCGCGTCGCGCGCGGGGTTCGAGGTGGTGGCGTGCGCGGGCGGACGTGAGGGGATCGCGCGGATCCAGACCGGGCCCGCGGATCTGGTCATGGTCGACCTGCGGATGCCCGACGTCGGCGGCCTCGAGGTCCTGCGTGCGATCCGGGAATCGAATCCCAACTGCCAGGCCGTGCTGATGACCGGCTACGCCTCGGTGGATACCGCGGTCGAGGCCGTGAAGCTCGGCGCCATGGACTATCTGTCCAAGCCGCTCGATTTCGCCCGCCTGCAGCAGATGCTCGCGAACGTCCGCGACGAGATCGAGCGCCGCCGCAGCGTGATGTCGATGGAGCGCGACCTCGCCAAACGGCTGGAGTTCTGCGGGATGATCGGCCGCGGGCCGCTGATGCAGGACGTGTTCGCGCTGATCCGCCGGCTCGCGCCGCACGTGCGCACCGCGCTGATCACCGGCGAAACGGGCACCGGCAAGGAACTGGTGGCGCGGGCGCTGCACCGGACCGGGCCGCGGCGCGACCGCCGTTTCGTGACCGTCAACTGCTCGGCGGTGGTCGAGTCGCTGTTCGAGAGCGAGCTGTTCGGCCACGTTCGCGGCGCATTCACCGGGGCGACCGAGAACAAGCCAGGGCTCTTCGAGGCCGCTGACGGCGGCACGCTGTTCCTCGACGAGATCGGCGAGCTGCCGCTGACCGTCCAGGCCAAGCTGCTGCGGGTGCTCGAGCTCGGCGAGGTGCACCGCGTCGGGTCGCTCGAGCCCAAGCGCGTGAGCGTGCACGTGATTGCCGCCACCAATCGCGATCTCCGCACCGAAGTCGCCGCGGGCCGGTTCCGCAGCGACCTCTACTACCGCCTCAACATCGTCGAGGTGAAGCTGCCGACGCTCCGCGAGCGGCGCGAAGACATCCCGTACCTGACCGCGGCGTTCGTACGCGAAGTCTGCGAGCGGCTGAACAAGTCGATCGAGGGGCTGACGCCTGGCGCCGAGCGGCTGCTCGCGTCGGCATCGTGGGAAGGCAACGTGCGCGAGCTGCGCAACGTGATCGAGCGCGCCTGCATCCTCGCGGACGGCGAGTTCCTGACCGAGCGCGAGCTGCTCGTGAGCATGCCGGTCGCTGGACCTGCGCCGGCCGCGCCGGTGCGTGAACAGGCCGACGATGCCGGTCACGACACGCACTCGCTGGCGTCGGTCGAACGCGATCACATCCAGCGGGCGCTGGCGAAGGCTGGCGGCAACAAGAAGGTCGCGGCGCAGATGCTCGGACTGAGCCGGCGCGCCCTCTATCGCCGGCTCGAACGCCTCGATCTGGTGGACACGATCAGCCGTCGTCGCGAGAGCGACGTTCTGACCAGCGTCGAGATCGCATAGATCGCACACGTGCGCGCGCGCGCACACCCGTTCCCGCACAACTCGCGCGGCGCGGCCGTCATTCCTCGCGGAATGCCTGGGCCGCGCGTGACTCGCCGGCTGGCGTCCGGCTTGCAGTTCCCGGACTCATCATGCCCGTCATGCCGTCGGTATCCCAGGCGAATGACTCAGTCATGCGCTCGGTGCTCGTCGTCGATGACGAGAACGGCGTCCGCGATCTCATGAGCCGCTGGCTGCAAGCCGGCGGGTACTCGGTCGCGAGCGCGTCCGGCGCGGTCGAGGCCCTGGCGTTGATGGAGAGCCTTCCGCCGGCGGTGGCGCTGTGCGACATCCGCATGCCCGGCCGTGACGGGTTCTGGCTGGCCGATCGCATTCGTCAGAAGCACCCCGACACAGCGGTAATCATGGCGACCGGCCTTCGTGACGCCCGCGTCGCGGTGGCCACTCTCGGCGACGGAGTCGTCGATTGCCTGACGAAACCGTTCAACCGCGAGCAGCTCCGCGAAGCCGTCAGCCGCGGCCTCGAGTGGCATCGGTCAGCCCGCGACTCGCGCTGCTGGCACGAGCGGCTCGACGCCGAAGTCGAGAGCCGGCACGCGCGCCTTGCCGACGCGATCGGCATCCTGCACCTCGATTCCGATGGCACGCTCGATGCGATGTTGTCGATCCTCACGATCGGCGACCGCGACGCTTACGCGCACGCCCGGCGCGTTGCCGCCATCGCGGTGAAGGTCGCGCGCGCGCTCGGCCTGCCCCACCACGAGGTCGCCGTCATCCGCCGCGCCGCGCTGCTGCACGACCTCGGCAAGCTCGCGATGCCCGACGCGCTCCTGCGCAAGCCGGCGCCGCTGACGGCCGAAGAGCTGGCGATCGTCCGCCGGTATCCCGCGCTCGGAGCGTCGCTGATTGCCAATCTGCCGTATCTCGAAGAGGCGGCGGACATCGTGCGCGACCTCCACGAGCGCCCCGATGGCCAGGGCTATCCGGTTGGCCTGCGCGCGGCCGAGATCTCGATCGGCGCGCGGATAGTCGCCGTGGCTGACGCCTACGACACCATGACGAACCCGCGCGTGTTCCGCGACCCGCTCGGCACGCTCGACGCGCTGCTCGAGATGGAGCGGTGCAGCGGCACGCAGTTCGATCCCGCCGTGTTCGGCGTCCTCCGCCGCGTCGTTGACGTGCACTAGCCGGCCGGCGCCGTCAACCTTGGCAATTCCGCGGAGTCCGCAGTACGATTCCTCGGTTGTCTTCCTTTGAACCCGTCATCGGCCTCGAGATTCACTGTCAGCTGCTGACCGCGAGCAAGATCTTCTGCGGCTGCAGCACGACATTTGGCTCCGCGCCGAACGTCAACATCTGCCCGGTCTGTATCGGGCTGCCTGGCGCGCTGCCGGTCCTGAACCGCCGGGCGGTCGAGTTCGCCGTCCGCGCGGCGCACGCGCTCGGCTGCACGGTGCAGCCGCTCTCGATCTTCGCCCGCAAGAACTACTTCTATCCGGACCTTCCGAAGGGCTATCAGATCTCGCAGTACGACCGGCCGCTGGCGACCGGTGGCGGCGTCGAGTTCGAGACCCCGGCGGGAACCCGGCGGGTCGGCATCACCCGCGTGCACATGGAAGAAGACGCGGGGAAGTCGCTGCACGAAGGGTTTTCCGATTCCGAGCGCCGCACCTACCTCGATTTCAATCGCAGCGGCGTGCCGCTCATCGAGATCGTCACCGAGCCGGATCTGCGCTCGGCCGCCGATGCCGCCGAGTTCTTCGCGCGGCTGCGCGCGATCCTCGTGGCTATCGGCGTCAACGACGGCAACATGGAAGAGGGCAGCCTGCGCTGCGACGCCAACGTCTCGGTGCGTCCAGTCGGCCAGCAGAAGCTCGGCGTGAAGGCCGAGCTCAAGAACCTGAACTCGTTCCGGCACGTGCAGCGCGCGCTCGAGTACGAGATCGCACGCCAGATCGACGTCGTCAGCGGCGGCGGGACCGTCGATCACGAGACCCGGCTGTGGGACGTCGGCGCGGGCCGCACCGTGACGATGCGCGGCAAGGAAGAAGCGCACGACTACCGCTACTTCCCCGAGCCGGACCTGCCGCCCCTCGCGCTCGAGGCCGAGTGGATTGAGGAGATTCGCGGGCAGCTGCCGGAGCTGCCGGACGCCAGGAGACGGCGATTCGTTGAGCAGTACGGCCTTCCGGATTACGATGCCGGCGTGCTGACCACGTCGCGCGAGCTCGGCGACTACTTCGAAGCGACCGCCGCCGCCTCGGGCAACGCCAAGGCGTCGAGCAACTGGGTAATGGGCGCGCTCACCGCGAAGATGAACGAGCTCGGCGTCGGCATCACGGACGTGCCCCTGAAGCCGGCGGCGCTGGCCGGCCTCGTCAAGTTGATCGATGGCGGCACGATCAGCGGGCCGATCACCAAGGACGTCTTCGAGAAGATGTACAGCTCGGGCCGGGCGGCGAGCGAGATCGTCGAACAGGAGGGGCTCGCGCGCATCGACGACGAGGCCGCGATCGCGGACGCGATCCGCGCGGTCCTCGACGCCAATCCGAAAGCGGCCGGCGATTTCCGGGCCGGCAAGCAGCAGACCATGGGGTTCCTGGTGGGTCAGGTCATGAAGGCGACCCGGGGCAAGGCCAACCCGGCACTGGTCAACGATCTCCTGCGGAAGATGCTCGCCGGCTGATGATCGGCCCCCTCCATGATTGAGGCTCGCAACGTTTCCAAGCTGTACGGCCGTGGCGTGTATGCGCTCCACGACCTGTCGCTCCGCATCGACAAGGGGGAGTTCGTCTTCCTGACCGGTCCCAGCGGCGCCGGCAAGTCGACGCTGCTGCGGCTCCTGCTCCGGCAGGACGTGCCGAATGAGGGGGAGATGGTCGTCGGTGGCCGCAACCTGGCCTCGCTCACCGGCCGGCAGGTGCAGTCGTACCGCCGCTCGCTCGGGTTCGTGTTCCAGGACTTCAAGCTGCTGCAGCGCAAGACGGTGCTCGAGAACGTGGCGTTCGTGCCGCGCGTGCTCGGCATGGAGCTCGCGCAGCAGCAGCGCCGCACCTTCCAGGTCCTGAAGTGGGTGGGCCTGCAGCACCGCATGAGCGCGTACCCGCAGGAGTTGTCCGGCGGGGAACAGCAGCGCATCGCGATTGCCCGCGCCCTCGTCAACGACCCCGTGATCATCCTGGCTGATGAGCCGACCGGCAACCTCGATCCGGATCTCTCGCTCGAAATCATGAACCTGCTCCGCGAGATCAACGCGCGTGGCACGACCGTGCTGGTCGCGACGCACGACCGCGAGCTGATCCGTCGCGTCGGGCGGCGTTCGCTCACGCTCGACCACGGCCGCATCGTGGAGGTCGCCTAGGCGCTGACGATGCGGGCCCTCAAGTACTTCATCGTCGAAGCTGCCGCCAGCCTGTGGCGCGGCCGCCGCTCTGCCGTGCTGTCGGTCCTGACGATCGGAGCCGGGCTGTTCGTCCTCGGGTTCTTCCTGATCGTGAACACCAACCTTCAGCGCCTGACCGAGCGATGGGGCGAAGCCGCCGAGTTCGCGATCTACCTGCGCGACGACGTGACGCCGGAGCAGTTGCAGGTGGTGCAGGCCCTGGTCGGCGACAGCGGGCTGGTCGCGAGCCAGCAGCACGTGACGAAGGCCCAGGCCGTCGAGCGATTCACGCAGGAGTTCCCCGACCTCGGCGCGACGGCGCAGCGCCTGGACCGCAATCCGTTTCCCGCCTCGATCGACGTCCGGCTCCGGCCCGACGTCAGGAATGCGGAAGAGGCGGTCAACAACTTCGCGCAGACGCTGACCTCGCAGGCCGGCGTCTCGGACGTTCGCTACGATCGGCGGTGGCTCAGCCGGTTGAACGGCGTGATCCGGTTCGTCCGCGTCATCGGCGTCCTGATCGTCAGCCTGCTGGCGATTGCCGCGGCCCTGACGGTCGCGAACGTGGTGCGGCTCGCGGCACACGCCCGCCGCGACGAGATCGAGATCATGCAGCTGGTGGGGGCCCCGTTCACCTACGTCCGCGGCCCGCTGGTGCTCGAAGGCGTGATGCAGGGCGGGGCCGGCGCGCTCGTCGCCATCCTGGCGCTGGGCGTGCTCTTCGCGGTCGGGCGGGCGAGGTATGGCGTCGCGGCCGCGGAGTCGATCGGCCTTGGCTCGATCACGTTTTTGCCGGTTGAGCTTTGTGCGATCCTGCTCTTTGGCGGTATGCTCCTCGGCTGTTTGGGGGGGCTGGTCGTGGCCCGCGGCGTGCGCTGACCTACCAGGAAATGGTCGCCGTTGACACGGGGCGCGGGGCGCGATTACACTCGATTCACCCCACAGTATGAACCAGGCGAGGAGTCGCATGGCCCGGAACGTCAGCGCTGGCAGGCTTTCGAGCGTTCATGTCAGAATCCCCGCCGACTTCTACCGGCAAGAGTTCCTCAAACATCGAGAATGCCTGAAGCGCCAGCGGGAGTACTTCTCCGAAGGCGCAATCAGTACCGCGGACGAGGCCCTCGCCCGTGTCCTCAACCAGCTCGAGCAACTCTGTCAGTGCGATAACGCCGACCAGCTGATCGCGGATCTGCTGCGCAAGTTCAACGCGGTGACAGGCCTGTCGGCCTGGTCCGATCCCAAGCAGCTTCACTGAATCGACCGCTTCCAGCGCTTCGGGACGACCTCCACGACATCCTTCGCCGGGGTGTGGATGCCGTCGAACCCGCGCACCTCATCTCCACGGCCCTTTCCCGACTGAACCCTGACCGTCTTCCGACATACGTCCTTGCCGCGGGGAAAGCCGCGTGGCCGATGTACGAGGCAGCCGCGGCCGTGGCGACAAGGACCCGGGTGGACCGGGCGGTGGTGGCGGCTCCCGGTGCCGGCTCGACGCGTCCTGGCGCCGTTGAGTCGTTCGACGCCGGGCATCCGTCGCCGAACGAGGCCAGCGTGGCGGCCGGAGAGCGCGCCCTGTCCCTCGCGGCCGAGAGCGCGCCGCACGGCGGGCTGCTGGTGTTGTTGTCGGGTGGGGCCTCCGCCATGCTCGTCGCGCCAGCACCGGGCCTGACGCTCGAGGACAAGCTCCAGACCTCGCGTGCCTTGATGGCGGCCGGGGCGCCGATTCACGAGCTCAACTGCGTCAGGAAGCACTTGTCGCGGATCAAAGGCGGGCGTCTCGCGGCGATCGCCCCCACGACGACCCTGGCGTTGTCGGACGTCCACGGCCCGGTCGCCGACGATCCGACGGTCATCGCGTCAGGGCCGACGGTCCCGGACCCGTCGACGTTCCGCGACGCAATCGAGATCCTTCGCGGTCGTCGGGTCATCGTGCCTCCGCGCGTCGAGGCCTATCTCCAGCGCGGGCTCCGGGGGGAGGTCGCCGAGACCCTCAAGCCCGGCGATTCCCGCATCGCCGCGTCCGAGTACCACGTCATCGGCAACCGCCAGACGGCGTCGGACGGCTGCAGACGCGAGGCGGAGCACCGCGGCTATCGCGTGGTCTCCATCCCGCAGGCGACGTCGGGTGAAGCGCGCGAGGCCGCGGAGCGGTTCGTCGCCGAGGCGAGGCGTGCGGCGCAGGGCGCCGTGCGGCCGCTGTGCGTTGTCGCGTCCGGCGAAACGACGGTCACCGTCCGCGGCGACGGCGTCGGCGGACGCAACCAGGAGTTCGCGCTGGCGGTGGCCGCGTTGATCGGCGACCTCGGCGACGCGGTCGTATTCGGCAGCGCCGGTACCGATGGCATCGACGGCCCGACCGTGGCGGCCGGCGCGATCGTGGACAGCACGACGCTCGCGCGCGCGCGCGCCGCGGGCGTGGACTGGCAGGCGCACCTCGCGCGCAACGATTCATCCGCCTTCTTCACCGCGCTCGGCGACGCGATCCTCTGGGGACCGACCGGCACGAATGTCGGCGACCTCCACGTGCTGCTGTTGGCCTGAGTACAATCAGCGTGATGCAGCGCTTCGCACGCCTTCTCTCGCTGGGGCTCGCCATCGTCCTCGTGCTTCTCGGTTTCGGCTACGTGTGGGGCGCCAGGGGACGCAGCGCGCTCGAGACCGAGTTGACCGATACCAGACAGCAGCTCGACCTCTCGGTCGCGCGCAGCCATATGCTCGACGCGCGCGTCAGCCTCTACAACATGAACTTCGGAGACGCGAGCCGGAGGCTGGAGGAGGCGAAGGTGCCGCTGCGGCGTATTCGCCAGCGATACGTGGACGCGGGGCAGGATGATGCGGTGAGGAGCCTCGCCGCGGCGCTGGAGCACGTGGACGAGGCGCAGCGCCTCGCCGGCAAGCTGGATCAGGGAGCGAACAGCAAGGCCGGCGAAGCACTCGAAGCGATTCGGGTGGCTACTTCAAAATAGTGGCCTTCAACTCGACGGTCATCCGGCGGTCCGACGTCGGATCGAAGGCCTGCGAAATGATCAGGGGCTTGCCGGATTCGAGGACGACGCCGACGCGCTCGCTGATGCCCCAGAGCGCCGGTTCGCCGGTACCGCCGCCGGTCGCCTGAGGCCGGTACTCGAGGCTCACGTCGAGCCGGACCTGGCTTTCACGCAGGATGGTCGGCCGCGCGTCGACGTTGATGTTGACGTTGCGATAGCGATCGCCGACCCGCACGTCGCCGCCGCTGCGGACGAAGCTGTTCTGCCGGTCGGCCACCGTCAGGGACACCATCTTTTTCGCCGGCGCCGCCCCTCCCACTTCCTCGGTGATCGTGAACTCGACGCGGACGTTGAGCGGTTGACCGATCTCCCGCGGTGGCGCCGCCGCTTCCGGGGCCGGCTTGGGCGGCGGCGGGGTGGCGGTGGGCTGCTGGGCGAGCGTGCCGGTGCTCAGGCCGAGCAGCAGCGCCACGATCAGCGGTTTCACAAACGTTCTCGTCATGACTCTCCTCAGTCCCGCTCGATCCGCGGGGGCAATGGCGCGATCTGCATTTCCGGAATGGTCAGCGGGACGATGACGATCGCCGCGAGCGTGGTGGCCGGCGACGCGATCGGTTCTACGGCAATCGGCTCGATCCGGCCGAGCGCATCGACCGCGATGCTCGATGGCTCGTCGGTCGCTGCGGACGGGTCGTCTACCGACGTCGCCATCAGCGCGCCGGGCGCGAGATCCTGGGTGACGTTCGGCCGCGTGACCCGGCGATCCGCATTCGTTCGGGACGGCACCGTCACCTGCTGGCCCGGTCGGCGAATCTCCGGACCGTTCGAAGGCTCGGGGGCTTGCGGGCCCGGCACCGGTGACTGCGTGCTGGCGATCTCCGTGGGCCGTGCAGCCGTGGGGACAGGGCCTGACGTTGCCGGCTCCGGCGTCCGCAGCACCGTTAGCGCCAGGAGGGCCGCGGCCGCGATCCCGCCGGTGAGGCCGAGCGCCGGCCATCCGAACCGCCGCCGCGCCGGCTGCTCCAGACGTGCGAACACGCGCGCCTTGAACGCCGGGTCCGCGTCGACGTTCATCATGTCGTGGACAGCCCGGTCGATCGCCGCGTCGATGCCGCGACGCGGCGAATCGTCCGGGGGCCAGGGAGGCATGCGTCGAGGATCCTGGTTACTAGTCATGTGCGTAGCCCAGCGCGATAAGCTTCTTCTTGAGTACGCGCCGCGCCTCCGAAACCCGCCATTTCACAGTGCCGAGTGGAATGCCCAGCATCTGACCAATCTGCTCGTACGAGTAATCGCCGCAGCCGGCGAGCAGCAGCGCGTCGCGCAGTTTCCGGGGCAGCGTGCCGATCAGTTGCTTGACCGCGCGCTGCAGTTCGTCCGACGCCAGGCCCTCTTCCTGCGACTGTTCGCCCGATGGAATGCGGTCGATCAGTTCGGGTGCGGTTTCGTCCGGCAAGCGGTCGTGCGTCATGGTCATGCGCAGCCACCGGGTGACGCTGCGTCGTCGATCGAGGGCCTTCCGCCATGCGATCGCCAGCAGCCAGGTCTTGAACGACGATTCGGCGCGAAACCCGCTGAGCTTCTGGTACACGGTGACGAATGTTTCCTGGGCGACGTCGTCGGCGTCTTCAGCGGAGCCGAGCGCCGCGAAGGCGGCGCGATAGACCGCCCGGCGGTTCCGTTCGACGAGCTGCCCGAAGGCGTGCTCGTCGCCGGCCTGGGCGCGGCGGACCAGGTCGAGGTCGAACGCCGTGGTCTCGGCGTGACGGTCCGCGGCGGCGTCGGACCGCACGGATTCCGACAGCGCGACGCCGCTCCGACGCAGACCCTGACGGTCCGGGAGGGCCGGCTCTGGCCGGGCGCTCAGGTTTCCGACGGCCTCGGCCGCCATACTCGCGCTCACACTGTCAGTAGACTTGGCCACGACCGACGCGGTTGGAAAATACCGGCTGGTTTTTGTGAAAAGATGGGACTTTTGGCCGCCGTCCGCCCGATTCCGTCATGTTGAACCAGGAACAGCTCCTCCAGCTCATTCGAGACAAAGTCGATCACCCCGCCACGCCCAAGGAACTCCTGCAGCGCCTGAGGATACCGCGGGAGCAGCGGGCAACGGTCAAACGGCTTCTCGGCCAGCTCGTCGCGGCGGGATCCCTGGTCGAGACCCGGGGCAACCGCTACGGCCTGCCGGACCGGATGAACCTGATCGTGGGCCGAATCACCACGAATCCTCGCGGTTTCGGGTTCGTCGTGCCTGACCAGCGCCCGGAGGACATTTCCGGCGACATCTACATCGCCGGCAGCAACCTGAATCAGGCCATGCACGGCGACCGGGTCGTGACCCGGATCGAGCGGGTGACCGAGCGCGGCGCGGAGGGCCGGATCGTCCGGATCCTCGAACGCGGCGCCAGCAATACCGTCGGCCGCTTCGACCTGGATGACTTCGGCCGGGGATTCGTCGTCCCCTTCGATCGGCGCCTGATCATGGACGTCCAGATTCCGGAAGGGGAAAGCAAGGACGCGAAGCCCGGAGACATGGTCACGGTGGAAATCACCAAATGGCCGACGCCGGCGCGGGGGCCGCTCGGACGGATCGTCGACGTGCTCGGAGGCATCGACGAGCCGGGCGTCGACACCGAGATCATCCTGCGCAAGTACGGCATCGTCGCCGAGCACCCCGAGGAGGCGATCGCGGAGGCGACGCGTCTCGGCTCGGCCGTGAAGGACCGCGACATCCGGGGCCGCACCGACTTCCGGCCCGAGGTGACGGTGACGATCGACGGCGAGCACGCGCGCGACTTCGACGACGCGATTACGCTCGAGAGGCTGGCCAACGGCAACTACTGGCTCGGTGTCCACATTGCCGACGTCGCGCACTACGTGCCCGAGGGCAGCGCCCTCGACGAAGAGGCCTACGACCGCGCGACGTCCGTGTACTTCCCGGAGCGGGCAGTGCACATGTTCCCGTCGGAGTTGTCGACCGGTCTCTGCAGCCTCAACCCGCACGTCGATCGCCTCGTGCAGAGCTGCCTGATGGAGATCGACAAGAAGGGCGCGGTGGTGCGCTACGAGCTCCACGACGGCGTGATTCACAGCAACGCGCGCATGACCTATACCGAGGTCAATGCGATCCTGACCGACCGCGATCCGGCGACGATCGAGAAGTACCGCGAGCTGGTCCCGCTGTTCGAGCGGATGCGCGAGCTGTTCGAGATCCTGAACAAGCGCCGACATCGCCGCGGCTCGATCGACTTCGACCTGAAGGAACCGGAAATCGTGCTCGACGACGAAGGGATGGTCGAGGCGATCATCGCGCTCGAGCGGAACGTCGCGCACCGGCTCATCGAAGAGTTCATGCTCGTCGCCAACGAGACCGTCGCGCAGCACCTGGACGATCACGACGTGCCGAGCCTGTTTCGCGTCCACGAAGATCCGGATCCGCTCAAGGTGGACGAATTCGAGGAGTTCGTGACGACCCTCGGCTACACGGTGGACGCCCCCTCCGACGCGGTGAAGCCCCGGCACTTCCAGAAGCTCGTCGAGAAGATGCGCGGCACGCCCGAGGAGAAGCCGATCGCGTTCCTGATGCTCCGGACCATGCAGAAGGCGCGCTACGACCCGCAGAACCTCGGACATTTCGGGCTCGCCGCCGACAGCTACACCCACTTCACGTCGCCGATCCGCCGCTATCCCGATCTGGTCGTCCATCGCACCCTGCGCCAGTCACGCCACGGCGAGATGACCGCGGACCGTCGCGAGGAGCTCGAGGAGGACCTGCCCGAGACGGCGCGTCACACGTCGGAGCGGGAGCGGCGCGCGGACGACGCGGAGCGCGAGCTGGTGCAGTGGAAGAAGGTCCGGTTCATGGCCGACAAGGTCGGCGACGAATTCGAGGGCTACATCACCGGCGTCACCGCGTTTGGCCTGTTCATCGAGCTGATCCAGCACTTCGTCGAGGGGCTGGTCCACATCTCGACGATGGCGGACGACTACTACCGCTTCGTCGACCGGGCGCATATCCTTCATGGCGAGAACACCGGCAAGGATTACCGGCTCGGCGATCGGGTCGCGGTGCAGGTCGTGAAGGTCGACATGGAGCGGCGGCAGATCGACCTCGGGCTGGTCGATATCCTCGACTCGGTCCGGGCCTCCGAGCGGAACCGCGGACCGCGTCGCAGCAGCGCCGAGCCGAAGCGCCAGCGGACGGCGGCGACCGGCACCGGCCGGTGGGCCGCGGCGGTCAAGAAGGAGAAGCCGTCCAAGGCCGCCATCGCGCACAAGCGGAAGCCGCGACCTGGCCGGCGCGAGCGGGCGATGAAGAAGGGGCGATGACGACGATGAAGAACGTGCTCGGAACGGAAACGGCGCTGAGCGACGCGTTCCTCGATCGGATGCGCGAGACGATCGACCCGCCGGCCGATGCGGTGGCGGCGTCGCTCTGCGACAGCGGTGCGCACCGGCTGGTCGCCGATCTGATCAAGAACCGGCAGATGTGGGACGCCGACGGGGAGCCGTCGCGACGGCTGCCGGAGGACATCCGTGCTTACATGAAGGCCGCGAGCGCGCTGCCCTCGTGGCGCAACACGCGCGCCATCGCCGAGGCCGAAGCGTTCTTCCTGCTCTACGGCCTGGCCTCGTCCACGCTGCTCGCGTGTGCCAGCCTGCCGCAGTGCTACGTCATGAAGTACGGAACCGAGGTGCTCGCCTACACCAAGTTCCTCCAGGTCGACCCGCAGCGGCGCATCCGTGAGACGGCGCAGATGGTGATGGACGTGATGTGCCCGCGCGGCCTCGAGCCAGGCGAGCGCGGCGTCCGCGCCACCATGAAGGTCCGGGTGATGCACGCGATCGTGCGCCACATGATCGACCACGACCCGCGGGCCAAGCCCAATCCGTCGGATCCGGCCCTGCGCGCCAGGTTCGGCAAGCCGATCAACCAGGAGGACATGGCCTACACCCTCATGACGTTCTCGTATGTCGTCGTCGAGGGCTTCCGCACGATGGGCTATGCCATGACCGACTCGCAGCAAGACTCGTACGTGCACTGCTGGAATGTCGTCGGCTATCTGATGGGGATCCGCGAAGAACTGCTGCCGGCGCGCTTCTCGGATGCCAGGGAGCTGTTCGACACCATCCAGCGGCGGCAGCAGGGGCAGTCCGAGGCCGGTCAGAAGCTCACGGCGGCGCTGCTGAAGGCGCTCGAGGACGCCGTGCCCGGCCGCCACCACGATCCGCTGCCGGCGGCGCTGACGAGAAAGCTCGATCGGCTCGGCCACTGCCGACACGCTCGGAATCGAGAGGGCGACCGGCTTGACGCGGGTTCGCCTCGACCTGCTGCTCGGCGCCTGGGCGCTGTCGGCCGCCGTGCTGAAGCGGGTCTACAAGGACCGGCCGTTCCGCTTCGCCTCGGAAAAGCTGCACAAGGCGATCATGGTGCGCATGGGAGGCATGCACGGAGTGGCGTTCGATGTTCCGCCGGACGTTCATCGCGCAATGGTTTCCCGAGGACGCGGGCAAGCAGCCGCCGGCGGCACCGGCCGCGCGCACATAACGGCCATGGTCCAGATCGATATTCCCGTCGCGTTCGGCACCGCCAGCCTGTTTGCGGTCGCCGTGGAACAGGGGCTGCGGACCGAGCGGGCGTCCTACTTCTACGCCCGCGCCCTCGCCGCGAGCCTGATCTTCCAGCTGGTTCTCGTGGTCTGGCTGCCGGTCTACCTGCTGATCGCGCACTTCGGCTTCCAGACGTCGCACATGTGGTGGACCGGGGAGTCGATCACGGACTATCCGTGGCTGCTCCCGGCGTTCCTGCTGCTGTATTTCGTCGCGCATGTGGCCGGCTTCCATACCGGTGCACGACTGGCGGCGCGGGGACGCGCGCGCGCCGGGGTGCTGATCTTCGTGGGCGGGTTCGTCTTCTTTGCGGCGTGGGTGGCGATGCAGCCGTATCGCACGCTGTCGTTGGGGACGTACCGCGAGTGGGAGGCCGGGACCGCGCCGTGGATCTGGACCGATACCGGCTTCGTCGCGTTGCTGCTGGGGGCGATGGTCGCGTTCTTCGTGGCGCTTGCCGTGGTGTTCCGGAAGCCTCCGGGAGGAAGCGTCGGCCACCGCGAGTGCGGCGGTCACGACGCGGCGCTGAGGCTACTGCGGTCCGGCCGATCCAGGCACACCGAGCGCCGGCTCGTTGGACGGAGACGACACCGGCACGGCTGACTGCAGCCCCAGCTTCGCGAGCGCGGCGTCGAAGCGCGAATCCTCACGCAGCTCATCGAACCGATGATCGACCGCCATGAAGGTCATCTGGCACTGATCGTTGTGCTCGTCGATCGCCTGGTTCAGATATCGAAACGCGCTGGTCAGGTCGTTGAGGCCACAGCACACCAGCGCCAGCCACGACGCCGAGCAGAGCGGGCTGGCCTTGAGCTCCTCGAGCACCGCCCTGGCCTCGGCGGTCCGCTTGCCGCGGCCGTACCACTGCCCGAGCAGCGCGAGGAAATAGGGAAGCCGATGGACGACGCCAACGCTTCGCTCCATCACGTCGATCGCTTCGGCAATCCGTCCCTGGCCGGCCAGCGCGTTGCTCAAGTACCAGAACATGCCTTCGAACCGCGCGTCCATCGCGATGAACTGGCGAGTCAGGCGCTCGAGCTCGTCGAAGCGGCGCTCGCAGAGCAGGATTTCGCACTTGGTGAACGGGTTGTGCTGCCACAACGGGTCGATGACCTGGGCCCGATCGGCATGCTCGTGGGCCTTCGCGAAGCGTCCGTAGGCCGCCAGCCAATACGAGTAGTAGGCGTGCGCCTGGGCGCTGTGCGGCGAGAGCAGCAGGGCGCGCTCGAAATGCTGCTCGGCGTGAGGCAGGTCGATCGCGAAGAGCGTCATGGTCCAGCCGAGCGCGGTGTGCGCTTCGGGAAGATCCGGGTTCAGGGACAGCGCGCGCTGCGCGGCGTCCATGGCTCCCTTGCTCGCGATCGCGCCGGGCAGGAAGCTGGTGAAGCCGAGCGCGTTGAAGCATTCGGACAGGGCCGCGTAGGCCTGCGCGTATTCGGGATCGAGGGCGATGGCCTGCTCGAAGCAGCCGCGCGCCGCGGCCAGCGAGTCGGCCAGGCCCACGAAGTTGTTGAGCATGAACCGGCCGCGCAGGTAGGCGTTGTACGCCTCGATGTTCGTGGTGGCGCCGCGGACGATCGTGCCGCTGCCTGACTGCGTGAGCGTGACCCGCAGGCTCTCGGTAATGGCCTTCGCGATCTCGTCCTGAATCGCAAACACATCGTCGATGGTGCGGTCGTAGCGATCGGACCAGAGATGGTAGCCGTCGGCGACGTTCACGAGCTGCGCGGTGATGCGCAGCCGGTTGCCGGCCTTGCGGACCGAGCCTTCGAGGACGGTCTCCACGTCGAGGCGCTGACCGATCTCGCGGACGTCGACCGCCTGCGCCTTGAACTGGAACGCCGAGGTGCGCGACGCGACCGACAGTCCCTTGATTCGCGACAGCGCGCTGATCAGCTCCTCGGCCATGCCGTCGCAGAAGTAGTCCTGGCTGGCGTCGCCGCTCAGGTTGGAAAACGGCAGCACCGCGATCGATGGCTGGCGGCTGACGGGCGGCGCCTTCAGCAGCACGCCGCTGGCGAGCGCCCGCAGATCGCCGACGAGATCCGCGGCCCGCTGATATCGCCCGATCGGCTTGCGCGCGGTGGCGCGCGCGATGATGCGATCGAGATCGCCGTGGGTCGCGCCGATCGGCGGCAGCGGATTGTTGAGGAGCGAGACGAGGACGACGGCCTTGTTGGGGCCGGCAAACGGCCGCTGTCCGGTGGCCATCTCGTAGAGCAGGATGCCGAACGAGAAGATGTCGCTTCGCGCATCGACCGTGTGGGCCATGAGCTGCTCGGGCGACATGTAGGCGAGGGTCCCGACGATGACCCCCTCGCGCGTCTCTTCCGCGGACGCGAACGGGGAGACCTGGAGCTGTGTGGCCTTGGCCAGGCCGAAGTCCATCAGCTTCACGCGCCCGTCGCGGCCGACCATCACGTTGCCCGGCTTCAGGTCGCGATGCACGATGCCGCGGTCGTGGGCGGCGGCAAGGGCCTCCGCTACCGCGACGCCAATCGGCAGGATCTCCCGAAGCGGCAGACCGCCGGGCGGAATGACCTCGCCGAGCGGTGTGCCTTCGACCAGCTCCATGGTCAGGAACGGGTTGCCGTCCACCTCTTCAACAGAGTGGATGGTGACGATGTTGGGATGGTTGAGCGCGGCGACGGACAACGCTTCACGATCGAAGCGCCGGCGATGTTCGGGATTGTCGGTCTGGAGGACCTTCAGCGCAATGTCGCGCTGGAGGCGGGTATCGCGGGCCCTGTAGACCTGGCCCATGCCGCCAGTTCCCAACAGGGCAATGACTTCGTAACTGCCAAGGCGCTGCCCCGGGATCAGCGGCACGGGAGCTACGGCTTGTGATTCTGGCCTTCGCGCGTCGCGTCCTTGAAGTTGCGGATACCTTTGCCGATGCCGCGGCCGATATCCGGCAGACGATTTGCGCCGAAGATCAGGATGATGATGAAGAGAATGACAAGCAGCTCGGGTATCCCGAGATGGGGAAGCATGGTGGCTCCTTCTGGGGCGTTTCGGCCCGATCGTATCACCGAATCATGGTTTACGCGGCGGACCCGCCTGGGCTGTGGGGTCGTGCTGGCAGCCCTGCTGTTGTCCGGATGGGCCGGCCTGACGGCGCAGTTCGCCTCGTCCGTCAACGTGGTGGAGGTGTATGCGACGGTGACGGACGCCGGCGGAAACCCGGTGGCCGGCCTCACGCAGCAGGATTTCCTGGTCCGGGAGAACGGTGTGGAGCAGCAGGTGACCACCTTCGCGGCCGGCGAGTTTCCCCTCTCCGTCGCGATCGCCATCGACAGAAGCTTCAGCATGGCCGGGACGCGGCTGGCGAGCGCGCGCTCCGCCGCCCGGGTGTTTCTTGGCGCGCTGCGCCCGGCCGACGAATCGATGGTGATCGCGATTGGCTCGGCGACCGAGATCGTCGCGCCGCTGTCGACCGATCGCGACGCCCAGTACGCGGCGATCGCGACGCTCGAGCCATTCGGGACAACCGGCCTGCACGATTCCATCATCGCGGCCGTGGACGCGGTCCAGCAGGCGCGAGGCAGGCGCGCGCTGGTGCTGCTCTCCGACGGGACCGATCGCTACAGCCAGGCGTCGGCGCAGGATGCCCTGGCAAAGGTGCGCCGCTCGGATGTCCTGATCTACCCGGTGGCATTCGGCAAGGAGAGGCCGCCGCTCTTCGCGGAGCTGGCCACGCTCACCGGCGGGCGATCGCATCACATCGAGGACGCACGGAAGCTTCCCGACACGCTGCGCGCGATCGCGCGCGAGCTGCGCCATCAATACCTGCTCGGCTACAGTCCGTCGCGGCCGATCGTGCCGGGCAGCGGCGAGTGGCGGTCGATTACCGTCACCGCGCGGCGACCATCGGTCACCGTCCGCGCCCGGGACGGCTACGTCGCGCGGTAATGCAGTGCCGGATCACTGACCTCGCCTGACTGCCAGCGTGAGGTAGGCCATCGCCAGCCGCAGCTCACCCGTCAGCAGCAGCCGGCGTCGGAGCCCGTGATAGGTCTGCCGCCCCGAGACCAGGTCCGCCATGATCGCGCTGACGCGCCCGCTGCGCCGGAGAGCATCGATCAGCAGCGCGCTGAATGCTGGCGCGAAGAAGCGGGGCTTCATGCGCGCGGCGCGGGTCAGTTCCGGGTAGATGTGTCGCGCGAGCAGCCCGGCGTATGTTGCCGCCACGTCGCGGCCCATCAGGCTGGAGGCGGCGAACTCCCCTGAACGCAGCGCGAAGTAGAGGCCTTCCCGGGTGATTGGATCGACCAGTCCTGCCGCGTCGCCGGCGAGCAGCCAGCGATCGCCGGCGGCCTGCTCCCGCCGAATCGCCGCGGGCGTCAGCGACGGAATCGGCCAGCTGTACCTCGTGAGCGCGCGCTCGGCGGCCGGCGCGTGCGCGTCGATCCATCGCCGCGCAGCCTGCGAAGAGGTCGCGGCTCGAGGTTTCGTCCGCCTGTCCGCAGATGCCAACCGCCAGATGATCGGGGCGCGGGAAGGACCACAGGTACCCGGGCGGGGAGGTCGTGAACTCGATGTCGATGTCGCGGCCGGTCCGGCCGTGGACGAAGTAGCCGCTCGCGACGGACAGGTCGCCGCGCGCGAACGCCGTCGCGACGCGGCGGCGAACCAGGCTGTTGGCGCCGTCGGCGCCGAGCAGCCACGCCGCGGACAGGCGATTCGTCTCGGTCTCGATCGCCCAGGCGCGGCCGGCCCGCGCGAACGACACGACCCGCCGCGGCACGAACTCCGCGCCGCGGACGCGCGCCGCATCGAGCAGTGCGGCGTCGAGATCGCGCCGCGACACGACCGCCAGCGCCGGGCTGTCGGCGCGCAAGGCGACGACGGCAGTGTCTGCCGACGTCGTGAAGCGGGCATGTGCCGTGTCCACCGCGGCGGGCAGCGAGCTGGACACCGGGCGCAGCAGATCGAGGGCGCGCGCGCTCAGCCCGCCGCCGCACGGCTTCTCACGCGGATGGCTGCCGTCCACGACGACGACTCGCGCGCCCGCCGCCGCGAGGTGATAGGCGGCCCACGAACCGGCGGGGCCGGCACCCACGACCGCGACGTCGAAGTCCACAGACATCAGCAGCGAGGAAACCGCCCGTGAACGGGCCGGGGACGACAACGCGCGCGTCGCGGGTGTCGGAGCACCGAAGTAACATACAGCCAATGTCGCACCCACTCGTGCTCGCCCTCTTCTCCTCACCAGCCGCGGCGGCCGCGGCGGCCCGTGCCCTGCACGCCGTCGGCGTCAGCCGCGAGCAGATCTCCGTGGTGGCGCGCAGCCACGACGAGGAGGGCGCGCTGGCGGAGCAGATGGACGCGACGCCCGGCGCGGACATCGAAGACTCACGTCCGGCCGCCCGGCTCGGCGAGCTCGGCGCCCAGGTCCTGGCGGCGATTGCGGTCGTGATGCCAGGCATCGGGCCGATTGTCACGGCCGGGCCGCTCTCGGCCGGCCTCGGGGAGGCAGCCGGTCACGTGGCCGGCAGCGTCTCGTCCGTCCTGAAGAACGCCGGCGTCGCGGAGGCGCGGGCCGAGCAGCTGCAGCGTGAGGTCGAGCAGGGGGCCGTCCTCCTCGGCATCCATACGACCGACGGCCTCCTCGAGGTGGTGCGCGAGGCGCTCACCTCGAGCGGAGCTCGGCAGCTCGACATGGCCACCTGGAATCAGCAGGGCTGAGATTCTCCGCCTACGAAAACGGGAGCCGCGTCACAGGAACGTGACCGCCCGTCCTCCTCCGGCTAATCGGACCCCGCCGGCGTCCTAAGCGGTGGACGCTCCAGCTTTCGACCCCCGCGCAACTGCACGTGCCTGGCCCCACCGGCTGAGGCACTTTTATTGCAACTTGCGCGGGGGAACGTGGTCAGCCACAATGACAACAGTCCCTCTGACCGTCGACGATCCGATGTCTGACCTTTCCGGGCCGGGCGCCAGCCCTAACGCACGTTTCCTGGTTGGTGATGTGCCTCACGGCGCAGACGAACGGGTCCGCTTCGGCAACAGCTTCCTGGTCTCGGCCGCCACGCACGTCGGCGGGTTCTTCCTTATCATCTTCATCATTACCAACATGCCGCCTCCACCGCCGACGACCGCGCCGGTGGACGACAAGATCTCCGATATCGTGTGGCTGAATGCTCCAGGACCGGGGGGCGGCGGCGGTGGCGGCGGCAACAGCACCCCCACCCCGCCGAAGAAGATCGAGCTGCCGGGCAAGGAGAAGATCACCGTCCCGGTGGCCAAGCCTCCGACGCTGACCCCTGAGCCTCCGAAAGACATCCCCCAGCCGGAGATGAAGATCAACATCCCCGCGGTCACGACATCGGCTGGCGTTCAGGAAATGCCGGGTGCGCTCACCGGTCTGCCGTCGATTCCGTCGCAGGGCATGGGTACCGGTGGCGGCGCGGGCACGGGCACGGGAACCGGCATCGGCTCCGGACGCGGCTCCGGTCTCGGAGCTGGCGAGGGTGGGGGAACGGGCGGCGGCTTCTACAAGCCCGGCAACGGCGTGACCATGCCGAGCATCCTCAAGGAAGTGAAGCCGAGCTACACCGCCGAGGCGATGCGCGCCAAGATCCAGGGCGTCGTCATGGTTGAAGCGATCGTTCGCGAGGATGGTTCGGTCGGCAAGGTCGAAGTCGTGCGATCGCTGGATCCCACGTTCGGCCTCGATCAGGAAGCCATCAAAGCGGTGCGCCTGTGGCGGTTCTCGCCGGGCAAGCGGCTTGGCCAGAACGTGCCGGTGCTCGTCGAAATCGAGCTGACCTTCACGCTGCGCTAGTCGCAGTTTTCAATCGTCCAGTTTCCAGTTCCCAGTTCCCAGCAGCCGACTCACTGGCTACTGGAAACTGGTGACTGGCAACTTCCTTCCTAGCGACCCTTCGGCTTCACCACGTAGTCGGGCCAGCAGACGTCGGTCGCCGACGTGACGTCGAAGATCGACTCGTCGAACTCGGTCGACGTCCGGGCGGCACCCGGGCCTGCCTGTACGGTCGGATCGAGCGCGCGGGCGATCTGCATGCGCACGTCCTGGATGTGCAGCGAGGTCGCGCGATCGATCTGGCGCGAGAGCGCCGTCGACAGATCGGCGTCCAGCGTCTTGAGCTCGCCCCTGAAGAACGCCCGCGCATCGTCTGACTGCGCCTGCGGTCCGTTGATGCGGCCGCTGAGCGTATCGATGTAGGCGCGCTGCAGGTTACGGCGATAGGCGTCGATCGACGCGCCGGTCCCGTAGATCTCGCTCCACACTCCGCGCCGCACCTCGGCGAGGAAGTCGAGCGGAGCATAGGCGGCGACGCCGTCGACGGCTTCCTGCTCGACCAGCCGCAGCACGCGCGCGCTGCTGAGGAGCGCGTTGAGCACGCGCGTCTGGCTCGCCTCGATGCGATCGAGCACGCCAACCGGTTCGATCCGCCGCAGGATGTCCGCGTTCAGCGCCCACTTCGGCGCGACGAACGCGTTGGCGGCCAGGAACTTGACGGCCCCTTCCTGCTTGGCGCGCGGAATCAGCTGGAAGCGCACGCCGTTCTGGCCGATGTGCTTCTGCTGCGAGTTGTAGCCGCCGACGATCGCGGCCACGTGGTTCATCTCGAGCGCCCACTGGCCGAGCAGCCGTCCGTAGACTTCCTCGAGATCCGTGAACGGCTCGCCCGGCCGCGTCGTGGTGGCCGGCACCAGCATGGCTGCCACACGCTCGAGGTTCTTGAGCCCGAGCGTCGTCGACAGCACCGCGTCCTCGTCGCCAACCGCTTCGGTCAGCTCGCCGGGATCCGAGCCTGCCGAACCTTCGGTCGAGAACCGCAGCCACGGCGTGGCGTCCTGCTGACGGGCCCATTCGTCGAGCGTCTTCTTCTCGGCGTCCGCCGAGGCCGCGCCCGGGATCGGCTTGTAGCCCCACATCGTCGCCCACTTGTCGTAGGGGCCGATCTTCGGAACCAGGTCGTCGACCGCGATCTTGTCCTCGGGCTGCGCCACGTAGTTGAACCGCGAATAGTCCATCAGCGTCGGCGTGTGGCCGTTCTCCTTGACCCACTTCGCGTCGCGCACGCGGGCGGCGGGATACATGGAGCTGGCCTTCATGTTGTGCTGGAAGCCGAGCGTGTGGCCGACTTCGTGCGCGGCCACGTACTCGACGAGCCGGCCCATGAGATCGTCAGGCAGCGGCAGCGTCTTGGCGCGCGGGTCGAGCGCGCCGACCTGGACGAAGTACCAGTTCCGCGAGAGGTTCATGACGTTGTGGTAGAACTGGATGTCGGTCTCGAGAATCTCGCCGCTGCGCGGATCGTGGATGTGCGGTCCTGACGCGTTCTCGATCGTGGACGGCAGCCAGCGGATCACCGAGTAGCGGGCATCCTCAGGGCTCCAGTCCGGATCCTCTTCGGGCTTGGGCGCGTCCTTCGCCTGCACCGCGTTCTTGAAGCCGGCCGCTTCGAACGCCAGGTTCCAGCTCTCGACACCCTTCTTCAGGTACGGCACCCACTTCGCCGGCGTCGCCGGATCGATCCAATAGACGATCGGCTTGACCGGCTCCGACAGCGCGGCGTTCGGGTCCTTCTTCTCGAGGCGCCACCGCGTGATGTAGCGCCGCTGCGGCGCGCGGTGCTCGTCCTTGCCGTAGTCGATCTTGGTGGTGGAGAAGAAGCCGACCCGTTCGTCGAACAGCCGCGGCTGCATCGGCTTCTCGGGCAGCAGCACCATGCTGTAGTGCATCAGCACGCTGTGGCTGCCGGCGCGCAGCGTCGGCGCACCGCGGCCGCCACCAGGCGCGGGCGGACCACCGCGGCCACCAGCCGCAGCCTCCTGCGGCGGGTTGTTGTAGGTATGCGTCGCCTCGATCTCGATGTTCTCGGGGAAGGAGACGGCACGCTCGACGAACGAGCGCGAGGCGTCGAACGCGCGCGCGCCAACGCGGGTGCGGCCGCTGAATTCCGGCACGTCGGTCGTGAAGAGCCGCGTCACGTCGATCACCGCGGCGTCGTCCTTGCCGAGCGCCTCGATGTTGAACGCCATCACGATCGGGTTGTAGTTGGCGGCGTCCACGGCCTTGGCGATCGGGGTGGACGGGTCGGCGATGACGTCGTACGACACCGCACGGAGGAGGATGCGATCGCCGCGCCGCTCCCACTTCACGACGCGATTGCCGGCGGCCTGTCCACCGTAGCCGGCGCCGAGCGTCGTCTTGGCGATCTGGCTGACCCAGAGGAACTCACGGCCGATCCGTTCCTTGGAGATTTCGTAATAAACGCGGTCCTTGATGCGGTGGACCGTGAAGATGCCCTCGTCCGTCTTCGCATCCTTGGTGATGACGCGATCGTAGGGCCGGATTTCCGGCTCCTGCGCGCGTCCGCCGCGTCCGCCGCCGCCTTCGGGCGCGCCGCCGGCCGGCGGGTCCTGTGCGAGCACCGCGCACGGCGCCATCGCGAGCGCAAAAGTCGCCGCGCGAACAACCTTTCCTACGTATTTCATCCCATCCTCCTCGTCGAGCAGGGGCTTTATATCACTGGTTCTGCCAGGTTCTGCCGAGGTTCTCCAGGTTCTGCAGGTTCTGCGGGTTCTGCAGGTTCGGGCCCGGCGCAAAAAAAGAGGCCGGCCAGGAATTGCTCCTGACCGGCCCGAAAAACCTTCGTGCAAGTGCGGCTTAGTACATGCCGCCCATGCCGCCGCCACCGCCGGGCATCCCGCCGCCCGCGGATTCCTTCTTATCCTCGGGAATCTCGGAGACGAGGGCCTCGGTGGTGAGGAGCAGCGACGCGATCGACGACGCGTTCTGCAGCGCCGTGCGCACGACCTTGACCGGGTCGATGACGCCGGCCGACACCAGGTTCTCGTACTTGTCGGAACCGGCGTTGTAGCCTTCGTCGCCCTTCGCGTCCTTCACCTTCTGGACGACGATCGAGCCTTCCTGGCCCGCGTTGGTCGCGATCCAGCGCAGCGGCTCGGCGATGGCCTTGCGGATGATCTCCGCGCCCACCTGCTGATCGCCTTCGAGCTTCAGCGACTCGAGCGCCTTGCCGGCCCGGAGCAGCGCCACGCCGCCGCCGGGGACGATGCCCTCTTCGACGGCCGCCTTGGTCGCGTGCATCGCGTCCTCGACGCGCGCCTTCTTCTCCTTCATCTCGGTCTCGGTGGCCGCACCGACCTTGATGACGGCGACGCCGCCGACCAGCTTCGCGAGCCGCTCCTGCAGCTTCTCGCGGTCGTAGTCGGACGTGGTCTCTTCGACCTGGGTGCGGATCTGCTTGACGCGCCCTTCGATGTCCTTCTGCGCGCCCGACCCTTCGACGATCGTGGTGTTGTCCTTGTCGATCGTGACCTTCTTGGCCTTGCCGAGGTCATCGAGCTTGATGTTCTCGAGCTTGATGCCGAGGTCTTCCGTGATCGCCTTGCCGCCGGTGAGGGTGGCAATGTCCTCGAGCATGGCCTTGCGGCGGTCGCCGAAGCCCGGCGCCTTGACGGCAGCCGCCTGCAGCGTGCCGCGCAGCTTGTTGACCACGAGCGTGGCGAGGGCCTCGCCGTCGACGTCCTCGGCGATGATCACGAGCGGACGGCCCGCGCGTGCCACCTGCTCGAGCAGCGGCAGCAGGTCCTTCATCGAGCTGATCTTCTTCTCGTGGATCAGGATGACCGGATTCTCGAGCACCACTTCCATGCGCTCCGGATCGGTCACGAAGTAGGGCGAGAGGTAGCCGCGGTCGAACTGCATGCCCTCGACCACTTCGAGCGAGGTCTCCATCGACTTCGCTTCCTCGACGGTGATGACGCCGTCCTTGCCGACCTTGTCCATCGCTTCCGCGATGATCTTGCCGATCGTCTCGTCGCTGTTCGCCGAGATGGTGCCGACCTGCGCGATCGCGGTGCCGGAGACCGGCTTGGCCAGCTTCTTCAGCTCGTTGACGATGACTTCGACGGCCTTCTCGATGCCGCGCTTCAGCTCCATCGGGTTGGCGCCGGCGACGACGTTCTTCGCGCCCTCGCGGAAGATCGCCTGGGCCAGCACGGTGGCGGTGGTGGTGCCGTCACCCGCGATGTCCGACGTCTTGCTCGCCACTTCGCGCACCATCTGGGCGCCCATGTTCTCGAGCGGGTCCTTCAGGTCGATCTCCTTGGCGACGGTGACGCCGTCCTTGGTGATGGTGGGGGAGCCGAACTTCTTGTCGAGGACGACGTTGCGGCCCTTGGGGCCGAGGGTGACCTTGACGGCGTTGGCGAGGGCGTTGACGCCGCGGAGGATCGCCTGACGCGACTCCTCGCCGTAGATAATCTGCTTGGCCATGATGTGTGCTGATCTCCCTTACGAGTTGAGGACGCCGAGGATCTCTTCTTCGCGCATGATGAGGTATTCCTCACCGTCGAGCTTGATCTCCTGGCCCGAGTACTTGCCGAACAGGATGGTGTCGCCTTCCTTGACGTCGAGCGGCGTGACCTTGCCATCCTTCTCGACCTTGCCCTTGCCGACAGCGATGACCTTGCCCTGCTGCGGCTTTTCCTTGGCGGAGTCCGGGATGATGATCCCGCCGACCTTCTGCTCGCCCTCTTCGAGGCGCTGGACGATCACGCGATCGTGCAGGGGACGGATGCGCACTGCGGTCTGCGTTGCTGCCATAGCGTTCGTTACTCCATGTGAACAGCGGAGCTCTGAGCTCCGCGGATATGCGGATGTGGGTCCGCGGACACTGGCCGGGACGGCCGCCGCAGCGCGGCGGCCCGAACCCCGACTGGGCTAAAAGCCTTGTAAATGGGGCCTGGTCGCGCGACCGCTGCATGGTGCCTTAGCAATCAGCGTGACCGACTGCTAATTCTATAGGAACGCTCGCGGGGGTTGTCAAGCACTCGGAGGGGGAGACTGCTAACTCCCAACTCCCAACGTCCCAATTCCCAAACAGAACGCGCGAAAAGAGCCTCGAACGGCTCAGTTGGAGGTTGGGAGTTGGGAGTTGGGAGTTAGCGATTTTTGATCTTGTACTCGCTGATCTTGCGCGCCACGGTGTTGCGATGGATGCCGAGCAGGTCGGCGGCATCGCCGACGTTGCCTTTCGATCGCTGCAGCGCCCGCGTGATGAACACCTTCTCGAACTCGTGGCGGGCGTCTTCGTAGCGCACGCCGCGATCGAGCATCTGCTGGACCAGGCTGTCGAGCTGTTCGCGCACGTCGGCCTACTGAAGGTCGCGGCCCGACAGCAGGCGGAAGGCCTCCACGTATTTCTCGCGCGTCCGCTGGATCACGTCATCGGGCAGCGACGGCACCGGCGGCTGCTTGTTCCACTTGATGGCTTCGAGGTAGTCGCGGACGAACTGCTTGTCGAAGCTGGGCTGCCCGTGCCCCGGCTCGTACTGATCCTTGGGCCAGAAGCGCGACGAGTCTGGCGTGAGTACTTCGTCGATGAGCACGATCTCCTGCTCGTCCGCCTTGCGCCAGCCTTCGCGCTAGGCGCGATCACGGGCTCGCTGTCGGCGAGCCAAGCCAAACTCAAACTTGGTGTCGGCGATGATGATGCCCTTGGTGGCCGCATGCTCGACGCCGCGGCGGTAGATCTCGAGCGTCAGCGCCTTCAGCCGCGCGACCAGATCATGGCCGACGATCGCGCCCGCCTCCTGCTCGCTGATGTTGACGTCGTGGCCGGTCTCCGCCTTCGTGGCCGGGGTGAAGATCGGTTCGGGCAGGCGATCCGATTCCCGCAGTCCCTTCGGCAGCGTGATGCCGCAGACGGTTCCGCTCTGCTGGTATTCCTTCCACCCCGATCCCGACAGGTAGCCGCGCGCGACGCATTCGATCTGGATGGGCTCGGTCCGGCGCACCAGCATGGTGCGGCCCTGGAGCTGCTGCGCGTGCTGACGCGCCGCTGCCGGGAACTCGTCGACCTGCATCGAGATCAGATGGTGCGGCACGAGATCGCCCATCCGCTCGAACCAGAAGCCGGACAGCTGCGTCAGGACCTTGCCCTTGTCGGGAATGCCCGAGCCGAGCACGTAATCGAACGCCGAGATGCGGTCGGTTGTGACGATGAGCAGGCGGTCGTCGATCTCGTACACGTCGCGGACCTTGCCGCGCCGATGGAGAGTCAGGCCGTCGAGTTCGGTGTGGAGGAGAGGGGCAGTAGAGAGCACGGGTCAGCCTCGCGATCGCCTACGCCAAGGCTCCGGCGAGGCTCGCCGAAGCGCTCCGCGCGGAGGCGGAAAAGACCACGAAGCTTACAGGCGCGCGCGAGGCGAGTCAACGATCCGGCGCGTGCCGCGCGGAATCGATGACCTCGTCGCCGCTCGCGATTACTTCCCGGCCGGCGCCGCCGCCGCGGGCGACGCGTCACGTTCGCGCAGCAGCAGATCGCCGCGCGTCGTGCGCACCGTGATCGTCGGCCCGCCGCCGCGGACCGCGCCGTTCGCGCGCGCTTCCTTGGCGCTGCCCTCGACGGCGACCTCGAGGCCGAGCGTCTTCAGCATCGGCTCCGGCGTGATGCGTCCTTCGACCGCGACGGCGTCGAGACGGAAGCCGCCTGGCGGAGGGGTCAGCGACACCTCTTCGCCTTCGCTGTAGATCGTGATCGGCGCCGCGGCGCTCATCGTGATGTTCAGCTCGGCGTTGCGGCCGTCGATGCGCGTGTCGGCCTGCAGGCCCTTCATCGTCACCGTGCCGTTCTGCGCGTTGACACGAATCGGGCCACGCGTCGTCTCGAGATTCTCGAACGTGAGCTCCGCGTTGCGGCTCTCGACGTCGAGCGGCCCGTTGAGCCCCGACGCCTTCATCTCGCCGCCCTGTTCCATGAGGATGGACGTGTCGCCGGTGACGCCGTTCAGGGTGAGCTCGGTGCTGCGGCCGGTGAACTTCAGGGACGCGACGTTCTCGATCGTGATCGGGCCGCCGCGATGGGTCATCGTGACGCGGCCGGTGATGTTCTTGAGCGCCGCTTCCCCTCCCGAGTTCGACGCTTCGACGCCGGCGACGTTGGCGATGGAGAGACGCCCCGGCCGCGACTCGAGCCTCGCCCGCAGCCGCTGTGGCACGGCCAGGATCAACGTCGCCTGCTGGCGCCCGCTGTTGCGGCCGGTCGGATAGTGGATGCTGAAGGCCAGGCTCGAGCCGGCCGGGTCGGACTTGAGCACCGTCTGCTCGGCGAACTGCTTGGCCTCCTCGTCGGTATAGCCGCGGGAGTGCACCTTCAGCGTGGCCTGGACGTCGGGCCGGTCCTCGCCAGTGATCTGGACGTCGGCGACGTAGCCGGTCACGCGGATTTCGTTGACCTCGTCCGCGATCGGAAAAGTCGAGGTCGTGGTGAGCTCGGTCGAGGAGCGGTTGCCGCGGATCTCCCGGCGGACATGGTCGATCAGGCGCCCGAACGAGAAGCTCTTGTCATTGGGCCCTGGCGGCGCCGCCGTCGCCTGATAGACGATGGTGCCGACCACGATGAAGCCGATGATGAGCAGTAACTCACGCTTGCCCATAGACTTGGAGACGCTCCCCGTAGTAGAGTCCGACGGGAGCGCCCCTCGGACACATCCCGAATTCTAATCCCGACCGCCTCACGCATGTGGCCACGCGTCCGCACGGTACTGATCCTGCTGCTCACGCTCGGCCTGCTTGCGTATTTCCTGCGGAACGCCAACTGGCGGGCAGTCTGGGCCGAAACGCGGCGCGCCGACTCGATCCTGCTGCTGGCGGCGGTGCTCGTGACCGGCGCCACCTACGCGCTCCGGGCGCTGCGCTGGCAGTATCTGCTGGCGCCGCTCGGCCGCGTCCACTTCGGCATCGCGTTCCGCACCACGGTTATCGGCTTTGCCGCGACGTTCCTGCTGCCGGCGCGCGCCGGTGAAGTCATCCGCCCCTATCTGCTGGCCCGCCGCGAAGGGCTGCCCGCGACGTCGGCGTTTGCCACGATCATCCTCGAGCGCCTCCTCGACCTGGTCGTGGTGCTGGGCCTGTTCGCGGTGTTCGTCCTGACGGTGGATACGGCCACCCTCTCGGCCAGCCCGGCGCAGTTCGCTCGCGTGAAGGTTGGGGGGCTCATTGCCGCCGCCGCCGGCGCCGGCGCGCTGATCGTGGCGTTCGTCGCCGCCGGCCATCCCGAGCGCCTCGGCCGGCTGGCCCTGCGGATCGAGCGGGTCTTGCCGGAAAAGCTCGCGCGGACCGTCGCGAAGTTCGTGGAATCGTTTACGCAGGGGCTCGCGGTGATGCGCCAGCCTCGCCGTCTGCTCGTGTCGCTGGCCCTGTCGGTTCCGTTGTGGCTGTCCATCGCCGCGGGCATCTGGCTGACATCACTGGCATTTCATATTACGTTCCCCTATCCGGGTTCGTTCCTGGTCATGACCATCCTCGTCGTCGGCGTGGCGATGCCGACGCCGGGCGCGATCGGCGGGTTTCATGCCGCCTACCAGATTGCCGTGCAGACGTTTTTCGGCGCGCCCGACGACCGGGCGATCGGGGCCGCGATCGTGCTGCACGCCGTGTCGTTCCTCCCGGTGACTGCGCTGGGCATCGTGTTCATGGCGCGCGAAGGGCTGACGCTGTCGGGCGCCAAGGCGCTGGCGGTCGAGCAGCAGTCGCCCGGCGCGATGGCGATCTGCCCGGAGGGAACAAACCGCTGAGGGCGACGCGATGAAGTGTCCGTACTGTGCGCATCTCGGCGACAAGGTCGTCGACTCGCGCGAGAGCAAGGAAGGCGAGGTCATTCGGCGCCGCCGCGAATGCCTCGGCTGCGGCCGACGATTCACCAGTTACGAGCGAATTGATGAGATTCCGTACATGGTGATCAAGAAGGACGGCAGCCGGGAGCGCTTCGAGCGTCAGAAACTGCTTGCAGGCCTGCTCAAAGCGTGCGAAAAACGGCCGGTCAGCGTTGCGTCGCTCGAAGCGGTGGCCGATCGGGTCGAGTCGGCCTTGCAGGACAAGCCCGAGCGCGAGATGAGTACCGAAGAGGTGGGCGCCTTCGTGATGAACGAGCTGAGGCATCTTGATAAAGTCGCCTACGTTCGGTTTGCCTCGGTGTATCGTCACTTTCGCGACATCGGCGAGTTCATGACCGAGCTCAAGGATCTGCTGAATGCCAAGGAATGAACGGCCGCGCGGGCCGGGATTGCTCGCAGCCTCCGCGCTCCTGTGTGTGACCAGCCTGACCCTTCTCTCCGCCGCCCAGGCCATTCAGGTCACACCGCTCGTCCGGGACGGCCGGGTCTACGTCTCCTTCAAACTGTCCGACGCGTTCAACAACGAGGAAATCCGCGCCGCCGTCCACAGCGGGTTGACGATCACCTTCGTCTACGACGTCGATCTGCGGCGGAGTGCCGCGGCCTGGGTGGACCGCACCATCGACGCGGCCACGGTCAGCGCCGGTGTGCAGTACGACAACCTGGCACGCCGGTATCAGGTCACGCTCCGCGCCGACGGCCGGCTCGAGGAAACGAAGACGCTGGAGCGCGAAGACCTGGCCCGGCGCTGGCTGACCGAGTTCGATCGCCTCAATCTGTTCAGCAGCGACCGCCTCGAGCCCAACGCCGAGTACTACGTGCGCGTTCGCGCCCGGACCACTCCTCGCAATACGACCTTCGTCTGGCCCTGGCAGATCACCGACGTCGCCGGCCTGGCCAAGTTCACCTTTCTCCGCTAGCCCGGGCACGTTTTCGCCCGTTGACGCCGGCCCGGCCCCGAACGTGCCAGAATTGCCCTGAATACCGTGGCAATTCCTGATGCCTTCTAGCCTGCGAGAGGTCTCGCGTCCGACCCTGCCGCCACGGCCCGCGGCCACGGCCCCGCCGCCGGCGCCGACACAGGAACGCCGTCCGTTCCGCGACAACCCGCGGCTGATCCTGCTCGGCATCCTCATCCTGCTCGCGGCCCTGGTCGCGATGGTGACGCTGGCGGACCGCGCCCCGGAGCTGAACCCGAACTTCCTCACCGAAGTCCTGCTCTACGCGCTCTCGGCCGCCGACCTGACGATGGTGATCGCGCTCGGGTTCGTGCTGGCGCGCAACATCATCAAGCTCCTGGTCGAGCGGCGGCGCGGCCTGCCGTTCTCGCGCTTCCGCGCCAAGCTCGTCGGCGCGATGCTCGGCCTGACGATCATTCCGGCGCTGCTCGTGCTGCTGGTCGGCAGCGAACTGATTCGCAGCGCCACGCAGAAGTGGGTGAGCCAGCCGGTCGACGCCGTCCTCGGATCGGCCAAGCAGATCGCCGGCGAGTACTACCGCGAACGCGAGGAGATCGTCGTCCGCCATGCCGAGACGCTGGCGCGAGGCCTGCCGGCGTCGGCGCTCCGCGCCGGCGACTCCGCCGCGCTTCGTCGCACCATCGAGGCGGAGGTCACGCAAGGACGGGTCCGGCGCATCGAGGTCTACGCGCTCGTGCCGGGCGACGATCCGGTGCCGCTGGTGGCGGCGCAGTCCCCGACGCTGCCGCGCGCCGACGTCCGCGCCTCGACGGATCGCTTCGCCGCGCGCGTCGCCGCCGGGAGCGCGAAGACCACGCACGAGCCGCTCGACAGCGGCGGTGAGCTGGTCCAGGCTGGCGCGCTCGTCCTCGATCCGGCGACGAAGCAGCCGCTCGGCGTCGTGATCGCCAGCGACCACCTGACCGGCGAGCTCGCGGCGGAATCGCAGCGCATCATCGCCGCCTACGAGAACTACACGCGCCTGCGCGTGCTCTCGCGCCCGCTGCAGGGCATGTATCTGTCGCTCTTCCTGATGATGACGCTGATGATTCTGGTCGGCGCCACCTGGATGGGCCTGTATCTCGCCAAGCGGATCACGCGGCCGGTGCACATGCTTGCCGCGGGCGCCCGCGAGATCGGCGCCGGCCATCTCGATCACCGGATCGAGCCGGAGACGCGCGACGAGTTCGGCTCGCTGATCGAGGCGTTCAACTCGATGGCCGGGGAGCTCGCGACCAGCCAGCGCAAGCTGGAACGGTCGCGCGTGGACCTCGAGCGCAAGAACCTGCAGCTCGACGAGCGGCGCCGCTACATCGAGACCGTGCTCGAGCGGATCGCCACCGGCGTCGTCTCGGTGGGCGCCGATGGCGGCGTCGAGACGATCAACGGCGCGGCGCTCCGGCTGCTCGACGTCGATCGCACGGTGGTCGGCACCCATGCCGAGGACATCTTCGAGCGCGACGACCTTCGTCCCATCGGCATCCTGCTGCGGCACGCGAAGGCCGTGAGCGGCCAGGCCGAGGGGCAGGAGATCACGCTGGTACGTGACGGCCGGGAGCTGCACCTCGCCGCCGCCGCCACTCCGCTCCAGAGCGAGGACGGCAGCTACGAAGGGGCGGTCCTGGTGTTCGACGACGTGACGCCGCTGATCCGGACCCAGCGGGTGGCGGCGTGGCGCGACGTGGCGCGGCGGCTCGCGCACGAGATCAAGAACCCGCTGACCCCGATCCAGCTGTGCGCCGAGCGCATGCGCCGGCACTTCGGATCGGCGCCGGCCCCGGCCCGCGAGATCGTCGAGGAATGCACGTCCACGATCGTCGGCGAGGTGGAGTCGCTGAAGGCGCTGGTCGACGAGTTCGCGCAGTTCGCGCGGATGCCGGCGCCGAAGGCGGTGCCGACCGACCTGCACCGCGTGCTGGTCGACGCGCTGGCGTTGTACAACGGCCTGTTCCGCACCATCCGCATCGAGCAGCGGCTGGACGACTCGCTGCCGCTGGTGCGGCTGGATCCCGAGCAGGTGCGCCGGGTCGTGATCAACCTCGTGGACAACGCCGTGGAGGCGCTCGGCGGCAGCGCCGCGCGCGAACGGCCCGGCGGCGCCGCGCCGACCATCGTCGTGGAGACGCAGCACGATCCCGGCAACGCGGTGGCGCGCATCGTCATCGCCGACAACGGCCCCGGCATCACGGCCGCGGATCGCGACAAGCTGTTCATGCCGTATTACTCGACCAAGCAGCGGGGCAGCGGTCTCGGTCTCGCGATCGTCCGCCGCATCATCGTCGAGCACGGCGGCAGCATCGAGGTGCACGACAACGAGCCGCACGGCACACGGTTTGTGATCGAGCTGCCGCTGTGACCGTGATGGGACGCGGGAGGCGGGACGCGGGACGCGGAGCCGGACGCGCACCAATGCTCTGTTTCCGGACCGGAGCTCAAACATCAGCCCAGGACGTCCGAGAGCCCATTCCCGAATCCCGCGTCCCGGATCCCGATACGATTGATGAAGTCTTCCGTTCTGATTGTTGACGACGAAGCCGGCGTGCGGAGCGCGCTCAGTGGCGTGCTGCGCGACGAGGGGTATCAGACCGACGCGGTCGAGAGCGGCGAGGCCTGCCTCGATCGCGTCTCGCGGGCGCCGTATGACGTGATCGTGCTCGACATCTGGCTGCCGGGCATGGACGGGCTCGCGACGCTGGAGCGGCTGCGGCAACGCCACGTCGACTCCCCGGTGGTGATGATCTCGGGGCACGGCAACATCGAGTCGGCGGTGCGCGCGATCAAGATGGGCGCGTTCGACTTCGTCGAGAAGCCGCTGTCGCTGGAAAAGACCGTGCTGGTGATCGGCAACGCGGTGCGGCAGCGTCGGCTCGAGGCGGAGAACCGGGCGCTGCGCGCGCACGTCGACCGCCGGCTCGCGATGGTGGGGGAGAGCTACGTGATGGCGCAGCTCCGCGAGCAGGTGGCGATGGCGGCGCCGACCAACGGCCGCGTGCTGATCTACGGCGAGAACGGGACCGGCAAGGAGCTGGTCGCGCGCAGCGTGCACGCGCTCAGCCGCCGTCGCGGCGGCGCCTTCATCGAGGTGAACTGCGCGGCCATTCCCGAAGAGCTGATCGAGAGCGAGCTGTTCGGGCACATCAAGGGGGCGTTCACCGGCGCGCTGTCGGACCGCCGCGGCAAGTTCGAGCTGGCCGACGGCGGCACGCTGTTCCTCGACGAGATCGGCGACATGAGCCTGAAGACGCAGGCCAAGGTGCTGCGCGCGCTGCAGGAGCAGGTGGTCGAGCCGGTCGGCGGCGCGGCCAGCGTGCGCGTGGACGTGCGCGTGCTCGCCGCCACCAACAAGGACCTGCCGACCGAGATTCGTCTCGGGCGCTTCCGCGAGGATCTCTACTTCCGCCTCAACGTCATTCCGATTTTCGTCCCACCCCTTCGCGACCGTCCGGACGACATCATGCTGCTCGCCGATCACTTCATGACCGAGCTGGCGCGGGAGTACGGACGCCGCCCGAAGAAGTTCGATCCGGGTGCGGTGACCGGGCTCCGCAGCTACCGGTGGCCGGGCAACGTCCGTGAGCTGCGGAACGTCGTCGAGCGGATGATGATCATGGTTCCCGGCGACACGATCACGCTGGGCGATCTGTCGTTCTTCGACGGCGCGGTCGCCGCGGTGGTGCAGGCGTCGGGATCGCTCGCGCCGCTCCACGAGGCGCGCGATCGGTTCGAGCGCGACTACATCCTCCGTGCGCTGGCGGCGCAGCAGGGCAATATCTCCCGGACGGCGGAAGCGCTCGGCGTCGAGCGCAGCAATCTCTACCGTAAGATGAAATCGTTCGGTATCGCACCGTCCCGCCGGGTCGACGGCGAGGAGGAAGCGGTCTGATCTGATCGCGGATTCCGTCGTTTTCGAATTCCAGAATCCAATCTTCCGAATAGGGACGAACACCGGCACCCCGCAACTCGTCCCAATCGCAACCCTGTCAGGCGCTTACGTAGATCACAGCCCGGCGTGATCTCACGGCGTAAAACGTGCATTCCGACCCATCCAGTTGCTCGCTCGACCTGAGCACGCTTGAACCCTGACATTGTGGAGGAGACAGAGATGTTCCGTTTGAGATTGGCTGCGGTGTGCGCTGCGGTGGCCCTGCTGGCCGCCCTGCTGCCGGCCGCTGCATCCGCGCAGATGACGCGCGGCAGCATCGCGGGGACGGTCCGCGACGCGTCCGGCGCGGTCGTCCCCGGCGCCAGCGTGACCGTGACGAACGTCGGCGACCAACGCCACCGCAGACCGTCGTGTCCGACGGTGAGGGCTTCTTCCGCGTGACGGCGCTCGAACCCGGCCGTTACATCGTCACCACGGAGCTCTCTGGCTTCCGCAAGGTCGAGCAGCGCGACGTCGACGGTGCGTCCGGCGCTGGAAACTCCGCTCGACGTCAAGCTGGACCCGGCTGGCGTTGGCGAGACGGTGCAGGTCACGGCCGAAGCCGCCACGGCGGGATTGAACAGGACGAATCCCGACGATCTCCACGAGCATCAGCGCGCGTGCGATCGAGGACCTGCCGCTGCCGGGCGGGCGCAACATCAACAACCTGATCCTGACCGTGCCCAACGCGCAGTCGACCGACGGGCCAGGGCACGTATGCCATCAACGGCAACCGGCCGCGCAACAACAACTACATGATCGACGGCTCGGACAACAACGACATCTCGGTCACGATCGCGACCTCGCAGGTCGTGCCGGAGGCGGTGGCCGAGTTCCAGGTCATGCAGAACCCGTACAGCGTCGAATTCGGCCGCAATAGCGGCGGCCAGATCAACGTCATCACCAAGAGCGGGCTCCAACCGGTTCGCCGGCGACTTCTTCGACTACTACCAGCCTCGGGCATGAACTCGCGATCGAACATCGACAAGTCGAACAGCCTGACCGACGCCGCCCAAGCTGATCCGTCATCAGCTCGGCGGCGACATCGGCGGCCCGATCATGCAAGCGACAAGCTGTTCTTCTTCGGTCTGTTTCAGCGGGACACGCAGAGCCCGGCCGAACCGTCCGAGCCCGACGGCGGTCACGCATCCCGACCCAGGACGGCTTCGCCGCGTTGGCGGGCGTGCCGCTCCGCGACGGTCAGTCGCGGCGAGCCGTCAGGCGGTGCTGCGGCCATCAGCTTCTCAGCGACATCTACGGGCAGAACCCGGTCTTCCGCGAATCCGTGCAACGACGCTGGTCAACGGCGTGCAGCATTCCGACGGCCAGACGAACATCCGATCTTCGATCCGAGCAAGTACCACACCTACATGGGCCGCAGGCGATTTCCGTCCGGTGCTCGAGCGACAACTTCACCGTGCGCTACTCGCTGCAACGACCGCGTCGGACGACAACGCGATCAGCAACTCAGCTTCGGCGCCTGTTCTGCCGGCTGGCAGGATCTGCTGGACACGAACTTCGCGGCCAGCAACGCGCACATCTTCTCGGCGAGCATGCTGAACGAGGTCGCGCTTCTCGCTCGTCCGCCGCGACCTGGATTTCCCGGAGAACGATCCGGTCAGCCCGACGCGTCACGCTGATCTCGGGCCTGTTCAACATGGGCGGTGCGAGCAACTTCCCGCAGGGCCGCGTGACGAACGCCTACCAGTTCTCGAACACCGACACCTGGAACAAGCGGCAAGCACGCGATGAAGTTCGGCGCGGACATCCGGTTGAACGACGTGCTTCAACAACGCCGCGTTCGACTCGAAGGGCACCTTCACGTTCAACAGCCTGCAGGATTACATGAACAACAACGCGTCGCGCGTGGCGACAGGCGCTGCAGACCGCCGACTTTCAACGTCGAGCAGTGGCAGAACGTACTTCTTCGTGCAGGACGACTTCCGCGTCACGTCCGACCTGACGCTGAATCTCGGTCTGCGGTACGAGAGTGTCGGACGTTCCGCTCGGGATGTTCGGCGCGACGGATCCGCAGGTGCTGGCCGCCATGCGTGCCGGGGCCGGTCAAGAGGGACACGAACAACTGGGCGCCGCGCGTCGGTTTCGCCTATAGCCCGCGGAGCGAGAACGCGTTCATCGGCGATGGCAAGACCGTCTTCCGCGGCGGGTATGGCATCGGCGTATGACGTGCTCTTCTACAACCTGCTGACGGTCGAACACCAATCCCAACGTCAGCACGCTCACCGATCAACAATCTCCTTGATCAGTATCCGAACAAGCTCACGGGGAGCGCCGCGGCGGTGTTCAGCCCACTGAACTCCTACACGAACTCCGCTGAGAACACGGAGAACCCGGAGAGCCGCTTCTACAGCCTCACCATGCAGCGCGAGGTCGGGAACTATCTGTTCGAGGTCGGCTACTCGGGCAGCCGCGGCTCCAAGGGGATCAACCAGGTTCACTTGAATCCCGTCGATGCTGACGGCGGAGCAGGCGGCGACGGTCCGCGCGGGCGGCACCGATTCCGTCGGTTCAGTCTCGGCGCGTCAATCCCGCGTGGGGCGTGCGCACGCTGATCCCGGCCTACGTCGGACCCGGCGGCAACGACGTCGAGGCGCGGTCCGAGTACAACGCGATCTTCGTGTCGGCCAACCGCCGCCTGTCGCGCGGGCTGATGGTCGAACTCGTCCTACACGTTCAGCAAGTGGATGAGCAACAACGACGCGTCGCTCGGCGAAGGCGGCACGGCGCCAGTCCAGCCAGCGGCCCCAGAACATGTTCGACTACGAGGCCGAGTGGACGCGGTCGAACTTCGATCGTCCGCATCGGCTCGCGGTCAGCTACATCTGGGAAATGCCGGGACCCAACAGCGGCCTCCTCGGTCAGATCATCGGTGGCTGGCAGCTGTCGGGTGTGACCTCCGGCCAGTCTGGCGCGCCCTTCACGATCTTCACCGGCGTCGACTCGAACGGCGACGCGAACACCGGCTCCGATCGCCCGAACATCAACACGTCGGGCACCTTTACCTGGGACGAGCGGCACCGCGAGCTTCACGAACAACGGCTACTACACGGTGCCGCTTGGCTCGAACAACCTGCCGCTGGCCAACAGCCTCGGCGACGGCAACGCCCCAAGGAACAGCGAGCGCGCGGCGTCTGCCTGGAACACCGACCTGGCGCTGATGAAGCGCTTCGATCTGCCGGGCACCGTGCGCTTCACCGTTCGCGTCGACGCGTTCAACGCGCTGAACCAGGACAACTACGGCGCGCCGACGAACGTTGATGACGAGTCCGAACTTCGGCCTGAACACGAACAACTGGGGCCGCCGAGTCATCCAGCTCGGAGGCAAGTTCACGTTCTAGGCGTCAGCGGTCCTGACGTGACCGCGTCTCGAGGTGCGTGCCGGGGGGACCCTTGAAATGTTGGGTCCCCTTCTTTTTGTACGTGCTACGTGCCACGTGCAGGTGCGACGTGCGCACGTGCTCGTCACGTGCGACGTGCCACGTGCTACGTGCGCACGTGCGACGTCAGTCGCGCAGCTTGTTCTCGAGAATCTGCGACGGGCCGAAGCGTTCGAGCTGGAGGTAGTGCTCGGCGGCCCCGATCAGTGCGGCTGAGGGGATCAGGCCGATCACCTCGCTCTCGAGGATGGTGACGCCGTAGCGGGCGGCCTCGCGGGCGACGAGGTCGAAGACGCGGTGGATCGGCGTCTTCTGGTAGTTGGTAAGGTTGATCGACACCTGTGCCAGGTTGCGGTCCTCGAGCTTGATGCCCATGGCCTTCACGTAGCGGAGGCCGCCGCTGCTGTGGCGGATGGCGGCGGCGATCTTCTTGGCCACGTCGATCCGGTCGGTGTTGAGGTTGATGTTGTAGGCGATGAGCGGCATCCGCGCGCCGATCACCGCGGCGCCGGCCGACGGGTGCGGCTGCCCGGGCCCGAAGTCGGGCGTCCAGCCCGGCGCGGCCATCTTCGCGGCGAGGCCTTCGAACTCGCCGCGGCGGATATCCTCGAGGTTCCGGCGGAGCGGGTTGTCGGACGCGTCCTCGTAGAGGTAGACCGGGACCTTGAACCGCTCCGCGACCGCGGCGCCGACCTCGCGCGCCAGCGTCACGCACTCGGCCATGGTCACCCCTTCGATCGGGACGAACGGCACCACGTCCACGGCGCCGACCCGCGGATGCTCGCCGGTGTGCTCCCGGAGGTCGATCGACGCGACCGCTTCCTCGAACAGCGCGAGGATCGCGCTCCTGACCCCGTCGGCATCGCCGACCAGCGTGATCACCGACCGGTTGTGCGAGGCGTCCGACGAATGGTCGAGCAGGCGCACGCCAGGCGTCTCGCGCACCGCCCGCACCAGCCGCTCGACGACGTCGGGGCGGCGGCCTTCGCTGACGTTCGGAATCGATTCGATGATCGCCATGGCTGGATCTTCTATCACGAGGCCGCGGCTCGCCCGGCTCGAGCCGGGCCAGGATCGGCCTGCGCGCGGCCTGACAACCGGTGAACGGACGCGCTATAATCCGGGGAACTTGCGCACTTCTTCGCCACGCTCAGCTGAATGACCGACGCGCTTCGTTCTGATCGGCCTGGGGACGCGCCGGATCGGGAACGCGACGCCAGGATCGAAGAGCTCCTCCTATCCGGCCTCGAGCACTACTTCGCCGGCCAGCACGAACTCGCCATCAACATCTGGACTCGCGTGCTGTTCCTCGATCGCGCGCACGCGAAGGCGCGTGCCTACATCGAGCGGGCCCGCGGCGCGGTGGCCGAGAAGCAGCGGGAGGGCGAGGAGCTGGTCCACGCCGGCGCGGCCGCGCTCAATCGCGGCGATCGCACCGCGGCCCGCCAGCTGCTGACCTCGGCGGTCGACCGCGGCGCCAGCGGCGAGGACGCCCTCGCGCTGTTGCACCGTCTCGACCGGCTCGACGCCGCCAGCTCGCAGGTCACGGCGCCGGCGCGTCGCAGCCGGACGCAACAGCCGGACGCCGCAGTGCCTGGGTCGCGGCGCGGCGGTTCCCGCATCGCCTGGGTGGCGGCGGGGTTGCTGTCGGGCATCCTGATTGCGACGGTGATCACCTATCTCTGGGTCGTGACCGATCCGCTCGGACTTCACACGACGCCCGCGACCGTGCCGACGGTCGCCGACGATCCCCTCCCGGTTCCACCGGCATGCGAGATCCGTCTGGCGCGCGCGCGCGATCTGTTCGCGAAGGGCCGCCTGCACGAAGCGGCGGCGCAGCTCGAGGCGGGCGATCCCGACGAGCGCCATCGCGCGAGCATGGACGATCTGCGGGCGGCGATTCAGCGGCAGCTCCTCAGATCGGCGCGCTCCGCGCCCGCGGGTGGTGCAGCGCCGCGGCCCATCCCGCGATGAGGTGTCCCAAGTGCCAGTACATCAGTTTCGACAACGGCGAGCGCTGTCGGAACTGCGGGTACGAGTTCGCGCTGTCCACACCCGACGAGCCGCCGCTGGACGTCGCCATCGGACGCGACGAGCCGCGGCCGGGACGCGCGCGCGACGTCACGCTGACCAAGCTTGATACGCCGGCCCCGAAGCGTCAGGCGGCCGAATTCGACGCCCACACGCCAGCCGACGCCTTCGCCGCCTCACGGCGGCCGTTGACGGCGGCCGATCTGCCGCTCTTCACAGACCGGGTCGCGGACGATCAGGCGCCGCTGGTGTCGCCTTCCGCGGTACCCCGGCAGCCGCTGTCGGTGCGTCGCGCCAACGTCACCCCTCGGCCGCGCCTGCGCAATCCGCTGCCCGAGGAGCTGTCGCTCGATCTCTCCGTCGACGCCGACGCGGCGGTGCCGATCGCGGAATTTCCAGCCGAAGAGATCGACACGGCGCGATCCGGATCGGTCGCGGGCGTGTTCCGTCGAGCCACGGCGGGGGTCATCGATCTCGATCGTGCTGGGCGCAATCGAAGGCGCGGTCGCCTACATGACGCTGCGCGTCTGCGAGCTCACGCCCGAGCAGTGGCGCGAGCTGCCGCTGCTGCCGCTGATCGCCTTCATGCTGCTGCTCGCGGGCGGCTACTTCGTCCTGTTCACGGCCGCCGGCGGCCAGACCATCGGCAAGATGACGACGCGCATTCGCGTCGTCTCCGCGGCAGACGAGGGCGCGACGCATCGCGTCTCGTTCAGCGCGGCGATGGTGCGCGCCGTCGCCTCGCTCGGATCCGTCCTCGCGCTGGGGGCCGGCTTCCTGCCGGTGCTGTTCCGTGCCGATCGGCGCGCGTTCCACGACCGCGTCGCCGACACCCGCGTCGTGATCGCGTGACCCGCCTCGCCGTCTTCATCGCGACAGTCGGCTACTGCGGGTATTTTCCCGTCGCGCCCGGCACGGTCGGCTCGGCCGCGGGCCTCCTCGTCTACCTGCTGGTGTGGTGGTCGCAGTCCCCGGTCGTCGAGGTCGGGCTGATCGTGGCGCTGTTCCTGGCCGGCGTGTGGGCGGGCACCACCGCGGAGCGCTACTTCGGCGGCATCGACCCCGGACCGATCGTGCTCGACGAAGTGGTCGGCATGCTGATCACGCTCGCCTTCATTCCCGTCGGCCTGTCAGGCGCCATTGCCGGCTTTTTCCTCTTCCGGGTCTTCGACGTCATCAAGCCCTTTCCCGCGCGTCGCTTCGAGAGCCTGCACGGCGGCCTCGGCGTCATGGCAGACGATGCGATGGCGGCCATCTATGCGAACCTGTCGCTGCGCCTGCTGATGTGGCTCGCGCCCGACTGGATTCGATGACCACCACCGCGCCCCTCCGCGTCGCCGAAGTGATCGCCGTCGGCTCGGAGCTGCTCGGCTCGACCCGGCTCGATACCAACTCGCTGTTCATCGCGGAGCGCCTCTCGACGCTCGGCATCGAGCTCCGGGCCAAGGCCGTCGTGGGCGACGACAGGGAGCGGCTGGCCGACATCTTCCGTCAGTCGCTGACCCGTGCCGATCTCGTCGTGCTGACCGGCGGGCTGGGTCCGACCGACGACGACCTCACGCGCGAGTCGGTGGCACAGGTGCTCGGGCTGTCCCTGGATGAGGACCCCGCCATCACCACGCGGATCCAGGAACGCTTTGCGCGTCGCGGCATGCGGATGCCGGAGATCAATCGTCGGCAGGCGCAGGTGCTGCGCGGCGCGGTGGTGCTGGAGAATCCGAACGGTACGGCTCCGGGTCAGTATCTCGAGCACGACCGCGGCACGGTCATCCTGCTGCCCGGCCCGCCGCGAGAGCTGCAGCCGATGCTGAATGCGCTCTGCGACGGGCGACTGGCGGAGCGGGTCGGGCTCGAGCGGATCTATCGCGCCAGTCTGTTCGTGACCGGGCGCAGCGAGTCCCACGTCGAAGAAGCGGTCCAGCCGATCTACTCGGCATGGCGCGAGTCGTCGCCGCCCATCGAAACCACCATCCTGGCCACGCCCGGGCAGATCGAGCTGCACCTGTCGATGCGCGCCGGCGACGCCGCCAGCGCAGGCCAGGTGCTGCTCGAATCGATCGATCGGCTTCGCGCGGCGCTGGGGCCCGACGTCTTCAGCGTCGACGGCCGGATGATGGAGCACGTCGTGGGCGATCTGCTGCGCGAACGGCGGCTCACGTTTGCCGCCGCGGAATCGTGCACCGGGGGCCTGCTCGTCTCGCGCCTCACCGACGTGCCCGGCAGCTCCGACTACGTCATCGGCGGCGTCGTCGCCTACAGCAACCGTTTGAAGACGCTCCTCGCCGATGTGCCCGAGGACGTGATCGCGGCACACGGCGCGGTGAGCGAGCCGGTAGCGGCGGCGCTGGCGGAGGGCATCCGCGCCCGCACCGGGGCGGACGTCGCGGTTGGCGTCACGGGCATCGCCGGGCCCGGCGGGGGCAGTCCCGGCAAGCCGGTCGGCACCGTCGCGATTGCGGCGGTGACGCCCGGCATGCCGCTGCGCGTCCGAACGTTCTCCTTCCCGGGTGGCCGAGCCCAGATCAAGTTCCATGCAACCCAGGGCGCCCTCGACATGGTTCGGCGGATGCTCACGGGAGCCTGACGGCCAGCCGAACCGGTCCGGTAACGACATGCGGGTGTTCGTCGCCATCGAACTGGATGAGGCCGTGAAGGCCGCGGCCGCGGATGTGGCCGAGCGGCTCCGGCAGCGGCTGCGGCAGACCGCGAGCGACATCGAGGCTCGATGGGTCGCGCCGGAGAACTTTCACCTCACGCTGTGGTTCATCGGCGAGGTGCCGGATCCTGACGTCGACGCGATCGCATCAGCGCTGCAGCGGCTGTCCGGGACGTGTGCGGCGTTCGATCTCGAGCTCGCCGGGTGCGGGGCGTTCCCGCCGTCCGGCGCGCCACGAGTCTTCTGGATTGGCGCACATCGCGGCGCCGGGGACGCGAAGGCCCTGTACGCCGGCACCGCTGCGGCGCTCGCCCCGCTGGGATTCCTGCCGGAGAGACGCGAGTATTCAGCCCATCTGACGCTCGCCAGGGTGAAGGGAATCGGCCGCGCTCCGGCACGCCTGATCCGGTCAGTCGTGTCGGAAACGCCCGCATCCTGCGGCATCAGCCGGGTGGCAGCCGTGACGCTGTTCCGCAGCCGCCTCTCGCCGAGAGGATCGACCTACGAGCCGCTCGTGCGAGTACCATTGACCTGATGTGGCCCATCCTGCTCGGCTACCTTACCGGGTCGGTGCCGTTTGCGTTCCTGCTCGCGCGGCGCGTGGGCATCGACGTGCGTACGGCCGGGAGCGGGAACGTCGGGGCCGCGAACGTCCTGCGCACGACCGGACCGTGGCGCGGGGTGATTGTGATGGGACTGGACGTCGCGAAAGGAGCCGCCGCGGTGCTGCTGGCGTACATCACGAATGCCGGCGCGACGCTGACCGCGTTCGCGGCCGCGGCCGCGGTGGTTGGACACATCTATCCGGTGTGGCTGCGCTTCCACGGCGGCAAGGGAGTGGCCGTCGCCGCCGGCGTCTTCGTGGTGCTGACGCCGCTCGCGACGGGTGTCGCTGCAGCCCTGTTTCTCGTCATCGTCTGGGCCACACGGTATGTCTCTCTCGGCTCGATCGCCGCGACGCTTGCGCTGCCTCCGGCGGCCTGGCTCACCGGTGAACCGCGGGCCGTCGTGGCCGCAGCGGCCGGCACCGGGGCGTTGATCCTGTTCAGGCATCGCGGCAACATCCGACGCCTGCGCGCCGGCACCGAACGGCGCATGGGTCCGCGTCCGTGACGGCAGCCGGCGCGGACTCGCGCAGCACCAGCGCGGAACACGTCGCCGTGCTCGGCGCCGGCAGTTGGGGCACGGCGCTCGCCCTGCACCTCGGCCGGATCGGTCACCGCGTGGCGCTCTGGGCTCGCGACGATCAACTCGTCGCCGAGATCGCCCAGACGGGCGTGAATGCCCGTTACCTCGCTGACGCACGGCTGCCGGATACGGTGGCAACGACGTCGAGCCTGGCGGAGGCGGTACGAGGCGCCAGGTTCGTGGTGATCGCGGTGCCGTCCCATGGATTGCGGACGGTGATCCACAACGCCGCCCCGCATCTCGATCCGCACGCGATTCTCATCAGCACCGCGAAAGGGCTCGAGGCCGGCTCGCTCGCGCGCATGTCGCAGGTGCTCGCGGAAGAGACCGGGCAGGCCATGCCGATCGTGGTGTTGTCGGGTCCAAGCTTCGCCGTCGAGGTCGCGCGCGGCCTGCCGACGGCGATCCTCGCCGCGTCGAGCAGCGTCGCGGCGGCAAGCGCCGTGCAGGAGCATTTTCGCGGCCCCGCGTTCCGGCTCTACGCCAGCGACGACGTCACCGGCGTCGAGATCGGTGGCGCCCTGAAGAACGTCATCGCCATCGCCGCCGGCGTCGTCGACGGCACCGGCCTCGGTCACAACGCGATGGCCGCCTTGATCACGAGAGGGCTGGCGGAGATCTCGCGGCTGGCGTGCGCGGAAGGCGGGCGGCGCGACACGCTCGCGGGATTGAGCGGGCTTGGCGATCTCGTGCTGACGTGCACAGGGGATCTCAGCCGCAATCGTCACGTCGGCATCGAGCTGGGGCGGGGCCGGCGTCTGGACGACGTGCTGGCCGGAATGCGGATGGTCGCCGAAGGGGTGCGAACGACCGGCGCGGCACTCGCGCTCGGAGTGCGCCATGGGATCGAGCTGCCGATCACGGCGCAGATGGCCGCCGTGCTCGACGGGAAACGCACGCCGCGCGAGGCCCTCGAGACGCTGATGCTCAGGCCGCAAAAGCAGGAGAGCGATGCATAGCCGTAGGATCGGGTGATGGGTTTCTTCGACAAGATCAAGCAATCGCTCAGCCGGACGAAGGAGCAGTTCGTCGAGCGCTTCGAGGAAGCGGTGAAGCGTGCCGATGCGCCCGACGCGCGGACCAGGCCGGTCGACGTCGATACCGTCGAGGCGCTGGAAGAAGCGCTGATCTCGGCGGACGTCGGCGTCGCCGCCACCGAGCAGATCGTGCAGGCCGTGCGCGCGCGCAAGGGCAGGGGAGACTCCCTCCGCGACCTCGTTCGCAGCGAGATCCTGTCGATTCTCCGGGCCGCCGAAACCAGCGCGCCAAACGGCCATCGCCCGCACGTGATGATGATTGTCGGTGTGAACGGGACCGGCAAGACGACGACGGTCGGCAAGCTCGCGCGTCTCACCAAGGATTCCGGCCGCACGCCGCTGATCTGCGCCGCCGACACCTTCCGCGCCGCAGCCGTCGAGCAGCTCGAGGTGTGGGCGACGCGCGCAGGCGTGGACATCATCCGGGCGCGGACCGGGGCGGACCCCGCCGCGGTGGTGTTCGACGCCATCGCCGCCGGCAAGGCGCGCAACCGCGACGTCGTGATCGTCGACACCGCCGGACGCCTTCATACCCGCGTCAACCTGATGACCGAGCTCGACAAGATCCGAAGAATCGCGGCGCGCGAGGTCGAGGGCGCGCCCCACGAAGTGCTGCTGGTGCTGGATGCGACCGTTGGCCAGAACGGGCTGACGCAGGCCCGCGAGTTCATGGCCGTCGCCGGCGTGAACGGGATCATCCTGACGAAGCTCGATGGCACGGCCAAGGGCGGCATCGCCGTCGCGATCGCCCACGATCTCAAGCTGCCGATCCGCTATGTCGGCGTCGGCGAGGCCATTGACGATCTGATCCCGTTCTCGCCCGACGAGTACGTCGACGCGTTGTTCGAAGAGAAGTGGTGACTTCCGCCTGAAGGCGGAAGTTCAGGGATGCATCGAAACACGCATGTCGACTGACGCGGCCGACATCGCCCACATGGCGCGGGCCCTCGCGCTCGCCGAGCGCGGACGCGGCCGAACCAGCCCGAACCCGATGGTCGGCGCGCTGATCGTCGACGACGACGGGGTGGTGGTGGGGCGTGGCGCGCACGAATTCGCGGGCGGACCGCACGCGGAGGTTCATGCGCTGAGGGATGCGGGTGACCGTGCCCGCGGTGCGACGCTGTTCTGCACGCTGGAGCCGTGTTCACACACCGGCCGGACCGGGCCGTGCGCGCCGCGCGTCGTCGAGGCAGGCATCCGGCGGGCGGTCATCGCGGTCGCGGATCCGAATCCGCTCGTCTCCGGTCGCGGTCTCGCGCACCTGCGCGATCACGGCATCGACGTCTCCGTCGGGGTGCACGAGCAGGCGGCGCTCCGGCAGAATGGCGCGTTCTTCACGATGATGCGGCGGCGGCGGCCGTTCGTCACCATGAAGGTGGCGCTCAGCCGCGACGGCCGCGTCGCGGCGAGGCCGGGAACGAGAACGGCGCTGACCGGCGGCGCCGCGAACCGGGCGATCCATCGCGACCGCGCCGAAGTGGACGCGATCGCCGTCGGGTCCGGAACGCTGCTGGCCGACGATCCGGTACTGACGCCTCGCGGAGCACATCGCTCACGGCCGCTGACCCGCATCGTGTTCGATCGATCCCTGCGGGTGCCGCCGACGGCGCGGATTCTGTCCACGGCCGAGGTTGGACCGATAATAGTCGTGACGGCGGATCCGGACGGCGATGCGGCGCGTCGCAAGTCAAAGGCCCTGGTCGAGGCGGGAGCCCGCGTCGTGACCGTCGGCGGGGCAGCGCCGTCGTTTGTGGCGGCCGCCATGGAACGGGTCGGGCAGCTCGGCATCACCGACCTGATGCTCGAGGGCGGGCCCACGCTGCACGCGGCTGCATGGTCCGCGGGCGTCGTCGATCGCGTGCAGGTCTATCGCACGCCCTGGTCGCTGGGATCCGACGGGGTGCCGTGGTTGAGCGGCGACCTCTTCACACTCGAGTCGCTGGACGACGTCAGGACCATCCCACTTGGGGACGATGTGCTGATCGAGGGCTATGTTCACAGGGCTGATTGAGGCAATTGGCGAGGTCGCCGAGGTCAAACGGACCCCGGGGGGCCTGCGCGTCCGCCTGACCACCGACCTGGCCCCGACGCTTGCCAACGGCGACAGCCTTGCGGTGAACGGCGTCTGTCTCACCGTGGTCGCGGCTGACCGGCAGGGCATTCATGCCGACATCGGCCCGGAAACGGCGCGAATCACGACGCTCGGCGCGATGAAGCGCGGCGCACTGGTCAACCTCGAGCGGCCGCTGCGGGCCGACTCGCGGCTCGGCGGTCACTTCGTGCAGGGCCACGTGGACGCCACCGGGAGCATTGAAGAGGTCCGCCAGGACGGCGAGTCGGTACTGGCTCACGGTGCGCTTCCCTCCAGCGCTCGCGCCATATATCGTGCGGAAGGGATCGATTGCCGTCGACGGGATCAGCCTGACGGTCGCCGGCGTGGACGAGCGGCATTTCGACGTGCAGATCATTCCGCATACCTGGACGCACACCAACCTGCAGGCCGCGAGGAGCGGGGAGCCGGTCAATCTCGAGTGCGACATCCTCGGCAAGTACGTCGCACGCGTCATGGAAGTCGCGGGAGCCGGACAGAAGCTTCGCGAATCGGACTGAACCTATGGCAGCACGCACACCTCGGCGCAAATCCGTGTTCGCGACCATCGACGACGCCGTCGCCGCCATTCGCAACGGCGAAATGATCATCGTCGTCGACGACGCGGATCGCGAGAACGAAGGCGACCTGACGATCGCCGCGGAGAAGATCACGTCCGACGCCGTCAACTTCATGGCGACGCACGGGCGCGGCCTGATCTGCATGCCGATGACCGAAGAGCGCCTGGTGGAGCTCGACCTGCCGCAGATGGTGTCGAAGAACACCGCCGTGTTCGACACCGCCTTCACCGTGTCGATCGAGGCGAAGGGGGTGACGAGCACCGGGATTTCGGCCCCCGACCGTGCCGCGACCGTCCTGGCCGCCATCGATCCGCGGACGCGGCCGTCCGACCTCGCCAGGCCCGGTCACATGTTTCCGCTCAAGGCCCGGAACGGCGGCGTGCTGGTGCGCGCCGGGCAGACCGAGGCGGCCGTCGATCTCGCGCGCATCGCCGGGCTGTACCCCGCCGGCGTGATCTGCGAAATCATGTCGAAGGACGGCACCATGGCGCGGGTGCCCGAGCTGACGCGGTTCGCGCGGCGGCACAAGCTGCTGATGATCACGATCGCCGATCTGATCCAGTACCGCATGCGGACGGAGGCGCTGGTCCGCCGGGTCGCGTCTGCGGCGCTGCCCACCGATCATGGCGATTTCCGCGTCATCGCCTACGAAAGCCTGATCGATCGGGAGACGCACGTCGCGTTGATCAAGGGAGACATCGGCGCCGGCGACGACGTGATGGTGCGCGTGCACTCGCGCTGCCTGACCGGCGACGTCTTCCACTCGGCGCGGTGTGACTGCGGTCCGCAGCTGGACGCGGCGATGCGCCGCATCGCCGACGAAGGTCGCGGGGTGCTGCTGTACCTGAACCAGGAAGGGCGGGGCATCGGGCTCGCCAACAAGATCCGCGCCTACGAGCTGCAGGATCAGGGACTCGATACCGTCGAGGCCAACGAGCGGCTCGGTTTCAAGGCTGATCAGCGCGACTACGGCATCGGGGTACAGATCCTCCGCGACCTCGGCGTCCGCTCGATGCGGCTGCTCTCCAACAACCCTCGGAAGCTGGTCGGCCTCGAGGGCTACCAGCTGTCGGTCGCCGAATGGATTCCGCTCGAAATCCCGCCGTCCGACCACACCCGCACCTATCTCAAGACCAAGAAAGAGAAGCTCGGACACAAGCTCACCGTGGTCTGAGCGCTACCTCGACCGCGAAATCCTCAACGTTTCGCGGCACTCGGCCGTCCGGGCGGGAAACGCGATTGACGCCCGGCAGACCAGTCAGTTACCATAAAGGTTTGTTTTTGAAGCTCTTAGGGCGTTAAGGGTACCGTCCGCACATGTTCGAGTCTCTCAGTGATCGCCTGCAGGGGGTCTTCCGATCCCTTCGCGGGGAAGCACGCCTGACGGATCAGACCGTCGAGGCGGCGCTCCGCGAAATCCGCATGGCGCTCCTCGAAGCCGACGTGAACTTCAAGGTCGTGAAGGCCTTCATCGATCGGGTCCGCGATCGCGCCGTGGACCAGGAGGTGCTCAAGAGCCTCACGCCCGCACAGCAGGTCGTCCGCATCGTGCGCGACGAAATGCTGGCGCTGTTCGGCGACACCCAGGGGGGGCTGCCGAACGTCCAGGCGCGGCCGCGGGTCATCCTGCTGCTCGGCCTGCAGGGTTCCGGCAAGACGACGACGTCGGGCAAGCTGGGTCGGTGGCTGGAGAAGCAGGGGAAGCATCCGCTGCTGGTGTCGACCGACGTGCGCCGTCCCGCCGCGATCGAGCAGCTGTCGGTGGTTGCGAAGCAGGCGGGCGTCCGCGTGCACGATCCCGCCGGGCAGATGGATCCGGTCGCCCGCGCGAGCGGCGCGTTGGCCGAGGCCCGGAACGCCGGCTTCGACGTCGTCATCGTCGACACCGCGGGGCGCCTGCACATCGACGACGACCTGATGGGCGAACTGCAGGCGATCAAGGCCGCGGTGGAGCCGTCGGATCTGCTCTACGTCGCGGACGCAATGACCGGCCAGGACGCGATCAAGAGCGCCGGTGAATTCAACCGCCGGGTGGGAATCACCGGTGTGGTCCTGTCGAAGATGGACGGCGATGCCCGCGGCGGCGCGGCGCTGTCGGTCGTCGGCGTCGTCGGCGTGCCGATCGCGTTCGTCGGCAGCGGCGAGCGGCTGCAGGACCTCGAGCCGTTCCATCCGGATCGGGTGGTGTCGCGCGTGCTCGGCATGGGCGACGTCCTGTCCCTGATCGAGAAGGCCGAGGAGGCCGTCTCGCAGGAGGACGCGGAGAAGCTCGAACGCAAGATCCGGATGAACGAGTTCACGCTCGAGGACTTCCGGGATCAGCTGCGTACGATCAAGAAGATGGGGCCGATCGAGCAGATTCTCGGCATGCTGCCGGGGATGGGCAACCTGAAGGAGCTGACCCAGGGACGCGAGAAAGTCGACGACAAGCAGCTCGCGCGGGTCGAGGCCATCATCAATTCGATGACGGTCAAGGAGCGGCGGAATCATCAGCTGCTGAACGGCAGCCGGCGCAAGCGGATCGCCAAGGGCAGCGGGACCTCGGTCGAGGAGATCAACCGGCTGCTCAAGCAGTTCGTGCAGATGCAGAAGATGCTGAAGCAGCTCGGCGGCATGGCGGGTCTCGGCGGCGGCGGCAAGAAGAAGATGCGCGGCCTCGGGATGATGAAGGGAATGATGAAGTAGTGACCAGTCGCCAGTTGCCAGTCAGAAGACACTGGAAACTGGGAGCTGGAAACTGGGAACTGACTTGGAGCAGACATGTTAGTCATTCGTTTGAGACGTACTGGTTCGAAGAAGCGGCCGTTCTACCGCATCGTGGTGACCGATTCGCGCACCGCGCGCGACAGCAGCTTCGTCGAGGTGCTCGGTTCGTACAACCCGCGGACCAACCCCGAGACGCTGACGGTGAAGCGCGATCGGCTGGACCACTGGCTGAAGCTCGGTGCGCAGCCGTCGGACACGCTTCGCACCCTCGTATTGCGGATGCCGCCGGCGCCCGCGGCCGAGGAGCAGCCCGCCGCCGCGGCGGAACACGCCGCGTCGTGAGCCGCGCGCGGGACGTCGTCGAGGTCGTGGCCCGGGCGCTTGCCGATCAGCCGGACGGCGTGCGCGTGACGGAGAACGTGCACCGCGGGCAGAACGTGATCGAATTGTTCATGGCGGCCGGTGACCTCGGGCGCGTGATCGGACGGCAGGGACGAACGGCGGCGGCGATGCGGACGCTGGTCGCCACGGCGGCGGAGCTCGAAGGCATCAAAGCGACGCTCGAGTTCCGCGATCGCGACTAGCCAGCCGGATGGACCTCGTACTGGTCGGCCGTGTGGCGCGCGCTCACGGGAACAAGGGCCAGGTGATCGTGAACCTGGACACCGACTTCGCCGAGGAGCGGTTCAGCGTGGGGCAGGTGCTGCTGGTCGGCGACGCTGCCAGGCCGCTGGCGATTCGAGACGTGCGCTTTCATCAGGGGCGGCCGGTCGTGACGTTCGAGGGTGTCGAGACGATGAACGACGCCGAAGCGCTGGCCGGAGCCGAGTTGAAGGTGCCTGCCAGTGACGCGAAGGCGCTGCCGGAGGGCACGTTCTATCACTACGATCTCGTGGGCTGCGAGGTGCGCGACACCGCCGGGCGGCTGGTGGGCTCGGTCGTGAAGGTCGAGGGGACGATGGAGAGGAGCCGGCTGGTCGTGGACGGCGCCGGCGAGCAGGTCCTGATTCCCCTGGTGGCGCCCATCTGCGTGCGCATTGACGTCGCCGCCCGGCAGATCGTGATCGATCCGCCCGAAGGACTGATCGATCTGAATGACAGGCGCCCCGCGCGCGAACCGCGCGGGTAGCCGCGGATGCTGAAGGTCGACATCGTCACCATCTTTCCGAAGATGGTGCAGGCGCCGCTCGAAGAGGGCATCGTCGGCCGTGCCATCGGGCGCGGGTTGCTCGACGTCAGGGTGCACGACCTGCGGGAGCACACGACCGATCGGCATCGCGTCGTCGACGACATGCCGTTTGGCGGCGGGCCGGGGATGGTGCTGAAGCCGGAGCCGCTGTTCCGCGCCGTCGATGCGATTCGGGCCGAGCGCGGCGAGCCGGCGGCGGTGATCCTGACGTCGCCGGACGGCCAGCGCCTCTCGCAGGAGACCGCGCGGCGGCTGAGCGGCGCCGGTCACGTCGTGATCCTGTGCGGCCGATACGAAGGGGTCGACGAGAGAGTGCGGCTGCACCTCGCGACCGAGGACATCTCGATCGGCGACTACGTCGTGTCGGGAGGGGAGCTGCCGGCCCTGGTGATCGTGGACGCGGTCGCCCGGTTCGTGCCGGGAGTGGTCGGTGACGAAGAGTCGGTGGCGCGCGACACGTTTGCGCGCGGGTTGCTCGACTACGGGCAGTACACGCGGCCGGCCGAGTTTCGGGGGCTGACGGTGCCGCCGGTGCTGCTGTCGGGGCACCACGCCGAGATCGAGCGCTGGCGCCGGCGCGACGCGCTGCGGCGCACGCTCGAGCGCCGTCCGGATCTGGTCGCCGATGGGTCGGCGCTTGGCCCGGACGACCAGGCGCTGTTGAAGGAATTGTTGGAACGTCGTGAGAAGGGAGCAGAGTGATGACTGCCGTTGAAACCGTCGAGCAGGGACAGATCGCGTCCCGCCCGGCCATCAAGCCCGGTGACACCGTTCGCGTGCACGTGAAGGTCCGCGAAGGTGACAAGGAACGCATCCAGGTGTTCGAGGGCATGGTGATCGGGATGCACCGCGGCGGTGCGCGGGCGACGTTCACCGTCCGCAAGGTGTCGTTCGGTCAGGGCGTGGAGCGCATTTTTCCGCTGCATTCGCCGATCATCGACAAGATCGAGGTGATGCGGACGGCGCGGGTCCGCCGCGCCAAGCTGTACTTCCTGCGCGACCTGAAGGGCAAGGCGGCGCGGATGAAGGAGCAGAAGAGGCCGCAGACGGCCTGACGGCGGGGATCGCGGCGCAGGGACTTTTCGATGGTGAAGGTCCGGGCATTCAGGACGCTGGAGAACACGTTCCGGCGGCTGGGATTCAATCACGTCGCCGGCGTGGACGAGGTCGGCCGGGGCTGCCTGGCCGGTCCGGTCGTCGCGGCCGCCGTGGTTCTCGATCCGCATCGCTACGTGCCGCGGGTCTGCGACTCGAAAACGGTGACGGCGCTCGAGCGCGAGCGCCTCTACGACCGGATCACCAGGACGGCGATCGCCTGGGGCGTCGCCAAGGCCGAGCCGGACGAGATCGATCTGATCAATATCCACCAGGCGTCATTGCGGGCGATGCAGCGGGCGGTGTTGTCGCTCTGTCCCGCTCCCGACTGCGTGCTGGTCGACGCCTTCCGCATCCCGGACCTGCTGATGGCGCAGCGGGCGGTCGTGCACGGCGATTCCCGGTGCACCGCGATCGCGGCGGCGTCGATCGTGGCCAAGGTGACGCGTGATCGAATGATGCACGAACTGCACAGCCGCGACCCGCGCTACGGCTTCGATCGGCACAAGGGCTACGCCACGCGCGACCATCTCGACGCGGTCGCGCGTTTCGGCTACTCCGACGTGCACCGTCGCTCGTTCAGGCCTCCAACGCTGTTTGATAGGATGGAGTCGTAGTCGGCGGCATGATGGTGCCGGCTTTGCCTCACACCCGCGCGCTCCCCTGGCTCGTGGAGAACCGTCGTGCCCTTCGATCGTGAAGATACGCTGAAGAAAGCGGAGAAGCTGCTTCGCCAGGGGCGGCTCGACGCCGCGATCGCCGAGTACGAGTGCGTCGTGGAGGATCAGCCGGGCGACTGGGCGACCACCAACACGCTCGGCGACCTTTACGTCCGCGCCGGGCAGAACGACAAGGCCGCGGTGCAATTCGGGCGCATCGCCGAGCACTTCATGGGCGAGGGCTTCTATCCGAAGGCCGCCGCGCTCTACAAGAAGCTCCTCAAACTCAACCCTCAGGACGAAGCCACCCAGCTGCAGCTCGCCGAGATCTCCCAGAAGCAGGGGCTGCTCGCGGACGCCAAGGCGTACCTCAACGCGGTGGCGGCGCGGCGCCGCAGCCGCGGCGACAAGGCCGGCGCGGCATCGGTCGTGGTCCGCCTGGGTTCGGTCGATCCCGCGGACTTCGACGCCCGCACTGCCGCGGCGCGAACGCTGGTCGAGATGGGCGACGACGACGGCGCGGCGGCCCGCTTCCGCAACATCTACGACGACCTCATCGAGAAGGACCGCACGGTCGAGGCGTTTGCGGCCCTGCGCGAAGCGGTGGCGCTGAATCCGTACGACCAGCAAGGCCGGGTGCTGCTGGCGAAGGCGGCTGTGGCCGCGGGAGATCTGCAGACCGCACGCAGCCACCTGGACCGCGAGACCGCCGGGAACGATCCGGTGCTGCTGGCCGCGCTCCTCGAGATCGACCTCAAAGCCGGCGACTTCGACCGCGCGAAGGAGCTGCTGCCGGCGCTGATCGAACTGGGTCGTGACGAACGGCCTCGGCTGCTCGATCTCGCATGGGCCCTCGTCGACACGACTCCGGACGCGTCCTACGTCATCGTCGATGCCGTCGTGGAGGCGGCGGCCGCGGCGCGGCAGTACCGAGGATGCCGCCACGATGCTGCAGGAGTTCGTGGCGCGCGTGCCGAGCCACGTGCCGCCGCTGCTGAAGCTGATTGAGATCTGCGTCGACGGCGAACTCGAAGCCACGATGTACGACGCGCAGGCGCAGCTCGCCGATGCCTACCTCGCGGCCGGACAGGCCACGGAGGCTCGCGTGATCGCGGAAGACCTGGTGGCGCGCGAACCGTGGGAGCGCGTCCACATCGAGCGGTTCCGGCGCGCCCTGGTCATGCTGAAGGTATCGGACCCGGATTCGCTGATCGCCGAGCGGCTGAGCGGCCAGGTGCCGTTCATGGCCACCGATATCTTCGGCGAGAACGCCGACGCGCGGGCAGCCGAGCAGGCCGCTGCGCAGGCCGCGGCACAGGCGACGGCCGACGCGCCGATCGAAGAGCCGGCGGCCGCGACGGAGACGGCTGCGGCGCCGGAGTCCGAGCCGGCCGACGGGAGCGAGTCCGAGCAGAAGTTGCAGGAAGCGTTCAACGAGTTCCGGACCGAGGTGACGCGCCAGAGTGGCGCCGATCAGTCGGCGCAGCACATGACGCTGGCGCGAACCTACCTCCAGATGGGCATGCCGGACCAGGCGATCGAATCGCTGAAGACGGCTTCGCGCGTTCCGCACTTCCGGTTCGAGGCGGCGTCGCTGCTCGGCCGCATCTTTCGCGATCGCGGCGAAGCCGCGCAGGCGATCGAATGGCTCGAGCGCGCGGCCGAGGCGCCAGCGCCCAGCGTCGACGAAGGGCGGGCCCTGCTGTACGACCTCGGCATCCTGGTCGAGGAGAGTGGAGAGACGGCGCGAGCGCTCGCCATCTTCCTGGAACTGCAATCTGAGGCCGGCGAGTACCGCGACGTCGACGAACGCGTCGAACGACTGGCGCGCGTCGAAACGGGAGGCTGATCATCTCGTTCGCGACACGCCTGCTGTTCGCTGCCTACTTTCTCGAGGCCGGGCTCATCCTGATCGTCGCGCCGTGGTCCGCGTTCTGGGACCGGAACTTCTTTGCCGAGACGCTGCCGGCGCTCGAAGCGGTGCTGTCGAGCCCGTACGCCCGCGGCGCCGTGTCGGGGGTCGGCCTGGTGACGCTGCTGGCCGGACTCGCCGAGATCGGCGGCGCCTTCACCGCCCGCCGCGACAACTCGGCGCCGACGCAAGGACCCACCATCCCATCCGGACGGTGATGCTGCTCGGCGTCCCGGTCATCTGCCTCGTCACCGACAGCCGTCGGCTCACGCCCCCCGAAGACGACGCGCTCGTCCGGCTGGTCCGGCATGCGGCCGCGGCCGGCGTCGATCTCGTTCACGTTCGCGAGCCTCACCGGTCCGACGCCGATCTGGTGCAGCTGACTCGGCGGCTCGTGTCTGCCTCGAGCCGGACAAATACGCTGGTCGTCGTGAACGATCGGGTCGATGTCGCGATCGCGTCGGGCGCGGCAGGCGTGCACCTGCGTGCCGATTCGTTCAGCGCAGATCGCGTACGCCGGATGGCACCGGCCGGTTTCATGGTTGGCCGGTCGGTCCACGGGGAAGAAGAGGCAACCGCTGCTGCCCGCACCGCTGTCGACTACCTCGTCTTCGGCACGGTCTATCCCACGATCAGCAAGACAGATCTGACGGCTCCCGCTGGAATCTCCGGGCTCCAGGCCGTTTGCCGGCGCGTCCCGGTACCGGTGCTGGCGATCGGCGGAGTTGCGTCCGATACGGTCGGTGAGATTGCTGCGGCCGGCGCTGCCGGCATCGCGGCCATTGGACTCTTCACCGAGGCGCTGAACGACAACGGCCATGGCAGCCATGAACACCTCGATGCTGCACTCGGTCGCCTGGTGGCGGCCGTCCGTCGCGCGTTTCGTTCCCCTTCGCCTCCAGACTAGCGGGGCGTCAGACCGCCGTCGGCCGCCTCCCGGCGATCACGCGCGCCGGACGAGTCCGCGCCGTCCGACTCACGTAGCCGCGACTTCTGATAGCTTGAAGGCGGCGCTTTTGCCGTCATGCAGGTGAAGTCGACGACACCATGGAACCGGGCTATCGCTCCCCGCTGATCGATTTCTTTCGCCGCTCCGACACGACCCCTGACGTCAGGCTGCTGGCGGCGCAGGGGGCGCTGTCGACGTCGGCGCACGAGCAGGTGGCCCTGCTCATGCTGCTCGCGGACGATCCGGACGCGGACATCGCGAAGACCGCCGTCCTCACGATCGACGCGCTGCCGGCGCAGGCGCTGCGTGACTTCCTGGCCCGCGAGGACGTCCCTGCGGAAATGAGGGACTTCTTTGCCGGCCGCGGCGTGACCCCAAGCGATTGTCCGGCGGCCGATGCGTCGCAACCGCTCATCGAGGACGCCGATGACAACGAGGACGATGACGAGGAGCTCGAGGGAGAGGACGACGCCAAGGGCGAGCCCAGCAAGGACAAGGACGGGACGCCGACGCTCCTCGCGGGCCTGCCGGTCAAGAAGAAGATGAAGCTGGCGTTCAAAGGGACGCGCGAGCAGCGGGCCCAGCTGATTCGGGACCCGAACAAGATCGTGTGCGCCGCCGTGTTGAGCAGCCCCAAGCTCACCGTGGCGGAGGTCGAGGCGTTCGCGAAGATGGCGAACGTCGCGGAGGAAGTCCTCCGCGTCATCGGCATGAACCGGAACTGGCTGAAGAACTACGGGACCGTGCTGGGGCTGGTGAAGAATCCGAAGACGCCGGCGGCGATCTCGATGCAGCTGCTCCCGCGCGTCAGCGAGCGCGATCTGAAGATGCTGGCGATGGACCGCAACGTGCCGGAGGCGCTCAAGCTCGCGGCCCGCAAGTTCGTGGCCAAGGGGCTCAAGTAGGCCGCTTCCGCCCTTTCCACTCCTTCCGCATCTCCGCCAGCCCCTCCATGTAGACGGTGGCGCGTTGTCGATCCTCGGGCAGCCGGATCGACTTGAGCAGATCGATGGCGCGATCGAAGTCGCGCTGAATCGTCGCCGCCGAGGTGCGGAAATAGAGACGCCGGATTTCGGCGATGACTTCCGCCACCGGTCGTTCGTCTGGTACCTCCTGAAGCACGAATGTTTTGGCCATCGACTGGTCTCAGCGGCGGTTGCGTCGGAGCGAGGCGCGGAACTGCGCGATCGGCCGGGTGTTGAGCAGATCGGCGGGCTCGAGCCAGGCGCGGCGCGCCACCGTCACGCCCCAGCGCAGGTTGCCCAGCGCGGTGGGCGAGTGCGCGTCCGAATCCACGATCAGCGAGACGCCGCGCTCACGGGCGCGCCGGGCCAGCGTCTCGTCGAGGTCGAGGCGATCGGGCTGGCTGTTGATCTCGAGCGCGACGCCGTGTGCGGCCGCCGCGTCGAGCACGCGATCCAGGTCCATGCGCGCGCCCTCGCGCTTCATGATCAGGCGGCCGGTCGGATGCGCGATCACGTCGACCCAGGGGCAGGCGATCGCGGCGAGCAGGCGGTCGGTCATCGCCGCCGGGTCCTGGTTCATCGCGGAATGGACCGACGCGATCACGATGTCGAGCTGTGCCAGGCAGTCGGCCGCAAGGTCGAGCCGGCCGTCGGCGAGGATGTCGCACTCGATGCCGGCCAGCAGGACCAGGCCGCCAAGGTCGTCGCGGCCGTTGAGGGCGCGCACGGCTTCGGCATGGGCGAGCGCCCGGCGCTCGTCGAGGCCGTTGGCCATGGCCAGCGCGCGGCTGTGGTCGGTGATCGCAATGTAGCTGAGCCCGTTGTCCCGCGCGGCCCGCGCCATCGTCCAGGCATCAGCGCGCCCGTCGGTGGCGGTCGTGTGCATGTGCAGATCGCCCTGGATGTCCGGAAGGTGCACGAGCCGTGGCAGGGTCCGGGTAGCGGCGGCGGCGATCTCGCCGCGGTTCTCGCGAAGCTCCGGCGGGACCGGCGCCAGATCGAGCGCCTCGTAGATGCTGTCCTCGGTCTCGCCCGCGACGAGCGCGCCGTCGTCCACGCGGTAGAGGCCGTACTCGTTCAACTTCATGCCGCGCTGGATCGCGCGGTCGCGGAGGGCGATGTTGTGGGCCTTCGAGCCGGTGAAGTACTGGAGCGCGGCGCCGGCGCTCTCGGCCGGCACGAGCCTGAGGTCGGCCTGGAATCCGCCAAACAGGAGCACGCTCGACTTGGTCTCGCCATGCGCGAGGACGCGCTCGACCAGCCGGTAGTTCGTGAACGCGTCCATGATCGAGGGTGGGGCGCCGGCGGCGAGGACGTCGAGATCGCCGCAGGTCTCGCAGCCGCGCCGCAGGCTGCCGACCATGGCGATGGCGGCGCCGGGCGCCGTCTCGCGCAGTGACGCGACCAGCCCCGACGCGGTGTCGTGCGCCTCGGCGATCAGCCGCCGGCCGGCGACGTTCGCCCGCTCCTCGAGGGCGCGGAGCATCTGCGCTTCCTTCTTCGCGCCCATCCCCTTGAGCTGCCGAAGCCGGCCCTCGCGCAGCGCGGTCTCGAGATCGGCGAGGCTGCGGATCCCGAGCTGGTGGTAGAGCAGGGCGACGGTCTTGGGCCCGACGCCCTGGAGATGCAGCAGGTCGAGGATGGTCGGTGGAAACTCCTGCAGCAGATCCTGGTGATAGACGATGGCGCCGGTGTCGATGAGCTCACCGATCTTCGCGGCGAGATCCTTGCCGATGCCGGGAATGGCGAGGCGTTCCGCCGGGGTCAGGCCGGCGAGTGCGGCCGGATGGTGCAGGATGGTCTCGGCGGCGTTGCGATACGCCCGGATCTTGAAAGGGTTCTCGTTCTTGATCTCGAGCAGGTCGCCGATTTCGGCGAGCACGCGCGCAACGGCAAGGTTGTCCATGGCCGCGTGGACCCTCAGCGATCCTGCCGGTCAGGACCGCAGGCCGGACTGATCCTCATGCGGTGACGTGAGTCTGGAGCCGGAGGCCGTCGGTCTCGATGTGGAAGTCGAGGATCCGGCCGCCGGCGGCCGTGATCGCGTCGCGGATGGCCGGCACGTCGGCGGGATCGCCGATGCAGAACAGGCACCCGCCGCCGCCGGCCCCGCAGACCTTGCCGCCGTAAGCGCCGGCGTCCCGGGCCCCTTGCAGCATGGCGTCGATCTCCCGGGTGGTGACGCCGGGCGCGAGCCCCTTGCGGTTCTCCCATTCGTCGGCGATGTGACGGCCGACGTCCGGCCAGTCGGCGCGCTCGAGCGAGCCGCGCATCGCGCTCGCGATATCGCGAATGCGCGCGAACCGCATCTGCACGTCGCGGTCGCCATCGATGTGCCGCTTGGTGACCTCCCAGTTGTTGATCCCCGAGTTGCGCGACGCATTGGTGTAGGCGAGGACCAGCCGCTGCTGCAGCTCGGCCGGCGGCGTCGGCAGGGGAACCCGCCGGATGCCGTCGACGCGGAGCTCGACCGCGGAAATTCCCCCATAGAGCGCCGGCCGGTAGTCCTGCACCCCGGTCGGCACATCAATCGCCTGCGCCTCGACGTTCATCGCGATGTACATCAGCTCGGCGTCGGTGCGGGGCTTCCCGGACCAGGCGGCGAGCGCCGCGCAGACCGCGATGTTCATCGCCGACGAGCCCGCGATGCCAGCCCCCACCGGCGACTCGGACCGGGTGCGCAGCTCCAGGCCCTCGGCCTCGAAATGGTGCAGCAGGCGCCCGAGCAGGCGGAGCTCGTGGTTGTCGCGCAGCTCGCTCCAGTGCCCGGCCTCGACGATCCGGCCGGTGTCCTCGGACACGATGCGGATGCGGCGGTCGGTTCGGGTCGTGATCGTGCAGTACGCGCGCAGGCTGATGGCGGCGTTCAGTGTCTGCGCCCCGTCGTGGAACAGATAGAGCGGCCAGATGTCCAGGGTTCCGCCGGCCAGGTCGATTCGCGTCGGCGCAGACGCCTCGATGTGCACGGCGTGATTATCGCTTATGTCGTCCGCAGGCGCCTTGATGCCGGCCCGCGGTGCGGCCGCGACACCCGCGGCGGGAGGAGCAGAGGGCGCCCGATATAATGAGTCGGATGTCGGTGCGCGATGTTCGACGGCATATCGGGCAACTTGCGGTGGCGGGGTTCGCCGGCCACAGCATTCCCCCCGATCTGCGTCTGCTGGCCAGGGAGTTCGACCTTGGCGGCATCATCCTGTTCGCGCGCAACGTCGAGTCTCCGGAGCAGGTGGCCGACCTCTCCCGCGAGGCCCAGTCGCTGGCCACGGAACTGCCGCTCTGGGTGAGCGTCGATCAGGAAGGCGGCCGCGTCGCGCGGCTGCGGTCGCCGTTCACGGTCTGGCCGCCGATGCTGACCCTCGGGCGCAGCGGTGACGAGCAGCTGGCGGCGAGGTTCGCGCGGTCGTTGGCGGCCGAGCTGCGGGCCGTGGGCATCACCCTCGACTACACGCCCGTGCTCGACATCAACAGCAACCCCAGGAACACCGTCATCGGCGATCGGGCCCTCGGCACCAAGCCGGAGGACGTGGCCCGTCTCGGGGCCGCCGTCATCGAAGCGCTGCAGGCGGCAGGCATCGCCGCGTGCGGCAAGCACTTTCCCGGGCATGGCGACACGACCGCCGACTCGCACGTCGAGCTGCCGCTCATCGAGCACCCGCCGGATCGCCTCGACGCCGTCGAGTTCGTCCCGTTCCGCGCCGCGATCCGCGCGCGCGTGGCGTGCATCATGACCGCGCACATCCTGGTCCCGTCGATCGACGACCAGCGGCCGGCGACGCTCTCGCCCGCGGTGGTCGACGGGCTGCTGCGGAGCAAGCTGGGATTCGACGGCCTCATCTTCACCGACGATCTCGAGATGAAGGCGATCAGCGCCGCCTACCCGTTGCCCGAGGCCACCCTCGGCGCCATCGCCGCCGGCTGCGACGTCGCGCTGATGTGCGGCATGGCGCAGGAGCCGCAGTTCGCGGCGCTCGAAGGACTGATTCATGCCGTCGAGGACGGCTCGCTGCCGCTCGCGCGCGTCGAGGACGCGCTCGCCCGGCACCGTCGCGCGAAGGAGCGGTTCCTCGCGCCCCCGCCACCGCGCCCGCTCGAGGGACGCGCGCTGCGCGCCCTGCTCGGCCGCGACGAGCATCAGGCCGTCGCCGCCGAGATGGCACGGTTCGCGTAGACGCCCGCCTCGATGCCCTCGTCCCAGATGATGCGGAAACCACAAGCGCTGCAGCCGGGCGATCGCATCGCCATCATCGCCCCGGCCAGCCCGTTCGCTCGCGACGAGTTCGACCGCGGCGTCGCCGAGCTGCGGCGTCTCGGCCTGGAACCCGTGTATTCGGACCGGGTCTTCGCGCGCACCGGCTACCTGGCCGGCGCCGCGGAAGATCGGGCCCGTGACTTGCTCGACGCCTGGACCGATCCGGCGATTGCGGCAATCGTCGCCGCCCGCGGCGGCTACGGCAGCGTGCAGCTGCTGCCGTTCCTCAATCGCGAGGCCTTTCTCGAGCGCGCGAAAGCCTTCATCGGCTACAGCGACAACACGTCGCTCATGACCTGGCTGATGCAGGAGTGCGGCGTCGTGACGTTTCACGGCCCGATGGTCGAGGGGCGCCTGGCGCGCGGGCCCGCGGGCTACGACCTCGCGTCCTTCCAGCGAAGCCTGTTCACTGCGGAGGCCGCCGGCGAGATTGCACCCGACCAGCTGGAAACGCTCGCGGCAGGAGAAGCGGCCGGGGAGCTCGTGGGCGGGACGTTGACGCAGCTGGTTGCGTCGCTGGGTACGCCATACGCCTTCAACCCGCCAGCCGGATGCGTGCTGTTCCTCGACGACATTGCCGAACGGCCGTATCGGCTCGATCGCATGCTCACCCAACTGCGGCTCGCCGGCCTGCTCGAACGCGCCGCCGCGATCGTGTTCAACGAGCTGCCCAAGTGCGACGAGCCAGGCGGCGATCCACGCGCGCGCGATGCCGTGCGCGACGTGCTCCGCGACTTTCGCGGGCCGATTCTGTTCGGCCTGCCTTCAGGACATACCGATGGCGCCGCCATCACGCTGCCGTTCGGCGTGCTGGCGCGCGTCGTCGCGACCCGCCGCCCGGCGCTGGTGATCGAAGAGGCGGCGGTGGTCTGACCCGGACAACAACAAAATGACGCGCATTCATCTGATTGGCATCTGCGGGACCGCGATGGGCACGCTCGCGGCGCTGCTCAAGAGCCGCGGCTTCGACGTCCGCGGCTCCGACCAGAACGTGTATCCGCCGATGAGCGACTTCCTGCGGGAGCAGGGCATCACCACGCTGCAGGGCTATCACGCCGAGCACATCGGCAGCGACCTCGACCTCGTCGTCGTCGGCAACGCGATCTCGCGCGGCAACGTCGAGCTCGAGGAAGTCCTGAACCGCAAGATCCGCTACTGCTCGCTGCCCGAGGCGGTGCGCGACCATTTCCTGTGGGGGGCGCGGTCCATCGTCATCGCGGGCACGCACGGCAAGACCACGACGACCTCGCTGACCGGCTGGCTGCTCGCCCACGGCGGCGCCGATCCCAGCGTGTTCGTCGGCGGCATCGCCGAGAACTTCGAGAGCAGCTACCGCATCGGCGGCGGCCGCGAGTTCGTGATCGAGGGGGACGAGTACGACAGCGCGTTCTTCGACAAGACCGCGAAGTTCCTCAAGTACCTGCCGGACATCGCCGTCGTCAACAATATCGAGTTCGATCACGCGGACATCTATCCCGACCTGGCGGCGATCAGGCTGACGTTCCAGCGGTTCGTCAACCTGGTCCCGCAACGCGGCCTGCTGCTGCTTGGCGCCGACAACGCCGAGGCGGCGGCGCTGCGCGCGAACGCGCGGTGCAGGGTCGAGACGTTCGGCACGGCCAACGGCTCGGACTGGCAGGCGCACGACCTGCGGGTGTCGGGCACCTCCACGAGCTTCAGCGTGCGGCGCGGCGGCGAGCCGGTCGGCGCGTTCGAGCTGCCGCTCCTCGGCACCTACAACGTGAGGAACGCGCTGGCCGCGATCGCCGTCGGCGCCGCGGTTGGATTGAGCACGGACACGATGGCGGATGGGTTGCGCCGGTTCAGGGGGGTGCGGCGGCGCATGGAGCTGCGCGGCTCGGCAGCCGGGGTGTCGGTCTACGACGACTTCGCGCATCATCCGACCGCCATCGCGGAGACGCTGACCGGCGTGCGCTCCGCCTTTCCGGGACGGACCGTCTGGGCGATCTTCGAGCCGCGGTCGGCAACCTCGTGCCGGCGGATTCTTCAGTCCGACTTTGCGCGTGCGCTCGGCCAGGCGGACAAGGTCGTCCTTCCCGCGGTGTTCCGGTCGACGCTTCCGGACGACCAGCGGCTCTCGGCCGAGCAGTTGATCGACGACCTCAAGGCGGCCGACGTCGATGCCCGCTACATCCCGAAGGTCGACGACATCGTGCCGGTCGTCGCCCGCGAAGCGAAGGACGGCGACGTCGTCGTCGTGATGTCCAACGGCGGGTTCGACGACATCCATCGGAAGCTGATCGATGCGCTGGAGGCGCGCGCCAGCCGGTGACCCCGTCGTTCGAGACCGCGCTCGTGCGCGTGGCGCCAGCCGGCGATGCGGCGCTGGTCGCGGAGTTCCCGCCACGAATCGATCCGCGCATCAACGATCAGTGCCGGGCGGTTGCGGCCGAACTGCGGTCGCGGTGGGCGGCGATTCTTCGGGACGTGGTGATCGGCTACTGCACGGTCACGGTGTATTTCGATCCGCTGCGGGTCGACAGCCGCTGGCTCGAGTCGGAGATCCGCACCGCGGCCGTCACTGCCGAGGACGCTGGGCCGGACGCCGGCGCGGTGATCCAGGTCCCGGTGTGCTACGAGGGAGAGTGGGCGCCCGATCTCGCCGAGGTCGCGGCCTTCGGCGGCTGCTCCCCGGACGAGGTCATCGCCCGCCACACTGGTCGTGAGTACCGCGTCTATCTCGTCGGCTTCATTCCGGGCTTCGCGTACATGGCCGAAGTCGATCCCTCCATCGCCGCGCCGCGACGGGCGACGCCGAGGACGGCCGTCCCCATCGGCTCGGTCGCCATTGCCGGCGGTCAGACCGGCATCTATCCCGCGGTGATTCCCGGCGGATGGAACATCATCGGCCGCACGCCGGTGAAGCCATACGACCCCGCGCGTCTCGAGCCGTTCCTGTTCAAGGCCGGCGATCGGGTGCAGTTCACCCCCGTGTCGCGGGCCGATTTCGAGCAGGTGTCCTGACGTGTCGAGTCTCAGGGTGGTCCGCCCGGGCATGCTGACGACGGTCCAGGATCTCGGCAGGTGGGGGCACCAGGCGAGCGGCGTCCCGGTCGCGGGCCCGATGGACAGCTACTCGCACCGTGTCGCGAACCGCCTCGTGGCCAACGAAGACGACGCGGCCGCGCTCGAAATTACGCTGGTCGGGCCCGAGCTGGAGGCCGTCGGCGACGTGCTGTGCGCCGTCGTCGGCGCACAGTTCGAGCTGTCGGCTGGCGGCGTGCCGGTCGCGTGCGGCCGGCCCTTTCCGCTGAAGAGCGGCACGCGGCTGCAGTTCGGCCGTCGCGTGTCGGGGGCTCGCGCGACGTTGGGTGTGCGGGGCGGCATCGATTTCCGTCCGCTGCTTGGCAGCCTCTCGACGAGCATTATCAGCAGGATGGGACCCCTCGGCGGGCGCGCGCTCGCCGCGGGAGACGTCCTGCCGATCGGGCACGGCAGGCTGGCGCCGGCGGCGAAGCCACCGCTGCCGTTGCCGCTGCCGCACGGTGGGGCCAGGCTCCGAGCCATGCCCGGACCGCACAACGCGATGTTCACGCCGCAGGCCCTCGAGGTGTTGTTCTCCGCGCGGTTCGTCGTCACACCCAGCTCGAATCGAATGGGATACCGGCTCGAAGGGCCGCCGCTGACGCATGCGGGAACCGCGGACATCCTGTCGGACGCCACGCCTCTGGGCTCGCTCCAGGTGCCGAGGTCCGGCCAGCCGATTCTGCTCATGGCCGATCGACAGACGACCGGCGGCTACCCGAAGATCGCGACCGTCATCAGCGCCGACATCCCAGTCGCGGGCCAGCTCGCCCCCGGCGACTGGATCCAGTTCGCGCCGTGCTCGCGACCCGTGGCGCTCGACGCGCTCCATCGGCTCGAGCGGCGGCTCGCGGGGCAGACGGCATGAGCGCTGCGGCCGACCTTCTGCGCACCACGTTTGGCACCGAACGCCTGCAAGAGCAGGCGCCGCTGGCGCCGCTCACGACCTTCAAGGTCGGCGGCGCGGCCGACCTGCTGCTGTCCGTCGACAGCTCGGACGATGTCCGGCGTGCCATCGGCATCGCGCGCGAACACGGGCTGCCAGTCACCCTGCTTGGCGGCGGTTCGAACGTGCTCGTGGCTGATGCCGGCGTCAGGGGACTGGTCATCCGCACGCGCGGCGGGGAAGTGCGCCAGGTCGCGCCGGACCGCATCCGCGCCGACGCCGGCGTCACGATCAACGGGCTGGTTCGCTGGACCATCAACCACGGGCTCGCCGGGTTGGAAGCCTGGGCCGGGACACCTGGCACCGTCGGCGGCGCCATCTACGGCAACGCGCACTTTCAGGGCCGCAACATCAGCGATCTGGTGTCGCAGGTGACGCTGATCGATGGCGCCGGCGCGGTCGTGGACGTGCCGACGCCGGCGATGGAGTTCGGCTACGACTTCAGCCGCCTGCATCGCACTCGCGAGGTCGTGCTCGCCGCCGATTTCTTTGCCCGCCCGGGGGAGCCGGACGCGCTGCGTGCCGTCGCCAGGGGCTCGCTGGCCTACCGGAAGCGCACGCAGCCGCTGGCGTCGCCGAGCGCGGGCTGCATTTTCCAGAACCCGGATCCGGCCCGCGATCGGGTGCCCGACGGCATTCCGTGGTCGGCGGGAGCGCTCGTCGATCGCGCCGGCCTCAAAGGCTCACGCGAAGGGCAGGCGAGGGTCTCGCCGACGCACGCCAACTTCATCGTCAACGAAGGTGACGCGACGGCTGCCGAGATTCGTTCGCTGATCGAACGCTGCAAGCGCGAAGTCCAGCGGCAGTTCGGCGTCGAGCTGCGTGAAGAGATCGTCTATCTCGGCTTCCAGGGTGAGCCCGCGCCGCGGGCCGCGGAGGACTGATGGCAACACTGCGTATTGAGGGCGGCCGCCGGTTATCGGGGGCCGTCACGGTCGAGGGGAACAAGAACTCCGCGCTGCCGCTGCTCGCGGCCTGCCTGCTGACCGACGAGGAGTGCGTCCTCTCGAACGTGCCGCGGATTCGCGACGTCGAGGTGCTGATCGAGCTGATGCAGGGCATGGGCGCAACCGTCAAGGGGATCGGGACCCCGACGCTGCGCATCACCTGTCCGTCGATCACCACCAACCGGCCGGATCCAGTGCTGGTGGGCAAGCTTCGTGGGTCGGTCCTGCTGCTTGGCCCGCTGCTGGCGCGGCGAGGATCGGCGCGGCTCGCGCCGCCGGGAGGGGATTTTCCGGCGCGCCGCACGATCAGCACCCACCTCCAGGCGCTGCTCGCCCTCGGCGCCGAGCTGGTCGACGAGCCTGGCCATGCCCTGGACGCTCCGAACGGTCTCAAGGGCGCGTCGTTCTATCTCGACGAGGCATCGGTGACCGGCACCGAAACAGCCCTTCTCGCTGCCGCCACCGCGAGCGGACCGACCGAGATCCGTCACGCGGCGATGGAGCCACATGTCGTCGAGCTCTGCGAGTTCCTGCAGGCGATGGGTGTGTCGATCGCGGGAGCGGGAACCCCGACGATCCGCGTCGAGGCCCCGGCGCGATGCAAGGGCGCGACGCACCGGCTGCGCGGCGACTACATCGAGGCCGGCAGCTGGGGAGTCGTGGCCGCCATCACCGGCGGCGAGATCGAAGTCACCGGCGCGCGCGCCGAGGACATGGAGGTGATTGCGGCGCCGCTGCGGCAGATGGGCCTGGACTGCACGTATGAAGGCGAGCAATTCCGCGTGCACGCCTCGACGCTGACGGCGGCGCGGCGGATCACCACCGGCCTCTGGCCCGGATTCCCGAGCGACATGGTCAGCCTCGTGACCGTGCTCGCCACGCAGGCGGATGGCCGGACGCTGGTCCACGACTGGTTGTACGAGCTGCGGCTGTTCGCGCTCGAGCAGCTCAGCGCCATGCGCGCGGATCTGTTCCTGTGCGATCCGCACCGCATCATCGTCAGCGGGCCCAAGCGTCTGCGTGGACGGCTGCTCGATGCGCGCGACCTGCGGTCCGGGATGGCATTGATCGCGGCGGCGCTGGCCGCGGACGGGGAGAGCCGCGTCACGCCGCTCGAGACCGTCGAGCGTGGCTATGCGTCGCTGGTCGAACGCTTGCGATCGCTCGGCGCCGTCGTGGAGCGGGAGGAGTAAGGCCGATCAGTTGCCGCCGCCGCCCTTTTTCGGCGGCGGTGGTGGCGCGGGGGGCAGAATCGGTCCGACCGGACCCGGGAGATTGCCCTTCAGCGGATCGGTGGTGGTCGCGCCAGGCTGCCGGGGCTGCGGAAACTGCGGCTCGGCGCCGGGCGCGAGGACCGTCGGATCCTGATCCCGTTCCGGCGCATTGGCGGGCAGCGCGACGTTCGGGGTCCCGCCGGCGTCGCGGCTCACGCGGAACGGCCGCAGATCCGCTTCCGACAAATCGAGCACCCGGACGATGTGCGGCGTCAGGGTCAACACGATGTCGGATTCGTGCACTTCCTTCTTGTTGGTCGCGAACACCCGTCCGATGAACGGCAGATCGCTCAGTCCGGGGATGCCCGTGAGCGTGGTCCGTTCCTCGTCGCGGATCAGCCCGGCGAGCATGTTCGTTTCGCCGTCCTTGAGCCGAATCGTCGTGCTGATCTCGCGGTTGCCGAATGTCGGCAGCCCGTTGAGCGTGCCGGAGATGTTGCTGAGGGTCACCTTCAGGGCGAGCGACACCTCGTCGTTGTGATGCGTCCGCGGCGTGATGTCGATGTTCACGCCGATGTTCTCGTAGACGAACGACGTGATCGGCTGCTGGTTGATGCCGCCGGTCGCAATCGGCGCGAACGTCGTGATCGGGATCGGCACCCGCTCACCGAAGCGCGCCTGCGCCGCCATGCCCTCCGACGTGCGCAGCTGCGGGCTCGCCAGCGTCCGTGTCGCGGTGTCGTTCTTCAGCAGGCGGTAGTAGAGCCCGGGCACGCCGGTTACGAATACGTCTGACGCGGTGAGGTTCCTCAGGTCGCTGCAGCGTCAGGCCCTCGCGGTTCACGTCGAACGCGCCGGAGATGCCCTCGCTGCCAGGCGATGCCAGCTGCAGCCCGTACTCGCGCAGCCGCGTGCGATCGACCTCGAGGACCTCGACGCTGATGATGACCTCGGGCCGGGCCTTGTCCACGGCCGAGATCAGCCGCGCCGCGGCGGCGATTCGCTCCGGCGTATCCGTGATCGAGATCGAGTTGATGTGCGTGTTCTGCGAGATCCGGCGGACGTCGACGACGACGCGAAGGAGGTCGACGACTTCCTTGATGTCGGCGTTGCTGACGAAGAAGGTCTGGACCACCTGTTCTTCGTACTCGCGGCGCTTGGCCGCGGTGTCGGGGATGATGCGTGATCGTCCGCTGCGCGGTCACGCGATAGAAGGTGCGCGTCGTCGCCGTCAGCGACGCCAGCGCGTTCGCCAGCGTCGTGTTCCGGAGATCGGCGCTGATGCGCTCCTCGCGGAACGCCGGATCGAACGTGATGTTCACGTTCGCCCACTTGGCCACGGCCGTGAACACCATCCGGCTGCTGGCGTTGCTGAACGTCATCGACTCCGGCAGCTTCGAGTCCTCCGGCAGCTCGAGTCCGGGCGGTGCGAGGTCACGGGTACGGTCGATGAGCGACTGCAGCTCGGTCTTGCCGCCACGGGAAATGGCGATTTTTGTGCGCAGCCGCTGACGGGCCTCGCGCAGTTCGGCGACAGCGGTCAGGTCCGCCGGATTGAGCTCGGTCGCAATCTGCAGCTCGAGGGAGGCCTCTTCGTAGCGTTCGTCGGCCGCGAGGCGGCGGCCACGGGCGAAGTGTTCCTGCCCGGCGCGAACCTTGACCCGATCCAGGGACATCCGGGCCTCCCGACTGTCCGGGTTGGCGCGCAGGGCGTTGGTGTACTCGACGACGGCACGATCGTAGTCGGCTCGCTGCTCGGCCTGCTGGCCGGCTCGCAGGGCGTTCCCGCTGGCGCAGGCCGCGAGGGCCAGCGCCACCAGCACGAGGAGAGCGCCTCGGCCTCGCCGTTCAGGGAGTCTTGCCACTCGTGATGACCTCGGTGCCTCGCGGGATAGTGAACTGGAACGTCTTATCGGCCAGTCCGATGTTCTCCTTGAAGTTGGAGAAGGCGATCGTATTCCGCCCGCCCTGGGCGTCACCCCATGAAAGTTCGCGGAATTGCAGGCTGCTGCGGTCGATTGTGACCTGAAGCCAGTCGTACTCCGCCTGACGCACCTTGGGATCCAGCCTCAGCCTGTAGACGGCGTCGTCCGACCGGTCGTCGGCAAATCTGACGGTGAAGTCCCGGGTGATCTGTCCCTTCCCCATGAGAAAGAGCACGGCGCTGGTCGCCTCGTCCTGCTGCGGAACGAGGGTTGGTCATCACCTGCCTGTCGGCGGGGAAATACATGAACATCGTCCGGCCGTCAGAAACGAACAGCTTCTTCTCGGGAGTGGTGTAATCCCACCGCATCTTGCCCGGTTTCTTGACCTGGACGGTGCCGCTCTCCTTCGCCTTCCGTCGGAGCACGGCTCCCTCGTAGGTTTGCGTAAAGGACGCCGAGAAGTCCTTGATGCCGTCGTAGCGGCGCTGCAGGGCCGTGGCGATGTCCGCGGCTGGGGGGCCGGCCTGACTGGGGACAACCGGCTGCGGCTGCTGCGCGGCGGGTTGGGACGCGACCGCCGTGCTCGCCAACGCAAGACCCAGCAGGGAATACAGCAGGGCACGACGAGCCCGGATGAACCGCCAACGTGGGTGACCGGTCTTGGGGTGCATTTGAAACTCGGCTGGTGCGACCAGTGTACCACCTAGGCTCGAGAGCGCCTTTTCGCGCGGACGAACTGGCGAACCTCGGCAATTGGCCGTGCATTCAGCACATGTCGGGCTTCCACCCACCCGCGACGCGCCGTCCCCACTCCGAGCCTGAGCTGGCGATCCAGAAGCCGGGCCTTGTGACAGTCGCTGTCGATGGTGACGGTGACGCCAGCTGCGACGGCCGCGCGGGCATGGTCGCCGTCGAGGTCGAGATGCGTCGGCGCGCCATCGATCTCGAGCGCCGTGCCGGACGACGCCGCGGCGGCATACACGGCCGGGAAGTCGAGATCGTAGCCGGCGTCACGACCAACCAGGCGATTGGCCGGATGGGTGATGACGTTCACCAGCGGATGCGCGATGGCCGCGAGGCAGCGCCGCGTCAGACGCGCCGGATCGTGCCCGCGCCGATCGTGCAGCGACGCCAGGACGATGTCGAGCGGATCGAGGACGGCGTCGGGGAAATCGAGCGTGCCGTCCTCCATGATGTCCACCTCGACGCCATGCAGGATCGTCAGGCCGGGGAAGCGGTCGCGCAGCCGATCGATCTCGTCACGCTGGCGGTTCAGGGCGTCGATGGTCAGCGTCTTCGACGCCCCGGCATGCTCCGAATGATCGGTGATCGCGATGTACTCGAGGCGCAGGCTCGCGGCCATCTGCACCATGTCGACGAGGCTGTCGCGTCCGTCGCTGTAGGTCGTGTGCAGATGCAGATCGCCGCGAACGTCCTCGCGCGTGACCAGCGCGGGCAGCCGTCCCCGTGCCGCCGCGTCGATCTCGTCGCCGCCCGTGCGCAGCTCCGGCGGAATCCAGGCCAGGCCGGCGTCTGCATACACGTCCGCCTCGCGACCGGACATGCGCACCGGTGCGCCGCGCGCCCGCATCGCCGTCACGTGCTCGCGCGGGCCGGTCGCCGCGAACAGCGCGGTCCCGTATTCATCCGGCGCGGCAAGGCGGATGTCGACCTCCGACTGCTGGTAGCCGACCAGCGCCCGACGGTTGGTCCGGTGCAGCATACGGAGCGTCGGTACCTGCGCCAATTCCTCGAGGGCGCCGGGCGGGTCCGGGGCGTGCGCGGCAATCACGAGCGAGTCGACGACGGGTTCGACGCGGCGGACGTCACCGGCCGGCGTCATCCCTTCGACCGCGGGGCAGGCCGTGGCGATCACGACCATCAGGTTGTCGAGCAGATCGACCGCGCGCCCGAGCGTCACGCGAGGCCGCTCGAACGTCAGGGTCTCGTCGGCGAGCCGCAACCGCTCGCGCGCCTCGTCGAGGACGTCGCCACGCAGACGACCCTCGTGCATCGCCTGCGAGAGGTCGCTGGCCGTGACGACGCCGTCGCGCGCGAGCGCGGCAGCAGCGGCGGAATTGATCGCGGCGAACTCGAGGAGGCGTCGAAGCAGCCACGGGAGCGCGGACCACGCCGCACCGATCGATGGATCCGGGCCGTCGATCAGGAGGTCGCGCAGCTTCCACTGGAGCGTGGGATGAACGGTGGTGATCTCGGAGAGGCGGTTGCGTCGCGCCAGCTGCATCAGCCTCGCGACTTCGTCATCTCCGCCCACCTCGGCGTCGTGGGCCACTCGACGCCAGGTGCTGGCTTCGAGCGGAACGCCGCGGATGTCAGCGTAATCAGCAAGCTGGCGCAGGGTCTGCGCGAGGACGTTCGGCGTCACCCGTTCGTCGCACCGTTCAAGGTCTGGTGCTCGTGTGAACCCACCGGAGCCGCCATGCGTTTATTGTCCCCATCGTCCGACGGGGGTGTCAATCGAACGCGCGGCGGCTTACCGGTGGTTCCGATGATGGACCAGCCAGCCCTGCGAACGGCGGCCACAGGTCACACAGCGGAGGAACATCGACCCCGACTCGCAGCTGACGCTGTAGTTATGACCGTTCACGTAGCAGGCGATCCAGCTCCACATCTGTCCGATTCCTTCCGGGGGATGAATTGAAACTGACCAGGCAGGGGCAAACAGCGGTGCCAGATTCATCCGGCCAACTATTTGCAGAATTTCGAGTGTTCCGACAGATTTGGTCAGGATCGTCCCAGCATAGGGCATGGGGCAGGGACCCGAATTTGTTCCGGAATTACAGAATCGAATTCGGGACGGGAGGGATGCCTATTTCGTCATCGTCACGGAGAGGGCCGCGGGAGCGTTCCCCTTCACGGTGACCGTGACCTTGCGCTCGCCGAACTCCGGGTGGCGGAACGTGATCTCCTGTGTGCCGAGCGGCAGCTGGAGGCCGGCGAGCGGTGTGTCGCCCGCCTTCTTCCCGCCAACCCAGACCTCCGCCCACGGCGTCGCATTGAGGTTGACCGTACCGCGCGGGTCCAACCGCACCGACCGGACTTCGCCCGGCTCGATCTCAACGCTTTCGACAGCCTGATACCCGAGCTCACGGTTGGTCAAGGTGAGCTCGTGACGTCCGGGGCTCAGCATGAGGCGGGCCTCTTCCGTCGTGCCGATCATGCGGCCGGCTTCCGAGACTTCGACGACGAACGGAGCGAAGATGCCGACCCAGCCTGAGAAGATCGGGACGTCCAGTTTCATGCTGCGACCGGGCTCGATGCGGATGACGCGCTTCACGCTTCCCGAGTCGTTCGTGAGCGTGACGATGTGGCGTCCCGCGGCGAGCGCCTCGATGGTCAGCGGCGATTCGCCGGCCGGCTTGCCGTCGATGCTGATCTTTGCCCCCGCAGGCTGCGTTTCGATTTCCAGGCGCCCGCTGGTGGCGCCGCTCAGCGCGGGCTCTGCCGGTACGGTGCTCGCCGGGGGCTTGGTTCGGCCGTCCGGCCGTGAAGCAGCCGCAACTGGAGCCCCAGCAGCGGCGGTCGTGGATGCGGCAACAGGTTCGGAATCGACGGGCCGCGAGCCGGTCATCAGGTAGGCGCGTCCTCCGACAATCAGGATCGTCATCGCGACGAGCGCGCCGGCGGCGAGCTTCCACGGAAACTTGCCCGGCTCCTCGACGACCGGGGGAGGCGCCGGTGCGGCGTAGATATCCTCCACCGGAGCCGGGCGAGGCGTCCGCGGCTTGGGTGCATCCTTCAGCTTGAGCTGGATGCCCACTTGCGGCGCCGGCGTAAACGACGGCGGCGGTGGCGCAGGCGGCTGTGCGGGTGACCACGCCGGCGGTGCCGTGTAGGCCGGGATCGCGGGCCGTGCGGCGATGGCCGGAGCCGGCAGCGGTTGCGGCGAGGGCGGCGAGGGAGAGAACGGCGCACTCGACGCGAAAGGTATCGGCGGCGACGCGACCGCGGGCTGCGGAACGATCGTCGAGAATGGCGGCGGCGCCGACGGCGCCATGTACGGTTCGTGCGGAACCGGAGGATCGAACGCGGCGGCGCGGCCCGGCGCGACCAGCCAGTTGTCGTTCGCCGCCTTTGGCGGTTCCGGTTTGTGATCTTCCTTCCGAGCGTCGGTAGATTCGGAGGTGAACGCGTGGTGCGGCTCCGCGATCGGTGCGTCCTTGCGTTCTTTGACGGCGATGATCGGCTCGATCCGGGGCTTTTCTTCGGGCTCGACCACCTTCGGCTGGACGGGCTCCGGCTCGACGCGCATCGGCTCCGGCTTGACGGTCGCCGCCTCGGGCGCAGCGATGACCGGTTCCGCCTTCTGCGTCACGAGCGGCGTGGGCACAGCCGCCGACCGCAGCTTGTCTTTGCGCGCGCGCGCCGACCGCGTTCGCTTGGCGCGTTTCGAGCGCACGCTCGACGACGTCTCGGCTTCCTCGCTGATCGGGGCCTGGGCCGCGGTCGTAAGCGGTGTGGCGAGCGGTGTCCGGGCTGGCGCAGCGGTCTCTTCGAGCCCGTGATCCGAACCAAGGGCTGCGCCCTGCCGGCTCGCGGCGAGCGGAGTCGGTGCCGCGTCAGGCTCGTATTGCGGCTCCTCGACCAGCGTTTCGAGGTTGATCTCGTCGCCGGGCTCTTCTTCCTCCTCTTCCCAGTCGTCGTCCTCGGAGACGGCCTCGACCTCGATCAGCTCGGGAGAATCGTAGAGGCCAAACGACGCGATGTCTGCGAGCACGTCGTCGTACGAGGACTCGACTCGCGGCGAGGGTTCGACGTACGGCGAGGGTTCGACGTGGGGCTCGGCGTCGCTGTCGGCGGCCCCGGCTCCGGCCCACGCTCGGTCTCGGTCTCGGCCTCGGCGTCAGCGGTCGGCTGCTGGGTCCCTGACGGCTCCATCAGCTCGATGAAATCGACGAGGGCGCGGCGGCACTGGTGCAGGCCGCCCAGCTCGGTGGCCAGATCCCGCAGGTCGATCAGCGCATCGTCGGCGCTGGTGTACGGACGCCGATCCGGAAGGGGCAGCGCGCGCTGCAGGAAGGCGAGGAACCCGCTCGCGAATTCTGAGCTGGCGCGGATCTGCGCCACGTCCGCCACGTCGGAGACGACGCGTGGCAGGGCGGCGGGGAATTCATCTTCGTAGAGCGGCCGGCCGAGCACGAGCATGACGCTCGCGAGGACTACCTGGCTGATGTCGCTCTCGACGTCGAGCCTGGCGACGCCGGCGGGTGACGCGATGCCGAAGTCGGCCCAGAGCTTCCGGCGGCTGTATCGAAGGTGCGACAACGCGCCGCCGTAGATACCGTCCTGGAGCACGACCTGACCGGCGGGTGTGAGAACCGTCCGCGACGGGTTGATCGTGCCGTGCGCGAAGCCTGCGGCGGCATGCAGGCCACAGAGCGCCGGCAGGACGTCGAGGAGGAATCCGAACGCGACGTCGAGACCAGGTGCCGCGCCTTGTTCGGCGGCGTGGTCGAGCAGGTCCGACAGTCGGCTGCCAGGCACGAACTCGGAGACCACGACGAGCGCGCCGTCGGAGTCGTGCTCGATCGAGCGCAGACGGGCCAGGCGCTCGTCTTCGAGCGCGGCCACCCGTTCGAGGCGCTCCCGCAGCATGGTCTCGAATGCCGCCAGCTCCGGCCGAAGGGTCAGCCGCTCGAGCATCGTGCCCTCTTCGCGATCGAACGCGAGCGCACGACGACCGAGACCGTCGGCAAAGCCAGACGAGGTCGTAGAGGCGGCCAGCGCCAGAAAATCGGAAGTGGGTCCCGGCATTGTGAGGGTCATCGCCACTTTTGCAACCCGCGCACCATGGCGAGACGTCAGTCGCGAGGCCGCAACGCGCTGCAACGGAAGCGGTTGCCGGGATATGTGTGCTTTCGGGACGATCGCGCGCTGACCAGAACGTAACGATCCTCGGCAGTTCTGTAATCGCCTGCCGCGACCTCCCCGGACCCGGCCGTCGCGATCGGGAGCGCGCTACCTCAGAGCGGCGCGCGGGAGTGTCGAGCCCGAGAGCTGACGGACGTCATGCGGACCGGCCGGGCCATCCAACGGCCTTGGAGTCATCCGCCCGCGCCTGCGGGCTGCTGAAGTGACGACGATACAAGACGAGATTTTGACCTGCGCCGATTGCTTCGATCCGTTCGCGTTCAGCCCACCGGAGAAGCAACTTTTTCTTGATACGGGGATTCGTGGATCACCAGGGCGTCGTGAGGCCGCCGATCAGGTGCCCAGCCTGCCGGAAGATCCGCCGGTCGGCGCGGCAACAGGAAGAACGAATCCGCGACGGCGGATAAAGCAAGCGGCCCACATGTTAGTCGCCCGCGAATTGTGGGCCGGCCGGGTATACCGGTGAGGTCGATTCGCGGGTTTTTCGATTTCGCGCGTGAAGGACGAGGCTAGCAAAGCGCGCAAAGATGCACGAGCCTGAGACGAGTCAGAACTACACGGCGGGCTGGGCGCCGTGGGTGCGGGCCGCTAGCGCCGCGGCGGGTAATCGCCAAGCCGCGCCCCAAGGGTAGGTGGTGATGCCAGCGCTCGCGGATCAATGCCGCATCGCCGTCAGAATCAACTCACCGCGGAGCGGCAGTCCCAGTGACGGCGTGACCCCATATACCCAGACTTCGCCACTGCCGGAGACCGTCAGCTGTCGCAGCCACCGAGGCGCCGAAAACGTGTGGGTCTCTGTGTACCCGTCCAGTCCGATCTGTGCTGCGGAATTAGTTGCAGTTGCCGCGAGATCGACCAATTCTCCCGGTGGAGCCTCGACGAACACGCGGCGGCAGGGAATACCATCATCGAAGCAGCTGTCAGCGGCGGCTCCAGCGCGCACATCAAGCGATTGCCCCGGCCGGATCGTAAGGGTCCGGTACATTAGGAGGTGGGCGGCATGATTTGGTGATGGACCGAACCAGCCATTGCCAACACCGTCGTAACCGTCCCGGCTTGACGACAGGGCTCACGTCTGCACCGAGTCCGCAGGTACCTCGGCAGTAAAACTAAAGAAGCCGTATTCGTCAGTTGTCCCGCGAGATCCATCGACTGCGCGGCCTACGTGTTGTGGGCCGGTCTGTATCCTAGCGACTTTGACGACGGCGCTGGCAACCGGTCCCTCCGTATCGATATCCATGACCGTTCCTATGAGCGTACCTCTGACGGTGCCTGTCGGAGCTGGCGGCAAGACCGTCGGAGCTGAGGGCGAACCCAAACCAGTGGGGCCGCTCCGATTGCTGTCGCACGCGCCGCACACGAATACCAGCAGCACAAGACAACACGATCTAGGCCGTCGAGTCATGGCACCCTCCCGAACAGGGCGTTACTCACAACCAAATCGTTGGTAGCAGGCTCCGGCTCGAGTGCCGTCGAAGCGAACGAGCGCGCTCGCACCGCTAGGAGCCCGCGACAGAACGAAGGAGGAACCACGCCGATGAGCCGTAACGGGAAGCGTCCGCTTAAACCCGCTCGAGCGTGGGCCGATGCTCCGCGCGAGCGTTCCGCGTGATGGTGGTGTCACCTGTCGCGCGGTGGAGTCGGTGCGGAGTATGACGCCATTGCTTGTACTCACGCAACATGCAGGCGCCAACGTGACGTCGCCAGCTCGTCAGCAGCTTCCAACGGACGGGCGTCTGCGCGGCCTAGGACCTTTTGCGTCGGTCTCCTTGATCACCGTATCCGGCTTCGCCGAGCAACGGCTTCACAGGTGACGCTAGCGGAACGTGAGAGCAGGAGTCGAGGGGCGGCGCCGTGTCGCGCCTTCGACAGTCCGACGATCAAACAGTTCATGACGATCAACGGCCTGGGTGTATGACGAATTCTTGATCTTCAGCCAAGAGGTTGCGCGGCCGTCGGTCTGATACGTGCCGTGCGCCCACTTCGCGACGATGCCCTCGAGATCGCGTTCGCACGCGACGCGAAACAGATCGCAGCCCTGCTTAGCAACGAGTCGAGATACAGCAACCTGCATTCAACCGCCGGCATGATGGCGCGCAGCCCATCCTTGCGCTCGAGCAGCGGCACGCCGGTGACGTCGCGGCCGTTGATGCTCAGCACATCGAACGCGTAGAAGTGTGGCCATTCGCGGCGAAACAGCAGCCGATTGAAGTTGCTCGAGCCGTCAGGATTGAGGCAGCAGATCTCGCCGTCGAGGATTGCGGAGTGCGCGCGGACCGCGTGCGCGATCTCCTCCGCGAGCTGCGGCCACTGGTTGAAGGTGTGCCCATTGCGGCGGCTCGGTTCGACGGTTTCTTTGACAACTGAATAGCGCGTCAGCGCACGTCCACCCTTTCTGTAACCTTCTCAAGCGCTTCCTGTAGAAGCCATTGTGACGGCAGCTATCGGATCACGCTGTCAGGAAGGGTTGGCATCTCATGCGTTGTATTTCCATCGGAATGCTGCTCGCCGGGTTCATCGGCGTGGCTCCATCGGCCCTCTTTGCGCAGTCGGTGCGCACGTTTTCCAATCCGACGCCTATCGAGATGAGGGATGGCCCACCGATTACGTCGACGATGACGGTCGAGGGATTAACGGGCCATGTAGTCAAAGTGGCAGTGGCGCTCAACAATGTGACTCACTCCTCGCTGCTTGGTCTCAGGGTGTGGCTCGTCGCCCCCGATGGCGGAGCAATCGTCCTTCTCACCGGCGCCGCGGTCTGGGGGGTGAGCGAGACGACATTGGTGTTCGATGACTGCGCTCCGCGCGGTCTGGCGGCGGGCAACGTTTCGACCGCGGCCACAACAATCCGCTCCGGACGATACCGGCCACACGGCGGGCAGCTGCCGATTGGCGCGGGCTGGTTGCATAAACCCGATCTTGCGTCGTTCAGCGGACCTGCGACAGACCGTAATGGTCCGTGGTCGCTCCATGTGAGCGCTGGGTCCGCGGACGACATCCCCGGCGACGTCATCAACGGAGGCTGGAGCCTCACCTTCTATACGCAGCCAACCGCCGCCACGAATGCTCAACAATCGGGTGTGCGGTCAATTTCATGCGCCAAACCTGACTACGACGGCGACGGCCGCAGCGATGTCGCGGTGTACCGTCCGACCAGCGGCGAGTGGTTCGTGCTCCAATCCTCAACCAATACGGGAACCGTGGTGAACTGGGGCGCACCGTCCGCGTCAGGTGCCGGCGACATCGCTGCTCCCGGGGATTACGACGGCGACGGACAAACCGACATTGCGATCTATCGCGCGACCACCGGCACCTGGTACGTGCGCTATTCGTTTGGCGGCACCGCCACGATTCCGTTCGGAGCGGCCTCAGCCGCGGGCCTCGGAGATACGCCCGTCCCCGGTGACTATGACGGCGACGGGATCACAGACCTCGCCATCTACCGCGCGGGTGCCGGCCAGTGGATCATCAGCAACAGCAACGGCAGTGGCATCACGGTGCAGACGTGGGGCGCTCCAGGGCTGGGCGACTATCCGGCGCGGCGGTGAACTTGGTTCAGGCATCGCCGCAATTGTCGCTCGTGTCGCTGGTGGCCGCCGGCCTGTTCCTACGGAGCCATCAACGGGATGGCCGTCCCAGTTCTCGCGTCGCAGGACGTTCTCAGGCATGGAGGAGGCGGATCGTAACACGCCGGACTCTGACAGAAAGCCGGCCCAGGGGAAGCGCTCGATTCGTATCGCGTAATCAGCCGCGAGTGCCGAAACCTTCTTGGACGAGTGCTTCAGTCAGTACAGGCCACTAGCCTAGTCTACTTTCCGGTGAAGAAATGACACGTTAACTCGTTGTTGATCATCGATCGGCAGCGGGTACGTCGTGACGGATCGCGTCGATTTAGATCGTTTGCCAGCACTGGATCACCGCTCCTATATTTGCTCGCATCAATGGTTCAAAGGAGCGTGCATGGTCCGACGCCGACAGCGCGAGCGGAGTCTGTTCGAAGTGTTGTTGCCCGATGGCCACAAACTGTGGCCCGACTGGTTGCGGCGCATCGACACGGTGCTCGAGGACGAGGCCGTGATTGAGGTCGTCGCGCAGGCGCTGGAGGCCCGGTGGCCACAGAGTCGTCGCCGCGGCCGTCCAGGCACGCCGGCCGAGGTCGTGATCCGGATGCTGATCTTGAAGCATCTGTTCGACTGGAGCTACGACGACCTGGAGCAGGAAGTCCGCGCCAATCTGGTGTATCGCGCGTTTACCCGCATCGATGCGGGCGAGGTGCCGGACGCCAAGACGATTCTGAAGATTGCCGGCGCGCTGGGGCCGGACGTCATCGCGCAGTTGCATCGGCAGGTGGTCGAGGTCGCGAAGCGGGCGGGGGTGACGCGCGGTCGCCGCTTTCGCATCGATACGACGGTCGTAGAAACCAATGTGCACTATCCGACCGACAGCACGTTGCTGCAGGACGGCGTGCGCGTGTTGACCCGCACGATGGAACGGGCGAGTACCGCCCTCGGCGACGAGCCCGGTCGGATTCGCAATCGGCTGCGCAGCGTCACGCGGGGCGTCTTGACGATCGGCTATCAGGCCCGCTCGCCGAAGACCCGGGACGCCATGGTGCAGAGCTATCGGAAGCTCATGGCCACGACGCGCGCGGTGTTGCGCGATGCCGACACGATGGTCCGTCGGCTGGGCCAACGGCGACGCACGGCGCCCGCCGGCACCGCCTCGATGCTGGAACGGACCCAACGGCATCTGCGTCAGCTGCGCCCGGTCGTCCAGCGCGTCGTCGCGCAGACGCGGGCGCGTCTGATGGGTGGCGACACGCACGTCCCGGACAAGGTCCTCAGCATCTTCGAACCGCATACCACGACGATTCGGAAGGGCAAGATCTCGAAGCCGAACGAATTCGGGAACCTCGTGACGATTCAGGAATCGGAGCATCAGATCATCACCGCCTACGAGGTGCACGCGGGTCGTCCAGCGGACGTCACGATGTGGACGCCAGCCTTGGACCGACATCAGGCCATCTTCGCGCGCGCGCCGTATCTCGCCGCCGGCGATCGGGGCTTCAGCTCGGCGACCAACGAACAAGCCGCCGCCGACCGCGGCGTGCGACGCGTCATCTTGCCGCGCCGTGGACCCAAATCGACGGCGCGACGCGCGTACGAACGTCAAGCCTGGTTCCGGCGCGGTCAACGCTGGCGCGTCGGGTGCGAAGGGCGGATCAGCGTCATTAAACGACGTCATGGATTGCGGCGCTGTCGCTACCATGGCACCGACGGCATGGCTCGATGGGTCGGGCTCGGGGTCATCGCCGACAACCTGATGAACATCGCCGCATTCGTAAATGCGAGAGCGGCCGCATAACCGAACACGATCAAATGAATCGACCAGTCACACTCGTACCCAGCGAATCGCCAGTCCGACGGGCTGCGACAGGTCATTTCTTCACCGGAAAGTAGGCTAGTCTAGCGGCGGCAACGCCCTATGCTGTGACACACTAAGCAATGGCTACGCGCAAGACGGACCTGGAGGACACATGGTCAATGTCAGGAGGCTTGTCATCGCCGCCCTTCTCTCGCTGCCAACGCAGGTTCCGGATGTCTTGGCGCAAGTGAAGGAGCCGGGACTCCCTGAGGCGGCAGCAATTCTCGCCGAGGTCCGCGACACTGTACAGGAACCTGTCCAGCTTTCACTTCGAGCGCGTTCTCCTCCTGGAGGAGACCGGCGCTGACGGGAAACCCGCAAAGATCGCCGAGCTTACCCTTACAACCGCCAGTGACCATGCGACGCCCGGCCGGGCCGGCGAGCCGTTTGCGCTGGTCAACTTGGACCGCTTCCGAATGGGGCTCAGGACGCGTCAGGGAGAGATCCTGCAGGTTTGTGACGGGGCGAATTGCTGGTCTTACAACTCGACGAAGAACGAGTTCATGAAAGGCGAGCGGTTCCGCGATGTGAGCACGTCGGTCGGGAGCTCGGTCTTGCTGGGTCTCCACGATGTTCCGTTCTCGATACTGAAGGAAGGCCGCGCCATGGCCGACGCGAGGCTGGCGCGGGTCGAAGAGGTAGAGGTCGGCAACGAGCGGCGGAAGTGTTACGTCATAGAAGGAGCGCTGCCGCCCGCAGCGACAGTAGCAGAACTCAAGAAGTCCACCGAGCCTCCGACGCTCGGAATCCAATGGCTCGTTTCAATGCTCGCGCTCCAGGGGCTCGCGGAACAGGCGCAGCGGGCCTTCTACTCACCGTGGCCTGACGAGAATGGTACGACGGCCGGTGATCCGACGCTGCTTACGCTGTGGATCGATCAGGCCAGCCATCTGCTTGTGAGGAGCAGCATGTCGACGTACATGTACAAGCGCGGCGTTGGGAACGACAGTACGGGGAGCCAGAAGGTCGGCATCACCGCCGCGATCACGTTTACCGTCGCCGCAGCGGGCACGCCGCCGGCCCACCTGTTCCGCTTTACCCCACCGGACGGAGCCATAGAGGTGCCGAATGCCGCGTCGCGCCGGCAGAAGAAGGATTAGGCTACAAGGGTCATCGCGCACACGCGGAGGCGCTAATGGGCGAGCTGAGACAGCGCGGTCGCGTCTGGTGAATTCGCTATTATCGCGACGGCCGCCGATTCGAGGAGAGCGCCAAGACCGACAGCAAGGAGAAGATGCCGCGCAAGGGCAGCGGTTAAACTCGCTAGCACCCCTAATGCACCCCAGAGATACCACGAGGCGCCAGACTATGGGCGCCTCATCTCGTTAAACACTTGCTTATATCGGATTTAGTTGGTGGACGGCAGGAGGATCGAACTCCCGACCTCCGCGTTGCGAACGCGGCGCTCTCCCAGCTGAGCTAGCCGCCCACTATGTGTTGAGACATTCGCGAAAGTGGGGTGGCACTGGTCACCGTCGGCCGCCCGTCACGAACTCCTGATTCTACCACGCGGCCGCCCCCTCGCGAACAACGCCGGCGCGCACCGACCACAGGAACACGACCCTTCACGCCCCTCACGACGCCGCAGGGGATCGGCACTGCCGCCGCCCTGTCGGGCGGCGAGCTGTCCCCGGTTTCGCTGAGCTCGAGGACCGGGCCGACCTCAATGCGCTCTGGCTGGATTAGCGCGTCTGGCCGCCGCTCGTCGCCTGGCGCCGGTGCCGGATGAACTCCACGGCGATGGGCAGGACGGACACCACGACGATACCGAGCGCGACCAGCGTGAAGTTGTCGCGCACGATCGGGACGTTGCCGAAGGCGTAGCCGGCGATCGTGCAGACACCGACCCAGATGATCGCGCCAGTGATGTTGTAGAACGCGAAGCTGGCGTAGGTCATCGTGCCGGCGCCGGCGACGAACGGCACGAACGTCCGCACGATCGGGACGAACCGGCCGAGCACGATCGCCTTGCCGCCGTATCGCTCGAAGAATTCGTGGGCGCGCACCAGGTGATCCCGGTTCAGCATCCGTTGAAGCAGGCTGGTGCGGTCCACCGAGGTGAATATTCGCGGTCCTATCGAATCGCCGACCGCGTAATTGACGGCGTCCCCAAGGATCGCGGCCACGATCAGCAGCGGCACCAGCAGCCAGATGTTGAAGGCCCCGGTCGCGGCCAGCGCGCCGGCCGCGAACAGCAGCGAATCACCGGGCAGGAACGGCGTGACGACCAGTCCTGTCTCGGCAAAGATGATCACGAACAGCAGGCCGTAGACCCAGACGCCGTAAGTCTGGACGAACTCGGCGAGATGCTTGTCGAAGTGTATGAAGAGATCGATAAGGGCTTCCATGCAATCCGACCAGTGTATCGGTTGATCGCGAACGGCCGCAAGAAAGGCCGCTGCTATACTCGCCCGAATGTCATCCTCAGCCGGCCGCGGTGTGCAGCGGATCGGCATCCTCACTGGCGGGGGAGATGCCCCCGGCCTCAACGCTGTCATCCGCGCGGTCGTCAAGTCGGCGGCGAACTGCCGTTGCGAAACCATCGGCCTGCTCGACGGGTTCGACGGACTCACCGAGCCGGACCAATGGCGGCCGTTGACGCCCAAGGACGTGACCGGCATCCTCCGCATCGGCGGCACGATCCTCGGCACGGCCAACCGCGGCAACCCGTTCGCGCGACCGGTCGAGACGTCCGACGGGCCGCGGCCGTACTCGGATCGATGCCTCGAGATGTTCCGGAAGCTCCAGCTCGACGCGCTGGTCGTGATTGGCGGCGACGGCACGCTGGCGATTGCCCACGAGTTCTTCACGCGCGGCATGCCGGTCGTCGGCGTCCCCAAGACCATCGACAACGACATCGTCGAGACGACGAATACGTTCGGGTTCGACACGGCGGTCGGCTTCGCGACTGAGGCCGTGGATCGCCTCCATACGACGGCGGAGGCGCACCACCGCATCATGGTCGTCGAAGTGATGGGGCGGTACGCCGGATGGATTGCCCTCTACGCGGGTGTAGCCGGCGGCGCCGACGTCATCCTGATTCCCGAGATTCCGTTCGACCTGCAGAAGATCGCCGACCACATCACACGGCGTGAATCGCTCGGCGCCCGCTTCAGCATCGTCGTCGTGGCGGAAGGCGCCTGGCCAGTCGGCGGCACCCCGTCGGTCGTCCGGCCGGCGGAAGGGGAGTATGCCGAGAAGCTCGGGGGGATGGGCGCAATCGTGACCGCCGAGCTCGAGCGGCTGACCGGGAAAGAAACGCGGAACGTCGTTCTCGGTCATCTCCAGCGCGGCGGATCGCCGACCAGCTTCGATCGCCTGCTGGCGACCCGCTTCGGCGCCCACGCGATGGAGCTCGTGCTGCAGCGGAAGTTCGGGACGATGGTGGCGTTTCACCCGCCGAACATCGTCGACGTGCCGCTGGAGCGGGTTGTCGGACGCATCCGGACCGTGCCGCTGGACTTTGACGTGATTCGCGCGGCGCGGGCGATGAACGTATCGCTCGGGGAGTGACGGCGCGGTCGTGCAGCTAGGCGAGGACGTCGAGGTATTTCAGCGCGCCCCCGGTATTGAAGATGACCACGGAGTCGTCCGGGCGGATGCTGCCGTTGCGAACGAGATCCCTGACGGCATGTAAGGCCGCGCCGCCTTCGGGGGCGGCGCTGATGCCCTCCAGCGCGCCCATCTCGCGCATGCCCGCGACCATGTCGCGGTCGGAGACGGTCAGCGCGGTACCGCCGCTTTCGCGGACGGCTCTCAACACCAGGAAATCGCCAACGGCCTTGGGCACGCGCAGGCCGTCGGCCACCGTCCTGGCGTTCTGCCACATCTCCGACCGTTCGGCGCCGTCCAGGTAGGCCTTGACGATCGGGGCGCAGTGCTCGGCCTGGACGGAGACCATGCGCGGCCGTGATTGCGGCGGCATCCAGCCGATCTGCTCGAGCTCCTCGAAGGCCTTCCACATGCCGACCATGCCGGTGCCGCCACCGGTCGGATAGATGATCCAGTCGGGGTACTGCCAATCGAGCTGTTCACCGAGCTCGTAGGCCATCGTCTTCTTTCCCTCGATCCGGTAGGGCTCCTTGAGCGTCGAGACGTCGTACCAGCCGAGCGGCTTGCCCTTCTCGGCGGCGATCCGGCCGGCGTCGGTGATGAGCCCGTCGACGAGCGTCACTTCGGCCCCGTACAGCTCGGACTCCCGAATGAACGGCACCTTGACGTCGCGCGGCATGAAGACGTGCGCGGGAATGCCGGCGGCGGCCGCGTACGCGGCCATGGCGTTGGCGGCGTTGCCCGCGGACGGGACCGACAGCGTGTGGGCCCCCAGATATCGGGCGCGGGTTACCGCCGCAGACAGTCCACGCGCCTTGAAGGAGTTGGTCGGGTTGAGCGATTCATCCTTGACGAACAGGCGCCTGAGGCCGAGGCTGGCGCCGAGCCGTGTGGCATGGATCAGCGGCGTCCAGCCTTCCCCGAGCGTTACCGGCGCTTCGCCGTCGAACAGCGGCATGAGCTCGCGATAGCGCCACATGTTCGGCGCACGGCCGGTCAGTGACGCTTTCTGCCAGTGGCGCGCGGCGGCGAGGTCGTAGCGCGCCAGCAGGGGAGCGCCGCAGCTGCACAGGTGCTGTTCGACGCGGGCATCGTACGGCCCGACGCCGCACGGCACGCTGCATTCGAGATGAGAGAAGTAGGACACGACTGCTACACAGGTGGCTTGCGCGCGGATCGAGCGCCGAGGGGAAGTGAAAGACCGCCGTTACTTGCCGAGCAGTTCCGTGTCTTTCTTCTTCTGCAGGTCGTCGATCAGCGCAATGTGCTGGTCGGTGATCTTCTGCACGTCCTCGAGACCGCGGCGCTCGTCGTCTTCGGAAATCTTGTGGTCCTTGAGCAGCTTCTTCAGCTTGTCGTTCGCATCACGCCGAACCTGGCGGACGCCGTTGCGCCCTTCCTCGGCGTACTTGTGTACCAGCTTCGACAGTTCCTTGCGACGCTCCTCGGTCAGGGCGGGGAGCGGGATGCGGACGACCTTGCCGTCGTTGGTCGGATTGAGGCCGAGGTTGGCGCTGCGAATGGCCTTCTCGATCGTGGCCATCAGCGACGGGTCGAAGGGCTGCGCGACGATCAGCGTCGGCTCGGGAATCGACAGCGACGCGACCTGGTTCAACGGCATGTGTGAGCCGTACGCTTCGACGTGCACGGCGTCGAGAATCGTCACCGACGCGCGGCCGGTGCGCACGCCACCGAACTCACGCTTGACGTGATCCAGCTGTGCGTCCATCCGCTTCTTGACTTCCGCTGCCAGGCTCTTCAGATCGGTCGCGTCCATAGGTCCTCGGAAAAGATCGCGGGCTATGCCAGCCGGCAACCGTCCGCGTAACTTCTGCCAATTATGGCCATTCTCAGTGTTTTCGCAATCGAGGCGGGGTCAGGCGCGCACGGTCGTGCCGACGGGTTCGCCCATGATGACGCGCCGGACGTTGCCGGCGGTGCGGAGATTGAAGACGACGATCGGCAGCTTGTTGTCCATGCAGAGCGAGATGGCGGTCGTGTCCATCACCTTGAGGCGCTGCTCGAGCACACGCAGGTAGGAGATGTCGTCGTACTTGGTCGCGGTCTTGTCGATCATCGGGTCGGCGGTGTAGATGCCGTCGACCTTGGTGCCCTTGAGGATGACGTCCGCCTTGATTTCCATCGCGCGCAGGGCGGCGGCGGTGTCGGTCGTGAAGTAGGGGTTGCCGGTGCCGGCGGCGAAGACCACGACACGTCCCTTTTCGAGATGGCGCATCGCGCGCCGGCGGATGAACGGTTCGGCGACCGCCCGCATTTCGATGGCGCTGGCCACCCGCGTCAGCACGCCGTGATGCTCGAGCGCATCCTGAAGCGCGAGCGCGTTGATGACGGTGGCGAGCATGCCCATGTAGTCGGCGGTGGCGCGATCCATGCCCTTGGCGCTCGCGGCGAGGCCACGGAACAGGTTGCCGCCCCCGATCACGACCGCGGTCTGCACGCCCATTTCCTGAATCTCGGCGACCTCTTTGGCAATCTGCGTGGTCACCGCCGGGTCGATGCCGTACGGCTGTTCTCCCATCAAGGCTTCACCGGAAAGCTTGAGGAGCACGCGGCGGTATATTGGCGCGGACATATCCGGACGATTATACCCGCCGGCTCCGTGCGCATCACCTGCGCAACTTGCCGGGCAGCCGCGCGCGACGCCGACGGTCGTACATGAAACGAGGTGCCGCGCGCGCTTGCGCAGGGCACCTCGATCCTGTCTTGCCGGGAGGGGAGCGGGGTTACGCGCCCTCACCCACCTTGAAGCGCACGAACCGGGCGATCGAGATGTTCTCGCCCAGCTTGGCGATTGCCGCCTGGACCTGCTGGCCGATCGTGACCTTGGGGTCGCGAATCGATGGCTGATCCATCAGGCAGACCTGCTCGTAGAAGCTCCCGAGCTTGCCCTCGATGATCTTCTCGATCACCTGGGGCGGCTTGTTCTGGCCGGCCATCTGGCCGCGGTAGATGTCCTTCTCGCGGTCGAGGACGTCGCCCGGCACTTCCTCGCGCTTCACATACTGCGGGCTGGCGGCGGCGATGTGCATCGCGATCTCGCGCGCCAGGTTCTGGAAGTCCTCGGTGCGCGCCACGAAGTCGGACTCGCAGTTCATCTCGACCAGGACGCCGATCTTGCCGCCCATGTGAATGTAGCTGCCGACCATCCCCTCGTTCGTCGACCGGCCCGCCTTCTTCGTCGCCGACGCGAGGCCGCGCTTGCGGAGTATGGTGGTCGCCGCCTCGATGTCGCCGTTCGCCTCGGTCAACGCCGCCTTGCACTCCATCATCCCCGCGCCCGTGATGTCGCGAAGCTGCTTCACCAATGCTGCCGTGATCTCTGCCATTGCGATGTCGCTCCTCATTCCTGCCCAGTGTGGAGCCGTTCTGCCGGGGTGACGGCCGTCCAGCGCGGTGCGCGACGACGTCCGGCGGCAGCTCCTGAATGCGTGTCGTACGTAACAACGCCGGCCTTAACGTGCTCGGCCGGCGTTCGGATCATCGAGAGCCGCGCGCTAGACGGACGCGGGCGATGCCTGCTCCGACCGCGGCTGACGGACGGTGCGCGCCCGGCGGTTGCGGTCGTCTTCGCTGCCCTCGGCCGAGTCGTCTGCGTGCGCGGATTCGCGGACACCGCGGCCGGCCATGACGGCGTCGGCGATGCGCGAGGCGAACAGCCGAATCGCCCGCAGCGCGTCGTCGTTGCCCGGGATCACGTAGTCCACTTCGTCGGGATCGCAGTTGGTGTCAACCACGCCGATCACCGGGATCTTCAGCTTGCGGGCCTCGTCGACGGCGATCTTTTCCTTGCGGGTGTCGACCACGAAGAGCGCGTCGGGCAGGCGGGCCATGTTGCGGATGCCCTCGAGGTTCTTCTGCAGCTTGCGCTTTTCCTTTTCGAGCTGCGCGATTTCCTTCTTGGAGAGCGTCTCGTACCGGCCGTCGGTTTCCATCGCCTCGAGATCGCGGAGCCTGGTGAGGCTGCGCTGGATCGTCGTGAAGTTGGTCAGGAGCCCACCGAGCCACCGCTGGTTGACGAAGAACATGCCGCAGCGCTGCGCCTCTTCGGCGATCGCGTCCTGGGCCTGCCGCTTGGTGCCGACAAAGAGCACCGTCCGACCCTCGGCGGCAAGGGTGGTCGCAAACTGCTCCGCTTCGCGGAACAGCTTCGCCGTCTTCGCGAGATCGATGATGTAGATCCCGTTCCGCTCCCCGAAGATGTACGCCTTCATCTTCGGATTCCAGCGCTTGGTCTGGTGTCCGAAGTGGACGCCAGCCTCCAGCAAGTCCTTCAACGCAATGCCGCTCAAGCTTCCTCCATAATTGGCCTTCAGCTGCTGCTCCGGAGCGCCGCCTGGCGGCGCCCCGACTGCGCAGGCTATCTCTTGCTGAACTGGAAGCGCTTGCGCGCCCCCTTCTGCCCGTACTTCTTGCGTTCCTTGATTCGCGCGTCGCGCGTGAGGAACCCGGCCTTCTTCAGCCGCTGCCGCAGCTCGATGTTGTATTCGACCAGGGCGCGCGCGATGCCGAGCCGTAGCGCGCCCGCCTGACCGGCGATCCCGCCGCCGGCGATCGTCGCGAGCACGTCGAACTTGTCCGAGGTCTCGGTGACCGACAGCGGCTGCTTGATCTGGGTGCGCAGCGCCTCGGTGGGGAAGGCCTGCTCGATGGGCTTCCGGTTGATGACGATGCCGCCCGTGCCGGGGCGGAGGAACACGCGTGCGGTGGATGTCTTGCGGCGACCGGTGCCGTAATACTGAATTCCTGCTGCCACGTCTATGCGACCTCGCGCTTGCTGGACTCAGACGCCTTGCCCCGCGGCCGGGGCTTCTGGGCCTGATGCGGATGCTCCGCGTCCGCGTACACCTTCAACTTGCGCCACATCGCTTCGCCCATCTTGGTCTTGGGCAGCATGCCGCGCACGGCTTCTTCGACCATCCGCACCGGGTTCTTCTTGCGAAGGTCCTTGGCCCGCTCCTCGCGAAGCCCGCCTTCATAGCCGCTGTGATACCGGTACAGCTTCTGTTCTTCCTTGCGCCCGGTCAGCCGCACTTTGGCAGCGTTCACGATGACGACGTGGTCACCGGTGTCGATGTAGGGCGTGTACACCGGCTTGTGCTTTCCCTGCAGCAGGCGAGCAGCGTCGCTGGCGATCCGGCCCAGAACCAGGCCATTCGCATCAATCACGTGCCACTGCCGCTCCACACTTCCGGCAGTGGGAACAAACGAACCCATGAGATCCCTTTCAGCTCCGTTCAAAGGACGGCAAACCAAGAGGATACCGACGATGACCGGGCCTGTCAAGCCAGCGGCGGGGAACATGCAAGCCTGGCGTCATACGGTTGAGGTGCGCGCGGCTGCACGCTGATGTCGCAGGAACTGCATTACAGAACTGTGAGTCAAGTACGAAATTGTCGATCACTTCCTGGCCGCTCCAGATCCTCCGCGTGCCGAAAACGGCAAATTCTGGCCATTCTTGTTATCCGCGAGCTCGTGGCACCCCCCTTGCCCCCTAACCCGACCGGAACCCCGCGGGGAGGCTCGTGACGCATGTGGTCGGAATTGACACATAAAGTCCTTTCTGTTACCGTGAACTGCCATCCCGTCAAGCATTTACGGCCATTCTCAAGATAGGACACAACGGTGTTTCGTAGAGCGAAGTCCCTCGTCGGGCTGGACATTGGCTCGAGCGCCGTCAAGGCGGTCGAGCTCAAGCCCGCCGGCAAAGGCTATAAGGTCACGGCCTTCGGCAGCGAGGTCGTCCCTCCCGACAGCATCGTCGACGGGGCGATCATCGACGCGGCTGCCGTGGCGGACGCGATTCGCCGGCTGTTCGAGGGGCGCAAGATCCAGACGAAGGATGTCGCCGCCTCGTTGTCCGGCAACGCCGTGATCGTCAAGAAAATCACGCTGCCGGTCATGACCGAGGCGGAACTGGCCGAGTCGATTTACTGGGAAGCGGAGCAGTACATCCCCTTCGACATTCAGGACGTCAATCTCGACTACCAGATCCTCGACCCGGGTGACGCCGCCAGCGGCAAGGCCACGATGGACGTCCTGCTGGTGGCCGCGAAGAAGGAAAAGATCGCGGACTACACCGGCGTGATTGCGCAGGCCGGACGCAGCGCCGTCGTGGTCGACGTCGATGCCTTCGCGCTCCAGAACGCCTTCGAGGTGAACTACGGCATCGAGCCCGGGCAGGTGGTCGTGCTGCTCAACGCCGGCGCCAGCGCCACCAACATCAACATCCTCCAGGGCGACCAGTCGGTGTTCACGCGGGACATTTCGATCGGCGGCAACGCCTACACCGAGGCGCTCCAGAAGGAGCTCAATCTCCCGTTCGAGCAAGCCGATCAGCTGAAGCGCGGCGAGGCGGTCGACGGCGTCACGTTCGAAGACGCCCGTCCGGTGCTGCGCGCGGTGAGCGAGAACGTGATGCTCGAAATCCAGAAAACGTTCGATTTCTTCAAGGCCACCGCCGCCTCCGACCGCATCGACCGCATCGTCGTCAGCGGCGGCGCGTCGAAGGCTGAGGGCTTCCTCGAGATGCTCACGGAGCGGTTCGAAGCGCCGGTAGAACTGTTCGATCCCTTCAAGAAAGTCGCGTTCGATTTCAAGCGGTTCCAGGTTGACGCGGTCGGCGACGTCGCGCCGACGGCCGCGGTCGCGGTCGGCCTCGCCCTGCGAAGGGCGGCAGACCGATGATTCGCATCAACCTGCTGGCCGTCGAACGCGAGCGCGCCCGGAAGCGGATCTTCATCCCCGCGGCGCACCGCGTCACCATCGGCGCCAGCCTCATTCTGCTCGGCACCGCCCTCCTCGTCGGCTGGTGGTTCTGGTCGCTCCGTCAGGAGTCCGCCCGTCTGGACGACGAGCTGGCACGGGCGGAAGTGGAGACGCGGCAGGTGCGCTCGGTGCTGGAGCAGGTGCGGAAGTTCGAGTCGCGGAAAGCGTTGTTGCAGCAGCGCGTGTCGCTGATCGAAGAGCTGCGCAAGGGCCAGAACGCCCCGGTGCACCTCCTCGACGAGATCAGCAAGAGCCTGCCGGAGCGCCTGTGGCTCAGCGAGATGACCCAGACCGGCGCGGATTTCGCGATGGTCGGGATGACCGACTCGCACACCGCCGTCTCCGATTTCATCGCCAACCTCGAGTCGACGAAGTGGTTCCGCAAGCCAGTGGAGATCGTCGACAGCCTGGTGCAGAGCGATCCGAAGACGGGCGACCTGATTCGGTTCCAGATCAAGGCCACATTTGTCGACCCGAGTGCGCCGCCACCGCCGCCACCGCCGCCGCCGGGCGCCAAGCCGCCCGTGAAGGGTGGACGCGGACGCGGGGCGCAAAGCTAACGACCAGGCTCGACTATACCGATAGCAAGCAGGGAATCTAATGGACTTCTCGCTCAACAAACTCCCTTGGTACGCGCAGATCGGCGCCTTCGTCGTGGTGTCGGCCGGGGCGGTGTTCGGATTCTGGAAGTTCTATGTCGCGGAAGTCCAGGCGGACATCAACATGCGGCAGTCCCGCCTGACGGCGCTCCGCGCGGATATCTCGAAGGGCGTGGCGACGGCCAAGCAGCTGCCGCAGTTCCAGGCGCAGGTCGACGAGCTCGAGGCGCGGCTGGAGAACCTGCGCCAGGTGCTGCCGGAAGAGAAGGACGTCGCTGACACCCTGCGGCGCATCCAGACCCTGGCCACCAAGTCGAATCTCTCGATTCAGCGTTTTCAACCGGGCAAGGTCGTGCAGCAGAAGGTCTACGCCGAGATTCCGTACAAGCTGAAGGCCGAAGGCACTTACCACAACCTCGGCGCCTTCTTCGATCAGATCAGCAAGTTCCCGCGAATCATCAACGTCAGCGAGATCTCGATTCGCGCGAAGGAACCACCCGAGCCGGCCAACACCATCTCCGCGGAGCTGGTGGCCACTACCTTCGTGCTGCAGGAAGGGGCGATGGCGACCGGGAAGGCGGGCGTGGTGCCGAAGCAGCCGTCCCTGAAGAAGTGAGCCGGCGACCATCATGACCCGCACCCTTCATCTCCTTGTTCTTGTCGCCGCCGTGAGCGGCGCGGCGGTGTCGGCCCAGCAGCCGCCCGCGGTCGAGAAGCCGCAGCCTCAGGCACCGGAGGCTCCGGCCCCGGCGCCTCCGCCGATGGCGCCACAGGGCTACGCCTACGATGCGGCCGGCCGCCGGGATCCGTTCGTGAGCCTGCTGCGGCGCGGCACCGATCCGAAGTCCGCCGGGTCGCGCCCAGCCGGCGCGCCGGGGCTGATGATCGGCGAGATCACCGTCAAAGGCATCGTGCGCGACCGCTCTGGCTTCATCGCGATGGTCCAGGGACCCGACAACAAACAGACCTTCATGATCCGGCCCGGAGAAAAGCTGATGGATGGAACGGTCAAGGCGATTACGGCCGACGCCGTCGTGTTCTCCCAGGACGTGAACGATCCGATGTCGATGGTCAAACAGAAGGAAATCCGAAAAACGGTTCGCCCGGTTGATGGCGGCCGGGGTTGAGGGGCGAGTGGTTCCTGTTGAAAGAACGGAAGCGATGAAAGCGCACAACGGAGTACTCATGACAGCCGTCTGGCTGAGGGCTCGCGCGCGCGCTGCCGTGGCGAGCGTGGCTATCGTGGCGGCGACAGCCGCGACGACGCTGATGGTGGCGGCGGCGAACGCGCCGGTCCGGTTGGTGGGAGTCTCGACGCAGGGCAGCGCGGTCGTGATCGAAGCGACCGATCCGGTGGCCTACACGGTCAACCGGCCCGACGCCCTGACGCTCGTCGTCGATCTGAGAGACGCGAGCGTTGGAGACATCGCGCCGCGGGTGCAGCCGCAGGGTGTCGTCTCCAGTATCCGGCTCGAACAGGCGACAGCCGCCGACGGACTCTCGGTGGCGCGCGTGCGTATCACGCTGGGCCGCGCCGCAGAGTATTCGGTCAAGAGCGCGCGCAATACGATTCGCGTCGAACTGGCGTCCGCCGCCGGTGCGACCACCGCGAGCGCACCGCCGATGCCGGCGCCGGTCGCGGCCAGCCCCCGCCGCCCCGTGGCAGCGCCGCCCGCACCGGCCCTCGAGAAAGCCGCGCCGCGCGATCCCGTCGTGGCCGCGTCCGCACTGAAGGACGCGCCGGTGAGCGACGTTGCCGCGACGACGATCGAGCAGGTCCGCGCCACCCGGAAGGGCACCGGATCGGTCGTGACGATTCTCGGGAACGGCAAACTGGCGCCGACCGGGGTGAGTGAAACGCGCGATCTGCCGCGCCGCCTCGTGCTGGACTTCCCGAACGTGTCCACCAAGGTCGCCGCCCAGACCACCGGCGATGGCGAGATCGTTCGCCGCGTCCGCGTCGGGGTCAACAGCCAGGCCCCGCTCGTCACCCGCGTCGTCATGGAGATTGCCGAAGGCGCGACCTATACCCTGCAGCGCGGCGCTGCCGGCGGCCGTGAGCTGTCGGTGTTGTTCGAACCGGCTCGCGTCACCGGCACGTCGCTGCGCGGACCGGCCGCGGACGATTCGTCGTTCGCGCTGCTCGGCGCCGAGACGATCACGCTGGCGCAGGCGCTGGCCAACGGTGCGGCGCTCGCCCCGCGCGAAGCCGCCACCGACGCGATGGTCGCGTCGACCGGCGCGTCCACCACCAGCGCGCCGGCGCGGCTGCCCGCACCGAGCCCGTCGTCCGGGGCGGCGATCCTGCAGGCGCGGCAGAGCGGAGCCGGCCAGGTGGCGCCAGGTACGCAGGCCCAGACGCCCGCGCCGCAACAGCCATCCGCTCCCGCGCCGGTTACGTCGCCGGTGCTGCAGGGCCCGCACAGCCAGCAGATCGCCGTCGGCCAGGAGAAGAAGTACGTCGGCCATCCGATCAGCATGGACTTCTCGGGCACGGATCTCCGCAGCGTGCTGCGGCTGTTCGCGGAGATCAGCGGCCTCAACATGATCATCGACCCCGACGTGCAGGGGAGTGTCGACGTCGTGTTCAACGACGTGCCCTGGGATCAGGCGCTCGACGTGATCCTGCGTCAGGCGCAGCTCGATTACACGGTCGACGGCACGATCATCCGCATTGCCCGCATGGACACGCTGCGTCGCGAGCAGGACTCACGAACCCAGCTGGCGGCGTCGGCCGCCAACGCCGGGGCGCTCGCGGTCCGGACCTACACGCTCAGCTACGCCAAGGCGGATCAGGCCGCGCCGCTCGTGCAGCGCGCGGTGCTGTCGACGCGCGGCAACGTGCAGATCGACGCCCGCACGAACACGCTGATCATCACCGACCTGCCGGCTCGGCTCGACACCGTCGCGCAGCTGCTGACGACGCTCGATCGCGCGGAACCGCAGGTCGAGATCGAGGCGCGCATCATCACCACGACACGGGACTTCGCGCGCGCGCTCGGCGTCCAGTGGGGCTTCAACGGTCGCGTCGTCGCCGGAAATCGGCAACACGACGAACCTGGCGTTCCCGAACAACGGTTCGCTCGGCGGGCGAGCGGGCGGCCTGCAGGGCAGCGCGGGCTCCGACGTTCGCGGCAATCCCAACGACGCCGCGGGAACCGCCGTCAATCTGGGCGTGCCGGCTCCGAACAGCGCCGTCGGCCTCGCGCTGGGCTCGATCAACGGCGCCTTCAATCTCGACATCGCGCTGTCGGCGCTCGAACGCTCCGGCAAGGGCCGCATCCTGTCGACGCCGCGGGTCACCACGCAGAACAACGTCGAGGCCGAGATCACGCAGGGCGTGCAGATTCCCGTGCAGACCGAGGCCAACAACACCGTCACCGTGACGTTCAAGGACGCCGCGCTGACGCTCAAGGTGACGCCGCAGATTACCGCCGCCAACACCGTGATCATGCAGATCACGCTCGAGAACGCCTCTCCCGGCGCGCTCGTCAACACCGGCACGGCGTCGATTCCCTCGATCGACACCCAGCGGGCGATCACCAAGGTTCAGGTCAGCGACGGCATGACCACCGTCATGGGCGGCATCTTCGTCAGCCGTGAGCAGACGACCAACGATCGCACGCCGATCCTGCACCGGATTCCGTTCCTCGGCTGGCTGTTCAAGCGGGATACCCAGGTTGACGAAAGCCGCGAGCTGCTGATCTTCATCACGCCGCGCATCCAAAAGGGCTAGAGACATGAAGGCTGTTCACATTTTCCGCGCCGCCGCCCTCGCACTGACGCTTGCGACCGTTTCGTGCACTGACTCGGTCCGGCAGGGCACCGGGTCGTCCTTCCTGATCGTGGACCAGCTGGCGGCGTCCTCCGGCGCGGAGCCGGAGCTATTCGGCGGCACCCTGCAGTCCGACGTCATCACCATCGTCGACGGGAGTCCGACCCTGTTCAACGACCTCGGGCAGGTGACGTTCTCCGTCGGTCTCAAGGATCCCGGCCGGGCAACGACGCCGACCCAGAACCTGGCGATCACCGTCGATCGCTACCACGTCAAATTCGTGCGGGCGGACGGTCGCAATACCCCCGGCGTCGACGTGCCGTATCCGTTCGACGGCAGCCTTCACCGCGACGGTGCAGGCGGCGGGAACCGTGACGGTGTCCTTCCCGCTGGTCCGGCACAACGCCAAGCAGGAGGCGCCGCTCGGCGCGCTCGTGTCCAACCCGGTGATCGTATCGACGATCGCGGAGATCACGTTCTACGGCCGCGACTTGACCGGGCACGAAGTGACGACCACCGCCCGCATCGGCGTCGATTTCGGAAATTTCGCAGACCCCGACTAACAGCTGAGGCCCGGCGTCCGCGCCGGGACATGACGATATGAAGCATTGCCTTGTATCCCGGTGTGTCGCGCTGGCCGCGGTAACGTTGACCGTGGCGGCCTGCACGATGAAGGAACAGGAGCCGGCGCCGCTGTCGGGGCCGTCCGAGTTCGGCCAGTCGCTCAACGTCAGCGTCACGCCGGACATCCTGACCCAGGACGGCGCGTCGCAGAGCGTCGTGACGGTCACCGCCCGTGGCCCGAACGGCGCGCCGCTCGCCAGCCTGCCGCTTCGCGCCGAGATCGTCGTCGGCGGCGTCGCGACGGATTTCGGGAAACTGTCGGCCCGCAACATCGCCACCGACGCCAATGGCCGCGCCACCGTCGTTTACACGGCGCCTGCAAGCCCGGCCGGCGCGGTGGTTGACCCGTTCACGCTGGTGAACATTGCCATCACGCCGCTCGGCAGCGACTTCGGCAATGCGGTGCTGGCGCCTGACGACGCTGCGGCTGGTGCCGCCCGGCGGCGTGATCATCGCGCCGCCCGCCGGGCTGATTCCGAACTTCACGTTCACGCCGAGCTCGCCGACCGACAACCAGACCGTGCTGTTCGACGCCAACAGCAGTGAGGCGCCGGCGAACAACCCGATTGCGCAATATCGCTGGAACTTCGGCGACGGCGCCACGGCCACCGGCGTGACGACGACGCACGCCTACAAGCAGGCGGGCACGCTACAGCGTCACGTTATCCGTGGTCGATGGGTTCGGCCGCTCGCGAGACGCGGCGCAAGCGATCATTGTCACGCAGGGCGTCAGTCCGATCGCGTCGCTTTGTCACGTCGCCGACGGTCCAGAACATCAACCGCGACCTGTTCTTCAATGCGACGACGTCGACGCCGCCGCCGGGCCGCACGATCACCGGTTACCACTGGAACTTCGGCGATGGCACGACCAGCAGCCAGGGTCCGAACACCAGCCACGCGTATACGCGTGCGGCGACTTACGTCGTGACCCTGACCGTGACCGACAACGTCGGCCGGACCAACACGACGCAGGCGAGCATCACGATCCTCCCGTAGGGCTTGATCAGCGAGTGGTAGACTGCGGTGACGTCACCGCAGTCTCGTTCGCCAGCGCGCCGGCATGGCCGACAGCCCTCGAATCGAAGAATTGAAGCGCCGGGTCCAACTGGACCCGGCGTCCATCGCGTTTGCCGCGCTGGCGGAGGAATACCGCCGCGCCGGTCAGTTCGACGAATCCATCATCACCTGCAAGGCCGGTCTGCTCAGGCACCCGGCATATCTGTCCGCGCGCGTCACGCTTGGACGGTCGCTCCTCGAGCTCGGGCGATACGACGAGGCCCGTCGACGAGCTCGAGCACGTCCTGAAGGTTGCGCCGGAGAACCTCGCGGCCATCCGTGGTCTCGCGGAGATTCACCACCGTCGCGGAGAGATCCCCGAGACCATGCCCGAGGCGGCCGCCGAGGAAGCATCGCACGCCGGCGTCGACCGCGGCCGAGCCGTCCACCAGCCCCCAAGCGCGAGCCAATTCCAATCCGCCCGGTGCCCGTTGCGTCTGTGGCACCGACGGCATCCTCGGCAGGCCGAGGTGCCCGCGAGCGCGAGCGCAAGAGGCACCACGCGAGGACGCATCACGCGTGGCGCCGCCGGTCGTCGTTCCGCCGCCTCCGGTGGTGGTCTCCGCGCCGGTGTCCGTGTCGCCGCCTCCACCTCCAGCCTCGTCATCGCCATCCCCTCCGTCCCCGATCGCGCTCAAGCCAAGGCCGGTCGTGAAGCGCGAGCATCCGGATGCCGCGGCGCTCCCGGCGCTGGAGGCGCTTCTGGCGCGGATCGTTCGCGCGCGTCAGTCTCTCGCCGCCTCGGCCACCGACCGTTGACGTCCGTGGCCGCAGTCCACTCGTCTCCGTATTCCGCACGGCTTGCCACACTGCGCGACGCGCTCGGCGAAGCCGGCGTCGACGCTCTCCTGGTCACGAGTCCCTCCAACCTGCGCTACCTCGTCGGCTTCGACGGCACGACGGGCGCGTTGCTGGTCTCGGCCACTGATGCGGTCATCATCGTCGACGGCCGGTACGTCACGTCCGCCACGGAGCGCATGGCCTCGACCGACGGTTTACGCGACGTTCGCGTCCACCTCGCCACGGCCAGCCTCGAGGAGGCGATGGCCGCCGCAGTCATGTCCGGACCGCGGATCTGGAACCTCGGTGTCGAAGCGGCGGCGATCACGTTGAGCCGTTTCGACCGGTTCTCCGAAGCGCTCGGTCTGGCAGAAGCCGCCGCGCCGGGCGGTACGGGGGCGCCCAGGCTGCGTTCGACCGAGCGGGTCGTCGAGAGGTGCCGGATGGTCAAGGACGCGGTCGAGATCGCCACGCTCCGTGAGGCGGCCGCGCGCCTGTCATCGGTCGCGCGCGAGCTGCCGGGGTTCGTGCGGGCCGGCCGTTCGGAGCGTGACGTCGCCGGCGACATCGACCAGGCGCTGCGACGGGCCGGATTCGACCGTCCCGCGTTCGACACGATCGTCGCGTCGGGCCCAAATAGCGCCCTGCCGCACGCCCGACCCGGCCGCCGGACACTGGCGGGGGGCGACGGCGTGGTGCTGGACTTCGGGGGGGTCTACGACGGATACTGCGTGGATCTGACCCGCACGGTTCAGCTGGCGCCCGTCAGCGACGATTTCGGGCGTCTCTTCGAGGCGGTTCGGACCGCGCACGCCGCCGCTGTCCGCGCGGTGGCCCCGGGCGTGCAGGCGAGCGCGGTGGATCGCGCCGCCCGGCAGGTCCTCGAAGACGCCGGCCTGGGCGAGGCGTTCGTCCACGGCACCGGGCACGGGCTTGGGCTGGACGTGCACGAGGAGCCGAGACTGACCAAGCCGGAGTCCGCATCCGGCGGGGTCGCACGGGTCGCACGGGTCGCAGATGAAGTCCTGCGGCCCGGAATGGTGTTCACGATCGAACCGGGCGCCTACGTACCCGGCCTCGGGGGCGTCAGAATCGAAGACGACGTCCTGGTGGTCGAGGGAGGGTGCGAGGTGCTGACCGATGTGCCGATAGACCGAATGGGTCGGGCACGGGACGAGTAGTCGCGCGGACGTCGCCGACGGGAGACTGATGGATTTCGACGACATCGAGCGGATCCTCGAACTGGTGCGGGAGCACGACCTCGCGGAGTTCGAGCTGGAACGAGACGGGCTGAAACTGCGGGTCCGCAAGTCGGGCGGACATGGACCCCACGCCATCGCGCCGCCGCCTGTTCCGCAGGCCCACATGCTGGCGCCCCCGATACCCGCGGCGCCGCCACCGGCCCCGCAGCCGCCGGTCCTCTCGGCCCTGTCCCCTGAAGACGAAGCGGAGCTGGAGCTGGCGGTCGTCAAATCGCCAATCGTCGGCACGTTCTATCGATCGTCGGAGCCCGGGTCGGCGCCGTTCGTCGACGTGGGCGAGCGGGTCAAGAAGGATCAGGTGCTCTGCATCATCGAGGCGATGAAGCTCATGAACGAGATCACCTCCGAGTACGAGGGAGAAATCGTGAGCGTATACGTCGAGAACGGCAAGCCGGTCCAGTATGGCGAGCGCCTGTTCGCCATCAAGACGAGCTAGCCGTGTTCAAGAAGATACTCATCGCCAACCGCGGCGAAATCGCCCTGCGCGTCATCTGCGCCTGCCGCGAGCTCGGCATCAAGACCGTGGCGGTCTACTCCGAGGCCGACGAGAACTCGCTGCACGTGCGGTTCGCGGACGAGGACGTCTGCATCGGCCCGGCCCGCAGCGCCGACAGCTACCTGAGCGTCCCCGCGGTCCTCAGCGCGGCCGAGATCACCGGCGCTGACGCGATCCACCCGGGTTACGGCTTCCTCTCCGAGAGCGCCTACCTCGCCGAGGTCTGCGAGGCCTGTCACATCAAGTTCATCGGCCCGGCGCCCAACGTCATTCGCCTGCTCGGCGACAAGGCCCGGGCGCGCCGCGCCATGAAGAAGGCGGGCGTGCCGATCCTCCCGGGCAGTGATGGCCCGGTCGACAGCGAGGAGAAGGCGCAGAAGATCGCCAAGGACCTCGGCTTGCCCGTGATCATCAAGGCGGTCGCCGGCGGCGGTGGTCGCGGCATGCGCGTCATCCGGCAGGCGAGCGAGATCCCCACCGCGCTCAAGACCGCCCAGCGCGAGGCGGAAGCGGCGTTCGGCGTCGGCGACGTCTACATCGAGAAGTACGTCGAGAACCCGCGTCACATCGAGTTCCAGGTGATGGGCGATCACCATGGCGCCGTCATCCACCTCGGCGAGCGCGAGTGCTCCATTCAGCGCCGTCACCAGAAGCTGCTCGAGGAAGGCCCGTCGGTCGCGGTGACCGAGAAGATGCGCCGGAAACTGGGCAGCACCGTCGTCGATGCCGCGCGCGCGGTGCAGTACACCAACGCCGGCACGTTCGAGTTCCTGCTCGACGACAAGGGCAACTTCTACTTCCTCGAGGTCAACACCCGCGTCCAGGTCGAGCACCCGGTCACCGAGTTCATCACCGGTGTCGACATCGTCAAGGAGCAGATCCGGATCGCGGCGGGGGAGCGGCTGTCGTTGAAGCAGGGGGATGTGACGTTCACCGGCCACTCCATCGAGTGCCGGATCAACGCCGAGGACCCCGTGACGTTCGCGCCGTCGCCGGGCGTGATCCATGCCTTCAGCGTGCCGGGCGGGCCCGGCGTCCGCGTCGACACGTTCGCCCATGCCGAGTGCACGATCCCGCCGTACTACGACTCGCTGATCGCCAAGATCATCGTGCACGGCCGCGATCGGCAGGAAGCCATCGCGCGGATGCGGCGCACCCTGGAGATGACGGTCATCGAGGGCATCAAGACCTCGATCCCGCTGCACCTCAAGATCCTGAAGGATGCCGACTTCATCGCCGGACGGCTGAGCACGTCCTTCATGGAGCGGTACATGCCGGAAAAAAAAAGCACTGAGCGCGGCCTGGCCGAGGCCGTCTAGGTGCGGTGGGACCGCGCCACACGCTTCTATCCCATCATCGATTGTGACGTCTGCGCGGCCCAGGGCCTCGACCCCCTCGCGGTCGCGATCGGCTGCCTGAAGGGCGGCGCCCGGCTCCTCCAGGTTCGCGCCAAGCGGGGATCCTCCGCGCTCTTTCTTGCCCTGGCCGACGCCGTCGTCGCCGCGGCGCACCCCTTCGGTGCGCTGGTCATCGTCAACGACCGGCCGGACATCGCCGTGATGTCGGGTGCCGGCGGCGCGCACGTGGGGCAGGACGACCTCTCTCCCGATGACGCGCGCCGGGTACTCGGCAACGGCGTGCTCGGCGTCTCGACCCACGACCCCGCGCAGGTCGACGCCGCGCTGCAGTCGCCGGCCGACTACATCGCCGTGGGCCCGGTGTTCTCCACGACCACCAAGGACACCGGCTACTCCGCGCGAGGCCTCGACCTGCTGCAATATGCCGCGGGTCGTGGCAAGCCGGTGGTGGCCATCGGCGGAATCGACCTGACGACAGCGCCATCCGTGATCGCCGCCGGCGCCGCCGCGGTGGCCGTGATCACCGACGTCCTCCGCGGCGATCCCGAACAGCGCACCCGAGCCTACCTGGCCGCGCTCTGAGCGGATCAGGGCCCGAATTCCCGCGCAAACCCATGTATAATCCGCACCTTACGCTTGCCTGACCGAGTCCCGGGGAGGTGTGTCCCGGCGCCACCTGGAGGGTGAATGGATTCGAATCTGTTGAAGACGAAGTCGATCGAGCAACTGGTCGGCGACGTCGAGCACGGCACCAAAGCACTGAAACGCACGCTCTCGGCCACCGATCTGACGATGCTGGGCATCGGCGCGATCATCGGCACGGGGATCTTCGTGCTGACCGGCACCGCCGCCGCCAACCAGGCGGGCCCCGCCATCGTCCTGTCGTATGTCGCTGCCGGCCTGGCGTGCGGCTTCGCCGCGCTCTGCTATGCAGAGTTCGCTTCCATGATCCCCATCTCCGGCAGCGCGTATACGTACGCCTACGCCACGCTCGGTGAAGTCTTCGCGTGGATGATTGGCTGGGACCTGATTCTCGAGTACGCGGTCGGATCGATGACCGTCGCCGTGGGCTGGAGCGGCTACTTCCAGCGGATCCTCGCCGGCTTCGGCCTGCACTTGCCGGCCTGGATGTCGGCGGCGCCCGGCACCGGCGTGGACGGCGCGCTGATCAACCTGCCGGCCGTGATCATCGTCCTGATCATTTCGGCGCTGCTGGTCATCGGCGTCCGCGAGAGCGCGCGCTTCAACGCCGCCATGGTCATGGTCAAGCTCGCCGCGATTCTGTTCTTCATCGTGGTCGGCGCCGGCTACGTCGAGCCGGCCAACTGGTCTCCCTTCATGCCGTACGGCGTGCAGGGCATTTCGGCCGCGGCCGCGGTCGTCTTCTTCGCGTATATCGGGTTCGACGCCGTGTCGACGACGGCCGAGGAAGCCAAGAACCCGAGCCGCGACTTGCCGATCGGGATCATCGCGTCGCTGGTCGTCTGCACCGTGCTCTACCTCGCGGTCGCCGCGGTGCTGAGCGGCATCATCCCGGTCGTGCAGTTCAAGGACGACGCGCAGTTCCTGAACGCGCCGGTCGGCTACGCGCTGCACGTGATCAACATGGACTGGGCGGCGGGCCTGGTGTCGGCCGGCGCCGTCGCCGGGATCACGAGCGTGCTGCTGGTCATGCTCATGAGCCAGCCACGGATCTTCTTCGCGATGAGCCGCGACCATCTGCTGCCCCCCGGCGTCAGCAAGGTCCATCCGAAGTACCGCACGCCGTACATCACGACGCTCATCACCGGCGTGATCGTGGCGATCGTCGCCGGCTTCACGCCGATCAACGTGCTCGGCGAGATGACCAGCATCGGCACGCTGTTCGCGTTCGTGATCGTCTGCGCGGCGGTCATGGTGCTGCGCGCCAAGCGGCCGGAAGCGCATCGTCCCTTCAGGGTGCCGGGCGGGATGCTCTTTCCGATTCTCGGCGTGGCGTCCTGCCTCTACCTGATGGTCAACCTCACGGTCATGACCTGGGTGCGGTTCCTGGTCTGGCTCGACCTCGGGATGATCATCTATTGGTTCTACGGCCGGGTGCACAGCCCGCTGGCCGATCCCGCCGAAGTCGCGCGGCAGAGTGGAGCCGAGAAGCTCGCCAACTTCCTCAAGGTGGCCGGCTACATGCTGCTGTTCAACGGCTTCTCCATCATGCTGCTCGGGCTGCTCACCGAATGGGGGGTCACGACCGAGGAGCTCGCCAAGTGGCACGAGCTGGATGTGGTCCTGAGCCGGTTCGGACTGCACATCAATCCCGAGATCGCCGACGCGTTCGGCTTCAAGATTCTCGCGGCCGGCGCGGTCGTGGCGATCGCCGGCATGGCGATCGGACGGACGTCGCGAAAGTCCTGAGCTGCCACCGAGTCCATGGACGCCTGGCCGCAACGGCCGGGCGTCCTTCACGTCCGCTGTCATGGTGATTCGATAGTGCCCGCCCGCATCCTCGACGGCCCGTCCGTCGCCGCCGCGATTCGCGAATCCGTCATGCCCCTGGTCCGCGCCTTCACCGACGCGGCGGGGCGTCCGCCGGGCCTCGGCATCGTTCTGGTCGGCGACGACCCGGCGTCGGAAATCTACGTCCGCAACAAGGTCAAGGCGGGCAGCGACACCGGCCTCCGGGTCGACCTGCTGCGGCTGCCCGCGTCCGCCACGCTCGACGAACTGCTGCAGATGGTCCAGCGGCTGAACGCGAGCGAGGAGCACGACGGCATCCTGGTGCAGGCGCCGCTGCCGTCGTCGATGGGGCGGGACGCGTCGCAGCGCGTGTTCGACGCGATCGACCCTGCCAAGGACGTCGACGGCTTCCATCCGGCGAACGTCGGCCTGCTCGTGCAGGGCCGCGCGCAGCTGGCGCCGTGCACCCCCTCCGGGGTGATCGAGATGCTCGATCACTTCGGCATTCGGATCGCCGGCGCTCGCGCCGTCGTGCTCGGCCGCAGCGAGATCGTCGGCAAGCCGATGGCGCTGCTGCTGCTGCGCCGCGACGCGACCGTGACGATCTGCCACTCCAGGACCGCCAACATCGCGGCGGTCGCGGCCGAAGCCGACATCCTGGTCGCCGCCATCGGCCGCCCTGGTTTCGTGACGCCGGAGTTCGTCAAGCCTGGTGCGGTGGTGATCGACGTCGGCATCAATCGCGTGACCGATCGCGCCGTCGCCGAGGACCTGCTGGCTGGGTCGCCGCGGCTCGCGGACTTCGAGCGGCGCGGCGCCGTGGTCGTGGGCGACGTGCATCCGCGGGTTGCGGAGAAGGCGGGCGCGCTGACGCCCGTGCCAGGCGGCGTTGGCCCGCTGACCATCGCCATGCTGCTCAAGAACACGGTCACGGCGGCGCGCGCCAGGGCCGCCATCGGCTGATCGCGCCGGGCACGCTGTTACTGCGAACGAAGAGGGAACACCGATGCTGCAGGTCGCGCTGACGGGTGGCATCGCAACCGGGAAGTCGTACTGCCTGGCCAGATTCGCCGCGCTCGACGTGCCGGTGATCGACGCGGATCGGCTCGCGCGGCTCGCCGTTGCGCCGGGCACGCCGGGACTCGCCGCCATCGTCGAGCGGTTTGGCGCGGCCGTGGTTCGCGGTGACGGCTCGCTCGACCGGCCCGCGCTCGCGGCGATCGTGTTCGCCGATCGCGCCGCGCGCGCCGACCTCGAGGCCATCGTCCATCCGGACGTCTACCGGCGGATCCGCGAGTGGTTCGCCCGCCTGCCCACGTCGACCCCGCTGGCCATCGCCGACATCCCGTTGCTGTTCGAGACCGGCCACGAGCACGACTTCGACGCCGTGATCGTGGCGGCCTGTTCAGTCGACCAGCAGCTGCGCCGGCTGGTCGATCGCGATGCCATGAGCGAGGCCGACGCGCGGGCGCGGCTCGATGCGCAGTGGCCGATCCAGGAGAAGGTGAAGCGCGCGGATTACGTCATTCACACCGATGGCACGTTCGCGGAGACCGACATCGAGATCGAGCGCGTGCATCGAGCGCTGGTCCCGCCGGCCTGACCCTTGTGCCGGCAAGGCCCGGACTCAGCCGGTCAGGGTCGCTTCGGAATCCTTGGCGGGTGCGATCCGCTCCTCGATGAACGTGTTCCATTCATGGCACTGCGGACACTGCCAGAGCAGCTCGGTGCTGCGATACCGGCAGCGGACGCAGATGTGCGGGTCGAGATAGAAGACCGCGTCGCGCGTGAGATCGATGTAGTGGGCGACCAGCGCCGCGGGGAACTGCAGCAACAGGAGGATCTGCCAGATGGCCTGGTGCAGGGCGAGCGCATGCGGGTTCTGGACGAGCGCGTCCAGCAGCAGGCTGAGCGCGTCCTGGGGCTGACCTTGCGACGACAGGAACCGCGCCATCGCCAGCCGCGCGCGCCAGTCCTGCGGGTTGTCGGCGATCAGCTTGCGGCACAGGGTCGCGAAGCGATGCTCGTCGCCGAGCTTGGGGTAGGCGTTCTCGAGCCGTGAGAACGCGAGGTAGCTGCGCTCGGGAGCGCGCTCGACGAGCCGCTCCCAGGTCGCCACGGCCGACGCGACGTCGCCCTGAAGGAACTGGACGTCGCCAAGGTTCAGGTGCGCCGGAGGATTGGAGGGATCGAGCTCGATGGCAGCGTCGAAATGTCGCGCCGCGGGTCCATAGTCCATCCGCTTCAGCGACTGCAGGCCGAGCTCGTTCTCGAGGAACGCCAGGATTGCCTGGTGCCGCGCCTGGTCCTCCGGCGGACTCTCCGCGGCGAGCTTCTGTCGCATCGCGTACGCATCGGCCCACTGATGCTGCTCCTCGTGCAGCTTCTCGAGGTTCGTCAGCGCGTAGCTGTTGCCAGGGTCGAGCCGCACGACCTCGTTGAACGCCTCGACCGCGCGATCGACGAAGCCGCCGCGCTTGTAGTCGAGGCCGAGACAGAGCAGGACGCTGGCGTGTTCGAGCTTGCGCAGGTTCGGCCGCTGCAGCAAGCCCTGATGCTCCTGGATCGCCCGGCCGACGTGTCCCTTCTCCCGAAAGAGGTTGCCGAGGATCAGCCGGATCTCGAGCGGGTCCCCGGCGACCTCCGACGCCTTCGTGAGCTCCTCGATGGCCTGATCGATCTGGTTGGCGACCAGGAAGTTCAGGCCGAGGATGTAATGGGGAGACTCGCGCGTGCGCCGGCGATCGATCCACCGGCCGTCCTGGAGCTTGTAGCGTTCCCACGCCTTGCCGATGGTCAGTCCGGCGAGCAAGGCCAGCAGGCCGGCGATGAGCGTGGCATACGCTTCCATCAGCTGGGGCCTCCGTATTCGGCGAGCACGCCGTCCCAGCGATTCTGCGCGCGCAGCACCAGCTCGATCAGCTCTCGCACCGCGCCGCGTCCGCCGCCGGCGGTGCTGACCCAATGGACGGCATCGCGGACCTCGACCGCGGCATCCGCGGGCGCTGCCGACAGGCCGGCGCGCCGCAGCACCGGCAGATCGAGCAGATCGTCCCCCATGTAGGCCACGACCCCTTCGTCGACGCCGGCGTCGCGCAGTATCTGCTCGAAGCCATCGGCCTTGTTCACTCCCTGCTGCACCAGCCGGATCGCGAGCTGCGCGGCCCGCTGGCTGGTCGCGACGGATGCTCGCGCCGACAGCAGCCCCACCGGCAGCCCGGCGCGCTGGGCCCAGACGATCGCGGCCCCGTCGCGGATGTGGAAGCCCTTGGACTCGCTCCCGTCAGCGTGCACGATGACGACCCCGTCCGTCAGCACGCCGTCCACGTCGAAGAGCAGCAGACGCACGCGGCTGGCCCGCTCCTGGATCGTCATCAGATCAGCTGTGTGCGCCACAGGTCGTGCAGGTGGACAACGCCTTCGACACGGCCGCTGCGATCGACGACGACGATGGAGGTGATCTTGTGGGTTTCCATGATCCTCAGCGCCTCGACGGCGAGCAGCTGGCGATCGATGGTAATCGGCCGGGGCGTCATGACGTCGCCGGCCGTCATCGCGAGCACGTCGGCTTCGCGCGTCATCAGGCGGCGCAGGTCGCCGTCGGTGAAGACGCCGACCAGGCGATCGGAAGCGTCCACCACGCAGGTCATGCCCAGCCGCTTGCTCGACATCTCGTGAAACACGTCCGCCATGCGTGTGGTCGTCCGCACGACGGGCGCGGCGTCGCCCGCCTGCATCGCCTGCTCGACGCGCATCAGGCGGCGGCCGAGCTTTCCGCCCGGATGAAGCGAGGCGAAGTCCTCCTCGCGAAACCCCTTGCGGACGCACAGCGCCATCGCGATGGCGTCGCCGAACGCGAGGGCCGCGGTCGTGCTCGCGGTGGGAGCCAGATTGAGCGGACAGGCTTCCTCCGCGATGCCGCAGTTGAGCGTGATGTCCGCGGCGCGGCCGAGCGTCGACTGGGGATTGCCGGTCAGCGCGATCAGCTTGGCGCCGATCCGTCGCAGCGACTCGAGCAGCCGGATCAGCTCCTCGGTCTCTCCGCTGTACGACAGCGCGAGCACCACGTCGTCATCCCGCAACGCGCCGAGGTCGCCGTGAATCGCCTCCGCCGGATGCAGGAAGAAGGCGGCGGTCCCGGTGCTCGACAGCGTGGCGGCGATCTTCCGGCAGATGATGCCGGACTTGCCCATGCCGGTGACGACGACGCGTCCACGGCACTCGAGCAGGAGCTGGACGGCGCGGTCGAACTCGGCGTCCACCCGATCGACCAGGCTCAGGATGGCCGCCGCCTCGGTGCGCAGCACCCGCCGCGCGACGTCGAGCATCGATTCGGTCGATGAGGTGGTCACCGGCTGCTCGGCTGGCTGGAAGGCGCCAGCTGGGACGCGTGCTCGTGCGCGATCGCGTGGATGCGCACCAGCCTGGACAGGAGCGGCTCCAGCAGGTCGAGGCGGAGCGCGTTCTGGGCATCGCTCTTCGCCGTCTCGGGCCGCTCGTGCACTTCCATGAACACCCCGTCGACGCCGGCGGCCACGCCCGCTGAGGCCATCGGCTCGATGAACTCCGCCTGGCCGGCGGTGACGCCGTCGCCCGCGCCCGGAAGCTGCAGGCTGTGCGTCACGTCGTAGATCACCGGGTAGCCGAAGCGCCGCATGATTGGAAACGCCCGCATGTCGACGACCAGGTTGTTGTAGCCGAAGCTGGCGCCGCGTTCGGTCACCAGGATGCGCTCGTTACCTGCCGCCGTGACTTTGCCGATGGCATGCCTGACGTCGGAGGGGGCGAGAAACTGCCCCTTCTTGATGTTGACGATCCGTCCCGTTCGCGCCGCGGCGACGAGCAGATCGGTCTGACGGCAGAGAAACGCCGGGATCTGCAGGATGTCGGCGACGTCTGCCGCGGCGTCGGCCTGGGCCGGCTCATGGATGTCGGTGAGCACCGGCACGCCGGCTTCGTCCTTGATGCGCCGGAGGATGGCCAGGCCGTCGCGGAGGCCCGGGCCGCGAAACGATCCAGACGAGGTCCGGTTGGCCTTGTCGTACGACGCCTTGAACACGTACTGCACGCCGGCTCGCGCCGCGATGTCGCGCAGCGCATGGGCGAGGCCGAGCGCGTGCTGGGCGCTCTCGATGACACAGGGGCCGGCGATCAGGAGCAGCGCCCCGTTGCCGATCGACAGATCGCCCAGCCGGACCGCCTTCACGAGCTCATCCCGCAACCGTCGATGCCGCCGCCTGGGGCTTGGCCGTCCGCTTGTGCGTGTGGCTCGCCTCGATGAACCCGTCGAACAGCGGGTGCGGCTTCAGCGGCTTGGACTTGAACTCGGGATGGAACTGCACCGCCACGTACCACGGATGTGAGGGCAGCTCGACGATCTCCACGAACTTGCCGTCGTGCGAACGGCCGACGATCTCGAGGCCGCCTTCCGTCAGCGTGCGTTCGTAGAGGCAGTTGAACTCATAGCGGTGGCGGTGGCGCTCCTGGATCACGGCCTCGCCATACAGCGCGCGCGCCTTCGAGCCCTGCTTTCAGCTCGCACGGGTACGTCCCGAGGCGCATCGTCCCGCCCAGATCGTCCACGCCGAGCAGATCGCGCAGCTTGTAGATGACCTTGTTGGCGGTCTCCGGCGCGCACTCCGTCGAGTCGGCGTCGGCGATACCGCAGACGTTCCGGGCATACTCGACCGCCGCCCACTGGAACCCGTAGCAGATACCGAAGTAGGGGATGCGGCGCTCGCGTGCGATCGTGGCGGCGCGCATCATTCCACGGGTGCCGCGGTCGCCGAAGCCGCCGGGCACGAGGATGCCGTCGGCGCCGTCCAGCAGCTGCTCGCCGCCCGGCTGCTCGAGCGCTTCCGCTTCCACCCACCGGATGTTGACGCGCAGCCGGTGCTTGAAGCCGCCGTGATAGAGCGCCTCGTTCAGGCTCTTGTACGAGTCCTCATAGCCGACGTACTTGCCGACCACGTGAATGGTCACGTCGTCCACGGGGTTCTTGATGCGATCGACGAGATCGACCCACGCCGACATCCTCGCCTCGGTCTGCGGCAGGTTGAGCCGTTGCAGCACGATCCGATCGAGCCCTTCGGCGGCGAGGACGAGCGGGACCTCGTAGATGCTCGAGACGTCCTTCGCCGTGATCACGGCCTCCTCGTCGACGTCGCAGAAGAGCGCGATCTTGCGCTTGATGTCCTGATCGAGGAAGCGATCGGTCCGGCAGAGCAGGATGTCCGGCTGGATGCCGATGGAGCGGAGGTCGCGAACGCTGTGCTGGGTCGGCTTGGTCTTCAGCTCGCCGGCGGCGCCGATGAACGGCACCAGCGTCAGGTGGATGTAGAGCGTGTTCTCGCGGCCGACGTCCTGCCGGAGCTGGCGGATGGCTTCGAGGAACGGCTGGCTCTCGATGTCGCCAACCGTGCCGCCGATCTCGACCAGGACGATGTCCACGCCGCCCGCCGCGATCGCGCGGATGCTGTCCTTGATCTCGTTGGTGATGTGCGGAATGACCTGGACGGTGCGGCCCAGGTAATCGCCGCGTCGTTCCTTCTGGATCACCGACAGATAGATCTTCCCGGTCGTCCAGTTGTTCAGGCGAGTCGTCGTCTGGTTGGTGAAGCGCTCGTAGTGGCCGAGGTCGAGGTCGGTCTCGGCGCCGTCGTCGGTGACGTAGACCTCGCCGTGCTGGTACGGGCTCATCGTGCCCGGGTCGACGTTGATGTAGGGGTCGAACTTCTGCAGCGCGACCTTGTAACCGTGTCCCTCGAGGAGAGCACCGATCGACGCCGCCGCCAGCCCCTTGCCGAGCGACGAAACGACGCCGCCAGTCACCAGGATGTACTTCACAGGACGTGTGGTCTGCATGGTCCGCCCGTTTCTCCTAGGTTCGCACGGTGCCTGAGAGCAGGCGCCGCACCCGCTCCAGATCCTCCGGCGTATCAACACCGATTGAGTCGTACTGGGTTTCCACGGCAAGAATCCTGATGCCGTGCTGAAGCGCCCGCAGCTGTTCCAGGCACTCCGATCGTTCGAGGTCCGTGGAGGGAAGGCCGGCAAGCTGCAGCAGGCTGTCCCGTCGATAGACGTAGAGGCCGACGTGCCGCCACGCCGCCGCCGGCGGCGCGCCCTCTCGCACGAACGGGATGGCGGCACGCGAGAAATACAGCGCGTAGCCTTCCCGATCGACGACGACCTTGGTGACGTTGGGATTCTGGAGGTCCGCGGGATCCTCGATGCGGCGCCGGAGCGTCGACATCATCAGCAGTGGATCGACGAGCAGCGGCTCGATCGCTTCGTCGATCATCGCCGGCTCGATCAGCGGCTCGTCCCCCTGGACGTTCACGATGATGTCGGCGCCGAGCTCCGCCGCGACTTCGGCGAGCCGGTCGGTGCCGCTCTGATGAGCTGTCGACGTCATGCACGCCACGCCGCCGAACGAGCGCACCGCTTCGAGGATGCGGTCGTCATCGGTGGCGACGAGCACGGAGGAGACGGAGGTCGCCGAGGCCGTGCGGCGATAGACATGCTCGATCATCGGACGTCCACCGATGTCGGCGAGGGCCTTGCCCGGCAGCCTGGATGACTGGTATCTCGCGGGAATGATGGCGACGACACTGCCTGAATCTGAATCGAGGGCAAGCCCGGGACTCGAAACAGGGTGCACGGCAAATCCTACCACAACTGCACATCACGACACGGGTCGCGCGACAGGTCCTGCGCTCGCGAACGGGGAAGGCTGCCGGGGGGACCGCTTCGTCGCCGAACGTAGTAGGATTACTCCGCGAGGGAGAACATGACTATACGAAAAGCCGCGCTCTACGTCGGCTGCGGGTCACTGCTGGTGGCCTGGTTCTCATCGGCCGCGTCGGTCTCCCTCAATCGCGGCGCCCGCGGCGCCGCCCCGGACGCCGCGCCAGGCGCATCACCCATCGAACACATCGCCGCCGACGTGCAGCAGCAGTCGAGACGTCTGCGCGATCGGCTCGCGTCGTCGCCGAGCGCGCCGCAGCCGCGCCGCAATCCCGTTTGCATTTCGCGTCGAGGCGCCGCGGGTCGAGGCCGTGCGCCGTGTACAGCCGATCGTCGCGCCACCCGCGCCAACCGCGCCGATCGAACCGCCGGAGCCGACGCTGACCTTGATTGGAGTGGCCGAGCAGAACCGGCCGCAGGGAATGGTGCGCACCGCGATGATGGCTACCGCCGGTGACGAACTCATCATGGTCGCGGTGGGCGACGGCGTGCTGCAGCGCTACCGCGTGACCGCAGTCAGTGTGGATACCGTCGAGCTTATCGATGTGACGACGGGCCGCACCCGCCGTCTCTCGCTGCAGTTCTACTGAGCCGCCGCTCGCGCGTGACTGCGCGAGCGGCCTCTCACTCCATCAAAACCGAACCAGGCAGGCGGACCTGACCGCGGGAATCGCGCGGATGGCCTCGATCGCCTTCTCGACGGTGCCCTTGTCCTCGGGGGGCACGTCGATGTTGACGACGCCGACCGCGCCGCCGCCGCCGCGTCCGAGCGCGAAGCTCGCGATGTTGACGCCGAAGCGGCCGAGGATCGTTCCCACTTCGCCGATGACGCCCGGCTGATCATCGTTGTTGATCAGGAGGAGCGTGCCGTCGAGGGGCGCTTCGATCTCAACGCCATCGACCGCCGTCAGCCTGGCGCTGCCCGGCTCGAACACCGTCCCCTCGACCCAGTTCTCGCCCTCGCTCGTGTGGATCTTCACCGACAGCAGGTTGGCGAAGTCCCTCGGCCTGGAGCTGCGCGACTCGATGATCTCGATGCCGCGCTGCGCGGCCACCGCCCGCGCGTTGATCACGGTGACGGCGCCCGACAGGATCGGCCGCAGCACGCCCGCGACGACGCTGCTGGCGAGCAGATCGGAGCCGGCGTTGACGGCCGCGCCGTAGTAGCGGATGCCCACCCCGTGCGTGCGGCCCGACGACATCTGGACCAGCAGCGCGCCCAGCCGATCGGCGAGCTGCATCCACGGCCGCAGCTTGATCTGCTGGTCGGCGGGCAGGGCGGGGAAGTTCACCGCGTTACGGATGGCGCCGTCCTTGAGGAAGTCGCGAACCCCCATCGCCGTTTCGATACCGACCAGCTCCTGGGCTTCGACGGTGGACGCGGCGATGTGCGGCGTGGCCACGACTTGCGGCAGTCCGGTGAGCGCCTGATCCTTCGGCGGCTCCTGCTCGAACACGTCGAGGCCGGCGCCGGCGACGTGGCCGGCCTTGATGGCATCGGCGAGCGCCGCTTCGTCGATGAGCTCTCCGCGCGCTGTATTGATGATGCGCATGCCGGGCTTGCAGGCGGCAAACCGCGCCGCATCGAAAAGGTGCCGGGTCTCGGCGGTGGCCGGAATGTGGAGCGTGATGTAGTCGGACCGGCTGCAGAGATCGTCGAGGGTGACGAGCTCCGCGCCCATGGTCGCCGCGACCTGCTCGGAAATGAAGGGATCGTGGGCGACAACGCTCATGCCGAAGGCGCGGGCACGGTTGGTCACTTCCTGGCCGATGCGCCCGAGCCCGACGACCCCGAGCGTTTTGCCGCGAAGCTCCGCGCCCATCAGGCGCTTCTTGTCCCAGACGCCGCGCTTCATCGCGGCATCCGCGGCCCCCACCGACCGTGAGAGCGCGAGCATCAGCGCCCAGGCGTGCTCGGCGACGCTGACGCTGTTCGCGCCTGGGGCGTTCATGACGACAATGCCGCGGTCGGTGGCGGCGCGGACGTCCACGTTGTCGACGCCGGTGCCGGCCCGGGCGATCACCCGAAGACGTGGCGCCGCGGCGATGAGCTGTTCGTTCACCTGCGTGGCGCTGCGAACGATCAGGGCGTCGGCTTCCGCGAGGTCGCCGGCCAGCTCTTTTCCAGAGCGCTGCGGGCGTGCGTCGACGGTCCAGCCGGGAACGGTACGGAGAATCTCAACAGCCGAAGATGAGAGCGAGTCTGCGATGACGACATGCATGGCTCCCAGTATAATGTTGCGTTCATTTCGCGACGATCGTGATCTGCAGTGCGGTGTCGTGCCGCGAGAATCCACCGGCCCGACGCGCGCACCATCGTGGTGCAAAACGCTGGAAACGGCGCGTTCATGCAGCAGGACGTCGCGAGCGCAGGTGTTATCCACAGCGTTTTCCACAGTTTCTGTGAAGAACCGGTAACGCGGACGACGGTAATCTGACCTAAACGAGCTATGCCCACATTCAGCATCCTCAAGACACCGACCGAAGGCACGGCCATCACGCGCAAGGGGGGACGACTGGTCGTCCCGGACGATCCGATCATTCCGTTCATCGAAGGGGACGGCACCGGACCGGACATCTGGAAGGCGAGCGTGCGCGTGTTCGACGCCGCGGTGGAGAAGGCGTTCGGCGGCAAGAAGCGCATTCGCTGGTTCGAAGTGCCGGCCGGCGAGAAGGCCAAGGACCGCCACGGTGAGTGGCTGCCGAACGACACGCTCGAGGCGGTGCGGGCCTACAAGGTCGCGATCAAGGGGCCGCTCACGACGCCGGTCGGCGGCGGCATCCGCAGCCTCAACGTCACGCTGCGCCAGGTGCTCGACCTCTATGCCTGCGTGCGGCCGGTGCGCTACTTCACCGGCACGCCGGCGCCGGTGGTGCGTCCCGACCTGATGAACGTCGTCATCTTCCGCGAGAACACCGAGGACGTGTACGCCGGGATCGAGTGGGCGAAGGGCACACCCCAGGCCGAGAAGGTCATCGAGTTCCTCGAGCGCGAGATGGGCAAGCGGATTCGCCCGGACTCCGGGATCGGCATCAAGCCGATTTCCGAAACGGGCACGAAGCGGCTGGTGCGGATGGCCGTGCAGTACGCCATCGACAACAACCGCAGGACCGTCACCATCGTGCACAAGGGCAACATCATGAAGTTCACCGAGGGGGCGTTCCGCGACTGGGGCTACGAGGTCGCCAAGGCGGAGTTCCGCGACCGCATCGTCACCGAGGACGAGGTGACTGCCGGCGCCTCGCGCGAGGGCAAGGTCCTGATCAACGACCGCATCGCCGACAGCGTGTTCCAGCAGGTGCTGACGCGGACCGCCGACTACGACGTGTTCGCGACGCCCAACCTGAACGGCGACTATCTGTCGGACGCCTGCGCGGCGCAGGTCGGCGGGCTGGGGATGGCGCCCGGCGCGAACATCGGCGACGACATCGGGTTCTTCGAGGCGACCCACGGCACCGCGCCGAAGTACGCCGGCAAGGACGTGATCAACCCCTCGTCCGTGATCCTGTCCGGGGTGATGATGTTCCGCTACCTCGGCTGGCCCGGCGCGGCCGACCTGGTCGAGTCCGCCCTCGAGAAGACGATCCGCGAAAAGAAGGTCACCTACGACCTGGCGCGGCTGATGGAGGGCGCGACCGAGCTGAAGACGTCGGCGTTCGCCGACGCGATTATCGCCAACATGTAATGCCACCTGGTGGCTTGGCGCGCGCGGCGCGCCGCGGCCGCAGAGCGGTTCGAGGACTCCTGCATGAATCGAAAAGTCACGGTAGTTGGGGGCGCCGGCAACGTCGGCGCGACGGTGGCCCGCGCCATCGCCGACAAGGAACTGGCCGACGTCGTCATCATCGACATCGCGGACACCAAGGCCGCCGGTGTCGGGCTGGACATGCTCGAGGCGTGTCCGATCGAGGGATCCGATTCGCGCGTGGTCGGCTACGGCGCGAACGACGAGGGTTGGGCGCAGACCGCGAATTCCGACGTGGTGGTCATCACCTCCGGCGTGCCGCGCAAGCCGGGCATGAGCCGCGACGACCTGCTGCAGACGAACTACAAGATCATGCAGGCGGTCACCGAGCAGATCGCCAAGTACTCGCCGAACACGATCATCGTGCCGGTCGCCAATCCGCTCGACGCGATGTGTCAGGCCGTCTACCGCATCAGCGGCTTCCCGCGCGAGCGCGTGATCGGCATGGCCGGCGTGCTCGATTCGGCGCGCATGCGAACGTTCATCGCGATGGAGCTGAACGTGTCGGTGGAGAACGTGCACGCGTTCGTACTCGGCGGCCACGGCGACACGATGGTCCCGCTGCCGAGGGTACTCGACGGTGGCCGGGATCCCGATCACGGAGCTGCTCTCGAGGGAGCGGATCGAGGCCATCAGTAAGCGCACCGCTGACGGCGGGGCCGAGATCACCAAGCTCGTCGGCACGAGCGCGTGGTACGCGCCAGGCTCAGCCGCGGCGGAAATGGTCGAGGCGATCCTCAAGGACAAGAAGAAGATTCTGCCGTGCTCGGTCTTCCTGGAGGGTGAGTACGGAATCTCGAACCTGTTCGTCGGCGTACCGGTAAAGCTGGGGTCGCGCGGCGTCGAACAGATCATTCAGATCACGCTGACGCCCGAAGAAAATACCGCGTTGCAGAAGTCCGCGGGCGCCGTGCGCGAGCTCGTCGACGTCATCAAGGTATAGCACTAGATCAACACATGCGGCGCGCGCACTGCGCGCCGCATGACCTCATCCTCGCCTTCGCCTCGACAGTATCCCGCCGCTTCGGAAGTCAAAATTACCCAATTACACGATCACGGCCGCGCTCAAAACATTGCGGCGAGTGTCGTCGTTTCTGACGCAAAAAACTGCTGAAGCTTTTCGAACGTTTTCAGCTCAAGTGCAACGCCGCATGTGCGGCAAGGCCCTTGCTCAACGGGAGGTGCATCCGAACAACTGGGTCCCGTGGAGGAAAATTAATGAAGAAGTACGTGTCAGCGGCCGCGCTGCGCGCGCCGCTGTGTGCGGCGCTGCTGCTGTGCGCCATCAGTAACGCAGCTTTCGCGCAGACGGTTCCGTCCCCGTGGACGGCTAGAGATATCGGCGCCCCCACACTTGCTGGCAGCGCCACGCATGCGAACGGCGTGTTCACGATTCAAGGGGCAGGTGCCGACATCTATGGCACCTCCGATCAGTTCCACTTCGTTTATCAATTGATCTCCGGCGACGTCGACATCACGGCGCGCATGGACGATCTCGATGGCAGCCAGGACTACGCGAAGGTCGGCGTGATGATTCGCGTCGTCGCTGACCGCCAGCAGCGCGCATGCGTTCGGTCATGTCACGGTCGGGGCGGGTGTGCGTTTCCTGCGCCGGACGGCGAACAGCGGCACGACGACGGTCGACCGGCGGTCCGAACGTGGCGGCGCCGGTGTGGCTGCGGGCCCAGCGCCGCGGCACGACCGTCACCATTGCCTCGTCCACGAACGGCACAACCTGGACTACGGTCGGCTCCAGCACGATTGTCGCTCGGCACGTCGGCGTACGTCGGCATCGCGGTGAACAGCCGCACCACCTCGGCGCGTGCGACCGGCGTGGTGTCGAACGTGACCGTGGCGAACCCGGTAAGCAGTAGCGGTGGCGGCGCGCTGCCCACAGGACAGCAGAGCACCGACATCGGCGCGCCCGCGGTCAAGGGCAGCGCGACGTATTCGTCCGGCGCCTACACGGTGAAGGCCGGCGGCGCCGACATCTGGGACACCGCGGACCAGTTCCATTTCGTCTACCAGCCGGTGACCGGCAATGCCGAAGTCATCGCGCGCGTCTCGTCGATCGGCAATACCGACGACTGGTCGAAGGCCGGCGTCATGATTCGTGAGGCGCTGACTGCGCAGTCCAAGCACGCGATGGTGGTCACCTCGATCGCCAAGGGATACGCGTTCCAGCGCCGTCCCGAAGTCGGCGGCTATTCCGAGCACACCGCGGGTGGTACCGGCACGGCGCCCGGCTGGGTCCGCCTCGTCCGCACCGGCGACCTGTTCGAAGCGTACCGGTCGAGCACCGGAACGACCTGGACGAAGATCGGCTCGGACACGATTCCGATGACCGACACCGTCTACGTCGGCATCGCGGCCACCAGCCACGACGCTGCTCAGATGGCGACCGACGTGGTCGACAACCTCAAGATCACGGCGCTCGGCCTCGACGAACAATCCTCCGGCCGTCTCGATCACCGCGCCGAGCTCCGGCACCACGGTGACGGCGCCGACCACGGTGACCATCAACGCGACCGCGAGCGATCCTGAGAGCAGGATGACGTCGGTGGACTTCTATGCCGGCTCCACGATGATCGTGCGCGACACGACGTCGCCGTACTCGGCCACCTGGGCGCCCTCGACTGCGGGCACCTACGCCCTGACCGCGGTGGCGCACGACGCCGACGGCGGCAGCACGACCTCGGGCACCGTGAACGTCAATCGGTGCAGACGGCGACCAACAGGGCGCCGACGGTGAGCCTCTCGACCGGCGGCACCTCGTTCGCGGCGCCGGCGAACATCACGCTGAGCGCGTCGGCGAGCGATCCGGACGGCAACCTCGCGCGGGTCGAGTTCTTCAACGGTTCGACGCGCCTGACGAGCGACACGAGCTCGCCGTATTCGTTCTCCTGGTCGAGCGTCCCCGCGGGCACATACTCGCTGCGGGCGGTGGCTTACGACAGCGCCGGCGCCAGCGCCTCGTCCGCGACGGTGACGGTGACGGTGGGCGGCACCGCGCTGAGGGCGACGCCGCCGAAGACGGTGGTGTTCGGCAAGTCGCCCGACCACGACACCAAGGTGACGAAGTACGTGCTGAAGATCTTCGCGGCGGGTGCGAACGTGGCCACGGCGACGCCGCTGACGACGTCGGACCTCGGCAAGCCGACGCCCGCGACCAACGGCGACATCACGGTGGATCGCGCCACGTTCTTCAGCGGCCTGGCGACCGGCAGCTACGTGGCGACGGTGGCGGCAGTGGGCAGCACGGGCGAGTCACAGAGCCCGGCGGTCAGCTTCACCCGGTAAGCACGCGACCCGGTTTCGGATGGGGGCCCGGCCCGGACCTGCGGATGACCGCGGCCGGGCCGCTTTTTGCACCGCCGACTTCAGGCCGGCGGAAGACGCGTCAGTCCCGTGCCAGCAGCATCGCCTTGAAATAGTCGCGGTTCATCCGCGCGATGTTGGTGATCGGGATTTCCTTGGGGCAGACCGCCTCGCATTCCCCTTCGTTCGAACAGCTCCCGAACCCCTCGTCGTCGTGCCGGTGCACCATGGCGATGACGCGCGTGTTCCGCTCGACGCCGCCCTGCGGCAGCAGGCCGAGATGGCTGATCTTGGCCGAGGTGAAGAGCGCCGCCGACGCGTTCTTGCAGGCCGCCACGCACGCGCCGCAGCCGATGCACGCGGCCGAGTCCATCGCCTGCTCGATCGTGTGCTTGGAGATCAGGATGGCATTGCCGTCCTGCGCGCCGCCGACGTTGATCGAGGTGTAGCCGCCGGACTGGATGATCCGGTCGAACGCGCTGCGATCGACGACGAGGTCCTTGATCAGGGGGAACGCCTTGGCCCGCCATGGCTCGAGCGTCAGCCGGTCGTTGTCCTGGAAGCGCCGCATGTGGAGCTGACAGATCGTCGTGCCCGGATCGGGGCCGTGCGGGACGCCGTTGACGAGGAACCCGCAGGTGCCGCAAATGCCTTCGCGGCAGTCGGAGTCGAACGCCACCGGATCCTCGCCGCGGACGATCAGGCCCTCGTTCAGCACGTCCAGCATCTCGAGGAACGACATGTCGGGGCTGACCTGCTCGACCGTGTAGTCCACGAGGCCGCCCTGGGCGCGCGGGCCGGCCTGCCGCCAAACCTTCAGGTGAATGCGCATATTGCTTTGCTATCCGACCTACTTGTAACTCCTCTGACTCGGCTTCACGTACTCGAACACCAGCGGTTCCTTGTGCAGCACCGGCGGTTCGCCGACGCCGCGGAACTCCCACGCCGCCGCATAAGCGAAGTTCGCGTCGTCCCGCAGGGCCTCGCCGTCGGGCGTCTGGCTCTCTTCGCGGAAGTGACCGCCGCACGATTCGGTGCGGTGCAGGGCGTCGAGCGTCAGGACCTCGGCGAACTCGAGATAGTCGGCGACGCGTCCCGCGTATTCCAGGTTCTTGTTGAGGTTGTGCTTCGGTCCGGGCACCGAGACGTTCTGCCAGAACTCTTCGCGAAGGCGCGGAATGCTCGCCAGCGTGGCGCGCAGCCCGGCGTCGTTCCGTGCCATCCCGACCTGGTCCCAGAGGAGCTGCCCGAGCTCACGGTGCAGCTGACGCGGGGTCTTCGATCCCTTCACGGCCAGCAGGGTGTCGATGCGCGCCTGCACGGAGGACTCCGCCTCGTTGAAGGCGTCGTGGTCGGTCGTGACGACAGGGAAGGTCATGCTGCCGAGATAGTGCGCGAGCGTGTACGGAATGACGAAGTAGCCGTCCGCGAGTCCCTGCATCAGCGCGCTGGCCCCGAGGCGGTTGGCGCCATGGTCGGAGAAGTTCGCCTCGCCGAGCACGTGCAGCCCCGGGATGGTGCTCATCAGGTTGTAGTCCACCCACAACCCGCCCATCGTGTAGTGAATCGCCGGGTAGATCCGCATCGGCACCGCATACGGATCCTCGTCGGTGATCTTCGTATACATGTCGAACAGGTTGCCGTACCGCGTCCTGATGACATTCGCGCCGAGCCGCTTGATCGCGTCGTTGAAGTCCAGGTAAACGGCAAGGCCGCTCTCGCCGACGCCCCGGCCCTCGTCGCACACCGCCTTGGCGTTTCGTGACGCGACATCGCGCGGGACGAGGTTGCCGAAGCTCGGGTACCGCCGCTCGAGGTAGTAGTCGCGCTCGGCCTCCGGGATCTGCTCGGGGGGCCGCTTGTCGCCGGGGTTCTTCGGCACCCAGACGCGGCCGTCGTTGCGCAGGCTCTCGCTCATCAGCGTGAGCTTCGACTGATGCGTGCCGGAGACCGGGATGCAGGTCGGGTGGATCTGCGTGTAGCAGGGGTTCGCGAAATAGGCGCCGCGCTTGTGCGCGCGCCACGACGCGGTCACGTTCGATCCGACCGCGTTGGTCGAGAGGTAGTAGGCGGTGCCGTAGCCGCCGGTGCAGAGCAGCACGGCGTGCGCGGCATACCGCTCGAGCGCGCCGGTGTTCAGGTTGCGGCAGACGATGCCGCGGGCCTGGCCGTTGACGAGCACGAGATCGAGCATCTCGCGGTTGGACAGCGACGTGACGCTGCCGCGCTCGACCTGGCGCATCATCGACTGATAGGCCCCGAGCAGCAGCTGCTGGCCGGTCTGGCCGCGCGCGTAGAACGTCCGCGACACCTGCGCGCCGCCGAAGGAGCGGTTGTCGAGCAGCCCGCCGTACTCGCGGGCGAATGGCACGCCCTGGGCGACGCACTGGTCGATGATGTTGACGCTGGTCTGCGCCAGCCGGTAGACGTTCGCCTCGCGCGACCGGTAGTCGCCCCCCTTGACCGTGTCGTAGAACAGCCGCTGGATGCTGTCGCCGTCGTTCTGGTAGTTCTTCGCGGCGTTGATACCCCCTTGCGCGGCGATGCTGTGGGCGCGGCGCGGGCTGTCGTGGATGCTGAAACTGATGACGTTGTAGCCGAGCTCGCCGAGCGACGACGCCGCCGAGGCGCCGGCGAGGCCGGTGCCGACGATGATGATCGTGAACTTGCGGCGGTTGGCCGGGTTCACCAGCTTCGATTCGAAGCGGTGACGGTCCCATTTCTCTGCGAGCGGGCCGCCGGGGATCTTGGGGTCGAGTGCCATGGTGCGGTGCGGCCTCAGTGCGTCAGGTAGAGGAGGATCGGAATGATGCCGAGCCCCCCGCCAATGACGACGGCCAGAATCACGCTCCAGGTCGTCAGCCGTCGCGTGTAGAGCGGGTGGTCGAAGCCGATCGACTGGAATCCGCTGGCAATGCCGTGACGCAGGTGCAGGCCGACCAGGACGGTGCCGAGCACGTAGACCACGACCCACAGCGGATTCTGAAAGACCTCGAGCTCGGTTCGATACAGGTCGCGCACCGCGTCGTTGGCCACGGTCTGGTAGTACGACCCGAACTTGAACTGCTTGACGTGGACGATCACGAAGAGCAACACCAGCAGGCCCGACGCGATCATCGTCGAGGACGACAGCGACTTGCGGCTGGTGTGGCCGGCCAGCTCCTTGCGCTGGTAGGCGACCGGCCGGGCGGCGCGATTCGCCGCGAAGTTCCGGATCGCGTTGTAGATGTGCACGACGAACACGGCCAGCAACCCGATCTCGATCGGGATGATCAGCGGGTTGGAGATGAGCTTGTGCGAATACTCGTTGAACACCTCCGGACCGGCGAACACGAGCGCGTTGCCGGCGAGGTGCAGGACCAGATAGAGGAACAGCAGCAGCCCGGTGATGCCGATGAGGAGCTTGGTGCCGACGGAGGAGGAAAAATAACGGCGAAATCTCGTGAACGACGAGGACGAGGCCATCGGCAAAATTGTATCGCAGCGAGGAGCCGCCCCTTCCGTAGACACGACTCGCGATTTCGTTACATCATTGACAGGATCAGCGCTCGGCGACGGGCGCTCGAGGGCATCGGAACGAGCGCGGCATCCATATGAAGATTCACGAGTATCAGGCGAAGGCGATCCTGGCGAAGTACGGCGTGCCCGTGCCCACCGGCGAGGTGGTGCAGACCGCCGCGGACGCGGCGAGCGTGGCCCAGCGGCTCGGCGGCGGCGTCTCGGTGGTCAAGGCGCAGATTCACGCGGGCGGCCGCGGCAAGGGTGGCGGCGTCAAGGTCGTCAAGAACCCGGACGAGGCGCGTGCGGCAGCCGAGAAGATCATCGGCATGAACCTGGTCACCTACCAGACCGGCCCGCGCGGTCAGAAGGTGGCGCGGGTGCTGGTGGAGCAGGGGCTCAAGATCAAGCGCGAGCTCTACCTCGGCATCGTCATCGACCGCTCCACGGAGATGCCCGTGCTGATGGCCAGTCCCGAGGGCGGCGTCGAGATCGAGAAGGTCGCGGAAGAGACGCCCGACAGGATTTTCAAGGAGTACATCAACCCCGCCGTCGGGCTGGTGCCGTACCAGACTCGCCACCTCGCGTTTGCGCTCGGGCTCGAGGGGCCACAGGTTGCCGCCGCGACCAAGTTCATGACCGCGGTATGGGAAGCGTTCCGCGCGACCGACGCGTCGCTGATCGAGATCAACCCGCTGATCGTCACCGAGGACGGGTCACTGCTGGCGCTCGACGCCAAGATGACGTTCGACGACAACGCGCTGTATCGCCATGCCGACTTCAAGGAGCTGCGCGATCTCGCCGAGGAAGACCCGCTCGAGATCGAGGCGTCGAAGTACTCGCTGAACTACATCAAGCTCGACGGCACCATCGGCTGCATGGTCAACGGCGCCGGCCTGGCGATGGCGACGATGGACATCATCAAGCTCGCCGGCGGCGAGCCGGCGAATTTCCTCGACGTCGGCGGCGGCGCCAATGCGGAGCAGATCAAGAACGCGTTCCGGATCCTGATGTCCGACACCAGCGTCAAGGCCGTCCTGATCAACATCTTCGGCGGCATCCTGCGCTGCGACGTGCTCGCCGAAGGGGTGATCGCGGCGGTGCGGGACCTCGGCGTCCCGGTGCCGATCGTCATCCGCATGGAAGGCACCAACGTCGAAAAGGGCAAACAGATGCTTCGGGAGAGCGGCCTCAACTTCACGACCGCCGACACGATGAGCGAGGCGGCCGAACGGGTCGTCGCGCTCACCAAATAGGCGCCCGCAGCCTGCGCGAGCGGGGGAAGCCCCGCGAGCATTTCGAAGAAGCTGCGCGTTCATCCGAGGACAGTGCGAACGACACCATGGCAGTACTCATCGACAAGAACACACGCCTGATCGTCCAGGGCATCACCGGCCGCGAAGGCACCTTTCACGCCAAGCAGGCGGCGGCGTACGGCACACAGGTCGTCGGCGGCGTCACCCCCGGCAAGGGCGGAACCACGCACGAAGGTTGGCCGGTGTTCAACACCGTGCAGGACGCGGTCCGCGAGACCGGCGCGAACGCGACGGTGATCTTCGTGCCGCCGCCTGGCGCGGCCGATGCGGTCATGGAAGCCGCCGCCGCCGGCGTGCCGCTGGCGGTGTGCATCACCGAAGGCATTCCCACGATCGACATGCTGCGCGTGCTGCAGGTGGTGCGTCCGTCACGGACGCGGCTGATCGGACCGAACTGTCCGGGGCTGATCACTGCCGGACAGGCGAAGGCCGGCATCATCCCCGGCCACATCTGCAAGGAAGGCCGCGTCGGCATCGTCTCCAAGAGCGGCACGCTGACCTACGAAGCGATCCACCAGCTCACGAAGCTGGGCCTCGGCCAGACCACGTGCATCGGCATCGGCGGCGATCCGCTGATCGGCACCAGCTTCATCGACGCGCTGGCGCTGTTCGCGGGCGATGTCCAGACCGAAGCGGTGGTGATGATCGGCGAGATCGGCGGCACGGCCGAAGAGGAAGCGGCCGCCTGGATCAAGGAGACCTTCCGGAAGCCGGTGGTCGGGTTCATCGCGGGACAGACCGCACCGCCCGGGCGTCGTATGGGGCATGCCGGCGCGATCATCGCCGGCGGCAAGGGGACGGCGGCGGAGAAGATGGGCGCCCTCGACGCGGCTGGCGTGCACGTGGTCAAGAGCCCGGCCGACATCGGCGCGGCGGTCAAGGAAGCGCTGCGGGCCTGAACCAGCTCGAGCAGAGGGGCGGCAGACGTCGAATGGCCGCCGAGCCGGGACCGTGGCCGGGAGCGGCCCGGCGACCCGTTCGCCGCGCACAGCGACCGCTCAGCCGCTGCATCGGCCCCTTGAGGTTCCGCGCGATGCCCGGCCAGCAATCCGAGGTCTATAATTCTTCCAGTGTCAACAGATTACCGCCAGAGCTGCGTTAGAGAATGAGTGTGATGCCCCCGAGTGAGCTCGCGACCGATCGTGTCGCCGCCCCGTCCCGGATCGTCAACGATCTCAGCATTCAGGTCGCGACGGTCAACGGGTCGGGCAGCCAGACCGCCAACCTCGTCCTGCTGCGGTCGATCTTCCAGATGGGCGTGCCCGTCTCCGGCAAGAACATGTTCCCCTCGAACATCGCCGGGCTGCCGACGTGGTACACGATCCGCGCCAACAGGGACGGCTACGTCGGCCGCAAGAAGGAAGTCGACTTCCTGGTGGCGATGAACCCGGAGACGGCGCAGGAGGACGTGCTGACGCTGCCGGCCGGCGCTGCCGTGCTCTACGACGAGCCGCTCAGGCTCAATACCCTGCGCAGCGACATCCAGTTCTATCCGGTGCCGTTCGACAAGATCGTCGCCGAGGTCTGCAAGGACGCGAAGCTGCGGCGCCTCGTCAAGAACATGATCTACGACGGCGTGCTGTCGAAGCTGCTCAACATCGATCTCGGGCAGATGGAGCACGCGCTCAAGAAGCAGCTGGGGAAGAAGATCAAGGCGATCGAGTTGAACATGGGGGCGCTCGAAGCGGGCTCCGCCTACGCCGAGAAGCACCTCGTGAAGCAGGACCCGTTCTGGATCGAGCCGATGGACAAGACCGCCGGCAAGATCCTGGTCGAAGGCAACGCCGCCGCCGCGTTCGGCTGCATGATGGCCGGCGTGACGGTGGTGGCGTGGTATCCGATCACGCCCTCTTCGTCGCTGCCGGAAACGCTCATCCAGCTGCTGAAGAAGTACCGGCACGACGCCGCCACCGGCAAGGCGACCTACGCGGTCGTCCAGGCCGAGGACGAGATCGCGTCGATCGGCATGGTGGTGGGCGCCGGCTGGGCCGGCGCGCGGGCGATGACGTCGACCTCGGGCCCCGGCATCTCGCTGATGGGGGAGTTCGCCGGCCTGGCCTATTACGCCGAAGTGCCCGGCGTGGTGTTCGACATCCAGCGCGTCGGTCCGTCAACCGGCCTGCCGACGCGGACCGCGCAGGGAGACATCCTCTCGACGGCGCTGCTCTCGCACGGCGACACCAAGCAGATCATGATCATCCCGGCCTCCGTCGAGGAGTGCTACGAGATGTCGATGGACGCGTTCGACCTGGCCGAGCGCTTCCAGACCCTGGTGTTCGTGATGAGCGACCTCGATCTCGCGATGAACACCTGGATGTCGTCGACGTTCGAGTACCCGGATCGGCCGATCGATCGCGGCAAGGTCCTCGACGCCGAGGCGCTCGCGCGGATCGGGACCTGGGGCCGCTACAAGGACGTCGACGGCGACGGCATCCCGTACCGCACGATCCCGGGCAACGACATGCCGGCGTACTTCACGCGCGGGTCTGGGCACAACGAGAAGGGTCAGTACAGCGAGCGGCCGGACGACTACGTCAACAACATGGACCGGCTGCTGCGGAAGTTCGAGTCGGCGCGCCAGCACGTGCCGAAGCCCGAGGTCGAGTATGCCGACGGCGCCGAGATCGGCATCATCGGCTACGGCACCAGCCACTGGGCGATCGACGAGTGCCGCGATCAGCTGCAGAAGGAATTCGGGGTCAAGACCGGCTACCTGCGGCTGCGCGCCTATCCGTTCACGTCCGAGCTCGACGAGTTCATCGACCGCTACACCCGGGTCTATCTCGTCGAACAGAACCGCGACGCGCAGATGTTCGGCCTGATGCGCCTCGACTGCACGCCCGAACGGTGCGCGAAGATCCGCAGCGTGCTGCACTACAGCGGCCTGCCGATCGACGCCCGGACGGTGACCGACGCGATCGAGACGCAGGAAGGACTCAAGGCCCGGGCCGGCAAGGACGCACTCGTCACCGCCGGCGAGCGATAACAGAAAGAGCGATAACAGCGCCTGCGGCCCGAGCGAGGGGCCGGAGGGTAGCGCGGTGCAGCCGCGCCCTCGAGCGAGAGCGAGGGGGGTGGGGCCCCGCGAGCATAAATAAATGACTACCACCGCAACTCCTGAGCCCGGCAAGAAGATCAACCGCATCGGCCTCGAGCTCCAGCCCTATCGCGGCGGCAAGACGACGCTGTGCGCCGGCTGCGGCCACAACGCGATCTCCGAGCGCATCATCGACGCCTTCTTCGAAATGGGTGTCGACCCGAAGGGCGTAATCAAGCTGTCGGGGATCGGCTGCTCGAGCAAGAGCCCGGCCTACTTCCTGGGCGCGTCGCACGGGTTCAACACCGTGCACGGCCGCATGCCGTCGGTCGGCACCGGCGCGGTTCTCGCCAACCGGAAGCTGCTCGCCATCGGCGTCAGCGGCGACGGCGACACCGGCGCGATCGGGATCGGACAGTTCGTGCACCTGATGCGGCGCAACGTGCCGATCATCTACATCATCGAGGACAACGGCTGCTACGGCCTGACCAAGGGGCAGTTCTCGCCGACCGCCGACGTCGGCTCGAAGACCAAGGGAGGAACGCCGAACGAGCTGCAGCCGATCGACACCTGCTCGCTGGCGATCGATCTCGGGGCGTCGTTCGTGGCGCGGTCGTTCTCAGGGGACAAGAAGCAGCTGCTGACGATCCTCAAGGCCGCGCTCAGCCATCGCGGCACCTGCATGATCGACGTGCTCTCGCCCTGCGTCACCTTCAACGACCACGAGGGCTCGACCAAGAGCTACGCGTACGTGAAGGAGCACGAGGAGGCGCTCGGCCAGATCAACTTCGTCCCGTATTTCGAGGACATCTCGATCGAGTACGACGCAGGTACGACCAAGGAAGTGCGGCTGCACGACGGGTCGAAGCTGTACCTGACGAAGGTGTCGGAGGAGTACAACCCGACCGACAAGCACGCGGCGCTGCGGCTGCTGCAGGAGACCGATCGGCGCGGCGAGTTCGCGACCGGGATTCTCTACGTGGCCCCCGACAAGCAGGATCTCGTCGACCTCCTGAACATCGTCGACGAGCCGCTCGCGACGCTGCCGCTCGACCGGGTGCGGCCGCCGAAAGCGGCGCTCGACGAGTTCATGGAAGCCCACCGCTGAGCCCGCCGGCTCAGCCGCCTTCGGTCTCGTCGAGATTGGCGCCGATGCGGTCCTGGGCGGTGCCCACCGGATCGTTCGGCAGCCCCTCCGCGTCAATCCCCGGTGCATTCGGGTTGCCCTGATTGGGGTCGTCCGACGCGCGGTCTCCCTCGACCGCGCCGATGTGCTCGTCGCTGTCGTGATGGGTCGTCGGCGTCTTCTTTGCCAGTCTCTCTGTCATCGCTCAGCTCCCATTCCATCAGCCATCGTGCGCCGGTGACTCGCGGGAGACGTGTCCGGTTGAGCCGGCTCCCGGCATATAATTCAAGGAAATATGGAACGTACACTTGCCATCATCAAGCCGGACGCCGTCGCGGCGAAGCACGCGGGGCGAATCATCCAACGCATCGAAGAGGCTGGCTTCCAGATCCGTGCCATGCGCATGATGCACCTGTCGGCGCGTGAGGCCGAAGGCTTCTACGCGGTGCACCGGGCGCGGCCGTTCTTCGGCAGCCTGACGACGTTCATGTCGCAGGGGCCCGTCGTGGTGCTGGCGCTCGAGGCGCCGGACGCGATCAAGAAGTGGCGCACGCTGATGGGGGCGACCGACCCCGCGAAGGCCGACGCCGGCACCCTCCGCAAGGAGTTCGGGACGTCGATCGAGTACAACGCGACGCACGGCTCGGATGCGCCGGAGACGGCGGCGTTCGAGACCGGCTACTTCTTTCCCGGGCTGGAGCTCGCGTAGGCGGCCGTGGGCAAGCTCCTGGTCATCGTCGGGATTGTCGTGATGGCCGTCGGCCTCCTGATGATGGCGGGGCTGCCGGTCGGCCGGCTGCCGGGCGACATCTCGTTCAAGCGGGGCAACACCACGTTCTACTTCCCGCTGGCCACGTCGATCATCGCGAGCATCCTGCTGACCCTGCTGCTGGCGCTGCTCCGACGGTGATCGGCCGGCGCATTTTTCGTTTGCCAAATCCGACAGGATCGCCACAATGGCCGGAACCTGGCGGCCGGGTCCGCACCCGGCCGGCGGGCGTCCGCGGCGCGTGGCGGCTGCGGTTGGCGCTCTCGAGGACGTGAGACTTGGCAATCAAAGCTGACCGGTGGATCAAGAAGATGGCGCTCGAGCACGGCATGATCGAGCCGTTCGAGGAGCGCCAGGTGCGGCAGGGCGTGGTGTCGTACGGGCTGTCGTTGTACGGCTACGACATCCGCGTCGCCGACGAGTTCAAGGTGTTCACCAACGTGAACAACGCGCTGATCGATCCGAAGAACTTCGATCCGCGCTCGTTCGTCGACATCAAGTCCGACACGGTGATCGTCCCGCCCAATTCGTTCGCATTGGCGCGGACGATCGAGTACTTCCGCATCCCCCGCGACGTGCTGACCGTCTGCCTGGGCAAGTCCACCTACGCGCGCTGCGGCATCATCGTCAACGTGACGCCGTTCGAGCCGGAGTGGGAAGGGACGGCGACGCTGGAGATCTCGAACACCACGCCGCTGCCGGCCAAGGTCTACGCCAACGAGGGCATCGCGCAGGTCTTGTTCTTCCAGAGCGACGAGCCGTGCGAGATCTCGTACGCGGACAAGAAGGGCAAGTACCTCAAGCAGCAGGAAGTAACGTTGCCGAGAATATAGTCGTGATCAGTGATCAGGATCGGGATCACCGGAGTGATCACCGATCCCGATCCCATCACGATCCGCGACTTTACCCCATCCGCATCCGCACATCCAGCATCGGCAGCGCGTCCTCGGCGGGCGCGGCAATCGCCAGGTCGACGTTCCCGGAGGAGCCGGTCGCGCCCGGATTGATCTCGGCGGCGAAGGCGCCGCCGCGACGGGCCACGTGGAGCAGTCCCGCCGCCGGATAGACGAGCGACGAGGTGCCGATCGACAGGAACACGTCGGCGGCCGAGGCCGCGTCGGACGAGCGCTGCAGGACGTCGGGGTCGATTGATTCGCCGAACCAGACCACGCCCGGACGGGCGAGGCCGCCACAGCTGGGGCAGGTGGGCGGCAGGGCAGCGAGGGGGACGGTGCGGTCCTCCCAGGCCGGGGCGCCGCACTCCGCCGCGCAGCGCAGTTCCCAGATCGAGCCGTGGAAGCGGACGACGTGGCTGGTGCCGGCGCGTTCGTGGAGTCCGTCCACGTTCTGGGTGATCAGCGTGAAGCCGGGCCGCGCGCTCCATTTCGCGAGGGTGGTGTGGGCCGCGTTCGGCGCGCACCCCGCGATGACCGAGCGGCGCCAGTCGTACCATTCCCAGACCAGCTGCGGGTTGTGCGCGAACGCTTCGGGCGTGGCGAGGTCCTCGGCCCGGTACTGCCGCCACAGGCCGTCGTCTCCGCGAAAGGTCGGGACGCCGCTCGCCGCGGACACGCCGGCACCGGTGACGACAACGATGGCGCGTGCGGCGCGCAGGCGCGTGACGAGTTCTTCGGTATCAACAGGCATAGAGGAGCACGCTCGATCGGTCCGGCCGACACGCTACAATCGGCCGATGCCCGATTCTATCCTCGAGCGAGTCCCGGTGGTGGGCGGTCTCGGCTATATCGAGGTGGTGCGGCGTCTGCCCGGGTCGTTCACCGCGACGCTCGCGGCCGAACCCGACAACCGGTACCTGCGCCACGCGATCGCGGTGGTCGTGAACGGCGAGAAGGTCGGCTACGTCGCCCCGGAAGTGGCGCGCGGCTACGTCGAATCGGTGCGTGCGGCGACCGCGCCGGTGACGTGTCCAGGTCGACGCGCCCGGCACAGCGATCACGAGACGTCGGGCGTCGAGTTGCTGCTGGATTGTCGATCGTTGGCGACGAATTCTCCGGCCGCCTGAGGTTGACCGTGCTCGAGGCGGGTGCTAGTATTAATCTCTTCCTGACGCGGGGTGGAGCAGTCCGGTAGCTCGTTGGGCTCATAACCCAAAGGTCGCGGGTTCAAATCCCGCCCCCGCAACCAAAGATCCTGGAAGGAGAGGTCGTCGGATTCCGGCGACCTCTTCGTTTGTACGGTCGCGCTGAGCGGACCCACGGCGCGCTGGTTGGTGTAGGATGCGACCCAACGACGCTCTTCAAATCAGCAATGTCGGACATTGAACATCGCACCGCCAGCCTGACGGCGCGCGCGACTAGCCGGCCATCGCACCGAGGCAGGGACGAGACGTTCCAGCTGGTGGCGGATAGTCTGCCGCTGCTCGTCTGGATTTCTGGTCTCGACAAGCGCTGCACCTACTTCAACAAGCCGTGGCTCGACTTCACGGGGCGACCCCTCGAGGCCGAGATCGGCGATGGTTGGGCAGACGGTGTACACGCCGAAGATCTGCAGCGTTGCCTGGACACGTATGGCCGCGCCTTCGACCGTCGTGAACCGTTCTTGATGGAATATCGGCTGCGGCGGCATGACGGTGAATACCGGTGGGTCCTCGACAATGCGGCACCGCTATTCGATTCCGACGGTTCGTTCGCTGGTTACATTGGCGCGTGCTTCGACGTGACGGAGTTCAGGCGCGCTGAAGCCGAGCGCAACGTCGCCGACGATCGGCTCCGGCTGGCGATGGAGTCGGGCAAGTGCGTGGGCTGGGAATGGGATCTCAAGACGAACCGCGATACGTGGTTCGGCGACTTGTCGACCATCTTCGGCATGCCCTCCAACATCTACGTCGGACACGTCGACGATTTCCGTCGTTCGGTGCATCCGGAAGACCGGGGCCTGGTCTGGACCGCCGTCAAGGACGCACTCGAGAGCCGTTCACCTTACACGGCGGAGTTCCGCATCTTGTGGCCCAACGGCACAGTGCGATGGGTGGCGGCCAAGGGCCAGTTCTACTACTCACCCGGCGGCGACCCGGAGCGGATGCTGGGCATGGCCGTGGACATCACCGAACGCAAGGATGCCGAGGAATCACTGCGGGGCAAGGAGAGGGAGCTCCAGGAAGCGCAGCGCCTCGCTGGAGTCGGCAGCTGGCAGTGGGATCCGGATACCGACACGGTCGTGTGGTCCGAAGAGCTCTATCGCATCGCCGGCCGCGATCCGAGCTTGCCGGCCGTGACTTACAAGGAACACTCACAGCTCTATGTCCGCGAGAGCTGGGACCGGCTGCGGGGTGCCGTCGAAACGGCCCTCCACACCGGCGCACCCTACGAGCTCGTTCTGGAGATGGTCCGCGCCGATGGCACGCACCGGTGGGTGACGGCACGCGGAGAGGTCCAGCGCGATTCTTCCGGTCACATCGCGGGGCTTCGCGGCACGGTCCAGGACATCACGCTGCGCAAGCTTGCCGAAGAAGCGCTGTCCAGCGTGAATGGCCGTCTCATCGAGGCCCAGGAATCGGAGCGCGCCAGGATCGCCAGAGACCTGCACGACGATATCGGTCAGCGCCTCGCATTGCTGGCGATGGCGCTGGCACAGGTGAAAGAACTGCTGCCGGATTCCTCCCCTGGTGAGGCCCCGGGCTGCCTGGACGCGCTGCAGAAGCAGACCGCGGAGATCATTGGCGATGTGCAGGCGCTGTCACACGATCTGCACCCGCCACGGCTGCTGCATCTGGGCGTCGTGGCGGCAATGCGGGGTTTCTGTGAAGAGCTCGCGGGCCAGAAGAGGGCCGAGATTGATTTCCGCTCCGAGAACGTTCCGGGCAGTGTACCGCCTGACGTGTCGCTCTGCCTCTTCCGGGTCCTCCAGGAAGCCCTGCACAACGCGGTGCGACACAGCCGGGTCCGGCATTTCGATGTGCATCTTCTCGGAACGGCGAACACACTCGATCTCACCGTCCGTGATGAAGGTGTTGGCTTCGACGTCGATGCGGCGAGTCGAGGCCTGGGACTCGGCCTGACCAGCATGAAGGAACGTCTGAAGCTGGTCGGTGGCGAGCTGTTCATCGAGTCGCAATCGACTCGTGGCACCACCGTTCTGGCTCGCGCGCCGGCTCGGCGAACCTAGGCGCCTGGCGCGGCGTCGCTCGCCGGTCGTGCGCAAGCGCGGCTGTGAGCCGCGTCGCCTTCCCGGCGGAACACCTCCACCATACAGTCTCACTCCTGGATTCTTACAGGATGTAGCCCCGGTGAAGTGGGCATCGGGGGGAGTGTGGGGGAGATTGTGCAAAAACGCCAATGAAATTCCAGGTCTAATGCTCGTGCCTGGAATCGGCATTTGATTCGCATGAGGTCGAGCCCGAAGGGTGACCCTGCGATAGCCCTGTTGTGCTTGTCAAGATGACTATTCGATCGTCCCGATTCTTCATTGCGGTTGTCCTTGGCATCATCATCACCCGGCGCAGCACCAGCGTCCGCACAGGACCGGCTCTGCGACCCTGCGAACGAGAGCTGCCGCAGCATCCTCATCAACTTGATCCGCAACGAGACCGTCGGCATCGACGTGGCGTTCTGGTTCATGGAGGATGCGCGATACACCGCCGAGCTCATCAGCAGGCACCGCGCCGGGGTACCGGTCCGCGTGCTGATCGATCCGCGCGCCAACAGCTCGTATTCCTTGAACGCCCAGCGCCTGCAGGAGCTGCAGGCTGGCGGCATCCCGATGCGCCGGCGGACCTCCCAGTACATCCTGCACTGGAAGATGATGCTGTTCCACGGTCAGAACATGGTGGAGTTCAGCGGGGCCAACTACAGCGCGGACGCCTGGATCCCGCTGTCGTCGGTGCCGTACGAGAACTATGTCGACGAAGCGATCTACTTCACCAGCGACACCCCCATCGTCGACAGCTTCCGGACGCGCTTCGACGATGAGTGGGTCGACAACACGAATTGGGCCGACTATGCCAACGTCTCCGGACTGACGCGGCGATACGGCACGTTTCCCAAGGATCCTTCCCTCAATTTTCCGCCGACCGAGAACTTCCGCACGCGATCGATCGCCAGCTACAAAGCCGAAACGTACTGGATCGACGTCATCATGTACCGGATCACGGACCGCCAGCACACCGACGCGATCCTCGCCGCCAAAGCACGAGGCGTGGGTGTGCGGCTGATCACCGAACCGGAGCAATACCGCGATCCGACGCGGCTCTGGCACGCGTGGAACGTCGATCGCCTATACATGGGTGGCGTCGAGATCAAGCACCGCGCGCACCTCGGGCTGGCCCATCAAAAATCCGTCATCCTGTACGGGCAGGGGGAGGTCATCTTCGGGTCCTCCAACTGGACCAGTCCGTCCGCGGCTGGCCAGCTCGAACACAACATGTTCACGACAAAGCCGTACATTGCCGGATGGTTTGTCGACCAGTTCAGGCGCAAGTGGGGCAACACGACCGGCGTCGTGGAGACCACGGCGTTCACTCCGCTGCCCCCCAACTCGCCGACGACGCCGTCGCCCGCGCATCAAAGCACGGGTGTGGTGACGGCAGTGACGCTGCAGTGGTACGGCGGGCCCTGGGCGCATCTCTACGACATCTACCTGGACACGAATCCGAACCCGACGACCCGGATCGCGTCGAACCTCGAGCTCGGCCCCAGCGAGAGCGCAACCGAGATGCAGAGCCACTTCGTCTCCGCGCCGCTGAATCCGTACACCACGTACTACTGGAGAGTCGTCGGGAAAACGATGGCGCTGCAGGAGAAGTGGAGCCAGGTCTGGAGCTTTACGACAGGGGAACAGCTCGGGTCGCCGCCGCCATCGGCGGTCACACTCGTGAGTCCCCTCAGCGGGTCGACGTCCGCGACTCCGACGTTCACGTGGAATGCCGTCAGCAACTCGACGTTCTATTTCCTGTGGATCAACGACAGCACCGGCACGCGTCATGAGGCATGGTACCAGCGCTCGACGGCGGGCTGTGCGTCGGGTACCGGGAGGTGCGCGGTCACGCCAATCGTTCCGCTGACACCAGGACCCATCCAATGGGGGGTGCTGACATGGAACGCTGCGGGGCTCGGCGCGTGGAGCGCCGCCGGCAGCTTCACGCTGAAGGCGCTCGCGAAGCCGACGTTGATCGCGCCGAGCGGATCGCTGCCAGCCTGGCCGGCCATTCAATTCCAGTGGAACCGCGTCTCGGGCGCCACCTATCACTTGCTGTGGGTGGAGGATGCCGCGGGCGTCGTGCGCGTGCAGACGTGGTACAGACCTGGCGTCTACCGGCTGCTCGTCCTCGACGATTTGCAGTGTCACCCTGTCGCCGCCAATGGCGTCCGGCACGGCAACCTGGTGGATCCTGGCCGGGAACTTCACGACGGGATACAGCCCGCGGAGCGCGGGACACAAGTTCGTCGTGCCGTGACGCAACGGCGGGCGAATTAGGTCGTCTCACGGCCCCGCGTTCCGCCTCAGCTCGATCTGAAGCGTCACCGGAAAGCTCGCACCATCAAGCACTTGGAGACACGCACTGCCGACTCGTGTATAATGGAGCCGACTCATCATTCCAGCGCAAATGGGGTGCTCCAGTTAATGTGGTCAGGCCTCGATCCCGAACTCCAGCGCCAGCTCGACAACCTCCGAACGATGGTTGCCCGCAGTCATCAGACGCCAACACAGGAATGGCCGCTGATCTTCGTCGACGATCACAAGGCCGTGCTCGTTGTCCGCGAATGGCCGGACGGAGCGATGACCGCCTACTACATGCACACTGAGAACGGCGACTGATTCTCACAGCGCCTTCGCCAGTCGCACTCGTCGGTGGCGGCAACGACGATGCGTTCTGACCTCCAGCGTGAAGCGTCGAGCGTCAGCTCGACAGTGCCGCCGACTTCGCAGCGCCGACGTTCCCGTCGCAGCTCACCCCACGCTCGCACGCGGCAGGCTCGCTGGCCTTCTCACAGGTCAATTCATCTCGCGTCATCTCCCCCAACGGCACGGCCGTTGCCCCTCGTCAGGGGACAACCACGACGCAGAGCAAGGGCGCGATCGTCCTAACTGCTCTGGCCGCGCGGGGTTAGGGCTCCGCACCATCTTGACGGAACGTTCGAGGACCGAGGCGCGCCTACGGTCGGCCGTGGTTTCGCCCCAGGGCGCCCCGCGACAAGGCGTTCCGATCGAGGGCGACTGCGGGTTTCGGAAACTGAACACGGTCAGGAGGCCACATGGCGAAGAGCGACAAGCCGAACATCCTGATCATCTGGGGCGACGACATCGGCTGGTTCAACATCAGCGCGAACAACAACGGCATCATGGGGTATCGCACCCCCAACATCGACCGCATCGCCAAGGAGGGCGCGAACTTCACCGACTGGTACGGCCAGCAAAGCTGCACGGCGGGCCGCGCGGCGTTCATCACCGGCCAGTCGCCGATCCGGACCGGGCTCACCAAGGTCGGCCTTCCCGGCGCGGACCTCGGGCTGCAGACCCGAAGATCCCACCATCGCCGACGTGCTGAAGCCGCTCGGCTACGTGACCGGGCAGTTCGGCAAGAACCACCTCGGCGACCGCGACGAGTTCCTGCCCACGGCGCACGGTTTCGACGAGTTCTTCGGCAACCTCTATCACCTGAACGCCGAGCAGGAACCTGAGAACCCCGACTACCCGAAGGATCCCGAGTTCAAGAAGAAGTTCGGGCCGCGCGGCGTGCTGCACAGCTGGGCCAATGCGGACGGCACGCAGAAGATCGAGAACACCGGTCCGCTGACGATCAAGCGCATGGAGACGGTCGACGAGGAGTTCCTCGACGCGAGCCTCAAGTTCATGGAGAAGGCGGTCAAGGACGACAAGCCGTTCTTCGTCTGGTGGAACTCGACCCGGATGCACATCTTCACGCACCTCAAGAAGGAGTCCGAGGGCAAGACCGGTCTCGGCGTGTATCCCGACGGGATGGTGGAGCACGACGGTCACGTCGGGCAGCTGCTCGACAAGCTCGACGAGCTCGGCATCGCCGACAACACCATCGTGATGTACTCGACCGACAACGGCGCCGAGGTGATGAGCTGGCCCGACGGCGGCACGACGCCGTTCCGCGGCGAAAAGGACACCAACTTCGAGGGCGGTTGGCGAGTGCCGTGTGCCATCCGCTGGCCCGGGGTCATCAAGCCGGGCACCGTGTCGAACGAGATCTTCTCGCATCACGGACATGCTCCCGACCCTGGCGGCGGCGGCCGGCGACCCGGATATTGTCGAGAAGCTCAAGAAAGGGGCTACAAGTCGGGCAACAAGACCTTCAAGGTCCACATCGACGGCTACAACCTGCTGCCGTTCCTCAAGGGCGAGGTGAAGGAGAACCCGCGCAAGGGACTTCCTCTACTGGAGCGACGACGGCGACCTGATGGCGATTCGCGTCGGCAACTGGAAGTGCACGTTCATGGAGCAGCGCGCGCATGGGCTGGCTGTGTGGGGGAGCCGTTTGTGGCGATGCGCATGCCGCACATGTACAACCTGCGGAGCGACCCGTTCGAACGGGCGTCCGAGGACGCCTCGATGTTCTATGACAAGTGGAAGGCCGACCGCGCGTTCCTGCTGGTTCCGGCCCAGGTCATCGTCGGGGAGTTCCTCAAGACGTTCACGGAATTCCCGCCGCGACAGAAGCCGGCAAGCTTCAGCATCGATCAGGCGATCGAGAAGGCGCGGAAGACGGGCGAGGCCCTGCAGAGAGGCCGCTTAGGGTGCCGGCTGGTATGACCACCGCTTCGAAAACAGAGGGAGGCGGTCGTTCGAGACGACCGCCTCCTCGTCGATACACCCGCGGTGTATGACGACCCAAGGCAACGGGGATACTCGCGTATCCGAGATGAATGCCGACCCCGTCCGCGATTTCTATACTAACCACCCGTATCCGCCGCCGGTGGCGAATCTCGATCGGGCGCGCGACGAGTGGCGGGACCCGAATCGCCATCGCGCCGAGTCCCACCTGCTATGGCCCGACCGGCCGTATCGTGCCGAACTCGATATCCTGGTGGCCGGCTGTGGAACATGGCAAGCCGCGAAGTATGCGCTCTGCCACCCCGATGCCCGCAACGTCGGGATCGACGTCAGCCCGACCAGCCTCAATCACAGTCGTCAATGCAAGCGGCAGTACAACCTCACGAATCTCGACCTGCGGGAACTGCCGATCGAGCAGGCTGCCGCACTTGGCCACACCTTCGATCTGATCGTCTGCACCGGCGTCCTGCACCATCTCGCGGATCCCGATGCCGGCCTGCGCGCCCTCCGCTCCGTCCTGAAACCTCAGGGTGCGCTCTAGCTGATGGTGTACGCGCCCTACGGCCGGACCGGCATCTACATGCTTCAGGACTACTGCCGGAGACTGGGCATCAAGACCTCAGAGCAAGAGATCGGCGAGCTGATGGCCGCCGTGAAGGCGCTGCCTCACCAGCACCCGCTGGCGGCGCTGCTGCGCGGATCGCGGGACTCCACAAACGCCGACGCGCTCGCCGATGCGCTCCTGAACCCACGCGACCGGTCGTACTCCGTGCCGCAGTTGTTCGAGTTCATCGAGGGCAACGGCCTGAGGTTCGAGCGCTGGTGCAGCCAGGCTCCGTACCTGCCTCAGTGCGGCGCCATCGCGGCGACGCCTCACGCGAGCCGGTTGGCCGCGCTGTCCGAGCGGGAGCAGTACGCGGCGATGGAGCTCTGGCGCGGCGCCATCGCGAGTCACAGTGTCATCCTGTCAAGAGACGACGCCTCGCCGGTGGTGACGAAGCCGCGTTGTGTCGATCAGGAGCCCTGGCCTCGATACGTGCCGATCCGGCTCCCCGGCACGCACTGCGTCCAGGAACGGCTGCCTGACGGGAGCGGCGGGTGTGCTCGTGAGTCGATACCACGCGTATCCCGATCTGATCATGATCATCGACGGGCGGGACAAGCAGATGCTCGACGCCGTCGACGGCCATCGCAGCATCGGAGAGATTGTCGACCGTGCAGGCGGCAACCAAGTGCTGCCCGGGCCAGGCTCTGTTCGAGAAGCTCACTGGTACGACCAGGTGGTCTTCGATTCATCCACATCGCGATGACCGGCCTGCTGGCAAGTTCGCGACCTCGAGCATGAACGTCAGGTCAGCGTTTGTCCGACCCGCGCGAGGCTTCGAGGGCCGCGAGC
>CAVVSR010000009.1:0-990018 GCA_963750935.1 uncultured Acidobacteriota bacterium
GCCTACGCGCGAAAGAACCTGTCGCTCTAGCAGGTTGCCGAAGAACGCTGCACGTCAACGCCCAATCCCCAACCTCCAACTCCCAATCTGTCAAAATTTGGGAGTTGGGAGTTGGGAGTTGGGAGTTGACACGGGTTATTCGTCTCTCACTTTACAGCCAGGGCCTCACCCATGCATCGCTGCCGACACTTGACCGTGGCCCTGTGCGTCATCGCCCTGCTGGGACTCGCCGGGCCCGTCGCGCAAGCCCGCCCTGAGCCTGTCGAAGGGGCCCGTCCTGAGCCTGTCGAAGGGGCCCGTCCTGAGCCTGTCGAAGGAGCCCAGGACAGCCCCGCGGTCACGCACGCGAAGCGGGTGCTCAATCGGCTCGGCCAGGACCAGTTCGAGGAGGTCGCAAAGGAATTCAACAACAAGGTCGCGGCCGCGATGACTCCGCTCCAGCTCCGCGAGGTCTGGACGACGCTGCGGCAGCAGGTGGGGCCGGTGAAGGCAATCCTCGATCACCAGGAGACGACCACGCCTGGCGGCGTCACGACGGTGGTGCTCGGATGCCAGTTCGAGAGGACGGTGGTGAACATCACGATCGCGTTCGATGCCGAGGGCAGGATCGCCGGGCTCCGCCTCACGCCGCGGCCGGCGTCCACGGCACCGGCCACGCCGCCGGCGTCGAGCCGCTTCACGGAACAACCGGTCATGGTCGGCAGCGGCGAGTGGGCGCTGCCGGGCACGCTGTCACTGCCGAACGACAAGATCGACGCCGCGGTGGTGCTGGTGCACGGCTCGGGTCCGCAGGATCGCGACGCTACCGTCGGCCCGAACACGCCGTTCCGCGATCTCGCGTGGGGGCTCGCCGATCGCGGCATCGCGGTCCTGCGCTACGAGAAGCGCTCCCGGCAGCACGGACCACGGCTCGCGGGCCGACCCAACCTGACCGTCCGCGACGAGGTCACCGATGACGCGATGCTGGGCGCCGCACTTCTGCGCGCGCATCCCCGGATCGATCCCAAGCGCGTCTTCGTGCTCGGCCACAGTCTCGGCGGGACGCTGGCGCCGCGCATCGCCGCGGAGGATCGATCGCTCGCCGGGATCATCATCATGGCGGGCGCGACCCGCCCGCTGATGGAGGCGGCCCGTGAGCAGCTCACGTATCTCGCCGCGATCACGCCCGGCGGCCCGAGCGTCGAACAGGGCTTGCAGATGCTGCGGAGGGCCGCGCCAGAGTCGTACTGGAAGGATCTGGATGCCTACCAACCCGCGCAGGTCGCGGCGACCCTGTCAGTGCCGATGCTGATCCTGCAGGGCGAGCGCGATTACCAGGTGACGCTGGCCGATCTGCAGGGATGGCGCGACGCCCTGGCCGGCAAGGGCCACGTGACGTTCAAGACCTACCCGACGCTGAATCACCTGTTCCTGGCCGGCGAGGGCAAGAGCACGCCGGCCGAGTACGAACGGGCCGGACACATCCCGGCGTTCGTGCTCGACGATATTGCGGGGTGGATCACGAAGCGGTTCTAGTCACCGGTTGGCAGTCCCGCGTCCCCAGTCCCCGTTCCCCGATCGAACACCGGCAGGATCCGCAATTCTTCGTCGTGCCGTCGCGATCGTTGTGAAGAGGTCGTGGGGACGTTGTCTACGCGGGCGGCGCCGCAACCGGCTGGTCGACGACGGAGGCCGCCATCCTTACCGTCGCCTGTTGCGACGCCAGCGAGAACAGGCAGTACGCGGCGAACCAGTAGAACCCGGCGCCGAATCGCGCCGTGAACGCGATCATCGCCGGCGCCGCATTGGGTCCCTGCGTCGGGGTGGCGCTGGCCTGCGCCGCGAGGAAGGCGATCAGGATCGCCACCACGAACACGTCCGCCATCGACCACTTGGCGATCGCCTCGACGAACCGCAGCGTCCGCCGCCGTGCCGCGTCGCCGGTCATGAACATCGCCCAGGCGACCAGGGTCGCCTTCCCGAACGGCACGATCACGCTGAACAGCAGGATCAGCGTCGCCGGGATCGGACTGCCGACCTCGTAGAGCCGCTGCACCGCGCCGACAATGCTGCGGGTCTGTTCGTAGACTTCGACCTCGCCGACGTTCTTCTGCAGCGCCGCCGAAATCTGCGGCCCGAGCTTCTCGATGACGATCTTGCGGACGTCGCTGCCGGTCGCCTCCAGGAACTGGAGAATCGACGGGTTCATCATCGCCTTCAGCACCGCGATCGTCTCGTCGTTGAGACCCCGTTCGAGCATCATCGGCGCGACCTGCGCGATGCCGTCGCGGGTGAGGACGCCGCGAATCGTCAGGACGGGCAGGAACAGCCCCGGGATCAGCAACCCCATCGAGCACACGAGCAGGACGAGGACGACGAGGCGCTTGGCGCTGGAAGCCATACGGGGGGGATTATATGGGGAACGGTGCTCAGTGCTGGGTGCTGGGTGCTGGGTGCTGGGTGCTGGGTGTCGGTGCTCGGGGACTCGGTGCTCGGTGCTCGGTGCTCGGTGCCCGGCGCGATTCGGGACGGGACCAGGAATAGAGATTAGGGTTGTCACTTGAAAACACGTGACTTTGCGCAGATGGGCATTCCGGCGGGAGCGTGCGCCGAGACGGCCAAGCAGATCCTGCAGAAGGCGAAAACGGCGAAGCGGAGCATGGCGCAGGTGCTGGACGAGCTGCGGCGTGTCGCCGCCTCGCCCGCGTCGCACCTCGACGACGAGACGTATGCCGGGCTGGCGCGGCAGCTGATCGATCAGGCGTCGGCTGCCGGTCGGTTCCGCCCGCGGGCCGTGGACGCACCGTATCGCATCTGGGGTGAGAACCTCGAATCGTCCGCCGTCGAGCAGCTGAAGAACGCGTGCAGGCTGCCGGTGGCGGTGTCCGGCGCGCTGATGCCGGACGCGCACGTTGGCTACGGGCTGCCGATCGGCGGCGTGCTCGCGACCCATGAGGCGGTCATCCCCTACGCCGTCGGCGTCGACATCGCCTGCCGCATGAAGATGACGGTGCTCGATCTGCCGGTGCAGACGCTCGCGATCGATCAGCCGCGGCTGGCGCGGGCGCTCGAGCGCGAGACCCGCTTCGGCGTCGGCGCGACCTTCAAGTCGCGGCATCAGCACGACGTCATGGACGCAGACTGGCGGGTGACGTCGCTCACGTCGACGCTGAAGGATCGCGCGTGGTCGCAGCTGGGCACCAGCGGCAGCGGCAACCACTTCGTCGAGTTCGGCCAGCTGACGGTGCTCGATGGCGCCGTCGGCCTGGCGCCCGGCAACTACCTCGCGCTGCTCAGCCACTCGGGCAGCCGTGGGACCGGCGCGGCGATCGCGCAGCACTACAGCCGGCTCGCGCGTGATCTGCATCCGGAGCTGCCCAGGGAGCTCGCGCACCTGGCCTGGCTCGATCTCGCCAGCGAGGCGGGCCAGGAGTACTGGGCGGCGATGGAATTGATGGGCCGCTATGCTGCCGCGAATCACCAGCTGATTCACGCGAGTATCGCCCGCGCACTGGGCGTCGAGGTCCGGCTCGACCTCGAGAACCATCACAACTACGCGTGGCGCGAACGGCACCGCCTGCCGGACGGAACCGAGGCGGAGGTGATCGTGCACCGCAAGGGAGCGACGCCGGCCGGAGCGGGCGTGCTCGGGATCATCCCCGGCTCGATGGCCACACCCGGCTATGTCGTCCGCGGCAAAGGCGTGGCGGCGTCGCTGAACTCGGCGTCGCACGGCGCCGGACGCCGCATGAGCCGGACCAGGGCGAAAGAGCTGTTCACGTGGGACGTCGCGCAGCGATTCCTGAAGGAACGCGGGGTCACGCTGCTCTCCGCCGGACTGGACGAAGTGCCGATGGCCTACAAGGACATCGACGAGGTCATGGCCGCACAGCACGACCTGGTCGATCCCCTGGCCCGGTTCGAGCCGCGGCTCGTGAAGATGGCGCCCGGCGGCGAGCCTCCGGAGGACTGAGCCGTCCTTCCGGCGTGCGACGGTGGCTGGGGTTTGACCGTCATACCAGGAGCATGTATACTCCTGAACAGGAGTTTACGTGCGCCCCTCCATCCGCTACCCCGACAGCCGGTACCAGCTCGAGTCGCCGCCCGACCTCGGCACGCGGGGCGAACGGCAACGTTTGTCCCCCGCCGGGCTCAAGGCGTTCTTCCGCATCATGGCGCTGTGGCGCGTGCGCGACGAAGATGCGCGCGCGCTGCTCGGCGGCGTCACCAACGGCCCCTACTACGAGATGAAGCGCCAGCCGGACCGGGTCGTCGACACCGACCGGCTGACACGCATCTCCTATCTGATCGGCATCTTCAAGGCGCTGCGGATCCTGCACTCGGAGCGACTCGCCGACGAGTGGGTGCAGCTCCCCAACCAGAACCCGATCTTCGCCGGCGAGGCGCCGCTCGCCTACATGGTGCGCGGCGGGCTGCCCGCGATCCAGACGGTCCGGCGGCTGGTCGACGCGCGCCGCGCCGGCTGATGCGGCTGCCGCCGGTCACGCTGGTCCGCCAGTTCGACACCCATCGGCTCGTCCCCTCGCGGCATCACCCGCACGGCGACAGCGTGCTCGCAGCGCTCACCGACGATGACGACGATCTGCAGGCGATCTTCGCGCTCGAGTCGGCCACCAACGACCGGCTGCTCGCCGGCCAGCGGCTGCTGCCCGGTATCGGCGTCGAGGAGCTGGTGTTCGGGGTGCCGAATGCGTCGGTGATCAACGCCACGTTCTGCCATCCGCATCCGCTCGGCGCCCGGTTCAGCAGTCCGGAGCGCGGCGCGTGGTACGCCGGCTTCGACCTGGCCACGTCGCAGGCCGAGGTCGCGTTCCACAAGTCGGTGCAGCTGGCGGAGGTGGGGCGCTTCGAGGATACAGTGACCTACGACGACTATCTCGCCGACTTCAGCGCGGGCTTTCACGATCTGCGCGGCGTCCGCGGATTTCGCGAGGTGCTCGATCCCGCCAGCTACGTCGCCTCGCAATCGCTCGCCGAGCACCTGCTCGACGCCGGATCGCTCGGCATCATCTATCCGAGCGTCCGCCATGCGCGCGGCACGTGCGTCGCGTGCTTCCGGCCGGCACTGGTCGGCAACGTGCGCCGGGATGCCACCTATCGTTTGACGTGGGACGGGAAACCGGAGCCATCGATTCGCGTCGAACGATGAATGCGGCGGAACGCTCGTTCGCGTGTACCACCACTCCTGAGCGCGCGTCGAGGACTTGACCAGCGCGAGCGCCCGCCAGTCGAAGGGGCGTATGCTAGGCGGCGCCGTGGAACTTCACGCCGGCTCCCGTCTCGGGCCGTATGAAATGCTCGGGCGACTCGGCGCCGGAGGCATGGGAGAGGTCCACAAGGCGCGAGACACGAGGCTGGACCGGGTCGTGGCCATCAAGGTCCTGCCGGCGCCGCTCGCGGCGGATCCTGAGTTTCGCCAGCGGTTCGCGCGCGAAGCGCGGGCGATCTCGGCCCTCAACGATCCGCACATCTGCACGCTCTTCGATGTCGGTGAAACAGCCGCTCCCGCGACGGGCATGCCCGGTGTGCACTATCTCGTCATGGAATACCTGGAGGGCGAGACGCTCGCCGAGCGACTGGCCCGCGGCGCCGTGGCCGTGCCCGAAGCGATCCGCATCGGTATCGACGTCGCCACCGCGCTCGAGACCGCGCATCGGAGCGGCATCGTCCATCGCGATCTGAAGCCCGGCAATGTGTTCCTGGTACGGCGGGCGCCGACCGGTGTCGGACCGCGAGCGAAGCTGCTCGATTTCGGGCTGGCGAAGGCAGCACACTCTGCGGCTGCAACGCCCATCGACCAAACGGCGACATCACCAGTGACTGCGCGCGGCACCATTCTCGGGACGTTCCCGTACATGGCGCCCGAGCAGATCGAGGGGGCCGATGCCGACGCGCGCTCCGACATCTTTGCCTTCGGTGCGCTCCTCTACGAAATGGTCACGGGTCGTGTGGCGTTTCATGGAGCGACGCAAGCGCGGCTGTTCGGCGCGATTCTGCGGGATGAACCCCCGCCAATCCGCGAGCAGCAGCCGGAGGCGCCCGCGGCGCTCGACTACCTGATTCGCACGTGCCTCGCCAAGGAGCCCGGCGCACGGGCGGAGAGCGCGCACGATCTGCGATTGCAGCTCGAATGGATGGCGGCGGGATCCGAGTCGCACGCTCAGGCAGCGGGCGGCCGGCGATCGCCGATGACAACCGCCGTCGGTGCCGCCGCACTGGCGCTGGGATTGCTCGCAGGCGCTTTACTCTGGGGCGGTACGCCGACGGTCCAGCCGCCGGGCATCATGCGATTCGAGCAGGTGCTGCCCGACGGGCAGCAGTTCGCGCGCACCGGTGCCCGTGCCGTCGCCGTCTCACCGGACGGTGCCACGATGCTCTATCACGCCGACCGGCACCTGTATGCGCGCCGCATCGATCAGCTCACGCCGGAGCCGATCGCGGGCACCAACGAAGATCCCAGGGAACCCCTGTTTTCCCCGGATGGCGCATCGGTCGCCTACTTCGCCAAGGGAGGGCTGGTGCTTCGGAAGGTGGCCCTGTCGGGCGGGAGCCCGATTACGCTCGCTGTCGTGCCGGCGCGGTCGGCCGGCGCGAGCTGGGACGGCAGCTCGATCGTGTTCGCCACGACGCATGCCGGGCGGTCCGGCATCTACGCGGTTCCCGAGAACGGCGGTGAGCCTGCGAAACTCGTCGACGTCGACGCCTCGATCGAACGGCTCTCTCATCCCAGCCTCGTCGGCGCTGGCAAGTATCTCCTGTTCACAGTACATTCCCCCACCGCCGGCACAGGCGGCGAAGGCACGATCGCGCTTCACGCCCTGGATTCGGGGCGGCGCAGCATCGTCGTCCAGGGCGGTCTCGGCGCGCGGGCTCTCCCCGGCGGCGATCTGGTGTATGTGCACGACGGCGCTCTCTATGGCGTCAGGCTGAACCTCGACGCCGGGCGGGTGGAGGGCACGCCGGTGCTCCTGCTGCCCCAGGTCCCCGCTCAGGGGGGCGGGCAGTACGCGATCTCCGCGAGCGGCACGCTGGTGCATCAGCGTGCGGCCCCGCCGCCGCTGCGGACGCCGGTATGGGTGGACAGGAAAGGGCGCGAAGAGCCGTTCGCGATTGAACCGCGGTCCTACTTCGATCCTCGCCTCTCGCCCGACGGCACCATGCTCGCCATCAGCGCCGATGGCGATATCTGGATGTGGAATGTTGCACGCCAGGTGCTCACCCGTTTCACGCAGACCAGCGGTCCCGAGTTCAATCCGATCTGGACGCCGGATGGCCGGTACCTCGTGTTCGACTCGAACGAGGGCAGCGGCCCGCGGATTCTTCGCAAGGCCGCGGATGGTACAGGAGCGGCGGCCGTGATTCTGGACGTGCCTGGCGGATATCCGGAAACGCTCTCTCCGGACGGCAAGTATTTCGTGTATCACGCCACCGGCCAGCTGCTGAATGCGCGGCTGCTGCCGCTGGGCAACCAGGCGCCAGCGACACCGCTGGTACCCGCAGCCAAGCCGCCGGTGCAGGTCTACAACGCCGAGATATCACCCAATGGCCGCTGGATCGCCTATCAGTCCGACGAGCGGGGGCGGTTCGAGGTCTTCGTCCATCCGTTTCCGGCAATCGCCAGCGGGCAGTGGCAGGTCTCGGTTGATGGCGGCGCGCATCCGGCATGGGCGCGCGACGGCCGGGAGCTGTTCTACATCGATGCCGCCGGGACACTGGTCTCGGTGAAAATCCGCGAGCAACCCGGCTTCGGCTGGGATCCGGCGGTCCCGCTCTTCGCGGCCGGGAGCTACTCGGTCGAAGTCGCCCGCAACTACGACGTCGATGCGAACGGGAAGCGGTTTCTGTTCATCAGGAACGTCAGCACCGCGGAGAGGCCCGCGCTCTCCGTCGTGGTCAATTGGGCGAGTGAAATGCGGCAGAAGTTGCAGGCCGCGGCAGCGAAGTAGCGGAGCCGTTACGCGCGGGCGAGCGCCGGCGGTTCAGGCACGGGGCGTGGCGGTGCGCTCGCCACGAGCCCGGGAGACGCCGCCTTGGGAGTCTCGAACGGACCCGTCGATCCCTGCATCGGCTCGGCGCGGTTCAGCGTGGCTTTCGGACCGAGCGGCTGGCACGCCATCACCAGGGCTTCTGCCGCCTGGGTGGACAGCGGCCGCGAGAACAGGAACCCCTGCGCGTGCGTACAGCCGAGGCGCTCGAGCTCCCGCGCCTGGACTTCGCTCTCGATGCCTTCGGCAACCACGCTGGTGTTGAGCGTGCGCGCCAGCGCCAGGATGCTCTCGACGATCGCCGGACGATCCGGCAGCAACAGGCTCTTCACGAACGACCGATCGATCTTGAGCGCGTCGACCGGCAGCTTGTGCAGGTGGCTGAGCGACGAATAGCCGGTGCCGAAGTCGTCCAGGTAGACCTTGACGCCGAAGTTCCGCAACTCGCGGAGTACGCCAGCGGCTTCGCCGGGACTGTCCATCAGGGCAGTCTCAGTGATCTCGACTCGCACGTCGGCCGGCTTCAGTCCGGCTTCCTGCACCGCCTGCTGGACGACGCGGACGAAGTTCTGCTGCATCAGCTGACGGCTCGAGACATTGACGGTGATGCACTCGAGGCCGGCGTGCGGGTACCGGCGCTGCCAGTCCGCGAAGGTGTTGCAGGCCTGCTGCATCACCCAGGTGCCGAGCGACTCGATCAGCCCCAGTTCCTCGGCGATCGGCACGAACGTCACCGGCGACACCGCCTCGCCGTTGCGCGTCCAGCGCACCAGCGACTCGAACCCGACGCACATCCCGGTGGACAGCGACACGATCGGCTGGTAGGCGACGGCGAAGTCGTTGGCCGCGACCGCGCGGCGCAGATCGTTCTCGAGGCTGAGGCGGTCGCGGACGCGGGCGTGCATGTCCGCGTCGAACACTTCGTGGCGCGCCTTGCCGCGCGACTTGGCGTGGTACATCGCGGTGTCGGCGTCGCGCATCACCTCGTCCGGGTTCGTGTAGTGGGCCGGACCGAACGCGATGCCGATGCTGGCCGAGGTGAACACTTCACGGCCGCCGATCGAGAACGGTGCGCTCAACGCCGCCTGGATCCGGAAGGCAATGCCATTCGCCTGGCCGTCGTTGCACAGTCCGTTCAGGAGGATCGCGAACTCGTCGCCGCCGAGGCGGGAGAGCGCATCACCCTGTCGCAGGCACGACTCGAGCCGCCGCGACGCCGCGATCAGCAGCTCGTCGCCGACCAGGTGGCCCAGGCTGTCGTTGACGATCTTGAAACGATCGAGATCGAGATAGAGGACCGCGAACGAGGTGCTGACGCGGCGCTGGCGCGAGTCCTCGAGCCGGCGCCCGAGGCCCTCGACGAAGACCGCGCGGTTGTAGAGGCCGGTCAGCGGATCGAGGAAGCCGACGCTGCGCAGCCGCTCCTGGGCGATCGCCTGTTCGGTCGTGTCGGTCAGCGATCCGGCGATGCGGTCGCGCCGGTGCCGGCCGTCGGTGACGGCGAGGCCGCGGCAGAGAAACCGTCGATAGCTGCCGTCTTCGAGGCGGATGCGGTGTTCGTGATGGAACACCGCCGTCTGCCCCGCAAGGTGCGCCTTCAAGGTCTCGTTCACCGACGTCACGTCGTCTGGATGGACACGATCCAGCCATTCTTCGGGCCGCACGATCTCCGAGCGCGGCGGCAATCCGATCATCGCGCGCCAACGGCCCGAGACGTAGAACTCGTTGGTCTGCAGGTTCCACTGCCACAGGCCGTCGTTGGCCCCTTCGGCCGCCAGCGCCAGCCGCTCGCCGGTGCGCTTCAGCTCGTGCTCGGCGTTGGTCCGCTCGGTGATGTCGTGCCACAGGAGCGCGACGCCGCCCGCGACCGCCAGCAGCTTGACCTCGAGAATGCGCACGCCGGTCCCGGCCGGCAGCCTGAGCTGCGTCAGCGTTCGCGGCTTGCTGTCCGACAACGTGGCCATGATCGTGCGCGGCAGATCGGTGCGCGCCAGCGTCGGCACGGCAGCGTCGAGCGGCTGGCCGAGGGCGCGTTCGCGCGGGCAGTTCAGCAAGCGCTCGAGCGCGTCGTTCCACATCGTGACGCGGCCGGTGCGATCGAGCACTGACATGCCCTGCTCGAGGAAGTCGATGACCTCACGGCGGCGGCGCGCTTCTTCCAGCTGCTTCACGTAGTCGGCGTACGGCCCGTAGGCGAAGCACATCGATCCGGCAGCCACCGGCAGCACTTCCCACATACGGTGATCGATGAGCGCGACGAATACGACGGCGGCACTCGCGCCGACCATGTAGATCGGGCAGCCGCGAAGCGCGGTCCGGTGCCAGGAGCGGTTGAAGGGCTGGCGCTGCAGGGCGGGGACGATGACCTCGGCGAGCGCACCCTGCGCGAGGTGATAGGCGACGACAGCGGCGGCAATCGGGGCCGCGTGCCAGGGCCATACGAACCCGGTCGGGAGGTCGGTCAGCGAACGGTACGCCAGGCCGGCGAACTGGATAGCGGCCGCGGCGATCGCCGCGTCGATCGCGATCTGCCGGCGTGAGAACGGACCGGCGAAGGCGAAGAATGGGGTCAGCGCGATCGCAACAGCGATCAGCGTCGCGACGTCAGGGCCGGACAGCAGCAGCGCGACGAAGGTGACGACGAAGGATGGCGGCATGATGGCGCGGTTCTTCATCGACGGCTGCTGCACCCTGAGCAGGGCGGTGAGCATCGCCGCCAGCGTCAGGCCGCCGACTTCCCACGCGCGACCGGCGGGCGTCCATCCGGCCAGCTGCGGAACCAGGACGACCGCCGCGACGAGCGCCGCGAGACCGGCAAGACCCGCGGGGGCCGGGAGCCATCCCATATCAGCAGCCGGCCTCGTTGATGTCCACACGTCGCCCCACCTGACCCTTCCCAGCAAAGGCGGCTCCAACCGATACACAGGCATAAGTCCAGCCGTGACAATCAATTAGAGATGTCGGTTGGCCCAGAAAGCGGCCGGCTGTGTTCCAGGACGGCACATGATCACCACAAACGTCTGCGGGACCGGCGGCACGTTCCGCATAGGATTTCGGGACATATGAAGAGGACCGGGATCGTCCTGATCGGCGCCGGCTTCATCGCCGACATCCACGCCGAGTCGCTGCACCGCTTCGTGCCCGAGGCGGAGATCGTCGGCGTCTGCTCACGCCGGGAGGCGCACGCGCGCGCGTTCGCCGCGAAGCACGGCATCGACCGCTGGTTCACCGATGTCGACGAGGCCATCGCCGGGACCGATTGCGAGATCGTGGACATCTGCGTGCCGAACCACCTCCACGCCGGCATCGCGATCGACGCGGTGACGGCGGGCAAGCACGTCATCGTCGAAAAGCCGCTGTGCCTGGCGCTCGAGGACGCGGACCGGATGATCGCGGCGGCCCGCGCCGCCCATCGAAAGTTGATGTACGCCGAGGAGTTGTGCTTCGCGCCGAAGTACGAACGCGTGCGACAGCTCGTCGGCGAGGGCGCGGTAGGCTCGCTCTATTACATGCGGCAGTGCGAGAAACACTCGGGGCCGCACAGCGACTGGTTCTACGATCTCGAGCAGTCCGGCGGCGGCGCGTTGATGGACATGGGGTGCCATGGCTTCGCGTGGTTCCGGTGGATGATCGGCAGACAGGCGCGGCCGCTGAGCGTCTACGCGCAGATGCAGACCGGCCTGCTTCACGGCGGCCGCACCCGCTGCGAGGAGCACGCCATCGCCATCGTCGAGTTCGACGGCGGCGTCACCGGGATCGTCGAGAACAGCTGGGCGAAGCTCGGTGGCATGGAGGATCGCGTCGAGGTCTGCGGCACCGGCGGGATCGTCTACGCCGACCTGTTCATGGGCAACTCGGCGCTCACTTACAGCGAGAAAGGCTACGGGTACGCGATGGAGAAAGCCGGATCGACGCAGGGCTGGTCGTTCGCGAATGTCGAAGAGGCGTTCAACCAGGGCTACCCGCACGAGCTGAAGCACTTCGTGGACTGCGTGCGCCACGACACCGAGCCGCTCACCACCGCCGAGGATGGCCGCGCCGTGCTCGAGATGCTGAACGCCGCCTATCACTCGGCACGGATCGGGGCGAAGGTCGTGCTCCCGTTCCGGCCGTCCGTCTCGAAACCGATCGACTTGTGGCTGGGACCGTCCGATGCACCTGCTGCGATTCGACGCTGAAGCGGCCTGGCTCGCGGCGGTCGCCTCGCTGTGGCGCGATCGGCTGCGCACGACGCCGGCGCTGACGATGTGCCTGCCGTCGGGCGCGACGCCGGCGCGGGTCTATGCCGAGATGGTGCGGAGCCATCGCGCCGGGCTGGTGTCGTTCGCCGGCGCGCGCGTCTTCGTGCTCGACGAGTTCGGCGGCCTGGCTGCCGACGATCCGGGCGGCACGCGCAATACCCTGCAGCGTCAACTGCTCGACGGCGTCGACCTCCCCGCGGCCGCGTTTCACGCGCTCGATCCCGATCACGCCGACGTCGCGCGCCACTGCGCGGACTTCGAGACGGCGTTCGGCGGCGGGATCGACCTGATGGTGCTCGGCATCGGCCTCAACGGGCACCTCGGCATGAACGAGCCGGGCTCGGAGGCGGACAGCGTGACGCGGCGGGTGGAGCTGCATCCCGGCACGATTCTCTCGTCCGCGCGGTATTTCACGCACGGCAACCTGCCGCACTGGGGGCTGACGGTCGGCCTGCGGGCGATCCTGGCGGCGAAGGAAGTGTGGGTGCTGGCGAACGGCGCCGGCAAGGCGCCGATCGTCAAACGGACGGTGCGGGGGCCAATCGGGGTGGACAACCCGGCGTCGCTCTTGCGCCGGCATCCGAACTGCGCGCTGATTGTCGACGCCGACGCCGCCGCGATGCTTTTCCCTACTGCCTTCTGACTTTTGACTTCTGCCTTCTGACTTCTTCCAGAGATCGCACCGTCAGGGAGGCCGTGAAGTTTGCCGGAAGCCAGTACGTGCCTATAACATATGTGGCTATGACAGCTATGAACACGGCGGCGCTCGACCGCGAGCTGAAGAAGGGATCGGCCGAACTGATCATCCTGTCGATCGTCGAGGCGCGCCCGCGCCACGGCTACGAGATCAGCAAGCTGATCGAGACACGCTCCGATGGCCACCTGAAGTTCCACGTCGCCTCGCTCTATCCCCTGCTCTACCGCCTCGAGGAGCGCGGCTGGCTGCAGGGCAAATGGGTGGAGAAGCCGGGACAGCGCCGCCGCCGCTTCTACTCGCTGACGAGCGACGGCCGCGGCGTGCTGGCGCGGCAGCGCGACACGTGGACGAACTTCGTGCGCGCCATGCGCCTGATCACGGGAGTGGATCATGCGTGACTGGACCGGCCCGCTGCGATCCCGTCTGGCGCCGCTCCACATGGATCCGGCGCGCGAGGCCGAGATCGTCGAGGAGCTGTCGCAGCACCTCGATCAACGCTGTGACGAGCTGATCGCCGGCGGCGCGACCGAAGACGGAGCGCGGCAACTCGCGCTGGCGGAGCTGCACGGCCGCGACGAGCTCGCCCGCCAGATACGCCCGCTCCGGCAGGCGCACGTACCGCTGCCGATCGCGACCGGGACGCCGTCGCGAGGCGGGCTGCGTGACGTCTGGCAGGACTTCAGGTATGCCCTCCGCCAGCTGCGCCGGCAGCGGACGTTCACCGCGATCGCGGTGCTCTGCCTGACGCTCGGGATCGGCGCCAACACCGCGATCTTCGCCGTGCTCGACGCCGCCCTGCTGCGCACGCTGCCGGTTCCATCGCCGCACGATCTCGTCGTCGTCCGCGGCGTAAACCCAGGCGGCGGGGGCGCAGGCGCGCTCTCCTACCCCGGCTTCACCTACCTTCGCGATCATGCGACCGGGCTCGAGGGGATGTTCGCGTGGGCGCCGACCACCATCAGCCTGGCCGCGGGATCGGTGACGGATGCGCCGTCGGCGCTCCTGGTCTCCGACCGGTACTTCGCGACGCTCGGCGTGCGTCCACCAATCGGCCGCACCTTTGCCTCGCCGGACGAGCAGGCGGTGGTGATCAGCGACCGGTTCTGGCGCCTGCGCTTCGGCAGTGACACCGCCGTCATCGGCCGTGACGTGCTGGTCAACGGCCTGCCGTTCACGATCGCCGGCGTCCTGCCGCGATCGTTCTTCGGGACCGAAGTTGGCCGGTCGCCTGACGTGTTCGTGCCGCTGGCGCTGGCCGATCGTCTCCGCACCGGTGCGCCGCGCCTGCCCCGCGCGAACAACTTCTGGCTGACGGTCATGGCGCGCCGCGTCCCGGGTGTCTCCGACGCGCAGGCTGCCGAGCAGGCCACGGCGGTGCATCGGCAGACCGCGGTCGAACACTCGACGGGCCTGACGGCGGGCGCGATCCGGCACATCGCCGAGCGACGCATTGCGCTGGCGCCGGGTGCGTGGGGTATCCAGAGCCTCGGCACGCAGTTCCGCCAGCCGCTCGTGGTCCTTATGGCGATCGTGTGCCTGGTGCTGCTGATTGCCTGTGTCAACGTCGCCAACCTGCTGCTGACGCGGACCGCCGCGCGGCGCCAGGAGATCGCGATTCGCCTCGCGCTCGGCGCCGGGCGCGCCCGTTTGTTCCGCCAGTTCCTCACCGAGAGCGTGACGCTCGCCGTGACCGGCGGCGCGCTCGGCCTGTTCTTCGCGGCGTGGAGCGTTCGCGTGCTGACCAGTTACTTCCCGGGCCAACTGCTCGAGGTGACGCTCGACGCGCGGGTGCTCGCGTTCGCCGCCGGCGTCTCCCTCCTGACCGGCATCGTCTTCGGGGCCGCCCCGGCGTGGCGGGCGGCGCGGGCCGATCTCACGCCGGATCTCAAGGCGCGCGCTGGCGCCGGTCGGAGCGGACGACGGCGTACTGGCCGGTGGCTGGTGGCGGCGCAGGTGGCCATCTCGCTGGTGCTGCTGATTGCGGCCGGCCTGTTCCTCCGCACGCTCGGCAACCTTCGCGCGCTCGATCCCGGATTCGGCGGCCGCGACGTGCTGCTCGCCACGATCGACCCCGGGCTGAACCGCTATGCCGCAAATCGCACCAGCCAGTTCTTCGGCGAGCTCGCCGCTCGCGTATCGGCGTTCCCCGGCGTGCGCTCCGTCAGCGTCGCCGGTGACGCGCCGCTGACCGGCTCGTATATCGACGGCTTCACCATCACCGACTCGAAACAATCGGGCGAGACCAGCATCAGGATCGTCGGACCGGGATTCTTCGAGACGATGGGCATCGCGATTCGGCGCGGCCGCGACTTCACCGCCTCCGACCTCGCGGACGCTCGCGGCGTGGTCATCGTCAACGACACGATCGCGCGCACCTACTTCCGCGGCGGCGACCCGCGCGGGTCACGCCTCACCGTGGGCGACTCGCCCGGCCTCGAAGTCGTCGGCGTGGTGGCGGACACGAAGTACCGCACCCTCCGCGACCCGGTGCCCAACACGCTGTACCTGCTGATGGATCAGGCGACATGGTCGGGATCGCAGCGCACGCTGCTCGTGCGCACGACCGGCCGGCCCGCCGATGTCGCCGGCGCGGTTCGAGGCGCGGTCCACGCGCTCGACGGCGCCGTTCCGGTCGCGATCCGTCCCTTCTCGCAGGTCCTCGACGATCACCTGGCGCAGGAGCGCCTCGTGGCCACGCTGTCGGGGTTCTTCGGCGGCCTCGCGCTGCTGTTGACGTCGCTGGGTCTGTACGGTGTCGTCGCCCAGAGCGTCCATCGGCGGACTCGCGAGATCGGGATCCGCATGTCGCTGGGCGCGGCGCGCGCCGCGGTCCTGCGACTGATGCTGCGCGACTGCCTGGTGCCGGTGAGCGCGGGGCTTGCCGTGGGGCTGGTGTCCAGCGTGTGGCTGTCGCGCTTCGTCGCCCGGCAGCTGTTCGGTATCACGCCGTTCGATCCCGCCACGCTCGCGGCGGCGACGATCCTGCTCGCGCTGGTCGCGCTGATCGCCGGATATCTGCCGGCCCGACGCGCCTCTCGACTCAACCCCGTGGCGGCGCTTCGCGCCGACTGATGCGACGCTGTCCGCTCGTGGCTTCCGGCTTTAGCCGGAAGGACGTGGCTGTCGCTGAGACATGCGCGACACTCGCTTCCTTCCGCCTGACCAGCCTCCGCCAAGGCTACGGCGGTCCGCCGAAGCGCTGCGCGCGAAGGCGGAAGGCGGAAGCCACGAGGCCAGCTCCGATACTGATTGTCACCCTTCCATCGCTGCCCACTCTATTGATGTGAGCCATCGCCGGAGTTGTTCCGGCCGGGGCGATCAGAGATTTGAGGGGTGTTCCGATGAGAGTGTTCACGTGTGCCGCGATCGCGGCAGTCCTGACGGCGGGGTCCGTGTCCGCGCAGTCGATCAATGACGCGCAGATCGCCTCGATTGTCGTGACGGCGAATCAGGTCGACATCGACGCCGGCAGGCTGGCGGTGACGCGCGCCGGGAGCGACGCCGTCAAGACGTTCGCGCAGCTGATGGTGGACAGCCACACGGCTGTCAATAAGTCGGCTGTGGATCTCGCGGGCAAGCTCAAGGTCACGCCGCAGGACAATCCGACCAGCCAGGCCCTCAAGTCCGGCGGCCAGAAGAACGTCGCAAGCCTGACGAGCCTGCGCGGCGCGGCCTTCGACAAAGCCTACGTCGACAACGAGGTCGCGTACCACCAGCAGGTGCTCGACGCGCTGGACAAGACGCTCATTCCGAATGCGGCCAATGCGGAGCTGAAGGCGCTGCTGGTCAAGGTCCGGCCCTCGTTCGTCGCGCACCTCGAGCACGCGAAGAGCCTGCAGGCATCAGGCGGCAAGGGCCACTGACGCTACCGCGGCGGGAGCAGCGCGTGATTGACGCCGAGGACGGTGCCGCCGAACCCCATCGTCGAGAACGTGCTGCCGTTCACCAGCGAATAGTCGTGAGTGGACGGACTGACGAACTGCGCCTCGAACTCGACCACCGTAGGGAAGTAGTTCGTCGGCGGGTAGTACTTCGTCGTCACGGCACCGGCCAGGACGTTGTTCGCGATGGCCGCGTCCGGCAGCCACGTCGCGTACTCGCGCGCACTCGCGCCGGCCGGCGTGTTGATCCCGTAGCTGTAGTGCCTGGCGAGGTTGTTCGTGTACCGGAAGCCGGTGACCGGGCCGCCCGCGAGCTTGCTGCCGTCGGGCAGCATCTTGGTGCCGGCATAGACGTAAACGACCGACGACCCGTTCCCGATGTAGGTATTGTGGTCGAGGACGACGTCAGCCGGCTCGTTGCCCATCGTGAGCAGCCGCGCGTTGCCGCCCCAGCTCGTGGAGATGTCATAGAACAGGTTGTTGCGGATGGTGATGCCGCGTGTCTGCCCGCTCGGGTAGATCACGTGATAGCCGCTGATGTTGATCGCCGAGCCGGCGGAGCGGACGATGTTGTTCTCGAACAGGACGTCCTCCGCCGCGCACGACGGGCACCCGCCCGACGAGTTGACGCTCTTGATCAGGATCGCGGTCCCGTCCTGGCCTTCGTTCCATACCCGCTCGAAGATGTTGCCGCGGATCGTCACGCGCCGCCCCGCCTTGAGCTCGAAGGCGTTCTTCACTTCCTTGGTCGAGTCGCCGCGCCACGCCAGGTTCTTCGTGCTCAGGTTGCCTTCGACGAGGATGTCGGCCGGCACCAGGTCGGGAATGGCGGGATCGGCGCCGCCGAACATGATGTTCTCGCTCGCCGCCTCCAGCCGGTTGTTCCTGATGGTGATGCGGCCGGGCGAGTTCCAGCCGGCGATCGCCTGGGAGTCCTGGCCGTTGCGCCAGATGTTGCCGAAGTCGGAGTTCTCGATCAGCACGTCGGAGGCGTTGACCGACACGCCGCGCTTCTGCCCGGTCGTGCCGCCGACGATGATGAGGCGATCGAGCTCGAAGTGGTGCGGCACCTGCTCGAGCGTGATCTGCGAGGTGGCGTCGCCGAGCGCGATCACGTCGCCGTCCCCGTCCTTGTTGGCCTCGAAGGCCAGCCCGACGAGGCGATAGTGCGACGCCCGGGCGTTGGTGCGGATCGCCGGCACATAGGACGGCGAGCGGAGGATGGCCAGCGACGGCTTCAGCGCCTGATCGATTCGGCCCTCCGGCAGGACGACGCCGGCGGTCGTGATGGTGATGAACTTGCCGTCGGGATTCACCTTCGCGGGCAGCACGACGTTCTGCACGTAGGTGCCGGGCTCGAGCAGGATCGTGGACCCGGGCGCGGCAATGTCGATCGCCGCCTGAATCTTGCCGCCCGCCGGCACGACGATCGTCTGCGGTTCGCTGTTGCTCGGCGTCGAGATCGGCGGATCGACCACGAGCACGATCGAGATCGAGACCGGGCTTCCCTGGAGACGCGGCCCTTCGACGCGAAGCGTGTGCTGGTAGGTGCCCGCGCTCAGCGCCGCCGTATTCAGGCTGACCGCGACGTCAACCGACCCCGCGCCCGTCGATGGCGTCGTCGAGATCCAGGGGACGGAGTAGGAGGTCACCCACGCGGCCGGCTCGATCGTGTCGCCCACCGTCACGGTGAACGTTTTCGGCGCCGGGCCGGACTGGCCCTGGACGGCGCTGAAACGCAGGACCGACGGTGAGGCGGCGATCGTCCCGATGAACTCCGGCGGCAGCACCGCCGTGACCTTGACGGTGTCGGCGGCGCTCGAGGCCCTCCCGTCCGACACGATCAACGAGAACACGTAATCGCCAGGCTGGTCCGGCACGAACTGCGGACCGATGGACGTGGCGTCATTGAGCGACGCGGAACTGCCCTCGGGCTGCGCGACGATCGTCCATTCGTAGGTCAGCGGATCGGCATCGGCATCCGAGGACTCCGACCCGTTCAACTGCACCGTGACGCCGGCGTTCACCTGCTGATCGGCGCCGGCCGAGGCCACCGGCGCGCGGTTCGCCTGATGGGCGGTGATCGCCACGGTGTCCGGCGCGCTGTTGCCGGTGCCGTCGTTGACGATCAGCTGCGCGACGTAGGTGCCGACGAGATCGGCGACGAAGGTCGGGGCGGGCAGCGTGGCGTCGACGAGCGACGCCGTGCTCCCCTCGGGAACGCTCAACAGCGACCAGGAGTACGTCAGCGGATCGGCGTCCGCGTCGGTCGAGCCGGCGCCGTCGAGGCTCACCGTATCGCCGGGTGCGACCGGACGGTCGTCGCCGGCACGCGCCACCGGCAACGAGTTCGTCGTCGTCACGGTGACGGTATCGGGGAGGCTCTCGAGCACGCCGTCCGACACGATCAGCTGAAGCACGTAGGTGCCGGCGGCATCCACCACGAACGTCGTGACGGAAGCGGCAGGATCCAGCAGCGCCGCCTTGCTGGCGGCGGGCCGGCTGGTCATCGCCCACGTGTACTGCAGCGGCTGGAAGTCGACGTCGAGCGATGTGCTGCCGTCGACGGTCACGGTTGCGCCGGTGAGCACGGTCTGGTCGTCGCCGGCGCGCGCCACCGGCGCGCTGTTGGTCGTGGTGATCGTGACGGTATCGGCCGCGGACTCGACGGTGCCGTCGTAGACGATCAGCTGCGCGACATAGGTGCCGGACCGATCGGCAACGAAGCGCGGCCTGACCGCGTCCGGCTCGGCCAGCGCCGCGGCGCTGCCCTCGGGCACGGTCGTGAGCGACCAGCGATAGCTGAGCAGATCGCCGTCGACATCCACGGACGCCGTGCCGTCGAGGATGACGGTTTCCTGGACGCGCACGCTGCCGTCCTCACCGGCGTGTGCGACCGGCGCGGAATTGACGATGTTGATGCTCACGCTGTCGGGATCGCTCGATACCGCCCCGTCGCGCACGACGAGGGTGGCCACGTAGACGCCCGGCTTGTCCACCGTGAACGTCGGCTTCAGGGCCGTGGAGCTGGAGAGAGTTGCCGCGCTGCCCGCCGGCTTCGACAGGGTCCAGGCGAACTGCAGCGAGTCGCCGTCGACGTCGGTAGACGCCGACCCGTCGAGCAGGACGAGGTCGTGGACGCGCACCGACTGGTCCTCGCCGGCGTGCGCCACAGGCGCGGAGTTGCTCGTGTTGATGGTCACCGTCGTCGCGGCGCTCGCAACCAACGGGATCGCTGACGACGAGCCGGACGACGTAGCTGCCGGGACGATCGATCCTGAAGGTCGGGTCGACCAGTGACGGATCCGAGAGCGTGGCCGTGCTGCCCGTCGGACGCGACTGGAAGGACCACGCGTAGGTGAGCGGGTGACCATCGGCGTCAGTGGACGCCGCTCCCGTCAGCTGCACCGTGGCGCCAACCGGCGCCGTCTGATCCGGCCCGGCGTTGGCCAGCGGCCGCGCGTTCGCCGTGATCACGACGCTGTCTGGCTGGCTGCTCTGCGTGCCGTCGCCGACCACCAGCTGCACGAGGTAGGTGCCGCTCACGTCCGCGACGAACGTCGGCGCAGGGCCGGAGGCATTCGCAAGCGTGGCCTGGCTGGCGGCAGGCTGCTGCACCAGCGCCCACGTCCAGGTCAGCGCCGCTCCGTCAGGATCCGTGGAGCCGCTGCCGTCGAGCGTAACGGTGGCGCCCTGGTTGACCAGGGCATCGGGGCCGGCGTTGGCGACCGGAGCGGCATTGCTGCTGGCTGACACCAGCACGGTATCCGCCGCGCTGCTGGCGACACCGTCGCTGACGACCAGGCGCACGGTGTAGGCGCCCGGCTGATCCGCAACGAAGTACGGCTGCGCGAACGTCGCCCGCATGAGCACCGCCGTGCTGCCTGCCGGCTTGGTGAGGAGCGTCCACGCGTAGGTCAGCGAGTTGCCGTTCGGATCGCTCGACGCACCGCCGTTCAGCGTGACGGTATCGCCCGTGCGCACCGCTTGATCGGCGCCCGCGTTCGCGATCGGCGCGGCGTTGACGACACCGCTCTTGATCGTGAAGTTGGCGTCGGAGCCGTCCAGCACGGCGGTGTTCCGCGTCCACACGATGCGCACGCGCGCCGCGGTCGTGGTCCAGCCGCTCGACACCGAGACGGCCTGCGACCCGTCGGCCGGAGTGTTCGAGTGGAGCATGGTTGGAAACGTCGCGCCGCCGTCCCGCGACAGCTCGATGCGCACCCGTTCGAGCGCGCCGAGGTTGTCGCGCCAGACGATGGTGCGTGACGTGCTGATCGGCCAGACGTCGCCGGCCAGGTTCGGCCGGAGGACCAGCACGAACGGCGGCTCGATGGTGAAGGGATACGACGAGACGCTGCGCACCGACGGATCGGTCGCGGACTCGACGAGCAGGACGGCGCGATCGGTCCGGGCCGGCAGCACCGGCAGCGTCAGCGTGGTCGCGCCGGACGACGCCGTCACCTGTGAGGCCAGCGTCAGCGGAAACGTCGAACCACCGTCGGTACTCAGCTTGACCGTGATCCGGTCGCTGCCGCTCAGATTCGTCGTCCAGGTGATTCGCTGCTGGGTGCCGTAGCCCCAGTTGCTCTCGAGCGGCGGGGACGCCAGGGTCAGGAATGGCAGCGCGATGGTGAAGGCGGCGTCGCTGGTATCGCTGACCGGCGTGTTCAGCGCGGTGACGCGGACGCGCGCGGTGGTGGTCGCCGGTCCAGTGACCAGCCAGTTGAACGAGCCGGACGACGTCCCGCTGGTGAAGAACACGTCGAACGACCGCACCGCGCCCGCGGTGTCGGTCAGCGTCCACTCGATCGTGTAGGGGGCGGACGTGTAAACACGCTCGCCGCCATTCGGACGCGCGACGGTCACGGTCTGCGCCGACGCCGCGAGAGGCGCGATCAGCCACACGGCAATGACCGAGCACACAAACAGAACCACACGCCCGGGGAGCCGACTGCGTCCTGCCGTCATGGAGCCCTCGGGCACTGCCACGCAGGCCCGCCTGCGATGGAGCACCGGTCAGAGTTTTAAATTGGAAGAAGGTGCATTGGCACTATAGGCGTCGATCGGGGCCGTTTCAAGCTGGTCGGCCGAAAACATCTGTAAGAAATCTGTGTACTGCTGAGGTCGGATCCTCACGTGCTACGTGCTACCTGCACGCGCAGCACCCGAGCACCAGCACCGGCACGTCACCCGCCGTCCGCTTGACCCCCAAGTGAAGCTATGGCATCTTCACTTGCATGCCCAGTAAAGAGAACCAGGTGGAGCTCCTCCAGGGGACGCTCGATCTCATCGTCCTGCGCGCGCTGTCGACGATGGGACCGCTCCACGCCTACGCCCTGGCCACGCGCCTCGCGCAGGTGTCGGACCACCCGCTCACGCTCAATCAGGGCACGCTGTATCCCGCGCTCGTCCGCCTCGAGCACAAGGGATGGATCAAGGGCGCGTGGCAGAAGACCGACAACAACCGCGACGCCAAGTTCTACTCGATCACGAAAGCCGGCGAGCGCGCGCTCGTGCAGCAGGCGGAGCGCTGGCGCCGCCTGGCCGGCCTGGTGAACAAGCTCCTGCTCGAGTCCTGACACCTTCCCCCGCTTGTCCGCGCCGCCCGTCGCGCTACCATTCGGACCGTGCCGCGAGGGCGGCCGACGGTCCGCGTAAAGGGTTCAACCCGCCCCCTCCGTTTCTTCATCAACCTTCTGTTCCTCGCCCAGCACGCGGACAACGGGCACTGAAAGGGTCGATCCCTTTCACAGGAAGGAAGGTGTCTGATGTCGCTCCCGGACAAACCGAGCCTCGAGTGGCTCCGCAAGCAGGCCAAGCGGAGGCTCGCGGAGCTGCGCCAGTCGCAGCCCGACGCCAAGCTCGCCGACGCGCAGTTCGCGCTCGCGAAGGAACACGGGTTCCCGAGCTGGCGCGCGCTCAAGGCACACGTCGATTCGCTCAGCGTCGAAGGGCAGCTGTTCGACGCGGCGAAGGCCGGCGACGTCGCCGCGCTGACCGCGCTCCTCGACGCGCACCCTGACAAGCTGCACGTCCGCAATCAACCCTACGAATGGTCGCTGCTGCACGCCGCCGCGCACACCGGCCACCTCGCCGCGGTCGATCTGCTGCTCCGCCGCGGCATCGACGCGAACACGCGCGAGAAGGGGGACAACACCTATCCGATGCACTGGGCGGCGGCCGCCGGACACGTCGACGTCGTGCGGCGCCTGGCCGACGCGGGCGGCGAGGTGATCGGTCGCGGCGACGACCACGAGCTCGAGCTGATCGGCTGGGCGACGTGCTGGGACGGCGGCGACGATGACAAGCATCGGGCGGTGGCGGAGCTGCTGGTCAGCCGCGGCGCAAGGCATCACATCTTCTCGGCGATCGCGCTCGGCCTCGCCGACGAAGTCAGGCGCATCGTCGCAGCCGATCCATCGGCCCTCATCCGGCGCATGAGCCGCCATGAGGCGCTGCGGCTGCCGCTTCACTTCGCGGTCTCGAAGAATCGTCCCGAGATGGTCGCGCTGCTGCTCGAGCTCGGGGCCGATCCGCTCGGGGCCGACGAGGCCGGCCACACCGCGACGGCCTACGCGACGTCGCCCGACGTCGATCGCGCCGTGCTGCGGAAGATCCAGGCGCTCACCGCCGCGGAGCTGCTCAGCGCCGACCGCGGCAGCCGTCCGAGCCGCGGCAGCGAGGTGGACCTCCTGGCCGCGACCTCACTCCGCGACTGGCCGACGGCCGAGCGGCTGCTCCACGAGAATCCGCAGCTGAAGTCGTCCGGCGCGCTGCACCTGCTCGCGAAGCGCAACGACGAGGAGGGCGTCAGGTGGCTGCTCGAGCACGGCGCCGATCCCAACGCCCGCTGGCGGCACTGGGACGCCGACGTCACGCCGCTTCACCTCGCGATCCTCGGCGCCCACACCGCGATCGTGAGGCTGCTCCTCGACGCCGGCGCCGATCCGTCCATCCACGACAGCAAGCACGACGCCGACGCGCTCGGGTGGGCCGAGTTCTTTCAGCGGGAGGAGATCGTCCGGATGTTGAAGGAGCGTCGGAGTTAACTCCCAACTCCCAACTCCCAATTCCCAAACGGAGTCGGTCGAACAACTGGTTGAAAGTCTGCGGCATTAGCTCGGTGCGACGTCATCACCCCCGTTGTTCGAGCGGCTCTGCTTGGGAGTTGGGAGTTGGAGGTTGGGAGTTGACGCTGACACCAGCTGGGAGTTGGGAGTTGACCAGGTTTCGTGAAAGGATTCCCGCCATGCGAACGCTCACATCCGTCGTCGCGTCAGCCGTCATGGTCCTGATCGCTGCGGCCGCCGTGCCCGCCAGCGCACAGCCCGCGGGCAGGCCCAACGTGCTGCTGATCATGGCCGACGACCTCAACGACGACATGGGCGTCTACGGCCACGCGCAGGTGAAGACGCCGAACCTCGATCGGCTCGCCGCGCGCGGGGTGCGGTTCGACCGCGCCTACACCCAGTTCCCGCTCTGCAGCCCGAGCCGCGCGTCGCTGATGACCGGCCTGCGTCCCGATGCCACCCGCATCCACGATCTGGTGACCGATTTCCGGACCACCATCCCGGATGTGGTGACGATGCCGCAGCTGTTCCAGAAGAACGGCTACTACGCGGCGCGGGTCGGGAAGATCTATCACTACGGCAATCCCGGCCAGATCGGCACGCCCGGCCTCGACGATCCGGCGTCGTGGAACCACACGGTCAACCCGAGCGGCATCGACAAGGACGAAGAGGCGAAGCTGACCAACTTCACGCCGAAGCGCGGGCTGGGCAGCGCGCTCGCCTACTACGAGTCGCCGGCGCCGGACGAGGCGCACACCGACGGCAAGGTCGCGAGCGAGACGATCGCCCTGCTCGAACAGCACAAGGACCGGCCGTTCTTCCTGGCCGCCGGCTTCTACCGCCCGCACTGCCCGTTCATCGCGCCGAAGAAGTACTTCGACATGTATCCGCTCGACAGCATCCGCGCGCCCGGGCAGGCGCGGCCGCCCGCGAGCGAGGTGCCGGGGCCGGCGTGGTTCACCGATCCGCCGCACTGGGACGTCGACGCGCAGGGGCAGCGCGAGTCGATCCGCGCCTACTACGCGTCGATCTCGTTCCTCGACGCGAACGTCGGCCGCCTCCTCGACGCGCTCGATCGCCTGAAGCTCACCGAGCGGACGATCGTGATCTTCGTGAGCGACCACGGCTACCACCTCGGCGACCGCGGACAATGGATGAAGCAGACGCTGTTCGAGCGCTCGGCGCGCACGCCGCTGATCGTCGCCGGCCCTGGCGTCGCGAAAGGCCGCCCGTCGTCGCGCGTCGTCGAGCTGCTCGATCTCTATCCGACGGTGGCATCGCTCGCCTCGCTGCAGCCTCCGGCGGGGCTGCACGGGCGGTCGCTGGCGCCGCTGCTGAAGGATCCCGCCGCCGCGTGGGACCATCCGGCCATCACCCAGGTCCGGCGCGGCACGGCGCCGAACACGTTCATGGGCTACAGCGTCCGCACCGAGAAGTGGCGCTACACGGAGTGGGACGGCGGCAGCCGGGGTGTCGAGCTGTACGACGAGACGGCCGACCCCGGCGAGCTGCGCAACCTCGCCGCCGCTCCCGCGCATGCCGAAACCGTCGCGACGCTTCAGCGGCTGCTGCGGAGTACCCTCGGCCGGTAGCGCCGTGTCCGCCTCTCCGGCCACACCTACCGGCGAACGCCATCGCATCGACGCGATCGACGCGTTCCGCGGCGTCGCGCTCGGCGCGATCTTCCTGCTCAACCTCGCGCCCTTCACCGGCTTCGCGTTCATGACGATGGCGGACATCGGACGGTCGGCGACCGCCAGCGTCGACCTGCCGATGGCGGGCCTGATCGTGTGGCTCGGCTACGGCAAGTTCTACTCGCTGTTCTCGCTGCTGTTCGGCATCGGCTTCACGCTGCAGCTCGCCGCCGCCGAGGGGCGCGGCGATCGCACGCTGTCGCTGTTCCGCCGGCGGCTTGCGGTCCTGCTCGCGATCGGGGCGGTGCACCTCTACGTGTGGGAAGGGGACATCCTCGTCCTCTACGCGCTGGTCGGATTCCTGCTGGTGCCGCTGCGGCATCTCTCGAGCCGCAGCCTGCTTCGCTCGGCCGCGGCGCTGGTGCTGGCGCCGGTCGGCCTGCAGTTGCTGATCACGGTCTCGGACGGCCGACTCGATCCGGGCGCTCCGCTCGTCCGCGCCGCCCGGCACGTGCTGGTCGCAACCGGCTTCGCACCCGATGCGCTGCCCTTCCCGACGCTGCGCGACGCCGGCTGGGCTGAGTTCTTCCGCTTCCAGGCGAGCGGCGCCTTCTTCCGGTACGCCGATCTCCTGACGACCGGCCGCCCCTTCAAGGTCCTCGCGATGTTCCTCGTCGGCGTCGTCGTCGGCCGATCCGGACTGCTGCTCGACGTCGAGCCGTGGCTGCCGACGCTGAGGCGGGTGCGGCGATGGGGCTTCGCGGTCGGGTTGCCGGGTGCACTCGCCCATACCGCCCTGTTCGTCTCGGGCTCGCCGGCGAATTCGTGGATGAAGGTGCTGGAGAGCCTGGCCTACGCGATCGGCATCGCGCCGCTCGCGCTCGCCTATGCGTCGACGCTCGTGCTGCTGTGGCAGTCGCCGCGGTGGCGGGCGCGCATCGGCGTGCTGGCGCCGGCGGGGCGGATGGCGCTCACCAACTATCTGATGCAGACCGCCATCGCGATCGCGCTCTTCTACGGCGTCGGTCTCGGGTTGATGGGACGGGTCGGGCCGGCGCTGTGGCCGGTGGTGATGATCGCGACGATCGGCACGCAGGCCGTGGTGAGTCGCTGGTGGCTGGCGCGGTTCGCGTTCGGTCCGATGGAGTGGATCTGGCGGCAGGGCACGTACGGCAGGCGGCTTCCGCTGCGGCGGGTTGAAGTGGGGTCAGTAATTGACAGTCGCCAGTTGCCAGTTCCCAGTTGAAAGACTTCCAACTGGGCACTGGCAACTGGAAACTGAGAACGCTGAGCGCTCTAACGCATCGCCACGAGCTCGCGGACCGCGTCCGCAAGCATCCGGGTCTTGACGCGATCGGTGGCGCGCGTCGCATCCGTGGTGACCTGCGACGACAGCTTCTTCAGCGCCTGCTGGCGCGGAGCGCCGGCCAGCTTTTCGGCGCCGTCGAGATCGGCGCGGACCGCCGTGATGCGGGCGGCGGCGAGGCCGTTCGACCGCTCCAGCTGATCGAGGAAGGCGCGCGCCTTGGCGAAGCTCGCCGGCCACACCATCTTCCGCTGCTCCTGCGCATTCAGGTAGTCGAACTTCACGGTCTTCGCGGCGTCGAGCTCGTTCTGCGAAATCAAGCCGCTCGGCAGCAGCTCGAAGATGTCGAGGCCGCGCGCGATCTCCGAGCTGACGATCAAGCCGTTGTACCAGTAGACCGACCAGGAGCCGCCGCTGATCAGCCGGGTGGCGTCGATCGGGCCGCGGTCGAAGTAGGCGACCTCGTAGGGCTTGGCGACGTCGGTCCAGTCGAACACCGAGATCCCGCCCTGATACCAGCCCTGGACCATGACCTCGCGGCCGGGGATCGGGAGGAGCGATCCGTTGTGCGCGACGCAGTTCTCGAACGACGTCTGCGCCGCCGGAATCTTGTAGTAGCTCTTGAACGACATCTTGTCCTTCTCGAGCGTGAACAGCGCGTTGGCGCCCCACTCCGGCTTGTCGGTCTCGCGGCAGCGCGGCTGCGCGCCGCCGCCCCATTCGTCGCTGAACAGGATCTTCTTGCCGTCGTTGCTGAAGGTCGCGGAGTGCCAGAACGACATGTTGATGTCGGCGACCGCGTCGATGCGCAGCGGGTGCGCGACCTCGCGGATGTCGAGCAGCAGGCCGTATCCGCCGCAGGCGCCGCCGGCGAGGCCGATCTCGGGATAGACGGTGATGTCGTGGCACTGATTCGGCCCGGACGGCGGCCCGGCCGGCCCGCCACGGCCGCGTCCGCCGCCGCGTCCTTCGCCAGCTGCGGCGGCCGCGCCACCGGCAGCGGGTGCTCCGGCCGCGCCGCCGGCTGCGGGTGCTCCCGCGGCGGCAGGCTCGGCTGGCGCGCCGGCGCGTCCGCCGCCTCCGAAGGCGTCTGCGTCACCACCTGGCGCCGCGGCGCCCGCGCCGCCGCGTCCCGGCTCGGTCCGGCGCGGTGGCGGCGCGAGTCCCTGGAAGATGCGCGGCGAGCTGACGATCGCGGCCTTCTCCGGCGCGGCGACCGGTACCCGGATCACTTCGAGGCGGAATCGCGCCGTGTTCGGATCGTCGATCGGCCCGTCCGTGCACCCCGGCAGCTCGTCCGCCGACCGCACGCGCGACGAGCCCGACACATAGATGTAGACGTTCGCCTTGTCGTTCGGATCGGTGACGACGGTGTGGGTGTGCGAGCCGCGGCAGGTCTGGACGTTGGCGACGTACTTGGGCGCTTCGATGTTGGAGATGTCGAAGATGCGGATGCCGCGCAGCCGGTCCTTGCTGACCGGTTCGGGCACGCCCTGGATGCCGCAGTCGACACGGCCGGTCTGCCCTTCACCCGACACGAACAGCAGGTGCTTGTAGACCGAGACGTCGCTCTGCGACGCCGGGCAGGTGTAGACGATCTTCAGCGCCGGCTTCGCCGGATCGGTGATGTCGAACACCTGGAAGCCGTTGTAGTTGCCCTGCACCACGTACTTGCCGGTGAAGGCGAGATCCGAATTGGTGACGCCGAGGAACTTGGGCGACGGCGGCGTGGTCGACACCAGGCGCAGGTTCCAGGCCGCCTGGCCGGCGTCCCAGCGTCCGGCTGAGAGTCCGACGCGCGGATCCGGGCTCGGCGGCGTGGCCGACACGATCGGCTTGACCGGCGGCGGCATCACGTCGGGCGGCGGGGTCGGCGGCGGCGGCGGATTGCCGCGGCCTCGACCACCACGACCGCCCGCAGCAGCGGCATCAGCGGCCGGCGGCGTGGCGGCCTGCTGTGGCGCCGCGGCCGGCGGGGTCGCTGGCGCTGCCGACGGCGGCGGCGTGGCCGGTGCCGGTGCGGGTGTCGCGGCCGGCTGAGACGGGGGCGGAGTCGACGGCGCGGCGGCCGGCGGACTGGACGGCGCCGGCGCAGGCGGCGCGGACTTCGAAGCGCAGCCGACAGCGATCACACCGGCGGCAACGCACGCAAGGACGAAGGACCTCATAGACATGACTCCGTGGCTCTGACGCAGGAACCGTGGCACGTGAACTCTCATTTGGGGCTGCGCTTCTCCGCCTCCGCGAGCATCTTCTTCATGAACTCGATCTCGGTGGTCTGATCGGCATACAGGTCCGACGCGAACTTGAACAGGTCGTCGTCCTGCAGCGCGCCGTGCGCCATGAAGAGATCGTCGACCATCTTGATGGCGCCTTCGTGGTGCTTGATCATCGCCATCAGGAAGAGCCGATCCCATTCGGGGCCGCGCGCCTTGTCGAGGCGGGCGAGTTCCTCGGGCGTGAGCATGCCGGGCATCAGCATGTCGTGCTCGACGCCGTTCATCTTCATGCGATGGTGCGTGGAGTTCGCGTCGGGCACGGTCTGGCCGCGATCGCGCAGCCAGTTGCGCATCGAGTCGATCTCGTCGCGCTGCGCCACCACCATCCGCTCGCACAGCACGCGGATGTCGGGGCGGGCGCCATGCGAGGTCGCCCAGCCGGCGATCAGGACCGCCTGCGCGTGGTGCGGGATCATCCCGGCCATGAAGTCGACGTCGGCGTCGCTGTAGGGCTGCCTCACCAGATCGGGACGCGCGACCGGCTCCGGCCCCTGCCCCCCTTGCGGCGGCCCGCCGGATGCGTCGTGAGCGTCGAAGGTGGCGAGGGCAAGACCGAGGACCGCGGCTGTCAGGAATCGGCGTGATGAGATGGGCATTGGCTGTTGGCGAGACAAATCGTACGCGATTCGTCCCGGCTTGGAAAGTGGCGAAATTGTTGATTTACCGGCAATTCCAGACAAACCTGTCGCGTTCGCCGGGCCGATTACAATCACTGCCGGTAAATAATGACGACGGCCGGACCCGGCTTGCTTCACGGAGGACCTGCGTGCGACGACTCTTCGGTTCAGGATTGATGGTGCTCGCAACGACGCTGCTCGCCGGCCCCGCCGCCGCGCAGGTGAAGACGTCGGGCGGCCTGGTCCAGGGCACCACCACCGCCAACGGCCAGATCCGGGTGTTCAAGGGCATCCCCTTCGGGGCGCCGCCGGTCGGGGAGCTGCGCTGGCAGGCCCCGCGCCCCGCCGCGCCGTGGCAGGGGGTCAAGGAGGCGACCGAGTTCGGGCCGCGCTGCCTGCAAGGGCAGATCTTCGGGGACATCGTCTTCAAGGAACTGAGCGAGGACTGCCTCACGCTCAACATCTGGACGCCCGCGAAGGCCGCGAGCGACCGGCTGCCGGTGATGGTCTGGATCCACGGCGGCGGCTTCCAGGCCGGCGCCGGCGCCGAGCCGCGCCACGACGGCGAGGCGTTCGCGCGGAAGGGCGTGCTGCTGGTCAGCGTCAATTACCGCCTCGGCGTATTCGGCTTCTTCGCGCATCCCGAGCTGACCCGCGAGTCCGGCCGCAACGCGTCGGGCAACTACGGCATGCTGGACCAGGTCTCGGCGCTCCGCTGGGTCAAGGACAACATCGCGGCCTTCGGCGGCGATCCGGGCAACGTCACGATCTTCGGCGAGTCGGCCGGATCGTTCGCGGTGAGCGCGCTGATGGCGTCGCCGCTGGCGCAGGGGCTGTTCCACAAGGCGATCGGCGAGAGCGGCGCCTACTTCGGCGGTTCCCTCAGCCCGCTGCCGCTCCGGCCGCTCGCCGAGTCCGAGCAGCAGGGTGACAAGTTCGCGGCCGCACTCGGCGCCGCCTCGCTCGCGGCGCTGCGCGCGAAATCCGGCGACGAGATCCTCAAGGCCGCGCTCAAGACGCAGCCGTGGTTCTCGCCCACGCTCGACGGCTACTTCCTGACCGAGGACGTGCCCGTGACCTTCGCCGCCGGCAAGCAGGCCAGAGTGCCGCTGCTCGCGGGCTGGAACGCCGACGAATCGCGCGCCGGCGTCGTGCTCGCCAAGCAGAAGCCGACCGCGCAGAGCTTCGCCGACGAGCACGCGCAAGCGCTTCGGCACCCACGCCGACGCGATCCTGAAGGCCTACCCGTCCTCCACCGACGCGGACGCGCTCGAGTCGGCCGCCGCCCTGGCGAGCGATCTCTTCATCGGCTACGGCACCTGGCGCTGGATCGAGATGCACCAGAAGACCGGCGGGGCTCCGGTCTATCGCTACTCGTTCGACCGCAAGATCCCGGTGCCGGCGGACCACACCGTGAACGGCATGCCGGCCACGGCGCGCGACGTCGGCGCCCGCCATGCCGGCGAGATCGAATACGTGTTCGGCGCGCTCGAGCTGTCGCTGCCCAAGGTCCCCTGGGAGCCTGCCGATCGCCAGCTCTCCGACGCCATCACCACCTACTGGTCCAACTTCGCGAAGCGCGGCGACCCGAACGGCGCGGGCCTGCCGAAGTGGCCGCGCTACGGCGACGGCGGCCGCGTCCTGCACCTCGATCAGAAGATCGCGGACGCGCCCGACGCCTTCAGGGCGCGGTACGAGTCGCTCGACGGGTTCGTGCAGAAACGGTGAAGCACGTCCGCACCGAGGACGTGCGCACGTGCTCGGTGTCAGTTTCCAGTTGTCTCTGCATGGTAACTGGTAACTGGTAGCACCTGAAACGCACTACTCCCCCGCCAACAACTCCGTGTGCGCACGCGCGCGCTCGCGATCGATCTGTTCGGGCGTGGCGCCGAGGTTCTCCAGGATGTTCTCGACGAACGCCAGCGCGACTTCGCCTTCGCCCGAGTAGACGGTGTCGGCGCCGGCTGCCTGCAGCGCCGGGACGTCACGAAGGTAGCCCGCACGCGCGAGCACGCGGATCTTCGGGTTCATGCCGCGCGCCGCGCGGATCACCTCGGCGCTCTGCGCCATCCCGGCTGAGCCGAGAATCAGGCTGCTCGATCCGCCGACGCCGGCGGCGGTCAGGGTATCCGGGCTGGTGGCGTCGCCGTAGACCGCGTCGACGCCGTCCTGGCGCAGCGACCGCACCGTATCGATGTTGAGCTCGATGACGGTCGGCGCGATGGCGTTGTCACGAAGCAGCCGCACCACCATGCGCCCGGTCGGTCCGTAGCCGATGACGACCGCGCGGTGATCGGGATCGGGCTCGCGCGGCGCCGCCGGCTCGGTCTCTGGATCGGAGCCGCGGGTCCGGTTGAGCACGGCGCGGAGCGCCGGTCGCGCCGCGACCCACGACTCGACCGGCCCGATCGTCCGGTAGAGCAGCGGATTGACGACGATCGACGCGATCGACGTCGCCACCAGCACGTTGGTCGCCGCCGCGGTCAGGATCCCGAGCTCGCGGCCGAGCGAGGCGAGGATGAACGAGAACTCGCCGATCTGCGCCAGCGCGATCGCGACGGTCAGGGCCACCTTGAACGGATACGCCATCGCCCGCACGATCACGAACGCGACCAGCGGCTTGCCGATCAGCACGACGGCGAGCGCGCCGGCCACCAGGCCCGGCGCCGCGACCAGCGCCCGCGGATCGAGCAGCATGCCGACCGACACGAAGAACAGCACCGCGAACGCGTCGCGCATCGGCAGCGCCTCCGACGCGGCGCGCAGGCTGTACTCCGATCGCCCGACGACCATCCCGGCGAGGAACGCGCCGAGCGCCATCGAGACGCTGAAGACCAGCGCCGAGCCGACCGCGATGCCGAGCGCGAGCACCAGCACGGTCAGCGTGAACAGCTCCCGCGAGCGCGTCCGCGCCACGTAGTCGAGCAGCCGCGGAATCACGCCGCGTCCCGACGATCGCGGTGAACGCGACCAGCGCCGAGACCTTGACCGCGGTCAGGATCAGCGCGAGCCACAGCGGCCCGCCGTCGTGCGACGACCCGAACAGCGCCGGCAGCAGCACCAGCGCCACCACGGTGAACAGGTCCTCGACCACCAGCCACCCGACCGCGATGTGTCCGCCCTTGGTGTGCAGGTCGTTGTGATCCGACGAGCACCCGGATCAGCACGACCGTGCTCGCCACCGCCAGCGCCATGCCGAAGATCAGCCCCGCCGACCAGTCCCAGCCGGACGCGCGCGCCACCAGCGCGCCGAGCACCGTGGCCGCGACGCTCTGCGCGATCGCCCCCGGCACCGCCACGCGCCGGACCGCGAGCAGCTCCTCGATGTGGAACTGCAGGCCGACGCCGAACATCAGCAGGATGACGCCGATCTCCGCGAGCTGCTCGGCGAGCGTGGAGTCGGCCACGAACCCGGGCGTATGCGGGCCGACCAGCGTCCCGGCGAGCAGGTAGCCGACGATCGGCGACAGGCCGAGGCGATGGGTGATGAAGCCGAGGACCAGCGCCGCAGTCAGGCCGCCGGTGATTGTCAGGATGAGGTCGTATGAATGCATCGGGCGCGGGCGAGATCGACGTCGTTATCTTCCCACGCCAATCTGCGGCGGCGGACGTCTCTCCCGTGAAAACGGGATGCAGCTCAGCGGCAGTCGACGGCCCGAAAGGTGAATAGGACCAGGCGAGGAGAACCAATGAGCGAAATGGACAAGCTATATAGCCACATCGACGACATCGAAGTGGCGATGATGACCACACGACGCGCCGACGGGCACCTGCAGTCGCGCGCGATGGCCACACAGAAGCGCGCCGCCGGCGCCGATCTCTGGTTCGTGACACTCGACGGGATGCCGAAGCTCGACGACATCGCCGCCGATCCGCACGTCAACCTGTCGTACTACAAGGATCGGACGCGCGAGTGGGTGTCGGTGTCGGGCCTCGCCACCATCAGCAAGGACCGCGCGAAGATCCACGAGCTCTACGCGCCGGACTGGAAGGCGTGGTTCCCGAAGGGAGACGATCCCCGGCACGGCACCAGGGACGATCCCCGCATGGCCCTGATCGGCGTGACCGTGCACGCGGCGGTCTTCCTCGAGGTCAACAAGCCGCAGCCGGTGATCCTGTTCGAGCTCGTCAAGGGCTGGCTGACGGGATCGACGCCGGAGCTCGGCGAGATGCACAGGGTCGAGAAATAGTTCTGCGGGTTCGGCGGGTTCGGCGGGTTCGGCGGGTTCGGCGGGTTCGGCGGGTTCGGCGAGTTCGGCGGGTCGCGGTTCCCGGATCCCCGAATCCCGAATCCCGATCCCGATCCCCGATCCCCGATCCCGTCTCGTTATCCGATCATCGGGTCCTTCCGCTTGACCAGCTGCAGCGCGAGCCCCCACGGATCCCGCAGCATCATGATCTGATCCCCCGCCGGCGTGGTCGTCAGAGGGTCGACGATGGTCGCGCCGGCGGCGACGAGGCGGTCGCGGTCGGCGGCGGGATCGTCGGCGACGAAGGCGACGTGCAGCAGCATCACATCCATCGCGGCGTAGTCGGGCACTGCCACGCGCGGATTGCGATAGAGCTCCATCATCGACTGCCCCGCGCCGTCCTTCAGGAAGCGGATATTGAGGGGCTCGGGCCCGGACCTCGCGATCGAGCACCCCAGGTGCGTCACATACCAGTCCGCGATCGCGCTCGGGTCCGACACCTGCACGGCAACATGTTCGATTCTCATGATTCAGATTCTGACGCGTGCCCAGTCAAAAGGGAAAAGTCGACGTCACAAGTCAGCGCGGGAACAATTCCGACGCGTCGCGATACGTGAAGCCGAATCGCCGCGCGAACGGCGGATCCTGGGTGCCGTTCCCGACGTAGACGCAGCGCGCCGGATCCAGCCGGTAGCGGCGGATGAACTGCACGGCGAGGCCGGGCAACGGCTTCCGGCACCAGCACGCCGGTGGGCCGGCGGCATGCGGACAGCCGGCGATGTCGATCGGCACCTGCATGCCGTGGCGCACGCGTTCGACGATCGCGGCGGCCGCAGCCTCGTCCGCAACTTCCGGCTGCCAGGTCATGCCAAGCACGGTCCATCCGTCGTCCGCGTAGCGGCGCAGTACAGGTCCTCGCGCCTCGAAGACTTCGACGTCGCCGGCTCCGATCGGTGTCCGGCCGCCCGATCGGCTCCGATACAGCACATCGTCTGCCCACACGATCAGCGCGCGGCCGTCGAACGAGGGATCGACGCGCCGCTCGAAGCTCACTTGGTCGATGCGTGAGAAACCCTCGGACGCATCCGGCGGCTCGAGCTCGCGAAGGTAGCGGAACTGGACCATCGGCCCGAACATGGAGGGATCGCGGCGGCTCGCCTTGCGAAGCTCCTCGGGCTCGGGCAGGCGGCCGGTCTTGTCGAGGATTCGCGACACGGCATTGATTTGCGCCTCTTCGATGGTGGTCGTCAGCCAGACGCAGCGGACCGGCAGGCCCCGCTCGGCGGCTGCCTGGACGACCGCGGCGCGCGAGTGCCGCGACACGTAGGTGTTGTCGAGCACCACGCGTGACTGCCCGGACGCGAGCGTGCGGTCGAGCACCGGCAGCAGCCCTTGCAGCGTGCCGCCCGCCTCGTCGCGATTGATGCGCGCGTAGCCCTCGCCCACCAGCGACGCCGCGATGGTGCTCTTGCCCGCTCCGGGCAGCCCCATGACGATGACGACTTCGCCGTCGGTGCGAGCCGGAGCCGCTGTGCGCAGCGTCTCACGCGCGTCGACGGCGCGGCAGGCGGGGAAACGCGCGGCCAGCTGCGCACGATCCTCGTCGGTCAACGCGACCTGCCGGACGCGCGCCGACGAACGCGCCGTCTCCACACGCGTCGGTCCAGGCAGGGGAACGATGATCGGGGCAAGACCGGCGATCGCCGCAAGCGCGACGTCGTGAGGACTCGCCGCGCGCTCGGCGCCGATGCCGCGCAGCACCGGGTCGGACGACAGCCGCGCGCTGCCGGTGCTCCCGCCGAGCGGCCGATGGGCGAGGAGCTGCAGGCCATGGTCGACGCAGGACTGCACGACACCGTTGAGGATGCTCCGGTCGTGGTGGAGGTTGACCTCGACCTGCACTGAGGCGATGTCGGCGAGCCGGCGCGCTTCGTCGATCTGTCCGACCGTGACGTTGCAGAGGCCGATCGCCGCGATCAGACCGCGGCGCCGCAGGGCCTCGAGCGCGTTGACGCTCGTGGACAGGCTGACGCGCGGATCGACGGCATGCAGCTGGTAGAGATCGATCCGGCTGACGTCGAGCGCGCGGAGACTGGCTTCACACGCGGCGGTCAGGGCCCCGGCGCGGCCGTCCGCCGCCCATCGGCCTTCCGGACGTGTGAGACCTCCCTTGGTTGCCAGACGAATCGACGAGCGATCGCCGGACCAGCTGCGCAGGGCGCGCGCGATCAGCCGTTCGTTGTGGCCGGTCTCGGAGTCGTCCCAGCAGTAGGCGTTGGCCGTGTCGAGAAGCGTGACGCCGGCATCGAGCGCGGCGTGCAGGACGGCAATCGCGCGGTCATCGTCGCGATCGGCGGCGGTCGACAGCCGCATGCAGCCGATCGCGATCGGCAGAGGTCCTGCCGGGATGTCGCCAGGCATCCGCGACAGTTTCCAGTTCCAGTGCCAGTTGCGAAGTCAGTCAGTAGTCGTTCCGCTTCCCGCTTCCCGCTTCCCGCTGGAAACTGCAACTGGAACTGTTCTATAAGCCCCAACCCCGTCCGGATGGCGGAGGTGGCGGTGGCGGCGGCGGAGGCGGCGGCGCCATGCCTGCCGGCAGCGCGGGCTGCGGCCGTGGCGGTTGCGACTTCGCGAGCGCCATGGCGCGGTTGCGAAGCGCGTCGGCTTCGGCGATGAGCGCGTCGCGACGGGCGGCGTCCTTCTCGAGGTTCGCGCGCACGCGCAGCAGCAGATTCTTGTAGACCATGGCGTCCACATACTCCGCGTGCAGCTGAAGCGCGCGGTCCTCCGCGGCGAGCCCTTTCTCGATGAGGGGGATTTTGTCGGCTTCCGGCAGCGATGGATTCCGCGACATCTCGAAGTAGAAGCTGCCGACGGCGTGATGGAGCGTCGCGTTGGTGGGATCGAGCGCGGCGGCACGCTCGAAGGCCTCGAGCGCCTGCGCGGGCTGCCGCTGCCGCATGTGGAACCCGGCGAGCGCGTGGTAGAGGACGATGCCCGGCTGCGCGCGCACCGCATCGTTCAGCGTGGCCTCGGCCAGCGCCGCGGCTCCGCGATCTTCCTGGAGCTTCGCGAGCTCGATGATCGTGGCGGCGCTCGCCGGCCCCGCGGCGATCGTCTTCTGAAGTTCGATCTCGCGCGGTGTCGCAGGATTCGCATCGCCGGGTCTGCGATCGCGTGGCGCCTGAGCGCCGGCGGCGCCCGCCGGCGTGGCGAAGGCGTGCGGTGGACTGAATGTGGCGGCGACCAGTGCGAGGGCTATCAGCGATCCGTTCCACGTCATCTTCATCGCCTTCATCATTGCCATGGCCGTGTCCTTCCTGTCTCGAAGTCAGCGTCTGTTCAACAGGTCTCGCTCGAATCCGCAGGTCCCGAATCCCGCGTCCCGAATCCCGCGTCCCGAATCCCGCGTCCCGCGTCCCGAGTCCCTGGTCCCCGATCAGCGCGAGCAACCAGGCCGCGAGCTGTCCGTGAAGCCGGGAGGCGCGCACGGTGGTGGAGGCGGTGGCGGTGGCGGCCCCGCGATGTCCTCGGGTCGGAACCGCGGCGCCTCCGGCAGCGGCGGCGGCGCGGACGACCACGCGATCACCGCGATCCAGAACACCAGCATGCCGGCCGCGCCGATCGTCACCGCCACCCGCAGCCGTCGCACGCCGGTCACCGGCTCCGTCTCGATCCGCCAGCCGAGATCGTCGGGAATCCCCGCCAGCATGCGGCCGATGATCTGCAGCGCCAACCCGGCCTGCCGTCTCGGATCCGCGTCATGGATGTGTTCAAAGAGATCCGAATCGATCTGCTCGCACCGCGCGACGCGGATCGGCTCGGGCGACTGCCAGGTGTAGATCAGCGTCCAGGTGCGGACGGCTGACGCGGCCAGCCGCACCGCCCAGGGCGTCACGCCGGCGCCACGCGGCGTCGCGCGCGCCGCGGCCCCAGGGAGCGCTCGGCCGACGAGGCGTCACTCGCGGCGCGCTCGCCGAGCCCGGTCAGCGTGTAAAGCCGACGCGGCGGACGGTTCTCGCGCGCGGAGATCTCGGGATCCTCGCGCCGGCTCTCGAGCATGCCCATGCTCTCGAGCCGCGCCAGCGCGCGATACAGCGTTCCGTACGCCGTCAGCAGCTTGCGATCGGCCTGATCGGCGATGTGCCTCGCCAGCTCGTAGCCGTGAAATTCGTCGAGCCCCTCGCGCTTCAGCGCCGCGGCGCCGACGCAAATCGCCTCTTCGAGGGGAACCAGCGCACCCGGCTTCCGTCGCATGCGGCACATTATAAGCAGATATATGCTATTTAAGTCAAGCACTGTAAATTACGCCTGAATTCGTATGTTTCTTGCGGGCCAACCTCCTCTTCTGATACTGACTGCCGCGTCGGATGTCCGAGAGGAGCTGCTTATGACTTCGCGCCTCGCTCGTGTGCTCGTCGCGGCGATTCTGGTGCTCGGAACCGTGGCCATCTCGGGATTGCAGAAGAGCGCTCCGGCGAGCGATGCCACCGCTCGTGCCGTGACTGCCGCCGAGGCGTTCCTCGCCACGCTGAGCGAGACCGAGCGCGCGAAGGCGCTCATCGATCTGAACGAGAAGACGCGCACGGTGTGGTCGAACCTGCCGACCGGCGCGACGCTGCAGGTCGGCGCGAAGGAACGCAACGGCCTCAAGCTCGGTGTGATGTCGCCGGCGCAGGAGAAGGCCGCGCTGGCGCTGCTCGGCGCGGTGCTCAGCGCCGACGGCTACACGAAGGCGATGGAGATCGTCGAAGCCGATCAGGTGCTCGAGAACCGGGCCGCACGTGCCGCCGGGAGCCGCGACGCGCTTCGGCCGCGCCGAGTACTACTTCGCCGTGCTCGGCAAACCGTCGCGCACCACGCCATGGATGATGCAGTTCGGCGGGCATCACCTCGCGATCAACGTCACGCTCGCCGGCGGCGAGCACGTGCTCGCGCCGACGCACACGGGCACGCAGCCCGCGAGTTACAGCGTCGAAGGGCGACTGGTCCGTCCGCTGGGCGAGGAGAACGACAAGGCCTTCGCGCTCGTCAACGCGCTGACGCCGGAACAACAGAAGCAGGCCGTGCTCGGCGTCGCCGTCCGCAACCTCGTGCTCGGGCCCGGCGCCGACGGCAAGACCATCGCGCCCGAAGGTGTGCGCGCATCGACGTTCACACCCGCGCAGCGCGACATGCTCCTCGGCCTCGTTCGCGAATGGGTCGACATCCTCGGCAGCGAGGCGGCCGCGGCAAAGATGAAAGAAGTCCAGGCCGGCCTCGGCGAGACCTGGTTCGCGTGGGCCGGCGCGCTCGAGAACGGCAAGGGCGCGTACTTCAGGATCCAGGGGCCGGCGCTGCTGATCGAGTACGCGCCGCAGGGGCAGACCGACACTGCGCCGGATCACATCCACACGATCTTCCGCGACCCGACCAACGACTACGCGGCCAGGGCCACCGCCCGTCCATGAAGCTGACGCGCGCGGCCGCCTTCGCGGCGTTCCTGCTCGTGCCCGCCGGCGCGGCGGCACACCGCGTCGACGAATACCTGCAGGCCACACGCCTGTCGCTCACGCGCGATCAACTGGTGCTCGAGATGGACCTCGCGCCGGGGACGATGCTGGCGCCGGAGCTGGTGGGGGTGATCGATACGGATCGCAGCGGCACGATCTCGCCGGAGGAGGCGGAGCGATACGGACGTGCCGTGCTGGCCGAGGTGATGCTGGCCGTCGACGGCAAGACGGCGACCCCGGCGCTCACCGGCGTCGAAGTGCCGTCGATCGAGGAGCTGCGCGACGGAACCGGCGCGATTCGCATCCGCGCCTCGAGCGATCGCCTCGACGTGCCGTCCGGCCGCGTGCGTCTCTACTTCCGCAACGATCATCGGCCGGCCGCGAGCGTCTACCTCGTCAACGCGCTGCTGCCGCGCGACACGGGTGTGCGCGTGCTCGGCCAGACACGCGACGGCCCGCAGCGCGAAGCCTGGATCGACTACGACATCGCGCCCCGCGCTTCCTCTGCCCGCCTGGCCTGGCTCGTTGCCGGCCTCGGCGGCCTGCCGATCTGGCTGGCGGTTCGGCGGCGCGGCGCAATCAGCGCGGCGGCGCGGGGGAAGCCGCGGGCCTGACGCGGAGAATCACGCGGCGGTACGAGGTCAGCGACGGCGTGCCGTTGTCCTCGACCTCGAGAACCACGTGGGCCGTGCCGGCGATCCTGGGGACGACCTCGGTCTTGATTGCCGCTGGCGAGCTCACGACCACACGCGCGGGCGGCTCACGAAGGCCCTGCGGCGCTTCCGGAATCCCACCTTCGTTCGGGTTGCCGCCGCCACCAACAGCCGCGAGGCCCGCGGTGACGACAGGCTGCCGCGGAATACCAGTGCCCGCCTCCGGGTAGAAGAACCATCGATACGACAGCGCGTGGCCGTCCGGATCGCTCGAGCCGGACGCATCGAGCGACACGGGGACACCGACCTGGGCATCGATCTCGACCGGCGGGCGGCCGGCGCTCCCGTTCACGGTCACCAGGGGATTGTGATTCGCCTCGCCGCGCCCCTTGATCGTCCAGTCCATGCGCGCCGCGAAGTCGTGCTGAAAGGCCCGGCGCCAGCGCCAGATCGTCGCCTGATCGGACGTGTGGGCCTGCCCGTCCATGCCGATGACGGTATCGCGCGAGCTGTCACGACCGGGATAGGCGTCGCCCCCCTGCGTCCAGAACGGGTGCGGCTCGCCGTAGAACGGACGCCAGACGTAGCGGCCGCCCCAGCCGCCGAAGGTCGGACTCATCGCGCTGGCCAGCCCGTTGTCGATCAACCCGAGGAACGACGGCGTGTCTCCCTCGTGGATGCAGCATGGAAACGGATACAGCTTGCCGAGCGGTCCCTTGCTGCGGATGTTCGCGTTGACCCAGTCGTCCGAGAACGTCGTGAAGTCCGCGCCCGGCGCGTTCTTGTAGAAGCGATCGCCGCTGATGCCGGCTGCACCCGTTCATAGGCATCTACCAGCGTGTGAGCACGTCGGGCCGGACCTTGTTGCGCATCCACGTCGACGTGCCGGCCACCAGCCCTTCGACGTCGAAGTGGTTCGCGTAGACCAGGAACCGCACCATCGACATCTGGTCGTCGGGTTCGTTGGCGATGTCGGTGAGAATCAGGACGCGCTGTTTCGGCGCATAGGGATCGACACGCGCGGCCAGCGCGTCGAAGTCGACGACCGGTGGCGCGCTCGCCGATGGCTCGGGTGGCGGCGGCTGGCTTCGGCAGGCTGATGACGTGAGCAGGAGGGTCGCGAGGCCAGCGGCCGCACCGGCGCGACCGAGCCTCGCGACGTCCCGGATCACCGGCCGCATCACCAGCCGTTGCAGTCGCTCTTATACCCGCACGCTTCGCAGCGCCAGCACGCCTTGACGCGAATCAACCGCACACTGCCGCAGCGATCGCAGCAGTCCTCGACCGGCGCCGGTCGCGCCGGGACGGCCGCGATCAGATCGCCGGCCTTCGGCACGGCCCCTCCAGGTCCGGCGATGATCGCGCTGGCCGTCGCGATGCCGCGCGGGTCATATCGGGGGTGCACTCTGCGCTCTTCCATTCATCCTGCTCCTGACAATTCCACGGTAGAGGTTAGCGGCGCCGCAACGGCCGCCATTGAAGCACTCCGGCGGCTGCAACGCAATCGAAGACGTAGGGAAGTCAGAAGTCAGAAGTCAGAAGGGAAAAGTCAAAAGGGCCGGCACACTTGTATACTTTCGACCGTGGTCGCAGTGGTGTGGCAGTTCACGGTTCCCGAAGGGTCGAGCGACGAATTCGAGCGTTTTTGCGGCGCCGACGGCGAGTGGACCCGGCTATCGCGCAAGAGCCGGTCGTTTCTCGGCAGTTCGTTCCTGAAGGATCTCGCAACCCCCGAGCGGTACCTGCTGGTCGAGTACTGGAGCGAGATGGTGGTCTACGAGCGGCACGTCGCCGACTTCCGCGGCGAGCTCGAGCGGCTCCAGGAACAGCGGAAGAGCTTCGCGAGCGCCGCCGAATCGCTCGGCGTGTTCTCCGCCCTCGACACCCCGGATCGCGTCGGCCCGGCCTGGTCCCGGCGATCGGGCTGAACTCGCCACTCTTAACTCCCAACCTCCAACTCCCAACTCCCAAGCCGAGCCGATTGAGGCCTTGGGGTCGAAGTCGCGCGTGCCAGCAAGCTCTGGTGGCCTTCCACCCCGTTGTTCGAGCTACCCGTTTGGGAGTTGGGAGTTGGAGGTTGGGAGTTTAAGATCTCCCCCATGCCCCTAGCCCCTGGCACCCGGGCCGCCGCGATGGCGGCCTGTTGCAGCATTGTCCTGGCCGGCGCCGTGCGTGTCGCCGGGCGCGCGCAGGAGACGCGACCCGCCGCCCCGCTCAGCTTCAACCGCGACATCCGGCCGATCCTGGCCAATAACTGCTTCGCCTGCCACGGGCCCGACGAGAAGCAGCGCGAAACCAAGTTCCACTTCGACACCCGCGAGGGCGCCTTCGCCGAGGACGGCATCATCGTGCCCGGCAACGCCGCCAAGAGCGTGCTGGTGAAGAAGATCCTCGAGCCCGATCCGGAGGAGCGCATGCCGCCGCCCGACTCGGGGCACGCGCTGACCGACGCGCAGATCGGCATGCTGCGCCGCTGGATCGACGAAGGCGCGAAGTGGGACACCCACTGGTCGTACGCCGCCGCGGCCCGGCCCGAGGCGCCGGTGCCGGCGAACTTCTCGTGGGCGCGCAACCCGATCGACCAGTTCATCCTGAAGCGGCTCGAGCGCGAGGGATTGAAGCCGTCGCCCGAAGCCGACCGCGTGACGCTGCTGCGGCGGGTCACCTACGACCTCACCGGCCTGCCGCCGACGCTCGCGGAGATCGACGCGTTCGTCGCCGATCAATCGCCGTACGCCTACGAGAACGCGGTCGACGCGCTGCTGCGCTCGCCGCGCTACGGCGAGCGGATGGCGATGACCTGGCTCGATGCCTCGCGCTATGCCGACACCCACGGCTACCACATCGACAGCCACCGCGTGATGTGGCCGTGGCGCGACTGGGTGATCAACGCGTTCAACCGCAACCTGCCGTTCGATCAGTTCGTGGTCGAGCAGCTCGCCGGCGATCTGCTGCCGGGCGCGACGCGCGAGCAGAAGGTCGCGTCGGGCTTCAACCGCAACCACATGATCAACTTCGAAGGCGGGGCGATCGCCGAGGAGTACCAGGTGGAGTACGTGGTCGATCGCGTCGAGGCGACCTCGTCGGCGTTCATGGGCCTGACCATGGGCTGCGCGCGGTGCCATACCCACAAGTACGACCCGATCACGCACAAGGAGTTCTACCAGTTCTACGCCTTCTTCAATAACGTCCCGGAGGTCGGCCTCGACGGCCGCACCGGCAACGCGGTGCCGTTCCTGCCGCTGCCGACGGAGTCGCAGCAGGCACAGCTGGACGAGCTCGATGCCGCGATCAAGGCGAAGGAAGCGGCGGTCTCCGAGACCGTCGTCGGCCCGCAGCAGCGGGCGTGGGAGAAGGCGGTCGGCGACGCCGTTCCGACCATCGACGGCAACGCGCCGATCGCCCACTACGAGCTCGACGGCAACTTCTCGGATCTGTCCGGCCGCTACCGTCATGGCCGCACCGTTGCCGGCGATCCGACGTTCGACGTCGGGCAGATCGGCCGCGCGGTGTCGTTCGACGGCGACACCGAGGTCAGCTTCGGCACGATCGGCGGCTTCGAGCGCGACGAGCCGTTCAGCATGGCGTTGTGGCTGCGCGGGCGAGGCAACCTTCCGGTCACCGTCCTGAAGCGGACCGGCGAGGCGCCGGCGCCACGCGGCTACACCTGGCAGCTCGAGGACATCGCGCTGGTCGGGATCCAGCGCTGGGCGGCGCGCCTCGTGATCACGCTCGCGTCCGACTCCCCGACGAATGCCATTCGGATCCGCACGCGCGAGCGCCTCAACCTGAGCGACTGGTATCACGTCGCCATGACCTACGACGGCTCCGGCAAGGCCGCCGGCCTGAAGCTCTATCTGAACGGCAAGCCGCACAACGCCGAAGTGCTGCGCGACGCGCTGTCCGGACCGATCAAGGCCGAGGCGCAGCTCCGTGCCGGGCAGCAGGGCGGCACCGACGCGTTCCGCGGTCAGCTCGACGACCTCCGCCTCTATGCGCGCGTCCTGACGCCGCAGGAGATCGAGCAGCTCGGCATCCACTACACGACGCGCGTCATCATCTCCGGCGTGACCGGCAAGCGCACGAAGGAAGAGGTCGCGTCGGTGCGCGACTACTACCTGACCCACGCCGCCCCCGAGGCCCTTCGCACCGCCTACAGCGACCTCAAGGGGCTGCGCATCAGGCGCGCCGACTTCATGCGGCAGATTCCGACCGCGATGGTGATGTCGGAGCTGCCGAAGCCGCGCGAGACGTTCGTGCTCGGTCGCGGCGACTACCGCAACAAGACCGACAAGGTCGAACCGGGCGTGCCGGCGATGCTGCCGCCGCTGCCGAAGGACGAGCCGGCGAATCGCCTGACGCTGGCGCGATGGCTGGTCCATCCCAATCACCCGCTCACGTCGCGCGTCGCGGTGAACCGTTTCTGGCAGACCTACTTCGGCGTCGGCATCGTCAAGACGCAGGAAGATTTCGGCGTGCAGGGCGAGCCGCCGGCGCATCCCGAGCTGCTCGACTGGCTGGCCACCGAGTTCATCCGCACCGGCTGGGACATCCGCGCGATGCAGCGGCTGATCGTGACCTCGGCGACCTACCGCCAGGAATCGAAGGTGACGGCGGCGATCCTCGAACGCGATCCCGAGAACCGGCTGCTCGCGCGCGGCCCGCGCACGCGGCTGCCGGCCGAGTTGATCCGCGACACCGCGCTCGCGACCAGCGGATTGCTCAACCCCGAAATCGGCGGCCAGAGCGTGCTCCCGTATCAGCCCAAGGGGATCTGGGAAGAGCTCGCGTTCGGCGAGGGCTTCTCCGCGCAGGCCTACGTGCAGAGCCACGGCAAGGATCTCTACCGCCGCGGCATGTATACCTTCTGGAAGCGGACCGCGCCGCCGGCGTCGATGGCCACGTTCGACGCGCCCGATCGCGAGAAGTGCACGGCCCGCCGCGCCCAGACGAACACGCCGCTGCAGGCGCTGGTCCTGATGAACGATCCGACCTACGTGGAGGCGGCGCGCGCGCTCGCGGAGCGCACGCTGACCGAAGGGGGACGCGAAGACAACAGCCGTCTCGCCTACGCGTTCCGGCTGGCGACGGCGCGCAAGCCGAGCGGCGAGGAAACCGGCGTGCTGCGCGGGCTGCTCAAGGCCCGGCGCGCCGAGTACGCGGCCGACCGGCAGGCCGCGCTGAAGCTGCTCGCCATCGGCGAGTCGCCGCGCAGCAAGAGCCTCGATCCGACCGAGCTCGCCGCCTGGACGACGGTGGCGTCGGTCATCCTCAATCTCGACGAAACGATCACCAAGCAGTGACGCACGTGCGATCACGGGGGCCCCGATGAGTGTGCAACGAGAGCTCGATCTTCACCTGACGCGCCGGCAGCTGTTCGGTCTCTCCGCGCGCGGCATCGGGCTCGGCGCGCTCGCGTCGCTGCTGCGGCCCCGAGGTGCTCGAGGCGGCCGCGCAGACGTCCGGGGCGCAGGCCCCGAAGACCGGCGGCCTGGCCGGCCTGCCCCACTTCGCTCCGAAGGCGAAGCGCGTGATCTTCCTGCACATGTCGGGCGGGCCGTCGCAGCTCGAGACGTTCGACTACAAGCCCGGGCTCGAGAAGTTCCAGGGCACGCAGATCCCCGACTCGGTGCGCATGGGCCAGCGCGTCGCGCAGACGGCGGGACAGTCGACGCTGCCGGTGGCGCGCTCGACCTACGGCTTCGCGCAGCACGGCCAGTCCGGCACCTGGGTCAGCGAGCTGCTGCCGCACACCGCGAAGGTCGTCGACGACATCACCGTCATCAAGACGATGTACACGGACGCGATCAACCACGACCCGGCGATCACGTTCATCCAGACCGGATTCCAGCAGCCGGGCCGCCCGAGCATGGGCGCGTGGCTCAGTTATGGCCTCGGCAGCGAGAACCAGAATCTACCCGCGTTCGTCGTGCTGCTGTCGCAGGCGCAGGCGCTCAACGCCGATCAGCCGCTGTTCTCCCGGCTGTGGGCGAGCGGCTTCCTGCCATCCAGCTATCAGGGCGTGCGCTTCCGCACCGGCAGCGAGCCGGTGCTGTTCCTCGAGGACCCGCCGGGGATCACGCGGTCGACGCGGCGGCAGATGCTCGATGCCGTGGCCAAGCTGAACACCATGAAGCACGAGTCGTACGGCGATCCGGAGATCGAGACCCGCATCGCGCAGTACGAGATGGCCTACCGGATGCAGACGTCGGTGCCCGATCTCATGGACTTGTCGAAGGAGCCGGAGTCGGTCTTCGAGCTCTACGGCCCCGACGCGCGCAAGCCCGGCACCTTTGCCGCCAACTGCCTGCTCGCCCGCCGCCTCGCCGAGCGCAACGTGCGCTTCATCCAGCTCTATCACCGCGGCTGGGATCAGCATCGCGATCTGCCGCGCGACATCGCGCTCCAGTGCCGCGGCACCGACCAGCCCTCGGCGGCGCTCATCACCGATCTCAAGCAGCGCGGCCTCCTCGACGACACGCTCGTCGTCTGGGGCGGCGAATTCGGCCGCACGGTGTTCAGCCAGGGAAAGATCAGCGAGACCAACTACGGGCGCGACCATCACCCGCGCAACTTCTGCATGTGGGTCGCGGGCGGCGGCATCAAGGCCGGCAGCGTGCTCGGCGAGACCGACGACTTCAGCTACAACATCACGTCAGACCCGGTGTCGGTCTACGACCTCCAGGCGACGATCCTTCACCTGATGGGGATCGATCACAAGAAGCTGACGTACAAGTTCCAGGGCAGGGATTTCAGGCTCACCGACGTGCACGGCGACGTGGTCAAGAAGCTGCTCGCATAGACAGAAAGACGGAAAGTACAGAAGTCAAAAGGTAAAAGGCAAAAAGCCTGTTCCGTTGTACTTTTCCCTTCTGACTTCTGCCTTGTTCACCCCTTATACCCCAGCAACAGCCGCGGCAACACCAGCGTGAACCAGGGGAACGCGGCGATCAGCGCCAGGCCGATCAGCAGCGCGACCAGGTACGGCATGTAGTTGCGGCTGGCTTCGTCGATGTCCACGCGGGCGATGCCGGCGGCGATCGACAGGCCGACCCCGACCGGCGGCAGGAAGAAGGCGATCCCCATCGCCGCGATGATGACGATGCCGTAGTGCACGGGATCGATGCCGATCGAGCGGCTGATCGGGAACAGGATCGGCCCGAAGATCAGCAGCGCCGGCAGCCCTTCGAGCAGCGCGCCGATCACCACGAACACCACCACGGTCAGCGCCATGAAGCCCCAGCGGCCGGCGCCGACGCCGCCCATCCATTCACCCAGCGTCTGCGGCACCCATTCACGCACCAGGATCCATGCGAACGCCGACGCCGCCGCCAGCACCCACAACGTCGTCGCGGTGACGACGCCGCTCTGGGCGAACTGGCCGCTCATCTCGCCGCGGCGGATGCCGCCCATCATCACGCCGGCAACCAGCGCATAGACGACGGCGAGCAGCGCCGCCTCGGTGACGGTGGTGGCGCCGGAGAAGATGCCGCCGAACAGGAGCACCGGCAGGCCGAGCGGGACCGCGGCCCGGCGCGCGGCGCGCCAGAGCTCGGCGCTCGTGACCCCGCTGGTGACCGGCCACTGCTGGCGTCGCGCCCGCAGCGCAATCAACACCAGCAGCACGGCGGCAAGGATGAACGCCGGCACGAAGCCGGCGAGGAACAGCGTGACGATCGAGAGGTTGACCAGCGAGCCGAGCACGACCATCGTCAAACACGGCGGCACCAGGATGCCCATCGCCGAGGCCGCCGCGACGACGCTGACCGACTCCGGGCCGGAGTAGCCGGCGCGCCGCATCGACGGCACGAGCAGCGAGCTGATCGCGGAGACGTCGGCCGCGGTCGACCCGGAAATGCCGGAGAACAGGATCTCCGCCACCACCGCGACCATCGCCAGCCCGCCGCGCACGCGCCCGACGATCGCCATCGCCAGATCGACGATGCGCTGCGAGATGCCGCCGGACTCCATCAGGGCGCCGGCGACGATGAACAGCGGGATCGCGAGCAGCACGAACGAGTCGACGCCGCCGAGGATCTTGATCGGCAGGATGATGAAGCCGATGCCGCCGATGCCGAGGAGGTAGGTGAACGCGGTCAGCGCCAGCGTGAACGCGAGCGGCATCCCGAGCGCCGCGGTCGCGAGAAACCCGGTCACCAGCACGACCAGCGGCGGCGCGTTCGCGAGGAGCGGAATCAGCACCGAGGCGATCGCAACCGCCGCGGCGCCCAGCGACCACGCCAGCAGCGATCCGTCACGCCAGACGGCGGCGCCTTCGGCCCGCAGCTGCTCCACCAGCACCACGCACATCAGCAGCAGGGACAGCGGCAGCACCGCGGACATCCACGCGCCCGAGAGCCCGCTCGCCGGCAGCCGCTCGCCGGCGCTGGTGAGCGTGAGGTTCCAGGACGGGACGATCAGGCAGACGAAGAACGCGAGCAGCACGAGCCGCAGCCCGCGCTCGACGGCCTGACGCCGATCCTCCCGCAGCAGTCGGACCAGGGCGGTGACCCGCGGGTGCTGGGCGTGGAGCAGGGCCGCGATGCCGCCCGCGCACATCAGCCAGACCAGCAGCAGCCTGGCGATCTCCTCGGTCCAGGGAATCGGCTGACGCATGACGTGCCGGGCGATCACCTGCAGCCCGACGACGAACGCCTGCGTGACGACGAGGACGGCGATCGACGACTGCAGCACGCGATCGGCGCGGCCGCGCGGCGCCGGCGGGTGGAGAACGAGTCCCGGATGGGCCTCGGGCTCAGGGCTGGTGGCGGTCACGCGAGGATCGCCTCGAGCCACGGGGTCACGCCGAGCGCGCGCCCCTCGCTGTCCCAGAGCCGTTCCGCCGCGCGCCGGAACGGCTCGCCTGGCATCTCGTGGATGGCCATGCCGTGCTTGGACAGCTGCGCGGTGGCAGTCGTGTCTTCGGCCTGGCCTCTTGCGCGCTGCGCCGCGGCGGCGTCGCGGGCGGCGCGTTCGAGCGCGGCGAGGATGTCGGCGGGCAGTCGCGCCAGCGTCGTGGTGGACGCCCACAGGCCGAGCACGCCGGCGATGTGCCGCGTGCGCGCCATGAATCCCGCGACCTCGTAGAAGCGCTGCTGCAGCGTCGTGCTGGCGTCGTGCTCGTAGCCGTCGATGACGCCGGTCTGCAGCGACGTGTAGACCTCGCCGAAGGCCATCGGCGTCGGGCTCGCGCCCATCAGCTCGACCGCCTTCACGTAAATCGGCGACTGGATGGTGCGGATCTTCAGCCCGCTCAAGTGCGCGGGTTCGGTGACGCTGCGCGATCGCGTGACGACGTGGCGAAAGCCGAACGAGTCGCCCCAGGCGAGCGGCCGCATGCGAACGTTCGACGCCAGGTAGTCGGCGGCCTCGCGGCCGACGCGATCGTCGAGCACCGCGTGGACGTGCGCCCAGTCCTTCCACAGGAACGGGAAGTCGAAGACCTGCAGGCGCGGCGCGACGCTGCCCCAGATCGCCGTCCCCGACACCATGAAGTCGACCAGTCCTTCCTGGAGCTGCTGGACGATCTCACGCTCCTGCCCCAGCGTGCCGCTCGGGAACAGGCGGACCTTCACGGCGCCGCCGGTCATCGCCTCGGCGCGCTGGCGGAAGTTGTCGGCGAAGACGTGCAGCGCCGTCGGACCCGCGGTCATCGAGTGCGACAGCCGAAGGATGATCGCGCCGCGCTCGGTGCGATCGCGACAGCCCGCGATCGCGGCGGCACCCGCGGTCGCACAGGTCGCGAGGAAGCGGCGGCGGGACAGCATAGCTAATCGGGATTCGGGACTCGGGACTCGGGACGCGGGACGCGGGATTCGGGACGCGGGATTCGGGACTAGGGCGTCGACGGAGCCTTCTTGAGGAACCCGCTCTCGACCAGCCACTCCTCGAAGCGGACCATCCAGCGGCCGGACGGACGGGCGTTGGTCGCGCGCAGCCCGAAGCCGTGGCCGCCGGTGCCGTACATGTGCAGCTCGGCGGGCGCTCCCGCCCGCTTGAAGCGGAGGTAGACCTCGGCCAGGCCTTCGGCGATATCGGTGCGATCGTTGTAGGCGGCGGCGAGGAACGCCGGGGTCGAGTCCTTGGTCGGCTGGATGTCGACCGAGCGGCCCGGATAGATGAGGGCCTGGAACGCCGGGCGCGACGGCTGGCGCTCGATCGGGTCGGTGGCGTCCGCGCGGCCCTCGTCGAAGCGGTTGGTGATCTGCCAGACCAGCTCGCCGCCGGCGGAGAACCCGAGCGCGCCGAGTCGCGCCGGATCGATCTGCCATTCCTGGGCCCGGCTGCGAATCAGCCGCATCGCCCGCTGCGCATCGGCGAACGACTCCTTCTCGATCTGGTAGGTCGATCCTTCCTCGCGGGCGAGCCGGTGCTTCAGCACGAACGCGGCGATGCCGCGCTCGGCCAGCCACTCGCCGACGTTGTAGCCCTCGTGCGTAATCGCGAGCATGCGATGGCCGCCACCCGGGATGACCAGGATGGCCGTGCCAGTGGCCTTGCCCTTGGCCGGCAGGTACGGCGTGATGCTCGGCGAGTGGATGCTCGACACGCGGTGTTCGCCGGTGTCAGAGACCGCCACGACTTCCTTGGCGGTCTTGCCTTCGGATCCCGGCGCCACGCCGGACCAGAGCGGAATCGACGCCGGAATCTCGGCCGCCGCCACCGCAGCAGACAGCACCAGGGCGGCGAGGATAGAATTCGCGCACTGCATCACATCACCTCGTGACGACCGACACCATCCAGCAGCCGCCCGCGCCACCGGTCCCGCGCTCGTTCGTCGAGTACCTCCGCTCCTTCGGCCCCGGCATCGTCATCGTGCTGACGTGGCTGGGCGCGGGAGACGTGGTGGACATGGGGACCGCCGGCGCCAACTATGGCTACGCGCTGCTGTGGGTCTTCGTCGTCGCGATTCTATTCCGGTTTCTGTTCGTCTCGCTCATCGCGCGCTACCACCTGTGCAACCAGCACGGCGAGGGTGTGCTGGACGGGCTGGTACGGCTCCACCCGGCGTATGCGCCGGTGCTGTTCATCGCCGCCGTCGTGATGAGCCACGTCTACGGCTCGTACATGACCGCGCGGGATCGGCGAAGTCTGCCGCAACGTGTTCGGCTTCGGGGCGATCTGGCAGTGGGCCGTGCTGTGGAACGCCATCGCCTTCTATCTGGTGTTCCGGCCGAGCTTTCGCACGCTCGAATACGTGTTCCTGTTCTTTCTCGGCGTGCTGTCGGTGTCGTTCCTGGGATGCGCGCTGTGGGTCGGTTTTTCGCCCGGGGACGTGTTCCGCGGGCTGGTTCGGATGGAGATGCCGGGGCAGCAGGGGGTCTACGACCCGTGGCACGTGTCGCTCGCGATGATCGGGGCGGTCGGCGGGTCGATGATGAACCTGGTGTATCCCGTACTTCCTCGACGCCAAGGGATGGCATGCGCCGCAATATCGCAAGGTCCAGCAGTACGACCTGCTGCTCGGCATCGTCGCGATGCTGATCCTCAACCTGGCGGTGTGGGTGCTCGGCGCGGAGCTGCTCTTCCCCGACAAGCACATCGAACAGCTCAACGACCTGCCGAACCTCTTGAGCTCGACGCTGGGCGAAGCCGGACGCGTGCTGTTCTACGCCGGCATCTTCGCCGCGATCTACACGTCGATCATCGGCCACGCCGCCGGACTCGGCGCGCTCGGCACGCACGCCTGGCTGCGGTGGCAGGGCACGCCGGTCACGCGCACGACCAATTTCAAGTCGCATCCCTGCTATCGCTGGATCGTGCTGGTCAACCTGGTCACGCCGTTGATCTGGACCCTGCCCGGCATGCCCGGCTTCGTCGCGCTGACGCTCACCGCCAACGCCGCCCAGGTGATCCTGCTGCCGATGCTGGCGGGAGGGCTGTGGTGGATCACCGCGAGCGAGCGCCTGATCGGCCGCGAGCACAGGAACCGCTGGTGGGAGAACGCGCTGATGGCGACGCTATTCGGGCTGGCGACGTACTTCGGGGTGCAGGCGGTCAAGAACGTGTTCAATCAGATCTGAGCGCCCCGCGTCCCGATTCCCGCGTCCCGACTCCCGAATCCCGAGTCCCGAGTCCCGTAGCTATCGCCCCAACGCCGACAGCGGCGTGATCCTCGAGGCGCGGCGCGCCGGGATGTAGGTGGCGAGCAGCGCCGCCACGACGATCACGGCCGGGGCGATCGAGAAGGTGAGGGGATCGAGGCCCTCGACGTCGAACAGCAGGCGCTCCACCGAACGGGCGGCGAAGACCGACGCGATCAGGCCGAGGCCGAGACCCGCCAGCGCCAGGCGCGCGCCGTGCCAGACGACCATCGCGACCACGCGATTGGGTGAGGCGCCGACGGCCATCCGGACGCCGAGCTCGGGGATCCGCTGCGACACCGTGTAGGCCATCACGCCGTAGACGCCGACCGCCGCGAGCGCGACGGCAATCCCGGCGAAGATCAGCAGCAGCATCGCCTGCAGCCGCGGCTGCGCGACCGTGCCGGCAATCGACGTCTCCATCGTCCGGACGTTGACGAGCGGCTGTTCGCGATCGATCTGGCGCATCGCCGAGCGCAGCGAGCCGGCCAGCGTCAGCGGATCGCCAGTGGTCCGGACCACCAGCGCGGTACTGAGATACATGCCGGCCAGCTGCGAATCGGTGCCGTGCGAGTACGGCACGAACATCTCGGCCTTCGAGCCGAGCGCGAACGACTGCTTCACGTCGCCGACGACCCCCACGATCTCCATCATCGGTGACTCCGGGTTCGGATAGCGTCCGAGCTGGATCTGCTGGCCGACGGGATCGCTGTCGGGAAAGAACTGGCGCGCCATCGCCTCGTTGATCACGACCACCGGCGCCGAGCCCTCGCGATCCTGATCGGTGAGCAGCCGGCCGCGTCGTAGCGGGACGCCGAGCGTCGTCAAGTAAGTCGGCGTCACCGCACGCAGCCCGGCCAGGATGTAGTCGTCGGGCCCCTTCGGCGGGGCCGCGGCGCGATTGAAGTGGATCGACATCCCGGGGCCGGCCATCGGCAGGGCGGTCGTGATCGCGGCGTCCGCCACGCCGGGCAGCGCGCGCACGCGCTCGACGATGCGCTCGACCACGGCGTTCCGGACCACCGGCTCGCCGTAGGTCTGCGGGGAGAGCGGCAGGTTCACGACCAGCAGGTTCTCCGGCTGAAAGCCGGGAGACACCCGCGTCAGCGTCGAGAAGCTGCGCAGCAGCAGGCCGGCGCCAACCAGCAGCACGAGCGCCAGGCCCACTTCCACGACCACGAGCGTCGCGCGCGCGTGGCGGTGAGGCGCGCTGCCGAGGCCGCTGCGGCCTTCCTCGTTCAGGGAGCGCCGGATGTCGAAGCGGATCGCCTGCACGGCCGGCACCAGCCCGAAGATCAACCCCGTCACTACGGACACGCCGAACGTGAAGAATCCGACCTGCCAGGCGATGCCGATGGTGTGCGCGCGCGGCAGGCCGGTCGCCGCGGCGCCGGTCAGAAACGAGACGCCCCACGACGCCACCAGCAGGCCGGCCATGCCGCCGATGCACGCCAGCACCACGCTCTCGACGAGCAGCTGCCGGACGATGCGGGTGCGGCTGGCGCCGAGGGCGACGCGAACGGCAATCTCCTTCTGCCGGCCGACCGCCCGCGCGAGGAGAAGATTGGCGACGTTCGCGCAGGCGATCAGCAGCACCAGCGCCACCGCCCCGAGCAGCATCGTCAGCGCCGGCCTGATGTTCTGCACCAGCTGCTCCTGCGCGAGCGAGACCAGCGCGCGGACGGCTGCGATTCGACTCGGGGAACTCCGCCTCGAGCTGCTGCGCGATCGCGTCCATCTCGACCCGCGCGTCCTCGAGCGACACGCCGTCCTTGAGCCGCGCCATCGGAATGATGCCGGGGTGCCAGCCGCGATCCTCGGGCAGCGTCGCCGCCCACGGCCCGTACGGCACGTAGACGTCGGCCGGCTGGTACAGCTCGAACCGTCGCGGCAGGATCCCGACGATGGTGTGCGGCCGCTGGTCGAGCTGAATCGTGCGGCCGAGCGCCTCGCCGCCCGGGAACTTGCGCTCGGCGAAGCCCGAGCTCACCAGCGCGACGCCTTCCGCCCCAGGAAGGTCGTCCGCCGCGCTGAACGCGCGGCCGTGCTCGATGCGCACGCCGAGCATCGGCAGCAGGTCCGCGGAGAGCATCTTCGCGGGGACGCGCTCCGGCTCGCCGACGCCGGAGACCGTCAGATTGGTGGGACGAAACGCCGCCATCCCGCTGAACGACTTGGCCCGCTTCCGCCACTCGTCATAGTTGTAGCGGGTGACCGACAGCATGCCGAACTGCGGCATCTGCTCGTTCAGCATCACCACCTCGGCCGGCCGGTCGTACGGCAACGGGGCGAGGAGCACCGCATGAAACACGGTAAACACGGCGGTATTCGCGCCGATGCCCAGCGCGAGGGTGGCCACGGCGACGGCCGTGAAGCCGGGGCGGCGGAGCAGATTCCGAAGGGCCAGACGCAGGTCGTGCATACGGAGAAAGTGTACGGGCAAACTCGAGGACATGCTGCTCAACCGCACGCGATCTGGGACGAATGGATCGGATCCGCGTCAATTCGGCTGTGCCATAATCCGCGCCGGTTTCCTCTCGAACGTGACGGGATCGTCAGCGGCGCCCGCTCGCGTCGCGCAAGGAGTGTCAACGATGAAGGGCAAGAAGAAGACGGCCGGCCGGGCCGCGGCAGCCAAGAAAAAGACAGCGCCGAAGAAGGTAGTGGCCAAGGCTAAGGCCAAGGCCAAGGCGCCCGCGAAGAAGAAGGTCCTGGCCGTCCCGGCCGGCTACCGGACGGTGACGCCGTACCTCGTGTGCCGCGGCGCCGCCGAGGCGATTGCGTTCTACAAGCAGGCGTTCGGCGCGAAGGAACTGATGCGCATGGGCAGCCCGGACGGCAAGGTCGCGCATGCGGAGATCCGCATCGGCGACTCGCACGTCATGCTGGGCGACGAATCACCCGAGCAGGGCTCGTCGGCGCCGCAGACCGTCGGCGGCAGCCCGGTCCATATCTTTTTGTATCTGCCGAACGTCGACAAGGTGTTCGCGCAGGCGGTCGCGGCCGGCGCCACGGCGGACATGCCGCCGATGGACATGTTCTGGGGCGATCGCTACTGCAAGGTGTCGGATCCGTTCGGCCACAAGTGGAACATGGCCACGCACATCGAGGACGTCACGCCGAAGGAGATGGCGCGGCGCAGCCAGGCGTTCATGAGCCAGCAGGGAGACCATTAACTCCCAACTTCCAACTCCCAACTCCCAAGCGGAACCGCTCGTACCTTCTGGGTGAAAAATGCCGCGACCAGGTAGTTGGCGCGTCTTCGACCCAGATGTCTCGAGCGACTCCATTGGGAGTTGGGATGGGAGTTGGGAGTTGGAGGTTCTCAGCGCTCCCACGGGAACTTCGCGGTGGGACGATTGACGTACCGGCGGGTCGCGAAGGTGAGCTTCGCGCCCGCACCGGGCGCCAGCCGCACCGCCGCGGCCGACCCGTTCACCGCCAGCCGTCCGCCGTCCCACTCGACTCCATCGAACTGATGCTCGGCGTAGCCGCCCGCCTGCACGATCACCTCGCGCGACTGGGTGCCGACGTTCACCAGGGTGACGACGGTCCGTCGATCGGTCATCTCTGACACCAGCGCGGCGACGTCGGCCGGCACGCCGGCGCGCTGCCGCGCCGGATCGAAGTAGCGCACCCGCGCGTTGAGCAGACCGCCCTCCCGGCCCGGCAGCAGCGCCCCGAACATCAGCCGCACCATCGCATCCGTCGCCGCCGGGTTGAGGTCGAGCATGTTGTCGGCCAGCCGCTTCTCGGGGGGCGTCGTGTCGGCGCGGATCGCGGCCACACGCTTGGGAATCGTCTCCAGATCGCGCTGCAACGCGGTCTCCGGCGTAGTCGGCATTCCGGCCTTCGAGGAACTCGATCCACGGATTCGCGCCAACGCGCGCGCGATCGTCCGGACGCATCGACCAGTACCAGACTTCCAGCGCGCCGACGTTCCAGGGCGCCGCCTGCCATCCATACCACCCGTCCGCGCCATGCATCGTCGGGTACTCGGTGCGTCCGTCGACGGTGCGGGCATTGGCGTTGACCGCGGCGATCATCGCGCGCCAGGCGTCGACATACTTCTGATCGCCGGTCACGAGCAGGGCGTTGCTGAAGCCGACGAGCGCGCGGGGAATGCGGTTCCGATGCTCGCGGCGCCCGGTCACCGGGTTGACCGGGCTGAAGCCCCACCCATACGCGTTGTTCCACCATCGCTTGTCCGGGCCGCCAATCGTGCCGTCGAGGTCGACGAAGCTGGGGATGATGCCCGCGTTCCGCGTCATCCGGCCAAGCCAGGCGTCCATGTAGTCGGCGAGCCAGCTCCGGTACTTCGCGTCGCCGGTCACCAGGTAGGCGTTGGTCGGCAGCGTGGTCGCGACCAGGTTCAGGAAATGGTCGCCGACGACGTCGGTGTACTCGCGGTAGTGATCGAGGAACTGCTGGTAGCTGTTCTCGCCGTGGAGCGCGACGAAGCCGGAGGTGTCGAACGGGTCGCCGACCCAGTCGAGCGCGGTCGCCTTGCGCAGCAGCGGCCCGATGCTGCCGTTGATCATCGAGCGAATCAGCTTGCGGTCGCGATCGTAGTTGGGGGCCGCGGGATCCTCGCCCATGTAGAGCGCCGCGAAGCGCCGGGCCCGATCGCGATAGGCCGGCGACGCCGGCACCGACAGCGGCATGCGGTTGAAGATCTGGAGTCCCTCGCCGTGATGCATCCAGTCCGACTGCGCGGAGAACTCGCGGACGTACATGCCGCCGCGCCCGGCCGGCACGTCGGTGGTCTTCGCCTCCGAGTACCTGCCGGATCATCCCGTCGTGCGCCTTCAGGTAGAGCTGCAGGATCTCGTCGTCCGCGCCGAGCGCATGCAGCTCGGGCCAGCGGTTGAAGTTCTCGAACGCGTCGTCCGGACCGTCGTTCGCGCCCCAGCGGAGGAAGCACTGCACGTAGCCGCGCGAGTCGTAGTACTTCTGGAAGAACTCGCGGCACGCCGGGACCTGCTCGGCGAGCAGGCGGCGCTGCAGCCGCGCCCAGCCGGGCGCCGGCATCGGCGTGTCGATCGCGACGACAGGCGGCGCCGCGGGCACGGCCGGCACCGCCCCGCCCACGGCAGCGGCGGCAACGGCGAAGAACACGACAACAGTCCAACGCATCATGGTGCTGCTCCTGCGACGCCGGCGATCATACTCCCCGCTTCCGCTTCCGGCTTCCCGCGTCCCGAATCCCGCGTCCCGCGTCCCGCGTCCCGACGTCCCGCGTCCCGAGTCCCGCATCCCGCGTCCCGAGTCCCCGTCCGCCCCGTGCTACCATCCGCCCGCTCATGAAACTACGCAGAATCTCGCCTGTTATCGGCCAATTGGTCCTGATTGTCCTGCTGTTGAGCGGCCTGGTGGCGGCGCAGAGCGAGGAGCCGAAGCGGCAGCGGCGCGCGCCGCTCGGGGCGGCGGAGATCGACGACATCACGCGGCTCCTGATGCTCGAGGACACGCGCGCGTTCGACGAAGCGGCGCTGGCGCGGACGCTCAAGTCGTCACATCCCGAGGTGCGGCGCCGCGCCGCGCTTGCGATCGGACGGATCGCGAACCGCGCCGGGCTTCCGCTCTTGACGGCGGCGCGCGGAGACGCCAATGCGGAGGTCGCGGCGACCGTGGTCTTTTCCGCGGGCCAGCTGCGAGACGCCGCGGCGGTGCCGTGGCTGTCGGAGCTGTTGACGGCGCCGAAGACCTCGCTCGTGCTGGCGCGGGAGGCGGCGATCGCGCTCGGCAAAATCCAGGCGCCGGAATCGCGCGCCGCCCTCGCGGGGTATCTGCTGAAGGCGCCGCTCTCGGCAAATCCGTCGGTCGTCGGCGAGGCGCTGCTGTCGATCGGCCGGTTCACCGGGCGCGAGGATCTCGCGCCGATGCTGCGCTGGACCTCGGCGAAGGACACCGGCGTGCGCTGGCGCGCGGCGTGGGCGCTGATGCGCACGCGGGATCTGGCGGCGGTGCCGGCGCTGCTCCAGCTCGTGAAGGATCCATCCGCCGATGTGCGGTTCTGGGCCGTGCGGGGCCTGGCGGTGCCAGCCGGACCACAGGCGCCGCCCGCCGGTGAGTTCGATCGGGTGCAGGCGTCCGCCCTCCTGCGGCAGCTTGTCCGCGATCCCGACCGCCGCGTCCGCACCGACGCGCTGCGCGCGCTGGCCACTCATCAGGACGACGCCTCGTTTGCGATCGTGCTCGAAGCGCTCGACTCGCCCGATACGTGGCTGTCGGTGCTGGCGGTGGAATCCATGGATCGGTTCCAGTCGCGCGCCGACGTGGTCGTGTCCCCGCCTCGTCGCGGCGTCCGCGCCGGGCCGGCCGCTGTCGGTGCGCATGACGGCGCTGGCGCCGCTGGTGACGCTGGCGCCGGAGAAGGCGATCGAGCTCGCAACCGCACTCGCGCGTGAAGACAGCGCATCGGCACGCACGGCTGTCCGGCAGGCGCTGTCGCGGCTCGGGCCCGAGGGCAAGACACGGCTCGACGCGCTCGTGAACGATCCCGCCACCAAGGGCCTGTTCGCACAAGGCGGAGGCGGCCGCGGCTCGCCGACCCCGGAGCCCGCGCGTCCCGAATCCGACTACCGCCGCATCGTCGAACGCTGGATCGTGCCCGACTACAACGGCTCGCCGCGTCCGCGGGTGATCTGGGACACGGCGCGCGGCCCGATCGAGCTCGAGCTCTACCCCGGCGACTCGCCGCTCGGCGTCGAGCATTTCATGCGCCTGATGGACTCGGGGGAGCTCGTCGGCACCGAGTTCGGACGCGTCGTCCCGAATTTCGTGGCGCAGCAGCGCACCGTGCGCAACGACGTGACGCTGCGCGACGAAGTCAGCCGGCACGGCTTGATGCGCGCCAACCTGAGCTGGGCCAGCGCCGGCCTCGATACCGGCCGCCCCGGCTACACGCTCGGCGTGACGCCGCAGCCGCACAACGAAGGCAACTTCACGTCGCTCGGCCGGGTCGTCAAGGGCATGGAAGCCGTGGAGCGCCTCGAGCTCGGCGACAAAATCACGGGAACCAGGAAAGTCGGGATCGGTGATCGGTGATCCGGGATCGGGACGCGGGATGCGGGATGCGGGATGCGGGACGCGGGATGCGCTATCCTCTCCCCATCTTTCGAAACGGAGGCCCTTTCCATGGACGTCCCTGAGACTGCCTCGCGCCGGTCGCTGATCCGTTCGGCTTCTGCCTGGATGGCCGCCGGCGTCGCCGGCCTTTTCGGCGGCACGGTGCGCGCGCAGACCGCCGACACCGCGTGGGTGAAGCGCACCTCCAGCGACAACGCGGCGCCCGGCAGCAAGCCGCCGATGTTCTCCAACTGGGTGACCTACGGCAACCTCGTGTTCGTCTCGGGCAAGGGCGAGCACACGCCCGGCGACATCAAGGCGCACACGACCTCGGTGCTGAACCAGATCGAAGCCGAGCTCACGAAGAACGGCTCGTCGATGGACAAGGTGCTCAAGGTCAACGTCTACCTGCACGACATCAAGGACTACGACGGCATGAACGAAGTCTTCCGCGGCCGGTTCGGCGCCAGCCCGCCGGTGCGGACGACGATCGCGTGCTACGGCGGCATTCCGGGAAGCTCGCTGGTCGAGATCGACTGCATCGCGGCCCGCTGACCGCGAACCGCATCACGGCCGGCGCGAGCCGGCAGGAGTTCAAGTGCCATGTGGAGTCGCAGGCGGTTTCTCGAGTCCCTCTCCGCGCTGCCGGTCGTCGGCGGCCTGATCGGCAACGGCACGGCCTCCGCAGCCGGCCTCTCCTCCGCGCCCTTCGCCGGCCGCGACTTCTTCCGCGAGATGGGCGTCCGCCCGTTCATCAACGCATCGGGCACCTACACCGCGATGACGGCGTCGCTCATGCCCGACGAGGTCATCGACGCGATCGAGTACGCGTCGAAGCACTACGTCATGCTCGACGAGCTGCACGACAAGATCGGCGAGCGCATCGCGAAGCTGGTGAAGAGCGAAGCGGCCATGGTCACGTCCGGCGCCGCGTCGGCGCTGACGCTCGGGACCGCCGCCGTGCTGACCGGCACCGACCGCCAGAAGATGGTCGACCTGCCCAACCTCGCGGGCATGAAGAGCGAGGTCATCATCCAGAAGTCGCACCGGTTCGGCTACGACCACGCCGTCCGCAACTGCGGCGTGCGCCTCGTCGAGGTCGAGTCGCGCGAGGACCTCGAGCGCGCGATCGGGCCGCAGACGGCGATGATGCTGTTCTACAACAACAACAATACGGTTGGCCGCATCAGGGACGAGGAGTTCACGCAGCTCGGAAAGAAGCACAGCGTGCCCACGTTCAACGACGCCGCCGCGGACGTCCCGCCGGTCGAGAACCTGTGGAAGTACACGGCGATGGGCTTCGACCTGGTGACGTTCTCCGGCGGCAAGGGCATTCGCGGCCCGCAGAGCGCGGGGCTGCTGCTCGGCCGCAAGGATCTGATCGCCGCCGCACGGCTCAACGCGCCGCCCAACGGCAACACCATCGGCCGCGGCTTGAAGGTCAACAAGGAAGAGATGCTCGGCATGCTGGTGGCGCTCGAGTTGTATCTCGAGCGCGATCACGAGAAGGAGCGCCGCGAGTTCGACAAGCGGGCGGACGCCATCCGCGCCGCCGCCGTCTCGGTCGCGGGTGTGACCGCGGAGGTGTTCGTGCCCGAAGTGGCGAACCATGTGCCGCACGTCCGCGTGACCTGGGACAAGGCCCGCGGCCTCGCCCCCAACGCGGTGGTGAACGCGATGCGCGACGGCGAGCCGTCGATCGCCATCCGCTCCGAGGGTGACGCCCTCGTCATCGGCGTGTGGATGATGCGAGCCGGCGAGGAGAAGGTCGTGGCGCGGCGGCTCCGCCAGGAGCTCGGCAAGCTGACCACGACGTCGTAGGAGCGGCGCACGCGATGAACCGGCGGACGTTCGTCTACAACGCGGCGCTCGGCACGCTCGGCACGCTTCAGGCGGGGCTGGCCGGACTGCCGCAGGCGCCGGGTCCCGACGGCCGCAACACGCTGCAGATCGACGTCAACGCGCCCGACCTGCCGTCCTCCCCGCTGGCGATGCCCGGCCTGTTTCCCGGCCGCGTGATCGAGGTCTTCCACGGCGGATCGATCGTCAACCGGCGCATTCATCAGCCGGCCGTGCAGACGATGGTGGACGAAGGGATGAAGGCGCTCACCGGCGACGCCGACCCGGTCAGCGCCTGGCGGAAGTTCGTCTCCCCCACCGACGTCGTCGCGGTGAAGGTCAACCCGTCGAGCGCGCCGCTGACGATCACCTCGATCCCGCTGCTGCGCGTCGTCATCCGTGCGCTGAACGCCGCCGGCGTCCCCAACCGCAACATCATCGTCTACGACCGGAACTCGAATCAGCTCGAGGTGAACGGCTATCACGCGCTGCTCCAGGCGGGCGTGCGCGTGGTCGGCCTCGATCAGCGCTGGACGGACAAGGGGCAGACCCGTGGTGGATACGACCAGTCCATCTACTGCGAGATGGACTGCTTCGGCGAGCGCGAAACACGGTCGTACCTGGCCAGCATCGTCGCGACCGAAGCGGACAAGATCATCAACCTGCCGGTCCTCAAGGAACACAACGCCTCGGGCGTGACGGGCTGCCTCAAGAACCTGGCGTACGGATCGTTCAACAACGTCGCGAGGACGCACGACGGCACCAAGACCTACACCGACCCGGTGATCGCGGTCATGTGCAATGTGCCGCAGATTCGCACGAAGGCGGTGCTGAACATCATGGACGGCGTGCGTGCCGTCTATCATGGCGGCCCGTTCGGCTGGAATCCCGAGTTCGTCTGGGAGGCGAAGACGCTGCTCGTCGGCACCGACCCGGTCGCGGTCGACCGCATCGAGCTGGAGATCGTCGAAGCGAAGCGGCGCGAGGTCGGGGCGCCGCCGCTGGCGGATCGCGATCCGAAGTATCTCGGACGCAGCGCCGACATCGAGAAGACGGCGCAGAAGAATCCGTTCTTCCGCGAACCGCTGCACATCCAGACCGCCTCCGATCTCGGTCTCGGCCGCTGGCAGCTCGGACAGATCGATCACCGCAAGCTGCGGGTGGGCTAGCAGGCTGATGAAAAGCCAGCCTCAAGCACCAGGTCAGCAGCGTAGGTGCACGGACGCATGCAGCAGAAGGACACGGACTGGGTCACGCTTCTCGGCGGCAACGACCGCCGCGGCGGCACGACCGCGGCACGGCGCACGGGTCCGGCCGAGCTGATCTGGAAGGTCGCGCTCACCGACGGCATCCGCTCGAGCCCGGTGCTGGCCGACGGCGTCCTCTATGTCACCAGCCGCGACGGCAGCGCCCATGCCTTCGACGCACGAACCGGCCGGGAGCGCTGGACGTTCGCGGCCGGGGCCTCGGTGCATTCGACCCCGGCGATCTCCGGCGGCCTCGTCCTCTTCGGATGTGACGACGGCGCGGTCTATGCCGTCGACCGGACGTCGGGCCGCCTGGAATGGACGTGCGCCGGCGGCGGTCCCGTGCTCACCTCGCCGATCGTCCAGCACGACCTCGTGTACTTCGGCGCGAACGACGGCGTGTTCCGGGCCGCCGATCGCGGCAACGGCCGGCTGCGGTGGAGCCGTCCGTACGACTTCCAGATCTGTTCGACCGCATACGCGAGCGGGAAGCTGGTCTACTTCGGCTGCAGCGACGGGCGCATCCGCGCACTCGACAGCGCCTCGGGCGCGGACGTCTGGCACCACCAGACCGGCGACGGCGTCATCGCCTCGCCCGCCGTGGCCGACGGGATGGTGCTGGTCGGATCCGAAGACTCCGTGTTCTACGCGCTCGACGCCGCGACCGGCAAGGTCCGGTGGACGCTCGAGACCGGCCTCGGCATCGCCTCGTCCGCCGCGGTCGCCGCCGGAAAGGTCTATGTCGGCGGCAAGGACGGTCACCTCTACGCGCTCGCGCTCGCCGACGGCAAGGTGCTGTGGAAGAGCCGCCCGATGCGGTCGATCATCGCCACGCCCGTCGTGGCCGATTCTGTTGTCTGCATCCAGGCGTTCTACGGCGCGACCCAGGCCTTCGACGCGACCACCGGCGCAGAGTTGTGGCGCGCCAACCTCGGCGGGTCGCTGCAGTCCACTCCAGTGCTGACCGGCGAGACGGTGTTCCTCGCGACCCACCCCGGTGTCGTGTATGCGCTTCGCTAGCGCGCCGGCGCCGCTGGCCGCGTCGCTGCTCGGGATTTGCCTGTCGACCGGCCTTTGGACCGCGCTTTCACCGGGGCTCGCCGCGGCGGTCTCCCCTGCCGCACCGATTCACGTTCAGCGGTACGCCATGGGGACGATGTTCGAGATCGTCGCCTACCACGATCCGCGCGGCGAGGCGGAGCGCGCGATCGGCGCGGCGATGACCGAGATCGAGCGGCTCGATGCGGTCATGAGCCACTATCGGCCCGACAGCGATCTGGCCAGGCTGATCCGCACCGCTCCGCACGGCCCCGTCGCCACCGACCCGGCGCTCTACGACGTGATCGAGCAGTCGCTGGAGTTCTCACGGCTGTCACGCGGCCGGTTCGACATCACGATCGGACCGTTGGTCGAGCTCTGGAAGCGCGCGTATGCCGAGGACACGCGGCCCTCGGACGACGACGTCGCGGCGGCACGGCGGTGCGTCGGCTTCGAACAGATCGAGCTCACCGCGCCGGACCGGGTCCGGTTCCGCTCCGCCTGCCTCCGCCTGGATCTCGGCGCGATCGGCAAGGGCTACGCGGTGGATCGCGCGATGGCGATCCTCGAGCGCGCCGGCCTCCGCAACGTGCTGATCGACGCCGGCGGCAGCTCGATCGCGGCCCGCGGGACGCCGCCTGGCGCCGCGGGCTGGAGCGTTCGGCTCGGCTCCGGCCGCTCCCGCACCGTCCTGCTCACGGCGGGCTCGCTGTCGACGTCGCAACAGCAGCTCGTGCCGTTCAACTCGACGCCTGGCGCATTCGGCGAGATCGTCGATCCGGCGACCGCCGCTCCAGCGACAGGCAGATCCGCCGTGACCGTCATCGCGCCGCGCGCCACGGTGTCGGACGCGCTCTCGACGACGCTGCTCCTGGTGCCGCGCGAGGACGTCGCGCGGGTGCTGTCCGGTTTTCCCGACGTGTCCGTGGTCTGGACGGCGTCGTCCGGCGAGATCACCGCCGGATACCGGCACGATCGCGTCAGGTTCAGTCCGCCGCAATGACCCGTTCCCTGCGCCTGACGGTCGTCGCGTTCGTGACGACGCTCGTGCTGACGGGCGCGGGCACGCGCGCGTCCGCCGAGATCCTGGTCCGATGGGATCAGGATCGGATGCCGTCCCCTCAGGCGCTCGGCATCACGACCGTCGTCATACCTGCCACCGCGACCACCGCGATTCGTCAGGCGGTCGGCCAGGGCTACCGCGTGTTCCTCGAAGTGCCGTCCTCGGCGCTGGCCGGGTTCAAGGCGCCGCATCGCGGCATCGCCGGTGTCCTCGTCACCGGCAACCCGACCGACGCCGCGCTGCGCCTGCTCGCCCGGCAGATCGACACGCCGGGCGCCCGCGTGGCGGCGATCGACGAGCGCGGCAAGTGGCCGCACATCCGGACCAACTGGGTCACGCGCAACAACGACGTCCTCGTCGTCACGAACCGGTCGTCGCAGCCGTGGATCGAGAACAACGCGGCGCTGCTGCGGATCGCGCGCGCCGCCCACCCGGATCGGCCGGCAACGATCAGCTATCCATGGAAGCCGATCACGGTGGCCGACGCCGATCGGGGACCGTCGCTCGAGAATTACCTGGTGGCGATCGCGGAAGCGGGGAGCTTCGGCGGGGACCTCGTGCTTCCGCTGCACGCCAGCCTGCAGCAGGGACTCGCGCAGGGCGATCCGCTCAGCCGGCGGGACTGGCAGGTGATCCGGCGCCACCTCGAGTTCTATGCCTGGGACCTGCCCGGCTCACACACGCCGATCGCCAGCGTCGCCGTCGTCACCGCGCAGCCGGACCAGCACTTCGAGGTGATGAACCTGCTGCTGCGGCACAACGTGCCGTTCGAGGTGATGGCGCCGGCGGCGCTGTCGAAGCAGCCGCCGGACCGGTTCGGCCTGGTGATTGTGCTCGACGCGCTCGGCGCCGGCGACGCACCGTGGCGGAGCGGCCGCGCCGACTCGAAGACCGACGATCAGGTGACGTATGCGTTCGGCAAGGGGAAGGTCGTCGAGCGGCTGAAGCCGATCGCCGACCCGAATGCGTTCGCGCTGGAGGCCCGGCGCCTGCTCGGACGCGACCACCGCGCCATCGAGATCTGGAACGGGATCACCGTGCTGGCGGCGCCCTACCAGCATCCGGACGGGTCGTCGATGCTGGTGACCGCGCTCAACTACGCGCACCAGCCGCTGCCGGTGCAGCTGCGGGTCCGCGGCACGTTCGCGGTGGTCCATTACGAGTCGCCCGACGAGCCGCTGACGCTGCTGCCCTACCAGCATCGCGGCGGCTACACCGAGTTCACGCTGCCCGCGCTGCGGATCGGCGCGCGGATCTTCCTGAGCGAGCGGCTACCGGATCGTTAGGCGCATAGGCGCGCACAGCGCGCCCCGCCGGAGCGGAGTGGGGCGTTCGGGGCCCCCGCGAGCGACGGCGATGGGGGTCCGGCGGGGCGAAGCCCCCCGGACTAATCAGTAGCCCAGCGCCATCCCGTCCTTCCGGATGTCCGACGCGCCGAGCAGCGCGCCGCTGGCGGGATCGATCATGATCGCCTGTCCGCCGCCCATCAGCGCGCGGTGCGTCAGCCCCGCCGCGGGCATGACGCGCTCGTGGCCGCGCGCCACGAGGCCGGCAATCACCGGCGCGCTCAGTCCATCCTCCATCATCACTCCGCGCCCGCTGATGTAGCGGACGCGCGGCGCGTCGATCGCCTGCTGCAGGTTCATCCCGCGCGTGAGCAGGTTGACCAGCACCTGCACGTGGCCCTGCGCCTGGATGTCGCCGCCCATCACCCCGTACGACATCAGCAGCCGGCCGTCCTTGAACAGCATCGCCGGGATGATGGTGTGGAACGGGCGCTTGCCCGGCTCGATCCGGTTGGGGTGCGCCGGATCGAGCGAGAAGGCGCTGCCGCGGTTCTGCAGCATGATCCCGGTCTCGCCCGCGACGATGCCGGATCCGAACGCGTGGAAGATGCTGTTGATGAACGACACCGCGTTGCGGTCCTTGTCCACGACCGTGAAGTAGGTGGTGTCGCTGCCCATCGGCACGTCGCCGTAGGCCGGGGGATCGATGGCGCGGGCCGGGTCGATCAGGGCGCGGCGCTTCGCCGCATAGTCCTTCTTCAGCAGCTCCTCGACCGGCAGCTTGCCGAACGACGGATCGGCGATATAGCGATTGCGATCGGCGAACGCGATCTTGGTCGCCTCGATCATCGTGTGGTAGTAGCGCACGGCGTCGCCGCGGAGCGACGCCAGATCGATGCCCTCGAGGATGTTGAGGAGGAGCAGCGCGGTGAGACCCTGGCCGTTCGGCGGGATCTCGTGGAGGGTGTGCCCCTGATACGTCGTCGAGATCGGCTCGACCCACTCCGACTTGTGCGCCGCGAAGTCCTCCAGCGACAGCGCGCCGCCGTTCGCGCGGCAGTAGTCGACGATGGCGCGGGCGATGTCGCCGCGGTAGAAGGCGTCGCGTCCCCCCTTCGCGAGGGTGCGGAAGGTGCGGGCGAGGTTCTTCTGCACGAAGACGTCGCCCGGCTTCGGGGCGGCGCCGTTGACGAGAAAGGTGGCAGCCGCCGCCGGCGTCCGCCGCAGCTTCTCGACTTCCGGCACCCAGTCCTCGACGGTCTTCTCCATGAGCGGAAACCCGTCGTCTGCATACCCGATCGCCGGGGCCAGCAGATCGGCGAGCTTCATCGTGCCGAACTTCTCCAGGAGCGTGACCCAGCCGTCGAAGGCGCCGGGCACGGTGATCGCCTCCATGCCCGTCACCGGGATCGCGGTCATCTGCTTCGAGCGGAAATAGTCGAGGCTGAGCGCCCGCGGCGCCCGCCCGCTCGCGTTCAGGCCGAACAGGCGCTTCGCGCTGGACGAATACACCAGCATGAAGGCGTCGCCGCCGAGGCCGGTCATGTTGGGTTCGGTGACGTTCAGCACCGCCGCCATCGCAATGGCCGCGTCGACCGCGTTGCCGCCGCGCTTGAGGACGTCCACGCCCACCTGGGAGGCGAGCGGCTGGCTGGTCGCCACCATGCCCTGCCGCGCCCGGACCACCGACCGCCCCGGCGGCGCGCCCGTGAACCACGCGTCCCGCGCCGGCTCCTGCGGCGCCTCCTCCGTCGCGGGCGTGGCGCCGGACACGTTGGCGCCGGCGACAACAGAGGTGGTGGCGGCGATCTCGAAGAACTCGCGGCGGTTCAGAGTCATGGCGAATACTAAAACAATTCCCAACTCCCAACTCCCCCGCCTCCGCGCGCGTGGTGTTTTCAGGCGCGCTACGGCGAGGCCTCGCCAGAGCTTGCCACGCAATGATAGGCAAGCGGCGGCGGGCAACTCCCAAGCGGGTAGCTCGAACATCGGGGTGGAAGGCCCTCGAGCTTGCTGACTCGCACGACTTTGACCCCATGGCCTCAAACGGCTCCGTTGGGAGTTGGAAGTTGGGAGTTGGGAGTTGAGGGTTAAACTGTGCCCGCCATGAACACATCCACCACCACAACCATGCTGTTTTCGGCTCTTGTCTTCGGCGTTGCGGCCGGCGGGCTTGCGACGGTCGAGACCGCGCCGCAGGGCGCGGCGCCGGCGCCGGCCGTGCAGTTCCGCGCGCAGGAGATTGCCACCGACTTCGGCGTCGGCTACGCGGTCGCGGCGGGCGACGTCAACGGCGACAAGCGCGTGGACGTCCTCGCGATCAGCGGCACCGAGCTGGTGTGGTTCGAAGCGCCGACCTGGGAGAAGCGCGTGATCCTCGCCGCCGGCGTCACCACCGCCGACAACGTCACCCTGGCGCCCCACGACATCGACGGCGACGGCCGCCTCGACGTCGCGCTCGGCGCCGGCTGGACGCGCACGAACACCGGCACGCTGCAGTGGGTGAAGCAGAACGCTCCCGGCGCCACGCCGGCCTGGGAGATGTTCCCGATCGGCGCCGAGCCGAACCTGCATCGGATCAAGTGGGCCGACGTCGACGGCGACAAGAAGCTGGAGCTGATCGTCGCGCCGCTGCACGCCAAGGGGGGCAAGGGCACCGACGGCCCCGGCGCGCGGTTCCTCTCGTTCACGGTGCCGGCCAATCCGCAGAAGGATCCCTGGCCGACCGAGATGATCACCGAGACCAACCACATTCATCACAACTTCCTGTTGATGCAGCTCGACAAGGATCCGGCGGACGAGATCGTCACCGCGAGCGCCGAAGGGCTGCGCAGCTGGGACCGCGGCAAGGACGGCACCTGGACGCCGACGGTGATCGGCGAGGGCGCGCCCGGCGAGGTCAAGCTCGGTCGCGTCGGCGGCCGCCGCATGCTGGCGACCGTCGACCCCTGGCACGGCGCCGGCATCGTCGTGTATGCGGAGACGCCGAAGGGGCCCTGGGCCAAGACGGTCATCGAGTCGCAGGAACGCGAAGGGCCACGCGCTCGGCTGGGCCGACTTCGACGGCGACGGCAACGAGGAGCTGGCGGCCGGCTGGCGCCGCGGCAAGCCTTCCGGGCTGGCGGTCTACCTGGTCGATCGTGAAGGCGCGCTCACGTCGAAGGTGATGGTGGACGAAGGCGGCATGGACACCGAGGACCTGATCGTCGGCGATTTCAACGGCGACAAGCTGCCCGACATCGTCGCGTCGGGCCGGGCCACCCGCAACGTCAAGATCTACTGGAACGAAACCAAGCGGGACACCACGAAGAAGGGGAAGTAGCCGTGCGGACGATGACGGCGGTGCGCTCGGCGTTCTGTTCACTCGCGCTGGTCGTGCTCGCGGCCCTGCCGGGCGCCGAGCCGCTTCGCTCGCAGCAGCCGCCCCAGGGCGATCTGCTGCTCAAGGGTGGCCACGTCATCGATCCCCGCAACGCCATCGACGCGGTGATGGACGTCGCCGTCGCCGGCGGAAAGGTGACGCGGGTCGCGGCGAACATCACGCCCGCGGCGGGCACGCGGGTGATCGACGCGACCGGCCTCTACGTGGTGCCCGGCCTCATCGACATCCACGCGCACGTGTTCTTCGGCACGGAGAAGGACGCGTATCTGAGCAATGCCGACGCCGCGGTGCCGCCCGACAGCCACTCGTTCAGGAGCGGCCAGACCACGATGGTCGATGCGGGCGGCGCCGGCTGGCGCAACTTCCTGCAGTTCAAGGAGCAGGTCATCGATCGGGCGCGCACGCGCGTGCTGGCCTTCATCAACATCGTCGGCTCGGGGATGAAAGGCGGGCCGGTCGAGCAGAACCTCGCCGACATGGACGCGAGGCTCACCGCGCAGCGGATCAAGCAGTACCGGGACCTGATCGTCGGCATCAAGGTCGCGCACTACATCGGGCCGGAATGGGATCCGGTGACCCGGGCGGTGGCCGCCGGCAAGGCGATGAACGTGCCGGTGATGGTCGACTTCGGCCGCAACACGCCGCCGCAGTCGCTGTCGGACCTGCTGCTGACGCACCTGCGTCCCGGCGACATCCTGACGCATACCTACGCGCACGTCGACGGCCGCACGCCGATCGTGGACGAGAACGGCCAGGTGCGGCCGTTCGTGCTGGAAGCCCGCAAGCGCGGCGTGATCTTCGACGCCGGGCACGGCGGCGGGTCGTTCCTGTTCCGGCAGGCGGTGCCGGCGATGAAGCAGGGGTTCGTCCCTGACGTGATCAGCACGGATCTGCACACCGGCAGCCAGAACAGCGGGATGAAGGACATCCTCAACACGATGTCCAAGTTCCTGAACATGGGCATGCCGCTGAAGGACGTGATCAAGGCGAACACGTCACGCGCGGCCGACGTCATCAAGCGGCCTGAGCTGGGGCAGATCGGCGCCGGCGCGGAAGCGGACATCGCCGTGCTCGCGGTCCGCAAGGGCACGTTCGGCTTCATCGACAGCAGCGGTTTCCGGATGGCCGGCGATCAGAAGCTCGAGTGTGAGCTGACGATCAAAGGCGGCCAGGTCGTCTGGGATTTGAACGGCCGCTCGCGACCCGCGTGGACGAACGCTGCAAAATAACGGTTCAAAGTGCAGGATGCATGGTGGAAGGTTCGGCTGCGGTTCAGAGTTAGGGTTCGGGTGGGTGGACTTTGCACCCTGCGCCATGAGCCGTTCGTCACACGAGGATATGTGAGACCGGTTCCACAGCTTGACTCCCGGCACGCTGTAGACCATCGTTACGCTGCTGTCGCAGCGACTCATCGTTATCGCTGCTGATCTGGTCGATATCGCTGGAGGATCCAATGCCTATCCGGAGTCAGCTCTCCTGTGGGGCGCTGCTGCTGCTAGTCGCAGTCACATTTTTCAACCCCACGCTTGTCTTCGCCCAGAGCGGCCTGGCCACGGTGACCGGTATTGTCACTGACAACAGCGGCGGTGCCATCCCTGGGGTCACCGTAACGGCGACCAATCAGGCGACCAACGTCGACTACACCGGCGTCACCAGTGCTGCCGGCGCCTTTGTCATCACCAGCGTGCCGATCGGCAGCTATGTCGTGAAGGTCGAGCTGACCGGCTTCAAGAGCGTCCAATCGACCGTGCAGTTGTCGGCCGCACAAACCGCCCGCGTCGACTTCACGCTCGAGGTTGGCGGCATCGCCGAAAGTATCGAAGTCATCTCCACCGGCGCGGTGCTGCAAACCGAGAACGCCGTCGTCGGCCAGACGCTGCAGCGCGATCAGATCGAGAAGCTGCCGGTGCAGGGCCGCAACCTGTCGACCGCCGCGCTCTACGCCCCCGGGGTGACGACGCCCAATCCGAGCTCGTTCAACAGCCTGAAGAACACCGGCGGCGGCCGGCCCTACGTCAACGGCCAGCGCGAACAGGCGAACAACTTCATGCTCGACGGCGTCGACATGAACGACGCCATCGACAACCTGATCGCCTACCAGCCCAGCCCGGACGCGGTGGAGCAGGTCAGTGTCGAAACCAACAACTACTCGCCCGAGCTCGGCAACGTCGCCGGAGCGATCATCAACATGGTCATCAAGTCGGGAAGCAACAACATCCGCGGCAACGGCTTCTACTACTGGCGCGACAACGAGCTGGCGGCGACGCCGTGGGCGACCAACCGGGCCGGCGGCCGTAAATCGGATTTCAGCCGCAAGATCTTCGGCGGCACCGTTGGCGGGCCGATCGTCAAGAACCAGCTGTTCTTCTTCGCCGACTACCAGGGTGGACGCCAGAAGTCGCCGCCGGCCGATTCGTTCACGACGGTGCTCCCCGACGCCTGGCGCAACGGCGATCTGAGCAGTCTCCTCGCGGCGAGCACGCCGATTGTCGTCTACGATCCGCAGACTGGCCAGCCGTTCCAGAACAACCAGATTCCGGTCGGCCGCTTCAGCCAGTTCGTGCGTAACCTGCTGGCCAACGAGACCCTCTATCCGCGGGCCAACGTCAGCCGTGCCATTGAGCGACTTCCGCAACAACTATCTGGGCAAGAGCGCTTCCCGGGAACAGACCAACCAGTTCGACGTCAAGGTCGACTGGAACGCCTCGACCTCCGACAAGGTCTACGTGCGCTACTCCAGGCAGTCGCACGAATCGCGCACCGAAGAGACCGCCATGCCGCTGCTCTACGGCAGCTTCAGCGAGAACCCGTTCTGGAGCGTCGGCGCCAACTGGAACCGCATCATCGGCACCGGCCTCGTCAACGACCTGCTGGTCGGCTACAACGACAACTCGTTCAACAACGTACCGCTCGACTTGCGCGACCTCGGTCCGTTGAACAACCAGCTGGGCATCGGCGGGTCGCAGCCGATTGACGGCCTCACCGAGGTGCGCATCGGCAATAACGTGACGAGCGTCGGCACGACCGGCGGCGCCAGCAATACCAACAACGGCCTGTTCCAGATCAACGAGCGCCTGACCTGGCTGAAGGGCCGCCACACGCTGAAGTTCGGCGGGTCGTGGAACTACTACGTGATGGATCGTTACTACGCCGGCAACAACGGCGTCCTCGGCTACATCGCCTACGGCGGTTCCTACACCAGGGCCCCCAACGCCTCGACCGGCGGCGCGGCGGTTGCCGACTTCCTCCTCGATCAGGTGTCGGAGGCAAGGGCCGCGGCTCGCTGTCCGAGCCGTGGACGCACCTGCAGCACCGCACCGCGCTCTACGTCGCCGACGACCTCAAAGCGACCGACAACCTGACCCTCAACCTCGGTCTGCGCTGGGGCTACACGTCAACGCTCGTCGAAAAGGACGATCGCCAGGCCAACTTCTCGCTGGTCAACGCCGAGCAGCAGCTGGCCGGCCAGAACGGCAACAGCCGCGCGCTCTACGAGCCGTACTACAAGGGCTGGGAGCCACGCCTCGGCTTCGCGTATCGCCCGAGCGACCGCTGGGTGTTCCGTGGCGGCTACGGCATCACTCAATACATGGAAGGCACCGGCGCCAACCTGCGCCTGCCGCTGAACCCGCCGTTCTTCTTCGAGTCCCAGATCGATTACGCGCCGCCAGGACAGGCCAGCACCATCGCCACCGGGTTCGAAGGGCTGCAGGCGCTGGACCGGCCATCCGGCCAGCTCCGCGCCTGGGATCCGAACCTGCGGCCGCAGTTCACGCAGCAGTGGAACGCCTACGCCGAGTACTTGCTGGGCTCGCGCTCGTCGATCAATGTCGGATTTGTCGGCAGCAAGTCGAAATACCTCGTGACGCCGATCGAGGGCAACCAGCCGCTGCCCGGCACCGGCCCGGCGAGCACCTGGCTGCCGCTCCAGCAGCGACGGCCTCTCTTCGCCTTCAATCCCCTGATCACCAACATCAGCACGACCGCCTCGCGCGGCCGCGGCGACTACAAGGCGCTGCAGACGACGTTCAAACAGCGGCTGTGGAAGGGTCTCGACTTCCTGGCCAATTACACGCTGGGCGAGGCCAACTCCAACAACCTCGGCTACTACGGTTCGGGCGGCGTCGCCTCCGAGGGCGCCTACCCGGTCAACAGCAACGACATCGAGGCCAATTACGGCCCGGCGTTCTTCGACGCGCGGCACATCTTCTCGCTGGCCGGCAGCTACGAGCTGCCGTTCGGCAAGGATCGGCCGTTCGGCACGAACTGGAACCGCGCCCTCGACGCCGTGGCCGGCGGCTGGGATGTGAGCTTTGCCGTTACCGCGCACAGCGGCTTTCCGATCACCGTCCAGGACAGCTCGAACCCGTCGCTACAGGCGACGCGCTCGACGGTGTGGCCTGACCTGATCGGCGATCCGGTGCCGGCCGATCAGAACCTGACCCGCTGGCTCAATCGCGACGCCTTCCGCCCGGCCGCCCTCGGCACGTTCGGCAACGCCGGCGTCGGCATCGTCCGCGCTCCTGGATACTGGAACGTCGACATGTCGATGTCCAAGCGCATCAACACGGTGGCACACCACTACTTGATGTTCCGGATCGAGGCGTTCAACCTGCTCAACCATCCGAACTTCGGCCCGCCGGATCGCAACATCCAGAGCCAGACGTTCGGCACGATCACCAGCACTGCCGGCGACGCCCGTGTGGTTCAGCTGGCGCTGAAATACGCCTTCTAGCAGTCCGTGGCGTGGCGAGCGCTCGGGGCGCACTGAGCCACGTCGAACGGCGCGAGCGACGGCCTTCGGCCTTGCCGCGCATGCGGCGCGCCCTTGGCCGGGGAGTCGCGGACCCCGCATACGCGCGGCGCGCGCCTGTGGTGAGACTGTTATCGGCGCGGATGTCAGGAAAGGCGTATGCATCGAATCCGTGTGAAACTCCTTTCCTTGGCTCCTCTGCTGGCGGCGATCGCCTACGCCGGGACGAGCGCTCAGACACTCGCGCCTTCCCCCCGCCAACAGACCGCCGACTTCGACTTCCTCCTCAAGGGCGGGCACGTCATCGATCCGCGCAACAAGATCAGCGCGGTGCGCGACGTCGCGGTCAAGGACGGCAAGGTCGCCGCGGTGGCGGCCGACATCGCCGCGTCGCGCGCGGTCAAGGCCGTGGACGCCTCCGGCCTGGTGATCACGCCGGGACTCATCGACATCCACGTCCACGTCTATCCGGGCGAGAAGAAGAACGACTACGCCGGCGGCGACTGGAGCGTCTACCCCGACGGCTTCACGCTGCGCAGCTGCGTGACCACGGTGGCCGACGCCGGCACCTCGGGGTGGCGCACGTTCGACGACTTCAAGTCGCGCATCATCGACCAGTCCAAGACCCGCGTCACCGCCTTCCTCAACATCGTCGGCGCCGGCATGGGGTCGGGCGGGATCGAGCAGAACCTGGCCGACATGGAGGTCAAGCCGACCGCGGACATGGCCCTCAAGCACAAGGGCCTGGTCGTCGGCATCAAGAGCGCGCACTTCAACGGGCCCGAATGGACGCCCTACGAGAAGGCCGAGGAAGTCGGCCGGATCGCCGGCATTCCCGTGATGGTCGACTTCGGCGGGAACGTCCGCGCCAAGCGGTCGCTCGACGATCTGCTGACGAAGTACTTCCGCCCCGGCGACATCTACACCCACATGTACGGCGGCGTGCGCGGCGAGCAGGACCCCGACACCAAGGGGCCGAGCGCGGCGATGATCGCCGGCCGCAAACACGGCGTGCTCTTCGACGTCGGGCACGGCGGCACGAGCTTCCGCTACTCGACGGCGATGCCGCTGATGAAGGCCGGCTTCATCCCCGACTCGATCTCCACCGACCTGCACACGTCCAGCATGAACTCCGCGATGAAGGACATGCTCAACGTGATGGGCAAGTTCCTGGCGATGGGCATGACGCTGGACGACGTCATCCTGCGCTCGACGTGGAACCCGGCGAAGTCGATTCAGCTCGAGCAGCTCGGACACCTGACGGTGGGCGCCGCCGGCGACCTGGCGGTGCTGCGCGTGGAGAAAGGACGGTTTGGCTTCGCGGATCCCGTCGGCGGCCGGATCGACAGCAGCCAGCGGCTGTCGTGCGAGCTGACGGTGCGAAACGGCAAGGTCGTCTACGACCTCAATGGCCTGACCGCGGATCCCTGGGACACGCTGGCACCCGGTGCGCGCGGCGGCGACCCGCGGTGGGACAACCTTCGCAGCCGTCGATAGCGTCGATAGCGTCGATAGCGTCGATACGACGTCAGATCGCTTCGGTACCCTGGCTTGGCGTTCCCCCGGCACGTGTGTTCACAGACAGAAAGTGAGAGCCCGCAATGATGCGTCGCGTATCGTTGGCCACCGTGACCCTCTTCCTCGTGCTCGGCCTGGCATCCGCGGCGCTGGCGCAGCTCGCCTCGCAGACGGCGCTGGTCGGCACCGTCAGTGACAGCGGCGGCGGGATCCTGCCCGGCGCCCAGATCGTTGCCGTGAACGTCGGCACGAACGACACCTACGAGACGACGACGAACGCGGAGGGCTACTACAACATCCAGTTCGTGCGTCCCGGCCGCTACGACATCACGATCACCATCACCGGCTTCCAGACCTTCAAGGCCACGGGAGTCGACGTCAACACCAACCAGGTCGTGCGCACCAACGCGACGATGCAGGTCGGCGGCCTGACCGAGTCGGTCAGCGTCGACGCGTCGGCGCAGGTCCTCAATACCGACAGCGCGACGGTGTCCGAGACGATCGGCGAGAAGGCGATCGTGGACCTGCCGTTGAGCGGACGGAACGTGTGGAGCCTGGCGAGCACGACTCCTGGCGTGCTCGGCGGCCTGAACAGCGACATCGGCCTGAGCTTCCGGGGCGCCGGCCAGCGCGAGATCCAGAACAGCCTGGCGCTCGACGGCATCAACTCGTCGTCCAACCTGCTGGCGGCGACGAGCATGCGGCCGATTGCCGATGCCGTCGAGGAAGTGCAGGTGCAGACCGGCAGCACCTCGGCGGAATACGGCTCCTACCTCGGCGTCCACATCAACGTCGTCACCAAGAGCGGCACCAACCGCGCGCGCGGGTCGGTGTTCGAGTACTACCAGGGCGACGCGCTCGACGCGCGCGGCCACTTCGAGAACCGGGCCAACCCGAAGAATCCGCGGAAGCGCAACCAGTTCGGGTTCCAGATGGACGGACCGGTCGTGATTCCGAAGCTCTACGACGGACGCAACAAGACGTTCTTCATGGGCGCCTACGAAGGCGTGCGCGCCGAGGCGCTCTCGACGCCGTTCAACACGGTGCCGACGGCGCAGATGCGCGCCGGTAACTTCTCGGAGGTGACCACGACGCAGATCCGGGTGCCGGGCACCGGCGCCGGCACGCCCAATCCGGCGGTGCCCTTCCCCGGCAACATCATCCCGCCGGGCCTGATCTCGCCGGTGTCGCTGAAACTGCTCGACTACTACCCGGCGACGAACCTGTCGGGCATCACCAACAACCTGCAGGCGCAGAGCGCCAACGACGACAACGTCGACCAGCTGCTGCTGCGGGGCGACCAGAACGTCGGCAACAAGGCCAGGCTGTCGCTCCGCTACAACTGGCACGACAGCTACAACAGCAACATCGGCGCGATCCCGGTGCAGGGCATCACGCAGCCGCGCGTCAACCACAACACGCTGTTCTCCTACACGCACACGCTGCGGCCGACGCTCCACAACGACTTCCGGATCGGCTACCACCGCATCGACTTCGACACCCTGAATCACTTCGAAGTGAACGGCATCCCGAGCGCCGGCGCCGACCTCGGCATCCCCGGCTTCGACGGCGACGTGCAGTACAGCAACCCGGGTCTGCCGACGGTCAACATCAGCAACTTCAGCGGGCTCGGCCAGGCCGGAACCAACTGGTATCAGTTCGACACCACCTTCCAGGTCTCGAACGTGATGGCCTACACGGCCGGCTCGCACAACGTCAGGGCCGGGTTCGACCTGCGCCGGCTGACGACCGGCCGGCGCGCGGCGAACAGCCCGCGCGGCCTGTTCGAGTTCACCGGCGCCTTCACCGGCTACGCGATGGCCGACTTCATGCTCGGGCTGCCGCGCACGGTGATTCCGCCGACCGATCAGATCCAGGGCCACGTCGGCGGCTGGCGCAACGGCTTCTTCGTCAACGACGTGTGGCAGGTGACGCGGGACTTCACGGTCAGCCTCGGCCTGCGCTACGAGAACAACACGCCGGTGCAGACCTACGAGGGCCTGGCGTCGATGCTCGACACCGACTTCGAGACGATCATCCCGAGCAGCTTCCCGGCCAAGGGCTTCGAGTTCCACGAGCCGAACAACAAGGACATCGCGCCGCGGCTCGGGGCGACGTACCGGATCGGCGAGAAGACCGTGGTCCGGGCCGGCTTCGGGATCTACTACAACCCGAACCAGATGAACTCGTTCACGTTCCTCACCAACAACCCGCCGGTCGCGGCGGTGTCCACCTACACGTCCGATCCGGCCAACCCGACGCTCTCGTTCTCCCAGCCGTTCGGCGTGGCGACGGTGGTGGTGCCGAACATGATCTCGCCGACCCGCGATCTGCCGAACGCGCGCAAGGATCAGTGGAGCTTCGACATCCAGCGGGAGCTGTGGCGCGGCGCCGCGCTCGATCTCCAGTACGTCGGCTCGCATACCGAGCACCTCGATCGCAGCTTCTACAACAACACGCCGGCGCCCGGTGCCGGCGCGGTCGATCCGCGGCGTCCCAGCCAGAAGTTCCGCGAGCGCCGCATCATCCAGAACGACCTGGTCGCCGACTACGACGCGGTCAGCGTCATCCTGCGCAAGCGGATGAGCCACGGCCTCCAGTTCGACGCCCACTACACCTGGTCGAAGACGCGCGACATGGGCACCCACTCGAACGGCGGCGGCCAGACCATGGACAACTACGACATCGAGCGGGACTACGGCCCGGCGATCTGGGACATCCCGCACCGGTTCGTGGCGAGCTACCTCTACGAGCTGCCGTTCCTGAAGAACTCGACGAACACGCTGCTGCGGGCCGCGCTGGGCGGCTGGCAGATCGGCGGCATCACGACGCTCCAGAGCGGATCGCCGATCAACGTGACGCTGAACGGGGATCCGGCGAACATCGGCATCAACAACCAGCAGCGCCCGAACCTGGTCGGCCCGGTGCCGACGATGAACTGCCAGCCGAACACCACCGGCACCACCGACGTGGCGCGCCGCGAGCTGATCGACTGCTTCGACCGGTCCGCGTTCGAGAACCCGGCCGCGTTCACGTTCGGCAACGCGCCGCGCAACGTCCTGCGCGGACCGAAGAACGTGAGCACCGACCTGTCGTTCATGAAGAACTTCCCGCTCGGCGGCGGCGCCCAGTTCCAGTTCCGCGCCGAGATCTTCAACGCGTTCAACACCGTGAACTATGGCAACCCCGGCGGGGTGTTCAGCAATACCGCCACGTTCGGCCGGATCAGCTCGGCCGGCGCGATGCGGCAGATGCAGCTGGGAGGGAAGTTTCTGTTCTGAGAATCGTGACAACTCCCACGCTCCCGCTGCGCGCTACGTGCGCGCGCTCGGCGAGGCCTCGCCAGAGCTTGCCACGCGATCGACAGGCAAGCGGCGGCGGGCAACTCCCAACTTCCAGGATCATTCGAGGACGGGATGGAAGTCGACGCGGGCAGGTACGTCGGACGAGGTCAGCCCGCTGGTTCGGTCGATTTCCTTGGGAGTTGGGAATTGGAACTTGGAGTGAACTCACAACGATTCATTTCGGCCGTCGTCACCTGCTCCGCCTCGCGGGACTGTTCGGCGTCGGCTCGGTCGTCCCGGCAGCCGGCGCGTCGTCGGCGCCGGCGCAGCGCGCCGCCGCGGCCAAGCCGGCGGTCGAGCCGAACGTCTACAAGGCGATCGGCGTCCGGCCGCTGATCAACTGCCGCGGCACGCTGACGATCATCGGCGGATCGATCGAGCTGCCGGAAGTGCGGGCGGCGAAGAGCGCGGCCAACCAGCAGCACGCGCACCTCGATGAAGTGATGGAGGCGGTCGGCAAGCGGCTCGCGGAGCTGACCGGCGCCGAGTGGGGCATGGTCAGCGCCGGCTGCGCCGCGGCGATGTCGCATGCGACCGCGGCCTGCGTCGCCGGCGGCAATCCCGACCTCCACGTCCGCATCCCGAACCTGGACGGGTTCGCGAAAGACGAGGTGATCATCCCCACCCACTCGCGCAACGTCTACGACGCGGCGATCCGGGCGGTCGGCGTGAAGATCGTCGAGGCCGACTCGCCCGAGGCGCTGCAGCTGGCGATCGGCCCGCGCACGGCGATGATCTACATCTTCGCCGGCCCCAGGAACGACTCCGGGCCGTTCTCGACCGAGGTGATCTGCGGCATCGCCAGGCCGCACAAGGTGCCGGTGTTCGTGGACGCCGCCGCCGAGACCCTGACGATCCCGAGCATCCACCTCCAGCGCGGCGCGACGCTGGTCGGCTACAGCGGCGGCAAGTACATCCGCGGCCCGCAGAGCGCCGGGCTGCTGCTCGGCCGCAAGGACCTGGTCAAGGCCGCGTGGGTGCACAGCGCGCCGCATCACGGCTACGCGCGCGCGATGAAGGTCGGCCGCGAAGAGATGATCGGCATGCTGGCGGCGGTCGAGAACTGGGTGGCGCGCGACCACGCCGCGGAGTGGAAGCAGTGGGTCGCCCGCTGCGAGTTCATCGCCGACCGGCTGACCAAGATCCCCGGCGTCACCGCCGTGGTGCAGCGCGAGCCCGGCGCCAGCCTGAGCAACCGCAGCCCGCGCGTGACGATCCGCTGGGAATCGCAGAAGCTGGGCCTCACCGGCGCGCGCCTGTCGGAGATCCTCGACACCACCGAGCCGCGCATCGCGCTCGGCGGCGGGGGCGGTGGCGGCGGTGGACGCGGCGGCCAGCCGCAGGCCGGCGATACCGGCATCTCGATCGTCTCCGCGATGATGGCGCCCGGAGACGAGAAGATCGTCGCGGAGCGGATCCACCAGGTGCTGTCGCAGAAGCACGTCCTGCCGCCGGTCGAGCCCACGGCCCCGCCGGCCGCGACAATCGCCGGACGATGGGACGTGGAGATCACGTATGCCGCCGGCACCGGCTCGCATGTCCTGCACCTCCAGCAGACCGGCAACCGGCTCGAGGGCATCCACCAGGGCAACTTCGTCAGCCGCGACATCACCGGCACGATCAACGGCGACACCATCACGCTCGCCAGCAATGTCGCCGAACGGCACGGCGACGCGCTGTCCTACCGCTTCACCGGCAAGATCAGCGGCGAGACGTTGTCGGGATCGCTGGACATGGGCGAATATCTCACTGCGACATGGACCGCGCGGCGCCCCCCCGCGCGGGCCTGAGTCCTTTTGACTTTTGACTTCTGACTTCTGACTTCCGAGAGGCCTATGCCGAACAAGACGCGTCGAACTTTCATCGCTGCCTCGGTACCCGCGCTCGCAATGGCCACCCCGTCGGCCCAGACCGCCGGCCGGCGCCCAGCGCTCGCCCCGGAAACGCGTCTATCGCAAGATCACGCCGACGTCGAAGACCTTCAAGGGCCAGCCGCTCTACAGCCCCGAAGTGACGTTCGGCAACCTGGTGTTCGTCTCGGGCAAGGGCGCCGGCGTCAACGCGACCGGCGACGTCACCGCGCAGACCAGGAACGTCCTCGATCAGATCGAAGAATCGCTGAAGATCGCCGGCTCGTCGATGGACAAGGTGCTGAAGGTCAACGTCTACCTGACCGACATGAAGAACTTCGAGGGGATGAACGCCGCCTACATCGATCGCTTCGGGCCGGAGCCGCCGGTCCGGACCACGGTGTCGATCACCGCGGTGCCGGACGGCTCACTGGTCGAGATCGACTGCATCGCGCACCTGTAAGAGAGAGACAGAGAGACAAATAGGCCGCGTCAACTCCCAACTCCCAACTACCAACTCCCAAGCAGAGTCATTCGAGGCATCTGGGTTGAAGACACACCGAGCGGCCCGGCCGTTGCGACTTCTACCCAGATGCTTCGAACGATTGCGTTTGGGCGTTGGGAGTTGGGCGTTGGGAGTTGACAGGACCTGTCTGCTGAGACTCCGGCAGGATGATCCTGGAGCCGGTGCGCTACGCCGCAGCAGCCGGCCCGAACCAGGTGGCTAGCGCGTCAGCGAGCCCCAGCTGGGTCTGGTCTCCCACCCAGGCCACATATCCGTCCGGCCGAATCAACACGGCGGTGGGAGCGGTGACGGTCCCGATCGCCGGAAGCTCCCACGCACCCACGTACCTGGCGTCGATCGACTGAACGCGATCGGCCCATGGCGCGATGTCGAAGCCGCCTGGCTCACCGAGGTTGAGGAGCATTGGCCTGGCGTTGTGCAGCAGGGTGAAGACCCGCAGCGGGCCGTCGGCGGTGACCAGGTCCAGATCGGGCATGCGGCGTCCGAGCAACGGATGTCCCGTGCCGAGGTCGTAATGAATGCCGAGACCCGAGATCTCCGCGGCGACGTGTCGGCGAGCCTCGTCCAGGCTGAGGAGCTCGGAAACAGTGTCGCCCAGGGCTTTGACGCGTGCGTCCGAGCGGCGAAGCGCGACCTGCGCCATCGTGTTGCGCAGCACTCGCGCCGCGATGGGGTGGCGCTCGGCGTGGTAGGTATCGAGGAGGCTGTCCAGCGACGTCCGTTTGACCACCTGCGCCAGCTTCCATCCCAGGTTCACCGAATCCTGCACGCCGATGTTGAGGCCCTGTCCACCCATCGGGGGATGCACGTGCGCGGCGTCGCCGGCGAGCAGGACGCGCCGGTCGCGGTAAGCGCCGGCCTGCCGTGTCATGTCGGTGAAGCGGGAGATCCAGATGGGACTGTGGATTCCGTAGTCGGTCCCGTAGATGGCGATGAGCGCCTCGCTGACATCGCGCAGCGTGGGTTCGCCGGCGGATCCGACCTGCCGCTCGGTCAACACGACCCGCACCGCCCGTGCATTCTCCATCTTGCCGAGGGCATGGGTGCCGGCGGCGTCCTCGCGAAAGCCCCATGCCGGCTCTTCGGCCCATTCGACCTCGGCGATCAGCCAGCTCGTCGTCGCATCCCACCCGGGGAACTCGATGCCGGCTGACTTGCGAATCACGCTGCGGCCGCCATCGCACCCGACGAGATACTCCGCCCGGAGCGACTGGCCGTCGGAGAGCGCGACGTCGACGCCGTTGTCGTCCTGCGCGAAACCCGTCACGACACGTTCGCGATAGATCGTCACCGCCAGCTCGCCGACCCACTCGGCCAGGATGCGCTCGATGTGGTTCTGCGTCAGCGCCAGGAGATAGTTGTGCCGCGCGGGAAAGTCGCTGATGTCGAGAGGGATCAAGCCGAAACCCGCGGACCGATGGACCTGTCCCTGCGAGATGAACCGATCGGCGATTCCACGCTGGTCGAGGACCTCGATGGTGCGTGCGTGCAGGCCGCCCGCCCGCGTACCGGCAAGGTCCTGGTTGGGGCGCCGTTCGACAACGGCGACGTCGACACCCGCCAACGCCAGTTCGCCCGCCAGCATCATCCCCGTCGGACCGCCGCCGGCAATCACCACCGCATGTTCGTGCAATCGCCACCATTCGCTATGCATTCATGCCTCCTGTCTGCGCCGGTTCCGGCGTAGACCAGTCATCCTGAGGCACACCCCGGGGCTTGCCGGAAGTCCCCCGGGGCGCGATAATTTAGAGGTGGCAAGGAGAGCATGTGCTCCAAGCCCGACCGCCCACCGCTTCCTTGACTCCGCAATGAATAGAAGAACGTTCACCAGGACTCTTGCCCTCAGCGTCGTGGGCGCATCCCTGCCGATCGCGGCGCAGAAGCCGCGGCGGCTCAAGGCCGGCCACACCGGCATCACCTGGGGCTTCAGCCCCGCCGATGCCGAGCGCGCGATCGCGGACGTGGCCAGCCTCGGGTTCCACGGCTACGAGTCGTTCGGGAACGTGCTGGAAGCGTGGGAGGCGAAGGGCGGGCTCGACAAGGTGCTCCAGGCCGCCGGCCTGCCCTTGCGGTCGGCCTACTGTCCGGTCAACCTCACCGAGCCCGAGAAGCGGAAGGGGGAGATCGAGAAGATGGTGCGCTGGGGACAGCTGATCAAGAAGTGCGGCGGCACCGTCGCGGTGATCGGTCCGAACAACGTCAAGCGTCCCGAGTTCGTCTTCGCCGAGCACCGGGCCCACATCGTCGAGGCGCTGAACGAGATCGGCAAGGCGCTCGACGACATCGGCATCATCGGCGCGCTGCATCAGCACACCGGCACCTGCGTCGAGACCCGCGACGAGACCTACGCCGTCATGGAGGCGGTCAACACCCGCGTGGTCAAGTTCGGTCCGGACGTGGGCCAGCTGCAGAAGGGCGGATCGGATCCGGTCAAGGTGGTCAAGGACTTCCTGCCCGTCATCCGCCACGTCCACATGAAGGACTTCAACGGCGGCGAGCACTACCTCGGCTACTCACCGCTCGGCCAGGGCAAGGTCGATGTCGCGGCGCTCTGCGATCTGCTCGAAGGCTCCGGCAACGACCTGATGATCATGGCGGAGCTCGATCCGTCGCCGAAGATGCCGGTGCCCGCGCTCGAGGCCGCGCGGATCAACAGGAGACGCTGCAGAAGCTCGGGTATCGTTCCGAACCTGACGTCGTCAACTCCCAACGCCCACTCCCAACGCCCAAGCAGAGTCATGCAAGACATCCGGGTTGAAGACGCACCGAACTGCCAAGTCGCGGCGACTTCTACCCAGAGTCCCGAACGATTCCGTTTGGTGGAGTTGGGAGTTGGGAGTTGGAGGTTATCGCCGAGCGTGTTGCGCAAGCGCTCGGAACGCCGACAGCATCTCGGCGTAACTGAAGTTCGCGTTGCGGCCGCTCGGGTTCGGCACCACGAACAGGCGCGCGCCATGAATCGTTTCGGGCCTGAGTCCGAGCACCGGCGCCGGACGTGCCGGTCGCGGGGCGCGGCCGGCGGGAGGACCGACGGCGCGGGCTGATGACGCCGGCAGGTGCGGCAGGATCGCGCGGTAGAGCGTCACGCCCACCAGCGCGACGATCGCGGGCCGGTACTTCGCGATCTTCCGTTCGAGCGTCTTCCAGCCGTCGACGTATTCGGCCGGGCGCAGATCGTCGATGCCCGGGCTTGGACGGGCGATCAGGTTGGTGATGCCGAGCCCCCACTCGAGCAATCGCCGGTCATCCACATAGGTGATTGGCTCGGGCACCAGGCGTGACTCGACGAGCAGCCGCCAGAACCGGTTGGAGAATCCCGCGAAGTGGTGCCCGGTGGTGGCGGACCTGACGCCGGGGTTGATGCCGACGAACAGCACCCGCAGATCCGGCGCGATCCGATCGCGCAGCCGCAGCGCGCTCCAGTCCGCGGCCGGCCGGCTCACGCCCCGGACATCTTCTCGATCCGCTCCCACTCGTCGTCGGTCACCGGCATCACCGAGAGTCGAGCCATGCGCACGAGCGGGAACGAGGCGAACGCCTTCTCGGCCTTGATCGACTTGAGCGTGACCGGCGCTTTCAGCTTCTTCACCGGGACGACGTCGACGGCGTAGAGCTTGCCGTCCTTGTCCGCGGGATCGGGATACGCGGCGCCTCCCGCCTTGGCGATGCCGACCACCGACTTCTCGTCGCCGGTGTGGTAGAAGAAGATGCGGTCGCCCTTCGCAATCGACCGCAGGTGCTTCTGCGCGAGCGGATTGCGCACGCCGGTCCACGACGTCTTCTTGTCGCGCACCAGATCGTCGAAGCTGTAGTGGGTGGGCTCTTCTTTCATCAGCCAGTTGCCATCCCTAGTTCGCGCTATTCCTCATCGTGCCGAGACTCCCGAGTCGTATGCTATGGTGACCAAACACCGAACGCGGAGCTTTGCCACATAGCTGAGGAGCACAAGAGGCATACGCTATGGGCGAGAGTAGCAATAGAGGAGGAAGACAAGAAGTCGTCGGCACGCTCGATGAGTTTCTGCGAGAGCGGAAGAGAGTAGAAGAAGAGATATAGAAAGAAGAAGAGAAGAAGAGATTGGGAGGGAGACGGCAAGAGAGCGAGGAGGGACGAGGAGGGTATCGGCATGGGTCGAGGGCGCGGACGTGGACACTGACGGCGGGGAACGTGGCGATCACCGTGACGCGCGCCCGCTTGCAGCATCCGAATGGGGCGTGTAGCGAGTGGCGCAGTGCGCTGTTGCCCTGTCGTCGCCGCTTGTCGAATACGATGGAAACGGAGATGGTATGCAAGTATCTGGCCAGGAGCAATACGAGGCGCATCCAGGGAGTAGGAGACGCTGCTAGGAGAGAGCGAGTTGTAGAAGAGTTCGGTCTGGAGAATGGAGAAAAGGCTGGAGAAAGACTTAGACGGGTGGCGCCGGAAAGAAATGAAGAAGACGAGGATGGTATACGTGTATCTCGATGAGATGTATAAGAGGGTATGGAGTGAGGGCTGAGTCAGAGTCTTGCGAGTGTAGGTAGAGATGGGCATCAAGAAGAGAGGAGACAAAGTCGTGCTGGCGTTGCAGACGAGAGGAGTAGAAACGGGCGCGGCGTGGGCGGACTAGTGACTGATTTGGTGAACCGTGGGAGGAGGGAGATGCAGCTGGTCATCAAGGATGGAAACGGAGGGCTGAAACAGGCACTGACTCGCCTGTGGAAGGGGGTAGCGCATCAGCGCTGAGTGGTGCATAAACAGCGCAACGTCGTCAGCGCTGCGCCGCGGCACGTGCACGACGAGATCCGGAGAGACTTTCAGGGATGATTTATGCCGAGACCAGCGAGGCGGCGCACAACGCGCGGGCGCGGTTTGTTACCACTTGGCGCAAACGCGCGTCGCGCGCGGTAGCGAGCCTGCTCGAGGCGCAGGAGGACTTGCTAGCGTTTCATGCTTTCTAGGATAGTAAGAATAGATAGATGCGAAACAACTAAGAGATCGAGCGACTGAACGAAGAATTCCGTCGACAGATAAAAACGCAAACAGCCTGTATATCCGAAACGTCTGTCCTGGAGCTCTTCAATAGCCTGGTCGCGAGTGGCACGGTCCGCCTGAAGAAAATCAACGGGTGGATGGACCTGCCACGCCCGACGCGACGAGCGGCATAAACTGATGGAATCCCGATCACCGATCACCGATTACCGATCGTCCCCCGTCCCGTTCTGTCACCACCCCACCGCCTTCCCCTTGTTCTGTTCGTCCAGCCAGGCCTTGAGCGGGGCGAAGTATTCGGCCATGGCGGTGGCGTCGAGCTCGCGCTGGCCGGTGAGGGCTTCGAGGGCGTCGGGCCACGGCCGCGACGCGCCCAGCTCCATCATCGCCTTCAGCCTCCGGCCTGCCTCCTTGCTGCCGTAGATCGAGCAGCGGTGCAGCGGCGAGGTACAGCCGGTGGCCTTCGCGAGGGCGCGGTGGAACTGGAACTGCAGGACCTGGGCGAGGAAGTAGCGCGCGTACGGCGTGTTGGCCGGCACGTGATACTTGGCGCCGGGATCGAAGAACTCCTCGCCGCGCGGGGTCACCGGCGCCACGCCCTGGTAGCGCAGCTTGAGATCCCACCAGGCGCGGTTGTAGTCGGCGGGCGTGGTCTTGCCGGCGAAGACCTGCCAGCGCCACGTATCCACCAGCATCCCGAACGGCAGGAAGGCCAGCCGTTCGAGCGCGCCGCGCAGCAGCAGCGACGTATCGGCCGACGCGTCCGGCGCCTTGTCGATCACGCCGATCTTGACGAGGTACTCGGGCGTCACCGACAGCGCCAGCGTGTCGCCGAGCGCCTCGTGGAATCCGTCGTTGGCGCTGTCGCGCAGCAGCACCGGCAGCGTGTTGTAGGCGCGCTGATAGAAGTTGTGCCCGAGCTCGTGATGGATGGTGATGAAGTCCTCGTCGGTGATGTCGATGCACATCTTGATGCGCAGATCGTCGACGAAGTCGACGTTCCACGCGCTCGCATGGCACACCACCTCGCGGTCGCGCGGCTTCACGAACATCGACCGCTCCCAGAACGTCTTCGGCAGCGGCTCGAAGCCGACCGAGGTGAAGAAGCGCTCGCCGACGCGCACCATCTCCAGCGGGTCGAGCCGCTTCGCCTTCAGCCGTTCGGTCAGCGAATAGGTCTGCTTGTCGTCGGCCGGCGCGACCAGCGGATAGACGTTCGACCAGTCCTGCTGCCAGATGTTGCCGAGCAGGTGCGCCGGGATCGGGCCTTTCTCGGGGACGACGGCGCCGTACTTCGCGCGCAGCTTGTGGCGGACGTAGGCGTGCAGCGAGAGGTACAGCGGCCGGAGCTGCTGCCAGACGCGGTCGAGATCCGCGGCAAACGCGTCGGGCGGCATGTCGTAGCGGCCGCGCCACATCGCGCCGGTGTCCGCGTGCCCGAGCGCCCGGGCGCCCTTGTTGGAGAGCTCGACGAATCGCGCGTAGTCCTTGCGCATCGGGACGGCGGCGGCATGCCAGCCCTCCCACACCTCGCGCAGCCGATCGGGGTTGCGATCGTCGGCGAGGATCTCGGTGATCTTCTCGACGTCGAGGCAGTCCTCGGTCTTGCCGCCGGGACAGAACTTGGCGCGTCCGTAGGCCCCCTGCATCGAGGCGACGAGGCGCGACAGCTCCTCGGCCTCCTTCGGGTCCGGCGGCGCCGACACGGTCAGTGAATTCTTGAGGACGACCAGCTGGCGCCGGTCGCCGGCGGGCAGGTCGACGGCGTCGAACCGCGAGGCGTCCCGGGCATAGCGCGTAATCGCGTTGGTAAAGGCCTCGTCCGCCTCGGCCGCCATCTGCTCGGTATCAGGGGTGATGTAGGTCTGCTGGGTCCACCCGGCGCGGCCGCCGGCATTGCTCAGCCGCAGCAGCTCCCGATTGGCCTCTTCGAGGAAGGCCCGCGCCCCGGCCGCCGTGGCCGGATACTGCGCGGGTGGCCGCGTCTCCTGCCCATGGAGCGCAGCCGCGACACACGCCGCAATGACGAGTCCGAGGGCGAGCTTCAAAGAAAATCTCATAATCAAATGATACTTAGAATGAGGACACGTAACTGAGCCCCGAGCCCCTGAGCACAGAGCACCCCAGCACCTAATCCAATGATTTCTCTTTCGCACATCAGCAAGCAGTACGGCCGACAGCTCCTCTTCGTCGACGCCTCGTTTCAGCTCAACCCCGGCGAGAAGGTCGGACTGGTCGGCCCCAACGGCGCCGGCAAGACGACGCTCTTCCGGATGATCGTCGGCGAGGAGGTCGCGGACGAGGGGGACGTCTCGATTCCGAGGAAGCTGACCGTCGGCTACTTCCGCCAGGACGTCGAGGAGATGTCGGGACGGAGCGTGATCGACGAGGCTATTGCCGGCAGCGGCCGCGTCGGCGATCTGCATCACGAGCTCGAGTCGCTGAACCACGCGATGGCCGACCCGGAGCGGGCCGGCGATCTGGATCGCATCCTGGCGCGCTTCGGGGAGGTGCAGGAGGAGTACGAGCACCTCGGCGGCTACGCGCTCGAGAGCCAGGCCCGCGAGGTCCTGCACGGGCTCGGCTTCGAGGACGATCGGATCGACGGCGACGTCGGGGCGCTGTCGGGGGGCTGGAAGATGCGGGTGGCGATGGCGCGCGTGCTGCTCGGCCGCCCCGACGTGCTGCTGATGGACGAGCCGACCAACCATCTCGACATCGAGTCGATCATCTGGCTCGAGGCGTTCCTCAAGTCGCTGCCGGGCGCCCTGCTCATGACGTCGCACGACAAGGACTTCATGAACCGCCTGGTCACGAAGATCGCCGAGATCGATTCGGGCGAGATCACGGTCTACGCCGGCAACTACGATTTCTACGAGCGCGAGCGCGCCATCCGGGAAGCCAATCGCGAAGCGGCCTACGCCCGGCAGCAGGCGATGCTCGCCAAGGAGCAGCGCTTCATCGAGCGCTTCGCGGCGCACGCGGCCAAGGCGGCGCAGGTCCAGAGCCGCGTCAAGGCGCTCGAGAAGATCGAGCGCGTCGAGCCGCCGCGGCAGCGCAGCGTCGTCGACTTCGACTTCCGGCAGCCGTCGCGATCGGGCGATCAGGTCGCGGTGCTCGAGGACGTCAGCAAGGCCTACGGCGCGCGCGTCGTCCATGACGGCGTCGACATGACGATCCGCCGCGGCGAGCGCTGGTGCGTGATGGGCCGGAACGGCGCCGGCAAGACGACGCTGCTGCGGATGATTGCCGGGGTGCTGCCACCCGACCGCGGCAGCGTGGCGATCGGCGCCAGCGTGAAGATGGGCTACTTCGCGCAGCAGGCGCTCGATCTGCTGGACCCGGACCTCACGGTGTGGGAACAGATCGAGAAGGACTTTCCGCAGGAATCGATCGGCGCGCTGCGCAACCTGCTCGGCGCGTTCCAGTTCTCAGGCGAGGACGTCGAGAAGCGCATCCGGGCGCTGTCGGGCGGCGAGAAGACGCGGCTGGTGATGGCGCGGATGCTGCTGGATCCGCCCAACTTCCTGGTGCTCGACGAGCCGACCAACCACCTCGATCTCGCGACCAAGGAGATGCTGGTGAAGGCGCTGGTGGACTTCGAGGGGACGATGATCTTCGTGTCGCACGACCGCATGTTCCTGCGCGGCCTCAGCAACCGGGTGCTCGAACTGGGTGGGGAGAGCGGGACGGAGACGCAGCCACATCTCTACCCCGGCTCCTACGTCGAGTACGTGCAGCGCACCGGCCACGAAGCGCCGGGCGTGCATGCGTGAAATTCGCGTTAAGCCTTCGGTTTCGCGTGCGCGGGCCGCTTCTCCGTAGCCGGGCCGGCCGCCACCATCTCGCGGATCTTGGCGCGCCGGAGCACGGTGCGCTTGCGGTTCTTCTGGAATCGTGCCTTGTCGCCGTTCTTCTGTGACATGCCCGCTACGCTATCACAGGGGGATCCTTCGGGTGTCAGTCGCGACTCGCGTCACCGCGCCGGCTTCAGCAGCAGGAACCCGAGCGGCGGCAGGTTGAGCTGCAGCGACTGCTGGTGCCCGTGCGAGGCGATCGGCTGCGAGAAGATCACGCCGCCGTTGCCCTGGTTGCTGCCGCCGTAGACGTCGGCGTCGCTGTTGATCAGCTCGGCATAGCCGCCCTCGACCGGCACGCCGATGCGGTAGCCGTCGCGAGGCACCGGGGTGAAGTTGAGCAGGACTACCAGCAGGTCGTCCGGATCCTTGCCGCGGCGGATGAACGAGATGACGCTGTTCTCGTTGTCGTTGCAGTCGATCCACTGGAACCCGGCCGGCTCGAAGTCGATCTGGTGGAGCGCGGGTTCGTTGACGTAGGTGCGGTTCAGATCCTGGACGAACCGGCGGATGCCGGCGTGCATCGGGTACTCGAGCAGGTGCCAGTCGATGCTGTGGTCGTAGTTCCACTCGCGTCCCTGGGCGAACTCCATGCCCATGAACATCAGCTTCTTCCCCGGGTGCGCGTACATGAAGCCGTAGAGCGTGCGCAGCGTCGCCGCCTTCTGCCAGTCGTCGCCCGGCACCTTCTCGAACATCGATCCCTTGCCGTGCACGACCTCGTCGTGCGAGAACGGCAGGATGAAGTTCTCGGTGAAGGCGTAGATCAGCGAGAAGGTCAGGTGCCAGTGGTCGAAGCGCCGGTACACCGGATCCTTCTTGATGTACTCGAGCGTGTCGTTCATCCAGCCCATGTTCCACTTGTAGGTGAAACCGAGGCCGCCCAGGTAGGTGGGCCGGCTCACCGACGGCCACGCGGTCGACTCTTCCGCGATCATGACCGTGCCCGGCTGCTCGACGTGGGTCAGCGCGTTCAGCTGCCGCAGGAACTCGATCGCCTCGATGTTCTCGCGGCCGCCGTACTTGTTGGGCACCCACTCGCCGGCGTGGCGTGAGTAGTCGAGGTAGAGCATCGACGCCACCGCGTCGACGCGCAGGCCGTCGACGTGGAACTCGTGCAGCCAGTAGAGCGCGTTGGCCAGCAGGAAGTTCTTCACCTCGTTGCGGCCGTAGTTGAAGATCAGCGTGCCCCAGTCGCGATGCTCGCCCTGGCGGGGATCGGCGTGCTCGTAGAGGGCGGTTCCGTCGAAGTGCGCCAGCGCGTGCGCGTCCTTGGGAAAGTGGCCGGGCACCCAGTCGAGAATCACGCCGATGCCGTGGCGGTGGCACTCGTCGACGAAGGCGCGGAACTCGTCGGGTGGTCCGAACCGGCTGGTGGGCGCATAGAAGCCGGTGACCTGGTAGCCCCACGAGCCGGCGAACGGGTGCTCCATGACCGGCAGCAGCTCGATGTGGGTGTAGCCCAGATCCTTGACGTACGGGATCAGCCGGTCGGCGAGCTCGCGGTAATCGAGGTAGCGGTTGTCCTCCTCGGGCATGCGCGCCCACGAGCCGAGGTGCACCTCGTAGATCGCCATCGGCCGGCCGAACCAGCCGCCGGCCTCGGCGCGGTGCCGCAGCCAGTCCTCGTCCTTCCACTCGTACTGCGACTCGGTCACGATCGACGCCGACAGCGGCGGCACCTCGAAGGCGCGGCCGTAGGGATCGATCTTCAGCAGCACGTGGCCGTGCCGCGATCGGATCTCGAACTTGTAGTGGTGCCCGACGTGCGCCGCCGGCACGAAGATCTCCCACACGCCGCTCGACCCGAGCGAGCGCATCGGGTGGGCGCGCCCGTCCCAGTCGTTGAAGTCGCCGACCACGCTGACGCGCTGCGCGTTCGGCGCCCACACCGCGAAGTGCACGCCGGCGACATCGCCGACCCGGAACGGGTGCGCGCCGAGCTTGTCGTAGATCCGCGTGTGATTGCCTTCGCCGAAGAGATAGAGATCGAAGTCGCTGAGAATGCGGCCGTACCGGTACGGATCGTCGACCTCGATCGAGTGGCCGGTCGGAACGGTGACGAGGAGGCGGTAGTCGGGGATCTCGCGAGCCCCCTCGATCACGCCCTCGAACACGCCGGCGCGGTGGCGGCGTTCCATCGGGACCGGATCGCCGTCGGACCGCACGATGGTGACGTACTCGGCGCGCGGCAGCATGGCGCGGATGCACACGCCGCGGTCGACGAGGTGCGGGCCGAGGAAGGAGAAGGGATCGGAGTGTCGCGCGCCGGCAATCGCGTCGAAGGCGCGGTCGACCGCCGCCGTCTTCACGACGTGCCCTCCGCGGGCGGCGGGTCGCCGGCGACGAGCGCGCGCGGCGTGACCCATTCGTCGCGCTCGGCTTCATCCGGCCGATCGCCGGGGCCGCCGATCGAGGTCAGGCCGGCGCTGTAGTACGCCGGGCACCAGCCGGAGACACCGGTCATGGCGGTCGCGAGCCCGAGCAGCCGCAGCGGCCAGCGCACCGAGCGCGGCGCGGCGCCGGCGATCGCGACAATCGCCAGACCCGCCGTCGTCCGCGCGACCCGCTCGAGATCGCCGACGTTCTGCAGCCCGAGCCGCTCGTGCGCCTGCTCGCGCGTCAGCATCTCGCGCTCGAGCAGCGCCGCCGTCAGCGTTTCGTTGTCCGGCTCGACCAGCGCCGTTCCGCCGAGGCCCAGATCGATCGTCGGCGTCCGTCGCTCGCCCTGGTTGAGCGACTTCGCGCGGTCGAGCGCATCGAGGTCTTCGTCGATGTTGAGATAGTGATAGGGCACGTGCAGCCGCCGGAGCAGGCGCTGCGATCGCCGCGTGTCTTCGCACCAGTCGGCGCCGTAAACGGTAATCATGCAGCCTTCATCAATGGCGTGAGTGAGCGTGGGGTCGTGATGTCACAGCGCCGACAGCAGCGCGGCCGATGTCAGCGCCAGCGCGCCAAGAAGCAACCATGGTGCCGTGGAGGCGGCGGGATGGACCGGCAGCTGATCGCCTGACGCCGACACCAACTCCGCGTCCGACGGGCGCGGCGCCGAGGCCGCCGCCGACGACCAGGCCGACACGGCCTGCCAGGCCACGAACGCGGATCCCAGCGCCGCAATGGCCAGCGCCCAGCCGGTCCCGACCAGCGCCCGGGACAGCACCGTCCGCATGCCGGGCAGCCACGTGACCAGCGCGGCCGACGTCATCAGCAGCCCGAACGCCATCACGGCAACCATCCGCAGCTGGCCGAGCGCGCGTTCCGCCGCCTGGCGCCGAAGCTCAGCCCGGAGCGCCTCCTCGGCGCGCCGGCGTTCGGCATCCATCTGCGTACGCTCGAGATCCATCCGGGCGCGGTCGCGGTCGAACGCTTCCTTGAGCGCGGCCACCACCACCCCGGCGAGCCGGGTTTCGAGCTGCCCCAGCGGGCCGCCGCCCGGCGGCGGCATCCCGGCATCCGGCTGACGGAACCGCCCGGACATCTGCACGAGGCTGGTGACCGTCTCGAACACGCGCATCCATTGGCCCATTCCCACAGTCGGAGCTTATGAACAGGAGCGGGCCAGGCGCAAGCGGGATCCTCTCCCATACGGCTTAGCTTGCACGGACCTCGGCCGCGGGTCTAGGGTAGCGGGATTGCGCGCCCGCCATTCCGGCGCCGAGCAGGAGCCCTCATGGCCGTCACCATCAGCTGTCCACAACTGGCTGATGCCGCAATCCGCAACCAGCTCCACGACGCCGTGCGTACGGTGATCCGGCGCGTCCGCCCGTCGTTCGAGTCGTGGCGGCTGTCGCTGTTCCAGTCACAGTCCGGCGCGGGCTGGGACCTCGCCATCAGCGGCCCGCGCTTCCGGAAGGTCTTCACGCTGTATGGGCCGGCCGACGACCTGCCCGGCCTGGTCTCGGCCTACGTCGAGGCGATTCTCGCGCACAAGCACTGAGCAGGCCTCATATTGACATCCGATAGGAACCGCGGCACACTCGCTCTCGTATCGACAGTCGATAGCAAGGAGCGGGCATGGCCGATCGTCGCGAAACGCTGCTGCAGGGCACCCTCGACCTGCTGATCCTCAAGTCACTCTCCGCCGGCGAGCTGCACGGGCTCGGGGTGTCGCGCCGCATCGAGCAGATCACCGGCGGCACCTTCGCCGTGCAGCCCGGGTCGCTGTTTCCGGCGCTGCATCGCCTCGAGGAAGCCGGCTGGCTGGAATCGGACTGGCAGCCGTCCGAGAACAACCGCCGCGCCAAGTACTACAAGCTCACCAAGACCGGCAAGCGCCAGCTCGGCGAAGAGACCGCGCACTGGAACAAGATCGCGCTCGCGATCGCGCGCGCGCTCGAAGCGTAGTTCTCGAGATTCAAGGCTTCAAGGTTCCGGCTTCGGGGAAGGCACCGGACGCGACAGTGATAACTCCCAACTTCCAACTCCCAACTCCCAAGCACCTCAGAGCCGATCGGCCGAGCGTATTTTGGGAGTTGGGAGTTGGAGATTGAGCGCCTTCATTGTCCAACCACTCCTGAGATAGCGAAGCCATGTGGACACCCAGCCGACTCCGCAGCCTGTGGCGCAATCTCGTGCATCGCGATCGCGTCGACGACGAGCTGACCGACGAGTTCCGCGCGACGTTCGACCTGATCGTCGACGAGCACGTCGAGCGCGGCATGACGCGCGCCGAGGCGCGCCGGGCGGCGAGCGTCACGCTGGGCCGCACCGAGTCGTTCAAGGAACAGGTCCGCGACGCGCGAGCAGGCGCCCAGTGGGACGCCTTCGTGCTCGACGTGCGCTATGGCATCCGGCTGATGCGGCGAAGCCCGGTGTTCTCCCTGTTCGCGGTTGCCTCGCTGGCGCTCGGGATCGGCGCCACCGGGGCCATCTTCGCGCTCTTCGACGGCGTCGTGCTCCGCAAGCTGCCGGTGCCCGAGCCCGATCGCCTCGTCGTGGCGTCCTTCGGCGGCCCGGGCGGGCGGTTCAACTACTCCATGCCCTACCCGCATTTCGAGCGGATCAAGGAGCAGAACACGACGCTGACCGGCATCTTCGCGATGAATCCATTCGGTCGGGTCGCGGTGGAGGTTGGCGGTCAGAGTGAGGCGGCGCAGGGCACCTACGTGTCCGGCGACTATTACCGGACGCTGGGGATCGCGCCGGCCGCGGGACGGCTGCTGAGTCCCGAGGACGATCGCGCGGGCGAGGCCGTCGCCGTGCTGAATCACGGGTTCTGGATGCGCCGCTTCGGCGGGAGAGCTGACGTCCTCGGCTCCACCGTGCAGCTCAACGCGGTGCCGTTCACAATCGTGGGCGTCGAGCCGCCGGGCTTCTTCGGCACCGAGGTGGGACGGCCGTATGACGTCGCCGTGCCGATGCGGGCCATGACGCGCCTCAGCGAAGGACCACCGCTGTGGAATGCCGCGTTCGCGACCTGGATCTACATGATGGGGCGGCTGAAGCCGGGCGTCACCCGCGAGGCCGCCGAGGCGGAGCTCGAGACGATCTTCGCGCAGACGAGCCTCGCGGCCGCCGCGAACCCGAACGAGGATCGCCTGGCGCGCGAAAACCACCTGCGCCTCGAGTCCGCGGCCACCGGCCGCGCCAGCGATCTGCGTGCGGGCTACGAACGCTGGCTCGGCCTGCTGCTCCTCATGCTCGCCGCCGTGCTGCTGCTCGCCAGCCTCAACATCGCGACGTTGATGCTGTCGCGATCCGACGCGCGCCAGCGGGAGATCGCGACGCGCCTGGCGCTCGGCGCCGGACGCCTGCGCATCGTGCGTCAACTGCTCACCGAAGCCGTCGTGCTGTCGGCGACCGCCGCGGCGATCGGGCTGGCGCTGGCGACGTGGGGAAGCCGGGCGCTGCTGCGGATCGCGACGCCGGCGGCCGAGGGCCCGACCGTGCAGCTCAGCCCCGACCTGCGGCTGGTGGCGTTCATCGCCGCGCTGTCCGCGATCACCTGCCTGTGCTTCGGGTTGGTTCCGGCGATTCGCGCGACGTCGCCCCGGCGCTTCGTCACGTCGCGCCAGGTTGGCGGCGGCCGCCAGCGGCGGCTGCTCGATCGGGTGCTGGTCGGCGCGCAGGTGGCCGTGTCGCTCGTGCTGCTGGTCAGCGCCGGTCTCTTCCTGCGCACGGTCGGCAAGCTCTGGGCGCAGGAGCCCGGCTACGACCGGCAGAACGTCCTGATGTTCTCGGTCGACGCGCGGCTGGCCGGGAAGAAGGGACCGGCCGTCGCCGACACGTACCAACGGCTGCTCGACGAGCTGCGCACCGTGCCGGGTGCGCGGTCGGTCACGCTCTCGGCGGTCCGGCCCGATCAGCGAGAACTACTACTTCGTCACGTCGTTCCGCGAGGTCGGCGGCAGGCAGCTCTCCCAGGACGACAGGGTCCGCGCCGCCTTCAATCACGTCGCCCCTGGCTATTTCGCGACCCTGGGCATTCCGCTCGTCGCCGGGCGCGATTTCGACGAGCGCGATCGCCTCGGCGCGCCGCGCGTCGCGATCGTCAGCGAGCGCTGGGCCAGGCACTTCACCGGCAGCCCCGTCGGCCAGCGCCTGGGCGCCCTATGAAATCGTGGGCGTGGCCCGCGACATCCGCTACGCCAACATCAAGGACGCGGCGCGCGAGGTCGTCTACTGGCCCATCTTCCAGAGCGAGGGCCGGAGCATGGGCTACTCGCCGACGTTCGAGATCAAGTACGAGGGCAGCCTCGCGGCCGTCACCCAGTCGGTGCGCGATGCGGTGCTCCACACCGAACGCGGGCTGTCGCTGTTCCGCGTCACGACGCTCGAGGACCAGACGCGCGACTCGTTGTCGCGCGAGCGCCTGCTCGCGATCCTGGCGAGCTACATCGGCGGCTTCGCGGTGCTGCTCGCCTGCATCGGGCTCTACGGACTCCTCAGCTACGGCGTCTCGCTTCGCACCGCGGAGATGGGGCTGCGCCTTGCGCTGGGGGCGCAGCCGGGCTCGGTGCGCTGGCTGATCGTCCGTGAAGCGACGGCGATGGTGGCCGCCGGAGCGCTCGCAGGCCTGCTCGCGACCTATGCCGCTGTGAAGGTCGTCCGCTCGCAGCTCTTCGGCGTGGAGCCTGGCGATCCGCTGGCGCTCACCGGCGCAATCGCGGTCCTGCTGACGTTGGCGTTCGCCGCCGCCTACGTCCCGGCGCGCCGGGCGTCGCGCGTCGATCCGCTCACCGCCCTGCGTCACGAATAGCTGCACGTAGCACGTCGCACCTGGGGCCTTATACTCGCCGTCGATGCGACGGCCGGTTGTCGCCACCCTGCTCTGCATCGCGATCGTGTCGGGCGGTCGCGACGATGCCGCGCGGACGCACGCCGCCACCGGGCTCGAACCCCTGCTCGATCTCTACCTGTCCGGCCAGCATGACACCGCAGTTGCGCGCGCTGCCGATGGCATCGAGCCACGCGACCTCCAGCCGCAGCTCGCGCGTGCCGTCCCGGCCTGGGTGGCGGCAGCACCCGAGGATTCATCTCGAAGGCGCCGTGCCGCGGCGGCGTTCACGCTCGAAGTCGTCCACGCGCGGCTCGAGACCCATTGGTACGCGCTCCGGCCGGCGGTCGAATGGGTCTGTGAACACCTGCGCACGCAGGGCGAACCGCGCGACGGCGAGGATCTCTGGTTCCGGGCGTCCCTCGCGCTCGCAGGCCGGGCGCGCGATCGGACGTGGCTCATTGACGAGACCGTCGTGCTCTCGCAGCAGGGAAACGTGTCGCGCGCTCGCCTCACCGGCCATCTCGCCCATGCCACGGACCGCTTCCCCACCGACCCGCACTTCCAGCTGGCCCGCGTCGTTGTCGACACGTGGGGCCCGGATCAGGAGCGCGGCCGCGACAGACTGCGCAGGACAACGCCGACGGGGCTGCAGACGATGCGCGAGTTCAGGGTGAGCGCGATCCTGAGGCTGAACGCCCTCGGGCAGGACCCGGTGGTTGGCGCGGAGGCACTCGTCCGGGCGGGACGGATGTACTTCACGATCCGCGAGCTGCGGGCCGCGCTCGAAAGCGCCGGCCGCGCGCTGACGGCCACCAACGATCCGGCGGTTCGGTATGTCGCCTACTTCCTGATCGGACAGGTCCTCGAAGCGAGCGAGATGCCTGATCGTGCGATCGAGGCCTACACCGATGCGCTGCGGATGTGCCCGATGCGCAATCGGCGACCCTGGCGCTGGCGTCGCTGCGCTACGTGCGTGAAGGACCGGAGGCCGCCGCGCCGCTCTCGGCGCGCGCTTTCAGGACCGGACTGGTCGAGGATCCGTGGCGGCTGTTCGGCTACGGCGATTACGTGCGCTGGCCGCAGCTCCGGTCCGAGCTGCGCGGGACGATTCGATGAGACAGGGCTGGACCGCCGTGCTGGTCCTGGCGTTGAGCGCGATCGCAGAATCCGCGCCAGCGCAGCCGACGTCCTCGACGTTCCGGACGCGGGCCGAGGGCGTCACGGTCAACGTGTCCGTGAAGTCGCGGAACGCGGCCGTCGCCGGCCTGACGGCGCTCGGACTTCATCCTGTCGGACAACGGCGTGCCGCAGCACGTCGACATCGTCACGACCGAGTCGGCGCCGCTCGACGTAACGATGTTCCTGGACACGAGCGGCAGCACGGCCGGGGTCATCGACCGTTGGGCCCGCGACATCCGCGCGATCGCCGGGATGCTGCGGCCCGGCGATCGCTTTCGGCTGCTCACCATCGGCCTGTCGGTCTACGAGACGGTGCCGTGGCAGGACGCCGGCCGGCCGTTCGCGCTGAACGTCAAGGCGCTGCCGGGGATCTCGCTCATCAACGATGCGCTCGCGGCGGCGTTCATCCACGACGTCGACCCGTCGCGACGGCACCTGATCGTGGCCTTCACCGACGGCCTCGAGTGCGGCAGCGTCGTCGACCGATCACGGCTGATCGAGGTCGGTAGCCGCGCCGACGCCGTCGTGCACGTCGTCTTCGGTCACGGCGAGGGACAGCTGCCGCGTGACGGCGTCATTGGGTGGTGCACGCCCAGCGACCCTGATGGCGCAACCGCGCTGAAGACCGTCGCGGCACGAACCGGAGGGGAGACGCACCAGGCCCGCTTCGGCACGCCGTCGGTTCGCGCCTTCGAAGGAATCCTGCGCGACTTCCGACACGAGTTACGTCCTGAGGGTACTCACCGCGCGACGCCCCCGGGCGCGGCTGGCACCAGATCCGGGTCGAAGTTCGCGATCGACCGGACCTCACGATCCGCGCGCGGCCAGGGTATTTCGGAGGATAGAGTCGTGATCGGGGATCGGGGATCGGGGATCGGAAAGCGCGTGCGAGCCACGGCCCAGGCAACGACGGCCACGACGGCACGACGGTCACGACGAAGATCAGTGATCGGGGGATGCGAGTCCCGCCGGTCCCGCGTCCCGTGTCCCGCGTCCCGCGTCCCGAGTCCCGCCCGTGATCGTAGGTCGTATTGATGTCCGTGTAGGCGGTGGGTCACCCGGAACACGTCCGCCGCGGTGACGAACGGCGGAAAGACGGGGACGGTTCAGGGAACCGCCCCCGGGGATGCGACTACTTGTTTGCGGTCTTGACGATGTCGCTGGCCTTGAAGCCGCTGCCCGACACGATGTCGGCCATCGACGATTCGTCGTCCACGTCGACGACGCGAACGACGCCGACGCTCGTGGTCATCTTGCGGATGACGCGACCGGTCGCCGGATCCTTGATGTCCTGCGTGCCGCGCTCGACCAGGAACTGATCGCCCACGTTCACCCCGGCCTTTTTGCCGACGTTCAGCACGAGCTGATTGCCGACCACCGCCGCGACCAGGCCCTGCACCACCACCGCCTTGACCGCGACCTTGCCGCGCTCCGCGATGACGTTGCTGCTCATCTTCTCGACCGCGGCCTTCACCGCCTCGCCGATGATCGTGCCCTGGAAGTTGCTGTTGCCGAAGTTCACGTTGCCGGCGCCGAAACCGCCCCACCCACCGCCGCCGCCGGTCAGCGACGTGCTCGTGCGCTTCGACTCGCCCATGCCTTCGGCGGTCGCGAGGATCTCGCCGGTGTCGACGCTGACCACGCGCGCGGTCAGGCCGACGATCGCCTTGGTCGACTTCTGGTTGAAGCCGCCGATGCCGACGCGGCCGAGCCCGGCGCCGACGCCGCCGACGCCGGTGTTCTTCGTGTCGTTGCCGAACTGCGTGACGCTGCCGACGACGATCGCGTCGACGCCGAGCAGCCGGCCGATCTTCGCCGCCGACGTGGAATCGGCGCGATCGCTGTTCGAGAAGTTCTGCTCCGCGAGAATCCGGTCGAGCACCTTGCGCTCGATCACCGAGTAGCTGCCGTCCTTGACCAGATACGTGACCAGCAGGTCGGTCACGCCCATGCCGACGTCGACGTTGGTGCCGAAGATCGCCGACACGCCGCTGTGGACCGTGGCGTAGTCGAAGTCGAGCACGGCGATCCGCGCCCGGCGGGGCGACGGCGCACTGCCGGCGGTCTGCGCGGCAGGCGTAGTGGGCAGAGCCAGGGCCAACAAGGAAGCCAGGCAGACGAACTGCGCGAGTCTCTTCATAAAAATGCGTCCTGAACTGGGAAGGGGAACCGGACGATTTTAGAAGGCTACGGCTGGGGTGTCAATTGTCGAGCCGGCCGCGGGAGGTCAGCTCATCTGCATAAATTTTGATGAGCTGGGCTGACGCTCACTTGCGCGGCAGCGCGAACGCCACGATCCGCCGCCCCGGCGCCGACTGCAGCAGGCCGTCGCCGCCGGCGGCGACGACCACATACTGCCGGCCGTCCCTCCCGAGAAACGTCATCGGCGTCGCGTGCGCGCTCGCCTCGAGCGTCGTCTCCCACAGCCGGGCGCCGTTCTGCGCGTCGAAGGCGCGGAAGCGCTTGTCGATCGTCGCGCCGATGAAGATCACGCCCGACGCGGTGACGATCGATCCGCCGATGTTGGGCGCGCCGGTCTTGTCGAAGCCGCGCGCCGCGAGATCGTCGAAGACGCCGAGCGGCGTTCGCCAGATCACCTCGCCGCGGTTGACGTCCACCGCGATCAGCTCGCCGAACGGCGGCGCCGAACACGGCATCTTCGTCGTCGGATTCCAGAAGCGCGCGTAGGCGCTGCCCCACGGCGAGGTGCGGCGATACGCGCCGCGCTGTCCCGGGTTGTCCGGGCGCAGCTCCATGCGCGCGACCTGGCCGAGGTTCATGATGTTCGTGAACACGACGCCGCGGCCGGGATCGTAGGACAGCCCGCTCCAGTTCCCGCCGCCGAGCGTGCTCGGGAACATCACCATCGTCCCGGTGAGGCCGGCCGGCGTGAAGATGCCCTTCGTGTACATCTGGTTCTTGTCCCAGATGTCCCGGCAGTACGCGGCGTGCTCGGGCGTCAGCGCATACATGTCCTTCGCCGGATCGAACGTCGTGCGCGAGAGCGGCGGCGGCTTGACCGGAAACGGCTGCGTCGGCCACGTCGCTTCGCCCGGCACGTCGCTCTGCGGCACGGGCAGCTCCTCGACGCCGTGGACCGGCCGGCCGGTCTCGCGCTCGAAGATGAACAGCGTGCTCATCTTCGTGATCTGCGCCACCGCCGGAATCCTGCGGCCGTTGCGGGTGATGTCGATCAGCGTCGGCGCGGCCGGCAGGTCCCAGTCCCAGAGATCGTGGTGCACGAGCTGCTGGTGCCACTTGAGCGCGCCGGTGCGCGCGTCGAGCGCCAGCACGGAATTGCCGTACAGGTTCTTGCCCTTGCGATCGGCGCCGTAGAAGTCGTTGGTCGGCGAACCGGTGGCCGCGAACACGAGCCCGCGCTCGGTGTCCACGGTCATGAACGTCCAGGCGTTCGTGCCCGACCGGTTCTTCCAGCTGTCCCCTTCCCACGTCTCGATGCCCGGCTCGCCGGGACGCGGCACCGTGTGGAAGGACCAGAGCAGCTTGCCGCTTCGCGCGTCCCAGCCGCGGATGTCGCCGTAGAGCCCGGCGCTGGGCTCCCCTTCGGTGTTGCTGCCGCCGGTGATCAGGATGTCGCGGTAGACGACGGGCGGCGTGATCAACGTGAACGGACCGTCGGCGTCGCCGCGAATGCTCGCCTTGAGGTCGACGTAGCCGCCCTCGCCGAAGGTGGTGACGACGGCGCCGGTCTTCGCGTCGAGCGCCGTCATGCGGCCCTCGCCGGCGCCGGTGAAGAGGCGCGCCGGCACCTTCGCGGCGCCCGGCCAATAGGCCACGCCGCGGCGGCTCACCGGCCCCTTCGCCTCGAACGTCCAGATCTCGCGGCCGGTCTCCGGCTCGAGCGCGAACACCTTCGATCCGCCGGTGACGTACATGACGCCGTCGACGACCAGCGGCGTGACCTGCAGGTTGAGGACGCCGGTGTCGAAGGCCCACGCCTGTTCGAGGGTGGCGACGTTGTCGCGCGTAATCTGGGTCAGCGGCGAGAATCGCTGCGCGCCAGGGTCGCGCCCGGGATGGCGCCAGTCACCATCGACCCGCTCCGGCCGGCGCTGCGCCATCGTCGTGACGCCAACGGCGAGGGTGGTCGCGATCAGGAGCGCGGCGGCCAGCGACACTTCTGATCTTTCTGACTTTTCACCTTTTGACTTCTGACTTCCTTCGAACTGGCTGGAGGATTATCGCCCGTTCCGCGGCGGGATTATCATTCCGCTCATGAGCGACGCCGAGGCTCGTCTCCGTGCGGCGCTCGAAGATCGCCTCCACTTCGAGCGGCTGGTCTGCGACATCTCTGCCCGCTTCGTCACCATCGGGCCCGAGGGCGTGGACGAGGCGATCCGGGACGCCCAGCATCAGATCGTCGAAGTCCTCGACCTCGATCGCAGCAGCCTGTTCCAGCGCGCCAGCCCTGACGTTCCCTTCCGGTTCACGCACTTCTGGTCGCGTGAAGGACTCGATCCCCCGCCGTCCGAGCTCGACGTCGAAGAGCAGTTCCCCTGGTGCCTCAGCCGGATTCTCGCCGGCGAGCTGATCTGCTTCAGCCAGCGTGCGCGAGCTGCCCGAGGGCAGCATCGACCGCATCATGATGGAGCGAATCGGCACGAAGTCGAACGTCACGGTGCCGCTGCGGGTCGGCGACGACGTGATCGGCGCGCTCGCCTTCGCATCCCTGCGTCACGAACGGTCGTGGCCGCCCGAGGTCGTGAATCGGCTGGTGCTGATCGGCCAGGTCTTCGCGGGAGCGCTGGCGCGGACCCGGGCGGACGCGGCGCTGCGCCTGGCACTTCAGGAGAACGCCCGCCTTCGCGAGCAGCTGCTCGAGGAGAACGTGTATCTCCGGCAGGAAGTGAAGGGCCTGCACGGTCCGTCGGAGGCGATGGGCCAGAGTCCGGCGATCCAGCGCGTGCTCGCGCAGATCGAACAGGTCGGGCCGACCACGACGACGGTGCTGCTGACCGGCGAGACCGGCACCGGCAAGGAGCTGCTCGCCACCGCGATCCACGAACGCTCGGCGCGGCGCGCCCGCGCGATGGTCCGCGTCAATTGCAGCGCGATCCCGGACACGCTGGTCGAGAGCGAGCTGTTCGGGCGGGAAAAGGGCGCCTACACCGGAGCGCTCGCGCGGCAGACCGGCCGCTTCGAGCTCGCCAACGGCTCGACCATCTTCCTCGACGAGATCGGCGACGTGCCGCTGGAGCTCCAGGTCAAGCTGCTCCGCGTCCTCGAGAATCGGCAGATCGAACGGCTCGGCAGTCCGCGGCCGATCGACGTCGACGTCCGCGTCATCGCCGCCACTCACCGCGACCTCGAGCTGGCGATCGCCGAGGGGCGGTTCCGCGAGGATCTCTACTATCGCCTCAACGTGTTCGCGATCCGCGTGCCGCCGCTGCGCGAGCGCATCGAGGACATCCCGGTCCTGGTCTGGGCCTTCGTCAACGATTTCTGCCGGCCGCTGAGCAAGCGCATCGACGTCATCTCGAAGGAGGACATGCGGGCGCTGCAGCAGTACCCCTGGCCCGGCAACGTCCGCGAGCTGCGCAACGTCGTCGAGCGCGCGGTGATCGTCTCGACCGGCGGCAAGCTCGCGGTGGAGCTGCCCCGGCCGGCGAAGCGCGGCGTTCGCGCCAGTGCCCGGATGGCGGACGTCGAGCGCGAACATGTCCGGTCCGTGCTCGAGAGCGCAGGCTGGAGGATCCGCGGCCCCGGCGGTGCGGCCGAGCTGCTCGGCCTCAAGCCCAGCACGCTCGAAGGCCGCATGGTCAGGATGGCGCTCCGCCGGCCCGCCCCGCGACGAAGCCCCGGGTTCCCGGGGCTGAGCCCCAGGATCCCGGGGGCTCTGACCGCTGGCCGCCGACGAGCCGAACCGGCATCATCCTCCTCACATCATTCGACTTACGCACCACCCTGACAGCGGCGGGGTCCTGGCAGCCTGCGTGCTTCCTTCAGAAGGATGCCCGCGGCAACGTGTGACCGGTATGGCCGTGGCGCCCCGTCAATCGATCTCCCGGTAGTGCAAGGAGTCGTGTCAGTGAAAGAACGGCGCAAGAGCCACAGGACCGTACTCACGGTCGTGGCGTTCGCATTCGCATGGGCGTGTGCGACGACCGCGGCGGCCGACGAGCAGCGGCGGACGCTCAGGCTGGTCGGCGATCGCGACTATCCGCCGCTCACGTATCTGGCGGACGGCGTGCCGGCCGGGCTCGACGTGGACATCGCCCGCGCGATTGCCGCGCGCCTCGGCATCGACCTCACCATCGAGCTGATGGACTGGAACGAGGCGCAGCAGCCAGGTGCGCGAAGGCCGGGCCGACGGGCTGCTCGCGCTCAGCATCACGCCCGAGCGCCAGCGGCTCTACGAGTTCGCCCGTCCGACCATCGTCCGCGAGTTCGGCCTGTTCGTCCGCCGCGGGGACATCGTCATTCGCGGCGTCGGCGATCTCGGTCACGCCCGTGTCGGCGTCACGCCGGGCGGCTATCCGCGCAGCTTCCTGGCAGGCCGGCGCGTCGGCGAGCTGGTGCCGATCGAGAACTACGCGGACGGTCTCGACCAGTTGAGCAAGGGGGCGCTCGACGCCGTCGCCGCCGACACCTGGGTCGGCACCTACACGCTGCAGCAGCAGCGCATCAGCAACGTGCGATTGACCGGCCCGGCGTTCGCGAGCCTCGAAGGAGGGCTGGCGCTCGGACAGCACCAGTCCGCTCTGGCCGCTGGACATCGATCGCGTCATCGATCAGATGCGGGCGGACGGCACCCTCGACGACATCTGGACGCGGTGGCGTCCGCACGAAGTCATGTTTGCGACGCGGGAGCGGGTCACCGAGGTTCTTCAGATCAGTGCCAGCGCCCTCGCGCTGGCGATCGTGGGGACCGCCGGCGCCTGGGTACGGAGCCGGCGCGGACAGCTGCGGGCCCGGCACCGGGTGCAGACGGCGCTCGTCGAGAGCGAGCACCGGCTCCACGCTCGCGCTGTCGGCGGCGGAGATCGGCACGTGGAAATGGGTACCCTCGACCGGTGTCGAAAGCCGCGACGGCGCGCTCAATCGCATGCTCGGGCTCGAGCTGTCCGAGTCGACCCATCCCCTGCACGATCTCCTGGCGCGCGTGCACGCCGACGACCGCGAGCGGGCGCGCCGCGAGCTCGAATGCACGGTGCTCGAGCAGGGCACGCTGCGCGAGCGAGTTCCGCGTGGTCCTGCCCGACGGCACGATCCGCTGGCTGCGCGCCAGGGCCCGACCGATGTTCACGAGCTCGGGAGCGCTCGCCTGCATCGCCGGCGCGGCCATCGACGTCACCGAGCGGACGCGGATCGACGAGCGGATCAGGCTGCTCGCGCAGGCGCTGCAGAGCGCCAACGACTGCATCAGCATCACCGACATGGAGGATCGGCTGGTCTTCGTCAACTCCGCCTTCCTGCGCGCCTACGAGTACACGGAGGACGAGATCCTCGGACAGCACGTCAGCGTCCTGCGCTCCGGTCACACCGACCCGCGGGTGCTTGCCGACATGAGCGAGTCGACCAGGGGCGACGGCTGGCGCGGCGAGATCTGGAACCAGGCGAAGAGCGGACGCGTGTTCCAGGTATCGCTGGCCACGTCGACGGTCCGCGACGAGCAGGGCCGGCCGATCGCGCTGATCGGCGTCGCCCGCGACGAGAGCATCCGTCACGAGCTCGAGGTCAAGCTGCGGCAGGCGCAGAAGCTCGACGCCGTCGGGCGGATCGCGGCCGGCGTCGCGCACGACTTCAACAACCTGCTCAGCGTGATCCTCTGGAGCTGTGAAGAGGCCCTGTGGCAGCCCCTCGTGGACCCGCAGACCCGCCTGCGCCTGAACGACGCGTACGACGCGGCGGAGGCGGCGTCGGCGCTGACCAGGCAGCTGCTGGCGTTTGGCCGGCCGCAGGTCCTGCGTCCCCGCATCATCAGCCTCAACCGCGTCGTCACCGACACGAAGCGGATCATCGAGCTGCTGATGGGCAAGGACATCGAGTCGGTGATGCAACTCGACGCCGCGCTCGGCCACATCCGCGGCGACGCCGTCCAGCTCCAGCAGGTCATCGTCAACCTCGCGATCAACGCGCGCGACGCCATGCCCGATGGCGGCCGCCTGGTGATCGAGACGCGCAACGTCAGCCTCGGCTACGAGGACGAGCCGCGCCATCCACAGATGGTGCCGGGGCGCTACGTGATGCTGATCGTGTCCGACACCGGCGAGGGCATGGACGAGGCGACGATGGCGCGGATTTTCGAGCCGTTCTTCACCACCAAGCCCACGGGGCGCGGCACCGGGCTGGGGCTGTCCTCGGTCCTCGCCACCGTCGAGCAGTGCGGCGGCTTCATCTGGCCGTACAGCGAGCCGGGGCGCGGCTCGTCGTTTCACCTCTACTTCCCCCGCGTCGAACCCGACCCGGAGGCGCTGCCGGCGCCGGCGCCCGAGGTCGCACCTGGCGCGCGCGAGCAGGTGCTGGTCGTGGACGACCACGCCGAAGTCCGCGAGCTGACACGCATCTTCCTGACCCGCCAGGGCTACTCGGTGTTGACCGCGGGAACGGCTGCCGAGGCGCTCGCGCTCTGCGCGGATGCGTCGCCGGCGCTGATGATCGCCGACATCGCGATGCCCGACGGCAGCGGCCCGGCGCTGGCCGAGCAGCTCCGTGCGCGCATCGCCGGCCTGAAGGTGCTGTACGTGTCGGGCGACGGGGATACGCCGTTCTCGGGCCGCGGGCTGCTGCCGGACAGCGCCCACTTCCTGGCCAAGCCGTTCGCGCTCCGCGAGCTCGCCGACAAGGTGCGGGAGATCCTGGACGCGTAGCTCCCGGCGCGTCAGTGCTGCTGATAGCGCGCGCGATCGATCCAGCGGCCGCGGATCATGACGCGATCGACCGAGCGGATCGCCGAGATGTCCGTGGCCGGGTTGTCGCGCAGCACGACGAGGTCGGCCTGGAGTCCGGAGCGGAGCGTGCCGATCTCGTCGCGTTTGTCGAGGAACGCGGCGGCCGTCGAGGTGGCGGCGGCGATCGCTTCGAGCGGTGAGAAGCCGCTCTCGACCAGCAGCTCCATTTCGCGCCACGGGGCTTCGCCGCGACCGGCGAATGGCACCTCGGTGTGTCCCCCGACCACCACCCGGGCGCCTTCGGCGGCAACCCGCTTCGTCAGCTGCTTCATCTTCCCGAACCCCGCGACATACGGCGTCGCGTCGGCCGCATCTGCCGGCTTGCTCGACTCGCGGCGCTCGAACACGGCGAGCGTCGCGTCGACGAACGGGCGGCGCTGGCGCAGCACCGTGTAGAGCGCCCGCGCCTCGGCACCATCGAGATCGACGCCGGCGAAGAGGCTGTAGCGGCCGTTCCGGCGCGCATCGTTGTTCTTGAGGACGCTCTGGCGATACACCTCGCCCTGGACCCGCGGCACCAGGCTGACGCCGAAGGACGTGATGTGCTCGATGCCGTGCAGGCCGGCGGCGATCAGCGCGCCGGCGTCGAGCACTTCGAGATGCGCGGTGCAGGGAATGCGGCGCGCCTCGCAGACGTCGATCACCGCCCGGGCGCTGTCGAACGGCAGGCGGAAGTAGATCTTCAGCGCCGACGCCCCATCCTGCACGTTGCGCTCCGCCAGCCGTCGCGCCTCCTCGGCATCACGGGCCACGACCGCGTCGGCGGGATAGGCCGGGTTGTCGCCGTCGATGTGCGGCCCGGTCGTGAAGATGCGGGGGCCAGGCAGCGCGTCCGCCGCGATCGCGCGGCGCAGCCCGTCGAACTTGTGATTCCACTGACCGGGATCGCGGAACGCGGTGATGCCGTTGGCGAGCTGCCGGAGCGCCAGCTTCGGATCGCTCTCGATGTGGAAGTGGAGATCGATGAGTCCTGGAATGACCGTGCGGCCGGCGAGGTCGATCCGCTCGGCGCCGTCCGGAACGGCAACATTCGCGGCGGGACCGACCCGAACGATGCGCTCCCCCTCAATCACGATCCGGCCCGATTCGATCGGCGCGCTACCGGAGCCGTCGACGATCCGCACGTTGTCGAGCGCGAGCACGCGCGGCCGCGCGTCCTGTGCGTGAAGCGCGAGGCCGGCGGCGATCACGACCACCGGCATCAGCCATCTGAGCGGTCCACCCGGCGATGTCATCTCACGAGCATTATGTGTCCGGGATCTAGTCCCCTTTGCGACTAGCGGGCGCTGTCGAGGTGGTCACGCGAACTCGGGTCCGAAGATCGCGTACTCCTCGTGGCCCGGTGTGCGCCGCGGCTCCGGAATTGGTCCGCGGCACATGCGGAACAGCGGCCGCTGCGCCACGAACCCGCAACTGCGCAGCCAGCCGGCGAATGATGCGTGCGCATCGAAGACGTCCGCCACGACGTCGTGCCCCGCGGCCGCGGTGACCGCCGCCGCCACCAGCGCGCGCGCCTCCTGCTCTCCCGGCGCGATCACCGGCCCGATCTGATGGAACAGCCGGCCGGGCCGGCCGAAACCGTAGCCGAGCGTACCGCCCGTCTCAATCGCGTGGGCATACTCCGGTGCGCCACCCAGCGCCCACTCGAGCAGGATCCGCCGGTTTGCGCCGAACACGCCGGCGTCGATTTCGGTGACTGCGCGGACGTCGGCCGCGCTCAGGCTGCGGATCCCGCGGGTCACGGCGCCATTGGGGAGCGGCGGGCGCGACGCGTCGGCGGTGTGCCGTGTGAGCGTGGCTTCGTCGACGAATCCGAAGCGCTGATAGAGCGGCCGGCCCATCGGCGTGGCGTCGAGCCGCACCGGATGATCCCTCGGCACCGCGCCGATGGCCGCCTCGAGCAACCGCGCCCCGAGCCCCTGTCCGCGATACGACGGATCGACGAGCATCATCGCGACCCACGCGAACGCGCCGTAGTCGATCCCGATCGCGGTGCCGACGATGCGGTCGGCGGAGAGGGCGACGAAACTGCCGGCCGGCGCGAGCTGGAGCAGCATGCGCCAGTCCGCGAGCCGCTGATTCCATCCCGCGGTCGTACTCAACGTCAGCGCGCCGCCGAGATCGGCGGCAGTCAGCAGACGGATGTCCGCGTCGCTCGCGCTCTCCATCGCCGGTACTTTACCGAACAAGCTCAGCCTTTTGAAGCTCGTCCTGCGATCCTCGTTGACACGTCAGCTCGAAGGACGGAGGAAGGTAAGATCGTGCCGCCCGACGCTGACCATGCCACTGCCCGCTGAGATCACCACCGAAACCGTTCTGGAAGACACCCTCGCGGAACCGTCGCAGGCCGACGTCGACTGCGTCGCGCGGCTGAATGCCGACGTGCTGGTCCTCGGCGCCGCCGGAAAGATGGGCCCGTCGCTCGCGCGCCGCGTCCACCGCGCGATGAAGCGTGCCGGCGGACGGCACAAGGTCATCGCGGTATCGCGGTTCTCGTCGCCGGCGGTGCGCGCCGGTCTCGAGGCCGACGGGATCGCGACGGTCGCGTGCGATCTGCTCGACCAGACGCAGATCGCCGCCCTGCCGCGCGTCCCCAACGTCCTGTTCCTGGCCGGCCGCAAGTTCGGCACGCTCGATCGCACCGACCTCACATGGGCCACGAACACGCTGGTGCCGGCGCGCGTGGCCGAGCACTTCCACCAGTCGCGGATGGTCGTGTTCTCGACCGGCAACGTGTATCCGCTCGTCGAGTCGGGCAGCCGGGGCTCGACCGAGACGGATCCACCTGCCCCGGTCGGCGAATACGCGCAGTCGTGCCTCGGCCGCGAGCGGGTCGTCGAGTTCATCTCCCACGAGCTGGCCATGCCGGCCCTGATGTTCCGGCTGAACTACGCGGTCGATCTCCGTTACGGCACGCTGGTGGACCTCGCGCAGAAGGTGTTCAGCGGCGCGCCGGTCGATCTGCGCATGGGCTACTTCAACGCCATCTGGCAGGGGGACGCCAACAGCTACGCGCTGCGCAGCCTGGAGATCTGTTCGTCGCCGCCGGCGGTCCTCAACGTCACCGGCCCCGAACGCATATCCGTGCGCGAAATGGCGGACTGGTTCGGCGTTGTGTTCGGCAGGACGCCGCGCTTCGAGCATCAGCGAAGGCCCGGTCGCGCTGCTGAGCGACTCGAGCCGCTGCCGGGCGCTGCTGGGGGAACCGTCGGTGCCGCTGACGGTGCTGCGCGAGTGGGTGGCGCACTGGGTGCGGAGCGGCGGCGCCTCGCTGAACAAGCCCACCCATTTCGAGGTGACGGATGGCCGGTTCTGACGCCGCGGCTCTGCCCGCGCTGCGGGCGGCGCTCGGTCGCGGCCTGGTCATCCCGGCGCACCCGCTCGCCCTCACCGCGGAGCGGCAGCTCGACGAACGCCGGCAGGTAGCGCTGACCCGCTACTACTGCGACGCCGGCGCCGGCGGCCTCGCCGTCGGCGTCCACACCACCCAGTTCGCCATCCGCGACACGCGCGTCGGCCTGTTCGAGCCCGTGCTCGAGCTCGCGATGCGCGCGATGCGCGACTGGCGTGCCGAGGCGCGTCCCCTCGATGATCGCCGGGGTCGTCGGGCCGACCCCGCAGGCGGTCGCGGAGGCGGAGCTGGCGGTATCGCTCGGCTACGACGCCGCGCTCCTGAGCCTCGCGGCCCTGAAGGACGCCGACAACCGCGCCGTGCTCGATCACTGCCGCCGTGTCGCCGACGTCATTCCCGTCGTCGGCTTCTACCTGCAGCCCGCGGTCGGCGGCCGGGTGCTCGATCGGCCGTTCTGGCGCGGCTTCTTCGACATCGAGCGCGTCGTCGCGATCAAGATCGCGCCGTTCGATCGCTACCGCACCATCGACGTCACCAACGCGCTCGCGGAAAGCGGACGCACCGACGTCGCGCTCTACACCGGCAACGACGACGCCATCGTTGCCGACCTGCTGACGCCGTTTCCACCCAACCACAATGGCGCGCCGCTGCATTTCTCCGGCGGACTGCTCGGCCAGTGGGCGGTCTGGACCAGGACGGCGGTCGATCTGCTGCATCGCTGCCACGCCGTGACCAGGTATGGCGGCGTCACCGGCGGCATCGCCGAGGATGCGCTGCAGCTGCTCGAGCTCGGCGCCGAGCTCACCGACGCCAATGCCGCGCTGTTCGACCCGGCCCACCAGTTTGCCGGCTGCATTCCGGGGATCCACGAGGCCTTGCGCCGGCAGGGGCTGCTCGCCGGCCGCTGGTGTCTCGACCCGCATGAAGAGCTGAGCCCGGGGCAGATGGAAGAGATCGACCGCGTACTTGCCCGCTACCCGCACTTGACCGACGACGAATTCGTGAAGGAGCACCTGCACAAATGGCTGGGATGACTCGCGCGGCGGCGCTCGGCGCGTGCATGGCGATCGCCGTGACGATCGCGAGGACGGTCGCGCTCGGTCAGGCGGGCCCACCGGCCGATCTCGTCCTGCTCAACGCCCGCGTGCTCACCGTCGACGCCCGCTTCACCGTCGCCGAGGCACTCGCCGTGCGCGACGGACGCTTCGCCGCGGTCGGCACCAACGAGGCGATCCGCCGGCTCGTCGGCCCGTCAACCACCGTGATCGAAGGTCGCGGGCGCACCGTCGTGCCCGGCATCATCGACACCCACGTCCATTCGCTGGAAGTCGCGACCGCCGAAGCCACGCAGCCGTTCAGGAACCTGCGATCGGTGGCGGACATCCAGGCGTGGCTGAAGGAAGAGACCGCGCGGCGTCCGGCTGGCGCGTGGCTCTGGACGCCCCGGACGTATCCGACGCGGCTGCGCGAACATCGCTTTCCGACGCGCCAGGAGCTCGACGCCGTCGCCCCGGATCATCCCGTGGTCGTCGACAGCGCGTATGCGTTCTCCCTCAACACCGTGGCGCTGCGCGCCGCCGGCATCACCCGCGACACGCCGAACCCGCAGGGCGGCGCCATCGTCAAGGACGCGTCCGGCGAGCCGACCGGGCTGCTGCGGAATGCCGGCAGCCTGCTGTCAAAGTTCCGCCGCGGCTCGCAGGGGCTGACGCTCGACTCGCTCGAGAACGTGCACCGCCACTATCTTGCCGCCGGCATCACCAGCATCATCGAGCGCGGCGCCAGCCTCGAGGGCTTCGAGACCTATCGCGCGCTCAAGGCCGCCAATCGCCTCGTCGTCCGATCGACCGTGACGATTCGGGTGCCGCAGGCGGGCGAGGCCGGCGCGGTCCAGCAGTTCATCGACAAGCTCCCGTTCAAGCCCGGCGAAGGCGACGCGTGGCTGAAGGCCGGACCGCTGAAGCTGGTCGCGGACGGCGGCATCCTGATCGGCACGTCCTACATGCGCCAGCCGTACGGCGAGGGCGCACGCCAGCTCTACGCGCTCGACGATCCGAAGGACCGCGGATTCCTCTCGCTCACACCGGAACAGCTCGGCGCGGCCATCGCCGCCATTCACACGGGCGGCTGGCAGCTGGTCGTCCACGTCACCGGCGACGCCGGCGTGGACGTGGTCCTCGACGGCATCGAGGCGGCGCAGAAGCAGGCGCCCGGCGGCAATCGCCGCCACACGCTGATCCACGCCTACTTCGTGAACCCGGAGACCGCGGCCCGCGCCGCGAAGCTCGGCGTGCTCGTGGACACGCAGCCGGCGTGGCACTACAAGGACGCCGACGCGCTCGCGACCGGTCTCGGGCGCGGCCGCCTGGCGCCGTTCATCGGCCTGCAGACGTGGCGCAAGGCCGGCGTGGACGTCGCCATCAATACCGATCACATGTTCGGGGTCGATCCGGACGATGCGCTGAATCCGTTCAACCCGTTCCTGACGATGTACTCGGCGGTGAGCCGGCGGACGGAGTCAGGTCAGGCGATCGGCGATGCCGAAGCGGTGTCGAGGGAGGACGCGCTGCGGATGATGACCAGCATGGCCGCGCGCTTCAGCTTCGACGAACAGGATCGCGGATCGATCGAGACCGGCAAGCTCGCGGATTTCGCCGTGCTGAGCGACCACTTCCTCACGGTGCCGGTCGAGCGCCTGAAGTCGATCAAGCCCGAGCTCACGGTGGTCGGCGGAAAAGTCGCGTTCTCACGCTAACTCCCAACTCCCAACGCCTCCGCCTTCGCGCTCGAGCATCGAGCGCGCTTCGGCGAGACCTCGCCAAAGCTCGTCATGGCCACGGGGACGAGCGACGGCGGGCAACTCCCAAGCAGAGCCAATCGAGACATCTGGGTGGAAGTCGCGGCAACTAGGCAGGTCGCTGCGTCTTCAACCCAGATGTCTCGAACGATTCCGCTTGGGAGTTGGGAGTTGGAAGTTGGGAGTTGAGTCTATTCCCCCGCCAGCGCCAGCACCGGGTCGATCCGTGTGACGCGCCGCGCCGGCAGGTAGCTGGCGATCAGGCTGACGATGGACAGCGTCACCGCGACCCCGGCGAACACCGCGGCGTCGCGCGGGTTGACGTGATACAGCACCGGCTGGAGCGCGCCCGATGCCAGCAGCGCCAGCGCCAGCCCGAGGACGAGGCCGATCGCGAGCTGGACGACGCTCTTGCGCATCACCAGCAGGACCAGCTGCAGGCCCTGCGCGCCGAGCGCCGAGCGCACGCCCATCTCGCGCGTCCGCTGCGTGACCGCGAACGACATCACGCCGTAGAGTCCCGCCGCCGCGAGCAGCAGCGCGCAGATGCCGAACACCATGAAGAACGTGCCGAAGACCGTGTAGAACCAGGTCTGCCGATCGATCACGCGCCGCATCGTGTCGATCTGGTAAATCGCCAGGTTCGGATCGAGCGAGCTGACCGCCGAGCGGACCAGCGAGGCGACCGCCATCGGATCGCCGGCCGTCCGCACCGCGATGCGGACGCTGTTGGCGACGTCGCTCTGCGCGATCGGGATGTAATAGCCGACCGGGCTGGCGTTGTTGTTGCCGATCCCTTCCATCAGCAGATCCGGCACCACGCCGACGACGGTCAGCCACGGCTCGGCCGACCCCGGGCGGATGCGCTTGAACTGCCGGCCGATCGGATCGAGGCCGGCAAAGTGCAGCCGCGCGAACGAGTCGTTGATGATGGCCACGGCCTGGCTCGCCGTCGTGTCCGCGGTGGTGAACTCGCGGCCGCTGCGGATCGGCGTCTGGAACGTCTCGAAGTAGCCTGGCGTGACGATGCCTTCGCGCGCCAGCGGCGAGTCGCTGTCGTGCGCGTAGGCGCGGCCCTGAATCTGGACCGGGATCGTGCCGTTGCCGGCCGCCGGCAGGCCGTCCGAGAGCGTCGCCGCCTCGACCCCGCCCACCGACCGCAGCCGCGGCAGGAGCTGCTCGTAGAACCGGATGCTGGCGGCCGGGCCGGGATAGTCCGCGGGCGGCAGGTCGACGCGCGCGGTCAGCACGCTCGCGACCGCGAACGGCATGTCGACGTTCTTCAGCTGCACCACGCTCTTGATCATCAGGCCGGCCGCGATCAGCAGGCCGCACGACACCGCGAGCTCGGCGATCACCAGTCCGCTGCTGAAGCGCCCGAGCCGGGCGCTGGTCGACGACCGGCTGTCGTCCTTCAACGCCGAACCGGCGCTGACGCGCGCCGAGTGCAGCGCCGGCACGGCGCCGGCGAACAGGCTCGCCAGCACGATCAGGCCGACCACGAACAGCATCACCCGGTGATCGAGCTCGAACGTGATCCAGAACGGCGGCGGGTTCACCGTCAGCGCCTGGGTGAACCAGCGCATGCCGAAGATGCTCAGGACCACGCCGAGCGCGCCGCCGGCCGTCGCCAGCACCAGCACCTCGGTCAGGTGCTGGCGGACCACGCGGTGGCGTCCCGCGCCGAGCGCCATCCGCACCGCCACCTCGCGACGCCGCAGCGACGCGCGCGCGACCAGCAGGTTCGAGACGTTGACGCAGGCGATCAGCAGCACGCCGATCCCCGCCGCGAGCATGGTGTAGAGGAGGCCGTAGATCTCGGGCCCGAGGATGACGCGACCGTAGGGCATCACCTCCGCGCCGATGCCGCGGTTGGTGGTCGGGAACTCGGCCTCGAGCTGTGACGCGATCGCGGACGCCTGCGCGTTGGCCTGCGCGAGCGTGACGCCGGGACGCAGCCGGCCGATCACGAACACGTTCGGACCCTCGCCGCGCTTCGTGGCCAGCGGATCGACGGCCATCGGGATCCACAGCGACTCGCGGATCGGGAAGCCGAACTTCTCCGGCATCACGCCGATCACCGTGCGGTTGGCGCCGTTGGCGCGGATGGTCCGGCCGACGATCGACATCGCGCCGCCATAGCGCTCGCGCCAGAGATCGTGGCCCAGCAGCACGACCGGATCCGCACCCGGGCGATCGTCCCCTTGCCGGAACCCGCGGCCGACGATCGGCTGGACCCCAAGCGCGTCGAACGCCGCGACCGTCAACTGCCCGGCGTTGAACCGCTCAGGCCGGCCGGCCTCGGTCGAGAGATTGAGCGGGGCGAAGCCATAGGCCCCGAATTTCTCGAACCAGGTCTGGCGCGCTTCCCAGACGGCGAGATCGTGCACGCTGATGGGCTGCCGTGGCTGGTTCTGGGCGTTGTTGGTGGCGACCAGCGCGACCACGCGGTCGGCCTCGGGCAGCGGCAGCCCCTTGAACAGCCCGCCGTTGACCACGCAGAACACGGTTGTGCTGAGGCCAATCCCGAGCCCGAGCGTGAGGACCGCAACCAGCGACAAGGTGGGGTATTTCACCAGCATCCGGACGCCGGACCGGATGTCGGTAAAGAGTTGATGCATCGGAGACAAAGACGAACCGGGCGGTGGGATCGTTCGGCCAGACTCAGTTTCCAGTCCCGCGTCCCGAGTCCCGCGTCCCGACGTCCCGCGTCCCGCGTCCCGAGTCCCGCGTCCCGACGTCCCGAGTCTTAGTCTTGTCGCAGCGCCGTGAGCGGATCCACCCGGGCCGCCCGGCGCGCCGGGAAGTAGGTCGCGCACATCGCGGTGCTCACCAGGACGGCCACGATCGCGCCGAACACGGCGGGATCCGTGGGGCTGACTTGATAGAGGAGCGTCCGCAGCACGCCGGTCAGCAGGAACGCCCCGGCCAGGCCGGACACGACTCCGGCGACGACCAGCGCGAGGCCCTGGCGCAGGACCAGGCCGATCACGTCGCGCCGCACGGCGCCGAGCGCCAGGCGGATCCCGATCTCGCGGGCGCGCTGGCTGACCGCATACGACGTCACGCCGTAGATGCCGATCGCGGCGAGCAGGCCGGCCATGAGCGCGAAGCCGCCGAGCACGTAGACCTGCAGGCGCCGCTGCGCGACCGACGCCGATTGCCGCGCCGCCATCGTCTGGATGGCGGCGATCGGCTGATCGCGATCGACCCGCGCAATCCGTTCACGAATCGCGGCGACGACCGAGAGCGGATCGCCCTGCGTGCGCACGACCAGGAACATGTTGGTGGTGCCTTCCGATCCTTGCGCGAACGGCACGTAGACGAGCGGCACCGGCGCCGCCTCGAGGCCGCCGTATCGCGTGTCGTCCGCCACGCCGACGACGGTGAATCGGTCCGGCGCGTAGTCGTCCGGCAGCGACCCCGACCGGCGCGCCTCCTCCACCATCTGCTTCGGCAGCAGCTCCAGCGGCGGGTTCACCGAGATGACGCGACCGATCGGGCTGACGCCGTCCCAGTAGCGCCGCACCATCTCGCGGTTCACGATCGCGACCCTGGGCGCACGGTCACCGTCCGCGTCGCTGAAGGCGCGCCCCTCGCGGATCCGCACGCCCATCGCGGCGAAATAGTCTCCCGCGACGACCCGATACTGGATCGGGGACAGTCCCCTGACGTCGGCCGGAAGCGGCCGATCGAAGAACGTGACGTTCTTGCCCCAGATCTCGCCCATCAGCGGCAGGCCGTTGATGACCCCGGTGGAGACGACGCCGGGCACGGCGCGCACGCCGTCCACCGTCTCTCTGAAGAACGCGACGGATCGCGCGTAGGCGTCTGGCGAAAACCGGCGCTCCAGCTCGCGATCGACGTACTTCCGCGGCGGCAGGTTGAGTTGCATGGTCAGGACGCGATCGACGTCGAACCCGGCCTCGACGTGCAGCACCTGATACAGGCTCTTCACCATCAGGCCGGCCCCGACGAGCAAGACCACAGACAACGCGACTTCGGCGACGACCAGCAGCGCGCGCAGCCGGTATCGGCCGCCGCCGTCGGTGGCCGAGCGTGCCCCCTCCTTCAACCGTCCGCTGACGTCGCCGCCGATGCTGTGCGCGGCAGGCGCCAGGCCGAGCAGCACGCCGGCAAGGGTGGAGACGGCGAACGTGAACAGCAGCACGGCCGCGTCGACGCGAACGTCGGCGGCGCGCGGCAGGATGCGCTGGCTCAGGGCGTTGACGGCATCGGCCGCCAGGTACGCGAGGCCAAGGCCGAGCGCGCCGCCGGCGACCGAGAGCACGAGACTCTCGATCAGGAACTGGCGCAGCAGCCGGGCGCGGGAGGCCCCGAGCGCGAGCCGCACCGCAATCTCGCGCTGACGGAGCGCCGCGCGCGCCAGCAGCAGGTTGGCCAGGTTGGCGCAGGTGATCAGCAGGACGAAGCCGACCGCGCCGAGCAGCACCAGCACGCCGCGCCGCGCGTCGCCGACCATCACCTCGCGCAGCGCCGTCGTCGCGATCGCGGTGCCATGGTTGACCGATTTCGCGGCCACGATCGCGTCGGAGATGGCGGTCAGGTCGGCGGCGGCCTGGGCGGCCGTCGCGCCGGGCCGCAGCCGCCCGAACATGCGCAGGAAGTTGTTGCTGTGCGAGTTCATGTGATCGCCGGGCGCGAACGCCATCGGCACGAAGAGCTGCGCGTCGATGCCCATGAACGAGAACTTCGGCGGCAGGATGCCCACGATCACGTGAGGTTCGGCGTTGACCGCGATGGTCCGGCCAATCGCCGCCGGATCGCCGGCGTAGCGGCGATGCCACAGGCCGGACGTGATGACCGCGATCCGGTGACGGCCCCACTGCTCGTCCTCGGCGACGAACGCGCGGCCGGCGTCCGGGAGAATGCCGAGAGTCGCGAAGAAGCCCGGGGAGACCGTGAGCGCCGTGACGCGTTCGGGGCCCGAGTCGCCGGTCAGGTTGACCGGCCGCGTGAAGAACGCGTCGAGATGCGACAGCGTGCGGTTCTGGCGGCGATAGTCGTAGAAATCCGGCGGCGCGGTCATGCCTGGCGCGCGCGTCGAGGCGTTGACGGTGCTGACCGAGACGAGACGCGCCGGATCCTGATACGGGAGCGGCCGGAGCAGCAGGGTGTTCACGACGCTGAACATCACCGTGTTGGCGCCGATCCCCACCGCGAGCGTCGCGAGCACGACCGCGGTGAATCCCGGGCTGCGCCGGATCAGCCGCGCCGCGAAGCGCACGTCCTGTGCGGTGGTCTCGATCACCGGCAGGCCCCGGCGCTCGCGATAGAGCTCCCTGGTCTGTTCGAGGCCGCCGAGCCTGGCGAGCGCGACCCGTCGCGCTTCGATCTCGCTCATGCCGGCGCGGCGGTTGTCGTCGATGTGCATCTGCAGGTGCGACGCCAGCTCCTCGTCGAACTGGCTGTCGTCGCGGCGCCGGAACAGCGAGGCCAGGCGCAGGAGGGTCGCCCGCACGGCCCTCATGACTGTTCGCCCCGGGACAGGAAGCGCTCGAGGATCGCCGACGTTCGCTCCCACTCGCGGGTCTCGCGTTCGACCCGCTTCCGGCCCGCGCGCGTCAGCCGGTAGTACTTGGCCTTGCGGTTGTTGTCCGAGGCGCCCCACTCCGCGGCGATGTAGCCTTCCTGCTCGAGCTTGAGCAGCGCCGGATACAGGGTGCCGTAGTTGATCGCGAGCAGCTGCCCGCTCGTCTGCTCGATCCGCCGGGCGATGCCGTAGCCGTGCAGCGGCCCCAGCGTTTCCAGCGTTTTCAGGACCATCAGGGCGAGGGTGCCCTGCTTGACGTCGGACCGTTCGGCCATCTCGTGTGCTCCTGGAATTCCGTCGCTACCTGCTCGTCGCGCTGCTCGCTCAGCGGCTCACTCGTCCCGCAGCACGATCGCCGGATCCACGCGCGCCGCGCGCAACCCCGGGACGACGCACGCGCCGGCGCCGAGGAGCAGGGCAAGCGCCGCGGCCGATGGCAGCACGACGGGATCCAGCGGCGCCACCTCATAGAGCAACCCCTGCATGAACCGGGTGAGGATCACCGACGTCCCGAGGCCGATGCAGAGGCCGGCGACGATCAGCCACAGCCCCTCCCGCAGCACCAGCGCGAACGCCGCCGCGGGGGCGGCGCCAAGGGCGATGCGCAGGCCGATCTCCCGCTGCCGTTGCGTCACCGAATACGCGAGGACACCATAGACGCCGATGCAGCCGAGCGCGACGGCCACGGCGCCGAACCCGCCGAGCAGCACCGCCTGCGCCCGCGGCACGGCCACCGCCCTGTCGACGAACTGGTCCATCGACAGGACTTCACTCACCCCTTGATCGGGATCCACCGCGCGGATCTCGCGCGTGACCATCGGCACGTAATCGAGCGGATTGTCGGCAGTGCGAATGACGACAGCCGCGAACGGGAACGGCTGCTGGCCGTTGGGCAGGAAGAGACAGGGATCGGGCGGACGACTGAGCTGACTGTGCCGGGTATCGCCGACGACGCCGACGATTTCCACCTCGCGGGCGTCGTTCCACGACACCGTCAGGCGCTTCCCGATCGGATCTTCGTCCCCATAGAGGCGGCGCGCCGCGGTCTGGTTGATGATGCCGACGCCAGGCGCGCCGAGGCGATCGGCCTGAACGAAGTCGCGCCCTCGCACGAGCGGGATGCGCATCGCCGGGAAATATCCTGGCGTCACGATTGAGAGATCGCCGCCCGGACGCGCCCCCGCGGGGGGCTCGGCACGGTCGGCGCGGTAATACCAGGTCCCGCTGTTACCGCCCGACAAGGGCAGCCGGCCGATCGATCCGGCGGCGATCACGCCGGGGGCCGTTCGCAGCCGGGTCAGCACGTCGTCGATAAATGCCGCGTGCAGCGCGCGATCCCGCACCGGCAGCAGCAGCATGTGGACGGTCAGCACGCGCTCGGGGCGGAATCCGGGATCGACCCGGCTCAGTCGCATCAGGCTGTGCAGCATCAGGCCGGCGGCAACCACCAGGGGAACGGCCAGCGCGACTTCAGCCACGACCAGCATGCGCTGGGTCCTGCGATGTCGCGACGTCACCGAGCGCGACGCACCGGCGGTCGACAGATCCCGGTGGGCGACGCCGGCGAAGCACGCCGGCACGAGCGCGAGCAGCAGCGCGCTTCCGGCCGCCATCGCCGCCGCGAACAGCAGCACGCGCGAATCGACCGCAACTTCGTGCAGTCGAGGGAGCATCCACGCCGCCGGCACCATCCGGACAAAGGCCTCCACCGCTCCGATCGCCAGGGCGACACCCAGCGCCGCACCGAGCAGCGACAGGGTCACCGCCTCGACCAGCGCCTGCTGCAGGAGTCGCCACCGTCCGGCGCCGAGCGCCAGACGAACCGCGAACTCGCGCTGCCGCATCGCCGCTCGCATCAGCAGCAGGTTCGCGATGTTCACGCAGGCGATCAGCAGGACCAGTCCGACCGCCGCGAACACCACCAGCAGCGGCCGTCCGCTCGGCCCGACGATCTCGTCCTGCAGCGGCACCACCATCGCGCTCCAGTCGGCGTTGCCGCGGGGATTCTCACGCGACGTCTGCGCCGCCACGGCAATCACGTCCTGCTGCGCCGCCGCCATCGCGACGCCCGGCCGGAGCCTGGCGATGACGGCGTAGTTGCGGCCGCGGTCCTGCCGGCCAACCAGCGGCACGAACAGCTGCACGCGCGAATCGGGGAACACGAACGACTTCGGCATCACGCCGATGACGTCGTGGTGCGTCGCGTTGATCGAGATCCGGGTGCCGACGATGTCCGGGCGAGCGCCGAAGCGATCGACCCACACCGCATGACCAAGCACTACTGCCGGGGCACGATTGGGCTGATCCTCGTCGGGCAGATATGTGCGTCCGAGCGCCGGCTCGATGCCGAGCACGCGGAAGAAGTCGGCAGTCACCGTCGCGCCGGTCACCTGCACCGGCGCGTCGCTGCCCAGCAGATTCATCGGCATCTGCGCATAGGCCGCGAGCGCCGTGAACGACCGCGTCCGCTCCTGCCAGGCACGGAAATTCGGCACCGACACGACATTGCCGCGCTGCGAGGAGGGACGACGCTCCCACACCATCACCAGGCGGTCGGGCTGTTCGAACGGCAGCGGCCGCAGCAGGACGGCGTCGACGATCGCGAAAGCGGCGGTGATGCCGCCGATGCCGACTGCGAGAATCGCGACGACACCGGCGGTGAAGCCGGGACTGCGACGCATCAGACGGGCAGCGAACCTCAGGTCCCTGGCAGCGGTCTCCAGCACCGGCAGGCCACGCCGCTCGCGATAGAGCTCCCTGGCCTGTTCGAGGCCGCCGAGCCTGACGAGCGCGACCCGTCGAGCCTCCGCGTCGCTCATGCCGGCGCGCCGGTTGTCGTCGATGTGCATCTGGAGATGGGCCGCGAGCTCGTCGTCCAGGGCGCGATCGTCGCACCGGCCGGCGACAGTCGAGGCGACGCGGCGCAGCCATGCTCGTAGCGCCCTCATGATGCCGCCTCCCCGCCATGGCCGCCGTGGACCAGTTCCGCCATCGGGCTGCTCCTATGGGAATCCAATAGCGAGATGCTGCCACGTCTCGTATGGGAAAGCAATACGAAGAATTACAGCTTCGTGCCGCGGCTCGCAGTCCTGGCATCCGGGGCGTCGGGACGGTGTGGCGCAGGGGCAGAATCCGGCCTGAATCGCGCCGGTTCGCTGGCCCGGGTCTTGCGCCAGCCCCTCCCGAGTTATTGCCATGATCATCATTGCCTTGCTCGTCGTCGGCGGGTTCGCGTTCTACGTGATGACCTCGGAAGAGCGGGTCCGGGCGCTGAAGCCGGCGCTTCGTTTCCTGCGGGACGGCCTGGCGGCGGCGATGCGCGGACGCGCCGGCGTGCGGTTCTTCGCGCGCGCGGTCTACGCCCGCCGGCCCTGGGCCGTCGCCAGTCTCGGCGCGGTGGTGGCCCTGATGGTCGCCGCGAGCGTGCACGCCGTGTGGGTGAAGGGGCTGACCGACATCAGGCCGGACATCGAGCGGCTGATCGCGGTCGAGCAGCAGACGAGCGGCGCGTACGAGAAGGCGGTCGCGCAGTTCCGGCTGGGCGCGCTGTCGGCCGAGGCGCTGGCGCGCGTGATCCACGGCACGGTGATGCCGGAGCTGCAGGCGGTCAGGCTGCGGTTGAAGTCACTCGATCGGGTGCCTACCGAGCACCGGCCGGTGCTGGCGCAGGCCGACGAGTACCTGCGCCTGCGGAACGAGAGCTGGCGGCTGCGCGCCGCCGCGCTCGAGAAGCGCAGCATGGCCGCCCTGAAGCAGGCCGACCGTGCCGAGCGTACGTCGCTGGAAGCGTTCGACCGGGTCCGCGTTCCCGAGGTCAGCCGATAATCGCGTCCCAGCCGGTGCGGTACTGCTCGCGGCGCACCAGCTTGGTCGCGTCGGCGGAGTTCGTGAACATCATCTTCTGCGCGTCCCACACCAGCCGCTTGTAGGGCACGCGCAGCGCGATGTTGCCGAGCGTCACCGCTTCGGCCAGCGCCGCGACCTGTTCGAAGCTGCCCTTCGACTTCGACTTGTTCCTGATCGCATTCACCCACTCATCGTCGCCCGTCGTCTGATCGTACGCGCCGGCGACGACCGATCCGTCGAACGCCTGCTGCCGGCTCTTCGGAATCAGCCGCGGCCTATTGGCGCGGAAGTCGCACAGGATCTTGCCCTTGTCGCCGACGAACAGCATGCCCTCGTCTGCCAGGTCCTCGTTGTCGGCGTAGAGCTCTTCGGGCGTCTGCGGCTTCATGCCGCCGTCGTACCAGAAGGTGTCGACGGCCGGGCGCGTGGCGGTGGCGGGATGACGCCAGCGGATCGTGCTCGCTTTCGGGAATGCGACCTGCGACACGAAGCCGCCGCGGCTGACATTGTTCTCGTTCACCGACGCCTCGTTGTTCGGCCGCGCCTCGACGAACTCCGGCACGCCCAGATCGAGGATCCGGTACGGCTGCCACAGGCTGTAATGCCCCATGTCCGCGAGGCAGCCGGCGCCGTAGGCGTACCAGCCGCGATAGACCGCGAACGTGTAGGCCGGATGGTAGGGACGATCCGGCTCCGGGCCCTGCCACAGCGCCCAGTTGAACCCGTCGGGCACCGGCGGTCCGGACTTGTGGTACTCCTGCATGCCCTGCGGCCAGAACGGCCGGTTGGTCCAGTTGTGCACCTCGCGCACCGTGCCGATGACGCCGGCGTTGATCCACGCCGCCAGCGTGTGCCGATCGGCGTTGTTGCTGTAGGCGAGCAGGTGCGAGGCGGCGCCGCTCTGCTTCGCGGCCTCGACGGTGCGCCGCACTTCGTAGAGCACGCTGGCCACCGGCTTGTGCGAGATCGCCGCCTTGCCCTTGCGCAGCGCCGCGATGTTGATGCTCCCGTGCTGGTGATCCGGGGTGATGTTGATGACGCCCTGGATGTCGGTCTCCTTCTCGAGCATCTCCCGGTAGTCTTCGTAGGTGCGGATGCCGGCGCCCGGGCGGGCCTGCTTCTTGTAATACGTCTCCATGACTTCCTTGGCGACGTCGCGGCCGGCGCGGATGCCCTTGTCGTTCGCGCCCCAGTTCGGCTCCTCGAGGAAGCGCCGCACCTGGGTGCGATTGCCCCAGTTGCTCCAGTCCACGTAGTTCTGCGTGTCGCGGTTCGGATCGACGACGGCGACGAACTGGACGTCGGGGCGCCGGACCATGCCGCAGTTGACCTGGCGCTGCGCCTGGGTGCCGCAGCCGACCTGCGCCAGCAGAATCATGTCGCTCGGCGCGGTGTAGCCCTGGCCGCCGAGCACGCGGCGCGGCACGATCGTGAACGCCGACGCCGCCGCCAAATCCCGCAGAAATTTCCGGCGATTCATCTGGTCCATTGCGCTCTCCTCGGATGGCACGTGACGACGCGCCCCGGCGGCCTGGTACCCCTAGCGGGCCGGGACGAGCACGAAGTCTGTCCATTCGCGGCTCTCGAACACCGCGGCGGCGAACTTGGGATCGGTCAGCGCCGATCCCTCGACGAGATAGGTCAGCAGCTCGGTCGTCAGCGGCTGCACCGGCTTGAAGGCCGCGCGGAGGTCGTCCGAGTCGGCTCCGTTCGGCCAGTACTTGTCGCGCGACGCCCGGGTCAACGCCATGACCGTGATGTAGCTGCCGGCGTCGGGGCCGCGGACCGCCTTGTAATAGAGCAGCCGCAGGTCCGGGCGCAGATTGCCGACCGCCGGATGCAAGGTCTCGCGGACGTAGCGCTCGAAGGCCTCGCGCCGCTCCGGCCGGACCTTGATGTAGTGAATCCCGAGCACGTCGACGGCAGGCAGCGCGCCGACGGTCGAGGGGCTGAGCAGCTGGTATTCCGACGCGGCGGCCGGATCCCCCGCCGGCGGACGCGCGTCCGCGGTTCGGCCGGTCCACACCGCCACCATCTGCCCCTTGCGGTTGCCGCGATCGGCCTGCAGGAGATGCGTATTCGGCGCCGCTGCCGGCTTCGGACCCGACGGCGTGAACACGAGGACTTCGCCCAGCTGCATGGTCTGCATGGTCTGCGCCCCGGCCGGCGCGGCGGCGACCGTGACGACCGTCAACGCCAGCGCACCGGCGACGATGCTGTGCTGCACGGGGGGATACTACACCGAGGAAGCGGGAACTCGGGATGCGGGATGCGGGACGCGGGACGCGGGTCGGGGATCGCGTGCGCACGATCCCTCACCCCTTCTCCACGTGCAGCTTCAGCCGGGACAATGCGTCGTCCCAGCGCCGGCCGATGCTGTCGAGACAGCGCATGGCCTCGGTGAGTCGCGCCGCGTTCAGGGCCCACACGTGCTCGCGCCCCTCGCGGCGGCCGGCGATGATGCCGGCGCCGGCCAGCACCTGCAGATGCTTCGTCACGCCCTGCCGGGTCAGATCGAAGCTCTCCGCGAGCACCGTGATCGACGCCGGACCACCGTGTGACAGCCGGTTCAGCAGCGTGAGCCTGGTTTCGTCGCCGAGCGCGGCGAAGAGCAGCGCCACCCGCGCCAGGTTCTGATCAACTCGCCGCTTCGACATGGCGGCGCAGCCACTGCAGGACCTCGGTCCACCCCTGGGTGTTGTCCTGATGCACCTTGGCGCGGCGCGCCAGCGCGATCTCGTCGAAGCCGACCTCCGCGACGCTGAGCCGGGTGCCGCGGCCGGCCGCCTCGAGCGTGAACGTCACGGTCGTGCGCGGCTCGCGCGCGTAGTCCACCTGCGGATCGACCTCGCCAGGGTGCCACCGCCACACCAGCCGGGTCGGCGGCGTCATCTCGGCGATGTGCACCTTGAATCGCTGGCCGGCATGGCCGGGATGGACCGACGTCATCCATAGTTCGCTGCCGACGGCGATGGGTCCTTCGATCGTCACCTGGAACCAGGCGGAGAGCTCGGCGGGATCGGTGAGGGCGCGCCAGACGCGCTCGGGGGGCGCCTCGATCTCGATGGCGCGGTCGATGCGGCTCAGTTCGAGCAGGGACATCATGCAACCTCCTGGTTGCATGATAGGCGAACGCCGGAAATTGCGCAACCTCATGGTTGCGCGTGTGAGCCGCCGGCGCGCCCTTTCCCGATCCGGCCGGACGGATGTACGCTTGGGGTTTCTCCGGGCTGAGGAAACGCCAATGAGCAACGACACCAGCTGCGCCCATATCAAGGGCATCGCCAGCGTGACCAGGCCCGCGCGTCACGAGTGCGACGAATGTGTGAAGACAGGCGCGCGCTGGGTCCACCTGCGGACGTGCCAGACCTGCGGCACCACGCGGTGCTGCGACAGCTCGCCGAATCAACACGCCAGCAAACATGCGCACGACAGCGGCCATCCCGTCATCGCCTCGGCTGAACCGGGCGAGCGCTGGCTGTATTGCTATCCGGATGAGGCGTATGTGGAGTACTGACAGCGGGCCACAACTCCCAACGCCCAACTCCCAACTCCCAAGTTGAGCCGTTCGAACAACGGGGCGAAATTCGACCGGGGCCTGCTGGGTCGAACGGCTTCCACCCAGTTGTTCGAGCAACTCCCCTTGGGAATTGGGCGTTGGGGGTTGGGAGTTGAGAGTTTTGGGAGTTGGGAGTTGGAAGTTGGGAGTTGGTAGTTCCACCGCACCCGCCGTGCGGGTCCGCAACCTCCAGAAGCGCTACAAGGACGTCGTCGCCGTCGACGGCATCGACCTCGAGGTGCGCACCGGCGAGTGCTTCGGCCTGCTCGGGCCGAACGGCGCCGGCAAGACGACGACGATCGAGATCTGCGAGGGACTGACGACCCCGGATGCCGGCGAGGTCCACGTGCTCGGCATGCAGTGGGCGTCGCAGCCGAACGCGCTCCGGCAGCGGCTCGGCATCCAGCTGCAGGACACGCAGCTCTCGGACAAGCTGTCGGTGCTGGAAACGCTGCAGCTGTTCCGGAGCTTCTACGAGCGCGGGCCGTCGCCGGAGGATTTGATCGCGCTCGTGCAGCTGAACGACAAGCGCGACGCCCGGGTCATCGCGCTCTCCGGCGGACAGAAGCAGCGGCTCGCGCTCGCCTGCGCGCTCGTCGGCGACCCGGACCTGCTCTTCCTCGACGAGCCGACCACCGGCCTGGACCCCCAGGCGCGGCGGCAGCTCTGGGACCTGATCGAAGAGTTCAAGCGCGCCGGCCGCACCATCCTGATTACGACGCATTACATGGACGAGGCCGAGCGTCTCTGCGACCGGGTCAGCATTGTCGATCGCGGCAAGGTCATCGCGCTCGGCACGCCGGCCGAGCTGATCGCGTCGATTGGCGTGAGCCACCTCGTCGAGCTCACCGCCACCGACGCCAGCCATCCGATCGACCTGGCCACCATCCGCGCCATGGACGGCGTGCACGACGCGCGCAACGAGAACGGCACCATCCGCGTGCAGGCGGTGGACCTGCACCGCGTGCTGCCCGCCCTGCTGCAGGAGCTGCGCCGGATCGGCATTCCGCTGACCGAGCTGCGCACGCATTCGGCAACCCTGGAGGACGTCTTCGTGTCGCTCACGGGACGGCACCTGCGCGATGAGTGACGCGTCCGTCCGTCCCCTGCCTGCGGCGTCGACGACGCGGACGTGGCGCGGACATCCGCTCGTCCAGCTGACGCTCGTCCGCGTCCGCGAGTTCGTGCGCGAGCCCGAAGCGGTGTTCTGGGCGGTGTTCTTCCCGGTGCTGATCACCGCCGGGCTCGGCATCGCGTTCCGCAGCCGTCCGGTGGACGTGCTCAAGGTCGCGACGACGTCGCCGGAGATTGCCGCGTCGCTGCGGCAGGAGCCGTCGCTCGACGTCCAGCAGCTGGACGATGCCGCGGCGGCGGCCGAGATGCGCAACGGCAAGGTCGCCCTGCTCGCGGTGCCGGGGACCGGGGGCACGGTCGTCTTCCGCTACGACGAGACCAATCCCGAAGGGCGCACCGCGCGCATGCTCGCGGATCGGGCGGTCCAGCGCGCCAGCGGCCGCGTCGACACGGTGAAGGTCTCCGACGAGCTGGTGCGCGAGCCGGGCTCGCGCTACGTGGACTTCCTGGTGCCGGGGCTGGTCGGCCTCGGCATCATGAGCAATGCCGTGTGGGGCATTGGCTTCTCGATCGTCGACTCGCGCCGCCGCAAGCTGATCAAGCGGCTGGTGGCCACACCGATGTCGCGCAGCTACTACCTGATGTCCTACCTGCTGTGGCGGAAGGTCCTGCTGCTCGTCGAGATCGCCGTGCCGATCGGCTTCGGCGCGCTCGCCTTCAACGTGCCGGTGCGGGGCCGGCTGATCGATCTCCTGGTCATCTGCGTGATCGCGTCGCTCGCGTTCAGCTCGATGGGCGTGCTGATCGCCTCCCGCGCGAAAACGATCGAAGCCGCGTCGGGGCTGATGAACCTGCTTCAGATCCCGATGTGGATCCTGTCCGGCGTGTTCTTCTCGGCGCAGCGCTTTCCCGATGCGATCCAGCCGCTGATCCGCGCCCTGCCGCTGACCGCGGTGATCGACGCCATCCGCGCCCACATGCTCCAGGGCGCCTCGCTGATCGATCTGCTTCCCCAGCTCGCCACGCTCACCGGATGGCTGGTCGTCTGCTTCGTGGCGGCGCTGAAGCTCTTCCGATGGCGGTAGGAAACAAGTCAGAAGTCAGAAGGAAAAAGTCAGAAAGAGCTCCTCAGTCCTTTTGACTTCTGAACTTTTGACTATAGCGCCGCCTTACATCCGCGACCGAACCGACGACAAGCTTTTCGAGCGCCGACTTATCAAGATCAGCAAGCTGCTTGAAGTACAGGCAAGCCTTGGTCATCCTGTGCTTGCCAAGCTTGGACAGCAAGGATCTTTGCTCCTCTCCTTCAGCCACCAGGTAGACCACCAGTTCCCGGCCACGGATGGCAAAGCCGGCCAAAAAGGCTTCCCCGGTTCGTCCACTCTCGTAGGTGTACCGGTAGGAGCCATAACCGACGATGCTGGGTCCCCACATTCTTGGTGAGTGCCGGGTGACTTTCTTGAACAGCACCATCAACTCCCGGCAGTCGGCGCGTTGCTGCGCGTTGGCTCTCGAGGCGATGTAATCCTCGACGCTGGCGTCGGTGGGCTTGGTCTTGTTTTCGGCCATAGAGATAGTCGGTGATGCAGCCGGCGCGTTAGACGCGGCCCTGCTGTTGGCGTGAGGAAGGCACGGCACCAAAGGTCGCATACAGCCGCAGGTCAGCGTGGAGGAACAGGGATTCGCCCCGATCTTCCGCAGACGCTACAGCCTCTCGAACCCGATCGAGGCCTTGACGATACTCAGCGTCGGTCAGCAGGCTGAGCTGAGAAGTCACGCCCTTCTCGAGGCGGCCTCGCTCCAACGCCGCCCGTGCACCGAGCCGCACCGGCAGGTGCTGGACCTCCCGCGTGACACAGTCGGCGAATCCGGAGGCCCGCATCCATTCCCTGATCTGGCTCGAGGCTGAATACCGCCGGCGATCGGCTTCAAGAACGTTCGCGAAGTACTCGGTAGACGTACCACTGATCGACCCCGACGTGGGGATCCAAACCGACAGTCATCAGCTGCCCACTCGGTCGCAATACGCGCATAGCCTCTCTTAGAAATGCGAGCTTGTCTCGAAAATGATGAAGAGCATTGATGCAAAAGACGCGGTCAAACGACTCATCTGTCCACGGTAGACGTTCAGCGGCCCCCTGCACGAGAACGGCTCCTGGCGCTTGGACTCTCGCACGGGCCAGCATCCGAGCCGAGGCGTCCACACCCGTGACGCGAGTCTCGCAACCGTCTAGCGATCGAAGCCAATGGCCGGTACCGCAACCGACTTCGAGTATGTGTTGGTCGGACTGCTCACCGACGAAGGCCATCAGCGCCGCCAGGACACCGGAGTAGTCGTTCTCCTGGTATCGCCGGTCGTATGTCTTGGCGATGTGGTCGTAGTCTACGTTTAGAAAGACACCAGGGCAGTAAAGAGGGTAGGAAGCAACTGCAGATTTATCAGCTGCGCCGGAAAGCCGAACGCTTCGGCCATTCCGCGTTCATATGCAAACGAACACAAGTATGCGGTCGCAGTGATCACCGACACCAGCACGCCTTCCGACAGCTTCACGGTGCGGACATTCTATTTTGAACATCCCCTAAGGCTAGCCGGGGGTGGCTAATCCGGGGCCCGGCGGCCACGCCGCCTGCCCGGTAGCGCGGCGCGACCACGCGACGGCTTCAGCGCGTGGCGTTCGGGTGTTCCCTATTGAACAGACACGTCACGCGCCAACGGTCAGTCTTCCGCGTCTGGACCCGTTCGCCCGCTGGAGACGGCGCGTGCGAAACCACTAATCGACAGCCTTGGACATCTGGGAGGGCCTATGAAGATTCGGATTGGAGCTGTGGTCGTCGCCTCGATTTTCGCCGCTTACGGCTGCGGCTCTTCTTCGCCGACGTCACCTACAACGCCCACGGCGACTCCGCCCACCCCTCCAGATTCCTCTGCCGCAACGGTGAGCACGCAGGCTCAACCCGCCGCCGTCCAGGTTAGCGTGAGTGTCTCACCGGGAACTCTTTCCAGTGATGGGGACTGGTGTACCGGCGGAATGGAGGCCACGCTCACGGCGCACGTCGTCGCCTCTCAAAGCGAGGTGACCGAGGGTACGATTGTGTGGCAGGCATGCTCGGGTGGTCGACAGGGGGGCTTGCCCAAGGAGGCTTGCGACGGGCATGGTGGGGCCCGCTGGAGCGACCAGATGTTCAGCACTCTTTCTCCGGCTGACCCTACGCCATCCATCTACGGTGGGCCACTGCCGCTCCTGGGCTGGCGCTTGCTGTACCGTCCGGCCTCGGGCAGCGGCTTAAAGAGGGCAACCAGCGAGCCGTTTAATATCGACAAGACCTGTTCGCTGTAATTGACGAATCCGGCATCGGGTGGGGGCACACGCCCGCCCCCGCCCTGCTCTATATATCAACGATCTCCTGACTTGCAGGGGCACACGCGGGCCTGCCCGGATTCGGTGGCCGTCCGGCACACCAGGCGAAATCAGCGGGTTCGGTATCGCTCGCCGGAAACCGAGGGCCGAGCGACGACGGCGCGAAGCGCCGCCGGCCGAGAGAGACGGCGGTCGGCCCGGCCAGTCGTTGGTAGACCGCCACTGGGACGGGGGCGGGGACACGGGGACCACTCGGAGCGCGCCGTGGTGTGGGTCGAAGATAACCCGACAGAGTGACGGCGCACCTGCACACTTACCCAACGTCGCGGTCGCCCGGTTTTGCTGCATCTCGGGAAACCGGGGCTGACCGCCACGCTTCATACGAAGCCATTCTCAAAGTGCCCCAATGCCACCTGCATGTACCGGTATGTACAGATAAGAGCGGGGCAGGCATTGCGGCACACCGGCATTGCGGCAATCAGGCAGGGCGGGCATTGCGGCACTGCGGCATTTGCTACCCACCTCCGCCCTCGTCCAGTACGTCCTCCCATGTCCGGGCGGTCGGCTTGCCCGGCGTCAGCTTGGCCGCAATCTCGCGGGCGCGGGCGGCACGAGCGTCCAGTTCGCGGCGGAAGTTCCGAAGTTCATCGAGAATCCAGCCGCCCTGCGGATCTGGTAGTTCCGTCGTCAGGAGCACTGCCATCCACGCCAAAGACACTAGGGTACCCACGAACTGCAACCCCATGTCCTCGGCTAGTCGCGAGCACCGCTGATAGACAAGTACAACAAAAGTCAGAAGTAAGAAGTCAGAAAGAGCCTTTTGACTTTTAACTTCTGACTTCTGACTTTCCAACTTCAGGCGGTGCCAATCGCGGCAACCACCGGGGCACGCGCCGGCAGTAAGCGCCGTAGCTCGCGCCGAACTGGCTGCGAAGTGCAGGCTCCTCGACGCGAAGGACCGCCAGATGAAAGTACGCGAACAAGACGACGGGCAGGACGAGGTCGTTGGCATGCCACGGCCCGTAAAGTAGCCCGATGCCCGCGAGAAGGGTAATGCCTGCCAGGTAAATTGGGTTTCGCACGAACCGGTACGGCCCCGTCATGGCGAGAGTCGCCGCCTCGCCCCGCGACCAGCCATGGCCTGCCAGGACCACGGTGCTCCAGCAGTGCAACGCAAGCCCCGCTCCGAGCAAGCCAGCGCCGAGCCATCCCGGTGCATCGGTACGCACTTCCAGGAGGCTAGCGCCGGCCGGTTTCTTCAGATACGCGTAGAACCCTGCTCCACCCAGCCAGATAATCGACGGGAGTAGGGCGTTAATCCACCAGGTCACGCTTCTTTTGACCCATCGTCTCGACCTGTCCGAAGCCCGCTACCCATAGCGCCGCCTTACATCCGCGACCGAACCGACGACACGCTTTTCGAGCGCCGACTTATCAAGATCAGCAAGCTGCTTGAAGTACAGGCAGGCCTTGGTCATCCTGTGCTTGCCAAGCTTGGACAGCAAGGATCTTTGTTCCTCTCCTTCAGCCACCAGGTAGACCACCAGTTCCCGGCCACGGACGGCAAAGCCTGCCAAAGGGGCTTCCCCGGTCCGTCCACTCTCATAGGTGTAGCGGTAGGAGCCATAACCGACGATGCTGGGTCCCCACATTTTTGGTGAGTGCCGGGTGATTTTCTTGAACAGCACCATCAACTCCCGGCAGTCGGTGCGTTGCTGCGCGTTGGCTCTCGAGGCGATGTAGTCGTCGACGCTGGCGTCGGTGCGCTTGGTCTTGTTTGCGGCCATACGATTTCTACTCTTGTCTAAGCGCTGCCACTGGTTCGATCCGTAGCGCGCGACGAGCGGGAACAAGACACGCCACCAGCGCAACGGCCAGCATCAGCGCGATGGCCAGCGCGATCGTCAGCGGGTCGTACCGGCGGGACCTCCCACAACTGTTCCCTGAGCAGGCGGGTCGCGCCGAGGCTCGCGGGCAACCCAAGCAGGAGACCCGCCCCGAGGAGCCGGGCGCCCAGGCCGAGCACGGTTCGCAGCACCTGCGTGCGGCCGGCGCCTAGCGCCATGCGCAGCGCGATCTCCCGGGTTTGCAGCGACACCGTGTAAGCCATGACGCCGAACAGGCCGACCGCGACGAGCAGCGTACCGGTGGCGGCAAACAGTCCAAGCACGATCAGCGTGAAGCGCGGCTGCGCGTAGAGCGATCGGTCGAGGAGCTCTGTCATGAGCCTTGGGAGCGGGACCGCGACCTGCGGGTCGATCGCGATGAGCTCCTTGCGGATCGTGTGCACGAGCGCGGCGGCGTCGCCGCGTGTTCTAGCCACGATCGACGGAATGCCGCGCGCGGAGATCGCGCCGGGCAGGTAGACGTGCGGCGCCGGCCTGGCGCTGAGGCCGTCGTTCAGGACGTCCCGGACGACGCCGGCAATCTCGAAGACTCCATGACGGGAGGGATCGCTCTGGACGCCCGCCGCCGACAGCCGGATCCGCTTCCCGATTGGATCCTCGCCCGCGAACGATTCGCGCGCGAGCGTTTCGTTGACGATGGCCAGCCGCGGCGGCTCGCCGTCACGGAGGTCGCGCAGGCCGTCGCCCCGGGTCAGCTCGATGCCCAGGACCCGTAAGCAATCACCGGTACACAGCTGCACGATCGCGGAGCGCTGGTCCGGCCCGGATCGGTCCGGCAATTCGAGCGTCGCCGTGGGGCCGCCAAACGGAGGAAGGTAGGTGGTGGCCGCCACCGCCTCGACACCCGGCACGGAGCGAAGCCGGTCCAGCGCGCGCTGGAAGTAGGCGGACCGCGCGGCGGCGTTCGCGGCCTGATCGGGCGCCAGCCCGACGCCGATGAGCAGCGTGTTGCCGGGAACGAAACCGAGATCGACGCTGGTGAGCCGGCTGAAGCTGCGCACCAGCAGCCCCGCCGACAACAGCAGGACGAGTGACAGCGCGACCTCGGCGACGACGATCGCGTGACGGAGACGGCCGCGGCCGCCGGCGATCGCCTTGCCCGCCCCCTTGAGCCCTTCCACGAGATCGCGGCGCGCGCTGTAGTACGCAGGAGCGAGGCCGAACAGCAGCGCCGCCACGATGGCGGTGGCGATGGTGACCGCGTATGCGCGTGCGTCCAGGGCGATCTCGACTTCGCCGGGAAGCGGCATCACCGGCAGCACCTTGACGAGCGCATCCATGCCACCGAACGCGATCAGCGAGCCGAGCACGGCGCCGGAGGCGCCGAGCAGCAGGCTCTCGACCAGCAACTGGCGCACGATGCGCGACCGCCCCGCGCCAAGCGCGGCGCGCACCGACATCTCGCGTTCGCGCGCCGTAGCCCGTGCCAGCAGCATGTTGGCGACGTTGCAGCACGCGATCACCATCAAGAGCGCAACCGCACCGAGCGCCAGGTACAGCACGCGGCTGAAGCCGCCAACGGTGAACTCGATCACGTTCGCGACCTGGACGCGGAACGACGGTGGATAGTTCGACGGATTCAGCGTCGCCAGCCGTGCCGCGACGACGTCGAGCTCGGCGCCTGCTTCTTCCGTCGTGACGCCGCGTTTGAGGCGGGCCTGGAACGTGCGCATCTGTTGCGGCCTGTCGTGCTCGACGGGCCGGATCAGCCAGACGTCGGCCGCGTGCCAGGTGAAACGCGGCGGCATCACACCGACGATGGTCCGCGCTTCGCCGTTGAGCGTGATCGTTCTGCCGATGACGGCCGGATCGGCAGCGAAGTAGGTGACCCAGGCGCGATAACGCAGGACTGCGACTGGCGCGGCACCGGGGCTGACGTCATCGGCGGTCGCGGTACGCCCATGTAGTGGTGGCAGCCCCATGAAGTCGAAGAAGTTCGCCGTGACCCACACCCCGCGGATCAACTCCACCTGGTCCGCCGACGTCAGGCGCATCGTTTCGCCGAGCGTGCCGATGACGCCGTCGAAGGAGGTGGTGTGCTCCCGGAACTCGCGGAACTCCTCCCGGTTCACGGTCCCGCGCGCGCGCCCTGTTGCCTTGTCCTGCACGAGCACGTTCACCAGCCGGTGAGAGTCGGGATATGGCAGCGGACTGATCAGCACATCGTCGATGACGCTGGCGATTAAGGTCACCGCACCGACGCCAAGCCCCAGCGTCAGGACCGCCACGAACGTAAAGAGCGGCGTGCGCGCGAGCGAGCGCACGGCATAGCGGGTATCGCCGGCAGCATCTCTGAGCCATTTCATCGCGGTGACCTCGTGTGCCGCGAACGTTGCCACGGCCGCGATCCCAAGGTCAAGCGTACAAACTCGGCCATGAGACGGCATGCGGTTGGCTTATATCAACGCAGGTCTCGAGGTGAGTAACCCGGGACATGAAGGAGGAATGACGTGCGAAATCTTCTCTGCGCCGTTGCCGTGTCGGTGTGTGCCGCAAGCGCCGTCGGGCTGGCCCAGGACGCGACGAATGATACGAAGACCAAGACCAGGATTACGGTCGAGGACGGGAAGGACGTGACGGTCGTCGGCTGCGTGGACCGCTCGAGCGAGGGCAATTTCAGGCTCATGCACGGCGCGAACAAGGATGGCCACGTCGGCTCGTACATGCTGCTGGCCGATGGGGACGCGTTCGACGATCTCAAGGACCACGTTGGACACCACGTCGAGATCAAGGGCAAGGCCGCGGACAGGGGCGACGGCAAGCTCAAGATCAAGACCGAGAGCGAAGTGCGCACCAACGACGGCGATCGCAAAAAGCGCGAGAGCACGACCAGCGTCGAGGGCGCGCTCGAAGGGCTGCCCTACCTCGGCGTGAAGTCGGTACGAATGCTGGCGAGCGTCTGTCCGTAGCCGCGGGTCGCCACGTTAGCCACGCGTGAGCTGCGCCATCGCCCGGCGCAGCGAACGCGCTCCCGTGGCGATGTCGGCCCACAGATCACCCACCCGGCCGACGCGATCGGCCATGTTCCGCAGCGTGAACGTCTGCGGGCCCGACCGTCCCGCTCTCGAGCTCCTCCCAGGTGCAGGGCGCCGATACCGGCGCCCCCGGCTTTGCCCGGACCGCATAGGCGGCCGCGAACGTGGCGCTGTAGCCGTTGCGGCCGGTGTCCACGAGGATGCGTCCCGCCCGATCGACCTTGTGAAACTCCTGCGTCAGGTGCTCAGGGTCGCGTGCCACCAGCATGCGGCCGACGCCATGGCCGACATGCGCCACCTCGCCCGAAATCCGCGGTGCCGTCGAGCGGCACGACGATGTGAAAGCCTTTCGAGCCTGAGGTCTTGACCCAGCTTGGCAGCTCCAGCTCGTCGAGCAGCGCGCGGAGCTGCATCGCCGCGCGCCGCAGGTTCGCCGGGTCGTCGTCCACCGCCGGATCGAGATCGAACACGCAGACGTCCGGGTGATAGAGGTTCGGCGTGCGCGACGGCCAGACGTGCGGCGTGATGCAGTTCTGGTTGGCGAGCCACAGCAGCGATCGCGCGTCGGACACGATCGGATGGTGGACGGTGCCGTCCTTCTTCGGGACCTCGACGCGTTCCAGCCACGCCGGGAACCCCTTCGACACGTCCTTGTGGAAGAACCCCTTGTGGCCGATGCCTGAGGGATAGCGCTCCATGGTGACCGGACGGCCTGCCATGTGCGGCACCATCAACGGCGCGATCGCCTCGTAGTACTGCGCCAGCTCCCCTTTGGTGATCCCGTCGTCTGGAAACAGCACCTTCTCGGGGTGCGTGATCACGCCTGCTCCCTCACGACGTCGCGCGCGATCTTGTCGATGCGGACGGCGATCAGCCGCGGATGCCGCAGCTTGCCGTGCACCGTCCACTCGATGAACCCGACCTGCACGACGATCTCCGGCATGACCCAGTGGGCGCGCAGGCGCGGCAGGCCCTTGGCCTTGGTGAACGGGGCCTTCGGGATCTCGAGCCGATCGAGGCGGCTGCGCAGATCGAGCAGCAGCGCGGTGTCGAATCCGGTGCCGATCTTGCCGGCGAACACGAAGTCGTCCGCCGGCTTCTCGAAATAGCCGACGAGCAGCGCGCCGAGGCCGACGCGCGCGCCTTGCGGATCGGTGAAGCCGCCGACCACCAGCTCCTGCGTCGCCTCGCACTTCATCTTGAGCCAGTGCGGCGAGCGGCGCTGCTCGTAGCGGGAGTCGCGGCGCTTCGCGATGACGCCTTCCCAGCCCTCGCGACAGGCGCGCTCCCACGGCCGGTCCTCGTCGAGGAGCACGACGCGGTAAAGCGGCGCAGCGAGCGGCAGCGACGCCAGCAGGGCGCGGCGTTCCTCGAGCGGCAGCGGCATGACATCCCGATCCAGCCACATGACGTCGAACACGTGATACGCGGCGCTGCGGCTCCAGTCGACTTCGCCGTCGAGGATGAGATCGCGGGCGGGCAGCCGGGCAACGGCATCGGCGATGTGCGGGATGTGCTGGAGCAGGCGGTTGCGCGAGTAGAGCCGCACGTCGCTGCCCTGCTTGTAAGCGAGCAGCCGGATGCCGTCGTACTTGCGCTCGAAGATCCAGTCCGGCCCGGCAAATCGCTCCTGCGTGAGCGTCGCCGCCATCGGCTCGATCCACTCGGGGAACGCGGTCGTCACGCGAAGATCATAGCGTGCGAGCGAGACGGGATGCGGGATGCGGGATGCGGGCACGTGCGCCCGTAGCCCGTAGCCCGTAGCCCGTAGCCCGTAGCCCGTAGCCCGTAGCCCGTAGCACGTAGCTCGTAGCACGTAGCTCGTAGCACGTGGAGCACGTGCGCACGTAGAACGTAGCACCCAGCACGTGTTATTCCGCCCTCAGCGCCTCCGCCGGCGCCACGGCAAGCGCGCGCCGCGCCGGGGCTCGTCGCTATCCGACATGGATCCTCGGCCGCTGCGCGGCGTCACGCTCCGCCTGCCGCAGCACTTCGCGGGTGACCGGCGCCGTGTCCCCCTCGCCGAAGGCCAGGTACTTGAGGAGGTAGGTGATCGGGTTGCCCTCGGTCCACCCGAAGTAGGCGTGCGGAATCTGGCCGGTGGTGTCGCGCACGTGCAGGAGCAGCGCCGCAATCGCATTCGGGATGGCCGGGCTGACGCAGCGCAGCACGCGGTAGCGGTCGACCGCGGCGCCCGTCACCTCGAGCACGTCGCTGAAGTCTGACGCGTCGCTCGGCCGCACCTCGACGAACAGCACCGTGGCATCCATCGGCAGGTGATGCGTCTCGCGCGCCTCGATCAGCTTGTGCTCGTACTCGTCGGGCATTCCCGTATCGGGCCGGTTCGCGATCAGGCGCACCGGTCCGCCCGACGCCTCCATGATGAAGCGATGCGCCGTCTGGTCCGTCTGCACGCCGTGGACCCGCAGCTCGGTCGATCGCAGCACCCGCGACACCAGCGAGCTGAACACGATCCCGACGATGAAGGTGCTGGCGATCTTGAGACCCTCGGGCCGCTCGACGATGTTCGCGACCGTGGTGTAGCCGAAGATCAGGGTCAGGATCGCGTAGCCGATCCAGCCCTGGCCCTGACGCCGCGCGGCGATCGCGACCGCCAGCGCCGCCGATCCCATCAGCACCAGGACACCGGTGGCGTACGCGCCGCCCTGCGAGTTGACGTCGGCCTTGAACAGGATCGTGACGATGAAGGTGATGGCGGTGAAGATCAGCACCAGCGGGCGGTTGGCGCGCGCCCATTCGGGCGCCATGCCGTAGCGCGGCAGGTACTGCGGCACCAGGTTGAGCAGGCCGACCAGGGCGGACGCTCCCGCGAACCAGAGGATCGCGACGGTGCTCACGTCGTACAGGGTCCCGAACGTGTTGCCGAGGTGCTCGTGCGCCAGGTACGCGAGCGCGCGTCCGTAGGCCTCGCCGCCGACCTGGAATTTCTCCGGCGGGATCAGCATCGTGGTCACCAGGCTGCTGCCGACCAGCATCACGCTCATGATCGACGCCGATACCGTCAGCAGCTTGCGGGTGTTGTGGATGCGACCCTCGGGACGCTCCGGCCGATCGTCGGGGTTGCCGCGCACCAGCGGCATCACCGCGACGCCGGTCTCGAACCCTGACAGGCCGAGCGCGAGCCGCGGGAACAGCAGCGTCGCGAACAGCAGCATCGACCAGTAGCTGCCGTGGTGCGCCATGATGTTCGCCTGCCAGCTCGGAATCGCTTCAGGGTGGTACCACAACTCGGTCAGCCCCCAGCCGATCACCACGACGTTCATCGCCAGGTAGATGGCGACGATCGGGATGGCGAGGCCGACCGCTTCGCGAAAGCCCTTGAGGAACACGGCGCCGAGCGCGGCCAGCAGCAGCAGCGTCAGCAGCACCGGGCGGTGCATCCAGTGCGGCGTCAGCGGGTTCTCGATCAGGTGCGCCGTGGCGTCGGCGGCCGACAGCGTGATGGTGATGATGAACCCGGTCGCCGCGAACCCGAGCAGGCACAGCACCAGGGCCTTGCCGCGCCAGCGCGGCAGCAGCTCTTCGAGGAGCGAGATGCTGCCCTGCCCGTGCGGGCTCAGCGCGGCGACGCGGCGATACATCGGCAGCGCGCCGAACATGGTCAGCAGCACGAGAATCAGCGTGGCGAGCGGAGACAGCAGGCCGGCGGCCAGGAACGCGATGCCGGGCTGATAGCCGAGGGTCGAGAAGTAGTCGACCCCGGTCAGGCACATCACTTTCCACCACGCCGACTGGTGCGCGGCCTTGGCGGGGGTATGCGGTCCCTGCGGCTCGCGGAGGCCCTCGAACAGCCACGACTTGAACCAGCCCCACTGCGGCGCAGGGGATTGCAACACCGTCGCCGGACGCAGTGACGAATCAGCCGGGCGCTGGGCCATCAGTTCGTGGTGCGCGCCGGCTCGAGCCGGGGAACGAGCATGTGAATGACGGCGAGGGCGGTCAGATACGCGAACGACGCCATCAGGAAGACCGGCACGTAGCTGCCCGAGGCCTCGAGGATCCGCCCGGTCACCCACGCGATGGTCATGCCGCCGACCGCGCCGGCCATGCCGCCGAGCCCGACCACGGAGCCGACGGCGTGGCGCGGGAAGGTGTCGGAGACGAGCGTGAAGAGGTTCGCCGACCAGCCCTGGTGCGCCGCCGCGGCGATGCTGATCAGCCCGACCGCCACCCACAGGTCGCGGGCCCCCGACGCGAACATCATCGGCAGCACCGCGAGCGCGCAGACGAGCATCGCGGTCTTGCGCCCGGCATTCACCGTCCAGCCGCGCTTGATCAGCGCCGACGACAGCCAGCCGCCGCCGATGCTGCCGACGTCCGCCACCAGATAGATGACGACCAGCGGCGGACCGACCAGCCGCAGATCGATGCCGTGGTTGCGGTTGAGGAAATCAGGGATCCAGAACAGGTAGAGCCACCAGATCGGATCGGTGAGGAACTTGCCGAGCATGAAGGCCCACGTCTGACGGTACGGCAGCAGCTTCTTCCAGGGGATGCGCAATTCCGGATCCGGCGGATCGCTGCGGATGTAGGCCAGCTCGCTGGCGCCGAGCGTGGGATGCTGCTCGGGCTGGTGATAGAGCGGCAACCAGAAGAACAACCAGAGGAAGCCGATGGCGCCGGTGACGAGGAACGCCGTCTGCCAGCCGTAGGTGAGCGTCAGCCACGGCACGATCAGCGGCGTGAGCAGCGCACCGATGTTGGTGCCCGAGTTGAACACGCCGGTGGCGAAGGCGCGCTCGCGCTTCGGGAACCATTCGGCGACGACCTTGATCGCCGCCGGGAAATTGCCGGCTTCGCCGACGCCGAGCAGCGCGCGCGCGAGAATGAAGCCGGCGACCGAGACGGAATAGGTCAGCCCGATGGCGCCGAGCACGGTCGCTGCCGCGGGACCGATCACATTCGCGGCCGCGTGCACCATCGCCGCCAGGCTCCAGACGACGATGGCGATGACGAAGCCGCGCTTCGTCCCGACCGCGTCGATGACGCGCCCGGCGATCAGGAACCCGATCGCGTAGGCGAGCTGGAATGCAAAGACGATGGCGGCGTAGTCGGTCTCGGACCAGCCGAACTCCTTCTGGAGCGTCGGCTTGAGGATCCCGACCACCTGCCGGTCGATGTAGTTGATGGTCGCGGCGAAGAACAGCAGCGCACAGATGATCCAGCGGATGTTCCCGCCGGCCGTCCCTGAGGGTGCGGTGCGGGTCCCGCGATCGATGTCGGACGCCGACTGAATCATGACACTCCCGTTCCTGGGCCCTGGCCGCGATATCCCAACCGGAAGATATTACCCGCAGCGGCGGCCGGACGCGCTGACGCCCGTCGGAAGCTGGCCGCTTCGACCGGGCGACGGCATGTCACACTGGGCGCCCGCCTGTGTCTTTATCGGTGAGGACGGCAAACGAGGGTGACATGGAGCCGCTGCACGACCTGATCCATAGGGCCCGCGCCGGCGATCTCGAGGCGTTCGGCAGCCTCGTCCGGAGCACGCAGGCGATGGCCTATGCCGTCGCGCGCGGCGTGCTGCGCGACGGCGCGGCGGCGGAAGACGCGGCACAGGAGGCCTACCTCCGGGCGTTCCGGCGGCTCGGCGAGTTGTCGGAGCCGGCGGCGTTCATGAGTTGGCTGCGCCGGATCGTGGTCACCGTCGCGCTGAACATGCGGCGCGGCCGCCGCCGCACCTTCCTCAGGCTCGAGGACATCCCCGACGTGCCGGTCCTCGACGAAGCGGAAACCCGGTGGTCCGAACTGCAGCGACGCCGCCTGTCGGGCGCGCTCCTCACGCTCGGCAGCGAGGACCGTCAGCTCTGCGACCGCCGGTATCACGGCGGCTGGTCCACCAGCCGGCTTGCGGCGCAGGCAGGCGTAGACGAGGCGGCGATGCGGAAGCGCCTGCAGCGCATCCGCGACCGGTTGCGCAAGGAGATGGAAGTGATCGAACAACGTGACATCCGCCCCGACGAGATCCGGCCCGACTTCCCCGCCAAGGTCGTCGAGCTGCTCGCCCGGCCGCAGCTGACCGCGCTGCCGGAGAACCCGGTCGGGCGCATCCTCGAACAGCTCCGCAGCGTGTTCACCGGCTACACCGAGATCGCGCTGCCCGAGATCGTCGACTTCACCAGCGCGCGCCGGACGATCGGCGACGACGCGCTCTACGTGGACGCGAGCGAGCTGCATCGGCTCGACGCCAACCGGATCCTGCGCTACGACCTGACGCTGCCGCTGCTGCTCACCGTCCGCTACGAGGGGAAGCCGCTGCGGCTGTGGGCGTCGGGCAAGGCGTATCGCCTCTGCCAGATCGACGCGACGCACCTCGACGCCTTCCACCAGGCGGAGGTGCTCTGCCTGGACGAGCGGTCGCGTCTGGACCCGTGGCAGATCACCGGTCAGGTGCTGCAGGCCGTCAACCTGCTCTACCCGGGCCGGCAAATCAAGATCGTCCCGACCAGCTACGCGATGTGCGCACAGGCGTGGGAGATCGAGGTCGAAGACGACGGCCGCTGGTTCGAGGTGCTGGCGTGGGGGCAGTTCACCGACAAGATCGTCGCCCACCTCGGCGGGGATCCGGCACGCCACACCGCCGTCGGCGTCGGCTTCGGGCTGGAACGCCTGGCGATGCTGCGCTACGGGATCGACGACATTCGCAAGATCGAGATCAGCAGTGTGGCTTAACGTGCTACGCACGTTCGCACGTAGCATGTAGCACGTAGCACGTGCCTAAGCTCTATCACCAGCTCGCCGACTGGTGGCCGTTGATGTCGGCGCCCGAAGACTACGAGGAGGAGGCGGCGCTCTTTCGCCGCGCCATGCTCGACGCCGCCGGCCGGCCGCTGAAGACGCTGCTGGAGCTCGGAAGCGGCGGCGGCAACAACGCCTCGCACCTCAAGGCGCACGTCACGATGACGCTGGTCGAACCGTCAGCCGGGATGCTCGCGGTCAGCCGGCAGCTCAACCCGGAGTGCGAGCACGTCCAGGGCGACATGCGCACGGCGCGGCTCGGCCGGCAGTTCGACGGCGTGTTCGTGCACGACGCCGTCTGCTACATGACCACCGAGCAGGATCTGCGGGCGGCGATCGAGACCGCATTCGTGCACACGGCGCCCGGCGGCGTGGCGCTGTTCGCGCCCGATCACGTGCGCGAGAACTTCGCGCCCGGCACCGACCATGGCGGCCACGACGGCGTCGATCGCGCGCTGCGCTACCTCGAATGGACGTGGGACCCGGACCCGGCGGACACCACCTACACCGTCGACTACACCTATGTGCTGCGCGATCGCGATGGCTCCGTCCGCGCCGAGTTCGATCGCCACATCGAAGGCCTGTTCGCGCGCGCCGACTGGCTGCGCTGGCTGAAGGGCGCCGGCTTCGAGCCCGCGGTCGTACCAATCGACCATTCGGAGCTCGAGCCGGGTCAGTACGAAGTCTTCGTCGCGCGACGGCCGGACCGCGGCTGACGCGCGGCGAGTCGGACGCCTGCGGCGCGGCCTACTTGATGACGATGCGGCCCTGCGCGATCCAGCGGCCTCCGGGCGTGCGGACGTTGAGCCAGAGCGCGTGGCGGCCCGGCGGAGCGTCGATCTCGAAGTCGTAGGTCTCGCCGACGGCAATGGTCTGCGTGGCGGGACCGGCGGCCAGGTCGGCAGCGGGCAGCGGCGCGCCGTCCTTGGTGACCGGGCGCCACTCGATCGGCGTCTCCCCTTTCATCAGCGACACCGCGAAGATGTCCCCTGGGCGTGATGTTCACGAACCGCACGCGATGGCGCGCGCCCGCCTTCCACACCAGCAGCGGCTCGCGGCTGCCGTTGAGGAGCGCCGGCGCGTTTCGCTCGGGACCGGATCGGCCGATGACCACCACGTGATCGAGGTCCGGATCGAACGTCTCGCCGGGTTCGACCACGACCATGCCGCCGTACATCCCCGACGTCAGCTGCCGGTCGTCGTGCAGGTGGGTGTGGTAGATGAACGTGCCGGTGCGCGGCGGCGTGAACCGGACCACGAACGTCGAACCGGGCGCGATCAGCGGCGTCACACGCGAGCCGACTCCACTCCACCCGTGCACGCCGTCGTAGTAGCTCTCGAGCTCCATGCCGTGCCAGTGGATCGCGGTGGCTTCAGGCAGGCGGTTGACGAGCGCGATTTCGACCGGTCGTCCACGCTCGAGCACGAGCATCGGGCCCGGCACTGACAGCGGTGCGCCGGGATCCGCCTCGCCGGTCTTCGACAGCGCGAATCCGTACACCGGCCGCGCGCCTTCCCGCGCCTCGGTCCTCATCGTCAACGTCATCGCTCGCGGCGGCCCGGCGGCCGGCTCCGCGACGTCGCCGGGCTGGTCCTTGACGATCGTGACGCCGAGGATCAGCCCGGACATGCCGGCCGCGCCCGTGGCCGCCCCCGTGGCCGCGTCGTGGCCGCCGTGTGCATGGCCGGCGTCGGGCGGCGGCGCGATCCTGCGCTCCGGCGAGATGTGCTCGGAGATGTGGCAGTGGAAGACCCACTTGCCTTCGCGCTCCGCACGCCAGGTCATCGCCATCGTCGCGCCGGGCCCCATCAGCTGCGTGACCATGCGCCGCCGGTGCGCGGGCTCGAACGCCGTGTCGCGCAGGCCGTCGCCGAGGCCGTCGAGCGTGAAGTAGAACCCGTGCAGGTGCATCGGGTGCGGCTGGGAGCTGAGGTTGACGACCCGCCACCGGACGTCTTCGCCGAGGCGATAGGTGAGCCGCTCGGTAGTGCGGCCACGACAGCCCGTTGATCATGAACGCGAAGCGCGGCTCGAGCGCGAAGAACTTGACGCCGGGATCGTCGGCGGCGGCCAGGTCCTTCAGCTGCGCCCGGTTCAGGCTGGTCCAGTCGGTGATCACCAGTACGCGGTCGTTCGCCGATGCGCCGGCCGGATCGACGACGAAGGCGCCCGAGAGCTGTGTGTCTTCGGTGGCGCGAAACGGCAGCGGCATCCCGGTTGTCGTCGCCCAGTAGTGATAGGTGCCCGGACGTCCGGCCGCGAAGCGGACCTCACGCTCGGCCGCCGGCGCGATCTCGAGCGGCGCGCACGCGCTGCCGTCGCGCGCGCACAGCCCGTGCACCCGAAGCGGGTGCGGAAGATCGTTGCGCACGCTCGCGACGACCTGCGTCCCTTCGGGCACACGAATCAGCGGCGACGGGATCTGCAGCGGCCCGCTGAGCTCGCCGAACGCCTCGATCTCGAGCGCCGGACCGTCCGGTCCCTCGGGGCGCCACAGACCGCGCGACGCGCGCAGCTCGAGCGTCAGCACGTCGCCCTGGCGGGTGCCGGCGGGCTGGCGGTTGTCGTTGGTGGCAATCGCCGGCAGGCGATCGACCGGATGGAGCTCATGTGCCGAAGGGGCGTGGAACCCGGCGCCGAGCAGGAGGGTCAGGGCAAATGACGCGGCAGGGTGGTGAAAGAACATGCGACGAGCCTACGCGCCGGTCGCGGACCGATCATGAAGCTCCGGTAAGCGAACGGTAATGCTTGCGTGCGGCGGCTACGATCTACGGCTGATCTGATCAGACGAGCGCGGCTCGCTCGGCGTTCAGCAGGTGCTCGAGCAGGAGCGTATTCACCTCGCTCGCGCACTGAATCGGCAGGGCGTGGCTGGCCTGTTCGAACTCGACGTATCGTGCCGTCCCGATCGCGGCCGCGAGGGCGCGGCCGGTCGGCGGGGACGCAATCGGATCGTGGCGTCCGCTCATGACCAGGGTCGGGATCGCCGCGAGCGCGGAGAGCCGCGCCGACACGTTGTAGCGCGACGTCGCGCGCAGTTGCGCCATGGCGATGGGCGGCTGATCGCCCAGATCGTGACCGAAGAGGACCGCGAGATCGGCGGCGAGCGCGGCTTCGTCCACCGATCCCAGGTAGTCGTCCGGCATGATCAGCCGCAGCATGCCGCGGCGCCGCATCGCCCGCGTGCCGAGCCGCGAGCGCATCGCCTTGATCATCCCGGCCGGCGACAGGCGCATCGCGTCGCGGCCGTTCACGAACGTGCACAGGAGCGACAGGCTCTTGACCCGTGAGGGCGCGGCCAGCGCCACCGCCTGCGCGATGACACCGCCCATTGAGTGGCCGACCAGATGGAAGCGATCGATCCGCTGGCTGTCCATCAGCGCGAGCGCGTCGGCCGCCATCGCTTCGATCGTCAGCGGCCCGGCGCCGGGCGCACTCTCGCCCATGCCGCGATTGTCGAAGGTGATGACGGTGAACTGGCGCGACAGCGCCTCGACCTGCGGACGCCAGCCGCGCCCGATCACGCCGACGCCCTGAATCATCAGGACGGCGGGACCGTCACCGGCGATCTCACAACAGAGGTCGATGCCGTTGGCGAGTATGCGCATGGGGAGTCGTGTGTGAGCGGTGGGTCATCGGAGGTGTCCAGCGGAGGTGTCGGAGGTACCGGATCTTAGAAACGGAGCAACGGAGCAAACGGAGGTTAACGGAAAAGACTTAGCGTGAGACGGCGATTCGCGGGTGCCGGCCCGTGGCCGGCACTCGAGTCGGGTCGAGGCGGGCCGTACACAAGCGGCGAATGACGAACGTGCCGTTTGTGTACGGCCCGCCTCAACCCGACACCGCGCGCAACGCGCGCGCCGCGAATCCCCTCAAATGTGTGCTGTCTTCTCCGTTTTCCTTCGTTGCCTCCGTTGCTCCGTTCCTGAGATCCGGTGCCTCCGTCTACTCCGATACCTCGAGCGTCTACTTCGATGCCTCGAACTGCTTCAGGCGGATGTTCCGGTACTCCACCTTCATCGGCGGCCCGACGTGGACCTGCACGCCGATCGACCCCTCCGCCGGCCGGTTCGGCGCGTCGTCGTCCACCACCACCGCCATCAGCTGACCGTTGAGCACGTGGGTGAGCGTCTGGCCGCGCGCGATGATGTGGACGGCGTTCCAGTCGTCGGTCACGACCTTGGCGAGCTCGGTGGCGTCGCCGAACGTCGAGACGAGCACCGGCGGCCGGCCGCCGGTCACGCGCGTGAGCTGGCCGCGCACCGCCAGGAACAGCCGGCCCTTCTCCTCGTAGTTGTTCCCCGCGTAGCGCTTGCGGCCGTCGATGTCGAACTGGTAGCCGCGCATCGCGAACTTGTTGGCCGGCGTGACCGGGTCGGGAACGAGCGCGCTGCGATAGTTGATCCCGCTGTTCCCTTCCGCCGTGATGCGGTATTCGAGCTTGAGATCGAAATCCCGCGGCGCCCGTTCTGCCAGACGATGAAGGTGTTGCTCTTGATGACCGTCTCGGGAGTGATCTCGCCGACCAGCGCGCCGTTCTCGGCCCGCCAGTACTTCGGATCGCCGTCCCATCCGGCCAGCGTCTTGCCGTCGAAGATCGGCTGGAAGCCTGGTTCGTCGCCCTCGAGCGGCGTCGGCCGGTCCGCCTGCCTGGGCGTGTACGGCTGCTGCCCTGAGCCGGCGGCACTCGCGATCGCCACGAGGATGAAGGAGCAAACGACCGCCAGTGCGACGCGGGGATTCCTCATGTCAACTCCCAACTCCCAACCTCCAACTCCCAACCGAATCTCAGTGGACGACTCCGTCCGTGTCGTCGACGATCTCGAGGTGCGGAATGTCGAGCGCCTTCACGGCGCGCAGCGCCTTCTCGATCACCTGCTTCTCGCGACCGCCGCGACCGCCGCCGAGATCTCTGCGCAGCTGCCGCAGCGCGCGCAGCACGCGCGCGCGATCGAATCGCTGCCCCTCGCAATGGTCACAAAAACTCATCATCGCTCCCTGGACCTGCCCGTCTCTCCGGCTGCCCTGCTGGATCTTCCTGCCGCTGAAGCCTGCCGCTCGGACGTGACGCCCGTCAGCGGGTCGCCGCCGAGACCGCCGGGCGCGTGTTGATGGCCGACGCGGCGGCATACGCCAGGTCGCGCGGACCGGTCACGCTGAATCCGAAATCCCTCAGCCGCCCGTCGTCGAGCGCGTAGATCCAGGCGTGCACCGCCAGCGGCTGGTCGCGCGCCCAGGCGTCCTGGACGACCGTCGTCTTGCAGACGTGCACGGCCTGCTCGATCACGTTCAGCTCGCACAGCCGATCGGCGCGCGCGTCGGGACTGCCGGCGTTGTCCACTTCCATGTGGTGCTTGGCGCGAACGTCCTGCACATGCCGGAGCCAGTTGTCGATGAGGCCGAGCTTCGCATCCTCGAGCGCGGAGCGGACGCCGCCGCAGCCGTAATGGCCGCAGACGATCACGTGGCGGACCTTCAGCACGTCCACGGCGTACTGGAGCACCGACAGGCAGTTCAGATCGGAGTGGACGACGACGTTGGCGACGTTGCGGTGGACGAAGAGCTCGCCCGGCCTGAGCCCGACGATCTCGTTGGCCGGCACACGGCTGTCGGAGCAGCCAATCCAGAGATAGGCAGGCGCCTGCTGAGTCTTCAGTCCGGTAAAGAAGTCGGGCTGTCGCGCGACGACCGACGCCGCCCAGCGGCGATTGTTCTCGAACAGCTCTGGCAGGAGACGCACGTCACGCAGTTTACCTTTCCTGCGCGCCGACCGCTTGGGCTGGCCGGCCGGAAGTCAGAAGTCAGAAGGGAAAAGTCAAAAGGGCTATCTCGTCGCCGCGAGCTGGAAGGGGATGCTCGTCACTTCCGGCTCGCGGGCCTTGTCGATGCGCTCGAAGGCATCGATCTCGAAGGCGCGGCCGATGCGGTTGCCGGCGAGGTCCTCGAGAATGGAAAGGGCGACGATCTCGTAGCGTCCTGGCTGCCATGCCTCCGTGGGCGTGAGCAGCCAGCGCCGCTCGTGGGCTTCGACGCGGACGTCCCCGGCCACCGGCTGGCCGTCACGCCGCACGCCGATCGCCCGCATCAGCAGCCCGTGATCGAGCGCCTCGGGAAAGTCCACCCGCAGCGGCTCGCGCGTGCCCTGCGCCGGCGCGGTGACCCGCCACTCGGCCTGATCCAGCGGACGCAGATCGGGCGCGCCAACCTTGAAGGGCCACGAGAACGTCTCGCGAAGCGGACGGCCGTGGCCGTCCACCCAGCGGCGATCGACCACCAGCGTGTAGCGGCGTCCCTCGACGAGCGACGGTCCCATTTCGCGGTTGGGCAGGATGCCGCGCTTCTGGCGGCCGGGATCGAAGAACAGCGTGTAGCGCGTGCGATCGTGGTTCCAGAACTCCGCGTCGAGCGGCAGGAACGGATCGACCACGACCGCGCCAGACTCGTCGAGCAGCCTGACGTGCTCGAGCCCGCCGCGCCGGCCCATCGGCGCGGAAAAATTGATGTACAGCCGCAGCTGGTTCTCGGGCACGTCGCCGCCGCTCGGATGGATGCCGGTCACGTAGGTCGGCGCGGACGCCGCCGCGGCCGGCAGGCCGATCGCCTGCACGACGTCGGGCGCGGCGCTGCCCGAAGCCGCCGACGGACGAAAGCGCACTTCGTAGCGGCGGCCGGGATCGAACGGGAACAGCGGGATGAAGCGGAGACCGTCGGGAACCGCCGTGTAGCGCCCCGCCACCGCGGTCGTCTCCACCGTGCCGTCGTCGCCAAGGACGCGGACGTCCAGGACGCGCGGCCAGTCTTCGGAATCGGATGCGAACCGGCGTACGGCGGCGCGGGTCTCGCCGTCGATGCCGGTCACCTCGACGTAGGGCGCAGCGCCGCCGGCGCCGGGCTCGACGAGGCGGATGGTGGGGATGGATGCGGAGGAGCGGACGCAGGCGGCCGCCACCATCAGTGTGGCGGCCGCCCCGAATCCGCGAACGAAGCGTCGCAGGAGAAGCATGGCTGCGAACGCGGGCCGCGACGCGCTACGGCAGCGCGACGGTGGCCAGGTTCAGCCCGCTCTCCCCGCGCGACAGGACGATCGTCCGCGTCGCGTCGAGCAGGTCGAGCTGTTCGATCCCCTTCATGGTGGCGATGGTCTCGTAGCCGACGCCGCCCGTCTCGGTCTTGACCGGCTGCGTGATCGGGGCGGCGGACGCGAAGCCGTCGGTCGGGATCTTCATCACGCCGCGGGCGGTGTTCGACATCAGCAGGAACTCACGGCCGTCCTTCTTGTAGATCACCATGTCGATCGGCCGGTTGCGGTTGCCGAGCTCGGCGATGGTGGTGCCCACGACCTTCGATCCCGGCTGCAGGCTGGCGACCGGGAACTTCACGAGCGGCGTGCACAGGTAGCCGGCGACGAGGTGCGGCGTGTTGTTGATGCTGTAGGGCACGAACGCGAACACCGGCGACCGGGTCTCGAACTGGCCGTGGTTGCCGTGGAAGATCTCGACGCTGGTGCCGTTGTCGACCGTCGAGAACGGGTAGCTGACGGCGCGCAGCTTCGAGGCGAACTCTTCGTTCGAGAGCCCCGCGATGTACAGCTTGCCGTCGGTGAAGGCCATGTCGGTGATCGACTGGCGCCGCGGGTCGCGCTGCGGGTTGGCATTCGCGGCCGCGTTCGGGGCGTTCGGCAGCGCCACCTTCGTGTACTTCATGCCGTCGAACGACACGACCGTGATCTTGCCCGCGCCGTCGACGCGCAGCAGCGCCGGCTTGCTGTCGGTGCCCTGGCCGCGCATCACCGCGATGTAGGCGTTCTTCGTCTTCGGGTGCACCACCATGTCGGTGACGATGACTTCCTTGGCGTCGGTGCCGAGGAGCGCGGCCACCTTCTGATCGATGGCGTCGACGCCCTGGACGCCGGCGGCTCCACCCGACGCCTTGTCCCCGAGCTCGAGGGCAAAGATCGTGGCGGCCTGCGGGTCAGCGGCGAACAGCACGCCGTCGGGTCCGAACGTGAGCGGACCGACGGACGTCATCTGCGGTCCCACGTCCGCCGCGGAGAGCGGCGTCGGGGCGAACGTCTTGTAGCTGGCCCCCAGGGCCAGCGCGAGCATCCCTGTTGCGGCAAGGATCTTCGTGCGCATTCCGGAACTCCTTCTCGTGCTGTGTTGGCCGCCCCGGCCGCGGATCGCCGCCAAGGCTACCGGCTCAATACGTCCCTCCCCCGCCGCCCGTTACGCGGGGGACCGTTACGGATGTGTCTGATCGGCCGTGGACGGTCGGGGGATTATAGGCTGGCTCTCGTGAACGGAATGAATTCACGGGTGAAAAAAGAGCATTCGCGGTTCCCCACCCGCCGAGGGTGGCCCAATGGCTCAGTTTTTCGCCAGTTGAGAAAGGCGGGACGGCTGGCTGGGGTGGCCCGATTTGTGCTCAGCCAGGGCTGGACGTGCACTGAGGAAGCACGGGTTCGGAGAGGATCGATGTCGACGGAGCCGTTTGAGTACGAAGAAGCCCGCGACGCCCGGGTCACCGGCGACGCGGCACGAGAGTCGGGCGCAGCCGTCACCACCAGCGACGCCTCGATCTTTCCCATAGTTGGCATCGGCGCATCCGCCGGCGGCCTCGAGTCCCTCGAGCGCTTCTTCACGCACATCCCGTCGACCAGCGGGATGGCCTTCGTGGTGCTCCAGCACCTGTCGCCGGACTTCAAGAGCTTCATGAACGAGCTCCTGTCGCGGCGCACGCCGATGACGATCCGGCAGGCCGAGCACGAGATCCTGGTCGAACCCGAATACCGTCTACCTGCTGCCGCCGAATAAGGAAATGATCATCCGGCGGCGCCGGCTCCTCCTGAACGACCGCGATCCCCGCTCCGGCCTGACCCTGCCGATCGACATGTTCCTGCGCTCGCTGGCGCAGGACCTCGGCGAGCGCGCGGTCGCCGTGATCCTGTCCGGCAGCGGCAGCGACGGCTCGCGCGGCATCCAGGAAATCAGCCAGGCCGGCGGCACCGTCTTCTGCGAGAGCCCCGACTCGGCGCAGTTCAACGGCATGCCGCTCAGCGCCATCCGGACCGGCGGCGGTCGATCACGTCCTCCCGCCCGAGGAGATTGCCGCGCGCGGTCGCGGCGATCGCCGCCGGCGAGCCGGCGCGCTCGACGGCGGTGCCGGCCGAGCGAGGAGAAAGGCGTCGAGGCGATCCTCCGCCTGCTCCGCGACGAATACGCGCATCGACTTCTCGCACTACAAGGCCAGCACGGTCACGCGCCGCATCGAACGGCGCCTCGCGCTCAACCGGTCGCTCGACATCGACATGTACGTCGAGCAGGTGCGCAGCGATCCGCGCGAGCTCAGCTCGCTCTACGAGGACCTGCTGATCGGCGTCACCCGCTTCTTCCGCGACGACGCCGCCTTCGACGTGCTCGAGCACCGCATCGTCCCCGAGCTGGTCGAGCGGACCGAGCGCCGACCAGCAGATCCGCGTCTGGGTGCCCGGCTGCGCGACCGGCCAGGAGGCCTACTCGATCGCGATGGTGCTGCACGAGCGGCTCAGCGCGCGGCGCCGGCCGGTCAACATCAAGATCCTCGCGACCGACGTCCACAAGGCGTCGCTCGAGGTCGCGAGCACCGGGCATCTACACCGAGGAACAGGTCGACGGCATCGGACCGCGAGCGGCTCGAACGCTTCTTCACGCTCAAGCCCGACGGCTACCAGATCTCGCCGGCGCTGCGCGAGTGCATCGTCTTCGCCCCGCACAACCTGATTCGCGACGCGCCGTTCACCAAGATGCGACCTGATCACCTGCCGCAACCTGCTGATCTATTTCCAGCCGCACGCGCAGAAGACGGTCCTGACCCTGTTCCACTTCTCGCTGAAGCCGGGCGGGTTCCTGTTCCTCGGATCGAGCGAGAGCCCGGGCGGGCTGCTCGAAGAGTTCGACACCATCGACGAGCACGCCAAGATCTATCGCAAGCGGCGCGACATCGGCCTGCCGCGCGATCTCAAGCTGCCGCTCCCGCGCAGCGCGACCGTCCCGCGCACGCCCGCCGGTGCAGCGGCGTGGCGGCGGTCAACCCGCAGCTGGTCGGCGACCTACGATCGCCTGCTCGATCGGTTCATGCCGCCGAGCTTCCTCGTCGACGATCAGGGACAGCTGGTCGACTCGTTCGGCGGCGTCGAGGCGCTGCTCAAGGTCAAGCCGCGGCGGCCGTCGCAGAACCTGCTCGATCTCGTGGACGACGAGCTGCGGGTGGTGCTGTCGGGCGCGCTGCACCGGGTCCGGCGCGACGTCGAGAGCGTCCGCTACCCGGCGGTCGCGATCGCCGATCACGCGCGCCAGTTCGCGGTCGTCGCCGAGCCGTTGCGCGACCCGCGCGGCGCGCTGACGCACATCCTGATCTACGCTCGCCGACGCCGAAGCCGCACGGCGCGCCGGTGATGGTGCCGCCGTTCGCCGACGTCACGCCGCTGCCGCTGCCGGCTCGCCGAGGACACGCCGCTGGCGGGCCTGACCCGCGATCAGCTCGACGCCCTCGAGGACGAGCTCGTCGTACACGAAGGAACAGCTGCAGGCGGCGGTGCAGGAGCACGAGGCCTCCAACGAGGAGCTGCAGGCCACCAACGAGGAGCTGGTCGCCGCGAACGAGGAGCTCCAGAGCACGAACGAGGAGCTGCACTCGGTCAACGAGGAGATGTACACGGTCAACGCCGAGTACCAGAAGAAGAACGCCGAGCTCCAGGAGCTGAACGACGACATCGAGCACCTGCTCGAACGGCACCGACGTCGCGACGCTGTTCCTCGACCGCGAGCTGTGCATCCGCCGGTTCACGCCGCGCATCGCCGAGCTGTTCCGGGTCATCCCCCAGGACGTCGGCCGCCCGCTGCGGTCGTTCGCGCACGATCTCTCGCACCCGACCCTGATCGCCGACATCGAGCGCGTGCTCCACGACCGGCGTGTCGGTCGAGGCGCAGACGTGGGACAAGCGGCAGCGCTGCTACTTCCTGCGCATCCTCCCCTACCGTGCCCGGATCAAGGACAGCCCGGACTTCCCGCTGATCGGCGGCGATCGCCCCTACGCCCCGGACGGCGTCGGTCCTCACGCTCACCGACATCTCGCCGCTCGAACAGGCGCGCGCCCGCCTCGCCCAGCTCTCCGCCATCGTCGAGTCGTCGGACGACGCGATCATCGGCAAGACGCTCGACGGCATCATCACGACCTGGAACCGCGGCGCGGTGAGGCTCTACGGCTACGCGGCCGAGGAGGCGATCGGCCGGCACGCCAGCTTCCTCAACCCGGCCGGCCGCAAGGAGGAGATGGAGACCAGCCTGCGGCAGGTCCGCGACGGCCGGCTGGTCGAGCGGCTCGAGACGACGCACGTGCGCAAGGACGGCAGCACCATCGACGTCTCGGTGACCTTCTCGCCGATCTACGAGAGCACCCACACCATCGTCGGCATCTCGGGCATCTCGCGGGACATCACGCAGCTGGTGCGGGCGCGGCAGGAGATCGCCGAACGCGAGGAGCGCATCCGGCTGCTGCTGGACTCGACCGCGGAAGCGATCTACGGCATCGACCTGAGCGGGGTGTGCACGTTCTGCAACTCGGCGTGCGCGCGGCTGCTCGGCTACGACTCGCCGGCGGCGCTGATCGGCAGGCAGATGCATCCGCTCATCCATCACAGCCTCGCGGACGGCAGCCCGTCGGCGCCGGAGCAGTCGCCGATCTTCGAGGCGATGCGCCACCGCGAGGGCACGCACGTCGAGGACGAAGTGATCTGGCGGGCGGACGGCTCGTCGTTCCCGGCCGAATACTGGAGCCACCCGATCCTGCGCAACGGCGAGGTCATCGGCGCGGTCGTGACCTTCCTCGACGTGACCGATCGCCGCCGCGCCGAGAAGGAGGTGCTCGACGGCGTGCGGCGGCGCGAGCAGTTCCTGGCGATGCTCTCGCACGAGCTGCGCAACCCGCTGTCCGCCATCCTCAACGCCACCCGCGTCCTCGACAACGCGGAGTGGACGGACAACGCCTGCCATGAAGCGGGACAGGTGGTGACGCGCCAGGCCAACCACATGGCGCGGCTGCTCGACGACCTGCTCGACGTGGCGCGCATCACCCGCGGCCGGATCGTGCTGCGGAAGGAATCGATCGACCTGCGGGACACCGCGCGGCTCGGCGATCGAGGCGCTGCAGCCCGACGATGGCCGCACGCGGGATCCGGCTGTCGGCCGAGATCGACGACGGCGTGGTGCCGGTCTTCGGCGATCCGACGCGTCTCCAGCAGATTCAGGCCAACCTGCTCAGCAACGCCGCGAAGTACTCGATGCCCGGGGCGAGCGTGCGGTTCGAGCTGCGCCGCGCCGGCGCCGAGGCGATCATCCGCGTCACCGACACCGGCCGCGGCATCGACGCCGACGTCCTTCCCCGCATCTTCGACCTGTTCGTGCAGGGGCACCGCACGCATCGACCGGTCGGACGGCGGGCTCGGCATCGGCCTGACGCTGCTGCGTTCGCTCGTCGAGCTGCACGACGGACGGGTCATGCGCCGAAAGCGACGGCCCCGGGCGCGGCAGCACGTTCACGGTGTGGCTGCCGCTCGAAACCGAGCGCGTCCCGTCGCCGCCGCCGGCGCGAGTGGCCGCCGGTGCGCACCGTCGTCCTCGTCGAGGATCAGCCCGACGCGCGGCGGATGATGCAGCTGCTGCTGGAGTCCGAAGGGGTGAAGGTGTTCACGGCCGAGAACGGCGTCGAAGGCCTGGCGCTGATCGAGCGCACCAGGCCGGATCTCGCGCTGGTCGATCTCGGCCTGCCGCTCATGAGCGGCTTCGAGCTGGCCCGTCAGGTCCGCAGCCGGGCCGCCAGTCCGGCGACCCGCATGGTCGCCCTGAGCGGCTACGGCCAGGACTCCGACATCCAGGCGTCGCTCGACGCCGGCTTCCACGAGCACCTGACCAAGCCGCCGGACCCGAACCGCCTCGAGACGCTGCTCGCAGGGGGGCGCGAAAGGCATGTAGACAGTGGACAGTGCCCCGAACCTACTTCTTGTGATGCAGCGCGAACGCCGCGCCCTGGGGATCCATGCCGTTGACGATCCAGTCGCCGCCGGGCACCTCCATCGGGCCGTTCAGGACCTGACCGCCGTTGGCCTTGACGCGCTCGGCGGCCTCGTGGACGTCCGGCACGCGGAAGTAGATCGTCCAGTTGGGCGGGACGTTCCCCATCTCGGGGGGCGTCTTCATCATCCCGCCGAGCGGGAAGGTGCGGCCGAACATGTGGTACTTGCCCATCGGGCCCATGTCCATCGCCTCGGTCGGGCGCCAGCCGAGCAGCTCGGTATAGAACTTCAGCGCGGCTTCGGCGTCCGACGTGTAGAGCTCGTGCCATGAGGCGTCGCCGATCTTCGGCTCACTCTCGGGCCCAGGCGGGGGATCGACCGGCTGGTAGACCGAGAACATCGCCCCCTGCGGATCCTTCATCGTCCGCATCCGGCCGACCGACGGCACGTCGATGACCGGCGACAGCGCGCTGCCGCCCATCCGCTCGATCCGCGAGACCGCCTCCTCCAGCTTCGGCACGCCGATGTACATCACCCAGTGCGGCGGAAAGTTCATGCCGGGAGGGATGTTCATGACGCCGCCGACCGACTCGCCGTCAGGGCGCATCAGCAGGTCGTAAGGCTGCGGCGCCCCGTCGAACGGCGCCGTCGACCAGCCGACCACGGCCGTGTAGAACTTCTCGGCCGCCTTCATGTCCGTCGTCAACAGCTCGTACCACAGCGGTCGTCCCAGAAAGTCGGTATCGGCCATAAGAACCTCCAGGCTGTCACGTGCTACGTGCTACGTGCTGCGTGCGAACGTGCTCCACGTGCGACGGGCTACGTGCGAACGTGCGCAGCACCCCGCACCAAGCACCCCGCACCAAGCACCCAGCACCCAGCACCCAGCACCGAGCACCCAAAGAGAGAGAGAGTCTCTCACGACCTGTCCCGCGTCCGACCGCGCTGGGACGAAACGTCTGTGATCCGGGACGGACGACCAGTCCGTGGCGCCAAACTCAGCCTTGTCACGTCGCCAGTTCCCAGCAGTTCACAGTAGTTCCCGGCACTCGTGCATGAGCTTCTGCCGACGCTGGAATGGGGCGAACAATGCAGGCATACTGCGTCTCTTGCGCTGCTGAGGAGGAGTGTGGAGCGGGGCACCGAGGCGAACACCAGGCTGATGATCGACGCCGCCAACCGGCGCGAAGGCGACGCCTTCCGTCTGCTGGTCGACAGCACCGTCGACTACGCCATCTTCATGCTCAACCCCGAGGGGCTGGTGTCGAGCTGGAACGCCGGCGCGAAGCGCATCAAGGGCTACGAGGCCAACGAGATCATCGGGAAGCATTTCTCGACGTTCTACACGCCGGAGGCGGTGGCCGCGGGCTGGCCGGAGCACGAGCTTCGAGAGTCCGAGCGCGTGGGACGCTTCGAAGACGAAGGCTGGCGGGTCCGCAAGGACGGTTCCCTGTTCTGGGCCAACGTCGTGATCACGCCGATTCGCGGCCACGACGGCACGCTGCGCGGGTTCGCCAAGGTGACCCGCGACATGACCGAGCGCAAGGCGAACGAGGAGCGGATCGACCGGCTCCGCCTGGAGCTCGAGGCCCGCGTCCGGGAGCTCGGCGCGGCCAACCGCGAGCTGTCGCAGAAGAGCGCCGAGAACGAGAGCTTCGTCTATTCGGTCTCGCACGACCTGCGCTCGCCGCTGGTGAACCTCCAGGGATTCAGCCAGGAACTGCTGCTGACCTGCGGCGAGCTCGAGAAACTCCTGTCGACCCAGTCGGTGCCCGCGGCGATTCAACAGAAGGCGATCGGCCTCGTCCGCGACGACCTCGGCGAGTCGGTCACGTTCATCCGCAATGCCGTGCGCCACCTCGGAAGCATCGTCGACGGCCTGCTCCGGCTGTCGCGCGTCGGCCGCGTCGAGTACAGCTTCGAGCCGGTCAACCTCGACGTCCTCGTCGCCGACATCCTGTCCGCGATGCACTCGACCATCACCGCCGCCGGCACCACCGTCGACGTCGGACCGTTGCCGGCGATCGTCGCCGACCGGACCGCCATCGGTCAGGTCTTCGCCAACATCGTGGACAACGCCATCAAGCACATCGACGGCAAGCGCCCGGGGCGGATCGAGATCACGGCCAACGCCGCCGACCCTCCCGTGCTGTCGATCCGGGACAACGGCATCGGCATCCCCGCCGAGTACCAGCCGAAGATCTTCAAGGTCTTCCAGCAGGTGCACCAGACGCCCTCTCGCGGCGAAGGGATGGGGCTGGCCATCGTCCACCGCATCATCGAGCGTCATGGCGGCCGGATCTGGTTCGAATCCGTGCCGGGCACCGGCACGACCTTCCACTTCATCGCCGGCCGGCTCGCCACACACGGACCATCCGGGCCACAATCGGGCCGACGGGGATGACGGAGACGCTCAGGATTGTCGTCGCTGAGGATGATGAAGGGCACGCCACGCTGGTCAGGCGCAACCTGAAGCGGGCCGGCCTCGAGTCGGAGCCCGTGCACGTCCGCGATGGCCAGGAGGCGCTCGACTACCTCTATCGTCGCGCCCCGTACGACCATCGCAGCCAGCACGGCTCGCTGGTGCTGCTGCTCGACCTGAACATGCCGCGCCTTGGCGGGCTGGAAGTCCTGCGGCGCGTCAAGAGCGACAGGCACCTGACCAGGATTCCGGTGTTCGTGCTCACGACCACCGACGATCCGGTCGAAGTCGATCGGTGCTATTCCCTGGGCGCATCGGCCTGCATCGTCAAGCCGGTCGACTCCACGAAGTTCTCCGAGACGGTGCAGCGGCTCGCGCAGTTCCTGATGACCGCCCGCCTTCCCGGAGAAACGGCCCCGCCGCCCACCCATGAGCAGTGACACGCGCCCGCTGATCCTCGTCGTCGACGACGATCCGGGTGCCGCGACGCTCCAGCGTCGCCGCCTCGAGCGCGCCGAGTTCCGGGTCGACGTCGCCTCCGACGTCGAGACGGCCATGTCGAGGCTGGGCCGGCCCGGCGTCGACCTCGTCGTGATGGACTACCGGCTGGGCGGCACCACCGGCCTCGATCTCCACCGCCAGATGAAGGCCGGCGGCATCGACGTCCCGGTGATCATGGTCACCGGCACCACCGACGATGCCACCGTCATCGAGGCGATGCGCGCCGGCATCCGCGATTTCGTCGTCAAGAGCACCGACTATCTCGACTACCTGCCCGACGCGGCGCGGGCGATTCTCAAGCAGACCGTCGCGGCGCCGGATCGGCTGCCCGAAGAGCACCGCCGGACCTCCGTCCTCATCGTCGAGGACGACCAGGGCACCGCGATGCTGCAGCGGCGGCAACTCGAGCGCGCGGGCTACGAGGTCGCGATTGCCACCACCGCCGAGACCGCGCTCGAGGCGGTCCGCACAGGGCAACGTGCACCTCGCGGTCCTCGACCTCCGTCTCGAGGGCGGCACCTCCGGCCTCGACCTGTACGAGCAGATGCAGGCGGAGGGCTGGCCCGTTCCGGCCATCCTGGTCACGGGCCACCCCGACGAATCGGTCGCGATCCGCGCGCTGCGCGTCGGCATCCGCGACTTCGTGCCGAAGTCCGCGGAGTACCTCGAGTACCTGCCCAACGCCGTCGACCGCGTCGTGGCGCAGTCGCGCATCGAGCGGAAGCTGGTCGACTCCGAGCTGCGCCTCGCCAGCATCATCGGCACGACGATGGACGCGATCGTCATGTGCGACGAGCAGTCGGTGATCGTGCTGTTCAACAATTCCGCGGAGGCGATGTTCGGCTGCACCGCCGCCGAGGCGCTGGGCCGGCGTCTGGACAGGTTCATGCCGACGCTGCGGCTCGGCGCGCCGGAATCCGGGCCGAAATCGGAGCGCCGCGTGCAGCAGCGGCTCGAGCTCGACGGCGTCCGGCGGGGCGGCGAGCAGCTGCCGATCGAAGTGTCGGTCAGCGAAGTCGTGGTGTACCAGAAGCGGCTCTTCACGGTCATCGCGCGCGACATCTCGGAGCGGCGCCGGATCGAGGGGGAGCTGCGCGAGGCCAACCGGCGCAAGGACGAGTTCCTCGGGATGCTCGCGCACGAGCTGCGCAACCCGCTCGCCGCGATCATGAACGCCGGCGAAGTGCTCGACGCCACCGTCACGGAGCCGCGCACGGCCAAGCTGACCGCCGTCGTCAAGCGGCAGACCCGGGCGCTGGCGAGGATGGTCGACGACCTGCTCGACGTCTCGCGCGTCACGCTCGGCAAGATCCGGTTGTCCAAGGAGCCGCTGCTCCTCAGCCAGATAGTGAGCCGGGCCGCCGAGAGCATCCGCGAGGCGATCGCCAGGGCCGGGCTGACCTTCGACGTGCAGGTCGACAGCGATCCGGTGTGGCTCGAAGCCGACGCGACGCGGCTCGAACAGGTGCTGGCGAACCTGCTGAACAATGCCGTCAAGTTCACGCCGCACGGCGGACGCATCACCGTGAGCGCGGGTCGAGAGGGCGGCGACGCCGTCATCCGCGTGCGCGACACCGGCATCGGGATGGACACGCCGCTGCTGCCGAAGGTGTTCGATCTGTTCGTCCAGGCCGATGCGTCACTCGATCGATCGCAGGGAGGCCTGGGCATCGGACTCGCGCTGGTGCGCCAGGTGGTCACGCTCCACGGCGGCCAGGTGTCGGCCCACAGCGCAGGATCGGGCGCCGGCAGCGAATTCGTGGTCCGGCTGCCGGCGATGCCCGAGGAGCGAGCGGTCCCGGCCGCGCCACCGGCGGCGGCGCCCGGCGCCTCCCGCCTGCGCGTGCTCGTCGTCGACGATCAGCCGGACATGGCCGACTGCGTCGCGATGCTGATCGAGACGTTCGGCCACCAGGCCCGTGCCGTCTACGACGGCGCGACCGCGCTGGCGGTGAGCCGCGCCGAATCGCCGGACGTCATCTTCGTGGACATCGGCATGCCGATCGTGACCGGGTACGACGTCGCGCGCGAGATCCGATCGCGCGGCGAGCTCGCCGGCATCAGGCTGGTCGCCCTGACCGGCTACGGCCGCGACGAGGATCGGCGGCGGGCGCTCGAGGCCGGCTTCGATCTGCACCTGACCAAGCCGGTCGCGGACGCGACGCTGCGCAGCGTGCTCGCGGAGCTCGCGCCGGCGCGCCCGCGCGCCTTAGTGCCTTTCGGTTATTGACCGTCCGCGGCCCCACGGGTAGAGTCCGGCCCGACTTCCACCCACCCATGTTCACCATTGCTCTCCACGCTCGGACCCGCAGCCGGCACTGGCTGGCGGGCGCGCTCGCGTCGGCGCTGCTCGCGATCGTCGCATCGCCGTCCGCAGCCCAGGAAACAACCGGGACCATCGAAGGCGCCGTCACCGATCGGACGACGAGCGCGGTCGCCGGGGCGCGCGTCACGGTCAGGCAGGCGCAGACCGGACTGTCCCGGGAGACGTCTACCGGCCCCGACGGCTTCTTCAGGCTGCCGCTCCTCCCGATCGGCGACTACCGCGTGACCGTGCAGGCGGTGAACTTCGCGACCTTCGTGCAGGATCCGGTGCCGGTCGCGGTGAGCCAGTCCGTGCGGCTCTCCGTGCAGCTCGAGCTGCCGTCCCTGACCGACACCGTCACCGTCAACCGCGGCGTACCGCTCGTGGAGACCTCGAGCACCGCGCTCGGCAGCATCGTCACCGGCCGTGAGCTGGTCGATCTTCCGCTCAACGGCCGCAACTTCACGCAGCTCGGGCTGCTGCAGACCGGCGTCGCGCCGCTGACCGCCGGCGTCGCCACCGCCGGCGGATCGCTGCGCCAGGGACAGGCCTATGCCGTGAACGGCATGCGGCCGGAACAGAACATCTACCTGGTCGACGGCGCGCAGAACATGAACCGCATGGACGCCGGCTTCGCGCTGAAGATTCCGGTCGACGCGATCGCCGAGTTCCGCATCCTGACGCAGAGCGCGCCGGCGGAGTACGGCGGCACCGCGGGCGCGACCACCAGCGTCGTCACCCGCGGCGGCACCAACCAGTTGCACGGCAGCGTCTACGACTTCGTGCGGAACGACGCGTTCGACGCGCGCAACTTCTTCTCGGCCGAGGTCGAGCCGCTCAACCAGCACCAGTTCGGCGCGACGCTGGGCGGGCCGGTCCGCAGCAACCGCAGCTTCTTCTTCGGCTACTACGAGGGCTTCCGCAACAAGCAGGGCATCACGACCACGGCGACGGTGCCGACGGCCGCAGGAGCGGCAGGGTGATTTTTCGGGCCTCGGCACGCCGCTGCTCAATCTCGCGGCCGGCGGCGTGCCGTTCCCCGGCAACCAGCTGCCCGCCGCCGCGATCAACGCGGTGGCCAGGAACGTCGTGAACCTCTATCCGCTCGGCAACGTCTCGCCGTCGCTCTATCGCGAGACGCTGCTCGCGCGCAACGAGCTCGATCAGGCGGGCCTGCGCGTCGACCTCAACGCGTCCTCGTCGCATCAGCTGTTCGGGCGCTACTCGTATTCCGGCGGCCACAACATCAACCCGGTCTCGGTGCGCGGCACCGACGTGCCCGGCTACCCGACGCGCGACGATCTCGAGACCCACTCGGCGCTGGTGTCGAGCACGCAGATCCTGTCGCCGACGCTGACCCATTCCCTGCGCGCGACCTGGCTGCGCCACCAGTTCCTCTTCGACCAGCGGCTGAACCGCCACCCGCCGTCCGAGCTCGGGTTCGGCTACGAGTCGGCGAACGCGATCGGGCAGGGGCCGCCGTTCTTCAACGTCAGCGGCTACTCGCCGATCGGCGGCGCCATCACCGGCCCGCGCAACTCGACGCAGACGACGTTCGAGGTGCAGGACAGCGTGACGTGGAGCGCCGGCACGCATCTGCTGAAGATGGGCGGCGAGCTTCGCCGCAACGCGATCGACATGGTGCAGGCGATCGCGCCGAACGCCTTCTACGTGTTCGCCGGGACCTTCCCCACCAACAACGCGGTGGCCAACCTGCTGCTCGGCGCGCCGGTCACGTTCTACCAGGGGCTCGGCGACTTCAATCGCGGGCTGCGGCTGTGGAGCGGCGGCCTCTACGCGCAGGACGAGTGGCGGCTCGGCAGCGGGCTGACGCTCAACTACGGCGTCCGCTACGAGCGCATCGATCCGTTCACGGAAGTCGAGGATCGGCTGAACGGCTTCATTCCCGGCGTGCAGTCGCAGGTCCGGCCGGACGCGCCGGTCGGGCTGGTGTTCCCCGGCGATCCCGGGATCGGCGAGGGCATCGCGCACGGCGCCCACACGCTGATGCCGCGGCTCGGCGTGGCCTGGGATCCGACCGGAGCGGGCATCTGGTCGGTACGTTCGAGCTACGGCCTGTACTACGACCAGTTCCAGACCGGATCGGGAACGACGTCGCAGGTGGCGATCAGCGCGATCCCGTCGGCGCAGTTCAATCAGTTCAGCGGCGCCGGCCTCAACTTCCAGAACCCCTATCAGGGGCGGCACGCTGCCGTCGCCGAACACCTTCGTGCGGCCGTCCACCGTGTTCGCCATGGACGTCGACGCGAAGCCGCCGTATTCGCAGAACTGGAACCTGAGCGTGCAGCGATCGCTCGGCAGCCGATACCTCGCCGAGGTTCGCTACGTCGGCGCGGCCGGATCGCGGCTGCCGCGGAACGTCGAGGCCAACCCCGCCGTCTACGGGCCCGGCGCCACCGCGCAGAACGCCGATCGGCGGCGCATCTACGCCAACTGCCCGGCCGACGGCGGCACCTGCGACTTCTCGACTATCGCGATGCTCACGAACGTCGCCAGCTCGAACTTCCATTCGGGCCAGGCCAGCCTGTCGCGCCGGTTCGCGGACGGCCTCGGCTTCAACGTGTCGTACTGGCTGTCGAAGTCGCTCGACCACCTGTCGGCGATGAATCTCTCGGGCGCGGCGGCGCGCCCGCTCGCCGGCGAGAACGACCTCGCGCAGAACCCGTTCGATCTCGACGCCGAGTACGGTCCCTCGCTCTTCGACGCGCGGCATCGCGTCGTCGCCAGCGCGAGCTGGGAGCTGCGGCTGCCCGGCGGCACGGCTGCGGCGCTCGCGCACGATCGTCGACGGCCTGCAGCTCAACGTCATCGCCACGCACAACTCGGGCACGCCCTTCACCGTCTCCGACTCCGCCAACGTCGCGCTCCAGGCCAACAGCCCGCCGATCTCCGGATTCGCGGCGAGCCGGCCGAATGTCGTCGGCGATCCGAATGGCGGCCCGCGCACCGTGGACGCCTGGATCAGCCGGTCGGCGTTCCAGCGGCTGAACCCGCAGACCCAGGCCGGCCAGTTCGGCGACGCCGGCCGCAACATCGCCCGCGGGCCGTCCTACACGAACCTGGACGTCTCGCTGGTCCGGACGTTCGCCATCGGCGGCGGCACGCGGCTGCAGCTGCGCGCCGAGTCGTTCAACGTGCTCAACCATCCGAACTTCGGACTGCCGGTCGCGGATCTCAACTCGGCGAACTTCGGGCGCATCCTGTCGGCAGGCCCGCCGCGGCTGATGCAGTTCGCGGTGCAAGCTGATTTTCTGATGGGAGTTCCGCGCTACGCTCTAACGCCCAACGGAGGGGACGGAGGCATCGGATTCAACAAACGGAGCAACGGAGACAACGAAGGAAAACGGAGTTCGAATGAATTCCCTGAGTTAGAACTACCGTTACCTCCGTTGCCTTCGTTGCTCCGTTTCGAGAATCCGATGCCTCCGCCCCCTCCGGTGCCGAAGAACTCGATCTCGAAACCTCATGTCCGCATCCAGTCCCGGACCCGCTCGCCGGTCGCCCTGGCTCACCCTCGCCGGAGGCGTGGTGCTGGCGTTGTGCACGATCGCCGGGATCGGGGGCTACACCTACACCGAGGTGCGGCGGCTCCGCGATGAGCAGACGGCGATCAGCGAGCGCAACCGCAAGGACTCGCTCCAGCTGCTGCGAATCCAGAACGATCTCGCGGCGCTCGGCGTGCTGATGCGGGACATGGCCGACGGCACCGAGCCGTATCCGCTGCACGGCTGGCAGCCGGCGCTGGAGCGCGTGCGTCGCGACCTCGAGGAGGCGACACGGCTCGAGGCGAGCCTGGCGCCGGCCGATCGCGATGCGGCGCAGCAGGCCCGGCTCACCGACAGCATCGACACCTACTGGCGCGACGTCGCGACCATGTTCAAGGTCAGCCGCATCGACGAAGCGGAGGCGCGGCGGCAGCTTCGCACCTCGCTGATCACGCAGCAGCGCGGCATCGACGGCCTGGTCTCGCAGTTCCTCGTCGTCAACAACCGCGTCCAGGAAGAGGCCGCGGGCGCCAACCGCGCGATCTACGACCGGGTCGGCCGCGAGATCCTGCTGCTGGTCGGGGTGCTGCTCGCGATCACGACCGTGCTCGGCGGCTGGGTGGTGATCGCCAATCGTCGCGCCTTCCTCGAAGTGGCCGACGTCAGCGCGCAGCTGCGCACCCTGTCGTGGCGGATGCTCAAGGTCCAGGAGGACGTGCAGCGGTCGCTGGCGCGCGAGCTCCACGACGACTTCGGCCAGATCGTCACCGCGATCGGCACGCTGCTCGGCCGCGCGCGCCGCCAGCTGGCCGACGGACCGGCGCTGGCCGGCGAGCTCGACCAGGTCCGCGGCATCGCGCAGCAGGCGCTCGACCGCATCCGCAGCCGCTCGCAGTGGCTGCATCCCGGCGTGCTCGACGACTTCGGGCTGCAGCGCGCGCTCGAAGTCTGTGTCGAGCAGTTCCAGCGGCAGAGCGGCGTGCGCACGCACCTCGCCACTGCCGGTCCGATCAAGTCGGTCCGCGACGACTGCGCGATTCACGTCTACCGGGTGGCGCAGGAAGCCTTGAACAACGTCGCCCGCCATTCCGGCGCGACCGAGGCGTGGGTGCGGCTGACCTGCACCGACGATCGGCTCGTGCTCGAAGTCGAGGACCGCGGCCGCGGCATCGGCGCCGGCGCCGGGCCGCGCGATGCCGGTCGCGGCATGGGGCTCGTCAGCATGCGCGAGCGGGCGGAGCTGATTGGCGGGTCGCTCCACCTGCATCAACCACCCGAAGGCGGCACCACGGTGCGGCTGCAGGTCGAGAACTACCTGCCGATCGCCGTCGCCGCGCACGAGGTCGCCTGACATGCCGATCCGCGTCATCCTCGCCGACGACCACGCGCTGGTGCGCCAGGGCTTCCGGCGCATCCTCGACGACGAGGCGGACATCACCGTTGTCGGCGAAGCCGGCGGCGGCGCCGAAGCGATCGAGCTCGATCGGCAGCTCGATCCGGACGTCGTCGTGCTCGACATGGCGATGCCGGAGATCGACGGCCTCCACGCCGCGATCGAGATCCTGCGCGCGCGGCCCGACCGGCCGATCCTGATCCTCAGCATGTACGACGATGCGCAGTACGTGCGGAACGCGCTGGCCGCCGGCGTCCGCGGCTACATCCTGAAGAACGCGCTGGAAGTGGACCTGATTCGCGCCGTGCGCGAGCTGGCGGAGGGCCGCCGGTTCCTGAGTCCCGAGCTGGCGGCCGCGGTCGAGCGCACCAGCGCTGCGGAGGACGGACGCCGACGATCCGTTCACGCAGCTGAGCGCGCGGGAACTGCAGGTGCTGCGCCTGGTCGCCCTGGGACGCAGCAACAAGGAAATCGCCACGCTCCTCGGCGTCAGCGCCAACACCGTGGCCGTGCACCGCACCAACCTGATGGCGCGGCTCGGCGTGCACAAGGCGGCGGAGCTCGTCCTGATTGCCGTCCGAAAGGGTCTGGTCAAGCCCCAGTGACTCGAACCGCACTACGGGGCCTGATGCTCACAGCCTTCGCCGCGCTGGCGTTGATGGCGCAGCCGTTTGCCGTCGGCACGCCGGGCCTGGCTTTCGTCGACGTCACCAAGACCGCCGGCCTGAAGTTCGAGCACTTCACCGGCGCGGTCGGGCGCAAGTACCTTCCCGAAACGCTCGGCTCCGGCGTCGCGGTGTTCGATGCCGACGGCGACGGCCAACCAGGACGTGCTGCTGCTGAGCGGCACGCTGCTCAATGGTTCGACGGGTTCTACAGGTTCTACGGGTTCGACGGGTTCGACGGGTTCTACGGGTTCGACCTGGGCGTCCGCGCCGGCGCCGCCCGCGTCGCCGTCCGTTCGCCTGTTCCGGAACGGCGGCCAGGGCACGTTCGAGGACGTCACGGCGAAGGCCGGCCTCAACGTGTCCATGTATGCGATGGGCGCCGCCGCCGCGGACTTCGACAACGACGGCCGCACGGATCTCGTCATCACCAGCGTCGGACAGAGCCGGCTGTTCCGCAATGCCGGCGAGGGCCGCTTCACCGACATCACCGACAAGGCCGGCCTCGGCGGACGCACCGCCTTCAGCACCTCGGCCCTGTGGGTCGACTACGACCGCGACGGCCTGCTCGATCTCGTCATCTGCAACTACGTCCGCTGGTCGCCGGCCACCGACGTCTACTGCAGCGCCGACGGCAAGTCGAAGTCGTACTGCACGCCGGAGGCGTATCCCGGCGCCACCTCGTGGCTCTATCGCAACAAGGGCAACGGCAAGTTCGAGGACGTGACGGCGGCGTCGGGCCTGTTCGATCCGACCTCGAAGGCGCTGGGCGTGACGATGCTCGACTTCGACGTCGACGGCTGGCCCGACCTGTTCGTGGCCAACGACACGCAGCCGAACAAGCTGTATCGGAACCAGGGCAACCGCACGTTCCAGGAAGTCGGCGTGCAGGCGGGGCTCGCGTTCAGCGAGGACGGACGCGCCCGCGCCGGCATGGGCACCGACGCCGCCGACTTCGACAACAGCGGCGTGCCCTCCGTGGTCGTCACGAACTTCTCCGGCGAGATGCTCGGCCTCTACGTGCCGGTGCGGCCCGGCGTGTATACGGATCGCGCGCCCCGCTCGGAGATCGGCCGCGCCAGCCGGCTGACGCTCGGCTTCGGCTGCTTCTTCTTCGACGCCGATCTCGACGGCCTGCTCGACCTGCTCGTCGCCAACGGGCATATCGACGACGGCGCGGCGAGGACCGGACGCGTGCATTACGCCGAGGCGCCGCACCTGTTCCACAACCGCGGCAAGGGGCAGTTCGTGGACATCGCTCGCGACGTGGGCGCCGCATTCGGCGTGCCGAAGGTCGGACGCGGCGCCGCGTTCGGCGACTTCGATCTGGACGGCGACCTCGACGTCGTGATGACGACCAACGGAGGACCCGCGCACCTCTACCGCAACGATCTCGATCTGCCGAACCGGAGCGTGCGCATCACGCTCCAGGGGTTGAAGGCGAATCGCGGCGGCGTCGGCGCGCGCGTGCGGGCGAAGATTGGATCGACCTGGCAGTCGCGGATGGTGCGGACCGGATCGAGCTACCTGTCGCAGTCGGAGCTGCCGCTGACGTTCGGCCTCGGCGCGGCGCCGAAGATCGACGAACTGATCGTCGAGTGGCCGGGCGGCGGCCACGAACGGGTCGGGCCGCTGCAGGCGGGGCGCGCCTACCTGATCTCCGAAGGCCGCGGCCTGACCGCGGAGCGCACGCTGGCCCCGCGAGCCGCCAGCCGGTAACCACCACGCCGTTCATGCACACCCGCGCCGCAGTCGTCCTGTTCCTGATCGTCGGCGTCCCGTTCGCCAGCGGCTGCCGCCGCGCGGCGGAGATCCCGGACGCCACGCATCGCCAGGCGGTCACCGCGTTCTACGTGGCGCTCGCCGCGCTCCAGACCAGCCAGGACGCGCACGCGCGCAAGGAGCTCGAGCGGGTGATGCAGCTGGTGCCGGACGAGGCCGCGGCATGGGCCAATCTCGGCCTGCTCCTGCTGCGTCAGCAGCAGACCGAGGAAGCGAAGCCGCGCCTGACCAAGGCGTCGGAACTGGCGCCGGACAACGCGGCCATCGTGCGGCTTCAGGCACTGGCGGCGAGCCGGAGCGGATCGCTCGACGAGTCGATCCGCCACTGGCGCCGCGCGATCGTGCTCGATCCGGCCGACCTGAAGGCGCCATACGCGCTCGCCCAGGATCTCGAGCGACTGGGCGGGCCAGCCAACGAGGTCGAGGCGAAGCAGGTGCTGGCATCGCTGGCCGCACGCTCGTCGAATCTCGCCGCCGAGCTCGAGTCGGCGCGGCTCGCGGCAAAGCTGGGCGACGCCGCCGCCCTGAACACGGCCCTCGACGCGCTGGCCGCGCGGTCCGCGGCGATGGCCGGCCGATGCCACGGCAGCGGTTGACCGCGGTGCGCGACGCCGCACGCACCAGCGTGACGTCGGCGACGACCCCGGTGATCTTCCTGAAGAACGTGTTGATTCGTGAGCCCGAGTATCGCGCCGCGCTCGCTGCCGCCAGCACGCCGCGCAGCGAGGTGGGCGAGCCGCTCACGCGGCCGATCAGGCTCCGCGATCCCGGGCCGCAGCCGGCGGCCGTCGACGATCGGCTCACGTTCGCGAGCGATGCCGCTCGGTCCATGTCGATGCGCGGCGTCCTCTGGGGCGGCGCGATGTGGCTCTCGGGCGACGGCCCGCCGGCGCTGGTCGCGCTCGGTCCCGGCAGCGTGCGGCTGGGCACGGGTGCGCCGACCGCAGTGCCCGCGGCGGGTCCCGCCGGACCGGACGCAGTGGTCGCGGCCGATCTCGACTACGACTTCCGCAACGATCTGGTCGTCGCCACGGCGGCGGGGCTGCAGATCCTCCGGCAGGGCGACAAGGGGACCTTCTCGAACGTGACCGCGGCAACGAAGCTCCCGGCCGACGCAATTGGCGCCGCGATGCACGGCGTGTGGAGCGCGGATCTCGATACCGACGGCGACCTCGACCTGATCGCGGGCCGTCGCGATCAGCCGGCGCTCGCGCTGTTCAACAACGGCGACGGCACGTTCGCCGTGGCCTCGCCGTTCGGCGCGGCCCCGCGCCTGCGCGGCTTCGCGTGGGCCGACGTCGATGGCGAGGGCGTGCCGGACGCGGCCCTGCTGGACGATCAGGGCACGCTCCGCATCTTCGCCAACCTGCGCGGATCGGTGTTTCGCGAGCTGCGCGTGCCGGCGGGCGTGCCGCGGCTGGCGGCAATCGGCGCGTCCGACCTGACCGGCGACGGGATCCTGGACGTGATCGGCGTGGCCGGCGACGGCGCGGTCGTCCGGATTTCCAGGCAGGCGAACGGGCAAGGCCTGGAGTCCGGGAACGTGGCGCGCTTCGACGCGACCACCGGGCTGGCGGCGGGAAGCGCGCGGCTGCTGGTCGCCGATCTCGACAACAACGGCGCGGCCGATCTGATCCTGACCACGCCGTCTTCCTCGCGGGTGCTGTTCGGCGCTGCCGGCCAGGCGTTCACCGCGCTTGCCGCGACGCCACAACTCGGCGGCATCACCGCGGCCGCCGACCTCGACGGCGACGGACGGCTCGAGCTCGTCGGCCACGGCGGTGACGGCGTGACGGTGGTGCGAAGCACCGGCGGCAAGCCGTATCACTGGCAGGCCATCCGCCCGCGGGCGGTGACGTCGACCGGCGATCAGCGCATCAACTCGTTCGGGCTCGGCGGAGAGATCGAGGTTCGCACCGGCCTTCACGTCCAGAAGCAGATCATCGCCGCACCGGTCGTGCACTTCGGCCTCGGCGAGGCGGCGGGGGCCGAAGTCGCGCGCATCACCTGGCCCAACGGCGTGCTGCAGTCCGAGTTCGATCTCGCCTCCGACACCGCGATCGCCGCGAGCCAGCGGCTCAAGGGATCCTGCCCGTGGCTGTTCGCCTGGAACGGCCGCGAGATGGAGTTCGTGACCGACTTCATCTGGCGCTCGCCGCTCGGCCTCCGCATCAACGCGCAGGCGACCGCCGACGTGCTGATGACCGAGGACTGGGTGAAGATCCGCGGCGACCAGCTCACCGCCCGCGACGGCGCCTACGATCTGCGCATCACCGCGGAGCTCTGGGAGACCCACTTCTTCGATCTCGTCTCGCTGCTGGCGGTCGATCATCCCGCCGGCACCGAAGTGTTCGTGGACGAGCGGTTCGCGATTCCACCGCCGCGTCCCGGCGTGATCGTCACCTCGCCGGTCGGCGAGCTGGCGGCGGTGCGCGACGACGGCGGGCGGGACGTGGCCGACGTGGTGCGCGCGCGCGACGATCGGCATCTCGACTTCGCCGGGCGCGGACGCTACCAGGGCGTGACGCGGCACCACTACGTCGAGATCGAGCTGCCGGAGCAGGCCCCGCGAACTGGCCCGCTGTGGCTCGTCGCCCAGGGCTGGATCCATCCGACGGACAGCTCGATCAACGTCGCGCTCGGCCAGGGCAGCCATCCCCGGCCCGAGGGCCTGTCGCTGCACGTGGCCGACGCCAGCGGCCGGTTCGTCCTCGCGAAGAGCGGCCTCGGATTTCCGGCGGGCAAGGACAAGACGGTCCTGATCGATCTGTCCGGGGTGTTCCGGGCCGGCGCCCCGCGACGGGTGCGCCTCAGCACCAACCTCGAGATTTTCTGGGACCGTCTCGGCTGGGCGGCGGGCCGACCGGACGTCACGGTGGCGCCGCGCCGGATCGAGATGTCGTCCGCCGACCTGCGCTACCGCGGCTACTCGGTCACCACGCAGAAGGACGCCAGCACGCCGGAACGGCCGCGCTATCTGCTCGACGGGGTCGCGCCGCGCTGGCGCGACCTCGAGGGTTTCCACACGCGGTTCGGCGACGTGCGCGAGCTGCTGCAGCGCGTCGACGACCGGTACGTCATCATGAATGCGGGCGACGAGATCCGGCTGACGTTTCCGGAGCCGGGCCGCCCCGCCGCCGGCATGGTGCGCGACTTCGTGCTGGTCGGCGACGGCTGGGTCAAGGACGGCGACTACAATACGACGGCGTCGCGCACTGTCCTGCCGCTGCCCACGCACCGATCGGCCGGCTATGTTCAGGGTACCGGCCGGCTCGAGGACGATCCGGTCTACCTGAAGCACCGTGCCGACTTCGAGCAGTACCACACACGATATGTGTCACCCGAGGGAGCTCGTGATGCGCTCCGCGCCGGCGTCGCGCGCGAGCCTCGTCACTGATCGCTGATGCGTTACGCCCGACTTGCGCTCGCCGTCGTCTTCGTCGCCATGCTGGCGACCCCGGCGATCATCCGCTGGCAGCGGGATCGCGCGGCGGCGCCGCGCGGCGCCAGCCCTGACGAGATGCGGGCGCGGTATGGGTTGCGGCTGACCGAGTCCTCGAAGCAGGCGGGCATCACGTTCGTGCACGAGGCGCCGACGCTCGACGCGCGGCTGAATCACATCATGCCGCAGGTGGCCTCGATGGGCGCGGCGGTCGCGGTCGCCGACGTCGACGCCGACGGCCACGACGATCTCTACGTCACCAACAGCCGCGAGGGCTCGAAGAACCGGCTCTATCGCAACCGCGGCGACGGCACCTTCGAGGACGTCGCCGAGCGCCTCGGCGTCGCCGACCTCAACCAGCGCGAGACCGGCGTCTCGATGGGCGCCGTGTTCGGCGACTACGACAACGACGGCTTCGAGGATCTGTTCCTCTACCGCTGGGGACGCCAGGAGCTGTTCCACAACGACGGCGGCCAGCGATTCAGCCGCGTCGCCGGCGCCGCGCTGCCGGCGTGGGCCAACGTCAACACCGCGGTGTGGTTCGACTACGACCGCGACGGCCGGCTCGACCTCTTCCTCGGCGGCTACTACCCCGAGCGCGTCAACCTCTGGAATCTCGCCGACACGAAGATCATGCCGGAGAGCTTCGAGTACGCGAACAACGGCGGCCGCAAGTTCCTGTATCGGAACGCGGGCGGTGGACGATTCGAGGAAGTGAGCGCGAAGGTCGGCCTGACCTCGACTCGGTGGGCGCTCGCCGCGGTCGCCGCCGATCTGCGCGGCACCGGCTATCCGGATCTGTTCATCGCCAACGACTACGGCGTCTCGGAGCTGTTCCTCAACGAGGGCGGACGCTTCCGCGAAGCCGGACGCGAGACCGGCGTCGGCTACGCGCCGAAGAGCGGCATGAACGCGTCGGTGGGCGACGTCCTCAACCAGGGCCGGCTGGCGATCTACGTCTCCAACATCTCCGAAGAAGGCATCCTGCTCCAGGGCAACAACCTGTGGGTCCCGACCGGTGGATCGCCACAGCAGCCCACCTACGAGAACATGGCGCGCGCCATGGGCATCGACCTCGGCGGCTGGAGCTTCGGCGCCCAGTTCGGCGACCTCAACAACGACGGGTTCCTCGACCTGTACCTGGTCAACGGCTATGTCTCGGCGTCGCGCGACGACAGCTACTGGTACGATTACTCCAAGGTCGCCGGCGGCCATCAGCTGGTGATCGGCGACGCCGCGAACTGGCCGGCCATGGGCCAGCGCAGCCTCGCCGGCTACCAGCCGAAGCGGGTCTGGATCAACGACGGCAGCGGCGCGTTCGCGGACGTCGCGCAGATGGTCGGCGCGACCGACCGCCACGACGGCCGCGCCGTCGCGCTCGCCGATCTGCAGGGCCGCGGCATGCTGGACGTGGTCGTCGCCAACCAGCGCGGGCCGCTGCTGCTCTATCGCAACGACGTGCCGGCGGATCGGCACTGGATCGGCTTCGACCTCGAGGGGAGCTGCCGCCAGGACAGCACCGCGCCGTGCAGCAATCGCAGCGCGATTGGCGCGCAGGTGCAGGTGTTCTGGGACGGCCGGCAGCAGCTGCAGGAAGTGCTGGGCGGCTCCGGCTTCTGCGCGCAGAACCAGCGCCGGCTCCACTTCGGGCTCGGCCGGCAGCGGACGATCGATCGGGTGGTGATCAGGTGGCCGTCCGGCAAGACGCAGGAGCTGCAGCGGCCGGACGCGGGGCGGATTCATCAGGTGCAGGAGCCGGCATGAGCTCGGTCCACTCACAGGTTCCGGCGGCGTCGCCGCCGCTGGCGGGCGGCCGCGCGGCGTGGGATCCGCGGAACATCGACAAGCGCTACCTCGCGCCGATCCTCGTCACCATCGTCCTCGTGATCGGCCAGGTGACGTTCGCGTTCCTCGAGAGCTGGTCGCGCACGGCGCTGGCGATCCTGACGGCGATCGGCATCGAGATCGTGCTCGGCCGGCTGTTCTCGGGCCAGTGGCCCCACCTCGCCAGCTCCTACGTGTCGGGCATCAGCATCGGCATGCTGGTGCGGTCGCCGGCGTTCTGGCCCTACGCGCTGTGCTCGGCGATCTCGATCACGTCGAAGTACGTGCTTCGCGTGGACGGACGCCACATCTGGAACCCGTCCAACTTCGGCATCGTCGCGATGCTGGTGCTGGCGCCGGACGCGGTCGCGAGCCTCAGCGTGCAGTGGGGCAACACGCTGCTGCCGATGGTCGTGGTGTGGTGCTTCGGCAGCGTCATCATCCACAGCCTCGGCCGGTTCCACATCACGGCCACCTATGTCGCGTCGTTCGTCGCGCTGGCGTTCGTCCGCTCGGTCGTGACCGGTCACCCGTTCCTGAGCGAGGTGGCGCCGATCACCGGCCCGATGTATCAGCTGTTCATCTTCTTCATGATCACCGACCCGAAAACCACGGTGCGCCCGAAGTGGGGACAGTGCACCGTGGCGTTCGCGGTGGCGGCCGTCGAGGCGATCTTCCGGCTGCTCGAGTTCGTGCACGCACCGTACTACGCGCTGTTCCTGGTCGGCCCGACGGCCAACCTGATCGAGATCGCGGCGACGCGCCACGCCCGGCGGCTGGTGCGCGCTCAGCCTTTTCCTTCCGCCTGAAGGCGGAAGCCACGAAGTCTCGCGAAGTGGACGACCGCTAATCAGATATCTTTCATGCTGGTATACCGATGAAGCCAATGTTCCTGCCCGGCGTCGAACAGAACCCGCAGCCGGGACCGTACAAGACGCTGATCGAACAGATGCAGCAGCAGGGAGCGGAGTATCCGCAGATCTGGCACCTGTTCGCGTATCTGCCGTCGGCCACCGACCACCTGGCGCGGTTCACGCAGGAAATCCTGCGCGGGCCCGCGCCGCTCAGCCCCGGGCTGCGCGAGCTGATCGCCGCGTATACGTCGCGGCGGAACCACTGCCCGTTTTGAATCAACTCCCACGCCGCAGTTGCGGCGGAGATGCTCGGGGATCGGGACCTGGTCGGCGGCGTCCTGGAAAACGCGGCGACGTCCGGGCTGGACGATCAGCACAAGGCGCTGTTCGCGTTCATCGACAAGGTGAACCATGAGTCGCCGTCGATCACGGCGCAGGACCTCGACGAGGCGCGCCAGGCGGGCTGGACCGACGAAGCGCTGTACTTCGCCATCACCGTGTGCGCGCTGTTCAACTTCTACAACCGCTGGATCGACGCCACCGGCGTCCACGCGCTGTCGGACGAGGCGCACCGGATGGGCGGCAAGCGGATGGCCACGCAGGGCTACGCGCGCAGTTGAGGCGGCAGCCGGCCAGTGCCGGCCGCCGTTTATCTCCCGTTCATTTCCCGCCCGCTATCGTGGCCCGGAAGAGAAGGAGGGTCACGAATTACCATGCGCTTCGACACTGTCGTCACCTGGGGAAGAATCCGTTACGTCGCGGCAGCCGCGGCAGTCACCCTGCTGTCCGCTACGCAGGCCGCGTCGCAGCCGGCGACGACCGTGCAGTGCAAGCCCGACGGACCAGCGGTGGCCATCCCGGATCTGCCCGAGGCAAGTGGCGTCGCGATCAGCCGGCGCGTTCCTGGACGGCTGTGGTCGCACAACGACTCCGGCCGTGCGACGCTCGTGGCCCTCGACGCCAAGGGGGCGGTGACGGGACGGCTCCAGATCGAGGGGATCAAGATCGACGACTGGGAAGCGGTCGCCGTCGGCCCCTGTAAGGAGGGCTCGTGCATCTACGTCGGCGACATCGGCGACAACAACGGCAAACGGAAGCGCATCACCGTCTACCGCGCCGCCGAGCCCGCGGATGGCGGGGCGACGGTCCGCGTCAGCGAGACGTTCCATGCGACCTACCCTGACGGCGGCCACGACGCCGAGAGCCTGTTCGTCGCGCCCGACGGCGCCATCTACATCGTCACCAAGGGAGACACCGGTGCGGTGGCGTTGTACCGCTTCCCTCGCGAGCTGCGGTCGGGCTCGACGCACACGCTCGAGCGCGTCGCCGGCCCGGGTGGCGCCGGCAAGCCACCGGCGAGCGACCGCATCACCGACGCCGCGATGTCGCCCGATGGTGTCTGGGTCGTGCTGCGCACCAATGGCCAGCTCACGTTCTTCCGGTTCGCGGATCTCACGGCCGGCAAGTGGATCGAGGCGGGGCGTGTCGATCTGCGGCCGGTGCGCGAGCCACAGGGGGAAGGCGTGGCGATCGGCGACAACGGCGCGCTGTATCTCACGAGCGAAGGCGGCGGCAAGCAGCTGCCCGGCACGTTCGCGCGCCTCACCTGCACGATGGGCCGGTGAGCTGTTGATGGCGCGATGAGGATTCTCGTCGTCGAGGACGAGCCCACGGCCGCGGCGCTGCTGGCGAAGGGGCTGCGGGAGCACGCGCATGCCGTCGACGTCGCAGCGGATGGCGTCGACGCGCTCGAGCAGGTCGCGGTCAACGACTACGACCTCCTGATCCTCGACGTGCTGCTGCCGGGCATCGACGGCCTCGAGCTGTGCCGCCAGATCCGGAGGCAGGGCCTGACGGTGCCGATCCTGATGCTGACCGCACGCGGCGGACTGGATCAGCGCGTCGAAGGCCTGGACGCCGGCGCCGACGACTACCTCCCGAAGCCGTATCACTTCCCCGAGCTGCTGGCGCGCGTGCGGGCGCTCCAGCGCCGCGGCCCGCTGCTCGCCTCGCCCATCCTGCGAGCCGACGACCTCACCCTCGATACACGCGCCCGCCGGGTCGAGCGCGCCGGCGCCGCCGTTCAGCTGACCACCAAGGAATATGCGCTGCTCGAGTACCTGCTGCGGCGCCAGGGAGAAGTGGTCGGGCGCGCCGACATCGCCGAGCACGTCTGGGACGACAGCTTCGATCCGATGTCCAACCTGATCGAGGTCTACATCCAGCGGCTGCGCCGCAAGATCGACGACGGGCATCGGGTCAAGCTGATACGGACGCGGCGCGGCGCCGGCTACGAGATCGCGGCGGGTGGCGATGAGACCGATTGAGACCGTCCGGGCGCGCCTGACGCTGTGGTACGTCAGCGTGCTGACCGCCGTGCTGATCATCGTCGGCGGCCTGATCTACGTGCTGCTGGCGCGCGCGCTCTACGCACGCATCGACGAGAACCTGCACGGCGTGATGCAGATCGCGATGACCTCGCTCGCCAACGATCTCACGGAAGGGCAGGACACGGAGGACGCGGCGAGGAGCACCGCGGCGGAGCTGTCGGCCCGCCACCAGATGCTGGCGATCTACGACGCCGGCGGACGGCTGCTCGCGGAAGAGGGGCGCGACGACGACCTGGCATTTGCGCTGCCGCCGCTGGACGCCATTCCCACGGACGCCGAAATGCTGATGACGGTCGCCGAGGTCAAGGACCGCGACGACCGTCATCGCCTCGCGCTCCGACGCGTCACGATCCTGCCGTCCGGCGCGAGATACGTCGTCGTCATCGGCAGCGCGCTGGAGCCCACCGACGAAGAGCTCGAATCGCTGCGCGGGATTCTCGGCTACGTGGTGCCGATCACGCTGGTCGTCGCCGGCCTCGGCGGCTGGTTCCTGGCGCGCCAGAGCCTGTCGCCGGTCGTCGCCATGGCTGAGCGGGCACGGCGCATCGGCGTCGAGAACCTGAGCGAGCGCCTGCCGGTCGCGAACCCGCGCGACGAGCTCGGCCGGCTCGCGGCGACATTCAACGAGCTGCTCGGCCGGCTCGAGGCATCGCTGACGCTGCAGCGGCAGTTCATGGCGGACGCCTCGCACGAGCTGCGCACGCCGGTCGCGACCGCCCGGACCGCGGCAGGAGTCGCCCTGCAGCAGCCGCATCGCGACGAGCGCGAGTACCGCGAGACGCTGGAGATCGTCGAGCAGCAGACGGTGCGACTCTCGCGCATCGTCGACGACATGTTCACGCTGGCCCGCGCCGATGCCGGCAACTATCCGGTGCACCGCACGCCGATGTACCTCGACGAGGTGGTGGACGAGATGGTGCGGGCCGCGCGTGTCCTGGCTTCGCCGCGCGGAGTGTCGATCGAAGCGATCACATCGGGGCCGGTGCTGTTCGATGGCGACGAGGACCTGATCCGCCGCCTGGTCGGCAACCTGCTGGACAACGCGGTGCGGCACGCGCCGGAGGGCACCAGCGTCCGCGTCGCGCTCGAACGCGCCGGCGACGGGTGTGCAATCTCGGTAACCGATCAGGGTCCCGGCATTCCGCCCGAGAAGGAAGCGCTCATCTTCACGAGGTTCTATCGCGGCGATCCGGCTCGGACGCGCGGACGCTCCGACGGCGGCGCCGGACTCGGCCTGGCGCTGGCGCGATGGATCGCGAACGTGCACGACGGCGACGTGAGACTGCGGCCGTCGGACTCGGGCACGACGTTCGTCGTCACCCTGCCGGGCACCCGCGGCGGCTGAGCCGGCGCGCCCCCGTTTATCTGCTGTTCATGCGCACCTCGATAGGCTGGGTCCCAGGATCAGCGCGCCACGACGGCGTAGGGGAGTCCGAGGGGCGAAGCCCCTCGGATCCAATCAGGAGGTGTCATGAGCAACAAGCGACAGATCATTCCCATTGCCGGGCTTCTGGCAACCATCGCGATAGCGATCTACTTCGTCGTGCAGCTGAACGCACAGGGGACTGGGCCGTCCGGAAATCTCACCAACGCCGCCGTCGCGGAGGTCAGAAACGCCCAGGGGCAGGTCGTGCTGCAGGGGCAGTTCGCGCAGGCCGACGAAGACGATGACGACGTCGAGCGGAAGGCGGTGCTGAAGCCGACCGGGATCGACGCCGATGCGGCGGGCGAGGCCGAGGTCGAGTTCGCGCGGACGTCACCGGCGGTTCAGGAGGTCGAGTTCTCGATCAGCGGCGTCGAGATCGGCTCGACGTTCACGTTCGTCATCGACGGGCAGGAGATCGGCACCGCCACGGCCGATCGCCGGGGTCGGGCGGAGTTGGAAGTGGACGTCAGGATGCAGCCGACGCAGCAATGACGAGGACGTCCATGCGGCGGAGACGCCACCCCCGAGCACCGCCGGGCTTGGTACAATATGCGCTCACCGAGGAGGCCGCCGGGGGCTTCGTTTCGCGCGCGGGCCCGACGGGCCGCGTGGAGGTCTCATGAAGAAGTTTGCCGCGGCGCTCCTGGCGCTCGCGACGCTGTTATCGGCCGCTCCGAGCGCCCAGCCGTCCGCCCCGGAGATCCGGCTGGTGCTGCTGGTGGCCGTCGATCAGTTCCGCTATGACTACCTGACCCGGTTCCGCAGCAGCTATACCGGCGGCCTCCGCCGGCTGCTCAGCGACGGCGCCGTCTTTACGAACGCCAACCTCGAGCATTACCCGACGGTCACGGCGATCGGGCACGCGACCATGCTGACGGGCGCCACGCCCTCGGTCAGCGGCATCATCGGCAACGACTGGTTCGATCGCGAGACCGGCGGCACGGTGACGAGCGTATCGGATCCGTTGGTAAAGTCGGTCGGCTCGCCGACCGGCTCGGCGGCCTCGCCGCGGCGGCTGCTCGTGAGCACGGTCGGCGACGAGATCAAGATGGCGTCCGCGGTGCCGCGCACCTCGAAGGACGCGCCCCGCGTCTACGGCATCTCGCTGAAGGATCGCTCCGCCATCCTCACCGTCGGACGCGGCGCCGACGGATCGTTCTGGTGGGACACCAAGACCGGCAGCTTCGTGAGCAGCACCTACTACTACAAGGACATGCCGGCCTGGGTGAGCACGTTCAACGAGCGGCGCGCCGTCGACGGCAACGCCGGCCGGACCTGGACGTCGCTGGCGCCGTCGATTCCGCTGCGGATGCTGCCGTCCGAGCGCGACACCAAGCTCTACGACGCCGTCTACGCGAGCCCGTTCGGCAACGACCTGCTCCTCGACTTCGCGTGCGAGCTGCTGACCCGCGAATCGCTCGGCACCCGCAACGCGACCGACGTGCTGTCCGTCAGCTTCTCCTCCAACGACTCGGTCGGCCATACCTTCGGCCCGGACTCGCCGCAGGTGCGCGACATCGCGATCCGGACGGATCGCACGATCGGCCGGCTGCTCGAGCAGGTCGATCAGATCGTCGGCCTCAAGCACACGATCGTCGCGTTCACCACCGATCACGGCGTCGCGCCGGTGCCGGAGCTGGTGAAACAGCGCGGCCTGCCCGGCGGACGCATGACCACGAAGGAACTGTTCGAGCCGCTGCAGCAGGCGTTGACAGCCGCTTACGGGCCGGGCCGCTGGCTGATGGCGACGGCGGGGTCGTCCCCGTACTTGAACTACGAGCTGATCGATCAGCTGAAGCTCGATCCCGCCGAGGTCCGGCGCATCGCCGCGGCGGCGGTGACGAAAGTGCCGCACGTCGCGCGCGTCTACACGCGCGACCAGCTGCTGCGCGGCGAGGTTCCCAACGATCGCATCGGCAGCCGCGTGCTGCGCGGCTTCAACCCCCAGCGCTCAGGCGACCTCGAGATCATCCTCGAGCCGTACTGGATGCGGCAGGCCACCGGCACGACGCACGGGACGCCGTACAACTACGACGCCCACATCCCGCTGATCCTGATGGGCCGGGGCATCCGCGCCGGCGAGTATTCGGCGCACGTCGCGCTGAACGATCTGGCGCCGACGCTGGCCACGATGGTTGGCGTGGAGATCCCGGCGGGCTCTTCCGGCAGGGTCCTCACGGAAGTACCTCTCGAAAAACGACAAGTAAGAAGGCAAAAGTCAAAACGTTTTGACTTCTGACTTTGTACTTCTGACTTCCTGGCGTCCCGTCAGGCGACCGCCAGGTAATCGCGCATCATCTTCACGAAGTGCGGGAACGCGACCTCGGGCTCCTCGATCTCCGGGTGCCAGCCCTTCTCCCATTCGAAGCCGTAGTAGCCGGTGTAACCGGCTTTCTTGAGGATCGCGACCGTGTCGCGCACCGGCACCGAGCCGCTGCCGGTCAGGACGTAGCGGATGCCGGTCCCTTCGGGCCTGGAGTCCTTGAGGTGGGTGTGGCGGACATACTGCCCGAGCGCCGCGAACGTGGCCGCCGGCTGTTCCTTGCCCGACACGAACGTGTGGTGCGCGTCCCAGAGGAGCGCCACGTTGTCCATCGCGACCCCCTTGAGGAGCTCCTGCAGCGTCGGTGAGTCGGTGAAGTCGCCGTGGGCCTCGAGCAGGACGGCGACGCCGCTGCCCTTCGCGTGCTGGCCGAGCGTCCGCAAGCCGTCGATCACGCGCGCCATGACTTCGGCGCGCGGCTGCTCTGCCGGGATGCGGTCGCCGAAGACACGGACGTAGGGGACGCGCAGCTGCTGCGCGAGATCGATGAAGCGCCGTCCCTCGTCGAGCTGCGCGGCCCTGACCTTGGGATCCGCCTCGTGCATGCGCGACGACGCGCCGAGGTCGGAAATCTTCAGGCCGAGCGCGTCGAGATCCTTCCTGCTGTCAGCCAGCCGCGTGCCGGTGAACTCCGGACGCGCCGGCAGGTCCATCTTCATCTCGATCCCGCGCAGCTCGATCGCCGCATACCCCATCGCCGCCGCCTGCTCGACGATGCGGCGCCACGGCCACGTCGGGCAGCCGAGGGTGGAGAACGACAGCGGCAGGCGATCGGATCGCGGCTGGGCGCGGAGGATGGCGGGCGCGCCGGCGGCAAGACCGGCAAGGAACGTACGGCGCGAAATGCTCATGAGGAGATTCTAGGTCGGGATGCGGTGATCGGGATCGGGATGCGGGACGCGGGATGCGGGACGCGGGATGCGGGACGCGGGAAGCCTACTTCCCCCGCCGCCGGGCTGGCGCGGCGCGGGCCTCGCGCACCATGCTGACGAACCGCTGGACCAGGGTGACGCTGCTGGCGTCGCGGTGCCAGGCGACGCCGATGTTCCAGGCGGCCTCGGCCAGCTTCACTTCGCGGTAGCGCACCCCCGGCAGCTGCATCGACGCCGCCGAGCGCGGCACCAGCGACACGCCCAGGCCGGCGCCGACCAGCGACAGCACGGTGAACAGCTCGTTCGCCTCCTGGACGATGCGGGGCGCGAAGCCGGCGGCGGCGCAGACGCTGAGCGCGTGGTCGTAGAAGCTCGCGGACCGGGTGCGGGCGATCAGGATGAACGGCTCGGCCGACACCGAGCGCAGTCCGAGCCGCGCCTGCCAGCCGCTGCGCGGACCGATCGCCAGCACCAGCCGCTCGTCGAGGATCGGCCGGACCACCAGCCGGCGGTCGGCCAGCGGGAGGCGGACGAAGCCGACGTCGATGTCCCCGCCGGCAAGGGCCTCGATTTGATCCGGCGTGGACATGTCGCGGAGGTGGAGGTGGACGCCGGGGTGGCTCTCGCGGAACCGCAGCAGGACGTCGGGCAGCAGGCCGAGGATGCTGGCGATGCCGAAGCCGATGCGGAGCCGCCCGGCCTCGCCGCGCGCGGCGCGCTGCGACAGCGCCACCGTCGCCTCCGACTCGCGCAGCAGCTGCCGGCCGCGCTCGGCGAGCAGCCGCCCGGCCTCGGTCAGGCGGACGTCGCGGTAGCGGCGCACCAGCAGCGGCCCGCCGATGCGGGCCTCGAGCTTGCGGATCCGCTTGCTCAGCGCCGGCTGCGAGACGTGCAGGCGATCGGCGGCGCGGCCGAAGTGCAGCGCCTCGGCGAGCGCGACCACCGCGGCAAGGTCGGCGAGCTCGACATCCATAACCGCAGGTTATCAGATGAGGCCAAACGTTTCATTGGACGAATTCCTCGATCCGGGCGACCCTGAACGGGTGGACAAGACAGAGACATCGTGACGTTCGCCCGCTCCGGCCGGCTGCGCATCGCCATCGACATGGACGAAGTGATGGCCGACGCGCTGGCCGAGCACGTCCGCCGCTACAACCTCGCGTTCGGTGCGCAGCTCACCGTCGCCCAGCTCCATGGCCGCCACCTCGAGGAGTGGATCCCGGCGGCCGAGCGCGAGGCGGTCGAGGCGATGCTCGACGCGTCGTTCTTCGCCGACCTGGCCCTCATGCCCGACTGCCAGGACGTCATCCGCGAGCTCGCCGCCCGCCACGACGTGTACATCGTCACCGCCGCGATGGACGTGCCGTGCTCGTTCGACGCGAAGTACCAGTGGCTGCAGCGCCACTTCCCGTTCATCCCGCCGTCGCAGATCGTGTTCTGCGGCGACAAGGGCATCATCGAGGCCGACTACCTGATCGACGATCGCGCGCGGCACTTCGCGCGGTTCACCGGGCGTCCGCTGCTCTACTCGGCGCCGCACAACGCCGCCGAGACGCGCTATCCGAGGGTCGGGTCGTGGCGTGAGGTGCGCGCGTTCTTCGCGAGGATCGACGGCCTGGCGGAGGACGACGGCCTGCCCGCGCCGGACTGCAGCAACGAGCGCGCCGCCACCGCCTGATCGGTGCCGGCCCTGGTGAGGCCGCTCACCGGCGTGAAGAGGCGGTCCTTCGAGGGCGCATGGTCACGACGGGCCGGCCGCTGGCATCCAGGCCGGAGAGGCATCGGAGTGTACGGAGAGACCGGATCTAATACTCGGAGCAACGGAGAAAACGGAGGAAACAGAGGCGCCGATTCGCGGGCCGCGCTCCGCGCGGCTGCGGTGGGCCTGATCCCGGTCTCACAAGCGGCGTAGAGATCGGAAGGCCGTTTGTGAGATCGGGATCGGGCCCACCGAAGTGCCGGCGATGCCGGCACCCGCGAAACGGTCTTCTCCGTTTCCCTTCGTTGCCTCCGATGCTCCGTTCCTAGATCCGGTACTCTATAGCCTCCCTTGCTCGCCGTCAGCGCCGATTGAAGCCGAGTATCACCAGCGCGCCGAGCACCGCGATCGCCGCTCCGACGGCATCCGCTGCGGTCGGGCGTTGCCGTTCGACCAGCCACAGCCACACCAGAGAGCTCGCGATGTAGATGCCACCGTACGCGGCGTAGGCCCGCCCGGCGAACGCCGTCTCGACGCGGGTCAGGACGATCGCGAAGGCGATCAGGCTGATGACGCCCAGGGCCGCGAGGGTGACGGGTGCGCCGCGGCGCAGCCAGGCCCAGAACGCGAAGCAGCCGGCGATCTCGAGCACAGCGGCGGCAGCAAAGGCGACGATCGTTCGGGTCACGGGGCGATGAGGGCTGCCAGAAACTCCCGCGTGCCGCGCGGCCCGGTCAGCGTCAGCGTAATGGGGCCTTCGTCTGGCTCGAGACGCAGCACGAACTCGAGGAATCGACAGCACTGACGCTCCGCCTCGACGGTCGTCGCGATCTGCGGCCACGCGCTCGCGGCGAACCGGTAGCGGACGCCGTTCTCCAGCTCCTCCGCGCTCAACGCGTGCCGGACCAGTCCTGGAAGAAGCCCGGCGCGGCGGCTGGCGATCGCGTCCGGCGAGAGCGTGCAGGCAACAGGCAGGTCGGTCATGCGGTCCTCACGGACCGATCGTGTCACCGATTGGCCCGCGCCTGGGAATTAGGTTCACGTTTCCAGGGGACTAGTCTCGCCGCAGGACCTCGACGGGGTCGAGCCGCGCCGCGGCACGCGCCGGCAGCAGGCAGGCCAGCACCGATACCAGCGCCACGCAGGCCGGCGCGATGACGAACGTGACCGGATCCGACGGGGTGATGCCGTACAGCAGGCTGGCGGTGAATCGTGCGAGGCCGAACCCCGCGGCGAGGCCGATCGCGATGCCCGCGGCGGACAGCAGCGCGCCCTGCTGCAGCAGCATCATGACGATCTCACGCGGCCTGGCGCCGATCGCCAGCCTGATGCCGAGCTCGCGCCGCCGCTGGGCGATGGCGAAGCTGATGACGCCGTAGACGCCGATGATGGCCAGCACCAGGCCGACACAGCCGGCCGCGGACGAGAGCAGCCACGTGAGCCGCGGCAGGAGCAGCGCGTCGCTGATGTGGCTGTCCATCGTCCTGACGTCGAACACCGCGAGCGATCGATCGGCCTGGCGGATCGCGTCGCGGACCGGCGCGACCGCCGCCGTGGCGCGGTCCCGGGCCTTCACGACCAGCGTGATGCCGAGCGGCGCCTCGGCCGATCGATAGTCGCTCAGCACCGGCAGGAAGATCGACGGCCGCGGCGCCTCGGCGAGCGTCCGCGACTTCACCGTGCCGGCCACGCCCACGATCTCCAGCTTCTTGCCGTCGCCGATGAAGGTCTTGCCAATCGGCGACTGCCCGGGGAACACGGCCCGGGCGAACGCGTCGTTGACGATCGCGTGGCGCTGCGGCGGCTCGGTCCCGAAGTCGCGGCCGGCCAGCAGCGGGATGCCCAGCGTGCTGAAGAACCGCGGACCGACGCCGTAGATGTCGGCCCGGGTCCGCGGCGTGTCGGGCGCGTGCGGCTCGGCCACGAAGTTGGAATTGCTGATGATCACGGTGAGTGGCACGGCCGTCGTCAGCGTGGCCGATTCGATCCCGGGGACCGCCTCGGCGCGGGCAAGGATGTCGGCCAGCAGCCGACGTGATTCCTCATCAGGACGATGACCGAGCCCTGGATCGAGCCCGAGCAGCAACAGGTTCCGGTGCGCGAGCCCGGGATCGAGACCGCGCGCCGCCTGCAGGCTTCGCAGGAACAGTCCCGAGCACAGCAGGAGCACCGTGCACATCGCGACCTGCGTCACGACCAGCGCGTGACGCAGCGCAAGCCGGCCCCGTTGCGCCCGGCCGGCCGCGTCGCCCTTGAGATCGGCGACGAGATCCGCCCGCGTCGCGCGCAGCGCCGGCACGAGGCCGAACGTCAGCCCCGTCACGATCGACAGCGCCGCGCAAAAGAGGACGACGGGGAGGTCGAGGGCGACGGAGAGATCGATCGGCCATCCCAGCGGCGCGCGCAGGCGGGAGAAGAGCGACGTCACGTACGCCGCGATCAGCACCCCGCCCAGTCCGCCAATGCCCGCGAGCAGGACGCTCTCGGTCACCAGCTGCCGGACCAGCCTGGCACGGCTCGCGCCGAGCGCCATCCGCGCCGCAATCTCCCGGCGCCGCGCCGACGCGCGTCCGAGCAGCAGGTTGGCGACGTTGGCGCACGCGGCCGCGAGCACGAGCCCGGTCAGCCCGAACCCGATCGCGATCATCGTCCCGGAGAGTCCGCGCAGCCGCGCATCGATCTGGCCGGCGCGCTCGGCCTGGAACACGCGCTCCGTCGGCCTCGGGAATTCCTTATCGATGACTCGGCCGAGATCCTCGAGCTCCGATTGCGCCGACGCGAGCGTTGCGCCGTCAGGGAGCCTGGCCACGACGTCGAGCCAGAAGCGGCGCCGGTTCTGCGTGACCGGCCCGCTCCGGCCCTCGACCTCGTCCAGCATCGAGAAGGGAATCCAGAACGCCGACGCGAACCCGAGCTGCGTGCCCGCGAACCCGTCGGCCGTGACCCCGATCACGGTCGCCACCTTGCCGTTGACGGAGACGTCCCGGCCCACGATGCCGCGATCGCCATTGAAGCGCCCGCGCCAGAGATCGTGGCTGAGGACGATGACCGGCGGCGCGCCGCGCACGTCGTCGCGGCCGCGGTCGAAGCCGCGGCCGAGCAGGAAGAGCGGGCGGACCACGTCGAAGTAGTTGGCGGTGACGAGGGCTCCCCACTGGCGTTGGGGATCGTCCTCGGCACCGATCGCCAGGGGCAGCATGTAGTTGGCGGCGGCGACGCCGTCGAAGATCCGCGTCCGCTGCTGCAGGTCGCGGAAGTCGAGATACGACAGCTCGTTGCCCGCCTCGCCGCTGCGGCGGTCGAGCTCGGAGACGTGCATGAGCCGGTCCGGCGCCTCCACCGGGAGCGGCTTGAGGAGAACCGTATTCAACAGCGCGGCAATCACCGCGCAGGCGCCGATGCCGAGCGCGGACGAGGCAGCGGCGACGATCGAGAAGACCGGCGACCGCCGCATCAGCCGGACGCCGTAACGGAGGTCCTGCAGACACGCCTCGAGCGCAGGTCGTCCCCACACCGCCCTGCCGTCTTCTGCGATCAGCAGCGGGTTGCCGAAGGCACGACGCGCAGCCCAACGGGCCTCGTCCGGCGACGCGCCATCGAGGCGTTGCTCTTCCGCCTCGAGCTCGAGGTGGCTGCGAATCTCGCGGTCGAGATCGCGGGCGCGGTCGTCCGCGGTCACGCGCCGGCGGAGTCGGAAGGGCAGCCAGGGCATGTCTCGGCCTCCAGAAATACAGCCATGATTCGTTCGTGATTCGTTACGTGTCGGACCAGGGCCCGGTTCCGGAAATATGGTAGACAATCTACCATGTTGGACCAACCCTCGGCTATGCTGTCGCGGACGCGAGAAAGGACGGTCGCCGGTGGGCAACACATTCGACGTGATCGTGGTCGGGGCGCGGTGCGCGGGGTCACCGTTGTCGATGCTGCTGGCGCGCAAGGGATATCAGGTGCTGGTCGTCGATCGCGCCGGCTTTCCCAGCGACACGATGTCGACGCACCTGATTCATCCGCCGGGAGTCGCCCGATTGAAGAGCTGGGGGCTGCTCGAACAGGTGACCGCGACCGGCTGCCCGCCTGTCGGCACCTATGCCTTCGACGTCGGCCCGTTCACGATCGAGGGAGCGCCGGGCACGCCGGACTCGCCCGTCGCCTACGGACCGCGGCGCACCGTGCTCGACAAACTGCTGGTCGATGCCGCGGCCGCGGCTGGCGCCGAGGTCCGCGAGCGCTTCGTCGTCGACGAGATCGTGCGCGAGGGCGATCGGGTGACCGGCATCCGTGGACACGATCGCGCCGGTGGTGCGGTCACCGAGTCGGCACCGCTCGTCGTCGGCGCCGATGGCCTGCACTCGCTGGTCGCGAAGACGGTCGGCGCCGCGCAGTACAACGAGCGGCCGCCGCTGCAGGCGAGCTATTACGCCTACTGGAGCGGGCTCCCGATGAACGGCCGGTTCGAAGCCTACGACCGCGGCACGCGCGCGTTCGCGGCGTGGGCCACCAATGACGACCTCACGCTGATCGTCGGCGGCTGGCCCGCCGTGGAGTTCGACGAGAACAAGCGGGACGTCGAACGGCACTTCATGGCCGCGCTCGACCTGGTGCCGGCGTTCGCGGAACGGGTCCGCGCGGCCACGCGCGAGGAGCGCTTCGTCGGCGCCGCGGTGCCGAACTATTTCCGGCGGCCGTTCGGTCCTGGCTGGGCGCTGGTGGGCGACGCCGGCTACAACAAGGACTTCATCACCGCGCAGGGCATCTCCGATGCGTTCCGCGACGCCGAGCTCTGCGCGACCGCCATCGACGAGACGCTCTCGAAAGGCCGGCCATTCGAGGACGCGATGGGGGCGTATCAGGCGGCGCGCGATCAGCACGCGTTCCCGATGTACGAGTTCACCTGTCAGTTCGCGAGGACTGGCGCCGGCGCCCCCCGAGATGCAGCAGCTGCTCGCGGCGGTGCACGGCAACCAGGACGCGATGGACGGGTTCGCGGGCGTGTTCGCCGGCACGACCTCTCCGGCGGAGTTCTTCGCCCCGGAGCACGTCGGCCGGATCTTCGCGGCCGCCCGCGCCAGCGGCGTGTAGCGCTCGTCCCGGCGGGGCATCGCTTCGCACCGGTCCTTTTGCGCCCCGCCCGCCGGATCGTTTAGGCTGGTCCGATTCCCCGGCCATGAGCGAGCCTCCTGATCCTCGCCTGGCGAAGTACCGTCTCGGCCGTGTGCTCGGCTCCGGCGGCATGGGCGAGGTGTGGCTCGCGCACGACGTCGAGCTGAACCGCGACGTCGCCATCAAGTTCATCTCCGCCGATCGCGTCAGCGATCCCGAGTCGCGCCGGCGACTGGTGCGCGAGGCCCAGGCGGCCGCCGCCCTCGATCACCCGGCGATCTGCGCGGTCTACGAGGTTCACGCGGCGGATCCCGGGGCGACGCCCTTCATCGTGATGCAGTACGTCGAAGGCGAGACGCTCGCGGCGCGGCTGCGGCGCGGGCCGCTCGATGCCCATGACGCGCTGACGCTCGCGGCGCAGATCGCGGACGCGCTGGCGGAGGCGCACCGGCACGGCGTGGTGCATCGCGACCTGAAGCCCGAGAACGTGATGATCACGCCGTCGGGCCGGCCGAAGCTGCTCGACTTCGGCATCGCTCGGCTGGCTACGCCTGCCGGATACGAGGCGGCGGAAACGCAGGCCGGCACTCGTGAGGGTAGCTTCATCGGCACGCCGTCGTACATGTCGCCCGAGCACATCGAGCAGCGCGTGCTCGATGGCCGATCCGATCTGTTCTCGCTCGGGTGCGTCCTGACCGAATGCCTGACCGGACGCCCGGCGTTCACCGGTCGCACGTCAATCGAGATCTGCGCCGCCGTGCTTCACGTCCAGCCCGCGCTCCCGTCGGCGGTGCGGCCGGAGCTGACGACCCGATACGACGAGTTGTGCCGCCGGCTGCTGGCGAAGCATCCTGACGACCGGTTCCAGACCGCCGACGAGGTCGTCGGCGCGATTCGCGTGCTGCTGCCGGACGCCATGCTGCCAGCTCGCGTCGACAGGACCAGCCACGTCGACAGGCCCGGCCGCTGCGCCACGACCGCGCCGCTGGCTGCGGGTGGCCGCGATCGCCGCCGTTCTCGCGGCGGTGGCGTCACTCGGGGTATGGCAATGGTCGCGGACCCGAGGCGGCGCCGCCCTGTCGCCCGATGCCGAGCGCTGGTATGAGCTGGGCGTCGATCACCTGCGAAACGCCGCCTACTTGAGCGCCAGCCGCGCCTTCAAGGAAGCGCTGGCCGTCAGCGGCGGCTACGCGCCGGCCTATACGCGGCTCGCCGAAGCGCACATCGAGCTGGACGAGGAGAGCGAAGCGAAGGACGCGCTGCTCAACGTGGACCGCGCGACGCTCCGCGCCGAGGATCGGCTGCGCTTCGACGCGGTCAACGCGCTGGCGACCGGGAAACCGGATGCGGCGGTGGCCGCATACCGTCAGCTGACCATCCGCGCGCCGTCGGACGCCGGCGCCTGGGTCGATCTCGGGCGCGCCCAGCAGGCGGCCGGGATGCCCGCCGACGCGCGCACCAGCTTCGAGCGGGCGCTCGAAATCGATGGCCGGTCCGCCGCCGCCCACCTGCACATGGGCATCCTCGCGGCCATCGCGCTCCGCCGCGATCAGGCGCTGCAGCGGTTCGCGGACGCCGAGCGTCTGTACGAGACTGGCGCGAACGCCGAAGGGCAAACCGAAGCCGTCCTGCGGCGCGGGCTCTTTCTCGCGTCCGGCAACGAGCTGCAGGAGGCGAGAGCGGCGCTCGGGCAGGCCAGCGAGCGCGCCCGCCTGAACACGCAACACCTCCCAGCGCATCCGCGCCGACATCGGCCTCGCGACCGTCACCGCGTCCGAGGGCGATCTGACCAGGGCGGAAGCGGACGCCACCGCCGCCGTGGACCAGGCGCTCGAGGCGAGGCTCGATACCGTGGCCGCGAACGGCCTGATCGATCTGGCCGTGGTGCTGATGCGCAAGCAGGAGCGCGACCGGGCGCAGCGGCTGCTCGAGCGGGCAGTGGATCTGTCCGAGCGCCGGCGCGCGCCGCGCACGTCGATGCGCGCCAGGCTGCAGCTCGCGAGCTGCCTTCTCGAGCAGCGGAAGTCGGCGCAGGCGCGCACGGCCGTCGAGGCGATGCTGCCGGCACTGCGATCGCGCGGGTATCGACGCTGGGAAATGGACGCGCTCTCGATCGCGTCCCGTGCCCACGAGGACGCCGGCGAGTTCGCGCGCGCCCGGGCGCTCGCGCTGGAGGGGCTGGCCATCGCGGAGGGCCTGGGCGACGACGGGCAGCTGGCGGTGGCGCTCGACAACCTCGCCGCGCAGCTCATGGCGCTTGGATTCTTCCCCGAAGCGCTCGCCTATCGCGAGCGCGGCGAGGCGATCCACCGGCGCCAGAAGGACAACGCGCGGCTGTCGTTCGATTTGCAGAACCGGGCCGAGCTGCTCATCCGGCTGGGACGCGGCGCCGACGCCGACGCGCCGCTCAAGGAACTGGACGCCGGCGCGGCCGCCGGCATCGAGGTGTTCGCCCAGCGTGCACGTCGCGTCCGCCAACTGCGCGCGCTGCGGGCCACGATTCGAGGAGCGCTTCGATCAGGCCGCCAGGTTCGCCTTCGAGGCCGTCCAGGCCTCGAGCGGCAAGACCGACTCCACGACCCTGCTGAGCGTGGCGTTGCTGGATCATGCGATCGCGCGCGGCGCCGCCGCTCCGGGGACGTGGTCGCGACCCGCGGACACGCCGACGTTGTCCAATGCCACGACCCGCGAGCTGCGCTTCTGGCAGATCGCCGCGGCGAGCGCGCGCGGCGACCACCGGGCGGCGCTCACCGCCGCCACGAACACGCTCACGGAATTCGCCACGTCACTGTCGATGGAGGATCGCTGGCGGTTCGCCGCGACGGCCGCGGTCGCCGCTGACGCGCTTGGTGACACAGCTCAGGCGGCGACGTTGAAGAAGACGGCGGTGGCGACCGTCGCCGAGCTCGTCGCCGCGTGGAAGGCCGACGCCGACACGTATCTGAAACGCGCCGATCTGGTCCGTCTCAAAGATCGGGTCGAACTGATCGCAACACCTCGGTAAGGAAGGACGCCTCGATGCCGGACAAAAATGAAGTCTTGTGTTTCCTCGGTGGGGTTGTCGGCGGAGTCGTGCTGACCAAGCTCATCCATCCACTGGAAGACGAGGACCGGCCGGTGATTGTCGTCAGCGGAGGATCGCTGGTTGTCGAGCACGAGAAGGGTTGGAGGCCGAGAGGGCCCGACAGCAGGAGGAAGTGGCTGACCAACCACCCAAACGGCAAGCACGTGGACATCTTCGTCCTCGAGCTCAATACGGTGCCGGCCGCACCGACGTACGCAGGCTCCTCTGTTCGGGTCACATTCGAGGACACTGACGGAACGACGGCATTGAGGTTTCACCTGGTTCCGCAGGGGTCCAAGTTGGTCCCCGAGCTCGATTATGAAAACCGCGAACCGCGCTTCGACCCGGGGAACCCCACGAAAGTGACGATCCCCGGCAGCGTCACCATCACGAGAGTCGAGATCGGTGGTCACGTGCTGACCAGCGATCTCCATTCGTTCAATGTGTGGCCGCTGCGACTGCCGCGCTAAGGCTGAACGGGGCGGCCGACCGATGGGCCGGCCCTCGCGTCATGCGACGCGCCGCTAGCGGATGCCTCCGCCGTCGGCGAGCGACCTCAGCAGGTCGATCGGCAGCCGCGTCCCGGCGCGGTCGTTGGCCCGCTTGATGCGCTCGGCGGAGAGCCCGTGGTCGCGGAGCATGACGAGGTCGTCGATCGCCAGCTTGTCGTAGCCGAGCGTCTTCAGCTCGCGCACGAACTGCGGTGAGACGCCGTGATCGCGCATTCGGATCAGCGCGTCGAGCGGCAGGTTGGGATAGCCGAGCGCGGCCATCTCGCGCGCGAACTCGACGCTGACGCCGTGATCCCGGGCGCGCACGAGCTCGTCGATCCCGACGGCGTGGCCGAGGGCCCGCATCTCGCGGGCGTAGTCGGCCGACACGCCATGGTCGCGGACCCGAATGACGTGTTCGAGCGCCAGCTTGCCATGCCCGGCCTCTCCGAGCTCGCGCACGTACTCGGGGCTGACGCCGTGGTCCCGCGCGTTGATCAGCGTGTCCATCGGCAGCGAGCCGTAGCCGGCGTCGCGCATGCCTTTCACGTACTCGGCGCTGATGCCATGGTCGCGGGCCCGGCGCAGCTCGTCGGCTGACAGGCTCTTGTACCCGAGCTCGGCGAGCTCCTTGATGTACGACGGCCCCACGCCATGGTCGCGCAGCGTGATCAGCGGCGCGAGCGTGCCGAGCTTGTGGCCGAGCGCGCCCATCTCGCGGACGTAGTCCGCGTTCACGCCGTGCTGGCCGGCGCGCACGAGCTCCGGCGTCTGCACCTTCGCGTAGCCCTGCCGGCCCAGCTCGTCGATCAGCGCGAACCCGACGTCGTGGCGAGCCATCTGGTACTGCTCGCGCGCCGACGGCCTCGCGAAGCCGCGCTTCGCCAGCTCGGACGGGAAGTTCGGATCGGCGGCAAACGAGAACGTCCCGGCGCCGACGCCGTTGCGAAGCACGCCCTCGAACGTAAACGTCCCGGCATCGCGGCGCAGCCGGAACTGCACCGGCCCGCCGGCGCCGCGTAACTGGGCGGCCGTCAGCCCCTCGAGCCGATCGATCGGCACGTTCGTACCCGACGACGAGTTCAGCTCCACCAGCCGCAGATGCACGGTGCCGTCGTCCTTGGTGGTCGGACGGATTTCCCAGGTGCCCGGCAGGTTGTCCTGCAGAAATCCCGCCGCTGACGCGGCCGCACGGACGGCGTCGCGCCCGAGATCCCGAAGCCGATCGGCTGACTCGCGGATCTGAGCCGGAGACACGTCCGGCGCGGCGGACGCAGACGCGTCAGGCTGCGCCATCGGCTGAACCGCGGCCGGAGCCGTGAACGTCGGCGTTGCGGTGGCGACGATCAGCGACAGCACGACGGCGGCAGCGCTGGCGGCCAGCCGCAGGCGGACGGCCGGGACGCGCCGGTTGCGGCGCGCGTCGAGCGCCGCGAGCATGCGTCCTTCGAGCTGGCTGGACGAGGCCATGCTGACCGCGAGGGCGGGCGCCCGCCGGCGGCCGACCGAGTACGCGATCTCGAGCAGGTGCCCGGCATAATCGCGCGCTTCGGTGCCGGCGGCGATCACGCGATCGTCACACGCGAGCTCGCGCTCGACGCGCAGCCGCCGCGCCACCCACCACGCCGCGGGATGGAACCAGTAGATCGCGCACGCCACCGACGCCAGCGCCTGCGTGAAGCAGTCGAGCCTGGCGACGTGCGCCATCTCGTGCAGCACCACGGCCCGCCGCCGGTCGTCGGCCCAGGTCTCGGCGATGGCGGGGACGACGATCGACGGGCGCCGGGTGCCGAGCGCAACCGGCACGCTGTGCTCGCGGCTGCGCAGCAGTCGCACCGCGCGGCGCACCCCGAGCGCCTGCGCGGCCTCGTGCAGCAACGCGCTCCAGCGTCCGTCGCTGACCAGCGTCGCGTGTCTCGCGAAGCGGCGGACGCTCCAGTGCTGCAGGCCCAGCCGCACCAGCATGAGCAGCACGCCGCCGACATAGATGGCCATCGCGATCGACGTCCACGCCAGCCTCGGCTGCGCTGAGGTGGCGTCGCCATCGGCGGCGCGGTCGTCGCCACGGCCGGCAGCTCCGCAGCGACGTCGGGCGCCGCTGACGTCGGCGCCGCGACCGGCGGGGCGACCGACGCCGATGGGACGACAACAGACCACGTGGGCAACGCCCAGGTCGCGAGCGGCAGCAGCAGCACGCCCGCGATCGCCAGCGTCCAGACCAGATGTCGGGCGGCCGCGGATGACCGCCGGCCGACGACCAGCTGCACGAGCGCGGCGATCGCGATCAGGGCGGAGGCCCTGGCGACGATCCAGAGCGCGGGTTCGATCGACAGCGTGCTCATTTGTCGCTCCCCTGTTCCCGGGCGCGCTTCAACAGCGCGCTCAGCTGGCGGTAGTCGGCGGGCGACAGCTGCGTCGACGAGATGTCGAGCAGCGCCGCCATCGCCGTGCCCGGTGAATTGTTGAAGAAGGTGCGGACCAGCTGCTGCAGCGCCGACCGGCTGGCATCTTCCGGCTTGACCGCGGGAAAGTAGACGAAGCGCGGGCCGTCGTACTCGCGCGCCAGCAGGCCGCGGTCGATCATGATCTCCAGCAGCTTGCGGACGCTGGACGGGCTCGGCGCATCGGGCAGCTCGGACCGGATCTCCTCGACCGTCGCGCGGCGGCGGCGGTAGAGAATCTCCATGATCTGGCTCTCGCGGCGGGTGAGGTCGACAGTGGTCGGCTTGGCCATGAGGTGGCGGGACACTCCGGATGACGTCGCGGCGAATAATTTCGCCTAGCGCGAATATATTCGCTCTGTGAGGTTGGAGTCAAGTGCCGGAGGTTACGGAGGAATGGGACATCGGAGGTTACGGAGACACCGGATCTCAGGAACGGAGCAACGGAGACAACGAAGGGAAACGGAGCTCAAATACTACGGTTGCTGTTCGCGGCGGCCGGCCGTAGGCCGGCGCGCGAACACGAATGCTCAATCCAACGAAGAGATCCGGCTGATTCTGTCTTTTCCGATTTCTCCGTTTTCTCCGTTGCTCCGTTTCTAAGATCCGGTACCTCCGCCCCCTCCGTGAGCTCTCACCCCCGAAGCACCCCCGCCGCATCGGCGCGCACGGCGCGGCGCATCGGCACATACGACGCGAGTACCGCCAGGATCATCAGCAGCAGTGCGGCGCCGAGCAACGTTGCCGGGTCGAGGGCGTCGACGCCGAACAGCATGGCGCGCAGTGAGCGACTCGCGCCGACGGATGCGGCGAGACCGATCGCGGCTCCCACCGCCGCGAGTCCGAGCGCCTCACCCAGCACGAGGCGACGCACGTGGGCGACAGTGGCCCCGAGCGCCACCCGGACGGCAATCTCACGTTCGCGCTGCCGCACGTGCGCGGCGATGACCGCGTACAGGCCGACGGTGGTCAGCAGCAACGCCGCCAGGCCGAACACGCCGAGCACGAACGCGTTGAAGCGCGGGCGCGCGAGCGGCTCGGCGAGCAGCTCCGTGAACGCCGCGGTGCGCGCCACGCGGACGTCCGGATCGACGCCGCGGATCTGATCCCGCACGAGGGGCGCGACGAGATCGAGCGGCGCCTGGGTCCGCACCACGAGCGTCTGGGCGGTCATCAGGAACTGCGCCGCCGGCAGATACACGGTCGGCCGCGGCCGCGAGAGCTCGCGATAGCGCGTCGACGCGGCCACGCCGACGATCGTCAGCCACGGCTCGCGATTGTCGGCCCCGCCCATCTTGATGCGCCTGCCGATCGGATCCTGTCCCGGCCAGGTCCGGGCGGCGACCTCGTCGCTGAGGATGGCCACGCTCAGCATGCCCTCCCGGTCGGAGTTGGCGAACGCACGGCCGCGGACGACGGGGATCTCGAACGTCCGGAAGTAGCCGGGGTGGATGGACTCGAGGTTCAGCGACGGGTTCGCCGCGGCCTGCTCCGCCGACTGCCCTTCCGCGGTGAACCGCGGGACGTCCCAGCCGCCGTCGCCGGAGAACGGCTTGACGTTGATCGGGGTGACGGCGGCGACGGACGGCAACGCGCCCAGCCTCGCCATCACGTCATCGAGGAACTGCTCGTGGCGCGCTCGTTCCGCGTACTTCGCGTTCGGCAGCGTCATCTCGACGAACACCAGACGATCCGCAGCCAGGCCGACGTCAATCGCCTGCAGGTGCTGCACCGTCCGCGTCAGCAGGCCCGCCGCCGCCACGATCGTCACCGCCAGCGCCACCTGTGCGACCACCAGCACCCGCCGCCAGCGAGACGCCGGACCCTTGACGCCACGCCCGCCGCTCGCGAGCTGGCCGGGAAGATCGACGCGGCCGGCAACCATCGCCGGTCCGACACCTGCCAGCAGCCATGTCGTCAACGCCGCGATCGCCGTGAACGACACGACGGCCGCATCCACGCGGACGGACTCGAGCCGCGGCAACCCGTCCGGCAGCAGGGTCAGCAGCCCTCGCACACTCCACCACGCGGCCACGAAGGCGGTGGCCGTGGCCATCAGCGTGAGCAGCAGGCTCTCGGCGAGCAGATATCTGGCAATCCGGCCCGCGCCGGCCCCGAGCGCATGGCGAATCGCGAGCTCGTGCCGTCGCGCTTCTCCGCGCATCAGCAGCAGGTTGGCGGCATTCGCGCTGGCGATGAGCAGCACCAGCGCAACCGCGGCGGCCATCGCCAGCAGCGCGCGCCGGACGTTGCCGACGACGACGTCCGCGAGAGGCTGGACGACCGGCGTGAGACCGCGGGTGCCGCCGGCGGCCTGCGATTCGAACTGACGCGTCAGCGTGGCGAGCTCACCCGTGGCCTGCTCGATCGTCACGCCCGGCCGCAGCCTCGCCAGCAGATCGATCTCGCTGCGGGCCGCGTCACCGAACGCGCTCGTCGTACCGACCGTGTGCGTTGGCCGCCACGCCTCCACACCGTTCGGGTAATCCAGATCGCGCGGCATCACGCCGACGATGGCGAACCGCTGCTGCGAGAGCGTGACCCTGCGGCCGATGACCTCCGGCGAGCCGGCGTAGAGCCGCTGCCACAGCCCGTGACTGATGACGATGACCGGCTCGGCGCCCTCGACGTCATCGGCGCGTGTGAGCGAACGCCCCAGCACCGGCACGACTCCGAGCACGGCGAAGAACTCGCCCGTCACCAGCGCGACGTCCAGATCGTGTGTCACCTGGCCGTCGGTGATGAGGTCGCCGCCCACCCCGTTCGCATCCACACCGGCGACAGCCTCGAACAGCCGGCCGTGCCTCCCGACGTCGTCGATGGCGGTATTGCCGAACGGATAATGCGTGAAGCCCGACGCGCGCAGCTCCTTCCAGGCGACGATGACGCGGTCCTGATCGCGCACCGGCAGCGGCCGCAGCAGCACGCCGTGCACCAGCGTGAACATCACGGTCGTACCCGCGATGCCGAGCGCCAGCGTCAGAACAGCCGCCGCACTGAAGGCCTTCGCCCGGGACACGCTCCGCCACGCCTCACGGACGTCGTGCTGCAGGTCCCTGAATGTCATCGGCCTCTCCCTTCCGACATTTTCGCGCGCGATCACACCGGTGCGCGAGGAACATCTCCTCCTGGTTTCGACGCCGTCTGACGGTCCGGCGACCGTGCTACATTGGCGATACTCCCATGACCCTTCGGCAGGACGATCGACGTGCATTCATCCGGCTGCTGCTCGCAGGCTGCGTGCTGCCGGCGCGCGCCGTCGCACAGCAGCGCACGCCGATGCCTCCCGCCGCGTCGAACGGCTTCACCCTCGACCCGGCCGCAAAGACCTATCACGTGCATCCGGCCGGCCGCATCCAGGATGCGCTCGAGGCCGCCGCGCGCGATCCGGTGAACAAGATCGTGCGCGTGCAGGCCGGCACCTACCGTCCGGCGGCCAAGGGGCAGGCGCTGATCTGGTTCAACGCCCGGCACGACGGCATCACGCTCGAAGCGAGCGGCGACGTCATCCTCACCGCCGCCAACCCCGACGTCTCCGATCCGGCCGCCCCCAGCCATCCGGCGGTCGTCAACCATGTCGTCTATTTCGGGGACGGCGTCAGCCGCAAGACCGTGCTGCGCGGCTTCAGGATCACCGGGGCCAACAACTTCACGACCGGCACCGGCGAGCGCTCGCCGATCGAGTCGGACGATGTGCGGAAGACGCCGTTCTTCTACGCGGACGGCGGCGGCATCAAGATCTACGCGCGGTCGTATCCGACGATCGAGCACGTCGAGGTCTACGGCAACTACACCAGCCCCTGCGGCGGCGGGGTCTCGGTCGAGCATCTCGACCAGGTCCAGGACGCGGCCGTCTTCCGCCACTGCATCTTCCGCAACAACCGCACGCAGATCACCGGCTCCGGCGTTCGACCTGCTGCACGGCAGCCGCGCCGTCCTCGAGAACTGCCTGTTCGTGGGCAACATCGCCAACCTCGGCGTGGACTATGTGGGGATGTTGAGCGGCGGCGAGTATCACCCGGAACACGGCTCCGGGGCACTGACGGTGTTCGAGCGATCGCACGCGACAGTGAGCCGCTGCACGTTCACCGGCAACTGGAACGGCGTCGACGACAACGGCCCGGGCAGCACCTATACCGACTGCATCTTCTGGAACAACACGCTGAAGGGGGGCATCTCGGCCGGCGGACGCTACGAGCTCGACATCGTCAATGCCGACGGCGTGCGCGGCTCGTTCATTCACGGCGAGATCAACGACCTGCGCGGCACGATCAGCAAGGACGCCAATACGTTCGATCCGCCCGACCCGCAGTTCGACGCACAGTTCGTGCCTCGGGCGAAGCCTTACGCGAACGTGGGCTATAGGAAGTAAGAAGTCAGAAGTCAAAAGTCAAAACGTTCTGACTTCCGTACTTCTGTTGTACTCTGTTGTACTTCTGACTTGAGTCATTGCTCCTCCACCACCACCACCCCGTTCATCCCGATCGGCTTTGGCACGCTCTGCTTCTGCCCCGACGGCCACAGCACCTCGATCCCGTCGATCGATTCGGCGGCGCCGAGGCCGAAGTAGAGCGGGTGGACGCTGTGCGAGAGGTAGCCGGAGTTGCCGTCGAGCACCTTCGTGTAGGTTGATCCGCCGGCCGTGACCTTGACCACCGCGCCGAGGCCGTCCCGGTTCGACTTGGTACCGGTCAGCTTCACCTCGACGTAGCGGACGCGCGTCTTCTCGGTGAGGTTGCTGATCAACACCATCGGCGGCGCGTTGAACTCGTTGGTGACGACGTCGAGATCGCCGTCGCGATCGACGTCGAAGATCACGGCGGAGCGGCTGCCGCGCGCGCCCCAGACCGTGACCCGCCCGGTCGCGCCGGCAGCGTCCGGATGCGCCTTGTCCCGGCCCGACGCGTCGAGCTCGAACCAGGGGGTGGTCAGGCCGCCGCGCCGCGGCTCGACGCCGACGGCGAATTCGGCGTCGACGAAGCGCTTGCCGCGATCGTTCAGCTTCACCGAGTTCAGCATGTAGCGTTCGGGATAGTTCATCCCCGCCGTGATGATGACGTCGTCGAACCCGTCGGCGTTGAGGTCGCCGACGCTCGGACCCCAGGGGCAGTAGTTCTCCACGCCGATGGCGTCCGACACCTCGCGGAACTTGCCCGGCCCTTCCTTGAGGAAGAACGAGTTGCCCCAGATGCTGGTCTTGCCGCTGCCGCGGAACGACTCCGGCCACTTCATCTCGGACTTCAGCTTCTCGCGCTCGGGGCCGATCGTCTGGCTCATGTCCGAGTGCATGTCGGTAATGAAGATGTCGAGCCGGCCGTCGTTGTTGAAGTCGAACACCTTGATGCCCATCGCGCCCCACGACGTGCGCGGAAACACCTCGCGGCTCTTGCGGACGAAGCGGCTGCCGCCGACGTTCTCGTAGTACTGGTCGTCTCCCTGCATGTTGACGAGATACAGGTCCAACCAGCCGTCGTCGTTGACGTCGACCGCGCTCGCGTCGCCGGTCCACGACACGTCGACCAGCGCCATCCGCTTCGAGACGTCGGTGAAGCGGTTCTTGCCGTCGTTGTGATAGAGGATGCTGCGCTCGGCGCGCTCAGGCTTGAGGTGGCCGGCAAACGCGTCCTCGAAGGCGACGTAGAACTTCTCGCGATCGCCCGCGACCGTTTCGGTGGTGTAGCGCCCGACGTTGACGAGGAAGAGGTCGAGGCGGCCGTCTCGGTCGTAGTCGAAGAACACCGCGCCCGACGAGTGGCCGCTGTAGCGCAGGCCGGCGGCGACGGTGATGTCCTTGAAGCGGCCCTTGCCGTCGTTCTCGAACAGGACGTTGCCGCCGCGAACCGTGGTCACGTAAAGGTCGGCGTCGCCATCGTTGTCGATGTCGGCGAACGAGGCGGTCACGCCGACCCTGCCGGCCACGGCCACGCCCGCCGCCGCCGTGATGTTCTCGAACCTGCCGCCGCCGGCGTTCCGCCACAGCTCGTTGCCGCCGACCTGGTTGACGAAATAGACGTCCGAGAGCCCGTCGCCGTCGACGTCCGCGATGGCGATGCCGTTGCCGTGGTCGTAGTGCGCCGCCTTGTAGGTCTTGCCGGCGTCGTCCACGATGCGGTGGGTGTAGGTGATCCGGCTGTCGGCGAGCCGGTCGGTGAACTGGAAGTCGTGGAACACGCCGGACCCGGCCATCGCCTTGATCTGGGCGGCGCCCACCCGATCGACCCACGACGTGTCGCGCAGGTCGTCGGGCACCAGGCGGACGGTGGCGGCCTGGCCGGCCGGCTGCATTCGCGCCTCGACGAACAACGTGGTGAGGATTGCCACGACAATCACGAGGAGTGCCGAGACACAACGGGTGTAGACGGACTGGACCATGTGCTGACGAATGTAAGTTTGAAAGTGAGAAGTTAAAAGGGAAAAGTTCGGAAGTCCCGCCCGACTCGCTACGCTATGGAGTGATGCCGGGATGGGCCGACCTCAAGTACTCGGCGAGAAGCCTGACGCGGGCGCCCGCCGCCACGTTCGCCCTGGTGCTGACGATCGCCGTCGGCATCGGCAGCAACGCGGTCGTGGTCGGCTTCGTGCGCGGCCTGCTCACCCGCGATCTGCCGCTGCCGCAGCCCGAGTCGATCGTGTCGCTGTTCGGGCGCGACGAGCGCGGCGAGCTCGGGCCGTTGTCCGCCGAGGCGTTCGAATCGCTGACCGCGCACGGCGATGTCTTCGCGCGGTTGGGCGCGGCGCGTGAATCGCAGGAGACCGTCCTGATCGGCGGTCGGTCGATGGTGGCGGCGACGGCATCGGTCACGTCCGGGCTTGCCGAGATCCTCGATCTGCCGCGGCCGAACGGCATCGTCCTCAGTCATCGCCTCACCCAGATGGAGTTCGGTGAGGATGGCGATCCTGCGGGTACCGGGATTCGCATCGGCACCGTCGCCGGAACGGTTGCCGGTGCCGCGCCGCCGTGGCTCGAGGGCCTCTATCTCGGCAGCGCCGTGGATGTCTGGATGCCGGCGCCGGACCGCGGCCGCATCGAGGATCGACGGGGCCGCACGCTCTGGGTCATCGGCAGGCTGCAGCCTGGAATCGACACCGATCGCGCCGAGGCGCTCGTCAACGCGCAGCGCAATGCCGCCGACGCCATCGTCGTGCATCGCTATACCGGCACGACGCCGGAGATGGCGATCGGGATGCGCCGGCTCGGCACGCTGCTCGGCGCCGCGGCGGCGGCCGTGTTCCTCATCGCCTGCGCCAACGTCGCGATGTTCCTGCTGTCACGGGGTGCGGCGCGGGCCCGCGAGACGTCGGTGCGCGTCGCGCTCGGCGCCAGCCGCGGCCAGCTGGCGAGACAACTGTTGATGGACAGCGCACTGGTGGCGGCGATCGGCGGCGCGCTGGGGATGCTGCTCGCGATGTGGACCGCGGACCTGGTGCCGGCCTTCCTCTTCGAGGAGGACGCCGAGCGCCTGGTCTTCCTTCCCGATGTGCTCGGCATCGCCGCGGCATCGGCCGTCTGTGCCGCCGTCGCGGCAGTGTGCGGGCTGATGCCGCTGGTCGAGGTCCGCCACGACGATCCCGCAGCCGTACTCCGTCGCGAGAGTGCCGGGCCTTCGAGAACGATGAGGCGAGTGCGGGCGGGAATGGTCGCCGGCCAGATGGCCTGCTGCTGCGTGCTGGTGATCGCGACCGGGCTGCTGATCTCCAGGCTTCCGCGAGGCGGTGCAGACCGACCGCGGTGAACGTCTCGGACCGTCCGTGCTCGCCACCGTCGAACCGCGCTCCGCGCTCACGCGCGGCGACCTCGCGCTGGAGTACTACGACGCGATCGGGCGGGCCGGGCAGTCGGTGCCGCGGGTGGCCTCGACCGGCTGGGCGTGGCGCCTGCCCAACAGCCAGCCGGTATGGCAGACGCTCCGGATCGAGCGGCAGGACGCGCCGCGGCGCGAGGTCGTGATGAACGTGGTGACGTTCACGCCTGACGAGCTGTCGCGCATCCAGGTGCCGCCGCTGCACGGGCGGATGTTCAGCGGCGAGGACACCGCGCAGGCGTGCCGGGTGGCGATCGTGAACGAGGCGGCGGCCCGCACGCACTTCGGCGGCGACGCGGTCGGCCGCGCGATCGTGGACGAAGCGGGCGCGCGCCTCGAGATCATCGGCATCGTGGCCATGCAGAAGGACTACGCCGCGGCACCGCCGACGATTTACTACTACGGGCCGCAGAACGATGCGATCGAGCGCACCGGACCGACGCGGTTCCGCGTGCCCGGCTGGTCCGATCAGCCCCGCGCCGTCGTCGACGTGAACAGCGCGTCGGCGAGCTATTTCAGCATCATGGGATTCCGCACCACCGACGGAGTCTTGTATCCGGGACATCCGGCCCCCGGCGACTGTCGGACCGCCGTGGTCAACACCGAAGCCGCCACGCAGCACTTCGGCGGGCACGCGGTCGGCGCGGCGGTCATCGACAGCGCCGGCCGGCGCACGGAGATCGTCGGGGTCGTCGAATCGCCCGTGATCCGCACCTCGCAGCGCCGTCCGGAACCGTCGATCTTCTTCCCGGTCGCGCAGGACGTCCGGCCGCGCATGTCGCTGGTGCTGGCGGCCCGCGACGTGGACGACCAGCTGGTGTCGGCAGTACGGCGCAGCCTCGAGCCGGTGCCGGGAGGCGCGAAGGCGCCGTCGGTGGAAACGTTCGAGCGCTACCTGATTCGCACCGCGCTGGCGTCAGAGCGCATCTCGACGGTGCTGGTCGGCGGCTATGCCCTCACCGCGCTCCTGCTCGGCATCCTCGGACTGCAGGGCGCGATGTCCGATGCGATCCGGCAGCGCCGCCGCGAGCTGGCGGTCCGCGTCGCGCTCGGCGCGCAGCGCTGGCGCGTGGTGCGGCAGATTTTCCTGGAAGGACTTCGGCTCGCCGCCCTCGGCACGACGGCCGGCATGATCGCCGCGCTGCTGGCGGCACGGTGGCTGGCTCGGGTCGTTCCGAGCGCCGCTGCGCCGGGCCCATGGGTGTGGATGGGCGCCGCACTCGCACTCCTCATCGCGGTGACGATTGCGAGTGTGCTGCCGGCCCGCCGCGCGCTCGCGGTGGCGCCGCTCGGCGTCATGCGCGCGGACTGATCGCCGGTCAGACCTGGACGAGGGCGACGCGGAAGCCGATGTGGTCCGAGGTGCGCGGCGGCTCGTAGCGCAGGCGCAGCGCGGATCGGCAGAACCTGGCCGGATCGTTCCACGCGCCGCCGCGCCGGACGCGCGAGTAGCTCCCGTCCCGATTGGGCGTCCCCTTGCGATCGTAGAGATCGGGGTCGGTGCCGCCGGGCAGGCGCGGGTGGTAGTAGTCGCGGCACCATTCGAAGATGTTCCCGTGCATGTCGCAGATGCCCCACGCGTTCGCGGCATAGCTGCCAACCTTCGACGCACGGCCGACTGCCGGCCCGTCCTTCCCGCCGTTGAGCGGTTCGCCGTTGAAATTCGCCTGGTCTCGCCCCAGCTGGTTGCCGAACGCCGTCGCGGTGGTCGTGCCGGCGCGGCACGCGTACTCCCACTGCGCTTCCGTCGGCACGCGGAACTCCCAACGCGCGGGCAACGCGGCCGACCGCCGCGCGCGCTCCGTCGCCAGCCGGCAGAACGATTCCGCGTCCTCGAAGCTGACCCAATACACCGGCATGTCGTCGCCGAGGCCGAACTCCCTGGCCGGCTCCTGGTGCGGGAAGGCACCGGCGATGCGCCGCCACTGCCCCTGCGTGACCTCGAACTTCGCCATCCAGAAGCCGCGCGTGAGGGTGACGCGCGCCTGCTCCTCGTCCGCACGGCGGCCGGTCTCGCCCGGCGGGCTGCCCATCGTGAACTGGCCGGCCGGACACCAGCAGAGGCTGATGCCGTCAACATCGCGCAGTGCACCCGCCTTCGGGCCGGTCCATCCATCCGGCTGCCTTCCCCACGGTCACAGCCGGCACGACCAGGCCGCCGCCGACGGTCGCTTCGAGAAACGCCCGGCGGGTGTAGATCGGCATCGATTTGCCTCCGACTCATCTGTTAGAATGACGGTTCCTTTCACAATTTAGCCGGTTCCCGTCCGGTGCGCAGCGCCCGTGGACGGGTGTCAGCCCAAGGATGCGCGCCGCACACGACTCTCCGTCTTCGCCGATGTCGCCACGCCGGCGCGACATCCGTCTTCTCGCGGCGGGAGCGATCTGCTTCGTGGTGTCGATGCTGATGGCGAGCGCCCGGGTCGCGTCAGGACCGGCGCACGTGGCCGGCTTCGTCATGGGATCGCTGCTGGCTGCGGGCTTGATAGCACTGCCCGCGTATGTGTTCCGCGGACGGAAGGGTGACTGGCGCAGCTTCACCATCTGGTACGGCAAGGCGCTGCTCGTGCTGTCGGGGATATCGTTCGCCGGCTACCTGCGCACCGTGCCGCCCCGAGCGCCGTCGCTGGACGACGCGTTGACGGCCCGGCGGATCACGATCGACGGCTACATGCGGGCGCAGCGCGCCGCGGCGCCGCTGAAGTTCGAGCTCGACTTCGTGCGCATCTACGAGCGGGCGCTGCGCGACTCGGCGCCCGGCGCGTCCTTCTCCAACATCGCGCTCGCCGGCATCGCCGAGGGCCACGGCTGGCTGCGCGGCGGCCTCACCTACAACGCCGTGCTGACCGACGACGGCGAGGACGTGCCGGCGCGCGGGACGCTGGTGATCTACTTCCACGCGAAGGGGCTGGCGGTCGTCAGGGGCCTGTGCAGCGGCACCGACGAAGGATGCGAAGACCTCGACACGCTCCTCTCCGCCGCGGAAGCCACGCTCCGCACGCGGCTGCACGACGAGACCGTCGAGGACGTGCTCCCCGAGCCTGGCCTGTGCACGACCGACCCGACCGACGCCGACGCATCGAACCAGTCGATGATCCGCACCTGCGTCTACGATCGCGGCATCGAGCTGAACTTCACCCGCCTCGAGGCCGACCGGGCCATCAGTTCGCTGACGCCGTAGGTTCCCGCTTCCCGCTTCCCGCTTCCCGCTTCCCGCTTCCCGCTGTCCCGCTGCCCGCTGCCCGATCACGACTGAGATCCCCCAGCTACAGCCGCACCATCGGCACCGGATTCCACGAGCCGGTGCGGACCCGCTCGATCGACAGCTCGACGAGCCGGCGGTGGAATCCTGCGCTCGGCCACCGCGCGAACAGCTCGCGGATGAACGCGCGCGGGACGCCGAACCTCCGGATGCCGCGCGTCACGTCGATCCAGTCGGCGCGGCGGAACGGCTCGACCAGCCAGCCGGGCTCGCCGCGGTACGGCCGAACCTTGTGGTGCTCGAGGATCATCGCCGTGATCTCAGGGGTCGCAGACGCGCGGCCGGTGCGCGTCAGGTAGGCGGTGGCAAGGGCGATCGACGGTTGCAGGTAGTCGAAGGTCCGGTCGGTCCAGATGCCGAGATCGTGGAAGGCCGCGGCGATGGCGAACGTCTCGGGTGCGTCGGCCCGGCCCGGGCAGAGCACCGCCGAGAGGTTCGCCAGCCGGTAGGTGTGATTCCGATAGCCAGTGAAGTCGGCGCCAAGCGGGCCGGCATGCGCGTCCAGGACGTCGTCGACGATCTCGATCTTCGTCAGCAGCACGGCCACCGTCCCGCTCCTCGCCTCGTTCTCCCGCCCGATCCGCTCAGACGCTTGCGGTCAGGACGTGCTTTTCGGCCCACTCGAGCGCGTAGTCGGCCACTTCCTCCCACCCGTCCTGCGCCGGCATCAGGTGCGACCGGCCTGCGAACTCCTTCACCTCGGTGATGGTGTTGTTCGACGTGTAATGCGCGGCGTTCGAGCGCTGCACCTTCGGCGGCATCAGGTGATCGTCGCTGCCCGAGATGAACAGCAGCGGCGCGCGCGAGTCGTTCGCGTAGTTGACGTAGGTCTCCTGCGGTCCCGGGATGATGTTCGCGAGCACGTTGTCCCAGAAGACGGCCGCGGCCGCCGGAACGGCGTAGCGCTCGTAGGTGGCCCTCGCCTGGTCCTCGGGGAACGTGTTGGTGAACGCGTAACGCCACTCGTCGAAGGTCAGCCCGACCGCGCGGTGCCGGTTCAGCGGGTTCTTCAGCACCGGGAAGGCGGACTTGAGCTGCGTGAGCGGCACGACGGTGATGCCTTCGGTCGGCGCCGAGTTGATCGCGACGCCGGCGGCGCCGAGGCCGCGGTCCAGCAGGAGCTGGACGAACACGCCGCCGGCCGAATGGCCCATCAGGATGGGCGGCGTGTCCAGCGGGCGGACGATCGACTCGAGCCGCTCGAGGACGGCGGTAACGGTCAGCGCGGTAATCGGCGACGGGATCGGCGTTGAGCGCCTCGACCTCGACGTCGAATCCCGGGTAGGCCGGCGCCAGCACCTGATAGCCGCGCTGCTCGTAGCGCGTGATCCAGTGTTCCCAGCTGCGCGGGGTGACCCAGAACCCGTGGATCAGGACGATGGTTTTCATCTCAATTCCTTTCGTGCGTCGATGATTTCGCGATCGCTCAAGCCTTCGGGGACTTGATGAAGGCCAGCAGGTCGCGGTTCAACTGATCCTTGTGCGTGTCGGTCAGCCCGTGCGGCGCGCCCGGATACACCGTGAGCGTCGCCTGCTTCACCAGCTTCGCGGACATCAGCGCCGCCGCGCCGATCGGGACGATCTGGTCGTCGTCTCCGTGCAGGATCAACGTCGGCACGTCGAAGCGCTGCAGGTCCGCGGTGAAGTCGGTCTCGGAGAAGGCCTTGATGCAGTCGAGGGCGTTCTTGTGGCCGGCCTGCATGCCCTGGAGCCAGAACGCGTCGATCATGCCCTGCGACGGCGTCGCGCCCGGTCGGTTGAAGCCGAAGAACGGACCGCTGGCCAGATCGCGATAGAGCTTCGACCGGTCCGCGATCGACGCGGCGCGGATGCCGTCGAAGACGTCCAACGGCAGGCCGCCGGGGTTCGCCGGCGTCTTCAGCATCAACGGCGGCACCGCGGACACCAGCGCCGCCTTCGCCAGACGTTTGGTCCCGTGCCGGCCGATGTAGCGGGCCACCTCGCCGCCGCCGGTCGAGAAGCCGATCAGGATCGCGTCCCGCAGATCGAGGGCCTCGATGAGCGTCGCCAGATCGTCGGCGTACGTGTTCATCTCGTTGCCCTGCCACGGCTGGCTCGAACGCCCGTGCCCCCGCCGATCGTGGGCGATGCAGCGGTAGCCGTTCGACGCGAGGAACAACATCTGCGCTTCCCAGCTGTCCGAGCTCAACGGCCAGCCGTGGCTGAAGACGACCGGCTGCCCGGCGCCCCAGTCCTTGAAATAGATCTGCGTGCCGTCCGCCGTGTGGAGGAACGGAGGCGTCGCAACCGCCGCGCCAGTGGTGATGGTGGATGCCGTCATGGTTAATAGCTCCTTTCCAGCTTTCGAATGTCTCGGGGACGCCTACTCCGATCGTGGGAGCAGGATCTCGCGCCGCCCGAACAGATAGGCGTCGAGCGACAGCGCGCCCGGACCCAGCAGCACCAGGGCGACGGCGTCGGCCATCAACAACAGCGCCGCCACCGAGTCGACCGCGCCCGCCGGGAACGACGATGGCGTCCAGTTCATGAACATCAGCAGCGCGAACGCGCCGGCCGCGGTTCCCGCGCCCGGCGTGAGAAGTCCCGCCAGCAGCAGCGCACCACTGATGAGGGCCGCGAGCCCGAACGCCCACGTGCCGATGGTGGGCGCCTTCACGGTCGCCAGGTAGATTCCGGCCTGGCCGGCCGTGGTCAGGCCGACGACCACCCGCAACACGAGCAGCCCGAGTCCGGGCCACTCTCCCGGGAACGTAGTGAAGAACCGCTGCAGGACCTCGCTCCTTGCCGGGACCTTCGACGTCGGCGTCGCCCGTAGAAGACAGGTACCTGAGTCGGCGGCGCCTGGCGAATCCCTAGAGGTCGGCAGCTGTCGCTACCTCGATCGAGGTAGATGGCGGAGCGATCACAGCTGGATGATGCCGCGGCGCACACCGATCGCGACCGCCGCCGTGCGGTCGCTCGCGCCGAGCTTCTCCATCACATGCTTCACGTGGACCTTGACGGTTTCTTCGGAGATGCCGAGCTGTTCGGCAATCTCGCGGTTCTTGTTGCCGCCGGCCACGTGCCGGAGGACGTCGACCTCGCGCGGCGTCAGCGGCTCGTCGGCGACGTGCTCCGCCAGTTGCGCCGCGATCTCGGGCGCGATCCGCTTCTTGCCGGCGTGGACCTGGCGGATCACGTCGGCGAGCTCACGCGGCGGCATCGTCTTGAGGAGGTAGCCGCGGGCGCCGGCAGCCAGCGCTCGCTGAATCTCCACGTCGCCCTCGAACGTCGTCAGCATCACGACGCGGGCGTCGGGAAACTCGGCGAGGATGGCGCCCATCGCGTCGATGCCGCTCATGTCCGGCATGCGCAGGTCCATCAGCGTGACGTCCGGATGATGCTCACGAAACAGCTTGAGCGCCTCGCGTCCGGTGGACGCCTGCGCGACCATCGTCATGTCGGCCTGGCTGTTGATGATCGCGGCAATCCCCTCGCGAAGCAGCGGGTGATCGTCCACGCTGAAGACGCGGATCGTCGGCGGTTCTTTCACGGTCGTTTCTCCCGCGCGGCCGTCGTCGGGTCGGCGCCGCGGAACCAGGCCAGCCAGCCTCCGCCCTGCGACGCGCGGCCGAACGCGGCCTGTCCAGGCACGCGCAGCTCCACTTCGGTACCGGCCGCGGCCCGGCTCCGCAGCTTCAGGGTAGCGCCGATGCGCTCGGCGCGCTCACGCATGCCGGTGATTCCCCAATGCCCGTCGATGCCGGCGCGGGCCACGTCCCCTTCCATGCCGCGGCCATCGTCCCGCACGAACAGCCGCAGCTCGCGCGCGCCGTATTCGAGCTCGACTTCGACGGTCGCGGCACCCGCATGACGGAACGCGTTGACCAGCGCCTCGCGGCCGATCCGGTAAACCTCGTCGCGGATCGCGGACACCACCGGCCTCGGCGTGCCCTGAACGACGACGCGGAAGGCGGGGTGCGGACCGACCGCCAGTTCCTGCGGCACGCCGGAGAACGCCTGCTCGAGGTCGTGGCCCACCGCGGCCGTCGAGCGCAGGCCGCGTACGGCGTTGCGCCCTTCGTCGATGACGCGTCCCATGAGATCGAGCACGCGGGCCACCGGCGGACGCGCCGGCGAATCGTCGGGAAGCCGATCGAACGCGACGTGGAGCTGCATCGACGCGCTGACGAATCCCTGCAGCAGCGTATCGTGCAGCTCCTGCGCGATCCGCGTGCGCTCGTCCAGCCGCTCCTCGAACCTGACGCTGATCTGACGCGCCACCTGCCGGAGGCGGAGGCGGTAGAGCGCCCAGCCGAGGAGGATCGGCATGCCCACAGCGGCGGCGCGAAACCACTCGGTCTGCCACAGCATCGGCCGGATCGTGAACGCGAGCGCCGCCTCCTCCCCGTTCCACAGCCCGTCGCTGTTCGACGCGATCACGCGAAAACGATACTGGCCTGGTGCCAGGTTCGTATACGCCGCCTGCCGATCGGGCGCGGCCTCGCTCCAGTCCGCGTCGAACCCGTCGAGCCGATAGCGGTAGCGCACGCGCTCGGGCACCGCCAGGCTCAGGCCGGCGAATCCGAAGACGACCCGGCGGCGGCTCGACGGAATGGCGATCGGCGCGGTCACGTCGACCGGCGCCCCGTCGGCGGACAGCGTCTCGACGCGCGTCAGCGCCGGAGGCGACGCGCCGGTGCGGCCGGGATCCGTCACCGCGACGCCGCGATTCAACGCCACCCAGATACGGCCGTGGGAGTCGGCCACGATCGTGCGATGCCGGCGGACCGCTTCGACCACGAGCAGGCCGTCGGCGGCGCCGTATTCACGAAGATCCGCGTCGAGCCACTCACCGCGGGCGAGCGCCTCGCGACCGACGCTGACAATTCGATCCGGCGTCGTCACCCACAACCGGCCCGTCGCGTCGGCGGCGAGACCGCGGATCGATCCGGACAGCGCTTCCGGCAGGCCATCCGGCTGACGAACCACACCAGCGTGGATCCGCGCGAGTCCGTTGGCAGTCCCGACCCAGAGGTCACCGTCGCGGTCGTGGAGCAGCGCCGTGACATCGCTCGACGGCAGGCCGTCGGCCTTCGTGAGCGTCCGCCAACGCGCCGCGCGCCCACGCGCTGAGGCCGCCCGGGGTCGCGACCCAGACCGTTCCGTCCGCGCTCGCGGCGATCGCCGAGACGGCATTCGACGCGAGCCCGCTGGCGGCGTCGTAGCGCGTGAACGTTCCATCCTGGTATCGGCTGACGCCGCCGTTGAGCGTGCCGGCCCAGACGCTGCCCTCGCGCGTGCGGGCGACGGCGTAGACGCTGTCGCGCGCCAGCCCGTCGGCGGGCGTGAAGGTGGTGGCGGAGAGCTTCGCGCCAGCCCAGCGCAAGCGCGTAAGGCCGCCGCGCTGCCGGCCGACCCACACTTCGCCGGCATCGCCGTCGATGGAATAGATGACGTCGCGATCGAGCCCGTCGACGTCGACGCGATGGACGACGCCGTGCTGCATCCAGTGCAGGCCGCCGCCTGCCGGCGCGAACCACGTTCGCCCCGCGGCATCGACGAAGATCGGCCCGATGCCGCCCGGAGGCAAACCGTCCGCCGTGGAGTACGTCGTGAAGAGGGGCCGGCGCCAGCGTTCGATCCCGGTCTCGCTGCCGACCCAGACGTTGCCGTCACGGTCCTCGAACACCGCCGACACGTGAGGCGACGTACCGCCGGTGTCAGGCGGTGAAACGTGACGCGACGCGCCGCCGGTGTCAGGCGGTGAAACGTGAAGCGCAGTGCCGTCGGGATCGACGCGTACCAGGCCGCGCGGACCGGCCGCGATCCACGTCGTGCCGGCGCGGTCCCGCACCATCGCCAGCGCCGGCAGCCCGCGCAGCGCAGGGGCGACCTCGGACTGCGTGATGGCGGTGCCGTTCCACCGCGCCATGCCCTTGTCCGTGCCAATCCACAGCTCGTCGCCGTAGGACAGCAGGCAATTGATCTTCAGGTCCGGCAGGCCCTCGACGAATCGCGTCAGCGCCGAGCCCTGTACGCGGACGAGGCCGGCGCCACGGGTGCCGAGCCAGTACTCCCCACCTTTTGGCACCGCGATGGAGATGACGAACGAGGAGCTGGGCATCCGGTCCTGCGGCGCGATCCGCTCGAACCGATCGTTGCGATACGTCAGCGCACCCTCACCTACCGTCGCGAGCACCAGGGCATCGTCCGGCCCGCGCACCATCGCGGACACCACGGCCTCGGGCAGGCCCGCCCCGGGCAGCATGTTTTCGAACTCGCCGCGACGGTAGCGGAGCAGCGCCGGTCCGCGCATCCTGGCCCACAGGCTGCCATCGGCGGCAGCCGCGACGCCCAGCACGGTCGGGCCGACGGAGGACGCCTGCGCGGACGGCGTCACGAGCCGGAAGCTCAGGCCATCGAAACGGACCAGCCCCTTGTCGGCGGCGATCCACAGGTAGCCGTCGCTGGTCTGCGCAATCGCGTGAACCGGGCCGCCGGGGAAGCCGCGGTCGCTTCCCCACTGATCGCGGACGTACTCACCGGATGGACGCTGCGCCGCGGCGGGGCTCGCCCAGGCCGCCCACAGCGTCAGCGCGATCCCGAGCCGCCGCGCGGTCCGCTCACGGAAGGTAGTGGAACCGCTCAATGACGACCTCGACGTTCCGCTGCGGCGGCTGCGGCGCGTAGCGGAAGTAATACAGGTTCATGCGCACGCGCTCCCCTCCTGTCGCCGGCACGCCGGCGGTGAACTCGTGCTGCGCGACCGGTGTGCCGGTCGGCTGCGCGCCCTTGAAGGTCTTGAACAGCGCCCGGCCAGGCTCCCAGCGGAGCGCATGCGTCAGCGTGCCCGCGGGCGCGGAGAAGCGCGCGACGTTCGCCGGCACGTAAAAGGGCTGCAGCACGTACTGCGCATTCTGGATGCTGCGGTCGCCCCACTGGCTGATCTCGATGTCGAGCTCGCGGTGGTTCCGATCGGACGCGCCCTCGTCCCACGTCAGCATGCCGAACGCCGCTGCCGGATCGAGGCCGGAGACGTCACGCACGGTGAACGCATACGTGCCGTAGCCGAGAGTCCGGGTCAGGATCACTTCCGCGCTGCTCCAGCGGCCGTCGCGCTCGGCCAGCGTCAGGTGCAGCGAACCATCCGCGTCGACCCTCGCGTTGGCGGAATCGTAGTCGTTGGCGCCGCCGCGATCGCTCGGCACGTCACGAACCTCCCACTCGTAGCCGCTGAAGCTCAACGTCTTCTGCGGCCGCGCGGCGGCACTGCCGGTGCCGCTCACGGTCGCGACCGCAACAACCTGCCCGCCTGCCGCGGGCAGCGACTCGGCGCGGTCCGGCGGACGGTATCCCGGTTCGACCAGGAGCGCCGCGTACTCGGAGCCGAGGTGGGTCGTGTTCTTCCAGGTCGAGTCCGCGGCAATGGCGGTGTACGGCGAGGTCGTGAGCGGCTGCACCCACCACACCCCGCTCCTCGCGAACAGCACGATCTGCTGGCCCGGCCGCGCCCCGGTCACACGGCCCCCGATCGGCGCCAGCCGTCCCGAGCCCCCGGACGCCGCTTCGGGCACGGTGGTGAACGCGATCGCCGGCGCCTGCTCGCGGGGCGCGCCGCAGCTGGATACACAGGTGCACGCGAGGAAGACGGCCAGCAGCGCCCGGATCGGGGCGACAAAGGAATGCATAGTGCGCAGAGGCTGAAACGTCTAGCGTATCGGTGCCTGCCGGAAGTCAGAAGTAAAAAGGGAAAAGTCAGAAGGCTTCTTTTCACTTTTCACTTTTGACTTCTGACTTCTGACTTCTGACTTAACATTCCCCCCCTATGCCTGACCTCAACATCGGCGTCGTCGGCCTCGGCTGGGCCGCCGGCGCGCACATCGAGACCTTCAAGAAAGTCGCCGGCGCGAACGTGACCGCGGTCTGTTCCCGCCGGGAGCTGGACGAGGCCGGGCTCGCGGCGCGCTTCGGCGTCCCGCTCAAGGCGTATCGCGACTACGACGCGATGCTGCGCGACGACAGCATCGACGTCGTCGACATCTGCACGCCGCATCCGTTTCATGCCGAGCAGGCGATCGCCGCCGCCCGCGCCGGCAAGCACCTCGTCATCGAGAAGCCGATCGCGTTGACGTACGAGGATGCGGCCGCGGTCGGCCGCGCGGTCCAGGAGGCGGGCGTCAAGGTGTGCGTCTGCTTCGAGCTGCGCTTCGCCGGACAGGCGACCGCGATTCGCGCGCTGATCGATCAGGGGCTGCTCGGCACGCTGCACTATGGCGAGGTCGACTACTACCACGGCATCGGGCCGTGGTACGGCCAGACCGAGTGGAACGTGCGCAAGGGCATGGGCGGCAGCAGCCTGCTGACCGCGGGATGCCACGCGCTGGACCTGCTGCTCTGGTTCATGGACGGCGAGGTCGCGCAGGTGAGCAGCACCGGCACGAAGACGGCGAGCCCGATCTTCGCGCCCTACGAGTACGACACCAGCACGGTCTCATTGCTGCAGTTCGGCGACGGACGCATCGGCAAGGTCGCCTCCGTCATCGACTGCCTGCAGCCCTACTACTTCCACATCCACCTGGTCGGCAGCGAGGGCAGCGTGCTCGACAATCGCTTCTCGAGCCGGAAGCTGCCGGGCACCTTGAAGGACGGATGGAACCAGCTCTCGGTGCCGCTGATCGACTCCGGCGACGTCGCCGATCATCCGTACCTGCCGCAGTTCCAGGCCTTCGTGGACGGCGTGGCGCGGAACGCCGAGATGCCGCTCACCAACTTCGAGACGGCGTTCGCGACCCACCGCGTGGCCTTCGCCGCCGACCTGTCGGCGCGGGAACATCGATGGGTGCAGCTCTCGGAGCTGGGCGCGGCGCGATGACCCGCCACACGCCGCGGTGGCGCCGATGAGACCTCTCAGCCGAATCGCACCAGGCTGGTGGGACTACACGACGCTGGATCCGTCGCTCCTGCACGACGCGGCAAAGCTGACGCCCGCACATCTCGCCACGCTCGGACGCGACGGCTTCACGCTGCACTTCTACGACACGATCGAGGATTTCTATCTCGCGGAGGCGCTCGAGTACGTGACCGCGTGGTCGCAGGCCACCGCCGACAACCCGGTCGGCATCTGCGGCCCGATCGGACCGACCGAGCAGCTGCCGCTGGTCGCGCGCCTGGTCAACACGCTCGGGCTGAGCCTGAAGCACGCCCACTTCTGGGCGATGGACGAGTGGGTGCTGGACGGACAGACCGTGCCGGTGTCACATCCGCTGTCTTTCGCGCGCACCAACCTGGAGCTCTGTTTCGATCGGATCGACGAGCGGCTGAAGATGCCGCCCGGCCACATGCACTTCCCGACCGCGGAGCCGTCGGCGTACACGCGCAGCTTCGATCAGGTGCGCTGCGCGGTGATGCAGGGTGGGCAGGGAGAGGTGAAGCACTGGGCGTTCAACGATCCGTTTCCGCGCACCGGCCGCTTCACGGACGCGCCGCCGACCGCCGAGGAGTATCTCGCGCTGCCGACGCGAGTGGTCCCGCTGCACCCGCTCACCATCGTGCAGAACGCGCGCACCTCAGGGGGCGGCAACCTCTGCGTCGTCCCTGAGCAGGCGGTCAGCGTCGGACCGCTGGAAACGTGGAAGGCCGATCGCGTCTCGATCTGGCATGCCGGAACCCACGACAACCCGTTCGGCATGCGCCTGACGACGCTGATGATCGCGAAGCAGGTGATCGATACGTCGGTGCCGATGTCCCTGCTGGCGCGTCATCCCGACGTGCACTTCCACTTCTATCGGCCGGGACTGGGCACTACGGACGTGGAAATGCACTGAAACAAGTCAGAAGTAAAAAGTCAGAAGTTAAAACGGACGTTTTGACTCTTACCTTCTGACTTCTGACTTCCGTCAGGCGAGCTCTTCAATCCGCCGGCCTGTGTCGCCGAAGCGATCCAGCGTCACGCCCATGCGATCCATCAGCGACAGGTGCAGGCTGCAGGCGCGCCGCTGGTCGTCGGGCTTGTCCAGGTAGTCGAGCACGCGTCCCGGCTTGATCGTTCCGTTGCCCTTGCCGGTGATCAGGAACGGCAGCTGGTTGGCGCTGTGCGCGTCGCCGTCGAACAGGCTGGACGTCGCCACCAGGATGGAGTGATCGAGCAGCGTGCCGTCGCCCTCGTTGATCTCCTTCATCCGCTGCGTCAGGTAGGCGAACTGCTCGATGTGGTACTGGTTGGTCTTGAGGTACATCGCCTCCTTGTCCGCGGCCTTCCCGTTGTGGGTCAGGTCGAGGTGCAGCGCGCCCTGGACGCCTTCGAGGAACTTGAAGTTCATCTGCGACAGGTCGTTGTTCAGCATCACGGTCGCGATGCGCGTCTTGTCCATCTGGAACGCCAGCACGATCAGGTCGAGCATCAGCTTCATGTGATCGGGGACGTTCTGCGGCAGCTCGTTGGCGGGACGCGGCATGTCCGGCTTGTCGAGCGTCGGCCGCCAGCCCTCGATGCGCTCTTCTTTCGCGGCGCGCTCGATCCGCTTCTCGATGTCGCGGATCGACTCGAAGTATTCGCTCAGCTTGGCGTTGTCGCCGCGGCTGATCCGGGCGCGCAGGCCCTGCGAATCCTGCCGGACCTCGTCGAGGATGCTGCGATCGAGCCGCCGGCCCGAGCCGTCGCCGACGAGCCGATCGAAGGTGCGCGACGGATAGATCTCCTTCGTCGCCGGCTTGGTCGGCGACACCCACGAGACCGCCGAGCCGTAGATCATCGAGAGGCCGTCCTCGAGGCGCAGCTCGTTCGGCTCGATGCCCAGCACCAGGCTCGGAATGGCGGTGCGGGCGCCGATCTGCGACGCCAGCACCTGGTCCATCGAGGTGCCGACGCGGATCTCCTTCGGATCGAGGCTGACCGGCGCGCCCGACAGCACGTTCATCCGGCCGAGATGCGGACTGGTCGAGGCGAACGCGCTCTCGTTGAACAGGCCGTTGATGAACAGCATGTCCTCACGGTGCGGCATCATCGGCGTCAGGCCGGGGCCGATCTCCATGCCGGCGCCGCTGCCCTTCGCCCACCAGTGAATCGGCTCGACGCCGTTCGAGAAGAAGACGACGCCCAGCCGCAGCGGCGGCGCGCTTGCGCCGGCGCCGGCGACGCTCTGGCCGAGCAGCGGCAGCGACTCCATCCAGGGCACCGCGAGCGCGACACCCATGCCCCGCAGGAAATGACGACGCGACGCGTGCCTGGCGCTGGAAGTAGTCATCGGAGGCCTTTCGGCGAACGAGGTTCAGGACTCGTGGAAGCGGCGGCGGACGAGGAACGGGGCTCGGCACTCGAGCCCTGGACGTGGCGGAACTGGCGGCTGGTGATCACCTTGACCGCCAGGTCGGAGAACGAGGCCGTGCCGCCCGCGCCGACCATGGCGGCGACCAGCGGCCGATCGGACGCGAGCACGGTGCGGCCGAGCGCATATCCCAGCATCTTCTTCGACAGCGTCGTCATCACCTGCGCGTCCTGCGTCTTCAGGTAGTCGAGCAGGCCGGCGCTGCCGGCGATGATCTTCTTGTCCGCCGTCTCGGCGCTGTTGTCCACGGCCTTGCCGTCGGCGTAGGTCCGGCGCGGGCGTCCCACCGGATCGAAGCCTTCGAGCGGGAAACCGAGCGGATCGATGCGCATGTGACAGGAGGCGCAGGTCGCGTTGCGCTTGTGCTCGGCCAGCCGCTCGCGCAGGGTCAGGCCGTTGAACGACTTGTCGTCGCCCGGCAGCGTGCCGGCGTCGGCGGGCGGCGGGGGCGTCGGCGTGCCCAGCACGCGCCGCAGCACCCAGTCACCGCGCTTCACCGGGCTGGTCCGCAGCGGCGCCGACGTCGTCGTCAGCACCGCTCCGAGGCGCAGTGCGCCGCCGCGATCGAACGCGTTCGCGCCCTCGACCTTCTCGACCTTGTCCGCGGACGCGACGGTCTTCTCGATGCCGTAGAACTTCGCCAGCGTCTGGTTCAGGAAGGTGTAGTCGGCGTGCAGGATCTCCTTCACCGGGCGGTCCTGCCGCACCAGGTACTCGAACGTGGAGACCGCCTCGTCGTACATCGCCGCCTTCACGTCGTTCGTGAACTCGGGAAAGCGGCCGGTGTCGACGCCGCGGTACTGATCGAAATGGTAGAAGCCGAGCCACTGTCCGAAGAACTCGGTGGCGAGGCGCCGGGCCTTGGGGTCGGCGGTCATGCGCTTGACCTGCTTCGCCAGGAGCGCGGGGTTGCTCAACTCGCCCGCGGCGGCGGCGCGCCGCAGCTCGTCGTCCGGGATCGACGACCACAGGAAGAAGCTCATGCGGCTGGCCATCTCCCAGCCGTTCAGCGGCTTCTCGACGCCGCCCGCGACGGTCTCCACGCGATAGAGGAACGCCGGCGAGACGAGAATGCGGGCAATCACCGCCCGCAGCGCCGCATCGTGATCGAGCTGATTGACGGTGCGCGACTTCTGGTAGAAGGCGCGCAGGCCCGCCTTCTCGGCGGCGGTGAGCGGCCGACGCCAGGCACGGCTGGCGAACGTCAGCGCGTCGGCGAGATGCCCGGGCTCCGCCGCGGCAAAGGCCTTCGTCACGGCGTCGTAGTGGGCGCGAAGCGCGGTCACGTGGGGCCTGGCCGGCGCCGGCAGCGTCGCGATGCGCGCCGCGGTCATGTCGGCGATGTGCAGCCCCTTCGGATCGACGCCGTAATGCTCGGCCAGCATCCCGAGGTAGGCCTCGTGATACGGCCACGACCCGAACAGGTCGTTCCAGGCATGATTCAGCCGCGCCCGGTCGGCGCCGTCGACCATGTTGTCGGTGAAGAACTTGTCGCTCCGCTGGTACTTCACCTTCAACACGAACGCATCGTGCTCGGGGCTGTTGTAGGTGTTGTCGAACGGCGCCGGCACGGGATCCTTGTCGGCCGGATTCGCCTCGCCATGCGAGTTCGGCGGCAGCAGCGACACGTACTCGGCCATGTTGGCGCGGAACGTCTCGTACCCGGGACTCTTCGGATCGCCGAAGACGACGCGCTGCAGGGCGTCGCGCGCGCCCCCTTCCGGCCGGTCCGACAGCATCACGCGGATGACGGCGTTCCGGTCGGCGCCAAGCTCGGCGTCGGCCTGGAACTCGACGATGTTTCCACCCGGCGGCAGGTCGATCGAAAACGAGACCGGGCCGGTCGTCGCGAAGTCGTCGGCGCCCATCGTGGTCCCGTCGGGGCTGGTGCCGAACTTCAAGGCGGCGGCAGCTTCGGGCGACAGCACCGCGCGCAGCGGCTGCGTCGAGAGCACCGGCCCGCCGCGCCCGCGACCCGCGCCGGCGGCCGGCGGCTGGACGACCGCGGTCGCCGTGCCCGGTGCGCCGCGGCCCAGGGCAAGCGGCGCGCGCGTCACGACCTGGGCATTCCGCCAGATCACGACCGGAGACGTGCTGGTGCCCGGCGCCACGTCGGTGAAGAGCACGTGCACGGTCTGCGGACCGGCCTGGGCGGCTGGCGCGCCGCGTCCGCGGCCGCCACGGCCACCGACCGCGTAGGCGAACTTGCGCGCCGTTACGGCTGGCAGCGTCTCGTCGTTGAAGGCGAGCGGGCTCTCGTCGCCGGCGCCGCCGGCCGCGAGATCGCCGCGCGCGAAGAACCAGCTGGGCCAGGTGGTCAGGAACTTCTCGATCTCCTCACAGCCGGCGCGCCCCTTCTCGATCGACGCCTTGATGTCGGAGGTCGGCGCCGGAAGCTTCGACCAGCGGGTGACGGTCTCGCGGGTGGGATACGCGGTGTTCGGCTTGTTGACCACCATCCAGATGTGGTCGGCGAACCGGCCGGTGATGCCTTCCTTCGCGGCCAGGCCCCGAATCGTCGCGGACGGATCGCCGAGCGCGACGCGGTGCTTGTAGTGCCACGCCACATAGAGCGCCTTGCCGTAGCGCTCGAGGCCGAACGGACGGCCACCCTCGCCGGAGACCACGCGGAAACCCTTCGCGGCGTAGAGCTCGTTGATGCGGTTCAGCGCGGAGAGCTCGAGTCCGGTGCGGCCGGGATCCGAATAGAACTCGATCGGCCCGGCGCCGACGACGGCGTGATCGGCGACGAGCTTGGCGGCCTCGAGATAGCGCTCGATCGTTTCGTCCTGGACGAACTGGACGTCGCCGAAATTCGCGAAGCCCTCGCCGCCGACCGAATCGCTCGACGTGTCGATCGCCACCTTGACGTCGATGCCGGTGAGGTCGCGAAGCGCATACGCGTATTCGGCGCTCGTCAGCCGGCGGACGGTCACGCGTCCCGGGTCACCGGCGTGCGCGGTCTCGTAGGCCTTGAGGGAGCTCCGGATCCAGGTGACGGCCGCGGCGCGCTCGGCGTCCGTCGGATACGCATCGGCGTCGAGCGGCGGCATCATGCCGGTCTCGAGCATCTCGGCGACCTTCTCCCAGTGCTGCCAGTTCTCGGCGATCGAAAACTCGCGGACGAGCTTCTCCAGGCTGAGGCCGGCTTCGGGCTTCTTGGTCCCGTGGCACTCGAAGCAGGTCCTGCTGGAAGGTCGCGGGAGGAACAGCGCTGGGGGCGGCGGGCCGCTTTGGCGCCGGGGCCGGGCGTACCGCGGCCGACGGCTTTGGGAGAAAGCCGGGGGCCTGCGCCGAAAGAACCGATGCGAGCGCCACTACGCCGGCGACGCACAACCCTGAACGTGTCATTGCTCTCCAGGGGTTTCCAGGGAAGTATCGGCAGGTCCGCCGAAATGGTGCTAACCATTGTAGATGCTCGGGTTCCGGCTGTCCAATCGGGCTCCGGCAGAGCCTCGCCGAGCTCTGCCGGCCCTTCGCTCGCTACGATCCGAGCGGTTCGACCTTGAACGAGCGGACGAACAGCGAGCGCTCGCGCAGACCGATGCCGACGCGGGTTCGCATCCCTGACGCGTCCTCACCCCATGTGTGCCGCAGCACGCCGTTCACGAACAGGCGCTGCTCGTGGTCGTCGACCTCGAACCTCACCAGGGTCCACTCGTCCTCGGCAATGAGCGGGGAAGCGCCGACCGGAACAGCCCGGCCCCGCCGCGCGTCGACGGTCAGGAACCACGGCGCGGGGTTCGCGACGGCGCCGTGCTGGTCGAAGGCCAGATGACGGTTGTGGGACCCGAAGCGCAGGCGCAGTTCGGTGATCGGCCTGACCTCGATCTCGATCCGCATCGGCACGCGGAACGCCTCACGGGTGACGAGGCCGATCCAGCGCGTGTCGGCGCCGGGCTCCACCGCGAGATGCAGGATGCCGTCGTCGATCCGGACCTGGGGACCGAAGGCCTGGAGGGGCACCGAGATGGCCGGCGCCTCGCGGGCCGTGATCGTCTCGAAATCCTCAGGTCCCGGTAGATCCGGGTAGTCCATCAGCGTCTCGGCGCGATAGCCGGCGGCATGTCCCGGCGGACCCGGCTCGGACTTCGCTTCCACGCCAGGCCGCACAGCGTCCGTCCACGCCCCGGTCACCTTGACGCAATCCCACACCGAGATCCGCCGCAGCCGTGGCAGTTGCGCCACCTCGCGCAGCCCCGCGTCGGTGATCCCGCCGCAGCTCTCGAACCCGAGCGCCTCGATCGTCGGCACCCCGGCCAGGATGCGCAGGCTCTCGTCGGTGATCTGGGTGCCGAACGCCGAGTACTCGCGCAGCCCCGTGTGGCCGCGCAGGCAGCGCGTCGCGGCGTCGGTGGTGGCGCGGTTGTACATGTTGGACAGCCGCTGCAAGTTGGGGCATGCGGGCGATGTGCACGAACGCCGCATCGCCGAACATGATCGGCCCGAGGTCCGCGAGTGACGGCGCGCCGGCGAACGCGGCCATCGCCTCGTCTCCGACCATGCGGGCCGCCGAGCCCGAGGCTGCGCAAACGCGTCAGGCGCGCAAGGGCGGCAAATCCGCGCGACGTCATCCGCGGGCAGACGCGGCCGCTCAGCACTTCCAGGGTGATTCGCTGCGCGAGCGCGACGAACCCGTCGTCGCCCGAAATCGGATCCTGGCAGTGGAGGTGACGCAGCGCCGGGATGCGCGCGATCTCGCCGAGGACCTCGTCGGTCGCGAGCGGGCCATGGAAGTTCAGCTCTTCGAGCGACGTCATGCCGGCAAGATGCGCCACGCCCCGCGCGGTGTAGTGCGGGCTGCCGAACACCGACATGTGCAGGTCGAGCGCAAGGACGCCTCGCAGTGCGCCGAAGGTGGCCAGCGCCCGATCGGTGAGCGTTCGCGCGCTGCTCACGGACAGAAACGTGTCGGGGAGTCCTGGCACCGTCAGCGCCGGGAACTCGCGCAGCTGCTCCGCACCGTCGTCGGTGAGCCGGGCGCCGAGGACGACGCGCGACAGGGAGGGCTTCCCGGCCAGCGCCGCAACCGCGCCGTCACCGGTCGCCGTCCATTGCAGGTTGATCTGCTCCAGCGCCTGATGGGCCTGCAGATGCGCCACGCCGCGATCGCTGATGCCGCCGCAGCTCGCGAGCGAGATCGCCGTCAGCGACGGCATCGCGGCGAGAAACGCCAGATCGTCATCCGTCGAGATCGTCCCGGCCCGAGAGATCGAGACGACGCAGCGTCGCTACATCGATCAGATGCGCGAGGCTGCCGCGGTCGACCGACGACGTCGGCTTGACGCCGGTGACGCCGCGTTCGGCGAGTCGCGCCGCGGCCTCGCGCGTCAGCGGACCGGACAGCTCGACGACGTCGGGAACGGGATCGTCGTAGTCCATGCCGCGACGAGGTCGCGTGGCGCCGGCCTGCGTCACGCGCTCGCGCAGCGCATCCCACGAGTCGAAGCCGTAGCGCTGGGCGATGGCGCGCTGGGCATCGCGGAGTCTCGGCTCGGGCGCGCCGTCGCCGGCGTTGGTGCGCCACTCGGCGAGCAGCTCCTTCGCTTGCCGTTTGAGTTGGTCCAGATTCGGGCGGTCAGGTAGAGGCTGGGCGGACATCGACGGACCTCCTTTCACAACACGCCTGATGTCCGCACACAGGCCGAAAGAAGGTCGTACGGCTGAACGTTCCGGGAACGCAGGTGGACTCAGTCCTTGGCGGACGACGGCGCCCTGGCGCGCACCCGAGAGGCTACCGCACGCCGCGCCTTTGGTAAACTCCCGCTCCACACCTCGAGCAAGGAGCCCGTGATGCTGTTGCGGATGTCCGGTCGCCAGGTCGCTCTCGGCTGCGCCGTCGCGGCCATGCTCATCACTCCAGCCTGGGCGCAGACGCAGACGCCGCCCGGATCGCCGGGGCAACGCCCGACGACGCCGCGCGACGGCGCCGCGCCAGCCCAGAAGGGCAGCGCGGTCCTGCGCGGACGCGTCGTCGCCGCCGACTCCGGCCGGCCGCTGCGGCGGGCGCGAGTCACGGCCACGCGTGAAGGGACGGGCGATGACCGGGTGCGTTCGACGAGCACCAGCATCGACGGCCGCTTCGAGCTCAAGGAGCTGCCGGCCGGCCGCTATCGCATCAACGTCACGCGCGGCGGATACCTCGCGCTCGATTACGGCCAGCGCCGTCCCGGCGAGCTGGGCCGCCCGGTCGAGCTGGTCGAGAAGCAGACGGTGGACAAGGTCGACTTCGCGCTGCCGCGGATGGGACTGATCACCGGACGGGTCACCGACGAGAACGGCGAACCGATCGAAGGCGTCACGATGTATGCGCTCCGCTCGATGTTCTTCGACGGCCGCCGGCGGCTGGTGCCGGTGAACATGCGCTCGGAAACCGACGACGCCGGCGAGTTCCGCATCACCAGGCTGGCGCCCGGCACTTACTACGTGATGGGCAGGAGCCGCGAGACCTGGACCGTGACAGCGAACGGCCAGGACACGGCGTACGGTTATCTGCCCACCTACTTTCCCGCAACCGGCGCCCCCACCGACGCGCGGGCAATCCGGATTGGCGTGGGCCAGGAAGTCAACGGGGTCGACTTCTCGCTCCTTCCGGGACGCTCGGCGGCGGTCTCGGGCATCGCGGTTGATTCGAAGGGACAGCCGTTCCAGCGCGTGAGCATCAGTGAAGAAGTGCGTGGCGCCAACTTCGGATCGTTCATGGGCGGACCCAGCGCCCCGGTCAGCGCCGATGGCACCTTCCGCGTCCCCGACGTTGCGCCGGGGACGTATACGATCTCGGCGTCGCGACAGACGCCCGATCCCGAAGCCGCGCTTCAGCAGATCGTCGTCGACGGCAGCGACATCGAGGGGCTCGTGCTGCGCGGATCGTCCGGCGGGACCGTGACCGGCCGCGTCATCAGCGAGAGTGGCACGCTGCCGAAGACCGGCGTGCGGATCGCGATCGCCGAGTTCCAGCGCGGCCAGCAGAGCCCGACGGTGATCGGCACGTTCCGCTCGAACACCTCGGGATCGGCCACGCCCGAGGAAGACGGCAGCTTCACGGTCTCGAACGTATTCGGGCGCGCGCGCTTCCGCGTCACGCTGCCCGACGGCTGGATGCTGAAGCAGATCGTGCACGACGGGCAGGACGTCACCGAGAACCTCACCGAGCTGCCCTCGGGCGGCTCGCTCAGCGGCGTCGAGGTCCACATCACCGATCGGCTGACGACCGTCTCCGGGCAGGTGCTCGACCGCAGCGACGCGCCGCTCGGCGATGCGACCGTGATCGTGTTCCCGAGCGATCGCGCGCGCTGGTACGAGACGTCACGCTCGGTGCGATCCACCAGGCCCGACCAGCAGGGCAAGTGGCAGGTCAAGACGCTGCCGCCCGGCGAGTACTTCGCGGTCGCGCTCGATTACGTCGAAGACGGGGCGTGGGACGATCCGGAGTTCCTCGACAGCCTGCGTGAGTCGGCGCAGCGGTTCACGCTCGCCGAAGCCGGCTTGCACTCGATGTCGCTGAAGCTGATTACGCCGAAGCAGTAAGGCAGGTATCGGGCTCGATCGCGCGGATGCGCGACCGAGCCACATGCGGGGATCGATTACTGGCTGCCGCGGCCACCGCCGCGACCCGTCGCCGCCGGGACGTCGAGATCGACCGGCCATCCGGCCACGAAGACGTGGCGGATCCGCGGGCTGTCGAAGAGATTGCCCTCGGTGACGATCACGTTGGCCATCTTGCCCTTCTCGAGCGTCCCCAGCCGGTCGCCGGCGCCGGCCAGCCTGGCGGCGTTCACCGTCAGCGCCTTGAGCGCCGCCTCTTCCGGCAGGCCGCCTTCCTTCACGGTCCGGGCCACGCTGCGCACGAGCTCCCCTGGAGTCTGCAGCCCGCCGATCGAGAACGCGAAGGGGATCCCGGCCTTTTCGAGCGCCGCCGGCACCTTCGCCGCGTTCTGACGCATCCGCGTGATCCGGATCGGCGTGTCCGCCTCTCCGCCGCGGCCACCGCCGCCGCCCCCGCGTCCACCGCCGCCCCCGCCGGCCGCCTGGAAGTTGGCCGACACGATCACCCGCGCCTTCGCCGCCTTCAGCTCCTCGATGACGTTCGCCGCCTCGGCGCCGCCAACGATGATCGGGTCGAGGTTGAACTCCTTCGCGAAGGCGAGCGCACGGACGATCTCGCGCTCCTCGCTCGCCTCGAACGCCACCGGGATCCGCCGATCGAGCGCCGGCGCGAGCGCGTCGAGCGCCGGCTCGAAGGCGCCGACCTGGGCCCCCTTGTTGCGTTCCGCATAGGCGCGCGCGTCCTTCTGCCACTGCGCGTCGAGGAACGACTGCCGCGCGAACGCGACCACGCCGAGCAGCGCGCCCGGATAGCCGCCACCGCCGCCGCGGCCGGTCGTGAACACGACGTGCTGCGCCACCGGCGCGCGCACCACGACCACGCCCTTGCGGTAGGTCGCGAGCGCGCTCGTCTCGCTCGGATCGGGCGGCGCCGTGACGTTCACGAGCGCGCTCTGGCCGCGGATGATCCCCTGCGCCGGCACCGCCAGCGCCGACGTGATGCCGGCGGCCGCCAGGCGCCGGACGTCATCGCCTTCGAGCAGGACGATCTCGGACGCCTCGACGTCGGGACGCAGGAACCGCTCGCGCGCCTCGCGCTCCTGGTCGGCCCAGGTGACGCCGTCGGGCGTGGCCACCGTCGCGCCGCGGCCGCGGCCGCCCTGGGCCTGCGCCGCCGCGGCAGCCGCCGCAGCCGCCGCCGCAGCACCGCCTTCGACCAGGGTGCTGTTGGACATGTCGATCAGGCCGGGATAGACCACGAGCCCGTTGCCGTCGACGACGAGCGCGTCGGCCGGCGCGGTCACCGCGGCGCCGACCTCCTCGATCACGCCGTCGCGCATGACCACGGTGCCCTTGTCGATCACCGGCCCGGCCGCGGTCACGATCTTCGCGTTGGTGATGGCGTAGCGCGGCGCGCGCACCGGCATCTGGCCGCTGACCCGCACGAAGGGAACGAGCGCCGCCGTGATGGCGACGGCGCAGACAATCGAACGTGGCAGTCGAGTGTTCATCGGTCGGGTCTCCTCAGCGGGCCATGTACTTCTTGAACAACTCGACCTGCGAATTGTCGAGCGGCGATGTCACGGCCCGCGATCACCACGTGCCGAATCTGCGAACGGATTTCCAGCGGATCGCCGCTGACGACGACGAGGTTGGCGACCTTGCCGGGCTCGATGCTGCCGACCTGGCTGTCGACGCCGAGGATGCGCGCCGCGTCGAGCGTCAGCGCCTTGATCGCGGCCTCGTGCGGCAGCCCCCACGCCACCGCCCGCGCCGCCTGGAACGGCACGTTGCGGGAGAACTGGAACCCGCCGCTCGAAAACGCGAACGTGACGCCGGCCTTCGCCAGCACGCCCGCGGCCTGATACGGGTAGGCATGGAACTCGTCTTCGCGCGGCGGCAGCGCCAGCACGCTCGTCAGGATCACCGGCACGTTGTGCTGCTTGAGGAACGCGGCGATGCGCTGCGCGTCGGCGCCGGTCTGCAGCACGATGCGCACCTGCTGCTTCTCGGACCACGCCACCGCTTCGCGGATCGCCGCTTCGGTGGTGGCGGTGACGTAGAGCGCCTGCCGTCCGTCCAGCACCGGCAGGAACGGCTCGAGCATCCAGTCGACCTGGCGGCTGGCCGCCGGCACCTTGGCGTAGGCACGGGCGCGGTCGAGCAGCTGGTTCAACGTCTTGATCGGATCGGGACCGGTCGGCGCCGCGCCGCCGCGTCCGCCGCCACCACCGCCACCGCCGCGGCCGCCGGCCGCGCCGGGGAAGTTCAGCGCCAGGCCGGCCGCCGGACGCAGCGTCGCTTCTTCCCACGTCCAGCCGTCGAGGTTCATGACCGGCACTTCGCCGCTGATCGTGCCGCCGCCGGGCCGCACCGCGACCGTGGTCACGCCTTCGGAGCGCGTCACCGGAATCGCCAGGCTGTCGGCCCGGTAGGCCACGCGCGTCCGCAGCATCTGATCGAACGGCAGGATCTCGCTGACGTCGTCGTAGTTGCGCACCCCCGGCTCGTTGAGCCCGATGTCGGTGCTGGCGTCGATGATGCCGGGGATGACGGTCGCGCCGCCGGCGTCGACCGGCTTCACGCCCGAGGGAATCGACACGTTGGCGCCGACCGCCTCGATGCGGTTGCCCTTGATGACGATCGTCCCCTTCGGGATCACCGGGCCCGAGACCGTGACGATGCGCGCGTTGGTGATCGCCCAGGCCGCACCGGTGGCGTTGGCCCTGATCTCGAAGCGTTCGGCCGGGCCGGCCGGCCGGGTCACCGCCTGCGCGCCGTTGGTCGCGGCCGGCGCGCCGTTGCCGGCGCCGTTGGTCGCTCCGTTGGTCGCTGACCGCTGGTGCCGGAGGCGGGAGCCGCCTCGGTCGTCTGGCGGCCGCCCTTCTCCTTCTGGATGTCGGCGATGCGCTGCAGGTCCTTCTCGCGGTCGTAGTAGGCGATGCCCTCGATGTAGGTGCGCTCGACGATCGCGGCGGTGGCGAGCGGGTGATGGCTCCAGACCACGAGGTCGGCGTCCTTGCCGACTTCGATCGAGCCGACGCGGTTGTCGATCTTGAGCTGCTTCGCCGGGTTGATCGTCACCATCGCGAAGGCCTGCTCTTCGGTGACGTCGCCGTAGCGGATCGCCTTGGCCGCCTCGTTGTTCAGCCGCCGCGACACCTCGGCGTCGTCCGAGTTGATCGAGACGACCACGCCCTTGTGGGTCATCAGCGAGGCGTTGTGCGGAATCGCGTCGGCCGCCTCCATCTTGTAGCCCCACCAGTCGGAGAAGGTGGAGGCGCCGGCGTTGTGCGCGGCAATCTCCTTCGCGACCTTGTAGCCCTCGAGCACGTGCTGGAAGGTGGTGATCTTGAAGCCCATCTCGTCGGCGAGCCGGATCAGCATCAGGATCTCGTCGGCGCGGTAGCTGTGGGCGTGGACCAGGCGCTTGCCTTCGAGGATCTCGACCAGCGCGTCGAGCTGCAGGTCGCGGCGCGGCGCCAGCACGTCCTGGCCGGCCTTCTTCTTCGCCTCGTAGTCCTGCCAGTCCTTGCGGTAGGCCTTGGCGCGCGTGAACGCGTCGCGGATGACGAACTCCACGCCCTGGCGGGTCGCGGGAAAGCGCTGCGGGTTGGTCGGCGCCAGGCCGCGCTTGCGCGTGACGTTCTCGCCGAGCGCGAACTTGATCCCCGGCAGCGCGCCGGGAATGAGGAGATCGTTCGCCCGCGTCTTGCCGTAGCGCAGCTTGATCACGACGGTCTTGCCGCCGATCGCGTTGGCGCTGCCGTGCAGGATGTTGGCGGTGGTGGTGCCGCCGGCCAGGTCGCGATAGATGTTGATGTCGCTCGGGTCGAGGACGTCCTCCATGCCGGTCATCGAGCTGACCGAGACGCTGCCTTCGTTGATCGCGTCGTTGGCGATGTGCGAATGCGCGTCGATGATGCCCGGCGAGACGAACTTGCCGCTGGCATCGTAGACGTCGGCGCCGGCGGGGATCGACACGTTGGTGCCGACCGCCGCGATCTTGCCGTCGCGGACCAGCACCGTGCCGTTGGCGATGGTGCCGCGCGTGGCGGTGATGATCGTCGCGTTGCGGATCGCGACCACGCCAGGCGCCGTGGCCTGGGCGGCAAGAGGTGACGTCACCTCGGGGCGGGCGCCAAACACGACGCCGACAATCGCGCCGAGCGCAAGACAGCCAGACAGCCAGCGGCCAATCACAGGAACCTCCGGGGGATACCCCGCCCAGGGAGCGGGCGGTGAGTGGAACTCTACCGCAGGCGAGGTGGCCGGAGAGATCAGGGGCCAACGCAACTCCCAATCTCCAACTCCCAACTCCCAAAGGGAGTCGTTCGAAGCAACGGCTGGAAGTCCTGCGGATTAGCTGGTCGCGCCGTCTTTCGCCCCGTTGTTCAAGCGGTTCCGCTTGGGAGTTGGGAGTTGGCGTTGGGAGTTGGAAGTTGGGAGTTGTGCTGTTGAAAGCCGGCCGGTTCTGCTGGTACCGTGCCCGGCATGCCGAGCGTCGTCGTCACCGGAGCGGGCAGCGGAGTGGGGCGCGCCGTCGCCCTCAAGTTCGCCGCGGAGGGGTGGCAGGTCGCCCTGGTCGGACGCGGGGCGCCGCCGCTGGAAGAGACGGCGGCAATCGCGGACGCCGGCGGCCGCGTCGTTCCGTTCCCCTGCGACGTCAGCGTGCCGGAGCAGGTGATGGCGATGGGAACGGCCGTGCTCGAGCGCCTGGGCGACGTCGACGTGCTCGTGAACTCCGCCGGCATCAACGTGCCCAGACGCAGCCTCGAGGCGCTGTCGAGCGACGACTGGCATCGCGTGCTCGGCACCAACCTGCACGGCGCCTACTACTGCGTCCAGGCCTTCCTGCCGGGCATGCGCCGCCGCGGCACCGGCACCATCGTCAACATCAACTCGGACGCCGGGCAGACCGCGCGCGACGTCTCCGGCGCGGCCTACGTCGCCTCGAAGTTCGGGCTGCGCGGGTTGACCCAGCAGATCAACGCGGAGGAACGGACGCACGGCGTGCGCGCCTGCTCGATCTGCCCGCGCGACATCAACACGCCGCTGCTCGACAAGCGGCCGCAGCCGCCCGCGGCCGACATCCGCGCGCGCATGCTGCAGCCGGACGATCTCGCCGCCTGCGTCTGGCTCGTCGCGACGCTGCCGCCGCGGGTCGTCCTCGACGAGATCTCCTTGTCGAGCCGGTAAGGGAGCCGGCTGCAGTTCGGTCGACGAGTGGTCGCGCCGCGCAAGGCATCTGACGGGCCGAAGAGACATCGGAAGGTTTGGAGAGACCGGATCTTAGGAACGGAGCATCGGAGCCAACGGAGGGAACGGAAAAGAACTGGTTGTCGCCGGGGATTCGCCGCGCGCTCCGCGCGCGACGTGCCGGCAGCGGCCGGCACGGGCGAATCACCGTGTCGCTGAAAACCATTCTTCTCCGTTTGTCTTCGTTGCCTCCGGTGCTCCGTTTGTAAGATCCGGTACCCGTGTACTCTCCGCTCGCTCGTGCTCATCGTCTCGTGTTCCTCCCCCAGGCTCGCCCGTCCGCGTCGGCGTCGGTCGCGCTAACCAGATACGTTGGGAGTTGGGAATTGACACGGCTTACTTGTCTCTCTCTCTCTAGACGGCTCGGGCTGACGGCATGTGTGCTGCTCCTCGCGTGCAGCCATGCCGTCGGCCCGCAGGCGCCGCGGTCCGATCCCTTTCTCGACACGCTCGAGCACCGCACGTTCGAGTGGTTCTGGGACACCACGAACACGCGGAACGGCCTGGTGCCGGACCGCTGGCCCGACATCAACTTCTCGAGCATCGCCGCGATCGGCTTCGGCCTGACCGCTTACGGCGTCGGGGCCGAGCGCGGCTACATCACCCGCGCCCAGGCTCGCGAGCGCACGCTGACCACGCTGCGGTTCCTGTGGAGTGCGCCGCAGACCGATCAGCCGCGCGAGGTCACCGGCTATCGCGGCTTCTTCTACCACTTCCTCGACATGGAGCGCGGCCACCGCTACCGGACCGTCGAGCTGTCGTCGATGGACACCGCGCTGATGATGGCCGGCGTGCTGTTCGCGCAGTCGTACTTCGATCGCGAAGAGGCCGGCGAGCCGGAGATCCGGGATCTCGCCGATCGCCTCTACCGGCGCGTCGAATGGAGCTGGATGCAGCCGCGGCCGCCGCTGATGGCGATGGCGTGGCAGCCCGAGCAGGGCATGACGCCGCACGACTACCGCGGCTACGAAGAGGCGATGCTCCTGTACGTGCTGGCGATGGGGTCGCCGACGCATGCGATTTCGCCGGAGGCGTGGACCGCCCGCACCGGCAACTACCGCTGGGACACGTTCTACGGCCAGACGTTCATCAACTACGCGCCGCTCTTCATCCATCAGGTACTCGCACATCTGGATCGACTTCCGCGGCATCCAGGACGCGTACACGCGCGAGAAGGGGATCGACTACTTCGAGAACTCGCGGCGCGCGACCTACGCGCAGCGGGCGTACGCGGCCGACAACCCGGGTGACTATCGCGGCTACGGCGAGGACGTGTGGGGACTGACCGCGTCGATCGGTCCGGCCGGCGGCAAGGCGATCGTCGACGGCCGCCCCCGCGAGTTCCACGACTACTGGGCGCGCGGCGCGAGCAGCGGCGACATCCGCGACGACGGCACGATCGCGCCGACCGCGGCCGGCGGCTCGCTGCCCTTCGCGCCGGAGATCGTGCTGCCGGCGCTCGAGGCGATGCAGGCCCGCTACGGCGAGCGCCTGTTCAAGCGGTACGGGTTCATCGACGCGTTCAACCCGACGTTCGCCGGGGCCGGCCGGTCCTCGCCGACCGGCACCGTCGATGCCGAGGGCTGGTTCGCGAGCAACTACCTCGGCATCGACCAGGGCCCGATCGTGCTGATGGCCGAAAACCATCGCAGCGGACTGGTCTGGCGGGTCATGAAGCGGAACCAGTACGTGGTCCGGGGCCTGTGCCGCGCCGGCTTCAGCGGCGGCTGGCTCGAGGGGCGATGCAGCGACGTCAACTGCCACGTGCTACGTCCCAACTCCCAACGAATTGCTCAGCGGGCGCCTCGTCAGCCAGCGCTCCCTGCTGTCGTGCCGGCTCGAGTTCGAGGATCGGCGGCTCGACCGCGCGTCGCTCTTCCCGCTGTTCGATGACGAAGGGGCGGACGCGGCTGGTGTTGATCACCGCCAGGACAACGGGCGCATCATGCTGGCTGATTGGGCGCCCAGTCTGTTCGTGCGCGACTGGGCGCTGCGAAATCGCGTGCGGCTGCGTTCTCCGCTTGAAGACGCGCGATGCAGAGTGAAGAACGCTTCGAGGATCTCTGCACCCGGATCCCTAGCCGGTTGGCAGACGGCCGAGTTGCGTGCCGATGGTTCGATAGTATGAGGTCGTGCCAATCATCGTCTTCACCGACGGCGCGGCGACGGGCAATCCCGGACCCGGCGGCTGGGGCGCGATCGTCGTGACCGACGATTACCACGTCACGGAACTGGGCGGCGGCTCGCCTCACTCGACGAACAACAAGATGGAGCTGAGCGGCGTCATCGCGGCGCTGCAGCACATTGCGAATCAACCCTGTCCCGTCGCCATCTATACGGACTCCACGTATGTGATCCAGGGCATCACGCAGTGGGTGTGGGGGTGGCGGAAGCGCGGATGGAAGACGGCGCAGGGCGGTGACGTGCTGAACCGGGATCTGTGGGAGCAGCTCTCGAGCCACGTCGACGCGCGCGCCCGCGGCGACGTGGCCTGGCATTGGGTGCGAGGCCACGTCGGGACACCGGGCAACGAGCGCGCCGATCAGATTTCGGTCGCGTTCGCGCGGCAACAATCCGCGGACCTGTATGACGGGCCGCTCGACGGCTACGCGCTGCCGCTTCTCCAATTGCCGGACGAGACCGCCCTGCCGAAGCGGCCGGCTGGCTCTTCGGCCGCGAAGACCAAGTCCGCCGCATACTCGTACCTGAGCGTTGTGGACGGTGTCGCGATGCGGCACGTCACGTGGGCAGAGTGTGAAGGCCGCGTGAAGGGGCGATCCGGTGCGCGCTTCACGAAAGCGACAGCGCGGCCGACGAATCCGCCATCCTGCGCGGCTGGGAAATTACCGGCGATCGTCTTTCCATCTGCCGACAGCGTGCCGGCAAACCGGGGATCGCCGGGCGCCTGGGGAATCGCAAACGTCACGGCCGTGCCCTTGACGGACACCTCGCTGAGCGGAAGCCCCTTGGTGCCCTGCGACGGAATCGAGATCGTGCCGTGCCACGTGCCGGCGCCTTTCGACGCAAGATCGACTTCAACCGCGATCTCCGGTCCGGTGATCGTGCCCGTCCAGTGGCCGCCGGCGCTTGCCGTCGCCTGGAACGCCAGGCCGCGCCCTGCCGTCGTCCCGAGAACGACGCACGCGACCACAATCGCGCCGAGAGCCGTCCACGGAGTATGCCGAACCACTCGAACTCCGAACGTGTCGCTCATGCCTGCCTCCCGAACGTGGTGCGAATTCAGGAATACTATACGATCACCGATCCCCGATCACCGATCCCGACGAGTGGCGCGATCACAACGACTCCAGGTATTCGACCAGATCGGCCTTCTGCGCCGGAGTGAGCGTCAGCCCGAACAGCGCGGCGTAGTGATCGACCACCGCCAGCAGCGTCGCGGCGCTGCCGTCGTGGAAGTACGGCGGATGCTGCTGCAGGCCGCGCAGCGGCGTGGTGCGGTACTTCCCGGTGGCCGAGCGTGCCGCGTACGCCGGATCCATGCCGACCTCCGCGGGCTCGTGCAGCAGCGGACGCCACGGCACCGGGCCCTCGAGCACGTCGGTGAACTTCTGTCCCTGGTGGCATGACGCGCAACGCGCCTCGCCGTTGAACAGGCGCTTCCCGCGCCGCGCCGCCGCCTCGTCGACGGTCCCCGCGGGCGGCCGCGGCGGGAGCAGGCTCAACTGGTACTCGAGCAGCGCGCGCAGCTTCGGTGTCACGAGATCGGGCTTCTGCCGGATGAAGAGGCCGATCCTCGGATCCCAGAACGTCCCCTGCCCTCCCATCTGGCCCACGCCGACGTAGCTGTTCCAGTACGAGATCGGCCCGTCGCCGGTGTAGGTCTCCCAGCCCACGCCCTTGAGTCCGTAGATGGGCGGAATCACGACCGGGATCGACGGGCTGTTCAGCGGGATGAGGTTGGTGCCGTCGAAGGCATGGTGCCGCGGATCGTATTTCCCGGGTCCCCAGTTCCGGAACTCTTCCTTCGTCGCCTCGTCCAGCACCGGTGACGGTGACAGCGCCACGATCGCGCCGACGTTCAGCGATGTGTTGGCCCAGCCATCGCGACGCCGCCCGATGCCCGGCGCCAGCGAGTTGTCGACATCGGAGTGACACAGGGCACAGGTGATGCCGACGCTGGTGAGCTGGCCGGCGCTGCTGACGACGCCCTTGACGCCGACGACCGCATTCAGCCGCAGCAACTCGACGGTGACGGCGGGGTCGGTGAGGAGGGGCGCCGGGTCGGCGCGGAGTGCGGCAATCACCGCGTCGGGCAGTGCCGCGACGTCGACCTTGAGCCCGACCTTGAGCGCGGTCTCCGGGGCGACGGTCGGCAGCACCTCGTGCATGCGCAGCACGTCGGTCCAGAGCTGCTCGTCGCCGAACGTGTCGAAGCGAAAGATCGCCCGGCCGTCCCCATGGAGATCGCCTGGCACTCGATGGGCGCTCGCCGCGATCCGCTCGGTCGATCCCGCGGGAGCGAGGCCGGAGAGCGCGAGGCCAAGGACGAGGGCGAACAGGGTCGCGGATGCACCGATGAGTCGCATCGCAAAGCCACTCCTTCGACCCGGGTGTCGGGTCTGCGGCATTCAGAGTGGCGAGAGCGGGAAAGGTGACAACGCGCTAGGTGCTGGGTGCTGGGTGCTCGGTGCTGAGTGCTCGGTGCTTGGTGCTTGGTGCTACGGATCAGGTGCGCTCCGCTTCCCGCGTCCCGCGTCCCGCGTCCCGCTTCCCGCTTCCCGCTTCCCGATCACGACATCGATCAAGCGATCACCGACTTCGAGTGCGCTTCAGCCGGGCGGCGAAGTCGCCGAGGAACTGTTCGCGCCAGCGATTGACGTGCTTCGCGCCGGGGTGGATGCCTTCGGCCGCGGCCGGATCGGGATCGTCGATCCACCAGTGGGGATGCGTGGCGGACGGGAGGCTGGTGCGCGCCAGCGGCGGAGGGGCGGCGGTAAACCGGCCCGACTGGCCGTCGAGCGCGGGCATGTCGCTGCGGATCACATACGGCCAGACCTTGGCGTCGCGCGGGGAGAACCGGAACCGCAGCACGTCGCCCTCGCGCGCGCCCACGGCCGGGATGCGGCCGTCGACGATCATCCGCGCCGAGTGTTCGGGTCGCATCCCCGCCGGGACCGGCAGCGCGAACTCGACCACGCCGAAGGCTTCCACGACATCCGCCTCGGTCGTCAGCCGATCGAAGGTCGTCTTGCGTCCGTCCCACAGGCGCACGAACCGGCCGCCCCATCCCGGCCGCGACGGATCGTCGGGCGTCTCGTGCAGCAGGTACGCGACCGACGGACTGTCTCCCATCTTCACCGTGCCGCCAAGCAGCGTCGCGAAGAAGTCGCCGAGCGCGCCGCGGCCGGCGACGTGGGCCGTCACGAAGCCGCGGTTGCTCCAGCTGCCGTCCTGGGTGCCGCCGGTGAACCAGCCGCGATACGTGGCGTTCGCCTCGATCATCCACAGCGCCGGGTGGTGGCGCTCGATGTAGTCGTAGGCGTCCACGCTCCACATCTTGTTGGGACCGCCGATGAAGTAGACGCGCAGCTTCGGCAGGATGTCGGGGGCGTCGTGCAGCGCCTGCGCCAGGTCGTCGATGCCGCCCCAGACCAGCACCCACAGCGGCCGCGGATCGTTCCGGCGCGCGCTCCGCACGATCCACTCCGACCCTTCGGTCGCGCGACTCACGCCGCGCGGCGGCGCCGACTCGATCGCGCCCTGCTTGGTGACGCGTCGCAGCTCCTGTGGATCGGGGTAGCGGTCCGCGTGCGTCTTCAGGGCCGGATAGTCGGTCGCATAGCGATCGATGACCTGCAGGATGTGCTCACGCCGGCCCGGCCCATACGGCGACGAAATCAGCCCCTCGACGTCGAACAGGTCCGCGGACAGGAGGAAGTGGACCATCGACTGGAAGTCGTCGGGGTCGGTGCCGCCGATGTCGGTGGACACGATGACCCGGTGACGCCCGGACCCGGCATTCGTCCCGGCCGGCTGCGGCGAGGCGGTGACCGCTGCCGTCGCCGCAAGGAGGATCAGCGAGATCGCGCGAAGGGTGAGGCGAAACACGGCACAAGTATGCCTCTTGCGCGCTCCCAACTTCCAACTCCCAACTCCCAAGGCGACCACGCGCAGTCCCGCGGCGGTTCTTCAAACGGCACGGAACCCGCAACGTGGAGGCGCGCGCGGACACGTCCGTCCCGCGTCATCTCGACTCGCGGCCCACACTGCCGCACTACTCATCGTCGCCCGGGGGGTACCCATGTCCGCTGGATCGTGTCCGAAAGGCATTCGCTGGAGCCTGCTGGTGATCGTAATGGCCGGGCTCGGCATCGCGCTCCCCGCCCAGGCCCCGCTCGTGCCCACCGTCAGCATCTCGTGGAACCCGACGCTGGCCTTCAACGTCTGGCCCGCGGACTTCAACCGGGACGGGCGCACCGATCTCGTCGCCGGCGTCGATGCGCCCGGCGGGCCGTTCCAGTCCATCGACCTGGTCGTCGCGATCGGCCGCGGCGACGGCACCTTCATGCCGCCGACGTCGCTCGGCCTGGCCGCCTATCCGCTGACCGTCAGCGACATGAACGCGGACGGCCTCCTCGACGTGCTGATCCTCCGCAACAACTGGATCGAGGTCCTGCCGGGGAACGGCGACGCCACCTTCGACGCGCCGGTCGCGGCCGTCGAAAGCGTCCAGTACGGCGACATCCGCGCCTGGGCCCACGTCAACGACTTCGACGGCGACGGCCACCGCGACATCATCGCGCCGATGGACACCTTCGACGAGATCCGCATCCACTTCGGCAACGGCGACCTCACGTTCGACCCGCCGATCGCGGTCCAGGCCTCGCCGCCGCGCGGCGACATCACCAGCGGCGACTTCAACAACGACGGTCGCCGTGACTTCGCGGTCGCGGAGTACTGCTGTGTCACCGTCTACCTGAACAACGGCGACCGCACCTTCACGCCGGCGCAGCTGTCGGCCTATCTCAACGCGCCGCACACCGACATCACGAACCGCGACATGAACGGCGACTCGCGGCTCGATCTGATCGTGACGTCCGGCTCCTTCGACTTCCACTACACCTACACCGATCCCGGCAACGTCTCGATCTATCTGGGCAACGGCGACGGCACGTTCCAGGCCCCTGTCCACTACCCAACCGGCGTGAGCGGCATGATGTCGGTCGCGGTCGGCGACTTCACCGGCGACGGCCGGCTCGACGTCGCCACCGGCAACCGCTCGGGAATCGACGACGACATCGCCGGGAGCCAGTTCTGGGACAGCCATCTCGATCCTGCCGGGTGACGGCACCGGCAAGCTGCTGCGCGCGACGACGTTCTCGCTGTCCGACGTGCATAGCGCGTTCGGCGCGGTCGACCCGAAGTATCCGTTCCGGTATGCGCAGCATCAGCTCAACACGTCCGACCTGAATGGCGACGGCCGCACCGACCTGATCTCGTCGCCCGGCGTGATCGCGCTGACCCGCGCGCCGTCGGCCAACCAGCCGCCCGCGGTCTTCGCCGGCCCCGACGACACCGAGTTCAACTTCGAGCAGACCGTGGATCTGCGGGCCGAAGGCACCGACCCGGACCGCCACTGGCTGACCTACGTCTGGCGGAACGAGTCGGGCGCCGTGATCGGCACGCTGCCCTGGATCAAGGCGACGCAGCAGGCCGGAACCTGGCACACCTACACCGTGACGGCCACCGACACCGAAGGGGCCACCGCGACCGACTCGGTGCGGATCCGGGCGCGCAACTACGAAGGGGATCCGTACTTCAACTTCATCCGGCCGCGCGGGGGGGACGCCGTCGTGCAAGGCGTGCCCTACACGATCACCTGGGGCGACTATGCCGGCGACCAGCTGCAGAGTTTTTCGGTGTCGTACTCGATCGACAACGGCCGCACGTTCGCGCCGATCCCCGGCTGCCAGGACCTGCCCATCAACATGCCGCAGTGCCTCTGGACCAATCCCGGGCCCTTGACCACCACGGCGCGGCTGCAGCTGCTGGCGAAAGGAGCCGGCGATTTCATCGAAGCCTCGGAGACGTTCTCGATCGTGGCGTCGCCGCCGGAGTGGAGCAGCGCCGACATCGGCAGCGTCGGCGCGGCCGGCACCACCGCGTTCGCGACCGGCACCTGGACCATCGAGGGGTCGGGAAGGGACATCTGGGATACGGCCGACGAGTTCCGCTACGTGTCGCGCCAGGTCACCGGCAACTTCACGATCACGACACGGGTCGCCAGCATCGAGAACATCGATCGCTGGGTCAAGGCCGGCCTGATGCTGCGCGAGGATCTGTCGGCCGGCGCACGCCACGTCTCACTGCTGGCGACGCCGCGCACCGAGCGGGGCATCGCGTTCCAGCGGCGGCTGCAGGCGAACGCCTACAGCGTGCACACCGCCGGGCCCGCGGTCGCGCCGCCCGGATGGCTGCGGATCGGGCGCGTCGGCGACACGATCAGCGCCTACTATCGCGCGACGCCGTCGGCGCCGTGGACGTTCGTCGGCCGCGAGACGCTCACCGGGCTGCCCGCCACGATCTACGCGGGGCTCGCGGTGAGCAGCCACGTCGACGGCACGCTCGCCACCGCGGTGTTCGACAATGTCGCGGTCGATCCGCACATCATCAACACCTCACAGGACGTCGGCAACGTCGGCGTCGCCGGCAGCATGGCGTTCGACGGTGTCCTCTACGAGCTGCGCGGCTCAGGCGCCGACATCTGGGGTACCGCTGACGCCTTCCACCTCGCGCACGAGGCGAACTTCCAGGTCGCTTACACCCAGGAGATCACGGCGCGGGTCCGGAGCCTCACCAACACCCATGCATGGGCCAAGGCCGGCGTGATGTTCCGCGAGGGGACGGGAGCGCAAGTCGGCCACGTGATGGTGGTCGTCACGCCGGGTCGCGGCGTGGCGATGCAGTACCGCGCCGAGTTTGGCGGGCCCAGCATCCAGGTCGCAGTCAGGGCCGGCACCGCGCCCGAGTGGGTGCGGCTCGCTAAAACGGGCAGCAACGCCTACACCGGCTACGCGTCGGAGGACGGCGTGACGTGGCACACGATCGGGAGCGTGACCATCCCGTATGCGTTCTCGCAGCCCGGTCTGGCGGTCACCAGCCACAACAACGCGGCGCTGGCGACGGCGATCTTCGAGAACGTGCTCTTGTTGCCGTATCTCAGTAGGTGACAACTATGTCAACTCCCAACTCCCAACTTCCAACTCCCAAGCAGAGTCATTCGAGACATCTGGGTCGAAGACGCACCGAACTGCCCGGTCGCCGCGACTTCTACCCCGATGTCTCGAACGATTCCGCTTGGGAGTTGGGAGTTGGAGAGTTGGGAGTTGATGCCTTCTAGACGTCCATCATCGCGACCCGCGGCGGAATCCTCGAGGCGCGCCGGGTCGGCAGCCACGCGGCGCCCAGGCCCGTGATCACCAGCAGCAGCGTGGTCGCGACGAGGATGCGCGGATCCCACGGACTGGTCTGGAACACCAGCGCCGACAGCCAGCGCCCGAGGAGCATCGCCCCGGCGAGGCCGAGGATCAGGCCGATGCCGATCACCGCGGCCGCCTGCCGCAGGATGAGCCCGCGAACCTGGGCGGCGGTCGCGCCAAGCGCGATGCGGATGCCGATCTCATGGGTCCGCTGCCGCACCGCGTAGGCGAGCACGCCGTACAGCCCGAGCGCCGCGAGTGCCAGCGAGATCGCCGCAAACGTCAGCATCAGGACGAGGGCGAAGCGATCGCGGCTGACGCCCCGGCCGACGACGTCCGCCATCGGCGCGGCGTGGTGCACGACCAGTTCGGGATCGAGCCCGGCGACCACGGCGCGCACGTCGGCGATCAGCGCGCCGGGCGGACGCGCGGTGCGCACCGCCTGCGTCAGCGACCAGTTGCGGTTGCCGGCGAACTGGCGATGCGCGTGATAGACGACGAGCGACGGGACGCCGTACGGGTCGAGCGGGACGTCGCCCGAGACGCCGATGACGTCGAGCTGCCGTCCGCCGGCTCGAATCCGCTGGCCGACGACGGCGTCGAAGGAAAGACCGGGAAAACCGGCGCGCGCCAGGTTGGCGCTGATGACCGCGCGGCCGGGCGCCGTCACATCGTCGCGCGCATCGAACGCGCGTCCGGCGAGGATCGGAATGTCGAGCGCGCCGAAGAGATCGCCGCTGATCGTGCGCTGCTGGATGTTGTAGCCGGCGCCGCGGCTGATGCCGCTGCCGGCGCGCGGCCCGGTCAGCAGGGCCGTGGCCCAGGTGTGGTAGCTGCCGGTCGCCGGCAGGAACGAGATCCCGCCGGCGGCGATCGCGCCGGGCATGGCTCGGAGCCGGGCGGACAGCTCCTCCTGGAATGCGACGCGGCGGGCGGCGTCATAGCGGACGGTGGGCAGGCTGACGTCGAACGTGAAGACGTCGTCCACACGGAAGCCGAGCTCGACCCGCTGCAGCCGCAGAAAGCTGGCCGTGAGCACTCCGGCGCCGGTCACGAGCGTCAGCGCCAGCGCCACTTGCGCGGCCGCGAGCCCGTTGCGGAGGCGGCCCTGGCGGCGCGATCCGGTTGCCGACCGCGACTGCTGACGCAGCGCCTGCACGGGCGCGGTGCGGCCGAAGCGGAGCGCCGGCATCACCCCGAAGGCCACCGCGGTCGCGACGGTGATCAGCATCGCGAAGCCGAGGACCACCGGATCGAACCCGACCTGGTCGAGCCGTGGAAAGGCGTCGCGCCCCAGATCGCGCAGGAGGGCGATTCCGGCGCGTGCCAGCAGCAGCCCGCCCAGGCCGCCGAGGCCGGCGAGGACCAGGCTCTCGACCAGCAGCTGCCGCACCAGGCGGCCGCTGCCCGAGCCGAGCGCGAGGCGCGTGGCGAACTCGTGGGCCCGGCCGGTCGAGCGCGCCAGCACGAGGTTCGCCACGTTGACGCAGGCCACGACCAGGACGAGTGCGACCGCGGCGAGCAGCAGCTGCAGCGGCCCCCTCGCGTGAACGGTGACGTCCTCCTTGAGCGGGACGGCCTCGATCGCGCTCAATCGGGCGGCGGGCCAGCGCGCGGCCATCGACGGGCTGAGGCTCGCCAGCTCGGCGCGCGCCTGTTCGACGCTGACCCCGTGGCGGAGGCGGGCCACGGCCGTGAGCGTGTAGTTCTCTTCGGCGTTCTCCCTGGCCAGGTTGTAGGGCAGCCACGCGTCGAACGCGCCCGCAATCGGATCGGTGAACCCCGGGCGGCGCGATGCCGGCGATCTCGTAGGGCTCACCGCTCAACTGCACCGTCGACCCGATCGCCGACGGATCGCCGGCAAATCGCGTGCGCCAGAGCGCATCGCTCAACACGACCCGGCGCGTGCCGGTGTCGTCGCGGCGATCGAAGCCGGGGCCGCGCAGCGCGCCGGCGCGCAGGGTCTGGAAGTAATCGCCGGTCACCTGCATCACGCGGAGGCGCTGCGCCTCGCCGGCCATCACCAGATCGCGGCCGACCTCGGAGTAGGTGTAGAGCCCCGCCACCGACTCGAACGCCGCCACGTCGTCGCGCACGGCTCCTGAAGTGCGGGCCGGCGATGTAGTTGCGCGTTTCGGGCCGGTTGGGCTCATGCTGGTAAAGGCGTACGAGCTGACCCGGCTGCTCGTAGGGCAGCGGCGCGAGCAGCACCGCCTGGGCGACGCTGAACACCGCGGTCGCGCCGCCGATGCCCAGCGCCAGCGTCGCGGCGACGACCGCGGCAAAGCCGGGACTGCGGCAGACCTGCCGCCAGGCGTAGCGCAGATCCTGCGAGATGCCGTCAATCCAGCGGACGCCGTTCATGCGGTACACCTCTTCGCGGACGACGCTGACGTTGCCGAACTGGCGCCGCGCCGCGACGTGCGCGTCCTCGACAGACAGGCCGGACCGGCGGTAGCGCTCGGCCAGCAGCTCGATGTGCGCGGCCATCTCCCGCTTTGCCTCATCGTCCTCGCGCGCGCGTGACCGCCAGGTTCGCAGCCAGCCCCACATGTCAGGACGACCCGGCGATGCGGAGGAGCCGGGCAATGACGCCGGACAGGCGCTGCCACTTGTCGGTTTCCTTCGCGAGCTGGCGGCGGCCGGCGGCGGTGATGGCGTAGAAGCGCGCCTTGCGGTTGTTCTCGGATGCGCCCCAGCTCGCGGAGATCCAGCGCTGCTGCCGCAGCCTGGTGAGCGAGGCGTAGACGGTGCCTTCGTTCAGCTTCAGCAGGTCGTCGCTGATCTGCTCGATGCGGCGGGCGATGCCGTAGCCGTGCTGCGGGCCCATGCTGTCGAGCGTCTGCAGCACCATCAGGTCGAGGGTGCCCTGCAGCACATCCATCCGCGAACGCTGTCCTTTGGCCACGCCACAGGAGAACACGGCGTCCTTTGGGATGTCAATAGGTCGGCCGGGAGGGGTGGGCGTGGGCGGGTGGGAGGCGGGTCCGCGCGAAGGCCGCGGACCCGCCTGATTCGAGAATGCGCTACTGCCCGCCGCCGGGAATCGTGGCGAGCAGCTTCTTGCCTTCGGCCTCCGGGATGTCGCGAACGTAGACGTTGCGGAACCGGACCTCGGACCCATGCGTCTGCAGCTCGATCGATCCGGTCGGCAGCACCGGCTGCGCGCGATCGAAGAAGTTGTCGAGCACCTGTCCCTCGACCACCGGCTTGCCGTTGAGCGTGACCCAGACGCGGGTCGCGACCATCTTGATCGCCAGCGTGTTCCACTCGCCGATCGGGTTGTCGGCCTTCACCAGCGGCCACTTCCCGGGATTGTCCTTGTTGTTGTTCCAGAGCCCGCCGGATCCACGGTCGGCGCCGTTCTTCTGCTCGCGCGCGTTGGCCGGGTCCCACAGCTGCACCTGCGGGTAGCTGCGGAGATAGATCCCGGAGTCGCCGCCCGGCTGGGTCAGCATCCAGTCGACGCGGAACTCGAAGTCGCCGTACATCTTCTCGGTGGCAAGGTGCACGCCCTTGCCGTCCGAGACGATCTCCCCCTTCGCGGTGTCGACCCGCCAGTGCGCGTCGCGGTCGGCGTTCCATTCAGCCTGCTTGGTCGTGCGCTCTTCGGCCGTGAACTTGGCCTCGACGTACGGGCTGAACACCCCGCCGCCGCCCGGCCTGCCGCGCCAGCCGCTGAGATCCTTGCCGTTGAAGATCGCCGTGAACCCCGGCGGGGGCGCCGGCTTGGTCGCCTGCGCGTGCACGATGACCGACGCGCCGGCGACGCCGGCGGCCAGGGTGAGAAGCAGTGCTGATCGATAACGCATGCCGAAGAACCTCCGGCGGCATAGTGCGCTACATCCGCCGGAAACCGCAAGCGATGCGGCCGGAGCGAACGCTCAGGCGCGGTGCGCGCCCTGCGCCGCCGTGTGCAGCGTGTAGACCGACTGGCTGCTGGTCATGAACAGGCGAGTGCGATGGCGCCCGACGAAGCAGAGATTGGCGGTACCTTCCGGCATCAGGATCTGCCCGATCTTCGTGCGGTCGGGCGCGTAGACGTGCACGCCGTCCACGCCCTCGCCGCCGAATCCCGTGCCGCACCAGAGATTGCCGTCGACGTCGGCGCGGATGCCGTCGTGAAAGCCGGCGTCGAGCGTCGCGAACTCGCGGCGGTTGGTCAGGCGCGCGCCGTTGTTCTGGACGTCCCACGCGATGATCTTCGCCTTCTCCCCGGGAAAGTGCGTCGGCGCGGTGTCGGCGACGTAGAGGACGCGATAGTCCGGCGAGAAGCACAGGCCGTTTGGCTTCTTGATCTCGTCGGTCAGCCTGGTCAGCCGTCCGCTCTTCTCGTCGATGTGGTAGACGCTGGTCGGCAGCTCGAGCTCGCGGACATTGCCCTCGTAGTGCCAGTGGCTGCCGTATCCGGGATCGGTGAAGAGGATGCCGCCGCCCTCGGGATGCACGACGACGTCGTTGGGCGCGTTGAGGCGTTTGCCGTCGAAAGTCGACGCCAGGATCGTCGGCTCGCCCTGGTGCTCGTAGCGGACGACGCGGGCCGTCTGGTGCTCGCAGGACAGCTGACGTCCCTGCCAGTCGAAGGTGTTGCCGTTGGAGAAGTTCGCCGGCGCGCGGAACGGAGTGACCTTGCCGGTGACTTCGTCCCAGCGGAGCTGCACGTTGTTCGGGATGTCGCTGAAGACCACGTAGCGGCCGACGCCGTTCCACGCCGGCCCCTCCGCCCAGAGGGCGCCGGTCCATTCACGCACCAGCGGCGTGTTGCCGATCATGTATTTGCGGAACCGGTCGTCGAGCACCTTCCAGACGCCCGACGGGTAGCGAATCGGCTCCGGCCCGATCGGAAAGCCCTGCGACTGGGCCGACGCCAGCGGCGCCAGCACCGTGGTTGCTGCAGCAGTGCCGGCGGCGAGGAAGGCACGGCGACTGGTATCGGTGGGGCGAGGCGTGTTGGCGTTCACAATGGCTCGGGACTGTAGCACGGGACTCGGGACTCGGGACTCGGGACTCGGGACTCGGGACTGCGGGATGCGGGATGCGGGATGCGGGATGCGGGACTAACTGGCAACTATCGAGCGTCCGTTCCAACAGCGACCGGCGCCCACGCCACCATGTCCTGCCGCTTTACGAAGTGCAGCAGCGGCGGCTGGTCCGGCAGGACGAGTCCGCTCGCCTGCGCCATCGTGTTGCGCGTGATGCGAGCCCGCGCCGGCTGCAGCGGCCACGGCGGATGGTGAATCTCCAGACGGTACGGGCCGCCCAGATGGTGGCGGTGATAGAGGCAGTAGCGCTCGGTCAGGAAGTACTCGAGTGAGCCTGGCGCCGGCGCAACCGCGGGGCCGATGGGCTCGTAGACCGCGTCGAACACCGCATCCGCGTCGCTGTCGCGGCGGCACGCGTACTCGACCGCGTCGCCGGTGCGGACGGCCGTCATCGTCGCCGTGAAGTACGGCAGGTTCAGCAGCGCCCTCGCCGCCTGGACTGCCAGCGCGCTGCCGGCGTCGAGGCTGAAGAAGTAGACGCCCGGGCGATCGCCCACCCTGACGTAGGTGCGGACGTTGAGCTCGGGGAACTCGGAGACCCACGGCAGCGACGGGACGCCGCGCGGCGCGACGTTGGTCATGCGGAACGGCACCACGCCGATCCACGCCTGGCCGTCGTAGAGGTCGAGCGGGAAGTCCGCCGGGACCCTGGCGCGCAAGGCCGCGGGATCGACCGGCCAGTGCGCGAACAGCAGGTCGTGCCAGGTCTGCGTCATCACCCACGGCGACGACGGCATTTTCCAGGGTCGATGCGCGACGTCCTGCAGGATGGCGGTGTTGAAATCGTGGTTCACACGGAGCGTCCAGCCGAGATTGTAGGCGACCGCGCCGGCCGGGTTCGACTTCGCGGCCGTGTCAGACGTACGATCGGCTGTTCGACGACCCGAGGAGGAGCAGCCGTGACCGACGACCAGACCGAGGACTTCGCCGCCATGTTCGAGGCCTCGATTCGCGCCAGGCGATACGAGAAGGGCCAGATGATCGAGGGCACGATCGTCGCGATCGGGCCGGAGGTCGCGTTCGTGGACGTCGGCGGCAAGGGTGAGGCGCAGGTCGACGTCGCCGAGCTCAAGGACGACGACGGGGACATCGAGGTCTCGGTGGGCGACCGCATCCAGGCGATGGTCGTGGGGACCTCGGGGGGCCTGACGCTCTCACGCAGGCTGGCGCGCGGCGCCGCCACCGACCAGCAGCTCGAGGACGCGTTCCAGGCCGGCCTGCCCGTGGAAGGCAAGGTCGAGAACGTGATCAAGGGAGGCTACGAGGTCCGCATCGGCCGGGCCCGCGGCTTCTGTCCGTTCTCCCAGATCGACGTCGCCCGCACCGCCGACCCGGCAGTCCACGTCGGACAGGTCTACCGTTTCCGGATCGTGGAGTTCAAGGAGGGTGGCCGCAATCTCGTCGTCTCGCGCCGCGGGCTGCTCGAAGAGGAGCTGCGCGCCGAGGCCGCCGACGTGCGGAAGTCGGTGGTGGAAGGCGCGGTGCTGAAGGGGCGGGTCGCGTCGGTGCGCGACTTCGGCGCGTTCGTCGATCTCGGCGGCGGGGTCCAGGGCCTGCTGCACGTCTCCGAGATGGGATGGTCGCGGGTCACCGATTCATCGCAGGTCGTCCAGCCCGGCGACGAGATCACCGTGAAGGTCCTGCGGGTCGACCGGGTCGATGACGTCAAGCAGAAGATCTCGCTGGGGTTGAAGCAGCTCACCGACGATCCGTGGTCAAAGGTCGGCGTCACCTACGAAGTCGGGCAGGTGCACAGCGGCCGCGTCACCCGCGTCACCGAGTTCGGCGCGTTCGTCGAGCTCGAGCCGGGCATCGAAGGGCTCGCGCACGTCTCGACGTTCGCGCCGACCGGCCAGCCCTTCTCACGCCAGGTGCCCGCAGGCACGACCGGATCCTTCGAGATCCTGAGCATCGATCCGGAGAAGAAGCGGATCGGCGTCGCGCTGCTGCCGGAGGGATCGGCGCGAGCGTCCGGTGCGGCGGCACCGCCGACCGGGATCGCGCCGGGCGCACGCCTCACCGGCAAGATCGAGCGGCACGAGAAGTTCGGCGTGTTCGTGTTCCTCGCACCGGGACGTACCGGACTGATCCCGATGAGCGAAACCGGCGTGGCGAAGGACGCGGACGTCGCACGCGCGTTCCCGATCGGCGCCAGCATCGACGTCATCGTTCTGGAGGTCGATCCGGCCGGACGACGGATCCGCTTGAGCGCGAAGGCGGTCGCGGCGGCGCAGGAAGCCGAGGAGCTGCGCGAGTATTCGGCGCGCGCCAACACCGGGAAGTCCGACGAGTTCGGGTCGATGGCCGACAAGCTGCGCAACGCGCTCAAGCCGCGGAGCTGACCGGAACGACCCGACGCCCTTACGCCTGTTCCTGGAGGAACGCCGCGACGACCTCCTGGACCCGCGCCCAGACGCCGCGGCGCCGCCACGCCTCGAGAGTGACGCGCCGGCAGCCGCCGATATCCTCGAGAAAGATGTCGTGCAGCTGTTTCGCCACGCCGCGATCGAAGACGCAGACGTTGCTCTCCTCGTTGTGCGCGAACGACCGATTGTCGAAGTTGGTGGTCCCGACCGTCACCCATCCGCGATCGACGACCATCGTCTTGTGATGCAGCATCGTCCGGTTGTACTCCTGGATCTCGATGCCGGCCTCGAGCAGCCGGCCGAACAGGCGGACGCTGTTGTGCCGGGCGAGCCAGTTGTCGTTGCGGACGCCGGACACCATGACGCGCACGTCGACGCCGCGGCGCTTGGCATCGATCAGCGTGTCGATCGCGACCGGGTCGGGCACGAAGTAGGGGTTCGCGATCTGGATCGATTCGCGCGCGCAGACGATCGACAGGTAGTACATCGTCCGCACGTTGGAGGCGCCGGTCTCCGGTGAGCTGAGGAGCGTCTGCACGGCCAGCGGACCGCTGCGGTCGGGCTCCGGATAGTAGGCGTCCCCCGTGATCAGCTCGCCGGTGGTCTGCTGCCAGTTGTGGGCGAAGCCGGTCTGCAGCGGAACGACCGCCGGTCCCTCGAGTCGAATCTGCATGTCGCGCCACTCGTCGGGGTTGCGCGCGTTGCCCTGCCAGTGATCGGCGATGCCGGCGCCACCGGTGAACGCAACGCGGCCGTCCACGATCAGCGATTTCCGGTGGGTGCGATTGTTGAACCGCCCGAGCGTGTACCAGCGGATCGGGTTGTACCAGGCGACCTGGCAGCCGCCGCCTTCGAGGACGGCGAGGATCTCGGGGCCGATGCTGGACGAGCCGATCGCGTCGAGCAGGATCTTCACCGCGCAGCCGGCGCGCGCCCGCTCCGCCAGCGCCTCGGCGAACACACGCCCGATGTCGCCGGCCCAGTAGATGTAGGCCTCGATGGTGATCGAGATCTCCGCGCCCTTGATGGCGGCGAGCATCGGCGGATAGAAGGCATCGCCGTTGTTCAGGAGCTCCAGCCGGTTGCCCGGCAGGAACGGGCTGCCGGTGGCGCCGGCGATCGTGCTGAGGAATTCGGGATCGTCGATCGCGAACTGATGATCGAGCCCATAGCGAGGCGGTGCGGCAGACGGCGCGATCAGGTAGCTGACCAGCGCCATCGCCCCGGCGCCGACCGCCCAGCCCCAGCGCGCGCCGCCGATCGCCCAGATGCTGACAATCGCCCAGGGCCACCACGACCAGAGCAGCCGGCGGGCCCGCGTCCAGAAGGGGAGAACGCCCTTGGGCGTGCGGGTTCTCGCGTCCCTGACCGGATGGTGCCAGCCGCGCCGCCGCACCGGCCCGCGCCACGGCCCGGGCCGGCTCCTCGGCCGAAGGTGCCGTCGCCGCCTGGCGGCGGCCTCGGTGGTCATCAGATTTCCTTGAGTATCCCCTCGCGCGACTCCCTCGTGTTCCGCACGAGCAGGAGCATCGCCGCCATCCCGATCAGCGGCACCACGCTGGCGCCGAGCAGTATCGGCGCGAACGAGTACCGGTCGCTGACCCATCCGGTGACGTAGATCGCAGCAATCGTGCCGACGCCGGCGGCGGTGCCGCCGAGACCGCTGACGCTGGCGACCGAACCCGACGGATAGATGTCGGCGGGAAGGTTCAGGATCACGGTCGAGAAGGCAGCGTAGGCGAACGTGGCGATGGCGAAGCAGGCAATCAGCGTGGCAAACGAGCTGGTGTAGACCGTGGGAATCAGGAACATCATCCCGATCCCGCCGAAGACGGCGATCGCCTTTCGCGCCGCCCCGACGCTCCAGCCGCGCGTGATCAGGATGCTCGACAAACCGCCGCCGAAGAAGTTGCCCAGGTCGGCGGCCAGGAACGGCACCCAGAAGCCGACCAGGGTTTCCTCGAGCTTGAATCCCCGCGAGACGAGGTAGATCGCAAACCAGTCGGTGATGAAGAACCACACCGGATCGGTGCAGCTCTTCGAGATGACGTAGCCCCACGTCTGCGGCAGCCGGAGCAGCACGCCGTACGGCAGCTGCCGGTCTCCGCCGTCGAGCTGGCTGGGAGGGTCGCCCCGATTGGCCAGGATGTCGGCGCGCTCCTCGGCCGAGAGCCGCGGATGGTCCTCAGGCCGCCGGTACAGCCAGAGGAACAGGATCAGCCAGGCGAATCCGAGCGTACCGGTGATCAGGAAGGCCGGCCGCCAGCTGCCGAAGGCCTGGAACAGCCCGAGGACGATGAAGGGTGCGAGCGCGGCGCCAATCGAGGAGCCGCTGTCGAAGAGCGCCACGGCCCAGCCGCTCTCGCGGCGGGGAAACCACTCCGCCACCGCCTTCGTCGCGCCGGGCCAGTTGGCCGCCTCGCCAAGCCCGAGCGCGAAACGGAACGCGCAGAAGCTGCGGAAGCCGACAGCCATCGACGTCGCCATCGCCGCGACCGAATACCAGACCACCGCGAGGCTCAACCCGCGCCGCGTGCCGAGGCGATCGACGATCCGGCCGGCAATCGTCTGCCCGACCGCGTAGGCGACGCGGAACGCGATCAGGATCCAGGCGAAGTCGCTGTTGGTCCACTGGAACTCGGTCTTCAAATACGGCGCGAGGACGCTGAGCGTCTGCCGGTCGATGTAGTTGATGACGGTCGAGAGGAAGAGCAGGCCGCCGATGTACCAGCGCAGGTGCCGGATCGGTCTCATCGGCGTCCAGGGTGATGGCGGCGCACGGCCATCAAGATAATCGGTTCGCTGGCCGCTCGTATAGGATCGCGCCGTGCTCCGACGGATCACCCGACTCTTCCTCTATCTGCTGACCGTCGTCGGAGTCCTGCTGGCTGGCGGGTTCGCCTGGCTGTTCCTGGCGTTGCCGCGCACGGCGCCCCCGGCGAGCTTCCAGGTGACGAGCACGCCCGAACGGATCGCCCGCGGCCGGTATCTGAGCCGCCATGTCGCCGGCTGCAGCGACTGCCACGGGGAGCGGGACTGGTCCAGGTACTCGGCGCCGCAGATGCGCGAACGCGAGGGCCACGGCGGGATGGCGTTCAGGATCGACGTCGGCACGCTCTACGCGCCGAACATCACGCCGGACCGGCTGGGCGCCTGGAGCGATGGCGAGGTGCTGCGCGCCATGACCAGCGGCGTCTCGAAGGACGGTTCGCCGCTGTTTCCGCTGATGCCGTACGACGCCTACCGGCAGATGTCGCGCGAGGACGCCGAGTCGATCATCGCGTTCATCCGCACATTGCCGGCGGTCGCACGCGACGTTCCGCGCTCGCAGCTGAACTTCCCGTTCAATCTGCTCGTCCGGACGATGCCGTCGCCGTCACCGCCATTGCCTGAGAAGACGCCCGATCCATCGGATCGCCTGTCCTACGGCAAGTACCTGACGACAATGGCGAGCTGCGTGACCTGCCACACTCAAATGGAGCGCGGGCAACCGCTGCCGGGAATGGCCTTCGCCGGCGGACTGGAGTTCCGCATGCGATCCGGCGGCGTGCAGTACTCGTCGAACATCACGCCCGATCCGGAGACCGGCATCGGCCGCTGGACCGTGGACCAGTTCGTCGCGCGCTTCAAGAGCGTCGCGGAGGCGGACGAGGCGTCGCTGGCGCTCAACGGCCGCAAGAACACGGAGATGCCGTGGCGCGATTACGGTGGGATGACAACGGAGGATCTCACGGCGATCTTCGCCTACCTGCAGACCGTCCCCGCAGTGCGTCATGCGGTCGCGCGCTGACGATCACGCCGCCGATCACCGGTTCCGCAGCGCGATCGCCGGATCGATCCGCGCGGCGCGCCAGGCCGGGCCGACGATCGACAGCGCCCCGGTGATGCAGACGACGGCCGTGACCAGCGCGAAGGTCGCCGGATCGAGCGGCCGGACGCCGAACAACAACGTCTCGATGAACCGTCCGCTCACCGCCGCCAGGACGAGTCCGATGATCACGCCGGTGCCGACGACGCGCATGGCGTGGGTCAGCACCAGCTGAAGGACGTCCTGCGTGGACGCGCCGAGCGCCCGGCGCACTCCGTAGTCGCGCACGCTCTGCTGCACCGAGTAGGCGAGGATCCCGAACACCCCGACCATCGCCAGGATCAGCGCGAGCGCGGCAAACGCCATCACCATCACCGCCCTGAACCGATGACGGCCGGTCGCCGTGCGGGCGATGTCTTCGAGCGTCAGCACGCTCCGCACGCTGACCAGCTGTTCCCGATCCACGCGCGAGATCGCGGCGCGGACCGACGGCGCCAGCCGCTCCGCGTCGCCCGACTTCGGCCGGACGAGAAGGAAGATGTCGTCGGAGAGATCCTGCGCCATCGGCACGTAGAGCTGCACGAAGTCCGCGGTCTCGTCCGGGCGTCCCTTGATCTGCCGGGCCACGCCGACGATCTCGCGGATGACGGGCTTGGCCTCTGGCGTTGCTGAAGGCCTGAGCGCGACGCGCTGCCCCACCGGCGACCGGCTGCCGAACCGGCGGGCGAAGGCCTCGTTGACGATGCACACAGGGACGCCGTCGCTCGTGTCGCGACGGTCGAAGGCGCGGCCCGCGAGCACCGGCAGATCGAGCGTCGAGAAGTAGGTCGGGCTGACAACCTGGTACGCCGTGCTCGGGCGCTCCCGATCCTGGAGCGGCGGCTCGCCGACGATCTCGAACGTCACGCCGCCGGTCTCGAAGAAGTCCAGCGGCCGATCGCTCGCCCACGCCATGCCGGCCACGCCTGGAACGGCGGCGAGCTCCGTCTCCACCTGTTCGTAGAACTGCAGCAGCGCCTGGTCGGTGGGGTACTTCGAGCCGAGCGGATCGACGAGCATCGACAGGACGCTGTCGGCACGATAGCCGCGATCGAACGCGTTGACCGCGAGGAACGAGCGCAGCAGCAGGCCGGCGCCCGCCAGCAGGAACACCGCCATCGCGACTTCGCCGACCACCAGGAGCGCGCGGAGCCGGCCGCTGGTCCCGGTCGTCGTCCGGGTGTCGGATCCGATGACCTCCGCCGTCGAGAACGCCGTCGCCTTCAACGCCGGCAGTACGCCGAACAGCACGCCGACGAACAGCGCCGCGGCGGCGCAGAACGCGACGACGCGCGCGTCGAATGTCAGCGAGACGCTCGCCGGCAGCAGGCCCTCGGGCACGAGCGACGGCGCCACGCTGAGAATGGCGGCGCCGATCCCGGTGCCCAGCGCGCCGCCGATGACCGCCAGCACCAGGCTCTCGGTCACCAGCTGCCGGACGATGCGGCGGCGGCCGGCGCCGAGGGCGGACCGGACCGCGAGCTCCCGCATGCGCACCGAGGCGCGCGCGAGCAGCAGGTTGGCGACGTTCGCGCAGCAGATCAGGAGCACGAACCCGACCACCCCGAGGAACAGCATCGACGTGGTTCGCAGGTCGGTGCCAATCATCGAGTCGTGCAGCCGTTCGAGCGTCACGCTTCGCCCCTTGTTGGTCTCGGGGAACTCGCGCGCGAGACCGTCGGCGACCGCCGCGAGGTCGGCGGTCGCGGCCTGAGTCGAGACGCCCGGCTTCACTCGTCCGACCACGTGAAAGATGTAGGCGCCGCGAACACGCGGCGGCAGGTTCACGAGCGAGCGCATCGCCCAGATGCTGCTCTGCCCCATCAGCTGGAAGTCCCTGGGGACAATGCCGACGATGGTGAAGAGCGTTCCGTCGAGCCGAAGCTCGCGGCCCACCACGCCGGGATCGGCATTGAACCGGCTCCGCCAGAACGACTTCGCTCATCACGGCCACGTTGGCGCGCTTGGCCTCGTCGTCCGCGGAAAACGTCCGGCCGGCAATCGGTCTGACGCCGAGCACGTCGAAGATCCCCGACGTCACCCACTGGCGCGACACCGTCTCGGCGTTGCCGTCGGCGCCGGCCATGACCATGCCGCCGACGCTCGGAACGAACCCCGCCGTCTTCTCGATCGTGCGGCTCCGGGTCTGCCAGTCGGCCATGTTGAGCGGCGACCCGTAGCTGCGCGGGGTCGTCGCGGTCGTTTCCCAGATGGTCACCAGACGATCGGGGTCGCCGAACGGGAGCGGACGAAGCAGCGTCGCGTCGACGAGCGCGAAGATCGCGCTGTTGGCGCCGATGCCGAGCGCGAGCGTCAGCGTGGCCACGAGCGTAAACGTCGGCGACCCTTTCAGCTGGCGGATCGTGAACTTCAGGTCGTCGCCGAGCTCGTCCAGCCACTGGGTCAGGCGCATATCCCGATCTCTCTTTCTACCGAGGGTGGTCATCGTTCGTTTGAGGCGCGCGACGTCGCCAAGGCGGTTGAGTGCCAGCTCACGCGCGGTTTTCGGATCGACGCCGCGCGCGACGAGCTCGCGCGTCCGCATCTCGAGGTGAAGGGCGAGCTCTTCGTCGACCTCGCGCTCCACCGGGATGCGCCACAACCACGACCGCAGCAAGCGCCTCATGTGGACAGCAGGACCTTGGAGATGCCGGTGGTGAATCGCCGCCAGGTCGCCACTTCGGCGGCGAGCTGCTCGCGGCCACGGTCGGTCAGGCGGTAGAGCTTCGCGCGCGGCCAAGCTCGGACATGCCCCATTCGGCTTCGACCCAGCCCCGCCGTTCGAGGCGATAGAGCGCCGGATAGAGCGAACCGTCCTCGACGAGCACGGTCTCGCCGGAGGTCTCCTCGATGAACCGGGCCACGGCGTAGCCGTGGCTGGGACCTCTGGTCAACGTCTTGAGAATCAGGGCATCGAGCGCCCCGTGCAGGAGCGCGTTCGGGCTTTTAGGCGCATGTCTGAGTGTCTAATTGCCAAGATAGTCAGTGTAATCACCGCTTTGACGAAGTTGGCCCGGCGAAGGTTTGCCGGCAACCTTCTCCTCCGGCGGAAACGTCAATAGACTCAACTGGATCGGAGGGCTGATGCTGGGGACCTTGATCGCGGACGTCCGACACGCCTCGCGCCGCTTGCGGCGGCAGCCCGGCTATGCCCTGCTCGCGGTGCTGACGCTGTCGCTCGGGGTCGGCGGAACGGCCGCGGTCCATGGCGTGACGCGGGCGGTGCTGTTCGAGCCGCTGCCGTACGCGCACGCCGGCGACGTCGGCATCTTCTGGAAGAAGACCGACTGGACCGAGGAAGAGTTCCTGTACATCCGCGGGCGGGTCCCTGGATTTCAGCAGGTCGCGCTCTATCGCCAGCGCGACGCCATCCTGCGCAACGGCGACGAACCCGCCCGGCTCGTATCAGGAGTGACCGCATCGGCGGAGCTCTTCGACGTGCTCGGGGCGCGTCCGCTGATCGGACGCGGCCTGCGCGCCGGAGACGATGCCGCGGGCGCGGAACCGGTGGCGGTCTTGAGCTTCGGCTTGTGGCAGGAGCTCGGGGGCAGTCCGTCCATTCGTCGGCACGCCGCTCATGCTCGACGGCCGGGCACGCACCATCGTCGGCGTGATGCCACGAGGTTTCTGGTTCCCGGATCCCACGGTGCGGGTGTGGGCGCCGGTGCCGCTCAATCCCGAGGGCCGCAACTGGAACTCCACGCTCGTCGGGCGGGTGGCGCCAGGCCTCGACATCAGATCCGTGGACACGCCGGTCCGGCAGCTGACGGTGATGCTCGACGAACGATTCGATTACCCCGCGCAGTGGGACAAGACGAAGGACGCGCGGGTGACGCCGATCGCCGACGACTTCACCGGCGCGATGCGTCCCGCCATGTTCGCGACGCTTGGCGCGATGGCGCTGATCCTCCTGATCGCGTGCGCCAACGCCGCGGCGCTGATGCTCGGACAGGTCGACGGCCGATCGGTCGAATTCGCCGTGCGCTCGGCGCTCGGGGCGAGCCGGCGGCGGCTGACGCAGCCGCTGATCGTCGAGGCCCTGCTGATCGCGATCACCGCGGGCGTGCTCGGCGCTGGACTGGCGTGGGGCGGCTTCGGCGTCGTGATGCGGGCGCTGCCGCTCGGCGCATGGGCGGAATCCGCGGTGCCCGACTGGCGCGTCTTCGCGTCGGCGATGGCGATCGCGCTCGCCGCGGCGGTGCTCGTGATCCTGATCCCGACCATCTCGCTCTATCGAGGCGACCTGCGCGGCGTCCTGAGCCGGGTCAGGACTGGCGGGATCCGCGGCCGCGGCGGACGGCTCGAGAACGGGCTCGTGATCGCGGAGGTCGCGCTGGCGGTGATGGTCGCGACGGGTGCGGCGCTGCTCGCCCGCAGCGTCACCAACCTGTACGCCGTCGACCCAGGCGTGCGCACGGACGACGTCGCCGTCGTGGACGTGATCATCGGCGGCCGGCTCTCGCGCAATCAGGTCGAACAGACGCTCGCCGACATGACCAGATCGCTGGGTGAGCTGCCCGGCGTGCGCGCGGCGGCCGCGGCCCAGCAGCTCCCGCTCCGCGGCGGCGGATACAACATGGGCCTCGGTCTCGACGGGCGGCCGGACATCGTCAACATGACGACCGAGTACCGCGTCGTGACCCCCGGCTACCTCGAGACCCTCGGCATTCCCCTTCGCAGCGGCCGCACCATTGCCAGCACCGACCGGATCGACACGGAGCGCGTGGTCGTGATCAACGAAGCCCTGGCCCGGAAATATTTCGCGGGCGTCGATCCGATCGGCAAGCTCGTGGGTGGTGACACCAAGACTCCGGCGCGCGTCGTCGGCGTCGTCGCCAACGCCGTTGAGCGGCGGCTGACGGACGTCGCCGAACCGGTGCGGTACGTGGCGGTCGCGCAGATGCCGTGGGTCGACATCGCGCAGTCCCTGGTGCTTCGCGCCGCGCCGGGCACGGACGAAGCGTCGCTGCTCGAACAGGCGCGCCGGACGATCGGGAACGTCGCGCCCACCGTCGCCGTGCAGCAGACGACCACGATGCGTCGAGTGCTCGATCGGGCGATCGGGCCGGCGCGCGAGGTCGTACTGCTGCTGTCGGTACTGACCGCGCTCGCCCTGACGCTGGGCGCGGTCGGCATCTACGGCGTGATCGCCCACTTCGCGGCGCGGCGCCGGCGCGACTGGGCGATTCGCGTGGCGCTCGGGCTTCCCGGCTCGCGCGTCATCCTGCACATCGTCGGCCATGGCGCGCTGCTCGTGGCGGCAGGGATCGGCGTCGGCGTGATCGGCGCATCGCTGCTGACGCGCGTGCTGTCGACGATGCTCTATGGAGTCAAGGCGATCGACCCGATTGCGTTCGCGACGGCGGGAGCGGTGCTGCTCGGTGTCGGCCTGGTGGCCGCGCTCGTGCCCGCCTGGCGCGCGGGGATGACCGATCCGATTATCGCGCTGCGCGAGCAGTGAGGCGCCCGGCGTGCCACTCGTCGCGCGTCTGGCCCCAGATGTCGACGCGATCGTCGGCGAACGGCGCCGGGCAGTTTGCCGGGGCCGAGGTTCCGCGAGCCAAGCTTCTCCGCGACGCGCTGCGAGGCCAGGTTCTCCGGCGCGATCGAGTGGATGATCCTGGTCCACCGCAGCGTGTCGAACGACCAGTCGGTCGCCGCGATCGCGCCTTCGACCGCATAGCCCCTGCCCCAGCAGTCGCGGACGATGCCCCACCCGATCTCCGGTCCCGGCCACCCCTCCGGCTGCCACGGTCCAAGGCGGCCGATCCAGCGCCCGCTGTTCTTCTCGATCACCGAGAACATCGCAAACCCGGAGGCGTGCCAGGACCCGATCATCGACATCAGCTGACGCCAGCAGAGCGGACGGGGCGCCACGCCGCCGATGAACCGGGCGGTCTCCTCGTCGGCCATCATGTCGGTCAGCGCGTCGAGATCGTCCAATCGCGGCGGACGCAGGATGAGGCGTGGGGTCTCGAGCCGCAGCTCGTCGAAGGCGGCCATCACACCTCGCTCAGGGCTTCATCAACTCGGCGAGCTTGTCCTTCACCGCCTCACCCCAGATCTCGTAGCCCTTCGCCTGCGGGTGGAGGTTGTCCGGCCTGAACGCGTCGGGCAGGAACACGCCCTTCTCGTCGAGGAACTTCGCGCCGATGTCCATGAAGAACACGTGCCGCTGGTCGTCGAGGCGGGCGATGATCCGGTTGGCCTCGGCAAGCTTGTCGCGAACCGGATCGCCGGGCATGCCGCGCGGAAAGATCGCCAGCAGCAGGATCTTCGCGTTCGGAAAGTTCCGGCGCAGCTCGAGGACGACGGCGCCGACGCCCTCGGCGATCTCCGGCCCCGTCGCCGAGCCGCTGTTGTTGGTGCCGATCATCAACATGACCGCCTTCGGCTGGAAGCCCTGCCCTTCGCCGTTGCGCAGTCCCCAGAGCACGCCCTGGGTCGTATCGCCCGAGACCGCGAAGTTCGCCGTCCGGATGCCGCCGAAGTATTTCTCGAACATCGCCCGGTTGGCGTCGCCCTGCACCCACCAGTCGGTGATCGAGTCTCCGTGCAGCAGGAGGTCGATGTTGCCTTGCTTCGCGGTCGCGACGAAGCCCTCGTGCCGCGGCCCCTGCCGCTGCACCGTCTGCGTGAAGGTCGCGGCGACGTTCCGCCGCGCCGGCTGCAGCAGCAACAACGATTCGAACTTCTTGAGCAACGGCTTGGTTGGCGACGCGTCGCCGTCGATGAACTTCTTGACCGCGGCGTTGACCTGCGCCAGTTCCTCCGCGGTCGGACGTGGAATGGTCACTTCGGGAGGCACGGGAGCCGGCGGACCGATCACCACCGGCACGGGCACGAAGCCGCCCCGGCCCGGCCCCGGGGGCACTCCGGCTGGCGGACCGCCTTGGCCGGGCGGCGGCGGAGCGGTGGTCGCGGGCGGCGCCACCTGTGCGAGCGCGAGCCCGGCCCACACCACGCAGGCCGCGCACGCAATCGGAAGGCGGAGGAGTCGGGTCATGCTGCTGTCGTCCTTTCGTGGCGCGCGGAATCGCGCGGCGTGGGAGGCGGAATGCTACTCCGGGGCGGGCCGCCAGAGCACGAGGATCTTGCCGACCTGCTGCACCTCCGCGGCGCCGGTGCGCGCGCAGATCGCTTCCGCGATCGCGTGACGCGCCTCGCGGTCGGTCCCGTTGATCCTCACCTTGATCAGCTCGTGGGCCGTCAGCGCGCGTTCGAGCTCCACGGCGACGGCATCGGACAGTCCGCCCTGGCCCACCTGGACGATCGGCTCGAGCGCATGGGCGCGCCCCTTGAGATGGGCGCGTTCACGGGGCGTCAGCGAGACGGGCATCGGCGGATTGTGCCACGTGCTACGTGCTACGTCCTACGTGCGAACGTGCGACAACCTCGGCTGAATCGGCGCGATGCGCCAGCGCGCGTAGGCGGTGAACGTCGCCATCAGCAGCAGCACGAACGTGATGCCGGCCGAGGAGTACTCGGCGCGGGCGATGTGGTAAACGGTGGCGGAGATCATCACGATCATGATGCCGAAGGCCGCAGCCGGCACCAGCGCGGGAAGGATGCGCGTCACGCCCGGCAGCGTGAGGCCAATCGCCGCCGAAACCTCCGCAACTCCCATGAACAGCTGAAACCAGCGCGGCAGCGAGGCGTTAATCAGCGCCGCGAACTCGGGCGAAGGCGCCAGAAACATCCACCCGTGTGCGAAAAATGCCAGCGCTAGCAGAATCTGCAGCACCCAGAGCAAAGCGTTCATCGTTATACCCCCCCCCGCGGCTGAGGTTCGCGGGTTCCGACGACCCTGGCTGACCCGGCATCGGTCACCGTCGGGCTTCTCGAAGCGCTGACGAACGGAGCCGCTCGGGATCGACACCAGGTAGGACGCCCGGAACGCGGCCCGGGATCGCGAGGCCCCGGACGCTAACCCTACTCTTCCTTGCGGTTCGGCGGCGGGCCCGAGGGAACGATGACGCTCAGGTCGATCGCGTGGGCCATTGCCTGGTAGCCCGCCCGGTTCGGGTGCAGCTTGTCGCCGGCCCCGCCAATCGTGCTGCCTGGCTGATACTCCGGGCGCAGCGCGCCGGTCGTGTCGTCCCGCGTGGCGCGATCGAAATCCACCGAGCCGTCGAAGAGGCCGCCGGTGCGGATGAACGTGTTGATCGCCTGCCGGCGCGCGTCGACGTCCGGTGTGCCGGGCGCGCCGGCGGCACCGAGCGCCGACGTGATCGTCGCGCCGATGACGCGAACCCCGCGCGCGCGCAGCCGCGCGACGCCGCGCGTCAGGCCGTCGATCACCGCCTCCGCGGACGCTCCCGGCGACAGATCGTTGATCCCCTCGAGCCAGATCACCGTCGCGAGTCCCGAGAGACTCAGGAGATCGCGATCCATCCGATCGAGCGCCGACGGTCCGCCGGCAAACGGCGACTGCGGCGAGTACTCCGCCGGGCCGGTGATGCGGTTGCCGCCGATGCCGGCATTGACGACCGAGATCCGCGATCCATGGACGGCGTGCAGGCGGCGCGACAGGACGTCCGGCCATCGATCGTCGCCATTCAGGGTCGACCCGGTGCCGTCGGTGATCGAATCGCCGAAGCACGCAATCACGACCGTCGCGTCGGGCGCCATCACGTCGAGCGCGTCGAGGAAATACCACGACGTCGTCGTGAACGGAAACGCGGCGTCCGACTCCTCGCCGCCGCGGCTGCCGCCGCGCGGCGCGGTCACGTACGAGGTCTGCAGCGCCTTGGCGTGCCAGGTCATCGGACCGGTGGGCGCGGCGGTGTGAAAGCTGACCGCGAGCTTGCGGCCGTCGAGCAACGGCGCCGCGGCGCGCTCGACGAAGCGCAGCGCGACCGCATCGCTCCACGCCGACCTGCCTGCCGGAATCGTCACCGTCGATCGGCCGCCGTCGAACGTCACCCGCTCGTTGGTCCCGTTGACGACGGCGCCGCCCGTCGCCTGCAGCCCGACGAACACGTCGTCGAACGTGACCGGTGCCGTGCCGAAGGCGTTCGAGAAGCGAAGCCGTACGCGGCTTCCCCACAGGTCGGGCCTGACGATCAGGCGGAAGGTCTGATCGACCGCGCCGCGGGCCTCGGATTCGAAGACGGCGTCGAGCGCCGGCTGCGCGGCCGGATTGCCGGAGGGATAGGGCCCGTGGGCGGAGGCCGCCCATGACGCGACCCACTTCTGACCTGCGGGAAGCGGTTGTTCGGGTCGGGCCGCCGAGGACAGGCCGGCAACGGTCATTGCCATGGCCAGCATGGCCAGCCATGGCCAGCGCCGTGGCGAGTGAGATGCGTGACGCTGAACGGCGCATATGCTCACCCGCGCCGGCTCACGCCAGTTCAGCTTCGACAATGCTGACGTCCGAGGCCGTCGGCACCACGTCACGCCGGGTGTTCGCGCTCACCGGCGCCGGCTGCAGCACCGCGTCGGGCATCCCCGATGTACCGCGATCTTGCCGAAGTGGCGACGTGGATGCTCCGGCCGCCGAGTCACGATCAGGCGCTTCGCGCCAGGACTTCATCGTCCTGGCGCAATTGGCCGCGCGAGAATCGTCGGTGGCACGTGATCTCGTTCCAGTCGTGGATGATGTGCGACAGGATGTAGGCGTCGCCGCCCGGCGGCACGCGCTCGAAGAAATCGCCGTGCTCGATGGAGACACGGTCTTCAACCCCGTGCGCACGCAGCAGCGCCGGCGCGTCCGTGACGACATGCGGGCGATCGAACAGGACGCCTCTCGGCTGCGGGTGCCGCTTGAGGATGTGGCCGAGCATGTTCCCGGTCGCGCCGCCGACGTCGACGATCGTCGAGACGCGCGAGAAGTCGTAGGCGGCGGCCACCGCCGGCGGTTCGGCCCCGTGGATGCCGACCATGGCTTCGCTGAACTGCGCGGCCTGGTCCGGCGGTGCTGCGCCAGATACTCGAAGAACGGCATGCCGAAGACCTTCTCGATGGCGGTCTTGCCGGTCTCGAGCGAGTCGGAACTCGGCGAAGGCGTCGCGGATCGCGGCGCCACCCATCACGATACGGTCGACCGCGCGCGCTCCGGGCGCGTCGCTCTTCAGCGCTTCGCCGAGGGGCGTCAGCGCGAATCGGGCGCCGCCATCCTGACGTCAGGATCCCGAGGCTGGCCAGCGTGCGCATGAATCGGTGCAGCGCGCGCGGGTTGGTGCCGGTGACGACAGCCAGGTCGGCGGCCGCACGCGGACCGTCAGCCAGATGATCGGCGAGACGCAGGTTGGCCGCGGTGATGACGAACTGCGACACCCAGTACGCCATGCCCATCTGGATGATCTGGGCGTGCGGGGGCAGCGACGCGGGAGACTCGTTGGGGCTGGACATGTGGCGGCTACGCTATCACACGCGATCCGGGCCGGCGGCGTGCATGGCGCCCGTGCATCGTCCGCATCGTCCACGACGGAGCAGCCGCTCGGGGTAGACTCGCCAGAGATGCCTGACGTCAGCGTCAACCTCTGGGGCTCGGCCGAGCACGCGCTCGCGTATCTGGCGCGCATCGACATGATTCCTCATCGGAGCGAAGGCGAGCGCGCCCTGCTCGAGTTCGTGCCCGAACAGGTCGCGCGGGTGCTGGATCTGGGGAGCGGCGACGGCCGTTTGCTCGGCCTCGTCAAGCTCGCCCGCCCAGAAGTCCAGGCGGTGGCCCTGGATTTCTCGGACACGATGCTGGACCGTTTGCGGGAGCGGTTCGGGAGCGATGCGCGCGTCAGCATCTGCGCGCACGACCTGAGCCAGCCGTTGCCTGAATCGCTCGGCACTTTCGACGTCATCGTGTCGAGCTTTGCGATCCATCACGTCGAGCATCCACGCAAGCGGGCCCTGTACACCGAGGCCTACTCGATGCTCCGGCCGGGCGGCGCCTTCCTGAATCTCGAGCACGTCGCCTCACCGACGGCCGCGCTCCACCTGCAGCTTCTCGAGGCCCTCGGGGTCAGCCCTGCCGACGATGACCCGTCCAACAAGCTGCTGGACGTCGAGACGCAACTGTCATGGCTCCGGGAGATCGGCTTCGTGGAGGTGGACTGCCACTGGAAGTACCGAGAGCTGGCCCTGCTTGCGGGCTCGAAGCCTCGGGACTGAAACGGCGGTCTAGCTTCGTGGTTCGATACCGCTTCAGTGAGTTCACGCTCTCGCCGCAGCGGCGGGTCCTCGTCCGGGAAGGGCAGGAGGTCCCGCTCATTCCCCGCTATTTCGATCTCCTGCTCCTGCTGATCGAGCGGCGCCGTGAGGCGGTGCATCGCCGCGAGATCTTCGAGCGTGTCTGGGGCGATGTCGTGGTGTCGGAGAGCGCGCTCAGCCAGGCCGTGCGGACCATCCGGCGCACGCTCGGCGACGACGACCCGCGCGAGCCGCGCTTCATCCGCACGGTCTCGCGCCACGGCTACCAGTTCGTCTTCCCCGGCGTCATCGAAGAGACCGACGAGGTCGGGGCGCTGGGACCGCCATCGGATACGGACGCGAGATCCGGCAGCACCATGCCGTTCGAACCGCCGATGACGGCCGGTGCGGTGACGCCCGAACCGCAACTGCGACAGGCCGTACGAATCGCCGCGACACGATGGACGCGGGCCGCAGCCGGTGGCGCCGTGGCCGGGATCGCCGCCGGTGGTCTCGGCGGGCTGGTGCTGGCCGCCGCTCCGGACAGGTACCGCCCCGATCGCGATCGCGCCGGTCCTCGCGGTCGTCGCGGGCGTGGCCGGTGGGGTGGGTGGCGCCGGCGTCGGCGCGGGCCTGGCGTTCGCGGAAGCGGCGGTTCGCGCACAGCGCACACTCGCGCTCACGTCCGCTGCGGCGCTCGGCGGCGGCCTCGTCGGCTTCATGGTTCAGTGGCTGACCCGCTGGGGCCTCGCCGCGCTGGTCGGCCTCGACCTCGACATCGGCGGCGGGCCGGAAGGTCTCCTCATCGGAGGATGCGCGGGCCTGGGCTTCGCGCTCGCGACCACGAAGGATGACCGGCTCGAGAGCACGCCCCGAGGGACGCGGCTGCAGGCCGCGATAATGACCGCCGTCACCTGCGGACTGGCAGGCCTGGCGATCACGCTCGCCGGACGTCCGCTCGCCGGCGGCACCATCCACGCCATCGCCGACGCCGCAGAAGGCTCCCGCGCGACGCTGGCCCCCCTCGGACGACTGATCGGCGAGCCCGACCTCGGCCCCGTGTCCAGCGCGATCATCGCCTTCGGCGAATGCGCCCTGTTCGGCCTCGGCCTGACGTGGGGCCTGCTGCAGAACCCGGAGAACCCGTAGAACCCGGCAGAACCCGTAGAACCCAGTAGAACCCGCAGAACCCCGCAGAACCCAAGTAATCACCCCCATCTCACCGAACCCTCACCCCCCGTGAGAACTCGCCGGGGGCCCCGCGGCGTCCTTCTTACCAATGACCGCTTCATTCCAACGCCATCGCGCGGCTGTACGTGCGCGCCTGCTCCGCTCGGACCACCGGCGCGCCGGTCCCGGCAGCGTCACCTGGAAGGTCAACCGCGAGGCGATCGTCGTCGCGAGCTGGGGCCGCGCCATCCTGCTGCAGCTGGCGCATCCGGCCGTTGCCGCCGGCGTGCATCACCACAGCTCCTTCCGGGGCAGCCTGCGCGCGAGTTACCGGCGGCTGCACTCGACGGTCGCCGCGATGCTGGCGCTCACGTTCGGCGATACCGAGCAGGTGATCTCCGCGGCTGCCGGCATCAACGCGATTCACGACCGGGTGCGCGGCCGCGTGCCGTCGTCAAGTCATGACGCGACGGGCCAGACCTACTCCGCTCACGATCCCGAGCTGCAGCGGTGGGTGCATGCCACGCTGCTCGAATCGATTCCGCTGACCTACGAGCGGCTGGTGGGTCCCCTCCCCCTTCGGGAACGCGATCGGTACTTCTCGGAGGCGGCCATCCTGGAGCCGCTGCTGGGGATGCCGGCTGGATGGCTCCCGCGGGACTCGGCGCAGCTCGAGGCCTACATGCGCGAGAAGCTGTCGGACGGCGACCATTGTCGTGACCGAGACCAGCCGGGCGCTCGCACGCGCGGTGCTGTACCCGCCGCAGTGGTATCTGGCCTGGCCGGCGTTTCGCGCGATGCAGCTCCTCACGATCGGATCGCTTCCGCAATCGATCCGCGAGGCTTACGGGTTCGAGTGGCACGCGCGCGACGAGCGGGCGCTGGCGCGCTGGACGACGGTGCTCCGAACGTCGCTGCGGCTGCTGCCGCCGCTCGCACGCGAATGGCCGATGGCGAGACGTCGGCGATCGCGAGGGCGCGGCAGACCGCAGTCCGCACGTTGCGCATGGACTGGAAGACGGACGACGCGGCGAAGCCCCTCGGAAAAAATGAAAGGTCGCATTCAAACAGTCATCGCGTTGGCCGTAGTCGGCGTCGGCCTGCTGGTCGCGGCCGTCATGGGCCTGTTCGCATACATGAGCCTGACGGCAAGGCCTCTGCACCCGGATCCGAACGACGTGCGATCCGTGACGCGTTCGACCCCATCGCCAAAGTGGACTGACGCGGTGGAACAGGCGCGGCAGAGCGCGCGTGCGGGTCTCGCCGAGCAGAACCTGCCGGGACTTTCCGTGGCGGTCGGCGTCGGCGGCGAGATCGTGTGGGCCGAAGGCTTTGGCTGGGCAAATCTCGAGAGCCGCGACGCGATCACGCCGGAGACGCGGTTGAGGACTGGAGAAGCGTCCAAAGCGCTGACGTCCGCCGCCGTCGGGTTGCTGCTGGAGAAGAACAAGCTGAACCTCGACGACGAGATCCAGAAGTACGTGCCTGATTACCCGAAGAAGCAGTGGCCCGTGACCGTGCGGCACTTGATGGGACATGTGGCCGGCCTCAGGGACGACCCGGGCGACGAGGCATCGCTGTCGCCCTGCGAGCGGACGGTCGAAGGACTGCGCCTCTTCGCCACACAGAAGCTGCTGTTCGAGCCGGGCACCAAGTACCAATCATCGAGCTACAGCTGGATCCTGGTGAGCGCGGCCGTCGAAGCGGCGGCGGACGAGCGGTTCTTCAGGTTCATGCGCTCGCAGATCTTCGAGCCGCTGGGCATGTCCGCCACCAGACCCGACTCGGCGAACGAAGAGATTTCCCATCGGGCGACTTTCTATTTCCCGGGGTTCGGAGGAGATCCCCGCTACGGGCTGGACCTGGCGCGCGAGGGGGACCATTCCTGTTACGCGGGCGGCGGCGCGTTCCTGTCCACGTCGTCGGACCTGGTGCGGTTCGGCATGGCGGTCAGCCAGGGCAAGCTGCTGCAGCCGGCGACGGTCCAGCTGCTGCAGACCCAACTGCGGCTGCCCTCCGGAGAGGAGACCGGCTACGGTCTTGGCTGGAGGCTCGAGACGCTTCCGCTCGCGGGGGAACAGGCGCGGATGGCGGGACACGGCACCAAGAGTGACTTCATCGGTGGCACGACCTACCTCATGACGTTTCCCGAACGCGGCATCGTCGTCGCCGTGATGACGAACACGGCGTTCGGGGACGCGAAGTCGATCGCGTTGAAGATCGCGGACGCGTTTGCCGCGCAGGGGAAAACACCAGCGGCGAAGTAGAGGTACGAGAGAATCAGAACGGCAGCCGCCGCATCGACCCATGAGCGCGAAAGACAACGTCCGCACCGTCTACTCCACCGCGACCGATGGCAAGTGCCCGGTCTGTGGCTGGCCACAGCGCTCCTGCATGTGCAGCGGCCAGGCGCGTCCTTCCAGCGAGCCGCTGCCGGCACGCATCGTCGCCAAGCTGCGGATGGAGAAGAAGGGGCGCGGCGGCAAGACCGTGACGGTCGTCTACGACCTGCCGAAGAACGACGCGTTCCTGAAGGAGCTGGGCGCGCGACTGAAGCGCGAGTGCGGCACGGGCGGCGCGGTGACGGAAACCGGCATCGAGCTGCAGGGGGAGATGCGCGACCGCGTGCGCGTCATCCTCCAGGGACTCGGTTACACGGTCAAGGGCTGACCGCGTCGGCGCGGACTCGTTCACGATTCACTGCCTGACACCGTCGCCGTCCAGGCCAGGATTGTCAGCCGGCGACAGGATTGCCATCGCCGCCGGGCACGGCAATCCGCGATCGCCCGATTTCGCGGCGGCACGATCCTCGCAGCAGCCCATCGCCGATCATGGCCTGGTTCGAGGTCTCCGGCCGGCGCCTGCGCTTTTGCCGAACGTCCCGCGACCCTGTGCGGGAATGGCTCGCGTCCGGCGAAGGCGAGCAGGCGGTTCAGCACGCCGCGCGCGAGGTCCGCTTCTCGCTGTTCGGTCGCGCCCGCGTGGCACGGCGCCAACTGACCCGGACGCTGTCGGACGCGATCAATTCCTCTTCCGTCCGCGCGGCACTCGCCGTCGAGTGCGAGCACTTCCTCGCCGCGTGGACGGCGCTCGCGTACGCCCCGGCGCTGCCGCGATTGACCCTCGACGCCCGTCGCCTCGTCGTGGTGCCGCGCACGATGATCGTGGGCCGGGCGGGCAGTCCCGCCGCCTCACGCCTGGGCGCGGCGCTCGATCCAAGCCTGCCGGACGGGTTCGCCGCGTTCTTCACGCGCTGGGTTCTGCGCGCGATGGACGAGACGATCGTGCGCGCGGCGCCGGAACCGAAGCGTCCGCTCGATGCGCAGGAGTCGTGGGCGTGCGTGCACGTCGACCGGGAATTCGTGTGGGTGGATCCGTCGGTCTCAGGCGAGTCCTGGCGAGGTCACGTGATGATGTTCGAGCTGCCGCCCGATGGTCTGCGGCGCCGGCAGCGGCAGGCGCTGACCGACGCCATCGCGGAGTTGACGGCGTCGCTGCCCAATCTCACGCGCGTCGCGCGCGACCGCACCGTGCGCCTCGCGGCCGGCGAGCTGGCCTCGATGCGATTCTGAGCAGCGGTCCCGCGAGCGCGGGAAAAGGGTGTCAGGCAGTGAATCGTGAAGTGCTGTCGATTCACGATTCACTGCCTGACACGCAGCGCAACCCTCCGGCGTTCCGGCAGCGCCGCCAGGCGGCCTCGCACTGGCCGGGATCCTGGCCGAGGCGATGGAGGTCTACTGGGCTGGGAGGTCCACCGGCATTCGTAGTCGGCCGTCACTGGGCGCTACCGTACCCGGACCAGCGGGAGGTGCTTGTGGGGCCGAAGCGAGCCGCGACGCTGATCTGCCTGTATCTGTGGCTTTTCATCCACGTTGCCTGCAGTCGTTCAGCCTCCCGCGTTGACCCGATATCGGACATCCTTGACGCCTTCCGGTCGCATCAGATCGTCGCGCTGGGCGAGGGACTGCACGGAAACAATCAGGCACACGCCTTTCGTCTGGCGCTCATCCGTGACCAGCGGTTCGCGTCAATCGTCAACGATCTGGTTGTCGAGTTCGGCAGCGGACGGTATCAGACGGTGATGGATGCATTCGTCCGCGGCGCTGATGTGCCATACGCGGAGCTGCGAAAGGCGTGGCAAGACACGACGAACCCGACTCCCATCTGGGATAGTCCGATTTACGAGGAGTTCTTCCGAGCCGTGCGCGACGTGAATGCGTCACTCCCCCCCGAAAGAAAACTCCGCGTCCTGCTTGGCGAGCCTCCGATTGACTGGGACAAGCGTGCGTACTTACGACGATGTCGGGCAGTGGAGCGGCCGGAGGGATACGCATGCCGTGGATGTGATCAGAGAGAGGTGCTGTCAAGGAATCACCGAGCGGTTGTCATCTACGGCGATGGTCACTTTCGAAGGTACAGCAAGTGGGCGGGAAGTTCTGCTGCCGACCCGGCGCACCCGACACTTCTGAACCTGATCGAGGAACAGGGGACGAGAGCGTTCTCCATTTGGACGAACACCACAGTGGAGTTGGAGCGCATGCAGCGGGATATCGCGTCCTGGCCCATCCCCAGCCTGACTCGTGTTCGCGGCACGAGGCTCGGCACACTTGACTTCAAGTACTTCGCCGGCATGGCAACCGACCCGCCCACAAGAATGGAGGATCAGTTCGACGCGGTTCTCTACCTTGGACCTGTCTCATCCATCACTCAATCGCTGCTGTCGCCGTCGTTGTGTGCGGACGCCGAATACACGAAGATGCGCCTGGCCCGGATGGCGCTGGAGCTCGCCGGTCCCGGCGGTCGCGCAGGAGACAATATCGCTATCTTCAAGAAGGAATGCGCTCCGTACTTCGGTCAGCAGCAGAAATAGCAGGTCCACCGGCATTCGTAAACGTCCGTCACTGCGGACTCAGGCGATAGATCCGGAAGAAGCCGGCGTTCACCGGCAACACGTCAACGCGTGCGAAGCCGGCCGCGGCGGCCAGCTCCCGCACCGTCTCGCTCCGAATCACGGTCCCGATGGCGGCCGACGGCGAATCCGCCATCGCCACCGGCAGGCAATGGACGATGCTCCAGCCGTACATCAGGCGTTCGATTTCATCCCCCGGCGCGTGGAAGGTCTCGGCGACTTTCTCGTCGGCGACGAGGACCGAGCCGCCAGGCGCGAGCGCACGGCGCAGTGACTGCAACACGTCAACCGGGTGCGGCATGTCGTGCAGCGCTTCGAGCACGAGCGCGAGATCGAACGGACCGGCGTCCGCCATCGCGGCCGCGTCGCGCACCTCGAACCGAAGCGATACCTGCTGCGCCGCCGCGTTCTGTGTCGCGTCGGCGATCGAGGCCTCGTCGGCATCGAAGCCGATGACCTCGGCCCGGGGAAACGCGCGCGCCATGGCGATGGTCGACCAGCCGGCGCCACAGCCGACATCGGCGACCCGCAGCGCCGATGACTGCAATCGCTCGTGAATATCGGCGGCTGCGGGAATCCAGCGCTCGACGAGGTCGGTCTGAAAAGCCGGACGATTGATGCCGGCCTGGCCCTTGCGGAATGCGGCGCCAAACAACGGATACGGCACGCCGCCTCCGCCGCGGTACGCCGTGAGCACGTGTTCGAGCGCGCCACCAATCCCCGCCACCATCTGCGCCAGTGGCGCCAGGTACGCCGAGTGATCCTCGTTCACGAGCACGTTGACATGCTCGGCCGGGAGCCGGTAGCGCCGCGTCTCCGGCGGCGCGGCCGACGGCTCGACGACGAGCAATCCCGCCACCGCCTGCTGCTCGAGCCACTCGCGCGCGTAGCGCGGGTCAATGCCGGCTTCCCGAGCCAGGTCGGCCGGTGTGACCGGCCGACCTGATTTCAAGACCTCATAGAGGCCGAGCTCCTTCCCGAGGTAGACGCCGAACAGCTCCAGCGCGTGGACCGTGGACTGAAGCAGCCGTGATGTCAGCGCCTCTTCCGCCGCGACAACCGTGCAAGGCATGGGAATCCTCTCTCGCTCTCAGCTCTTAGCTCTTGCCGCCGACGAACCTTCTCGCGTGCTGAACTTCGGGTCGTTGACCGTTCGCATCGCCAGGCGCCATCTGCAGCAGCTGTTGGTAGTACTTGGAGGCTTTCGCGCGATCGCCGGTGGCCTCGGCGGCCCGGCCGGCGCCGTACAACCCGCGGAAGCGATTCGGCTCCTTCTCGAGATTCGCGTCGAACGCGGCAAGCGCCTCGGTCGCGCGCCCGGCATCGAGCAGCATGAATCCCAGCAGCTCGCGCGGCGGCGCCAGCGGTCCTGGCGAGATGGCCGACTTGTCCGTCGCGTCGGCCGCATCGGCGGCGGCGCGCAACTCGGCGATGCCGTCGGCTTTCCTCCCCTCGCTGTAGGCAACCCAGGCGAGGGCGACGCGACGCTGAATGTCCACCTGTTCTGCCCAATACGCGTCCTGCATCGACGTCAACTGGTCGCGCAGAGCGGCCAGGCGCTCGATGTCGGCAGCCGCCGCCTTCGGATTGCCGCTGAGGATGGCGCCCAGGGCCCTGGCGTAGTGCGTCATCGCTTCGGTGTGCGGCGTCTTGGCCGGGCGAACCGGCAGCGCCGCGGCTTCGCTCCACGCGGCACGCTCGATCGCGTAGCGGGCGGGGATCGCGGCGATGGCAAATGCGCCGACTCCGGCGCCGCCGATGGCGATTCCGTCAGCCCCCTGCGTCAGCGCCACTGCGCGATCGAGCACGCCCTTGGCCGCCGCATCCTGTGCGATCTGCAGATACGCGTAGGTCTGGTAGTCGAGCGCGTGCAGCTCCTCACCCGCCGTGCTGCTCTTGCGCGCGGCGTCCGCCGACCGGCGGTTCGACTCGATCGACTCGTTCCAGTAGCCGAGCCGCGTGAACGTATGCGACGGCATGTGCAGCGCGTGCGGAACGGCCGGCGCGACCGAGGCATACCGTTCGGCGGCGCCCAGCGCCTTCGCCGCCAGCGGCGGATGATCGTAGGCGTGGATGATGTAGTGCGGGAGTCCGGGATGTGACGGATGCTGCTTGAACAGCGGCTCCAGCACCGACGCCGCCTTCAGCTGCGCCGAGTACGTCTTGTCGTCCGGTCGCGCGGTCTGGTTCACCGCGAGCGCATGGAAAATCTGCGCCTCGATGTCGTCGGGATACGCACGCGCCACCTTCTCCATCAAGTCGGCGTAGGCAGTAACCCGCGCGCGTTGAGTCGCGGCTGCGCCGTCCGTGAAGAGCGCCGCCGCCGCATCGATGTAGCCCCGCTCCCGCGGCGTCGGGGAACCCGCCGCCTGAGCCTTGAGGATCGCGGCGCGGCCGAGCTCGATCTGCTGCGGCGCACGAATTCCGGCAAACGGATTGCCCCACTGGCTGAGCGCGATCCCCCAGTGGGCGATCGCACATGACGGATCGGCGGTCAGCACGCCATTGAAGGTGGCGATCGCTTCAGTGAACCAGAAGGAATGCAGCAGTGCGACCGCCCGGTTGAAATCGGCGCGCTGCGACGGAGCACACGAGGTCTGGAAGTGGACGCTCGCGCTGCCGAGCTTGCCGGCGTCCGCGGCGCCGTGCCCTTCGTGCTGCGCGACCGCCGCCGCCGGCAGGAGAACCGCAGCCAGCAGGACGAATGGTGAAACGTAGCGCATGGTCATCTCCTCGAGCGGCTACGGAACCCCATCTATGGTTCCGGTACCCGCAAATCACTCATCCCATGGGCGTAAGGTGGGCGCCTCACATTGGAAGGCGCTGAACCGGCGTAACCGGGGAGGGACTTACGAGAGGCGCCAGTCGATAGCGCGCTCGGGGGTGTAGGTGCAGTACGTGCCGGTGTGGACGCTGTTCTCGAGGTGCCGCCCCAGGGAGGGATGGACGGCGGCTATCTTCCTGATGGCGCTGCGAATGCGCCACGTCACCGCCGAACGCGCACGCTCGGTGGCGCTGCCCAGCGCGCGCGATCGACCACCGAGACCCAGGGCGCCCGACAGCGCCTCGACGAGCGCATCCATCTCCTCGCGTGCGCGCGTGCCGCGCGCCGGGTCCTGATTCCGCTCGGCGTCGTCGATCTCTTCCTGCAGGTCGTGGAGACGCGCGCGGTACTCGCGGCGAGCCCGTTCGTCGAGGACGTCGTGGTGGCCCGCGAGCTCCGCGGGGCGCCCCGCCAGCTCCAGGCAGTGCTGGTCTTCACCAGGGCGTGCCACGAGCGCGGCGAGATCGTGCAGGCCTTTCGCGTCAGAGACCTGCACGAACAATCCGTCGAACGCCAACGTCCACGTGGAACCATCGCGACTGAACTGGCCCGTGAACTGTCCGGACGCCTGGGGAGCGGCAACGGGCACCGGCGGCCGGCTGTAATCCGGATCGATCGGGAGCCCGGCCAGCCGCAAGCCGGCCGTCACACGATCGACGTCCTCTGCACGCTGGAATGGGTTCACATGCAGCAGCCACCGAAGCGGTTCGCCGGGCTCCGGGTCGCGTCCGAACAGCACGCGCTCCCCGAACTCTTCAAGGAACCGTTCGAGCAATTCCTGCGCTCGTGCTCGATCCCCGGCGTGCGCGCACGCGGCCGCCAGCAGCGCCGGACAATCGAGCGTCGCGTGCGGATTCCGGACGCCGTACGCAAACGCCTCCTCATAGCGGCCCAGGACGAGTAGCGACGTTGCCATGGGCGCCACGTACCAATCCCCCGAGACCGGATTGAGTCGGCTCGCCTTCTGAGCGAGCTCCAGGCCGCTCGCCCCGTCGCCGAGGTAGGCACGGCACAACGCGCCATGCGCGAGCACATCGGCATCGTTCGGGTTCAGCGCCAGCGCACGATCGATGTGCGCGGCGGCCTGATCGCCGCGGCGCCGATACAGCATGATGCGCCCGAGCACGATCTCGACCATCGCATCGGCGCTGTCCAGCCGCGCCGCCCGCTCCGCGTGCATGAACGCCAGGCGTTCCGTCTCGTCCCACTGCACCCACGCCTGGCAGCTCCAGTCGTTGAAATACGACAGCGAAAGGCCAGCATGCGCGCGGGCAAAGAGTGGATCGATCTCGAGGGCCCGTTCGAAGAACTGGCGCGCCTCGGCGTCGGCCTCGACGGTGCCCCGTTGGAGGCACTCGCGGCCCCGAAGCCAGCACTCGTAGGATTCCAGGCTGACGAGCGGCTTGCGCCGCGCCAGCGCCAGTCGCGCTTCATCGGTGCGAATCGCCAACGAAGCGGCGACCTGCGCCACGATCGTGTCCTGGACGTCGAGCATTTCGCTGGCCGCCGGGTCATAGCGGTCGCCCCATACCTGTGCGCCTGTCGACGTGTCGGTCAGGCCAACCGTGATGCGCACCCGATCGCGCTGCCTGCGCACGCCGCCATTCAGCACGAACATCGGCGACGACCGGAGCCCGCCGCCCGCCAGGGCCAGCACCTGCGATGCCGATGCCGGCGGTGTCACTTCGAGCGTCGTGAACCGTGACAGTTCAACGGCCAGATCGAGGCTCAAGCCGCGCGCAATGACGTCCTGGGAGGGGTCTCCAGAGAGGTTCTCGAACGGCAACAGGGCTATCGTGGTCGCCGACATAAGGATGGTGGTTGGATCCTTACGATATCATCCACGGTCGCCCCGGGACCCTGCGTTACGGAGAGGTGGCTCAGGCAGGAATGCGCGAGATTCACGATTCACTGCCTGACACCGGCTATTCGGCGTGGCACCAATGACACCAATGATTCGAGCGCTCGTCACCGTCATCACGCTGGTTGCCGTTTCAACACCGCTCACCTCCCAATCGAGCAAGAGCCCCATCGTCGCGTTCGAAACCGAGAAGGGGACGATTGAGATGGAAGTGGACAGCGTTCGCGCGCCGGCCACCGCCGCCAATTTCCTGAAATACGTCGACGCCGGATTCTTCGACGGCGGCAGCGTGATTCGTGCCGTTCGCCCCGACAACACGGTGCGGCACGACGTCGAGATCCAGGTCATTCAATTCCAGATCGCCCCGGCGCGGCGGCGCGAACAGTTCCCGCCGATTCCGCTGGAGCGCACGAGCGTCACGGGGCTGAAGCACGTCGACGGCGCGATCTCCATGGCGCGCAGCGGGCCCGACACGGCAACGGCCTCGTTCTCCATCGTCATCGGCGATCAACCGGAAATGAACTTCGGCGGCCGTCGAAATCCCGACGGACAGGGTTTCGCCGCGTTCGGCCGCGTCGTCCGCGGAATGGATGTGGTCAAAGCGATTCAGGCGGCGCCCACGGGTCAGCGAGGACCGTATGGGACCGAATCGCTCGAGCCGCCGATCAAAGTCCTGAAGGCCTACCGGCAAAAGGAGTGAGGCGAACGGCGTGCGATAATCCCGCGAAATGTCCCTCGCCCCGGGCGCTCGTATCGGTGTGTACCAAATAGAGCGCCGGCTTGGCGCGGGTGGAATGGGCGAGGTCTATCGCGCGCGCGACACGAAGCTTGGCCGCGACGTCGCCATCAAGATTCTCCCGGACGACTTCGCCGACGATCCCGATCGCGTGGCGCGGTTTCAGCGTGAGGCACAGGTCCTCGCCGCGCTGAACCACCAGCACATCGCGCAACTCTACGGCTTCGAGGAAGGCGCCGCTGGAGCGGGACCCCGCGTACGTGCGCTCGTGATGGAGCTCGTCGAGGGCTCGACGCTGGCCGATCGTCTCGGGCGCAGGACCGATCCCGATCACCGAAGCGCTGCCCATCGCGCGCCAGATCGCCGCGGCGCTCCATGCCGCTCACGACAAGGGGATCACTCATCGCGATCTCAAGCCGGCAAACGTCGCGCTGACGCTCGACGGCGACGTGAAGGTGCTCGACTTCGGGCTCGCAAGACCCGATGGAGCTGGTGGGACGAGCGCGGTGGCGGAATCGGCGACGATCACGTCCCCCGCGCTGATGACGAGTGCCGGGACAATCCTCGGCACCGCGGCCTACATGTCGCCGGAACAGGCGAAAGGCGGCGTCGCCGACAAGCGCAGCGACGTGTGGGCGTTCGGGTGCGTCCTCTACGAGATGCTGACCGGCACGCGCGCCTTCGACGGCGGCACCGTTACGGAAACGCTGGCGCTGGTGTTGACCAGGGAACCGGACTGGCTCGCCCTGCCATCAGACGTGCCCACGGTCGTGCGCACACTCCTCGAAGGATGCCTGGCAAAAGATCCGCGAAAACGTGTGGCCGATATCTCGGTCGCTGAATTTCTGCTCGAGGAGCGGAACGCCCTGCAGCTTTCGGGTCACGCTCCGGTCCGCCCGTCCGGCGGGCGGCGCGCGCGCCTGGCGTGGGTCGCCGGGTTGGTGGCGGCCGCATCAGCAGCCGCTGCGCTGACGGCGATGTATCTGTCGAAGCCTGCCGGTGATCCTCCGAGCATACGGTTCTCGATGGCGCCGGCTCCAGGCCGGTCGATCGACGGTGTCACCGTTGGAGCGGTTTCCCCGGACGGACGTCGCGTCGTGCTGACTGTAAATCCTCGGGCTGGGGGACCGGTCAGGCTGGCCATCCGGGCGTTGGAGTCCGACGTCGAGAGCTTTCAGGAACTGCCAGGAACTGACGGCGCCAGTGGTCCGTTCTGGGAACCGAACAGCCGATTCGTGGGTTTTCTCGCGGAGGGCAAGCTGAAGCGGATCGACGTGAACGGAGGCCCCGCTCAGCAGGTGTGTGAGGCTGCCGGGTTTGGTGCAGGCACGTGGAACCGCGACAACGTCATCGTGTTTTCCGCTGGCACTGGCCCGCTGTTTCGCGTGCAGGCGAGCGGCGGGACGCCGGCGCAACTCACGACATTGGACCCGACGCGCCAGGAGACGGCCCACCGTCACCCGTGGTTCCTGCCAGATGGCCGCCATTTTCTCTACGCCGCGACCGCAACGTCCGCCGAAACGATGGTGTATGTCGGGTCGCTCGATCGGGACATGAAGGTGCCGGTGGTTCAATCGGACACCGGGGCGATCTTTGCCGAGGGCTACCTCCTGTTCGTGCGCCAGAGTACGTTGCTGGCCCTGCCCTTCGATCTCGACGGACTGAAGACCTCCGGCGACCCAACCCTCCTGGCGCAGAACATTGCCAATACCCGGAATACCGCAAGCACCAGTTTGTCGGCGGCCGACAAGGGTGTCCTGTCGGTACTGGACCGTCTCCCAGGTGCCGACGCAACTGACGTGGCAGTCAGCCGCACCGGGGAGGTGCTCGAACGAGTCGGCCAGCCTGCCGATCAGACAGGGCTCGAGCTCTCGCCGGACGGTAAACGTGTCGCGCTCAGCGTGTACGACGCCTCGAGGCATAGCCGCGACATCTGGATCCACGATCTCGCACGGAACCAGCGAACCCGCCTGTCGTCCGCCGTGGGAGACGGCTGGAGCTCCAGCATGGTCGCCAGCCGGGGATCGCATCGCGTTCAGCGGACGACGTACGGGGCTGCTCGATCTCTATCAGATGGCGACAAACGGCGGTGGCAGCGAGCAGGAGATCGGCAAGGAGGTCGGGAACAACAGATACGCGCGCAGCTGGTCGGCGGATTTTCTGTTGTATGAGACAGGGCGGAGTCGATCCGCGACCGGCAACGACGTCTGGGCCCTGCCGATGTCAGGCGATCTCACACCGCGACCGTTCCTCCGAACGCCGGCCAATGAACGGCAGGCGCGGTTTTCTCCCGATGGCCGATGGGTGGCATTCACGTCCGACGAATCCGGCCGGGAGGAAGTGTTCGTCGTCCCCTTTCCCGGCCCGGGCGGCAAGATTCCGATCTCCAGTGAAGGCGGCAACGAGCCTCGATGGCGACGGGACGGCACCGAGATCTTCTATATGGGCCCCCGCCAGACGCTGATGGCCGCCGCCGTGAACGGAAAGGGTGCGGAATTCGAAGTTGGGTCCGTCAGCCGCCTCTTCGAGGCGGCCTTCAGAACCGAGAACTATCAGGGCTATGGCCCTGGAATGGTCTACGACGTGGCGCCGGATGGGCGTTTCCTGACGAACCTCGTCACCGGCACGGAGCCGCCCGTACAGCCGCCGCTGACGATCGTCACGAACTGGACATCGTTGCTGCGCGCGAACCGCTGACCCCGACGAATGAGGTCCTTGCCATGACGAGGCTCGCTGCGCAGTTCGCCCGGGATCTCACCTACGGTCTGCGTTCCATTTCGCGGACCGCGGTGTCGAGCGTCACCGCGATCGTCGTGCTCGCGCTCGGCGTCGGCGCGAACGCGGCGGTGTTCTCGGTGATCAACAAGGTCCTGCTGGAGCCGCTGCCGTATCCCTCGCCGGACCGGCTGGTCCAGGTCTTCTGCGGGTCGCCGATGGGGCCGGTCCTCGCCGCCTCCATCCCTAAATTCGTTGCGTGGCGCGAGCAGCGCGGCATCTTCCAGCACCTCGCGGCGTTCAGCTCGGTTGAGCCGCTGAGTGTGGCCATCGGCGGAGCGCCCGAACCCATAGCCGCCGTCCACGTGTCGGCCGCCTACTTCCCGGTGTTCGGGATCCGTGCGTCCCGCGGCCGCGTGCTGACCGACGCGGAGGATGTCCAGGGCGGACCGAAGCGCGCGCTGATCAGCCACCGGCTGTGGCGTCGGCATTTCGCGGGCGGCGAGCTCAGCGACCGCACGGTTGTGATCGATCGCGACGCCTACGAAGTGATCGGCGTCGTCGTCCCCGACGCGGCGGTCGACGAACGCATCGACGTGTGGCTGCCGCTGCAGGCGAGCCCCTCGAGCACCGACCATTCCAGCCGGCTGCAGGTGGTCGGACGCCTGCGGTCCGGCGTGACGCCGGCGACGGCCGCCCGGGAGCTTCGCTACGCCACCGACGCCTTCCACAAGACGTTCCGCGACGCGATGGGCCCGCTCGAGTTCTTCACCGCCGCGCCGCTGCGCGACATCATGGTCGCCGAGGCGCGGCCGACGCTGATGTTCCTCTTCGGCGCGGTCGGCTTCGTGCTCCTCATCTCGTGCACCAACGTGGCAAACCTGCTGCTGGCGCGGGGAAGCCAGCGCCGCGCCGAGATCGCCGTGCGTGTCGCGCTGGGCGCCTCCCGCGGGCGGATCGTGCGCCAGTTGTTGACCGAGAGTGCCCTGCTCGCGGCCGCCGGCGGCATCGCCGGGCTCGCGGTCGGCCACGTCAGCGTGCGCTGGCTCCTCTCGATCAGCCGCGACGCGCTGCCGCTGGTCGCCGCGGGAACGCTGCCGCTCGACTGGCGCGTGATGACGTTCACGCTCGCGGTGATCGTGCTCACCACGGTGATCTTCGGCTTGTATCCCGCGCTGCAGGGATCCCGCGTCGAGCTCGCGTCGGCATTCCGGCCGAACAGCGGCGGGACGGACTCCGGCGCCGCCCACAGCCGGATCCGCTCTGCGCTCGTCGTGGTCCAGATGGTCTGCGCGGTGGTCCTCCTCGTCGGTGCAGGGCTGATGATTCGAACCTTGCTGGTCTCCAAGTCGGTGGATCCGGGCTTCAATCCGCGGCGCGTGCTGACCATCGAGACGGTCGCCTCGTCGGGCCTCGACAAGACGGCCGCCCTCGAGCAGTTCGTCCGCCGGGCCGAGGTCCGGCTCGCCGTGTCACCGGAAATCGAAGCGGCCGCCGTCGCCTCGTCGCTGCCGCTCGAGCCCGGGATATCCGTGCCGTTCGCCATCGATCGCCGGCCGCTGATGGGTTCCGCGTATCACGGCATGGCCCGGCTGCAGCGCGTCTCGCACCGCTACTTCGACGTGTTCCGGATACGGCTCCTCGCGGGTCGCACCTTCACCGAGCACGACAATCTTCAGGGTGCGAACGTGGCGATCGTCAACGAGGCGTTCGCCCGCAAGTACTGGCCGGGCGGCAGCCCGCTCCAGGATCGGACGACGATCAGCCGGTTCGTGCGGCGCGAGCTCACCGACCCTTCACGCATCATCGTCGGCGTTGTCGCTGACGTACGCGACGCCGGTCTCAACCATCGTCCCGAGCCGATGTTGTACGTCCCCGTGGCGCAGGTCGGCGACGCGATGAACGCTTTTCTCAACGAGACCTCGCCGCTGCAGTGGGCCGTCCGTACGTCGGTCGAGCCGACCCGGTTGAGCGCGTCGATCCAGCGCGAGCTTCGTGCCAGCAGCGGCGAGCTGCTCGTCGGGCGTGTGCGGACGATGGAGGAGATCCTTGCGAAGGCCATGGCGCGTTCGCAGTTCATCACCACGCTCCTGACCGTGTTCGCGGTGATTGCGCTGTCGCTCGCGGCATTGGGGCTGTATGGACTACTGGCCTATTCGGTCCAGCAGCGGACGCGGGAGTTCGGCGTCCGCATGGCGCTCGGCGCGGACGCCTCGGCGATTCGGGGCATGGTGTTGCGGCAGGGGCTCGGCCTGGCGCTGGTCGGTGTCGCGGTGGGCGGCGCCGCCGCGCTCGCGCTGAACCAGTACGTCGTCAGCCTGATCTACGGTGTCGCGGCGTGGGACCCAATCGTGTTCACCGGCGTCATCCTGCTCCTCAACCTGGTGGCGGCGATCGCGACGCTCGTGTCGGCGCGCCGGGCCACGGGCGTGCATCCGACCGAAGCGCTCCGCCACGTCTGAGCGGCCGCCCCCTCGGGCGCCGAACCACCGCGGGGCTATGTCGGTGCGTAGCGCGCGATTCACGATTCACTGCCTGACACCTGGCGGCGCGGTATTCCTCGACGAGCGCGCTGACGTCGGCCGGCTCCTCGAATTCCACGATCTTGCCGCTCCGCAGCCTGAACACGTGCACCCATCGGAAATCCACGAAGCGACCCGTGCCCTTCGGACCTTCACGGCTTGTCCCGAGGACCACGACCAGGTCGTCCTGCGCCAGGAAGTCCACAGGCCGGAACTCCTGAACATCGAACGTACTCAGCAGCAGCGGGAAGAACTCGCGGACTGCGGCAACACCGTGCCGCAACCCGGCCGTTGGCAGATCCGGCGGACCCGGCGTACGCCAGGACACCTGCGGATCCAGCAGCGCGAGAATGCCTTCGAGATCGCCGCGTCCGAATGCCGCGTAAACGCTGCGGACGACTTCGAGATTTTCCTGTTCGCTCATAGCGCCCTCCCCCGGCGGCGGATCATCGGTTAGAGGATACTCCTCGCCGCCCGTTGACGGCCTGCGACGCGATACCTACACTGCGGACTCCATGCCGACGCGCCGCGTCTTTCTCGGTCAGCTCATCTCTGCAGCGGTGGCCGCACGCGTCACACCCGTCGCACAGACGGACCCGCCGCGGGAGATCTCCGGCGTCTATCCCGCGCTGGCGATGTTCAACGACGAGCGCGAATGCGGCACCGGCGCGGTCGTCGCGTGGGCCGGACGGCTGTGGGCCATCACCTACGGCCCGCACCTCGTTCGAGGGTCCTCCGACAAGCTCTATGAGATCACGCCGGACCTGCGGCAGATCGTCCGCCCGGAGAGCGTCGGCGGCACCAACGCCAACCGGTTGATTCACCGTGAATCGCAGCAGCTCTTCATCGGTCCGTACGCGATCGACGTGAGCGGCCGTGTCCGCGTCATTTCGCGATCGGCGATGCCGGGCCGGCTCACCGGCACCGCGCGGCATCTCACCCATCCGGAGGCACGGGTCTACTTCGCGACGATGGAGGAGGGTCTCTACGAGGTCGACGTGCGCTCGCTCGAGGTCACCGGCCTGATCACGGACGGCAACGGCGGCGCGACGAGCCCTGAACGTCCGGCCTCGATCGCGTCGTCGCTCCCGGGCTACCACGGCAAGGGCCTGTATACCGGGCAGGGCCGGCTGGTTTACGCGAACAACGGCGAGCCGGGCGATCGCGCGCAGCGCGATCCACGGACGACGTCGGGGGCGTCTGGCCGAGTGGCGCGGCGCGGGGGATTGGTCGATGGTCCGCCGCAACCAGTTCACCGAGGTCGACCGGGCCAGGCGGCATCGAAGGCGACGCACGCGGACAGCGATCCGATCTGGAGCATCGGCTGGGATCACCGCTCGCTCATCCTCATGGTGCTCGACGGCGGCACGTGGTCGGCGTATCGACTGCCCAAGGCGAGCCACAGCTACGACGGCGCCCACGGCTGGAATACCGAGTGGCCGCGGATCCGCGAGATTGGCGACGGCGACGCGCTGATGACGATGCACGGCATGATCTGGCGGTTTCCGCTGACGTTCTCGCGCCAGCGGAGCGGCGGCATCGCGCCGCGCTCGACCTACTTGAAGGTGGTCGGCGATTTCTGCCGCTGGAACGATCGCGTCGTGTTCGGCTGCGACGATACCGCCGCGGCCGAGTTCCTGAACATGCGTCGCGCCAAGGGCAAGATCGCCGGCCCCGGCCAGTCGCAGTCGAACCTGTGGTTCGTCGCCCCGTCCCGCCTCGATCGGCTCGGCCCGTCTGCCGGATGCGGCGCAGTGTGGAGCGACGAGGCGGTCGAGGCCGGCGCCATCTCCGATCCATTCCTGTTCGACGGATTCGCCCGGCGCGCGGTCCACCTCGCGCACCGCGCTGGCGCGACGGTCCCGTTCGTTTTCGAAATCGATCGCGACGGGCGCGATCGATGGACGCCGCTGCGATCGGTCGACGTCCCGGCATCCGGCTACGCATGGGTCGATTTCACCGATGCCGGGCGCGCCGCATGGGTGCGCGTGCGCCTCCCGCATGCGGCTGCCGGGGTGACCGCGCTGTTCACGCTCGCCAACACCGACAGGCGTCCGACGGCGGCCTCGTCAATCTTCGATGGTCTCGCCCGGACAACGGACACGTCGGTGACCGGCGGTCTCCTGCACGCCCGCGGTGGAGGCCGGCGGACGCTCGGCGTGGCCGTGGATCGGGGAACCGCAGCCGGCGTTGCGGGCGCCGGCTACTACGAGCTCGACGAACGTCTTCGTCTCGCACCAGGGGGCGTGCCGCACCAGGGCGAAGACGCATGGATTCGCGCCAACGTCGCGATTCCGCGCGATGTCGTCACCATCGAGCGGAGCTCGGTGCTCGTCGAAGACGATGCCGGCCGCCGCTGGCGGCTGCCGCGCGGCGACGCGGCGTTCGATGCGCCGGGAGCGCTCGGTCCCGAACGTGTCGATCGCGAGGTGTGCACCGAGCGCGATCTCTTCAACTGCCACGGCACGTTTTACGAGCTGCCGGCGGAGAACGCGGGCGGCTTCGCCAAGATTCGGCCGATCACGACCCACAACCGTCGCGTCCACGACTACTGTTCGTATCGCGGGCTGCTGGTGATGACCGGGATCGCCGATGGCGTGCAGTCGCCGCGCATCGTGCGATCGGCCGACGGCCGCGCCGCGGTGTGGATCGGCGTCGTCGACGATCTGTGGGAGCTCGGCCGTCCGCGCGGCAGCGGCGGACCGTGGCTGGAGACACTCGTGTCACCAGGCATTCCGTCGGATCCGTATCTGATGACCGGTTACGAGCGGAAGACGCTCGCACTGCGACACGACCGGCCAGCGTCCGTCGCCATCGACGCGCAGATTGACGTGAGCGGTGACGGCCTCTGGCCAACGTATCGCCGCTTCGACGTCCCGCCTGGCGAGGGCCTGACCTATCGATTCCCGGACGCGTTTACCGCTTACTGGATCCGTTTTGCGGCGATGACCGCATGCCGCGCCACGGCGCTGCTGACCTATGAGTGATGAGCTCGCCTTGGCGTAGGGTGACTGGCGTGTGAAGCCGCGCCAGACGAACAGGCTTCGCGGCGATCTCGTCTAACGGTTGAGATCGAATCCGGATTCACAGGGAGACGCTGCATGTCGATCTTTCTTCAAGACGTCCGCTACGCGCTACGGGGTTTGCTGCGTCAGAAAGGCTTTGCCGCCGTCACGATCCTCACGCTTGCGCTCGGCATCGGCGCGAATACGGCGATTTTCAGCCTGCTGAATCCTCTGATTTTTCGCCCCCTTCGTGTGCCAGATGCGGACCGCCTCTGTCGCGTGTTCTCAGGTCGTACAGGCGGCAACCATTACGCGCGCATGTCGTATCCGAACTACACAGACCTCCGCACGCATCTTCAGGCGTTCGAATCGCTCGCGGCGTCGTCGTGGCCGGTCCCCTTCAGCATGCGAGCGGGAGCTGGACAGGGGCGGTCTTCGCAGACCGAGGTCGTCTGGGGAGCGGTGGTCTCCGGGAATTTCTTCACGACACTGGGTGTCTCTCCCATCCTTGGTCGGGCCTTTCTGCCCGAAGAGGACGCGGTGCCGGACGCCCACGCTGTGGTGGTCGTGAGTGACCGGTTGTGGAAGGCCAAACTGGCCGCAGACCCACGTGTCATCGGTCAAACCATTCGCCTCAACAGCCGTGAATTCACCGTCATCGGAATCGCAGCTCCGCACATGCCGCAAACGGAACCACTGTTTCCGGCAGATCTGTGGGTGCCGATGATGATGCAGGCGCAGGCCATGCCCGGCCAGGCGCACAAGCTCGCAAGTCGTGGTGAAACGTGGCTGTCAGTCTTCGGTCGGCTTCGCCCTGGGGTCACACTGGCCGACGCTCGCGCTGAACTCGACACATGGGCGCGTCGTCTCGAACAGGCGCACCCGGTCGACAACCGACAGCTCATACTTCCCGTCCTGACGGAGCAAGACAGCCGGACGCGGCAGCTCCCGGGCCTGGCACCGCTCGGCTGGGGCCTGCTCGGCGTCCTCGCGCTCGTCCTGCTCATTGCGTGCGCGAACATCGCGAGTCTGCTGCTGGCACGCTCTCTTGCCCGGCGAAGGGAGTTTGCGATTCGGGCATCTGTAGGAGCGAGCCGCAGCCGGCTGGTGCGGCAACTCCTCACGGAGACCCTGCTCATGTCGCTGATCGGTGGGGCGTGCGGACTCGCCGTGGCCAGTGCGGCGACCCGAGGATTGCTCGCACTCACACCCCCTCTTCCAATCGAGATCGCCGTCGATGCCGGCTTTGATGTCCGAGTCCTGCTCTTCACGCTGGCGATCTCTCTTGGAACAGGTCTCGTGCTGGGGATTCTCCCAACCATTCGATCGATGGGACAGGATCTGATCGCTGCACTCAAGACCGGCGACACCGGCACAGGACGCCGTCACACTCGCATGCTGACACGGGATGTGCTCGTGGTCGGTCAAGTCGCGGTGTCATTGGTCCTGCTGATCACCGCCGGACTGTTCGTGCGATCACTGCAGCAGGCGCAGCACATCAACCTGGGCTTCGATCCCGAGAACCGCCTGCTTGCAACTGTCGATATCGGACGTGCAGGGTACACGCCAGAACGCGGCGGGACTTTCCAGTCTCGACTTCTGGACGAGGTCAGAGCCCTCCCAGGCGTCATGGCGGCGAGTGTCACGGCGCATCCACAACTTGGGCCTGGTTATCTTGGTGACGGTCGCTTGTACGTCGAGGGCGAACCGCCAATGCCGGACGATCCGCGGCCGGTCGTGTACTGCGACAAGGTCGCGCCTCGCTATTTTGAGGCGATGGGAACGCCCCTCCTGTCCGGGCGCGATTTCAACGAACAGGACAGGGCTGGCACATCGCCTGTCGGAATCGTCAACCAGACACTCGCGCGTACGCTCGATGGTGGCGACAGTCCGATTGGCAAGCGTCTGCGGTTGAGCAACGCTCCTGACGCACCATGGATCGAGATCGTCGGAGTGGTCGCTGACGGCAAGTACCAGAGTCTTGGCGAACCGCCGCAACGACACCTGTATCTCCCCTCGTTGCAGAACTTCCATTCGGCCATGACGCTCGTGCTCCACACATCGGGAGATCCGCACAACTACATGCAGCTCGTGCGATCGATAGTCGGCAAACTCGACCCCGATCTGCCGGTCACAGACATGCGGACGATGAACGAGCATCTCGGATTCGCGCTGTATCCTGCGCGGATGACCGCGTTCCTCTTCACGATTTCAGGGACACTGGGTCTGTTACTCGCCATGATCGGCGTGTATGGCTTACTGGCTTTCGTCGTGCGCCAACGTACGCGTGAAATCGGAATCCGAATCGCACTTGGGGCCCGATCCCAGGACGTCGTGTGGTCGGTCGCTCGGAAGGTCGTTGTGCTCCTGGCATCTGGACTTGGGCTGGGACTGCTCGCGGCTTACGCGGCCGCTGGAATGATGGCGGGGCTTCTGTACGGTCTGGATGCGAGGGACCCGCTGACGTTTGCGGCGGCGCCGCTCTTTCTCCTGCTGACGGCGGTGGTCGCGACTGCTGTACCCGTACGTCACGCCTCGAGAGTGGATCCAGTCGTCGCCTTGCGAGCGGAGTAGATCGATCTCGCAAACGCTGAGAGCGGCAGCCGCGTCTTGTGCGCGATTCCCTTCGAAAGAACACGACCGACGGCTTGAACACATCGGGCACGACGGCACGACGGGCACGACGAAGCTTCTGGGCCGAAGCCTCAGTCTGCAGGCGGTGGCGCGAGTTCAGGTTCGGCGGGCCGCTCACCGACCTGGAACGTCGTGCTGACGTGCCATCGTGTTCGTTCCGGGAATCGTTGGCACGCGCTCACGGCCTCCCATGAATACGCACGTCCCACACGACCAGGTGATATCCCGGACCGCCGCAGCGTCGATCTGTCGACCACCTGGTTGCGATTGTTGATCTCGAAGGCAAGAGGCGGTCCCGTGGAATCCGTCAGGCGCGCCAGCTCGAACACGCCGGCATCTGGAACCCAGATCTTCGATTCGAACACTGCTGTCGCCGGGTCGAGTGTCGTGACCACTGCGATGCCTTGGTCGTTGACGTCGAGCGCAGTCGAGTTCGTCGTGAGCTGCGCCGCGATTTCACCAGACCACGTCCATTCTGTCGCAACAAAGGTGTTCTGGTCCGACGCCTGGCCGACAACGAGACCACGATTGTTGATGGCCACGGCCGCGCTGCTCTGGGTTGACGATCCCGGCTCCAGCAACAGGAGCCCGTCTCGCGCCGACCATCTGAACGCGCGAGTCACGCCTGTCGCGTAGGTCAGGGTGCCGGCGACTTCGCCATGATCGTTGATATCGTACGCTCGTGACTCGATCGCGGCCGGGCCGACGTCGATCGCCTGCAGGGTACGCTCACCGGTCCGGTCGGTGACCGCGACGCAGGCCGGTCCCCATACGTCTGGGCCGAGGATGCAGTTGCCCGCCATCTGACCGTGCTGGTTGATCGCGAACGGCACGAAGTCGGGCATGCGCTGGAGCTGGTCGCGTTCGCTCCAGGTCGTGCCCTGCACACCGCCAAAGCTGATGGGTGCATCGTAGATTCCTACCACCTGGCCACGGCTATTGACGCCTTGCGGCTCGAAATACGGCAGCGTGACGGACGCACCGGTGCGCGTGTCGAGCACGAAGGTCTCGTCAGAGCCTCCCCACCCGGCAATCACACCGCGATCGCTGAGCGTAAGGGTGCTGAGAAAGCCGTTCGTGGTGCCCAGATCGTGAGCCGTCGCGAGAACCGCTTGTTCCGCTTGCGGACCCTCAACGCCGAAGACACACCACACGGCCAGCAGTAAGACGAGGTTCCTGATGCGCATGCATTCTCCCTTTTGGCTGAACTAGGAGACGTCATGCCGACTCCCCTTTTGCGCGGTTGGAGCATCGACCGTGCCAGACGCCGGCGGACACACTGGTACCGGAATCAGACGATACGACCTCGGCTCACCAGCGCGGATGAGGAGAACGCTGGCGATTCATCGTGGCACCGGCGTTGCCCACTCTCGGTAACTTTCGAAAGATCCGTCACCAAGCAGGAGATGGACGGCCAGGTGACGGAGTCAACGCAGGTCTGGACCGTCGAGGGCAGCACGCTGACGGTGGAAACCACCAACGCGCGCGGCACGCAGAAGCGGGTTTACAGAAGCCGTTGTAAGCGAGTTGCGAGTCGCGAGTTGCGAGTCACCAGTTTCCAGTAACCAGCGACCGGGACCCTGAGGTCCTTCGCTAGCGCTGCTGGTCTATGAGTGACTTATGCGCCCTCGACCGGGCACTCGGAGAGCGAGACCCTAGCGGACGTTCTCGATCAGCAGCAGGTCTTCGCTGAAGCCGTCCATCTGCCCGAACAGCAGCGTGCGTCCATCCGGCGAGACGTCGAGGCCATGGCCACCGTACTGCGTGAGCTTCAGGACCGTGGTGGTTTGCCCCCCGCCGAAGCTCAGAAACTCAATGCTGGACGCCGCGAGCGAGCGGCGCCAACAAAGAACGAAATCCGAGCGGACCGATCGGCGGAGCCGCCTCGAAATAGATCCCGTCCTTCACGGGCACGAAGTTGCCGTAGAACGCGATCTGCTCGACGACCTTCACTTCGTCGCCGCCGGCCGTTTCCACGCGCCAGAGTGACACCGCTCCGCTGACGCTCTTGGCAAAGTACAGATAGCGGCCGTCGACCGACTCTTTGGCGTACGTCGCTCTGTCCCGGGTGATTTGCTGTGCCTCGCCGCCTTGCGGCGGCACCTTCCAGATCTGGGGTCTGCCCGTCCGCGTGGACTCGAAGTAAATCCACTTGCCGTCGCGCGACCAGGCCGGCACGACGTCGTCGGCTGGATGGTCGGTGATGCGTACGGGCGCTCCGCCACGGACCGGGACCACGAAGATGTCCCCCCTCGCATCGGCGTTCCTCATATCGAGCGCGATGCTCTGCCCGTCAGGAGACCACGCGGGCGTTCCTCCACGCGCTCCATTGAACGTCGTCAGTTGCCTGGCGTTCCGTCCGTCCGCGTCGGCAATCCAGACCTCCTGAGTCCCGGAACGGAAACTCTCGAATGCGATTCGACGGCCGTCGGGTGAAAACTGGGCATTCAGCTCCGAGCGTGTGGAACCACTCAGGCTGACCGGCGTGCCAGCCGCCTGACCGGGACCGGACAGATCGACGCGCCACATGTTTTCATCCCACGTTGCATGCGCAACAGCCAACCGCTGCTGACGCAGCGACATGCTGGGCTGCCGCAAGTCATCGCCCGGCGGCGACAGCCGTTCCGGTCGATCCGGCCGTTGCAGTGACACTTTCCACACACCGATGTCACCGGTGTTGCCCCAGGACGCGATCAAGGCCCCTGAATCCTCCGTCCAGGTCAGTCCGTAATACAAACGGCCTTGTCCGTCCACGGCACGGGGCTCGCCCACCGGCTTGAATCCGTCGGACATGCTCTGCACATACAGTTCCCCGCTCAGCGCGCCGCTGCGCCTGAAAAACGCGAGCGACTTGCCGTCGGGCGACACCGCCGGCATCAAGTACGCCATGCCCTCCGGCGCCGCCAGGAGTTGCTGCGTGTCTCCCGTGACCACATCGACCGCGATGAGCCCCTGGCGAGCGTCGGTCGCCCACACCGCCGGCAGCACGAGCATTCGACTGTCCGCCGACCAGCACAGCACGTGTCCATATCCGACCCCCATCGTGCGCGTGTCGACCACCTCACGCTCGGGGCCTCCGAGCGCCGGAACCACGATCGCGACCAGCCGGTCGCCACGGACGCGAACGAACGCAATCGATCGGCCGTCCGGCGACCACGCGGGAGCGAGGTCCATCGCCGGGTCGCTCGTCAGTCTCAGTGGCGACCCCGGGCCAATCAGCTTGACCCAGATGTCCCAGTTGTCTTCCGCCTCGCCATTCCAGGTGAACGCGACGGAATTGCCGTCGGGCGACAGGCTCGGCTGCTGCTCGCGTCCCGAATACGTGGTCAGAGGAACGGGATGCCATGTGGGCGAGGAACTCGCCGGCGCTTCAGGTCGATTCAGCGAGACGTACGCCGCAATGGCCGCGACCAGGAGAACCGCCACCCCTGCCGCCAGCGCAACCCGTCTGCCGCGAGCGGAGCGAACTCGCGCGGCGACAACGGTCGAGGCGCCCGACTCCGATTCTTCCTTCAGCTCCCGCAGCGCGACCTTGACGTCCGCCATCGACTGCCAGCGGCGCTCGGGGGACTTGCGCAGGCAGCGCGTGATGACCCGCTCGAGCTCGTGCGAGGGTCCCGTCGTCGTGTCACCGATCGGCTTCGGTTCTTCCCGCAGAATGGCGGTGAGCATCGAGAGTGGAGAGTCACCATGAAAGGCGCGCTCGCCGGTGACCATCTCGTACAGCACCGCACCGAAACTGAAGATGTCGCCCCGTGGATCGGCGCCCTTGCCCTCGGCCTGCTCGGGAGCCATGTACGCGAGGGTTCCGACTATCGTGCCCTCGGTCGTGATGGCCGCCGGAATCGACGCCGTCAGTGCCTCGGCCTGGAGCACGCCGCGATCGACGAGCTTCGCCAGGCCGAAGTCGAGCAGCTTGACCTGCCCCTGGTCGGTGACCATGACGTTCGAGGGCTTCAGATCGCGGTGCACGATGCCGGCGGCGTGCGCGGCCGCGAGCGCGTCGGCGATCTGGATCCCGTAGCCGAGCACGTCGCCCAGCCGCAGGCCACCCCGCGGAATGATGCGCTCGAGCGTCTGGCCCGCGACCAGTTCCATCGCGATGAAATCGACGCCGTCTGCCTCCGCGATGTCATGGATCGTGACGATCCCGGGGTGGTTCAGCGCCGACGCGGATTTCGCTTCCTGGACGAACCGGCGGCGGCGCTCGGGGTTGGCGACCTTGTCGGCGGGAAGGATCTTGATCGCGACGAACCTGTCCAGGTGCGTGTCGCGCGCCTTGTAGACGACGCCCATGCCGCCTTCGCCGATCCGGTCGAGGATCTCGTAATGAGAGAGCCGGCGTCCGAGCATGGATGACTTGTGTGGAGTATACGCTCTACTGCTTCCCGCCCCTCATGACCCGCTCCACCTCGTCGAACCACCGCGTCCTGAGCTGGATGTGTTTCTGGTAGGCGACGTCGGGCGCCGGCAGCATCGTGTAGAAGTCGCCGTTCGGCGCCACGTCGTATTCTGCGGCCATCGCCGCGTCGAACAACTTGCGCTCGGCGCCAACGTCAATCTCGTCGCCTTTTTCGAGCACGTCGACCGCCATCATCGCCGTGCCGGCGCGGAAAAACAGCTGGCGGCCATCACGCGACCACCGCGGCGCTTCGCCGGGCCGCGGTGAGACCTGCAGGCGTTCGCCCTTCCCGGACGTCGGGATGATGTGCACGTAGAACGGTCCGGCACTGGACGTCTCGAAGGCCAGCCAGCGGCCGTTCGGCGAGATGCGCACCGCCCGAATGACCGCATTGCGTTCGGCGACAAGCGTCTGTATCGGTTGCCCCTCGTCCTGGCGCAGGATCGATGCAGCCGTTGGGCTCGCTCGTCCAGGCGATGTGCGTGCGTCCGCCCGGGAGCCATCCCGCGGAGAAGATCTCGCGCACCGCATCGTCGAACATCCGCTCTTTGCTGCTGCCGTCCAGCGCTTCGGCGACGACGGCCCACACGTGGGACCCCTGGAGCGCCCCGCTCCCCGCGAGCTTCTTGCCGTCCGGGTGCCAGGACAGGCTGCCGATCTCCGTGAACGTTCCGGCCGGTAACCTGGCGCGCGTGCCGCGGCGCAGATCGTAAAGCGAGCGCGAACCGTCCCACATCCCGACCGCGAGGCGGTTGCCGTCGCGCGACAGCTCGAATCCCCGGAACAGCAAATCCGGTTCGAACGGCAGCACCGTCGCGGCTCCCGCAGGGCTGAGGCGCACGATCTGCATCGGTTCGCGCCGGCTCCATCGCAGGTAGCCAGGAGCAAACGCCAGGGTGCCGTTCCCGGCGACGGCAAAGACCGGCACGTTGTTGCGGCCGAACGCGATGTCCGGCATCAGCGCCACCGGCGTTCCAGCAATCCGGCGATTTGCGGCGTCGAACGGCACCGCCATCAGCGCGGCGTTGCCGCTGGCATAGACCAGATACCCGTTCGGCAGCACCTGGGCGCCGCTGCCTTCGATGCCGAGGCTCACCAGGCGGCGGGTATCCATGTCCGCCACGACGAGATGACCGACGCGCGAACCCGTCCAGTCGCTCAACACGATCGAGCGTGTCCCCGGCACGAGGGACGGCCAGGCGACCGGGCGTTCGACCTCCTTGCCGTCGAGGATCCATTTCGCGGCAAGTTGACGCGCCTCGCCGCCGGCGCTGTCCACGACCCACAGGCCGGCAGGCTGATGGTTGACGAACACAATCTTTCCGTCGTCGAGCCACACGCCGCCGAAGTAGTCGACGAGCGGGGTGATCGTCTGCGTCAGCCCGGTGTCGAGGGAATACTTGCGCAGTTCGGGTGGCATGCCGCCGAGGTTCGAGACACCCGTCGCAAACGCGATCCATCGTCCGTCCGGCGAGAAGAATGGCCCCTCGGCTGTGTCGCTGCCCGGCACGAGCGTGGCCGTCTCCGAGTCCAGTGCGCGAACGTACAGCCGCTGAAAGCCGGTCGCGCCGCGCGCGAGGAACGCGATCGTTCGGCCATCCGGTGACAACGCAAGCTCTGGCGGGCCACCGCCGTCCAGGAAGAGCCCGGGCGGAACCGCAATCGACGCGCGGATCGCCGGTGCGTCGGCGGGGACCGGAGCGGCACGCGTCCACCGTCCGGCCACGACACCCAGGGTCGTGCAGACGACGAGCGCCAGTCCTGCCATCAACCAGCGCAACGATCGCGGCGACGAGACGACAGCCGGGCCTGGTATCGCGGCGCCGCTCATCGCCTCGTCGAGCTCGATCCGCGCATCGCCGATCGACTGCAGCCGTCGCTTCGGATCCTTGACGAGCGTGCGTCGAAGGAGGCGCGCGACCGCGGGTGGTGTATCAGCGGGCAGCTTCGACCAGTCCGGCTCGCGTTCGATGACCCGCGCCAGGATCTCCGTGATCGAGTCGCCGGCAAACGCCATCGTCCCGGTCCACAGCTCGTAGAGCACGGCGCCGAAGGCCCAGATGTCCGCGCGCCGATCCGCGGCGCGGCCTTTCACCTGTTCCGGCGCCATGTACGCTGCCGTGCCAATCAGCGTGCCGACTCGTGTCGCCGCGTTCGTGATGGTCGGCGAGTTGTCCGGCCGCTCGGCGCCAGTGACCGGATCCAGCGCTTTCGCGAGCCCGAAATCGAGGACCTTCACGGTCCCGTCCGGACGGAGGATGATGTTCTGCGGCTTGAGGTCGCGGTGAATGATGCCCTGGTCGTGCGCCGCCTCGAGCGCCTCGGCCAGCTGCCGCGCGATCGCGAGCGGCTCGAAATCATCGGCGCCGCTGCGGGACGAGGCGGCGCTGCGGTGGGGGCCACGCTCCGCGATGACCGCCGCCAGCGTCGGACCCTCGACCAGCTCCATGACCAGCGCGAGCCCGCCGCCGGTCTCCTCGACCCCGTAGATCTGCGCGATGTTCGGATGGTTCAGCGAGGCGAGGAGCTGGGCTTCGCGTTCAAAGCGGGCCAGGCGCTCGGGATCCGCCGCGAAGGTCGACGGGAGGATCTTGATCGCGACGCTGCGCTGCAGGCGGGTGTCGCGAGCTTTGTAGACCTCGCCCATGCCGCCGGCACCCAAGCGGCGAGACCACCTCGTACGGACCGACGCGGGCGCCAGCGGTGAGGCTCATTTTCCGGTACGCGGATTATACGGTGGAGGCGCGCGCGGCGAGCTCGGGATCGTCGCCGTAGCGGAATCTGCCACTTGATAGGCGGGCTGATTGAAGTCGTACTTCACGATCTACGTGAACGGCGGTTTGATGCGGCTGCCGACCGTGTTGTACTCGTTGATCGTATAACGCGTGAAGTCGGGCGAGCCCTCGGGATACGGAACGCGGCGCCGCGTCCGCGACGCCGCCGGTGCGATCGGCCGCGTCGACGCCGATCCGGATCCGGCAATCAGCGACGGCGGCGCGCCGGATCCAACCGGGCCGGCGCTGCGACCGCCGAAACGCGGCGCCGCGCCGCGACCGCGAAAGCCCGTCGGCGGACGTCAAGAAGGCCGACGAGATTGTCGACGTCGCGCGCCGAGAGGTGCGGGAAGAGCCGGCATCCGGCCCTTGCCGGTCGCGAGAACGGCGCGGATCGCACGCCGCGTCGAAGCGCGGCGCGCCCGCCACGACGTTGCTGGCCGGGATCGGAGGCCGCGTGAACGAGCGCGGGCCGCTCTCGGAAAAGCCGAGGCGGTCGGCTCCGTGGCACGCCTGACAGTTCTGCTGGTACATGGCCTGTCCGGGAGGCAGCGCGGCGGTCCGCCGCCACGGCCCTCGACCGGGCCGAAGCAGCCGGAGGATGCCGGGATTCTCGTGCGCGACGACGTAGACGCGCCGCTCGGGGCTCGGCGGCGGTGCCGCCGAAGAGCGCGCCGCCGTTGCTCGTCGGAACATGCACCGTGTTCTTCAGGCTGATCGGCGTGAAGATGCCCTTGTTGTCAGCCTCGAGCAGTCGCCGCCGGAACGTGTCGGCCTTCTCGTCCGACGACAGATACGGGACTGACATCCTCGACACCGAACGTGTGCTTCACGAAGGGCGGCAGGATTGGTCGGGAAGCGGCTGCGTCGGCCAGCTCTGCTCGCCTGGCATCTCGCGACTTCGGAACAGGGCGCTCCTCGATCGGCCAGATCGGCTCACCGGTCACGCGATCGAAGACGTAGAGCCACCCGGTCTTGGTCGTAGACCACGACGACGTCGCGATTGCGGCCGCTGTGCCGGATGGTCGCGAGCTGCGGCGCGGCGCTCGGGTCGAGATCCCAGAGGTCGTGATGGACGATCTGGAAGTGCCACAGCCGCTTGCCGGTGCGGGCGTCGAGCGCCACGACCGACGTGCCGAAGAGGTTGGCCCCGAGGCGGTCGGCGCCGTAGAAATCGTACGTGGGCGACCCGAGCGGAATGTAGGCAATGCCGCGCCGGGTGTCGATGGTCATCTCGCCCCAGTTGTTGACGCCGCCGACGTACTTGTACGCATCCTTCGGCCACGTGTCGTAGCCGAACTCGCCGGGACGCGGCACGGTGTGGAACGTCCACACCAGTCGGCCGCTGCTCACGTCGTAGGCGCGGATATCGCCAGGCGGTGACATGTAGCCTTCGCCCGTCGCGCTGCCGAGGATGATGAGGTTCTCGAACACCTCGCCCGGACGTGTTCGACTGGATGCTGCCGATCGTCGACGGGTCGCGGCCGTCGATGCCCACGCGCAGATCGACGACGCCGTTCCTGCCGAAGGACATGATCGACTTGCCGGTCTTCGCGTCCACCTGCTGCAGCAGGCCGTCCATCGCGAACAGGGTCAGCGGAAGATTCGCTGCGCGAAGTGATAGAGGTTGCTCGCCCAGGTCTTGGGTGTGTGCCCTTCGTCGTCGACGTTCCAGATGTGCGGGACGTTGTGCTGCTTGAGATAAGCGTGGACGCCCTGGGAGACGTTGATCAACCCGTCCTGGTTCCCGCACGACAGATAGAGCAGCTTCAGCCTGGCCTTCGCCGCGGCCGGATCCGGGGCGAGCTCGGCGGGCGGCTTGGTATTCGGGGCAGAAGAGAATGCGCCGAGCCACGCGAACGTGTCGAGATGCGCGAACCCGAAGTTGAGGGTCTGGCCGCCGCCCATCGAGAGGCCGGCGAGCGCGCGATGCTCGCGATCGGTGCGTGTCGAGTACTTCTTCTCGATCGCCGGAATCAGGTTCTCGAGCAGGTCCTGCTCGAACCTGGCGAAGCCGGCCACCTTCTCGGGTGCGAAGTTGTTGCCCGAGGCGCTGTCGTCGGCGAGCGCACGGCCGTTGGGGATCACGACAATCATCGGCTCGGCCTTCTTGTCGGCGATCAGATTGTCGAAGAGCGCGTCGGGCGTGGCGAAGCGGATCCATTCCGTCTCGTCGCCGCCGATGCCGTGCAGCAGATAGAGCACGGGGTATTTCTTGTCGCTCGAGTATCCGGGCGGCAGATAGACGTTCGCCTTGCGTCGGGTGCTCGTGACCGACGATTGGTACTCGAAGGCTTCGATGCGGCCCGCCGGAACGCCCTCACGCCGGGTGTTGAAGCCCGCGGGCGCGTCAGGGAACACTCGCACGTCATCGGGCCCAAGGACGATGGGCCGTGCCATGTTCCCGCGGCCCCGTGCGGACGGAGGCCCCTGCGTTCCTCCGGGGCTGGCTCCGGCGGCGGCACCGAGCAGCAGAATCGATGCGGTGACAACAAGCGCTCTGTTTTTCATGGCCATGATCCTACCCGCCGGCACCCTCAGAACCCGGCGGCGCTCAGCTTGATGCGATAGACGCCGGTTTCAGCCGTGATGTACAGCGTCTTGCCGTCGTCGCCCCACCCGCAGTTGGCGGCGACCTCGGGCGCACGAATGGTTCCGAGGTGACGGCCGTCCGCCGCGATGACCCAGATGCCGCCCGGCATGGTCGCGTAGACGTTCCCTCGCAAGTCCAGCTTCAGGCCGTCCGGCATGCCGGGAGCAGCGTCCGCGGTGCCATCGGCGAATACACGCGCATTGGTGACGCTCCCGTCGGCGGCCACGTCGTAAGCCATGATGACCTTGCGCGTCGCTTCAGTGTTCGATACGTACATCGTACGCCGGTCGGGCGAGAACCCGATCCCGTTCGGCCGCCCGAGATCGCGCACCAGTGCCGTCACCTGCCCGTTGGCAAAGCGGTAGACGCCGTTGAAGTGGAGCTCCTTGGCCGGGTCCTTGTCCTGCCCCACGAGCCCGAACGGCGGATCCGTGAAGTAGAGCGCGCCGCCCGGCCCGAAAGCCAGATCGTTCGGGCTGTTGAGGCGCTTGCCCTCGAACCGATCGACGACGACCGTCGCCTGCCGATCGGCGCCGACGCGAACGATCGACCGGTTGAAATGCTGCGCCATCAGCACCGTGCCGCTGGCTTCGGCCAGCAGACCATTCGGTCCGATGTACGATCCGGCCGGCGCGGTGGACCGTCCTGCGGCGTGCTCGATCAGCACCTCGATCTGCCCGCTCGGCGTTACGGCCCGCACCACGTTGCCGACGACATCGCTGAACCAGAGCCGGCCTTCCGCCGGACGCCAGAGCGGTCCTTCGGTGAACTGGAACCCGCCGGCGACCTTCTCGACGACGGCGCCAGCGGGAACGAGCATGTCGAGCGCCGGATCGAGCCGGACGATCGGGCCGGCCCCGGCCGGGGTCGGCGCCGCATTCGCCGGTGCCTCCGGCCCGGTGCAGGCGCCGAGCGCGGCCATGAGAGCGACCGCGACGACACACGTGCGCGTGGACATGATGTCTGTCTTCGACAAGGCAGGCGTCGCGGGCGGATCTACATTTCGTCGTACAACACGACGGGATAAGTTCCCTGGGTTTTGATGAACCGCTCGATCGGCGGCCACACGCGCTGATGGCCTGGAGAGGCAATCCAGCGCTGCCGCAGCTCTTCGCTCTCGAACTCGAGCTCGAACCGGTAATTGTGGCTGGCCGGCGCGGTGCCCTGGAGGATCGTCCGCCGCTTGAGCAGCTTCACGCGCATGTAGCCTTCGTGCTTGACGGCCTCGGGAACGAACTGGCTGTGGAAGAGATCGAGCATCTCCCGCTCGCGCGCGGGCTCGACATCCATTTCGACGTAGAGCCGGATGTGCTTCGTCTGGGCTCGCGCCGCGGGCGCCAGGCCGACGACGCCTGCCGCCGCCGCCAGCCCGCCCAGCATCGACTTGAGAATGCCCCTGCGGTTCATCGTGACCAGTCCTCGAGCAATGGCCGTGTCTTCAGGGCCGCGCGGCGCCACGCATGACCGCGGTCTTCGTTTCCATGTCGCGGGCCACGGCGACGACCAGCAGTTCCATCGGCTCGGCGCCCGAGTTGGTGAACGCGCTCGTCTCGCCGAGCATCACCGGGATCGCATTCCAGCGCTGCACCGGCGCGGTCTCGGCGCCGACCTTGACTGTCCCGCTGCCCGCGAGCACGTAGTACACCTCGCCAACCGAGTCGTGCGCCGTTTCCGGCGTGCTGGCGCCCGGCGGGACCAGCACATGATCCACGTAGGCCCAGGCCGACCGGAACACCGTCGGCGCGAACAGCCGTCGCGACATCACTCCGGCTGGCGCCTGTGCCGGCGGCGGAGCACCGCCGCGCCCGCGGCCGGCGGCGGGCCGGATCAGGGAGCGGTCGAGGCGGGCGCTGATGAAGGTCGGCACCCGATCGACGGCGGCGCCCACGCGGTCATCGCCGAGATCGAAGGCATCGCCGACGCCCGGGATGATGCTGGCCTGGAAGTTCATCCACTGCAGCGTCTCGCTGCCGGTGTTGAGCAGGGCGTGCGAATCACCCATGCGGCAGACGACCGCGGCCGGCCCCTGGAGGCGCGCGGTGCGGCCATTGACGGTGAACTGACCCTCGCCGTTGAGGATGACGAACATCTCCTCGACGGTGTTGTGAAAGTGGTGGCCGATGCCGCTGCCCGCGGGAATCTCGCCGCGGTGCAGGAAATTGAAATGCGGTCCGATCGCGCCCCGGTTCAGTAACCCGGCGAAAGCCATGTTGCCGGCGCCGGCGTGGACGCGCGGTGAGCGGTCGATACCTGGTCGCATCGGTGGGCACGATGCGCGACGCCAGCGGCGGCGGCTGTGCCGCCGGGTATCCGGCCGTCAGTGCCACCGCGAGCGCCGTCATGACCAGTCCAGCGCCTGAGAGAAGAATCGGGTGACGCGTCATAGCTCCCGCTTCCGTGGACTGCGCCTGTTCGACTACCACGTGTTCGCGGCGGTGAAGAGACGGGCGCGTACGTGAACGCGGCACAGCCTACGCCAGAAACGACACCGAGACAACCCGAATGCCCGGGATGCTGGCGGGAGATATCAGACAGGCTAGCGATTTGATCCCGTCTCGTTCGCAGTCAGATTCACGGTAAGCCCCGTGATCGGTTTGTTCTGTGCGTCCAGAAAGCGCGCGCAGAAGTCCGTGGCTCCGCCGGCATTGATGACGACGGCTCTGATTACGTTGGGCCCCTGCTTCAACGTCAGCCGCTTCGAGACGCCATCGTCAATCACGGCCTGACGGTCGTTGTAGAGGCTGATGGCCTCTTCGCCGTTGACCCACCAGACCGAGGCGGCATTCGAGCCGATAGCAAGGCGGACGCCGGACATCTCCCGGGGCGCGTTGACGACGGTGACGGCCCAGAAGAGGACGTTCGACGTCGGTTTCCCCAGCGCGTAGGCGAAGTGATAGAGATTGACGTTGTACTTGAGCGTGTCGACGGCGTGCCACGCGAGCTGGGCATCGCCGGCGGTCACCGTGTCGCCGTCACGCGGGATCACCGTCAGCTGGCTGGGGAAGTAGTCCGTCTTGACCGCCGCCTGAACGGCGCTGTCGGTGAGCTGCCCCGTGACGCGGATTGGCTCGAGCACAAGCCAGCGCTGCAGGAACCCGGCAGCGTCGGTCGCTCTCGTCGGTGTCTTGGGACGCACGAGCGTAGGCGCCGGCGGCCGGGCGGTGGCGTCCTGGGCTCTGGCGACGAGAGACACCGATCCAGCGACGACCGCCAGAACGCCCAGCGCTGGCGTGAGAGAGCAGAACAGTTTGTTCATGAGATGCCTTGATCGATCCGCTCACGGCGTCTTGAGCAGCCAGCGCTGCCGATCGCTGTTTGCGTTGAATCCGTCGAGGGTGGGCTTGCTGCTGCCGGCGGCGGACAGTGCCAGCGGTTGCCGCGCATTCGGGACCGCCTTGGGCATCAGCCGGTACGTGCCGTCGGTGAGCTGGTCGATGCGCCACAGTTGTTCCGATCCGCCGGTGAACGCGGGGATGGCGACGAGCTCGCCGTCCCCGGTGGCCGCGAGGGCGCGATCGGTGCCGGCGATCGTGATCTTGAAATAGGGCGATCCCGGGTAGCCGCCCGCATTGGCGACGGGCGCGATCGTCCACTTCTGCTGGGCCTGCACCATGTACGGTGACATGCGGACATCGACGGCGCCGGCCGGCCAGCTCGCCGCGACCTGAGCGGGCTCCTGCGGCGGGATGGGTTCGAGGGGGGTGCTCTCCCCACGACCTGCGCCAGCGCCTCGCCCTCCCCCGCCGCCGCGGCCACCCCTGCCGCGGAAACCGCCGACGGGCATGCCCTGCACGGCCAGTTCGAGCGCGGTGCCCGTCCGCGCGGACTCGACCTGATACGTGCCTTCCTTGAAGTTGTGGCCAGCCTCGGGCCAGCCGTCGCGCCAGAGGAGAGGACGAATGTCCAGCACGCTGATGCCGCCGCGATCGAGGTCGGCCTCGTAGTGGCAGGAGAACTTTTCGACGCCCTCGCCGAGTTCGAGCAGCCCGAAATGCCCCGGACCGATCTGACTGCCGCTCGAGCCGAGAAACAGCTTACCGCCTCCCTGCAGCATGTCGATGCCCATGTTGTCGAGAAACGGCCCGGTCACTTTCCTGGCCCGTCCCATCCGGATGTTGTAAGAGGAATTCGCGCCGGCACAGCACGACCCGTGGGTGACCAGCAGGTAGTACCAGCCCTCGCGATAGATCATGATCGACGCTTCGGAGTTGATGGCGATGTCGACCGGCTTTCGCTCGGGATAGAGACGTTTCCCGGTCTTGGGATTCAACTCGACGAGGCGGATGTAGCCGAAGTAGGAACCGTATGTGAGCCACAGCGAACCGTTGGTCGGATCGAGGAACACGCCCGGGTCGATGGCATTGTTGTCCTCGACGCCATCGGACCAGACGACCGGACCGCCGTCCTCCCATTTGAAGTCCGGGGAATCCGGATCGAGCGTCCTGCCGACCAGAAGGCCGATCGCAGATTTCGGTTGGGTGCCCGGCGCGGAATAGTAGAGGAAGTACTTCTCACCGACCCGCATCACGTCAGGCGCCCAGGTATTGTTGCCGCCACGAGCGATGACGTCCGGGCCCGGACGACCGCCCGGGAGCGCCTGCATCAAGGCGCCCGCCCGCCGCCACGTCCATCCGTCATCCGAGATCAGCGTCGGCAGACCGGCCCCGGTCCCGTAGGTGTAGTACCTGCCGCCGTGCATCACTACCGTCGAAGGATCGTGGATGCCGGGCTGCCCATCGAGTGCGATGACGGGAGAAACGAGCACCAGGACAGTCGCGGCAACGAGGCGGTACTTCATGAGCGCTCCATGAACAGAATGGGACTGGGTACTGGCGGTCGCTTCTACCGGCGGTTCAGTCTCTTGTCGCGGCCCTCATCGGCAGGCGTGTCAGACGGAAGTGAAGCCCGGCCTGTCGGATCTCGCGCCGATCACTTCCCGCCCCGGCCGGCCGCCGGGGCATCGTCGCCCCAGGGCAGCCGGCGCGGCCCGGGCCAGGGATCCACGTGGGCCCGCTCGGCCCAGGCGTTCCAGTCTGTCGCCAGACGTTTCACGATAGCGGGATGCCGCGCCGCCAGGTTGTTGCGCTCGACGCGATCGGCCGCCAGGTCGTACAGCTCCCAGTCATCGGGATAGGCCGACACGAGCTTCCAGTTGCCCGAGCGGACGGCGCGGTTGCCCTCATGTTCCCAGAAGAGAGGCCGCGTGCGACGGAGCGACTGCCCCATGAACGCGGGACGCAGGCTGACGCCTTCCATCGGCTGGATTGCCTGGCCTTTGAACTCGCGAGGATAGCCTGCACCCGTGATGTCGATGACTGTCGGCATCACGTCGATGAGGTGTGCGGGCTGACGCTCGAGGGCATTGCGGCGACTGGCCGGAATGCCTCGGGGCCAGTGCACGACGAGCGGCGCGGCGATGCCCCCTTCGTGGGTGAAATGCTTGAACCGCCGAAAGGGCGTGCTGCCGAGCGCTGCCCAGTTCATCCCCAGATACAGGTTCGAGTTCGGTCCGCCGGGCGGGCTGCCGTTGAAGCGGCCGTCGGGACCTGACTCGGCGTTGGCGCCGTTGTCCGCCAGAAACAAGATCAGAGTGTTCTCGAGGGCGCCGCGCGTCTCCAGACCTTTGACCAGCACGCCGACGCTGGTATCGATCGCCTCGACCATCGCGGCATAGACCGCCATCAGATGATCGAAGCGGTCCTTGGCTTCGTCCGACAGCGATGCCCAGGCCGGCGAGTCCGCTTCCCGCGGGCTGAGCGGCCAGACGGCCTCGATCAATCCCATCTTGAGTTGCCGGCGGTAGCGCGCGTCCCGCAGGCTGTCCCATCCGGCTTTGTACTTGCCGCGGTGTTTGGCAATCAACTCCGCTGGCGCCATCAGCGGAAAATGCGGCGCGTTGTGTGCGAGGTAGAGGAAGAAGGGCTTCTCGGCTTTCCGTGCCTCGTCGATGAACTTCAGCCCGAAGTCCGTCCAGAGCGACGTCGCATACCAGTTCTGCCCGAACACGGGCGCAGCGCGCGGCGTCGGCGTGCCGTCGAGGTACAGCGGCTCCTGCGCCCGCCGGGTGAGCTCATCGCTGCCGCCCTCGAAATTCTGGTTCGGAAAGTACATGCCTCCGGCGCGCAGGCTCAGTACGCGCTCGAAGCCCCGCTGCCAGGGCGGCGAGCCGTTCTGCTGACCCAGGTGCCACTTGCCCGACATCGCCGTGAAATAGCCGGCGTCGCGCAGGACCTCGGCAATCGTCACCGACCGCTCATTGAGGCGGCCCGTCGTCCCCGACGACCCGTCGCGGATGACGGTGTCGAGGTGCCCCATTCCCGCCTGATGGGGATAGAGCCCCGTCAACAGGCTGGCGCGCGTCGGTGAACAGCGTGGAGTGCTGTAGAACTGGGTGAAGCGGACACCGCGCGCGGCCAGCGCGTCGAGATGGGGAGTGGGAATCTCGCCCCCGTAGGATCCGATGTCCGACCAGCCCATGTCGTCGACGAGGATGACGATGATGTTGGGGCGGGCATCGGTCTGTGCAGCAGCCGCTGGTGCGCTGAAAACGCCGCCGGCTATCGCGATGGCCGCGGCAGCCGCGACGAGAACGGCGGGGAGCACGAACAATCGAGCGCGACTGATCACCGTCGTACACCTCGGAATGTATTGAGCACGCGGATCTCGAGCTGTCGATCGACATCGTCATCGCGCCCGGCGAGGTGCTCATCCGATAGTGTCGACGAGGTACCGAGCGACGTCAATCCTTTGCGGCTGAATGCGGATGCACGTGCTACGTGCTACGTGCTACGTGCGAACGTGCTCGGCGTCACGTGCTACGTGCGGCGCGCGGCCGTTCAATAGACGTCCAGATCGCGACCCACGACGACACGGCCCGCATAGGGCGACATCTCACGCAGCACCCGTTTGACGACGACCGCGGTCGCCGGTCCCGACCGATCGGGATCGGCAGGAGGAGTTCCGGTCCCGAGCAGCACGACCTGCGTGCCAGTCTGCGCAGCCGACGGATTCTCGTGGCGGGCGGCAGCGCCCGCGGTGAGGAGCACCACCGCAACGGTGACCAACGCGGAAAGCATCTGGGTCATCTGCGTTACTCAGCGGGCGCGCGGGGTCATGAAGTTCGCGAACACGAACTCGGCGACCGAGCGTCCCACCTGTTGGCCGGCGTCCTGGTCGAATCGGTAGTGAATGCCGCCATAGATGCGGGCCATCGCCTCCTCCTCGGCGGCCTGCGAGAAACCTCCGAAGTGTCGCGTGATGTCAGGCAGCTCGCCGGATCCCTTCCAGGTGACGGCCACCGTCATATCGTTCGTGCCGCACGCGAGATGGAGCGCGCGCGCCGCGCTGGCCCCGATGGTCGCCAGGTTGCCGGCATACGAGGGATACGGAGGGGTGGCAATCAAGGGCAGCCACGCGGGGTCCGGATCGGTCTCGGCGATTCAAGTCCGTGTCGGCGGCGCGAATCGCGCTGACCGGCCTCCAGATGCCGTAGACAAACTTGCTCGCCTGAGTGGTTTGGAGTGCATCGTGAATCGACACGTTCACGAGCACGAACAGGCGGGCGGCTTCGACGAGCGACAGATTGCGCACCTCGACCACGTCGCCAGCGACGTTGTTCCAGACGGCGAAGAAGCCGGTAGTCGTATCGACCCCTGACCAGAGCCGGGCGATGGTCGTCTGATCCGCGGTCCGCGCCGTGCTATCGACTTTGCCCAGCAGCTTCACTTCGTTGAAGTCGGCGGCGTAGCGCTCGCTCGTGAGCGACGGGGGCGGCGGCGGCAGAAACTGCGTCGCCGAGAGCGCCGCCATCGGCGCCGCATGCTGGAGATGAGTGAACGTGGCGCTTGCATGGGCCGGAGGGGTCGGCTGCCACCGCCCCGGGAGGAGCGGTTCGGAGTAGGGTGGAAACTGCGGCACAATCCAGCCGTCATTCTGGCGCCACGCGAGAATCTCTTTCGCCACGAAGGCGCCAATCTCTGCACCGCGGCGGATGAAGGTGGAAGGACGTTCGCCGAGATCCTCGGCAAGCGCCCTGTCGTACGTCGCAGCCGCGGACTCATTGAGGGTCACGAGCACATCGTGAGCGGCCTGCGCGGCCGCCGCCTCCGGCGAGCCGCCGGCGTTGAACGGCACTCGAACGCGATACGGCGTGAACTCGCGCTCGATCGCATTGATGGCGTCGAACATCGCGATGTGCGTCATCGCGTAGAAACGGGGACTCAGCGGATTGCCCGGCTGAGGCAGCGTGGTCTGAAGAAGCTGGTTCCATTTCAGGACCACGGCTGCGGACGAATGCGTCGCGTGAATGCCGTCTCCCGCCGTAACCGCCAGCGCGGCCGCCAGCGTCGCACCGAGGATTGTCTTGCGCATCTGCGTTTGCTCCTTGGAAGGGCTGGGATTCAAGCTCCCAGGCGCCCATGTCAGGCGCAGAAACTACGCGGTTTGCGCGGGTATGGAAGTGAAACGAGCATGAACCCGTAAGTCGCGGATGAAACGGGGTTTACCGACGGCTCTGACTCGCGCGCGTGATGCTAAGATCCGCTTTGCCGCCTGCTCGTACGATGACCATGGTCGATGACGGTCGTCTCGTGAGTTTCGGGACGTTCGAGCTCGAGCTCGACGCAGGGGTCCTGCATCGCCACGGCCGCCGCGTGCCCCTCCAGGAGCAGCCCGCCCGGATTCTCAGCCTCCTGGTGAGCAGGCCGCGCGAGCTGGTGACGCGCGAGGAACTGAGGCAGCTCGTCTGGACGAACGAAACCTTCGTCGAATTCGACGCGAGCCTGAACGCCGCGATCACCAAGGTCCGGCGCGCCCTCGGCGATTCCGCCAGCGCTCCCCGCTTCATCGAGACCGTCCCGAAACGCGGCTACCGCTTTCTCGCGGACGTGCAGGGGCTGCCGCCGGCGCCTGGAGCGGCATCGGGGTCCAGCGCCGTCGCCTTGCCGGCTGCCGTCGCTGCTCCTCCGACCGCTTCGCCGGATACCGAAGCTCGACAGGCGTCGCCGGATGTGGGCCGAGCCCGCAGGACCGCCCTGCCGGGCCTAGTCGTGGCGGTCACGCTGCTGTCCGCGTGGCTGCTGTCACCCGGACCCGCGAGACGATCGGCCGCGCCGCTCGTGCGGTCGCTGACGGTCCAGCCCTTCGAGCTGCGCGCCGGGGAGATGCACCCGAACCTGGGAAGCGAGCTGGCGGTTGCGATCGGCAGGCGGCTCGGTCGACTGCACACACTCACCGTCAAGCCGTGGCCGCCAGGCGCTACCGCCGATCCGCGCGCACTGAGTCGCGAGCTCGGCGTGGACGCCCGGCTGAGCGGGGCCGCCACGCGAACCGGCCAGCAGCTCGCGATCACGCTGCGTCTCGTGTCCACCGACGGCGAACGCGTGCTCTGGGAAGATGCCGTCGAGGTGCCCGTCAGCGATCTGATGTGGCTGGAATCACAGATCGCCCAGCGGGTCGCGGCGGCGCTCGACGTGCCGATGAGCGGGAAAGAGCGCGCGGCGCTCGCCCGTCACATGACCGAGAGCCTCGACGCGTATCAGTGGTTCCTGCGGGGACGGCTGCACTTCGAACGGCGGACGGGTCGCGACATGCGTGAGGCGCTCGCGGCGTTCGAGCGGGCGACGGCCAGCGACCCGAACTACGCGCTGGCCTACGCGTGGGTCGCGAACACCTGGTCGCCGATTGGGTATCTCGGCTATGCTCCGCCGTGGGAGACCGGCCCGGCGCTGCGCGCGGCCGCCGAAAAGGCCCTCCTGCTCGACCCCGGTCTGGCCGAGGCGCATCTCGGTCTCGCCCTGGCTCTGGGCTTTCAGGAGCGGCGCTGGGCAGACGCCGAGACGGAGTTTCATCGCGCCCTCGAGCTCGATCCCAACTACGCCACCGGTCATCACTGGTATGCGTTCTTCCTCCAGACGCTCGGACGATACGACGAGGCGATGGACGAGCGACGCCGTGCGCTCGAGATCGATCCGCTGACGCCGATGCCGAGCGTCGGGCTCTCGGGGCTGTACTGGGCCATGCGCCAGCCCGATCGAGCGCTCGAGGCCCTCAAGCGGACTCTCGAGCGCGATCCCCGCTTCTGGTATGCGCGCCTGAGTCGAGGGCAGGCACTCGCCGAGCTTGGCCGTCACCAGGAGGCGCTACAGGAGTTCCTCGAAGCCGAACGTGCGGCGCCTGACAACGTCATGGCAATGGCCTCCGTCGTGGACGGGCTGGTCGCCACCGGCGACGCCCGCGAAGCGCGGAAACGCGTGGCGGAAGCCGAACGGCTGGCCCGCTCCACCTACGTCTCAGCGTTCGATCTGGGCCTGATGCGCATCTCGCTCGGGGACATCGACCTGGCGTTCGACTGGCTCCAGCGAAGCTGCGACAACAAGGAAGTCCGCTTCGCGTCGATAGGCTTCCACCTGGGAGTCGACCCTATCCGTCAAGACCGGCGCTTCGCCGAGTTGCTGGCGTGCGCCGGACTGCCGCAGTCCTTCGCAAGAGCCGGCGCGCACACGAAAGCCCGCTGAGCGTTGTCGGGGAGTTCGAGGGGCGAAGCTCCTCGACTAAGGAACGCGCCCGAGCGCCGCGAAGGGCGCCACGCGATCGGAGCGAGCCGGCGGAGCGGCGAGCGAGAGCGCGTGCAGGGGAGTTCGACGGGGCGAAGCCCCTCGATTGAAGCAGCGAACGAGCGAAGCGAAGTGAGCCACGCGATCGGAGCGAGCCGGCGGAGCGGCGAGCGAGAGCGCGTGTAGGGGAGTTCGAGGGGCGAAGCCCCTCGACTAAAGAAGGTTGGCTTGCCAGCCGGAGCTCAGTTACGAGCGCTATGCGGTCCGCCTTCGCCAAGGCTACGGCGGGACAACCTTCGCGCGAGTTCCCTGAGCGAAGGTTGGCGGAGAGGGAGGGATTCGAACCCCCGTGCCGGTTACCCGGCAAGACGCTTTCGAGGCGCCCCCGTTACGACCACTTCGGTACCTCTCCGTTTATTACTCCGCTCGCGGCCCCCTTCGGCGGGCTTCCGCTCAACCTTCGCGCTCCAGCGAAGGTTGCCCGCCGTAGCCTCGGCGGAGGCGGGCGGTAATTCGCTCGTTGTCGCGCTACGGCTGGCAAGCCGGCGCTCGCTTGCGGTTGTCACGCATCACCAGTCAGGCTGCTCTCGCAGAACGCGCGACTACACTCGTTCCCGGCTCCGGCGCGATTCGAAGAACTCCTGGATCGCGCCGCGGCATTCTTCCTCTAACACGCCGCCGACCGCCTGCATCCGGTGATTCAGCGATGGATGCTCGTGGGCGCGCATCGCGGATTCTATCGCGCCCGCCTTCGGCTCGCGCGCGCCGTAGATCACCCGGGCGATCCGCGCGTGGACCATCGCCCCCACGCACATCTGGCACGGCTCGATCGTGACGTACAGGTCAGCGCCGCTCAGCCGGTAATTGCCCAGCTGCCGGGCCGCCGCTCGCATCGCGACGATTTCGGCATGCGCCGTCGGGTCCTGCGCCTCGATCGGCTGGTTGTAACCCGTCCCGATCAGGACGCCGTCGAGCACCACTACCGATCCGACGGGCACCTCGCCGCGACGCCGGGCCTCGGCCGCCAGCTCGAGCGCCGCGCGCATGAACGTCTCATCCACCGCCGCGGCCTCCGGCGCGGCCCCAGGCCGCCTGCAGAAACTCCTAATTCTACCATGCCCGATTGCGGGATCGGCCGCCCGGCCGGGCCCGTCAGTCGAGCCGGACGTCGCCCTTGAAAATCGCGAGCACCAGGACAATATCGAGGATTGCGACATACGACGTCATCAGCAAGTCGAGCGGCGTGATCAGGGTCGATGCGACGTAACCGGCGACCCAGAGCCCGACCATGACCGTCGCCACCCGCCGGCTGAGCTCGCCCGAAAACCACCCGAGCAGCAGCAGGATGAAGAACGCCAAGTGGGCGATGAGGCGCGCGATACCGACCGACATTGGCGCGAATCATAAGCCGACTGGTGACCGGAAACTGGGAACTGGCATCCGTTTGGGAGTTGGGAATTGGGAGTTGGGAGTTCCAGAGAACGAACGCCCCGCCCCCCGACGCCGTCCAATGCCCATGGAGGACGCGCCAATGAAAGGTCTTCGTCTGTTTCCCCTGCCGATCGCCGCGCTGGCCCTTGGTACGGCCCTCATTCCTGGATCCGTGGCCGCGCAGTCGCGAGCCGAAGGTTCCTTTACACGCAACCTGACGGTGAACGGTGATCCCCGGGTCGAGATCTCTGCCGGCTCCGGGGCGATCGAAGTCCGCACCGGATCGTCCGGGCGAATCGAGATCGTCGGACGCATCCGCGCCAGCGACGGCTGGGGCGGGTGGTTCAAGCGGGGGTCGGGAAGCCCGGAAGAGCGCGTCAAGCAGATCGAGGCGAATCCCCCGATCGAGCAGTCCGGCAACGTCATCCGGATCGGCTACTTCATGGGCAACGAGCACCCCAACGGCGTGTCGATCGCCTACAGGGTGATGCTGCCGGCGGCCTCCACGCTGATCGCCCGAACGGGCTCTGGGTCGCAGGACATCGACGGCCTCTCCGGAAGCGTCGAGTCGCACGCCGGCTCGGGCTCGCTGACGTTCCGCAACACCCGCGGCACCCTCCAGGCATCGACCGGGTCGGGCTCGATTACCGCGGACAGCGTCGGCGGCAGCTTCCGCGCGAGCGCGTCGAGCGGCTCGATTCGCGCCGGCGCGGTCGCCGGTCCGATCAACGCGTCGACGTCGAGCGGATCGATTGACGTCACCCAGACAGCCGCCGGCGACGTCGAAGCCGAGTCGAGCTCCGGATCGGTACGGCTGCGCGGCATCCAAGGCGGCCTGAGGGCATCGACCTCGAGCGGTGGCCTCTCGATCCACGGGCAGCCCACCGGCGAGTGGCGCCTCTCCGCCTCGTCTGGCAGCGTGGACATCAGCCTGCCGCCCAATCAGGGCTTCGACCTCGACGCGAACAGCGGCTCCGGGCGGATCGACGTCGACTTTCCGGTCACGGTGAGCGGGACAATCGGGCGCCGGTCGGTCCGCGGCGCGGCGCAAGGGGGCGGACCGCTCCTCCACGTACGGACCGGGTCCGGCGGCATCTCCATCGCCAAGGGGAACGTCACGGCGGGCCGCTGAGGCGCGACGCGTGCGGCACGAGCCGCAGCCACAACGGATCAGCCGAGGCGCGCCAGCCGGCGGATCGCGAGGCCGCCGAAGATCACCGTGACGCCGACGAGCACCGCCGCGGAAATCAGCGGCGACACGAAGCTGAACTCGCGGACGCCGGCGAATCCCAGCGCCACCTGATTGAGGTGGAACGCCGGCCAGATGACCGCCAGCCGCTCGAGGAACTTCGGCAGCGGAATGAACAGCCCCGAGAGCCACATCATCGGCAGGAACAGGAGGTTGGCGAATGCCGGCGCCGCCGACCCCGACACGTGGGCGCCGATGAACAGACCCATCGCGGCGAACGGGATCGCGCCGATCGTCATCACTACGAGCACGATCGACAGCTGCAGCGCGGTCAGGCTGACCTTCCCGACGAAGATGCCGGCCACCAGGAGGGCGAGCACGGCCAGCGCCGCGAACACCATCGCCATCACCATCTTCGCGATCAGGTACGAGCCGACCGGCGCCGGCAGGGCGCGCTTCAGCTTGAGCAGCCCAGCCTCGCGCTCCACCGCGAGCACACACGCGGCGCCGAACAGCGCCGGCCCCATCACCCCGAACACCGAGAACCCGGAGAGCAGGTAGTTGGCCACGCCGGGATTCTTGGCGACCGCGGGAGCCGCCAGCATCACGCCGAAGAACAGGTAGATCGGCACCGGCAGCAGCAGGAACGGGAACGAGAACGCCGGCGCGCGCAGCATGCGCAGGCACTGGTACTTCACCTCGTGGACGTAGGCGCGCACGATCCGGCCGATCGGCATCGGCGCCGCCGCGGGCCACTGCGTCAGCGAACGGGTAGACGACGCGGTCATCATGCAGCCTCCTTCGTGAGCTCGACGAATGCCTCGGCGAGCCCGGCCTGACGGACTTCGATGTCGCGCACCGACGCGTCAGACGCCAGCAGCCGCCGCAGCACGGCCTCCGCCTCGACGACGGTGACCTGCAGACGCTGGGCGCGGCTTCGCACCTCGACGACTTGCGGCCAGCCACCGACCTCTTCGGCGGTGAGCGTGGTGTTGCAGCTGATGACCGTGCGCGACACCACCGAGCGGATCTCGTCGACGGTGCCCGACGCAATCACCCGTCCACCGGCGATCACCGCGACGCGGTCGGCCAGCGCTTCCGCCTCCTCCAGATAGTGCGTCGTCAGCACGATCGAGCAGCCCTCCGCCAGCATCGTCCGGATGGTGCGCCACATCGTTTCCCGCGCCTCGACGTCGAGCCCCACCGTCGGCTCGTCGAGGAACAGGATCGGCGGCCGGCCGCAGATCGCCAGCGCAAACTGCACCTGCCGTTTCTGCCCGGCCGACAGCTTCGCGTACGGGCGATCGGCGAGCGGCTCGAGGCGCGTCAGCTCGAGCGTCTGCGGCGTGCTCAGCGGATCCGCGTAGTAGCTCGCCGTCAGCTCGATCAGTTCACGCACGCGCAGCTCCGGCGTCAGCCCGACTTCCTGCATCATCACGCCCACGTGACGCCGGCTCTCGACGTCGGCCGGCGAGCGTCCGAGCAGCGTGACGTCGCCGGCGTCCGGTTCGAGCAGCCCGAGCCACAGCGAAATCGCGGTGGACTTGCCGGCGCCGTTCGGGCCGAGCACGGCGAGCAGCTCGCCCCGGCGCAGATCCAGGTCGAGCCCGGCGAGGGCCGTGATCGTGCCGTAGCGCTTGTGCACCGCGGCAAGAGTTGCGAGCGGGCCTGAGATCTCGCTCGTGGGCGATGGAACGGCCTCAGGCGACGCCACTGGCGAGGCGAGCGGCGCGGGGGCCGAAGCAGAAGCCCCCGGATCGGACGGCGGCGCGACCCGCCGGTAGCGGCGCCCGTTGAGGAACTGGCCGATGAACGTCGATCGCACCAGGTAGCGATAGCTCACCAGCAACAGCGTCAGGCTGACGACGAGGATCGCCGGAAACTTGACTGGTCCAGTGCCACGGAAGATGGCCCACCAGGACCTGGATGGCGACAACGACCGGCAGGTGCACGATGTAAATCCAGTAGGACGCGTCAGACAGGTACCGCACGACCGGGTAGGGACGCGACAGGAACCGCGTCGCCAGACCGACGAGCGCGAAGCACCAGCACCAGATCGCGGTGGCGTAGCAGAACGCGTACGCCAGCTTCTGCAGTCCGGGAGACGCCGGCACCAGCGTCGGCGTGAGTCCGACGATCGCCAGGCACGCCGCGGTGGCGGCAGCGGCCCCGGCGAGGTGAAGCGGCCACTGCCGGCTCCAGACGTTGAACAGCTCGAGCTGGCGATGCACGAGCCATCCGAATCCGATCGCGGTGCCGTACGCCACCAGCGACGCGAGCTGCGGGATGAGCGACTGATCCGGCGTCGGGACCCCGAAGAAGGCGAACCATTGCTCGCGGACGTAGAGCGCTCCCGTCAATGGCAGGGCGAGGACGACCGCCGCGGTTCCGGTGCGCGCGAGCCTGCCGACGAGCGCGTCCGCGATCCGCGGCACCGCGCCGCGGCGATCGAGCGCCCTCACGAGCGCGCGGCAGCCGAGCACGAGAACGTAGAGCACCAGCAGGTAGTAGAGAAACCACAAGTGGGTCAGCGGAAACGCCGCCGGAGGCGGGGGCGGCAGGTTGGCAGGCGCCGCCGGCAGCGTGCCGCCGAACGTCTTCGTCAGGCCCCAGATCCAGACCGCGCCGATCGCCGGGAACACGACGATCCAGCCGACGATCAGCGGCAGCAGGATGCGCTTGCCGCGGTTGACCCAGAAGCCGCGCGTGCCGCCGCGCTGGTGCAGCATGCGGGCGAACACGCCGGCCACGAAGAAGAACAGCGACATCCGGAAGATGTGCGACACGAACGCGACCACGCTCAACGACGTGCTCGGCGAGGTGTCGACGATCGCCCAGATGCCGGGAATCATCCCGGGCAGGAACGAGAACGCGGCATGGAAGACCACGCCGAGCAGCAGCGCGAAGGCGCGAACAGCGTCGAGGGCGTGGAGACGATCGTGAGTGGACATGGAACGCTCCCTTACACGAAGTCAGCGGTGCGTGAACGCACGAAGTAGGCGGCGAACAGCGCGGCGACGCCGGCCGCGGCCTCGATGGCGATGACCGATACGAGGTCCCCGGTCCAGACCGCCTCGGCGCCGGTGCGATGGGTGTAGACCGACGGCCGCGACAGCAGCAGCGGGATCAGGAAGTTGACCGAGACGTTGCCGATGGTGATGACGGTGGCGTGCCACGCCGAGGACTCCGTCACCACCGCGACGCCCAGGAGCACGCAGTAATACATCAGCAGGTACGTCAGCACCACGATCAGGAACGGCAGGATGCCGTCGGGGATCGCCGACGTGCCGATGACCGCCACCAGCGCGAGCGTCAGCACGACCCAGGAACCGACGAAGGCAATCGCGTTGCTCGCCATCTTGGCGGCGACGTACTGCGTGGTCGAGATCGGCAGGCTGAGGATGAACAGCAGCACCTTGTCCTTGCGCTCCTGGACCACGGTGCTCATCACCAGCGTGATGTTCAGGATCACGATGATGCAGATGAGCGAGACGCCGCCGACGTACGCCGCCACGCCGCTCAGCGGCATCAGCGCGATCGCGGCCAGGCCGGCAGCGAGCGAGCTGGCCACGATCCAGCGCATCAGGTAGAGATCCTTCAGGATCAGCTGCAGGACGATCGAGCTGCTCATGCCACACGCTTCCCGCCGGTTGTGCATCACGTTGGCCACGAAGATCTCTTCGAGGGACATGCGCTGCACATCGGCCACGCGCGCGCCGGCGCGCTCGTATACCGCGTCGAGATCCGGCGAATAGGCGCGGGTCGTCACCACCGCCAGCCGCCCGCTCGTCGTCGTGTCGACGACCCCACGCAGTTCGGGCAGCGTCGCGCCCGGCGGCACGTCGAGATGGAGCCGGCGCCAGCCGTCGAGAAACGTCTCCTTGTCGCTCGAGTCGATGATGCGGCCGCGATCGATGAAGGTGATGTAGTCGGAGATCTGTTCGACGTCCTGCGTGTTGTGCGACGAGAACAGAATCGCGCGGCGCTCGTCGCGGACGACGTCCATCAGCTCGGCCAGGACCTCGTGGCGCGCCACCGGGTCGAGACCGGTCGTCGGCTCGTCGAGCATCAGCAGACGAGGCCGCCTCGCGAGCACGAGCAGCAGCGTCGCCTTGACGCGCTCGCCGTGCGACAGCGCCTTGATCGCCTGTTCCGGATGCAGGTTGAAGCGCTCCAGCAGCTGCGCGGCATAGCTCGCGTCCCAGCCCGGGTAGATGGACGACACGAACTTCATGTGCCAGTCGAGCGTCAGGCCGGCATGGAGGCGCATGTCTTCCGACACGAAGCCGATGTCGCGCTTGGCGATCGCCTGCATCGCGGGGATCGGCTGGCCGAGCACGCGGACCGTGCCGTGGTCGTGCCGGATCATCCCCATCGCGATCCGGATGGTGGTGGACTTGCCGGCGCCGTTGGGGCCGACGAAGCCCATGATCTGCCCAGCCTCCAGCTTCAGCGCGACTGCCGACAGCTTGAAGAACCGGTAGGTCTTGTCTACGCCGTCGAGCTCGAGCACCGGTTCGCTCATCGTTCGTTCTCGTTTCTCTGACTCTGCTCCTCCACGAGCTCGCGGAGGCGTTCTTCCAGATCCCGCGCCGTCAGACCCAGCTGCAGCGCGAGGCCGACCGCGGCGGAGAGGTGCACGTCGATCTCGTCGCGCCGAAGCTGCGCGCGGAGGTCGGCTGCCTCCGCCACGACCGAACCCTTGCCCTGGCGGGTGACGATGACGCCCTCGCGCTCGAGCTCCAGATAGGCGCGCTTCACGGTGATGACGCTCACCTGGACCGCCGCCGCCAGGGTCCGAATCGACGGGATCTCCTGACCCGGCCTCCAGTCCCCGACCGCAACCCGACGCCTGATTTGCTCCATGATCTGCAGATACATGGGCCGCCGGTCGGTCTGCGAGATGACCAGATCACTGTGCATGTTAAGTATGCACAGTATATACGGTATTACGGGCGCGTCAAGCGGAAGGTTCGGGAATTACCAGCGGAGCGCGCCGGTCGCGAGCGCGACGGCCGTCATCACGAGCGTCACCGCGAACGCGTAGGGGATGGTTCGCCGCTGGTGGTCGGCGAGGTCGACGTCGGCGAGGCCGACCAGCAGGAACGTCGCGGGGGTCAGCGGGCTGACGGGAAACCCCGTCGTCATCTGTCCGAGCACCGCGGCGCGTCCGGTTTCGACGATCGATCCGCCTGCCGCCGCCGACGCTTCCGCGAGCACCGGCAACAGGCCGAAGTAGAACGAGTCGGGATCGAAGACCAGGCTGAGCGGCATCGACGCGATCGCCATCACGATCGGCAGGTGCTTCAGCATCGCGTCCGGCAGCACCTGCACGAGATCGCCGGACATCGCCCGCAGCATGCCCGATCCGGTCAGGATGCCGGTGAAGACGCCGGCCGCGAAGATCGTCGTCACCATCATCATCGCGGCGCTGCCGTGCGCGGTCAGCCGCTCGCGCTGCTCGTGAGAGTCCGGATAGTTCACGACCAGGGCGAGCGCTGACGCGACCATGAACACGACGGCCAGCGGCACGACCGCCCAGAACAGCGCCACCAGCGTGATCACCGTCAGCACCAGGTTGAAGAACCAGCGCGCGCCGAGGCGCGATGGCGACGAGGCTTCGAGCCCCTCGCTCGCGGGCTCGATTCCGTCTGCCCCGTCGGCGATCACAGGCAGGCCGGCAAGCCGCTCGCGCTCACGCCGTCCGAGATGCGCCGCGAGCACGAACACCGCGACCATGCCGGCAATCAAGGCCGGAATCAGCGGCACGAACAGGTCCGTCGTGCCCGTGCGAAGCGACGCGCCCGCCCGCGTCGTCGGGCCGCCCCACGGCAGCATGTTCATGGTGCCGGCGGCGAGCGCCGTGATCGCGGTCAGGACCAGCGGCTGCATGCCGGCGCGCTTGTAGAGGGGAAGCATCGCCGGGATCGTCACCATGAACGTGCTCGCGCCGGCGCCATCGAGATGGGCAACCGTGGCGATCGCTGCCGTGCCCAGCGCAATCCTGACCGGATCGCGGCCGGCCACGCGCATCAGCCGGCGGATGATCGGCTCGAACAGCCCGGCGTCGTTCATCACGCCGAAGAAGATCACGGCGAACGCGAGGAGCACGGCGACGGCCGTGACGCCGCGGATCCCGTCCATGGCGAACGCGCCGATCTGGGCGCCGAATCCGCCGAGGAGCGCCGTGGCAATCGGGACCAGCGTCAACGCCACGAGCACCGACGTGATCCGGAACAGGATCAGGATCAACAGGGCGGCGATCGTGAGCACGCAGAGAGCGGTCAGCATGCGACGCTAACGCGACCCTTCCGGGCGACGCGCGAGCGACCGGCGCACGGCGTCGGTGTGCTCCCCCAGTGCCGGCGGCGGTTCGGCCTGGATCGCCGGCACATCGGACAGCTTGACCGGATTGCCCGGCACGCGGACGGACTCGCCGCCCGCCGGCATGTCGATCAGCATGTTCCGCGCCGCCAGCTGCGGATCGCGGAGGACGTCGTCGATCGTACGGACGCGCCCGCACGGCACGCCCGCGGCGCTCAGCCGGTCGATCAGCCAGTCCACGCGCTTGTCGCCGAACAGCCCGCGGATGATCTCGTTGAGGACGGCCCGGTTCTGCAGTCGATCGCTGTTCGTCGCGAAGCGCGGATCGTGCTCGAGCGATTCGGCGCCAACGGCCGCGCAGAAGCGCGACCACAACCGCGGGTTCGCCACTGCGACGACGACGTGGCCGTCGGCCGCGGGATACGGCTCGTACGGCGCCAGCGACGGATGCTCGTTGCCGAGGCGTCCGGGGCTCTGCCCGGTCGCCGCGACAATGCCGACCGGCAGCCCGAGCACCGACACCGCCGAATCGAGCAGCGCGATGTCGAGCACCTGCCCCTTGCCGGTGCGGGTGCGGCTGATGTGCGCCAGCAGGATGCCCTGCACCGCATACAAGGCGGCCAGGCAGTCGGTGATCGCCACCCCCACCTTGGTCGGCCCGGTCTCTGGAAAGCCGGTGACGTCCATCAGCCCCGACTCGCCCTGGATCACCATGTCGTAGCCGGGCTCGTCGCGGCGCGGACCGGTCGTGCCATAGCCGGAGATCGAGCAGTAGATCAGCCGATCGTTCAGCGCCCGCGCGCGCTCAGGACCGAAGCCGAGACGGTCCAGCGTGCCGGGCCGGAAGTTCTCGACCAGCACGTCGGCGGAGCGAATCAGATCCTCCAGCAGCGCGACACCGTCGGGCGACTTGAGATCGACAGCCACGCTCTGCTTGTTGCGATTGACGGTGAGGAAGTAGGTGCTCCACCCGCCGACGAACGGCGCCCACGCGCGGGTGTCGTCGCCGTGGCGCGGGTCCTCGATCTTGATCACCTCGGCGCCCATGTCGCCGAGCAGCATCGTGCACAGCGGACCGGCGAGGACGCGGGTGAAGTCGATGACCCTCAGGCCGCGGAGCGGCAAATCGGGATTGACGGTGTCGGTCATGCGCAACGCAAGTGTAGATGCGTCGCCGTGACCGGCGCGAGCGTGCGATTACCGCACCGGCGACATCACGCCGCCGGCCGGCATGCGCCGTCGCGAACGGCTCAGTGCGTGGTGATGCGCGCGAAGACCGCCGCGACGATGCGGTCGCAGCGCGGGCGGTAGAAGCGGAAGACGTCTGGCGTGGAGGCGCCGGTCCGTTGCAGCAGGGCGCTGCGCAGCGACGCGCGCGCCCGCGACAGCCGGGTCTTGACGACGTCCTCGGAGACGCCGAGCGATTCGGCGGTCTCGAGCGTGCTCAGGCCCTCGACGTCGCGCAGGACGAACACCTCCCGCGCCCCGTCGGCGAGGTCGTCGATCGCCCACTCGAGCAGCTCGCGCAGTTCGCCGGCAAATGCCTGCCGCTCCGGATCCGGTGGTGCCGTGCCCGTCATGATCGACTCCCCCGTCCCTGCGTCGTCGTCGAAGGGCTCGTAGCGGCGTGAGCGGCGAACGCGCGCGAGTGACTCGTTGATGGTGATGCGGGTCAGCCAGGTCGAGAAGCGTGCCTGGCCGCTGAACTGGTGCAGGCTGGCGAACGCGTTGACGTACGCCTGCTGCATGACGTCCTCGGCCTCGCGCTCGTCGCGGGTGATGGCGCGGGCGGTGCGATACAGCCGCTCGTTGTAGCGCCGCATCAGCAGCTCGAACAGCCTGATTTCCCCGGCCAGGATCTCGCGAACGATCTCCTCATCCGGCCGATCCGTCCCCGCCGGCAGGACCTCGGTCCCGCTGCCTGTGGTCATGGTTTTCCCCGTTCCAGTATAGGAGTCGGCACCCGGGAAAAGGTGACATTGACATGGTTCTGGAGTGGTGACAGATTCGCGGTGCCATGTCTCACGACGAACCGCGCGCCCGGCTGTTGACCCTCGAAAGTCTGCGTCAGGACGTGACTTACGCGCTTCGCGGGTTCCGCCGCGAGCCGGCGATGGCGCTGATCGCCACCCTGATCCTGGCGATCGGGATCGGCGCCAACACCGCCGTCTTCAGCATCGTCAATCCGCTGGTGCTCAAGCCTCTGCCGTTTCCCGAGGCCGACCGCCTGGTCTGGATCGCGAACAGCGGTACGGCCGGGCTGAGCGCGCGGACGTTCCGCGTCGATCTGTTCGAGGAGTTCCAGCGAAACTCGCAGTCGTTCCAGGAGATGAGCGGCTACTTCGCGTTCTTCGGCTTTCGCAGCAACACGCTGACCGGTCGTGGCGACGCGCAGCGGCTGTCGGGGGTCGAAGTCGGTCCGCGATTCTTCGAGGTGCTCGGCGTGCAGCCGGAGCGTGGACGGCTGTTCAGCCCCGAGGAGCACAAGCGCGGCGGACCGAAGGCGGTGCTGCTCGGCCATGCGCTGTGGCAGCAGCGATTCGCCAGCGACACCTCGCTGCGTCGGACAGGGGGTCACGATCAACGGCGAAACGGTCACCGTGGTCGGCATCATGCCGCGCGAGTTCGACTTCTCGTCGGTGTTCACGCCGGGCACGCAGGTGGACATGTTCCTGCCGGCCGACCTCGACCTGATGCGCCCCTGGGGCAACACGCTGTCTCTGGTCGGTCGGTTGAAGCCCGGGGTGAGCCTGAGCGAAGCGCGGGCCGAGTTCACCGCGCTGGTGCCACGTCTGATGGCCGAGCACACCAACTGGGGCCGGTGGGGTGCGGTGCTGACCGATCTCAAGGATCAGGTCAGCGGCCGGATGCGCCGATCGATCCTGGTGCTGTGGGCAGCCGTCGGATTCGTGCTGCTGATCGTCTGCGCCAACCTCGCCAACCTGCTGCTCGCCCGCGCCTCGGCGAGGAGCCGCGAGTTCGCGGTCCGGATCGCGCTCGGCGCCGGACGCGGCCGGCTGATTCGTCAGCTCCTCACCGAAGGGATCATGCTCTCGGCCGCCGGCGCCGCGCTCGGCATTCCGCTCGCCTACGCGCTCACGTCGTGGCTCACCAGCAGCGAGACGCTGAGCCTGCCGCTGCTGCACTACGTGCGCGTCGATCGCACGGCGCTCGCGGCCACCGGACTGACCGCGGTGCTCACCGGCCTGCTGTTCGCCCTGGTGCCGGCGCTCAAGATCTCCTCGCGCACGCCGCAGGGCGTGCTCCAGGAACACAGCCGCGGCGCCATCGATTCAGCGCGGCACGCGTGGGTGCGCCGCGGACTGGTGGTAGCCGAGATCGCGCTCGCGGCGATCCTGCTGGTCGGCGCCGGCCTGCTCGGCCGCAGCTTCCTGCACCTGCTCGACGTCGACCTCGGGTTCCGCGCCGATCACGCGATCGCCACACGCATCGAGTTCAGCCGGCCGACCGAGCCCGACGACCTGATCGCCATCCTCAACGAGGTGACGCGGCGGGTCTCCGCGCTGCCCGGCGTCGAAGCCGCCGGCCTGAGCGACGCGCTGCCGCTCGATCGCAACCGGACGTGGGGCATCTGGGTCCCGGGCAAGGACTATCAGAACAACCAGCGGCCGCTGGCATTCGTGTACGTGATCAGCCCCGGCTACTTCGGGGCCATGGGGATCGACGTCACGCAGGGGCGTGACTTCTCGACCGCGGACGTGCGGGAAACGACGCCGCCCGGTCCGAACCAGCCGGAGCGCCGCGCCGTGATCGTCAACGAGACGCTGGCGCGCACGCTGTATCCCGGCGTCGATCCGGTCGGACGTGCCGCGGCCACCGGCAACATGGCCCTCACGATCGTCGGCGTCGTCCGCGACGTCCGTCAGAGCAGCCTCGACGAAGCGCCGGCGCCGCAGATGTACCTGTCGTGGCAGCAGGGTGCGGGGGCGGGCCTCGACCTGATCGTGCGGACATCGCTGCCGCCGGCGTCGGTGATGCCGACGATCCGTCGCACGCTCACGAACATCGACGAACGCGTCCTCGCCACCGACATGCGGATCGTGCAGGACCTGGTCGACCGCGCGGTGTCGCCGCGGCGCTTCATGGTGTCGCTGCTCGGCGGCTTCTCGGTGCTGGCGCTCGTGCTCGCCAGTCTCGGCATCTACGGTGTGGTGTCCTACGGCGTCAGCCAGCGCATTCCCGAGATCGGCGTGCGCATGGCGCTCGGCGCGACCGCGGCCGACGTGCGGCGGCAGATCGTCGGCGACACGCTGCGCATGGCGCTGGTCGGGATCGCGATCGGCACCGCCGTCTCACTGGCGCTGTCGCGCGTCATCAACACGCTGCTGTTCGCGACCTCGGCCACCGATCCGTGGACGTTCGCGGGGATGGTGGTGGTGCTGGGCGTCGTTGCGCTGATCGCAGGCTATCTACCCGCCCGGCGCGCGTCACGGATCGATCCGATGACGGCGCTACGATAGTTCAGGTTCTACGGGGTTCTACGGGGTTCTACGGGGTTCTACGGGGTTCTACGGGGTTCTACGAGGTTCTGCGAGGTTCCAGGTCTGGGGTCCGAAGAGCAGTGCAATCAGGAGCGAGTGAATGAATAGACGGAACGTGCTGGTGATGGGCGGTGCGGCGGTGGCGGCGGGCGTGCTGGGTGCGGAGCGCGCCGCGGCGGCCCAGGGCGCCAAGGCGGGGCAACCGCGCATCAGGATTGCGGTGTCGACGTATTCGTACTGGCATTTCCGGACCGCGAAGTATCCGGTCGAGCAGGTGATCGAGGATGCGGCGCGGCTCGGGTTCGACGGCGTCGAGATCCTGCACCGGCAGATGACCGACGAGTCCCCGGCCTACGTCAACAAGCTCAAACAGGCGGCGTTCAAGCTCGGGCTGGCGCTGCCGATGCTGTCGATCCACCAGGACTTCATCTCCGAGAAGGCCGAGGAGCGCGACGAGGCGGTCAAGCACACCATCCGCTGCATCGAGCTGGCGGCGCGGCTCGGCGTCCCGAGCATCCGCCTGAACTCGGGGCGCTGGAACACCATCCCGTCGTTCGACGACCTGATGAAGGTCAAGGGGGACGAGCCGCCAATCAAGGGATTCACGGACGACGATGCGTTCAAGTGGTGCATCGAGGGAATCCAGAAGTGCCTGCCCGCCGCGGAGAAGGAAGGCGTGCTGCTCGCGCTCGAGAATCACTGGGGGCTCACCACCAAGACCGAGAACCTGCTGCGCATCTACAAGAGCGTCGCGTCCCCCTGGCTCGGGCTCAACCTCGACACCGGCAACTTCGCGGTCGACCCCTACCCGGAGATCGAGAAGCTGGCGCCGCACGCGACGATCGTGCAGGCGAAGACCTACTACGGCGGCGGCGAGTGGTACACCCTCGACCTCGACTACCGCCGCATCGCGCAGACGCTGCGGAAGGCGAACTTCAAGGGCTGGGTGTCCCTGGAGATGGAAGGCAAGGAAGATCCGGCAACCGCGGTGCCCAAGAGCCTCGAGGTGCTGCGCACCGCATTCTCGTAAGGCAGGTTGACATGAGGAACGGGCTCGAGCAGTTCTCCCGCGACGTCCGGTTCGGGGTCCGCGGCCTGCTCAGGACGCCGGGGTTCTCGGCGCTGGCGGTGCTGTCGCTGGCGCTCGGCATCATGGCGACGACGGCAATCTACAGCGTGCTGCATGCGGTCGTGCTCGATCCGTTTCCGTACAAGGACATCGACAACCTGACCAGCGTGCGCGTGTTCACCCCGGACCGCGCCGGCTCGCGCACCGGGTATTCGGTGGATCAGTTCCTCGAGATCGCGGAGCGCAGCCGGATCTTCGAAGGGGTCATCGCCTCCACGATCAGCGACGTGCTGTGGCTTGGCGACGGCGACCCGCAGCGGCTGCGCGGCAACCACGGGACCTTCAACACGTTCGACGTCATGGGCGTGCCGCCGCTCCTCGGCCGCACGCCGAACGCCGCCGACGCGGCGCCGGGCGCCGAGCCGGTGGTGGTCCTCGGCTACCGGTTCTGGCAGCGCCAGTTCAACGGCGATTCGAACGTGCTCGGCCGCCAGCTGCGGCTGAACGGCAACGTCCGCACGGTGATCGGCGTGATGCCGAAGCGGTTCATGTGGCGCGGCGCCGACGTCTACCTGCCGATCGCGCTGCAGCGCGGCCAGGTCATCGAGAGCGTGCGGAACGTCCACCTGCTCGGCCGGCGCAAGGCCGGCATCACCGACGCCGAGGCCGAAGCGGACCTGATGCCGATCATCGCGGACCTGAAGGCGCGGTATCCGAAAGAGTTCCCGGATCGGTTCCGCGTCAACCTGCCGACGTTCAAGGAGACGTTTCCGAGCTCGATCACGCGCGACATCTATGTCCTGCTCGGCGCCGTGGCGCTGCTGCTGCTGATCGCGTGCGCCAACGTCTCCAACCTGCTGCTCTCGCGGGCGAGCGCGCGGCAGCGCGAGATGACGGTGCGCGTCGCGCTCGGCGCCAGCCGGCGCCGCCTGGTCCGGCAGCTGCTGACCGAGAGCCTGATTCTCGCCCTCGCCGCCGGCGTGCTCGGCACCGCGCTGGCCTACGCGGGGCTGCCGGCGCTCCTCGCCCTGGTGCCTCCAGGCACCATTCCAGACGAGGCGGAGATCGTGCTGAACATGCCGGTGCTGGTCTTCGCGCTGATCGTGTCGGCGGCCACCAGCATCATCTGCGGGCTGGCGCCGGCGCTGCATTCGTCGGGCGACATCTCCAGCTCGATGCGCGAGGCGAGCCGCAGCCTCGCCGGCAGCTCGCGTCAGGCGCTGATGCGCAAGACCCTGGTGATCGCGGAGGTGGCGCTGTCGCTGATGCTGCTGGCCGGCTCGAGCGTGCTGCTTCGCACGTTCATCACGATGGAGCGCGCGGAGTACGCCGCGGATCCCAGCCAGGTGCTGGTGATGCGCGTGCCGCTGGCGCCGCAGCAGTATCCCGACGCCGCGCGCAAGACCGCGTTCTTCAACGAGCTGCTGCCGCGCGTCCGTGCGGTCCCCGGCGTGGTCGCCGTCGGCCTGAACAGCGGACTCCATCCGATCGGCAACATGAGGACGTGGGTGGACGTCTCGGGCGAGGCGCCGCTGGCCGACCCGGTGCTGGCACATCAGGTCAACGAGCAATACACGGAGGCGATGGGGATCCGCCTGGCGTCTGGCCGTCTGCTGACCGCCAGTGACGTCGAGGCGAGGCAGCCGGTCGCCCTCGTCAACGAGCGCTTCGTCCGGCTCCGGCTGAACGGCCGCTCGGCGCTCGGCCAGACGGTGACGCTGCAGCGGTTGAAGGATCCGCCGTTCAACCTCGCCAACAACGGCTTCCAGATCGTCGGCGTCGTCCACGACACGCTCAACGACGGCCTCGCCGACCCGATCATGCCGGAGGTCTTCATCCCGTTCAGCGTCGTGGCCATCTCCGACTGGGTCGCGGTCCGCACCAGCGGAGACCCGGCCGCGCTGACTCGCGCCGTCACGTCTCAGGTCTACGCGGTCGACAAGGGGCAGCCGGTGATGGCCGCGCAGACGCTCGACCGGCTGCTGCGCGACAACGAGTACGCGAGGCCGCGCTTCAACCTGGTCCTGCTCTCGATCTTCGCCGCCCTCGGCCTCGCCCTCGCCGTCGTCGGCGTCTACGGCGTGATGTCCACGGCGGTTGCGCAGGAACGGCAGGAGATCGGCGTGCGGCTGGCGCTCGGCGCCGAACCCGCGACGATCACCCGGATGATGCTGGCGCGCGGCGCGCGGCTGCTGCTCGCGGGCACGGCGATCGGCCTGGTCGGCAGCTTCGCCGTCGGCACGTGGCTCGCCGGCGAGGTCTGGCGCGTGGCGGGATTCGATCCGGTCGCCTTCACCGCGGTCGCGGTGCTGCTGATGGCGGTCGGCCTCCAGGCGTGCTACTGGCCGGCCCGTCGCGCGGCGCGGACCGATCCGCTGATCGCGGTGCGGGAGGTCTCCTGACGAAAGTCAGAAGTTAGAAGGAAAAAGTCAGAAGTGCTTGAAGTACATTCCACCGAAGGAGGCCCTCTGATTCGCACACGCATCTTCGACGACAAGCGGGAGCTCGGCCAGGCGGCGGCTGAGCAGGCCGCGACCGCCATCACCCGCGCCATCGCGTCGAACGGCCACGCGCGGATCCTGGTGGCGACCGGCGCCTCCCAGTTCGAGTTCCTCGAGGCCCTGACCGCGCGCCGCGACATCGACTGGCGCCAGGTCGAGATGTTCCACCTCGACGAGTACATCGGCCTGCCCGCCGACCATCCCGCGAGCTTCCGCCGCTACCTGCGCGAGCGCTTCGTGCAGCCGACCGGGATCGCGCAGTACCACTTCCTCGACGGCGAGAAGCCGCCGGCCGAGACGGTTCGGGAAGTGGGCGACGCACTCCGCTCCGCGCCGATCGACTGCGCCTTCGTCGGCATCGGCGAGAACGGCCACCTCGCCTTCAACGATCCGCCGGCCGACTTCGACACGCGCGACCCGTACCTGATCGTGGCGCTGGACGACGCGTGCCGGCGGCAGCAGGTCGGCGAGGGATGGTTCCGCTCCCTGGAGGAGGTGCCGGAACGCGCGATCTCGATCTCGATCCGCCAGATCCTCGACGCGCGCGAGATCGTCTGCGTCGTGCCGGACGCGCGCAAGGCCGAGGCGGTCGCGCGCTGCCTCGAAGGTCCGGTCACGCCCGAGGCGCCCGCCTCGATCCTGCAGACGCACCCGAACACGACCGTCTACCTCGACCGGCCGGCGGCGTCGCGGCTGCAGCACACGCCAGGCTAGCGCCGGCGGCCAGCGATGCGCCTCCAGTTTCCGGCCTTCGTCGACATCCAGGTCAACGGCTTCGCCGGCGTCGACTTCAACTCGCCGGGCCTGAGCGCCGACGACGTGGCCCGCGCCGCGGCGGCGCTGCGCGCGACCGGGGTCACGCGATTCCTGCCGACCGTGATCACGTCGTCGCTCGATCGCTTCAAGGCCTGCGCGCGCGGCCTGCTGTCGGCGACCGAGCCCGCGATCGCCGGCATCCACATGGAGGGCCCCTACATCTCACCCATCGACGGCCCGCGCGGCGCGCACGACGCGGCCTGCTGCTGCCCCGCCTCGATCGACGATTTCACCGCGCGACAGGACGCCGCCGATGGGCGCATCGTCCTGGTCACGCTGGCGCCCGAAGTTCCCGGGGCGCTGCCGCTCATCGCGCATCTCGTGGCCGCCGGGATCCGCGTGGCGATCGGCCACACCGACGCGCCGCCGGACGTCATCGCCGCGGCGATCGCCGAAGGCGCCACGCTCTCCACGCATCTCGGCAACGGCTGCGCGGCGATGCTGCCGCGTCACCGCAACGTGATCTGGGAACAGCTCGCGTCCGACGATCTCTGGGCGAGCCTGATCGTCGATGGCCACCACCTCCCGCCGCCGGTCGTCTCCGTCATGAGCCGGTGTAAGGCGCTGGATCGGCTCATCCTGATTACCGATGCGATGGCGGCGGCCGGCTGTCCGCCCGGTCCCTACCGGATGGGCACCGTCGACGTGATCGTCGGGCCCGACAAGCGCGTGTCGCTCAGCGGGACGCCGTTTCTCGCCGGCTCGGCCCTGACCATGCCGGAGGCGGTGGAGAAGATGGTGCGGTTCACGGACATCCCGCTGGGCGAAGTGCTGCCGATGGCATCAACGGTCCCGGCGGCGTATCTTGATATCGCTCCGGCCGGGATGGTGACGGCAGACTGGGATCCGGATGCCCTGCACCTCGAGATCGTGTCCGTGTCGGACGCGCTTTGACTGGAGGATGGCTATGACGCTGCGCCGGTTGGTTGCTGTTGGGGTCTGCGTGGCGGCCGTGTTCGTGGCGGTCGGTGCCGCCGGCACGGCGCGGATGCGCAGCGAGCGGCACTTCCTCTACGTCGCCGAGCCCGGCATTCGCAACTACGTCGAGTTCGGGGGGATCGGCATCCTCGTCTACGACATGGACAACGACCACCGCTTCGTCCGCCGCATCCCGACGTTCGAGGTGCCGGACGGGGCGCAGCCGGAGAACGTCAAGGGGGTCGCGGCCAGCGCGGCGACCGGACGGATCTACGTGTCGACGCCGAAGCGGATCGCGTCGTTCGACCTGACGACCGAGCGCATGGTCTGGAACCGGGAGTACGAGGGCGGCGTCGACCGGATGTCGCTGTCGCCGGACGGCAAGGTCATGTACGCGCCGTCGTTCGAGGGACCGCACTGGCACGTGCTGGACGCGCTGACCGGCGACGTGATCTCGAAGATCGTGCTGAACTCCGGCGCCCACAACACGCTGTACGGCGCTGACGGCAGCCGCGTCTATCTTGCCGGCTTGAAGTCACCGGTGCTGTCGATCGCGGACACCAAGTCGCACACGGTCATCGGCGGCGTCGGACCGTTCAGCAATTCGGTGCGGCCGTTCACCATCAACGCGAGCCAGACGCTCGCCTTCGTCAACGTCAACGACCTGCTCGGCTTCGAGATTGGCGACATCAAGAGCGGCAAGATGCTGCATCGCGTCGAGGTCACCGGCTACGAGAAGGGGCCGGTGAAGCGGCACGCCTGCCCGAGCCACGGCGTCGGCCTGACCCCGGACGAACGAGAGCTGTGGGTCGCCGACGGCCACAACAGCATGGTCCACGTGTTCGACGCGACGGTGATGCCGCCGAAGCAGACCGACAGCATGGCCGTCCGCGATCAGCCGGGCTGGATTACGTTCAGCATGGACGGGCGCTACGCGTATCCGTCCACTGGAGAAGTGTTCGACACGAAGACGAAGAAGATCGTCGCGGCGCTGACCGACGAAGAGAAGCGGATGGTGCAGAGCGAGAAGGTCGTCGAGATCGTCTTCGACGGCGACAAGCCGGTGCGGAACGGCGATCAGTTCGGGATCGGGCGACGACAGTGAGGTGGCTTCCGCCTTCAGGCGGACGATTCGAGTGAGTCGACGCTGCCTCACTGCAGCCCTCCACACAATCGATAATCAGTCGGACCGGGTGATATAGTGCCGCGGTGCCGGAGAGCAGGCCCAATGCCGCGCGATCGGAGGCCGCCTGATGCGGGGAACCGAGGCCGTGGGGACCAACCCGATTCTGGACTTTGGCATCGACACAGACTCCCTCCGCTACGTCGGTCACGATCTCCAGCGCCCGGAATGCATCCTCGCTGAACCCGACGGGACCTTGTGGGTGGCGGACGCCCGCGGCGGGGTCGTCCGGCTGAACGGCCAGGAACAGCAGATCATCACCCAGCACCGCTCCGGCCATTTCCAGGACGCCGGTGACGAAGCCACCCGCTATCTTCGCGGCACGCTGCCCAACGGCCTCGCGTTCGCCGGCAACGGCGACATCCTCATCTCCAACTTCGGCACCGACTGCCTCGAGATCATGGCGCGCGACGGCAGCACCCGGGTGCTGGCCGACACCATCGACGGCGAGCCGATCGGCAAGGTGAACTTCGTCCTGCGCGACGCGAAGGATCGGATCTGGATCACCGTGTCGACGCGCATCAGGAACTGGATGCACGCACTGCGCGTCGACCTGCCGGATGGCTACCTGGCGCGCTTCGAGGGCGGACGCTTCCACATCGTCGCCGACGGCTTCCACTTCACCAACGAGATCAGGTTCGACGCGCGCGAGGAGTTTCTCTACGTGGTCGAGACGACCGGCGGCCGGATCACGCGGCTACGCATCGACGACCGCGGCGAGGTCGCGGAGCGCGAGATCTTCGGACCTTCACGGCTCGGCACCGGGGCCTGGCCGGACGGCATCGCCTTCGATGCGTACGGCAACCTCTGGGGCACGCTCGTCTACTCGGACAAGCTGTTCGTGCTGACGCCGCAGGGCGATCTGCGCGTCCTGCTCGACGAAGGGAACCCGGCGGCCGTCAACGCGCTCGAACAGGCGTTCCTCAGGAACGACGTGACCGAGGACGTGTTGTTCGCGACGGGGCGCGGCGTGGCGCCATGGATGGCGAGCGTCACCTTCGGGGGACCGGACCTGCGCACGCTCTACATCGGATCGCTGAAGGGGACGCGCATCCCGTACTTCCGCGCCCCGGTCGCGGGACTGCCGATGGTCCACTGGCACGAGCGCCGGGACAGCCGCTCGTAGGACCACGCGCTCACCCTGCCTCAGCGCGCGGCGGAGGTCGCCGGCGCGGGCTTCTTCCAGTTGTTCCAGAAGATGAAGGTGCCCCGGCGCGTCGACGTGATGATGTCGAGCGCGCCATCCTTGTTCAAGTCGAACACCGCCGCCGTCGATCCGATGCCCGAGCGGTTGTGGATCAACTCCGGCACGAACTCCGCGCCGCCCGGCGCCTTCGGGTTTCGGACGGTGCGGTAGACGTAGAGCACGGGCGCGCCGTGCGGATCGGGATCGAGATAGGTGTCGAGGTGCGACCAGAATCGCTTGCCGGTGATGAAGTCCGGCAGGCCGTCGCCGTCGATGTCGGCAACCGTCGATCCATGGAGCTGCGAGAACGTCACGCCGCCGGCGTTCTTCGTCGAGAAGTCCCCCATGATCGGGTGCTCGACGAACGACGCGGCGCCGTCGGCCGCCTTCTTCTGCTCGAACCAGGACAGCCCCCAGCCGTGCGCCTGCAGCGTCGTCACCACGTCGTTGAGCCCGTCGCCGTTGACGTCGTAGACCGCCATCTCGGCGCCGCCCGGACTCGAGCGCGTCCACTTCCCGAACGCGGCCGGATGGTACGTCCACTTCTCGCCGCTGCCCTTCGCCGGCTGCGCCCACCAGCCATAGGCGTTCAGGAAATCGGCGCGGCCGTCCTTGTTGACGTCACCGACACCCATGCCGTGATTGGCCCACGGGCCCGGCTCGCTGATCGGATGCTTCACCCACGTCCCGGTCGGATTCGCCGGATCGGGGTTGGCGTACACGAACCGGTTGTCGCCGTCCTTGAAGATGTAGTCGAGGCGGCCGTCGCCGTCCACGTCCTTCAAGAGGGCAAGCTCGCTGCTCACGCGATCGGTGACGGTGTAGACGTCCCAGCGCCGCGACTCCCCTTTCGGGTTGACGTAGAGGAGTGTCGGCTGCGTGAAGAGCGAGTTGATCACGTCGGGCCAGCCGTCGCCGGTGAAGTCGTAGGCGAACTGCAGGCCGTTGAAGTACTGCGTGCCGGGATCGAACGTGCGCGCGACGTAGATCTCGCGCGCCACCGCGTAGTCGGGACCGAGGTAGTAGTAGGGCCCGGCGACGATGTCCTGGGTGCCGTCGCGATTGACGTCGGCGACGCTCGGACCCCAGGAGTAATAGAACTCGTTGAGCGTCTGCATCCGGAACCGGCGCGAGACCGCTTCCGGGCTGGCGACGCGCGGCTGCAGATCCTTGTAGGCGACGTCCTTGAACCGCACTTCGCCGGCGCCACCGACGTGCAGGGCGATCGCGCCGAAGCCGGAGAAGTCCTCGTCTGCGACGCCGCCGCTGACGCCGCCCGCGTCGTTGAGGAACGGGCGGAGAATGTTGGCGTCGAGCACGACGTCGATGGTGTTCCAGTCGCCCGCGCGCAGACCGGTCGCGGGCCTCGCGATCGGCGACGCCACGCCGCCGGGCATCTGCGGCAGGCCAGGCGGTGCGGCACCGGCGCCGCGGCCGGTTGCCGCGCCACGTCCCGCGGCACCTCGTCCTGCGCCGCCGTCCGGAGCAGCGGCGGAAGGAGGCGCGGGTGGCGGCGCGACACGAAGCTGTCCGCCGCCGGCGGAGCGAAGCGGCTCGCGCGAGGTCTCGACGCCGTTGGCGTCGAGCGTGAGGCGGTACGACGCGAGGTCGCCCTCGGCCAGCGACACGTAGATGCCCTTCAGTCCGCCGTCGGACGTCTTCTGCGCGCGCAGCAGGATGCCCGTCTTGCAGCCGTCGCTGCAGCGGAACGACGAGAAGAAGGCGATGTCCTGATAGGTGCGTTCGAGGAGCAGCCATCCGCCCGGCTTCGGCACGCCGACAATCTCGCCGTCCTCGGCGCGCCACTCGGCGCCGCCGATCGTCCGCCACCCGTTCAGGCTCGAGCCCTTGAAGATCACGTCGGGCAGGAAATTCTTCGATGCGGCCGAGGGCCAGGACACGAGCAGCAGGACACCCGCCAACACCGTGATCGGCTGCAGTCCGACTCGCTTGCGCATGGGAGACGCTGTCCTCTCGTTGAGGTGAACCGCGACAGTTGTGCCGCTGCTACGAATTATCGATAATCGGGCGGACACTAGCACGATTCAACCGGGGTCGCAAACCAAACGAGCCCTCGTCGGCTGGCTAACCAGGAGTAGTGAATGTCCGTGCGTGCTTCGGCTTCGCGTGCTCGCCGATGGCTCCTCGCAGCGGCCACCGTGTCCGCCGCGCTCGGATGCGCCGTCACTATCGCCGTTTCCGCCGCGGGCGACAAGTGGTGGTCCGACTACGCCGGCGGCCCCGCCAGCTCACGCTACTTTCCATCGACCCAGATCACGAAGGCGAACGTCGGCAGGCTGAACATCGCGTGGACGTATCCGTTCGGCGAGACCGGCTTCAACCCGATCGTCGTCCGCGGCGTCGTCTACGGCCGCGGCCGCAACGGCGCCATCGTCGCGCTGGACGCACGCACCGGGAAGGAGATCTGGATCCGCGAGTCGATGCAGGCCATGACGGCGCGCGGCATGAACTACTGGGAGAGCAGGGACGGCAAGGACCGCCGGCTGATCTTCAGCGTGAACGACTACCTGCAGCAGCTCGACGCGGCAACGGGTCAGCCCGTCTTCTCATTCGGCAAGGACGGCGTCGTCGATCTCCGAGAGGGGCTCGGGCGCGATCCCGCCACCATTGGACGCATCCAGTCGGGCAATCCCGGCAAGGTGTTCGAGAACCTGATCCTGCTCGGATCGTCCACCGGCGAAGCCTACATGTCGCCGCCGGGCGATCTCCGCGCGTTCGACGTCGTCACCGGCAAGCTGGTGTGGCAGTTCCACACCGTGCCGCGCCCCGGCGAGTTCGGCTACGAGACGTGGCCGAAGGATGCCTACAAGTACATCGGCGGCACCAATACGTGGGGGGAGATCTCGATCGACGAGAAGCGCGGCATCGCCTACTTCCCCACCGGCTCGCCGACCTACGACTACTACGGCGCCGATCGCCCCGGCGCCAACCTGTTCGGCTCGTCGCTGCTCGCGCTCGACGCGCGCACCGGCAAGCGGCTCTGGCACTTCCAGATGGTTCACCACGATCTCTGGGACTTCGACGGCAGCGCCGCGCCGCAGCTGACCACGATCAGGCACAACGGCAGGAACGTCGACATCGTGGCGATGGCCGGCAAGACCGGCTTCCTCTACGTGTTCGAGCGCGTCACCGGCGCGCCGATCTGGCCGATCGAGGAGCGGCCGGTGCCGAAGAGCGAGATGCCCGGGGAACAGTCATGGCCGACGCAGCCCTACCCGACGAATCCGCCTCCCTTCAGCAGGCAGTCGTTCACCGTGGACGACATCAACCCGCACGCGGTCGTCACCGCCGAGGCGCGCGAACAGTTCAAGCAGCGGCTCGCGAAGACCCGCAACCTCGGACTGTTCACGCCGATTGACTTCACCGACACGCTGCACATTCCGGGAAGCAACGGCGGCGCGCTGTTCGGCTACACCGCTACCGAGCCGGCGACGGGAATGGTCTACGTGATCAGCCAGGACAATCCCGGCGTGCTGCGCCTGCTCAAGGCCGGGGAGATGCCGGCCAACGCGCCGCCCGGCATGATGGTCTACGTTCGCGACTGCCAGGTCTGCCACGCGCCCGACCGCAGCGGGTCGCAGAACGGCCCGTCGCTGCTCGACGTTCCCGGCCGGCTCGACGCGGCCACCATCCGCAGCACCGTCACCAACGGCAAAGGCCGCATGCCCGCGTTCCCGAACCTCGACGACGTGGACATGGAGAACCTGGTGAGCTATCTGATGGCGACGCCGCTTGCCGGACGCGGCGCCGTCGGCCGCGGCCGCGCCGGCGGACCGGCCCCGTCGTTTCCACCCGGACCCGTTGTCGGATCGGGCAGCGCGCGCGTGCGCGAGGGCGCGGGGCGTGGACGCGGATTCGGGCCGCGCCCGTACCCCGAAGGCCTCGTCCAGACGCCGCAGTACGTGATCAACGCCTACGGGACGATCGGCATCATGATGAAGCCGCCGTTCACGACGATCACGAAGTACGACCTGAACGCCGGCACGATCAAATGGAAGGTCGGGCTCGGCGACGACGCGCGGCTGGCGGCGCTCGGGGTTCACGACACCGGCGTCACGCAGATGCGAAGCAGCCTGATCGTCACCGCCGCGGGACTCATCTTCGCGCCCGGCGGCGACAGCAAGCTGCGGGCGTACGAAACGGACACGGGCAAGGAAGTCTGGGAAAGCGTGGCGCTCGGCGGCACGATCCGGGGCGGCCACTCGATGTACGAGATCGACGGCCGTCAGTACGTGCTGGTCGCGGCGTCAGGGGATACGCCGCCTGCGGGTCAATGGCCGGCGGCCGCCGGTGCAGCGCCACCGCCAACGGGCTACATCGCGTTCGCGCTGCCGAAGTGAATCGCCGCGGCCGCGAGCCGCGCGGCCGGTTCAGTCCGGGAAGTCCACGTCCTCGTGCATGCGGTAGTTGTCGAGGCCGGTCGGCGGCGCGAAGAAACAGACGATCTTCATCTCCTCGCTCGCCGGTGTTGTGCACCATGTGCACGTGCCCTCGCGGAAACAGCACCGTCGAGCCCCTGGTGATCGCGGTGACCTCGCCGTTCACCAGCACGCGGCCGGATCCGCTCAGCACATAGATCACTTCTTCGCCGTTGGGGTGCGAGTGGGCCGGTCGGACCCGATCGCCGGCGGCGATGCGGATGACGGCCACGGAACAGTGCTCGGCGGGAATGGCTCCCGGCGCGACCAGCCAGCGCAGCTCCCGGCCCGGCAGCCCGAGCGCCTCGACATCGTCCTCGTGGATCGCCGGAACGGTCATGCCTGTGACTCCGTGGCGAGCCGATCGGCAATCGCTCGCGCGATCCGCGACGGCGTCAGGCCAAACGCCTCGATCAGCTCTTCATAGGTTCCCGAATGGATGAATCGCGGGCGGCCGGTGTCGTCCAGCGTGTTGATCGCCAGGACGCGGCCGGCCGCAACGCGGTGACGGAACTGGATCCTCAGCAGGTTCTGCAGGATGTAGCCGTTGTTCTGTTCCGCCAGGCACACGAGCTTGCCCGACTCCAGCAGCCTGAGCAGCAGCGCCTCGTCGATCGACGGCATGTCGATGACGCCGGCGGGGATGCCGAGCTCGGCGCACTGCGCCGCGGCTGCGAGTGCCTCGTGGACCCCGCGGCCGCTGCTCACGATCACGGCCCTGTCGTCCGCGCTCTCGCGCAACACGTGTCCGCGACCGAGCTCGAAGGCGTAATCGTCGCCGTAGATCACCGCTGACGGCGTGCGCATCACGCGGACGTAGAGCAGCCCGCGGTTGCCGTCCATGATCCAGCACATCAGCGACAGCATCTGCTGCGGGCAGGACACGTCGACGATGGTGACGTGCGCCATGCCGTCGAAGATGGTGCAGTCGTCGTTGCCCATGTGCGTGGCGCCGTTGGTGCGGGTCTCGAAGTTTGCCGCGGTCGCCAGCATCGTCAGGTCGAGGCCGTGGCCCTCGCTCAACCAGCCGTCCGGCGCCTGCATGGCCTCCAGGCGCTCCTGATGGCCGACCGCGATCCGCCGCATCACCTTCCAGTCGAAGAACGGGCAGAACGTGCTGATCCACGTCTGGCCGCCGAGCGCGGCAAAGGCCTCGCCGATCCCCATCATGTTCGCTTCGGCCACGCCGACGTTGAGCGCCCGGCGCTGATCGACGGTCGCGACGCCGGCTTCGAGGCCGCTCGTCGTCGCGAGATCGGAGTCGATGGACATGACGCGGGGATCGCGGGCGAACACCTTCATCGCGGCCGTGACGACGTCGCTGGCCGCGTATTCGCGGGTGCGGTCGAGACGCGGCAGCTGCGACGCGTCGTAGTCGATGCGCTTCCGGCGCGGCGGCACTCGCGTCGTCAGGACCGGCCCGATCGCCGCAGGGAGCGCTGGCTCACTCGAGCCCGGGCGATCGACGTCGAGGTGCATCAGGCGCGCGATGTCGTGCAGCGTGTCGCGCAGGGAGGCCGCGGCGTCGTTCGCGGCGAGGCTGTCATGGAACGCCACGAACTCGGCCACGCGATCGCGGCGCTGCAGCGCCTGCAGCGCCATCTCCTGATCGATCAGGCGATCGGGCACCGTGACCTTGTGCTTGTTGAGGAAGTCGGACAGCGCGCCGTGCCCCTTCATGCCGTGGCAGATGATCGCCGTCGGCTTGCCGTTCCGCGGCCCGAAGCGGAAGCGCTCGAGCGCCGCATAGACGCCGTCGTACTGCGTCGCGTCGACGCTGTGGACCTCCCAGTCGAACGACGCGAACACCGCCTCGAGCTCCGGCATCGGAAACACCATGCGGTTGGCGATATCGAGCTGGCCGTTGTTGCGGTCCACCATCACGCACAGGTTGTCGAGATGCTTCTGGCCGGCGTACATCACCGCTTCCCAGATCGGCCCTTCCTGCAGCTCGCCGTCGCCGGTGAGGCAGTACCGAGTCGAACTTCGGAGACGACTTGCCGGCAATCGCGAAGCCTTGCGCGACCGCAAGCCCCTGCCCCATCGGACCGGTCGCGACATGCACGCCCGGCAGGACCGGGCCCGGGTGTCCGTTCAGGATGCTGTGGTACGACCGCGAATTGCGCAGGACGGAGGCGTCGAAGTAGCCGAGCTCCGCGTAGATCGACGCGAGCGCGGCGACCGCGTGTCCCTTGCTCAGCGTGAACAGATCCTGACCGCGCCGCGTCGGGATCGACGATGTCGATGTCCATGAACCCGCCGTAGTAGAGCGCCACCAGCGGGATCGTCGCGGAGAAGGCGCCGCCGGCGTGCAGGCTCTTGTCCACGGCGAACCGGCACTGCTCGAGCGTCAGCAGCCGGACATCGGAATCCTTGATGTTGAGAAGCTTGAGGATGCCCTGCCGGAGCAGGTAGTCCTCGGTGGCAGCCGGAGCAATCAACGAGCCTCGACGGCGCAGGAGGGCGGCCTGAGGATTCATGGTGCGCTAAACCGCCGCTTCGGTCTCGTCTCCTTGCGGCCGGCGCGCGGCACTCTGGCCGTGGGCGGCGCGAATCCACTCACCCGGCTCTTCGATGTGGCGGCGGATCGCCGCTTCGGCCCGATCCGGATCGCGCGCGCGGAGCGCGTCGAGCACGACGACGTGGCGCTCGGCGATCTCGTGCAGCGAGCGGTGGGTGACCGAATGCGTCACGCAGGTGGTAATCGACAGCCGCATCGTCTGCCACATGTGCTCGAGCATGTGGTTGCCCGAGGCCTTGACGATGACGTGGTGGAACGCGTGATCGGCATCGGCCTCGGCGCGATGATCGTTGCGGGCGGCGGCTTCCCGCATCGAGTCGATCAGGTCGTCGAGCTGCGCCAGCGTCGCGTCCGTGATCTTCGGGGCCGCGGCCCGGGCCGCCACGCCTTCGAGCGCGGCGCGGATCGGATAGATCTCGAGCAGGTCGTCGGTCGAGATCTTGCGGACCTGCGTGCCGCGGAACGGCGAGCTGACCACGAAGCCGAACAGCTCGAGGTCGCGCAGCGCCTCACGGACCGGTCCCTGGCTCACGCCGAACTGCTGCGCGATCCGGGTCTCGATGATCCGGGCGCCCGGCAGGAGCCGGCCGTTGAGGATGTCCTCCATCAACTGTTCGCGGATCTCTTCGCGGAAGACGCGGCGTTCGAGCGGGCGGGATTTGCTGTCGTCCATGGCGGTATGGTGCCTGATTGAGATTATCGATTATGCTCAATCGATTCAGGCACAGTAGCGCCCGTCCTGATATTTGTCAACGCAGGGAGGCGGGCGGGTGCGCCTCGAAAAGTGCGGAGATTCAGCTGCGATAGTATCGCGAACCCAGCGGCCGGCGCCGCACCACGAGGCTCACGAGAGAGGCATGGCTGATTATTCCTCGTTCGGTTTGACGGACAAGATCGCGATCGTGACCGGCGCGTCCCAGGGAATCGGCCGCGCGATCGCGCTCGGGCTCGCGGAGGCCGGGGCGCACCTCGCGCTCGCCAAGCATCCCGACGGCCGCCACGACGAGATCCGCCAGGTCGTCGCCGACGTCGAAGCGCTCGGCCGCCGCGCCATCGTCGTGCCGACCGACGTCGCGAAGGTTGCCGACGTCCGGGCGATGGTCGAGACGACGCGAGAGACGTTCGGCCGCGTCGACATCCTCGTCAACAACGCCGGCTGGACCGGCACCACGCCGGCGCTCGACGTCACCGAAGAGGAGTACGACAAGACGATGAGCGCGTCGGTGAAGAGCGTGTTCTTCGCGTCGCAGGCGGCGGCGCGGGTGATGATCCCGCAGGGCCGCGGCAAGATCATCAACATCGGCTCCAACTTCGGCGTCGTCGCGTTCCAGGGACGCTCGGTCTACGCGGGCGCGAAGGCGGCGGTCCATCACCTGTCGCGGGCGCTGTCGCTCGAGTGGGCGAAGCAGGGGGTGATCGTCAACGTCGTCGCGCCGTGCATCACCGAGACCGACTCGCGCAAGGTGATCCTCGAACGCCCCGGCTACAAGGAGTGGGCGACCGGCCAGATGCTGCCGGCCGGCCGCTGGAACCAGCCCGACGATCTCGTCGGCGCGGTGCTGTTCCTCGCCAGCCACCTGTCAGACATGATCGTGGGGCATGTGCTGATGGTGGACGGGGGCTGGACGATTCACTAGCAGACGGCAAGGTGTCAGACAGTGAATCGTGAACACGAGCAGCGTCCTGCTAGGGCGCCACGACCAGACACGCGTCGTAGATCGGCCTGACGCGATTCACGTCGTCCGCGGCGGACACCAGGCTGTTCAGTCCGGCGGCGGTCCGCACGTGCAGCGAGCCGCGGAAGCGCGACTCGTTGCCGAACTGGTCGCGCCGGTGCTGGCGACGGAAGCCGAGCGCGATGTCGGCGACCGAGTCGGACGCCGGCTCGAGCTCGTCCGGTTCGCTCACGCCGTCGTGATTGAAGTCCAGCCACAGCAGGACGCGCTGGAACAGCGGGTGATTGCTGTCGAGGGCGGCGGGCACCTGACCGCGGTCCGCGTTCTTCACCATGGCGATGAGCGCATTGGCGGCGCTGGTCGCACCGCTCACGGCAGCCCGGCCGATCAGCTCCTTGCCGCTGGTGATGGCGCCGTCGTTGTCGGCGTCAACCGCAAGGAACGCGACGTCCGATCCCGGCTCGGTCCAGGAGACCTGATCGTCATCGCCGTCGCCGTCGATGTCGAATTGCACGCCCTTGTCACTCGACGTGAACGTGAAGGGACTGCGCAGATCGAGGGACGTGACCAGCACGCAATTCGGCCCCGCGCTGCCGGCTGACGGGTCGGCTTCGGCACTGCCATGGCTGGCTTCCTGCCACAGCGGCGGCACCGGATCGTGCCCCGCCAGCACGCTCATTCCATCGTCCAGTTGACGCTCCGCCGCGAACACGACGAGCACCGCGAGGGCCAGACCGAACACGGTGCCGCGGGCGCGCGACGTCATGCCGGCATTCTAGTCCCCTGGCACGACTTGGCGGCAGCGGCGAGATCCTCCAGAATCTGCCGATGGGCATCGCCGTCCTCGGCCTCATCCTCGTGATCGGCACGGTCGTGTTGTTCAACAAGGTCGTCGGCGGATTCGTCTGCCCCTTCTGCGACGGCGAGATCCGGCGCGAGTTCCAGGTGATGCAGTGCACCGCGTGCGGGCGCCGGTTTCCGCTGTGGCAGGCGCGGCGGCGGAAGCCATAGTAGAGGCCTGCCGATGAGGGGATGGTCGTTCGAACATTCGGTCCACGCGGCGGTTGCGCCGGACGTGGCCTGGCGCTTCTGGACGGACGTGGGGAACTGGCTGTTCGACACGTCGATCGAGTGGGTGGAGCTGGAGCCGGGCTTCGTCACCGGTGCGAAAGGGCTGACCAAGCCGCGCGGCGCCGAGCCGGTCGAGTGGACCGTGCGCGACGTGAGCGACCACCGCGCCGCGATCGAGATGTCCCTTCCGGACGCGACGGTGACGTTCCGCTGGTCCTTCGAGCCTGACGGAACCGGCGGTACCAGGATTACGCAGCAGGCATCGCTGTCGGGACCGAACGCCGCCAACTATGTCGGCATCGCCGACTCACAACTGGCGTCGGGCATCCCGCAAGGCATGCAGAAGATGGCCGAGATGATCGAGCGGCGCGCCAGCACTCCGTCGGCCAGGATCCCCGACACGTCATGCTAGATTCACCGCCATGAACGAGAGCCTCCCCTTGTTCGGCTTCGGCCTCGGCGCGATCTTCCTGCCCTGACGCGGTACCTCCAGAACTGCCATCAGCGTTTGCTCGGGCCAACAACCCAGTCCAGCATCGCCAGGATGTAGCGATCATTTCACTCCGGGCTGCGGACTCGGTCTGGACCGAGCTGTGGCGGGTTCGCACCGGCGTGTCGACACATGACGGGCAGGGCTCACTGCACTTTCATCCAGCTCGATCCGTCCCACTCCCAGACGTCGTCGAACGCGGTGAACTCGCCGCGCCCTTTCACCTCGAGGCCGCCGTGGAGCACGATGCGGCTGCGCAGCGGGTCGAACGCCATCGCCGGCGAGTAGCGTTTCCCGGGTGTCGGACCTGTCATCTTGAGCTCGGTCCAGCGCTGACCGTCCCACTGCCACATGTCCTCGAGATGCGCCGTCTGGCGATCCGCGGTCATCTGCGCGCCGCCGTACATCACGACGACGCCCCGGCGGCTGTCGAAGGCCATGCCGTGAGCATAGCGTGCCGGTGGTGGAGACTGGCCGCCGATCTCGCGCCAGCTCGCGCCGTTCCATACCCACGTGTCGTTGAAGACGACCAATGGCTCCTTCGGACCCGGCGGCATACCAGCGCCTCCGAACAACACCATCTGTCTGCGTGCGCCGTCGTACACCAGGCTCGTTCGGCTGCGCCCGACGGGCCCCTCGACCGCCGCGCGCGCCCAGGACACGCCGTCCCACTCCCACGTATCCGTCGGCCAGGGCGCAGGGCCCGAGTTCCCGCCGAAGAGCACGGTCTTGCCTCGTGCCTCGTCGTAGGCCAGGACGTGATGGTCCCGTCGACCGACGCTTGTGCCGGCCATCTCCTGCCAGGCGGCGCCGTTCCACTCCCACGTATCCCCGAGCGTGCCGCGGGAACTGTGGGATCCGCCGAACGAAACGATTCGATTGCGCCGCATGTCGAACGCTGCGGCTCCGACGATTCTCTTCGACGGGCCGGAGGCCGAGCCGGGCAAGAGCTCCCACCGCCGGCCGTCCCACGCCCACAGCTCTCCCGGAGATGCATCGTGTGGCGGCATGTATCCGTCGACGACGACGAGCCGACGCCGTACGGGGTCGTACACGAGCGTATGCCCGCTCCGCGGCCCCGGACTCGCGGGCGGCTGGCGAAGGCCCGCCGACGCATCGACGGGCATTTGTTGTATCGAGAAACCCAGGCCATTGGCGAGCGCGAGGGAGAGACACACCCAGGAGATGGAGCGCATGGTTGACGGAGTGTCCGGTACGGTCGGCGTCGTGAGCGAGTGATTGGGTTCGAATGACCACGAACACGGGTCGACGGCGCGATCGCGGGGTTGAACGGCGCGCTGCCGGCTACCGCCGCGCCGAAGAACTGATCAGGCGGCGCGCGACGCGGCTCCCTCACCGAAACAGCTTCGGCGCCACCTCGAACAGGTACAACCGCCAGTTGTCCCACGTGTGACCGCCGGAGCTCTCGCGAGTCTCGATCCGGACGCCCTGCGACTTGAACTTGTCGATGACGGCGAGTCCGTTGGCACGTGCGATATCGGTCTCGCCCCAGCCCCACCAGAACAGCTTGAGGGCGGAGTTGTACTTTGGGATCTTGTCCGCTTCCGCCTTGTAGAAGAATTCGCGGTCCTGCTCCGTCGTCCATCCCGAACTCATGACCGCGACATAGCGGAACGTGCCGAGGTTATGGAGCCCGACGTTGAGCGTCTGGATTCCGCCCATCGACAGACCTGAGAGCGCGCGACTGTCGGGACTGCTCACGGTGCGGTAGGTCGCCTCGACGAACGGGATGATGTCCTTCATCAACTCGTCGTTGAACGGGTCCTTGGTGGCGTCCGCCGTCATCACCTGCCCGCCGGACGGTGTCCATCCGGACGGCATGACGACGATCATCGGCACCGCCTTCTTCTCGGCAAGCAGGTTGTCGAGGATGTTGTTGGCGCGTCCGACTGTCGACCAGGAGACCGCGGTGTCGCCACCGCCATGAATCAGGTAGAGCACGGGATATCGGGCCGTACCCTTCTCGTAGCCTGGCGGCGTGTAGACAACCATCTCGCGGCGGGCATTGTTGAGCGTCTTCGCCACGTAGCGAACCGCCCCGACGGTGCCGTGAGGCACGTCTCTGGTTTCCGAGAAATCGCCCGGGACGACGAGGAGGCTCTGCACCTGCGTCTGGCTGGTCGTGACGTTGACGTTGCGCGAGTCGACGACGGTGACGCCATCGATGTTGAAGGTGTAACGCCACGCGCCCGGCCTGACCGGCCGCACGGTGGTGCCGCTCCAGATGCCGTTGTCGCCTTTGGTCATGGTGGCCGCCGGCGTGCCGCCGCCCCTCCCGCCCGGAGGTCCCGCAGGCGCGGGTTGCGCCGGAGGCGCATTCGGATCGGGCACGAGGCTGCCATTGATGTCGCCGCCGACAGTGACGCTGGTGGCGTTCGGCGCGAGGACGCGGAACGTGACACGGCGGTCCGCTTCGATCTGCGGCGAGACGACCGCCGGGCCGCCGCGCCCGCCGCCACGTCCAGCCGGAGCGGCCGGCGTCTGCGTCGCCGGAGCCGGCGCCGGCTGCTGCGGAGCGGACTGCGCGGCTGCGGCGAGCCCGCATAGCGCGGAAAAGACGACCGGGGTCAGGACGCGTTGTCGCCACATCTATCGACACTCCTCAAGACACGAGTGAAGCGGATCGTTGGAATGCCTACGAATAGCACATATGAAGTGTGCCCGGCGTGGTGAGATTCGTAGCGGGAAGAAGGGACTGCGTCTTCCTACGCTCGGTGACACCTCAATCGCCCATAATCACGCCATGCGACCAACTCTGTTCCAGGTGGCCGTGAGCGTCTGCCTTACCATCGCCGGCGTGACGGCCCAATCGCCGGCACCCACGACGTACTGGCCGGGCGTGGAGTGGCGGACGGCGACGCCGGAATCGCAGGGGCTCGACTCACAGGCCCTGGCTTCGGCGATCGCGCAGGTCCGCGAGAAGCAGTGGGGCACCCACAGCCTGCTCGTCATCCGTCACGGATTCGTCGTCGCCGACGTGGACTTCTATCCGTATCGATCGAATGTGCCGCATGACGTCGCCTCGGTGACGAAGACCCTCACCTCGACGCTGACCGGCGTCGCGGTCGCCAACAGGATGCTTCGCCTCGACCAGCCCGTGCTGTCGTTCTTTCCGAAGGAGAGCCCGGCCGACGGCGACGAGCGCAGGCGCGCGATCACGGTTGAGAATCTGCTGCGCATGGAGTCGGGACTGGACTGCGGGTTCCTGCCCGGCGAGCAGGAACTGGAGAAGATGAAGCGATCGGCCAACTGGGTGGCGTTCACCCTGGCACTGCCGATCAAGTACGACCGCGGCACCAGGCCGTCCTATTGCAGCCCGGGCTACCACGTGCTCGGCTCCGTGATCGGCGTGGCCGCGAGAACCACCGAACTCGACTTCGGCCGCAAGTACTTGTTCGATCCGCTCGACATCAAGGACGTCGTCTGGGGCGCTGACCCGCAGGGGCGGAGCCACGGCTGGGGAGACAGCCACTTCTATCCGCGCGACATCGCGAAGCTCGGATACCTGTACCTGCACGGCGGCGAATGGAAAGGCCAGCAGATCGTGCCGCGAGACTGGGTGGCGATGTCGATCGCGCCCGCGACGGGGCCGCGCACAGAGCCGGGTGGATTCGGCCTCGAGTGGAACGCGGCGAACGGGCCGAACGGCCGGCAATACGGCGGCAACGGTCGCGGCGGCCAGTCCATGATCGTCTGGCCCGAGCTCGACATGATTGTCGTCAGCACCGCCGGCGGCAACGCGGGTCAACTGACGGCGTTGGTCAGGGCAGCGGTCAAGGGCGATCAGCCACTTCCTCCCAACGAACCGGGAAACGCCCAGCTGCGCGAGGCGATTATCGCGGCCACCAGACCGCCCGCGGCGAGTCCGGCGACGGCACTGCCGGCAACAGCGGCCGCGATCTCTGGCCGGGTCTATCAGTTTCCAATCAACCCTTCACGGATCGACTCGCTCGCGCTGACCTTCGCGAAGGACGGGACCGCGATGGTCGACCTCGCTTACTACGGCAAGCCGCTGCGGATTCCGATCGGGCTGGACGGTGTCTATCGCATCGGTCCGCACGGCCCCTTTGCTCTGCCGGCAGGCGCGTCCGGCTCGTGGCGCTCGGAGACGGAGTTCCTGCTCGACGTGAACTTCATCGCGAACATCAATCACTACACGCTGGCGATCACGTTCCTGCCCGATCGCACGATCGAGGTCAGCGCCAACGAGGCGTCGGGACTGATCCGCAACGGGAAGCTGGTCGGCACGCCGCGATGAGGGGCGCTTTTTCTTACCTCGGACAGACGCAGTGGGTATCATCCCGTCATCGTGCGTGAGGTAACGCTCGTGACCGGCGGCGCCGGGTTCATCGGCACACCCCTTGTCCATTCGCTCCTTCATTCCGGGCACAGGGTCGTCGTCTACGACAACTTCACCGTGGGCTCACGGCGGTCGCTCCCGTGCGCGCGTCAACTGACGACCGTCGAGGGCGATATCCGCGATTCGAGCCGGTTCTGGCGGGTCATGTCGTCCTTTCGCCCGTCCCGGGTATGTCACCTGGCCGCGTGGCATTTCATCCCGGCCTGCGACGGCGATCCGGGCCAGACCTGGCAGGTGAATGTCGCCGGGACATCAGCGGTTCTTCACGCCTGCCGGATGTTCAGGCCGGCATCGTTGCTGTTTGCATCGACGGCTGCCGTCTATTCGCCGGACGCTGGCCGTTGTCGCGAGGATCATCCACCGCGGGCGCTCGGGATCTACGCCCGGAGCAAGCGTGCCGGCGAGAGACTGGTCGAAGCGTTCGCTCGCGCAACCGGAACCCCCACCGTCGTCGCCCGCCTGTTCAACACGTTTGGCCCCAACGATCGAAATCCGCACCTGATTCCCGAGCTCATCCGCCAGATCAGGACTGGCGGCGCCGTGCGCATCGGGAATCTCGATCCCGTACGGGACTACGTGTTCGTCGACGACGTGGTCGATGGTTTGCTGACCTTGCTGAAGGCGGCTCCCGATCTCACGACTCGCCACAACCCGGTCGTGTTCAACCTGGGGTCCGGCGAGGGGCATTCGGTTCGGGCTGTTCTGCAATCAGTGCAGGACCTCACCGGGTTGCAGTTGACGGTCCTGTCCGACCCGTCCAGGCAACGCTCGATGGACAGGGCGGCGCTTGTTGCGGACATTCTGAAAATGACCCGCGAAACAAGCTGGCGGCCGCGTGTGACGCTCGAGGCAGGTCTTCGCAAGCTGCTGGCTCGCTGATCCCCTTCGGGGCCACAGTCGATTCAGAAGATCACGTTGTCAAGCTTGCTCACGTGGCGGTTGCGCTGAAGCGTGAGGTATCGCTCCAGCCAGTCAGCGCTGATGTTGTACTTCAGGAGACACTCGGGGCTGAAGTGCGCGTCGTATTTGAACGTGTGCCCTCGTCCGACGTCTTCGTCCGACCAGGTTGAGACGACGACGTAGTCTGGATCCTGGTTGCGCGCCCACTCGAACGTCGCGTGCGTCGACTCCTCCGAGGCGCCGGGCCCGCCCAACATCAGATAGAGAATCACCTGGATATCATGGCGGCGTAGCCGTTCGATGGCGCGTTCCATCCCGGGGATGGTCAGTTTTTTGTTCATGGCACGCAGATGCGTGCGGCCGATCGACTCGATCCCGATTTTCGTCGCCGTGACGCCCATCCGCCGCATGATCGCGCAGCGCTCGTCGTCGAGAACATCAGCGCGATTCTCGCAGATGAACTCGCGGCGGACGTCGCTCCGTTCCAGTTCGTCAGCGAGAGCGCGCAGCCGGCTGGCGTTTACGGCGAACACCATGTCGCCAAAGTACAGCCTGCCTGGCGGGCGGCGGACGACATCCTGCGCGACAGTCGGCGCGGAGAAGTAGCGAAACGCACCTTCGATGCGGGGAGTGAGGCAGAAGCTGCAGCGCCAGGCGCAGCCGATGCTGCCCAGGACGACATCACACCGCTGGCCCCGTGGCTCGAGACGATCGATGCTCGGCAGGATATCGAGCGGCATCGTCCCAAGCGCAACGATCCCTTTCGGCCGGCTGCGCACGACTTCGACAATCCGCGGACCTGGCGGCCCGGTCAGAATGCCATCGAAGACGCCTTCTGCCAGCCAGCGCTGCGGGTCGAGCGTCGCGTAGGGGCCGAAGAAATACAGATGCCTCACGCCCGCCAGGCGGAGCACCTTCGCCTGCTGCACGGCCGCATGCGGGTTGCCGAGCCCGACCGAGGCCAGCAGCGGGTCCCCGCATCCCAGGACCACGACCTCCGGTGCGAAGTCGACGACCTGTTCGGCCACCTGGCGGAACACCGGGCTGTCTCCGTCGATCGCGAGCTTGAGCAGATGGAACGCGTCGAACAGGTGCTGCCAGCTCCAGTACGTTTTCGCTCCCGTGAATTCGCTGTTGAAGACCACATGGTCGACGCCGGCGTGGTCGAGCAGCGTGGACAGATAACACAAGCTGAGCGGCATGCGGTCGTTGTGGCTGCCAACGAGCCTGAAGTACCCGGAATTGAGCAGTACCGCGTCCATGACCAGGATTCAGCGTGACGTGACGACGCCTGACCGAGTCACCGCCGTCGCGATGCGTTCGGCTTCGGCCAGGTCGACCCAGGCAGTCGGCAGGCTGATATGGCCATTGGCCAGCCGATCCGCCCCTGGCCAGCCGAAAGGCCGGCCCTGGTTGTCGTCACGGGAATGGGTTCGTGCCGACGTTCGTCCTCCAGCCGCGCGGATGGTCGCGATGGCGACGTCCGCGTCGGCGACCCGGACCGTGGACTTGTACCAACTCGGGCGGAGATCGCAGACCTCGCGCTGCACGGAACGGATCCCCGCGTCCGCATAGCACTGAGCGATCTCATCGCGAGCCGCAAGCATCTGCGGCCAGAAGTGCAGACAGGAAGCGCCGACAACCGCCTGCATTTCAGTCATGCGGCAGTTCCATCCCTCCATCTCGACGCGAAGGCTTCCCCGGGGTTTCCCCTGGTTGCCAAACTGGCGAACCCACGCCGCGATGTCGTCGTCATCGGTCACGAGCATGCCCCCTTCTCCACACGTCATGACCTTGGTGGAGTAGAGGCTGAACGCCGCGATGTCTCCGAGGCTGCCGGCGATGATGCCTCGCAGCGCACAACCATGGGCGTGCGACGCATCCTCGAGAATCGGGATGCCCTCAGCGCGGAGCTGGCGGATCGCCTCGATCAGCGACATCGACATGAGACCGGCCGTCCAGACAACGGCGCCGCAGCCAGCCTCACGGGCTTGCTCCGCGAACGCCGTCGCATCGGGCAGGAATCCATCGGTGACATCCGTGGCGATCGGCGTGACGCCGGCTCGTGCGAAGGCCCAGGGAACCATCGGCACCGTCAACGATGGATAGACCGCTCGTCGGACCTGCTGGCGCCGCACCAGCGCGCGCATCCCGAGTTCGAGCGCCGCGCTGCCGCTGTTGACGGCCAGCGCGTGGCGCCGGCCGATGAATGCGGCGAACTCGCGCTCGAACCGCTCGACGAACGTCGCCTGGCTGAACTGCTCGGTTTCGACGACCACCGCGAGGTGCTCGCGGATCCAGCGTTGCTGATCAGGGAGGAAGAGGCGGCCGGTACTCGGGCGCGATTCGTCGGCTCGGGGGCTCATGGGGAAGACGAACGGAGATGGTACACGTGCGCGGCGTGAGCCCACATCCGAATCGCCAGGTCCAGGATGCGGCTCGTCGCTTTCGAATGCGCGCAGGACCGGCGCAGCAGGCGTACATGTGAAATGCCATCTGACATGTACGTCGGCCGGCCGCGTGTGCTGCGCCACAGGTTGACTACGCGCCGTGTCACCGGCGCCCAGATTGTATATCCCAGGTCCAATCCGCCGACGCCGGCCGACGACGAAGCAGAACTGTATGAACGGCTGCTGCGAAAGCCGCTGGCCAGCGCTTCGGTCCGCTCCCACGCGAGCCTTTCCACGCAGTCCGGGGTATCCGCGTCCGGGCCTTCGTCCGCGCTGTCAGGAACGGGCGTGTGTGCGACAGGCGGCCTCATGAGCCCTTCGACCGACGTAGCAGGGCGCACCGGCGCGGACGCGGCCCACCGCGCCACGAGCGCGTGCCGCAGCGGCGGCGCCGCAGCGAGCCCGGCCGTTCCGTGCGGCCACAGCGAGGACCTGACCAATCGACGGAGGGAGCGGAGCCGTCGCAACCGCGGCAGGCGAGACACATCGTCGCCGAGCTGGCGTGTCTCGTCGGTGCCGAGATCGGAGACGCTGCTCAGCGAGAACAGGAACCTTGCCTCTGACACGGTGGGATAGCGCATGAACCGGTCGAGGCACGTCCGTGCGAACGGCACTGTCTGGTCGCTGCGGATATCGAGCATGCGCGTACATTCGGCGTAACGCTGCACGTAATCGAGGGCCGCGTGGTGCACGACAGCCAGCCGCGGTTCATCGGCCCGCTCGGAGGGTCGCGAATCGTCGTCGCGGAACCGTGGCTCCATTGCTCCGGTTCCGGTGGCGACATACCCGATGGTCGTGCCATGCGGTGCCCGGAGCAGTACTTCGAGGCCCGCCGGGAAGAGCAGCGTGGCGCCGCTCTGCCAGCCCTGCGCCTGAGACTCGCCGAGTACCCGACAAGCTGCCGGGCGTCGGACCGCCTCCCGCGGCCGTATTCGTCGACGCCCAGGTAGAAACCGATGATTTCCGGAAACCCTGGCTGGCAGCCAAAAGCGCGGTGCAGATTCTCCTGCATCAGACCGCCCCACCCGACGTCAACGATGGCGACGCGGCCGCCGGCAAAAAAATTCTGCTGCATCAAATAGCCGGCGAGCCTGTCGTGCGCCTCGCGCGAGGCGCGCTCGACGTGCTGCTTCACCTCGGCGCAATCGAGCACACGCAGAAACGGCGGCCAGTCCCGAAACCAGGCCGGCAGGGGCGCGTCGCTGGCCGCGATGCCGCAGCGCCCGCCGCAGCGTTCGAGGACGTCCGGAGGAACGCCGAGCGGTGCCAGTAGGCGCTGCAGCGTCGCGAATGGGTGGTTGGTCAACGCAGCCGACAGCTCGTACGGGCCGAGCCCGCGGGTCGCCGCGAGGAGAGTCGTGAACCGCGAGAGACAGGCATAGGAGGCGCGGGGCGCTCCGCCGCTCCGCCAGACCTGAGGCCGCAAGCGATCGAACGCTGCCTTCAGAAGGAGACCCTCGCGCGACAGGAAATAGACGTGACGCACGCCCCGGGCCCGGCACTGGTCGGCGATGGAATGCGCCGCAGCCGCCACGGCCGGACCGATCACGGTTCTCCCGACGGATTCTTCAACGGTAGACGCTGGCGACCCTGGATCCGCGTACGCCGCGATGACGATGCCTGCCCAGTCTGTCGACTCGCTGTACGCGATGCGGTCCGACAGCGCGACGGCTGAGCGGCGCCGCCGGTCGCGGTCGCGGACGACGATGGCACGTATGTGTGCGCGGGCGGCGCCGTGCCCATCCGCCGCCAGTGAGTCGCCAACGTGAACGATTCGTTCGGATCCGATGCCTTCGCGCTGTAAGACATGCCCGAACAGGCGGCCGCTGGCCTTGGTGAGACCCACGTCCGCGGACACATAGCCGGCATCAAACAGGTGGGCGCAACCGCCGGCCTGAAGCAGGCGAAACAGGAGGACGCTTCCGAGATACATGTCCGAGCAGAAGACAATTCGCCGGCCGCGGGCACGCTCCCTTGCAATCCACTCCACCACGACGGCGTTGGTCTGGCTGGCCCGCTGCTCGCTGTCGACTTCGAACTGCTCGAGTGCACTGACCAGTGACTCGAGGTCTGGAACCGTGCGTCCGGCCACGCGCTCAATCCACCGCTGCAGTGTTTCCCTGAGAGGCGCCTCGCAATCGCCACCACGTGCCTGACAGACGGCGGCGATTTCGTCGAAGGCGTTGCCGCGCTCAGCGGCGACATCGCACGCCGGCTCGATACCGCGGGCTCTCAAGTAGCGCTCCAGCTCGCGAGCGGTACCGGTGACGATGAGGTCGGGATGGATCCGGCGGAACAGGACGGTGTCGAACACGTCGATCGATAACACCGAGACGTCCGGAGAGAGTGTCCGTTCGAGGTGTTCGACCGCGACTCGCCAGGACTGGAACTCCTGCGGCCGCGCCCGTCCGGCCCAGTCACGAAGCGGCCGCAATACCCCGCGCGCCAGGTCAGGCCTCGACACGGCTGGAGCGCTGCTCGTCGTACTGCCGCTTCCAGCTGCCCGGGCCGTGATACGCCGCAACGGCCGCGACGTGCGGCATCTCCTGATGGTCTACGGCCACGCGATCGGAAACCACGTTCTGGATCTCACGCGCCAGGTCCCACGGGTCGACGACGAATTCGTCGTCCCGGACCGTTGCCTTGCGATTCGACAGAACGGTGATGCATGCGGTGCGCTGACTGAGGCTGAACAAGCGGTGCATCGTGCGGACGACGAGCTCGTGGTTCAGTTCGGGTGTGGCTTCCCGTACCGTGAACATCCCGATCGCGACGGCAGCGTCGAAGTGTTCCTCGGGGCCGACATCGAATGCCGTGCCACAGCGAAAATCGCCGTGGGGCTGCCGCGCCCGCGCATGTTCGACCATTTCAGGCACCACGTCGACGCCCAGGTAGCGGCGGACCCGCACACCGTGCGCCGTCAGGTGCCCGAGAAAGTCTCCATGACCGCTGCCCACGTCGAGAATGCTCAGTCCCTCTGCCGGCCATCCTGCGATGTGCAACAGCCGCAGTACGGCGTCGAACCTGGCAGTCTGGCTCGCGGGAATCGAGTACTCGAGCGCATCGAAGGCCGCGCCGAAGCGCAGGGCACGTTCGCGATACCGCCGGTAGGCCTGAGGTCCGAACATCGGGCGGGTACGGTGAGAGCCGCGAGTATAATCCAAGTCGCGCGGATCTGTTCAAAGTGAGGCTGACGTTCGTCGTTCCTGGATACAGCGAGCTGCCGATCGGCGGATTCAAGGCCGCCTACTTCTTTGCCAACGGTCTCGCCGCGCGCGGCCACGACGTCGCGGTGCTTCATCCCCACTCGCTGGTGCCGTCGCCAGGCATCGTCAATAGATTGAAGCGTGCGACCTGGCCGGCGCGGACTCGATGGAGGCGTTCGCCGCTAGTCGGTTGGTGCCGGATTCATCCTCAGGTCGCACTCACGCTGGTTCCCGATCTGAGTGACTCGTCGGCCCGTGATGCGGACGTCGTGATCGCCACGGCATGGCAGACAGCGGCGGCGGTGAGCCAGTGGCGGGCGAGCCGAGGCCGCAAGCTGTGCCTGGTCGCCGACTTCGAACACTGGTCGGTTGCCCCGTCCGACGAGCGCGATCGCATTGTGCGAGCGTTCAGCAGTCTGCAACTCGTTGCCTATGGTCCCGCCGTTCGCGGCATGCTCGCGGGCGTCGGCCGTGAGCCGGTGGCTGAGATCAGGGTTGGCGCCGACGCCGAGACGTTCGGACTCGACACACCGGTGCAGTCACGACCGCCAGTGGTCGGGTTTCCCGTTCGTCCAGAACGCTTCAAGGGAACCTGGGACGCGATCGTGGCGGCGTCGCTCGTTCATTTGCACCGGCCGGACGCCGAGCTGTGCGCCTTCGGCGGACAACTCCCGTTCGCGCCTCAATGGGTCAAGCACCACCTCCTTCCGACCGACATGGATCTGCGCCGGATCTTCAACCGCCTCGCAGTCTTCGTTCATCCGTCGCACTACGAGGCGTGGCCGCTCCCGCCGCTGGAAGCGATGATGTGCGGGGCGTCGGTGGTGGCGGCCGACTCGGTTGGCGTCCGCGGATACGCGCGCGACGGTTGGAATGCAACCATCGTCCCGGCCGGCCGGCCAGACCTGCTGGCTGCAGCGGTGTGTGAGCTGCTGGCGGATGAGCCGCGACGCAGCCGGCTGGCCGAGCAGGGCCGCGTGGATGCCAGTCAGTACCGGTGGTCCGATGCCGTCGCACAACTCGAGACCGTTCTGCGCGACATCGGCGAGAACCATACCTGACGTGTCAGTGCTTCGCGGCGGCGCCCAACTCGGTGCGGCGATCTGGAGGGTCGCGGCGGCAGCCTGGCGGATGCACTGGCGCCTCCCCGAACCGCAGCGGCGCGCGTTCCGCCGCGACGTTGCCCACGCGACAGCCGGCGCGCTGCGGCAAATCCACACCGATCTGCAATGTTCGGCCGATGCCGCGGCGGGTGTCTCCCACCCGGTGATGCCGCGGTTGCGGGAAGAGGCGCGTGGCCTCCATCGGCTGCTTCCGCCTGCCGACTACAGCTACTCGGTGATCATCCTGGCGGGGGCGGAGGGGCCCGGAGCCGTGGGGGCGACCATCGAAGCCTGCAAGGCGCTCAGCCCCCCGCGGATGGAGCTGCTGGTCGGCATCGTGGGCCCGAAGGATGGCCTCTCTGCCATCCAGGCGGTGGATGACCACGTGCGGGTTGTCACCGTGGGTACGCCCGAGGCTCTCGTCCCCTCGCTGGTGACGGCCGCGGGAGGTTCGCATCTGCTGTTCGTGACGGCTGGCGACTGGGTTCGGCCGGACATCCTCTATCGCTACGAACTGGTCCTGCGCGCGCAACCCACCTCATCTGCCACGATTGTTGGCTGCGCGGCACAACGACTTGGCGCGTCGGGCGAACTGTCTGGTCCGCCGACCACCGTTCCGTCGCGGCCGCACCCCCCGTTGATCTTCTGCACCGACGCGTTTGCCAGCGGCGCTCTCATCCCGCGGCGAATGGCCGCGAGGGGCGGCGAACGCGGAGAGCCACTCACCGTGGCCGGCCTGGTGCTCGGCGCCATGTCGGCGGGAGCTGACTATGTGCATGTGCCGATTGCACTCCGCGCCGTGCCGCGTGGCCAACAGGCACCCGTGGCGGACGCTCACGCCCTGAGGCGCTATTACGAGTCGGCCGGTTTGGACTGGCGGGTTCAGGACGACAGGATTGTCCCCAGGACCAGCGAGCCGGCGTCGGTCCACGCGGTCGTCCTGTATCGGGACCGCCGCGATCTGACACTCGACTGCATGGCGTCGCTGCGTGCGCAGCGCTATCCCGCATTGACGGTGACGGCCGTCGACAACGGCAGCACCGACCACTCGATTGCGGCCACTCTGAGCGCAGGGAATATCGACGTCGTGCGCGTCGACGAACCCTTCAACTTCTCACGGCTGGCCAATCTCGGCGCGCGCCGCGCGTCCTCGGAACTGCTGCTCTTTCTGAACAACGATGTCACGCTCATGCCAGGGACGCTGTTCGAGCTGGCGGCCTGGGCGGTTCAGCCACCAGTCGGTCTCGTTGGCCCCGCCCTCTACCTGCCGGACGGACGCCTGCAACACGGTGGCATCGAACGAAGCAGCGCCACCGGTGCCGCGGGAATGTGGGAAGAGGTCGAGTATGGATGGCCACGGCGCGATCTCGTTCGAGCGGCGCGGCTTCGGACCGTGGATGCGGTCAGCGGTGCATGTGCCATGACCCGCCGCTCCGTGTTCGACAGCGTCGGCGGCTTCGACGAGGTCAATTACCCTGTGGCCTTCAGCGACACCGATCTGGCGCAGCGAATCGCCATGCGCGGACTGGCCTGCGTGTATACGCCCCATGCCGAGGGCATTCATCACGAGAGCGCCAGCCGACCCTTCGAGCGCCTGGAAGACTTCGAAGGATCGGCATGGTTCGCGCAACAGCTCGGGCGCTGGTGAGTTGACGTCGCTGACGTCATTTCAGCCCCCGTACTACCACTCCATCCGGAACCCGAGACGCATCGCCCGCATGCCCGCCTGCTGGATGGAGCCCGATCCGCCGCCGATCCCGCTGATTTTCCCCGCGCTCACGTTGGTGGGCGTCACGTTCACATTGGGGTTTGCATACTGCGGCTCGTTGAAGATGTTGGTGCTCGTAATCTCGATGCGGAACGTCGGGCCGTCCGGACGCCCCGTCAGTCTGAATCGCTTGTGCAGTCCGAAGTGCCACAGATTCAGGCCAGGCCCCTCGATCGCGCCGCGCTCCGCCGTACCGAAGCGTCCCACCGGTGGCGCACCGAACGCGCCCACGTCGAACCATCGGTCGATCGTGGGATCGCTCAAGCTGGGATCCCCGAGCTGATCCGGACGGATGGAAACGACCGGTCGCGTCGCCGCGGTAGTGAACCTGGTGCCTGTCGGATCGGGAACCGAGATGGTCGGCGTCAGGTAGGTGCCGCTCTGCAGATACCCGACCATCGAGAGCTGCCAGCCGCCGAGCGCCAGGTCGACGAGGCGCGGCGCGGAACTCAGCCACGTGCGGTCGTGGCCGAAGGGCAGGTCGTACATGACGGCGGTGGTCACGCGATGCAACGGAGTCGCGCTGTCCCGGGCACGCTCGCGCCCCAGATCGAACGGATTCTCGATCGCGTTGAACCACTCCACCGTCTCGGTCGTGTCTTTCGCTGCCGTGTAGGCCACCTGGAAGAACAGGCCCTTCTCGAAACGGCGTTCGGCCTCGAGCGTGACGCCGTGATAGTCGTGGGCCGCGCCGTTGTCGGCGTACACGATGTCGGGGTAACGCGGGAACGGCCGCGGCTTCTCGATGTAGAGCCGTCCATCAGCGACTGGCGCGTTGACGTCGCGCGTGTACCACATCTCGCGTCCCAGCGTGGCGACATAGGACAAGCGGAAGCCGGTTCTCCACCGTTCGTGCTCGATCGTGGCGTTCCACTGGTGGCTGTACGGAAGCTGCAGATCCGGGTTGACCGCGAGCGGCAGCGCGATGGCTGCCGGTCCCGCGGTGCCCGCCGCGGGGAACACGGTCGGCAGTACCACGGCCGGGACCGCCGGGTTGGTGAACGCGGTTTCCTGAAACACGAATGGCGCGCGGGAGGCCCAGATATCGATGGGCATCATGTCGTAGTAGAGGCCGTAGCCGCCGCGAATGACCGTCTCGCCTCCGCCGAAGGGCCGGTAGGCGACTCCAAGGCGCGGCGCGAAATTGTTGCGGTCGGTGCGGACGAGCGTGCGTGACGGCAATCCGAGGGTGCCGGCAGCGACGACGTCGACGTAGGACGCCGGCATCAGCGGCGACACGTTGTCGACGCCTCCATCGGGCACGACAATCTTTCCGCTGACGATGTCGAAGAAGGCCAGTCGATCCTCGCGTTCGGTCCATCCGGGATGCAGCTCATACCGCAGGCCGAGATTGAGCGTGAGGTTCCGCGTCAGCTTCCAGTCGTCCTGCGCGAAGAAGTCGTAGGTCCAGCGGCTGCGGAGCGCCGGGACCGGCGGGAAGGCGCGCGACGCGGTGTTGGGAACGCCAAACAGGAAGTCGGCGTAGGGGTGGCCGCTGGCCGCGATCCCCGGCACCGCCGTGAATCGGCCGGTGAAGTCGACGTTGCCGAACAGGTTCGCCGGGGCCGTCTGTTCTTCCCAATCGATGTGCCGCACCTCGGCGCCGAACTTGAGGCTGTGCGTGCCGCGGAGCCACGTGGTCTGGTTCTGAAGCTGATTGATCCGATTGAGGAAGCCGGGATTGGTCCAGTCGACCTGCGACAGTCCGGTGAGGCCGCTGCCGGGGAAGCTGACTTTCAACAGGCCGCTGACGTCGGGCAGCCCGGGCGCGAGGCCGCGCAGCCCGAGCGAGTCGACGACGTCGAGCCCCTGGACGGGTCCGGCAATCGGATTGTTGTTGTACGCGTGGCCTGCCCGGAACTCATTGACCAGAGACGAGCCGAGAATGCGCGTATAGGAGAAGGTCACGGCCTTGTCCTGACGGAACTGCTCGCGCATGCCGAATGCCGGCAGATTGCCCTCCCACACCGGGTTGGTCGTCTGCTGGAGCGTGAACCGCGCAAAGACGCGGTCGTTCGCACCGAAGTTGTGGTCGACGCGGGTGGTCGCGTAATACGGCTTCGATCGGTCCCTGGGCAACGTCTCCTTGAAGTTGTTGGCCTGCAGCGCCGACGCATTGCCGCTGTTCGGCAACGGATAGAAGCGCTCCTGAAGCCGCAGCGCGACCGAATTCAACGCGGATGTCGGGATGCGGCCGTCCGCGTACACCTCACCCGTGAATGGATCGCGGATCGGCCGTCCGAGCGCCGAGAAATCCCCGCGGCGCCACGGCTCGATCGGGACCGTCGGGTTCAAATCCACGGAAGCCGAGCTCCCGTTCACCGTCTCACCCGACACGAACCAGAAGGTGCGGCCGCGGCCGTTGTAAATCCTGGGAATCACGACCGGTCCGCCGAGCGCCAGACCGGGGAAATGAATGACGCCCGAGCCACGCGCTCCTGAGAACGGATTCGCCGCCCGGAAGATCGGGCTCTGGTAGTAGTCGAAGAGCGCCCCTTGGAAACGGTTCGTTCCCGACTTCGAAATAATCGTGACCTGCCCGAGACTCGACGTTTCGGCGCTGTTGTTCGCCAGATCGATCTTCACTTCCTTGAACGACTCGATGTAGTTGGCCAGCGGTCCGATGGCCGACTCCCCGACTCCGTCGCTCATGGTCGTGCCGTCGAGCGAGAACTGCGACTGGTTGTACTTGCTGCCCGCGAACGTGTAGGTGCCGCCGCGCTGCGTGAGCATCGGCGTGATCGCGAGATACGACCAGACTCCCGGATCGTTGAGAGGCAGCGTTCGCAGCTGCTCGGCAGTCCGCACGTCGCTGACACGCGGCGTCTCGAGCTCGATTGACGTATTGCCCCCCGTGACCCGAACCGCCGCTTCGAGACCGCCGAGCTCCAGCTTGGCATCGATGCGACGGACGTCGCGGGACACGAGCATGATGTCCGTCGCGAGAAACTCCCGAAGACCGGTCGCCGTGACGCTCAACAGGTAAGGTCCCTCCCGCAGCTGAGTCACCGTGTACACACCATCGTCGTTCGTTGTCGTCTTCGTGGTGACCGACGTCTCGATGTTCGTGGCGACGACAGCGGCCCCCTTGATGACGCCGCCGCTCGAGTCGGTGACAGTCCCGGTGATCGTGGCGTAGGTGGTTTGGGCGGAAAGGCGGGGGCAAACGACGAGAACCAGCAAGAGTGACAGCCGCGAGAGATCGGAGCAGGGGCATACCAGCCTCCAGGGAACGGGTTCGGAACCGGGAAAGAAAGAGCTGAGTTGGAGGAAGGATAAAGGGATGAGGCGAAATTGCAGCTCGACGGTATGCACCGTCTTGCGCAAAATGAGGGCGGACGGACGTCAGCGACGATCTACTGCGGGCACTTCACCGGTCGAATCCGTTTGCCATGGAACACGTCCATCGGAATCCGGTGCGTCGTGAAAACGCGGCCGATGAGCGCGTTCAGCGCGGGATCGTATGCGGCGAATTCCTCCGGCGTCTCGACTGTGACGTTCCCCGAGAAGCACTCTCCGTAATTCGAGAAGAACCACCACTGCACGCCTTCCGCCCAATACTCGCCGGCATTCGTCGTCGCGTAATGCTTGCGGCCGTCGGCGTGCACGTACTTGCCGGCCGCCATCGCTGCGTCGTCTGCGTGCGATGAGCGCTTTGCGCAGATCGGGACGCTCCGCCAGCATCGTGTTGACGATGTCGCGGGCGACGAGCAGCGCCGCGTCCGGTACCTTGTCGGAGGCGATCACCGGGATGCCCATCGCGTCCGTGTACTTCTGGTAAAAGGGATCGACCCCGAGATCCGCTGGCACCGGGCCGATATTCGCCGCCAGGTAGTCGGCGATGAGCTCGGCGGGCTTGCCGCTGCTCTTGCGAAGTGCCTCGCGCTCCTGACGGTGACGGTCGGCGGCCTGGCGAGCGTCCGCCTCGGAGCGCTGCGGCCGCGCGGCCTGCATCGCTCCCGGTGATTGTTGCGCCCGCGTCCAGACGGTTGCCGCCGCGATGAGCGACAGGACACAGGAGCAGAAGACACGCGCCATCATCGTTCGCACCTCCCTGGTTCGACATCAAGATACCCGAGGACGGGCACGTTCGATGCCTCCGTCCCGCCGGAGTTGTGGCCTCCCGCCGGAGGCGACTCCCACCTGAGCCATCCCTCATTTCCGGGCCGTCCACGGCCCATTCGGGCCGATTCCCGCCAATTTCCGGCGATCGTCTCGTCAAGGTTGTCTGGCCCGCGTGTTGCCTGAGGTGTATGGCATGTCCTCCGACGGTGAGGGCCAGTTTTCACGATATCCAGGACGGCCGGAAAAGCAGCGAAGGGAAGCGCCATGTCGAACAGAGAAGACGAGAGAGACGATGACCGTAATCCGTTCGATCCCTCGACGGCAGTGCCGTCGGAGATTCCGGCCGGCTTCGACCGCCGGAAGTTCATCATGCGCAGCGCCGTGATCTCGGCCGCTGCGGTGATGAACGGCTGCGCGCGATCGGAGACCGAGAAGACGGCCCCTCCGCCAGCCGCCGCAACTGCACCGCCGGTTGGTACGGCCGGTACGGCCACACCGCCCGCTGTCCCGTTGGCTGCGGACCTGCACGTGGTGATGAAGCAGAAGGGGCCGGTGTTGACGACCGTGGACGAGTTCTACAAGGTGGGGCCTGGCCCTTCCAGCTCGCACACGATTGGTCCGATGCGCATTACCTACGACTTCTACCAGCGAGCCACCAAGCTGCCGGCCGACAAACTGGCGACGGCGACGAAGCTCCAGGTGAACCTGTTCGGCAGCCTCAGCGCGACGGGCAAGGGACACGGCACCGAGCGCGCCGCGCTCGCAGGGCTGGTCGGGAAAGAACCCGCAACGGTCGACCCGCTGTTTCTCGACAGCCTGCGGGACAAGCCTGACCAGGTGTTCCCGGTGAAGCTCGGCGACAAGTCAATCAATGTGAGCCTGAAGGATGTCATCTACGATGCCACCAAGGGCGACTTCAAGCACCCCAACACGATGACGGTCAAGCTCCTCGCCGGCAACGACGTGTTGCTCGAGCAGGAGTACTACTCGGTGGGCGGCGGCTTCATCGAGTGGAAAGGGTACGAGCCCCCGAAGAAGAACGCCCCGAAGTACCCGTTCGCGACGATGAAAGAGCTTCGGGCCCACGCCGACAAGAACAAGACCACGATCGCCAAGATCATGCTTGCCAACGAGATGTCGATCACGGGCAGATCGGAAGAGGAAGTGAATGCCTTCGTCGACAAGATCATCAACGCGATGGTCGCGACGGTGAAGTCCGGACTGTCGATGTCGGAGGATGACGTGCTGCCCGGCCCGATCAAGCTGCACAGCAAGGCAGCGTCCGTTTACAAGCGCGCCCAGGACGACAAGTTTGAAACAGACCGCGGTATCGCCGGTCTGTCGGCATTCGCGTTGGCGGCATCCGAAGAGAATGGGCGCGGACACCTCGTCATCACCGCACCGACCGGCGGTTCCGCCGGTGTCATGCCGTCGCTGGTCTATGGGCTGATGGAGGTCCGAAAAGTCGACCGGCAGAAGATCCGCGACGGCATGCTCGCCGCTGCGGCGATCGGCTACCTCTGCAAGCACCATGCGACGCTGTCGGCGGCCGAGGGTGGCTGCCAGGCAGAGATCGGCGTGGCGTCGTCGATGGCTGCCGCACTGACCGCGACCGCGTACGACGCACCATCGCTGGTCGTCGAGAACGCGGCCGAATCGGCGCTGGAGCATCACCTGGGCATGACCTGCGACCCGGTCGCCGGTTACGTGCAGGTTCCGTGCATCGAGCGCTGCGCCTTCGGCGCGGTCAAGGCCTGGACCGCCTACGCGATCGCCAGCAACGAGATCGCGTCCAGGCACCGGATCAGTTTCGACGAGACCGTGTTGGCGCTGGCCCAGACCGCGAAAGAGATGAACAGCAAGTACAAGGAAACCAGCGAGGCTGGTCTCGCTCAATCCGTCGTGCTCTGCTGACCGACGGGGCTCCTCGCTCGAACTCGGCTAGAAGAGTTCTACGAGGAGCCTCTATTTTCGGCGAGACAGGCGTGTGGCTTCCGATCCTCAGGCGGAAGCCACACGCGTTCAATGAAATTGATACGGCCAGACCGTCGCCGGAAGGATCGTCGCGTCGTTCTTGACGGCGCCCGGACGCGCCGTGACGTATCGTTCAGAGGACATCACGATCTGGTCGATCGAGACGCCGTCCTCACGCGTCTGGAGCATGATGTAGCCGTAGCTGCCCGAAAACCTGACCCTCGTCGCGCTCGGCGCCACTCCACGCTGACCCCACGCATCGTCCCGCCACCCCCACCCGGAGATGCCGCAGCCGCTGCACTCCTCCAGATTCACGTCCAGCCCGATAGCGGTTCCCACTGCCGCGATCGGATTGCCGGACGCGTCGGCGGCGCCGGAGAACTGGAGGAACACGGAATCGTTGGCCCAGTTGTTCCCGTCCGCCTTGAGGCGCACCCACACCTTGTAGGTCTGGGAAGGATCCGCAATGAACTTGATGATCGCGTAGCTGGTCGCGTTCGCCTGCGGTGCGGCGGCCTTCGGCGCGCCGCGGTTCGGATCGTAGGCGCGGCCGCCGCTCGCCGCGGCGGCGTCGTTCACCAGGGTCCAGAAGCCCGCCGTGGTCCCTTCCTTCAGGTGCAGCACGATGTCCTTCAGCGGGACGATCGTCAGCACGACGGAGTCGCGAGTCTCTCCGCCGCGGTCGTCGAACACGGTCACGAAGAACTCGTAAGTGCCCGAGCTGAGAATCGGAAGCTCGAGCATGGCGTCCGTCGACAAGAGCGCCCCGCTCGCGTTCCTCCATTCGAACCGCACCGCGTGCAGGTCCTGATCGCTGCCTTCCGCGAACAGGCCCACGCCGGGGTAGTCTTCCAGGAACTGCATCTCGTACTTGACCGAATAGTCCGGTCCGGCATTCGCGGTCGGAGGCGTATTGATGGCGTTGCGCTCGTTGACCAGGACCGCGATGGCATTGGTCGACCACGGGAACAGAATGTCGGGCAGGCCGTCTTGCGTGAAGTCCGCGACGAACAGCTCGTTCGCACCGTAGACGAACCGTTCCGGCGCCGCGAATGAGCCGTCACCGCGGCCTAGCCAGATGCCGGCGTCCACGCCTCCGCCTCCGCCTCCTCCGTCTCCGCCTCCGCCGACGACGTCGACGTGGCCGTCCAGATTGATATCGGCCAGCTCGAAACGGGGATCCAGCGCGGGAACATAGTCAGGGTCCAGGAACCCGGACGCCCCACCCAGGACGATTGCTGACTCCAATTCGTCATTTCTGTAGCCGGTGGCGACCACGTCCGCGTAACCGTCGTGATTCAGATCGGCGATGGCGGCGTCAGCGATGCTGGGCCAGCGAGAGAACACGATCGGCGCACCCAAAGTGAAGTTGCCGCGGCCGTCGCCCAGCCATGGTTCCAGCATTGCGCCGCTGACGGCACGCACCGGCACGAGCAGATCCAGCGCGCCGTCCCGGTTGACGTCCGCGATGTCCGTGAAGGCGTCCCGCTGCAGCGTTTGCCCCGCCGTGAACCGGCCGTCGCCGGTGCCGAGGAAGATCTGCACGCGATTCCCGGTCCCATCCACCGACCACCCCCACGCCACGAGATCGGTCTTCGCATCGCCGTTCACGTCCGCCGCCGTGAACTTGTTGATGTAGACGGGTGCCGGCGTTGCCACATTGCTGGGGAACTGGCCGGAGCCGTTTCCGAAATAGGTCGTGAGCGTGCCGGGAAAGCCGGACGCGATGACGATGTCGGCGTGGCCGTCGCGATTGAGATCCCCAGCCGCGAGGTCGGTGGCATTTCCCGGCACGCTCACGCGCGTCGTGGCGCCGCTGGACAGGATCACCGCGATCCCTTCGCCGTCCGCGGTGGTCGCCGCGGATGTCGCGGCATCGAGTTTCCCGTCCTCGTTGAAGTCTGCGAGCCCGATCGTGGCCCCGAACTGACTCGTGGTCGTCGGCGTGCCGACGATACGGCGATCGAAGGAGAACGCCGCACGGGTAAAGACCGTCGAGTTCGACAGCACGGTCGCGTTGGCCGACGACTCGTTGCCCGTCGCCACGTCCAGCCGTCCGTCATTGGAGAAGTCGGCGACCGCGACAGTTCGACTCCCGGGGCCCGCCGCGATACTCCTCGCTGGCTCGAACGTTCCGTTGCCCACGCCGAGCAGCACGCTGATGTCGTGGCTCCCGCGGTTGCCGGTGACCAGGTCGAGGCTGCCGTCCTGGTCGATGTCGACCGCCGTGATGCCTCTCGGGGAAGCTCCGGTCGAGTAACTCGCGGCATGGGCGAGGCCGCCGCTGCCGCCCAGGTACACCGCGACGAAGTTTCCGCCGCTCGCCGCCGCGGCCGCATCGAGTCGTCCGTCGCGATTGAAGTCCCCGACCGCCACGACGTTCATGCGCTGCGGTCCAGGCACTTCGCGCCGCACGAACGTCCCGCCCGCCGCCTGCGACAGCACGACGAGTCCGCTGGCGCCGGTATTTGCGACGACCAGGTCCATCCGGCCATCGCGGTTGAAATCGCCGGCGGCCACCCCTTGGGGGCCGGAGCCGGACAACGGCGCTCCCGGCCAGTTGGCGAAGCCGCCGGCGCCGTCGCCGCGGAGGATCTGCACGGTGCCGGATTGATATTTCGTATAGATGATGTCGAGCGTACCGTCGGCATCCATGTCGGCGACCGTGAGGCCGCGCGGGTTGCCCTCGACTCCGACAATCTGAAGCGTCGCGAAGCCTGTGCTGCCTCCCATCAGGATGTCGATCTGGTTCGCGTCGGCATTGGCAATCGCCAGATCGGGGAACGAGTCCCGGTTGAAGTCCCCGGCGGCGATATCGAACGGCCCGCCCGGGAGCGGCAGGAAGATGTGCTTGAAGCCGCCGCCGGACCAGGTGCGATTCAGCAGAACCGCCACGCCGCTCGGCCCCTCGTTGGCGGTCGCGAAATCCATCCAGCCGTCCCGATCGAAGTCCGCGGCGGCGATGCCGCGAGCGCCGGCTGACGACGGATACAGGTCACGATCGAATGTCAACGGCTGAGCCGTTGCGACCGACGCGGTCAGCAGGAGCACCGCACACGCGGACACACTGGTCTGTGGCATACGCTTCCCCGGGGAACGAACGAATTGCTCAAAAGGACGAAAGCGCCATCCGAATCGACGCGGCGCCGTGGGCGGGCCGCCCGCGCGCGGAACACCGCGCCGGTTTCTGCAAGTGGGCGGCCACTGGCGCGATCAGGGGAGTTGCGGTCAGAACGCGATCGCGAAGGACGGTTCAGTATCCAGACGGAGCGGGGTCGGTCCCCGCGAGGGCACGTGTAGGGGGGTCTGGGAGGCGAAGCCCCCCAGACCAGGAGCAGCGGGCCCGACGACGCGAGCGAGAGTCTCAGTTCACGAGGGCCTTGAGGCTCTTCAGAGGCAGTACGCGAACCTTCTTCGAGGCCGGCTTTGCCTTGAACATCATCTTTTCCTTGGTGAAGGGATTGATGCCTTGACGCGCCTTCGTGGCGGGCTTCTTGACGACCTTCATCTTCAGCAGGCCAGGCAACGTGAACACCCCGTGGCTACGGAGGCTCTTCTTGATGATGCCATTGAGTGACTCGAACACTGCGGCGACCTGCTTGCGGGACAGCTCGGCGTCATTGCAGATCTGAGCCACGACTTCCGACTTGCTGGGTGCCCGATTTGTCTTCGCCATTCACACGACTCCTGTTGAAGAGAGCTGAAACACTGACCGAGATCGGCCATGAGCAGATTCGGCTACCGGAGCATGGTACACGCGGTCGCCGTCACGATCTGCCACAAAAACGACAGCGCTCTTCGGTCGAGCAACGTCCCGCACGGCGATCACGCAGCGGGGGGGGCCGGCAGGTTCTTCGGGGGCTGTCTGCGGTCAGCTCATTGAGCTGCACGGAAATGGAGACCTACCTCAAGACCGCCTGTTCGTCACACTGGCCGCGCTCGTCGCCAACTACGTCCGGCAGCGAAGCTCGGGACGGTGCGCAGTCCCGGTGCCCGACTAGACCGAGGGGTCTGGGCGCGTACTGCGATTGGCCGTCCAGCCAAAGCTCCGCACCGCCGCGGCCTCGTCCTCGAATCTCTCGAACGCGATCAGAAGCTTCAGCATTCCGAAGAGAGTTTCGGCACGGCGGTTCAGGTGGAGGAGCTTCATGTCGCCTCCACGTTGCCTCAGCGCTTTCTGCTGGAAGACGATCATGCCCACGCCCGAACTGTCGATGTAGGTGAGACCGCCGAGATCGAGCACGATCTTCGCGCGGCCCCGGTTGATGAGATCGCTGATTCGTTTCCCGAACGCCAGATCTCCATCGTCGAGCAGGATCTGTCCCGCCAGCACGAGGACGGTCACGTCGCCGGTGTGCCGCTCCTCGATGGACAGCTTCGATTCGGCCATGGCCACTATCTTACGTTCGGACAGGGAGAAATGCTTCCGGCCGCCGACCCGGCAGAGTGGCAACCTGTAGATGCTCAGGCCGAGAGCATCGGCAACGCTTCTTGATCGCGGAGATCACCTGACAGGGCGGGGGAGGATGCCACGCGCCTCACCGGCGCGGGGCCGGACCGTCGCGCAGCAATACGACATCCGAGTCCGTGCGGGGGCGCCGGAAGGCGATCTGCGATCCGTCGGGGGACACCACGCCGCCGACGTCGTCGTTGGAGGCCGGCGTCAGGCGCGGTGGCGAGCCATCGAGCGGCTGGATGTGCCGGTTGACTGCTCCACCCTTGCGAGCGAGATAGGTGATCGCGGAACCGTCACGCGCGAACGAAAGGTCGCCCGTCGCGGCGGGGTCCACGTCGATCAGCCGGCGCGTGGATGATGTTCCCGGCCAAAAGGACCACGAGCTTGCTGACGATGCGGCCGTCGGGCGCCGGAACACTCAAGATGGAAGCAATGCCGGCGCCGTCTGGCGACCACACGATCCCGCTCGAGGCAATACCTGAAGCGAGCGTTTCGACGGCGCCGCCACGCGTACACAACCCGATTGACGCCGGTCTCGCTATGGAAGGCCACCCACTGGCCGTCGGGGCGAGCAGGCTGGCGACTGCGCGTGGGGCACATTGGTCAGCTGGACTGGGTCGCCTCCGTCGGCGTCGAGCCGCCACAGGTTCACCCCGGAAGACCGGTTTGGAAAGCGCCTTTGAAAAATGAACTGGCCCGAGCCGCCGCAGACGATCGGAGCGCTGGGCGGCGTGTTGGCGTCGGTGACGAGCAGCACACGCTCACGACCGTCCGCTGAGCGCTCGATAATCCGATGGCCTCGTGCGTACAGGATTCCGCCGTCCTTGGTCCACGACAGTCCACTGACGCTCTCGCGTGATTCGATGATGGGAGTGAGCGGCCCGGATGCACCGCCCGCGGCGTTCCGCACGGCGATGATGCTCGTCGTCTTGCTGACGACGCTTATCAGGCTCCGTGCGTCCGCGGATAGCCGCAGGCCGCCATATTGGTTGGTGTTGTTTCGTGATCGACGGAAGGCACCCTGGGGATACGACACCGCGCCGATCTGGCTTCGCGAGAGTGCATCGTTCCTCGATGTATAGAGGACCAGCACGCTGCGCTGGTCCGATGACCACGCTGGCTGCGCGAGCCCCAGCTCAGTGGTGGAAAACAGCACGCGCTTCTGCTGCGAGGCCAGCTCCAGGACCACCAGGTTCAGACGCCCGTCGGCCGAACGCGGCGTGACGTAGGCGATAGATCGACCGTCCCGGGACCAGGCAGGCGTGGACCCATAACTGGCGGTCATCGGCTCGGTGAGCAGGACCTGTTCGTTGCGGCCATCGGCGTCCGACACCACGAGGCTCAGGATGCCAGGCTTTGGAGAGTTGCTGCGGGCGAACGCGATGCGATGGCCATCCGGGGAGAATGTGACGTTCGAGTCAATGTCGCGGACCAGTTGCTGCGGCGTCCCCCCGAGCACCGGTGCGCGCTGTAAGTTGACAAAGCCCCCTACCAGGATCCGCGAATACACGTAATTGCCGTCGGGCGAAAACGCGAGGCTGGAGTACCGGACCCGCTCCGGCGGCGCGACCTGGGTGTGACTGCCAGTCTCGATGTTTCGCAGCCAGAGGCTCTCGCCATCGCTGCTGCGCTGCACGTCGATGATGAACTTTCCATCCGGCGAAATCGCGGCAGCGCCGGTGCGACCGGTATTGGTGATCTGCGTGATGGTGAAGTGCTCGAACGCGTCGGACCGTCTCGACGTCCACATCCACGCGCCCGCCGCCAATACCCCAAGCAGCGTGACCGCTCCCGCACTCACCAGCGCCGTGCGCCAGCCGCTTCTGGCGGGCACCGCAGGCGCCGCCGCGTCCCGCGTCAGCCGTTTGAGATCGGCGCGCAGTTCCGCGGCGGTCTGATACCTGAGCTCGCGATCCTTCTCCAGGCACTTGGCGACGATGGGCTGGAGCGGCAGCGGCAGGCGAGTGGGATCCGGCGCGCGGTTCAGGATCCCGTCGAGCACGACGCCCGCGGTCGCGCCGGCGAAGGGACGCGTGCCGGTGGCCATCTCGTACAGGACCGTGCCGAGCGAGAACAGATCCGACCTGGCATCCAGCGGCTCGCCTCTGACCTGTTCGGGCGACATGTAGGCGCCGGTGCCAATCATCTCGCCGGTGCTCGTCAAACGTGCGATGGTCTCCTGTTGAGCGGCGCCGGACGTCGCGGCGGCGCTCGTCTTCGCGATGCCGAAGTCGACGATTTTTGCGCGGCCGCTCGACGTCAGGAAGATGTTCGCCGGCTTGATGTCGCGGTGAAGAATGCCGGCGGTGTGCGCGGCGTCCAGCGCATCGGCGAGCTCGAGCGCGATGCCGATCACGGTCGACTTTGGCACGCCGCCCCGGGCAACCAGCCGATCGAGGGGGGAGCCCTCGAGGTATCCATCGCGATAAACGCGCAGCCGTCTGCCTCGCCGACGTCGTAGATCGTGCAGATGCCGGGATGGTTCAATGCGGAGGCGGCTTCTGCTTCGCGGCGGAAGCGCTCGCGGGCGGCCGGTTCGTTGGCAATCCGATCGGAGAGCAGCTTGAGCGCGACGAAGCGGTGGAGGCGGCTGTCTTCAGCCTTGTAGACGACGCCCATGCCGCCCTCGCCGAGGACGCCGAGAAGCCGGTAGTGCGAAATCGTGCGGTCCGGCACGGACGACGGGATTATAGCCACTCCGGGAGCACGCGCTGTGGCTCGCGTACTCCGACTTTCCTGTCCGCCGAACGTCTGTTCGCGACCCCGCAAGCCCCGGCCGAGCCCCATGGCGAGGCCCAGCCCAATCGTGAGTCCGCCAGTCACATGAGGCTCATCGACACGGCAGGATCACCGGACCCGACCCGCCAACCTGCGGCCAACCTGCCCGCCTCAATGAATAGGGCAGAATATGACCATGCTCAACATGCCGAGACACCCCACATGCACGGACTAGCCGCTATCCCGCAGATAGTCGCCCTCTCGGCGTGCCTTATGATGCCGACCGCTCTCCTATACGCCCAGGCCGTGACACCCACACCTGCCCAACCTGGAACACCGGCTTCCGGCCGGGCCGGTGGACCGGGAGGTGGCAGAGGCCTCGGCCCAATCGAGCCTTCGGGCCCGCCCGAAGGTCTGGACCTTTACCCAGAGCCCGCCGCCGGCTACAACGTCGCACGGGAAGACATTCCGCACGGCCAGGTGGAGATCGTCGAGTACGATTCGAAGACCCTCGGATTTCGGCGCATGCTGCGCGTCTACACGCCCCGGGCTACTCCACCGCTCGCAAGTATCCCGTGCTCTATCTCCACCATGGCCTGGGCAACACGAGCACCGAATGGACGCAGCGGGCGCGCGCGCCAATCATCATCGACAACCTGCTCGCCGAGAAGAAAGTGGCACCGTTCATCATCGTCTTCCCGAGCGGGAATGCTACCGCGACGCCTGCCGACGAGAAGCAGGGCGACCGTACCCAGGCGTCCTACGGGACTCCCTACCACGAGGACCTCGTGAAGGAGATCATCCCCTTCGTTGAGGCGAAATACTCGGTGCTTGCCGATCGCGAACATCGCGCCATCGCCGGGATGTCGATGGGAGGCGGTCAGTCGCTCAATATCGGCCTCACCAACCTCGACACCTTCGCCTGGATCGCCGCCGTCGCGTCCGCTCCCAACACGAGGCCGCCGGCCGAGCTCGTGCCCGATCCGGCACCAGTCAAGAAACTGAAGCTTCTCTGGCTCTCCGTGGGCAACCGGGATCCGCTGCAGCGCTACAACCGCGACCTGCACACCTATCTCCAGGAGAAGGGCGTGGCCCACTCCTGGCGTCTGGACACCAACGGTCATGACACCGCCGAAATGAGCAGCAGCCTGTACCACTTCGCCCAGAAGCTGTTCAAGGAATAGAGGCTCGCCGTTCGCGTCACGGCGCCCCGACCGACTTGTTCGCCGCGCGAATCTGCGAGACGAAGCGGTTCGCCGATTTGACGAGCGCGTCCATGACGGCCGACGCGTGCGAGGCCGGCGAGCCGCCGGCCATCCCACCTTCGTGCAGGAGCTGCACTGGCACTGCGACAAGACCCTTCAGGTACGGAAACGTCGCGTCGGCCTGCGTCACGAGCGATGCGTCGTATCGTGACACGCAGGTGCCGTCCGGCAGCCTGCTCGTCACGACGCTGAGCAACAGGGAGGTGTCTTCGTTGCCGAAGCGCTCGGTCTTGAAACCGGCATCCGCCAGGACACGCGCGATCGAGGTTCGGATCTTCTCCTGATCGAGCCCGCACGCCTTGCCTTGCGCGCTCAGATCCTCGACGACCGTACCGATCGTGGTCAGACCGCGCAGCTCCGACCCGGGCGGCAGCACGGGAGGACGCGCAGACGGCGGCGCGCCGTCCGGAACGCCAGGCGGCGTCGAGGCTGACGCTGACGGCGCGGCGGGTTGTGACGCCGGGGCTCCCGACAAAATCGCGCGGTCGTGCGCGTCCGGCGGCTCGTAGGTGAGCCGCACTTCGTCTCCTTCCCGCCCCCGCTCGAGGAACCGAATGTTCACCTGCAGCCGCGTGGGATCGGCCAACGGCGTGTACGTGTAGCGCAGCTGCCGGCCGGTCTCGACCTCGTAGACCACGACCAGGCTTGCCCCATCCCACCGTGCAGTCGTCAGCAGCGGCACGGTGCCGATCGTCAGTTCCTCGAGACGCCCATCGGGACGGAAGGTGCGCGCGTGCCCCTGATCGTCGGCGATCGCGATGGCGCTGTCCTTCTGGACGATCGTGAGTCGGGAGGGCGGCGTCCGCGCGTCTCCGGTGAGCTGCTGCAGGCGCGTGCTGTCGTCGGCGCTCGTGCGCGAGATCGACGGCACGCCCATGGCGCCGCCGCCGGAACCGGAGCCGCCGCGGCCGCCGCGGGATCGTCCGCCGCCGGAGCCCTGCGCGCGCGCCCACTCGGCGCTGAACCCGATCTCTTCGGGACGCTGCGTCAGCGCCGGATTCAGCACCCAGGCACCGACGATTGTCGGCGCGGTGGGTTGAGCGATCAGCGCCGCGTGAGGAGCGGAAGTGGCGGCGAGGGCGATGAACAGCGAGAGCGCAGGGACGAGCCGAAGCGACATACGGACTCCTGTTCGCACAGTAGCACAGCGGCGTCCGCGCCCGCAGTGCTGCCAGCTGACGGCAAAAGTTGAACAGCGACGCGGCCGGCCTGGTCCACTGTGCTCGTCCGCAGTGGCGCGCGAGACGTGCGCCACAGACATCGGGTATCGTTTGTGGCACATGCAGGACGAGCGCGAGGTCACGGTCGAACTTGAAGGGGAACGCCGCGGCACGGAGATCGCCCCCATCCGATTGGCGCCCGACGATCTCGAGCCAGACACGCTGCGGGCGGTGATCGAGTCGTTCGTGTTGCGTGAGGGCACCGACTATGGCGAGCACGAGACGTCGCTCGAGGACAAGGTCGCGCAGGTGCTGATCCAGCTTCGACGCGGCGAGGCGCACATCACATTCGATCCGGCCACCGAGTCGGTCAACGTCGTGGTGACGAGCGCGATCGGCGGATCGGGGCGGCCCTCACGCGCCTGCTGACGGTTGACCACGGCACCTCACAACCCGCGTGGAAAACCCGCCGCCAGTGCAGTCTGAACGACGCGGTCGATGAACTCGCTCTTGGCGTTCGCGTACGTTTCGCGAGACGAAGACTCCGCTGCGTTGACCAGAGTCGCCAGCTGTTTCTTCAGGGTGACGTATTCCCGTGCGACGTCGCCGTGCTCGCGCAAGAAATCACGGAAAGCCAGCGTGCGTCGCTCTTCGTGTCCGCCGGAATGAACGACGTGAACATGATGCGTGTGAGGCCATTCACTTGGCCGATGAAAGAACGGACACACGGCATCGTCAGCATGGGGCACGTGAACATAGCCCACCGTGGCGAGCGGCTCGGCGTAGACACGGAGAGGCTGCAGCTGTTCCACGGACACCTGAATGTCAATGATCGGCTTCGCCTCCAGCCCCGGCACCCGCCATGCAGCTGTTGTTCCGATGAAGGTCAGAAGCGAACGAGCGCTAGCGAGTGAGGCACGCGCACGGAGTGGGGTCGGGGTCCCCGCGAGAGCAGCCGCAGCTCGTTCAACGAGTGTGCGCCCGTCGACGAACGTCGGACTAACCTCACCCGAGCGAACGGAATGGAGCGAGCTGGCGTAGCGCGAGCGGAATGAAGTGAGCCAGGCGGGGTGTAGGGGTCCCCGCCGATCTAGATTGGTGCGCCCAGCACGACTCGAACGTGCGACCTCCTGGTTCGTAGCCAGACGCTCTATCCAACTGAGCTATGGGCGCGAAGGTGTGCTCTGTGCCGCTCCAACGGCCGCACAGAAACTCGAATTCTATCACACGGATTCTCCGGCCGGGACGCCAGCCGGGCCGGCCGCAAGCCCCTGATTTCCGCCGATTCCCTATAATCGCCGGGTGGACTCCGTCACCCTGCACCGGGAATCGTCTCCCGCCTCGGTCCGCTGCTTCGTCCTCACGGTCAGCGACACGCGCACCGAGCAGGACGATGCGAGCGGGGCGGCGATCGTCGAGGCGCTGACCGCCGCGGGCCACACCATCACCGGCCGCAAGGTGCTGCGCGACGATCCCGGGCCGGTCGCCGAAGCGGTGCGCCGCGCCACCGTCTCCGCCGACGTCGTCATCTCAACCGGCGGCACCGGCATCACCTCGCGCGACAGCACCTTCGAAGCCATCACCGGGCTGCTCGACAAGCACCTCGACGGCTTCGGCGAGCTGTTCCGCATGCTCAGCTACGACGAGATCGGACCCGCCGCGATGCTGAGCCGCGCCTGCGCCGGCACCATCCGCAAGACCGCCGTGTTCGCGCTGCCGGGCTCCGAGAAGGCGGTGCGCCTCGCGATGACGAAGTTGATCGTTCCCGAGCTCGGACACATCGTGCGCGAGCTGCGGCGCTGACCATCATGCAGACGATGAAGCCAATCCGCGCGACGATGCCGCTGTCGGAGGCGATGGCGCTGATTCATGAGGCGGCCACTCCCATCGACCGCGTCGAGCGGGTGCGGCTGCACGATGCGGACGGACGGGTCATGGCCGGCACCGTCGTCTCGACCGCCGACGTGCCCCCCTTCGACCGCGCGGCGATGGACGGCTACGCGGTGATCGCGGAGGACACCTTCGGCGCCGGCCGCACCGATCCGCGGACGCTGCGCTGCATCGACACCATCCATACCGGCCGCGTGCCCTCGCGCGCCATTCGATCCGGCGAGTGCATGCAGATCGCGACCGGCGCACCGGTGCCGGAGGGGGCGACCGCGGTGGTCATGGTCGAGGAGACGGAACGCCCGTCGGATGGCGACGTGCGCGTCATGACCCCGGTCTATCCGCGCCAGAACATCTCGCCGCGCGGATCCGACCTCACGCCGGGCACGGTCGTGCTCGGGCCCGGACAGGTGATTACTCCCAGCCGCGCCGGCGCGCTGGCGGCAACGGGGACCAGCGACGTCGACGTCTACGCGCGGCCGGTGGTCGCGATTCTCTCGACCGGCGACGAGATCGTCGAGCCCGGCCAGCCGCTGCGGCCCGGGCAGATCTACGACATCAACCGCTTCACGCTGTCCGCGATCGTCGCGCGGCACGGAGGCGTCCCCCAGGTGCTCTCGATCGCCGCGGACACGCTCGACCATCTCCACGCGGCGTTGGACAGCGCCGCCGCCGCCGACATCGTCGTGTTCTCCGGCGGCAGCTCGGCCGGCGAGAAGGACCTCGTGCTCGACCTGGTGCGCGCGCGCGGCGAGGTGCTGTTTCACGGCATCGCGGTGAAGCCGGGGAAGCCGACGCTGTTCGGCCGCGCCGGTCGCCAGCTGGTGCTGGGCATGCCCGGCAACCCGACGTCGTGCCTGTCGAACGCGTACCTGCTGCTGACGCCGCTGCTGCGCCGCATCGCGCGTCTGCCTGAGTACCGCCCGCGGACCGTCACCGTTCCGCTCTCACGCCGCATCGTCTCGACGACGGGCCGGCATCAGTTCTACACCGTGAGGCTGGTGGACGGCGCCGCCGTGCCGGCGTTCAAGTCGTCGGGCGACATCACCAGCATGTCGCAGGCCGACGGCTACATCGAGATCCCGACCCACACCGACATCGTCGAAGCGGGCCAGCTGGTGGACGTCAGGCTCTTTCAGGATTGAGGCAGGACAGACGCTATGCCGACACGCTCGACGCTGGTGACCGCGCCGCCGTTCGAACTCCCGACGCAGAAGGGACAGATGCGCTCGCTCGAGAGCTTTCTCGAGAAGGGACCGGTGCTGCTCGCGTTCCACCGCGGCACCTGGTGACCGAACTGCCGCCGCCGGTTCGGTGAACTGGCACACAACTCAGCGGAATACGCCCGACGCGGCGCGCAGGTGGTGACCGTGGTGGCGCAGCGCTCGGACGCGGTGCGCCGCTATGTCGAGGAGTCAGGCCTGCCGTTCAACATCCTCGTCGACGAATCGCGCGACGTGTTGAAGGCCTACGGGGTGTGGCATCGGCTGGGGCTGGACGCGTGGAACATCGCGCGCCCAGCCCTGTTCCTGATCGATCGCGACCGATCGATCCGCTATTCGTTCGTCGCCGACTCGCAGGAAGAGTTCCCCTCGCACGAGGAGATCCTGCGGGCGCTCGACGCTATTTGAAGCGCTTCGCGACCTCGTCCCAGTTGACGACGTTCCACCAGGCGCCGATGTAGTCGGGCCGGCGGTTCTGGTACTTCAGGTAGTAGGCGTGCTCCCAGACGTCGAGCCCGAGGATCGCCTTCTTGCCTTCCATCAGCGGACTGTCCTGGTTGGCGGAGCTCTCGATCACCAGCTTGCCGCCGGCGTCGATCAGCCACGCCCAGCCGCTGCCGAACCGCTTCACGCCGGCGTCGGCGAACTGCTTCTTGAACGTGTCGAAGTCGCCGAACGACGACTTGATCGCGTCACCGAGGGCGCCCGACGGCGCGCCACCCTTTGCCGGGCCCATGAGCTGCCAGAACATCGTGTGATTGGCGTGGCCGCCGCCGTTGTTGCGGACCGCGGTCCGGATGTCTTCCGGCACGCTGTTGATGGACTTCAGCAGGTCCTCGATGCTCTTCTGCTGCAGGTCCGGATGCTTCTCGAGCGCGGCGTTGAGGTTGGTCACGTAGGCGGCGTGATGCTTATCGTGATGAATCCTCATCGTCTGTTCGTCGATGTGGGGCTCGAGCGCGTTGTAGTCGTACGGCAGCGGTGGTACTTCGTGGGCCATTCAGCACTCCTCTAAAAGAGGAATCGTACATCAGATGCCGGGGCCACAACTCCCAACTACCAACTTCCAACTCCCAAAGAACCTTGAAACCTCAGGCTGAGATGGAGCTGTTCCATGAGCGGTGATTACCGCAATTTTGGAAGTGGGGAGTTGGGAGTTGGGAGTTGGGACTTTGCGCAGCTATTGCGCGAGCATACGGTCGAGCGCAAGCTTGGCGTCGGCCTTGATCTCGTCGGGCACCGTGATCTGGTTGTGAATCTGCCCTTCGACCAGCCCCTCGAGAATCCACAGCAGATGGTTGGGCGAGACGCGGAACATCGTCGAGCACAGGCAGCCGAACGGGTCGAGCGTGACGATGGTCTTGTCGGGCACTTCGCTGCGTCAGCCGGTTGACGAGGTGGATCTCGGTGGCGACGGCCCACACCGTGCCGGGCGGGCTCGCCTTCACGGTGTTGATGATGTACTCGGTCGAGCCGCTTTCGTCGGCGGCGCAGACGACGTCGAGCGTGCACTCTGGATGCGCGACGACGCGGCCCTCGGGGTACTTCTTCCGGAACGCCTCGATCTGCGGCACGGTGAAGCGCGTGTGCACCGAGCAGTGCCCCTTCCAGAGGAACAGCTTCGCGTGCTCGAGCTGTGGCTTCTCGAGGCCGCCCCACATCTCGTTCGGATCCCAGACCACCATCTCGTCGAGCGGCACGCCCATCTTGAAGGCGGTGTTGCGCCCCAGGTGCTGGTCGGGGAGCATCAACAGCTTCTCGCCGCGCTCCCACGCCCACGTCATGACGGCGCGCGCGTTGGTGGAGGTGCAGACGATGCCGCCATGCTTGCCGACGAAGGCTTTGATGGCCGCGGACGAGTTGATGTAGGTGACGGGGATGACGCCGGCCTTGCCGTTCTCGACCGCGTCGGTCCGAATCCCCATCTGCTCCAGCTCGCGCCAGCAGATCTCGAGCTGGTCGGGCGCGGCCATGTCGGCCATCGAGCAGCCGGCAGCCAGGTCGGGAAGGACGACCTTCTGGTGCGGCGCGCGCAGGATGTCGGCGCTCTCCGCCATGAAGTGCACGCCGCAGAAGACGATGAAGTCGGCCTTGTCGCGGGTCGCGGCGGCGCGCGCGAGCTTGAGCGAGTCGCCGATGTAGTCGGCGAACTTGATCACTTCGTCGCGCTGATAGTGGTGGCCGAGAATGACAACGCGCTCGCCGAGGGTGGCCTTGGCGGCAGTGATCCGGGCATCGAGCTCGTCGTCCGACAGACGGAGAAACCGCTCCGGCAGCGGTTGACGCTCGCCGATGCTCTGCTTCTCGAAGTCGGTGAGAACTTTGATATCCATTCTTCTCCGGGGGCCTTCGTCCCCCGGACCCCCTAGCGCCGTCGCTCGCGGGGGCCCACAGCCCCGCGCCGCTTCCGGCGGGCGCGCCTGTCGGCGCGCTTTGCGCGTCCCTACTTACGACGCCCGATGCGGGCTCGATGGCCCATTAGACACTGAAACGAGCATCGGTCATGCCATGGAGGCGCCAACCTCGTCAGCGGCCTCGGGGCCGGTGATGACGTTGTAGAGCGTGTCCCGCTCGACCGGTTCGCGTCCAGCCACGCGGATGAGCCGGCGGATGGCGGAGCGTCGTCATGATCTCGGGCGTCCGGGCCCCGGCCATGTGGTAAATCTTCTCCTCCTGCACCGTCCCGTCGAGATCGTCCACGCCAAACCACAGCGACAACTGCGCCACCTCGACGCCGGTGGCGATCCAGAACGCCTTGACGTGCGGGACGTTGTCGAGCATCAGCCGCGACACCGCGAGCACGCGCAGCGTGTCGGCGGCGGTCGGCGCCGGCAGTTTCCGCATCTGGTTGTTGTCGGGATGGAAGGCCAGCGGAATGAAGGCCTGCACTGACCGGGTCTCGTCCTGCAGCGCGCGAACCCGCAGCATGTGATCGACGCGCTCGGCCAGCGTTTCGATATGGCCGTACAGCATCGTGATGTTCGAACGCATCCCGAGCCGGTGCGCGATGCGATGGATGTCGAGATAGCGGTCGGCGCCGCACTTGTCGTGGCAGATCTTCCGGCGGACCCGGTCGGCGAAGACCTCGGCGCCGCCGCCAGGCAGTGAATCGAGCCCGGCCTCCATCAGCTCGCGCAACACCTGCTCGTCGCTCCTCCCGTAGAGATCCGCGAAGAAGGCGATCTCGACGGCGGTGAAGCACTTCAGGTGTATCTCGGGACGGATTTGTTTGAACCCGCGCAGCATCTCCAGGTAATAGTCGAACGGGAGATCGGGGTGCAGCCCGTTGACGACGTGGACTTCGGTCAGCGGCTGGTGGGCACGGGCGCGCAGCTTGTCCCAGAGCTGTTCGAGCGACATCGTGTACGAGCCCGGGTCGCCGGGCCGCAGGCGCGCGAACGAGCAGAACAGGCAGCTCGCCACACACACGTTGGTCGCCTCGAGGCGGATATTGAAGTTGTAGTAGGTGCGGCCGCCGTGCCGCCTCTCGCGCTCCTGGTTCGCCATCCAGCCGAGGGCGAGGAGGTCTGGGGATTCGAACAGCCGGACGCCGTCCTCGAGGCTCAGCCTGACGCCGGCATCGACTTTCGCGGCGATGTCCGCGATGCCCGCGGCGTCGAGGCGCCGCCCGGCGGCCTGCCGCGACAGCCCCGTGCTCACTGCAGACCCATCAGCTGCATGCGGATGGTCCGCGCGCGCGGTCCGTCCATCTCGGCAACCAGCACCCGCTGCCACTGCCCGAGCACCGGCTCGCCGGCGCTGATCTGGAGCGTCAGGCTGTGGCCGAGCAGCATCGCCCGCAGGTGCGAGTCGGCATTCATGCGATCGCAGTCGGAGTGCTGGGGGTCGTTGTGCATCCACTCGGCGTCGCGATCGACCACCTCCTCGAGCACCCGGAGGATGTCGGCGTGCAGCGCCTTCTGCGCCTCGTTGATGAAGAGCGCGCAGGTCGTGTGCATCGACCACAGGCTGGCGAGTCCCTCCCGAATGCCCGACCGCCGCACCTGCTCCATGACGGTCTCGGTGATGTCCACCAGCTGGATGCGCGTATCGGTCGGCACCAGCAGCGATTCGGCATGCACCGACAGCTGACCGGAAGTGCTGAGGCGCTGCGGCAGGGTCTCACGGACGGTGACGCTCGAGCTTTTCGACATTTTCGGCTTTTCCAATTGTACCGCAGCGCCCGGGCTATACTGGGCCGAACCGACTGTGCCCGGCGGCCATGCGAAGTGGGTGAAAAGCCCACGCGGTGCCGCCACTGTAAGCGGGGAGCTCCATCGCTCGTTCCGGCGTCACGCCGGAAGCCACTGTGCAGATGACTGCATGGGAAGGCCGCGATGGATGCCACGATCCGCGAGCCAGGATACCTGGATGCCGGGCCGTCCTTGTCCATCGGCGCGAGACACGCCGGAAGGAGCCCGAATGCTCGTCCCCCCTGCTCGATTTCTGTTCCGTTTCACCACCATCGCCATCGTCCTTGCCGCCGCGGCCGTGGCCAGCGCCGGCCCGCTCAACGGCCGCGTCGTCGATCCCGACGGCCGCCCGGTCGCGGGCGCGCGCGTGTTCGTCACGGGCGGAGGCGCCACCACGCCGTCGGCAATCACCAGCGAAGACGGCCGCTTCACGGTCGCGGTCCCGGACGCCGGCCGCGTTGCCGTGCGCGTCGCCGCGGAGGGGTTCAAGGCCGAGCCGCTGTGGGTGGATGCGTCGGGCGACGCCAGGGACCTCGGCACCATCAGCCTCTCGATGAGCGCCCTGTCGGAGTCGGTGGTCGTATCCGCGGCACAGGTCGAGGTGCCGGTCACGCAGGTCACGTCGAGCGTGACGATCATCACCGGCGCCGAGCTCGAGGCCCGGCAGATTCATTCGGTGGCCGATGCCCTGCGCACCGTGCCCGGACTCGCGCTGGTGACCACCGGCGGCGTCGGCGCCAACACCAACCTGTTTCCGCGCGGCGGCGAATCGAACTACACGCTCGCGTTGATCGACGGCGTGCCGGTGAACGCGTTCGGCGGCGACTTCGACTTCGGGCAGATCGCCACCGCGAACATCGAACGCATCGAAGTGGTGCGCGGACCGCAGAGCGCGCTGTTCGGCTCGAATGCGATTGGCGCGGTCGTGAGCATCATCACCCGTCGCGGCGGTCCGCCGGCGGGACAGGTGCACGTCGAAGGCGGCAGCTTCGGCACGTCGCGCCTGGCCGCGTCCACGTCGGGCGAGTACCGGGCGTTCGAGTGGGGCGCGTCGTACGACCGGCTGCTGAGCGACGGCATGAACGGTGAGCTGACTCCCGGCGGCGAGACGGTCAGCAACGACGACTACGAGCGCCACACCGGCGAGGTCTCGGCCGGTTGGCGCGATGGTGGCGCGTGGGTGCGCGGCAACGTCCGGCACTCGACCGACGAGCGAGGATTCCCGGGCCCATTCGGCAGCAATCCGATCGGCGCCTACGAAGGGATCGACGTCCTCTCACGCGGTACCAACGACCGGTCGCAGGCATCGGTTGCGGCGATGGCGCCGCTCACGTCGCGCGTGCGTCTGCAGGGACTGCTCGGCTACTACCACCTCGAAAGCGACTTCGCGAGCCCGTTCGGCGAGTCGACGTCGTTTTCGCGGCGATGGGCTGGCCGGATGCAGACCGACGTCACCGTGCACCCGTCGATCGACGTGTCGGCCGGACTCGAGCTCCAGCGTGAGCGCGCCGGCAGCACCTTCATCACCGGGTCGTCGTTCCAGGAGATCCCGATTACCCGGCGCATCGCCGGCTACTTCGGCGAGGCGCGCTGGAACCATGAGGATCGCGCGTTCATCACCGGTGGCGTTCGGATCGAGCAGATCCACCGCGAACAGATCGAGCCCTCGGGCTCGCGACCCGACCTCGCATCAGACGACGACGTGTCGGTGAATCCGCGGCTGGCGGCGGCCTGGCTGCCGCGCGGCGGCGGCGGCGCGTACACGAAGCTGCGGGGCGCCGTCGGACGGGGCATCCGTCCGCCCGACGCGTTCGAGCTGGCATTCACCGACAACCCCGAGCTGCGGCCCGAGCGCAGCGTCAGCGCCGAGGCGGGAATCGACCAGGCGTTCCTGTCGGGCAAGGGCCTGATCGAAGCGACTGCCTTCTTCAACAAGTACGACGATCTGATCGTGACGGTCGGCTCGTTCACCGGTTCCAGCCGCTATCGCACCGACAACATCTCGAACGCGCGCGCGCGCGGCCTCGAGCTGGCGGTGACGCTGCGCGGCCGCATCCAGGCCGGGCGTCCGATCGATCTCACGGGACGCGTCGGCTACACCCGGCTTGCGACCAAGGTCCTCGCCGTCGATCAGGACGAGGCGGCGCCACCGCCGTTCACGGTCGGCCAGGACCTGCTCCGCCGGCCGGACCATCAGTTCTTCGCCGATCTCGCGTTGAGCGTGTCGGCCTTCAGCGCGTTCCTGCGCGGCGGCGGCCGCAGCGAGGTGCTGGACGTCGAGCCGTCGTTCGGCACCTTCGGCGGACTGTTCGAGGCGCAGGGATACCAGGCCTGGAACGCCGGCGCCGCCGTGCGCGTGCTGCGCCATGCCGAGGTCTTCGTGCGCGTCGAGAACCTGTTCGATCGGTCCTACGAGGAGGCGTTCGGGTTTCCGGCGCTCGGCCGGCGCGCCGCCGCAGGGCTCCGCATTGCTGCAGGCCGCTGACCTCGTCTTCGGCTATGGCGGGACGCCGGTCGTGCATGGCGTCTCGCTCGACGTGCCGGCCGGCGCATTGATCGGGCTGATCGGACCGAACGGGTCCGGCAAGACCACGCTGCTCCGCCTGCTGGCCGGCACCCGGCGGCCTTCGCAAGGAACGGTCACGCTCGACGGCGTGGCGCTCTCGTCCTTGCCACGCGCGGCGGTGGCGCGGCGCATGGCCGTCGTTCCGCAGGAGACGCAGCTCGCCTTCGACTACTCGGTCCTCGAGGTGGTGCTGATGGGACGCTACGCGCACCTCGGCGCGTTCGCGGTCGAGGGGCCTCGCGACATCGCGATCGCGACCGGCGCGCTGGCCGCGACCGGCGTCGACGCGCTCGCCTCGCGTCCGTTCTCGACGCTGAGCGGCGGAGAGAAACAGCGCGTGATCATCGCGGCAGCGCTGGCGCAGATCACCTCGGACGACGAGCGGAGCGCCGTGCTGCTGCTGGACGAGCCGACCGCCGCCCTCGACCTCAAGTACCAACTCGGCGTCGCCCAGCTCCTGCAGTCGCTGCACCGCGAGCGCGGGCTCACGATGATCGTCTCGACGCACGACCTGTCGCTCGCGGCCGGGCTGTGCGAGGCGATCGTGATGATGCGGAACGGCCGGATCATGGCCTCGGGCCCGGCCGGCGATGTGCTGACACCGGCGCGGATCCGCGCGCTCTACGACGTCGACGTCGACGTCAGCCGGCACGACGCCACCGGCCGGCTCACGGTGACGCCGATCAAGGTGGTCGAAGGCGGGCCGCCGGCGTGAAGCCGATCGGCCGCCGCCTCGCGATGGCGCTGCTCGTCTTCGGCGGCGCGGCGCTTGGCGCGATCCTGACCGCGCCGCTGATCGGCTCGACGCCGATCAGCCTGCGGCGGGCGCTCGACTGGTCGATCCCGTTCGCGGACAACGCCGACGCGCAGATCTTCTTCATCGCACGGCTGCCGCGGACGCTGGCGGGTGCGCTGGTCGGCTCGACGCTGGCGGCCGCGGGCGTGATCTTTCAGGGCCTGCTCCGCAACCCGCTGGCGACGCCGTTCACGCTCGGCGTCTCGGCCGGCGCCGCGCTCGGCGCGATGCTGGCGATTACCTTCAAGCCGGCGTTCGCGTGGTTCGGCGTGCCGCTGGCGCCGCTGGCGAGCTTCGCCGGCTCGCTGCTGGCCGTCGCGGTCGTCTACTTCCTGGCAAGCGCCCGGCATCGCGGGCTCTCCACGGACGTCCTGCTCCTCGCCGGCGTCACGATGAACGCGTTCTTCTCGGCGCTGATCCTGTTCGTGCAGTACTTCGCCGACTTCGCGGAGACCTTTCGCATCCTGCGCTGGCTGATGGGCGATCTCGACGTCAGCAGCTACGACCCGCTGCTGACCGCGCTGCCGCTCGTGGTCGCCGCATTTGCCGCGTTCGCCTGGCTGGCGCGGCCGCTCAACCTGCTGAGCCTCGGCGCCGACGCCGCCGAATCGCGCGGCCTCGACGTCGTCCGCGCCCAGCGCGTGGCGTTCGTCAGCGCATCGCTCGCCACCGGCGCGGCCGTGTCGGTCGGCGGCCCGGTCGGTTTCGTCGGCATCATCGTGCCGCACCTGGTGCGGCTGCTCGTCGGCTCCGACCACCGGATCGTGCTGCCCGCGTCCGCGCTGTTCGGCGCCGCGTTCCTCGTCGCCTGCGACGCGGTGGCGCGCACGGTGCTGCCGCCGCTCGAGCTGCCGGTGGGCGTCATCACCGCGCTGATCGGCGGCCCGTTTTTTCTGTGGCTGCTCGTGAGGAAAACCGCTCGAACGAGCTAGCTGGGCTCGTGAGGAGAACCTGATTGACGACTCGTGGCTTCCGCCTTCAGGCGGAAGAGAATCGACGCCGTTACCTTCCGGCTGAAGCCGGAAGCCACCCACGGCAAAGCCACGTACGGCGAGGCCAAGGTTGGTGCGCGGCGGCGACCCTCGTGCTGCTGTTGGCGCTGGTCCTGGCGGCACACCCGGTCGTCTCCGGACAGACTGCTGCGAAGCCGGCCCGGATCATCTCGCTCGTCCCGGCGGTCACCGAGATGCTGTTCGCCATCGGCGCCGGCGGACGCGTCGTCGCGGTCAGCAGCTTCGACCGCTTCCCGCCCGACGTCGAGCGGCTGCCGCGCGTCGGCGCGCTGCTCGATCCCGATGTCGAGCGGATCCTGTCGCTGCGCCCCGACCTGGTCGTCGTCTATCACAGCCAGAAGGATCTGCTCGTCCAGCTCGGACGCGCCGGGATTCCCGCGTTTCAGGTACACCCATTCGGGTCTGGCGGACGTGACCGCGACGATCAGGCGGGTGGGCGAGCGGGTCGGGTTGGCCGGCGAGGCGGCAACGCTCGCCGCGACCATCGAGTCGCGGGTGAACGCGGTGCGCGAGAAGAGCAAGGGGCAGGCGCGTCCGCGCGCCCTCGTCGTGTTCGGGCGGGACGCCTTCGCGCTGCGCGGGATCTTCGCCAGCGGCGGCAAGGGCTTCATCCACGACATGGTCTCGGCGGCCGGGGCCGACAACGTCTTCGCCGACGCCGACCGCGAGTCGGTCCAGGCCACGAGCGAGATGATCATTGCCCGCCGTCCCGACGTCATCCTCGAGCTGCGTGCCGATCCCATCGACGCCGCGACCGAGGCGAAAGAGCTGAAGGCGTGGGCCGCGCTCGCCTCGGTGCCGGCGATCCGGCAGAAGCGCGTGCACATCCTGGCCGACCCGCGCACGGTCATCCCGGGGCCGCGCGTCGCCGAAGGGGTCGAGATCTTCTGGCGCGCACTGAACGGAGTCCGATGAAAATCCTCGTCTCGTGGAGCAGCGGCAAGGACAGCGCCTGGATGCTGCACGTCATCCGCAGCGAAGGCCTCGGCACGCCGGCGGCGCTCTTGACGACGGTCAACGAGGCCTACGATCGCGTGGCGATGCACGGCGTCAGGGTCGAGGTGCTGCGCGCCCAGGCCGACGCGGCCGGCCTGCCGCTCGTCACGATACCGATCCCGTCCCCGTGCCCGAACGAGATCTACGAGCAGCGGATGGCGGAGGCAGTAGTAGCCGCCGTGGCCGACGGCTTCACTCACGTCGCGTTCGGCGACCTGTTCCTGCGCGACGTCCGGCAGTATCGCGAGGACCGGCTCGCCGACACCGGGTTGACGCCGATTTTTCCTTTGTGGGGGCGGCCGACCCGCGATCTGGCGCGGACCATGATCGGCAGCGGGCTGAAGGCGATCCTGACCTGCGTCGATCAGCGCGTGCTGCCGGCGTCATTCGCCGGGCGCGCGTTCGACGAGCAGCTGCTGTCTGAGCTCCCGGCCACGATCGATCCCTGCGGCGAACGCGGCGAATTCCACAGCTGCGTGATCGACGGCCCGATGTTCGCGCGGCCGCTGGCGGTCGAGGGTGGCGACGTGGTCGAACGGGGAGACTTTGTCTTCGCTGACCTTACGCTTCGCTAACTCCCAACGCCCAACTCCCAACTCCCAAGTCGACTCCCCCTCGAAGCGCTGGGGTTGAAATCGGGGCAATCGGGCAGGTCGCGGCGGCTTTCACCCCGTTCTTTCGAGCGGATTCCTTTGGGAGTTGGAGGTTGGGAGTTGGGAATTGAAAGACCTTAAGCCGCGAACTCGATCGGGACCCGCTGCGGGATGAGCCCCTTGTCGTAGGCGTCGGCGAGGAGCCGCTCCACGGCCTTGCGTCCGCGGTCGCCATACGACAGCGTCAGGTTGTTCACGTACATCCCCACGAACGTGTCGGTGCGCGCGCGATCGAGGCCGCGTCCGAACTGCAGCGCGTACTCGACCGCCTCCTCGCGGTGCGAGAGCGCATACGCGATGCTGTCGTGCAGGACCTTCGAGACCTTGGAAATCATCTCGGGTCCGAGATCGCGGCGGATGATGTTGCCGCCGAGCGGCAGCGGCAGGCCTTCGGTGTGCTCGGCCCACCACTCGCCGAGATCGACCAGCTTCATAAGCCCTTCTTCCGCGTAGGTGAGCTGACCTTCGTGGATCAGCAGCCCCGCGTCCGCCTTGCCCTCGGCGACGGCCTGCTGGATCTGGTCGAACGGCACGACGATGTATTCGAAATCAGGCTCGTAGAGCCGCAGCGCCAGATAGGCGGTGGTCAGCGTGCCCGGGATCGCGATGCGCGATCCCTTCACTGCGGTCGGCCCCCCGTGACGCGCCACCACGATCGGCCCGTAACGGTCGCCCATGCTCGCGCCGTGCGGCAGCAGCGCGTACTTATCGCTCAGGTGCGCGTAGGCGTGAAACGACACCGCCGTGACCTCGTAGCGTCCTTCGAGCGCGGCGCGGTTGAGCGTTTCGATGTCGGCGAGCACCTGCTCGACGACGAGGCCGTGGGTTTCGACGGCGCCGCTCGCCAGGCCGAAGAACATGAAGGCGTCGTCGGAGTCCGGACTGTGCGCAACCGTGATTTTCTGGGACATGAAAGCCTGAATTCTGGAGACGCGCCGAACTGGCGCGCGTTATGACCTGGCGACGGGATGGCGCTCGCGCAGGCTGCGCACGACGGTGGTCACGCGGTCGATCGCAAAGTCGATGTCCGCGTCGCTGGTCCAGCGGCCGAGGCCGAAACGGATCGAGGCGCCGGCGGTGTCGCCGACCGCGCCGATGGCCTGGAGCACATGGGACGGCGCGTGGCTGCCGGAACTGCAGGCCGACGCCGTCGAGACGGCAATGTCGCCGAGCGCCATCAGGAGGGCTTCGCCTTCGATGGCGTCGAAGCTGACGTGCAGGTTGTGCGGCAACCGGCGCTCGAGCGAACCGTTGACGCGCACGCCCGGCAGGCCGTCCTGCAGGCCGCGCAGCAGGCGATCCCGCATCGCGGCGAGCCGCGGCGATTCGTCCGGCAGCTTCTGGCGCGCGACCTCGGCACAGGCGCCGAGCCCGACGATCCCGGGGACGTTGAGCGTGCCCGATCGAAGGCCGCCCTCATGACCGCCGCCGTCGATCTGACACTCGATCGGCACCTTCGGCCGCTGCTTCCGGATATACAGCGCGCCCGCGCCCTTCGGGCCGTAGCACTTGTGAGCGGTCAGCGAGAGCAGATCCACGCCCGCTGCGGCGACGTCGAGCGGCACCTTGCCGAACGCCTGGGCGGCGTCCGAGTGCAGCAGCGCGCCGCGCTCGTGCACGATCGCCGCGATCGCGTCGAGCGGCTGCAGCACGCCGATCTCGTTGTTCGCCGCCATCACCGACACGAGCACGGTCCGGTCGGTCAGGGCGCCGCGGAGCTCGTCGAGGTTCACGAGGCCGTCGGCGCCGACCGGCAGTCTGGTGACGGTGAAGCCGTCCTTCTGCAGGCGCGCGCAGGAATCGAGCACCGACTTGTGCTCGGTCGCGACCGTGATCACGTGCTGGCCGCGATCCTTCAGGGCACAGGCGGCGCCCTTGATCGCCAGGTTGTTCGACTCGGTCGCGCCGCTGGTGAAGATGATCTCCGAGGCCGAGGCGTTGATCAGCGCGGCGATCTGCTTGCGCGCCTGTTCGACCGCCTCCTGCGCCTCCACCCGTACGCGTGCTGCCTGCTGGCCGGGTTGCCGAAGCGCTCGGTGAAGTACGGCAGCATCGCCTCGAGCACGGCCGGGTCCACCGGCGTCGTCGCGTGGTAATCGAGGAAGACCGGACTGGACATCAGGACCTGCGCAGGGTCAGCACCGACGGCAGCTCCTCGGGCTCGTGAGGATCGGTGGAGATCTCCTGGAGCGAGCACGTGGCCAGGGCCGAGATGATGCGGTCCTTGATGCGCCAGAGCGGATCGCGGACGCTGCACTTGGCGTACTGGCCGCAGTTCTCGGCCTCGGTCGAGCACGCGGTGACGGTCAGGGGGCCGTCAATTGCCTGGATGATGTCGGCGACCGAGATCACGCCCGAGCTGCGGGCGAGGCGATAGCCGCCGCGCGTCCCCTGGTGCGAGGTGAGCAGGCCGCGCCGCGCCAGCTGCTGCAGCACCTTGGCCATCAGCTCGATCGGGATGTCGTACTGCTCGGCAATCTCCCGTGCGCTCGCCGAGGCGGCGTCGGACCGCATGGCGAGGTGCTTCATCGCCATCAGCGCGTAGTCAGCTTTCTTGGAGAGGCGCAGCATCGATCACTACTTTCTCGGTTACAACCTTGTCGATCACCACTTGCCCGATCACCACATGCCCAGCTGCAGCTTCGCGGCCTCAGACATCCGGTCCTTCGTCCACGGCGGGTCCCACACCACGTCGACCTTCGCGTCGGTCACGCCGGGGACCGACCTGGCCTTCTCCGCGACCTCGACCGGCAGCGCCTGTGCCGCCGGGCAGCCCGGGGCGGTGAGCGTCATGCGGATGCCGGCCACCCCGGCGGCATCGACGATGACGTCGTAGATCAACCCGAGCTCGAGGATGTTGACCGGAATCTCGGGATCGTACACCGTCCGGATCGCATCGAGAATGCGCGGCTTCAACTCATCGGTGCGGGCGGCGTCCGCCACCAGCACCGCCGTGTCGGTGGTCGGCGCGGGTGCGTCGGGCGGAGGCGGCTGAACGACGGGGATCGGCTTCATTCCGTGGACGTCTTCTCCTCTCGATCGAGCGCGGCCTTGAGCGTGTGCCAGGCGAGACTGGCGCACTTCACGCGAACCGGGAACTCGCGCACGCCGGCGAGCGCCACCAGCTTGCCGAGATCCTCGACCGGTTGATCGACGGGCGTCGTGACCATCTTGTGGAACCGCGCGAAGAGATCCCGGGCTTCTCCTACCGTACACCCCTTCAGCCGATCTGTCATCAGCGAGGCGGACGCCTTCGAGATCGCGCAACCCGATCCCTCGAACGCGAGATCGTCGATGCGATCGCCGGTAACCTGGACGAACACGCTCACGCGATCCCCGCAGAGCGGGTTGTAGCCTTCGGCGTGATGGCTCGAGCCTTCGATCTTGCGGAAATTCCTCGGCCGGCGGTTGTGGTCGAGGATGACTTCCTGGTAAAGGTCGCTGAGATCCGACATTCAGTGGTTGCCCTTCGGGAACGCCTCGAGCGCCCGGCCGCGTCGCATCAACCGAACACCGCCTGGACCCGCCGCAGCGCGTGCACGAGCGTGTCGAGATCCTGCCTGGTGTTGTACATCGCGAGCGAGGCCCTCGCCGTCGCCGGCACGCGGAAGCGTTCCATCACCGGCTGCGCGCAGTGATGGCCGGTCCGGATCGCGACGCCTTCCTGATCGACGATGGTGCCGATGTCGTGCGGGTGGACGCCCTCGACCACGAACGACAGGATGCTCGCCTTCTCCGGCGCGGTGCCGATCAGACGCACTCCGGGAAGATCCTGGAGCGCGGCCGTGCCGTAGGCGAGCAAATCGCGCTCGTGCGCGGTGATCGCGTCGAAGCCCACGCCGGTGATGTAGTCGAGCGCGGCGCCGAGGCCGATCGCGCCGGCGATGTCGGGCGTGCCGGCCTCGAACTTGTACGGCAGATCGTTCCAGGTCGATTTCTCGAACGTGACGGATCGGATCATGTCGCCGCCGCCGAGAAACGGCGGCATCTCCTCGAGCAGCGACAGCCGGCCGTAGAGCACGCCGATCCCGGTCGGTCCGTAGAGCTTGTGCCCGGTCGCGACGTAGAAGTCACAGTCGAGCGCCCGGACGTCCACCGGCATGTGGTACGCCGCCTGCGAGCCGTCCACCAGGACCGGAACCCCTCTGGCGTGCGCCATCTTCACGATCGACGCGATCGGATTGACGGTGCCGAGCGCGTTCGACATGTGCGTCACCGACAGCAGCCGGGTTCGCGGTCCAAGCAGGCCCTCGAGCGCGTCGAGCTTCAGCGCGCCGCTGTCGTCGATCGGCGCCACGCGCAGCTTCGCGCCGCGCTCCTCGCACAGCAGCTGCCACGGAACGATGTTGGAGTGGTGCTCCATTTCGGAGATCACCACCTCGTCGCCGGCGGCGACCCGCCAGCGCCCGAACGCATGCGCGACCAGGTTGATGCCCTCGGTCGAATTGCGCGTGAAGACGATTTCCTGGCGCGACGCGGCGTTGAAGAAGGCGCGGACCTTCTCGCGCGCCGCCTCGTGCGCCTCGGTCGCGATCTCGCTGAGCAGGTGCACGCCGCGGTGCACGTTGGCGTTGCTGGTCGTGTAGTAGCCGGTCAGCGCGTCGAGGACAGCCTGCGGCTTCTGCGTGGTCGCGGCGTTGTCGAGATAGACCAGCGGGCGGCCATGAATCTGACGGCTGAGAATCGGAAAGTCCTGGCGCAACCGTTCCACGTTCAGCGCGGGCGCCGCAGCCGCGGCGATGCCGCCGGTCCGCCCAGCATCCGACTGCCGGCCGCGGGGGTCGGTCACGGTGCGTCAATCTCCGCGAGATCCCGCGCCAGCTGCGTGAACAGTTCGGCCTCGAGCGCAGTCTTCAGCGGCTCGATCTGCACACGGTCGAGGACCTCGCCGGCAAAGGCGTGGATCAGCATGTCGCGCGCTTCCGCGAGCGTCAGGCCGCGAGCGCGCAGGTAGAAGATCGCCTCTTCGTCGAGCTGGCCGATGGCGGCGCCATGCGTGCACTTGACGTCGTCGGCGAAGATCTCGAGCTGCGGCTTGGTGTTGATCAGCGCGTCGTCCGTGAGCAGCAGCGCGCGGTTGGTCTGCTTGGCGTTGGTCTTCTGCGCGTCCTGCCGGACGATGATCTTGCCGTTGAACACCGCCCGGGCCTTGCCGCCGAGGATGCCCTTGTAGACCTCGTGGCTCGGACAGTGGGCGCGGGCGTGATCGATGAGCGTGTGGTTGTCCACCAGACGATCGCCGTCGGCCAGGTAGAGGCCGTTCAACGTCACTTCGGCGCCCTCGCCGTCGAGCGTCGCGAGCGCATCGTTGCGGACGAACTTGCCGCCGAGCGAGAACGAGTGCGACGAGAAGGTGGCGCTGCGCGCGGCATGGACGTGCATGCTGGCGACGTGCGATGCGAGCACGCTTTCCTGCTGCACCTTGTAGTGATCGAGGATGGCGCCCTCGCCGACCGACACTTCCGTGACCGCGTTGGCTGAAATACACGGATTCGGTGCCGACGTAGGTCTCGACGACCCGCACCTCGCTGCGAGCGCCCACCACGATCAGGCAGCGCGGGTAGCTGACGGTCGGGGCCGAGCCGGCGGCGGTCGACGACACGAACAGCAGCTGAATCGGCTCACGGAAGACGACCCCGTCCGGCACGTAGACGTAGGCGCCGTCGTCCACGTGTGCGGTGTTGAGCGCCGCAAACGGGCGATCGGCGACGTCGGCGAGCTGGCCGAGGTAGCGCTGCACGAACTCGCTGTCGGCCTGCAGGTCGCCGGCGACGTGCGCCGCCAGCGATCCGACCCGGACGCCAGCCGGCAATCCCTTCAGCCGCGACAGCTCGGCGGAGAACCGGCCGTTGACGACGACCACGCGATGGGTCGCGGCGCCGAACGTGAAGGCGTCCACCTGGGCCGGCGCGATTGCGATCGACGGATCGGCGGGCAGGAACTCGGCGGACGTGATCGGCGCCGGGTTGGTGAACCGCCACTCCTCGTCGCGCACCGTCGGAAAGCCGAGCGCGGTGAAGCGCACGGCCGCGCGCTCGCGCAGATCCTGAAGCCAGCGCGGGCCGGCAGACGGACGCGTCATCGCGACCCAGGGGTGAAGCTTTTCCGCAAGCTGCGTCATAGTTATGCCTGAACCGGCTCGGCCCCGGTTTCAATCCAGCTGTATCCCTTCGACTCGAGCTCGAGCGCGAGCTCCTTCCCGCCCGACTTGACGATCCGCCCGCCGCTCAGCACGTGCACGTAGTCCGGGATGATGTAGTCGAGGAGGCGCTGATAGTGCGTGACGACGATCGTGGCCCGCTCCGGGCTGCGCATCGCGTTGACGCCGTTGGCGACGATCTTCAGCGCGTCGATGTCGAGGCCGGAGTCGGTCTCGTCGAGGATCGCGAGCTTCGGCTCGAGCAGCGACATCTGGAAGATCTCGTTGCGCTTCTTCTCGCCGCCCGAGAAGCCTTCGTTGACCGAGCGGCTCAGCATGCTCTTGTCGATGTCGAGCGACTTCGACTTCTCGTTCACCAGCTGCATGAACTCGATGGCGTCGAGCTCGGGCTGCCCGTGGTGCTTGCGCTTGGCGTTCAACGCCGCCTTGAGGAAGTAGGCGTTGTTGACGCCGGCAATCTCCACCGGATACTGGAACGCCATGAAGATGCCTTCGCGCGCCCGCTCGTCGGGATCCATGTCGAGGAGGTCCTTGCCCTCGAACAGCACCGTGCCGCCGGTCACCTCGTATTCCGGGTGGCCGGAGAGCGCGCGCGCCAGCGTGCTCTTGCCGGAGCCGTTGGGACCCATGATGGCGTGGACCTCGCCGGCCTTCACCGTGAGGTCGATGCCGCGGAGGATCTGTTTGTCTTCGGCCTGAACTTGCAGATTCTTGACTTCAAGCATTCTGATTATCTTACTTTGTCTCCATGGGGCCCCACCCCCATGGCTGCCAGCGCTCGCTCGCTCGCGCGCTGTTAGCAGCCCTTTGCTGCTTTCAGTTACGTCTTGTTATCCGACTGAACCCTCGAGACTGATGCTCAGCAGCTTCTGCGCTTCGACCGCGAACTCCATTGGCAGCTCGCGGAACACTTCCCTGCAGAAGCCGCTGACGATCATGTTGACGGCGTCTTCCGTCGTCAGGCCGCGCTGCCGGCAGTAGAAGATCTGGTCTTCGCCGATCTTCGACGTCGACGCTTCGTGCTCGACCTTCGCCGAGGTGTTCTTGATCTCGAGATACGGGAAGGTGTGCGCGCCGCACCGGTCCCCGATCAGCATCGAGTCGCACTGCGAGTAGTTGCGCGCGTGCGCGGCGTTCTTGCCGATGCGGACCAGCCCGCGATACGTGTTCTGGCCGTGGCCGGCGGAGATGCCCTTCGAGACGATGGTGCTGCTCGTGTGCTTCCCCATGTGGATCATCTTGGTGCCGGTGTCGGCCTGCTGCCAGTTGTTGGTGGTCGCGACCGAGTAGAACTCGCCGATCGAGTGATCGCCCTGCAGGATGCAGCTCGGATACTTCCAGGTGATCGCCGAGCCGGTCTCCACCTGCGTCCAGGTGATCTTCGAGCGGCGGCCGGCGCACAGGCCGCGCTTGGTGACGAAGTTGTAGATCCCGCCCTTGCCGTCCTTGTCGCCCGGGTACCAGTTCTGGATCGTCGAGTACTTGATGGTGGCGTTGTCGAGCGCCACCAGCTCGACCACCGCGGCGTGGAGCTGGTTCTCGTCGCGCATCGGCGCGGTGCAGCCCTCGAGGTAGCTGACGTACGCCCCCTCCTCCGCGACGATCAGCGTCCGCTCGAACTGGCCGGTGTCCTTCGCGTTGATGCGGAAGTAGGTGGACAGCTCCATCGGGCAGCGCACGCCCTTCGGGATGTACACGAACGAGCCGTCGCTGAAGACCGCCGAGTTCAGGGTGGCGAAGAAGTTGTCGGTGTACGGCACGACCGAGCCGAGATACTTCTTGACCAGCTCGGGATGCTCGCGCACCGCTTCCGAGAACGAGCAGAAGATGATGCCGACGCTCGCCAGCTTCTCCCGGAACGTCGTGGCCACCGAGACGCTGTCGAAGACGGCGTCCACGGCCACGCCCGCGAGCATCTTCTGCTCATCGATCGGGATGCCGAGCTTGTCGAACGTCGCCTTGACCTCGGGATCCATCTCATCGAGGCTGTTCAGCGTCTTCTTCTTCTTCGGCGCCGAGTAATAGACGATGTCCTGGTAGTTGATCGGCTCGTACTTGATGTTCTGCCAGGTCGGCTCCTTCATCGTGAGCCACAAGCGGTACGCCTTCAGCCGCCACTGCAGCAGCCAGTCGGGCTCCTGCTTCTTCGCGGAGATCAGGCGGACGACGTCCTCGTTGAGCCCCTTCGGGATCGTCTCGGTCTCGACGTCGGTATAGAAGCCGTACTTGTACTCGCGCGTCGCGAGCTGTTCGATGGTTTCGGTCGATGTGGACATTTTGTCTTCAGCTTTCAGCTGTCAGCTCTGAGCAACGATCGGCCCCGTGAATATCCGAGCGCCGATGCTCACTGCCGCAAGCCAAGCCCAGGCGCAACTAACCAGCGAGGGCGCGAAGCGCCCGAGCGAATCACACAGAAAACGACGTCCCGCAGCCGCATGAACTCTTCGCGTGCGGGTTGTTGAAGATGAACCCCTTGCTCACGAGGCTCGTGTCGTAGTCGAGCGTCGTTCCGTCGATGAACCGATAGCTCTTCGGATCGACGAACACCTTCGATCCTTCCGGCCCCTCGAACACGTGATCCCCGGAGCGCGGCGACCCTTCCCACGCGAACGTGTAGCTCAATCCGGAACAGCCGCCTGCCTTGATCCCGATTCGCAGGCCGCCGGCCGGTATCCCGTTCTTGGCGGTCATCTTAAGGATGAGCTTTGCGGCGTTCTCAGTGATTTGCACCATGTTCTGAGGGCATTCTGAATGGTCGCTCCTAAAATACGACCACAATAGTCCTATATTACCCACATCCCGGAGGGCTGGGTCAATAGATTGGTCCTCTTGCATCACGCCTTCCAGTTTTCGGACGCCCCAGCGGCGCCGCGCGTCCCTGTTCTGCTGGCCACGACGCCGCTGGCGTGCATACGCGGAGTGACGTCTGCCGCGACGCGCGGTGTCCACCGGAAACGTGGTACAACGGGCGCAATCGTGCTCGACAGCCTGTTGCCCATCCTGACCATCGCCGCCCTGGCGATCGGACTCGGCGGCGCGCTGGCCTGGAGTGTTCTTCAGACGAGGCGCGTAGCCGAGCTTCGTGGTCTGGTCGCCAAGCGTGACGCCGCCTTCCTCCAGCTCCAGCAGGATCTCGGCGCCGCGCGCCAGGACTGCGCGCGGGTCGGCGCCCAGCTGGAGGCGGCGCGGAGCTCCGCCGCCGAAAAGATCGCCGCGCTCCAGGACGGCGAGGTCCGGCTGCGTGAGGCGTTCGCGGCGTTGTCGTCGGCCGCCCTCAAACAGAACAACGAATCGTTCCTGCAGCTCGCGCGCACCTCGCTCGGCGAGTTCCAGCGCGCCGCGACGACCGATCTGGAGGGTCGTCACAAGGCGCTCGAGGCGATCGTGCAGCCGCTGCGCGAATCGCTCACCCGCGTCGACAGCAAGCTGCAGGAGGTCGAGCGCGGACGCGTCTCGACGCAGGCCCAGCTCGCCGAGCAGATGCGCGCGCTGACCCAGGCCCAGCAGGGGCTCCAGTCCGAGACCAGCCGGCTCTCACGCGCGCTGCGCTCGCCGAACGTTCGCGGACAGTGGGGGGAGCTGCAACTGCGCCGCGCCCTCGAGAACGCCGGCCTCGTCGAGGGGGCGCACTACGAGCTGAAAGAGTCGACCCTCACCGAGGACGGCCGCCTCACCCCCGACGCGATCGTCCGCCTGCCCGGCGGCAAGAACGTGGTGGTCGACGCCAAGGTTCCGCTCACCGCCTACCTCGAGGCCGCGGAAACGGACGACGAGGCGGCGCGCGGCGTGAAGCTGCGGGACCACGCGAGGCAGGTGAAGGACCACATCACGCGGCTCGCCAACAAGACCTACTGGGCACACTTCCAGCCGGCGCCCGATATCGTGGTCATGTTCGTGCCGGGAGAATCGCTGCTGACCTCGGCGCTGCAGGAAGATCCGTCGCTGCTCGAATACAGCATGAACCGCGGGGTCATGCTCGCCAGCCCGCTGACGCTGATCGCCCTGCTCCGCGCCATCGCCTACGGCTGGCAGCAGGAGACGATCGCGCGCAACGCCCAGGAGATCAGCGACCTCGGCCGCCAGCTCTACGACCGCATCTCGAAGCTCGCCGAACACTTCGAGACCGTGGGCCGCAGCCTGGCGAGATCCGTCCAGGCCTACAACAGCGCCGTCGGCGCGCTCGAAAGCCGCGTCCTCGTCACCGCCCGGCGGCTGAAAGACAAGGGCGTCAGCGCCCCCGAGGCATTCCCCGAGCCCGAGACCATCGACCAGACGCCGCGCCCGCTCGGCGCGCCGGAACTGGTCGGCCTGTTCGACGACGAACCGATTGACGGGGTGGTGGTCGAGGACCGCTGATCCGATCAGCGCACCGTCGCGACGATCGTCACACTCGCGCGGACCTCGAGCTCACCGGCTTCGATCGGCGGTTCCGCGGCCTGGCTCTCGGCGGCACCGACTCCCGTGCGAAACGCCACCATCGGCCGCGGCGGCATCGGCTGGGCGCGATGTTCCTCGATTCGCATGATCCGATCGATCTTCAACCCGGCGCCCGCGGCGGCAGCCTCGGCGCGCTGCCGCGCATCCTCGACGGCGAGCCGCAGCGCCTCGCGCTCGGCCGCAGCCCGATCCTTGAGGTCGAAGCGCACCTGCCCCACCGAGGTCGCGCCAGACGCGACCGCCGCATCGAGAATCTCGCCGACCTTGCCGATCTCGTCGACCCGAACCTCGAGGCTGTTGCGCGCGACGTAGCCCCTCAGCGTCTGCCGGCCGTTGTTGTAGTCGAACTCCGGCTGCAGGTCGTAGCCGCGCGTCTTGAGCGCATCCTCAGGGAGGCCGCTGCTTCGCAGCTTCTTCAGCACGGCCGCCATCAGGTCGGCGTTCTGCTTCTGCGCGTCACGCGGATTCTTCGCGCGGGACTCCGCGGTAACCGTCAGCCAGGCGCGATCGGGCGCCCGCTTGACCACCCCTTCGCCGGCGGCGACAACCGAGGGATGCTGCGGAACCGCCGTGTCCGTCTGGGCGGCGGCCGTCGTCGCAAACGCAAGAACGAGGGCAACAGGAACGAGTGAGCGCATGAGCACGAACTCCCTTCATGGATCAGCTGCGGCACGGCGCGGTGGCGCCGGCCGCTCGTCGGGGTCGCCGTTGTCGCTGCCCATCAGGAAATCGCCAGACGAGCTCGCTCCGCATGGGGTCATCAGGATAGCGCAGTGGCGCCGCCGTCCGGTGGCCGTGGGGTACACTTTTCCAATGAAGCTCGAACCCTTTGCGATCGAGCGGCTCCAGTCGATCTGGGAGCACAAGGTCGCGTGGAACCTTGCCGAGAGCGGCGTCCACCCGCTGCGCGTCGAGGAGCTCGTCGAGACGGACGAGGGTCGCGTGGCCCTCCTGCGACAACCCCTCGCGTACACGCAGACGAACGGCACGCACGAGCTCCGCGCGGCGATCGCCGCGATGTACGACGGCGCGACGCCGTCACACGTGCAGGTCACCAACGGCGGCTCGGAAGCGAACTGGATCGCCCTCTGGTCGCTGGTCGAGCGCGGCGACGAGATCGTCCTGATGCTTCCCAACTACATGCAGGTGTGGGGGCTGGCGAGGGGACTCGGCGTCGAGGTGAAGCCGTGGCGACTGGTCGAGGATACGGGCGCCACTCCTGCGCGGTGGCGGCCCGATCTCGACGCGCTGCGGGCGCTCGTCACGAACCGGACGCGCGCGATCGTGGTGTGCAATCCGAACAACCCGACCGGCGCGCGCCTGACGGCGTCCGAGCTCGACGAGATCTGCCGCATCGCCGCCGGCGCCGGTGCGTGGATCGTGTCCGACGAGATCTACCGCGGCGCCGAGCTGGACGGCGTCGAGACGCCGAGCGCCTGGGGCCGCTACGAACGCGTCATCGTGACGAGTGGACTGTCGAAGGCATATTCCCTGCCCGGCCTGCGGATCGGGTGGGCGGTCGCGCCGCCAGAGAAGATTGACGAGCTCTGGGGCATTCACGACTACACGACGATCGCCCCCGGCGCGGTCAACGACTGCCTCGCCCGCGTTGCCCTGGCGCCGGCGCGCCGCCAGCTGCTGCTGACCCGCACGCGCGGCATTCTGCTGACCAACTATCCGGCGCTGCGCCGCTGGATCGAGCGGCGGTCGGCCTTCCTGTCGCACATCGCGCCCGAAGCCGGCGCCATCGCTTTCGTCAGGTATCAGTACCCGATTGGATCGACGGCGTTGATCGAGCGGATTCGCGACGAACAGAGCGTGCTGGTCGTGCCGGGCGATCACTTCGAGATGGACGGCTACTTGCGGATCGGCTACGGCTGCGACCCCGAGCTGCTGAGCGGGGCGCTCGAACGCGTCGGCGAAGTCCTCGACAGCGTCGGTCGGGCGATGACGCCGGCTTGATGCGCGCCGACCTCGCGCTGATTGGCTTCGGCCACGTCGGCCGGCGGTTCGCGACACTGATCGACGAGCGGCGCGAGCAGCTGTCGGCGGAACACGACCTCGACTGTCGGATCGTCGGCATCGCGACCAGACGCCACGGCGCCGTAGCGGCCGCGGACGGGATCGACGTCAGGACGGCGATCGAGCGGGTCGCCGGCGACCAGCCACTGCCCGGCATATCACCACTCGACATCGGATGTCATCGGCGCGCTGGCGCGGAGCGACGCGCCGCTTCGCGTCGCGATCGAGACCACGACGCTGTCGATCGCCGATGGCCAGCCGGCCATCGCGCACATCGAGGCCGCCATCGACGCCGGCTGTCACGTCGTCACCGCGAACAAGGGGCCGGTGGCCTTTGCATACCGCCGGCTTCGCGACCGCGCGCGAGCGGCGGGCGTCTCGTTCCTGTTCGAGGGCGCGGTGATGGACGGTGTGCCGATCTTCAACCTGGTGCGCGACACGCTCCCGGCCGTGACGATCACCGGCTTCCGCGGGGTCGTCAACAGCACCACGAACTTCATCCTGAGCGCGCTCGAGGAGGGCCAGGAGTTCGCGCCGGCGCTTGCCGCGATGCAGGCGGCAGGGATTGCCGAAGCGGACGCCTCGCTCGACGTCGACGGCTGGGACGCGGCGGCGAAGACCGCGGCGCTGGCCAACGTGCTCATGGGCGCCGACATCGACCCCAGGCAGGTGGACCGGACGGGCATCGGCCCTGAATCTGCGGCGGAGGCTCGGGCCGCCCGCGCACGCGGCCACCGCCTGCGCCTGGTCGCGTCAGCCGAACAATCCGCAACAGGAGTCGTCGCGCGCGTGCGGCCGACGGAGCTGCCAGCGGGTGACCTGCTGGCCAGCCTGCAGGGTCCCGCGAACGCGCTGGTCCTGCACACCGATCTGCTCGGCCAGATCGCGATCCACCAGCTCGAAGGCGGCCTGACGATGACGGCGTATGCGCTGGTGAGCGATCTGGTGACGATCCGGCGCCGGGCGACGCGCGAATGAGCGAGCCTCAGGCGCCGCTCGCGGGTGTGACGATCGTCGATTTCAGCCGCGTCCTCTCAGGTCCGTACTGCACGATGCTGCTCGCCGACATGGGCGCGCACGTCATCAAGATCGAACAGCCAGGCCGCGGCGACGACACTCGCGCCTGGGGGCCGCCGTTCGTCAACGGCGAGAGCGCGTACTTCCTCAGCGTGAACCGCAACAAGCACAGCGTGACGCTCGACCTGAAGCACGACGCGGTGCGGCCGGTGCTGGAGCGGCTGCTCGCGCGGGCGGATGTCGTGGTCGAGAACTTCCGGCCCGGCACGATGGATCGGCTCGGTGTTGGCCACGAAGCGCTGGCGCGGCGATGGCCGCGGCTGATCTACTGCTCGATTTCCGGGTTCGGTCAGAACGGCCCGCGCCGCGACGAGCCGGGATACGACGCCGTCGCGCAGGCGGAAGGCGGGCTGATGAGCATCACCGGCGAGGCCGGCGGCTCACCGTACCGGCTCGGGGTCGCGATCTCCGACATCGTCACCGGAATGTTCGCGGCGCAGGGGATCCTGCTCGCCCTGCTGGCGCGCGTCCGGACCAACGCCGGCCAGCGTGTGGATGTCAGCCTGCTCGATGCGACCGCCGCGCTGCTGACCTATCAGGCGTCGTACTACTTTGCGACCGGCCAACCCGCGGGACGAATGGGCAACCGCCATCCGACGATTGCCCCCTACGACACCTTCGCCGCGGCGGACGGCGAGTTCGTGCTGGCCGTCGGCAACGACCAGCAGTGGCGGCGATGCTGCGCGGTGATCGGTCGTGACGATCTGGGCCTGGACGAGCGATTCGCCAGCAACGCGCTGCGGGTCGCGAACTACGACGTGCTGCGGGAGATGGTCACGCCGCTGTTGCGGATGCGCACGCGGGCCGAGCTGATCGCCTCACTGCGCGCCGCCGGCGTTCCCTGTGGGAGTGTCCGCGACGTGGCCGAGGCCCTCGCCGATCCCCAGCTCGAGGCGCGGCAGATGGTCGAGTGGGTCGAGCACGTGGCGGCCGGACATCTGCGCGTGCTTGGCGTTCCGGTGAAGCTGTCCGCGACGCCGGGCACGGTGCGGACCGCACCGCCGGCGCTCGGACAGCACACCGAGGCGGTGCTGCGGGAACTGGGATTCGGGGAAGGCGAGATCGCGGAACTGCACCGCCGCGCCGCCGTCTGAGGGCGGATCAGCGCTCGACGAACGGACCGATCTCGCTGGCGAGAAACTCGAGGACGTCTTCCTCAGTCACGTCCGCAACGGACCCGGCTGTTTCCCGCACCGGGCGCTCCGACGTCACCTGCCGACGCCCCCGCCCCCGATTCGTGCGACCCATGACGACCGGCGGATCGACGGTGTCGTCGAGGACAATCTCGATGTAGTCGTCGGCGGCGGTGTCGAGCGACAGACGCACGCTGTCGGCCGGCGTGTAGACCTTGAAGCGATTATGCCCTTCGGCATTCAGCGCGCCGGCGAAGGTATGAAACAGCGGGACGGCGCGCTCGAGCAGGAACTGCTCGTATTCGCGCGCCGCCTGATCGGTTCGAACCCGGCGGTCCTGCGCGCTCTTTCGAGCGGCTTCGATGGCGGCGCGCACGCGCCGCCGGACTTCGGAGACTTCCATCGCGCTAGGCCAGACGCTCGGCGATCGCCGTGTCCATGCCGTCGCGCCGCAGGATGCTGAGGAACTGGTCCCGATTCGGCGCCTTGCGATAGGCGTGCGACGGATGCACCACGCCTTCACGGACCAGGGTCGCGAGCGATTCGGCGAGCGGCATCATGCCATGCCGGCGTCCGCTCTCGATCGCGGCCGGGAGCTGGAACGCCTTGCCCTCGAGGATCAGGTTGGCCACCGTCGACGTGTTGAGCAGCACCTCGCGCGCCGCGACCCGGCCGCCGCGAAGCTTGCGCAGCAGGACCTGGGACACGACGCCGCGCAGCGTCCCGGCCAGGAGCGCCTGGGCCTTTTCGCGACGCTCCGGCGGGAACATCTCGATGACCCGCTCGATCGCCGAGACCGCGGACGGCGCCGGTATCGAGGCGAACACCAGCCGGCCCGATTGCGCCGCATCGAGCGCCAGGCTGACCAGGTCTGGCGATCGCAGGTCCTCGACGATCAGCACGTCGGGGTCTTCGAGCGAGGCCGCACGCACCGCCGCCGCGACCGCGTCGGCGTCGCCGCGGATCTCGCGCTGGCTGATGAACGACCGCTTGTTCTCGTGCAGGAATTCGATCTGCGATTCCGCGGTGATCACATGATCGCTGCGGGTGCGGTTGATCAAGTCGACGAAGGAGGTGAGCAGCGTCGACTTGCCGCTGCCGCGGCCGCCGGCGACGAGCACGAGGCCGTCGGCTTCGCTGCAGAGCGCCTGGACTTCCGCGGGAAGGGCAAGCGAGTCCGCGGAGATTGCCCGCTGCGGCACCATCCGGAAGATCAGGCCCGGGCCGCGATGATCGCGGAACGCCATGCAGCGGACGCGCCCGATCTCGGGAACGTCGACGATCCACTCCGATGCGGCCGCGGTGGTATCGCGACTCTGCGGCGCCAGGTCGGCGGTCAACCGCTCGACGACCGCCGCGCTGACGGTTGGCTCTCCTTCGAGCGCACTGAACTCACCGTCCACCCGCACCATCGGCGCGGCCTGCGCGTTCACGTACACGGTCGCGGCACCGCGTGCCGCCGCCAGGCGGAGGATTCGCTCCATGGTGCCGACACCGCCGCGCGCGTCCTGCGTCGCGTCGTGCCGCACGTGCCGCGTCAGCGGAAGCACCACGGCGGCGGGCCGCATGGGCGCCGGCGCCGATTCTTCTTCGACGTCGTTCTCTTCTTCGTTCATCGCGATCGATACAGCTTCCGAGTCCTCGTCAGCGCGAACCGAGACCGGTTCGTCGTCGGGCGCCTCGATCTGAACCGGCATCCGGACGTCGTCTTCCATGAGCGGAGCCGCGTCTTCGAGCTGCACGGAGGGCTCCGGCTCCTCAGCCACGACAGCGACGGCCGGAATTTCCGCGGCGACGCTGGCTGGCTCCTCGACCGCGTCGATGCTCTCGACGTCCCCGAGGTCGTGGAAATCCTCGACCTGGTTGGCCGACATCACGATCTCCGGCTCTGCAGCCGGCGTCTCCATGGCCGCATGCTCGACCGGCCCAGCGACGGCGTGCACCTGCGAGGCCCACAACTCTTCCTGCTCCGCGAGCAGCGCCTCGCGGGCCGCGACGGCGGCGTCCCTGGCGTCAGCGATGGAAACGACCGGCTCAGTCTGATCGCCAAACTCGATCTCGTCAATCGCTTTGATGGCGTCGGCCAGCGAAATGTCGATGTCGGGTTCGTCGATGGACAGTACCGAAGCGTCCCCATCGGCCTGCGTGTCGGCCGAGAACGTGATCGGCTGCTCGAAGGAGGCCGGGGCGCTCTCGCCAGTAATTACCGCGGCCGCGGATGCGCGGAGCAGTTCGCCCAGATCGCCTTCGGTCATCACATCGTCGCCCCAGTCGGACGACAGCATCTGCACTTCGGGTGTCAGCTCGTTTTCCGACACGGCTTCAAACTCGTCATAGGGAATCCTGTGGAACGACTCGGCGGGTGTTTCATCCATGTCAACCACGTCTTCTTCGACCGGCTGCGGCACCGGAATGTGAGCAAAATCTGCGACGACCTCGGGCTGGGCCTCGGCGAAGACCAGCCCCCCCTCCGTGATCGGCTCGCGCAGGTCGGACACGCCTTCGGCCTCGGCGTCGAGGACGTAAACCGGTTCTTCCTCGGCGGGAGGCGTCGGTTCGGCCTCGACCTCTTCCGCGGCGTGGACCACCGGTGAGGGTTCTTCGATGGGTGCAGGGTCCTGGATCGGTGCGGACGCCTCAACGAGTGCAGGTCCTTCAGTGGCTGCCGGCTGTTCATCGACGATAGGGGCAGGTGGGCTGACCGGATCCTCGATCACTGGCACCACGGCCGCCTGCGCGGGCGCCGCAGCTGGCTCCTCGACCACGGCGGGGTGCCGGCGGACCTCGAGCCAGATGTCATCGCCGCCGCGGGCGGCGACGATCGTGAACCGTTCGCCCGGGTTGGCTGCCGCGGTGACCAGGAACTCGGTGGCGCCGAACTCGTCGAGCGACGCACGCTGGTCGATCGGCAGAATCTGCTCGAGCATCCCGTTGACCGCTTCGATGGTCAGGACGCGCGACGACAACTCGACCTGGCCCCACGCGAGGGGACCGCGGAACTCGTTGGTCGCTTCCGAAGTCGTCACCACGTACGGCTTTTCACCGACGTGCATGACGAGGGCGTCGCCATCAAGGCGCACTATTGCGTCGAGAAGAGAATCAAGCAAATTCACGTGTGTGCACAGGCCCGCACGAATGGCGGGTGATATCCGATAGTGTTTCGGTCAGGCGCGTGGAGCGCATTACCGTCGCGGCTGCTGGCCCGGTCGAACGGACAGGCCGAACAGATTCAGGGCAGCCACGGGCCCGGTGTCAGATTGTCTTGATAGGCTGGGTAAGAAGCGCGGACGGTCCACCTCTGGGGTAGGTTTTCCGAGGACGCCGACTCATGGTAACAGGATCGTCAGAAAAAAGGAAAAGGAACCTTACTTCACGGCCGAATGGATCGCCATGAAGCCGCCGAGCACCCGCCGGTGGTCGCACGACCGGAATCCGGCCTGCCGGATCAGCCCGCATACGGCCGCCGCCCCCGGATACCGCCTGATGGATTCCGGGATGTAGCGATAAGTATCGGGTTCGCCGTGAAGCACCGTGCCGAGGGCCGACCCCACGATCGTGAGATACGCCAGGTAGATGGAACGGGCCACCGGGTGCCCGGGCCGGTTGAAGTCGAGTGACAACAACAGTCCGCCCGGCACAAGGACGCGTGCGATCTCGGCCAGCGCCACCTGCAGCTCCGGCACGTTCCTCAGGCCATACCCCGTCGTCACTACCGTGAACGTCCCGTCTTCGAACGGGAGCGCCATCATGTCCCCGGCGACGAAGCCGACTCGGTGCTCACCCGCGGCCGGCTTGAGGCGCGCGAGCTCGAGCATGCGGATCGTGATGTCGAGGCCGGTGACGTGTCGGGCACGCGAGGCCATCTCGAACGTGATGTCACCAGTCCCGCACGCGAGATCAAGGACCCGGCCGGTGTCGTGCGATCCCGCCATGCCGGCGAGCCGGCGCTTCCATCGCCGGTCCTGTCCGTACGACAGCAGCACCGTAATCAGGTCATAACGGTCGGCGATCACCGAGAACAACCGCCGCACGTACCGGCGCTTGGTCTGCGGCGTGCTGAGGGCTTCCTCGAGCGAGGGCTGACCGGCGGACGGCATGGAGGGCGGATGATAATCTACGAACTGCCATGCTCGCGTCGCAGACGGTCGAGAACTACCTGAAAGCCATCTATATGGCGCAAGGCGCGCACGAGGACCCGCAGGGGCTCGTGCCGATGGGGCAACTCGCATCTGCGCTTGGAGTTGTACCGGGCACTGCGACGACGATGGTGAAGACGTTGTCGGAGTCGGGGCTGGTTCGGTACGAGCCGTACATGGGCGTTCGCCTGACGCCGGCCGGCGAGCGGCTGGCCGCGCTGGTGCTGCGCCGGCATCGGCTGATCGAACAGTTCCTGGTCAAGATCCTCGGAATGGACTGGACCGAGGTGCACGACGAGGCCGAGCGTCTGGAACACGCGGTCTCCGAGCGCCTCATCGATCGCATCGATCAGATGCTGGGGCGCCCGTCCGTCGACCCCCATGGCGACCCGATCCCGGGACCTGAGGGCGAACTACCCCGGCAGAGCTATCCAGACCTCCTGACGGCGCCGGTCCGCTGCCCGCTGGTCGTCACCCGGGTGACCGCCCAGGACGCCGAATTCCTGAGGTTCGTCGAGCAGCGGGATCTCAAGCCCGGGCAGCGAGTCGAGATCGAGGCTAGGGACGCGGCGTCCGACAGCGTGACATTCCGTAGTGAAAACGGTCAGGTCACCACGATCGGCGCCCGGGCTGCCTCAAAAGTTCTGGTCGCCCCAAGCTGACATTCAAGTATTTGCGCTATGAATTGACAGATCACCTGTGCTTCGTCTATAATTTTGATTATTCAAAATTATCTGTTGAGCCTGGAGTGGGCGTAAAGATGCGAGCGATAGAAAAAGCGGAAAGACGATGACTGCCTTTGTCGTCATAGCCGTTGCGGTGGCCGCGATCGCGCTGAGCGCGATCTTCATCCGGCAGTATCGCGGCCGCACCGTCCTCCGGAGCCGGACGCAGATCGAGGACGCGCTGAAGCACCTGTTCGATCAGGAGTACCGGGGCCGGCGCGGGTCATTCGCGTCGCTCAGCGGCATCCTTCGGGTGGACGACCGCCGCCTGATGCAGCTGCTCGGACGGATGCAGCAGCAGGGGCTCGTCACCACTAACGGTCAGGAGTTCCAGCTGACGCCGGACGGTGAGCGCGTGGCCCGCCAGATCGTCCGCGCCCACCGGCTGCTGGAGCGGTACTTCGCCGACGAAGCACGGCTGCCGCTGCGCGACGTGCACGCGGCCGCCGAACGCGGTGAACACACGCTGACCCCCGACCAGGTCGATGCCCTCGACGCTTCGCTCGGGCATCCGCGGCTCGATCCACATGGCGATCCGATCCCTGCGCGTGACGGACGAATCTCGCCGGCCAGGGACACACCGGTCACGGCCTGGCCCACGGATCGATTCGGCCGCATCACGCACCTCGAGGACGAGCCGCCGCTCGCGTTCGCGCAGATTCTGGCGCAGGGCCTGCGCATCGGGCAGGTCGTGCGTATTCTCGAATCCACGCCCGCGCGCATCGTCCTCAGCGACGGCGAGAACGAGTTCCGGCTTGCGCCGGCGGTCGCGGCCAACGTGTTCGTGGCGCCGGCAGAGAATCCGTCGGCGACCGGCCTGGTGACGCTGGCGAGCCTCCGTCAGGGCCAGGCCGCGGATGTGGTCGCTCTCGATGAGGGGTGCCAGGGCTTCAGCCGTCGCCGCCTCATGGATCTGGGCTTCACGCCAGGGGCGCGCCTGACGCCGGCGCTGCAGACGTTTGCGCGCGATCCCCGGGCCTATCGGGTCCGCGGCACACTGGTCGCGCTGCGGCAGGACCAGGCGCGGCACGTCCTCGTCAAGCCGGTTCAGGAGGGCGCGCAGCTCGCCGAGGTGAACGCCAAATGACGACACACAACTGCGAAACCTGTCCCGCGCACGCGCACCTCGCGCAGATGGGGCTGAAGGTGGAGCAATTCGATCGCGTCGTGGCGCTCGCCGGCAATCCCAACACCGGGAAGTCGACGCTCTTCAACGCGCTGACCGGCCTCAAGCAGCACACCGGCAACTGGCCCGGCAAGACCGTGAGCCGCGCCGAAGGCGGCTTCCAGTTCAACGGCGTCCGCTACAAGCTGGTCGATCTGCCGGGCACCTACTCGCTGCTGTCGGCCTCGCACGACGAAGAAATCGCGCGCGACTTCCTCCTCTTCGGGACGCCCGACTGCACCATCGTCGTGGCCGACGCCACCGCGCTGGAGCGCAACCTCAACCTCGTGCTGCAGGTCCTCGAGATCACCGACAAGGTGGTGCTCGCGGTCAACCTGATGGACGAGGCGCGAAGGAAACACATCGAGGTCGACGTGCGGAGCCTGTCGCGCGACCTCGGCGTGCCCGCGGTTCCAGTCGTGGCCCGCACCGGCGAGGGCCTGCAGACGCTGCTGACGTCGGTGGCCGGCGTCGTGAGCGGTGAGATTACGACCAAGCCGCGCCGCGCCGAGGGCACCGCGGAATTCAAGGCCGCGATCGCGGAACTGGTGCCGATGATCGAAGCGACCGCACCCGGCGTGCCGAACGCGCGGTGGATTGCGATCCGCCTGCTCGACGGCGACGACCGCGTGGAGCGCGCGCTGCGCAGCGGTGAGCTGGCGAGGCTCGTGGAACGGCAGCAGCGGCCCGACGATCGCTTCAGCAAGAAGATCGCGCTGCAGGGGGCACAGTGAGTACCGAGAGTCATGCGCTGCCATTGAGCGGCGTCGGAAGTTCGAAGCCGAAGCCCGCGGCGGACAACCGCCCTGATCCCGAAGCGGTGATCCGCCGGGCCGAAGAGCTGCGTGAAGGCCTGACCGGCAACTTCCGCGACGAAGCGGTCAGCTCGATCTACGCCGAGGCCGAACGGCTGTCGCGTCGCGTCGTGAAGCGCGAGGGCGACGGCTCGATGGACTGGGATCAGCGCATCGATCGCCTGGTCACGTCACCGATTTTCGGCCTGCCGCTGATGACGCTGATCCTGGCGGTGGTGTTCTGGTTGACGATCGCCGCCGCCAACGTTCCCTCGGCGATGCTCGCGAACGGACTGTTCTGGGTCGAAGATCAGGCCGCGGCCATGTTCGATCGATTCGGCTCGCCGTGGTGGCTCACGGGATTCATCTGGCACGGCGTCTTCCGCGGCCTCGCCTGGGTCATCAGCGTGATGCTGCCGCCGATGGCGATCTTCTTCCCGCTGTTCACGATCCTCGAGGACCTCGGCTACTTGCCTCGCGTCGCGTTCAACCTGGACTTCCTCTTCAAGCGCGCCGGCGCGCACGGCAAGCAGGCGCTGACGATGGCGATGGGATTCGGGTGCAACGCCGCGGGCGTGATCGCGACCCGCGTCATCGATTCCCCCCGCGAGCGGCTGGTCGCGATCCTGACCAACAACTTCGTACCCTGCAACGGCCGGTTCCCGACGCTGATCATGCTCGCCACGGTGTTCGTCGCGGCCGCCTTCCCGCCGGTGCTGGCGTCGATCGCCGCGGCTGGCGCGGTCGTCGGCGTGGTCGTGCTCGGCGTCGGCTTCACGCTGCTGATGTCGTGGGTGTTGTCGCGGACCGTGCTCAAGGGGGAAGCCTCGGCGTTCACGCTGGAGCTGCCGCCGTACCGGCGCCCCGGCATCACCCGCATCCTCTACACGTCGCTGATCGATCGCACGCTGTTCGTGCTGTGGCGCGCCGTGCTGACCGCCGCGCCGGCCGGCGCCGTGATCTGGCTGCTCGCCAACATCTACGTGAACGGCACCAGCCTCGCGAACCTGTCGGCTGACGCGCTCGCGCCGCTCGGCCGGGCGATCGGCCTCGACGGCGTCATCATGCTCGCCTATGTCATTGCCATTCCGGCCAACGAGATCGTCGTGCCGACGATGCTGATGGTCTACATGGGCACCGGCATGATGACCGAGCTGGATTCGATGTCGGAGCTGCGCACCCTGCTCGTCGATCGGCACGGCTGGACGATGCTGACCGCGGTCAACCTGATGCTGTTCTCGCTCCTCCACAATCCGTGCGCGACGACGATCATGACGATCTACAAGGAAACGCTGAGCGCGCGCTGGGCCACGCTCGGCGCGCTGATGCCGCTGGCCGTCGCCTTCATCGTGACCTTTGCCACGGCAACGATCGCACGCCTGTTCGGATGGGGTGTCTGATCCTGGACGATCGCGGGCGCGCGATCGCGCGATCAGCCTGAGTAGGTGGCGAACGACGTCGGCGTCTCCCAGACGCGGACGGTGACGATGTCGAGCCCGAGCTCCCGCCCCTGGTCGTAAATCAGCTTGGCAATCCGCTCGACCGTCGGATTGCTCTCGAGCAGGTACATCGGCTCACCAAGCTGACGCAGCGGCTCGACCAGCGGATCGTCCTTCCTGAGAATCATCTTGTGGTCCAGCTCGCGGTCGATCCACCCTTTCACGAGCCGCTTGATATCGCTGAAATCCGCAACCATGTTGCGGCGATCGAGGCTCTCGGTCCGGACCTCGATCTCGGCGATGGCATTGTGGCCGTGAGGATGCTTGCAGACACCGTCGTAGTCGAGAAGACGATGGCCGTAGCAGAAGTCGATCCGCTTGGTGGCTAGATACATGATCCTGCTGCGATGGTAGCGAACGCCGAGAACAAAGCGCAACCGGTCGCCGTGCTGTTCTCGTGCGGGCTCGACAGCGCCGTCCTGCTCGCCGATGCGCTCCGCCGTTCGCCGGCGCAGCCGATTCACGTCAGCGCCGGCCTGGCGTGGGAGCAGGACGAGCTCGCCTGCGCCCGCCGGCTGCTCGCGACGTCCCCCTTCGCCGGCCGCGCCTTGCCGCTCGTCACGCTCACCGTGGACATGCGCGACGTCTATCCGCCGCAGCACTGGGCGGTGCGCGGAGAAGCCCCCGCCTTCGACACGCCGGACGAGGACGTCTACCTCGAGGGGCGCAACGTGGTGCTGCTGTCGAAGGCGTCGGTCTACATGGCTCGGGCACGTCTGTCGCGAGTACTGCTCGGACCGCTGGCCGCCAATCCGTTTCCCGACGCGACGCCCGAGTTCTTCAGCGCGATGGCACAGGCGCTGTCGCTCGGCCTCGACACGCCGATCGCCATCGACACGCCGCTGGTGTCCATGCACAAGGCCGACGTGATCAGGCTTGGCGCGGAACTGTCGGTGCCGTTCGAGCTGACGCTGTCGTGTATGCAGCCGGTGGGCGCCGAGCACTGCGGGCGCTGCAGCAAGTGCCGGGAACGGCGCGACGGCTTCGTGGAGGCGGGAATCGCGGATCCGACGCGATACGTCGAGCGTCCGCCGCGCTGATCGAGCCGATCAGTGCGCCTTCAGGCTGATCGACCCGTCGCCGGTGCGGACGCGAAGGAGCCGGCCACCGTCGCCGAGACGACCCTTGACGCTGCGTCGCTCGGAATTCGTCGGGTTGGTGGTGGCGATCGCGAGCTCGTTGCGGATGGAGCCGTCGCCGGTGTGAGCATCGAGCTCGGCGCCGAATGACGCCGGCAGGTAGAGTGCGACCGAACCGTCGCCGGTCGTGATGTCCCAGTCGTCGTTCATGACGACACCCGATTCGACACGGTAGACGATCGAGCCGTCGCCGGTGTGCACGTTGACGGCGGTCAGCTTGCCGCTCACGTTGACGCCGCCGTCGCCGGTGTCGATGGTCAGGCGTCCTTCGGCGCGATCGACGGTCACCGATCCATCGCCGGTGTGCAGGACCAGCTCGCCCGCGACGTCTTCCGCACGAATCGCCCCGTCGCCGGTGCGCAGCTCGAGGCGGCCGTTGAGGTGCTCGACGTGAATCGCGCCGTCGCCGGTGCGCGCCACGACATCAACCCGCCGCGGCACCGAGACGATCAGCTTTGCGCTGGTGCCGACGTTGAACCCGAAGCCCCTGAAGCTTTCCGTGCGCGGCTGCTTGACCTCGAGCTCGATCCGGTTCCCGTTCTGGGTCGACTCGACCGTCAGCTGGTCGACCAGCTCGCGCGTCGCACCACGCTTCTCGATCTCGACCAGCACGTCCGCCTTGTCCCAGGCCTGAATCTCGATGGCCCCGTCGAACGTTTTCAGGTGGATTTCCGGCGTACCGGTCACGGTGAAGCGCTTCTCGTCCCGGACGATCTGGCCTTGGGAGTCGACGCTGACGATGCAGCCAGCGAAAACCGCGCCGGCCAACACAACAGTTCCGGCGCGGAGAAGGTGGGTCATACCTGCCATAGACGGGGGGGCCCGACGGCGTGTTCCCCGTTCCGTCATTCGGCGACGCGGTTTGGTTCGTCCCGGTCGAACAGCAGGCGGCCGTTGATGAAGGTCTGGCGAACCCGGAAGTCGCGGTCGAGCACGACTAGATCGGCCAGCGCCCCGGCCGCGATGACCCCCAGCCCCTGCAGCGCGAGCTCACGGGCCGGCGTGGTCGAGCAGACGAGCGCCGCTTCGTGCAGGCTGACGCCGACCACCTCGACGAGGTTCGCAAATGCGCGATCCATCGTGATCGCACTGCCGCCGAGCGTGCCGTCGGCGAGATAGGCGGCGTCGCCAATCGTGATCGTTCGGCCGCCGAGCATCGTCGTCGACCCGCGCGGCAGGCCGCTGCCGGCGGTGCCATCGGTGATCGCCATGAACCGCTCGGCATGCTTCGCGGCCAGCGCGAGCTTCACGATCGCCGGATGGACGTGCACGAGATCGCAGATGACTTCGGCGGCGATGCCATCGTGCTGCAGGACGGCGCCGGCGAGCCCGGGCGCGCGGTGGCCGAGCGGCGGCATCCGATTGAACAGGTGCGTCGCCTGCGTCGCGCCGGCCTCGATGCCGGCAATCGCCTGCTCGAACGTCGCGCCGGAATGACCAAGCGATACGTGGTGCCCGTGCCGCACCAGGTCGGCGATGAGGTCGAGCGCGCCATCGAGCTCCGGAGCGACGGTCACGATGCCGACGTCCGGCCTTGAGGCGGCAATGACGTCGAGGATTTCCTGGCCGGTGAAGGCGCCTTCGATCGCCGCGGCACGCGGCGCACGCAGACATTCGAGCGGCTGCGCGCCCTTGTAGTCGGGATTGATGAAGTTGCTTTCGAGATGCGCCGGCAGGACGCGGGCCCCGGCGAGAGCGCTGCTGCGCGCGCGCCGGATCCCGTCGAGCATCCGCGCCAGCGTCGACGGATCGCAGGCAATCGACGTCGGACAGAAGCCGGTGACGCCGAACCGCGGCAGCCGTCGGGACAGCTCCGCGATCGGATCACTGTCGTCCAGCGTATCCAGCCCTTCGACGCCGTGGACGTGGACATCGATGAACCCGGGCACCAGATACCGGCCGGTGAGATCGAAATGACGATCCGAGTGGTCCGGCCCGCGTGTGCCCGCCGACACGTGCGCGATGCGCTCGTCCTCGATAATCACCGTTCCCGGCGACAGCGGACCTGCCGGAAGGATGACCTCGGCGCCTGAGAGAACGATCATGCGTCTGGGCGCGTCGACAGCCTGACCGCGCTGATGACGCGACCGTCCGCCGCGAGGAGGTCTGCGCGGGTGCCGCGCCGTGTCAGCTGAATACCGAGTGCGTTCATCAGCCCGCGCACTCCGGACCGCCGATCTCTTCGGCGGCCCCTGTATGCCAGCGCACTTTTCTGCCTTCGAGCGGCAACGGGACGCGGCGGTCCTCGCGAAAGAGCTCGTGGTCCACCCGCAGCAGCAACGCTTCGAGCCGCCGCTCGTCGGGCGCCATGAACACGATCACGCCCGCCCCTTCCGCCGGCGGGAATTCGACGTCGTCTTCATAGTCGCGATCGAGCGTGATGAGCGTGCGCGCGAGCTGCCGCGCGAGGCGGTAGTGCTCGATGTCACGCGCACGCCGAAGGTCCTCGTGCTCGAGCACGTAGAGCACGTCCCATCCGAGGCGGTTCCGCATGAACCCCACCACGCCCCAGGGGATGTTCGCGTCGGCGTAGATGCGCGGCGCCTCACCCCGGGTCGCGTGCGGCGCCAGTTCCGACGCCAGCGTCCCCATGATCAGCGGTGCCTGTCGATCTCGGCGGGTTCGCTGGTGATTGGCTTGGTATCGCCGGCCTGGCGAGCCTGGCGCAGCAGATCCGCGACGAGCGGCTCGCGCCTGTCGATCAACCGGCGGCGCTCGCGGCGGCCGTTCGCCGATCCGACCGCGTACTCACAGAACAGCGGGAAGGCGATCGTCGAGTCGCAGTAGGTGACGACGGTGTCCGGCAGCACGCCGGGATTGACCTTGCCCCAGCTCACGGCTTCCGCGGGCGTGGCGCCCGACAGCCCGCCCCAGACCACTTGGTCGGTCGTGATCTGGATGAAGTAGTCGTTGCCGCCCTTCGGGATGCCGTAGACCTCCCACAAGGTCGGCTGGCCCTGCAGGTAGAAATTCTTCGGCGATCCGCCGCCGAGGATGACGCAGCCGTTCTGGTGGCCGCCGAGGATGATGGCGCAGATCTCGTTCACATCCTTGTTCGGATCGATCATGAACGTGCTGCCGTTCATCAGCTCGTGATAGGCGATGTTCATCCCGATCGAGCTGTCCCCTGGCGACGACGTGTAGATGGGGACGCCGGCGGCGGCGGCGCGAGCCAGCACTGAGTATTCCTCGCAGCCCGGGTGCTGCGCGATTAGATCGAGGCCGAGCCGGTAGTGCAGCTCGGAGGTGGCCATCGGACCCTCGAGCCGCGCCCGGATCAGAAAGTCGCGGATGTACTTGTCCGTCTCCAGCAGGACCGTCGCGGGGAACAGGACGTCGTAGATGCGGATGATGCCCTGCTCGTAGAGCTCGACGTCGTCCAGGAACGGCGAACCGCGGTGCAGCGTGAAGTTCAGCGCGTAATGGAGGTCGTGGTAGAGGTTGGCGCCGGTGCTAATGACAAAGTCGACCAGGCCGCGGTCCATGAGCTCGATGATGCAGCCGCCGAGCCCGGCTGGGGTCAGGGCCCCGGCAATGGTCAGGCCGATGGTGGTGTCGTTCTCGGGCAGCAGCATCTTCTCGGTGAAGATGTGGCAGGCCTCCGACAGCCGGCCGGCGTTGAACGCCTGGAAGCCCCCGTCGATGAGCTGGCGGACCTCGGCACTACCCTTTGGCCGGTAGTACTTGATAGGTTTGCCTTTAAGGTAATTGCTGGGACCGTGACCCGGTGACCCGGGCGCCCGATGCGGCACGCGTGCAGCCCTCCGTCTGAGAGTCGACCGACCGATTTAGCTTAGCACCAGTCGCCCGGCCCTGACGCCCGAAGCAGGCGAAACACCTTGACAAAAGACACCTTATCGGGCGACTCTAATCCGTTCCCCAACAGTCAGTTTCAACGCGATGAACGAACCCGGCACCGCCCTCTCCGGCGATGTTTTGTGGCTCGCTGCGGCTGGTCTCCTGGCCGTCGCAGGTCTGCTCGTGCTCTTCTTTTGGTACAAAGGGCGGCCAATCGCGGGCCAGCACGCCTTTCGTGCGAGCCGGATGAGCCGCGGAAATCTGTGGTTTCCCACGCAGGTCTCCGTCACCCCCACGGCGGTCGTGCACTATACGCCCGAGCTCGTCGGCGGGCGTGAGCACTCGATGCACATCTCCCATGTGGCGTCGGTGCTGATCGATCGCAACTTGTTCTTCTCAGACGTACTGATCGAGAGCAGCGGCGGAACGAGCCCGGTTCGGTGTCACGGTCATCGGAAGCGCGATGCGGTCGAGATGAAACGCCTCATCGAGCACTATCAATCGAAATACCTCTCGCGGGAACGATGATGGCGACTAATGTCGAGAACGTGATGGTGAGCGGGCGCCGGATGGACGCCCCCGAAGCGGAAGCCAGGTTCCAGGCGCTGGTGCAGTCTCCGCTGCGCGCCGCGATCCTGCGCTTCCTGTGCGCGCGGCCGGACGAGGCGTTCGACCTCGAGGCGCTGATGCAGACGTTCGGGCGGATGCGCCTCGACGTCGAGAACTGCATTCGCGAGCTGACCGGCTTCGGCCTGGTACAGCGGATTGCCGGACCAGGCGCGCCAAAATACGCGTTCTGCCAGCCCGAGAGCGACGTCGTCCGCGAGCTGCTCGATCAGTTCCTCGAGCGCCGCGCCACCGTCAGCCACGAAGACCGCTCCCCCGCCGTCCAGCGCTTCCGCGAAATGATCGGGCGCGACGAGAAGATGCTCGTCGTCTTCGAGTGGATCCGCACCGCGGCGAAGTCGGATATTTCCGTGCTGATCCTCGGGCCTACGGGATCGGGCAAGGAAGTGGTCGCGCGGATGATCCACGAGCTCAGCCGCAGAGGGACGAACAAGTTCCAGGCGGTGAACTGCGCCGCGCTGCCCGACACGCTCTTCGAGTCCGAAATCTTCGGCTACGAAAAGGGCGCGTTCACCGGCGCGCACGATCGCAAGCCGGGCCGGCTCGAACTGGCGAACAACGGCACGCTGTTCCTCGACGAGATCGGCGACATGTCGCTGGTCGCGCAGGCCAAGCTCCTGCGCGTGCTCGAGGAGCGCCGCTTCGAGCGCCTCGGCGGCAACGCGTCCATCGAAGTGAACTTCCGGCTGATCTCGGCGACCAACCGCCCCCTGGATCAGTTCGTTCGCGATTCGCGTTTCCGTGAAGATCTGTATTACCGCGTGAATGCGTTCTCGATCCGACTGCCCTCGCTGCGCGAGCGGGCGAGCGACATTCCGGTGCTGGCGCAGCGCTTCCTGGCCCGCTACTGCGCCGGCAACGGCCTGCCACTCGACGGCAAGTCCTTCTCCAAAGAGGGGATCGACCTGCTGATGCAGTATCACTGGCCGGGCAACATCCGCGAGCTCGAGAGCACGGTCTCGCGCGCCGCGCTGTCGTCGCCGGGGCGCGTCATCCGTCCGGGGGACATCGAGTTCCTGCATGCGAGCGAAACGCCGCTCGAAGCATCGCGGGAGCGCTTGCCCACCCTCGCCGAGGCCGAACGCACCCATATCGTCCGAGTCCTCGAAAGCGTGAACTGGAACAAGAAACAGGCTGCCGGCGTGCTGGAAATCAGCCGCGGGACCCTCTATCGCAAGATCGTGGAATACGGCCTCGACGCCGGCGCCGCACCTTCCAAAGATCGCGCGACTAAGGCATAGTCACAAGCCTGCCGATTGCGGATACTGCTACACGCTGTTCCGGATCGGAACACTAACGATACGAAATTGTCCAGCGGGCGCCTCTGGGGAACGAGCTGTAAGCATCGATCTTCAAAGGACATAGCGTTCGATGACCGGGCAGCACCGAGCGGGCAGCCTAATTGCAGCGCGGGCGGTGTCCAGATCCGTCTATGCCCCGAACAGTCCTCCTCGCGTTGAGCGCCGTCCTCGCGCTCGCGGCATGCATCACCAGCCGCGGCACGGGGCGAGCTCGAATCGAGCCGGTTGCCGCGCGACCGGAATCGAGGGCCCCGTCCTGTGCGCGTGATCGTGCAGACCGGCGACGTGGAGACGGTGGAGCGCCTGATCGCCTCGCTCGGGGGCAGAACGGGCCGGAGACTGACGAGCGTCCCGGGGGTGGTGGCTGAAGTCCCCGCGGATCGTCTGGGTGTCCTGGCGGCGAATCCGGCGGTGAAGGCCGTGAACGACGACCGCCCGATGCGGGGCTCGCTCGATCGCACTGCCACCACCATCGGCGCCCGATGGGTTGCCGAGAACCTCGGGCTCGACGGCGCGGGTATCGGCGTCGCGATCATCGACTCGGGAGTCGCGCGCGGACACGAGGACCTGTCCGGGCGGATCGCCCATTTCGCAGACTTCGTCAGCCAGCGATCGCAGCCGCACGACGGATACGGCCACGGGACGCACGTGGCCGGGATCATCGCCGGCAGCGGCGCGCTCTCGGACGGGGCACGGCGGGGCATCGCGCCAGGCGCGCACCTGATCGTGCTGAAGACGCTCGACAGCGCCGGGAACGGCTTCATCAGCAACGCGATCGCGGCGCTCGATTACGCGATCGAGCATCGTGCGACCTTCAACATCCGCGTCGTCAATCTCTCGGTCGCGGCCGGCGTGTACGAGTCCTACAAGACGGACCCGTTGACGCTTGCGGCAGGCCGGGCGGTGGACGCCGGCATCGTAGTGGTCACGGCCGGCGGCAATCTCGGCCGCCAGGCGAACGGGCGGGCCCAGTACGGCGGCATCACGGCGCCGGGCAATGCGCCGTGGGTGCTGACGGTCGGGGCGTCGAGCCACAACGGCACGGCCGATCGGTCGGATGACACGCTCGCGGCTTTCAGCTCGATGGGGCCAACGGCGATCGACCTCGTCGCCAAGCCGGATCTCGTCGCGCCGGGCGTCGGTATCGAGTCAACCGCCGACGCCGGCAGCACGCTGTTTACCGCGCGTCCGGACGCCAGGATCTGGGGCAGCACGCTGACCGCTGCCGAGCCGTACCTGAGCTTGAGCGGTACGAGCATGGCGGCTCCGGTGGTGGCAGGAACCGTCGCGTTGATGCTGCAGGCCAATCCGTCGCTGACGCCTGCAGCGGTGAAGGCGCTGCTGCAAAGCTCGGCGGAGGCGCATCCGTCGGAAACGCCGGTGTCGCAGGGTGCGGGGTTTCTCAACGCGCGCGCGGCCGTCGAGCTCGCGAAGACGTTCGCCGAGAACCCGGTCGGGGCCGCATGGCTCGAGGATCTCGTCGACAACTACGAAACGACCGAAGGCGCATGGACCGCGCCGTGCGACGCGTCAGAGACCGAATGCCGGTACCTGACCGCCGCCTGCAGCGACGAGCCGGGCTGCTTCGATCTGCTGATCGGCGCCGTGGCCGGCGTGGCGGCACCGTCTGAGACGGTGCTGTGGACGAGAAGCAGCAAGCCGGTTCGACGCCGGGAGAGACGAACGAGGAATCGGGCGGGGAAAACCAGCACTGGGACCACTTCATGAATAGCCTTCCGCTCTTCGCCCGCCTGTATGTAGGCGCGGTCATCGCGCTGGGAGCGGGGCTGCTCGTCGTCTTTTTTCCCGTAGACACCCTGCGGTCGCCGTGGCTGTTCCTGCTGCTGCTGGCGCTCTCGTCGATCACGTCGGTCTTCAAGGTCAACCTGCCGATCGCCCGCAGCGGATCGACGATGTCGGTCTCGTACGCGGTGGACTTCGCGTCGCTGCTGCTGCTGGGGCCCGACGAGACGATGGTCGTCGCCGCGGCGAGCGCGTACAGCCAGTGCACCTTCCGCATCCAGGAGCGCAACCCGATTCATCGCACGCTGTTCAGCATGGCGTGCCTCGTCCTCACCGTCCAGGCCGCCGGCCGCGTCTACGAGGTGCTCGACGGCGTGCCCGGCGTGTTCGCGTGGAACCACATCGCGCAGCCGCTGGTCGGCGCCGCGACCACCTACTTCGTCGTCAACACGCTCGCGGTCGCGAGCGCGATCGCGCTCTCGACCCGTCAGTCGGTGCTCAAGGTCTGGAACGAGAACTTCCTGTGGAGCGCGCCGAGCTACTTCGTCGGCGCCCTCGTCGCCGCCGTGTCGGCGTGGATGGTGATCGATCACGCGCACTGGCTCGCCGTGCTGCTTGCCGCGCCGCTCTACCTCACCTATCGCACCTACAAGGTCTACCTCGGACGAATCGACGACGAGCAGCGGCACGTGCGCGAGATGGCGGATCTGCACCTCGCGACGATCGAAGCGCTGGCGCTGGCGATCGACGCCAAGGACCAGACGTCGCAGTCGCACATCCGTCGCGTCCAGCTCTACGCCACCGCCGTGGCGCGCGCGCTCGGCATGACCGAGAACGAGATCCAGGGCGTCAAGACCGCGGCGCTGCTGCACGACATCGGCAAGCTGGCGGTGCCCGAGCACATCCTCTCCAAGCCGGGCCCGCTCACCCCGGAAGAGTTCCAGAAGATCCGCGCCCATCCGAAGGTCGGCGCCGACATCGTCAGCTCGGTGCCGTTCCCGTACCCGGTGGCGCCGCTCATCCTCAGCCATCACGAGCGATGGGATGGCAAGGGCTATCCCGCCGGCCTCAAGGCCGAAGACATTCCGCTCGGCGCCCGCATCCTCTCGGTGGTCGACTACTTCGACGCGCTGATGGCGGAGCGGCCGTACCACAAGGCGATGAGCTTCGAGGCCGCGATCGGGCTGCTGCAGCAGGAAGCGGGCAAAGGGCTCGACCCGACGGTCGTGGCGAAGTTCATCGAGCTCATTCCCGAGCTCCAGGCCGAAGCCGCCAAGCTCGAACAGGCGATGCGCAAGCCGGCGCCGGCGGCGCAGCCGTCGGTCGGACAGCCGGCGACCGGACTGATGCCGGAACCGTCGAAGAAGAACGTCTTCGACGACATCGCGCTGGCGCACCGCGAGATTTACGCCCTCTACGAGATCGCGCAGGCGATGGGTACCAGCCTCGGCGTGTCCGACACGATGGCGCTGATCTCCGCCAAGCTGAGCAACCTCGTGCCGTTCTCGTGCGCGGCGCTCTTCCTGTTCGACGAAGAGTCCGAAACCCTGCGCTGCCGGTTCGCGACCGGCACCGACGCCGACGTCATCCAGCAGGTCAGCGTGCGATCCGGCGAGGGGCTGACCGGCTGGGTCGCCCGCAACCGCCGCCCGCTGGTCAACGCGCGTCCGAGCGCCGATCTCGAGGCCGCGGGGCTGACGGCGACGACGAACCTGCAGTCGGCGCTGGTCTGCCCGCTGCTGTTCAACGATCGCTTCATCGGCACGCTGTCGGTGTATCACCTCGACGCCGCGTTCTATCGCGACGATCACCGCCGGCTGCTCGACCGCGTCTCGGAGCAGGCCGCGGCCGTCATCAACAACTCGATGCTGTTCGAGCAGACGCAGGAAGACTCGCTGACCGACCCGTTGACCGGGCTGCCGAACACGCGCTTCCTGTTCATGCACCTGACGCGTGAGCTGGCGCGGGCCGAGCGCCTGAAGTCCGAGCTGTCGCTGATGGTCATGGATCTCGATCACTTCAAGGAGATCAACGACAGCCACGGCCACCACGTCGGCGACCGCGCGCTGGTCGAGGTCGCGCGCGTGCTGCGCGCCGGGATCCGTCCGTACGACATCTGCGTCCGCTACGCCGGCGACGAGTTCATCGTCGTGCTGTCGGGCTGTGGCGCGGACGAGGCCGAGCAGAAGCGGCAGGAACTGCAGCAGGGCGTCGACGCGGTGTACTTCGAGGCGCGGCCGGGCAAACGCCTGCAGCTCGGCATCAGCGTCGGCACCGCGGTGTTTCCGCAGGACGGCGAGTCGTACGAGACCTTGCTGGCGACCGCCGACAGCCGCATGTATCAGGACAAGGCCACGCGCAAACGCCGGTCGGGCCGGGCCAGCGGCCGTGGCGCGCCACCGTCGGATTCGCCGGCGACGCCCCGCGACCTCACCGACGGCGACATCCAGCGCGCCGCGTCAGGCATCACTCTAACCATCCCTCGGGCACGGGGCGGCCTGACTCCAGCAGCGCAGTCCGGTAACATTCAAGGTCTGACGACACTGCTCCTGACCGCGGCGAGCATCCGACGCGCGACGCCCACCACGCGCATCCTGCGCCTCGCTCTCGGCGACACGCCGTTCCCATACGCCGCCGGTCAACTGGCCCTGCTCGGCATCGAGGGCCAGCCGGCGCGAATGCCGTACTCGATCGCGTCGGCGCCTGCGGACACGAAAAAGGACGGCCATCTCGAGTTCCTCGTCCGGATGGAGTCGTATGGCTGGGGAGAGCACCTGGTCGGGCTCCGGCGAGGATCACGGATCAGCGTGGAAGGGCCGATGGGGACCTTCGTCCTGCCGCAGCAGGCCGATGAGCGGCAGTTCCTGTTCGTCGCCGGTGGAACCGGGATCGCGCCGCTGCGGTCGATGATCCGCCAGGCGCTCGCGACGCGGCTGCCGGGCCGGCTCCATCTCCTCTTCAGCGCGCGGACGCCGTTCGACTTTGCCTACCTGCCCGAATTGAAGCGCTACGTCCGCGAGGGCCGTCTACAGATGGCGTTGACGGCGACACGAGAAGTCCCGCCGCGCTGGCGTGGCGGGCGCGGCCGCATCACGGCCGAACACCTCGCCCCGCTGGTCGAAGCGCCCGAGACGCTGTGCTTCGTGTGTGGTCCGGCGTCGATGGTGGACGAGGTGCCGAAGCTGCTGCTGGATCTGGGAGTGGAGCGCCGGCGGGTTCGAATCGAGGAGTGGTGAGCCGCTCAGGGCTGAACCAACAACGTCGACTTGACGTCCGTAACGCCGCCGATCTTGCGCGCCAGCGACATCGCCTTCGCTTCCTCTTCCTTGGTCTTGACGCGTCCCGACAACGTCACGACGCCCTTGAACGTGTCCACGTCGATGCGCATACCGCCGACGACCGGGTCGTTGAGCAGCGCCGTCTTCACGCGGGTCGTGATCGTGGCGTCGTCGATGGTGTCGCCGACGGTCTTGCCGCACGCCGTGAGGAGCAGCGGCGCGAGCAGGGCGAGGCAGAGCAGAATCAGCGTCTGCCGGCTGTATGTCTTCATCAGGAACCTCCGGATCTGCGGGGGCGCAGGCACGGGATCACGCCTGTTTCCCCAGGTATCAGCAAGCTACATGCCTGTTGCGTGATAGCCGCCGTCGACCATGAGGACTTCGGCGGTGACTGCGCGGCCCCCGGGACCGATCAGGAACATTGCCGCATCCGCAACCTCTGCGGTTTCAACCGCCCGCCGCAGCGGCGCACGATCGCGATAGACCTGCAGGATGCTCGAGAAGCCTGAGATGCCTGACGCGGCGAGCGTCTTGATCGGGCCTGCTGAAATCGCGTTGACGCGGATGTTTTTCGGCCCGAGGTCGGCGGCCAGATAGCGCACCGAGGCTTCGAGCGCGGCCTTCGCGACGCCCATCACGTTGTAGTTCTGGAAGACGCGCTCGCTGCCCAGATAGGTCAGGGTCACGATGCTGCCGCCACCCTTGCGCTCCATCAGCGGCGCGGCGCCGCGCGCCAGGGCAATCAGCGAATACGCGCTGATGTCGAGCGTGAGCCGGAAGCCCTCACGCGACGTCTGAACGAACGGGAACCCCGAGGCGAGCTCCTCACGCGGCGCGAACGCGGCGCCGTGCACGACGAAATCGAGCCCGCCGAAGTCGCGATCGATCGCCGCATAGACGGCGTCGATCTGCGCGTCGCTGGAGACGTCGCAGGGCAGGATCAGCGGATCGGTCAGGCCCGCGGAGAGCTCCCGGACGTTCTCTTCGAGCCGCTCCCCCTGATACGTCACCGCGAGCCGCGCCCCGGCGCGCGATGCCGCCTCCGCGATCGCCCAGGCGATGGAACGCTTGTTGGCAACGCCGACGATCAGCCCGGTCTTGCCGCTCAAGTCACTGTTCATACTCTTAGGGTAGATCAACTCCCAATCCCCCAACTCCCAATGGCATCTGTTTGACGATTGCCCACTTCGCGACAATTCGTGGCGAGATTTCGTGACGAGACTTCGTGGCCTCCGCCTTCCAGGCGGAAGAAAACGGCGAGGCTACTTGCGCCTGGGGGGCAGCAGCCGCTTCGGGAACTTCGCGACCACCGTGTAGTTCGGATCGACGACGTTGGCGATGCGGGTGTGGCCGCCCTGCGACACGATCTGGTAGGCGTCGAGGCGATCGAAGCCGTAGTCGTCGACGAGCCAGTCGATCAGCTCCACCTGCGCGATGCGGAAGGCGTCCACCAGCGGCCTGGCGCTGCCGGCGACCATGATGTCCTCTGCATCCTCCATGCGCGGCCAGCGAATGCGGCGGCCCTTGATCAGCTCGAACTGGAAGGTGACGTCCATCGTCGTCTCGAGGCCGGAGCCGCAAATCTCGCCATCGCCCTGCAGCGCGTGTCCGTCGCCAAAATAGAAGTACGCGCCGTTGTAGAAAATCGGCAGGTAGACCGTCGTGCCTTCGCGCGCGTCGGCCGCGTCCATGTTGCCGCCGAAGTTGCCGGGCCACAGGCCGCCGAACGCTTCGCCGTTGGCGGGCGCCACGGCCAGCCGGCCGAGCATCGGCTTCAGCGGCATCTCGATGCGCTTCGATGACGACGCGGGGATGTCCAGGATGCCGACGTTGCGCTGCAGATCCAGCTGCCACACGAACCGTCGTGCGGGCAGGGGATCGTTCAACATCCGCGTGCGCGAATCGCCGGCGACGGCACTGATGCCGCCGGGATTCACCGCGGAGACGGCGGAGCTGCGATTGGGCCGAAGCCGCAGGATTCGAACGACCAGCGTGTCGTCCGGCGTGGCGCCTTCGATGTAGAACGGCCCGACTTCACCGGGCCATGGGCCGCCGGCCCGCTCGTAGTAGTCGCCGGCCGTCGAGAAGGTGCGTGTCTCGACGATCGTGCCGGGTTGCAGGCGCAAGCACCGGCTCCCGAACGGCAAACGTCGGAACGCCAGCCGTGGGCACGAAACGGATGGGAGGTGGTGAAGGCTGCTGGCTGAGAAGAGCGAGGAATACGAGGCTGGCAAGCATCGTTGCGCGACGGAACCGTGCTCAGCGCCAGCCCGATCGACTCACCCTCGAGGTCCGCGGCCTCGCTTGCCGTTGGGGCCGCCGTTGCCGCTGCGGAAACCGGACGGCGATCCGGAGCGGCCCATCGGCGGACGTCCGCCACCCGATGGTCGGCTGCCGAAGCGTGACCCGCTGCTCGGAGCACGATTGCCGTTCACTTCGCGCTGGCTGCCGTTGCCCTGCCCGTTGCTGTGGCCATTCGTGGCGCGCATCCGCATGCGTTCGGGGCGGAATCCTCCGTGCCCGTTGCCATGGCCGCTGCCGTGGCCGCCGTTGCCGCGTGGCGGCGCCTGGCGCACAGTGAAGTCGGGGAGCGGTCGCGGGTCTTTCTGACCCTCGGGACGCGGGAGCGTCGCGCGAATGAGCGGGCGATGGACCGGGCCCTCGACAGTCGGCACCTCGTCCGCCCGTTCCGCATTGTCCGTAGTTTCTTCGACGCGGCTCTGCGGCTCGTCGAGGTCGTCTCTCTGGTCGTTGTCGCTGTGCATCGGCGGGTGGACTTCCTCTACTTCGGAGTTGACGAGGACTGGCTCCGGGGCGGAGACCACATCAACATGGGAGATGCGCGCGGGGACATCGAGCACCGGCGGCATGCCCACCGGAGCGGCCAGCATCGGGGCGGCGGCGGCGAGGGCGGGCGCGGCATCCGCCTCGGGCATACCCGCGAGCACTTCCTTGTAGAGCGCGGCGGGCGTTTCCTTGTTTCGACGCTTGGGCACACGCGCGCCTTTATAGACGTGCTCCGAATCGCACGTCGTGCAACGCGTCTGCTTGACGTTTTCCTCGATCATGGCGACAACGGCGTGGTTGGTTACCCGCCGTTCACGTGGACAGTAGTCGTCCAGAATGTCACCAAGACGCAGCCGGCGCTGCTCCATTCACTCCCCCGATATTCCTGTGTAGATTGGCTGGAAAAATTGCTTGCGTAGGTGCCCTCGAGTCTAACAGAGGCACCCCGCAAGCGCAACAATAACGGGCGTTCATCGCGCCCGACGGGTCGACGGTTCCTTGCCCGCGGCGTCGATCCACGCCAGCGCGGCTTCCATGGAACGATCGCGCCCGGCAAGCAGGTCGGCGCGGTCGAGCGGCAACACTTCGTCCGGAATCACGCCGCGCCCTTCGAGCCGCGTGCCGTCGGACGTGACGAAGTCGCCGTAGGCGTGAATCAGCACGTCGCCGTTCGGCAGCTTGGCGAACAACGCCGGCAGCGCCTGCCCCATGCTGCGCTGCCCGAACACCCGGACGCGGCCGAGCGACTGCATGCCGCCGGTGAAACATTCGGAGGCGCTGCCGCTCAACGCGTCGACGAGGATCGCGACCGGACCGGCATACGGCTCGACTCGCTGCCCGCGCAGCGTTGACGCGCCGCGGATTGACGTTGAAGCGCAGCGGCTCGTGGGTCGCGAGTCTTCATCACGCCCAGCGGCTTGCGCTCGTCGATGAAGTGGCCCGAGATCCCCATCAGCATCGCGGCGAGCCCGCCGGGATTTCCACGCAGGTCGATGATGATGCCGTCGCTGGCGCGGAAGTCGTCCACCGCCTGCGAGAACGGCTGATCGACCGCGGCCATCCACACGTTGAAGCCGATCACCCCGGCGGCGCGGCCGCCCGGCGTCTGCGCCCGGTGCGAATCAACCCGCACGAACATCGTCGGCAGATTGCCGACGGTGACCGGCTGGCCGCCTTCGGGCCGGCGCTCGATGGACAGGGTGCGGACCTGGCCGATGCCGTCCTCGAACGAGATGCTCGTGCGCGATCCCGAAGGACCATTGAGGCGCGTATGGCCGAGGCGCCAGGCCTCGACGTGCAGCATGCGCGGCTCGAGGGCGTCCGAGAGCGTACCGAGCAGCGTCTGCATCGACGCGCTGTCGACCGTCAGCACCTTCCACCCGGTCTTCACGCCAGACGCGGCGGCGGGGCCCTCCGGCTCCACGTCCGTGACGACCAGGTCGCGGCCGACGAGGCGGACGTCGAAACCGGGAGTGGCGCTCAAGTCACGCGGCGGCTCCGCCACGCTGTCGGGGGTCCCCGGAATGATCGCGAAGTGCGACTGTCCGAGCCGGCCGAGCATGTCCCGCAGTACCGCGCGCAGCTCGCCCACGGTCACGGCAGCGACCGCTTTCGGCCTCAGCTCGGCGGCGACGCGGTCCCAGTCGACGCCGTTCAACGTCTTGTCGAAGTGCGAATCGCGAACGGTCCGCCACACCGCGTCGAACGTCTCGAGCGCGTTGGGCGCCTGGGCACGCCCGGTCGATGCGGCCACGAGCAGGACGGCCGCCATGAGGGCGACCATCAGGCCGAGGCGCGCACGCGATCGGGTCGTCACTTGACGAGCGCCTTGATTTCGACCGGCAGGTCGAACGCCGACGGCGGCACCGTGTCGTATTCCACGCTGGTGATCGTGATGACCTGCTCCACGCCGCTGATCTGACTCCTGATCGTCGTCGGCTGCAGAAGATTGCCGAACTTGCGGTAGTCGGATTCCACCGTGGTACCGCTTACCGTACCCATATGCGTTTCGCGGCTCGTCATGCTGCCCGCCTTCAGGCCGGTCGCGACGTCGTAAAACTCGATATCCATGCCGCCGGTCTTGCGGACAAGTTGGACCTTGTAGCAGGCCCGGCCCTCGAAGTCGGTCTGTTCCAGCGTCTTGATCGATGAGTAGCGACTGTCGTCGCGCAGCTCGCTGTGGAAATCAGAATCGAACTTCTTCTCTTCAAGCTGCTTGCCATCGAGCAGCATCGGCCCGGTCATTGGCGACACGCTCCAGGCATGAACGCCGTCGAAGCCTTCGGTGACGACGCCGACCCCCGCGAGCGTGATCTTGACGACCGATTTGTTCGGCTTCGCGCCGTAGACCTCGAGGTTGCCCGTCATGCCCGCCTTCGGCATGGCCAGCGTGCCCTTGGCGGAGGTCGACGAATGGCTGAGCACGGCCGCCCGGCCGCCGATGGCCGCCAGATGGCGGTCGAGAATACTGCGCGCCGACGGCAGCGCCGTGGCCGCCGGAGCCTTCGCCGCGGTATCCGGCTGCGTCTTCTGTGGCTGTGCGGGCGCCGACGTCTGTGCGGACGTTACCGCGGCCAAACCGACTAACGCGAACGCTGTGGTGCAGACCAGGCGTAGAGCGCGGCCATAAGGCAGGACACAGCCCCGCCGGAAACAGTCCAGAGACATGCGGGAAACTCCTGCAAGGCGGGGAGACATCAACAGTTTACCGTCACTTCGAGCGCCCAACAAGTACCAAGGTTGAGCGCCAACGCCACCAGACTACTGGGTGCGCATTGTTATTTGGGTAACCACCCCAAGTACGTAATGCAGATCGACCATGTCCCCGGCTTCCATGTCCTTCGGCACCGATTCAGGGCCGATCCTGGCCAGGCTGACTTGCCCCTGCGGGTCTTCCGGATCGACGACGTAGACATCGAGAGAGATCTGACCGTGAATGCTCACCGGCTGTATCTTCTTGACCAGTGCAGGCTTGGACCCCTTCAACATATCGGTGACCACTCCGGACGAGAAAGCTCGCCGCACACGCTGACATTTATGGGCATCGGACCAATTATGCGGTAACGACGGCGCTCTCCGGCCAACCGCGGCCCAGCAAAAACTATGAGAGGGCTCGGCCTTTCGTCTCTGGAATCCAGCGCCACATCACCGCCGCGAGCACGAAGGCCAAGGCGGTGAGCGAAAGCGCCCCGCGGAAACCGCTGGTCTGGGCGAGTGACCCAACCGCAAAGGGCGCGACGGCACTTGCCACTCGCCCGATGTTATAGGTGAAGCCCTGGGCGCTGGCCCGAACTTCGGTCGGGTAGGCCTCTGCGGTGACCGCGCCGAAGCCGCTGAAATACCCGGTCGCGAAGAACGCCACGAACGGGCCCAGCAGCAGGAGCACGACCGGCTGCCGGATTGAGACGTAGGCGACGATCAGCACCGCCGCCGTCAGAGTGTAGAGCACATACGCGCGCCTGCGGCCGATGGCGTCCGCGATGAACCCGAACGTCACGTAGCCGAACCACATCCCCACCTGCATCGCGATGATGAACGACGTCATCGTCCGGGCCGTGAACCCCATACCGCCCTGTGCTTGCGGCAGCGACAGGTAGCCGGGCAGCCACAGGTTGAACCCCCACCAGCCGAACATGGTGCAGGCGTTCATGAGCGTCAGCGGTACGGTGAGTCGCAGCAGCCGCCCGGTGAAGATGTCGGCGAACCGCACCGGCGCGGTCCCGGGCCGCGCGCGATCGCCGCGGATCCTCGCGGCCTGGACCTCGCGCCACAGCTGCGGCTCCTCCACGTGGCGGCGGATCCACAGCGTGAAGAAGGCGGGCAGGATGCCGACGAAGAAGACCGCGCGCCAGCCCCACTGTGGCAGGACGATCATCGTGACGAACGCGGCGGCGGCATATCCGATCGCCCACGCGCTCTGCATGAAGCCGAGCGCCTTGCCGCGATGCTCGGGCGCCCACGTCTCGGACACGAGCGCCGCGCCGCTGGCCCACTCTCCGCCCATGCCGATGCCGAGCAGGATCCGGAACACCGCAAGCTGCGCCGCCGTGTGCGCGAGGCCGCACGCCGCGGTGAATACGGAGTAGATCAGCACGCTCGCCATCAGCGCCTTCGTCCGGCCGTAGCGATCGGCGACGATGCCGAAGATGATGCCGCCGGCGGCGGACGCGAGCAGCGTCGCCGAGCCGAGCAGGCCCGCGGTGTCCTTGGCGATCCCGAGCTCCGCCATGATCGACGCGAGCACCAGCGCATAGAGCATCACGTCGAACGAGTCGAGCATCCAGCCGAGGCCGGCGGCGATCAGCGCCCGTCGGCCCTCGTCGGTTCCGGCCCTCCACCAGCCGAACCAGCCGCGCGGCGACGAGACGGCTGCAGGGGTGAGGGTCACGCCGGTGGGCTCGCGTCCAGCGCCCTGACCGCTACGCCCGCGGCCTCGAGGCCGGCCCGGAGCTGACGCGTGAGCTCGTGCGACCCGGGAGTGTCACCATGCGTGCAGATCGTGTCGACGCGCATCGGGATGTCGACGCCGTTGGTGGCGCGGACGACGCCGTCGCGGGCCATCCGCACGGCGCGCGCGATGACTTCGTGCGCCTCGTGAATGACCGAGCCTGGCCTGGTGCGCGGCGTGAGCGAACCGTCCGCGTCATACGCCCGATCCGCGAAGCCCTCCGCCGCGACCCGAAGCCCCGCACGCTCGCCCGCGTCCAACAGCTCCGACCCCGGAAGCCCGAACAGGATCAGGCTGCGATCGAAGGCCGCCACCCCGCGCGCGATGGCGCCGGCGAGTGCCGCATCGCGGATCGCCATGTTGTAGAGCGCGCCATGTGGCTTGACGTGCCGCAGACGAACGCCCTCCGCGGCGGCGATGCCGGCGAGCGCGCCGATCTGGTAGAGCACGAAATCCTCGACCTCTCGTGGCGTTGCCGCCATGTTGCGCCGGCCGAAGCCGGCCAGGTCGGGAAATCCCGGGTGCGCACCCACGGCCACGCCCGCATCGCGCGCCAGCGAGACCGTCGATCGCATCACGCCCGGATCACCGGCGTGGTAGCCACAGGCCACGTTCGCCGACGTGATGCTCATCATCAGCGCCGCATCGTCGCCAAGCGTCCAGCGGCCGAACGATTCGCCCAGGTCCGAGTTCAGATCGATCCGCATGCCGCTCACCCGGCGAGGAGCGCCGCGATGACCTCGATGGCGCGGAACAGGTGCCCGAGGCGGAGGTTCTCGTTGTCCTCGTGCTGGTTGTTGTCGAAGTTCACCGTCGGCACCAGCACCGCGGGACAGCCCAGCGCTTCGATGAATGGCGCGACGGGGACGGTCCCGCCCAGGGTACGGATCTGCACCGGCGGCTCGTCGAAGAAGCGATGCAGCGCGGCGGCGAATCGTCTGGCCTCCGGATCGAGCGGCGAGGTCCGAAACGCCTCCGTGGCCGTGGAGGATGCCTCGATGCGGACGATGCGCGAATGGCGTGCGCGAATCTCGTCCGACGGTTCGGCGTCGACGAGCTGGTAGCCGCGCGAGCGCACGTGCGCGCGGATCTTGTCGAGCAGGTCGACCGAGCGCGTCTCCTTCACCAGCCTGACGTCGATCGCCGCCGTCGCGCGGTCGGGAATGATGGTGCGGGCGCCGGCGCCAACCTGCGCGCTGACGAGGCCGCGCACGTTCAGCGTCGGGTAGACGAGCGCGTCCTGCAGCGTCGGATACGCCTCCTCGGGCGCCGCGATGCCGAAGCTCTCGAGCATCGCGCGGCGGTCGTCCGGAAGCACACCGAGCTGTTGCCGTTCGGTCTCGAGTGGCGCGACGACCCCGTCGTTGAAGCCGGCGATCGTCACGCGGCCGTCTTCGTCTTTCATCGACGCGAGCAGCGACGACAGCCGCTGCGCCGGGTTCGGCACCCAGTTGCCGTAGTTGCCGCTGTGCACGCCGGCGCGCGGGCCGAACACGGTGAGATTGAAGGTAACGATGCCGCGGGCGCCGAACACGAGGGTGGGACGGCCGCTGGAGTGCATCGGGCCGTCGAGGATGACCATCGCGTCCGCACGCAGCTTTTCGCGGTGCGCGGCAATCGCGGGAACCAGGCTGGGCGAGCTGGTCTCTTCTTCGCCGTCGAGAACGACCCGGATGTGGGCGGCGGGGAGCTGACCGGCGGCCTTCAACGCATCCAGTGCCGACAGGAACGCAACGATCGGCGCCTTGTCGTCGGACGCGCTTCGAGCGTAAATCCGCCAGTCGTCCTCGGTACTTCGACTGCCCGCCCGGATTCGCGAGGATCGCACCGCCGCGGTCGAAGCGTCCGGTTCGCAGCACCGGTACGAACGGATCCGGCTGCTTCCAGCCCCGCGGGTCGACGGGTTGCCCGTCGTAATGCGCGTAGACGAGCACGGTGCGCGCGACACCCGGACTCGCCGCTCTCAGCTCTCCGTAGACCAGCGGGTTGCCCGCTGTTTCGAGGAGTTCGGCCGCGAAGCCGCGACGCGACAGCATTCCGCGCAGGTGTTCCGCGTTCTTCCTGATGTTCGGGCGATCGGCCGCGACGTTGGGCAGCGCCAGCAGGTCGAGCAGTTCGCGGACGACGGCGGGCCGATTCGTGGCGATCCAGGAACGAACCTGTCCGCGAACATCGCCGGCCTGCGCGCTCAGGGTTGCGGCAGCACAGAAAGCCACCACCATGCAGAGATGGACAGCGGCGACACGTCGAAGCACAGCGGTCATGATGGCGCTCGTCGGGCAGGTGGCTGCCAATAGTACCCGACGCAGACGCGGACGCTGTTCAGCTGCTTCTTGTCGCTGTGGATCTCGCCGATCGCATCGACGCCGTCGACGAGCAGCTTCCGAAAGCCGAGGGATCCGCGGCGCCGAAAACTCCTCCCCGTGAACCTTTAGAACTCAAGCAGGATGCCGGCTGAGGGGACGATCGGGACCAGAGAGTCGAAAAGGCGGGTGACCTGACGGGTCGACGAGGTGATGCGGGGGGGATTGAAGCGGACGTTTTCCCGGTTCAGGACGTTGATTACTTCAGCAAACAGCGTCATTCGCTTGCGCGACCAGTCGAAGGTGCGGTTCACCCTGAGATCGAGCCGGGCATACGACGGCAGGCGCAGCGCATTCCGCTGCTCGCTGACGAAGTAAAGGTCGCCCTGGCGGGTGAAGTAGCCGGGAATCGGAAAATTCGTCCCCATGCGGTACTTCGCGCTGACGCTGAACCGGTGCGAGAACCGGTAAAAGGCATAGGCATTCAGCGTGTGCCGCTGGTCGAGGTCGCCCCAGGTACTCCTCGGCGCTGACGGTGTCTCGGTAACGGTTGCGGCCGTACGCGTACGACAGCCAGCCGGAGAGTCCGGTCGGCGCGCTCCGCTGAACCAGCAGCTCGACTCCTCGCGCGTAGCCATCGAGCCGATTCGCATGGCGCGCGGTTTCTGAACCGCGCACGAAGCGCCCGGCAACGAGCCGGGTGTCGAAACCAGGCCGGCGAATCACGTCCTGATCCTCACGGTTGTAGAGCGTGACCTGCCACCGCACCGACGCCGATTGCCGCCGCTCCAGGCTGACGTCGGCGTGGATGGACTTCTCCGGCCGCATCGCGGTGCCGGCGAATGCGCCGACGACCTCGTCGAAGTCCGGGAACTGCTGGTAAATGCCGGTGCCGAGCCGCAGCGAGAACCCGCGCGGCAGCTCCACGCCGCTCTGCAGCCATGGCGACGTCGTCGCCTGATCGGTCAAGGTCCAGTGATCGGCTCGCGCCCCTGGCGACACGTGCCATCGCGGGCCGATCATGAACCGGGCGCGGGCATAGGCGCCGGTTCGCCGCGCGCTCTCCCGGTAGTCGTTGACGGGCACTGTGGTCGTCGAGGTCACGAGATTGTTGCGCCGCTGCAATTCGTCGATGTGCTCGACGATCGCGCCGGTCTCTACCTGGACCCGTGGCGACAGGTTTACCAGCGCGTCGATGCGTGCGGCGAGTTGATCGTTGGTGCCGTTCTCGAGATTGGTGCCGACGTTCGTGTGGTTGTCGAAGGCGTTGGTCGCGCCGAGCAGACCGGCGCTCAAGAGCCCCTTGGCAAAGGTCCGTTTCCAGTTGCCGATCAGGATGGCCGACGCGTTGTTCCCGATGAACACGTCGTCGTCATCCGGGTCTTCCTGGGTTTCTTCCAGCGTCGATTTCCCGGTGATGAAGGTCATCGTCGCGGACTGGCGGTCGGTGAGGTCGTAGCGGAACTTGGCCTGCAGATCGGCGAACCCGAAGCTCAATCCCTCGTCGCTCAGGCGATCGATCACGAGGTCGAGATAACTCTTGCGGCCCGACAACAGCCACGATCCCTTCTTCGAGCGGCCGAGCGGGCCTTCCACGACCGCGGATGCCGCGGTGCCGCTGATCGAGGCGCGAACGATGGTCCGATCGCGGGAGCCTTCACGCATTGCGAACGCGAGCTCGGCGCCGGTCCGGTTGCCGGAGCGCTGCGGATACCCGCCATTCGAGAGCGCGACCTCCTCGAGCACGTCGCTGTTGATCATGGCGACCGAGCCGGTGTTGGCGCGTTCTTCGACGGCGCGCACCATGTGGAGGAGGAACGGCGTCGCGAAGCCATCGACGGTGAAATTCAAGTGCGGAAAGTCGCTGCCGCGGACGCTGAACTCGCTGCGGAAGTCGTCGCCGGTCGCGACGCCGGGCAACACCTGCACCGCCCGCAACGCGTCGTCTGCCAGCACACCGCGGAGGTTCTGCAGCTCGGCGCCGCCGAGGGCGTGCTGGGCAGGGACGCCGGGATCCGGACGGCTGAAGCGATCGGCGGTCACCGTTACCGATTCGCTGTAGGTCGCCGCCCCCTCGCTCAGGGGAATCCTGACGTCGACGCTGGCGCCGGCGGAGACCGCAAGGGTGCGCATCACGAGCCCGTAGCCGACGGCCGACACGTAGAGCCTGACCGTGCCTGCCGCAATCGGGCTCAGTGAGAAGGTCCCGTCGGTGGCGGTCTCTGTCGAAGGACCGCCGTCGATCGAGACGAGGATCCGGCCGAGTGGCGCGCCGGTCCTCGAGTCGACGACCGTTCCGCGAACGCTACCGGGCTTTTCCTGGGCGAGCAGCTGGCTCGAGCCCGCCAGAATCAGCACCGCGATCAGTTTTGTAATCACGTCGACAGTACCGTAGGCTCTGCCGTAGGAGAGCCCCGGAATCATTGCTGAAAACCTCAGGAAATCGGCGTAACAGATGCGGTACACCGGTTGCTCTATATGGGGGTGCAGGCGGCCTGATATTTACGGCAGGGAGCCGTGAGTTGCTGGGGAGCCGGGTCGCAGGCAAAAAACCAAGGGCATCGCTTAAATGGCGGTGCCCTTTTTTTTGTCTTAGACCGCCGCTCCTTCGGGATACTGCAACGCCAACCGCAGTTCCTTCGCGAGCGACTCCACGGTCGTGCCCGTTCGCTTCCAGGCGCCTTCCGTCTCGAATCGCAGATCCCCTATCCGCCGGCCCCACGGCGAAATCACGCGGCCAATCGCTCGAAAATCAGCGCGGTCGGCGTGCTCCTGATCGAGCCGCTTGACGACATCTGGCGCGACGCGGACGAAGGCGCGGAGCGCGGTTGCGCTCTTGATGCTGTACTTGCGGCCGTTCCAGGCAGCCGAGAACAGCTGCGCGATCTGCTTCAGGTAATTCACGAAAAAGCGCCGGGATTCCTCGCGAAAGGCATCGCCCTTACGTCCCGGACCGAAGGCTTCGGCCGCGAACAGCTTCTTCAGCTCCTGCGCGAGCGGCGCCTGCGCGACCCGTCCGCGGCCGACGCCGAGCAGCTTGATATCGCCCTGCAGCGGCGAATCCTCGCGATCGTTCAGCGCGCGGACGATGTCGTGGGCGGCGGCGAGGCTTTCATCGCGATAGAGCTGCCGTCCCGAGAGGGAAACCAGATGCGACGCATTCAGCCGCGTGTGCTTCGCGTTGATGGTCACAAACATCTGCACGACGTGATCTTCGGGCAGACGATCGAAGATGACGGCCGGCACGGTGAACGGCTCGCCCCCAAACCTCTCGATATCCGCGTGCAGGGCCAGAAGCCGGTGCTGACCGTCGATGGCCCTGAGGATGCCCTCGCGCTCGGGGACCTTCAGCACACCAACCCATGAGCCCTCGATGGCTTCCTCGAAGCGAAGGGTCTCGTCGCAGGAGATGATGACCGCGCCGGGGATCGAGGGAAGATCCCGCGCCTGTCGGCACTGCTCGTAGTACTGGACCAGCTCGTCGATCTTCTTGCGGATGATCTGTCGCTGGTAGGCCTTCTCGTTGGCGGCAATCCGGCGCTCCAGCAGGTCCCAGTTGACCTTGGACGGCGGCGGCAACCCTTTTTTGCGGCCGCCCCGCACCGGCTGCGCCCGCTCGCCATAGCTCAGCACCTCGAAACGCACGAGCTTGTCAATGTCGCTGGCGCTCAGGGACGCCTGATAGAACTGAACGCCGAACTGCTGCATACGGATCGCGGCAACGCTGATCATGGCGATTCAGAGAGCTGTCGACTGGCCTTCCGCGTTGATGGTGAAGAGCGGGTGCGCGTGCGCGGCCAATCTTATATTGTGTCGGTCTAAGAATCACAAGGGAGAAGGGCACATGAGGAGCCGCTTGATCGCGTCGATGCTGGTCGCCGGGGTGGTGGCTATCGCTCCCCTCCGCGGCATCTACATCGGCGCCGAAACGCGCCGCGTGCCCGGTGGCTCGGCTGGTTGCCAACCTCGAGAAGCAGCTGGCGGCGTCGCCCAAAGACGGCGAAACGCACCTTAAGCTGGCGCGGCTGTATGGAATGGCCTATGCCCTGAACGCCGAGGAAGTCCCGGTGACCAGCAAGGCCGGCACCGACGAAGTCTGGTTCGGTCATGAGCCCAACCTTGTCCCGCACAGGTCGCAGCCGACACCGGAAGGCGCCCGAATCGCCGCGTCACGGGATTACCTGACCAAGGCGGTGTCCCATTACCGTCAGGCACTGGAGCTCAGTCCCGACAGCCTCCCGGCGCGACTCGGCCTTGGGTGGGCGCTCGAGCAATCCGGAGACAAGCCCGGCGCGATCGAAGCGTATCGGGCGGTCGTCTCGCGGGCGTGGCCGAAGGAGCAGTCCGCAACCGTCGCGCAGCTCGGCCAGCGCTTCTACACCGTGGAGGCTGCCGAGTACCTGATTCCACTGCTCGACGCCAAGAGCAACGCCGACGAGATCGGCGAGCTCAGGAAGCGGTCGGAACGCCTCGCTCGACTGCCTCGCCCCGTGACCCCCATCGCGATTCCCCTCAAGGACTTCGAGTCAGCCAGGCACTTCGTCGACCTCGACGCGCAAGTTCGATTCGACGCCGACGGGTCAGGCCGGCAGGGGCGCTGGACATGGATCACGGATGATGCCGGCTGGCTGGTCTATGACGCCGAAGGCAAGGGCCAGATCACGTCTGCCCTGCAGTGGTTCGGCAACGTGACGTTCTGGGTGATGTGGAGCAACGGCTATCAGGCGCTGAGCGCGCTCGACGACAACGCGGATGGCGAGCTCACCGGCAACGAGCTTCGATACCTCGCGGTCTGGCACGACCGCGATCGCGACGGCGTCAGCGATGCGGGTGAAGTGCGGCCGCTGGCCCGATATGGAATCGTCGCGCTGTCTTGCCGTTCGGTCGCGGACGATGGGTTGCTGGCGATCGCGAGATCCCCTAACGGCGTGAGGTTCGCCGACGGCCGAAGCCGGACCACCTACGACGTGATTCTGCGTCCGTCCTGGAGTGTTTCGCCGCCCGAGCCTGAATAGATCGCGCGGACGCGCTCTTTCCCTACCGCGCAAATCAACATCAGCGCCGAGAACAGCACGTAGCCGACTGCCGCCTGGCGGAGGCTCATCGCCTGGTGAAGCGGCTTGGAGATCAGGCCGTACACCATCTCGACGTGTATCCAGTAGATGAACAGAGAGGTCTGTCCCAGCTGCAGGATCGGACTCCAGCGATCGGGCCGGTTTCGAGACGCGCTCCACGCGTACGCAAGTGCGACGCCGATCGTGACCAGGCCGGCGCGAATGAAGAAATACGACGGCGAGGACGTCCAGAAGGACGAACCTGGAAACGGTGATGGCAGGTAGGACGCACCCAGGGCGACGGCGGTCACGAGCGCGCCCGCGGTTCCCATCGCAACGATCAAGCGTCTTTCGCGCTCCGGTTCGTGAGCGGCGTCAATCAAGACGCCGATGATGCCCCCCGCAAACGCGAGCCCCATCCAGGGAAAGAACACGAAGTTGCTCACACCGGGAACGGGGACGATGTAGGCCTCGAGGGGATCCGGGAGGAAGCCGAGCGGGAGCGTGCGTATCAGCGGGCGTCGCCAGAGAGGTCACAATCGCGGCCGTTCCCAGGACCACGACTTTGCCTTGCGTCGTGCGTGGCAGCCGCCAGAGGAAGGCGGTGAAAACGACCGACGGCCCCATGATGTTGAGGATGTCGACCGTCAGCAGGTCGGTCAGCGATGACGACCCGCCGAGAACCAGGGCCTGAACCCGGAAGACGAACGCGAGCAGGAAGATGAACGCGCCGTGCTTCGCGACGGCAATCGCGGCGGCGGTGGCGTCACCGGATCGCCGATACTTCGAGCCCGCAGACAGCGCGGCCGATGCGCCGGAGAGCATCAGGAAGAACGCCGTCCCCATGCCGCCGACCGCTATCGCGACGCGGAACAGGAACGTCTGGCGATCGCCGGCGTGCACCCAACTGTCGAACAGGTGCGCCTCGATCATGAGGAGCACCGCAATGCCCCGCAGCCAGTCGAGGTAGGTGCGACGTCTGCGCGCAGGCACGCGCACCGAAGACATCGCGGCGGCTACACTCCTTCGGACACGGTGAAGCTGGTCGCGAGTTCGATGTCTTCACGCATCGAGTGCCAGACCGAGCAGTATTTCTCGCGGGACAGATCGATGGCGCGCTCGACAACGTCCGGCGCGACGCTGCCGGTCACGGTAAAGCGCAGCTCGATTCGGGTGAAGCGGTGCGGTGTCTGCTGCGCCCGCGATCCGGTGAGGTCGGCGCGCAGCCCGCGGAGATCGTGGCGGCCCTTCTTGATCACGTGCACCACGTCCATGGCCATGCAGGCCGACAGCGCGAAGGCGAGCGCCTGCATCGGCGACGGCCCCTCCACCGAGTCGCTGTCGAGGGTCATTTTCGTGTCGCCCGATCGGCCCGCGAGCACGAGGTCGTGCTCCCAGATCAGCTCGACAACTGTAGGGGGTTTTTCGGAGTCGGCCATGAAGCGATTCTGTCACGAGCGACAGACTCGCCGATGGGAGTACGCAGGCGCGGGCCGGATCGAACTTCGGCCCACGCACTCGAGCAGTCTTCAGGCGGCCTGTGATCGCTGTGTCGGGTTGCTGGTCGGCGTGCGCTGTCCGAACAGCGTCGACACCGCGAGCCAGCCAACCGGCAGAATCACCAGCATGTAGGTCAGGTACTGGCCGTAGATGCCGTCGGGTCCGAACGGCTCGGTGGCGTCGTGGAAGGGGCCCAGCGACTCGATGATGTTGGCCTCGGTCAGCTCGTGGAAGCCGTAGATGAACAGCTGGACGACGAACACGAGCAGGAAGACGGCCGTGACCTGGAAGAACCGGGCAAGGTTGACGCGATAGCCGTAGCGCGACCACAGCCACGCCACGAACGCCGACAGCACCGTGCCCGCGACCGCCCCGGCAATGATGTCGGGCGCCCCGACGCTGAAGAGCAGGGTGTTCATCAGCAGGGCGGTCTCCATGCCTTCGCGCGTGATCATCAGCAGCGTGAAGCCCGAGGACCCCAAGGAACGCGCCACGGCCGGTACGCGCAAACGAAGCTTCGAGTCGCGTCTCGATCTCTTTCTTCATCCGCTTGCCGGCGCGCCACATGTGCACGGTCAGCGAGGCGACCAGCACGGCCGCCACCAGCGCCAGGATGCCTTCCCAGAGCGCCTGGTTATTGGCCTGCGCGAACAGCAGGCCGGCAATGATGCTGAGCGCGATCGAGCCCGCGATTCCCCAGTGCACCGCCGGAATCAGCGAGCTGCGACCGGTCTTTTTCAGATAGGCCAGGCTGATGGCAACGATGAGGAACGCTTCGAGGCCCTCGCGAAGAGTGATGACAAACGCCTGAAACATGTCCGGTCCCCGTCAAATTGAGAAGTAGTCTCAAAAAGCCTATACACGGAACACCGACCAGTCAAGTCGGATATCGCCGCGCGCTACAGACCAGCTGGCCAGCCCCTCCGTCAAGGTTGGTATAGTCAGGCCCTGATTCAGTCGGAGCCGGCATGTTCATGAAACGGATAGGGATTGGGATCGTCTGCGGCCTGGCAGGTGTTGGCGTCTCGGCAGTGGCGGCGCCTCAACAGGACGCGAAGCTGCTCGAACGGGCGCGGGCACTTCACAAACAGTCGCCCCTGATCGACGGCCACAACGATTACCCGATGGCCCTTCGCGAGACACCCCACCGCGACCTGGACAAGCTGGACATCAAGGATGCGCAGCCCTCGCTCATGACCGACATTCCGCGGCTGCGCGCCGGCGGTGTCGGCGGGCAGTTCTGGTCGGTCTACGTGTCCGCTGATCTCATGGGCCCGGCTGCGGTGACCGCGACGCTCGAACAGATCGACGTAGTCCATCGCATGATGCGCAAGTACCCCGACACCTTCGAGCTGGCGCTGACCGCCGGCGACATCGAGCGCATCTTCAAGAGCGGCAAGATCGCGTCGTTGATCGGAATGGAAGGCGGCCATTCGATCGACAACTCGCTTGGCACGCTGCGCATGTTCCATCGACTCGGCGCCCGCTACATGACGATCACGCATTCCGCCAACCTGGCCTGGGCGGACTCGGCCACGGATCGTCCGGTCCTCGGCGGCCTGTCCGCGTTCGGCGAAGAAGTCGTCCGCGAGATGAACTGGCTCGGGATGATCGTCGACCTGTCTCACGTCTCACCCGACACGATGGACGACGCGATGCGGGTCTCCGAGGCGCCGGTGATCTTCTCGCACTCGTCGGCGCGCGGCGTGAACGACGTCCCGCGGAACGTGCCCGACACCATCCTCAAGCAGTTGCCGAAGGACGGCGGCGTCGTGATGGTCACGTTCGTGCCGCGCTTCCTGTCACGAAAGGTCGACGAGTGGGAGACGGCGCAGACCGCCGAGATCGAACGGCTCAAGCGGGCGTTTCCCACAGATGAGGCCGCGGTGAAGAACGGGCAGGCCGCGTGGGTCAAGGCCAATCCGGCGCCGCGTGCGACGATCGCCGATGCGGCCGATCACATCGATCACGTCCGCAAGGTCGCGGGCATCGATCACATCGGCATCGGCGGCGACTTCGACGGCATCACCAGCGTGCCGCAGGGCCTCGAAGACGTCTCCACGTATCCGGCCCTGACCGCGGAGCTGCTGCGGCGCGGCTACAGCGATGCGGACATCAAGAAGATCAACGGCCAGAACGTGCTGCGCGTGATGCGCGAGGTCGAGCGGGTCGCGAAGAAGCTGCAGGACGAACGGCCGCCGTCGTCGATGCTCTTCACGAAATGATCGAATGGCGGACGGCAGCGCTGTTCGCGATGATGGCCTGCATGGCACAGGGGTCCCAGGACGCCCCGCGGATCCGCATCGTGGCGATGGGTGACTCCACGACGGCGGGGACCCCGGGGTTCCAGTCGCCGGTGGAAGCGCCGCCCGGCGGTCGCGGCGACGCCACCAGTCAGTACGCCTGGTGGTTGATGCAGGCGCACCCCGAGTGGCTGGTGCTGAACAAGGGCGTCAACGGCGAGCGCAGCGATCAGATCGCGGCGAGGTTCCAGCGCGACGTGCTCGACGAACGGCCTGGCATCGTCGTGCTGATCGCGGGCGTGAACGACGTCTATCAGGGCAGGACCGTCGAGCACGTGACGTCGCAGCTGCGGGGAATGTATGACCGGGCGGCCGCCGCAGGCATCCGGGTGGTCGCGGGTACAATCGTTCCTTACAACACCGCGACGCCCGAACAGAACGCCAAGATGCGCGAGATCAACGGGTGGATCCGGCAGCAGGCCGCGGGTGACGGACGAGTCGCTTTCGTCGATACCCGAGCCGCGGTGGCGGCGCCGGGACGACCGGACATGTTGTCCGAAACCCCGGACCAGCTCCACCCGTCCGTGGCGGGATATCGGGCGATGGCCGGCGCGATCGGGCGGATAATCGAACAAACCCTCAGGTGACCCTGGGGAACGCTTCCTGCATCTCTCCGGGATTCCTATGACCATCATCTGTCTTCGCACGGTTGCGGCCTGCGGCACGGCGGCAGTTCTCCTGGCTGCGGCGCCCGACGCGCAGCGCATCAAGGTCTCGACGCAGACGGTCCCGATCTACGCCACGGTCCTGGACAGCACACGGCGCCTGGTCGCCGACCTGACGCAGGACGAATTCGAGATCTACGACAACGGCAAGCTGCAGCCGCTGACGAACTTCTCCAACGAGGTCACGCCGTTCACCGGCGTCGTCATGCTCGACACCAGCGGCAGCATGACGCTCAACCTGCAGCTCGTGAAGGACGCGGCGGAGCAGTTCGTCCTCCGCATGCTGCCGCAGGACAAGGCGAAGGTCGGGGCGTTCAACGACAAGATCCAGGTGCTGCCGAAGGACGGGGACTTCACCAACAATCGCGATCAGCTGATTCGTCTGCTCAAGGAAGATCTCGACTTCGGCTACCCGACGCGGTTGTGGGACGCGGTGGACGTGAGCATCGCGCATCTCGAGCCGCTCGAAGGACGGCGCGTCGTCATCGTGTTCACCGACGGTGACGACTACGGCAGCAAGCTCGGCGTCGGCGACGTGACCGAGCGCGCGCGCGAGAAGGACATCATGGTCTACGCGATCGGGCTGCAGAGCGAGTACTTCAACGGCCAGACGCGTACCCGTTCGCGCCCGGATCGGCGGCTCAAGGGCCTCGCCGAAGAAACTGGTGGCGGCTTCTTCGAGCTGACCAAGAAGGACGACCTCGGACCGACCTTCACGCGAGTCGCACAGGAGCTGCACAGCCAGTACATCCTGGGTTTCTCCCCCGCGACTCTCGATGGCAAAGTGCACAAGCTCGAGATCAAGGTGAAGCGCCCTGGCCTGACGGCGCGTGGCCGCAAGAGCTATGTCGCCGCCCCGGTCGTGCCGACCACCGGAGGCCCGGTCAACGAAAGCCCGCAACGCCGGTAAACTTCCGCGCGGCCGCGCCCGTCTAACATCTAGAAAGGCAGGAACCTACGATGTATGACTGGGATGTTTCGAGCAACGCGGACCGGCTGGTGGCGATTCTTCTCGCGGTAGTGCTAGTCGCCGTACTCGCCGTGTAAGGGCGGAGCGTCACGCTCCGCCTGCCCGCCACACTTTCTTCACACAACTACTCGCCGCTGAAGCCGTATCGAACGGCTTGTGTCGTCGTGTTCATGCACCATGAGCGCGTCACACAAATGTCACGAGCCGGGGCGACGCACATCGCGTCGCTGACTGGTTCTCGTCACCACCTTCACCCCTGCAGCGCGTTGATACAATCGCCCGCGCCCGGCACGCAGTGTGCCGGATCTCGCGAACTCGACTGGAGCGCGCCGGTCGATGACCGCTGACTCGGGTCTGGCGCGTCGAACCCGGTTTCGAAGCATGGTGACGATATGCGGTACGGACTGCTCTGTGCGCTGCTCTGCGCGACGACGATGACCGCCGGCCAGGCGCCGGGGGATCGGCCCGCCGCGAATCCACGCTCGACGAGGTCGGTGGTCATGGCTCGCAACGGCGTCATCGCCACCAGTCAGCCGCTCGCCTCGGCGGCCGGCTTGCGAGTACCTGCAGCAGGGCGGCAACGCCATCGACGCCGCGGTCACCGCGGCCGCTGTTCTCGCCGTCGTCGAGCCGTCCATGACCGGCATCGGCGGCGACCTCTTCGCGCTCGTCTACGACGCGAAGACGAAGACCGTCCGCGGACTGAACGCAAGTGGACGTGCGCCTGCGGCGGCGACGCTCGACGAGTTCGCGAAGCGCAAGCTCGATGCGATTCCATATCGTGGCGAGCTGTCGATCAGCGTGCCCGGCGTGGTCGATGGCTGGAACGAACTGCTGACGAAGCACGGCACCCTCACGCTCGCCCGCGCCCTCGAGCCCGCGATTCAGTACGCGCGCGACGGGTTCGCGGTCAGCGAGATCATCGCGAATCAATGGGACACGGCCGTTGCGGTGCTGGCGAAGGACCCCGCTGCCGCGTCCACGTTCCTCGTCAACGGACGGGCCCCGGCTCCCGGGGAGGTATTCCGCAACCCCAACCTCGCGGCGACGCTCGAGCACATCGCCGAGAGCGGCCGTGACGCGTTCTACCGCGGCCGGATCGCCAAGACCATCAGCGACGACCTGTCGCGGCGAAAAGGACTGCTGCGGGAATCGGATTTCGCGGCGCATCGATCGGACTGGGTGGAGCCGATCTCCACGGACTACCGCGGCTATCGCGTGCTGGAGATGCCGCCGAATACGCAGGGTGCGACGGCGCTGCAGATGCTCAATATCCTCGAGGGGTTCGACCTCAAGGCGCTCGGGCACAACACGGCTGCCTACATCCATCTTCTCGTCGAAGCGAAGCGCATCGCGTTTGCCGATCGCGAGGCCTGGCTGGCCGACTTCGATTCCGTGGACAGGGACGTGCTCGACCGGCTGCTGTCGAAGCCGTACGCCGCGGAACGCCGGCGCGAGATGAACCCGGAGCGCGCCGCGCGCGAGTACCGGCCGATGTCGCGTGCGGGAACGAAGCCCTCGCCTTCGCCCGAGCCGCCGCAGGCGCGAGGAGACACCATCTATCTGACGGTCGCGGACAAGGACGGCAATGTCGTGTCGCTGATCCAGTCGATCTTCGAGAACTTCGGTTCCGGAATCGTCGCCGGCGACACCGGCATCGTGCTGCACAATCGCGGCAGCCTGTTCAGTCTCGACAGGAATCACCCGAACGTCCTGGCTCCGGGCAAGCGGCCGTTCCATACGCTGGTACCGGCGATGGTCATGCGGGAGAACCGGCCGTGGCTGTCGTTCGGCGTGATGGGTGGAGACATGCAGCCGCAGGGACACGTCCAGGTGCTGCTGAACCTGATCGACTTCGGCATGAACCTGCAGGAGGCGGGTGAAGCCGCCAGGTTCCGTCACTCCGCCGCAGGCCTGGCGCTCGAGTCAGCGATCGCCGCCGAGGCCAGATTCGGACTCGATCAGCGCGGACATCGCGTCATCAGCAGCGTCGGCGCGTTCGGCGGATTCCAGGGCATCCTGTTCGATCATGCGCGTGGGGTGATGATGGGCGGATCGGATCCGCGAAAGGACGGCCTGGCGATCGGCTACTGAAAACGCCTCGCGGCGTGGCCAGTGCGCCCTTCCAGGGCCAGGACGACGGGGCGCAGCTGCGGATCTTCGACGCTCAGGATGATGGGCTCGCCGGCGGTCGTCAGGATGATCCAGTTTCGCTCGCTGCGAAAGAAACTGAGCCGCCCGAGATCCACGCGAGTGACGACTTCCTTCCCGCTCGCGTCCCGCCACCGCGGCTGCTTCGACCGCGCGATCTGCAGCCCGGTCACCGCGCCGGTCGACGTCAGCACCCGCGACGCCGTGCCGTCGGCCATGACCACTTCCCCATTCCCGATCCTGAGCAGGCCGCGTTGCTCGCGCAGGCGCTCTCCCGTCATGACCAGCATCCGGACGTTGGCGAACGCCACGACGGGCAGCGCTTCACCAGGTTGACCGGCCGCCGGCGCAGCGGCAGTCGCGCGATGATCCCTGTGGAGGGGGCGGGCTCGGCAGCGGCTTCGAGATGGACCCCGTCGGCGGCGTCGCCGGAGGCGGCGGAGGCGGCGGCGTTACCTTCACCGGCGGAACCGGCGCAGTCGGTGTGGCTCGGGGCAGGTCGGGTCCGGAACCAGCGCCGCGAGCGGTCGGCGGAGTGGTACCGCGCGACTCGACCGACGTCGTTGGCGCGCCTGCCGCAGGATTCGCTGGTGGCGGCGGCTTCTGCGCCTCGATCGCGGCGGCGCTGGACGCCGGCGTCCCCGAGTCCTGCCGCGACGACGCGTTGCGGAACGCGGCAATCGCGAGCATGACGATGCCCGCGCTCAGGACAAGGATCAGAGCGGTCAGCGCGAAGAGGTGCGTGCGCCCGAGGACGACGGTGGTGCCGGTGCGGTCCGTCGGCGGGTTCGTTCGCGGCAGCGCGACCGCGTCGGACTCGAGCAGGGATGGACGTGACGCACCGGTGCCGGTCATCGTCGTGCCCAGCATCGGCGTAGCGAGGGTCGGCAGCTCGCCGATGCTCTGCGGCACGACGGCCGAAGCAAGGGCGACGCGGAAGTCTTCAGCGCTCTGGAACCGCTGCCCGGGATCCTTGGCCAGCGCCCGATCGACGATGGCCACGCACCACGCCGGCAGATCGGGCCGCAACTCGCTCAGCGGCGTCGGGATATCCGATACCTGCTTCTGCGCCATCGCGATCGCCGTGTCGGCGAGAAACGGCAACCGTCCAGTCAGGAGACGATAGAACACGACGCCGACCGCATAGAGGTCGGCGCGCGCGTCGATGGCCTGCCCGGTGACCTGTTCGGGCGCCATGAATGCGGGCGTCCCCATCATCAGCCCGCCAAGCGTGAAATGCTCGCTCCCGAGCACGCGCGAGATTCCGAAGTCCATCACCTTGATGGACCCGGTTTCGGTCACCATCAGGTTGGCGGGCTTGAGGTCGCGATGAATGACCCCGGCACGATGCGCATGGGTCAGGGCGTCGAGCACCTGCATACACAGATGCGCCACCTGTGGCGGATCGAGCGGGCCGGTGCGATCCGCCAGCTGGTGCAGCGTCTCACCCCGTACGAACTCCATCACCATCATCAGCTCGTCGTCCTGACGATGGAGCTCGTAGATGGTCGCGATGCCTGGATGGTTCAGCCGCGCCAGAGTGACCGCTTCGCCGCGAAAGCGCTTCAGGACGCCGGGCTCACCGAACTCGGCATTCAGAACTTTGATGGCGACTTGCCGATCGAGGGTCTCGTCCACGGCCTTGTAGACGATGCCCATCCCGCCGCGACCGACCCGTTCGAGGACTCGGTACTTTCCGACAGTTTTGCCAACCATGGTGTGCGACCCGGGGAGGCCAGTCTAGGGGGCGGCCCTCGGGCAAGTCAAATCAGGTGCGAACGCGCTGGAGGACCGCTTTCCGGGCTCGGACGCGCCGTGCTAGAGCCGGAAGCCGTCGCCGAACGGATCGCGTTCGTCGATGAGAAAGGTGTGCTCGCCCGTGATGTAGGCTTCACCCTCTATCTCGGGGACGATTGCGGGAAGCTCACCAACCATCGCCTCTCCGGCGATTCGCCCGCGGAACAGGCTGCCGATGATGCTTTCGTGCGTGAACGTCTGCTCGGGGCCGAGCAATCCCATCGCGGCGAGCACCGCCATGACGGCACACGTGCCGGTGCCGCAGGGGGATCGGTCGACCTCCGCCTCCGCAAAGATAGTGACGTTGCGCAGGTCCGCGTTTCCGGCCGCCGGTCCGGTGAAGATCGTGCCGTAAATCCCGTGCAGGCCGGGCTCGAGCGGATGCGCCACCACGACCTTCGACTCGACCGCGTGCTTGATCGCCATGCCGACCCGGCGCAAATCGTCGAGCCGGGCGCCGAGGATCGGTATGCCCGCGGCCTCGCTGTCGACGATCGCGTAGAACGCCCCGCCGAAGGCGACGTCGGCTCGGACCTCCCGGCCGTTGACGTTCAACGGCACCGCTGGATGCAGCACGAACGACGGCACGTTCTGGAAGCTGACGCTCGTCACCCGGGGCCTGCTCGAGCCGCGGTCGAACCGGGCGCGCGCGAGGATCGGGCCGGCGGGAGAATCGAGGACGAGCTCGTCGGGAAGCCGCGGCGTCAGCAGCTGCCGCTCGAACACCAGTGTGGTGACGGCGATGATCCCGTGGCCGCACATCGTGCTGTAGCCCTCGTTGTGCATGAACAGCACGCCGGCATCCGAGCCGGGCCGTTCGGGCGCCGTCAGCAGCGCCCCGTACATGTCGGCGTGACCGCGCGGCTCGAGCATGATGGCGGTGCGAAGGTGATCGTGATGCTCGCGCAGCCACTCGCGCCGCTCGAGCATCGTCTGCCCTTCTGGTTCGGGGAAGCCTTCAAGGACGAGACGGAGCGGCTCGCCAGCCGTATGGGCGTCGAGGGTTCGGATCGCGATCATGCTTCGGATGCCGCCGCGATTGTAAGCTGTGTCGCGACATGCCCATCGTCCTGACGGAAGACGACGTTCGCCGCGTGCTCTCGATGCCCGACCTGATCGCGGCGATGAAAGCGGCGCTGATCCAGTTCTCGACGGGCGGAGCCCAACAGCCGCTGCGTACCGTGCTGGAAGTCGGCAGCCACAAATCGTTCTTCGGCATCATGCCGGCCGTGCTGAACGAGCCGGCCGCGGTCGGGACGAAGCTCGTGACGGTTTTCGCGACGAACCGTGACCTCGGCCTGCCGACCCATCTCGCGACGATCCTCCTGCTGGATCCGTCTTCGGGTGCGCTGCTCGCGGTCCTTGATGGGCGGTATATCACCGAGGCACGAACCGCTGCGGTGTCCGCGCTCTCGGTCGATCTCCTCGCCCGACCCGTCGCGAGGTCGCTGGCGATCCTCGGCAGCGGCGTGCAGGCGCGCAGTCATCTCGACGCCATCGGGTGCGTGCGACCGCTCGAGCGCGTGAGCGTGTGGAGCCCGACGGAGGCGCGCCGGCACGCGTTCGTCGAGGAGGCGCAGCAACACGTCAAGGCGGTGGTGGTGGCTGCCGACTCGGCGCGGGCCGCCGTCGCCGACGCCGACATCATCGTGCTCGCGACCGCGTCGACGACGCCGGTGTTGCTGCACGAGTGGGTGGCACCGGGCACGCACATCTGCGCGGTCGGTGCCTGCCGGCCGACCCACCGCGAAATGGACTCCGCTCTGGTCGCACAGGCACGCACCTTCGTCGACTCACGCCAGGGGGCATTCGCCGAGGCGGGCGATATCGTCCTCGCGATCGAAGACGGCAGCATCACGCGGGAGCACGTCGCGGGAGAGCTGGGGGAATTGGCGGCTGGTCTGATACCAGGACGGCAGGACGATGGTCAGCTGACCCTGTTCAAGTCACTCGGCATGGCTGTCGAGGACGTCGCGGCCGCGCACCTGGCCTTCCTCCGGGCGTCGGCGCGCGGCCTTGGAACCCACCTGGCGACCTAGGCTTTCTTGCGCCGCTCGGCCCAGCGCTTCTTCATCATGTCGGAAATCCGCTTGCGGGCTTCCGGCGACATGCGGCGTCGCCGACGCTTGCGGCCGCCTTCAGCCTCGTCGCCAGCGGCCGTCGCTCTGGCTTTGACCGACGCCTTGCTGCCGATGCGCTCGCGCAGCCTGGTCGCTTGTGCTGTCAACGTCGCCAGTCGATCGCGCGTCTGAGCAATCTCCCGCTCGAGGCCGCCAAGCGCCCAGCCAATCATCTCGGCCGACTTCATCAGCACGTCATCGGTCGTCTTTCTCGGTCGCCCACGGGGCATGCATATCCTCCTGATAATTGCGAATAAATCAGCGCAGCGCTGAAGGGCTATCATAGTCCTCATGCTGGCGCGCCGGCCAATGTATACGGCGATTCTGACAGCCTTCTTTTGCGCCCTTTCCTTCGATGTTTCGGCGCAGACTTCGGGCTCCGCAGCGCTTCGCCAGCAGGCCTTCGACCTCGCCTACAACCTGGATCACGACCAGGCTATCGCCCTCCTTCGCAAGGCTATCGAGCTGGATCCCAACGACCCGTCGAACCATCGTGCCCTGGCGTCGATCCTGTGGCTGAACATGCTGTTCCAGCGCGGCGCGGTCACCGTCGATCACTATCTCGGCTCGTTCAGCCGGACCCAGGTCGAACTGAGTAAGCCGCCGGCCGAGCTCGACGCGGAGTTCAGGAAACATGTCGAGCGCGCGGTTCACCTCGCGGAGGCGCGGGCGGCAGCGGCGCCGCGCGATCCGCAGGCGCGCTACGACCTGGGGGCGGCGGTCGGCCTGCAGGCGTCACATATAGCAACGGTCCAGGGAAAGATGTTTGCGGGATTCAAGGCGGCCCAGCGCGCATACGACGAGCACGAGCGCGTGCTGGAGCTCGACGCCTCGCGCAAGGACGCCGGGCTCGTCGTCGGCACCTACCGCTACATCGTCTCGACGCTTTCGCTTCCGCTTCGAATGATGGCGTATGTGGTCGGGTTCGGCGGCGGGAAGGAAAGGGGCCTGCAGATCCTGCAGGAAACCGCGGCGTCCGGCGGCGAATCCAGGACCGATGCGATGTTCGCGCTGGTCCTGATGTACAACCGCGAACGACGCTACGACGAGGCGCTGAAGGTTCTCGCGGAACTGCGGAAAATGTATCCGCGTAACCGTCTAGTGGTTCTCGAAGCCGGCTCGACCGCGTTGCGGGCCGGGCGGGCCGCGGACGCCGAGGCGCTGTTGACCGGGGGCTTGAACATGCTGGCAAAGGACAGGCGCGCGCGGATGCCCGGCGAAGAAAACCTGTGGCGATACAAGCGCGGCGCCGCCCTGCTGGCCCTGAATCAGGTCGCGCCCGCTCGCGCCGACCTGACCGCCGCGGTCGGCCCGGAAGCTCAGGCCTGGGTCAGCGGGCGCGCGCATACGCAACTTGCCACTCTCGCCATGAAGACTCAGGATTTCGCGGCCGCGCGAAGCCATGCGGAGCGTGCCGAAGCGTTGTGCCAGCAGGGCAGCGATCCGGCGTGCGTCGCCGAGGCTCGCAGTCTCGCCAGGAGTCTCCGTGGCCGTTAGGATCAGGACGTGGGTCTGGATCGTCGTCTCGATCGCCGTCGTCTGCGTGCTGGGACTCGTCGCGATTGCGGGAGTCGGCTTCTATTTCGTGACGAAGCACATCCAGACGACCGAAGCGACGCCAGCGACGGCGGCCCAACAGTTCGACGCGGTCAAGGCAGGGTTCGCGGGGCAGAAACCACTCGTCGAGCTCGATAGCCACGGCGAGTTCGTGCGAGCGAACACCGACCGCCCCATCCCTGCCCGGACGACAACCCCCGAACAGCTCCATCTGCTCGCCTTCGATCCGTCGGAAGGCCGGGTCGTACGCTTCCGGCTGCCCTTCTGGGTGCTGAAGATGAAGATGGGCGACACCACCATCGATCTGAACGGCAACAGGCTGGACCTCGAGGATCTCAGGTTGAGCGTGGAAGACCTCGAGCGGTACGGTCCCGCGTTGATCGTCGACCACAAAGGGTCCGACGGCACCCGCGTGCTGGTCTGGTCGCGCTAGTCTCCCGCCTGGCGCCGTCCTGCGCGGTGCACACCGCTTGTCCTCTGCGCGCGACGTACCTTCGGACCACGCGCAAAAACCTCTCGAAAATCGCCCATTCCGGCAGGACTGTTTCTTGCCCCACCTCACGCCAGAGGTGAACACCATGGCGCTCAAACACGTTGCCGCATCGCTGACTGTTGCCGTTCTGCTGGCTGCCCCCGCGTCTTCGCTGGCGCAGGGCGAGCGGCGGAGCGTCACGGATCAGTCGACGGCGCGGGCTCGATATACGGACTCCGCTCCGGTCTCCTACTACGACATCCGTCGGATGGCCTACGACCAGGGCTATCGCGAAGGCGTCAAGGAAGGCGAGAACGACGGCCGCCGCGGCGATCGGTTCGGTTTCCAGGACGAGCGGGAGTTCCAGCGTGCCGATCGCGGCTATCACCGCGAATACGGTGACCGCGACCGCTACCGTCAGATGTTCCGTGATGGCTATACCACCGGGTATTCGGATGGCTACTCACGCTACTCACGTTACGCAAATAACAACGGTCGCCCCGGGCAGTACGGTCCTTACGCGCAGCAGGGCGGATACGGCAGCTGGGGTGGAACCAACGGCCGCTATCCTGGCACCACCGGCTACTACTACTCGCCGGCGTCAGACAACGGCGCGCGCGACGGTTACGAGAAGGGCCAGGAAGATGCCCGGAAGAACCGCTCGTTCGATCCCCTCCGCCACTCGTGGTACCGCTCGGGCGATCACGACTACGAGGGACGGTACGGCTCGCAAGATCAGTACAAGAATGTCTACCGTCAGAGCTTCCAGCGCGGCTACGAGCGCGGATATCAGGAAGGGCGCTATCGCTGGTAATGCCGTGCGTCGCCTGAAACGGGCGGGGCGACGAGAATGGAAACAGGGACGGCCTGCGCGTCCCTGTTTCAATGTACGCGCAGGAACTTCTTCATCCGGGCGAGGAACGTCGCCGGCGCATCCGCGACCGCGGGTCCTGTGCTGGCCGCCCTCACCCGATCCAGTTCGGCACGGCGGGTGACCGCGGCAAGTCCGATCTGCTCGAGCGCCTGCGGGCTGTGCTCACCCAACCTTCTGAACACGTCCGCATCCAGCTCGAGCACCATGACCTCACCGCGCGCGACCACTGTCGCGGTGCGCGGGGCACCCGTCAGCAGCGACATCTCCCCGAAGTAGCCGCCGACGTCGATCTTCGCGACTTCGCGCCGCTCCGGCTCGATGACCACCGACACGTGACCGGAGCTCACCACGAACATCGACGAGCCGCTTTCTCCCTGCCGCACGATCGCTTCACCGTTGCCATAGGTGCGAGTGACGGCGGCGGCGGCGATCCCGGCGCGCTGCTCGCCGCTCAGCGTCGCGAAGATGTCCACACCCGCCAGCATTTCCTCGCGCGAGCGCCTGGCAGCCTCGGCATCCTGCTGCGGCCACTCTCGGGAATACTCGACCTGGATGGGATAAGGAATCTCGATGCCCCGCCTGGCAAAGGCATAGTGAATGGCGGTTCGCACCTGGTCGCGAGCTTCATCGTCGAACTCGAAGTCCCCGACCCAGAACCTGGCGCGGTAGTTCATGGACGAGGCGTCGAAGTGGATCAGCAGCACGTCCGGCGCCGGCGTCTTGAGCACGTAAGCGGCCTGCCCCATGGCCTCGAGCATCGTCGCCTTCACCAGCGGCGGCGGCGCGTTGTAGCTGACGCCGACTTCCACCTCGAGACGCGTGGGAACCGCGGGCTCCGAGTAGTTGACGATCGCTTCCTTCGCGATGATGTTGTTCGGGACGATGATGAAGTTGCCGGACTTGGTGCGCAGCTTCGTGGCCCGCCAGGTGACCTCGGCCACGCGACCCTCGAAGTCGCCGACCTTGATCCAGTGACCGACGTAGAACGGCCGCTCGCTCTGAATCGCGAGGCCGGCGAAGGCATTGCCCAGCGTGTCCTGCAGCGCGAAGCCAACGACGACCGCACCGACCGCGGAAGTCGTGAGCAGCTCTTCCCTGAACACGAACGTGCCCACGAGCACGAGCATGCCGATGACAATGGCGTCCTGGACGATTGCGGGAAAGCCGTCCCGCACGCGATCATGCCGAAGCGGGTTGATCAGCCCGAGGACGAGCAGGTTGATGATCGCCGCAGCCAGCGCCAGCCGCTCGAACGGGCGGATCGGCGAGCTCAGGTCCGCGAGTGTCGGCGTTGAAAGAAGTGGTCCGACACCGGCGAGCTCGGGCCTGAGCAGCAGCGCCAGATGAAAGAGAACGTAGCCAGCCAGCAGGAAGATCGAGAGCTTCAGCTTCCGCGTGACCAGCCGGTTGAGCGAGACGCTCCAAACGAAAAGCGTCGCGGCCAGAGCCGCGACGCCCATGAGGAGATGTGTTGGATAGTGAGGCATTGATGCCCGGAGCCGTCGCTCCGGTTACGCAATGCCTTTCTTGAACTCGGCGATGTCGGCGGCCGTGATCGTCACGCGGACCGGCGTCTTGTTGGCTCCACCGGTGGCGTTGTTGTCCGGACCGATCATGCGGCCTGCTCCCGAGGCCGATGTCTGCGTGCTCTCGTTTTGCTTCCCGCCAGTCAGCGCTCCGGCAAACCTGCTGATCCCCGAGCTGCTCTTCTTGTTGGCGTCTTCCTTCTTCTCCGCCTCTTTTTTCTGGTCTGGCTTGGCGGTCGACGACGAAGCACCGGCGACGCCGCGGGTGCCGGCTTCGACGGTGGGCACGTCGGTCACCGCCTTCGCATCGAACGTGATCGCCTTCGCATAGCGCGGCTGGACCGTCGCCGTCGATGTCAGCCTGTTGGTCTTGATCGCCTTGTTGATGTTGCTGACCCGCTCCTCGAGCTGCGGATGCGACGCGAACAGGCCGTTCGGCTCCTTCGTGTCCTTGTTTCGGGCCTTGAGATGCTGCAGGAACTCGATCAAACCCGTGGGGGAGTAGCCAGCCTTGTGAGCGAGCGCGGCACCCACTCTCGTCCGCCTCGTTCTCGTCGTCACGGTCTAACTTGTTCTCGAACACGAATGCTGTAGCTGGCGTCCGCCATCTGATTGAGGACGGCACCGGTCAGCCCGCCCGTCTGTGACCCGGCAGCGTCAGTGCCCACATCGACCATCTTCGACTTCCGGATGGCCTTCATCGTGTGCTTCTCGGTGACGTGCGCCAGCTCGTGCGCGAGCACACCGGCCAGCTCCGACTCGCTCTTGATCAGGCCGAGCGCGCCCTTGGTGATGTGAACCAGTCCGCCTGGCGCCGCATACGCGTTCACGCCTTCCGAGTCGACGACGATGAACTTCCAGTCGAGGTTCGGACGGGAGCTCTGCTGCACGAGCATCGTGCCGACCAGCGTCACGTACTTCGTAACGGCAGGATCCTGATAGATACCGAACCGATCGATCAGCTTCTGGCTGACCGACTCGCCGAGCGCCCGCTCGTCCTTCTCGCTGATGTTGACGGCGTCGAATGCTTTCTTTGCCTGATCGGCGCGCTTCGTGATCTCGCCAAGGTTGCCGAACTGCGCAAAGGCTGGGCTGGAGAGCAATACGAACGCGACTGCAAACGCGGTGTGCTTCATAGCTGTGCTTCCTCGGACGTCGCCTGCAGCGGCGACGGGACGACGACTTCGAATATGGCGACCGGCCGGGTCTTGCCCTTGACGACGACGTCGCCGAGCGGCCGGATTTCGTACTGACCAGTAAGGAGCGAGCGGGTCGCGTCGCTAATGATAATCCTGCTGCCCTTGTCCTTATTGAGCGATTCGAGCCTGGAGCCGAGGTTCACGTTGTCGCCGATCACGGTGTAGCTCATGATCGAGGACGAGCCGATGTTGCCGGCGATCATGCCGCCGGAATTGACCCCCACGCCAATGTCGAGCTGGACCCTGCCTTCGGCGGCCCACTTACGGTTGAGCTCGCCAAGCTCCCGGACCATCTCCACCGCGGTCGCGACGGCGTGCTCGGCATGGGCCCGATCGTCGAGCGGCGCACCGAACAGCGCCATGACCATGTCGCCCACGAACTTATCGACGGTTCCCTCGTTGCGGAACACGATCGCGACCATCCGCGAGAAGTACTCGTTCAACTGCGCGACGAGCTCCTCGGGATCGCCCTTCTCGGTGACCGTCGTGAAGCCCCGGATGTCCGAGAACAGCACCGTCATGTCGCGGCGCTTGCCGCCCAGTTCGGCCAGCTCGGGATTCGCGATCAGCTGCTGGTAGACATCCTTCGAGACGTAGCGGCCGAACAGCTTCTTGACGACGCGCTTTTCGGCGCCTTCGACGAAGTACTGGTAGGCGGTGCCCGCGAACAGCGCGAGCGCGCACGACAGCAGCGGCTGCACCATGTTCAGCCACTGCCCGTCCCGAAACACGAACAGGCAGAACCAGGTCCAACCGCCGATGGCCAGCACGCCGCCGATCGCCGCCGCACTGTATGCGAGCGTCGTGGCCATCAGCGCGACGACAATGGCGAGGCTCAGGCTGGCCGCAATATGGGTCCAGCCAGGCGCCGGGCGGATGAACCTGTTCGATAGCACGTTGTCTGCCATCGTGGCGTGGACCTGGACGCCCGGCATGACATCGCCAAATGGCGTGTTCAGGATATCCACCAGGCCAGACGCCGTCAGACCGACGAAAACAATTTTGTCCTTGAAGACGCCAGGATCGAGCTTCGGCGTCAGGTTCTGGCCCAGTTGATCTTCCGAGGCGATGACGTCACGCGCCTCGTACGATTTGTAGGCGCGCTCGCGATTGACGAACTCCGGCGCGCGGTAGTTGACCAGCATCGTCTGCTGATCGTGCTGCTTCGTGGCGTCGTCCCAGTTGGGCACGCGGGTCGGGACCAGCGGCAGGCGGCTGTCGCGCAATCGAATCGTGAGGCCCTCGAGCGTGACTTCGTCCGGCCTCATGCCGGTCGCCAGGATGGCGGCCGCGACACCCAGCGACGGCACGTAGCGCTGCCCTACTCTGATGAACGGCGGGACGCGGCGAATCGGACCGTCGGCGTCGAGAAAGAACAGGTTGTGGCCGAGACCCGCGGCGGCCTGCCTCAATCCGCCGAACGGCGGCGTGATCATCGGCCGCTCTTCGATCGATGGTCCGAGGCGGAACGGCGGGACGCTCCAATCGTCCGAGAGCTTCGCCTGTTCCCCGCCTGCAGTGCCGAGGTAGACCGCATCGACCGCCATGATCACGTTGCCGGCCTTCGCGACCGATGCCACCAGATGGTCGTCCGATGCCTTACCCGACGATTGCGCTCCTCCAACGTCGAATCCGGATCGGGTGTCCGGCTCGAGGATCGTCAGGTCGACGGCAACCGCCTTCGCCGGTGCGCGGTTCAGAAAATCGATCATCATCCCCAGGGCCATCCGCGGCCACGGCCAACGCCCGAGCAGCGGCGCGAAGTCGCGCAGGCTCGTGTCGTTGATTTCTACGATGACGATGTCTGGATGAACGGTCGGGGTGCTGGCCGCGCGCCGCACGCGCCAGTCATAGGTCTTCAGCTCCTGGACGTCGAGCACGCCGCTCCAACCGAGGAGCAGCACCAGCCCGGCGGAGCCGAGGCCGAGGAGAAGGCCGGCGATCAGTTTTCGCGGCAAGAGAGTGGGTCAGCCCTTGGTCTTCTTGCCCGCGATCACGACCACGCCGTCCTTGCCGGTGAAATCCGTCGGCCGGCGACCGGCTCCCGGCGTATCGAGGCTCAGCCGCATGGTGTCGCCGGTTACTTCCGCGATACCCATCTGCGCCTTGCCGGCGTCGTCACCTTCGGCGATCACCAGATCGATGGTCATCGGCTTCTTCGCGGCGTCCACCTTGAACGTGCCGCGCTCGATCACCTTGCCACCCAGCGTCTGGTGATACTTGTCGCCCGTGAACGTCACGGTCATCGCCGGAGCTCCCTCGGGCGCCGACTGGCCGTTCAGCGAGGTGACGGCCCAGGTGCCTTGAAGAGCGGCGGCCGTGCCTTTGGATGGTTGTGCCGAGAGGCTCGCTGCCAGTGCGATCCCCAGGACGAGCGTCGTGAATTGAGTCAAGGCTGCCCTCCGCGCATTATTGCAAGAGAGGAGCCTCTCATCGCTCGCTTCGAAACGCAAACGACCCGGGCTATCGGATCGAGCGATACGGTCGCTGCAACTCGTCGGCGTCGACGTAGAGCTGGAACCGAGGCGATTGGCGTCGGGTCACAGCCGGGACTGACTGGCGCCGGTCCCGACCAGGTGAGGACGACGCGCGCCCGCCGGTCCTGCGGGCCGATCGCCTTCCTTCCGCATCGCCGCCACGAGCTCTCGGGAGCCAGCGCCCCAGCGCGAGATCGAGCTGATGGCCTGTGTGAAAGGAACGTCGACAATATGCACGCGTTCGCGGCTGAGAACGTAGACGGCTCCAGCGAACGGCGTCGGCACCGACGGCACGAAGACCGTGCATCGTCCGTCAGCGAGGTCTTCGATGACGAACGACGGAACGAGCGCATCCTCGAGTTCGACCATCGCCGGCTGCCACGCGGTGCCGTCGCTGGTCCCGGCCAGCCGATGCGTCAGGCTGCGCAGCACGCTGTACCCGGGAAGCCTTCCGAAGAGCGTCCTTTCCACGCGCTCGCGGACTGCACGGCCCGAAGGCGTACGCACGGCGGCGCCAATCAGAAAACAGAAGAGCAGCACGAGGAGCAGCGAGAAAAGACCCTCCGCCGGGATCCAGGCAGGAAGCAGCTTTGCGAAGGGCCGCACCAGCGTCCCGGCCGTCTTCATGCCCTTGAGCAGCAGCAGCACCGCCAGGTACACCGGCACCACGACGAACAGCCCCCCTACGAGGGTGCTCATGAACAGCTCACGCGTGGGTTTCATATGACTGACCCCTTGTGAGGCGATCAGGGGAGGAGCTTCATGAACTCGAACGCGCCGGGTCCGAGCTCAGTCCGCGCCCCGAGAAGGCACGTCGGCGCCCTCGCAGGTCGCGTGCCGAAGCTGTGTCGGCGGAATCGTTAGTGTTTCGGCGATTCAGGCCCGTTCAGTCGCCCCGACCGCTCCAAGGCAGGAGGAGCGGCTCCGGTATGCCGTGCGCCAGACAGACGACGCCGGCCGGAGGACAACGGTGCTTCCAGGGGAAGGTCGAAAAAGCGCATGAACGGGTCCTGCAAGGTGCCCGCGTTGTCCCCCGGTGAACGAGGGACGCCATATAATCCGCTGCATTCATGCCCTTGGCAGCGGGTCACCGGCTCGGCCCGTTCGAGATCCTCGCGCAGCTCGGCGCCGGGGGAATGGGCGAAGTCTACTCGGCGCGAGACACGCGGCTTGGCCGCACAGTCGCCATCAAGCTCACGCAGGAACGCTTTTCCGACCGCTTCAACCGTGAAGCGCGCACGAATCTCTTCGCTCAACCATCCCAACATCTGTCAGCTCTATGACGTCGGCCCCGACTATCTGGTCATGGAGCTCCTCGACGGCCGTCCCATCTCGGCGGTCGAGACACCGAGGAAGCTCCTCGACCTCGCGGTGCAGATGGCCGACGGCCTTTCCGCAGCGCACGCCGGCGGCATCGTCCATCGCGACCTGAAGCCCGACAACATCATGGTCATGCGCGACGGGCGCGTGAAGATCCTCGACTTCGGGCTCGCCACCGAGACCCGCGTCGTCAGCCAGGATGACGCGACTTGCACCGTCCCTGCCACCGCGCCGGGGACGATCCTCGGCACCGTCTGCTACATGTCGCCCGAGCAGGCCCGCGGGGAGGAAACCCTGGGTCCACAGTCGGACCAGTTCTTCTGGGGCTCGTGCTCTACGAGGTCGCCGCCGGCCGTCCCGCTTTCCAACGCCAGAGCGCCGCCGAGACGATGACGGCGATCATCCGTGAGGACGCCGACCCGCTTCCGGCAACCACGCCAGCGCCGCTGCGCTGGGTCATCGATCGGCTGCTCGCAAAGGACCCGATGGACCGCTACGACTCCACGCGCAATCTATACCGCGAGCTTCGGCAGATTCGCGATCGGCTGTCCGATCCGACGAACGTCTCAGGACCGGCGACCGCGGCCCCGCCTCTGCGCGCTCCGTCGAACGTGCAATTTGCCGCGATGCTCGCCACCGCGGTTCTCCTGGGGGTATCCTCGGCGGCGCCGCGATCGCGACGTGGTTTCGTTCGAAGCCGGCCCCCTCCGCCGATCTGTCCGGATTCAGCTTCAGGCCACTTGCCACCGAGACGGTCCAGGAAAGGGAGCCATCGTGGGCACCGGACGGCAAGAGCATCGCGTATCTGGCTGCTGTCAACGGGGTGGACCACGTCTTCACCCGGGGGGTCGGTGCAGCCGACTCCGCGCAGATCACGCGGGGCGAGATCGGCGCCGGGAATCCGTCATGGTCGCCCGATGGATCGTCGATCTATTTCAATTCGGCGGGTGCCCTATGGGTGGTCGGGAGCGCCGGGGGCACGCCGGATCGCGTCTTCGAGAGCGCCGGCGGGTACGCGGTCCATCCCGATGGCCGGACGATCCTGTTCCAGCGAGGGCGCGCGCTTTGGAACGGCGCGCGCGGGGAGGAGCCCCGCGAGTTCACGCTGCCCGCCGAGATCGGATTGCTGCCCGCAGCAGGGACGTTGATGGGATTCTCAACCGACGGCTCGCGCGTAGCGTACTCGACCGGTGACGATGTCTGGATCCTGCCCTATCCCGCGGGCGCGCCACGACGGCACGCCGTACGCAACGTCCAGCGGGCGAGCTGGATGCCCGACAGCCGCCGCCTCGGTACCGACTCGCGTCGTCGGGCCGGAGTCACACACGCTGTCGATGCTCGACACTGTCACGGGCACCCATCGCGTGTTCTACGTGAGCCCCGAGGCGTTCACGTCGGGCGTGGTCTCGCCGGACGGCACGCGTGTGGCGTACATCGCCGGACGGATCCAGTGGAACATCGTCGAAATCATGACTGCAGACGGCGGCTTGCGCACGCTGCAGGCATCCGGAGGCATCACCCAGTTTCCGGCCTGGGCGCCTTCCGGGACCAGCTATTTCTACGTCGTGTACCGCGGAGGACGCTGGGTCGTCGAGGAGGCGTCGGCAGCCGAGCACCTATACGCCGGGTCGTCGAAATAGAGACGGGCCACGTGGGATTTCTCGCGGACCGCGCCGGATAGCAGCCAGTTCACTTTTGTTTTGGCAACGCCGGCGCGCGAGCAGCTGATGCTCTCGAACACGGCCGGGCGGATGGCGCCGCTCGATCCTCAGGCGCCGGGACCAACCAGTAACGCGACGTGGTCACCGGACGGACGATACGTGATCTATACGCGGGCCGTCGGAGGGCAAAACGAGGTGGCGCGTATACGCCCCGGCTCCACGGCCGCGCCGGAGATTCTCGCCTCATCCCGGCCGGGTGGACCAGGGCGATTTGGTGTGCCACTGGCATGGTCGCCCGACGGCACGCAGATCCTCGCGCGGTCGGGAGGCTCGATGCCGCAACTGTTCCTGGTCGCACCAGATTTCGCGAGCGAACGCCAGCTACCGTCCCGGCTGGGCGTCGGGCCCATGGGGTTCTCGAAGGATGGCCGCGACGTGCTTGGCATGTACCGGAATACGAGTGGCAACGGCGCTCTGTGGCAGTTGTGGTCTGTCGAAGTGGCTACGGCGCGCGAGCGGCTGGTGGCCGACCTCGACCTGCCGGCTTCCGCCATGGGGCTGGCCGGGTTCAGCCTGCACCCCGACGGGACGCGCTTTGTCACGTCCTCGGGCTCTGGCCCTCCGACATCTGGATGCTTGAGGGGTTCGACCGGCAATAGTGCCGAGTAATCTCTGGCGAAGGATGACTTGCCAGCCAGCCGTAGCTCGCTCAGCGTCGGCTCCGCGAGCGAAGGATCGGATACCGGGTACGGGGATCTGCGAAAGGTTGGATCGTGAAGTTCGACGGCGTTGCCGCCTGACTCCCGAATACGGGTCAGGTCATCGGGAAAGGACGCCCAAAGTTCTCTTCCCGTATGACAGACGCCGGGTTCGTCGGGTCGCGGGCACGGAGTTAGGCGACACTGACGCGTTCGCCCCTTACGTATCCGCTCTGTTGAGCCGTCCCCTATAATTGCGCCATTTGCCATGGCTGTGACCCTTGGCAGTCGCCTTGGTCCATACGAGATCACCGCCCAGATCGGCGCGGGCGGCATGGGTGAGGTCTACGACGCGCTCGATACGAATCTCGACCGCCAAGTCGCCATCAAGGTGCTGCCCGGCCTCGTTCGCGGACGACCCCGAGCGGCTGGCCCGATTCGAGCGTGAGGCGAAGACGCTGGCCGCGGTGAACCATCCCAACATCGCGCAGATCTATGGCTTCGAAAGGGCCGACGGCGTCCGCGCCCTCGTGATGGAGCTGGTCGAAGGCCCGACGCTGGCCGACCGCATCGCGCAGGGGCCGCTTCCCCTCGACGAAGCACTGCCGATCGCGCGGCAGATCGCCGAAGCCCTGGAAGCAGCACATGAACAGGGCATCATCCACCGGGACCTGAAGCCCGCGAACATCAAGCTGCGGCCGGATGGCACAGTGAAGGTGCTGGATTTCGGATTGGCGAAGGCCCTCGACACCAATGCATGCGGCGGATACCGACGCCGGCACATCACCGACCATCACGTCACCCGCGATGATGACCAGCGTCGGCGTGTTGCTCGGCACTGCCGCGTACATGAGTCCCGAGCAGGCTCGGGGCAAGCCCGTGGATCGACGCGCTGATATCTGGGCATTCGGCTGCGTGCTCTACGAGATGCTCACTGGCCGACGAGCATTCGAGGGTGAAGACGTATCGCTAACGCTCTCGCAGATCCTTCAGCGTGATCCGGCGCTCGATGCGCTGCCCGGCGACGTTCCTGCGCGTGTGCGGCAAACGCTGCTTCTGTGCTTGAAAAAGCCTCTAAAAGAACGCTTGACCGACATCGGCGCCGCGCGCCTGATGCTGGAGGGGGCGTTCGAGACTGCTGCCGTTCCGGCAACCGCCAGCGCTGCGATTGCGCACACGACCTGGCGACGAGCGGTCCCGTTTCTCCTGACGGCAAGTGCCGCCGCCGTCCTCGGCGGCTTTGGCGTCTGGCGACTGATGTCCGTCCCGGTTCCCGGCCCGCAGCCCGTTCTGCGGTTTGCCCTGCCCTCTTCGGCCAGCATCGCCCCACGGGGCGCGGGCACTGGTCGCCACGTCCTTGCGGTTTCCCCACAGGGGACGCATCTCGTGTACTGGGCAGACAACAAGCTGTATCTGCGCGCGCTGAACCGACTTGACGCTCCGGTCGCCATCCGAGGGACCGAGGATGCGCGCGAACCATTCTTTTCGCCGGACGGACAGTGGATTGGATTTCAGCAGCAGGGTCAACTCAAACGGATACCTCTCGATGGGGGAGCGCCGATCGCACTGGGCACCAGTCAAAACCCGTGGGGCGTCAGTTGGGACACCGACGGGGTGATCCGTTACGGACAAGGGGCCGACGGCATCTGGCAGGTGGCCACGGCAGGAGGCACGCCGGTACGGCTGATTGCGGTTGGGCCGGGAGAATATGCCCATGGACCACAACTTCTGCCGGACGGCAACTGGGTGCTCTTCACGTTCCGTCCGTCCTCGCAGGATTCGTGGGACCAGGCGCAAATCGTTGCGCAGTCGCTCGCGTCGGGCGAGCGGATCGTGCTCGTCGAGCGCGGACGCGACGCGCGGTACATCCGCACAGGACATCTCTTGTACGGGCTGAATGGAGTGCTTTTGGCGGTCCCGTTCGACGTGCGCGCACGGCGTGTCACCGGCCCTGCTGTGCCGCTCGTCGAGGGGGTGATGGACTCAGATGTTCGTACCGGGGCGATGCAGTTCGGCGTGTCGAACGACGGGACGCTGGTGTATCTGTCGAGTACCTCGGGTGAGCGTTCGGCACTCAGCTGGGCGAATCGCAACGGCCGTAGCGACCTGTTGTCAGCTGACGCGCTGCCCTATTCCTCCCCCCGCGTGTCGCCCGACGGCACACGCGTCGCGGTAGAAGTCGCCGGCCCTGAGGGTGTCGACACTCACATCTACGATCTGACCCGCAAAATGTTGACTCGGTTGACGTCGGGTTCTTCGCACGGACGATATCCGTTATGGACACCGGACAGCCAGCGCGTCGTCTTCTACTCCGATTCGGACGGGGGCGGACTCTACTCGATCGCGGGGGATGGCACGGGCGTCGCGGCGCGTCTCACGACATCTCGGGCTTTACAAATACCTTACTCGTGGGCAGACAACGGTAAGACGCTGCTGATCGAACAACGGTCCGGTGACCAGATTGGAACGGCCGACATATACGCGGTGCCGTTCGCTGATGACCCGACGGCAAGTCCGCTCGTTCGATCTCCCGCATGGGACGAGCAGCCGGCTGTTTCGCCGGACGGGCGCTGGTTGGCGTACACGGTTAGGGAATCCCTGAACGCGGAGCGAATGGTATTTGTGCGACCGTTCCCACTTGTGGATGCTGGTCGATGGCAAATCTCGAGTGGTCATTCACCTTTGTGGTCGCGGGACGGGAGGGAGCTGTTTTTCATTTCTCGAGGGCGGGCGATGTCTGTGTCCGTCGAGACCGCGCCGACCTTTCGTCCAGGGAATGCGACCGAGATGTTCGCCCTTCCTCCGTTCTATGGGTCTGCGTCGGGGTCGCGAGGACGACAATGGGACCTTGCACCCGACGGGCGCTTTCTGCTCGTAAACCCAGGCGAGTTGGCCATCAAGGAAGATTCGCAGTCGCGGATGATCGTGGTGCTGCGTTGGCATGAAGAGCTGAAACGCCTCGTACCTGCGAAGTAACGCGAGACCTTTCCGGCGCGAGGAGCTGTCCCGCATCCCCCGCACGGATTCACAAGATCACGGATTCCCCGGACGGGTCTTCGTGACTGCAACGACTTCAACCTGGAAGCGGTGCGCATTGTTGGAGGCCTTGAAGATCCCAGCCTAGACGACGATCGAAGCGATCTCCGGAGATGGCAGGCGTCCGCTCGTCTCGCGTCGAGACTGCGCAAAACGTCTGGCGTCACTGGGTCTTCAACGATCGGAATGAAACTGCTGTCGTTTGATCTCTTCTCGCACAGGGGCGACCGGACCCGGCAAGACGACCGCCTTCGCGCTTCCGAATGATCCATCGGCTCGGCAGCAATGCCGATGCCGGTACCGGCAAGAAGCCGGTATCACTGAGCGCACACCGCTGTGTCGTCAGGTCTGGGCCGCTCCGAGGCTGCTATGTGAGCGTGGCCACGCCGCCCTTTGCTTCGAGAAGCGAGTAGCCTAAAGTGTTCGAACTGACCATGACGGATCCGCTCGATCCTGCGCCCATAATCGAGGCGGCGCAGCAAGCCGCCGCTGCCGGCGACTATTCCGAGGCTGAGCGGCTGTTGCGTGAGGCCGCCGCCATACAGGAACTCAGCCTCGGGTCCATCCACCCGGACCTCGCGAGCACGCTAAACAACCTCGCCTTCATCTGCGAGCGCACCAACAAGTTTGACGAGGCCGAGCGCGGTTACCGGCGTGCCCACGCGATTGCGGTCGCCTCGCTCGGCCCAGGGCATCCGTTCGTCACTACTAGCCTCAAGAACCTTGTGGACTTCTGCGCGGCGCACGAGATTCCCTTTTGGAAGCCACCGGCCGCCGTGTTAGATGACGAGGCCTCATCGCCAGAATCTGAGGCCGAAACTCCGCCCGAGCCGGTGCTGCCGGTTTACAAGCCCGGCAGGACGTGGCCGCCTCGCAGGATCGCTGTGGCCACCCTCGGCGTGGCCGTAGTTGTCGCCGTCGCGTTCGCCGTGCAAAGGCGGGGGATCACCGACACGTCAGATCCCCTCCCGCAGGCTCAGAACAGGTCGTCGTCTACCAATGACTCGCCGCCAACGTCGGTGACGACACCGACCCAGATAGGTAAGCACCAACCCACGGTCACGCTTGAGAGACGTGCTGGAACGACGCCGGCGCCTGGCGAACGTCCCAACGCGCCAGAGACGAGCATCACGTCGGCATCAGTGAGCGTGAGCGTGCTGAACGCTCAATTGTGCAGTGCCCTCGAAAAGAGAGGGTCACCCGACTGGCAGTGCGTGCCAATAAACGGCGATCCGCAACCTGCCACGTACATTCTCTACACGCGACTGCTGACGAACGCGGATACGACCGTGGAGCATCGGTGGTACCGCGGCGAACGCGTGCAGCAGGTCAGGCGACTTCGTGTGCCCGCGAGTCCAGGCAGAGGGTATCGGACGTTCAGCAGCAATACCATCAGCCCAGAACGAGCAGGCGACTGGAAAGCCGAGCTGCGGGGAGCCGATGGGACCGTCCTGTGGGAAGCACACTTCGTCATCCGCTGACTATGGGGCCGACCCAGCGATGCCAGAAAGCGGAAAACGGCTGGGAAAGCAATCACCAGCAACACGACGAGAGAGTTGCCGAATGCCAAGCGTGGGAGACGGATGGCGCGGAGGCGCGTTCGATGACCCTGGCGGCCGGAGCACCGTTTCGTATGGCGCTGAACAGTCGTAGCCAGTGAGCTACCGCATTGCCACGTTCGAAGCGTCCGGTCACCCGGTGAGCCGAGGCCGTTCTGGAGCACGCCTTGCACCGCGTGCGGGCGAAGCGAAGGTTGGTTTGCCGGTGCGGGGATTTGCGAAAGGTTGGAACGGGACATTCGCAGGAATTGCTGCATAAAACGGCGGGGCGCATCAATACCCTGCGGGGCACACAGAGGACGCAAGCCACCTCAGCGGCCTTAATCGGGACGTGCGCCGCGTGGCGCGACGAAGCGGAAGTCTGCGTCGCTGAACCTCGGCTGAGTCGAGAACAGCTCGTATTGCGACTGCATTTCGACCGTGAAGTCACGACCGTTCTCCGGATGCTTCCCCCGCGCGCTCGTGGCCAGGCCGCGCAGCAGGTACGACTCCGCGTCGAGGTAGGATCGCTGTTCGATCGTGAACGGCAAGACGCCGGGCGGTGTCGTAAGCCGAACCACATGCACCAGCGCGCCACCCTGCTTCTCGGGACCGGTCGTCGTCAGCATGCCACCTGATGCGCCGAGCTCCTTCGTTATCGAGGGGGTCCGATCGTCAGCCAGCAGGTCCCACTCGAGGATGCTCTGATCCTCCCAGGTGTGGTCCGCGAAGGTGCCGATCGCGTCGTCGGGCAGCTGTCGCGCGATGCCTGCCAGCACGGCGGGTGCCTTCGTCTGCACGAACGAGTTCGTCCAAGTTCTCCAGTAACTCAACGTGGCGCCGTCGGAGACCACGAGGTAAATCGACTGCTCGCCGTGCCGCCTGGAAGCCGCCGACACGAACAGCTTGTTCGGTCGTTGCATTCGCAGTTCGAGCGTATCGGGTCCTGGCGGCGGCATGTCGGCGGCGGACATGCCGCCGGATACCTGGCCGACGACTTCACTTTGATGTGCAGCGCGTCGAGTGTCTTGTACGCCGCCTCCATTTTCGCAACGAGCGCCTCACTGGCTGCGGTCGTGTCCCGCTGGCCGCCGGGTGAAAGGGCTGCACCGGCGATAATCGCGATTACCGTGTTGCGCATGAGGGACATGGTCAAGCCTCCTCCTAGACGGCGAGCGTTCCCGGGCGAGGTCAGGGATCACGTCACCCAGGCAAAGCAGAAGGAGCGGCTTCTTCATCTGCCAGGCTGGCTACAGGGTATGCGTTGCCTGACGTCCAGTCGTGAGGTGGACGTGAATAAAAATGAAGGAGGGTTAGGAGCGACCCTTGTTGCTTTCGCGGGGTCCGGCTGAAGCCGGACGCTACAACGGACTGTCGACTGAAGTATCGACTGGAGAATGGGTAATACCGCTACGGGGATTCGAACCCCGGTCCCGTGGCTGAGAACCACGTGTCCTGACCCCTAGACGATAGCGGCACGCGACCAGGAAACCCTGATTTTAACAACCGATCCGGAGAGCGTCAACCCGCGGCCCGCTCGTGACGACCAGGGCGGCTGGCCGCCTCGCAGCTCATCCGCCACGCTCCGGGTATCATCACTAGATGCGATTTCTGCTCGGTCTCGTGCTGGTCCTGCTCCTCGCCGCAGGCGGTGTCTTCGTCTACGCGGGACGGCTGGCCGGCCCCACCCTCGAGATCGCCAGGCCCGACAAGGTCGTCGGGATGAGCTCGCCGCTCGAGCTCCGCGTGCAGGCCCCCGGCGCCCTGCTCGAGTCCCTCGAGATCGTGCTCGAACAGAACGGCAAGCAGTTTCCCCTGTTCTCGCTGGCCGACCAGAAGGGCGCCCAGGTCAAGCAGGACGGCCAGGACCGCATCGTCGTCACGCGCGACATCGGCAAGCAGGCGGTGCCCGAGCTGCAGTCGGGGAACGCCAAGATCCTCGTCAACAGCTCGCGCAAGGTGGTCTACGGCATCCGCACGGTGCACTCGAGCGCGGCGAAGGACTTCCGCGTCCGCCTGGAGCGGCCGCGGGTCTCGGTCATGTCGACGCACCACTACATCAATCACGGCGGGTCGGAGGTGGTGGTCTATCGGGCCACGCCGGAAGACGTCACGTCGGGCGTTGTCGTCGGCGACGTCGAGTATCCAGGCTATCCGGCCACCGGGCTGACGGTCGACGGCGTCAGGATCGCCGACCCCGCGGTGCGGGTCGCCTTCTTCGCGCTGCTGCACGATCAGGATCTGAAATCCCCGATCCGCCTGTTCGCGCGCGACGAGGCCGGCAACACCGCGCGTGCCGACTTCGACTTCCGCGTCTTCCCGAAGCCGTTCAAGAAAAGCACGATTCCGCTCGACGATCGCTTGATCGACCGGGTCGTCCCGGCCATTCTCGAAGGCACCACCGAGGTGCGGCCCGAGGGAGACAACCTGGCGAAGTTCCTGGTCATCAACGGCGAGCTGCGGAAGAAGAACAACGACAAGATTGCGTCGTTCGCGGCCCAGACCAAGCCGGAGCTGCTGTGGCGGGGCATGGTCTTCCACCCGTTCGGCAACACCGCCGTCGAATCCGCCTTCGCCGACCACCGCACCTACATCTACAAGGGCAAGGCCGTCGATCAGCAGGTCCACCTCGGGTTCGATCTGGCCTCGTTCACGGGCACACCCATCGTGTCCGCCAATCGCGGCATCGTCGTCTTCGCCGACGAGCTCGGCATCTACGGCAACTGCGTCATCATCGATCACGGCATGGGCGTGCAGTCGCTCTACGCGCACCTGTCGTCGATGGACGTGAAAGTGGGCCAGACCGTCGAGAAGGAACAGCAGGTCGGGCGGAGCGGCATGACCGGCATGGCCGGCGGCGACCACCTCCACTTCACGATGCTGGTCAACGGCAAGATGGTGAATCCCGTCGAGTGGTGGGACTCGCATTGGATCGAAGATCGCCTTCTGCGAAAATTCCGTGCGGCCGGAGCGCCAGCCGGCTCCTGACGGTCGCAGCGGCACACTGACACGCTCGAACCCGGCCCGCGCGACAGCGCTGGCCGATAACGTTCATTTCTTATGCGTCACACCACACTGATCACGAGTATCCTGCTCGCCACATTGACCGGCGCGATCGGATGCTCACGCGAAGAACCCGCGCCGAAGGCGGCGCCGCCGCCAGACGCGAAGCGTGTGGACGCGGCAAAGGCCGGCCAGGTCGCCGGACGGGTCACCATCGAGGGACCAGTCCCGGCGAACCCGCCGTTGAGGCTTTCGGGCGACCCGGTCTGCAGCCGGGCGCACAAGGACGGGGCGACGGCCGAGACGTTCATCAGCGAGAACGGCGGGCTCGGCAACGTGTTCGTCTACGTGAAGGACGGCCTCGGCGGGTACTACTTCGACACCCCGGCGCAGCCGGTGCGGCTGGATCAGAGCGGCTGCCAGTACAAGCCGCACGTGATGGGCGTTCAGGTCGGGCAGAACGTCGAGTTCGTCAACAGCGACGCCACCACACACAACGTCCATGCGCTGCCGAACGTGAACGCCGAGTTCAATTTCAGCCAGGTGATCCAGACGCAGAAAGACACCAGGTTTTTCACCAAGCCCGAGGTCATGGTACGGTTCAAGTGCGACATGCACAACTGGATGTCGGCTTACGTCGGCGTCCTCGAGCATCCGTACTTCGCCGTCACTTCGCCGGGCGGGGACTTCGAGCTGAAGAACGTGCCCGCGGGCACCTACACCGTCGAGGCGTGGCACGAGCGGCTCGGCACGCAGACGCAGCAGGTCACGCTGGCGGACAACGACAAGAAATCGGTGACGTTCACATTCAAGGCGCCGGCAGCGACGACGCCGTAACTGGATCGCAGGTGGAAGGCATGAGGACAACTGCCGCGGCGGCGGTCGTGATGCGCACGCGCGCGGCCGATTACGCCGCGCTCGCGAAGCCGAGGCTCAACGTCCTCGTCGTGGCTTCCTCGCTCGCCGGATACGCGATGGCGGGTGGCGACACCACCCACGCCGGCGCCCTGCTCGGCACGATTGTCGGCACCGGACTGGTCGCCGGCGGGGCCTCCGCGTTCAACCAGATCATCGAGCGGCAGGCCGACGCGCAGATGCGCCGCACGCGGACGCGGCCGCTGCCGGATGGCCGCCTCGCCCCGGCCGAGGCGATGGTTTTCGCGACGGTGCTGTCGCTGGCAGGGCTGGCGATCCTGGCCTTCGGGGTCAACACCCTCTCCGCCGTGGTCGCGCTCGCGACGCTGGCCAGCTACGCGGTCGTCTACACGCCCCTCAAGCGGCTGACGTCGTTTTCCACGGTGATCGGCGCGATTCCCGGCGCCCTTCCTCCGGTCATCGGGTGGACCGCCGCCACCGGCTCGCTCTCACAGGGAGCCTGGGTGCTGTTCGGCATCGTCTTCCTCTGGCAGCTGCCGCATTTCCTCGCCATCGCGTGGATGTATCGCGACGACTATGCGCGCGCCGGCTTTCCGATGCTGCCGGTGATCGAGCCCGACGGCCGCAGCACGGCGCGTCAGGCCGTTCTGTACACGGTCGCCCTGCTGCCGCTGGCACTGGCCCCGACGCTCGTCGGCATGTCCGGATCGATCTATTTCGCCGGCGCGCTGACGCTCACGTTGCTGTTCCTGGTGATGGCGATCCGGTTCGCCGCCACCCGTGCAGTTCGGGACGCGCGGCGGCTGTTCTTCAGCTCGATCATCTACCTGCCGCTGCTGTGGGTGCTGATGATCGCCAACCGGACCTGATCCGGGCCGTTCGTTTCTGCACACTTTTTTGCCCGGCGCGGAGCGGGGGCAGCTACCCGACGCACGCCAGCCGAAATCGCCAGCCATCCGAATGAAGTCCGCAGCGTGACCGACTTTTCCGTCTCCAGCCTCCCGCTCGTCAACGCAATCCTGAACGGGATTGCGACAGTATTCCTGATCGCTGGCTACATTTTGATCAGGCGCCGGCAGATCGCGGCTCATCGCGTCGCGATGATCGCCGCGTTCGTCACTTCAGGTACTGTTCCTGATCAGCTACCTCATTTATCATTATCAAGTGGGCTCGCGTCCGTTCCCCGGCCGCGGTCCCATCCGCATCGTCTATTTCACGATCCTGATCTCCCACATCGTCCTCGCGGCCACCATTCCACCGCTGGCTGGCCTGACCTTGTGGCGAGCTCTGCGCGGGCAGTTCGATCGCCACGTGCCGATCGCGCGGTGGACGCTGCCGTTGTGGCTGTATGTATCGGTGACCGGGATCGTCGTCTACGTCATGCTCTACCGGATGTAGTCGCGATCGGCTTCACCGCGGACCTCGGATCTCCAGGGCAGGGACATTGGTGGCACAGGGACGACGGGTAATGCTGGTGCTGGCTGCGGTGATGTTGCTGCTCGCTGCTCCCGCGTATTCGCTGCTGACGTTTCCTCCTCGCCGGCGCCGCGGACGCAGACGTCGCGCAAATAGACCCGAAGATCGTGCAGTCCAGCGGCGACCTCGCAGGCGGCGCGGCCGTCATCATCATCGGCCTCCTCGCCCTCCTCTACGTCTACCGGCGGCGCCTCTACATCCTCTACTGGGCCGGCGGGTGGGCGTGCTTCGCGCTGTCGATGTTCGCGGTCGACCGTGCCTACCAGCAGCCGCAGATCGAAGGGCTCGCCTACGGCGCGTCACAGTTTCTCGCCATCTGCCACGCGCTGTTCTTCGTCGTCGCGGCTGAGTCCTACCGGCATCGATCGCGGATCCGCCGGAGATACGTCGTGTTCCTGCTGCCGTTCGCGGTGTGGTTCCTGCTCGCTCCGGTCGCGCTCGGGATCCGCGCGGTGCACATTCCGGGACACCTGGTCACGGCCACCGTGCTGGTGATCGCGGGGATTTCACACGGCATGATCGTCCGCGAGGCGCGTCTACTCGGCGCCGGGGTCGTCGGCGTGATGCTGGTCGTCACCGGCCTGACCAACGTCTGGATGCTGGTCGAAACCATGGAGCCGACCAGGCTGGAGCTGACCGGCATCTTCCTGCTTCAGCTCGGGCTGTATCTCGTGACCGCCCTCGGAATGCAGCTCATGACGTTCGAGGACATGACCTACGAGCTGAGGCACGCGAACAGCCGTCTCGAGACGGCGCAGGCCGAGCTCCGCCAGCTCGTCGTCACGGACGCGCTGACCGGCTGCAGGAACCGCCGTTTCTTCGACGAAGTCATCACGCACGAGTTGAACAGCCACCGCCGCTACTCCACGCCGATGTCGCTGCTGTTCGTCGACGTCGATCACTTCAAGACCATCAACGACACGCTCGGGCATGCCGCCGGCGATCGGGTCCTGCGCGAGGTCGCGGCGTTCCTGATGCGCAACACGCGCGACGCGGACTACGTCTTCCGGTGGGGCGGCGACGAGTTCCTGCTGCTGTTGTCGTGCCGCGAGGACGAGGCGATGCGGCGCGGCCACGATCTGCAGACGGGCTTCCTGCGATCGGCCACCGCCAAGGGACTGCCGGCCGGCGTCGGCCTCAGCTATGGCTGTGCGGAGGTCTCAGCCGCGGCGGGCACCGTGCAGGATGCGCTGAAGGTGGCGGACGCACGGATGTATTCCTACAAGCGCGCGGTGCGCGTGCCGGAGAGCCGCACGGTCCGCGTCCCGGAGAGCCGCGCGGTCTGACCCGGCGCGCCGCGCGCAGACGGGTGTCGCCGTCGGCGATCACCGATACAGCAAGTACTTCGCGCGCAGCAGCCGCCACCGCGCCTCGCCTGCCGCCCAGGATGCGGCAATCGCCGCCGGGTCGTCGCCCGACCGGATCCGCGACAGTCCGTCCTTCGATCCAAAGAGCCGCTCCGCCGCCTCGAGCTCGTATTTCGCGCCATACAGCTTGTGCAGCATCGCCGCGACTTCCAGGCCGAGCCGGACCGGCCGCAGCGCCGCGCGATCCGTCACCATCATGAAGACGCCCTGGCATTCCTGGTTCGCATACTTGCTGGACTGGGGCGTGAACCGGACCGGGTAGAACCGTACCCCCGGGATGGCGCGCGCGTTCAGCGCGTCGGCGAGCTGCACGCCGTCGACCCAGGGAGCGCCGACCTGCTCGAAAGGCGTATCGGTGCCGCGTCCCACCGAGACGTTGGTGGCCTCGATCGCACCGATGCCTGGATACAACGTCGCCTGCAGCAGGTTGCGCATGTTCGGCGACGGGTTGATCCAGGGCAGCCCGGTCTCGTCGAACCAGCGCGTCCGATCCCAGCTCTTCATCGGCACCACGGTGAGCGCCGCGCCGATCTTGTTCTCGCCGTTGAACAGCCTGGCCAGCTCGCCGATGGTCATGCCGTGGCGGACCGGCATCGCCGGAAAGTAGCCGGTGAACCCGACCATCGCCTTGTCGAGGGTCGGCCCCTCGATCTGGAACCCGTTGATCGGGTTCGGTCGATCGAGCACGAACACCGGGAGGCGGCGCGCCGCCGCCTCCTCCATCACATACGCCATCGTCGTCATGTAGGTATAGAAGCGGGTCCCGATGTCCTGGATGTCGAAGACCAGCGCGTCGATGCCTTCGAGCATGGCGGCGGTCGGCCGCCGGGTCTCGCCATACAGCGAATGAATGGGCAGCCGCGTCTTCTCGTCCACCTCGGACGGGACCTTGGCGTCGAGCAGGCCGCGAATGCCATGTTCGGGACTGAAGAGCGCCACCAGCGTGACGTCCTTGACGCCGTGCAGCAGGTCGATGGCGGCGGCGCCGTCGCGGGCGCGGCCGGTGTGGTTCGTGACCAGCCCGACCCGCTTGCCACGAAGCGGGGCGAATCCTTCGGCACGAAGCGCGTCGAGCCCGGACAGGACCGACGGCGGCCGCACCGCCGGCGCGGTCGCCGGCGCCGGTCCGAAGTCGCGGCCGGTATACGCCAGCGTTCGCGCGGAGGCCGGCAGCGACTCGAGGGCCGCCGCGGCAACGGTCGCCACGCGAGCGCGCAGCGGCGTCACATCACCCTTGCCTTCAGGATGGAGGCGGTTCGACAGGAACACGACATACAGGCCGGTGGCCGGATCGATCCACACCGAGGTCCCGGTGAAGCCGGTGTGGCCGAACGATCCGATTGGCAGCAGCTCGCCGCGATTACCCGAGAACGACGAGTCGAAGTCCCAGCCGAGGGCGCGGACGTTCCGTTCGTCACCCGGCGTGCCGGGCGTCGTCATCTTCGCCACCGTCAACGGCGACAGCACCCGCGTGCCGCGGTAGCTGCCGTTGCCCAGCAGCATCCGGCAGAACACCGCCAGGTCGGCGGCGGTGCCGAACAGGCCCGCATGACCGGCGACGCCGTACATCCGTCGCGCCGTCGGATCGTGGACGACGCCGCGCAGCATCTTCATGTCCGGTCCCGCGCACGGCCATCCGAACCGGGTGCAGCTCTCGGTCGGCGCGATGCGCGGCTGCAGCGACTCGGGCGGATTGAACATCGTCTCGGTCATCCCGAGCGGAACGAAGATCCGCTCGCGTGAAAACTGGTCCAGCGATTCGCCGCTCACGCGCTTCACGATCTCGCCGAGCAGGAAGAAGTTGATGTCGCTGTACACGAAGCGGGTTCCCGCCGGCGACGTCGGGACTTCTTCGATCGCCAGCTCGATGGCCGTGTCGGTACCGACCCAGTCGTCCGCGAGATCGACGTCCGGCCGGAGGCCGGACATGTGGGTCAGGAGATGGCGGACGGTGATGTCGGCCTTGCCGTAGCGCTCGAATCCCGGCACGAACGTCGACACACGATCGGTGAGCCGGATTCGTCCCTGCTCCACCAGCAGCATCACGCTGGTCGTCGTGGCAATCGGCTTGGTCAGCGACGCCAGGTCGAAGATGGTGTCGAGGGTCATCGGCTCGCGCTCGGGAACCAGCGCGCGATGGCCGATCGCCTTCTGATAGACGATGCGGTTGCGATGGCCGACGAGGACGACCGCCCCGGGCAGCCGTTTCTGCGCGATGTCTTCGAGGACCAGCGCTTCGATGGCGGCCAGCTTGCGCTGATCGACGATGCCGGCGGCGGCCGGCGCCTGGCCGAGCACGACCGGCGCCGACTCCCGGAGCGCAGGGATACCGAACAGCATGCCGGCCAATGCCGCGACACACGCAATCTGCTGTCTCATGGGTCTACTGCTGCAGTCTGGACTCCACACGCATCCGACTATCGGTCGCGGTGGCAAAGAACTCTTCCCATTGGCGGCGGATCCGTTCCAGCTTGGCGATAGCCGCACTGTCCGGCGCGCGGCCGGCGCCGACGACATACAGGAACGCCTGGCGGTGGAGCCGCGTCGATTCCGCGGCCGACGGCTGGCGCGGGCCGTGGACGGCGATGACGTCCTCGATCAGGACGTTGCGCCGGGTGCCGTTGAACGTCACGCCGACGTCGGGACTGGATTCACGATTCTTGGATTCGGACAGGTTGGTGGGGTTCTGGACGTAGAAGAACGCCGGAACCTCGCTGGCCGGGACCAGGCCCATCGCGTACTGATCGAGGCGGCTGTACCGCTGCGCCGCCGCGACCGTCCGGAACGATCCGCCCTGCAGGTCCTCGATGTCGTTGCCTTCCATCACCGAGGCGTCCGTGTCCATGAAGAAGCTCCAGTGGGCGCGCTGGCGGCCCAGCAGCGCGTCCGACTGCTGGCGGTCGTGATCGATGAAGTTGAAATACGCCAGCCAGCGATGGCCGGTCTCGTGGGCCAGGACGCTCAGCGTGTTGTCCTCGCCGAGAAACCGCTGCGTCGGATCGTCCGGATACTTGCCGATGAAATCCATGATGGCGTAACTCTGGAGCCGGCCGCCGCTGCCGAAATCGCGAGAGAAATCGTAAACCTCCTGGCCGATCCCCTGGATCTGGTTCGCCACCGTCGTCTCGAACGCGAAGGCGTCCTGAATGATACGCGCGTCGGTCCAGATAATGAGCTGATCGTACGAGTCGGGGTGGGACGCATAGAACGTGCGCGCCACCGACACGGTGTCCAGCTGGCTGCTCGGCGAGAACCGCTCGCCAACCGCGCCGGATCCGCCGCTCGTCGTGCCCTGCGCGCTCAGGTCGACGGGCCTGAACGTGGTGGTCCGCCCGGGCGAGACGCCGACCACCGCCTCCGTCAGGGTAATCGCGCTCGCATAGCGCATCTCGATCGATCCGTCGGGCAGCAGCGTGACCTGCGCGGTCACCGTGTCCGTCGAGTCGAAGCCGCGGACGTTGCACCAGGTGACGACGTGCTGATCGGCGGCCGCGTTGACGAAGACGCCGCCGCCCGTCGTCGGATCGAGGTCGGCGAGGAACAGCGAGACGCGCGGCGGTCCGCTGAGCAGACGCGCCACGTTGCGATCGGTGCTGGCGCTGTCACCCTCGTCGAACGTGATGTTGCCGTCGGAGTTCACGAATGCGGTCCGCTGACTGCCGGCGAAGAACGGAAACGAGAAGGCCACGTCGGCGCGGCTCGAATCGTCGTCGCCGAGGCTGACCCGGGCGCCGATCGCCGTCCGAAACGCCGCCGCGACGGGCGTCGCATCGTAGCCACCGGAGCCGTTGCGGGTAAAGCGGATGCCGACACCCTTGAGGTCGTAGGGGTTGGCGGACAGGATCAGGTCGCCTTCGTCGCGCAGGACCGCGATGTCTCCGATGTCGGTCGCCGTCGCGGCGGGACGCCCGAGCGTGGCCACGGTTCCGCGGCTCTCCGCGGCAGCCTGATGGAGCCACAGCGCATCGAGGACACGCCAGCGCGGGCTGCCGTCGATCCCGCGCGCCTTTGCGCCGGAAATCGGGGTCTCGGCCTGCAGTTCTTCTGATCGGATGGATGCGCAGGGATCCTGCGGCGTCGGGGCGGGGTCGGAAGGCGGGGGGGAGCCGTTTCCGTCTCCCCCTCCATTACACGCGATCGCAAAAGCCAGAAGCAGCGCGGTCAGCGCGGCTCGTCGGTGCAAGAACAGCGCGGTGAGCGCTGCTCTCATTTGACGTCTTTCAGCTGCTCGAGAATCTTCTTGGCATCCGCGAGCTCGCGCGCGTCAGGCGGCGCGGCGGCCACGAACTTCGAGAGGTCGGCCTTCGCTTCCGGCAGCTTCTTCGCGGCAATATTGGCGCGGCCGCGGTAGTAGTAGAGCGCGTTCTCGTTCGGGAACTGGGTCATCAGCTTGCCCAGCAGCGCCAGGGCGTCGTCTGCCTTCTGATCGTTGATCTGGGCGATGACGATATTCATGAACGGGAACGGATCCTTGACCTTGGTCATGTCGATTGCGAGCAGGACCTTCTCCGCTTCTGCACGCTGACCGTTCTGGAGCAGCACTTCGCCGTAGACCAACTGCATGTCGGAGTTCGTCGGATCGAGCTCGAGCGCCTTCTTCAAGTGCTCGATCGCCTGCGCCGGCTGGTTCTCGACGCCGTAGGTCTGGGCGATCGCGCCGTGCAGCTGGCCGCGGAACGGCCCCTGCAGCTGCGGATACTTCGCGAGGATGCCCTCGTAGATCTTCCGCGCTTCGCCGGCCTGCTTGGTCTGCATCAGCTCGGCCGCCTTCTGCAGCTCGGTATTGACCGCTGCGGTGGCATCGACCGGCTTGGCCAGGGTGACTGCCGCGATCGGCACGGTACCCGACTCGCCAATCTGCGCGTCGACGCTCTTGTCTTCGAGCCCCTCCTTGCCGCCGAAGAAGAACTTCCACTTCCCGGCCGCGAGGTTCTCGACCTTCCACTCGCCCTTGGCGTTCGTCTTCGTCTGCTGGAACGGCTTGTCCATGCCGTCCATCACGGCCGCGACGATGACATCCTGGAGCGGCTGGCCCTGCTCGTTGACCACTTTGCCTTCCGCCTTGGTCTTCCCGCGATTCTGGGCGGCGGCCGCCACGCTGAACGCCAGCACGCAGGCCAGCACGGCCGTAAGTGTTCTTGCCCTCATCATGAATCCTCCGAGCCTCTCCGCAGGCTCATCACGCGCCCCTCAACCAATCCCCAAGTCTAGCAAACGCCAACGCAAACACCGGGCCGTCACTTCGCAAAGCGATCGAAGATGTCGACGAGCTCGGTCAGTCGCTTCGAGCGCTCGGGCTCGCCGCGATCGATGCCGTCGGGCACGCATTTGTCGACGTGGAACTTCAGTACCGCGAGGCTGATGCGGTTCATCGCCGCTTCAGCGGCGGCGAGCTGCTGGAGGATTTCCACGCACAGTCTGGGCTCCTGAACCATCCGGCGGATGCCGCGAATCTGTCCTTCGATCCGGTTCAGCCTGGTGACGATGGCCTGCTGATGTTGCGCGTCGAGCATGGGCACAACTATACGTCGCAACGCGCGGTCCCTGACCCCTGGCCGGGGCGGACAGCCCCGTAAAACGGACCTTTCACGCCGCGGTTGACACCATCGCCATGAATGAATGAACATTCATTCATGGCCGTCGCCGCCGCCTCACGACGCTCCTCCCCGCCGCGTGCCGACAAGATCGACAAGCGCGACGCGCTGCTGCGCGCCGCCATCGAAACCTTCGCCGCTCGCGGGTTCTTCAATGCCCAGGTGGCCGACGTCGCCCGTACCGCCGGAGTCGCCGCCGGCACCGTCTATCTGTACTTTCGCGGCAAGGACGACCTCCTCATCTCGATCTTCGAGAAGACCATGAAGGAGGCGATCGCATCCGGGCGGGAGAGCATCGCGTCGCTGCACGATCCGGTGGCCCAGCTCCGGGCGATCGCGCGACTGCACCTGGACCGGATGAGCCGGGACCGTCCGCTCGCCGTCGTCTTCCAGGTCGAGCTCAGGCAGTCGACGAAGTTCATGGAGCGCTTCTCCACGACGCACGTGCGCGAATACCTCGGCATCATCCGCGACGTCGTGGCCCGCGGCCAGACCAGCGGCGCCTTCCGCAAGGACCTGAATCCGACGCTTGCCGCCAAGCTCCTGTTCGGCATGCTCGACGAGATGGCCACCAACTGGATCCTGAGCAAACGCAAGTACTCGCTCACCGGAGAAGCCGACGCCATCGTCGATCTGTTCGTTCACGGCGTCGGCACGGCGAAGGCATGACCCGCATCCAGACCGCGGCGGTGCTCGGCGCCGGCAACATGGGCGCCCAGATCGCCGCCCACCTGGCGAACGCCGGTGTCCCGACGTGGCTGCTCGACGTCACGCCGGATGCGGCCCGAGCCGGCCTCGAACGCGCGCGCGCGATGCGGCCCGATCCGTTCTTCACCTCCGACACGCACACGCTGATTCGAACCGGAGGCTTCGAGGACCTGAGCGTGCTCGGCGCGTGCGACTGGGTCGTCGAAGCGATCGTCGAACAGCTGGACATCAAGCAGGGGCTGCTGGAACGGGTCGAGGCGCACGTCGGCGGCGAGACGATCGTGACGTCCAATACGTCCGGCATTCCGCATCGCCAGCATCGCCGACGGCCGCAGCGAGTCGTTCCGCAGCCGCTGGCTCGGCACGCATTTCTTCAACCCTCCGCGCTATCTGCCGCTGCTCGAAGTCATCCCCACGGCGCACACCCGAGCCGACGTTCTCGAGACCATCGTGCGCTTCGCCGATCAACGTCTCGGCAAAGGGCGTGGTCGTCGCGAAGGACACGCCAGGATTCATCGCCAACCGCATCGGGCTTTATGGAGTGATGCAGGTGTTCCGCGCGATGGCCAGCGGCGGCTACACCATCGAGGACGTCGACGCGATCACCGGTCCGGCGATCGGGCGGCCCAAGAGCGCGACGTTCAGGACCGCGGATCTCGCGGGCCTCGACATCCTCGCGCACGTGACGCGCGGCCTGTCGGAGCGGCTCGAGGGTGACGAGGCCCAGGCGTTCCAGGTGCCGGAGCTCGTCGCGGCGCTGGTGAGCCGCGGTCAGACCGGAGCCAAGGCGGGCGGCGGCTTCTACAGGAAGGACCCGTCAGGCGAGATCCACGCGTGGGATGCCGCGGCCGGCGCATACCGCCCGGCGGCGCGGCCCAGGCCCGCCTCGATCGAAGCGGCCCGAAGCATTCAGGACACAGGCGAGCGGATCCGCACCCTGTTCCTCGGCCAGGATCGTGTCGGCCAGTTCCTTCGGGAGACGCTCGCGCCGACGCTGCTCTATGCCGCGCGCATCGCCCCCGCGGTTGCTTCGGCGGGGACCGACATCGATCGCGCGATGCGGTGGGGATTCGGCTGGGAGCTCGGTCCGTTCGAGACCCTGCGGGCGATCGGCGTGGACAACGTCGTGCGCGCCCTCGGCCCGACAGGCCCCGCCGACGCTGCGCAGATTCTCACGCCCCATGCGTCAGCGGACGACCCGGCGCCGCCAACGGCTCCCTGGTCGCTTCAGCTGTTGAAGTCGGCGGCCGATCGCACCGCCGTCGTCCGTCGCAATCCCGGCGCGAGCCTGGTCGATCTTGGCGACGGCGTCCTCTGCGTCGAGTTCCATTCGAAGATGAACGCCATCGGCGGCGACACGATCCAGATGCTGCAGCTCGGCGTGAAGGAGGCGGCGGCACGCTTCGCCGCGCTCGTCGTCGGCAACGACGCGCCGCACTTCTCGGCCGGCGCGAACCTGATGCTTCTGCTCCTCGAAGCGCAGGAAGGCAACTGGGACGACGTCGACCTGATGGTGCGCGCGTTCCAGCAGGCGACGATGGCGCTCAAGCACGCGCCGGTTCCGGTCGTCGTGGCCCCAGCCGGCCTCGCGCTGGGCGGCGGCTGCGAGATCGCGCTCCACGGCGATCGGGTCCAGGCCGCGGCGGAAACCTACATCGGGCTGGTCGAGGTTGGCGTCGGCCTCATTCCCGCGGGAGGCGGAACGAAGGAGATGCTGGCGCGCGCGATGGAGGACCTGGCGCCAGGCTCGGAACCGCAGCCGTTCATCCAGCGCGTGTTCGAGACGATCGGCTTCGCCAAGGTGTCCTCGAGCGGGCCGGACGCTCGCCGCCTGGGCTACCTGCGTGACGCGGACGGGATCACGATGAATCGCGAACGCCTGCTCGCCGACGCGAAGCAGGTCGCGCTGGCGCGCGCCTCCGGATTCAGGCCGGCGCAGCCGCGGCAGGCGATTCCGGTCGGCGGGGCGAGCGTGCTTGCCGCGTTGAAGCTCGGCGTCCATCTCGCGTTGCGGGCCGGCCGCATCAGCGATCACGACGCCCTCATCGGGCGCAAGCTCGCGTGGATCCTCGCCGGCGGCAACGAGCCGGCCGCGCGCGTGGTGTCCGAGCAGGCGCTGCTCGATCTGGAACGGGAGGCGTTCCTGAGCCTCTGTGGCGAACGCAAGACGCAGGAGCGCATCGCCCACACGCTGAAAACCGGCAAGACGCTGCGCAACTAGGGGTGTGAGGCTTTTTGACTTTTGCCTTCTGACTTCTGACTTCGTGGAAGGGGATTGGTGGTGTTCGATCAGGGCCACGGGCCGCCCGTCGTAGTCGTGCCCGGCATTCAGGGCCGATGGGAATGGGCGAAGCCGACGCTGCGTCAGCTGTCGCGGCACTGCCGCGCGATTTCCTACTCGCTCTCCGGCGACATCGGATCGCGGCGGCGGTTCGATCCCGATCTCGGGTTCGAGAATTACGTCCGGCAGCTGGACGAGGTGCTCGACGAAGCCGGTCTCGACCGGGTGGCCCTGTGCGGGATTTCGTTTGGCGGATACGTCGCCCTGCGCTACGCGGCGCGCCGGCCCGATCGGGTCAGCGCGCTGGTCCTGGCGTCGGTGCCCGGTCCGTCGTGGAGGCCGAATCCCCGGCAGGCGGACTGGCTTGGACGTCCCTGGGCGGCGGCACCAACTTTCGTGGTGACGTCTCCGCTCCGGGTGTGGCCGGAGGTTTCGGCGGCCTTCCCCGCGGTCTCCGCGCGGCTGTGGTTCCTGGTGCGTCAGGGGCTTCGCTGCGCCGCCGCGCCGATGCTGCCGCCGCTGATGGCGTCACGAGTCCAGAACGCCGCAGCGGTGGATTTCCAAGAAGACTGTGCGAAGGTTCGCGCCGCGACGCTCGTGCTGAGCGGCGAAGAGTCGCTCGATCGCGTCGTGCCGGTTCCGTCCACGCGCGCCTATGCGTCGCTCATTCCGGGCGCCGAGTACCTGATGCTGCACCGGACGGGCCACATGGGCCTGCTCACGCGGCCCGATCGTTTTGCCGAGATCGTCACTGGATTCGTGCATGCCCACTCTTAGCGATTTGACCGGCCCCGCCGGACGTCTCGAGGCCCTGATCGAGGAGCCGCTCTCGAAGGACGCCGCGCCCAGGGCCGCCGTCGTGTTCGCCCATCCGCACCCGCAGTTCGGCGGAACGATGCACACGAAAGCCGTCTACCAGGGAGCCAAGGGGCTGTCCCGGATCGGCTGCGCGGTGCTCCGCTTCAACTTCCGCGGCGTCGGCGGCAGCGCCGGCGCGTTCGACCAGGGCGAGGGAGAGATGGCGGACTTCCGCGCCGCGCTCGACTACCTGGCCGGGCGCTATCCGGGCGTTCCGCTGTGGGCCGCGGGGTTCTCGTTCGGATCGTGGATCGCGCTCGAGACCGGCGCCGTCGACGATCGCGTGACAGGCGTTGATCGGCATCGCGCCTCCCGTCGCCACGTCGGTCTCCGGTATGGACTACACGTTCCCGAACACGCTCGAGAGCGTCAAACCCAAATTCTTCGTGCAGGGCGAATCCGACGAGGTCTGTCCGCTCGAGGCGATGTGGGCGTTCTACGGCCGTCTGCACGAACCGAAGGAGCTGGTGGTGATCGACGGCGCCGACCACCTCTTCGAGGGCAAGACGCAGGAAGTCGGCGAGGCGCTCGAAGACCTGCTCGGGGACTTCGAAGGATGAACCAGCCATGAGGGAAGCCGTAATCGTTTCCGCAGCGCGGACCGCCGTCGGCAAGGCGCCCAAGGGTGCGCTTCGATCGACGCGGCCCGACGATATGGCGGCGCTCGTCATCGATGCGGCGCTGCAGCGCGCCAGCGCGCTCGATCGCGCCGAGATCGACGACGTCATGCTCGGCTGCGCGATGCCGGAGGCGGAGCAGGGCCTGAACGTGGCCCGCATCGCCAGCCTGCGCGCCGGCATTCCAACCTCGGCGTCGGCGGTCACCGTGAACCGGTTCTGCTCGTCGGGGCTGCAGGCGATTGCCTTCGCCGCCGAGCGGATCATCGCCGGCGGCGCCACCGCCATCGTGGCGGGCGGCACCGAGTCGATGAGCCTCGTGCCGATGGGCGGGCACAAGCCCTCGCCCAACCCGTCGCTCGTCGAGTCGTATCCCGACACCTACCTGACGACCGGGCTGGTAGCCGAGAATCACGCCCGCGACTACGCGATCGGCCGCGACGAACAGGACGAGTTCGCGCTGCGCAGCCATCAGCGTGCCGCGGCCGCGATCGATGCCGGACGGTTTGCCGACGAGATCGTCAGGGAAACGGCAGCGATGTCGATCCCGCTTGGCGTCGACGAAGGTCCCCGCCGCGACACGTCGCGCGAAGCGCTGGCCAAGCTCAAGCCCGCGTTTCACGTCACCGGAACCGTCACCGCCGGCAATTCCTCGCAGATGAGCGACGGCGCCGCGGCGGTGGTCGTGATGGAGCGGTCCCGCGCCAGCGAGCTTGGCTTGACCCCGCTCGCCAGGTTCGTCACCTTCGCGACCGCGGGGGTCGAGCCCGAGCGCTTCGGCATCGGGCCGGTACCGGCCATCCGGCGGGCGTTGAAGCAGGCCGGCCTGACCCTCGACCAGATCGACCTCGTCGAGCTCAACGAAGCCTTCGCCGCGCAGGTGCTGGCCTGCCTCCGCGAGCTGCCGATCGACGCCGACCGCCTCAACGTGAACGGTGGCGCCATCGCGCTCGGCCATCCGCTTGGCTGCACGGGCGCAAGGCTGACGGCCACCCTGTTGTACGAAATGCGCCGACGCAACGCCCGCTACGGGCTGGTCAGCATGTGCGTCGGCGGCGGCATGGGCGCCGCCGGCATCTTCGAACGCCTCTGAGGAACTGACGATGACGACGACGATCCCATCCGTGCGTGGCGGCTCATGGCTCATCGAGGACGCGGACCGCGCGTCGGTGCTCACGCGCGAGCGCCTGAGCGAGGAGCATCGGCTGATCGGCCAGACCGCCGACGAGTTCATCGACGCCGAAGTGCTCCCGGTCCTCGAACGGCTCGAGCAGAAGGACTGGGCGCTGGCGCGCCAGTTGATCCTCCGATCGGGGGAGCTCGGATTGCTCGGCACCGACGTGCCGGAAGCGCTGGGCGGCGTCGCGCTCGACAAGGCCGCGTCCCTCGTCGTCGGCGAATCGGTCGGCCGGTGCGCGTCGTTCGCCACCACGTTCGGCGCGCAGACCGGCCTGGCCGTCACGCCGCTGCTCTGCTTTGGCACCGAGGACCAGCAGCGGCAGTACGTTCCGCGTCTCGTGTCCGGCGAGATGATCGGCGCCTACGCGCTCAGTGAATCAGGCTCGGGATCGGACGCGCTGAGCGCCAGGACCCGTGCCGAGCGGCAGCCGGACGGCAGCTTCGTGCTCAACGGCGAGAAGATGTGGATCACGAACGGCGGTTTCGCGGATCTGTTCATCGTCTTCGCGAAAGTCCTCGACGGCAGCGAGACCGGGCAGTTCACGGCCTTCATCGTCGAGCGCGCGTTTCCCGGCGTCGGCGGCGGCAAGGAGGAGCACAAGATGGGCCTCCACGGCTCGTCGACGACGCCGCTGATCCTGCAGGATGCGCGCGTGCCCGCCGGCAACGTGCTGGGCGAGATCGGCAAGGGCCACAAGGTCGCGTTCAACGTCCTGAACTACGGCCGCTTCAAGCTCGCGGCGATGTGCAGCGGCGGCGCGCGCCGGGTGATCGGAGAGTCGGCGTCGTATGCCGCCGAGCGGCGCCAGTTCGGGCAGCCGATCGCGACATTCGGCGCCATCCGCCACAAGCTCGCGGAGATGGTGATTCGGGAGTACGCGGTCGAGGCGATGCTGTATCGGACCGCCGGCCTGATCGACAGCAGCCTGCAGGGATCGCACGCCAGCGACGCGGTGCTGGCGGCGCTCGAGGAGTTCGCCATCGAGGCGTCGATCCTGAAGGTCGCGAGCAGCGAGATGATCGACTTCGTGGTCGACGAGAACGTCCAGATCCACGGCGGCAACGGCTTCGTCCACGACTACCCGGCGGAAGGCCAGTACCGCGACGCCAGGGTCAACCGCATCTTCGAAGGCACCAACGAGATCAATCGCCTGTTGATCCCGGGCATGCTCGCGAGGCGTGCGGTGAAGGGCGGGCTGCCGCTGATTGCGGCGGCGCGCCGGCTGCAGGACGACCTGCTGACGCCGATGCCGGCCGCGGCCGTTGGAGACGCCGCGCTCGACGCGGCGCAAGCCGCCGTCACCGCCATGAAGAAAGTGGCGCTGATGGTGCTCGGCACGGCGATGCAGACCTACGGCGCCAAGCTGGCCGACGAGCAGGAGGTCCTGACGCGGGCCGCCGACATCATCATCGACGTCTACGCGTCGGACAGCGCCGTGCTTCGGGCCGGGGCTGCCGGCGGTCCGCTGCACGAGGCCGCCGCCTGTGCCTTCGTCAACGACGCCGCCGGCCGCGTCGAGCTGGCCGCACGCGACGCGCTCGCGGCGATGGTCGAGGGGGACACGCTGCGCACGATGCTCGCCGCCCTGAGGCGGCTGATGAAAACGACGCCCGTCAATACCGTCGCCCTGCGCCGCCAGATCGCGGATGCGGTCGCGGCGCGCCGCGTATATCCTTTTTGACGGCGTGCGTTGCGTTATCAACCTCTTCGTTGTCGTGCTGTCGCTGGTCGCGATCGGATGCTCCGGCACTCCGCTCAGCTACCCGGAAGAGATCGCCGCGTGGCGAGCCGAAAAGGACCGCTTCATGCGGGAGTCCGGCGAGTCCCCGGTGCCGGCCGACAAGCGCTCGACGTTTGCCCCGCTCCCCTACTATCCGATTGACGAGCAGTACCGCACCCCCGCCGGCCTGAAGCCGGTGGGCAGCGATCAAATCATCGAGCTGTCGCTGTCCACCGGACAGAAGCGCAAGATGCGGCGGATCGGAACGCTCGGGTTCACGCTGAAGGGCCAGTCGTTGAGCCTCACCGCGTTCGCCGACGTCGGCGACGAGCAGCTGCGGCGGCTGTTCGTGCCGTTCGGCGACCTCACCAGCGGAACCGAGACCTACCAGGGCGGCCGGTATCTCGATCTCGATCGCACCTCGAGCGGCGTCTACGACCTCGATTTCAACCGCGCGTATCACCCGTTCTGCGTCTTCGATTCGAGCTACGAATGTCCAATCCCTCCCCGCGAGAACCGGATGAAGGTCCCGATCCGGGCCGGGGAGAAGCTCCCCTGATGTCGAGGATCGAAGCCGTCGTCTTCGACTTCGACGGCGTGCTCGCCAACTCCGAACCACTTCACCTGCGCGCGTATCAGGCAATCCTCGCCGAGGTCGGCGTCTCGCTCGACCGCGACGACTACTATCAGCGCTACCTCGGCTTCGACGACGCCGGGGCGCTCGACGCGATCGGCCGCGCCAACGGCCAGCAGTGGGACGCCCGGCAGATCGCCGCGCTCATCGAGCGCAAAGCCGCGATTTTCGACGACATGCTGGCGTCGCTCGACGTCATGTATCCGGAAGCGCCGGGGTGCATCGAGCGGCTCGGTCGCCGGTTTCCACTCGGCATCGCTTCGGGCGCACTGCGCCACGAAATCGTCGCCATTCTTCGACGCGCCGCGCTCGAGCATCATTTCGCCTTCATCGTCGCCGCAGGGGAAACGGCAGCGGGCAAGCCCGCGCCGGATCCGTATCGGCGGGCGGCGGAACTGCACCGGCTGGCCCCATCCGCGTGCGTCGCCATCGAGGACTCGCGGTGGGGAATCGACGCCGCCCTGACGGCGGGACTTCGCTGCGTCGGCATCACCACCAGCTACCCGGCCAGCGAGCTGACGGCGGCCGACGTCATCATCGCCAGCCTCGACGAGTTCACCGTGGAGATGATCGAAGCGCTCTGACCCGGACCGGGCGGCAGCCGCGGTGTTCCACGCTACAATCGGCCCAGTGAAATACGCCCTGCATCTACAGGCCCGGAGCGTCCAGGTCGCGGCCGACCTCGAACGGGCGATGAACGCGCCCGGCGAGGAGCTGGCGCCGGCGGCGCTGGCGATTGCCCGCGTCGAGTACCCGACGCTGGACGTCGAAGGCTATCTCGACGCGATCGATCGGATGGGCGACGATGCGGCGGCGCGGGTGTCGCAGGCGGGGGTGCGCGGCCAGGACGCGATCCAGGTGCTCAACGAGTACCTGTACGACGACCAGCGCTTCACCGGCAATCGTGAGCGCTACGACGATCCGCGCAACAGCTTCCTCAACGAGGTCATCGACCGGCGCACCGGCATTCCGATCAGCCTTGCCGTCGTCTACCTGGAGATCGCACGCCGCGCCGGCGTCGCCGTCGATGGCGTCAATTTTCCCGGGCATTTTCTGGTGCGGGCCTCGGACGAGCGGCCGCGGCTGCGCGTCGGCGGCGAGGTGGTGATCGTCGATCCGTTCCACGGCGGCGCGCTGCTCTCGGAGCTCGATTGCCGCGAGATGCTGCGTCAGCACGTCGGCGAGGATGCCGCGTTCGACCGGGACCTGCTCCGGCCGGCGACGCGCCATCAGATCGTCGTGCGCATGCTGGTCAATCTGAAGCGGCTGTACGTCCGGATGCGGTCCTTCCCCCAGGCCCGGTTCGTGGCCGACCTGCTGCTCAGCGTCGACCCGTCCGCCGTCTCGGAGCTCCGCGACCGCGGGACTGCTCGCCTATCACCTGCAGGATTTCAGCGCCGCGCTCCGCGATCTGGAAACATACCTGCGGCTCATGCCACGGCAGGCCGAGGAGCCGGGGCCGGCGGAGATCGTGCTCGATGCCGGGGAAGACGCGCCGGAGCGGGTGGCAGGGGACGGCGACGAGGACTCGCAGGTGTGGGAGCACATCAAGAACCTCCGCAAGCGCGTTGCGGGGTTCAATTGAGCGAGCTGAAAACTAATCCGATATCCCGGGTATAGTCCTTCCCGACTCTTCCGATTGTCAGCGCCGCGGCGCGCTAAGCGATCCGATCAGTTCGTCACCGTCCAGATGAAGCTCTGACTGCTCGAACCGCTGCCGTCGGAAACAGTGACCGTCACGGCATACGATCCCGGGGCCGTTGACGACACCGTACCGGTGATCAGGCCCGTGGCCGCGTCGAGCGTCAAGCCGGGCGGCAGTCCCACCGCGCTGTAGGTCACCGGATCGCCGTCGGGGTCGGTGGCCGACAATTGCAGCGCGATCGGCGTATCGATCCCCGATGCCGTTCGCATCGCATGGTGCGCAGCCACCCGCGCGGCGCTGAGCGGGCGCGAGTACACCGCCACATCGCTGATCCGTCCGTTCACGTACTGGAGGCCGCTCAGCGCCCGGCCGATCGCGATCGCGCTGGTTCCCGACGTCGGCGTGACCGAGTACACCCCGCCGCCCTTCGCCACGCTGTTCACGTAGAAGGCGATCGTCTTCGTCGCCGCCGAACGCGTCACGACGATGTGCTGCCAGGTGTTTGGAACGACCGATCCGACGGCGGAAAGCACGCCTTGATACTGGACGCCGTTACCCTGATAGAGATTGAGGCGCCGGTCGTCTCGAGCGTCAGCTCGAACTCGTGCAGGTAGTCCTTCGAGATCAGCGTCTGCCGCACTCCCGCGGCCACGTTGATCCAGAGCTCGAGGGTGAGGTCGCCAGACAGCTGTAAGGCCGCTGCATCCGGCACGCGGACGTAGGCGTTCGCGCCGTTGAACCCCATCGCCCGGCTGCCGTCAGCGAGCGGACCTTGGTGGCCAGTCGTGACGCCACCCATGACCGCCGCTGGATGATGGTCCATGGCATCCGTGACAGTACCCCCGACGCCGTCGTGCAGCCGCCAGTAGGCAACTGGAACGTCGCGCTGGACCGCTCCCTGGTAGCTGAAGATCGCGCTGGTGGTTTGCGCGCCGGGATTCGTCAGCAGCGGTGCGCGATTGAGTCCCGTCACGGTCCACGTGAACGTACGGCTGCTCGACAGCGTGCCGTCCGTCACGGTCGCGGTAATGATATAGACGCCGGCCGCAGAAAAGACGCCGGCGATCAGGCCGGTTGCCGGGTTCAACGTCACCGGTGCCGGCAGGCCGGTGGCGCTGAAGGCGAGCGCGTCGCCATCCCAGTCCGTCGCCACCAGGGCAAGCGAAACGTTCTCGGTCGCGATCGCTGCGTGCGCGCCGGGATCGCTGAGCTGCGGCGCGTGGTTGACGTGCGAGATGCTCCAGGTGAAGGTCTTCGTATCACTCTGGCCGCCGGCGGTCGCCGTCGCCGTGACGGCGTGGGTGCCTGCACTCGCCCGCGACAGGCTTCCCGAGATCAGCCCCGTCTGCGCATTCAGCGACAGGCCGTGCGGCAGTCCGGCCGCACTGAACGTGATCGGGTCGTTGTTGGGATCCGACGCGACCAGTTGCAGGCCGGGCGACGTCGGCACCGCAATCTGCGACGCAAGCGCGTAGTGAGACGCGATCCGCGCGGCGCTGAGCACATGCGGATAAAGCGCGATTTCGTCAAGCCTGCCGTCTACGTACTGCACGCCGTGGTCGCTGCGGCCAAGCGAGATCGCGCTGGATCCCGCGGCCGCGTCGAACCCATAGGGGCCGCCGCCCTTCGACACGCCGTTCACGTAGAAGTTGACCGTCCTCGTCGAGGCTCGCCGCGTCACGACCACGTGTTGCCAGATGTTGGCCAGGACCGCGCCGGAAGTGCTCATCACATTGACCGTACCTGACCCGTTCCCGTGGTACAGGTTCAATGCACCCGTCTTTTCGAGGGTCAGCTCGAATTCCCGCAGGTGGTTCTTAGAGATCAGCGTCTGCCGCGTGGCGAGCGAGCCGTTGACCCACAGCTCGATGGTCAGATCGCCGGTCAGCTGGAGCGCGGCCGCGTTCGGCACACGGACGAACGCGTTCGAGCCGTTGAATCGATTCGACGCGCTGCCGTCGACCAGGACACCCGGCTGACCAGTCGTGATCAGCCCGTAACGCGTCCCGGTGTGCTGACCAATCGCGTCGGCGGCGTCTCCCGCCACCTCCTCGAGGCGCCAGTATGCGACCGGCCCGTCGGCTCGCACGGCCTGCACGTAATCCAGACTGTCGGCGTTGTGCTGCGGCCCGGGATTGATCAGAACCGGCGGTCCGCTGGCGACGACCGTCCAGGTGAATGACCGAGTGACAGTAGTCGTACCGTCCGACACGCTGATCGTGACCGGATAGATTCCGGCGGTCGTGTAAGACAACGCTCCGGCAATCACACCGGTGGCCGACGCGATGGTCACCGAGCCGGGAAGTCCTGTCGCGCTGTACGTCAGCGTGTCGCCATCCTCGTCAGTGGCGTGCGCCTGACGGGCGACCGTGGTGCCTTCGTGGTCGGTCTGATTGGCGATCGCCGTCAACTGCGGCGCGCGATTGATGTGCGTCACCGTCCACTGGAACGACTGGCTGTGCGAGAGCACACCGTCCGAGACGGACGCGGTCACGTGATAAATGCCGGCGGCAGCCTTCGTCAGCGTGCCGGCGATCAGGCCCGTCGACGGCGCGATGGTCAGGCCAGGCGGCAGGCCGGTTGCCGAAAACGTCAGCGGGTCGTCATTGCCGTCGCTCGCAACGAGCGGCAACTCGACGGGGATGGCGATGCCGTTGGCCAGGCGCATCACATAGTGCCTGGCGACCTGGGTGGCGCTGAGCGGCGCGGTGTAGAGCGCCACATCGTCGAGGTAGCCGTTGACGTACTGGATTCCCGACTCGCTCCGGCCGATCGAGATGGCTCGCGTGCTCGGGGTCGGGTCGGTGGTGTAGCCGACCGTCGCCCTCAGCACGCCATTGACGTAGAACTTGATCGTCCTGGCCGCCGTCGATCGCGTCACGACGACGTGCTGCCAGACGTTGGCGACGATCGTTCCCGGTGGCGAGGACAGGTGCTCGTAGACGGAGCCGTTGCCCTGGTAGAGATTCAGACGGCCGTCGATTTCGAGGGTCAGCTCGAATTCGTGCAGGTAGTGCTTCGAGAGCAGCGTCTGCCTGCCGCCGAGAGAGACCTTCAGCCAGAGCTCGAACGAGAGGTCGCCCGCCAGCTGCAGATTCGTCGTGTTGGTCACGCGAACGAAGCCGTCCGCGCCGTTGAACAGCGTCGCGTGGCTGCCGTCGGACAGCGCTCCCGGTTGCGCGCCGACGATGCCGCCGAGTCGCGACGCGTTGACGAGCCCGGTGGCGTCGATGGCGACGGGCCCGCTAGGCTCCGCCAGCGGCCAGTAGGCGACCGGGTCGTCGGCCAGCACCGTCTCGGCGTAGGTCCGCGCGCCATCGTCGTTGAACTGATCGCCGGGGTTGACCAGGACCGGCGCAATCTGCGGCCTAATGAAGACGTCGAAGGCCGCGGCGCCATCACACTCGACGGACGCTCCCCGGTTACGCGCACAGACCTGCACGGTGTACCAGCCCTCGGGCGCGCCGGACTTGTCCCAGATCCAGGTGGCCTCAGGACTGTAGAACCGAACGGCGGACCAGCGGCCCTGCGGGTCGCGCAGGTTGAACATGTACTCGTAGCTGCCGCTGCCCCCCATGGCGGTGGCCATGAAGGTCGCGGTCGAGGCGGTCAGGCCGGTCAGGGCGAGCTGCACCTGCTGGATCCTGGGTCCATAGACGCGCACGCGCTCGTGATTGCCAGCCTGATCGATCGCGAAGAATTTCAGGACCTGCCCGGGCTCGATCTGGATCGGGCCGGCGTAGACTGGCGAGCCGTCGTCGGGCTCACTGCCGTCCGTCGTGTAGTGGATCGTGGCCGGCTCGTTCGACGTCAGCGTGATTGGCTCGACGACGTTGAAGAAACCCGAGGGCTGCGACGCCGCCGTGTAGGGTGGGTCTGCGTCGACCGACCACTGCGCCATCGTCGGCTGGCCATCCCAGTTCCCCGCGGCATCCCTGGTGATCACGTGCAGCGTCGGCCGGTTGGTCCAACCGACCGACTGGATGACCAGGGCCATCACCACGGACCCTGTGAATCCCTCCGGCACGATCAGTCGCGCGTTGGCATAAGACGGCGCCTGCGTTTGATAGATGGCGTGCAGGGGTGCGTCGTACACGTCCGGAAATTCGAACGTGCCGCCCGGGGGAATCTGCAGCGTCATCGACGAGTCGCCTACCTCGGGCAACCAGTCGTACCATGACGCGACCATGTTGTCGGTCCGGGTCGCGTAGATGCCGGCGATGAACGGGTGATACGCGCCGAGCGTGCCAGGCAGCGTTTGAACCGGGTTGGTGATCAACGAGGGATCGGCCGCCAGTTCGTCGACGCCGGCGACCCGTCCGTCACGGGTCAGGTAATACACCTGAAGATCCGGATCCCACATCTCCCAGCGACCGTCCACGAACGCTTCCGCGACGACGTGCTCGGGGCCGAGCCCCCAGACCCGAGCCGGATAACCCAGTGCGCTCATCAGGTGCCGGAACAGCGACGCACTGTCGTCGCAGTAGCCGAAGCCAATCGAGTTGAAGAACAGACCAGGCGAGTGATGCCAGCGCGCCGGCGTCAGCGGCTGGAAGTGATAGCGGTTGTCGCGGATGAACCGCCAGACACGGTGCGCGATCGGTTCGCCAGGATAGGCCGCCGGCATCTCCTGAATCTCGCGCAGGATCTCGCCGGTGGTCAGGCCGAACCTGCCGTTGAAGGTCAGGCGGTAGTCCACCAGGCTCGTGCCGGCGTTGCGGATGCTAACGTAGGCCGATGCCGGGGTGAAGGCGCGCAGATAGTGGCTGCGGTAGTGGCCGGGCGCCAGCAATTCGTCGTGCTGGACCGCGATCTCGTAGCGCGACGCGCTGCCATCTGGCGCCCGCGACTGGACCTCGATGACCTGGCCCGACAGCGTCGGGATCGAGACGTCCTGCCCGGAATTCACTTCCTGACCGTCGACGAGTACTCGCGCAAGGGCGGTGTTGGTCCGCGGTGTCAGGGTGGCGACAGTCGCCCCGGCCGGCACCCGGAGAATGAAGCGGCGCACTCCGGGAGCGTTGGTGCCGGCGGAGAGTTTGCCGCCCGCAATCGAGAATGCGACGAGCTCGAACCGGATGCCCGGTGGCGTCTTCTCCTGCAGAACCACCTCGAGGTTGCCGACGCCAGGCCCGTCGAGGTTCACGACATTGTCGGCCTGCACCGCGGTGCGGATCCGGTTGACGGTATAGGTAACCTGAACCTGCGTTTCGAGCTGGTCGAACGTGAGTCGATCGAGGAACTCCGCAAACGCGTCGTCGGTGCTCCGCCGGCGCAGGTACTCGGCAAGATCGCGGGAGCCCACGGGTACCCGCACGTCGCCGACCGTTACATGCCCGGCGAACCGGATGGTTTTGGCGATCGGCTGCTCAGGGCCATACGGCGCGCCATTGAGGCTGACGCGATACGCAACCTTGCCGGGGGCAACGACCTGGATTTCGGGGTTGGTCTGGCTGGTCGTGCCAGTCGGCGCCGACGCGAGGGTGGCCTGTCCCTGGGCAGAGAGGGGCATCGGGCGCGCGATCACGATCGCGAGCACGAGCAGGACGCCCCACGGTCGACGACAAAACCCGCGATGGCGGGGTTGCCCAAGAGTTAGCAACCTCGTCGCCGCCAGAATGTGCTTTGTTACGACGTCTGACACGATCGGCACACCTCGTTTGCCCAGCCGAGCACTAAAGTCTGCCCCAACCCGGACTTTCCCGACATCATCGCCTCGCGGCAGCGCGGGCCCGATTCGCAATACAGCCCGGCAGAATCACGCGCGATCGATCGATCGGCCGGTGACGCGGCCGGATGGCACTGCCGTTGAAGTCTGACCTGCGGGTCGTCTACTTCCGCAATGGCCATTGCGAAGCGCCAGACGACGGACTGTGTTCACCCTCAACTGTGTTCACCCTCAGGTGAAAGGGCTCCGTCATGTGCTTCGCTCGAGTTCTCAACGTCGTCGCGCTCACGTGCCTGCTGAACGCAGGCTTCGGCACATCCGCCGCGGCTCAAGAAATACCTGCGTTCCCCGACGCATCGAGCCTGCTGTCGGTCAGCACGGTCGAGCAGGCCCTGTCACCCCTGCCAGCGCCACCACCCGTGACAACGGCGGCGCGCGCGCGGGCCGATGCCGAGCGGCCGCCCGCACTGATGCCGCTCTACGTGTCGTTCGCCGCGCTGCAGGTGTTCGACGCGCACTCGACCACTCGCGCCATCCGCCGTGGCGCCTCGGAGGCGAATCCCGTGATGCGCGGGCTGGCCGACAAGCCAGCCGGAATGCTGGCGGTGAAGGCGGCCGGGACCGCCGGCGTGATCTACGCTGGCGAGAAAATGTGGCGCCGCAACAAGACGGCAGCCGTCGTGTTCATGCTCGCGGCCAACTCGGCGCTCGCGTGGGTCGTGCAGCACAACTACCGCGCGGTCCGGTGAGCGCGGCCAGCTCCGCCTACTGCCAGCCGATGATCTTCGTCAGCTTGTTGAGGAGGCGGTTCCTTCCCTCCGGGGCCGACGTTCTGTTCGAGCATGTCGAGGGCCTCGCCGACCGATCGGGCGATGCCTATGCGCAGCCGCTTCGCGCTCTTCTCCGTCACCTCGTCCGGCTCCGGCACGATGAGGATCGGTATGGCGCGCGAATCGGAAGCGACGTCGAGGCAGTTCTGCGGGCTGTCGTCGACGTGGTAGGTGAGTCGCAGCGCCCCCGCGGCGGCGCCGCGCGAGCCGCTGATCACGAGCACGCTCGGCATGTCGAAGCCCTGCTCACGCAGCCACTGCTGCGTCTGACGCTGCACGGTCTGCCCGGCGGTGGCGGGACGCTGGGTGATGAAGAACACTTCCCAGCCCAGACGCAGCATCGAGTCGTGAATCCGGCGGACGGCGCCGGGATCGAGGGGCTTGAGCGTGGCCCAGAAATCGGGTGTGCTGTGAATCACGCTCCAGACGGCGTCGCGGCGACGGCGCAAGTCACGAGGCGTCGGCTCGTCGGCGGCCGGCTGCGCTTCCGCCTGCTCTTCCTGCTTCGCTTCAACTTCCGGCGACTCCGGCGTGAGCGTCGACGATGGCCCGAACAGCTGAAGCTCGACGTCCCTGAACGCCTTGGAGAAGTCGGCGAGCACGCCGTCCATATCGAATCCGATCCGAACTACTGCCATGGTTGCCTACTGTCTACCCAGAATCTCGTCCGCAATGCGGCGGGCTGCCTGGCCGTCCCACAGCGGCGGCACCGCGCCGCGCTTGCCGCGCCCGCCGAGGACGTTGCTGACATGTGCCTTCAAGCACGCCATATCATGACCGACCAGATGGTTGGTGCCGACATGGACGGTGATCGGCCGCTCAGTGTTCTCGCGAACCGTCAGGCACGGGACGCCAAGATAGGTGGACTCCTCCTGGATACCGCCCGAATCGGTGATGACGACGGTCGCGTGACGCTGCAGTCCGAGGAACTGCAGGTAGGTCAGCGGCTGCGTCAGCAGCAGCCCGGAGAACTGCAGCTGATGATCCTTCATCCGTGCCCGAATGCGCTGGTGCACCGGAAAGATGACCGGGATGTTCGCGGCGATGTCGGTCAGCGAGTCGAGGATCTTCTCGAGCATCACGTCGTCGTCGACGTTGCTCGGCCGGTGCAGCGTAACCAGGGCGAAGGGCTTCGGGCCGGTGCCGTTCATGAGCCCGAACATCTCGAGCAGCGGCCGCGGCTGCGTCAGCGGCAGCAGGCGGATCAGCGTGTCGATCATGACGTTGCCGACGCGCTTGATCGATCGCTGCGCGACACCTTCCGCCAGCAGGTTCTCGTCGGCGTCCGCCGACGGCGTGAAGTGCCAGGTCGCCAGGCGATCGGTGACGATGCGGTTGATCTCCTCCGGCATCCGCAGATCGCGCGAGCGCAGGCCGGCCTCGACATGGCCGACGGCGATGCCCATCTTGGCCGCCGCCAGCGTCGCCGCCATCGTCGAGTTGACGTCGCCGTAGACGAGCAGCAGATCGGGACGGCGCTCGCGGAGGCAGCGCTCCATCCCCACCAGCACCTGGGCGGTCTCCTCGCCGTGCGGCGCCGATCCGACGCCCAGATTCACGTCGGGCTGCGGAATCCGCAGCTCGCGAAAGATCGCGTCCGACATGTTGACGTCGTAGTGCTGTCCCGTGTGCACGAGCGTCTGCCGGACCTCGCGCTCGGCGAGCGCGTTGAGGACCGGCGCCACTTGCATGAAGTTCGGGCGCGCACCAACTGCGTGAAGGATATGCATGAACGAGTCGTCTGAAGCCTGACGCCTGATCGGGAGCCGGCCTGCTCAATCGAGAAAACGGTTATGGGCCGACTTCGACCCGGATCGCGTTGGACGCCACGACCCGCAGCCGCGGTCGGGACGGTGCCGGCTGCGGCTGCGGCGCCTGCTGCCGCTCGGCGCGCGGCCTATGCAGCGCGATCGCGCAGAGAATCACGAACATCACGGCGTTGCCGGGCAGCTGCAGGCTGAAGTCGACGGTTTCCTGCAGGCCGATCGCGAACAGCCCGGTGATCGCACCCCGCCGGATCCACCAGATCGTGGTCGGCGGGTCTTCCTTCATGCGCGCGCGAATCTCGCGAGTGAGCAGCACCAGCGCCAGCAGGATCGGCACCCCCACCATGGCGCCCCCCTCGGCCAGCAGCTCGAGGTAATCGTTGTGCGACTCGCCGTAGAACTGGCCCAGATCGTGGCGCTGATAGAACCGCGCCGCAGTCTCATACGTGTTGACGCCGGTGCCGGTGGCCGGGAACACCGACGCGACGTGCAGCGCGTCGGCCCAGGCGCCGGTCCGGTTGTTGAAACCGGCCCAGTTGGCGTCGGAGAAGCGGGCGACGATGACGTCGGCGCCGACCCAGCCGATCGCGGTCACGAACAACACGACCAGGAACACGCCGGCCGCGGTGCGACGCGATCGCCCCTTCACGCCGCGGGCGATGGTCCATCCCATCAGCATGAGCGACACCATCAGTGCCGAGATCCCCGAGCGCGACATTGTCAGCACCAGGGACATGGCCATGACCAGCGCCGCGGCGCCGAGCAGGATCAGCCGGCTCGCTTCGGGCGAGGACAGCCACAGGATCCGATAACGCAGGCCGGGTCGCAGGCCGCGCATGCCCTGCTCGAGCCCTGCGCACAGCAGGCCGAGCGCGAGCGGCAGCGCCATCAGCATCCAGCCCGCAAAGTGATTGCGGTTGACGAAGGGACCGAACGGAATGCCGATCGCCTCCGGTTCCCAGACGCCCAGCACTTTCCCCGTGTAGAGCGGCTTCTGCACGATGCCGACCAGGGCCAGCACGACGCCGAACACGGTCAGGACTTCGACGAATCGACGCGAGGCTTCGCGATCGATGCCGAACACGCGGGCCATCCCCACCAGCATCATCGCGAACGCGCCGTAGAGCGCGAGCGCGGCGCCGGTCGAGGCCGGATCGAGCGAGAGCGCGTGAAAGCGCACCAGGCCCGCGCCGTAGCTGAAGTCGGTGTCCGCGAGCACGCCAATCGTCTGCGGACTGATCGTCCGCAGCCATGCAAGCGGCATCGGCACGATCTGCAGCAGCATCGCCGCTCCAACCGCACCCAGCACAATCGACAGTCGGCGGCTGACGCCGGCGCCATCGCTCGTCGCGCCGGCCGTGCGGTCGGCGCGCAACCCCATGATGCCCGTCGCCGCGCAGATCATGGCCAGCGGCCAGTATGCCCAGGGGTAGGCGCCGCCGATTGCCAGCGCGCCCCAGCACACCGCCACCATGGCGAGCGCCGACACCCGAATCGCCGCAGCGCTTCCGGCTGAAACGATGGGGACAGCCCTCGCCTTGCTCACTGGAGATCCCGCGGCGAGAAGGTCCGCCGCCCTGCCTGGGGCGTGGTCGCGACGCTCTTGTCGACCGAGGACAAGTCGGGCACCTCGAACTGAGTCACCGGCTCGCCTTCGACACTGACGAGCGGCATCAACCAGCCGCGCCAGCCGCATCCCTCACATCTGAAGAGCCGCTCCGCCGTCATGCCGCGACGCACGCGCTCCATCAGGCTGCGCGCGCGGGAACGATGCACACGGGCCGAAATACAGCTCGGGCAGTACCTGATACAACGCGTCTCCCTCCACCTGAGCGATCTCGTCGTCCTCGGCCGTATCCGCACCGACTTCCTTTGCCGCAGCGCCAAACTCCTGCGTAGCTGTCACATCGGCTGGGTTCATGTACTCGGGAATCAGGCGCTTGAGCGAGGCGCGCACGCCCTCGACGTTGCCCTCGGCTGCCTGCGTTTCGATCGTCTCGAGCTGGGTGAAGAAGTCCGGGTCGGGCTTCATCCGGCTGCTGACGCGGTGAATCTTGTCGATCTTCGACGGGCCGGCGGTTTCGTTCATGCCGACCAGCTCCTCGAACAGCTTCTCGCCCGGCCGCAGGCCGATGAACTCGATCGGGATCTCTTCCTCCGGCACGTAGCCGGCGAGGCGGATCAGGTCGCGGGCCATGTCGAGCAGCTTCACCTGCTCGCCCATCTCGAGCACGTAAATGCCGCCGCTCTCCGCCTGCGACGCCGCGTGCATGACCAACTGCACGGCTTCGGGAATCAGCATGAAGAACCGGCGCATGTCGGGGTGGGTGATCGTCACCGGCCCGCCGCGGCGGATCTGGTCGAGGAAGCGCGGCACGACGCTGCCGTTGCTGCCCAGAACGTTGCCGAAGCGCACGACGCCGAACGAGGTGCCGCTGCCCATTGCCTGGGTCTGGATGGCGAGCTCGGCGAGGCGCTTCGACGCGCCCATGACGCTGGTCGGATTCACCGCCTTGTCGGTGGAGATGAAGATGAAGCGATCGACGCCGAAGAACTCGGAGGCCTGTGCCAGCAGCCGGGTGCCGCGGACGTTGTTCTTGATCGCCTCGCAGGGGTTCTCTTCCATCAGCGGCACGTGCTTGTGCGCGGCGGCGTGGAACACGATCTCCGGCCGGTGCTGCTGCATCGTCGCGCTCACGCACGCGGTGTCGGCGACGTCGCCGATGACGCAGTAAAGGCCGCAGCCGGGCTTCGAGTCCTCGAGCTCCATCCGCACCGCGTGCAGGCCGTTCTCGTAGCGCTCGAACATGATCAGCGAGGACGGCTGGAGCTTGACGATCTGGCGGCACAGCTCCGACCCGATCGAGCCGCCGGCGCCGGTGACCATGACGCGCCGGCCGCGAATGAGGTGCTTGACCGGCATCGGGTCGAGCCCGACCGGCGGCCGCGCCAGCAGGTCCTCGACCGACAGGCTACGGATTTCGTTGAGCTCGACCTTGCCGCCGATGATGTCGGTCAGCTTCGGCAGCGTCTTGATCGGGAGCTTGAACGCCTGCAGCGCCCGGACGATGGTGCGGATGGTGGCGGCGTCGGCGTTCGGCATCGCGATCAGCACTTCGTCGACCTTGTGCTTGACCAGGATGTCCTTGACCTCGTCGCGGGTGCCGAGCACCGGCACGCCATGGATGCGGCGGCCGACCTTGTTGCGATCGTCGTCGATGAAGCCGACCGGCTGATAGCCGTACTCGCGATTGGTCTTCATGTCGCGGACGATCAGCTCGCCGGCATTGCCGGCGCCGAAGATCAGGACGCGCTTGCCGCGTCTGCCGCCCGACAGCTCGGCGTAGATGCGGCGCGACAGCCGGCTGGCGCCGAGCATCAGCACCAGCATCAGCGCGTCGGTCACGAACACCGAGCGCGGGTAGACCTCCGGGCCGAGCGGGCTCTTCGTCAGCAGCACGAACACGCCGGAGCTGGCCGCGACCGCCGCCACGATTGAGCGGACGTCATAGATGCTCGTGTACCGCCACAGCCCCTCATAGAGCTTGAACGGGATGAACATCAGGCCGCGGATGACGAGCAGCCACGGCAGCATCTGCACGCAGGCGGCCATCGCCCATGCCGGGGGCATGCCGTCGAAGCGCAGGGCGAAGGCGGCCATGTTGGCCAGGGCCACCATCGCGAGCTGCAGACCGATGGTCCAGGTCCGCTTGAACTTGAGGAGGAAGGATGGAGTCGTCATGGTCGCTACGCTCGGACGAGAACCGCGCGCTCGGCGGGAGTGGCGGTCCGGGCCTCCTGAATGGAGGCAATCACGGTCTGCTGCTGTTCGGGAGTCAGGCTCGAGCCGCTCGGCAGGCACAGGCCGTCGGCGAAGAGCTGTTCGGCGACCGCGCCGCGGCGCACGTCGCAGTTCTGGAAGACCGGCTGCATGTGCATCGGCTTCCAGACCGGGCGCGACTCGATATTGCGGGCCTCGAGGAAGGTCCGCACGGTCTCACGGTCGACCCCGAACGACGCCGGATCCATGGTCAGGCAGGTCAGCCACCCGTTCGACCGGCCGTAGGACGCCTCCGGCATGAAGGCGATGCCGGGCAGGCCGGCGAGCGCCGAGCGATAGGTCGCGTTGACCTCGCGGCGGCGGGCGATCTTGTCGTCGAGCCGTGCCAGCTGGCCGCGGCCAATCGCCGCCAGCAGGTTGCTGAGGCGGTAGTTGTAGCCGACGTCGTGGTGCTCGTAGTGCGCCGCCGGCTGACGCGCCTGCGTTGACAGATGGCGCGCCCGCTCGACGATGTCGCGGCGGTTCGAGACCAGCATGCCACCGCCGCTGGTGGTGATGATCTTGTTGCCGTTGAAGGAGAACGCAGCGCACTCGCCGAAGGCTCCGGCCTTGCGCGTGCCATGGGTCGCGCCCAGCCCCTCCGCCGCGTCTTCGATGAGCGGCACGCCGTAGTAGGCGCACAGCGCCTCGATCCGCCCGTAGTCGGCGCACTGCCCGTAGAGATCGACGGTCACCAGCGCAGCAACCTGCCGGTTGACGCGCGAGCGGGCGTGCAGCTCTTCCTCGAGCAGATCGGCGTCGAGGGTCCAGGTGTCGCGCGCTACGTCGAGGAACACCGGCGACGCGCCTTGGTAGCAGATCGCATTGGCGGTCGCCGCAAACGTCAGTGTCGAGGTAATGACCTCGTCGCGGCGGCCGACGCCGAGGATCTGCAGTGCAAGGTGGAGGGCGGCAGTGCCGCTCGAGAGCGCCACCGCATGGGGCACGCCGACGGCGCGCGCGAACTCGCGCTCGAACTCGTCGACATGGGGACCAAGCGGGGCAATCCAGCCGGAATCGAATGCGTCGAGCAGGAGCGCCCGTTCCGCTTCGCCTACGTCAGGAGGTGAGAGATAGATACGTTTCGTCATGAGATTCACCTAGCCAATCGCGTTTGCGCAGACGAGCCGCGCGGGAACGCCGACGACCGTTGCTCCTGGTGGTACGTCACTGGTCACGACCGCGCCGGCGCCGACCGTGCTCCACGCGCCGATCGTGACGCGCGGCAGTACCGTGGCGCCGATCCCGATCAGCGCACCGTCGCCGACCCGAACCTCGCCGCCCATGTGGACCCCTGGTGCGATGTGCACGTGGTCGCCGACCACGCTGTGGTGGTCGACGGTGGCTCCCGTATTCAGAATCACGTTGCGGCCGATCACCGTCCCGGTGTTGACGATGACGCCGGCGGACATCATCGTGCCGTCGCCGATCGCGACGTCCTCGGCGACGATGGTGCCCGGGTGGCGCGCCATCGCGAACCGCTCGCCTTCGGCCTCGAGGCGCAAGAACAGCCGCGCCCGCGTCGCATTGGTGCCGATGGCGACGACCACCCGGTCGTGCGCGATGGTGCGGATGCGATCGAGCGTGCCGAGCACGGCGCTGCCGGCGTAGACCTGCTGCTGACGCGTCGGGTCGTCGTCGACGAACGCCGTCATGTCGGCCGACACGCCCTGCGCGCGCGCGGCGCGGAAGATGTCCGCGACGACCTGGCCGTGACCGCCAACTCCCACGATCAGGATCATCGGGACATGCTCCCCATGAATTCCTGCGCGGTGGCGTGGCCGGGCTGACTGATGTCGCGACGGGCCACCACGCGCAGCACGGTGAGCGCGAGGATCCTGAGATCGAGCGCGAACGAACAGGTGTCGACGTAGCGGACGTCGAGCACGAATTTTTCTTCCCAGCTCAGCGCGTTGCGGCCGCTGACCTGCGCCAGGCCGGTGATTCCCGGCAGCGCGTCGTGGCGTCGCGCCTGCGCCGGCGTGTAGCGCTCGAGGTACTGCATCAGCAGCGGCCGCGGGCCGACCAGGCTCATGTCGCCGCGCAGCACGTTCACGAGCTCCGGCAGTTCGTCGACGCTCGAGCGCCGCAGCAGCGAACCGAGCGCGGTCATCCGCTCCGCATCCGGCAACAGCCGGCCCCTCGCGTCCCGATCGCTGGTCATCGTGCGGAACTTGATCAGCGTGAACTGCTGGCCGCCGAGGCCGGGCCGGCGCTGACACCAGAACACCGGCGAACCGAGCCGCAGCCGCACCGCGGCGATGGCGACCAGCAGCACCGGCGCGAGGCACACCAGCAGCGCCAGCGAGCCGGCGATGTCGAACAGTCTCTTGCCGTAGCGGCGATACATCGGCGTCTCAGCTCCGCACGCCCATAGCGAGGCCGCGGCCGGCGGTCACGGGACGGCGTGAATCGGCGATCTGCCCGTAGATGGCTGCAACCTGACCGGCGGTGTGCTTGACGTCGAGCAAGGCGCGCGCGTGGCGGCGCCCGGCGAGCGCCATGTCCGCGGCGCGATTGCGGTCGTCGAGCAGCTCCCGCATCGCCGCGGCCAGGCTCGACGGATCCCGCGGCGGCACCATCCGGCCGGTCACACCCTCGATGATCAAGTCCGCGAAGCCGCCGATGTTGGTGGTCACGGTCGGCACGCCGAGCAGCAGCGACTCGGCGGCTCCGCCGAGGTTCTCCGACAGCGACGGGTGCACGGCAATGTCGAGGTCCGCGTAGATCGCGGGAATGTCGCGGCGGGTGCCGAGGAATACGATGCCCGCGCCGGCGGTCCGCGCATACGCCTGGACCGACTCGTAGTACTGGTCCGCGCCCAGCCAGGCTCCGCCGGCGATGACTCCGGCGACGTCCACGCCGTCGCGGCGCAGCCGCGCCACGGCGTCGATGAAGTCTTCGTGCCCCTTGATGCCCCGGCGGGACCCGAGGTACGCCTTCGGCTTGTAGCAGTACGCGACCATCCCGACGACGCGGGTCGCGTCCGCGAGGCCGAGCTCGCGGCGCAGCGTGCCGGGGGCCGCCGGGCGGCAATCCTCCAGGTCGCTGCCATAGTGCGCGAGATAGACACGGTCGGCCGCGATGCCCATGGCGCGGTACTTCGCGCGCGTCCATTGGCAGGAGGCGATCCAGTAGTCCATCCTGCCGCCGCTCCCCACCTCGACACGAGCCGTCACCGGGTTCTCGAGATGAAGCGGACCTGGCACCTGGAACACCCGCACGCACGGGAGCGGCCGCAGCGCGTACCGCATCAGCAGGGTCGTGGCGACGAAGTGGCTGTGCACCACGTCGGGCGACAGGCTGGTGACGAGCTTACGCAGGGCGCGGGCGCGATCGAAGAAGGCCGGCGTCAGCGGCATCGCGTTCAGATCGAGCACGTGCACGGTCACGCCGGCGGCGGCGTACTGCGGCGCCAGGCCGCTGTCGTTCGGCAGCACGACATGGCAGTCGAGGCCGAGCCGCGTCAGCTCGCGCAGCTGCAGCAGTGCCCAGCGCGCGCCGGCGCTGGTCTTGAGGAGATGCAGCGTCCTCATGCCGCCATCTCCGCCGTCAGCCATTCCTGCGTGACGAGGCGCACGCGGCGGTAGAAGTCGCCGCGGCGGGCGCGGAGCACGTCGCTCCGGAAGTCGCGGGCCCGCGCCAGGTTGAGCACCGCCTGTGCCGACGGATCGATCTCGCCGGCGATCAGCGCCTGGAGGCGGCCTGTAAGGTCCTCGACCGAGCCCGGCTCGCACAACACGCGCGGGGCGAGCAGCTCGGGAATGCCGCCGACGCGCGTCGCCACGCACGGCAGGCCCCTGGCCATCGCCTCGATCAGCGCGCGCGGCAGACCTTCGGTCCGAGACGCGAGCACGAAGATGTCGGCAGCGTCGAGCTCCGCCATGACTTGCGGACGCTTCAGCTGCGAGGTAAAACGGACCGCCAGCTGCACGTTCGCGGCGAGCTCTTCGAGCTCGGCGCGATAGCGCCCTTCGCCGATCACCGTCAGCTCGCAGTGGTGGCCGGCGCGCTTCAGCGCGCTCACCGCGCGAATCAGCACATCGACGCCCTTGTATCGCTGCGCCAGAGACCCGACGGTGATGAGCCGGACCGGCCCGGACCGATCGAACACGTGCGGCTGGATCGCATAGTCGGAGCAGCTCAACTCGATCGACGAATAGTGCGTCGTGAACGCCGTGCCCTCTTCGAGCTCGACGTCGGAGACCGCCCACTGGCTGCGCGAGCACGGGTAGCGCTCCTGCAAGGACCGCTCGGTCACGTACGCCGCGCCGGCGGCGCCCGCGCAGAGACGCTGCTGGCTGCGCGTCAGGACCCGGCGGACCAGGCCACGCAGCGGCATCTCCACCACGCCGGGCGCAAAGGTGTCCCACGGATCGCCGACGACTTCGACGCCGTACGGCCGCCCGGACTTGAGGAGCGGCCCTTCCAGCCCGAGCGCGAGCAGCGATCCGAGCCGCAGAATCAGGGCGTTCTCTTCGGAGGCGAGCGGCCGGACCGCACTGCGGACGGCGCGCCACCGCATCACGAACTCACGCGAACCGAGGTAGTGCGGAACGCCGCGCAGCTGGACGCCGTCGCCGTCGACGCGCACCATGCCGGGCTGGGGCTCGACCAGCGGTTCCTCGCGACCGACGATCGTCACCGCGGCGAACTCGTCAAGGTAGCGGGTCCAGAACTCGTACGGCGAGGCATTCGCCCACACCGAGTCGTCGGGCAGCCGGCAGAACCGCACTTCGGAGAGAACCGTGAGCTTCATGCCACCCCCGAGCGCATCCGCGCAGGCCGCAGCAACCGGACGGGCATCGTCTTCAACGCGCCGCCGAGCACGACGGGAACGACGACGACGCTCAAGTACGGCAGCACCGCGTTCCAGACGACCGGACGGATGACGCCGGCGACCTCGTCGCGGGGGAAACGCAGGACGATCGCGAGAATCGTCGCAACCAGCGCGAGCCTGGCGGGATCGCCGGACTTCTCAGCCCAGAGGATCAGCCAGACGAACATCATCCCGTAGAGGCCCATCATCAGGACCACCCCGGGCCTGCCGAAGTTCAGGTAGGCCTCGGCGATGCACGAATAGCCGTAGGCGCCGCCGCGCGCAGCCAGCCAGGGGTTGATCGAGCGCACCAGCCAGTCGTTCGCCGTGCCCCGGACGATGGTCGGGTGAATGTCCCAGAACAGGTTCGGGAAGAGCGTCAGCGCCGCGTAGAGATAGCCTTCCCCTTCGTCGAACGGGCGCGTGCTCGGGACCAGCGTCAGCGTGTGCGCCGTCGTCGACATCGACGAGCCCATCTCGTGCACGCTCGAGATTGCCGGGTTCTCGACGCTGGCGAAGTTCGTCCAGTAGGACTGGTCGAGCGCTCCTCCTGCGACATGTTCCGCGTCTCGCGGACGAGCGGGAAGACAACGAACACGAGCACCGTGGCCCAGGCGCCGATCATGGTCCAGCGAATCGGCTTGATCAGGCGATGCGACAGCCACATCCAGGCGATCAGCGGCATCGCGGCGGTGCTGCGGTAGCCGATGTAGAACTGCACGACCGCGAACAGCACGATGACCGTCCCGGCAACGCGGCGGTCGAGGACGTGACGCGTCCCCGACGCCGTCAGGAACAGCGCGCCGGGAACCAGCAGGCCGCTCAGGAGGAACGGCGTCGCGGCGATGCCGGCGCCGAGGTCGCGGTCGTAGAGCGAAGCGTAGCCGGTGGCCGCGACGACGCCGATCGCCTGCCACACCCAGATGATGGACGCCGGCACCGCGATGAACAGCTGGATCCAGCCGATGCGGCGCATCCAGATCTCGCGCTCGGTGGAAGCCCAGCGCAGCTGTCCGACCCGGCCCGATCCGATGGCCAGCATCAGGAGCGCGCCGAAGTGCAGCGAAGCCAGCCCGGCGAACGAGATCACCAGTGTCTCCCGGACGATCGACTCCGAGAACATGCCGTTCATGATGCCGGCTTCGTTCGATTTGATGACTTCCAGCAGCCCGTGGCCGGCGTTGAAGAGGAACGCGGAGATCAGGAAGATGCAGTACGGGTCGAACAGCCGCAGGCCCGAGATGCGCCACGAGGCGATGCTCCACGCCAGCAGCAGGGTCAGGCCGCTGCTGAGCACGTAGGGGTCCGGCAGGTCGGCCGGGGGCACGATCAGCAGGATGCCGGCCACGGCAACCAGCGACCCCTGGATCACCATTGACAGGACCGCCTTGGTCCGATCCGACAACCGTGAGATGGAGGAGACTCGCATGACCTAGCTGGCTCGCTCGTAGACCGAATGAAGGGATGCCGCCGCGCGCCCGAGCGCAAACGGCGTGTGCTCGAACGCGGCGCGGCGCTGTTCGCGCGGCGACTGCGCCGCGGCCCGTGCCTGCTCCGCCCAGACCGCGTCGCTCTCGGACAGCGACACCGCGCGCACCGCCGGAAAATGCCGGCCGATTTCCAGTACGCCGGGGATGTCGCTCGCCACGACCGGCAGCCCGGCGGCGCAGCTCTCGAGCACCGCGCCTGGCAGGCCCTCCCACTTCGACGGGAAGAGCAGCACGTCGGCGGCCTTCAGCAGCCGCGGCACGTCGGCGCGTTCGCCGGCGAAGGTGACCTTGTCCTCGAGCGCAAACCGCTTGACCGCCTCGCGGACGCTCGCCTGGTAGCCGTTGACCTCGCGGCCCACCAGCAGCAGCCGCGCCTCGGCGTTCTGCTGCGCGATGGCGTTGAACACCTCGACGACGCGCATCTGGTTCTTGGCGGGCTGGAACGACGCCACGTTGATGAACACCCGCGCGTCATCCGGCCACCCGAACTCGCGGCGCATCGCGTCGCAGGCGACGTCGCCGTCGAAGCGGCTGGTGTCGAGGCCGTTGAAGATCACGCGGCAGCGCGGGTCGGCGCCGAAGTCGACGCGCCACGCTTCCCGCATCGTGCCCTCGCTGACGGCGAGGATGTCGGTGGCATACCAGTCGATCAGCCGGCGCATGCCGGCGCGTTGCACGAGCCGGCGCGGACCGTTGCCCTGCCCGTCGGACGTATTGCGGAAGTGCGCGATCCGGCGGGATACGCCCGCCCGGCTCGCCAGCCACAGCAGGTAGCCTGACGCGTAGTGCACGTGCGAGTGCAGGACGTCGACGTCCAGACGCCGCAGCAGATCCGAGAACCGGCGGCCGAAGCCCCTTCCGAGCGGGCAGAGCTCGATGCCGATGCCGTCCGCCTCGGCGATCGTCGCGAGATCGCCGCGCTGGCCGCTGAGCGACACCATCGAGAACTCGAAGCGGTCGCGGTCGAGCCGGCGGAGCACTTCGAGCGTGCGCATCTCGGCGCCGCCCCGCTGCAGGGACCCGAACACGTGCAACACGCGGCTGCGCGGCTTATGCACCAGGCGCATGGACGTCATGCCAGTTTTCCAGGGCCAGGAGCAGCCAGATCCAGTGGCTCTGATCGCGGCTGCCGCTCACGTGCGCGTCGAGCAGCGATCCGAGCCAGGGCTTGGGGAAGTAGCGTGAGAGGAATCCGTTCGACGACGAGAAGGTGTCGGAGACGCGCTCGCGCAGCGGGCCGCGGAACCAGGCGCCGAACGGGACCTGGAAGCCCTGCTTGCTGCGGGTCGCGAACGGCTGGCCGAGATCGGCGGCGAGGCCGCGGCGCAGCGCCGACTTATCGACGCGTCCGTCCTTGCGCAGCGCGCGCGGCGCGGTGGCGACGAACTCGAACAGGTCGCGATCCAGGAACGGCGCGCGCACCTCGAGGCCGACCGCCATGCTGACGCGATCGACCTTCACCATCAGGTCTTCCGGAACGTAGAGCCGGATGTCCGCGTGGCACATCTGGTTGATGAGCCCGCTGGCGGACGAGTCCCAGACCGACTCGAAGTCGAAGCCCGGCGCGACGCCGAGCGTCGAGCGCCGGAGCAGCCATTCGTCGGCGAGCAGCGCTTCGTAACGGGCGCGGCCATCGCCGCGGAGCAGCCGCGCGATGCCGAAGCCGCGGGCGGTGTGCGGCCACAGCGAGGCGAGCCGGCCGATGCCGCGACCGAGCGGGTTGGACATGTCGCCGAGCCAGCGGTCGATCGTGTTGTTGAGGCGATAGCGCGTGTAGCCGGCCAGCAGCTCGTCGCCGCCGTCGCCCGACAGCGTCACCGTCACCGACTGCCGCGCGATCGCGCTCAGCAGGATCATCGGCAGCGCCGACGCGTCCGCGAATGGCTCGTCGAAGATGCGCGAGGCGTTGCTCACCTGCTCGAGCAGCGAGGTCGAGGTGAGCTCGCCGACGCGGTGCTCGGTCTGGTAGCGAGACGAGACCTCCTGGGCGTACGGCGTCTCGTCGCACGGATGACCGGGGAATCCAATCGTGAAGGTGCGCGGCCGTGCGGCGTGGCGCGCCATGTGGCGGACCACCGTCGCCGAATCGAGCCCGCCGGAGAGGAACGCGCCGAGCGGCACGTCGCTCATCAGCTTCTGCTGCACGCTCTGCGACAGCCGCTCCTCGAACTCCTTGAGCCACTGCTCTGGCGCGACGTCGACCGGCGAGTAGTCCTCGAGCTGCCAGTAGATCTTCTTCCGGCAGGTGGCAGGACGATCGAGGTCGAAGGTCGCCATCTCGGAGGCGCGCAGCTTCCAGATGTGCTCGAGGATTGCGCCGGGCGCCGGCACGTAGCCGAAGCGGAGGTAGTCGGCCAGCCCCGCCTGCGACAGCTGCTCGCGGACGAACCCGGTCCGCAGCACCGCCTTGAGCTCCGACGCGAAGACGATGCCCCGTTCGTCGTTGACGAGGTACATCGGCTTCTCGCCGAACGGGTCGCGGGCGACGAACAGCTGCCGGTTCCGCAGATCGGCGATGCCGAACGCGAACATGCCGCGGAGGCGGTCGACCAGGCCGGGGCCGCCCCACTGCTCGAAGCCGTGGACCAGGACTTCGGTGTCGGAGTGATGAGTCCGGAACTGGTGCCCGTGGGCGACCAGCTGGGTGCGCAGCTCGGCGTGGTTGTAGATCTCGCCGTTGAAGACCACCCAGACGTCCTGCGTCTCGTTGGCCATCGGCTGGAGCGCCGACTCGCTGAGGTCGACGATCGCCAGCCGCATGTGTCCGAGGTAGGTATCGGCGCCGGGGCGTGCGTTCATCGACTCCGAGCTGAACTCGAGCCGGTGCTCGCCGACCCGTCCGGCGGCGACGCCGAAGCCGTCCGGGCCGCGATGCTTCAGCGAGCCAAGGGCCGCCGCGCACTTGGCCGGGTCAATCGCTCGCCGCGGCGTGAGATAGCCAAAGATGCCGCACATGCTAGGAGACCGTCACGGCGACTTGCGGTGCCGCACACCGCGCGTCGCGAATGCTGCCGAAGGCGATGGCCAGCCAGACCAGGCCCTCGGCAATGCCGATGAAGAGAAGCGCGAACGCCGCCCCGTCGAGGCCGCGCCACACGACGCCGGCGGCGACCAGCGCGGTGACCGCGACGATCGTCGCGACGCGCACCCAGAGCTGAATCCCGATGCGCCGCATCGCCGTCGCGGCAACGCCGACCGGCAGGTAGGCGTAGCGGACAGCGGCCGCAGCGGCGAGCACGATCAGCAGCACGTTGTGCTGCGCGTACTCGGGGGCATAGAGGACGGCGACGAGTTGTGCTCCAGCCGCCCACGTCACCGCCACCACCACCGCGCCGAGTGCCGCGCCGCCGGCCGTCGTCAGCATCAGCACGCGGCGGAAGGCCGCGCCGTCGCCGCGACGCAGCGCGTCGGCGAACTGCGGCGACGCCGCCTGTCCCATCGCGGTCACGGCGATGTTGCCGAGCAGGAAGGGGTAGGCCATCACCGCGAAGGTGCCGACCGCCGCCGCGCCGAGGTAGTGTTGAATCACGTACTGCGGCACATTGGCCTGGAGCGACAGCAGCGTCGAGATCACGCCCATCGGCAACGCCGCGACGGCGAGCCGCTGGATCGCCTCGCGGTGACGCACGCCGCCGGCGAGGAACGCCGCGCCGGCCCGGCTCGGCCAGCGGTGGCTGGTGTGGAGCGTCACCGCGGTACGGCAGTTCAGCGCCGCCATCGTCAGGAGCGAACCGACCGACCAGCCGGCGGTCGCCCAGAGCACGTCGCGGGTGGCATACAGCGCGATCGTGAAGGCGCCGAGCGACAGCACCGCGTTGGTGGAGAGCGCGCGCGCCAGGTCGGCGAAGCGGCCGCGGCGCATCAGCGCGCCGTGAACCACGTCGCTGACGGCTTCACCGCACTTGCCGACGGCGAGCAGCGCCATCACCTGGACGCTGACGCGATCGGCACCGGTGAGCGCCGCCACGGCGACGATCGCGGCGAACGCCACCACCGCCGTCACCAGGCGCAGGCCGAAGTAGTCCTGGAAGGTGAACCCGCTCCTGGCGTCGGTGCTCTGCAGGTTGGACAGCTGCAGGTTCGTGAAGAGGATGACCGGACCGCAGACCGCGAGCGCCAGCGCATACTGGCCGACCGCGAGCGGCGTGGTCCACTTCGCGAGCATCACGAGCGCCAGCCACTGCGCAGCGGCATACGTCACGTGACCGACGAGCGACATCGACATGCCAACTCCGAGCCGGCGTGACATTCCTGCGGCCATCTTCGTTTCAGACCAGTGATGCCGAGGAGGACGCGACGAGCCAGTCCGCGAACTTCGTGACGCCGTCGGTGAATCGGGTCTTGGCCTCGTACCCGAACATGCGGTGCGCCTTGTCGACGGTCGCCCAGGTCTGCGGCACGTCGCCGGGCTGGTCGCCCTGACGGTCGAGCAGCGCCTTGGCCCCGAGCGCCCCTTCGAGCTCGCGAATCATCTCGGACAGCGAGACCGTGCGGTTGTTGCCGAGGTTCACCACTTCGTACTTCGATCGCCGGTACTCCATCGCGCCGCGGATTCCCGCGACGATGTCGGCGACGAACGTATAGTCGCGCCGCGTCGAGCCGTCGCCGTACACCGGGATCGAGCGGCCGTCGAGCATGCGCCGCGCGAACTTGTGAATCGCCAGGTCCGGACGCTGCCGCGGCCCGTAGACCGTGAAGAAGCGCAGCGCCAGGAACCGGATGTCGTAGAGGTGGCTGTAGACGTGGCCGAGCAGCTCGCCGCTCACCTTGGTGCTGGCGTAGGGGCTGATCGGCATCAGGCCGTGGTCTTCTTCACTCCAGGGCACGTTCGGGTTGACCCCGTAGACGCTGCTGGAGGAGGCGAACACGAACTGCGGGATCTTCCACTCCCTGGCCAGCTCCAGCAGGTTCTGCGTGCCGCCGACGTTGACGTCCTGGTAGCCGAGCGGATCCAGCAGCGACGGCCGCACCCCGGCGCGCGCCGCCAGGTGCACGATCACGCTGTAGTTGCCGCGCAGCCGGTCGCGCATCCCGTCCAGATCCCGGATGTCCACCTCGAACAGGCGATAGCCGGTGTGGCGGAGGTGCGCGGCGATGTTCTGCTCCTTGACCGCGCGCGGATAGAACGGGTCGAAGTTGTCCACCGCCGTCACTCGCCAGCCGTCTGCGAGCAGACGGTCGACGAGATGACTGCCGATAAACCCCGCCGCTCCGGTCACCAGCGCGTGTCGCATGACTCCGCTCACTTCGCGTTGACGGCCTGCTGGTAGTAGGCGCCGTACTCGCGACGGTAGTAGTGCGAGTAGTAGTAAGCGTTGCGCTCGAGCTCGACCCGGTTGAGGATCGCGCCGACGAAGTTCGCCCGGCTCTGTTCGAGCTGCTCCACCGCCGCGCGCGCCGCGTGGCGGCTGGTCATCTCGGCGCCGACGACGAAGATCACGCCGGAGGCCGCGTTCGCCGCGATCGCCGCGTCGGTGACCGCCAGGGACGGCGGCGAGTCGATGAGGATCAGGTCGAAGTGCTCCTTGAGCGAGGTCAGGAAGTCACGGAACCGCTGCGAGCCGAGCAGCTCCGCCGGGTTCGGCGGGTTGTGGCCCGAGGCCAGCACCCACAGTCCGGGGACCGGCGACTTGCGCACGCTCTCGCTCGCCTTGGCGTTGCCGACCATCAGGTTCGACAGTCCCGGCTCCTGCGCGTGGCCGAACACCTGGTGCACACGCGGGCGGCGCATGTCGGCGTCGATCAGCAGCACGCGCTGGCCGGCCTGCGCGAAGCCGATCGCGAGGTTGCTGGCCACCGTGGTCTTGCCTTCGCCGGGGCCGGTGCTGGTGATGACCAGAGTCCGCGAGCCCTCTTGCGCCGACGAGAACAGCACGTTCGTGCGGATGGTGCGGAACGCCTCGACGAAGCCCGGCGGCACGCCGGCGTGGATCATCGGCTCCTTGCCCTTCCACGACTTGGGCTCGAGCGCCGGCACCATGCCCAGTGACGGCAGACCAAGGTGTGTCTTGAGCTCGTCCGGGGTCTTGATGCGGCTGTCGAGATACTCGAAGAAGAACGCCAGGCCAAAGGCGAACATGATGCCGCCAAACAGGCCGAGCGCCATGTTGAGCAGCTTGCGCGGCGCGATCGGCGCTCGCGGCCGCTCGGCGTGGTCGATGACCCGGATGTTGCTGCTCTTCAGCTCGCCGGAGATGCCGGTCTCCTTGGCGCGCTGCATCAAGCTCTCGTAGAGCTGCTTGCTGCTCTGCACTTCGCGGTCGAGCACGCTGTAGTCGATCGCCTTGCGGTTCATCGACAGCGCCTCGCCCTTCTGCTGGCCGAGCGCCGCGGCCAGACTGTTCTCCTGCGATAGCGCCGTCTGGTACTCGTTGCGGACCGAAGCCACGATCTTGCCGATCTCCGTCTGCAGCTTGAGCTGGGCGCTCTGGATCGCCGACTTCACCTTGATGATGTCGGGGTGCTTGTCGCCGAACTTCTCCGACAGCTGCGCGTGCTGCTGCTGGAGCTGCGCCAGGTCGGCCTTCTGCTGCTGGATGAAGCTGTTGGTCAGGATCGCGGGGAAGGTGTCGAGCGCCGACGCGTTGCCCTGGATGCTGCGCAGCTGGTTGTACGTCGACTCCTTCTGGATCCGCTCGGTCTTGGCGCGGGTCACCGCCGCATTCAGGTCGGCCAGCTTCTGGACGACGATGTTCTCGCGATCCTGGAGGGAGATGGCGTCGTTCTGCTCGCGGTAGGCCTGGAGCTTGGATTCGGCGGTCTCGACCTCCTTGCGCTGCTCGGCCAGCCGCTCGCCGAGCCAGTCTTTCGCTTCCTTCGACGCCAGGAACTTGTACTCGAGTGTCTGCTCGATGTAGTTCTTCGCCAGCGCGTTGACGACGCTCGTCGCCAGCGCGGGATCGGCGGCGCGGAACTTCACGTCGACCAGCCGGCTGTTGCGAATCGGCGCGACGGTGAGGTCCTCGAGGAACGTGTCGATCGTCTTCGACTGGGCCACCGTCTCATCGGCCGCGGGGACCCCGGTCGAGGCCGCCTCCGACTTGAAGATGCCGCTCACGTAGCCGGCCGCGCCGGACGCCGCCGACGACACGCTGAAGCCCTTGCTCTCGGCCCTGGGGCCGAGCAGCGGGTGATCCCACAGCTTCAGGTTCTCGATCGTCTTGCGGGCCAGGACGCGCGACTGCAGGATGTTGTACTGCGTCTGGTAATAGTCGGCCTTGGTCTGGTCCTCGTCGATGACTTCCTTGAACGAGACAACGTTCGGGTTCTCGGCCTCGATCAGCAGGCGCGTCCGCGCCTCGAAGATCGGGGTCATCGAGAAGGTGTAGACGGTGACGCCGAGCACGACCAGCAGGAACGCCGTGGCCGCCATCCAGCGCCGCTTGTAGAGCACCTTCACGTAGTCCAGCAGGTGCGTCTCAACGGTCGCGGTAAGGTCCTGGGGCACGAATCCGAGCGGCGCGGGCGCCGGCGCGGGCGCGCTCTTCGCAGCGGCGGCCTGCGGCCGCTCGCTCTGCGCCGCGAGCCGCAGTCGCGGCTGCGCGTCCTGATGCAAATTCAACGGGTCGCTCATTAGAAATACCTCTCCGGCACGATGATGGTGTCCCCTGCCTTGACGATGTCGGTCAGCTTGACCTTGACCTCTCGCTTGCCGCCGTCGACGATCCGCACGACCTTCACGCGGTTCATCGCGCCGTTCTCCGTGACGCCCCCGGCAAGCGACAGCGCCTGCAACACCGTCGTGTCCTTCTGGACCGCATAACCGCCCGGGTTCTTGACCTGACCGAAGACATAGGCCGTCTCTGCCCGCGGCACGAAGATCGTGTCGCCGTCGCGGAGCTCGATGTTCTGTGAGAGCGCGCCGCTCTCGAGCTCGCGGATCGAGGCACGGAAGATCTCGGTGACGCTGTCCTGATTCGGCATGACCGGACCCTTCGCGCCCTGCGGCGCGCGCACCACCGCGACCTCACCGGAGGCGGTCGGCTGCGTCGACCCGGCGCGGGCCAGCGCCTCGATCAGCGTCATGCCGCCGGTCAGCGAGACCGGGCCAGGGCCGCGCACTTCGCCCATGACGAAGACGCGCTGGCTGCGATACTGCTCGACCGCGACCGTGACCTGCGGATTGCGGAAGTAGCCGTCGGCCAGCTTCTTCTTCAGCTCACCCTCGAACGACCGCAGCGTCAGCCCACCGGCGGTGACGCGGCCGACCAGCGGGAAGCTGAACGTGCCGTCGGCCTCGACGGTGTACTTGCCGCCGAGATCGGACTGATCGAAGACCTGGATGGTGAGGACGTCCTGGGCGCCGATCACGTAATCGGCGGCGGACTGCGCCGCGGCCGTGCCGGCCGCCAGCACGAACGCGAGCAGCGCGAACAGGCTGGTCGCGCCCCACACGGCTTTGTGCGCAACAGAGAATCTGAATGAGTGAATGTGCAGCATGATTAGAATCCGTACGTAACGGTCGTGCCGAACCGGAGATTGTCGTAGTCGCGGAAAGTCTTGAGCGCCGACGAACGCTCCCAGTAGGACACGCCGACGCCGACGCGTCCCTGCCCGATCCGGTAGCCGATGCTGCCGGTGTAGTTCCAGGTGATGTCCTGACGCTGCGGCAGCGTCGTCCCGGCCGTCGCCTCCTGCGTGAGCAGGTTCTCGTAGGTATAGACATGACGGTCGGCCGAGACGAGCACGTCGAAGCGGCGCCCGAGGGCGCGGCGGACCGACAGCCCGACCGAGTCGTCGATGAAGAACGGCTGGCGCTCTTCGTAGGAATAGGTCAGGTCGCGCGAGTAGCTCACGCCGAACGTCGTCGCGCCGAGCAGCGTGTAGGACAGGCCGAGCTGCGCGACCAGGCCGCTGAACTCCGGCAGCAGGCCCGCGGCGGTCGGGGTGAACCGGCGATAGCCGACGTAAGCGCGGCCGCTGACGAGCGCGCGCGGCTTGAACTCGACGCCCGGCATCACGCGGAAGCTCTTCGAATCGCGCGCCGGCGAGAACTCGAACTCGTCCTCGAGACGCTCGAAGCGCACGACCAGCGTCGACAGCGGCGTAACGTGGTGCTTGCCGGTCAGGCTGAAGCCGGTGGTCGCCTGGTTGAGCGTGCGCTGCAGCGCGACACCGTCGAACTGGGCGTCGGCGTCGAACTCGGTCTCCCGACGGCGGGCCGCCGCTTCGACCGACAGCTTCGGCGTCAGCCGCAGGGCGACGCCGGCGACGCCGCCGCGCTCGACGTGGCGGGCGCGCAGGTCCACCTCGTAGTTCAGGCGCTGCCGCGAGTTGAGGTAGTCGCCGCCGCCGAACACCGTGATGCGGCGGAGATAGATTTCGCCGCTGGCGCTGAACTGCGGATCGATCGACCGCTCGCTGTCGTGCGTCGCGTAGTAGACCAGGTCGGTCGCCGCGGTGCCCTGGAACAGGGCGCGGCGCGCCACCGGCAGCCACACGTCCACCTTCGGCCCCACGGTGAAGGTGAAGTCGGACTGCTGTTCGCCGGCGGCGTTGAAGACGTTCGAGTCCACGCCGAGCTCCTTCAGCAGGATCGTGGGACTGGCATACAGCGGACCGAGGTGAATGCGCGAGTCGCGACGCACCTGATCGATCTGCTCGGCGCCTTCAATCTGCGACTGCGCGGAGGCCTGGAACGGCACCGCCAGCGCGGCGAGCGCCAGGACGACGTTGCGGATGTGAGATGTCTTCATAAAAGTTCCACGTGCTCAGTGCTGAAATGCGTACGCGCTGCGCCTGACGTGCGACGTGCGTACACACCTCGCACAGGGCGGCTCTTGCGAGCCGCTGACGCCGATGCCGTTTGTCTTGAGAACCAGATGGGAGACTTACCCGACCAACCCCCCGCCGCTTTCGCGGCGGGGCCTGGAGCCCGTCGAGTCCGGCTGGCCGGTCCCGTTCACCGGCTGCGGCCCGAAGGCCGTTACCGAACCGCTAACCTGCCTTAGCGGCTCGGGCTGGCCGGGCACGCGCCGAGCGTGTCCCCATGACCCAGGTGCGAGTCGCGCTCCGACTCGTTGATCTCGAGCGTCCCCGACGTCGTCGCCGACGTCTTGTGGCACACGACGATCTTGCCGTCGCGGGTCGCCACAACCGCGGTCACCGCCGCGGCGCTCGCCGCGCCAGCCACCGCCACGGTCGCCAGGGGCCCGAGACCGAGCAGGCTCACTCCGCCGCCACCCGCCGCCGCCAGCGCGCCCGCCGCGGTCGCGCCGACGGTCACGGTCACGGTCGATCCGGCCGCCACGCTAATCGACGGGCTGAGGCCGACTACCTTGTTGCTGGCGTCGATGATCTCGACGACGTAATTGCCGGGCTGAAGCGAACCGAACGAGAACTGACCAGTCTGGTTGCTCGTCGTCGAGCCAATCGCCTCACCAGTGTTCGCGTTCCGCAGCTGCACTCTGTAGTTCGGCAGCGGCGCCTTGTCCGCGCCCTGCGCCGTGCCGTTCAACGCGCCACTACCCTGCTGAGCGAAAACCGAAACTGAACCTGCCAACGACAGCACAACCGCCAACGTCATTGCAAAGCTCTTCCGCATGAAAACTCCATCAAACAACAGGACATGAGCAGACTCTAGTGGCCTGCAAGCGATTCTTTGTCTGCCTCCTTTTATCGCCTACCCAGCAGACTTCGTCAATCGCTGGGATGGTGCTCCGCCCCTCATTCCGTATCAATATCGCAACCCATCAAGACTGAAAAGATAATGGCCGTGCTCGAGAGAGTCGCTTCCAGCGATGAGCCGAAAACGGTTTACTGGTGCAACACGTTGATAAGTAGCTGTTTAGCTCGTCAGTTAGGAAGCGGGTAACGGGCGGAAGGGAGTCGGGACGGGAAAGACTAATCCGGCCCCGCGGTCCACCGGATGTTGAGCTGTTTGATCTTGCGGTAGAGATTGGTGCGTTCGATACCAAGCTCCCTCGCTGCATCCCCCATGCGGCCGCGATGGTGCTGCAGTACCGACGCAACGTAGTCCCGCTCGAATCGCTCACGAGCCTCCCGCAGTGTGCCTGAGGGGCCTCCCAGCGCCTCAGCGCCCTCGAGACGCACGTTCGCCAGCACGTCCTCGAGCAGGACCACGCCGCGGGTAATCAGCACGGCGAGACGCTCGGTCAGCGCGCGCAGCTCGGACGTGTTGCCGGGCCATGGCAGCGCCGCGAGAAGCGTGAGCGCGCTGCGGGAGAAGGTTTTCGGTGGGATGCCGTTCCGGCGGCACGCCTCCTTGAGGAAGTGCGTCGCCAGCAGCGGGATGTCCTCGGTACGCTGACGCAGCGGCGGCAGTTCGATCCGCACGACCCCGAGCGTCTCGACCAGGTCGGCGCGCAACTCGCCGCGCGACACCCAGTCGTCCACCCGCGGCGCGGTACCGGCGATGAAGCGCAGGTCGAGCGGATGGTCCTCGGCACCACGACGGCGCAGCAGGTCGGCGACATCGCGCTGCGCCATTGCATCGAGCTCGTTCATGTCGTTGAGATAGACGGTCGTGCCCGCCACCAGATCCTGCTGCAGCTCCGGCGGCAGGGCGGCGGCGTGGACGCCGGCACAATCGACCTTCACGAACGGCTTGTCGCGCCGTGGACTCTGCCCATGCACGGCGCGCGCGACCGACTCCCGTCCCGTCCCGCGCTCGCCGAGGACCAGCACGTTGCAGCGGCTCGGCGCGATGCGGCGCACCAGCGCCAGGACTTCGCGAATGGCCGGGGACGCCCCGAAGACGCTGCCGGCGGGCAATTCCAGGCCCGGAGCCGGCTCGGGTTTCGAACTGCCGGCGGTATGCGCGAACTCCCTCGCGTTGGCGATCGCCGCGGTGAGATCGTCTTCGCGCACGGGGCGGCTGACGAGATCGGCGATGCCCAGGCGCAGCGCTTCGGACGACGCGTCCGGCTTGCGGCGATCGGCGACGCAAATCACCGGGATCCCGGCGCGCTGCACCATCGGGGCGCGCAGGAACCTGAGCGCCTCGGGGCGCGCCAGGTCGAGGACGATGACGATGGCGGGGTCCGGGGCGTCGTCGAGCACGGCGCGTGCGTGCGCGGCTTGCTCGACCTGCGTCACGGCATGGCCGCGGCGCTCGAGCATCTCCGCCAGTCCTTCCCGCTCACCGCTTTCCGCCGCGATCAGCAGGATGGGCGGAGGCGCGCTCACTTCACGCGTACCTGTTTGGCGTACTTGCCGGAGGCGTCCGGTTCCGTCTCGATCACGATGAGCGTGCCTGCCTCGTAGGTGAGCCGGCGGTCCGGCTTGCCGTCGTGGTTCTCGTCGAAGGCCGCGGTCTTCAGCGTGCCCCGCTCGTAGACTTCCCACTTGTCCGGCGTGCCGTCCTTGTTGACGTCCTCGTCCGCGGCGATGAGCGCGCCCATGCCGTCAGCGCCCGCCGTGGAGGGATCGTAGCGCTCCCATCGATCGATCTTCTTTTCGTCCTTGGCCGACGAGACCTCTACCCTCACGACCTTGCCGTCGGCGCCCGAAAACGCCCACGCATCCGGCGTGCCGTCGTTGCCGCGGGAGAATCCGACCTTCGCAAGCTGTCCCTTCTCGTCGTAGTACTCCCACCGATCGAGCTTGCCGTCCTCGTCGCGATCGATGCGGGCGCGGAGCGGCCTGGTGCCGTCCATGTCCGTCCAGGTATCGATGCGTCCGTTCTTGTTGGCGTCGTAGGTGAGCTCTTTCAGGCGTCCGGTGGCGGGGTCGTAGGACGGCTTGGTCGTCTCCTTGAGCCGATCCCGCTCGGGATTGGAACAGGCGGCGGCCATCAGGGCCAGCAGGAGCGCGCGGCGCAGCACGTCGTTCCTCACCTGGACGCTGCCACCTCGTCGTACAGATAGGCCGACGCAATCACGCCGCCGTGGAAGTTGCCCAGATCGAGCTTCTCGTTCGGCGCGTGCGCGTTCTCGTCCGGCAGCCCGACGCCGAACAGGACCGACGGCAGCCCGAGAATCTCCTGGAACGTGGCGACGACGGGAATCGAGCCCCCTTCGCGATTGAACACCGGGGTCTTGCCGAACCCCTTTTCGATGGCGCGTCCCGCTGCCTGGACGTACTTGTTGTCGAAATCGGTCATCCACGGCTTGCCGCCGTGCATGCGGGTCACCTTCAACTCGACGGTCTTCGGCGCGACCTTGGTGACGTAGCTCTCGAACAGCTGCGCGATCTTGTCGGGATGCTGATCGGGGACGAGCCGCATGCTCACCTTCGCCATGGCGACGGCCGGGATCACGGTTTTCGCGCCTTCGCCGGTAAAACCGCCCAGGAGGCCGTTGACCTCGAATGTCGGACGACCCCAGACGCGCTCGAGCGTCGAATAGCCGGTCTCGCCGAACAGTTTCGGGGCGCCGAGCTCCTTGCGGTAGCGGGTCTCGTTGAACGGCAGCTTCTTGAACTCGGCCCGCTCCTCGTCCCGCAGCGGCCGCACATCGTCGTAGAAGCCGGGGATCTTGATGCGGCCGCCCTTGTCCTTCATCTGGGCGAGCACCTGGGCCAGGACGAACGCGGGGTTGGCCACGGCGCCGCCGAACGAGCCCGAGTGCAGGTCGCTCCTGGTCCCGCGCACATCGATCTGGAAGTAGACGAGCCCGCGCAGGCCGTAGCAGATCGACGGGATGCCGCGATCGAACATCGGAGAATCGGAGATGACGACGACGTCCGCCGACAGTTCGTCCTTGTGCGCCTTGATGAAGTCGTCCAGGTTGGCGGAACCGACTTCTTCCTCCCCCTCGAGGATGACGCGCATGTTGACGGGCAGGCGGCCGTTCTGCTTGAGATGCGCTTCGATGGCCTTGAAGTGCATGAAGACCTGGCCCTTGTCGTCGGCGGACCCGCGGGCGTAGATCTCGCCGTCGCGCACGGTCGCCTCGAACGGCGGGGAGTCCCAGAGCTCCACGGGATCGACCGGCTGCACGTCGTAGTGGCCGTAGAAGAGGATCGTCGGCGCGCCTTCGGCGGCGAGCCAGTCGCCGTAGACGACGGGATTGCCGGGCGTCTCGATCAGCCGCACGTTCTGCATCCCGATCCGCCGCATTTCGTCGGCGGACCACTCGGCGCAGCGCCGGACGTCCTGCTGGTGCTGCGGCAGGGCGCTGATGCTGGGGATCGCGAGATACGCCTTCAGTTCCTCGACGTATCGATCGCGATTGGTGTTGATGAAGTCGATGACGTTGTTCATGGTCGAAATCGCTGGAATCGCCGCAGGCTGCCGGTCGTGCGATGCCTGCGGCTGATCAATGCCGGTGAGGAACCTCGAGCGGCAGGTCCGTGCGGTCCCCCCACTCCTTCCACGACCCGATATAGTTCCGCACCCGCGGGTAGCCGAGCAGCCGCAGCGCGACGTACGAATGGGCGGCGCGATAGCCGCCGTGACAGTAGGCAATGATGTCGCGATCGGGGGTGACGCCGGCCTCCTCGTACATCCGCTTGAGCTGGTCGGCAGGCTTGAAAGCGCCGTCGGGCGTCAGGTTGCGCGTCCACTCGATGTGGACGGCGCCGGGAATTGCGCCGCCGCGCGCCGCGCGGACCGTCGTGCCGCAGTATTCGCCGTCGCTCCGCGTATCCAGAATCACCGAGTTCGGCTGCCCGATGGCGCCCTTGACGTCGTGCCACGTCGCAATCGCGCCTTGCCGCCGCTCGCCGGTCCACGTCGACGTCGGGGCCGGCGCGCCGTCGCGGGTGACCGGAAATGCGCCGCGGGTCCAGGCGCCGAAACCGCCGTCGAGGAGCCGGACCGCAGGATGCCCGAAGTATTCCAGGAACCAGAAGGCGCGGGCGGCGCGGATGCCCGACTGCTCGTCGTAGACGACCACCGGGGTCCCGGCGTCGACGCCCCGGCTGGCGAAGACGTGCTCGATCATCCAGGTAAAGGCCTTGAGCGGCGCTGGATCGGTATCGATCAGGCTCAGGCCGAACAGGTCGACGTGAATCGCGCCAGGAATGTGGCCGGCCGCATAGTCGTCCGCCGGGCGCAAGTCGAGGAGGAGCGGAGGCGTCGCCGCAGCGTCGGCAACGAGCTGGGCGAGCTCGCCGGCCGAGATCAGCAACTGCGCGTTCGCGTAGCCCTTCATCTGGTCGATGGTAGTGGAGGTCGACGACCAGGATCAATTCGGGCGGCCGTGCCGGCTCAACTCAGGAGCCACACGTATCGGGCGACGAACAGGGCGGCGAAGCACAGGATCAGCCAGTGCGCCTGGTGCACGCGGCCGGTGCCGAGCTTCAGGACGGCGTAGGAAATGAAGCCGAACGCAATGCCCTCCGTGATACTGACCGTGAGCGGCATCATCACGATCGTCAGGAAAGCGGGAATCGCCTCGGTTGGATCGTCCCACGCAATCTCCCGGACTCCAGCCATCATCATCGTCCCCACCAGGACGAGGGCGGGAGCGACGACCGGGTACAGCACCGTCTGGCCTCCCGCCGGATAGCCGCCGCCGATCATGCGTACCAGCGGGAAGAAGAACAGCGAGAGCAGGAACAGCGTCGCAGTGACGACGTTCGCGAGTCCGGTCCGGCCGCCCGCCGCAACGCCGGTGGAGCTTTCGATGTACGCGGTGATCGTCGAGGTGCCGAGCGCGGCGCCGGCGACGGTGCCGAGGGCGTCCGCCAGCAGCGCCTGCCGTGCGCGCGGCAGCGTGCCGCCGCGCAGCAGCCCGGCCTGGCTCGCCACACCGACCAGCGTCCCGACCGAGTCGAACAGGGCAAGAAAGAAGAAGACGAGGATGACCGACAGCATCGCGGGGGACAACGCGCCGGCGAGATCGAGCTGCAGGAACGTCGGCGCGAGCGACGGCGGCGCCCCGACGATCCCCTGGTAGGTCACGAGCCCCGCCGCGAGGCCGGCGATCGTCGAGGCCAGGATGCCGATCAACAGCGCACCCGGCACCCGGCGCGCCATCAGCACGCCGATGACGAGCAACCCGAAGATGGTCAGCAGCACCGGCGGTGAGTGCAGGCGGCCAAGTCCGACCAGCGTGCCCGGCGCGGCAACGACCACGCCGCCCCACTGCAGGCCGATGAAGGCGACGAGCAGACCGATGCCCACGGCGATGCCGTGCTTCAAGGAATCGGGAATGGCGGTGATGAGGCGCTCACGCAGGCCGATGCCGGCGGTGAGCACGAACAGCGTTCCGGCAATCGCCACCGCGCCCAGGGCGACCTGCCAGGGCACTTTCATGGCCACGCACACGGTGAAGGCGAAGAAGAAATTGTGCCCCATCGCCGGGGCCACCGCGATCGGGTAATTGGCGAGCAGCCCCATCAGGAGCGTGCCGATGGCGCTGGCGAGGCAGGTCGCGACGAGAACGGCGCCGAAATCCATGCCGGCGGCGCTCAGCACCGTCGGCTGCACGAAGATGATGTACGCCATGGTCAGGAAGGTCGTGAGCCCGGCGAGGATCTCGGTGCGAACCGTGGTGCGGTGTTCGCTCAGTCGAAAGAGTCGCTCCAGCACGGGGCGGAGGATAGCATCCGCCTGAGCCAGCGTCTCGAGCGGAGGCTGATTTGACAGCCGGCTCTTTGTATCCCAAAGTATTGGGAGCCCCATGGACTTCCCGCGCGCACTGACCCAGATTGCCGAGATTCACCAGCAGATTGCCAAGGGTGAGATCTATCGAGGGTACCGGCCGCTGCCGATCGCGGCCTCGGGGCTGGTCGGCGTGGCCGCGGCGCTGGCCCTGCCCGAGTCCACGGCGGTCGAGCCGCTGCTGTTCGTGTGGTACTGGACGATCGTGGCGATGGTCGCCGCCCTGGTCGGGGTCAGCGAGATTGCCTACAACTACGTGTTCCACGAGCAGGCGTCGGGCCGCCGCCGCACCCGCATGGTGCTTGGCCAGTTCCTGCCCGGGATCCTCGGTGCCGCGGTGCTGACCGGCAGCTTCGTTCACGTGAGTCCGCGCCTGGTCGCCCTGCTGCCCGGTGTGTGGGCGATCTGCTTCGGCATCGGCACGTTCTCGTCGCGTCCTTACCTGCCGCGTGCCGCCGGCGTGGTCGCGCTGTTCTACTTCGTCGTCGGCTCGCTGCTGCTGTGGAGCGCCAGCCTGGACGCGCCGCTCAACGGGTGGCTGGTCGGCGGGACATTCGGCGCCGGACAACTGCTCGCGGCGATGGTGCTGTACTGGAAACTCGAAAGAGCCGACCTATGAAACGACGAAAGAGCGGCGACGATCAGCCCGGACGCTTTGCCTACGAGGGGCTCGACCGCGTGCTCCACGAGAAGGCGCGGCTCGGCATCATGACTTCGCTGGTGACGAAGCCGGACGGCCTCCTGTTCGGCGAGTTGAAGCGGCTGTGTGCGCTGACCGACGGCAACCTGAGCCGCCACCTCGACGTGCTGCACCAGGCCGGCCTCGTCGAGATCTGGAAGGGATTCGAGAACCGCCGTCCGCAGACGCTGTGCCGGCTGTCCCCCGAAGGACGGCAGCGTTTCCTGGCGTACCTCGAGGAGCTCGAACAGGTCGTTCGCGATGCGATGCCGAAAGCGTCCCGCCGCGGCGAACGCGCGGCGGACATGCCGCCCGGGTGGCAGCCCGCCTGATCGGCTGCGCCTTCCGGGCCCCGGGCGCTAGGGCGCCGGCTCCTCCACTATCCACTCACTCCCCCTCTCCGCCGCTCGCCCTTCTGAGGCGAGCTTGATCAGATGTGCGTGCGCGCTGTCGCGCGCCGCGCGGGTGATCACGGCCGGCACCAGCCCATACACACGCTCGGTGATCGACTCGAGGGTCCGGCAGCCGTCCCGCATCGCCTGCACGATCTGACGCTCGCGCTCGAGGCGATGGGCGATGTAGTCGTCGATCAAAGCGGCCGGGTCGGTGACCACCGGCCCGTGTCCCGGCAGCAGCCGTCGCGGCTCGAGCGATCGGACGCGGCTCAGCGACGCCAGATAGGCGGTGAGATCGCCGCCCTGGCTCGCGGGAATGACGATCGTCCCTCCCTCCCGCGCGAGGTCGCCGCAATAGATGTCGCGGGTGGACTCGTCCTGGAAGCAGAAGTGATCGGGAGCGTGGCCGGGCGTGTAGATCGCCCGCAGCACCGAGTCGCCAGCCGCAAGCCGTTCTCCATCGCGGCACCGATCCTCGCCGTGGTTCCGGACGACCACCTCCGGCCAACGCTCCTGGATGGCGGGGATACCGGCGGTGTGATCGCGGTGCCCGTGGGTGATGAGCAGCGTCTCGAGGCGCTGCCCCTCGAGCGCCGCTTCGATCGCGGACAGATGCGCCTCATCCCCGATTCCCGCGTCGATGAGCGCCGGACGAGCACCGATCAGCAGGTAGGTGTTGTTCCCGGTCGGCCCCGTCCAGGGGCCCGGGTTGCCGGCGGGAATCATCAACATGTCGACCTCAGGGCACGTCGTCTCGGACGGGGAGTTGAGAACCCATCGGCCGGTCAAACCCCGAAATCGTCGTCTCCAGTCGCCGCCAGCACACTCAATAGAAAATATGAATTTAAGTTCAATGTCGAGAAGAACTTAGAGTCTTCGAGGCGCCCGGCGAATCAAAATAGGTATTTGAGGCGGACGTAGGCGAAGTCGCGGTCGAAGAACCGGCCCACCAGGTCGGCGCCGCGGCCGACGAACCAGCCGGTGGATCCTTCGAGCGCGACGTTGGTCCTGAGCTCGGCGGCGGCGATCACCCGCGCGAACCCCGAGCCCTCGGTGAGGTTGGCGACGGTGAACGCACGCAGGCGATAACGTTCGCGCGCGAACGTCCGGTCCGCGGCAAACACCAGCGAGAGATCGGTCCGGCTGTCGTCCCCGGCGACCGGTGCATCGTAGGTTTCGCGATGGAACAGCACCGTGCCGCTCAGCCGATAGCTGCCCGCACGCCGGTCGACCCCGACGCCGGCGTCGAGCGACGCGCCTTCGACCGCCTCGAGATCGGGCGACTGAAACGTGTCCTCGACGAACACCGCCGCCTCGCCTCTGATCCCCCACAAGCCCCGCACGGTCTCGAAATCGGTTCCGAGCATCGTGAAGCGCGGGTGGCTGCCGAGGATCGTGGCGCGCCCGGCCGTGACCGGCCCCGCGGCGTAGATCGCGAACGGCTCGAACCCGCGGTACGCCGAGACGCTCCAGTCCACCCGCGAGGTCGTGGCGTTGATTCTCACGCCGCCCTGGCCGTTGGCCAGACGCACCGAAGGTTCCTCCGTGACCACCTCGACCGGAAGGACCGGGCACCCGATTGCCAGGCAGACGGCGATTCCGGCTGGCGCGTCAATCGCGAATGGCGCCGTCGGCTCGTCGATCTGGTCGAAGCGGCCGCGGCGGAAGACCGGCACATAGATCGCTTCGATCGAGCTGTCGGCATTCAGGAAGAACCGTCCGCGCACGAGTGCGACCGGCAGCCGCGCCTCGCTGCGGCCGTCGAAGAAGAAGCGTGAGACGTCGAGTGGGTTGATGACGTCGGTCGGCTGGATCTCGTCGAGGCGGCCCCAGACGACGCGGCCAAGGCCGGCGACGAGCTCGGTACGCCCGCGCACCAGCTCGATGTTCGCGTCCTGCACGCGCACGACCGCTTCGCGGATGACGGCCGTCCGCGTCACGTCCAGCCCGGGCTCGACCGGCCGGCGCGCCAGCGCGCCTTCCACGAAGGCCGACGCCGTCAGGCGAACGCCGGAGGACATGTCGACCTTCTCTTCGGCGAATATCCGGATCCGGCCTTCGACCGTGCCGGCGCGATTGGGCAGGTAGTCCACGAACAACGACGCGTAGCCGGTCGGCACCGGCTGCGCGGCCGCCGGCGAGGCCAGGACACCGACGAGGACGACGCCGGCCGCCGTGGCCGCCACCTTGCCGCGCCGCAGCGCGTCCGCGCCGAACAACCTTGGCATCAGCTTGATGGTGGCCGGCAGGATCAGCACCTCGGCGAGAAAGGCCACCGCCATCGTCAGCGCCAGCAGGCCGCCGAACCACGCCGTCGGCTTGTACTCGGACATCAGCAGCACGCCGTAGCCACAGCTGTTGATGATGGCCGTCGTCAACGACGCGCGCCCCTCGTGCGAGGTCGCGGTGCGGATGGCGTCGTCGGTCGTCGCCCCCGCGGCGACCTCCCGGCGATAGCGATTGATGAAGTGAATGGTGTCGTCGTCCACGACGCCGAGCGCGACGCTCGCCACCATCACCGTCGCGATGTTCAGCGAGATGTCGAGATAGCCCATCACGCCGAGCACCGCGATCACCGGCAGCGCATTGGGAACGATCGTGAGCAGGCCGAAGCGGAACGATCGGAACACCAGGAAGATCACGCCGAACACGGTGACGAACGCGGTGGCGAAGCTGTTAACCTGCGACGTCACGAGGTAGTGATCGAGCGTGCTGAACAGCCGGCCGGAGCCGGTCGTCAGCACCGAGATCCCGGTTCCGGCGAAGACCTCCTTCGCGAGCGCGTCGGCGCGTTCGACCTGGCCAAGGACCAGATCCGAGCTCATCGACTGCAGCTTGATCGAGATCTGGGCGCGCGAGAAGTCGCTGGCCACGATCCGCTCGAGCTCGTGCCGCCCTTCGCCGCCGAGCGTGAACACGAACAGCTCCTGGGCGATCGTCCCGGCGTCGTCAGGAATGACGTCGGCGTCCGGCCGGCCGTCGTTCAGCTCGCGGTGGATGCGCTTGACGTAATCCGCAACCGATGTGACCTTGCGCACGTACGGCGCGCGCCGCAGCTCGGCCTGCAGCCGATCCATCCGGTGGAGGGCGTCCGGCGTCTTCAGCGAGTCGGGCGGCCCCTCCAGCATGATCTGGAAGCTGTAAACGCCGGCGAGCTTCGAATCGATGACCGCCGCCGACTCGCTGATCGGGTGGGTGCGGCTGAAGAAGTTGATGTGGTTCGTATCGACGCGAAGGCGAAGGGTCCCGAGCGCCGACACCGCCCAGACCGCGACACAGACCACGAACACGCGGCGCGGATGCGCGGTCGACCAGGCGGCGATCCGCTGCAAGGGCGGCAGCAGGTAGCGCTCGTGCGGGGGCGTGCCGGTCTCCGGCTTCACCAGGCTGAGAAGCGTCGGCATCACGACCAGCGAGATCGCGAAGTCCACCATCACGCCAATCGCCGAGCCGACGCCGAACGACTGCACGGCGACGACGTCGCTGGTCGCGAGCGACAGCATGCCGAGGGCGGTGGTGCCGCTGGCGCCGAGGAGCGGCGCCGCCAGGTGCGCGACCGTGTTCTTGAAGGCCTGCTCGGCGTCGAGGTGCCGGCGCTCCTCGTCCCAGTGCTGCATGATGTGCACGTCGTCGGCGATCGCGAGCACGACGATGAGCGGCACGATCATGCTGGCCAGCACGTTGTAGGTGTAGCCGAGCAGGGAGTAGAGGCCGAGCGTCCACAGCACGCTGATCGCGATCGCGATCAGCGACAGCACGGTCTTCCGGAACGAGCGGAAGGTGGCGTAGATCGCCAGGACCGTGAACAGCAGGATCGGCGGCGTGAACTTCTGCTGGTTGTCGAGGGTGATGCGGTTGTAGGTTTCGCTGATCTCGAGGCTGCCGTTGTAGTAGGCGCGGATGCCCGCCGGCAGCCCCGGATCGACGATGTCGTGGATCTTCTGGATGACGCCGGCCCGCACGGTGTCGATGCGGTCCTCGTCGAAGCTGACGATCAGCGCGGCGACGGTGCCGTCCTCCGACACCAGATCTCCACGAATGAGCTCGTCTTCCAGCGCGCGCCGCCGCACGTCGTCGGCGCCCCGCGTGCGGGCCAGGTCGATGAGCGGCCTGACGTCGAGGCCGTCGGGAACGCTGTCGACAATCGTCGCGGTGGCGAGGCTGTCCACGCGCTGCACGGTGTCGACGCGTTCGATGTCGCCGGTCACCCGCTCGAGGTAGTCGAGCATCTCGCGCGAGAACAGCCGGTCGGCAGAGGGCGCGGCGAGCGCGACGATCAACGTCCTGGTCCCGGCGAACTCCTCGCGGAAGCGCTCATAGTCGCGGTAGACGGGGTCGTCGCGCGAGAACCAGGCCGTGATGTCGTTGTCGATGTTGGTGATGTTGGCGCGCGGAGCGAACAGGACGGCGCCGGCGATTGCGATCGCGGTCAGCGGAAAGCGGAAGCGATAGATGACCTCGGCGAGCAGCCGCGACATGGACCCTTACTTCCCGCCGCCGGGCTTTGGCGGCGGGCGCTCGAGCTCCCGGCGGCTGAAGTCCGCCTCCTCGAGGCCGACGTTGTAGTCTGCCTGCGCGACCACGAGGTCGGTGCTCGTCTTCTCGAGGGCGTTGGTCATCTGCGAGTCCATGACCGTCCAGATGCCCTTGATCCGTTCGAGCCGGCGCACCGTGTAGACCTTCTGCCGCTCGTTGCGGCGATTGAAGATCTCCGCTTGCACTACCACCAGGCTGTCCTTGAGCACGAGCGAGACGACGCGCGGGAACGGCACCGACGTGTCCCGGCGCTTCGATTCCAGCCGCCAGGCCGGCGCCGCGGCGCCGCCGCCCGGTGGCGTCCACGACGCGGACTCGCCGTCGGGTCCGGCGAAGGCGTAGCTGTACTCGTCGAACTCCCGACCGCCGATGTCCTCGTAGGTGAAGTCGCTGCCGACGAAGCTGTCCTGCGTTTCTCCGCCGGCGATTCGCCGCACCCGGCCGAGCGACGGCAGGTAGAGGAACCGCTCGTCCTCCGCGGCGGGATGCTCCCAGACCAGAAAGCTGGTGCCGCGAATGTCACCAGGCTCGGTGAAGCGGATCAGGAGCCGGTCACCGTCGGGCGCGGTCCTGGCGGCGCCCGGCGCGCTGCGGCCGCGCAGCGTCGTCACCTCGAGGGCACGGTCGCGCGTGCGGCCACGGCGGTCGACGAGCTTCATGCGCAGGGTCTGCCGCGAGTCGCGGCCGGTATCGCGGTCCTGCACCCGCCGCGCGACGTCAGCCGCGGCCAGGCGGGCCTGACCTGATGCGCGGGTAGCGGCCACGTCCGCGGCGGCGATCGCCGTCAGCACGAGTAACCAGAAGCGGGCTCGGCGGAACATCGACAATTTCGCCAGTTTCGAGGGAATCAGGACGAAATCTGGCGGGTCAGCGCCTCGCGGAGTACGTCGGTCACCGGGGTTGGCCGGCCGGCCGCGTAGTCGAAGCTGACGAGGACCGTGCGTGCCGTCGCGGCCACCTGGCCATCCTCCGAGACGATCTGGTACTCGTAGGTGAAGCTTGTGCGGCCGATGGCGGCGACGCCCAGACGGATCTCGAGCCGGTCTCCGTATCGCACCTGCCGGCGGTAGTCGATCTCCACCCGCGCAAGAATGACGCTCGGGATGCCATTGCCGTCCGGGCCCGAGGCGATGCCGGACGCGCGCCAGTGGTTGAACCGCGTCTGTTCGAGGTAGGTCAGGTAGACGGCGTTGTTGACGTGGCCGAGCGGATCGCAGTCGCGGAAGCGAACCTCGAGACGATGCGTGAAGATGACGTTCACGGTCAGCCGCTCACCGCACCTGAATCGCGTCGTCCGGTTCGCGTCGGGCGCGTTTCGCTTCGAGCGCGCGTTCGGCGTTGAGGCGCTCGAGCTCGACTTCGGAGTGGTCGGCGTAGGTCATCGCATCGGCGATGGCGTGGTGGCCGGCGACTTCGGCAATCAGGGTGTGCATGCGCTGGCAGACCCGGCGATACGCGGGATGCCCCTGGGGCGCGGATCGCAGCTCGATGACGTGCATCGCTTCGCGCGCGTTCATGTCCATGTAGAACCGCACGCGATACGCCATCGCCACGGCGTAGGGGGCGACGCTCTCGAGGCCCTCGCCGCACATCCGCTCGTAGAGTGACGCGGACGCGTCCATGACCCGCTGCCAGTCGTCGCCGCCGCCGGCCTCGATCAGCGCCGCCGGCTCGGTGAAGCCGTGACGGGTCGAGAGCGGCTGCCATTCGAGCGTGAGCAGCCGGTGCCGCTGCAGGTCCCTGAACGCCCCGTAGTCGGTCAGCACGTCGAAGCGATACGAGGTGCGCTCGAAGGCGCGCCCCGGCCGATGCCGGCGGTTGGCGCGATCGCCAACGTAGGCGCGCAGCACGCGGGCCCGCGCGTCGGGCGCCATCGACCTCGCAATTCGCATCAGCTGCGCATCGGGCAGCGACGACGACGAGTAGAGCGCGGCCGCGACGACGTGAATCTCCCCGTCGGGATCGAAGGCGGAGAGCGTGACTTCGTCGGCCGGCTCCGCAGCTTCGTGACGAAGCAGTTCCGCCGCGGTCGCCGCGACGTGGTCACGGGTCTCGGCGAGGTAGCGGGACCAGCGGCCGCCTCGTTCCGGCTGATCGACCCGGGTCAGGAACGCCGGAATCACCTTGCGCAGCTCCACCAGCATCTGCGCCGCGCAGGTGCGGACCTCGTCGAGCGCGTGCGCCTGCATGCGGAGCAGAAGCGCTTCGAACGCCTGGCCGCTGCCATACAAGCCGACGTTCGACTGGGTGGCCGCGGGCAGCAGTCCACGCAGCGTATCCAGCGCCTTGGCGCGAATCGCGGCGCGGTGCACCGCCTCCGAATCCGCTGCGGTTCGCGGGTGGCGGGCGGCAAAGTATTCCTGCATGCGCGGGATCCATGCCGCGTAGCACTCGAAGGCGCGGTCCATGGTGCGGACGTACTCGTCGTGCAGCGCACCGGACCCGAGCTCGGCGGGCACGTGGTACCGCCAACGGTCGTGCAGCCGATCGGTATACGGCACGTAACGCGTCGACTGCTCGAGGTAGGACATCAGGCGGCCCCACTCGAGCACCTTGGTCAGCACGTTGGACACGTACTCGCACGCGATGTGCGCGCCGCCGAGCTGCGCCACCGAGTCGTCACCGTAATCGCTGAAGACCCTCGCATAGAGACGCTCGGCACGCTCGACCGCGGCCGACGACGCCGGCACGTCTGGCGTCGAGGCCGCGTCGGGAGCGACCTTGTCGGCAAACTCGTCGAGGAACAGCCGGCGGAGGGATTTCGCGGAGCGTGAGTAGCGCGCGAAGAGCGCGCCCTTCACGGTCTCCGGCAGATTCGTCAGCGCGAAGACGTGGGCGTCTGCGTTGGTGAAGTACGGCGCGAGCCGGGCGCGCTCTTCCGCCGTGAACGATTCGGGTCCGGTGACTGTCGGCACCACGGGCTATTCCGCCTTGACGCGCTGGCCGCTCCAGTAGCGGCCGAATTCGTCGAGAAACGTCAGCGTCTCGAAGCCGTCCATCCGATCCAGGAACAACACGCCGTCGAGATGATCGGTTTCGTGCTGGATGACGCGGGCCGTGAAGCCCGAGGCGCGCAGCTCGACGGGCTTGCCGCGCCGATCGAGCGCGCGCACGACGATCTGCCGCGCCCGCGGGACACGGCCGCGCAGGTCGGGGATGCTGAGACAACCCTCCCAGTCCTCGACCAGCTCCTCGGTCGCGGGCGTGATCTCGGGATTGATCAGCGCCATCTGCGGGACCCGCTCCTGCTCCTCGTCCTCGTCGTCATCGTCCCGGCCCGGCGCGAATCCCGCCACGAACAACCGGATGCTTTCATGGACCTGCGGGGCGGCCAGGCCGACGCCCTGGTACTCGTTCATCGTCTCGAACATGTCGTCGATGAGCTGCTGAATTCGCGGCGAACGAATCTCGCCGGGATCGAGCGCGCGCGCGGCGGTCCGAAGCACGGGGTGTCCCATGCGCGCTACCTTCAGAATCGACATGCCGGCATTATAGTCGTCAGGATGGACGTGGTTCCGTACCGGTTCTGTCCGACATGCGGAGGGCGGCTGCAGGGCCGGACGCTGAAGGCCGGAGATCCCGAACGGCTCGTGTGTGAGTCGTGCTCCTTCGTGTTCTACATGGATCCGAAGGTCGCGGTCGGGACGGTGATCAGGACCGCGGACGATCGCATCGTGCTGGTTCGTCGCGCCATCGAACCCGGGTACGGGCTGTGGGTGTTTCCGGGCGGCTACGTCGACCGCGGCGAGCAGGTGCTCGACGCCGCCGTGCGCGAGGCCCGCGAGGAATCAGGACTCGCGGTCCGGATCGATCACCTGATCGACGTCTACTCCTATGGCGGGACCTCGCCAATCATCATCGTGTATGCGGCGACCATGGTCGGTGGCGAGCTCTGCACCGACGAGGAGTGCCTCGAGGCGTCGCTGTTCACACGCGATCAGATTCCGTGGGATGAGCTCGCGTTCCGGAGCACCAAAGAAGCGCTGATCGACTATTTCAATTCTCACCACGCGCGTTCAGAACCGTCAGCTCGACCGCACAAGAGCGCTGGATGAGCTCGGTTTCCGAGCAATTCCGCACGTCCCGGCTGTTATACTGCAGGTCTCCCCTGCTTCTATTTCCCTGGCACCGCTGTGCCGATTAAGTTGATAGAGACAAGATCATGAAGAATGCGATTCGGCTGTTTGCATGCCTCGCCGTCGCCGCGTCGTCAGCCGCGTGTCTCGGCTTCGAACGGAAGAGTTCGTTGACTGGCCCCTCGGCAACCGGCATCGGTACGCTGATGGGCAGCTGGTCGTCGGCCAGCATCATCCCGTCGCCCAGCACCTGCACCGACTTCAAGTGGAAGGTGTCCGAGCAGACCGGGACGAGTGCCAAGGGCGAGTTCAGCGCCACCTGCGCCAACGACCTCAAGCTGTCGGGAACTGCGGAGGGCACATTGTCGGGTTCGACGATCCGCTGGGCCGCCGCCGGAACGGGCAGTGCCCCGGGCCTTGGGTCGTGCAGCATCTCGCTGACCGGCACAGCGGAGATCGGGCTCGACTCGGTCCGCGTGCCCTACTCGGGCGACACCTGCCTCGGCAAGGTGAGCGGCATCGAAGTCCTGAAGCGCAACTGACGGACAGGGGGCGGTCGGCCGACCGCCCCCGCCATTCCCCTACTTGAGCTCGTCGGCGGACTTCGCCCCGTAGAACTCGAACCACGGACGCGCCGGCTTCAGGTGCGCGTTCACGTTCTCGATGTTCTTCACGCCTTCCTTCTCCAGCCACGACCGGAACGCTGCGCCGCCCTGCTTGCCGTAGACCGGAATCCCGTCCTTCCAGGTCGCGCGGCCGCACAGCACGCCCGAGAAGCGCGTGCCGGCTTCCGCTGCCAGTTCCAGCTGTTCGGTGAACTCGGCATTGCTGACGCCAGCCGAGAGGTAGATGAACGGCCGCGTCGCGACCTCCGCGGTGCGGCGGAAATGATCCATCGCCTCCTGCCTGGTGTACGCCGTCTGTCCGCCGTACACGCGCGCGCCCTCGACGAACGTCATGTTGATCGGCATCTCGACCTTCATGACGTCGACGCCGTAGCGATCCTTCGTGAACTCCGCCATGCTGCCGGCGACGATGCGCGGCTTCTTCCTGGCGAAGTCGAGCCCCTTTTCGTCAGCGCCTTCCTCGTAGCCGATGAACTCGAGGAAGAACGGGATGTCGTTGGCGCGGCATTCGTCGCCGATCCGCTCGACCCACGCGTGCTTCCGGTCGTTGACGTCCTTGGGATCGTCGGGGGTGTAGTAGAGCAGGATTTTGATGCAGTCGGCGCCGACCTCCTTCAGCCGGCGGACCGACCACTCGTCGAGCAGATCCGGCAGCCGTCCCGGGCCGGTCTTGTCGTAGCCGGTCTTCTCGTAGGCCATCAGCAGGCCGGCGTTCGACGCCCGGCGCTTGCTGGCGGGGATGCCCCACTCCGGATCCAGCAGGATCGCGCTCGCGTGAGGCGTCAGCACCTCCGAAACGTGGATCTTGAACTCCTCCATATCGCGGTCGCTGATGTCGCCGCCCTTTTCCTTCGCCAGCGACTTCTGCAGCGAGCCGCGCTGATCCATCGCGGCGGCGGCAATGACGCCGCGGTCGTTCGAGACCGCCTTCATGCCGGCGAGCTTCCCTGGTGTCATTTTCACGTTCTGATCTCCTGTGGCGAGCCGAGGCCCGCGTAGCCGGTCATTTTACAACGGGGAAGTGGAACTCCTCCATGACCGCGGCCTCCAGCGCCTTCTCGATCATCGCGTCGATCGGCAGCGAAGCCTCGGCCCGTTCCACGTCCCCTCGCCGCGCCTTGGTGGCCGGATGGCGCGGGGTGAAGAGGGTGCAGCAGTCCTGGTCCGGGATGATCGAGATCGGGTACGTCGCGAGCCGCTGCGCCGCCGCGGTGATCTCTTCCTTGTCCATCCCGATCAGCGGCCGCAGCACCGGCAGCTCCACCACTTCGTTGATGCGATTCAGGTTCTCGATCGTCTGCGAGGCCACCTGGCCGACGACTTCACCGGTGACCAGCGCTAGCGCCCGATGCCGCCGCGCCACTTCCTCGGCAATGCGCATCATCAGGCGGCGGTAGATCACCACGCGCAGCGGCGGCGCGACGCTGAGGATGACCTGCTGCTGGATGTCGGCGAAGGGCACGAGCAGCAGGCGCGAGTCGTACTGATACTGCGTCAGCACCGTGGCGAGCTCGCGCACCTTCTCCTGCGACGCCCGCGACAGCACCGGGTAGCTGTGAAAGTGCAGGAACAGCACGCGACAGCCGCGGCGCATCATTCGCCACGCCGCGACCGGCGAATCGATGCCTCCCGACAACAGGCAGACGACCCGGCCGCTCGCGCCCACCGGCAATCCGCCGGCTCCCTGGTGCTTCCCTGCAAAGTAGAACGCCTCGTTGGTCAGCGCTTCGACGTGGATCGTCAGCTCCGGCTCCGACAGATTCACGGTCCAGTTCCGCGCCTCCTTGATCCGTCCGCCGACCTCCCGTTCGATCTGCGGCGACGTCAGGGGAAACCGCTTGTCCGCCCGCCGCGCCGAGACCCTGAACGTCCGCGGCTGGAGGTCCCCGAGGTCCTTCAGGATCTCCGCCGCGATCGCGTCGACGTCGAGAGGAGCGCGGCCCGCCTTGGCGAAGTTGCCGACACCGAACACACGCGCCAGCCGCTCGCGCACGAGGGCCCAGTCCGCGTTCGGACCGAGCACCATCTCGATGCGTCCCATCAGCACGCGCACTGCGGTGACGTCGAGATCCGACGTCGCGCGCCGGAGATTCCGCACCAGCCGCGCCACGAACCACGGCCGGTTCTTCCCCTTGAGCGCGATCTCCTGGTAGTGAAGGACGACTGATGTCATGAGGTTGTACTCGACGGCTCGGTGCTGCCGAGCACGGCCCGCGCGGCGCGATGACCGCTGACGACGGCGCCTTCGATCGTGGCAGGCAGGCCGGTATCGGTCCAGTCCCCCGCCAGGATCAGGTTTGGAATCGGCGTGGTCAGCGCCGGACGAGGCGGCTGGCCGGGCGCCAGCGAAAACGTCGCCTGCTTCTCGCGTATGACGGTGGCACGCACGGGCCACACCCCGCGCGCGCCGGGAATCGAGCCCTCGATCTCCGCCGCCGCCATCCGCGCCAGGGCCTCGTTGCTCTGGCCGACGATCTCGGTCGCTCCACTCGACACCAGCGACAGGTGCGAGGCGGTGCCTCCGAACGCCACCCGCTTGTCGAACGCCCACTGCACGGTCCGGCCGGGCAGGCCGACGAAGGGCTCGTCCATCACCGCCCGGTCGTACCACAAGTTGACCGTGACGATCGGCATCGCCTGCATGCCGGCGACGGCGTCGAACACCGCCGACAGCTCCGCCGGCGGCGCTGATCCGAACAGCGTCTTGAGCGCGAACCATGGCACCGCGGCAATCACCCGATCCGCGGTGAAGCGCTCGCCACGCACCTCGACGGCGTCGACCACCCCGCCGCTCACGCTCAGCCTCGCGACCGCCGACGACCTCACGTCGCCGTTGCGCGCCAGCAGAAAGCGGCGCGCCGGCTCGGCGTACATCTCGTGGAGCGGCCGGGCCGGCAGCACGATCGCCGCCGCCGTGGCGGACGGCGCGAACATCTCTGCGAGCACCCGCAGAAACGGCGCCGCGGCAGCGTGCCGGGGATGCTGGTTGAGCGCCGCGATCGCGAGCGGATGCCACAGCCATTCCTGCAGCATCGGACCCTGCCCGTGGCGATCGAGCCAGTCCTGCACGGTGGCTGCCGCGGGCTCGACGCTCACGGCGCCGCGCCGCTGCTGTTCACGCCTGGCGGCGAGTATGGGTCCGCCAACCCGCAGCGCCGACAGTCGTTCCGCGAGCGGCAGCGCGTCCCATCGCAGCACGCCGGCAAGGAGGTGCAGCGGAGCAGGGATCCTCGGGCACTTCAGGACCGACCGGCGGCGCGCCGTGTCGTAGCACACGAACTCGAGCGACGGCTGCATCCGGACGTGGCCTTCTGCGCCGATGCGGCGGAGGAACGCGAACGTCTCGTAGTAGCAGCCGAAGAGCACGTGCTGGCCGTTGTCGACGAGCTCGCCGGTTTCACGGTCGGTGAACGCGGTCGCGCGTCCGCCGAGCTGAGGCCGCGCATCCAGGACGAGTACCCGCGCGCCGCGCTCGGCCAGCGCCGCCGCGGCACTGAGCCCGGCGAAGCCGGCGCCGATGACGATGACGTCGAAGCGCGCGCTCACGGCAGGAGCACGGCCCGGGCCCAGGTGGCGGCTGCGATCAGGGCGCGCCTCGGCCGTGGAATCCGGACGACCCGCGAGAACACGTCGTAGTCGAGCTGTTCGATCCGCGTCAGGATCGTCCGGTAGATCGCGCCCATGATCTCCGCGGCGACCAGCCGGCGCACGTCCTGGCGCGGCAGCGCGCGCGCGGCGCGGCCGTAGTAATCGCGGGCCCGGACCGCCTGCTGGCGGAGAAGCGCCTTCACCGCCGGCGAGCGGACGCCGCCGCCCGCCTGCGCCACTTCGTGGTGGAGATCGGCTTCCGTGCAGCCGTGCGCCCGCAGATCCTCGAGCGGAATGTAGACGCGGCCCTGCGCCAGATCGACGGGGACGTCGCGCAGGATGTTCGTGAGCTGGAGGGCAACGCCGAGATCGATCGCATATTGCCGGGCGGCGGGATCGCGGTAGCCGAAGATCTCGACGCAGATCAGCCCGACCGCCGACGCGACCCTGATGCAGTACTCGTAGAGGTCGGGGAACGTCTCGTAGCGACGGCACCCCAGATCCATCTCGACGCCTTCAATCAACGCGTCGAACGGCTCTCGCGGCAACGAGAACTGCCTGATGTACGGCAACAGGGCGAGACCTTGCGAGGATTCCGGGGTGCCGCCTTCGAAGCACGCGGCCAGTTCCCGCCGCCAGCGCGCGATCTCCCGTCGCGCCGACGCATCGCGCCCCTCGCCTTCTCCCTGCGCCTCGTCCACGGCGTCGTCCACGGCGCGGCAGAAGTCCCACACCGCGATGATGGCGCGGCGCTTCTCGGCCGGCAGGACGAGGAAGGAGTAGTAGAAGTTCGTGTCGCGGGCCAATGTCGGAGCTCAGGCGGCGTGCTGCCAGAGGACCGCACGCCACAGCAGCGGAACGGCGTCGGCGCCGCCGAGCGTGGGACGGCGGCCGAAGACGTCGAAGTCGTTCTGCTCGAGGCGATCGAGGATGCGCGACCCGCCGAGCCAGGTGAGCCGGAGCTCCAGCTTCAGCCGGCCTTCGACGCCGTCGCAGACGGGACGGCCGGCGTGGAACAGCGCCCGCGTCCGCGCCGACATGACGCGCAGGGCGGCCTGCCACTCCGGCGTGATCCGTCCGGCGTCGAGATCGGCGTCTCGAGCCCCGGCGCGATCGCGGTCGTCGATCGGCACGTAGAGGCGGCCCCGCGACCAGTCCTGCGCCAGGTCCTGCCAGAAATTCGTCAGCTGCAACGCGGTGCACACCGCGTCCGAGGCGAGGTCGAGCGCCGGATCGTCGTGTCCGGCGACGCGGAGCACGAGCCGTCCCACCGGGTTGGCCGATCGCGAGCAATAGTCGACCAGGCGCTCCCACGTCGGATACCGCTTGACGGTCACGTCCTGCCGGAAGGCGCTGATCAAATCGTCGAACAGCTTGACCGGCAGCCGGTGCCGCCGAATCGTGTCGCCCAGAGCCACGAACACGGCATCGTCCGGAGACGGCGCGATATCGCGGCTCGCCGGCACGGTGCAGGCGTGCAGACGGCGGCGCCACTGATCGAGCGCGTGGAGACGCTCCGCCGCGGGCACGTCGCCTTCGTCCGCGAAATCGTCGGCGCGGCGCGCGAACGCATAGATGGCCGCGATCGACGGCCGCATCGCGCGCGGCAGCAGGAGCGAGGCCACGGGAAAGTTCTCGTAATGGCTGCGCGCCAGCTGCTCGCAGGCGGCGTAGGCCTCGTCGAGCGGCGTCTGGCGGGCTACGGTCGCGGCGCTGTTCACCACTCGATCTCGGGTATCCGGCCCGATGGTTCGCGAGCCTGGCCAGCGTGAACAGCAGATCCGAGAGCCGGTTGACGTAGTGCAGCAGCTCGATCTCGAACGCCTCGTCGCCGAGATCGACCATCGCCCGCTCGGCCCGACGGCAGACCGTCCTGGCAACGTGCAGCGCGGCCCCGGCGGCGCAGCCGCCCGGCAGGATGAACCGGCGCAGCGCCGGCAGCTCGGCGTCGGCAGCGTCGATCCAGCCTTCGAGGCGGGTGACGTCTTCGACGGCAACGGCGGCCTTGGTCACGCGCCCGGCGATGCGATGCGCGGGATCGGCAAGCCGCGCGCCGAGGGCGAAGAGGTCGCGCTGAATCCGCGTCAGCTGCTCCTGGAGGCCGGTATCGGTGGTCTGCGCGCTCGCGAAGCCGAGCCAGGCGTTGAGCTCGTCGATCTCCCCGTAGGCGGCGACACGGGCGTTGGCCTTCGACACGCGCGTGCCGTCGAACAGCGCGGTTTCGCCCGAATCACCGGTCCTGGTATAGATTTTCACCCGGCCAATTATTTCACTACGTCCGCGTGCGCGTCGGTTTTCCTGAATGACTTCACGGCAGTCCAATCATTCCCGCGTCGAGACCCTTCCGCCGCCCCGCGATCGCCAGCGTTTTCGCCGCCGCTTGCTCGACTGGTACAAGCGCCACGGCCGGGACCTGCCCTGGCGCCGGACGCGCGACCCCTATCCATCCTCGTCTCCGAGGTGATGCTGCAGCAGACGCAGGTCGATCGCGTGCTGCCCAAGTACCAGCAGTGGCTCGACAAGTACCCCACGCTGGAGTCGCTCGCGGACGCGCCGGAAGACGACGTCACGCACCTGTGGCGGCCGCTCGGGTACAACATCCGCCCGCGGCGCCTCCACGCGATCGCCAAGGAGTCGGTCGCCCGCTACGGCGGCGAGCTGCCGTCCGACGAGGACACGCTGCGATCGTTCAAGGGCATCGGCGCCTACACGGCCGGGGCGGTCCTCAGCTTTGCGTTCGGGCAGCGCGCGGCGATCCTCGACACCAACGTGGCGCGCGTGCTGTTCCGCGTGTTCGTCGGCCGCGGCAACCTGAAGTCGCATGCCGGCCGCCGGCATCTCTGGACGCTCTCGCGCACGCTCCTGCCGGTCAAGCAGGTCTTCGACTTCAACCAGGCGCTGATGGACTTCGGGGCCACGGTCTGCACCGCCAGGAAACCGAAATGCCTCGTGTGCCCGATGCGCGCCGGCTGCGCCGCCTATCCGTTCAACCCCGCTCACGAGCGTGAGTAGCCCGCTCATCGTCGTCACCGCGGCGGTGGTCGAACGCGACGGCCGCTATCTGGTGACGCGGCGCTTGCGGGGCACGCATCTCGAGGGCTACTGGGAGTTTCCCGGCGGCAAGTGCGAGCCGGGCGAAACCCACGCCGATTGCCTGGTCCGCGAGATCCGCGAAGAGCTGGGCTGCGACGTAGCACGTTGCGGAAGAACTCCTCAGCGTGACCCACGAATATCCGGAACGCACGGTCGAGCTGCACTTCTTCCGCTGCACGACCGACGGCGAGCCGCAGCCGCAGCTCGGCCAGGAGCTGCGCTGGATCGCGCGCCAGGAGCTGCGCACGCTCGATTTCCCGCCCGCCGACGACGAGCTCATTCGCCTGCTGGCGCAGTGAACGGCAGCGTCACCACGGTCACGTGAGCGGCGCCGGATGCGGTGCCCGGGTGGAGCACGCTGCCGGGAGCCGCATGATCCCGGTGCACGTAGCCGAGGCCAATCGGCCTGCGGAGCCTGGGCGACACGACGGCGCTCGTGATCGAGCCGACCGGTTTGCCGCCGTCGCCGGCGACGAGCGCCTCGCCGGCCGCGAACGTCGTCGCCGCGGGATCGCCGACGAAGCCGACGAGCTTTCGGGCAACGCGCCCCTGGCCGCGGTGCAGGACGCGGATGATCACTTCCTGTCCGACGTAGCAACCCTTGGTCAGGCTGATGGCGCGGTCCTCGATGCCGGCTTCGAGCGGTATGGTGTGCTCGTCCATGTCGACGCCGAACTCCGGGACGCCGCCTTCGACGCGCGTGACGTCCGCCGTCGCCGCCGAAATCGGCATCGCGCCCGATGCACCGAGGGCGGCAGCCAGCGCCTGGCCGCTGCCGGCGTCGACGAACAGCTCGAACCCGCTCACCCCGTAATCGCGGCTGGCGACGACGAAGAGATCAGCGCCTTGAAACAGCCAACGATCGTTGGCCCCCGGCGTCAGGCCGGCGAGGCGCTCGGTGCGTGCGGCCACTTCGTCGTTCGCGTCGCGCCCGCCGGCGTCGGACACCGGACGCTGTGACGACGCGGCCGAGGATGGCGGCAGCCGCGGGCCCGTACAGCCCGAGGTGCGTCAGCGTGCCGCGCGCGTCGGCGACCTCCACGTCCTCGCTGAAGATCAAGTCGGTGAGCCGCTGGCGGACGGTGTCGGCCGTGTGCGCCGGCAGATCCAGCAGCACGCGATCGCCGAGCTCGGACACACGCATGTCGCTGATCATGCGCCCCTGCGGGGTCAGCAGCGCGGCGTAGCAGCCGTGCCCCGCCGATAGCGCCTCGATGTCGTTGGTGAGCTGACCGTGAAGATATGAGCGGCGGTCGGCGCCGGTGAGCACGAGGCGTCCGCGAGCGTGCCGATCGAGAAATCCCGCGACTTCCTGGAGAGCCCGATACTGTTCGAGTGAAAACATGGGGTGCCGCTGATATCCTCGGAGGGTGCCGGTGCCCCGCCATTTTACCGCCGCGGCCGCCGTGACCTGGGTCGCGATGGCTCTGCTGTTGACGCCCGGCGCCGATGCCCGTCAGGCCCCGGCGGTGACGCCGGCGACTGGCGAAGCCACCTTCGTGATCTTCATCCAGGGGCGCGAAGCGGGCCGCGAGCAGGTCCTGTTGTCCCGCACCGCGTCCGGCTGGACCATCACCTCCAGCGGCCGGATGGTGGCGCCCGCCAATTTCATCAACAACCGGTTCGAGATCACCTACGCGCCCGACTGGCAGCCAATCGAGCTTCGCTTCGACGCGCGCATCCAGGATCGATCGCTGACGCTCGCGACTTCGTTCGGCACGACGACCGCGATCAACGAGATCACGCAGGGCTCGACCACCAACAGCAAGAACGATCAGATCACCGCCCGGACCGTCGTGCTGCCGAACAACTTCTTCGCGGCCTACGAGGCGCTGGCCGTGCGCCTCGCGCAGAGCGCGCCGGGGGCGGTGATCCCGGCATACATCGCGCCGCAGGGGGAGATCCGGATCACGCTGAAGGCGGTCACGCCCGTCACCTATGAGACGCCGTCTGGCAAGCTGGCGACCCGGCGCTTTACGCTGATTTTCGACAATCCCGACGGGCCGATGCAGGCGGAAGTCACGGTGGACGATCGCCATCGATTCGCGAAGCTCGAGCTGGGGTCCGGCGCGCTCACCGTCACCCGCCAGGATCTCGCCGGGGTCGCGACGCGGCAGCATACGTTCCGCAATCCCACCGACACCGACCTGCGAATCAGCGCCGCCGGCTTCAGCCTCGCCGCCACGATCACGACGCCAGCCGCGCAGGGCCGGCTTCGTCACCCGGCCGTGGTCCTGGTCCCGGGATCGGGACCGATCGATCGCGACGTGACCATCGCCGGCATTCCGCTGTTCGCGCAACTCGCCGGCCAGCTCGCCGACCTCGGCTACGTCGTCGTCCGCTACGACAAGCGCGGTGTCGGCCAGAGCGGTGGGCGCACCGAAACCTCGACGCTGCGTGACTACGCGGAGGACGCGATCGCGGCGGTGAAGGTGGTCGCCGGGCGGAAGGACGTGGACAACAAGCGCGTCTTCGTCATCGGCCACAGCGAGGGTGCGGCGGTGGCGTTGATCGCGGCGCGTGAAAAGAAGATCGCGGCGCTGACGCTGATGGCCGGCAGCGGCCTCTCGGGCCGCGACGTCATCCTCGAGCAGCAGCAGCGCACGCTCGACGTGGCCAAAGTCGTGGATCCGGAGCGGACCACGAAGATCGAGCTGCAGAAGAAGATTCTCGAAACGGTCGTCGCCGAAAAGGGATGGGAGGCGCTGCCGCCCGATGTCAGGCCGCTGGTCGACACGCCGTGGTACCGCAGCCTGCTGATGTTCGATCCGGCCGCGGTGATGAAGGACGTGAAGCAGCCGATGCTGATCCTCCAGGGTGCGCTCGATCGCCAGGTGCCGTCGCATCACGCCGAGCGTCTCGCCGAGCTGGCGCGCGCGCGCAAGAACGCCCCGCCGGTCGAGCTCAAGGTGCTGCCCGGACTCAACCATCTGTTCGTGCCGGCGAAGACCGGCGACGTCGACGAGTACGAATCGCTCGAGGCGAAGTCGATCAGTGCGGAGGTCGCGCGCACGTTCGACGGCTGGGTCAAGACGCTGCCGCTCCGGTGAACCGGCGACGCCGCGCCGAAACAAAATCGACTAGACTTTCTCCGCCATGAGAGTCGGGATTCCAAAAGAGACGTGGCCTGGTGAATCGCGCGTCGCCGTCATTCCGGCGGGCGCGGCGGCCCTGAAGAAGGCCGGGCTCGACATTGCGATCGAACAGGGCGCCGGCGCCGCAGCCGGCTTTCCCGACAGCGCGTACGAACAGCAGGGCGCCGCCGTGATCGGCCGCGCCGATCTGTTCGACAACGCCGAGATCGTCCTGCAGGTGCGCGCGACTCCCGTCGCCGGCGCGCTGCGCAAGGGCCAGACGGTCATCGGCTTCGCCGATCCGCTCGGGGCGCCGGACGTCATCCGGCAGGTCGCCGCGACCGGCGCGACGCTGTTCTCGATGGAATTGATGCCGCGGATCACGCGCGCCCAGAGCATGGACGCGCTGTCCTCGATGGCCACCATCGCCGGTTACAAGGGCGTGCTGCTCGCCGCGAATGCGTCGCCCCGCATGTTCCCGATGCTGATGACCGCCGCGGGGACCATCGCGTCGGCCCGCGTGTTCATCGTCGGCGCCGGCGTCGCCGGCCTCCAGGCGATTGCGACGGCACGCCGGCTCGGCGCCAAGGTCGAGGCCTATGACGTGCGGCCGGCGGTGAAGGAGCAGGTGCAGAGCCTCGGCGCGAAGTTCGTCGAGCTGCCGATCGAGTCGGCCGACGCCGAGGACAAGGGCGGCTACGCGAAGGCGCAGGACGAGTCCTTCTACCGGCGCCAGCGTGAAATGATGATCAAGGTCGTCGCCGGCAGCGACGTGGTGATCACCACCGCGCTGATTCCCGGCAAGCGGGCGCCGATTCTGGTGACGACGGAGATGGTGGAAGCGATGTCGCCGGGCTCGGTCGTCATGGATCTTGCCGCCGAGCGCGGCGGAAACTGCGAGCTCACGAATCCGGACCAGACCGTCGTGCACCGTGGCGTGACGATCCTCGGCCCCTCGAATCCGCCGGCGCTCGTGCCGTATCACGCGAGCCAGATGTATTCCAAGAACATCATCACGTTCCTGACGCACCTGCTCGGCAAGACCGGCGCGCAGCAGTCGGCAGTGCCGGTCGATGCCACGGACGAGATCACCCGTGAAACCCTCCTCACCAAGGACGGCGACGTCGTCCACGCCCGCGTGAGGGATTTGCTGGGTGTAAAGACCTAGGGGAAGACCACCGTGTGGATGCTCAGCACCGCAGAAGAAGCCAAGCAGCCATTCATCTTCAGAATCGTTCCCGGGAACGTGAAAACGATCGGGCGGGCGCCGCGCGCCGACTTCGTCGTCGACGCCGCGCTCGTGTCGCGCCTGCATTGCCGGCTCGCCGCCGGTCCCGGCGAGATCGAGGCCGTCGATCTCGAGAGCACCAACGGGACTTACGTCAACGGCGAGCGGGTCGAGCGCGGGACGCTGAAGCACGGCGACCGCCTGCGGATCGGCGCCGTCGAGCTCGTGGTTACGAAAAGCTCGTCGCAGTAAGGAACGGGTTGGTGCGCCGCTCGTGGCCGATCGTGGTCGCGGGGCCGTGGCCCGAGTACACGACGGTCTCGTCCGGGAACGACAGCAGCACCTCGCGGATCGATCGCAGCAGCGTCGCCGCATCGCCGCCCGGCAGATCGGTACGGCCAATCGAACCGGCGAACAGCGTGTCTCCCACGAATAGCACGCGCTCCGCCTGATCGTCGCGCCCGACCTCCAGACACACGCCCCCGGGACAATGTCCCGGCGTGTGCCGGACCCAGACCCGATAGCGGCCGAACGCCAGCGGCGCGTCCCCCTCGTAGAAGAAATCGACCGGAGGCTGAGGCTCCGTCTTCCAGCCGAAGGCCATCCCCTGCTGCACGATAGCGCGGTAGAGAAAATTGTCGGCCTGGTGCAGCCCCACCGGGACGTTGAGGACCGCTTTGGCGCGGCCGACGCCGGTAATGTGATCGAGGTGCGCGTGGGTCAGCAGGATGTAGCGAATCTGCAGCGCGTGTGAACGCACCGCCTCGAGCAGCGCCTCGACGTCGTCTCCAGGATCGATCACCACGCCTTCGCGGGTCTCCTCGCAGCCCAGGACGTAGCCGTTCTTGAGAAAGGGCTCGACCGCGCGGACCTCGAGAATCATCGTGAGCCTGCCATCGCCCTATTCTCGCATTACAGGGTGGAGACACTCATGGCCGAACAATCGCGTGAAATCCGCATTCATCAAAGCCTGCTCGCCGCGGTCGAGAAGCGCCTGCTGATCTGGCTGGCCCGGCGCCTGCCGGATGCGGTCAATTCCGACCACCTGACGGCGCTCGGTGCGGTGGCGATGCTCGCCGCGGGCGCCTGTTATGCCCTCGCGCCGGTCTGGCCCGCGACGCTGTTCGCGGCAGTCGTGATGCTGGCCGTCAACTGGTTCGGAGACAGCCTGGACGGCACCGTCGCGCGAGTCCGCCGGCATGAGCGGCCGCGCTACGGGTTCTACGTCGACCACGTGCTGGATGCGATTGGGATCCTGTTTCTGATCGGCGGACTGGTCGCCGGCGGATTCATGAGCCTGGCCCCGGGAGCGGCGTTCCTGGTTGCCTACTATCTCCTGACCATCGAGATCGCGCTGGCCACACACGCGCTCGGGACGTTCCGGATCTGGTACTGGAAGTTCGGCCCGACCGAGCTGCGTATCCTGCTCGCGATCGGCACGCTGCAGCTCGTCAGGTCGCCGTGGAGCACGGTGGCAGGCCAGCGCGTGCTGCTGTTCGACATCGGCGCGACCGTTGGCGCGGTCGCGGTGCTGATCACTTTCCTTGTTGCCGCGGTCACGAACACGAGAGCGTTGTATCGGCTCGAGCCGCTGCCGCACCGTAAAGACGCAGGCCCGCTTCGTCGCATATCGGCGGCGGTGGTCGCGCTGAGCGGTTCGGGATCCGAGGGCTGAGCGGCGGCCCGGGGGACGAGCGCAAGGTTGATATGATCGCGGCATGGTGCTCGCCGCCGTCGACGATCTGCTCTTCAGCTCGAAAATCCGGACGACAGCCAAACTGGCCGGGGTCGAGATCGCCTTCGCCCGATCGCCGGAGGCGATCCTCGCGCAGGCACGGGAGTCGAAGCCGGCGCTGCTGATCTTCGATTTGAACAGCGCCAAGACCGACCCGTTGGCGACCATCGCGGCGATCAAGGCGGACCCGTCGCTGGCGGCGATCCGCACGATCGGATTCGCGTCGCACGTCCACACCGAGCTGATCGCCGCCGCGCGCCAGGCCGGCGCGGATCAGGTCCTGCCCCGTTCGGCGTTCGCCGGCAACCTCGCCGACATCCTGCGCGGCGCGGGAGAAACAGAACCCTGATCACGAGGCAGGACGTCGACGCGGCCGCGTCCCGCCTGGCCGGCCGCATTCTTCGAACGCCGCTGCGCCGGTCCGAGTGGCTGTCGGAGCAGGCCGGCGCCGACGTCCTGATCAAGATCGAAACCCTCCAGCCTACGGCGTCCTACAAGATTCGCGGGGCATTGAACGCCGTGCTCAGGCTGAGCGAAGCTGCCGCCCGCCCGCCGCGCCTCGTGACCGCATCCGCAGGCAACCACGGACGGGGTCTCGCGCTGGCCGCCGCCGCGGCCGGCCTGCCGTTGACGGTCTATGTGCCGGAGTCGGCGCCTGCCACCAAGCTCGCGGCGTTGCGCCGCTCGGGCGCCGACGTGATTCTCAGCAGCGACTATGACGATGCCGAGCGCCGGGCGAAGGCACACGGGGAAGACGGATCCGCGGAGTTCATTTCACCCTACTCACACCCGGACGTGATTGCTGGTGCGGGCACGGTAGGACTGGAGATCCTGGAGCAGGATCCGGAGGTGGACACGATTGTCGTCGCGATGGGAGGCGGTGGGCTGGCGAGCGGCGTCGCGATCGCCACCGCCGGCCGGGCACAGACGCTCGGCGTCGAGGCGGCCGCGTCCTGCCCGTTCACCCAGGGCCTCGCCGCCGGCCGCATCGTGCCGATCGAGGTCGCTGACACGCTCGCAGATGGCCTCGCCGGCAACCTCGATCCCGACACGATTACGTTCGGGATCGTCAGAGATCAGCTGGCAGGCATCGCCACCGTCACCGAACCGCAGATCGAGGAAGCCATCGTCGGGCTGGTGCGAGAAGAGCGCCTGATCGCGGAGGGCGCCGCCGCCACCGCGGTCGCGGGCGTGCTGTCGCGCAACGTCGACGTCAAGGGCCGCCGCATCGCCGTCGTGCTCTCGGGCGCGAACATCGACCCGCAGACCCTCGGCCGAATCCTCACGCTTTCAGCCAGCACCTCGCACCAAGCACCCTAGCACCGAGCACCCAGCACCGAGCACCCAGCACCAAGCACCGGCCCCTACCGCACCCAGTAATAGACCGCTCCAGCCATGCCGGCGCCGAGCGCCGCGAGCAGCCACCACAGGCCGCTGCCGCCGCGTTCCTCCTCGATGTGCAGGACGTCGTTCCGGGGCGAGGCGGGCCGTGCGGTCCTCCGCGCCTGCGGCTCGTCGCTGTTCGAGTCGATGACCGTGCGGCAGCGCCGCAGATCGGCGAGCAGCCTCGACGCGCTTTCCGTGCGCCGCTCGAGCGCCTTCGCGAGCGCGCGCGACAGCACGACGTCGATCATCTTGGGCAGGTCCGGGTTGACGGCGCTCGGCAGGGGCGGCGTCTTCTGGGTGATGTTGAGCAGGATCGTGGCCGCGTCGGGTCCCGCGAACGGGTGCTGGCCGGTCACCATCTCGTAGATGATCACCGCGAGCGAGAACACGTCGGTGCGCGCATCGACGCGGCCGCCGAGCGCCTGCTCCGGCGACATGTAGGCCGCGATCATCGTCGCCTCGGGAGCGACCGCGTCGGGAGCCGCGGCAGCCAGCGCGCGCAGCTGGCCGCCCCGGGTCCAGACCGACATGCCGAAGTCCAGCACCTTGGCGCTGCCCTTCGCGGTCTCGAGGATGGTGTCGGGCCGCAGATCCTTGTGCAGCACGCCGCGCGCGTGCGCTTCCGCCACCGCGTCGGCGATCTGCACGGCGAGGTCGAGCGCGTGCCTGGTGTTCATCGCCGTGCCGTTCAACTGCTGGCGCAGCGAGATCCCCTGGACGAACTCGTAGCCGAGATACATCCGGCCTTCGTGGTCGCCGACGTCGAACAGCGTCGCGATGTTGGGATGGGACAGCGCGGCCGCGGTCCTGGCGTCTTCGATCAGCCGCTGCTGGCGGTGACCGGACGCGAAGTCTGGCGGCGTGAGCTTCAGTGCGACCGTGCGGCCGACCTTGGTGTCGCGGGCGCGGTAGACCTCGCCGAGCCCACCCTCACCGATCCGCTCGAGCAGGTTGTAATGCGCGATGGCGCCGATCACTGGACGATCCTCGCCTACGCCTTCTTCGGCTGGGACGGCCGCAGCTCGACCCGGCTGGGCAGGCTGCGCGCCGGCATCTCGAGCAGATCGACGACGACCTGGGCGACGTCCTCGGGCTGGGTCTTCCAGTCGGCCTGGCCCGATTCACCGCGGCCGCTGAAGCCGGTCGCCACCGAGCCGGGCAGGACGTAGCTGACGCGGATGTTGTCGTAGCGGACCTCCTGCATCAGCGCTTCGGACAACGCGTTGAGGCCGGCCTTCGACGCGCAGTACGCGGTCCCGCCGACGAACGGGTTCTTCGACGCCAGGCTGCTGATGTTGATGATCCATCCGCCGCCGCGGCTGCGGAGGTGAGGAAGCGCGGCGTGGCAGTAGTAGAAGACCGCGCTGAGATTGGTCTCCATCACGCTCTGCCAGTCGGACACGGACATGTCGCCGAGGTTGCGGAACACCCCGACGCCGGCGTTGTTCACCAGGATGTCGAGGCCGCCGGCGCGATCGACCGCGCCCTGCACCGCGCGCCCCACCTGATCCGGATCACGCGCGTCGGCCTGGATCGCCAGGGTCTGCCCGCCGAGACGCTGCGCCGCACCGTCGAGGTCGCGAGCCGTGCGTCCCGTGATCACGACCGTGGCTCCCTTCGCCGTCAGCGCCTGCGCGATCGCGTAGCCGATGCCACGCGAGCCGCCGGTCACGAGCGCAACCTTCTTGGCGAGCACACTCTCGCCGGTTGGAGAGGTTGTCTGCATCCCAGTAGAATAGTCGACTCCGATGTCCTTCATCGCGATTCTGGGCGCTGGCGCCCTCGGCGGCGCGCTCGCGCACCGGCTGGCCGTCCGGGATCGCGTCGGCGACGTGCGGCTCATCGACAGCGAAGCACGGATCGCTCAGGGCAAGGCTCTCGACATCACCCAGTCGGCGCCAATCGACGGCTTCACGACGCGGGTCTCGGGCACCGACGGCATCGAGGCGGCGGCCGGCGCGAGCGTCATCGTGTTCGCGGACCATGCCGCGGGAGATGCCGAGCACACCGGCGAGACCGGCCTGGCCACGGTCCGTCGCGTCGCGGCGCTCGACACCTCCGCGCCGCTGCTGTTCGCGGGAGCGAGCCAGCGGCAGCTGATGATGCGCGCGGTCACCGAACTGCGGCTCCCGGCCAACCGCGTCATCGGCAGCGCGCCGGCCGCGGTCGAGTCGGCGGTTCGCGCCCTCGTCGCCCTGGAATGTGACGGCAGCGGCGTCGAGATCCAGGTGCGCGTGGTTGGCGTGCCGCCCCGTGCGGCGGTGATCGCCTGGGAGGAGGCCACCGCCTCCGGCCAGCCGGTCACGTCGATGGTGGCTCCGCACCGGCTCGCCGCGATCTCTGCCCGCATCCCGAGCCTGTGGCCGCCCGGACCGTTCGTCCTGGCGTCGGCGGCGGCGCGGGTCGTGGAAGCGATCGTCAACGGATCGCGCCGGCACCTCACCTGTTTCGTTTCGCTGGAAGACGCGCCGCTCCGTCGCGCGGTCGGCGCGATGCCGGTGAAGCTGGGAAGGCAGGGGGATCGAAGACGTGCTGCGCCCAGCGCTGACGCGTCAGGAGCAGACGCTGCTGGAGAATGGCCTGACGATCAGTTGACGGCGTCGCGCGTATGAAGCGCGACACCGCCAGCGAACTCCGCCAGCGCCTGGCGAAGGATGAGCCGGCCGCGATGCAGCCGGGACTTCAGCGTCTGCGGCTTGACCCGCAGCACGCGGCTTGCCTCTTCCGTCGACATGCCCTGGATGTCGCGCAGCACCACCGGCGTGCGATACACCTCCGGCAACGTCGTCAGCGCCTTGATCAACCGCTCGCGCATCTCGCGACGCAGCACGTGATCGTCGGCGAGCGACGACCAGTCGGCCGGGTCCTGCGGGATCAGGCCGGACAACTCGTCGGACACGGGTTCGTGGCGCTGCTGCTCGGCGGCGCGTCCGGCCTTGCCGGTTCGCAGCCGCGACATCGCAGTGTTGAACGTGATGCGATAGATCCACGACGACAGGGCTGCGTCGCCACGGAACGCATCGATCTTCCTGACCACTTTCAAGAGCACGTCCTGGGTGACTTCTTCCGCGTCCTCCCAGTTCTTCATGTAACGAAACGCGAGCTGATGGATCCGCTGGCCGTATGCCGAGGAGAGCTCGGCGACTGCCGAGGCGTCTCCCGACTGCATCCGTCCGATGAGTTCGCGTTCTCCGCCGGTGTCACGCATTGCTGGGGCCTCCGTACAGGGATTGAACACCGTACGGAGAGGCGTTATTCCGGGCCGAAACCGCCACGAAAGTACGCGCCGTAAGCAGCTATAAATGAGTAAGTTACGATGAGGTTCCTTGCAACGTCCTCCGGGGAAGCTCCAAGGGCTGGCGCGCGAATACGGTCGAGAAGGCGGCAATCACGGCGTCCTCGACGTCCCGGATCCGGACAGTCGCGCCCGTCAGCCGGGCGAGCGAGGTCACGCCGCGGTCGGTGATGCCGCAGGGGACGATCAGATCGAAGTGGGACAGATCCGTGCTGACGTTGAGCGCAAAACCATGGCTGGTGACCCAGCGCGAAATGCGGACGCCGATGGCTGCCAGCTTGTCATCCCCGACCCAGGCGCCGGTGAGGCCGGCGACGCGCTCGGCCGTCACCCCGAGCCGTGCTGCGGCGTCGATCATCACCTGCTCGAGATCGCGCACGTAGCGGTGCACGTCGCAGCGATCGGGCCGCAGGTCGATGATCGGATACCCCACCAGCTGGCCGGGGCCGTGATAGGTGACGTCTCCGCCCCGTCCCGTTTCGAAGATCTCGACGCCGGCTGACTCGAGCATGTCGGGGGAGGCCAGGACGTGAGAGCGGTCCTGCCGGGTCTTGACGCCGAGGGTGATGACCGGAGGATGTTCGAGCAGGAGCAGCTGGTCGGGGATGGTCCCGGCTTTCCGCTGCTCGACGAGCTGCCGCTGCAGCTCGAGACCGTCGGCGTAGGCAATGACCCCGAGCCGGCGGACCTCGATCGGACGCATCTCGATCCGATCCTACATCCACGCCTCTTCGAAGCCCTCGAGCCGCTCCTTGACGAAGGTGAGGAATCGTCCGGCATCGGCGCCGTCGATCAGCCGGTGATCGTAGCCGAGCGTGAGGTGGCACACCGGCCGGATCCCGATCGCGTCGTCGACGACGACCGGCCGCTTGTCGATCGAGCCGACGCCGAGGATCGCGACCTGCGGCTGGTTGATGAGCGGCAGGCCGTAGAGCGCGCCGAAGATGCCGGGGTTGGTGATCGTGAAGGTGCCGTGCTGGACTTCGTCGGGGTTGAGCTTCTTGGCACGGGCACGCGCGGCGAGGTCGTTGATCGCGCGGCTCAGCCCGAGCAGGTTCTTCTCGTCCGCGCTGCGGATGACCGGAACGATCAGGCCGTTGTCGAGCGCCACCGCGACGCCGAGATTGATGTCTTTCTTGTAGACGATGTTGTCGCCGTCGATCGAGGCGTTGACCATAGGGAACTGCCGCAGCGCCTCGACGATCACCTTGGCGATGAACCCCGTGTAGGTCAGCTTCGCGCCCGCCGACTCGTACGCGCCTTTGTGCTTCTCACGCAGCGACGACACGCGGCCGAAGTTCACCTCGTAGACCGAATACACGTGCGGCGACGTGCGCGCGCTCAGCACCATGTGCTCGGCGATCTTGCGCCGCATCACGGTCATCGGCACGACCTGGACGTTCTCGCCGGGCTGGAACACCGGACCCGGCGCCCGGGCCGGCGACTTCCGCGCCTCCGCACCTGTCGCGGCGCCGGACTCGATGAAGCCAAGGATGTCCTGCTTCGTCACGCGCCCGCTGACACCCGTGCCCTTGATCAGCCTGATGTCGACGTTGTGCTCCTTGGCGATCCGCCGCACCAGCGGCGACGATCGCTGGCGGCGGACGTCGCCCTGGCCGTCCGTCTCCCCCGCTTCGTCGTCTTCGTCGTCGGAGACGCCGGCGGTCTCGGGCTGGCCGACCGCCGACTGCGGAACCGGTGTGGAGACCGCTTGCCCCTGTGCGTTCTGGGGCTGTGAACCGCGGGCCTGCGTCGTTTCCGTCGACGACGACGCCGCTGCGTCGGAGGCGGCGCCGATGACGGCGACGACGCTGTTGACCGGAACCGTCTCCCCTTCCTTCACTTTGATATCGGTGAGCACACCGGCGGCGGGGGACGGGATCTCGGCGTCGACCTTGTCGGTGGAGATTTCGAACAGCGGTTCGTCGCGATCGACCGGCTCGCCCAGCTTCTTGATCCAGCGGACGATCGTGCCCTCGGCGATCGACTCACCCATCTGCGGCATCACGACATTTGTCGACATGGTGTCATCCGTCACTGAGCAGGCCGGCGCGCCGACCTCGCGTCTATGCGTGAATGGCGGCGCCGTGCGCGGCGTGCGACGCCTCTCCGACCGCTTCCGACATCGTCGGATGCGCGTGGATCGTGCGAACCAGCTCTTCGACGGTGCACTCGAGGCGGAGCGCCAGCGTGGCCTCGGCCACGAGCTCGGTCGAGCGCGGCCCGATCATGTGGACGCCGAGCACTTCGTCGTACTTCTTGTCGGCGACGATCTTGACGAACCCCTCGGTCTCGCCGGCGATGCGGGCGCGGGCAAGCACGGAGAACTTGAAGGTGCCGATCTGGACGTCGTAGCCGCGCGAGCGCGCTTCCTGCTCGGTCAGGCCGACACTGCCGATCTCGGGATCGCAGTAGGTGCACCCCGGTACCTGCTCGTAGTTGATCGGACGGGACTCCTTGCCGGCGATCCGCTCGGCGAGCGCGATGCCCTCGGCCGACGACAGGTGGGCGAGCTGCGGGTGGCCGGGCTGGTCGAACGTGATGACGTCGCCGATCGCCGAGATCCCCTGGACGCTGGTCCGGAACTCGCGGTCGACGTGGATGTAGCCCCGCTCCATGCGCAGCTTCTGGTCCTCGGCGCCGAGCCCGCTGGTCACCGGACCGCGGCCGGTCGCGACCAGCAGATAGTCGGCCGTGACCTTCGCGGCCTTGCCGTCCGCCGCCTGCGCCTCCAGGTCGACGCCCTTCGCACCGGGCACCGCCTTCGTCACCTTGGTGCCGGTCATCACCTTGATGCCCTGCTTCTTGAAGGCGCGCTCGAGCTCCGCCGACACCGCCTCGTCTTCGATCGGCACCAGCCGCGGCAGCAATTCGATGATCGTGACCTCGCTGCCGAAGCGCCGGAAGATCGAGGCGAACTCCACTCCCACCGCCCCGCTGCCCATGATCGCGATCGAAGCGGGGATCTCCTTCATGTGGATCGCTTCGTCGCTGGTGATGATCCGCTTGCGGTCGATCTCGATGCCGGGAACGCTGCGGGGCTGCGAGCCGGTGGCGACGATGATCTCCTTGGTCGCGCGGAGGGTCTGCGTGTCCCCGTCAGTCACGTCGACCGAGGCGCCGCCGGCGAGCCGGCCGCTACCCTTGATCCAGGTGATCTTGTTCTTCTTGAACAGCATCTCGATGCCGCCGGTGAGACCCTTGACGATCTTGTCCTTGCGGGCGTGCACCTGGTTCATGTCGATGCCCACGGACGCCGAGCCCTGTTGAACGGCCTCGCCCAGGGTGAGCCCCCACTCCTTCCAGTCGCGCGCGACCTTGAGGGCGTGCGCGTGCTCGAGCAGCGCCTTGGTCGGGATGCAGCCCCAGTTGAGGCAGGTCCCGCCGAGGACCGGGGCACGTTCGACGACCGCCGTCTTCAGCCCAAGCTGAGCGGCCCGGATGGCGGCCACGTAGCCGCCCGTGCCGGAACCGATCACGACCACGTCGTATTCGTTGGCCATAGAGACGCTATTGATCCTTCTTGCGCATGGAGGAGAGGGGAACGAACGAGACCGTCTCCGGCTGAGGCGGGGCGGGAGGTGGGGCGTCCGCCTGTTCGGGATCGAGCCGGGCGACCTGGGAGCGCAGCCGCGTGTAGTCGTAGCGCAGCTCCCAGTAGGACTGGTTCAGCGCATCGAGCTTCCGGGACAACCGCCTGACGGTCCCCAGCGCGGCGAACGCCAGCAGCAGCGCCACGCCTGCGACGATCCACACGGCCACAACTTTCGTACCTTAACACGGGTTCACGGGTTCGGCTCGGCGGGGACGGACGGCTGGGCGCGGCGACCTGGGATGCTACAATCGCCGCTCCCATGGGTCCCGCCAAGACGATCCTCATCTGCGATGACGATCAGGGCATGCGCGACACGATCGCCGCGATCCTGAAGCGCGACTACACCGTGCTGACGGTGTCGAGCGGCGAGGCCGCGCTCGCGCTGCTGAAGCACGAGGACGTCGACCTGATCCTGCTCGACGTCCGGCTCCCCGGCATCAGCGGTTTCGACGTCCTGCGCATCGTCAAGGAAAACTACAACCTGGTCGAATGCATCATGATCTCGGCGATCAACGAGGTCGAGACCGCGGTGCAGGCGATGAAGCACGGCGCCTACCACTACATCACCAAGGACTTCGATTACGACGAGCTGCGGTCGCTGGTCCGCAATGCCTGCGAGCGTCAGGACCTGAACCGCCAGGTCATCACGCTGAGCGCCCAGGTCGCGGAACAGAGCGAGCGCGAGTTCCTGATCGGACCGAGCAAGCAGATTCGCGACATCGTCGATCTGGTCCAGAAGGTGGCCCGGCTGTCGGCCACGGTCCTGATTCTCGGCGAGAGCGGAACCGGCAAGGAGCTGCTCGCCCGCCTCCTGCATCGCGAATCGGGGCGCAGCGATGCCCCGTTCATCGCCGTGAACCTGTCGGCAATCCCGCACGAGCTCGTCGAGAGCACGCTGTTCGGGCACGAGCGCGGATCGTTCACCGGCGCCCACCGTCAGCAGCTGGGCAAGTTCGAGCTGGCGGCCGGCGGCACGCTGTTCCTCGACGAGATTGGCGACTTGCGCTTCGACCTTCAGGCCAAGCTGCTGCGCGCCATCCAGGAGGGGGAAATCGAGCGGGTCGGCGGAGCCAAGCCCATCAAGACCGACTTCCGGCTCGTGGTCGCCACCAACGTCGACCTCGATAAGGCGGTCAAGGACGGGCGCTTCCGCGAGGACCTCTACTACCGCATCAACGTCATCCCGATCCGGATGCCGCCGCTGCGGGATCGCATCGACGATCTGCCGGAGCTCGCCCGGCTGTTCCTCGAGCGCTACCGCGTGAAGTTCCGCAAGCCGGTGCGCGGGATCTCCGACTCCGCGTTGAAGATCCTGCAGTCGGTACTGGTGGCCGGGGAACATCCGCGAGCTGGAGAACCTCATCGAACGGCTCGTCGCGGTGAACGACAAAGAGTGGATCACCGACGAGGACCTGCCACTGGAATATCACTTCGCCCGGCTCGACTCGACGCCGAGTCCGAGCGGCGACCCGCTGTTCCAGGAGGCGTGTGACACCTTCGAGCGCAACTTCATCCTCCGCGCGCTCGAGAAATCAGACTGGAATGTCACCGCGACCGCGCGGTACCTCGGCATTCCTCTCAGCACCTTGAAGCACAAGATGGCCCGGCTCGACCTGCGCGAGCTGGCCAAGAAACTCCGCGGCGCCTGACCACAGTCCGGCTCCCTCTGAGCTCCGGTTGCCGGGGAGCATTCCACCGTGCCGCATCGGCCAATCTATTAGCCGCTGCGGCCAACAGATTGGCCCACTGGGACAACTGGTTGGCCGAATCGTGGGACGTTTCCGCGCACTTTGCGTCTCGTCTCGAGTCATAAAGAGTCCGTTCGACTTTTCGGCGTTTGTTGGGTCCACCGAGGCTCGTTCGATCGGCGTGGAACTCTATGGACAGCCGCCACCCCTTTCGGAATATCGGTTGCAGTTTGTCCGGTAAGCACACCGGACGACGATTGCACGCCCCCCACGAACACGCGTTCGGCAGAATCAGCACGTACATTCCAGGCCCCAGATCACGAGAGAAGGAGCGCCGCTAATGCAGCCCTCGATGTTCAACGTCCGTGTTCCGCTCGACGACCGCAACGAGGTCTTCCTGATGAACACGTTCACCGACGCACAACTGATCGTCTCGACCGACGTCGCCGACCTCCTCGATCGCGTCGAGCGGGGGACGAACGCGTGGACGAGTGACGAGCGCGATGCGCTCGCCACGCTCGCCGAGAACGGTTTCATCGTCGAGGACCGCGACACCGATCGGCGGAACGTCCGCGACTACTTCCGCACCGTGCGCGAGAGCCGGGAGCAGCTGCGGATGACGGTGCTGACCACGCTGCAGTGCAACTTCGCGTGCGACTACTGCATCCAGGGGGATCACGGCGACTACAACAAGCACGCCGCGAAGATGTCGATGGAAACGGCGGCGCGGGTCGGCGACTGGGCGGAGCGGCGGCTCGACGAGCTGGGCGCCGAGTCCTACGTGATCACGTTCTTCGGCGGCGAGCCGCTGCTGAACATGCCGGTGGTCTATTACCTCTCCGAGCGGATGTGGAACGCCTGCCAGGCGCGCGGCGTGCGGATGCTGATCAACATCATCACCAACGGGCTGCTGCTGACGCCGGAGATGGTGGACCGGCTGACGCCCTTCGGGTTGAACGGCGTGAAGATCACGCTCGACGGCGACCGCGACACGCACAACCAGATGCGGCCGCTGCGCGGCGGCCAGGGCACGTTCGACAAGATCATCCACAACATCCGGCAGGTCGCGGGCAAGTGCCGCATCGCGATTGGCGGCAACTTCGACATCGAGACCGCGGACAGCTACCCGGCGCTGCTGGATTTCCTCAAGGCGCAGCCGTTCGCCGATCAGCTGTCGAAGGTGACGTTCAAGCCGGTCATCCGGGAGCGCGAGGACACGCCGGCGCCCGCCACGCTCGGGTCGAAGTTCATCCCGCTGACCGCGGTCGGCCAGGGCGCGAAGGCGCTGAACGGCGCGTGCATGACCTCGGTCGGCGCGGCGGCCGGCAACACCAGCGGCTGCGACAGCTGCCACGTCCTCGACGACCAGATGGCGTTCCTGCGCGACGAGACCAAGAAGCGCGGGTTCCCCACCGTCGACGGCGTGCACATGGGACCGTGCGAGATCCACCGCGACAACGCCCACACCATCGGACCCGACGGCGCGCTGTTCGCGTGCCCGGGCTTCGCCGGCGACACCAAGCAGTCCACCGGCCACATCGATGGCCGCAATGACCCGTGGCGCACGCAGGCGGCGGCGCGCTTCGACGCCCTGGCGGCGTGGAAGGAATGCCGCGACTGCGCCTTCATCCCGGTCTGCGCCGGCGGATGCACCGTCGCCGCGCACACCGAGCTCGGCGACATCAACAAGCCGAACTGCCACAAGCCGTCGCTCGAGGCCGGACTGATCGCGCTGGCCCGTGACGCCGCCGCGGCGCGCGGCGCCGAGCTCGTCAACTGATCGATTCGTCAACCAACCCGTCAACACTCAACCATCAACCGTCAAGGAGCACACGCTATGAAGACCGAACAGAAGAAGGACAAGACCCGTGGACCTCTCCGCCCCTGGCTCGTCGACGTGGTGATCGACAACCTGCGCTAGCGCGCGGCCGTTTCGCAGGAGAACAGCGATGAAGATTCAGGTGATCAAGAAAGCGGCAGTAAAGAAAATCATCGGCTCGGACCCGTGTCCGTTCCTGCTCGAGATTCCGCCCGAGACCGCGAAGAAGTAGGCGGCACAGGACGACGTTGACCGATTCATAACCATTCGAGGCATCAGCAGATGAAGATTCAGGTGATCAAGAAGGCGGCGGTCAAGAAAATCATCGGCTCGGACCCGTGTCCGTTCCTGCTGGAGATTCCGCCCGAGGCGGGCAAGTAGGGCGGGGACGCCTTGCTACACTGGCACTCGCCGGCTCGCGCCAGAGCGCGGGACGGCACCTGCGAGAGATGTCCATGACCCGCGCCCGAGCGTCCGCCTGCCTTTGTGCAGCCGTTGCAGCCGTCGTGTCGGCCTGCACGGGCGACGCTCGGCGCCCCGACTCTGCAGCCGTGCCAAGCGTCCGCATCGGGACGTTCGTCGAGAGCCGCGTGCAGTGGCTCGCCGGCATGCTCTCTGCTGAGCCATTGGTGTCGGTGGGCTGGGACGGCCGGCCGGTCTATCGCCTGGCCGAATCCGTGACGGAATCGAAGGACGGAACGTTCCTCACCGTCATGCTGCGACCAGACGCGAGATTTCACAGCGGCGAGCGGGTCACGGCGGCGGTCGTCGCCGAACTCCTGACCAAGAAGCTTGGCGATCCCGACCAGCTCTCGGACATCAGAGCGATCGAAGCGGCCAGCGAACGTGAGCTGACGATCAGGTTGAACAGGCCGAACTCGTTCAAGGCCGTGGACCTCTTCGACTATGCCGTGGAGGATGACAGCCGGCCACAGCTCAGGACGGGCCCCTTCCGCGTCGCGTCGCTGGCGCCACGCGTGGAACTGGAGTCCTTCAAGGAGTATTACCAGGGGACTTCGAGCGTGGACCGGGTCGAGATCAAGTTCTTCTCGACTCAGCGCAGTGCGCTGACGGCCATGATGCGGGGAGAGGTCAACTTTCTTCATGAGGTGAGCCGCGAGTCGATCAGCTTCATCGAAGACGGCGGCGACATCCGCGCCTACCCGTTGCTGCGTCCATTCACCGTGCCGCTCGTCTTCAACCAGAAGCACCCGATTCTCGGAAGGCGTGAGGTTCGGATCGCGCTCAACGAAGCGATCGACCGGGCCGAAGTTGTCGCCAACGGCATGCGCGGATACGGGCAGCCGGCAGACGGGCCGTTCTGGCCCCACCACTGGGCCTATCCGGGCGCCGTGCACGCGCAGGCCTACAATCCAAAGGCCGCGGCGCTTCGGCTCGACGCCGCGGCACTTCCTCTCGTGCCTCGCGGCGACGCCGCGATGCCGTCGCGCTTCGCATTCACCTGCCTGGTCGTCGCCGGGCGTGACACGCGCTTCGAGCGGATCGCCCTCGTCGTGCAACGGCAGCTGTTCGCCGTCGGTATCGACATGCAGCTCCGCCTGGTCTCGTCCCTCGGCGAGTTCCGTCAGCTGATCACGCGCGGCGACTGGGACGCCTTCATCTTCGAGGTCGCGAGCGGCCGAACGCTCAGGTTTCCGTACCGGTTCTGGCATTCCAAGGAAGCGGTGCTGCCGACGGGTTACTCGGCGGCAGACGGCGCGCTGGACCGGATGCTGCTGGCGCGAACCGACGACGACGTGCGTCTGGCGGTAGCGGACGTGCTCCGCGTGTTTCGGCAGGATCCTCCGGCCGTGTTCCTGGCGTTCCCGCGCGAGGCCCGTGCGGCGCACGTCTCGTTCGAGATTCCGTACGAGCCCGATCGCGACATCTTCGGCACGTTCAGGCAGCTGACCCTGGCCCCACAGCGGGCGCGGCGGGCACCATGACCAGGATCACATCCCGCTTCGTGATGTTGATCGCGACCGCCGCGGTGGCGCCGCTGGTCATCTACGGCGTCCTGTCGATCGGCAAGCTCCGCCAGGGCACCGAGCTCTCGGTCTCGCAGGGGAACCTGCGGATCGCGGAGCAGGTCGCCGCGCGGCTCAAGCTGTATCTCGACAACAACGCGAGAGTGCTGCGCTCGGTTGGCCAGGAAATCACCAGGACCAACCTCCGCGTGTGGCAGCAGGAGCGAATCCTCAAGAATCACGTCCTCGAGTTCGCGGAGTTCCGCGAGATTACGCTGTTCGATGGCACGGGCCGGGTGATCGCGACGAGCAGCCTGGGATCGCCCCTGACCACCGTCTCGCCGGCGCATGGCTCGCGAACGGAAGGCGTCGAAGTGAAGCCGATATTCACCGACGAGGACAGCCTTCCGGCCACGGATCTGACGCTCGCGCTCGACACCAAGGTCGATGACGGCGGCTGGCTGGTGGCCAGGCTGTCACTCGAAGAGCTGTGGCGATTCGTGGACGAGGTGCATGTGGGCCAGCGCGGCTACGCGCTGGTCCTGGCCGAGGACCGCCTCGTCGCGCACGGCGACCCCGACGAGAAGCGGCTCGTCGCGCTGCCGGATGACGTGGCGCGCACGCTTCCCGAGGTTGCCGTGCTGAAGAAGTTCGCTGACGCCGCCACCTTCACGGATATCTACGACGACGGCGGGCAGGAAAAGCTCGCCGCAGCGGCACGGATTCCCGATCTGAACTGGACGGTGATGGTCGAGCAGCCGACCAGCGAGGCCTTCGCGATCACCACCGAGTTGCGGCACCAACTCTACGGCGCGATCGCGGTCGCCCTGCTCGGCACGATCGTGTTCGGCTGGGTCTGGGCGCGCACGTTCATCACCCGGATCTTCGCCCTGACGCACGCCACCCGGGCGATTGCCGCCGGCAAGATGGACGAGCGGGTCACGATTGGCGGCCGCGACGAGATCCACCAGCTCGGCGACTCGTTCAACTCGATGGCCGACCGGCTCGTCGAGCTCCAGGAAGACGTCCGCAAGCAGGAACGGCAGGCGATGTTCGGCCGCATCGCCGCCGGGCTGGTGCACGATCTGTCCCACCCGATCCAGAACATCGGCAACAGCTGCAAGCTGATCGTCAAGATGTTCGACGATCACGAGTACCGCGAGACCTTCCGCCGCACCGTCGAGCGCGAGATGGTGATCATCAAGCGCGTGCTCGACGACCTGCGCAACATCGCCAGGCCGATACCGCTCGAGCGGTTCCCGGTGGACATCAACCGATCGGTCGCCGAGGCGGTGGAGTCGATGCAGCAGCACGCCGAGACCGCGGGCGTCACGCTGCGCGACCAGCTGACGCCGGAGCCGCTGTTCATCGAAGGGGACGTGTTCGCGCTCGGCCGTGTCTACCGCAACCTGATTCTCAATGCCATCCAGGCGACAGCGCCTGGCGGAATGATCGTGGTCGAGTCGGAAGTGCGGGGCGATCGCGTCCTGATCCGCGTGCAGGACAGCGGCTGCGGGATCGCGCCGGAACGCCTCGCCGCGATCTTCGAGGACTTCGTCACCACCAAGCGGCGCGGCCTCGGTCTCGGCCTCGCCATCTCACGAAAGATTGTCGAACAGCTCGGTGGCCAGATCGGCGTCACCAGCGAGGTCGGCAAGGGCACCACGTTCGTCCTGGATTTTCCGCGCACCCGGGCCCGGCCGATGCTCGTCGCCGGCTGAGCACGCGCGGCCTGCAAGTTTTCGTCAGACCTGAAGGAGGAAGGACATGTTCCGCAAACCCGTGAAAATGACCGAGATCGAAGTCGAAGGGCACCGCTACGCCGTGCAGTATTTCGAGCAGCAGACGGTCCGCGGCAGCCGCCGCTTCAGCTGTGAGGTCACGCTGGACGCCACCGACCGGATCATCGTGGACGACGATTCGATGAGCAGCCTGGAGTCGAAGGTCGAACGAATGGTGCCGGCGACGATTTACAGCCGCCTGCTCGCCGCCCGTCCCTCCGTCGCGGCCTAGCCCCGGAGGGGAGCGTGTCACCGCAGTCTTGACCCGGTAGCCGCAAGAGGCCCACGCCGAGAGGCCAGGCGAAGCCGCCGCAAGCAAGTCGACCACGATCGCTCGGCAAGAGGCCCGCGCCGCGAGGCTCGGCGGAAGCTGCCGCAAGTTCGACCACGATCGCGGCAAGAGGCCGCGCCGCGAGGCCCTAAAAAAGAAACCGGCCCACTGGCAAACCGCGAGTGCGGTGCCAGGGGCCGAGAGTCCAGCGCCGGAGAGCCATCGGGCCACCGTGGATTCGCGGGGCCCGCGCCGGCGACGCCGCCCGTTACTTGCGGGGCAGGACGGCGTCTTTGAGCTGCTTTGCGATGCGCGCCTTGACGACGGTCTTGGCGGGGATCTTAATCGCCTCGCCCGTGGCCGGATTGCGACCCATCCGCGCCTTGCGCTTCTGCACCACCAGCTTCACCATGCCGGGAAGCACGAACTCACCGGAGCGCTTGAGCTCTTTCTCGGCAAGCGTGTTCAGCTCATCGAAGTATTCCCGCGCCTGCGTCCGCTTCACCTCGAAACGATCGGCGAAGTGCGAGAACAATTCGGATTTGCCCATCCTGCGGGCCTCTGCCATCGGCGTATTCCCCTTGCTTGGGCGCGCTCTTCAGAACCCGCCACCGTCCACGCGCGCGAGCGGCGGCAGCGGAGAAATGCAAGAAAATCAGGGGTATCCTAGCGCGCGGTCTTTTGCGCTGTCAATGACGATACAGGCAGAGACGACCGAAAAACGGCCTGAATGCTACAATTTTTCGCGTGGCTACCCCGACCAACCTCCGCCGCAAGGCGGCTTCGGCGAGGTCTCGCCAGAGCCCGGCGCAGCTTGCGCCGTCCGGGCGAAGGCGGACGATAGAGACGTTCCCGAACCCGCGTCCTGGTCGCGACTACGAGATCGCCATCCGCTGCCCCGAGTTCACGTCGATGTGTCCCAAGACCGGACTGCCCGATTTCGGCGAGATCCGGATCACCTACGTGCCCGATGAGCTCTGCATCGAATTGAAGGCGCTGAAGTACTACATGCTCGATTTCCGCAATCGCGGCATCTTCTACGAAGCGGTAACCAACCAGATCCTCGACGATCTCGTCGCCGTGTGCCAGCCGCGCCGCATGACCGTGGTCGGCGATTTCACGGCGCGCGGCGGCATCACGACGATGGTGACGGCGAGCTACAAGAAGGACGTCAACTCCCAAGGCCCAACTCCCAACTCCCAAGCAGGGCCGCTCGCGTCAGCGGGGTGACGGACGTCGCAACTGGCTCGGATGCGACGCATTTCAACCGAGTTGCTTCGAACCGGGGCGCTGTGGGAGGTTGGAGGTTGGGAGTTGACAGAAGATGCGTTCAACGTCCCCATCGACGACTCGATCGATCTCCACGCGTTCGCGCCGCGCGATATCCCGTCAGTGGTCGATGAATACGTCCGCGCCGCGCACGAAGCGGGCCTGCGGGAAGTGCGGCTGATTCACGGCAGGGGAAAGGGCGTGCAGCGCGGCATCGTCCAGGCCGCGCTCGAGAAGCATGAACTGGTCGAGGAATTCTGGGACGCTGCGGAATCCCACTTAGGCGCGACGGTCGCTAGGCTGCGCACGTAGCACGTGGCACGTGCCGAGCACGTGCTCAGAACACTCCCGGCACCACCCGCCACCGCACCACCTGCTGATAGGCACGGTAGGCGTCGTCCTTCTGCAGCGTCTCCTCTTCGCAGACCGCGCGCCACATCAGCGTCAGGTCGGCCGCCACCAGCATCACCACGTTCCACGTCGTCGGGTTGGCGGCGATGAAGCCGATGTGCGTGATCAGGTAGCCCATGTAGATCGGATGGCGGACGATGCGGTAGAGGCCGCTCGAGACGACGCCGCGGTTCGCCGGCATCAGGCCGAAGCTCCGGCCGAGCGACAGCTTGCCGCCGATGACCACGGTCAGGCCGGCGGCAGAGAACAGCACCGTGAAGACTTCAGGGGCGAGCGCCGCGACCGCGCCCGGCCGGACCATGATCGGCCCGAGCATCGAGATCGCCGTCAGCACCCGCGCGCGATAGCTGCGATCGACCACGTAGGTCGACCGGCGCAGCACCGTCAGCACCACGACCAGCAGCTCGCTGGCGAGGAGCAGCAGTCCGGTCATGCGGCCGGTCGCGAGGAAGTCGCCGCCGATCCGGATCGCCATCAGCGTGAACAGCGCGACCACGACCACGCGCGCGCCGAGGTCGGCGATCTCGTTTGGGCTCCAGCGGGACCGGCTTTCGGCGCCGGACATGACGCCGATGTCCATCCCGATCGCCGCGTTGCCGCCGGGCGTCATCCGTTTCATGGTTCGGCTCCCTGGGAGTCGGTCTCTTCGAGGAAGTAGCTGCCACACGCCGCATCGAGCAGCTCGCGCGTGATCACCAGGTCACGGTTCTGATAGCGGCAGATGTTGACAACCTGCTCGACCAGGTCGCGCGGGTGGCAGGCGCGCATCTGCAGCTTGCGCGGCTGGTAGTACTTGCGATTGGAGGTACTCGACCATGACCGGGTCGAACGGCAGCTCGCGCTTGCGGCAGTTCAGCTCGAAGATCTTGCAGTATTCGTCGATGGTCGGGTTCTTCGCGAGGATCTTGTACGGGATGCGGCGCAGGAACGCCTCGTCCGCGAGCGACTCCGGCTTGAGGTTGGTCGCGAACACGATCAGCACGTTGAACGGGATCTCGAACTTGCGGCCGGTGTGCAGCGTCAGGAAGTCGACGCGGCTCTCGAGCGGGACGATCCAGCGGTTGAGCAGGTCGCGCGGCGGAATCCGCTGGCGGCCGAAGTCGTCGACGACGAACACGCCGCCGTTGGCCTTCATCTGGATCGGCGCTTCGTAGAACTTGGCGATCGGGTTGAAGGTGAGGTCGAGCATCTCGAGCGTGAGCTCGCCGCCGACCACGACCACCGGCCGCTTGATCTTTTCCCAGCGGCGATCGTGAATCGCCGCGGCGATGACGCTCATCGAGGCGTCAGTGCCGCCGAGCGGCACGTGATTGACCGGATCGAAGACGGTGATGGTCTGGCCGTCGACGTCGATGGCGTGCGGCACGAACATCTCGGTGCCGAGGGCCCGGCCGATGCCTTCGGCGACCACGGTCTTGCCGTTGCCGGGCGCGCCGTAGAGGAACAGCGACTTGCCGGAGTTCACCGCCGGCCCGAGCTGATCGAACATCGCCTTGTTGACGATCAGCTGATCGAAGCCGGTGGCCAGGCGATCGCGATCGACGTAGGGCCGCGTCGCCATGCAGGCGCGGACGTAGGTGCTGTACTGCGCGAGCGAGACCGGCGCCGGCCCGACGTAGCGGTTCACGTCGAGATACTGCATCGCGCGATCGCGCCCGAGGTCGGTGAGGATGTAGCGATAGGCGGCAGTGCCGGTGCCGGCGGCGCCGCGCACTTCGACGAGCTTCTCGACCCGGGCGTGCTGGATCAAGGCGTCGAGCACCGAATAGGGCAGCCGCAGCTTCTCGGCGAGCTGGGTGCCGGTGGACTCGCCAGCGACCAGGGTCTTCAGCAGGAGCTGCGCCAGCGTGTCGGGATGCAGGCCGGTTTCGGCAATGGTCGCGGGCGGCGGCGGCGGTGTTGGCTGCGCCACCTTCTCGACCGGGGCCAGCGCTGCGGCTGTTGGGGTCACTTCGCACCTCCGGGTGCCAGCTCGATTCGGTGGCCAATCCTGGTCCCGGTCGCGTTGAGCGCGCCGGCCGGCAGTTCCAGCACTCCCGCGGTGCCGCGTCGCGGCAGGCGGATCCGCCAGGGCTTCAGCGCCGACACCTGATCGACGACCACGCCGCTGTCGTCGAGCGCGACCACGTCGATCGCGAACCGCATCCACCAGGTGTGCACGCCACGGCTCGGCACGATCCACAGCGCCTCGCCGGGCTCGAGGCCGCTCCGGTTCAGCAGGCCGACGGCCCGCGTCGCCCGCGTGTCGGCCACCGCGACCTTGTCGGCCACGACGGTTCCGGTATCCAGGTTTCTCGCGATCAGCGCCATGACATAACTCGACGATGAAGCAACTATTTCGTGTTTTCGATCAGCGGGAAGAGCACCGTAATGAACTTGATTGCGGCCGGTCCGATGGTGACGACCCAGATCGACGGGAAGATGCAAAAGACCAGCGGGAACACCATCTTCACGCCCGTCTTCGCCGCCGCTTCCTCGGCGCGCTGACGCCGCTTGGTGCGCAGCGTCTCGGAGTAGACGCGCAGCGACTGTGCGACGCTCGTGCCAAACTTGTCCGTCTGGATCAGCATCGTGACCAGCGAGCTGAGGTCGTCGACGCCGGTGCGATCCGCGAGGTTGCGGAGCGCCTCGGAGCGGGCCTTGCCGGCCCGCAGCTCGAGGTTGATCAGCCTCAGCTCACTCGACAACTCGGGGTAGGCGAACTCCAGCTCGGTGCCGACGCGCGACAGCGCCTGGTCGAGGCCGAGGCCGGCCTCGACGCTGACGACCAGCAGGTCGAGCATGTCGGCGAGCGACAGGCGGATGCGGTGGGCGCGGGCCTTGGCCTTGCGGGCCAGGACCATGCCGGGCAGCACGTAGCCGAATCCGAGCCCCGCCAGCGCATACATCATGTTGGGGCGCCCGAACATCGACGACGACAGGATCGAGAAGACGACCAGCGCGAACGCCACGCGGATGCCGAAGAAGATCGTCAGCGCCTCGTCCCGCCGGTAACCAGCCTGGACCAGCCGGAGCCGCAACGCTCCGAGTTCCTTCGGCGAGCGCGGCGCTTTCTCGCCGATCCGCTTGAGCATGCCGACCAGCGACTGGTAACGGGGCCGCGAGTCGATCTCGCGATCCGCCGGGACCAACAGCTCTTCGAGCCGGCGGTCGATCGCCGAGGCGCGGCGCGGCATCAGGGCCATCGCCCCGGCGGTGATGATCAGGGTTCCGAACACGAACGCCAGCAGCGGCAGGAGCATCGTCACGCTACACCTCGATCTTGATGACCTGCTTGATCCACAGGTATCCAATGGTCTGCATGCCGAGCGCCCCCATCAGCATGTACTGGCCGATGCGCTCGCGGAAGAGCAGGTTCATGTGCTCGGGGTTGATGAACGACAGCGCGATGCAGAGCACCGCGGGCAGCGCCAGCAGCACGTAGCCGGTGAAGCGGCCGTGCGCCGTGTAGACGCGCACCTGGCGCAGGATCTTGAAGCGCTCGCGGACCACGTGGCCGAGGTTCTCGAGAATCTCCGCGAGGTTGCCGCCGGTCTCGCGCTGAATCAGCACGGCGGTCGAGAAGAACCGCACGTCGAGCAGCGGCATCCGGTGCGTGAGGTTGTCGAGCGCATCCTTCAGCGGCAGACCGAAGTTCTGCTCGTCGAAGGTCTTGCGGAACTCCGGGCCGACCGGGTCCGGCATCTCGTCGGCAACCATCTTGAGTCCGGTGGCGAACGCGTGCCCGGCCTTCAGCGCGCGCGCGATCAGATCGAGCCCCTCGGGGAACTGTTCCTCGAACGACCGCATCCGCTTTCCGCGCTTGACTTTCAGCACCACGAACGGCAGGGCGAAGCCGAGCGCCGCGCCGACCGGCAGGCCCCAGCGCGAGCGCGCGACCGCGACGCCGACCAGCGCCAGCAGCACGCCCAGGCCGAGCGCGATCAGCATCACGCCGCTGAGCGACACCTTCATGCCCGACTGCTCGATCCACTGCGTCAGCGACGAGCCGCGTTCGGTGCCGGCCAGCATCCGATCGAACGCCGGCAGCGGGCCCTCGTTCTGGACCTTCACCAGCATCTTCTTGGGCGCGTCGTCGGTGCGGTCCAGCGGCTGCGACACTTCCTGCAGCCGCGCGTCCAGCCGCCGCTGCTTGAGCATCTGCGGCAGCTTGGCGCTGGCCGTGTAGCCGCCCATCACCAGGCCGACCCCGACGACGAACGCCAGGGCGACCAGAATCGCGACCACCATTACCGCACCTCCGTGACGCCTTCGAACATGTCGCCGGGAAGGTTGATGCCCGCCGCCTTGAGCCGGTCGCAGGCCTTCGGCCGCACCCCGGTGGCGCGGAAGCGGCCGATGACCTTGCCTTCCTGATTCAGCCCCAGCTTCTCGAAGGTAAAGATGTCCTGCATCGTGATCACGTCGCCTTCCATGCCCGTGATCTCGGAGATGGCGGTGACCTTTCTCGTGCCGTCGGTCATGCGCGACTGCTGGATCACGACCTGGATGGCGGCGGCGATCTGCTGGCGCATCGCGCGCTCCGGCAGGTTGGTCGCGCCCATCGCGATCATGGTCTCGATTCTCGACAGCGCATCGCGCGGCGTGTTCGCGTGCACCGTGGTCAGCGATCCATCGTGACCGGTGTTCATCGCCTGGAGCATGTCGAGCGCTTCCTCGCCGCGCGTCTCGCCGACGACGATGCGGTCGGGACGCATACGAAGGGCGTTGATCAGCAGCTGACGCTGCCGGATCGCTCCCTTGCCTTCGACGTTCGGCGGGCGCGTCTCGAGCCGGGCCACGTGCTCCTGGTGGAGCTGCAGCTCGGCGGCGTCCTCGATGGTGACGATGCGATCGCGCTCCGAGATGAACCCGGACAGCACGTTCAGCAGCGTCGTCTTACCGGCGCCGGTGCCGCCGCTGATCAGGATGTTCAGCTTGGCGCGAACGCAGTGCTCGAGGAACTCGAGCATCGGCCGGGTCATCGACCGCAGCGTGACCAGGTCCTCCGCCTTGAGGCGCTCGGCCGGAAAACGGCGGATCGAGAGCAGCGGGCCGTCGACGGCGAGCGGCGGGATGATCGCGTTGACGCGCGACCCGTCCGGCAGGCGCGCGTCGACCATCGGCGAGCTGTCGTCGACGCGCCGGCCGACGCCGCTGACGATGCGGTCGATGACGCGCAGCAGGTGGCGGTCGTCCTGGAACGTGGTCGGCAGCCGTTCGAGCTTGCCGCCGCGCTCGACGTAGACCGACTTGTAGGTGTTGACGAGGATGTCGCTGACCCCCGGGTCGCGCAGCAGCGGCTCGAGCGGGCCGAGCCCGAAGACCTCGTCGATGACGTCGCTGAGGATGCCCTCGCGCTCGGTCATGCTGAGCGGCGTGCCCTCCTCGGCGATCAGCTCGAACAGCAGCGACCGGATCTCCGCTTCGGCGCGCGCGCGCTCGGCGTTGGCGAGCGCTTCGAGATTCAGGCGGTTCAGCAGCTTGCGATGGACGTTGGCCTTGAGCTCGAGGTACTGCATCCTCGGCGCTTCGGCGCGCGGCGTCGGCCGCGGCGGCAGTGGGGGATTGGCGATAGGAGCGCTCATATTCGGTGCCCTGCCTTATAGAAGACCGAGAAACGCGCGGCGCTTCTCCGGCACCGGCTTCTCCTCCGGCTCGTGGCGAGCCACGAGCTGGCGGCTGAAGCTGCCGAATTGCGACGAGATTTCCGAGTTGTTGGTGAGCGCCAGCGGCACTCCCGAGTTCAGTGCCTCGGACACGGTGCGGTAGTCGCTCGAAAAGGTGTGGTGGATGCCGAGACCGAGCGCGGTCTCGATCTGCTTGGGCGCGATCAGGTGCTGATCGGAGGCACGGTTCAGCAGGACCTTGACGCGCTCGCTGCCGGCGCCGAGCTGGCGCACGCGATCGACGAGGCGCTGCGCGTTGCGAATCGACGGCACGTCCGGGTTGGTGACCAGGAACACCGTCTCGGCGGCATAGAGCGCGGCGACGGCGCAGGCGTTGATCGTGTTGCCGGCGTCGACCACGATGTGGTCGTACAGCTTGGCGAGCGCGCGGAGCAGCTCCTCGATCGCGCCGGCGTCATGCGCGTTGGGGCGATCGAACTGCTCGGATCCGGCGAGGATGTCCAGCCCCGACTTGTGCTTCGTGACCAGTTCCTTCAGGAAGTCCTTGTCCAGGCGGTGCAGGTTCTCGATCGCGTCGAGCACCGTGAACCGCGGCCGGACGCCGAGAAACAGCGCCACCTCGCCGAGACACGGCTTGAGATCGACGACGATGGTCGGCCGCTTGGTGAGGCGCGCGAGCTCGACGGCGCAGTTCACCGAGACGGTGGTCGTGCCGGCGCCACCCTTGGCGCCGAGGAACACGAGCGTGACCGACGGCTGCTTGCCGCTGGCGCCGGCGGCTTCGCGACGGGCCGCGGTGCGGCGCACCGCGCCGTTGAACGACTCTTCCATCGTGCGCGATGCCTGCGTGACGCCGCCCGGGTTGTACGGGAAGAACTCGTTCGCGCCGGCGCGCATCGCCTGGAGAATGAGGTCGGACTCGGCGACGGCGGCGATCGCGAAGATCGGCACGCCCTCGTGAGCGGCGCGCAGCCGCTCGATGGACGCCATCCCGGACGAGGCGTCGCCGCGGATGTCGACCACGAACAGGTCGGGGGTCACCCCTTCGACGCGGCCTTCGATGATGCCAACCGGCACGCCGCCCGCGCGGAGCAGACGGGAGACCTGGCGTTTGAATTCTTCGTCGTGACTGACGATCGATGCTGCAAGTTGTGCCATTGATGCTTCCGGATCCGGCAAGAAAGTGCGCGTGCGTGCGCGATGCCCCGCCGGATACGGAATCGCAACGCGTATGCCGCAGGTCATCCGTGCCAAGCGGGAGTGGCAAGCCACTGAATCAGCGGGGGTTAGGCGGCGGCGGCGGCGGCGGCGGCGAGCCGGATCCAGGGTGGCGGGTGACATTTCCGTCGCTGACCCACAGAAATCGTCCCGGGTCCTGGACCGCCGGGTGCTCTAAAAGAAAAGGCAGGAAGGACATCGCCTTCCTGCCTCCGAATCTATGTGAGGGATCGTGCGTTACTGCACGAGCCGGATGCTAACCTCCGACCGGATTTGCGAGCCGGAAAACGACACGAGGCAGGAGGACTCCCGTCGTCCCTCCTGCCTCGCGCGGCCGCCGTCGGTGCGGCGAGCTACTGGACCAGCCGAATCGCCTTGGGATTGAGCCCCTGCGGCGCGGGACCCGCGTTCCTGTCGCGGATGCCGGCGATCGGGATGATGCGGCCCCAGACGCTGATGCCCTGGATCTCCTCGAGGAAGAAGCCGATCCAGTTCGCCGTGACCAGGTCGGCATCGCGGCCGTTGCGCTTGCCGCTGTCGTAGACGATCGGGTCGAAGAGCGGGATCGGGAACACGCGCGGGCTCTTCCCGCCGAAGGCGCTGCCCTTCACCTTCTTCGTCGACTGGTCCCAGTAGGCCCCCGGGTCGCGGTCGATCAGGTCCTGGGCGCCCTGCAGTGTCGGACCGGACATCGCGCCGGGCTCCTGAGTCAGGGGATCGCCCCAGTGGTAGATCGTCGTGTTGCAGTTGGCGATGTTCTCGCGGTACTCGTCGCCGCCGGTGATGACCGGCTTGCCCAGCGCCAGCGAGAAGTAGAAGCTGACGGTAATGTTGCTGCCGGTTGACGGCGCGAATCTCGAGTCGCTCGCCGCGGCTGGACTCCTGGTTGTACCCGGTGTATCCCGGCTGGCTCGCCGGAATGTAGACGTCGGGGTTGGCGAGCGGACGGCCCTTGTTGTCGAACGCGTCGTAGGTGTCGTCGCTGCTCCACGGCGCCGTTTGGGCCTCGTTCCACTTGTCGGGGATGGTGAAGGGCTTGACGCAGGTCATCGCATTGGCGGGCGAGACCTCGGCAGTGGCGGTGGCGCCGATGTCCGCGCTCGCCATGCCGAAGTACCGCGCAATCAGGGTCGAGACCGGATTGCCGCGCGCCGCCGTGCGGCGGACCGCGACCTGGACCCGGTTGGCTTCGCCCGCCGGGTCGAGCGGAAACGTCACGTCGTCGGGCGTCACCGAGACGTTGCCTTTCATGACCTGGTTGTTCGTCGCCGCGGCGATCGCGGAGGTGACCGCGGGTCCCGACGCCGAGCGATCGTCGAAGTCGTCGAAGAGCAGCGCGGTCGGCGCCCGCCAGCGCTCCGGCATCGGCGGAGTTCTGCGCCTGGTTGCGCGCGGTCATCAGCATCCCGACATCGATCGCCAGCATGCTGGCGCTGAGGAACGCCATGCAGCCGAGACCGATGAACACGTAGCTCATTCCCGCTTCGTCGCGGCCGAGCCTGCGCAGCCTGTTGGTCATTGTCAACTCCTCAGTCGTGTGCGATGCGTCGCAGGTCGCAGCCGCACGCCTGTCGGACCGGTTCAAAGAAAAACGGCGCCAGTCTCGCCGGGGTCAACCCGAGCGCGGCTGACGCCGTCAGAGAGCGTTCTACCCTCCCCAGGTGGCCTTGGAGGCGGTCATTTGGTGCCGCCCTTGTTCGTGCTGGTCCTGGCGACTTCGGCCTGATACGCGTCCTGCGCCTGCTTCAGCTTGAGCGCGGCGTCGGTCAGGGCCTTCTGGCGCTTCTGCTCTTCCTCGTTCTGGCGGCGCGCCTGCTCGGCGTTCTTCTTGGCGACGTCGGACTCGCGCTTCTGCCGCTCGAGCTCGAGCTTGGCTGCCTGGGCGCGGCGCTTCTCGTCCTTGCGCTCCTGTTCGGCACGCTGCTGCGCCGCCGCGTCCATCGCCCGGCGCTGCAGCGCATCCTCGCGGGCCAGCTTCTCGGCGGCCTTGCGCTCTTCCTCGCGGGCCTGCTCGATCGCCTTGAGCTGCTCCTTGGTCAGCGGCTGCTGCGTCGCCTGCGGAGCCTGCGGCGCCGGCGTCGGCTGGTGATCGGCGCCGACCGGCTGCGCGGCGTTCTCCGGAATCGCGAGCTGCTGCAGGAGCGACTTCGCGTCGACGGGCGCGCTCGACGGCGTGTTGGCGACCGGCTGCGGCGCGGGAGCGTCCTGGCGCGGCGCGGGCTGCTGTCCGCTCACCGGAGCCGACGGCTGCGGCTGGTTGGCCGCCGGGGCCGGCGCGGGGGCCGCCGTCGGAGCGGGGCGGTTCGCGGGGTGGCGCGGCGAGCCGACGTAGGCGTCCGGGTTCGGCAGCGTCTTGTTGGGCGCGCTCGAGATACGGCTCGACCAGCGACGGCAGGCCCTCGGAAACGCCCGCCGAATCACGACGGACGATGTGCGGCGTCACCATCACGACCAGCTCGGTCTGATCCTTCTGATACGCGCGGCTCTTGAAGAGCGTGCCGAGGATCGGGATGTCGCCAAGGCCGGGGATCTTGCGCGAGGAGGACAGCGCGGTGTTGTTCAGCAGCCCGGCAATCGCGAACGTCTGCCCATCGCGGAGCTCGACTTCGGTGTCGGCGCGGCGCGAAGACAGCGCCGGAATCCGGAACCCTTCGATGACGACCGCGTTGTTGAAGTCGAGCGAGCTCACTTCCGGCTTGATCTTCAGGTTGATCAGGTCGCCGCCGAGCACGGTCGGGGTGAAGCTGAGACGGACGCCGTACTCCTTGAAGTGAACCGTGAAGGCGCCGAAGTTGCCCTGCGGCACCGGATACGGGAACTCGCCGCCGGCCAGGAAGCTCGCTTCCTTGCCGTTGAGCGCGACCAGGTTCGGCTCGGCCAGGCTCTGGAACACGCCCCTGGCCTGCATCGCCTTGACGACGGCGCCAATCTGGTTCTTCGCGTCGAACAGGAACAGGTTCAGGTAGTCGCTGAACACCAGCGTCTTGCCGAGCATCGGCTGCGCCTGGTCGAAGAAGGGCGCCGGGAACTGCTGCGTGGTGATGCGGCCGAACTGGTTGTTGTTGCCGTCGGAGAACAGCGAGCCGCCGAGCTCCTGCAGCGCGTTGCGGCTCACTTCCGCGAAGCGCACGCGCAGCATCACCTGGTTGGAGGCCACGCCCTCGCGCTGCTGCAGCAGGTTGACGACGTTCTCCTTCTTCTCGACGTAGCCGGCGGCGACGTCCGCGGCCTTGTCGATCACGTACTTGCTCGAGACAATGCCCGAGATGACCACGTCCTTGCCGCTGCCCATGACGGTGATCGCCTCGGCCGGGAACAGCTGCTTGAGGTGGCCGACGAGCGGCGTCAGGTCGCGGCGCACCTTGACCTCGAAGGTGCGGATGGCGCCGGCGCGGTCCCACACGAACAGCGAGATGGTGCCGGGCTGCTTGCCGTGAATCAGCAGCTGCGACGGCGCGGTGACCATCGCATCGGCGATGTCCGGCACCGTCAGCGAGACGCGGGCGATCGCCGATCCGATGTTCAGGATCGTCGAGCGGCCGACCAAAAGGTCCACGTCCGTCGGCGCGTCGAGCATGATGCCCGAGGCACCCGCGGCGGCGACCAGCGACGGTGCCGGCGTGGGCGCGGGCTGCTGCGCCTGCGGCGCGGCAACGAGGATGACGATGATGGCCACGACGAGTGCCGCAATAGTGGCGGGCCTTCCGTTCGTGGCGCGCCGCAAGCGGCGAGGCTCAGTCGTGTATGCCGAAGTCATTGTTGTGGGTCCTTTGTAAAGCAGCGATCTCTATCTGCGAAGTTCGTGAACGGATGCGGCTTACTTGACAACTTCCTGGGCCCGCTTGTCGCCGCGGATCACTTCCACGGTCGGCATCGGCTCGGCCACCGGCGCGCTCATCGTGACCGGCGGCGCCGGTCGGGCGCTGCGCGGACGTGACGACGACGACACCTGCCTCTGGGGCTGCGCGGCGCGGGCGACGCCAACCAGCGCCGCGGTCTTCACGCCGGGCGTGTCGGGCGACGTCTGATCCATCGGGTTGCGGAGCGCCAGCTGAATCTTGCCCTCGGTGCTCGCCAGCGCGAGCCGCTCCGACTGTTCGGGGTTGACCAGCAGCGTCACGACCGTGACCTGCATCGGCTTGCCCTTCTCCTGGTCCTGCTCCATGCGGGTGCCGGCGGTCAGGACCTGCACGTTCGAGAGAATCAGCTTCGAGGTCGTATCCTCGCGCGCCTGGGTCGGGCTGGCGGTCGCGACGACATCGACGCGGGTGCCGGGCAGGACGTAGCCGGCGACGCCAATCACCTCGTTCACCCGCACCGAGACGGCGCGCATGCCCTCGGGAATCACCGGCGGCAGGCCCGAGCCCGCTTCCTTGCTCGCCAGCTTCGCGCTCAGGATCGGCTCGTTCTTCACCACCGGCACGATCAGGCCGCGCCCGATGATGTCGCTCGGCTTCGAGAACGAGCCCTCGGGCGCCTGGCCGACCGGGAAGTTCAGGGTCGTCAGGTCTTCCTTCTTGAGCTCGGATCCGAGCTGCAGGTCCGCGGACGCGACGACGACGGTCTGGGTCGGCGCGTTGACGGTCTGCGTCGGCTGGTTCTGCACGAGGTTGTAGGTCCCATAGGCCAGGCCACCTCCGGCGAGGATGGCGATGGCGAGGACGGCGAAGATTCGGTTACGCATTGTGAGTTCCCTAGCTTTCGTTGCGCATGAGAGCGGTGGACTGCATGGTCAGCGGCGCACCAGTGGTGCTGCTCGGCGTCACCATCCGAACCACGGGGTTGAGCACGATGAACTGGAACGGATAGTCGACGGTGATGCGCGAGGCGCTGTTGGTGCCCATCGCGACGTTGCGGTCGACGTTGACCGTCGGCGTCGCGGGCAGGCCGCCCGACGTGATGTAGTTCTTGACCGCCGTCTGCACTTCGTCGTCGGTCTTGTCGCCCAGGATCGCGATGCGCGCGCCTTCGCGCGCCGCGTTCGTCAGGACCTGCCAGGTCTGGTAGGCGCGCCCGAACTCGAAGATGCCCACCGTGATCAGCAGGATGATCGGAATCGTGATCGCGGTCTCGAGCAGGGCCGCACCGCGCTCGTTCTTTCGAAGACTTGTGCGCTTGGTCATGTCTCAGCCTTCCATGGGCACTGACGCCTGACTCACCCCAACAACGTGGCGATGACGCTTCCCGCGGCAATCGCCGGTCCGTACGCGAACCGATTGGCGGCGGTCGCCGCCCGAATCTCCTGCCTGGCCCCGGCCGGCGCGGCCATCAGCCGCCCGGTTCCGGCGAGCGTCGCCGAGAGCCGCCGGCGCCTCAGCGCGACCGCCACGGCGAGCACGCCGCCGGCGAGGGCACTGAACAGAAACGCGCTGAACACGAGCGCGGGGCCGACGATGGCGCCGATCGCGGCCATCAGCTTGACGTCCCCGGCGCCGGTGGCGCCGAGCAGGTGGCCCGGCAGCATCAGCGCGAGCCCGACGAGCAACCCCACCACTGAACCCCAGAGCGAGAGGCCGCTGATCCCGAACGCGGCCAACCCGATTCCGACACTCGCCATCGTGGCCGTCAGCACGTTCGGGATTCGCCTCGTGCGCACGTCGATGACGGTCGCAATCAGGCCTCCCGCGGCAACAGCCGCGAACGCGACACTAGACACTTGCGGCGATCGTCGACCAGAAAACTGTTTGAATGGTGTTCCCCACGGTGCCCACCGCGCCGAGCGCGACGATCGCAATGAGGGCCGCCAGCAGGCCGTACTCGAGAAGGTCCTGGCCGTCTTCCGAACGGCCGAACCTGCGGGCTGCGGCAAGACTCTTGAGGGCGGCGACAGCAACGGGTGACTGCATGGACGTGATCTCCGGTGCTAGGTGCTCAGTCGGTTCGGATAACGTGTTTGGTGCTCTGTGCTGAATGCTCCGTGCCAGGTCCGTTGTGCTTACGTGCGCCGTGCCAATCACGCGCTTGGGTGCCACTTGCGAACCTGGCCGTAGGAGCCCACGTGCAGCGAGCATGCGCCCGCTGCACGTGGCCTGGTATCTCCGAACCTTACGCAGCGGCGCCGAGCGAACCCGCGATCGCCGTGAAGATGGCGCTGACCGAACCGCCGGCCGCAGTCACCGCACCGATCGCGATCAGCGCGATCAGGGCCACGAGCAACGCGTACTCAAGCAGGTCCTGGCCATCTTCCTGGTTCGAGAACGACTTCACGAAGTTGATCAGATTCGACATGATTCCTCCCCCGAGGCATCTGCACCGTCATCAAGCGGTGCTAATGTGCGGCGTCGCCGCAGTGTTGGTGTTTTCTTACTAATCGCGGCGCGACGCCGCGTCACGCAGCCTCATATCGCAACGGGTATGCCACGGCTCAGGCGGAGGCCGAGCCGCGCCCAAATACGGCAGTATTTGCTGAGCGTTTTTGGCGATCCCGCTGAGGGACGGACGGAAGGCCGGCCGGCGCGCGCGAGGCCGCCGCAGCCCTCCGGGCCGTCAGTTTCGTAAGCAATCGGGCGAATTCCGTGAACGATGCGGGAGCAGCCGCGTGTCGTGGCGGAAATGCGGCTCTGTATCTACTGTCTGTACGCGCGCCGCAACTCCCAACTCCCAACGCCCAACTCCCAAACGCAATCGTTCGAGGCATCTGGGTAGAAGTCGCAACGGTCGGGCAGCTCGGTGCGTCTTCAACCCAGATGCCTCGAATGGCTCCGCTTGGGAGTTGGGAGTTGGAGGTTGGGAGTTGGAATTGAGAGTTGGAACGTGCCTTGCGATAGAGCTTGGATAGCGCCCAGGGCCGGCGAGTGCGCGCTTACGGTTCAGGCCCATTCTGCCGTGCGTTTTCGCGATGTGCGGCCGCAGCCTGCGGTTACCCCGGATTACGAAATCGAGATCGGCAATGCAAATCAAGCTCGGACTTCGTCAGGCAGTCCTCTCCTCATTGGTGTTCTGCGGCATCCTGGTGGCCCTCGTTTCGGTCGATGCGCGCGTGCGCGACCGCATGAGCGACGTGGTCACCGGCGGCGACGGCGTCAGCTCCTGGGGCAGCCGGGTCACCGAGCTGGCCGACGCGCTGACCACCGCGGTCCGTTACCAGAGCATCGAGAACGCGCCGCTGATGGTGTTCGCCACCGTCGGCGCGGTGCTGTTCCTGTTCATGGTGAAGGCGTAACCGGTCGATCGCCGGCCTGACAGCAACTCTCGAGACGTTTCTGGGGGATCAGTGGCGCTAGTCCTCGCAATCGAGCCCGACATTCGTCAGGGCACCATCCTCACGCGCGTCGTGCGCGAGCTCGTGGGCGCCGACCTGGTGCTGGTCGAGTCGCGGGATGCGGCCATCGCCGCGATCAACCCAGCAGATCCCCGACGTCATCCTCGTGACGGCGTTGCTGTCGCCGCGCGACGAAGACGAGCTGATCGCGCATCTCCGCACCCTCGACGGTGCCGGACACTTGCAGACCCACACCATTCCCCTGCTGGCCGGCCCGCGCGCCGTCGACCAGGAGGAGAAGGGCGGCGGGCTGCTCGGCATGTTCCGGAAGAAGCAGCAGAAGGAGCCCGTGACGGGCGGCTGCGACCCGGAGGTCTTCGCCGCCGAGATCCGCACGTTCATCGCCCGCTCTTCGGAAGTGAAGGTCGAGGGCGCCGCCGCCTTCCAGCGCGCGACCGTGGAGCTCGAAGAGGATCTCGCCGCCGCCCAGACCTCGCGCCGCGACTGGCGCGCCGCGTCGGCGCCGCGCGCGCGCACCGAATCTTCGGCGGCCCCGCCGTCAGGCGACGACTCGACCTGGTCGTCCCCCTTCGAATGGAAGTCCAGCTACAACCGCTCCGCGTCGCCGTCGCCAGCAGCCGCACCGATCCCCGCGTTCGAGCCTCAGGAAGACGTCAGCTCGCGCAACACCGCGCACGAGCGCGCCGATCGCGAGGAGATCGAAGCTGAGCGGCTGCGCCGCGAGGCGGTCGACGCGGAAGTGGCCGCCGCACAGGCACACGCCGAAAACCTGCAGCGCGAGACGCAGGAGCGCGCCGACGATCTTCGCCGAGAAGCGGAGGAACACCGGCTCGAAGCGCAGCGTCTGCGGGCCGAAGCCGAGGCCGCCGCCGAGCGCGCCCTTCATGAGTCGCTGCGCCGCCAGGAGGCCGAGGCCGAAGCGGAAGCGGCCGAGCGCGAGCGCATCGCCGACATTCGGCGGCTGCAGGCGGAAGCCGCGGCCGCCGCCGAGCGTGCCCGCGAACAGGAACGCGCGCTGATGGCCGCCGAAGCCGCCACCGCCGCCGCGGTCGAACGCGCGCGCGAAGAAGAGCGCGCCCGCCTCGAGATCGCCGCCGCGCAGGCCGCCGAACAGGCGCGTGCGGAAGAACGCCGCCGTGTCGAAGCCGAAGCCGCCGCGGCCGCGGCCCGCGCCCGCGAGGAAGAACGCAGCCGGTTCGCCGCCGAAGCCGCCGCTGCGGCCGATCACGCCCGCGAGGAGGAGCGCGTTCGCCTGACCGCCGCTGCCGGCCGCGCCGCCGAACAGGCGCGCGAAGAAGAACGCCGGCGCCTGCAGGCGGAGGCCGCGGTCGAGCAGGCACGGGTGCGCGAAGAAGAACGGACCCGTTTCGCGGCGCAAGCCGCCGCCGCCGCCGAGCATGCGCTCGAAGAAGAGCGCGCCCGCCTCGAGCGCGCCGCCGCCAGCGCGGCGCAGCAGGCTCGCGAGGAAGAGCGGCGCCGCCTCGAAGCCGAAGCCACGGTCGCCGCGGTACGCGTGCGCGAGGAAGAGCGCACACGACTCGCCGAAGAAGCCGCCACCGCAGTCGAACACGCTCGGGAAGAGGAGCGCGCCCGCCTCACCATCGTCGCCACCGCCGCCGCCGAACAGGCCCGCGAGGAAGAACGCCACCGGCTGATGGCCGAGATCGCGGTCGCCGAAGCCCGGGCCCGCGAAGAAGAACGCGCGCGTGTCGCCGGAGAGGCCGCGGCCGCCGCGGTAGCGCGCCCGCGAAGAAGAGCGCCGATCCGCCGAACGCACCAAGGAAGAGGAGCAGCGCCGCATCGACGCCGCCGCCGCGGCCGCCGCGGCGCGCGCCATCGAGGAAGAGCGCCGGCGCCTCGAGACCGAGCTCGCCGCCGCCGCGGCGCGGGCGCGCGAGGAAGAACGCCGGCGCCTCGAGGCGGAAGCGGCCGTCGCCGCCGCCCGGGCGCGCGAAGAAGAGCGGGCTCGCGCCGCCACCGAAGCCGCGCTGGCCGCGCAGCATGCGCGAGACGATGAGCGGAAGCGCCTGGCAGGTGAAGCTGCGGCGGCCGCCGAGCGGGCGCGGGAGGAAGAACGGGCCCGCCTCGCCATCGAAGCCGCTGCCGCCGCCGAACGCGCCCGCGTCGAGATCAAGGCGCTCGAGAACGAGGCCCGGCTCGCCGCCGAGCGGGCGCGCGGCGAGGAACTGCGCCGCCGCGAGGCGGAACAGGCTGCCGAACGGATACGCGGCGAAGAACGCCGTCGCGTCGAGGGCGAGCTGGCCGCCGCCGCCGTACGCCTCAAGGAAGAAGAGGCGCGCCGCCTCGCAGCCGAGGCCGCGGCTGACCGGATCCGCGACGAAGAGCGCCGCAAGGTCGAGGCGGAGATTGCTATTGAACGCCAGCGGACGGCCGAAGCGCTCGCCGCCGCGAAACGCGCGCGCGAAGACGAACGCGCACGGCTCGAAGAGGAACGCCGGCACGAGGAAGCAGCCGTGGCGCGGGAAAAGCGCGAGGCCGGGCAGCGCCGCCGCGCCCTGCGCCGCCAGGGTGGCGACAGCGCCATGGCCGACACCCCCGCCCCGCCGCCCGAACCCCTCGTCGTCTCGGACGGCTTCGCCGAATTCCGCGAGGAATACGACCACGTCGTTCCGCCCCTGTTCCGGCACATGCCGCTGGCGGGGTGGGCCCGGACCGAATCCTGGAAGAAGGCTGCGGAGCCGGCGGAACAGCGCGAGCGCGACGAGGTCCGCGAATGGATGGCCAGCCTGGCCCTGCCGCCGAACGTCGCTGGCGTGACCTACGCACGCGGGTGCCGGATCCGGCGCGTGCGGGTGCCGGGTAGTGGTGCGACCGGCAAGCGCGGGGGACAGCAGACGGTCATCGTGTCCCGGCGCGCGCTCGAAGAGGTACGGTCCGCCACGCGCTGAACAGCGCCAGAACCATTGGCGCGTGGCAATTTCTGCCACGCGCCCATCCCCACAACCGCGCGAGAACTGCGCAGCCCCAGGCACGACCTCCCGCTCGACCCCTGCAAACACTCGATCGATCCGCGCATGGCGCGCCGGCACCCGTCTTGCCCCCCACTCTCTCGACATGACCTGGGCTCCGGGAGTTCGCCTCCTCGTTCGCGGCACCACCTGGCACGTCGCCCGATCGAGCGCCTTCAGCGATTGTGAGGCGATCGATCTCGCGCACGTCTCGCTGCCGACAGTTCGCACACTGCTCGTTCCCTTCGACAGGCCCCGCTTTGCCCCGCGTCCCGGGCTCCAGGTCGTGTCGCGGCAGCGTTGGGCACGAGAGGTCAGCGACGCCCTTCGCGCAGCGCATCCCCATGGCGGACTGCGATGCTGTCCGGAAGGGATTGCGTTGATGGCGTATCAGCTCGAGCCGGCGCTGGCGATGCTTCGCCACGCGCATGCGCGCGTGCTCGTCGCCGATGACGTCGGGCTCGGAAAGACGGTGCAGGCGGGGCTGATCATCCGGGAGATCGACCGCGCCGCGCATGCGGCCAGAATCCTGGTGCTGTCACCCGCTTCCGTCCGCAGCCAGTGGATGCAGGAGCTCGACGCACTGTTCAATCTCGCCGTCGTGGATGCCGACGCGGCGTGGCTGCGGCGGGCGTCGAGGGACCTGCCGGCTGACGTCAATCCATGGGCGCTGCCTGGCGTCTACCTGGCGTCGATCGACTTCGTGAAACGTCCGGAAGCACTGCATCCCCTCGAGTCGGTTCGCTGGGACCTCGTCGTGATGGACGAAGCCCATGCGGCGACGCCCGGCAGCGATCGCCGCGCTGCCGTCCACGCACTCGCGCTGCGTTCGCATCGCCTGCTCCTGCTGACCGCGACGCCCCACTCGGGCGATGACGCCCAGTTCGCCGATCTGTGTGCCATCGGCGCACAGCCGTCCTCGCCGCCAATCGTCGTCTTCAGCCGCACGCGACGCGATACGCCGTGGGCCGGCGTGGTCACCCGAAGCCGCTTCCACGCGGTTCGGCTGTCTGTTCCCGAGCACCACATGCATCGGCTGCTGGACGAGTACACGACACGAATCTGGGCGGAGGCCGCCGGACGTCCCGATCGAAAGGGAGAGCTGATCGCCGCGGTGCTGCGCAAGCGCGCGCTGTCGAGCGCGGCCTCCCTTGCGCTGTCAGTGCGCCGGCGCCTCGAGCTGATCACGGGCCACAGCCACGTCCCCGACCAACTGCCGCTACCCCTTGAAGACCATGAGATCGGTGAGGATGCCGCGCCAGACGACGAGCTGGGCGGGGTGGGACTGGCGGACAAGCGCGACGAGGAGCGCGCCCTTCATCGGCTGGTCGATTCGGCCGGCGCGGCGGCGCAACGCGAGTCCAAAGTCGGCTCGCTGCTGCGTCTGCTGCGGCGGGTGCGAGAACCAGCGCTCGTCTTTACCGAATACCGCGACACCGCGGAGCAGCTCCGCCATCAGCTCGATGCGGCGGGGCACGACGTTTCGGTGGTGCACGGCGGGCTCTCGGCACGCGAGCGGGCGGCCGTGCTCGCGCGCTTCCGCTGCGGCGGCTCGCTCCTGGTTGCCACGGATGCGGCGTCCGAAGGCCTGAATCTCCACCACCACTGCCGCCTCGTCGTTCACTTCGAGCTGCCGTGGACACCGGCCCGGCTGCACCAGCGGCAGGGTCGAGTGAGCCGCATCGGGCAAACACGACGCGTGCACGAGATCGCGCTCGTTGCCAGCGACACCTGCGAACAGCTGGTGATTCGCCCGCTGCTGGAGCGCGCCGCGCATGCGGCCGGGTTCGCACGAACTCCGCTGGTCGAGCGGTTGCCGGAGTCGAGGGTCGCCGCGCATGTCATGGGTGCCGCACCCATCGATGGTCCACGTCACCGCGGCTCTCAGGTGGCGCCTGGGATCGAGCGGCTGGATCTCCGTCAGGAGGCAGCAGAAGAAGCCACTCGCCTCTCCCTCCTCCGCCGCGTCGTCGGCCGCGCGCCGCGGTCTGCGCGGCGATCGCCGGCGATCGTGCCAATCGCTCGCAGCAGGCGGCTCAATCATCGCGCCGCCCGGCGCCTCACGCTGGTCCTGCGCGTGTCGCTCCTCGACGGTCGGGGAAACAGATTCGACGACCACGTCGTGTTCGCGGTCCTGCCGGCAGGCGGGCCGGCGGACTGGCCGGCGGACCATGGCCGTTTGCGTTGGCATGTGGAGCACATGCTGGCAACGTTTCGCCCGGCAATCGACGCCTTCGTCGAAGGATGCGTCCGGCAGCGCACGGCCTCGGTCGTGCCGGTTCGCGACGCGGCACTCGCGCGAGCACGCCATCGCCGCGAGCTGCTCCGGCACGAGCTGCGCTCGACCGCGCGCGACCTCGTGCAGGCAGGCCTGTTCGATCGCCGCGCCCTGCGTCAGTCTGCCGCACGCGATCGGACCCGTACCGTCCTGCTGGACGACCTCGACGCTCACGAGCTGCGCGACCCGGAACCTGGCCACGCGCCGGCCAGTGCGGACTGCATTCTGGCCGTGATGGTTGGTGATCCGTGATTCCGGGGCTCGCCGGGCCGCTCCTCTCGCACGACGCCATCGAAGTGATGCTTCGAGCAGACGACCGCGGCAACCTGTCGTCGCCGGTGCCGGCGGCGGCCGCGCGCGAGCTGCGCCGAAGCCAGGCGCTCCTTCGCCATCGCGTCGGACCCGCGTGTGCGGCCCGGGTGGTCTTCGACCTCGTCGCCGAGCCGCTGGCCGGGGCGCTCGGGTTCACCGCAATTCCGGTCGCCAGCAGGAGCGACGACGTGGAGGCGGTCCTTCAAGCCGGGGGCGTGCCGGCCGCGGCGCTGATCGTGACGCCCTGGGGTCTGCCCGCTTCGGCGGTCTGGCGGCTGGCCATTCGGGCCGGCCTTGCGCACGGCACCCGGTGGACGTTCTGTCTGAGTCCGCCGGCGATTCGGTTGTTCGACACCAGCCGCGCCTATGCCCGTCAGTACGCCGAGTTCGATCTCGACGTGGCGCTGGACGACGAGCGGGCGACCGGGGTGATGTGGAGCGTGCTGCGAGCGGCCGCCTTCGTGCCGGCGGCCGGCGGCAGCATGCTCGATCGGGTCGTCGCCATCTGCGAGCAGCATCGCGCCGACGTTCGCTCGTCGCTGCGCCACGGCGTGCACGACGCGCTGCTGCAGCTCATCGCCGCGTTCCGGGCCGTCGCATCCAGGCGCCATCCCGACGCGCAGATCCTCGGTGAGTCGCTGATCGTGGTGTACCGGGTGCTGTTCCTGCTCTTCGCCGAGGCCCGGGGGCTGGTGCCGTCGTGGCATCCCGTCTACCGCGAGGGCTACACGATCGAGGCCCTGCGTGAGCAGCTCCGCCGTCCTGGCAATCAGGCGGGCGTCTGGGAAGCGCTGCAGGCGCTGGCCCGGCTCGCGCACCGTGGGTGCCGGGCCGGCACGCTCAGGGTGCCGCCGTTCAACGGCCGCCTGTTCTCTCCTTCGGATGCGCCGCTGGCCGATACCGTACCGCTCGACGATCGCGTCGTCTCCGGAGCGCTCGAGGCCCTGACGACGAGGAAGGGGAGGAGAGGGCGGGAAGCCATTTCGTACGCCGACCTCGGTGTGGAGCAGCTCGGGGCCGTCTACGAGCATCTGCTCGACTTCGACGTCGGTCGAACCCGGCCCGGCGCAATGCCGACGCTCGTGCCGACCGGCCGCCGCAAGGCCACCGGATCGTTCTACACGCCACGGCCGTTGACCGAGTTCCTCGTCCGCCGGACGCTGGGTCCGATCGTGCAGAACGCGGCATCCGAGCGGATCCTCGGCCTTCGGGTCCTGGACCCGGCGATGGGCAGCGGCGCGTTCCTGGTTGCGGCGTGCCGCTATCTTGCGGCCGCCTACGAGCAGGCGCTGGTGCGGGAGGGAGTCCTCGCGGCGGCCGACATTCGCGAGGAGGACCGCGCCGCGTTCCGCCGGGCCGTCGCGCAGCGGTGCCTGTTCGGGGTCGACGTGAATCCGACGGCGGTGCAGCTTGGCCGGCTGTCGCTGTGGCTGGCAACACTGGCGGCCGACAAGCCGCTCTCCTTCTTCGATCACCATCTGCGAGCGGGCAACAGCCTGGTCGGCGCGTCGATCGAAGACATCATGCGACACCCCGCGCCGGGCGCCGCGCGAACCACGGTTCGCGCGCTGCCGCTGTTCGAGATCGACGCCTGGCAGTCGTCGCTCGTCTCCGCCGTCTCGTCGAGGCAGGCGATCGCCGGAACGCCCGACGACACCATCGAGCAAGTCAGACGGAAGGAGCGGGCGCTGGCGCAGCTGCATGTACGCGACGGACCGCTCGAACGCTGGCGGCTCGCCGCCGACGTGTGGTGTGCCGCGTGGTATGGGCAGGGGCGTCACGCAGCGGGCCGTGCCGTGGTCCGTGACCTGCTCGATGGCATCGTGCGCGGGGCCGGCTCGCTGCCGGCGCACGTTGCCGAGGATCTGACCGCTCCCGCCCGCGCGCTCGCCACCGAGCAGCGCTTCTTTCACTGGGCGTTCGAGTTCCCCGAGGTCTTCTACGACGAGGCCGGCGCGCCGCGATCAGACGCCGGGTTCGACGCGATCGTCGGCAACCCGCCGTGGGAGATGCTGCGTGACGACGACCGGCAGGAGCGCGGAACGGAGCTTCAGACCTTCGTTCGAGGATCGGGTCTGTATCCGCTGCAGGGACACGGACACAGCAATTTGTATCAGCTCTTCGTTGAACGCGTGTCATCGCTGATCCGGCCGGCCGGACGCGTCGGGCTCGTCCTGCCCTCGGGCTTCGCGACGGATCGTGCGTGCGGCGCGTTGCGCCGCTTCATGCTCGAGCGGACGTCGATCGATACCTTCACCCTGCTCGAGAACCGCGATGCGATCTTTCCCATCCATCGCGCCCTCAAGTTCCTGCTGCTGACGTACTCCGCCGGCGGCGACACGCGGCAGCTGCCCTGCCGCAGCGGCGTACGGTCGCTCGACCTTCTCGATCGCGTACCCGACTGCGAAAAAGACGATGAGGCGCTGCCGGTGTCTACGGCGCTCATTCGACGCCTGAGCCCCGTCGGATTGGCAGTACCCGGAAATCCGCTGCTCCACCGACCTCGACATCGTCTCGGCGGTGTCGGCGAGGATTCCCGCGCTCGAGGATCCGGACGGCTGGGGAGTTCGTTTCGGCCGCGAACTGAACGCGACAGAGGACAAGCCGCACTTTCGCGAGGATGGCCGAGGCCTGCCGGTCATCGAGGGTAAGCAGCTTCATCCCTTCGCGGTCGACGTCGGGTCGGCCCGGTTCACGATCGACGAGCGCACCGCGGCCCGGCTGTTGACGCCCGCGCTCACGTTCCGCCGGCGGCGTCTCGCCTATCGCGACGTGGCCGCCGCCACCAACCGCATGACGTTGATCGCCGCGCTCGTGCCGGCCGGCGTGGTGACCACGCATACGGTGTTCTGCCTCAAGGACTTGCTGGACGACGACTCCCAGGACTTCCTCTGCGGAATCTTCAACAGCTTCGTCGCCAACTACTTCATCCGCATGCACGTCGTCACGCATGTGACGACGGCGATTGTGGCGCGGCTGCCGGTGCCGCGGCCGCACGCAGGCGACCGGGTGTTCCGGCGCGTCGCGCGACTGAGCCGCGCGATCGCTCGGCATCGTCGCGCCGCGGATGTGGCGCGCCTCCATGCGGCAGTTGCCGGGCTGTACGGATTGTCTGAACGACAGTTCACGCATGTGCTGAGCACGTTCCCGCTGGCCCCGGAAGCTGAGCGAGAGGAGGCACGGAGGATGCTCGTCACCGGGCTCGGCTAGTGAGATATCCTTTGAGCGCTGCTCGACCCACCAGGCTCTGCTTTCGGCCCGGTCCCATCGGTCGCCGGAACGCCGCATGCATAGCCCGCTGCCGGCCTCGCGAACGAGTCGACCGCGACACACGAGTAGTGGATTTCCGCATACCGCCAGCACGTCGGAACTGTTCAAGCACACGAAGCGAGACGTGGACGACACAGGCAAACCAGAGTCAGGCACACGGCTGCGCCGTGTCTGGGTGATTGTCGTCGCGGTGGCGATCATTCAGGGAACGACGTGGCTGGTGTCCAGTGGCGGCGCCCAGCGGCCCGCGCTGGTAATCCAGATGATGGCCGGCTGGGTTGCCACGGTCGCGCTCGGGGTGTTCGCGGTCCGCCGCATCGGGCGCCTGTCGGAGCGGCTCACCGAGCGCGAGCACGCGCATCGCGCCACGCTGGACGAGATCGAGCAGCTCCAGACACAGAACGCGATGCTGGAGATCGTGGCGCGGTCGGTCGACGTGCCGTTGACGTTCCAGGCGCTCGCGCTGCGCGTCGCGCGCCTGGTGCCGTGCGACCGGGTTGGCCTCGCCCTGCTGTCGGAGACCGGGCAGGAGTTCGAGACCTTCACCGCCCGCGTGCACGAGGACGAGCGCCGCAACCGGCCGCGTCCGGACGTCGTGTTCAAGATCGAGCGCACCGCGATCGGACGGGTGGTCCGGACCGCGGAGCCGATGCCGATACCCGACATGGCGGTGGCCGCGAACGAGTTCCTCGACGCGAATGTGCTGTTCACGGCCGGGTTCAAGTCGGCGCTGGTCATGCCACTGATGTCGAAGGGGCGTGGCGTCGGCACGCTCAACGTCGTGTCGCGGCAGCCGGACGCGTTCAGCCAGGCGCATGTCGAGTCGCTGCGTCCGATTGCCGAGATTCTCGCGGTTGCGCACGTCGCCCAGCAGCTGCACATGCTGCTCGGCAAGTACCGGACGGTCGAGGTGATGGCCGACGTGACGCTGTCGATCGCCGCCGAGATCAACAGCGCGCTGCAGACGATCATCGGGCATTGCGACCTGCTCGAGCGCGGCTATCCCGATCCCGCGCTGCAGCGCGATCTGGCGATGGTGATTCGCCAGGCACAGCGGATCGCGGAGCTGCTCGAGAAGATGCGCACCGCCGCGAACGACCGCTTGAAGGAAGTCACGATGACGATCGAGGAGAGCGGGATTCCGACCAGCCCTGAAGCGTACGAACGGGAGAACGAGCTGACCTAGTCCCCTGGACGCGTGAGGAGTTGCCTAAGGCCCGGAGCGCGGCGCCCGGATCGCAAGGCGCGACGACCGAGAATATTGGGCATATTTGACGGAGGAGCAACGCCGCGACCCGGGATGTCCCGCCCGGGAATTAGGTGACTCCTCACGCGTCCAGGGGATCTAGGCGCGGCCTCAGGGCGTGGCCGCGTCGCGCAGGGTCAGCGCGGCGAGCAGGGCCAGCACCGCCAGCGTCGACCACATCGTCAGCCAGTCGCGCTCGCGTGAGGACGTCGCGAGCGCGGCCACCAGCCGCAGCGTCGGCAGGACCATCAGGCCGAGCAGTCCTCCCACCAGCAGCAGCGCACCCCACTCGTTGTCGTGGCGCATGACCCAGAGCGACAGCCCGGCGGCGAGCGACGCAAACGCCGCCCAGAAGATCACGAGCATCGACGCGGCCACCAGCCGCTCGACCGCCGACTCCTGCGGAGCTCCCGACCTCACAGCGCCTTGAAGAGATACATGACCGAGACGAATCCCAGGACCGACGCCATCAGCACCTTGAGCCACTTGGCGGTGGCGCGCCGGCCGAACCACAGGCCCGCGCGCGTCCCCGCGAACGTGCCGAGCACCGCCGCGGCCGCGACCGGCGGCACGATGTCGCCACGGACGTAATAGAGCGGCGCCGATGCCGCCGCGGTGATACCGATCATGATCGCGCTGGTCGCGGCCGCGGCGCGCATCGGGATGCCGCACCAGGCATTCAGCGCCGGGACCTGGAGGATGCCGCCGCCAAGTCCGAGCAGCCCGGAGATGCTGCCAGCGACCAGCGACACGCCGAACGCGGTCGGCAGGCGGCGCGCGCGGTAGACGACTTCCTGCCCGCATTCTTCCTCGTAGTAGCGGCCGCCGAGACGACCCGGCTCGACCGACCCGTCAAGGATGACGTTGCGCCGCTGCAGGCGCGACAGCATGATGGCGGCTATGGCCGCTGTCACGCCGGAGAACATCAACTGCAGGACGTGCTCGGGAACGCGGCGCGCGTAGCTGCCGCCGAAGTAGCCGCCCGCTGTCGCCGCGATCTGCAGCAGCATGCCGAGCCGCAGGTTCACCATCGCCGCGGACCCGCGCCGTGCCACCACGCTCGAGGTCGCGACCACGGTCATCAGCCCGACGCCCGATGCGACGTTGAGCGGAAAACCCATGACGACGTTGAGGAAGGGAACGAGGAAGACGCCGCCACCCAGCCCGAGCGTTGAACCGAGCCCGCCCGCGAGCGCGCCGGCCACGATCACGATCCCGATGATGCTGGCGGAAATATCTGGCAAGTGCCGGGAACTTTACGCGGGCTGGATGCGACCAACTGATCAGGATACCCCGCTGACCTGGCCCCGGTGCAGCGAGGACCGGATGCTACTATTGACGCATCGCCTCAGGATTGTAATGCATGTTCCGCCGCTTCTTTGACGAAGGGCTCGCCCAGAGTTCCTACCTGCTTGCGTGCGACCGCACGCGCCTGGCGGTCGTGATCGATCCGCGCCGCGACATCGATGAGTACGTGGAGACGGCCGTGCGGCAGGGCCTGACGATCACCCACGCCATCGAGACCCACGTGCACGCCGACTTCGTGTCCGGGGCGCGGGAGCTGGCCGAGCGCGGGGCGACGGTCGTCGCCGGTCCCGGCGCCGGGTTGCGGTTCGCGCACCAGGAAGTGGCTGAAGGCACGACGCTCCGAGTCGGCGCGCTCGATCTCGAGGTCGCGCACACGCCCGGACACACGCCGGAGCACATCACCATCCTCGCGCGGGAGCCGGGCGCGCCGGCGAGAGCGTTCACCGGCGACACCTTGTTCGTGGGCGCGGTCGGCAGGCCCGATCTCCTCGGCGAGGGCAGCACGCGCCGGCTGGCCGAGGATCTGTTCGACTCGATCCAGCGGCTCATGGCGCTGAACGACGCCGTGGAGGTGTGGCCGGGGCACGGCGCGGGCTCGCTGTGTGGCGCCGGCATCGGCGCCGATGCCAGCACGACCATTGGGCACGAGCGCCGGTTCAACCGGCTCGCGCAGCATCGAACCCGCGACGCGTTCGTCGCGGACGTCCTCGCGGATCTGCCGGAGACGCCGCCGTATTTCCCCAGGATGAAGCAGCTCAATGCCGCCGGTCCGGCGGTGCTGGACCTCGCGCACGGTGTCGGGCCGCCGCCGACGGTCGGGGCGCGCGACGCGGCGGCGCGAATCGCCGCCGGCGCCCTGCTCGTCGACATCAGGTCCGCGGCTGACTTCGGCGACGGGCATCCGTCCGGGGCCATCAGCCTCTCATTCGGGCCCAAGCTCGGATACTGGGCCGGCTGGGTGATCCCGCCGGACGCGCCGGTGCTCGTCCTCGCCGATCGCGCTGACGACACCGCGCAAGCGGTGCGGCAGCTGCTGCGGATCGGGATCGATCGCGTCGAGGGCTGGATCGACGGCGGGTTCGCGGCGTGGCCGGCGGCCGGCCTGCCGGTGCAGACGATTCCACACGTGACCGCCGCCGAGCTCCGCGAGCGTCGCACGACTTCAGGTGCCCTGACCGTGCTCGACGTCCGCAGCGCGCGCGAGTGGCAGGCCGGGCACATCGACGGTGCGCTGCACATGCCGGTCGGTGAGATCGCGACGCGCTGGCGCGAGCTGCCGCGGGCCGGAACGATTGCGACGGTCTGTGAAGGCGGCTATCGGTCCACACTCGCGGCCAGTCTGCTCGAGCGCCACGGCTTCGACCACCTGATCAACGTCACGGGCGGCATGTCGGCGTGGCGCACGCTCGAGCCCCTCACGTCCTGATTCCATGTTGCTCCCGGGTTCCCGCCTCGCCCAATACGAGATCGTGTCCGCCATCGGATCCGGGGGCATGGGCGTGGTCTATCGCGCGCGCGACACCCGGCTCGGCCGCGCCGTCGCGCTCAAGGTGATGGCGGCGCACATCGCGTCCGATCCGCAGATGCGCCGGCGCTTCGAGACCGAGGCCCGCGCCGTCGCCTCGCTGACCCACCCCAGCATCCTGTCGATCTTCGAGCTGGCGGTCATCGAGGGCATGCCGATCGCGGTGATGGAGCTGCTCGAGGGGCGGAACCTGCGCGACCGCATCCTCGAAGGATCGGTGCCCTGGCGCGAGGCGGTGGCGATCGCGGCGGACATCGCCGACGGCCTCACCGCGGCGCACGCCAAGGGCATCATCCACCGCGACCTCAAGCCGGAGAACGTGTTCCTCACCAGCGACGGGCACGTCAAGATCCTCGACTTCGGCCTGGCGCTGCAGCGGCTCGAGGCCGCCGACCCCGACAGCCAGACGATGGCGGCGAAAACCGCGCAGGGGATGGTGCTCGGCACGTTCGGCTACATGTCCCCCGAACAAGTGACCGGCGAGCGCGTCGACGGGCGGACCGACATCTTCGCGCTCGGCTGCCTGCTCTACGAGATGCTGGCCGGCCGTCAGCTGTTCACGGGCGGCACGCCGCAGGAGCAGATCGCCAGGCTGCTTCGCGGGTCGGCGCCGGATCTGTCGGCCTTCGATCCGCTGGCGCCGCAATCACTGCGCACGATCGTCACGCGCACGGTCGAGCGCCAGCCGGAGCGGCGATTCGAATCGGCCCAGGACGTGGCGGCGGCGCTTCGCGGCCTGCTCTCGGGCTCGGCCATCAAACTGCCGCGCGCCGCCAAGGCGCGCGGCAAGTCGCTCGCCGTGCTGCCGTTCGTGAACGCCGCCGATCCGAAGCTCGACTACCTCACCGACGGCATCACCGAGAGCATCATCAACAGCCTGTCCCAGCTCCCTTCCATCCGCGTCGTCCCGCGCAGCGTGGTGTTCCGGTACAAGGGCATGCAGACGGATCCGTCGACCGTCGGCATGGCGCTCAACGCGCGCCACATCCTGACTGGCCGCGTCACGCAGCACGGCGAGCTGCTCAGCATCCAGGCGGAGCTGGTGGACACGGGCTCGGAATCGCAGCTGTGGGGCGAACAGTTCCACCACAAGCTGAGCGAGCTGATGACGGTGCAGGAAGAGATCGCGTGGCACATCTCCGAGGCGCTGCGGCTCAAGCTGACGACGGCCCAGAAGACGCGGCTGCGGAAGCGGGCCACCGTGAACCCGGAGGCGTACCAGGAGTATCTGCGCGGCCGGCACCACTGGAACAACTGGAACGCCGATGGCTTCCGGCGCGCGGTCGAGCACTTCCAGCAGGCGATCGACATCGACGCGTCCTACGCGCTGGCCTATGCCGGCCTCGGCGACGCGCTCGGCGCGATGTCGTACTACGGCTACATCGAGCCGGCTGAAGGCTTCGCCCGCGCCCGCGCCGCCGCCGAACGCGCCCTGCAGCTCGATCGCGAGCTCGGCGACGCCCACGTCACGCTTGCGCTCGGTCAGCTGTTCGCGAAGTGGAGCTGGAGCGGCGCCGACGACGAGCTGCAGCAGGCAATCGCATTGAACCCGAAGCTGCCGCTCGCGCATGCCGTGCGCGCACTCTTTCTGATCACGTGCGCCCGCTTCGACGAAGCGCTGGCCGAAGCCAGGACCGCCCGGGACCTCGATCCGCTGTCACTGTTCACCAACATGGGCGTGGCCTGGGTCCATCACTTCGCCGGAGATCACGAAGAGGCGATCCGCCAGGCCCTTCGCACCCGCGACCTGGCGCCGGCGCTCGAAGAGGCCGGCAACATCCTGATCGCCTCCTACGAGCTGCTCGGACGCTATGACGAGGCCGCGGAGATGATCGCGGGCCAGCGATGCTGGGGGTTCACGCTCGACGGCACCGAGCTGCGCGAGGCGTTCCGGCGCGGCGGCCCCGAGGCGTACTGGCGCAACCGACTGGAACAGATGCGCAAGACCGAGGCCGTGGCGGTACCGGCGATGAGGCTGGGATTCGCCATCGCGCACGCTCACGTCGGGGACGACGCCGCCGCCCTCGATCAGCTCGAGCAGATGGTCGCCGCCCACGTCGGCGGCGCGGTCTTCATGGCCGTCGATCCGACGCTGCGGCACTTCCGCGGCAACGAGCGGTTCGAGGATCTGCTCAGGCGCGTGGGGTCGCCCATGGCTTCAGCACCGCATACAGCGTCGACATAATCGGCACCGCGACTCCCGCCCGCGCCGCACGACGCACCACCGACCCGTGCAGCGCCTCGACCTCGATCCGTTTTCCCTGCGACAGATCGATCAGCAGCGACGACCGCATCGTTCCCGGAATGTTGCCGACGTACTCGCTGATGCGCTCGATCATGTTCGCCGCGACCGGCACGCCCTCGGCGCGCGCGACCGCTTCGATCTCGCGGCAGCCGGCAAGGAACTGCTCGCGGCAGAACGGATCCTCCCAGATCGCGCCTATCGGCAGCCGCGCCGCGCCGGTGAAGCCGGCGAGCGAAACCAGGAAGATGAACTTCTCCCAGATCGGGATGCGCCCGTCGTCGACGGCTTCCGCCTGGATGTCGGCGTCGACGAGCGCCCGTTCCAGCGCCCGCACGCGATCGGTCATCCGCGGCAGCGCGCCGAAGACCTCGCCGAGCACGATCCGCCGGTGCGTCCCGGTCTGCTCGATTACACCCGGCTCGGACAGGGCCGTGGCGATGTAGGTCGTCCCGCCGATGACCGGCTCCTCCCCGATCGCACTCGCAAGCGTCGCCACCGAGTCGACGCCGTTCTGCAGGGTCAGCACCGACGTCCGGCCGCCGAGCATCGGCGCGATCGCCGCCAGCGCCGGGCCGCTGTCGTAGGCCTTCACCGCGACGATGACGACGTCGACCGGGCCGACCCGGCTGGTGTCGGATTCCGCGGGCGCGTGCACCGTGAAATCGCCGAGCGCGGGACTCCTGATCTGCAGGCCCCTGGCGCGGATCGCGTCGAGATGCGCGCCCCTGGCGACGAACGTCACGTCATGGCCGGCACGGACGAGCCGCGCACCGTAATATCCGCCGACCGCACCAGACCCGAGAATCGCGAAGCGCATCTCTGGAGTATCGCCGAGACGGCGGGGACGGCGGTGTTGCCGGAGCCAGGTCCCGCCGTTGGTCCCGCCGCTCCCGTCCAGCGGGCCGCGCGGCGGCCGGCGCGTGGTTCGGCGTCTAGCGTCCTGAGAACGGCCGGTGCGTCCGCGCCGCATGCTAGAATGCGCCCTTACTCCGCCCCGTGGGCGATGCCCGACCGCGCCGCCAGCTGGCACGGCAGCGATCTACATCCGGAGGATCCATGGCGGCCCGCCTTGCAGCTTACGTCGTTGTTTCGATAGTGGCCGCCACGCTGATTGCGGGCCTGATCGTCGGTGCCCAGCGCGACGACAGCGATGGCCCGGTCGACCTGATCGTCCACAACGCCGCCGTGTATACCGCCGATCGCCGCGGCTCGGTCGCGGAGGCCGTGGCCATTCGCGGCAACCAGATTCTGCGGGTTGGGACCAATCGCGAAATCGCCCGGCTGCAGCGGCCGCAGACCGTCATGATCGACGCGCGCGGCGGCGCGGTGCTTCCTGGATTCAACGACGGACATCTCGACCTGATTGCCGGCGGCCTGACGCTGGAGGCGCTCGACCTCTCCACCGCCGTGACGGTGGCCGAGATTCTGGAGCGCGTCGCCTCGTGGAGCGCGGCACACCCCACCGCCGCGTGGGTGGTCGGACGAGGCTGGTCGGACGAGCAGCTGCGCAACGCTACGCCGTCGCGGCAGCTCCTGGACACGGTCGTCAAGGACCGGCCGGTGCTCCTCTACGGCGCGGAGGAGGACACGGCGTGGGTCAACTCGCGCGCGCTGCGCCTCGGCGACATTACGAGGAAGACCGAGGATCCCGAGAACGGCGTGATCGGCCGTGAGTCGCGCAAGGGCGAGCCGAACGGCCTGCTCACCGGATCGGCCGTGCAGCTCGTCGAGAAGCTCGTGCCTCCACCGACACGCGAGCAGCGGATGGCGGCGATCCGCGCCGCCATCGCCGAAGCCAATGCGCTCGGCGTGACCAGCGTCCAGAGCCTTGCCGACGATGTCAGCGATCTCGAACTGTTCGATGCCTTCCGGCGTTCCGGTGAGCTGACGCTCAGGATCTACTCGGGCCTCCGGCTGACCCAGCCGCTGACGGACGGCGCGGTCCAGGCCCTCGACGGCATCCGGAAGCTGTACGCGGACGACCCGCTGTTCAAGGCCGGCGCGTTGTCGCTCCGGATCGACGGCGAGCTCGCGTCACGCACCGCGGCCCTGCTCGAGCCGTATGAGGACGCGTCGGAGCGCGGCAGCACCTTCTTCGACGCCGACGATCTCAATCGGACGGCGCGGCTCGCCGACGCCGGCGGCTGGCAGATCGTGGCGCACGCGACCGGCGACCGCGCGGTGCGGATGGCACTGACCGCCTTCGCCCACGCCGTCCGCTCCAACCGTTCGCCGATCCGGGAACGGCGCCATCGCATCGAGAGTGCCGCCCTGGTGGACGACGCGGATCGCGCCGCGATTCGGGCCGCTGGGAGTCGTGGCGTCGATGGATCCGGCGCGCGCCCTGCCAACGCCGGCGCGCATGGAGCTGCTCTCACGTCATCTCGGCGACGAGCGGTTCGACCAGCTGTTTCCCTTCAGGACGATGACCGGGGCAACCCGCGTGATCTTCGGCAGCGGCTGGCCCGCCAGACCGATGAATCCGCTCGAGGCGCTGCACGTCGCGGTGACGCAGACCACTCCCGAGGGCACGCCTGAGGGTGGTTGGCACGCCGACGAGCGGCTCGAGTTGAAGCCGGCCATCGATGCATTCACGTCGACGGCGGCGTGGGCGTCCTTCGACGAACAGCGCAAGGGATCGATCTCGGCCGGCATGCTCGCCGATCTGATCGTCCTCAGCGACGACATCTTCGCCATGCCCGCCGGCACCCTCGCGTCCACCTCGGTGCGCGTCACCGTGTTCGACGGCAAAGTGGTGTTCCAGCGGACGCCGCGGTCCGAGACCGAACCGGCGCCGGCGCCGGCCCAGGCCCCGTCACTTCAGCACTAGCTCGACCTGATACTTTCCCGGCTCCGCAGCCGGCTTCAGCAGCGCCAGCCGCGCCGGCTGGCCGACGCCGATCGGCGCCTCGTGCTTGCTCTTCCATTCCGGCAGATCGACGATCTGGCCGGCGGCCACCGCGTCGCTGGCCAGCGGCACCACGGTCATGCCCGAGGCCTCGATCGTCCTGAGCGCGCCGAGCGTCCGCAGGTCGCCCATGTCCTCGATGGTGGTCGAGATCTGCACCTGCCGCGTTCCTCCAACCTCGCGCACGCGGCGGGTCGCGGCGATGCCGATGTCGGCGGTGAACGGCGGGATGCCGGCGCCGCTGATCACCGACGCGTTCTTCACGAGGATGTAGAGCTGACGCGACTCGTTGATCGGCAGCGACTCGTAGCGCCGCGGATCGGCATGGTCGACGGCGCCGGTGGCGAGCGCGTCGAGGGCCGAGATGATCGCCACGAAATTCAGGCGCACCAGCGCGGGATCCTGCTCGGCCGAGGGCCACGGGCCGGTCTCGATCAGCACCACCGGCGTCCCCCACAGCGTGAGGTTGTCTCCGAAGGCCCGCACCTCGAACTCGTCGTCGTACCGGCCGATCTGTCCTGACGCGAACGGCTCGAGCGCGTCTCGGATCACCGCACAGACCTTCTTCGTCAGCCGCCGTCCGGCGCTGTCCGAGCGCGCCTCGTCGAACGCCACCGACAGCAGCGAGATCGACGCCGGCTTCGGCGGGTCGCCAACCGAGGTCCGCCAGCCCTGGTTGTGCAGGTTGAAGCCGATGCGCGGCTGCACGCGGTCCCGGACGGTCTTGAGAATCCGCCCCTCCGGCGTCTGCAGCCGGAGCGCGTCCCGGTTGATGTCGATGCTCTGCGCGTTGCGCCGCTGAAACCGCTCGGCGCCGTCGGGGTTCAGCATCGGGATCGCGTGGAGCGTCAGCGCCGACAGGATGCGGCGCACCACGGGATCATCGCCATGACGCCGCAGGTACTCGAACACGTCGAAGAGCGCCGCGGTCGCGGTCGGCTCGTCGCCATGCATCTGGGACCACAGCATCACCGGAAAGCTGCCGGTGCCGGCGCGAACGAGGTTGATGGCGCGGCCTTCGACGGATTCGCCGACGGCTTCCATCCGGAACAGCGAAGGCGAGTCGCGCGTCAGCGTGGTGAGCCGCTGCACGACCTCGGCGTGCGTAATCAGCGGCGGCAGCGGCGGCGACACGTGCTCGGCGTCCCAGATCCGGGCGAGCTGCTGCGGCGGAACGATCGTCGCCGCGTTGCGCTGAGCTGACAGCACCGCGGCGACGGTCAGGAGGGGAACGGCAAGGATCACGAGAGGCCTGCGCATGCGCGGCATTATCCCGCAGCGCCGGCCTCCTGGCGCGGGCCGCGGCTCAGTAGCGGAGGCGAATCAGCGTCCCCTTGGTCACCACGAACAGGTTGTCGTACTCGGTTTCGGCAATGCTCACGGGCTCGGCGACGCCGAGCTCTTTGATGACCGCCGGGACCGTGTTCGAGTGCCCGACCACCAGGACGTTGCCAGGCGCCGTCCGAACCTTCTGGAACAGGCCGGGAAGATCCTTCGACGACACTTCGGTCACCTGAACGCCAAGCGCCGTCGCCAGCGGGGCCGCGGTTTGCCTGGTCCGCTTGTACTCGGTCGTATAGATGGCGGTGATCTTCGCGTCCTTCAGCGTCCGGGCGAGCGCCTGCGCGCGCAGAACGCCCTGGCCGGACAGATCCGGATCGGTCCCCGTCATCTTCGGGCCGGCGTTCGCGTCGTCTGCGCGTTCGGCATGACGGACCAGGAAGACCGTGCCCTGCGCCGCCGCTGTCGAGGCCAGGCCGCCGCCGAGGACGATGACGAGGACGAGCACACACATCGCGATCAGACGACGCATCATCAGCTGTTCTCCCGTGAGAGCGCCGGCGCGCGAAGCGCCAGCAGGTACAACAACGCGCCGGCGGCGAGCGCGTAACCACCGGCGCGCAGCTGCGCGCCGCTCGCCCCGGCAAGGATGGCGAGCGCGAACACGATGGCCAGCGCCGGCACGACCGGACCGAAGGGTACGGTGAATCGGGGCGGCTCGACCTGCCCGGCAAACTGCGCCTGGCGGAGCCGCAGCGTCGCGCCGCACGTGAACAGGTAGACGATCAGCCGGCTCACCGCGCTGACCGCCGCGAGCGCGGCGAACCGGCCCGACAGCGCCAGCACGAGAGCCACCGCGGCCGTCACCACGATCGCGTTGACCGGCGTGCGGAACGTCGGATGGACGCGCCCGAAGAACGGCGGCAGGTCACGCTGCTCCGCGAGCGCGAACAGGTTGCGCGATCCGGACAGCGCGTGCCCCATGTTGTTGCCCGACGCCGACACGACGACGCCGATCGTGAGGAGAGCGGCGCCGCCGGCGCCGAGAAACATCCGCGCCGAGTCCGCGAGCGGTGTCGTCGAGGAGGCCAGCGCCGGCAGCGTGCCCAGCGCCACGAGCTGGGCCAGGGTCATGATCAGCGTCGCGATGATGATGGTCATGATCAGCGCAAAGGGCACCATGCGCCGGGGATCCCTGGTTTCACCAGCCACCACCGGCACCACCTCGTAGCCGCCGAACGCGAAAATCAGGAGCAGGCCGCTGGCGGAGATGTCGGTGAACGACAGCGGCTCGGCGGGGGCCAGCCGCGTGACGTCGAGCGCGAACAGTCCGGCGGTGATGAACACGACCAGCGGCACCAGCTTGCCGATGGTGAGCGAGTTGACGACGACGCTGCTCAGGCGGATGCCGCGGATGTTGATCAGCGCGATCGTCGCGATCAGCGTCGAGATGAGCAGGCCGCGCGGCCAGCCGCCCTTCATGGCCGGCCAGTAGTAGCCGAGCGACGAGGCGAGCACGTTGATGACGGCGGCCCAGCTCGACGCGCGCGTGAACCAGAGCATCCAGCCCACTTCGAACGCGGCGAAGCGGCCGAATGCCGCGCGCGTGTAGAGGTACGGTCCGCCGGTGCGATCGAAGCGGCTGCCGACCTCCGCGAACGACAGCGCCACCAGCATCGACGCCACGCCGACGGCGGCCACGATCCACGGGCTCCAGGCGCCGGACTGTGCAGCGAGGATGGCCGGTTGCGCGAAAACGCCGGCCCCGATGACCTGATTGACGCCGATCGCCGTGAGATCCCAGCGCCCGAGCTCGCGGCGGAGCGTCGAGGCTCCGGCGGGCTCCGTCGTGACCGACACGTCGTGGTTGTATCATTTCTTCAGGCCAATCGCGAAGGACGCCGCGTCAGCGGCGCCGCGCGCGACGCCGGAATCTTATGGACGTCATCGTCAAGCCACGCGACGTGATGCCCGAGGCGGGGCGGACGCTGCCGGCGCGGTATTACGTCGATCGCAGCTACTTCGATCGCGAGATGGAGCGGCTGTTCGCGCGGATGTGGGTGTGCGCGGGCCGGACCGAGCAGGTCGAGCCGGCCGGCCGGTTCTTCGTGCGCGAGCTGCTCGGCGAGCCGATCATCATCACGTCGAGCCCGCGCGGGTCGGTCAATGCCTTCTACAACGTGTGCCGCCACCGCGGCACGCGGCTGTGCACCGAGGAGCACGGCACGTTCGCCGGCAGCATCCAGTGCCCGTACCACGCCTGGACCTACGACCTCGACGGCCGGCTGATCGGCGCCCCGCACATGGACGAAGTGCCGCACTTCCGTCGCGAGGACTATCCGCTGCACCGGGTGCACGCGGACGTCTGGGACGGCCACGTGTTCATCTCCCTGAATCAGACGCCGGCGCCGCTCGGCGATCAGCTCGGCGGCCTGCCGGAGAAGTTCCGGCCGTGGCGGATGCAGGACCTCAGGCTCGGCCGGCGCATCGTCTACGACGTCAAGGCGAACTGGAAGCTGCTCATCCAGAACTACAACGAGTGCCTGCACTGCCCCAACCTGCATCCGGCGCTCAACAAGCTCTCCCACTATCTGAGCGGCGAGAACGAGCCGCTGCGGGAGACCTACATGGGCGGCCGGATGGACCTGCGGCCCGGCGTGGACACGCTGTCGATGGACGGGTCCTGTCCGCGCGCGTTCCTCCCCGGGCTGTCGGCCGACGATCGGCGCCGCGTCTATTACTACGCGATCTTTCCGAACATGCTCCTCAGCCTGCACCCCGACTACATGCTGGTGCACACGCTGTGGCCGCTCGCGCCCGATCGCACGATCAACATCTGCGAGTGGCATTTCCTGCCGGACGAGATCGCGCGCGAGGGTTTCGACCCCGCCGACTGCGTCGATTTCTGGGACATGACGAACCGGCAGGACTGGCACGTCTGCGAGTTGTCGCAGGCGGGGATCAGCTCGCGTGCCTACACGCCCGGGCCGTATTCGAATCGCGAAGATCTGCTGTATGCGTTCGATCGGATGATCGTGGCGTTGCACGAATCTTCCGGCTAAAGGCGAATAAACCGTGTCAATTCCCAACTCCCAACTCCCAAAATTGGACAGGTTGGGAGTTGGAGGTTGGGGATTGGGAGTTGACGTGCTGCGTTTTTCAGCAGCTTGCTGAAGGCGGAAGCTCCTTCAGGCGGAAGTCAGACCCGGCAGCGCCGTCTTGCGGGGCGGATTGAAGAACGGCGTCGGCACGACGGTCGCGCCGACGCGATGGCGCACCGCCTCCACTGTCAACTCGATCTGCAGCGTCGTGCCCTCGGCGAAGTGCGGGCGGTCGACGGTCGCGAGCGCAATCATCCGCTTGAGCACTGGCGACCAGGTCGTCGTGGTCGCCTTGCCGACCTGGCGGCCATCGCGATACACCGGCACCGCCACCCTCGACGCGGTGGCGCCGACCGTCGGGGCCAGGCCGAGCTTCTCGTAGATGCGCTCGACCTCAATCCAGTCCACCTGCAGGCCGACGATCTGCCGGGCATGGCCGCGCTCGCGCTCGCGGCGGAGCGCCTGCTGGCCGATGAATCGCCCCTTGCCCTCGCTGACGAGGCGGCCGAGCCCCATCTCGTACGGCGTGTACTTCTGCGACTCGATGAACGCCTTCTTGCTGCTCGAGAAGTCGACGTCGATGAGCAGCAGTCCGGCCTCGACGCGCGCGACGTCGAGCGCCAGCATGCCGGCCGGCTTGATGTCGAAGGGCTTGCCGCCGTCCATCAGCGCGTCCCACACGCGCACCGCGTGCTGCGCCGGTATCCAGATCTCGTAGCCGAGATCGCCGGTGTATCCGGTACGCGAGATGTCCACCTCGACGCCCGCGATCACGCCGGACGTGACGCGGAAATACTTCAGGCGCTCGACGTCCGCCTTCGCGACCGCGTGCAGCAGCCGGGCCGAGGTCGGCCCCTGCAGCGCGAGCGCCGCCACCGCTTCCGACACGTCCTCGATCGCGACCTGCATGCCGGCCGCGTTCTGACGGAACCAGCGCAGGCTCGGATCCGCCGCGGTCCACCGGAACCTCGACTCCCCGAGCCGCGACACCGTACCGTCGTCGATCACCTTGCCATGCTCGTCGCACCACGGCGTGTAGAACACCTGGCCGACGGTCATCTTGGTGACGTCGCGGGTGATCAGGCGATCGACGAAGCGCGCGGCGTCCGGGCCGGTGACGAGGTACTTGAACAGCGGCGACACGTCGATCAGCGCCGAGGCGTTCCTGATCGCGTTGTACTCGTGCTCGTGGTGCCCTTCGTAGGCGCTGACGGCGTAGTAGCCCGACCACTCGCGGTAGTTGAGGCTCTCGCACAGGGCGAAGGTGCGCTCGTGGACGGCAGTTCCGATCGGCATGGCTCAGGTTGTGCGCCGGCGCGCCAGCGGGCCGGCGAATCTGGGCTAGAATACCGCACTGTTTTGCTGCTCGCCCTGCTCTGCTCACGCACCGCCGGTCTCTGACGTGCGCGCCGCCAGGCGCGCGAGACGCATCCGCGCCACTTCCCGATTCACGACGACACTCCGACGCACCGAGCACCGATGTACCCAGCACCGAGCACTGAGCACCAGGCACCGGCACCGAGCACCGAGCACCGAGCACCTGAGAAAGATGCACTACGACGCAATCGTGATCGGCGGCGGACACAACGGGCTGATCAACGCCGCCTACCTCGCGCGCGCGGGCCGCAAGGTCCTCGTCGTCGAGCGCCGCCACGTGCTCGGCGGCGCCGCGGTCACGGAAGAGCTGCATCCGGGATTCAAGTACTCGGTCTGCTCGTACGTCGTCTCGCTGCTGCGGCCCGAGATCATCCGCGAGCTCGATCTCCCTCGGCACGGCCTCGAGATCCTGCCGCTCGACGGCACCTTCACGCCGATGCCGAGCGGCGACTATCTCTGGCGCGTCAACGATCACGCGAAGACCCGGCGCGAGATCGCGCGGCACTCGAGGGTCGACGCCGAGGCCTACGACGAGTACGGCAAGGCCATGGTCGAGATGGGCCGCTTCGTCAAACCGATCCTGACGATGTCGCCGCCAGACCCGACGAAGCTCGAGGCGCGCGGACTGCTCGACCTGCTGGCGCTCGGGCGCCGCTTCCAGGCGCTGCCCGACCAGGACAAGTACAACCAGATCCAGCTGATGACCATGAGCGCGGTGGACTTTCTCGACCAGTGGTTCGAGACCGACGTGCTCAAGGCGACGATGTCGGCGTCGGGGATCATCGGGACGTTCCTCGGGGTGCGCTCGCCCGGCACCGCTTACGTGCTGCTCCACCACTACATGGGCGAGATCGACGGCGCGTTCAGGTCGTGGGGCCTCTCGCGCGGCGGCACCGGCGCGATCTCGGATGCCTGCGCCGGCGCGGCTCGCGAGGCCGGCGCCGAGATCCGGACCGAGACGGCGGTCTCGAAGATCATCGTCAAGGAAGGAGCCGCGGTCGGCGTGGTGCTCGAGAACGGCGACTACCTGACCGCCGGCGTAGTGTCGTCGAGCGTCGACCCGAATCTCACCTTCCTCAAGATGGTGGGCCCGGAGCACCTGCCAGGCGACTTCGTGGAGGACGTGCGCCGCTACAAGTACCGCGGCTCGTCGGGGAAGGTCAACCTCGCGCTCGACGCGCTGCCCGACTTCACCTGTCTGCCCGGCCCTGGCCCGCACCTGCGCGGCGCGATCTCGATCTCGCCGAGCGTCGAGTACATGGAGCGCGCCTACGACGACGCGAAGTACGGCGCGTTCTCGAAGCGTCCGTACATCGACATGGTGATCCCGAGCCTCACCGATCCGTCGGTCGCGCCTCCCGGCAAGCACGTGATGTCGTGCTTCGTGCAGTACGCGCCGTATCACCTGAAGCAGGGCACCTGGGACGAGCAGCGCGAGGCGTTCGGCGATACGGTGATCAACACGATCGCGCAGTACGCGCCGAACATCAGGAACATCATCCTGCATCGGCAGGTGCTGACGCCGCTCGACATCGAGCGCGAGTTCGGGCTGACCGAGGGCAACATCTTCCAGGGTGAGCTGACCCTCGAGCAGCTGTTCTTCCTGCGGCCGGCGCCCGGTTGGGCGCAATATCGGACGCCGGTGCGAAACCTCTACATCTGCGGCTCGGCAACGCACCCGGGCGGCGGGATCATGGGCGCGCCGGGCCGCAACGCCGCCATGCGCATCCTCAAGGAAACCGGCGCATGAACGACGTCGTCATCATCGGCGGCGGCCACAACGGGCTGGTGGCGGCGTTCTACCTGGCGCGCGCCGGCTTCCGGCCGCTCGTCCTCGAGCAGCGCGCCGACGTCGGCGGCTGCGCCGCCACCGACGAGATCGCGCCGGGCCACCGGTGCCCGACGCTCGCGCACGCCACCGGGCCGCTGCGGCCGTCGATCGTCCGCGACATGCAGCTGGCAAAGCGGGTCGAGTTCATCCAGCCCGACCCGCGGCTGGTTGCGCTGTCGCCGAGCGGCCGCGCGCTGGTGTTCTCCACCGATCGCGCGCGTACCGTGGAAGGGCTGCGCGCGCACTCGCCGGACGATGCGGCGAAGTATCCGGACTTCTGCGCGGCGCTCGAGCGGCTGGGCGCGTTCCTGCTGCCGCTGCTCGAAGCCACGCCGCCGTCGCTCGACGGCCCTGCGGCGGGCGAGGTCTGGGAGCTCCTGAAGACGGGACGGCGGTTCCGCAAGCTCGGACGTCAGGACGCGTATCGGCTGCTGCGATGGATGCCGATGGCGGTCGCCGATCTCGTCGCCGAATGGTTCTCGCTCGACCTGCTCCAGGCGACGGTCGCGGCCAGGGCCATCTTTGGAACCGCGGCAGGGCCGTGGTCGGCAGGCACCGGCGCGGTGCTGCTGCTGAACGCGGCGCTGGACCCGGTGCCCGGCGGCAGCACCATCACGGTCAAGGGCGGGCCCGGCGCGCTGTCGAAGGCGCTGGCGGATGCCGCGCGCGAGGCCGGCGCCACGATCCGCACCGATGCGGCGGTATCGCAGATCGTGGTTCGCGACGGCCGCACCGCCGGCGTCCTGCTGGCCGACGGCTCCGAAGTGCCCGCCCGCTCGATCGTCTCCAGCGCCGATCCGCATCGCACGCTCCTGAAGATGGTCGATCCCGTCGAGCTCGATCCGACGTTCCTTCAGCGCATTCGCAACTACCGCATGCCGGGCACGGTGGCGAAGGTGAACCTGACGCTGAACGCCCTGCCGCAGTTCGTGGGCGTCGCCAACGCCGCCGACCTGCACGGCCGGCTCCACATCGGACCGAGCATCGACTACCTCGAGCGGGCGTTCGACGCCTCGAAGTACGGCGAGATCTCGGCGGAGCCCTATCTCGACGTCACCATTCCGTCGCTGGCCGATCCCTCCCTGTGCCCGCCCGGCCGGCACGTCATGTCGATCTACGCGCAGTTCGCTCCCTACACGCTCCTCGGGAATGCCGACTGGCACACCGTGCGGGACCAGCTCGCGACCACCGTGCTCCGCACGCTCGAGCGCTACTCGCCGGGAATCTGGAACGTCATCGAGCATCGACAGGTCCTCACGCCGGTCGATCTCGAGGAACGCTACGGGCTGACGCGCGGCCACATCCTTCACGGCGAGCCGGCGCTCGATCAGCTGTTCACGATGCGGCCGGTGCTCGGATGGGCCCAGTACCGGACGCCGGTTCAGGGGCTGTTCCTCTGCGGCGCGGGCACGCACCCAGGCGGCGGCATCACGGGTGCGCCCGGAAAGAACGCCGCACGCGAAATCATCAAGGCGCTGAAATCGTAGCCCCGGCCCCATGCGCAACGCTGCACGCACGATCGCGGTTGCGCTGGTGGTTGCGGCATGCGAGCTCCCGCTCGCGCCGCGCGACATACCCTTCGGCTTCACACGATCGTCCGCGCGCGAGCAGCTGGCGCTCGAGAAGCGATTCCGTGCGCTGCCCGATCGAGCGCGCCTCCGTGAGACCCACCGCGAACTGACCAGGCTGCCGCATCCCGCCGGCTCCGAACGCGACCGCGAGCTCGCCGACTGGACCGCGGAACAGTTCAAGGCCGCTGGCATCGGGGAGGTGCGGATCGTCACGCACGACGTGCTGCTGCCGAAGCCGCTCGCGATCGCGGTAGAGATGTCGCAGCCGCAACCGTGGCGCGCCACGCTGGACGAGAAGCCGCTCGCGGCGGCCGACCCTCGCGGCACCGTCGAGCCGGCGCATCACGCCTATTCCGCGTCTGGTGACGTCGCCGCACCGGTGGTCTACGCGGGCTACGGCACACCCGCCGAGTACGACTGGCTGTCGGCGCGGGGCATCGACGTCCGCGGACGTATCGTGCTCGTGCGTTACTCACGGCCGTATCGCTATCGCGGCTTCACGGCATACGTCGCTGAGCGGCGCGGGGCTGCCGGCATCCTCATGTATTCCGATCCCGCCGACGACGGCGCCGCGAAGGGACCGACCTATCCGGAAGGACCGTGGAGCCCGACGAGCCGCATCGAGCGCGGCGGCATCGTCTACGACTTCCTGACGCCAGGCGATCCGCTGACGCCGGGCTGGGCGTCGGTCGAGGGCGCGCGGCGGCTCGCGCCGCGCGACGCGGTCACGCTGCCGAAGATCCTGAGCGTTCCGCTCTCCGCCGACGACGCACGCGTGATCCTGTCGCGGCTCGAAGGCCCCGGTGTGCCGTCTTCGTGGCGCGGCGGTCTGCCGCTCGCGTACCGGACCGGACCGAGCGCGACGCCGCTGCGGATGACGGTGAAAATGGACGACCGCGTGCGGCCGGTCTGGACGGTCACGGGCATGATCCGCGGCCGCGAACACCCGGACGAGGTCGTGATCGTCGGCAATCACCGCGACGCCTGGGTCTACGGCGGCGTCGATCCGTCGAGCGGGTCCGCGGCACTGATCGAGCTGGCGCATACGGTCGGCGCGCTCGTGCGGGACGGCTGGCAGCCGCGCCGATCGCTGCTCTTCGCAAGCTGGGATGCCGAGGAGTTCGCGACGACGTCGTCGACCGAATGGGGCGAGCAGCACGAGCGCTGGCTGCGCGACCGAGCCGTGGCCTACCTGAACGTGGACAGCGCGGCCTCCGGCTCGCAGCTGGCGGCCGCGGCCGTGCCCTCTCTCTCCCGCCTGCTCTCGGAAGTGGCGCAGGTTGTCCAGGATCCGGTGCGCAGGGTACCGGTCGGCACGGTGTCGCGCGATCAGGCGCGCACGGTCTATGGGCTTGGCGGCGAGACGCCGAACGTCGTCATCGACGATCGGATGGGAGGCGGGTCGGACTACGTCGTCTTCCTGAACTTCCTTGGTATTCCGGTGGCGGATCTGGCGTTCGACGGTCCGTACGGCGTGTATCACTCGACCTACGACACGCATGACTTCGTCGCCCGCCTGGCCGATCCCGGCTTTGCGTATCACGCGGCGCTCGTCGAGCTGTGGGGACTGGCGGCCATACGCCTGATCAACGCCGATGCGTTGCCGATCGATCCGGACGCATCCGCGCGACGGATTAGTGAACTGGTACGCCAGGCCGCCGGCAGGATGAAGGGTGCGAAGCACTCAGGCGGCGCCGAGCTCGAGGCCGCGGCGCTCCACCTGCAGAACGTGACGGCTGCGTTCAGTCGCGCGCGCGACCAGGCACTCGGCTCGGGCGACGGGGCGACGCTCGCCGCCCTCAACCGCCAGGTGTTGAAGTTCGAGCGAGCGTTTCTCGATCCCGCGGGACTGCCGGGGCGTGCCTGGTACCGGCACGTCATCTATGCGCCGGCGTTCACCTACGAGCCCCAGGTCCTTCCCGGCCTGACCGGGGCCCTGGACGCACGCGACTCGGCACAGGTCGAGGAGCAGGGACGGCGGATTGCGGCCGCCCTGCGGCGCGCGGCCGCCCAGCTTGACGGCTGGTAGCCCCCGGCCTTCAACCTGGCTGCGGCGGTCACGGTCTAAGCATGCAGGTATCGATGATGACGTCACGCATTCGCGCTGTTTCTGCGGCGTTTTCGGCGGTTTTCGTGCTCGCGGCGTTGCAGCCGACGGCCCAGGGCCAACGGCCCGCGGTACCGCAACAGGCCGACGACAAGACGGTCGTGCATGTCCTGAACCGCCTGGGATTTGGTCCGACACGGGCGTCGCTCGAACGGGTGCGCCGGATTGGGCTGTCCGCGTACATCGAGGAACAGCTGCACCCGGATCGCATCGCCGACACCGCGGTCGCGGCGCGCCTGGCGTCGTTCACGACCCTCGACAAGTCGAGCCGTGAGCTCGCCGACGAGATCTTCCTGCCCGCCCAGATGGAGCGCAGGCAGCAGCAGCGCCGCGCCGGACAGAACGGCGCTCCCGACCCGCCTGCCCGGCCGGATCCGCCGGCGCGGACGCCCGAGCAGATGGACGCGATGCGCATGCAGCGCGCACCGATCGCGGAGCTCTCGCAGCAGAAGATCCTGCGGGCCGCCTACAGCGATCGACAGCTCGAAGAGGTGCTCGTCGATTTCTGGTTCAACCACTTCAACGTCTTCGTCGGCAAGGGCCAGGTCCGCACCTACCTCACCGAGTACGAGCGGGACGCGATCCGGCCGCACGTGCTCGGCAAGTTCCGCGACCTGCTGGGTGCAACCGCGAAGAGCCCGGCCATGCTCTTCTATCTCGACAACTGGCAGAGCACCGCGGCGATGGAGGCCACGACGACGGCGGAGATGGCCACGGCGCGCGAGCGGCTCCGGCGCCGGCAGCAGCAGATGCAGCGGCGCGGCCGTCCGGGCGCCTCGCCGGATCCGGATATGGTCGAGCGGCAGCGCACGCTCGCCGACATGCCCCAGGGACAGCGCCGTCGTGGACTGAACGAGAACTACGCGCGCGAGCTGATGGAGCTGCACACGCTCGGCGTCGACGGCGGCTACACGCAGAAGGACGTGCAGGAAGTCGCGCGGGCCTTCACCGGCTGGACGATCGCCAACCCTCGCCAGGGAGGCCCGTTCCGGTTCGACCCGCGCCTTCACGACGACGGCGAGAAGATCGTGCTGGGCCAGCGGATTCCCGCCGGCGGCGGCCAGCGTGACGGCGAACACGTCCTCGACCTGCTGGTGAAGCATCCGTCGACGGCACGCTACCTCGCGACCAAACTGGCGCGACGGTTCGTCGCCGACGAGCCGCCGGCCACGCTCGTCACGCGCGCGGCCGACCGCTTCCGGCAGACCGGCGGCGACATTCGCGAAGTGGTGCGGACGATTGTGACGTCGCCGGAGTTCTTCGCCGCCGAGGCCTACCGCGCCAAGGTCAAGAGCCCGCTCGAATTCGTCGTCAGCGCCGTGCGCGTGACGGGGTTCGATGCCACCGGCGCGATGCCGCTGGTGCAGGCCATCCGCGATCTCGGCATGCCGCTGTATGGCGCGCAGCCGCCAACCGGCTACTCGGACAAGGCTGAAGCGTGGGTGAACTCCGGTGCGCTCTTGAACCGGATGAACTTTGCGCTCGCCCTGTCGGGAGGACGCCTGCGCGCGACGCCGAGAGGACGCGAGGCCGCACAGACGGGAGCGGACGGGTCGGCTGGACCGGCTGGATCGGCTGGATCGGCTGACGACGTCAGACGCGCACTCGTGGCGACGGCGCTCGCGAACGACATCTCCGAATCCACCAGCGCGACGGCGGCGAAAGCGACCACGGTCCCGCAGGCCGTCGCATTGATCCTGGGTTCACCGGAATTCCAGAAACGGTAGGGCGGACATGATTTCACGACGGATCTTCCTGAAGAACGGCGGGTTCGCGCTCGTCAGCCTCGGCTTCGCGCCGACGTTCCTGGCGCGCACCGCTGCCGCGGCCGAGGCGAAGCAGCGCGTTCTCATCGCCATCTTCCAGCGCGGCGCGGTTGACGGGTTGAACATGGTCGTCCCGTTCGGCGAGGGGGATTACTACCGCGCGCGGCCGAGCATCGCGATTGGCCGGCCCGGCTCGGGCAACGGCGCCGCGCTCGACCTCGACGGGTTCTTCGGCCTGCATCCGCGCCTGTCACCGCTGAAGCCGCTCTGGGACGCACGACAACTGGCAATCGTGCACGCCTGCGGATCGCCGGACACGACGCGCTCGCACTTCGACGCCCAGGACTACATGGAGTCTGGAACGCCGGGCGTGAAGAGCACGTCGGACGGCTGGCTCAACCGCTACCTGCATGCGCGCGAGCATCAGAAGGCGACGCCGTTCAGGGCGGTCGCGCTGGCGCCGCAGCTGCCGCGCACGCTGCAGGGGCTCGCGCCGGCGCTCGCGATCGGCTCGATCGATCGCTTCGGCATCCGCGCCGGCCAGAACAGCGAAATGGCGCAGTCGTCCTTCGAGAGCGAATACAGCGCGGCCGCGGACCGCGCGCTGAATACCACCAGCCGCGACGCATTCAACGCGATCCGCATGCTGAAGACGGTCGACCCGCAGCGCTATACGCCGGCCAACGGCGCCGAATATCCGCCGTCCGGCTACGGCCAGTCGCTCAGGCAGATCGCCCAGCTGGTCAAGTCCGACGTCGGGCTCGAGGTGGCGTTCGCCGAATCGGGCCAGTGGGATCATCACGCGAACGAGGGGGCCGCGAACGGCCTGATCGCGAACCGGCTCGACGACTTCGGCCGCGGCATCGCGGCGCTGGTTCGCGACCTCGGCGATCGCATGCAGGACGTCGTCATCCTGACCATGTCGGAGTTCGGGCGCGCGGTCGCCGAGAACGGCAGCCGCGGTACCGATCACGGCCACGGCAACGCGATGATGGTGATCGGCGCCGGCGTGCGCGGCGGCAAGGTCTACGGCCGCTGGCCCGGCCTCGCCCGCGAGCAGCGGCACGAGGGACGCGACCTCGCGATCACCACCGACTTCCGCGCCGTGTTCGGCGAAGTCGTGCGCGGCCATCTCGGACTCATCGATACGACCCGCGTGTTCCCCGGCTTCAGGATGCCCGCGCCGCTCGGCTTCCTGGCGCAGGCCTGAAGTACACTCGCGAGAGTGAACATCGCGGAGCTCCGGACGCCCTGCGTCCTGATCGATCACGTCAAGGTCGATCGCAACATCGACAACATGCAGCAGGCAGCCGAGGTCCGCGGACTCCGGCTGCGGCCGCACGCCAAGACCCACAAGAGCCCCGACCTCGCGCTGATCCAGATGGCGCGCGGTGCCGTCGGCGTCTGCTGCGCCAAGCTCGGCGAAGCGGAGGTCTTCGCCGAGAACAAGGTCCAGGACATCCGCCTGCCCTACCCGCTCAACCCGGTCAACGCGGACCGCGTGTTCGCGCTGCTCGACCAGGTGAGCCTGTCGTTCATCGTCGATCATCTCGACGTCGCGCGAGGCTGGTCGGCGGCGCTCGCCGGCGCCGGGCGCACCGCCGACGTGCTCGTGAAGGTCGACGTCGGCTTTCACCGGTGCGGGATCGATCCGGCCGCAGCGGATGCGGCGGAGTTCGTCGTCCGCGTCGCGGAGCTGCCCGGGCTGCGCTTCAGGGGGCTGCTCAGTCACGCGGGACACGCCTACGGCGCGGCGTCCGAGCAGGAGCTTGCCGCCATTGCCGCCGCGGAAGCGGCGACGCTGACGACGCTGAAGGAACAGGTCGAAGCGGCCGGCGTGCCGGTGGCGGAAGTGAGCGTGGGCGCGACGCCGACCGCGCGGTTCAGCGCCCGGCTGGCCGGGCTGACCGAGCTGCGCCCTGGCAATTACGTTTACTACGACCGCACGCAGGTCGGCCTCGGCGGCGCGACGTGGGACGACTGCGCCCTCACCGTGCTCGCCCGCGTGGTGAGCCGGCCCGCCGCGGATCGTCTCATCCTCGACTCCGGCAGCAAGACGCTCACGAACGATCTCGCGCGCGGGTTCAGTGAGACGCCCGGATACGGGGTCGTGATGACGGCGATCGACAGCGCCACGCCCGACCCGGCGCTCGTCGTCGAGCGGTTGTCGGAAGAGCACGCCACCGTGCGCGTGAGCGGCGCCTCGCCCCTGAAGCCAGGCGACCTCGTGCGTATCGTCCCAAACCACGCCTGCGTGGTCTCGAACATGGTGGACAACGTCTGGGTGGTGGATGGGAACACGGTGATGGACCGCCTGCCGGTCGCGGCCAGGGGCCGGATCGAATAACGCGGCGCGCCGAACCCCGCATAGTAGAATCACCGCGTGGCACAGACTCTTCCCGGCGAAGCGCTCGGCCTGGTCGAAACTCGTGGGCTGGTCGGCATGATCGAGGCGGCGGACGCCATGGTCAAGACCGCCAACGTCGTCTTCGTCGGCTGGCAGAAGGTGGATGCCGGTCTGGTCACGGCGATCGTGCGGGGAGATGTCGCCTCCGTGAAGGCGGCGACGGATGCGGGCGCCGCCGCGGCGCGGCGCGTTGGCGAGCTGGTCGGCGTCCACGTCATTCCGCGGCCGGCCGACGGCCTCGACACGATCTTCCCGATCGGCTAGCCCCCGCTGAACCCGGCCGCCAGCCTGGCGGCTTCCTCCGCTCCCGCGAAGTCCTTGTCGGTCAGCCCGCCCGCGCTGTGCGTGCTGTAGGTCAGCGTGACCCGCTTGTAGTTGACCAGGATGTCGGGATGGTGGTCGACGGCCTCGGCCGCAAACCCCACACGCACCACGAACGAGATCGCCTCGGGGAACCCCCGGAACGTGAACTGACGCCGGATCGCGTTGCCGCTGAGCTCCCAGCCTGGCAGCTTGCCGAGGCGCGCCTGCGCCTGGTCTGGTGAAATCGTCGGTTCCATCCGCCGAGGATACTCGCCCGGACCTGCGAAATAAATCCCTCTGTAACAATGAGTTAGACGGCGATTGGAACCAACACATCGTTCAAACGTCTAACGGTGTTACTATGGTGAACACTGTTCAATAAAGCGGTATCACCAAGGGGAGCAGATTGGGAGTCAAAGAACGCCAGGGGCGCGAGCGCGAAGCTGTCACGCGCGCCATTCTCGATGCGGCTCGGGACCTCTTCGTGGCCGAGGGCTATGAAAACGTGTCGATCCGCAAGATCGCGGACCGCATCGAGTACAGCCCCGCCGCCATCTACAGCTACTTTCCGAGCAAGGACGACATCTTCTTCGCGCTGGCGGAGCAGGGCTTCCACCTGCTGTTCGAGTCGGGCGACCTGACCGACGACGATCCCGGACCCGACGGCCTCGATGCGGTGCGTCGGCCGTTCCTGCACCTCTACGAGTTCAGCCGCCTGCATCCCGAGTACTTCGCGCTGATGTTCGTGGACCGCTCGGTGCCGCGGATCACGCAGAACTGGGAGCGCTTCTCGTTCGTCGCTACGACCAAAGGACACATCGCCGGCCTGATCAAGAAGGCGGTGGATGCCGGCCATCTCCCCGCAGGAACCGACCCGCTCGCCGTGTTCCGGATTCTGAGCGCGGCGGTGATGGGCCCGTCGGTGATTCGGCTGTGCAACCGCCTCGGGCCCGGCGAGGACCCGGCGGCGCTTGCGCGCGACACGCTGGAGGCGGCACTCGCCGGCATCCGCTCCGGCGTGCGCCTGACTTTTCATCCCGGTGGATGCGATCGGTCCGACCGTCAGTGAGGTATTCAGTCATGTCTCGTTCGCGTGTTCTCTTCTCCGCAGCTGCACTGCTGTCGCTGGCCTCGCTGTCCGGCGCCTGCGCATCGAATACTCCAGCCGCGGCCGCGGAAGCGTCGCCCGCCGCCGAATCCACGGCCGTCTCCACCGTCACGGTCGACAGCCGGCCAATCGAGCGCCAGCTGCGGGTCACCGGTTCGCTCCTTGCCGATGAACAGGCCGAGGTGGGCGCCGAAATCGCGGGCCGCATCACGGCGACACCGGTCGAGCGCGGCACGCGCGTCGCGGCCGGCGCGCTGCTGGTCAGGCTGTCGGCCGAAGAGACCTCGGCCCAGCTCCAGGAGGCGCAGGCGAATGCCGGGCAGATCGAAGCGCGGCTCGGTCTCGCGCCCGGCCACACGTTCGATCCGAAGCGAGTCCCGGAAGTGATGAACGCGCAGGCGTCGCTCGACTGGGCTGAGTCGGAGTTCTCGCGCATCCGCTCGCTGCTCGATCAGAAGGTGGTCTCGCAGGCCGAGTTCGATCAGCGCCGCACCCAGGTCGAGGCGGCGCGCCAGCAGTACAAGGTCGCGGTCAACGCCGCGGAACAGTCCTATCGCTCGCTCGAAGCGGCGCGCGCCCGGGTGTCGCTCGCGAACAAGTTGATGTCAGACACCGCGGTACGGGCGCCGTTCGCCGGTTTGGTAGCGGAGCGGGCGGTCAGCGTCGGCGACTATGTGACCAAGGGCACGCGCGTGGCCACGGTGGTCAGCATCGATCAGCTGCGGCTCGAGCTCAGCGTTCCGGAGCAGGCCGTGTCGCGGATCAAGGTCGGCCAGCAGGTGCGCCTGACCGTGGACGCCTATCCCGGCGAGGAGTTTGCGGCCACGGTTCGCTTTGTGTCGCCGTCGCTCCGCGTCGACCAGCGCGCGCTGACCGTCGAAGCGATCGTGCCGAACAAGGACGCCCGCCTGAAGCCGGGCTTCTTCGCCACGGCGCTGATCGGGCAGGGCGCGTCGGCGCCGGCCACCACGGTTCCCGAGACGGCCGTGGAGACGGTCTCTGGCACCAGCCGCGTCTACGTCGTGAAGGATGGCAAGGCCGAGGAGCGCATCGTGACGCTCGGCGAGAAAGTCGACGTCAGCGTCGAAGTGACCAGCGGCGTCGCGAAGGGGGACATCCTCGTCGCCGAGCCGCGCGGCCGCATCACCGACGGCATGGCCGTTACCGTCAAGTAAGCAGTTCCGAGGTCCGTCATGCAGTGGCTTGCGTCCATTTCCGTCAAGCGTCCGGTTTTCGCAACCGTCATCATCCTCTCGCTCACCGTCGTCGGAGCGTTCTCGTTCGGCCGGCTCGGTCTCGATAGGTTCCCCAAGGTCGACTTCCCCACCGTCGTCGTGACGACCCGGCTGCCGGGCGCCGCGCCGGAGGAGGTCGAGACCGAGATCACCGACAAGATCGAAGAGGCCGTCAACACCATCAGCGGCATCGACGAGCTGCGGTCGGTGTCGTCCGAGGGTGTCTCGCAGGTCATCGTCGCGTTCCTGCTCGAGAAGGATGCCGACACCGCCGCGCAGGAAGTGCGCGACCGCGTCAACCGCGTCCTGCCGCTGCTGCCCAGGACGATCGACCAGCCCACGGTCGAGAAGTTCGATCCGGATTCCGCCCCGGTGATGACCCTCGCGCTGTCCGCGAAGAAGCCGATTCGCGACATCACCGAGTACGCCGACAAGACGCTGCGGCGGCAGCTCGAAAGCGTCAGCGGCGTCGGCCAGGTCGTGGTGGTCGGCGGCCGCCGCCGGCAGGTCAACATCTGGCTCGACCCGGCCCGCCTCCAGGCCTACAACCTGACGGTGACCGACGTGTCGCGCGCGCTGCAGACGCAGAACGCCGAGATCCCGGGCGGCCGCGTCGAGCAGGGCGCCTCGGCGTTGACGCTCCGGACCCGCGGACGCGTGCAGTCGGTCGCGCAGTTCGGCGAGATCGTCGTCGAGCAGCGCCAGGGACATCCGGTCCTCCTGCGCGACGTGGCGCGCATCGAGGACGGCATGGCCGAGCCCGACACGCGCGCGAACCTCGACGGCGAATCGACCGTGCTCCTGACCGTCCGGCGCCAGTCCGGCACCAACACGGTCCAGGTCGTGGACGACGTCAAGCTGCGGCTGGAAGACCTGGCCTCGACGGTGCCCCCCGGCTACGAGATTCGCGTCGTCCGCGATCTCTCCGAGTTCATCAAGGCGTCGATCAAGAGCGTCGAGGAGCACCTGATCGTCGGCTCGATCCTGGCGGCCGCGGTGGTGCTCGTGTTCCTGTGGAACTGGCGCTCGACGCTGATCGCCGCGATCGCGATCCCGACCTCGATCATCGCCACCTTCGGCCTGATCTGGTACCAGGGCTTCACGCTGAACTCGATGACGATGCTCGCGTTGACGTTAGCCGTCGGCATAGTCATCGATGACGCGATCGTCGTGCTCGAGAACATCTACCGGTTCGTCGAGGAGAAGGGGCGTCCGCCGGCGCAGGCGGCGATCGAAGCGACGCGCGAGATCGGCCTCGCCGTGCTCGCCACGACGCTGTCGCTGGTGGCGATCTTCATCCCGGTCGGCTTCATGGGCGGCATCGTCGGCCGCTTCATGACGAGCTTCGGCTTCACGATGGCGTTCGCGATCCTGGTGTCGATGCTGGTCAGCTTCACGCTGACGCCGATGCTGTCGGCGCGGTGGATCAAGATGCGGCCGCGACGCGAGGACGGCGAAGGCCACGAGGTGGCGGCGCACTCGTCGAAGGAGTCGCGGTTCTTCCGGCCGCTCGACGAGGGCTACGCGAGGCTGCTGCGCTGGTCGCTGGCGCACCGCTGGGCGGTGGCCGGGCTGGCGGTGGCCGTGCTGGCGAGCAGCATTCCGCTGTTCGCGATCGCCGACAAGAACTTCCTGCCGAACGACGACCAGTCCGAGTTCGAGATCGGGATGCGCGCGCCTGAAGGCACGGCGCTCGACGCCACCGAGATCATCGCGAACCGGATCGCGACGCGCGTGCGGCAGCTGCCGGAAGTCGAGTTCACGCTGGTGAGCGTGGCCGACGATCCCGCCCGGACGCAGAACCTGGCCACGGTGTACGTGCGACTGAAGCCGGTCTCCGATCGCAGCCGCGATCAGTTCCAGGTGATGAACGACGTGCGCGCGAACATCCTGCCGAAGGTGGCGGCCGCGAACCTGCGCACCGGCGTGCGGCCGGTCGCCACGATCGGCGGCGGCGGCAACCAGAACGCCGAGATTCAGTTCACGATCAACGGGCCGGACCTCAAGAAGCTCGAGCAGTTCGCGACTGGCGTCGCCGACGCGGCGCGCAAGGAGCCAGGGGTCGTCGACGTCGATACGTCGATGAACGTCGGCAAGCCCGAGCTGTCGGTCGAGGTGGACCGGCTGAAGGCATCCGACCTCGGCGTGCAGATTTCGGAGGCGGCCGAGGCGTTGCGGCTGCTCGTCGGCGGCGACCAGGTCACGACCTACAACGAAGGCGGCGAGCAGTACGAAGTGCACGTCCGCGCCGAAGCGAGCCATCGCGACCGGGCGTCGGCGATCGGCCAGCTGACGGTGCCGTCGGACAAGGTCGGCAGCGTGCCGCTCGACAACCTGGCGCTGCTGGCGCCGGGGACGTCGCCGTCGGAGATCAACCGACTGAACCGTCAGCGGCAGGTGACGATCTACGCAGGGTTGCTGCCCGGCGTGTCGCAGACCGGGCCGATGGATCTGATGACCAGGACGGCGGATTCGCTCAACATGGGGCCGGGCTACAGCACGCGCTTCGCGGGGCGCTCGCGCGAGCTCGGTCGAGCCGCGCAGAACTTCCTGATCGCGTTCGGCCTGTCGATGATCTTCATGTATCTGATCCTCGCGGCGCAGTTCGAGTCGTGGCTGCACCCGATCACGATTCTCCTGTCGCTGCCGCTGACGCTGCCGTTCGCGCTGCTGTCGATTATCATCACTGGACAGTCGCTGAACATCTTCTCAGCGCTGGGCTTGCTCGTGCTGTTCGGCGTCGTGAAGAAGAACTCCATCCTGCAGATCGATCACGCCAACCAGTTGCGTGACCGCGGCATGGAGCGGGACGCGGCCATCCTGCAGGCCAGCCGCGACCGGCTCCGGCCAATCCTGATGACCACGTTCGCGTTCGTGGCCGGCATGATCCCGCTGGTGCTCTCGAGCGGCGTCGGCTCGGCGACCAATCGCGCGATCGGGTTCGTCATCATCGGAGGGCAATCGCTCGTGCTGTTACTGACTCTCGTTGCCACACCCGTCGCCTACTCACTGTTCGACGACGCGTCGAAGATCCGGCTGTGGCGGTGGCGCCGGGCGGCGCGGCCGGCGGCGGCGACCGCGACCCTGCTGGCGCTGCTCCTGATGCCGATCGCGGCATCGGCGCAGCCGATTAACACGACGCTCCCGCAGGCCGGACAGGGCACCGCCACCGGCGAAGTCGTCAAGCTGACCCGGGACGACGCGGTGCGGATGGCGCTCGAGAACAACCCCGACCTGGCGGTGACGCGGTTCGAGCCGGCCGTCAGCGACGCGCGCGTCTCGGCGGCGCACGCCGTCTTCCGGCCGCTGTTCACGTCGTCGGTGCTGCGCAACAGCACGCAGACACCGCCGACCAACCTGTTCTCGGGTGAAGCCGGCAACCAGAGCGACTACTGGTCCGGCGACGCCGGGTTCCGGCAGTCGCTGCGCTGGGGCGGCGCGTCCTACGACGTGTCGTTCATGTCGTTGCGCGAGACGACCGACAACCCCTTCACCAGCTTCACGCCGGCGCTGCGCTCGACGTTCCAGGCGATCTTCTCGCAGCCGCTGCTGCGGAACTTCAAGACCGACAACAACCGGGCGCAGGTCGAGATCGCGGAGCGCAACCGCGACATCGCCAACATCCAGGTCCAGGAACGGTCGGCGCAGATCAGCGCCAACGCGGAGTCTTGGTACTGGGCGCTGGTCGCCGCGCTGGCGTCCGTCGAAGTGCAGCAGCGGTCGCTCGATCTCGCCGCTCGAGCTCGAGCGCACGAATCGCGCGCGGGTGGACGTCGGGCAGTCGCCGCCTCTCGATCTCGTGGCGGCCCGGGCCGAGGTCGCGCAGCGTACGGAGAACCTGATCATGGCGCGCACGACGGCGCTGCAGGCGGAGGACCTGCTGCGGACGCTGATCGTGGATCCGAAGCGCACCGACTACTGGACACTGCGGCTCGATCCGGCGGAGCGCACCCCCGCCGTGTCGGGGCAGCCGGACGTGGACGCCGCCGTGCGGCGCGCGCTGAGCGAGCGCTCGGATATCGCGCAGGCGCGGAAGGAAATCGAGAACAACGATACCAACATCGCCCTCGCCAAGAACCAGACGCTGCCCGACCTTCGCGCGCAGGCGACGTACGTCACGAACGGGCAGGGCGGATCGCGTCTGCTGCGGACCGGCGGCTTTCCCGGCACCATTACCGGCATCCAGGAAACCCCGTTTGGCTCGGTGCTCGACCAGGTGGTGACGTCGGACTACCCGACCTGGACGGTCGGCGTGACGCTGTCGTATCCCCTCGGCCACAGCGCCGACGAGGCCAACCTGGCGCGGACCCGGCTCGAGCGCGACCAGGCGGCCGCCCGCGTGCGGAGTCTCGAGCTGTCAGTGGTGCGGGAAGTGCGCGACGCCGCGCTCAGGCTCGAACAGAACCGGCAGCGCATCGAGACCGCGAAGCTCGGGCGCGAGCTCGCCGAGCAGCGGCTCGACGCCGAGCAGAGGCGCTTCGAAGTCGGGATGTCCACCAGCTTCCTGGTGATTCAGGCGCAGCGCGACCTCGCGATTGCGCGCGACAACGAGCAGCGCTCGTACCTGGACTATCAGCTGGCTGCGGTGAACTTCGACCGCGTGCAGCGCGTCGGATTCGCGCCGCCCGCCGTGCTGGCGCCCTCGGCGACGTCCGCCCGTTAGTCCCCGATACAATGTCGCGCGTTTACGCGCGTGACCGGAGCGCCTCGATCGCCCGATCGGTGCTGCCGCCGACGACGAAGTCGGCAATGACGTGGGCGGTCAGGGGAGCCAGCAGCACGCCGTTGCGATAGTGGCCGGTCGCGTAGACGATCCGGTCGGAATGCTGTGAAGGGCCGAGCAGGGGAAGTCCGCTCGGCGTCGCCGGCCGGAGGCCGACGCGCGCTTCGATGAACGTCGCGCGCCAGGCTTCCGGCAGCAGCTCACAGACGGCGTCCAGCAGATCCCGCACCCCCGCCGCCGTCGTCCGTTCGTCGAACCCGACGTCCTCGACCGTGGCGCCCACCAGCACGGTGTTGTTCCGCCACGGCACCACGTAACAGTCGGGTCCCCAGACGATGTGATCGAGCGGAGCACCGCGCCAGTGCAGCCGCAGCAGCTGTCCCCGTACCGGGCGAACCGCCGACGCGGCGGTGTCCTCGAGGTGCAGCTGGCCCGACCAGCTCCCGGCTGCAATCACGACCGAGTCGGCGGCCCATGTCGTGCCGTCCTCGGTGTGGATGGTGACGCCGGCGCGCTGAACCCGAATGCTGGTCACGCGGTGAGCGGCCTCGATCTGGACGCCGTGGCGAAGCGCCGCCCACGACAGCGCGTCCATCAGCGGCGGGACCGCCACGTAGCCGTGCACCGAGGCGAGCGCGGCTCCCTCGATCGAGGTGGCGAGCGCCGCCTCGCGACCCCGGGCGGATGCCGGGTCGAGCCACTGCAGCGCCGAGTCCCCGGCAGCCGCGGCGCGCAGCCGCGCCGCCGTGGCCGCGTCGGTCGCGACCTCCAGTGTGCCGCAGCGCCGATACTCGATCTCGAGGCCGGACTCGGATGACACGTCCGCCACGAATGCGTCGTACATCTCGAGCGATCGCACTCCCAGCTCGAACAGCAGGCCGCGCTCGTGCGCCTCGATGTAGGGGGCGAGGATTCCGGCCGACGCCTGGGTGGCGCCGGCGCCGATGGTTCTGGCTTCGAAGAGGCGGACGCTGGCGCCGCGGCGCGCGAGCTCGCGCGCCACGGAGCAGCCGATGATGCCCGCTCCAATGACTACGACGTCCTTCCCGCCGCTCATCGGACGGCCCTTGCAGGCTGCTGATGCTGATGAAGTCTGGGCGTCAACTCCCAACCTCCAACGCCCAACTCCCAAGCTGATGAACCTGGAGCGCCTACCTCCATTTGGGAGTTGGGAATTGGGAATTGGAAGTTGTCATCTGCGTTCTCAGCACCCCGCCCGCAGACGGTCCAGGAACGTCATCACGGTGGCGGCTGACGCTACTGCGTCGACGTCGGACGCGTCACCGGGCGACCGGCGTCGAGATCGTTCCAGTTCAGGATGGTGTTGAAGCCCAGGAAGAACGTGCCCTGGGTCTGCCATCGCCAGAACGGCCGGATCGCAAACGACACGACGTGTCCCTGGCCGACCGGGATGTCGACCACCTGCGCGCGGTTCGCGAGCGCCTGGCCGCCGACGAGCACGCCCGAGAGCAGCATCTCGTCGGGGTTCGACGGGAAGGCGAGCACGACGCGCGGCGCCTCCGACGTCGCGGCGGCGCCGAAGCCACCGCGGCCGCCCCGGCCTCCACCCTGTCCGCCCGGTCCACCCTGGCGTCCGCGCCCGCCAGCTGCGGCAGGGACCGCTGCCGACGCCTCGGGTGCGTCGGCGTCGTAGGTGGACAGGCGGTTGTTTGCGTTCGCCATCGGCGTGACGTTCATGCCGACGCCGGGTATCCCCTCGCCTCGCCCGCCGCCAAACCCGCCGCCGCCGGCGCTGAGCACCGGAGCCTGGCTGAAGTACACCGGCACCTGCGCGTCGTAGCCGTAGGCAATCGGGCTGCGGCGATCGGCGACGATGCCGCGCATCACCGAGCCGCGGACGAACAGGCCCTCGGGGCTCTCGACGGTCACGCCGCTGCTGATGTTGTACTCGGGGAAGATCGTGGACGTCGAGCCTTCGGTCAGCAGCGTGCCACCCTCGCGAACGAACTTCACCAGCTCATTCAGGCCTTCCCATCCCATCCCGCCGCGGATGTCGTCCGCCTGATCCAGGGCGCCGAGGTTCGGCGTCTCGGTCGTCTTCTTGTAGGGGAGCGGCGCACCACCGGTCTTCGGAAGGCCGTTGACCATCGACTGCGCGTTGCCGCCGACGTGCGGATAGACGATGACGTCGTACTTCTGCCGCAGGTTGCCTTCACGCAGCTTGATGTCCGCGAAGTAGGTGTACGGCACGCCGAAAGTGTCGAACGCCGCGCGCACCCAGCCTTCGTTCTGCGTATTCGCCCAGCTGTGGACGTAGCCGATCCGCGGCACGTCGAGGTCGTGCGTCCGCACCGTCGGCGCCGCCGCCATCGCCCACGCCGACAGGCCGAGCGAGGTCAAGGTCGGCTCGAGCGCGGCCCGGTTGGCGGTGCGGATGATGAACGCCCCGGCCCGGAACTTCCGGCCGGACGCCTCGAAATCCTCCTGCGCCGCCTCCATCTTGACGTCGGCATGCTTGAAGCGGAACGTGACCAGGTTGTTGTCCGTGGTGTGCTCGACGACCAGCACCGGGCCGGTGCCTTCGATGCCGCCCGGCGCACGCACGTCGGCGGTGATCGCGGCCATCTGCTGATCGAGCGCGCTCTTCTCGCCGATCGGCTTGATGACGAGATTGCGCATGTACTGGAAGGTCCAGCCGGTGTCGTCGTACGGCTGCGGGTTCGACGGCGCGTAGTTCTGGACCGAGAAGTACATGTCGGCGACGGTGCGATACGGCTGATCGCCGCGGACGATGTAGTCCCCGGCCTTCACCTCGACGGACCCGGCCTTGAACGCCGCGGCCGCCTTGTGAATCTCGAGTCCCTGCCGGCGCAGCTCGTTGACCGCGTCGGCGGCGTCCGCCTTCTTCTTCTGCGTCGCCGGGATCACCCACGCGTAAATCGGTCCGGTCTTGCCCTTCTCCACCGCGCGCTTGTTCTTGATCCAGTAGTTGTCGAGATAGGTTTCGCGGTTCTTCGCGACGTGATTCAGCGCGATCAGGATCGCCGACTGCTGGATGTTGGTGTTGTTGCGCGGTCCCCACTGGATCGTCGGCAGCGGCGGGTTGGGACGGAACCATTCGCGGCTGGTGGTCGTCTGCGCCGCGGTCACGGTGCGGTTCTCGGGACCGTAGCCCATCACCTCGTAGAAGCGGCCGATCGAGTTGTGCGAGTGGGCGATGAAGAACATGTAGTTCGGGACCCAGCCATCGTAGAACCCGTAGGTCCAGACGCCCGGCACCCCGCGCTTGGTCATCTCCATCACCTCGGTCTTGGCGAGCAGCCACCACTCGTCGATGGTGATCGGATCGATCTGCTCGTTGTAGGGCCCGGTGCCGGTCGAGGCATACAGGTAGGTCGACGCCTCGTGCAGGTCGTGCATCACGGTCGGCTTCCACTCGAGGAAGGTCTTCGTGACGTGGCGCGTGAGCGCGAGGAACTGACCCATGCCGTCGCGGTTGTTGTCGTGCGCGACGTACTTGCCCCAGTACATCAGCGGCAGCGTCTGCTGCTCGCCCGCCGCGCGGCGCTTCTTGTTGAAGTAATAGGTATCGACCTGCTTCTCACGGCCGTCCACTTCGATCACCGGCGTGATGATGGTGATCACGTTGTTGCGGATCTGCTGGATGTACGGCGTTTCCTCGACCGCCAGCCGATACGGCAGCTCGATCAGCATCTCGGGCCCGCCGTTCTCGGTGGAGTGCATGCCGCTGGTGATCCAGTAGATCGGCTTCGCGGTCTTGATCAGCTGCTGCGCCTGCGCCTCGGTCGTCTTGCGCGGATCGGTCAGCGACGCCGCCATCGCCTTGTACTTGTCGATCTGCTTGATGGTGGCTTCGTCGGCCACCGCCAGCAGCACCATGTCGCGTCCTTCTTCGGTCTTGCCGATGCGCCACATGGTGATGCGGTCCGACGCCTTGTCGAGCGCCTCGTAGTACCGATAGATGTCCTTCGCGTAGGTGAGCTCGCCCGGCGTGCCGACGATGCGGTTGAAGAACTTGAGAGGAGTCGGAACGATGTCGGACGCCGGCAGGTGATCCACGAGCTCGGTCGTGATCCGCGAATCCTGCAGGTGCTCCTTGATCTTCGCGGTGTACTCGGCGTCGATCTTCTGCTTGCCCGAAGCCTGCGACTGCGCTGACGGGGCGCTCCCCGCACTGACGAGACACAGCATCGCGACAGCCAGCGCGAAACGGGAAAACGGGCGGCGCAGACGACTTTCCATAGACCCTCCTCCAACACGGACGGCCGCGTGGCCTCCGGAACGCCTGCGTCCCGCCTCGGAGAGTGGCAGGATGGTGCAGCGGAAATGCCGGCGCCCGTTCGACCCGGGAATCCCGGCGGGTGGATTTGACTCGGCCGGAACGTCGCAAACGGCTGGAACGACGGGTTATAGCACAACGGCCCGATCCGCGGTAGCAGTGGCAGCGCGCTTGCTATCTCCACCGACATGTTGGAACGGTTTCGCATCCCCCTGAGCTGGTCTGAGCTGCTGAAGCGGACGTTCGACGAGACGCTTGCCGACGACGTCCTGAACCTGGCGGCCCAGCAGGCCTACTACTTCTTCTTCGCGCTGTTTCCGGCGCTGCTCGCCGTCATCTCGATCGCCAGCTTCTTTCCGGTCGAGAACCTCATCGACGAGATCCAGTCGATGCTGGGCACCGTCGCGCCTCCGGATGTCCTCAAGATCGTCGCGGAGCAGATCGCCAAGATCGCGGAGGGCAACGCCGGCGGCATCCTGACCATCGCGTTCCTCTTCACGATCTGGAGCTCGTCGAGTGCGCTGGTGTCGCTGTCCAGCACGCTCAACGCCGCCTACGACATCACTGAAGGCCGTCCGTGGTGGAAGGTCCGGATCACGGCGATCGGCCTGACCCTCGCGCTCGCCGTGTTCGTGCTGGTGTCGATGACGCTGGTCATCGCCGGCCCGACGCTGGCCGAGAAGGTCGCGGACGCCATCCGCATGGGCCCGGCATTCGAGTGGACCTGGAAGATCCTGCAGTGGCCGCTGGTGTTCGTCCTCGTGGCCACAGCGGTGGCGCTCGTCTACTACTTCGCGCCAGACGCCGAGCAGGACTGGATCTGGATCACGCCAGGGTCGGTGGTGGCGACGACGCTGTGGGTCGTAGCCTCGCTCGGGTTCAAGTTCTACCTCGCGAACTTCGCGAACTACAACGAGACCTACGGCGCGATCGGCGGCGTCATGGTGCTGCTGCTCTGGTTCTACGTGTCTGGCATCGCGCTGCTGATCGGCGCCGAGTTGAACGCCGAGATCGAGCACGCCTCGCCGCACGGGAAGGACGTCGGGGAGAAGGTTGCGGGCGAGAAGAAGAAGATCGGTCCGGCCGCCGCGCGCGCCTACGAAGAACGGCGCGCGAACGGTCAGGCCGATGTGCCGATGCTGCCAGACGACATCAACTGCGATCTCGACGAGCCGAAGCCACGCCCCGCCGCCAAGGCCCTGCGGGCGAGCGATCTGCTCATCGGCACGGCCGTCCTGCTGCCCGCGGCGCTGAGGATGGGGCGCGCCGTCAGGAAGAAGGTCGACAAGAAGATCGACGAGGAGCACGCCGCATAGGCCGCGCTACTTCTTGTCCTTCTCCGCGGGCCTGTTATCTGAGGGCCTTTCCCGTGACTCCCTGTGGTCGTCCGGTTTCCAGGCATCGGGCCGGAGCTTGCCGCCGAAACCCCAGTACACCGGTTCCGGCCTCTTCAGCTGCGGCTGCGGGAGCGGTGGGCCTGACTGGAACGGCACATACGTCGACTCGACCGGCGTCCGGTCGATCCCGCGGCGATACCGCGACCGGCCGCCGTCCACGGCGATGTAGATCGGGACCGGCACGAGCACCTCGCGCACACTCGGCGGCTCGTGGTGATCGATGACGACGACCTGCGGTTCAGGCGGCGCGGGCGAGTCCTCGGCGGGTGGTGCGGGCGGCGGGAGGTCGGGGCGCGTTCGCGGCCGCTGCGCACCAGCGCCACGATGACCCGTTCGGGCACGCCGGCGTCCTTGAGCGATTTGAGCGTCGCGTTATCGATCCGGTAGACGCCGCGATCGACATCGATCAGTGCGAGGAGGACCTCCTCGCCGAGCCCGGCCCTCGACAGCTCGATGATGTCCCGAACCGTCAGCGCCTCGGCCCTGGCTACGAAGCCAAGCAGGGCCACGACCAGCAGCAGCACGCGTCGCATACCCGAACCTCCCGCGACTCCAAGTATCTGACATGCTGCAACCGGAATACCGTCGTTCTCGTGAGGATTTTCGGGCGGATTTCAACTGCCGTCCGCCGATCGGTCCTGTCCTGAGGACAGGGAGTGTCCCCGGCTGATTGGCTGCCGCGAGCCAAATTGCAGATTATTCTGTGATTTTGCCCGTTTCACGGCGTTGCCCCGGGGCACGCGTATTGCTCACCATGGGGCATCAGGAGTAAGGATGTTTTCCAAACCTTTTGCGGTCGGCGCGCTCGCGCTGGCGTGCGTAACTGCCGCCGCTGGTGGCGCTTACATCGCCGTCCGTCAGAACGCCCCGCCGGCGTCGCCAGCTCATTCCGAGGCTCCGGCCAACCCCGACAGCACCGTCAGCCCTGCGGTTAAGGACACCGAGGCGGTCGTAACCCCGCCGCCACCTGCGCCAGAGGCGCCGGCGGTGGAGAGTCCCCGACGGGCCGCACCGGAGCCGCTGCCGGTCCCTGCCGAAAGTCGTCCGCGCACCCCGAAGCCAGAGCCCGCGCGAGCGCCCGCCAGGAATGCCGCCGCAAGGCCGCCAGCGAACCCGCCGGTCGAGGCGCCGCGGCCCGCAGCGGGCCGGCCTGAGCCCGCGCCGGTCACGACGCCTGAGACTGTCCCGGCCGCACCGCCGGTGGAAGGGCCGCGGCCCGAGCCGCCGCCGCCACCGCCAGCTCCGACCTTCGAAGAGCTGGTGGTTCCCGCCTCTGCGGTGATGGGGCTTCAGGTGCAGACCGCGGTGTCGAGCGAGCGCGCGCGGGTCGAAGACCGTGTCGAGGCGCGCGTCACGCGCGATCTCTCCGTGGATGGGCGGACCGCGATCCCCGCGGGGACACGCGTGGTCGGATCGGTGACGCTGGTCGAGCGCGGCGGCAAGGTGAAGGAGCGCGCGCGCCTCGGCGTGCGGTTCCACACCCTGGTGATGGCGGACGGCACCGAGCGGCCGATCCGCACGGAAGCGATCCTTCGCGAAGGCGATTCGCCGACCGGCGAGAGCAGCCGCAAGATCGGCGGCGCGGCGGTCGGCGGTGCGATCCTCGGCGCCATCATCGGCGGCAAGAAGGGCGCGATCGTCGGCGGCGCGACCGGCGCGGCCGGCGGGACCGCCGTGGTGATGACGGGAGACCGCAACGCCGCCACGCTGCCCGTCGGCGCGGTCGTCACGGTGCGGCTGTCGTCGCCGCTGACCGTCGCGGTCGAGAAGCAATAACGGAACGCGCTAAGATGCGCGGACGATGACCGCGCTCGGCGACATGGATCCGGAAGCGTTCCGCAAGGAGGCGCATCGGATCGCGGACTGGATTGCCGATTACTTCGCCGCACCGGAACGCTACCCGGTGCTGTCGCGCGCACGCCCCGGTGATGTGCGCAACGCGCTACCCGCCGACGCGCCCGAAAGCGGCGAATCGTTCGACGCGATCTTCGCCGACTTCGAGCGCATCGTGATGCCCGGCATCACGCACTGGAATCACCCCGGGTTCTTCGCCTACTTCGCGATCTCCGGCAGCGCCCCCGGCGTGCTCGCCGAGTTCCTGTCAGCCGCGCTCAACGTCCAGGCGATGCTGTGGCGGACGTCTCCTGCCGCCACCGAGCTCGAAGAGGTCACCCTCGACTGGCTCCGCCGCCTCGTCCATCTTCCCGACACCTTCGAGGGCGTGATCTACGACACGGCCTCGATCTCGACGCTGCACGCGCTCGCTGCCGCACGCGAGCTGGCGGTCGCCGACGTTCGTGCGCGCGGCCTGGCCGGCCGATCCGATCTGCCGCGGCTCCGCGTCTACTGCTCGGAGCACGCTCACTCGTCTGTGGACAAGGCGGTGATCCTGCTCGGCCTCGGCCACGATTCGCTGCGGCGGATCGAAGGCGACGCGGAATACCGGATGCGTCCCGAGGCGCTCGCCGCCGCCATCGACGAAGACACGCGCGCGGGCGCCCAGCCGATCGCGGTCGTCGCCACGGTCGGCACGACGTCGACGACCAGCGTCGATCCGGTTGGCGCGATCGCGGCGATCTGCGCACGCCACCGGCTCTGGCTCCACGTCGATGCGGCATACGCCGGTGTGGCGGCGATGCTCCCGGAGCATCAATGGATCCTGCGCGACGCGGCGGCGGCCGACTCGGTCGTGCTCAATCCGCACAAGTGGCTCTTCACGCCGTTCGATCTCAGCGTCCTGTACTGCCGGCGCATGGACGCGATCAGGAGCGCGTTCTCGCTCACGCCGGAGTACCTGAAGACCGTCGAAGCCGACACCGTGAAGAACCTGATGGACACCGGCATTCAACTGGGCCGGCGCTTCCGGGCCCTCAAGCTGTGGATGGTGCTTCGTCACTTTGGAGCCGAGGGCGTTCGCCAGCGGATCGCCGAACATATCCGTCTGGCGCAGGTCTTCGCGCAGTGGGTCGACCAGCACGATCAGTTCGAACGCGTGGCGCCCGCCCCCTTCAGCGTCGTCTGCTTCCGCGCGCGCGGCACCGACGAGTTAAACGCGGCCCTGCTCGAACGTCTCAATGCCACCGGAGAGGTTTTTCTTTCCCATACTCGGTTGGAGGGGCGGTTCACACTCAGGCTCGCCATCGGCAACCTCCACACGACCGAGCGACACGTGCAGCGTGCGTGGACGTTGATCCAGTCGATCACCGCCGAGCTTCGAGAGACGACCGAGTCGTAACGGGGCACACCGCTTGCAGCTGGAACCGCCGGCATCATCGCCGGGTCAGTCACGACTGACTGCACTCGAGTTTGGGATCCGGCGTAACCGTAAGGAGAAGCGAGGGGATATGTCTCTGCGCAAGTTTGCACTCACATCGGCGCTGGCGGTCATCATCGTGGCGGGCGCTCCCGGCAAGGCGTCAGCCGACTGGCTGTTTACGCCTTTTGTCGGTTGGAACTGGGGCGGAACGGCGGAATTCACCGACATCGCGGGCGACTTCGAGGACGAATTCGAACGGCGCTCGAACTTCGGCGCGTCGCTCGCCTGGATGGGTGCGGGCGCGCTCGGCTTCGAAGTCGACTTCGGCTACGCGCCGAACTTCTTCGAGAACACCGCGGGTGAAGACGACTTCGAATACGGGGACAGCAACGTGACGACGCTGATGGCAAACCTGATGGTGGGTGTGCCCTTCGGCGGGCAGAGCGGCTTCGGAATCCGGCCATACGCCTCGGGCGGTCTCGGCATCATCAAGAGCCGCATCGAGGATGCGGACGATCTGTTCGACGTGGACAGCACCGACTGGGGCCTGAACGTCGGCGGCGGCGTGAACGCCTTCTTCAGCGACCGCTTCGGCCTGCGCGGCGACGTGCGTTACTTCCGCTCGCTCCAGGACAACGAGCCGGACGACGAAGTGGATCTGGCGCTGGGCTCGTTCCGCTACTGGCGCGGGACCGTCGGCGTGGTGTTCCGCTTCTGACTAGCTAGCGGGCTGCTGAAAAACGCAGCACGTCAACTCCCAATCCCCAACCTCCAACTTCCAACCTTGGGAGTTGGGAGTTGGGAGTGGGAATTGACGCGATCAGGGTCAGACTTCCCGCCACGATTCCACCCACGATTCGTTCTCCTGTACCAGCGCCACGAGCCCGTGCAGCGGAAACGCCGCCAGCGGTTCGGAGCGCTCGCCGATCAGCAGCCGATACAGGCGCGGCAGGTGCGGCAAGTGGCCGACCAGCACGATCAGCCGCGGATCCGCCATCGTCACGACGTCCCTGATCCACTCGGGAGGATCGTCGGGCTGCAGCCCGCGGGCGGCCGAGAACTCCGCCAGCGGATTGCAGTGCCGCCACAGCGCCTCGGCCGTCTGCCTCGCCCGGAGCTTGCCGCTGTGCCAGATGACGTCGGGCTTCAGGCCGCGCGCCTGTGCGCGCGCCGCGATGCGATCGGCGTGGGCGCGACCGACCTCGGACAGCGGACGCTGCGGATCGCGCAAGGCGTCGACCGCGTCGGCGTGATGCAGCAGGCACAACATGAGTCAGCGACGCGCGGCGAGCCAGGCGCGGAACTCGGACAGGCTGCTGCCGACGGCATCGGGATGGGTCGATTGCGGCGTGCGCTTGCGCTGCACCGAGCCTGACGGCGTGATCGCGTCGCGGACGCGCTCGTCGAACAGCGGCGAGTGCGCGCGCCACTCGTCGAGCGACAGCGATTCGAAGGACCGGCGCTCGTTCACCAGACGCCGCACCAGCGCGCCGACGATCTCGTGGGCGTCGCGGAACGGCACGCCCTTCGCGACCAGGTAGTCGGCGACATCGGTCGCGAGCAGCAGGCCCGACGCCGCGGCGGTGGTGACCTGCCGATTGAGTCCGAGGCCGCCCACGACCGTTGCGGTGGCGTCCAGCGACCCGCGCAGCGTGTCTTCGGCGTCGAACACCGCTTCCTTGTCCTCCTGCAGATCCTTGCTGTACCCGATCGGCAATCCCTTCATCGTCGTCAGCCAGCCGGCCAGCCGGCCGATGACGCGCCCGCTCTTGCCGCGCACGAGCTCGAGCGGATCGGGATTCTTCTTCTGCGGCATCAGGCTGCTGCCGGTCGCCGCCGTGTCGGCGAGCTCGAAGAATCCGAACTCCTCCGAGGTGAAGAGGATGAAGTCCTCCGCAATCCGGCTGATGTGCACCATGGCCAGCGCGGCGGCGTGGAGGAACGACGACACGAAGTCGCGCTCGCCGGTCGCGTCGATGCTGTTGGCGACGACGCGGGCGAATCCCAGGCGGGACGCGAGCGTCTGCACGTCGACCGCGTACGCGGTGCCGGCGATCGCGCCGGACCCCAGCGGCAGCTCGTCGATCTCGTCGAGCAGGCCGGCGAAGCGGCCGTGGTCGCGGCGGAGCGCCGTGCCGTGCGCAAGCAGGAAGTGCGAGACGAGCACCGGCTGCGCGCGGCGCAGGTGCGTGTACGACGGCATCAGCGCATCGCCGGCGGCTTCGGCCTGCGTGACCAGCACGTCGATCAGCGCGGCGATCTTCTGCTGCAGCAGCGGCACGCGGCGCTTGAGGTAAAGCCGGAGATCGAGGGCGACCTGCTCGTTCCGCGATCGGCCGGTGTGCAGCCGCCGTCCGGCGTCGCCGACGCGCTGCACGAGCTCGCGCTCCACGAACGAGTGGACGTCTTCGTCCTGCTGCGCCGCCGGCGAGTCGAAGAATGCCGGATCGCGGCCCTGCTCGCGGATCTGCTCGAGCGCGTTGCGGATCGCGCCCTGCTCTTCCGCGGAGAGGACGCCGGCGTTGCCGATCGCCTCGGCCCAGGCCAGGCTGCCCGTCACGTCGTCTTCGAACAGACGGCGATCGAAACCAAACGATGCGCCGAACTCGAACAGCCCGGCGTCCGGGCTGCCCTCGAATCGTCCCGACCAGAGATGTGCCATCAGACGACCTGCGGATCAGCGGCCGCCACCACCGCATCGGCGGCATCGGACCAGTACGGCGACTTCCGGCCAACGATCCGGCAATCGCCCTTGAACAGCTTGAGGCGTACCGCGCCGGTGACGCGCGGCTGGACCGCGGCCACGAACGCGTCGATGGTCTGCCGCGTGTGCGAGAACCAGAGGCCGGCGTAGACGAGGTCCGCGTAGATCCGGCTGAGATCGTGCTTTACGCGTTCGAGCTCGCGCGGGATGACCAGCTTCTCCAGCTCCTTGTGCGCCGTGTGGAGCACCACCGCGGCCGGCGCTTCGTAGATCTCACGCGACTTGACGCCCGCGAGCCGGTTCTCGACGACATCGATGCGGCCGACGCCGTGGGCGCCGGCGATGATCTCGACGCTCTCGATCAATTCGAGGAGCGGCATCTCGACGCCGTTCGCCTTCACCGGGACACCCGCCTCGAACGCGAGCTCGACGTAGGCCGGCTCGTCGGGACACTCGTGCGGCGGCCTGGTCAGCGTGTAGATCTCTTCCGGCGGCTCGACCCAGGCGTCCTCGAGGACACCGGCGGCGATGGCGCGTCCCCACAGGTTGGTGTCGATGTTGTAGACGGGCGCCTGCGCGTCGGGCACCGGCACGCGCTGCTGCTGCGCGTAGTCCAGCTTCTGTTCGCGTGACCAGTTCCACATCTGCGCCGGCGCGATGATCGGGATCGCCGGGTCGAGCGCGCGCAGCGACGCCTCCAGGCGAACCTGGTCGTTGAGGAGCCCGGTGCAGCCGTGCGCGATCGCCTGCGCCCCTTCCATCCGCGCGATCTCGACGAGCCGCTTGGCGATCAACGGGCGCGCGAGCGCGGTGGCGAGCGGATAGCGATCCTCGTAGACCGCGCCGGCCTGCAGCGCCGGCAGGATATAGGAGCGGACGAACTCGTCGCGGGCATCGAGCACGTGCGCGCGCACGGCGCCGATCGCGAGCGCGCGTTCGTGGATCGCCGCCAGCTCGCGGGTCTGCCCCAGATCGACCGTGACGGCGATGACCTCGGCGTCGTAGCGCTGACGCAGCCAGGGAATCGCAATCGAGGTGTCGAGCCCGCCCGTGAACGCAAGAAGGATCTTCTTCATCGTCAACCTTCCACCCGCCATTCCATGAACCGATCCCCGATCTGCCGTGCCGCCTCCGGCAGGCGGCAGATCACGAGGATGGTGTCGTCGCCGGCAATGGTCCCGACGATCTCCGGGACGCGGGCCCGGTCGATCGCGACGGCCAGGGTCTGCGCCTGGCCGTTGTCGGTCCGGAGCACGATGAGGTGCCCCACGACCTCGAGGCTCCGCAGGTGCTCGGCCGCGGCGCGGCTGAGCGCGACCTCTGCCGACGCCGAATCGCCATTGGCGGCCGACTCGAGCGATCGATAGGCCCCGTCGGACGCACGTTTGACCAGGCCGAGCTCGGCTATATCGCGCGACAACGTCGCCTGCGTGGCGTCCACGCCACGCTCACGCAGCCTCATCCGAAGCTGTTCCTGGCTGGTGATCGATTCGCGCTCGACCAGGTCCCGGACGATCGATTGGCGATGGGCCTTCATGGCGGTCTATTCGGCGTCGTTCCGAGCCTTATATTTATACAGCATATGCAAATAATTATTCAAGGCAGCGCCTGGGCTAAACCATTGACTTTGTGTGGACGTTGCCTGTATTCTAACTTTTCTGATGAATACTTATGCGACCGTCAGGGTGGGTGTCGCCGGAGCGACGGGGTACTCCGGCGTCGAACTCGTCCGGCGGCTTGCTCGGCATCCCGGCGCGGATCTGGTCTCGGCCATGGGGTCGGTGGGCTCGGAGCCGCGCCGCCTCCCGGCCTTGAAACAGATCTGGGATGGGCCGGTGACGCCGCTCGATCTCGATGCGCTGGCGGGCCTCGACGCGGTGTTCCTGGCCACGCCCGATACGCTCTCGGCGGAGGTCGGCCCGGCGCTGGCCGCCCGAGGGCCGAAGGTGTTCGACCTGTCCGGCGCCTTCCGGCTGCGGGATCGCTCGCTGCGTCAGCGCTGGTATCCGCACTCGCCGGACCCGGCGCTGCCGGTCACCTACGGGTTGACCGAACGTAACCGCGGGGCGCTCGAAGGCGCTCGGCTGATCGCCTGCGCCGGCTGCTATCCGACGGCGGCGATCCTGTCGCTGCAGCCGCTGGTGGCGGCGGGGCTGCTCGAGCCGGGGATCATCATCGACGCCAAGTCCGGCGTCTCGGGCGCGGGGAAGAGCCCGACGGAGCGCACGCACTTCTCGGAGATTCACGGCAGCATGGCCGCGTATGGCGTGTTCGCGCATCGTCACGCCGCGGAGATCGAGCAGGAGCTCGGCATGCCGGTCACGTTCGTGCCGCACCTGGTGCCGCTCGACCGCGGCATCCTCGAGACGATCTACGCGCGGCTGCGTCCCGGCGTGACCGGGGACGACATCCGCCGGACGCTGGAGCAGGCCTACGGGGACTCGGCGTTCGTGCGGCTGACCGGCGCGGACCTGCCCGAGATCAAGCACGTCGCGCACACGAACTTCTGCGACATCGGCTGGCGCATCTCGCCCGACGGATCGCAGCTGGTGATGGTCGCCTGCATCGACAACCTGGTGAAGGGGGCCGCGGGCCAGGCGATTCAGAACTTCAACGTCGTGTTTGGATTTCCCGAGGCCGCGGGCCTCAACTGACGCCATGGCGACTGTCCTGAAGCTCGGCGGCGAATTGCTCGAGGACGCGGCGGCCGTTCGCGCCGCAGGCGAATCGATTGCGCGACTGGGGACGCACGGTCCTCTCGTCGTGGTCCACGGCGGCGGCCGGGCGATTGACGCGGAGCTGAAGGGCCGCGGCCTGACGCCACGGTTCGCGGATGGACTGCGGATCACCGACGCCCCGACGCTCGACAGCGTCGTCTCGGTGCTGGCGGGACGCACGAACACGGCGCTGGTGGCCGCGCTCGGAGCGGCGGGCGTCAAGGCGGTCGGGTTGACCGGGGCCGACGCGCGGATCGGCCTGGCTGTGCAGGCCGCGCCGCTCGCGACGATAAGTGGAGAGCTCGTCGATCTGGGCCTGGTGGGAGAGCCCGCCACCGCCGACGTCGGCCTGCTGACGGATCTGCTCCGGCTCGGCTACGTGCCGGTCATCGCGAGCATCGGCGTCGCCGCGGACGGGACGCTGCTGAACGTCAATGCGGATACGTTTGCCGCCCATCTCGCCGCGGCGATGCGGGCGCGGCGGCTCATCGTCGCCGGCACGACGGCTGGCGTGCTCGACTCGACGGGCGCGACGCTGCCGGAGATCACCGAGGCGGACGTCGCACGGATGACGGCGGCGGGAACGGCGCATTCGGGCATGGTGGCGAAGCTGGCGGCGTGCCGGCACGCCTTGAACGGCGGCGTCGCCGACGTCTCGATCGTGGCGGGACGCGGCGTGCGCGACTTCGATGGGGCCACGGGCACCAGGGTTCTCCTCAACAGCGATCCGGTGTGGCGAGAGTGAATGACGAGAGCAATGCGATGACGACGATGACAACTCCAACCGCGAATGAAGTGATGGCGCTCGACAGCGCCCACGTGCTCCAGACCTACCGGCGCTCGCCGGTCGTGTTCGAGCGCGGCAGCGGGTGCCGCCTCTTCGACGCGAGCGGCCGCGGCTACCTGGATTTCATCTCGGGCATCGGCGTGTCGTCGCTCGGTCATGCGCACCCTCGCCTGGTCGAGGCGATTGCCGCGCAGGCCGCGCAGCTGCTGCACACGTCGAACCTGTACTTCCATCCGCTGCAGTCGGAAGTCGCGGCGCGGCTCTCGGCCCTGTCGGGAATGCCGCGCACGTTCTTCTGCAACAGCGGCGCCGAAGCGGTCGAGGCGTGCCTGAAGTTCGCGCGCCGCTACTGGCACCGCCAGGGCGCGCCGCGCAGCGAGGTGATCGCGCTCGAGCGGGGATTCCACGGCCGGACCATGGGCGCGCTGTCGGTCACGTGGGACGAGCACTACCGCACGCCGTTCAACCCGCTGCTCGCCGGCATCACCTTCGTGTCGAATACCGATCCGTCGGCGCTGCTCGCCGCGGCATCCGAGCAGACGGCCGCGATCATCGTCGAGCCGCTGCAGGGCGAAGGGGGCGTGCGTCCGCTCAGCCCGGACGTCGCCGCGGCGATTCAGCAGGCGTGCCGCAAGACCGGCGCGCTCCTGATCGCCGACGAAGTGCAGTGCGGCCTGGGCCGCACCGGCGTGCCGTTCTTCTCCGCCACGCTGGGACTGCAGCCCGACCTGATGGCGCTCGGCAAGGCGCTGGGCGGCGGCGTTCCAGTCGGCGCGGCGCTCTTCTCCGAGCAGGTCGCGGCGGCGGCGGCGTTCGGCGATCACGGCAGCACGTATGGCGGCAACCTGCTCGCCTGCCGGGCCGCGCTCGTGTTCCTCGACGAGCTGAGCTCGGGTCTGCTGGCGCACGTGGCCGCGATCGGCCCGGTCATCGAGGCGGCGCTGCGGCGGGTCGCGGCCCGTCATCCCGCGGTGATCGACGTGCGCGGCGCCGGCGTGATCTGGGGCGTCGAGCTGGATCGTCCCGCCGCACCTGTCGTCGAAGCCGCGCTGGAACGTGGCCTGTTGATCAACCGCACGGCGGACACCGTGCTCCGGCTGCTGCCGCCGTACATCGTCGAGTCGGGTGACGTCGATCAGATGGCGGTGGTACTGGATGCGGCACTCGCTGCCGTTGAAAAGGGGAACCGCTCATGAGCGTCATTCTGCGAACCGCCACTTCATCGGATGCCTCGGCGATTCACAGCCTGGTGACGACGAACCTCGAAGCCGGCCATTTGCTGCCGCGGACGATTGACGATATCCAGGAGCACGCCGCGCGATTCTTCGTGGCCGAGCTCGAGGGCCAGGTGGTCGGGTGCGCGGAGCTCGCGCGCCTGAGCCCGTCCGTCGCCGAAGTGCGATCGCTGGTCGTGCAGGAATCGCTGCGCGGCCAGCGGATCGGCACGCGCCTGGTGTCGCACCTGGCGAGCCGCGCAACGGTCGCGGGATACGGGACGCTGTGCGCGTTCACTCACGACCCGTCGCATTTCGTGCGCCTCGGCTTCACCATCGTTCCGCACATCTGGATGCCGGAGAAGATCGCGCACGACTGCACCGGATGCGCGCTGTTCCGCCGCTGCGGACAGTACGCGGTGCGGCTCGGGCTGCGTCAGGGCCTGCCTGCGGCACCCGAGCGCCCGGCCCTGATGATCCACGGCCGCGGTATCGCGCCGCGGCGGCCGAACATCGAGCGGCTTCAGCCCGTAGCGGCTGGCGGCGACGCCGAGCCGAAGCCGATCGACGAACGCGGCAAGCGTCCGGAACGGGAGGACCAGCGCCGCGAGGCAGTCGTCGCATGATCGCCCTCGAGACGCAGATCGTCGCCGGCGGTGTCACCGCACCGGCCGGTTTCAGGGCCGCCGGCGTGGCGTGCGGGATCAAGGCGAACGGCAAGCCGGACCTGGCGCTCGTCGTCAGCGACGCGCCGGCCTCGGCGGCAGCCGTCTTCACCACCAACGTGGCGCAGGCGGCTCCGATCCTGGTCTCGCGGCAGCACCTCGCGAGTTCCGGCGGCCGCGCTTCCGCGATTGTCGTCAACAGCGGCTGCGCGAACGCCTGCACCGGTCCCGACGGGCTGCGCGATGCCACCGAGATGGCGCGCGCAACCGCGCAGACGCTCGGCGTCAGCCCGGAAGCCGTGCTCGTCGCTTCCACCGGCGTGATCGGCGTGAAGCTGGTCATGCCGACGGTGACCAAGGGCATCGCTCAGGCAGCGGCGGCGTTGTCCGGCGGCGGCGGCGCCGACGCCGCCCGCGCGATCATGACCACCGATCCCTTCGCCAAGGAAGCGGCGGCGGAAGCCAGCACCGCGAAGGGCACGTTCCGCGTCGGCGGCATGGCCAAGGGCTCCGGCATGATCGAGCCGATGATGGCGACGATGCTCGGGTTCGTGACGACGGACGCGCAGGTCGAACCGGCGCTGCTGCAGCGCGCGTTGACGGCCGCGGTCGAGGACACGTTCAACGCCATCAGCGTCGACGGCGAATGCTCGACCAACGACTGCGTGATCGCGCTGGCCAACGGGGCGAGCGGGGTGACGCTGCGCGATGAGGACTATCCGACGCTGGTCGCGGCGCTTCGCCGGGTGTGCGAGCCGCTCGCGATCGACGTCGTCCGCGGCGGCGAAGGCGCGACCAAGCTGATCACCATCCGCGTCACCGGCGCGCCCACCGCGGCCGATGCCAAGGCGACGGCGCGCGCGCTCGCGAATTCACCGCTGGTCAAGACGGCGGTGCACGGCGGCGATCCGAACTGGGGACGGCTGGTGGCGGTCGCCGGCCGCGCCACGCGGTCGCTCGTCCTCGACCGCGCGACGATCCGCATCGGTCCGATCGTGCTGTTCAGCGACGGTGGACCGCACGACGAACGGGCGCCGCAGGCGGCCGACTATCTCAAGGGCAAGGACATCTCGCTCGAGGTCGACCTCGGCACGGGCGGGAGCGGCGAGGCGCGGATGTGGACCTGCGACCTCTCGGCCGACTACGTCCGCATCAACGCCGATTACCGGACCTAGTCCCCTGGACTAGCAGCTCGCAGACAGTGAACACCATGCACAGCGCAGCACCCGGCAAGGTCGGCACCGCCGTCCCCTCTCACTTCCTGTCGATTCCGGATTTCACGCCGGAACAGGTCGAGGCCTGCCTGAAGCTGGCCGGCGACATGAAGCGCGCGCGCGCCGCCGGAGTGCCGCACGCGCGGCCGCTCGAGGGCCGCCATATCGCGCTGCTGTTCGAGAAGCCGTCGCTGCGGACGCGATCCACGTTCCAGATCGCCGTGCACGAGCTCGGCGGCCACGTGATCGAGCCGGCGTCCGACGTCGCGCTCGGCGGTCGCGAGACGGTCAGCGACGTCGCGCGCAATCTCGAACGGTGGGTCTACGGCGCCGTGGTCCGCACCTACGCGCAGGCGCGCATCGAGGAATTCGCCGCCGCCGCGCCGCGCCTGCGCATCGTCAACGCGCTGACCAACGAAGAGCATCCGTGCCAGGCGCTCGCGGACTGCCTGACGTTGATCGAGCGATGGGGCACGCTGCGAGGCCGCACCATCGCCTACGTCGGCGACGGCAATAACGTGGCCCTGTCACTGGCGCAGGCCGCGACGATGCTCGGGGCCACGGTGCGGCTGGCGGCTCCCAAGGGTTACGAGTTCAGCGCGCAGGCGAGCCAGTCGATCGTGCGTGGCGCGCGCCTCGGCGGCGCGCTCGTCATGACCGTGGACCCGGTCGAAGCGGTCGCCGGCGCCGACGCGGTCTACACCGACGTCTGGACGTCGATGGGCCAGGAAGCGGAGACCGACACCCGCAGCGTCATCTTCGCGCCCTATCAAGTCAATGAGCGGCTGATGGCGCACGCGGCCAGGGAGGCGTGTTTCATGCACTGCCTGCCGGCGCATCGCGGCGACGAGGTCACCGACGAGGTGATCGATGCGTCGACCTCGGTGGTCTTCGACCAATCGGAGAACCGCCTGCACACGCAGAAGGCGCTGCTGGCGATGCTCGCCGGCTGAGCATTCCTCAGCGCGTCACGACGCGGCCACGAAACGCAGCGGCGAACGCTCGAACAGGCTGCTGATCGCCGCGAGCCGCTTCGACACGGCATCCCGCATCTCCGCCGTCACGGGCAGCGCGAACGCCTGTTCCTTCCACACGTCCGACTCCTGGCGATTCTCCAGCCCGAGGTAGGCCTCCGCGAGCGCCGCGCGCACGGCGAAGCGCACCGCGGGAATCGCCGGCGCATCCCCTGACACCGGTACCCTTGGTTCCGTCTCGACCCGCGTCGTGCAAATGTCCACCACTTTCTGCCGGACGCGGCGCGCCATGATGAAGTCCGCGATCGCGTCTGCCGGCTCGGACACGGACGCGCGGACGTTCAGCACCAGCGCGTAGTTGATCCCGATCTCGAAATCCTGACGCAGGCAGAATCCACGCTCGTAGGCATCCACCGCGCGCGCGAGATGCGCGCGATCCTGCGTGTGATCCCAGAGACCCATCGCCACCGCGCCCCACAACTCGACCAGCGCCGGATTGTTGGAGGAGCCCGGCTGCAGCGGCAGCATCAGCGAGTGCGCCTCGGTGAGTGCGGTCACGGGATCCGGCGCCGCACTCTTCGCCACGGCAAACGCGAGCCGCTGGACGACGTAGTCGTCGTTCGCAGTCCAGGGACGGTCCGCAGGCCGCATCGCGTGCGCCTCGCTGAGCAGCGTGCGGGCCGAGGCAAAGTCCTGCTGGTCGAGCGCGGCGTCGGCACGATCGATCAGGACCGCTGCCGAGGGCGGCGCGGCGGCGGCCGGGGCCCCGCGCTTGACCGAGCCGCGTCCAGCGCCACGGCCCGCGGCGACGCCCGGGGGCCGAAGGCCGGGCAGGTAGGTGTAGACCGGGCTGTCCTTCTCCTGCTTGGTCAGGATGGCGCGTGATCGCGGACTTGAGCTCGGTGCGGAAGCGAATGACTTCCTCGTAGTCGATCGCCTCCCCGAGGTGCTGGTAGGAGCGGATCGCCGTGTGCGCGACGTCGAAGGGATATTGCAGCTTGCTCTCGGCGATGACGATCGTCGAGAAGGGACGAAGCGCATGACGGACGCCGAGCTCGTAGAGCGCATTCGGGTTGCTGGTCGACAGATCGGCAATCACCAGGTCGCTGTCGAGCAGGTGCTGGTACATCGGCACGTCGATGACGCCGGAATGCACGATCTCGTCGGCGCGCACGCAGGTCAGGCCGGCCTCGTCAACAGACGGCTTGATGAGGAGCCGATAACTCTTGTCGAGATCGAGCGTGCGCCCGGTCGGGAAATCGGTCTTCTTGTGGAAGCCCATGATCACGAAGCAGGTCTTGGCCATAACACTCTCAGTCCCAGATCGCGACGGGCGCCGGGATAGATGATTCCCCGCGGTCTACCGGCGCGAGGTTCAGGGCCATCCGTTGCGGGGATCTCGACTGCTCAGTCGAGCAGATCTTCTTCGTGATCGGCCGGATCAGGACCGTCGCTCCGAGCCGTCTCTGACTGCGGACGCCGACGTCCATTGGACGGACGCGCTTCGGCTTTGGCCGCTGCCTGGCGGTTCGCGACGGAGGGGTCGGCGTGGACGTGGCGGCGTGGCGTCTCCGTCATCTGCTTGCGAATCTCCGCCTCCAGCGCGCGGGCGTTCGGATCGTCATTCCTGAGCTTGAAGGCCTCGCCGAGTCGCGTCGATGCCGCGGTCAACTCTCCCTTCTCGGCCAGATCGCGCGCCGCCCCGACGTGCTCGCTCACCTGACGACGGAGCCGGGCGCGGGTTTCGGCGACGGCCCGCTGCTGCTGCGCGGTGTCCATCAGGTCTCGGAGGCCGGCAATTCCTGGCTCGAGCGCGGCGGCGCGATCGAGATGCTCGATCGCGACCTCGGTACTTGCCGTGCGCGAGCGCGACCCCGGCGTCACGCAGCAGGATCGCCGCGCTCGACGCCGCCTCGACTTCGACCGGCTCCTCCGACGCCGCGTGTCGATCGACGTCGAAAATGCGGCCGTCCGGAGCGCGCAGGTACAGGACCGGTGTGCCCCAGGCGGTTTCATGGCCGGCCGCGAAGATGGCCTTTCGCGCTTCCGTGAGCGCCGCATCGATCGGGTAACCGTCGGACAGCGCGCCGTAGAACTCGTGCGCGAAGGTACTCGCCACCTCGTCGGCGATCTCGAACTGCATCGCGATCACGGCGGGGATGCCCTGCTGCACCAGCGTCTGCGCGGTGCCCGCGTAGGGATCGCTGATCGACGTGCGCGCGCCCTCACAGGCGTTGAGGATCGCGACCCGCAGCGATGCGTGGTCGTGGAGCAGCATCCCGAGGTACTGGCTGCCGACGCGGTGTCCGCGATCGCTCTCGTTCTTCAGAATCAGCATCCCTTCCTGCGCGCTCTGGTCGAACTCGCCGTGGCCGATGAAATGAAAGATGTGGTACCGCGACCGGCGCAGCTGCCGCTGCAGCGCCGGCAGCGTGGCCTCGTCCAGGCGATCGATGGCGAGCTGGCCCGAGCCAACCAGATCCCCCAGCGACTCGTTCAACCGCCGCCACTCGCCCTCGACGTCCAGCTCCGGGTAGTCGCTCGGGCTCGAGATCATCACCAGCGCCCGGATCGGCGACACGACGGCAATCGGCTGCACCGGATCCGCGAGCTCGATGTACCGCACCAGCGGCGTCTGGATGGACAGTGCCAGGAACCGGTTCATCGCGGGGTTGTACAGGTACTCCCACGGCAGATCGGCGAGCGAGGGATCGGCAAGGTGCAGGCGCAGGCGGAGACCCATGTCGCAGCGCTTGGTCTCGTCGCAGCTCCGCCGGAAGCAGTCCTCGACCGCACCGCTGAACACGGCGTGGAACAGCGCCGCGCCAAACGTCTTCGCCGCCTGCAGCTCCGACGACTCGGCGCGCCTGACGATCCGGCGCGCGCGGCCGACGCGAAGGAGCAGGTTCTCGACCTCGACGTCTGCGAACGGCAGGCGAAACGCGACCTCGGCGGTTCCTGCCGGAGCCGCGAGCACGCGGGCGCGAAAACCGTCCGGCTGACGCTCGACGAGCAGGTCGAAATCCTTGTAAGTCATTGCGCCGCCCATGGTACGGGACCTAACTCAACAATTAATCGCTCGTAAGGGTGAAGAATGGCGCGACCGTTAGGGTTGACACCCAACCATTAACCGGGCGGCAATCATACGCCCGACGCCGCCCAAAGCAAATCGACGGCGGGTGTCAGGCAGTGAATCGTGAACGTTCATCAGTCTGGATTCACGATTCGCTGCCTGACACCGCGGCCGGGCCGACGTCGCCCCACGGGGGACTATCGGCGGCTCGCCGGCCGGGGCGCACGCAGCCGCTGTGCTACCCTCCCGGCGTACCGATGCGGCAGGTCGTCATTCCCCACTACGGGCCGCCGGATGTGTTCGAGATGCGGGAGGCCGCCGAGCCGACACCCGGCGAAGGTGAACTGCGCATCCGCGTGCGCGCGGCAGGCATCAACTTCGCCGACGTCCTCGCCCGCCTCGGCCTTTATCCCGATGCACCGAAGCCGCCGCTGGTGGTCGGCTACGAAGTGGCCGGGCGGATCGACGCGATCGGGCGGTCCGTCACGGGATTCCACGAGGGCGACCGCGTGGTGGCCCTCACCCGCTTCGGCGGGTACGCCGACGTGGTCACCGTGCCGGCGTCGCAGGTCTTCCATTTCCCGGACGCATTGAGCGATTCAGAGGCGGCGGCCGTGCCGGTCAACTACCTCACCGCCGCGCTCGCGCTCTACCGCATGGCGGCGCTCGCACCCGGAGAGACGGTCCTGATCCACAACGCCGGCGGCGGCGTGGGCATTGCCGCGACGCAGCTCGCGCGGCTGCGCCGCGCCGTGGTCATCGGCACCGCGTCCGCGTTCAAGCACGCGGCGCTGCGCAGCTTCGGCGTCGATCACGCCATCGACTATCGCAGCGCGGACGTCGCACAGGCGGTCCGGGAGATCACGCACGATCGCGGCGTCGACGTCATCCTCGATCCGATCGGCGGCCGGAGCTTCGTCACCAGCTATCGCATGCTGGCGCCGCTGGGGCGGCTCGTGATCTTCGGGCTCTCGGCGGCAGCGCCCGGGGAGCGCCGCAGCATCCTTCACGCGCTCCGCGCCTGGTGGGCGACGCCGCGGTTCGATCCGCTCTCGCTGATCAACCGCAACCGCGGTGTGTTCGGCCTGCATGTCGGCCATCTGTGGACCGAGCGCCGCCAGCTCGCGCCGATCATGGAGATGCTGGTGAGTGAGCTGCGGGCCGCGAGAATCGCTCCGGTCGTGGCGAAAACGTTCCCTCTCGAGCGCGCGGCCGACGCGCATCGCTTCATTCAGAGCCGGCAAAACATCGGCAAGGTCGTGCTGACGACGTGACACCTCAGCGCACGATTCGTTCGGATCAACTGTCCTGACGGCAGCGGCCGATGCGCGTGGTAAAATGGACATCTTCAGCTGACGACCGCGGCCTGCCTGAGCGCCCGCACCAATCATTGAAGTTTCGTGGTCGACGTGTGCGACCGCGCCATGTGCGCAGTCCCGCTGTGCCTCGTTACTGGTCGACATCGACTGGAGGGCTCGCCGGAGGACTGCCGTCCGAGGCATGTTGAGGGTTTGTCTCGTTGCGAATTCTGCTCGTCGTGTTCCTGGTCCTCACTGTCAACGTGCTCGCACCGGCCGCGGCGGGTTAACGCTCCGCGGCCGAGAAGCTCTTCACCGTCCTCTACTCCGAGCGGCATCAGCTGGCGCGGCGCGAGCTCGCACGCCAGGGCGGTCGCCTTGGCGAAGCCTTCGCTGCGCTTCGATCCTGCCGCAGGAAGGCCGACCTCGGCAAGTCTGGCCTCCAACGACCCGTCGATTCTCGGGTAGGCGGCAGCGTTCGAGGGCGAGCAGTCCACCGCCAGCGAGCGTGGCGATGAACTTCTCCGCCAACCGCACGACGGCAGACTGGAAGCTGAACGCGAGCGGCGCCGGCAGTTACCGGCTGCAGCGGTTCGACCTCGAAGGTGAAGTGCTTCGCGCGATCCGCCGCGGCTACGACGGACGCGCGCTCGTCGCCAGAAGCCTGACGCCGCACTGGTCGATCGGCGGCACCGCCGCGGTGTCGGTGTCGACGTTCAGCAATTACGACCTGCGGACCCGCCTCTCTCCGGCCATCGAATTCAACGTGTTTCCGTACGATGAGTCGACCCGCCGCATCTTCACGCTTCTCTACTCCGTCGGCGTGCAGACCGCCGACTACACCGAAGAAACGATCGATGGCTTGTTGACGGAGTCGCTGGCCGACCACCAGTTCGAGGTGGCCATGGGGCTGCGCCAGCCGTGGGGCACGGCAAGCGGATCGTTCGAGCTCGCGCACTACCTGAGCCGGCCGGACAAGTATCGCGTCAGCGCGTTCGGCAGCGCGGACGTCAGGCTCTTCAAGGGCTTCTCGGTCAGCGTCGACGGCGGGATCTCGCGCCGGCGCGATCAGCTCTCGCTGCGGCGGGGGACCGCGACGACCGAGGAGATTCTCATCCGCCAGCGCGAGCTTGCGACCGACTACTCGTTCGATTTCGGCTTCGGCTTGAGCTACTCGTTCGGCTCGATCTTCAACAGCATCGTCAATCCGCGCTTTCGCGGAGCGGGCGGATTCTGAGTCGTTCGCGTCAGGTGACCAGCCTGGTGTCGTAGCCGGCCGCCACCAGCACCTGGTACGACGCCCACACGTCGTCCGGGATCTCCTGCGGAATCTGGAAGCCCTTCTCCGGATAGATCCGGATTCGCTGCAGGTCGCCGACCATGATGCTGATGACGTCGGCGACCGACAGCGATTCGTTGGCGTATTCCTTCAGGTATTCGTCGAGCGTCGTGCGCGGCGAGGTGACGACGAGCGCAGGCTCGGGCCAGACCTTCTTGAACGTCGCGTAGCTTCGCCGCTCCATATACGGCTTTTGCACGACGAGGACGGTGCCGACGTCGATGCCGCGGTCGGCCAGCAGGGCTCGCGTGAACTGCACGTTCTCACCGGTGTTCGTCGACCGGGGCTCGATCAGGATCCGCTCCCGCGGCACGCCGAGATCGACCGCGATGCGTGCGAACAGCTCGGCCTCCGGCTCCTGCCACATCTGACGGGTGATGACGCCGAGACCGCCCGAGAAGATCAGGAGCGGGGCCAAGCCGTCGAGAAACAGCTGCGCGCCACGCTCCGCCACCCGGGTGTCGTGGCTGCACAGGACGAGGATGGCGTCGGCCTGCCGCAACTCGTGATGAAGCTGGTGGTAGTGCCACAGCTTCTCGACGTGCGGACGGATCGCGGGGTCGATCACGCGGTCCGCCGCAGCAGCGCGAACGCCGATGCCGGCACCGCGACTTCGTCGCCGGGCTTGTACTCCTCGCCGGCCGCTTCGTCGTCCATGGTGTCGGCCTGCTCGTCGGTCTCGAGCAGCTTGACCCAGGTCTGCCCCCACTTCGCCTCGGGCAGCGTGAACCGGACCGCTTCGTGGCTGCGAGTTGAACATCGCGTAGAACGTTTCGTCGATCACCTGCTCGCCCCGCTCGTTCGGCGTGGGAATACCGCGGCCGTTCAGGAACACGCCGAGCGACTTCGCGAACCCGGCCTGCCAGTCATCCTCGGACATCTCGGTGCCGGCCGGCGTGAACCAGCCGATGTCGCTGACCTTGGTGCCGTGGATCGGCCGGCCCTGGAACCAGCGGCGCCGGCAGAACACCGGGTGCCGGTGCCGCAGCCGGATCAGCCGGCGCGTGAACTGCAGCAGGTCGGCGTCGGCGAGCTCCCAGTCGTACCACGAGATCTCGTTGTCCTGGCAGTAGCCGTTGTTGTTGCCCCCCTGCGTCCGGCCGATCTCGTCGCCGCCGAGCAGCATCGGCACGCCCTGCGACAGCAGCAGCGTCGCCAGGAAGTTGCGCGCCTGCCGCTTCCGCAGCTCGAGGATGGCGGGATCGGCGGTCGGGCCCTCGGCGCCGCAATTCCACGCCCGGTTGTGGCTCTCCCCGTCACGGTTGTCTTCGCCGTTCGCCTCGTTGTGCTTGTCGTTGTACGAGACGAGGTCGCGCAGCGTGAAGCCGTCGTGCGCGGTGATGAAGTTGACGCTCGCATACGGACGGCGCGCCGTCCCTTCGTAGAGATCGGAGCTGCCGGTCAGTCGATAGGCGAACTCCGCGAGCGTCTGGTCGCTGCCGCGCCAGAAGTCGCGCACGCTGTCCCGGTACTTCCCGTTCCACTCGGACCACAGCGGCGGGAAGTTGCCCACCTGGTAGCCGCCTTCGCCGACGTCCCACGGCTCGGCGATGAGCTTCACCTGGCTGATCACCGGATCCTGCTGAATGATGTCGAAGAACGCCGACAGCCGATCGACGTCGTGCAGTTCGCGGGCGAGCGTGGCCGCCAGATCGAAGCGGAATCCGTCCACGTGCATCTCGAGGACCCAGTAGCGCAGGCTGTCCATGATGAGCTGCAGCACGTGCGGGTGCCGCATGTTCAGCGTGTTGCCGGTGCCGGTGTAGTCCATGTAGTACCGGCGCTTGTCGCCAATCAGCCGGTAGTACGCGGCGTTGTCGATCCCTTTGAGCGACAGCATCGGGCCGAGATGGTTGCCCTCCGCCGTATGGTTGTAGACGACGTCGAGAATGACCTCGATGCCCGCCTCGTGCAGCGTTTTCACCAGGTTCTTGAACTCCTGCACCTGCTCGCCGCACTGGCCGCTGCTCGCGTATTCGTTGTGCGGCGCCAGGTAGCCGATCGAGTTGTAGCCCCAGTAGTTCCGCAGGTTCTTCGCGATCAGCGTCGAGTCCTGCACGAACTGGTGGACCGGCAGCAGCTCGACGGCGGTGATGCCGAGGCGCTGCAGATACTTGATCGCCACGGGATGCGTCATGCCGGCGTAGGTGCCGCGCAGCTCCGGCGGAATCTCCGGGTGGCGCTTCGTGAACCCCTTCACGTGCGTCTCGTAGACGACGGTCTTGTGCCAGGGCGTGTTCGGGCGGCGATCGTGGGCCCAGTCGAAGTAGGGATTCACCACCACGCCCTTCGGGCAGTACCGCGCGCTGTCGAGATCGTTCCTGGAGTTCTCGGGGTCGTTGAAGTGATAGGGAAAGACCGCCTCGTTCCAGGTCCACATGCCCTCGATCGCCTTGACGTAGGGATCGACGAGCAGCTTGTTCGGGTTGCACCAGTGTCCCTGATTGGGATCCCACGGCCCGTGCACGCGGTAGCCGTAGCGCTGGCCCGGTTTGATCTGCGCCAGGTAGCCGTGCCAGCAGAGCGCCGTCGTTTCCGGCAGATCGATACGGGTTTCCTTGCCTGACTCGTCGAACAGACACAGTTCGACGCGCTGCGCCGCTTCGGAGAAGATCGAAAAGTTGGTCCCGACACCATCGAACGTCGCGCCGAGGGGATAGGGTTGGCCCGGCCAGATCTGCATGCACGCTCCGACTGAAGACTTACCTCAACACTTCTGACCGATCCTACAATTCCTGTGCCCGTTCCAAGGGCGCGGTGTAAGCTGCAACGCCATGAAATACGCCTTTCTTCTCGCGTCAATCATGCTCGTGGTGCCCGCGGATCTGACCCGCACGCAGCCGGATCGCGGCGTCCCTTCCAGGGATGGCCTGGTGGTCTGCACGTCGGCGCCCGCCTGCGATGCCGGCGCCGCGGTGCTCGCGCGCGGCGGCAACGCGGTTGACGCCGCGGTCGCGACCGCCTTTGCCCTCGCGGTGACCCATCCGGCGGCAGGCAACATCGGCGGCGGCGGATTCATGATCGTGCGCACGCCAGCCGGCGAGGTCACGGCGTTCGACTTCCGCGAAAAGGCGCCGCTCAAGAGCACGCCGACGATGTACCTCGGCGCCGACGGCAACATCGACGGCTCGCTCACCCGCGCCGGCTACCTCGCCCCCGGAGTGCCCGGCAGCGTACGCGGGCTCGAGGCTGCGCACAAGAAATTCGGGAAGCTGCCATGGCGCGACGTCGTCATGCCAGGCGTCACGCTGGCGGAGCAGGGCTTCACCGTGTCATCGGCGCTCGCGCGCAGCCTGAACGCCGAACTGGCGCGGATGGCCAAATTCCCGGCCTCGGTCGCCGCCTACGGCAAGCCCACCGGCGGCGAGTGGGCGGATGGCGACCGGCTGGTGCTCGCCGATCTGGGCAAGACCCTGCGCGCCATCGCGACGGACGGCGCCGACGCCTTCTACACGGGCTGGATCGCGGACCGCATCGCCGAAGACATGAAGGCGAACGGCGGCCTGATCACGAAGGAGGACCTCGCCGCCTATCAGCCAAAGGTCCGCACGCCCATCAGGGGCGCCTACAAGGGGTTCGAGATCATCTCGATGCCGCCGCCAAGCTCTGGCGGCGTGACGCTGGTCGAGATGCTCAACATCCTCGAGCCGATGGATCTCAAGTCGAAGGGGCTGCTCACCGCGCCCGCGATTCATGCCCAGGTGGAAGCGATGCGCCGCGCGTACCTCGATCGCGCGCGGCACCTCGGCGATCCCGACTTCTCCGAGATCCCTGTCGATCGCCTGATCTCCAAGGACCACGCGCGCCGGGTCGCGGCCTCGATCGCGGCCGACCGCGCGACGAGCAGCGCCGAGCTCGGCAAGGACATCCTCGCCGCGACCGCCCCCGAGCCCGATGCGACGACGCACTACTCGGTCCTCGACCGCAGCGGCATGGCCGTCGCGACCACGACCACGCTCGAGGGCAGCTACGGATCGCACGTGGTCGTGAAAGGCGCCGGGTTCCTGTTGAACAACGAGATGGGGGACTTCAACAAGAAGCCGGGGTTCACCGGCAAGGACGGCGACATCGGTACGCCGGCCAACGTCATCGCGCCGGGGAAGCGCATGTTGAGCTCGATGACCCCGACGATGGTGACGAAGGACGGCAAGCTCGTGCTCATCACCGGCTCCCCCGGCGGCCGCACCATCATCAACACGGTCCTCAGCGTCGTTCTTGGCGTCACCGAGTATGGGCTCGACGGCGCGCAGGCGGTGGCGCTGACCCGCATGCATCATCAATGGATGCCCGACCGCGTCACCTTCGAGGAGCAGGGGGTGAGCGAGGAGACGCTGAAGACGCTGCGGGCGATGGGCCACCAGGTCAACGTCGCGGCACGGCAGGGGGACGCGCACACGATCTGGGTCGCGCCCGACGGAACGCCGTATGGGGCCAACGACAAGCGGACCCGCGATTCGAAGGCGTCGGTGCCGCGCAATTTGACAGCCCCGTCGGCGGGGCGCTAGGCTCATGGGGATGTTCTCAGCCGCGCGGCACCATCATCCGCACCACCACCGCACCTGCTCTGGCGGGCTGGTCGGATTGCGCATGCGCTGACGGACTCTCAGGCACACGCACTCTCCATGGCCCCGCCGGAAACAGCGGGGCCTTTTTCTTTTTGTGGCGCATCACATGGATTTCTCGAAACTTGACGGCTTGATTCCGGCGGTCGTCCAGGACGACGGCACCGGCGAGGTGCTGATGGTCGGCTTCATGAACGAGGACGCGCTCCAGAAAACGCGCGACAGCGGCTTCGCGACGTTCTTCAGCCGCAGCCGCGGCCAGCTCTGGACGAAGGGGGAAACGTCCGGCAACAAGCTCGCCGTGCGGCGGATTCTCGTGGACTGCGACGACGACACCGTGCTGCTGAAGGTGACGGCGCTCGGCGACGGCGTGGCCTGCCACACCGGCGAGCGTTCCTGCTTCTTCCGCGACCTCGCCTGAGCGCACCCATGAAGAAGCTCAAGCTCGGCATCCCGAAGGGCTCGCTGCAGGACGCGACGATCCAGCTGTTCGCGCGCGCCGGATTCAACATCTACGCGTCGATGCGCTCGTACTTTCCCGCCATCGACGATCCGGAAATCGAGTGCATGCTGATTCGCGCGCAGGAGATGGCGCGGTATGTCGCCGACGGCGTGCTCGACGCCGGATTGACCGGGCAGGACTGGATCGCGGAGCACGCGGCGACGGTCGGTGCGGCGCAGGCCAGCGACGTCGTCGTGCCGCTCGCCGACCTGATCTACGCGAAACAGAGCTTCGGCAAGGTGCGGTGGGTGCTCGCCGTGCCGGAAGACTCACGCTACAAGGAGCCGCGCGACCTGGAGGGGGCGACGATCGCGACCGAGCTCGTCAAGGCGACCCAGGCCTACTTCGCGCGGCTCGGCGTCACCGTCAACGTCGAGTTCTCGTGGGGCGCGACGGAAGTCAAGCCGCCGACGCTGGCCGACGCGATCGTCGAGGTGACGGAGACCGGATCGTCGCTGCGCGCCAACCGCCTGCGGATCATCGACACGGTGCTCGAGTCGAACACGCAGCTCATCGCCAACCCCAAAGCGCTCGGCGACGACTGGACGCGAACCAAGCTGGAGAACATCGCGCTGCTGCTGAAGGCGGCGATCGAGGCGCAGGGCCGGGTCGGCATGATGCTGAACGTGCGCGCCAGCGACCTCGCCGCGGTGCTCGCGCTGCTGCCGGCGCTGCAGCGGCCGACCATCTCGCCGCTCAGCGACAGCGACTGGGTGGCGGTGAACACGATCATCGAGGAACGCACGGTCAGGGACCTGATCCCCCGGCTGAAAGCCGCGCGGGCGCAGGGGATCGTCGAGTACCCGCTCAACAAGATCGTCCTCTGACGCGACGCCATGGCATCGACGCGCCCACGCAAGCCGCACGACGCACCGATTCGGATCATCCGCTCGACGGACACGGCGGCGGTGTCGGCGCTGCTCGACCGCCGTCCGGCGCGGAACGGGACGATCGAACGGGCCGTGGCTCGGCATCCTCGACGGCGTCCGCCGCGGCGGCGACCGGGCGCTGCGGTCGTACGCGAAACAATTCGATCGGCTGCAGGGCGACATCGAGGTCCCGGCGCGCGAGATTCGTGACGCCGCGCGTCAGGTGCCACCCGACGTCAGGCGGGCGATCCGCGCCGCCGCCGCGAACATCCGCCGTGTCGCCGCACGCCAGGTGCCACAGGGTTGGACGATGTCGCCGTCGCCGGGGGTGCGCATCACCCAGCGGGTCACGCCGCTCGACCGGGTCGGCTGCTACGTACCGGGAGGACGCTATCCGCTGCCATCGTCGTTGTTGATGACCGCGATCCCGGCGATCGTGGCGGGAGTGCGCGAGGTGATCGCGGTGTGCCCGCGGCCGGACGCCACCGTCATGTTCGCGGCGCGGGAAGCCGGCGTCAGCCGGCTGTTCCGCATCGGCGGCGCCCACGCCGTCGCCGCCCTCGCCTACGGCACGCCGTCGATTCCGCGCGTGGACAAGATCGTCGGTCCGGGCAACGCCTACGTGGCGGCCGCGAAAGCACAGGTGGCGGCCGACTGCGCCATCGACTTCTTCGCCGGACCGAGCGAGATCGCGGTCGTATCGGCGACGCGGAGTGCCCGAGTGGATCGCCGCGGACCTGATCGCGCAGGCCGAGCACGATCCCGACGCACGCGCGGTGCTGTTCACACCGGTCATGTCGCTCGCGCTGGCAGTCGCCGGCGCAATCGAGCGGCAGCTGCCCGACACTGCGGCAGCCGCGCCCGCGCTGGCCCGCAATGGCGGCATCGTGGTCACGACGTCACTCGACGAGGCGATCGATCTCTCGCAGCGGCTCGCCCCCGAACACGTCGTCTGCGACACCGACGACGTGGCGCGACGCCTGACGCGTGCGGGGACCGTGTTCGTCGGCCACCTGAGCGCGCAGGCGTGCGGGGACTACGCCACCGGGTCGAATCATGTGTTGCCCACGAGCGGCGCGGCCGCCGGCCGCGGCGGCCTGTCCGCCGCCGATTTCGTCCGCGTGTCCACGGTCCAGCGCCTGACGGCCAGCGGGCTGAAGAAGATCGGGCCGGTCTCGATCGCGCTGGCGCATGCCGAAGGCTTGCGCGGCCACGCGGAGTCCGTCCGCATCCGGCTCGACGCGCCGCGACCCGCGCCGGCGGCGAGGAGACGCTGATGACGCACGAGTATCAGCGCCCGCCCGAGACCGAAGGTCTTCGCCTGCACCTCAACGAGAACACGGCGGGATGTTCGCCGCGGGTCACGTCGGCGCTGCGCGATCTCACGCGGGAACGGATTGCGTTCTACCCGAACTATGACGGCATCGCGGAGGCGGTCGCGACGCGGTTCAGGGTGGCCGCGTCCAACGTGCTGCTGACCAACGGGCTCGACGAAGGCATCCTCGTCGCGGCGATCGCGGCGGTTCGCAGCGCCGGGTCACAGCCGTTCGAAGCGATCGTCGTGCAGCCGGCGTTCGACATGTACGAAGCCTGCACCGACGCGGTCGGCGGGCGGATCGTCAACATTCCCCCGCAGTCCGACTTCGTCTTCCCGCTCGATCGGGTCACCGAGGCGATCACGCCGGGCACGCGGGTCATCTTCCTGACCAATCCGAACAACCCGACCGGCCTCTCGATCCAGCGCGACACGGTCGCCGCCGTGGCCCGCGCGGCACCGCAGGCCCTGACCTTCCTGGACGAGGCCTACGCCGACTTCGCCGGCGAGACGATGATGGATGATGCGGCGTCGGGCCGCATCCCGAACCTGGTCGTCGGGCGGACGTTCGCCAAGGCGTACGGTCTTGCCGGTCTCCGCATTGGCGCGCTGGTCGGCTCGGAGGCGACGCTGGCGCCCATGCGCCGCGCGATTCCGCCGTACTCACTGAACGTGTTCGCGGCGGCGGCGCTGCCGGTTGCGCTCGAAGACGTCGAGTATTACGACTGGTATCTCGCCGAGGTCCACGCGTCGAAGAAGCTGCTCTACGACGTCCTGGCGCGCCACTCGGTCCGGTTCTGGCCGAGCGACGGCAACTTCGTGCTTGCCTGCTTCGGCGACGACCTCGACAGGGTCATCCGCGAGGTCGGGCGGCGCGGCATCGCCATCCGCGACCGTTCGAGCGATCCCGGATGCACTGGGTGCGCGCGCATCACCGCGGGCGTGGTCGAACATACCCGGCGCGTCGTCACGGCGCTCGAGGAGGTGTTATGCGGCGTGCGGTAATCGACCGCAAGACCACCGAGACGAGCATCGCCATCCGCCTCGAGCTCGACGGCAAGGGGCGATACGACGTCTCGACCGGCATCAGGTTCTTCGATCACATGCTGGAGCTCGTCACCCGCCACGGCGGCTTCGATCTCCGTCTCCACGCCACCGGCGACCTCGACGTCGATCAGCACCATACCGTCGAAGACGTCGGCATCGCCCTCGGCGAAGCGGTCTCGAAGGCGCTCGGGAACCGCCGCGGCATCAATCGCGCCGGCTACTTCGTCATGCCGATGGACGAGACCCTCGGCGTGGCGGCGATCGATCTCAGCGGCCGCATCCACGCCGTGACCGACCTGAAGCTCAAGGTCCGCCGCGTCGGCGATCTCGAGGCCGACCTGGTCCACGATTTCTTCGACGGCTTCGCCCAGGGCGCGCGCGCCAACGTGCACGTCAAGGTGCTGTACGGACGATCGAGCCACCACCAGATCGAGGCGCTGTTCAAGGCGTTCGCCCGTGCGCTGCGATTCGCCTGTTCGCGCGACCGCCGTCTCGCCAAGGTCCTGCCGAGCACCAAGGAGCTGCTGTGATCGCCCTGATCGACTACGGCGCCGGCAACCTGACGTCGGTGCGCAAGGGATTCGCCGCCGCGGGCGCGGAACTCTTCACGCCGGCCGGCCCAGGCGACCTGTCCCGGGCGCGCGCGGTCGTCGTACCTGGCGTCGGACATTTCGCGGCCACTGCCGCGCTCGGGGCCGACTGGCGCGACGCCATTCGCGACGCGCTCGATCGTGGGACCCTGCTCTTCGGCATCTGCCTCGGACAGCAGTGGCTCTATGAAGGCAGCGACGAGGACCCCGGCGTACCTGGCCTCGGGATCATCGCCGGCCGCTGCCGGCGGCTGCCGCCGACGCTCAAGGTTCCGCACGTCGGCTGGAACGCGCTCGAGCAGCGCCGCCCGTCGCGGCTGCTCGAGGGCATTCCCGATGGCGCGCAGGCGTACTTCACGCACTCGTACGCCGCCGACATCACCGCCGAAACCGTCGCGACGACGACGCACGCGGCGCCATTCGCTTCGGTCGTCGAAACGCCGCAGCTGTTCGGCGTGCAGTTCCATCCGGAGAAATCCGGAGACGCCGGCATCCGGATGTTGAAGAACTTCGTCGCCCTATGCTCTCGAAACGGCTGATCGCCTGCCTCGACGTCCGCAACGGCTGCGTCGTCAAGGGCGTGCAGTTCGAGGATCTGCGCAACGCCGGCGATCCGGCGGCGCTGGCGAAGCGCTACAACCGCGAGGGCATCGACGAGCTGGTCATCCTCGACGTGACGGCGACGCTGGAGTCCCGCCGCGCGCTGGCCGAGACGATTCGCGCCGTGTCGCGCGAGCTGTTCATCCCGCTCGCGGTCGGCGGAGGCATCCGGTCGCTGGACGATGCGGAAGCGGCGATCGAGGCAGGGGCCGACAAGGTCAGCGTGAACAGCGCGGCGCTGGCGGACCCGTCGTTGATCACGACGCTGGCCGGGCGATACGGGAGCCAGGCCGTCGTGGTGGCGATCGACGCCAAGCGTCAGGACGGCACGTTTGCGGTCTACTCGCGGAGCGGCAGCACTGCCGCCGGACGAGAGGCGGTCGAGTGGGCGAGGACCGCGGAAGCGCACGGCGCCGGCGAGATCCTGCTGACGTCGATCGATCAGGACGGCACGCGCGAAGGCTTCGACTGCGAGCTCACGGCGGCGGTGTCGTCCGCGGTCGCGATTCCCGTGATTGCCTCGGGCGGCGCCGGCACGTTCCAGCACTTCCTCGACGTCTTCACGGCCGGCCGCGCGGACGCGGCGCTGGCCGCGAGCGTCTTCCACTACTCTGAGCACGCGGTATCGGAGCTGAAGCAGTTCCTGGCCGATCACGCAATTCCGGTGCGATTGACGTAACCCATGCTGATTCCTTCCATCGACCTGATGGGCGGCAGAATCGTCCAGCTCGTGCAGGGCGAACGGCTCGCCGTCGAAAGCCACGCCATCGACGAATGGATCGACCGCTTCACCGGCTGGCCGAAGGTGCAGCTGATCGATCTCGACGCCGCGAAGGCGCAGGGCCATAACGATGCGCTCGTGAACCGGATCTGCGCGCAGCTCCCCTGCCGCGTCGGCGGCGGGATACGGTCCGCGGCGCGCGCGTCGGCCGTCATCGGCGCGGGTGCGACCCACGCCATCGTCGGCTCCGCATTGTTTCGGGGCGGCACGATCGACCTCGCATTCGCGGCCGAGCTGGCGTCATCCATCGGGGCGGAGCGGCTGATCGCCGCGGTGGACAGCAAGGGCGGTTTCGTCGTGATCGACGGCTGGCGGACGACGCTGAAGATGACCGCCGTCGAGGCGGTCCGGGAGCTCGAGCCGTTCTTCGGCGGCTTCCTCTACACGCACGTCGATCGCGAGGGCCTGCTGCAGGGCACCGACATGGGCGCGATCACGGCGGTCAGGCAGGCGACGACGCGCGAGCTCATCGCCGCCGGCGGCATCACCACGATGGAAGAGGTGGATGCGCTCGATGCGATGGGCGTCGACGCGGTCGTCGGGATGGCGCTCTACACCGGCCGGCTGAAAATGCCGGCGCGCCCGTGATCGGGGTACGCTTGGCGCGATGCAGCGCCTGTCCTTCCTCCTGCTGGTCGTCCTGATCGCGGGCTGCGCCCGCGAACCAGCGCTCTTCGTCGATACCAACGCACGGGCGCATATCGGAATGCTGGCGGGGACGATCGGCAGCCGCCCGGTCGGTACGCCGGCGAACGCACGCGCGCGCGACTACGTCGTCGATCAGCTGAAACAGATCGGTTTCGAAGTGCGGGTGCAGGAGGCCGACGCACGCCGTCACGAGCTCGGCCGCACCGCACGCGTCGCCAACATCATCGGCGTGCTGCGCGGCGAGAGACCCGAAGCGATCGGCCTGGTCACCCACTACGATTCCTCGCCCGACGCGCCGGGCGCGACCGATGCCGCGCTCGGCGTCGGCGTTGCGCTGGAAACCGCGCGCGTCTTCGCCGCAAGCGGCCGCAAGCACTGGTCGATGTTCGTGATCGCGACCGACGGCGAAGAGAGCGGCCTGATGGGCGCCGCCGCGCTCGTCACCGATCGCGAAGTGATGGAGCGCCTGCGCGCCTACCTCAACCTGGAGTCGGTCGGATCGGCGGGGACAGCCGTGCTGTTCGAGACGGGACCGGGGAATTCCTGGCTCGTGTCGCCGTGGGCGCGACGCGCGCCGCACCCGCGCGGCGGATCCTACGCGCTGGAGGTCTACCAGCGGCTGCCGAACGACACCGACTTCTCGATCCTCAAGACCCGCGACATCCCCGGCCTGAACTTCGCGCCGATCGGCGACAGCTACGCGTATCACACGGCCAGGGACACACCGGAGCGGCTCGCCCGGGAAACGATCCAGCGCACCGGCGAGAACATCAGCTCGATTGTCGCGGCCCTCCAGGACGTGGACATCACCCAGCGCGCCACCCAGACGCCCACCTACTTCGACATCGGCGGAACGGTGGCGGTCTCGTATCGGCCGGCGGTGCACTGGCTGCTGGCGGCCGCGGCATTGCTGCTCGGCGTCATCGCCTGGGTCCGCCTCACGGCCGATGCGGTTCGAGTCGACGGCATGCTGCGATGGCTGACGACGTTCGTGTGGGCGTGGCTCGGCGCCGCCGCCGTGTGCGGATCGATGATCGGCGCGACCTGGCTGCTGCGCCTGGCGCGCACGGTCTATCACCCCTGGTACGCGCGACCCGGACGATTGTTCGTGCTGTTGATCGTGATCGGCATGACGGTCGGCTGGAGCATGGCTCGCCTTGGCCAGTGGCTTCCCCGCCGCGTTCATCCGACCCGGCATTCGTCGCTGACCTGGAGCGTCGCGCTGCCAGGCTGGATCGGGCTGACCGCACTCGCGCTCTGGTTCGCGCCGTCAGCCGCCTATCTCTGGGTCCTGCCGCTTCTCGCCGCGGGTCTGCTGCTGGCGCCCGTCCCGCCGCGGCGCGACGCGCTGGTGCGGATCTGTTCCCTGCTGGTGCTGGCGGTGTCGGGGTCGCTCTGGGTGCCGGAGACCCATGACCTGCTGCGTTTCGTCGTGGCCGTCATGGGCCGGCTGCCGATCGTCACGCCGGTGGTCGCGTATGCCGCGCTCCTCACGATCGCCGGCGCGATGATCGTGCCGCCGCTGATCGCGCTGCTCGCCTCGGGACGTCCGCTGGTGCGGCCGTGGGTGCTCACCTCGCTGCTGCTCCTGGCCACGGCGGCGGCGTCCGCGGCGGCGTACGTCGCGCCTGCCTATACCAGCGAGCAGCCGCTCCGCCGGCACGTGCGCGCGCTCCAGGACGGCAGCGCCGCGACGGCGACGTGGGAGGTTGCGTCGGTGGAACCGGGCCTCGACCTGAACCCCGACGCGCCGGCCGGCTGGATGCCGGTCACGTCCCCGGTCCCCAACCTCTCGATTCCGTGGGGCCAGTACCGGTTCCCGTTCGTATTTCGAGCCGCCGGCCCGGCGCTCGGACCCGCCCCGGTGACGATCGCGGCCCTGACCATCACGCCCGTGGCGGAGGGCACACAAATCGCGATGTCGGTGGTGCCGCGCGAGCCTGGACTCACCGTCAGCTTCGTGCTGCCCCCCGGAGTGGCGCCAGCGCGATCGAACCTTCCCGGCGTGCAGCGGCTCAGGAGCTGGACGGCGACGTTCATCGCGCCGCCGCCCGAAGGCATCGCCTGGGAGGCGACCTTCAGGGGGCCGGTCGGCGACCAGCTTCGCGACACGCGCATCGCGGTGACCAGTCCCAGGATCCCGGGCGGCCAGGGCTGGCAGTCGCTGCCGGCATGGCTGCCGCAGGACACCGCGGTCTGGTCGGCGACGGCCACCTGGATCGTTTCCGCCGCGTCCGCCCCGACCATTGCCCCGGTCCCGCCGTTACGGTAGGCTACGTAACGATTACGGCGGCTGACGTAACGCCGCCGGCTCATCCGGACGCATCCGTGACCAACCCCTTCGTCTACGGCGAGGTCGTACCGCTGACGGCGTTCGTGGACCGCGAGGAGGAGCTCGACCGGCTGACGCGCGACCTGCTCGCGGGCCAGAAGGTGTTCCTCATCTCACCGCGGCGCTACGGCAAGTCGTCGCTGGTGCGCCAGGCACTGCGGGCCGCCGCTCGCGCCGGCGCGCTCGTCGTCGATCTGACCGTCAGCAGCTACAGCTCATACGTCGCGTTCCTCGAGGGCTACGCGCGGGCGCTCGGGTCGGTGGAGCGCCAGACCGGGCGGGCCGCCTCGTGGATGCGGGAGATGCTCGCGGCGGTGCGACCGGAGGTCCGCATCGAGACCAGTGCGGTGGGACGCTCGGAGCTGTCGCTCTCCTTTCCCTCCGTCAGGACCGAGCGCGATGTCTCGCGCCTCGCCCAGGAGGTGTTCGCGCTGCCCGGACGCATCGCCGAGAGCCGCGGCCGGAAGCTCGCGATCGCGCTCGACGAGTTCCAGGCGATCGGCGCGTTCAACGGCGGCAGCGTCGAGCACGCGCTGCGGGCGGCGGTGCAGCACCAGCGCGATGTCGGCTACGTGTTCTCGGGTTCGGAACCCGCGCTGATGGAGCGGATGCTCGGCCGCAGCCGGCCGTTCTACAAGGCCGGCCCGGTCATGCGCCTCGGCCGCATTCCGGCCGACCGCTTCGCGCCCTTCCTCGAGGCGCGATTCCGCAGCACCGGCATCAAGCCGGCCGCCGGGCTCGGGGTCGCGATCGTCGAGCTCGCCGGGAACCTGCCCTACGATGTGCAGCGGCTCGCGCACGAGCTGTGGGACGACGTCAAGGCGGAAGGGCGGAGGAGCGCCGGGCTCGAAGACCTGCACACCACGCTGCACCGGCTGCTCGGGGAGCACGAGACGCTCTTCGAGGCCACCTGGCAGCGGCTCACGCTGGCGCAGCGCGCGGCGCTGCGGGCGGCGGTGCTCCAGGAAGGACGCGAGCTGCTCTCCGCCGACAGCCGCGCCCGCTACCGATTGAGCGGACCGTCGACCGTGCAGGCGTCGCTCGCCGCGCTGGTGCGCGAGGACATCCTCGCCCGCGACGCCGACCGCTACATCGTCGTCGACTCGCTGCTGCGTGAATGGGTCGCGCGCCGGACGTTTTGAGAGAGCGATGAGCCTACTGGACCGCCTCGGACTCGGACGACGGGACCTGCGTGCGTGGGCGATGTACGACTGGGCGAACTCCGCCGTGCAGACCACGATCATCGCCGCGGTGTTTCCGATCTACTACCAGAAGGTCGCGGCTGCCGGGCAGCCCGAAGCGGTCGCCATGAGCCGGTTCGCGTGGGCCACGACGATCGCCATCCTGATCGTGGCGATCGTCGCGCCGCTGCTCGGGGCGATCGCGGACTATACGGCGATCAAGAAGCGGCTGCTCGCGGTGTTCGTCGCGATCGGCGCGACGGCCGCGGCCGGCATGTACTGGATCGGCCAGGGCGACTGGCAGCTGGCGCTGACGCTGTTCGTCATCGTCAACGTCGGCGTGGCCGGGAGCATCGTGTTCTACGAGTCGCTGCTGCCGCACCTGGTCGGCGAGAAGGACCTCGATCGGGTATCGTCGGCCGGCTACGCGATTGGCTATCTCGGCGGCGGCACGCTGCTGGCCATCAACCTCGCGATGATCCAGCAGCCGGCGATGTTCGGCATTCCCGATGCCGGCGTCGCCACCCGCCTGGCGCTCGCGAGCGTCGCGCTCTGGTGGGTCGGGTTCTCGATTCCGCTGTTCCGCCGCGTCCCCGAGCCCGCCGTGCGACTCGAGAGCGACGAGCGGCCGGGCGGCAACGCCTTCGTCACCGGCGTCAGACGGCTGTCGGAGACCTTCCACGAGCTGCGCCGCTACCGGAATGCGTTCATCCTGCTGATGGCGTTCCTGCTCTACAACGACGGCATCCAGACGATGATCAGGATGGCGACCATCTACGGCACCGGCATCGGCCTCCCCGAGAGCGCGATGATCACCGCGCTGCTGCTGACGCAGTTCATCGGCGTCCCCTGCGCGTTCGCGTTCGGCGCGTTCGCGTCGCGCGTCGGCGCCAAGCCGGCGGTGTTCGTCGGCCTCGCGGTCTACGTGCTGATCTCCCTCCTCGGCTACTTCATGACGACCGCGGTGCACTTCTTCGCGCTGGCGATCCTCGTCGGGATGGTCCAGGGGGGCACGCAGGCGCTCAGCCGCTCGTTGTTCGCGAGCATGATCCCGCGCCACAAGTCGTCGGAGTTCTTCGCCTTCTTCAGCGTGTTCGAACGCTACGCCGGCGTGCTCGGCCCGGCGATCTTCGCCTTCGTCGTGGAGCGCAGCGGCTCCGGGCGCAGCGCCATCCTCGCGGTCGCGGCGTTCTTCATCATCGGCGGCGCCATCCTGGCGTTCGTGGACGTCGACGCCGGACGACGGGCCGCGCGCGCGGCCGAGATGGATCTGACCGCGGCGTGAGATGACACCCAGAGCGGTCGTCCGGTGGCTGGCCCGCGCGATCACGCACGTGTTCTACCGGGTGGATCAGGCTGGTGCGGTGCCGGTCTCCGGTGCGGTCCTGCTCCTGCCGAACCATCCCAACGCCCTGCTGGATCCCGCGATCGTCTGGGCCACCGCGGGACGCGACATCCGATTCCTGGCCAAGTCCACGCTGTTCGATGGCGCGTTCGCGCCGGTATTGAACGCCGCCGGCGCGATTCCGGTCTACCGCCGCCTCGACCAGGGTGTGGACGCGTCGCGGAACGCGGAAACGTTCGAGGCCGTCGACCATGCGCTGGCGGAGGGCGACGCCATCTGCATCTTTCCCGAAGGGATCAGCCATTCGAGCGGACGGCTCGAGCCGCTGCGGACCGGCGCCGCGCGAATGGCGATCAGCGCCGAACGGAAGGGATCCCCGGTCCAGCTGGTCGCCGTCGGTTTGAACTTCGATCGAAAGACGGCGTTCCGATCGCGCGTGACGGTGCTGTTTGGACGACCGTTCTCGATCGGCGGCAGCGCACACGGCGACGAACAGGCAGCGGTCCGGGCCTTGACGACGCGCATCGCCGAGGAGATGCGACGGCTGCTGGTCGAGGCCGATCCGGACGCCGACGCGGCGACCGTGCAGCGGGTCGAGCGGTTGTATTCAGCCGCTCGCGGTCAGCCGCGCAGCCCGGAGGAGCGGGTGGCGCGGCGGCAGGCAATCGCCGGCGGCATCGAACGCCTGCGCGTCAGCGATCGGGAGCGCTACGTCGAGCTCGCGGCGAGGCTGCAGCGGTACGACCAGCGCCTGCGCCGCTTCGGCCTGCGCGACCGGCATCTCGACTGGGATCTGTCCGCCCGTGCGGCGGCAGCGTTCGCGCTGCGCGAAGGGCTGCTGATGCTCGTGCTGCTGCCGGTGGCCCTCGCCGGCCTGGCGATTTTCTGGGTGCCGTACCAGGTGACGGGCCTGCTGGCGCGACGGGCGACGCGGGAGCGCGACGTCGCGGCGACCGCGAAGGTGTTCGTCGGCGCTGCCGTCTACGCGGCGTGGCTTGGGCTGATCGTCGCGGTGTTCTGGAAGGGTTACGGGATGACTGCCGGCTTGTTGACCGCGGCAGCGCTGCCGCTCCTCGCCGTCGCCGGGCTGCTCGCGCTCGAGCGTGAAGCGGCGGTCTTCGAAACGGCCCGATCGTGGCTGATGCTGCGGCGGGCGCGCCAGCAGTCGCGGGCGTGGCTGAAGCGGGCGAGAGCCGATCTCGCCGATCTGCTCGATCAGGTCTACGACTGGCTCAGCGCAGAAACGCCCGGGCGAGCGGCCTCGCAAAAGCCGAATTGAGGGTGTGGTCGTTCTCGGCCAGCACCTTCCGGTAGTACTCGGCGGCCTGTTTCGTGTCGCCCAGCCGCTGGTATGACTGCGCGATCAACCCGAGCACGAACGGGTCCTGCAGGTCGCCCTTGAGCAGCTCGGCGATCGCCGTCCGGAAGTCCTTCGCATAGAAGGCGATGTAGCCGAGCAGATAGGGGTAGAACGGCCGCTGGTTTTCCGCGACGCCCTTGTCCAGCGCGACTTTGACGCCGTTCGCATGCTTCGCCGCGGCGGCCGCGTCGCCGCGCCGCGCCGCGATTCGCCCTTGCGCGTTGTGCCAGCGCATCTCCCACAGCGCCGCCTGCGCCACGGCAAGCCCCGGGATCTTTCGCGCCATCTCGTAGCCGGTCGTGTACCACTGGTCGGCCTTCTGCAGGTTGCCCGACTCGAGGTAGACGCGGCCGAGCGCGTTGGCGATGCCGGCAGCGCCCGCCCGATCGTCGGCCTGCACCTGAGCATCGAAGGCACGCTGGTAGTAGCGCGCCGCCTCGTCTGGCTTCGACTCGAATGCGTACGACACGCCAAGCGCGGACAGCGCAGCATTGCGGTCGGCGTCGGGGGCGAGCGTGAGGGCCTCCTCGAGATGGGGCCTGGCGGCGGCATGACGGCCCTCGAGATCCAGGGCCCGTCCGAGGCGCAGCCGGGCCTCGAACGACTTCGGTGACGAGGCGACGATCTTCTCGAGCGCGGTAATCGTCCCGGCCACGTCTCCGGACGCCAGCTGCTTGTCCGCCGCCGCGATCGCCGCGGCGACATCCGGCTGAGCAGGCGCAGGTGCTGCCGGCTGGGCAAAAGCAGGTGTCGCCGCCGCCAGCGACGCGAGGGCTGTCACGAGCAGGACGACTCGCTGCATGCTCTTCATGCCGGCATTCTATCCGCAGGGCTTCTAGAATCGCTGCATGCGCCTCTCGGCTCTGCTGGACGGTTTCTCCGCGAACACCACCGATCCCGACATCACGGCGATCACCGAAGACAGCCGACGGGTCACGCCCGGCACGCTGTTCGTCGCGATTACCGGAACGGCCGAGGACGGACATGCCTACGTCGCCGACGCGATTGCCCGCGGCGCGGTCGCGATCGTCGCCGAACGCGACGACGGCATTCCTGCGGGGGTCGTGCGCGTCACCGTTCCCGACTCGCGCGCCGCGCTGGCGACGCTGGCCGCGCGCTTTCACGGCGAACCGGCGCGGTCGCTGCACCTGATCGGCTTCACCGGGACGTTCGGCAAGACCAGCACGAGCGACATCCTGCGCGCCCTGCTCGCGGCCGCCGGGGGACGTCCTGGCGTTCTTGGTTCGCTCGGCGCGAGGTTCCAGTCGTTTCACGAGGACGGCCGAGGCCTGACCACGCCGGCGCCGGTGGAGCTGCACGGTGCACTCCGAGGCCTGGCCGGCGCGGGCGCCGACACGGTGATCATGGAGGTGACGAGCCACGCGCTGCGGATGCGCCGGGTCGACGGCTTGACGTTCGGCGGCGGGCTGCTCGCCGCGATCAAGCCTGGCGAGCACACCGACTTCCACCGATCGTACGAGGACTACCTCGACGCCAAGCGTCTGTTCCTGCGTTACCTGTCACCGGATGCGACGCTGGCCTACGACGCCGACAACCCTGGCGCGTGCGAGCTGGCCGCGGCGCGCGCAAGCGGCCGATCGATCGGGTTCTCGCTCGAAGGGCGACCCGCCGACCTGGTGTTCAACGACGTGCGCCTCGATGCGTCGGGCGCGCGATTCACCATCGCCGGGCCGCTCGTCGAGGGACATCATCAGATGCACAGCGCGCTCCTCGGCACCGGCCATCTCCGAAACGCCGCGCTCGCGTTGACCTATGCCCTTGCCGCCGGCGTCGATCCCGGACGCGCCGCTGGCGTGCTCGCCGATCTGCGGCCGCTGCCGCGGCGGATGGAGCGCTACGCCGTCAGTGGACGGACCGTGCTCGACGACACGGCCGCGCACCCCGACAGCTTCCGTATGGCGTTCGCCGTCGCGGCGCTGCTGCCGCGCGAGCGGCTGACGGTGGTCTATGCGGCGCGCGGGAACCGCGGCGCCGACATCAACGCGCGCAATGCCGAAACGCTGGCGGATCTTGCCGCCGAGTACCGGGTGGATACCCTGATCGTGACGACCGCGAGCGAGGCGGTTGGAGACGTCGACCGGGTGAGGCCAGAGGAACTGGCGGCGACGCACGACACGCTGACGAGGCGCGGCCGCACGTTTACCGCGTGCGGCACGCTGGAGGACGCGGTGGCGCAGGCGCTGGAGCGTACGCAGCCGGGAGACGCGATCGTGCTGCTCGGCGCCCAGGGCATGAACCAGGGCCGGGCGGCGCTGATCAGGGCAGCAGGAACTGGCGCACGAACATGACCCAGGTGTAGATGCTGAAGTCGTTGGTCGCCGGCGTCAGCTCCTCGTGGCCCGCGTTCTCGAAGCGCACGTACCACACCGGCGTGCCGGTGCTCTTCAGCGCCTTCACCATCGTCTCCGCCTGGGCGATCGGCACCCGCGTGTCCTTGGCGCCGGCGGCGATGAAGACCGGCATCTTGATCTTCGCGACGTTCGTCAGCGGCGAGATGCGCGCCAGGAACGACCGCATCTCGGGGTCCGCGGGATCCCCGTACTCGGCGTTCCGGTTGGCCTGCCGCGCCACGTCGGTGGACTCCAGGAACGACGGGAAGTCGGTGATGCCGAACGCCGGGTTCACGCCGCGCAGGCGATCGGGATAGGCGATCGCCGACGCCAGCGCGACGAAGCCGCCATAGCTCGGCCCGGCGATCATCACGCGAGACTTGTCGAGCCCGGGCTGCGCCGCGATCCAGTCGAGCAGCGCGCCGATGTCCTTGACCGCGTTCTCCCGGAGCCGGCCGTTGTCGAGCTCCTCGAACGCCCGGCCGAAGCCGGCGGAGCCGCGGATGTTCGGATAGATGACCGCAATCCCCAGCTCGTTCCGGAAGTAATTGCTGCGGCCGATGTTGCGCGGGCGCTCGCGGGCGACCGGGCCGCCGTGCACGTTGATGATGACCGGCCTCGGTCCGGTGAAGCGCGCGGCCGGCCGGTAGAGCACACCCGAGATCTCGACGCCGTCGAAGCTGCTCCACCGGACGATCTCCGCATCCGGCAGCGCCTCGGGCGCCGCGGCCGCCATTTCGCTGCGCGTCCACTGCTCGGCACGCCCGGTGGCCGCGTCGACCGAATAGACGTCGCTGAACGTGCGCGCGCCGGCGAGGTTGAACGCCACGTCGTTGCGCGACGGGTGCCACTGCAGATCCGAGATCACGCCGGGCGGCAGCGTCGGCGTCGCGCGCGGCTTGCCCGACGCGTCGAGCAGCTCGAGCCGCGACGTCGCGCCGAGATCGACCACCGCGGCAATCGTCTTCCCGTCCGCGGACAGCGCGAACGCTTCCAGCACCTGTCCCTCGCGCGAGACCGCCGTCCAAGTCCCGCCCGCCAGCCGCCACAGCCTGGCCGTGTCACCGCCGTGGTTGCCCAGCGCATAGACCGACTGGCCATCGGGCGCGAACGACGCGGCCAGCCAGCGAACCGGCCGATCGCCTTTGGGCGTGAGCAGGGTCTTCTCGCCGCCGGGGAAAGCGACCCGCCACAGGTAGGTCTCGGACGACGAGACGATCTGCGCGGCGAGGATGGCTTTCTCGTCGGCCGCCCAGCCGAGCGCGGCCCACGCACCGTCGGACTGCGCGAGCAGGCGATCGCTCGCCGGGTCCGCGGGGTTCATCACGTAGAGGTCGCGATTCTTCCCGTCGCGCCTGGTGGAGTCGTAGGCGACGAGCCCCGAACGCGACGAGACCGGTACGCCATTGCGCGACTTGCCGTCGGTCAGCAGCGTCGAGTCGCCACGCGCGAAGTCGTAGCGGAACAGCTGGTTCGCTTCGCCGCCACGGGCCGTGTCCTTCTGGAACACGAGGTACTCGCCCTTCGGTCCGAACACGGCGCCGGGGCGCGCCGGCACGCCGTCGGCGAAGAACGTCAGCTGCGTCCGCGCGCCGCCCGGGAAGCGCACCTGGTGCAGCTGCGGCGCGTTCGCAAACGTGGTGGCGACGACCAGCTGGCGCTGTACCGGATGCCACGCGACGAAGCGGGCCTGCCGGAACTGGCCGTACGGCGCGACCGCTTCGACCAGCGCGGCCGGGATGGGGGGCACGCCGTCGACCGTCACGTTCGGCGGAACCGGGAAGGTGCGCTCCTGGGGAAGCACGGGCCCGCCGGCGGCCAGCACCCAGAGGGCAGCCAGGCAAAATCGACGCATCAACCCTCGCAAGTTACTGAAAATAAGGCGAATCGCGATTATAGTGCAAACTTCCGCGGGGGCCGGTCCGTCCAATCACCGTGGCTCGACCCGATGATGCGGGAGAGAGAGCGCGGCAGCTCGGTACGCCGAGCCGAGGATCGTCCAGCAATGAGGATCGTGATCGCAGGAGGCAGCGGGTTCCTGGGTAGCCCGCTGGCGGAAACCTACGCCGAGGACGGCCACGACGTGCGGGTCCTGACGCGTTCGCTGCCCCCCGGCGAGTCGCGCCACGAGTCGGGCACGGGCGTTCCCGGCATCACGCGCGTCGGCTGGAAAGCGGACGGCGAATCAGGCCCCTGGGCCGAGGTCGTGTCCGGCGCGGATGCGGTCATCAATCTCGCCGGCGCGTCCATCGGCGGCAAGCGCTGGAACCCGCCGCGGAAGGCGGTCCTCCGCGACAGCCGTCTCCTCGCGACGCGCAGTCTCGCCAAGGCGATCACCGCTGCCGCGGTCGCCCCGGGCGTGTTCGTCAGCTCCAGTGCGGTCGGCTACTACGGCACCGCCAACGGCGAGCCGAAGACGGAAACGTCGCGCCCCGGCGCCGACTTCCTGGCGCAGCTCTGCGAAGACTGGGAGAAGGAGGCGCAGCGAGCGGCGAGAGACGGCATGCGGCTCGCGACCATTCGCACCGGCCTCGTGCTCGAGCGATCCGGCGGCAGCCTCGTGCGGATGATGAGGCCGTTCCGGTTCTTCGTCGGCGGACCGATCGGATCGGGTCGCCAGTATGTGTCGTGGATCCACCGGCTGGACTGGATCGAGATGGTGCGATGGATCGTGCTGACGCCGGACGCGTCCGGACCGATCAATCTCACCGCGCCGCACCCGGTCACCAGTCGCGAGTTCGCCCGTTCACTCGGCCGGTCGATGAAGCGTCCGTCCCTGCTGCCCGCACCGAGGCTCGGTCTCAAGCTGGTGCTCGGCGAATTCGCCGACTTCGTCGTCACCGGCCAGCGCGTGATCCCGGCGCGCGCACGCGCGCTCGGCTACCACTTCCGCTATCCCGAGCTGGACATCGCATTCCGCGGCATCTTTGGAGACTAGAGCCGCGAAAGTCAGAAGTCAAAAGTCAAAAGTCAAAACCTCGAAGTTAAGTGGAAAGCAGAGCCCTTTTAACTTTCCCCTTCTGACTTCTGACTTTCTACATTACAGAAATTGAGGCGCTCCGCTGCGGAAGTCGCCGCCGAGCACGGCGTTGGCATCGGCGCCCAGCCATGAATCGATCACCCGCGCGTAGACCGATCGGAAGTCGGTCTCGTGCCGGACGTCGGCGCCGTCGTTCTCGAGCGTCGGATTATCCGGCGTCGGGTTCAGCCGCGGGGCGGTGCCGTAGATGCCGCCCCGGACGGAGCCGCCGATCGCCATCATCAGCCCGCCCGCGCCATGATCGGTCCCCTGGCTGCCGTTCTCGCTGATGCGGCGGCCGAACTCCGAGAACTGCAGGATCAGCGTGTCGCGCAGCATCCCCTGGTTCTCGAGATCGCGGTAGAACGACGTCAGGCCGTTGTTGAGCGTGGTCATCAGGTTCGAGTACTGACCGTTGGCCGCGTTCGTGTTCTGGCCGGCGTGCGTGTCGTAGCCGCCGGTCTGCACCCAGAACACCTTGGTGCCGACCCCCTTCGCGATCGCGCCGGCGACGGCACGCAGCGCCTGCGAAAAACCGTCGTTCAAATAGGTCACCGACGACACGTAGGTCCCGACCTGGGCGACGCGATCGAGGGTCGCGAACGCGCCTTGCGCGGTGGCGTTGACGAACGCCAGGTGGGGGCGCTCCGAGGGCAGGTGCGACGCAATCCTGAGCGCGCTCTCGCGCGCGAAGAGCGCGTCGGCCTGCGAGTTCGGGCTCGCGAACGCGTAGCCGGTGACGCTCGGGATCGACGGCACGCCGACCGTGCGCGCCAGCAGGGTCCGCGGCGTTTCACGCACCGTGGACCATGCGGTCAGCGGATCGACGGGCGACGGCAGCATGTCGAGGTATCGCCCGAGCCAGCCGGTCCCCTGCGGCGCGTCGGGATCGCCGGTCGACCAGATGTCGGTGCCGAGAAAATGTGAGCGGCTGGAATTCGGGTACCCGGTGCGCTGGATGATCGCCAGCCGGCCGGAATCGAACATCGACTTCAACCCGACCAGCCGCGGATTCAATCCGAGGGCGTTGCCGCCCCGATCGGTGCCAATCTGCAGGACGTTCGCCGCCGGGATCGCGATCGAGAGCCGCCGCGCGTAGTACTGCTGATCGGTATAGGGAATCAGCGTGCTCAGCGCGTCGTTCCCGCCGCTCAGGTACAGGACCACGAGGTTGCGGGACGATCGCCCCTGCGCCCGCGCCAGCTCGGACAGAAACGCCGGCGCCGCGAAGCTGACCGTGAACGCCGCCACGCCGCCGCGCACGAACTCTCGTCGGGAGATCGCCATGCGAATACCTCAGACCAGCTGATAGTCGCCGGATCCGACGACGAGGTGCACGAGCCCCGACGCCTTGGTGGCGAGCTGATCGTCCGAACCGTTCCAGGTGATGCCGGCCCGCGCGTAATCGAGCAGCGCGCTGTACGACGAGGACGCGAACTCGGGCGGCGTCAGCCGCTCCATGACGAACGACAGCAGCGCCTCCGGGGTCTTGCCGTCGGCGCGGGCGAGGTCGCGAAGATTGAATTTCTGATTGGTCGCGAGCTGCGCCGCGAAGTTCATCCGCGCCAGCATGCCGCCGGTCGAGAACCAGCCGCGCCCGAGCTCCCAGCCGTTGACGTCGGGCGGCTCGAAGATCTGCTGCCCCATGTTGATGAGCGGCGTCAGCGCGTTGCTCAGCGAGAAGCCGTTCATGCCGACTTCCTTCAGCGACCGCGCCACGAACTCGACCGGCCACGAATAGCGCTTGTACCAGTTGCGCTGATCGTGGAACTGCGGCGACGTCAGCAGCCGGCGCACCATCGGCGCGATCTCGAAGTTGCTCGAGTAGTAGATCTGCGAGATTTCGTTGATCAGGCCGGCGTCTGGCGCATCGGCCTCGTTGACGAAGAACTGGTAAAGCTTGGTCGCGAGCCGCGGTCCCGTCGCGGGATGACGCGCGACGGCGGTGATCAGCTCCTCGCCGTCCTGCATGCCCTGAGACGACGCCCGCGCCGGAATGACGCGACCGCCGTTCGAGTAGATCGGGAACGAGAACTCCTTGGCGTCGACATCATGCTGGCCGGGGACGTAGCTGAAGGAGTAGAACGCGTTCTGCGGCCGAGACAGGTTCCAGCCGGTGAAGGCCCGAGCGCCGGCGTAGACGTCGTTCTCGGTGAACGTGCCGACGCCCATCGTGAACAGCTCCATCAGCTCGCGGGCGAAGTTCTCCTGCGGCCGGCCTCGCACGTTGGTCCGGCCGTCCAGCCAGACCAGCATCGCCGGATCCTTCGCGACGGCGACGAGCAGATCGCGGAAGTTGCCGAGCGAATGCTGCCGCAGCAGCTCGATCTGGCCGAGGACGCCCTGCCGATCCTCCCCCGGCTTGGCGGCCATCATCCGGATCGCTTCCGCCGATCCGAAGGTGCCGTTGATCTTGGAGTACGCGGTGGCGAAGTGGTTGTGCCAGAAGAGCGTCATCTTCTCCTGGAGCGGACGCTGGCTGTGCACCATCCGGAACAGCCACCGCTGCCGCGCGTCGTCGATGCTGACCATCGGCTGGAAGCCACCCGCCGCGCGCGCGGTCACCCCGACGTGACCCGGCTGCCCGATCTTGCTGTCCACGTCGTCGGCAACGCGGTCGTAGCGAATCAGGTGATCGACCGCTGCCACGTAGGGCATGTCGGCCAAGCGGACGACGTCTTCCTCGACCGCACCGAAGCCGGCGCGGCGGAGAAGATGCTCGATGTGTTCTTCACGCTGCCTGGCCATGAGGACGTCCTTCGTTGTGGGTACCCACCCTCGGCGGGGCCAAGAGTTTAGACCAGCTCCCGCCGCAATGGTTACGTCGGCGCGAGCGCGGAACCCCCCGGCGAGCGTCCCTCAGTGGCTCTGTAGAATCCTGCCGAAACCGAAAAGATCGTCCGTCTTCGCGGGGACGCCGGAGACCTGCCTGCTCAGCAGTTTCGCCGCCAGCCAGGCGGTGCCGGCCCCGTGGCGCCCCAGGCCGAGCGCAAAGAGGTGCCGGGGGAAGTTCCGGTGTGGGCCGATGTAGGGGAGGCCATCGGCTGTTGCGTCGAATCCGTAGGTCCAGCCCCATTCCGGAGGAGTTCCGGAGATGGCCGGGTACATCAGCGACAGCTCATACATCAGCTGCCCGGTGCGCTGGATGACCGCCTGCTCCTGCGCCCGCCCGGGAATGGGGTCCTGATCGGCGCCCTCGACGAGCACCCTGTCGTCCTTGAGCCAGCGCAGGAAGTGCGGGGGGCTGGCCGAATCCCGGAGCGCAGCCGCGCGACGGCCCACCTGCTTCCGCACGGCGGCGGACAGGGGCCCGGTCACCACACCGTACCCGTTGCGCGGGTGCAGATGCCGGCGCAACGGGCGGAGGTCTGGAATCGACGTGCTGGCGGCCACAATGACGGTCTCGGCGCGGATGGCGCCGCCGTCGGTGGTGATCTCGACGCCCTTGCGCCCGGCCTTGATTCGCCGCACCTCCGATCGCTCGAACACCGCGGCGCCCCGGGCCACCGCCGCGTTGGCCAGGCCGACGCACGCGGCGTACGGATCGAGCACGGCGCCGCGCGTCCTGATTGCCCCGCCACTTTGCGCCGCCGCTTCCCGCGCGACGGCCGCGGCCGTCAGCCAGCTGTGATCGAGGCCCGCCTCCCGGCGCGCCTCGTAGTCCCGGCGCAGCAGCCGCAGGGCATTCCGATCCGGCCCGGTCAGATGCAGCAGATCCAGCGGCGTCAGGTCGCACTTGATCCCGAGCCGGCGGAGCGCGGTCGGAAAATCGAGCGCGGCCCGGCGCATCGACTCCCACAGCGCTCGGGCCGTTCTGAGGCCATGCGCGGCCACGGTCTCGGTGAAGGCGATGTCGAAGTCTTCCCGCACCAGGCCGACGTCGCCCGAGGTGGCGCCGGTGCCGATCCGATCGGCCTCGAGCAGCACAACCGGCACCCGCGCCGAGGCGAGCGCGCACGCGCAGGCACACCCGGCCAGACCGCCGCCGACGACGGCCACGCGCGTCTCGAGCGTAGTGCGATGACGGGGAAAAGCGGGACGGCGACGCTGGGGAAACCGGTCGTACCAGAAGGGTGCGAACCGCAGCTTCATGCGGCGCCTATTCTATCCGCGCTCGACCATTCGTTCATCGAACCGAGTCCACCTGCCTTTTCGCCTGCCGTCCTGCCGCCGAACGGTCGGGCGGGATCCGGCGTATGGCCGTGCCGGCGGGAGGGCCAGCTCCGCCCTGAAAACCGTGGCACGCCTTGCGCATAGACGACGGGTGGAGGAACTCGCATGCCCGTCAAGGATCAGCTGGACAGACTCGCGGCGTTCGAACAGGCGCCGTATCCGGTCGTGAGCCTGTACCTGAACACGCAGCCCGGGCCGACCGGGAAGGACCAGTTCCAGACGTTCGTTCGCAAGGAATTCGCGGCCCGCAGCCGCACCTACGCCAGCAACTCGCCGGAGAGCGAATCGCTGACGAAGGATCTCGTGAGGATTTCCCGGTATCTCGACACCGAGCTGGATCCCGCCGCCAACGGGGTCGCGCTGTTCGCGTGTTCGGCGGGCGAGCTGTTCGAGGCCGTCCAGCTGACCGCGCCGATCGATCGGCACTGGCTCTACATCGGCGATCAGCCCCACCTCTACCCGCTGGCGCGGATCGAGTCGCTGTATCCGAGGTATGCGGCCGTCCTCGCCGACACCAACAGCGCGCGCATTCTCGTGTTCTCGACCGGCGAGGTCGTGGCCAAAGAGGAGGTCAAGGGCGTCAAGACCCGCCGTACGTCGCAGGGCGGCTGGTCGCAGGCGCGGTTCCAGCGCCACATCGAGAACTTTCACGTCCAGCACGCGAAGGAAGTGGTCGAGGCGCTGGACAAGATCGTCACGCGCGAGAACCTCACCGAGATCGTCGTCGCCGGCGACGAGGTGATCATCCCGCTGCTGCGTGACCAGATGCCGAAGCACCTCGCCGAGAAGGTCGTCGATCAGATGCGGCTCGACACCACTGCGCCGCTGGACGAAGTGATCAAGACGTCGATCGAGACGATGAAGCGGGTGCGCAGCGGCAACGAGCGCGAGAAGGTCGACGCGGCGATCGGGGCTTACCGCGCCGGCGGCCTCGGCGTCGTCGGGCCCGAAGAAACACTGGATGCGCTGGCCAAGGGTCAGGTGGATGAACTGCTGATCGCGGCGCGCGTCCGCGAGCTCGAAGCGGTCGGCGTCATTGGCCGCAGCGCGGCGACCGCGCAGGCCATGATGTCCGAACCGGCGGTGACGCCGTCGGCGGCCGGCGAAGCGGCTGAGGCGCGGTCGGAGACGGTACGGCTGGCCGACGAGCTGATCACCAGGGCGACGCAGACCGCGGCGAAGATCACCTTCGTCGAGGATCCCGAGCTGCTCGCGAACTACGGCGGAGTCGCGGCGACGCTGCGGTTTACGACCTAGCCCGCGCGCGGCGCCGTCCGGCCGCCGCGGGTGCTTCGGTACACCGCCACGATCGAGACGATCGTTCCGATCACGGCCAGCGCAATCAGCATCCCGACGATGACCTCGAATACGGTCGACTGCATCCACGCCAGGATGCGTCGGCCGTAGAGGGCGGCGAGGCCCGCTTCGACCATGAACCTGGCGAGGCGGGCGGCCGCGAGCGTGCTGAAGAAGACCCAGGGGTTGCAGCCGAACGCGCCGCTCGCGAGCACGAAGGCGGTGAACGGGAACGGCGGCGGCACGACCGCGAGCGCCCCGACACTCACGGCGGCGTGACGGCTCACGCGGTGCTTGACGCGCTCGAGCCGCGACGGCTTGATCAACAGCGTCAGGCCGTGTTCGCCGAGCTTCCGGCCGATCCAGAAGGTTCCGGCGCCGCCGATCAGGGCGCCCACCGTGGCGAGGAGCGCGTAGAGCCAGAACAGCTCGGGCCGCCGCGCCGCGAGAATCACCACCGCGAAGTCGATCCCGAGCGGCAGGAAGAACAGGAGCGAGGAGTCGAGCGCACCCATCAGGATGAGCCCGCCCGGCGTCAGGAAGTATCCGAGGAACGAGTAGAACAGTGAGCGCACGCAGCCCCGCCTCTATCAAGATGAGTGCCGGCAACCGGCGTGTCAGAATAGACCCGATGCGGAATCGATGGTTCCCGGCACTCGTGATCGGTGCCGCGATAATCGGCAGTCTGTTCACCGCAGATCCCTCCGCCTACCCCCAGGGCAAGCCGCAGGACACCCAGGCCGCGCGCATGAACGGAATTGCGGAACGCTACGTCAAGCTGGTGCTGGCGCTCGGCCAGCACGACGCCGACTACGTCGACGCGTACTACGGGCCTCCGGAATGGAAGAAGGAGGCGGAGAGCGGCAAGGTGGCGCTCGACGACCTTGCGAGCCGGACGCGGACGCTGCTCGACGACCTCGGCCGCGTGCCGGCACCCACTGGCGAGATGGAGACACTGCGCGTGCAGTATCTCGACCGCCAGCTCTCCGCGCTGGGCGCGCGGATCCGCATGTTGAAGGGAGAGCGGCTGTCCTTCGACGACGAGTCGCGGGCGCTCTACGACGCGGTGGCGCCGACTTTTCCCGAGTCGCATTTCCAGGCGATCCTCGATCGCCTGGAGAAGCAGTTCCCGGGATCGGGCCCGCTCGTCAGCCGGTACGAGGCGTTTCGCAGCACCTTCGTGATTCCGCGCGAGCGCCAGGATGCCGTGTTCAAGGCGGCGATCGAAGGATGCCGGTCGCGGACGGCCGCCCGGATCACGCTGCCCGAGAGCGAGCGGTTCACGCTCGAGTACGTCACGAACAAGTCGTGGAGCGGCTACAACTGGTACCAGGGCACCTTCCGCAGCCTGATCCAGATGAACACCGACCTCCCGATCTACATCGATCGGGCGCTCGATCTCGCGTGCCACGAGGGCTACCCCGGACACCACGTCTACAACGCGCTCCTCGAGAAGCACCTGGTGCGCGACCGGGGATGGATCGAGTTCTCGGTCTATCCGCTGTTCTCGCCCCAGTCGTTGATCGCGGAAGGCACGGCCAACTACGGCATCGAGGTCGCCTTTCCCGGCCCGGAGCGCCTGGCGTTCGAAACCACCGTGCTCTTCCCCGCCGCCGGGCTCGACCCGTCGCGGGTCCGCGACTACTACACCGCGCAGACGCTCGTCGAGCAGCTGGCGTATGCCGGCAACGAAGCGGCGCGGCGCTACCTGGACGGAACGATCGACCGCGACGCGGCCGCGGCCTGGCTCGAGCGCTACGCGCTGATGTCCCGCGATCGCGCCGTCCAGCGGGTCAAGTTCTTCGACCAGTACCGCAGCTACGTCATCAACTACAACCTCGGCAAGGATCTGGTCCGCACCTATGTCGAGTCGAGGCCCGGCGTGAAGGGCGACCCCGCACGGCGATGGCAGGAGTTCGAGAAGCTGCTGTCGTCGCCGCGGTTGCCGTCGACGCTGAAGTAGGCCGCGACGCCAGGCCACCCGACAGGCACGGCGCGTGAAGTGAGTCAATCGTGATCGCGATTGAGATTGCCGGCTTCGGCGGACCCGATGTGCTTCGTCCGGTGCAGCGGCCAACACCGGAACCGGGGCTCGACGAGGTGCTCGTTCGCGTGCACGCGGCCGGCGTCAACCGGCCCGACGTGCTGCAGCGGCTCGGCCACTATCCCCCGCCTGCCGGCGCGTCCGACATTCCCGGTCTCGAGATTGCCGGCACCATCGCGCAGGTCGGCCCGCGGCGCGACGGCGAAACACCGCGATGGGCGCCGGGCGATCGGGTCTGCGCCCTCGTGGCCGGCGGCGGCTATGCGGAGTACGCCGTGGTGCCGGTGCCGCAGTGTCTGCCGATCCCCGACGGGATGGAGATGACGGCCGCGGCGGCCATTCCCGAAACCTACTTCACGGTCTGGACCAACCTGTTCCAGCGCGCCCAGCTGCGAACCGGGGAGACGGTGCTGATCCACGGCGGCTCGAGCGGGATCGGCACGACCGCGATCCAGCTGGCGCGGGCGTTCGGCGCGACCGTCTACGCCACAGCCGGGAGCGATGACAAGTGCGCGGCCTGCGAGCGCCTCGGCGCAACCGCCGCGATCAACTACCGCGCCGGCGATTTCGTCGCGCGCATCCACGAGCTGACGTCCGGCCTCGGCGTCAACGTGATCCTCGACATCGTCGGCGGCGAGTATCTCGAACGCAATCTCACGTCGCTCGCCTTCGAAGGCCGTCTCGTGCAGGTGGGCTTGCTCGGCGGGTCGAAGAGCCAGATCAACCTGTCGGCGCTGATGCAACGCAGGCTGACGATCACCGGTTCGACCCTGCGCGGCCGATCGGTGGCGGAGAAGGCCGCGATCGCGCGCGAACTCGAGCAGCACGTCTGGCCGCTGCTCGCGTCAGGGCGCGTCGCTCCGGTCATCGACGCCGTCCTGCCGCTCGACCAGGCGTCGGAAGCACACCGGCGGCTCGAGGCTGGCGAGGTGATCGGGAAGATCGTCCTCACCACGTCTGCCGGGTCGCCTTCCGCCTGAAGCCGCCCGGAAGAGATTCGCGACAGCCGCGAACCGTTCGTCCGAGACCGCGCAGGGTTTCCAGCCCAGGCGCCGGCCTTGTGCGCGCACACGCGCGAGCCCAGCTCGACACGTTCCTGGATCCTCGAGCGCCAGCTGAAGAGGGCCGGCCGGCGTCATCAGATCGATGCCTTCGTTCAGGCTGACGAACGAGACGCCCATGGCGTTCAGCTCCTCGATCAGCACTACTAGATGGCGCAGGTTCCGCGCCAATCGGTCGAGGCGCCAGCGCTGCTCGAGCGACTTGGGCGCGCTGAGCATCTGCCGCAATGGCGGATCGTCGTCGCCGCGTTGCAGCGGTACGACGCGACCACCAGGCCAACGCGGAAGGAGAAGTGAACGCGGTTGATGCAGATGCGCGACCCGCTGGCGCTCGCCGCCTGGAATCGTCGCCGGAGGCGTGCGTAGGATCGCATCGCCGCCAAGCGATTCGTTTGGTCTGCCGCTTTGTCTCGGCGGAGGTAGGGCTTAAGATTCGTGTGTCTTGGCACGATCACAGATCAGCCATTACCGAATCATCCGGAAACTGGGCTCGGGTGGGATGGGTGAGGTCTTTCTCGCGGAAGACACCGCGCTCGGCCGTAAGGTCGCCATCAAGATGCTGCCCGAGCGTTGCGTGGGGAGCGATCCGGCCCGGCGACGACTGATCAACGAGGCCAAGGCCGCTGCGGCACTGGACCATCCCAACATCTGCGCCATCCACGAAGTCGGCGAAGAAGACCACCGTGTCTTCATCGTCATGCAATACATCGAAGGCAAGAGTCTGGCCGAACGGATCCGGCAGCACCCACTACCTCCCGCCGAAGTGGTGGACATCGGCATCCAGGCGGCGCAGGCGCTGGTGGAGGCCCACGCCGCCGGCGTCATTCATCGTGACATCAAGCCTCAGAACATCATCGTCACGCCGCGCGGACAGCTGAAGGTGCTGGACTTCGGACTCGCGAAGGTCGCGCAGCACGATCTTGCTGATGCAGAGACGATCGAGCGTCTGACGGTGGAGGGAACCACAATTGGCACGCCGGGATTCATGTCTCCCGAGCAGTTGCGCGGACGGGAGATCGACGCACGCTCCGACATCTTCTCGCTCGGAGTCACGCTCTACGAGTGCGCGACCGGCAGGTCCGCGTTCGATCGAGGGACGCCGATCGAAGTCGCGATGCGTGTCATGACCGATACTCCGCCCCCACCCTCCGAGCTCAACCCGGCAGTGCCCCCGGCTCTCGACGCGATCATTACGCGGGCGATGGCCAAAGATGCCGCGGCGCGGTACGAGTCGGCACGATCGCTTCACGCCGATCTGCTTGGACTCAAGCATGAGCTCGACGGAGCTACGGCTCGCCCGGCCTCGACGGCGCCGTCAGCGACGAACGTGCGCCGCAAGTCCGTTCGATTCAAGACGCTGATCGCCGCGAGCGCCGTGGCCGCGCTGGTGGCGGCGTGGTTCGCGTCGGGTCTGCTGCGACGCGGGCAGCACGTGCCGCCGCCCGAGGCCGTCGTGTGGTACGACCGCGGCACCAGCGCCATTCGCGAGGGGGCGTATTTTCAAGCGAGCAAGGCCCTGGAGCGCGCGCTCGAGATCGACAATGCGTTCGCGCTGGCGCGGGCTCGGCGGGCGGAAGCCTACAGCGAGATGGGACTCACCGACAGGGCCAGGGAGGAATTGCTGCAGGCCATGGCGCTGCTCCCGGATCGCTCGAATCTATCGGCCGCCGAGTCGAACTATCTGGACGCGGTCGCGGCGACTCTCGGCCGCAACTTCAAGACGGCAATTGAAAAGTACTCGCTCATCGTGAATTCGGTTCGAGACGGAGAAAAGTCTGCGGCCTATCTCGATCTCGGCCGAGCCTATGAGAAAAACGAGGATCTCGATCGAGCCATTGAATCGTACGTGAAGGCGACGCAGCTGGATCCGCAGTCCGCCGCCGCATTCCTGCGTTCGGGCATTCTCTATGGCCGTCGCCAGTTGCTGCCAAAGGCGAACGACGCATTCTCGAAGGCGGAGGCCATCTACCAGGCGATGTCGAGCCAGGAAGGCCTGGCCGAGGTGCATTACCAGAGGGGATCGCTGCTGGCCAGGATCAGGAAACTGCCGGAAGCCAAGGAGCAGCTCGAGCGATCGTTGGCGATGTCACGCGGATCGTCCAGCGAGTACCAATCGATCAGGACCTCGTTGCAACTCAGCAACGTGTACTACGCGATGGGCGACAGCAGTCAGGCCAAGTCGATCGCGGCCGATGCCGTCAAGGCAGCGCAACTGCTCAACAGCCGAACGCTGGCGACCAACGGCTTGATTGACCTCGGGTATACGCTGCTGGCGCGGGGCGAGTTCGCCGACACGCGCGCGTACTTGCACCAGGCTCTCGATCTTGCCCGCCAGGACAAGTCGCCTCGATTGGAAGCACGGGCCCGCCTCGCCCTTGGCAGTCTGAGCACCCAGGAGCGCAGCTTCGATGAAGCGGTGTCTCATCTCGAGGCTGCGCTCAAGTTCTACCAGCCGGCGGGCTACCGCACGGAGACATCCAACGCCCTGATTCTGCTTGGGCGGGTCTACCGCGACAAAGGCGAGTACACGGTCGCCATGAAAGCATTTTCCGAGCAGCTGGAATTGGCGAAGCAGTCAGGCGACCCGGCGCGATTGGCGGCGACTCACTCCAGCATCGGCGTCCTTCTCGGAAACCACCAGGAGCTGTACGCCGAGGCTCTCCCATATTTCGAGGAAAGTTATCGGATCAACAAGTCGCTCGGCGCACGCGTGAGCATGGGATGGGATCAGGTCAATCGCGCGGCGTCGCTGTCGGCGTTAGGGAGATACGACGAAGCCAAGGCCGCTCTCAACGAAGCCTATGCCATTGCCGCCGGGTCCGAAGCGGGGTTCAAGTTCCAACTCGCACACGTGGATTTGATCGGCGCGCAGATGGCCCTCAGCCTGGGCCACCCTGTGGAAGCCACGACGCGAGCGACGGCGGCGCTCAAACTGGCTGAACGCGACTACAAGGACACAGCGCTCGAGGCCAAGCAGACGCTCGCGCTCACCGAGGCGATTTCCGGCGCGCCGAAAAAGGCGGTGGCGCTTGCCGAGGAAGCCGTGGACGCGGCCAGAGAGTTGAAACTTCCCCGGCTCCTGTCGACAGCGCTGCTCGCCTCGGCCGAAGTTCGCATTGCCGGCGGAGACGGGCGGGGCGCGCTCGCCGACGCGCAGGCGGCACAGAAGCTGTTCGCCTCGGCGGCACAACTGGAATCGGAGTGGCGCGCGTGGCTGGTGTCGGCGAGGTCCATGCGGCTCGAGGGCGACAGCGCGATTGCCTACGATTACGCCGTCCGCGCCGAGACCAGTCGAGCGGCTCTCCAGGCTCGCTGGGGCGAAGACAACTACCGGGGGTACGTGCGGCGGCCCGACATTCAAGTCCGTTTGAAGCAGCTCGGGCAACTGCTCGGAGCGAAGAAGATCGTTCAACGCACAGAAAGAGGCTGAACATGGCAGATAGAGAAGGCGATCCGGGCGGCGGCCAGGGCGGAGGCGGTCTGGTATCGAAGCGCGCGATCCTTCGAGTGCCCTGCCAATAAGTCGGTCAAGGTCCGGTGGGCTCTCAGAATTGATCTCTATCGACTGGCGCCCCCACCCGCCCGCCGCCGCTTCTCGTCCTATGCTTCGACGGTCGCCTTCAGCTGCCGCTCGAATTCCGGCAGGAAGATCCCGACCGCTCTTTCCGCGCGTAGTGTCGAATCATGACCAGCCAGAACACGGCGTGGGCGATGGCGAGCGCCGTCAGCGGGCCGCGTTCACCGGGCGCGACCTGGCGCGGCAGGACGGTCCAGAACAGCGGCTGGATCGAGAGGAGGGCACCGACGATCACGGCTCCTGCCGCCGCAGATGCCGCGGCCGGCGACCTGACCAGCAGCGTCCAACCCCCGGCCGCGCAGATCGCGGCGCCCGCACCGTGCACGGCCAGCTCCGCGAACGCGGCCGGCCCGCGCCGCGCGATCGACGGCAACGTGACGAAGAGCTCGTACGCGAAACCGATCGGAACCCAGAGCAGCAGATAGGCGCAGAGCAGCAGCGTCCACGCCCGCGGCATCATTCCTTTAGACGTCCAGCTCCACGGCCTCCTCGGCCCGCTCCATGATGAAGCGGAAGCGCGCCGACGGATCCTTCCCCATCAGCTCGTTGATCACGCGATCGGTCACGATCTGGTCGGAGATGTCGACGCGCAGCAGCCGGCGGGTGCGCGGGTTGAGGGTGGTTTCCCACAGCACCTTCGGCATCATCTCGCCGAGTCCCTTGAACCGCGTGATCTCGGGACGGGAGCGGCCGTTGCCGTGCAGCTTCAGGAGCCGATCGCGGTGCGCGTCGTCGAGCGCCCAGAACGTCTCCTTGCCGATGTCGATGCGGTAGAGCGGCGGCTGCGCGAGGTAGACGCGGCCCGACGTGATCAGCCCGGGCATGTGCCGGTAGACGAACGTCAGCAGCAGCGTGGCGATGTGGTGTCCGTCCGAGTCCGCGTCGGCGAGGATGATGACGCGGCCGTAGCGCAGCCTGGTCAGGTCGAAGTTCTTGCCGAGGCCGCAGCCGAGCGCGGTGACGAGGTCTGACAGCTCCTTGTTCTCGAGCACCTTCGCCAGCGACGCGCTCTCGGTGTTCAACACCTTGCCGCGCAGCGGCAGGATCGCCTGGCGCGTGCGATCGCGGCCCTGCTTCGCCGACCCGCCGGCGGAGTCGCCTTCGACGATGAACAGCTCGCTGTCGTCGCGGCCGGACGACGAGCAGTCGCTCAGCTTGCCGGGCAGGGTCAGCCGGCTCGACGTCGGGCCCTTGCGCGTGACTTCCTGCTGCGCGGCGCGGCTCGCTTCCCGCGCGCGCGCGGCGAGAATGATGCGGGCGACGATCGACTCCGCGACGCTGATGTTGGTGTTCAGCCAGTGCTCGAGCGCCGGCCTCACCAGCGAGTCGACCGCGGACAGCACTTCCGGATTGTTCAGGCGGTCCTTGGTCTGGCCCTGGAACTGCGGCTCCTGCACGAACACGCTCAACACCGCGACCAGGCCCTCGCGGATGTCCTCGGCGGTCAGCGTGACCCCCTTCGGCGAGAGGTTGTGCGTCTCGATGAAGTTCCGGACCGCCTTGCCGAGGCCGGCGCGAAAGCCGTTCTCGTGCGTGCCGCCCGAGCCGGTCGGGATGCCGTTGACGTAGCTGCGGACGTGCTCGTCGGTCGACTGCGTCCACTGCATCGCGAGATCGAGCCGGATGCCGCTCTCGTCGCTCTCCTTGGAGATCGTGAACGGCGCCTCGTGCACCGCCGCGGCGGATCGCTCCTCCAGGATCTTCCGCAGGTAGTCGGCGAGCCCCTCGGTGTGCTGGAAGACGACCCGCTCGTTCCGGGTCTCGTCCTCGAACGTGATCTTGACGCCCTTGTGCAGGTAGCTCGAGATCTCGAGGCGCTGCCGGATCAGATCGGCGTCGAACTCCACCTTCGGGAAGATCGTCGAGTCGGGGCGGAAGAAGACGGTGGTGCCGCTCCCGCGGGCCGGCCCCTGCTTCGCGAGCGCGCCGGCGACCTGGCCCTGCTTGAACTTCATCTGCCACTGAGAACCGTCGCGACGGACCGTCGCCACCAGCTCCTTCGACAGCGCATTGACCACGCTGGCGCCGACGCCGTGCAGGCCGCCGGCGGTCTTGTAGCTGTCGTGCTCGAACTTGCCGCCGGCGTGCAGCGTCGTGAAGATCACCTCGATCGCGCTCTTCTTCGTCTTCGGGTGCTTGTCGACGGGGATGCCGCGGCCGTCATCCGCCACCGTGAGCGACGAGCCGTCCTCGTGCAGCGTCACCGTGATGTTCGAGGCGTAGCCGTTCATCGCCTCGTCGATCGAGTTGTCGAGAATCTCCCAGACCAGATGGTGCAGGCCGGCGGCGCCGACCCCGCCGATATACATGCCGGGACGCTTGCGGACGGGCTCGAGCCCTTCGAGAACCGTGATGTCTTTTGCTGTGTAGGAGGCCATTTTTCGGGAGGATTTCGAGAGATCTTAGCATGCCGATCCCGGCGTTCCGGCGGCGGCGTAGAATACGAACACGATGGGACGGCGGCTTCACGTCGCGTTTCTCGCGGTCATCGCGGCGCTTGCCGTCGGGGTGATGGTGGCCGAGGCGCAACGCCGCGGGCGTGGGTTCGGCGCGATACCTTCGTACGCCGACGCCGCAGAGCTTCGACGGCTCGTTCAACTTCTGCCGCGTGATGTCGTCGTACAGCACCCGCGGCGATGGCGGCGGCTGGATGGTCGATTACCCGCGCGCCGACATCAACCTCTCGATCCGGCTCGGCGAGCTCACCAAGACGCAGATCAGCCTCGCCGAAGGTGAGCCGAATCACCTGGTCGTGCGCCTGACCGATCCCGAGCTGTTCAAGTGCCCGTTCATCATGATGACCGAAGTAGGCCAGACCTACTTCGCGCCGGACGAGGCGCAGCGGCTGCGCGAGTACCTGATGAAGGGCGGATTCCTGTGGGCCGATGACTTCTGGGGCAGCTACGCCTGGGACCACTGGGAGTCGGAGTTCACGAAGATCCTGCCGCCGAACGAGTATCCGATCAAGGACCTCGCGCTCGATCACGCCATCTTCCGATCGCAGTTCGTGATGAAGCGGGTGCCGCAGATTCCGTCGATCAGCCACTGGGCACGCTTCGGCGACACGTCCGAGCGCGGCGAAGACAGCGCCGTCGCCCACGCCCGGGGCATCGTCGATGCGCAGGGCCGGCTGATGGTGCTGATCACCCACAACACCGACATCGGCGATTCGTGGGAGCGGGAGGCGGACGACCCGACCTACTTCTACACGTTCTCGGTCGAAGGCTACGCGTTCGGCATCAACGTCCTGCTCTACTCGATGGCGCACTGAGCGCCGCTACGCTCGATCCGGGGCGGGCCGGCACTCCACCAGGAACCGCCCCGACGGCGCCCGCTCCGCACGCGCGACCTGCAGCCCGGCGCTCGCCGCCAGCGGCCGGAACTCGGCGAGCGTCCGCGATTTCCCGCCCACCAGCACCATCATCAGGATGTCCGGCCGGCGGATCCACGGTATCCGGCGAAACACCGCTGAGGATCACCACCCGGCCCGCGGGACTCGCGGCCTCGGCGCAACGCCGGAGAATCGCGGTCGCCTCCGCATCCGGCCAGTCCGACAGGACGCTCTTGAGCAGGTAGACATCGGCGCCGCGTGGCAGCGGATCGAAGAAGCTCTGAGCCACTGCCGACGCGCGGTCCGCGACGCCAGCCGCAGTGAAGGTGGCGCTCGACGCGGCAACCGGGCGAGGAAGATCGACGAGCACGCCGCGAACGTCAGGATGCGCGCGCAGCACCTCCGCGAGCAGCGCGCCGGTGCCGCCGCCGACGTCGACGACGGTCCTCACGGTGTCCCAGTCGTCACCAGGCAGGACGTCCGGATCGGGCGTGCCGTGGCCGGCGGGTCCCATCAGCGCGTCGAACTCCTCGGCGATCCGCGGGTGGGCGTCGAGATCCTCCCAGAACGGCCGCCCGAAGATCTCGTGATAGGAGGCGGTCCCGGTCTTCACCGCGCTCAGCAGGCTGCCCCACGCGAACGTCATCCGGCCGCCGAATCCTTCGAGGTCCAGTCCGAGACGCATCGACGAGTCGAGCAGGCCGCGAGCCGCGTCGTTCAGGACGAACCGTCCCGGCGACGGCTCCTCGAAGACTCCGACGCCGGCGAGATGACGCATCACGCGCTGGAGCGACCCGGCGTGCGCGCCGCACGCCGCGGCCAGATCGTCGATTCCGGTAGCGCCGGCCGCGAGGTGCTCGGCGACGCGCAGCGTCACGACGACGCGGAGGCACCACGGGGTCGTGAGATCGCCGAGCGACCAGAGGTCCACGGCGTCAGGAATGCTGGTGGGTCAGCGCCTTCTTGAGCAGGGCGATCTGACCGGAGTGATAGGCGTCGTGCTGCGCGATCCCGTGCAGGAGCACGTAGTAGCTGACGCCCTGGCCGGTTTCCCGCTCGCGTGGATCGTTGGTGGGCGCGAACACCTGCGCCTCGCCGAGCCGGGAGACGGTGGCGACGAGGGCGCGATGCGCGTCCTCGAGTGCGTCGACCGCTGTGCGCCACGCTTCCGCGTCTGGCTTGTCGGGAGCAGCGGGCCAGTCTCCCTCGGCGGGCACGCCGGCCGGCGCCCCACCGACCCGCCGCCGGACCTCGTTCTTCCATGCCGTGATGTGGAGGACGAGCTCCCAGATGGTCTGGACGCCATCGTATGGCCGCGCCATCGCGTCGGTGTGGTCGACGCCTGCCAGGATCTGCCGGAGCGGTGTACCGTGCCAGGCATCGCCGCCGTGCTCACGCTCGAGCTCGTCGACGATCCGATCGATCTCAGTCTCAGCCACGACGTTCCTGCCTTGCCTGCGCCGGTCGGACGCTACTCGAGCAGCAGCGCGCCGGGATCCTCGATCAGCTCCTTCAGCCGCACGAGGAAGCGCACCGCTTCGGCGCCGTCGACGATCCGGTGGTCGTAGGTCAGCGCCACGTACATCATCGGCCTGACCTGCACCTGCCTGTCGATCGCGACCGGACGATCCTGGATCTTGTGCAGGCCGAGAATGCCGACCTGCGGCGGATTGAGAATCGGCGTGCTGAGCAGCGAGCCGAACACGCCCCCGTTGGTGATGGTGAAGGTGCCGCCCTTGAGATCCGCCAGCGAGAGCGTGCCGTCCTCGGCGCGCTTCGCGAAGTCGCGGATCTGCTTTTCGATCGCCGCGAAACTCATGCGGTCGGCATCGCGGAGCACCGGCACGACGAGCCCCTCGCTGGCGCCCACCGCGACCCCGATGTCGTAGTAGTGCTTCAGCACCATCTCGTCGCCCTGGATCTCGGCGTTGAGCCGCGGGAACGCGCGAAGGGCGCCGATCGAGGCCTTGACGAAGAACGACGCGATCCCGAGGCCGACGCCGTGCTTGTCCTTGAAGGCCTGCTTGTGACGCTCGCGAAGCGCCATGACCGCGGTCATGTCGACCTCGTTGAACGTGCTCAGCATCGCCGCCGTGCTCTGCGCCTCGACCAGCCGCTTCGCGATCGTGGCGCGGCGCTTCGACATGCGCACGCGCTCCTCGCTCCGGGTACCGGGCGCGGCCGTCGTTTCCGCCACCGGCACGGATGGCTTCGCCGCAGGCTTCGACTCCGCTGCGGGCGCCGGTTCGCGCGACTCCTGCGGCGCCACTGGACCGGACGCCGCCTTCTCGACGTCGCGCTTCATCACGCGCCCGGCGTCGCCGGTGCCCTGGACCCGGGACAGATCGACGTCGTTCTGCTCGGCGGCCTTTCGCGCCGTCGGTGTGGCGCGTTGCTTCGAGGCCTCCTGTTCCTTCGCCGGCTTCGCGGCGCCGCCGTCCGCCTTGCCCCTGGCCGCGTCCTCGATCACCCCCAGCACTTCACCGACCTTCACGTCGTCGCCATCACGGCGGTCGATGCGGCTCAGGACACCGGCCTGCGGCGCGCCGACCTCGAGGTCGATCTTGTCGGTTTCGAGCTCGACGAGCGGGTCGCCGGCGGCGACCACGTCACCTTCCTTGCGCAGCCACTTGGCGATGCGGGCGTCGACGATGGACTCCCCGACCTCGGGGACGACGATATTTGCGGGCATGTGGATTTAGCCTTTGCTGCTCGTCAGCTGCGCGGCTCGCCGGGCTTTCTGCGCGACGGCGCCGTCCCGGCCTCGGCGCCGCGCGCCGGGCCGTAGGCCTGGTTCACCAGCGCCTGCTGGTTGAGGGCGTGCCACGCGGCCGACCCTTCCGCGGGGCTGGCGCTGCGCGGACGCGCGACGCGGCGCACCTGGCGCCCGCTGCCAACCTCGATCAGGTGCGGCCTGATGAACTCCCACGCGCCCATGTTCTCCGGCTCTTCCTGCACCCAGACGATCTCGTCGGCGTTCGGGTAGCCGTCGAACATCGCGCGCAGGTCACGCATCGGCACCGGGTAGAGCTGCTCGAGCCGGCAGATCGCGATATCGGTCCGGGAGGCGCGCGCCTCGGCGGCGACGAGGTCGGTGTAGACCTTGCCGCTGCAGACGAGCACGCGGCGCACCTCTTCCGCACGCGACGTCGCCTCGTCGTCCGGAATGACCATGCGGAAGCGGCCTTCGGCCAGCTCCCGCGGCGACGACGCGACCAGCGGATGACGGAGCAGGCTCTTCGGGGTGAGCACGATCAACGGCAGCGGATCGACGGTCAGGAGCGCGGCCTGGCGGCGCAGCAGATGGAAGTACTGCCCCGCCGTGGTGCAGTTGGCGACGCGCATGTTGAGATCGGCGGCAAGCTGCAGGAACCGCTCGGGGCGCGCGCTGGCATGATCGGGGCCCTGGCCTTCGTGCGCGTGCGGCAGCAGCATCACCAGCGACGGACGCAGCCCCCACTTGCCGCGGGCCGAGACGATGAACTCGTCGATCATCACCTGGGCGCCGTTGATGAAGTCGCCGTACTGGGCTTCCCAGATGACCAGGCGCGACGGTTCCTGGATGTTGTACCCGTATTCGAAGCCGACGACGGCGTTCTCGGTGAGCGGACTGTTGTGCACCTCGAATGCCGCGCGGGCCTGCGGGATCGACTGCAGCGGCACGTGCACGGCGCCGGTCGCGGCGTCGTGGAACACCGCGTGGCGATGGCTGAACGTGCCGCGCTCGACGTCCTCGCCGGTGAGCCTGATGCTCGTGCCGTCGGCCAGGATCGTCGCCATCGCGAGATCCTCGGCGGCGGCCCAGTCAATCGTCCGCCCATCCGGCTCGTTCAGCGCGTTCACGCGCTTCTCGCGGACCCGCTCCAGCTTGCGGTGCATCGTGAAGTCGGACGGCAGCGTGAGCAGCGAGGTGTTCAGCTCGCGCAGCCGCTCGAGCGGCACCGCGGTCTCCGCCTTGGACGCGGCGCCCGGAGGCGGCGCCTCGGGCTGCGGCTCGACGAAATCCTGCTCCGGCCGAAGCGCGTCCATCACCGCCTGCAGCGCTGACAGGTACTTCGTGTTGACCGCCTCGACCTGCTCCGGCGTTGCGACGCCGCGCTCGGTCAGCGTCTGCGCCCAGCGTTCGCGCGCGGTCGGATGCGACGTGATCTTCTGGTACATCAGCGGCTGCGTGAACGAGGCCTCGTCCCCCTCGTTGTGGCCGTGCCGGCGGTAGCCAATCAGATCGATGAGGAAGTCGCGCTGGAACTTCTCGCGGTAGGCGAAGGCCAGCCGCGCCGCCGCGACGCACGCTTCGGGATCGTCGGCGTTCACGTGCACGATCGGGATCTTGAAGCCCCGCGCCAGGCCGCTGGCGTAGGAGGTGCTGTAGGCGTCCTCCCCCCCGGTCGTGAACCCGAGCTGGTTGTTGGCGATGATGTGGATCGTCCCGCCGGTGTTGTAGCCGGGCAGCCTGCTCAGATTCAGGGTCTCGGCCACCACGCCCTGGCCCGGGAACGCCGCGTCGCCGTGAATCAGGATCGGGACGCTGCGGGTGGGATCGAAGCGCGACGGTCCGCCGGCATCCACCAGCGTCCCGGCCGCGCGCGCCATGCCCTCGACGATCGGATCGATCGCTTCGAGGTGGCTCGGGTTGGGCGGCATCGACACCACGAGGTCCATTTCGCGCCCGCCCTTGATCGCGCGGTGCGCGCCGGCGTGGTACTTGACGTCGCCGGTCCACGCCATGTCCTCGCGAAAGCTCTTCGACGACACCGGGTCCTTGAACTCCGCGAGGATCTGCGCGTACGGCTTGTTCAGCACGTGCGCCATGACGTTCAGCCGGCCACGGTGCGCCATCCCGATCAGGATGTGGCGGATGCCCGCTTCCGCGGCCTCGGCGATCGCCTCGTCCAGGATCGGCACCATCATGTCGAGGCCTTCGATCGAGAACCGCGTCTTGCCGGGGAACGTGCGATGCAGGAACCGCTCGAACGCTTCGACCTGCGTCAGGCGATCGAGCAGGGCGCGCGGATCGATCGGATCGTCCGGCGCCCGGAACCGGCCACACTCCGCGGCGGTCCGCAGCCAGCGCCGCTCCTCGGGCACGAACACGTGCGCGTAGTCGTAGCCGGTCGTCGAGCAGTAGACGCGCCGCAGCGCCTCGACGACGTCGAACATGGACGACGCCTGCCGGGAGAGCGGCGAGTTGATCAGTGACGCAGGGAGGCGGCGCAGATCGTCGTCGGTGACGCCGTGCGTTTCGGGGAGCAGCGACGGATCGCCGAGCGGCTTGCGCAGTCCCAGCGGATCGAGGGTCGCGGCGAGGTGGCCGTAGCGGCGGATCGACTGCGCCAGGTTGATGGCGCCGACGGCCTTGTGCAGCGAGTCGCCGGAGACCGGCGTCGGATCGGCGACTTCCTGCGGCGGCGGCGTCCACTGCTCGAAGGCCGCACGCGTCGCCTCATCGACCGACGAGGGATCCTGCCGGAACTTCTCGTAGAGCTCGAGGACGTATCCGCGATTGAGTCCGGTAAACTCCCCCCACGCAGGCATATCTCCACTATGTTATCGCAGGGGCAGGCCCTCCCCGGCCAGGGCTGGTCGTTCCGGAGCGCGGTCGCGTCCCGGTGGCCCCGGCCCCAGCTCGAAGCGATCTCGAATGACGGTCCAGTTGGCGGCTGACTTGCTTCTCGAGGCGGACGAGGAGACGCGACAGGAGAGTCGCGCCGCCGTGATCGGTCACGGGGCCATGGGGTCGCAGACCATCGCCGAACTCCGATGTCACCCACATCGACGAGGGAGACTCACAGATGGTGCAGGCGATCATCCGGCTCGCGTTGGTGATCGCGAGCTTGCCTGCTCCTCTCGCAGAGCGAGGACGTCTCGACCAGGCGCCCGCGCCACAGGAGGGACAGCCCGATGCGATCGTCGTCGTGACCGCGTCCCGCCGCGAAGAACAGCTGAGGAACGCCCCCGCCACGATGACCGTCGTGACCGATGCGCAGATCGGCAACGCGCCAAGTCCGCTGGTGACCGACCTCATGCGTGGTGTTCCCGGCGTGAATGTTTCGCAGACATCCGCCCGAGACGTCAATGTGACCCCTCGCGCGGCGACCGGAACGCTCTCCGACTCCTTGCTGGTGCTCCTCGACGGACGCTCGATCTACCAGGATTTCTTCGGCGCCGTCATGTGGGACTTTCTGCCGATCGCGCCGACTGAGATCAAACAGATCGAAGTGATTCGCAGTCCTGCCTCGGCGGTCTGGGGCGCGAACGCGATGAGCGGTGTCGTCAATGTCATCTCGAAGCCCCCCCGTGAGATGCAAGGGACAAGCATCGGGATTCGCTTCGGGCAATTCGATCGCACGCCAATCGATGAACCGTACGACGGCGGCGGTGTATTTGCTGTCGATTTGACCCACGCTGCCGCCGTCAGCGACAGGTTTGCCTACAAGATCTCGGCAGGTTTTCTGACGCAGGAAGCGTTCCTGCGCCCGAGCGGCACGATTCCCGGCACCGACACGCCTTATCCGGACTTTGCCAACAAGGGAACGACGCAGCCGAGACTGGACGCCCGGGTCGATTACGACCTGGCTGACCGGCGACGGTCCCTGATTCTTGCCGGCGGAATCTCGGCGACCGAGGGCATCCTTCACTCGGGTCTGGGCCCGCTCGACATCCAACGCGGCTCGACGTCGAAGTATGGCCGCATCGCGTATACCGACGGCCAGCTGAAGGTGCGCGGGTTCGTCAACGCGCTGGACGGGGACGCCCGCGCGGTACTCCTCGAGAGTGAAACCGGGCAGGACTTCGATATGCGTTTCGAGAACCAGGCATACGACGTCGAGTTCTCGAACCTGCACCTCGTGCGGGAACGACACGTCGTGTCCTATGGCGGAAATTACCGCTACAACAACTTCGACCTGTCGCTCGCTCCTCGTGGCAGCACACGGAACGAGGGAGGGGCGTACGTCCAGGACGAGATCGTCCTGTCCGAACGCCTCCGATGGATCGTCGGCGTGCGGCTCGACGCCTTCGACGTGCTCAGCAAAGCGGTGATTTCGCCCCGCACATCACTGCTGATGAAGCCCCGTGCGGGTCACACGATGCGCCTTTCGTACAATCGCGCGTTCCGTGCCCCGTCTTTCTTGAACAGTTACCTGGAGACGAGTTTCCGCACCACAGCGGTTTTGCCATCCGCGGGGCCGTTCGAGTTCGAGGTCGTCGCTGTCGGGAACGATCGGCTCGAGGAGGAGGCGATCACGGCCTACGAGGCGGCGTATGTCGCCACGGCCGGCCGGGTCACCGCGACCGCAGCCGTGTACCTGAATCGCACGTCGAACGCCATTCAATTCACGCAGACGGCCAGCTATTCGAGCAGCGCGCCGCCCCCCGGGTGGCCATTGGACCCTGCCGTCCTCGACCAGCTGATCGAAGAGGGGCGCGGGCTTCCGTCAGAGCTCAGTTATCTCAATTTCGACCGCATCACCGATCGGGGCTTCGAGTTGTCGGGGGAGATACGGGTGAGCGCCAACGTATCGGCGCGGGCGAACTACTCGTGGCAGGACGAGCCACAGGCGAGAGGGTTCAGCGCCTCTGAATTGAATGTCCCTCCCCGGCACCGCTTCAACGCCGAGGTGAGTGCCACCCGAGGACGATACTTCGGCAGCCTGTCCAGCGGCTTCGTCGACTCGGCGTTCTGGCAGGACGTCCTGCCCGAGCACAAGGGCTCGACCGCCGCTTACACCATCGTCGACGGCGCCTTCGGCGTCCATTCGAGCGATCGCCTGATGACGGTGACGCTTCGCGGCAACAATCTCCTCAACAGCCGGATACAGCAGCACGTGTTCGGCGATGTGATACGAAGGTCGATAACGGGCGAGTTCCGGGTCCGGTTCTGAATGATTCGCGGCCAGTTTCCGGAGAGACGATAGAACGCCATGACCCTTCCTGCATGCGAGACATGCGGCGCCGCGCGCACCGCCGAATCGTCTGCGGGTGGGCTGTGCGCCGCGTGCCTCCTTGCCGTCGCGCTGACCGAACCATCGACCGGCGCCGATACCGACGGCGACGAACCCGACATGCTGCCCGCAGGGACGACGCTGGGGCAGTTCGTCATACGCCGCCTGCTCGGCCGCGGCGGAATGGGCGCCGTGTACGAAGCACACGATACCCGGCTGGATCGGGCCGTCGCGCTCAAGGTTCTGCCCTCCGAATTCCTGCACGACAGGACATTCGGCAGGCGCTTCGAGGCCGAAGCGCGGGTGATCGCCAGGCTCGAGCACCCGAACATCGTGCCGATCTACGCCACCGGCATCGACTCGGGAGTGCCGTGGATGAGCATGCGGCTGCTCACGGGAGACACTCTCGGCGCGCTGCTCGATCGCGGGCCGGTCGCGCCGATCGAGGCCGTGCGGTTGCTCCGGGGCGTCGCCGCGGCCCTCGATTATGCCCACGGTCTCGGTGTCGTGCATCGCGACATCAAACCCGCGAACATCCTGCTCGACCGCTCCGGCACTGCGTGTGTCGCGGATTTCGGCCTCGCGCAGATGAGTGGCTCGACAAGCGCGCTGACGCAGACCGGGATGATCACCGGAACCCCGCACTACATGGCGCCGGAGCAGGCCCTTGGCCGTGCGTTCGACCATCGGTGCGATATCTACAGCCTCGGAATCGTCGCCTACGAGATGCTGGTCGGGACGAGACCCTTCACCGGCCCGTCTCCTGTCGCCGTGCTGCTGCAGCACACGCAGGAGCCGCTGCCGTCGCCTCCCGGCCCGCCGTCGTCATCCGTCTGGATGGAGGCGATCCGGAAAGCGGCGGCCAAGGATCCGGCGCATCGGTGGTCCTCGGCTGGCGCTTTCGTGGACGCCCTGGCGCGGAGCATCGATGCTGGTGCCACCCATGCCGTCGCGAACGCGGCGCCGCTCCCGCGCTCGTTGCAGCTCTCGAGGAGCGTATGGGCCGCCATCGCGGCTGGCGCGCTTGTGGCGATGGCGGGATTGGCCTGGGCATTTCTCCATCAGCCGCGCACACCTCCACCCACGAATCCACTCGGCCAGGCTACGGAATCGAGATCGGCTGCCGTTCCAGCGCCACCGAACACCGCGCCAGCGGTGAAAGATTCGGCGGCAGGCGAGAAGAAGACGGAAAGCTAGCCAGTCCAACCGCGTTTCTCCCAGGCGACCCGCCGGGCGTCAGCCTGCCGATGGCTCCGGGATCGCCCCATCGCCACCGCAATCCTCGACCGGTACGCGAACGGAAGATGCGGAGAATGTCCCGGCGCCGACTCCGACGGTACGCGTCGAGAGCGGAATCGCCGTTGAACAACTGCCTCAGGCGCCCGCAGTGCCAACGCCGCAGCCGCAGATCGCCGATGTCTTCGTCGAGCCTGAGCTGATTCGCGAGGTCACGCCTCCCTACCCCCAGGCGGCGCTCGCCGCTGACTTGCGGGGCGACGTGATCCTGGAGGGGCTCGTCGGAGTGGACGGGAAGGTTAGCGACATCGTCGTCGTGCGTTCGGTGCACCCATTGCTCGACGCGACGGCGCGAAAGGCTTTTGGCGAGTTCCAATACAAGCCAGCTCGTCGCAACGGGACACCCGAACCGCGTCGGGTGCAATTCACCTTCCGCTTCAAATTCAAGCCGGAGTGACCGGGCGTCACACAGTCTGCGCAGAGCAACGCGAGGAGAGCGGAGGCGATTGCCACCTCCGCTCTCAACGCATCGAGCCTGCCAGCCGTCGCAGCTATCGCAGCAGTCCCATGACCTGCTGGGCGACGATCGCGTGGGTCGCACGGGTCGGGTGCATGCCATCCCAGAACAGGAACTCGTCCGGCTGTTGGCACGCGAAGGGTGGCTCGAAGGGGGTCACGCAGGCCGAGATGACGTTGCTCATGCCGTAGGCTCCCGGGTTGGCGACGATGCTCGTGAGCAGTCCGAACGCGTCGAAGGGCACGATCCTGATGGCCGGCAGGCCCGACGCGATTTGACCGAGAATCCAGTTCAACTGCGCGTTGAAGCCGAAGCTCAGCTTCGTAACGCCTTGCGACGCTGCGGGCCCCGCGATCCGCAGGGCCGGGGTGAGTCCGATGTCCGGCACGTTCCACACGAGGAAGGTTCTGGCGCCTGCAGCCGACAGCGACGTGATGGCTTGCCTGATGGCTTCGAGCGCAGTCCCCATGATGGCGCCACCGTCCTGTCCGCGTGAATAGGCGAGCAGAGCATCGCGAACGTCGCTGCTCCCGATCGCGATGACGTACAGGGCGCTCGGCGACGCGGTGCCGCCGGTCCGCTCCAGATAGCTGGCGACCTGTGTCGGCAGGTTCAGGTTGTTGCCGTCTTCGCGGGCGCGAGCGCCGCCGACGGCAAAGTTACTCGCAACCCCTTCGGGCGATCGAAACGCCGGGCCGGCGCTGCCGGCGATCCGCAGCGAACGTGCCAGCTGTTCGATCCAGGTTTCGCCGTTCTGGAAATGATGTCCGCCGCGCGCGTATGGCGCGCCGGGGATCAGAAGGGGATCCAGCGCATAGTCCGGCGGGGTGTTGGCGGCGCCGCGAAGCGCGAAAGCGTTCCCCGAGTCGGACAAGCTGTCCCCGAAGACCACTACCTCCGAATACTCCTGCGCGGCGGCCCTCGCCGGTGTCCAGAGCAGGAGTGCCGCGACGACGGCCAGGCCGGATAGTTTGCGGAACTCGCGGGATGCCCGGATGGGCGGGCGTGTGAAGGTCATTTTTCTCTCCGTGTGTTGAATGGGAGGACCCGGATACGTCGGGCTCCTGGAGAGGAATGAAGCAAGCGGAGAGAAAGGTTACTGGGGGTGCCGGCTCTTACGGCTGGCTGGAAGGACGGCTCACTGCGCGGATCAGGAAGGCGATCTCATCGTCGACCTCGTCGGGGTCTACCGTCTCCGCGATCTGGGCCCTCAGCGCGTCACGGAAGCGCCGCCGCATCCGGTGCACGGCGACCTTGACGGCCCCCTCGGTCATGGCGAGGTCGGCCGCCGCTTCGCGGTACGACTCGTCCAGACCCGCCGTCGTCATCAGACCCACCAGCCGCTCGAAGAGTGCGGACTTCCCGGCACGTTCGTATTCCACCTTCGTCTGGTGCAAGCCACGGTCGAGCAGCATGAGCGCCCACCTGCGATGGAAGTGATCGTCGGCCGCGTCCGCAGTGGCGGGTTCGGACACGAAACGCTGCTCCGCGTCACCCATATCGATCGAAGTGATGCGTACCCCGCCGCCGCGCTTGAGCGTGCGCGCCCGGTCGAGTTCGTTGAGCAGAAAGTTCTGCAGCGATGCGAGGAGGAACGACCGGAAGCGACCCCGCGCGGGTGACGCGCGTGACACGTCTCCTTTTTCCAGCAATCGCGCGAAGAACGCCTGCGTGAGATCCTGAGCGTCTTCAGGCGCGTACCCGCGGCGCCGGACGAACACGTACAGCGGGTACCAGGTACCTGCTCGCAAAGACTTTCCATCGCGCGGCACCCATCGCGATCCTCGTCGCGTGCCGCGGCCAGCACCAGACTCCAGTGGGTCGTCGCGAACCTGCCGCGTCCGGGTGCCGGATTCATAGGTGAATGCCGGGCAGTCTAGCACCAGCATCCCGCAGGCCGAAGGCCGATACGGTCCAGCTGACCTCAGGCGCCCATTCCCGGCCGGGGCTAGTCGTTCCGGAGTGCGGCAATTGGATCGACGCGGCTCGCGCGCACCGCCGGGATCCATGCCGCGACCAGCGCCACCGCGCCGAGGAGGCCGACGACGGCGGCAATGGTCACCGGATCAGCCGGCCTGACGCCGAACAGGAGGCCTTCGACCGCGCCGGTGACGGCGAGCAGCATCGCGGTACCGAGCGCCAGGCCGACGCCGGCCATCTTGAGCACCTGCTTGACGACCATCCATCGCACGTCGCGAGGCTCAGCCCCGACCGCGAGCCGGACACCAATCTCCTGGGTGCGGGCGGACACGGCATAGGACAACACGCCGAAAATTCCGACCGCCGCGAGCACCAGGGCCACCGCCGCGAAGATCGACAAGAGCAGCGCCGACACGCGCTGCTGGAAAGAGGACTCCGCGAGCGCGTCGTCGAGGGGCCTGACGGCGTAGATGGGCTGCTCGGGATCGAGACCGCGGACCTCGGCACGGACCGCCGGCAGGAGTGCGGTCGCGTCCCCGTGGCCGCGGACCAGCACGAACAGCTGGTTCCAGTCGGTCTGCTGGCGCAGCGGCGTGAAGATCTCGGGCCGGGGCGGTTCCACCGGACCGCCGTTGCGGAAGTCGGCGACGACGCCAACGATCGTGATCCACGGGCGGCCGTCGCCGCTGCCGAACCGGAACCGCGCATTGAGCGGCGGGCGGTCACCGAGGAACCGCCGGACGAAGGCCTCGTTGACGACCGCGACGGGCGGCGCCGTGAGCGTATCCGTGGTCGAGAACCCACGGCCGCTCCGCAGCGGCACGCCGAGCGTGTCGAAGTGGCTCGGGCTGGCCACCGTCCACAGCGCGGTGGGGATGCCCGCCGACGCCGACCCCACCGGATGCTCGAGCGCGAAGTCGTTCGAGAACGCGGCCATCGGCGGATACTGCGTCGCGGCCGAAACCGCACGCACCTGCGGCTGCGCGGCCAGCCGCTCCACCAGCGCGTCGAAGAATGCGCCGGCAGACTCTCCCGGATAGCGGTCGCGCGGCAGGGTCAGCCGCTGCGTCAGCACGCCACGGGGATCGAAGCCGAGCTCCACCCGGTTGATGTTGGCGAAGCTGCGCATCAGCAGCCCGGCTCCCAGCAGCAGCACGACCGACACCGCGATCTCGGCGACGACGAGCGCGCTGCGCACCCGCGACATCCGCCGGCTCGCGCTCGCGCGCCCCTCGCCCTTCATCGACTCGTGCGGATCGGTCCGCGCCGCATGCCACGCCGGCAACAGGCCGACGACGATGCCGGTCGCGATCGCAATGACGACGCTCCAGAGCAGGACGCGGGCGTTCACGGACGCTTCGACGCCGAGGAGTTGGAGCTGCGACGGAATCAGCGCGGGCACCGCGCGCAGGCCGGCGTGCGCAAGCGCGACGCCGAGCAGCGCCCCGGCGAGCGACAGCATCATCGTCTCGGTGAACAGCTGCCGGGCGACCCGGGCGCGGCTGGCGCCGAGCGCGAGCCGGACCGCCAGCTCGCGCTGCCGGCTCGTCGCGCGCGCAAGGAACAAGTTGGTCAGGTTGGCGCACGCGATCAGGAGAACCAGCCCCACCGCGCCGAGGACCAGGAACGCGGCGCCGCGGAAATCCTGCATCAGCGCGCTCGCCCAGGGCTTCGCGGTCAGGGTCCACCCCTGGTACTCCTTGAACTCGCCGCGGTGCTGACGATCGACACCGGTGGCGATGGCCGCGAGCTCCGCGTTCGCCTGGCGCTCGCTCGCGCCAGGAGCCAGCCTGGCCAGGATCGAGAACTGCCGCATGCCGCGCGACGCCGCGGTGAGGTTCCCGCCCCAGGGCAGCCAGAGATCCGTGCCGAGGACGAGCAGGCCTTCCGGCATGACGCCCACGACCGCGGCCGGCGTGCCGCCAATCCGCACGGTTCTGTCGAGGATGCCGGGGTCGCCGCCAAAGCGGCTGTGCCACAGCCGGCTGCTGATGATCGCGACGCGCGGACCGCCCGGCGCCAGCTCCTCGGTCGTGAACCCGCGCCCCAGCAGGGGCCGCATGCCGATGACGGGAAACAGATCGTCCACGAGCAGCGCCGTGAACACGCGCTCGGGCACGTCACCGCCCGAGATGTTGCGGTTGCCCAGATCGAACGCGGCTGTCGCCGCGAACGAGCGGGCGGCGCGGATATCGGTGTATTCCGCCGGAGAGAGCACCTCGACGAACCGCGTCTCTGACGAGATTTTCGGGAACGTCACGCCGACCGACATCAGTCGATCGGGTTCGGGATAGGGAAACGGGTGGAGCACGTAGCCGTCGACCAGCCCGTAGATCAGGCTGTTGCCGCCGATGGCCAGCCCGAGCGAGAGCACGACCACCGCCGCGAAGCCGGGACGGCGCCCGAACTGGCGAAGGGCGTACCAGATGTCCTGCAGGACGGTGTCCATTTCGCTCCTTTTCTCAACTCCCAACTTCCAACTCCCAACTCCCAAGGGAAGTCGCTATTGTTCGAGCGACCCGGTTTTGGGAGTTGGTAGTTGGGCGTTGGGAGTTGATGTCATTCAGCCAAAGGCTGAGGCGCCTCCGGCACCGGAATGATCACGCGGGTGAACTGGCCCCGCTGCAGCAGCTCGCGCCCCTTGCCGCCGCGGCCGGTGACGTCGTACTTGCCGGTGCTGATCGTCTGTTCCGCGCCGCGGCTGGTCTCGACAATCATCAGATCCCGATCGCCGGTGGAGGCGATGAAGCCGAGCAGGCGGTCGGCTGGCGACGCCAGCTTCATCAGAATGACGCCGCGACCGGGGCCGGAGAGGAAGCTCACCTCCTCGACCTTGCACAGCATCCCGTGAGCCTCGCGGGTCGCGGCGATGATGATCTCGCCGCCAGTCACACGGGCCACGCCGACGAACTCTGCCTTGTCACCGGCCTTGGCGTAGCGCCGGCCGGCGCGGGTGCTCGGCTCGACGAACGGCTGCAGGCTGAAGCGGAGGCTGTAGCCGTCGCTCGCCACCGCGAGCGCGTGGACCGGGGGCTCGGCCCCCTCCTTCTTCGGCTCGATCTGCCCCACCGCCCGCGGATCGAGGCTGAGCGCGGCCACGATTCGCTCGCCGTCCTTGAGCTTGAAGAAGCGCTGGATTGGCTCGCCGTAGCCGGTCGACGCCGGGATGTCGATCAGACGTGCGGTGTAGGCGACGCCGAAGTTGCTGAAGAACACCACCGACGCCCGCGTGCTGCCCGACTGCACGGCCAGGACGGCGTCCCCCTCACGCAGCCGCGTCGAGGACACGTCCTTCACGTCCTTCTGCCGCTTCACCCAGCCGTCGCGCGACACGATCACGACGTTGTCTTCCTCGACGATGAAGTCCTCGGCGGTGTACTCCGCCTCGCCTTCGTCGCTCGCGATCGTGGAGCGGCGGGCATCGCCGTACTTCTTCTGGATCTCCTCGAGCTCGACCTTGACGATGTCCCAGCGGCTCTGCTCGTCCTTGAGCAGCGTCGTGATCTGACGCGAGCGGCGGCGCTTCTCCTCGAGCTCCTTGCGGATGATCAGGATTTCCAGGCGGGCGAGCCGGTAGATCTTCAGCTCGAGGATCGCGTCGGTCTGCTCGGCGTCGAGCGCGAACTGCTTGATGATCTGATCGGCCGCGTCCTGCTTGCCCTCCGACTTCCGGACGATCTTCAGGATCTCGTCGAGCGCGTCGAAGACCTTCTCGAAGCCCTCGAGGATGTGCACCCGCTTCTTGAGCGCCTCGAGCTCGTGCTCGAGGCGCCGGGTCACCACCTCGAGCCGGAAGTGCAGGAAATGCCAGAGCATCTCGTGCAGATCCATGCGCTTCGGGCGGCCGACCTCGACGTTCGCCTCGGTCGGCTCGAGGCAGGTCAGGTTCACGACGAAGCTGGTCTGCAGCTGCGTGTGCTTGAACAGGTACGCCATCACCATCTTCTCGTCGGCGTCCTTCTTCAGCTCGATCAGGATCCGGACGTCGTCGGTCGAGACGTCCCTGACGTCGAGGAGCGGCGGCAGCTTGCGTCCGGCGGCGATCTGGCCGATCTGCTCGACCAGCGTCGACTTGTTCACGGTGTACGGGATGCTGGTGATGTAGATCGTCTTCGCGGTCTTCGAGAGCGGACCCTCTTCCCACGTGCCACGCAGCCGGATCGCGCCGGAGCCGGTCTTGTAGATCTCCTTCAGCTCCTCGGACGAATTCAGGATCTGTCCGCCGGTCGGAAAGTCGGGTCCCTTGACGTAGCGGCACAACTGAACGGCCGTCAGGTCCGGGTTGTCGAGCAGCTTGATCAGCGCCGTGCAGACCTCGGTGAGGTTGTGCGGCGGGATGTTGGTGGCCATGCCGACGGCGATGCCGGTGGCGCCGTTGACGAGCAGGTTGGGAATGCGGGCGGGCAGGACCACCGGCTCGGTGCGCGTGCCGTCGTAGTTCGGCCTGAAGGCGACCGTCGTCTGGTCGATCTCGCGCAGCATCTCGTCGCTGAGGCGCGCGAGCCGGCACTCGGTGTAGCGCATCGCCGCGGCCGGGTCGCCGTCGAGCGACCCGAAATTCCCGGAGCCGTCCACCAGCGGATAGCGGAGCGAGAACGACTGCGCCATGCGCACCAGCGTCTCGTAGAGCGCGGAATCGCCGTGCGGGTGGTAGTTGCCCATCACGTCGCCGACCACCTTCGCGCACTTCCGGTGCTTGGTGTCGGCGGTGAGGTTCTGCTGCCACATCGTGTAGAGGATGCGGCGCTGGACCGGCTTCAGCCCGTCGCGGACGTCGGGCAGCGCGCGCGACGTGATCACCGACAGCGCGTAATTCAGATAGCGTGACTGCGCCGCCTCGTGCAGCGCCACCGCCTCCGGCTCACCGCCGCCCGGCGGCCTGTTATCGATCACCTCGGCGCCGCCGCCGTCGTCGAACAGGGAGGGAGATTTTTTGGAACGCTTGGCCATTGGAGACTAAGGATAGCAGCCGGTGGAGATGACGGAGCCGTTGAAGGGATCGGAGGCGTTCGAAGTCAACGGATCTCAACAACGGAGCACCGGAGGCAACGAAGAAAACAGAGAAGACCGATCAGGTGCTCTTGGTCTCCCGCGCCTTCAACCCAGGATTAACGATCCGCTTCACGCCATCCACCAGGACCGGCACGTTGAAGTTGATCAACAAGCCGACGGGCAGGCCGGCCAGCTTCAGCTGTGTGAGCACCTGCCGCTCGTGAATCACGGCGAGCTCCGCGACCACCTTCACTTCGACGACGACCTGCTGTTCCACCACGAAGTCGACGTAATACCGCGCTTTCAAACGCACACCCTTGTAGACCAGCGGCACAGCTCTCTCCGTCTCGAACGCCAGTCCCTGGCCCTTGAGTTCATAGGCCAGGCATTCCGAGTAGACGTGCTCGAACACGCCCGGTCCGATCGCCCGGTGAACGCGGATCGCGCATCCGATGATCGAACTGGTCAGCGGGCTCGTGCCATAGGGGTCCGTCAGCATGCCTGCAGACAAAGCAAGCCCGAGACCGCGCGAAAGACGCCAAAAAGCAACGGGTCATCCCAAACCCATTGCAATTCCTCCGTTCTCTCCGTTAGCTTCGGTGCTCCGTTTTTGAAATCCGTTGCCTCCGACATCTCCGAAGGCTATCCTGACTCTCTATGCGCTACCTCCACTACGACGTCTTCACCGACACACCCTTCGAAGGCAATCAGCTCGCCGTCTGTCCGGAGCCTCCCGCGGGATTGAGCACCGAACGGATGCAGCGCATCGCCAACGAGATGGCCTTCTCGGAGACGACGTTCGTGTTTCCAAAAGAGGGGCGGGGGGACGTGCGCATGCGGATCTTCACGCCGGGCAGCGAGCTGCCGATGGCCGGGCATCCGACGATCGGCACGACGTTCGCCCTCGCGGCGGAGGGGGTCATCGCCAGCGGCCGGCGTGAGTTCGTGTTCGAGTGCGGTGTCGGACCGATCCCGGTCGAGCTCGAATGGAGCGGCGCCGACCTGGCGTTCGTGTGGATGACGCAGCCGCTGCCCTCGTTCGGCCCGGAAGTGGACACGCGTCAGTCCCTGGCCGCGGCGCTCGGCCTCGAGACCAGCGACCTCGTCGATCTTCCGCTCGAAGTCGTCTCCTGCGGTGTGCCGTACCTGATGGTTCCCGTCACCACCAGGGCCGGCGTGGATCGCGTCGTCGTCGATCAGCGGGCGCTGCGCTCGGTGTTACAGCGCGCCCGCGTCGACAGCCATGCGCTGTTCGTGTTCACCACCGACCGGACCGGCGGCAGCGCCGACGAAACCATCTACAGCCGGATGCTGGCGCCGGACATCGGCATCGCCGAGGATCCCGCCACCGGCAGCGCGAGCGGCCCGCTCGGCTGCTACCTGCTGTACCACGGCGTGGTCACCGCCGACGAGGCGCGTTCGATGCTCAGCCTCCAGGGCGTCAAGATGAAGCGGCCCAGCCGCCTGTCCATCTCGATCGAGAGCGACGACGACATGATCACGCGCGTGCGGGTGGGCGGGAGGGCGGTCAAGGTCGCGGAGGGCACGTTGGTCGTGTGATGCACGTGCGCGTCTAGAATCCCGGCCTGAGCGAGACCGTCATCGCCCACTTGGATCGGACGAGATCCAGCGGGCGGACGGCAGCGGCTTCGAAGATCAGCCCGAACACGTTGACCCGCACCCCGCCGCCGACGCTGCGGAGCATCTTGCCCTGGACGTCGGTGGGGCCGAACCGCTGCTCGCCGCCCCAGCCCGCGCCGGCGTCGGCGAAGAGGAAGGCATCCATCGGCAACGGGCCGTAGCGCACGCGCGACGAGGTCGTGACCGTGCTCCACACCGGCACGCGGAGCTCGAGCTTGGCGGCGACGAACCGGTTGGCGAGCAGGCCGTTGAGCGCCGGGCAATTCGCGCTGCCGGCTGGACAGTCCGATCGAACCACGACATTCGCGCCGTAGCCCCGCACCAGCGATCCCGAGCCGAGATAGCCGTCGCGAAGACGGAAGTCGCTGGCGTCCTCACCGTAGCGGCCCGTATGCACCAGCCGGAAGGCCAGCGTGTACGGCCTGATCGGCATCAGGTAGCGGCGGTAGTCGGCCAGCAGGCTCGAGTACTGAAGTCCACCGACGTTCGTGCTCGCCTGCAGGCGGTAGCGCGACCCCATGATCGGTCCGGTCGCGCCGAAGATCGAGCTGTCCCGGATCAGCGCGACGCCGGTGTCGACGAACCCCAACGACGGCTCCGCCGGCAATTCGACGACCTCCCGATCGACGGTGCGGCCCGAGCGCGTCGAGACGTACTCGGTGCGCTGCTCGCGGTCGAAGCCGATCTGGCCGACGCCCGCGCTCAACTCGACGCGATGCGATCGGCTGAACGGATAGGCGACGAAGCCGCCCAGGTGCCGGTTCGTCCACAGGACGCGGTCGCGGGTGCGCGTCATGATCCCGGCCCGGGTGGGATCGAGGGCCACGCCGGTCGTGCGCATGCGCATGTCCGGCGACTGGTCGATGGTCACCCCCCAGTTCAGGCGCGACGATCGATTGATGTAGAGGGCGCCGACCGAGGACTCGTCCAGACGGCTGCTGACGTGGAGCGCGGTCAGCAGCTGTTGATCGCCGAGCAGGTCTCCGAACAGGAGCGAGACGCCGCCGGACAGGTAGCCGCCCTCCGGACCGGCGCCGGCTGTCAGGTAGGGCGAGCCGATGCCTTCCAGCGAGAGCTTGGGGCGATAGAGCGCCGAGCCCGACGACGCCGCCGTCTTGGCCAGGGCTGGCAGGGCTGGCACAGGCTCGATATCGAGGGCGGTCGTCGTCTCGACCGGCGGCAGGGCGATGCGGCTCGCCTCGACAGGCGTCCCTCCGACCGCGCTCTCCGCGGGAATCCGATGGATCTCGTACCCCGAATGCCGGAAGACGCCGTAGGCGAGCGTTCCCGCGTTGGAAGCGACCGACAGCATCGGGCTGACCCGCGTGACGCCGGCGACGCCGGTGCCGACGTCGGTGACTCGAGCGATGGCGCCGCTCGAAAGATCGAGCCGGAACACGTTGTTGATGCGGTCGTCGGCGTCCGACACGAAATAGAGGCTCTGCCCGTCGGGCGACCACGCCGGATCGAGCTGCTGGCTGCGCTCGATGCCCACGGCGGGTGCGATGGTGCCAGACTCGACGTCGAGCAGCGCGAGGCGGTACTCCCCGAACGTCAGCCGCGGCAGGTTGGTCGTGAAGCGGTCGCTGGTGAACGCGATCCGGGTGCCGTCCGGCGACCACGCCGGCTGCAGGTCCGCATAGGCATCGTGGGTCAGCTGCCTGACGCTGCCCGTAGCCAACGTCACCACGAACAGATCGGTCAGGCCGCCTTTCAACGCCGAGAACGCGATCGACTTCGCGTCGCGCGACCAGGTCGGGCTGTAGACCTCATCCACAGACGGCACCGGGATGTGGCGCAGCGGCGTGCCGCCGTCGATGTCGATGACCGCGAGCGCGGCGCGGCCGCCGGTGATGGTGGCGAGGGCGAAGTGCGAGCCGGACGGGTCCCAGGCGCCCGCCGAATGCAGGTATTGCAGGCTCTCGAAGTCCGCGTTGGTGGCCGTGGTGATCAGCTTGCGGATGATGCGGCCGCTCTCGGCGTCGGCCAGGTACAGGTCGACCGAAAACTGATCGCGCTCGGACAGGAACACGATGCGCCGGCCGTCGGGACTGAGCGAGGCCGCGAGATTCAGCCGTCCCCCCTGGGGCCCGTTCGAGAACAGCGGCGGCGCAGGCTTGTCCCCCTTCGGTCGCGCACCGTGGCGCTCCCGCAGCGCGGCGTGCCAGTCCGTCGTCAACTGCTCGAGGGTGCGTCCGGTGATCGCCTGCAGCCGGCGCCTGACATCGCGCTTCGCGCGCATCGCCCGCCCCGGCAGATCCTCGCCGTAGCGGTCGACCAGATCCGACCACACCGCAGCGCCCCAGCGATACGGAAAGTAGCGCGGCGACGCCAGGTCTTTCAGCGACGGCAGCGTTTCGGACGCGGTCGCGTCGCGCATCCACATCGAGGTCAGGGGATCGTGCGGCCCGAGCGTCAGGTATTCGGCCATCCCCTCGATGAACCACAGCGGCAGCGTCAGCGCGCTGCCGTTCTGGGCGGCCATGTCGTACTGGAAGGCGTGCACGATCTCGTGACCCAGCACGTGATCGGTCTCGGCGAGGCTCGACCCGAACGGCAGGACGATGCGGCGCTTGCGGGCTTCGGTGAACCCGCCGGTCGTCTCGTCGATCAACCCCTGATAAACGTTGGTCTGCTCGAACCGCCGGTGGCTGCCGTAGAGCACGAGCGGCTGCCGCCCGCGCAGCGCATGATCGAAGACGCCGGTCAGCCGCGCGTGCCAGCGCTCGGCCAGCCGGCCGGCAATCTGCGCCGCGGCCGCGTCCTCCTCCGCGTAGTAGATGTCGAAGTGCTCGGTAACGAGGACGCGCATCTGGTCCCGGTCGTACTGGACCTTGTTTCGGCCGAAGTACTGCGCGTTCGCGTCAGTGCTGAAGCCCGACAACAGCGCGACTGACAGGATCAGCGCGATCCCAAAGACTCGTCCCACGGGGCACCTCTTCGCAGCAGAGTGTGGAGGGCGCCCTTATATCACGGTTCAGAAGGTCGGTTATTTGATGGAGATCAGGTCCGAGGGCGCGCGAGTCGTTGGGCGACTCGGTTCCGGGTCGGAAGGGGGCCCGACCGCGTCGTTCGCGGTCCAGGAGTTCAGCGCTGCTGAACCCCTGAACCCGAACGGCTGAATCGAGGAACTACTTGATGAACAGCATCTCGCGGTAGGTCGGCAGGGGCCACAGATTCTGCGGCACCAGGCCCTCGAGCGCGTCGCCCGCTTCGCGCAATGCGGCCATCGCGGGCACGACCTTGTCGCGGGAGTACTTCGCGTGCTTCTCCGGCCCGCCGTCGTGATCGTGATCGACCACCTCCTGGAGGTGATCGACGCCGGCCTTGGCTTCGTCGACAAGCTTGGTGAACTTGTCGAGCAGCTTCTTCGTCTCCTTCGCCACCCCGCCCGCCGCCTTGACCGACGCGACGCTGCTGGCGAGCTCGCCCTGGAAGCGATACGCCGCCGGCAGGATGTAGCGGTTGGCCATCAGCACCATCAGCTGGGCCTCGATGTTGATGGTCTTGTTGTACTGCTCGAGGGCGACCTCGTGCCGGGCGCGCAGCTCGCGCTCCTTGAGCACGCCGTACTTCTCGAACGCGGCGATGTTCTCCTTGCTGAGGATCTCGCCGAAGGCGTCGACCGACGTGCGGTGGTTGAGCAGGCCGCGCTTGCCGGCGTCCTTCTGCCACTCGTCCGCGTAGTTGTTGCCGTTGAAGATGATCCGCTTGTTCTCCTTGATGATGCGGGTCAGCAGGCCCTTGACCGCCGCCTGCAGCTTCTTGCCTTCCTTGACGCTCTTCTCGAGCTCGCGTCGCGATGAAGTCGAGCGACTCGGCGACGGCGACGTTCAAGCGCGACGTTCGGCAGCGCGATGCTCTGATTGGCCGAGACGGCGCGGAACTCGAACTTGTTGCCGGTGAACGCGAACGGGCTGGTGCGGTTGCGGTCGCCGGCGTCGCGCGGCAGCTTCGGCAGCACCGAGACGCCGATGTCCATGATGCCGCCGGACTTGGTCGTCTTCGCGCTGCCGGCCTTCTCGATCTGCTCGAAGATGTCGGTCAGCTGATCGCCGAGGAAGACCGAGATGATCGCCGGCGGCGCTTCGTTGGCGCCGAGGCGATGGTCGTTGCCGGCGCTGGCGATGCTGAAGCGCAGCAGGCCCTGGAACTTGTTGACGGCGCGCAGCACCGCGGCGCAGAACACCAGGAACTGGATGTTGTCGTGCGGCGTCTCGCCCGGGATTCAGCAGGTTGTTGCCGAGGTCGTCGCCCATGCTCCAGTTGAGGTGCTTGCCGGAGCCGTTGACGCCCGCGAACGGCTTCTCGTGGAGCAGACAGGCGAGGCCGAACTTCGGCGCGATCCGCCGCAGCATCTCCATCGTCATCATCTGATGGTCGGTGGCGACGTTGGCGTTCTCGAAGATCGGCGCCACTTCGTACTGGCTCGGCGCGACTTCGTTATGGCGCGTCTTGAGCGGCACGCCGACCTTGTAGAGCTCGCGCTCCACTTCCTGCATGAATCCGAGGACCCGCTCGTCGATGGAGCCGAAGTAGTGGTCCTCCATCTCCTGCCCCTTCGGCGGCTCGGCGCCGAACAGGGTGCGGCCGGCATTGATCAGATCCGGTCGGCTGAAATAGAACTGGCGGTCGATCAGGAAGTACTCCTGCTCGGGGCCGCAGGTCGTGACGACGCGGTGGGCCCGCGAGCCGAACAGCTTGAGGATCCGGACCGCCTGTCTGGAGAGCGCCTCCATCGAGCGCAGCAGCGGCGTCTTGGTGTCGAGCGCTTCGCCGGTCCAGCTGACGAAGGCGGTCGGAATCACCAGCGTCGTGCCGTGGGGCGTGACCAGCAGCCAGGGCGGGCTGGTCGGGTCCCACGCCGTGTAGCCGCGCGCTTCGAAGGTTGAGCGCATGCCGCCCGACGGGAAGCTCGACGCATCGGGCTCGCCCTTGACCAGCTCCTTGCCGCTGAATTCGGCGACGGCGCGGCCGTCGCTGGTCGGGTTCAAGAACGCATCGTGCTTTTCCGCGGTGATGCCGGTGAGCGGCTGGAACCAGTGCGTGTAGTGCGTCGCGCCGTGCTCGACCGCCCAGTCCTTCAGTGCGCTCGCGACGATGTCGGCGACCGACGGATCGATCGGCTCGGCGTGGGCGATGGCGCGGCGCAGCGCGCGGAACACTTCCTTCGGCAGCCGGGCCCGCTGCATTTCTTCGTTGAAGGTCAGCGAGCCGAAGTCCTCGGTCGGCTTGCGGGAGGGCGTAGACGAAGACCGCGGCGTCGCCGCCCAGTCGTTGATGGAACGGATAGCGTCGCCGGACGATGCGGAACCCATCGGTAGTCCTTTCGCGAAATGCCCGTGCAGGGACGAAGGATGAAAGCGAAGCGAACTTGAAGCCATTCATTATGCGGGCGCCGCGGCCGTCCGGCAAGGTCGAAATTTGGCAATTTTGGTTTTATATACTTAACCGAATGATACATATCGAAGACTACTACGCCTCCGTGCTCGGAGAGTTCGAGCAACTCGTGCTGCTGGCGCTGCTTCGCCTCGGCAACGGCGCCTACGGCGCCAGCATCCGCCGCGAGATCCAGGACCGCACCCGCCGCGACGTGCCGATCGGCAGCGTCTACGTGACGCTGGCGCGGCTCGAACGCAAGAAGATGGTCGTGTCCTACGTCGGGATCCCGTCGCGCGAGCGCGGCGGCCGCCGCCGCAAGCACTACCTCCTCAACGAACCGGGCCAGCGCGCCCTCGGCCGCGCCTATCGCGCGCTGATGGCGATGGCGCAGGGCGTCCAGGCCCAGCTCGAACAGCTCTGAGCGCCGCCGGCCGGCGGTGCGGGCGCGGGCGATCGTTTGACACGAACCCGTGAACCGTCGTATTCCATAGTTCGTCTATGGGAAAAGTGACACCCAAGCAGGACCTCCTGCCCGGCACGCTCGACATGCTGATCCTGAAGAGCCTCACCCGCGGCGTCATGCACGGCTACGGCATCGTCGAGCACATCCGCACGATGTCGGACGAAGTGCTGAAGGTCGAGGAAGGCTCGCTCTATCCCGCGCTGCAGCGCCTGCAATTGCAAGGCTGGATCGCGTCGGAGTGGGGCCATTCCGTCAACAATCGCCGCGCCCGCTACTACCGGCTGACCGCCGCGGGGCGCAAGCAGCTCGGGCAGGCCGAATCGAGCTTCGAGCGGCTGATCACGGCGATCGGCCGGGTCATGCGGCCAGCCAATGGGACCCCGTGAAGACGACTGCTTCCCCAAGACGAACAAGGGAACGTCATGTTGCACCAGATGCGCCGCCTGCTCTCGTTCTTCCGTCGCGGCCGTCTCGATGACGAGCTCGCCGAGGAGATCCGCCTCCACCTCGAGCTGCGGCGACGCGCACTGGTCGAGAGCGGAATGACGCCGGAGGCCGCGGCACACGAGGCGCGGCGGCAGTTCGGCAACGTCACCGCAATCCGCGAGCGGACGCGCGACGAGCTCGGCGGAGTCGCGCTGGCGTCGCTGCTGCAGGATCTGCGGTTTGGCGTCCGTCAGCTGCGCCTGTCGCCGGGGCTCAGCGCCGCCGTCATCCTGACGATCGCCCTCGGGGCCGGCATCAACAGCGCCCTGTTCCTGTTCGCCAACGAAGTGCTGCCCGGCCGGGTCGCGCTGCCGGACTCCGGCGCGCTCGTGTGGCTGGATGACGGGAAGCCGCGAGGCGGGCTGAGCTTTCCGGACTACGTCACCTACCGCGAACGAGCGCGCTCGCTCGACGGCATCGCCGCGTTCTCCACGACCGGGGTCGCAGCCCGGCTCCCGCGCGAGGAGCAGGCGCGGCAGGCCCGTGCGGTGCTCGCGTCCGGCAATTACTTCACCGTGCTGCGGACGGCGGCGGTGCTCGGGCGCACGCTGGTGGAGGCTGACGATCGGCCAGGCGTCACGCCGGTCGCCGTCGTGAGCGACGCGTATTGGACGCGGCGTTTCAACCGCGACCCGTCGATCCTCGGCCGCGCCGTCGATCTCAACTTCACGCCGTTCACGATCGTCGGCGTGCTGCCGCCGGGGTTCAGCGGCCCGCGCGCCGCGGACGGCAACCCATACGCTCCCGACATCTGGATCCCGATGTCATCGCTCCCGGTCCTCATGCCCGGAGACACGCGGCTCACGGACCGCACGGCGTGGTGGGGCCTGCAGGTCCTCGGCCGGCGGCACGACGACGTGAGCGTGGAACAGGTGCGGGCCGAGTTGCGTGTCGCCGCCGCCGCGCTCGACGCCGAGTTCCCGGGCGCGCGTCCGCCCCGCACGCCGTGGGCCTGGCGGGTCGACGACTTCGATCGCCGCCTGCTGAAGGGCGAGCCGGCGATCGTCGCCGGCATCCTCGGCACGGTCAGCCTCTCTGTCCTGGTGGTCGCGTGCGCGAACGTCGCCGGGCTGCTGCTGGCCCGGGTCTCGACGCGGCGGCGGGAGATCGCGGTCCGGCTCTCGCTCGGCGCCGGCCGGTTCCGCATCATGCGCCAGTTCCTCGCCGAAGGCCTGATCCTGTCCGCGGCCGGCACGCTGGGCGGGCTGCTCGCGGCTCGCTGGACGCTGCTCGCGGTGCTCTCCACCAACACCGACCAGGCGATCGCCTGGTCGTTCCAGCCGGATCTGCGGGTCGCCGGTTTCGCGCTGTTCCTGACGCTGGTGGCGACGGTGTGCACGGGCTGGATGCCGGCGCTTCAGGCCTCGAAGACGTCGCTGGTCTCGGACCTGACGCGGACCTCGCCTGCCTCGGTCAGCCGGCTGCGCGGCGTCCTGCTCGGCATCGAAGTCGCCGTCTGCCTGGTGCTGCTGCTCAGCACGGCGCTGCTTGCTGCGCGGCGTGACGCGGGCGCAGACGCTCGACCCCGGCATGCCGGTCGATCGGCTCCTCGCGCTCGACGTGGACGCGGCGCTGCACGGCTACACCGGCAAGGCGCGCGAAGACGTCCTGCAGCAGGTCCGCCGTGAAGCCGCGGCGCTGCCCGGCGTCACGGCGACGAGCATGGTCCATCCGGTGCCGTTCAGCGGCAGCCGCGTCGGATCCACGATTCGCACGGCCGAGGCGCCGGACGGGCCGGGTCTCCACGTCTTCATCGGAGAGACGTCGCCCGAATTCTTCGCAGCGACGGACCTGCCGCTCGTGCGCGGCCGGGCGTTCACACAGGGCACCGACGAGATCGTGGTCAACGAACGGCTCGCCCGGGAATTGTGGCCAGGACAGGATCCGCTCGGCGCACGTGTGACCACCGGCGACTTCACCCGCCTCTCCTACGTCGTCGTCGGCGTCGCGCGAGACACGCCATATCTCGCGCTCCGGCAGAGGGACGTGCCGTTCCTCTTTCGATCGGGTTCGGCCGGTACCATCCTGATTCGGACCGCCGGACCTGCCGCGGCGCTGACCCGCCCGGCGATCGCCGCAGCCGCGCGCGTCGACGGCCGATTCGTGGCAACCGCACGGTCGCTCGCCGACGGAGTCGCAGAGGAGTTGACCACTGCGCAGGCCATGACAGGGACGGCGGCGGCGCTCGGTGCGCTCACCTTTCTGCTCGCGCTCGGAGGCATCGCCGCGACGGCGGCGCAGCACGTGGCGCTTCGCACCCGCGAGATCGGCATCCGCATGGCCCTCGGCGCGACGCGACGCGGGACCGTCTCACTGGTGGTCCGGAGGGCGCTGGTTCCGGTCCTGATCGGCGCGGGCGCGGGCCTGCTGATCGCTTCCCAGGCGTCGGCCGTACTCACAGTGCAGCTCTACGGCGTGAGCCCGACCGATCCGCTCGCCTTCGCGGCGAGCGGCGTCCTGGTGATCGCGGGCGCCGCTATCGCGGCATGGCTGCCGGCGCGCCGCGCCGCGTCGATCGATCCACTCGTGGCGCTGCGGGCAGAGTGATGCTGACGCGATTCTCCACCGTCGTGCGGCGCGTCATCGCCCGCCTCCGTCGCGACCGCCTGGAGGACGAGCTGCGCGAGGAGATCGAGGGACACATCGAGCTCCGCCGCCAGCAGCTGATCGAGGACGGCGCAGATCCGTCCCGCGCCGGGCAGGATGCGAGGCGCGCCTTCGGCAACGTCACGCGGGTGCGCGAACACGCGCGGGAGATGTGGACGCTGTCGGCGCTGGACGCGCTCGGCCAGGACCTTCGCTACGGCCTGCGCATGATCGCGAAGGGCCCCGGGTTCAGCGCTGTCGCCGTCGTCTCGCTCGCGGTCGGCATCGGCTCGGCCACGGTTCTCTTCAGCTTCGCGAACGCGTGGCTGTTCCGGCCGCTGCCGGTTGCCGATCCCGAGCACCTGGTGGAGGTCTTCACGGGCAGCTCAGGGGGGGCGCCGCGCGGCGGCTCGTCGTATCCCGACTTCGAGGACTTCCGTGGATCTGGAGTGTTCGCCGGTCTTGCGGCGTCGATGCGCGTGCGCGCGACGCTGACCGACGCGGAGCGGGCCGACATGTTCCACGGCCTGCTGGTCTCTGGCGACTATTTCGACGTGCTCGGCCTCCGGCCGTTTCGCGGCCGTTTCTTCCAGAAGGACGAGAGCCCCGATGCGGATCCGGTCGTCGTCCTCAGCCACGACGCGTGGCAGCGTCGTTACGGTGGGGACAACAGCGTCATCGGCAGCACGATCCGGATCAACGCGCGTCCGTTCACGCTGATCGGGATCGGGCCGCCGCGCTTCTCGGGCCCGGGATTCGATCACGCCGCCGAATTCTTCGTCCCGGTCATGATGCTCGGCGCAATCGGAAGCGGCGACAGCGATGTGCTGCGCGATCGCCGGAGCCGGGCCTTCACCCTGCTCGGCAGGCTGGCGGACGGCGTCACCGTGACCGAGGCCGACGCGGCGCTGCGGGTGCTCTCCGCGCAGCTGTTCCGGCAGTACCCGGTCGAGTGGGCCAACCGGGCCGGGCGCGCCCGCTCCGTCACCATCATGCGCGAGCTCGACGCGCGCGCGCGTCCCGGCGAAGCCATGGGCGTCCTCGGCGCGATGATCGCCGCCGTCGTGCTGCTGGTCGGCATCGCCTGCGTCAACGTTGCGACAGTGCTGCTCGCCCGCGCCGCGACGCGCCGCAAGGAGATGGCGCTGCGCCTGGCACTCGGGGCGTCACGGCCGCGAGTGGTGCGGCAGCTGCTCACCGAGTGCGCGCTGCTCGCCGTGGCGGGCGGGGCACTGGGGCTGCTGCTCGCGCAGACGTCGGCGGCGCTGTTTGCGCGGTTCAGGCCGAACGAGGCGCCGGCGTTCGATTTGACGGTGGACTACCGCGTGGCGCTGTTCAGCGCAGCGACGTCCATGCTCGCGGTCCTGTTCTTCGGCCTCGCGCCGGCGCTCCAGACGACGCGCGCGGACGTCACCCGCGAGATGAAGGATCGAGAACCGGTGGTGCGCACACGCCGGTTCCGGTTCGGTCTTCGCGACGTGCTCGTCGTCGTGCAGATCGCCACGTCGCTCGTCCTCGTGCTCGGCGCCGCGCTGATGGTTCGCAGCCTGCGAGCGGTCGGCACCGAAGACCTTGGCTTTCGCCGCTACGGCATCGTCAACGTCGCCGTCGACTTGTCGACGTCCGCCAGCCGGGGCCCCGACCTGTCGGAGGCGTTCGTTCGCGACGCGCTTCGGGCCGTGAAGGGTCTGCCCGGTGTGCAGACAGCCGCATTCGCCGGGCTCGTTCCACTCGACGGTTCGACCCGCCACCACGGGATCGAGGTCCAGCTCGCGGGCCGCACGGTGACTGAATCCGTCGACGTCAACTCGGTGTCGTCCGGCTACTTCCGGATGCTCGAGCTGCCGCTCGTGCAGGGACGCGAGTTCGGCGACGTCGATCGGGCAGGGTCGCCGCCGGTGGCGGTGATCAACGAGGCCATGGCGGCGCGGTTCTGGGGCACGAGCGCGCTCGGCAGCACCTTCCGTGACCCCGACACAGGGGACACCATCGAGGTCGTGGGCATCGTTCGGGATTTCCGTCATCGGTTCTTCACCGAGAGTCCGCGGCCGATGGCGTGGTTCCCCGTGAGCCAGCAGCCGGTTCAGCGCGGGACGCTGCACATCGTCACGCAGGAGGCGCCCGCAGCCATCGGACCCGCGCTGCGGGATGTGCTGCGTACGCTGGAGCCTGCGATGGGGCTGCAGGGGCCGGCCACGATGCAGGACTACGTGGAGTTCGTGACGCTGCCGCAGCGGATCAGCGGCGGCGCGGCGGCGGCGCTCGGCCTGCTCGAGCTGGGCCTTGCCGCGATGGCGCTCTACGGCGTGATCGCGTTCACCGTCGCGCGGCGGACACGAGAGATCGGCATCCGCGTCGCGCTCGGGGCCTCGTCCCGATCGGTCGCGCGGATGATCATGCGGGACGGCCTCGTGCTCGCGGTTTCGGGAATCGTCCTCGGAGTGCTCGCGTCCTTCGCCGCGGCACCAGCGTTCGCCAGCCTGCTGATCGGCATCGGCCCGGCCGATCCGGTCAGCGTCGGCGTCGCGGCCGTGGTGATCCTGCTGGTCGCGGCAACCGCCAGTTACGTGCCCGCCCGCCGCGCGCTTCGCGTCGACCCGTCAGTCGCGTTGAGGACCGAATAAGCCTGCCGTAGAATCGACCTTTCGCCGGCCGTTCGCCGCCGAAGCGTCATGATTCGCCGCATCCTTCACATCGACATGGACGCGTTCTACGCGTCGGTCGAGCAGCGCGACGATCCGTCCCTGCGCGGCAGGCCGGTTGCGGTCGGCGGCAGCCCGGCGTCCCGCGGCGTGGTCGCCGCCGCCAGCTACGAGGCCCGCAAGTTCGGCGTCCGGTCGGCGATCCCGATGGCCCGCGCCGTCCGGCTCTGTCCGCAGCTGGTGATCGTGCGGCCTGATTTTTCGAAGTATCGGGCCGCCTCGCAGGCGGTGTTCGCCATCTTCCGCTCGGTCACCCCGCTGGTCGAGCCGCTCTCGCTCGACGAGGCCTACCTCGACGTCACCGAGAACGCGTATGGCGAGACGCTGGGACAGGCGGTGGCGCTCCGGCTCAAGGCGGAGATCCACGCCGCCACGTCGCTGACCGCGTCGGCGGGCGTCGCCCCCAACAAGTTCCTCGCGAAGATCGCGTCGGCCTGGAAGAAACCGGATGGCCTGACCGTCATCGCCCCCGAGCGCATGGAGCGCTTCCTGCGGAAGCTGCCGGTGGACGCGTTGTGGGGTGTCGGCCCGGTCACGGCGGCACGGCTGCGCGACCGCGGCATCGAGTGGCTCGTCGACGTGCGCACCGCGGACCCCGAGGTGCTCAAGGATGCGGTCGGCAGCCAGGCCGACTGGCTGCGGCAGCTCGCTGATGGCCACGACGACCGGCCGGTCGTGGCCGACTACGAGCCGAAGTCGTCGGGCTCGGAGAACACGTTCGCCGACGACCTGACGGATCTGATTCAGATTCAGGAAGCGATCGACGAGATGGCGCGCGACGCCGCCGCGTGGCTGGAGCGGCGGGCGCTGCTCTGCCGCACGGTGACCATCAAGGTCCGCTACTCGGACTTCACGACGATCACGCGCAGCCACAGCGCCACGCCGACACGGCATTCCGACGACATCGCCCGGCGGGCGGTGGCGCTGCTCGAAAAGACAGAAGCGGGCTCGCGGCCGATCCGGCTGCTCGGGGCGAGCGTGCACAATCTCGTCGACCCGAGCGCGCCGTCCGAAGCGCCGCTCCTGCCTTTCGACGACACCCCTGCCGGCTAGTCGGCGGCCGGCTTGCGTGTCCGCGGTGCGCGCGGACGGCTGGGCGTCTTCCGGCTTCGCGGCGCCGCGCTCTCGGTCTTGCGCGTCCCGCCGCGCGCTCCGCTGGACGTCCCGCTGGACGCCCGCTTTCGACCGCCACGGCCGCGTTTCGGCGGCACGGCCTCGTTGCCGGGCTCCGGGCCCGATTCGGCGTCCGCCTCGACGCCGTCGACGACCGGCTGCGATTCGAGCTCCTGCAGGACGGCGCCGTCCACGACCTCTTCCGACGAGGATTCCTCCGACGATTCCTCGCGATCGAAGGACCGGGATTCGGCATAGGCCTGCTGGGCCGCCGCCTCGTCGACCGGCCAGCCCTTCGCGCTCTCCCCCACCGGCGCGTCCATGACGTCGCGCCGCGCGTCGTCCGGATCGTCGATGCCGAGCATCGGCTGCATGATGTTGCCGGGGAACAACCGGATCACGCCCTGCCGATCGCGCTCGATGCGGAACAGGCCGTCGCGCTGGCAGGCGCGCAGCAGATCCTGCAGGCTGCCGAAGCCGAACTTGCGCTCGTCGAACGTCGGATCGACGGCGCGCATGAACTGCTTGGCCTGGCGCACGTACATCGGGAAGCGCGGCGGGTTCTGCGCCGCCTGGAAGATGCGGCGCACTTCGCGGATACCGTCGGCCGCGCGCGGCTCTCCGCCTGGCGGCGGCGACAGATCGATCTCGTGCGGATCGCGCGGCATGGCGGTCGCGCGGCGCGTCCTGCGGGACGTCGCGCGGTTCGGCAGCGGACGACGTCGCGTCCTCGACGCGCATCCGGCCGTTGCCGTCGGCGAGCTCGACCAGCACGTTGCGGCCGTGCTCGCGCAGCCGGACGTGGCCGGCCGTGGCCAGCTTCTGGGCGAAGTCGCGGAAGCTGCCGACGCCGTAGCTGCGCTCCGAGAACGTCGAGTCGAGCTGGAGCAGCGTGCTCTTCAGCAGCCCGAGCTGCGGCGACACTTCGCGATCGCTGAGCACCTTCAGGGCGCGCCGCACCAGCGGCAGTGCCTGATCGATCGGCGCCTGGGAGGCCGGCAGCGTCTGCCGGCGGTCGGCGCTGCGGCGCGAGCCCACCAGGTTCTCGTAGGCGATGAACTCGTGGCAGTTGCGCTGCATCACCACGCTCGTGAAGGCGCGGCCGCCGACCACGAACGTCTGCTTGTCGGTACTGCTTCAGCTTCTCGACCAGGGTGATGAAATCGCTGTCTCCGCCCACGATGACGTAGGCGTTGATGTGGGTGTGGGTGAACGCCATCTCGAGGGCGTCGAGCGCGAGGTTGATGTCGGCTCCGTTCTTGTCGCCGCCCGGCGTGAGGTTGCGCTGCACGAGCTTCGTGGCGTGCTGCGTCAGCGAGCGGCTGTAGTCGCCGGCACGGGTCCAGTCGCCATAGGCGATCTTCGAGACGACCTCACCGCGCTCCTTCAACGCTTCGAGGACGACGCCGATGTCGAACTGGGTGCCGAGTGTGCTCTTGACCCCGATCTCGATATTGTCGAAATCGATGAATACCGCGAGCTTGAGTCGTGTGTCTGGCAAGTGCTTCCTGTCTTCCTTGTCTCACCTGAGTGGTGGCATGACGAGTTCTGTTCCGCCGCATCGCGGCAATCGGGCGCAGCAGCGCGGCGCGCTTGCGTGTTCAGGCGGCGACCGGATCCACCGCCGTCGTGCCCGGGGCATCGACGGCTGCACCCGGAGCGGCGTGGCCTCCGTAATCGTGGCGTCTGTTCATCAGTACCCGCGACGGCCTCGAACGGCGGGCGCGGCACGCACGGTGGATTGCGCGGCAGGGGCACCGCCGCGGCGAGCCGTACGCCAGGGGCGTCGGCGGGTCGCGCGTGCTGCCGCAATCCAACACCAGATTATCCCCGAACCGCGGGGAAGTGCGGGGATTGAAAGCGGATGGGGCATTTTCGGCCCGGAACCCCAGCCATTTTGGGGCCGGCCGGAGGGCCGGGTCTTCGCGAATCGCTACTTTGTGACTCGCGCGTGCATTAGAAATGCTGACGCATTGCGCGAATCAGCCTGTGCTGCCCCGAGCGCGGCGTCTGCTCTATCGCTTGCGCGCGGGGCCCGACCACGACGCGCCCGGACCGGCCTCCGGCCGGTTGCCACGAACGGCGGCTCGGAATCTGAGTAGAGTAATTGCGTGATGCGTGTGCTTCTCTTTGTCCTTCTTCTGGCTCAAGCCAGCAAACCCACTGCGCCATTCAAGAACACTCTCAGCGTCGCCGACATGACGAACAAGCAGGCGGTGGTCACGACTACGGCTGGCGCGTTCGTCATCGATCTGCGTCCGGACCTCGCGCCGAATCACGTCGGCTACTTCATCAAGCTGACGCGGGCGGGGGCCTACAAGGGGACGACATTCCATCGGGTCATCAAGCTGGGGATCATCCAGGGCGGCGACCCGTTGTCGCGGGATCCGGCAAAGGCGGCGCTGTACGGTACCGGCGGGCTCGGCGTGTTGAAGGGCGAGATCGGCGCCGAGCCGCACACGCGCGGCGCGGTATCCGCCGTGCTGCAACCGGGCAAGCCGGACAGCGGCGGCGCGCAGTTCTTTGTGTGCGTCAGCGATCAGCCATCGCTGACCGGCAAATACACCGTGTTCGGGCGTGTCTCCGAGGGCATGGACGTCGTCCAGAAGATCTCCGAGGTTCCAACGGGCGCAAACGGCCTCGCGACCGAGCGGATCGAGATCGTCTCGGTCGACATCCGGGACACGCCCCCGCCCGAACCGGAGCCGTTTAGCACAGAGCCCGTCGACGTCCTGGCGAAGTATCGGGTCGTGCTCGATACCAGCGCCGGACCGATCACCATCGAGCTGTTCCCGGATCGGGCGCCAGGTCACGTGCGGGCGTTCTTGCGGTTGGCGGGCGCGGGCGTGTTCGACGGCACCACCTTTCACCGAGTGGTGAAGGGGTTCGTCGTGCAGACCGGTTCACTGGACACCCGTGGCCCGCTCAACGAGAAGCAGCAGAAGCTCGTGCGGCCGCTGCAGCCGGAGTTCAGCGACGCCAAACACGTGAAGGGGATCGTGTCGATGGCGCGCGGCGACGATCCGGCGAGTGCGCTCACCTCCTTCTTCATCGTCACCGGCGACGCCAGCTCGCTGGACGGCAAGTACACGATCTTCGGGCGCGTCGTCGACGGGCTGCCCGTCGTCGAGGCGATTGAGCAGACGCCGGTCACCGGGGAGGCGCCAGTGTCGCGAATCGAGCTGAAGCAGGCGAGAGTCACGAAGTAGGGGGAGCGACTCAGCTGATTCGATCGTCTGTGACCTCACCTGTCAGACGGCCGTGCTATCGTCGTCTCGACACTCACGTGGCGTGGGTGTAGACGGTGACCCGGCACGGCGTCCGGGGCAGGTGCAGCGCATGTCCCTCTTTCCTGAATCCCAGCTCCGCATAGTCGAATCGTCCGAGGCCGCGCTCCGGCTCGAGACCGCGCACGAGTGGCTGCTGACGCACGCCAGCCGTGGTGCGGTCATCGTCGGCGCGTCGCGTGGGGCGGCGGACGATCTGGCGCGCGCGGTGGCGAAGGTGCGCGGCGGCGCGCTCGGGTTGCATCGCTTCAGCTTCACGCAGCTGGCCGCGCATCTGGCGGCGCCGGTGCTGGCGGCGCGGGGTGCGGTGCCGGTGACCCGCGTCGGGACGGAGGCGGTGGCCGCGCGCGCGACGTTCGAGGCGCAGCACGACCACGAGCTGACCTACTTCGCGCCGGTGGCCTCGACTCCCGGCTTCCCGCGGGCGCTGGCCCGCACCCTCAACGAGCTGGCGCTGGCGCGCGTCGGGGCTGATGCGCTGCGCGCCCTGCCGCTTGGCGGCGCCGATCTCGCGGCGCTGCTCGAGCGGTTCGAGGCACAGTTCACGGCGGCGGCAGCGACGGATCGCGCGACCCTGTTCGAGGCGGCGACCGAGGCCGCAGGCACCTTCAGCGGGCGGCCGCTGCTGCTGCTGGACGTCGCGCTCGAGTCGACGGTGGAGTTCGCCCTCGCCCAGCGTCTGATCGCCAACGCGGCGCCGGCGCTCGTGCTGGTGCCTTTCGGCGACCTCGCCACGCTCGAGTACCTGAAGGCGCTTGGCGTCGAACCGGACGTGCGCGCGCCCGCCGCGAGCTCGGACCTGACGGCGCTGCGGCGCAACCTCTTCGCGGGGCGGCAGCCGCCGGAACGGGAACCGACCGGCGAAGTGCGCGTCTTCTCGGCGCCGGGCGAGAGCCGGGAGTGCGTCGAGATCGCCCGACGCATCCTGCAGGAAGCCCGCGACGGCACGCGCTTCGACGAGATCGCGGTCGCACTGCGGGCGCCGGCCCACTATGTCGGCCTGATCGAGGACGCGTTCGATCGCGCCGGCATCCCCGGCTGGTTCGAGCGCGGCGCGCGGCGTCCGCATCCCGGCGGCCGTGCCTTCCTCGCGATCCTCGGCTGCGCGGTGGAACGGCTGTCGGCGCTCCGGTTCGCGGAATACCTCTCGCTCGGCCAGGTGCCAGACCCGGAGGAAGCCGCACGCACGCCCGAACCGGCCGTGCCCGCCGACGACAGCGTCACGGGTTTTGCGCGGGTCGAGCCGCAGCCCGACGAGCCCGAAGCCGACGAGCGCGCCGCGATGGCGACTGACGACGGCAACAAGGCCGTCGTGGCCGGCGCACTGCGTGCCCCGTGGCGCTGGGAGAAGCTGATCGTGGACTCGGCCGTGATCGGCGGCAACCCGGAGCGCTGGCGGCGCCGGCTGCGTGGCTTGCGCGGCGAGTACGACGAGCAGCTGCGCGAAGCCCAGCGCGAAGATCCGGAGTCGGCGCGGGCCGGTCAGCTCGAGCGCGATCTGGCCAACCTCGCGCACCTGACCGGTTTCGCGCTGCCGGTGATCGAGACGCTCGCGTCGTGGCCGCGCACCGCGACCTGGGGCGAATGGCTCGAACGATTCGGCGATCTTGCGCCTCGGGTGCTTCGACGTCCTGGACGAGTCACGCGGGTGCTCGACGAGCTGCGGCCGATGTCCGCGATCGGCCCGGTCACGCTCGAAGAGGCCCGGAACATCCTGGCGGAACGGCTGCGCACGCTCGACGAACAGCCGCCGGCCAACCGCTTCGGCTGCGTGTTCGTCGGCACGCCCCAGCAGCTCCGCGGGCGTGTCTTCAAGGTGGTGTTCGTGCCGTCGCTGGCCGAACGCCTGTTCCCCCAGACGCCGCGCGAAGATCCGATGCTGCTGGACGGCGAGATGCGCGCGCCGCTCGGCGCCGGCCTGTTCGTTCAGGAAGATCGTCTCAAGAACGAGCGGCTGATGCTCCGGCTGGCGGTCGGTGCGGCGACGTCGAGGCTGTGGCTGTCATATCCACGGCTCGACGTCAGCGGCGCGCGACCGCGCGTGCCGTCGTTCTACATGCTCGACGTCATGCGCGCGGTGACCGGACGCATTCCCAATCACGAGGCGCTGCAGCGCGACGCGGCGCAGCAGGGCGGCGCCAGGCTCGACTGGCCGGCGCCGGCGGACGCCGCGCAGGCGATCGACGAGGTCGAGCACGACCTGTCGACGCTGCGCGAGCTGATCGGCCATCCAGATCGCGGAGCGGTGCGCGGACACGCACACTACCTGCTCGGGCTCAACGATTCGCTGCGGCGGTCGGTGATTCGACGCTGGGCACGTGCGCAGTCGCGCTGGCGGCCGCAGGACGGCCTCGTCGCTCTCAGCGACGCGATCAGGCCGATGCTGGAGACGCAGCGGCTGGGCGCGCGGCCTGTACTCCGTGTCGGCGCTGCAGAAGTTCACGCTGTGCCCGTATCAGTTCGCGCTGTCGGCGATCTACCGGCTCCAGCCGAATCAGGAGCCCGAGCCGCTGCAACGCCTCGACCCGCTGACCAAGGGCTCGATCTTCCACGAAGTCCAGGCGGTCTTCTTCAGGGCGATGCGTGACGCCGGAAAGCTTCCGGTCACCGCCGCGGGTGTCGACGCGGCGCTGGTCGTTCTCGAGCGGGTCATCGCCACCGTCGCCGAGAAGTACGAAGAGAACCTGGCGCCGGCCATCCCGCGCGTCTGGTCCGACGAAATCGCCGCCATCGGCCGGGATCTTCGGGTCTGGGTGCGACGGCTGCCGGAAGCCGCCGGGTGGACACCCACGCACTTCGAGTACAGCTTCGGGCTGTCGGACGAGGGGCGTGACGAGCGCAGCGTTCCCGACCCTGTCGAGATCGACGGCCGGTTCATCCTGCGCGGCTCGATCGACGTGATCGAGTCGAAGGACGGCACCGGCGAGCTCCGCATCACGGATCACAAGACCGGCCGCAACCGCACGACGCCGCGAACCGTCATCGGCGGCGGCGCCACGCTGCAGCCGGTCATCTACGGGCTCGCGGTCGAGAAGCTGCTCGGCAAGCCGGTCACCGGCGGGCGCCTGTTCTACTGCACGGCGGCCGGCGGATTCACCGATCACCCGGTCCCGCTGTCGGAGGTCAACCGCCGCGCCGGCCTCGAGGCGCTCGAGATCATCGACCGCGCCATCGAGCTCGGGTTCCTGCCGCCGGCGCCAGCGGAGCGTGCCTGCACCTGGTGCGATTTCCGCCCGGTCTGCGGCCCCGACGAACCGCTGCACCTGCGCCGCAAGCCGGCGGAGTCGATCAGCGACCTGACGTCGCTGCGAGGGATGCCGTGAAGTCCGACGCGCAGGCGCGGCACCTGATCGCGAACGCGCTCGACGAGACGCTGGTCGTCGAGGCCGCGGCCGGCACCGGCAAGACCACCGAGCTCGTCGGCCGCATCGTCCGGATCCTCGCGGAAGGACGCACCACGGTCGACAAGATCGTCGCCGTCACCTTTACGGAGAAAGCCGCGGGCGAGCTCAAGCTGCGACTGCGGGAACGCCTCGATCGTGAACGGACCGCGGTCGAAAGCGGAGAGGCCCGTGGCCTGCTCGATGCCGCGCTGACCAAGCTGGAAGAAGCCCACATCAGCACCATCCATGGATTCTGCGCCGAGCTGCTGCGCGAGCGGCCGGTGGAGGCGCGCATCGACCCGCTCTTCGAGGTCCTGACCGAGCCCTCGGCGTCGCGGCTGTTCGACGACGCGTTCGGGCGATGGCTGCAGGAGCAGCTCGCCGATCCGCCGCCAGGCGTCAGGCGGGCGCTGCGTCGCACCGCGTTCGGCGGCGACGATGGTCCGATCGACCGCCTCCGCAACGCGGCGTGGGAGCTGACCGGATGGCGGGACTTCACGGGCGACTGGACCAGGAACCCGTTCGAGCGCGAGCGGGAGATCGCCGTCACGGTCGCCCTGCTGCACGAGGTCGCGGGCCTGACCCGCGACCCGTCGTCGCGCAACGATCCGCTCTGCACGAGCACGGAACCGGTGCGGCGGCTCAGCGACGAGATCGGCCTGCAGCAGCGGTTCGGCGATGCCGGTACGCCCGACTACGACGGCTGGGAGGCGGGGCTGGTCGATCTGTCGCGCGACCGGGCGCTCGGCAACGTCCGCCACGGCCGCGGCGCGCTCTACAAGAACGGCGTGCGGCGCGACGAGGTGCTGAACGCGGTGGAGCAGCTGCGAACGCGCCTCGATCAGTTCCGCATGGACGCCGATGCCGATCTCGCGGCGCTGCTGCAGCGCGAGCTCCGGGGCGCGACGACGCGATACGAAGGCCTGAAGGATGCGGCGGGCGCGCTGGACTTCCTCGATCTGCTGGTGCGCGCCCGCGACCTCGTGCGCGGCAACCCGATGGTGCGGCGGGGCTTTCAGCAGCGCTTCACCCACATCTTCGTCGACGAGTTCCAGGACACCGACCCGCTGCAGGCCGAGATCCTGCTCCTGCTCGCGGCCGACAACGAGGCGGAAACGGACTGGCGGAAGGTCCAGCCGGTTCCCGGACGCCTCTTTCTCGTTGGCGACCCGAAACAGTCGATCTACCGGTTTCGGCGCGCCGACGTCGGCATCTACCGCGAGGTGTCGAAACAGCTCGAAGGACACGGCGCGCGGCTGCTGCAACTGAACACCAGCTTCCGCAGCGTGCCCGAGATTCAGGCGTGCGTGAACGCCGCCTTCGCGCCGGTCCTGACCGGTGACGACGTCACGCTGCAGGCGCCGTACGTGCCGCTGGCTCCCGATCGTCCAGCGCTGCCGAATCAGCCGGCCGTTGTCGTCCTGCCGGTACCGCTGCCGTACGCGACCAGGTACGTGTCGGGCGCGGCCATCGACAAGTCGCTGCCCGCCGCCGTCGGCGCGATGGTCGACTGGATCCTCAACCAGAGCGGCTGGCAGGTCACCGAGCGCAGCGGCACCGCGCCGGTGGGCGTCGCGGCGAAGCACGTGTGCCTGCTGTTCCGCCGCTTCGTCAGCTGGCAGACGGATGTGACGCGGCCGTACGTCGAGGCGCTCGAAGCCCGCGGCATTCCTCACGTGCTGGTCGGCGGACGCGCGTTTCACGAGCGTGAGGAGATCGAAGCCATCCGCGCGGCGCTCGCCGCGGTCGAGTGGCCGGACGACGAGCTGTCGGTGTTTGCGACGCTGCGCGGACCGTTCTTCGCGATCCCGGACGAGGACCTGCTCGACTGGGCCTACCGCTTCCGCCGCCCGACCGGGAAGGGCTTCAGGCGGCACCCCTTTCATCCCCATCGGATTCCCGAGATCTTTGCTCGCGACACGCCGCCGGACGTCGAGCACCTGCGGCCGATCGCCGGCGCGCTCCAGCTGCTCCGCAACCTCCATCGCCATCGCAACAGCGTGTTCGCCGACCGAGACGACGCGCGCGAATGGGGCGGCGCGTCAGGCGTGCTGCACGAGCTGCTGCGCGCGACCCGCGCGCACGTCGGCTTCGCGCTGCGGATCGGCGGCGAGCAGGCGCTCGCCAACGTGCTGCACGTCGCGGAGCTCGCCAGGCAGTACGAGCTTGGCGGCGGCATCTCGTTCAGGGGCTTCGTCGAAGAGCTGCGACTGGCGGCCGACACGGCCCAGGCCGCGGAGGCGCCGATTCTCGAGGAGGACAGCGACGGCGTCCGGATGATGACCGTCCACAAGGCCAAGGGCCTCGAGTTCCCAATCGTGATCCTCGTCGACCTGACCTGCAAGCTCTCGCGCCCGGAGGCGGGCCGATGGATTGACCCGACCGGCCAGGTGTGCGCGATCAAGCTGGCGGGCTGGGCGCCGACGGACCTGCTGCTGCACGGCGGCATCGAAGCCGCGCGCGATCGCGCCGAGGGAGAGCGCCTCGCCTACGTCGCCGCCACTCGGGCCCGCGACGTGCTCATCGTGCCCGCGATCGGCGACGAGGTCTACCAGGGTGGCTGGCTCGATCCGCTCATGCCTGCGGTCTATCCGTCGCTGGCCGATCGACGGAAGCCGGCGGCGGCAGTGGGGTGCCCGGCGTTCCCGTCGAAGGACACGGTGCTCTCGCGGCCAGACGGCGATCCCGCGCGCACCACGACCGTCGCACCGGGATCGTTCTCGTTCTCGGGCACACCAGCCGCAGGTTCTCGGGTCCCAAGTCCCGAGTCCCCAGCCCCGCGCGAGTATCTCGTCACGTGGTGGGATCCGCGCGTGCTCGCGCTCGACGCCGGCTCGTCATTCGGCCTCCGCCGCGACGACCTGATCGCCAAGGACGGCGACCCCGCCGGCTCCAGCGAGCGCCTCGGTGCCTATCGGCAGTGGCAGTCGGCACGCGCGGCCGCCATCGCCGGCGCCCGGCAGCCGTCGATCACGTCGCGCACCGTGACGCAGATGGCCGCCGATCGCGAGCTGCCGCTGCTCGACCTTCAGCACATCGCCATCGACGTCGTCGACGTACCCCGCGTGATCGGCCGGCCGTTCGGCCCGCGGTTCGGCACGCTCGTTCATACGACGCTGGCGACGGTCACGCTCGACGCGGACGAATCCACGATCCGCCGCGTCGCGGCAACGCAGGGACGCATCCTGCTGGGAACGGGAGCGGGCGTGGACGAGGAGGTCTACGCGGTGGCCGAGGCGGTCACGGCAGTGCTGCGTCATCCGCTCTTCGATCAGATTCGCGCGGCCGAACTGGCGAAGCGATGTTTTCGCGAGCTGCCGATCCTCTGGCAGGATCCGGCCGGCTCGCTGATCGAAGGCACCATCGATCTGGCCTTCGAGGAGGCCGACGGCAGCCTGGTCGTGGTCGACTTCAAGACCGATCGCGAGCTCGAGGTCGATCTCGACCGCTACCGCCGGCAGCTGGGCATCTACTGCCGTGCGCTCGCGTCACTCCGCGGCGTGACCACGCGCGGGATCCTCATGAAGGTCTAGATCAACTCCCAATTCCCAACTCCCAACTCCCAAGCGAGCCGTCGGCCAACGGTAAGCCGCGAAGAGCAGCAACGACTCACTCCGAGCCACCCTTGGGAGTTGGAAGTTGGGAGTTGGGAGTTACTCGTAGTGCAGCGCTTTGACCGGATCGAGCGAGGCGGCGCGGGCGGCGGGATAGAGACCGAAGATCAGCCCGATGGCGACCGAGACGACGAACGCGAGCACGATCGACCAGGTCGTCACGATGGTCGACCAGCCGGCCAGGTAGCCGATCAGCTGCGACAGGCCGACGCCAAACAGCACCCCGACGATCCCGCCGGCGAGCGAGATGATCGTCGTCTCGATCAGGAACTGGCGGATGACGTCGCGGCGCTTGGCGCCGATGGCGCGGCGGACGCCGATCTCGCGGGTCCGCTCCATGACGCTGGCCAGCATGATGTTCATGATGCCGATGCCGCCGACCAGCAGCGAGATCGACGCGATCGCGACCATGACCATCTCGAAGATGCGCTGCGTGCGGCGCTGCTCGGCCAGCAGTTCGGCGGGTGAGACGATCGTGAAGTCCCCGGCCTCGCGATGCGACACGTTCAGGAGGCCGCGGAGCAGCGCCGACGAGGCCGGAATGTCGTCGGCCGACCGCATCTGCAGGTAGATGCCGTCGATCTCGTCCTTCTGCCGCGTCTGGCCGTCCTCGAGCCGGAAGATCGCGGCGTAGAGCGGCACGTAAATCAGGTTGTTCCGATCCTGGGCCGGGATGCCGGCGACGTCGGTCTGCACCGTCAGCTGCGGGCCGGCGACGCCGACCACCTGGAACCACTGCTCGTTCACCTTCACGTAGCGGCCGAGCGGATCGTCGGTGCCGAACAGCGCCGCCGCGGCGGCCTCGCCGAGGACCGCGACCGGCGCGGCGTTGGCGGTCTCGGCTTCATCGAAGAAGCGGCCGTTGACGACGCGGAGATTGGCGATCGTGGCGTAGGACGGGCTGACGCCGTAGACGATCGGCGAGTCCCCCTGCGGCTTGGGCATCAGCTTCGAGGGCGTGAAGCGCTTGCGCGCCGACGAGGTGGTGACGTTCTCGAGGTTGGCCTGGATGACGCGATAGTCCTGAAAGTTGAGGCCCGCCGACAACTTGCGGATCTTCTGCAGCGTCTGCTGGTCCGGCGCCTCGCGCGACTCGACGATCAGGTTGCGCACGCCGAGCTGCTCGATGAACGCCATCACTTCCTGCTGCGCGCCGGCGCCGATCGACAGCATCGCGACGACCGCCGCGACGCCGAAGATCATGCCCATCATCGTCAGCAGCGAGCGCAGCTTGTGGGCGCGGAGGTTGTCCAGGCCCATGCGCAGGTCCGGCAGGAAGTCGGCGTAGCGGCCGACGGCAGGGATGCGAGCGGCTGTCATCGCGACGGCCCTGCCCCCGGCAGCGGCGGCGCGCTCGGCTGTGCGGCCCCGGCGGGGCGCGCGGTCGGATCGATCAGCGCGACCTCGAGCCCTTCCGTCAGCCCCTCGATGACGACGCGGCTCTCGGTGCGCTGCGTGACCTTCACCTCGCGCTCCTCGAAGCGGTCGCCGGAGCGGACGAAGACGTGGTTCTTGCCGGCTCGCGCGAACACCGCCTGCCGCGGCACGTGCAGCGCGTCGGTGAGCTGCTTGCCCTCGATGACAAGGCGGACCGACGAACCGGCCTTGAGCCGCGGATCCGGCTTGTCGAAGGCAAAGGTCACGTCGAACAGGCGGCTGACGCTGGCCGCGTCGAAGAAGCTGGCGCGGGACGCGAGCCCGGACAGCGCACCGACGCGCGCGGTGAAGACCTCGCCGGGCAGCGCGTCGACGGACACCGACGCCTGCTGGCCCTGCGTCAGGTTGCCGCGATCGTTCTCGTCGACCTTGGCGCGGACTTCCATGCGGCCCGACTCGATGACGTCGGCGACCGGCGCGCCGGGAAAGACCTGATCGCCCTCGCGGTGCTCGGGCAGCACCATGCCGGTGAAGAAGATGCCGCCGGCGGCGTTGCGGTTCTCCTTGACCGACACAACCCCGTCGAGCGGCGCCTTGAGCACCAGCGAGTCGATGACCTGCTGCGCCCGCTGCATCGACAGCGTCGCCTTGTGCCGCTTCTCATCGACCACGGCGAGCGACGCCTGGCTGGTGGCGACGCGCGACTTGACGTCTTCCTCGAGCTGGGCGAGCCGGCGGCGCGCTTCCTCGAGCGACAGGACGTTCTTCTTGGCGTCGACCGGGGCGATGAACTCGTTGCCGGTCGCGTCGAGCTCGGCGCGGCGGACGTCGAACTTCGCGGTCAGCAGCGCCACGTCGTCCTGGGCCTTCTGGACGGCGCCGTCCGCCTTCATCTTGACGATCTCCTGCTCGGCCTCGGCGAGCTCGGACTTCGCCTGCTCGAGCGCGAACAGCTGATCGGCGGGATCGAACTCGACGACGGTCTCGTCAGCCTTGACCGGCATGCCGGTCTGCACCAGCTTGATGATGCGAAGCGTGCCGCCGACCGGCGGCGTGGCCAGCGACATGGTGCGGCCGGCGCGCAGGTCGCCGGTGGCATGGACGGTGAGCTTGAGCGGCGTCTTCGACACCCGCGCGGTCGGGACGCTGCTGCCGCGGTCGGGCAGCCTGGGCACCGCGACGATCAGGGCCGCGCCGATCCCGACGATCGCGACGACCACGATCAGCAGCATGATGCGCCGCTTCACTCGGTCCTCCTGATGTCGGCGGGCTGCGGCCGGCGCCGCGCGATCTTGTCGCCGGCGGCGATGCCCGAGGCGATGATCGACTGCTCCTTGCCGCGGCGCGTCACCTCGACGCGGGTCTCGACGAACTCCGAGCCGTCGAGGCGATAGACGATCGGGGCGCCGTCCTTCTGGAACACGGCCTCGGCGGGCACCAGCAGGACGTCGGGGACACGGTCGGTGGCGATGCGGGCGACCGCGGTCATGCCGGGCCGGATCTTCGGGTCGGCGTCGAGCAGGATCAGGTTGAGGTCGAAGTTGCGCGACGGCGGCCATCCCGACGAGAAGTCGACGCGCGCGAGCACGGAGATGTGGTTGATGCGGGCCTTGAAGTCGCGCCCCGGCAGCGCCTCGATGCGCACGGTCGCGTCCTGTTGCGCCTTGAACCGGCCCCGGTCCGCTTCTTCGAGCCGCGCCTCGAGATGGACCGACGAGAGGTCAGGCAGCTCGAGAATCGCCGCGCCGGGCCAGGCGCGATCCCCCTCGCGGAACTCCTGCTCGCCGAACATGTTGCCGGACCGGAAGTTCGGCAGGATGTTGACGGTGCCGGCGGCCGGCGCCTTGAGCTCGAGGTTCTGGAGGCCGCGCTCGGCGCGCTCGAGATCGAACTGCGCCTTCTCGCGCTTCCGCATCTTCGCGGCGACGTCCGCTTCGGTCGAGGTGCGGTCCGACTTGATCTTCTCTTCGAGCTCGCGCAGCCGCTGCCCCGCGTCCTTGAGCGACAGCTTGGCCTGCTCGTTCTCGATGCGGGAGACGGTCTCGCCCTTGCTGACGTCGAGCTTGCCGCGTTCGATGTCGTAGCGCGACTTCATCAGCGCGGTGGCGTTCTGCTCCTCGGTGATGCGGCCCTGCGCGCGCGCCTGCTCGATCTCCGCGTCCGACTGCCGCAGCTCCGACTTCTTCTCCTGGATCGTGCGCTGGAGCGTCGAGGCGTCGAACTGCACGACGACGTCGCCCGGCTGGACCGGGGTGCCGTTCTTGGCGAGCTTCACGATCTGCAGCTCGCCGGACTGCATCGGCGACGACAGCACGATCGACTTGAACGGGCGGATGTCGCCGCGAATCTCCAGGGTATCGACGAACTCCCCTTTCACCACGTCGACGGTGGCGACGTCCGGCGCCGCGCCGCGCCCGACCCTGACGAACGCGCCGACCGCCACCAGCACGCCGAGCGCGACCGCACCGAGCGCGAGCACACGACGCGACCGCAGCGCCGCCGCCCGGCTCATCGACCGCTCCCGGCCGCGACGTTCCTGGCGATGACTGCGCCTTCGTCGACGCCGGCCGAGACCACGGCCTCGTGCGCGCTCATCGCCGTCACCGTCACCTCGCGCTCCTCGGAGCTCGAGCCGCGCTGCAGCGCGGACGAACGCGCGCTCGCCGTCGTGCCGGATCGCGTCGCGCGGCACCACCAGCGATCGGGGCACCCGCGAGAGCTCGACGTCGAGCGACGCCGTCAGGTCCGGCATCAGGTTCGGATGCGAGCCCTGGACGTCGATCAGCACGATGAACTGCCGCACTTTAGGGGAGAGCGTCGAGGTGATGCCGAGCGGCGAGATCTGCGCGATGCGCCCGGGGAAGTGCAGCTCGGGATACGCGTCGAGACCGACCACGACCGACTGGCCGATCCGCAGCTCGTTGATGTCCGCCTGGTTGACGCGGGCGCGCACGCGCATGGCGTTGGGATTGACGATGTCCACGACCGGGACGCCGGCGCGGACCTCCTCGCCCTCCTGCACTTCCGCCATGTTGTTGCCCTTCCACACCGTCTTCAGGACCGCCATGCCGCCGATCGGCGCCTTGATGGCCATGCGCTCGGCGTTGATCTCGGCCTGGCGCATCGCGTTCTCGGCACGATCGCGGCGGATGCGCAGGATGCTGAGGTCCGCCTCGGCGGCCTTGCGCTTCAACTCGTAGGTCGCGTTCAGCTGCTTCAGCGTGGCGCGCGCCTGCTCGAGCGCGTTGGTGTTCTTCTCCGCGTTGATCTTCGGGATCATGTCGTTCTTGACCATCTCGAGCTCGGCCCGGGCCTGGGTGCTCTCGGCGGTCTTGATCTCCCCTTCGTCGCGGGCAGCGGCGGCACGCTCCTGCGCTTCGCGCTTGCGGATCTGCTGTTCGAGATCCTGGAGCTCGGCGCGGCGATCGAGGGCGTTGGTCAGCTGCTGCTGGCGATCGAACTCGACAATGGCCTGCCCTGCCTGGACGGCGCTGCCAGGGCGGACCAGCCGGGTGATCACGAGCGAACCGCTGTTGGGGCCGGTCAGGCGCGGCGCCGAGATGGTCATCGACTGGATCGCTTCGACCGTGCCGCTGAGCCGAACGCTCTTGACGAAGTCGCGCCGGGCGACCGTAAAGGAGGAATTACGGGAAGACGAATTGCGCGGGGATGACGCCTGGGCGGAGACAGGAGCGGAGGGATCGTGCAGGACGGCGGCAACGAGCATCGCGGCCGTCCCAATTCCGAACAGCCACACGCCGATCCTCACCGCCGGAGCGCGGCGAGGCCTTTGCTGAGATGGATCCATCCTGCGCGCGCCCTGGATATCAGACGGCTGGGCACTGACGTTGGTTGGGGCCATGGGGGGATTAGACACCGAAAACGCGATCGTGATCGGGGATCGGGATCGGGAAGCGGGACGCGGGACGGCGGGAGGCGGGAGGCGGGACGCGGGACTAGCGCGTAGTCCGTTTCCCGTTTCCCGTTTCCCGTTTCCCGCTCCCGCTTCCCGCTTCCCGCCTCCCGCTTCCCGCTTCCCGATCACGATGCGCTCTCAACACTTCACTCCCGCTTCGGCCGGGTCGTAGGAGAGGTTCGGCTGCAGCCAGCGCTCGGCCTCCTCGATCGAAATCCCCTTGCGCTTCGCGTAGGACTCGAGCTGGTCGCGGCCGATGCGGCCGACGTTGAAGTACTTGGCCTGCGGGTGCGAGAAGTAGAGGCCGCTGACGCTCGCGGCCGGCAGCATCGCGGCGTGTTCGGTCAGCGTCAGGCCCTGGCGGCCGGCGTCCAGCAGGTCGAACAGCTTGAACTTCTCGGTGTGGTCCGGGCACGCCGGGTAGCCGTAGGCCGGACGGATGCCCCGGTATTTCTCGGCGACCAGATCTTCGTTGCTCAACGTCTCACTGGCGCCGTAGCCCCAGTCCTTCCGCGCCTGCGCGTGCAGGTACTCGGCGAACGCCTCGGCCAGGCGGTCGGCAATGGCCTTGACCATGATCGCGCTGTAGTCGTCGAGATCGGCTTCGAACGTCCGCACCAGCTCGTCGGCGCCGAGGCCCGCCGTGACCGCGAACATCCCGAGGTAGTCGGGCACGCCGCTCTCGCGCGGCGCGATGAAGTCGGCGAGCGATCGGTTCGGCTTGTCGTCGGCGATGACCTCCTGCTGCCGCAGCATCGGGAACCGCGCCAGTTCCTCGTGCCGTGAGTCGTCCTTGTAGAGCACCACGTCGTCGCCGTCGGTGTTCGCCGGCCAGAACGCGTAGACGCCGCTCGCCTTCAGGAGCTTCTCGTCGATGATTCGCTTCAGCAGCGCCTGGGCGTGCTCGAACAGCTCGCGCGCCGCCGCGCCGTACTCCGGATGCGAGAGGATGCCCGGGTACCGGCCCTTGAGCTCCCACGCCGAGAAGAAGAACGTCCAGTCGATGTACTTGGCAATATCGGCCAGCGGCACGTCGTCCAGATAGCGGCGTCCGACGAACCACGGCGACTCGATGACGTGCTCGTCCCAGTCGATCTTCAGGCGGTTGGCGCGCGCCCGCTCGTAGGAGAGCAGCGGCTTCTCGGCCCGCGCCGCATACTTCTCGCGCGTCTCGGCCTGGGCGGCGCGATTGGCGCGCGTGAACTCGGCGTACTTGTCGCCGAGCAGGCTCGACACCACGTCCACGGCGCGGGAGGCGTCGAGCACGTGCACCACCGGGCCGCTGTACTCCGGCGCGATCTTGACCGCGGTGTGCTGCTTGCTGGTCGTGGCGCCGCCGATCAGCAGCGGCATGCGCATGCCGCGCCGCTCCATTTCCTTCGCGACGAACACCATCTCGTCGAGCGACGGCGTGATCAGGCCGCTGAGGCCGATGGCGTCGACGTTCTGCTCGACGGCGGTGTCGAGGATCTTCGCGCCCGGGACCATGACGCCGAGGTCGACGATCTCGTAGTTGTTGCACCCGAGCACCACGCCGACGATGTTCTTGCCGATGTCGTGGACGTCGCCCTTCACCGTCGCCATCAGGATGCGGCCCTGCGCCGACGGCGAGCCGGAGAGCCGCTTCTCCTCCTCCATGTACGGCAGCAGGTAGGCGACCGCCTTCTTCATCGCCCGCGCGCTCTTCACGACCTGCGGCAGGAACATCTTGCCGGCGCCGAACAGGTCGCCGACGATCTTCATGCCGTCCATCAGCGGACCTTCGATGATGTGCAGCGGCTTGTCGTACTTCTGCCGCGCCTCTTCGACGTCCTGCTCGACGAAGTCGACGACGCCGTGAACCAGCGCGTAGCTCAGGCGCTGCTCGACGTCGCGCTCGCGCCACGACAGGTCGGCCTCGCGCTTCTTGCCGGCGCCCTTGACGGTGTCGGCGAACTGCACCAGCCGCTCGGTCGAATCGGGCCGGCGGTTGAAGATGACGTCCTCGACGTGCTCGAGCAGGTCCTTGGGGATGTCCTCGTAGACCACCAGCTGGCCGGCGTTGACGATGCCCATGTCCATGCCGGCCTTCATCGCGTGGAACAGGAACGCGGAGTGCATCGCCTCGCGGACGATGTCGTTGCCGCGGAACGAGAACGACAGGTTGCTGACGCCGCCGCTGATCTTGACGCCCGGACAGGTCTCCTTGATGATGCGCGCCGCCTCGATGAAGTTCACGGCGTAGTCGTTGTGCTCCTCGAGGCCGGTCGCGATGGCGAGGATGTTGGGGTCGAAGATGATGTCGGTCGGATCGAAGCCGGCCTCGGTCGTCAGCAGCCGGTAGGCGCGCTGGCAGATCTCGACCTTGCGCGCAATCGTGTCGGCCTGGCCGGTCTCGTCGAAGGCCATCACCACCACGCCGGCGCCGTACCGCTGGACCAGCCGCGCCTTGTGCAGGAAGTCGTCCTCCCCTTCCTTGAGGCTGATCGAGTTGACCACGCTCTTGCCCTGGACGCACTTCAGGCCGGCCTCGATGACCGACCACTTCGAGCTGTCGACCATCACCGGCACGCGCGCGATCTCCGGCTCGGTGGCGATGTAGTTGAGGAACGTGGTCATGGCCTGCTCGGAATCGAGCATGCCTTCGTCCATGTTGACGTCGATCAGGTTGGCGCCGCCGCGCACCTGCTCGGCGGCCACGCTGACCGCCTCGGCGTAGTTGCCGCTCTTGATCAGGCGGGCGAAGCGCGCCGAGCCGGTGACGTTGGTGCGCTCGCCGATCATCTGGAAGTTGCTGTCGGGGCGGATGGTCAGCGTTTCCAGGCCGCTGAACTGCGAGTAGTGCTCGGGGGCAATACCGCGCGACGCCTCGTGGCTTCCGCCCGCCACCTCGTGGCTTCCGCCTTTAGGCGGAAGACTCAGCCACGAGTCCGCCGGCAGCGGGCGCGGCGCGACGCCGTCCACCGCCTTGCGCACGGCCGCGATGTGATCGGGGGTCGTGCCGCAGCAGCCGCCGAGGACGTTGACGAATCCGCTCGCCGCGAAGTCGCGGAGCAGCGCGCCGGTTTCGTCGGGCAGCTCGTCGTACTGGCCGAAGGCGTTCGGCAGCCCGGCGTTCGGGTAGCTGCTGACGTAGCACTCGGCCAGCCGCGCCAGCTCCGCCAGATACGGCCGCATGTCGCGGGCGCCGAGCGCGCAGTTGAGGCCGACCGCAAAGGGACGCGCGTGCCGGATCGACGTGTAGAACGCGTCGAGCGTCTGGCCCGACAGCGTCCGGCCGCTGCGATCGGTGATCGTCACCGAGATGAACAGCGGCAGCCGCACGCCCTTCTCCTCGAACACGTTCTCGATCGCCACGATCGCCGCCTTGGCGTTGAGGGTGTCGAAGATGGTCTCGAGCAGCAGCAGGTCGCTGCCGCCGTCGATGAGGCCGCGCACCTGCTCCTCGTAGGCGGCGCGCGCCTGGTCGAACGTCATGCCGCGGAACGACGGATCGTTGACGTCCGGCGAGATCGACAGCGTGCGGTTCATCGGGCCCATCGAGCCGGCGGCGAACCGCGGCTGGTCCGGCGTCCGCTCCGTCCACTCCTGCGCCGCCGCCTTCGCCAGCCGCGCCCCCTCGACGTTCAGCTCGTAGACCAGCGACTCGAGGTTGTAGTCCGACTGCCCGATCACGGTGCTGGAGAACGTGTTCGTCTCGACGATGTCGGCGCCGGCGGCGAGGTACTCGTGGTGGATGCTGCTGATGACGTCGGGCCGCGTCAGGATGAGGATGTCGCTGTTCCCCCGCTGATCCTTGGCGTGCTCCTTCAGGCGCTCGCCGCGGAAGTCCGCCTCGGTCAATTTGTGGCGCTGGATCATCGTGCCCATGGCGCCGTCGAGGATCAGGATGCGGCGCGCCAGCAGCTGGCGCAGCGCGTCGAACGCGGGACTGGGAACGGGAGCGTGGGAACGGGCCGAATTCGTCATATCTCTCTACTCTCGGGTCGCCGCGGGGCGGGTCCCGGTGGCAATCAGCACGGTGAACGGATCGCCGGCGCGCCGCGCGCCGACAGTCACCTTGACGTCGGTGAAGCCGGCCGCCTTGAGCAGCCCGGCCAGTTTGCTATCGGAGAAGCCAGGCCAGCGGTCGCCGAGCCGGTCTCGCACCCAATCCTGATCGTGCTCGCGCAGATCGAGCACCAGCACGCGTCCGCCGGGGACCAGGATGCGGAACGCCTCGCCGACCGCCTGCGCCGGGGACTCGGCGTGATGCAGCGCCTGCGACAGCAGCGCCACGTCCACCGACCCGTCGCGGAGCGGCACCTGCTCGATCTCGCCACGGCGCCAGGTGACGTTGGTGACGTGACGCCGGCGCGCCAGCTCGCGCGCGCGTTCGAGGACCGCCTTCGACCGGTCGATCGCGATGACGCGCGACGCCCAGCGGCTGGCCTCGACGGTCAGGTAGCCGTCGCCGCAGCCGAGATCGGCGACGCGCAAGGGCGGCAGGAGCTGCCCCATCGCGCGGGCCCAGGCCGCCCAGCTGCGGCCGGGCACCAGCTGCCGCTCGCGGGCGTCGGTGCCGCCGTGCTGCTCGAAGTTCTCCTTGCGGAGCCGGCGCACTTCCTCGAGCCGTGCGGCGTCCGCCCGGCCCTCCGCGGTGGCCGCGGCATTGTCGAAATGGGTCTGGAGCAGCGGCCAGAGCGGGCCGAAGCCGTTGCTCGCATCCTGCAGCCCCGGGGCGAGGCGGTACCAGGTGTAGACGCCGTCGCGCTGCTCGGCCACCAGGCCGGCGTCCTTCAGCATGCCGAGATGGCGGGACACCCCGGACTGGGCCAGACCGAGAATGCCGGTCAGCTCCGTCACATTGAGGCGCTCGGCCGCCAGCAGCCGCAGAATCCGCAGCCGCGCGTCGTCCCCCAACAGACGGAAGAGCTGCCCACCCAATTCCATATCTACTAATCTACATTAGTTGATATGTTGTGGCAAGTTGCCGCGAATGGCAATTCCCAACCTTCAACTCCCAACCCCCAAGGGGGCCTGGTCGAAGGGCTTTGCACTTCGGTTTGGGAGTTGGAAGTTGGGAATTGGGAGTTGGCTTATTTGCCCTTGATCCACTCCGTGAGCTTCGGCCGCTGGAGCTCAGCCAGGCGGCGCAGGTGCTGATGCGTTCGAGGGATTGCTGGAGCGTGCGTTCGGCGTCGGGCACCTTGTTCGTGGTGAAGAAGCCTTTGACCTCGTCGGCGACCTTCGCGTCGCAGAAGGACGACGAGCGCGCCGACGATGACCGTGTTGCCGACGAATTCGCCGGTCTTCTTCTGGATCTCCGGCCAGCGCTCGCGAATGAGCTGCCACGCCAGCTGTTGGGAGTCGGCGGTGAGCATTCGTGCAATCACGTATTTGGCGTCCTGGGAACGAACGTCCGGCGAGAGCGCGAGGTCCATGGTCCGGCGCACGAGCGCCGGATCGGTGAACGAGGTCAGGGCGTAGAGATAGCGGTAATGTTCTTCGGGCTCTTTCGCGGCCTTGCTGCGCGCGAGATACCGGTCGTAGAGGGTCGCGTCGCCGGCGACGGCCGCCAGTTGGACGATGACGTCGAGGAGAGTCGGCTCGATCGAGCCCGGTTTGTCGAGCTCACGCGAGACCAGCTCGCTGGCCCGAGCGATCACCTGCGGATCACGCGCGGTCCGGCCGAGCAGCCCGATCAGCGTGGCGCGTAGCGACCTGGTCTCGTCCGGATCATCGGCGCGAGCCTCGATGCCCACCGCGTCGTAGGCCGGGCGGAACACGGAGCGAACCCAGGCCCGGTACGGTGTGCGCGTCGCGTCCGTCGTGAACGAAACGTCAACCAGCGCGAGCGCGGCGGCGACCGACTGCATGACATCGGCAGTCCGCTCCTGTCCGAATCCACCGGAGAGATCGAGCAGCGTGCCGACGTCGTGACGAGCCGCGCGCACGAGCGCGAGCTCGTCGGAGACGACGGCCATCCGCTCGGCGGGTGTCAGCCGGCCGAGGTCGGCGGCGAGCTTCTTCACGGTCTCGGGTGTGGCGGCCACGCGGTAGTATCCGCGCGCCCCCGCGTTCCCCATCACCCAGTCGGGGCAGCTCTTGAGTGCAATCGGCTCCTGCAGCTCCTGGAGCACGTCACAGGCCGTCTCGCCGGTGGAGGTCTTCAGGCAGACAGGAATCTGCCACGGCTGCTTCGGAGCCGGAGCCTTGGCGGACGGATCCCGCAGATACCGTTCCTGAGTCAGGATCGTCTGCGCCGTGTTGCCGGTGCAGCGCACGTCGACCGACACGAGCGGCAGCCCGGGCTGGTCGACGAACGTCGACATGACGCGGTCGACCGGCTTGCCAGTCACCTTCGTGAGCGTCGACCAGAAGTCCTCGGCGCGCGCATTACCGTACTGATAGCGCTCGAGGTAGGCGTTGATCCCTTTCCGGAACGGCTCCTCGCCAAGCCAGGCCTCGAGCATCCGGATGACGGCGGCCCCCTTCTCGTAGGCAATCGGATCGAACAGCTCGGCGATCTCGGCTGGCGTGGTCGCCTTCATCCGCACCGGCCGCGTGGAGCGGAGGGAGTCGAGCCCCATCGCGCGATGGTTGTCCTCGACGTCGTCGAGTTCCAGCTGCCAGTCGGGGCGCCACGCCTTCACCGGCTTGCTCATCATCCAGTTGGCGAACCCCTCGTTCAGCCAGATGTCCTCCCACCACTGCATCGTCACGATGTTGCCGAACCACTGGTGGGCGATCTCGTGCGCGAGCACCTTGGCGATGTTCTTGCGCGCCTCGACCGAGGCGTCGGGTTCGGCGAGGAGCAGCGTCTCTCGGTAGAAAATCGCGGCGGTGTTCTCCATGGCACCGGCGGCGAAGTCGGGGACGGCTACGACGTCGAGCTTCTTGAACGGATACTGGATCGTGTAATAGCGGTTGAAGAACTCGATCTGCTGCCGCGCGGCCTCGAGGGCGAACCCGGTCAGGTGCTTCTTGTCGGGCGTGGCGCAGATGCGCACCGGAATGCCGTCGGCTGAGCCCTCGTTGCACTCGAAATCGCCGACGGTGAGCGCCACGAGATAGGTGGACATCTTCGGCGTGGTCTCGAACTTGAGGGTGCGCTTGCCGGCGCCAGGGCCCGGCGTGTCGGACACGATGGCGCCGTTCGAGATGGCCCGGTCGGCGGCATCGATGATGGCGGTCAGCGCGAACGTCGCCTTGAACGCCGGCTCGTCGAACGACGGGAACATGCGGCGCGCGTCGGTCGCCTCGAGCTGCGTGACGGCATAGCGGCGCTTGTTGGCCTGGCTCAGGTAAAGGCCGCGGAGATCGTCGTTGAGGATGCCGGCGTACTTGATGCTGATCTCGGCGTCGCCGGCGGGAATCGGAGCAGCCACCAGGAACGTCGCCTGCTCAGTTTTCTCGTCGACCGAGACCTTCGCCACCTGCGTCTTGCCCGCCGCCGTGACCTTCACCTCGCCGAAGGTGATCTCCGCGGCGTTGAGCACGATCGCGGTCGACGGTTTGGCGAGCCGGACGCGGATCGTTTCCTCTCCGGTAAACTTCGCCGCGGCAAGGTCCGGCGCCACCGTGATGTCGTAGTGCAGCGGGACTACGGTCGAGGGCAGCCGCTGGGCCAGGGACGGAACCGCCGACGTCAGCAGCAGAACGGCTGAAATCAGGACTTTTCGCATGGAAATCAAAGTGTACCGTAGCGGATCGGCGCGCGCTGTCCTGGTGGTGGCACATGGCGCCGGCGCGGGGCAGACCAGCCCGTTCATGGTACGAACGGCCGAGGGGTTGGCCGCGCGCGGCATCACCGCCGCGACGTTCGACTTCCCGTACGTGACGGCCGGCCGGCACGTGCCCGATCGGCCCGACGTGCTCGAGCGCAGCTGGCGCGAGGCGATCGACGCCGCCCGAGCCGAGGCCAGCGATCTGCCGATGTTCATCGGCGGCAAGTCGATGGGCGGACGGATCGCGTCGCAGGTCGCCTCGCAGGGCGTGAGCGGCGTGCGCGGGCTGGCCTTCCTCGGCTACCCGCTGCATCCGCCGGGCAAGCCGGAGCAGCGGCGCGATGCGCATCTGCCGGCGATCCGCGAACCGATGCTGTTCGTGCAGGGCACGCGCGACGCGTTCGGCACCGCGGAGGAGATTCGCAATCTGATCCCGCGGCTGCACCAGGCGACGCTGTTCGAGATTGCCGGCGGCGACCACTCCTTCAAGGTCGGCGGCCGCGGCGCGCCGAAGCCGGACGAAGTCCTCGCGCGCATCCTCGATCGCGTAGTCGAATGGATCGAGTCCGTAGTCCCCAGTCCCTAGTCCCGCGTCCCGAATCCCGAGTCCCGAGTCCCGCGTCCCGAGTCCCGCGTCCCGCGTCCGATCCCCATTGATATAGTTGACGTTCATGCGCATTGCCGAATTCTTCGACACGGCCGGGTTGGCCGCGCCGGCGCCGCAGGCCCGCAGCCGCAAGCGGCTCGAGATTCCTGAGCGCTTCAAGTGGAACCTCGACGACATCTTTACCGGCTGGGACGCCTGGGACACGGCGTTCAAGACCCTCGACGCCGGCATCGACCGCTACGCGGCGCTGAAAGGCACGATCGCGCAGGGGCCGGACCGCTTGCTCGCCGCCTTCCGGCTCTCGGAAGAGCTTGGACAGCTGGCGTATCGCGTCTGGTACTTCCCGTCGCTGCGCTACGACGAGGATCAGCGTGACAACAGCGTCAACGCAAAGCGCCAGCAGGTGCAGCTGCTGTTCGCGCGCTGGAAGCAGGCGGAGTCCTGGTTCAACCCCGAGCTGCTGGCGATTCCGATCGAGACGGTCCGCGAATGGATCCGGACCTCCGAGCCGCTGCGGCTCTATCGCTTCGCGATCGAGGATCTCTACCGGCAGCAGGAGCACGTGCTCGACGAGAACGGCGAGCGCCTGATGTCGCTGGCGAGCCGGATGTCCTCGGCGTCGAACGACGCCTACTTCGCGCTCTCGACCGCCGACGTGAAGTATCCGACCGTCACGCTGTCGACGGGCGAGGAGGTCGTGGTCTCGTACGGACAGTACCGCGCCATTCTCGCGACCCGCCGCGAACAGGCCGATCGCGCCGCCGCGTTCGAGGCCCTGCACACGACTTATCAGTCGAGCATCAACACCTACGCGACCCTCTACAACGGCGTCTGTCAGCGCGACTGGTTCCACGCCCGGGCCCGCGGCTACGCGAGCACGCTCGAAGCGGCGCTGCACGGCGACAACATCCCGACCTCGGTGGTCGAGAACCTGATCGCGTCGACGCGGGCCGGCGTCGAGCCGCTGCGGCGCTATCACCGCCTCCGCCGCAAGGCGCTCGGCGTCCCCAGCTATCACGTCTACGACTTCTCGATCCCGCTCGTCACCTTCGACAAGAAGTACCAGTACGACGACGTGCTCGAGCGAATCGTGACCTCGGTCGCGCCGCTCGGCCCCGAGTATCAGCGCCGCATGCAGCAGGGATTCGGCGGCGGCTGGATCGACGTCTACGAGAACGACGGCAAGCGATCGGGCGCGTACTCCGCGCCGGTGTACGGCACCCATCCGTACATGCTCCTGAACTACACCGACACGATGGACGACGTGTTCACGCTGGCGCACGAGATGGGGCACTCGATGCACACCATCCTGTCGCACGAGACGCAGCCGTTCATCTACTCGAACTACACCATCTTCGTCGCCGAGGTCCCGTCCACGCTCAGCGAGGCGCTGCTGCTCGAGCACATGCTCGCCAATTCCACCGATCCCGCCGAGCGCATCGTCCTGCTGCAGCACGCGATCGACAACATCGCCGGGACCTTCTACACGCAGGTCCTGTTCGCGGATTACGAGCTGCAGGTGCACCGCCTGGTCGAACAGGATCAGCCGATCACCGCCGAAGTGCTCACCGCGACCTACACCCAGCTGCTGAAGGACTACTACGGCGACGCGCTCGATCTGAACGCGCTGACCGGCCTCACCTGGTCGCGCATCCCGCACTTCTTCAACTCGCCGTACTACGTCTACCAGTACGCGACGTGCTTCGCCTCGGCGGCGCGGCTGGCCAGGGAGATCATGTCGGGTGACGAGGGCACGCGCGGCGGGGCGCGGGAGCGCTATCTCGAGCTGCTGCGCTCGGGCGGGAACGACTATCCGATGGAGCAGCTGCGCAAGGCCGGCGTCGATCTCAGCCAGCCGGACACGGTCGGCGCGGTGGTGAGCCAGCTCGATGGCCTGGTCTCACGGCTGGAAGCGGAGCTGGCGCTTTAGAGCGCCAACTCCCAACTCCCAACTTCCAACTCCCAAGCCGACCTGCTCGTGACCATCGGGCTGAAAGACATCGACCGAGCCCGGTTGTAACCGTTTCACCCCGAAGGATCGAGCGGCTCCGCTTGGGAGTTGGAAGTTGGGAGTTGGGAGTTCACCTGCTCCGTCTTCGCCGGCGGGTGATAACGCTCGGCCATGACGGCTGCGCCGACCAGCAGGCCAGCGGCCGCGCCATAGGCGGCGCCTTCTCCTACTCCCTGTAGTACTGCGTTGCCCCAGACCGGGCCCATCGTGCGCCCGAGGCTCTCGAGCGCGCCGGCCGCGCCCTGGACGCGGCCCTGCTCACCGGGCGAGGCGGCAGTGCTCACCAGCGTCGTCAGCGTCGCATTGCACAGCCCGATACCGAATGCCGCCGGCACCAGCATCAGCCACGAACAGCGGAATGCTGTGGGTCAGCGCGCTGCCGCCCCAGCCGATCGCGGTGCAAATGAGCCCGACGACGAGCGTCTGGCGGCTGCCCAGCTTCCTCGCGAGCGGCGCCACCAGCAGTCCCTGCACGATCACGCCGAGCGCGCCGAACGCGCTCAGCAGATAGCCCGTGTGCGTCGCGTCGAAGCCGAAGCGGCGGGCGCCGAACAGCGCGAACGTGGTCTGGTAGACCGCGAACGCCATCCAGTAGACGAAGTCGATCGTCAGCAGCAGCCGGAGTCCCGGCCGCGTCCCGAGCTCGCGAAGCGCGCGCCACGGCGAGACGCCGCCGGCATGCGCGCGATGCACGGTTTCCGGCAGCCACACCCAGGCGAGCACCGTCGCCGCAATCGTGATCACCGTGGCCGCCCAGATCGGCGCGGTGTAGCTGATCACGGAGAACGCGCCGCCAAGCGCCGGACCGATGATGAAGCCGAGGCCGAATGCGGCGCCGAGAAAGCCGTAGGCCTTCGGCCGCTCCTCTTCGGTCGTGACGTCGGCGATGTAGGCGCGCGCCGTCGTGATGTTGCCACCGGACAGGCCGTCGACGATGCGCGCGGCGAACAGCATGGCCAGGCTGTGGGCGAGCGCGAGCATCGAGAAGCTGATGGCGGTGCCAATCAGGCTGAGGATCAGGACGGGCCGTCGTCCCCAGCGATCGGAGAGCTCGCCGAGCAGCGGCGACGCAATCAGCTGGCTCAGGGAAAAGGACGCGAAGAGGAGACCAATGACGAGCGGTGAGGCGCCAAAGGTCTCAGCGTAGAAGGGGAGCAACGGGATGATGATCCCGAAGCCCACCAGGTTGACGAATATCGTAAGGAAAATTACCAGCAGTGGTCGGGACATGCACGCGCCGTCAACGATTCACGGCTTGACGCGCACGCCCGTGATCAGGACGGGCTCGATCGGGACGTCGCTGTGCGGGCCGGACGTGGCGGTTTTCACGGCGGCGATCTGGTCCGCCACCTCGAGGCCGCTCAGCACCCGGCCAAAGACCGCGTAGCCGAAATCCGAGGGGGAATATCCGCGGTGATCGAGCTTGGAGCGGTTGTCCGAGACACTGATGAAGAACTGCGATGTGGCGCTGCGCAGCGCCTGGGTCCGCGCCATGGCCAGCGTGCCGCGTACGTTGTTGAGGCCGTTGGTCGCTTCGTTCCTGATTGGAGGGCGTGTCGGCTTCTCCGTGAGGTCGGGCGTGAATCCACCCCCTTGGATCATGAATCCAGGAATTACGCGGTGGAAGATGGTACCGTTGAAGAACCCATCTGTCGCGTACTGGACGAAGTTCTCCACCGAAGCCGGCGCGCGGTCCTTGAACAGCTCCACCGTGATCTCCCCCATGGTTGTGGTGATGACCGCGACGGGGTTGCCGGGCGCCGGGGTCGGCGGAGCGACGGGCTGAGCCCCAACCGTTTGAAACGAGAGCAGAAACGCGAGGAGCGTCGACGGCGTCATAGCCCTCAATCCTATCAAGCGGGCTGCCGCGCGAGTCGAGGCCGCGCCCGATCGCGGCCCAGTTCGCGGCCTGATTCTGCTTCAGATAATTCAATTGAATGGATCACGGATCGGACGAATGTTACATCCGGACGCGATTTGTCCAGGCGCATCAGAGGGTTGGCGAGTCGGCCGGGTCGGCAAACATTTTGCGAGGTGCGCGGTACGCGCACGTTCGCGCCGTGGAGATCCCAATGGCGACAGGACTCGAGAACGAGCAGAAGGAGCTTGCTGATTTCATCCGTGCGGGCTCCAGCCGTGGGCCCCAGTGTTTCGGCAGCTATTTCGACGAACGTGGCGGATCGTGCGCGCTTGGCGCGGTCTACGAGGGGGTGTACCACCTGCCTCGCAATCACGGCAAGCTGGTGCCGGATCATCTCGAGCGGCTGTTCCGGTGTCTCGACGAGGTGACGAAGAAGTGTCCGCACGGCTGCGGCAAACGGCTGCCGCTCGCCTCGATGATCGTGCACCTCAACGACGACCATCGGCTGACCCGCGAGCAGATCGCCGAATGGCTGACGCAGGAATCCAACGGCTGATCACAGCGCTCCATGTCCTTTCTCGACCGATTCAAGCCCCAGCCCCGCTGGAAGAACGCCGATCCCGCGGTGCGCGCCGCCGCGGTCGCCGAGATTCCGGACGAGGCCGAGCACGTGTCCACGATCTGGGAGCTCGCGTCTTCCGATGAGGACGTCCGCGTCCGCCGCTCGGCGGCGGCCAGGATCGAGACATGCGGGGACCTCGTCAGGCTGGTGCGCGGCGAGAAGGACGAGGAGCATCGGCGTGAGCTGATCGAGCGGCTCATTGCGATCGCGACGTCGGACGCGGATACCGACGGCGACGCGGCGCTGGCGCTCGAGGGCCTCGACGATCAGAAGCAGCTGGCGATCGTGGCGAAGGAATCGCCGCACGACACGGTGCGGACCGCCGCGCTCGGCCGGGTACACGATGTGAAAGCGCTCGGCAGTGTCGCGCGCAACGGCACGCACGGGCAGACGGCGCTCGAAGCGGTCGCGCGGATCGCGGATCGCGCGGAACTGATCAACGTCGCGGTCAAGACGGAACACAAGGATGCGGGCATCACGGCGCTCGAACGCGCCGCCGATGCCAGCGAACCGGGCAGCGAGGTTCGGGATCTCCTCGAAGCCGTCGCGGCGCGGGCGAAGAACAAATCGGTGTCGAAGAGGGCTCGGGCAATGATGCAAGCAATCGAGGAAGCAGAAGCGGCGCGGCGGATCGCGCTGGAGTCGTGGCAACAGCGGGTGGCCTCGATTGTGGCTCGCGTCGAAGGGATGGCGGCGATGCCGGGCACCACGTCGGCGGAGGACGAGCTCACGGCCGCTGAGGCCGAGTGGCACGGCGCCCTGCACCAGGCGGAGTTCGAGCTGGATCCGGACGTTGCGGCCCGCTTCAACGCCGCGCTGGAGAACGCCCGAACCGCCATCGCCGAGCGTCAGCGCGTCGAGGCCGAGCGCCGCGCCGCTGACGAGCGCCGCCAGGCGGACCGCCGATCGCGCGAGCTGATCATCGAGCGCGTCGAGTCGCTGCGCGGCGAGACGATCGTCGACGAGATCGCGTCTGCGCAGGCCGAATGGGACGCGCTCGGCCAGGCCGCGCACGACGCGGACGCCGCCGAGCTCGGCGGACGGCTCGCCAGCGCCACCGACGCGGCACGCCAGCGTCACGAGAATCGTCTGCGGATCGACCAGACCAACGCGCGGCTCGGCGAGCTGGCCGCGGAGGCCGAGCGTCTCGCGGCGGAAGAGGAGTTCCAGGCTGGGGCCTGGAGCACCACGACACGCGAATGGGATTCGCTGCGGCCGCAGTCGGACACGCTGGACGAGGCGGTGGCGAGCCGCTACCAGCAGGCGCTCGACCGCGTGACGCAGCGCGGCGACGAGCGGCGCGCCGCGGCGGAGCGGGCGCTGCGGCAGCACGTGCAGCGCGTCGAGCAGCTGATCGACCGGTCGCAGAAGCGCAGCACCGCCGAGGACCTGACGCTGCGCGAAGCCGACCGGCTGTCGCGCGATCTGCGCGCGGCGATCGATGCGCCGCCGGCGATCGAGGAGCGCGAACAGCACGCCCTCGTCGAGCGGGTCAAGGCCGCGGCGGCGCTGGTCACGCCGAAGCTCCATGAACTGCGCGAGATGGACGAGTGGAAGCGATTCGCCAACGCCGCGGTCCAGGAGGAGCTGATCGCCCGGTCCGAGGCGCTCCGCGTCAAGTACGGCTTCGACACGCCGGAAGGGCCGAAGGAGGACGACCTCGACAAGGCCGCGCGCGATCTGCACGACATCCAGGAGCGCTGGAAGAGCGTCGCCGAGGCGCCGCGCGCGCAGGCCCAGGCCCTGTGGCATCGCTACCGCCAGGCGGCGGATCCGGTCCAGGCCCGGCTGCGCGAGTTCTTCGCGCACCGCAACGAGGAGCGCAAGGGCAACCTCGAGAAGAAGCTGGCGCTGATCGAGCGCGCCGAGCAGCTCTCCGATTCGACCGACTGGGTCAAGACCGCGGAAGAACTGAAGCGGCTGCAGAGCGAATGGCAGCAGATCGGTCCGGTGCCGCGCCAGGACACCAAGGCCAGCTGGAAGCGATTCCGGGACGCGTGCGACGCCTTCTTCACGCGCCGCAACGCCGACCTGGCGTCGCGGAAGGAAACCTGGTCGGCGAACCTCGCGTTGAAAGAAGCGCTGTGCACGCGCGCCGAGGAGCTGGCGGCGTCGCGCGACTGGGACAAGGGTGCCGCCGAGATCCGCCGCATGCAGGCCGATTGGAAGAACATCGGTCCGGTGCGCCGCAACAAGTCCGAAGCGGTCTGGCAGCGCTTCCGCACCGCGTGCGACACGTTCTTCGATCGCTACAAGCGGCGCGACGAGATCGAGCTGGAGTCGAAGCAGGCCGATCGCGAACAGCTGGTCGCCGAGCTCGAAGCCCTGTCCGCACCTGAACCCGCGGCAGAGAACGACGGGGCCGGCCTGCTCGAGCGCGTGCGCTCGCTGCGCAACCGCTGGAACCAGTCGACGCCGGTGGTGCGGCACGGGGCCGATCCGCTGAGCGGACGGTTCGTCAGCGCCCTCGAACAGGCGCTCACCGCACATCCGGATGCGTTCCGCGGGACCGAGCTCGACGTCGAGCCGAACCGTCAGAAGATGGAGAAGCTCTGCACGCGGGTCGAAGGGTTCCTGACCGAGGCCACCCCGCCGCCGGCGAATTCCTCACAGGCGCTCGCCGACATGCTGCGAGAAGCGCTGGCCGCCAACACCATCGGCGGGCGCGCCGGAGAAGAGAGCAAGTGGCGCGGGATGGCGGAGGACGTGCGCCAGGCGCAGGCGGCATGGAGCCGGCTCGGTCCGGTGCCAGGCGACATCGGCCGCGAGCTCAACGAGCGGTTCCACCGGGCCACCAGCCGCTTCTTCGATCTCTATCGCCGCAAGGTGCCGCCGACGCAGACCGCGCCGCGCGGAGCACGGACGGTAGGGACTAGATAGAAAGTCAGAAGTTAAAAGGCAAAAGTTAAAAGGACTCTGGGGACAAGGGACATCACCTTGTCCCTTTTCTTGACTTGCCCTTTTTACTTCCGTTGTACTTTTCCCTTCTTACTTCTTGAACCGTACTTTTCCACCAACGACTGTGTAGCGCACTTCCGCTGACGGAATCTCCGCGTCCGGCACCGTCAGAATGTCCTTCGAGAGCACGACCATGTCGGCGTACTTGCCGGCCTTGAGCGAGCCGCGCGTCGTTTCTTCGAAGGCGGCGAAGGCCGCGTTGAGCGTGTACGACTTGAGCGCGTCGACGCGGCTCATGCGCTGATCGGCGTAGAACACCGAGCCGTCGGCCAGCATCCGGGTCACCGTCGCGTAATAGCTCGCGATCGGGTCGACGTCCTCGACGGGCGCGTCGGTGCCGTTGGAGACGACGGCCCCTGACTGCATCAGCTTCTGCCAGACATACGCCCCTTCTTCGGCGCGGCGGGCGCCGAGCCGGGCGATGACGTAGGGCGCGTCCGACGTGCAGTGCACGCCCTGCATCGACGCGATCACGCCGAGCTGCCCGAACCGCGGGATGTCCGAGGGGTGCAGGTGCTGCGCGTGCTCGACGCGCCACCGCAGCGCCTTGCCGTCGCGGCCCTTGAACGCCTCCTCGAAGATGTTCAGCGTCTCCCGGTTGGCGCGGTCGCCGATGGCGTGGACGCAGAGCTGATAGCCGTGCTCGAGCGCCAGCCTGGCGGTCTCGCGGATCTCGTCCACCGTCGTCGTGTTGTGACCGGTGTCTCCCGGCTTGTCGGCGTAGGGCTCGAGCAGCCACGCGCCGCGCGGACCGAGCGCGCCGTCGATCGAGCGCTTGATGCCGCGCACGGTCAGGAAGCCGTCGCCGTAGTCCACGGTGCGGTATTTCGCGAGGTTGGCCGCGAGCGACTTGTTGTCGACGCGCAGCATGATCCAGAGCCGGTTGTTGATGCGGCCCTCGTCGATCATCTTCTTCATCAGATCGACGTCGGCGAAGCTGGAGCCGGCGTCCTGGAACGACGTCACGCCCTTCGCGAGCACCTCCTGCGAGGCGAGCTCGAGCACGCGGCGGGCCCGGGCCGCGGCCTCCGCCGGCGTCAACGGCGGCTCCCCGGCACCGCGACGGATCAGCCGCGACGCGGTCTCGCGAAACGCGCCGATCGGATTGCCCGCGGCGTCCTTGAGGACGTCGCCGCCGGCCGGGTTCGGCGTCGATCCCATCACGTCCGACAACTGCATCGCCTTGGCATTGGCGAACGTCGCATGGCCGCTGGCATGCGTCAGCAGCACCGGGTTGTCGGGCGACACGCGGCTCAGGCTGTCGTGGGTGGGGAATCCCTCGACGTTCGGCGTCGGCTTGGCGGTCCACTTCTCCTGGTGCCAGCCGCGCCCGTAGATCCACTGGCCCGGCTTGGCCTGCTTCACCGCCTGCTCCACCATCGCCACGATCTCGTCCCAGCTCTTCGCCTTCATCAGGTTCAGCTGCAGCTGACCCTGGCCGACGCCGGTGAAGTGACCGTGCCCTTCGATGAACCCCGGGATCACCAGCTGGCCCTGCAGGTCGATGACCTGGGTCTTCGGCCCGATGAGCCGCGCGATCTCCGCGGAGCTGCCAACCGCGACGATGCGGCTGCCGCGCGAGGCGATGGCCTGCGCGTCGGCCGGAGTCTCGAGGGTCACCACCTTGCCGTTGGTCAGCACGAGATCGGCGGGCGGTTCGGCCTGCGGCGGCGGCGCGACGCGCGCGGCGGCGGCGAGGGACGCGGTGACGAGCGCCAGCAGGAAGAGGACGCTGAATCGACGAATCACGAAGGCTCCTTCGGTGCGTGAACGGGCGATCGGGAACAGCCGCTGGAAGTTGTCCGCGAAGATCTTCTGCTGGACCTCGGGGGTGGCGCCGATCTCCTCCAGGGCCGCGCGCTGCTGCTGGAAGATCGCCTGCTGCCAGCCTCTCGGGAAGAACGACGAGTCGGTCCCGAACAACAACCGCTCCGGACCCACCACGTCGAGGGCCTGGCGAAACGCGCCCGCGAGCGTCAGGCCATGGTGGTACTTGATCCAGGCGTTCGAGCTCGACGTGTCGAGATGAATGTTCGGGCACTGATCGGCCGCCATCAGGGCTTCGCGGAAGAAGCCGGCGCCGAAGTGCGGAATGATGACAGGCACGCGCGGAAACCGCGCCGCGACGGCGGCGAGCGCCAGCGGGTCGCCGAGCCGCAGGTCGAACGCCGACGGCAGTCCCAGCTTCTTGCGGACGCCCACCGTCAGCACGCCGCAATGCACGAACACGGCGGCGCCGCGCGACGACGCCGACTCGAACGTCGCCACCACGCGCTCATCGTCCAGGCGGTACTGATGCATCGCCGGAAACAGACACACCGCGCGCAGCTTCCACTCGTCGAGCGCGCGCGACAGCCGCTCGGCCGCGTCCGCCGCCGCGGGATTGAGCATGAAGAAGCCGACGAACCGCGACGGATGCCTGGCGACCGCGGTGGCGACCGACTCCTCGTCCCCCGGGATGCTCGCGATCACCGCCGCGCGCGCCACATTCTGCCGATCGAGCTCGGCGACCCAGCGGTCGGCGAGCGCGTCCGGGGCGCCCGGCGCCTCCCACCCGAGCAATGCCGCCGCCGCGTTTGCCCGATCGGTCTCGGCCAGATCGCGCCGGTCCTTCGTGAGGATCTCGAGGAAGCGTGAGGAGAAGAAGTGACAGTGGGCGTCGCAAAGGGTCACGGGGGGATCTTCTGAAACGGATCACCGAACGGTGTCACCCCGCGAACTTATACCCCAGCCCGTGGACCGTGAGGATGAACTGGGGGTGGCGCGGCGTCGGCTCGATCTTCTGGCGCAGCCAGGCGACGTGCACGTCGACGGTGCGGGTGGACGGCATCGCGTTGTAGCCCCACACCTCGTTGAGCAGCTCTTCGCGGGTGAGCGTGGCGCCGCGATGCTCGATGAAGTAGCGCAGCAGCTGGAACTCGCGCGCTGACAGCTCGAGCGGCGCGCCGGCGCGGACGACCTCGGCGCGGCGGAAGTCGATGCGCACGTCCCCGAACTGGTAGCCGTCGGCGGGATGCGGCGTGACCGGGGCGCGGCGCAGCTTGGCTTCGATGCGCGCGAGGAGCTCGACCATCTCGAACGGCTTGGTGACGTAGTCGTCGGCGCCGAGCTTGAGGCCGACGACCTTGTCCACGACCTGGCCGCTGGCGGTCAGCATGATCACCGGCGTCTCGATGCCGCGTCGGCGCAGGTCCCGGAGCACGTCGAAGCCGTTCTTGCGCGGCAGCATGACGTCGAGCAGGACCAGGTCGAAGCCTTCCGACGCGGCGCGCTCCAGCGCGCTCTCGCCGTCGCTGCTGGTCTCGACGGCGTAGCCTTCGCGCGCGAGCCGATCGGTGAGCGTCAAGACCAGGCCCGGTTCGTCCTCGACGAGCAGCAGGCGCTTCACGTGAAGCGCGGCGCTTCGGCCGCGTGCGGATCCGGGCCGGGAACCGGCTCCGGATCTGCCGCCGGCAGCTGGACGATGAACTCGCTGCCCTGGCCGGGCGCGCTCTTGACCTCGATCCGGCCGCCGTGTGCCTCGACGATGCGGTGGACCAGGCTCAGGCCGAGGCCGGCGCCCTGAATCTGGGCCGCGACGACCTCGGCGGCGCGGTAGAACGGCTCGAAGATGCGCGTCTGCTCCGAGGCCGCGATGCCGAGCCCGCGATCGGCGACGCTGATGCGGACCTGGTCGCCGGCGTGCGTCGCGCGCACGCCAATCCATCGACCCTCGGCGCCGTACTTGATGGCGTTGCCGACGAGGTTCTGCAGGACGCGGCGCAGTGCGGGTTCATCGCCACGCACCGGCGGCAGATCCTGCGGGATGGCCACCTCGACCTCGATGCGCCCGCCCTCGAGCAGTGCGGCCGACGCGGCGAGCACCTGATCGACGAGCGCGGACACGTTCACCGGCCGCGGCTCGAAGCGCCGCTGCCCCGACTGGATCCCGGCGAACTCGAGAATCTGTTCGACCATCTCCGACAGGCGGCGGCCTTCGCTGCGCACCAGCTCGCCGTACTTGCGGATCTGCCCGGCGTCGCCGACCACGCCGTCGGCGAGATTGTCGCCCGCGGACCGGATCACCGCGAGCGGCGTGCGCAGCTCGTGCGACACCGCGGCGACGAACTCCATCTGCTGCCGCGCCACTTCCTGCGAGCGTCGCGCCGACAGCACCAGCAGGGCCATGCTGGCGCCGAGCACCGCCAGGATGCTCGAGCTGACGAACAGGTTCCGTCGTCGCGTGGTGTTCACCGCCGCGTCGAGCGATCCGGACGGATGCTTCACCAGCAGGCGCCACTTCGCCTGGCTCGCGTTGTTGCGCATCGCGCCGGCCACGGACGTGACCACGGCGCGGCCACGCACGGACTGGGCCTGGTCCACGAAGATCGAGAGCGGGGGCGCCTCACGGACCACCACGCGCGCGTCGGCGGGCTGGCTGGTGTCCTCGCGCCACCCTGCCGGGGGCGGCACCCGCGTGAACGCGGTGACCGTGTGCGCGCCGTCGGGGGCCGTCAGCGCCATGGTGAACCGCCGGATGTCGGCGGCCATCTGCGCAAACTCCTGCGTGCGCACCTGAAACAGATCCGCGGTCGCGTCGACGGCCGCATCCGGCTTCGGCTCGAAGCCGTCGGCCGATCGATAGACCACGCCGCGGCCCGCGGTGTTCACCACCGCGAGGTCGTAGTCGACGCCGCCGACGTCGCGCAGGTGCTGCTGCGCCAGCGACGGCAGCAGCTCGCGCGCCAGATAGTCGCGATCGAGCATCAGCACCGTGTACGACAACCTTGGCGCGAACCTGAGCGTCGAGTGCGCGCTCGATCCGTTCAACATCATCAGCGGCATCGGCACCACCAGCGCCGGCACCTCGTCCCAGAGCGGCGACACCATCATCCGAACCAGGAAGGTGCCGCTGGCCTCGGGCTTTCCGGGCGTGGGCTGGGATCCTTTCGTGATCTGGGTGCGGAGCTCGGCGAGCGCCTCCGGCCAGTCGACCGGCTCGACGAATCGCGTCGAGGGGTTGAAGCGCCGCAGGACGAACGAGCCATCGGCCTCGCCGGCGGCGACGTAGTAGTCCTTGATCAGCCGCGGGAAGCGCGACGTCGCCTGCCACCGATCGTAGCGAGTCGCAAAACGGCTCGCGAGATTGTCGCCCGCGGGACTCGCCTCGAGCGGCGGCTCGAGCTGAAAGAGCATGTAGGCGGCGGTGAGCTCCTTGTCGAAGTCGGAGGCGAACGTCGCTGCGCGCGCGCGCAGCGTCGACTGCCGGCTGTCGCGTTCGGCGTCGCTGATGCGTCCCAGCCACCGGTACTGCAGCGTGGCGAGCAGCGCCATCAGCCCGATCAGGGCGGCGCCGATCACGAACATCGGCGGCCGGAATCGACCTCGCATGCGTCGAGTCTAGCACGCGATTTCATTGGGAAATCCGCGTGGTCCGGCAGGTTTTACATCCTTAACCATTTCTTTTCCCCCACTTAACGACTCGCCTCGTCCGAACCGCGATCATCGAGCGTCTACATCACCACGATCACCGCATCACTGCATTACCACGACCGGGGGCCGACCCCGGTCGCGGTCGGCGAAGACCGTCATTCAGCTACGAGGTTGTGACCATGCGAACTCCACGCGCCTCCACCGCCCTGCTCGCGCTCGCGGTGGCCGCGTCCGCCGCCGCCCCGATCGCGGCCGAGGACAAGGCCGCCGAGGTACTGACCGCGGCCCGCAAGGCGATCGGCGGCAAGAAGCTCGACACCCTGAAGACCCTCAGCCTGGACGCGGCGCTGCAGCGCAACATGAACAACGTGCAGCTCAACGCCGACGTCGAGATCCTTCTCGAGCTGCCGGACAAGTACGTCCGCTCGGACGCGTCGAGCGGAATGATGAACATGACGCTGGCGACCGGCTTCAACGGCGAGAAGCCGATCCGCCCGGCCAACGCGGTGTCGATGGGCGCCGGCGGCGGCATGATGATTCGCATGGGCGGCGCCGGGCCGCTCCCGCCAGGCGAGAAGCCGAGCCCCGAAGAACAGGAGCGCATCGACAAGCAGCTGCTGCGCTCGTCGCGCGCCGACATCTCGCGGCTGATGCTCGGCTGGTTCGCGATGACCCACCCGGCCATCGCCGCCGAATACACCTACGCCGGCGAAGCGGAGTCCCCGGACGGCAAGGCGCACGTCATCGACGCCAGGAATGCCGACGGCTTCACCGCGCGTCTCTTCATCGACCAGGAAACGCGGCTGCCGCTGATGGTCACCTACCAGGGACCGCAGCCGCGCGTCATCACCCAGGGCGGACCTCGCCCGGCCGGCGCGCCGGCCGCGGGCGCTGCAGTGCAGCACGGCGGGCAGGAGGTCACGCGCCGCGAGCTGACCGACGAAGAACGCCAGAAGCTGCGCGCCGACGCGGACCGGCAGATCAAGGAGATGCAGAGCCAGCCGCCGACGATGGTGGAGTTCTCGCTCTATTTCGAGGACTGGCGCGAGGTCGACGGCGTCAAGTTCCCGCACAAGATCCGCCGCGCCGTCGCCGGCTCCACCAACGAGGAGTGGACGGTCAACAAGGTCAAGGTCAATCCGAAGATTGACGCGAAGAAGTTCGAAGGCTGAAGGGAGCGGTACTGACGTGACAGGCTCGCGGTTCACCAGCTGGGCGGCGGCGATGCTGCTCCTGATGGCTCCGGCAACGGCGGCGGCTCAGGCCCGGCCGCAGACGGCCACGCTGCGCGTGGTCGTCAAGGACCCCAGCGGCGCGGTCATTCCCGGCGCGCTCGTGCAGATCAGGGGCGTCGAGTCGGCCACCCAGGCGATCACCCGCACCGACGTCGTCTCGGACGCGCAGGGCGTGGCGGTGGCCGAGGGGCTGACGCCGGGACGCTATGCGATCGAGGTGGCGTTTCCGGGCTTCGACACCGCGGCGATTCCGGAGTACCGCGTGCGCGCCGGCGACAGCCGGCGCGAGGTGCCGCTCGCGATCAAGAAGATCGACGAGAGCGTCGCGGTCGGCCGCGATCCGGCGACGAGCGCCTCCGATCCGAACAGCGATCGGTTCAGCAACGTGCTCACGAAGGAACAGATCGACGCGCTGCCTGACGATCCCGAGGAGATGGAGCGGGTGCTCAAGGAGATGGCCGGGCCCGGCGGCACGATCCGAGTCGACGGCTTCCGCGGCGGCCGGCTCCCGCCCAAGTCGCAGATCCGATCCATCCGCTTCGCCAGCGGCATGTTCGCGGCGGAGAACCACGCCGGCGGGATGACGATGGTGGACATCCATACCCAGCCTGGCGCCGGACCGCTGCAGGGCAACATGGACTTCACGTTCCGCGACGACTCGTTGAACGCGCGCAATGCGTTCGTGCAGGAGAAAGGACCGGAGCGGACCCAGCAGGCGGCGTTCAACATCAGCGGCACGATCCTCAAGGATCGGACGTCGTTCGCGCTGTCGTTCGGCGGGGCCTCGCTCTACGATTCCGCGAACGTCTTCGCCGCGACCGTCGACGGGACGCGCACCGCGCCGATTCGCCGGCCATCCGACCGCATCAACTTCAACGGCCGTGTGGATCACACGCTCACGAAGACCCACACGCTGCGCGGGATGTTCCAGCAGAACACGTCGGACCAGCGGAATCTCGGCGTCGGCTCGTTCGACCTGCCCGAGCGCGCGATTCGGGCGGACGTCGAGCGAGAGCGTCCTGCGGCTGTCGGAGAGCGGACCGCTGGCGCGGTCGTGGTTCGGCGAATCGCGGCTGCAGATCCGCTGGGCCGACATCGAGTCGTCGTCCACCGCCGAAGCCGCGACCGTGCGCGTGCTCGACGCGTTCACGTCGGGAGGCGCGCAGCAGGCCGGCGGCCGCGGCGTCACCGAGTTCGAGTGGGCCACCAACATCGACTACGCCCGCGGCAGGCACGCCATGCGGATGGGCGCGCTGGTCGAAGGCGGATCCTATCGAAGCACCACGCGGACGAACTACCTGGGCACCTTCACGTTCGCGAGCCTCGCCGACTACGAGGCCGGACGGCCGGCGACGTACAGCCGGCGCGTCGGCGATCCGCTGGTCGAGTACTCGCACGTGCAGGCCGGGCTGTTCTTCCAGGACGACTGGCGCGCCCGCAAGAACCTGACGCTCAGCGCCGGGGTGCGCCAGGAGTTCCAGACCCACATGAACGACGCGGTCAACGTCGCGCCACGGGCCGGGCTGACGTGGTCGCCGTTCAAGCACGGCAAGACCACCGTGCGGGCGGGCGGCGGCGTGTTCTACGACTGGCTCGAAGCCGAGGTCTACGAGCAGATCCTGCGCGTCGACGGGTTCCGCCAGCAGGACCTCGTGGTCCGCAGCCCTGGCTATCCCGACCCCTTCGCCGGCGGCTCGTCGTCCGAGGTGCTGCCGACCAGCAAGTACCTGCTGTCGGATTCGCTGGTGATGCCCGAACGCAACATGATCAATCTCGGGCTGATGCAGCAGATCACGCCGACCTTCGGCGTCAACGTGAACCTGATGCACGTCCGCGGCAGCAACCGCCTGCGCGGCCGCAACGTCAACGCGCCGATCGACGGGGTGCGCCCTGACCAGGCGTTCGGCAACGTGACGCAGGTCGAGTCGACGGCGCGGATGGAGAACAATCAGCTCTCCGTCGGCCTGAACTTCAACGTGCCGGCGCGGCGGATCATGGTCTTCGCGAACTACGCGCTGATCGACCAGAAGAACGACGCGGACGGTCCGTTCAGCCTGCCCGCCAACAGCTACGACCTCGCCACGGAATGGGGACCGGCGGCCGGCCTGCCGCGGCACATCGCCAGCGCCGTGGTCAACCTGCCGCTGTACAAAGGGCTCCGGCTCGGCCTCACCGGCACCGCGAGGTCAGGCAGCCGCTACAACATCACCACCGGGCGCGACGACAACGGCGACACCGTGTTCAACGATCGCCCCGAGGGCGTCGGGCGGAACAGCGTCGTCACCAAGGGGATGTGGGACGTCGCCGCGCGCGTGAGCTATGCCTTCGGCTTCGGCGAGCGACAGGCCACGGGACCTGGCGCCGGCGGTCCGATGGTCGTCGTCCAGCGCGTGGGTCCCGGTGGAGGCGGCGCCGGCGACCTGCTCGGCGGCCTGATGGGCGGCGGCGCGGAGAACAAACGGATCCGCATCGAGTTCTATGCCTCGGCGCAGAACCTGTTCAACACCGTCAACCCGATCGGCTACTCCGGCGTGCTCACCTCGCCGTTCTTCGGTCAGCCCACCGCGGCGATGGCGGGCAGGAGGATGGACGTGGGGATGAGGGTGGGCTTCTAGAGCAAAGTACGGAAGTGAAAAGGGAAAAGTCAAAAGGCCTTTTGACTTTCTACTTCTGACTTCTGAACTTGTCGATGATCAGGAAGTACGGCAGCGCGAGCGACGAGATCGCGGCCGCCACCGCGAACGCGCTCGAGAAGCCCATGCGGTCCACCATCCAGCCCATCGACGTCGAGCCGGTGCCGATGCCGGTATCGAACGCCGCGAGAATGGCGCCGAAGGCGGCGCCGCGGCGGTCGGCGGCGACGTCCCGCATCACGTATCCCACGTAAGCCGGATACGCGGTCCCGAAGCCGACTCCGAACACGATCGCCGACGTGACCATCCAGAACCGCGTGCCGCCGACTGCCAGGCATGCGAGGCCAAGACTGATCATCACCAGGCACGGGACGAACACCCGCTTGTAGCCGACCTTGTCGCCCAGCCGCGCCGTGAAGGGCCTGGTGCAGAGGACGACGATCGCCAGGGCCGTCAGGTAGATGCTTTTCGGGGTCGTGCCGCTGGCTTCGGCGTACATCGCGGCAAAGCTGGTGATGCCGCCGTAGCCGAACGAATAGAGAAACAGTGTCAGCGAAACGGCGAGCACTCGCCACTCGAGCAGCCCCCGCTTCGCGGGGACGGTCTCGGACTCGAACGCCGGGTGCTCCTCGAGATTCCACGCGATCGCCGCCATCACCAGGTTCAGCACGCCCGCGACGACGCACAGCCAGATCCACCCGTAGCGGTAGATCCAGAACCCGATCGTCGGCGCGACGGCGAGCGCGGCCATGGTCGACAAACCCCAGTAGCCGATACCTTCCGCGCGGCGCCGCTCGGGCAGCATCTGGGCCATGTAGGCGGCAGACGCCGACAGCAGCCCGGACCAGAACACGCCCTGCACCAGTGCGAGGGCGAGGACCAGCCGGTAGTCGGTGATGACCGCATAGAGCGCGGCGAACACCGCCAGCGCCAGGCTGGCCACGATCAGCACGCGGCGCTGCCCGATGCGATCGGCGTAGGCGCCGGTCACCGGCGCCGAGAACGCGGACGAGTAGGTCAGGAATCCGAGAAACAGCCCGGAGGCGAACGTCGTGCCACCGAGGTCGAGAATGTGGAAGGGCGCGGTCGGCAGCAGCTGGAACGCCGAGACGAACACCGTGAAGGTGAACCCGCACATGACGAAGAAGCGGGGGGTAAACAGACGATCGGCGGGGGGCATGGAACCACCGATCGTATCAAGTCCGCGGCCGCTATTCGGTCTTGAGCGCGTTCACCGGATCGACGCGGGTCGCTCGCCATGCCGGCACGAAGCTCGCGAGCAGGGCGGCGGTGGCGAGGACCACGGCGACGACCGCGAACGTCGCCGGGTCGGACGGCGTCACTTCGTGCAGGAGGCCACGCATCAGCCTGCCGGCAACGAAGGCGATCGCCAGCCCGATCGCCATGCCGGTCAGGGCCAGCGACAGCCCGCTGCCGAGCACCAGACGCAGCACGTCGGCGCGACCGGCGCCGATTGCCACACGGATACCGATCTCCCGTGTCCGGCGGCTCACGATGAACGACAGCACTCCGTAGATGCCGATAGCGGACAGCACGAGCGCCAGCCCGGCAAACACGACAAGCAGCATGCCGGTGAAGCGCGGCGCCGACAGCGTGGCCGCGACCACGCCGTCCATCGTGCGGATGTCCGAGACCGGCAGGTTCGCGTCGAGCGCTCGAATCGCCTCCCGCACCGGGCGCACCAGCGTCTGCGGATCCTGATCGGCCTTGATGACCAGGGACATGGTGCGGATCGCATTGCCCGTCGACTTGTGCCACTGGGTGTGCGGCACGTAGAACTTCTCCTTCACCACGCCGGTGATGCCGTTGTGGCGCACGTCGGCGACGACCCCGACGATCGTGACCCAGGGGCGCGTGGAGTTGCCGCTCCCGATGCGCATCCGGCCGCCAACCGGGTCACGTCCGGGCCAATACACGCGAGCCATCTGCTCGTTGATCAGCGCGACCAGCATCGTGTCGGTGCGGTCGGCGGCGGTGATCGAACGACCGCTGAGCACGCGCTCGCCGATGGCTTCGATGTACCCGTCGGTGACAATCTGCCAGTCGCCCTTCGCGTTCGTCCCGGGCGGAGGCATGTATCCATCCACGAACACGCCCGCATCGCCGATCGTGGATGCCAATGGCAGCGAGCGGGCGGCCCCCACCGTTCGCACCCCTGGCAGCGCCCGCACCTGGTCGATCAGGCGCGAGTAGAACGCAACGACCTGTTCGGGCGTCTCGTAGCTCGCCGCCGGCAACGACAGCCGCATCGTCTGAACGCGCGACGGTTCGAACCCGAGCTCGACCCGCTGGAGCGACCACAGGCTCCGGAGCATCAGGCCGGCGCCGACGAGCAGCACGACGGCCAGCGCCATCTCGACGATCACCAGCGCATTCCGGAAGCGCTGACGCGCCCCGCCGCTCGAGGCGCCCTGCGCGCCATCCTTGAGCGAATCCGTCAGGTCAGTGCGTAGCGCGCGAACGGCCGGGGCGAGCCCGAAGACGATGCTCGTGATGACGGCGACGACTGCCGTGAAGAGCAGCACCCGACCGTCCAATGCGGCCGCAGCGACACGCGGTACGCCCGCCGGGTTCCACCAGGCGACGACGCGGACGCCGGCATAGGCGAGAGCCAGACCGAGTGCAAGCGCACCGGTCGTGAGCACGAGGCTCTCCGTCAGCAGCTGCCGGACGACGCGGGCGCCGCTCGCACCGAGCGCCGAGCGCACCGCAATCTCGCGCTGCCGGCCTTCTGCGCGCGCCAGCAGCAGGTTGGCGACATTGGCGCAGGCGATGAGCAGCAGGAATCCGACCGCGCCGAGCAGCAGCCAGATCGCGCGGCGCACACCGCCGACGACCTCGTCGGTGAGGGACAGCACGACGGTGTCGAACTGCATCTGCACCGGATACTGCCCTTCCGCCGTCATCGCCTGGGCGATGCCGTGCAGGTCGGCGGCCGCCTGCGCCACGGTGGCGCCAGGCTTCAGCCGCCCGGCGGCATAGAGCCCATGGTTGCCGTGGTCCATGCTGGCCGGATCCATCTGGAGCGGCGCCCACAGCTGGCTCGGTTCGGGGTTCTGGAAATCGGTGGGCAGCACGAATCCGGACGGCATGACCCCGACGACCTCGTACGCGCGTCCGTTGATCTCGATTGAGCGGCCGACGATCGAGGGATCCGCCGCAAACCGGCGAGTCCAGAGCGGATGCCCGAGCAGGACCACACGCGGGCCGTTGGGCAGGTCCTCGGCAGCACTGAACGTGCGTCCGAGCTGGGCCGTGACGCCGAGCGTCGTGAAGAGATTCGCGGTGACGCTGCCCGCGGGCAGCCGCTCCGGCTCGCCGCCGCCGGTCAGATTGACCTGTCCCTCACTCCACGCCGCCACCTCCGCCAGCGTTGTCGATCGGCGTCGATAGTCCACGACTTCGCCGGTCGAGACCCAGGTCTTGTCGAAGGCAGTCCACTTGCTCCAGATCATCACCGCACGGTCTGGCTCGGTCCATGGCAGCGGCCTGAGCAGCACGGCGTTGACGACGCTGAATATCGCAGCGTTGGCGCCGATGCCGAGCGCGAGAGTGACGATCGCGATAGCCGAGAAGCCAGGGCTGCGCCGCAACGCTCGGGCGCCAAAACGCAGGTCCTGTGCGACGGTGGCGAGGAAGGAGGATGCAGGCATGGTTCCGGCTTAGACGTGGCCCCGCGGGCGAAAGTTGATGGCTTTGCTAAGATTTCGACTATGACTCAGGACTACAGCGGCTTCCGGCCGTCACGAATCTGGAAACGCATGGCGGCCGAGCGGCGCGCGGATGCCGCCCACCTGTTCTGGAGCGACGAACAGTCAGCTGAACAGCAGGTCGAGGCGTGCGCCTCGATCGCGACGCACATGAAGTTCCGCGCGAAGACGGTGCTCAGCCTGCCGGTCGATAAAAAGGCCAATTATCTCGTCCGGCTGCCCACGGTGTCGGATGCCGTGGCCGCGCGCGCGCTCGTCAATTACCACCTCGAGCGCCAGCGGCCGATGATGGGCGCGTTTCTCGATGCGCTCGGCGTGACCCACGAGAACGGGCTGATCAGCGAAGAGACCGCCGTCAAGCCGGAGTCGGAGAAGCTGCGCGCCGCGGTCGCGCAGATCGCCGCGCAGTTTCCGGCAGATGACGTCGCGTTGTATTTCTCGACGCTGGTGTCGCAGGATCCCGAAACCTGGGGCGAGCTCGCCGATCTGCCGCAGACAGCCGCGCCGGAATAGGACGTCGAGGGCCGCGACAGTCGTCCCCTGCTTCGGCCCTCATTTCTCGTCGAGATCGCGCGCGTAGTCGAGGCCGGCGATCATCGCCACCTCGATCGCCGCCCGGCGCCCGCTCTCGACGGCGCCGTTCATGAACCCCTGCCAGCGCCGGCTGGTGTGCTCCCCGGCAAAGAAGGCGCGTCCCGACGGACGCGCGAGCCATGGACGCAGCGTGACGTCGAAGTCCGGTGAGAACACGGCGTAGCCGCCCTTCGCCCAGCGGTCGGTCTCCCACGTGTACTGGACGGCAGCGACCAGCGGCGACGGTCGACCCAGCCAGGCAAGCCGTCGCGTGAGCGCCGGCCATCCACCCGCCGCGACGATCGCGCGAATCTCCTTCGACGCGCGGCCGCCCGCGAGCAGCGTGAGGATCCCCGGCCGCCGGGCCTGCTGCTCGTTGCCGTCCCAGACGGCGCCACACGGCTGGTCGGTCCCATAGGCCGTCGGACGGCCGAATCGCTTCCAGAACCGCGTCTCGAACTGCAGGGCCACGCGTGTCGCGGCGCCGTAGCGCAGGCGCGCGAATGCCTGCTGCTGATCGGGGTGCAGCGGTGGATCGAACGCGATGTCCTTGAGCGTCGAGGCCGGCAGCGCCAGCACGACGAAGTCCGCCGCGAGCTGATGCCGCCGGCCGTCGTCGACGGCCACGCGCACCGACGATCGTGTCTGCTCGATCGCGCGCACAACCGTGTTGAGCAGCACACGGCCGCGCAGATCCTTCGCCAGCGCTATCGGCAGGCCGTCGTTGCCGTGACGCAGCCGATACATTTTCGATTCACCCGGGATGGCATCCGACGCGAACTGCTCGACCAGCGGCAGCAAGGACAGATCGTCGGGATCGGCCAGGAAGAAGCCGCGCAGGCCGCGCACCGCGGCGGCCAACTGCGCATCCACTTTCGCGCGCACCAGCCAGTCCTGCACCGACTGCCGGGCGAGACACTGCGCCACGCCGGACTCCCAGCGCTCGATCGGCAGCCTTGAACGCCGCGATCTCGGGACGCAGCCGCTCCTGTGCCCGCTCGAAGGTGTCGGGACCGTCACGGAGCAGGCGCTTCCGCCGGGCGCCGCCATAGAAGCCCCAGCCGCCGCGAAGGATCCGGACTCGATCGAGCTTCAGCCCGTCCACGAGCGACAGCAGCTCGGTCTGCTCTTCCTCGATCAGATCCGCGCCGGCCTCGACGTGCTGCCCCGCCTCGAAACCCTGCCGCAGCGTGTAGACGCGGCCGCCCACACGATCGCGCGCTTCCACGACCGTGACGTCGGCGCCGGCTCGTTCGAGATGACGCGCACAGGTCAGGCCCGCAAGCCCGGCGCCCGCGACGATCACCCTGGTTGTTCGTCGCCTTCCTCTCGAAGTCGGCCGCGTCCCGCCCATGTCTGGAGCATACAATCACACGCGATGCTGCCCCTCCGGCTCGTCATGCTCGTCATGCTCCCGCATGCTGCTCGCCGCCCCGGCGCAGGCGCCTTCGCTCGAGGTCCGCGTGCGCGAGGCGATCGCCGCAAGCGGCGCCGACGTGGCAGTCGCCTATCGAACGCTCGACGGACGTGATGCGCTGCTGCTCGGCGCCGACACCGTATTCCACGCCGCGAGCACGATGAAGATTCCGGTGATGATCGAGCTGTTCAGCCAGGCGGGGCAGCGCACGCTCTCGCTGGACGATCCGCTCCCCATCCGCAATGCCTTCCGCAGCATCGTCGACGGCAGCCCATACACGCTCAGCGAGGGGGACGATTCCGACCGCGAGATTTACGCCAGGGTCGGCGGGACGATGACGCTGGCGCAGCTCTGCGAGGCGATGATCACCGTCAGCAGCAACTTCGCGACCAACCTGCTGATCGAGAAGCTCGGCGTCGACAACGTGCGACGGACGGTGACACGCCTCGGCGCCGAGGGCATGCAGGTGCTGCGCGGCGTCGAGGACGGGAAGGCGTTCGAGAAGGGCCTGAACAACTCGACGACGGCGCGGGGACTGCGACGCTGCTCGAGAAGCTTGCGCACGGGCAGGCCGTCAGCGTCTCGGCCGACGCCGCGATGATCGAGATGCTGAAGCGTCAGAAGTTCAACGACGCGATTCCGGCCGGCGTGCCCGCGGGCGTGCCGGTCGCCCACAAGACCGGCAACATCACGCGAATCCAGCACGACGCCGCGGTCGTCTACGGAAGCCGCCCGTACGTGCTCGTCGTGCTCGTGCGCGGCATCGACGACAAGAAGCAGAGCGCCGCGCTGATCGCCGGGATCTCCCGCCTGGTCTACGAGGCGACGGCGTCCGGCCGCTGAGACGAAAGGGCTTACGCGAGCAGCCGCTCGTGGTGCCGAAACCAGTCGCTGGTGAACAGCCCGTCCGGGTCGTACCGCCGCTTCTCTTCCATGAACTCCGGCATCCGCGGATGACAGGCGAGGACCTGATCGCGTGACGCCCAGCGATGGTAGGTCAGGTAGTAGGTGCCACCCAGCGCCGCGGCGCGGTCGATCAGCCGGCGGAAGTCCGCAGCAGCCCTGGCGATGCCGTCCGGCGTATGGTCCACGTGCAGGTTGAAGACGACGCAGGCCCAGCGCTCGCGCGCCCAGGCGAGCACCGACTCGCTGTCCTGCTCGATGACGCGGATCGTGCCGTAGATGATGTTCGTGCCGTGGCGTCGCGCGTCCTCACGCACGTCGGCCATGAACTGCGGCAGCATGGGCCTCGGCACGTACAGCTCCGAAATCATCTCGCTGCCCTTGGCCGGCGCATCGAGGTCGAGGTCGAGCTGCTCGTGATAGTTCTCCGGATAATCGGACAACTGGTGCGTGTCGGACCAGTAGTACTGGCCGTCGGTGGCCATGTAGTAGCGCGCGTATTCGGCGAAGGCGCGTGACTTCTGGGTGTGCGCGAGGCGCAGGAGCCGCCGCCACTCGGCGCCGGTGAGGGCGCGCTGATCGTCAGGGATCGGGATGTCCCGCGACACCGGGCGATAGCACGAGAAGACGCCGACCTGCAGGAACTCGCGCGACGCCGGATCGATCGCGAACTGGAAGTCGCCGTACTCGTAGCCCTCGCGGACCCGCGTGTCGAACATCGCCGGCAGATCGTCGACGAGACCGATCGCGACGCGGCGCTCGACCTTGCGCCGGCGCGCCAGCCGCAGCGTGACCCGCGCGACCGGGCCGAACAGCCCGTAGCCGCCGATCGCCAGCGAGAACAGCCGCTGGTTCCGGGTGCGGCTGCACGTCACCAGGTCGCCCGACGGCGACACCAGCTCGAACGACTCGACGTCGCCGACGAACGGACGCAGTCGAAGACCACGGCCGTGGATGTTCGACGCGAGCGCGCCGCCGATGGTCAGGCGATCCGCGCCGGTCTGCTTCTGGATGATGCCCCAGCCGTCCTGCTCGCCCGGGAACGCCCACAGCAGGTGATGAACCAGGCGCTGCCAGTCCAGGCCCGACTCCACCGTCACCAGGCCCTGCTCGGGATCGACCTCGACGACGCGATCGAGCAGCGTCATGTCGAGAAGCGTCTGGCGTGCGGCGAACTGCTGGCCGCCCATGGAGTGGCGTCCGCCGCAGATGCTCAGGGGCGACCCCTCCTCCGCGGCCTGACGCACGACGCCGCGCAGCTCGCGTGACCGTGCGGGGCCTGACGATGCGATCGACCGCGGTGCCGTTCAGCCGCGAGTGCACGTCGTTGACCGCGACGGACGTGTCAGGTGGGGCCCCGGCGTCCGGTCGGGTCGAGGCCGTGCGGGTGAGGAGCGTGGTGTCCATGCCCATTCAACATAGGGCTGGCACCAGTGAGAAGTCCTGAAGCGGGCCTGAAGAAGGCTGAAACCGGCGCGTTCAGCGCGCGCGATCCGCCAGACGCGCGAGCACGCCATGGAACACGGGCGTGCCGCGGAGGTTCTCGAGCAGCGGTTCGACCGGGATGGTCCACCCGGCGAACGACAACTCCGCCTTGTCGAGCATCCGCTCGAGCGCCGTCGCGGCGTCGGCAGGCCGGCCCCGCACGGCGTGGTGAAACGCCTCCACGAGCGTCGCTTCGCCCCCACGGCCGCCGCGACGCAGCGCGTCCACGGCCACCGCCGCGCGCGCGAACGCCGCGTCTGCCGCCACGCGCTCGCCGTCGGCGACGAGCGCGGCCCCGAGCCCGACCAGCGATCGGGCGTGATCGGGAAAGAGATCGAGGGCCCGATGGAACCGGGTCACGGCCGACCCGGCATCGCCGGTGGCCAGGTGCGCGAATCCGGCGCCGTCGTGGGCGTTCATCGCGAATTCCGCTGCGTAGAGCTGCCCCGGACCCGAGGTCAGCTCGCGATCGAACTCGAGGAGCGCCTCGGCGGCGTCGCCGCGCGCGAGGCGAACCATGCCGAGCAGCCAGTGAAGGCCGTTCGCGGGATAGCGCTGTTTGAGGTTGGCCTGTCGATCCTGGACGATGGTCCCTTCGCGCAGCGTCGATTCGGCGCGGTCCAGCGTCCCGCGCGCGATGTGCACCATCGCGGCCTCGAAGTGCGCGAACGGGAAGTCCGGATAGAGCTCCATCACCCGCCCCAGTGCCTGCAGCCGCTCCTCACCCCACGCGGCATGTGCCAGCCGGAACTGATTGCCCCAGTAGCCGGGCTCGAGGGCGACGGCGCGGCGCGCGGCGGCGAGCGCCTCGGCGGAGCGGCCGGCGCTGACCAGCAGGAACGCGAGCGTCGCATGAGCGTCGGCCAGATCGCGTTCGAGCTCGATCGCACGGCGGACGTGATCGATCGCCCGCGCCAGCAGCGCGCCATCCGGCTGGTTGCGTGCCCGCGACATCTCGTACTGCCAGAACCTCGCGTTGCCCAGGCCGACGTGCGCGGCCGCGTATCGCGGATCCAGCGCGACCGCCCGCTCGAAGTCCGCGATCGCCCCAGGCACGCGCGCGGCGTCGAGCGACTCGAGACGCACGCGCCCTTCGGTGAACGCCTGGTAGGCTTCGAGGCTGCTGGTCTCGCGGTAATGCCGGCGCTCGGCCGGACCCGGCTTCCCCGCGCCCAGCGCATCGGTGAACTGCGACACGATTCGATCCTGCAGATCGAACACCTGGTCGAGCGGACCATCGGCCTTCGCGTCCGCCAGGCACTCACCGCTGACGACGTCGATGATGCGGGCGGTGATGCGGAGGCGGTCGCCGACACGCTGGAAGCTGCCCACCACGGCGCGATCGATGCTGAGCACGCGGCGCAGCGCCGACAGATCGCGCCCGGCGTGGCGCACCGCCTCCTGCACGCGGACCCGGTCGATGATCCGCGGCGCCGCGACCCGCAAATCGTTGGTGACGGTCTCCGCAATCCCCGACGACAGCCAGGACAGCCCGGCGTCGCCGCTGACGTTCTCGAAATCGAGGACCGCGATCGACGGCAGTACCGGAACGTCGGCGCTGGGCGGCGGCGCTGTCGGGGCCGCGATCGACGCCACCGGTTCGACCGCCGAGATGAACCGGTAGCCGCGGCGCGCCACCGTCTGCACGTACTTCGGATTCGACGCGTCGTCGCCAAGGGCCTGGCGCAGCTCGGACACCGCCTGGGTCAAGGCGTTGTCGGTCACGGCCACGTCGGGCCAGAGGGCCCTGAACAACTCGTCCTTCGAGACGAGCACCGACGGGCGGGCGGCCAGAAACAGCAGCAGGTCGATGATCTTGGGCGAGAGGGGGACGTTCTCGCCGTCCCTGATCAGCCGGTAGGCGCCGCCGTCCACCAGGAAGGGCCCGAACTTGTAGGACGCGGCGGTCGGCATCGTGGGGTTGATTCTATGCGTGGGCGGGGCTGGATCGGGAACGGCACTGCAGCCGGCGCGGTTTCACACCGCCCGATCCGTGAATGCGCGGGAACGAGAACGACCGGCTCACGGGCGCTGGCCCGCGCCCGTGGAACCACCAGCAGCGCGTCGCTCACCTTCCTGGCGCCGTTCGCGTCCGACGGGCTGTTCACCGTCCGCCCGCCGGCCCACATCGTGGTCGAGCCTCCGCCGTCGAGATTCAGCGCGTTCGTGAACCCGAGCCGGCGCGACAGCTCGCGAACTTCGACGAGGGTCATGCCGAAACTGACCTGCGGCTGCCGTCCGTCGACGGTGACGAGCCAGACCGATCCGTCGGGATGCGTGCCGATGATCGTCCGGGGATGACGCATCTCGGCGAACCCGGCGTTGAAGCGCTCGGCGGACCAGTCGTCCACGAAGCGGCCGTCGCGCGCAATCAGTCCCGCGCCGCCGACGATGTCCTGGGCGCGCTGCCAGTCGGCTGGGGACCCCTCGAGCGGCGAGTACCGAGGTCTCGAGCGTCACCTGAGTGCCGGGCTGCAGCGAGGTCAACGGCGCCGGCGCTTTCGGGCCACCGTAGGACAGGACGAAACCCGTCTTCGGGATTGGCGTCTTCCCCGCGGTCAGCGGCTTGCCCGTGACGCGGAGCGGCGAGCCGTCGAGCACCCACTCGAGTCCTCCGGCGGCGGTGTCGGTGTGCGCGTGATAGGCGGGCGTGAACAGCATCAGCTTGCCCAGCTGACGTGTCGTGTCGACACCGGCGAACTCCATGGTGGCGTCGGGCCGCGCCCTCCGCCGGACCTGCAGCGTCATCGTCGCCGTGACCCGGCCGAAAACGAACTGCGATCCCGCGTCGGTCCGCACGATGCCAACCGCGCCGCGCGGCCGGCGGGTATCGCTCACGAGCTGGCCGTTGAGCTTGTAGATCCCGGATGGATCGCCAGACGGCAGCAGGAAGAATCCGGCGTTGACCGCGGCGAGGGCGCGATGCCGCACCGCCATCTCGGGCACCGTCTCGGTATCCACGATTTCGTCGTTGGCGAGCACGGCGCGGATGTCGGCCTGCTGCACGTCGACGCGCAGCAGCCAGATCGAGACGGGCCCTGCAGGCTCGAGCAGCGCCGGGTCGGTGAGGTGATACAGCGAGACGCCTTGAGCGACGTCAGTCCGCGGGCCAAGGTCGATCGATGGCTGCGACGCAGGACCGCGGGCTGCCAGGACGAAGAGCAGCGCGCAGACGACCGCGGCGAACGCCGGCAGCCGGAACGATCGGCGCATCCGCTACCGACCGCAGGAGGTGGTACTGCCGTTGACCGACTTCACCTCCAGCACCGGCAGCGACCGTTTCGTCTCGGCCTCCTGAGACGCCGGGTTCGTGGCAGGCGTGCCGATCGTGATGCGCATCTTGCCGACGTTGCGCGTGCGCAACGCTCTGCGCGGGCAGGTTCGACTTCAGGACACCTTGGACCTCCACGACCTTGCCGTCGTGCTCGTCGCGCATCTGCTTGAGCAGCGTCTTATCGCCGGTGAGGCGGAAGGTCACGCCGCTCGACAGTGCCCCGGTGATGTCAGTCGATCCCAGCTCGGACGCTTCGAGCGCCTGCCCGGTCAGGCAGCCGCGCACCATGATCGCGTCCCCCTTCTTCGGCGGCCGCGATGCGTCCTTTTCCTTCTGAGCCGCGGCGGCCGAACCGCCGACCGTCAGCACGAGCGCGCACACTAACAATCGTGTTCGCATAGGAAATCCCCCGTCCCCGAATCCCGATCCCGAATCCCGAATCCCGAATCCCGAGTCCCGAGTCCCGAGTCCCTAGTCGTCTCACTTTGGCGGCGGGACCATCCTGATCGTCCTGATGCGGGCGCCTTCCATGATCGCGTCCAGCTCCAGCCCGCCGCGCGGGTTCACGATGGTGCCGAATACGGTGTACTCGAACTCGAGCCTCCGGTTCTCGACCAGATTGACGAACAGCTGGGCGTCCCCGGTGTCGCGGCCGCGCGTCGAGATGCCGACCGTGCCGACGGCATGCGGCGTGTCGCCGAGCTCGTCGCGCATGTAGATCGCGTCCCCGGCATACTCGTTGGCGCCAGGACTTCCGCCCTGGATGACGAAGTTCGGCGCCACTCGATGGAAGGTGAGGCCGTCGAAATACCCCGCGCGCACCAGGCGTGCGAACCGGGCGTACGCCAGCGTCGCGTGCTCGCGGTCGAACCTGATGTCGAACGAGCCGCCCACCTCCAGCTCGACGTGCGCCACCCTCAGTTCCTCGAGCTCCTCCAGCGTGGGCACGGCCGGCCTGGGCAAGGGCCGCGGCGCCGCCTTGGCGACGCGTCCGGTCAGCCTCGCCAGCGCGTTGGTCGCGTCGGCGGCGACCACGGGATCGTAGTCGGTCGCCAGCCGCTCGAGCAGCGTCGCGGCGTCAGTACCCGCCTGATCGATGATGCGTTCGAGCAAGGCCCGCCGCGTGTCGCGGCCGGTGTCCTTCCGCTGCGCCGTGACACGGTCGAACGCGCCGGTCAGCGCCGCGAGTAGCGGCTTGCTGTGCGGCGCGCCCTTCAGCGCGCCGGCGACGGTCAGCAGCAGCTGGTAATCGCCGCGGCCGAGTGCGGCGAACAGCGCCGCCTCGCTGTCGGGGTCCTTCAACGTGTGCAGCGCGGGCAGTGCGGCGTTGCGGACATTGTCGTCCACGTCGTAGGCGAGGAGGCCGAGGGTGTCGGTATCCTTCAACAGCGCCGCCGCGCGGGCCGCGTACAGGCGGACCTGCCAGGTGAGGTGGCGCGCGAACGCCGGCATCGCCGCCGCCGCACGTTCGGGCTCGCGCTTCGCCATGGCCACGAGCGCGTGCGCTTCACGATGCCAGCGGCTGCCGTTCGGTGGCGTGCCCATCTCGCTCGTCAGCCGCGCCGTCACCGCCTCGTCGTCGCGGCACCGCTCGCCGAGTGCGTCGATCGCCGCGAGCGCGATGACTGTCTTGCCGTCCGCCAGCGCGTCGACGATCGGGCCGCAGCCCTCCGTCTGCGTCTCCCACCGCGCCCAGGCGCGCAGGGCGTCGTAGCGAACCGCCGTGTCGCGATCCTTGAGCGCCTCGCGAATCATGTCGGTTCGCTTCTGCGCCTCGAGGCCCGAGCCGCTGGCGAAGAGCGCGAGCGCGGCGACCTGGCGAATCTGGGGATTCCGTTCACGGAACAGCGCACGGAGAGGGGTCTCGTCGAGACGTCCGGCTGCGAGCAGCGCCGCCGCCGCGTGATGGACAATCGGCTCGTCGAGGAGCGGCCGCATTGCGGGAAGCGTCCACGTCGCGCCCTTCTCCAGGAGCTCGATCGATTCGTCCGTCAGCTGGCCGAGCTTGCGATTGCGCCTGACCAGCGCCTCGAACCCGCGCGCGGCGCGCTCCCGCACGGCTTTCGGATCCTTCAACACCGCCCGCAGCCGTTCGTCGATCGCCGCGAACTGATCGGGCCGATTGAGCGGCAGGTTGCCCAGCACGACGGGGTCGGCGGGCATGGCGATGAGGTCGTCCACCGTCTCGACGACGAGGGCGTCCGGCGTGTCGGACGCGTGCGCTCTCAGCGTCAGCAGCAGCGCGATCTCCGCGTAGGGCCGCAGCACCGCGTCGCCGAGAAATTCCTTCAGCGCCGGCACGAGCTCGAGCCGTTCGAGCCGGCCGAGCGCGCGCAGCGCGTTGTCCTGGAGGTCGACCGCGGATGACCAGCCGCGCCTCGCGGGATCGCGGCGCGCGTACGACATCAGCAGACCGAGGTCGACCGGCGTGGGATCGCGCGCGTCCTCGATGCGGAGGAGGGTCTGCCAGCGGCGAATGTTGGGGCCGGCCGGATCCGGCCCAGTTGCCGGGATGGTGGCACGCTGCGCGTGGCCGGGAACGACCGCCGCCAGCAATCCGAGCACGAGGGCAGCGGCCGTTCGTTTCATGAAGGTTTACTTCCTGCGGCCGGAATACTCCAGCATCTGGGTCGTCAGATCAAGCGGATAGGTCACCCGCACGTCGGTGATCTTGCCGTCCGCGCCGGTCACCGCCTCGAGCCGCGGCTGCACGAACCCCGTATACGACGGCATGTTCAGCTTGTCGACCCTCGCCACCACCTCGTCGCGCAGCTTGGCGTCGAAATGCACGCCGTAGCTGTCGAACAGCTCCCTGGACGCGTCGTAGTCGCCCTCGGCCTTGATCCGCTGCACTTCCGCCAGCAGCCGGCCTACGCCCTCCGTGAACGCCTTCGCGTCGGCCATCACGTAGTAGGTCTTGCCATCGCGCTGCTTCACGTCGATCGCCTTCGAATTCGCCATCAGCCACCGCACGATCATCTGGCGGTTGCGCATGTGGTCTTCCTCGATCTGCGTGCCCTCGCGGATCCGGCGCAGCTGCGCCAGCGCGTTGCGGGTGTAACCCTCGTACTCGGCGCGCACGATCTCGTCCTGGTCCTTCGCCTCGACGATGCCGAGCTCGGCGAGCTTGGGATCCGGGATGAAGTACAGCGCCACGAGGTCGGCGCGGGCCTCTTCGAGCGCGGAGTACTGCTCCTTCAGCGCCGTCTGCGGGCTGCCCTTGAGCTTCTCGGAGATCTTCCCGGAGGCATGGCCGATCACCTCGTGCAGGTTCGTCGTCAGCTCGCTCGCGAGGCTGTTCCACTTCTCGGCGCGCGCGGCCTCTTCCTCGGTCCACGCGAACTCGCGCCGGAACGCGGCCGACGTCGACTTGTCGTAGGCCTCGTTCACGTTCGACAGCGACACCGACTTGCTGCCGTGCTTCTCGCGAATCTCCTGGTCGTTCGGCAGGTTGATCCCAACCGGCGTGATCGGCCCGGAATCGCCGGTCTCGATGACCACGTCGATGGCATTGGCGGTGATGCCGCGCACCCCCTGCTTGCGGTATTGCGCCGCCCACGGCATCCGATCCTCGAACCACTGCGCGTTGTCGGCGACCTTGCGGATGTCCTCGGTCTTCTCCCGGTTCACGAAGTAGACCAGCGCCTCCCAGGATCCCTTGTGGCCGCGCGGATCCGTGTAGACCTCGATGAACCCGTTGATCGTGTCGACCGGCGAGTCCTTGTCCTGGACCCAGGCGATGTCGTAGGCCACGCGATCGGCGGTCTCTCCGGTCTGGTACCACTTGATCAGCGCCTTCAGCGCCGCCGCCATCGTCCTGGTGGCGTACGGAATCGCCGCCTCGAGGTGCTGCACGATGCGCCGGATCTGGGTGTCGTAGCGGCCGCCGATCCGGTAGACCTCTTCGACCAGCTTGCCGTCCCGCTTCACCAGCCGGGAGTTGAGCGGATACTTCTCGGTGAATCCCTCGACGTCCTTCATCGTGACGTTGACGTAGAGGTTGTTCGCGCTTTCCGTGAGGATGTCCTTCCCCGGCCCGGGCGTCTTGTTGGTGACGATCGGATCGACCGTGGCGTCGAAGAACATCGGCTGCAGGCGCTTGAGCATCGCCGCGAGCGTTTCGCCCGGCTTCAGCGGAAACTTCGCCCCCGCCTTCTGTGCCGCCGCGGCCGCCGCGGCAAATGCCTCGGGCGTGACCTTCAGCACGAACTTGCGTGCGGTCAGGTTGTTGTAGGGGCCGGTGTTCAGCCAGAACAGCTTGGTATAGCGCTCAATCTCGGCGAGGGTTGCCGCGTCGACGCCGGCCGCGTGCGTGATGATCTCTTCGAGCACGTCGCGCATCTCGAGGTTGTGCTCGTAGCGCTGGTCGTAATAGATGTCGCGCCCGGCGACCGCCGCCTGGTAGAGATGCCAGATCAACACCTTCTGATCGAGCGGGAGCGCCGCGAAGCCGTCCGCATACAACTGTGCGACCGCCGCGTCGTCCACGCGCTCGAGCAGATACTTGCGGTCGGCCGGCGGCGCCTGATCGGCGTCAGCCTCCCCCGCGGGTCGTGCGATGTCCGCTGCCGGAGTATCGGCCGCGCGCGGGCCCGTGCCGCCCGTGCCGACCGCGAATGCCAATGCCATTCCTGCTCCCATCAATAGCTGCGCCTTCATGATCTGCGCCTTCATGAACCCAGTGTAACGACTTCGCCATGCGCGGGCGTGTGGACGCTCCAGCCGAGCTTCTGGCGGATCGAGGCCGCCAGCGTGTCCATCGGGCCAGGCTCGCCGTGCACGAGGAACGTCCGCGTCGGCGGCCGCTCGAAGCCGCCGAGCCAGCGCATGATCTCCTGTGAATCGGCGTGCGCCGACATCGACTCGATGCGGTCGATCTGGGCGTGGACCGGCACGTCGTGGCCGTGGATGCGCACCGTTGCCGCGCCTTCGAGCAGCTGACGGCCGCGCGTGCCCTCGGCCTGGAAGCCGACCAGCAGCACCGTGTTCCGTGCGCCCGGCAGGGCGGCCTTCAAGTGATGGAGCACGCGGCCGCCGGTGGCCATGCCGCTCGACGAGATGACGATCGCCGGCATGGCGGAGCTGGTCAGCTGCTTCGATTCCTGGCTCGACTCGATGGCGCGGAAGCGCTGCGTGCAGAACGCGCAGACGCGGCGTTCCTGCGCGGCCCGCTCCCGGCGCTTCTCGGGGGGATCGTGGGCGGCCTGGTCGTGCGGCGCCTTGTCGTCCGCGGCCTCGGGCTGCAGTTCCGGATCGAGCTCGTTCAGGCGCTCGGTGTAGCGGGCCAGTGCCTCCAGCGCCATCGGGCTGTCGAGGAACACCGGCAGCACCGGGATGCGCTTCTCCACCTCGAGCCGGCCGATCCAGTAGAGCAGCTCTTCGACCCGCCCGATCGCGAACGACGGAATGATGATCTTGCCGCCGCGGTCCGCGGTGGCGCGAATCACCGACGCGAGGTGCTCGCCGCTGTCGTCCTGGTCGTGAATGCGGTCGCCGTAGGTGGACTCGACGAGCAGGTAGTCGGCCTGCGCCACCGGCACCGGATCGGGCAGGACCGGCCGGCCGTAGCGGCCGAGATCGCCGCCGAAGACGATCGTCATGCCGCCGGTACGCACGCGCGCGTAGGCGGATCCGAGCAGGTGGCCGGCGCTCAGGAAGTCCACCTCGATCCCCTCCGCCACCGGCATCGCGCGTTCGTAGCCGACCGGCTGGAGGAGCGAGACCGCGCGGAACGCGTCCGCCTCGCCGTAGAGCGGCAGCGCCGGAGCATGCCGCGAGTAGCCGTGGCGGTTGGCGTTGGCCGCATCCTCTTCCTGGATCCGGCCCGAGTCGGGCAGCACGATGCGGCAGAGATCGCGGGTGCCGGCGGTGCAGAACACGCGACCGCGGAAGCCCTGCATCACGAGCCGCGGCAGGTAGCCGACGTGATCGAGATGCGCGTGCGTCAGCACGATGGCGTCGATCGAGTCAGCGGGAACCGGCAGGTCCTGCCAGTTGCGCTCGCGCAGCTCCTTCAACCCCTGGAACAAGCCGGCGTCGATCAGCACCCGCGACTGACCGGTCTCGAGCAGGTACTTCGAACCGGTGACGGTGCGTGAGGCGCCGAGAAACCTGAGTGAGATGCCGTTGGCCATCGATCTCCTGCGTGGAAGTCAGTCGCGTTACCCGGCGGCGCGGCCGCGGCTCAGGCGAAGAGCGCCACCTGCCCGCCGGTGTGCCAGAAGAGCACCGTCTTCGCCGCGTCGAACGCCCCGGTCCGGAGACGCGCGATCAGTCCCGCCATCGCCTTGGCGGTGTAGGTGGGATCCAGAAAGATCGCCTCGCTCCGCGCCGTCAGCGCCAGCGCGTCGCGCGACTCCGGGGTCGGGATGCCGTAGCCCTCGCCGACGAACCGATCGTCGATTTCGACGGCGACGTCGCGCCGCGGTACGTGGGCCAGCTCGAACACGCCGTCCACGATCCGCCGGATGTCCGCCGCCAGCACCGGCGCCGCCTCGTCGGCGCTGATGCCGAGCACCCTGGTCGCGACACCGGCCATCGCGCAGCCGGCGACGAGTCCGGCCTGCGTCCCGCCCGACGAGGTCGAGTGCACGATGACGTCGGGGGGATCCATCTGCTGCAGCAGCTCGCCGACCGCGAGCGCATACGCGGCCGCTCCGAGCGGCGTCGACGCCCCGATCGGAATGACGAACGGCACTCCGCCGGCACTCGTGATCTCCGCTGCGGCGGCCTCGACCGCCGGGGCGCGCTCCTGGCGCGTCGCGACGTGACGAACCTCCGCGCCGAGGAGCCGATCGAGCAGCGCGTTGCCGGAGGGCGCGGCTGGCGGTACCCCATTCGCCACCAGCACGCAACGAAGCCCCAGTGCCGCCGCTGCCGCCGCGGTGACGCGGGCGTGGTTCGATTGCACGCCGCCGCTCGTGATCAGCGTGTCCGCACCGGCGCGCTGCGCCTCGGCCGCCACCAGCCGCATCTTCCGGACCTTGTTGCCGCCGAAGGCAAAGCCAATCGCGTCGTCGCGCTTGATGAGCAGCCTGGGTCCGCCGCCGATTACCGCGCGCAGGTTCTTCATCTCCTCGACGGGCGTCACGGCCGGCGCGAGCGGCACGGCAGGGAGCGTCGCGAGCGTCCCGAACATGCTCCCCATGGTCCCCGCAGTATACTTTTCGTTTGGCCCTGCCCCAGGAATCGAGACTGATGTCAGCACCCGCGTCACTCCCGCAGCGTCTTCGGGACGAAGCAGCGGTCGTCGCCGCCGAGCTGCGTCCGCCGCGCGCCGAGCTTGCCACGACGGCGAGCATGGACGCCTGGATCGACACGTATCACGCGGTTCGCAGCCTGACGCGCAGCGGGACGCCGGTCTTCCTCACCGACAGCGCGGTCGGATTGAAGGAAGAGGACAACCTCAGGCATCTCGTGAACAACCTCGGCACCGACGTGCCGCGCAGCGCGATCGTGCCGTTCCTCACCTGCAAGCATCCGATGCAGTACTGCGTCGGCTACGCCGACCGCGCGGTGCAGGAAGGCTTCGAGGCGCTCGTCGTCCTCGGCGGTGACAAGAGCCTGGGACCGCCGCGCTGCGTCGAGCACGCCTGGCAGCTGCGGGAAGAGATCAGGAAGCATCAGCCGGATCTGCCGCTCGGCGGGTGGGCCAATCCCCATGCGAGCCCCGCCGGTCAGGTCGGCCACCTGCTCGAGCCGCGCGCCACCGCCGAGTTCTACCTGACCCAGATCGTCTCGCACCACAGCGTCGATCGGGTCGAGGCGTTTCTCGCCGAGGCGGACCGCAGGCAGCTGACGCTCCCCGGCATGTTCGGCGTCTTCTATTACCGCTCGGCGAACGCCAGGACGCTCGCGGCGCTCCAGGGCTTCCTGCCGGTGCCGGCTGAAGAGCTCACGGCGGAGTTCGCGGCCGGCGCGACGCCCGACGAGATTTGCGCGCGCACGATCCGCGCGCTGCGAAAGGCGGGGGTCCGGCACTTCTACGTCAGCAACCTGCCGCTGCAGCGGGCGTCATTGACGTTGAGCCGCGTGCTGACGCTCGCGGCCGACTGAGTCCGCGGCGTTCCGGCTCTCCGGGGACGCAAGTACAATGGCCGGCGTGTCGCGCCAGTATCGAGCCGGTGACTCAGTCGAGGACTTCTGCCGCGCCTGCAAGATGGATCGGATGCACACGGTCATCGTGTCCGACCCGGACGGACGGCCGCTGCGCGTCGTCTGCGGCTACTGCGACAGCGAGCACAACTATCGAGGCGGGCCGCGGACCGGCGTGGACGATCGCGCGTCGTTCTCGTCCTCGGCACCTTCTTCGTCGATTTCATCGGGCTCGTCGAAGGCCGCGCGCACCGACCGTGAGCCGTTTCCCCTCGTCAGCGATCGCGAAAGGATTGCACCCGCGATGTCCGTATCTTCAACCGGCGACGGTGTCGACCTCGAACTGCTGCTGCGGCGCATAATCCGCGAGGAGACCGGGATTTCGCCGGTGGTGCCGGCCGAGAAATGGCGCGGCGGCACGCTCGTGCTCAAGCCCGGGAATCCTCAGCTGCAGGACAAGAGCTGGCCGATCGAGACGTTCTTCCACAAGGTCGTCATGCTGCGGAACCGGCTGCGTACACTCGAGCAGCAGGTGAACTCCACCGATTTGCCCGAGGACGTGAAGATCAAGCTCCAGGGCTACATCAGCGGCTGCTACGGCTCCCTCACCAGCTTCAACGTGCTGTTCGCGGAGGAGTCCGACCAGTTCCGCGGGTCCAGCGGAGAGTAGTGGGCGAGCATCTCGATCGCGTGCCCTTCTCGGGCATCATCCGCATCCGCGACATGATGTACGAGGTCGAGAAACCCTTCCGGCTCGATCAGGGCGACGTCAGCTTCGACGCGCCGGACACGGTGAAGGCGGCGATGCGCCGCGCCATCGACGACAACAAGAGCCATTACCTGCAGACGACCGGCGTCCCGCGCCTCCTCGAACTGCTCGCCGACAAGCTTCGCCGCGTCAACGGCATTCCGGTCGCATCGCCAGACGACGTGATGGTGACGACAGGGGGGATCCACGGGTTATACCTCGTCTGCCAGGCGCTGCTCGAGCCCGGAGACGAGGTCATCATTCCCGATCCGACCTGGCCGCCGTGCGCGGGCAACATTCTCGCGGCCCAGGCGCGGCCGGTCGGCTGTCCGCTCTACGAGCGGCTCGGATGGCGATTCGATCTCGACGAGCTCGAACGGACGATCACGCCGGCGACCCGCGCGATCTACATCAACTCGCCGCACAACCCCACCGGCGGCGTGCTCACGCGCGACGACGTCGAGCGGATCGCGGCGCTGGTGCGGGATCGGAATCTGTGGCTGATCTCGGACGAAGCCTACGAGGACGTCCTGTTCGACGGCGCCACGCACGTGAGCCCGGCGTCGCTGCCGGGCATGTACGAGCGGACGCTGTCGGTCTATACCTTCAGCAAGACCTACGCGATGACCGGGCTGCGGCTCGGCTACGTCGCGGTGCCGGACGCGCGGCTGCGCGAGCGCATGAAGAAGGCGCTGTTCTACACCTGCAGCAACGTCACGTCAGTGGTGCAGTACCGGAGGGATCGGCGCGCTCGAGGGATCCCAGGACTGCGTCGCGGCGTTCCGTGAGGAGCTGCGGGCACGGCGCGATCTGTTCTATGCGGGCATCGCGGAGCAGGCGGGCGGGCTGTTCGCCGGCGAGCCGCCCCGCGGCGCGTTCTACGCGTTCCTGCGCATCACGCGCGACATCCGTCCGGCGTCCGCCTCGCGCTCGTCGTCGCTGTCGTGGGCGACGGCCGAACACCTCATTTCGAAGGGCCGGATCGGGTGCGTGCCTGGTGCGGACTTCGGCGGGGCGGGCGAAGGTTACGTGCGGTTCTGTTTCGCCCGGGATCGCGCCGAGCTCACCGGCGCGCTGACCTCGATGCGTGAGCTGATGCGCGCGGCATCCGAAGGATCGCTCTCGCCCCAGGCCTGAGCCACGGCGGCGTTACCGCAGGTGACGGCCGCCGTCGACGCGAACGGTCTCGCCGGTCACGAAGTCCGACTCGATCAGGAACATCACCAGCTTGACGACCTCCGCTTCGCCGCCCCAGCGGCCGAGCGGCGTCGCGGCCTCGACCGCCTTGTACTCGTCGTCCGGCGTTCCGGGCGGGGCCATGACCGGGCCGGGCGCGACGGCGTTGACCAGAATCTGGTCGTCCGCGAGCTCCAGCGCGAGCGCTTCGGTCAGGCCGATGACGCCGTGCTTGGCCACGTAGTACGGCAGGTAGCCCTTGTAGCGCGGCCGTCCGCTGCGCGCGACCCAGTCGCTGAAGTTGATGATGCGTCCGCCGCCGGCCGCGCGCAGGTGGGGCACCGCCGCGCGCGCGCACACGAACGCCGCCGTCAGGTCGACGGCGATCACGGCGTGCCAGGCGTGCACGTCGGTCTCCTCGAACGGCACCGATCGGTAGACCGACGCCATGTTGAGCAGCACGTCGAGGCGGCCGAGATCGGCGGCCGCGCGATCGATGAACGCCGCCGCCTCATCGCTGTTCGAGAGATCGGCCTGGTGGACGAAAGCGCGGCGTCCGAGCGCGCGCACCTCGCCGGCGACGTCCTCGGCCTCGCTCCGCGAACGGTTGAACGACAGCGCCACGTCCATGCCGCGGCGCGCGAGCTCGACCGCGATGGCGGCGCCGATGCGCTTGCCGCCGGTGATGATGGCGGCCCGGTTCGTCAGGTCAGCGGCCATGAGTGTGTTGCCAGTCTCGTCAGGTCGGTTGCGGGCGGACGTCACAGCTTGTAGCGCAGGCGGGCCCTGCCGGCAGCATAGGCTTCCGCGGATCGCGCGCGGCGATGGTCCACCGACAGCGCCCCCGGCCCGGTCAGCATCACCGCCAGCAGCGCCGCGACGGTCACCATGTGGTACTCGACGCCGTGGCCGCGTCCCGGCGCATTCGCCCAGTTGAGAAAGAAGCCGTTGGAGAGATGCGCCGACCAGATGGCGCCCAGCATCACGGCGATCAAGGCCGCGGTGACGTAGCGCGTCAGGGCGCCGGCAACCAGCATCAGGCCGCCGACGAACTCGGTGAGCCCCACGGCTACGGCGAGGGGATATGCGGGGGAGAGGCCGAGCGTGGCGAAATAGGCCGCCGTTCCTGACAGGCCGCCGCCGTCGAACATTCCGAAGAGTTTCTGCATGCCATGCGCGACGAACATCACACCACAGACGACGCGGAGCACAGCAGGTCCGTACGGCTCCATTCAACTCCTGTTCTCGAAGGCCACGCGACGCTGATCGCGTATTGTGACACTCTTTCCGCGGGCGGATATACAGTAATGCCGTCGCGACCGGCGCGTTTCCGGGCCGGATTGCGGAGGCGACACGATGCTGACGCGCCGGGCATTCCTTCACACGACAGGCGCCGCGCTGACGAGCGCCGCGCGCTTCACCGACGACAGCGTGGCGCGGACGCGCGACGCGTCGGCCGCGGTCCAGGATCGCGCGCCTGATGCGGTCGCGCGCGACGAAGACTACTGGCGCGAGATCCAGCAGGGCTTCACCCTCGACCGCACCATCATCAACCTGAACAACGGCGGCGTCTGCCCGAGCCCGCGCGTCGTCCACGAGGCGTTCAAGCGCTATCTCGATCTGTCCAACCAGTCGCCCTCGTACCACATGTGGCAGATCCTGGAGCCGAACATCGAGGGCGTCAGGCGGCGGCTGGCCGCCGCCTTCGGCTGCGACGCCGACGAGCTCGCGATCACGCGCAACGCGAGCGAGGCGCTCCAGATCGCGCAGCTCGGGGTGACGCTGCAGCGAGGCGACGAAGTCGTCACCACCAACCAGGACTACGGCCGCATGCTCGACACGTGGGAGCAGCGGGTCAGGCGGGACGGCATCAAGCTGACGCAGGTGTCCTTCCCGGTGCCGCCGCCGTCGCTCGACGATCTCGCCGATCGGCTGCTGGCCGCGCTGTCGCCGGCGACGAAGGTGCTGCACTTCTGTCACATCACGAACCTCACCGGACAGATCTTTCCGGTGCGCCGCATCTGCGACGAGGCGCGTCGCCGCGGCATCAAGACCATCGTCGACGGCGCGCACGCGTTCGCGCACTTCCCGTTCAAGGCGGGCGATCTGGGGTGCGACTTCTACGGCACGAGCCTGCACAAGTGGCTGCTGGCGCCGATCGGCACCGGATTCCTCTACGTGCGCCGGGCCGAGATTGCCGGGCTGTGGCCGCTGACGCCGGCGGCGGCGATCAAGACGAACGACATCCGGAAGTTCGAGGAGATCGGCACGCATCCCGCGGCGAACCACAACGCGATCGCCGAGGCGCTGTCCTTTCACGAGGGGATCGGCGGCGAGCGGAAGGCGGCGCGGCTGCGGTATCTGCGGAACCGGTGGGCGACGCGGCTCGCCGCCCACCCCAAGGTGAGGATCCACACCAACCTGAGCCCCGAGCACTCCTGCGCGATCGGGACCGTGCAGCTGACGCATGTGCCGACGCGCCAGGTGATCGAACGGCTGTGGGCGGACTGGCGCATCATCGCCACGCCGATCGTCCACGCCGAGTACGAAGGCGCGAGGATCACGCCGAACGTCTACACGACGATCGAAGAGATCGACACCTTCGCCGCGGCGATGGAGCGGATCGCCGACAAGGGACCGGTCTGACGCGGCGGGCTATTGCCCGATCTTCTTGCCCTCCGCGTCGTACTGCTCCACGGGGCCGTACTTGCCGACGATCGGGCCGATCTTGGCGCCGTCGCCGACCGCGACGATCTGCAGCCGGTCATCACCCCAGTACTTCTTCGCGGCGGCCTGGGCATCCGCTGCCGTGACGGCGCTGATGCGCGCCGGATAGGTCTCCCAGTAGTCGGCGGGCAGGCCGTACAGCCAGCTGTTCACGTAGTAGCTCAGCACCGACTGCGGGCTTTCGAGCGACAGCGCGAAGCTGGCCACGATGGCGCGCTTGGCGTCGGCCAGTTCGGCGGCCGGCACCGGCGTGTCCCGCATCTCCGCGACCTCGGCGAGCAGGTCCTTGAGGGCCGGCTCGGTGACTTCGGTGCGGACCGAGGTCGAGACCGTCCAGTCGCCGCGGAAGTTCGTGGCCGAGATGCCGCTGCCGATGCCGTAGGTGTAGCCCTTCTCTTCGCGCAGGTGGCGGAACAGCCGGCCCATGGCTCCACCGAGCACGCGGTTCGCGACCAGCAGCTTCTCGTAGTCACTGTTCTTGCGGTCGAGCGCCTGCGTGCCGACCATCAGCGTTGTCTGCACCGAGTTCGGACGGGCGACCATGTAGACCTTGCGGGCGCCGATCGGATTCGGATCGGTGACCGCCGGCTTCGGGGTGCCGCGCTTGGTCCAGCCGCCGAGCCGCGCCTCGACCGCCTTGCGCGCGTCGGCGAGCGTGATGTCGCCGGCAAAGGCGATCGCGGCATGGTCCGGGACGTAGCGGGCGCGGTGCAGCGCGACCATCGCGTCCCGCGTGACCGCGTCGAGCGTCGCCGGGGTGGCGGAGACCCGTCCCGCGGGATGGTCGGTGTAGATCACCCGCGAATACTGCTCGGACGCGAGGAACGACGGGTTCGCGCGCTGCTGGATCAGCCCGGCCCGGGCCCGCGTCTTCAGCCGGTCCCACTCCTCGGCCGAGAACGCCGGTGCCAGCAGGATCTCCGACGCCAGCCCGAACAAGCGGTCGAAGTTCTCGGTCAGCGCGCTGCCGCTGATCGTCGCGTTCGGCCCCGACACGCCGGCGCCGACGTTGACGAACGCGGCCATGCGTTCCAGCTCCTGCGAAATCTGCTGCGAGTTCCGCGTCTCGGTCCCCTCGCGCATCATCTGCGCGGTGTAGCCGGCCAGGCCGGTCAGCTTCGGATCGTCGAAGTAGCCGCCGGCGCCGGGAATGATGATCTGGAAGGTGATCTGCGGCAGCCGGTGATCCTCGAGCACCATCAGGTGCAGCCCGTTCGGCAGGTCCACTTCCTGCGGCTTCGGCAGCTTGACCCGCAGCACCTCGTTCGACACCGGCGCCTTGCCCTTCAGCACCATGCCCGACGTGGATGGCGGCTGCTCGCCTGCCTGTTGCGCACCGAGCGGAACGATCACGAGGCCGAGCGCGATCGCGGCGCTCAGGATGCGATAGCCGTGGGACGTCATCGTCGACTCCATTACTGGCCGCCCTTCGGTGCCGCCGGCTTCGGCACGGTGTGGACCACCGTCCGGCCGGTCTTCACGAGGTACTTCTGCGCGACCCGCTGCACGTCGGCGGCGGTCACCTTGGCGATGTCGTCGGCTCGGGTGTTGATCATGTCGGGCTTGTCGTAGAACAGCGCGTTCTCGCCGAGCTGAACCGCGCGCTGCAGCGAGCTGCCGAGGCCGGCAATCACCGCGCTGCGGGCGCCGTTGCGGGCCTTCTCCATCTCCCAGTCTTCGATGGTTCCGGTCTTGAGGCGTTCGATCTCCGCGTCGATCGCGGCTTCCAGTTCCGCCAGCGTCTTGCCGGGCGCGGCGGTGCCGATGACCCGGAGCAGGGCAGGGCCGCGCGAGTCCTCGGTGAACGCCGCGAGGCCGCCGGACGCCAGCTGCTTCTGGCGGACGATCACCTCGTAGAACCGCGAGCTGCGACCGCTCGACAGCAGGGTGGTCAGCACCTCGAGCGGGTCGTCGTCCGGTGACGAGCTCGGAGGGACCTTGTAGGCCATGTCGATGCGGGCGAGCCGCGCCAGCGGGTCGTCGATGACCGCGCGGCGCTCTTCAGCCTGCGCCGGCTCGGCGATGTCGACCTTCGGCGGCGCCGGCTGTGACGGGATCGCCTCGAAGTACTTGCGGACCTTCTCGAGCGTGGCCTTGGTGTCGACGTCGCCGACGATCGAGAGGACGGTGTTGTTCGGCGCGTAGTAGGTCTTGAAGAAGGACGCGACGTCGTCCACCGTCGCGGCGCTGAGGTCGGCCATCGATCCGATCACGGAGTGCTCGTAGGCGAAGTTCTCGTAGGCGAGCTCGTCGAGGACCTCGAAGGTCTTGCCGTACGGCTGGTTGTCGACCCGCAGGCGGCGTTCCTCCTGGACCGCGTTCACCTGGTTGTCGAGCGCCTCCTTGGTGATCACCAGCGATCGCATCCGGTCGGCCTCGAGGAACAGCGCGAGGTCGAGCTGGTTGGCCGGCAGGATCTCGTAGTAGAGCGTCCGCTCCTTGTTCGTCGTCCCGTTCATGCTGCCGCCGTACATGAACATCAAGTACGGGTGCTCGCCGGGCCCGACGTTCTCCGAGCCCTTGAACATCATGTGCTCGAACAGGTGCGCGAATCCGGTGCGGCCCTTGCGCTCGTCGCGCGAGCCGACGTTGTAGTTGACGGCAATCGCGAACACCGGCGCGGTGTGATCCTCCGAGATGATCACGCGCAGCCCGTTCTTGAGCTTCGTGTCGGAGAACTCGACGCGCTTGATCGGCGCCGCGCGCAGCGTCAGCGCGGACACCAGCGCCAGTGCGGTCACGGCGGCAACGCCTGCCATCCTCCGTGGGATATCGGTCATGGAACTCTCCTTCTGGCCGGATTGACGGCGGACGAACCCTTTCAGCGAGGTAAAGAGAATAGCGGAACTCGACGGCGGGGAGGAACGGAGCCCGGCAGTCTGGCGGTCAGAAATAGATGGTCAGGCCGAAATTCCACATCGACCCGCTGTGCGATGGCAGGAAGCGCCCCAACAGGCCCTCGTCATCATCGTCGTCATCGTCGTCGTCATCGCCGAAGTCCAGGCGAGTGTAGCGATAGTCGCCGTGCAGCGACGCGTGGCGACCGAGCCGCAGCTCCACCCCCAGGCCGGCGTGCCAGCCGAACTCCCGCGACGACACGCTGGACACCGTCTCGTCGCCGTCGAGCGTCTCGAGCTTGTTCGAGTACCAGCCGCCGCCGCCGAGCAGGTAGGGGGCGAACGTGCTGCGGGTCGGGTACATCAGCAGCGACGCCTGGATCGGCTGCTGGATACGGCGCAGCGTCTCGTCTTCGTTGGTCTCGGTCCGGCGTTCGAGCGACAGCTCGAGTCCGGTGCGTGGAGACAACATGGCGCGGATGTGGCCGCCGTAGAAGCGCTCGGCATCGTCATCGGAGTTCACGTCGACGTGCACCAGGCTCATGCGGCCGCCGATGCCGAATTGTGCAGCCGCGGGCCACGCCGAGCACAGGACGACTACCGCGATCGTGACGGCCCTGAGCAGCAGGTTTGAATTCACGTCGGAAGTATCGGATGGACGAGTGCGTCCCGCTAGACGGTTCGACGTGCGCGGCGAGGGCACCTGGTTTCTGGAAGAGGGAGCGTGGAGCGGGAGGGTTGCGCTGAAGAGGACCGGCCCGCCGCGGATGCGGTCGACCGGGAACGGAACGCGAAGCACCCTGCGAAAGTGCTGACGTTAGTCGTTGCACACCGTCACCGGACCAGCCCGACGAGGCGTGATTACGTTCCGCTCCCGGTCCACCGCACCCGCGGCGGGCCGGTCAGGAAAAGGCCACGCCAGCGGAGCCTCCGACGGGAGGATGAGGCTCCGCGGCGTGGACAGGCACTCGTCCTAGGCGAGCACCTGTATTGAGGCGCTCTCTAGGTGAGCACCTTGATCACGACGCGGCGGTTCTGCGCGCGACCGTCGCGGGTCTTGTTCGGCGCGATCGGCTTGTCTTCGCCGTAGCTGATCACGTTGATGCGGTGGAGCGGCACCTGGTGCTGCTCGTAGAGGTAGCGCTTCACGTTCTCGGCGCGCTCCATGCCCAGCTTGTAGTTCGTGTCCGGCGTGCCGGCCGAATCCGTGTGCCCTTCGATCTCGATGTAGGCGCCCTTCGGCTCGGCCTTCAGCTGCTGCACGAGCGTGTCGAGCTCGGCCTTCGCCTCGTCGGGCATCACGGCCTTGCCGAACTTGAAGTTGCCCTTGTCTTCGCTGAGCACGACCTCGTAGACGAGGCGGCGCGAGGCCTTCTCGATCGCGTCGGCGCGGGTGTTCACGGCCTCGGCCGCGGTATAGGCCGCGTCGGCGCGGGTTCCGGCCTGGGCCGCCCGCTGATCGGCGGCAGCCGCCTTCTGGTCGACCTCGGTGATGCGGCCTTCGTTGGCGCGCGTGCGCTCCTGGGTCTCCTCGACCGTCCGGGACAGCGTGTCAACCTTGTCGTTGACTTCCCCGACGTTCGTTCTCACGAACTTCTTCGTCGCACATGCCGTGGTCCCGCTCAGCGCGATCGCGAGGACAGGAACGGCCATCACAAACTTCTTCATCATTTGCCTCCGTCAGTGTTCACGCCCGGTAACCCGGGCGCTGCTGGTCCGATGTTTGGCTCCCTACGTTGTCTACGACGATGGATCTCCGCTGTAGCCCGTGCGCGCTCGGACGACCAGGCTGGTCTGGCGCGTGCGCACTTCGAGCCGCCTCCAGCCCCGCTGGCTGGACGCTTCGAACGCAAGAACGTACTGATGCCTGAGCTCGCTCGCCATCTGGCGCGCGGCGACGCTCGTATGAGCCGGCGAGCTGCTGATGAACAGGTCGCCACCGGTGCCCCGAGCCAACTCCTGCAGATCCGAGGCCACCGCGGCGGCGCGCTGGTGCTCCGGGTTCTCTCGCGGATCGTCCACGTCCGCCACCACCGCGAGGATGTAGACCGGCACGTCGATGCTGCTCGCCACCATCGACACTTCTTCGGGCGTCAGGCGGCTGCGCGTGTCGATGCCGTCGGTGATGACGACGACCGCGCCGCGATGCGGCACACCGCGCGGACCGCTCTTCGAGGCGCCCGCCACCATCCGCGCCGTCTGGGCGATCGCGTCGTAGAGCGAGGTCTGTCCGAACGGCTTCTCCGCCGATTCGAGCGCGGCCTCGAGCTTCTGCCGGCTCGACGTGAACGCCTGCGCTTCGCTCAACATCGTGTCGAACGTGAACACCGCGCCTTCGTCCTTGCCGCTCAGGCTCGCGAACACATGCTTGGCGGCGGCCTTCGCCTCTGCCGTGCGCTGACCGACGCGCATGCTGCCGCTGATGTCGAGCAGCACCCCAACCTTGATCGGGCCGTTGAGCTCGGCGCGGAAATCGATAATCGGACGCCGCACGCCGGCCTCGACGATCTCGAAGTCCTTCTGAACGAGGTCCTTGACGAACCGACCCTTCCGATCGCGCACCACAGCCGCGACCGACACGAGATCAACTGATGAGCGGAAACGTGTAGACGGCGCCTGCTGTTCAGCAGGTGGCTGGGCCTGTTGTGCCTGCGATGGCGCCTGATTGGCCGCAATCACAAACACCACACCGAAGATGCCCGTGAGCACCGTTCCCCCCGTCATGCGAAGGGATCACTCCAAACCTCGCGCCATCAAGCTAAGTCGTTGATATTGTTCAATCTATGCTGCAGAGTCGGACTACAGATCAGCTGGCGCGAAACGCTTTTCGAGCAAAACTTACACATTGCAGCCCGTTTGGGGCCTGTCACAATTACACTCCGTGACCGTTTCACGTGCTCATCCGCAGGTTTTCCGTGCTCAGCCGCAACGGAATGCCCTGGAACGGTGCTGGTAAGATCGCTCGGCATGACGACACGGAGCACGGCCGGCATCCCGGTGGCCAGCCGCATCAGCGGCTTTTCCTACGCCATCCGCAACATCGTCGTGGAGGCCAGGAAGGTCGAGGCCGCGGGCCGGAAGGTGCGATACCTGAACATCGGCGATCCGATCATCTTCGGGTTCCGGACGCCGCCGCACCTCGTCGAGGCCGTCGAACGCGCGATTCGCGACGGACACAACGGCTACGCGCCGTCGGTGGGGATCGCCCCGGCTCGCGAGGCGGTCGCGGCAGAATGTACGCGGCGCGGCATGCCGGTGGCTGCCGATCGGGTCGTGGTGACGGCGGGGACGTCTGAAGGCATCGAGCTGGCGCTCACCACGCTCGCGGGTCCCGGCGACGAAGTGCTCGTGCCGGTGCCGACGTATCCTCTCTACACCGCGGTGCTCGCGAAGATCGGTGCGCAGTCCGGTCTTCTATCAGACCAGACCCGAGAACGGCTGGCTGCCGGATGCGCAGGAGATCGAACGGCTGATCACGCCGGCGACCCGCGCACTCGTCGTCATCGATCCCAACAATCCGACCGGCGCGACCTATCCGACCGAGGTCAGACGCGCACTGCTCGCGATCGCGGACGAGCGCAACATTCCGCTGCTCGCCGACGAGGTCTACGCGGACCTCGCCTTCGACGGACCGGTGGAGGCGATTGCGAGCCTGAACCCGGACGCGCCGGTGATCACGTTCTCCTCGCTCTCGAAGGCCTATCTTGCGCCGGGGTGGCGCTCAGGCTGGCTCGCCGTCGGCCGGACCGATCGCCTGGACGAAGTGCTGGCCGGCATCAAGAAGCTCGCTGACGGCCGGTTGTGCAGCACCGCGCCGATGGAGCACGCGATCGTCGCGGCGCTCGACGGCGATCGCAGTCATCAGCAGGTGTTCCGGGACGCCCTGCGCGAGCGCGCCGAGGTGACGACGTCGCGCCTCAATGCGATCGAGGGCATGTCTGTCGTCGCGCCGACCGCGGCGTTCTACGCGATGCCCAAGGTGGCGCTCCCTCCGGGCACGACCGACGAGGATTACGTGCTCGCGCTGCTGCGCGCCACCGGCGTCCTGTGCGTATACGGCTCCGGCTTCGGCACCAGACCCGAGGACGGCTTCTTCCGCGTCGTCTTCCTCGCGTCGCCATCGGAGCTGGCCGACATCTACGACCTGATCGCCGGCTTCACCGCGGAATTCCTCGCCAGCAGGCACTGACCCCCGCGGTGAACGACAACTCCACCGTCAAGCCGTTGATCCTCTGGACGATCGCGATGGTGGCGCTCGCCGTCATCGTGTTGTGGGCCGCGTATCTGGTACGAGGCGTCCTGCTGCTGCTCTACATCAGCGGCCTGCTGGCGATCGGGTTCAGCCCGATCGTGCGGATCATCGAGCGGCAGAAGCTGCTGCCGATCGGGACGCGCCGGTTCCCGCGCTGGCTCGCGATCCTGATCCTCTACCTCGCCATTCTCGGCGCGCTGACGCTGATCGGCAGCCTCGTCTTCCCGCCGCTGTTCCATCAGGCCGAGCAGCTGTGGACGGCGATGCCGGAGATGTTCGATCGCGCCCAGGAGTACCTGATCCAGAAGGGCGTGCTGAACGAGCGGCTGACGTGGAAGGAGGCGGTCGAGCGCGCGCCCACCGCCAGCGGCAGCCAGGCGGTCGGACGCACCGTGCTGTCCGCCGTCGTCGGACTGGTCGGCGGGATCGTCGGGCTGCTGACCATCCTGATCCTGACCTTCTACTTCCTCGTCGAGTCGGATGGCCTTCGCAACACGCTGATGCGGCTGTTTCCAAAGCGCGATCGCAAGCGCGTCGACGCCGCCGCCCGCACGATCACGACCAAGGTCAGCGCCTGGCTGGGCGGCCAGCTGCTGCTCGCCGGCATCATCGGCGGCAGCTCGGCGCTCGGGCTGTGGGCGCTCGGCATTCCGTTCTTCTACGTGCTGGCGCTGATCTCGGCGATCGGCGAGATGATTCCCGTCGTCGGCCCGATCCTCGCCGCCATCCCCGCGATCGCCATCGCCTCCACCGTGTCGATGAAGAAGGTGCTGCTCGTCGTCATCTTCTTCGTGGTGCAGCAGCAGCTCGAGAACCACGTGCTCGTGCCCAAGGTGATGCAGCGCCAGGTGGGTGTGAGTCCGGTCGCGGTGATCGTCGCGCTGTTGATCGGCGGTACTCTGCTCGGCATCCCCGGCGCGATTCTCGCGGTCCCTTCCGTGGCCATCATCCAGGTGCTCTTCATGGAATGGATGGAGTCGAGGGACGCGAAGCCGGACTCGTAGCGCCCGTTACTGCCAGACGAAGAGCACCGCAATCCACGGCCCGACCGCGGCAACCATATAGAAGCCGGCGAGCAGCGCTACCGCCTTGTGGACGTCGCAGAGGTGGAGGACGATGCCGAAGCCTCCGGCGGCGAGCTTGGCCGTGGCGAGCCCAGGGCCGTGGCCGAGCAGCATCATGAGCCAGGTGATGAGCGGGTTCCCTTCGACGCCCAGCCCGAACGTGCTCACGCCAACGTAGGTCAGGACGCCGTCGCTCGCCTGGGTGAGCAGGAACACGACCAGCGCCAGGTCGCCGAACCAGGACCTGACTGTGGTGCGCTCGCTACCCATGTTATCCATCGCGATTGCGTACACGAGGCACCTCAGGCGCACGGCGCGCGTGAAAAACGACGCTTCACGGCGTCGTAGTCAACTCGGGTGCCAACCCATGTGCGGCCGGACGGCGGCGGATATACTCGTTCGATGCGCCACGACCCGCTGTCCTACCTGGGCGACGAGCTGAACGCCCTCAAAGCGCAGAACCTCTACCGCCGGCTCCGCATCCTCGACGACGAACAGAAGGCGCATACCTCCTTCGACCACAAGTCGGTCGTGAATCTCTCGTCGAACAACTACCTCGGCCTGACGACGCATCCGCGGCTCCGCCAGAAGGCCATGGAGGCGCTGCAGGCGTTCGGCGTCGGCTCCGGCTCGGTCCGCACGATTGCCGGCACCATGGCGATTCACATGGAGCTCGAGCGGAAGCTCGCCGAGTTCAAGAAGGTCGAAGCCGTCGTGGTCTTCCAGAGCGGCTTCACCGCGAACGCCGGCACGGTGTCGGCGATCCTGACGAAGGACGACGTCGTCATTTCCGACGAGCTGAATCACGCCAGCATCATCGACGGCTGCCGCCTGAGCCGCGCCACGATCAAGGTGTTCCCGCACAAGGACGTCGACGCGGCACGCCGCGTCATCACCGCGCTGCCCGCGACCCAGCGGAAGCTGCTGATCACCGACGGCGTGTTCAGCATGGACGGCGATCTCGGCCCGCTGCCAGACCTCTGCGCGCTGGCCGAAGAGACCGGCTGCATCATGATGGTGGACGACGCGCATGCGAGCGGCGTGTTCGGCGCGAACGGCCGGGGCACCATCGATCACTTCGGCGTGCACGGCCGGGTCGACGTGCAGGTCGGCACGCTGTCGAAAGCGATCGGCGCGCTCGGCGGCTACGTCGCGGGCTCGCGGACGCTGATCGAATTCCTCTACCATCGGGCGCGGCCGTTCCTGTTCTCGACCTCGCATCCTCCGGCGGTCGCCGCCGCGTGCATCGCCGCGATCGACGTCCTGCTGGAGGAGCCCGCCATCATCGATCGGCTCTGGGAGAACACCCGGTTCTTCAAGGCCGGCCTGGAGCGCCTGGGGTTCAATACCGGCCTGAGCGAGAGCCCGATCACCCCGGTCATCGCCGGCGACGGCACGACGGCGATGAAGCTGTCGGATCGGCTGTTCGACGAAGGCGTCTTCGCGCAGGGCATCGCCTTCCCGACCGTGGCCAAGGACAAGGCGCGCGTGCGCACCATCGTCACCGCCACCCACAGCCGCGCCGACCTCGAATTCGCCCTCGACAAGTTCGAGAAGGTCGGAAGGGAGCTGGGACTCGTCTAAGACGAGGATGGACGCGACAGCCGAAAGGCGGGTGATGAGCCGGTGAAGGCCTCAGGGACCGAGCGGGCGCGAGCGTGGTTCGACACCTACACCCGCGATCTGTCCGGCGAAGATCTGCAGCGGCTCTTCACCCATGACACGTGGGACGCCTACCGGTTCTTCAGCCGCGGGCTGGACGAAGAGCATCTCGCCGGCCTCCCCTGGTTCAAGCGCGCGCCGATCCGCTTCCGCCAGGTGTTCATCGCCTTCACGCTGAAGCTGCCGGCCGCCCGCCGTGCCCTCTATCTCGGCGCCCTTGCCATCGCGCTGATCGGAGTCTTCAAGCTCTTTCGCGGCTTCGCGCTGATGGACGTGCCTTTCGGCACGCCGTTCCTCCGCATCTCGTTGCTGGTGCCGGAGTGGGCCGACGGCACGTTCGCGCTGCTGCTCAGCCTGGTGCTCGTGAACCTGCTGGTGCTGCTCGAAGTCGCCGACCGCCTGTCCCTCAAGGGCGAGCTCGAGGTGGCGCGCGAGATTCAGCTCGCCATGCTGCCCTGCCGGCACCTACACCACGGCCGACATCGAGGTCTGCGGCACGACGCGCCCGGCTAACACGGTCGGCGGCGACTTCTACGACGTCCTTCCGATGAAGGACGGCCGGGTGATCCTGACGCTCGGCGACGTCGCCGGAAAGGGAAGCCCGGCCGCGCTGCTGATGGCCCTGCTGCTCGCCGTCCTGCGCACGCTCGTGGACGAGGAGCTCGAGCCGGAAGCCCTGACCGAACGCCTGAACGCCCAGATCTGGCGGCACAGTCCGTCGTCGCGGTTCATCACGCTCTTCTACGCGGTCTACAACCCGATCGACGGGACGCTGGTCTACGTCAACGCCGGTCAGAACCCGCCGCTGATCCGCCGGCGCGACGGCTCGTTCGATCGGCTGATGGGAACAGGCGTCGCGCTGGGGATGTTCGACCAGTCGACGTATACGTCGGCGCAGACACGGGTCGAGCCCGGCGAGCTGCTCATTCTCTACAGTGACGGCATCACCGAGGCCGAGAACCCCGCCGGCCAGCCGCTCGAAGAGCCGGGGCTGCAGGCGGTCGTCGACGCCTATACGGATGTGAGCGCGGCGGAGCTCGGCGTACAGATCCTCAAGGCTGTCGAGCGCTACGCGCAGGCGCCGAAGTTCGCCGACGACCTGACGATCCTCATTCTCAAGCGCCACCAGATCGCGGCGTAGCCGCGTCGTCACTTGAACGCGTAGATCTCGGTCACGCCGATCGTGGTGATCGGCACCATGCGACCGAGCGCCTCGGGAGATGCCGCGCCGAAGCGTTTGCGGAACTCCTCGGCCTCGTCATGATCGAGCGCGGCGAACGGGGTGAAGCCGCTGCCCCGCAAGGCGTCGAGCGCCAGTCCGAGCGAGGCGCGATCGAGCAGGTCCCATCGCAGCGTGTGGCGCCCCGAGTAGTAGCGGATGCTGCCGCTGTGCTGCATCGCGAGGACGAAGGCGCTCTCGGGCAGCCGCTCCCGCACGAACCCGCCGACGTCGGGATACTTCCGCTCGACGTCCCTGATCCCGAACACGCCGAACGCGCGCGACTCGAACGTGAAGGCGACGCCGAGCGCGATGACCAGCACGATGACCGCGAGCGACGCGAACCGTGGCGTCAGGCGGCGCGCGAGATCGAGCAACGCGCACACGCCCAGCACCAGCATCAGCGGGATCGCCGGGAGCAGGAAGCGTGTGTAGAACGTCTCCTCCGGACGGAAGTACACGTACGGCAGGTAGGCAATGAACACCGCGACGACGAAGGCATAGAGCGTCAGCGCAAACGCGCGAACACCGCGCGGCGCGCGCACGATCCAGATCGGAGCGAGCAACCAGATCCAGATGAATGGCGTGTGGGTCTCGGTCAGCCAGCGCGGATACCGCTCCAGGTTCGGCCCGATGTTGCTGATCTTGAAGAGATCGCTCGCGCGCCCGTAGCCGGACGATAGCGGCGACCCGTAGCGCACCTGCTGAATCGCGCCGAGCACGGCGAGACCCGGAAGCATCGCCGCCACGCAGACTGCCGCGCGGCGCAGGTCGAATCGCGTGACGCTGAACGCGGCGGCCACAACGACGAACAGGGCGAGCGGAGCGAGGTTCGGACGGATCAGGATCGCCACCGAGGCCGCCACGCCGGCGCCTGCCGGTCCCCACCACTGCGGCTGGCGCGCGAGCAGCAGCGCACCCATCCAGAACGTCGTGACCGGCACATCGCTCATGGGCTGCATGGACTGGGAGAGGAACGTCGGACTGACGGCGAACAGCAGCGCGCCCAGCGCACCGGCGAGCGGCTCGCCGAGCTGCCGGCCGAGCCAGGCACAGAACCACACCGCCGCGGCCGCGCACAGCGGCACCAGCAGGAACACCGCGCGCGAGTCCACCACCGCGAGCGGCGCCATCAGCAGCGGCAGGCCCGGCGGATACGTCGGCGACAGCGTGGTCCGGGACGGTCCGAGCGAATATCCCAGCGGTGTCAGGGTTGAGGGGACGTCAGGCCAGGTAAAGCCGCGGAGCCGCGGGAGCGGCTGCGTCACCCTGCCCTCGGCGAAGAGCTCGGCCTGGCTGACGTACCCGTACGAGTCGGCGCCTCCTGCAGCGTAGGTCCCGTACGTCAGGGCGGCGAGACCCACCAGGCAGGCTGCCAAGAACGCCACCGGAACCCGGATCCGCCGTGTGCTGAGCAGCGACCCCAGTGCGACGGCGCGGTCGCGAAAGATCCAGAGCGCGACGACCGCCAGCACCGAGGCAATCGTCGCCGGACGCTCCCACGATCGGGACCGTACCGGGATGCCGCCGATGCTCGTATCGATGCCGCCGGTCAGCGCGACGTAGCCAGCGAAGGCCGCGATGACGGCCGTCAGGACGACCAGAGCCGTTCGCCAGGACTCGACTATTCGTCCCGGCATTCGTCCCTGGAATCGCCCGAAAGCCCTGATCGCACAGTGATTCGTTTGCTGTCACTCATCTCTGGGACGGGGTCTAATATGGAACCACCAATGCTCCTGCGGGCCATCCTCGCGGTCGCGCTCCTTGCCGCCTCTCCGGACGCCGCCATCACAGCCGCCCAGACGGCGGCCCAGACGGCGACCGCGGATCCGACCAGCGCCGTGGTCGTCAGGCTCGAGCAGGCCATGGCCGCCGGCAGCCCCGATGCGGTGATGGAACTGGCCGAGTCGCCGGACGCGCCGGGGGTTCGCACCTTCGCGATGGCAGCGACGCCGCCCCCGACCCGCTTCATTATCAAGGAACGGGACCGCGCTGCGGCGCCGGAGTCGGGGGAACGGCTGCTGCTCGAGATCTTCGGCCAGTACGGCAACGAATCCGTCATCTCGACCTGGCGGGTCGACGTGGTCGCGGACGCCGCCAACCCTGGCCGCCGCCGCATCGCCTCGATGGAGCAGTTGTCGGTCGTGAGCGGCCTGCACCGGCTGACGCTCAATCCCGCCAAGCACTTCGAAGTGCGCAATCTCACGGTCCAGGGGATCGACCTCACGCTGGAGATGCCGAGCGGCCACGCGTTCGTGGCCGAAACGTCGGAGGGCCCGACGGCCGTGGTCCTGCTCGGCCGGGGTCAGATGAAGTTCGCGCCGTCAGACGATGCGGAGCGGACGCAGATTCGCATTTTCGGCGGCCACGACGAGCTCACCGGCGACTTCGATGCGGCATTCATCCGGGTGCGGCCGGCCGACTTCGCGCGGACGTTCGAACCCGCGGCGCTGGTGCCGCGGCAGGTGGGCCAGGGGGAGTTCCGCCGCGCCGCCGAGGTCTTCGAGCAGTACGTGCGACAGACGCTGCATCTCGACCTGACCGATCTCAGCCGCGAGCGGTGGTCGCTGATTCCCTCGCCGGGGGACTTGATCGCCGAGATCCGGACGCGCCGGCTCGGCAGCCTCACCTACGCGCGGTCGTCGAAGGATGCGGAGGACGTCACCCTGTTCGAGCGGAGACGGCGCCGCAACATCGCGCTGTACGCGTCGAAGCAGAAGCTCGCGACGCGCGGCCGGTTCTACAGCGAGGACGAGCTCGTCGACTACGACGTCCTGCGCTACGACGTCGACGCGGCATTCAGTCCGGAGCGGACCTGGGTGGACGGCACCGCCGAACTGCGCGTGAAGGTGCGCTCCTACATCATGTCGGCGCTCACGCTGCGGCTCGCCGAACCGCTGGTCGTGCGCAGCATCGTGTCTCCCGAGTACGGCCGTCTCCTCCACCTCCGCGTCATCGGGCAGAACAGCGTGATCGTGAATTTCCCGACCAATCTGACGCGTAACAGCGAGTTCTCGCTGCAGATCGTCTACGGCGGCCGGCTCGAGCCGCAGCAGCTCGATCGGGAAGGGATCACGGTCGATCCGCAGCAGACGCAGGAGATCGAGACAACGGTGATCCCGATCGAGCCGCAGTACGTCTACAGCAACCGCAGCTACTGGTATCCGCAGGCCACGGTGACCGACTACGCCGTGGCGCGTCTGCGCGTCGCCGTGCCCGCCGATTTCGACGTCGTCGCGTCTGGAACGATGGTGGAGGCGCCGGCGCCGCTGGCGCCGGCGAGCGGCGAAAACGGTCAGCGGCCACGCAAGCTGTTCGTCTTCGAGGCGGTGCGGCCGCTCCGCTACCTCGCCTGCGTCATCAGCCGCTTCACGCGCCTGCCGCCGCGCGAGATGGTCGTGCCGGCGCACAACCGGCGCGTGACGGTCGGAGCGCCGGCGTCTACGGGCCGCGAGGAAACGCCGGTGGTGGCCGCGTCGTTCGACGAGCCCGCCGCGCTGCCGTTTCAGGACTTCGGCGCCGAGACCTCGGCGGTGACGCTGCACATCAACGCGAATCCGCGACAAACCGGGCGCGCGCGGTCGCTCAGCGAGCGGGCGGCATCGATCTTCCAGTACTACGGCTCGCTCATCGGCGACGCGCCGTACCCGAGCTTCGCCCTCGCGGTCACGGAGAGCGAGCTGCCGGGCGGCCACAGCCCGGCGTATTTCGCGCTGCTGAACCATCCCCCGCCGACGTCGCCGGTGCTGTGGCGCAACGATCCGGTCTCCTTCGACAGCTACCAGCCGTTCTTCCTGGCCCACGAGATCGCGCACCAGTGGTGGGGACAGGCGGTCGGCTGGAAGAACTATCACGAGCAGTGGCTGAGTGAAGGCGTCTCGCAGTACTTCGCCGCCATGTATGCCCAGAAGGATCGCGGCGACGACCTCTTCGAGAGCCTGCTCCGCCAGATGCGGCGCTGGGCGATCGACCAGTCGGAACAGGGCCCCGTCTATCTGGGCTACCGCCTCGGCCACATCAAGGGAGAGGGGCGCGTGTTCCGGGCGCTGGTCTACAACAAGGGCGCGATGGTCCTCCACATGCTGCGCCGGCTCCTCGGCGACGACATGTTCTTCGCCGGCCTCCGGCAGTTCTACACGGACTGGCGATACAAGAAGGCCGGCACCGACGACCTGCGCGTCGCGATGGAGCGCGCCAGCTCACGCGACCTTGGCCCCTTCTTCGACGGGTGGATTTACGGCGCCAGCATCCCCTCGCTCAGGTTCTCCTCTACCGTGACCGCCGGGGAGGCCGAGCTGCGGTTCGAGCATCGCGGCGAAGTGATCCCGACGCCCGTGACGGTGTCCATCACCTATACGGACGGGCGCAGCGAAGACGTGGTGGTGGCGGTTCTCGAGAAGGTCGTGTCACGCACGATCCCCTTGAGCGGGACCGTGCGCGCGATCGAGGCGAATCGCGATTCCGGGGCGCTGGCTGAGATCAGCAGGTAACCGGCGCCGATCGGGGTTCAGGGCAGGTAGATGGCGGCGACGCGCGACGCGCCATTCCGCTCGAACGGCTCGAACACCAGGATGAACTTCGAGCCGGCGTACTCATAGAAGCGAGTCAGCCGCTCCCCCAGCGTTCCGCGATCAACGTCCTGCTTGCCGACCTCGGCGCCGCGTCCCAACCTCGCGGCCACGTCGACAGCGGTGTCGCCGACCCGGATTTCCTTCCCGTCGATGAAGGGGAGCACCGGGACGGAGACGGCGCGCGCCGGCACCGAGGCGGGAATCGAGGCCACCAGCGGCCGCGCGGCTGGCGTGGCTGCGCTGATCCGGGCCGGGCCCTGCATCTCCCGCACGACCAGCGAGGCCACGGCAACGGTGGCACACAGGAACGCGGCGGCAATCAGCCATTCCACGAGCGGCGCGAGACGGAACCGGGCGGAGGGTCGGACGGCGTCCATTGCAGGCCTCCCTTGCTGGGTGAGGTTGGCCGAAGAGGAAGCTCTACTCTAGGACCGCTGTCCGGGCCTGTCAAGCACGTCGCGGCGATGAGCTGGGCCTTCCGCCTGGCTGCGGACGGCGGTGTGGAGCGGGCGCTGAACGGCACCGGCGCGCTCGCGGCAACACCTGGACGCATCGCGCGATGACCTACGATGGCGCCAACGTTCGTCGTTACATCACGGCACGCAGGTGGCCACGCAGGCGTCGAACCGGCGCCATCACCACGAGCACGTCGCATCGACGAGGTCCGGGTCTACAACCGGCTCGCCGCTGACGGCGGCTCGAAGATCACGACGAGGGGGGTGATATCATCGATGGGTTATGGATACGGTCACGCTGACGATAGACGGCCAGCCCGTCACCGTTGAGAAGGGCAAGACGGTCCTCCAGGCCGCGATCGAAAGCGGCATCCAAGTCCCGTACTACTGTTACCACCCCGGACTCGGCATCGACGGCTCGTGCCGGGTCTGTATCGTCAAGATCGACAAGATCCCCAAGCTCCAGACCTCGTGCTCGACGCCGGCGGCCGACGGGATGGTCGTCTACACCCAGACCCCGGACGTCGTCGAAGCGCGGGCCAGCGTGTTCGAGTTCCTCCTGATCAACCACCCGCTCGACTGCCCGGTGTGTGACAAGGGCGGCGAGTGTCCGCTCCAGGATTTCTCCTACAGCTTCGGACCGAATGAAAGCCGCATGGAGTTCCCGCGCCGGGTGTTCGACGGCGAGGGCGTGAGGGCTGACGTCGACTTCGGCCCGACCCTGATGCTGAACCGCAACCGCTGCATCCTGTGCACGCGATGCGTCAGGTTCATGCGCGAAGTCGACAGCGACGCGCAGATCAACATCGTCGATCGCGGCTACGGGAGCGAGATCGCGACGTTCCAGGAGCAGGGCGTCCATTCGCTGCTGTCGGGCAACCTGATGGATGTCTGTCCGGTCGGCGCGATCACGACCCGCGACTACCGGTTCAAGGCCCGGCCCTGGGACAACCCCGAAGCGGTGGACACGATCTGCACGCTCTGCGAGAAGGGCTGCAACACCACGGCGTGGCTGAAGGCCAAGCCGGAATGGGCCAAGGGCGCGCGGCTGATCCGGATGACCCCGCGCTACAACCCCGAGGTCAACGACTACTGGATGTGCGACATCGGCCGCTTCGACTACCGCTGGATCGAAGGGGACGATCGGCTGCAGCGTCCGCTGCTCCGCACCGAGGCCGGAACACAGGAACCGACCGACTGGCGCAACGCCGTGACCAAGGTCGCGGAGCGCATCACCGCCGCCGGCGGCGGCTCGGCGCTGCGTTTCTACGTCTCGGCGCACGCCTCGCTCGAGGAGCTCGCGATCATCGGACGGCTCGGCGGAACGCTGGGTGTGCCGGAAGAAGGTGTGGCGGTGACCTGGCAGCGCCGCGAGAAGCCGCAGCCGGCCCGGGCGAAGTTCAAGGTGCCGGCGGTCGACGCGCCAAACGTGCAGGGCGCGGTGGACCTCGGGTTCCCCGTCAAGGCCACGGCGACCGGCGATCCCGATATCGCGGCCTTCCGCCAGGGCGTCGAGGAGGGCAAGGTTGCCATCCTCTACGTGTTCGATCCGGGTCCCGAAGGATCGATCGGCGACGTGTCGTGGATCATCGAGGCCCGCAAGAGCGGCCGACTGAAGCACCTGATCGTGCAGGGCGTGCTGCTGACCCCACTCGCGCGCGCCGCCGACGTCGTGCTGCCGGGCGCCTCGTGGGTCGAGAAGGACGCGACGTACGTCAACGGACAGGGGCGCCTGCAAGGAGCATCGCGGGCGATCGCGCCGCCGGGAGACGCGCTCGAGGACTGGCAGATTTTCGTGAACGTGGGCGTGGCGGTCGGCGCGCCACTTGAACTACACGTCGAGCCAGGAAGTGCGCGCGGACATTGCCGCCGCCCTGCCCAACAACGAGCGCTACGCCGGCCTGACCGGCCTGGCCTTCTCGCGGCCGGTGGCAGCCAGCCACTGGCTGCAGGCGTCAAATCCCTCCGAGCGGTGGAAGTGGGACTTCATGTTCCAGGACCTGCCGCCGGTCAAGTTCGAAGGGCGCTCGGGCCTGTCGTCCCTGCTGAACACGATCCCGCTGACCAGGGTGGTCGACTGACGTCAGGGCCCGCTCCGGGCCCGGCGTTCTCCTTACCGATTCACGTTGATCATGTCGACAATCGCCGTGTGCTGCCGCGCGACCGCGCGCGACAACGGCGTCTTGTCTTCCATGTCGACGGCGTGCGGGTCGGCGCCCTTCGCGAGCAGGGCCTCGACGACCGGCAGGTAGCCGGCCTCGGCCGCGATATGCAGCGGCGTGTGCCCACCCGCATCCTTCGCGTTCACGCCGGCGCCGCGCTCGATCAGCAGCAGCGACACCTCGACGTGTCCGCCGGCCACCGCGGCGTGGAGGGGCGTGTTCGTCAACGAGTTGCGTGACACGGCCGACAGGTCGGCGCCGGACGCCAGCAGCTGTTCGACGGCCTCGCGCCGGCCGAAGAAGGCGGCGAGGTGCAGCGGCGTCCAGCCATCGTAGGCAAAGGTGTTGACCACCGGCCCCGCGGTCAGCGCCGACGTGAGGTCGGAGCCTCGACCCAGGGCCGCCGCGGCAAAGACATCGAGCCGCTGGTTGGCGCGCAGGGCCGCATCAGCCAGCTCTTGTGAGGCTGCCTGGTGGCCGCGATACAACGCCGCCATCACCGGCGTCTCGCCCGACGCGAGGCGCACGCTGGCCAGCGACGGATCCTCGTTCAACAGGCTGCGGATGCGTTCGCGATCGCCGGCCTTGGCCGCATCCATCATGTCCTCCATGTCCTCGTCGTGCATGAGCTCCCTTCAGCCCCGGACCAGCAGCGCCCGCGGCCGGATTTCGACCTCGACCGATTCCTGCGCCAGGCCTGGCTCGCCGTCGACGTGATATTCGATCGGGTCCGCCGACTTGATGATCGCGTGACGCACCTGTCGAGCGTCCACCCTCGGGGCACGCTCCGCCGTGCCCTTCGCCAGGTGCCGGGCGTGCCAGAATCGCGCCACCACCGAGCGATCCTCCACCACCATCGCGTCGAGCACGCCGTCGTCCAGGCGCGCGTGCGCGGAGAGCCGGACCCCGTTGCCATATTCGCCGCCATTCGCGAAAGCGATCAGCAGCGCCCGGACCGATCGGCGGTTGCCGTCGAGCTCGACCTCGTAGTCCTGGGAGCAGTAGCGGCATCCTTCACGGATGCCAATGAAGATGTAGGGCCAGCGGCCGCGTGTGCCGCGGGCGCGAACGTTGAACAACGTGGCAATGCGGGCGTCGACGCCGATCCCCGCGATGTTGAAGAAGGGGCGGCCGTCGAGCATGCCGGCGTCGATGGCGCGCGGCGACCCGTCGAGTGTCGCGGCGATGGCGCCGAGCGGTTCGCGACGGCAGCCGAGCGCGGCGGCGAGACCGTTGCCGGAACCCGCGGGCACGAGCCCCAACGCGATCTCCGTGTTGAGGAGAGCCGCACCGGCTTCGTTGACGGTGCCATCGCCTCCCCAGACGATCACCAGATCCGCGCGTTGGTCGACCGCCGCGCGCGCCAGCGCGTGCGCATGGCCGGCGTGCTGCGTGAGATGAATGTCCGCGCGCAGCCCGCGTTGCGCGAGCTGGCCGGTGAGCATCGCGGTCCGATGTTCGGCGGCGCGTTGATCGGCGCCGGCACCGGAGATCGGGTTGATGATCGCGACAATCTTCACAATTCAGTCTGTTATAGTAGCGTTCCGAGATGAGCCTTGGGAGGCCTTCATGAAGAGCCGGGCCCTTCGATTCGCCCTCGCGACGCTCTTTGTCGGAGTCCTCGGCGGCGCGGCCTACGTGATGTGGTCAGAAGAGACGGAGGGGCGATCGGCGTCGGCGGCCAGCCGGCAGTTCGATGAACGCACCCGCACCGTCACGCGCGCGCTGCTCGACATCAAGAGCGCGCAGCCAGGATACGTCGGCGCCGGCCAGGGCGACGACTTCTGGACCACGAGAGTGGACGCGCTGCTCGGCGCCAGCCGCGAAGGTCTTGCCACGCTGCGCCCGCAGGCTCGGACATCCCAGGCACAAACCGAGATCGACGCCGCCGCCGCCGCGTTCGACGACTTCGAGCAGATGGATCGCCGCGCGCGGGACTACGTGCGAAACGGCCAGCGCCTGCTGGCGTCGGACCTGATCTTCTCGGACGGCATCGAAAAGATTGACGCCGCCGTCACCGCGATCGAGCGCGCGCGCACAGCGGAAGTCGCGACGACCGACGTCGACCTGCAGCAGCGCGAGCGCAAACAGTGGATCGCGGCTGGCGGCGCGGCGGCGCTCGGGCTGCTGACACTCGCCCTCCTGATTCCGCTGCCGCGCGAGGCGGCGGGTGCGGCCCACCACGCCAGCGTCGCCTCCGAGCCGGCCGCGGATTTCCCGATTGCGCCGCGCGCGACCATCGCGCCTGCACCCACCCGGGCAACCGCTCCGCCCGTGGTCGTCAGCGCGCCGGTGGCGGCTCAGCCGCCCAGGGTCGATTTCACCGCTGTGGCGTCGCTCTGCTCCCAGCTCGCGAGGGTCGTCGACACACGCGCGCTGCCAGCGGCGCTGGAACAGGCGTCGAAGCTGTTGCGTGCATCGGGGATCGTGATCTGGGTTGCGGATCCGGATGGTCGCGAACTGACGCCGGTGATCGCTCACGGCTATCCGCAGAACATGGTGGTGCGCATGGGCACCATCGCCCGCGACGCCGAGAACGTGACCGCTGCCGCGTTTCGCACCGGCCTCGTCCAGACCGTCAAGGCTGACGCCGTGTCACACGGCGCGATCGCCGCTCCGCTGCTGACGCCGGCCGGACCGGTCGGGGTGATGGCTGCCGAAGTGCTGGATGAAGGGGAGCGCCACGACGCCACGCGCGCAGCGGCCGCCATCGTCGCCGCACAGCTCGCGACGTTGATGGGGCCGCCGGCCCGGGCGCAAGGGAAAGCGGAAGCCGCGGGAGCCTAAATCACCGTTCGCGAGATTCGCCGCCGCTCCAGGCGCTCGACCTTCCCTTTCAACGTCAGCGCCTTCTTATCCCGCAACACCTCGATCGTGAACTCCGCACCGTCGCTGAGGCTCTGCGTGCGGCGACGCACGTCCGCCGGGTCGTCGACGGGAGCGCCGTTCAGCGACGTGATCACATCGCCTGCCTTCACGCCCGCTTTTGCCGCCACGGAGTTGTCGTAGACCGATGTCACCAGGACGCCCTGCTTCGCGCCGAAGTACTCGGCGAGCTGCGACGACAGGGTATCGACGGTAATCCCCAGCGCGCCGGTGCGGCCGACCAGTTCGTCCAGTCGCCAGACCGTCGGCGGAGTGGGCGGCGTCGGCGGTGTCGGCGGTCGTGGCGCGACGCGGAACCGGTAGTCGCCGAAATCGTCGGAGCTGAAACGCTCGAGCACGGTCCGTGAGCCGTCGGGCGTCACCGTCACCGTCGTGCGCTGGCCGTCCCGCAACAACACCGACGGGACGCCGCGGCCTTCCGGTGTTTCCTGGACCAGACGCGTCAGCTGCCTCACGCTGCGCACGCGCTCGCCGTCGAATTCGACGATGACGTCACCCTGTCGAATACCGGCCTTCTCAGCGGGACTTTCCGCCGAAACGCTCTCGACCACGACGCCGGTGGTCGCGCCCTTGAGCGTCTTGGCATCCCCCTCTTCGATCTCGCGGATCGAGACGCCGATGCGGCTGCCGCCGCCCAGAAGGATGTCGACCGCGCGAGGCGTTTGCGCTCGTACGGTCTTCGTCTGACCATGAGTTACCGGGGCCACTGCCGCGCCGATGCCGGCGGCACCCACCAACGCGCCCGTAAGCGCGGCCATTCGCCAACGTCCCATATCGGATCTCCTTCCTGAGGAGGAATTGAACCTACGCAGAACCCGCGCAGAACCCCAGCCAGAACCCACGCAGAACCCAGCAGAACCACGCAGAACCTTGCAGCACCTGGTGTTGGTGAGACGCGGCCCTCTCTCAAAAGGTTGTTCGGCGGATGTTACAATCGCCGCCCAATCATGCTGATGGCGATCCTGTTGAGTGTCGCGCTGACCTCGAACGCACAGGCCCAGGCGACGCAGCCGGCCGACGCTCGCGCGCAGGCGGAGCAACTGGCCCGGAGCGGCTCCAACCGCGCCGCGCTCGAACGATTTCAAGCCCTGGCCGCGGCGAATCCGGACGACGTCGAGGTGCGCGTCTGGATCGCACGGCTACACGGCCGACTCGGTGAACATGGTCGGGCGATCGCGGTCTACGAATCGGTCATCGCCAGCAACCCGCAGCACCTCGAGGCATTGATAGGGCTCGGGTCGTCCTACGTCGCCATGGGGCAGCTCCGTGACGCGGCCGACGCTCTGACCCGGGCCGAATCGCTGTCCCCCGAGAACGCCGGGGTGCTCGCCGCGCAGGGCCGGCTGCACGCGGCGCAGGGCCGCACCACGCTGGCCCTCGCGTACTACCGGCGGGCCCTGACGCTGGACGCGGCCGCCCCGGGCGTGCAGCAGGAATACGACGACCTTCGCGCCGAGCGGGCGCACCGGGTCGAAGTCGGCTACATGCTCGAACACTTCGATACCGACATTCCCGATCCCCAGGCAGGCTTCGGCACGGTCAACGCCGCCGTATCGGACACCTTCCGCGTGTCCGGCACCGTGCAGCACCAGCGGAAGTTCTCGATCAGCGAAACGCGGGGCGGCGGCGGGATCGAATGGACGCCGCGCTACAACTTCACGCTGTATGGCGGGGCCCTCGTCGGAGACGACGCGTTGATTCTGCCGGGCGTGGATGGATACGGCGGCATCGCCTACAGGTATGGACGCGCCACCTGGAGCTTCGACGTCCGCGTCGCCGACTTCGATCAGCTGAGCGTCAACGTCATCGGTGGTGGCTGGCGGTTCGCGCTGGCGTCGCAGTCGGCGGTATGGGTGAAGTACTACCGGTTCGAAACCGACTATGAGTCCGCGCGGTCGGATGTGGTGCAGTCCTGGGTGATCGGCGGTGTCGGCCGGGTCACGCCGGTATGGTCGCTCGGCGCCGAATATACGCGCGGTCCAGACCAGCTCGAGATGCTGACCATCGATCGCACCGGCGAGTTCGAGGCCAACACCCTCTCGGTGATGACCGACTTCCGCCTGACGCCGATGCTCTCGCTCGACGGGCGCTACGACTATCAGGCCCGTCCCGAAGTTCTGGACGACGAGCCGCGCGTCCATCGCGCCACCATTCGCCTCGTCACGCGGTTCTAGCACGCCATCTGGTCGCGCGCCGATCGTGCGCGCGACCCATCCGCTCCACACCACAACCATTTCGTGCTCGACCGCGGCCGCGCGCGGGCCGCGCGCAATGCGGCTGCTTGCCCTTGCTCCCCCGCCTACCGGACGTGTCCGCAGCGTCCAGCCCTGAGGTCAGGGGACGTCACCCGCAAGGGACGGTGACGCGGGGCTCGAGTCGTTTTTGCTGTGAATTCTGCGGGTACGCGATTTGATGTAGGAGGCTGCGGTCGCGCGGAATCAACGGGGTGCGTTAACTCAGGCAGGCGCTGGCATCGCCGCATCCCGTCTTGCAAGTTGGTCGATTTCGCGCGGCCATTCGTGTCTCCAGGGGATCAACTATGACGAAAAATCTGGCCGCACGTCTCGCTGCGCCGTTCGTCCTCGCTGCCATGCTCTCCGGGTGCGCGCTGGCTACGCGCAACCCGAGTGTGGCCGAGCTCAAATACAACCCGGGCCGTTACAACGACCGCAACGTCGCCATCGACGGCGTGGTCACCAGCGCGTGGGGTCTGCCGCTCGTGCCATTCAAGATGTACAAGGTGAGCGACGGTACAGGTGAGGTAACGGTGGTGGCGAATGAAGGACGCGTGCCGAGCAAGGGTGCGCGGGTTCGCGTGAAGGGCCGGGTCAGCGACGTCGCGACGCTCGGCGGACAGGCGCTGGGCCTGCACATCCAGCAGCGGGATATCGACTTCAAGCGCTGACCGTCGCTAGCTGGTCATGCGCACGACCACAGCGGTCATGTCGTCGTTGGGTGGCGTCTCCCCACGCCACTCGGCGACGGCCTTGAAGATGGCCTCGACGATCGCCTTCGCGGGGAGATCCCGCGACGCACGGACGACGTCCAGCAGGCGATCGGCCGTGAATTCCTGACTCTGCTCGTTCATCGCCTCGAACACCCCGTCCGTACAGAACACGAAGACGTCCCCGGCATGGAGGGCGTAGGTGACTTCGTCGTAGGTGCTCCCGGGAAACGATCCCAGCGGCACTCCGGGCAGCTCGATCTGCGCACACCCTTCGGCGGAGCAGCGAATCGGATAGGGCAGCCCCGAGTTGGCGATGGTGATCGCCCGCCGCTTCAAGTCGAAGATCGTGTAGCAGAGCGTGCAGTAATACTCTTCGAGCTGCCGCTGATGGAGGATCGTGTTCACCGACGACAGCACGCCGGCGGGACTCGATCGCTCGGGCAGGTAGCGGCGCCGGAAGGTCCTGCCGCGGACCAGTTCCGCCGCGAACGCGCTGTAGAGCGCCGCCGGCACGCCCTTGCCTGACACGTCGCCGACGGCGACGACGAGCGTGTTGGATTCGGGCGCGAGGTACTCGTGGAAGTCTCCGCCGAGCTCACGGGCCGACGCGAACGCCGCGGCGAGCTCGACCCCCTTGAGCCGCTTCGGCGGTCCCGCCGGCAGCAGCGCCGCCTGCACGCGCTGCGCGAACCGCACTTCCTTCTCGAGACGCTCCTGCGTCGTCCGCACTTCCTCGTAGAGACGCGCGTTTTCGATCGCGACCGCCGCCTGGCTGGCGAGCAGGGTGAGGATCTCGACGTCGCGCTTGGTGAAGGCGCCGAGCGCCGGGCTCTCGAGGTCGAGCACGCCGATGCAGCGATCCTTCAGCAGCAGCGGAATCGCGAGCTCGGAGCGCACGTCGGGGACCAGCTTGATGTAGCGCGGGTCCTGCGACACGTCCGAGACGAGCACGACTTCCTTGTGCAGCGCAGCGTAGCCGACCAGCCCTTCGCCGAGCGGCACGCGCGGCACTTCAACCTTCTCGCCGTACTGCACCGCGTGCTTCATCTCCAGCTCGTTGTCGTCGTTGACGAGCAGGATGCCGAAGGTGCGGTAATCGATCACCCGCTTCGTGAGCTGGGCGATGCGCGTGAACAGTTCGTCGACGTCGAGCACCGACGCGACCTCGCGGCCGATTTCGGCGAGCGTTTCGAAGGCTTCCGCGTCGAGCCGGCTGCGCTCGAAGAGGCGCGCATTCACCAGCGCCACCGCGACGTGCGCGGCGAACTGCGTGGCGATGGCGACGTCCCGCACCGTGAACTGATCGCGATTGCGGCTCAGGATGTTGAGGGCGCCGATGGTGCGCGACTTGTGGAGCAGCGGCACGACCAGCTCGGACTGCATCCCCGGCACGAACTCGACGTAGCGCGGGTCAGAGGCGACATCGTTGACGAGGAGCGGCTGCTCGCTCTCGACCGCCGCGCCAACCAGCCCCACACCCGGACGGAGCTTGACTGCCCGCTCCGGCTCCGGATAGCCCACCGCATACGCCATGCGCAGGTCGCCGCGGCGCTCGTCGAGCAGGTAGACGGCGAACGCCTCGAAGCTGATGAGCCGGCCGATGAGCCGGGGGATCTGGCGAAGCAGCTCGTCGAAGTCGAGGACGGAGGTTACCTGCCGCCCGAGGTCGAAGAGCGTGACGACGAGCTCGTGGTCGTCCGGGTCGGAGTGGTTCAGCGCGGCTGGTGGCGGCGCGTCGGGTGTATATCCGTGGGTCACTGAGAGGTGAACGTCCTTCCGCAACCGATCATCCGGGGCGGGGCGTGCGCCTCGGATTATACTTGCAAAAACGCCCATGAATCTGACCCTTCCGCTCGACTACGCCGCGATCGAACGAATCCTGCCGCACCGCTATCCGTTCCTGCTGGTCGATCGCATCACCGAGTTCGAGCCGGACAAGCGAATCGTCGGCATCAAGAACGTGACGCTCAACGAGCGGTACCTGGCCCGCTCGGGCGATGGTCCACCGGTGCTGCCCCCGACAATCCTGACCGAAGCGGTCGCCCAGGTCGGCGCCATCATGATCCTGGCGAAGCCGGAGAATCGCGAGAAGCTCATTTACTTCATGGGCATCGAGCGGGTCCGCTATCGCCGTCCGGTGCATCCCGGCGACGTCGTCGAGATAGAGGCGATGGTGCGGCGCCTGCGCAGCCGCATGGGCCAGCTGAAAGGCATCGCCCGAGTCGAGGGCAAAGTCGTCGTCGAAGGCACGATGACCTTCGCGCTCGGCCCGCGCAGCGAGGCCGGCGGGATGATGCCCTAGTCCGACACGGTCCGCTTCCGCCGCCCTGTCGCGTAGTTCACCTGACGCGGCGGTTCGGCCACTGCGGCCGTGCCCGCCGATTTCGCCCTCACGATGCCGACGCCGACCAGGACGAGCGCGGCAGCCGCGGCGATCCGCACGTTGAACGGTTCCGCCAGCAACAGCACCCCGAGCGCCACCGCGATGATCGGGTTGATGTAGGCATACAGCGACACGAACGAGACCGGCAGATGCCTGAGCGCGTAGGTGTAGGCGACGAAGCCGCCGATCGCGCCCAGCGTCGCGAGATACAGCAGCGCCGCTGTGGTCCGCGGGTTGAAGGCGAGCTGAGCCCACTCGCCGCGCACGGTGCCGAGGATCCCGAGCATCAGGCCGCCGGCCAGCATCTGCAACGCCGTCGTGCCGAGCACGTGATCTTCACGCGCATGCCGCCGCGAATACGCGGACCCGATCGACCAGCCGAGCGACGCCACCTGCAGCAGCACCACGCCGAGCAGGAACCGCTGGCTATCAGCCGTCTGCAGCGACAGCTCCGGCCACACCAGCACGACGATGCCGGCGAAACCGACGAGCAGACCGAACCACGTTCGACCGGTCATCCGTTCGCCGTTGCTGATCGCCGCTTCGACGCCAGCCATCCAGAACGGCGACGTCGCCACCATCACCGCCGCGAGCCCGCTCGGCACCCACTGCTCCGCGAACGCCACGCCGCCGTTGCCGATGAACAGCAGCAGGAAGCCCATGAGCATGATGCCCGGCCAGCGCGAGCGCGACGGCAGCGGCTCGCCCTTGATCACCAGGTAGCCCACCAGCAACGTCCCGGCGATGATCCAGCGCAGCGCGCACATCAACGCCGGCGGCATCGTCTCCAGCGTGATGCGAATGCCGAGATACGTCGTGCCCCAGATCAGACAGACCGCAAGCCAGGCGAAGTAGGCGAGACGACGCTCGCGCGGCGATGACGGCGTCATCGCTTCACCTCCTGGGCGGGCGGGATCGGCAGTCTCGACGTTTCCTTGACGGTATCGAGCACGATGGTGGTCCGCGTCGAGCGCACGCCGGCTATGCGACCGATGCGGGTGCGGAGCAGCTGCCCGAGATGCTCGGCGTCCCGGGCGCGCACCTTGACCAGATAGCAGTCGTCGCCGGCGACGTGGTGCACCTCGAGGACCTCGGGGGTCGCGGCCAGCTCGTTCGCGATGCGGTCGTCCGAGGCAACCTCGTCGCTGCGCACGGCCACGAACGCCAGCATCCGCAAGTCGAGCATGCGTGGGTCGACGCAGGCGGTGTAGCCCTGGATGACGCCTTTGGCTTCGAGCTTCCGGATGCGCTCGAGAACGCCGGAGGGGGCCAGGCCGATGCTCTTCGCGATGTCGGCCTGGGTGGTGCGGCTGTTGGCCTGGAGACGCTCGAGGATTTGAAGGTCGACCGAATCCAGGCAGATTCTGCTCAGAGACACAGTCTCTGAATTATATCTCCTGAATCAGCGCTGTAGCTGACGTTTATTCGGTGTAAATACCATCTGACACTTGTTTCGTCTCTGTAACTCAGACGAATCCGAAGGGGCCGCGGCCGAGCCAGGCCCCGCCGTCCACCGTCAGGATTTCACCGGTGATGTAGCCGGCGTGCTCGGAGACGAGAAACGCCACCGCGTCGGCGACGTCGGCTGGCTTGCCCCACCGCTTCAGCGGGACCATGTCCGTGATCTTCTGCACCGCTTCGGTGGAATTCCAGAGTTGCTTGGCAGCACCGGGGGACTCGATCGGTCCTGGCGCAACCGCGTTGACGCGAATGTTGTGCCGAGCCCACTCTACGGCCAGCGTCTGCGTCAGCGCCATGACGCCCGCCTTCGCCGAGGCGGAGTGGACGGTGCCGGCGCTGCCGGTCCACACGTAGTTGGCGAGGATCGAGACGATCGATCCACCGGCGCCGCGCTCGATCATGTGGCGACCGACCGCCCGGGAGCAGTAGAACGATCCGTTCAGGACGATCCCGACGACCGCGTTCCACCCGTTCGGCGACAGATCCTCGGCGCGGCAGATGAAGTTGCCGGCGGCGTTGTTGACGAGGATGTCGATGCGCCCGAAGTGCTTGATCGTGCGCTCGACGAGCTCGTCGACCTGTTCCGGATTCCGGACGTCGACCTGGACGGTCAAGGGGTCGAGTCCGGCGTGCAGCAGCTCCGCCGATCCGGTTTCCAGGTTGGCCGAGTTGCGGCTGCCGATGACAATGCGGGCGCCGAGCTCGCCGAGCCGCTTGGCCACGGCCAGCCCGATTCCGGTTCCGCCGCCGGTCACGACCGCCACGCGATCCTTGAGCATCGAGGGAGCGAGCATAGTCGTTCAGATTACTGGCGGCCGCGGGCGCTTGTCCACGACGGCCACGACGGCTGACGCAGCCGGAGTGTTACCATACGCCGCATGTCGATTTCCTCGACGCCAGCCGCCGAAACGTTCGCGCGGCTGTTCGAGGCAGTGCACGAAGGCGTCTACATCGGGCTCATCGACGCGCGGCAGAGCGCGACGCTGTTCGCGAATCCCTATCTCAAGCTGATGTTCGGGTATGCCGGCGAGGCGCCGGCGGAGGAAGTGCGGCCGTTCGAGGTCGGGCACTTCGTCGACCCTCAGGCCCGCGACCAGTTCCTCGAGCGTCTGCAGCGCGACGGTGCGGTCACCGATTACCTGCTGCGCCTGCGACGCGCTGACCGATCGCTCGTGTGGATCGAGGTCACCGCGCACGCGGAAGCGGACGCCACGGGCGTGCGGATCGAGGCGCTGATGCGCGACGTCAGCGAGCGCAAACGTCTCGAAGACCAGGCGCGCGATCTCTATCATCAGCTGCTGCAGGCGGAGAAGCTGGCGGCGCTCGGCCAGACCATCTCCGGCGTCGCCCACGAACTGAACAATCCGCTCGCCACCATCCTGACCTGGGCGGAGCGGCTGTCGCAGCGCCAGGTCGACGAGCAGACGCGCCGCGGGCTCGACGCCATCCTCGGCGAGTCCGAGCGCGCCGCCAAGATCGTACGCAACCTCCTGACCTTCGCGCGCAAGCGCCATACGACGCGCGCCACCGTCGATCTCAATCAGGTGGTCCGTGAAACGCTGGCACTCCGACGCTACGAGCAGCGCCTGAGCAACATCAACATCCTCGAGGCGCTGGCGTCGGGCCTGCCGACGGTCTTCGCCGATCCCCACCAGATTCAGCAGGTGCTGCTCAATCTGGTCATCAACGCCGAGCAGGCGATGCTCGGCGCCAACGGCCGCGGCACGCTGATCATCCGCACCTGGCACGACCCGTCGCACGACGCGGTCGTGCTCGAAGTGCACGACGACGGGCCGGGCGTGCCGGAAGACGTGCAGCCGCGGATCTTCGACCCGTTCTTCACCACGAAGGAGGTCGGCAAGGGCACCGGCCTCGGCCTCACGGTCGCCTACGCGATCGTGCAGGAGCACGCCGGCCGCATCACGGTCAAGTCTTCGGAAGGCGGCGGGGCATCGTTCTCGGTCGAGCTGCCGGTTGGCGCGAGCGCGTTGAAGCCGACGATCATCCGGCCGGTCGAGCGCCCGTCCACGGCCGGCGCCGCGGCGTCAGTCCTGGTCGTCGAGGACGAAGCCGCGCTGGGCGAAGCGGTCTCGGAAGCGCTGGCCGACGCGGGATTCACGGTGCGCCTCGCCAACGACGGACTGGAAGCGCTCGACTGCATCAAGTCGCAGCCCTACGATCTGATCGTCTGCGATCTGAAGATGCCGCGCCTGGATGGCACGGCCTTCTACCGCCGGCTGGAAGCGGATCACGCGCCGATGGCTCGGCGCGTGCTGTTCGTGACTGGAGACGTCGCCGGGACGGAGGCGGAGCGGTTTCTCGAAGAGACCGGCTGCCGGTGGCTGCCCAAGCCGTTCCGCCTCAAGGATCTGCTCAAGGTCGCCAGCGAAATGCTCGGCTGACGGGTCCGTCGCCTTATCTGGCTGCCGCGACCCGACGCTCCGTGTCGACGCGCGTCTTGACCGTCGGCTTTGCCGGCATCTTGTACGGCAGCACGACGCCGGCGCCCTTCCCTTCCACCTTCGCCAGCTGAAGCCGGCGCATCGTCTGCTGAAACGCGAGAATCGCCGGGCGCAGTGCCTCGGCGGCTTCGCCGCTGCTCGATTCCGCACCCAGCGTCTTGCGCATGCGCTGGACCGCGCGGGCGTGCAGCTGCGAGACCCGTGACTCGTTGACGCCGATCTCGGCGCCGATCTGCTTCATGGTCGCTTCGCCGTAATAGTAGAGCGCCACCACGCGCCGCTCGCGCGGCGGCAGCGAGGCAATGGCCGCACGAATGCGATCGCGGACTTCCTTCTCTTCGAACGTCTTGTCCGGCGCCGGCGGCTCGGAGGGCACGAGCGCGGCCGGGAGCGTGGAGCCGTCTACGTTCTCTCCAGCGGAGAGCGGCGACGTCGATTCAATCGTGTTGATGCGAACGATGGTTCGGCCGAGACGCGCCTCGTCTGACCCCACGCGCGCGGCCAGGTCGGCCAGAGACGGCTCTGCACCAAGCTCGCGGCGCAGCTGCTCGCGCGCCGCTTCGAGCTGGCGGCGCTGGCGGCGGACGCCGCGCGGCCAGGCGTCGCGGCGGAGCGCGTCGATCATCGCGCCGCGCACGCGCCGCTCGGCAAACGTTTCGAACTTGATCCCGCGGCCCTCGTCGAACCGGCACGCGGCGTCGATCAGCCCGAGCATGCCGTCCTGCACGAGATCGCCGAGCTCGATCGAGTGCGGCATCGAGGCGGCTACACGGCGCGCGAGGGATTCGACGAAGGGAATCCCCGCCGCAATCCGATCGCGCTGGCTGGGTTCGAGTGGCTGACGCATCGCAGTCTCCTTGGTCCGCATCGGCCGGGCGTCCACACCCGCCGAGGGGCAACACGCGCCCCGAGGACGGGAACCTGAACCGCAACAGGGATACCACTGGAAAAGCGGCAGAAAAGCGAAGCCGCCTGCGTTTCAGGCAACTTCTGTAAATCTTTGTGTCGCAGTATGTTAGTGACGGTAGAGGCGTGAAGCTGGCGGCAGAAGAGTGCAGATGGCGCGCGCCGCGTCGTCAAATACTTGACGGCTGCGGCGGCGATGTGTCAAGACTATGGCACATCGGCGATGATGCTGGAGGCCGGTGGGTCGATGCTGGGGAGGAACGAACGGGAAGGACGGGTTCAGTGTCTGATCTGAAGCCGAATCTCGCGGGCGGTCGCCAGCGCGTCGAGCACGCCGGCGACGATCTGGCTGGCGCGCGCCCGGCTCGTCTCGTCTTTCAGTTTGGCCTCGAGGAGCTCCCCGTTGGCCAGGATGATCCCGAGCTGATTGTTCAGGCGATGAAAGAGCAGCCCGAGATCTGGCGACTCGCTGGACGACGATCCGGGAGTCACGTCGGCGGACGGCATCATGAGGCTTCTTTACTGGTGAGGTCCGTCGTGTGATGGCTGCCGCCACAGTGTGTCGACGAAGATTCGAACCGACCCGCCTGCCGTTCGGATGTACTCGACCTTGCCGCTCGCGATCCAGTTGTAGATCGTTCGGCGGCTGACACCGACCAGCTCGCAGGCCTTCATGATGGAAATTGTTTTGCGATCGTTCATGATGCGCAACCTTCTGAGGTTCGGTGAAGTTATCGGAGCGGAATGAAGGACCCTGTAGAGCACTCGCGATGCGTTCACGATTGACAGCCACGGAACAGCGCAACAGCTGCAGCATCGACGCGCGGCTGGTCGCGTCCGTGGCGTGATTGACCGCCCCGATTGGCGGTGTCACAATACCGACCGCTCGTCCTAAATGGCTGATACCCAAAAACATCTGCTCATCGTCGATGACGAGGGCACGCTGCGATCAGCCATCGCCGAACGGCTTGCCGACCATGGTTTCGCGGTCGAGCAGGCGGGCTCCGGCGAGGAAGCCCAGCAGCGCCTGGCCGAGTTCGCCTTCGACATCCTCATCACCGACCTCCGACTCCCGGGCATCGGCGGCCGTGAGGTCCTCGACGCCGCGCTCGAGCGATATCCCGACATCATCGGCATCGTCATCACCGGATATGGCACGGTGAAGGATGCGGTCGACGCCATCAAGCAGGGCGCCGCCGACTTCATCACCAAGCCCTTTCAGTTCGATGCCCTGCTCCACGTGCTGCGATCCGCCATCGAGCAGCGGCGGCTGAAGTCCGAGAACGCCTACCTGCGGTCGCAGCTCGAAGATCGATATCGGATCGACGGGCTCGTTGGACGCAGCCGCGTGATGCGCGATCTGTTTCAGCTGCTCGAGACGGTCGCAGCGACCTCGAGCACGGTCCTCATCACCGGTGAGACGGGCACCGGCAAGGAGCTGGCGGCCCGGGCGATTCATCACAACAGCGCGCGGCGCGCCAACCGGTTCGTGGCGCTGAACTGCAGCGCGATCCCGGAAACGCTCCTCGAAGCGGAGCTGTTCGGTCACGCCCGGGGGGCCTTCACGGGCGCCGTCGGCACCCGACAGGGACGCGTCGAACAGGCCCATAAAGGCACGCTGTTTCTCGACGAGGTCGGCACGATGAGCCCGGCGCTGCAGTCCAAGCTGCTGCGCGTGCTCCAGGAACGCGAGTTCGAGCGGGTCGGCGATTCGCACACCATCAAGATCGACGTGCGCGTCATCGCCGCGACCCACTCCGACCTCGCGAAGATGGTGGCCGAGGGCACGTTCCGCGAGGACCTGTTCTACCGGTTGAACGTGCTGCCCGTGCAGCTGCCGCCGCTGCGCGATCGGCGCGAAGACATCCCGCTGCTGGTGCAGCACTTCCTCCAGCGGCTCGCCGCCGACAACGGGCGCGGTGCGATGACCGTGTCGCAGGAAGCGACGCGCCGGCTGATGGCCTACCGCTGGCCCGGCAACGTTCGGCAGCTCGAGAATGCCGTCGAGCGCGCGCTGGCCTTCAGCCAGGGACGCTCGCACATCGACGTCCAGGATCTGCCGCCAGAAGTCCAGAATCAGTCCGCCATCGTCGAAGGGGCCGACACCTGGCTGCCCGAAGACGGCATCGACTTCGAGCGCTACATCGAAGGTATCGAGCTCTCGCTGATCAAGCGGTCGCTCGAGCGGACGCGCGGCAACAAGCGTCAAGCCGCGCGGCTCCTCAACTTGAAGCGCACGACGCTGATCGAAAAGCTGAAGCGCCTCGAACCCCATCAGGCGACGGAATAAGGTCTTCATGCCGCCACGCTTTGCGTACTGGACGATCATCCTCGAAGGCAAGCCGACCGCCTTCCGCGCGCAGCAGCGCGAAGATCTGCTTCCCACGTTCAAGCAGCTCCAGGCCAAGCACCCGGACGTGGTCATGAAGTGGTTCGTGCGCGGACGCCTGTGGGAATCCCCGGAAGAAGCGGAGGCCGCACGGCGCGGCGCCACGACGGAGCGGAGGCCGGCGGCGTGGCGGCCTGGCGGCGAACATCGCGACCCACGCGCGCGCTTCGACGTGCCGCGCGACGAGAAGCGCCGCCGCTTCGCGGCGAAGCTTCGCCGCGACACTGGCGGTCCATCCGACGCCCCACCCGATCAGGACACCCCGCCGGCGGATCGTCCGGAAGAGCAGAAGCCGATCCGGCCCGATCGCAGCGGTCCCGGAAAACCTGCTGGCGAACGTGACCGCTGGAAGCCGCGTCCGCCGATGGGCGCCGGTCGTCCGGAAGAGCGCAAGCCGTTCCGGCCCGATCGCAGCGGGCCCGGAAAACCTGCCGGTGACCGCGACCGCTGGAAGCCGCGTCCGCCGATGGGTGCCGGTCGTCCGGAAGAGCGCAAGCCGTTCCGGCCCGATCGCAGCGGGCCCGGAAAACCTGCCGGTGACCGCGACCGCTGGAAGCCGCGTCCGCCGATGGGCGCCGGTCGTCCGGAGGATCGCAAGCCATTCCGACCCGATCGCAGCGGTCCGGCAAAGCCTGCCGGCGATCGTGCCAGTTGGCGTCCCCCGAAGAGTGGCGGCAGTCCGGATCAGCGCGATCGGCGTCCACCGAGCGCAGGTCAAGGCGGCCCGTCGGACGGTGTGAAAGGACGGCCACCGCAAGGCCGCCCGCCACAAGGCCGCCCGCCACAGGGGCGACCTCCGCAAGGCCGGCCTCCGCAAGGTCGCCCCCCGCAGGGACGGCCTCCAGAGGGACGCGATCAACGCCAGCGGCCGGCCGGCTCCGGCGATCGGCCCTCCGGCAACCGCCCCGGCGGATTCCGTCAAGGACCTCGTGATAGCAACCGCAACCGGAAGCCTGGCGGGCCAGGCCAGGGCCGAGGCGGCGGAGGGAGTGGGGGAGCGGCAGCCGGCGGCGGCGGGACCGGAGGAGGAGGCGGCCGTGGGGGCGGCCGCGGCGGCGGACCCAGAGGCGGCTCCGGATCCGCATGATCGTCCACGTCGTTCTGTTCAAGCCGCAGTCAGCGCTTGCCGCTGACGAGCGGCGCAAGATCCTGCACACGCTGATGGCTTCGCTCAAACAGTGCCCGACGGTGCGCGGCTGCCGGATTGGGCGCCGAGTGCGGCATGGCCTGCCGGGATACGAGCAGGCCATGGAGGCGGACTACGAATACGCGCTGCTGCTGGAATTCGACGACGTGCAGGGGCTGAAGGACTACCTGGAGCACCCTGCCCACACGCAGCTCGGACAGGTGTTCTCAGGCTCGTCGTCTTCAGCGCTCGCTTACGACTATCAGATGGTGCCGCTCGACGCGGCCGAACAGATGCTGTAGCGCGGAGGCCGCTTCAGCAGCCGACCGCCTGCGGGCGATCGTCCGGCTGCGGCTGCAGGAAGAACGCCTCGATCGTCTCGCGCAGCTGCGCGATCGACTCGGCGGAATTGATCGCCACTCGCAGGTGTGAGCCGTTGTCGAGCCCCTTGGTGTACCACGAGTTCAGTGCGCGCAGCTTGTTGATGACCCAGCGTTCGCGCCCTCGTGCGGGGCCCTCGGGTACGGGAATCTGCCCGGGCGCGACGTGCCGGAATCCTTCCTTCTCGCCGCAGCGCTCGGTGAGCAGCAAATCGACATAGTCGAGCAGGAAGCGGCCGCGCTCGGCGGCGGAGATCTCGCGGGCGTGCCTGCCGTCCGCCAGCGCTGACGCCTGTTCGAAGATCCAGGGATTTCTCAGCGCGCCCCGGCCCACGAGCACGCCGCGGATCGACGAGTTGCGCAGCCGATCGATCAACTGCTGCGGCTCGATGCAGTCGCCGCTGCCAAAGACCGGAATCTTCACGCCCGCGGCAACCGCCGCAATCAGGTCCCAGTCCGAGAATCCCGAATACGACTGCGCCGCCGTGCGCCCATGGACCGTCACCGCGGACGCACCGGCATCTTCGATCCGCCGCGCCAGTTCGGGTGCGTTGATCGTGGCCTCGTCCCAGCCGGCGCGCATCTTGACGGTGACGGGAATCTTCACCGCCCGCACCATCGCGCCGACCACCGCAGCGGCATGCTGCGGCTCACGCATCAGGCTGCAACCCGCATTGTGCTTGGAGATCTTCGGGACGGGGCATCCCATGTTCACGTCGACGATGTCGGCGCCCATGCCCTCGACGATCTGTGCCGCCGCCGCCATCTTCTGGGGATCGCCGCCGAAGATCTGGATCGAGACCGGTCGCTCTTCCTCGGTGTATTCGGCGTATCCAGCGTGCGGTCGATGCCGCGCACCAGGCCTTCCGAGCTGACCATCTCGCTGACGACGAGACCGCACCCGCCGCGCCGCTTGACCAGACGGCGAAAGGCGGTGTCCGTCATGCCCGCCATCGGCGCGAGCGCAAACGGCGGGGTGAGATCGATGGTTCCGATTTTCATGCTGACGAGCGGAGGTCCTCAGGGCACCAGCACGGGCCCGTGTTCATCCCTGACTGGTGGCGAGCTCGTTGAGCACCTGGTCGTACGCCTTCTTGAGCTCCTGGTTCTTCCACTCGATGATGGCCTGGCTGCGCACGCGGCTCAGGAACTTGCGAACCTCCTGACGCTGACGTTCAGCGTGGACGCGCTCGGCGACGACGTCGCGAACGCTGTCGAACGGCTCGAGCGCCGCTTCCTTGAGCGTCTCCAGCTTCAGGATCTGGTAGCCGCGCGCCGCCCTGATCGGTGGCGTCACCTCACCGGGCTTCATCGACTTGACCATCTTCTGCAGCGCGTCGGAGAGCTCGGAGACGTTGATCGGGCCGATCAGCCCGCCGGTGGACTTCGACGGCGCGGCCGAAACCTCGGTGGCCACCGTCCCGAAATCCTCGCCCGCGAGAATCCGCCCGCGGATCGCAATCGCGCGCTGACGCGCGTCGTCGTCCTGCGCGACGTTGATCGCCGCCTGTCCCTTCTGGTTGGAGGTCGGAATCTCGACCAGGATCTCGCGAAGCGTGACGTTCGCGCCCTTGGTGAACTCCACCGGATGATTCAGGTAGTACTGGCGCGCTTCTTCCTCGGTGATCGAGAGCTTGGAGCCGACCTCTTCGCGCCGGACCTGCGAGATCATGAACTGGCGCTCGACCTGACGGCGCAGGTCGTCGATGGTCATGCCTTCCTGCTTCAACGCCGCCATGAACTTCTGGTCGTCCTGCAGGTTCTGCTCGGTGCGGATCGACGTCAGCCACTCCTTGAACTGTTCGTCGCGCAGGCGGTAGCCACGCTCCTTGGCCAGCTGGATCATCAGCATGTCGTCGATGACCTCGACGAGAATCAGCGGTGTGACCTCGGCCAGCAGCTTCTTCAGCTGCTCGTCGTTCTTGACCGCTTCCGGCGTGATGTCCTGCTTCATCCGCGCGCGGATCGCTTCGATCTGCCGCGCCTCCAGCTCGGTCTTCGTGACGATCTCGCCGTTCACCTTCACCAGCACCTGCTCGATGATCTCGGCCCGCATCGGCGCGACGAGCATGGCCATGACCGCGAGGGAGACGGCGACGCGACTGATTTTTTTCATAATGCTAAGTCTCTGGAACACAACATCTTATCGCATCGTCCCGCCTGCACTCAACTCCCGCAGGAGCCCGGCCACTCGAGTGAAGACGCCACCCTCCGCGCGGGGGTCCTCACGGGCGGGACGCATGATCTCGTCCCGGGTGAAGCCGCCAGTGACCTCACCAGCTCTGGCGCGGGCCGTCCACCACGACCCGGCCGCGACGGGGTCTCCCTTGGTCTTCTGCCGACCCCCTGGAGGTCCTGAGGGACGTCGTGGCGCGGCTGCCGCGGCGCGGAGGTCGAGCTTCAGCGTTGCCGGCGGAACCATGACGACGTCGGCACGCTCCTGGACGACCCTGAACAGCCATTGCGGGTCGAGCTTGGCGTCCGGCCTGAACTTTAGGACGACAATCTGGGCCTCGCGGTCGACGGATTCGAGGCCGATCCGGTCCGCCATGAGCCTGATCGACGCATATTCGGCCAGGTTGAGCACCGAATCAGGTGGTACGCCGTACCGGTCGCGGACCTCATCCATGAGACGGTCGAGCTCGGCATCGTTGCGGACGGCGGCAAACCGTCGGTAGACGGTCAGCCGCTGGTTCATGTCGGGGATGTACTCGTCGTCGATCCGCAGGTCGACCCGCAGGTTGACGTTGGCGCGAATCTCGTCCTCGATCTCCTCGCCCTTGAGCTCCTTGATCGTCTGCTCGAGCAGCTTCATGTACATGTCGAAGCCGACCGCCTCGATGTGCCCGCTCTGCTCGCCGCCCAGCAGGTTGCCTGCGCCCCGGATCTCGAGGTCGAGCGCCGCGACACGGAAGCCGCTGCCCAGGTCGCTGAACTCCCGGATGGCCGCCAGGCGCTTCTTGGCGACCGGTGACAATGCCTCCTCGGGAGGAATCAGGAGATAGGCATAGGCACGCCGGTCGGAGCGCCCGACCCGCCCGCGCAACTGGTAGAGCTGTGAGAGCCCGTAACGATCGGCCCGGTTGATGATCATCGTGTTGGCGTTGGAGATGTCGAGCCCGTTCTCGATGATCGTGGTCGCAAGCAGCACGTCGTACTTGTGGCCGACGAAATCCACCATCACGCGCTCGAGCGCGTCCTCGTCCATCTGCCCGTGCGCGACGGCCACCTTGGCCTCGGGCACCAGCCGCGTGATCAGATTCCCGAGCGAGTAGATCGACTCCACCCGGTTGTGGACGAAGTAGATCTGGCCGCCGCGCTCCATTTCGGTCCGGATGGCGCGCGAGATCACCGCCTGGTCGAACTTCACGACATTGGTCTGGATCGACAGCCGATCCTTCGGCGGGGTCTCGATGATCGACATGTCGCGGATGCCCGCGAGCGACATGTTCAGCGTGCGCGGGATCGGCGTCGCCGTCATCGTCAGGACGTCCACACGCTTGCGGAGCTGCTTGATCTTCTCCTTGTGCCCGACGCCGAAGCGCTGTTCCTCGTCGACGACGAGGAGGCCGAGGTCGCGAAAGACGACGTCCTTCGACAGCAGGCGGTGCGTGCCGACGATGATCTCGACCTTGCCCGCGGCGAGGTCCTCGAGGGTCGCCTTCTGCTCCGCCTTGCTGCGGAAGCGGCTGACCATGTCGGTGCGGACCGGGAATGCCGCGAACCGGCTCTTCAGCGTCTTGAGATGCTGGAACGCGAGCACGGTGGTGGGCGCCAGGACCGCCACCTGCTTGCCGTCCATGACCGCCTTGAACGCCGCCCGCATGGCGACCTCGGTCTTGCCATAGCCGACGTCGCCGCACAGCAGCCGGTCCATGGTCGTGGACGACTCCATGTCGGCCTTGATGTCGCCGATCGCGGTCCGCTGGTCCACCGTCAGGTCCCACTCGAACGCGTCCTCGAACTCCTGCTGCCAGTGCGAGTCGGGACTGAATGCGTGACCGGCCATCGCCTTGCGCGCGGCGTAGAGCTTCAGCAGCTCCTCGGCCATGTCGCGCATCGCCTTCTTGACGCGGGTCTTGGCCTTTTCCCAGGTGGTGCCGCCCAGCCTGTCGAGCGCCGGCCGCGCCGCGCCGGTGTAGCGCTGCACGAGATCGAGGCGCTCGACCGGGACGAAGAGCTTGTCTTCGCCGGCGTAGCGGAGCTCCATGAACTCCTGCGGCTCGATGCCGACCTCGATCCGCTTGAGGCCGACGAACACGCCGATGCCGTGATCGACGTGGACGACCAGATCGTCGACCTTCAGGTCCCGGAAATCGGACAGGAAGGTGCGTGCCGCCGACTTGCGGCGCTCGTGGACCTTGCGCTCCTCCTCGAAGACGTCGGTCTCGGCCCAGAGCTGGAGACCGGCATCGGGCAGGCGGAAGCCGCGCGACAGATAGCCGGTGCCGACGAGCACCGGAGTACGGTTCGCGTCCTCGGCGCGTTCAATCGGCACCGCGAGGATGTCGTAGTCGGCGAGCAGCTCGGTGGTGCGCTCGGCGCGCCCCGCCGAGTTCGCGATGAAGATGACGGTGTCGCCGCGTTCGCGGCCGCGGCGAATCTCGGCGACCCAGTCCTGCACGCGGCCGTTGAATTCCATGGCCGGCTGACAGGAGACGTGCAGGCTCTGGCCCGGTGCGTCGTCCGCGCCGATCTCGAGGCTCTCGAGGGCGACGGCCTGCTGCAGGCGGCTGCGCACCTCGGGCCACTCGACAACGATCTCCGACGGCGGCAGGGCTCGATTGCCCTTGGCGACCGCCTCGTCGTAGCTGGCGTGAATCTGCTGCGAGAGCTTCTCGCCGTGCGCGTGCACCTCGTCCGGCTCCGACACCAGCAGCAGCGGCCGCTCACCCAGCCACCAGTAATCGAAGACACTCGCCGATCGATCCGGCCGCTCGTCATCGCCGGGCGTGATCAGCTCCTGCAGCGGCGCGATCGCGGTCTGGTCCAGCGAGGCGGTGGATCGCTGCGTGGCCGCGTCGTAGGCACGGATCGACTCGATCGTGTCGCCCATGAACTCGAGCCGCAGCGGCTGCCGCGCGCCCGCCGGGTAGAAGTCGACCACCCCGCCGCGGACGCAGAACTCGCCCGATTCGTCGACCGGATCCTGGCGCGTGTATCCCGCGGCCGACAGCAGGTCGCCAAGATCGGTCGGCGAAATCTCCTGCCCCGGCGTCAGCGACAGCGAGACCGACGTGAGGCGCTGGGGAGCGCTCACGCGCGGCAGGAGAGCAGCGGCAGAGGCCACGATCAGTCGGACCGACTTCCCGGGTGACGCGAGCGCGTGCAGCGCCCGGGCGCGCGCCGAGGCGATGTCGAAGTGCGGCGCCAGGCCTCGATACGGATCGACCTCGTGCGACGGAAACGGCAGGACGACCCGCTCGACGTCGGCGTCGGAGAGGCCCTCGAGCGCCGCCAGGAAGAATCGCGCGTCGTCGGTCGTGCGCTCGACGTCGGCGTCGGTCGGCACGATCAGGATGGCGCGCGAGCGGACGGCGGACGCCGCGGCATACATCGCCTTGGCGGCAGGCGTCAGGCCGCTGACGCGGTTGACGGGCGCACCAATCCCCAGCCGGCCGGCGGCCGTCTTCAGGAGCGCACGAAGGGTGAGCGAACTGGAGGTGTACGTCGACATCTCGGTGGCCGACCGGGCCTCACGCGCGAGGTGAGCGCCCGAAGCGCGAGTCGGGAGAGTTCCGAACCCAAAACTATACCACCCGGCACGCGGCGCCCGGCTCATCCGGCGCGAGCGGAACTCCGGCGACGGGACTATACTGGGCCGGTTCCATTCCGGCGCTTGCTACCCCGGGCCGTTTCCCGAACGTCCCGTCTCCGACAGTGTCTGTTTCGTTTGGAGGGGTGCCATGCCGAACAAGATCCTCAGGTGCGCCGATATCATGCCCGGCTGCGACACGATCATCGAGGGTAAGAACGAAGAAGAGGTGTTCGCGAAGGCGGAAGACCACGCGCGGAAGGATCACAACATGACGATCATTCTTCCGAGCACGATGACGCAGATTGAGGCTGCCATACACGACAAGAACTGACGGGCGCCTGGGCGCCCGCATCACCCCTGGCTGCGGCGCACCTTCTCGACGATCGCCGTCGTCGAATGACCCTGCTCGACGGTAATGCGCTCGACGCGGCCACCGCGTGCCTCGACGGTATCGCGGCCGACGATCTGATCGGCGGGCCAGTCGGCGCCCTTGACGAGGATGTCCGGCTGCACGGCCTTGATGATCTGCGCCGGCGTGTCCTCGTCGAACACGACGACCGCATCGACACACGAAAGGCCCGCCAGCAGCTCAGCGCGCTCGGCTTCCGGATTGATCGGCCGATCCGGCCCCTTGTTGCGCCTCACCGACGCGTCACTGTTGACGCCGACGATGAGGGCGTCGCCGAGCGCCCGGGCCTGCTGCAGGTAGCGGACGTGTCCCGGATGCAGCAGGTCGAAGACCCCGTTCGTGAACACCACGGTGCGGCCCTCGCTACGCAGCGACGCGGCCTGCTCGGTCACGGCCTCGCGTGTGAGCAGCCGTGACTGCGCCGCGGTAGTCCTCAGACGCCCTCTCCTTCCAGCCGCGACACCTTGATGCCGTCGGAGAATCGCCAGTGGTGGCGTGGGCGGTAGATGCCGACGTCCTTGGTCCGCGACTTCACGCGAAACGTGTAGAGCAGGCGGTGATAGTCGTAGGGGTAGCCGTCGAGCTTGTGCACGGCGACGTCGAGCTTGTAGGTGCCTTCGACGAGGTCGAGGCTCTCAATCGTGAACGTCACTTCCGCGTCCCCGGCGAGCTCCTCGCTCTTGTATTGCTCGAGGCTGGTGTTGGTCCCGTAGCAGCAGACGCCTTCGGCGTTGAACAGGCCGATGCCCAGCACGAAGTCGTCCACCGGGAGCGGCGCCCGCATCCGGATGCGGACGTCGAGCCTGTCCCCGGTGTGGAAGACGTGGCTGCGCTCGCCGTCCTGGCTCGCGAGCATGACGTCGGTGATCTCGACCTCGCGCGATCCCCAGCGGCCTTCGGTGGCGCGGAACATGTCGGCCGGCGCCGCCGCGATCTCGACCGGGTGATCCGGGAGCACCGCCGTACCGGGGTCGTCGGGTGACAGGACGACCGTCGACTCCTGGGCCTTGGCGTCGGCGGCGGCCAGCTGCTGTTCCTCGGTCACCTCGACGTCGGTGATGTAGGCGCCGACGATCCGCTTGGGATCGCCCATGCCCTTCATCCGGCCGCCATCGAGCCACAGCGCTTCGTCGCAGAACCGCTCGACCAGGCCGAGCGAGTGGGTGACGAGCAGGATGGTCTTGCCGCGGCGCTTGAACTCGGCGAACTTGTCCAGGCACTTGTGCGTGAAGCCCTCGTCGCCGACGGCGAGCACTTCGTCCACCAGCAGCACGTCGGGATCGACGTGAATCGCCACCGCGAAGCCGAGGCGCATGTACATGCCGGACGAATAGGTCTTCACCGGCGCGTCGATGAAGTCGCGGAGCTCGGCGAACTCCACGATCTCGTCGAAGCGGCGGGCGACCTCGCGCTTGGTGAGGCCGAGCATGATGCCGTTGATGAACACGTTCTCACGGCCGGAGATCTCCGGGTGGAACCCGGCGCCAAGCTCGATCAGCGCCGAGATCCGGCCGTTCACGGTGACCGTGCCCTGCGTCGGCTTGGTAATCCCGGCGACCAGCTTCAGCATCGTGCTCTTGCCCGAGCCGTTGCGGCCGATGACGCCGAGCGTGCGGCCGGCCGGGACCGTGAAGCTCACGTCCTGGATGGCGGGAAACGTCTCGTCGGGCCGCAGGTCGCGAATCAGGCTGCGCGACAGCAGCGCGCTCTTCAGCGTCGCGAACTGGCGTTTGTTGCTGAAGCGCCGGTAGACCTTCGACGCGTGGAGGACTTCGATCGCGTTCATCACACTTCCTCTGCGAACGTATCCCGAAGCCGGTCGAAGATGAAATAGCCGAACAGGAAGAATGCAGACGAGGCGGCGGCGACGGCGAGCAGCCACTTCCAGTGGCCGACCGGCCCGGCGAAGAACAGGATCTCCTGATACGTGATCGTCAGATGCGACATCGGGTTCGCGTTGAGCAGCTTCTTCTGCCAGGGCTCGGTCATCTGCGTGTAGGGGTAGATGATCGGCGTCGCGAAGAACCAGATCGTGATCAGGTGGCCGAGGATGTCGCGAAGGTCGCGGAAGTGGACGGTCAGCGCCGACAGGATCAACGCGCAGCCGAGCGTGAAAATCAGCTGCACCAGCACCGCCACCGGAAACCAGAGCAGCTCGACGACCCCGATCGGCGCGTCGAAATAGATCAGGAACGCGACCAGGATCGGCAGGCCCAGGAAGAAGTGCACCATGTTCGCGACCACCGTCACGATCGGCAGCACTTCGGCCGGAAACAGCACTTTCTTGATCAGGTTGCCGCCGGAGATCAGGACGTTCGAGGACTCCAGCAACGACGAGGAGAACCACGTCCACGGCAGCAGGCCGCAGAAGAGAAACAGCTCGTAATGCTCGATTCCCTTGAAGTTGGCCGGCAGAACGTACTTGAAGACGAAGGAGTAGACCAGCAGCAGCAGCAGGGGATTGATGAAGGACCAGAAGAACCCGAGAACTGACCCGCGGTATCGTGCCTTCAACTCACGCGCGACGAGACTCTGAATCAGCCCGCGATAGCGACTCAGCCGCACGAGGTTACGGAGCATCGACCTCCAGCACCAGGGTTGTGATGTTGTCCGGTCCGCCGCCGGCGTTGGCCTTCTCGATCAGCCGGCTGCACACCTGCTCGAGCGGCAAGGCGCGGTCGCCGAGAATCGACGCGATTTGTTCGTCGGGAACGACCGAGAACAGGCCGTCGGAACACAGCAGGTACCGCTCGCGCCCGTGCGGGCGGATCTGCGTGACGTCGACCTCGGGATCCTCGCCACCGGCGAGCGCGCGCGTGACCACGTTGCGCCAGGGATGCTGGCGTGCGGCGGTCGGGCTCATGGCGCCGGCACGCACCTGCTCCTCGACCCACGAGTGATCGTGGGTGATCTGCTCGAGCCCGGACTCCTTGAGCACGTAGACGCGGCTGTCGCCGACGTGGGCGACGCAAGCGCCGTCGGTTCCTGTCAGCAGCGCCGAGGCGGTCGTCGCCATGCCACGGAGATCGTGTGAATCGGCGATGGTGGACGCGATGCGGCGGTTGGCGAGACGGAACGCGGCCTTGAGGCGGTTGGCTTCGAGGCTGAGCGCGGGCTCGAACGGAAAGGGCCAGGTCCGGTTCTTGTCTGCCCCGGCCGTTTCCTGGATGAAGATTTCGATCGCCTCGACCGCCACCCGGGAGGCCACCTCGCCGGCGACGTGGCCGCCCATGCCGTCGGCGACCACGTACAAGCCGAGGTCTGGACGGGCGCGGAAGCTGTCTTCGTTGCTGCTTCGGCGAAGGCCTGGGTCTGTGACGACGGCCCACGTGAACGTCGCGCGGCTCATCATCCGGCGGTCGTCATCCTTCCCGCCGCACGCGCGTCAGCCGGGGGCCGGCGCCGGACGCAATCCGCGAGGCCACCTGCAGGCGCGTCAATGACTTCATCAGCGCAATCCGGGCGCGCTCGAAATCGACGTCGCCCTTCTGTTCGAGACGCTCCGTCGCCCGCTTCCGCGCCGCCTCGGCACGCTCGGCGTCGATGTCCTCGGGATGCTCGGCGAGCTGCGCCAGGATCGTGACGCGATCCGGCAGCACCTCGGCGAAGCCGTAGACGATCGAGAGATAGGTCTTCTCCTGGCCCTTGCGGTACCACAGCTCCCCGACCGAGAGCGCGGCAAGCAGCGGCGTATGCCCGGGCAGCACGCCGAAGTAGCCGCTCACGCCCGGGACCTGCACTTCGTCCACCTGCTCGCGCACGAGCATACGCTCCGGCGTCACGACCTGCAGATCGATGCTGGTTGGTAGCGCCATCTAGCCCTTCATCTTCTCGGCCTTCTCCACCGCCTCTTCGATCGTGCCCACCATGTAGAACGCCTGCTCGGGCAGGTGATCGTACTTGCCGTCCACGATCTCGCGGAAGCTCCGCACGGTGTCGGCGATCGGCACGTACTTGCCGGCGAACCCCGTGAACTGCTCGGCCACGAAGAACGGCTGCGACAGGAAGCGCTGAATCCGGCGCGCCCGGCCGACCGTCAGCTTGTCCTCTTCCGACAGCTCGTCGATGCCGAGAATCGCGATGATGTCCTGCAGATCCTTGTAGCGCTGCAGCACCTGCTTGACCGCCCGCGCCACATTGTAGTGCTCATCGCCGATGATGCGGGCATCGAGGATGCGCGACGTCGAGGCGAGCGGGTCGACCGCCGGGTAGATGCCGAGCTCCACGATGGCGCGCGACAGGTTGGTGGTCGCGTCGAGGTGCGCGAACGTGGTGGCCGGGGCCGGATCCGTGTAGTCGTCCGCCGGCACGTAAATCGCCTGGACCGACGTGATCGAGCCCTTCTTCGTCGAGGTGATGCGCTCCTGCAGCTCGCCCATCTCGGTGAGCAGCGTCGGCTGGTAGCCGACCGCCGACGGCATCCGGCCGAGCAGGGCCGAGACTTCCGAGCCGGCCTGCGTGAACCGGAAGATGTTGTCGATGAAGAGCAGGACGTCCTTGTTCTCGGCGTCGCGGAAGTACTCGGCGACGGTGAGGCCGCTCAGCGCGACGCGCAGGCGGGCGCCCGGCGGTTCCGTCATCTGGCCGTAGACCAGCGCCGCGCGCGACTTCTCCATGTCCTGCATGTTGATGACGCCGCTCTCCTGGAACTCGAGCCAGAGGTCGTTTCCTTCGCGCGTGCGCTCACCGACACCGGCGAACACCGAGACGCCGCCGTGCTTCATGGCGACGTTGTGGATCAGCTCCTGGATGATGACCGTCTTGCCGACGCCGGCGCCGCCGAACAGGCCGATCTTGCCGCCGCGCAGGTACGGTTCGAGCAGGTCGATGACCTTGATGCCGGTCTCGAACATCTGCAGCTCGGTCGACTGATCCTCGAGCGGGGGCGCCGCGCGATGGATCGACCAGCGCTCCTTCGACAGCACCGGACGGTCCGGGAAGTCGACGGGCTCGCCCAGGACGTTCATGACCCGGCCGAGGGTGGCCGAGCCCACCGGCATCGTGATCGGCGACCCGGTGTCGACCACCTCCATGCCGCGGCGCATGCCGTCGGTCGGCTTCATCGCGACGGTGCGGACGCGGTTCTCGCCGAGGTGCTGCTCGACCTCGCAGACCACGTCGATCGTCTCGCCGCCCGCGCCGGTGGTGATCACCCGCACGGCGTTGTAGATCGCCGGCAGCTGGCCGCTTTCGAATTCGATGTCGACGACCGGGCCGATGACCTGAACGACCTTGCCGACTTTCACTGTTGTTGCTGCTGTTGTCATCACTAATCCTTGAAGACCGTCGACGAACGCCCTCGATTAGAGCGCCTCGGCTCCCGACACGACTTCGATAATCTCTCTCGTGATCGCGGCCTGTCGGACCTTGTTCATGTACAAGGTCAGGTTCTCGATCATCTCTCCCGAATTGCGCGTCGCCGCGTCCATCGCCGTCATCTGGGCGGCATAGAACGCCGCGTTCGATTCGAGCAGGGCCCGGTAGACCTGGACTTCGACGTGGGTCGGCAGCAGCGTCGTGAACAGCTGCTCGGGCGCCGGATCGTAGAGGTACTCGGTGGCCTCGCCGGATCCCGCCGTGCCGGCGTCGCCGGCCTCGAAGGCGGTGCGCGGGATCGGCAGCAGCTGCTCGACGACCACGCGCTGCGCCAGGACCGAGCGGAACTCGTTGTAGACCAGGTGCACGCTGTCGACGTCGCCGTTCGTGAAGGCGTCCATGGCGGTGCGGGCGATGTCGCGCGCGTCCTCCAGACTGAGCTTCGCGAACAAGTTTATGCGCTCGTACTGGACCGCGAAGCCGCGCTTCGCGAAGTAGTCGCGGCCGCGCCGGCCGATCAGGCCGAGCCCCACCGGACGGTCGGTGTGCTCGACGATGAAGTTGCCGGCGGACTTGATGACGTTGGCGTTGAAGCTGCCGCACAGCCCGCGATCCGCGGTGATGATGAACAGCAGCGAGCGCCCGCCGGCGCGCGGCGTCGTGCGCTCGTCGAGCAGCGGGTGCGCCGACGGATTGACGCGCCCGGCCAGGCTGTTGAGGACCCGCAGCATCTGGGTCGCGAACGGACGGGCCTGCTGAATGCGATCCTGCGCCCGCCGCAGCTTCGACGCCGCCACCATCTTCATCGCCTTGGTGATCTGCTGCGTCGACTTGACGGCGCGGATGCGGCGCCGGATGTCCAGGAGCGAAGGCATCTAGGCCGCCGTCTTCGTGGTCGCGGCGAACTGGTCGCTGAATTCCTTCAACGCCTGGTTCAGTCCGGCCTTGATCTCGTCGTTGAGCTCCTTGCGCTCGGCCAGCGACGCCAGCAGATCACCGCGGCGCGTCTCGAGGAACTTCATCAGCTCCGTCTCGTAGTCGCGCACGCGCTCGACCGGCACCGCGTCCAGGCTGCCGGTGTTCGCCGCGTAGATGATGATGACCTGCTTCTCGACGGCGAGCGGCTGGTACTGCGGCTGCTTCAGCACTTCGACGAGCCGGCGGCCGCGGTTCAACTGGTTCAGCGTCGCCTTGTCGAGGTCGCTGCCGAACTGCGCGAACGCGGCCAGCTCGCGGTACTGCGCGAGGTCGAGCCGCAGCGAGCCCGCGACCTGGCGCATCGCCTTGACCTGGGCCGAGCCGCCGACGCGCGACACCGAGTTGCCGACGTTGATCGCCGGCCGGACGCCCTGGTGGAACAGGTCGCTCTCCAGGAAGATCTGCCCGTCGGTGATCGAGATGACGTTGGTCGGGATGTAGGCCGAGAGGTCGCCGGCCTGGGTTTCGATGATCGGCAGCGCCGTCAGCGACCCGCCGCCCAGCTCCTTGCGCAGCTTCGCCGCCCGCTCCAGCAGCCGCGAGTGCAGATAGAAGACGTCACCGGGATACGCCTCGCGGCCCGGCGGACGCCGCAGCAGCAGCGAGATCTCGCGATAGGCCTGCGCGTGCTTCGAGAGGTCGTCGTAGACGCAGAGCGCGTGGCCGCCGTTGTCGCGGAAGTACTCGCCCATCGCGCACGCCGAATACGGGCTGATGTAGAGGAGCGGCGCCGGATCCGACGCGCCCGCGGCGACGACGATGGTGTACTCCATCGCGCCGGCCTCGTCGAGGGTCCGCACCACCTGCGCGATCGTCGACTGCTTCTGGCCGATCGCGTTGTAGATGCAGATGACGTTCTGCCCCTTCTGGTTGATGATCGCGTCGACCGCGACGGCGGTCTTGCCGGTCTGGCGGTCGCCGATGATCAGCTCGCGCTGGCCGCGGCCGATCGGCACCATCGCGTCGATCGCCTTGAGCCCGGTCTGCATCGGCTCCTTGACCGGCGAGCGATCGACGACGCCCGGGGCGATGCGCTCGATTTCGCGCGACTGCTTCGAGGCGATCGGGCCCTTGCCGTCGATCGGCTGGCCGAGCGCATTGACGACGCGGCCGATCAGCGCTTCGCCGACCGGCACCGAGATGATCCGGTTGGTGCGCTTGACCGTGTCGCCTTCCTTGATCTCCGTGAAATCGCCGAGCAGCACCGCGCCCACGCTCTCCTCTTCGAGGTTCAGCGCGATCCCGAATACGCCGTGCGGAAACTCCAGCATCTCGCCGGCCATCGTGTTCTCGACACCGTGCACGCGCGCGATGCCGTCGCCGATCGACACGATGGTGCCGACTTCGGCCACGTCCACGTCGACCGCATAGCTGCCAATCTGGTCGCGGATGATCTTGGAAATCTCTTCGGCTTTGATGTTCATATCGCTCCGACAGTAACGAAGGGCTACTCCGCCTCGATCAGTTGCTGCTTCATCTTCTCGAGCTGCGTCGTCACGCTGCCGTCGAACACGGTGCTGCCGATGCGCGCGACCGCGCCGCCGACGATCGACGAATCGACCCGCGAGTCGAGCAGCACGCGGCGGCCGGTGACGTGCGCGAGTCCCTGCTCGAGCGCCTGCATGCGGTCCGCCGGCAGCGCGACCGCGGTCGTCACCTCGGCGCGGACGACTTGCTGGTGATCCATCAGGCGCGAGCGGAAGGCGTCCGCGAGACTCCGCGAGCAGGACGAGCCGGTCGCGATCGGCCATCAGCAGGAGGACGCGCGAGACGATCGGGGACACCGGGCTCAGCGCCAGCAGCTGTTCGAGCACGGCGCGCTTGCGCGCGGCGGGGATGGCCGGGTTGGCAAAAGCCCGGTGCAGCGCCTCGTTGCCGGCCACGAATGCCGCGACCCCGGCCAGCTCGCCGTTGATCGTCTCGAAATCGATCCGTTCGGCCTGGGCGACGTCGAACAGGGCGCGGGCGTATCGCTTGGCGGCAGCTCTGGCGGTCATCTCACTTCTCGATGTTGGGAACGCGCACGGATCATCAGGGCGCAGCATCGCCCTGACCGACCGCTTACGTAGCGGACAAACGTCAATTTATACCACGTAGGGCGTTTAGCGGGCCAGCGGTGAGGGACGAGACCACTTGCCAGCCGGGTGACGCCGACGCCGCCAGGTGCCGGAAGGGAAGCGCGGCTGGTCGAGCTGGCTTTGACGCTAGAGCACCCGGATGAGGGGACGAGCCCGGTCTACGGCCTCGCCGATGACGTGGACGCGAACGCCGGCACTCGTCAAGGCCTCGACTGCCGCGCCCCGGCTCGTGGGATCGACAGCCACCAGCAGGCCTCCGGACGTTTGCGGGTCGTGCAGGATGGTCACGAGCTGCGGATCGACCGTGTTCGCGACCTCGACGTCGCCGCTGAAGTGCTCCGCATTGGTCCGTCCGCCGCCGGGGATGTTGCCAGGCGCCAGATCCCTGACGCCCTCGATCACCGGGACGTCCAGCGCGCGGATGTCGAGGGTCACCCCGCTGGCTGCGGCCATCTCGGCCGCGTGGCCGATCAGCCCGAAGCCCGTCACATCCGTGCACGCACGCACGGACCCGGCTGGTAAGCCAAGCAGGGCCTCGCTGGCGGCGCGGTTGAGCGTGACCATCGACGCGACGGCGAGATCGACCATGACTTGCGGCGCCCGCCCCGCCTTGAGCGCCGTGGCAATGATCCCGGTGCCGAGCGGCTTCGTCAGCAGGAGCACGTCACCGGGTCTGGCCCCGGCGTTCGCCCAGATCCGCCGCGGATCCACTTCGCCGGTCACCGCGTAGCCGAACTTGATTTCCTGGTCCTGGACGGTGTGGCCGCCGAGCAGCGCCACGCCGGCGCGCTGGAGCATGTCCACGCCGCCCTTGAAGATCGTGCCGATGACGGCCGTGTCCAGGTCCTTCGGAAAGCCGGCGATAGCAAGGGCCGTCAACGGACGGCCACCCATGGCGTAGACGTCGCTGAGCGCGTTGGCGGCGGCGATCTGCCCGTAGACGAACGGGTCGTCGACGATGGGCGTGAAGAAATCGACGGTCTGGACGAGCGCCCGCGTCTCATCCAGCTTGTACACACCGGCATCGTCCGCGGTCCGATAGTCGATCAGGACACGGTCATCTACGGGCACGGACAGACCGCCCAGTACCTGGGCGAGCTCACCAGCGGCGAGTTTGCTCGCTCAACCGGCGCAATGCGAATACGCGGTCAGCTTCTTCACGACTTCTCCTTATCCCTTCTCGGTCAGCTGTTCGTAGAGGCGATGCAGCTCGTTCTCGTCCCCGAAATCGACTTCGATCCGTCCGCCCTTGCCCTTGCGGATGATCCGCACCCGCGTGCCCAGCGAGAATCGCAGGCGTTCTTCCGCGGCGCGCGTGTGCACGTCTTTCTGGGTCTCGGGCTTCGCCGGCGGTGGATCGATCGTGCGCTTGACCAGTGCCTCGGTCTCGCGCACCGAGAGCGCGCGATCGACGATGTCTTTGCCGAGGCGTAGCTGCGCCGCTTCGTCCGGCAGGCCGAGCAGCGCGCGGGCATGGCCCATCGACAGCGTCCCTGACGCGACGTGATCGCGGATCGTCGCGGGAAGCTTGAGCAATCGCACGTAATTCGCGATTGACGAGCGATCCTTGCCGACCGATTCGGCGATTTGCTCCTGCGTGAGCGAGAACTCGTCGGCGAGCCGGCGGTACGCGATCGCTTCCTCGATCGGATTCAGGTCCTCGCGCTGGATGTTCTCGATCAGCGCCGCGGCGAGCAGCCGTTCATCGGGGATGTCGCGGACGACGACCGGGACCTTGAGGAGGCCGGCACGCTGCGAGGCGCGCCAGCGCCGCTCGCCGGCGACGATCTCGTAGCCGGAGTCCGTCTGGCGCACGACGATCGGCTGGATCACGCCATTCGATTTGATCGAACGCGACAGATCCTCGATGCGCGCGTCGTCCATGTGCGTCCGCGGCTGGAACTTGTTCGGGCGGAGCAGGTCGATATCGACGTCGAGTGAGCGCTCGACGGACGCGGGTGGCGCGAGCGGCGCGTCGGGAATCAGCGCGCTCAGGCCGCGACCGAGCGCTGGACGTTTCTCAGCCATGTTGCTGCTCCTTGACCGGGGACGGCGAGCCTTCGCGGCCGAGCACTTCGCGCGCCAGCGCGAGATAGGCCTCGGCGCCGCGCGACTTGGCATCGTAAAGGACTGCCGGCACGCCGTGGCTCGGCGCCTCGCCGAGACGGATGTTGCGCGGAATGACGGTGGTGTAGACGCGGTCCTGAAAGAAGGCACGAATGTCGCGCGCGACCTGCTGACCGAGGTTGGTGCGCTCGTCGTACATGGTCATCAGCACGCCCGTGATGTCGAGCGCGGGGTTGAGCGATGCGCGGACGCGCCGCAGCGTGGCGACGAGATCGGCGAGCCCCTCGAGGGCGAAGTATTCGCAGTTGAGCGGGATCAGCACGGCGTCGGCGGCGACGAGGGCATTCAGCGTCAGCAGGCCGAGCGACGGCGGCGTGTCGATGAAGATGTAGTCGAACGACGTCCGGAGCGGGTCGAGCAGCGCGCGCAGCCGGGCTTCACGCTCGGGCAGGCCCACCAGTTCGACTTCTGCTCCGGTCAGGTTCCGGTCCGCCGCGATCAGGCTCAGGTGAGGGACGGGAGTCTGCAGCACGAACGCGTGGGCATCCTCCACGTCCGCCGTGATGGCGTGATAGACGGTGCGATCCTGCGGGGCCTGCCCCTTGAGGCCGACACCGCTCGTGAGGTTCGCCTGTGGGTCCAGGTCGACAAGGAGGACCTGTTTCTGGCCGGCCACGGCCAGGGCAGTCGCGAGATTGATGGCGGTTGTCGTTTTTCCGACACCCCCCTTTTGGTTGGCTACGGCGAGAATGCGCGCGTTCATTTTGGGCAAATGGCCAACATGGCTGACTGGTCGACCTCAGGATAGAAGCGCAAGTAATTGCGGTCAAGAAAGCCCATCAGTTCAGCCTATGTTCCACGTGGAACAATCGCATTTCCGACCGGCACTTTCGAAAGCACGGTTAAACGACTCTGCAATGTATCCAGCAACGGTTGCGTCTCAATCCATTGCAGGGGGGGCATCACCACGGCTGGAGCGTCGGGACCAGAGGGGCCGCGAAAGAGCAGCATTCGTCCGCCCGGTCTGACAAAGGCCTGAAGGGTCTGCAGCATCCTCAACTCGACCCTTACAGCCCGCATCGTGATGACGTCGAACGACTCGTGCAGGTCGCTCCGCGTGAGCAACTCCTCAACTCGCGCTGTTTCAACGACAGTATCCGCCAGCTTCAAATGCCGCGTCGCTTCCCGCAAGAACGCAGACTTTCTCGCCTTAACCTCGACCATTGTTAGCGCGACCTTGGGACTGACCAGCTTCATGGGGATTGCGGGTGACCCACCTCCTGACCCGATATCCATCATCGCCGACACGCCCGCCGGCACGAATCGCACGGCGGCGAGCGGCTCCAGAATCAGCCGATCGATCGCCTCGTCTGGATCGGCAAGCGACGTCAGGTTGATCTTCTGGTTCCATCGGGTGAGCAACGCGTAAAACATGTCGAGCTGCTCGACGAGCTCATCATTGGGGAACAGACCGGCGCGGGCGGCGCGGCGAGTCAGTCTGGTTGCGAAATCGCGCGGCGCCACCGGGGAAGCGTATCAGGGCTCAGCCTGCGAACACTAGGAACGGGGACGGTCGATGAACGAAGCGATGAGCGCCACGGCCGCGGGCGTCACTCCGGGAATCCGCGACGCCTGCCCGAGTGTGGCAGGACGACACTCGGATAGCCGCTGGACCATCTCCCTGGACAGACCAGGGAGGCCGGCGAACTCGAACGCGTCGGGGATCCGGCGACCCTCCTGACGTCGTTGCCGTTCGACCGCGGCCACCTGTCGGCGCAGGTAGCCCTCGTACTTGAAGTCGGTCTCGATGCTGGCGATATCGAGGGCGGGATGCGTCGAGGCGAGATCCAGCGCCAGCTGGCCGGCGTCAATCAGCTCGGATAACCGAACCTCCGGTTGCCGCAGTGCTCGCACCGCCGGAATCTTTCCAGTTGGCAGCGTCACGCTCGCGGTCGAGACGATCGCGTGGTTTCGTTCGTAGCGCGCTTTCCGCCGGGAAAAGGCCTCCCACCGCTCATCGTCCACCAGCCCGACAATCCGGCCGCGAGGCGTCAGCCGGAGGTCAGCGTTGTCGATCCGCAGCAGGAGCCGGTGTTCGGCGCGCGACGTGAACATCCGATACGGCTCGAGACATCCCTTCGACGTGAGGTCGTCGACCAGAATCCCGATGTAGCTTTCGTCGCGGCCAAGGACGAAGTCCGCCACGCCGCCAACGCTCCGGGCCGCGTTGATGCCGGCAACCAGCCCCTGGGCGGCCGCCTCCTCGTAGCCCGAGGTCCCATTGATCTGTCCAGCCAGGAACAGACCCGGGACTCGCATGGCCTCCAGTGTCGGCCGCAGCTCGGTGGGCTGGATGAAGTCATATTCGACCGCGTAGCCGGGCCGAAGCATGACGGCGTCCTCGAGACCCGGCAGCGCGTGGACCAGATCCTCCTGCACAACTGCTGGCAGGCTCATCGAGAACCCGTTGACGTAGATTTCGTCCACGTCGACGCCTTCCGGTTCGAGGAAGAGCTGATGACGCTCACGGTGCGGGAAGCGCATCACCTTGTCTTCGAGCGACGGGCAGTAGCGCGGACCGATACCGGAGATCTGGCCGTTGAAGAGCGGCGACTGCGAGATATGGCCGCGGACCAGGTCGTGAACCCGATCGGTCGTGTGCAGCACGTGACAGGCGATCTGTGGACGATCGATGGCGGCGGTAAGGAAGGAGAACGCCACCGGGGGGTCGTCGCCGCGTTGCTCCTCGAACCTGGTGAAGTCGATGCTGCGCCTGGACAGGCGCGGTGGCGTGCCGGTCTTCAGCCGGCCCCAACGAAAACCAAAGCTCTTGAGCGATTCCGCGAGCGCGTGTGACGGGGGCTCGCCGACGCGGCCAGCCGGACGCTGCTCGGGCCCGACATGGACCAGACCGTTGAGAAAGGTGCCGGTGGTCACGACGAGCGCGCCGCATCCGTAGCTCTCGCCGGTCTCGAGCTCCAGCCCGGTGACGCGCCCCTCGCTGACGACAACGCGTCCTGCCTTGCCGATGATCCAGCCGATGTTGCGATCCCGTTCGAGCGTGCCCTTCACCCAGGCGCCGTACTGTCGCTTGTCCGCCTGCGCCCGCGGCGACCAGACCGCTGGCCCGCGGCTTCGGTTCAGCAGCTTGAACTGGATGCCGGTGGCGTCGATCGCAAGTCCCATCAACCCGCCCAGCGCATCGATCTCGCGGACCAGATGACCCTTGGCGGTGCCGCCCACGGCAGGATTGCAGGGCATGTGCGCGACCGTGCCCTCGGCAAGCGTGCAGATCGCCACGGTGCGGCCAAGCCTGGCCGCGGCCCACGCCGCTTCGACGCCCGCATGGCCGGCGCCAATCACGATCACGTCGAAGTGCCCGGCAGTCATCTCTGGCATCTATGACTTTGCATTACAAACTATTTGCCTATACAGAACGTGGAAAAAATCCGCGCCAGAACGTCATCGGGGGTGCGCGCGCCGCTGATTTCTTCGAGGCATCCGCGAGCGTCGTTGAGATCGGCGAGCACGAACTCCTCGGAAACCTGCGCCAGAGCCGCCGACGCCGCGCGGTCCAGCGAGGCTTGCGCCCGGGTCAGCAGGTCGGCGTGACGGAGATTGGTGACTGCCGGCACGTCGCGGTGCACGATACCGCCAACGAGCGCACTCGCGACAGCATTGCGCAGCGCGTCGAACCCGTCGCCGGTCAGCGCCGAGACGCGAAGAACGGCCCGGCCCGATTCCTCGTCGGTCCATGCGGCGTCGAGGTCGCTCTTGTTCGCGATCGCAAGCGTGCGCGAGCCGTTCGTCTCGCGCAGCACCGCGAAATCCTCGACCGTCAGCGGCTGCGATCCATCGAGCACGACCACCGCCAGGGCCGCGACGTCCCGGGCGGCAGTGGCGCGCGCGATCCCCTCGGCTTCGATCGGGTCGGAGGGCGCCGGCCGCACGCCGGCGGTGTCGACGATCGTCACCGGAATGCCCTCGACCTCGATCGTCTCGGTGATCAGATCGCGGGTCGTGCCGGGAACGTCGGTCACGATCGCACGGCCGGCACCCGCCAGCCGATTGAACACCGACGACTTGCCGCTGTTGGGACGTCCCGTGAGTACCACCTGGAGCCCATCGCGAATCAGACGGCCCCTGTCTGCATCCGCCAGCAGCGCGCCGACCCGCGCCGACAGCGCACGAATCTCCCCGGACGCGCCCGCGGCGTCGACGAAGTGATAGCCCTCGTCTGGAAAATCCAGAGAGGCCTCGAGCCGCGCCGCGAGATCGAACAGCTCGGCGTCGATGCCGCGGATCTCGCCGGTCAGCGTCCCTTCGAGTTGATCGAAGGCGGCGCGCGCCTGCAGCGGCGTCACGGCGTCGACGAGATCGCGGACCGCTTCGGCCTGCACGAGATCGAGGCGGCCGTGCAGATACGCGCGGAACGTGAACTCGCCGGGGTTGGCGAGGCGCGCGCCGGCGCGCATCGCTTCGGCGACGATCGCGCGCAGGACGACCGGACTGCCGTGCGCGCTGATCTCGGCCACGTCTTCACCGGTGTACGAATGCGGCGCGAGAAAGGTCGTCACGATCACGTGATCGAGGGCGCTGCTTCCAGTCTGGATCGTGACGAAGGTGGCGTGGCGCGCCACGAACGGCTCGTCGCGCTGTGCGAGGCGACACGCGATCGGCAGTGCGGCGGCGCCACTGATCCGGATCACGCCGATGCCGCCGTGTCCCGGCGGCGTCGCGATTGCGACAATCGTGTCCGACGTACTGAACATGACTGACCGCCGCGGACCTCGACCCGCGCTATCTCCGGACGGAGATGATGACCGTCTTCAGGAATGCGTCGCCGATGCTTTCGGACGACATCTGCGGATCTTCGGCAACCGTCAAGTGCACCAGCCGCCTGGCGTAAGGATTGAGCGGCCCCATCTCCTGCGGCGTCCCGGACGACTTCGCCCGTTCCATCATGAACCGCGCTATCTGCCGCGTTTCGGCGTCCTTGGCCCTGCGGTAGTCGAGGCAATCGACCACGAAGGTCCGGTCGTCCTTCAACTCGCGCCGGAACGTCGTATTCACCACGTGCTGCAGCGCGTCGAGCGCCTCGGCCTTGCGGCGGAGCAGGACTTCGCCACCCTCGCCGGTCAGATCGATCCGGACGCTGTCGGAGCTGTCGGCCACGGTCACGTCGAGCGGAATGCCCATGGCGTCGAGCGTGCGGCCGACGAAGTCCTTCACGCGATCGTGCAGATCCATCACTTGCGCTCCTTGGCCCCGTCGCTCTTGGCCCCGTCGCTCTTACCGCTGCCCGCCGCCTTGAGGCGGCGCTCGGCGGCCGGCCGCACGGTACGCTGCGGCGCCGGGCCGATCAGCTTGTTGGTCAGCAGCTGCTGGCCGATTGCCCAGGTATTGCTCGCCGTCCAGTAGAGGACGAGGCCGCTGGGCGCCCAGATGAACATCGTCATGAAAATCAGCGGCATGAACAGCATGATTTTCTGCTGCTGTGGATCGCCTGTCGCAGGCGTCATCTTGGTCTGGAGGAACTGGGTCAGTCCCATCAGGACCGGCGTCACGAACCACGGGTCGTAAACGGAGAGGTCCTTGATCCAGCCGACGAACGGCGCGCCGCGGAGCTCGATCGCCACCGACAGCATCGCGTAGAAGGCGAACAGGACCGGCAGCGTCAGGAGCATCGGGACGCAGCCGCTCGCCGGGTTCACGCCCCGCTCGCGATACAGGTTCATCAGCTCCACGTTCATCTTCTGCCGCGCCGGATCGCTCATCTTCAGCTTGGCGTAGCGATCCTGAATCGCCTTCACCTCGGGCTGGAGATCCTGCATCTTCCGCATCGACACGACGCTCTTGTGCCGGAGCGGAAACATCGCCAGGTTGATGATGATGGTGAGGGCGATGATCGCCCACCCGTAGTTCCCGATGTAGCCGTTGACCCACGTGAGGGCGCGCAGCAGCGGAACCACGAGCGGCCGGAACATCCCGAAGTCGATCGCATAGGTCAACTGCGGATCGACCGCGGCCAGCACGTCGAAGTCCTTCGGCCCGGCGAAGAACCGCGCGTTCGACGGTGCGGTGGGATAGTGCGCCGACCACGACACGAACCGCAGTCCGGTTTCCGAACCTGCCACGGCCACCGGCACGGGCTCGTACTGCAGGCGCAACGGCTGTCCGGACGGAATGGCGGCGGTCAGGAAGTAGTGATCGTCGACGCCGCCGAACAGCATCGGACCTTCGACCGTCCGGTATTGCGCGATGTCGTCGAAGCCGACGCGCTTGACCTTACCGTCCTTGTGGAAAATGGGTTGCGGCGACGGACTGTAGGTCATCCCGCTCGAGACGGTGCCGGTGCCGAGTGCCGGGCCCCAGCTGACGGTGGGAATCTGCGCGCCGGCGGACGTCGAGATCTCCGCCGTGAAGAAGATCTCGTAGGGATGATCCGGCTTGAACGCGAACTGCTTGCGCGCCGAGAGTCCACTGGCGTCGCGATACTCGAACGACAGCACGGCCGGATCGCGGTTTGTGTCCAGTCGATCGGCGCTCGGCTTGAACAGCGCCTGTCCCAGCGTCGTCGTCACCGCCGCGTCGTCGAAGGTCAGCGTAAACGGACGTGCCGATCCGGCGACGGCCTGCTGGGGGACCAGATCGAGTGGCTGTCCGTCGCTTCCGGCGTATCGCTTGAGCCGCCAGCTCGTGAGCACGCCGCCCTTCGTCGAGAACACCGCTCGCACGGCGTCGCTCTCGACAACGATTTCGCGGTCGTTGGCGTCAGCCACGAGCGCCGCCGCGGCTGCGGGCTGCGGCGCTGGGGCCGCGGCGGGAGCGGTTTCGGACGGCTTCTCGAGGCTGGGTGTCGGCTGCGACTGGCCTGCTGGAGCTGCGCCGCCCGGGGCCGGGCCGCTTGCCGCTGGCGGCTGCGGCTTCGGCGGGGGAAACATTGCCTGGAAGCTATACAGGACAATGAACGACAGAACGACCGCGAGAAGAACGCGTTTTTCCATGAACAATCAGTCGCGCGGGGAGCCGGGGACGGGGTCGAAGCCGTGTGCGGCGAGTGGACGGCATCGTGCCAGGCGCCGCATGGCCAGCCACGAGCCTTTGAGGACGCCAAATCGTTCCACCGCTTCGACCGCGTAAGCCGAACAGGACGGCACGAACCGGCAGGAACCAGCGAACATCGGCGAGAAGGCGATTTGATACGTCCGGATCAGGCTCAGTGCGCAGCGCTGCGCAACCGTCAATGGCGGGTGAGGCAATGCGCCGTTATCTACGTGCATGCGCGCCAACTCGATCGACGGCGCGTCGCCACGCGCTGCGAAAATCCTCGGCGACATCGGTCGAGGCGGCGTCCAGCAGGCCCGCTTTTGGAATGACGACGAGATCGGCACCGAAGCCGTTCGCGCACGGAAGCTCTTGGCGGAACATCTCTCGAATCAGGCGTTTAGCTCTATTTCTCGCCACGGCACCCCCGAACTTCCTGGATGCCACCAGACCGAGACGCGGGGTCGGACCGCCGTTGGGAATCAGCACGAACGTGAAATACCGACTCTGCACCCGGCTGCCACGCTCGAACACCTGCTGATATTCGCTGCGGCGACGGACACGTCGTTCCTTTTGGAAGCGGCGTGAGGGGGATGCCGGCAGCGGTTGCGGGTTTCGCGAAGGAAAAGTCCCCACCTGGCTGACTATGGGTGAAAGCGGTTCGCGCTCACCCTCGACACACGGCCCTAGGACGACGAGACAGTGAGACGCTTCCGGCCCTTGGCGCGGCGGCGCTTCAACACGAGACGGCCGTTCTTCGTCGCCATCCGAACCAGGAATCCATGGGTCCGGCGGCGGCGCCGGTTGTTGGGTTGGAAGGTGCGCTTGCCTTTCATCGTCGTCGGTGCCCCTGTAACTCGCGAATAATGGCGAAGAAAACCTAGATAGTAGCGAACCGCTGCGCCCGGTGTCAAACCAGGACCAGCGGAAGGACCGGTGGTTTGTCAGTGCCGGAGGGCTATGTTACAGTCGCCTCCCTGCGACTGCCGAAGGGTCTGCCGTAGGGTCTCCCCCCGAAGTTTTCCACAGTTGTGGAAAAAAATGTGGAAAAGCCAAGATTTTCGCTTTGTCGCTCTGGCGTAACGCTGGAGTGAAGCCACTTTTGCGGGGGCGAAGGCCGAAATGCCCTTATTTTACGGGGCTGAAGCGGTTGAGCCACGGTGAACGGGACGTGACGACGTGGCATTTGAGGGGCGAAAGTCCGCAGTAGAGAAGAAATGCTCCGTTGACTCAACAGGTGAGCCGCGATGACGAGTATGTCGAGCACCAACATCTGGGACGCGGTGCTCGCCCGGATTGAGACCAAGGTCAACCGGCACAGTTTCTACACCTGGTTCAAACCCACTGCGTTCGTATCCGACGATCACGGCGGGATCCGAGTCCGCGTTCCGAACACGCTCTTCCGCGACTGGCTGACGAAGCACTACTCAGCCGTTCTCGCGGAGGCGCTCCGCGAAGTCGAACGTCCGGACTCGCCGATTGAGTTCGTGACCGAGGGCACGCCGCTCGCACCCTTACCGGTTCCCGTCGTCGACGCGACCCCGCCGGCGGAAGAACCCGAAACGCCTCCTGGCAGCCTGGCTCCGCGATACTCCTTCGACACGTTCATCGTCGGGCCGTCGAACCAGTTCGCGCACGCCGCTTGTCGCGCCGTGGCCGAAGCGCCCTCACGCTCATACAACCCGCTGTTCATCTACGGCGGCGTGGGCCTTGGCAAGACGCACTTGATGCACGCCATCGGGCACTACGTCCTGACGCACCTGCACAATCTCAAGCTGACCTACATCTCGTCCGAACGCTTCATGAACGAGATGATCAATGCGGTTCGCTACGACCGCATCCTCGACTTCCGCGAGCGCTACCGCAGCGTCGACGTGCTGCTCGTGGACGACGTGCAGTTCCTGGCCGGCAAGGAAGGGACGCAGACGGAGTTCTTCCACACCTTCAACGCGCTCTACGATGCGCAGAAGCAGATCGTGATCAGCAGCGACTGTCCGCCGCACGAGATTCCGTCGCTCGAGGAACGTCTGCGCTCGCGCTTCGAGTGGGGATTGATTGCCGACATCCAGGCTCCAGATCTGGAGACCAAGGTCGCGATCCTGCGAAAAAAGGCGGAAACCGAGGGAATTCCGCTGCCCGACAACGTCGCGATCTACATCGCCGGCAAGATCAAGTCGAACATCCGCGAGCTCGAAGGATCGCTGATTCGCCTCATCGCCTATGCCTCGCTGACCGGACGCGAAATCTCGCTGCCGCTGGCGCAGGACGTCCTCCGCAACGTGCTGCAGAACGACGACAAGGCGATCACGATCGAGATCATCCAGAAGTTCGTCTCCGACTACTACCAGCTGAAGCTCGGCGAGCTGAAGTCGCGCAACAACTCGAAGTCGGTGGCGATGCCGCGTCAGATCGCGATGTTCCTGTGCAAGACGCTGACGAACGCGTCGCTCCCTGAGATCGGCAAGAGCTTCGGCGGCAAGCACCACTCCACGGTGATTCACTCCATCCGCAAGATCGAGGATCTCCGTCAGCGTGATGGGGTTTTCAACACCCTTATCAACAACTTCCTGGAGTCGTTCCGCTGAAGAATGCGGTCGCGGCGGGCTTTTGCACAGCTGCCGGATGGATTGCGCTGCGGATGGATTGTGCGGGTTTAGGCGGGGAGTTTTTTCCACCGTTCCGCGCCGCGGACGCGGCCGCGAATCCACGCCTTTCCCCACAAGCTAAGTGACTGGATGCCAGCCACTTATGAGTCGATGGAAAGTTTTCAACAGCACCTCTTTCTTGATATAATTCTTTCTTCACGATCTCCCTTACTGAAGTCATAGGGATCTCACGCGCGCCAACCGAGCACGTCCTGCGAGGTCATCAGCACATGGAGCTTGTTGTCCGGAAGACTGACCTGCTGCGAGAACTGCAACTCTTCCAGGGCATTGTCGAGCGCAAGAACACGATTCCCATCCTCGCGAACGTCCTCATCGAGGCCGCCGGCGACGAAGTGAGACTGCTGGCCACGGATCTCGAGGTCGGCTTGCGCAGCAAGTGCGCGGCGTCGGTCTCCAAGGGCGGCTCGCTCACGCTTCCCGCGAAGAAGCTGTATGAGATCGTCAAGGCGCTGCCTGAAACCGACGTCCGGATCGAGGAAGACAAGAACGGCGTCAAGGTCGCAGCGGATCGTTTCGATTCGCGGATGCAGACGCTGCCGCGCGAGGACTTTCCGACGCTGCCCGAAGCGAGTGGCGCATACAGCGCGACGCTGGCGAGGGACGTGGTGCGGCAGATGGTGTCGAAGACGCAGTTCGCGATTACCGGTGAAGACACCCGGTATTTCCTGAACGGCGCGCTGTTCATCCTGCGGCCGGACTCGATGAGCCTGGTCTCGACCGATGGGCACCGCCTGGCGCTGATCTCGGTGCCGCGGGAGAAGGCCAAGACCAAGGGCAAGACCGGCGACGAGGAAGTGCGCGTCATCCTGCCGCGCAAGACGCTGCTCGAGCTCGGGCGGCTGCTCGCGGAAGGCGACGGGGACATCAACTACGAGCGCGGCGAGAATCATCTGTTCTTCGACATCGGTGGACGGTTGCTGATCTCGCGGATGATCGACGGCCAGTTCCCGGCGTTCGAGCGGGTGATTCCGAAGAGCAACGACAAGCGCGTGGAGTTCGATCGCGACCGGCTGACGAGCGCGGTCAAGCGCGTCGCGCTGCTCTCGAACGAACGCTCGCGTGCGGTCAAGTTCCTGATCGACAACGGCAAGGTCGAGATCACGTCGAGCAGCCCGGAGTTCGGTGAAGCCAAGGAAGTGCTGATGGTGGACTACACCGCCGCACCCGTGACCATCTGCTTCAACGCGCAGTACGTGCTCGACTTCCTGAGCGTGGCGGATACCGACAGCGTCGGCCTGGAATTCAAGGACGAGATGAGCCAGGCCGTGATGAAGCCGATCAATGCCGACGGCTACGACTACACCTACGTGATCATGCCGATGCGCGTCTGATTCTCGGCTACGGCACGGCTCGCCGTACGCCAACCGCGGCAGTCACCCCACTCCCGGGGCGGTTGACGGAAAGAACAGGCATGAGCGGCCGTCCGCGATGGGTCTCTTGAACTGAATGTCACAACTCGAACCACCAAACGACGAGCAGCAGCCCGTCGCCGCCCACAACGCCAACAACGTCGCCCCCGAACAGCCTGATGCGGCGTCAGCCGTGTCCGGGAACGGGAACGGCACGGACGTGGACGACTACGGCGCCGACAAAATCAAGGTCCTGGAAGGTCTCGAGGCCGTCCGGAAGCGCCCCGCGATGTACATCGGGTCGACCGGCGCGCCGGGCCTGCACCACCTGGTCTACGAGATCGTCGACAACTCGATCGACGAGGCGCTGGCCGGCCATTGCGACCAGATCAACGTCACGCTGCACATCGACAACTCGGTCACCGTCGTGGACAACGGCCGCGGCATTCCCACCGATCAGCATTCCAGCGGGCGCTCGGCGGCTGAGGTCGTCCTGACCGTGCTGCACGCCGGCGGCAAGTTCGACAACGACAGCTACAAGGTTTCAGGCGGCCTCCACGGCGTCGGCGTGTCGGTCGTCAATGCGCTGTCGGTGGAGCTGGACCTCGAGATCTGGCGCAACGGGCAGGTCTACCAGCAGAAGTACGAGCGCGGCGCACCGCAAGGCGATCTCGAAGTCACCGGCACCACGAAGAAGCGCGGAACGAAGATCACGTTCAGGCCCGACGAGCTGATCTTCGAGACCATCGACTACAGCTTCGACACGCTGGCGCAGCGTCTGCGCGAGCTCGCCTTCCTGAACGGCGGCGTCACGATCACCATCGACGACGAGCGCGACGGCAAGAGCCACAAGTTCCTCTACGAGGGTGGCATCAACTCCTTCGTGCAGTACCTGAACCAGAACAAGTCGACGGTCAACGACAAGCCGATCTACATGCACGGCGAGAAGGACGGCATCGACGTCGAGATCGCGCTGCAGTGGAACGACGGCTACGCCGAAACGGTGTATTCCTTCGCCAACAACATCAACACGCACGAAGGCGGCACCCACCTCTCCGGCTTTCGCTCGGCGCTGACGCGGACGATCAACTACTACGTCGGCAAGAACAACCTCGCGAAGGATCTCAAGGACGCGAACATCGGCGGCGACGACATCCGGGAAGGGCTGATCGCCGTCATCAGCGTCAAGATCCCGCGGCCGCAGTTCGAAGGGCAGACCAAGACCAAGCTCGGCAACACCGAGGTCAAGGGCATCGTCGAGGCGATCGTCAACGACAAGCTCGGGGCCTACCTCGAGGAGAATCCGGCGGTCGCGAAGAAAGTCATCGCGAAAGCCATCGATGCCGCGCGCGCGCGCGAGGCGGCCCGAAAGGCGCGGGATCTCGTCCGCCGGAAGGGCGCGCTCGACAACAGTTCGCTGCCGGGCAAGCTCGCCGACTGCCAGGAGCGGGATCCGGCGCAGAGCGAGATCTACATCGTCGAGGGAGAGTCGGCAGGCGGATCGGCGAAGCAGGGGCGCGACCGGAAGTTTCAGGCGATCCTGCCGATCAAGGGCAAGATCCTCAACGTCGAAAAAGCCCGCTTCGACAAGATGCTCAGCAGCGACGAGATCAAGACGATGATCGCGGCGCTCGGCTGCGGTATCGGTGCGGAAGACTTCAACGTCGAGAAGACGCGGTATCACCGCATCATCATCATGACCGACGCGGACGTCGACGGCTCGCACATCCGCACCCTGCTCCTGACCTTCTTCTACCGGCAGATGCGGCCGCTGATCGAGCGCGGTTACATTTACATCGCGCAGCCTCCGCTGTTCCGCGCCAAGCGTGGGCGGACCGAAGTCTTCATCCGCGACGAGCGCGCCCTCGAGACGTTCCTGATCAAGCGCGCCGTCGAATCGCGCGTGGTCGTGCTGCCCGACGGCACCGAGATGAGCGGCGCCGAGCTCGAGCAGCGTCTCGAGAAGCTGATGCAGTTCCGCAAGTTCCTGCAGATCGTCGAGCGCCGCGGACCATCGCATGAAGTCGTGATGGCCCTGCTCGACGCCGACGTGAAGGACAAGACGTTCTTCCAGGATCGCGAACGCGTCGAGACCATCGCGCAGGTGCTGACAACCGCCACGCTGACCGCGACGGTGCAGCAGGACGAAGAGCATCAGGCGTTTGCGCTGGCCGTCGAGGACCGCACCGGCGGCTACCCGCGGCACCACCGGATCGATCAGAACTTCATCACGACGGCCGAGTACCGGACGCTGGCGCAGAGCTACCAGGACGTCAGGGGAATCCGCGGTCCGATGATCGTCAAGACCTCGTCGTCTGCCGCGGCGGACGATGCCGCGGCGGAAGCGGCCGCCGAGGCCGGTGTGGCATCCGCCGACGAAACGGCCATCGGCGGCGCGCCGCTCGATGATGCAACGAGGCTCGCGGCTGAGCCGAAAGCGCTGGCCGATGCGCTCATCGCCGAAGCGGGTGCCGCCCGGCAGGCGCCGGCGTCGGCGAAGCCGGCGCGCGATGCCGAAGTCCGCGTCGAATCGATCGACGAGCTCGTGGAGTTCTTCACGGTCGCCGGCAAGAAGGGCGTCGCGATCAACCGCTACAAGGGCCTTGGCGAGATGAACCCGGACACCCTGTGGGAAACCACGATGAACCCGGTGACGCGCACGCTCGCCCAGGTCCGCGCGGAAGATCACATGGAAGCCGACCTGATGTTCACGACCCTGATGGGCGACCAGGTCGAGCCCCGCCGGAAGTTCATCGAAGACAACGCGCTCGACGTCAAGAACCTGGACATATAGCCGTCACCGGTAGACCTTACCCGGCGGGCCCGCCCTCCAGTGCGGTCGTGCCGGGACATACGTGCCCGCGCGGCCGGTTGCAGAACGAGAAGCATGTCTGACATCTCCCTCTACAAGTTCCCCGTCAACATCGAAGACGAGATGAAGCGCTCGTACATGGATTACGCGATGAGCGTGATCATCGGGCGCGCGCTGCCGGACGTGCGCGACGGGCTCAAGCCCGCGCACCGCCGCGTGCTCTACGCGATGCGGCAGATGGGCCTGGCGTCGACCCGGCCCTATCGCAAGTGCGCGAAGATCGTCGGCGAAGTCATCGGCAATTTCCATCCGCACGGCGACCAGCCCGCCTACGACACGCTCGTCCGCCTCGCGCAGGACTTCAACATGCGCTATCTCCTGGTCGACGGCCAGGGGAACTTCGGCTCCGTCGACGGCGATCCGCCCGCGGCCTACCGCTATACGGAAGCGCGCCTGGAAAAGCTCGCCGAAGAGATGATGGGGGATCTCGACAAGGAGACTGTCGACTTCGTCCCCAACTTCGACGAGACCACCGAAGAGCCAACCGTCCTGCCGACCACCTACCCGAACCTGCTGGTGAACGGATCCACCGGCATCGCGGTCGGCATGGCCACGAACATCCCGCCGCACAACATGCGGGAAGTCATCGACGGCGTGCTCGCGCTCATCGAGCTCAAGACGAAGCGGACGGACAGCGCGGACCCAACGCAGGCGGCCGGCCCGTCTCGCGAGGCGCGCGTCAGGGCGGTCCTCAAGGCGATTCCCGGCCCCGATTTCCCGACCGGCGGTTCGATCATCGGCCGCCAGGGGATCTTCAACGCCTACATGACCGGACGCGGCGCCATCACCGTCCGGGCGAAGGCGACGACCGAGGAATCGAAGAAAGGCGACAAAGTCGCGATCATCGTCACGGAGATTCCATACCAGGTCAACAAGAAGCGGCTGCTCGAGAACATCGCCGAACTGGTGCGTGAAAAGGCGATCGAGGGCATCTCCGATCTGCGTGACGAGTCGGACCGCGACGGCATGCGCATCGTCATCGAGCTGAAGCGCGGCGAGCAGCCCGAGGTGGTGCTGAACAACCTCTACAAGCACACCCAGCTGCAGACGACGTTCGGCATCATCATGCTGGCGATCGTCGGCGGCCGCCCGCGCGTGCTGCCGATCGTGGACATCCTGGAGCACTTCATCGAGTTCCGCCGCGAGGTCGTCCGACGGCGGACCGAGTTCGAGCTGCGGCGGGCCGAGGCGCGCGCGCATATCCTCGAGGGCCTGCGCATCGCGCTCGACAACCTCGATCGCGTCATCACGCTGATCCGCGGATCGAAGAACCCGGGTGAGGCGCGCGAAGGCCTGATGACGCAGTTCCAGCTGTCACAGCTCCAGTCGCAGGCGATCCTCGACATGCAGCTCCAGCGGCTGACCGGCCTCGAGCGGCAGAAGATCCTCGACGAGCTCGCGGAGCTGCTGAAGACCATCGAGCGCCTGCGCGCGATCCTGTCCAGCGAGGCGCTGCTCATGGAAGTCGTCATGGGCGAGCTGGTGGCGATCCGCGACAAGTACTCGGACGAACGCCGCACCACCTTCATCGAAGACAGCGGGGAGTTCCGGATCGAGGACCTGATCGCCGACGAGGAGATGGCGATCACGGTGACGAACACCGGCTACGTCAAGCGCACCGCCATCTCCACCTACCGCGCCCAGCGGCGCGGCGGCAAGGGGCGGATCGGCATGCGCACGCGCGAAGAGGACTTCGTCAGCCATCTCTTCGCCGCCACCACGCACAGCTACCTGATGATCTTCTCGGACCGCGGCCGCGCCTATTGGCTCAAGGTTCACGAGATTCCGGACGTCGGACCGGGCGGCAAGGGCAAGGCGATCGCCAACCTGGTCTCGATGGAAGAAGGCGAGAAGATCGCGGCGCTGCTGACCGTCAAGGATTTCCCCGAGGACGAAGGGCAGCAGTTCGCCGTCATGGGCACACGCAAGGGCGTCGTCAAAAAAACCGACCTCTCGGCGTTCAGCAATCCGCGCGCGGGCGGCATCATCGCGATGGGTGTGGAAGAAGGTGATGCGGTCATCGCCGTCGAGCTGTCGGGCGGCAGCGATCAGGTCTTCCTCGGCACCAGCGACGGCATGGCCATTCGCTTCCTGGAGAGCGACGCCAGGCCGATGGGCCGCACGGCGTACGGCGTACGCGGCATCACCCTGCGCGAAGGCGACGAGGTCGTCGGCATGGCCGTCGTCCGCGAAGGCGGCACCGTCCTCAGCGTCGCCCAGAACGGCTACGGCAAGCGCACCGACCTGGAGGAGTACCGGCTCCAATCCCGCGGCGGCGTCGGCATCATCAACATCCAGACTTCGGATCGGAACGGCAAGGTCGTCGGCATGGCCTACGTGCACGACGACGACGAGGTGATGCTGGTGACGCAGCAGGGAATGATCATCCGCATGAAGGCGGGAGACGTGCGCGTCATCGGCCGGGCGACCCAGGGCGTGCGCCTGATCGAGATGGAAGAAGGCGATCAGGTCGTGGCGATTGCGAAGCTGGCGGAGAAGGAAGTCGACTCGGGGAACGGCGGCGCGGGGGAGCCTGACCCGGGAACGTCAGAACCGGGAACGCCTGCCGAACCGGAGACGCCGCCTTCCTAGCGGGCGCGTCCGACGGCGCGCCGAGCATCGGAAATCACGCGGGCTCCAGCTTCGCGTACTTGGCCAGCAGCTTCTTGACGCCGACTGACACGAACCGGACCGTGATCTTCATGTCGTCGTTGTGCTCTTCGACGCTGATCACGTTGCCGACGCCAAACTGCGCGTGCCGCACCCGCATGCCGGTGCGCACACCGCCCATCGACTGGTCCTCGTTCTCGTACTTGTAGCTCGGTTCGGCTTCCTTGACTCGCGGTGCGCGGCCGAGCCGGCCATACGGGTTGGTCCGGAACTCGTAGTGGGCGTGCGAGAACGAACCGTCATAGCGCGTACTGGCCGGCGTCGCCATGCGCTCCATCAGCGTGGCCGGGACCTCGTCGAGAAAGCGCGACGGTTCGCACGACTGGTATTCCCCGAACACACGACGTCGTGCCGCTCCCGTCAAGACGAGCCGCTGCCGCGCCCGCGTCATCCCGACGTAGCAGAGGCGCCGCTCTTCCTCCAGCTCCTCTTCGTCCTCCGCTGAACGTGAGTGCGGGAACAGTCCTTCCTCGAGCCCGGCGATGACGACCATCGGGAACTCGAGACCCTTGGCCGCGTGCATCGTCATCATCCAGACCTTGGCCTCGCGCGTGCCGGACTCCTCGTCCGCCTCCGACAGGAGCGACAGGCGATCGACGAAGCCTCCCAGTGACGCCTCCGGCTCGCGCGTCTCGTACTCGCGCGCGGCGGACACGAGCTCCATGAGGTTCTCGATGCGCTCGTTCGCTTCCTCGCTGTTCTCGTCGCGCAGATCGTTGAGATAGCCGGTGCGATCCAGCATCTTGCCGATGAGCGTGGAGACGCTGTCCTGACGGGCGGCGTCCGCCAGCCCGACGATGAGATCGCGGAAAACCCGCAGCGCCGTGATGGCGCGGTTGGCGAGCTTGCCCTCCTCGACGGCGTAGAGCAGGCGCGCCCACAGCGAACGGATCGAGATGACTTCCTGGAGACCGGCGGCGAGGAGCGGCGGCGCGTCCGCGAGAACGGCATCAGGGCTGATGGCCTGGAGGGAGTCCATCACCCCCTTGCCGACGCCGCGCGCCGGCACGTTGATGACGCGCCGGAGGCTGACGTCGTCGTGCGGGTTGATGATCAGCTTCAGGTAGGCGAGGGAGTCCTTGATCTCCTTACGCTCGTAGAACCTGACGCCGCCGATGATCTTGTAGGGCACCGACTCGCGCATCAGCGAATCTTCGATCGCGCGGGACTGCGCGTTGGTGCGATAGAGCACGGCGATCATCGAATCGACATCGTTCGACCGCGCCTGCTTGATCGACCGTGTGATGAAGTCGGCCTCCTCGAGCTCGTCGTTGCCGCGGAAGTACACGATCTTCGAGCCGCCCTTGCGATCGGTCCACAGCCGCTTGTCCTTGCGGTTGCGGTTCTGGCTGATGACGGCGCTGGCGGCGTCCAGGATGACCTGCGTCGACCGGTAGTTCTGTTCGAGCTTGACCGTCGTCGCTTCGGGGAAGTCGTGCTCGAAGTCGAGGATGTTCTTGAGATCGGCGCCCCGCCATTTGTAGATCGACTGATCGGGGTCACCGACTACGGCCAAATTGCGGTAGACCTCGGACAGCCGCTTGATCAGCAGGTACTGCGGCCGGTTGGTGTCCTGGTATTCGTCGACCATGACGAACCGGAACTTGTTGGCGTAGTAGTTCCGCGTCTGCTCGGACGTTTCGAACAGCTCGACCGTCTTGAGCAGGAGGTCGTCGAAATCCAGGGCGTTGCTGTCGGTGAGCGCGGTGAGGTACTTCTCGTAGATCTTGGCGATTTGCTCGTCGCGGAGGTTCCACTTGCCGCGGAGCGCGTCCGGCCCTTCCATCCGGTTCTTGGCGTGGCTGATCCGCGACAGCGCCATGCGCGGCGGCACGAGCTTGTCGTCGATACCGAGCTCCCGCTGCGCCTGCTTGACGACGGACATCTGATCGGACGAGTCGTAGATCACGAAGTCGCGCGTCAGCCCGATTTTCGGCGCCTCGCGCCGCAGGAGGCGCGCGCACAGGGCGTGAAACGTCGACAGCCAGGTGCCGCCCGCGTCCGTACCAATCAACGCCTCGACGCGCTCGCGCATCTCCTGCGCCGCCTTGTTCGTGAAGGTGACGGCGAGGACTTCATCAGGCTTGGCATGGCCGTCGCCGATGAGGTGGGCGATGCGATACGTGATGACCCGCGTCTTGCCGGAGCCCGCGCCCGCCAGAATCAGGAGCGGACCCTCACGGTGCAGCACGGCCTTTTGCTGTTCAGGATTGAGCTTTTCCAGGAAGGTCATCGACGGGATCTCCAGTATATCCGCGCGCGGGTCGTCGAACGGTGGAACTGTCGAGCAATCGCCGCCATGAACACCTCTGGTGTGGGCCTCGGCCCTTCAACGCTGGCAATCGATTTGAAGCTCGAAGTGGATCGAGGAGCATGATGAGCAAAAACAACAATGTGAACCCTGGCCAGTACACGGTTGCAGGACGCGAGCGCCCGGGTGAGAACCTGGGACAGGAGCGCGCCAAGCAGGAGCTGGTCAAGAACCGCGAGGAACAACGTCACGCCAGGCGTGAATCCAAACGCCCCGAGATGTTGAGCCGTGCAGGTCGCAGCACGCCCTCGCAGCGCTCCAGTTAGCCAAACAGTCCGGCGTCCGCAGCTCGAGCGACCCCGTCTCTCGAGCTCGCGGGCGCCCGGTATGCAGTAGTTGCTACGGTGTTCGCCCCCGGAGTACGAACCTTCCGACGCCTTCCTCCCAGAACTCCTTGCCGGACGTCAGCGCAGGACGAGGAACAGCAAGCGGCCGGCCGTCCGCGATCCCAGCCCTTCCGGCGTAGTACCATTCGCGGATGCCCGCCACGCTCTTCGACAAGGTCTGGGACCTGCACACCGTGCGCACGCTGCCGAACGGTCAGACGCAGCTGTTCATCGGCCTGCACCTGATTCACGAAGTCACGAGTCCGCAGGCGTTCGACATGCTGCGCAGCCGCGGGTTGACCGTCCGGTTCCCCGATCGCACCATCGCCACCGTCGACCACATCGTCCCGACGCGCGATCAGCGCCGCCCGTTCGGGGACGTCATGGCGGAGGACATGCTGTTGGCGCTGGAGAAGAACACCCGGTCGGCGTCGATTCCACTGTTCGACCTGCAGAGCGGGTCGCAGGGCATCGTGCACGTCATCGGGCCGGAGCTGGGCCTGACCCAGCCAGGCATGACGATCGCGTGCGGCGACAGCCATACCTCGACGCATGGCGCCTTTGGCGCGGTCGCCTTCGGCATCGGCACGTCGCAGGTTCGCGATGTGCTGGCGTCGCAGTGCCTGGCGATGGATCGTCCGAAGGTCCGTCGCATCAGCGTCAACGGCCGGCTGTCGCCAGGCGTCTTCGCGAAGGACGTCATCCTCGAGATCATCCGCCGCCTCGGCGTGAACGGGGGAGTGGGCTACGCCTACGAGTACAGCGGCGATGCCGTCGCGGCGATGTCCATGGACGAGCGGATGACGATCTGCAACATGTCGATCGAAGGCGGCGCGCGCGTCGGCTACGTCAATCCTGATGACGTGACGATCGAATACCTGCGCGGGCGGCGCTATGCGCCGGCCGGCGACGCGTTCGACCAGGCCGCGGCCTGGTGGAAGTCGATCGCATCGGATCCGGGGGCCAGGTACGACCACGAGGTCGAGATCAACGCGCCGGACATCCGCCCGTGCGTGACGTGGGGCATCAATCCCGGGCAGTCGGTTTACGTCGACGAGCGCGTGCCGAAGCCGGGGGACGTCGCCGCGGGAGAACGCGCGTCGATTGCCGAAGCGCTCGAGTTCATGGGATTCGACGGCGGCCAGCCGATCAAGGGCACGCGCATCGACGTCGCGTTCGTGGGCTCCTGCACCAACGCGCGGCTGTCGGACCTGCGTGAAGCCGCGAGGGTCGTGCGGGGGCATCGGGTCGCGCCGCACGTGCAGGCGCTGGTCGTGCCCGGGTCGCAGGGCGTCCGGGCTGCCGCGGAACAGGAAGGGCTCGACCGCGTGTTCACCGAGGCCGGCTTCGAATGGCGCGGCGCCGGCTGTTCGATGTGCCTGGCGATGAACCAGGATCGGCTCGAGGGCCGGCAAATCTGTGCCTCGTCTTCCAACCGCAACTTCAAGGGCCGCCAGGGGAGCCCGACCGGCCGCACGCTGTTGATGAGCCCGGCCATGGTTGCGGCTGCGGCGGTCGCGGGCGAGGTCGTCGACGTGAGGGATTTCGCGCACTATGGCGATTGAGAGAATTACCCGCATCGCGGGCCGCGGCCTGCCGCTCCGCGGCAACGACATCGATACCGATCGGATCATCCCCGCGCGGTTTCTCCGCTCGGTGTCCTTCGAAGGGCTCGAAGACCACCTGTTCGAGGACGACATCGTGCAGGCTCGCGCGCAGAACGTGACGCATGCGCTGACTGACGCCAAGTACACAGGCGCCGCCGTGCTCGTGGTGAACCGGAACTTCGGCTGTGGCTCGTCGCGCGAACACGCGCCTCAGGCGATTCGCCGCCGCGGTTTCCGCGCCGTCGTCGGCGAGTCGTTCTCGGAGATCTTCTTCGGCAACTCGGTGGCGCTCGGCATGCCGTGCGTCACCGCTTCGGCCGGGGACCTCGATCGCCTGCAGACGCTCATCGAACAGGATCCGTCGATCGAGGTGTCGATCGACCTCGATGCGCAGCAGCTGCAGTGTGGCAGCGCGCAGGTCTCGATCGCGCTTCCGCCCGCGGCGCGCGAGTCGTTCCTCGACGGCAGCTGGGATGCGACTGGCTTGCTGCTCGATCGCTTCGAGGACGTCGAGGCGACGATGCGCCGAATCCCCTACGTGAGCGGCTGGACGGCCTCGCGCTAGAGGTTTACCGCGGCGGGGGCGAGGTGGCGGACCGCTTCGAGGAAGGCGGCCGCGGCATGCGAGAGCTCCGCACCACGCCGGAAGACCAGGCGCACGTGACGCTGCGCGCTCAGTTCCGGCACCTTCACGGCAACGAGACGTCCAGCGGCCAGCTCCGCGAGCGCGACGCGCCGGGGCAGCACCGCGATGCCGAGCCCCATCTCCACCGCCCGCTTGATGCCGTCGAGACTCGGCAGCGCCACGCGGATGTTGATCGGGGCGTGCTTGCGCTCGTAGAGACGGAGCACGCGGTCGCGCGCGGGTGACGGATCGTTGTGTGCGATCACCGTCTCGGTGCCGACTTCCTGGATCGAGACGCGCTTGCGGCCGGCGAGCCGGTGCCCTGGATGCGCGAGCATGACGAGCTCGTCGTGCCCGAGTGAGACGGCATTGAGGGCGCGCTCGGGCGGCGTGAACGTCAGTACGCCGAAGTCGAGCGAACGATCGAGGATCGCCGCCGGAACATGACGCGAGGCCATGCGGCGGACGTCGATGAGGACCTGCGGATGCGCGGCGCCGAATGTCGCGATGACCGGGAGGAGCGAGTGGACCGCCGCCTCGTTGGCGCCGATCACGACCCGGCCGCGCCGGACCTGCTGCAGCTCGCGGACGGCGAGCTCCGCGTCCGACGCCAGGGTCAGCAGCCGGCCGGCGTAGTCCTGCAGCAGCCGGCCCGCCTCGGTCAGCGTGCCGTCGCGGGACGACCGATCGAACAGCCGATCGCCCAGCTCTTCCTCGAGCCGCTTGATGGCCTGGCTGACCGCTGGCTGGGTCCGGTGGAGCTTTTTGGCGGCTTTCGAGAAGCTTCGCTCCGCCGCTACCGTGGCGAAAACCGCCAGGTCCTGCAGCTGCATTCGGCGATCATAATTGTTCCTTATCAAAGCTCAAATGTTATAAATTGGACAGTCGGTCCCCGGCGGGTTACAAAGGGTATGTCTCGGGAGGACCCATGTCTTCGAACCGGCTGATTATTTTCGACACCACCCTGCGCGACGGCGAGCAGGCCCCCGGCTTTTCGATGCGCATCGACGAGAAGCTGAGGATGGCCCGCCAGCTGGCGGCGCTGGGCGTGGACATCATCGAAGCCGGCTTCCCGATCGCGTCCGACGCCGACGCGGAAGCGGTGCGCACCATCTCCACGCACATCGACGGTCCGGTGATCGCGGCGCTCGCCCGCTGCAACCGCGCCGACATCGAGCGCGCCGCGTGGGCGCTCGAGCCGGCGAAGCGCAAGCGGATCCACGTCTTCATCGCGACGTCGGACCTTCATCTCGAGAAGAAGCTGCGGATGTCGCGGTCGCACTGTCTGACGATGGCGATGGAAGCCATCCGCCTCGCGCGCAAGTACACCGACGACGTGCAGTTCTCGGCCGAGGACGCGACGCGCAGCGATCCCGAATTCCTCTGGCACGTCGTCGAAGCGGTGATTCAGTCAGGCGCCAAGACGATCAACCTGCCCGACACCGTCGGCTATTCGACGCCGGACGAAATCCAGTCGTTCTTCTCCGGCCTGATCAACCGCGTGCCGAGCTCGGACCAGGTCACCTGGAGCGCGCACTGTCATGACGACCTCGGGCTGGCGGCCGCCAACACGCTGGCCGCGCTGGTGGGCGGCGCCCGTCAGGTGGAGTGCACGATCAACGGCATCGGCGAGCGTGCCGGCAACGCCTCGCTCGAAGAGGTCGTGATGGCGACGCGCATCCGCGCCGATCGCCTGCCGTTCGACAGCGGCATCGACACCAAACAGATCTTCGCCGCCAGCCAGCTGCTGACCTCGCTGACCGGCGAAGCGGTCCAGGCCAACAAGGCGATCGTCGGGCGCAACGCGTTCGCGCACGAAGCCGGCATCCACCAGGACGGCATGCTCAAGGATCGCCGGACCTACGAGATCATGCGCCCTGAAGACGTCGGCGTGCCGGAAGCGACGCTCGTTCTCGGCAAGCACTCGGGCCGCCATGCCGTGCAGCGCCGCTGCGAGCAGCTCGGGCTGACGCTCGAGCGTCCCGAGCTCGATCGCGTCTACCGCGCCGTGATCGCCCTCGCCGATCGCGAGAAGACCATCAACGACGACGATCTCTCGAAGATCGTCGCGACCGTGCGTGCAGGCGGCGAGCCGGAAACTCCGGTCTATGCTCCGGCGCTCGCGGACTTCGCCTCGACCCCCGCGGAAAAGGGATACGGTCACGGGGTCTAAAGCCACCATCCTCCTTCTCCCCGGCGACGGCATCGGTCCCGAAGTCGTCGCCGCGGCGGCTCAGATTCTCCGTTCGGTCGGCTCGCGCTTCGGTCACGACTTCACGCTGCCGGAAGCGGCGATTGGCGGCGCCGCGCTGAAGCAGGGGCTGCCGCCGCTGCCGGACGCGACGCTGACGGCCGCTCGCGGCGCCGACGCCATTCTGCTCGGCGCCGTCGGCGATCCCGCGTACGACACCGCTCCACCATCCGAACGTCCTGAAGCGGCGCTCCTCAAGCTGCGCCGCGAGCTCGGGCTCTACGCGAACCTGCGGCCCGCCCGGGTGTGGCCGGGCCTCGAATCAGCCGGCCCGTTGAAGCCCGAGGTGCTGAAGGGGACCGATCTGCTGTTGTTCCGTGAGCTGACCGGCGGACTCTATTACGGTGAGCCTCGTGGAATGTCGGCCGACGGCGACAGCGCGCACAACACGATGCGCTACTCGCGCGGCGAAGTGGAGCGGATCGCGCGCCGCGCGTTCGAGGCGGCACGGCTGCGCCGCAAGCGCGTCACGTCCGTCGACAAGGCCAACGTGCTCGAGGTCTCGCGGCTGTGGCGCCAGGTCGTGACCGCGGTCGGCAAGGACTACGGCGACGTGTCGCTCGAGCACATGCTCGTCGACACCTGCGCCATGAAGCTCACCTACGCCCCGTCGTCATTCGACGTCGTCCTGACCGAGAACATGTTCGGCGACATCCTCTCGGATGAGGCCGGCGCGGTGGTGGGATCGCTGGGGCTGCTGCCGTCGGCAAGCCTGGGCGACGGCGTCGGGTTGTTCGAGCCGGTTCATGGATCCGCACCAGACATCGCCGGCAAGGACGCGGCGAATCCGATCGGCACGATCGCCTCGGCGGCCATGCTGCTGCGGCATTCGTTGAAGCTCGAGAAGGAAGCAGCCGCGGTCGAACGCGCCATCGAGACGGTGCTCGAGCGCGGCATGCGCACGGCAGACATCGCGGCCGGCCAGCCAGCCCTCGGGACCCGGGCCATGACCGCCGCAATCGCGCAGGCGCTGTAACGCGCCCGGCGCTACTCCACCGTCACACTCTTCGCCAGGTTCCTCGGCTGGTCGACGTCGCAGCCGCGCCGGACCGCGATGTGGTACGACAGCAGCTGCAGCGGCACCACGGCGAGCACCGGCGTGAGCAGCGGGTGCGACTTCGGGATCGTAATCAGGAAGTCGTTCTTCGGATCGAGCAGATCGTGAATCCCGTGATTGTCTTCGGTAGAGAGGGCAATCACCGAACCGCCGCGCGCCTTCGCCTCCTGGACGTTCCCGACCATCTTCTCGAAGACGTGATCGTTCGGCGCGATCGTGACGACCGGCATCTGTTCGTCGATGAGCGCGATCGGGCCGTGCTTCATCTCGCCGGCAGGGTAGCCCTCGGCGTGGATGTAGGAGATCTCCTTGAGCTTCAACGCGCCCTCGAGGGCGATCGGATAGTTGATGCCGCGGCCGAGATAGAGGAAGTCGCTGCGCTGGTAGAAGCGCTTGGCGATCTCCTCGGTCAGCGACTCGCACTTCAGCGTCTGCTCGAGCAGCAGCGGCAGCTGCGTCAGGCCTTCGAGGTGCGGCCGCGCGTCCTCCGGGCTCAACGTGCCGCGAATCTGGCCGAGATACACCGCGAGCAGGTGCAGCGCCACCAGCTGTGAGGTGAAGGCCTTCGTGGACGCGACGCCGATCTCCGGTCCGGCATGCGTGTAGACGGTCCCTTCCGTCTCACGCGTCGCCATGCTGCCGACGACGTTGCAGATGGCGATGCTGCGAGCCCCCTTCCTCTTGGCCTCGCGCAGCGCCGCCAGCGTGTCAGCGGTCTCGCCCGACTGGGTGATGACGATGGCGAGCGTGTTCTTCGAGACGATCGGATCGCGGTAGCGGTACTCCGATCCGTAGTCGACGTCGACCGGCAGCCGCGCCAGGTTCTCGATCATGAACTTGCCGACCAGCGCCGCATGCCACGACGTGCCGCACGCGAGGATCACCACGCGCTCGACTTCGCGCAGGACCTGCGTCGGGGATCTCGATCTCCTGCAGGTAGACCTTGCCGCTCTCCACCGAGGCCCGGCCGAGCACCGTTTCCTTGATGGCCAGCGGCTGCTCGAAGATCTCCTTGAGCATGAAGTGCTTGTAGCCGGCCTTCTCCGCCATCACCGGATCCCACGAGACCCGCGTGCTCTTCTTCGAGACGGCGCCGCCGGCGTAGTCGGTGAACTCGACTCCCTTCGGCGTGATGATGGCCATCTCCTCGTCGCCGAGGAACACGACGTCGCGGGTGTGGCTGAGGATCGCGGGGATGTCGGACGCCACGAAGAACTCGCCGTCGCCGAGGCCGACGACGATCGGCGGGCCGTTGCGGACGGTCACGATCTTGTTGGGATCGTCCGCCGAGATCAGCACCAGGCCGAACAGGCCGCGCATGTAGAGCAGCGCCCGGCGCACCGCGTTCTCCAGGCCGTCGTCCTTCATCTCGCGCTCGACGAGATGCGCGACGATCTCGGTGTCCGTCTCGGTGACGAACTTGTGCCCTTCCTTCTGGAGCTGGCGCTTCAGCTCGAGATAGTTCTCGATGATGCCGTTGTGCACGACGACGATGCGGCCGGTGCAGTCGCGGTGCGGGTGGGCGTTCTCCTCGGTCGGACGGCCGTGCGTGGCCCAGCGGGTGTGGCCGATTCCGTAGTCCCCCTCGAGCGGGTTCGTCGCGATCACTTCCTCGAGGCGCGCCAGCTTGCCGGCGCTGCGCCGGAGCTCGATGCTTCCCTGCCGCACGACCGCGACGCCGGCCGAATCGTAGCCCCGGTATTCGAGCCGGCGCAGGCCGTCAATGAGAATGGGAACGAGCTGTTTCTGGCCGATATATCCGATAATTCCGCACATGGCGTCCTCTGCTTGCGTGATCCAGCGGGCGGCGCGCTAGGCCTTCGGTTTCTTGTTCTTCTCGACCCAGCCCTCTTTGTTCACCTGCTTGCCGCGCGCGATCGCCAGCGATCCGGCCGGCACGTTGTCGGTGATCGAGGAGCCGGCCGCGACGTAGGCGCCGCGGCCCACAGTGACGGGCGCGATCAGCTGCGAGTCGCTGCCGATGAAGGCGCCGTCCTCGATCGTGGTCCGGTGCTTGGCGGTGCCGTCGTAGTTGCAGGTGATCGTGCCGGCGCCGACGTTGACCTTTTCGCCGACCACGGCGTCGCCGAGATAGGCGAGGTGATTCGCCTTGGAGCCCCTGCCGAGGGTGGTCTTCTTGAGCTCGACGAAGTTGCCGATGTGCGCATCCTCGCCGACGTTCGACTCGGGCCTGATGTGTGCGAACGGCCCGAGCCGCGCGCCGCGCCCGATGGTCGAATCGACAACGAGGCAGTGGTTGTTGATGAAGACGTTGTCGGCAAGCGTCGAATTGACGATGCGGACGCCGGACTGGATGTCGCAGCCGGACCCGATGCGGGTGCGGCCTTCGAGCTGGACGTTCGGGTGGATCGTGGTGTCGGGGCCAATCGTGACGTCGGCTCCGATGTAGGCCGTCGCCGGATCGACGATGGTCACGCCGGCGGCCATCAGCGCCTCGTTCTTCGACATGCGGAGGACCTCCGCAACCTGCGCCAGCTCGGCGCGGCTGTTCACGCCCATGATCTCGCGCGCATCATCGAGGACGACGGTTTCGACCGGCAGCCCGCGCTCGCGGTAGATCCGCACGAGATCCGGCAGGTAGTACTCACCCTGGGCGTTGGCCGACCCGATCTGCCGGAGCGCGTCGAAGAGCGGGGCCACGTCGAAGGCGTAGATTCCGCTGTTGATCTCCTTGATCGCGCGCTGGTCCGCGTTCGCGTCCTTGTGCTCGACGATGGCCACGATGCGACCGTCGTGCCGCTCGATCCGGCCGTAGCCGCTCGGATCGTCCATTAACGCGGTCAGCACCGTCGCGGCAGCTCCCGATGCCTGGTGCTGCCGGACCAGGGCCTCGAGCGTCTGCGGTCGGAGCAGGGGGACGTCCCCGGAAAGCAGGACGACCGTGCCGGTCGCGCCAGTCAGAGCTGCTTCGGCCTGGAGCAGCGCGTGGCCGGTCCCGAGCTGAGGTTCCTGCAGGGCGAAGCGTACGCCAGCCCGCGACGTGAGCGCCGCCTGGACCGCGTCCGCCTGGTGCCCGACGATGAGGACGACCGAGGCCGGGTTGATCGTGTCCGCGGTCCGAAGCACGTGCTCGATGAGCGGGAGTCCTGCGGCCGGATGCAGCACCTTTGGCACCGCCGACTTCATCCGAGTTCCCTTGCCGGCGGCCAGGACGACGAGGTGGCGGGGAGTCACCGGCGCTTCCGCGCTTTGGTCCGCGCCGACCCGGCCGGCGAATCGAGCAGATCCGAGAAGCCGTCCACGCCCCGGACAGGCTCGAGGTCCGGATCTTGTCGGGCAAGCGCCCGATTGTCGGGGTTCAGGGTGATGGCGCGGCGAAGGTGTTCCAGGGCTTGCCCGGAATCCCCTTTGGAGGCGAGCGCGACCGACATGATGTAGTGCGCGTGGTCGCTGTCCGGCGCGTCGGTGAGCGCGCGGCGCAAGTGGTCGAGCGCAGCGATCGTGTCCCCCGCGTTCAGGGCTACGGTCGCGGCATAGACCCGCTCCTGCGGCGTCTGAGGCGTGGCAGGGCGCTTGGCCGTCTCGCGCTCGCAGACCCGGAGATACAGGTGCGACCGCTCCTGCAGCTCCCGCTCCTCGGGATATCGCTCGATAATGGCGCGAAACTGCGTGGCGGCGCCCTGGTAGTCGTGCCGCTGGAGGGCCCGGACGCCGTTCTCGTACATCGCCAGCGCCTCGTAGTAACCCGGCTTCTTGGGCGGGGGCGGTGGCGCCGGCGGCGCGACAGGCGCTGCCGCCTGGGGCTTCGCCTTCCGGGACACGGGAGCCACGGGTCGCACGGGTCGGCCATTGCGGCTGGCTGCCGACTTGGCCGGAGCGGCTTTCGCCGCTTTGGGTTTCTTCGCCGATCGGGCGCTGATGGACGCTGAGGCTTTCTGCTTGGTCTGCTTGGCCATGCAGTCTCTACTCGGGTGTCTCGGACAGAACACGGTAACAGAAGGGTTGAGAAACGGCAAGCGCGACGGCGCCTTTTGTCGTCAGACCTAGCCTCCAGATCCCGATTCGATGAGTTGATACACCCGGCGGGGTGACAGGCCGTACTTCTTCGCGAGCTCGCGGATGATGTCTCGCCGTGAGCCCTCCCGTTTGTTGGTCAAATCGCCGAAATCACGAAGCACTGTCTCCACATCCGGCAGAACGGTGGTCGACTCGTCAACGGTCGGCGGAGACACGATCACCGTGAACTCGCCTCTTGGCTCAGTTAAACCGCTAAGAATCTGCGACGTATGGTCGAACGACCAATTCTTCGTGCGCCTTCGTCAGCTCACGGCCGACCGCGATCAGTCTGTCGCCGAGCTGCTCGAGCAGATCCTCGAGGCTCGCCCGGATCCGATGCGGTGCCTCGTAAAATGCGATGAGTCTGGACTCGTCCTTCAGCGCCGCGAACCACCGTTTTCTGGCTCCAGCCCTAGAAGGGGGGAATCCCACGAACAGGAGCTGCTCGGCGGTGAGGCCAGAGGCGGACAGGGCGGCGATGACTGCCGAAGGCCCGGGAATCGGCACCACCGGCACCGCCGCCTTGTGAGCGGCCGCCACGAGCCAGGCACCCGGATCCGAGACCACCGGCGTCCCGGCATCGGACACCAAAGCGACCGATTCTCCCCCCTGCAATCGCTTGACGATCGCGGTCGATCGGGTCCGCTCATTGTGCTCGTGCAGGCTCGTCGTCGGGGTCGAGATCGAGTAGTGTTGGAGGAGGCGCGCGGTCCGGCGGGTGTCCTCGGCGGCGATCACTGCCACTTCCCGCAGGATGCGGACCGCACGGAACGTGATGTCCTCCAGGTTGCCGATCGGTGTCGCGACAACGTAGAGGGTCCCCGACATGTCTGGGACGTTGATTGTACCGCATGTATTCAGCCGAACCCCTGCCCCACTTCGTTGACGAATACCTCTCGTTTCTCTATGAGGTTCACCCGACCAACGCGACGTTCGACGGCGTGCACCTCCACGATGACCTGCTCGAGGATCTGGGGCGTCATGCGGTTGACTCCCAGGTCCGGGAGCTCGGGGCGTTTGCCCGGCGGCTGGCGGCGATCGACCCGGCCCGCCTGACCGATCTCGAACGGCTCGAGCGGCCGGCCCTCGAGGCCAACATCCGGGCGCGGCTCTTCGAACTGGAGTCCATTCGTACCTGGGAGCGCAGCCCCCAGCACTACTCGGACATCCTGGCGACGAGCCTGGCTGGCCAGGCGCTGTTCGCGTACGCGCCCCTCCCCGAACGGGCCCGGCGGGTGGTGTCGAAGCTGCGTCAGGTGAATCGCCTGATGCAGGCGGCCCGGGACAACATCAAGGATCCGCCCGGCATTTTCGTGAAGGTGGGCCTCGAGAGCCTGCGGGGCACGCTGCGGTTCATCAACGACGACCTGCCGCGTGCCTTCAGCCGCCTCGACGACCTCCACATCCTCGGCGACCTGGCCGATGCCTCGACCGAGGCGGCAGCGGCGGTCGAACGCTATATCGATTATCTGGAGAAGGACCTCGCCCCACGGACCAAGGGCTCGTTCCGGCTCGGCCAGGAGAAGTTCGAGCAGAAGCTGCGGCTCGACGAAGGCGTGACCCTGGGCGCCCAACGCCTGCTCGACCTCGCGATGCGGGAGCTGCGGTCGACGCAGGACGAGTTCCGGCGCGTGGCGTCGCGGGTGAACGGCGGCGATCCGCTCGCGGCGTGGGCGAAGGCCAAGCAGAACCACCCGGCAGCGGGCGAGCTGGTGCCGGTCGCCCAGCAGCAGCTCGAGGAGCTCGTCGAGTTCATCAACCGGAACGACATCATCAGCATTCCCGCGGGGGAGCCGGTGTCGGTCGCGCCGACGCCGCGCTTCTACCGCTGGACGTTCGCCAGCATGTGGACGCCCGGGCCGTTCGAGGCCAAGCCGATGCGGGCGTTCTACTACATCACCGACGTCGATCCGGCGTGGCCCGCCGAGCGCCAGGACGAGCACCTGCGGGACTTCAACTACGGCGCGCTGTGGGCGATCTCGATCCACGAGGTGTTCCCCGGCCACTTCCTGCACTACCAGCACCTGCGCCAGGTCGAGTCGAAGCTGCGGAAATCGATCCTGTTCTCATCGGCCGCGTTCGTCGAGGGTTGGGCGCACTACTGCGAGCAGATGATGGTGGACGAGGGGTTCCGCAAGAACGATCCGACCGTCCGTCTCGGACAGCTCGCCGAGGCGCTCATCCGTCTCTGCCGCTTCGTCGTCGGCGTCCGGCTCCACTGCGAGGACATGTCGGTCGAGCAGGGCGTGCGCTTCTTCCGCGAGGAGGCGTTCCTCGAAGAGGGCAGCGCGCGGCGCGAGGCGGAGCGCGGCTCCTTCGATCCGTCCTACATCGTCTACTCGCTCGGGAAGCTGATGCTGCTGAAGCTGCGGGAAGACTACAAGGCCAGCGAAGGGTCGAAGTACTCCCTGCGGAAGTTCCACGATACGCTGCTCGGCAACGGTACCGTGCCGCTCTGGCTGCATCGCGCATTGATGCTCGGGGACGCGACCGGCGATATCATCGACTAGCCATATGCCCCTTTACGAATATCAGTGCGACGCGTGCAGCAACCGTTTCGAACGGATCCAGAAGTTCTCCGATCCGCACGTGGACATCTGTCCCGCATGCGGTGGATCGGTGCGCAAGCTGCTGTCGTCGCCGGCCATTCAGTTCAAGGGGACGGGCTGGTACATCACCGATTACGCCAAGAAGTCCTCGACGCCGGGCGACGGCAAGGGCAGCAGCAAGAGCGACTCGTCATCTTCTGAGAGCGGGACGTCCTCGTCGAACTCGTCGAACTCGTCGTCCTCGTCGAGTTCGTCGAACACGTCGACGGGAGGATCGAGCGGCTCGGGCTCCAGTTCTGGCGGGTCAGGCGGGTCGGGCTCTACGTCCGGCTCTTAGCTCCGGCGGGCACGTTCAGATCCAGGCCGCGCAGATACTCGCCGAACTCGCTGGCGATGTCCGGCCGGCGCATCGCGAAGTACACCACCGCCTTCAGGAATCCGAGCTTGTTGCCGGTATCGTGGCGGGCGCCGTCGATGCGGCACCCGTAAATCGGCCGATCCTTCAGCAGGCGGCGGAGACCGTTGGTCAGCTGGATCTCGCCGGTGCGATCGCTGGCCGTCGCCTCCAGCGCCGGGAAGATGTCGGGCGTGAGGATGTAGCGTCCGATGATCGCGAGGTCCGACGGCGCTTCCTCTTTCGGCGGCTTCTCGACCATGTCGCGGATCTTGTAGACGCCGGGCCTGATCTCTTCCGCGTCGATGATTCCATAGGAGCTGACGTTCTCGCGCGGCACGCGTTCGATCGCGAGCACCGGGCCCTGCACTTCCTCGAACACGTCGATCATCTGCTTCAGCGCCGGCGGCGTCGCGTCGATCACGTCGTCTGCCAGGATGACCGCGAAGGGCTCGTCGCCGACCAGGTTCTTCGTGACCAGCACCGCGTGACCGAGGCCGAGCGGCTCCCCCTGGCGCACGTAGGAGAAGTTGAGGGAGCTGGAGATCTTGCGGATTTCGGCGGCCAGATCCTTCTTGCCGCGCGCCTCGAGGAAGCTCTCGAGCTCGATCGAGACGTCGAAATGATCCTCGATGGCGTTCTTGCCGCGGCCGGTGACCAGGATGATGTTGTCGGCGCCTGACGCGACCGCCTCCTCGACCCGGTACTGAATGATGGGCTTGTCGACGAGCGGCAGCATCTCCTTGGGCTGGGCTTTGGTGGCCGGAAGAAATCTGGTTCCAAGGCCGGCGGCGGGGAATACGGCCTTGCGGATCGTCTTGGTCACTGCGGTCTCCTCACGGTAGGCAACCACCGGATCGTAACCGATCGATCCGTCAGCCGGTATACGATCTACCGTCATGCTCGACCCTGCTTACCTGCGCGAGAACATGGAAGTCGTCCGCGCCGCGATGCGCAATCGCGGGGTCCAGGCGGATGCGGAGCTCGAGCAGCTCGCGACGCTCGAAGCCCGGCGGCGCCGCCTCATCCCCGAGCTCGAGGGACTGAAGCGGGAGCAGAACACCGCGGGAGACGAGGTCGCGCGCGCCAAGCGGCAGGGCATCGACGCGTCGCCGGTCTTCGCGGCGAACAAGGCAAGAGCGCAGCAGATCCGGCAGCTCGAGATTCAAGCGGACCAGGTCGAGCAGCAGCGCAGCGCCCTGCTGATGACGCTGCCGAACGTGCCGCATGCGAGCGTCCCGGTCGGCACCAGCGCGGCCGAGAACGTCGAGGTGCGCCGGGTCGGCGAGGCCGGGACGTTCGACTTCACGCCGCGGCCGCACTGGGAGATCGGACCCGCCCTCGGCATCCTCGACTTCGAGCGTGCCACGAAGATGTCGGGCTCCCGGTTCTCGGTGCTGATGGGCGCGGGCGCCCGGCTCGCGCGGGCGCTGATCAACTTCATGCTGGAGCTGCACACGCGGGAGCACGGCTACGTCGAAGTCGAGCCGCCGTTCCTCGTCAACGCCGATGCGCTGCGCGGCACCGGCAACCTGCCGAAGTTCGAGCAGGATCTCTTCAAGATTGCGGGGGAGTGGGATCTCTACCTGATCCCGACGGCGGAGGTGCCGCTGACCAACCTGCACCGCGGCGAGATCCTCGACGGCCGCCAGCTGCCGATCCGCTATACGGCCTACACGCCCTGCTTCCGCAGCGAGGCCGGATCGTATGGCGCCGATGTGCGCGGCTTGATCCGGCAGCACCAGTTCGACAAGGTCGAGCTCGTGAAGTTCACGACGCCGGAGCAGTCGCACGACGAGCTCGAAGCGCTGACCGCGAACGCCGAGGAAGTCCTCAAGCGGCTCGAGCTGCCGTATCGGACGATGCTGCTGTGCACCGGGGACATGGGCTTCGCGTCGGCGAAGACCTACGACATCGAGGTCTGGCTCCCGAGCCAGAACACCTACCGCGAGATTTCCTCGTGCAGCAACACCGAGGGGTTCCAGGCGCGGCGCGCCAACATCAAGTTCAGGCGCGAGGGCACCGGCAAGGCGGAGTTCGTCCACACGCTCAACGGATCCGGCCTGGCCGTCGGCCGCACGTTGATCGCGGTGCTGGAGAACTATCAGCAGAAGGACGGGTCAGTCCTGGTGCCTCCGGCGCTGCGTCCGTACATGGGCGGGCTCGACGTGATCGAACCGGTCAAGAAATAGAGCGGACGCGCGTAGCTTCCGCCGTTCAGGCGGAAGGCACGTGACCGTTACTCCACTTGGATGTCGAAGGCGGCGATCAGCGCGTTGACATCCGCGAGCGCCTGGTCGCGGCGCGCCGTGACGTCGCCGAGCGCCATCGGCGTCGCATCAGCCTCGCTTGCTGGCTGATTTAGACACCCTGTCGTCGAATCTGGACTTGGTACAATGGGCGCGGCGGTGAAATCGCGCCGATCGGAGAGGTGGCCGAGTGGTTTAAGGCGGCGGTCTTGAAAACCGTTGAAGCCGGAAGGCTTCCAGGGGTTCGAATCCCTTCCTCTCCGCCAACCCAGTTCCGTCGTCAGTCCAGGCCCTGCCTCTAGCAAGTCAAGGCCCGCGGCGGCCGCGCGTCTCGACGGTTCTCCAGACCAGCAACAACCCGGCGATCACCATGCCGCTCAGCATGGGGACGACGGGCGCGTGCGGCCCGAGCAGGGCGGCGGTCAGAAAACACGCCGCAAAATAGAACCGCCATTGCATGTGAGCGCCCAACAGACGACGGACTTGTTACTTCCGCGCCAGTCAGCTACGTTTCCGTAGGACGTCAGGAAGGCTCGGACGGGCGCTGCGCTGGGGCGTTCAGGCGCCGTATCCCGCGCTGGCGATCCCGGTGTAGGCGACCTGGCCGTGCTCACCGAGGTCGAGGCCCTCTTCTTCCTCTTCCTTGGAGACGCGCAGGCCGATCGTCATCTTGATCCCGTACCAGAAGATGAAGGACGCGACGAGGGTGTAGGCCCCGACCGCGGCGATGCCCTTCAGCTGCGCGATCAGCAGTGTCGCACCACCGCCGCTGAACAGCCCGTTGCCCGTGGCCGCCCCGGTAATCTTGTCGACCGCGAACAGACCGACACAGAGCGTTCCGAAGACGCCATTGAACAAGTGCACCGGAATCGCGCCGACCGGGTCGTCGATCTGTAAGGCGTCGAGCAGCTTGACCGCGCAGACCACGATGAGTCCGGCGAGAAACCCGATGATCAGCGCCGCATTGACCGTGACGAACGCGCATGGCGCCGTAATCGCCACCAGCCCCGCCAGGCACCCGTTGACCGACATGCCCAGGTCGGGCTTCCCGTCCCACAGCCAGTTGAGCGCGGTGGCCGACAGCAGTGCCATGAACGCCGCGGTATTCGTGGTCATGAAAACGTGAGCGATCGCGTTCGGATCCGAGGCCATCGTCGATCCCGGATTGAACCCGAACCAGCCTAGCCACAGCACGAAGCATCCGATGACACCGGAGGTCATGCTGTGCGGCAGAATCGGGTGCGCCTCGCCCTTCGGTCCGTACTTGCCAAGCCTGGGGCCGAGCACCAGCACGCCCGCCAGGGCGGCCCAGCCGCCAACGCTGTGCACGACCGTCGAGCCGGCGAAGTCCCACATGCCGGCGGTGGCGAGCCAGCCGCCGCCCCAGATCCAATGGCCGGTGATCGGATACACGAAGGCCACCAGCAGGAACGAGAAGACGATGAAGGACAGGTACTTGATGCGCTCGGCGACTGCGCCCGACACGATCGTCGCCGCAGTACCGGCGAAGACCAGCTGGAAGAAGAACTTTGCAAAGAGCGGAATGCCGGTCCACGCAATCGCTTTGTAGGCACCCGCGTAGGCGTCTCCCGTCGCCGGGCTGTTGTCGGCGCCCCGCAGGCTGAGGAGACCCTCGAACCCCACGAACCCATTGCCATTTCCAAACATCAGCCCCCAGCCGAACACGTAGAACGCCAGACAGGAGATGGCAAAGACGATGAAGTTCTTGGAGAGGATGTTGACGGTGTTCTTGGCCCGGCAGAACCCCGATTCGACCAGCGCGAACCCGAGATTCATGAAGAAGACGAGCGACGCCGTGAGCAGGACCCAAATGGTATCGAGCGCGATCGTCAGTTCCTCCGGCGTCTTGGCTTCTGCGCTGGACGTCCACGCCAGACACACGGCCGAGACCAGTGCCGCACACAGTAGTTGCCGCCGTCCACGTGTCATAGCCTCTCCTTGAAAGCGCCCCTCGGTCGGAAGCAGCTCCCACCGCATGGCGAAGGACAGATCCACACCTGCCGCAGTTACGGCAGAGCAAGACGCCGACCAGATGGAACGCGCACCGCGGTTTGGCCACAATCACGGTATTTTTCGCAGCAATTTGACGTTTTGCCACGAAAGTATCGACACTCCCAATGCGACATTGACGTCTCTGACTGACGCCAATCAGACATTAGTGTCGTGAACGACGGGTTGGACGCCGACCTTCCTCGAGGAAGCCGCGGCCGCTTTCAGATTGTTCGGAGCTTGAGAGACGAGGGGTGCGGAGCCTGCCCGCCGGAGCCTTGGCGAAGGCGGGTCAGGCCGTGGTGCTGGCGGTCGTGCCGACGCGGACGTCGTCGGGCTGCGGCGGGGTGACGATCTCCACGGTCTGCACCGCCCGGTGCCGGGAGCGCAGATACATCCAGTACAGCAACGACTCTTCGCTGACCAGGCGTCCGCCGGCGTGATACGCGAGCACGCACGACACCGTGACCCAGACGTTGGCGCCGAGCCCGACATGCGCGATCGACGCGATCAGGAATCCGACCACGACCTCAGCCGCGACGAGTGCGGCACGGCGCGCCATCCGCTCGCCGTTCGCGGCGTCGTCCTCGGCGATCGCCAGGCGCAGATGTCCGGCGGCTGCCGGGGGAGGAATGGACGCGGGCACCCCCGCAGGCTGCGGCTTCGTCGGCGTGTCGCCGAACACCGTGCTGAATTCTTCGACGGTGTCGCTCGGATTCAGTCCGACGGCCTCGGCATAGGATCGGACGTAGGAACGGCTGTAGAGACCGGCCGGCCAGCGTGAACAGTCGCCGCGCTCGAGCCCGACAAAAAGGGAGACCGAAACCTTGGTGCTCCTGGAGATCGACTCGAGGGACACACCGCATCGCTCGCGGTGTCGCTTCAGCCGCTCGCCGAATGTGCGGCGTTCGCTCACCATTGCTGCTCCTCTCGTCCGCGCGCTTGCGCGAGCCAGTCGCCGCTGAGCTGATCGCTGGTGAAAGGACCCGAACGCCGACGTCCGAGCCAGAGAGCCATCCCCACCATCACGAACACCAGCAGGCCTCCGGCCGCTATCAGGATCTTGAAGGTCATGGGCTAACGACAGTCTGGGCGATTTGGTAATCATGTGGTGCAAGAACGAGTCCTCGTTGATGAACTTGCCGCGCGAATCGACGGGCTCGAACGTCGGCAACCCGGATGCGGCGCGGACCGAACAAATCTGCGACGGAGTCGGCGATCCTGGAATTCGCGGGCACTGACGGCGATGCCCGGCGATCCCCGTTGTCCAACCGCTCCAGCCGTTTGCGTCGGATTCTACTGCGGTAAGAATTACCTCGTTACAATTTTTACAACACCCTGATGGAGAGCCAGAATCAGTCCGACCGCACCGTCGACGAGTGGCTTGCGGCGCTCGAGCAGCGGCACTTCGCGGACCTCACGCCGTCCGAAGTTGCGCGCGCGCTGCGGGCGTTGTCCTCCTGTTACGTGGAGCGACGCGCGAAGCTCGCCGACGGCGGAGCGCTCGGCAGCGCGGGGAAGCGCGCCGCGTTCGCGCTGTTCTATGCGCCGATCCACTTCCTGATCGTCCGGCACATCGTGCGGTCTCTTGCCCTCAACCCGGATGAGGTCGGACAAGTGCTGGACCTGGGATGCGGGACCGGATCGGCAGGTGCAGCCTGGGCGCTCGAATGCCACGCGACGATCTCCGGAGTCGATCGCCATCCATGGGTGGTTGCCGAAGCGAACTGGACGTACCGGCAACTCGGTCTGCGCGGCCGCGCCGTGCAGTCGGACATCGCGCGGGCCCGCCTCGATCCGGCGCGCGGCGCCGGCATGATCGCGGCCTATGCGATCAACGAGCTGCCCGATCCAGTAAGGGACGCCACGCTCGGCCGGTTGATCGACGCATCGAACCGGGGCTCGCAGGTGCTGATCGTCGAGCCGATTGCCCGGCGCCTCACACCGTGGTGGACTTCGTGGACGGACGCGTTCATGGCAGCGGGCGGCCGCGCCGATGAATGGCGCTTTCCGGGCATGCTGCCGCAGCGGCAGCGGCAGCTCGCGAAGGCGGCCGGCCTGAATCCTGCGGAGCTGACCGCGCGATCGCTCTGGCTGCCTGGTCGGCCCTGAGTAGGCGCGTTAGATCAATGAGGAAGGCGGCGGGCGAAGCAGCCGCCATGCCAGCGCGGCAGTATCGGAAGGCCAGGGTAGTCGCCTGCCTCAGCCGCAAGCTGACCCGAAGTAGAATCGCCGGGCATGTCCTCATCGACGACGGCAGCGCCGCGCCGCGGAATTACCCTCACCCAGCAAATCTTCATCGGCCTCGCGATCGGCATCGCCGTCGGCTGGTTCGTCAGCACGTCGAACCCGGAGTGGGCGGTCTACTTTCGCCCGTTCAGCCAGCTGTTCCTGCGGATGATCAAGATGATCATCGCGCCGCTGATCTTCGCGACGCTCGTCGCCGGCATCGCCGGCGCCGGCCACGTCAAGGTCGTCGGCCGCATGGGCGTCCGCGCCATCATCTACTTCGAGGTCGTGACGACGCTCGCGCTCCTGATCGGGCTCGCGGCCGTCAACATCACCAAGCCGGGCGTCGGCGTGAACCTGCCGATGGGGCAGAAGAGCGAGATCTCCGCCGCGGCCCAGACCTGGGATCAGATCCTTCTGCACTCCTTCCCTGAATCGGTCATCCGGGCGATGGCCGAAGGCAACGTCCTGCAGATCGTCATCTTCAGCATCTTCTTCGCGATCGGGCTGGGGATGATCGGGGAGAAGGGACGGCCGCTGGTCGCCTGGTGCGAGGCCGTCGCCGAGACGATGTTCAAGGTGACGAACATCGTCATGCACTACGCGCCGATCGGCGTCGGCGCCGCCATCGCCTACACCGTCGGTCACGGTGGACTCCGCGTGCTCTGGAACCTGGCGTGGCTGGTGGGGACGCTCTACCTCGCGCTCATCGTCCTCGTTCTCGGCGTCTTCCTGCCGATCGCGCTGATCTTCCGCGTGCCCATCCGTAAGTTCGTGCGCGCCGTGAAGGAACCGGCGGTCATCGCGTTCTCGACGACGTCGAGCGAAGCCGCGCTGCCGCGCGCCATGGAAGTGCTCGAGCGGCTCGGCGTCCCCCGCCGCATCGTTTCGTTCGTGCTGCCGCTCGGCTACAGCTTCAACCTCGACGGCTCCACGCTGTATCTGTCGCTGGCGGCGATCTTCGTCGCGCAGGCCGCCGGTGTCGAGCTCACCATCGGGCAGCAGGTCACGATGCTGCTGACGCTGATGCTGACGAGCAAGGGAGTCGCCGGCGTGCCGCGCGCCTCGCTGGTGATCCTGGCCGGTACCCTGGCGAGCTACGGCCTTCCACTCGAAGGGGTCACGCTCATTCTGGGCGTCGATGAGCTCATGGACATGGCTCGCACCATGGTCAACGTCGTCGGCAACTGCCTCGCGACCGTGGTCGTCGCGAAGTGGGAGGGTGAGTTCGTCGAGGCCAGCGATCGCGATCTCGACCTCGCGGCGGCGAAGGGCGAGATTTGATCGATCTCAGGGATTCGTCGAAGCGCCGTCGCTCTGGCCGTCAGTAAGGCACACCGCGCACTCTTCGACGCCGTGGCCCTTGACGGCCGTCACGTCCAGCTGCAGGCGGTCGAACTTGACCGTATCGCCGACGACCGGCGGCCGGCCGAGCAGCGTCAGGACGAGCCCGCTGACGCTGTCCACGTCCTCGTGCTCGATGTCGAGATCGAACTCCTGTCCGAGCTCGTCGACGCGCATGGTACCCGGCACACGCAATCGCCCGTCGCGGTCCCGATACACCTGCGCGCCGGTCCCGAGGCCTTCCTCGATGTCGCCGACGACCTCCTCGAACAGATTCTCGAGCGTGACGACGCCGGCGGTGCCGCCGTGTTCGTCGATCACGACCGCCATCTGCGTGCGCTCGCGGCGCATCACGTCGAGCACGGCGTCGAGCTCCGCGGTCTCCGGGACGACCGGCACCGCCCGCGCATGCGCCGCCGCCATCGGCTGGTTCTCGAGCAGCAGCTGCAGCAGATCCTTGATGTGCATCATCCCGACGATGTGGTCGAGGTCCTTTTCATAGACGGGATAACGGGTGTGCGCCGACTCCGCGAGGATCCGGCGTAAGTGATCGGGAGTCGTGCCGACCGGGATCCCGGAAACGCGCACGCGCGGCACCATCACCTGCCCGGCCGTGAGGTCGCCGAACTCGAAGAGCTCCTGCAGCATCTGCCCCGACTCCGACCGGAGCGCGCCGAGCTCTTCACTCTCCTGGACGATCAGCTGCAGCTCTTCGGGCGTGTAGTACTGATCGCTGTTCTGCTGCTGCCTGTTGACGCCCAACGTCCGGAGCAGCACATTACCCAGCCCGTTCAGCGCGACGACGAGCGGGAAGACGAGGGTCTTGATCCACAGCATCGGCGGCGTGATCCAGCACGCGAGCCGCTCCGCCTGCTGCAGCGCCAACGATTTCGGCACCATCTCGCCGACGACAATGTGGAAGTAGGTGAGGATGCCGACCGCCACGGCGCTGGCAAAGCCGTGCGAGAGCAGCCAGGCCGGCGCGCCGGAACGTCCGAGGGAGTCGAAGATGGCGTCGGCCAGCACATGCTCGCCGTACATCCCGAGGCCGAGGCTCGCGAGCGTGATGCCCAGCTGCGCGGTGGCGATGTAGCGATCCTGCTTGACCGGGTCGTGAAGGACGCTCTGGACCAGGCGGGCGAGTCGATCGCCCTGTCCCGCGCGCGCGTCGATGGCCGCCCGCGGCGCGCCGACGATCGCGAACTCGGCGGCCACGAACACGCCGTTCAGCAGGATCAACGCCGTGATGATCGCGAACTCGATCATCGCACCGGCTCCTCGGCCGCCGGCGCCGGCCGGAACTTGGCCATCTTGAACTCGTCGGCGACGCCGCCCAGCAGCTCGGCGACGACGTCTTCGAGCGTGATCAGGCCGGCGACCTTGCCGTCGCCGTCGACCACGAGCGCCTGGTGCGTGCGCCGTTCGCGCAGGAACGCGAGGAGCCGATCGGCGGCCATGTCGTGACGCACGCGCGATACCGGGCGCAGCAGGGCGGTCAGCGACCGGCGCCGCATGCCCTTGACGTACTCGGTGACGACGTCCTTGGTGTGGAGCAGTCCGAGCACGTTGTCGATGTCGGTGCGGTAGACGGGCAGGCGGCTGAACGGGCTGCCCGCGACCCGGCGCAGCACCTCGTCGACCGGCGTGGCCGCGTCGATCGCCGACAGACGTGCGCGGGGGACCATCAGCTGGCTGGCCGTGCGCAGCCCAAGCCGCAACGCACGATGCAGACGCTTCTGCTCTTCGGGCTCGAGCAGTCCGCCGTCGCGACTCTCCGCGATCAGCAGCTCGATCTCTTCGGGCGAGTGGACGTGCCGGTGGCCGGTCGAGGGGACGCGCAGCAACCGCAGCAGCAGGGCGCCGCTGCCGTTCAGCGCGTCAATCGTCCCCGAGAACAGCCGCTGCGACCATTGCATGGGCAGCACCGTCGCGATGGCCACGCGGGTCGGATTCTGCAGCGCGAGCGACTTCGGCACCAGTTCGCCGACGATCATCGCGAGCACGGTCAGGACCAGCAGGATCAGGACCGCCGCCGTGGACTGGGCGGCGTCGAGCTCCATGCCGAACACCTGCGCGAGCAGCGGGGCCACGCGGGGCGCCAGCGCCGCCTGGCCGTAGGCGCCGAGGATCAGGCTCGACAGCGTGATGCCGATCTGGGAAACCGCGATGTACCGGTCCAGTTCGTGCGCATCCTCGACCACCGGCAGCATCCGCGCGGCCAGGGGATGGCCGTCTTCCGCGAGGCGGCGCAGGCGGCTGCGCCGCGCACCCACCGCGGCGAACTCCGCCGCGACATAGAGCGCCGTCAGCAGAATAAGCAGCAGGATGACCAGCGAAGCCACCAGCATCGGCACAGGGATCGTATCGCAACCTATACGGTTGAGCCGGAACCCTGCTCAGCTTGACGATCCCGGCCGGCAGCCCGAGACTCGACTCACCGCCTCATGTCGATCCTTGGAAGAAGTCTCCTGTGCTGCCTTTGTGTGGCGGCCGTCCTCTCGTATTCGCTCGCGCCTGCGCCGTCCGTCACCGCGCAATCGTCTGCGGCTGACGTCGTGCTCCGGCCGGGCCGGATCGCGACCGTCGCGGGCGGCTGGTCGGTGGTGGCCGATCCGTCGGCGGCCGACGGCGTCGCGGTCCGCCATCCGAACGCTGGCGCCGCCAAGCTGGCGCAGCCGCTCGCGAACCCCGTGCACTATTTCGAGGTGTCGTTCGACGCGGAGGCGAACGTCCCCTACCGGCTCTGGATGCGCGGCCGCGCGCAGGGCGACTCCTGGGCCAACGACTCGGTGTTCGTGCAGTTCACCAACTCGGTCGACGGCGCCGGCGCGGCGCGCTCGCGCATCGGCACGACGTCAGCCTACGAGGTGAACCTCGAGGAGTGTTCCGGCTGCGGGCTGTCGGCGTGGGGCTGGCAGGACAACGGCTGGGGCGTCGGGGTCCTGGGTCCCGAGGTGATCTTCGGCACCGCCGGGACCCAGCGCATGCGGGTGCAGACGCGCGAGGATGGCTTGACCGTCGACCAGGTGGTGCTGTCGCCGCAGCGGTATCTGACGATGGCCCCCGGATCCGCGAAGAACGACAACACCATCGTTCCGGTGGACGGTGCGGCGACGGTGACGGTGGTGCGGCGGCCGTACCTGCAGCAGATGTCCGCGTCTCGCGTCATCGTCGTGTGGGCCACGCGCGAATCGGGTACGCCCCAAGTCCTGCTCACAGGTGGCGCGCCGCGAACGATCACCGGCAGCAGCCGGCTGGTGTCCGCGTCGACCAGCGGGCTCGGCTACGACTACTACCATCACGAGGTCACCGTGACCGGCCTCTCCCCGGCGACGTCGTACAACTACGACGCGAAGCTCGGTGACGCGCCGATCGTCTCCGCGACGTTTCGCACCGCGCCGCCGACCGGCACCGGGCAGGTGTCGTTCATCGTGTTCGGCGACAGCGGGACGGGATCGAGCCAGCAGCGGCAGCTCGCCACGCTGATGGCGAACGATAACTACGACCTCGCGCTGCACGGCGGAGACATTGCCTACGGGAACAGCGGTGGGACCGGCGACGCGAGCTATCGCACGTTCAACGACTGGTTCTTCGATATCTACGCGGCCTGGCTGCCATTCCGGCCGGTCTTCCCCGTCGAAGGCAACCACGACAGCCGTCCGAGCAACGGCAATGGCGTCGCCTACCTGGACGCGTTCACGCTGCCAACCAACGGCGCTACGCCCGCCTACCCGGATCACCGGGAGCGCTACTACAGCTTCGACTACGGTCCGGTGCACTTCGTCGCGCTCGACACCGAGTTCGCGTTCCAGGACGCGACCCGGCGTGCCGAGCAGCTGTCGTGGCTGGAATCGGATCTGGCGGCAACGACGCAGCCGTGGAAGATTGCGATCTTTCACCGCGCGCCCTACTCCGCTGGCGGCGAGCACGGATCCGACCTCCTCGTACGGTCGGCGTTCGCGCCGGTCCTCGAACGGCACGGCGTCCGGCTGGCGCTCTCAGCGCACGAGCACGACTACGAGCGGACGAAACCGCTTCGAGACTCCGCGACCGGCACGCCCGTGACCTACGTCGTGTCGGGCGGCGGCGGCGCACCGCTCTATCCCGCCGGGACCGCCGAGTGGACCGCGTCCTCGGCCACCAGACATCACTACGTGCGCGCCAGCGTGTCGGGCTGCATCCTGGCACTCCAGGCGATCGGGCTCGACGGCGCGGCCTTCGACTCGACGACGATCGACCGCTGCGAGACGACGACCGCGAGCGACGTCATCCTGTATGCGTCGGAGCCGTCGGCGACGAGTGGCGGGTGGACGGTGGAAGCCGATGCCACGGCCGCGGGCGGGCGGCGCATCAGGCACCCGGATGCCAATGGCCCGAAGCTGTCCGCGCCACTCGCGCAGCCGTTCCACTATTTCGAGCTCGCGTTCACGGCGCAGGCCGGCACGCCGTATCGCTTGTGGGTACGTTCCAGGGCCGACAAGGACTACTGGGGCAACGACTCGGCGTTCGTGCAGTTCGACGGCGCCGTGACCTCCAGCGGCGCGCCGGCGTTCCGGATCGGAACGACCAGTGCCACGACCGTGAACCTCGAAGAATGCAGTGGCTGCGGCCTGTCCGGCTGGGGATGGGAGGACAACGGCTGGGGCCGCGGCGTGCTCGGTCCGACGATCGTCTTCCAGACCAGCGGACCGCAGCGGCTCCGGATTCAGAGCAGGGAGGACGGCCTGTCGATCGATCAGGTTGTGCTGTCGCCCGAACGGTATCTGACCAACGCACCCGGCGCGATCAAGAACGATTCGACCATCCTCATTCGGCCCTGAGGGCGATTGACGGGTCGACGCGAGTGGCGCGCCGGCCCGGCAGATAGCTGGCGGCGAGCGCGACCATCCCCAGCGTCAGCGCCACCGCGACGAACGTGACGGGGTCGCTCGGCGTCACCCCGAACAGCAGATCGTTCATCAGCCGCGTCAAGAGCAGCGCGCCGCCGAGTCCGAGCGCGACTCCCGCGGCGGTGAGGAACATCGCCTCGCCGACGATCATCGTGAGCACGTCGCCTCGCCGCGCGCCGAGCGCCATGCGGACGCCGATCTCCCGCGTGCGCTGGCTCACCGAATACGCGATCACGCCGTAGATGCCAACCGCCGCCAGCGCCAGGGCCGCCAGCGCCAGCGTGGCAATCATCTGCATCGTCAGGCGCCGCTGCGCCACGGAGCGCGCGACCACCTCGTTCATCGTGCGCATGTTCGAGACGGCGAGGGCCGGATCGATCTGGCGGACGATGGCGGCCGCCGTGGTCAGCGCCGCAGCCGGATCGCCCGACGATCGCACGGCAACGGTCATCGACGGGTAGGAGAAGCGCGGATACGGCCAGTACACGGCGGGCCGCGCCTCGGCCTGCAGTCCCTCGTGGTGCACGTCTCCGACGACGCCGATGACCTCATCGTCCTGCGGGTTGTTCCAGTAGACACGAATGCGCTTGCCGAGCGGATCCTCTCCGGGCCAGTGGCGGCGCGCGAGCGCCTCGCTGATGACGACGCGGTTGGCCGAGTCGGCCTTGTCCTGCTCGTTGAACAAGCGGCCCCGGAGCAGCGGAATGCCGAGGGCCTCGAAGTACCGATTCGTGACGACGCGAACGTCGGCGACGTGGTCGTGACCCGCCGGCGGCTTCGGCTGCCCGATCACGTCGAAACTCGTGGCGGCGCCGAGGCCAGTGAGCGGCAGGAAGCTGGTGCCGCCCGAGGCCTCGATGCCGGGGAGTCGATCGATCTGCTCGAACAGCCGCTGGAAGAACTGCACGCGTTGCGCCGCTTCAGCGTAGCGCGGGCCAGACAGCGAGAGATTCATCGCTGCCGTACGCGACGAATCGAATCCGCTCTCGACATTGAGCAGGCTGACGAAGCTGCGAACGAGCAGGCCGGCACCGGCGAGCAGCGTCAGCGCCAGCGCGACCTCGACGACCACGAACGCCTGTCGCGCGCGACGGCCTCTGCCGGCGGATCCCGTCCTTCCGCCTTCCTTCAACGCGGCAGAGAGCGCGCCGCCGGTGGCGGTCAGCGCCGGGACGAGCCCGAACACCGCGCCGCTCACGAGCGATACCAAGGCCGTGAAGGCGAGGACCCAGCCGTCGATCGCGACGGCCTCGAGCCGCTGGATCGGCAGGCTTTCCGCGACGATGACGCGAAGGAGATGGACGCCCCACCAGGCGAGCAGCAGTCCCGCCGCGCCTCCCGCCGCCGCAAGGATCAGGCTCTCCGCGAGCAGCTGCCGAACCAGTCGTCCCTTGCCGGCCCCGAGCGCGGCCCGAACCGCGAGCTCGCGCTGCCTTGCGGTGGAGCGCGCGAGGAGAAGGTTGGCGACATTCGCGCAGGCAATCATCAGCACGAAGGCGACGGCGCCGAGCAGGACGAACAGCGCGGGCCGGATGTCGCCGGTCAGCTGCTGACGAAGCGGCACGACGCGCGCCGTCCACCCGGTGTTGAAGTCGGGAAACAGCCGGCCGAGCTCCGCGTGCACGCGTTCCATGTCCTGCTGCGCGCGTTCGGGCGTGACCTCGCGTTTGAGGCGGCCGACGACGTTGATCCACCGGCCGCGCGGTGTTCGCGAGGCGGCGTTGAAGCCGATCGGCATCCAGACGTCCACGCTCTTGTCGAGGAACGCGAAGCCGTCGGGCATGACCCCGACCACGGTAATGGGTCTCCCCTCGAACGTGACCGGCCGCTGCAGCACGCCGGCATCGCCATTGAAGCGCCGCCGCCACAGCCGCTCGCTGATGACGGCGACGGTGCTGCCGGACTTGTCCTCGTCGACGGTAAAGGGCCGTCCGAGGACCGGTTGAACGCCGAGCAGCGGGAAGAACGGCGCCGTCACCAACTGCATCGGCAACTGCTCGGGCAGTCCGTCGCCGGACAACGTGACCTGGAGGGTGAAGCTGACCGCTGCCATGTCGTCGAACGTCTGCTGCATCTCGCGCCAGTGAATGAAGTTGCCGGGCGAGACGACGTTGGTCTTGCGGTCGCGCGGGATGTTGTGCTCCCAGATGACCGCGAGCCGATCGGCATCGTGATAGGGCAGCGGCTTCAGCAGCAGCGTGTGCACCACGCTGAAGATCGCGGTGTTGGCGCCGATGCCGATGGCCAGCGCGGCGACCGCGACAGCCGTGAAGCCGGGCGCCCGCAGCAGCAGGCGTGCGCCGTGGCGGAGATCGCTCCAGAATGTCGACATCGCCGGCGGACTCCTGTCTCTGACGGTCTTTACCGGGCGACTACTCCAAGGGCCCAGGCGGCCTGACGACGAACGCCGGCGTCGGTGTCCTTCAACGCCCCGAGCAGATCTTGCGAGGCCCGCGAGTCGCCAATCGCGCCGAGCGCCCAGGCCGCCTGCCGGCGAACCTCGCGGCTGGTGTCCTTGAGCGCGGCGATCAAGCCGTCGACGGCTGTCCGCGCGCCGATCGCGCCGAGCGCCCACGCGGCCTGGCGCCGTACCAGCTCATGGGAGTCCTTGAGCGCGCCGACGAGCCCGTCTGCAGCCGTCGCAACGCCAATCGCGCCCAGCGCCCAGGCCGCCTGCGAACGTACGCCATCGTCTGCGTCCTTGAGCGCCCCGGTCAGCGCCGGCACGGCGGTCTCGGCGTCAATCGCGCCGAGCGCCCACGCCGCCTGCTTGCGTACCCGTTCGTCCGGGTCCTTGAGCGCGTCGATCAGGGCCTTGGCCGCCGAATCCGCATCCATGGCGCCGAGGGCCCAGGCGGCCTGCGCGCGCACGCCCGGTTCCGTGTCCTTGAGCGCATTGGCGACGGGCGCGATGCCGCGGGGATCGTCGAGGGCGCCGAGCGCCCACGCCGCGTTGCGGCGCGCGATCCAGACCGGCTCGTTGAGCGCCGCGAGGAGGGTGGGGATGACGCGGCTGCCAATGCCGACAAGCGCCGCCGCGGCGAGCTCACCTGGCGATGTCGGGTCATCCGAATTGCGCCAGCGCTCCTGGCAGATCGCCGGATCGACCGGCGACGCGTCGCTCAGCATCCGGGCGAGCGGCGCGATCGCATCGGCGGCGCGGTCGCCTTGCTGCTTGAGCTCGCACGCGGCGCGGGCACGGGTTGCGGGCTCGGCCGCCGCCAGTGCGGCCACGAGCTCGCTCACGGGGCGGCTCTGCGCCGACAGGGCGGCGCTGGTGCACGCGAGCGCAATCGCCAGGGCGAATCGTGCGGCCATGTCAGATCTCCGATCGAGCCCTAGCGCCAGATCCGAACCATCGGTCGCGGGTTCGGGTTGGGGTTCGGATTCGGATTCGGGTTCGGGTTGGGATTGGGGTTTGGATTGGGCCGCTGCCAGTGATTGTTGCCCGGTCCGTCGCTGATCTCCGCGATTGCGGCGACGGCGCGGCGGCGGACGTTGGCATCCTCGTCCTTCAGGACCGCGGTCAACGCCGGCAGCGCGCGCGCATCACCGATCTCGCCGAGCGCTCGCACCACATGACGGCGCACGTTGACGTCCGCGTCCTTGATCGCGGCGATGAGCGCGTCGACCGACGCGGTGTCGCGCAGTTCGGCGAGGGCCGAGGCGGCGCGGGCGCGCACGCCCGCATCCGCATCCTTCAGGGCCCCGGCGATCGCGGTGGTGGCCCTGGTGTCGCGAATCTCCGCGAGCGCCGACATCGCGCGGGACCGGACGTCGACGTCGGAATCCTTGAGCGTGTCGATCAGCGCCGGCACCGCGCGCGCGCTGCGCATCTGGCCGAGCGCGGCGCAGGCCTCACGCCGCACGCCGGCGTCCGCATCCTTGAGCGCCAGCGTCAACGCGTCGACCGCGGCCTCGCTGGAGCTCTTCTGCGCCGTCACTGCGTCGCGCGTCGACCAGTCGAGCGCCGGGTTGAGGAAGATCACGCCGACCCCCAGGAAGATCGCGCTCGACTTGAACAGGGTGCGGATGAACACGGTCAGCGGACTCATGCAGCCTCCTCTGCTAGAAAACTAGCATTCCAAACAGCACCCCGCCCGGACGCGGCAGTCACCATGACCGCCGCCATGCCGGGTGAAGTTATCGAGCGAGTTGACCGAGGGCGAACGCCGCCTGCCGGCGCACGCTCGCGTTGGCGTCCTTGAGCGCGAGCGTCAGTCCGTCGATGGCGCGGGGATCGCGAATCTGGCCGAGCGCGAACACGACCTGCTCGCGCACCTCGGGGTCGGTGTCCTTCAGCGCGATGATCAGCGGCTCGACCGCGCTGCGATCGCGCAGCTGGCCGAGCGCGAAGGCGGCATTCTGCCGCACCTCGGCGTTGGTGTCCTTGAGCGCCGAGATGAGCGGGCTCACCGCCCGCGGATCGCGGATCTGGCTGAGGGCGAACACCGCCTGCTCGCGCACCTCGGGGTTCTCGTCTTTGATCGCGATCGCCAGGCCTTCGACCGCGGCGCCGTCGCGGATCTGGCCGAGCGCGAACGCCGCCTGCTCCCGGACGTTCGGCGCCGCATCCTTCAGCGCGACGATCAAGCCAGGCACCGCCGCGCGATCCCGCAGCTGGCCGAGCGCGAATACGACCTGCTGCCGCACTTCGGCGTCGACGTCCTTCAGCATGCTGACGAGCGGTTCGATCGCGCGCTTGTCGCGCAGCTGGCCGAGACCGAAGGCCGCCTGTTCCCTCACGTCGGACGACGAATCCTTCAGTGCCTGCGTCAGCGGCTCGAACACCGACGGATCGCGCAGCTGGACCAGCGCGTGCATCGCGGTCTCGCGCACTTCCTTGTCCGTGTCCTTGAGCGCGGCCGTCAGCGCCGCGACCATCCGGGGGTCCGCCTGCCGTCCGCCTTCGCGCGTGCCGGGCTTCGGTTCGCCGGTCTTGCCAGGCTTTGCGTCCTGGGCCGCTTTCTCAATCGCCCACTCCAGGTTCCCTCCGACGCTGGCGGCGATGGAATCGATCGCGACCTGTGCGATCGGGCCGAGGACCTCGTTGAAGATCGGGGTCGGTGCCGGCAGCTGCCAGTCGGGAGACGGCTGCGGCGTTGGCGTTGGCGCCGGCATGGGCTGCGGCGGCGCAGGTGGCTGCACTTGCGCGCTGGCGCGGGTCTCGGCCCGCTCGACGCGCGGCGTGTCGCTGGCGAGCGTCGGAGCGCTGGCGATCTCGGGGACGACGGCACGCTCGATCACCGTAGGCGGCGCAGGCGCCTCGGACGTCCAGGGCTGCAGCGCACCGAGCGGAGCGACGGCGCAGGCGCACAGCGCGACGGCCGCAGCGGCGCGGGCCCGTGTCACGCCGGCGCGAGGCAGCCGCGGATCGAGAATCGCGATCAGCCGCCCCTCGAGCTGCGACTTGTGCGCCATCGCCAGCGTTGCGCCGGTCAAGAGGCCGGCGAAGCCATCACCGCGCAGGCCGCGCGCCATCTCGAGGAGCTGATCCGCGTAGTCGGATCCGCGCGTCCCCGACGCCAGCACGAGATCGTCACAGGCCCGCTCACGCTCGGCGCGGGCCCGCTTCGCAGCCATCCAGGCCAGCGGATTGAACCAGTAGAACGCGCACGCGGCCTGGGCGAGCAGGTGAGTCAGGCAGTCGCGCCGCTTCACGTGCGCGAGCTCGTGCAACAGCACGATCCGCAGACGGCTGTCGGACCAGTGATCGGCATCGGCCGGCATGATGACGGACGGACGGAAGATGCCTGCGGCAACCGGCATGGTCGCGCGCCGGCTGCGGAGGAAGCGCAGCCGCTGCGTCACGCCCAGATCGGCGGCCAGCGCGTGCGCCATCGGCAGCCACGGCGCATCGGCAACGAGCTGGGTGCGTCGCGACAGCCAGCGAACCGCGGCCAGCCCGATCGCGAGCCGGGACAACACGGCGATGGCGCCAAACAGCCACACGGCAAGGAGCGCCTGCTGCCAGGTGATGGTCTCAATCCCCGTGAACGACGACACCGACGTCGCCGCGGGAGCCACATTGGCCGACTCGGTCTGCACGGGTGCCGCGGCCGTCGTGGGCGTCGTCGCCGTCATGGCCGGACGCTGCGGACGGCGCAGCGGTGCGACCGGCGGTGCGTCCACGGCCGCGTCGATCGCGGGCAGCGGAGAGGTCGACGCGAGACGCACGATCGGGAGCTGCCATTTCGGCAGCGCCAGCGTCAGGACCGGGAGTGCGAGGACGCTGCAGAGCGCCAGCGTCCAGACCAGGTGGCGCAGGGCGGCGGACTTGCGGCGCAGCGCGAACGACGCCACGGCGGCCATCGCCAGAATGATGGTGGCTTTGACGACGGCGTCAGCCAGCGGCAGCCATCCGACAGGCAGGGTGTTGATCGTCATCACTATGCTCCTGTGCGGCGCGCCTGGTCGATGAGCCGGGCAAGGCGATCGAGCTCGCGTTCGGAGAGGCGGGTATCCGAGCCGTCCAGCAGCGCGGAAATGGCTTGCTCCGCGGAGCCGTCGAAGAAGGTCTGCAGGACGTGCCGGAGGGCCGTGTGCTTGGCGCGTTCCCGCGCCACCGTCGGCAGATAGATGTACCGCGGCCCGTCCTGCTCGTGCCGGACGTGGCCCTTGTCTTCCAGGATCCGCAGCATCGCGCGGACCGCCGAATAGCTGGGCGGATCGGGGAGGGCCGCCTGGACTTCGGCGGCGGTCGCGCGCCCCTGCGCATAAAGAATGTCGACGATCTGCCGTTCACGGCGGCTGAGATCGAGATGGGGTTCCTGTGGCATCAGCAATGGCTCCGTCATGCCAGTTAGACGAGGGGCGGCCCGAAAAGGTGCTACGAAAATAGCACAGCGGCAAAAAAATAGCATCCGGCGGTTTTTACGCCTGTTTTTGCGTTTTGGCGTGCAGGGGCGGAACTGACATAGCATTTCCCGCTATGCGTAATACCGCTCTTGTCGTGCTCGTCCTCGGCGCGCTCCTCTCGGTCCAGGACCGCGGCGTGACGTCTGGACAGGTCCCCGAGCAGCCCCCGGCCGACCTCCCGCTCAACCTCATCAAGATGGCGCCCGGTTTCAGCATCGACGTCTACGCGACCGGCGTCCGCGTCGCCCGGCAGATGACGCTCGGCAGCAAGGGCACGCTGTTCGTGGGAACCCGGAACAAGAACTCCGGCGGGGTGGTCTACGCGGTCGTCGATCGGAACGGCGACCACAAGGCCGATCAGGTCTACACCATCGCGAAGGGCCTGAACGAGCCGAACGGCGTCGCCTTCCGGCAGGGCGCCCTCTATGTCGCCGAGATCGGCCGCATCATCCGCTTCGACGACATCGAGTCCAAGCTCGAGGCGCCGCCCGAGCCGGTCGTCGTGAACGACACGCTGCCCAAGGAAACGCACCACGGCCAGAAGTTCATCGCCTTCGGCCCGGACGGACTCCTCTACGTGCCGGTCGGCGCGCCCTGCAACGTCTGCGAGCGGGAGGACGAGCGGTTCTCGACGATCATGCGCATGAAGCCGGACGGCTCGGGGCTGGAAGTGTTCGCGCGCGGCGTGCGCAACACCGTCGGCTTCGACTGGCACCCGCAGACGCGCGAGCTCTGGTTCACCGACAACGGGCGCGACAACATGGGCGACGACGTGCCGCGAGACGAGCTGAATACGGCGCCGAAGGCCGGCCTCCATTTCGGCTTCCCGTACTGCCACCAGGGTGACGTCAGCGATCCGGAATTCGGGAGCGCGAAGCGGCCGTGCGCCGAATTCCAGGCCCCGGCCCGTCAGCTCGACGCTCACGTCGCCGCGATCGGCATGCGCTTCTACACCGGCACGATGTTCCCGGCCGAGTACCGCAACCAGATCATCATCGCCGAGCATGGCTCGTGGAACCGGTCCACGCCGCAGGGGTACCGCCTGTCGCTCGCGAAGCTGGAACGCAACAAGGTGATGTCGTACACGCGCTTCGCCGAGGGGTGGCTGCGCGGCCTGAAGCCGGCGCCCGCCGGCGGCGCCATGATCGGCGACGTCTGGGGCCGCCCCGCCGACGTGCTGGTGATGCCCGACGGTGCGCTGCTGGTGTCCGACGATCGCGCCGGCGTCATTTATCGGATCTGGTACAAGAGCTGATCGCACATGTCGATGCTCAAGGAATTCCGTGATTTCGCCGCCCGCGGCAACGTCATCGATCTCGCCGTCGGCGTGATCATCGGCGCCGCCTTCGGCAAGATCGTCACCTCGGTCGTCAGCGACCTGATCATGCCGCCGATCGGCATGGCGCTCGGGCGCGTCGACTTCTCGAACTTCTTCGTGGCGCTCGACGGCGGCGCGTACCCGACGCTCAAGGCGGCCAAGGACGCGTCCGCCCCGGTCGTCGCCTACGGCCTGTTCGTGAACACGCTGGTCGAGTTCCTGATCATCGCCTTGGTGGTGTTCATGCTGGTCCGGCAGTTGAACAAGCTCAAGAAGCCGGCGCCGGCGACCGACGACGCCCGCGAGTGCCCGTTCTGCCTGTCGCGGATTCCCCGCAAGGCGACGCGCTGCGCCCACTGCACCGCGACGATCGTCGCCGTCTGATGGTGTCCCTGATCTCGCTTGCGGCGTGCGCGCTCCGCGGCAGGGCGCGCGGCCTCCGCCGATCCCCTCGTCGCCTTACGGGCTGAATGATGGCGTCATCCTCAGTACCCCGCCGCGCTCCCAGAGAGACGCCGCAAGTGCCCGCGAAGAGCCGCATGCTGCTCATCGCGTTCGCCCTGCTCGGCCTCGGCGCGTCTACGGCGTCCACCTACGTTCATCACCGGCTGCTCACGACGCCGGCGTACGCAAGCTTCTGCGACGTCAGCGAACGCGTCAGCTGCACCGAGGCGTATCTGAGTCCGTACGGCAGCGTGCTGGGCATCCCGGTGGCGATCGCTGGCATGGCCTTCTTCGCAACCGTGCTCCTGCTGGCCGGGGTCGCCGGGCGTCCGGGGTCCGCGGCACGCTCCAACGTGCCCGTTTACGTCTTGCTGCTGTCGACGGTCGCGCTCGGCGGCGTGGCCTACCTGGCGTGGGCGTCGTACATGGTGCTCGGCGTGTTCTGCGTCCTGTGCGCCTTGACGTATGTCGCGGTCGCCGGCCTCTTCGTGACCGCCCTCCGTTCGCGCCAGTCCTCCGCCATACCTGTTTCACGCCGGGCGATGCGCGACCTCGGCACGCTCGCCACCAGTCCATGGGCCATCGTCCTCGTGGTTCTCGCCGTGGCCGCGGTCGTTGCCACGCGCACGCTCTTCCCCGCCGTGCAGGCCAGTCCGGTGGCCGCCGCGCCGGCGCCGGCGATGCCCGCGTTGACGGACCAGCAGCGCGCCCAGCTCGAGGCCTGGTGGGACCTGCAGCCCAGGATCGACCTGCCGATACCGATGGCGCCAGGTGCGACCGTCCAGATCGTGAAGTTCAGCGACTATCAATGCCCCGGCTGCCGCGCGGCGCACGACACCCTGAAGGCGGTGCTGTCGAAGCACACGGACGGATCCGTGCAGTTCGTGATGAAGCACTATCCGCTGGAGGCGGAGTGCAACCCGCGGGCGCCCGGCAACCACCTCGCCGCCTGCGAGGCCGCGGCGGCCTACGTGATGGCAAAGGGCTCGCCCGCGCAGGGCACCCTCGACGACTGGCTGTTCGCCAACCAGCGAACGCTCACCCGTGACGTCGTCCGACAGGCGGCCCGGGACCTTGCGGGGATCGGGGACTTCGACGCGCGTTACGAGCAGGCGCTGCAGGAGGTCCGCGCCGACGCGAGTCTGGGCGGAACGGTCGACGTCCAGACTACGCCGACCATCTATCTGAACGGCCGGCAGATTGCCGGCCGCGGCAATAGCCTTCCCCCGGCGCCTTACGTCGACGCGCTCATCGAGATCGCGCGAAAACGCGGGCGCTGAGTTCGCGAGTCCTCAGTCCCGGCGCCAATCCGCCCATCGCCGGCGACCGCTACCAGATCACGCTTACGGCGCCGGACTCCCTGATCACCGCATCACGGGTGATCAGAGGCAGGCCGACCGACTGCGCCGCGGCGACGATCAGCCCGTCGAACGGGTCGCGCGTGAATCGCAGCTCGTCGGCCAGGAAGACCTGATCGGGGCTCAGGTCGAGCGGCTGGAAGGCGGGGTTGCTGAAGAGATCGTCGAAGAACTGCCGGACGCTGCGCCGCAGGTTGACGCGTGCGACGCGGGCGAGCAGGCTGCACTCCCACATGACGGCGGCTGGCACGTACAGCGTCACGTCGCGCGACTCGCAGCGCGCGAACATCGCGCCCGCCTTCGTCCCGAGCCGGCCGCCGCCCGCCGCGTGGAAGAGCAGGGGATGGGTGTCGGTGACGGCGCCGGACGCTTTAGCCACGCCGCCGCCGCTCTTTCCCCGGCGATCCATATCGCTCGCGTGCCTCGGCCACAATCAGCGGCCGCGCCAGCGAGCCTTCGAACTGCGCGAGCATCGCGGCGTCCGCCCGTTCCAGCATCGGATCGGACGAATCGATATCGACCGTACCCGCCACGGAGCGCGACGGCCCGATCCGTCCGGTCGCACGGGCCGCGCTCACGATCTGGTCGAGCAGCTCGCTCATGCTTTCCCCGGCCGCAATCGCCCGCCCCTTCAGCCACGTCACGTTCTCTGTATGCAGCGTGACCGACACGGCTTTCTTGCCCATATACGATGATTATATCATATAACATTCAAGCAGTGGTAAGGCAGACCAGCGCCGGACGGTTCCGTAGACCCGCGGCCGTGCGCCCTGCCGCGCCGCGCCCCTGAGCTTCTTCGTCCCCCCCTTGACGTCGCCGGTCTCCATGGGCAGGCCCGCACGAGCCACCACCAATTCGTCGCTTTCGGACCGTCGGCTGGCCCTAACGGGTCTCGCCTACCCACCTTGATTTGTGACATCATGGAGCACCGCTCCAGACGTCAAGTCTCTCGGTTTACACATGTTCTGTCCGCGCTGCGGCGTCGGGTTGTCTCGGGCATTGGAAGCGTGCTCAGGCTGTGGCGCCGACTTGCGTCCGCTCATCAGCACGGGGTTCTTCGCGCCGTCATCCGACGTCACCAAAGCAGAGGCGGACGACGACGTCACGGTCTCGATCAACCTCAGCCCAGTCGAAGACGTCACTCGCGAAGGGCCGCTGACGCCTCCCGACAGCGATTTGACCGTACTCGGCCTGCCGCTCACGGGCGTCCAGGAGGACCCCGACGTTACGCGCGGCGACAACATGCAGGGCCTGCTCGCCTCCCGGGCACTGCGAGAGGCCACGCCGGTTTCGAAGCCCCGCCCATCGAGCAGTTCCAGCGGCCTCAGGCCGCCTCGCACTGGCGGCGGGAAGCCAGGGGAGGGCCCGCTCGAGATCGGCCAGGTGCTCGGCAGCCGCTATCACATCATCCGGCTGCTCGGCATCGGCGGCATGGGCGCGGTCTACCAGGCGTGGGACTCGGAACTGGAAGTGGCGCTGGCGTTCAAGGTCATCCGGCCCGACGCGATCGGCGATCCGGTGGCGGCCGCCGCGGTGGAAATGCGGTTCAAGCGCGAGCTGCTGCTGGCGCGCCAGGTGACGCATCCCAACGTCGTGCGCATTCACGACCTCGGCGAGATCGACGGCATGAAATACATCACCATGCCGTACATCGAGGGACGGGACGTCTTCGACATCCTCGCCGAGAGCAAGACGCTGCCGGTGCCCCGGGTCCTCAACATCGCCAAGCAGGTCGTCTCCGGCCTCTGCGCCGCGCACGCCGCCGGCGTGGTGCACCGTGATCTGAAGCCCGCCAACATCATGATCGACGCCGAGGACCGCGCGCAGATCATGGACTTCGGGATCGCGCGGGGCACGACCGACGCGGTGGAGGTGCCGACCGCCGACGGCACGCTGACCCGTCGCGCCGCCGCGGACGAGACGCGGGCCGGCACGGTCGTCGGCACGATCGAATACATGGCGCCCGAGCAGGCCCGCGCCGAACCGACCGACCATCGCGCCGACATCTACGCGCTCGGCCTGATCATGTACCGGATGATCGTCGGCCGGCGGTTTGCCGAAGGGGCGACCGACGCGTACTCCGATCTGATGGCGCGTATGACGACGCCGCCGACGCCGCTCCGCGAAGTCGATCCCACCGTGCCCGAAGCGGTCGACCAGGTCGTCACCAAGTGCCTGCAGCCCGATCCGGCGGCGCGCTACCAGCTGACCAGCGATCTCCTGACGGCGCTCGAGAGGCTCGACGAGAACGGCATTCCGCTGCCCGAGCCGACGCCGCTCTACCGGACCTGGAAGTTCTGGACGGTCGCGGCATCGCTCACCGCCGTCCTCATCGGCGGGACCTGGTGGTTTGCGCAGCTGTTCGCGCCCACGCTGCCGGTTACGCACGATCCCGTACTGGTGCTGATTTCTGACTTCGTGAACGGCACCGGCGACGCGATGTTCGGAAACGTCCTGGAGCAGTCACTGGGTGAAGCCGTCGAAGGTGCGACGTTCGTCACCTCGTACGATCGGAGGAACGCGCTGCGCGTCGCGACGCAGCTCAACGCCGGCAAGACGCTCGACGAGAAGGTGGCACGAGTGGTGGCGCAGCGCGAGGGCGTCAACATCGTGCTCGCGGGCGGCATCGTGCCCGACGGGTCCGGCTACCGGCTCTCCGTACGCGGCATCAACCCGGCCGACGGCACCCAGACGATGGCCAGCGAGGTGCGCGCGGCGGGCAAGAACGAAGTCCTGAGCGCGATCGGACGGCTCGGCGCCGACATCCGCAAAGGCCTTGGCGACACCGACACCGCACGGGCGCAGGCGGCGACCGAGATGTTGAGCGCATCTTCGCTGGAAGCCGTCGGCGAGTACATCAAGGGCCAGGAACTGACGCGCCAGACGCGCGACGACGAGGCGATCCCGTACTTCAAGCGCGCGACCGAGCTCGATCCCAACTTCGGCCGCGCCTATTCGGCCTGGGGCACCGCGGCATTCAAGATCGGCAATCAGGAGGAAGCGGAAGCCCAGCATAAGAAGGCCCTGTCGCTGATGGACCGCATGACGGAACGCGAGCGCTTCCGTACGCTCGGCGTCTATTACCTGGCCGGCAGCAAGAACTACGACGAGGCGATCAAGAACTTTACCGACCTTGTCGAGCGATATCCGTTCGATGGTGCCGGATACAACAACCTTGCGGTCGCGTACTCCAACAAGCTGGACTTTCCGAAGGCGTCTGAAAACGGCCGCAAGGCGCTGCAGATTTTTCCGAACAACCGGTTGTACCGGTCGAACTACGCGCTCTATGCGATGTACGCCGGCGACTTCAAGGCATCAGCCGCAGAGGCTGGCAACCTGCTGAAGGAAGACCCGAACTATTTCATGGCCTACCTGCCCCTCGCCATGGAGGCGCTGTCGCGTGGCGACGTCACGACGGCGCGGACGCTTTATACGCAAATGGGGCAGGTGAACGCGCGCGCGGCCTCGCTCGCCAATATCGGCCTTGCCGATATCGACATATTCGAGGGCCTGACCCAGGACGCGATCGGGCTGCTTTCGGAAGGGATCAAGGCGGACATCGAGGCGAAGAGCGAAGCTCGCGCCAGCGTGAAGCGGATGGCGATCGCGGAAGCGCTCGATCTCGACGGCAACCAGCGGGCGGCCGAGGCGGCGGCCCGCGAAGCGATCGCCGCGCTGAAGACGGAGCCGATCCTCGTGCCCGCAGGCCGGATTTTCGCCGCCGGGCGGCGCCAGGACGACGTCGACGGCGTCGTCCAGATCCTGGCGAACGAGTTCGAGCCGCAGAAGCGCGCCTATGCCCGGATCATCGATGCGCTCGACTACATGGGCCGCAAGCGCTACGTGGATGCCGTCGATTCGCTGAAGGCGGCGATCGGGTTCTCCGACCTCTGGCTGGCCCGGTTCTACCTGGGCGTCGCGTATGAAATCGGCGGCCGCCACACCGAGGCGCTGGATCAGTTCGGCCGATGCGAGAAGCGCCGCGGCGAAGCCACCGCGCTGTTCATCGACGAGGTGCCGACCTACCGCTATCTCGCCCCGCTGCCGTACTGGATGGCGCGCGCCCAGGCGGAGCTCGGTCAGGTCACGCAGGCCAAAGCCAACTACGAAGCGTTCCTCGCCCAGAGGAAAGGGCCCACGCGCGATCCCCTCGTCGCCGACGCCCGAGATCGCCTCGCCAGGCTCGCCACCCGCTGATCCGGGGACAAAACAACGGCCGGACCCGAAGGCCCGGCCGTTGGTCGATCGCTACTTCCGATATCCCGACTGAGCTAGCCGCCGCTCTGATCGTGCACGTTGACGATGATCGGCGTCGCCTGCTTCTGGTTGCCCGCCTTGTCGATCGCGGTGACCAGGATGGTGTAGTGCCGTCCGTTCTTGTCGTTGCCGCGGCGGTCGCGCTTCAACTGGATCGGGAAGCTGAACGATCCGTCCGCCGCCGGCACCGCCGACCCGCTCGGCTCGACCTGGTTGTACTCGTCGTCCACCATCCAGGCGATGGTGGCGATGCCGGACTGGGGTCGCTGGCTATCCCGCTCACCGTGACGATGACGAGCGCGCCGTCCGGCGGCCACAGCAGCAACGGCGTGACGCTGCTGGTGATCGTTGGCGCGACGCTGTCGAGGGTGACCGTGACCGTGAAAGTACTGGTGGCGGTGTTCGGCGTTGGCGCGGCCCCGTCGTTCGCCGTGCACGTCACCGTGGTGGTGCCGACGACAAAGTTGCTCCCCGAAGGCGGCGAACAAAGGACCTGACTCGGTCCCGAGATCGCATCGACGGCCGTCGGGAGGGGATACGTAACCGCGACCCCGCTCGGACCGCCGAACACGATGATGTTCGCCGGGGTTCCGGAGATCACCGGCGCGCCGGTATCGTTGACGGTGACCGTGAAGGACGCCGAGCCGGTGTTGGTGCCGTCCGACGCCGTGCAGGTCACCGTCGTTGTTCCCAGCGCGAACGTCGATCCCGAAGCCGGCAAGCAGGTCGGCGTGATCGAGCCGGCGACCAGGTCGGTGGCCGAGGCCGAGAACGACACCGCCACACCCGAGGCGGTCGTGGCCCCAGCGGTGATGTTCGCCGGTACGGTTACGACCGGCGGAACCGTGTCCTTGACGATGACGTCGAAGGTTCCGCTCGCTGCGTTGCCGGATGAATCCACAGCCCCGCACGTCACTACCGTCGTGCCAACCGGGAACGTGGATCCTGACGGCTTGATGCAGGTCACGTTCACCGTCCCGTCGAAGTCGTCGTTCGCGGTCACGGCGTAGGTCACCACCGCGCCCTGCGGTCCGGTGGCCTCCGCCACGACCTTGGGATCGGGTGCGCCCGGCAGCGTCAGGACCGGTGCGGACTCGTCTTCGGGGATGTCGTCATCCAGCGGTTCGCTGGCCGGCGGCCCGGGCTGCGACTGGATGATCGTGGCGGCCCTGTCGGGGCTGAATCCGGGCACGTCGCCATAGAGCCTGAACGTCAAATACACCGCTCCGCCGGGTGGAATGGCGAAGCTGGGCTCGCTCGACGTCGGGTTGACGAGGTCTGGCGGCGTCTGGGTGTTGGTCAGCACCGGATTGACGACGTTCGCGATCACCTGGAAGTTGCTGACGCGAACCTGCGCGCAGTTCGTGCCGCGGATGTCGCTCGTGCGGTAGCGCCGTGATATCAGCAGCTGCGACTTGCCCGGTCCGATCGCGGCCTTCAATGCCGCCAGCTTCTCATCGCTGACGTTGAGGAAGACCTTCGACGTCATCGACGTGGTCGTATTGCCCTTGAGCTCGATCTTCCACGTGATCTGCGTCAGCTTCTGACCGGTGTTGTTCGTGCCGGTCGACGTATCCGGGTCGTCTACGCTCGAGGACGCAATGGCCGCGTCGTCGATGGCGGGATCGTCGATGGCGGGATCGTCAATCGCCGGATCATCAATCGCCGGATCATCGATGGCCGGGTCGTCGATCGCGGGGTCGTCGATGGCGGGATCGTCGATGGCCGGGTCGTCGATCGCCGGGTCATCGATCGCCGGGTCGTCGATGGCGGGGTCGTCAATCGCCGGGATCATCGATCGCCGGGTCATCAATCGCCGGCGTGCCGATCGACGTCGCCCGGTAGGCGATGTCCGGCGTGTGCACCTCGATCGAATCCACGAGCTCGTCGCTCGGGATCCGATCGTTCGGGTCCAGCGGATCGTCGAGCGGCGGCGCGAACGGATTCGGGTTGAGATACGTGGTGGCGATGACGCTGCCGCCCTCGAGCACGTTGACTTTTACGACCGGCCGGTCGACCGTGACCGGCGACGTGACGTAGATGGTGCGGGCAACGCTGGACCGCGCCGGCAGCGACGTCTCGGGTAGCGCCGTCAGGGGCGTCGGGAAAACCGGCGTGAGCTTGCGGAACGAGGCCTTCACCAGCGGCTGCGCCGGCGGCGTGACGAGTTCGAAGGTGATGTTCTTGCCGCTGTTCGGAGCCGTCGATGTGTTCTGGGCGATCACGGCGTAGCTGCGCAGCAGTTCCTGGTTGCCGGTCCCGTCGTTGAAGACGGTCGGCTTCGATGCCGACGCGGTCGAGAGCACCACCGCCGGCGTGATCCGCGCCGTGAACACGCTCTGATCGCGCGTGCCGATGGCGGCAGGCACGCAGGCGGCGGGCCGTGGCGTGGTGGGGTCCGTCTCGCCGAGGCCGACCGCAGTAATCGGCGGCGGCGAATATGGCGTGCCCGTGCTGTCGGACAGACCCCCCGACACGTCTCCGCGCACCAGCCGGTTGTCGGTCCACGCCAGGTGGAAAACCGGCTGCACGTCTGGCGCGCCAGCCGAGCTGATCCACTCACCCGGGTTCGTGATCGGATTCCTCGGCACGAAGCGGACCGCTGCCGCCGTCGTGTAGTCGCCGTGGAACGGCACCTTCCCCGACTGGAACATGCGCGCGTTGACCTTGTTGCGCTCGAGCGCGCGCGGCGTCGAGTCGCCGGGGAAGATCCCCGACAAGTACCGGGAGACCTGTTTCGGCGCGCCAAAGACCGGCGTCTGGCCGGTGGGCGCCTGGGCGGCGAACATGTCGACCGAACGGCGGCGCACCTTGGTCTTGCCCGCGAACACGTAGTCGTTGATGTGCGGATCCGGAACCGGATCGGGGAATGGCTCGCCAATGCGCTGATCGTTCCGCGAGTCCATCCACGAGACCAGGATGCGATTGCCGGCGACGGCGACCGAAGGCTGGAACTCGTGGCCGCGCCGGCTCGACAGCGACGTCGAGTCGACGACCGCCGGGTTCGACCACTTCGCCGTGCCGCCGTTGAACGACAGGTTCGACATGACGATGCGCGAATATCCGGTCGGCGGGCTTCCGCACGCGCCCTGCCGCTGCGCCCACACCGCGTGGAAGGCCGTGCCATCGAACACGACGAATGGGTGCGTCGTCGTCCGGAAGCTCGCCGACGTGCTGTTCTGCGTGAACGCGCAGATGTTGGCGACCACGCTCGGCTTGCTGAACGACCGGCCGTCGTCATTGGAAATCGCCGCCATGATGGCGTCGGTCTGCTTGAAGGTCGTATCGGCGAATCGCCGCCAGACCACGACGACGCGCCGGGCGATGGGATCGACCGCGATGTCGGGCGCCTGGTTGATGCTCTGGGCCTCGCTCAGCGTGGTGGACGGGTCCCAGCTGTCCCCGTAGTTGGTCGATCGGGTGTAGACGATCTTGGTGCCGTCCTGCTGGCTGTTGCCCGGGAACACGGCATAGCCCACATGAACGATGCCCGCCGGCACCTTCTGAATGCGAGTCTTCGCCGGCTCGGCCGGTGTGGGGTCCGGGACGGGGAAGTTGTAGGTGCCGCCTGCCGGCAGCAGAGATATCGTGGTTACCGGCTTGTCGAGGAACCGTCCGGCCTGACCAGGTGAGCCGGTGCCTTTCGCGATCTCGATTGTGTCCTTCCACGCGTATGGGAATCCGCCTTCGATGTTCTTCTCATACCAGCGGCCGAGCAGCAGCGCGCCGGTGCCCGCCCGGTTGAAGGCGATGAACGTGTACAGGCCGATGCCCGGGGCGAGGCGGACGACGGGATCGGCAGCCGTCTCATAGCCGATCGGCGGCACGAGCGGCGCCGGGGCCGACGAGGCGGACGGCTTGAACCCCGGATGCAGGTGGCTCTTCCAGGTGAGCCCGCCGTCCATCGTGAACGACGCGCCGACCCACGGCTCCCCGGAGATGTCGGTGCGATCGACCGCACTGTAGCTGTTCATGCCACAGAACACGACCAGCGGGTTGTTCGGCGACACGTCGCAGGACGGTTCGTTCTGCTGCTTCTTGTCGGGATCGCCAATGAAGAACGGATTCGAGCCGGCGGGATCGTATGGCGCCGTGCCGTGCGGACCGACAACGTCGACGTTCTTACCGACGTTGAATTCGGCCCCCACCTGCGCGTTCGTCGATGACGTGCCTATTGCCAGCACGACGCCGAGGCAGCCGCCAATCAAGAGCGTTGCCGTCAGGCGTGACGAAATTTTACTGGTCGAAAATCGTCGCGAAGTCCCGCGAGCCATGAACCCTTCTCCAATCCGTGCACGAGTGATCGAGCCGTATCGGAGGGGATGTACGTACACGACGGGAGGTACCCAGCGCCGACGCTCCACGGCCTGTCCCCTCCGGGGGAGCCTCGCTGGACTCCAGGTCAGGGCGCGCAGGAAACGTCAGTTATGTGAGAAGAAGCATCAGGTTACTTGCAGCTGGTCCCAATCGCAAGCGAACGTGAGGGATTAATTAAGATTTCTTTGTGAATTTGGCAGACTTTTCGCGCTCGGCCCGGCGACTTCCTGCCGAGCCGCGGACTTTTTCGCCCCGCTGTCTTTCTGCCCATAGGCGAGATGGAGGCAGTCATGATTCCGGGATCCACCGGTGCTCAGAAGCCGGTTCGGCAAACGCTCGCGAAATACCTGGGATTTCTGCTGTTCGGCGTGATGTTGGCGGCTCCGGCGGTTGCCCGCCCCGGGCACGCTGATCACCAGGCGCTACTCGCAGCTGAAGCAGGTGTCGGACGATGTGGACGACGCCCGCGTCTATGGCGGCATCCACTATCGGTTCGACCAGGACGCGGGCAACGACCTCGGACGCCGGATCGCGACCGATGTCTACAAGTCGGTCCTGCGTCCGGTGCTGGGGAATCAGTAGCGCGGGGTCAGACGGCGGCGGGCGCGTCCATGCCGGCCCACAGGTTCATGGTGCTGAGCTCGACGCGACCGCACGCCTTCAGATACACGAACAACTGCGTGCGGTAGGCCGCGCATCCGCACAGCACCAGGTTGACGATCGTGGCGCCGCGCGAGGCGGTCTGTCCGAACATGGTGATCTCTTCGCGGAACGCCGCGTCGGACAGATCGCCGAGCAGCGCCGGGTAATCGTCGAGCTGCCGACGGATGACCGCGAGCGTCTCGTCGAAATCCCGGGTTGTCGCGCCATGCTCCGCGGCCGTCCAGGCGGGAACGTCGAACGTCCCGGCCTTGACGAACTTCACTATCTCCGGTCCCATGATGCTCAGGTACTGCAGCAGTTCGAGCGTGCTCCGCTGCTTGGGGGTCGGGCGGTAATCGAGGTGCGTGCGGTCAATCTTGCCCGCGAGGTGCAGCAGGATGTGCACTTCCTTCTTCAGCGCGCCAATCAGCTCCGACTTCGTCAACACCATCTGATCCTCCAGCTACTTCTTCAAGGCCTCCAGGCGGCTCGAGAGCCGTCCCGGATTGTGGCAGTTCTTGCAGGTGAGGCTGGTCGTCGCGGCGCTTGCCGGATCGGCTTTCCACTGCTTCGCCATCGCCTCGTAAGGTGTGTCGGCGAGGACCGTCAGCATCTTGTCGAGATACTGCGCGGCTTCCTCGTGGCGTCCGGTCCGCTGCGCCGACTGCGTCAGCCCTGACAGGACCTCGCCCTTGTGATGCACGGGCATCTTCTCGATCCCGGCGCCCTGCTGCTTCCACAACAGCGAATAGTTGTCGTAGGCCCGCGTCCATGCGGCCGCGCGATGGTTGGCGGGCAGCCGGTCCGCGAAGGTCGCCAGGGTGCCGCCCGTGATCGCCGCCACTCCGTCGTTGCCGGTCTCCAGTTTTGCCGCGGCGGTGAAGTCGCTCAGCGCACCCGCGAAGGTTCGTTCGAATTCCGCGGCCTGGCCCGCCTCGTGGGCGCGCACCGCTCGAAATGTCGCGATTCCCGCCTTCCATGCCACCAGGTTCGCGCGCTGGTCCGGGCGCTCCTTCAGCAGCACCTCGATGTTCTGTTCGGCCTTGGCGAGGCGTTCCATGTTGCCGTTCCGGAAGCCGGCGAAGATGTCCTCCCGCAGGAGCGTGTGCACGGTCAGGCGGGTGTCGGAGAGCAGAGGATCGGGCGACTGCGCGGCCGGTGTGACAACGACCAGCATGGACGCGAGAACGGCGCGTGTCAGTGTGCTCATCAAAAGACTCCTTGGCGAAGGGGTAGGCTATCATCGCGCCCGGAAGGAGTCACCACCTTGTCGAGCCGAGCCATTCTGTGGACGCTGGCCATCTGCCTGCTGCTGCCCGCGCGTGCCACCGGCCAGCAGCCGGACGTCTTCGAGCGCGTCACCCACGGCTACGCCGTGTCGGGCGACGGCGTGAAGATCCACTATGCGACGCTCGGCACCGGCCCGCTCGTCGTGATGATTCACGGCTTTCCCGACTTCTGGTACTCGTGGCGCCACGCGATGGCGGCGCTGTCGGAGACGTTCCAGGTGGTGGCGATCGATCAGCGCGGCTACAACCTGAGCGACAAGCCGAAAGGCGTCGAGCACTACGACATGCGCCTGCTGGTGGGGGATGTCGCCGCGGTCATCCGTCACCTCAAGCGCGACAAGGCGACGATCGTCGGGCACGACTGGGGCGGCATGGTCGCCTGGCAGTTCGCGCTGAACCTGCCGGCCATGACCGAGCGGCTGATCGTGCTCAACCTGCCGCATCCGAGCGGCCTGCTCCGCGAGCTCAAGTCGAATCCCGAGCAGATCGCGAACAGCGAGTATGCGCGCACGTTCCAGCGCGGTTCGCCCGGCGATCCGAAGGTGTTCTTCGGCAATCCGATGACGGCGCAGACGCTCTCGGGATGGGTCCGCGACCCGGCGGCGCGGAAGCGCTACGTCGAAGCCTTCGAGCGGTCCGACTTCGACGCCATGCTGAACTACTACAAGGCGAACTATCCGAAGACGTCCGGCGCCGACGCACCGGAGCCGCCGGTGTTCCCCAAAGTGTCGGTCCCGGTGCTGATGTTCCACGGCCTCGACGATCGCGCGCTGCACAAGAACGCGCTCGCAGGCACCTGGGACTGGCTGGACAAAGACCTCACGCTGGTCACCGTCCCCGGCGCCGGCCACTTCGTCCAGCAGGACGCCGCCGAGCTCGTGACGTCCACCATGAAGTGGTGGCTGACGATGCGCACGCGCTGAGGGGGCGCATCAATCCAGCTTCTTGCGCGCGAAGTAATAGAGCGAATACGCCAGCAGCGCGAACATCAGCACCGCGACCAGGTTCGACGTGGCCAGGCCCGGCGCAATCCGCGGCCCGAACGCGAGGACACCCGGCGGGATCAGCCTGATCCCCAGCTCGGGATCGCCGAGCACGTTGATGATGATCGCGATCAGCCCCAGCACACCACCCGCGGCAATCAGGCCGCTCGCGAACAGCGATCCCGGGCTGACTTCGCTGGCGGCGTGATCGCCGGCCGGCTTGGCGCCGCGCTCCGCCGCCCACCGGACGATGCCGCCGCAGAAGATCGCCAGCGTCGTATGCAGGCCGAGATACGAACCGACGGCGAACGAGAGCGACCGAATCCCGAGCAGCTCGACCGCGATGACGAGGAAGACGCCCATCGCCACCAGCCGCCACGGCAGCCGCTGGTTGAGGATGCCGGTGATGACCGTCGCCATCAGACGGCCCTGCGGTGCGGCCGCCTTGTCGCTGCCGATGCCGGTGATCCACTGGATCTCGATCTGGCGCGTGTCGGGATCGTAGAGATACTTGCCGTCGGGCAGATCGCGCGAGCCGAGGGCGTTGACCAGGATGTACTTCTTGTCCCGGTAGACCTGCGGGTTCGGATCGTCCAGCTCCTTTTCGACGCGCACCGCGGCGCCGCGCTGGCCCTGTTCCACGCGGACCTTGTCGATGTCGATCGGCCGCTGCACCGGCCTGAACTCGGACAGCCCGAAGTTCATCAGCATCAGCGTGCCGCCGATCACGAACACCGACACCATGACGCCGATCATCAAGGCCCACTGCTGCCGATACGGCGTCGCGCCGATCAGGTACCCGGTCTTCAGGTCCTGCGACGTCGCCCCGGCGTTCGCCGCCGCCACGCACACCACGCCGCCGATGGTGATGGCCAGCGCCGAATAGGCCGGCGCCGTCCAGCCCATCGCCAGGAACATCGCGCAGGTGGCCATCAGCGTGGCGATGGTCATTCCGCTGATCGGATTGGCCGAGGTGCCGATCAGGCCGCAGATCCGCGACGACACCGTCACGAACAGGAACCCGAAGATCACCACGAAGAGCGAGGCGATCAGGTTCTCGAATCCGGACGTGCGCGCGCCGGCAATCGGGTTGAACGTGAGCATCAGCCACATCACCACCACGATGGCGATCGAACCGAGCACGACCCACTTCATGGCGATGTCGCGCTCGAGCCGGCTGCCGCTCTCCAGCCCGGACTGCTGCGAGCGGATGTCCTTCATGCCGCTCCGCAGCGCGTTGATGATGGTCGGCATCGTCTTCACGAGGGTGATGAGGCCGGCCATGGCGACGGCGCCGGCGCCCATCGGCCGGATGTAGCTCTCCCACAGCTGTCCCGGCGTCATGTTCCGGATCGGCACCGTGCTCGGATACAGCGGCTCGGCCAGGCCTTCGCCGAAGAACTTGATCGCCGGCATCAGCACCAGCCAGGAGAACACGCCGCCGGCGAAGATGGTGCCGGCGATCTTCGGGCCGATGATGTAGCCGACGCCCAGGTACTCGCTGGTGATCTCGGCCCGGAACGACGCGCCCGGAAGCCAGGCCGGCTCGTACAGCGGCCGCTGCTTCCAGAGCTGCGCGCTGGCCATGAGAAAGGTGTAGGCGCCGCCCAGGCCCAGCCCCCAGAACACGCGGCTGGCGAACGATCCGCCCTTCTCGCCCGCGACCAGGACGTCCGCGCAGGCCGTCCCCTCGGGATAGAGCAGGTTGCCGTGCTCCTGCACGATCAGCTGACGACGCAGCGGGATCATGAAGAGCACGCCGATCCAGCCGCCGATCAACGCCAGCATGAAGACGCGCGCGTACTCGAACGGGAAGCCCATGAAGATCAGCGCCGGCAGCGTGAAGATCGCGCCCGCCGCCACCGACTCGCCCGCCGATCCCGCCGTCTGGACGATGTTGTTCTCGAGGATGGTGGCCTTGCCGAAGGCGCGCAGCAGGCTGATGCTGAGGACGGCAATCGGGATCGAGGCCGACACCGTCAGGCCGGCGCGCAGGCCGACATACACGGTGACCGCGCCGAAGATGATCCCGAAGATCGCGCCGAAGAGCACCGCCTTGAACGTGAACTCGGGGACATTGGCCGACTCCGGGATGTACGGCCGGAATTCGCCGGGAGGAGCCGTCGAGTTCCAGGCCGTGTTGATCGTGACCGTCGAACCGGTCGGACCCGGGGAATTGACGTCCGATGCCTTTGCCACGCGCTGGCCTCCTTCAAGGGGTGATGGCGGCTGCCATCTGGCGGATGAACGTACCATACCCCGCGTCCGCCGTGGCCAAGGTCGGCCGCGCCCCCGGGAGGTTTGACTTCCCGCGGCCACGGGGACGAGGATGACCCCATGCTCCGCACGTTGATCCTGGCGACGCTCGGCTTCTTCCCTGGCCTCCTTCCTGGCCTTCTCCTGCCGGTCGCGCCCGCCCAGAACGTCGTCCTTCGGATCACGGTCGTGGTGCCCGACGCGGAGAAGACCGCGACGCCGGTGCCGCGCCATACCCTGTTGATCAGCGACAACCCGCCGACCGCGCCGCCGCGGGTGGTCGTCACGGCCCGTGACGGCACCGCCACGGTGCGGCTGCGCCCCGGGAACTACACGGTGGAGTCGGACAAGCCGGTCGTGTTCCACGGCAAGACCTATCAATGGACGCAGACCATCGACGTGGGCGCGCAGGGCGAGACCGTGCTCGACCTGACGGCGGCGAACGCCGATGTCCAGTCGGACGCCACCGGCGCACCCGGAGCGTCTCCGGCCGTCGACGCCGACCCTTCGTCAATCCTGATGCAGTGGCAGGACAGCGTGGTCGCGCTGTGGACGCCGACGGCGCGAGCATCGGGGTTCGTGTTCGACGCCGGCGGCCTGATCGCGACGAGCCAGCGTGCCGTCGGTACGGCGACATCCATCGAGGTGCAGCTCACCCCGGCGGTGAAGGTCGCGGCCACGATTCTGATCGCCGATGCGGCGCGCGACGTCGCCATCCTGTGGGTGGACGCCAAGGCGGCCGCCGCGGTGAAGCCGGTGCCGCTGCGATGCGCCGACGCGGCGAAGTCCTCCGTCGCCAACGGCCAGCGCATCTTCGCGGTCGGCGCGCCGATCCGCCAGCAGAAGGATCTGGCGTCGGCGCTGGTGATGGGCGCCGGCGCGCACACCATCCTCGCCGACCTGGTGCTGGCGGCCGGCAGCGCAGGTGGACCGGTGTTTACCTTGGACGGCGCGCTGGTCGGGATGACGTCGGTGCTCGATCAGAAAGCCGAGCGCACCCGCGAAGCGGCGCGCGTGGTCCGCATCGCGGACGTCTGTGACGTGGTCGCTTCTTCCGCGACGAAGATGGCCGGGACCGCCGCGCCCGATGCGCACGCGCCTGCCGGTCGAACCGGTGCGGCCGTTCCCCAGAGGAGGCCCTGAAAGAGGCGGCGCAGCGCCGGACGGCGACGCTGGCGCAGTACCACCTGTCGGCGGCAGCCTTCGACGTCCTCTTCATCACGCCGGTCCTGACCTACAGCGCCAGCGAACGGCTCGATCGGACCGGCGGACCCGATCAGAGCATCCCCGGCTCCGGCCAATCCTTCATTCGTCCGCTGCTCGATTTCAGCAACTGGTCGGAATACGTCGCCGACCATCCGCCGGTGCTCCTGGTTCGCGCGACGCCGAAGATGGTCGAAGGCTTCTGGACCAAGGTGATGCGCGGCGCGGCGCGGACGCAGGGCATGGCGCTTCCCCCGATCAAGCGCTTCACGTCGGGCTTCGACCGGATGCGCGCCTTCTGCGGCGAGACCGAGGTCAAGCCCATTCACCCGTTCAGGCTCGAGCAGCGCATCGGGGAGACCGAGGCGATCTACGAAGGACTCTACGTCTACGACGTCACCGCGCTCGGCCCGGCGTGCCCGAGCGTCAAGCTGGTGCTGTTCTCCGAAAAGGAACCGCAAAAGGGAGACACCCGCGTCGTCGATCCCAAGGTGATTCAGCAGGTCTGGGACGACTTCGCCGGCTACCGTGCGTTGAAGTAGCGGCGGCGGCTGTCGGCGCGTCCCGTGCTCAGTGGCGGCGCGCGCCCAGGGCCTCGCTCACCGCCGCGAGCTCATGCCCGTTGACGGTCTCGACGACCGCGTACCACTCGTCGTCGATCGTCTCAGGGAAGCGTGCGCCGAGGATTGCTCCCGCAATCGACGCCACCGAGTCGCTGTCACCGCCAACATTTGCGGCCAGCAGGATCGCCGCGTCGGCGGACGTCAGCACGACGGCGAGCGCGATCGCCAGCGGGACGATCGTCAGCGGAGTGTCGGGGAAGTATCGGCCCGCCACGTCTGTCGGGTCGAGCCGGCGCACGTCACGCAGGCTCACGTGGATATCGTGCAAGACTCTGTGCGAACGGCGCGTCGTGGCTTCCTGTGCGTTCGCGCTCGGCCCGCGATGCCGCCTGCCGCGCGAGATCGACGATCGCATCCGGCGTCGCGCCGTCGATGGCGGCTGACACTGCGGCCGCCGTCGCCGCGGCGCCCGCGAGCGCGAGCGGTCCTCCGTGAGTGGGAATGGATGACTGACGCGATCCAGCGACGATCTCGTCGAGCCGATGCGATCGGTAGAGGATGCCGACCGGCGCCACACGCACTGCGGCGCCGCAGCCGTCGTGCTCCTGCACGATGCGTGCGGGATTGCCGGCCTGATGGAACTCCCAGAGCGACTTGATGCCCGGGTGCACGCACTTCGTGCAGGAGAGGAGCTCCCGGCCGATACTCGCGTGCCGGACGTCGCCGTCCAGGACGATGGCGCGTGCCACGGCGAGCGTCCGCTCGGTGTCATCCGTGGTCTCGCCGATGCTCCACGTGCGTTTCGAATTGCCGGCGTAGCGTGGGATGCCCTCGCCAGGTGTGCCTTCGAACCCGCGAATCCCCTGCGGATACCAGCGCCGCACCTCGTCTCGGCTCAGCCCTTCGCTCTGTTTGCCGATGGCGTCGCCGCAGGCGACGCCTTTCAGGCAGCCGAGCACCCGATCCTGCACTCCCGTCACATGCTGAGGATGACGAGCGCGAGCAGGCCGAGCCCCAGCACCACGAGCACCGCGCCGCCGGCGCGGCGCGTGCGCGCCCAGCCGGCCTCATTCGCGGCGACCGCGTGGGAGCGGTCGGGCATCCTGACGTCCGCGATTGGCACGGTCGCGAAGTAGGTGCCCGCGATCACGAGGGCAACAGATGCCGGAACGGCAAGGGCGTGCAGCCAGAACACGAATCTGGCGATCACCACGTTCCAGATCAGGAAGACGAGGCCGACGGTCAGCATCATCCGGAAGTCGAACGCCCCGGGGAACCGCTCGATCCGCTGGCCGGGCCGGGACAGGCGGCGAATCAGCGGCCGCGCCACCCAGACGGCAGTCATGGTCAGCGGCAGCAGGAACGGACCCCAGGGCTTGGCGGTGAAGCCGTCGGGCTTCAGCGAAATGCCCCAGTGCGTCGGCATGAGCTGCGGCAGTTCGCGGTAGAAGAGAGCTGCCGCCGTCCAGGCGCTGACGAGGAACGTCAGGGCTGGCAGGTAGATCACCGCCGAGAGCCTCGTGTTGGCCTGCATGGCTCACCGTCCTTGCGGTGAGTGTAAGGACGCTCGTGCGGCCACGTCAACGCGCCCCGGCGGATGCCTCACGCGGCCGGCCGGCGCTGCTCGAGCGCGAGCAGATACGCCTTGACGCCGAGACCACCCGCGAACCCGGTGAGCGCGCCGCTCGTGCCGATCACCCGGTGGCAGGGAGCGATGATCGACACCGGGTTCCTGCCGTTCGCCGCACCCACCGCCCGCACCGCTGCGGGACGGCCGATCTGCTCGGCGATCGCCCGGTACGACCGGGTTTCGCCGAACGGAATCCCCAGCAGGGCCTTCCAGACCTGGCGCTGAAACGGCGTGCCGGTGACGTCGAGCCGCACCGAGAACTCACGCCGCTCGCCGGCGAAGTATTCCGTGAGCTGACGCTCGGCCTCGACCAGGACCGGATGATGCGGGTCCTCGGCCCCAACCTCCAGTCGCACCCGACCAGGACGGTCGTTCTCCCACAAGATCGCCGCCAGGCCGTCATCGGTCGCCACCAGCGTCAGCGCTCCCACCGGAGAGGCCATCGTCTTCTTCACGTGCGGCTTGGTCTTCACCATGAATCCTCCCGGAGACTCTCGCGGCGGTCTCGAGCCGCCGCGTCGTTCGCTGTCGATGCCAATTCTCCGGCGTTCACCACCCGCGCGCTCGCCATTTCCGGACGCCGCCGCGATTTCGTCCTCGTGTCCGAATATGGCGAGTGAAGGCGGCGCTGCCGGCGTACGATGGCACATGGATCAGGCCACACGGCGGCTCTATACCGCCCTGACGACGCGGGACTCGCGGTTCGACGGGGTCTTCTTCGTCGGCGTCACCTCGACCGATATCTACTGCCGGCCGATCTGTCCGGCGAAGACGCCCAAGGCCGGCAACTGCCGGTTCTTCGCGACGCCGCAGGAGGCGGAGCAGGCCGGCTTCAGGCCCTGCCTGCGGTGCCGGCCGGAGCTGGCCCCGGGCAGTGCTCCCGTCGATCACGGGCAGCGCGTCGCGCGCGTGATCGTGCAGCGGCTCGAGGAGGGACACTTCGACGAGCAGGCCGGCCTCGAGGCGATCGCGGACGAGTTCTCCCTCAGCTCTCGACAGATTCGCCGCATCATCCACAAGGAACTTGGCGTCCCGCCGATTCAGCTCCTCCTCACCAGGCGGCTGCTGCTGGCCAAGCAGCTGCTGACGGAAACGGCGCTGCCGATCACCGAGATCGCGTTCGCCAGCGGCTTCTCGAGCCTGCGCCGCTTCAACGATGCGTTCAGCCGCCGCTACGGCATGCCGCCGACGCGGCTGCGCCGACAGGCCACGGCCGATGGCGCCGCGATCGTCGAGCACCAGACGTCGACGCTGCAGCTCTCGTATCGGCCGCCCTACGACTGGAAGGGCATGCTGCGGTTTCTGTCGGCGCGCGCGTTGACCGGAGTGGAGCACGTGACGGACTCCGCCTACTCCCGCACCGTGCGGCTGGGGACCGCCACCGGCTGGATTTGCGTCACGCAGGCCAGGAAAAAGCATGCGCTGATGCTCGAGTTCACACACAGCCTCACGCCGGTCCTGCCGGCGCTGCTCAGTCGTGTCCGCGCCCTGTTCGATCTCGATGCGCGCCCCGATCTGATTGCACGGCACCTGGCCCGCGACACGCGGCTGACCGCCGCGGTCAGGTCGAATCCAGGCCTGCGCCTGCCCGGCGGCTTCGACGGATACGAGCTCGGCCTGCGCGCGATTCTCGGCCAGCAGGTGACGGTGAAGGCGGCCACCACGATCAGCTGCCGCCTCGTGCGGGCGTTCGGCGAACCGCTCGTCACGCCGATCGCCGCCCTCGATCGACTGACGCCAACCCCGGCCCGCATCGCGGCCGCAAGCGTCGACGACATCGCGCGGCACGGCATCGTCTCGGCGCGCGCCCGGAGCGTCATCGCGCTGGCGAAGGCGCTGGAGGCCGGCGAGCTGCGTCTCGACGGCGGCGCCCACCAGCATCCAGACGAGGCGATCAGGCGGCTCGGTGAAGTGCCGGGAATTGGTCCGTGGACGGCGCACTACATCGCGATGCGCGCCCTGCACTGGCCCGACGCGTTTCCCAAGGAAGACATCGCCCTGCGCAAGCGGCTCGGTAACGTGAGTGCCAGGGAGGCCGAGGCGATGTCAGAGGGCTGGCGGCCGTGGCGCAGCTATGCGGTGATGCACGTCTGGAACCTATGAGCCGTATCCCTTCCAGAGCCACTCGAGCGCCGCCGGCAGCGTCTGCTGCTTGACCGCCCGGTCGCAGTGTCCGGCGTTGCGCGAGAAGACGAACTGATAGGTGTAGCCCTTCGCGGCGAGCACCTTCGCCATGTTCTGGTTGGCCAGCACCCAGTCGTGCATCTCGTCGCGCATGACGTTGGGGTTGAGCAGATCCCGGTCGCCGACCTGCAGCCAGAGCCGGAGAGGTTTCGCCGGGCTGTTCGGGATCAGCCGGCGATGGAACTCCCAGGCCCCGCCCGGGGTGTCGTCGCTCGGCGGCCACTGCTGGTTCACGTAGGTGCCCGAGTACGACAGGACCCGGCGGTACCGCTCGGGGTGGTACCAGGCCATGATGAGCGCCGCCGAGGCGCCCGAGCTGCAGCCCATCGTCGCGCGCCCGTCCGGGTTCTTCGTCAGCTTGACCCCGTACTGCTTCTCGACGAGCGGCAGCACCTCGGTTTCGACGAAGTCCGAGTACTTGCCCGACATCGTGTCGTATTCGAGTCCGCGCTGGCTGCCCTGTGCGTCGCCGCTGCCGTTCCCGATCGAGATCGCCACCATCGCCGGCACGCGCTTCTGCGCGATCAGGCTGTCGAGCGCCGTGAACAGCAGCTGGTCGGGCCCGTCGGCGCCGACGATGAAGGGGACTTCGGTGCCGGGGACGTACTGCGCCGGAACGTAGACGGCGACCCTTCTCGCGTACGGGGCCGGATGACTGGTCGTGACGATCAGCTTCGCGGGATCCTTGGGGTCGGGCGTGCCGAACGTGCCAGCGTCGCGGGCGATCCCCGGATACAGCGTGCTGTCGGACGAATTCATCGTGAACGTCTGGACCGTTCCGCGCGGCACCCCGTCCGCGACCGTCATCTCCGGCGCCGGCGCGTGCGTCGGCCCCATGATGAAGTTGCCGTTCCTGTCAGAGCGGCGGAACCGCGCCGTCCGGCAGCTCCGTCGCCTCGACGAACCCCGGCGTCCGCGGGTCTCGCGTCGGCGGCGCCGGGCGTGGTGCCGGTTGTGCCGCGGGTGGGGCCGCACCACCAGCGCCTTGCGGCGGGGCAGGCGTCTGGGCGGCGGCAACGGCGAAGGCGGCGGCGAGCACGAGAGCGGTGGTTTTCATGATCTGGCGACGTCGCCTCCCAGCAGTTGCTCCAACCTGTCGATCTCTCCCGGCTTGACCACGTGCGCATCGAACCCCGCGTCGAGGCACGCGTCGCGGATGTCCGTGCCGGCGTATCCGGTGAGGGCGATTAAATAGAGCTTTGCCGGCGGGAACCGCTGACGAAGCTCACGAGCGAGATCGATCCCGTTCATGTCCGGCATCGACAGGTCCACGATCGCGCACTCTGGCTGGAACGTCTCCGCAAGCGCGAGCGCACTCGCGCCATCGCCGGCGACGGCGACCTCGTGACCCCAGCCCCGGGCCAGACGGGAGAGCGAGGTCCTGACCTCTTCGTGATCGTCGACGATCATGACCTTCCGCGTGCGCCGCGTCACCGGGGACGGCGCCGCGGATGTCTCGACGTTCTCGGGCTCGCGGCCGCTCCCGTGTGTCTGACGCGACAGCGGCAGCGAGACAACGAACTCGCTTCCCGCAGAGGAGCCGCCGCTGGTGACCTTGACGTCGCCACCATGCAGCTCCATGACCCGCCGCACCACGCTGAGCCCGATGCCCAATCCACTGGAGGGGCGTACCAGCGGCCGATGAGATTGCATGAACGGCTGGAAAATTACGCTCGAGATTCTCGGCGGCAATGCCGATGCCGCTGTCTCGCACGGCCAGCACCGCGTTGTCGCCGCGCTGTTCCAGCGTCACCGTGATCGTGCCACCTGGCTCGGTGAACTTCGCCGCGTTCTCGACCAGGTTACTGACGACCTGGCGCAAGCGAGCCGGATCCCCGTCGACGTACAACGGGGCGGCAGGGAGAATGAGCGACAACACGTGGCGCCGCTCGTCGACGAATGGCTGGATCGCCTGAACCGCGTCCCGCACGACTGCCCCGAAATCGACACGTTCGGGGCGAAGCTCGATCACGCCGCGACTGATGCGCGACAGGTCCACAAGCTCGTTCACAAATCGCAGAAGCATTTGCGCCTGTGTATCGATCGTCTCGATCAGTTCGAGGTTCTCAGGACTGGGGTGGCCTTTTCGCAACAGGTAGACGTGCGTGGGTGATGGGCGTGAGCGGGTGCCGGAGCTCATGGCCCAGCATGGCGATGAACTGATCCTTCCGCTCGGCGCTGGCGACGAACCCGGCGGTCATGTCCGCGCGAGCGGTGACGTCCTGGACCGCGAGCAACAACTCTTCGGCCCGTTCGCCGTCTGACGGGATCTTCCTCGCGCTCAACGCCATCACCTGGCGCCGCTGGTCAGGAAGGTCCAGCGTCACCTCCCAGTCTTCAAGAGGCTGGGCGTTGTCCACGAGCGCCCGCAATCTCCGGTGCAGCTCCGGAATGTTCCACCGGGCGTCGCCCGCTTCGTAGAGGAACCGGCCTTCAATCTGTCTCGCGGGACGTCCCCAGGTCCGCCGCGAACGCCGAATTCGCCCGCTGGATCCGCAGCCCGCCATCGAGCACCGCCAACGGCTCCTTGACCACCTGAATGATGGTGTCCGCATGGGCGCGCGCGGCGTCGGAGATTCGGCGCGCCGCGTCCAGCTCCAGGTTCAGCATGCCGAGCTCCTGGTTCCGGCTCCGCAGCTCGTCGACGGTTGTCGTGAGCTCCTCGTTGGTCGACTGCAGCTCCTCCTTCGACGTCTCGAGCTCCTCGTTCGTGCTCTGAAATTCCTCGTTGGCGGACAACATCTCCTCGTGCGCGGAGCGAAGCTCCTCCTGGATAGCCTCGTGCTCCTCGACCGCCGCCCGCATGTACTCCCGCATCCCTTCGAGCTCGCGCTCCAGCTGCGCGAGCCGTCTGTCCTTCTCGGATTCGGTCAACGCGGTGACCGCCGTGGGGAGGCGGCGATCCACCGGCGGGCGTGACCCATCGTCGAACAGGATCAGGAAGGACTGCCGCCCGCCCGCGCCCGCGAGCGGAATCACCTCGATGCTGATCTCGCGCGCATCGAGACGGACCTCGCGGCGGGACGCCAGGCCGGTCCTGCGGGTCTCTTCGATCGCCGGAAGAATCTGGACGAGCAGCTCGGGACGCATGACCCGTCGCAGGTCGAAGCTGGGCGGGCCGCCGGCTGGCTCCAGGTAGGGACCGGTCTGGCCGCGAAACTGGAGGATGGTGAGGGCCTGGTTCACGAGCACACACGCCGGCGCAAAACGCGCGAGCAGCAGCCGGTCCGCTTCGCGCGGCAGCGAGTCTGCCTCGACGGGAACCGGCGCCGCGTTGTCGTCGGGCTCGAGCGCCAGCAAGGTCGAAAGATCGCCCCGTTCCGCGAGGGACCCCCCGCCGGTATTCGGCATGCGACGGAACACTCGCAGCCCGCTGTCGAGCTGCTCGAACAACTCGGGAGACTGGGAGACCGTCTCTGCCGGACCAAAGAACAGCATGCCGTGCGGACGCAGCGCGTAGTGGAACGTTCGGAGCACCCGGCGCTGAGCGACGTCGTCCAGATAGATGAGGAGATTGCGGCAGCTGATGAGGTCCAATCGCGAGAACGGCGGATCGCGCGTCACGTCCTGACGCGCGAAGAGACAGAGGTCGCGAACGTCCTTCGCGATGCGGTAGTCGCCGTTCTGCCGGATGAAGAACCGTTCCAGGCGTTCAGGCGACACGTCCTGCAGGGAGCTGGCGGGGTACACGCCCGCGCGCGCCTTCTCCAGCGCCGGTTCGCTGACGTCGGTCCCGAAAATCTGGATCTTCAGCGACGCCAGGCGGTCACCGAGGTACTCGAGAACGGCGATGGCGACGGAATAGACCTCCTCGCCGGTCGCGCAGCCGGGCACCCAGATGCGGATCGGCTCTCTCGGAGACCGGCCTTCACAAAGCGCGGGAAGCACGTGGTCGCGCAGCGCATCGAACGCCGGCGGATCACGAAAGAACTCGGTGACGCGGATCAGGAAGTCCTGGAAGAGCGCGGCGAGCTCGGCAGGATCGCGATCGAGCGATTCGCGGTACTCGTCGAGGCTCTCGATCCGTCGCAGCATCATTCGCCGCTCGATGCGGCGTCTGATCGTGGTTCGCTTGTAGTGGGTGAAGTCGACGCCGTGCGCCGAGCGAAGCCGCTGGAAGATCTGACGGAGATGCGCTTCTTCGTCTTCGACGCCGGCGTCTGCCGGGCCTTCCGCTGTGAAACCAGGGCTCGCCCCCGCCGTGGCAAATCGGCGGGTGAGGCGCGCGAGCTCGCCGGCGATCTCGTTCGGGCGCAACACCAGATCCACGCAGCCCGTCTCGATGGCATGGCTTGGCATCATCGGGAAGCGCGCCGACTCGGGCCGCTGCGCGAAGGTCAACCCGCCGCCGTGCTTGATCTCGCGGAGCCCGAGCGAGCCGTCCGAGTCGGCGCCGGAGAGCACGACGCCGATCGCGCCGTCGCCATACGCGACCGCAAGGGACGAGAAGAGGAGATCCACCGGAAAGGGCCGCTCCGCGGTCACCCGTCCTCGGCTTCAGATCGATGAGGCCGTCGCGCACGGTGATGGTCGCATCCGCGGGGATGACGTAGACGTGATCCCGCTGCACGGCCTCTCCGGCGACGGCCAGCGACACGGCCATCGTGGTCTTCTTCGACAGGATCTCGGCAAGCAGGCTTTCGTGGGTCGGGTCAAGGTGCTGAACCACGATGAAGGCCATGCCGGTTCGCGGCAGAACCGCGAACAGATCGATCAGCGCTTCGAGGCCTCCGGCGGAGGCGCCGATCCCCACGACGAACAGCGGAGCCAGGCGTCCGGCTTGTGACACGGCCCGAGTATAGAACCATGGCGGTTCAGTTGCGGAACCGCGCCCCATCTCATCCCTTTGTCTCGGGCTCCCGCTGGGCTGGACAGGAGGGCCGGCCGCGCGCGTCCTGTGCGGAAATTGATACTATCTCCCTCCCGGCAACCTCAGGCACGAGTCAGTGCGAAACGAGTCGATGCGTTTGGCGATCGTCGATGACGACGAAGATGTGCGCACGGCGCTCGCGCGGCTCCTCCGCTGTCTGGGCCACGACGTGCGAGTGTTCGCGTCGGCCGAGGCATTCGAGGTGGGAACCGTGACCGCAGATTGTCTGATCGTCGACGCTGGCCTTCCCGGCGTGAGCGGCCCCGAGCTCTGCGAACGGCTCCGTCGCAAGGGGAATCCGACTCCCGTGGTGCTTGTCACCGGCGGCACCGATACCAAGGCTCGAGACGCCTGTCGCGCGATGGACATCGCCACCGTGGTCAAGCCGTTTGACGACGTCACGTTGCTGGCAGCGATTGCCGCAGCCGTCGACCGCGAGCGCCATGCAGGCTGACGATCGCTACAAGCGCGCGGCGGCGGCCGGCGGCGTCGGCATCTGGGACTGGAATCTGGCGACCGGCGAGATCTACGTCGATCCGATTCTCAAAGAGATTCTTGGCTACCAGGATCACGAGATTCGCAACCATCTGGACGACTGGGGCCGGCAGGTACACCCCGATGACCGGGCCGCCGTCCTCGCGCACGGCCCGGGCTCATATCGCGGGCGAGACCCACTTTTACGAGGTCGAGCACCGCATGGTGCATCGCGACGGCAGCATCCGGTGGTTTCTCGCACGCGGGTCCGTGACCAGGGACGCGCAGGGCGTCGCCGTCCGCATGGCCGGGACCGACAGCGATATCACCGGCGCAAGCGCGGCGGTGGCCCGTCACATGCTGAGGATGACGAGCGCGAGCAGGCCGAGCCCCAGCACCACGAGCACCGCGCCGCCGGCGCGGCGCGTGCGCGCCCAGCCGGCCTCATTCGCGGCGGACTGCGTGGGAAGCCGGGTCGGAAGGACATCCTGCACGTCCGCGATTGGCATGGGTCGCGAAGTAGGTGCCCGCGATCACGAGGGCAACGGATGCCGGAACGGCAAGGGCGTGCAGCCAGAACACGAATCTGGCGATCACCACGTTCCAGATCAGGAAGACCAGGCCGACGGTCAGCATCATCCGGAAGTCGAACGCCCCGGGGAACCGCTCGATCCGCTGGCCGGGCCGGGACAGGCGGCGAATCAGCGGCCGCGCCAGCCAGACGGCGGTCATGGTCAGCGGCAGCAGGAACGGACCCCAGGGCTTGGCGGTGAAGCCGTCGGGCTTCAACGATACGCCCCAGTGCGTCGGCATGAGCTGCGGCAGCTCGCGGTAAAAGAGGGCTGCCGCCGTCCAGGCGCTGACGAGGAACGTCAGGGCTGGCAGGTAAATCACCGCCGAGAGTCTCGTGTTGGCCTGCATGGCTCACCGTCCTTGCGGTGAGTGTAAGGACGCTCGTGCGGCACGTCAACGCGCCCCCGGCGGATGCCTTACGCGGCCGGCCGGCGCTGCTCGAGCGCGAGCAGATACGCCTTGACGCCGAGACCACCCGCGAACCCGGTCAGCGCGCCGTTCGTGCCGATCACCCGGTGGCAGGGAGCGATGATCGACACCGGGTTCCTGCCGTTCGCCGCACCCACCGCGCGCACCGCTGCGGGACGGCCGATCTGCTCGGCGATCGCCCGGTACGACCGGGTTTCGCCGAACGGAATCCCCAGCAGGGCGTTCCAGACCTGGCGCTGAAACGGCGTGCCGGTGACGTCGAGCCGCACCGAGAACTCACGCCGCTCGCCGGCGAAGTATTCCGTGAGCTGACGCTCGGCCTCGACCAGGACCGGATGATGCGGGTCCTCGGCCCCAGCCTCCAGTCGCACCCGACCCGGACGGTCGTTCTCCCACAAGATCGCCGCCAGGCCGTCATCGGTCGCCACCAGCGTCAGCGCTCCCACCGGAGAGGCCATCGTTTTCTTCACGTGCGGCTTGGTCTTCACGCATGAATCCTCCCGGAGACTCTCGCGGCGGCCTCGAGCCGTCCGCGTCGTTCGCTGTCGAGGCCAATTCTCCGGCGTTCCCCACCCGCGCGCTCGCCATTTTCGGACGCCGCCGCGATTTCGTCCTCGTGTCCGAATATGGCGAGTGAAGGCGGCGCTGCCGGCGTACGATGGCACATGGATCAGGCCACACGGCGGCTCTATACCGCCCTGACGACGCGGGACTCGCGGTTCGACGGGGTCTTCTTCGTCGGCGTCACCTCGACCGATATCTACTGCCGGCCGATCTGTCCGGCGAAGACGCCCAAGGCCGGCAACTGCCGGTTCTTCGCGACGCCGCAGGAGGCGGAGCAGGCCGGCTTCAGGCCCTGCCTGCGGTGCCGGCCGGAGCTGGCCCCGGGCAGTGCTCCCGTCGATCACGGGCAGCGCGTCGCCCGCGTGATCGTGCAGCGGCTCGAGGAGGGACACTTCGACGAGCAGGCCGGCCTCGAGGCGATCGCGGACGAGTTCTCCCTCAGCTCTCGACAGATTCGCCGCATCATCCACAAGGAACTGGGCGTCCCGCCGATTCAGCTGCTCCTCACCAGGCGGCTGCTGCTGGCCAAGCAGCTGCTGACGGAAACGGCGCTGCCGATCACCGAGATCGCGTTCGCCAGCGGCTTCTCGAGCCTGCGCCGCTTCAACGATGCGTTCAGCCGCCGCTACGGCATGCCGCCGACGCGGCTGCGTCGACAGGCCACGGCCGATGGCGCCGCGATCGTCGAGCACCAGACGTCGACGCTGCAGCTCTCGTATCGGCCGCCCTACGACTGGAAGGGCATGCTGCGGTTTCTGTCGGCGCGCGCGTTGACCGGCGTGGAGCACGTGACGGACTCCGCCTACTCCCGCACCGTGCGGCTGGGGACCGCCACCGGCTGGATTGGCGTCACGCAGGCCAGGAAAAAGCATGCGCTGATGCTCGAGTTCACACACAGCCTCACGCCGGTCCTGCCGGCGCTGCTCAGTCGTGTCCGCGCCCTGTTCGATCTCGACGCGCGGCCCGATCTGATTGCACGGCACCTGGCCCGCGACACGCGGCTGACCGCCGCGGTCAGGTCGAATCCAGGCCTGCGCCTGCCCGGCGGCTTCGACGGATACGAGCTCGGCCTGCGCGCGATTCTCGGCCAGCAGGTGACCGTGAAGGCGGCCACCACGATCAGCTGCCGCCTCGTGCGGGCGTTCGGCGAACCGCTCGTCACGCCGATCGCCGCGCTCGATCGACTGACGCCAACCCCGGCCCGCATCGCGGCCGCAAGCGTCGACGACATCGCGCGGCACGGCATCGTCTCGGCGCGCGCCCGGAGCGTCATCGCGCTGGCGAAGGCGCTGGAGGCCGGCGAGCTGCGTCTCGACGGCGGCGCCCACCAGCATCCAGACGAGGCGATCAGGCGGCTCGGTGAAGTGCCGGGGATTGGTCCGTGGACGGCGCACTACATCGCGATGCGCGCCCTGCACTGGCCCGACGCGTTTCCCAAGGAAGACATCGCCCTGCGCAAGCGGCTCGGTAACGTGAGTGCCAGGGAGGCCGAGGCGATGTCAGAGGGCTGGCGGCCGTGGCGCAGCTATGCGGTGATGCACGTCTGGAACCTATGAGCCGTATCCCTTCCACAGCCACTCGAGCGCCGCCGGCAGCGTCTGCTGCTTGACCGCCCGGTCGCAGTGTCCGGCGTTGCGCGAGAAGACGAACTGATAGGTGTAGCCCTTCGCGGCGAGCACCTTCGCCATGTTCTGGTTGGCCAGCACCCAGTCGTGCATCTCGTCGCGCATGACGTTGGGGTTGAGCAGATCCCGGTCGCCGACCTGCAGCCAGAGCCGGAGAGGTTTCGCCGGGCTGTTCGGGATCAGCCGGCGATGGAACTCCCAGGCCCCGCCCGGGGTGTCGTCGCTCGGCGGCCACTGCTGGTTCACGTAGGTGCCCGAGTACGACAGGACCCGGCGGTACCGCTCGGGGTGGTACCAGGCCATGATGAGCGCCGCCGAGGCGCCCGAGCTGCAGCCCATCGTCGCGCGCCCGTCCGGGTTCTTCGTCAGCTTGACCCCGTACTGCTTCTCGACGAGCGGCAGCACCTCGGTTTCGACGAAGTCCGAGTACTTGCCCGACATCGTGTCGTATTCGAGTCCGCGCTGGCTGCCCTGTGCGTCGCCGCTGCCGTTCCCGATCGAGATCGCCACCATCGCCGGCACGCGCTTCTGCGCGATCAGGCTGTCGAGCGCCGTGAACAGCAGCTGGTCGGGCCCGTCGGCGCCGACGATGAAGGGGACTTCGGTGCCGGGCACGTACTGCGCCGGAACGTAGACGGCGACCCTTCTCGCGTACGGGGCCGGATGACTGGTCGTGACGATCAGCTTCGCGGGATCCTTGGGGTCGGGCGTGCCGAACGTGCCAGCGTCGCGGGCAATCCCCGGGTACAGCTTGCTGTCGGACGAATTCATCGTGAACGTCTGGACCGTTCCGCGCGGCACCCCGTCCGCGACCGTCATCTCCGGCGCCGGCGCGTGCGTCGGCCCCATGATGAAGTTGCCGTTCCTGTCAGAGGGCGGAACCGCGCCGTCCGGCAGCTCCGTCGCCTCGACGAACCCCGGCGTCCGCGGGTCTCGCGTCGGCGGCGCCGGGCGTGGTGCCGGTTGTGCCGCGGGTGGGGCCGCACCACCAGCGCCTTGCGGCGGGGCAGGCGTCTGGGCGGCGGCAACGGCGAAGGCGGCGGCGAGCACGAGAGCGGTGGTTTTCATGATCTGGCGACGTCGCCTCCCAGCAGTTGCTCCAACCTGTCGATCTCTCCCGGCTTGACCACGTGCGCATCGAACCCCGCGTCGAGGCACGCGTCGCGGATGTCCGTGCCGGCGTATCCGGTGAGGGCGATTAAATAGAGCTTTGCCGGCGGGAACCGCTGACGAAGCTCACGAGCGAGATCGATCCCGTTCATGTCCGGCATCGACAGGTCCACGATCGCGCACTCTGGCTGGAACGTCTCCGCAAGCGCGAGCGCACTCGCGCCATCGCCGGCGACGGCGACCTCGTGACCCCAGCCCCGGGCCAGACGGGAGAGCGAGGTCCTGACCTCTTCGTGATCGTCGACGATCATGACCTTCCGCGTGCGTAGTGTCACCGTGGGAGCCGCCGCCCTTGTCTCGACCTTCTCGGCCTCGCGGCCCTCCGGTGTGTCTGACGACGCCAGCGGCAGGGAGACAATGAACTCGCTTCCCGCAGAGAAGCCGCCGCTGGTGACCTTGACGTCGCCACTATGCAGCTCCATGACCCGGCGCACCACGCTGAGCCCGATGCCCAATCCACTGGAGGGGCGTACCAGCGGCCGATGAGCTTGCATGAACGGCTGGAAAATTACGCTCGAGATTCTCGGCGGCAATGCCGATGCCGCTGTCTCGCACGGCCAGCACCGCGTTGTCGCCGCGCTGTTCCAGCGTCACCGTGATCGTGCCACCTGGCTCGGTGAACTTCGCCGCGTTCTCGACCAGGTTACTGACGACCTGGCGCAAGCGAGCCGGATCCCCGTCGACGGACAACGGGGCGGCAGGGAGAATGAGCGACAACACGTGCGCCGCTCGTCGACGAATGGCTGAATCGCCTGAACCGCGTCACGCACGACTGCCCCGAAATCGACACGTTCGGGGCGAAGCTCGATCACGCCGCGACTGATGCGCGACAGGTCCAGCAAGCTCGTTCACAAATCGCAGAAGCATTTGCGCCTGTGAATCTATCGTCTCGATCAGTTCGAGGTTCTCAGGACTGGGGTGGCTTTTTCGCAACAGGTAGACGGCGTGGGTGATGGGCGTGAGCGGGTGCCGGAGCTCATGGCCCAGCATGGCGATGAACTGATCCTTCCGCTCGGCGCTGGCGACGAACCCGGCGGTCATGTCCGCGCGAGCGGTGACGTCCTGGACCGCGAGCAACAACTCTTCGGCCTGTTCGCCGTCTGACGGGATCATCCTCGCGCTCAACGCCATCACCTGGCGCCGCTGGTCAGGAAGGTCCAGCGTCGTTTCCCAGTCTTCAAGAGGCTGGCCGTTGTCCACGAGCGCCCGCAATCTCCGGTGCAGCTCCGGAATGTTCCACCGGGCGTCGCCCGCTTCGTAGAGGAACCGGCCTTCAATCTGTCTCGCGGGACGTCCCCAGGTCCGCCGCGAACGCCGAATTCGCCCGCTGGATCCGCAGCCCGCCATCGAGCACCGCCAACGGCTCCTTGACCACCTGAATGATGGTGTCCGCATGGGCGCGCGCGGCGTCGGAGATTCGTCGCGCCGCGTCCAGCTCCAGGTTCAGCATGCCGAGCTCCTGGTTCCGGCTCCGCAGCTCGTCGACGGTTGTCGTGAGCTCCTCGTTGGTCGACTGCAGCTCCTCCTTCGACGTCTCGAGCTCCTCGTTCGTGCTCTGAAATTCCTCGTTGGCGGACAACATCTCCTCGTGCGCGGAGCGAAGCTCCTCCTGGATAGCCTCGTGCTCCTCGACCGCCGCCCGCATGTACTCCCGCATCCCTTCGAGCTCGCGCTCCAGCTGCGCGAGCCGTTTGTCCTTCTCGGATTCGGTCAACGTGGTGACCGCCGTGGGGAGGCGGCGATCCACCGGCGGGCGTGACCCATCGTCGAACAGGATCAGGAAGGACTGCCGACCGCCCGCGCCCGCGAGCGGAATCACCTCGATGCTGATCTCGCGCGTATCGAGATGGACCTCGCGGCGGGACGCCAGGCCGGTCCTGCGGGTCTCTTCGATCGCAGGAAGAATCTGGACGAGCAGCTCGGGACGCATGACCCGTCGCAGGTCGAAGCTGGGCGGACCGCCGGCCGGCTCCAGGTAGGGACCGGTCTGGCCGCGAAACTGGAGGATGGTGAGGGCCTGGTTCACGAGCACACACGCCGGCGCAAAACGCGCGAGCAGCAGCCGGTCCGCTTCGCGCGGCAGCGAGTCTGCCTCGACGGGAGCCGGCGCCGCGTTGTCGTCGGGCTCGAGCGCCAGCAAGGTCGAAAGATCGCCCCGTTCCGCGAGGGACCCCCCGCCGGTATTCGGCATGCGACGGAACACTCGCAGCCCGCTGTCGAGCTGCTCGAACAACTCGCGGAGACTGGGAGACCGTCTCTGCCGGACCAAAGAACAGCATGCCGTGCGGACGCAGCGCGTAGTGGAACGTTCGGAGCACCCGGCGCTGCGCGACGTCGTCCAGATAGATGAGGAGATTGCGGCAGCTGATGAGGTCCAATCGCGAGAACGGCGGATCGCGCGTCACGTCCTGACGCGCGAAGAGACAGAGGTCGCGAACGTCCTTCGCGATGCGGTAGTCGCCGTTCTGGCGGATGAAGAACCGTTCCAGGCGTTCAGGCGACACCTCCTGCAGGGAGCTGGCGGGGTACACGCCCGCGCGCGCCTTCTCCAGCGCCGGTTCGCTGACGTCGGTCCCGAAAATCTGGATCTTCAGCGACGCCAGGCGGTCACCGAGGTACTCGAGAACGGCGATGGCGACGGAATAGACCTCCTCCCCGGTCGCGCAGCCGGGCACCCAGATGCGGATCGGCTCTCTCGGAGACCGGCCTTCACAAAGCGCGGGAAGCACGTGGTCGCGCAGCGCATCGAACGCCGGCGGATCACGAAAGAACTCGGTGACGCGGATCAGGAAGTCCTGGAAGAGCGCGGCGAGCTCGGCAGGATCGCGATCGAGCGATTCGCGGTACTCGTCGAGGCTCTCGATCCGTCGCAGCATCATTCGCCGCTCGATGCGGCGTCTGATCGTGGTTCGCTTGTAGTGGGTGAAGTCGACGCCGTGCGCCGAGCGAAGCCGCTGGAAGATCTGACGGAGATGCGCTTCTTCGTCTTCGACGCCGGCGCTCTGCCGGGCCTTCCGCTGTGAAACCAGGGCTCGCCCCCGCCGTGGCAAATCGGCGGGTGAGGCGCGCGAGCTCGCCGGCGATCTCGTTCGGGCGCAACACCAGATCCACGCAGCCCGTCTCGATGGCATGGCTTGGCATCATCGGGAAGCGCGCCGACTCGGGCCGCTGCGCGAAGGTCAACCCGCCGCCGTGCTTGATCTCGCGGAGCCCGAGCGAGCCGTCCGAGTCGGCGCCGGAGAGCACGACGCCGATCGCGCCGTCGCCATACGCGACCGCAAGGGACGAGAAGAGGAGATCCACCGGAAAGGGCCGCTCCGCGGTCCCCGTCCTCGGCTTCAGATCGATGAGGCCGTCGCGCACGGTGATGGTCGCATCCGCGGGGATGACGTAGACGTGATCCCGCTGCACGGCCTCTCCGGCGACGGCCAGCGACACGGCCATCGTGGTCTTCTTCGACAGGATCTCGGCAAGCAGGCTTTCGTGGGTCGGGTCAAGGTGCTGAACCACGATGAAGGCCATGCCGGTTCGCGGCAGAACCGCGAACAGATCGATCAGCGCTTCGAGGCCTCCGGCGGAGGCGCCGATCCCCACGACGAACAGCGGAGCCCGGCGTCCGGCTTGTGACACGGCCCGAGTATAGAACCGATGCGCGGTTCAGTTGGGCGAACGGCGCCCCATCTCATCCCTTTGTCTCGAGCTCCCGCTGGGCTGCGACGGAGGGCGCTGGCCGCGCGCGTCCTGTGCGGAAATTGATACTATCTCCCTCCCGGCAACCTCAGGCACGAGTCAGTGCGAAACGAGTCGATGCGTTTGGCGATCGTCGATGACGACGAAGATGTGCGCACGGCGCTCGCGCGGCTCCTCCGCTGTCTGGGCCACGACGTGCGAGTGTTCGCGTCGGCCGAGGCATTCGAGGTGGGAACCGTGACCGCAGATTGTCTGATCGTCGACGCTGGCCTTCCCGGCGTGAGCGGCCCCGAGCTCTGCGAACGGCTCCGTCGCAAGGGGAATCCGACTCCCGTGGTGCTGGTCACCGGCGGCACCGATACCAAGGCTCGAGACACCTGTCGCGCGATGGACATCGCCACCGTGGTCAAGCCGTTTGACGACGTCACGTTGCTGGCAGCGATTGCCGCAGCCATCGACCGCGAGCGCCATGCACGCTGACGATCGCTACAAGCGCGCGGCGGCGGCCGGCGGCGTCGGCATCTGGGACTGGAATCTGGCGACCGGCGAGATCTACGTCGATCCGATTCTCAAAGAGATTCTCGGCTACCAGGATCACGAGATTCGCAACCACCTGGACGACTGGGGCCGGCATGGTACACCCCGATGACCGGGCCGCCGTTCTCGCGACGGCCCAGGCTCATATCGCGGGCGAGACCCACCTCTACGAGGTCGAGCACCGGATGGTGCATCGCGACGGCAGCATCCGGTGGTTTCTCGCACGCGGGTCCGTGACCAGAGACGCGCAGGGCGTCGCCGTCCGCATGGCCGGGACCGACACCGACATCACCGAGCGCAAGCGCGGCGAAGTGGCGCTGCGCCGGGCCGAGGAGCTCAACCGGCAGATCGTCGAGAACACCAGCGACTGCGTGAAGATCCTCGACCTCGACGGCCGCATCGTTCATATCAGTCGCGAGGGCCTGCAGTTCCTCGAAATCGAGGCCTCCCAGTTGCTGAACCGGCCACTCACCGACTTCTTCGAGGGGGAGGTCCGTCAGGAGGCGGCGGCGGCCGTGGCGGCGGCTCGACGTGGCGGGCGGGGCCGCTTCCAGGGCCTCCTGCGAACGGCGTCGGGTGTGGGGAAGTGGTGGGACATCGTCGTGACGCCGATCACCGACGCGAACGGCGCCGTGGTGCAGTTGCTGGCCGTTTCGCGCGACATCACCGAACGGCGCCGCGACGAGGCGGTTCGCGCGGCCCAGCACCAGGTGCTCGGGATGATCGCCACCGGCAGCGCGCTCCCCGACGTGCTCGATTGCCTGGTCCGGCTCGTCGAGCAACAGGTCAGCGGCATGCGGTGCTCCGTGCTGATGCTCGATGAAAGCGGCACCCACGTTCGGCATGGCGCCGCCCCGAGTCTTCCCGACGACTACGTTCACGCCATCGACGGACTGACGATCGGTCCCCGCCATGGCTCCTGCGGGACGGCCATGTTCCTGGGCGCCCGGGTCATCGTGACGGACGTCCTCACCGATCCACTCTGGGAGGACTTCCGCGATGTGGCGCGGCAGTTCGGCTTTCGCGCGTGCTGGTCGACCCCGATCTTCTCGCCGCAGCGGAAGGTGCTCGGCTCGTTTGCCATGTACTACGACGAGCCGCGGTCGCCCAGCGACGAGGAGCTGCGGCTGATCGACGCGGCAGCGGATATCGCACGCATCGCGATCGAGCAGCAGCGCGCCCATCAGGCACTGCGGGACAGCGAGGCGCGGAACCGGGCCATCCTTCGCGCCATCCCCGACTGGATGTTCCTGATGACGGTCGACGGCGTCTTTCTCGACTTTCACGCGAAGGACGCATCGCGCCTGCACGCTCCGCCCTCGGCATTTATCGGCAAACGTGTCACCGAGGTGCTGCCGCCACCGGTTGGCGAGACGCTCGCGCAGCGCGTTCGTACGCGTGAACGCGTCGGATGAGCCCGAGACGATCGAATACGTGCTGGGTGCCGATGGCGCGGAGCGCTTCTACGAGGCCTGCATCGTCCGTTGTGACGGGGACAAGATCCTCAGCATCGTCAGGGATGTCACCGACCGCAAGCGTGCGGAGCTGGAGACTGACGCACAGAGGCGGGAACTGACGCATCTGAGCCGCATCGCGACGCTCGGCGAGCTCACCGGCGCGCTCGCGCACGAATTGAGCCAGCCGCTGACGGCCGTCCGCTCCAACGCGCAGGCGGCCCGGCACTTCCTGGACCACGATCCGCTGGACGTCGCGGAGCTTCGCGCCACGCTCGACGACATCATCAGGAACAACCAGCGGGCCGGCGCGGTGATCGATCGCCTGCGCGCCCTGCTCAGGAAGGAAGGCCTCGCGCTCCAGCCCGTCGACATGAACGAGGTGGTACGCGAGGTGGTCGATCTGGCGCACAGCGAGATTCTTTCGCGCCGCGTCACGCTGACCAGCAGGCTGGCGCCCGAGATCAAGCCGGTGCTGGGCGACCGCATTCAGTTACAGCAGGTCGTGCTCAATCTCGTGCTGAACGCGTGCGATGCCATGAACGAGACGGACGCCGCGAAGCGGCAGCTGGCGCTCGCGACTGAAATGAGGAATGGCGTCGTCGAGCTCGTGGTGTCTGACTGCGGTCCGGGGATTTCGGAGGGTCAGCTCGAGCGCGTGTTCGAGCCATTCGTGACGTCCCGCGAGCATGGGCCTCGGCCTCGGGCTGACAATCAGCCGCTCGATCGTGACCGCGCACAGCGGATCGATCCGAGCCGAGAACAACGTCGCTGGCGGCGCGACCTTCCGCTGCATCCTCCCGGTTGCTGAACAGGGCAGCGCGGGCGCGATAGCCGTCTGAGGACGATCGCGGCCGGCAAGGTCCTCCCACCACAACACCGCGGACGTGTCAGTGTCGCCTGGCTTTCCGGCAGCGGCAATGAGGCATGATCGCGACATGACCAGCATACGTCGGGCGGTCATCACCCTGGTTCTCGGCCTTGGTCTCGCCGCGCCGCTCGGCGGCCGGCAGCAACCGGCCACGCCCATGAACGTCGTGGTCCTGGTCATCGACGACACGCGCTGGGATTCCATCGGTGCGGCCGGCAACGGCATTGTCAGGACGCCCCATCTCGACCGGCTCGCGTCAGAGGGCGTTCACTTCAGGCAGGCGCGGGTGACGACGTCGATCTGCATGACGAGCCGGGCGTCACTGCTGACCGGTCAATACATGTCGCGGCATGGCATCGATCGGTTCGGGAAACCGCTCACGCCGGACGCGTTCGCGAAGACATATCCCGGCATGCTGCGGGCCGGCGGATATTGGACCGGCTACGTCGGCAAGTACAGACGTCGGTGCGCCGCGGCCGGTCGATTTCGACTTCGTGCGCGCGTATCAGGGCCGCCACTGGCTGACCACGGCCAGCGGCGAGCGGGTGCACGTCACCGAACAGAATGCGCTGGATTCGCTCGATTTCCTGCGCAGTCGGCCACGCGAGCGGCCGTTCTGTTGAGTGTCGGGTATTTCGCGGCCCATGCCGAAGACCAGGCCAAGGAGCAATACCTGCCCCAGGACTGGAGTGCCGCCGGCTACGAAGGGGCGCGCGTGCCGCCATCGCCGCTCGGCGATCGCGAAGTTCCTTCGAGCGCTGCCGCCGTTTCTCGCGAGCGAAGCGAACGAGGGGCGCGTCCGTTATCACTGGCGCTTCGATACGCCGGAGAGTTATCAGGACTACATGATTCGCTACTACCGCCTGATCACCGAAGTCGATGCGGCGGTGGGGCGCCTGGTCGGCGAGCTGAAGGCGCAGGGCGTGTACGACAACACGCTCATCGTCTTCATCGGCGACAACGGCTATTTCCACGCCGATCGCGGCCTCGCCGACAAGTGGTATCCGTACGAGCAGGCGCTGCGAGTGCCGCTCATCGTGCGAGATCCGCGGCTGCCGGAGCGGCAGCGCGGCACGACGAAGGATCAGGTGGCGCTGAACATCGACGTGGCGCCAACGGTGCTGTCCGCGGCCGGCGTGGCCGTGCCCGAGGTGATGCAGGGGCGCGATCTCGGCCCGCTCTACCTGTCGAGAACGCCGCCGGCGTGGCGCGACGAGTTCTTCTACGAGCACCCGACGATCACCTCGCGCGACCGGATTCCTGCGTCGCAGGGGGTGATCCGGCGGGACTGGAAATACGTCAACTGGCCGGAGTTCCAGTACGAGCAGCTGTTCGACTTGAGGAAGGATCCGCAGGAGTTCCGGAATCTCGCCGTCGAAAGCCGCCCGCCGGGCACGCTGGCGGCGATGCGGAGGAAGCTCGAGGAGTGGCGCGGCCGGGTGCGCTACCCGCCGGCTCTTCAAGGCCGGCCGCAGCGGTTCTAGCCGCCCTGACGACCGCGAGTGGACGGCGCAACGCCGCGGAGCGGACCCACCTCCAACTCGTTCACGGTTTTGCCCAGGACGATATCGAAGCTCGCTCCAAGCTCGCCCAGCTTCGAGCCAGGCAGCGGTGTGAAGTCTACGAGCAGTGTCTTCAGCGCCCGTGGCTCGAGGTTGCGGACGACACTGTCGCGCGCGTTCGCGGGGTGACCGTTGACCAGCAGCTGCGACGTGAAGACACGGCGCCCGTTCTGGCTGACGGCGACATGAATGTGCGCCGTCCGGAAGATGCCGATGAGTGTGTACTCAACCGGCTTGATGGTGCGGAAGTAGTACTGCCCCTTCGTGTCGCTGAGGAACCGCCCGTATCCCTGAAAATTCTTGTCGAAGCCTGTCGGCTGACGGCCACCGGTGTGCACGTACGATCCGGTGGTGTCTGTCTGCCAGATTTCGACGAAGGCATTGCGCACTGGCTGGCCAGACGTGGTCAGCACCCGGCCTGTCAGGTGCGTGATCTCGCCTACGGCCGGCGTGATCGCATCGTTGAGGATGAGGAGGTCGTTATCCGTGTCGAGCGGCAGCTTGTCGGGATAGAAGGGACCCTCGGTGGTGGTGCCCGTTTCCACGAGCTGCTGGGCGAAGACACCGCGGGTGGTGAACGCGAGGCCGCCGGCGGTCAGGACCTGAAGGAAGCGGCGTCGATCCTGAAACAGGACGTGCGGCATGCCGGTGCTCCTTGCGACGGTGTTTGGGGGGGCGCGATCCGCGCCGAGTCTATCCAAATCGTGGCCGCGTTGCACCGAAATCATGCCTCGGCGATCATCCGGCCGGCACGAACGTCACGAGGGCGACGCCGAGCGCGAACCAGAGCAGCGCGAAGATCACGCCGTAGCCGAAGAACGTGCGGAAGTCGACCCGCGCAATCCCGGCGAGCAGCACCGGCCAGAAGGGCGACACCAGGTTGCCGACATGGTCCCCGACGCTCAACGCCAGCAGGCCGTGCTGCGCCGTCATGCCCAGCTCCGCCGCGGCCCGGGACGTGACGAAGCCCTGGACCACCCACTGCCCGCCGCTCGACGGGATGAAGATCGACACGATCGCGCTCGCCGCGGCCGTCAGCAACGGAAACGTGAGCGGCGTGGCCCAGGCGGCAAAGGCGCCGGCGAAGCGCTCGCCCACGCTCGTGTACTGCAGCAGCCCGGCGACGCCGCCGTACAGGTGATAGAGCACGAGCACAGGCCAGCAGACGATCACCGCGGCGCGGATGGCTTTCGTGAACGAGGCCACGTTCCGGTACAGCACGACCGCGACGACGAGCAGCATCGTGTTCATGGCGTTCAGGTCGAGGGTCGCTCCCCTGGTCACGAAGTGGTGATAGAGCCACGAGAAGAGCGCCGCCGCGAGCACGCCGGCGACGAGCGGGCTGCGCTCGATCCAGGCGGCGAAGCCGCTGGCCTCCGGTTCGGCGTCGCCAGCCGCCGAAGGTTCGACAGGCGCAGACACCAGCTTACTGGCCTCGGGGAAGTGCGAAAGCGGCGTGACGTGCCGCGGCATCAGCAGGCGCGCGACCAGGATCAATCCGACGGGGAAGGTGATCACCATCAGCAGGGCGGGCGCCGACCAGATGGTGGTCCGCAGGTCCATCACGCCGACGGTGGCCTGCAGGAAATGGCCCGGCGTCGCCATCAGCAGCGGCGCGCTCGCCGAGAGGCCGAATTGCCAGACCGACTGGGCGGCGGCGATCGTGGCGAGCAGGAACGGAAAATCTACGGAAATGCCCTTCTCTTCCGCCGCCGCGCTGAAGTGGATCGCGATGAGCGGTGCGAGCGCGACGCCGAGGCCCCAGTACAGTATGAGAGCGCAGCCTCCAGCACGACGCTGAGCGCAATCACCTGGGTCAGGGTGCGCGGCCACCGCGCCAGCGAGACGACGAGGCGGCGGAAGACCGTGGTGCCGCTGACGACGGTGCTCAGCACCAGGATCAGCGTCATCTGCATCGTGAACGGCAGCAGCATCCACAGGCCGCGGTAATACGCGTCAGTAATCGCGGTGAACGTGTTGCCGAAGGCCAGGGCGGCGGCAGCGACGATGAGCAGCAGGATCACGGACGCCGACATCGCGTCGGGGACCAGGGTGCCGAGGCCCTGCGCGAACCGCGAGACGCGATCGGGAGAGAACCGTTTCAAAGGACCTCCAGGATTGCCTGGGCTTCTGGGGGACGATGCGTCGCTCTGAGAGTGTGGTATTGTCGCGTGTGTGCTTTCGGCTGCTGATAGCCAAGAAGGGCTGATCGGGTCAGAAAAATGAACGAGATACGAGCGTGACAACGTTGAGGCGTATGTGGTGAGCGTGATGCGAGCGTGATCAAGGGTGTGCGGGGAAGAACCTAGGAAAAGGGGGGAGGAGAGGGGGGAAGAGGAACGAGAAACAGTGAAAGCAGGAGGAAGGGAAAGATAGGAGATAAGCGCATCTGGAGAGATCGCCGAATCAGTACGGCGGCGAGAGCAACGGGCGCGGCGCACGGCGGGTGCAAGTCTCGCAACGACAGCACGTAGAGTAGCTAGAAGGCTAGAACGACAATAGGTCAAGCTGCGGCGTAAGCGAACGCGGCGTATCTCTAGGGCCCCGTGGCGGTCAGTCGAGTGGAGCGGTATAGGGATCGAACAGCGAGAGATAATCGCCGGAGAGCGAGATGCGCTAACGGATGAAGCGCGCGGACCACGAAACGTTGCCGAGGGGAAGGGGCGTCGACAAGCGGCGCTAGAGATAGATGAGGAAAAGCAGCTAGTAACACACGAAGAGAACGCAAAAGTACAGTACGGAGAGAGGCTGGCTACGGCGACGAAGGCGGGGAGCGAGACGACCTAGATGAAAGAACGGAACGCGAGAACGAACCAAGGACGGGCGCGGGCGCCGCAGGATCGAGGGCAACGTAGGCCGCAGTCCGCGACGCTGACACGGCCAGCTGGGCGATACCGCCCCGAAGACGACCATCGGTTAGGACAGCGTGATGGCGAGACCGAGCGTACGGGCTTTCGCATCGAACGATGCAGCCATCACGACATTGTCGCGGCCAAAGAGCACATGTCCGGATGCAGTGACGATGGCACCAGCGGCGTTTTCAACGAGCGTGGAGCGTGTCTTCGTGTCCACCTCAGGATGTCGAGACGCGTCTTTGCGTTGGCGGTGTGGATGGTGAATATGAGATCGCCGGTCGACGGCACGACGCCGGGTAGTGGTGCCACAGGTCCGCCGTCGCGCCGTCGCCCAGGGTGGTCAGCGGCGTCGGAGTACCGCCGTCGGCCGAGACCTGCAGGAGGTTCTCGAACAGGCTGAAGACGATGACGCTATCGTCGCGCCAGGCGCCAAAGGCATACCGCCCGTTCTGCAGACTCGAGCGAGAATCACCGGCGGAGAGCCGTCGAGCGCGACCTTTTTCAGCTCGCCGGCAACGGTGAAAAACGCTACCGAGCGCCCGTCTGGTGAGAAGAACGGCTGAACGGCGCCCTCGCTGCCCGGAATGGGTTCGCCGGACAGCCGATCGAGGGCCCTCCGGTAAAGCATGTGCCGGCCAGGTCCGCTGCCGGCGCCGGCATAGACGAGCAGACGACCGTCGGGCGACATCGCGACGCCTCTGCCCGGGATGTTCGTCGAAACGTAGTCCCGCTCGAGCGTCGCGGTGAGGCGGGTGGGAGCCGCGACCGTGGAATCGGGTCGAAGACTCCAGCCGGTAATCCCTGCTGCCCCGACGATGGCGGCGGCGGTCACCGCCCACGGTAACCATCCAGCTCGCCTCGACGGGGACGCTTGCGCTGCAGGTGTGGCGTCGCGAGGAGATTCGGCTAGCCACGCCAGCTCCCGCCGCAAGTCGCGCATCGTCTGCCAGCGATCCTCCGGGCGCTTCTCGAGGCAGGTCGTCACGACGCGCTCGAGCGCTCGCGGAAAGAGCGCCTGTGCGCCGGAGAGCGGTTTCGGCGCATCCTTGAGGATCGCGCCGACGAGGCTCGCCTGGCTCGTGCCCTCGAACGCGCGACGGCCGGTCAGCATCTCGTAGAGAACGGCGCCGAATGCGAACACGTCGGTGCGGGGGTCCGCCGGCAGGCCTTCGAGCTGCTCGGGCGCCATGTATTGGAGCGTCCCGAGGATCGTGCCCTGCTGCGTCAGACCCGCAGGCGTCGTCGGCATCGCCGACGCGCCGCTGCCTGCAATCAGCGGCCTCACCGTCTTCGCGAGCCCGAAGTCGAGCAGCTTCGCGCCGCCGGACGTGAGCATGATGTTCGAGGGCTTCAGATCGCGATGGACGATCCCCGCGTGGTGGGCCTTGTCCAGCGCATCGGCAATCTCGATCGCATGGCGAAGCGCGCGCTCCAGAGGCAGCGGACCTTTCGTGAGCGTCGCCGCGAGCGTCTCGCCGTCGAGGAACTGCATGACGAGATAGGCGATGCTGTCGTGCTCGCCGACGTCATGCAGCGCGCAGATATGCGGGTGATCGAGCTGCGAAATCGCCCGCGCCTCGCGGTCGAATCGTTCACGAAACTGCGGATCGGCCGCCAGCGGCACCGAGAGGACCTTGATGGCGACGGTCCTGTCGAGCCGCGTATCGCGGGCCTTGTAGATCTCGCCCATCCCGCCGGCGCCGACCGCGCCCTGGATCTCGTATGGGCCGAGACGCGTGCCCGAAGTCAGCGGCATGGCATGAGGATGGCGCCGATTATAGCGACTAGAGAAACGACGCGGCCCGCCGCGCCAGATATGTCACCCGATCGCCGAGGCCCGCAAAGCGCGGATCGTCCGTCTGACCGTTCACGAACCGGTAGTAGATCTGCTGAACGACGACGGCGATCTTGAAGAGCGCGAACAGCTCGAAGAACTTCAGCCCCGTGAGATCGCGGCCGCTGCGCGCGGCGTAGCGCTCGACAAGCTCACCGGGCGTAAGCCAGCCTGGCAAGGCCGTCACCGTCGCGAGCGCCGTCGCTGCCGTCGCTGCCGTCGCTGCCGTCGCTGCATTGTCCTGTTCCGGCGGCGCGGTCGCGGCCCAATACGCCAGCAGGATCCCCAGGTCGACGAGCGGATCGCCGAGCGCCGCCATTTCCCAGTCGAACACCGCGACCAGCCGGCAGGGATTCGCCGGGTCGAGCATCAGGTTATCGAGCTTGAAGTCGCCGTGGACGATCGCCGGCTGGGCGGGACTCGGTGGCAGCGACTCAACGAGCCAGCGCGCCACCGCCTCCATCTCCGGCACATCGGACGTCCTGGATCGGTTCCACCGCTCCGTCCATCCCCGCACCTGCCGCTCGACGAACCCGTGAGGCTTGCCGAGATGGGCGAGGCCGGCCGCCGCAATGTCGATCGCGTGCAAATCGGCCAGCGCGTCGACGAGCGCGAGGCTGACTCCACGCCGGACGTGTGGCAGATCCTTGATGGGCGAGGGTTCCTCTCCTCGAACGACGAGGCCATGCCGCCGTTCCATCACGTAGAACACGGAGCCAATCACCGACGCATCCTCGCAGAGGGCGTAGACGCGCGGCGCCTGTGGAAAGACGGGATGTACGGCCGACAGCCAACGATACTCGCGAGCCATGTCGTGCGCGGTCGGGGCGACCGGCCCGAATGGCGGTCTCCGGACGACGAGCTCCGTCGTTCCGAAGCGCAACTCATAGGTCAGGTTCGAGTGCCCGCCTGGGAACTGCGCGACCTGCATGCGCTCGCGATCGTCGAGGTGAGGCAGGTCCGACCCCGGCTGCTGGTCGCGCAGCCACGCTTCCAGGCGCATCCAGTCGAGCGCTTCGCCGGCGCGAACAGGTCCGGTGTCGGGGGCGGTCACACTGTTGCGGCGCCTGGATAGTAGCGAACGATCCACTCGGCAACGACGGCCGGCTTGTCGCCGCCGTCGCGCTCGATGGTGACGCCCCAGGTCGCCTGGATGCTGTCCCCCTTGTCGTCAATCGCCGCGAGCGCGACTCGCGCGCGGATTCGCGAACCGGACGGCACCGGCGACACGAACCGCACCCGATTGAGTCCGTAGTTGAGGGTCATGCGAGGACCGTCGACCGTGACCGCGTCGCGCACCAACGCGCTGAGCAGCGACAGCATCAGGAATCCGTGCGCAATCGTCGCGCCGAACGGCGTCTCGGCCCGCGCCCGCCCGGAATCGACATGGATCCATTGACGGTCGCTCGTCGCGTCCGCGAAGGCGTCGATGCGGTCCTGCGTGATCACGAGCCAGTCGGTGGTCGCGACCTCCTGCCCGACCAGCCCGCCGAGCTGTGCCAGATCGACGACGATCATGAATGTCGAGGGGCGGCGACACCACCGTGTCCCGCACCTGGTAGCGGGCCAGCGGCGACGTGCGGCGCAAAGGTATCACGTCTGAAAAAGGCCGGGCTTGTGGTTGAATAGGCCGCACAACCCCAGTCTGGCGCGCCGGTCCGGAGCGGCGCACTTCGCGAATGACCCTCGCTGCGGGAACGAATCTCGGTCCGTACAGAATCGTGTGCCCGCTGGGCGCAGGCGGCATGGGCGAGGTCTATCGCGCTCACGATCCGCGCCTCGGGCGCGACGTCGCCCTCAAGGTTCTGCCGGATTCGATGGCCAGTGATGCCGATTGCCTGGCCCGCTTCACCCGCGAGGCGCGCGCCCTGGCCGCGCTCAATCACCCGCACATCGTCACGATCTTTTCCACCGAGGACGCGCCTTCCACAGGCTCGGGGCAGGCTCCCATCCGCTTCCTGACGATGGAGCTCGTCGAGGGCCGGACGCTCGACCAGGTGATTCCCGCGGGCGGAGTGTCGATCGCGAAGTTCTTCGACGTGGCCACGGCCCTCGCCGACGCGCTCGCGGCCGCGCACCAGCGGCAGATCACCCACCGCGACCTGAAGCCTGGCAACGTCATGGTGGCCGACGACGGACGCGTGAAGGTTCTCGATTTCGGCCTGTCGCGCACCGCTGACCCGGGAGGGGCTCCGGGAGACGACGCCACGCGCATGCAGTTGACCGAGACGGGCACGATTCTCGGAACCCGGCCGTACATGTCGCCCGAGCAGATCGAGGCGCGGCCGCTGGACAGCCGCAGCGACCTCTTCTCCCTGGGCATCGTGCTGTACGAGCTGGCGACGGGCACGCGTCCGTTTTCCGGCGAGACGTCCATGTCGTTGATGTCGTCGATCATGAAGGATCATCCGAGAGCGATCGGCGAGCTTCGATCCGACGTGCCCGATGGTGTCGCGCGGATCATCACGCGCTGCCTCGAGAAGCACCCGCGCGACCGTATTCAGAGCGCCCACGAGATCCTGATCGAGTTCAAGTCCGAGCGCCGCGCGTGGGAGTCCGGCGGGTTCGCTGGACGTGAGCGCCCGGCTCCGACCCCTGTGCCTGCGGTGCGGCTGCCGCGCGACAGCGATTTGCGGATCGCGGTGCTGCCATTCGAGTCGCGTACAGCCGGAGGCGATGCCGAGGCGCTGGCCGACGGGCTGACCGATGACATCACGTCGGGCCTCGCGCGCTTTTCCTTTCTGCGGGTCGTGGCGCGGCCTCACGCGGACGCGGCGAAAGGACACGCGGCCGATGCGCGGGCCGCAGCGCTCGTCGGTGCCCGGTACCTGATCGAGGGAACGGTGCGAACCGCCGGCGGCGCGGTGCGAATCACGGTTCGTCTCGTAGACGTGGAGACCGGCACACATCTCTGGGCGGATACGTACGACCGGTCGCTGGCGTCGGCGAACGTTTTCGATCTGCAGGACGACGTCTCGAACTGCATCGTGGCGACAGTTGGCGCATCCGACGGTGTGCTCGTGCGCTCGATGGCCGGAGCCGTCCTCGAACGTCCGGTGGAGGACTTGACGCTCGACGAGCTCGTCCTGCGTCATTTCGCCTTCACCCAGACGTTTCGTGCCGACGAACACCTCCTGCTGCGTGACGGGTTCGAACGGGCGCTCGCCGCACAACCACGCCACGCGATGGGGTGGGCCTGCCTGGCCGATCTCTACCATTTCGAGCGTACTGAGGCGCTCAATCCGCTGCCTGATCCCGAGGGACGGGCGAGGACGGCGACCGACCGCGCGCTGGAGCTCGACCCCGCGTGCCAGAACGGCTGGCGGCAGATCGCGATTCGCCACCAGGCCGAACGCGATCTTCACGGGCTCCGCATGGCCGCCGAGCGAGTCGTCCGGCTCAATCCGCTGAGCGTGTCGGTGCCCTTCGTGGGCATGCTGCTCGCGTACGCGGGCGATTGGGATCGTGGAACGTCGCTCATCCGGCGGGCGATGCACCTGAACCGGCAACACGCCGGCTGGTACCACCTGCCGCTCGCTGCCGATCACTATCGCCAAGGAGAATTCGAGGCAGCCCTGACACATGCCAAGGCCGCGAACATGCCACATGCCCCGGCGATGTTCTTTTCGATCGCCGCGGCCGCTGGGCAACTGGGGCGGTCCGGCGATGCGGTGGCCGCGATCACCGCGCTCCGGCGCCACGACCCGGCACGTGTCGATCTCGCGCGCGCGCGGGAAATCTGGCGTCGCTCGATCTGGGATGAGGCCCTGGTCGAGCGCGGCGTTGAAGGCTTCGAGAAGGCGCTCGCGCTGACGGAGTCCGCTGCCGGCTCGACGGCGTCCACGCCTTCGGCGAAGCCGTCATCGGGCATGTCATCGACGGGCCGTACTGCCTCGATCGCGGTGTTGCCCTTCACCGACTTGAGCGCCGCGAAGGATCAGGAGTGGTTCTGCGACGGTATTGCCGAGGAGATTCTCAACACGCTGTCGCAGCTCAAAGGGCTGACCGCCGCGGCGCGTGCATCGGCGTTCTCGTTCCGCGGCCGCGGCGACGACCTGGCCGCCATCGGCGAGAAGCTGCACGTCGCGACAGTGCTGGACGGCAGCGTACGGCGCGCGAGCGATCGCCTGCGCATCACCGTCAGGCTCTCTGACGTCGCCAACGGCTATCAGATCTGGTCCGAACGCTACGATCGCGATGTCAAAGACATCTTCGATGTCCAGGATGAGATCGCCCAGGCAGTCGCCGAGCGCCTGCGTGTCGGCCTCGTCGGGGATGCCGTTCCACGCGTCGTCCGTCACACCGGAAACCAGGAGGCGTATGACCTCTATCTGCGCGGCCGTCACCTCTGGTACATCGCGATCGAAGGGCGCGCTGCTCCGCGCGCGTCAGCTTTTCGAGCAGGCAATAGCCGTGGATTCGGACTATGCGCTCCCGTACGTGGGACTTGCTGATCTCTTCACGATTCAGTCGTTGTACGGGTACGAGCGGGAGGAGGTCGCGGAACCGAGAATCCGTGAGGCCCTGACGCGCGCGCTCGGGATCAACGACCAGGTTGCTGAAGCCCATCGCGCGGTTGGCTTCGCGCATCTCTTCCTCGACTGGGGAATGAAGGCGGCCGCAGCCGCGTTCGAGCGCAGCGTCGAGCTCGACCCGACGAGCGGCCTCACCCACGTCTGGCTGGCGTGGGCTACCTGGCCCGGCCGCGACGCAGCCGCGATTGCCGCAGTCCGTCACGCCCAGTCGCTCGATCCGCTCAACCCCTATGTCCACAGCCTCGCCGGCGCCGTCTACGATTTCTACGGCCGAAGCGAAGAGGGCGTCATGGCATTCGATCGGGCCTTCGAGATCGATCCGAACTACCTGGTGGCCCTCTACCTGGCCGGCGGCGTGTACTCTCGACTGGGCCGGCACGACGACGCGCTTCGCGTTTTCGCTCGCAGCGTCGAGCTGACCGACCGTTCGCCGTTCTATGTCAGCTATGACGCGTGGGCGCGGGCGCGCGCCGGACGAACCGGCGAGGCCCGGGCGAGCCTTGCGGAGCTCGAAGCGCGGGCCGCCTCCGAGTACGTCCAGCCGCTGTGCCTTGCCGTCGTGCATGCTGCGCTCGGCGAGATGGACCGGGCATTCGAGCGCCTCGAAGAGGGCGTCCAACGGCGCAACGCGTGGATCGGTAGCCCGCGCATGCCGCTGTTCGAGGATTTCCGCCGCGACCCGCGTTTCGCCGCGCATCTCCAGCGGATCGGGCACCCGGACGCAGTGTGGTTCGGAGCCGGTGCATCACCCTCGTCGCCATCAAGGTGATCCGCGTCGTGCTGAATGGGGCTGAGGAAGGGAAGAACCGCGTCAGGTAGCGCGGTCACCGTGGAAGCCGCGCCCCTCCGCCGCCAGTTTCTCGAGCAGGGGAGCCGGCCGCCAGTAATCGCCGAACTGCTGGCGATACGCATTGACGCGCGCCAGGACGGTCGGCAGCCCGACGGTGTCGGCGTAGAACATCGGGCCGCCGCGGTGGCGGGGGAAGCCGAACCCGTTCACGTATACGACGTCGATGTCACTGGCCCGCGTGGCGTATCCCTCTTCCAGGACGCGGGCGCCCTCGTTGGCGAGCGCCGTCATGATCCGCGCGATGATTTCCTCGTCCGAGACGGCACGCCGGATGACGCCTCGCTCTGCCGCGGCCTCCGCGGCCAGTTCGTCGACGACGGGATCCGGAATGCGGGTCCGGCTGCCACCTTCGTATCGGTACCATCCCGCGCCCGTCTTCTGGCCGTAGCGGCCCAATTCATAGAGGCGATCGGGAACGTCGGACTGCGGTCCCTCGGCCCGCGTCTTCCCGACCGACTTCAGGTGCTCGCGGATCCGCCAGCCGACGTCGATGCCGGCGATGTCCTGCATCCCGAACGGTCCCACCGGATACCCGAAGTCCGTGAGCGCGCTGTCGATCTGCGAGACGCTGGCGCCTTCCTCGAGCAGGAGGTATGCCTCGCGCATGTAGTAGGCGAGCATCCGGTTGGCCACGAATCCAAAACAGTTGCCGACGACCACGCCAATCTTGTTCAGCTGTTTCGCGAGCTTCACCGACGTCGCGATCACCTCGGCGCTGGTGGCACGGCCGCGGACGATCTCGAGCAGCTTCATCACGTTGGCGGGGCTGAAGAAGTGGTGCCCGACGACGTGTGTCCCGCGGCCGCTCGCCGCGGCGAGCGCGTCGATGTCGAGTGTCGACGTGTTCGACGCGAGAATGGCGTCGGAGCGTGTCACCGCGGTGAGCTCGGCGAACGTGGACTTCTTCAGGTCCATGTTCTCGAACACCGCCTCCACGACGATGTCGACCTCGCCGAAGCCGTCATAGCTCGATCGTCGGAGTGATGAGCGCGAGGGTGCGTTCCATCGCCTCCGGCGTCATCCGGCCCTTCGCCATCGTCGACGCGTAGTTCTTGCGGATCTCGGACATGCCACGGTGGAGCACGGCATGGTTCACGTCCTTGAGCAGAACCGGGATGCCGGCATTCGCGTACGCCATGGCGATGCCGCCGCCCATGGTGCCGGCGCCAACGATGGCCGCGCGCCCGATCGCACGGGCAGGCGTGTCTTTTGGCACGTCCGGAATCCTGCTGGCCTCGCGCTCGGCGAAGAACAGGTGCCGCATCGCTTTCGACTCGACCGACAGGACGCAGTCGGCAAACAGCTCGATTTCGCGTCGCGAGCCGCTGTCGAAGTCCATGGTGAGGCAGGCCTCGATGGCGTCCACCGCGGCGAACGGTGCCCGAGCCCCTCGCGCCGTCCTGGCGAGCGTCGCCCGCACGGCCTGACAGGCGGCGATGCCTGCGGCGCGATCGCCGATTTTGTCCTGCAGATCGCGGGTACGACGGCGTTCCTTCGCCGCGGCTCGCGCGCTCGCGAAGGCGATGGCGCCTTCCAGCAGATCGCCGTCGATGACGGCGTCGACGATGCCCGCCTGCGCAGCCCGGGTGGCAGCGACCGGCTTGCCCTCGGTGCACATCTCGAGCGCTAGCCGCCGGTCCGCACAAGCGCGGCAGCCGCTGAGTGCCGCCTGCGCCGGGAATGATCCCGAGGTTCACCTCGGGCTGACCCACCTTGGCGGTGGCCACAGCCACGCGGTAATGGCAGGCCATGGCGAACTCGAGGCCGCCTCCGAGCGCGTGACCGTGAATGGCGGCAACGAGCGGCTTGGCGGCGTCTTCCAGCTTTTTCAGCCGCGCGTGCACCGCCTGCGATCGTTCGATGGACTGCTCGCGCGTCTCGAACTGCTTGAAGATGTTGATGTCCGCGCCGGCGATGAACGTCGTGCCGGCGCCGATCAGGACGATGGCGTCCGCGGTCGAATCGTGGCAGGCGCGCTCGACGGCGTCGCTGATGGCTTCGGGAACGCCGGCGCTCAGGGCATTCACCGGCGGATTGTCGACGGTGACGACGGCAACACGGTCCCGTACCTGGTACCGAACCAGCGGTGACATGGCGCGCAAAGGTATCATGCCGCACCGAAGCGAGGAGTCAGTGGACTTCGACTATTCAGCGAGAGCGAAGGATCTCCAGGCGCGCTTGACCGCCTTCATGGCGGCGCACGTCTATCCGAACGAGCGGCGTTTCGAAGAAGAGGTCGACCAGGGGGATCGCTGGCAGCCGATCCCGCTCATCGAGGAGCTCAAGGCGAGGGCCCGGGCCGACGGGCTCTGGAACCTGTTTCTGCCGGCGAGCGAACACGGTGCGGGCCTGACGAACACCGAGTACGCGCCGCTCTGCGAAATCATGGGGCGCGCGCTGCCGTTCGCACCTGAGATCTTCAACTGCTCGGCGCCCGACACCGGCAACATGGAAGTGCTGATCCGCTATGGCACCGCCGAGCAGAAGCGGCAGTGGCTGGAGCCGCTGCTCGCCGGGGAAATCCGCTCGTGTTTCGCGATGACGGAGCCGGACGTGGCGTCGTCGGATGCCACCAACATCCAGTCGTCGATCGGCCGGGACGGCGGCGACTACGTCATCAACGGACGAAAGTGGTGGATCTCCGGGGCCGGCGATCCACGGTGCCGGGTCGCGATCTTCATGGGCCGCAGCAGCCCCGACGCGCCAAAGCATCAGCAGCAGTCGATGATCCTGGTGCCGATGGACGCACCCGGTGTCCGCATCGTGCGGATGCTGTCGGTATTCGGCTTCGACGATGCCCCGCACGGTCACGCCGAGATCGTGTTCGACAACGTGCGGGTTCCCGCCTCGAACATGCTGCTCGGCGAGGGCCGCGGCTTCGAGATCGCGCAGGGACGCCTCGGGCCCGGGCGCATCCATCACTGCATGCGTCTCATCGGCGTCGCCGAGCGCGCGCTCGAGCTGATGTGCGCGCGCGTGAAGACTCGAGTCGCGTTCGGCAAGCCGCTGGCGGAGCAGGGCACCATCCGGGCGCAGATCGCGGAATCCCGCGTCGAGATCGACCAGGCGCGGCTGCTCACCCTGCGCGCCGCGTCCCTCATGGACACGGTGGGCAACAAGGCGGCGCGATCGGAAATCGCGCAGATCAAGGTCGTCGCGCCCCGGATGGCGCTACGTGTGCTCGATCGCGCGATTCAGGCCCACGGCGGCGCCGGCATGTGCGACGACTTTCCGCTGGCCAGGGCATGGGCCCACGCGCGGACGCTGCGGCTTGGCCGACGGTCCCGATGAAGTGCACCTGGAGTCCATCGCGAAGGCGGAGTTGGGCAGGGAGCGGTGAGACCGCGCCGGAGTCAACTCCCAACCTCCAACTCCCAACTCCCAAGGAACATCGCCCGGAGCAGCGGGGTGAAAGACCGCCAACCAGCTACCTTGCCGGGCTTCCACCCGGATGGTTCGAAGGCGCGCCCGGGTGTCAGGCAGTGAATCGTGAACCCTGCCGTCCGCTGTCCTGGCAGTTGACGCGTTCACGATTCACTGCCTGACACCAACCGTGACTCCCATTGGGAGTTGGAAGTTGGGAGTTGGAAGTTAACACTCACCCCCCAATCGTCCTCCCACCATCGACGACGATGGTTTGACCGGTGATGTAGTTGGAGGCATCGGACGCCAGGAACACGCAGACGCCCTTCAGCTCGCCTTCCGCACCAATGCGGGGGATCGGACACGTGGCCTTGATGGCCGGCGCCACCAGGGGGAGCACCGGATCGGCGAGCCGGGAATGGAAGAATCCCGGGGCGATCGCGTTGACGCGGATACCGTGCCGGCCCCACGACGCGGCCAGCTCGCGGGTCAGCCCCATGAGTCCAGCCTTGGATGCGGCGTACGCGGCGTAGTGCGGCCCGTGAACGGCCGCGTGCAGGCCGGCGATGGACGAGATGTTGACGATGCGGCCGTATTCCCGCTTCAGCATCTCGCGACCAGCCGCCTGCGCGAACAGGAACGCCCCGGTCAGGTTGACGTCGATCACCTTCTGCCACTTGTCGAGCGGCATGTCCTCCGGCTCGGCGCCCCACGTGACGCCGGCGTTGTTCACCAGGATGTCGAGGCGCCCGTAGGCCGCCATCGTCCTGTCGACGACGGCCTGGACGTCTGCCGGGTTGGAGACGTCGGCGACGAGGCCTTCGACGCGAAAGCCGCGCGCCGCGAAGCGTTCCAGCGTCGGGGTCAGCCACTGCTCGCGGCGCGCGCAGATCATGAGCGCCGCGCCGGCTTCCGCCAGTCCTTCGGCCATCTCCTCGCCGAGGCCGCGCGAGCCGCCGGTCACGATAGCCACCCGGCCGTCGAGCGCGAACAATTCCTGAATGGAAGGCATGCGCGCGCTTATACTGGCGCTCCAATCAGCCTGTCAATCGGAGAGACCTGTGGCACCGGTAGTGGAAGTGTCCGGCGGCGGCGCGTTCCTGGTCCGTTCGCTGAACCCGGATGACCTGTTCACGCCCGAGGACCTGAGCGACGAGCAGCGGCTGTTCGGCCGGACCGCCGCGGAGTTCATGCGCAACGAGGTGCTTCCCCGCGAGGCCAGCCTCTACGCGCACGACTGGGCGAAAACGCGCGAACTGCTGAAGAAAGCCGCCGATCTCGACCTGCTCCGCCTCGAGATCCCGGAAGCGTACGGCGGCCTGGGTCTCGACAAGGTCAGCGCCGCCTACGTCGGCGAATCGCTCGCCCTCAATCCGTCCTTCGGCGGATCGCTTGGCACGCACACTTCGATAGGCACCCTGCCGATTGTGTATTTCGGCACGCCCGCGCAGAAGGCGAAGTACCTGCCCCGGCTCGCCAGCGGTGAATTGATCGGCGCCTACGCGCTCACCGAGCCGCAGTCGGGGTCCGATGCGCTGGCGGCGAAGACCACGGCACGGCTCACGCCTGATGGCACGCATTACGTCCTCAACGGGCAGAAAGCGTGGATCACCAACGGCGGCTTCGCCGACCTCTTCACCGTCTTCGCCAAGGTCGACGGCGAGAAGTTCACCGCCTTCATCGTCGAGCGCGGCATGGGCGTGCAGAGCGGCCCCGACGAGAAGAAGCTGGGCCTCGACGGGTCCTCCACGACCGTCCTGATGCTGGACGACGTGCCAGTGCCGGTCGAGAACGTGCTCGGCACGATCGGCGAAGGGCACAAGGTCGCGTTCAACATCCTGAATCTCGGCCGGGTCAAGCTCGGGACGCGAAACAGCGCCGGCATCAGGCTGGCGCTGAACCAGTCGATCGCCTACGCGCGTCAACGGCGGCAGTTCGGCAAGGCCATCTGTGAGTTCGGGCTCGTCAAACAGAAGCTCGCCGAGATGACGGTGCGGTGCTTCGTCAGCGAGGCGATGGTGTACCGCACGCTCGGCGACGTCGACAAGGCGCTCGAGTCCGTCGATCCGGCCGACGCGACCGGCGTGCTGAAGGCCATCGAAGGGTTTGCCGTCGAGTGCTCCATCAACAAGGTCGCCACCAGCGAGGCGCTGGCGCTACGCGGTCGATGAAGCGGTGCAGGTGTTCGGGGGCAACGGCTACTCGCGCGAGTTCCCGGTGGAGCGCGCGTATCGCGACGCGCGCATCACCCGCATTTACGAGGGCACGAACGAGATCAATCGCCTGATCATCCCGACGCGGCTGTTGAAGCACGCCGAGTCGTGGCTCGCGCCACGAGGTGAACACCGGGGCGACCGAGTCCGTACTCGAAGCCGAGCGCCAGGCCCTTGCGGACGTCAAGCGGCTTGGGCAGATGGCGCTGGCGACGACGGCCAGGGCTTTCGGGACGGAGGTTCGGGACCAGCAGGAGGTGCTGGCGCACGCCGCCGACATCGTCATCGAGTGCTATGCGATCGAGAGTGCACTCGGCCGGGCCGAGAAGATGACTGGTCGCGGCAGCGAGCGCTTGCCCGCCGTAGCGCGCAGCGAGAAGGCGGGGGCCGCAATCGCCGTGGACATCGTTCGCGTCTACACGAGCGATGCCGTGGACCGCGTGGCGCACGCCGGCAAGCAGATCGTCAATGCGCTCGCGGGACAGGCTGAAACGATCGAGCCGCTCCGCGCCGCGCTCGCGCGAGTGAGGGAACATCCCGGCACCGACACGGTCAGCGCACGGCGCCGGATTGGCGACGCGGCGATCGCTCGAACGCAGTATCCGTTTTAACTTCATCCGCCTCGAAGGCGGAAGCCCACGCGACCTGTCGTTCGAGGCCGCTTCTGTTTGTGATTCTGAGTGGCTTCCGGTCTTCAGCCGCGAAGATCGCCCGCGCGATAAGGAGATCGACATGAACGTGCCGCTAACGCCGATTCGGTTTCTTCGCTACGCCGGCGAGCAGTTCGCTGGTGATGTGGCGATCGTCTGCGGCGACCAGCGATTCACCTATGGCCAGTTCGCCGATCGCGCCGCCCGCCTGGCCGGGGCACTCCGTGCCGAAGGGGCGCGGAGCGGCGACCGCGTGGCGTTCCTCAGCACCAACTGCCATCGCCTGCTCGAGGCGTACTACGGTGTGCTCGAAGCGGACTGCGTTCTGCTGCCCCTCAATGTCCGGCTCGCGCCGCCCGAACTGTCCTACGTCCTCAACGACTCCGGAGCCAGGTTTCTGTTCGTGGAGCAGGCGTTGCTGCCGCTGGCGGAGGCGTTCCGCCGCGAGGTCCCGGGCATCGAACGGGTGTACCTGCTCGATGGCGAGCCCGGAGCGGATTGGCTGTCGCCTCGCACCTACGACCAGTTGATCGCGACAGCGGCGCCGTGGCATCGCGACCTCATGGCCGTGGATGAAAACGCGCTGGCGGAGCTCTTCTACACGAGCGGCACCAGTGATGCCCCCAGAGGCGTCATGCTGACGCACCGGAACATCTACTTGCATGCCCTGTTGGTGATTGCGTCGGGCCGCACCTCCCGCGAGCTCGCTGCGAACACTTGCTGCGACAGCGTCGTCCTGCACACCATTCCGCTGTTTCACGCCAACGGCTGGGGATCGGCGCACACCGTGACGGTGGTCGGCGGGACGCACGTCATGGTTCATCAATTCGTCCCGTCCGAGGTTCTCCGCCTCATCGAGCGGGAGAAGGTCACGACCTGCTCGCTGGTGCCGACGATGGCCATTGCGCTCGTGAATTGTCCCGACCGCGGTCAGCACGACCTCGGCAGCCTGCGCTCGGTCATGATCGGCGGGGCGGCGTCGTCGCCGACACTGGTGCGCGAGGTCGAGCAGAAGCTCGGGTGCGCATGCATTTCCGGATACGGGCTCACCGAAACGTCGCCGGTGCTCACCGTCTCGCCAATCAAGAAGGGCGTGCCGTGTGACGACGAGGCCCGCGATCACAAGCGTGCGCGCGCCGGCTATGCGATTCCTGGCGTCGAGGTCCGCGTCGTCGATGCCGGCGGCCGCGACGTGCCCCGCGACGGCGAGTCGGTCGGCGAAGTCGTGGCGCGTGGCGACGTCGTCATGGACGGCTACTGGAACCGGCCAGCTGACAGCCAGCAGGCCATGGAGGGCGGGTGGTTCCACACCGGGGATCTGGCGACCATGGACAGCGATCACTACGTGCTGATCGTCGACCGGAAGAAAGACATCATCATCAGCGGCGGCGAGAACATTTCTTCACTCGAAGTCGAACGGGTGCTGGTCGCACACGCGGCCGTGTACGAAGCCGTGGTGATTCCGGTCCCGCACGAGAAGTGGGGAGAAGTGCCAAAGGCACTGGTTGTACGAAAACCGGGTATGCACCTGACCGAGCCGGAGCTGGTGGAGTTCTGCCGTGCCCGGCTGGCGCACTACAAGTGCCCGCAATCCGTGGACTTTCTCGACAGCCTTCCCAAGACCGGCACGGGCAAGATCCTGAAACGGGAGTTGCGCAAGCTGTATGGCGCCGGGGCGGCCTGACCGATGCCTCTTTCCGCTGGCGATAGGATCGGCACGTACGAAGTCCTGTCCGCGATTGGCGCAGGCGGAATGGGCGAGGTGTACCGGGCGCGCGACACGCGCCTCGACCGCGAGGTCGCGATCAAGGTCCTGCCGTCGCTCTTTGCCGAGGACCGCGACCGTCTGGCTCGCTTCGAGCGTGAAGCGCGAACCCTCGCCGCGCTGAACCACCCCAACATCGCGCACATCTACGGCGTCGTGGATTCACCGGCTGGCGCCGGATCGCTCCCGATTCCTGCGCTGGTGATGGAGCTTGTCGCGGGCGAGGATCTCGCGGATCGCGTGGCGCGCGGGCCTCTCCCGGCCGGCGAGGCCATCCGGATCGCCACGCAGATCGCCGAGGCGCTGGACGCCGCACACGAGCGCGGGATCGTGCACCGCGATCTGAAACCAGCCAATATCAAGCTCACGCCGGACGGGTCGATCAAGGTGCTCGATTTCGGTGTGGCCAAGGCGCTCGACCTGGTCTCCGGAACATCGGATACGGTCACGTCGCACGACGTCACACAGGACGGTGTCGTCATCGGCACGGCCTCGTACATGTCGCCCGAGCAGGCGCGCGGCCTGCCCGTGGACCGCCGCACCGACATCTGGGCGTTCGGCTGCGTGCTTCTACGAGATGCTCACCGGACGGCGGGCCTTTCGCGGAGGGACCACGTCGGACATCAGTGCCGCGATCCTCACTGCCCAGCCTGACTGGTCGGCCCTCCCCGCGGCGACACCGGCGGGTGTGCGGCGCGTGCTCGCCCGGCTGCTGCAGAAGGACCTGAAGCAGCGGCTGCGCGACATCGCTGATGTGCGGTTCGCACTCGAAGAGGCTGGCTTCGACCCGACGATTGCGCCATCAGCGCCGCCGGGCCGCACGCCCCGAATATGGCAGATGCTGGCCGCTGTCTCGACGCTGCTCGCCATTGCGCTGGGCGCCATGCTGCTTGTCGCCAGGCGGCCATCGTCAGACCTGGCACCTGCAGTCGGCAGCCGAGCTCTCGTCACTCTGCTGACCGGCAGCGGAGGGTTCGCGTCCAATCCTGCCCTTGCTCCCGACGGCGGCTCGTTCGTCTACGTCTCGGACGATCGCGGGCAGCCCGACATTTTCCGCCGGCAGATCGAGGGCGGAGAGCCGGTCCCTCTGACGCAGGACTCTGCGGCTGAAACGGATCTGATGTTTGCGCCGAATGGCGAGACGGTCTACTTCACGCGCCAGGACGCCGGCGCATCCGCAATCTGGCGGGTGGGCGCGCTCGGCGGCAACGCCCGAAAAATCGTCGACAACGCTCGTGCGCCAGCGGTCTCCCGCGACGGCCGGCACCTCGCCTGGCTCACGGCGACGTCTCCGGGTTATTCGCTGGTCGTAGCGGCGGCTGATGGCGCCAATCCGCGCGTGCTGGTTCGCGATCTGAGCATGCAGGTCCCGGTGCCGCCTTCGTGGTCTCCCGACGGGAGACAGCTCGCGTATCGGTCGGTGGACTCTTCCAGCCCAGGAACCTCTTTGTCGTCAACGTCGAAGACGCCCGCGTGCGGCGGGTGACGCGCTACGAAACTGGCGCCGAAGGCCCGACCTCCCAAACGTGGCTTCCTGACGGACGACGCCTGCTGGTGTCGTACTGGGCGCGGCCACGCGCGCAGCTGGCAGGCAGTGATCTCGGGATCCTCGACGTCGAGAGCGGGGAGATTACGCGGCTCACCCTGAACACTGAGGAGAACTTCAACTCCCCCAGTCTCTCGTTGGACGGGACGCGCGCAATCGCGACGTCGAGCCACAACGAGCGCGAGGTGTGGACGGTGCCCGACGGCCCGGATCCGATCGCGAATGGCCGGCGGGCGGAACGGCTGCTGGACCCGACCGTCGATCCGATGTGGACGTACGTGTCGCGCGACGGTCGCATGCTTCTCTATAACAACGCCGTCGTCGGCAGCCGAAACCTGTGGTTGATGCCCATCGATCGATCCAGTCCGGCGCGGCAGATCACGTCGATCGGCGGCGACCGCGTGACGCACTCGTCGCTGTCCCCGGACGGCACCCGGGTCGCGATGATTTCAATGGCGAACGGCACAGCCGACATCTGGTTACAGAACGTGGACGGCTCTGGACTGCGGCAGTTGACGAACGACTCGCCAGCCGACGCCTGGCCGGTCTGGTCCCCCGACGGCCGATCCATCATGTACGCGGCCGCACAGCAGACCATGATCGTCTCTGCAGACGGCGGAGAACCACGGAAACTGATCGACGGCTTTTTCAGAGGCGATTGGATTGCCCGGCCTGACGGACAGGGCACGTGGGCGGTGTCGGCGGTTCCTGCATCGCGCACCGGCGCTTTCGGGATCCGGTTAATCGATGTCGAACGTGGCATCGAGCTGTGGAGGGAACCCGCGCCGAACTCGCATCCGATGTTCAATCACGATGGCTCCGCCATCAGCGCCGCGTTCGGGGATTCGAGCGGCCAGGTCGGCATTGCGGTTTACGACACGACGACCCGCAACCGTCGCATCGCAGTCCGCTTCCCGGAACCCTTCCAGTTCTCTTTCCGCGCCAGCTGGATTGACAACGACCGCGGCTTTGCCGTGAATCGCTACCGGCTGCGTTCGCGTGTCGTGATGATCGACGGGCTGCTGCCGAAGCCCTAGAGACCACAGGTCAGCGTCCCTTGATTCGCCCGCTCGTCAGGAATCGCCGGTAGTCGCTGAAGGTCTCGGTCCGGCGCGCCGACTGCAGGCCGGTCCGGACGATGGTGACGTTGTCGGTCTTGTTGGGGAGCAGCAGTGTCTCGTCAGGGTCCGTGAACGTCACCGGCCGAAACTGTATCGAGACGTCGTCACGGTCGAGGGTCAGGAAGCTGTCGAAGCGATAGCGCCGCTGCAGCTTCGGCGAGACGCGGATGTCAACCGGACCGAGGAGGCTTCGTTCGATCCGCAGCACGTCGTAGGTCTGCGCATCGACCCAGACCTGCCCGCGCGTCGCGAGCGGGCCTTTCCAGTCGAAGCAGTCCTCGTGACCTCCTTCGTCTTCGATCAACTCCAGCCGGCTCTTGCGATCAACCGACGAGAAGTCGATGACCAGCGCCGCGACACCGCGCTCGCGGCCGTGGCGGACCGACGTGAAGCGATACTCGCCGCGGTTCGCCGGCAGCAGGAAGGCCAGCGGTTCGGGTGAGAGCGGATTCGGATCGGTGCACCCGTTACGCGAGGTGCGCTCGCTCTCGCGCGGTGGACGGCCGTTGACGCGCTGGATCTTTCGGACGACGCGCGCTTCGGGCACGGCGTCGCCGTCGGTGTGGATCAGTTCCACTCGCAGCTCGGACTCGACCGCCCGCGCGAAACCCTGGAAGCCCCGGTTCCTGTCGATCGGCTGGACGGTTGAGATGTTGAGGCAGATCAGATGCTCGGCGCGCTCGTAGAAGCTGGCGACGCGTTCGCCGACCGCTCTGACCAGCTCCGCGAGATCCGGCGGCGCCTGTGCAGCTCCAGCCTGCACGCGCAGCAGGCCTGCCGCGATCAACGCGATCGCCGTCGCGCGCGTGGCCCCTCGCAGACTCATGAGGCGGCCTACAGTCGCACACTGCGCCCGTCGCTGTCTACGCCGCTTCTTTAGCTGCTGGCGGGGGCGATCGTCGAGTGTTCTGCTGTGGTGCCGGTGCCGACGATCCGTCTCGAGTGCGGCACCGTTGTGGCACAGCGTGTGCGTTCACACCGAACTGTATGACGGTCGGGCGAGTCGCTTGCGAACAGCAAGACTTCGTCCGAGGACACCGTCGAGGAGGATGTGTGAAGAAGATTCTTCAGTTGATCGCAATCGTGGCCGTGTTAGTCACCGGCGCAGCCTGTGCGGACCGCAACCGGCCAGACTACCAGGCCAGGGTGAATGACGACCTCAAGGCCGCCAAGCTGGACGACGTTCGTGCGGATTGGAAGGCCGATGAGAAGGCGCTTCATCTACGGGGAGAGGTCGAGAAAGCAGCCGACAAAGCACGGGCAGAAGAGCTTGCCCAGCAAGTCGTGGGTACCAGCGGTCGTGTGGTAAACGAAGTGACCGTTGAAGGCACCAACGCGGAAGCGATGGATGATCGCCTCGAAGAACAGCTCGATCGGGCCTTCAAAGAAGACGATGAATGGGACAAGGACAAGCTGGACCTGACGTTCGACGCCAAGGCCGGCGTCGTCACCATTACGGGCGATGCGCCTTCCGAGGCGGTCAAGGGGCGTGTGGGACAGAAAGTCCGTTCCATTCAGGGTGTGAAGGACGTCGTCAACAATCTCGAAGTCAAGGCCGACAAGAATTAGTGCTGCGGGGGCGGGAGCATGTGCTTCCCGCCCCACGTTCACAAATCACAGGCCGCCACTCACCCTTCTTCTCTGGAGACGCTTGCCAATCCGCAACTCCGCGGCCGAACAGGTAATCCGCGTCGGCGGGTACGCGGTGCTCAGATGTCCTCGGTACCTTCTGTCGTAATCAGGATCGACAGGCCTGCCGGTATCGTCGGGCAGGGCGGCGTCCACATGCTTGAGCGCTCACGTATATGCTCGAGCGCTCATGTGCATTGTATTGGACGTTCCTACAGTTCTGTCCGCGAGTCGATCTGTCGAACTCAATGGAACAGCCGCCGGCCCGTTACGGCTGTGTAACAACCGGCAACCAGCCATGAATGGCAACACTACTCGGAGCGGCTATTGTCGCGGTAAACACACGATGACCCGGCGTCGTTGTCCGGTGCGCGTCGATGTTCCCGGCTGCCATTGGATCGCCGCTGTGCGTCGCCACGCGTGCCGTTTGCGGTCGTAACCGCGATCGCCGACGGCAGAACGGCGACCACTTTGCAGAAGAGTCCAACCATGCGGGCGCACTTTCAGTTCCGTTCACGTGACGGAATTGCTGAAGCGGACGCCGCTTTGTTCTCTCCTGCGTTCGCGAGAGTTGCAGCGTTGATGCGGGTCTGATGGCCACGCTGTCCGGTCGCTGCGTCCGGCACGAGCGACTGGATCGTACAGTCGAGGAGGAATGTGATGGCTGTTCAGGATCAATCGATCGTCGACCTGCTCAAGGCTGCCTTGTCAGACGCGCAGGAGTTGATCGCCCGCGAACTCGCGCTCGTGAAGGCCGAGGTGCGGCAGGAGGTGAGCCGCGCCTGGCTGGGCGTCGCAGCGTTTGCCGGCGCCGCGGTCGCGGCAATCGTCGCGGTGGCAATGCTGGCAGTAACGCTGGCCTGGGCGATATCTGAAGGAATCGGTTGGCCCGTATGGGCGGGGTTCGCGATCGTGACGGTGCTCCTCATGGTCGCCGCCGCTGCCATGGGGTATGTCGGGCGTCGGCGCTTCGCCGCACACCAGGCCATGCCGCTCACGGTCGACACACTCAAGGAGAACGCGAAATGGATTCGAGCCCGGACGTCCTAGCGGAAGAAGTCCGCATGAAGCGGCACGACGTCGACAACGACCTGGAATTGCTGCGTGTCCGGCTGCAGAAGGCGAGACCAACATCGCAGGACGCCATCCGCTGGGCGCAGCGCGTGTTGCCCGTTCTGGCGGGTACGGCTGGCGTGTGGTGGTGGAGCCGGCGTCGCCGCTCCGTCGACTCGCTCGACGCGCTGCTGGTCCATGCGCTCGACGAACTGTATCAGGGCGAGCAGCAGCTTGTGCCAGCGCTCCGCCGCATGGCGCGGCAGGCCTCGGATCCGGAGTTGAAGCAGGCGTTCGAGCGCCACGCGCTCGAAACGGCAGCGCATGTCGAGCGGCTGCACCGAGTGTTCCGCGCCGTTGGCCGGCAACCCGCACGCCGCGGAACCGCAGAGGGACTGACCGGGATCATTGCCGACGCCGACAACCTGCTGGAGCGGAAGGTCGACCCGGATGTTCGCGATGCGTGGTTGATCGCGACCGCTCAGCGAATAGAACATGTCGAAATGTCCGCCTACGGCACGGCACGCACTTACGCCGAAATGCTAGCGTTCGATCAAGCCGCGCACTTGCTTCAGGAGACGCTGGAGGAAGAACGCGCTACTGATGAAAAGTTGACCCGCCTCGCGAGAAGCTTCGTGAATCCCCAATCGATCAGGTCGGAGCAGGCGCATCAGCCCAACGGCCGCGCATAGACGGCTGATGCACGTCACTTCGTGGGCGCGATCGACGCCGCCCAGGAGAGCATCACCGTGACCGCCGCCGTGGGTTCCGCCGTCGTGTTGCGGGTCACGAGGAATCGCTGTCCGAGGTCGGTGACGTCGTAGGTGTAGCGCCCGCCGGTGAAATCACGCTCGGTCTTGATGGGCAGCGCCTGCGGCGGGCCCGGCGAGAAGGTCGCCCCCGCCGCCACCGGCACGGTCATGAGCGTGCCGTCCTCGGCAAGAAAGTACAGCGCTCGTCCGTCGCGCTGCCAGCGCGGCTGAGTGCCGCCGCCGCTCGAGACTTGCCAGCGGCCGCTGCCGGTGCGAAACGGCCGCACGTGAATCTCGGCGCGTCCGGATTCGTTCGAGACGTACGCCAGCCAGCGGCCGTCGGGCGAAATCCTGGCAGCCGACTCGTTCGCCGCCGACTTGACGAGCGGCAGCGGCGTGCGGTCCGCGCCGGTGAGGGGCAAGAGCCAGATGTCGGAGCCCGAGGACGATATCGTGGTGTAGACCAGCCCGGAGTCGTCCGGCGCGAAGTCGTTCGGCTGATCGAGGCCCCCGGACCGCACCACCAGCTCGTCGTCAGCGTCGCCATCAAGGTGCTTCACGTAGATGTCGGCTATTCCGCTGCGTCCCGAGGTGAAGGCGAGACGGCGTCCGTCCCGCGACCAGATGGGGATCAGGTTCCAGTGGTCGGGCGGCGTGATCCGCGCACTCACGCCTCGGGCGAGCTCGAACCTCCAGATGGCGCCGTTGTTGGTCGTGGCATCCATCCGCTCGGCCGCAACGGCCCGGGCGTCGGGGCCGATTTCCACGTCCAACCATTGCCCGCTCTCGCCGAGCGTGCCCAGCCGCCCGCCGCTGCGGTCGACCCACGTCAGCTCGGTTGTCGGAGTCCGCTGCGTGGCGAATGCGAGCGTGCCGGTGTCGGACGCGGAGAATGCCGCGGCGTTGCCCGCACTCCAGAAGCGCCGGGCCACGACGTGGGGATCGCCCTCAGGGACCAGGCGGGCAGAATCGAACCGCTGCGCGACCAGGTCGGCGCCGCGGCCGTACAGCAGGTAGCCGGGCGCGGTATGGATCGCATGCGTTTCGGTCGTCAGGATCCTCGTCGAGGTCTTCGTGCTGAGATCGCCGAGCATGATGCCCGAACCGCCCGCACTCACGGTCTTCGTGAAGTAGATAAAGTGACGTCCGTCTGGCAGGAACTGCGGAAAGAGGTGCATCAGCTCGCCGTGAGCCGTGTCGACAGTGGTCACGGCCGTTGCCTCGCCGCCCGTCGCTCGAATGCTTTGGATGCCCTGGCCGACGCCGCGCCCGAAGATGATCTGGCCATCACGATTCCAGGACGCCCCGCCGGTGAACGAACCGTTAGCCACGAGGCTGCGGATCCTCTGGCTCGCCAGATCGAGAATCTTCAACTCCCCGCGCACCGTAAAGCCCAGCGACCGGCTGTCGGGGGACCAAAACGGAAACGTGGCGCCGTCGGTCCCTTCGAGTCGCCGCGGCACGAGGTCGTCCATCGCGCGCAGCCAGATCCGGGATCGTCCCTCGGCCGAGTTCGTCACCAGCGCCAGGTGCCGGCCCGACGGAGAGATCTTGACGGAATCCACGAAGAGATACAGCAGATCGCCAGACGGTTCGGTGACCCCGAACATCGCGTTCGCCGGATCGGCTTCGGCTACGGCGGCCGTACGACCGGTCATCCAGCCGAATCCGACACCCGCGCCCGCGGCGACGAGCACCAGTGCGGCGATCGCGTCACGCCATCGCGGCCTGACGCGAGCCGCCGGCGACACGACCGGCGTGAGGGCGTCCTCGAGATCGAGGCGCGCGTCGGCAATCTCGTGAAGCCGCCGGGCCACATCAGGTTGCAGACAACGTCGCAGGAGCCGGGCGATCGTGTCTGGCGTCTCGGGCGGCAGCGCGCTCCAATCCGGCTTGGCGGCGAGGACGGTGGCGAGCGTGTCCGGAACGCTGCGGCCGTGAAACGCGAGCGCCCCGGTGAGCATCTCGTAGAGCACGCAGCCGAAGGCCCAGATGTCGGTGCGCTTGTCGATGGGCTCCCCTCTCGCCTGCTCCGGGCTGACATACGCGGCGGTGCCGAGAAACGTCCCCTCGAGCGTGGCTCCGACCGTCGCGGCGTCGGAGGATGACAGGGCCGCGCCGATCGACTTGGCCAGACCGAAATCAAGCACTTTGACCGCGCCCGAAGACGTCACCTTGATGTTGCCGGGTTTGAGATCGCGATGGACGATGCCCTTGGCGTGTGCGGCTTCGAGCGCGTCGATGAGCTGACGGGCGATCGCGAGCGCTTCGGCGATCGGCAGGCGTCCGCGCGACAGGCGCTCCGCGAGCGTCGGGCCCTCGACCAGTTCCAGGACCAGCCCGCGCACGCCATCCGCCTGCTCGACGCCATAGATCGACGCAATCGCCGGATGATTCAGCGCGGCGAGCAGCCGCGCCTCCCGATCGAATCGCGCCTGGTCCTCGGCGCCTCCCAGGAGCCGATCCGCGACAACCTTGATGGCGACGTCGCGGCCGAGTGTCAGGTCCCGCGCGCGATACACGTCCCCCATGCCGCCCGATCCGATCGCGGCCAGGATTTCGAACGCCCCGAGCCGGTCGCCAGGGGTCAGAGGCAATTGGGTGCTGAAGTATAGCCCGAAGGCCGTGGGGCGTCGGAGAGGATTGCAGGCGTCCTCTAGAGCAGGCTGCCGTCTCCCCGAAGCACGCCGAAATATACGCGGGCGAGATCGCCCAGGATGTGGATCACCATGCCGGGGAGGATCGTCCCCGTCCGCCGCGCCAGCGTGCCGTAGAGCATCGAGGCGATGAACAGGCCTGGTCCCATGACCACGACGGCGACTATCCCTTGCGTGATGTGCGACGCGCTGAACACCAGGCTGGTGATCCAGACGGCGTTCTCGCGGTCATGCCGTTCGAGTCCTGTCTGCATGAACCCGCGAAACGCCGCCTCCTCCACGATCCCTGCGGTGACCCCACCCATGATGAACATCGACCAGCGGTAGGCCGACGTCGGATATGCGCTCAGATCGGGCACCGGCGACATGCGGCTGATCGCGATCCACAGCACGTACATCAACGCCAGCAGCACGATGACGACTCCAGCGGAGAGACTGCCGTCGTCCGGAGCGCTTCGCGGCGGCCACAGCCTGAGACGCTGGCGCCGCTGGTCGGCGGTCCGCTGCGGCGGGCCCCATCCGTTGAGCCACGCCAGCAGGATCCCGAGGTAGGCGGTCGTCGCGAGTGCGGCCCAGGGGAGTTCGGGCCGCACCCGTGCATTGACCTGTGCGAGCAGCGTCCACGGAAGGAGCCCGGCCGCGAGGATCAGCAGGCCGGTCAGTATCGGCGTGACGTAGCCCCCACGCGAGGCGGGGCTGGGAAACAAAGCGAACGCTGTCGCCGTCATGATTGACATGCGTTGATCTGACCGACCTTGGAATCATTGGGGAACGGTCGAGCAAGACAAGATTAGCGGTCGAGCTCGCCGAGGTCTACCGCATCATCCGGCGCGACTCACGAGGTGTCCCCGGTTGCCGGGTCGACGTCGCAGGTGTATATAAGGTTCGTTCCGTTCTTCGTGCGGCACGCGACAGATGAATCTGCGATGAAGGAGGGACCATGCGCATCGGCAACGCTGTTTCAGCAACGACGGCTCTGCTCCTCGCCGCGTGTGCCGGCGACCCCGAGACGCGACTTGCCGCCCCTTCTTCGACTCCCGCCACGCGCGCCGCGTCGATTGTGATCGTCTCTGGTGACAAGCAGCAAGCGAAGGCGGGCGAGCCACTGGATCAACCGCTCGTGGTCCGAGTGATCGACGCACGAGGTCAGGGCGTGGAGACGGCCGCCGTCACGTTCGAGGTTGCGGGAGATGGCGGACTCAATGGCAAGGAGGCTCCGGGTGTACGTCCGTCTCGAGTCCTGCACCGGGAGCCGGATTTGACAGCGGAACGCTCGCGCGCGGCAGCCGCTTCCGCTTCGTCCCCACAGTCCGCGGCACCTGGGAATACGAGGACAGGGTCAGCGGATTGCGCGCGAGGCTGACCGCGACGTAGAACCGCTTCCCAGCGGTCGACGTGGATGCCTCGCGCAATCTGTTCGGCCCGACGCCGCTCCTCTCATTCGCACCGGCGGTACACGAACAGGTCGAAGTCATCACGTTGATCGCGATTGCTTGTCGGGCGCCGCGACGAAAACGCGATGACGTTCCCGCTTCCGTCAATCGCGGCGGACCCGCTCGGCTCCATCCAACCGGACTGCGGATCCTTGCTGAGCTGCGTGATGACTCCGTTTACGCGATTGAACGCGAACACGTCGGAAAGCAGATTGATGTCCAGGTCCCGCGGCGAACAACGGTTGGAGCAGACGAGGTTCGAGGCGTCGGACTCGAACGCAACGTACTGACCCTTTGCCGAGATCGCCGGACGGCTGCTCGCGCCGTTCGCCGTTACACCGGACGCGTTCCGGCTGACGAGCGATGTCTTTAACGTGTGTAGGTCGTGCAGGAAAACGTCGGAGGCGTCGTTGTTGTCGTCGGCCACGAAATCGGTGGCGTTGGAGACGAACGCAACCCAGCGACCATCTGCGCTGATCGCCGGGAGGTAACTCGGACCGTTTGGATCGCCGTGACCCGTTCGGCTGATGCGCTGAGTGGTATCACGCGCGAGATCGCGAACGAACACATTCCGCAGTTCGCCGCTCGCTTGCAGCGGCAGCGCCTTCAGAATGCGTCGTGCTGGCTGATACTGCTCCTCGTCAAGCCAGGCACTCGACGTGAACGCGATGAGCTGTCCATCGCCGCTGATGCTTGGCCCGAAACTCGCGCCTTTGGCTGGTTGACGGCCGGTGCTTGTCGTGCTGACGCGGACGATCGCCCGTGTCGCGACAGTGACCGTGTACACATCGGACCCAGCACCATTGCCATCGGCGCCCGGGACAAGATTCGTGGCGTACGATTGGAACGCCACGATACGGCCGTCCCCGCTGATCACCGCGCCCGAGCTGTTGCCGTTGCCGCGCTCTCCAGCATCATTCGCGCTGAGAACGATTGTAGTACCAAGCTGGCGATCACGGAGGACGATCTGCTGCGTCGGATCGTCGCCGCTCCCTGCTATCAACTGGCCGCTCGAGTGGAACGCGAGAAGACGTCCGTCATCACTGATGGCCGGACCGAAGCTGTCGGCGTTCGACTGACTACCGTCCGGGAGTGCCGACTCGATCGTCAGCTGGCTGGTGCTCATATCGAAGACATAGATGTCGCTGCGCCCGTTCGTGTCGCCGCGCACGAGCGGTGCATACGACGCGAAAGCCAGGAACCGGCCGTCAGCACTGATGCCGATGGGCGCAAGCTGCGGGGCGCTGTTCCGGTCGTGCAGCGGAACGACCTGGATCCCACATGTCTCGGGTGCGGCTGCGAGGCGGACTCCGAGCGTCAACGTTGCGGCCAGGGCTGTCGCTCGAATGAGACAGGTCTTCGCTTCTGCAGCCGAAATCACTTCTGCGCCATCGCCACTTCTGAAGCGACGGTTTGACCCGAATAGATCGCTCGTCGCGTTTCGTACCTGCCGTCGGCGGTGCTCCAAACGAGGTGCGGAACGCGACGTGTCAGCTGGCTGACATCGATCCCTTCCAGCCGCTCGACGATGTGTTCCAGCTCGTGTGCGAGAAGCTCGACGACGCGGTCGAGCTGCGCCAGGTAGAGATCCGCAACGAGTCCTGATCCCCGCCGGTGCACGAGGCGGGTGGTCGCGGCAGCCGTGCGTGTTTGCCGAAACGGGTGCACGTGCACGGTGAGCGTGCGGTCGCGGCCAATCCGCTGGCATTGCCTGCGGAATGTGGGTGATTGTTCCCACATCGTGCGAACCAGCGCCTGATGGCTTGCCGGTACCACGAGGTTGGGTGGCGGCCCTGACGTGGCGGCGCTAGTGTCTGCCTCCGCGTCACTGGGTTCACCCGTATGAACTGGGACTGAGACCAGAGCCGTATACCCAGTCCGGCCAGCTGATTCCTGGGACTGAGCACGAACTTGTCCGTCGCCGCTCAGGACCAGCACCGCAACACCTGCAACCACCCATTGATGCACCTGTGATCCACGCAGTCCGACCATGACAGCCCCCCCTCGGTGCCGTCAGGGTCGCACCGCCGTCCGACTACATCAATGACGCTGGGCAAAAAGGAAACTCACACGAGGTTCAAATGAAGCTCGCGCCGAGGTAACACGCTAACAAGCTGGTGTCGCAGAACTTCCGGTCTCACTCAAGGCTTGCCAACTGGATCGGACGCTCGATTTCGAGCGAACCGAATGGTACGCTTCCCGCTCACGTTCGTCTTCCTCAATGCACACGTCAGCCGACCGCGTCCGCTTCGATCCCTTCGAGCTGGACCTCAGCTCGAGCGAGCTGCGCAAAGGACCGACCCGGCTGAAGGTCCCGTACCAGTCAATCGAAATCCTGAAGGCCCTGCTGGAGCGGCCCGGCGGGCTGGTCACGCGGGACGAGTTGCGCCAGCGCCTGTGGGCTTCCAACACGGTCGTGGACTTCGAGCACGGTCTGAACGCGGCAATCCGTCGGCTCCGAGAAGCTCTCGGTGATTCGGCCGACAGTCCCAGGTTCGTGGAGACATTGCCGAAACGGGGTTACCGGTTCATCGCCGAGATTGACACGACGCCGGCACCGGCACGAGCAACCCCCGACCCGGACGGCGAGGCGGCGAACCGGTCGCTGCCGATCGCCGAGGCGTCAGCAGATCGCTTCAAAGCGCCGGCAGCGGCAGCCAACGAATCGAGTCAACGATCGCAGCGAGCCTGGACGTGGCGTCTGGGGCTGGCCGCGTCGGCCGTTGTCATCATCGGTATTGCAGTCTGGATGAACGCCCGGCCTCAGCGACTGGACTCGGTGCGGCGGCAGGCACAAGTCCAGGTCGTTCCGATTACCAGTAACCGGGGGCTCGAAGTTGACCCGTCCCTCTCGCCAGACGGCAATCAAGTGGCGTTCGCATGGGAAGGTGAATCGGGCGATGACCTCGACATCTATGTCAAGTTGGTGGATGGCGCAACGCTGGTCCAACTGACGAAGCACCGGGGCACGGAGCGGGCGCCCGTCTGGTCGCCGGATGGGCGTCGAATAGCGTTCCTCCGGGAAGTGGGTTTTGCACGGTCGGCTGTCGTGGTCGTGCCGGCACTCCCCGGAGGCCACGAACGGCACTTGACGGAGATTGCGGCGATCCCCGTCAGGGATCCCTCCTTGGCTGCGAACTGGTTGGCGTGGGCGCCAAATGGCGAGGCGCTGGTGTTTGCGGACGAGGAATCACCTGCGAGTGGCTTCCGGATCTTCATGTGTTCGGTGGAGACCTGCGAGCGGCAGCAACTCACGCACCCGGAGGCCACGTTTGGCGACATCGCGCCGGCCCTTTCTCCAGATGGTCACCGGCTCGCATTCGTGCGGCGCGGTTCCGGCGCGGAAACGGGGCAGGTATTCGTCCAGGACCTGGCTGGAGCGCGGCCAGTCGGAGAGCCGCGTGCGGTGACGAGCGATCAACGTGTGTCGAACGTGACGTGGACCCACGACGGCAAGAGCCTGATCTACGACACGGCAAGGTCCGGGCTTTGGCGCGTCGCACTCGATGGCGGCGAACCCGAGCCAATCCTGACGAATGCCCGCGCATCGCGGCCGGCAATCGACCGGAACGGCAGACGCCTCGTCTTCCAGCTCACGACCACAGACATGAACATCTGGAGAATGCGCGAACCAGCTCACGACGCGACCCGGTCCGAAAGCGCTCACCAGCCCTTGATCAGTTCGACGTTCTTCGACACCTCGCCGCAGTTTTCCTCCGACGGAAGCCGGATTACGTTCATTTCGTTTCGAACGGGCGCGCCTGAGGTCTGGATCGCGAGAAGCGACGGGGCCGATCAGATACGGCTGACCACCATCGGTGGCCCGGCTGTTGGCAGTCCGCGATGGAGTCCAGCCGGCGACGAGATCGCATTCGACACGACCCGCAACGGCGGATACAACATCTCCGTTGTCAACGTGCACGACGGCCGGATCCGCGACATCACCAACGATCGCTCGACCAACCTCAGACCGAGCTGGTCACGAGACGGTCAATGGATCTATTTTTCGTCCGGCCGTTCGGGTGAGCGCCAGCTCTGGAAAGCAAGGTCCTCAGGCGGTGCGGCGATGCCAATTACCAAGAACGGCGGTTTTGAAGCCTTCGAATCTCCGGACGGAAAACACCTCTACTACGTCAGGACTGACGTCACCAAACCGGAAAACATCGGGATATGGCAGGTTCCGGTCGACGGCGGCGCCGAAGTCCGCCTGGTCGATCAGGGGGTGCGAGGGACCTTCGCCGTCACGAAGAACGGCATCGTCATCGTCGATCTCTTCGCGAAACCCGCGACCATCAGCTTCTACAGCTTCGCCAGCCGCCGATTGGACCGGATTGGCCAGTTGCCCGCCGGTTCGAGGATAGCGCCGTCCAAGATTGCCGTCTCGCCCGACGGGAAATGGATCTTGTACGTCCAGTATGACCAGTGGGGCAGTGACATTCAGATGATCGAGGGATCGTGGTAGCGAAGCGCTACTCGTAACGCAGCGCCACCCTCGGATCGACCCGTGCGGCTTGCCATGCAGGTCTGGCGATCACCGTGCCCGGCGGAAGTCAGGCGAGAGGGTTCCGGTCTACACGCCACCGTTGCACGTGGATCGTCAGCGAGCTATCGTGGCCGACCCGGCCTCCAGTTCACCAGGACGTGAAAGCCCGGCGGCGCGGTCGTTCTATTCACCGGCTTCATCATCAGGAATCGACCGTCGGCCGCCACGTCGTATACCGAGGCCAGAAACGGACGATGCGTGATTGGACTCTCGAAAGCTGCGACAGCCGTCGAAAAGTCCAGGACCGGCCCCGGGGCGATGCGGACAGCCATCATGTGTCGTCCCGACAAGTAGAACAGCTCGCGGCCATCTTTCGACCAGATGGGGTCGGTTCCGCCATTCGGCGAAATGCGTTCGGCGTTGCCGGAACCCGCGAAAGGGCGGACCCAAACCTCCAGGCGGCCTGTCGCATTCGACGTGTAGGCCAGCCAGCGTCCGTCGGGGGAAAGCGACGCGCCGGCGAGTCCTTCGGTGAACCGCGTATTCACGATCGACGTGTGAGGCCCATCGCCCCCCACAGGCAAGGTCACGATGTCCCAGTCCGTTTGCGTATAGGTGGCCACACCAGCAATCAAAACATCGCCGGCTGCAGACCATCCAAAGGGGTGGTAGTGCCCCGGCGGAGAGACGACTTTCGGAGCGTTCCCTGCCCCGTCAGCGGCCACCGAGAGCAACCGCAAAGGTACGCCCGCGGTCTCGTACACCAGCCGGTTGCCGTCAGGCGCCCACAGCAGCGATTCGGCGAGACCATCTGTCGTCAGCTTGACGGGAGGCCTCCCGAATAGATCGTAGACCCAGAGGTCTCCGCCAACCGTCAGGGCCAGCTTGCGGCTGTTTGGAGAGAGTCGAAGGTTGCCTGCGTTTTCCAACGGTTCCGGTACGACCGCGCCCACCTCGCGGCCGTTTCGATCGATCCAGACCAGATGGACGAGCTCGGACTCCTGATGGCGGTACACGAGCACGCCGGTCTCGGACGCGGACACATGTGCGTATCTCAGCCCTGGCGCGGGACTTACCGCGACCCGATCCGCGATGGCAACCGCTTCGCCGCTCAACTTCAGCGTCACATGATCGAACCCCTGCGCCAGCAGCGTGGCCCCCCGCTGAAAGAGCAGCAACCCGGGTCCGTCCGCTCCGGCGGGAACGTAGATGGGGCCCGATCGTGTCGGGACCAGCCGCGTAGCGTCCTGCGCCTCAGGCTTCACGTCCAACGAGCCGGCGTAGATGCCGCTCGCATCCGTCGTTGGAGTCGCCCTCAGGTACAGGAACCTCCGGCCACCGGGAAGGAGCGTTGGAAGGAAGTGCCCGATTTCGCCGCGCGTCTCGTCGACATGGGTGACGGCCTCCGGTGTCACCCCCTTCGCGGATATCCGCCTCAACCCGCCGCGCCCGCTTAACAGGATCACGTCCTGCCTGTTCCATGCCCCGATGGCGCCCATTCCCGGACCGTCGACGAGTGTCTGCACCGTTCCCGTCGTCACGTCCATATTCATGAGGCGGGCGTCGGCCTGAAACGCGAGCGATCTGCTGTCCGGCGACCATACGGGCCGCTGGGTTGGGGGCATCGACTTCTGCGGCTCGAACAGACGACGTGACCGCCCGGTCTCGAACGAATGCAGCCACAAGCTCGGCGACGAGACGCCGTCGCGTCGAGAGGCGATGAAGGCCACGCTCCGACCGTCCGGCGAGACGACCGGAATATCCGGCGTCATCCCATCCGGCGCCGCAACCTCGAATCGCAGCGCCGGCGAATCCGGAACGGACCCGCGTGACGGGATCATGACCGCCGCAACCGCCAGGAGCAGCGCGACGACGGCGGCCCCAGGCCATAGCCATCGGACCGCGCCGTCGGAGCGCGCCTTCTTGACTGGATCATCGAGGAGGAGACGGGCATCGGCGATCGCGTGCAGCCGGCGTCCGGGATCCTTCTGCAGGCAGCCGCGGAGCAGGCGGCGCTCGCGCTCGGGCACGCGATTCCAGTCGGGATCTTCCTTGATGACGGCGGCCAGCGTGTCGGTCGTCGTATCTCCCGTAAACGGCCGGCGTCCGGTGAGCATCTCGTACAGCACGACCCCGAACGCCCAGATGTCGGTCCGATGGTCGAGAGGCTCACCTCGCGCCTGCTCGGGGCTCATATACGCAGGCGTACCGAGCACGACGCCCGCCCTCGTTGCGCCAGGGGCCACCAATCGAGTAGTCAGTCCGACGTCAGCGGTCGCCGCTGGCTCGAGTGCCTTCGCCAGTCCGAAGTCGAGGACCTTGACCGTGCCTGCCGGCGTGACCTTGATGTTGGCCGGCTTGAGATCGCGGTGGATGATGCCGTTCTGGTGAGCTGCCTGGAGGGCACTGGCAATCTGGTCGGCAATTGCAAGGGCGGATTCTTCGTTCAGCGGACCATCCCGCAGGCGATCCGCCAGGGTCTGTCCTTCCACCAGTTCCATGACGAGGCCCGACATGCCGTCGGCTTCCTCGAACTCGTGGATCGCCGCGATGTGTGGGTGATTCAGCGCCGCCAGCAGGCGGGCCTCGCGCGTCAACCGCGCCAGCCGGTCCGGGTCGGAGGAGACATCGCTGGAGAGCATCTTCACCGCGACGTCGCGATCCAGTCGCGTGTCGCGTGCGCGATAGACCTCACCCATGCCGCCTGCGCCGAGGAGATCCTGAAGAACGTATGGACCGAACTGTCGGCCCGTTGGGGATGCGCGCGGCGAAGCCTTTTCCGGTTCGGGTGCCATGAACTACGCGCCGGAGACGTGGAGCCGAAATTATAACGTCGCGACGCGCGGCCTACTGACGGCCTGCATGTTAGTGACGCCAGTTACTGACGAGCTGAAGGCTGTGCGACGCGCAGGCCGCCCGGCGCTATCATCTTGCAGCGCACCAGGAGGATCGAATGTCTCGCTCAGCACCGTGGCTCGCGCTTCTCGTTGCGATCTCGGCAGTGGGCGCTGTCGGCGATGATGCCCCGTCAGCCCAGCGTCGGCAGCCGAACATCGTGATGATCGTCGGCGACGACATGGGGTACGCCGACATCGGCGTGCATGGCAGCAAGGACATCCCCACGCCGAACATCGACGCGCTGGCGAGAGCCGGGATTCGATTCACCGACGGCTACGTCACCGGCCCCCACTGCAGCCCGACCAGAGCCGCCCTGCTGACAGGCCGCTACCAGCAGCGATTCGGGCATGAGTCGAACTTCGGTTATGCCGTGCCGAACGGTGGTTTGCCGGCGAGCGAGACGACCATGGCCGATCGGCTCAAGGCCGCGGGATACCGCACCGCGTTGTTCGGCAAGTGGCATCTGGGATTCACCGAGCGGCTGCATCCCATGTCTCGCGGCTTCGACGAGTTCTACGGCTTTCTCGGCGGCGACCACTCCTATTTCGAATCAACGCCGACCGACAAGAATCCGCTCTACGAGGGGCGCACGCCAGTGGCCGCGAGCGGCTACCTGACCGATGTGCTGACCGACCGCGCCGTGGCCTTCATCAAGCGCGAGAAGTCACGCCCCTTCTTCCTCTATCTCTCGTACAACGCTGTCCATACGCCGATGCAGGCGCCCGAGAAGTACCTGGCGAGATTCAAGGGAATCGCCGACGAACAGCGCCGCAGCTACGCGGCGATGATGTCGGCGATGGACGACGGCATCGGCCGCACGCTGGCCGCGCTGCGCGCCGAGGGCCTGGAAGAGAACACGCTGATCCTTTTCTTCAGCGACAACGGCGGTCCGACGATGGCCGGGACGACGATCAACGGAGCGACCAACACGCCGTTGCGCGGATCGAAGCGTCAGACGTGGGAGGGCGGCATTCGCGTGCCTTTCATGATTCGCTGGAAGGGGCGGCTTCCGGAGGGGAAGATCGATTCCCGTCCCATCGTGCAGATCGACGTGCTCCCGACCGCGCTGGCGGCCGCAGGCGTCGAGCCGACCGCCGACTGGAAGCTCGACGGCGTCAACCTGCTCCCATACCTGAGCGGCAAGCAGCAAGGCTCACCCCACGACGCGTTGTACTGGCGGATGTTCGGGCACATGGCGATCCGCAAAGGGACGTGGAAGCTGGTGAAGACGATGGAAGGTCCGCTGCTCGCTACGGACACCGCCAATCCGGATCTGTCCGGCGCGCAGCTCTTCAACCTCGCGGACGATATCGGCGAGCAGCACGATCTTGCGGCGACGCATGCCGGGAAGGTCAAAGAGCTGGCGGATGACTGGCTGCGCTGGAGCAGGGAGATGGCGAAGCCGTTATGGGTGCCCGAAGGGGGCGGGCGCGGGCGAAGCGGTCGGGGTGCAGAGCGCTGACGATCAGCGCCCGGCCGGCAGCCGTGAACTACCTTCCGAACGCATGGGCCCCGCGCACCTTCGGGCGGCGTGACGACTGAGTCGTCTGCACCCGCCGAGGCGGCTGGCGCGAGTGCCGCAGCCGGCGGCGCCACGTCCACCGGCGCGACGAACCGGTACCCACGACGGGGCAACGTCTCGACATAGCGTGGGCGTCGGCAGAATCGTCGAGGGCCTCACGAAGACGCCGCACCGCCGCGATCAATCCTGCCTCGAAGTCCACGGGCGTGTCGGGCCGCTCGGGAAGCGGCGCGTGGCCGCGTTCTGTCTCCGCCCGCAACCCCTCCGGATTCATCGGGTTGCGATGTTAAATCTCCCCGCCAACTACCGCACGTTCCTCCGCGCGAACTAAACTCCAACTTCGAAGCCTCAACTACACTCTCTTGTCCTCCCGGGCATCGCGATTGTGTATTCTTCGCTCCTCCTCTGATGCGCCTGGAACCCGGCCAGCGACTCGGTGCCTACGAGATCGTCGGCTCCCTTGGAGCCGGCGGCATGGGCAGCGTCTACCGCGCTCGCGACACTCGCCTGGGCCGGCTGGTGGCGATCAAGCTGGTGTCGGATCAACTGGCGGCCGATCCGGTGTCTTCCGAACGGCTCGCGCGAGAAGCCAGGCTGACGTCGCTGCTCAACCACCCCAATATCGTGACGGTCCACGACATCGGCGCGGCGGACGACGGCCGGCCGTTCATCGTGATGGAGCTCGTTGCCGGCCAATCGCTCCTGGCCGCGCTCCGCTCGGAACACTCGCTGAAGCCGGCGCGCGCGATCGAGATCGCCAACGAGGTCGCCGAGGGTCTCGCGGCGGCGCATGCCGGCGGGATCGTGCATCGCGACTTGAAGCCGTCGAACATCATGCTGACGGAGGACGGGCGCGCGAAGATCGTGGACTTCGGCCTGGGCAAGACGACGATCGCCGCGCCGAGCGGCGACGAGACGACGTTCAGGGCGGGCGGTTTGACCGACTCGTTCACCGTCGTGGGGACTGTGGGCTACATGGCGCCAGAGCAGGTCGTCACCGGGCCGATCGATTACCGGGCCGACCAGTTCGCCCTGGGCGCCCTCATCTACGAAATGATTTCCGGCCGGCGGGCCTTCAAGCGCGCGACGGCGATCCAGACCCTGGCGGCGATCGTCGACGCCGAACCGGAACCGCTTGCCGAGCTCTGCCCCGATGCGCCGATCGAGCTCGTGAGGATTGTCGAACGGTGTCTTGCCAAAGACCCGTCGCATCGCTACGCCTCGACCCAGGATCTGGCGAGGGATCTCCGCGATCTTCGGTCGACATCGGGCACCCGCTCATCCCGCTCCAGCATTGCGCGGGCGCGGGCGCGAGCGCAGCGGCGGCGGTGGCCCTGGGTGGCCGGCGTGGCCCTCCTGCTTGCCGTGGCCGCGAGCGTGGCGTTCTACCTCGCCGGGCAGACGCGCGGGCACCAGACGCAGGCACGGGCGCTCCTCGATCGCTACGACAAACAGGCCAGCGTCGACCAGGCGATCGGACTGCTGTCGTCGGCCGTGTCCGCACGGCCGAACGATGCCGTGGCGCGTACGATGCTGGCGGAAGCGCTCTGGCGAAAATTCGAGTACAACCCGCAGGATGCCGCGCTCGCTGCGCGGGCGGGTGAACAGGCCGGGATCGCGCTCACGCTCGATCAGTCCTACGCGCCGGTGCATGTCGTTCTCGCCATGATCAACTCCGGCCAGGGCCGATTCGACGGCGCGCTCGGCGAGGCTCACCGAGCGGTTTCGCTGGATCCGAAGTCGAGCCGCGCAAGGCGTGAGCGCGGGCGCGCCTACTTCCGGCTCGGTCAGCGGCAAGAAGCGGAGCAGGATTTCCTCACGGCCGTTTCGCTCGACCCCGATGACTGGACGGCTCGCAACAGCCTTGGCTCGTATTATCTGAGTCTCAACCGGCTCGACGAAGCGATTCTCGAGTACGAGCGGATGCAGGCGCTGGCACCGGACAACACCCGGGCGTACAACAACCTCGGCAGCGCCTACCTCCAGCAGGAACGGTTCGAGAAGGCGACGGAGATGTACGAGCGATCTCTCTCGCTGGACAAGAACGCGACCGCCTATTCAAACCTCGGCACGGCCCTCTACCAACAGGGCCTGTACGCCGACGCGGCTCGGTCCTTCGGAGAGGCCGTCGCCCTGCCCGGCGCGACCTTCCTGCACTGGTTCAACCTCGGCGCCGCGTGCTACTGGGCGCCCGAGCGGCGGCGCGCGAAGGACGCGTACGCCACGGCGATCAAGATCGAAGAACAGGCGCGTGGCACGGGAAAAATCGAGCCGCTCCGGCTCGTTGAACTGGCCTCCGCGTATGCGGTGATGGCGCTGCTGACGGAGGGTCTGGAGGCGCAACAGCACCGAAACCAGGCCTACAAGCTCCTCGCCACGATCGAGCAGCCGCCGCGCGACGCAACGTTGCTGGCCACCCTCGCCATGACCTACGAGGAGCTCGGCGACCGGCGGACCGCGCTGGAGTGGCTCGATCAGGCAATCAAAGCGGGCTATTCAATCAAGCGGCTCGAACGATCCCCATGGCTGAAGGATCTGCGGGCCGATGAACGGTATACCCAGCTCACGAAGTTACGAGAGAGTGCGAAGTAACGGAGGAGGAGGAGCGATGGCCACTATTCGCGTGTACGTGTACAAGGACTCTGGATTCATCGACAGTTACAAGGTGTACCCGCCAATCGTGGTGTTGAGCGGGAACGACAAGTTCGAGTTGGTCAACACGGTCGACAACCACGACGCTTTCCTGACCGTTCCCAAGGATCCATTCCAGGGAGGACCGATAAACGGCGAAAAGGTGCTGCCAAAGGGCAGATCCGGCCTGAAGACGCCCAAGAACGCGCTCGCCGCCGTCGAATACGAGGTCAAGGTGGACGGCAAGAAAGCGTCGGGGAACTCCGACCCGGTGATCATCATCGACCCGTAGCGCCAGGGGAGCGAGTGCCGCGGCGCGAGAGTGCGCCGCGCGCTCGCCGGGAGCTATAATCCCGGCGTATCCCATTCAATGCGCATCGCACCTGGCGAGCGGCTCGGACCGTACATCGTCGAATCCGAGCTTGGCGTCGGCGGCATGGGGCGCGTGTTCCGCGCTCGGGATACCCGGCTGCAGCGCCCGGTCGCCATCAAGGTTCTCTCGAGTGAGTTTGCCGGTCCATCGGCGCGGCATCGCTTCGAGAAGGAGGCGATCAATGCCTCCGCGTTGAATCATCCTCACATCCTGACCGTTCACGAGATCGGCGAAACCGACGGCCATCCGTACCTCGTGACCGAGTTCGTCGATGGCGGGACCCTGGCTGATTGGGTGAGGAGCACGCAACCCACGTGGCGGCAGATCGCAGACCTGCTGGCCGGCGTCGGTGACGGCCTCGCCCTCGCGCACGCCGCCGGCATCCTCCATCGCGACATCAAACCGCACAACATTCTCGTCACGACCAGCGGGTACGCGAAGCTTGCGGATTTCGGCCTGGCGACCCTGCTCGGCGCCGGCGACGTCGACATCAATGCGCCGACTGCGACGGATTTCAAGACCGACCCCGGAACGGTTATCGGCACGCTGGCGTACATGTCTCCCGAACAGGCGACGGGCCAGCGCCTCGATGCGCGCAGCGACATCTTCTCGTTCGGCGTCGTCCTGTACCAGCTCCTCGCTGGCCGGCGCCCCTTTCAGGGCGCGACCTCCGTGGCTGTCCTCCACGCGATCGCTCACGATCCCTTGCCGGCGATGCCGAACGACGTGCCTTTGCCGCTTCGCGCGATCGTCGAGAAGGCGCTCGAGAAGGACCCCGCCGATCGTTACCAGACAATGCGCGATCTCGTAGTCGACCTGCGCAGGGCGGCGCGGCCGGCCACGGAATCGTCGACGCCCGTGCCCGCGCAGCGTGGCCGCCGAATCATGGCTGCCGCAGCAGTGATCGTGGTGCTGGCTGGTTTGACGTGGCTCGCCGTGAGCTTTCGGCGGGGATCCGGCACGAACCCGACAGCTGTTCGGTCCTTTGCGGTGCTGCCGCTGAAGCCGCTCACGCAAGGGGCTGATGATGCCGCGGTCGGCCTCGGCCTCGCCGACACCATCATCACGCGTCTCGGACAAATCGAAGGGCTCACCGTGAGACCGACGAGTGCCGTCCGCAAGTACTCGGCGGTCGATGCGAACGCCCTCGAGGCCGCTCGCGAGCTCCAGGTCGATGCGGTCCTCGACGGTACCATGCACCGCTCAGGTGATCGGCTGCGCGTCAACATCACGCTCGTCCGGGTGAGCGACGGCGCCACGCTATGGAGCCAGACGTTCAATACGCTATTTGCGGACGTCTTCGCGGTTGAAGACGAGATCGCGACGCGTGTGACGTCTGAGCTGCGTCTGAGCTTGAACCAGGCCGAACGAGCGCGCCTCACCAAACATCACACCTCTCACCCGGACGCGTACGAGCACTACCTGAAGGGCGTGGCCACATTCACCTCGATTGCTGCGGCCTCTCCGAACCCGGTCGGCAATGTGAAAGCTGGCGTCGCCTTGCTCGAACGAGCCGTGGCGATCGATCCGAACTACGCGCTGGCGCACGCGCGGCTCGCGTGGGGCGAGATGTGGGTCGCGACGACGACCGGCGACGCTGCCGCCTTCGCGCGGGCGCGCGCTGCACTCGCGCGCGCGGATGGCCTCGACTCCCAACTCGCGGAATCGAAACTGGTCCGCCACCTGCTCCTGTGGAGCGGCTTCAGCGACTATCAGATTGTTGAATCATTCGATGCACTGAAGGCCGCGCAGGCTATCAATCCGAATATCGGCCATCTGGAGATGGCAATGCTCTATGGGCATGTCGGGATGCTCGACGCCGCGCTCCGGGTGCTCGAGCGCGCCGTCGAGATCGATCCCACGAACGAAGCTGCGCGCGCGGAGGTTGCGAACGCCTCCGGGTTCAGCGCCCTGTACGAGGACGCAATCAAGGCCAACCAGGCACTCTCGCGGCCGGTGGCATGGGCGTACAACTATTATCTTGGCGCCGGCCGTCTCGACGAGGCGCGACGCATGATCGATGAGGCCGCGGGTCGCAACCCGGGCTCCGTGGTGATGTCCCGGGCGCTCTTGCTCGCGAAAGAAGGAAGACATACCGAAGCGCGGGCCCTGCTCCCGCCTGTGGCGCCGGACGCGGCGCTGAGTCGCACGTTCCATCATGGAACGTATGCGCGCGCATGCGTCTACGCGCTCGGGGGTGACGCCGGGACATCGGTCGAATGGATGAAACAGACCGTCAAGGCTGGAATGCCCATCTACCCGGCATTTGCGCGCGACACGTGCTTCGATCCCATTCGCCGTTCGGAGCCGTTCACGCGATTCATGGCGCAGCTGAAACCGGTCTGGGAGGAATACGTGCGTAAGATGCAGTACACGGCTCCGCGCGCGGTCGCGCGCTGAGATGCCGTTGACCGTGCCGGCTGAGTTGGCACTATCATCCCAGTGTGCTGGGGACCACCATCGCGCACTACCGCCTCCTCGAACATCTGGGGGAGGGCGGAATGGGCCAGGTCTTTCTCGCCGAAGACCTGCACTTGCAGCGCAGAGCGGCCCTCAAGCTGATTAGCCCCGCACTGACGCGTGATGAAACGCGGCGCCAGCGGTTCGTCCAGGAAGCACGCCTGGCGGCATCGATCGACCACCCGCACATCGCCGCCATCTACGACATCGGCGAGGTCGACGACCGCACGTACATCGCCATGGAGTACGTCGACGGCAGCTCGTTGCGCGACGTGCTCAAGGCTGGCCCTCTGAAGCTCCGGCAGGCGCTTGACTACGCGGTTCAGGCGGGAGACGCCCTCGCCAAGGTGCACGGGCGCGGCGTCATTCACCGTGACCTCAAGCCCGAGAACCTGCTCATCGCGAAGGACGGCTACCTCAAGATCATCGACTTTGGCCTGGCCAAGCTGATGGATCCCGTGGCGCACGGTGCGCTCGCCGATGCCGCGACCGTGGCCGACGCACAGGTGCGCACCGCCGAAGGCGTCGTCATGGGCACCATGGGCTACATGTCGCCCGAGCAGGTGCGTGGCGAAGCGGTGGACGCGCGCAGCGACATCTTCTCGTTCGGCGCCGTGCTCTACGAGATGGTCACGGGACTGCCGCCGTTCCGGAAGCGCAGTGCGGCCGACACCATCAGCGCGATTCTCGGCGAGATGCCGGCGGCGCCACGTGTCGAGGACGCGGCCGCCGGCACGGAGCTGCAGCGAGTACTGCGCAAGTGCCTGGCCAAGGATCCCGGACAGCCGCTATCAAGGCATGCGTGATCTCGTCGTCGACCTGCGCCAGCTTCGAGAATCCATCACGAGCTCGGATTCGATGTCGAGGCCGGCCGCGCCGGCCCGCGAATCCGCCACCGCCCGGTGGCGACGCCGGCCCGTGTGGATCGGCGCCGCCGTTCTCGCCGTGGCCATTGCGGCCGCGACCCTGTGGCCCTTGCGTCGGGACAGCGAGCCGCCTCCCACCGCGCCTGGCGGAGCAGCGGCGCGACCGGCCGTGGCAGTCGTGGCGTTCGAGGTCATCGGGGCCAGCGGCCCAGAAGTGACCTGGCTGGGCAAAGGCCTGCCCTCGATGCTGATCACGGGACTCGCGCAGACACCAGATATCGAAGTCGTCGGCAACGAACGGTTGGCCGATGCGGCCCGGCAAATCGGCGCATCCACGCTCGAGGGGGTCGAACGCTCGAAACTGGCGGAGCTCGCGCGTCGTGCCGGCGCCCGCTTCATTCTCAACGGCACCATTGTGCAGGCGGGCACAGACCTTCGGATCGATGCGCGCGTCGAGGATCTCGTCACGGGGGCCGTCCGCCTGGCGGAGACCGTGCGTGGGCCTGACGCGCTGGCCCTGGCCGACGACCTGTCGGCCCGCGTCCGGCGCGGACTGGACGTGAAGACCGCGCCAGGCACGGTGCGCAAGGTGGCGGACGTGGCCTCCGCGTCGGTCGAGGCGTATCGTGCGTTCACCGCCGGCGTCGAGGCGCGGGCGAACGAACGGAACGCCGACGCAAGACGGCATTTCGGGGAAGCCGTTCGCCTGGACCCAGAGTTCGCCATGGCGTACGTCCACCTCGCCGAGGTTGACCGGCACGAGGAGATGATCAGGGACAGCGGCCGATGGCTGAGGATGGCTGCCCAGCACCTGGACCGGATGCCGGAGCGCGACGCCGTGCTGGTGCGCGCCGGCCTGGCACGGGACGCGGGCCGGCTCGATGAGGCCGATCAGCTGCTCGAAGGCCTTTTGAGCGCGCTATCCGGACACCGAGCAGGCGTACTACAGCCTCAGCGTGTCATGGTGGGATGTGGATCCGGCCCGTTCCATGGCTTTGCTCGGTCGCGCAGTGGCGGCGCTGCCGTACTCCCCGCAGTTGCAGAACCTGTACGGGTACACGCAGATGAACGCTGGACGCCTCGAAGACGCGATCCGCACGTTCGAAACGTACGTCAAGCTGCGACCGGCGGAGCCGAACGCCCTCGACAGCCTCGCGGAAGGGCAGCTGATGGCCGGCCGCGTTCCAGAGGCGCTGGCCACCTACGAAGCCGCGATCAAGCGCGGCTTCAGTTGGTATGGAAAGGCCTGGTCGCTTGCGGTGCTCGGCCGCTACCCGGAAGCGCTCGCGCACACGTCAGAGGCGATAACGCACCCGACCTTCGGTCCGCGCGATCTGTTCCTGTCGACGACGCGAGGGTTCCTGCTGTCGCGAGTTGGCCGCTACCGCGAGGCGCTCGAGGCCGTGGACGCGTCTCAGAAGCGGGCGGAGGACCAGGGCTCCGCCCACGGCGTCGTCGCCGCGCACATGACCAGAGCAGTCTTCGCGCTGGAACGGCGCGACTGCGCCCGAGTTGCGCTACACCTCGCGGCCGGTGAACAGGCGACGAAGGAAGTGCCGGCGCTGCTCGCCGTTCGCTGGCAAGTGCTGGCCGATCTGCTGGCCGGCGCGTGTGATGCGGGCGAAGGCCGGTTGGGCGCGGCGCAGCAGCGGCTCGGCCATGCCAGGCAGGTTCACCGATCGACGTCGCCGCTCGAGGTGTGGTGGATGCACGCCCTCGAGGGCGAGGTGGCGCTGGCCCAGCGGGATTTCGACAAGGCAGCGCGTGCCTTCGCGGCGGGCGAACCGGCGCGCAAGATGTTCCTCGTCCTTCAGGGCACCCTCGAGTCGCTGTCGTTCTTTGCGAACAACCTCGTGCTTCGTGATGGCCGCGCGCGTGCAGCTGCGGCACAGGGGCGCACGGCCGAGGCGATTGCGCTCTATCGTGCCTTGCTGACGCCGGGCCCCGAGCAGAAGTGGACCGCGATGCTGGATCCCCGGCACGTCATCGCACTCGCCCGCCTGCTCGACAAGGATGGGAACCGTGATGCCGCCCGCGCCGAGTACCAGCGATTCCTCGACTACTGGAAGGCCGCGGATCCGGACTTGCCGGAACTGGCAGAGGCCCGAGCGCGAGTGGCCCGATAGTCGAGGGCCGCACCACCGGTGCGACGCGGCGTGCCGCAATCGCTCTTCGCGCCGGCTGAGCCCGCCGGAGAGCACACGCGTATGGCCACTCGCCTGACCCCGCACGGTAAGATGCGACATGGCCCATCGGGATTGACGTGCAGGACCTGACCACCGGCTCGGTCACACGGCATCTGCTCAAGACCTCGAGCTTCATGCTCGTCACCATGGTCTTTCAGACGCTGTATTTCCTCGTCGACCTGTACTGGGTCGGCCGGCTCGGCAAGGAGGCGGTCGCGGGGGTCGCCGTTGCCGGCAACCTCACGTTCGTGGTCCTCGCCCTCTCGCAGATGCTCGGCGTGGGCACCACGACAGTGGTGTCGCACGCGGCCGGACGAAAGGACCGCGACCGGGCCGTCCTGCTCTTCAATCAGTCGCAGGTGCTCTCGCTCGCGTGCGGGGTCGTCTTTCTGCTGGTGATGATGACGCTGCGCGTCAGTTACACGCGGGTGCTGTCCGCCGATGCCGTCACGGCCGCGCTCGCGGCGGACTACCTGCTCTGGTTCATCCCGGCGATGTCGCTGCAGTTCGCGATGGTCGCGATGAGCGCGGCACTTCGCGGCACCGGCAACTTCAAGCCCGGCATGATCGTGCAGACGGCGACGGTCGTCCTGAACATGCTGCTGGCGCCGATCCTGATCTTCGGCTGGTTCACGGGCTACCCGATGGGCGTCGCCGGGGCGGCGATCTCGACCCTGGTGGCGGTGGCCGTCGGCGTGCTCTGGCTGTCTCGATACTTCTCGTCTGACAACGAGTTCCTGCACCTCCGGTGGGCCGACTGGCGGCCGCGCTTCGACATCTGGGCGAGCATGCTGAAGATCGGCCTGCCCGCCGGCGCCGAGTTCGCGCTGACCGCGGTCTACCTCTTCATCGTCTACACCGTCTGCCGCCCGTTCGGCGCGTCGGCTCAGGCCGCATTCGGCATCGGCCTGCGGCTCGTGCAGTCGATGTTCCTTCCGGTGGTGGCGCTGGCCTTCGCGGCGGGTCCGGTGGCCGGTCAGAACGTCGGCGCGCGAATGGCCGGCCGCGTACGCACGACGTTCCTGTCAGCCGTCGGGATGGCCGCCGGCGCCACCGCGATTTCGGCAGTGCTCGGCTATGTCGAGGCCGAACGATTCATGCGGATCTTCACGAGCGATCCCGAAGTCGTCCGCGTGGGCGTGGAGTACTTGCGCATCGTCGCGTGGAGCTTCGTCCCTGCCGGCGTGGTGTTCGTATCCTCGAGCATGTTCCAGGCGCTCGGCAATGCCGTGCCGCCGCTCGTCACGTCGGTGAGCCGCATCACCATCGTCGCCGTCCCGATCGTCGTCCTCTCGCAGCAACCAGGATTCGACCTGAAGACCATCTGGTACATCTCGGTCTTCGGCACGGCGCTCCAGATGATGGCCAACCTGGTGCTGCTGCAGCGCGAATTCCACAAGCGGTTCGCGCCGCCGCTCGCAGCCGATCTGCCTTCCTTATCGGCGTAGTCGTCTTTGAGGGCGCTGACGGCCGGGTCCGATCCGGGACTGCCCACAAGCACAGGACGGGATTGCATGCGTCCTCGAGTGGATATCGGACCTCCGAATTCACAGGGATCGCGTTATGCTCACCCGCACCCAGCCCCATGGTCGAGGATTCGAGCTTCCCACTGACCGGCCGCAAGGTCGGCGACTACCGCATTCTTGCACCGCTCGGACGGGGCGGAATGGGACTCGTCTATGCCGCCGAGGATACCCGCCTACGCCGCAAGGTCGCGATCAAGTTCCTGGCGGCCGACTCCGTCGGCGACGAGCGTCGAAAACAGCGCCTCTTTCATGAGGCGAGAGCGGCCGCCGCGCTGGATCACCCCAACATCTGCTCGATCTACGACGTCGCTGAAGCCGAGGGTCAGCCCTTCATCGTCATGCAGTACGTCGAGGGGCAGACGCTCGACGCCAGGCGGGCGGCCGGTCCGATGGACGTCGGCGAGATCCTCGACGTTGCCGCCCAGGTAGCCGAGGCCCTGGTCGAGGCGCACGAGCGCGGCATCGTCCATCGTGACGTCAAGCCGCAGAACATCATGCTGTCGGCGCGCGGACAGGTGAAGGTGCTCGACTTCGGCATCGCGACGATCGCCCCGAAGGTTGACGAAGAGGCCCTGACGGCTTCCGGCCTCAGGACGCTTGAAGGGGCCGTCGCGGGCACCATCCCGTACATGTCACCGGAGCAGATTCGGAACGAGGCCCTCGACGGTCGCAGCGACGTCTTCAGCTTCGGCATCGTGCTGCACGAGATCGCCACCGGCACGCACCCTTTCCGAGTCGGAACCGGCGCTCCAGATACGCTGGCGGCGATTCTGACGAAGAACCCGCCGCCGTTCGATCCACACCCGCGCGGGACCCTTCCGGAACTCGAGCGAATTGTCCGCAAGTGCCTGGAAAAAGATCGGGCCCTGCGGTACCAGTCAGCGCGCGAGCTCCTGGCCGATCTTCGTCGCATGGAGCGCGACAGCAGCGAGGCGGCGATACCGCCGCCGTCGCGGGTCCCCGCGCGTCGCTGGGCTACACGGCGCTATGCCCTCGCCGCCGTCGGGGTCATCGTCGTCGGGACTGCCGCGGCCGAGGTCACCCGCCGTTCGTTGGGCACGAGCGTAATCAGCTCTGTCGCCGTACTCCCTCTCGTCAGCGTCAATGTCGCTTCAACGCTGGAGTATCAGACAGAGGGAATCACCGACAGTCTGATCGACACGCTGTCGCGCCTTCCCGGCCTCAAGGTCATGTCGCGGAGTGCCGTTTCTCGCTACCAGGGACGGCAGATCGACCTGCAACAGGCCGGGCGTGAGCTGGGTGTGGATGCGCTGCTGACGGGCAGCATCGCCGGCCGCGGGGAAGGGGATGCGCTGACACTGCGTCTCGAACTGGTCGACGCCGACGATAGCAGCTACATCTGGGGCAAACAGTACGACCTGACGCCAGCGAATCTCCTGGCGGTGCAGAGGGAGATTCGCGCGGAGGTGTCCGAGAAACTTCGCCCGAGACTGGCTTCGGCGACTGTCGCAAGGACGGGCCGCGACACCGACGATCCGGAGGCGTACCGGCTCTATACACTCGGCAATTACTCCTTACTCAAATTCAGGCAGGAGGCGTCCCGTGAGGCCATTGGATACTTCCAGAAGGCGATTGACCGGGATCCCGCCTTCGCGCTCGCGTACTCCGGCCTGGCCGCAGCCTACATCTTCGGGGCGGGCCCGGGAATCGCCTCGAAAGATGCACTCCGCCTGGGACGAGCCGCGGCACTGAAAGCGCTGGAGCTCGATCCCGACCTGGGCGACGCCCACGCGGCGCTCGCCGGAATCCTGTTCAATGACGACTGGGACTTCGCCGGGGCCGAACGGGAGTATCGACTCGCCATCGAACTCAACCCGAATAACGTCGGCGCGCGTCATGCGTATTCGCACTTCCTGCTCAGGGTCGGGCGGCCCGACGAGGCGCTTGCAGAAGCCCGGAAGGTCGAGGAACTCGATCCCGTATCGCCGCTGGCGTTAGGGCATTTCGCGTACTACTACGTGGTAACGAGTCAGTTCGACGAGGCGATACGCGCCTACGAACGGTATATCAAGGACGCGGACGATCCAGGGTCGTTCCTCCAGTACGGCGATGCCTACTACATGAAGGGCATGTTCGATCAGGCCGTCGAGCAGTATCTGAGAGGACACGAGGAAAATGGCGTCGCGAGCGAAGAAATCGCGGCCGCCAGAAAGGCCTACGTGGAGCGGGGCATCAAGGGGTACCTGCAGACGAGGATCGCACAGCTCGAGACGCGCGGTCAGCCCGAGCCTAACAGGACTCCCATGACCTCTCTTGGCGGGCAACTCGCGTCGCTTCATGCCCTGCTCGGTGACAAGGACCGCGCGTTTCAGCTGCTCGAGCGCATGTACGCGGAGCGCGACGACGCCTTCACCTCCATCCGCGAAGAAATCACGTTCGATTCCCTGCGATCGGATCGCCGCTTCGCCGACCTGCTTCGCCGCATCGGTCTCCCTCCGTTCTAGCGATCAGGCCCAAAGAGCCAAGCCAGTAAGATCGGCGCGTGCGTCGCCCTTGTCTCCATCTCCAGGAACAGATTGACGGCACAGAGCGACGACGATAACGTCGTCGGCCTGCCGTCGTGACCGGCATACGATTCGCCCTTCCCCCGATGCGACCGAGCGCCCCCGATTGGCGCTGCCGAAAGCAGATGGGAGAAGGTGATGCCGAGGCAAAGCGTTGAAAACAGATTCGAAAGGCTCGAACGGCGCGTGACCGGGATCGAACAGCTCCCCGCTCGCATGGACCGGTTGGAGTTGCAGATTGTGCAGCTCCGGGCTGAGATGCGCGATGAGTTTTCTGCCATCCGGCGGGAGATTCAGGCGGGCGAAGAAGGGAGTCTGCGAAGCCTCCGCGAAGAGATCCGTAACGGGAATGTGATGATCGTCACGGCTGTCGCGGCGCAGGTCGAGGACGCTCGGGCGGAGAGCCGGAGTCTCTTTGATGACGCTCGGGCGGAGAGCCGGAGCCTCTTTGAGGACGCTCGGACGGAGAGCCGGAGTCTCTTTGAGGACGCCCGGACGGAGAGCCGGAGTCTCTTTGAGGACGCCCGACGAGAGAATCGGGTGCTCTTCGAGGAGGCCCTGGCCCGCATCGCCAATATTCAAGAGGGACTAGGTTCCACGCGGCGCACGAAGAAGCGCTGATTCCGGGAGAAGACGACGAAGCGCGAGCGAAGCGGTCGGGGTGTTCGAGCGCTGACGATCAGCGCTCGGCTGGCAGCCGTGACTGCCAGCCGAGTGCCACTGTTACGTTGGTGGTGCCGCTGACGGTCTCGCAGATCGCGAGCACCCGTTGACCATCTCCTGATGTGTCGAAAGTCTTGGCCGCCGGTCCGATCCTGAATGCCGACGGCGGAGTGGTGGTCTCGCACGGCCGCATCAGGCGAACGGGTTGTCCGAATGCCGGTCCGGGCGAAACGGCGACCGACATGATGTCCCCTTGCGGTGTCGCGAAGAAGAGCTCCCGGCCATCGTGGCGCCACGCCGGTTGCACGCCACCCTGCGTTGAAACCTTGAATCGCTGTCCGCCAGATATCGACGTCACATACACTTCGGGGCCGCCAGGCTCGACCGCGGTATAGGCCAGCCATCGCCCATCGCGCGAGCTCACCGTGCCATTCATGCGGGTGGATTGCAGCGGCAGCACGGTTTCGGGCGCGGCCTGTCCGCCGATCTTGACTGCCATCAGACCTTGCCGTGCGTCCGCGATCACGTCGCGGAAAAACAACACCCGCCCGTCAGGCAGCCACCCCTGCGGGAAGACGCCCGTGTCACCGCGATACACCAGCTGCGCCTCGCCGCTGCCGTCCGACGCCGTCTTGAAGATCGTCGACTGCCCGGCGCGATCCGATGCGAATACGATTTCGCGGTCGTCCGGCGACCAGCTCGCGCCCCAGTCCGTGGCCGGGTGATTGGTCACGCGTGTGATGGCGCCAGTCGCGACGTCAATCCCCCAGATGTCTCGCGTGCCGTGGTCGGCATCGATCGTGTCGAACAGCGCGCGCTTCTCGTCGTGCGACAACACGACATCGAGATGGATTTGATCCGCGCCGACCTGCGAGAGCGCCTTGCCGGAGCGGTCGAACCATACGAGGCGGGTAGGCGGACGAGGCCCCCCGACGTAGGCCAGCAACCGTCCATCCACCGACGCCGAAAACGCCGCCACCGCGCTCGACGTGTTCTGCAGCACGGGTCCGGCCACCGCGCGCGCCGAGCCGTGCAGCTTCAACGCCGCCGCATCGAACGGATGCGCCAGCAGCGCGCCGTCTTTCACGTACAGCAGATATCCGTCCGCGTAGACCGCATTCGATTGCGACTCGACGAGCACCGTCGTGTCCGCCGAGTCGAGCGAACCCGAGTCGGAGCGCGTTGTTGATGCCGCGATCGGTCCGGACGGTGAAGATGAAGTGACGCCCGTCGGGAAGAAAATGTGGCCAGCGATGCGAGTTCTCTGCCTGGGGATCGATCTTCGTGACTGGCTCCAGCGTGCCACTGCCGGCCGGCACGCGGAATAGCCCGCCCCGATTGGCGGGAGCCAGCACGATGACGTCGTCCTTGCCCCACGTCGCGCCAAGATGGATGCTGAGTGGACAAATCACCTGGACGGGCCCGCCATCGACGGGCACGCGCTTCAGGCGGCCGCCCGCGCGAAACCCCAGATGCCGCCCATCCGGCGACCAGAACACCTGGCCGGCAACCCCCTCCGTCCCCGCCAGCGGCGTCGGCGTGGCCGACTGCAGCCTTCGAATCCAGATCATCGGCTCGCGATCGTTGCCGCGGGCGACGAATGCGAGGCGCTGTCCGTCAGGCGACACCCCCGTATACCACTGGGCCGGTGGTTCGCTCCCCCATGATTCGGCCGGATTCGGGTTGACGCTGATAGGGAGAACGAATTCCATCTCGCCGGGTGCGGTCGGACGCAGGTCACGCCGGCCCGCGCCGTACCACCCCGCGGCTCCGATCACCGCGACCGCGACGACCGCAGCGCCAAGGGCGATGGCCCGCCACTGCGGCGTTGGTGACGCCTTCGCCGCAGGCGCGTCGTCGTCGAGAGCGACCCGCACCTCGGCAATGTCACGGGCACGGCGTTTCGGATCCTTTTCGAGGCATCTGGCGATGACGCGGCGCACCGATGCGGGTGTGTCCTTCCTCAACCGGGCCAGGTCTGGCGCGCGCTCGATGATCGCCGCGATCACGTCGGAGGTCGTCTCGCCGTCGAAGGCGCGCTTGCCCGCCAGCATCTCGAACAGCACGCAGCCGAACGCCCAGATGTCGGTCCGCTTGTCGATGCGTTTGCCGCGCGCCTGTTCCGGACTCATGTACGCGGCGGTGCCGAGGATCACTCCCTGGGCCGTGCCATGCACCGTGATGGTCGGCGTGTTCGCCGGATCGAGCTCGGGGTCCTGACCCGCCGCGACCGCGATCGCCTTCGCCAGGCCGAAGTCGAGAATCTTGACCTGGCCGGCTTCCGTGATCGTGATATTCGCCGGCTTGAGATCGCGATGGACGATGCCGGCTTCGTGCGCGGTGTCGAGGGCATCGGTGAGCTGCCGCGCGACGTGCAGCGTCTCCGCGATCGAGAGCGGCCTGGCGGCGAGCCGAGCGGCCAGGGTGTCGCCCTCGACGAGCTCGAGCACCAGCGCCGGCTGCTGGCCGTGCTCGATCACGTCATAGATCGCCGCGATGTTCGGGTGGTTGAGCGCTGCCAGGGCACGCGCCTCGCGCTCGAATCGCGCGACGGCATCGGCGTCGGCCGCAATCCGCGGCGACACGAACTTGATCGCCACGTCGCGCCCGAGGCGCACATCACGCGCCCGGTAGACTTCCCCCATGCCGCCGGCTCCGAGCAGCGAGACAATCTCGTAGCCGCCGATCCGCGTGCCGGGTTGCAGGGGCAAACGGGCCCGATTATAAGGCCCTTCGTGCGTGGCTTGCGCATCCGTGCGTGGCTTCCGCCAGCTTACGCGTCGCCGTCCCGCAGCAATGGCGCCTTCGTGCTGCTGCTGCAGCGCGAGTTCCACAACCGGTTAGCGCCGCCGCTCGGCACCGATCAGCCTTCCCGGCGGCGTAGATGTCTTCGGGGGGGTGATGACGGCCGGGTCCTCAGCGTCGATCTCCGAGCGCGTTGCGCCTAATATCGTTCGTCACTTCAAGCGTTAGCGCGTTGCCTCGAACCAGTTCAACACCATTGCAAGGCGGCGAAGCTCTGATGCCGGATCCGACTTGACCATCACGAAGCGGCCGTCGGCGGCGACATCGAAGCGGGTATCTCCCGCCGTGCCCGTGTAACGGCCAGTGAACAGGTGCGTCGGCTGCCCGATGCGGAGCTGGGCCCCGAGTTCCTTCCGCACGGCCATCACCGCGTCGCCTTGCCGGTAGTAAATCTCGCCGCCGTCACGCGACCACACCGGCATCGAGCCGCCATTGGTCGAGATCATTACCTGCTGATCGAGTTCGGGGTAACGCCGCACGTACACCTCGGCGCGGCCCGACTCTCTCGAGACGTGCGCAAGCCACTTCCCACCGGGTGACAGCATTGGCGCATAGTCGTCCACGTTCCGGGCGAGGACGGGCTGCGCCTCGCCGGATGGCGTGATTCGCCAGATGTCATCCTGGTCGGCCTGCACGAGGAGAAACGTCCCGGCCCACGACCTGGGATATGCGCCGGTGCCCGTCGGCATCGCGCCTCGCTGTTCACGACTGGAGATCACCGTCCGGCCACCGGCGAGCGGCAGTTTCACGATGCCCGCGGACGCTGCAACAATGGCCGAACCATCGCTTGTCCACAGGGGATCCAAGTTGTGGCCACTCGTCGTCAGACGACTTCCCGTTCCACGCGCGACGTCATAGAGCCAGATATCCGATCGGCGGGTGTCGTCGTTGGCGGCGACGGCGATGACCTTCCCGTCCGGCGAGATGCGAGGCCCGCGGTACGCCATTCGATCGCTGGATACGGGCGACTCGCGGCCCGAACGATCGACCCACACCAGTTGGTGACGCTCGCCGGTAGGCGCCGATACCAGTCGGCCGTTGCGCGATGTCGCAAAGTACATTCCACCCGACCCGGCGCCGCGCTCGATGTTGTCGGCAAGCGGGATCGGCGATCCGGTCGCTGAGTACGACTGCGGATCGACCGGAAGGGCGCGGACCGCACCCGGCGACTGACCGAACACGAGATAGCCCGGTGCGACGAACTGAGCCTGCGTGAGGTTGCCACCACTGCCGAGAACCGGCGGGCCTGACAGAGTGGAATCGGTGAGTCGTGCGACCACCTTCGGCGAACCGCCTTCGACATTGATGGTGGCGAATGCACGACTATCTGAGTTGTCTCGGCCGGTCGTGAAGATGATGGATCGGCCATCCGGCAGCCATTCCGGAAAGAGGGCGAACTGCACCCCCGCGATCGGCTTTGGCGTGCCACCGGCGGCGCTCATGGCGCGCAGGCCGCCGCCACGAACGGCCCAGACGATCGTGTCGCCTGGCCCCCAGGTTGCTCCCATCGTTCCGCCGTCGATCTGCGCCAGGCGGAGCGGCGCACTCTGGCCGTCGGCGGCGATTTTTTGCACGGCATCGTCGGCGAAGTACCCAATCCAGCGCGCGTCAGGCGAAAAGAACGGTTGTGTCGCGCCCTTCGTCCCGGGCATCACCAGCGGCTCGGCCTGGTCGAGTCGCTGGACGTATAGTCGATTCTCGCCATCGCGCTCGCCGATATAGGCGATCGCCGATCCATCGTTTGCCATTCTCACGGGTAGCACGGACGCGCGGGAGAGGTGCACTCCTTCCGGTAAGAGCAGCGACGATCGCACGATCGGCGACGGCGCACGCGGCGGCGTGGCTCGTGTTGCCAGGCCCAACAGGAATCCCGACGCCAACGCCGCAGCCATGAACGCGATCGGCCGCAGTCGACGAGCCCCGGCCGCAGCGACCGGCGGCGTGATTGCAGCATCGTCGAGATCGATGCTCACTTCGGCGATGTCGCGGGCACGGCGTTTCGGGTCCTTCTCGAGACAGCGGGCAATGACGCGACGAACATGAGCCGGCGTCGCCGGCGGCAGCAGCGACAGATCCGGCGTGCGCTCGATGATCGCCGCGATCACGTCGGAGGTCGTCTCGCCGTCAAAGGCGCGCTTGCCCGCCAGCATCTCGAACAGCACGCAGCCGAACGCCCAGATGTCGGTCCGCTTGTCGATGCGTTTGCCGCGCGCCTGCTCGGGACTCATGTACGCGGCCGTGCCGAGGATCACCCCCTGGGCCGTGCCATGCACCGTGATCGTCGGCGTGTTCGCCGGATCGAACTCGGGGTCCTGACCCGCCGCGACCGCGATCGCCTTCGCCAGGCCGAAGTCGAGAATCTTGACCTGGCCGGCTTCCGTGATCGTGATATTCGCCGGCTTGAGATCGCGATGGACGATGCCGGCTTCGTGCGCGGTGTCGAGGGCATCGGTGAGCTGCCGCGCGACGTGCAGCGCCTCCGCGATCGAGAGCGGCCTGGCGGCGAGCCGAGCGGCCAGGGTGTCGCCCTCGACGAGCTCGAGCACCAGCGCCGGCTGCTGGCCGTGCTCGATCACGTCATAGATCGCCGCGATGTTCGGATGGTTGAGCGCGGCCAGGGCACGCGCCTCGCGCTCGAATCGCGCGACGGCATCGGCGTCGGCCGCAATCCGCGGCGACACGAACTTGATCGCCACGTCGCGTCCGAGGCGCACATCACGCGACCGGTAGACTTCCCCCATGCCGCCGGCTCCGAGCAGCGAGACAATCTCGTAGCCGCCGATCCGCGTGCCGGGTTGTAGGGGCAAACGGGACCGATTATACGGTCCTTCGTGCGTGGCGACCGCCTTCCGCCTTCGCGCAAAGCGCTTCGGCGAGACTCGCCGTAGCCTTGGCGGGGGCGGTCAGGCGGAAGAGCGACGGTTCTTCCGTCAGCTCACGCCTCGCCGTCCCGCAGCAATGGCGCCTTGGTGTATCCCGCCGGGATCGTCGGGAACGGCTCCGCCAGCGGGGCCCCGGCGCGGCGCCTCGCGACGAGACGGACGTATCCCAGATAGCGGCCGGCATCCGCGTCGAGCGTGCTGATCTCGGTCGTGTTCTCTGGCGCCACTGCCATGAGCCACTGCCGCCACAGCTGCCAGCCGTCGGGCATCGCGCCGGCGGTCTCGATGTCCACGATGCCGGTCCGCTCCCAGTGCCGGCGCCACCACGCCGCGGTGTGAAACGTCCAGACGTCCGGCGTCCACCACTCGCGAAGGTGATCGGGCAGAGGCCCATCGATCTCCTGAACGAGCCCCGATCCGGCAATCGCCAGTTGGCCGCCGGGCTTCGTCACCCGCGCCAGCAGGCTCAGGAACAGGTCGTCGGTTGCGAAGTAGTGAAAGGAGTCGATGCACACCGCGGCATCGAAGTAGTTCTCGGGGAATGGCAACGCCCGGGCGTCCGCACGGATGGGGAAGACCCCGTCGTCCACACCCGCGTCGCGGATGCGCTGAACGTTCTCGTCCGCGCTGAAGCAGAGGTCGGCCGCCCAGACCTGAACACCGAACTCACGTCGCAGGAAGATGGACGAGGCGGCACGGCCGCACCCGAGATCGAGGACGCGCATGCCCGGGCGGAGCTCGAGCGCCCCGGCCAGCCATTCGGTCAGCCACAGGGAATTCGCCCCGCCGCTGGCGCTGGCGACGATCCACTCGGGGTGGTACTTCGCGGCCCGTGGAAAGTGGCTGGATGTCAGGTTCGAATCGGCTGTCATGTTCATCTCGACGTCATCTCGACCGCGTCATGGCGCTCCCGGTCACCGCTGCGCCTGGCGCACTATAATCCCGCTTCTCGACATGCGTAACCCCTTTGCAGCGCCCCGGACAATCGGCGCATCGCCGCGCGTCGTGTGTTTCAGATAGCAGGGCGGCGTAAGAAGGTTGTGCTCACGCTGGGTGTGCCTCAGCCAGTCCCCGGTTCGGACTGGGGATGTGCGCTGCAGATTACCGGCGTGAAGACGGATTGGAACCACCCACGCTACGTCTTTGGAATCGATGGACTTCAAGCTTTGCACCTGGCGATGCAGGCTGCCGGCGCTTCACTCGAAACTTGCGGGGTCGAGCTGGAGTTCCTGGGTCAGTCAGAAGACTTGATGATGCCGGAATTCCTGCCCCCGCTGCCGAAGTCGCGGCGCAAACGGATTGAGGCGCTCATCGAACGGGAGCTGAAGAAATTCGTGGCCGAGGCGAAAAAGCGCCACGCCGCCAGACATCGCACGGTCTCGCAAGAAGACGTCGTAGAAACGAACAGATTGACGCCAAGCCCCGACGACGATAGCGTCGTCGCCTGCCGTGGCGATCGGCATACGATTCGCCCTTCCCCCGATGCGCTTGAGGCGCCCCCGATTGGGGCTGCCGAAAGCAGTTGGGAGAAGGTGATGCCGAGGCAAAGCGTTGAAAACAGGCTCGAAAGGTTCGAACAGAGAGTGACGGCGATCGAAGAGCTTCCCGCTCGGATGGACCGGCTGGAGTCGCAGATTGTGCAACTTCGGGCCGAGATGCGCGATGGGTTTACTGCGATCCGGCAGGAGATTCAGACCGGCGACGAAGGAGTCCAGCGCAGCCTGCGCGAGGAGATTCGTGCCGGGAATGAAGAAACGTGTCGCAGCCTGCGCGAGGAGATCCGCGCCGGAGTTGAGGAAACACGTCGTGTCCTGCGCGAGGAGATTCGCGCCGGGGATGAAGAAACGCGTCGCGTCCTCCGCGAGGAGATGCGCACAGGGCACGTGATGATCGTCACGACGCTGACGGAGCTGGTCGAAGATTCCCGGCGTCAGACGCACGTTTTGTTCGAGGAACTAGTGTCGCGAATCGCCACCCTCCAGGGGCAGTCCGGCCGCACCCGGCCGAAGAAGAAGCGCTGAGCGGGAATCATCCATCCGGCACCAAAACCGAACCTGTCGCAGCGTGGTATCTTTCGCCGGACTGACGGAGGCATCCACATGGCCGAATGGCTTGAACGCGCTATCAACCTTTTCGTTGGGGCGTTCGTGTTGGTGCTCCTTGTCAAATACCGGGACAGGGGTATCTTGAGGCGCATCGGGGAGTCCAAGTATCGGTTCAGGAACTGGCTCACGGGCAAAGGCTAACGGGGCAGGTTCAGCGGCTGAACACTAGACCACTACCCTTTCAACACGTGCTTTGTACGCCGCAGCGCTCCCGTCACTCCCAGCGGAAGATTCGGCTCGACAGCGCGATGCAGACGACGAAGACCAGCGCCAGCATGGCGACGTCGATCGTCAGCGTCGACCAGGACATGCCCCGCCAGGCGCCCTTCATCAGCGACACCGCATAGCCGACGGGCAGCACTCGCGCAATCGCGCGCACGAGCGGCGGCAGCGAGTCGATGGGGAAGAACAGGCCCGAGAGCACCAGCATCGGGTAGAACAGCAGCGTGCCGACGGGCTGCGCGAAGCGAGCCGTGGGCACGAGGCTCGCCACGATGAAGCCCATCGACAGGATGGCGAGCGTGCTGAAGACGACCGCCAGCGAGAAGGCGAGATACGGGACGTCGGCGCCCTCGGGAACGTAGCGCCTGCCGGCCAGCATCAACCCGCCGACGCTGACCAGCGGTGGTCAGCAGCTTCACCAGCACATGCGCCGTCAGGATGGTGTGAGGCCTGAGCGGCGTCGCGCGCAGCCGCTTGAGGATGCCGCCTTCCCGATAGATGGCGACGATCGTGATCAGCGACATCACCGCGCTCAGCGAGATCATGATCGAGGCAAAGATCGGCAGGTCGGCGCCCATGAAGCTCGGCACCCGCGGCGACGGCCGCGACCCGCCGCCGCCAATCCTGGCCAGGAAGAGGAAGATGCCAATCGGCAGGCCGAACGTTCCGATCACCCCGAGCGGCTCGCGCAGGAAGATCTTGATCTCCAGCCAGGTGAGCTTCAGCAGTCCTCGCAGCATCGGCATCAGTCCCGGATCGAATGTCCGGTCAGCCGCAGGAAGACGTCCTCGAGCGTTGGCGTCTCGGTGCGGAAATCGGTGACGGCGATATGGTGTTCGGCGATGCAGCGGATGACGTTGGTCACGAGGTCGTCGCCACGACCGCGGACGCTCACCACATCGCCGGCGCGCGACACCGCGTCCACCTGCGGCATGGCGCGAAACCGCTCCTCCGCGACCGGATCCCCGGTGGTGACAATCGCCGATCGCTCCGGGCAGTGACGCGCGATCAGGCCTGCAGGCGTGTCGACGTCGACGATGCGGCCGTGGTCGATGACCGCCACCCGGTCGCACAGCCGCTCGGCTTCTTCCATCAGGTGGGTGGTCAGGAACACCGTCTTGCCGCGCTCGCGCATGCCGCGCACGAGCTCCCAGATGGCGCGCCGCGCCTGCGGGTCGAGGCCGGTGGTGAGCTCGTCGAGGAAGACCAGCTCGGGATCGTGAATCAGCGCCAGGGCGATGAACAGCCGCTGCTTCTGGCCGCCCGACAGCGTCATGAACCAGGCGTCCCGCTTCTCGCGCAGGCCCAGCTGCTCGAGCAGCCTGTTGCCGTCGACCGGGTTCCTGTAGAGCGACGCCCACAGGTCCACCGCTTCCCACACCTTGATCCGCTTCTGCAGCTGCGCCTCCTGGAGCTGCACGCCGATGCGCTCCTGCAGGCGGTAGGCGTCGCGAACCGGATTCATCCCGAGCACGGCGATGGTGCCCGTGTCCGGCGACCGCAGGCCTTCGACGCACTCCATCGTCGTGGTCTTGCCGGCGCCATTCGGGCCGATCAGGCCGAAGATCTCGCCCTGCCGGACGTCGAACGACACGTCGGCCACCGCCACGGTGCGGCCGTAGCGCTTCTGGATGCCTTCGACATGGATGACGGTGGTCATGCGCGCGGAGCAGTCATTGTACGCAGCGTGCCGTCATTCCCCGCCGTACCAAAGGGAGTTACCATGTGCGTCGACTGAATGCCCCCAAGGTTCCGCGGCATGAAACACTCGTTCGTGCGGCCCATCGCCGCCATCTCGGCGATCGTCACACTCGCCGCGACTGGCGGCCTCTTCGCCGGTCATGACGCGGTTCGAGTCACGCAGGCGCAGCCTGAGGCGGCCGCTCCGCTCGCACTCCATCCCGACAATCCCCACTACTTTCTGTGGCAGGGGCGCCCGACCATCCTCATCACGTCCGCCGAGCACTACGGCGCCGTGATGAACCTGGACTTCGACTATCGCCGGTATCTCGACACGCTGGCCGCTGACGGCATGAACTACACGCGGATTTTCAGCGGGGCCTACGTCGAACCCCAGGGCGCCTTCAAGATTGCCCGCAACACCCTGGCGCCGGCGGCGGGCCGGTTCATCGCGCCCTGGGCGCGCAGCACACAGCCGGGGTATGCGAACGGCGGCAACAAGTTCGACCTCACCCGCTGGGATGAGGCCTACGTCGCAAGGCTCAAGGACTTCATCGCCTACGCGGCGAGCAGGAACGTGATCGTCGAGCTGACCTTGTTCTGTCCGATGTACGAGGACATGCAGTGGAAGCTCAGTCCGATGAATGCCGCGAACAACGTCAACGGCCTGGGAACCGTTGCCAGGACCGACGTCTATTCCCTCGATCGGCATGGCGGATTGCTCGCCGTGCACGAATCGCTGACTCGCAAGCTCGTCACCGAGCTGAATGGATTCGCGAACCTCTTCTTCGAGATTTGCAACGAGCCCTATTTCGGCGGCGTGACGCTCGCCTGGCAGCACCGCATCGCCGACGTCATCGTCGACACCGAGCGCGGCCTGCCGGCGAAGCATCTCATTGCGCAGAACATCGCCAACAAGTCCGCGAAGATCGACAATCCTCATCCCGCGGTGTCGATCTTCAACTTCCACTACGCGACGCCGCCCGACACGGTGGGGATCAACTACGGCCTCAACCGGGTGATCGGCGACGACGAGACCGGGTTCCGCGGCGTGGCTGACGAGCCGTATCGGACCGAGGCCTGGGAGTTCATTCTCGCGGGCGGCGGCCTCTACAACAATCTCGATTACTCGTTTGTCGCAGGGGAGGAGGCGGGGACCTTTGGGTATCCCGCTTCGCAGCCAGGAGGCGGCGGCCGCGCGCTGCGGCGGCAGCTGAAGATTCTGAGCGACTTCATCAACGGGTTCGATTTCACCCGAATGGTGCCTGACACCACCGTGGTGAACACCCGGATGGTGCCTGACACCACCGTGGTGAAGGGTGCCGTTCCGCCCGGTGTCACGGCACGCGCGCTGGTCGAGCCTGGTCGCGCGATCGCCATCTACCTGCGCGGAGCTGGCGCCGATCCGATCGGTCCGGCGGTCTTGCAGGTCGATCTTGCGGACGGCGCGTGGCAGGCCGAATGGGTCGACACGAAGCTGGGAACCGTCGTTCGCCAGGCTCGGGTGGACGGCGGCGCCATCCGCACCCTGGAGGCGCCCGCCTTCACGTCGGATATCGCGCTGCGCCTGCGCCGGCAGTAGCAGGCGGCTCCCAACGCGCAAACTTCCAACGTAGCTGTTTCGCGGCCGCCCTTCGCGAGACAGGGAATTGAGATAGCATCCGCGCCATGAGGCACGTCAGGTTTCGGGGCTGCCGCTCGATCGTGCTGGCATTGTCCGTCCTGGCGTGGGCGGCCAGCGCCGGCGCGCAGGAGCGGCCGAACGTCCTGCTCGTCGTGGTCGACGACCTCCGCTTCGACGACTTCGGCGCCGCCGGGCATCCTTTCTCGCGAACGCCCAACATCGATCGCCTGGCGCGCGAGGGCGCGATGTTCCGGAACGTCTTCGCGGTGACGCCGCTGTGCTCTCCGAGTCGGGCCAGTATCCTGACCGGCCTCTACACCCGGCGCCACGGAATCCTCGACAACACCGACCGCAGCCCGCGGAGCCACCAGCTCCGGACCTTCGCCCGGCAGCTGCACGACAGCGGTTACACCACCGGCTTCATCGGGAAATGGCACATGGGGAACGACCCGACGCCGCGGCCCGGCTTCGACGTCTGGGTCGGGATGAAGGGGCAGGGCGAGGCGATCGATCCCGAGCTGTTCGAAAACGGCCGGCTCGGACGCACGACCGGTTACGTCACAGACCTCTTCACCGAGCGCGCGCTCGAATTCGTCGGCAAGCCGCGTACGAGTCCCTTCCTCCTCATGCTGTCCCACAAGGCGCTGCATCCGAACATCCTGCAGCAGGCCGACGGCACCGTCGTCGCGATCGGAGAAGGCGGCTTCATCCCTGCCGAACGGCACAAGAAGCTGTACACCGACGCGCCTCTGCCTCGCCGTGACAACTACGGCGTACCGCCGCGCGGCAAGCCGGCGCTCGAACGTCGCATCGATGGCCTGGCGCCGCTTGGCAAAGGCACCGTGACGACGGACGAGATCATCCGCGATCGGTTGCGCATGCTCGTTGCGGTCGACGAGAGTCTCGGCCGGATCATGGCCGCGCTGGACAAGCAGGGCGTCCTCGACAAGACCGTCATCGTGCTGGTCGGCGACAACGGCTACTTCTACGGCGAGCACGGCCTCAGCGAGGAGCGGCGCCTCGCGTACGAGGAATCGATCCGCGTGCCGCTGCTGATTCGCTACCCGCCGAAGGTCGGCTCCGGGACGAAGCCGGCGGCGCAGGTCCTGACCATCGACATCGCGCCAACGATTCTCGATCTGGCGGCGGCGAAGCCCCTCACGGGCATCGACGGAAAGTCGATCGTCCCGCTCTTCTCTGCCAGGGAGACCCCCGCGGGCTGGCGGACCTCGTTCCTCATCGAGTACACGACCGACATCGTCTTTCCGCGCACGCTGAAGATGGGTTACGACGCGGTCCGGAACGAGCGTTACAAATACATCCGCTATCGTGAGCTCACCGGCATGAACGAGCTCTACGATCTTCGCAACGACCCGTTCGAGCTGACGAATCTCGTCAACGCCCAGTCGTCGGCCGATCTGCGTCGCCGGATGGAGGCGGAGCTGGACGCGCTGCTGAAGGCTCACCCGCCGCGATCCAACTGACGGTGGGAGGCGCGCCGCCAGCGTAAGCGGGGATCACACCGGGCGCACGATTCAAGCTCGCCAACGCCTTGCCGGTGCCCGTTTGGGCATAACATTGGGGTCCGGCGCGAACGAACGTCTCTGGAGACTCGGTTGGTGCTCCACGGCTTCGTCCGATCGGCCGCGGCAAGCACGCATGACTCTGGCGGTCGGCGAGGCTCGGTCCCTACGAGATCTTCCGGGCGGGATTCCCATTACCGTCGGACGTGAACACGTCGACGAGTCGCTGGCCGCAATCAACGAGTTCCGGGCCTCGGTCCGGCAGTCGCCGATCGACAGAGCCCTGCTGGCGCTGGACCCCTATCGAAGCCTTGACCTGCGGCTGACCAAGAGCATCAGACTGGGCGGCGCTCACCGGCTCGAACTGCTGATCGAGGCGTTCAACGTGACGAATGCCGTCAACTTCAGGCCGCCCGTCGCGGGCGCGCAGCCGGAGGCCGGCGTCAGCATCAACACGGCGGCGTTCCTGCAGCGCACCTCGGCGCGACGCGCGCCAGATCCAGTGGGGAGCTCGGTACCGATTCTAGCGAGGCCACGTTCTGTCGCATGCAACCCATCGCGATTCGCGGAGCCGCGATCTTGGGCTACAGCGCGCCTGGTGTGGCGAAGAGACGCGTCAACGGAAGTTCAAGCCCAGCGAGATGCGGCGTGGTCAGCACATCACCCGCCTCGGTCGATAATTCGACCGGCCTGGTGAAGGCCGCCCCTTCACGCCGGTACACCCGCACGACGTCGAGAGCCGGATCGAGTACCCAGTATTCGGATACGCCGGATCGTTCGTAGAGCCGGCGCTTGATGGTCTCGTCACGCTTGCGTGTGCCCGGAGAGCCGATCTCCACGACGATGTCCGGCGCGCCGGTGACGTGCTGGGCTGTCACGATCTCTTTCATGCGCTCGTTCGAGACATACAGAAGGTCCGGCTCGACGACATCGAAGCGGGAAAAGACGACGTCGAACGGGGCGTAGAACACCTGACCGATCGGGTGCTCTTCGAGCCAGGCCCGCATGAGGAAGTACAGGTTGCCCGATACCCGCTGGTGCTTCGTGTTCGGCGACGGCGTCACGTAATGCTCTCCGTCGATCAACTCATGCCGCGACCCATCGTCGGGAAACAGCAGGAAGTCGTCGTAGGTGAGCTTGATGCGGTCGGGGGCTGGCTTCATGCGATCGCTCCCATGGCCGGGCATGGCTCATTGTAGCGCCGGCATGAGCCAAGGGCGTGCCGGACTGTGGCCCCCGACAATGACTGCTTTCGCAACGATTGTTCGCGCCGCGTCGCAGATTGTGCGTGCGTCTTGATTGGCGGGCGTGGCAGAAATGCTGCGGCAGGCTCTACAGAAGGCCTCTTCGGAGGCCCGTCGTTCACCTGGCGATCGGCGTCACGCGTCGCGATGGACGGTCTCTGGCGAGAACGCGGGCAGGCAGACGGCGACGTGCTCGGCGCCGTCGGGATCGGGCGTGCTGTAGCGGACGCATTCGCCGGGGCGCGTCACAACCGCCTGCCCGGCCTGCGCGTCGAGCACGCCGGACTCGCTCTCCACGCGGACCCGGCCGCGCAGCACCACGGTGACCTCTTCGAATGCCGGCCGCTGACCCGGCTCCTCCCATCCCCCGGGCGACACCATCCGGGCGACACTCACCGCCGCGTGACCGGAGTTGACGCGACCGACGTACTCCTCGATCCGCTTTGGTTTGTTGCCGGCGGCCGTGATGACCTTGGGCGCGAAATCAGAATCGGCATGCGCAATCGTACCTCGTGCGCCTGCATGAGGCAGTGACGCACGTCACGTTCGATCCATCGCCAGGATGGTGTGCAGCAGGACGTCCGCGCCGCGCGCGCAGTCCTCCCAGGCTGTCAGTTCCTTCGGGGAGTGACTGACGCCTCCGACGCTCGGCACGAAGATCATTCCCATCGGGCAGAGCGTCGCCGCCATCTGGGCGTCGTGTCCGGCGCCGCTCGGGAGCCGCTGACAGCCGTAGCCGAGAGCCGTCGGCGGCGCGTTCGATCGCGCTTTGCACTTCCGTCGCGGCGAGCGCCGACCTGTTGTGGCCGGTCGCGACGATCTCGATCGTCGTTCGCGTGTCCTTCGCGATGCCTCGCGCGCGCGCCTGGATCGCCTCGGCGATAGCCGTCAGTCTGGCTTCGGACATGTCGCGCAGCTCGATGGTCAACACTGCCTGACCGGGGATGACGTTCGCAGCGTTGGGCGTGACATCCAGACGTCCAACGGTGCCGACCTGGCGTCCCGGCGTGCGCGTGACCTCCTCGCGCACGGCCAGCACCAGCTGCGACGCCGCGACGAGAGCGTCCTGCCGGTCGCCCATCATCGTCGTGCCCGCATGGTTCGCGAACCCCGAGATCGTCGCCTGGTACCGCGAAACCGACACGATGCCTTCGACGATGCCGATCGGGACACGGGCCTTGTCGAGCGTGCCGCCCTGTTCGACGTGGAGCTCGATGTAGGCATGCCAGGCGCCGCGATCGCGGCGCGCTTCGCCGATCCGGTCCGGATCGCCGCCGATCCGCCGGATCCCATCCGCCTTACGCAGCCCGCGTACACGACGTCGAGCTCGCCATCGATCAAATGGCCGGCGACCGCGCGGCTGCCGTTGAGCGAATTCGGGAACGTCCCGCCTTCCTCGTGTGCCCAGACCACGATCTCGAGCGGGTGACGGGTCACGAGGCTCGCGGCCGACAGCGTCCGGGCGATCTCGATTGCTGCCAGGGATCCCAGGTCGCCGTCGAAGTTGCCCCCCTGCGGCACCGAATCGATGTGCGATCCGAACGCAATCGGGCGAAGCGAAGGATCGTTCCCGGCACGGAGCGCGAAGATGTTGCCGGCCGCGTCGATGCGCGGGGTGAGACCGGCCGCGCGCATCAGCCCCATGACGTACCGCCGGCCGGCGATGTCGGCGTCGGAGTACGCGACGCGGCTGACGCCGTCAGCGAACGTGCCGCTGTCCGGTCGGCCGAACGCGCTCAGCGCCTCGATGTTCTGGCGGAGCCGTGCGGCGTCGATGCGCGGACCGGACGCGTTCTGCGCGGCGCGCCCGAGCGCGGCGCAGGCGAGCCATGACGATCCGGTGGCCAGGAAGGCGCGGCGCGTGCGGGTCGGCATCGACGTCTGCTCCGGCGCGAGTATATGCCAACAAGATTCGCACAACGACGTCGGCCCGTCGATCGCGCTCGCGCTCCTCTCCGGCTCGTGGCGATCCCGCGTGTGATCGATGCAGCGCCGAGGGGCTATCGCGGCTCCGCGCCCCGCGTGCGCGTGGCCGCCCAGTCGAGGTCGACGTGGATCGCCGGCACGGCCGTGTCGAGCGACATGTTCACGAAGAACCGCTGGCCGTCGCGGCTGGGCACGTAGCTGTTTCGAACCGAGATCGTGTTCGCCGGCATCTTGAAGAGCAGTCGTGGCGCGCTGAAGTCGAACGTGGCGCCAGGGCGGATGTCCACCACGTAGAGTCGCCCGTCGTTGGTCACGAAGTACAGTTCGCGGCCGTCGCGACGCCAGGCCGGCTGCCGGCCGCCGCCGCTCGAAATCTGCCACTTCGCGCCTGTCGCCGGAAACGGCTGGACGAACACGTCGTACTCGGCGTTTTCGACCGACGCGTAGGCCACCCACCGCCCGTCAGGCGACAGCATCGGTTCGGAGTCGGTGACCGGGTTTCGAACCGCGGGCACGGGCTTTGGTTTGTCGCCGTCGAGGGGCAAGGTGAAGATGTCGAAGCCGGTGGTGTCGCCGAAATCGGCGAAGAACAAGAGGAGCTTGCGGTCCGACAGCACCTGGACCGGAATCAGACTCGACGGCGTCGCGTAGAGGTGCATCGCGGTGCCGGTGCCATCCGCATTCCGGGCGAACAAGCCGTCCTTGGTCGATTCGTACACGATCGTCCGGCCGTCGGACGACCACACGGGATAGATGTCCGAGCCGGCATCGAACGTGAAGCGTGACAGCGTCTGCCGCGCGAGATCCATCGTCCAGATGTCTCCCGCCGCCTGATCGTCGCGCCGGGTGAACGCCACCTTCGTTTCGTCGGGAGAGAGCGAGGGGGCGCCATAGTCGCCGGGGGGGCCGACCAGCTGCAGTTGGTCACCCGACCGGTCGTACCAGGCGAACTGAGTCGAGTTGCCACCGCCCAGCCGGTACGTCAACGCGCCGTTGGTGGAGACGGAAAAGGCTCCAAGATTCCACGGTGAAATCGTCCACGACACCTGGGTCACGACGGGCGCCGCCTCACCGGCGGGTTCGAGCCGCTGAGCATCGAACGGTTGCGCGAACAACGCGCCTTCCCGAATGAAGAGGATGTGTCCAGGCGGCGCGAAGATCGCGTTCGAGTCGCTCGAGAAGAGCTCCTTGCCCGCGGCGGCCCCGAGCGATCCGAGGAAGACCCCGCGAGTGCCGGAACCGTAGTAGAGAAAATGCCGGCCATCCGGTAAGAACGATGGCCACTGGTGGCCCGGGTTCTTCGCGTCCGGTTTGCTCACGGCCGTCAAAGAGCCGCCGTCAGCCGAGACTCGCCAGACTGGCGAACCGGCGGTCGCGAGCAGAATGACGCCATCGGCCCCCCAGGTACCGCCGCGCGGCGTGCTATTCAGTTCGGTGACGGTCTGGACCGGCCCCCCATCAGCGGCGATACGCTTCAGGCGCGTCTGCGTGAAGAACCCGAGGAACCGGCTGTCTGGCGACCAGAACGGAAACGCCGCTCCGTCCGTGCCCTCGAGCGGGCGAGCGCTGAAGCTGTCGATCGGCCGCACCCACAGCACGGGCTTCCCCTTGCCATCCGAGGCTACGAATGCGAGCGTCCTGCCGTCAGGCGAGATCGTTCCGCTGTTGCTGCCGGCCGGCGCGCCCAGGGTCGCGACCCAGGCGGACTTGTCCGGTGGGTTCACCTGGAAGCGCGCCATCCTCGGCGGCGGCCCGGACGTCTGCCCGCGGCGCCAGATCGCCCAGCCGGCGCCGAGCGCGACGGCCATCACTGCCACGATCGCCCAGGCCGCAGCTTCGCGACGATGGAGCCTGGTCTGCGATCGACCGGTGCGAGCCGCGGCTGCGACTGGTCCCGAGCCGGCCGTCGATGAAAGCGCCTGCAGACTGAACACCAGGTCGCGCGCCGACTGGAAACGCTCCGCGGGATTCCGCTCCAGGCAATGCCGCACGATGCTCTCGAGTGACGCCGGCAGATCGGCTCGCGCGGTCGAGAGGTCCGGCGGATCCTCCTTGAGGACAGCCGTCATGGTCTCGGCGGCGGTCTCGCGTTCGAACGCGCGGCGGCCGGCCAGCATCTCGTAGAACACGACGCCGAGCGCGAACAGGTCCGCGCGGCTGTCGACGGCCTGACCACGGATCTGCTCGGGCGCCATGTAGCCGACCGTGCCGAGCACAGTGCCGGGATCGGTGGCGACGACCGTCTCGGCCGCGTCGCCCTCACTCAGCGCCTTGGCCAGACCGAAGTCGAGAATCTTCACCTGCCCGTCACTCGTGAGGAACAGGTTCTCGGGCTTCAGATCGCGGTGAACGATGCCCTTGCCGTGCGCGGACGAGAGGCCACGCGCGATCTGGCTGATTATGTCTATCGCTTTCCTGGGCGGGAGCGGCGCGCCCAGACTGGCGCGAAGCGTCTCGCCTTCGAGCAGCTCGGTGGCGGCATAGGCCGTCCCGTCGGCCACGCCGACATCGAAGATCGCGAGGATGTTCGGATGCGAGAGCGCGGCCACGGCTCGTGCTTCCCGCTCGAATCGCGCGCGGCGATCGGGATCGTTGGCGACGTTTGCCGGCAGGACCTTTACCGCGACGTCACGCCCGAGCCTGGCGTCGCGGGCGCGATAGACTTCGCCCATGCCGCCTGATCCGAGCGGAGCCAGGATCTCGTAGGGCCCGATTCGAGTACCGGGAGAAAGACTCAGGAGGGCGCCATCATACCGCAGGTCTGCACGGGGGGCCGGACATCCGCGCGTGAAGTGGGACGGTGTCGCGTCATGCGCTGCTGCATGATCGACGCGCTTCGCAGCGATCGGGCAATCAGGCCGAGACTGTGCCGCCCGCCCCTTTCGCCGGGGAGTGTCGGAGGTGTGGTCAGCGGCCAAGGAGCAGGTGCCGTCGGCACGCTGTCTTCAATCATTCGCGGTTCGTGCACGCCGCGACGCCGGCCCGGGATCCAGCAGCCAGATGCTGCCCGTTGATTCGACCTGACTGAAGACGAAGGCATTGCTGACGATCGCCGTGCCGTAAGGCGTGGATCCCCACCGGCGCCGTGGGTCGTGCAGGTGCTGCACGAGGAACGGCTCCCCAACCGCCGTGCCGCGCGCCGGATCGATTCGTTGCGCGTAGAGGTCGCGAAAGCCGTCGCGTTCGAGCAGAAGATAGAGCAGCCTTCCGTCGGGCGACCACCCACACGGACGTTCAGCGCTGTCCCCTGCCTTTTTCAGGACCGTTGCCCACTCCCGTTCACCAGGCGGGTTGCCAGGGCGCGCCGGGGCAACCCACACGTATCGCTGGGAATTGACCGCGAGCCAGCGGCCATCGGGAGAGATGTCTGCCCGGCCGACCAGAGGCGTCGCATGCGTGAAGAGAACCGCCTCACTGCTATCCACGACGTCGATCACACGGATGCGTTGTGACCATCCCGTCCCGTCGATCGCGAGGATTCGCCGATTGTCGGCGAACCACCCCTGCAGCATGCACTCGCAGATCTGCCGAGCCGCGCCGCCGGCGGTGGGCACCAGATGTCCGATGGCGCGGGAGCCCTCGGCGACACTGTAGGCGACGTGTGAGCCATCGTGAGCGATCACTGGGTTGAGATTCCCGAGTCTGCGTCGTCACCAGGTGCCGCTCCTGACCGGTCCGCAGATCCTTGACCCAGAGTTCGGTTACGTTCGCTCGACTCTTCTGGTACGCGAGCAGGCGGCCGGCGTCGTCCAGGCTGTTCCGCCCGCCGCCCCGGGCCCAGAATGTCTGTCGAACGATCGGGCCAGATGGGCGTCCGGCATTGGCGTCCAGCGGGAGCGTCAGCGAGACGTAGCCTTCCGACGAAGACTGGAATGCGATCCGTCCCGACTCGTCGGCGGACGCGGCGAGATCGAATCCGGCACCGGAGGTCAATCGCTCGAGCGACGCATCGGCGGCCTGACCCGTATTCGGCGACACTCCCAGCCGCCACACGCTGACGCTTTCGCCGAAAGCAGCCGAGAAGAGCACCCCTGAGCTGGTCCAGCTCTTTGGTGTGGGCTCCAGTTGCGCCACGACGAGATCGCTGCCCCCTGGGATGATCCCCCGGTCGGTCATCACCCGATAGGCGCCTGTCGGGACCGGCTCGCGGCCGTCGAGCGGAGCCCACCACCAGTCGAACGTGCCCGACGGCGAGTCATCTGCCACCTTGCGACCGAAGAACAGCAGGCTCTTGCCGTCAGGGGACCAGACCGGATCGCGGGCGCTGGAGAATCCGTCGGCCACGCGAGTCGGCTGGCCGCCGTTGGCTGGGATCGTGAACACGGCGCCGGGGCCGCGCGCTCCGGCACCCGAGAGCCACGGGCCGGTCCAGTATGCGATGCGGCTACTGTCGGGCGAGTACCGAGGGCGACGCCCTCCTTCGGCCACGAGACGGGCGTTGCCGCCGAGGGCGGGCATCACATAGATGCCGCCGCCGGCGCGGTCGGATCGGAAAGCGATGAAACTACCGTCAGGCGAGAAGTCCGGCTCACGATCGTCGTTCGCGTCGGTGGTCAGGGGTATGGGCTGCCCTCCGGCCGTTCGCTGCAGCCAGAGATCGAGCTGTCCTTCGTCTGCTGGGTCCGACGCGAATACCACCATCGTCCCATCGCGCGACAGCGCAGGCTCCGTGGAGTACGCGGCATCCGACGTCACGCGAATGAATCGTGGACCCGGAGACGCTGTGCCTGGAGCTGTCTGTCCAGTGCGGCCGCTCATCAGGAGCACGGTGGTGAGCGCGGCGACGCCCGCAAGCGCGACGGCTCCAACAATCAGCCGCCACCAGCCGGCCCGCGCGCGCGACGGCGACGCTTCGGCGCGAGGCGCCTCGTCGTCCGAGACGTCATCCAGCGCGTGTCGGACGTCCGCGATATCGCGAAGCCTCTGGCTGCGATTTTTGTCAAGGCATCGCTGGAGCAGCCGCCGCATGCTCCTCGGTGTTGCTGGAGGCAGCACCGACCAATCGGGCTCGCGCTCGAGAATGGCGGCAATGCTATCCGGCACAGTGGCCCGCGCGAATGCCGTCCGCCCGGTGATCATCTCGTAGAGTACGCACCCGAACGCCCAGATGTCGGTGCGCTTGTCGATCGGCTGGCCGCGCGCCTGCTCCGGGCTCATGTAGGCGGCCGTGCCGAGAATCAAACCCATGGACGTCACGACCGGGCTGGTAATGGTCGCGAACTCCGCCGGCCCCGGCCGCAAGCCGTTGTCGGACTCGAGCGCCTTCGCGAGGCCGAAGTCGAGCACCTTCACCGCGCCGTCGCCGCGGAGCTTGATGTTGGCCGGTTTCAGATCGCGGTGGACTATCCCCTTTTCGTGCGCCGCATCGAGCGCATCGACGATCTGACGGCAGATGGCGATGACTTCGGCCATCGGCATCGCACCATGCGCCAGCCGATCGGCCAACGTCGGGCCTTCCACGAGCTCGAGCACCAGGGCCGTGATCCCGCAGCTCTCTTCGATGCCGTAGATGGCGGCAATGTTGGGATGGTTCACCGCGGCGAGGAGTTCGGCTTCCCGTTCGAAGCGCGCGATGCGATCGCCGACAGCGACCCATGTCCCCTGCAACACCTTGAGCGCCACCTCGCGTTTGAGGCGTGTATCGCGTGCGCGGTAGACCTCGCCCATCCCCCCTTCGCCGAGAGGGGCGAGGATCTCGTACGTCCCGAAGCGGGCTCCTGTGGACAGACGCATCGGCACCCTGGCCTCAGAAAAGACGCGAGATTTCTCGGTAAGTGGCGCGTCAACAATAGCACCGTTAAGGGCAGCGGAAGCCGGGCAGGGCCTCCGGACGCGCGCGTTCTCGTCACCAGTCACACCCACGCCCAGGTCGATTACGAACTAGAACTCCCGCGGCGCATGTTGGAAGGCGTGAGCTTCCGTGAATCTGCGCCGGAGCAGAGCTTATGAACAGGACGGCATCGTTTTTTGCGACATGTGCTTTATCGCTTTCGATCCTGGACTCGATAGTCGGCGCGCAGGCGCGGGGCGGTTGGACGACGCTGTTCGATGGTTCCAGCCTGAAGGGCTGGAATGTCGTCGGCGACGCCAACTGGGAGGTGGTCGACAAGGCCGTGCAGGCAAACAAGGGCTCGGGGTTCCTGGTTACCCCGATCTCCTACGGAGACTTTCAGTTCACCGCTGAGTGCTGGGTGAGCGACGATGCCAACAGCGGTGTGTTCCTCCGGTGTCAGGATCCTAAAGCGATCACACAAACCAATGCGTATGAAGTGAACATCTTTGACAAGCGGCCGGACCAGACCTACCGCACCGGCGGCATCGTCGATCTGGCGAAGCCGGCCAGCGTCATCATGACCGGCGGCAAGTGGAACACCTTCGACATCACGGCGCGAGGCACGAAGCTGACCGTGATCCTCAACGGCACGAAGATGGTGGACGTCGACGATTCCAAGCATGCTCGCGGACCGATCGCGCTTCAGTACGGTGCCGGCACCGTGAAGTTCCGGAATGTCCGGGTGAGGACGCTATAGCGTTACACCGGCGGGCGCACCTCGGCGCGCGACGCGCGCCAGATCCAGTGGGGAGCTCGGTACCGATTCTGAGCGGATGCATGTGACTCACTTCTTCAGCGTCGCGAGCCAGATCTCGCCTTCGGTTCCGGTCTCCGTGTAGGTGATCGACCGGCCGTCCGCCGAGACGCCGAGACTCCGGCCGGTGACGTACCCGCCGACCGGCACGAGCAGCTTGCGAGCCTGTGCCGCCGGATTCACCACCCAGATCCCACGACTGGTGCGCATGAGGATCCGCTCGCTGTCGGGCAGCCAGACCGGGCTTGTCCAGCCTGTCGCATCGACGGGCACGGCGGTGAACCGTCGTCCGGCGATGTCATATATCGCCAGGCCCGCGGTGGTGCCGTCCCCGCGCGTCGCCAGGCCGACCAGTCGACGGCTGTCAGGCGACCAGGACATCGGCCAGAACGCCGTGCGCGCATCGATCTGCGGCAAGCTCTCGTCATCCGGCTTGATCAGTCCCTCCGAGACGTCGACGATCTGCCACCATGCGCTCGACACGGTCCACGTCGACAGCTGCTTGCCATTGGGGGAAAACGCCGGGAAGTTCATCTGCCTCTTGCTGTCGGTCAGCTGCCGCAGGCCGCTTCCGTCCGGACGGATCATCCAGATCTCGTACCTGCCGGTCCGGTCCGAGTAGAACGCGAGCGTCCGTCCGTCGGGCGACCACACGGGACTGCGATCGCGGAACGCGTCGTCGGTCAGGCGGCGGTACTCGCTGCCGTCCACGCGCGCGACGAGGAGGTCCTCCTGCTCGCCCGACTCCATGAACACCACCCACTCCCCATCGGGTGACACGGCGTGATCGCGGATCGAGCGTGTGCCCCGCAGCATCGGCGTCGGCGATCCGACGAGCGCCTCCCGAACCGGATCGAACTGCACCCGCTGGAGCGTGGATCGCCAGTTGAGGCTGGCGAAGGCCATGCGGGATCCGTCGCGGGAGAACGAAGCGTACCCGCTCCAGTTCGACGGCGTCGTCACCGGCTCCGGTTCGCCGAGCGGGCGGCCGGACGCCTCCTCGATCGCCACGCGCCACAGGTTCATCGGGCCGCCGCGGCGGCTCGAGAAATACAAGGAGGCACCATCAGCCGACCACGTGGGGCTCCAGTCCACCGCGACGTCGTCGGTCACGAGATGGACGGGCTGGTCGCGTTCGGATCCGTCGGCGGCCACGCTGAAGATGTCGCGCTGGCCACCCGCCGCCCGCAGACCCCAGAACGCGATCCGCGTCCCAAGTGGCGACCAGTTGGGCTGCATCGCGTCGACGTCCTGCAGCAGCTGACGCTTGTCCCCTGTCGAGGTGTTCACGGCCCACAGCCCGGCGGCAATCGATCCGCGATCGGTCGGTGAGATGAACCGCCCCATGGCCAGCGCGATCTCTCTGCCGTCCGGAGACCAGCTCGGATTGAATCCGAAATCAGTCAAGCGCTTCACGGACTCCCCGGTCGCGGTCATCAGGAAGATCCCGCCGCCATCGCGCTCGGATCGAAAGGCGATGTGTTCGCCGTCCGGTGAGAAGGCCGGCTGATAGTCTTCGCTCGGTGAGTTGGGCGTCAGCAGGATGGGCGACCGCGATCCGACGCGCAGCAGGTAGATGTCCGACGACCCATCGGCGAGCTGCGTGTAGACGACACTCTTGCCGTCTGGCGAAAGTGACGGCTCAGTCTCCACGCCGGGAGAGTCGGAGACCTGCTGAAATGACACCGGCTGGGCGGAGGTTGCCGGCGGCGCGCTCGACCACAGCCAGTGCCCGGCGGCCACACCGATGATCAGGGAGCCGGCGGCGACGGCAGCGGGCCACCAGCGCGCGCTCGATCCGGGCGCCGCGACGACGGCGGCCGGGCCGCTCGGCATCGAGCCGCCGGACAATGCCTGCAGCGCGAACGCCAGGTCGCGAGCCGATTGGAACCGCTCGTCCGGCTGTTTCTCGAGGCAGTGACGAACGACCTGGTCGAGCGCCGGCGGCACGCGGCCACTCACGCTCGTCAGCTCCGGTGGATCCTCGCGCAGGATCGACGTCATCGTCTCGGCGGCGGTCGGACGGTCGAACGCGCGACCCCCCGTGATCATCTCGAAGAGCACGCAGCCGAGGGAGAACAGGTCGGAGCGTTGATCCGCGAGCTGGCCGCGCACCTGCTCCGGCGACATGTAGCCGATCGTCCCGAGCACGGTGCCGGGGGTCGTCTTGAGCACTGTCTGGGAGTCTTCCGCGGCGTCCGCGACCTGTCGCGCCAGGCCGAAGTCGAGAATCTTGACGTGCCCGCCCGCTGCGAGGAACACGTTCTCAGGCTTGATGTCTCGATGGACGATGCCCTTGTCGTGCGCCGCCGCAAGACCGATGGCGATGTCGCGCGCGATGGCGATCGCCTTCTTGAACGGCAACGCACCATGGCGCAGCCGTTCGCGCAGCGTCTCTCCGTCGAGCAGCTCGGTCGCGACGTACGCCACGGCGCCGTCCACGCCGAAGTCGTGAATGGCGAGGATGTTGGGGTGTGACAGCGCCGCGACGGCTTTCGCTTCGCGCTCGAATCGCACGCGAGCATCGGGGTCGGCGGCCAAATGCACCGGCAACACCTTGACGGCGACGTCGCGATCGAGCCTGGTGTCGCGAGCGCGATAGACCTCGCCCATGCCGCCTTCGCCAAGCTTGTCGAGGATGCGATACGGCCCGATGGTTGTCCCGACAGTCACCGGCATCACTTCGCGACCGTCCTCTCCAGCTCCGGAAGCCAGTTGAGGATCAGGTCGAGGCGGGTCGGACGCGACTGCGGTTCGGCACGAATGAACAGGAACTTCTGGCCGTCGGCGGAGACGTCGAAGTCGTGGAAGTATCCGGGCTCGAAGGCCGACACGTCTATCAGCTTCTTCCGATCGCCGAGCACGAGCGGATCAGTGGACTGGACCTGCACGGTCATCAGATCGTCGCCGGCGCGATAGAAGAGCTCGCGGCCATCGCGCGACCACACCGGCCCGGTGCCGCCCTCAATCGAGACCGTCACGCGGTCGCCCTTTCCAGAACGTGGCATCGCGTAGACCTCGTTGCGGCCGGATTCGTCCGATGCGTACGCGATGGATTTGCCGTCGGCTGAAACCGCGGCCGCCGCTTCGTTGTAAGGCGTGACGACGAGCGGGGTCGCCTTGCCATCAGGTGAAAGCACCCAGAGATCGGATCCGGTGACCGGATGACGCTCGAGAAACACCACCGATCCATCCGGCGCGACGGCCATCGGATGCTGTGTGAATGGACGCTTCAGGAGCACCGTGAGGTCGCTGCCTCCGCCCGCCCCGACCGTGTAGAGGTCCCAGTCGCCCGTCGTGTTGGAGCTCACCGCAATTCGTTGATCGCCCGGCAGCCACCCTCCGTGCCAGCTCGCTCCGTCCCTGAGAATTCGCGCCCGGGCGCCGGTGGCGACGTCCAGCGTCCACTGTGCATTTCTCGAGCTGTACACGACTCGCCGGCCGTCGCGGGACACGGTCCCCTGATCGATTTGATCCGGCTCACCGCGCAGCTGGCTGACCTGGCCCTGGCGATCGACCCACACCAGATGCCGGTGGGCCGGAGAACCTGGCGCGTAGATGGCCGTGCCGTTCGCCGACGAGTTGAACCACCAACGCTGTGTGCCAGGTATCCAGTAGACGTTCTCGAGCACCCCCGTTTCCGGAGTCACGGGCGTCGTGGATTCTGGCGTCCAGCGCGCGGCTCTCAGGCCGCCGCCGCCGTCACCCAGAAGCATGTAGCCGCCGTCGACATATATGCCGGTGCCAAGGACGCGAACGTCCAGGTTTGCCGGCGTGCGCTGTTGCGTGGCATCGGTCCAGACGTCGGTCTTGCTTGCGTGCGCCGACAGCCTTGCCGTAAAAAAGCTCTGTCCCCAGAACGCGAAGAGCAGGTCGTTCGTGCCAGCGAGGTGTTGCGGAAACGCGTGCGCGTAGCCTCTGGCCTCGCCGTCAGGCTCCGTCATCTGCTCAGCGGCGCCGCCGTCCGCAGGCACTCTCCAGAGGCCCGAGTTGAAGTTGGGCACGAAGACGATCCGCCCGTCGTCGCCCCACGAGCCGCCCCACGGCGTGGGGGCGGCCGCGATGACGGTCGCCGCGCCCCCGACGGCGGGAGCGCGCCAGAGTTTGCCACCCGCGAAGAACGCGATGAACCGTCCGTCCGGTGAAAAGAATGGATAAAGCGCGCCGCCGCTCGAGTCCACCGCCCGAGCGATCCCCGCGTCGAGCCTTCTCAGATAGAGCTTCGACGTCGTCCTCGTCCGTCCTGACGCGTACGCGATGGTCTGGCCATCACGGGAGATTGCGGGCACGGTCGTCACCTGCTCGTCGAGCGGCAGAGGGACGGAAAGGCGCACGGTCGGCGCGGTACCCCTGGAGACGCTGAACCGGCCCGCGGCGCCCGCGGCAGCCGCCACCGCAACCAGCGCGATCGCGATCGGCCACAGCCGGCCGAGCGGCGATGCTGCGGTCGGAGCGACGGCGGAGATCGGCGCGTCCGGGCTCTCGAGGATCAGCCGCGCCTCGCCGATGTCGCGCAGACGCCGCCTGGCATCCTTGACGAGGCAGCGCTCGAGCAGGCGACGCACGGCAGGTGGCATCGCGGCTGGGAGCGCCGACAGATCCGGGTCCCGCGTGAGCACGGCGGCGAGGATGTCGGACATCTCTTCGCCGTCGAACGCGCGGCGTCCGGTCAGCATCTCGTAGAGCACGATGCCAAAGGCCCAGATGTCGGCGCGTCGATCGACCACTTTGCCGCGCGCCTGCTCCGGCGCCATGTAGGCTGCCGTGCCGATGATCATGCCCATCCGGGTGCCTGGCCCGCCGTAGCCTGTGGCGAAGGCGGCCACGGTGAGCGTGGGGGAGTTCATGGCATCGACGCCCGGCGTGGCCGACGGGTCCCCGGCTTTCGCGAGGCCGAAATCGAGGACCTTCACGGTGCCATCGGGCCGCACCTTGATGTTGGCGGGCTTCAAATCGCGATGGACGATGCCCTGTTCGTGTGCGGCCTCGAGGGCGTCGGCGATTTGCCGCGCGATCGGCAGCGCCTCGGCGAGCGGCAGCGGTCCGCGGGCAATCATCGCCGACAGATCCTCGCCGGCGACGAGCTCCATCACGAGCGCCCCGCCGCCGGCGAACTCCTCGATGCCGTGGATCGCGGCAATGTTGGGATGATTCAGCGCCGCGAGCGTCTGTGCTTCGCGGGTGAACCGCGCCAGGCGATCGACGTCGCCGGCGAACGGCTCAGGCAGGACTTTGATCGCGACATCGCGATTGAGCCTGGTGTCGCGCGCGCGATACACCTCACCCATGCCTCCGGCGCCGATCGCGACGGAGATCTGGTACTGGCCCAAGCGCAGTCCAGGCGTCAATGACAAAGGGGAGAAGGTTTAGTATAGCCGCGATGACACGACACCGGAGCTGGTTTGGCATCGTCGCGGTCACCGCGGCGATCGGGACGATGGCCATGGGGCAGGATGGGTTCACGCCGCTCTTCAACGGCAGGAGCCTGGACGGTTGGCAGACGATCCCCCTGGGGAAGTCTCCCGGGCGATGGTTCGTCCGGGAGGGCGTGCTGTCGTTCGAAGGCGGCGACAGCTGGATCGCCACCAAGGAGAAATTCTCCGATTTCGTGCTCCAGCTCGAATACCGCGCCGGCGGCGACGACAGCGACAGTGGGATCTTCTTGCGATCCACGTCCGAGGGCTACCCGTCGTTCACTGGCATGGAGCTCGAGATCCGGGGCCGCGACGCCAGCCCCGAGCCCGGTGTTCGGAGCACGGGGGCTCTCTATGGCGCGGTTGCCCCGCTGAAAGTCGCGAGCAAGCCGCCTGGTGAATGGAACAGCGTCGAGGTGTCGGTCATCGGCCGGAAGCTCCAGGCAACCTGGAACGGCGAGCGCATCCACGACATCGACCTCGACGATCGCCGCTATGACAAGGCGCTCCGCGGTCCGCTCAACGATCGCGCCAGGTCTGGGCACGTCGGCATGCAGGCGCACCTGACCGGTCAGCCTGTCGAGTTCCGCAACGTCAGGATCAAGAAGCTGAAGTAAATGCTCTGGTCCACGTCAGGTGTCTCAGCCTGGCACACGACCGTCGCTTGTTGTCTTACAGGACTGAAACGAACCCGGCAATTTCGAGGAACCGCGCCCAATAACACGCGTCGGCGTCAGGCCCGCCGCTTGCTGGTGGATCGGCAAGATGTCAGCGATGATCGACGTGTCCCCACCCACGCGCATCCTGGCCATCGAGCCGGACCCGCAACGCGGCGCCGTGCTGGACCGCGTCCTCGACAAACGGGTTTGCGCCGATGTGGTGATCGTGCAAGACATCGACGCGGCACTGACGTCGATCGCGGAACAGGTCCCGGACTTGATCCTGACGTCGACGTTTCTGCCGCCGGCCGCTCTCGCGCGGCTGATCGATGAACTGCGCCAGCTCCCCGATGCGGCGCATACCCAGATCATCACCACGCCGTATTCTCTCGACGCACCGCATGGCGAGCCGCCACGTGACGAGTCGGACCGGGTCCTGCGCTTCCCCCGCCAGCGAATGGAGGCGGGCCGCTTCCATGTCGATCCAGCCCTCGTGACCACCGAGGTCGCACAGTATCTCGAACAGGCACGGTTGCTGCGCGCGGCGGCCCGGAACAGGCAGCAACCGGGTGCGGGTCCCATCACCGATCTGGTGCTTGCCGCCCGCTCGCCCGGCTCCTTGGAGTTTTCCACCGGAGCAGCGGCGCTGAAGATGCCGACCGCACAGGACCTTCGTGCCCTGAATGCCCTGCGGCCGACCGACCGGCGACGGGCCGCACGTCGCCGAGCCGCGGATCTGGTGGGCCAATTGGGAATCAGGCTCAGCCCCGATGTCGACGCCACCATCGTGGACATCTCATCCTCGGGTGTGCGCCTCGAGACGAGCACCAGGCTCCAGCCGGGGACCTTGGTTGATCTCGAAGTGATCGGCATGGAAGGCAGCGTTGTGGTCGGTGCCCGCCTGATCAGGACCGAGACGGTCGGCGCCAATGGCCCCGATGTGAAGTACCGGGCGGCCGCGAAATTCCTGCGCGAGATCGATCTGTCCGCACCGAACGCCAACCCGACACTGGTGGCTGCGGCCGCCGCCGCGGCTTACACGCCAAGAATCCTCGCCGAGCTGCTCGGCCGCGTTCTGGTGGATGCCGCCTGGCTGTCGAACGGCCGGAAGTTGTGGTCGATCTTCGAGCGCGAAGTGTGCGGGCTCGTCAGAGCCCGGGAGGTTCGCATCCGCGCGCTGCCGGTGCCGGCCACCGGCGGGTGCGAGTCGATGTACTTCAGGATTCCGAGTGCCGCCGGGTCCGAGCACGGCCTGCACGTCGTCTTCGAGCGAGGCTGCCGGCCGACCGCGCTCGAGTGTCGGCTGTTGACGGCCGCCGCCAGCCTGGCATCCGTGGTGCTCGATCTGGCCCCGGCGGGTGAGACCCCGTCGGTCGACTGAGCACGCCTTACTGCCGATCGTAGACGGCCTTCGACTCCTTGGAGTTGAACGTCAGGCTCTCGATCTTCTCGGTCATCACCAGGCGCCCATCGGCGTCGATCGCCCAGGACTTCGACAGCTTGCGCTCGGTGCTCGAGAACTCCTGGCGCAGCGTGCCCTTGTCC
>CAVVSR010000010.1:0-60095 GCA_963750935.1 uncultured Acidobacteriota bacterium
TGCACGTGCTGCTGAGGATCGATGCTGAATAGACTGGCCCGGCGCGCCGCATTTTGCCGGTTCGCAAAGCAGGACTTGGACTTCCCAATGAGTTGGGTTCGGCGGCAAGGCAAAGGTCGCGTCTCTCAACACTGGCCTCGGGCACGGTGCCGACGTGTTCTCCCAATCCCCAGATGCTGCAGCACCTGCTGGCCGGCATCCAGGACGCACTTGGCGATCTCGCGGGTACAGACTACTCGCCCGATAGCACCCGAAGGCGTTGAGCGGTCCGGCAGGGCCGCAGGCTGGAGCAGTTGTATGAGCGTGACACGGACCTGGCGCCTGATCGCCGCTTTCATCCTCGCAGTACCGCTTCACGGACTCACCCAGGAGGCCCCGGCTGGAAAACCCGCACCGTCGAATGTGCGCGGCGGGGATAACCGCGGATCCTGCCCGATCGACGCGTCATCTTCCGCGCCCGCGCCCCCGAGGCAAAGACCGTTGCCGTACGCGCGCGCGGCAACGACAGCGGCATGGGCGCCGAGGACCTACCCGTTGAAGCCGATGGGCGAGGGTGTGTGGGAAGCAACCATCGGTCCGATCCGCTCGGGCTTTCACTACTACGAGCTGCTCGTTGATGGCCACTCCATGAACGACCCCGCCAGCCAGACCTATTTCGGCTGGGCGCGTCCGACGAGCGGGCTGGAAGTCCCGGACGACACCCTGAACTTCTACGTCCCGAAGGACGTGCCGCACGGAGAGGTGCGCATCCGCCCGTACCTCTCCAAGGTGACGGGGCAGTTCCGCAACGCCTACGTCTACACGCCGCCCGGCTACGATCAGAAGTCCATCGCAGCGCTACCCTGTGCTTTACCTGCAGCACGGATCCGGCGAGAACGAAACGTCGTGGACGTGGCAGGGTAAGGTGAACGTCATCATGGACGCGCTGATCGCCGATAAGAAAAGCCCTGCCGATGCTCGTCGTCATGGATCAGGGGTATGCCACCCGGGCGGGTGCACGCTCCCGCACCAGCGGGTCAGGGTGCCGGAGGCGCGGGGCAGGCGGATGCGTTCCAGGACGTGGTCCTGCGCGATCTGATTCCGTCGATCGACGGCAACCACCGCACGCCGTCGGATCGGGGGCATCGCGCGATTGCCGGATTGTCGATGGGCGCCGGGCAGGCGGTGCGGATCGGCTTCGGCAATCCGGACGTGTTTGCCTCGGTCGGCGCCTTCAGCGGTGGCGGAGCCGGCGGCCGCTGCGGAGTCCCGCCTTTCAATCGACAGACCGCCTACAACGGCGCGATGGCCGACGTGGCGGTCTTCAACAAGAACTTCGACCTGTTCTGGATCGGGTTCGGCGACCTCGAGGGCGGCTACGCGAACGGCAAGAAGCTGCACAGCACGCTCGAGGCAGATGGCGTCAAGCACGTGTGGTTCGAGACATTGGGCTCGCACGAGTGGCAGGTGTGGCGCAAGAGCCTGGGACCGACTTCGCTCCCTCGCCTGTTTCGCGCCGGCGCCGCGAAGAAGATGTAGTGAGGGTGCGCACGGCGCCCCGTAGCGGGGCCACCGCCCGCTGAATCGTCCGCACACTCGCGCGACAGCCATCCTCGGCGAGCAGGCGCTGCACGACCACCGTGTTGCCCTCGGCCATCCCCTGAAACAGGGTCTGCGCCGTCGCGCGCTCTGGCTCCGACAAACACCGCGCCATCGGGCGCACCGCAACGCCCGCTTCGGCTCCGCGCAGGTAGCGGCGCACAGTATTGCGCGCTACCGACAGCTCTCGCGCCATTGCACTTCACGCCCATGTATGCTCGTGACTGAATCAGGTCGAGCTGACACTAGTCGCGGTGTGGCCGACCGTCATATCGCGCTGTAAGAGGAACATCACCAAGGGCGGGCGGTCCTCCCCATTCGTGCCGTGTCAAGCCGCCATCGGAGGATCGCAGAATGAGCCACTCGCCCGTCGTCGGTCGGTAGACTGCGATGTCGGTTTTCCCGTCAGCATCGTAGTCGCCAGGCACCGGGCGGTCGCCGTTGTTCGCGCCGCCCCAGGTGACCTGCGTCAGCCCGCGATCCGACGAGCGGTGGATGAACCACTCCGCACTCGATGTGCGGTAGACGGCGAGATCCGCGCGACCGTCGCCGTCATAATCGCCCGGCACCGGCAGATCACCGTGCGACGGCGAGCCCCACGCGAGTGTTGACATATGGCCGGTGTTGTGCCGGATGAACGACTCGCCCGTGGTCTGACGGTACACGGCGATTTCGGCGAATGATGGCAGCGTGATGCGCCCGACCTTGCCCTCGCCGTGCGTGAACCAAACGTTCCCGTCCGGCGCCGCAGTAATGTGACGCAAGCCGTCTGGCAGCCCACGGGGGTGGGCACGAGAAATTCTGTAATCACCCCCGCCGGCGTGATTCGCCCGATTGTGTTGCGAAGGCCCTGCGGTGAACCAGACATTTCCATCGGGCCCTCCCGTTATGTCCCCCCCAGAGTGTTCGGTGAACCGGAAGCGCGGTGATCTCCCCGCCGGGGTAAGCGCCCTATGTGGTCCGACCATGTCGTGAACCACAGGTTGCCATCGGGACCGGGCCGTGATTTGGTTCGGGCGGTCCAAGGTCGTGGGCAGCGGAAATTCCGTAAAGGCGCCGGCTGGTGTCTACGCGACCTATTTTGTTCACGCCACCAGTCGGTATACCAGAGATTGCCATCGGGGCCGGCGGTAATGTCGATTACCTGGGATCCGGCGCTCTTAATAGGAAACGGGGTGATCTCGCCCGCCGGTGTAATGCGCCCTCCTATGTGGTCCATTGCAGAGAACCACAGGTTCCCGTCGGGCCCTGAGGTGATGCTGGTCAGATCACCCCCCTGGACCTGAGCGCGGGAATTCCGTAAACACCCCCCTCCGGCGTGATTCGCCCGATTTTGTTGGCTGCCTCTCCTTCGACAAACCAAACGTTTCCGTCGCGCCCTAGCGTCATGTCAACTTACCCCGGCGATGGCTGTAGGCACTACGAACATCGTGATGACGTCCGCGGGGGTGATCCGCCCGATCTGTTTCTCATTCGGTGAACTGAACCAGACGTTCCGTCTGGACCAGCGGTAATGGCATAAGTTCCGCCTTCGACCGGGAACTCTGTGATCGGAGCCGTAGCGAGGGGCACGGTCGGCCCCGAGCGCGAGCACGCTTGCAACGGCTGAAGCTGTCGTGGGCCGCCCGTTGAAGGGACCGAGCACCTCCACAACCCATTCAGCGGCCGACACTTGTGGAAAGCAGAGGAGCAACAGAAGAACTATCGTGGTCAGCGCGTTTCTCAAGCGATACTCCTGGATTTGGCGCAAAGGTGCGCGTCCGATGCCCCGTGGGAGGCAAAGGCGATGCCTTACGGCAGCGGGAAATTCGAGGGCTACGTTGTAAGGGCGAGTCCGACGGGAGCAGTCCAAAATATCCAAAAGGTGAGAGGCTCTCTCACGTTTCGGATAGCTCCGTGCGGTCAGGAATCCGCTTCGTCTCGAGGACTCGCGCCGTCCCACGCGTTGACAGGAAGTTGGCCGCCGCGGTTGTTTATGGCGGCTGGGACGGTCACATTCTCACCGAACGTGCCTAGTCCTTCACAGCAATGGTCAGGGCCGCATCAGCCCCAGACGCCGCAGTGGGGACTGTCTGGGCGAGGCGACAGACGTGTTGATCCGGAGACACGGAGCTACCGCTAAGACCGAGCCTTCATCTGGGAATTCCTTCGCGACGAGGGATGGGAAACCTTATCACTTACGAAAGGACCAAATCGAGCTGAACCGGTGTCTTCCACTCGTCCGCCTGCTCGGGGATGACGCGGGGTGTTTCGGACCAATTCGCGGCGGTGCCAGTCGAGCCTCTGTCGGAGTGCCACGGCAGGACCGTCCCATAGACCGGGAGTTTGCCGAATGCGCAATCGTAGAGCGCCGCAGCGGTTCGGATTGGATCGAGAGAGAGGATCAAGTCGGTGCGAACGGCGTGGGAAAATGCGCGTGTTGCCGCTGGTCTGCGCCGGCTCGATCCTCAGGACTCGACGTGCTGGCAGATAGCACGCGATCATGGCGATGAGCGATAGCCCGAGCGCGACGGTCAGCAGCGTTGCAGGATCCAACGACGACACGCCAATCAGAACATTCTTCATGAGGCCGCCAGCCAGGTAGACGCCCGGCCCGGCGATGAGAACGCGCAAGTGGTAGCTGACCGGTAGCCGAAAAGCAAAAGGCCCAGTAAATACTGGGCCTTCAAATCTGATATGCGGAAGAGAGGATTTGAACCTTCACGACCTTGCGGCCACTAGCTCCTGAGGCTAGCGCGTCTGCCAGTTCCGCCACTTCCGCACAGAAGAGGGCTTGCCAACCGGAGCGCCTCCCTTCGCGTGAACTGAGCGCGAAGGTTGGAGAACAACGACCGGCTGGAATCTCCGATTATACAGGACGACCGCCGCGCCAGTCGAGCGCCGGCCCTAGAATCCCAGCCGGACCGCAAGCCCCTTCCGCGTCGGCGTGACGATCGGCGCCATCTCGATCTCGACCCCGGCCCGGCCGCGCTCGCTGCGCCGGAACACCGTCCGATCGCCGCGCACGATCGCGTCGATCACCAGGCCCACGCCGAAGCCGAACCCGCCGGCCAGCGTGCCGCAGCCCAGGATGGCCCGCGGCGTGTGGTCGCACAGGAATCCCGGGTCGCAGGTCGACATCATGACGACCCCGGTGCCGAACCCGGCGGTGAGGCCGATCAGGGCGCCGCTCCAGATGCTGTCGTGTCGCTCGATGCTCCTGACGTTCGACGGCCGGCAGCCGCAGCTCCGACCCGCGCTGGTCAGCGTCAGCGCCTCGGCATCGACGCGGACGACGCGGCCGCCGAGCCGCGTGCCCTCCATCGTCCGGACGTTCACGCGATCGCCCGGATCGAGCACGCTGACGTGCATGTGCCAGTCGACGGGCGTCTGACCCGCGGCGATCGAGGGCAGGGCGATCAGGCAGGCAACGAGCGCGGTGCGAATCATGCCGGTCTCCTTCGTAAGTTGGTCTGCGGGGAGCGCGTGGCCGGGGGCGACGGTTCGAATCTAACGTGGCCAGTCAGCGGTCGCCATCAGCAAGCTGTGAGAAAGGGTGAAGGGCCCCTGAGCCGCCCGGCCGCGCGACTGGTGTAGTGTTTCTGCCTGGCGGAAAGTCAGAAGTCAGAAGTCAGAAGTCAAAAGTCAAAACATTTGGAGGTCGAGTCGATGCGCAGGGAACAGGCGACGTTTGCGTCGCCACGAATCGCCGTCATCGCCGGGAGTCTGAGCGCGCTGGCGCTCGCGGCCCTGGCGGGGTTGCCGCTTGCCGGGCAGACCACGCCGCGCGAGTGGCGCGACTACGCCGGCGGGCCGGACAGCTCGCGATTCGTCGCCGCCACGCAGATCACCAAGGCCAACGCCGCGCGCCTCGAAGTCGCGTGGACCTACCCCGGCGGCCAGACCGACTTCAATCCGCTCGTGGTCCGCGGCGTCGTCTACGGCCGCGGCCCCAAGGACTCGTTCGTCGCGATCGACGCCGCGACCGGCAAGGAGCTGTGGATCACCCAGGGGCCGCCGAACTTCAACGTCCGCGGCATGAACTACTGGGAGAGCAAGGACGGCAAGGATCGGCGGCTGATCTTCAGCGCCAACAACCTGCTGCAGCAGCTCGACGCGGTCACCGGCGAGCCGGTGACGTCGTTCGGCAAGGACGGCAAGGTCGATCTCCGCGTCGGCCTCGATCGCGATCCCGAGGCGATCAACCAGCAGTCGCGCACGCCCGGCCGCGTCTTCGAGAACCTGATCATCATGGGCTCGGCGACCAACCAGGAGTACACGTCGGCGCCGGGCGACATCCGCGCCTTCGACGTCCGCACCGGCGCGCTGGTGTGGACCTTCCACACGGTGCCGCGCCCCGGCGAGTACGGCTACGACACCTGGCCGGACGGCGCCTGGAAGACCGTCGGCGGCGCCAACAACTGGGGGGAGCAGTCGATCGACGAGAAGCGCGGCATCGTCTACGTGCCGACCGGCAGCCCGAAATACAACTTCTACGGCGGCAACCGCAAGGGCGCGAACCTGTTCGGCGACTGCCTGATCGCGCTCGACGCGCGCACCGGCAAGCGGCTCTGGCACTTCCAGACCGTGCATCACGACATCTGGGACCTCGACAACAACTCGGCGCCGCAGCTGACGACGATCCGCAAGGACGGCAAGACCATCGACGTCGTCGCGATGGCGAGCAAGACCGGCTACCTGTACGTCTTCGATCGCGCGACTGGCGCGCCGATCTGGCCGATCGAGGAACGCCCGGTGCCGACCGCGACCTCGGTGCCCGGTGAGTCGCTCTCGCCGACGCAGCCGTTCCCGACCGCGCCGCCGCCGTTCTCGCGCCAGACGTTCACGGCCGACGATCTCAACCCGCACATCCTCACGCCGGAGGAGCGCGAGCAGTTCAGGCAGCGCATCCTCAAGGCGCGCAACGACGGACCGTTCACGCCGATCGGGTTCGACGAAGTCATCCACATGCCGGGCAACCAGGGCGGATCGAACTGGGGCAGCACCGCCGGCCACCCGACCGACGGCAGCGTCTACGTGATCGGCTTCAACGTGCCGACGATCATCCGCCTGCTCAAGCCGGGGGAACTGCGGTCCGCCGGGCGCGGCGGCGGTCAGGAGACGGTGCAGGAAGGACGCTACGTCACCGACGGATTCGGGCTCTATCCGACGATCGTCAAGCCGCCCTACACGACGCTGACCGCGTACGATCTCAACCGCGGCACGATCAAGTGGCAGATCGGGCTCGGCGACGATCCGCGGCTGGTCGCGCAGGGCATCCGCGGCACCGGCGCGGCGGCGTCGATCAAAGGCGGCTTGATCGTGACCGCCACGGGCCTGGTGTTCGCCACCGCCGCCGATCGCAAGGTGCACGTCTACGACAGCACGACCGGGACGCAGATCTCGGAGTTTCAGCTTGGTGGAGGCTCGACGGGTGCGCCGTCGATGTACGAGCTGGGCGGACGCCAGTATCTGTTGGTGACGTCGTCGGCTACAGGTGGACGCGGGCTCGGCAGTGGGAGTGCGGATGCTCCCGTCGCCGCTGGACCGACCGGGATCGTGGCGTTCGCGCTGCCGCGGTAGGGCGCTACTACGCGTTGCACGCGCGGTGTCAGGCAGTGAATCGTGAACGCGACTGTCTGACACCTCTTCGGATTCACGAGGCACCGCTCGTATTCACGCTTCACTGCCTGACACCACGAGGGAAGCGCGCCGCAGGCGCGCCCGGCGGGGCGAAGCCCCCCGGACTAGTAAGCCTTGCGCCGCCGGACGGCGTTTCGCAGGCCGACGGGAAGTGCCGGCTCGGCGCCGACGGTCACGTGACCGAGCGCCGCATTCATCAACTTGGCGTGCCGCAGCACGCGCTCGACCTCGGCCAGCAGGTGCGCCGGCAGGCACGGCTTCAGCAACATCGCGCTGAAGCCGGCCCGCTGCGCGTCGTTCTGCATCTCCGTCGTCCAGTGGGCCGTCATCCCCACGATCGGCACGTGCCGGGTCCGGCGATCGGCCCGCAGGGCCGCCGCCAGCGCAAAGCCGTCCAATCCCGGCATCATGATGTCCGTGACGACGATATCAGGCACTGTCTCGACGGCGAGCCCCAGTGCCTCCCTGCCATCAGCGCTCCCCGAGGCCACAAAGCCTGATCGGCCGAGGAATTCCAGATATCCGCTCAGTGCGTGCGGATCATCTTCGGCCACCAGAACGACTGTGCCCCCCCGGGACGCTTCCATGCCTCCCCTAACGGCAAAGGCCGCGCCACTGGAGAATGCGAGGGAATTCGTTCATCCCGGCATCTGCGGCCGGACGGCTGCTAACATTTGCGAAATCGAATGCCGGATTTGTTTTTGTCGGCCGCCTCCGGCCCTACCTCATGTATTGATCCGTGACGACCCCGACTGCGCTGCACGGATTCACGACCCGATGATCGACCATGGCTGACGCCGAGCTCCCGCTGCCGCTGCCGGCCGACGCGCTGCCTGCCGGTCCCTCCGCCGGGATCGAGCCCGCCGCGAAGCCGGAACCGGCCGCGGTTCCCGAGGGCATCCAGCACCTCGATCCGCGCGTCGTCACCCTGAACCGGATCGTGGGCTCGATCACCGGCGCGGTGTTCGTCGGGACCTACCTGATCACCCTGGCCATCGTCCTGTTCACGAAGCCGTGGCCCTGGTGGGGCCTGACGATGTTCGGCCTCGCCGGGATCCCGTTCACCGGCTTCTTCGCCTGGCTCGCGCTCAAGTGGCCGGCGATCGACTACCGGCACTGGCGGTATCGGGTGGACGCCGAGGGGATCGAGATCTGGTCGGGCGTCCTGTGGCGGCAGGCCGTGGTCGTGCCGCGCTCGCGCGTCCAGCACATCGACGTCTCGCAGGGACCGATCGAGCGGTCGTACGGGCTGGCGACGCTGTCCATCCACACCGCCGGGACGGAATTCTCGAAGGTCGATCTGCCGGGCCTGGCGCACGGCGTGGCGTTGACGGTCCGCGACGCGCTGCTGCCGAAGGGGGCCGAACCTGCCGTCTGAACACCGGCTGCACCCGCTCTCGTTCCTGTTCGAGATCGCCTCGCACGGGCGCGAGCTGCTCCTGCCCGGCCTGTTCGTCCTGATCGCGGGCGCGCGCGGCGCCGACAGCTGGCAGATCTGGATCATGGTGCTGTTCGTGCCGTATGCGCTGGCCGCGGTCGTCCGCGCCTTCGTGTTCCGCTATCGGCTCGAGGACGAGGAGCTGGTCATCCGGAGCGGCCTCCTGTTCCGCAAGACGCGGCACGTGCCCTACGCGCGCATCCAGAACATCGACGCGATCCAGACGATCGTGCATCGCGCGCTCGGCGTCGTGCAGGTCCGCCTGGAAACGGCGGGCGGGGAGGAGCCCGAGGCCAAGCTGAACGTGCTGTCGCAGGCCGGCTACGAAGAGCTCCGCGCGGTCGTCATGACGGGGCGGGGCCACATCGCGGTGAGCGAAGACCGGCCCGAGCCCGAGGCGCCGCTGCTGCATCTCGACGCCCGCGAGCTGGTGTTGTGCGGCCTGATCCAGGGACGCGGCCTGATCGTCATCGGCACGCTGTTCGGCCTGGTCTGGGAGGCGGGCCTGGTCGATCGCGTGACCGGCATGATCTTCGGCGCCGCCGACCTCCCGGATGACGCCGAAAACCGGGGACGCGGCGTGGCGCGACAGCTCGCCGCGGCGTTCTTCGGCGGCGGCGGGCCGCCGTTCACCAAGATCGCGATGACGCTCGGCGCGTTCGCGGCGCTGCTCGTCGTGACCCGCATCTTTTCAGTGGGCTGGGCGCTCGTCCGGCTGAACGGGTTCACGCTGCGGAGGACGGGGGACGACCTGCGCGCCGACTTCGGCTTGTTCACGCGCGTCGCCGCGACCGTCCCGATGCGGCGGATCCAGAGCGTCACCATCCACGAAGGCCCGTTCCACCGGCTGTTCGGGCGGGTGTCGGTGCACGTCGATACGGCCGGCGGCGAGCAGGACGCCGCCGTCAAGCTGCAGCGCGAATGGCTGGCGCCGGTGATCCGGCCGGGCGACGTGCCGCGCCTGCTGCGGCAGGTGCTGCCGTCGATCGACCCGGCGGCGATCGAATGGTCCCCGGTCGACCGCCGCGGCGTGCGGCGGGCGCGCGTGTCGTGGATCGTGATGGCCACCTTCGTGTCGCTGCTGTCCGTGATGCTGCTGCGCTGGTGGACGCCGCTGTTGTTCGCCGGCCTGCTGTGCCTGGGCGAGATCGACGCGCGGCGGACGATCCGCGCGCTCGGCTGGAGCCTGACCGACGCGGGCGTCTTCTTCCGCAGCGGCTGGGTGTGGCGGCGGCAGACCATCGCCCCGTTCTCGAAGATCCAGGCGGTGGCGGTCAAGGAGTCGCCGTTCGATCGACGCCACGTGATGGCGAGCGTGGCGGTGGATACGGCCGGCACCGGCCAGGAAGGGCACCACATCGCCATCCCGTACCTGGCCCGCAGCACGGCGGAAACCCTCGCGGAACAGCTGGCAGCTCATGCGGGCCGGACCGCGTTCAGGTGGTAGCCGTTCCCTTCGACTCGGCACCGCCTCGGCGAGCTCGGCGGCGCCTCGCTCAGGGCAGGCGTGGCGTCGCTCAGGCTAGCCCGCGTATGATCGAGAAACGACGGAGGCAGTCCCCGTCAGGAGGTTGGTAGCAGTGTCTGGTAGACGCGGGGTTTGGCTGGTTGTCATTCTGATCTTCGTCGCCGTCGCGATCTCGGCCGCGGGCCTGATCGCGACCGCGTTCTTCCTTGGCAGCAGCCCGCAGGTGGCGGCGAATTCGGCGCTGGTGCTGCGGGTCAGCGGCGACCTCGGTGAGGTCGAGCCCGGCGGACTGGTCGGCTCGCTGTTCGAGCCGCCGCCGACCGTGCGCTCGGTGGTCGATGCGCTCCGCAAGGCCAAGGCCGATCGCCGGGTCACCAGCGTCATCATCCGGCCGACGTCCACGGCCGCGCTGTGGGGCAAGGTCCAGGAAGTCCGCGACGCCATCATCGACTTCAAGACCTCGAAGAAGCCGATCATCGCCTACCTCGAATACGGCGGCGAGCAGGAGTTCTACCTCGCCAGCGCGTGCGACAAGGTCTTCCTGATGCCGACGGCGTCGCTGGACCTGACCGGCATCGCGAATTACGAGCTGTTCCTGCGCGGCACGCTCGACAAGATCGGCGCCTATCCCGATGCGCTCCACATCGGCGACTACAAGACCGCCGCGAACGCGATGACGGAGCACTCGTTCACGCCCACCCATCGCGAGATGGCGGAGTCGCTGAACAAGGATCTGTTCGAGCAGCTGGTCAAGGGCCTGGCCAGCGGGCGGCAGAAGTCGGACAAGGAGATCCGCGAGCTGATCGATCACGGCCCGTTCCTGCCGGAAGACGCGGTCCGGGCCGGGCTGGTGGACGACGTCGCGTACGAGGACGAGATCGACGACAAGGTGAAGCTGGCGAGCGGGGAAGTGAAGTTCCTCGAGAGCACCGACTACCGCTCGGTGCCGCTGACGTCGCTGGGCCTGAACCGCGGCCAGCGGATCGCCGTGCTGTATGCGGTCGGCGTCATCAGCTCGGGTGAGAGCAGCGACTCGCCGCAGGGCGACGTCGTCGGCTCCGACACGATCGTGCGCTACCTGCGCAAGGCGCGCGCCGACACCACGATCAAGGCGATCGTGCTCCGGATCGACAGTCCCGGCGGTTCGGCGCTCGCCTCGGACGTGATCTGGCGCGAGGTGCAGCTGACCCGCGCGTCGAAGCCGGTGATCGCGTCGATGTCGGACGTGGCCGCGTCGGGCGGCTATTACATCGCGATGCCGGCGCACAAGATCGTCGCCCAGCCGGCGACGCTGACCGGCTCGATCGGCGTGGTGATGATCAAGTTCGTGATCGACGGCACGCTCAAGAAGCTGGGCATGAACATGGAGGGGGTCAGCCAGGGTCGCTACGCCAACATCTATTCGCCGATCCGGCCGTTCAGCCCCGAGGAGCGTGCCCGCGTCCTCGAGCACATGCAGGCGACCTACGACACGTTCGTGGAGAAGGCCGCGGCCGGCCGCAACACCACGCCGGAGAAGATCGACGCGGTCGGGCAGGGGCGGGTGTGGACCGGGCAGCAGGCCAAGGGGCTGGGCCTGGTCGACGAGCTCGGCGGCCTCGAGCGCGCGGTCGAGATCGCGAAGCAGGAAGCCAGGATCCCGCGCGAGAGCGGCGTCGAGCTGGTGGTCTATCCGCCGAAGAAGTCGCTCTACGAGTCGCTGGCCGACCCGTTCGGCACGATGGAACGCTCGGCCGCGATCGCGTCGCTGCTCGGCCTGACCGACCGCCGCGCGCTCCAGGCGATCACGGCGCCGATGCTCCTGTTCCGCCGCGGCGAGCCGCTGGCGATCATGCCGAATGTGTTCGTGAGGTAGGAGGACAACTCCCAACCTCCAACTCCCAACTCCCAAAGGGAGTCGTTCGAGGCAACTCGCTGAAAGTCGGGCGGAATAGCTGGTCACGACGTCTTTCGCCCCGTTGTTCGAGCGGTTCCCGCTTGGGAGTTGGGCGTTGGAAGTTGGGAGTTGACGCCGTTCTTTCCCGATCACTCCGCCCGCAACGACACCATCGGATCGATCGTCGCCGCGCGCCGGGCCGGCACCACGGTCGCGGCCAGGGCGACGATCGCGAGCAGCACGGCGATGCCCAGGTAGGTCAGCGGATCCGACGGCCGTACCCCGAACAGCAGTGACTGCATGAGCGGCGTCAGCGCCAGCGCCCCGGCGACGCCGATCGTGATGCCGAGCGCCCCCATGATCGCGCCCTGGCGCACGATCATCAGCAGGATCCCGCGCGGCGTCGCGCCGAGGGCCATCCGGATGCCGAGCTCGCGCGTGCTCTGGCTCACCAGGTACGCAATCACCCCGTAGGTGCCGATCGCCGCCAGCCCGAGCGCCAGGCCCGCGAACATCGTCAGCAGCAGCGTCGAGAAGCGGCGACGCGCCAGCGACTCGCCGACCCGCGACGCCATCGTCCGCACGTTGTAGATCGGCAGGTCGGGATCGAGCGCGCGGATGGCCGCGGCGGCCTCCGGCACGATCCGGGCGGGGTCGGTGGTCGCGGTGCGCAGGACCACGTTCATCGCCCGCGTCGGGAACTGCGTGTGCGGGAAGTACATCGCCATGCGCGACTCGCTGTCGAGCCGATCCTGCTTGACGCGTCCCACCACGCCGACCACGGTGACCCATGCGCCGCTCGTCGCATCCGCGCCGAGGCGCAGCCGCTTGCCGATCGGATCGCCGCCGGGCCACAGCTGGTTGGCCATGTACTCGTCGACGATCGTGACGCGCGGCTGCGTGCGGAGATCCTGCTCGGTGAACAGGCGGCCCGCGACCAGCGGGATGCGCATCGCGGCGAAGTAGCCGGCCGCGGCAAAGCGCTGATCGGCGTTGAGGAACTTCTCGCCGGGCGGCGGCACCCGGCCTTCGACCGTGATCGGTCCCCACGACATCATGTCGCTCAGCGGCAGGGCCGAGACGCCGCCGGCGGCGGTCACGCCCGGCAGCTGGCGCAGCCGCTCCCACAGCTGCCGGTAGACGTCGATCACGGCATTCGCGTCGCCGTACTTCCGGCCCGTCATCGTCAGTTCGAGCGTGAGGACGCCATCCGGATCGAACCCGGGCGGCACGTCCTGCAGCCGGTCGAAGCTCCGGATCAGCAGTCCGGCGGCGATCAGCAGCATCACCGAGAGCGCGAGCTCGGCGACGACCAGCATGCGGCGGGTGTTGCGGCCGCGCGCCCACAGCGTGCCGGGGCCGGCGGCGCTGCGTCCTTCGTCCTTGAGCGTCGCGTGCACGTCCACGCGCCCGAGCCTGAACGCCGGCGCCAGGCCGAACAGCACCCCGGCCGTCACCGAGACGACGCCGGTGAAGAGCAGGACCCAGCCGTCGATGGCGATCTCGTGGAGCCGCGGCACGCTCGCGGCTCCCAGCGCGCGGATGCCGCTCAGTCCGAGCGCGGCGACCGCCAGCCCGAGCGCCCCGCCGACGATCGCCAGCAGCAGGCTTTCGGTGAGCAGCTGCCGGATCACCCGCCAGTGCGAGGCGCCGAGCGCGGCCCGCACCGCCATCTCCTTGCGCCGTCCGATCGCGCGCGACAGCAGCAGGTTGGCGACGTTCGCGCAGGCGATCAGCAGCACGAAGCCGACGGCCGCCACCAGCACGATCAGCGACCGCCGCACGTCGCCCACCACCTGCTCGCGCAGCGGCACGACGCTGAACGTGAGGCCGCCGTTCGGCGGATAGACGTCCGGATGCTCGGCGCGAAGGCGCGCCGTCAGCGCGGTCATCTCCGCCTGCGCCTGCTCGAACGTCGCGCCGGGCCTGAGCTTCGCCATGACGTTGTAGTCCTCGCGGCCGCGGACCTGCGGCGCGTCGGGCCCGAGCGGCAGCGGCAGCAGCACCTCCGCATCGGCGACGACGCCGAGCGTGGGCAGCGTCTCCTTGCGCAGCGAGAACGACGGCTGCAGCACGCCCACGACCTGTGCCGGCTGGCCGTTGAGCACGATCGTCCGGCCGATCACGGCCGGGTCGCCGCCGAACCGGCGCTGCCAGGTGCCGTGGCCGAGAATCGCCACGGTCGCCGGCGACTGCGCGTCCTCTTCAGGCGTGAACAGCCGGCCGAGCGCGGGGCTGACGCCGAGCATCGGCAGCAGGTTCGAGGAGACCCTGATGGTGCCGACCCGCTCGGGCGCGCCGTCGCCGGTCAGGTTGGCGTTGGCGCCGAGCGCGATGGCGACCTGCTCGAAGCTCCGGCTGCCGGTCTTGATGTCGAAGTACTGGGCGGTCGAGAACCAGTCCTCGGTGATGCCGAGCCCGGGCGATCGGTTCCACAGGATCGCCAGGCGGTCCGGGTCCTGGTAGGGGAGGGGACGCAGCAGCAGGGCGCTCGCGACGCTGAAGATCGCCGAGTTCGCGCCGATGCCAAGGGCCAGAGACAGGACCGCCGCGACCGTAAATCCGGGCGCGGCGGCAAGGGTTCGGATCGCGTAGCGGAGGTCCGACCTCACGATCGACGATTCGTCAGGCGACGATCTGCGCCACCATCGAGTTGTTGATGTTGATGCGCATCTTCTCGCGCGCCTTGGTCATGTAGGTCGAGAAGAAGCGGTTCTTGCGCTCGTTGGTCAGCTCCGACCGCAGCTGCTCGCGTCCGTCCTTCAGCTCCTGCGGCGTGATGTCCTTGCGCTCCAGCACCTTGACGACCACGGCGCCGTTCTCGGTCCGGATCGGATCGCTGACCGCGCCGGCCGGCAGCGTGAACGCCACCGCGTCGATCGCCGGATCGATCCCGGCGTCGCCCATCGGCGCGCCGCGCGCGATCAGCTCGGTGGTCTTCGCTTCCAGCCCCGCCGCCTTGGCCGCCGCCTCGAAGTTGCCGGACTTCAGCTGCGCGGCCACCGCCGCGGCGCGCTGCCGCGCCGTCTCGGCCGCCTTGCTCTTGATGACGTCGTCCCGCACCCGCGCCTTGACTTCCTCGAGCGTCGCATCCCGGGCGGCCTCGGTGCCGGTGACGGTGATGAAGGCGAAGCCCTGCGGCGTGCGGATCGGGTCGCTGACTTCCCCCTGCTTCATCTCGAACGCGCGCTCGGCCACCGCCGGCGCCATGCCGATGCCGGTGATCGGTTCCTGCTTTGGCGAAGAACCCGGACTCGGCGACGTTCAGCCCGCGCGTCTTGGCGACGGTGTCGAAATCGCTCGGGTCGTCGATCAGCTTGTCGAGCTCGTCGGCGAGGCGCTGCCCCTCGGCGGTGGCGCGCTCCCACTTGATCTGGTCTTCGATCTGGGGCCGCACTTCGTCGAGCGACTTCGTCGCCGCGGCGCGGCGGTCGGTCTGGCGGATGATGTGCAGCCCGAACTGGGTCTTGACGAGGTCGCTGATCTCGCCCGGCTTGAGCCCGAACGCCGCGTCCTCGAACTCCTTCGCCATCTGGCCGCGGCCGAAGAAGTCGAGGTCGCCGCCGCGGGTCTTGCCGATCTCCTCGTCGGTGAACTCGTTGGCCAGCTTGGCGAAATCCTCGCCCGACTTCGCGCGCTTCAGCACCGCCTCGGCCTGCTTCCGGACCTCGGCCTCGTCCTTCCCTTCGATCTTGAACAGGATGTGGCTGGCGCGGACCTGCTCGGGCGTCGCGTACTGCGCCTGGTTCTCCTGGTACTGGCGCTGCACGTCGGCGGCCGACACCTGCGTGCGCTCGCGGATGCTCTGGTTGTCGATGACCGCGAACTTGACCTTGCGCTTGTCGGGGAACTTGTAGTCGTTCTTGTGCGCGTCGAACCACGCCGAGACTTCGGCGTCGGTCGCCGTCGTCTCTTCACGGAACTTGTCGGCGGGGAAGTTGACCACGGCGAGCTTGACCTTCTCGTTGCGCCGCCGGAACTCCTCGTCCACGTCCTTCTCGGTGACCGTGATCCAGTCGGTCAGGGCGCCCTGCAGCTTCTCCATCGTGATGCCGCGGCGGACCTGCTCCTCGAATTCGTCAGCGCGGAGCGGCGGGTTCTGCATCTCGAGCACCTGCCGGTAGCGCGTCTCGCCGATGAACTGCCCGTTCTCCTGGAACGCCGGCAGCGACCGGATCCGCGCGACCACTTCCTGATCGCTCGCCTTGATGCCCAGCCGCCCGGCTTCCGCCAGCGACGCCTCTTCCTCGACCATCTGCTGGACGATCCGCTGATCGATGCCGAGCTGCTTCATCAGCCGCTCGTCCATGTTCCCGCCGAACTGGTTGCGGTACATCTGCATCTGCTGGTTGTAGGCGCGGCGGAAACGATCGACGGTGATCTCGCGGCCCTCCACGGTGGCGACGACGTCGTTGGCGCCCGCGGGCATGCCGTCGGTCGGCCCCATGAAGCTCGGGATGTAGAGGAACACGAAAGAGATGACGACGACGAACAGGCTCCACTTCAGCCAGCTCTTGTGCCGCCGCATCCGGTCGAGCATTGTCATGAAAAACCCTCGTCCGCCTCGAAAGGCGGGTTGTTGTGAAACGTAAATTATGACATGCCGACGCGCGTAAGGTAAAAGGGCGGGGAAACGCGAGGAAAGTCAGAAGGCAAAAGTCAAAAGTCAAAAAGTCTGAAGGTAAAAGGGAAAGTCAGAAGGGGCGAAATGACGCAGTGTGCCGTCGTGATGGTCCTGGCGTGGGTGGCCGCGCTGTCCGGGTGGAGCCCGCCCCAGGGCCGGTCCCAGCAGGTGGCCCCGCGGACGCGGATCGTGCTGGTCGGCGATTCGACCGTCACCGACGAATCCGGATGGGGTCTGGGGTTCCGCCGTCTGGTGTCGGGGCAGGCCGAGGTGGTGAACGAGGCCGCGAGCGGGCGGAGCTCGAAGAGCTATCTCGCCGAGGGGCGGTGGACCCGCGCGCTGGCGCTCAAGGGGCACTACTACCTGATTCAGTTCGGCCACAACGATCAGCCCGGGAAAGGACCCGAGCGCGAGACCGACCCGGAGACGACCTTCCGCCAGAACATCCGCCGCTACGTTGACGACGCGCGCGGGATCGGGGCGCGTCCGGTGCTGGTGACGTCGCTGACGCGGCGGCATTACACCTACAAGGGCACGATTACGACCACGCTGACGCCCTACGTCGACGCGGTCAAGGCGGTGGCGGCCGAGAAGCGGGTGCCGGTGATCGACCTGCACGCGATCAGCATCAGGCACGCCGAACAGGCCGGCGACGCGGAGTGGGCGCGGCTCAGCCCGCTCGACGACAAGCAGCAGATCGATCGCACCCATCTGAACGAGGCCGGCAGCGTCGTCGTCGGCGGCATGGTGGCCGCGGCGCTCCGTACGGCGGTTCCGGACCTGGCGCGCTACCTGCGATGGTTCCAGCCGCCGGCAGGACCGCCGTCCGAACAGTCCGTGCTGTGGTATCGCGCACCTGCGGCGAACTGGAACGAAGCGCTGCCGGTCGGCAACGGCCGCCTCGGGGCCATGGTGTTCGGCGGCGTGCGCGACGAACGGATTCAGCTGAACGAAGACTCGGTGTGGGCGGGGCAGAAGATGAACCGCACCAACCCCGCGGCGGGGAAGGCGATTCCGGAGATCCGGCGCCTGCTGGCGCAAGGCCGCGTGACCGAGGCCGAGAAGCTGGCTGACACGGCGGTCATCTCGCAGCCGCGACGGATGCCGCCGTACCAGACGCTCGGGGATCTGATCCTGCAGATCGAGCACACGGGCACGCCCACGGACTATCGCCGGGAGCTCGACGTCGACCAGGCGGTGGCGCGCGTGGACTACACGCTGGACGGCGTGCGCTTCACGCGCGAGGTGTTCGCGACCGCGATCGAACAGGTGATCGTCGTGCGGCTGACGGCCGATCAGCCGGGCCGGATCACGCTGTCGGCGACGATGCGGCGCGAGGCGGACGCGACGGCGCGCGTCCAGGGGCCCGACACGGTGATCCTGGAAGGCCGGGCGCTGCCGCCGAAAACCGAGAGGCAGGCCGCGGAACCGAAGGCGGGCGTCACTTTTGCGGGGCTGGTGCGCGTCGTGGCGGACGGCGGACGCGTGCAGGCGGCCGGCGATCGCGTGTCGGTGGAACGCGCCGACGCGGTGACGCTGCTGGTTGGCGCGGCGACCAGCTACCGCGAGCAGGATCCGGGCGCCGCCTGCTTCAGGACTGTTGCCGCTGCGGCGGCACGCCCGCTCGACCGGGTGCGTGTCGGAGCACGTGCACGATTACCAGCGCTTCTCCCGGCGCGCCGAGTTCCAGCTCGCCGATGCCGCGCCGCTGGCGTCCATACCGACCGACGAGCGTCTCGCACGCGTCAAAGGTGGCACGCGCGACGCCGCACTCGAGCGGCTGTTCTTCCAGTTCGGCCGCTACCTGCTCATTTCGAGCAGCCGGCCGGGCGATCTCGCCGCCAACCTGCAGGGGCTCTGGAACGAGTCGCTCGCGCCGTCCTGGGACAGCAAGTACACGATCAACATCAACACCGAGATGAACTACTGGCCGGCGGAGCCGACCAACCTGTCGGAGATGCACGAGCCGCTGTTCGATCTGGTGGACAACGCGCGCCCCAACGGCAGGGAAGTCGCCAAGAGCATCTACGGCGCGCGCGGGTTCGTCATGCATCACAACACCGACGCGTGGGGGCATGCGTCGCCGATCGACGGCGTGCGATCGGGAATCTGGCCGAGCGGCGGGGCGTGGCTGTCGCTGCACTTCTGGGATCGCTACGACTACACCCGTGACCGCGAGTTCCTGCGCGTGCGCGGCTACCCGGTGATGAAGGAGGCGGCGGAGTTCTTTCTCGACTACTTCGTCGAGGACGCGCAGGGCCGGCTGATCAGCGGGCCGTCCACGTCGCCGGAGAACGACTACCTGACGGCCGATCGCGTCAAGGCGTCGCTGACGATGGGGCCGTCGATGGATACGCAGATCGCGTATGCGCTCTTCACGCGGGTGATCGCCGCGAGCGAGATCCTCGGCGTGGACGCGGCGTTCCGCGCCCGTGTCGCCGCGGCGCGCAAGAAGCTGCCGGCGCCGAAGATCGGCAAGCACGGCCAGCTTCAGGAGTGGCTCGAGGACTACGACGAAGCGGCGCCCGGCCATCGCCACATCTCGCACCTGTTCGCGCTGCACCCCGACGATCAGATCACGCCGCGCCGCACCCCGGAGCTGGCGCGCGCCGCCCGCACCTCGCTGGAACGCCGGCTGGCCGCGGGCAGCGGGCACACCGGCTGGAGCCGGGCCTGGATCATCCTGTTCTGGTCGCGCCTGCTCGAGGCCGACCTGGCGCACGAGAACCTGGTCGCGCTGCTGGCGAAGTCGACGATGCCCAATCTCTTCGACGATCACCCGCCGTTCCAGATCGACGGCAACTTCGGCGCGACGGCCGCGGTGGCTGAGTTGCTGCTCCAGAGCCACTCCGGCGAGATCGCGCTGCTGCCGGCGCTGCCGAAGGCGTGGGCCAGCGGATCGATCCGCGGATTGCGCGCACGCGGCGCGCTCGACGTCGATCTGTCGTGGATCAACGGCCGCGCCACCGAGGCGCGGCTGCGACCAGACGTCGACGGTACCTATGCGCTCCGCCCGCCGGCGGGGCAGCGAATCGCGGCGATCGTCACCGGCGGCCAGCAGCTGACGCTGTCTGCCGGCCCGGACGACACGGTTCGCGCGACGCTGACGGGCCGCCGCGAATACACGATCACGTTCGCGATCGCAGGTGAGTTATCGGAGAGTCATCGGAGTGAGCGATCGAGTGGCTGGAGACACCGGATCTTAGAAACGGAGCAACGGAGCCAACGGAGGTTAACGGAAAAGAGAGCCTTGTCTTGCTTACGGTGATTCGCCGCGCGCTCCGCGCGTCGCCCGGTGATTCAGATTCCATTTTCACAAGCGACCGATGTGCCGAGTGTCGCTTGTGAAAATGGAATCTGGATCACCGGGCGACGTGCCGGCACGCCGGCACGGGCGAATCACCTGCAGCCGACCTGTCTTCTCCGTTGTTCTTCGTTTTCTCCGATGCTCCGTTTGTAAGATCCGGTATCTCCGTCCCCTCCGTTGCCCGTCCGCGCGCGTGATCACATGCCTCTCTAACGCGTCTTGTAGCGCAAGCTCACGTGCGTGTCCTCGTCCAGCACCAGCGGCCGGACGAAGCGGTACTGAATCCCCGACCGCGGCACGTCCACGCGCACCGGCAGCACGCCGGCGACCCGGCGCTGCATGTTCATCACGTTCGCGGACGGCGCCTGCTGGACACTCTCAGCCGCCTCTCGTCCGCGTCGTTCCACCTGCGCGGTGGCGAACGACCGGTCGTCCACGAGCGGCGCCTCGGCGCTGACCGTCACGGTCTCGGTGATCGCGCCGACCTGCATCTGGAAATCCACTCGGCGCGCCCGCTGGTCGTAGGCAAACGTCCAGCGCGCGGTGACGAAGCCGGCGATCTCGCTGGTGACCACCAGGGAATTGCTCGACGGCACGCCGTGCACGACGTAGAAGCCTTCGGCGTTGCTGACCGCCTGCAGCCGCACACGCCCGTCGGTGACGGTGACGGTCGCGCCAGGGATGGCGCCGCCGGTCGCGTCGGTGACGCGGCCGACGATCTGGCCCGGCCCGATGGAGATGCCGAGCGGCGGCGGAACGTTCGAGAGGTAATATCCGCCGCCCGCGCCTCCGCCCACGCCGCTGTCGGTGCCAAGACCGCCGAAGCCGACGAACGCGCTCGCGGTGGTCGTGCGCTCGAGCAGCGCCGCCGGGATCACGTTGCCGTCGATCGGCTTCGCCGAGTACTGCCCGGGCAGGAACAGCTCCCATTCGAGGATCGACACCGGCACGTCGAGCCGCGGCAGCATCACCTGCACGTCGCCCCGTTTGGCCAGCGCCCGGCCCGCGTGCAGGTAGACGAACGACACCGTGTAGGCGTCCTCCGTCCGCAGGCCGGCCCGCAGCAGCGGAATGCGGGTGCCGTCGGTGCCGACGACCGGACGCGCCGTCTCGCCCGCGACTTCGACCGACAGCAGCGTCGCGCCGGCCGGCAGGTTGACCTTCATGAACGGCTGCGCGCGGTTGCGCACGCGCAGCAGGAACTCCGTCAGCATCCGCCCCTCGGACGTCACCAGCGTCGTCGCCGTCGCATGCTCCGCCGCCGCGGCGATGCACCGGCGCGTCCGCGAAGCGGCGCACGTCCAGCGTCATGACCCGCGCCTCGTTCTGCCGGCGCTGATACCTGAAGGCGGCGAGCAGCGGCTGCCGCGCCAGCGATCGCAGCGACGCGTGCGTCTCGCGGACGTCCATGCGGCGGAGCTGGTCGTCGCCCGAGGCGTTGACGTCGACCGCGCCGATGCCTTCGATCGCCGCCTCGCCCGCTTCGCGCTGGACGCCGAGCACGCTCGGGAACGTGGTGTCGGCCTTGAAGGATCCCGGGCTGTGCGCCTGTTCGAGGCTGAACAGGACCTGATGCCGGCGGCTGGCCGGATCGCGGAGCTGGAGCGTCACCAGCGTGCCGCGGACGTCGTAGCCGTCGATCGACCCGCCGGTGACGGCGGCCAGCTCGTAGCCCGCCGGCAACTGCACCTGCAGCGATCGCGGCTCGCCCTGCACGACCGAGAGATCGATCAGCGACACCATGCGCAGATCCGCCTCGCCGATGGTGATGAGCGAGCGGATGTCCGCCAGCACGCGCGCGTCCGCGACTGCGGTCTGCTGCGTGGTCTCCCGCACCGACCAGGAGAGCTGCGCGGCTCGTCCGGCGACGAGCGTGAGCTCGACGCTCGTGCGGCCGTTCGCGGTGGTGCGGCCGATGACGAGGCCCGGCTCGACGCGGATGTCGGCCGGATCGCCGGGCAGGTCGACGATCGCGCCGATCGTACCGGCCGACGGCTGCGGCAGCGCGAACCCGGCACGGCCGGGTGCGGTCTGCAGCGAGGTGGCCCAGTCGATCGATACCGAGAAGGGCGCCGGCCCGGAGAGGATCGCGGCGTGGCTGTTTGCCTCATGCAGCAGCGGCAGCGGCTGTCCGTCGGTGCGCGCCTCGATCAGGGTGGTGCCGCCAACCAGCGGCACCTTGACCGCGCCACGCTGAAAGACTTCGCCGTCGAGCTGCAGCGTGCCGCGCACGGAGGTCCCATCCACGCGCGCGCGCACGTCAGCGCGGCCGACGATCGCCGGCACCGGCGGCGTGTCGATCGCGGCTGCCGGCTGGGCGGCGCGATCGAGGAGCCGATCGTAGTCGGCGACCGGCAGCGTCACGCTTCCCGGCGGACCCTGAGGGCCGCGGCCTGGTGCAGGCGCCTGCGCATGAATCGCCGGCGAGGCCGCCGAGACGCACACCATCAACGACAGCAGCCGACGCAACACGACGTTGGACATGTCAGCCATGGCGCACCTCACCAGCGTTGCTCGCGTTTGTAGGTGAACTCGATGGTCGGCTGCTGCAGCTCGCCGGTGAGCTCCGCCATCAGGAAGACGCTGGGGCCGAAGGCCGGGAACGGCAGCCTGACCGGCAGCGGTCCCGAGAGCGTACGTCCGGCCGCATCCTTCTGGAATTGCGCAACCAGCCCGTCCACCGACTTCGGCTCGTTGGCCGTCACCGGCCGCGGGGCAACGCTCGTGTTCAGCGCATCGTGGAACGGCGGCACGTCGCCTTCGACCCGGAACGCGCCCGGCTCGGGCGCCACGCGGAACCGCGGCGAGTGGTGGAGGCGGACGCCGGTGCGCGCGATCGGCAGGTCGACCGTGGGCAGCGCCAGCGTGGCCTGTCCCTTGTCGGTCCAGGCCGGCACCCGCTGCACGTAGGTGAGCTCGACGACGAAGACGGGTGTGTCGCCGCCGGCGCGGCCCTTTTCCAGCGGCAGCAGAAGAGAGCCGTCTGGCGCCGTGCCGGGGCGGAGCGGCCGTTCCCCGACCGCGGCGGTCCACAACGTCGAGCCGGCCGGCAGGCTGACGGCCAGGAACGCGCGCTGGTTGTTGCGGACGGCGTAGCGTGCCCGCACCAGCGTCTTGCCCTGCTCGTCGACGAGCGCATCGTACCGAGCCTCTTCGACGTTGGCGACCAGCACCGCCTGCGGCGTGTAGCGCGCGACCGAGAGCGTCAGCGAACGCGGCGCGCTGCCCGCCTGCGCGCGGAAGCGGTAGGCCTGCATCGACGGCGACTCGCGCCCCCTCACGGGATCGCCCAGGTCGGTGGGGTCGGCCTGCTCGAGACCGCGCGGCTCGCACCCGGCGATCTCGCCGGCGCCCAGCACCTCCACCGCGATGCCGCCGGTCTCGCGGTCGGCCCCCGGCAGCCGGATCATCGGGATCGTGATCGATCCGTCGCGAGGTGTCCGCGTCTCGCCGCCGATCGTGAACGTGGTGCGAAGCGGCACCGGCTCGAGAAAGTTCACGTGCAGCGCGCCGGGGCGGATGTCCCAGTCGGCGACGAGCGGACCGGACACGGCATTGACGATCATCCCGTCCGGCAGCGCCACGTCCACCGCCGCGGCCACACCCTGCACGACTTCGATGGCGACGGTGGCGGTGATCGGACTGGTCTCCTCGCCGAGCCCGATCACCTGGGTGACGCTGCCGCGCCACTTCAGCGCCTGCAGCGCCCGCCCATCGTCGATGCGCCGCTTCCACGAGACCGCGAGCTGCGAGCCGGGCCGGCCATAGGCGATCCAGCTGCCTTGTGCGTTCTCCGGGCCGCTCCGCCAGGACACCGCCGGTGACGGCGACGTCGAGGCCGTCGCGCGCGACCACCAGGGCCAGGCGCGACACGGCGGCCTTCGAGGCGGGCAGCGTCAGCGTCTCGGTGCCGGCGGTCGGCCGCACCGGCACGACGACGTCGAGCGAGAGCACGGTGCGCCCCGGCTTCGACAGCAGCACGTGCGGCGCCGGCGCGTCGATCAACGGAATCACCCGCCCGTCGACGCGCGCGGCGCGCACCAGCAGCCCCGCGGGGATCTCGACGCGCACCCAGCCTTCCTTGAGCACGTCCACCGTCAGCCGCGCCTCGCCGCTCGCCGACTCGCCGTTCACGCGCAGCTCGTAGTCGACGCGGGTCATGGTCGCGTCGACCGGCGGCGGCACCGCCGGCGGATCGGGCGGGTAGGCCTTGAGCCGCAGCGCGCGGTATTCGTCCACCGGAATCACCACCCAGCCGGTATCGGACACCGGCGGTCCTTGCGCGTACGCGGTGGCGGGCAGGCCCGCGAGTGCGAGGAGCAACACGATCGATCTCATCGTCGTTGGCATGGGCGGAATCCTCCACGTGCTACGTGCCACGTGCTGTGTGCGACGTGCTACGTGCGACGTGCGGTGCACGTGCTACGTGCGACGTGCTACGTGCACGTGCTACGTGCACGTGCTACGTGCTGACGTGCTAACGAAATCGTCAGTCGAGTGCGATGCAAAGAAGTGACCTGCGGCGCTTGTCACTTCTGACTGCGGAAATCGATTGGCGGTTTGTGGGGACTTCGGAAAAGCGTTTTGCGGAATCCAGCGAAACGGTGCCTGCCCGCCCGCCGTAGCCGCGCCTGGAATGCGCGCGCGCGAAGGCGGGGCTAGCTCTGTTCGGAGTCGCGGTGGACGGTGTCCATCGAGAACGCGGGGAGGCAGACGGCGATGTACTCGGCGCCGCCGGGGAGTGGCGTGCTGTAGCGGACCCACTCGCCTGGTCGCGTCACGACCGCCTGGCCGGCGGCGACGTCGAGGGTGCCGCCTTCGAACTCCACCCGCACCGTGCCGCGAAGGACGACGGTGATCTCTTCGAAGTCGGGCCGCTGGCCGGGCTCGAGCCAGCCTTCGGGTGACTGCATCCGCGCGACGCTGACGTCGTCGTGCCCGCTGTTCACGCGGCCTGCAAATTCTTCGATGCGTTTGGGCTTGTTCCCCGCCGCCTGGATCACGGTCGGGGCGTTAATCAGCGTCGGCATGGTGGTAGCACGAAGCACGTGACAGGCCGCACGTGCGCACGTAGGACGTCGCACGTAGCACGTGCATCACCGCTGCACCCGCCCCGACGCGTCGCCGCCGGCGAGGCGGTCGACTTCCTCGACCGTGACGCGGTTGAAGTCGCCGGGGATCGTCTGCTTGAGCGCGCTCGCGGCGACGGCGAACCGCAGCGCCGCCTCGGGCGAGCGGCCGGTGACGAGGCCGTAGATCAGGCCGCCGGCGAAGCTGTCGCCGCCGCCGATCCGATCGACCAGGCGCACGTCGTAGCGCTGGCTCTGGTGCATGGTGCCGGTGTTGGCGTCCCACAGCACCGCGCTCCAGCCGTTGTCGCTGGCCGAGACGCTCTCGCGCAGCGTGATCGCGACCATCTTCGGACCGAAGTCGCGGGTCACCTGCTCGGCGGCCTGGCGGAAGCCCGCGAGATCGAGTTGCCCGGTGGTGACGTCGGTGCCGGGAACGTGGACGCCGAGCACCGACTGCAGGTCCTCTTCGTTGGCGATGACGAGATCGACGTCGCGCATCAGCGGGCCCATCGTCTGCTGCGCCTGCGCTTCGGTCCACAGCTTCTTGCGGAAGTTGAGATCGACGCTGACCCGCACCCCGGCGGCGCGTGCCGCGGCGAGCGATCGCTTCGTGGACTCGACGCAGTTGGCCCCAAGCGCCGGCGTGATGCCGGTGACGTGGTACCAGTCCGCGCCGGTGAAGACGGCCGTCCAGTCGATGGCGTCCGGCTTCATCTCGGCGATCGACGAGTTGGCGCGGTCGTAGATCACGTTGGAGGCGCGCTGACTCGCGCCCGCTTCGGCGTAGTAGACGCCGAGCCGGCTGCCGCTCCGGACGATCTGGTCGGTGCGCACGCCCTCGGCGCGCAGCGATTTGATCACCGCCTCGCCGATCGCGTGCTTCGGCACCGCGGTGATGTAGACGCTCTCGAGCCCGAACGCGGCGACGCACACCGCGACGTTGGCTTCACCGCCGCCGAACGTGGCGACGAACTGCTGCGTCTGCAGGAAGCGCTCGAATCCCGGCGGGCTGAGCCGCAGCATGATCTCGCCGAACGTGATCACCTTCGCCATCGATGCCTGTCCTCTCCGCGTCGTTTACGCGCGGCTCTGCGCGAGCTGCTGCTGCGCGGCGCGCACGTTCGCGACGATCTTCTCCGCGTTGGCACGAAGCGCCGCGAAGTTGCTGGCCGCGATCGCCTTCGCGTCGAGCAGCGACGTCCCCACGCCCACCGCCACCGCGCCGGCGCGAATCCAGTCGCCGGCATTGTCGAGCGTGACGCCGCCGGTCGGCATCAGCTTCACGTGCGGCAGCGGCCCGTGAATGTCCTTCAGATACCCCGGCCCCAGCGTCGTCGCCGGGAACACCTTGACGACGTCGGCGCCTTCATCCCAGGCGTCGAGGATCTCGGTCGGCGTGAAGCAGCCCGGCATCGACGCGACCTGCCGCCGCTGGCAGGCCTCGATCACCTCGCGCCGGAACACCGGACTGACGATGAACTGGGCGCCGGCGTCGACGACCTGGTGGACCGTCTCCGCGTTCACCACGGTGCCGGCGCCGAAGATGAAGCCGGCCGGCAGCGTCGGCGCCAGTTTGCGAATCAGCTCGACCGCGCCGGGCACGGTCATCGTAATCTCCAGCGCCCGGACGCCGCCTTCGGCGATCGCATCCACGACCGCCTGCAGCTTCTCCGGTTCCTTGATCCGGATGACCGCCACAATCCCCGCACGCTCGACCTCGGCCACCGTGTGCGCAACGGCACTGCTGACTGTGTTTCGCATATGAGGACCTGTGAAAGTATCTCCCAACAACCAGCACGTGCGCACCTGGCACGTGGCACGTCGCACGTGCGCACATAGCACGTGGAGCACGTGGAGCACGTGGAGCACGTCGCACACAGCACATGGCACGTAGCACGTAATGGAGGCTCCGTCATGACGATTCGCCGTCCTCACTCCGCTCGTCGTCGGCGCCACGCTCGCGGCTGGCCTCGCGGCGCAGACGCCATCGTCTCCGGTCCGCTGGGCGGACGTGCTGGCGCAGCCGGATGCCTGGTACGCGACCCCGGACGCGCAGCGGCTGGCCGATGTCGTGCTGCAGTATCAGAAGCCGGTCGGCGGCTGGCCGAAGGACATCGACATGACCCTGCCGCCGGCGCAGGCGCCGCCGGAGCGGCTCGCGGCCGGCGCCACCATCGACAACGGCGCCACGACCACCCAGGTGCGGCTGCTGGCGCGGGTGCAGCGGCACACGGGCGAGGCGCGGTATCGGGAGGCGGCACGGCGCGGGCTGACGTATCTCCTCGACGCGCAATATCCGAACGGCGGCTGGCCGCAGGTGTTTCCGCTGGAGGCCGGCTACAGCCGGCACATCACCTTCAACGACAACGCGATGGTCAGCGTGATGCGGCTGCTGGACGAGGTGAGCCGCGGCGAGCGCGACTTCGGGTTCGTCGAGCCGGCGATGCGCACCCGGAGCGCGGCGGCGGTGTCGCGCGGGATCGACATCGTCCTGCGCGCGCAGATCAAGGTGAACGGCCGCCTCACCGCGTGGTGCGCCCAGCACGACGAGGTCACGCTCGAGCCGCGCAAGGCGCGGACCTACGAGCATCCCTCCCTGAGCGGCATGGAAACGGTCGGCATCACGCGCTTCCTGATGGAGCGGCCCGACAGCCGCGAGCCGCGGCTCGCCACCGCCATCGATGCCGCCGTCGCCTGGCTCAAGTCCGCGCAGCTGACCGGATGGCGCCTCGAACAGCGCCAGACCCCCGGCACGCCCCGCGGCTGGGATCGCGTGATGGTCCACGACCCGAAGGCCCCGCCGCCTGTGGGCCCGCTTCTACGACATCCAGACCAACAAGCCGATCTACTCGGGCCGCGACGGCATCATCAAGGAGCGGCTGGAGGACATCGAATACGAGCGCCGCACCGGTTACGCATGGGTCGGCGACTGGCCGCGCGCGCTGGTCGAGGTGGAATACCCTCGCTATCGCGAGGGAAGTAAGAAGTAAAAAGTCAGAAGTCAGAAGTCAGAAGTCAAAACGCACGTGCGCACGTGGCAGCGAGACGTCCGCACGTAGCACGTGATCCCGATCGTCCCGATTCCCGCTCCCATGCATCCCCGTAGCACCGAGCACGTGATAAATTCGCCCCACATGTCCCTCTTCGATCTGTCCGGCCGGCTGGCCGTTGTCGTTGGCGGTACGAGCGGTATCGGTCGTGCCATGGCCCTGGGGCTCGCGGACGCGGGCGCCGACGTGGTCGTGACCGGGCGGCGGGAATCGCTGGTCGGGCAGGTGGCGAAAGAGATCGAAGACCGGGGACGACGTTCGCTGCGGGTCGCGGCTGACGTCAACGACACCGCGTCGCTCGAGCGGGTGAAGCAGGCGTGCGTGGACGCGTTCGGGCGGCTCGACATCATGGTCTACGCCGCCGGCACCACCAAGCGGGTGCCGACGCTGGACATGGCGGAAGCCGACTGGCAGCGGATCCTCGACACCAACCTGACCGGGATGCTGCGCAGCTGCCAGGTCTTCGGCCGCGAGATGATCGCGCGGAAGAGCGGACGGATCATCGCCATCGGATCGCTGTCGTCGTTCGTCGGGCTGTTCGAGGTCGCGGCCTACGTCGCGAGCAAGTCGGCGGTGGCGGGGCTGACCCGCGCCCTCGCGGTGGAGTGGGCGCCGTTCGGCGTCACCGTCAACGCGATTGCGCCCGGGGTGTTCCGCACCGACCTGAACACGGCGCTGCTCGACTCGCCGCGCGGGCAGGAGTTCCTGGTGCGCACGCCGATGAAGCGCTTCGGCAAGCTCGACGAGCTGGTCGGCGCCGCGATCTTCCTGGCCTCGGACGCGTCGGCGTTCGTCACCGGGCACGTGCTCGCGGTGGACGGCGGGTTCCTCGCCAGCGGGGTCAACCAATGAAGGCCGCGCTGGTCATCAGCGATCGCGACAACGTCGCGACGGCGCTGGTGCCGCTCGAGGCCGGGGCGCGGCTGGAGCTTGGCGGGCGCACGGTCGTCACCGTCGAAGCGATCGCCTCGGGGCACAAGCTGGCGCTGATGCCGATCAGCACCGGCGAGGCGGTGATCAAGTACGGCAGTCCGATCGGCGTTGCGACCGCGGACATCGCCGCCGGCGCGCACGTGCACACCCACAACGTCGCGAGCAACCGCGGGCGCGGCGATCTCGACGCGGCCACGCCCTCCACGGCGCGGCTGGCCGAGCCTCCCGACGATCCCGACGGACGTCCCGCCGGGACGAGTGGCGTGCCGCCGACGCTGGCCGCGGGCGCCGCGGACATCAAGGCGGGCCGATCATGAGCCCGCGTCCAGGCTTCATGGGCTACCGGCGGCCGGATGGCCGCATCGGCACCCGCAATCACGTCCTGGTCGTGCCGACGGTGATCTGCTCGGCGGTCGTGTCCGAGCGCATCGCCGCCGCGGCGGCGCCGATCGCGGTGGCGCTGCCTCACCTCGCCGGATGCGGCCAGCTCGGGCCCGACATGAAGGTCACGCACGACACGCTCGCCGCCTACTGCGGCCATCCGAACGTCGGCGCGGTCCTCGTCGTGGCGCTCGGCTGCGAGCAGGTCGTGGCGCAGATGCTGGCCGAGACCGCCAAACGCCACGGCAAGGACGCCGAGATCATCGCCATCCAGTCCGAAGGCGGCACGGTGCGCGCGACCGAGAAGGGCATCGGCATCGCGCGGGCGATGGCGGAGCGCCTGTCGGCGTACGAACGCGTGCCGTGTGACGTCGCCGATCTGATCCTGTCGGTGAAGTGCGGCGGATCCGATTACACGTCCGGCCTGGCGTCCAACCCGGCGCTCGGCCGCGTCACCGATCGGCTGGTCGACTTCGGCGGCAGCGCGGTGCTCGGGGAGATCGCCGAGATCATGGGCGCCGAGCACCTGCTCGCGGCGCGCGCCAGCAATCCGGCCGCCGCGACCAAGCTCATTCAGGTGATCACGCGCGTCGAGGCGGAGGCGCGCGCGATGGGCCTCGACATCCGCGGCACCCAGCCGTCGCCCGGCAACATCCGCGGCGGACTCACCACCATCGAGGAGAAGTCGCTCGGGGCCACGCACAAGGGTGGCGAGCGCGCGCCGCTCGAGGAAGTCGTCGGCTATGCGGCCCCGATCTCCCGGCGCGGGCTGACGGTGATGGATACGCCCGGGCTCGACGTCGAAGCGGTCACCGGCATGGTCGGCGGCGGCGCCCAGGTCGTGGTGTTCACCACCGGGCTCGGCACCCCGACCGGCAATCCGATCGCCCCGGTGATCAAGATCACCGGCAACGCGCGCACGGCGCGGCAGATGGCCGACAACATCGATCTCGACGTCAGCGGCATCATGGACGACAGCGAGACGATGGACGGCGCCGCGGACCGGCTCTTCGCCGAGGTCCTGGCCGTCGCCTCGGGGAAGCAGACCGTGGCCGAAACGCTCGGGCATCGCGAGTTCGCCATCCACCGTCGCAACCCGACGATTTAGTCCGGGGGGCTTCGCCCCGCCGGACCCCCCTACGCCGTCGCTCGCGCCCTTCGACATTGCTCAGGGCGTCCCGAGCGTAGTCGAGGGGCGGGGGCCCCACGATCCCCGCTCCGCTTCGGCGGGCGCGCCCTTGGCGCGCTTGACAGCATCGACCGGGGCGCTGGCCCCGCCCTCTTTGAACTTTACCGATCAAGTCGATACGATCGCCTGCCGGACCCCTCCATACATGAACCGCCATGTGCTGACACTCGACCTGCGTGACGACCCGGCCGTCGTCGCGGCCTACCGGGAGTATCATGCGAAGGTCTGGCCGGACGTGGTCAGCAGCCTTCAGCGTGCCGGCGTGCGCAGCATGGACATCTACCTGCTCGGCCGGCGTCTCGTCATGGTGCTCGACCTGCAGGATGGCCTGGACCTCGCGCACGTCTTCGAGCGGCACGCCTCGTCTGGCGCGACGGTCGGCGAGTGGGAGAGCCTCATGAAGTCGTTCCAGCAGCCGGCGCCGGGCGCCCGCGACGGCGAGTGGTGGGCGCGCATGGAACAGGTGTTCCGTCTGCCCGCGCCATCCGGCACCGCGTCGGACCTCAGCGATCCGGTCCGGACGCCGTGATCGCTTGATGACCTCACTTCGGCAAGCCTGGAACGTCCCGACCGAGCCGCGCCCGATCGTCATCATCGGCGCCGGTGCGATCGTGCGCACCGCGCACCTGCCTGCCTACCGGCGCCTTGGCTTTCCCGTCGCGGGACTGTTCGACATCCGCCGCGAGACGGCGGAGCGGCTGGCGGCGGACTTCGACGTGCCGCGTGTCTTCGAGTCGATCGAGGCGGCGGCGTCCGCCGGGCGGATGCCGGCGGTGTTCGACGTCGCGGTTCCCGGCGGCGACGTGCTCGCCGTGCTGCAGCGCCTGCCGGAAGGCTCGCCGGTCCTGATTCAGAAGCCGATGGGGGAGAGCCTCGACGCGGCCCGCGCCATCCTGCGGGTGTGCCGCGAGCGCCGCCTCGTCGCGGCGATGAACTTCCAGCTGCGGTTCAGCCCCAACGTCCTTGCGCTGACCGACCTGCTGCGCAGCGGCACGCTCGGCGCCGTCGCCGACATCGAGGTGCGGCTGCAGGTGCGGCAGCCCTGGGAATCCTGGTCGTTCTTCCGCCACGCGCCGCGGCTCGAGCTGCTGTATCACTCGATTCACTATCTCGACACCATCCGGATGCTGGCCGGCGAGCCGGCCGGCGCCTACTGCCGCGCGGTGGCGCATCCCGACTACCCCGACTTCAGCGATACGCGCAGCACCACGATCCTCGACTACGGCAACCAGCTGCGCTGCTCGCTGACGCTCAACCACACCCATCGCTACGACTGGACGCACCGGTCGTCGATGCTCAAGATCGAGGGCACGCGCGGCGCCGCGATCCTGTCGATGGGCGTCAATCTCGAGTACCCGTCGGGCCGGCCCGACACGATGGAGATCGCCACGTCCGGCGGATGGGAGCCGCTGCCGCTGCGCGGCTCGTGGTTCACCGAAGCGTTCGAAGGGCCGATGTCGAACCTGCAGCGCGTCGTCGCCGGCGAAGACGAGGCGCTGGTCTCTCCGGTCGAGGACGCGATTAAGACGATGGCCCTGGTCGAGGCGTGCTACCGATCGAGCGAGGCGGGGGGCACCCCGATTCCCGAGCCATGATCCGCATCGACACTCATCAGCACTTCTGGCGCTACAACGCCGCCGAGTACGGATGGCTCGACGAGTCCATGCGCGACTTGCGCCGCGACTTCCTGCCCGACGATCTGCTCGCCGAGCTGCATGGCGCCGGCGTCGACGCCTCGATCGCGGTCCAGACCCGGCAGACGCTGGACGAAACCCGCTGGCTGCTCGATCTCGCCGACGATCACCTGTTCGTCGCCGGGGTGATCGGCTGGGTCGATCTCCAGGCCGACGACGTCGAGGCGCAGCTGGCGCTGGTGGCGGCGAACCCCAAGCTGATCGGCATCCGGCACGTCGTGCAGTCCGAGCCGGACGATCGCTTCCTGCTGCGGCCGTCGTTCTGCCGCGGCGTCGCCGCGCTCGCGCAGTTCAACCTGACCTACGACATCCTGATCCATCCGCGCCACCTGCCGGTGGCCGCCGAGTTCGTCGCGAAGTTTCCGGACCAGTGGTTCGTGCTCGATCACCTGGCCAAGCCGCCGATCCGTGCCGGCGCGATCGACGAGTGGGCGCGCGATCTGCGGGCGCTCGCGCAGTGCCCGCGCGTCTGGTGCAAGCTGTCGGGCCTGGTCACCGAAGCGGACTGGCAGGGCTGGACACCGGCGCAGCTCCATCCATACCTGGACGTCGCGTTCGACTGTTTCGGCCCGGATCGGCTCGTGGCCGGATCGGATTGGCCGGTCTGCACGGTCGCGGCCAGCTATTCGCGTACGATGGCGGTCGTGAGCGACTATCTCGAGCGCCGGCCCGCCGCCGAGCGCGAGGCCGTGCTTGGCGGCAACGCCCGGCAGTTCTGGGGCCTGGAGTCGCTGGTGTCGAGCCGGTGAGCCCGCAGGCGATCGCTGAGAACTGACAGCTGACAACTGAGAACCCGATCATGAAACGACCGATACTGGCACTCGCCGCCATCCTGATGCTGAGCGCGGCCTGCAGCGGCAAGCCGGCGGACGATGGCAAGCTGACCATCGCGGTGATTCCCAAGGGCACGTCGCATGTGTTCTGGCAGATGATTCACGGCGGGGCCGAGAAGGCGGCGCAGGAGCTGGGCGTCACCGTGATCTGGCGCGGCCCGCTGCAGGAGGACGACCGCGCGTCGCAGATCGCCGAGGTCCAGGGCTTCATCACGCGCGGCGTCTCGGGCATCGCGCTGGCGCCGCTCGACGAGGCCGCGCTCGTCCAGCACGTGGCCGATGCCCAGCGGCAGAAGATTCCGGTGGTCATCTTCGACTCCGGTCTGAAGGGCACCGACTTCGTCAGCTTCGTCGCCACCGACAATCGCAAGGGCGGGCGGATGGCGGCCGACCACATCGCGGCGCGGCTCAACGGCAAGGGCAAGGCGCTCCTGCTGCGCTACGCCGAAGGGCACGACAGCACGACCCAGCGCGAAGAGGGGTTCCTCGAAGGGCTGGCCGCGCACAAGGGCATCGAGATTCTCAGCTCGAATCAGTACCTCGGCGCCGACGTCGAGGGCGCCTACAAGCGGGGCGAGGCGATCCTCAGCAACTATCGCAATTCCGACGGCACGCTCGGCATCGACGCGATCTTCTGCGTCAACGAGTCGACGACGTTCGCGCTGATGCGCGTGCTGCAGGACCACAACTGGGCGGGCAAGGTGAAGTTCGTCGGCTTCGACGCCTCCGACAACCTGGTCAAGGGACTCGCCGACGGCCATATCGACGCCCTGGTGATCCAGGACCCGGTGAAGATGGGCTACCTCGCGGTGAAGACGCTCGTCTCCCACATCAAGGGGGAGCCGATCGAGAAGCGGATCGACACCGGGGTGCATCTCGCGACCGCCGCAGAACATGAACGAGCCGGCGATGAAGGAACTGCTCAAGCCGGACCTGTCCCAATGGCTGAAGCAATAGCGTCCGCCACGCCTGCCGGCGCGTTGCGCTTCGAGATGCGCGGCGTGCGCAAGGCGTTCGGCGCCACCGTCGCCGTGGACGGCGTCGATTTCGCCGTCGCGGCGGGCGAGGTGTGCGCGCTGGTGGGGCAGAACGGCGCGGGCAAGAGCACGTTGATGGGGATCCTGTCCGGCGCCATCCGTCCGGACGCGGGCACGATGACGCTCGACGGCGCGCCGTACGCGCCGCGCGAGCCGATCGACGCGCGCACGGCCGGCGTCGCGATGATCCACCAGGAGCTGTCGCTGGCGCCGCACCTGACGGTGATGGAGAACATCGGGCTCGGCATGGAGCCGACGACGTATGGGCTCGTCCGGTGGGCCGAGATGCGCACGGCGGCGATCGAGGCGCTCACCGAGCTGGGTCATCCGGAGATTCGGCCCGACACGCTGGTCGCCGATCTCTCGCCGGCGGCGCAGCAGCTCGTCGAAGTGGCGCGGGCGCTGGCGAGCGGCGCGCGCGTGATCGTGCTCGACGAGCCGACCAGCAGCCTGGCCCACGCCGATGTCGAGCGGCTGTTCGCGCTGCTGCGCCGGCTCCGCACGCAGGGCCTCGCCATCGTCTACATCTCGCACTTCATCGAGGAAGTGAAGGCCGTCTCGGATCGGATCGTCGTGCTTCGCGATGGCCGCAATGCCGGCGGCGGCCGGAACTCGGAGTTGTCGGCGGACGCGATCGTGCAGCTGATGGTCGGCAGGGAAGTGGACGACCTCTATCCGCGGAGCCCGCGCGACGCCGGCGACGTGCTGCTCGAGTTGTCCGACCTGCAGCCCGGCGCGGCGACCTTGACGCTGCTGTCGCGGCGAGATTCTCGGCATCGCCGGATTGCTCGGCGCCGGCCGGACGCGGCTGCTGCGGACGATCTTCGGACTCGAGGCGGTGCGCAGCGGACGAATCAAGGTCGGCGTCTATTCGGGACCGGCGTCGCCGGCGGCGCGCTGGGCGCAGGGCGCCGGCATGCTCAGCGAGAATCGTGCGGCCGAGGGGCTGGCGACCGGGCTCAGCATCGCCGACAACGTCACGCTGTCGAGCCTGACCGATCTCGGGCCGGCCTTCCTGGTCCTGCCGTCACGCCAGGCGACGGCCGCGAGCCGCTGGATCGAGCGGCTGGGGATTCGCAGCAAGGGGCCGCGGCAGGCGGTCGGCGAGCTGTCGGGCGGCAACCAGCAGAAGGTCGCGATCGCGCGTCTGCTGCACCACGACGTCGATCTGCTGGTGCTGGACGAGCCGACGCGCGGGATCGACGTCGCCAGCAAGGCGCAGATCTACGCGCTGCTCGACGCGCTCGCGGCCGGCAAGTCGGACCAGGCCGCCGGGGCGCGGCGGCCGCGCGCGATTCTGATGGTGAGCAGCTACCTGCCCGAACTGCTCGGGCTGTGCGATCGCATTGCCGTGATGTGCCGCGGCCGGCTGGGGCCCGTACGCCCGACATCTGAATGGACGGAACACTCACTGCTGATGGACGCGTCGGGCGCGCAGGCCGTCTGAAGGCTGCGTGGCGCGGCGACAGCGGCGTCCTTCTGGGACTGCTGCTGGTCGCGCTGCTCTTCGGCTTCCTGATCGGCCCGCAGTTCTTCAGGGCTGCCAACCTCGAGCTGATGGCGATCCAGACGGTGATCGTCTGCGTCGCCGCGCTCGGCATGACGATGGTGATCGTGTCGGCGGGCATCGATCTGTCGGTCGGATCGATCGTGGCGCTGAGCACCGTCATCACCGCCGTGCTCCTGCGCCAGGGCTACGACCCGGCGCTTGCGGCGCTCGGGGCGCTGGGCGCCGCGGCGGTCTGCGGCCTCGTCAACGGCTTCCTGATCACCCGCCTCCACGTCGTCCCCTTCATCGTCACGCTGGGAACCATGCTGCTGGTGCGCGGCGCCGCGAAGGGGTTTGCCGACGAGCGGCGCATCGAGGCGCCGCTGACCTGGCTCAACGATCTGCTGCGGACGGCACGCTACGGCGGCGGGTTCCTGCTGCCGATCGGCATCTGGATCACCATCGTGCTGGCGCTGATCGTGGCCGGGGTGCTCGGCTACACGAAGTTCGGCCGGCACCTGTTCGCGATCGGATCGAACGAGCGGACCGCGCGGCTGTGCGGCGTGCGCATCGAGCGGCGCAAGCTGCAGGTCTACACGCTGGCGGCGGTGTTCGCGGGGTTCGCAGGCCTGCTGCAATACTCGCGGTTGTCGGTCGGCGATCCCACGGTTGCGGTCGGCCTCGAGCTCGACGTCATCGCCGCCGTCATCATCGGCGGCGGCAGCCTGCTGGGAGGCAAGGGCACGGTCGTGGGGACGGTCGGCGGCGCCGCGATCATGGCCGTCATCCAGATCGGCTGCTCGCAGCACGGCCTGCCGAACTGGGTGCAGCAGATCGTGACCGGTGTCATCATCGTGATGGCGGTCGCGCTCGACCGGTGGAGGCAGAAGGGGCATTGATGAAGGGCGTCACGATCACCGGCCTGAAGAGTTACGACCTGCGCTTCCCGACCTCGCGCACCGGCGCGGGCACCGATGCCACGCACAAGGACCCCGACTATTCGGCCGCCTACGTCATCCTCGACACGGACGGCGGCGTCGAGGGACACGGGCTGACGTTCACCATCGGACGCGGCAACGAAATCTGCGTCGCCGCCATCGAGGCGATGCGCCACCTCGTGGTCGGCATGCGGCTGGCCGACATCACCGCCGACATGGCCGGCTTCTGGCGCAGCCTCGCGTCCGAATCGCAGCTGCGCTGGCTCGGCCCCGAGAAGGGGGCGATTCATCTCGCGCTCGCCGCGATCGTGAACGCCGTCTGGGATCTCTACGCGAAGGTCGAGCAGAAGCCGGTGTGGAAGCTGCTCGCCGACATGTCGCCGGAGCAGATCGTGTCGGCGATCGATTTCCGCTACATCACCGACGCGCTGACGCCCGACGAGGCGCTCGACATCCTGAAGCGCCAGGCGCCGACCAAGGCGGCTCGCGAGGCGGAGCTCCTGACGCGCGGCTACCCCGCCTACACCACGTCAGCCGGGTGGATGGGATACTCGGACGAGGGCATCCGCGGGCTGGTCCGCGAGGCGCTGGCCGACGGGTGGACGCACTTCAAGGTCAAGGTCGGCGCCGCGCCGGAAGACGACGAGCGGCGGGTCTCGCTCGTGCGCCACGAGATCGGCCCGGATCGCACGCTGATGATCGACGCCAACCAGCACTGGGACGTCAACGAGGCGATCGACCGCGTCCGCGCGCTGGCGCGCCACCGGCTCTGGTGGATCGAGGAGCCGACCAGTCCGGACGACGTGCTGGGCCATGCGGCGATCGCGAAGGCGGTGCGCGCCGACGGCGTCGGCGTCGCGACCGGCGAGCACTGCGCCAACCGCGTCATCTTCAAGCAGCTGCTGCAGGCCAACGCCATCGACTTCTGCCAGATCGACAGCTGCCGCCTCGGCGGCGTCAACGAGAACCTGGCGGTGATCCTGCTCGCCGCCAAGTTCGGCGTGCCGGTCTGTCCGCACGCCGGCGGCGTCGGCCTGTGCGAGTACGTCCAGCACCTGTCGATGTTCGACTACCTGGCGGTCAGCGGCACCATGGAGGGGCGGGTGACCGAGTACGTCGATCACCTGCACGAGCATTTCGAGGATCCCGTCGTCATCCGGCGCGCCCGCTACATGCCGCCGACGAAGCCTGGCTACAGCATCGCGATCAAGCCGGATTCGCGGGCCAGGCATCTGTTCCCCGACGGGATCGAATGGCGCTAACTCCCAACGCCCAACTCCCAACTCCCAAAGGAAGCCGTTCGCTGGAGCTGGGCGAAATCCGTGGCGATTGGAGATGCAGGCTCGACTTTCACCCCGATGCTGCGAGCGACTCTCTTTGGGAGTTGGAAGTTGGGAGTTGGGAGTTGACGGCGAGGCCCCTGAAGGAAGCAGATGAGTGAATCGTTTCCGCGTGTAGCCGCCCTGAAGAACGCGCAGAAGTTCCGCGATCACCTCACGCAGTCGAACATTCCGCTGCCGTTCGACGACGCGCTGGTGAAGGCGGAGGAGTCGCCGCTGGCGCGGCCGTTCGAGATCGACGGCCTGCGCATCGGCAACCGCTTCTGCGTGCTGCCGATGGAAGGGTGGGATGGCACGCCCGAGGGTGAGCCGTCCGATCTGACGCGCCGGCGCTGGCGCAACTTCGGTTTGGGCGGCGCCAAGCTGATGTGGGGCGGCGAGGCGGTGGCGGTCCGGCACGACGGACGGGCCAATCCGAATCAGCTGCTGCTGACCGCGAAGACCCACAAGGCGATCGCCGCGCTCCGCGACGAGCTGATCGGCGCGCACCGCGAGCGCTTCGGCGCCAACGCCGACGCCGACCTCGTCATCGGGCTGCAGCTGACGCACTCGGGCCGCTGGTCGAGGCCGAACGTCTTCGACCGCGCCGAGCCGATCGCCGCGGTGCCGAACCCGGTGCTGGATCGCCGGGTGCCGTCAGGCGTGCGGGTGTTCACGGACGACGAGCTCGACGCGCTCGTCGCCGACTTCGTTGCCGCGGCGCGGCTGGCCTACGACGCCGGGTATCAGTTCGTCGACATCAAGGCCTGTCACGGCTATCTCGGCCACGAGCTGCTCGGCGCGCGCGCCCGCCAGGGCCGCTTCGGCGGGTCGATCGAGAACCGCATGCGCTTCATGCGCACGGCCATCGAGGCGATCCGCGCCGCGGTGCCTGGACTGCTGGTCGGCGTGCGGCTCTCGGCCTTCGACATGGTGCCGTTCCGGAAGCGTCCTGACGGCGTCGGCGAGCCCGACCCCGACGCGGCCGCGGTCGATCACGGCTTCGGCCTGACGCCGCCCGGCGGCGAGGCGTCGCTGGACGACGCGATCGCGGTGTTGGAGGCGCTCGAGGCCATGCAGGTGCGGTGGGTCTGCATCACCGCGGGCAGCCCGTACTACAACCCGCACATGCAGCGCCCGGCGCTGTTCCCGCCGCTCGACGGCTATCTGCCGCCGGAGGATCCGCTGCGCGGCGTCGCGCGTCAGATCGAGGCCACGAGCCGGCTGAAGGCGCGCTTCCCCGACCTGATGATCGTCGGCTCTGGCTACAGCTACCTGCAGGAATGGCTGCCGAACGTGGCGCAGCACGCGGTGGCGAACGGCATGACCGACTTCGTGGGGCTCGGACGGATGGTGCTGTCGTATCCGGATCTGCCGGCCGACGTGCTGCGGGGGGCGCCGCTGCGGCGCAAGTCGATCTGCCGGACGTTCAGCGACTGCACGACCGGGCCGCGGCTGGGCATGGTCTCGGGCTGCTACCCGCTCGACCCGTTCTACATGGCGAAGCCGGAGGCGGCTGAAATCCTGAAGAAGAGACCGCGGACGGAATAGGGAAGTCAGAAGTCAAAAGTGAAAAGTCAAAACGTTCTGACTTTTGCCTTCTGACTTCTGACTTCTTCAGGCTCTAGAACGTAAGCCTGAAGCTGAGCTGCGTCTGGCGCGGGATCCGGGCGCTCGAGATGCGTCCGAATTCCGCCGCGGTGACCGTCACGTTCGGGTTGTTGAAGTTGACCCGGTCGAGGACGTTGAACACGTCGGCCCGCACCTGGAGCCTGGCAGTCCCGGGCAGCCCGAAGTTCTTCCGCATCGACAGATCCCACTGATACCAGTGCGGCCCCTCGATGATGCCGATCTCGGCGTTGCCGCGGCGGTCGTCCGGCGCGGTCGCGAACGCGGCGGTGTTGAACCAGCGGTTCTCACTGCGATCGTCCGCGCCGATCTCGCCGCCCAGGTAGTCGGCGCGGCGCGTGCCGATCGAGGTGTTGCCGGTCGGGGTGAGGTACTGGCCCGACTGCCAGCGGACCTTGCCGCTCAGCTCCCACCCGCCGATGATCGCTTCCGCGAGGTTGTTCTGTCCGCGGAAGAACGGCACCTCGTAGGTGAACGTGTTGATCATCGCGTGACGGCGATCGTAGGTGGTCGGCCCGACGAAGAAGTCGAGGTCGAACGTCGATCCCGGGACGTAGCCTTCGGCGGCGAGCGGGTTGTCGCCGTTGCCGCTGCCGAGGCCGGTCGCCTTCGAGAGCGTGTAGCTGATCGTGTAGCGGATGTCGCCGCGGCGCTTGTTCACGTAGAACTGCAGGCCGTTGTAGTCGGAGAACGCGTCGCTGCGGCGCTGGCGGATCGACGAGTAGCCGCGGTACGGCCGCAGGAAGTTGGTGTTGGCGCGGTCGGCGGCCGGCAGCGCCGCGTTCTCCCGCAGCACGTCGAACGACGGCTGGTTGATCTCGGGCTGCCACAGCAGGTCGCGCCCGCGGTTGCCGACGTAGGCGATTTCCGCGAAGTGGCCGAACGGCAGCTCGCGCTGCACGCTGACGCTGTAATTGCAGCTGACGCGGAATCTGCAGCGCCGGATCGATCGCGTTGACCGTGCCCAGGACCGTCGCCGCCGACGACTGGCCGGAGAGCGGGTTCGCGAGGTTGGCGTTCTCGACCGCCACGCTCGGCAGGAACGGCGGCAGGTTCACCTGCGAGTAGATCAGGTTGCCTTCCGGCCGATCGTAGAAGAGGCCGACGCCGCCGCGGAGCACCCACTTGTCGTTCACCGTGTAGGCGCCGCTGAAGCGCGGCATGAACAGGTGATAGGTGTCGTAGAGCCCGCGCGGCGCGCTCAGCGGAATCAACGCCGCCGCGGCCTGATCGATGGTGACGCGATCCTGCTGGTCGGCCGGGACCTCGTCTTCGGGCCGGACCAGACCGCTGTACGGGTTGCCGGAGTTCGGGATGATGGTGCCGTTGCGATTCAGCCGGATCGCGGTGTTCGGATCGTAGAGCGCCGGATCGAAGTTCGAGATGTTGTTGCCCTGCGTGTAGATCGGCTCCATGGTACTCGTAGCGCAGCCCGATCTCGAGGCTCAGGTTCGGCCGCACCCGCCAGTTGTCCGACACGAAGCCGCCGTACTGGGTGAAGCGGAAGAAGCCGAGCGGGTCGTCCGCGCCTTCGGAGTAGTTGCGGAAGTTGCCGAGCAGCGCGTCGGCGAAGGCGAGGCCGGTCGATTGCGGGTTGCCCGAGCGGGTTGAAGTTGACCGCGCCGGTATAGGCGAAGCGCCCGTTCTGGTCCTTGCGATTGCGCGTCACCAGGAAGCCGCTGCGCAGCGTGTGCGTGTTGCGGACCCAGGTCAGCGTGTTCTGCGCCGTGATGTCGGTGGTCGGCGACAGCAGCGACTGTGACGGGCCGGTCAACGCGACCGGCGCGCCGGTGCCGGAGAACGTGACGTCGGGGATGCCGTCGTTGTAGCGGCCGCCCGCGAACACCTGCGGGAACTGGAAGCCGTAGGTGTCGCGCATCCAGAGTCGCCGACCGGCGGAATGCGCTGGCCGTTGCCCGAGACGTTCAGCTTGACCTCGTTGACCAGGTTCTGGCTGATCATCCACGAGTGCGCGACCTGGTAGCCGAAGCCGGGCCGGACGCGGTTGGTCGAGATCGTCGGCAGCGGCGCGCCGATGAACGTGCCGCGCGGCTCGATCAGGTCGTAATCGTCGTGCAGGTAGCGCAGGTAGAAGCCGTGGTTGTTGCTCGGCCGGAAGTCGAGCCGCAGAATGTCCTGGTGCCAGTCGAACGGAAAGTCGAGCTGAAAGGTCGCGTTGTTCGCAATCGGTGCGTCGGTATACGCCGCGGCGCGTCCGATCATCAGCTCATAGGCCTTGGCGATCGCGCGGCCGTCGGCGGTGATGCGGTTCTGCGGGATGACGTTGCCGGCAAACGGCAGCGCCGTTGTCCGGGTCCCGAATCACCGTCGTCCGCCCGGAGAAATCGCCGCGCAGCTCGGCCCGGCTCGGCATGCGTCCGGCGCTCGGGGTTCTCCTGCCGGTCCAGCGTCTTGACGTCGACGCCGCCGAAGAAGAACAGCTTGTTCTTGACGATCGGCCCGCCGAGCGACGCGCCGTAGTCGTTGAAGTCCAGCTTGCCCTTGATCGGGTTGCCGCTCGGATCGCGCGGGGCGAAGTAGTTCGGCCGAGTCCAGCGACTCGTCGCGGAACGTGTCGAAGGCGCTGCCGCTGAACCGGTTGGTGCCGCTCTTGGTGACGACGTTCACCGAGGCGCCGGAGTTGCGTCCCTTGTCGGCGGAGAAGTTCGACGTCTGGATCGCGACCTGCTCGATGAAGTCGATCCCGACGTTGTTGATCATGCTGCCGTTCGAGCCCGAGTCCAGGTTGAACCCGCCGTCGACCGTCAGGTTGTTGCTGTTGCCGCGGTTGCCGTTGATGACGGTGCCGCCGGTGCCGAGGCCGGTGGTGATCGCCATCTGGTCGTCGTCGAGCTGCACCGCGCCGGGGATGAGCGACGCCAGCTCCAGGTAATTGCGGCCCGACAGCGCGGCGTCCTGAATCTGCGAGCTGTCGATGACGCGCGCGAGCTCGCCCGAGGTGCGATTGACCGTTTCACCGCGAACCGCGGTGACCTCGATCGCTTCGGTGACGCCGCCGACGCCCAGCGAGAAATCTGCCGTGATGCGACCGTCGGCGCCCATCGCGAAGCCGCTCTTCTCGGCCTTGCGGAAGCCTTCCATCTCGGTCGTGACCTTGTAGGTGCCGACCGGCAGGTTGGTCACCGTGTAGGTGCCCTGGGGTCCGGTCACCTCGGTCCACGTGATGTTGGTATTGACGTTGGTGACGGTGACAGTGACACCCGGAAGCACGCCACCCTGGCTGTCCCGGACGGTGCCAGAGATCTGGCCGGTGTTGGTTTGTGCGCCTGCAAGGCCGGCGCCGAAACCGAGAAGGAGCACGATCAGCGTACAGACTCTCTTCATCCTCTGCATAGTCCTCGTTGCTGTGATTCGCCTGGGAGGCTGTGGTAGTGTTCTTTACCGCTAAAGCTCATGGATTTTACGCTAACGACACGATGCCTTCAACCACGATGAAACGGATCGCCGGCGAGCTTGGCGTGTCCATCACGACGGTCTCGAAGGTCCTCAACAATCACGACGACATCAGCCCGGCCACCCGGGCGCGGGTCCTCGCCAAAGTGGAAGAGCTGGGCTACCGGCCGAACGCGGTCGCGCGATCCCTGACCCTCCGGCGCACCCACACCCTCGGCGTCGTGATCCCCGATCTGATGCACTCGTTCTTCGTCGAGATCGTCGCCGGCATCGAGCAGGTGGCCAGCGAGAAGGGCTACGGACTGCTGCTCTGCAGCTCGGGCGAGAATCCCGACAAGGAGCGCTCCGAGCTGCAGCTGCTGCATGGCCGCCAGGTCGATGGCATCGTCCTGGCCTCGGCCCCCGGCGACAGCAACGGCGAGTTGCTGACCGAGTTCAGGGCCCAGGGCATCGGCGTCGTGATGATCGATCGCGACGACTACCCGACGGTGCCCTGCCACCGCGTGCTGACCGACGACGAGCGCGCCGGCGTGCTGGCGACCGAGCACCTCCTCGCGTCCGGCCGCAAGGCCATTGCCCACATCGCCGGTCCCCGGCTCGCGCACGCGCGGCGGCGCGAAAAGGGCTGGAGGAGCGCCCTGCTCGTCGCCGGCATCCATCCACCGTCGGATTGGCTGATCCCCGCCGGGTTCATGGAGATTGACGGCTACCGCGCGATGAAGCGGCTGCTGTCGGTGCGCCCGCGCGTCGACGCCGTCTTCGCGGCCAACGATCCGTCCGCGATCGGCGCGATGAAAGCGATCTGGGAAGCCGGCCTGAAGGTTCCCGACGACGTCGCGGTGGTGGGTGTCGGCGACATCACGTTCGGCGACCTGCTGCGCGTGCCGCTGACCACGATCAGCTGGTCGCGCAACGAGGTCGGCCGCGAAGCGGCGGAGCTGCTCCTGGCGCCGTTCGAAGACGATGACGAGGCCGCGGACGTCGAGCCGCGGCGTGTCATCGTTCCGCCGCACCTGGTCGTTCGAGAGTCGTGTGGCGGGGCCGGCCAGCGCTAGGCGAGCGCGGCCCGGCAGAACTCCACGCACTTCTTGAGCTCGGCCATGCGATCCGAGCCCTGCGGCACCGTGTACTCGAATTCGATCGTGGCCTGAATCGGCCACTTGTTGTCGCGGATCAACTGCAGCACTTCCTTGATCGGCGTATCGCCCTGCCCGAACGGCACGTTCTGGTTGGCGAGCGTCTTGTCCTTCACGTGGATGTGCGTGATCCGATCGTGATGCTGCTTGAGGAACGGCACCGGGGACGTCTTGTTGCCGGCGATGAAGTGGCCGATGTCCAGGTTCGCGCCGTTGTGACGGGCGAGCTTGAACACGTCCTCCCATTCCTTCGGTCCGGTCTCGGTGTGTCCGTGATACCCGACCATCAGCTTGTGCTTGTCGGCGAACTGGCCGACCCGCTTGTGCCGCGCCGTCGAGATCTCGGGCTGCTTGGGATCGACGTGCGCGATCTCCGTCGACATGGCACGCGCGCCGAGCGCCTTCGCGAGCTGGAACTTGTAGTCGAGGACGTCGTCGGTCATGTCGAAGACGCCGTCGACCTTGACGATCTCGATCGCGATGCCGGCGTCGTCGAACTTCTTTCGCGCCGTGCGCACCTTGTCCATCGGCAGGGCGAGCCGCCACTTGCGGATGTCGTCTGCGGCGGTCTTGCGGGCGGCGAGCTGCTCGGGCGTCGGCGGCGCCGCGTTCCGTCCGCCGCCTCCGGCCGCTGCCGTCACCAGCTCCGCCGGCAGGCCGAGGAAGGCCTCGACCGGCTGCGTCCGCAGCTCCACGCCGCTGACGCCGAGCGTGACGCACTTCTCGATGATCTCCTCCAGCGGAGCGGTGCGGCCGCCGAAGTTGTAGGGGACGTTCATCCCGATCGTGACGCCGCGCACGGTCGAGTTCGGCCGGGCCTGAAACGCCAGCGCCGGAACGCCGAGCACTCGCGCCGCCGGAACGGCGGCCAGAGCCAGCTTTGCGAGATCTCGTCGGGTGTACATGCGGGGACACTAACACAACCTGGAGGCAGCGGAGGTTCACGCTAAAGGCATCGGAGCCGACGGAGGCATCGGATCTTAGAAACGAAGCAACGGAGCAAACGGAGGAAAACGGAAAAGACAAGGGCACCTGGTTGGGATTCGCGGGTGCCGGCCTTCTGGGCCGGCACCTGCGTCGGGGTGGGCGCCACGCGCACAAGCGGCTACCGAGCCATTGCCGTTTGTGCGCGTGCCGCCCGCCCCGACAGAGCGCGCGCAAGCGCGCGCCGCGAATCCTCCGGGTCGCACAGTAGTCTTCTCCGTTAACTTCGTTGCCTTCGTTGCTCCGGTTTATGGGATCCGTTACCTCTGGCCCCTCCGTAACCTCAACCTCCGAAGACTCCGTATCCTCAACCTCCGGACCCTCCCAGTTTGAAGGATACTGACTCGTATATGCAGACCATCAGGACCATCGTCGTGTCGGTGGTGCTGGCCGCCGTGCTGGTCTCGTTCCACGAGGCACGGCAGGCCCCATCGACGACGACGCCGCCCAAGTGGGCGAACAAGGAGCTTCGGGCCGGCATCATCGGCACCGACACGTCGCACGTCCCGCAGTTCACCAAGATCCTGCACTCGCACCCCGAGTGGAAGATCAAGGTCGTGGCGGCGTTCAAGGGTGGCAGCCCCGATCTCCCGCTGAGCGCGACGCGCGTGGACAAGTTCGCGGCGACGATCCAGCAGGATCACGGCGTCGAGCTCGTGGACAGCATCGAGGCGCTGCTCGCCAAGGTGGACGTCGTCCTGCTCACCAGCGTGGACGGCCGGCCGCATCTGGCGCAGGTCACGCCGGTGTTCAAGGCGGGCAAGCGGGTCTTCATCGACAAGCCGCTGGCCGCGAGCCTGGAGGATGCGCGGAAGATCGTGGCGCTGTCGAAGTCGACCGGCACGCCGTTCTTCAGCGCGTCATCGGTCCGCTTCCACAGCGGCATCCCTGAGACGCGCGCGAGCACGTCGATCGGCAAGCAGCTGAAGGTCCAGGCGACCTACGTCCTGAACCCGATCGAGTTCCACCCCGACCTCTTCTACTACGGCATCCACGGCGTCGAGGCGCTCTACGCCGTCATGGGACGCGGCTGCGAGCGGTTGACGAGAAAGATCGAGGCGGACGCCGACGTCACGAGCTGCACCTGGAAGGACGGCCGGATCGGCGCCTATCGCGGGTTGCCGAAGGCGGATGCCTCGCAGCCGTTGATCACCATCACCGGCGAGAAGGGGACCGCGAGCACGACCGGCGCCGCCGGCACCGAGCCGCTGGTCGCGCTGGTGGCCGAGTTCTTCCACACCGGCCGCGTGCCGGTCGACGTCAACGAGACCCTCGAGGTGTTCGAGTTCATGACCGCCGCGCAACTGAGCAAGGAGCGGAACGGCGCGCCAGTGGCGCTCGCCGATCTGCGGCCCGATCGATGACCGGCACTCGCGCGGGTTCGCCCGGGATCCTCACCACCACCGTCGGCTCCTATCCTGTTCCCGAGTGGCTCGCCGCCCTGCCGAGCGACCAGTCGCTGGTCGACGCCACGCGCGTCGTCTTCGATCTGCAGCGGCAGGCGGGCATCGACCTCCCGACCGACGGCGAGCTGTATCGCTTCGACGTCGATCATCCCGACACCAACGGGATGATCGACTACTTCGTGCAGCGGCTCGGCGGCATGCGCTACGACGTCGGCCGGCGCGAAGCCGCGGCGTTCCGGGCGAAGCGCGAGATGCGCTTCCGCGGCAAGCCTGCCGGGGTGGTCATCGGTCCCGTCACCGAAGGGGCGATGAACCTGCCGGACGACTGCGCGCGCGCCGCCAGCGTCGCCGGGGGCGCGTTCAAGTTCACGCTGACCAGTCCGTACATGCTGGCGCGGACGCTGCTCGACGAGCACTACCACGACCTGAAGGCGCTCACGCTGGCGATCGCCGACGCGCTGGCGGCGCAGGCGCGCGACCTGCAGTGCGCGTGCGTCCAGGTGGACGAGGCCAACATCCCCGGCAACCCCGAGGACGGCCCGCTGGCCGCCGAGGCGATCAACCGCATCCTCGACGCGGTGCGCGGCGAGAAGGCGGTCCATTTCTGCTTCGGCAACTACGGCGGCCAGACGATCCAGCGCGGCACGTGGTCGGCGCTGCTGTCGTTCCTGAACTCGCTGCGCGCCGATCATCTCGTCCTGGAGCTGGCGCACCGCCCGGCCGGCGATCTCGACGCGCTGCGGGAGCTGCGGCCGGAGATCGGCGTCGGGATCGGCGTCGTCGACATCAAGATCAATCACGTCGAGACGCCGGACGAGATCGCCGCGGCCATCGAGCGTGCCGAGAAGGCGCTCGGGCCCGGCCGCGTTCGCTACGTCCACCCCGACTGCGGCTTCTGGATGCTCAAGCGCTCGGTGGCCGACCGCAAGATGGCGGCGCTGGTGAAGGGGCGGGATCTCTACGCCGGACGATCCTAGTCCGCGTCCCGCCGATGAAGTTCACGCTCACGCCGTTCGAGCTCTTCACGCTGCAGACCCGGCTGCGCTTTCCGTTCCGCTATGGCATCGCCAGCATGACGGAAGTGCCGCAGCTGTTCATGCGAACGGCGGTGACGGCGAACGGGCGAACGCAGTCCGGACTCTCGGCCGAGGGACTGCCGCCCAAGTGGTTCACCAAGAATCCCGAGACGACGTTCGAGCAGGATCTGCCGGAGATGCTCGACGTCATCGCGCACGCGACGACGGCGGCCGCCGCGATCGCCCGCACCCCGATTGGCTTCTTCGATCTGTGGCGGGAGCTCGAACGGGAGCAGACGTCGCTGGGCCGCGACGCGGGGCATCGCGCCGCTGCTGGCCCACCTCGGCGTCAGCCTGGTCGAGCGCGCGGTCCTCGAGGGTCTCTGCCGGCTGGCCGGTGAGCCGCTGCACCGGCTGCTGGCCGGGGACGCGCTCGGCCTGCGGCTCGGCGACGTCTACCCGGAACTTGGCGGCGTGCAGCCGCGCGACGTCGTCCGCGCGCGGCCGCTCGAGAACTGTTTCGTCCGACACACGCTCGGCTTGTCGGATGCGCTCACCGCTTCAGACATTCCGCCCGAAGATCGCGTCGTCGATGGGCTGCCGCAGGATCTCGAGGCGTCGATCCGCGCCTACGGGCTGCGGTACTTCAAGGTGAAGCTGAGTGGCGCGCTCGATCGCGACGTGCCGCGGTTGTCCCGGCTGCTCGATCTCCTGCAGCGAGAAGTGGGCGACGAGTGGTGGGTCACGCTGGACGGGAACGAGTTCTTCCACGACGTGCAGGCCTTCCGCTCGGTACTGGGAATCCGCGCACGCGGAGGCCGCGCTGCAACCGCTGTGGCAGCACGTGGCCGTGGTCGAGCAGCCGATCCATCGCCACAGCGCGCTGACTCCGGATGCGGGCAACGCGCTGCGGGAATGGACCGGGCGGCCGCCGATGATCATCGACGAGTCGGACGGTGCGCTTGGAGATGTCCCGTCCGCGCTCGCGTCCGGCTACGTCGGGACCAGCCACAAGAACTGCAAGGGCATCGTCAAGGGCCTGGCGAACGCGGCGGTGCTCGCCGACCGGCGCCGCCGCGGCGAGCCGGCGGTGCTGACCGGCGAAGATCTCTGCATTCTCGGCCCGGTGGCGCTGCTGCAGGACCTGGCGATGATGGCGATGCTCGGGATCGGGCACGTCGAGCGGAACGGCCATCATTACTATCGCGGCCTGAGCCTGCTGCCGGCGTCGTGGCAGGAGCAGACGCTGGCGGCGCACGGCGACGCCTACACGCGTCACCCCGACGGGTTCGCGCGCCTCGACATCGTCGAGGGCCGGGTGCGGCTGGAGTCGGTGAATCGCGCGCCGTTTGGTGTCGGGCCGGTGCTCGACCCGTCAGGGTTTACGAGGGTGGAGTCGTGCAACTCCGACTCCCGACTTCCTAAGGGAGTCGTTCGAACGGGTGGAAGTTGCAACGGCGGTCCGGGACCCCGTGTCGAGCGACTCCTGGGAGTGTGGAGTTGGGAGTTAAGTAGATGCGTATCGTCGATGCGAGAGTCATAGTCTGTTCTCCTGGCCGCAACTTCGTGACGCTCAAGCTGACCACCGAGGACGGCGTCTACGGGCTGGGCGATGCGACGGTGAACGGCCGCGAGCTGTCGGTGGCGAGCTACCTCGCCGATCACGTCGCGCCGCTGCTGGTCGGGCGCGACGCGCGACGCATCGAAGATACCTGGCAATACCTCTATAAGGGCGCCTACTGGCGGCGCGGTCCGGTGACGATGGCGGCGATCGCGGCCGTGGACATGGCGCTGTGGGACATCCAGGGCAAGGCGCTGAACGTGCCGGTGTATCAGCTCCTCGGCGGCGCGTCGCGCGACCGCGTCCTGGTCTACGCGCACGCCAACGGCAAGACGCTCGACGACACCCTCGCGGCGGTGGCGCAGCATCAGGCGCTCGGCTACCTGGCGATCCGCGCGCAGTGCGGCATCCCCGGTCTCGATCACGCCTACGGGATCGCCAAGGGGGCGGCGCCCTACGAACCGGCGGAACGCGGCCTGCCGCCTGAAACGGTGTGGAGCACCGAGCGCTATCTCGACTTCATCCCGTCCGTCTTCGATCGGCTGCGCCGCGAGTTCGGCTCCGACCTGCTCCTGCTCCACGACGTGCACCATCGGTTGACGCCGATCGAAGCCGGCGCGCTGGGCAAGGCGCTCGAGCCGCACCGCCTGTTCTGGATGGAGGATCCGGTGCCCGCCGAACTGCAGGACGCCTACCGGATCATCCGCCATCACACCACGACGCCGATTGCGGTGGGGGAGGTCTTCAACTCGATCTTCGACTGCCAGGCGCTGATCGAACAGCACCTGATCGATTACATCCGCGCGACCGTGACGCACGCGGGCGGGATCAGCCACCTCCGCAAGATTGCCGCGGTGGCCGAGCTGCATCACGTCCGTACCGGCTGTCACGGCGCGACCGACTTGAGCCCGGTCGCGATGGGCGCGGCGCTGCACTTCGACCTCAGCGTCCACAATTTCGGCATCCAGGAGCACATGCCGCACAACGCCGAGACCGATCGCGTGTTCCCGCACGCGTATCGCTACGATGCCGGCTACATGCATCCGGGCGACGCGCCCGGCCTGGGCGTGGACATCGACGAAGCGCTGGCCGCCACCTATCCCTACGAGCGTGCGTACCTGCCGGTCAGCCGCAAGGTCGATGGGACGTTGCATTCGTGGTGAAGGGGCGATCGCGACGGGACTCGGGACGCGGGACGCGGGATTCGGGATTCGGGACGCGGGATTCGGGACGCGGGACTCGGGACTGGACCGCGCCGAAGGCGCGGCAAGGCCAAAGGCCGTCGCGCGAAGCGCGTAATAGCGCGTGGGGGTGGGGCCCCGCGCGCACTGAGTAATGCTGACGACTGGCCTATAATCCGGGCGCGTATTCATAGTCTGCGGAGAGCATCATGAAATTCGCCTTCCTCACCGTCTCCTACTCGGGGCAGTTCTACGCCGGGCCGGCGCTGACGCTGGTCGAGCAGATCCGCAAGGCGCGTGAGCTCGGCTTCGACGGGTTGTCGATCGAGACCAAGCGGCCGGTGGCGTCGCCGCTCGATCTCACGTCGGACGATCGCCGGGAGATCCGCGCGGTCGCGGCAGCGGAGCGCATCGAGCTCTGCGCGGTCGAGAGCATGTCGAACTTCGCCAGCCCGCTGATGGAGGAGCGCGAGAACAACCTCGCGATGATGCGGCTGGTCATCGACCTCGCCCGCGATCTCGAGGTCGGCCTGGTCAAGGTGTTCGCCGCCTGGCCGGGACTGGTCAACGACGAGGACGACACCGCGACCTACGCGCCGTACGAGAAGGTCAGCTACTTCAGGAAGCTGTATCCGGCCGACCTGCGCCGCTGGCGGCGGGCGGTGGACGGGCTGCGTGAGAGCGCCGACTACGCCGCCGAGCGCGGCGTCACCCTCGCGCTCCAGAATCACGCGCCGGTGCTGCGGGTCGGCTACGAAGACACGCTCGAGATGATGCGCGACGTCGATCGGCCGAACGTCGGCCTGTGCCTCGACGCGCCGCTGTTCCAGGAGCGGCAGAGCGACGACTACATCCGCGAGGCGGTGCGCGCCTGCGGCGAGCACGTCCGGCTGACGCACTATGGCGCCTGGAACTTCGGCGAGTCGCCCGACGGCCGCGCCTTCCAGGAACCGGCGCCGTCGTTCGGCGGGCTGATCAACTACAAGACGTTCCTGTCGGAGCTGCAGCGCGCCGGCTACGACGGCTACATCGTGTCCGAGTACTGCCTGCCGTGCGTCCGGAACCACCGCATCGCCGGCATCGAGGAAATCGATCGCGCGACCAGGCTCTCGCTCGCCTACATGAAGAGCCTGGTGCCGGCGGCGCAGGCGGTCTGAGTCTTACCGCTTCTCCAGCATCACCACGAACCCGCCGGCCGGCCGCATGGTGACCTCGATCGGCTGGCCGCGGCGGCTTTCGACCCGCTGCACGTCCATCGCCGCGGGATCGTCAGGCTTGTCGCGCACGATCGTCGCCGCGTAGGCGCCGGAACCGAGGAACGACGGATCGATCTTGATCGTCCGTTCGGTGGGGCCGTTGAGTCCCGCAACGAACCAGTCGTTGCCCCGCCGGCGCGCGAACACCGCGACCTCGCCGATCTCCGACGGCGGCAGCACGCGGGTCTCGTCCCAGACGGCGGGAATGCGCTTGATCACGTCCACCGCCGGACTCGCCAGGAACGACGCGGGATGGCCGCCGTAGACGAGGAGCGGTGACGTCAGCACGACCGCGGTCGCAATCTGATGGGCGGCGCTGGTTTCCTTGCGCCGCAGCTCGGCGAAGACCACCGGCGTGTAGTCGGCGTGCCCCGCCAGCATCCGCGTGAACGGCATCGTCGTGTTGAACGGCGCCCAGGCCGGGACGTTGCGGTGCTCGAGGCCGTAGATGCCTTCGCGCGTGACCTCGTTCGGCCAGGTGCGGCCCTCGCCGGCCGGCTTGTTGGCGCCGTGGAAGTTGATCATCAGCTTGAACTCCGCGGCGTCCTTCAGGATGGCCTGGTAGAGATCGATGACCTCCTTCGCTTCGTGGTCGAGAAAATCGACCTTCAGTCCGACCGCGCCAGCCTTGCTCACCCGCTCGAACAGCGTGCGACGTGCCGCGGCGTCCTGCAGCGTGTTGCTGTGCCGCCACAGGAAGATGCCGACGTTGCGCGCGCGCGAGTATTCGATCAGCTCCTTGAGCTGCTCCTCGCTCCATTTCTGCCACAGGCCTTCGACGACCTGGTATTCGAAACCCAGCTCTCCGGCGAGCCGCGAGAACTCCTTGATCCCCTCGAACGTGTTCTCGCCGCCGTCGAGATACCGCCAGACGGCGCGCCCCGGCTTCACCCACGATGTCGCAACGCCGTCCGGAAACAGCTTCTTGTCGGCTGGCGGCGCGAGGTTGTGCACCGCGTCGCTGTTCACCAGCGCGTCGAGCGTGCGGCCGACCAGGACGACGCGCCACGGGGTGGTGATCTCGCCGTCGATCGACGCCGCCACCGCCAGCCGTTTGGCGTTGTCCTCCTTGTAGCGCAGCACGTAGGGATAGCTGGGCGGATGGCTGTGCCCGAGCTGTTCGCGAAACCGGTTGGCGCCGTCGGCCTGCAGCGCCATGCCCGCGTAGTTCACCAGGCCGGCTTCGGTGATCGACGCATAGCCGCGTCCGTCGGGCAGCTTGAACGTCACCGGCGGACCTGCCCACGCGCCGGGCGTGACCTCCTCGATGCGCTGGCGTTCGTAGAGCTCTTCGTAGTGACCGCGCAGCCCGTGCGTCCACACGATGCTGCCGGCGGGCAATGTGAAGGCGGACCCGGCGTCGGGCACGCGACGTCCGGATCCCTCGACCACCATCCGGAACGCGACGGCGTCGTTCGCGGCACGCGCGTCGACGATCCACCGCTGCCGCGACGGACGATGGGTGAGGCGGATGCGGGCGCCGCGGGCCTTGTTGGACGCGCGCGGGTGCGCGCCGCGCCAGTCGTACGACTCGTCGATGCGGTAGGTATCGGAGCCGTCGATCTCGACGTCCTCGCCGAGCCGCGTGCCGTCGACGACAAGGCCCAGCGGCGACGGCTCGATGACCGGTTTCCCGGCGAGTGAGGCCGACCAGGACAGGTGCCCGGCTGCGGTGGTCTCGATGCGGATGGTGACGGCGCCGTCCGGGCTCGTCACCGTGACGCCGGCGGTACGCCGCTGACCGGAAGGCGCGACGGCGGCCGCCGCCGAGAGCATGATCACCAGGCAGGCGCGGGCGAGTAGAGGTCGCATGCGCGGACTACTTCGGTGTCTGCAGGTAGTTGACCATGATCACCAGGCAGTGTGGGGCCGTCACAGCGCCGCGGCCCACTTCGCCGCCATCGCGCGTACCTCGCTCAGGTGTTGGGCGTCGAGCTCGGGCAGCGGCGGACGCACGCGTCCACCCGCCAGCCCCATCAGGTTCATGAGCGCCTTCATCACCGTGACCTCGTAGCCGCGCCGGCGCGCGCGCATCGCGTAGAGCGGGACGATCAGGTCGCGCATGAGCGGCTCGAGCGTCGCGGTGTCGCCGGCGGACGCGGCCTCGTGCAACTGCACGGACAGGGCCGGCGCGATGGTGGCGATGCTGGACGTGAACGCGCGGATGCCAATGCTGTAGTAGGCCGGCACCATGTCGTCGCCGGCGCCGCCGATCCAATGCAGGCGGCTGCCGACGTGCGCGCGTATTGCCTGCAGCCGCCGGATGTCTCCCTGGCCGTCCTTCCAGGCGACCAGCGTCGGAATCCCGTCGGCCAGCCGGGCGACCGCCGCGGGGCTCGGATGCACCCAGTCGCGGCTGTAGATCAGCAGCCCGAGCGGGGTGGCTTCACCGATCCGGCGGTAGTACTCGAACAGCCCGTCGTCGTCCGCCTGCGGATAGTACGGCGGGAAGGCGAGGATGCCGGACGCGCCGGCTGCCGCCGACTGCCTGGCCAGCGCCGTGGCGATCGGCACGTTGAACCCGACGCCGGCGATGACGGGGATCCGGCCGCCGCACTCTTCGACGGCGGCACGCGTGACGGCGAGATGTTCCTCGACGGTCAGCGAATACAGCTCGCCGGTGCCGCCCGCCGCGACGACCGCGACGATCGGGTGGGCGAGCATGGCGCGGAGGTTGGCGCGAAATCCTTCGACATCCAGCGACAGGTCGTCGGTAAACGGGGTCACGGGAAAGGCGATCGCGCCCTGGAGCCGCGACGTCAGCGATTCGGGTTTTATCTTCAACACGCGTCAAACTTTACCGCTAAAGTGTGTGATAGGGTATGCCCCTTACCGTTACAATGCTTGCCGCCACGAGTTCAGGCTTCAGGAGGGAGAGGCTATGTACTTCTCACGTGTGCGATTTCTAGCCAGGGGGCTGCGCATCAGCGCGTGCATGTTGGCGCTGGGTGTCCTGGCTGGGGTCGCGTCGGCGCAGGATTTTAGAGGCGCCATCGCCGGCCGGATTACCGACGAATCGGGCGGCGTACTTCCCGGCGTGGCCGTCACGGTCACCAACAAAGACACGAATATCAGCACCGATACGGTCACCAACGAGTCTGGCACGTATACGCTGCTGTATCTGACTCCTGGCGTGTACTCGGTTTCGGCTGAGCTCCAGGGCTTCAAGAAGGTGATGCGCGACAAGGTCGAGGTCCGACTGGGCGATCGCCTCGAAGTCGACATGAAGCTCGAGGTGGGACGCCTCGAGGAAACCGTCACCGTTGCAGCGGACACGCCGCTGCTCGACACCCGCAGCGGATCGGCCGGACAGGTCATCGACGAGAAGCGCATCGCCTTGATGCCGCTCTCCGACGGCAACCCGTTCGTGCTCGCGCGTCTCGCACCCGGCGTCGCCTACCACGGCGACCTCAAGTTCTCGCGGCCGTTCGACAACGGCGGCACTTCCGACTTCACCGCGGACGGCGGACCCGGCCGCAACGAATTCACCCTCGACGGCAGCCCGAACATGGCCAACGGCCGCCGCGTGGCGTTCGTCCCCCCGGCCGGCGCCGTGCAGGAGTTCAAGGTCGAGACCGCCACGTTCGACGCGCAGCAGGGACACACCGCCGGCGCGACCGTGAACGTGACGCTCAAGAGCGGCACCAACAAGATCAAGGGTGACGCCTACTACCACTATCGCGACGAGAAGCTTGGCGGCAACGACTTCTTCCTCGAGCGCGCCGGCCAGCCCAAGGCGGGCATGGACTACAAGCGGTACGGCTTCAACGCCGGCGGCCCGGTGTTCCTCGGCAAGATGTACGACGGCCGCGACAAGACGTTCTTCTTCACCGGCTGGGAATGGCTCTACGACACGTTCCCGGAACCCGGCCCGTTCACGGTACCGACGCTGGCGCAGCGCAACGGCGACTTCTCCGCGCTGCTCTCGCAGGGCATCGTCATTTACGACCCGCTGACCGCGGTGCGCCGCGCCGACGGCCGCATCGAGCGGCAGCCGTTTCCCAACAACATCATCCCGTCGCGAACGCATCAACGCGATCGCGCGCGAATATTTGAAGTACTGGCCGGAGCCGAATCAGGCCGCCACCACGACGACCGGCCTGAACAACTACTTCAGCAGCAACCCGCGCGGTGACGACTTCTATTCGATGAACTACCGCGTCGATCACGTGCTGACCGACAAGCAGCGGTTCTTCGTCCGCTACTCGCGCAACAACCGCGTCGAGAACCGCGGCAACTGGACCGGCGAGGTCAACGACATCCTGCCGACCGGCAACTTCCTCTTCCGCATCAACGACGCCGTCAACGTCGACCACGTCTGGACGATGTCGCCGTCATCGCTGCTCAACATGCGGGCGAGCTGGTCGCGGTTCCAGGAGCCGAGCATCCGGCAGCATCAGGGGCTCTTCAATCCGGCGAGCCTCGGGTTCACGTCCGCCGCGACGCAGTACTTCGGCGACAACCAGTACTTCCCGCGCTTCGAGTTCGACGACGGCTCGTTCAGCGACCTCGGCGACTCGTTCTCGGGCGGCACCAACGCGAGCATCTACTCGTTCCAGCCGACCTGGACGCTGATCCGCGGCAACCACAGCTTCCGGACCGGCGGCGATTTCCGCGCCTATCGCGAGGAGGGCGTTCCCGAGCGTGCACTCGGCCGGCCGCTATGACTTCGGCCGCGGCAGCACGAACCTGTTCACCAAGCAGCTGGACAACACGCCGGCGGCAGCGATCGGCCAGGACCTCGCGGCGATGCTGCTCGGCTTCCCGAGCGGCGGCACCATCGATCGCAGCACCGATCGCTTCAACCAGGTCATCTACGGCGGCGTGTTCTTCCAGGACGACTGGAAGGTGAACAACAAGCTGACGCTGAACCTCGGCCTCCGGTGGGAGTACGAAGGCGCGCCGACCGAGCGGCTGAACCGGAACGTGCGGGGCTGGGATCCTGAGGCCATCGCTGAGCATCACTTCAGCGGCGCAGGCTGCCTATGCGGCCAATCCAATTCCCGAGCTGCCGGCCAGCCAGTTCCGCGTCCGCGGCGGACTGACCTTCGCGAGCGACAGCGAGCGCGGCACCTACAACCCTGACATGAACAACTTCCAGCCCCGGCTCGGTTTCGCCTACTCGGTGAACGACAAGACGGTGCTGCGCGGCGGCTACGCTATCTACTCGGTGCCGGCGTTGTTCGACATCAGCGGTATCTACCAGCCAGGCTTCTCGCAGGCCACCAGCATCGTGCCGACCAACGACGTCGGCGTGACGATCCGTGCCAATCTCAACAACCCGTTCCCCGACGGCGTGCTCGCGCCTCCGGGCAACAGCAACGGCGTGAACACGTTCCTTGGACGCGGCATCGGCCGGTTCAACGACCAGCTGGATTACGTCAGCGGTCAGTCGATGCGGTGGTCGATCAGCATGCAGCGCGAGCTGCCGGGACAGTGGGTCGTCGAGGGCGCCTACGTCGCCAGCCGCAGCTACGACCTCAACACCGACTTCAACCTCAACGTGGTGCCACGGCAGTTCCTCTCGACCAGTCTGGTCCGTGACACCGCCGTGATCAACTCGCTCACCGCGAACGTCACCAACCCGTTCGCGGGACTGCTGCCCGGCGAAGGGCTGAACAGCGGCACGACGCAGCGTCAGAACCTGCTGAAGCCGTACCCGCAGTTCGGCAACGTCGACGTCCGTCGCCACGACGGCTCGAGCTCGTTCGACTCGGCGCAGTTCCGGGTCGAGCGGCGCTTCAGCGGCGGCTACACCGTGCTCACCAGCTACACCTGGTCGAACTTCAAGGAGCAGGTGACCAGGCGGAACGATACCGACGCCGACTACGAAGAGCGCTACCAGGACACCCACCTGCCGCACCGCCTGGTGATGAACGGCATCTGGGAGCTGCCGTTCGGCCGCGGCCGCCACTTCGCCAGCGGCGCCAACTCGCTGGTCAACGCGATCATCGGCAACTGGAGCGTCTCGGCGATCTGGAACTGGCAGTCGGGCCGCCCCAACATCACGATGGGCAACGTCTACTACGACGGCGACATCACGAAGGTGACGACGTCGTACAGCAGCGATCCGAGCCAAGCCGGTGTTCGACACCAGCGGCTTCTACTTCCACGACGCGGCGGTCCAGACCAACGGCGTGGACGACCCGGTCAAGCAGCGCGCCGACCAGCGGATCCGCCTGGGCAACAACATCATCGCGATCCCAAGCCGGTGGGACGGCCTGAGAGGCCCCCGCTACACCAACTGGGACATGTCGTTCGTGAAGGGCTTCGAGCTCGGACGCGTCCGCGCCCAGCTGCACCTCGAGCTCTACAACGCGTTCAACGACGTGTTCTACAACAACCCGAACCTCGATCCGACGAGCGCGAACTTCGGCCTGGTGTCGAGCCAGAACAACCTGCCTCGCAACTTCCAGATCGGAACCAAGATCGTCTTCTAGGGTTCGAGGGTTCTAAGGTTCTACGGTTCAGGGGGCGAGACTTCGGTTTCGCCCCCTTTTCTTTCGACAGGAGGAGCGGAGGAACAGAGCCTGCATGTTCAGAAGCACTCCCTCGGTCACATCGGTTCCTCCACGCTTCCTCATTCGCGCGGCCCGGGTTGCCGGCTGCCTCCTCACATTCGCCATCGTTAGTGGTCCTGGGGCATCGGGGCAGCAGGACGTCCAGCTGTTCGCCGACGACTTCTCGCGCTTTCCGCCCGGCGTGCTGTCGGCGCCGCTCGGACTGTTGAACGGCGCGATCCAGGAGTACCACTACATCGAGCATCGCGGCGTGCGCACGTTCCCCTGGCGCAACCCGATCGTGCACCTCGACTCATGGGCCGCCGGCGACGAGGGCAGCGAGCCGTATCTCGAGCAGCACCTGATCAACGACGACCTGCGGTTTGCGCCGCTGTTCGTGACCGGCGATCCGGAGTGGCGCGATTACCGCGTCGAGGCCTCGGTCCGCCCGCTGTCGCTCGTGAAAGAGGCCGGTCTCGCGTTTCGCTATCGCACGTCGCGGCACTACTACCGGCTCGCGCTGGAAGACGGCAAGCGACTCCGGCTTGCCGAGCGGCTGCCGATCGACGAGCAGTTCCGGGTCAGCGCCTGGCGCGAGATCGCCGTGGTGCCGTTCACCTACGACGCCAGGACGTGGTACCGCCTCGAGGCACGCGCCGAGGGAGACCGGCTGCAGGGATCGGTGGACGGCAAGGTGCTGATCGACGTCCGCGATACCAGCCTGTCCGCGGGGATCGCCGGCATCACCGCCAACATGCCGGCGCGCTTCAAGGGCTTCCGCGTGACGACGACGGCAGTCGCGGCGGATGCGCTCGCCGGGCGTGTGAAGCGCCGCGAGGCGGAGCTGACGGCCCTGCGCGAGAGCTATCCGCGTCCGCGGGTCTGGCAGCGCTTCGAGACGAAGGGCTACGGCACCGGCAGGAACGTGCGGTTCGGCGATCTCGACGGCGACGGCCGGCTCGACATGCTGTTCGCGCAGCAGGTGCCGAAGGTGCGCGGCGATGCCTTCGATCAGATCAGCTGCCTGACCGCGGTCACGCTCGAGGGCAAGGTCCTCTGGCAGCAGGGGAGGGCGAACCCGAAGAACGACCTGCTGACCAACGACACGCCGTTCCAGATTCACGATCTCGACGGCGACGGCCGGACCGAGGTGGTGCTGGCGCGCGACTTCCAGCTCCAGGTGCTGGACGGGCGCACCGGCAAGCTGCTGCGCAGTACATGGCTGCCGCAGATGTCGCCGGAGATCAAGGATCGCCCGTACGAGATCAACAACGGCGACTCGCTGCTGTTCGTGGACGTCAGCGGCGCCGGGGCGCCGCGCGACATCCTCGTGAAGGATCGCTACCGCGGCTTCTGGATCTTCAACAAGGACCTGAAGCCGGTGTTCGAGGGGCTGGGCCAGACCGGCCATTACCCGTTTGCGATCGACGTCAACGGCGACAAGCGGGAGGAGTTTCTGATCGGCTACTCGCTGTGGGAGCTCGACGGCAAGCGGCGGTGGACGCACGACACCACGCTTCGCGATCACGCCGACGCGCTGTCGATCGGCAACTTCACCGGCCGCGACGGCGCGCCGCTGCGCGCCTACGTCGACGGGCTCGGACGAGGGGTTCCTGGTGATCGACGTCGCCGACGGCAAGGTGCTGAAGCACATCCGCCTCGGCCACGCGCAGACGCAGAGCGTCGGCAAGTACCGCCCCGACGCGCCCGGGCTGCAGATCATGATCGCCAACTTCTGGCGCAACCCGGGGATCGTCACGCTGCTCGATGCCGAGGGCACCGTGCTGAAGCAGGACGAGATGATCCCCGGCTCGAGCCACCTGGAGCCGGTGAACTGGCGCGGCGACGGGCAGGAGCTGGCGCTGCTCTCCGGCAACATCCGCGAAGGCGGCATGGTCGACGGCGAGCTGCGCCGCGTGGTGATGTTCCCGGACGACGGGCATCCGGATCTGGCGTCGGCCGTGCGCGACGTCACCGGCGATCAGCGCGACGAGATCGTCCTGTGGGACCAGACGCGGGTGTGGATCTACACGCAGGATCGGCCGTTCAGCGGGTCGCGCATCTACGCGCCGGTTCGGAACCCGCACTACAACGACTCGAACTACCGCGCGTCGGTGTCGCTGCCCGGCTGGGCCGCGCCGAGGTCCTCGGCGCGCTGACGGAG
>CAVVSR010000011.1:0-230841 GCA_963750935.1 uncultured Acidobacteriota bacterium
ATTCGTCGCCCAGCTCGCCTCGTTGTGCCGTGAGCACGTCACGCGCGCCAAGTGGGTGTTCGTACCGACGCACGCGATCGGTCACACCATCGGTGAGCGCATTGCACTCAGCGGGACCAACTGGCTGAACCTGCGCTTCGTTACGCCGCTCGACGTCGCGCTGCGCATGGGCGCGCCGTTCCTGGTCGAGCGCGGCATCGAACCGTCGGAGGAGGGTCTGGGCCCGGCGCTGATCATGCGGCTGATGCTCGACCTGCCGAAGGACGGCGGCTACTTCCGCCCGCTCGCCGATCAGCCGACGCTCGCGCAGGCGTTGTGGTCGACGATGCGCGAGCTGCGGATGGCCGGTATCAAGTCGGACCAACTGCCGGCCGACGCGTTCGCGTCACCGCAGAAGCATGCCGAACTACGGGCGCTGCTGGCCACCTACGAGCGCTTCCTCGAGACGAACAAGCGCGGAGACATGGCCGCGGTCTTTGAGGAGGCGGTCAGGCACTCCGACTGGTGCCCGATTCAGCAGGCGGATCTGTGGACCTGGCACCCAGACGTCATCTGGACGCCGCTGCAGCGGAGGCTGTTCGAGGCACTGCCTGGTGAACGCATTACGCCACGGGCATTGACGATCCCCGGCGCCAGCCTCCCGCGACGGTTCGATTCAGCCGATCGCGTCGCAGCGGATCCGTCGGCGAATCCGCTGGCCTTTCTGATGCAGCCGGACCGGGCCTCGGAACCCCGCGTCGCCCTGTTTCACGCCGGCGGTAGGGAGGCGGAAATCGAAGAGGTCTTCCGTCGCATCCTGGCGAGTGCCGCGCCACTCGATCAAGTCGAGATTGCGTGCGCGTCCGACGCTCACCTGTCGCTCATTTGGGAAAAGGCGTTACGTCACGAGTGGGCTGTGACGTTGGGGCCTGGTCTCGGCGCGGCGATGACGCGGCCCGGGCGCGCGCTGCTGGCGTTCTGCCGCTGGATTGAGAGCAACTTCAGCGCCGCGCACCTCCGTCGCATGCTCCAGAGCGGCGACGTTCGGCTTGGCGGCGTAGATGAAGTAGCGCCCGGTCAAGCGGCGCGCCTGCTGGTGAAGTCGCAGGCGGCTTGGGGTCGCGCGACGTATCAGCTGTCGTTCGCGAGGCTGACCAAGCGCTATGAGTCGGAAGCCGGCAACAAAGATTTGACCGACGGCGCGCGTGCCGCGGCCACCCGCAAGTTGCAGCAGGCCGAGTCACTCGGCCGTTGGGTCAACACCCTGGTCGCGTCTGTCCCGGAAGACGCAGCAGGAGGCGTGGGCGTGCGCTTGAGCGAGATGGTTGACGCCGCGGCAGCGTTTCTCGCCAGCGGCGTCGCCACGCCGAACGCCATCGATCGGGTCGCGTTGAAAGCTCTGAAGGAATCGGTCACGGAACTGCGTGCGTTGGCTGACTTTCGCTGCTCCCTCGTGGCGGCCGTGCGGTTCATCGAGGAGCGGGCGCAGCAACCTGTCGTCGGCGTCGATCGGCCGAGACCTGGACACCTGCATGTCTCGTTGCTCTCGTCCAGCGGGTACGCGGGACGTCCAAACCTCTTCGTCGTTGGCCTCGAAGAGGGGCGGGTCTTTCCGGCGGCCGTGGAAGACGCCGTGCTGCTCGACACCGAGCGCAAGGCGATTTCGCCGGACCTCCGCTCATCGACTGACAGGATCGACGAATCGGTCTACGCGGTCCTCAGCCGCCTCGCGACGTGGTCGGAAACCGATGCCGCCGAGTCTGGAACCGGCGAGCCTGGAGCGCCGGCCCTCAGGTCTGCCTCCGCCAGCGTGACGTTGAGCTACTCATCCCGCGACCTGCGCGAGTTCCGCGAAACCTACGCCTCATGGTTGATGCTGCAGGCCTTTCGACTGCGTGAGCATGACGTGAGCACGTCGTATCGCGACCTCCACGCCGCCCTGGGGACACCAGCATCGTGCGTGCCCTCGCGACCGGGTCGTGCGGCGACAGAGGCGGAGTGGTGGCTGTCGAATCTCACGCTGGCTGGTAACCGTGGTGTGGGCTCGTTCCTCGCGCAGTTTCCATCCATCGCCCAGGGGCTGACTGCTGCAGCCGAACGCGACAAGCCCGAGCTGACCGAGTACGACGGTTACGTTCCGGCTGCCGGAGCCAGCCTCGACCCGTGTGCCAGCGAACGCAGCGTCTCGCCCACCGCGCTCGAGCAGGCTGCCGAGTGCGGATTCAAGTATTTTCTCGAGCGCGGCCTGCGGCTCGAAGCCGTGGACGACGGTGAGCGTGATGGTGACGTGTGGCTGGATGCGCTGACACGCGGCGCGGAGTTGCACGACCTGTACGCGGATGCGTTACGGCGATGTCGCAATGAACGCCGCCGCCCGTCGCGCGACATCGACCTTCCGTGGCTGCTCGATCGCGCGCGTACGCGCCTTGCGCAGCTCCGCATCGAAATGCCGCCGCCATCGGACGACGTGTTCGATCGCGAGTCTCGGGACCTGCTCGCCGACCTGGAGCTGTTCGTCGACGGCGAGTGCGACCTGCCTGCGGGCCGGCAGGCGGTTGGTCTCGAGGTATCGTTCGGTCGCCCTCTCACCGATGAGGAGCCACTCGCTCAGGACGAGCCCATCGTCATCGACCTCGGCCGCGGACTGAAGTTTCGCCTCGCCGGCCGCATCGACCGCATCGACGAAATCTCGCCAGGGTCGTTCGAGGTGGTCGATTACAAGACCGGCGTCTATTGGCGCGACACGTGGGCATATGGAACATTCCGCGGTGGCCGCCGGCTGCAGCATGCGCTATACGGGCTCGCCGCCTTGCAGCTTCTGCAGCGGCGTACGAAGAAGCCTGTGATCGTCGGCGGGACTTACTACTTCTCGACAGTCAAGGGCACCAAGGCGCGCAGAGTGCTGCCCGCTCCGACCCCCGCCGAGGTCGTCGGTGTCATCGGCGCCTTGCGCGACACCATTGCCGCCGGGACATTCCTCCACACCAGCGACCACGGAAGCTGTCGCTACTGTCAGTACCGATCGCGCCTGCGGAGGGGAGTCGTCGGTGGAGCGTGCGTCGAGGAAAACCGCCGATCCCAGGCTGGACGCGAAGCGGAGGCTCGAGGCCCATGTCTAAGGCCAAACCGCTGTCCGACCAGGCCGCACGTGAGCGGATCGTTCACGACCACCACACGAACCTCCTCGTCGAGGCGGGCGCCGGCTCCGGCAAGACGCACGAGATGGCGCAGCGTATGGCCGCCGGCATCGCCAGCGGCGCGTACCAGATCGAGGGCATGGCGGCGGTGACGTTCACGCGCAAGGCCGCTTCCGAGCTACGCGGACGCTTTCACCTGGCGATCGAGGAGCAACTGACGGCTCTTCGAGGCGCGGCGCCGGTGGACGCGGCAGCTGTGGCCCGAGTCACCATGGCCCTCGCGAATCTCGAACGCTTTTTCGCCGGGACGATCCATTCATTCTGCGCGCACCTGCTGCGTGAACGGCCGGTAGAGGCTGGCATCCCCCCCGGCTTCTCCGAGCTCGACGAAGTCGAGGACGAGCGGTTGCGCAATCAGGCCTGGCGCGACTACCTCGCGCAAGCGCGCGGCGCCGGCGACCCACTCATGGAAGAGTTACGCGACGCCGGCGTGAAGTGGAAGGAGCTCGACGGCGCGTTCGAGGTGCTCTGCGATCACGAAGACGTTGAATTTCCGCCCGGGGACGCGGTCCGGCCGGACGTCGGTGCGACGTGGGCCGAGGTCGATTCGTTCTGGAGCGAGCTGCAGCGGCTTCTGCCGAAGCCATTCCCTAACGGACACAAGTGCAAGACCCTCGAGCGCGCGGAACGTTTCGGCCGCGCCCTTCCGATGGCCAACCGTCGCCGCCACAGCGCGCAGGCGCTGTCGGACGTCCTCAAGACCTGGGACGTGAACGCCACGTTTACCGCGAAGTGGTGGCACGACGATGCGAAGACGCGGAAACGGATTGCGGAAGAGCTCGAGACGCTGCTCGTCGAGTTCCGGGATCAGGTCGTCACGCCGTTCCTCGATCGCTGGCGTCAATATCTCTATCGCCTGATCGTCACCCTGTTGACACGCGCCCGCGGTAATGCCGCCAATGAGCGGCGCCAGCGCAACGGCGTCAACTACAACGACCTGTTGCTGCTCACGGCGACGATGCTGCGCACGAAGCCGGAGGTCCGCCGCGCGTTGCAGCAGAAGCGGCGCTGGCTGTTCGTTGACGAGTTCCAGGACACCGACCCCGTGCAGGCCGAGATTCTGTTCCTGTTGGCAGGGGACTGTCCCATTCTCGGCGGGCGTGCATCCGAAAAGGGGACTGTCCCCTTTCTCGCCGACTGGCGCACCGTCGCCCTGCGTCCCGGCGCGCTCTTCGTCGTCGGTGACCCGAAGCAGTCGATCTATCGCTTCCGCCGCGCCGACATCGAGATCTACAACCTCGTTCGCGAGCGCCTGGAATCCGATCCTCACGGCGCTGTTGTCGAATTGACGACCAACTTTCGCTCTGTGCCCGGCCTGTGCACGTGGGCGAACGAGGTCTTCGCGGCCCAGTTCCCCGCCGCTCCGACCGCTGAATCGCCGAAGTTCGCCGAGCTTGTTCCCAACACTCGTGCGACGGGGAAGGCTCCGTCCGGCGTCTTTACCCTGACCGCTCCGGAGTCGATCGACGGCGGCGACGTCGCCGCGCACCAGGCCGAGGAGATCGCGCGCTACATCCGCAGCGAAGTCGACAGCGGGAGCCGGACGTTCGGCAGCTTTCTCCTGCTCACGCGCAAGAAGAAGGCGCTCAAGGCATACGCCGAAGCGCTCGAGCAGCTGCGCATTCCGATGGAGGTGAGTGGTGCCGGTGCGTTCGGCGACTCTGAAGAGGTCGCCGAGCTTGCCCTGCTCCTCCGGGCGCTGAGCGACCCGCAGGACAGCGTCGCGCTCGTCGGAGTACTCCGCGGCGCGCTCTTCGGCATCAGCGATCAGCAGCTGTTCGCGCACAAACAGGCCGGCGGCTGGTTCAGCATCTTCCCGCGTGAGTCGGAGGACGAAGAACGGCCAGCTTCAACACCCGTCGCAGCAGCGCTCGCGACGCTCCATCAGTATTACCGCTGGACGAGATTCCTTCCCGCCGGCGCTGCGCTCGACAGGATCCTCGAGTTTTCCGGCTACCTCGCATTGGCCGCAACTTCGCCGGACGGCGTCGATGCCGGCGACGTGCTGCACGCCGTTGACCGCGTCCGCCGCGTGGTCGAGGACGGCGGCAGCCTTGCCGACGCCGCCGGCGCGCTGGAAGACGACGCGGAGTCGTCTGGGGACGTGGAGTCGTTGCCGCTCGAGCCCGGCCGGACCGACGTGGTGCGGCTGATGAACCTGCACAAGGCCAAGGGCCTCGAGGCGGAGGTCGTGTTCCTTGCCGATCCGTGCGGCGGTGTTCGCAAGGGTGTGAACAGGCGCATCGTTCGCGCCGGTGATGGTGCGAAGGGCTGGTTCCAGGTCGAGCGGCGCGGTGAGGGCAAGTACGCCACCGCGATCGTCGCCGAGTCCGCCGGCTGGGACGAGCACGCGCGCATTGAGCAGGGCTTCGTCGTCGCCGAAGAAACGCGATTGCTCTACGTCGCGTCCACGCGCGCGAAACAGATGCTCGTCGTTTGCCGCCATGCGAAGGCAGGGCAGGGCCGCCCGTGGGGCGCGCTGGAGTCGTTCCTGGCCAAGGCGACCGACTTGACGATTCCCACGACCGTCACGGTGCCGCGCGGCAAGGCCGTGGATCTCTCCGCGGATGCCTGCGCTCATGCGCGCGCTGGCCGTGATGCCCAGGATCTCGCCGTCAAGGTCGCATCCTGGTCGGTCACATCCGCAACCGCGGAAGCCAAACACATCGCGCGGATGGCCGCCGCCGCCGAGCCTGCCGCCGCCGAGGACCCCACCGCCGTCGTCGCCGCCGACACGCCGGCGCGCCGCGCTGACGCCGGCATGGCGTGGGGCACGTTGATCCATGGCCTGCTCGAGCACGCGATGCGTTATCCGAATTCAACGCCTCACGATCTACGCCGGCTGGCGATGTGGCTGACGGTGGAGGAGCAGCAGCTGCGCCTCGTCATTGACGAGGCGATCGAGACGGTGCAGCGGGTGGCGAAGGCGGAGTTCTGGGTCGAGGCGCAGGCGGGGGAGCATTCGGAGGAGGCGCCGTTTGCGGTGGTGGAACAGCGGGCGCTGACGAGCGGGGTGATCGACCTGTTGTTCGAGTCGGCGGGGAAGTGGCGCGTCCGCGACTACAAGACGGATGCGACGCTCAATGCTGCGGGGTACGAGCGGCAGCTGGAAACGTATCGAGAGGCGCTGCGGCGCGTCGGCTGCGATGTGACGGACGCCGCGCTGATACATGTCAGGAACGAGTGACGCCAGATACCGGCATTTTGTATTCCGAGAGCCGAATGACGTTAACCAACGGCGGTCGTGAAAGCGAGCGGTCATCAAACAACACCGTCTCGCTGCGCCTTGTCGAAAAGCTGGGGACTAAACTCGCCGCTGTGGTGCTGTTGCTGGTTGCAGTCATAAGCCCTGCGTCCTCTCAGACACGTCCTGTAGATCTCGTGGGCAAATCAGTGGTCGCTCATGTTGTCGCGGTGACTGACGGAGACACACTCGCAGTGCTGATTCCTCCGAGCAGGCGAGTCCGCGTCCGCGTACATGGCATCGACACACCTGAATCTGGCCAGCCCTTCAGTCAGGCGGCTCGGAACTTCACGAGGGTCGCGGTTTTCAATCGAGAGGTCACCCTGCAAGGGCGTGATGTTGACCAGTTTGGGCGCCTGGTCGCGCGCGTTGTGCACGGAAATGCGGACCTGAGCGTGGGCCTGCTGTCGGCCGGGCTGGCTTGCCACTACAGGAAGTTCTCGAATGACCCCGTTCTTGAGGCCGCTGAGCGCTCGGCGCGGTCTTCAGCAAGGGGATTCTGGCGTCCAGACTCACTCCGCCCAGCATGCGCCGTCGTAGGTACAAGCAAAGTTGTCAGCGAGAAACAACGATTCGAGTCCAATGCAGGCTTCGTGGGGAACGAGCGCAGCCGACTCTTCCACGCATCGAGCTGCCGAAATGCATCCTGCCGGAACTGCACCCGGCGATTTGTCTCCAGGCAGCAGGCTGAATCAGCGGGGTTTCGACCGGCGCGCGACTGTATCGATCAATAGGGAGCATGTCGGTGCCGGTGCACCGCACAGCCAGCGCTGTTCTGGAGGCAAAATGATTTCGGGCAGGCAAAGCCGCGCTCGTAGTCCACTCGTGCAGCGGTTAGCAGGACGGTTTCGGTGACCTTCGAAGCTTTGCCCAGCAGTTAGGCGTGTCGGTCTCAACTGCTGGAGCCTGATGCATGTCGGTGTTGTCTCTGGCGTCGAGCTGTTTCTTGGTTGGGCCAGTGGCAGCCACGTCTCTAGCGGCTCGCTGAGACCGGGTGATACGCGGGCCGCGAACAGGTAACCGGCAGGGCGCTGAGCACAGCGCCCTGCCGCGCACTTACCGCGACGACGACGTCATCGTCTGCGCGCGCCCCTCAGTCGAGTGCTTGCCTTCCGCGAACTCCTCGATCATCTTGCGGTTGAACGCCGGGATATCGTCCGGCTTCCGCGACGTCACCAGCCCGCGGTCGGTCACCACTTCCTGATCGACCCACTCTGCGCCCGCGTTCTTCAGGTCGATCTTGATCGACGGCCACGACGTCATCTTCCGGCCGCGCACGGCGCCGGCGTCGATCAGCGGCCACGGACCGTGGCAGATCGCCGCGATGGGCTTGCCCGAGTCGACGAAGTGCTTGATGAACGCGATCGCCTTCTCGTTGATCCGGAGTTTGTCTGGATTCAAGACGCCACCGGGTAACATCAACGCGTCGTACTGCTCAGGCGACGCCTGGTCCAGCCGCACGTCGACGCCGACCTCATCACCCCAGTTCATATGCTTCCAGCCCCTCACCTTCGAGGCCTGGGGCGAGACGACGTCGACTGACGCGCCGGCCTGCTCGAGCGCCTTCCTGGGCTCGGTCAGCTCGGACTGCTCGAAGCCATGGTCCGCGAGCACAGCCACTCGCTTATTGCGCAGTTCGTTTGCCATTACACCTCCTTGATGGAGAAATGAAATGCAAGCGAGCCTCCAGACAGCAAGCGCCCGCGGCCGAGATGGTGAGCGGAAAACGGCATGCCTGGGCTGAAGCACTACGACGAAAATCGATGAGGAAGAAGGAGGGGCAGCCTGAGAATCCAGGGCTGCGACTCACTCAATGCGGCAGCCGCTTCTGCACCGCCCCATACGCCCACGTGCCCGCGACCGCACTGACGATGGCGGCGGCCATGACCGTGATGCCGCTGCCGAGCAGCGCGAACAGCGGGCCCGGGCACGCCCCGGTCAGCGCCCAGCCGACGCCGAACAGCGTCCCGCCGAAGGCATAGCGCCTGAAACCTGGCGCCTTGGGTTCGGTGACGATCGGCTGACCGTCGAGCGCACGGATGCCGCTTCGCTTCAGGAGCTGCACTGTCAGAATGGCGACTGGCAGCGCGGTGGCGAAGATCCCGAACATGTGAAAGCCCTGGAAGCGGAACATCTCCTGAATGCGGAACCACGAGATCACTTCTGCCTTGGTGATCACGACGCCGAAGATCGTTCCGGCGATCAGGTAGATCCAGATCTCTCCGCGCGCCTGGTGTCGCCAGCTATATGCGTCACAACAGGAAGGGCAGCAGGAGGAACGTCGCGGCGATGCCGCCTGCAAAGAAGCCGCACAATGCGATCGCCGACGGCAGCTGGAGATCGGCGATGCCGGAGAGGCCGTGACCGGACGTGCACCCGCCGCCGTAGGCGGTGCCGAAGCCGACGAGGAAACCGCCGCCGACAATCAAGGCGAGGCCGCCTGGCGTGAGGAGATTCGACCAATGGAAGAGATCGGACGGCATCAGGCCGGTAAAGTCGGATACACCCAGCGCGCGCAGCGTTGCCGTCGTGTCGCCCGCGATGCCGACGGGGGCAGGATTCGCGAAGATCGAACCGGCGATGATGCCGCCAAGCAGGATGCCGGCGGTGAACGCCAGGTTCCACGCGCCCTCGCGCCGCCAGTCGTAGCGGAAGTACGGGATCGAGCCGGGACATGACGCGGCACACACATGCCGCAGCGTGCTCGACACGCCGAATGGACGGTTGCCGAGCAGCAGGAGAAGCGCCGGGAACAGACCAATAAGCGGCCCGGCGACATACCAGGGCCAAGGCTGGAGCAGCCAGTCGCTCATGGGAGAAACGTTAGCACGCGCCCCTCGTGCGTTTCTTGATTGCAGGCAAACGCGAAGGCGGCGGAGTACGATTTCGCGCACACTTTGGAAGTTCTATTGGGAGTTGGGAATTGGGAGTTCTCACCGGATACAACCAGACATGCCCTTCACCCCCGGCGACCACGTGCACATCGCTGCTCTCGGCAAGGGCATCGTCCGCGCCGTCCGCAATCGCGGCCGCTACGTCGTCGAGCTGAAGGGCCGGACGCTGGTGGTGGCGGAGAGCCAGCTGACCGCGGTCGAGGCAGCGAAACCAGCGAAGCAGCCGAAGAATTCCGGCGAGCCGCAGGCGCCGCATCCGCTTGAACGGACCCACGCCGCCGCGTCGATCGACCTGCACGGCATGACGACCGATGAAGCCGTGTCCGCAATCGACGAGTTCCTCAACGAAGCCATCCTCGCCTCACTCCCCGAAGTTCGCATCGTCCACGGCCGCAGCGGCGGCCGGCTCAAGGGCGCGGTCCACGCACGTCTGCGCGAGCTGCCGTCGGTGCGCGCGTTTCGTATCGACGCGAGAAACGCAGGCGTGACGATCGTGACGCTCTGACGGACGGATTGCTGGCAGCTGGAAGCTGGGCGTTGGGAGTTGGGAGTTGGGAGTTGTCATAGGTAAGATTCCGCCCATGATTACTCGACGATTCTTCCTCTCCACCTCCACCGCGACGCTCGCGGTCGGCGCCTTTGGACGCCATCCACTGTTCGCCCAGCAGCCGCCACAGCAAGGACAGCCGCCGGCGCCGGTGACGCCAGTCATGAAAGAACTGCGCCGTAACACCGGCATCTTCACGGCGCGGGGCGGCACGATCGGCTGGCTGATCAATCCGAATGGCGTCGTCGCGGTCGACAGCCAGTTCCCGGATACGGCGCAGATGTGCATCGACGAGCTGCTGAAGAAGTCAGGCAAGACGGACATCGCCACGCTGGTCAACTCGCATCACCACGGTGACCACACTGGCGGCAACGGCGTGTTCAGGCCGAAGACGAAGCAGATCGTCGCGCACGCGAACGTGCCGAAGTACCTGAAGACGGGCTACGACGCGGCGATGGCAAAGCGCGCGCAGATCACGCCGCCGCCGACGACGCCGGCGCCGACCGAGCCGGCGGCGATTGACAAGACGGTCACCGACGCGCTGACGCTCGACCACGGCGACGAGCGCATCTCGATCAAGCACTACGGCCCCGCCCACACCGGCGGCGATGTCGTCATCTACTTCGAGCGCGCGAACGTCGCGCACATGGGCGACCTGATGTTCAATCGCGCCCACCCGGTCATCGACCGCGCGAATGGCGCCTCGATCGCGAACTGGACCACGGTACTGAACAAAGTCGCGGCGGAGCTTCCGGCCGACACCCTGTACATTTTCGGCCACGCGGGCGCGAAGTTCGAGGTGACGGGCAGCCGCGCCGACCTGGCGCGTCACGCGAACTACCTGGTGGCGCTGCTCGACTACGTCCGCGAACAGGTGAAGGCTGGAAAGACGCGCGATCAGATCGTCGCCTCCACCGACATCATCAAAGGCTTCGAGGACTACGGCCCGCTCGTCCAGCGGCCGCTCGGACCGGCCTACGACGAGGTCACGGCGGGCAAATAGGAGAAGCCTCGGGAAGTGGTCGACACGCTGAGCCGCTACCGCGGCGCGATCCTCGGTCTTGCGGCCGGCGACGCGCTCGGCACGACGCTCGAGTTCGAGCATGGCCGGACCGTCTCGCTGATACGGCCGTGGTCTGATGTCGGCCGCGCCCCCCGCTTTCACAGGCAGACGCAGTAAAATCCTCGACTCATGCCCCGACCCGAACCCCAGGAGACCACTCGCATGTCAGGTCACCACTCGCGCTTCGTTTTCTGCCTCGCGCTCTCACTCTCGCTCGCGACGTCTCTCTCGACCTCTGTCTCGACGTCTCTCGACCCTGCTCGCCATGGCCGATGGCCGACAGGCCAGACGTCCGGCCGGCGGCCCTCAGCCAGCGCTGATCACCGTGGCGCTGAAGGCTGGCGGCGAGGCCCTCAGCTCGACTGCCGCGGGCTCGTGCACGCATGCCGCGGACGCCTCGATCTACAACGTGATGTCGGAGATGTGGACGGTGCGGCAGGAGGAGAACGGCCGCGGAGTCCAGGTGACGCTGTGGCGACCGAAGAACGGCAGCGGCGACATGTTCACGCTGTCGGTCAGCGGCAATAAGGACCTGCAAGTCAGCACGGTCAAGGGCGGGACGCCATCCGGCAGCGGCAGCGTGAAGCTGGATCGAGCCGCCAAGGGCGGCACGTTCGCGATCGATGCGAAGACGGCAACCGGCGAGGCGATCACCGGCACGATTCAGTGCACCGCCTTCACGCCGGCGATCGCGGAAGGCGGCCTGTAGGCGTCCAGCTCCTTGTACATGATCGTCGTGGGCTCGAGCGCCGTGGTGGTTGAGCCTCGGGCGAACCGCGGAATCACGCCGACGACAACGTAGCCGAGCGAGCGATACAGCGACTCGGCGGCCCCGCCGGTCCAGGTGTCGAGCGTCAGCAGCGTCCGCCCGGACGATGCGGCGAGCGGCTCGAGCGCGACCATCAGTGCCCGGGCGATGCCCAACCGGCGCGCGGTTGGATGCACCAGCAGCTTCATCACTTCGGTTCGATGCTGCTGGTTGGGCGGCGTCGCGAGATCGATCTGGACGGTGCCGACAATTCGGTCGCCGAGGCGAGCGACGAGCACCCGCCGCGTTCCCGCGCGCACGCCGGGCAGCACCTTCTCAATCCAGAACGCCCGCCCCTCGTCCAGGGAGTAGGGGACCACGAAGCTCACCCCGGCGCCGTCGTGGACGACGGCGTGGAGCACGTCGGCCAGCATGTCGACGTCGCGAGTCAGCGCGGTCGTACCTTCCGCGGCGGGCTGCCACTCTTCTATGTGAACGTCTGGGCTGGTCCTGGTCATTCTGTGACTGGAGATTTTATGCCCGTGACCTGCGTTCGGAACCGACTGAGCAGGTCGGTCGCTTTGAACGGTCGGGTCGGGAAAGGGTTGAACTCGATCCCGCATATTGCTACTCTCGCTCCCACGGATCGGAGCCATCACCGCCATTGGGGCCGCCTCGCCAGAGGCTGAGCGGTGACCGACTCTCCAGGCCACGACCCGTACCGACCGTCCATGTGTGTCTTCAAAGACTGCGCCTCGCCAGAGCGGACCGCGCAGAGGTGTGCCCCATGCCCGAGAACTTCGGCGCCCGCTTGCGCCAGCAGCGTGAAGCGCGGCAGATCGACCTGATCGCGATCGCCGCCCAGACCAAAATCAAGCAGTCCCTCCTCGAGGGGCTCGAGCGCGACGACGTCAGCCAGTGGCCGGCGGGTATCTTCCGGCGCGCCTACATCCGGACCTATGCGCACAGCATCGGCCTCGATCCGGACGCCGTGCTGCGCGAGTTTCTCGAGGTGCATCCCGAGCCGGTGGCGGACTTCGCCTCGACGGCCTCGGCACTCGAGGACGCCTCTCCGAAGTCGCCGCCGACGCGGCTGAGGACGATCGTCGACTCGGCGCTCGATACGCTGGTCAGGCTCACGAACAAGCCGCGGACAGCCGAGGACAGCGCGCCGAAGGCGACGCCAGCCGCGCGGCCTGAGGGGACCGTGACCGCGCCCGCGGCTGCCGCCCCTCGCGCATCAACGCCCGCGCTCTGGGCGCCCTCACAGGCGCCGAAGCCTGTCATCCCGACGACGGCCCCCGAGGTCACGTCCGCACTCGCCATGACGCTGGATCTGCCGGAGATCGTCGCCGACGCGGGACTCGCTCTGAACGCTGAGGCGCCGGTGGTGGAGGCCGTCAGCGAGGTCGCACGGACGAAGGAAGCACAGGTCGAGGAGGTCGTGGCGACGCCGGAGCTCACCCAGCCGGATGAGGAGCTGCTGATCGCCGAGAAGCCGGCCCCGCGACAAACCGAGCCGCCCTTCGACCGTCGTCTCGAGGCTGTCGCGCAGCTCTGTACCGAGTTCGGCCGCGTGGTCGATCGCCACGACATCCAGCGGCTGCTGAACGAATCGGCGCGGCTCCTCAACGCCGCCGGCCTGATCGTGTGGTTGTGGGACGAGATTAGCGAGGAGTTGAGGCCGACGCTCGTGCAGGGATATTCGGACAAGGTGCTGGCGCACCTGCCGGCGGTCAAGCGAGACGACGACAACGCGACGTCAGCGGCATTTCGGTCGGAGAACAGCTCCGAGGTGGCGGCGACGCCGCATACCAGCGCGGCAGTGGTGGTCCCGCTGCTGATCCCGGAAGGCTGCGCGGGGGTGCTGGCGATCGAACTGCAGCAGGGTGTGCAGCCGGGTCCGACGATGCGCGCGATCGCGGCGCTGCTGGCGGCGGCGCTCACGCAGTTGGCGCATCGATCGCAGGGGGCGCCCCGTCGCACCCAGACCGAGCAGCCGGCGCCGGCGGTGGCGGCCAGGTTCACGCCGGCCCTGCCCCAGCCGGTCCGCGTGCGGCGCTGACGGAACGCGTCCGCCCGGCTTACACTGCGGGGATGAAAAACGTCATCCGCTTCACCTCCGCCGTGACCGTGTTCGCCGCCGTGCTTGCCCTCGCCGCTCCGCTCGCGGCCCAGACGCGCGAGGGCCTGATGGGCGATCTGCTCAGGGACATCACCGATCTCGAGAAGAAGGTGATGGGGCTGGCCAACGCCATGCCCGACTCCGCGTATGCCTGGAAGCCCGCCGACGGCGTGCGCACCACGGGCGAAGTCCTGGCCCACGTCGCCGCCGACAACTACTTCCTCCCGGCGCTGCTCGACAAGCCCGCCCCGAAAGAGACGGGCATCACCAAGGATTACAAGACCACGGTGGCGTTCGAGAAGCGGAAGATGGACAAGGCCGCGACCATCGCGGAGCTGGAGAAGTCGTTCGCGTTCCTGCGGACGTCGATGACGTCGACAACCGACGCCGAGCTCACGACAACCATCGACATGTTCGGGCAGAAGAGCACGGTGCGCGCGTTGTGGCTGACCACGGCGACGCACCTGCACGAGCATCTCGGCCAGTTGATCGCCTACGCGCGGGCCAACAAGGTCACGCCGCCCTGGAGTAAATAGCGATTTCGTCTACGCCAGCCCGACGCGATGCCGCGTCAGCAGCTCGTAGCCGGTGGCCGTGATCAGGTAGTTCCGTTCGAAACGCATTCCGCCCACGTCCTTCACATACAACCCGGGCTCGAGCGTGACCACGTCCCCTTCGACGACAACGTCATCGCTCTCGGGCGTGAAGTACGGCGGATCGGGATGACCAAGGCCGATGCCGTGGCCGCTGTGATGCGGGAAGTGTTCGAGCACGCCGCGGTTGGTGAAGACCTTCCTCAGCGCCGCGTCGATGTCGCGGCCGCGGCTGCCGGGTTTCAGCAGCGCCTCGCCGGCCGCCATCGCCTCCAGGCAGAAGGCTGAGAGCTCGCGCTGGCGCGGCGTCGGCTGACCGTCCACGACCCAGGTGTTGGTGAAGTCGCCGCGATACCCTGCCAGCACGGCGGAATAGTCGAGCAGGAAGAGATCGCCCCGTTCGATCGTGCGGCGCGTCGGCGGGCCTCCCTTGTCGACGGTGCGTGGACCGGACGCGAAGTCGCCATAGACGAGCGCCTGCTCGTCGAGACGCTCGTTGACGGCGCCGCAGACGAGCGCGTACGCGTGCATCTCGGTCATCCCGGCGCGCAGGTCGGCCTCGGTGCGGACGAACGCGGCTTCCATGGCGTCGATCACGCGCCGGAGCACCGCCATCTCGTCGCGATCCTTGCGCCGCATCAACTGCCGCGCGACCACGTTGACGGACTGGGCCCGGACGTCCGTCCTGCGGGCCGCCAGATCGAAACAGAGCGACGACGGCACCATCTCGTCGAACGCCAGCCGGCCGCCCGCGCGCGACTGCATCGCCCCTTTCGCGGCCGCGACGAGCACCCCCTGCCGCTCTGGCGCCGAGGTCCTGCCGTTGTACCACTCGGCCGTCACGCGCTGGTCGACGTGAGCATAGACGCCAAGCATGCTGTCGGTCACGAGCGTGCTGGAGCCGTCGGCGCCGAGGATCAGCAGGGCGGACGCGTTCTGCGTGCGAAATGTGAACGGGCTCGCGTGGAAGCCGGCAAAGTAGATGAGATGCCGTGGCTCGGAGAGGAGCACCCAGTCCGGCTTCGGCTCGAGCGCGGCAAACAGTCGAGCGCGGCGTTCACGGCATCCGCTGGCGGTGAGCATCCCCAGGCAATCTAGCACGCCACTCGCGATAGAATCTCGCCTGCCATGGCGAACATGACCAGCAGACGCGCATTCATCCAGACGCTTGCCGGAGCCGCCGTGATGTCCCGGCTCTCAGATTCGCTGCGTGCCCAAGGCGTCTTGAAACATCCGGCCACCGGCATTGTCGGCCTGCAGCTCTACAGCCTGCGTCATCTGTTCGAGAAGGGCGACATCGCCGGCACCCTCAAGATGGTGCGGGACTGGGGCTTCACCGACGTTGAGGCCGCCGGCACCTACAAGCTCCCCGCCGCGGAGTTCGCGGCGCAGGTCAAGAAGGCCGGGCTGCGGATCGCGTCGACCGGCGCCGACTTCAACCTGCTCGCGAAGGATGTCGGCAGCGTGATCAAGGAGGCCCAGGCCTTCGGCGCCCAGCAGGTGATGTGCGCGTGGATTCCGCACGACAAGCTCTTCACTCGGGCCGACCTCGACAAGGCGGTGCCGGTGTTCACGAAGGCCGGCAAGGCGATGCGCGACGCCGGATTGCGCTTCGTCTATCACATGCACGGCTACGAGTTTCAGCAGGGCCCGGACGGGACGCTGTTCGACGCGCTGGCGAAGCAGACCGACACCGGCATCGTGGACTTCCAGATGGACGTCTTCTGGGTGGTGCACGGCGGCGCCAACCCCGTCGACCTGTTGGCCAAGTACCCGGGACGGTTTCCGTCGACCCACCTGAAGGACATGCGCAAGGGGACGAAGATCAACGAGCCGACCGGTGACGCGCCCGACGACACCAGCGTGGCGCTCGGCCAGGGGATGATCGACATCGCAGGCATCCTGCGCGCCGCGAACAAGGCGGGCGTGAAGATGCACTTCATCGAGGACGAGCATCCGCAGTCCGAGAAGCAGATCCCGCGGTCGCTCGAATACCTCGCCTCACTGAAGCTGTAGCGCGAATCGCAGCCGGGTGGTCATTCCGCCCGGACGACGCGAAACCCGTAGTCGGTATACCGGAACGACGGATCGATGCGGCTGCGGGCGGAGCAGCGGCTGATGGTGATCGCATGCCGCCACGACCCGCCTCGCGACGCGCGCCGCACGCCGCGCTCGGGCCCGCGCGGATTCAACTCGGGACTGGAGCCGTAGAAGTCGGCGGCGTACCAGTCCGCACACCACTCGTGGACGTTCGCGGCAATCCCGTAAATGCCGAAGGCATTCGGCTCGCCGAGCGTCACCGGCCACGGACCCGCGACGGGGCCGCGTCCATTGTCCGGAATCCAGGCGGGGATGTCGTCGCCCCACGGATAGCGGCGTCCCTCTACACCGCCGCGCGCCGCGCGCTCCCACTCGGCCTCGGTCGGCAGCCGCACCGGTGTGCCTTCACTCGTGCGCCATGCGCAATAGGCCTGGCAATCGAGCCAGCTCACGCCGACGACCGGAAGATCGGGTGACGTGGCGAAGACGTCCCAGTCACGCGGCTGTTCGTGGCCGGTCGCACCCAGGAACGCGCGATACTCCTCGCACGTCACCGGGCAGATCGCCATCTCGAAATCGTCCACGCGGACGCGATGTACCGGCCGCTCGTCTTCCGCTCCGTCGTCGCTGCCCATCAGGAACGCGCCGCCGGGGACTGGCGCGAAGCCGCTGCTCACGCGAACACGATCCCGTCCACGTCAGGGCCTGACACGCGTGAAGTAGTCGTGGAAGACCTCGGCGAGCTTCTCGCCGTACTCCGTCCACAGCCGCGCCGAGGCGAACTCCTTGCGCCCTTCGATCCAGTTGCAGTTCAGCTCATGCACGACGGCGTCGATGCCGTAGCGCTGGAGCCAGCCGTCGCCGAGCGTGCCGCTGTTGCGGAAGGCCGAATTGGTGCTGCCCTCGGTGAACCATGTCTTGCTGCGCAGCAGTTCCTCGAGGATCGCCATGCGCGCGAGGTGCCGTTCGAGCTGCGGCACGGGCGGACGGCTGATGTGCAGCCGGCCGCCGCCGTCGTTGTGCAGCTCCACGGCCAGGTGCGGCGCGCGCCCGGCTTTGATCGCCGACTCGAGCCAGCGCTCGAGCGCCGCGTTCTCGGGTGAGAGCTGCGGATCGGCCGGCTTGTCCCAGTTGCGATTGAGATCCTTGCCGAGCAGGTTGAACCGCGTGCCGCCCCGGGCGACGCCATCCTTGTTGGCGAGCGGCAGGATCGACACGCTGTAGGTCTCGAGGAACGTCTTCGCGCTCGTGTCCCCCGCGAGCAGGCGCTGGATCAGTCCCTGCGCCACCCAGCTGCTGCCGGACTCCCACGGATGCGCCCGCGCCCGAACGAACAGCCGATACCTCGCGGCGGGATTACCGATGTGGACGAGTTCGAGGTCGCGCCCGCCAACGGTCTTGCCAATCGGCTCGATCTTCACCAGCGCGTGACCGCGGATCGATCCGATCAGGCGGTCGAGATCGGAGAGGCGGTAGGGCTCGATGCGCGCGATGTAGAGATGCGGGCCTCGCATCTCGACGCGAAGCTGCACCCGGTCGTTCGGCAGGCTGTCGGTCGGCACCTGCCGCCACGTGCGCCCGTCCTCGGAGATCGACAGCGTCTTCAACTCGCGCGCGACGGACCCGGGCTGGCTGTTCCAGACGTTGTCGAGGTTCCTGAACTCGAGCGTGAGCTTCGATCCCGGGGTCGCGTGGACTCGAAAATGAATGTGCCCGGCGGCGCGGTTGGGCGACGAGTGCTCGTGGTCGTAGAGCAGGTTGACGCGGACGACGCCGTCCACGGTCTCGTACCAGAGCGGCGAGGCGTTCTCGATGCTGGTGTCGATGAACGACAGCCCGGTGGCTGCGCCGGGTTCCTGCGCGCGCGCGGCTACCTGATGGCTGGCGTCGTTGACATTGTTGGTATCGTTGATATCGACGGCACCAACCAGGAACAGCACGAGGAAAGATGCAAGGTGGCGCAGAGGCGGCTCACTTTCGCCGCTGGCCGACCACCCACAGATTCGCGTCCGTCTTCACGAACAACTGCCCCTGCGAGACCGCGACCGACGCCAGGCAGTAGGGCGAACAGGGATCGTTGAACGTGTTCGACGCGAGGATCTCGAACGTCGGGCCGGCCTTGAATACCGTCGTCACACCCGTGGACTCGCCGGTGACGTAGATCTTGCCGTCGGCGAGCACCGGCGACGAGCTGTAGAAGTCGTTCGGCAGCCGGCTCGGCCCGTAGACGAGCTTCCCGGTCGCCAGCTCCAGGCAATAGACGACGCCCTGCTCGCTGACGAGATAGAGATACGTCCCGTCGCTGACCGGCGACGGCACGTCGGGCCCGCGATGGAACGTCCAGGCCACGTGGGAGCTGGAGACGTCGCCGCTGCCGCCCGGCTTCAGCGCCACCAGCGGATTGACGCGGGTCGGCGCGATGATCAGGCCGCCAGCCACGATCGGCGACGAGATGATGCGGTAGTTCCGGCTGTTGTTCGGGTTGAGGACGTCGGCCCGCCACACCTCTTTGCCGGTCGCGGCATCATGGGCCGTGACGATGTCGCCACCGGTGACGACGATCTCGGTCTTGCCGTTGTGCTGGAGCAGGGCCGGCGTGGTGTAGGAATCGGGCGACTCATGAATCGCGTCGGTCGGCCGTTCGACCTTCCAGAGTGTCTTGCCGGTCATCTTGTCCAGCTTCAGGACGTACGACGGATCGTCCGTGAACATCCCGTGCAGGACCTGCAGGTAGAGGCCGTCGCCGTGGAGCAGCGGCGACGAGGCATAGCCGAACTGGATGCCGAACTTGCCGTAGTCCTTCTGGATCTCGCGCGTCCAGATCTCCTTGCCGGCGAAGTCGAAGCCCTTCATGACCCCGGTGCCGGTGATGACCCAGACGTGCTTGCCGTCGGTGACCGGCGACGGCGACGACATGTTCTGCTTGTTGCCGATGCGGTTCTCGCCCGCCAGCAGCCGCTTCCAGAGCACCGCCTGCTTGTTGCGATCGACGGCCCAGAGCTCGATCTGCCCGGTGGCGCGCTCGGTCGCGACGTTGAGGAAGATGGTGTCGTTCCAGATGATCGGCGTCGAGCCGCTGAAGGCGGGCAGCGGCAGCTTCCACGCGACGTTCTCCGTCGGGCTCCACTTGAAGGGCAGGCCCTTCTCGGTGCTGATGCCGTCCATCGAGGGTCCGCGCCAGTGCGGCCAGGTGTCCGCCACGAGTGAGACGCCGCCGAGAAATGCCAGGAAGGCGAGCGAGAGAGCGTGTTTCCGCATGCCTGTCAGTGTAGTTCAGTCGAGACCGGGGGGCTTCGCCCCGCCGGACCCCCCAGCGCCGTCGCTCGCGGGGCCCCGCGAGCCCCGCTCCGCTCCGGCGGGGCGCGCCTGTGGCGCGCCTCATCGGTCATGCGAGTCTGGCCCCTGCTGTATGCTCTCGCCACCTTTGCTCAAGAGGAATCTACGCATGCGAATGATGCTGTTCGTCGTGGCTCTGGCTCTACTGCCCGGGGCGGCACTTGCCCAGAGTTGGACCGTCCCGACGCCTGCGGAGCGATGTCCGTCGAAGTGGGGCGCGGGGGACGAACGCGGCTCCGCGAACCACATGAAGCCCGAGTCGGTCCTCAAGGCAACCCGTCTGATCAAAACGGGTGAAGTCATCGAGCTTGGGCAGATCCTGAGCTCGACGATGCCGTTCTTCGGCACGCGCAGATTCGACGTGCACACCAAGCGGACGCTGATGAACCCCGGGTCCAACCGCCGCGGCAGCAACGAGGAGCTGGTGATCGGCGAGATGGGACACGTCGGCACCCAGTTCGACGGCTTCACCCACCAGACCCACGGCGACATGGTCTACAACTGCCTGCGCGTCGACGACATCGCGACGCGCGGCGGCTTCACGAAGCTGGGCATCGAGAAGGTCGGCGCGCTGATGACGCGCGGCGTCCTGATCGACGTCGCGGCGCTGAAGGGCGTCGAGATGCTCGCGGACAACTACGAGATCACCGCCCAGGATCTCGAGCAGGCCCTCGCCCGGCAGAAGCTCACACTGCAGCCGGGCGACGCGATCCTCGTGCACACCGGCTGGGGACGGCTCTGGGGCAAGGACAACGCCCGCTATGTCAAGAGCTGTCCGGGCCTTGGTGTCGCCGCCGCGTCGTGGCTGGCGAAGCAGGATCCGATGCTGGTCGGCTCGGACAACTGGCCGGTCGAGGTCGGCCCGAACCCCGATCCGCAGCTCTCGCTTCCCGTCCACCAGCTGATGCTCGTCGTCCATGGCATCCACCTGCTCGAGAACCTGAAGCTCGACGAGCTGGCGTCGAAGCGCGTCCACGAATTCGCGCTGATCGTCCAGCCGCTCAAGATGCAGGGATTCACGGGGTCGACGGTCGCGCCGGTGGCGGTTCGCTAGTTGACGTGCTACGTGCGACGTGCTACGTGCGACGCGCGCACGTACACTGACCTGATGGTTCGCTTCTCCGTCCTCGATCTCGCGCCGATCACGCAGGGCAGTACGGCCGCGGTCGCGCTGCAGAACAGCCTCGACCTGGCGCGGCACGCGGAGCGGCTGGGCTATCACCGCTACTGGGTCGCCGAGCATCACAACATGCCCGGCATCGCCAGCGCCGCGACGGCGGTGGTGATCGCGCATCTCGCGGCGGGCACGCGGACGCTTCGCGTTGGCGCCGGCGGCATCATGCTGCCGAATCATTCGCCGCTCGTGGTGGCGGAGCAGTTCGGCACCCTCGAGTCGCTGTTTCCCGGACGGATCGATCTCGGCCTCGGCCGTGCGCCGGGGACGGATCCCACCACCGCCCGCGCGCTGCGGCGGACGCTCGTGACCGATCCGGAGGAGTTCCCCCGCGACGTCGCCGAGCTGATGGCGTACTTCACGCCCGAGCCGGGGCAGACGGTCCACGCGGTGCCCGGCGGCGGATTACGGGTGCCGCTCTACATCCTCGGCTCGAGCCTGTTCGGCGCGCAGGTGGCGGCGCTGTTCGGACTGCCGTTCGCGTTCGCGTCGCACTTCGCGCCGGCTCAGATGACGCAAGCCATCACCATCTACCGCCAGCGTTACCGGCCGTCGCCGGAACATCCCGAGCCGTACGTCATCCTCGGCGTCAACGTGGTTGCCGCCGACACGGACGGCGAGGCGCGGTTCCTCGCCTCCTCTGGCCGCGAGGCGTTCGCGAGCCTCCGCCGCGGCATGCCGATCAAGCTGCCGCCGCCCAGCCGCGAATTCGAGAAGGACGTGGTGCCGTTCGGCCAGCTGCCGATCGAGGAGGTCAACTCGATCGCCATGGTCGGTTCGCCTGCCACCGTCGACGCCGGGCTGCGACAGTTCGTCGACAGTACCAGCGCCGACGAGCTGATGGTCGTCTCGCACATCTACGATCACGCGGCACGGGTGAAGTCGTATGAGTTGGTGGCGCAAGTCAGAAGTCAAAAGGAGAAAGTCAAAACAGAAGGGTAACGGACTGAAATGGTAAAGAAGGCCCCGACGACGAAGACGACGAAGACCGCGAAGGCGGCAAAGACAAAGAAGAAGCCCGACGCGCGGCCGGGTGTTGCCGCGACCGTCGACGAGTATCTCGATCGGCTCGACGCCCCGGAACGGAAGGCGCTCGCCTCGCTGCGTGCGCAGATCAAGCGGGCGGCGCCACAGGCCGTGGAGGTGATCTCCTACCAGGTCCCGACCTACCGGCTGAACGGGGCGCTCGTGCATTTCGCCGCGCAGCCCCGGCACCTTTCGTTCACCGTCGTCAGCCTCGACGTCGTCAACGAGTTTCGCGGCGAACTCGGGGCGTTCGACATCTCCGGCCGCACCATCCGGTTCTCGCCCGAGCAGACGATCCCGGCGACGCTGGTGACGCGCATCGTCCAGGCGCGGGTCCGCGAGAACGAGGCGCGTGTCAGGCAGTGAATCGTGAAGTTCACGATTCACTGCCTGACACCCCGATGCGCCCCGATGCGCGGCGGCAGCTGACGTTCGAACCTCAGCCATGGGTGCAGTGAGGGTGAGAGTCGTCTAGAATTCGTCTCCTCCATGTCAGTCTGGCGGTTGGCGGCGATTGCCGCGTTCACGGTCCTCTATTTCGCCGCCGGACGTCTCGGTCTGTCTCTGGCCTTCGTCCACACGAGTGCGTCGGCGATCTGGCCGCCATCCGGCCTGGCGATCGCGGCGTGCTGGCTGGCGGGACCCTGGCTCTGGCCCGGTGTCCTGGCCGGCGCCTTCCTCGTCAACCTGACGACAACAGGCGCGGTGCTGCCGTCGCTGATCATTGCCGGTGGCAACACCGCGGAGGCGTTGATCGCGCAGGCGCTGATCCGGCGGATCGGGAACGGCCGCGACGCGTTCGAGACCACCACCGGCATCCTGGCCTACGTGCTGGCGGTGATCGTGGCCTCCGCGGTTGCCGCCACGGTGGGGATCGCCGCGCTCCTTGCGGGCGGCCTCACCACGCCATCGACCGCCAGGATGATCTGGCTGACCTGGTGGACCGGCGATCTCTCCAGCGCGGTGCTGCTGCCGCCGCTGATTGCGACATGGAGCCGCTTTCGGGACGAGCACTGGACCGCGCGGTCGGCACTCGAGGGATCGGTGCTGCTGGCGGCCGTGGTCATGACCGGCGCCTGGGTGTTCGGTCCAACGGTCGCGGGGGCCCGAAGCTATCCGCTGATGTTCGTGATGCTGCCGGTCCTCGTCTGGGGCGCGCTGCGCTTCGGGCTGCCAGGCGCCGCGGCGGCCGTGCTCATCACCGGCACCATGGCCACGCTCGGCACGCTCAGCGGCCTGGGACCGTTCTCGCGCGGACACGCCCAACGAGTCGCTGCTGCTGCTCCAGGCGTATCTGTGCGTGAAGATGGTCGTGATGCTGACGCTCGCCGCCGAGGTCGCGGCGCGCCGGCGCGCGGAGCAGGACCTCCGCCAGCTCAATCTCGACCTCGAGCGCCGCATCGACGAGCGCTCGGAAGATCTGCAGCGTCTGCACGGCCGTCTGGTCGAAGCCCAGCACGTCGCACACATCGGGAGCTGGGAGTGGGACGTCGCCGCCAACTCGATCTGGTGGTCCGACGAGATGTATCGCCTCTACGGGCTGGCCGTCGGCACCCCGATCTCGTACGAAGCCTACGTCTCGATGGTTCATCCCGACGATCGCGCGCGGGTGCAGCAGATCGTCGCCATGTCGGCGCGCACCGGCGAGCCGTTCACGTTCGAGCACCGCGCGGTCAAGCCGGACGGCACCATCATCACGCTGCATTCGCGCGGCCGCGTGGTGACGGAACCGGGCGGCCGGGCGACCCGGATGCTCGGCATCGGTCATGACGTCACCGAGCGCAAGCGGGCGGAGGAGGAGCGGCTCGAGCTGGCACGCGAGCAGGTGGCGCGCCGCGAGGCGGAAGAATCGAACCGGATGAAGGACTACTTCCTGGCGACGCTGTCCCACGAGCTGCGCACGCCGATCAACGCCCTGCTCGGTTGGGCGCAGGTGCTGAAGCAGCAGGGGCTGCCCGACGAGCTGAGGGGGCGCGCCATCGACGCCATCCAGCGCAACGTCACCATCCAGGCGCAGCTGGTCTCCGACATCCTCGACGTGGCGCGCATCCGCAGCGGCGCGCTCAGCATCGAGAAGCAGCCGACGCCGATCAAGACGATCGTCGATGGCGCCCTCGACATCATGCGCCCGGTGATCGTCGAGAAGCAGATCGAGGTCGTCTCCGACATTCCCGCCGACGTGATGGTGATGGGGGACGCGCGGCGGCTGCAGCAGGTGTGCTGGAACATGCTGTCGAACGCCGCGAAATTCCTGGAGCGGAACGGCTTCATCGCGATCGCCGCACGGAAGGTTGGCGACGAGGTCGAGCTGACGATCGAGGACAACGGTCCGGGCATCCCCAAGGACTTCCTGCCGTTTGCGTTCGATCAGTTCCGGCAGGCGGATTCGTCGATCACCCGCGAGCACGGCGGCCTCGGCCTCGGTCTCGCGATCAGCCGCGACCTGGTGCACCTGCACGGCGGGACGATCACCGCCGCGAACCGCCCGCAGGGAGGCGCGCTGTTCACGGTGCGGCTGCCGGCGCCGACGGCCGCTCCGATCTCGCAGCACGTGCGGACGTAGACCTGTCATACAACTCTGGAGCATCTTTGGATCACTGATCCCCGATCCCCGATCCCGACCGCGTCAGCCGCTATAATTCGCCCACTCGTGACCGCCCGGATTTGCCGTCGCCTGCTCGCCCCGCTCGTCCTGATCGCGTTGGCCGCGATCGTGTTCATCCATCGTCCCATCGCCCAAGGTCGAGGTGCGATTCAGACGCCAGGAGGCGGGCGTGGGCCTGGCGCCGCTCCGGACGCGAAGGACCCCGCCAACGCCAACGCCGACCTGTCGCCGAAGCCGCCGGTGGTGCCGCTGAGCCCGGCGGAGCAGGCCAAACAGTTCTGGCTGCCGCCCGGCTACAGGATCGAGCCGGTCCTGTCCGATCCGGTGATCGAAAGCCCCGGCCAGATCGTGTTCGACGGCAACGGCCGGATGTTCGTGCTCGAGCTGCGCGGCTACTTCCAGACACCCGAGGGCGTCGACCTCGTCCCGCCGGTCGGACGGATCTCGATGCACGAGGATCGCAACCAGGACGGCACCTTCGAACGCCACACGGTCTTCGTGGACAAGATGGTCTTCCCGCGGTTCGTGCTGCCGTTCGGGGCCAATGCCATCCTGACGATGGAGACGAATGCCGACGAGGTGTGGAAATACACCGACTCGAACGCGGACGGCGTGGCGGACGCCAGGGAGCTGTTCACCGCCGGGTTCGGTCGCGCCGGCAACATGGAGTCGCAGCAGGCGAGCCTGTTCTGGGCGATGGACAACTGGCTCTACAGCACGGTGAATGCCTTCCGCCTGCGCTGGACGCCGGGCGGGCTGCTCAAGGAGCCGACCGGGCCCAACAGCGCGCAGTGGGGCGTGACGCAGGACAACGCCGGCAAGGTCTGGTTCCAGCACGGCGCCAGCGGGCTGCCCGGCTATTTCCAGTTCCCGGTCCACTACGGCAATTTCGCGCCGCCCGATCAGTTCGAGCCCGATCTCAACATCGTGTGGGGCGCGCCGATCCTGATCGGCGACATCCAGTCAGGGCTGCCGGGTACCCGCATGCCCGACGGGTCGCTGATCTATGCGACAGCCGCGGCCGGCAACGAGATCTACCGCGGCGATCGGCTGCCGAAGGATTTGATCGGCGACTACCTCCACGGCGAGGTCGTGGCGCGGATCGTCAGGCGCCTTCGTCCGGTGAAGAGCGAGGGGCTGACGCAGCTTCACAACGCTTACACCCGGTCGGAGTTCATCCGCTCGCTCGATCCCCTCTTTCGTCCGGTCGACATCGCGACCGGGCCGGACGGCGCGATCTACATCGCGGACATGTATCGCGGCATCATCGAAGGCGCCGAGTGGGCGAGGGAAGGCACCTACCTTCGCGAGAAGATCAAGCAGTACCAGCTGGACAAGGCGATGAATCGCGGCCGCGTCTGGCGCGTGACCTACGACGGTATCCCGCGCGATCGCACGCCGCCGCGCATGCACAACGAGACGCCGGCACAGCTCGTCGCCCACCTGTCCCATCCGAACGGATGGTGGCGCGACACCGCGCAACAGCTGCTGGTTCTGAAGCAGGACAAGTCGGTGGTCCCGGCGCTCCAGGCGATCGCCGGACGATCGAACAATCCACTGGCGCGATTCCACGCGCTGTGGACGCTCGAGGGACTCGACGCGCTGACCGCGGGCCTGACCCGCAAGATCCTGGCGGACCCGGATCCGCAGCTGCGCATCCAGGCGATCCGCGCCAGCGAGACGCTCTACAAGGCCGGCGATCGGTCCTTCGCGACCGACTATCGCGCGCTGGCTCGCGACAAGGACGCCGACGTCGTCATTCAGGCGATGCTGACGATGAACGTCCTGAAGGCGCCCGAGGCGGCGTCAGCGGTGAAGCAGGCGGTCGAGGCCGGCGGGGGACGCGGTGTGCAGTTCGTCGCGAACCGCATCCTGAATCCTCCGGCCGCGGCAGGCCGCGGCGGTCGCGGTGGGCTGACGGCCGATCAGCAGGCGATGGTGGAGCGCGGCGGCGTCATCTACGCCGAGTTGTGCTTCTCGTGTCATGGCGAGGACGGCCGGGGCACGCAGACGCCGGGCGCAGCGGCGGGGACCACGCTCGCGCCGTCGCTGGCCGGCTCGCCACGCGTCAACGGCCACCGTGACTACGTCATCAAGACGATGATCCACGGGCTGACCGGTCCGATCGAGGGACGGACGTATCCGCAGGTGATGCCGGCGCTCGGCTCGAACACCGATCAATGGATCGCCGAGATCAGCTCGTTCGTCAGGAACGGTTTCGGCAACACCGGCACCGTGGTGACGCCTGGCGACGTCGCGCGCGCACGCGCCGCCACGGGCGACCGCAAGACGCCATGGACCGCCGACGATCTGCTGCGCTCGCTGCCGCGGCTGCTGACGCCGGAGCCGTCGTGGAAGGTCACGGCCAGCCACGATGCCCGCCCGACGCCGCAGGCGAACGCCGAAGGGGCGTTCAACTTCGAGGGAACAGCCGCCGGCGCCCTGAACTTCCTCGGCTGGACGAGCGGCGTGCCGCAGCAGGCGGGGATGTGGCTGCAAGTGGAGCTGCCTGCCCCGGTCATGCTCGTCGAACTGCAGTTCACGTCGTCCACCGTGGCCGGGCGCGGCGGTGCGCCGGGCGCCTCGACGTTCCCGCGACGCTTCCAGGTGCAAGTGTCCACGGACGGCACGACGTGGAGCTCACCGGTCGCGGAAGGCGAGGGATCGCCAGGAACGACCACGATCGCCTTCGCGCCCGCACGCGCCAGGTTCGTACGCATCACGCAGACGGCCAGCGTGGCCGACGCGCCGCCATGGTCGATGCGGCTCCTGCGGCTGTATCAGGCGGCGGAAGGGCGGTAGGGACTCAACTCGCAACTTCCAACTCCCAACTTCCAAGGGGAGTCGCTCGGAACTCGCGTTTGGGAGTTGGAGGTTGGGAGTTGGGAGTTGTCGTCGGATATCCTGCGAGTGAGGTGTTGATGCGCGCGTGTGTGTTCCTGATGTTCATGGCGATCGCGGCGCCGGCCGTGGCGCAGACGGCGCCAGTCAAAGAGGACGACAAGGCGGCGGTGATCGCGGCCGTGCAGAAGTTCTTCGACACCATGGCGTCGCGCGATGTCGAGGGGGCGCGCAGCGTGCTGATGGCGGACGGCAAGCTCTTCGCCGTGCGCGACCAGAACGGTCAACCCACCTCGCGCGGGGCCTCGATCCAGGATTATCTCGATGGCCTCGGCAAGCGGAAGCAGGAGTATCGCGAGCGCATGTGGAGCCCAGAGGTCCGCATCCACGGGCCGATTGCCGCGCTCTGGACGCCGTATGACTTCTGGGTGGACGGCAAGTTCAGCCACTGCGGGATTGACGCCTTCGATCTGATCAAGACGCCCGAAGGGTGGAAGATTTCCGGCGGTGTCTACACCGTCGAGCGGACCGGGTGCGCCCCGAGTCCGCTTGGGCCGCTGAAGTAGCGGACGGCAGCCAGCGATCGTGGCGACCATCTTCGATTCCGCTGCCCTGACGTCGCTCGAGACGCGGATACGGGCCCTTCGTCCCGACAGCGCTCGCCGGTGGGGCCGCATGACCTCGCACCAGGCGGTCTGCCACATGAGCGACGCCTTCCGGATGGCGTTCGGCGAGAAGACGGTCAGCAGCCGCCGCGCCGCGTTCGCCCCGGTCGTCAAGTTCATCGCGCTGCAGCTGCCGATGCCGTGGCCGCGCGGGATCAAGACGCTGCCGGAAGTCGAACAGGGATGCGGTGGGACGACGCCGGGTGACTTCGAGCGGGACCGCGCCGAGCTGCTGACGCTGATGGCGCGGTTCAGCGCGGCGCCGGACTCCCTTCGGACCGCCACGCATCCAATCTTCGGGGTGATGTCGAAGTCCGAGTGGGGGCGCTGGGGTTACCGCCACCTCGATCATCATCTGCGGCAATTCGGGGCTGATGCACGTGAGGCACGTAGGACGTGGCACGTAGCACGTAGCTGTAGCACGTAGATGACGCTCGACTCCCAGGCGACGGCGTTCGCACACCTGCTCGGCCTGTCGGGCGACGACGTCGACAACGCGTTCCGGAAGGCCGTCGCGCTGGCCGACGGGCTGTTTCCGCACCAGATCGACGGCGTCGCGTTCCTGCTCGGCCGCCGGCGCGCCATCCTCGCCGACGACATGGGCCTCGGCAAGACGCGGCAGGCCATCGTGTCGCTGCGGCACCTTGCGCCGTCGGGTCCCTACCTCGTCGTGTGTCCCGCCTCGGTCAAGCGGAACTGGGCGCGGGAGATCGCGGTCGTCGCGCCTGACGCCTCGGTCCTCGTGATCGAGGGCGGCGCCACGATCGCGCCGACCGCCGAGTGGGTCATCGTCAACTACGACATCCTCGGCCGCCATGCGGAGACGCTGCAGCACGTCCCGTGGGCGGCGCTGGTGTTCGACGAAGCGCACTACCTGAAGAACCATACGAGCGCGCGCAGCAAGCTGGCCCGACAGCTCGCCAATCAAGCAGCCGCACAGCCCCGACGGCCGGTCGACGCTGGTCGTCCAGCTGCTCACCGGGACGCCGCTCACCAGCCGTCCGCGCGACCTCTTCGTGCTGCTGCAGCTCGCCGGCCATTCGCTCGGGCGGAGCTTCCTGGCCTTCGCGAAACGCTACTGCGCGGCCGAGAAGGGGGAGTTCGGCTGGAAGACCGGCGGCGCCTCGAACATCGACGAGCTCACCGTGCAGCTGCACGGCGTCATGCTGCGGCGGACGAAAGATGACGTCCTGGCGCTGCCGCCAAAGCTGCGGACGTGGCTGCCGGTCGATGTTGCGCCAGGCACCGGGTCGCGCGCGATCAAGAAAGTCTTCGCCCTGCTGTCGGGCAAGCGCGAGGAGTTCGGCCCGGCGCCGCCGCAGGGGCTCGACCCGCGCAAGCGCGGCAAGCTGCTCGCCTTCATCGTCGAGGCGCGCCAGGCGCTCGCCTATGCGAAGACGGCGGCGACCGTGGACTTCGTTCGCGGCGCAATCGATCAGGGCGAGAAGGTGATCGTGTTCTCCTGCTTCGAGGATCCGATCCAGAAGCTGGCCTCGGAGTTCGGCGACACGGCGGTCGTACTGACGGGGAAGACGCCGAGCGCGAAACGTCAGGAGCTGGTCGATCAGGTTTCAGCAGGATCCCGGCATCCAGGTGTTCGTGGCGAACATCATTGCCGGCGGCACCGGGCTCAACCTGACCGCGGCGACGCAGGTCGTGTTCAACGACCTCGACTGGGTGCCGACCAACCACTGGCAGGCGGAGGATCGCGCCTACCGGATCGGGCAGACGAGGACCGTCAACGTCACGTACTTCGTCGCGCGCAACACCATTGACGATTTCGTGCACGCGGTCCTGGAGAAGAAGGCCGCTCTCGTGCAGGCGATCGTCGAAGGCGAAGCGCTGGCCGCCGACATCGGCGGCGACGTGCTGGACGAGCTGCAGCGCGCGCTGCACGCGATGTCCTCGGGCCTCGCCGACTCGCCTGACGGCATCGATGACGACGAGCTGATCGCGCGGCTGCTGAAGCAGGCCTCGGACGAGTTTCGTACGGCGCCCGGCGTCGCCGGGCAGGCTGCCGCTCCTCGCAGCGCCACTGAAATCCAGGCGCTCAGGCGCGCCCTCGAGGGGTTGCTCAAGGTCTTGTCGGGGCCGTCGTCCAGGCGCTTCCGCATCGCCAGCACGTCCCATAAGGGTCTCGAGTACGAGATCGTCGCGGTGGACGCCGACGTGACGTGCACCTGCCCAGGCTTCGAATATCGAGGCCAATGCCGGCACGCCCGTGACGTCAAGGCCGCGCTGGCGGTCGGCCAACCCGTGCCGGGCCAGTACGCTGAGGTGACCTAACTCCAACTCCAACGCCCAACTCCCAAGCAGAGTCATTCGAGACAGCTGGGTGGAAGACGCACCGCATTGCCCGTTCGCCGCGTCTTCTACCCAGATGCCTCGAACGATTCCGTTTGGGAGTTGGAGGTTGGGAGTTGGGAGTTGTCAACACCGACTATGATGCGAGGGTGCGAGTCCAGGAGGGGAGTGACCGTGGCAAAGCGAGCAGCGAAGGCGAAGAAAAAGGCTGGCGTCGCAAAGAAAAAGGCGGCAAAGCCAGTGGCGCGCAAGGCCGCGAAGCGCAAGACCGCAGCGAGGGCGGCGGCGTCACGGTCCGCGAAAAAGAAGGTCGTCAGGAAGCCATCAGCGCTGTCTACTGCCGCCACGCTGGTGCGCGGCGCGGCGGCGACCGCGATCGCTCGCGGTCAAGGAGCGGCTGCCGTGGGGGCACAACGAAAACGACCCGATCGTGCTGCTCGAGACCGATCACCGGCGATTCGAGGATCTGTTGAAGCAGGGTGAAGAGACGACGGCGCGCGCGGCGAAGACGCGCACGCGGCTGCTCGACACGCTGACCGCCGAGCTCAACGTACACGAGGCGATCGAGGAAAAGATCCTCTACCCCGCGCTCAAGCCCCACCCCGAAGCTCGCGACGTCGTCCTCGAAGGCGTCCAGGAGCACCACGTCGCCGACTTGATCATCAAGGAGCTGCACGCGCTCGCGACCGACGACGAGAAGTGGGGCGCGAAGTTCAAGGTCCTGAAGGAGAGCATCGAGCATCACGTGAAGGAAGAGGAGCACGTGATGTTCCCGGCGGCGCGTGCCGTGCTCGGCCGCGACGAGCTCGACGATCTTGGCGCGAAGATGAAGGCGCTTCAGGCCGAGCTCACGGCGTGATCGTCCGCCGGCTCGCGATCCGCGCGTTCGTGGTGCTCCTGCTGGCCACGAACGCCGCGGCCTGCCGCGGCGCCGGCGCGGCCGCGTATCCGAGCCGCCAGCTCACGTATCTCATCGCCTTCGATCCCGGCGGCCAGTCCGATCGCGAGGCCCGCCGGCAGCAGCCGCTGCTGCAGCAATACCTGGGGCGGCCCGTCGTCGTCGACTACAAGGTGGGCGGCAGCGGCGCGCTCGGCTGGTCGGAGGTCGCCCATTCGCGGCCGGACGGCTACCTGTTCGTCGGCATCAACATCCCCACGATCATCCTGCAGCCGCTCCAGCAGGACACCGGGTATGAGACGGCGCACCTTCAGCCCATCGTCATCTTCCAGCGCACGCCAATCGCGCTGGTGGTCTCGCCCGACAGTCCGCTGCGCTCGCTCGAGGCGCTGATCAAGGCGGCAAAGGAGAAGCCCGGCTCGATCACCATCGGCGGCTCGGGCACGCTGACGTCGCCGCACATCGCGACGGAGCGGCTCAACAAGCTGACCGGGGCCCGGGCGACGTACGTGCCGTTTTCCGGCAGTGCGCCCGCGATCACGGCCTTCCTCGGCGGCCATACGGTCGCGAATTTCGCGTTCACAGACGACCTGGTGCGCCATCGCGATCGAATGCGGATCCTCGCGATCACGACCGAGGCACGCTTCCCATCGTTTCCCGATGTCCCGACCTTCCGCGAGCTCGGCATCGACCTGGTCGAGGCCGTCGATCGCGGTGTGGGCGTGCCGCGCGGCGTGTCCGAGGCCATCGCGCTGAAGCTGGAAGAGGCGTTTCTGCGCATCGCCAACGACCCGGCCATCCAGCAGGCACAGGCGAAGGAAGGATTCATCCCGGTGGCGATGGGCCGCCAGGCCGCACGGCAGTACATCGAGGAGCGGACGATCTACTACAAGCAGATCCTCAAAGAGCTCGAGCAGAACTGAGGGAGATGACGTGACTGGCTGGCGCACACAACGGCGGGCCGAGCTGGTGCTCGCGATCGTGCTGCTGCTCTGCGGCATCGCCGCGCTGATCACTACGCGCGGCATGCGCGTGGGCTCCGCGGCACCGTTTCAGCCGCGTCTGTTCCCGCTGCTCGTCGGCTGGCTGCTCGTGGCGGCCACCGGCGTGCTGGTGTGGACCGCCCTCCGCACACCCGCAGACCAGCACGTCGAGTGGCCCTCGGGGGACGGTGCGAACAGGATTCTCGTGGTACTGGCAAGCGTCGCAGCATACGTCCTGCTCATCGAGCTGGCCGGCATGCCGGTCGCCACGTTCGCCGCCGTCGCGTTCCAGGTCTGGTTCCTCGGCGAGTACCGCTGGCACGTGCCAATCCTGACCGGGCTGGCGGCGGCCGCCGTCGTCTACGTCGTCTTCATGTACGCGCTGGAGCTGAGGCTGCCGGCCGGTCCGTTCCAGAACTGAGCGCGGCGTGCTTCCTTCAGTCGATCTGCTCGCTCAAGGATTCGCGCAGGCGATTACGCCCGCCAACCTGCTCTACGCGCTGATTGGCTGCCTGGTGGGCACGCTCATCGGCGTGCTGCCGGGGATCGGTCCGACGTCGGGCATCGCGATCCTGCTTCCTCTCAGCACCGTCCTGCCGCCGACGTCCGCGATCATCATGATGGCGGCCGTCTACTACGGCGCGATGTACGGCGGATCGACGACGGCGATCGTCGTCAACATCCCGGGTGAGGCGTCGTCGGTGCCGACGGCGATCGACGGCTACGAGCTGGCGCGGCAGGGCCGCGCCGGGGCCGCGCTCGGGATCGCGGCAATCTCGTCGTTCGTCGCCGGCACGCTCGGGCTGATCGGGCTGACCGTGTTCACGCCGATCCTTGCGAGCGTCGCGCTCGCATTCGGCCCTCCCGAGTATTTCGCGCTGATGACGATGTCGCTGGCGTTGTCGATCAGCCTGTCGGGCGGAGCCCTGCTGAAAGGGCTCGTCGGCATCGTGATCGGACTGCTGGTTGCGACCGTCGGCCTCGACCCGTTGACCGGCCTGCGGCGGCTGACGTTCGGGTCGATCACGCTGATGGCCGGCATCAACTTCGTCAGCGTCGTCATCGGCCTGTTCGCCATCAGCGAGCTGCTGATCAACGTCGAGCGGCGGGCCACGCACATCTACGAGGCGACAATCACCGGCTGGCTGCCGACGAGGGACGACCTCCGCCGCTGCACCGGGGCGATGCTGCGGGCATCGGGGATCGGGTTCGCGCTCGGGTTGCTGCCCGGCTTCAGCCCCTCGGTGACGACGTTCATCGCCTACGACGTCGAGAAGCGGGTGTCTGCCGATCCCTCGCGCTTCGGGCGTGGCGCGATCGAGGCGGTTGCCGCGGCGGAAGGCGCGAACAACGCGACGTCGAGCGGCGGCTTCGTGCCGCTGTTCGCGTTCGGCGTGCCGGCGAGCCCGCCGATGGCGGTGCTGCTCGGGGCGCTGCTGATGTACGGCCTGCAGCCGGGGCCGCGGCTGTTCCAGGAGAACCCGCAGTTCGTCTGGACGGTGATCGCGAGCATGTACGTCGGCAACGTGATCCTGCTGGTGCTGAACCTGCCGCTGGTCGGCGTCTGGGCGCGGATCGCGTCGATCCCGTTCCCGGTGCTCGGGCCGATCATTCTGGTGTGCGCGGTGGTCGGCGCCTACAGCGTGCGCTACCTGATGTTCGACGTCTGGATGGCGGTGCTGTTCGGGCTGGTCGGCTACGCCTTCCGGAAGATGGCGTTCCCGCTCGCGCCGATCGTGCTCGCCTGCGTGCTCGGGCCGATTCTGGAGATGTCACTGAAGCAGTCGCTGATCCTGTCGGGCGGATCGCCGGCGATCTTCGTGACCCGGCCGTTGACCGCGGCGATCCTCGCTATCACCGCGGCGCTCATGCTCACCACCGTGGCCGCGGTCCGGCGCCGGCCGATTTGAATCTGCGCGGCGGAGCCGTAGAATCTCAGGAATGTCGCCCTGCCTGGAGGAAACGCTGTGATGAGACGCCTTGCCTGTGTCGCCGGCCTGCTGGCCGGTGCCCTGCTGACCGCATCGGCGCAGACGCCCGCGAAGCGCCCGCCGCTGCCGAACGAGCAATGGGTGCAGCTCTTCAACGGGAAGGACCTCACCAACTGGGTCGAGGTCGGGAAGGAGAAGTGGACCATCGAGGATGGCACCATCCACGGCCAGGGCGTGACCAACGCCTACGGCTACCTCCGCACCGAGAAGAAGTACAAGGATTTCTGGCTGTCGATCCGGTTCAAGTGCGAGGCCGACGGCAACAGCGGCATCTACTTCCACACCGAGTTCAAGGAGGGGACGGTGGACGTGTCCTCCGGCAAGCAGTTCGAGATCGACCGCACGCCGAATCACCACACCGGCGGGCTCTACGGCGACGGCCGCAACTGGTTCGCCTGGCCGTCCCCGGAGCACGAGCACGTCATCCGTCCGACCGACTGGAACGACATGCTGGTCAAGGTCGAAGGCAACCACATGGTGGCGATCCTCAACGGCATCACCGTGCTCGACTTCACCGACCCGTCGCCGCGCTCGTCGGACGGCTACATCGCGCTGCAGCTGCACTCCGGCGGTCTCGGCAACATGCGGTTCAAGGACATCTACGTCCGCGATCTTTCGGTGCGTTGATACGGCGGAGACGTACGGGACGGATACGAAGGATATGCAGGACAGGAAGGGCAGGTCTCAGATGCGGTCACGCGCGCTGTTTTCGATCACGCTGTTCGGCCTGGCGTTCGCGCCGCTCGACGCCGTCAACCCGTCCCAGGATTCCGAGGCGGGCTTCACGCGGCTGTTCAACGGCAAGGATCTGACGGGCTGGGTCTACGGCAAGCGCGGCGAGGGCGAGAACAAGACCGGCAAGGGCTACCAGATCGAGAACGGGGTCCTGTTCTCGACGACCACCGATGGGGGCAACCTGTATACCGAGAAGGAATACAGCGACTTCGTCTTCCGGTTCGAGTTCAAGCTCACGCCGAACGCCAACAACGGCATCGGCATCCGCGCGCCGCTCTCGGGCGATGCCGCCTACGCCGGCATGGAGATTCAGGTCCTCGACGACGGCGGCTCGCAGTACACGAGCCTGCGCCCAGAGCAGTATCACGGCTCCGTCTACAACATGTTCCCGGCCAAACGCGGTTTCCAGAAGCCGGTCGGCGAATGGAACACCGAAGAGATCACCGCGCGCGGCCGCCAGATCACGGTCAAGCTCAATGGCACGACGATCGTCGACGCCAACCTGGACGATGTGAAGGACGAGGCGCTGCTGGCCAAGCAGCGGGACCTGACCAAGCCCGAAGGCAGCCGCGGCATCGCCAACACCAAGGGACACATCGGCTTCCTCGGCCACGGCACGCGCGTCGAGTTCCGGAATATCAGGATCAAGGAGTTGTAGGCAGCTACTTCCTCCCCAGAATCCGATCCAGCGAGTCCGACGTCTGGTAGATCAGCGCCTCGGGATAGTGGATGTACGGGTGGAAGTACTCGAACGTGCAGTAGCCGCGGTAGCCGGTGGCATCGAGGGCGTCCATGACGGCCGGCCAGTTGGTGGTGCCGTCGAGCAGCGGCCGGAACGATTCGAGCGAGTGATCCGTGCCCTTCTTGGTGAACTCCTTGAAGTGCGTGTTGCCAATCCGCTTGCCGAGGATCGGGATCCAGTGCTCGGGGTACTGGAACAGCATGATGTTGCCGGTGTCGAAGTGCACGCGCACGTTCGGGCTGGAGAAGCTGTCGACGAACGCGTTCATCTCCATCGGCGTCATCAGGTAGCCGTTGAAGAAGATGTTCTCGATGTTGAGGCTGACCTTCAGCTTCTCGGCCGTCTTCACCAGCCGGCCGACCGCCTCGCGCGCGCGGCGGTCGCAGACGTCGTTCGGCACCGGCTCGTGGTCGTCGCGCCACGGGATGTGCACGGCGCCCGGCACCACCAGCAGGTTCTCGACGCCGAGGTCGTGCGCCGCCTGCGCCATGCGGCCGGCGAGCTCGATGCCGCGGTTCCGCTTGGTCTCGTCGTTGCTCGTCAGCGGATAGGGCCAGAACAGGAACGAGCACAGCCCGCTGATCGCGATGCCGATCTTGTCGGCGGTGCGGCGGATCTGCTGGAACTCGCTGGTGCCGGCCTTGGGCGACAGGTCGGACTCGAGGTCGTAGTTCAGCTCGATGCCGTCGAAGCCGGCGTCCTTCGCGAGCTGCAGGCACTCGGTCAGCGACATCTTCTGCGGGTAGGGAAACGCCCACAGGTTGATCGACTTCTTCATGTCGTAGCGCTTGCGCGGTCCGGCCGGCTGCGTCGCGGCCGACTGCTGGTCCGCGTAGCCCTCCGTGCCGAGGAATGCCGCGCCCGCCAGCAGCGTCGAGCCGATTGCCGAACGGCGGGTCATCGGCCCGAACGGGCCAGGGACGGTGTCGTCTGTGCGCGTCATGTCGTCTCCTCGATGGCGCCGGTCGGCGCGGGCCGATCATAGTGCCGGCGCCGGCGACTTTGCGGGTAGTATCTCAGCCGGAGCTGCCGATGAGATCTGCCACTGCCACTGCCGCCGCAATTGCCCTGACCCTTGCCCTGATGCCCGTGCCAGGGGGAGCGCAGCGAAGCGCATCGGCGCCGGCCGCGAAGACCGTCGCGATCAAGGCGGCGCGGATGTTCGACGGCACCGCCGACACGCTCATCTCCCCGGCCGTCATCATCGTCGAAGGCAACCGCATCGTGCAGGCGGGCAACGCGGTCACGGTGCCGGCGGGCGCCGAGGTGATCGATCTCGGCGACGCGACCGTGATGCCCGGCTTCATGGACGCGCACACGCATCTGTCGGGCGAGGCGTCGGACGACTGGAAGCAGGACGAGCTCGACGGACTGAAGAAGTCGACCGCGGAGCAGGCGCTCGACGCGTCCGTGCACGTCCGCAAGACGCTGCTGATCGGCTTCACCACGGCGCGCGATCTCGGCTCCGGCGACCTGATCGACGTCGGCCTTCGCAACGCGATTGCCTCGGGCAGGATTCCGGGTCCGCGGATGCTGGTCTCGGTGCGCGGAATTGGCGCCACCGGCGGTCATTGCGATCCGTCCGTGGGATACCGGCCCGACCTCTTCAATCCCGCCAATGCGAGCCCTGCGGTCGCGAATGGCGCCGATGCGATTCGCGCCGCGGTCCGCCTGAACATCAAGAACGGCGCCGACGTGATCAAGGTCTGCGCGACCGGCGGCGTCCTCTCGATGAACGACGACGTGCGATCGTCGCAGTTGACGCAGGCGGAGCTCGACGCGCTGGTGGACGAGGCGCACGCGCGCGGCCGCAAGGCGGCGGCGCACTCGCACGGCGCCGAGGGAGCGAAGCGCGCCGTCCGGGCCGGCATCGACTCGATCGAGCACGGCTCGTTCCTGGACGACGAGGCCCTCGATCTGATGAAGGCGCGCGGCACGATGCTGGTGGCAACGTTGATGGCTGGTGAGGGGATCCGCGAGAAGCTCGAGAAAGGCTCCTACTTCCCGCCGATGGTCGAAGCCAAGGCGCGCGCCGCGCTCGCGAGCCGCGACGAGATGTTCAAGAAGGCCGTGAAGAAGGGTGTGCGGATCGCGTTCGGCACCGATGCGGCGGTGTATCCGCACGGCCGCAACGCCGAGGAGTTCCGTCACATGGTGGGGCTGGGGATGAAGCCGATCGACGCGCTCAAGTCGGCCACATCGGTGACCGCCGAGCTGTTCGGGATCGCCGATCGGCTGGGCACCCTGACGAAGGGGAAGATCGCCGACATCATCGCGGTGCCCGGCGATCCGACGCAGGACATCCGCCAGACCGAGCGCGTCTTCTTCGTGATGAAGGACGGGGTCGTCTACCGCGACGAACGGGCCGCGGCGCCCAGGGCGAAAGGGTCAGGCCTCTGAGAGCAGGGCCCGCCTCGGGTTCGCGACCAGCAGCTGGGTGATCTCGGACTTGCTGACGCCCCCGGCCTCGAGCCCGAGCAGGAAGGCCAGGAACAGCGTGTCGTAGTTCCGGAACTGGCCGCCGTCCGGCTCGCCAACCCGGTACCAGCCGGCATCGTGCGACACCAGGACGCGCCCGAGCAGCCCCTGCTCCTTCATCCGGCGCACCAGCGAGACGTGCCGCTGAACGCTCGCCGGGGCAATCCCGTCGAACTCCACCCACGCGCCGCGCCTGCCCGCGCGGGTGTGGAACGTCTCGTCCTTCTCGCTCTGCGCGTGGACCCAGATGAACGCGCCGGGCGCGACGCCCGCGCCCTCGAGGATGTCGAGCTCCTGGAGCGCCGCCGCGCCGCTGCCCGTGTGCGACGCGATCGGCAGCCCGGTTGCCCGATGGGTGATCGCCGCCGCGCGCACCAGCTTCGCGTCCACCTCTGAGAGGGGCGCCTCGTCCACGCCAATCTTCATGAACGCGGGCTTGATCGGCGTGCCGTCGATGCCCCGCTCGTACTCGCGCAATCCACCGCGCCGCGAGCGCGTCTGCCGACTCCGTAAAGGCGTGCGCGGGCAGGTGCTTGTCCCTGGCCGCGCCGTAGTAGCCGGTGTTCGTGAGGATGGTCATGCCCGAGGCCTCGGAGAGCCGGCGGAGCAGCGTCACATCCCGGCCGAGGTACGCCGGCGTGCACTCCACGAGGGTCCGACCACCGAGCTCGTAGGCCTGTCTGAGGTAGGGCAGGATCCTCTTGAATGCCAGATCGGCGTCGTACCGCGCCGGGCTCACCAGGTCGGCGCCGATGAAGTCCACGAGCACGTGCTCGTGCATCAGCGTCAGGCCGAGGCGGTCCGCCGGCACGGGACCGGTCACGCTGTTGACGGCCGAGCGCGCCGGTACCTGCGGCGGCGTGTGCGCGTCGGCCAGCACGCGCGATGCGGCGCCAACCGCGCCGAGCGCGCCGGCGATCCAGTCACGTCGCGTCGGTCGCATCATGCCGCCAGAGTCTACCGCGGCGCGCTGCTGGAGCCTGTGAGTTACTCGCATTTGTGGCTTCCGCCTTCAGGCGGAAGGAAGCGATCGCTAGGCGCGCCAGCGATCGATGTAGCGGGCGGCGTCGAACTTGCGGCTGGTGCTGGCGAACGACATCGAACGAATGGTGCCGAATACCGGGCGCGGCGGCCACGGGCGGTCGTGCTTGCCGGCGATCGCCCAGGCGATGTTGGCGTAGCCGTTGGGATCGCGCCCGTCCAGCTCGTAGCGGTCGTTCAGCTGCATCGCGATCTCGAACGCCTCTTCGGCCGACCGCGTCCACTCGAGGATCTTTTTTGCCCAGTACATCCGGATGTAACCGTGCATCCAGCCGGTCGTCGTCATCTGCACCTGCGCGGCGTTCCAGAGCGGATCGTGCGTGGCGGCCGCCTCGAACGCCGACGCGGAGTAGAGGTGAGGACGGCGGTCGCGGCGATGCTGCGCCAGCGTGCGCCGCGCCCAGGGCTCGGCCCCGGCCAGGCTGTCGTAGTGCCGATTGAACGTGACGTAGTTGACCGCGAGCTCGCGCCGCACGATCAGCTGTTCGAGGAAGGGGGCGACGGACTCGGCGGGCGCGCCCGAGTCGCGGATCGCGAGCGCCACCTCGCGCGGGCCGATGTGGCCGAAATGCAGGTACGGCGACAGCCGGCTGGTGCCATCGGCTTCCGGATGATTGCGCTGGACCTGATAGTCGCCGAGATGGTCGCGGACGAACGCCGCCAGATGACGCCTCGCCTCGCGTGTGCCGCCGCGCCACTCGACGGGCGCGACCGAGCGATCGAGCGGCAACCCGTCCAGCAGATCCGCCGAGGCGGGCAGCGTCTGCAACCGCGCCGGCGCCTGCCAGCGGACGCGCGCGACGGCGTCCTCGATCGGGACGAGGAAGTCGTCGAGCTGCTTGTGAATGCGAGGCCGAATCGTGCGCGCCGCGTACTGCTCGTGGGGCAGCGCGGTGGATGGCACGACGACATCGGCGTCGACCGTCCAAAAGGGGATGGTCAATGCCAGCGCGATCGTCTCGCGCCAGCCTTCCGCCTGCCGCAGCGGGTTCTCGTCGCCGACCACCAGGGCCGGACGCACCTGCTCGACACAGGGCAGCAGGCGATGGTCGGGATAACGCCGCAGCACGAAGCCGACCCGTCGCCGCCGCAGTCCCGCGGCGATATCCGGGAGCCCGTCGACGAGGAACCGGTAGTGCCGGAGGTTGGCGCGCGCGACGAACGGATTCAGGCCGAAGAACACGACGACCGGCTTGCCGAGGGCGTTGCCGACGTCGATCGCGACATCCAGGGCCGGGTTGTCCACGGCGCGCTGGGCCCGCTGCATCCAGTAGAGCACGCAGCGGCCGTCGGGATCCGGTGAGCGGCCGGTGCGCACCATCACGCGCGGGTCTGCCATGATCCGCTCGATCATTCCGACCGCTGCTCAGCTCCCTGCGTCATTGGACTCGGGACTCGGGACTCGGGACTCGGGATTCGGGATTCGGGATTCGGGATTAGTGATTCGGTGCGGCGGTGGATCCCCGGAGCGTCAACTGGTGCGGGAGCGTGACCGACACCGGCTTGATCTCGTCGCCGTTCAGGATTTCGAGCAGCAGGCGCACCGTGCCTTCGCCGATGTCGCGCATCGGCTGGGCGATGGTGGTGAGCGGCGGATCGATGTGCCGGGCGAAGCGGATGTCGTCGAAGCCGACGACCGAAAGGTCGTTCGGAACGCAGAAGCCGAGGCGCTTGGCGACGCCGATGACGCCGATCGCCATCTCGTCGTTGAAGCAGAAGACCGCGGTCGGGCGGTTCCTGTCGGCTCAGCAGTCCTTCGGCGATCGTCGCGCCCGACTCGAGGGAGAAATCGCCGTGGCGGACGATCAGCTGCGGTTCGGCGTCGTGGGCGCGGGCGCGGCAGGTGGTGCCGGCCAGCCGGTCGCGGCTGAGCGGGCTCACCAGCGGGCCCGTGACCACCGCGATGCGGCGATGGCCGAGGCCGTAGAGGTGCTCCATGGCATCCGCCGCGGCGGCCGCATTGTCGATATGGACGCTGGCGACGCCGAGCACCGGACTGTATTCGCAGCCGTGCACCACCGGCGCGCAGCGCGGCGCCATCGCCGCGACGAGCTCGGCTGCGGCCTTCGGCAGGCGGTGGCCGAGGAAGATCAGCCCGTCCGCCTCCTTGCGCCCCAACATCCGCGCGTAACGCTCTTCGTGCTTCTCTTCGTGCTGCGTGTTCCCGAGCAGCACGGTGTAGCCGGCGCGCTGCGCCGCTCCCTCGATGCCCTGGATGATCAGCGAGAAGAACGGGTTGGAGATGTCGGGGACGGTCACGAGAATCTTGTTCGACCGCCGCGTGCGCAGGTTTCTCGCGACCGAGTTGGGCGCGTATCCCATCTGCTCGACGGTCTCGAGCACACGGCGCCTGGTATCCGGCGAGACGACATTCGGGCGGCTGATGACGCGGGACACCGTCGACGCCGAGACGCCCGCGCGCCTCGCTACTTCGTAGATGTTGGGCACCGAATGTCCTTTGATTGGAGAGGACGAGCCGTGTGACCGGCGGCGGGCAATCATACACTGCGCGTTGACCTTCCGAAAGCGCCTGTGCTACAACCCGCAAGCTCAGTTCCTTCAATAGATTGCCGCGCGCATGCCGTATTACCTTGGCCTCGATTCCAGCACCCAGAGCCTGACCGCGATCGTCGTCGACAGCGGCCAGCGGCGGGTCCTCTTCCAGGATTCGCTCACGTTCGACAGCGCCCTGCCGCACTACGGCACCGACCATGGGGTCCTGCCGCGGCGCGCGCCGGCCGAAGCGCTGTCCTCTCCGCTGATGTGGACCGAGGCGCTCGACGTGATGATGGCGCGCCTGGTGGCGAGTGGGGTCGACTTGAGCCGGCTGGCGGCGATCTCGGGTTCCGCGCAGCAACACGGCAGCGTCTACCTCAATGCCAGGGCAGCGGGCGCCTTGCGCACCCTCGATCCGGCGCGGCCGCTCGTCGATCAGGTGACGCCGCTGCTGTCGCGGCCGGTCTCGCCGATCTGGATGGACTCCAGCACCGGCGACGAGTGCGCGGAGATCACCGCGGCCGTCGGCGGCGCGGGCATCCTCAGCCAGCGCACCGGCTCGCGGGCGTTCGAGCGCTTCACCGGTCCGCAGATCCGCAAGTTCTTCAAGCAGGAGCGCGCAGCCTACGACGCGACCGACCGCGTGCATCTCGTCAGCTCGTTCGCCGCCTCGCTGTTGATCGGCGGACACGCGCCGATCGATCCGGGCGACGGCTCGGGCATGAATCTCATGGATCTGTCGTCGAGCACATGGTGGCCGCCGGCGGTGGAGGCGACGGCGCCGAACCTCCTGCAGAAGCTGCCGCCGGTCCGTCCGGCGTTCTCGGTCGCCGGCACGCTGTCCCCGTTCTGGCAGACGCGATACCGGCTCCCGGCCGCCCGGGTCGTGACCTGGTCGGGGGACAATCCGTGCAGCCTGATCGGCACCGGCCTGGTTCGCGAGGGACGGGTCGCGATCTCGCTCGGCACCAGCGACGTGATCTTCGGGCTGATGCGCGAGCCGCGCGTCGATCCGACCGGCACCGGCCACGTGTTCGGCGCGCCGACCGGCGACTTCATGGGACTGACGGTCTTCAAGAACGGGTCGCTGGCGCGCGAACGCGTCCGTGACGCGTTCGGCATGTCGTGGGCGGAGTTCTCACGCACCCTCGAGACCACCGAGCCAGGCAACAACCGCCGCATTTTCCTGCCCTGGTACGAGCCGGAGATCACGCCGCCGGTGATGGCCGCGGGCGTCCACCGCTTCGGCTTCGACGAGGGCGATGCGCCGGCTCACGTGCGAGGCGTCATCGAGGCGCAGTTGATGGCGATCGCCCGTCACTCACGCTGGATGCAGGTCGCCGTCGACACCATCTACGCCACCGGCGGCGCGTCGGCGAACGTCCAGATTCTGCAGGTGATGGCCGACGTGTTCGGCGCCGAGGTCTACCAGCTCGAGGTCGGCAACTCCGCCGCGCTCGGCGCGGCGCTGCGCGCGTGGCACGCCGATCGTGCCGAGGCCGGCGACCCCGTCAGCTGGGACGACGTGGTGCGCGATCTGGTGGAGCCGGTGGCGTCCAGCCGTCTGCAGTCACGGCCGAACGTCCACGCGATGTATCAGGAGTTGATGCGCCGCCACGCGGAATGCGAGGCCAAGGCGAGGGTGTCAGGCAGTGAATCGTGAACTGTGCGAGGTGGCCACGCCGCACAGTTCACGATTCACTGCCTGACACCTGTTCCCTCACCGCACGCCCAGCAGCACTTCCATCGTCAGCTGATCGAGCTTCTCGTACTGCAGCCCCTTCGAGGCGATCGCGGTGCGGTCGAAGCTGTGACCCAGCAGCGTGTCCCTGCCGGCGGCCGAGTACTTCCCGACCTTGACGTCGCCGGTCGTTTCCTTCACCAGCGCCGCGATCTCGGGGTCGGCGTTCCAGCGCTGCGCCTTTTCCTTCAGGATCAGGTAGGTGCGCATGCAGCCGCGCGCGAAGTCCTTGACGCCGTCGTAGTCCTCGGTCCGATACGCGTGCGCGTCGAAGTGGCGCGGGCCGTCGTAGCCGACGTCCTCGAGGAACTTGACCAGGAAGAATGCCGACTTGATGTTGGCGGCGCCGAAGCGGAAGTCCTGATCGTAGCGGCCAGGGGCCTGATCGTTCAGATCGATGTGGAACAGCTTGCCGCATTCCCAGGCCTGCGCGATCGCGTGCAGGAAGTTGAGCCCGGCCATGTGCTCGTGCGCGACCTCGGGGTTTACGCCGACGAGCTCGGGATGATCCAGCGTCGGGATGAAGCCGAGGTAGGCGCCGGTGGACGCCATGTAGATGTCCCCGCGCGGCTCGTTGGGCTTCGACTCCATCGCGAAGCGGAACCCGTACTTCTTGTCGATCGAATACTCGCAGAGATAGTTGACCGCTTCGCGCAGCCGCTTCACCGCCTCGTCCGGCCGCCGGCACGCGTCGGTCTCGGTGCCCTCGCGGCCGCCCCACAGCACGAAGATCTTCGCGCCGAGCTCGGCGCCGAGGTCCATCGCGCGCAGCGTCTTCTGGACGGCGTAGGCGCGCACCCGCGGGTCGTTCGCCGTGAAGGCGCCATCGCGGAAGACCGGGTCGTAGAACAGGTTGACCGTGGCCATCGGCACCACGATGTTGTGGTCCTTGCAGGCGCGGCTGAACTCCTTGACGATCTGGTCGCGCTCGGACGAGGTGGCGTCAATCGGCACCAGGTCGTTGTCGTGCAGGTTCACGCCCCACGCGCCAATGTCCCCCAGCATCTTCACCGCATCGACCGGCGGCAGCGCCGGCCGGACCACGTCCCCGAAGGGGTCGCGTCCGCGGTTGCTGACCGTCCAGAGACCGAAGGAGAATTTGTGTGCAGGCGTCGGGGCGTAAGCGTGTGGCATAAGGGAGCAGACGGTCGGCGGACGAGGTCAAAAGCCGCAAAATCAAAGCACATTCCGATCGCGCTTGCAATCGGTCGAGATGGGCCGGCCGCGAGACAGGCTATATTAGCCGCTAACAGAAAGCGGTTCCATATCAACCCGATCGAGCGTCCGCGCCGCCCCTCGGACCGGTCCGCGACTCGGGATAAGATTCCTCGTTGCGCCGTCAGGACCTCTGGCACGGAGGGATAGCGTGAAACGTATCGGAATGGGCATCGTGGGCGCCGGATTCGTCGGGCCCCATCACGTCGACGCCGTCAGACGCCTCGGGTTCGTCGATGTCGTCGCGGTCGCCGGCAGCACCCAGGAATCGGCGCAGAAGAAGGCCGATGCCCTCGGCGCGCAGAAGGCCTACGGGAGCTACGAGGCCCTCCTCGACGACCCCGACGTGCACGTCGTCCACAACGCGACCCCGAACTATCTCCACTTCCCGGTGAATGCCGCGGCGATCGCCAAGGGCAAGCACGTCATCTCCGACAAGCCGCTGGCGATGACCGCGGCCGAAGCGAAGAAGCTGCTCGACGCCGCCAACAAGGCCGGCATCGTCCACGCGGTCACCTTCAACTATCGCGGCAACCCGCTGGTGCAGCAGGCGCGGCACTTGATCGCGCGCGGCGACATCGGGCGGCCGCACTTCCTGGTCGGCCACTACCTGCAGGACTGGCTGATCAAGGACACCGATTATTCCTGGCGCCTCGAGCCCGACAAGGGCGGCGCCTCCTCGGCGCTCGGCGACATCGGATCGCACTGGTGCGATCTCGCGCAGCACATCAGCGGGTTGCGCATCACCCACGTGCTCGGCGACATCACCACGGTGATCCCCAAGCGCAAGAAGCCGCGCGGCTCGCGGGAAGCGTTCCAGGCCGGGAGCGGCGCCGAGCAGGTCGACCTGGTGGACATCAAGGTCGAGGATCTCGCCTCGGTGCTGCTTCGCTTCGACAACGGCGCGAAGGGCAGCTTCTCGGTCGGCCAGGTCTGCGCCGGCCACAAGAACGATCTGATCCTCGAAATCTGCGGCCCGGGCGGTTCGGTGCGCTGGCGGCAGGAGCACCAGAACGAGCTGTGGTTCGGGCACCGCGACAAGGCCAACGCGACCCTGCAGAAGGACCCGTCCCTCATCGACGCAGAGGTCCGCGGCTACGCGCACCTGCCGGGCGGACACCAGGAATCCTGGGCGGATGCGTTCGCGAACGTCATGCGCGACATCTACGGCTTCATCGCCGAAGGCAAGAAGCCGGGCAGCGAGCATCCGCCGGCCTTCGCGACGTTCGAAGACGGCTACCGCGCCAACGCAATCGTTGAGGCCATTCTCGACAGCGCCAGGCAGGGCAGCGCCTGGACCAAGGTCAATTACTAAACCGATGTCGACAAAACCGTTCGATCCAAAGTTCATGAAGATCGGAGTGCTGACCGCGGCGCTCCAGGAACTGACCCCGCGCGAGGTGCGCGATCCCGATCCGGATCGGGCGATCGAGGAGTGGGTCGAGTTCGCGCGCCAGCTCGGCGCCGATCACATCCAGCTCTCGGCCGCGCTGCATCCGACCGAGACCGACGTGCCGCCGGAAGCGATGCTCGATCCGGTCGCGAACACGCTGGATCTGCGCAAGCCGTTCGACAAGGAGCGCGCCAAGCGGGTGAAGCGGTCGCTCGAGGCCAACCGCATCGGCATCTCCGAGGTCGGCTACTTCGACAACCTGCTGCACCACGACCCGGCGATCAGGCAGAAGAAGCACGAGTTCATGCGGCGCACGTTCGACGCGGCGGCGATGCTCGAGGTGGACGCGGTCTGCGGCTTCGTCGGCCGCAACCAGCAGCGCAGCATGGACGAGAACCTCGAGGACTTCGAGAACTGGTTCATCCCGCTGCTGAAGGAAGCGAAACAGCGCGGCCTGACCTACCGCGTCGAACAGTGCCCGATGCCGGGCTGGACGACCGGCGACAACTGGCACAACAACATCGCCTACACGCCCGGCGCCTGGATCGCGCTCCACAAGGTCTGCGAGAAGCACGGCGTCGGCGACAACTTCCGCATCCACTACGATCCGTCGCACGCCATCCTGATGAACCAGGACACCCGGTCGATCTTCCAGTACCTGAAGGACGAGGGGTACAACTTCCTGATTGGCGGCTTCCACGTGAAGGGGCAGGTCGTCGATGCCCGCGGCTGGGCGGCGTGGGGCTCCGGCGGCCAGACGATCGAGCGCGGCGACTGGAAGGATTTCAAGCCGTCGCCGAACCCGGCCGACCAGGCCAATGCCTGGAAGAAGCAGGTCGTCCTCGCCGAGCACGAGCTGCCGGGCACGGCCCGGCACGATCCGCTGGCCTACCTGCAGAACCGCAGCGTCGACTGGCTCGATCACCAGCTCGCCGCGCGCGAGCTGCTCAAGCTCGACGTCGCCAACACGCACCTGGTGGTCGAGCACGAGTACCCGAAGGCGCGCATCCAGGACAAGGAACGGCTGAAGCCGATCCTCCAGGGCTCGATCGCGTTCGTCCGGCACATCGACCAGGCCGCCGCGGCGATGTATGCGCTGCAGCACGAGGTGCTGGCGGCGCAGAAGATCCCGATCCAGGGTGTTGGGCGGGAAGCGTACAGGTCATGACAACTCCCAACTCCCAACTTCCAACTCCCAAGTCGAGCCGTTCGGGAGTGCGGTGTGAAATTCGTGGCGAGTCAGCCGATTCGCTGCGTCTTTCACCCCGAGTCGACGAGCCGTTCGCTTGGGAGTTGGGAGTTGGAGGTTGGGAGTTATCGTCGTCGCGCGGTCCTCCTTTCCGCGACCCTGTCGGCGCAGGATTCTCCACCGAAGATCAAGCCAAGCCAGCACGGCACCGTCTCTCAGCGCATCAACGAGACGACCATCACCGTGGTCTACAACCGCCCGACCGCCCGCGGCCGCGAGCTGTTCGGCAAGCTGGTGCCGTACGGCCGGATCTGGTGCCCGTGCGCCGATGATGCGACGACGGTGGAAGTGTCGACGGCGGTGAAGATCGACGGGCAGGAGCTGCCGGCAGGGAAGTACTCGGTGTGGACCGAGCCGCAGGCGGATCGCTGGACGGTCATCTTCAACAAGAACCATGCGGTCTGGCACACCCGGTATCCCGAAGGGCAGGACCAGCTGCGCCTGCAGGTGACGCCGCGCACCGGCGCGCACATGGAAAGCCTGGCGTTCTATTTCCCCGCCGTCGACGGCCGCAAGACCGAGCTGGTGCTCCACTGGGGCTCGGTCGTGGTGCCGATGGCGATCGAAGTTCCGTAGATAGTTGACATGCGTCAACTTCCAACGCCCAACTCCCAACTCCCAAGGCGAGCGGTTTCTGTGAGCGGGGTGGAAGACGCTTCGAAGTATGTAGCTCGGAACGGCTTTCACACAGCTGGCCCGAGCTACTCGCTTTGGGAGTTGGGAGTTGGAGGTTGGGACTTGACGTGAAGGAGCGCGATGCTCCTGTAGCACTCAGCGCCGACGAATTCCGGACCCTCGGCCACCGCCTGGTCGATCGACTCGCCGACCTGCTCGCGTCCGTGCCCGACCGGCCGTTGACGCACGACATCTCGCCGTCGAGCCTTCGCGCCGCGCTCGACCTCGACGGCCCGCTCCCCGAACACGGCGTTGCCCCCGGACCGCTGCTCGACGAGACGACGACGAGGCTGTTCGAGCATTCGCTGTTCAACGCGCACCCGCGATTCTTCGGCTACATCACGGCGCCGCCGGCGCCGATCGGCATCCTCGGGGACTTCCTCGCGTCGGCCGCCAATCCCAACGTCGGCGCGTGGCTGCTCGGGCCGGCCGCCACCGAGATCGAGGCCCAGACCATCCGCTGGATCGCCGAGCTGATCGCCTATCCGGCCGGGTGCGGCGGGCTGCTGGTCAGCGGCGGCAACATGGCCAACATCGTCTGTTTCCTCGCGGCGCGGGTCGCGAAGGCCGACTGGGACGTGCGGGCCGACGGGGTCCGGGGCGGGGGGACGAGGACGCTCCGGGCGTATTGCTCGGCGGAGACCCACACCTGGATCCAGAAGGCCGCGGATCTGTCGGGGATGGGGACGCGGTCGGTCCGCTGGATTCCGACTGAAGACGATCAGCGCATGAGCGTGGCGGCGCTCCGCGAGCAGATCGACCGTGACCTCGCCGCCGGCGATCTCCCGTTCCTGGTGGTCGGGACCGCGGGATCGGTGAGCACCGGCGTGGTGGATCCGCTGCCGGCGATCGCCGATCTGTGCGAGGAGCGCGGCTTGTGGTTTCACGTCGACGGCGCCTACGGCGCCTTCGCCGCGGCCGTGCCCGACGCGCCCGCCGATCTGAAGGGCCTGAGCCGCGCCGACTCGGTCGCGGTCGATCCGCACAAGTGGCTCTATGCGCCGCTCGAGGCCGGCTGTGCGCTGGTGCGCGATCCGGAGCGGCTGCGCGCGGCGTTCGCCTACCATCCGCCCTACTACCACTTCGAGGAGCAGGCGACCAACTACGTGGACTACGGGCCGCAGAATTCGCGAGGGTTCCGGGCGCTCAAGGTCTGGCTCGCCCTGCGCCACGCCGGCGCCGCCGGCTACCGCCGGATGATGGCCGACGACATGGCGCTGTCGCGGGCGATGGCGGAGGCGGTCCGTCGCCACCCCGAGCTCGAGCTCCACACGCAGGCGCTGAGCATCACGACCTTCCGGTACGTCCCTCCCGAGCTGCGCGACCGGATCGGCGAACCCGGCGCCGAGCAGGAGCTCGATGTGCTGAACCGTGCACTTCTGGACCGGCTCCAGCGCGGCGGCGAAGCCTTCGTCTCGAACGCCATCGTCCGCGGCCGCTACCTCCTCCGCGCCTGCATCGTCAATTTCCACACGACCCTGGCCGACGTCGAGGCGGTTCCGGAGATCGTCGCTAAGACCGGACGGGGGATCCGAGCTGGGTCGTGATCGGTGATCGGGGATCAGTGATCTGGACCTGAGCTTGGAGCCGCAAGGGACCTCGCGGCCTTCCGATCACCGATCCCCGACCACCGATCACGACGTTCGCGCCTCAGTTTGTGTCACCCCGATGGCAAGGCGGTGAAAACTTAACGTTTGTGTAAATTCCGTGTGGCGTACGCGCGTTTGTGCCGTATACCTTGTGCATATGGTCCACATGCGCGAGACGCGAGCCGCCGCGTCGGAAATCAAATTCCTGATCCGGCCGTCTCTCGCCCCGCAGCTGCGGGAATGGGCCAGGACGCACCTCGAGGCCGATCCGCATGGCTCCGGCCCTTTTGGTGACGAGTACGACACGGCCAGCCTGTATTTCGACACCGACAACAGGGACGTCTTCGAGCGGCGCCGGTCGTTCGGCCGTGCGAAATACCGCATCCGCCGCTACGGGGCCAGCGACGTCGTGTTCCTCGAGCGCAAGCTGCGCCGGCCGGGGCTGCTGATCAAGCGCCGGACCCTGGCCCCGATCGGCACCCTGACCGAATTGACGTCGCCGGACCCGACGGCGTGGGGCGGCGAATGGTTCCACCGGCGGCTGCGGGTCAGGAATCTCCGGCCGGTGTGCCAGGTGTCCTATCACCGGACCGCACGCACGCTCGAGACCTCCGACGGCCCGGCCCGCCTGACGATGGACCATCAAATGCGCGTGGTGCCGATCGATCAGCCGTGCTTCTCGAGCGAGACCCCGGTGTCGTTCTTCGACGACCGGACGATCGTCGAGATCAAGTACCGCGTCCAGCTTCCCGTGGTGTTCAAGCGACTGATCGAAGAGTTCGCGCTGGAACCGCAGAGTGCGTCGAAGTACCGCCTCGGGATGGCGGCGCTCGGCTATGCGCCATCGGCTCAGGACGGGCCGGCGCTGTCCGCCACCGACGCCTCGTATGCCTGATTTCCTGAACGGCGTCATCGAGCCTCCCTCGGTTGGAGGTGTCCAGGTCCTGATCAGGCTGATCATCGCCATGCTGCTCGGCGGCGTGGTGACCGGGGTCTACCGGCTGACCCGCGCGGCAGACGAGGCGTCGCCGTCGTTCACGATGACGCTGGTGCTGCTGTCGATCCTGATCGCGATGGTCACGCAGGTCATCGGCGACAACGTCGCCCGCGCCTTCAGCCTGGTCGGCGCGCTGTCGATCGTCCGGTTCAGGACCGTCGTCCGCGACACCCAGGACACGGCCTACGTGATCTTCGCCGTCGCGGTCGGGATGGCGGTCGGCGCCGGGCACCCGATCCTGGCCGTCAGCGGGATTGGGGTGGTGGCCAGCGCCGCGTTCCTGATGCGGCGCGGGGCGGTGGCGCTGCCGGGCCGCCATCAGACCTACGTGCTGAAGGTGAAGCTCGCACTGGGGTACGACGCGAACGCCGTCCTCGCCGAGACGTTCGACACCTATCTGCTGGCGCGCCACCTGATCTCGATCGAAACGACCAAGCAGGGGCTGGCGTTCGAGCTGTCGTATCAGGCGGCGTTGCGGACCGAGGAAGCGGCGACCGAGCTGGTCAAGGCACTCAACCGGCTCGACGGCGTACAGGGCATTTCACTCGAGCGCTCCGGGTTGCGCGACGAGTAATCCACAGCGGTTACGGTCGGAAAGAATTTCGAGGCATTCGATGTCGCAGTACATGTTGAAGACCCTTCGCATCTGGCGCGGACCGATCGCGCTCGCCGCCGGCGGCGTGCTGGCGGTGGCCGTGCTGACGGTCCAGGCCCAGGGACCAGGACCCCAGGGGACGCCGCCTGGACCGCCGCCGGGACAAGGGCCTGGCGGACCTCCCGGACCCGGAGGCTTCGGCGGCCGCGGCGGGTTCATGATGGAAGAGCAGAAGGTCGTCGAGCAGTTCGACAAGAACAAGGACGAGCGGCTGGATGCGGCCGAGCGCACGGCTGCGCGCGAGTGGCTGGCCTCGAACCGGCGGGGTGGCTTCCCCGGTGGTGGCCGCGGCCGCGGCGGCCGCGGCATGGAGCCGACGTCGCCGGGCCGGAAGCTGGCGCCCGCCGACGTCCGCGCCTACACGACCGAGCCGCTCTACGACATCAAGACGCTGCGGACGATCTTCCTGCAGTTCGAGAACGCGGAATGGGAGCAGGAGCTCGAGGCCTTCAACAACACCGACGTCGAAGTGCCCGCGACCGCGATCGTCGACGGCAAGACCTTCAAGGACGTCGGCGTGCATTTCCGCGGCGCCTCGTCCTTCATGATGGTGCCGCAGGGGTCGAAGCGCTCGCTGAACCTGACGTTCGACTTCGTCCACGAGAACCAGAACCTGCTCGGCTACCGGACGCTGAACCTGCTCAACGCGAACAGCGATCCGACGTTCGTGCGGGCGGTGCTCTACTCGGAGATCGCCCGCGCCTACCTGCCGGCGCCGAAGACGAACTTCGTCCGGGTCGTGATCAACGGCGAGAGCTGGGGCGTCTACGCCAGCGCGCAGCAATACAACAAGGACTTCCTGCGCGACAACTTCAAGACCGACAACGGGGCGCGCTGGAAGGTGCCGGGCAGCCCGGGCGGCCGCGGCGGCATGGAGTACCTGGGCGACGACCCCGCGCTCTACAAGCGGACCTATCAGATCCGCACCAAGGACGATCCCAAGGTGTGGGCCTCGATGATCCACATGTTCAAGGTGCTCAACGAGACGCCGCCCGAGAAGCTCGAGGCCGCGCTGTCGCCGCTGCTCGACATCGACGGCGCGCTGCGGTTCCTCGCCGTGGAAATGGCGCTGGTGAACACCGACGGCTACTGGACCCGGGCCAGCGATTACAGCATCTACCAGGACGTCAAGGGGCAGTTCCACGTCATCCCCCACGACATGAACGAGGGGCTGATCTCGGAAGGCGGCCGGGGCCGGGGCGGCCGCGGTCCCGGAGGACCGCCGCCCGACTTCGCGCGCGGCGGCCCGCCTCCAGGTGCGGAGCCGGTCCTGATTCAGGTGCCGCCGCCCGACGGGCGGCCCGTCCAGGACGTCTTCCGCGGCGGGCCGGGTGGACCGGGACGTGGATTTGGTCCCGGAGGCGGCGGACCGGAACTGGATCCGCTCATCGGCCTGACCGACACCACGAAGCCGCTGCGCTCCAAGTTGCTGGCCGTGCCGGCGTTGCGCGCGCGCTATCTGGGCTACATCCGGGACATCGCGCAGAAGCATCTCGACTGGAAGACGCTCGAGCCGAGGCTGAAGCAGTATCAGGCGCTGATCGACGCCGACGTCAAGGCCGACACTCGGAAACTGTACAGCTATGAGGCGTTCCAGACCGGCCTGTCCGGACCCGAGAACACCCTGCAGAGGTTCATCGAGCAGCGCCGTCAGTTTCTCTTAAATGTCACAGCCCCCAAGACCGAGTTGAAGTAGCCTGAGGGACCGCGATGTTCGAGAATCCGGTCCCACTTTCCAGCGATTCCGAGCCGGCACGGCGCCCGCGATCCGGGCGTCGGCTGCTGCTCCTGCTGCTCGTGGCGGGCGGGATCGGGATCGGCGTCTACGAGTCGCCGGACATCATCTATGGCCGGGTCACCCCGGCGGAACGCACCGGCCGGCCGCGCGATCGAAACCTCGGGGCGCGGTCGATGTACCAGACCCCGCGGCAAGGCGCGCGCGTCAGCCCGGACGATGTGCAGCGGTTCGGCGAGGCGCCCCTCTACGATCCCCGGACGCTGCGCACCGTATTCCTGCAGTTCGAGAGCACCAACTGGGAAGACGAGCTCGCGGCCCGATACCACACCGACAAGGAATTGCCGGCGACGGTCACCATCGACGGGACGGCGTATCGTGACGTCGGCGTCCGGTTCCGCGGCAACTCGTCCTACCGCATGGTCCCGGCGGGGCTGAAGCGATCGCTCAACCTCTCGTTCGACGCGGTGCAGGCCGATCAGAACGTCGGCGGCTACAACACGCTCAACCTGCTCAACGCCAACGGCGACCCGACGTTCGTGCGGACCGCGCTGTTCTCCGAGATCGCCCGCAAGTATCTGCCCGCCCCCAAGGTCAACTTCGTCCGCGTCGTCATCAACGGCGAGAGCTGGGGCGTCTACGTCAACGTCCAGCAGTTCAACAAGGATTTCCTGCGGGACTTCTACGGATCGAGCAAGGGTGTGCGGTGGAAGGCGCCGGGGAGCCCGCGCGGGCGCGCCGGCCTCGAGTATCTGGGCGACACCGTCGACTTCTACAAGGGCACCTACGAGCTGAAGTCGAAAGACGATTCCAAGGCGTGGAGCGATCTCGTTCGGCTGTGCCGCCTGCTCAACACGACGCCGCCCGAGAAGCTCGAGGCGGTGCTGGCGCCGCACCTCGACGTCGACGGCGCGCTCAAGTTCCTCGCACTCGACATCGCGCTCGTCAATACCGACGGCTACTGGACGCGCGCCAGCGACTACAGCCTGTTCCAGGACGAGCGCGGGCGATTCCACGTCCTGCCGTACGACTTCAACGAGGCGCTCGGCGTCCAGGGCGGCGGCCGCCGCGGCGGCTACGCGTCGGGCCCGACGCTCGATCCGCTCGCTGGCGTGGACGATCTCTCCAAGCCGCTCCGCGCGCGGCTGCTGGCGGTGCCGGCGTTACGTCAGCGTTACCTCGCCTACGTGCGCGACATCGCCGAGAAGTGGATGGACTGGAACACGCTGGCCCCGCTGGTCCGCGACTACCAGTCGCTGATCGAGGCCGACGTCAAGGCGGACGGCCGCAAACTCTACGGGTTCGACGCCTTTACCCCAGGTAGCCTGCAGCGGTTCTTCGAGCAGCGCCGGGCCTATCTGCTGCAGACACAGGAAGGGAATCCATGACTGACGGACTTCGCGATCAGCCACCGATTGCCGGCGCGCCGACCTGGCTCCGCGTGCTTCAGGCCGCCATCATCGGCCTCGTGGCCGGGCTGGCCCTTCACGTGTTGTTCTCGATGGTCGTGCTCAACGGCCAGACCGAGGGGCCGAAGCCCCCGGCGCCGACGCAGTGCAAGAAGACGATTCCGGCGCGTGAGGTGGCGAACCCGCCGTCCGCCTCCCCACGACTTTAACCGGGGCTCTGCCCCGGACCCCGGCTCGTCGCTCGCGCCCTTCGACGTTGCTCAGGGCGTCCCGAGCGCAGTCGAGGGGCGGGGCCCCGTTGCCCCGCTCCGCTCCTCGCGGCCGCGCTTTGCGCGGCGCCGTTCTGCGGCAACGAAACCGGATTCTTGTAAAGCGCCGCAGAACGGCCTCAGACCACAATCACTCGGCTTCTACATCCCGCCGGCGCTCGACGGCGGCACCATCTTCTTCATCCGCATGTAGGTGACGATGTTGCCATAGTGTTCGAACTGGTGGGCGTTGTTGAAGGCCATCACGCCCAGACGCGAGTGCGTGCCGGGCAGGAAGAACTTGACCGTCTCGTTGGCATTCGCGTCCGTCAATCCCGCGAACGCCGCTTCGCAGAACTTGAACGACTCGGCGAGCGCTGCTGTGATGTCGGCCTTGGTCTTCTTGGTCTTTTCGATGGCGGTCATCGACGGCTTGGCACCGCTGACCATGCCGCAGATCATGAAGTTGGCGTCGGCGACGTGCGCGAACACCTCCCCCATCGAGCGGACCTCCGGCGTCGGCTTGAACGCATAGTTCTCTTCCGACACTTGATCGGCGGCTTTGGACAACCAGCCCTTGGCGATGTCGTGCCCGCCCCTGACGCTGCCGATTGTGGTACTCGATCCCCGCCTGGGGCGCCTGCGCGGTCGTCACCAGCAAGAGCGCGATTCCCAACATCATCTTGACCTCCAGTTCTGAAAACGGCCGCATGCCGTCGGGGTCGGGGTCCGGGCCCGGTCCCCGCCAGACGCACTAACCCGCGGCGGGGCAGGGTTATTCCTGCGGGTGGGACGAGCGGTGGGACGAGTGGAGCTGGCGCTGTCGGGATCGGGGAGCGGGGAGCGGGACGCGGGGAGCGTCCTCTACCCCAGGAACATCTGGTACGCGGCGTTGTCGGCCTCGCGCTGATACGGGTAGCCGAGGCCTTCCAGGAACGCGTCGAACGCCGCGGTCTCGTCGGCCGGCACCTCGAAGCCGGCGAGGACGCGGCCGAAGTCGGCGCCGTGGTTGCGGTAGTGGAACAGGCTGATGTTCCAGCGGCCGCCGAGCTTCTCGAGAAAATCCATCAGCGCCCCCGGACGTTCCGGGAACTCGAACCGATAGACGCGCTCGTCGTGCGCTTCGCCGCTGCGGCCGCCGACCATGTGCCGGACGTGCAGCTTGGCCAGCTCGTTGCTGGTCAGATCGATGGTGGGGTAGCCGCCGCCGTTGAGCGAGGCGGCGAGATCGACGGCGTCCTGCTTCGATCGCGTCGCGATGCCGACGAAGATATGGGCGCGGTCGCGGCCGCTCAACCGGTAGTTGAACTCGGTGACGACGCGGCGGCCGATGGTGGCGCAGAACTCCCGGAACGCGCCGGGACGCTCGGGGATGGTGACGCCGAAAATCGCCTCTCGCGCCTCGCCCAGCTCCGCGCGCTCGGCAACGAACCGCAGGCGATCGAAGTTCATGTTGGCGCCGCTCAGGATCGCGGCGAGCCGCTTGTTCGCGCTGCCGGTCTTCTCGACCCAGGCGCGCAGCCCGGCGACGGCGAGCGCCCCGGCCGGCTCCATGATCGTCCGCGTGTCGTCGAAGATCTCCTTGATCGCGGCGCAGATCTCGTCGTTCGACACCCGCACGATCTCACGCACGTTCGACTGCACGATCGGGAACGTCAGGCGGCCAACCTCCTGCACCGCGACGCCGTCGGCGAAGATGCCGACACGATCCAGCACGACCCGGCGTCCGGCCTCGATCGACTGATACATGGCGTCGGCCTCATAGGGCTCGACCCCGATCACCTCGACCGACGGCCTCAGCGCCTTGACGTAGCTGGCGATGCCCGCAATCAGCCCGCCGCCGCCGACCGGGACGAAGATCGCATCCACCTCGCCGAGCTGATGGCGCAGGATCTCCTGGCCGACGGTCCCCTGGCCCGCAATCACCAGCTCGTCGTCGAACGGATGGACGAACGTGCGCCCGGTGCTTTCAACCAGCTCGTCGCAGTAGCGCTTGGCCTCGGTGTAGTTGTCGCCGCTCAGAACGACCTCGGCGCCGAGCTCGCCGACGGCCTCGACCTTGATCGCCGGCGTGGTCTTCGGCATCACGATCAGGGCATCGAGCTTCAGGTGGCGGGCCGAGAAGGCGACTCCCTGCGCGTGGTTGCCGGCGCTCGCGGCGATGACCCCGCGCGTCCGCTCCGCTTCGGTCATGTGCGCGATGCGGTTGTAGGCGCCCCGGAGCTTGTAGCTGAAGACCGGCTGCAGGTCCTCGCGCTTGAGCAGGACGTCGTTGCGCAGGCGGCGGGACAACCGCGGCGCGCGCTCGAGCGGCGTCTCCAGCGCCACGTCGTAGACGCGGCTGTTCAGGATCAGCCGCAGCATCGCATCCTGGGTGATGAACACGTCGCGCATGCTAAAGAAGTCAGAAGTTAAAAGTTAAAAGTTAGAAGGTTTTTTGACTTTTCCCTTTTGCCTTCTGACTTGATCTATCCCCGTCCTGCCAGCGAATAGATGTCGTTCAGAATGCCCGCCGCAGTGACCGCGGCGCCGGCGCCGGGGCCGCTGACCACCAGCGGCTCGCTGTAGCGCCGGGTCGTGAAGGCGATCAGGTTCCGGGTCCCGCCGAGCGCGCCCATCGGGCTCGATGCGGGAACCGACTCGAGCTTCGCCGAGATCGACCGCGGCGTGGCCGTGACCACGTAGCGCAGCACCCGTCCGTTCGTCCGCTCGCGCGCGACCCGGTCGGCCCACTCCTGATCGAAATCAGGCAGCCGCTTGAAGAACTCCTCGAGCGAGACCTTCTTCAGCGCGCGCGGGACGAGGTCGTGCGGCGTCGGCGCGGGTCCGCGGTAGCCGAGCAGGCGGCCCAGAATCAGGCCCTTGCGCGCGGCGTCCGCGCCCGACAAATCCTCGCGCGCGTCCGGCTCGGCGTAGCCCTTCTCGACCGCCTTGCGAACGGCGTCCGAGAAGCGCTGCCCCTCCGAGATCGCCGACATGATGTAGGTCAGCGTGCCGCTGACACAGCCTTCGATGCGGAGGATGCGATCGCCGGTCTCGACCAGCTTGTGGTAGGTGTCGATGATCGGCAGGCCGGCGCCGACGGTGGCTTCGTACTTCACGTGCGGGCCGCCGTTCGCCGACGTGGCCAGCGAGCGCCGCGTAGCGATCCCACGACTCCGCGAGCGGCTTCTTGTTGGCCAGCACGACGTTGAAGCCGTGCCCGATCGCGGTCCGCAGCAGGTCGCCGGTCTCCTCGCTCGTGACGTCGACGATGATCGGCCGCGACACCGCATGCTCGGCCATCGTCGTCAGGGCTTCCGCGGCGGTTGCGGTCTTGCCGCCGAGCGACGACAGCAACTCTCCGGCGTCCTTGCGCTTGGTCAGATCGAGCAGCCGGCGACGCGAGATGCCGCGCGGCTCGAAGATGTAGCCGGAGCGATCCAGCAACCCGACGACGCGCACCGACGGTTGATTGCCATTCGGCGCGGCAATCTGATCGGCCAGCTCCCGGCCGACCCGGCCGAAGCCGAGCAGGACGACGTCGGTGCGGACTTCCGGCTGCGCGGCGCCGCCGCCGATCTTCGACAGCTGAAAAGCCTTGTGCACGCACCGCGCGGCCTCCGCCGCATCGTCGCCGTTGACGGCGAACGAGATGTTGCGCTCGGACGAGCCCTGCGCGATGGCGACGACGTTGATGCGTCCGGCGGCGAGGGCGGTGAACACGCGCGCCGCGATGCCCGGCGTGCCGGCCATGCCGTCGCCGACGACCGCGATCACCGCCATGCCCGGCTTCGACGTGACGTTGTCGATGAGCCCGCTGGCGATCTCGCCGCCGAATACGTTGCGGATGCTGCGCACCGCGCGGTCGGCTTCGGATTCTGGCAGCGTGAATCCGATCGAGCTCTCGGACGAGGCCTGAAAGATTGTGGACACCGAGAGGCGCTCGGCTTCGACCGCCGAGAACGTCCGCGCCGCGATGCCGTGGACGCCGGCCATGCCCTTGCCGGCGACGGTGACGATCGCCTGCCCGCGCACGATCGCGAGCGCCTTGACCGGATAGGCCAGCAGCGAACGGCGCGCCGACACTTCGGTGCCTGGCGCGTCCGGATTCAGGAACGACCGCACGTGGAGCGCGACCCGCGTGCCGGCGATTGGAATCAGCGCGCGCGGATGCAGCACCTTGGCGCCGTAGTGCGCGACTTCGCCGGCCTCCCGATGGTGGAGCTGCGGAATCAGCCGTGCGTCGGGTACCAGGCGAGGATCTGCCGTCAGGATGCCGGGGACGTCCTTCCACAGCACGACCCGCCGGGCGCTCAGCGCGCGTGCCAGCAGCGTCGCGGTGAGGTCGGTGCCGCCGCGGCCGAGCGTCGCCAGGCTGCCGTCCGGCGCGCGTCCGATGAAGCCGGGGACGACGGCGATCGTGCCCTTGGCAATGAGCGGACGCAGCGCGCGGCGCGCGTTGCGATTCGTGGCCGCGAGATTCGGGGCTGCGCTGCCGTAGTGATCGTCGGTCTCGACGATCTCGAGGGCGTCCACGTATTCGGCGCGGCGCCCGGTGTGACTGATCGCCGCGGTCAACACATGCGCCGACATCCGCTCGCCACGAGAGACCAGGAGATCGCTCGCACGCGGTGCGAGGACCGAGCAGCCCAATGGCCGCGCAGAGCTCGCGGTACTCACGTGCGGCCGCGTCCGCTACGGCCAACAGTCCACGGCGTTCGACGCCCTGGGGGAAGAGCGCGCGAACGGCTTCACGGTGCTTGCGCAGGAAGGCGGCGGCCTGGCGGCTGGCCTCGACGGGCCTCCTCTGCAGTGCATGCGCGGCCCCCTCGAGCAGGAGATCGGTGACCCCCGCGAGAGCGGACACGACGACCACGAGCGGGCCCTCGTGCCTGGCAATCAACGCCGCCGCCTTGCTGATCTCGGCCGCCGACGCGACTGAGGCGCCGCCGAACTTCCACACCTCCAGCCCGGCGCGTGGGACCCTCTCTTTCTTATTCTTAGCGGCGGCCATCAGCGTCCTCCCGTCGTGGCGGCGAGCCGCTCAATCGCCCGGCGCACGGCGTCGTAATCGTTGGGAAGCTCGACCGGCGGATTCGCATGGCGGGCGTTGATGCCGGCCAGCGTCCGCGTGTGGTACGCGGTCTTGAACTCCGAAAACTTCAGCCCGTTCGCCGTCGACACCACGATCACGCGGTCGCTCTTCTGGACCTGACCGCGGCCGATCAGCTTCTCGAGCGCGGCCAGCGCGACGGCGGTGTGCGGGCAGTTGAACATGCCGGTGCGATCGGCGCGCGCGGCGGCGTCGGCCAGCTCGTCTTCCGTCGCCTGTTCGACGATGCCGTCGAACGCCTGCAGCGCGCTGATCGCCCGGCGGATGGAGACCGGGTTGCCGATCTGAATCGCGCTGGCAAGGGTCGGCTGCGCGCGGACCGGCTCGAACTCCCAGTTGTTCTGGTAGGCGCGATAGAGCGGATTCGCCGCCGCCGCCTGCGCGACGACGAGCCGCGGGCGCTTGGCGATGAGCCCGAGGTCCAGCATCATCTGGAACCCGGCGGCGAGCGCGCTCACGTTGCCGAGATTGCCGCCGGGAATGACGACGACGTCCGGCACTTCCCAGTCGAACTGCTGCACGATCTCGATCGACAGCGTCTTCTGTCCCTCGAGCCGCAGGCTGTTCATCGAGTTCGCGAGATAGACGCCCTCGTCGGTGGCGAGGCGCTGCACGATCGCCATGCAGCCGTCGAAGTCGGTGTCGAGCGCGAGCACCAGCGCGCCGTTCGCGAGCGGCTGGACGAGCTGCGCGGGAGAGACGCGCGCGCGCGGCAGGATCACGATCGCCGGAATGCCCGCGGCCGCGGCATAGGCGGCCAGCGCCGCCGACGTGTCGCCGGTGGATGCGCAGGCGACGGCGCCGATGCCGCCGCCGTCCGCGATGATCTGCTTGACCACGGAGACCAGCACGGTCATCCCGAGGTCCTTGAAGGATCCGGTGTGCGAGTTGCCGCACATCTTGACCCAGAGGTCCTCGACGCCGAGCTCACGCCCGTAGCGGTCGGCCCAGAAGATGTTGGTGCCCCCTTCGTCCATCGACACGACGTTCTCGTCGCGGACGCCCGGGCACACCCACTCCTTCTTGCCCCAGACGCCGGACCCGTAGGGCCAGGCCGTGCGCTTGTAGCGGTCGTCGAACAGCCGCATCCAGGCGACCGAGCTGCGGTGGCGCAGCGCGTCGATGTCGTGCACGACCTGGAGCAGGCCGCCGCACGTCGGACAGTGATAGATCGCCTGCCAGATCGAATGGTCGCCGGGACAGCCGGCGGCGCAGCGAAAAACGGCTCGGTAGGTCGTCATTACCCCTGCACGACCGCCGCCGTGCCCTGGATGGCTTCGAACTCCGCGAGCGACCGGCCGATGCGGATCGGCTCGACGCCGCGGCCGTGCATCACTTCGGAGGTCTTGTAGCCGTTGCCCGTGATGCAGATCACGATCGGCCCGTCGTCGGTGACGGCGCCCTGCTGGATCAATCGCCGGGTCGCGGCGACGGTGACGCCGCCGGCCGGCTCGGTGAAGATGCCTTCGGTCTCGGCCAGCAGCTGGATGCCCTCCACCACCTCGTCGTCGCTCACCATCGCGCCAGAGCCGCCGGTCGACCGCACCGAACGCAGCACCTGGAAACCGTCGGCCGGGTTGCCGATCGCAATCGACTTGGCGATGGTGTCGGGCTTGACCGGCTCCGGATATTCGAGCCCGTCGAGCAGCGCCTGCACGACCGGCGCGCAGCCCGCGGCCTGGGCGGCGTGAATCGACGGCAGCTCACCCTCGACCAGCCCGACCTCGCGCAGCTCGGTGAATCCCTTGAGAATTCGCGGCAGCAGCGTGCCGCCGGCCACCGGTGAAATGACGTGCCGCGGGAACCGCCAGCCAAGCTGCTCGGCGATCTCGAAGCCGTAGGTCTTCGCGCCCTCGGCGTAGTAGGCGCGCAGGTTGATGTTGGCGAAGCCCCAGTTGTAGCGATCCGCCACCTGCGTGCACAGCCGGTTCACGTCGTCGTAGTTGCCGCGGACCGCGATGATGCGCGGCTTGTAGACGGCGGCGCCGGCGACCTTGCCCGCCTCGAGATTGTCGGGAATGAAGACGGAGCACTCGAGGCCGAGCCGCGCGGCGTGCGCGGCGACGCTGCCGGCGAGGTTCCCGGTCGACGCGCAGGCGAACACGGTGAACCCGAGCTCGACGGCGCGCGTCGCGGCGACCGAGACGACGCGGTCCTTGTAGGAGCAGCTCGGGTGGTTGACGGAGTCGTCCTTGACGTAGAGCTCACGGACGCCGAGCCGCCGCGCGAGCCGGTCGGCCTTCACGAGCGGCGTGAAGCCGGAATAGAGCCCGGTCAGCGGCTCGCCCTCGATCGGCAGGAACTCGCGATAACGCCACAGGCTCTTCGGCCTCGACTCGATCAGGTCTCGCGAGACGAGCGCGGCGATGGCGCGGTAGTCGTAGGTGACTTCCAGCGGACCCAGGCATTTGTCGCAGACCCACAGCGCGGTCGCGGGGAAGGTGGCCTTGCAGAGATGACACCGGAGGCTGAAGTTCATGCAGTTTTCTCGTGTTGTGCCGCTGCGGCCTGCGGCCGGTCGATGGCAGGCTGATGTGCCGCGAGAGTTCTGATCGTGTGCTGGACGTCGAGTCGACGGTAGACACCGGCGAGCGCGTCGGCGGCTTCGTCCGCGCGACCCGGCGCGGCGAGGGCGACGATCGACGGCCCGGCGCCGCTGAGACAGACGCCGAGCACCGCCGGATGCTCGAGCGCCAGGGCTTCCGTGAGCACCGGCACGAGCGGCCCGCGAGCCGGCTGATGCCAGCGATCTTTCAGGGCCTCGCGCAGGTCCTCGTAGGCCGACGTCTCGAGCGCGCGCAGGAGCAGGAGCGCGCGCTGCAGGTTGGCGACGGCATCCTTCAGCGGCACCGTCGGTGAGAGCACGGCTCGCGCCTGTTTGGTTTCGAGACGCGCTTCCGGCGTCGCCACCACGAACCGAATCGCCTCGGGCCAGCGCCACGCGCGCGCGATGATCTGGCCGTCGTCGCGCTGGCAGCTGAGGGTCATGCCGCCGAGCAGGGCGGCCGCGGCATTGTCGGGATGGTGCTCGATCTCGGTGGCCATGTGCAGCAGGTCGCCCTCGTCCAGCGAGATCGCGCGCGCCGCCTCATAGAGGCGCAGTCCGGCGACGCATGCCGCGGCGCTGCTGCCGAGCCCGGCGGCCATCGGAATCTCGCTGGTCACCCTGACGCGAAGCCCCATGACGGGGGTGCCGAACCGCTGGCACGCGAGCCGGTAGGCGGCCTCGATGCGGTTCTCGCCGGACGGCGCGTGGTCGTCGAACGCCGTCTCGAGCGCCCCACGCAGGTCCGCCGACACCTCGACCACCCGCACCCGCAAGTACAGGTCGAGCGCCACGGACAGCGCATCGAACGCGGGGCCGAGATTGCTCGTCGAGGCGGGGACGGCTATGACGTCGTGAAGGTCGTCCATCGTGGTGAAACGGTGCCCAAAAACAAAAAACCCGCCGGTTGCCGCGGCGGGTTGGTATGCCCTGTTCTGTCAGCCTGTGTTACTGCTTCCAGGCGCCAACCCTCGCCCGGCATGGCTTGATGCCGGTGCTAATCTTCGCGATTTCCATGGCGGTACGACAGGGCATGGTCACTCCGAAGTATAAGGAGGCATTATTCACCGAATCAAGGTATTTGGCGCATTTATGCTAAGTTGCGCCATTTCGCGGGGTCCCGGGCCGGGGCGGAGACGGGTCTCTGAGAGAATGCGCAGTATCTGTGTCGAAGGAATACGGGACGTGCACGGCGCCGGCGTCGGCCACATAGAGGTCACGCGCAGCGCCGGCCGGAGCCTCGTCACGCGCGCCTACGCCACCAGCCCGCTGCGGCTGCTGACCCCGCGCAACCACGGTGACGCGGCCTGGATCTACGCGGCTTCCTATGGCGGCGGGCTGCTCGGCGGCGACCGCGTCGCCATGTCCGTGCGCGTCGAGGGTGGCGCGCGCGCGTTCCTGTCGACGCAGGCCTCCACGAAAATCTATCGCTCGGACCGGCCGGCAGCCCTCGAGCTGTCCGCGACCATCGGCCCGTCCGCCCAGCTGGTCGTGTGGCCCGATCCGGTCGTCTGTTTCGCGGGGTCGAGCTACCGGCAGCGTCAGCAGTTCGACGTCGACGGCACGGGCGGGCTCGTGCTCGTGGACTGGATGACGTCGGGCCGGCGCGGGTCAGGCGAACGCTGGCGGTTCACGCGCTACGACAGCCGCCTGACGATCCGCGTCGACGGGCGCCTGGTGCTGCTGGACGCCCTGGCGCTCGACGCCGGGGACGGCGATCTGCGGTCCCGGATGGGGCGATTCGACGTCGTCGGCGCCGCGGCGATCGTCGGCGCGGCGGTGCGCGGCCCGATCGATGAAATACTTACGAGGATCTCGGCGATCCCATTCGAACGCAGCCCCGACCTGCTCCTGTCGGTGGCGCCCCTCGCCAACATGGGCTGCATCGTTCGCGTCGCCGGCCGATCCGTGCAGGACGTCGCCCGCGTTCTGGGACACAATCTGGCCTTCGTGTCGGCGCTCCTCGGCGATGATCCGTGGGCGCGCAAGTGGTGACGCATGCATCTGACGCCTCGCGAGATCGACAAACTCCTCCTGCATCAGGCCGGCTTCCTCGCGCAGAAACGCCTGGCGCGCGGGATCAGGCTCAATCATCCTGAAGCGGTCGCGCTCATCGCGACGCAGATCCTCGAGTTCATCCGCGATGGCCGCACGGTGGCCGAGCTGATGGATCTCGGGCGGCAGCTCCTCGGCCGCGCCGACGTCGCCGACGGCATCCCCGAGATGATCGACGAGGTCCAGGTCGAGGGGACGTTCCCGGACGGCACCAAGCTCGTCACCGTCCACCATCCCATCGTCGCCGAGCGCGGCAACATGGACCTTGCGCTCTACGGCAGCTTCCTGACGCGTGCCGTCGAGCCGTCGGCGCCGCACCTCGCGGAGCTGGCCGGCCCCGCCGGTGAGGTCACGGCGGCCAGCGGTCACCTCGTGCTCAACGAGGGGCGAGAGGTCGCGGACGTGGCGGTCACCAACCGCGGCGATCGGCCGATCCAGGTCGGCAGCCACTATCACTTCGTGGAGACCAACCGTGCGCTGGCGTTCGATCGCGGCGCGGCGTACGGCATGCGTCTCGACATTCCCGCAGGCACGGCGGTGCGATTCGAGCCGGGCGAGACGAAGACGGTTCGCCTCGTCGCGATCGCCGGGCGCCGCGTGATCGAGGGTGGCAACACCTTCGCGCAGGGGCCGGTGACCGCGGACGGCCGGGCGCGTGCCGCCCGCCTCACCGACACCGATCGCGATGGCGCAGGAGAGCGGGCATGAGCCACCGGATCGATCGACGACACTACGCCGACATCTACGGTCCGACGGTGGGCGATCGCGTCCGCCTCGGCGACACCGGCCTCATCGCCGAAGTCGAGCAGGACGCAACGGTCTACGGAGACGAGTGCAAGTTCGGCGGCGGCAAGGTGCTGCGCGACGGCATGGGACAGGCGGCCGGCGTCGCCGACGACCGCGCGCTCGATTGCGTGATCACCAACGCGCTGATCGTGGACTGGACCGGCGTTCGCAAGGCCGACGTCGGCATCAAGCACGGCCGCATCGCGGGCATCGGCAAGGCCGGCAACCCGGACGTGATGGCTGGCGTGAGCGACCAGATGATCGTCGGCGTGACCACCGAGGCCATCGCCGGCGAAGGCCTGATCCTGACCGCCGGCGGCATCGACTCGCACATCCATTTCATCTGCCCGCAGCAGGTGCACGAAGCGCTCGCCAGCGGCGTGACCACGTTCATCGGCGGCGGCACCGGCCCGGCGACCGGCACCAACGCGACCACCTGCACGCCCGGATCGCGGCACATCGAGCTGATGCTCCAGGCGACGGACGGCCTGCCGATGAACTTCGGGTTCCTGGGGAAGGGCAACTCGTCGCGACCCGAAGGTCTCGGCGAGCAGATCGCCGCCGGGGCCGTCGGCCTGAAACTGCACGAGGACTGGGGGACGACGCCCGCGGCCATCGACGTCTGCCTGGACATCGCGGAGCGCTACGACGTGCAGGTGGCGATTCACACCGACACGTTGAACGAGTCAGGGTTCGTCGACGACTCGATCGCCGCGTTCAAGGGCAGGACCATCCACACCTACCACACCGAGGGCGCGGGCGGCGGGCACGCGCCCGACATCATCAAGGTCTGCGGCGAAGCAAACGTGCTCCCGAGCTCGACCAACCCGACGCGCCCGTACACGGTGAACACCCTCGACGAGCATCTCGACATGCTCATGGTGTGTCATCACCTGGACAAGAACATCCCCGAGGACGTCGCGTTCGCGGAGAGCCGCATTCGCGGGGAGACGATCGCCGCCGAAGACGTGCTGCACGATCTCGGCGCGATCAGCATGATGTCGAGCGACAGCCAGGCGATGGGGCGGGTTGGCGAAGTCATCACCCGCACCTGGCAGACGGCGCACAAGATGCGCGCCGAGCGGGGCCGGCTCGGCCGGTGAGACGGGAGACAACGACAACCTGCGGATTCGACGCTACGTCGCGAAGTACACGATCAACCCGGCGATCACGCACGGCGTCGCGCACGAGGTGGGATCGGTCGAGGTCGGCAAGATCGCGGACCTCGTGCTGTGGAAGCCGGCGTTCTTCGGCGCCAAGCCGGAGCTGGTGCTGAAGGGCGGCTTCATCGCCTGGGCGCAGATGGGGGACGCCAACGCGTCGATTCCGACGCCGCAGCCGCTGCTGATGCGGCCGATGTTCGGGGCGTTCGGCCGCGCCGCCGGGGCCTCGTCGCTGGCGTTCGTGTCCCAGGCCGCGCTCGAGGCCGACGCCGCGCGCCGCTACGGCCTGACCAAGCGCGCCGTCGCGGTTCGCGGCTGCCGCGGGTTGACGAAGCGCGACATGCGGCTGAACGACGCGCTGCCGGCGATCACCGTCGATCCCGAAACCTACGTGGTGACCGCCGACGGCGAGCGGCTGCAGTCGGCGCCGGCCCGCGTGCTGCCGCTGGCGCAGCGCTACTTCCTGTTCTGAGGGCCGCCGCGTGACCCACGACTGGCTCGTCTGGCAGCTGGCGGACTCGGCGTTCCCGACGGGCAGCTTCGCGCATTCGTGGGGTCTCGAGGCCGCGTGGCAGACCGGCGACGTCCGCGACGCCCGGGATCTCATGCGCTTCGTGCGCGATGCGCTGTGGCAGGCCGGGCGCGGGACGCTGCCGCTGCTCACCGCGGCACATCGGACGCCCTCGCGGCTCGCCGACCTCGACGCCATCGCCGACGCGTTCCTGACGAACAGCGTCGCGAACCGCGCCAGCCGCGTGCAGGGCCGCGCGTTCCTGGCCACATGCCTCCGGGTCTGGCCGTCCGCCGCCCTCGACGCCATCCAGGAGCGCGCCGCCGATCTGTGCGGTCATGCCGCGCCGCTGACCGGCGCCGCCCTCCACACCATCGCCGTGCCGCTCGACATCAGCCAGCGGCTGTTCCTGTTCAACACCGTCCGCGGGACCCTGGCCGCCGCGGTGCGCCTCGGCGTCGTCGGCAGCTATGCCGCTCAGCGCCTGCAGTTCGAGAGCCGCGCCTGGTTCGACGATGTCCTCGACGCCTGCCGCGACCTCGAGGACCACGAACTCGCGCAGACCGCGCCGATCGCCGACCTGCTGCAGGCCTCGCACGACCGGCTGTATTCGCGGCTGTTTCAGTCCTGAAGGAGACCCCCGTGCCACGCCCGCACTTCCATCATCTGCCGTACGAACCAGATCAGGGGCCGGAGTTTCCGCAGGGCGCCGGGACGTTCGTCGACCGCGACGCGCCGGTGCGGCGCGACTTCGCGTCGCGCGCCTACACCGTCGGCATCGGCGGGCCGGTCGGCAGCGGGAAGACGGCGCTGCTGCTCGCGTTGTGCCGCGCGCTCCGGGAGCGCTACGAGCTCGCGGTCGTGACCAACGACATCTTCACGAAGGAAGATGCGGAGTTCCTGGTCCGCAACCAGGCGCTGTCCGCCGATCGCATCGCGGCGGTCGAAACCGGCGGCTGTCCGCACACCGCCGTGCGCGACGACGTGAGCCAGAATCTCGACGCGCTGGACCGGCTGATGCGCCGCTTCCGGCCGCAGCTGATGTTCGTCGAGAGCGGCGGCGATAATCTTGCCGCGCAGTTCAGCCGGGAGCTCGCCGACTACACGATCTACGTCATCGACGTGTCGGGCGGCGACAAGATCCCCCGCAAGGGCGGCCCCGGCATTACGCAATCGGACCTGCTGGTCATCAACAAGACCGATCTGGCCCCGCTCGTCGGCGCTGACCTCGGCGTCATGGACCGCGATGCTCGACGGATGCGCGGTGACGGTCCGTTCCTCTTCACGCAAGTGACGCACGGCGTCGGCCTGCCGGCGGTCGTCGATCACGTGCTCGCTGCCTGGAGCGCGGCAACCGGCGGAGAGCGCGCCACACCTCGACTATGATCCACGTGCTTCGTGCTGACGTGCGACGTGCTACGTGCGAACGTGCACTTGTGCGACGTGCCACGTGCGACGTGCGAACGTGCTTGAATCGGGCGATTCATCGGACTGAATCGCGAGGAGCGACACCGTGAACATGTCTGCGATTGGGCTTGTCGGCCTTCTCCTGTCGGCCGGCCAGGATGGAACCCCGCTGACGCCGAAGGCGCTCGAAACCGCGCTCGCGGCCAAGCCTGCCGGGCCCGACGCCGAGCAGCTCGCCGAGCGCGTACGGGCCCTGTTCGGCGGCAAGGAAGTGCTGGTCAAGGGCGGGCCGGCGCGGTTCGAAGACCTCACGGTGGCGTGGGCGGTGGAGATCCCCGACCTTCCGCCGAACGCGCCGGCGCCGCGCGTCGTGTCCGACGTCGTCCACTTCTCGATGCCGCTCACGAAGATCGGAGCGTCCGGGGTCTACGCCGGCGTGGCGACGCTCTCGCACGGCACCGCGTTCTCCTGGCACTACGAGGCCGGTGACCGCCGGCTCGGCGGCGCACAGCTCGAGGTCTACGAGGCGCACGCCGACAGCCTCGTGAAGAGCGGCGTGCCGAAGGGGGAGACGAAGCAGATGCCGGCCTGGGAGAGCAAGATCTTCGCGGGCACGCGGCGCGACTGGTGGGTCTACGTCCCGGCGCAGTACAAGCCGGAGACCCCGGCGGCGGTGATGGTGTTTCAGGACGGCAATTCGTATCGCGAGTACGTGCCCATCATCTTCGACAACCTGATCGCCAAAGGGGACATACCGGTGACGGTCGGCATCTTCATCCAGCCCGGCATGTTCGAAGGCGGCCGGTCGAACCGCAGCTTCGAGTACGACACGCTGTCGGATCAATACGCGCGGTTCCTGCTCGAGGAGATCCTGCCGGAGGTGAGCAAGACCGTGCGGCTCAAGACAGACGCGGCGAGCCGGGCGATTGCCGGCGCCAGCAGCGGCGGCATCTGCGCGTTCACGGTGGCGTGGGAACGGCCGAACGAGTTCAGCAAGGTGGTCTCGTGGATCGGCAGCTTCGTCAACATCGCCAGCGGCAAGACCGTGCGGGAGGGCGGCCACAACTACGAGGCGATGATCCGCAAGACGCCGCGCAAGCCGATCCGCGTGTTCCTCCAGGACGGCTCGAACGATCTGGACAACAACAACGGCAACTGGCCGCTGGCCAACCAGACGCTCGCGAGGTCGCTCGCCTACGCGAAGTACGACTACCGCTTCGAATACGGCCAGGGCTTCCACAGTCACCGCCACGGCCGGGCGATTTTCCCCGACACGCTGCGCTGGCTGTGGCGCGATTATCCGAAGTGAGCGGCGCGTTCCCCGGGAGCGGCCAGTGAGAGGACACACAGGTATGACAGGGCAGGGCCGTCTGATGTGCACGCTGGCCGCGGCGATGGGGCTCGCGGCGCTCGGTGTCGACGCGGCGCCGCAGGACAATGCCGGCCCGCCGGCGGGCCAGGTCGGGAGCGCCCGCGTGGTGCCGCTGCAGCTGACCGGCGATCCCAAGGCGCGATTCTCGATGGTGGTGCTCGGCGACGGCTACACGGCGGCCGAGATCCCCAAGTTCCGCGCCCAGGTGGACAAGCACCTGAACGTGCTCTGGAGCATCGAGCCGTTCCGCAGCTATCGCAACTACATCAACGTCTACGCCGTCGAGATCGTCTCGGCCGAGTCCGGCATCACGTGCGACCCGGAAGTGCGCCAGCAGAAGGACACGCCGCTCAAGATGACCTTCGGCGGCGGCTGTCAGAACCCGAACGCCCGCGGCATTACGCTCGCCGACAACAACGTCGCGCGCAGCTACGCGTCGCGTGCCACCCCGGACTTCGATCAGATCCTCGTGCTCGCGAACACCGACACCTACGGCGGCATCGGCGGCAGCGTCGCGACGACGTCGGGCGGCAACTCGCTCGGCCCGCTGATCACGCCGCACGAGGTTGGCCATTCGCTCGGCCGGCTGCAGGACGAATACACCTACAGCGCGCGCGGCAAGCCCGGCGGCCCGTACACGGGCCCTGAGCCCGCCTCGATGCACATGACGCTCCTCACCGAAGAGGAGATGCGCACCCAGCAGCGCAAGTGGTGGCGCTGGCTCGGCGAGGTCAGCGAGTCGGGCGGCACGATCGGACGCTTCGAAGGCGGGCAGTCGCGCACCACCGGCATCTGGCGGCCGAGCAAGCACTCGATGATGATCTCGGTCGGCTACTACTTCGATCAGGTCAGCCGCGAGCGCATGACCCAGCGCATCTCCGAGCAGGTCGCGCTGATCGCGTCCTCCACGTCGACGGATGCCCCGGTCGGACCGCGTGACGTGATCTGGGTCGAGACGGCGCACCCGGTCTACCACGAGCTGAACGTCAGCTGGCAGGTGGACGGCAAGGCCATACCCTCCGCCGCGAACAGCCGGTATTTGAACCTCGGCGCGCTCGGACTCCCGAAGGCCGCCACCGTCACGGCGACGGTCGTCGACCCCACCGAGTTCGTGCGCGATCCGGAGATACGCGGCAAGGCGCTGACGGCCACACGGTCGTGGACCATCGCCGCGGCTCCCGCGGCACCCGCCGGCGCGTCTGCGCCGGTGCAATTCACCGCATCCACGCAGACCGAGCGGCCGATTGGCGGCCAGGACGTCGTGTACGTGGTGACGACGCACACGCCGGATCGCGTGCCCGAGGTGTCGTGGCGGCTGAACGGAAAGGTCGTGCCGGCTGCCGCGAACAGCCGCACGTTCGCGTTGGCCCGTCAGAATCTGCCTGCCGGGACGCACAAGCTGGCGGCGTCGATCGCGGGGTCGTCCGCCACCCGCGAGTGGACGGTCGACAACACCGGTCCGACCGGTCGCCTACGCGCTCTCACCGGCCGCGGCGACGATTCCCGCGGCGGACGGGTCGCAGCACTATTTCATGCGCGACGAGTTCACGATGAAGCTCGAGGCCACCGACGATCAGCCGGGCTACGTCGTCGCCGAATTCCGCGTCAACGGCGACGGCTGGCACCACTACTACGGCTGGCCCGACGCGCCTCCCGGCACGCCGTATCGCTTCACGCCCCGGGGCACGACCATCAAGGAACTGGTCTACGGCAGCCTCAGCTCCGAGGGGCTGTCGCCGCAGCCATGGGAACCGCGTGAGCCAGGCTGGGGCACGCATCGCATCGAATACCGCGGCATCGACGCGGCCGGCAACATCGGCGCGGCGCGCGCGTTCCGCGTGACGCTTCAGCCCGCACCGGCCTGCACCAGGACGATCACCAGCCCGCACAGCGGCGATCTGGCCATCGACGCCGGCGTCGTCTGCGTCACCGGCACGAGCGTCACGGGCGGAGTGCGCGTGGCGGCCGGCGCGTCTCTGATCGCGACGAACGCGAAGATCGGCGGCGCGGTGACGTCAACCGGCGCGTCTCGCCTCGAGCTGATCGGCAGCAGCGCCGCGGACCTGCGCATCAGCGGCTCGACCGACGCCGTGGTGGTGTTCGGATCGACGTTCGCCGGCAACACGGCCGTCACCGACAACCGCACGCCGAGGCCGATGGTGCTGGCCGGCAACACGTTCCGCGGCGCCGTCGCGTGCGCCGGCAATACCGCTCCGTCGGATGTGGCGGGCACCGGCAACGTCTACGAGCGTGGCGCGACCGGTCAGTGCGCCGCGAAGTGAGGCAGGCTACGGCTGTTCGCGAACCACGTCCCGTGGCCGCTTGTCCTGACGGACGCCGAGAAACGCGGCATGGCGCAGGTGTGAGTCGCCGGTCCATTCGACGAAGCGCACCTGCACCACCAGCTTCGGCGCCACCCACGTCATCTCGGGCATCTGCTCGGCAGTGACACCGCCGCCCCATCTCGAGCTGCGTGCTTCGGGAAGGTTGGCGAACGGACAGCGGCCGGCGTGGAGCGGACGCAGCAGCGCGTGGACATCCCGCCTGACGTGCGGCGTGAAGCCCGCCCGCACCTTGCCGGCGAACAGCAGATCCCGGCCCGCGTAATAGCCGACCAGAAGGGAGTCCACGCCGTGCGGTCCCGGCCGGTAGCCGCCGACGACGAACTCCTGCTGCTTGTCGAGTTTCAGCTTCACCCACGCGTCGCTGCGCTCGCCGGCGACGTAGCGCGATCGCGCCCGCTTGGCGATCACCCCTTCGAGGCCGAGTCCGCGGACGGCCGCAATGACCTGCTCGGCGCTGCCCGGAAGCTCCGCCGAGAACAGCACACCCGAGTCGTCGAGGACCCGCTCCAGCTTCGCGCGCCGCGCCTCCAGGGGCGACGCGATCAGATCGACGCCGTCGAGGTGCAGCAGATCGAACGCGTAGAACACAATCGCGTGCCCTGGGTACGCCGAACGGTGCTGGAGCGCCTGGAAGGACGGCTGGCCGGTCGCATCCACGGCGACGACTTCACCGTCGACGACCGCCCGATCCGCGCCGAGGCGCCGCGCCGCGGCCGCCACGGACGGATACGTCGCCGTGAGGTCGCGATCGTTTCTGGAGCGGATCTGGACGCGGCCGCCGTTCTTGATCAGCAGCGCGCGGTAGCCGTCGAACTTGACCTCATAGATCCAGTCGTCCCCCTCCGGCAGCTGGTCGACGACGCGGGCCGCCATCGGCGTGATGAACGCGGGAGCGGGGGAGGGGGGCATGGAGGCGTCTGGGGAGTTGAGGTGTCGGAGATTCCGGAGATTTGAGATATCGGAGATCTCGGAGGCACCGGATCTCAGAACGGAGCAACGGAGCCAACGAAGAGAACGGAAAGGAGACTATTGTTTGCGTACGAGTGATTCGCCGCGCCGGCTTACCGCGCACGTCACGTCCGGCAAGGCCGGCGAAGCGCGGCGAATCACCTGCAGAAAGTTGTCTTCTCCGTTAGCCTCCGTTGCCTCCGTTGCTCCGTTTGTAAGATCCGGTGTCTCCAAGAACCTCCGTTGCCTATCGCCGCACCACTCCAGCCAGCATCCACAGCCCGATCCAGAACAGGATCGCGAACGCCGAGAGGATGATCGCGAACGTCTTCAGCGCGCGGCCGCGGGCCATGGCGCTCTCGCCCTCGACGATCTCGGTGTCGCGGACGACGCGGTGGCCTGGCGGCGGGAACTGGCGCGAGGCGACGACCTTGGCGCCGAGCGACCACAGGTAGGCGGCAAACGCCAGCAGCGGCGCGGACGCGGTCGCCGCGAAGATCGAGAAGACGATCTTCAGCCGGCTGGACATCCGCTCCGGGTCGGCGAGGATCCAGTCGCGCAGCGGCGTGCTGTAGCGGTCGACGGCGACGATCAGCAGCCCGCCCAGCGTCGCGGCGGCCAGGACGATCAGGACCGCCTGGCGCCGGGCAGCGGGCTCCGCACGACGGACGGTCGTCATGCGGCGAAGCGCAGGGGCATGGCTAGACGAAGTCGAGCCAGCCGCGGGTGTCGGGCCGGAGGCCGCGCTGGATGCCCTGGATGTGTTCGTAGAGCCGGTTGGTGACTGGTCCCGGCGCGCTCCCTCCGAAGCTGACCGACTCGCCGGACTCGCGCACCAGCGCGCTGATGCCGGTCAGCGCGGCGGCGGTGCCGCAGGCGATGCCTTCGGTGATGCTGCCGTCGCGGACGCCGGCGAGGATCTCGTCGATATCGAGCGGCGTCTCCTCGACCGTGACGCCGACGTCCGGCGCAATCGCAATCAGCGAGTCGCGCATCGTCCCGCGCAGGATGGTGTCGGTGAGCGGCGGCGTGACCAGCACGCCGTTGCGGACGAAGAAGATGTTCATCCCGCCCATCTCCTCGATGCTCTTGCGGTCGAGCGCGTTGAGGAACAACACCTGCGCGCAGCCCATGCTCTTGGCGCGCGTCGTGATGCGCAGCGTGGCGGCGTAGTTGCCGGCCGCCTTGGCGGCGCCGGTGCCGCCGGGGACGGCGCGGACCGACGAGTCGCTGATCAGGACCTTGACCGAGCCGGCGCCGATCGCCGCTTCCTTGAAGTACGAGCCGGTCGGCAGCGCGACGATGTAGAAGACGTACTCCTTGGCGCTGGCGACGCCGAGGCAGGCCTCCGTCGCCACCATGGTGGGACGGAGGTAGAGGCTGCCCGGCGCCCTCGGCACGTAGTCGCGCTCGACGGCCACCAGCTGCCGCGTCGCCTCGAGGAACAGCTCCTCGGGCAGCGCCGGCATGTCGAGAATCGCGGCGGAGGTGTTGAGGCGGCGCGCGTTGGCGTCAGGCCGGAACACGGCAATCCGGTTGTCCGGATGCCGGAACGCCTTGAGGCCCTCGAAGATTGCCTGGCCGTAATGCAGCCCGATCGCCCCCGGGTGCAGTTCGAGCGGGTGGAGCGGCTCGATGCGCGGATCGTTCCACTGCCCGTTCGCGTAATCGGTGCGGAACATGTTGGGGCAGAAGTTCTTGCCGAATTCCAGCCGGGCGGGATCGAGGTCGCCGGCCGGCGGGCGAGGAACGGACGCGTCGCGGATCGCGTCAGCGGTTCGGGCAGTCTCTTTCGTCGTCATGATGGCACCACCAGCCGTGACAGTACGAAGTCCCCCGGGGTGCCGTCAAGACACAGTTTGGCCCTGCCGCCGCGCCTCCAACGTCCAACTCCCAACTCATCGAACCGCCCAACGTCAGCGCTGGTTCAGTCGTCCGACTACGCTTCGGCTCGCTTGGGAGTTGGGCGTTGGGAGTTGAGGTTGTCAGCTCTTGAAGCGCCGGACGTCGACGCCGTACTTGCGGACCTTGTAGTTGAAGATGCGCTCGGTCGTGCCGAGCAGGCGCGCGGCGCGGGCGCAGCTGCCCCGGCTCGTCTTCAGCGCGTCCTGCAGCAGATCGCGCTCGAACGCTTCGACGCTCTCGGCGAGGGACTGCCGCGCCACCGTGTCTGACGCTTCCGCGGTCTGCAGCGTCGGCGGCAGGTGGTGGCCGTGGATGACGCCGCCTTCGCAGACCAGGACCGCGCGCTCGATCGTGTTCTCGAGCTCGCGGACGTTGCCGGGCCAGTGATAGCTGGTGAGCATGTCGATCGCCGGCGTCGAGACGCGGCGGATGCCCTTGCCGTGCTCGCGCGAGTACTTCTCGAGGAAGTGATCCGCCAGCAGCATGATGTCCGGCTTCCGCTCGCGCAGCGGCGGCGCGAAGATGGTGAAGACCGCCAGCCGGTAGAACAGGTCCGCGCGGAACTTGCCTTCCTCCATCAGCTCCTCGAGCGGCCGGTGGGTCGCGGCAATCAGGCGGACGTTGATGCGGATGCTCGACGTCCCGCCCAGCCGCTCGATCTCGCGCTCCTGCAGCACGCGCAGCAGCTTGACCTGTGTCGACAGGCTGACGTCGCCGATCTCGTCGAGGAAGATCGTCCCTCCCTCGGCGAGCTCGAACCGGCCCTTCTTGGCCCCCTGGGCGCCGGTGAACGCGCCCTTCTCGTAGCCGAACAGCTCGGACTCGATCAGCGACTCGGGCAGCGCCGCGCAGCTGACCTTGATGAACGGCTTCTTCGCCCGCGGCGAGTTGTAGTGGATGGCGTGGGCGATCATCTCCTTGCCGGTGCCCGACTCGCCCCGGATCAGCACGGTGGTGTTGGTGCGCGCCACCTGCGCCACCTGCTCGTAGACCTGCTGGATCGACGCGCTGTTGCCGATGATGCTGCGGAACGCGTAGCGATCGCGGAGCTCGTCCCGGAGGTGCTCGTTCTCTTCCGCGAGCCGGCTGCGGTCGGCTTCGACGCTGCGCCGCAGCTTGAGCGCCTGGGAGATCATCGAGGCGACGACGCGGTAGAACTCGAGCGAGCGCTGGTAGTCGCGATCCTGCTTGAACGGCAGGACGACTTCGAGGGTGCCCCCGGGCCGGCGGCCGACCGCGATCGGCACGGCGACGTAGGTCAGCTCCCGCCCCGACTTGGAGCGCTCGCCCGGCGGCGGCGCCAGCGCCGGCTCCTGGCTGACGCGCGGCACCACCACCGGCTTGCCGGTGTCGATGACCCGCTCGGTGATGCCGTCGCCGGCGCGCCGGCCCCGTTGCCCCGCCAGCCGGGTCCCGGCCGACGCCTCGGCGTGCAGCTCACGGCTGTCCGGCTCCTGGAGAAAGATGGTGCCGCCGATCACCTGATGGCGGCGCTCCAGCAGGTCGAGCACCGACTGCAGGGCCGCTTTGAGATTGAGCACTCCCGAGAGTGCCTGACTGACTTCGAGCAGGGTGGAGAGCCGCCGGATCTCGTTCGTATGATCTCGCCCGGTGGCGACGCTAGTGTTGGACATTTTAGAGAATCCTACACGAATGTAGGATGTAAGGCGAACGAATACAAAGGGGGGCGTTGCTCGAAACCCCTCGATTTCGTCAGCAAAAACTCACCAGAGAACAGTTAAAGGTTCAAATCCGCGGAACCTCGTGACGGCATGGTCACGGGAACCTGCAACGTTGATGCCCTCTGGCGAGCGTGAACCGCCGGCGACGCTGATCAGGCGACGACGCCGTCAGGCTTGACCGTGACCGGGTTCAGGAAGGGCATCATCGCCCGCAGCCGGATGCCGACCTGCTCGAGGAGCTGCTCCTGTTCGCGGGCGCGGGTCTGCGCGAAGGTCGGACGGCCCTGCTCGTTCTCGGCGATCCACGCCTTGGCGAAGCTGCCGCTCTGGATGTCCTTCAGCATCTGCCGCATCGTCTCGCGCGTCTGCTCGGTGACGATCTTCGGTCCGGCGGTGTAGTCGCCGTACTCCGCGGTGTCGCTGACCGAGTAGCGCATGTAGTTCAGGCCGCCGCGGTACATCAGGTCGACGATCAGCTTCAGCTCGTGGAGGCACTCGAAATAGGCGATCTCCGGCTGGTAGCCGGCTTCGACCAGCGTTTCGTAGCCCGCCTTCACCAGCGCGCTGACGCCGCCGCAGAGCACGGCCTGTTCGCCGAACAGGTCGGTCTCGGTCTCCTCCGCGAACGTCGTCTCGATGACCCCGGCGCGGGTCACGCCGATGGCCTTGCCGTACGAGAGCGCCAGCGCGCGGGCCTGGCCGGTCGCGTCCTGGTGGACGGCGAGCAGCGCCGGCGTGCCGCCGCCTTCGACGTAGAGCTCGCGGACGCGATGCCCGGGTGACTTCGGGGCGATCATCGTGACGTCGACGTTGGCGGCCGGCACGATGGTGCCGAAGCGGATGCTGAAGCCGTGCGCCAGCATCAGCATCTTGCCGGCGGTCAGGTGCGGCGCGATCTCCCGGTTGTAGAGGCCGCCGGAAATGTGGTCCGGCACCAGCACCATGACGACGTCGGCCCACTTCGCCACGTTGGCGACGGTGTCGACGGCGAGGCCGGCGGCGGTGGCCTTCTGCCGCGAGCGGCTCGCCTCCGGCAGGCCGACGCGCACGTCCACGCCGCTGTCCTTCAGGTTCAGCGAGTGCGCGTGCCCCTGCGATCCGTAGCCGATGACGCCGACTTTCTTGCCGCGAATCAGCGAGAGATCCGCATCGTCGTCATAGAACATCTTCGCCGTGCCCGTCTTGCTTCCGGTGCTTGCCATCGGTGACTCCATCTTCTGCATTCTCGTCAACGCCCAACCTCCAACTCCCAACTCCCAGATGGAGGCTCTTTGAATCAGCAGGTGGAAGACGCTCGTGTTGCCGGTTTGTGCGTCTTTCGCCCCGCTGTGCCTACCGATTCCGGTTGGGAGTTGGGAATTGGGAGTTGGGTGTTGACATCGATCAAACCGAGTAGGAAATCTGTGGATCGTGCGAGTCGGCGGCCGTCGTGGTGACGCCGACCGCGACGCCGCCGCGCGACGCGCGGGTCATGGCCAGCCGGCCCGTGCGCGCCATCTCGAGGACCCCGTAGGGCCGGAGCACGTCGAGCAGCCCGTCGATCTTGTCCTCACCGCCGGTGATCTCGATGGTCAGCGAATCGGGCGCGAGATCGATGATGCGGGCGCGGAAGACCTCGACGAGATGCACGATCTCCGGCCGCCGCTCCTGTGTCGCCGCGACCTTGATCATCGCGAGATCGCGGAACACCGAAGGCTTGGCGGTGATGTCGTCCACCGAGATGACGTTGACGAGCTTGTAGAGATGGGCGGCGAAGCGGGCCGCGCCGGCCTCGTCGGTGAGCGCCACGAGCGTCATGCGCGAGATGCCCGGCCGCTCGGTGTGCCCGACCGTGAGCGAGTCGATGTTGAAACCGCGGCGGCGGAACAGCGAAGAGATCCGGTTCAGCACGCCCGGCAGGTCCTCGACGATGGCGACGAATGTATGCGGCTTCATGGTTATGCGTCCTCAGCAGTCTCGACCAGCGGGCTCGGGCGGCGAATCATCGCGTGGAGGTCGGCGCCGGCCGGCACCATCGGATAGACGGTGTCCTCCTGCTCGACCTTGAATTCGAGAATCGCCGTCGCCTTGAGCCGGCGCGCCGCCTCGATCGCGGGTCCGACCTCCGAACGCCGCGAGATCGCGGTCGCCGAGAGGCCGTAGGCATCGGCGATCTTGACGAAGTCAGGGCTGAGCAGCGGCGTCGCGGCATAGCGCCGCTCGTAGAAGAACTCCTGCCACTGCCGCACCATCCCGAGGTAGCCGTTGTTGATGATCGCCACCTTGATGTCGATCTTCTCCTGGGCGATCGTCGCCAGCTCCGGCATGGTCATCTGGAAGCCGCCGTCGCCGGCGACCACCCAGACTTCGGCGTCGGGCTTGGCCATCTTGGCGCCAATCGCCGCCGGCAGCGCGAAGCCCATCGTGCCGAGTCCGCCCGACGTGATCAGCGAACGGGGCTGATCGTGATGGTAGTACTGCGCTTCCCACATCTGGTGCTGGCCGACGTCGGTGACCACGATCGCGCGGCCCTCGGTGGCGCGCCAGATGTCGTGGATGACGTGCGCCGCGTAGAGGTGGCCGTCGTCCGGCAGGTTCTGGATGTCGCGCACCGCGGAGTCGCCCTTGAGCCCGTCGATGTGGCGAAGCCAGGCGCTGCGCTGGCCCTGGCTGATGCCGGGCAGCAGGTTCTCGAGCATGTCGCGCAAATCGCCGATCAGTCCGACGTCGACGGGGACGTTCTTGCCGATCTCCGCCGGGTCGATGTCGATGTGGACCTTGCGGGCATTGGGGGCGTAGGTCTTGAGGTTGCCGGTCACGCGGTCGTCGAAGCGCATGCCGAACGCGAGGAGGAGGTCGGCCTCCTGGATCGCGGTGTTGACCCACGCCTCGCCGTGCATCCCCATCATCCCGAGGTTCAACGGGTGCGAGGCCGGCACGCCGCCGATGCCGAGCAGCGTCATCGCGATCGGGATCTGGGCGCGTTCGGCGAGCTGCAGCACGACGTTGGTGGCGTTGGACAGGATGATGCCGTGGCCGGCGAGGATCAGCGGCCGCTCGGCCGAGTTGATCAACTCCAGGGCCCGCGCCACGGAGGCGGAGCTGACCACCGGCTCGGGACGGGCGTGCGGCTTCGGCGCGGCGGCCTCCCAGTCGAACTCGCACGAGGACTGCTGCGCGTCCTTGGTGATGTCGATCAGCACCGGTCCCGGGCGTCCGCTCGCCGCGATGTGAAAGGCCTCGCGCACGGCGGGCGCGATGTCCTGGGCGCGGGTCACCAGGTAGTTGTGCTTGGTGACGGGCAGGGTCACGCCGGTGATGTCGGTTTCCTGGAACCCGTCGCTGCCAATCAGCTTGCTCCCGACCTGGCCGGTGATGCAGACGATCGGCACCGAGTCCATCATCGCGGTGGCGATGCCGGTGACCATGTTGGTGGCGCCGGGGCCGGAGGTGGCGATGGCGACGCCGACCTTCCCGCTCGCGCGCGCGTAGCCGTCGGCCATGTGCGTGGCGCCCTGTTCGTGGCGCACGAGCACGTGGCGGATCGGGTAGTCGAGCATCGCGTCGTATGCCGGCAGGATGGCGCCGCCCGGATAGCCGAAAACGGTGTCGACGCCCTCACGGACCAGGCATTCCCAGAGAATCTGCGCACCTGTTCGCTTCATCGCGGTTGAACTCCGATTTGTCGTTGTCATGCTGTGACGGCTCCCTGTGCGGCTGACGACACCAGCCGCGCGTATTTGCCGAACACCCCGGAGGTGGCGCGCGCCGGGGGCGGCGGCAGCTGTGCCAGCCGGCCGGCGAACTCCACGGCGTTGAGGTCCAGGGTCAGCTTTCTTCCGGGGACGTCGATGGTGACGATGTCGCCGTCGCGGACCGCGGCGAGCGGGCCGCCCCGTGCCGCTTCCGGCGCGACGTGGCCGACCATCAGGCCGCGGGTCGCACCCGAGAACCGTCCGTCGGTGATGAGCGCGACCGAATCGCCGAGACCGGCGCCCATGATCGCGGCGGTGACGCCGAGCATCTCGCGCATGCCCGGTCCGCCGCTCGGGCCTTCGTAGCGGATGACGATGACGTCGCCGGCGCGAATCGTGCCGGTACGCACCGCCTCGAACGCGTGCTCCTCGCTGTCGAACACGCGCGCCGGTCCGGTGTGGACCCGGAGATCGATGCCCGCGACCTTCACGACCGCGCCTTCAGGAGCGAGATTGCCCTTGAGGATGACCAGTCCGCCGGTCGGCTTCAGCGGGTTCGAGAGCGGGCGGACGACCGCCTGGTTCGGCGTCTCCGTGGCGTCACGCGCGTGGTCGGCGATGGTCCGTCCGGTGACGGTGATCGCATCGGGATGGAGGAAGCCGCCGTCGAGCAGGCGCCGCGCGACCAGCGGAATGCCGCCGGCGCGGTGGAGATCGGTCGCGACGAACTGGCCGCCCGGCTTGAGATCGGCGAGTAGCGGTACGCGGCTGCTGATGCGGTCGAAGTCGTCGATGTCGAGCGCCACACCCGCTTCCTTCGCGATCGCCAGCAGGTGCAGCACCGCGTTGGTCGAGCCGCCGGTGGCGGCGACCGAGGCGATCGCGTTCTCGAGCGACGGCCTGGTGATGATCTGCCGCGGCCGGAGGCCGCGCTTCAGCACGTCCATCACCAGCGCGCCCGCCGCGCGGGCGACCCCCGCCTTGTCGGTGTCGACCGCCGGCACGCTGGCGCTGCCGAACGGCGAGATGCCGAGCACCTCGCAGACGGTGGCCATGGTGTTCGCGGTGAACTGGCCGCCGCAGGCGCCGGCGCCGGGGCAGGCCTGGCGCTCGAGGGCGTCGAGCTCGGCGGTCGGCAGGGTGCCCGCGGCATGCGCGCCGACCGCCTCGAACACATCCTGGATGGTGACGTCGCGATCGTGCCAGCGGCCAGGCGCGATCGAGCCGCCGTAGAGCACGACCCCGGGGATGTCGAGCCGCGCCAGCGCCATCACGCCGGCCGGAATCGTCTTGTCGCAGCCGACCAGCACGATCAGCGCGTCGAACAGGTTGCCGCGCGACACCAGCTCGATCGAGTCGGTGATGACCTCGCGGCTGACCAGCGACGCGCGCATGCCCTCGCAGCCCATGGTGATGCCGTCGGAGATCGAGATGGTGTTGAACTCGAGCGGCGTGCCGCCGGCGGCACGCACGCCGTCCTTGACGTCAGCGGCGAGCTCGCGCAGGTGATAGTTGCAGGGCCCGATTTCGATCCACGTATTGGCGACGCCGATCAGCGGCCGCTCCAGATCCACGTCGGTCAGGCCGGTGGCGCGCAGCATCGCCCGCGCCGGGGCCCGGCTGGCGCCGTCGGTCAGCGCTGCGCTGCGCCATTTCAGTGGATGACTGGACACTCGACCTCCGCCACAACGTCACGGTGCAGAAAAACAAAAGGCCGTCGCCTGGAAGGTGACGGCCGGCCTGTGCTCGAATGCGCGCCGCTCCGGCCGTCAGCCACCCCGCACCCGGCCGATGCCGGGGCGGACAGGAATGACGACGGGGCGGCCGATCAGCCGAACGTGCACACCGAGAGTATGGCGGATCCTGACGGATAAGCAAAGACAATTGTTATATCGATAGTATTAGCCGTCCTTATAGACTCGCGGAGCCCCCGCTGAAGCCTGAGCACTACGGAATTGTGCGGCCGGGCTCAGCGCCTCAACAACGATGTCGGGGCCCGATGCGAGGCCCGCGTGCGCAGGGCCCGCATCACGACACGCCACCCCTTTCGACGCTGCGGCGTAGACCGGGTCGTCGTCGCCGCGCGACTCGTCGGCGATCGTCTGCCCGGCCGCCTTTGCCCGCGCCGTCTCGTAGACGCCGCTCTGGACCTCGACGACGTCGGCGGCGCCCTCGCGCGCACGCCGCGGCAGGTCGATGCCTTCGATCAGCTCGATCACGTGTTCGAGTTCGTGGCCGATCAGCTCGGCATAGTCCCCGTTGACCGGGATCTCGACGACGGCGCGGAGCGCGCCGAAGACGTGCCGCGTAATCTGGCTGCGGGCGCGGCCCTCGAGCGTGCTGCGCGGCACCCCCGTCACCACGATCGAGATGCGGACGTGGCGCGCCGCCGCAATGCGACGGCACTGCGCGACGAAGGTATCGGAGCGCTGCAGCAGCCGGTCGATCGACGGCTGCAGATGCGGACTCACCTGGATGTTCGCAGGCAGCGACGCGGCGGTCGATTCCTGCGCGGCGGCGGATAGTGTTCCGGGAGCAACGGACGCGATGAGCACGAACACGACGACGAACGGACGAACGACGAGACACATGACCGGACGATCTCCTGCAGGCGCCACCTTCGCAGTGCGGCGCTGGTGCGTTGATGCTCGAATCCCTGAGCAAGGGCGGGTCCAGTGTCCGGGCCGTTCGTGTCGGGAGCGAGAAGTGCCGGTAAATTCGCTGTGTAATGGCGTCTGCGCGCCTGTTTTGGGCAGCGCGCGGGAGCGAGCGAATCGGACAAAAACGTCCGAAACGCTTTTTGCGGCTTCGAAAATGAGAATTGCCGGTCTCCGATCGATCGCGCAGAATGGGGCGTCAGTGCACGTCCAGGTGCGACGTGCGAGTGCTCACGTGCCAGGTGCGAACGTGCCAGCACGTGCCAGCACGTGCAGCACGTCGCACGTCAGCACGTCAGCGCACGTCGCACGTGGCACGTCGCACGTAACAGAGGACACAGCGTGGACCTACGGCAACTCGAGATCCTCCGGGCGGTCGCGCAGACGGGCTCGTTCACGAGCGCGGGCGAGCAGCTGCACCTGTCGCAGTCGGCGGTCAGCCGCCAGATCCTGCTGCTCGAGGAGGAGCTCAAGGAACAGCTGTTCCTGCGGCTCGGACGCCGCATCCAGATCACGCCCGCCGGCACCACGCTGCTCGGCCTCAGCGAGCGCATGTTCGAGGACCTGGAGCGCACCCGCGCCAGCATCCTCGACAAGCAGCAGGCGGTCACCGGCACCGTTCGCCTGGTCGGCGGCATGACGGTGTGCCTCTATGTGTTCCCGCCGCTCCTCAAGGCGTTTCGCAAGGAACATCCGGGCGTCGAGGTGAAGCTGACGCCCGGGGCGACGCCGCGCCTGATTCGGCAGCTCCGCACCGGCACCGCCGATCTCGGCCTGCTGACGCTGCCGATCGACGAGCCCAACCTGGTGAGCGTGCCGGTGATGCGCGAGGAGCTGATGCTGGTGACGGCGCCGACCCATCCGCTCTCGAAGCGGAAGCACGTCACGCCGCGCGATCTGATCGGTCAGCCCTTCGTCCTGTTCGAGGCCGGCTCGAACAGCCGCAAGGCGATCGAAGCGTTCTTCGTGCGCGAGCAGATCGCGCCGAAGGTCGTGACCGAGACCGAGAACGTCGAGATCATCAAGGCGCTGGTGATGGTGGGCATGGGAATCGCGATCATTCCCTACCAGGCGGTCGCCCGCGAAGTGCGATCGGGGCAGCTGTTCTGCACCCGGATCGCCGGCCAGCAGCTGGTGCGCGAGACCGGCTGGGTGCACCTGCGGCTCGATCGCGTGCCGCGCGCGGTGCAGGAGCTGATGCGCACGCTCGAACGCGTCAGGTCGAAGCTGAAGCTGTCACCGGGGCCGCCGCCGAAGCGCAAGGCGAGTGAGGTGGAGGCTGCCATTGAGGAAGCAGGGTGATCGAATCAGCCCTGGGCTGGATTGAGCTCACCAGGCCGCCGCGAAGCGGCGGCAAGGCCAAAGGCCGTCGCGCGAAGCGCGTAAAGCGCGTGGGGGTGGGGCCCCGCGCGCATTAAAAGAAGCCCTCAGGCCTTGACCGGCTGAATGTGGATCCCGCATTCGAGCTTCTGCCCGCCCCAGCGGCCCGACCGATCGTTGCCCGCCTCGGTCGGCAGCGTCGTGCACGGCTCGCAGCCGATGCTCGTGAAGCCCTGCGCGTAGAGCGGCAGCAGCGGGATGTCGTGCTGCCTGGCGTAGTCCCACACCGCTTTCGTGGTCCAGCCCGCAAGCGGACTGATCTTCCGCAGCTCCTTGCCAGACGGCAGCCGGAACGGCTCCACCTCCTGCAGGTTGGCGCGGCTCGGCGACTGATCGCGGCGCAGGCCCGTGAACCAGACGTCGTACTGTTCGAGCGCGCCGAACAGCGGCTCCACCTTGTGCCGCGCGCAGCATGCCGACGTGTCCTCGCGCCACAAACCGGGCTGCGGCGTCGCCGCACGCAGCGTCACCAGGTTGAGGCCCCAGCGCCTCGCCAGCTCGTCGCGATAGGCGATCGTCTCGGCGAAGTGATGCACCGTGTCCAGGAACAGCACCGGGATGCCGGGCTCGAGGTTGTGCAGCAGGTGCACGAGCACGACGCACTCGGCCTGGAAGCTCGAGGTGACGCACGGCGAGCCGCCCTCGCGAAGCTGCGCCGCGATCAGGGCCTGGGTCTGGTCGGTCATGTGAGGATGTCCTCGAGCAGCTGTCGTACCGCCTCGACCGCCTCGCGCTCGGTCGCGGCCCCGCGCGCGGCCCGGGCGATCCGGTCGGCGACGGACGACTCGCGCGTCCGGCCGGCCGTGTCGTCCAGCGGCTCGGCGATCATGCCGGCCCCCGCCGTCGCATTGGTCGAGGGATCGATCACCACGAAGCTGCCGGTGACGCGATTGTCGTCGTAGCGATCGAACACCAGCGGCCGCGTCGTCGTGACCGTGACCAGGCCGATCTCGTTCATCGCCAGCGTGGCATCGAGCTCGGCGGTCACCGTGCGCGACGCGTGCTTCAGCAGGTAGACGCGCCGGGGATCGAGCGGCCGCTCGTCCATCCACACGACCTGCGCCGCGAGGTGCCGTCCGAGCTGGGGCGGGCTCGTGGTCAGGACGTCGCCGCGGCTGATGTCGACCTCGTCTTCGAGCGTCAGCGTCACCGACATCGGCGCATGCGCCGCCTCGAGGTCGCCGTCCCACGTCACGATGCGCTTGATCCGCGTCTCCAGCCCCGACGGCCAGACGTGGATCGGATCGCCCGGCCTGATCGTGCCCGACGCGATCTGGCCCGCATAGCCGCGGAACTCGTGGTTCGGCCGGACCACCAGCTGGACGGGGAAGCGGAACGGGTTGGCCGTCGTGGTTCGATCGACGACGACGGTCTCGAGATACTCGAGCAGCGGCGCGCCCTCGAACCACGGCGTCTCGGCGCTGCGCTGGACGACGTTGTCGCCGTTCAACGCGCTCATCGGGATGGCGTGCAGGGTCGCGTTGTCGAGCAGCCCGGAAAAGCTGTCGCGGATCGACTCGAACACGCCGCGGTCGAAGCCGACGAGATCCATCTTGTTGACGGCCAGGACGAACGTGGAGATGCCGAGCAGCCGCGCGATGCGCGCGTGACGCCGCGTCTGATCCCGCACGCCGTGCCGGGAATCGACCAGCAGGATGGCGAGGTCGGCGGTCGAGGCTCCGGTCGCCATGTTGCGCGTGTACTGCTCGTGGCCGGGCGTGTCGGCGAGGATGAACTTGCGGCGCGCGGTGGCGAAGTAGCGATAAGCGACGTCGATGGTGATGCCCTGCTCGCGCTCGGCGCGCAGCCCGTCGGTGAAGAGCGAGAAGTCGATCGGGCCGACGCCGCGATTCTTCGACGCTGCCCTGACCGACGACAGCTGATCCTCGTACACGCCGCGGGCCTCGTACAGCAGCCGCCCGATCAGCGTGCTCTTCCCGTCGTCGACGCTGCCGGCCGTGCAGAGGCGGAGGAGGCCCGACATCAGAAGTAGCCCTCGCGCTTCTTCATCTCCATCGAGCCGTCCTGGTCGTGGTCGATGACGCGCAGCTGCCGCTCGGAGTGCGTGGCGGCGACCAGCTCCTCGATGATCCTCGGGATGGTGTCGGCGGTGGAGCGGACCGCGCCGGTGCAGGGGGAGCACCCCAGCGATCGCATGCGGCACATCACCGGCTGCGCGCGCTCGCCGGGCAGCAGCCGGACGAACGGCTGCTCGGCCATGATCAGGGAGTTGCCGCGGACGATGACCTCGCGCTCACGCGCGTAGTAGAGCGGGACGACCGGAATGTTCTCGCGGTCGATGTAGTGCCAGACGTCGAGCTCGGTCCAGTTCGAGAGCGGGAAGACGCGCACCGATTCGCCCGGTCCGAGCCGGCTGTTGAGCAGGTGCCACAGCTCGGGACGCTGGCGCTTCGGATCCCAGTGGCCGCGCGCATCGCGCAGCGAGAACACGCGCTCCTTCGCCCGCGAGCGCTCCTCGTCGCGGCGCGCGCCGCCGAACGCCGCATCGAACTGTCCGGCCTGCAGCGCGTCGAGCAGCGCCTTGGTCTTGAGCAGGCCGCAGCAGCGCTGCGTGCCGACCGCGAACGGCTGGGTCCCTTCGTCCAGCGCTTCCTGATTGGTGTGGACGATGAGGCGGGCGCCGACGGCGTCGGCGTACCAGTCGCGGAACTCGATCATTTCGCGGAACTTGTAGCCGGTGTCCACGTGGAGCAGCGGGAACGGAATCGGCCCGGGATAGAACGCCTTCTGGGCCAGCCGCAGCATCACCGACGAGTCCTTGCCGATCGAGTAGAGCATCACCGGGCGCTCGAACTCGGCCGCGACCTCGCGCAGGATGTGGATGCTCTCCGCTTCGAGCGCTCGAAGGTGGTCGAACGGCTGCGCCGGCCTCGTCACCGCGCGCGGCGCGGCGGCGGCGTCAGGCTCCGGTCCCGACGTCCCCGGGCGGTCCGGAACGAGGTCGAGCAGCGGCGCCGCGGGCTGGGCGGCGGCCGGGACGCCGGATGAAACGTGAAGCGGAACGGACATGAACAGTTCTCCCCTGAACGAAGGCGCGGCGCGCCAGGTCTGCTGCAGGAAGCCGAGCGATCAGCGGGAGAGAACCGGACTGAAAATCGTGGGTGGTGTTCGAGGGCCTCTCACCGGCTGATCGCCGGCACCGTACAGGAGCATCGACACGAGGTCGAGGCGGTGCACGGGCGACAACAACAGCGGCAGAGGAACATGACTCGCCCCGAAGGTAGCACGGGCCCCGCGCTCTTGGCAAACGGCTCGGATCGCGCCGAATTGGCCGGAATCGGTCGGAATCGCTGTTCCTAGCCGGTATTCCGCATCCCTGCGGCGACGCCGTTGATGGTGACGAGCAGGGCCCGGCGGAGCTGGAGGACGTCCGCCGACTCGGCAGTATGGCCGTCGGCCGCCTCGCCGCCGGGATGCTGACGCAGCCGGCGCAGCAGCTCGACCTGGAGCAGGTTGATGGGATCGACGTACGGGTTGCGGACGTCGATCGAGCGCCTGAGGACCGGGTTCTCTTCGAGCAGTCGGCGGTGACCGGTGATCGTCAGCACCGCCTCGGAGGCGCGGTGCAGCCGGTCGCGAAGCGCCACGCCGAGGTCGCGATGCTCCGGCGCCACGAGGTGGCGGTCGTAGTACGCGGCGATTCCGGCGTCCGCCTTGGCGAGGGCCATTTCCATCAGGTCGATCGTCGAGCGGAAGAACGGCCACTCGCGATACATCGTGCGGCACAGCTCGCGGTCCTCGTCCGAGAGCGCGTCGCCGCCGATCTCCTCGACCCCGAGCCACGAGGCGAGGAGCAGCCGGGTCTGGGTCCATGCGAACTGCCACGGGATCGCGCGCAGGGTCTGGAGTCCGCCGTCGTTCGTCCGCCGCGCCGGCCGGCTGCCGATGTGCATGGCATCGAGCTCGCCCTCCGGCGTGGCGGTGCTGAAGTAGGGGATGAAGCGCGGATCGTCGTAGACGGTGCGGCGGAACGCGGTGCGTGCCGCCTGGGCGACGCGCTCCATCGTGCTGCGCCAGCAGGCATCGACGGGGGACGGCGCAGCCAGCGTCGCTTCGAGCGTGGCCGTCGTGTAGACCTCGAGCGTGCGCACCGCGATGCCGGGCAGCCCGAACTTCGCCTGGATCATTTCTCCCTGTTCGGTGACGCGAAGCGTGCCGTCGACCGATCCTGGCGGCTGCGACTGAATGGCGAGGTAGGTCGGCCCGCCGCCGCGGCCGACGCTGCCGCCGCGGCCGTGGAAGAGCGTGATCGGCACGCCGTGATCGCGGCAGGCGGCGACGATCGATTCCTGCGCCTTGTACAGCTCCCAGGCCGCCGCCAGCCGGCCGATTTCCTTGGCCGAATCGGAGTAGCCGACCATCACTTCCTGCCGGCCTTCGTCCCGCATCACGCGCTCGCGGTAGGACGGGATCGACAGCAGGCCGTTCATGACGTCGGCGGCGGCGCGCAGATCGCGCGCGGTCTCGAACAGCGGCACGACCCGGAGCGGGCGGGCGATCTTGCCGACTTCGCGCTGCAGCAGCTCGACGGCCAGCACGTCCGAGGCCCGGCCGGCCTGGGTGATCACGTAGGCGCCGAGCGAGCTTCGTGGAATCGCCGCAATCATCCGGAACGTGTCGAGCAGCTCGGTGACCTTCGGGTTGGCCACCAGGCCGTCGAGTGGGAGCCGGCGCTCCTGGCTGAGGATGTTCAGCAGGAAATCGACGCGGCGCTCCTCGGTCCAGCCGTCATACGAGCCCAGGCCCAGGTGACGGCTGATTGCGTCGACGGCTTCGGTGTGTCGCGACGCTTCCTGGCGGATGTCGAGCCGCACCAGCGACAGGCCGAACGCGGCGATGCGGCGCAGCACGTCGGCGAGCCGGCCGTCGGCGATGACCGCGTTCCCGGTCGCGCGCAGCGACCGGTCGCAGAGCAGCAACAGCTCCGCGAAATCGTCGTCGTCTTCGAGGAGAGGCACGTCCGGCGGCTCGAGTGCGCCGGTCCCCGTCAGGTCGTTCTCGACGTAGCGCCGCGTCGCATCGAGGCGCTGCTGAAGCGCGCGCAGCACGGCGCGGTACGGTTCGTACGCCGTGCCCGCGAGCTGCTGCAGCTCGGGGGTGGCCGATCCCATCGACAGCTCGAAGCGCAGCTGCTCGATGTCCTTGCTGTAGAGCGACAGCGCCGTCCACCGCGCCATCAGGCATGCCTGACGGGTGACGCCTGGCGTCACGAACGGATTGCCGTCGCGATCGCCGCCAATCCAGGAGCCGAACCGGATCGGCGCCACCTCGAGCGGCAGGCCGCGGCCGGTGACCCGGCGCAGCGTGCGGTCCAGCGACCGGCAGAACTGCGGCACCGCGTCCCACAGCGTTTCCTCGAACACGGCCATCGCCGAGCGCACCTCGTCGAGCGGCGACGGACGCTCGCGGCGCACTTCCTCCGTCCGCCAGGCGCCGGTGATCTCGCGGCGCATCGCTTGGAGCAGCGATTCGCGCTCGTCACGGGTCAGGTCGGGCCGATCGAGCCCGGCCAGCGCCGTCGCGATCTGGTTGTACTTGTGCTGCAGCGTCCGCCGCATGATCTCGGTCGGATGGGCGGTGATGACCAGCTCGATGCGCAGCCGGCAGATCGCGTCGTACACCGCATCGGGCGAGACGCCGGAGGCGATCAGCCGCGGCAGCACTTCCTCGATCGACGCCTGCTGGGGCCGGCCGCCGGGTTCGAGCTGCAGCGCCCGCCGCCGGCGCATCCGATGATGCTGTTCGGCGATGTTCGCGAGATTCAGGAAGTGCGCGAAGCTCCGGGCCACCGGCAGCGCCGCGTCGACCGGCATCTCCACCAGCTCCACCGCGAGCCCCTCGAAGTCTTCGCTGCCGCTGTGGCTGCGGGTGCGTTTGGCGAGCGCGCGGACCCGCTCGACCCGCTCGAAATGGGCCTCGCCTTCGTGCTGGCGCAGCACTTCGCCGAGCAGCTCGCCGAGCAGGCGGACGTCGTCGCGAAGCGGCTTGTGGGGATCGGGCGTCATCGCCAGCGGTCCCGGACAGGTCCGGCCGGAGCCCCCGGTGTAAGCTTCACCCTCGGATCATGCACGAAGCGCATCCTCACACGGCAATCGTCGGGGCCGAAGGCCATCTCATCGATTCGAACATCCTCAACGCGATCTTCGACAAGGTGATCGAGCGCGGCGGCGCGTTCGAGGTGCTCGAGTTCTCCATCGGCAGGACCAACGACGACTTCTCGCGCATTTCGCTGAAGGTTTCCGCGCCGTCCGCCTCGGGGCTGCAGCGTCTCGTCGAAGACCTGATGCAACTCGGCTGCAACCCGGCCGACCAGACCGACGCGCTGGTGCGGTCCGCCGATCGCGATGGCTGCGCACCCGACGACTTCTATTCGACCACGAACATGCGCACGCAGGTACGCGTCGACGGGCGATGGCTCGACGTCGAGCGCCAGCGCATGGACGCGGTCATCGTGATTACCGGCGGCGCCGAGTGCCGCAAGCTGCGCGAGGTGCGCGCCGGGGACCGGATCGTGTGCGGCGTCGAGGGCATCCGGGTGACGCCGGAGTTCCGCGAGCGCGACCGCGGCGACTTCGCGTTCATGTCGAACGAGATCTCGTCCGAGCGGCGGGTCGAGGCGAGCGTCGGCCGGATCGCCGCGCTGATGCGCGACGTCCGGGCCCGGGGCCAGCAGATCGTCTTCGTCGCCGGCCCGGTCGTCGTGCACACGGGTGGCGCCGCCTACTTCACCGAGCTGATCCGCCGCGGCTGGGTCGACATGCTGCTCGCGGGCAATGCGCTCGCCGTGCACGATGCCGAGCTCGCGCTGTTCGGCACCTCGCTCGGCGTCGACCTCGAGGCCGGCACGCCGGTCCAGGGCGGCCACCGCCATCACATGCGCGCGATCAACGCCATCAACCGCGCCGGCGGTGTCCGGCCGGCGGTGGCGAGCGGGGTGCTGACCACGGGCGTGATGGTCGAATGCGTCCGCGCCGGCGTCGACTTCGTCCTCGCCGGCAGCATCAGGGACGACGGGCCGATCGTCGACACCATCACCGACATCATCGAGGCGCAGGATCGCTATGCGGCGGCCCTGTCCTCCGCCGGCCTGGTGATTGTGCTGTCGACGATGCTGCACGGCATCGGCGTCGGCAACATGCTGCCGGCCTGGACGCCGGTGGTGTGCGTGGACATCAATCCCGCGGTCGTCACCAAGCTCGCCGATCGCGGCTCCTCCCAGACCATCGGCCTGGTCACCGACGTCGGCCTGTTCCTGCACCAGCTCGTGCGCCGGCTGCCGGAGTAAGCGGCGGCCGGAAAATTCCTCTAGACAACATAGTCTATCGGCATGGTAGGGTATTCGAGGTGCTGTCGAGGCGATCGAAGTACGGGCTGAAAGCGCTGCTCGCGCTCGCGGCAAGACAGCGGCCGCGGGCCGGTGCTGGTGTCCGAGCTCGCGGAGCGGGATGCGATCCCGAAGAAGTTTCTCGAGGCGATCCTCCTGGACCTGAACCGCAAGGGCGTGGTCCAGAGCAAGAAGGGCAAGGGCGGCGGCTACTTCCTGCGCCGCGGACCGTCGGAGATCACCGTCGGCGAAGTGATCCGGGCGCTCGAGGGGCCGCTCGCGCTGGTGCCGTGCGTCAGCCAGACCGCCTACGCGCGATGCGTCGAGTGCGTGGACGAAGAGACCTGCGGCGTGCGCATCGCGATGCAGCGAGTGCGCGACGCGACCGCGCAGATCCTCGATCACACCACGCTGGCGGACCTGAACCGCACGACCGCGAGGAAGCGCACCGCCGGCAAGCGAGGGACCCGATGATGATGCGACGTCAGACCTGTTGTTGTTGCCGCACCATATCCGGCCGTGCCACCGCACGACTCGCAGGCGCCGACTCGTGATCTGAGTGTCACGACGCTGCGACGAGCATCGATGGCCCGGACGGTTCGACCGTACCGGGCTTTCTGCTGTACGCCTTTCGAAAGGATTGACTGTTGACGCGTCGATCTCGTCTTCGTCCTCGCTGGAACCCTGGCGTCTCTCGTCCATGCAACGGCCTTCGCGCAGGACGAGAAGCCGAAGCCGCCGCCGCTGACGGCGGGCTGGCGCGACGGGTTCGTCATTCAGAGCGAGCAGGGGGACTTCCGGCTGCAGATCGGCGCCCTCATTCACGCCGACGGGCGCTTCGCGGCCGGCGACGACAGCGAGGTCGTGAACGACACGTTCCTGATCCGGCGGGCGCGGCCGTACCTGCGGGCTCGCGTCGGGAAGTACTTCGAGTTCTACCTGAACCCCGACTTCGGCGGCGGGTCGCTGGTCCTGCAGGACGCCTATCTCGACACGGTGTTCAGCCCGGCATTCCGCCTTCGCATCGGCAAGGCCAAGTCGCCGTTCGGCCTCGAGCGGCTGCAGTCGTCGTCGAACATGCTGTTCTACGAGCGCGCGCTGCCCACCTCGATCGCGCCCAACCGGGACGTCGGCGTGCAGGTGCTGGGCGAGCTTGCCGGCGGGCGGGTCAGCTACGCGGCGGCGGTCACGAACGGTGTCGCCGACGGTGGAAGCGCGGACGTCGACAACGGCGACAGCAAGGACGTCATCGGCCGCGTGCTGGTGCGTCCGTTCAGCCGGAACACCGACAGTCCGCTGCGCGCGCTTGGTCTTGGGCTCGCCGGTTCCGTTGGCCGCCAGACCGGCTCGGCGGCGCTGCCGACATTCCGAACGGCGTCGTTGCAGCAGATCTACTTCTCCTACGTGGGCGCCACCGGCGACGGCGTCCGGACCCGCTACTCGCCGCAGGGCTTCTACTACTACAAGTCCTTCAACGCCCTCGCCGAGTACGTCCACTCGGAGATGCCGATCCGGCGCGACGGCGCCACCGCTGAAGACGGCCACGACGCATGGCAGGTCGCGGCTGCCTATGTGCTCACCGGCGAAGCCGCAACCGAGAGCAGCGCGGGCGTCCGGCCGCGCGCGAACTTCGATGTCGGCGCCGGGCATCTCGGCGCCTTTCAGGTCGCCGCCCGCTACCACGTGCTGACGATCGGCGAGGAGGCGTTCGCGCTGGGCGCCGCGGTCGCGGCGGCGAGCCGGAAGGCGGAGGCATGGACCGTCGGCCTGAACTGGTACCTCACGCCGCACTTCAAGTACGTCTTCAACTTCGAGCGCACCGTGTTCGACGACGACCGCGAAGGGGCGCGGCCGCCGGAGAACGCGTACGTGTTCCGCACCCAGGTCAGCTTCTAACGAACGGCAAGGACGATCATGACTCACGCCATTCATCGGTTCGTGGCCGCCGCCTCGGTGGCCGTGCTGGTCGGCGCCGCGGTCGAGGCGCAGACACTCCTCAACGCGTCCTACGATCCGACGCGCGAGCTCTATGCCGAGGTCAACGCGGCGTTCATCAAGCACTGGCAGGCCAAGAGCGGGCAGACCGTGACGATCCGCCAGTCGCACGGCGGATCCGGCGCGCAGGCGCGTGCGGTGAGCGACGGCCTCGAGGCGGACGTGGTCACGCTCGCGCTCGGCTACGACATCGACGCGGTGCAGCGAGCCGGCCTCATCACCGACGCCGGCTGGCAGAAGCGGCTGCCGAACAACAGCTCGCCGTACACGTCGACGATCGTGTTCCTGGTCCGCAAGGGCAACCCGAAGGGGATCAAGGACTGGAACGATCTGGTGAAGCCGGGCATCGGCGTCATCACGCCGAACCCGAAGACGTCAGGCGGCGCCCGATGGAATTACCTCGCCGCCTGGGAGTATGCGAAGCGGCAGCCGGGGGGCAGCGACGCGACCGCGCGCACGTTCGTCACGCAGCTCTACAAGAACGTGCCGGTCCTCGATTCCGGCGCGCGCGGCTCGACCACCACCTTCGTGCAGCGCGGCATCGGCGACGTCCTGCTCGCGTGGGAGAACGAAGCGTTTCTCGCGATGCGCGAAGGCAAGGGGGGAGTCGAGGTCGTCGCGCCGTCTTTGAGCATCCTCGCCGAGCCGCCGGTCGCCGTCGTCGACAAGGTGGTGGACAAGAAAGGCACGCGCGCCGCGGCGCAGGCCTACCTGCAGTTCCTCTACTCGCCGGAGGGGCAGGAGATTGCGGCAAAGCACCACTATCGCCCGCGCGATGCCACGGTCGCGGCGAAGTACGCGGGCCGTTTTGCCGCGGTGAAGCTGTTCACCATCGACGAGGCGTTCGGCGGATGGCAGTCGGCCCAGCGCGCGCACTTCGCCGATGGCGGCACGTTCGATCAGATCTACCGGCCGGGGTCGCGGTAAGCGTCGATGCCGATCGCGTCCGTGCGCCGCAGCGTCCTCCCCGGGTTCCGCCTCACGATGGGGTTCACGCTGTTCTATCTCTGCCTCGTCGTGCTGGTGCCGCTGCTGACGTTGCCGGCGCGGACGGCCTCGATGACGTGGGAGGCCTTCTGGCAGACGATCAGCGACCCGCGCGTGGTCGCGTCGTACCGGCTGAGCATCGGGGCGTCGCTCGTCGCGGCGAGCATCAACGCGGTGTTCGGATTGATCGTCGCGTGGGTGCTGGTGCGGTATCCGTTTCCCGGCCGGCGGCTCGTCGACTCGCTGGTCGATCTGCCGTTCGCGCTGCCGACCGCGGTCGCCGGCATCACGCTGACCGCCATCTATGCGCCGAACGGGTGGATGGGGCGGCTGCTGGAGCCGTATGGGTTCAAGGTCGCCTTCACGCGGCTCGGCGTGGTCATCGCGCTCGTGTTCATCGGCCTGCCGTTCGTGGTCCGCACCCTCCAGCCAGTCATTGAGGATCTCGATCAGGAGGTCGAGGAAGCGGCGACCAGCCTGGGCGCGACGCGGTTCGGCGTGCTGACGCGCGTCGTGCTGCCGTACCTCTACCCGGCCTGGCTGACCGGCTTCGCCCTGTCGTTCGCCCGGGCCGTCGGGGAATACGGATCGGTCGTGTTCATCTCCGGCAACATGCCGATGCAGACCGAGATCGCGCCGCTGCTCATCGTCACGAAGCTCGAGCAATTCGACTACGAGGGCGCGACCGCCATCGCGCTGGTGATGCTGATGCTCTCGTTCACATTGCTGCTCGCCATCAACGCCCTCCAATCGTGGGCGAGCCGGCGTCTGGTGCACTGAAGGATTGACGTGGCTGGATACGCACACGCGCACGGACGGCAGCGGACGGCACGCAGGCGGGAGCTCACGGAGCCGCCGCTCGTGCGCGCCGCGCTGACGGTCGTCGCGCTGGGATTTCTCGCGCTGTTCCTGCTGCTGCCGCTGGTGACGGTGTTCGTCGAGGCCTTCGCGAGCGGCGCGGCCGCGTACTTTGCGGCGATCCGCGAGCCGGACGCGATGGCCGCGCTCTGGCTGACGCTGCTTGCCGCGGCGATCGCCGTTCCCGCCAACCTGGTCTTCGGCGTCTGTGCGGGGTGGGCGATCGCGAAGTTCGATTTTCCGGGCAAGAACCTGCTGACCACGCTGATCGATCTGCCGTTCGCGGTCTCGCCGGTCATTGCCGGGATGGTCTTCGTCCTGCTCTTCGGACGCCAGGGGCTGCTCGGCCCGTGGATGGCGGAGCATGACCTCAAGATCGTGTTCGCCGTCCCCGGGATCGTGCTGGCGACGGTCTTCGTGTCGTTCCCGTTCATCGCGCGCGAGATCATCCCGGTCATGGAGGCGGGCGGCACGCAGGAGGAAGAGGCGGCCCGCGTGCTCGGGGCGAGCGGATTCCAGACGTTCTTTCGCGTGACGCTGCCGAACATCAAGTGGGGGCTCCTGTACGGCGTCATCCTCTGCAACGCGCGAGCGATGGGGGAGTTCGGCGCGGTGTCGGTCGTCTCGGGCAAGATCCGCGGCGTCACCAATACGCTGCCGCTGCACGTCGAGATTCTCTACAACGAGTACGCATTCCAGGCAGCGTTCGCGGTCGCGTCCCTGCTGGCGTTTCTGGCGCTCGTCACCCTGGTCGTGAAGACGATCGTGGAGCGGCGCATGGGGATGGGGACCGACGACGGCCTGGTCGTGCCCGGGGCTGCGGGGCCGTCATGAGCATCGAAGTCAACCGGCTCACCAAGAAATATGGCCAGTTCCACGCGCTGAACGACGTCAGCTTCACGGTGAACGAGGGGGAGCTGCTGGCGCTGCTCGGTCCCTCGGGATCCGGCAAGACCACGCTGCTGCGGATCATCGCGGGGCTGGAGCACGCCGATTCCGGCACCGTACTGTTCGACGGCAGCGACGCGGCGCGGCGCGACGCGCGCGACCGCGGCGTCGGGTTCGTGTTCCAGCACTACGCGCTGTTCCGCCACATGACCGTGTTCGAGAACGTCGCGTTCGGGATTCGCGTGCGTCCCCGCGCCCTGCGGCCCGAAGAGACGGAAATCCGCCGGCGCGTGAACGACCTGCTGGCGCTGGTGCAGCTCGACTACCTCGGCGGGCGATATCCGTCGCAGCTGTCGGGCGGTCAGCGGCAGCGGGTCGCGCTGGCACGAGCGCTCGCCGTCGAGCCGAAGGTCCTGCTGCTGGACGAGCCGTTCGGCGCGCTCGACGCCAAGGTTCGGCAGGAGCTCCGCCGCTGGCTGCGCCGCCTGCACGCGGAGATTCACCTGACCAGCGTGTTCGTGACGCACGATCAGGAGGAAGCGCTCGAGCTGGCGAACCGTGTGGTCGTCATGAACGAAGGGAAGATCGAGCAGGACGGCACGCCCGACGAGGTGGTCGAGCACCCCGCGACCCCGTTCGTCGTCAACTTCCTCGGCCAGGTCAACATCTTCCACGGCCGGGTCCAGGAGGGAAAGGCCGTGTTCGGGTCGCTGGCGCTCGAGTATCCGGACCATCCGCACACCGAACCGCGGCGCGCCGATGGCTATTCGCGCCCGCACGAGCTGGAGGTCAGCCGCGCCGACGAAGGCGGCGGGTTGTGGGCCACCGTGACGGATGTGCGGATGGCCGGGGCGGTCGTGAAGATGGAAGTGGCCGACGACGAACGCCAGCCGATGCAGGTCGAGCTCGGACGCGAGCAGTACGAGCGGCTCCGGGCGATCATCGGCGAGCGCGTCTATGTCAAGCCGCGCAAGGTTCGGGTGTTCATGCAGGAGGAGCGTTAGCGTCTAACTCCCAAATAGCCAACTTCCAACTCCCAACTTGACGAGTTCTTCTCGACCATTGGAGGTTGGGAGTTGGGAGTTGAGCGGCCTCGCGCAAATGTGCGCCATGCGTTTTGCGCATATCGGCTCCATGCGCTGCACACATGCCCCGGATTCGATAAACCCGTTTCGCTTATAGAAGGAGTTCGTTCATAAGAGCTGTGTGCAGAACACACAGCTCCCTCCGGCTCAGGGTCTCTATGACCCGGCACATGAACACGATGCGTGCGGCGTCGGCTTCGTCGCGCACATCAAGGGGCGCCGCACGCACACGATCGTGCAGCAGGCGCTGCAGGTCCTCATCAATCTGGAGCACCGCGGCGCGTGCGGCTGCGAGGCGAACACCGGCGATGGGGCGGGCATCCTCACGCAGATCCCCGACCGCTTCTTCCGCCGTGAGGCCGCCGTCCTCGGGTTCGAGCTGCCGCCGGAGGGCGGCTACGGCGCCGGCCTGATTTTCCTTCCCCACGACGCCGGGCACCGCCGCCACATCGAGGGGCTGTTCGAGGCGATCGTCAAGGACGAAGGTCAGGTAGTGCTGGGCTGGCGCGACGTGCCGACGGACGCCAGCGCGGTGGGGCCGTCGGCGCGCGCCGTCGAGCCGGTATTCCGCCAGCTGTTCGTCGGCCGGAGCCCGTGGATGGCCGCGCCCGGCGTGTCCGACGAAGACGACGCCCGGTTCGAGCGCAAGCTGTTCGTCATCCGCAAGCGGATCGAGCACACCGTCGACGCCCTGCCGTTCGAGGATCGCCGGTTCTTCTACGTGGTCAGCCTGTCGTCGCGCACGCTGATCTACAAGGGCATGCTGGCGGCGAACCAGATCGCGGCCATGTTTCCCGATCTCACCGATCCGGACTTCGAATCGGCGCTGGCGCTGGTGCACCAGCGGTTCAGCACCAACACCTTCCCGTCCTGGCCGCTCGCGCACCCGTATCGCTACGTGGCGCACAACGGCGAGATCAACACGCTGCGCGGCAACATCAACTGGATGAAGGCGCGCGAGGCGCTGCTCTATTCCGAGCTGCTCGGTCACGACCTGAAGGAGATCCTGCCGATCATCCGCGAGGGGGGCAGCGACAGCGCGATCTTCGACAACGTGCTGGAACTGCTGGTGATGGCCGGCCGTTCGCTGCCGCACGCCATCCTGATGATGATTCCGGAGCCGTGGCAGAAGAACGACACGATGTCGCCCGAGCTGCGGGCGTTCTACGAGTACCACGCCTCGCTGATGGAGCCGTGGGATGGTCCGGCGTCGATCGCGTTCACCGACGGGACGGTCATCGGCGCCGTCCTCGATCGCAACGGCCTGCGGCCGTCACGCTATTACGTGACCAAGGACGATCTGGTGGTGATGGCGTCCGAGGTCGGCGTGCTCGACATTCCGCCGGAGGACGTGGTCCTGAAGGAGCGGCTGCATCCGGGCCGCATCTTCCTGGTCGACACCCACCAGGGCCGCATCATCAGCGACGAGGAAATCAAGCAGCAGCTCGCGCGCGAGCAGCCGTACGCGCAGTGGCTGCAGGAACACCTGATTGCGATCGAGGACCTGGACCCGGCGCCGTATCTGCCGCCGCCGGATCACGAAGCGGTGCTCCGCCGCCAGCAGGCGTTCGGCTATACGCAGGAAGACGTCCAGGTGATCCTCGGCCCGATGGCGAAGAACTCCGAGGAGCCGCTCGGATCCATGGGCACGGACACGCCGCTGGCCGTGCTGTCGCAGCGTCCGCGCCTGCTCTACGATTACTTCAAGCAGCTGTTCGCGCAGGTCACCAACCCGCCGCTCGACGCGATCCGCGAGGAGCTGGTGACGTCGATGGAATCGACGATCGGCCCCGAGCGGAACCTGCTCATGCCCGAGCCCGAGTCGTGCCGGCAGATCGTCATCAAGTACCCGATCATCGACAACGACCAGGTCGCCAAGGTCCGGCACACGTCACAGCCCGGCTTCCGCTCGACCACGCTGCCGATGCTCTACAACCCGGCGGAAGGCGGCGCCGGGCTGGAGCGGGCGATGGACCGCCTGCGCGCCCAGGCCCAGGAAGCGGTCGCGTCAGGCCACACCGTCCTGATCCTGTCGGACCGCGGCGTCAACGAACGGCTCGCGCCGATTCCGAGCCTGCTGGCCACGGCCGGTGTTCACCATCATCTGGTCCGCCAGGGGCTGCGCACCCGTTGCGCGCTGGTCGTCGAGACGGGCGACGCCCGCGAAGTGCACCACGTCGCACTGTTGATCGGATACGGCGCCGGTGCGGTCAATCCCTACCTGGCGTTCGAGACGCTGGACGACATGATCCAGCAGCACGTGCTCGAGAACATCACGCACGAGCGTGCGGTCATCAACTACATCCGCGGGCTCAACAAGGGCATCCTCAAGGTGATGTCGAAGATGGGGATCTCGACGCTGCAGAGCTACTGCGGCGCGCAGATCTTCGAGGCGATCGGGCTCGAGCGTTGCTTCGTCGAGACCTACTTCACCGCCACGGCGTCGAGAATCGGCGGCGCCGACATCAACGTCATCGCCCGCGAAGTCCGCGAGCGTCATCGCCGCGCCTTCCCGTCGCGCAACCTGCTGTCGTCGGAGCTCGAGACCGGCGGCGAGTACAAGTGGCGCCGCGACGGCGAGATGCACCTGTTCAACCCGGAGACGGTGCACAAGCTGCAGCACGCCACCCGGAGCGGACAGTACGCGATCTACAAGGAATACACCGCGCTCGTGAACGACCAGAGCCGGATGCTGGGCACGCTGCGCGGCCTGCTCGACCTGCGCGTGGCGCCGGCGCCGGTGCCGCTCGACGAGGTCGAGCCGCTGGAATCGATCCTCCGCCGCTTCGCGACCGGCGCGATGTCCTACGGCTCGATCAGCCAGGAGGCGCACGAGACGATCGCGATCGCGATGAACCGGCTCGGCGCCAAGTCGAACACCGGCGAAGGTGGTGAGGATCCGGACCGCTACCGGCCGGATGCGAATGGCGACTCGCGGCGGAGCGCGATCAAGCAGGTCGCGTCGGCCCGCTTCGGCGTCACCAGCGAATACCTGGTGAACGCGGATGACCTGCAGATCAAGATGGCGCAGGGGGCCAAGCCGGGCGAAGGTGGACAGTTGCCCGGTCACAAGGTGTATCCGTGGATTGCCAAGGTGCGTCACTCGACGCCGGGCGTGTCGCTGATCTCGCCGCCGCCGCACCACGACATCTACTCGATCGAGGACCTGGCGCAGCTGGTCTACGACCTGAAGAACGCCAACCCGGTCGCGCGGATTCACGTCAAGCTGGTCGCGGAAGTCGGCGTCGGCACCGTGGCCGCGGGCGTCGCCAAGGCGCATGCCGACGTGGTCCTGATCTCCGGCCACGACGGCGGCACCGGCGCGTCGCCGCTCACGTCGATCAAGCACAGCGGCGTGCCGTGGGAGCTGGGGCTGGCGGAAACGCAGCAGGTGCTGGTCCTGAACAAGCTCCGCGACCGCATCGTCGTGCAGGCCGACGGTCAGCTCCGCACCGGACGCGACGTCGTCGTCGCGGCGCTGCTGGGCGCCGAGGAGTTCGGCTTCTCGACCGCGGCGCTGGTGGTGTCGGGCTGCATCATGATGCGCGTCTGCCACCTGAACACCTGCCCGGTCGGCATCGCGACCCAGGATCCGGAGCTGCGCAAGAACTTCACCGGCAAGCCCGAGTTCGTCGAGAACTACTTCCGGTTCGTCGCCGAGGACGTCCGTGAGCTGATGGCGTCGCTGGGTTTCCGCACGATGGACGAGATGATCGGTCGCTCCGACAAGCTGGAGATGCGGCCGGCGATCGCGCACTGGAAGGCGAAGGGCGTCGATCTGTCGCGCATCCTGCAGCAGCCGGACGTGCCGGCGAGCGTGGCGCGGCGCGCCGTCCGGGCCCAGGATCACGGCCTCGACAAGGCGCTCGACAACGAGCTGATCGAGCACGCGCAGCCGTCGCTCGACACCCGGCAGCCGGTCGTGATCACGATGCCGATCCGCAACGAGCACCGCACCGTCGGGACGATGCTCGGTTCGGAGGTGACGCGGCGCTATGGCAGCGAGGGGCTGCCGGACGACACGATCCGCGTGCACTTCACCGGATCGGCCGGCCAGAGCTTCGGCGCCTTCGTGCCGCGCGGCATCACGCTGTGCCTCGAGGGGGACTCGAACGACTTCTGGGGCAAGGGGCTGTCGGGAGGCAAGCTGGTGGTGTTCCCGCCGCGGCAGTCGACGTTCGCCTCGCACGAGAACGTGATCGTCGGCAACGTCTGTCTCTACGGCGCGACCAGCGGCGAAGCCTACGTCCGCGGCATCGCCGGCGAGCGCTTCGCGGTCCGCAACAGCGGCGCCCTGGCGGTGGTCGAAGGCGTTGGCGACCACGGCTGCGAATACATGACGGCGGGTCGCGTGGTCGTGATCGGCCGTACCGGCAGGAACTTCGCGGCGGGCATGAGCGGCGGCGTCGCCTACGTGCTCGACGCCGACGGCAACTTCGCGCAGCGCTGCAACAAGGAGATGGTCGATCTCGAGCCGCTGGTCGACGCCGAGGACATCGATTTCGTCCGGACCATGCTGCGCAAGCACGTGCGCTACACGAACAGCGGCCGGGCGGTGCGGCTGCTGGCGGCCTGGCTCGAGGAGCAGGCGCGGTTCGTCAAGGTGATCCCGCGCGACTACAAGCGGGTACTGCTGGCCGAGCGGAAAGCCCGCTCGGAGAACCGGGAGCCGGCGTTCGGGGAACTGGTGGGTGCGGCCAATGGGTAACGTCAACGGATTCCTGCACATCAAGCGCACCAAGCCGCACACGCGGCCGATCGAGCTGCGCATCCAGGACTGGCACGACGTCTACCTGCCGTCGCCCGAAAAGGAAGTGCGCGATCAGGGCTCGCGCTGCATGGATTGTGGCATCCCGTTCTGCCACGAGGGTTGCCCGCTGGGCAATCACATCCCGGACTGGAACGATCTGGTCTACAAGCAGCGCTGGCGCGCCGCGAGCGATCGCCTGCACGCGACCAACAATTTTCCGGACTTCACCGGACGGCTGTGTCCCGCGCCGTGCGAAGGCTCGTGCGTGCTCGGGATCAACGACGACGCGGTGACGATCAAGAACATCGAGCTGTCGATCGTCGAGCGGGCGTTCGCCGAAGGGTGGATTCACGCGGCGCCGCCGCAGGTGCGGAGCGGCAAGCGGGTCGCGGTCGTCGGTTCGGGCCCGGCTGGGCTGGCGGCGGCCGACCAGCTCAACAAGACCGGCCATCTGGTGACCGTGTTCGAGAAAGCGGACCGGATCGGCGGACTGCTGCGTTACGGCATCCCCGAATTCAAGATCGAGAAGCGGCTGGTCAACCGTCGTCTCGCCATCCTCGAAGAGGAAGGCGTCGTGTTCCGTACTGGCGTGAACATCGGCACCGATCTGCCGGTGGCGACGCTGCGGCGCGAGTTCGATGCGATCGTGCTCTGCTGCGGCGCGGAACGGCCGCGCGATCTGACGGTCCCCGGACGCGAGCTCTCCGGCATCCACTACGCGGTCGACTACCTGACGCTGCAGAATCGCCGCTGTGAAGGAGACGTGATTGCCGACGAGGCGTTCGTGAGCGCCGCCGGCAAGGACGTCGTGATCATCGGCGGCGGTGACACCGGCGCGGACTGCCTGGGCACGGTGCACCGGCAGGGAGCGAGGAGCGTGCACCAGTTCGAACTGCTGCCGCGTCCGCCCGAGTCGCGGCTGCCGGACAACCCGTGGCCGCAGTGGCCGAAAATCTTCCGCAGCTCCGCGGCGCACGAAGAGGGGGGCGAGCGGGTGTTCTCGATCTCGACCGAGCGGTTCCTCGGCGACGCCAACGGCCGAGTCCGGGCGCTGCAGACGGTGAACGTCGAGATCGGGCGCGGCGGCATCACCCGCATCGACGGAAGCGAGCGCGAGATGCCGGCGGACCTGGTGCTGCTGGCGATGGGCTTCGTCGGCCCGGAGCGCGGCGGGGTGATCGCCGAGCTCGGACTTCGGGTAACCGACCGAGGAAACGTCTGGCGCGACGAGAACTGGATGACGAGCGAGGACGGCATCTTCGCTGCCGGCGACATGCAGCGCGGCCAGTCGCTGATCGTCTGGGCGATCGCCGACGGCCGCAACGCCGCCGCGGCGGTGGACCACTACCTGATGGGCGAGTCGGCCGACTCTGCCGAGTCGGTCCTGCCGGCGTCGGCGTAGCACCTGCCTGGGGCATTCGCGCTGTTTCCGGCGCGAATGCCATATCTCCAAATCCGTTAGCCAAACAAACCCGCACACCGAGATCGGCAGGATCGACATTTTTGTCGCATCTTGGATCCTCATACAAAAACGTCTGAGCGCCGCAAAACCCAGCCCGTGGCCCGCCGTTTCGCCGTGCGGATCGGCAGCAGGCCTGGGCGCCCGGTTCGGCGATTCCCTCGGCTTCGCGGCGGATCGGCTGCCGGCGGCCCTGAGCCCGTGAGCGAAGCCTCCTGCGCCCGGGACCGCGCTGAACGTCTGAAGGCTGACCCATACATCCCTGTCCGATGGAATCGCTTCCTCTACAAGTTTGTAGGATTCTCTCCATCGGCCGGCGCCGCCACCAGGGCGATGCGACGTGGAAACGCGAGTGTTTCCGGCCTTCCGCGCGATCTTCTGAAAACGGCCTGGCTGGCGTCCAACTTGCTCCTGCTGCCGGTGCCGGGACACGCAGACATTCTTTTCCCGGCGACAACGTGAAGCTGATGGACACAGGACGACCGGATCAAGCCGGTCGGCGTTATTGGGCGTCAGCGTCGTGTATTCGTGCGAAGACGGCGGCCCCGTGCGGGGGCCGTGCGGCGCGTCGTGATGCGGACCTGTGGGCAGCCCGAGCGCGTAATTGGCGGCATCCTGGCAGGCGGGTCGGATGCGGCGGTGGCGGACGTTCCCCAAAGGAGCTCGGGCGTGGCAAGCGGGTCATTGAATGGCGATTGAGCAGGAGTCACCCCGCGAGAGCGGCACCAGCCCGGCGCAGGACGCGAAGGGACGGCGCGGGCAGCTTGCGGCGTCGCTGGCAACCACGCGACGGCAGTTCGCGCTCGAGGCGAAGCAGGGCCGCGGCGGGCGGGAGGCGCAGGCGCGCTACGCCGCCCACATGGACGGCCTCGTCGAGCAGCTGGTGGAAGGGGCGCGTGGGCTGACGGCGCGGCCATTCGTGGTGTGCGCGCTCGGCGGCTACGGACGACGGACGCTCTGCCTGCACTCCGACATCGATCTGATGATCCTGTTCGAAGAGTCGATCGGCCGCGAGGAAGAGCGCTTCGTGAACGCGGTGCTGCAGCCGCTGTGGGACCTGCAGCTCGTGGTGGGACACCAGGTGCGCGAGCTCGCCGACTTCAACGACGTCGACACCGGCAACACCGAGTTCCAGCTGGCGGTGCTCGACGCCCGGCCGATTGCCGGCGACCAGCGCCTGTTCGAGCGGTTTCGCACCCGCGTCACCAGCATGAGCCCCGAGGATCGGGAACAGGCGATCGACGCGCTGATCGATCTGGTGCAGCAGCGCCACGCGCAGTTCAACGGCACGATCTATCAGCTCGAGCCGGACATCAAGAACGCACCCGGCGGGCTGCGCGACATCGCCGCGATGCGCTACCTGCAGACCCTCGCGGGCGAGCGGCTCGAGGCGGATCGCGTGCGCGCGATGGCGCCGGTGCAGGAGGCCGAGGAGTTCCTGCTGCGGATACGCGGCGCGCTGCACGCCGAGAGCGGGCGCGACGCCAACGTCCTGACGCACGAAATGCAGGAGCGCGTCGCCGAGGCCCTCGACACCGACGGCGACACGCCGCGCAAGCGGGTCGAGGCGCTGATGGGCGCATACTTCCGCAGCGTCCGCGGCACCGCGCGGGCCCTGGCCCGGTCGCAGCGCAACGCCAAGCCCGCGGCCGACGCGCCGGCGTCGACCAAGGTCGGCCGGCAGTTCGAGATCGGCGCCGACGGGATTCGCTTTCTCGACCTCGACGCGGCGGCGTCGCGGCCGGCGCTGTGGATTGAAATCTTCCGGCTGGCCCTGGCCGACGGATGCCCGGTGTCGGAGCAGGCGCTCGACTGCATCGAGCACAATCTCGACCGCTACTCGGCGGACGACTTCGCCGGCACCGAAGCCGAGCGCCAGCAGCTTCGCAGCCTGTTCTATCCGCGGCCCGGCCTCTACGCGCGGCTGTCGGAGATGCACGACTGCGGGCTGCTCAACCGCATCCTGCCGGAGTTCGCCGGCGTGCACTGCCGCGTGATTCGCGACTTCCACCACAAGTACACGGTGGACGAGCACACGCTGCTGACGATCCGCGGCCTCGAGGCGCTGTGGAATCCGGCGACGCCCGGACGCAAGCGGTTCGGCGCGCTGCTCGAGGAGCTGCGCGGGCCCGAGAACCTGACCCTCGCGCTGATCCTGCACGACATCGGCAAGTCGCGCGACACCGATCACGCGCAGGAGAGCGTCCGGCTGGCGCGGCCGGCGCTCGACCGGCTGGAGGTCCCGGCCGACGCGCGGCACGCGATCGAGTTCCTGGTGCGTAACCACCTCGCGATGTCGCAGGTGGCGTTCCGCCGCGACCTCGACGACCCGCACGTCGTCGCGCAGTTCGCTCACGTCGTCGGCACCGAGGAACTGCTCAAGATGCTCTGCCTGATGACGCTGGTCGACGTCGAGGCGGTGAGCTCGAGCACGCTGACGCCGTGGAAGGAAGAGTTGCTGTGGCGGTTGTACGTCGAAACCTACAACCACCTGACGCTCGGCTACGGCGACGAGCTGGTGCCGCAGGATCCGGCGGGACTGGCCGTGGTCATCGCCGGCCGTCCCGAGGACATCACCGAAGAGGAGCTGACGCAGTTTCTCGAGGGGCTGCCGCGGCGGTATCTGGCGCTGTTCGGCCTGGCCTCGATGTACCGGCACGTGCGGCTGGCGCGCGGCATCCGCCGCGACGAGGTCCACGCGTTTCTCGAGAACCACGACGACGTCTGGGAGCTGACCATCGTCACGCTCGACAAGCCGTTCCTGTTCTCGAACGTGGCCGGGGTGCTGTCGTACTTCGGGATGGACATCCACCGCGGCCAGGCGATGACGACGCCGCACGGGCTGGTGCTGGACTTCTTCGAGTTCTCGGACGAGCAGGGGTTCCTCCGCCAGAACCCCGGGGCGACGGTGGAGATCACGCGGATGCTCGATCGCGTGGTCGCGGGATGGGTCGACGTGCCGGCGCTGCTGCGCGGCCGCGAGGCGAGCCTGCTCTATCGCCGCCGGCAGCACGAGCCGCCCCGCCTGCATTTCGACAACGAGCACTCGCAGAAGTACACGGTGCTCGAGATCGTGGCCGACGACGCGCCGGGGCTGCTGCATCGAATCAGCCGGGTCGTCTCCGAGAAGGGATGCGACCTCGACCTGGCGCTGATTGCCACGGAGGGACGCAAGGCGATTGACGTACTGCACGTGACCAAGGCCGGCCGCAAGCTGGGTGAACAGGAACGCAACGATTTGAAGCACGGGCTGGAGCACGTGCTGGAGGTTACTGATGAAACTCGTTAAGGCAATCGTCCGACCGAACAAGGTGGACGAGGTTCGCGACGCGCTCGAGAAGCTGAGCGTGGCGGGGATGACGGTGACAGAAGTGCGGGGCCATGGCCGGCAAAAGGGGCACACGGCGATCTATCGCGGCAAGGAATACGACGTCACGCTGCTGCCGAAGATCTGCATCGACGTGGTCGTCACCAACAACGTGGTCGAGGACGTCATCCAGGCGATCATCCGGGCGGCCCGGACCGGGGAGATCGGCGACGGGCGTGTGTTCGTGCTGCCCGTCGAGCAGAGCTACAACATCCGCACCGGCGAGCAGGACGCCAGCTGACCATCGCCAGCGCAGGCGGTTGACTTCAACACGGACATCATCTCAGGAGTTCATAGACATGAGTACGACACGGAAGGTCGGCACGGGCTTGATGAAGCGGGCGGCGGTCGGTGTTCTCTTCCTGCTGGGCGTCCCTGCCGTTGCGGCCGCCCAGGCGCCGCCGGCCCTCAACCAGGCGGACACCGCGTGGATGCTGGTCTCGACCGCCCTGGTGCTCCTGATGACGCCGGCGCTCGCGTTCTTCTACGGCGGGCTGGTGCGGTCGAAGAACGCGCTCAACACGATGATGATGAGCTTCATCTCGCTCGGATTCGTCGGCGTGCTGTGGGCGATGTTCGGCTACTCGCTGGCGTTCGCGCCGGGCAACAACTGGATCGGTGACTCGTCGCGCTTCTTCCTGAGCGGCGTCAACCTCGATCCGCAGGGCACGATTCCCCACTACCTGTTCATGGCCTATCAGGGCACGTTCGCGATCATCACGGCGGCGCTGATCTCGGGCGCGATCGTCGAGCGGATGCGCTTCTCGGCGTATGTGGTGTTCATCTCGCTGTGGGCGCTGGTGGTCTACAGCCCGATCGCGCACTGGGTGTGGGGCGGCGGCTGGCTCGCCGATGCCGGCGCACTGGACTTCGCCGGCGGCACGGTCGTGCACGTGAACGCCGCGGTGGCGGCGCTGGTGGCGGCGCTGGTCGTCGGCAAGCGCAAGGAATACCCGTCGTCGCAGCTGCTGCCGCACAACGTGCCGTTCACGCTGCTGGGCGCCGGCCTGCTCTGGTTCGGCTGGTTCGGCTTCAACGCCGGCAGCGCGCTCTCGGCCGGCAACATCGCCGGCCTGGCGTTCGTGACCACGATGCTCGCGCCGGCCGCGACGCTGGTGGTGTGGACCATCCTCGACATGATCCGGCTGGGCAAGCCGACCGCGGTCGGCGCCGCGACCGCGATTGTCGTCGGCCTGGTCGCGATTACGCCGGCCGCGGGCTTCATCGGCCCGATGAGCGCGATCGCGCTCGGCGGCATCGCGGCGGTCCCGAGCTACTTCGCGCTGGTGTGGCGCGCCAAGACGTCGCTCGACGACTCGCTCGACGTCGTGGCGGCCCACGGCGTCGGCGGCACCGTCGGCGCGCTGCTGACCGGCGTGTTCGCCAACAAGGCCCTCAACGGTCTGGCCGACGGCGCGCTGTTCGGCAATCCCGGCCAGCTCGTCATCCAGGTCGAAGCGATCGTCGCGGCGATCGTCTACAGCGGCATCATGAGCTTCGTCCTGCTCAAGCTGATCTCGCTGGTCATCCCGCTGCGCGCGACCTCGGAAGACGAGGCGTCGGGTCTCGACATCAGCCTGCACGGCGAGGAAGCCTACCTGCACTCGGAGGGGTCGTCGCGTGGGAACGCGGCGGACTACTCGGAGATGACCAAGCGACGTCCGGCCGAGACGTTCGCGCCGGCGCATAAGTAACGTGCGACGTGCTACGTGCTACGTGCGAACGTGCTGCACGTGCTACGGTGTGCTACGTGCGAACGTGCTGGCGCACGTGCGCACGTGGCACGCACGTAACACGCACGTGCGCACGCAGCACGTGGCACGTAGCACGTGCTAGAGCGGCACGTCGTGATAGTCGAGCGCCCACTCGCGCATGAAGCGCACGTGAGCTGGGACGATGCGGTAGAGCACGAACTCGGGGTTGTCCATCGTGACCAGGTACGACCGCAGCAGCGGGTTGGTGTCCCAGATCCCCTGGATCACGCCGCGATCGGTGACGACCTCGGCGACCCCGGTGATCCGGACCTGGTCGTGCTTCTCGTTCATGTAGACGAGCTCCACCTTCCGGTTCTGCTCGATCTCACCGGTCTTGTGCGAGCTGCGGAACGACGCCACGTAGGCGGTGAACTCGCGTCGTCCTGACCGGTGACACCGGCCGCGCCCGTGGCTGATCGCCATCCATACTCGCCAGGATCGGGAACTTGGACTGCCGCATCGTCGCCAGGGCGAGCTCGCGGACATCCTCGATCGGATCGGGTAGTGGCTTCATCCCGCTGATTCTACACGCCGGTCCCGGCACGTCGCGAGCACGTGCGCACGTAGCACGTCGCACGTAGCACGTCGAGCACGTGCGCACGCAGCACGTGGCACGTCGCACGTTTCTGATACGCTACCGGCCGTGCGGTGGGCGCTGCTCTGGGTGCTGCTGATCGGCCTGATCCTGCTGCCCTTCCTCCTCTTCGAACAACAGTTCAACGCCTTCGCCGAGCACGTCACGCAGAGCGGCACGTCGCGGTGGGTCGTGGCCGCCGCCGTGTTCGGGCTGCTGGCGCTCGACGTCTTCCTGCCGGTGCCGTCGAGCGTGGTCTCGACTGCCGCGGGCGTGTTCCTCGGGTTTGGCGCGGGCGCGGCCGTGGTGTGGAGCGGAATGATGGCCGGCTGCCTGATCGGCTACGTCGTCGGGGCGCGTGGCGCCGGCGCCGCCCGCCGCCTGGTCGGAGACGAGGGTCTCGCGCGCGCCGATCGGCTGATGCGCCGCTATGGCGACCTGACGATCGTGCTGTGCCGGCCGGTGCCGGTGCTGGCGGAAGCCAGCGTCGTGTTCGCGGGCTTGCGCGCGCACCCGTCGCCAGGTTCACGCAGCTCACGGCGCTGGCGAACCTGGGCATCGCCGTCGGCTACTCGCTGTTCGGCGCCTACTCGCTGAGGATGGATTCCTTCCTGCTCGCGTTCCTCGGCGCGCTGCTCCTGCCGGGGCTGTTCCTGCTGATCTCCCGCCTGACGTTCGGCAAGCGGAAGTACTGAGGAAAGCAGACAAGTCAAAATGCCCAGACTCACGAAAAGAGAAAACGGTTTCCGTCTCAGTTCTTTTGACTTTTAACTTCTGACTTCTGACTTCTGACTTGCCTATGTCGGAAGCTTCGAGGGCGCGCGGACGACGGTGTTCTTGCGCTTGATCGAGATGTTGAGGCGCTCCGACTTCTTGGCGCCTGCCGGCAGCGTGTAGCGGATCCGGTACTGCGTGGTGAGCTCGGCCGCGAGGCTCTGCAAGCCCATGATGAAGCCCGTGGAGGCCACGATCGACTGGTGCCGGCCGCCCGACTGCTTCGGCCCGTCGCCGAGCACCCGGTTCAGGTGCATGTTCTCCTGCAGGAGGTCGCGCGGGTTGGCGGCGTTCACCGTCGACCGCAGCGCCGATCGCTCGACCGAGAACACGTGCAGGATCGCGCCGCTCTTCCGCAGCTGATCGAGGACGTGGTCGGAATTGACGGTGCTGTGCTCCTCGCCGCCGACGGTCAGCGCGATGATGATCGGCCGCTCGGCCTCGCGCTTCTTCAGCTCGATCGCCGCCTCCGAGATCCCTTCGAGCAGCTGGCCGCCATCCGGCGTGCCCGGCCGCGCATTGAGCTTGGCCAGGCCCTGCAAGATCGCCTCGGCGTTCTGCGTGTAGTCGACCACGCGCATCGTCTGCCCGGTGACCGAGCTCAGCGACATCACGGCGTGGCCGTCCATGCGCTGGACGAATCGGGTCAGCGGCGAGCGGAACAGGCCGGTGCCGTTGTCGTCGACGATTAGCGCGATCTGCAGCGGGTTCTTCGCGATCCCGGCCTCGGCGATGTCGACGGTCTTGCCGCCTTCCTTGATCTCGAAGTCCGCCGCGGTGAGATCCTCGACCGGCGTGCCCGCCTTGTCGGTGACCGTGACGTAGATGGTGCGCGCGTCCGCAGGAGCCGACGCAGGTCCCTGAGCCGCAACGACGCCGAACGAGAGCGCCACCGCGCCGACCGCGCCAAGGGTTCGCTTCATGACTCGCACCTCGCGGAGAGTATAGATCCGCTCGTTGTTTTACGGCTTCAGCCGTCCAGGTGTTTCAGGATGACGTCGTGCACGGCGGTGGAATCGAGCACTGGCGCCTGAATCAGCTCGGTCCGGCGGGTGACGAAAATCGGCGTGTCCGCCTCGCCCGGGTCGGGGCGGCGGCCATGCGACCCCTTCACCAGCGTGGCGTCGAGCGGGATGACGTCGAGCAGGGTGCGGAATCCCATCGCCTTGCGGGCGAGCTTCGAGCCGACGGTCAGGGCCGGTATGCGAATGGAGGGGTCGAGGAACAGCTCGACCGGGTCGTAGCCCGGCTTACGGTGGATGTCGACCGTTCGCGCGAAATCCGGCGCCCGTCGATCGTCGAGCCAGTAGTAATAGGTGAACCAGGCCTCAGGCTTCGCGATCGCGATCAGGTCGCCAGCGCGCGGGTGAGCGATGCGGTATTCGGACTTGCCGGCCGCATCCAGGACGCGCGCGACGCCGGGCAGGCTTTCGACGATTTCCTGGACCCGGCTCAGCATCGAACGGTCGTTCACATACACGTGCGCGACCTGATGGTCGGCGACCGCGAACGCCGCACTGGCGCCGGCGTCGAGGAGCTCGAGGCCGAGCTCGTCGCGGATGGCCACGAGCTGGTGCTGGCGCAGCGCCCGGTTGATGTGGACGGGGGTGGTGACGTCCCGGAGCCCGTATTCCGACAGCACGATCACCTGCGCGCCGGCCGCTTCGTAGAACTGAATCAGGTCGCCGCAGACCTCGTCGACCAGGCGCACGTCCTCGTTCGCCGCAGCAGACGAGGCGCCGACACGCTGCAGGTTGTAGTCGAGATGCGGCAGGTAGACGAGGGTCAGCGTCGGACGGTACTGGCGTTCGACCCGCTTCGACGCTTCAGCGATCCAGCGTGTCGAGGCGATCGAGGCGCGCGGTCCCCAGAAGTTGAAGAGCGGGAACGTGCCCAGCTCCCGCTGGAGGTCGTCGCGCAGGCCGGCCGGAACGGTGTAGACGTCGGGCAGCTTGCGGCCGTCGGCCGGATACATCGGACGCGGCGTCACGCCGTAGTCCACCGACGAATACATGTTGAACCACCAGAACATGTTCGCGCAGGTGAACGAGGGATCGGCGGCGCGCGCCGTCTCCCAGATCTTCGGGGCCTGGACCAGCCGGTTCGACTGCCGCCAGAACCGCACCTCCGCGTCGTCGTGCACGTACCAGCCGTTGCCGACAATGCCGTGGGTATCGGGTGTGGTGCCGGTGAGATAGTCGGACTGCGCCGTGCAGGTGACGGCGGGAAACGCGGCACGTACCGGCACGATCGTTCCGCCGCTGGCCCACGCCGCCAGGCGCGGGGCGGCCCGCGCGATCAACTCGGCGGTCAGGCCGACAACGTTCAGGACGACAGTCTTGCGCATGGCCTGGCGTCGGTCTGGCTGGTGGCGATCAGGCGCCCGACGTGGGCTCGCCGGCCGTCTGCAGCACCCAGTCGTACTCGCGGGCGATCGAGTCGAGCAGGTCCGCCTTCAGGCCGGCTGGCAGCACGTCCCAGGTGTAGGTTTCGATCTCCAGATGGGTGGTCGCGCCGGTGCCCAGCATGTGGCGCAGGACCTCCGCCACATACGACTGCGTCGAGCCGAGCTGGTCGTATTCGGCGGCGAACAGCGGCACGTGAAAGTGAATGCGCCAGTGCCGGGCTTCCGGATCGCCGGTCCGTTCGAGCGCGTCGGGGAGGTCGAGATAGTGGCGCAGGTCGCGCTCGCGCTGCTCGACGACCTGGTGCAGATAGGTGGCATCGGCAAACGGCCGGAGCCGCTCGACGATGCCGGCGACGGCAGCGGCGTCCCGCGGCAGCGGCACGTCGAGCGCCGAACTGAGCTGGACCCGGCCGATCTTGATCCCGGCGTTGCGGATCTGTTCGATCGCCGACGCCGCGTCCTCGAACTCGACCGCGAAATGACAGCAGTCGAAGCAGATTCGCACGTGCTCCAGCAGGTGGTCGCGCGCCGCCGCCTCGCCGATGCCGAGCGCGCGCGCGAGCCGCGGCGCACCGGCCGGCAGCAGGCGCGTGCTGAAGAACTCCAGCGTTTCGGCGGTGTTCTCGAGCACGCAGTCGGGTTCCGGCTCGATATCCAGGTGGATGCGCGTGCCGTCCTCGTCGCGGAGCCGTACCAGCCGCTCGGCGACCCGCACGACGTTGGCGATGATGACGTCCCAGGCGCCGGAGTCCGCGGCGGCGAGCCACGGCTTGTATGACAACGGGGCGGTCGAGACGCCGCCGTCGAGGCCGCGCGGCAGTGTCTTCCGCAGGATCTCGATCAGATCCAGCGTGTAGTCGACGCGGGCGTCATGTCGCCAGTCCGGCGCGTAGACCGACGCCTTGACCGGCGTGCCGTGAAATGGTCCGTAGGGGAAGCCGTTGATGATCGCGACGTAGAGCCCTTCGGCCTCGAGGAAGGCGGCGAACTCCGCGAGCCGCGATCCGTCGAGCAGCTCACGGGCGTCGCGCGCCGACAGCCTCAGCCCGATTCCGAACGGCGCGTCCGGGGCGAAGCGCGCCTTCAGCGCCGGCCCATATCTGGCGACGTTGGCGAAGACGGCGTCCCATCCATCGGCGGGATGGATGTTCGTGCAGTAGGTGAGATGAAACCCGGGATGACGGGACAGGCGCACTGGTGTCGGACGATCAGGCGAGCGCGCCTTCGCGGGCGCGCGTCCCGGGCAGCTTGAACTTCGGCGACTGGCCGAGGAACTGCACCGGATTCTCGAACACGACGCGGTGAATCAACTCCTCCGAATGGCGCCGGCGGCGCATCTCCATGATGAAGCGAGGCACCGCGATGGCGTCGCTCAGCCCCCAGTCGCAGGCGCCGGCCACGCAGATGCGCTCCGGCCCGAACCGCTCGATCATGTCCACCGCCCGCGGCGCGGAGACCTTGGTGTTCGGATACAGCGTCAACCCGGCCCAGTAGCCGTTGTCGAGAATCAGCCGCAGCGTGTGCTCTTCGGCGTGGTCCACCAGCACCCGCTCACGGTCGAGCGCGGCGAAGCTGTTGAGGACGTCGACGGAGATCCGTGTGCCCTTCAGCTTGTCCTCGAGATGCGGCGTGTGGATGAGGATCATCTGCCGGTGCTCGAGCGCGATCTCGATCTGCTCCGTGTAGGTGTCGATCTCGTTGCGGGTGATCCGATTCAGCCCGATCTCGCCGATCCCCAGCACCGTCGGCCGATCCAGGTACTTCGGGATCCGCGCCAGCACTTCGCGCGACAGCGGCCGGTCGTCGGCCTCCTTCGGGTTCATCGCCATCCAGGTGTAGTGCTGGATCTTGAACTGCGCGGCGCGTGCCGGCTCGAACTCGGTGAGCTGGCGGAAGTAGTCCTCGAATCCCTCGGCGGCGCTGCGATCCCAGCCGGCCCAGAACGCCGGCTCGGTGACGGCCACGCAGCCGGTCAGCGCCATCTGCTGGTAGTCGTCGGTCGTGCGCGACACCATGTGCGCGTGATGGTCGATGTATCTCATGGCCCTACTCCCGGTTTCCCCGCGAGCGATCGTAGGCGCCGAACGCGCTCTTCCGATCGAGGGCGCCGAGCGGCTCGGTCGTCGGATCGCTGAAGAGCAGCTGCAGCCGGTCGAGGCGGTCCGAGCCGGTGGTGAGGCTCGCCAGCGCTTCGGCGAACGCCTTCATCCTGAAGTCCTGCCCGCCGTAGGCCGGATCGGTGCGATCGAGGCGGTCGAGGAAGGCGGCGACTTCGAGCAGTCGCGTCCGGTTCTCGATGAAGTACTCGTCGACGATCTCTTTCGGGCTGAGTGGTGAACGGCTGTCCATACGGTGAATCGCTTCTTCTTGTGCGCGGGGCCCCACCCCCGCGCCTTACGCGCTTCGCGCGACGGCCTTTGGCCTTGCCGCGCCTTCGGCGCGGCCCAGAGTCCATCGAAGCAGCGGCCTGGGATCACCAATCACCGATCACGACTGCCCGGCCTGTATGGACCGCAGCACCTCGACGCTGCCCAGCATAACGCCTTTGTCGATCTCGTGGGCGTCGAACGGGACGCCGATCGCCCGGAGCAGCATGATCGTCAGCCGTCCGCCGAGGTGCTCGCGAAACTCGTCCAGGCCCTTCAGGATCGCCGGCTGATCGCCGATGCGCGAGTGCAGCTCCGGGGCGTAGACGGCCAGCTTCAGGCCGCGCAGCAGCGAGATGACGCGGCGCCAGTCGCCCTCCGCGAGAAAGCCGGAGAGGTGCGAATAGGTCGTGTCGAGCGCCAGCCCGATCGCGACCGCTTCGCCGTGCCTGAGCCGGTGGCTGGTGAGCCGCTCGAGCTTGTGCGCGGCCCAGTGGCCGAAGTCGAGCGGCCTCGACGAGCCCTGCTCGAACGGATCGCCGGCGGTCGCGATGTGCTGCAGGTGCAGCGCGGCCGACTGCCTGACCACCTGTTCCATCGCCGTCATGTCGCGGCCGGCGAGCCGCGGCGCCAGTTCCTCGATCTCCGCGAAGAACGTGTGGTCCTTGATCAGCGCGGCCTTGACCGCTTCCGACAGCCCGCCGCACCAGTCGCGATCGGTCAGCGTCGCCAGGAACGACGAGTCGTTGACGACGGCGAACGGCGGCGTGAACGTGCCGAGGTAGTTCTTCTGGCCGAACGCGTTGATGCCGTTCTTGACGCCGACGGCGGAGTCGTCCTGCGACAGGACGGTCGTGGGGAAGCGGATCAGGCGAATGCCGCGATGCGCCATCGCGGCCGCATAGCCGACGACGTCGAGCACCGCGCCGCCGCCGACCGCGGCGACATACGAATGCCGATCGAGCGAGGCGTCGTGGATCGCCTGGAGCACCTGCTGCGTGGGCGCGGGATCGTTCTTGGCCTGCTCGCCTCCCGGGATCACCAGCACCTGGCCGGCGAGCTCGAGGGCGCCGGCATGATCGCGGCAGTAGCGCGAAATCGACTCCACCAGCCCGGGATGCGCCTCGCTGACGCCGCTGTCGACGATGAACAGAACGCGCGCGGGGCGCGGCGCCACGGCGCTGGGCGCAGCCTTCAGCACCAGCGGGTTGGACGAGTCGAACACGTCGCGGCTGAAGTAGACCGGGAAGCGGAAGCTGACGCGGATTTCGTGCTCGAGAATATGCATCTTTTTTTGTTGCGCTTGGGGCCCCACCCCCAAGCGCTGTACGCGCTGTGCGCGACGCCCTTTGGGCTTGCCGCCGCTCCGCGGCGGCCTGGGGCCCATCGAAGAGGCAACCGGCCGGAGGCCGGTCTTCGCGTGGGTGGGGCCCTCCGCCTCCGCGCGCTCTAATCCTTGCGCGCTACGGCGAGACCTCGCCGTAGCTGTTCGCCCGACTCACACGATCAGCGAAGGCGGGCACGCGAAACAAGAAATGCGTTCACGTCACTGCGAATCTGCGTGCGAGCGAGCCCGCGAGGAACGCCGTCAGCACGACGGCCGCCGCGTAAAACGGGCCGGCGTACGCCGCCGAAATCACGGCATCCACCAGCACCAGCGACAGCACGCCGCGTTTCACTGCGGTTCGAATCGGGCCCGGCATCGGCGTGCGCCGGGCTTCGAGAAAGGGCGGAAGCACGCGCCAGCCCAGGATCAGCAGGAGCATCACGGCCGGCAGGGCCCGCGCCTCCGCTCTGGCCGCCACCACCGCGAGTACGAGCAGCGCGGCGCCCAAGGATATCAAAGCGACCGTCGCGTTCCGGCGGCTGCCGCCGTGCACTTCGCCGCGGCTCACGATCGTGATCGCGCCGATGTAGAGGAGCGGAATCGCCGCCAGCCACCACTCCGAGCGCACCGCCGCCGGCACCGCCGCCGCACCGAGGAGCAGGTTCAGCGCGCGGCACGATCCCATGCTGATCGCCGCGACGGGGAGGTAGCGCTTGCCCCAGGCGTCGTAGAAGAGCACCAGTCCGGCGATGGCGGCGGCGATCGTGCCGGCCAGCCAGGTCGTCCGGGCCGCGGCGACTACGCCGGCGACGAGCAGCGCCGCGCCCATGATCGCCGCCACTGACGCCGGCACCCGGCCCGAGGGGATCGGCCGCTCGGGCCGTTCGACGCGGTCGAGATCCCGATCGAAGACGTCGTTCAGGACGACGCCGCCCCCGTAGAGGCAGGCCGTGGACAGCAGCAGCCACGGCAGCATGCCGAAGGGAGGGACGCCCGCCACCGCGAATCCCGCAAGCACATCGCCGAGCGCGGTCGCGACGTTGGCCGGACGCAGCAGCTCGAGCAGACCGCGCGCGATCACGATGTCCGGATGATAAATGAGCCGGACGCGCGTGGCGTATTATCGAAAGCGGGCAAGGCATTCAATCGATTCGGGCAGCAGCACGCCGCGCTCGCGGCAGAGGGCTCTTCATGACCAGGTTGCACACCGCCGTCTTCACGTTCGTCACCTGCGCGGTTTCCGCCACGTTCGCCGCTGGCGGGCCGATGGGTTCCCGTTCAGACATGCAGACGCCCCCCGCTGGCCAGAAGATGAAGCCGGAAGAGGTCCTCGAGGCCCAGGCCAAGAACGAGCAGGCCGGAACGCCCGACCAGGGGCGGCCGCTGTACGAGAAACAATGCGCGAGCTGTCATCGGTTCGGCGCGTTGGGCAAGGACGTCGGTCCCGATCTCACGACGATTGCCAGCCGGTTCAAGCGGAAGGACGTGCTCGAGGCCGTGTTGTGGCCGTCGAAGGTCATCTCCGACCAGTACCAGGCCGAGATGTTCGAGCTCAGCGACGGCAAGATCGTCACCGGCGTCATCGTCCGCGAAACCGCGGCCGCGGTTCAGGTCCGAACCGCCGAGGCGCCGGACAAGCCGGTCGCCATTCCGAAGGCCCAGATCGCGAATCGCGCCGCATCGACGGTCTCGCTGATGCCCGAGGGCCTGATCGAGGGCATGAGCCACGACGACATCGCGAACCTGCTCGCGTTCGTGATGGCGCCCCCGCCCGCGAAGTAAAAGCCGAGGTCCTCCGGGGTCGCCACGGCGATCGGCGCTGTTGGGCCAGACTTGCCAGCACAGCCTGGAGCGTTCCACAGTGCGAAATCAGGTGACCCTGTGCGAATTACCAGCATTCCCACCAATTTCACCGATTCCTGCGAACTTTAGCGGTTAAGCTCGGTTTGTCAGAGCGAAAGCTTGTCGGTTGTACGACACGGCTTTGACACGAGCCGGACGCCCGCGTAACCTCCCGCCATCTTTCGTCAGCGCGCGTGGCTCGGGCCGCGATCTCTTTCCGTGCGATTCCGGCAATCGCGCGCCGACGTTCGGGGTACTGACAATCGGAGGAGGATGACGTGACTTATCGTCTCGCCAGAGTCGTGATCGCAATTGCGATGCTCGCGCTCGGCACCCAGTCCCTGCTCTTCGCGCAGGGCCTGACCGGTCAAATCTCGGGTGTCGTGACAGATTCGAGCGGCGGCGTCCTTCCGGGCGTCACCGTGGCCATCAAAAACACCGGCACCGGCCTGACCCGCGAATCGGTCACGGGTGCCGACGGTGTATTCGTCTTCCCGGATCTGCTCGCCGGCACGTTCGACCTGACCGTGACGATGCAGGGGTTCAAGGCCCACGAACAGCGTGGCATCGTCCTGACCTCGTCGGCGCGCGTTGCGCTCAGGACAATCGCGCTCGAGGTCGGCGGCATCGCGGAGACCATTTCGGTCCAGGCCGAAACGCTGCGGGTGCAGACCACCACCGGCGAACGTTCCGCGACGATCACGGCGGCGCAGATTGAAGACGTCGGCCTCAGGGGCCGCGACTTCATGGGCACCCTGAAGGTGCTGCCCGGGCGTCATCGACACCGCGTCGACGCGCGACGCGCCAGGCTGGGGCTCGGTCGGCGGCATGTCGATCAACGGCCAGACGTCGTTCAACTTCTCCTACGACGGCGTCACCAACAAGGACACCGGCTCGAACTCCGGCAACTACGCCGCGCCGGCGCTCGACTCGATTGCCGAAGTCAAGGTGCAGGCCTCGAACTTCCAGGCCGAGTACGGCCGCAGCTCCGGCGCCACGATCACCGTCGTGACCAAGAGCGGTACCCGGAACTTCCGCGGCACCGCCGCCTACTACAAGCGGCACGAGGCGCTGAATACGAATACCTGGGATCGGCGCCGCGCCTGCGACGCCGCGCTCGCCATCGGCCAGACGAACAACCAGAACTGCGAAAAGGCCCCGTACCGGTTCGACAACACCGCCTGGACGCTGGGCGGCCCGGTCCTCATCCCCGGACTGGACTTCAACCGCAACCGCGACAAGCTGTTCTTCTTCTTCTCGCAGGATCTGCTGCCGCGCACCGATCCGGGCACGCTGCAGCTCAGCACGATGCCGACCGCGCTGGAACGCAACGGTGACTTCTCGCAGACGTTCGACAGCCAGGGCCGGCGGCTGAACATCAAAGACCCCACGCTCACGGGTCTGGCCTGTCACCCGACCAACACGCCGGCGGGGCCGGGGTGCTTCCCAGGCAACGTCATTCCCGCGGACCGCCTCAGCGCGATCGGACGGCAGATGCTGAGCCTGTTCCCGCTTCCCAACGCGACGGACCCGTCCGGCAGCCGGCAGTACAACTACACCTACCAGAACGAGCTCGAGAGGCCCCGCCACGACCAGGTCGGCCGCGTCGACCTCAACATCAACCGCGACACCACGTTCTACACCCGCGTGCAGTTCGGCAACGAGGTCAACTCGCGCGGCAATAACGCGTTCCTCGGCGCCGGCACCGGCAACGGCGGCAACGCCGGATGGCCGCAGTTCAACACCTCGTACGAGGTCGCATCGGTCAGCCTGGTGAACACCCTGCTGCACACGTTCAACTCGACGATGGTCGGCGAGATCACCGTCGGCCGGAACTGGGCCGAGCAGCTGGTGAGCCACGTCACGCAGGACGCGCTCGATCGCAACGATCGCCGCGTCGTCCTCGGCGGCCTGCCGCAGTTCTTCCCGAGCGCGAACCCGCAGTACCTCGTGCCGCAGATCAGCTACGGCGGCACCAACGCGCTGCCCAACACGCGCGGCGTCGGCGTTGCCGACCGCTACCCGTTCAACGCCAGCAACACCATCTGGAACTTCTCGGCGAACATCTCGAAGGTGGCCGGCCGGCACAACCTGAAGGCGGGCGCCTTCCTCGAGAAGACGGCGCGCCCGGCGCCTCGCGCCGCAGTGTTCAACGGTGCCTTCAACTTCGACGGCAACGTCAGCAACCCGTTCGACACCAACCTCGGGTTCGCCAACGCGCTGCTCGGATCGATCAACAGCTACACCGAGTCGACGGCGAAGCCGTACGCCGAGGGACGCTTCAACCAGTTCGAGATGTTCGTCCAGGACAACTGGCGCGTCCGCTCGAACCTGACCCTCGACTTCGGCGCCCGCTTCTACTACATCGGGCCGACCTTCGTCGCAGGGCAGGACGTGCTCGTACTTCCTCGAGCCCGACTGGGGCCTCGGCACCGCGCCGCTGCTCTTCGAGCCGGTCTGCCCGAACAACGCGGCGACCTGCGCGGGCAACGTCCGTCAGGCGCGCAATCCGCTGACCGGCGAGATCCTGAACAACACCTACATCGACAAGCTGGTGCCCGGCTCGGGCAACTTCTACAACGGCATGGACGTGGTCGAGGAGACGGTGTACGGCGGCAAGGGTCTGCTGCCGGCGCCGCGCCTTGGGTTCGCCTGGGACCTCTTCGGCGACGGCAGCACGTCGGTCCGCGGCGGATGGGGCATCTTCTACGACCGCTACCAGGACGACATCATCCTGTCGCTCGTCGAGCAGCCGCCGCTCATGGACACCCGGACGACCAGCTTCACGACGATCCCGCAGCTGATGAACTCGCAGCTGATCCAGAGCCCGCGCGGCGTCACCGCGTTCGCCCCATTCGAGGCGCCGACGGTCTACAACTGGAGCATCGGCGTGCAGCGCGCGCTGCCCTGGAACATGATCGCCGACGTCGCCTATGTCGGGAACGCCGGGCGCAACCAGCCGGTGACGACGCAGATCAACGACCTGCCCTACGGCACGCAGCTGCTGCCGCAGAACGCCGATCCGACCAACGGCGGCCAGCCGAAGGCGGCCAACTACCTGCGGCCGTACCGCGGGTACGGTGGGATCGGTGTCCGCGACTGGACCGGCGTACAACGACTACCACTCGATCCAGGTGTCGGTGAACCGCCGCTTCGCGCAGGGCTTCGCGTTCGGCGTCGCCTACACGGGGATGCAGCGGAAGGCAATGGGAACCTTCGATCCGTTCCTGAGCGAAGCGGACAACGAGGCGCGGAACTACACGTTCAATGCCAGCCGGCCGCACTCGCTGGTGATCAACTACAACTGGGAGATCCCGGGGTGGAAGGCCAACGCGGTGACGCGCGCGCTGCTCGACGGCTGGCAGGTCTCCGGCGTCAGCATCATCCAGAGCCAGAACCGGGGCGGGTTCAGCTACGCGTTCACCGGGGCGCCGACCAACGACCTGTCGGGCAACGGCTACGCGCGCCGCGTGACGCTCGTGTGCGACCCCAACCTGCCATCCAGCGAGCGCACGTTCGACCGCCAGTTCCGCACCGAGTGCGTGCGCCCGGGCGGCGGACCGGATGACCCGTACTACATGGGCACGTCGACCAACGACGAGTACCATCCGCCGGGATACATCAACCACGACATGACGTTCTTCAAGAACTTCCAGGTGTTGGGTACCCGCACCCTGCAGTTCCGGGCGGAGCTCTACAACGCGTTCAACCTGACGCAGTACGAGGGCGTGGACACGGCCGCGGTGTTCAACTACGCGACCGGGGAGCAGACCGACACGAACTTCGGCCGCATCACCGGCGTCCGCGGGAACTCGAACCGCGTCATCCAGCTGGGCGTGCGGTTCACGTTCTGAGGATCGGCACGGGCCTGTAGCAACCACGACGGGCGCCTCCCACGGGAGGCGCCCGTTGCGCGTACGCTTAAGAAGTCAGAAGTCAAAAGTCAAAAGTCAGAAGGGCTCTTTTTGACTTCCGACCTTTTCCCTTCTGACTTGATTCTGTCGGCTATAATCCAGCCCTCCACTGTCGTGCTCCCGGCGGGGGAACGTCCTGAATGCTCAAACAGATCCTGGTGCTTGTATGCGTGCTCGTGTCGCTCGCGGAGACGCGGCCACCCGACATTCCGTTCAGGCCCCAGCTGATCGATCCCGGCGCCAGCGAGACCGCCGCGGTCGCCGACATCAACCGCGACGGGCGGCTGGACATCGTGTCCGGGGACAGCTGGTATCAGGCGCCGTCGTGGACGAAGCGGCCCTTCCGCGAGCTCAACTTTTCCAACAATTACATCGACGCCTTCAGCGACCTCCCCGTGGACGTGGATGGTGACGGCTACGTCGACATCGCCACCGTGACCTGGTTCGACCGCAAGATTTCCTGGTTCCGGAATCCCGGGAAGGCGGGCGGCCCGTGGGTCGAAGCGCCGATCAACACCGGCTACAACGTCGAGTTCGCCATCCTGGCGGACATGAACAACGACGGCAAGGCGCACGAGATCGTCGCCCAGGAGAACGGCATCGGGCAGGCGTGGTACGAGGTCCGCGACAAGGCCTGGGTGCGCCACACCGTGAGCGATCGCACCTACGGCCACGGCATCGGCGCCGGTGACGTCAACAAGGACGGCCGCACCGACATCCTGACGCCGCGCGGCTGGCTCGAGGCGCCGGCCGATCCGCGCGCCGGCAGCTGGCCCTTTCATCCGGCCTGGGAAGGCGTCAACGTGCCGATCACGCCGCCGGCGCAGCCGGCCGCGGCGTCCGCGCCCGCGGCGCCGGCCGCGGTCGCGCAGCTCGGCTTCATGCACGTGCTCGACGTCAACGGCGACGGCCTGAACGACGTCATCACCGCCGCCGGCCACGACTTCGGTGTCTTCTGGTTCGAACAGGGCGAGGGCGGAAAGTGGACGAAGCGCGTCGTCGACGCCGCGTGGTCGCAGGGCCATGCATCGACGCTTGCCGACCTCAATGGCGACGGACGGCTGGATTTCGTCACCGGCAAGCGCTTCATGGCGCACAACGGCAGCGATCCCGGTGAGCGCGAGCCGCTCGGCGTCTATTGGTACGAATTCCGCTCGACCAAGCCGAGTCCCGCTGCCACGGGGCGATCGGGCCAGCCGCCGCCCCCCGGTGTGGAGTGGATCCGTCACGTCGTCGACTACGGCGGACGGATGGGCGCCGGCATGCAGATACCGGTGATCGATCTCGACGGGGACGGGGACCTCGACATCGTGTGCCCGGGGAAGAGCGGGCTGTTCGTCGTCGAGAACCTCGGGGGCTCGAAGAAGGGTTCGGGCAGTCAGGGCAAGGGGCGATAGGCGCCGGCGCCGCCACGCAGGGTTCACCAGCGCGGCACTCATTCAATCGGTAGCAGACCGACAAGGATCATCCATGAGCTATGGAACTGTGAGCAACGAAGCCGTCGCGTCGAATGCCCAGCGCCTGCTGTGGGCGGGCTTCCTGGCCATCCTCGCCGCCGGCATCGGGTTCGGCATCCGCGGCGGCATCCTGGCGAACTGGGCCGCGGACTTCGGGTTCACCGGCGCCCAGCTCGGGGCGATCGGCGGCGCGGGCTTCACCGGCTTCTGCTTCGGCATCATCATCGGCGGCGTCGTCGTCGACAAGATCGGCTACGGCAAGCTGGTCGTGGCGGCCTTCCTGTTCCACGTGCTGTCCGCGTTCATCACGTTCGCGGCCACCAAGGGGCAGGCGCAGGACACGGCCTACATGTTTCTCTACATCGGGACGTTCGTGTTCGCGCTCGCGAACGGCACCCTCGAAGCGGTGGCCAACCCGCTGGTGTCGACGCTGTTCCCCCACAACCGCACGCATTACCTGAACATCCTCCACGCCAGCTGGCCCGCCGGCCTCGTGCTCGGCGGCCTGGTCGGCTGGATCCTTGGCGAAGGCATGGGGGTGGGCTGGAAGATGCAGCTCGGCCTGTTCCTGGTGCCGACCGCCCTCTACGGCGTGGCGTTCTTCGGCCAGAGCTTCCCCAAGTCGGAGGCCTCCGCCAAGGGGTTGAGCGTCGGGCAGATGCTGAAGGAAGTCGGCCTGCTCGGGGCGGCCGTCGCCTGCTTCCTGGTCGGCCTGTTCTTCAAGGATCAGCTCGGCGGCATCCTGGTGTTCTTCACCGGCAACGAATTCTTCGCGTCGTCGGCGTGGGGCACGCTCTCGTGGGCGGTGGCGGGCGTGCTGCTGCTGATCGTCGGCATCCAGACCAGTTTCTCGGTAGGATCGCTGCTGCTGTTCGTGCTGTTCGTCACGCACCTGCTGGTCGGCGCGGTCGAGCTCGGCACCGACGGCTGGATCCAGAACATCACGGGCAACATCCTGACGCCGGCGCAGGGCAAGATCCTGTTCGTCTTCACCTCGCTGCTGATGTTCTCGCTGCGGTTCTGCGCGCACTGGATCGAGCGCACCCTGAAGATCTCGCCGATCGGCCTGCTGTTCATCTGCTCGGTCTTCGGCGTCATCGGCCTGCGGATGGTCAGCGGCATCGAGACGTTCGTGGGCGCGATGGTGGCGCTCTCGGTCTACGCGATCGGCAAGACCTTCTTCTGGCCGACGATGCTGGCGGTGGTCGGGGACCGGTTCCCGCGCACCGGCGCGATCGCGATGTCGATCATGGGCGGCATCGGCATGATGTCGGCGGGTCTGCTCGGCGGTCCGGGGCTCGGTTACGCCAAGGATCGCTTCACGGCCGAGCACCTGATGACGACGTCGCCGGCCATTTACGAGGAGTACAAGGCGCAGGCGCCGAGCCGGTTCCTGTTCCTCGACGAGGTGCGGGGCCTCGACGGCACGAAGCTGTCGGCGGCGCAGACCGCCACCGCCAAGACGCCCGAGCAGCGCATCGTCGCGGACGCCAGCATCGTCGGGGATCGCGAGACCCTGAAGGCGGATGCGTTCATCCCGGCGGCGATGGCGTTGATTTACCTGTTCCTGTTCGTGTATTTCAAGAGCATCGGCGGCTACCGGCCGGTGCACATCGACTCGGCGACGCCGACGTCGGGAAAGCACTGACATGACCCGTCTCCAGATCGCACACGCCGGCTGCGTCGCCGCCCTCCTGGCGACGATGGCAGCCGCCGGCTCCACGCAGACGCAGAAGAACATCCTGCTGATCGCGGACCGGCCGAGTCATGGACCGCTCCAGCACGAGCACAACGCCGCCGTGCACCTGTTCGAGAAGGCATTGAAGGGGGTGCCCGGCGTCACCGTCACGACGGCCTACGACGGGTTTCCGGCCGACTTGTCGGTGATCGACAAGGCCAGCGCCGTCTTCATGTTCTGCACGGGCGGCAACCGGCACTTCGCGTTCCAGTCGCCCGACCGGATCGCGGCGCTGCAGAAGGCCGCGGCGCGCGGCGCCGGCATGATGTTCTTTCACTACTGCGTCGAGCCGGGGGCCGAGGCCGGCCGCAAGGAGATGCTCGACTGGGTCGGCGGCTACTTCGAGACGCACTACTCGGTGAATCCGATCTGGGAGGCCGATTTCACGAGCCTGCCGAATCACCCGATCGCCCGCGGCGTGAAGCCGTTCAAGCTGCGCGACGAGTGGTACTTCAACATGCGGTTCCGCGAGGGCATGAAGGGCGTGACGCCGATACTGACGGCGATCCCCGGTCCGGACACGCTCACGCGGCCCGATGGTCCGCACCAAGGCAATCCCGACGTCCGCGCCAAGGCGGGCAAGCCGACGGTGGTGGTCTGGGCGTACGAGCGCCCCGGCGGCGGCCGCGGCGTCGGCTTCACGGGCGGCCACTATCACATGAATTTCGCCAATCCGGAGTTCCGAAAGCTGGCGCTGAACGCGCTGCTGTGGTCGGCGAAGGTCGACGTGCCGAAGAACGGCCTGACGTTCGAGGTCACGGAAGAGGGGTTGAAGGAACGGACCGATCCCAAGCCGCAGCGCGGACGCGGAGGTAACTAGATGCAGCTAGGTGTCAACGCCTGGGTCTGGACGTCGCCGGTGAATACCGAGGAATTCGGCAAGCTGGCGCCGAAGGTCAAGCAGATGGGCTTCGACCTGATTGAGTTCGGCATCGAGAGCACGAGCGATCTCGACTACGCGCGCGCCGCGACCATCGCCCGGGACAACGGCCTCGGGGTCAGCGTCTGCGCCGCGATGGGGCCGGACCGCGACCTCATTCACACGGACGGCTCGATCCGCGACAACGGCATGAGCTACGTCCGCCACTGCATCGACGCCGCCAAGACGGTCGGCGCCGCCAACGTCGTCGGTCCGCTCTACAGCGCGGTCGGGCGGACCTGGCAGTCGACGGACGAGGAGCGGAAGAAGGACACCGACCTGCTCGTCGATCAGCTGAAGAAGCTGTCGGCGTATGCCGGCGATCAGGGCGTCACGCTCTGCGTCGAGCCGCTCAATCGCTTCGAGACCAGCTTCATGAACCTGTCGCAGCAGGCGATTGAGGTCGTCGACCGGGTCGGCCACCCGGCGTGCGGCATCCTGCTCGACACGTTCCACATGAACATCGAGGAGCGTTCGGTCGGCGACGCGATCCGCGCGGCGGGGAAGCGGCTCAAGCACCTGCACGGCTGCGAGAACGACCGCGGCGCGCCGGGCTCCGGTCACGTGCCGTGGAACGAGGTGCGCGACGCGCTGAAGGACGTGAAGTACGACGGGCCGGTGGTGATCGAGTCGTTCACCAGCAAGGTGAAGACGATTGCCCGCGCCGCGGCGATCTGGCGCTCGTTCGCGCCGACGCAGGACGCGCTGGCGGCCGATGGGCTCAAGTTCTTGAGAAAATTGCTGGCGTAGGGCAGGGGTCGAGGCAGGAACAGTCAACTCCCAACTCCCAACCTCCAACTCCCAAGGGGTTCTCAGCCGATGCGGCTTTGAGCTCTTTGGGAGTTGGGCGTTGGAAGTTGGGAGTTTTTGTCTTTAGAGCTTCTTCAGATAGATGTTCTTGTATTCGATCCGCATCGGCGGTCCGACGTGGATCTGGAAGCCGATCAGCCCCTTCATCGCCCGGCCCTTCGCGTCGTCGTCCACGATGATCGTCATGACGTGGCCGTTGACGATGTTGATGATGGTGTTGCCGCGGGCGATCAGGTGGACGCTGTTCCACTCGCCCGGCTTGACCAGCCCCTTCAGCTCGTCGGCGTTCCGTTCGAGGTTGCCGATCACGTTCTTGCTGCCATCCGGCGCGATGTAGACCGCCTGGCGCGGCGTCTGCCGCTGCGTCAGGAACATGCGGCCGCGCTCCTCGTAGACCATCCCCGTGAACTGGTTGTTGAAGTCGATGTCGGCCTGGTAGCCCTTCAGCACCCACTTGCCGGCGACCGCGCCGCGGCCCTCGCCGCCGGGCGGCACGTGCTGGCTGCGGAACTGGATGCCGCTGTTGGTCGAGTTCATCTTGAAGTCGAGCTTCAGCTCGAAATCGGCCGGTTCGCCGCCGCGCCAGATCAGGAACGTGTTCTCCTTCACCGGGTTCTCGGCGGTGCTGACGCCGACCAGCGATCCGCCCTCGGCCTTCCAGTAGGCCGGATCGCCGTCCCAGTTCTTCATCGTGCCGTCGAAGATCGACTCGAATCCGGTGCGGTCCTCGACGTTCAGCGGTGCCGTCTGCGGGCCGCCGCCACCACCGCCGCGTCCCTGGCCGCGTCCCTGACCGCGGCCTTCACCCTGCGGCTGTCCCGCGGGCGGCTGTCCGGCTGCCGGCTCGGCCGGCTTTTGTCCGCCCCCGGCTGGCGGTTGCTGCGCCAGCGTGGCGGGTCCCGCGAGGGCCAGTGTGCCGGCCAGGACGACGCCCGCAATCGTGATCTCTCTTTTCATCATTTCCCTCGCTGATTAGACGCCGGCCATCGCGCCGACCTTCTCCCACTGCTTCGTTTTCGCCGATTTGAGGATTGCGTCAGTGACGTAGTCCGTGGCCAGGCCGTCGCGGAAGGTCGGCGGCAGGCTCTTGCCCTTCGCCGCGGCCTCCACGAAGTCGGCGAACTGATGGATGAAGGTGTGCTCGTAGCCGATCTGCAGGCCGGGCACCCACCAGTGCTTCATGTAGGGCTGATCGCCGTCGGTGATGTGCACGCTGCGCCAGCCGCGCACCCGACCTTCGTCGCGGTGATCGAAGTACTGCAGCCGGTGCAGGTCGTGCAGGTCCCAGAAGGCCGAGGCCTTCTCGCCGTTGACCTCGAGGGTGTAGAGCGCCTTGTGGCCGCGCGCGTAGCGGGTGGCCTCGAACATCGCCAGCGAGCCGTTCTCGAAGCGGCAGAGCACCAGGCTGGCGTCGTCGATGCCGACGGGTTCGACCTTGCCGGTGAGGTTGTGCTTCCGTTCCTTGATGAACGTCTCGGTCATCGCCGAGACCTCGGTGATCGGTCCGTTCAGCCAGAGCGCGGTGTCGATGTTGTGCGCCAGCAGGTCGCCGGTGACGCCGCTGCCGGCGACCGAGACGTCCAGCCGCCACAGCCCTTCGCCGCCCTGCGGCAGATCCTGCGAGATCGTCCAGTCCTGGAGGAACTTCGCGCGGTAGTGGAACACCCGCCCGAACTTCCCCTCGTCGAGCAGCTCCTTGATCAGGGAGACCGCGGGCACGCGGCGGTAGTTGTACCAGACGGTGTTGGGCACACCGGCGGCTTCCACCGCCTTCACCATCGCTTCCGCCTCGGCGGCGGTGCGTCCGAGCGGCTTCTCGCACATCACCATCTTGCCGGCCTGGGCCGCCGCGATGGCGATCTCCTGGTGCGTGTCGTTCGGGCTGGCGATGTCGATGACGTCGATGTCCTTGCGCTCGATCAGCTTCCGCCAGTCGGTCTCGGCGGACTCGTAGCCCCAGTTCGCCGCGAACTTCTCGACCCGTTCCTTGTTGCGCGCCGCCACGGCCTTGAGCACCGGACGATAGGGCAGCTCGAAATAGCGCGGCGCCTGGAGGAAGGCATTCGAGTGCGTCCGCCCCATGAAGCCGTAGCCGACGAGCCCGATGTTTAAGGTTTTCATGGCTAATCCCACCCGTGCGCGTTGCGCACCGCGACCATCACGCCCAGGATGTCGTTCCACGTCTTCTGCTCGCCCATGACGGCGTTCGGGAACATGCAGCCGTCCCAGCAGATGTGCTGGAACTTGCGCGTGACGGCGCCCTGCTCGTCGCGCAGCCAGAAGCCGGCGTGCTTGACGATGTCGAGCTTGCCGTTGGGATCGAGCGGCTGGCAGTGGCGCCCGGTCTTGTCGTGCGAACCGGAGCCCTTGACGGTGGCGTCGTTCTGCGCGACGTGGAAGTCGATCGTCCACTTCCGCAGCGCGTTGGTCATCTTCTGCAGGCCTTCGTCGAGCGTCTTCTTGTCGGACCAGTCGAAGTTCTCGGGCAGGATGCGGTCGTCCGGCGCGTTGTAGCCCATCGTGAAGAGCAGCGTGTGGGCCATGTCCGCCTGGAAGCCGACGGTCTGCGGACGCCCGACCTGTTCGAGCAGTTCGACGTTGCGCTTGACGCTGTGCATGCCGCCCCAGCAGATTTCCCCTTCCGCCGCGAGCTTTTCGCCGTACTCCTCGGCGACGTCGGCGGCCTGGCGGAAGGTGTCGGCAATCTTCTTCGTGTTCCCGGCCGGATCCTTGGCCCAGTCCGCCGGACTCGCCGACGAATCGATCCGGATGACCCCGTACTTGCGGATGCCGAGGTCCTTGAGCTTCTTGCCGATCGCGCAGGCCTTGCGGACCTGGGTCACGAATGCCTTCCGCTCCTCGTCGCTGCCCATCGCCGATCCGCCGCCGGTCGGCGGCCACACCGGCGCCACCAGCGATCCGACGGCGAGATTGCGGCGGCCGATGTTGTCGGCGAGCCGCTTCAGGTCGTCGTCCGTCGAGTCGATGCTGACGTGCGGATCGAACAGGAACAGGTCGACGCCGTCGAACTTGACGCCATTGACCTCGGCGGCCGCGGTCTTGTCGAGCATGGTGTCGAGGTCGATCGGCGGCTCGGCGCCCGGACCGCCCTTGCCCACGAGGCCGGGCCACATCGCGTTGTGAAGGTATGGATATTTATGCTGGGTCATGTATGCATGTCCTCGAGTTAACTCCCAACTCCCAACTTCCAATTCCCAAGCGGCGCAGGATGCTCGCCTTGGGAGTTGGGCGTTGGGCGTTGGGAGTTGACGCCTATCGCTTTCTCAGCAACCCCTTCGCGTCCGGATTGCCCGGACCGAAGTGCTTCAGGATGACGAGCGGATCCGATTCGCTCAGGTTCTCGATCGTGACGCCCTCGCGTGCGGCGTCGGCCGACACGAACAGCTCGTCCTCCGTCATCTGTCCGAAGCGAATCATCGACGGCGTCGAGACCGCGAGCGCGCCGAAGCGCCCGTAGCCCTGCGTGACGATGATGCCGTAGCAGGCGCTGTCCTTGATGGTGACCTTCCGCTTCGGCTGGACGGTGAGCTCCTTCGCGGAGTACCACTCGGTGCCGTAGCACACCCACAGCTCCTGATACCCGTCGTCCTTGCCCGACGCCGGATCCTTCACCGGTTTCGGGAAGCACTTGTTGTCGGCGCCGAAGTTCGGGTTGACGTTCGCGTCCCAATCCAGCATCTCGACGATGTAGTCGAGGTCCTTGTGGTACTGCGGGAGCACGTCCTTCACCAGCAGATCCCAGGGGACGATGCGGCCGTCGACTTCGGATTCGTACATCGCGAAGACGTCGCTGTTGACCTGCGGTTCGTAGGTGACGAGCGAGCCGGGCGCGTGGAGGATGCGCGGATCGATCTGCCAGCCGGTGCCGGGCTCGAGCCGGTAGGCCTTCGACAGGAAGGTGATGCCGTTGTCGCCGCGGTTCCAGTTCTCGAGGCAGCGCCTGACGTCCGCCTTCGTGGTGCCGGGCTCGAGGCCCATGAACGTATAGGGGAAGGCGTTGAACGTCTCGTTGTACTGCGGCGGGAAGTAGTAGGCCTCGGGCTTGCCCTTGCGGCCGAGCAGCTTCGCCTGCTCGTCGCTCTGGTGCATGTGGTGAGGGATGGCGCCGAGGTTGTCGAAGAACTTGCAGAGGAGGTTCCAGCCCTTCTCGCGCTCCATGACGTCCTTGCCGAGGAGCAGGTCGCCGGCCTGATCGACCGCGTCCTTGAGCAGGAAGCGCGTGCCGTTCGAGAGCCTCACGTAGCTGAGGCCTTCGTCCGCGGGCGTGCCCGGGCCGTTGTCGGCATTCGTCGTCGACGAGAACCAGCGCTCGTTGATGCCGCCGCGGTGGCCGCCGAGCGCATAGACGTCGTCCGGGTGCAGCTTCAGCCGGCGGCCGGGAACCATGAATGAGCGGGGCACCCAGCTCGGCTCGAGGCGGAGCAGGCCGCCGCCAGACTGAAGCGCCTCTTGAACCTGTGACCGATTGATCATCGATGAAGAGTCCCTCGCTAGTGGAAAAAGACGCCGGACGATACCTTTGCGCCGTGCGCCAGTTCAAGACCATTCCGAGCGCCCGGGTCTTTTTGCGTACAGAAACGGTCGACATCGCTGCGGGGGATCCGTAACCCCCGCGCCGTCAAGCCGTTGTGCGCCGAAAAGCGCGACGTGACGCCGGAGTTCGGCCGCCGTTTACGCGGTGGCTGGCGTTGCGCGTCGCGATATGACGTGCAGGTCCCCAGGCGCGGGTCCGGGCGGGCGGCCCAAGGCCGCATAATACCCGCGCATGCGGACATCGAGCGAATACCGCGGCCGGACCGCGGTCAGCGTCGAGAACGATCATCTTCGGGTGACAGTGGTCCCCGGCGGTGGACACATCGCCGAGATCCACGACAAGGCGGCCGGGGTGAATCCGCTGTGGACGCCACCGTGGCCATCCATCGATCCTGCCGCGTTCAATCCGTCGCAGCACAGCCATTACGGCACCGGGATCGATGCCGGATTGCTGGCCGGGATCATGGGGCACAACTTGTGCCTCGATATCTTCGGGGGACCATCCGCCGCGGAAGCCGCGGCCGGGCTGCCGGTGCACGGCGAAGCCTCATCGGTGACCTATGACGTGTATGAAGGCATCGGCGAAATCGTGATGAAGGCGCACCTGACGCTGGCCGAGCTGCAGATCGAACGCCGGATCGAGCTGCGCGGCAGGGCGGTCCGGATCCGTGAGTCGGTGGAGAACCTCGGCGGGACGGATCGGCCGGTCGGCTGGACCCAGCACGTCACGCTGGGCCCGCCGTTTCTCGAGGTCGGCCAGACCCAGTTTCGCGCCTCGGCGACGCGATCGCGCGTGTTCGAGGGGCCGTTCGGCACCGCGGACTATCTCGCCGCCGCGGCGGAGTTCGACTGGCCGTACGCCCCGAAAATCGGCGGCGGAACGAGCGATTTACGCCAGTACACCGCTGCGCCGTCGTCGAGCGCCTACACCGCGCACCTGATGGATCCGGCGCGCGCCCACGCCTACTTCGTGGCCTACTCGCCGGCGGCCCGACTGGCGTTCGGCTACGTGTGGCGCCGGGCCGACTTTCCCTGGATGGGGATCTGGGAGGAGAACCGCAGCCGGACCGAGCCGCCCTGGAATGGCGTGACGCTGACGAGGGGGATGGAGTTCGGCGTCTCGCCGTTCCCGGAATCGCGCCGGCAGATGGTCGATCGGGCGTGGTTGTTCGACACGCCCACGTTCAGGTGGATACCAGCCGCCTCCCGGGTCAGCGTAGAATACTGGTGTGTCTCCCAGGCTGCGGCGGCCATCCCGGAGACACTCGAATGGCCGTCTCCTGATTCGCCGTCAACACTGCATTCATGACCTCCGGCACTCCGGCCGGAAATTCGAGAGGAACGACTCATGTACCAGCCGTGGCTTGCATCGATCCTGATTGCGTCCGCACCGCTCGTGGCTTTCGCGCAGACCCCGTCGACCCAGAAACCCGCATCGGCGCAGGCGCCGGCGCCAACCAAGGCCGCTGATCCCGCCGCCGCCAAGCAGGGGGGGGCCCGTACGGTCGAGATCATCGGGACCGACGACATGAAGTACAGCGTGGCGGCGATCGCCGCCAAGCCGGGCGAACAGATTCGGGTGCGCCTGGTCGTCAAGGGCGGGATGCCCAAGATCGCGATGGCACACAACTTCGTGCTGCTTGCCAAGGCTGCCGATACCCTGAAGTTCGTCAACGCCGCGGCGATGGCGCGGACCACTGAATACGTGCCGGCCGAGCTGAAGGCGCAGGTCCTCGCCAGCACCACGCTCGCCGGCGCCGGCGAGACCGTCGAAGTCACGTTCAAGGCGCCGACGGCGCCAGGCGCCTACACGTATCTGTGCTCGTTCCCCGGCCACTTCCAGGCCGGCATGCGCGGAACGTTGACCGTCAAGTAGTTTCAACTCGGGGACGCCCGGTCCGGGGCAGATTGTCGCCTCCGGACCCGGGCCTGCCCCCCGTCCTGCTCAAACCCGCAACCGAAGGAGCTCATTCCCTGCTCGCGTTCCTCGCCTCGTTCCTCGTCCTGTTCGTCGAAATTGCCCTCATTCGCTGGATGCCCGCTTACGTCCGGCTGCTTGCGTACTTTTCCAATTTCATCCTGCTCGCCGCGTTCCTGGGGATCGGGATCGGGTGTCTGCTGGCGCCGGTCCGCGCGCGACTTTTCGCGTGGTTCCCGGTCCTGATGGCGGCGGTCATCGGCGTCGTCTACGCCGTCCGGCTGGAGGTCGCGCTGCCGACGTCCGGCAGCATCTATTTCACCAGCGGCACGACCGAACCGGTGGTGGCGATCGAAACCACGCTGCTGCTGCCGATTCTGTTCATCGCCGTCGCGGCGCTGCTGGCGACGGCGTCGCAGCGCATGGCGCGCGAGATGGCGGCGCTTCCGCCGCTGCGCGGCTACACGCTGAACGTGGCGGGAAGCCTCGCCGGCGTGGCGGCCTTCGGCGTGATCTCCTGGTTGGAGCTGCCGCCGACGCTGTGGTTCGCCATCGGCTTCGCGGCGGCGATTCCGCTGCTGATGACGCCGGAACCGGCCGCGGATTACACCGTTCCGGCCGGTGTCGTGCCGCGGCAGCCCCGCCACTTCACGGTACGGCCGGCGGCGCTGGCGGACGCCGGGCTGCTGGTGGTCGCGCTGGTGCTCGTACATCTGATGGCGAAGGGCGCGCTCTGGTCGCCGTACTACAAGATCACGGTCGGCCAGGAAGGCACCGACACCGTCGTCGAGGTGAACAACATCTTTCACCAGTCGATGGCGCCGGTCGCGAACAAGGAATATTTCTACCAGTGGCCGTACACGGTCTTCGGGGACAGCTTCGAGAACGTGCTGATCCTCGGCGCCGGGTCGGGGACCGACGTGGCCGCGGCGCTGCGCCATGGCGCCAAACACGTCGACGCCGTCGAAATCGATCCGACCATCATCCGGCTCGGCCGGCAGCTCCACCCGGATCATCCGTACTCCGATCCGCGGGTCACGGTCATCAACGACGATGCCCGGCACTTCCTGCGGACCACGACCAAGAAGTACGACCTCGTGGTCTTCGCGCTGATCGATTCGCTGACGCTGCAATCCAGCTTTTCCGGCGTCCGGCTCGAGAGCTACATGTTCACCGAGGAGTCGTTCCGCGCCGTCCGCGATCGGCTGGACACCGACGGTCTGCTGGTCGTCTACAACTACTTCCGCGAGAAGTGGCTGGTCGACCGGCTGGCGAACACCGCGGCGGTGGCGTTCGGCAGCGAGCCGCGCGTGCACGTTCACGAGGCGCGCGCCTACCTCGGCATCATCCTGGCCGGGCCGCGGCTGGCGACGCTGAAACATGATCCTGTCATCCCGGATCAGGTCGCCGCGTACAACCAGGGGAGCGCGCCAAGCCCGGCGCGCATGCACGTCCGCGACGCGACGGTGGAGCCGGCGACCGACGACTGGCCGTTCCTCTACCTGCACACCCGACACGTGCCGCGGCACTACCTCGCCACGCTGGCCCTGATCCTGGGGGTCTCGCTGGTGGCCGTGTTCGCGACGCTGCGCGGCCAGGCCGGCTCGTGGTCGTGGGAGTTCTTCTTCCTCGGCGCCGGGTTCATGCTGCTCGAGACGAAAGCGATCATCCAGTTCGCGCTGCTGTGGGGATCGACCTGGGTGGTGGCGTCGATGGCGATCGCAGCCGTGCTGAGCATGGCGCTGGCCGCCAACTTCATCGTGTCGCGGGTCGAGGTGCGGCGGCACTGGCTGGTCGGAGCGATCCTGATCGGCCTGCTGGCTCTCAATGCGCTGATTCCGGTCGGACGCGTGACGTTCGAGAGCCGGGCGGCCGAGTCCATCTTCTACGCGTTGCTGATGTTCAGCCCGATCCTCTGCGCCGGCCTGCTGTTCGGGTCGGCCATCAAGTACTCGAAGTCACTGCCGCGGGATTTCGGCACGAACCTGCTCGGCGCGATGGTCGGAGGGGTGGCGGAATATCTCTCGCTGGTCACCGGGTTCAGCCAGCTGCTCGGCCTGGTGGCGCTGTTCTACGTCGGCGCGCTGCTGACGCGCCGGCGCTGATTCGGCCGATCTCGGACCTCAGCTGGGGCGGTCCGACCCATTGGATATAAAATGACCCGGTTCGGGCCATCACCCGACGGGCACAGACTCACGTTTTTCAGAAAGGGCATGCGATGGGTGACACAACCAGACGGAAATTCGTGACGACGGTCGCTGGCACCGGCGCGGCCCTGACGATCGTGCCCCGGCACGTGCTCGGGCGTGGGATGCAGGCGCCGAGCGACACCGTGAACATCGCCGTGGTCGGGCTCGGCATGGGTGCGAGCAACGCCGAGGCGGTGATGAGTCAGAACATCGTCGCGCTCTGCGACGTCCAGGATTCGCTGATGGCGAATGCCATCGGCCGCTTCCAGAAGACCGGCGCGGCGCCCGCCGGCGCGGCCCGCGGCGGCGGCACCGCGCGCCGCTCGCAGGTCTCCGAGGCGCAGGCGAAAGCGAACGCACGCCGTCCGGCGAACAGCCGCCAGGCCGATGCGAAGCGCTTCGTCGATCAGAACCTCGCGAAGCTCGGGAAGTACCGCGACTACCGCCAGATGCTCGAGAAGCAGAAGGATATCGACGCGGTCGTCATCGCCACACCGGATCACATGCACGCGCCGATCGCGGTCGCGGCCATGGATCTCGGCAAGCACGTCTACGTGCAGAAGCCGCTCTGCTGGTCGGTCGAGGAGGCGCGCATCCTCGCGCAAGAAGGCCAAGGACCGCAAGATCGTCAGCCAGATGGGCAACCAGGGCCACTCGATGGACGACGCGCGGACCGGGTACGAATACGTGGCGAGCGGCGCGCTCGGCGAGATTCGCGAAGTCCACGTCTGGACCAACCGGCCGCTCGGCTACTGGCCGCAGGGCGTGCCGCGTCCGGCGGCGGCCGACGCGAGCCGTCAGCTGCGCTGGAGCGGACGCGACGTCGATCAGCGTCTCGCGGCCGCCTTCGTCGGCAACTATCCGAAGCCCGACGATCTCGACTGGGATCTGTTCCTCGGCTGCGCACAGAAGGTCGACTATCACCCGATCTATCACCCGTTCAACTGGCGCGGCTGGGTGGACTGGGGCCAGGGCGCGCTCGGCGACATGGGCGCGCACCTCGTCGATCACCCGTTCTGGGCGCTGAACCTGGGCTACCCGACCACCGTCGAGACGCTGTCCACGCCGTTCAACGGCGCGTCGTTCCCGCATGCGACGACGACGTATTACGAGTTCCCGGCGCGCGGCAGCATGCCGCCGGTGAAGCTGACGTGGTACGACGGCGGCCTGCTGCCGCCGAAGCCGGCGGAACTGGGCGACGAGCGCCTCAACCCCGGCGGCGGCCTGTTGTACGTCGGGTCGAAGGGCAAGATGCTGCAGGACACTTACGGCGCGCAGCCGCGGCTGCTGCCGACGAATCATCCGTCCGCGCAGAAGGCGCCGCCGGCAAAGCTCCCGCGCATCGCCCACGAAGAGCACGAGATGAACTGGGTCGAGGCGATCAAGGGCAAGGCCGAGATCTCGTCTCCCTTCGATTACGCCGCGCCGCTCACCGAGGTGATGCTCCTCGGCGTGGTCGCGCTGCGCGCCGGCACCAAGATTCAGTACGACGGCGCCAACATGAAGGTCACCAACTCGGTGGCCACGCGCGAACAGCCGCTCGAGGGCGATCAGCTGCTGCGCCGCACGTATCGCGAAGGGTTCGGCATCCCCGACGTGAAGACGCTGTAGCTGGGACGAAGTAGTAGAAAGTCAGAAGTACCGAGGACAGAGGCAAGGAAGAAGTCACAATACTCGATCGGGGCAAGGCAGAAGCATCGCCTTGCCCCTCTTCTTGTCTGGCTCGAGACTGATAGATTTACGATCTGCAATCGATTGCACTGAGTTTCGCGCATGCGTCCTGACAACAAGCTCGCCATTCTCGTCGGGGGCGGTCCTGCCCCGGGCATCAACAGCGTCATCGGCGCCGCCACCATCCGGGCGCGGCTCGAAGGCCTCGACGTCGTCGGCTGCCGCGACGGCTTCGAGTGGCTGATGCAGGGAGACACCGACCACGTCGTCCCGCTCACCATCGAAGGCGTCAGCCGCATCCATTTCCGCGGCGGATCGCATCTCGGGATCGCGCGCGCGAACCCGACCAAGGATCCCAGGCTGCTCGAGAACACGCTGCAGTCGCTGCTCAAGCTGAAGGTGTCGCAGCTCATCACCATCGGCGGCGACGACACCGCGTACTCGGCGATGATGCTCGAGCGTCACGCGGCCGGAAAGCTGCGCGTCGTGCACGTGCCGAAGACCATCGACAACGACCTGTTCCTGCCGGATCACATCGACACCTTCGGCTTCCAGTCGGCGCGGCACTACGGCGCCGAAATCGTGAAGAACCTGATGGTCGATGCCAAGACGACCTCGCGGTGGTACTTCGTGATCGCGATGGGCCGGAAGGCCGGGCACCTGGCGCTGGGCATCGGCAAGGCGGCGGGCACGACGTTGTCGCTGATCACCGAGGAATTTCCCGCGCCGATCCGCCTGCGGACGATCGTCGACACCCTGGCCGGCGCGATCATCAAGCGGCTCACCGAAGGGCGCCGCGACGGCGTCGCCATGATTGCCGAGGGCGTGGTCCTGGACATGGCGGAAGAAGATCTGGCCGGCATCCAGGACGTCGAGCGCGACAGCCATGGCCACCTCCGGCTGGCCGAGGTCAACTTCGGCGAGATCCTGAAGGCCCAGGTGCAGGTGCGGCTGCGGCAGCTCGGGATCAAGACGACGATTGCCGCCAAGAACATCGGCTACGAGCTGCGCTGCGCGGATCCGATTCCACTCGACATGGAATACACCCGCGACCTCGGGTATTGCGCGGCGAAGTACCTGATCTCCGGCGGCAACGCGGCGATGATCTCGATGCAGGGCGGACACTTCATCCCGGTGCCGTTCGAGGAGATGACCGACGCGACCACCGGACGCTCGCGCGTGCGCCTGGTCGACGTGTCGTCGACGCGCTACGCGATCGCGCGCCGTTACATGATCCGCCTGCGCAAGGACGACTTCGACGACCCGGCCCAGCTCAAGGTGCTCGCGGCCACGGTGAACCTGTCGCCGGAGGAGTTCAAGCGGGAGTTCCAGTCGCTGGTCGCTGCCGAGCCGCCCCGGCTCCAGATCGATCAGCACGGCGAAGCCGACGTGCACTGAGCGCGTCGGCATCTTGTTCGCTGGCCGCGGCCAGCCCCTGAATCACGATGCCTATCGACCTGCAGCGATCATCGATCTGGAAAGTCGCGTTGCTCGGCGTCTGCCTTGCGGTGGCGGCGCCACGGGCCATCGAGCCCCAGACCCCGGCGGGCGGGACGCAGGCGCGCGCCGGCGCCTCCGCCGACCCGCGCAAGAAGCCTGACGACAACCGGTTCACGCCGGTGGTGCTGGTGCCGCCGGGCGAGCTCGACGAGCCGATGGCGTTCGCGGTGACCCGGACCGGCAAGGTCTACATCGTCGAGCGGAAGGGCGCGTTCAAGGTCTACGACCCGGTCGCCAAGACCACGCGCGTCATCGCGGAGATTCCGGTCAACACCAAGTACACCAACGCGGCCGGCGTCCAGCGCGAAGCCGAAGAAGGCCTGGTCGGGCTGACGCTCGATCCGAACTTCGAGAAGAACAACTGGGTGTACATGCTCTATGCCGATCCCGCGGTGACGAAGCACACGCTGGCGCGCTGGGATCTGAAGAACGATCAGCTCGACGAGGAGTCGAAGAAGGTCGTGCTCGAGTACCGAGGTGCAGCGGGAGCAGTGCTGCCATACCGGCGGCGGCATGACGTGGGATGCGCAGGGCAACCTCTACATGACCATCGGCAACAACACCAGCAACTCGACCGCCGCCCAGACCGACGAGCGCCCCGGCCGCCGCAGCTGGGACGATCAGCGCGGCGCCGCCAATACGAACGACCTGCGCGGCAAGATCATCCGCATTCATCCCGAGCCGGACGGCACCTACACGATTCCGACGGGCAACCTGTTTCCGCCCGGCACGCCGAACACCCGGCCCGAGATCTACACGATGGGCCACCGCAACGCGTGGCGCGTCTCGCTCGACAGCAAGACCGGCTACATCTACTGGGGCGAAGTCGGACCAGACGCGAACGAGGACACCGAGGCGGGTCCGAAGGGCTACGACGAGCTGAACCAGGCGAAAGGACCGGGCTTCTTCGGCTGGCCTTACTTCATCGGCGAGAACCTCGCCTACCCGTATTTCGATTACGTCAAGAACGCGCCCGGCGCGCCGAAGGATGCCGCCAAGCCGATCAACACCTCGGTGAACAACACCGGGTTGCGTGAGCTGCCGGCGGCGCAGCCGGCGTTCATCGCCTATCCGTACGGCCTCTCGGAGAAGTATCCCGAAGTCGGCAGCGGCGGCCGCTCCGCCACCGGCGGACCGATCTATCGGCGCGCCGATTTCGCCAACGCGGCGCGTCCGTTCCCGGAGTACTACGAAGGCAAGTGGCTCGCCGCCGATCTGTCGCGGGGCTGGATCATGGCGATCGCGATGGACGACAAGGGCATGTACCAGGGGATGGAGCGCTTCCTCCCGAGCTACCGTCCGTCGGAGGTCATCGACATCAAGTTCGGTCCCGACGGCGATCTCTACGTGCTCGACTACGGCAGCACCTGGTTCGCGAAGAGCGCCGACTCGCAGCTCGTTCGCATCGAGTACAACGGCGGCAATCGCATCCCGACGGTGTCGGTCACGGCCGACCGGACCGGCGGCACCGCGCCGTTCAAGGTCGCGTTGTCGTCGGCGGGCACGAGCGATCCCGACGGCGATCCCCTGACCTACGAGTGGACGATCGAGTCGGCCGCCGGCGGCACTCCGCGCGTGCTGAAGCAGGCGAACCCAACGGTGAATTTCGATCGGAACGGCATCTATTCAGCCACCCTGACGGTGACCGATCCGTCGGGCGGCAAGGCGTCGGGGTCGGTGGACATCATCGCCGGCAACACGCCGCCAGCCGTCACGGTCGACGTCAAGAGCGCCAACCGCAGCTTCTTCACGCCGGGCGCACCGATCACGTATGCGGTGCAGGTCGCGGATCGCGAAGACGGGACGATCGGCGCCGGGAAGATCGCCGCCGAGCAGGTGGCGTTCAGCATCGACTACGTCCCCGAGGGCTTCGACCTGGCGAAGCTTCGCCACGGCCAGGCCAAGGCCGACGCGACGACGAGATTTGCGGTGGCGAAGGCGCTGATCGCGTCGAGCGACTGCGCCACCTGCCACAACCGCGAGCAGAAGTCGCGCGGCCCGTCGTTCGTGCAGCTGTCGGAGAAGTACAAGCCGGACGCGGCCACGTTGAAGCAGCTGGCCGGGAAGATCCGCGGCGGCGGCACCGGCGTGTGGGGGCAGGAGGTCATGCCGGCGCATCCGCTGATGACGATGCAGCAGGCGCAGACGATTGCGGAGTACATGCTGAGCGTGAACGACAAGCGGCTGTCGTCGCTGCCGCTGCAGGGGACCTACACGCCGACGCTGCCCGAGGGGGACAGCGGCCGCGGCTCGCTGGTGGTGCGGGCCATCTACTCGGACAAGGGTGCCGCCGATCTGCCCGCGCTCACGACCGAAGCCACGACGGTGCTGCGCAGTCCGCGTCTCGGCCCACAGGCCGCCGAGGTGCAGCAGGGCGTGACCGCGGGTCCGACCCGCGGCGCCGCCGGCGCGGTGATTCCGAAGGCCAACGCACACATCGGCTTCAAGGGAATCGATCTCACCGGGGTGACCCGGCTCGAGGTGATGGCGCAGGCCAACGCGCGCAACGGCCAGGCCGGCGGCACCATCGAGGTGCGCACCGGCTCGGCGACCGGCCCGGTGATCGGACAGGCGGATCTCTCGAATGCCGCGGCGGGCCGCGGTGGTCCAACGGCCACCGAGATTCAGGCCGCCGGCGGCGCGGTCCCCCCGGCCGGCGCCCCGGCTGGAGGGCGCGGTGCGCAAGGCGGCCGCGGCGCGCGGACCGCGAGCGGTGCGCTGATCGTCGACCTCAAACCGACGACGGGGGTACACGACCTCTACTTCGTGTTCAGGAACCCGCAGGCGTCACCGACTCAGCCGCTGATGACGCTGTCGCAGATCGCTGTCGTCCCGGGGTCTTAGGCGCCCAGCACGCGACGGCCAGGTGAGACGGCGTTCGGCCCATCAGCGAGGGACGGGCGGGCCCGTCTGTTTCGCCGTGCGAACTGATTCTTGACGCTCAGATGACGGCGTAGTAAAACCCCGCCATTCGTGGAAGCGGTTCCACAACCCGCCGGAATGTCCCTTTCAGGGAGGGTTTATGTCGGGAGTGGCGAGGTTCAGGATCCTCGCCGCAGCGTGGCTGCTCATCGGAGCAACCGTCGCTACGGCCTCGGGTCAGGTTACGACGGGCACCATCACCGGAAGCGTCAGGGACCCGCAGGCTGCGGTCATCCCCGGCGCAACCGTCACACTCATCAGCGCCACGCGCGGCACCACGCTCGCGACCGTGACGACCAGCACCGACGGGGATTACGTGTTCCCGAACGTCCCTCCCGACACCTACGTCATCAAGGTCACCATGGACGGGTTCAAGACGCTCGAGCGTCCTGGCATCCCGATCAGCCCTGGTGATCGCCGCCAGGTGCCGCCGCTCGTCATCGAAGTCGGCGGCCTCGCCGAGACGGTCACCGTCTCCGCCGTCGCGTCGCTGGTGCAGTCGGAGAGCGGTGAGCGCTCCTTCACGGTTGCCACCGAAGCCGTGCAGAACCTGCCGATCAGCAACCGCAGCTTCACCAGCCTGACGTCGCTCGCTCCCGGTGTGGACGTCGGCGGCAACAATCCCGGACGGCTGGGCGGCGGCGGCTCGAACAACACCCTGATGGACGGCGTGTCCACGGTGGACACCGGCAACAACCAGCCGGTGCTGTTCCTCAACCTCGAGGCGATCGCCGAGGTCAAGGTCCTGACCTCGGGCTACCAGGCGGAATACGGCAAGGCCAGCGGCATCCAGATCACCGCCGTCACCAAGAGCGGCACCAACCGCTTCCGCGGCTCGATCTACGACGTGCGCCGCGACTCCGACTGGAACTCGAACAGCTGGCAGAACGAGAAGAACGGTAACGCCAAGAACGTCAACAAGGAAGACGACTGGGGGTATTCGATCGGTGGTCCGATCGGCAAGCCCGGCGGACGCAACAAGCTGTTCTTCTTCTTCAGCCAGGAGTGGAAGCCGCGGACGACCGCCGGCAGCCTGCAGCGGTTCCGCTTCCCGACCGCGCTCGAGCGGCAGGGGGACTTCTCCGAGACCCGCGACAACAACGGCGCCCTGTTCCCCTACATTCGCGACTCGCAGAAGACCGGACTCTGTCAGGCGGGCGCCGCCGCGACCAACCAGGCCGCCTGCTTCAACGATGGCGGCGTGCTCGGCCGGATTCCCAAGGACCGTCTGTATGAGACCGGCCTGAACATCCTCAAGATGTATCCGATGCCGACCATGAACACGCCTGGCCTGGCCTACAACTACGAGGTGCCGGCGCCGGAGATCAAGACCCTCAACAACCAGCCGGCGCTGCGCTTCGACTACCAGCCGTGGACGCCGCTGCGGGTCATCTTCCGCTACGCCGCCGAGACGCAGCGCAAGGAAACGTTCCCCGGCTCGATCCCCGGCTTCAACGACGTGCAGACGCAGAACCCGGTGATCGCGACCTACGCCGCCAGCGTCAACTACACGATCAATCCGACGACCTTCCTCGAAGCGACCTACGGACGGATCCAGAACGAGCTGGCCGGCTGCACGACGCTGAACGGCGTCTGCGCCAACGCGGTGCCGATGGGGCAGCCGTCGAACAAGGCCAATGTCGGGCTCGCCAACCTGCCGCTGATCTTCCCGGACGGCCTCGGCATGGACTCGCGCTACTACGAGTACGAGACCCTCGAGGCGATGCAGCCGCCGTTCTGGCAGAACGGCCAGATCATGCTGCCGCCGACATTCGCGTGGGGCAACCGCATCGGCAACGCGCCGCCGAGCATCAACTATCCGGCGTGGCTGAACCTCAATCGCACGCACGACTTCTCGCTCAGCCTGACCAAGGTCTGGAACCGCCACACCTTCAAGGCCGGCTTCTACAACCACTACAGCCTGAAGTACCAGAACCGCGGCACCGGCGGCCTGAACAACGGCGGACCGGGGGCCATGAACTTCGGCAACAACACCAGCAACCCGATCGATTCCCAGTTCGGCTTCGCCAATGCCGCGCTCGGCATCATCAACTCCTACACGCAGATGTCGCGGTTCATGGAGGGGACGTACGTCTACACCAACCGCGAGGGCTACATCCAGGACAACTGGAAGGTGAACAACAAGCTGACGCTCGACTACGGCGTCCGCTTCGTGCACCAGCAGCCCCAGCACGACAAGCTGCTGCAGGCCTCCAATTTCCTCCCCGAGGAATGGGATGCCGCGCAGGCGCCCGTGCTCTACGTGGCCGGCTGTGCCAATGGCGTCTACCCGTGTTCCGGCGTCAACCGCCAGGCCATGAATCCGAGAACCAATCAGTTCCTCGGACCCAACACGGCGCTGAGCATCGGCCAGCTCGTTCCCGGGAGCGGGAACCCGACGAACGGCATCTTCGTCGCCGGACAGGGCATCGTCGATACCGCCTACAAGTGGCCGGCGTTTGCGCTCGCTCCGCGGTTCGGCTTCGCCTATGACGTCGGCAGCAACCAGCGCGTCATCTGGCGCGGCGCGACCGGCCTGTTCTACGACCGGCCCGACGGCAACTCGATCTACGGCCTGGTCGCGAATCCGCCGAACGCGTCGACCGTGACGATCAACTTCGGCCAGCTGCAGAACCTGCAGGGTGGCATCTCGGGTCCGCCGGCGCTGACGGTCTACGAGTACGACGCGCCGCTGCCCTCATCCGTGCAGTGGAGCACCGGCGTGCAGCTGGCGCTGCCGTGGTCGTCCGCGATCGACATCTCGTACGTCGGGCAGTACGGGTTCAATCTCGGTCAGACCGTGGACATCAACCAGGTCGACATGGGCGCGGCGTACCAGACGCAGAACCAGGACCCGACGCTGAGCTCGACCGTGCCAGGCGGCAACGCCATGCCGACCGACCTGATGCGCGCCTTCAAGGGCTACGGCGGGATCAACCAGTTCTGGGGCCGCGGCTGGAACGAGTACCACTCGATCCAGACGTCGTTCAACCGCCGGTTTGCCGACGGCATCTCGTTCGGCCTGAACTGGACGCTGGGCCTGAGCAACACGACCAACGCCGGCGCCCGCCTCGAGCATGGCGCCGACGGCACCCTGCGCTACCGTGCCGACCAGGAGGAAGCGGACGAGCTCCTCGGCCGCGGTCAGCTGCAGCGGCACACCATCAAGGGCACGTTCGTGTGGGATCTGCCCGACATGAACCGCGGCAGCGGCGTCCGCCAGGTGGCGGCGGCGCTGGTCAACGACTGGCAGCTGTCGGGAATCTTCACCGGGCAGTCCGGCGATCGCTACAGCGTCGGCTTCGCCTACCAGGGGGGAATCGGCAACGTGAACCTCACCGGCTCGCCGAACTATGGCGCGCGCGTCCTGATCACCGGTGACCCGGGATCCGGCTGCTCCGGCAATCAGTATGAGCAGTTCAACACCGCGGCGTTCGCCGGCCCGTCGGTCGGCAGCGTCGGGCTCGAGTCGGGCCAGAACTATCTGACCGGCTGCTTCGAGCGCTTCCTCGACCTCGCGATCACCCGCAACTTCCCGATGGGCGGCAATCGCGTCCTCGAGCTGCGCCTCGAGATGTTCAATGCGCTGGACACGGTCGTCTACAACGGCCGCAACACCACGATGAACATCCAGAGCCTGACCGATCCGACGATCACGAACGCGCAGTACAATGCCCAGGGCGAGCTGATTCCGACCAGAATCCGCCCGGCCGACGCCGGTTTTGGCGCAGCGACCGGGGCCTTTGCGATGCGGTCGATGCAGGCCCAGATACGGTTCAAGTTCTAATAGTCGCGGCAATCAGCCGGCGTGCGGCGAGCTCCTTGGGGAGCTCGCCCGCGCCGGCGTTCGTCCGTTGAAAGGTCACGATCATGGTGTTCAGCGACGTCGTGCGGTCACGCAGATTCTGGTCGAACCTCGCCGGCGCGGCCGTGGTTGCCGCGGCCGGCTACTCGGTCTTCGCGCAAGCCCGGCCGCAGGGGCCGGCGACGCGCCCGGCCGGACGGGAGTCGGACGCGCGGCCGATCCGGGTGCTGTTCCTCGGCCACGATCAGGCGCAGCCGCATCCGTCCCCGGCGATGTACCCGTTGCTGGCGGCGCCGCTGGCGCGGCGCGGCATCCAGCTCACCCACGTGCTGACGCCGGAAGAGGCGCTCACGCCGGAGAAGCTGGCGCATTACGACGCGCTGATGATCTACGGCAACCACACGCAGCTGACGCCGGCGCAGGAGAAGGCGCTGCTGACCTTCGTCGAGAGCGGCAAGGGCGTCGTGGCGATCCACTCGGCGTCGGCGATGTTCACCGGCTCGCAGCCGTACATCTCGCTGATCGGCGGCGAATTCCAGCGGCACGGGACCGGCGACTTCACCGCCGAGATCGTGGCGCCGCAGCATCCGGTAATGCAGGGCCTCAAGCCGTTCAGCACGTGGGACGAGACCTACGTGCACACGAAGCACAACACGACCGATCGCACCGTCCTGATGGAGCGGGTCGACGAGAAGGGACGCGAGCCGTACACCTGGGTCCGCACCCAGGGCAAGGGCCGCGTGTTCTACACCGCCTACGGTCACGATCAGCGGACCTGGAGCAATCCGTCGTTCCACAAGCTGATCGAGCAGGGCACGGTCTGGACGCTGGAGGAGCCGGCGCGCCGGGCGTGGGTCGAGCTGAAGATGCCCGAGGTCAGCTACGTCGACACCTTCGTCGTGCCGAACTACGAGCGTCGCGATCCGGCGCCGAAGTACCAGCTGCCGTTCACGCCGGACGAGTCGATGAAGTTCATCCAGGTGCCGGCGGAGTTCAAGCTCGAGCTGTTCGCGAGCGAGCCGGACATCATCGAGCCGATCGCCTTCAACTTCGACGAGCGCGGCCGGCTGTGGATCATCGAGGCGATCAACTACCCGAACGTCGTGCTGAACGGCTCGCCGGGTGACGATCGCATCAAGATCGTCGAGGACACCAACGGCGACGGGAAGGCCGACAAGTTCACGGTCTTCGCCGAGCACCTCAACCTGCCCACCAGCCTGGTCTTCGCCAACGGCGGCGTCGTGGTCGCGGCGGCGCCGCACATGCTGTTCCTCAAGGACACCAACGGCGACGACAAGGCGGACGTCCGCCAGGTGCTCAGCACCGGCTGGGGCACGCGCGACACGCATGCCGGACCGTCGAGCCTGATGTACGGCCCGGACAATTACATCTGGGGCACCGTCGGCTACTCGGGATTCAACGGCCAGATGAACGGCAAGCCGATGCAGTTCGGCCAGGGCATGTTCAAGTTCCGGCCCGACGGCAGCGGGTTCGAGTACGTGACCGGCTCCACCAACAACACGTGGGGCCTCGGCATGTCCGAGACGTTCGACGTCTTCGGTTCGACCGCGAACAACGACCCGAGCTTCTACGTCGCCATCCCCAACAAGTATTTCGAGGGCATCCAGGGGCTGCCGATGCCGCCAGGCGGCGGCCGTGGTGTCGGCGCCGGGTATCAGAGCGCGGCGCAGTTCTACACCGCGCATCACCTCACGCCCTACATCCGTCAGGTCGACGTCTTCGGCGGCTACACCGCGGGCGCCGGCCATCAGCTCTACACCGCGCGGTCGTTCCCCAAGCAGTACCTGGAACCGGATCGCGTTCATCAACGAGCCGACCGCGCACCTGATCGGGCAGGGGATCATCGAGAAGCGCGGCGCCGGGTTCGTCACGCGTGACGGCTGGAACCTGATGGCGGGGGCCGAGGAGTGGGTGGCCCCGGTGCAGGCGCAGGTCGGACCGGACGGCGCGGTGTGGGTGTCGGACTGGTACAACTTCATCGGGCAGCACAATCCGACGCCCGAGGGTTTCAGCAACGGCGCCGGCAATGCCTACGAGACGTCGATGCGCGACGAGTCGCGCGGCCGCATCTACCGCGTCGTCTACCGCAACGCGCCGGCGGCGAGGAAGGTGTCGCTCACGAGCAAGAACGTCGCGGGCCTGGTCAGCGCGCTGTCGTCCGACAACATGATGTGGCGGCTCCATGCGCAGCGGCTGTTGATCGAGCGCGGGCAGAAGGACGTCGTGCCGCAGCTGATCGCGCTGGTGCGCAACAAGTCGATGGATGAGATCGGCCTGAGCGGCGGGGCGCTGCACGCGCTGTGGACGCTGCACGGCCTTGGCGCGATCACCGGCGTGACCGGCGACGCCGGCGCGGCCGCGGTCGAAGCACTGAAGCATCCGGCGGCGGGCGTGCGCAAGGCGGCCGTGATGGTGCTGCCGAGGACCGTCGAAGTCGCCAACGCCATTGCCGGCGCCGGCCTGCTGCAAGACAAGGATCTGCACACGCGCCTCGCGGTGCTGCTCGCGCTGGCCGACGTGCCCGCCTCACCCGAGGTCGGCCGGCTGCTCTACAAGGCCAGCGCGGATCCCGACACGTTCGGCGATCGCTGGCTGAGCCGCGCGATGTTCATCGCCGGCACGCGCCACAAGGCGGGCTTCCTGACCGAGTACAAGGCCGATCCGAAGGCCGTGGCGGCCACCAGCCTGCCGATCGCGTTGCGCATCGGCACGACCAAGCCTGACTGGCGCAGTCCCGACTCCGCGGTCCTGAGCTCAGACTGGAAAGAGATGCAGGTCCCGGGCAACTGGGAGACGCGCGGTCTTCCCGACTTCGACGGCGTGGTCTGGTTCACGCGCTCGGTCGACGTGCCGCAGGCCGCGGCCGGCACCCTCTCGCTCGGACGCATCAGCAACAACGCGGAAGTGTGGGTGAACGGAATCTCGGTGAGCCCGGTGGTCGCACCGCCCCCGCCAGCCGCGGGCGGTGGCGCGGGTGGCGGTCGTGGCGGCGGTCGTGGCGCGGCGGCGCCACCGGCAGCGGGCCGCGGCAATGTGCCGCCGTTGTATGAGCTGCCGGCGGGTACCCTCAAGGCCGGCGCCAACGTCGTCACGGTGCGCATCACCAACAATCGCAACGACGGCGGCTTCATGGGCACGCCGGAGGTGATGTTCGTGCAGAGCGGCGAGGCCAAGGCGCCGATCGCCGGCGCCTGGCGCTACCGCGTCGAGCGGCAGACGAATGCCGGCGCGCTCTACACCAGGCCGGGCGAGCTGGGGGCGCACGTGGCGTACGCCGACATGCCGCCCGCAGCCAACGCGACGCTTGCCGAGCCGGTCGTCAAGGCGGCGCCCGACGTCGTGATCCGGCTGAGCGTCACGCCGGGAGAGATGAAGTTCGACAAGACCGAGCTGACCGTCGCGCCGGGGCAGCTGATCGAGGTCGTGTTCACCAACCCCGACGCCATGCAGCACAACTTCGTGCTCGCGGCGCCATCGTCGCTGCAGGTGATCGGCGCGGCCGCCGACGAGCTCGCGAAGAGCCCGAGCGGCGTGGCGCAACAGTACGTCCCGCAGATTCCGCAGGTGCTCTTCTTCACCAAGCTGGTCGAGCCCGGCGAGACGGTCACCGTGCAGTTCCGCGCGCCAGCGCAGGCCGGCCAGTATCCGTATGTCTGCACGTTCCCCGGCCACTGGCGGATCATGAACGGCATCCTGAACGTCACGCAGCCGCAGGGGCGGGGACGGGGAGGCCTCTGAGCATGGCTGACAAGGTGAGGATCGCGATCGTCGGGTTGGGTTTCGGCGCCGAGTTCATCCCCATCTACCAGCGCCATCCCAACGCCGAGATGTACGGCATCTGCCGCCGCGATCGGAAGGAGCTCGACGCCTGCGGTGAGCGGTTCGGCATCAAGACGCGCTATACCAGCTACGAAGAGCTGCTCGCCGATCCGAACGTGGACGCGGTGCACATCAACTCGCCGATTGCCGACCACGCCCCGCAGTCGATCGCCGCGCTGAAGGCGGGCAAGCACGTCGCCAGCACGGTGCCGGCGGCGACGACGGTGGATGAGTGCCGGCAGATCGTGGAGGCGCAGCGGAAGAGCGGCAAGGTCTACATGATGATGGAGACCGTCGTCTACAGCCGCGAGTACCTGTTCGCGAAGGAGCTCTACGACATGGGCGAGCTCGGGCGCATCCAGTTCCTGCGCGGCAGCCATCAGCAGGACATGGAAGGATGGCCGGGCTACTGGGAGGGCTTCCCGCCGATGCACTACGCCACGCACTGCGTGAGCCCGTGCCTCGCCATCCTCGGCAAGCACGCCGAGCACGTCGTCTGCCACGGGTCTGGACGGATCGACGAGGCGCTGATTCCGAAGTACGGCAGCCCGTTCGCGATCGAGACGGCGACGTTCAAGCTGCGTGACTCGGACGTCTGCGCCGAGGTGACGCGCAGCCTGTTCGCGACCGCGCGCCAGTATCGCGAGAGCTTCGACGTCTACGGGTCGAAGAAGTCGTTCGAGTGGCAGCAGGTCGAGAACGAGGAGCCGGTGATCCACACGCGCAGCACGAAGCAGCGGCCGCTCAGCGAGGCCGAGATCCCGTCTCGGGTCACGGTTCCCGACTACGCGCGCCTCCTGCCCGAGCAGATCCGCAGCTTCACGCAGCCGGCGGCGATCCAGGACGCCGAGCACCTGTCGTTCCTGCAGGGCGGCGGCCACGGCGGCTCGCATCCGCACCTGGCGCACAACTTCCTCATGGCGTGCCTGGGCAAGCAGGCGGCGATGCCCGACGCGGAAACGTCGGTCAACTGGACGATGGTCGGGATCTGCGCGCACCAGTCGGCGTTCAAGGGCGGGGAGAAGATCGCGATTCCGCAGTTCTGAGTTTTTCCTATAATTTCCGCATGCCCAAGAAGCCAACCATCGCCACGGTGGCGGAGCAGGCCGGCGTGGCCGTCAGCACGGTGTCGCGCTACCTGAACGGGCATTACGTCAGCGCGCCGGTGCAGGCGCGGCTGTCGGAAGTCATCGCCACGCTGGGGTACTCGCGCTCGTGGACGGCGCGGAACCTCAGCCTCGGCCGCCGCGGCTGTATCGCCGTCGTCGTCGACTCGAGCGCGGACCCGTGGTTCGTGCAGCTGCTGACCGGGATCGAAGAGGAGCTGGCGGCCCGCGATACCGGGTTGATGCTGGCGAGCCTCGAGCTGCGCGGCCAGTACGACCCGTCGCTGGTGCTGGACTGGATCCGTGACCGCCGCGTCGACGGCCTGGTGATCGCGAAGTCGCAGCGTCGCGAGCGCGCGCTGCTGAAGGCGGCGCTCGAGGCGCAGCTGCCGACCGTGATCATCGCGCCCGACGAGATCCTGACCGACGTGCAGGTCGTCCGCTGCAACAACGTCGCGGCCGGGGCCACCGTCGCCTCCCACCTGGCCGGACTCGGCCATCGCAAGATCGGCTTCGCCGGCGGTCCCGAGCATTCGATCGACTCCAAGCATCGCCTGCGCGGTCTGCGGGACGAGCTGACGCGCCGCGGCATTCCGGTCGAGTCGAAGAACCTGTTCGTATGCGGCAGCTACACCAGCGAGGCTGGCGGCGAGTTCGCGCAGCGCTTCTTCGAGGCCCCCTCGGACATCACCGCGCTGGTGCTCGCCAACGACGCGCTCGCGTTCGGTTTCATGCGCGTCGCCCTGCAGCACGGCGTCCGCATGCCGCACGAGCTGTCGATCGTCGGCTTCGACGGCCTGCCGCACGGCGCGCTGTTCTGCCCGGCGCTCACCACCGTGTCGCAGCCGATGCGCGACATGGGCCGCGTCGCCTGCTGCCGGCTCTTCGAGGCGATCGAGGACCCCGGCCGGGTCGAGACCACCGAGTTCCCGATGGTGCTGATCGAGCGCGAGAGCACCGGCCCGGTGGCCGGCGCGCGCTCGACCCCTCTGCACCTCGTCACGCCGCCGGAGGCGTAGCGCGGCCTCGACTCGACTGGCGAGTGCGGCCGGTGTAGCAGGCATCGGCGCGGGAAAAGAAAGCCTATGAGTCCAAAACCTAAGGCGAGGCGAAGTGAGCAGCGGCTTCGAGACGACTACGATTTCCGCGGCGGCACACGAGGAAAGTACTTCGACCAGTACGAAGGGGACGAATGTCGTGCTCCTTGATGCGGACGTTGCGGCGGTGTTCAAAGACGGCGGCGCCGTGAACGATGCCCTTCGCGCGCTCGTCGCGGTTGTAGATGCAAGAGCTGCAGCGGGCGCCCGTCCGACCGGTACCCGGCCCAACAAGTCACTGCGCAAGAACCGTCGTGCGCCCCGGAAGCCCAAGGCTGCGCCACGTGCCCGTGGCGCTCGCGGTGAATGAACGTGCACGAGGCGATCGCCGCGGCCGAACAAGTGCTTCCCGGTGTTCCCGCACCAGAGGGCGAGCTCGACGCCCGCTGGCAGGCGATCATCGCGGTCGAGGAATTCCTGCAGGATCAGCCGGAGGACGTCTGGCCGTTCATCATGCGCTGGGGTCGCCACTCCGACCCGGACCTGCGAGCGGCGATTGCCACGTGCCTGCTCGAGCACCTTCTCGAGTCGCACTTCGATCAATTCTTCAATCGTGTCCTGGAGGCTGTCCGGGCCGATCGTCTTTTTGCGGACACGTTCAGCCGCTGTGCGAAGTTCGGTGCCTCGGAAATACCGGCCAATGCCGTCCGGTTTGATGCGCTGCAGAGAGAGGTGTTCCGCCTTCCAGGCATCTAAGACTGCCGACGAGCACGTCGAGTGCTTCTTCCGCTACCCGGCCGCGTCAGCACCATACACCCGTGCGACGATCTACACGACAGGAGGGACCATGACGACCGGCACGCCGGCAGCGTCGAACGCCGCCAAGGCCGGCATCGGCTTCGGCAGCGCCCTCGCGATCACGATCTCCTGGAGCGCCAACAAGTCGATCCTCTGGGCGATCGTTCACGGCTTCCTGTCGTGGGTCTACGTCATCTACTATGCCCTCAGGTATCAATGAGCACCTGATCGCGCAGCCTGGCTCGAGCGCGTGACCCAGCCTCTTCGCGCCGCGGTCGCCATCCTCTCGATCGCGGCAGCCGCCGCGATCCTCAGCTTCCGACCGATCTACGAGCCCGATCTCTGGTGGCATCTGGCGCACGGCCGCGAAGATGCCGCCGGGCCGAATCGTCCGCACCAACGTGTTCAGCGCCGGCTTTGCCGACTACCGGCAGCAGTTCACGACCTGGCTGTTCGACACCACGCTCTACGCGGCGTGGATGGGGGCCGGGCCGGCGGGCGTGCAGCTGGTGCAGTTCGGGCTGCTCGCACTGACGCTGGGCTGTCTCTACGCGGCCTGCCGTGTGCGCGCGCCGGCATGGAGCGCCGCCGCGGTGCTGATGCTCGGCTTCTTCATCCTCGAGCCGCGCGCGATTCCGCGGCCGCATCTCGTCTCGTTCGCGGGAATGGCCGCCGTGACGCTGGCGATCGAGCGTGCCGCGGCACGCCAGTCACTGCGGCCGCTGGTGTGGACCATCCCCGGCGTCGCGCTGTGGAGCAACTTCCACGTCGAATGCCTCTTCGGCGTGGCCGCGATCGGGATCTTCGCGTTCGGAGAGATGGTGAAGCCGGCGGCGCTGAGCCGGCCGCAGGCCGTTCGCGCGATGCTGATCGCGGCGGCGTGCGGCCTGGCGACGATGGCGAATCCGTATGGCTGGGGGCTGGCCGCCTATCTCTACGAGAACATGTCGGTGCCGCAGATCCTCGCCATCGCGGAGCTGCGGCCGCCGTACCTTCCCGACTATCGCGCCTTCTTCGCATACGCGATCGCCGTCGGCCTGGCGCTCGCGATCGGCTGGCGTTCCCTGCGCCTGTCGGAGGCGCTGCTGGCGCTGACGTTTGGCGTCCTCGGCCTGAAGTATCTGCGGCTGACGCCGCTGCTCCTGCTCGTCACCGCGCCGATGCTGGCGTCGCGGCTCGCGACCCTGACATCGCGCGGCCTCGACTACCGCGCCCTCCTGATCACGTCGGCCTGCCTGGCGCTGACGTTGTCGCGGATTCCGCTGCGGCTGCTGGCGACGGAAATCGAAGCGGGCACCCGCGCGGTGGCGCCGCCGCAGTTCTTTTCCGAGCCGGCGATCGCGTTCATCGAGCGCACCGGCCTGGAAGGGCCGATCTTCAACAGCCACAACCTCGGCGGCTACCTCGCGTGGGCGCTCCATCCGCGGGTGCGCATCTTCCAGGACAGCCGCCTGCAGGCCTACCCGCCCGAGCACTTCCGCCGCATCATTGCGGCCTCGGCCTCACAGGACGAATGGAATGCGCTTGTGGCCGGCGTGGACTGGGCGGTAATTTCCGTGCCCCGTTCCAATCAGCTCTCCGGCCACGGACGCTTTCCGCGCGCCGAGTGGGGAACGGTCTATCAGGACGATGCGATTGAGATTGTGGTGAGGAGGAAGGGGAAGTACGGGAGTGTCTTCGGGGTGGCCCAGGTATGAACCACCCCGAACGCTGAACCTTACTTCGTCACCGTCACCGTGAGCGCCGCGCGGCCGATCTTGCCTCGCGTGTTGACCGCCCAGCAGCTGACGATCGTCTGGCCGACCGCGAACGTCGAGCCGGTGCGCGGCAGGCAGTAGGCGGGACGAACGCCGTCCTTGCTGTCCTGTGCGCTGACGGTGAAAGTCGCGGGTGCGCCGCCTTCCGAGACGGCCGCAACCGTGAGGTCGCCGGAGGTCGTCACCACCGGTGGCGGGGTGGTCTCGGCGTCGGTCGGGATGCGGTCGGTGCAGTCGCCGTTCGGGCACTCGTTCACGTCGAAGCAGCCGACGTAGCCGTCACCCTGGAAATCCTGGGGACAGGCGCCGCAGGTGCGCGACCCCGGCGTGTTGCGGCACGCCGCCAGCTTGTGGCAGCCGCCGTTCGCGCTCGAACATTCGTTGACGTCGGTGCAACCGGCGGCCGGGCTGCCGAAATAGCCGGCTTCGCACTTGTCGGCCGACGGCTGTTGAGCTGCTGCCGGCTGATGGGCCGACTGCCATGAACTGAAGCCGACGCTCACGAGCAACGCAAGGACAACACCGGCGAGTGACTGGACAGGCCAGCGGGAAAAAGCTCTGGATGGCATGCGGCTATTTTACCGCACTCGCGGCGGCCGCCCAGCTCAGGCGTGAGCGTTCCGTCGAGCTGCTTTACCGCCCGGTCCGCATCCCTGCCGGGCCGCCGTTCACCTTGACCGACCCGGCCGGCGTGAGCCGCTTGCCGTCGAAGCGGAACAGCAGGATCTCGCGGTCCGCCGCGCACTGGACCGCGATGGTGCGGGAGTCCCGGCTGAACGCCGCGCCCTGGCACCATCGGCCGACCCGCGCCTCGGCCACCGGCGTCAGCGTCTTGTTGGCGATGCCGTAGAGCCGCAGCACGCCGGCGTCGTTGAAGAACGGCGACGCCTTCGGACTGTTCGAACCGTTCATGACGGTCACCGCCGCGAGCCGGCCGTCCGACGACAGCGCGACGCCTTCGGCCGTCGGTCCCACGCTGACGTGTCCGACCGCCCGTGGCGGCTCGACGGTGAGGTCGATCAGGCTGATCGTGTCGGCGCCGCCCGATGCCCCGGCGCCGATGTTGCCGACGACGGCGTAATCGCCGGCGGGTGTGACTTCGATGCTGTACGGCTTCAGGCCCGCGGCCAGATCGCGCTTGGCGTAGGTGACCTTGCCGTCGGCGACCGACAGCATCGAGATCAGGCTGTCGTTGTTGCGGGTGACCAGCGCGGTCCGGCCGTCGCGCGTGAAGGCGACGTGGCACGGCCCGCTCTCGGGCGCGCCGAGATCCACCTTGCCGGCGGCCGTGACCGTCTTGCCGCTGACCGTGAAGATCGAGATCGTCCCTTCGATGCGGTTCGCGACCAGCGCGAGCGTGCCCGCCGGGTTGAATGACACCCCCGACGCCCCGTTGCCGGCCCGCAACGTCGCAATGACCTTGGCCGGCGCCGCCAGGTCGATGACCGACACGCGGTCGTCCGGGATCGTCCGCGACGGGTCGGCGGGGTCGATTTTCGTTGACGCGGTCACCAGCGCGAGCGACCCGTCCGGTGAGATGGCGACGCTTTCCGGCGGCCCGACGATCGACGTCGGCACGGCCAGCTCGCCGACCACCTTCGGCGGCGAGGCGCCCAGGTCGAGGATGGTGATCGTGTCGGCCGGTGGATTGCGCACCGGGGTCACCACGCCGTCGACGAGCGTGACCTTCGACTCGTTGGCTGAAATGACGATCTGCGCGGCCGCGAGCGACGGCCAGAGCAGGGCGGCGGCAACGAACGGGGCGAGCGTATGCATGGCGTGCGAAGAGTAGCGTCAATGACGCCCGGCGGTCCAACGACAGGGTTCCCTGTGTAACAATCCCCCTACCCAATGCCCAAGCCTGTCGTCCTCGTCACCGAGCCGGAATACCGTCGCGGCGAGCCTGTCTTCGCGTCCACGACCGAGCTGACCTGCTTCGCCGCGCCGCCGGCGGAAGACGCGCTCGTTCAGGAGATCGCACGCACCGGCGCCCGTCACCTCGTCGTCGGGTCGGTGAAGTACGGCGAGCGCTTCTATGCTGCGCTGCCGCGCGGCGCCGTGGTCGCGCGGTTCGGTGTCGGCCACGACTCGATCGACAAGGCAAAGGCGACCGAGGCCGGCGTGCTGTGCACCAACACGCCGCACGTGCTGCAGCAATCCGTCGCGGAGCTCACGCTGACGATGATCGGGGCGGCGGCGCGGCACGTCGTCGCGTCCGCCACCGACATGCGCAATGGCGAGTGGCGGCTGCGGCAGGGCATCGAGCTGGAGGGGAAGACGCTGACGCTCGTGGGCTGCGGCGAGATTGGCCGGGCGGTCGCGAGGATCGCGAGCGCCGGATACGGCATGCGTGTGGTCGGCTATACCCGCAAGCCGCCGGCGTCGGTGCCGCCGGACCCGCACATCCCGCACATGACCGACGATCTCCGCGCGGCGGTGGCGGACGCCGACTTCGTCAGCCTGCACATTCCCGGCGGCGCGGAGAACCAGCACCTGTTCAACCGCGAGCGTCTGGGATGGATGCGGGAGCGCGCGTGGCTGATCAACACCGCGCGCGGCGCGGTCGTCGACGAGGTCGCCTTGTTCGACGCGCTGACGGCAGGACGGCTGGCCGGCGCGGCCCTCGACGTCTTCGAGCGCGAGCCGTACCAGCCGCGTGAGTCGCGCGACCTGCGTTCGCTGGCCAACGTGCTGCTGATTCCGCACATCGGCAGTCACACCTTCGAAGCCAACCGCCGCATGGCGGAGCGGGCCCTGCGCAACATCGTGTTCGCGGAGGCCGGCGACTTCTCACGCATGGATCTCCTCAATCCTGCCGTGCTGTGATGCCGTGGATTCAGGTCTACGACCCGCTGGCGAACGCCTGGCTGAGCACGCTCGCCGCGGCGTTTCCGATCGTGCTGCTGCTGGTCGCCCTCGCGGTGTTCGAGTGGAAGGCGCAGTGGGCCGCGCTGGCGGGGCTCGCGGCCGCGCTGCTGGTCTCGGTCGCGGTCTACGGCATGCCGGTGTCGTCCGCCGCGGCGACCGCCGTGTACGGCGCCGCCTACGGCCTGTTCCCGATCGGCTGGATCATCCTCAACGCGGTTTTCCTCTATAACCTGACGGTCACGACCGGCCAGTTCGAGATCGTGAAAGCGTCGGTGGCGCGGCTGTCCGCGGATCGGCGCATCCAGGCGCTGCTGGTCGCGTTCTCCTTCGGCGCGTTCATCGAAGGCGCGGCCGGGTTCGGGACGCCGGTCGCGATTACCGCGGCGCTGCTCATGGGCCTCGGGTTCACGCCGCTCTACGCGGCCGGGCTCTCGCTCATCGCCAACACCGCGCCGGTGGCCTACGGGGCCATCGGTACGCCGATCCTCACGCTCGGTGCCGTCACCGGCATCTCGCCCGACGTGCTCAGCGCGATGGCCGGGCGGCAGCTGCCGATCGTGTCGTTGATCGTGCCGGCCTGGCTGGTCGTGACGATGAGCGGGTGGCAGGGGCTGAAGGGCGTGTGGCCGGTGGTCCTGGTCAGCGGCGGTTCGTTCGCGATCGTGCAGTTCCTGTGGAGCAATTTCGTTGGACCCGAGCTCGTCGACATCGTCGGCGGGCTGACGTCGCTGGTGGCGACGGCGCTGTTCTGCACGTGGTGGCGGCCGGGCGAGGTGTGGGACTTTCAGCGGACGGAGCGGACGGAGCGGACGGACGAGTCGAAGCCCGCCGTTGCCGCGGCCGCGATTCCGGCCTACCCGCGCGCGGCCACGAGGCAGGCGTGGATGCCGTGGGTGTTCCTGTCGGTGTTCGTGACGCTGTGGGGCGTCGGGCCGTTCAAGGCGCTGTTGACCGGCGGACCCGCCGGGATCCGGTCGTATCAGGAAACCGGCCGGCCGCCGGCGCCGCATCCGGTGCTGTCCCCAGCGTTCGACGTGCCCGGTCTGCACCGGACGGTCTTCCGCGAACATCCGGTCGAGCCCGACGCGGTGGATCGCGCGCAGGCTGAACGACCCAGGGTATCGGGCGAAGCGGGCCGAAGCGGCGCGGTTCACGTTCAACTGGCTGGGCGCCACGGGCACCGCCATCCTGTTTGCGGCGATGGCGACGGCGATCTATCTTCGGGTGCCGGCGGGACAGGTGGTCCAGGTCGCCGCCATGACGCTGGTGCGCATGCGCGCGCCGCTGATGACGATCGCGTTCATGCTGTCCCTGGGCTTCGTGACGCGCTATGGTGGCACTGACGCGACACTGGGCCTCGCGTTCACGCGCACCGGTGTGCTGTATCCGTTCTTTGCGGCGATGCTGGGCTGGCTGGGGGTGGCGCTCACCGGATCCGATACCAGCTCCAACGTGCTCTTCGGCAGCCTGCAGAAGATCACGGCGCAGCAGCTGGGACTCGATCCGGTGCTCATCACGACCGCGAACTCGACGGGCGGTGTCATGGGCAAGATGGTCGATGCGCAGAGCATCGTCGTGGCGACCGCGGCCACCAACCAGCACGGCCAGGAAGGGAAGATCCTGCGCTTCGTGTTCTGGCACAGCATCGCGCTGGCGTCGATCATGGGCATCATCGTGATGCTGCAGGCCTACGTCTTCCCGTGGATGGTGCCGTCAATCGCCCCGTGACCCGGAAACGCAGATGGACCCCGCCTTCATCGCCGAGCTCCGTCGCATCGCTGGTGACGGAGCCGTCTACTCGGATCCGCTCGAGCTCCTGACCTACGAGTCCGACGCGCTGACGCACCTGCGTGAGTCGCCCGGCGCGGTGGTGACGCCATCCACGGCGGCCGAGGTCCAGGCGATCGTCAGGCTGTGCGCCCGCGAGCAGATCCCGTTCGTGCCGCGCGGCCACGGCACCGGCCTCTCGGGAGGGGCGCTGCCGATCGCCGACGGCGTCGTGATCGCGCTGTCCCGCCTGAACCGCGTCCTCGACGTGGACCTGCCGAACCGCCGCGTCACGGTCGAACCCGGCGTCACCAACCTCGAGATCACCCGCCAGGTTGCGCCGTTCGGCTACTACTACGCGCCGGATCCGTCGAGCCAGCAGGTGTGTTCGATCGGCGGCAACGTGGCCGAGAACTCGGGCGGCGCGCATTGCCTGAAGTACGGGTTCACCGTGCACCACGTGATCGCGGTGGAGGCGGTGATGCCCGACGGCGAAATCGCCCGGTTCGGCGGTGCGCTCGCCGACACGCCGGGCCCGGATCTGCTGGGGCTGTTGATCGGATCGGAGGGCACGCTGGCGGTCGTCACCAACGTGACGGTGCGGATCCTGCGGAAGCCCGAGGCCGTTCAGACGCTGCTGGCCGCGTTCGACACGATCGACGCGGGCGGCGCCGCGGTGTCCGGGATCATCGGCGCGGGGATCATTCCCGCCGCGATCGAGATGATGGACGCGCTGGCGATTCGCGCCGCCGAAGCCGCGGTGCAGCCCGGGTTTCCACCGGCCGACACCGTGCTGATCGTCGAGCTCGACGGTCCCCTCGCCGAAGTCCGCGGCCTGTTCGAACAGGTGGAGCAGATCTGCCGCGCCAACGGCGCCACGACCATCGACGTCGCCCGCACCGAAGAGCACCGGGCGCGGATCTGGAAGGGACGCAAGGCGGCGTTCGCGGCGATGGGGCGGGTGTCGCCGAATTACTACGTGCAGGACGGCGTGGTGCCGCGGACGCGGCTGCCGGAAGTGCTCACGCGCATTCGTCAGCTCGAAGCGCGCACCGGGCTTCGCATCGGCAACGTCTTCCATGCCGGCGACGGCAACCTCCATCCCCTGATCTGCTACGACGACAAGATCCCGGGCCAGGCGCAGCAGGCCGAGGCGGCGGCCGCCGAGATCCTTTGGTACTGCATCGATGCCGGCGGCTCGCTCACCGGCGAGCACGGTGTCGGCGTCGACAAGGCCTGTTACATGCCGCGGATGTTCTCCGCCGACGACCTCGCCATCATGACGCGGGTGCGAGGAGCGTTCGATCCGCAGGGGCTCTGCAATCCCGGGAAGGTCTTGCCGACACCGCGGCTGTGCGGCGAGGTCCCGGGACCGTACCGCGCGCACCCGGTCGAGCAGCAGGGTCTGGGCGACCGCTTTTAGAAGAAAAGCTGACAGAGCCGTGCACATCAGCGATCTGGACGCAGACACCCGTACCGCCGATCCCGATCGCGACAGCATCGACGGCGTCGTGCCCGAGATGGTCGTGCAGCCGCAGACGCCGGCCGCTGTCGCGAGTGTGCTCGCGTGGGCGGCTGAACGCCGGCTGTCGGTCGTCCTGCAGGGTGCCGGCACCAAGCGGCGCTGGGGCCGGCGTCCGTCGCGGATCGACATGCTGGTCGACCTGCGCCGGCTGTGCCGCGTGATCGATCATCGGCACGGCGACCTGACCGTCACGGTCGAAAGCGGTCTCACCCTTCGCGACCTGAACGCCGCGCTGCGCGTGCACGGCCAACAGCTGCCGCTGGATCCCCCGTTCGCGGATCGCGCCACGATCGGCGGGCTGCTGGCCACCACCGACAGCGGTCCGTCGCGGCATCGGCATGGCACGCCGCGCGACCTCGTCATCGGCGTGCAGCTGGCCACCACCGACGGCAAGCTGACCAAAGCGGGCGGACAGGTGGTGAAGAACGTGGCGGGCTACGACCTCTCCAAACTCGTCTGCGGATCGTTCGGCACGCTCGCCGCGATCGTGTCCGCGACCTTCAAGGTGTCGCCGATCCCGGCCGTGTCGAGGACCCTGCGGATCGAGACCCACGGCGGCGGGCCGCTGGCGCAGGTCGTCGAATCCATCGATCGCAGCCAGCTCGAACCGCTGGCGTTCGAGGCGCACGTCCGCCGCAACGTGCCTGGTCTCGGTGATGTGACGGCATGCCTGCTTCGGTTCGCGTCGGGAGCGGCGGCGGTGGCCGCACAGGCCGATGATGCCGGGGCCCGCGCGCTCGCCGCCGGCGCGAGGTTCGAATCGTTCGCGGACGAAGCCGAGGCGGCGCTGTGGGGAGCGCACGTGCTCGACACCGACGATCCGTCGGCGTGCGTGGCCCGTGTCAGCTGGTCGCCTGCGGATCTCGCGCGAGTCGTCGCGCTGCTGGAGCTGGTTGCCGCCGACGCCGGCGTCGAGCTGATCGGCCGCGCCGGAACAGGCGCGGGGCAGGTCCGCATCACCGGAGATGTCGGTCGCCAGGCCAGGGCCGTGGAACGGCTGCGCGCGTCGGATGTCGTCGGCAACGTGGTGGTGACGAGCGCGACGCCGGAGTTGAAGTCGAACCTCGACGTGTGGGGTGCCGTGGGGAACACGGCGATCATCCAGGCGGTGAAGCGCGCGATGGATCCGCAGGGCACGCTCGGAGCGGGGCGGGCCGCATGGTGAATCCCACCGGACCGTCACCGATCCGGGCGCCCGCCTTCGATGGCGATCACCCGCCCGATTCACGGCTGATCGACAAGTGCGTGCACTGCGGCTTCTGCCTGCCCACGTGTCCGACCTACGCGCTGTGGGGCGAAGAGATGGACTCGCCGCGCGGCCGGATCTATCTGATGAAGTCCGCGCTCGAGGGCCGCGTCGAGATGAACGAGCGGTTCGTGCGCCATTTCGACGCCTGCCTCGGATGCATGGCATGCGTGACCGCCTGCCCCTCCGGCGTGCAGTATGCGCCGCTGATCGAGGCGACGCGGGGGCAGATCGAGCGGCGCTACCCGCGTGCACCAACGGACCGCCTCTTTCGCAAGGCGCTGTTCGCCGTCGTGCCGTACCCGGGCCGGTTGCGCCTCGCGCTGGCGCCGCTGGTGGTCTATCGCTGGGTGCAGCCGCTTCTCCAGCGGTCAGGGCTCCTGAACCTCCTGCCGTCGCGGCTGCGGGCGCTGGCGTCGCTCGCGCCTCCCGTCTCGCTGTCGTCGCTGACGGCGCGCGTGGCCGAGCACACGCCCGCGGCCGGCCAGCGGCGGCTGAAGGTCGGCCTGCTGACGGGATGCGTGCAGCGGCTCGTGTTCGGCGGCGTCAATGACGCGACCGTCCGGGTGCTCTCGGCCGAGGGCTGCGACGTCGAAGCGCCGGCGGCGCAAGGCTGCTGCGGCGCGCTGCCGCTGCACGCGGGCCGGCTGGACGAGGCGCGAGCGTTCGCGCGCCGGACCATCGAAGTCTTCGAGCGCGCCGGCGTCGAGCGGGTCGTGGTCAATGCCGCCGGCTGCGGGTCGTCGATGAAGGAATATGGCGGCCTGCTCGCCGACGATCCGGCGTGGTCGGCGCGCGCGGCCGCATTCTCGGCACGCGTTCGCGACGTCACCGAGCTGCTGGCCGAGCTCGGTCCTGCACGCGCGGCGCGGCAGCCGCTCGCGCTGCGCGTGGCCTACCACGATGCCTGCCACCTCGCGCACGCGCAGGGAATCCGTCAGCAGCCGCGCGACCTGCTCGCCGCGATTCCGCAGCTCGAGCTGGTGGCGTTCGCGGAGCAGGACATGTGCTGCGGCAGCGCCGGGATCTACAACCTGGTGCAGCCGGACGCCGCCCGCGATCTCGGCGCCCGCAAGGTCGGCCACATCGCCGCGGTCCAGCCGGATGTCGTCGCCACGGCGAACCCCGGATGCACGCTGCAGATTGCGGCGTCAGCCGCCGCGGGCGGGCGGACGCTTCCAGGTCCTGCATCCGGTGGAGTTGATCGACGCGGCGATCAGGGGCACCGCGGCCGCCGAAGTGGCGCGCCGCGGGATTTACTATCGCGCTACTTCCGCGCCGCCCGATCGTTCGCGATCGCCGTCAGCTCCGCAGGTGTGATTCAGTAGCGAGCCCCCCGCGCATCGTCTGCCCCCGGTCGAGTCAGGGTGGGTCCACCCATGTCCGGACCGATGTCCGAGTGACCCTGCGGCTTCCAGAAGGTGAACCACGTGTGTCCGCGCGCCCTGCCACGACGGACATAAAGGATGAAGTACGGAAGCCAGAGCGCAAGGACCAGGACGATCGCGAGCACGACGCTAGTCGAGATTTCCATAGCTCAACTCCTCCAGCTATGGACTTCAAATGCAATCCGCGGTCCTCGCCTTGCTCAACGGGAGGCCGGGTCGCTCGAGTCGCTACTTCCGCGCCGCCAGATAGTTCGCGATCGCCGTCAGCTCCTCGGGCGTGAGCTTGTCGTTGAACGGCGGCATGTCGGCGAGATCGTCGACCGCGGCCGGATCGCTGATCCATTCGCGCAGCCACTGGGCGTCGCGCTTCTCGCCGGCGCGCGTCAGTTCCGGTCCCTGCTCCACACCCTCGCCGTCGATGACATGGCAGCTGCCGCACCAGCGGCCGAGCACGAGCACGGCAGTCCGTGTCTCGCCCGTCGGCGCCGGTGCGTTGCCGCCGGCGCGGACCTTCTGCAGGTAGCTGAGGATCGAGCGCGCCTGCGACTCGCGCATCCCGCCCACCGGCGGCTTGCGCAGCCCCGGCGCGATGATCTCGGGATCGGGGACGTGCGCCAGCAGCCACTCCGGATCGCGGCGAAGCCGGGTGTCGGCGATCGGGTTCGCTGCCCCTCCGACACGGTGGCACGCCGTGCAGCGCTTGTCTTCGACGAACTCGCGGCCCGACAGCGACAGCGGCCCCCACTGCGACGGATCCGCATGCGCCGGAGAGTCCTTCAACCCCAGATACGTGAGGCTGACGACTCCCGTGCCGAGCAGCACGAACGCGCCCGCAACAAGGCGGCGCCTGAACAAGTGGCGCTCCGGGCCGCGGTCGAGGAACGGCAGCATCAGCAGGCCGCCGACGACCACGCCCGGGATGATGACCGTCGCCACCGGCTCGAGCGGGCCCGGAAAATACTTCAACAGCTGGAAGAGGCTGAGGAAATACCACTCGGGACGCGGAATGTAGGTCGCGTCCGAGGGATCCGCGATCGCGTCGAGCGGCACCTTGACGGTCAGCGCGAACGCGATCAGCAGCGCGAACACGAACGCCATCGCGACGGTGTCCCTGAACGCCTGGTACGGGTAGAACGGCCTGGGCTCGCCGGCCGCCGGCACGATCGGGCCGGAGATCCCGTGGCGCCGCATCAGGTAGACGTGCGCGACGACGAAGCCGATCAGCGCCGCCGGCAGCAGGAACACGTGCGCCGCGTACCACCGCAGCAGCGTGAGCGCGCCGAGCTCCGCACCGCCGCGCATCACCCCCGCGACCTGTTCACCGAAGAACGGCGTGCTTCGCGCGATGTTGATGGTGACGGTGGTCGCCCAGTACGCCTTCTGATCCCAGGGCAGGAGGTAGCCGGTCAGGGCGAATCCCAGGATGAGCAGCAGCAGGATGACGCCGGTCATCCACGTCACTTCGCGCGGCTTCTTGTACGAGCCGAACAGCACGACCCGCAGCATGTGCACGACCGCGCCGATGACGATGAAGCTGGCGCCGAAGAAGTGCAGGCCGCGGACGATCCGGCCGAGCGGCAGCCGCTCGGCGATGTAGCGCACGCTGTCGTAGGCGTGCTCCGGCGACGGCACGTAGTACATCGTGAGGACGACGCCGGTGATCAGCTGGACGCCGATCAGGAACAGCAGGATGCTGCCGGTGACGAACCACCAGCCGACGCCAGGCGGCAGCGGCTCGTCGAGCAGATGACCGCGGCCGGCCCGAAAGCCGGTACGTGAATCGAGCCAGTCGAAGAGCGAACGCAGCGGACCCATCAGAGTTCGACCAGCACCTGGTCGCCCTCGAGCTTAGTGGAGAGGCGCGCCAGCGGCGCCGGCGGCGGTCCCGCCTTGACGGCGCCGGTGCGGTCGAACACGCCGCCGTGGCACGGGCACTTGAGGGTTTCGGCCTTCGCATCCCAGCTGACGCGGCAGCCGAGGTGGGTGCAGGTCGACGACAGCGCGGTGATCTGCGAGTCGCCGCTCTTGATCAGGAAGACGACCTGGCGATCGACGACCTGGCTGTAGCCGTCCTCGCGGGTGACCCGGATGGTGACTGGCGTGGGCTCGTTGTCAGGCAGCGCGTCGAGGGCGCCGGCCGGCCACCAGCTGGTCCGGCGCGTGCCGAGCGCGGGCGACACGACCGCGCCGCCCAGCACGAAGGCCAGCGTTGCGCCGATTGCCGCCTGGATGGTGGTGATGAGCCCTGACAGAAAGCGGCGGCGCCCCGGGGGCGCCGGCTCGGTGTGATCTGGACACATAGGCTAGACGGAACCACGGAAGGCGGGCGGAGATGGGGAATGTTGCCATTCCCCATGCCGGTGTTAACCCCCGATCGAGCCGGGTTTCAGGACCCAGTTGTTGTCGGCGTCGCGCACGCGGTACTTCTCGTGGCACTGACGGCACGCAGGGCCGACTTCCTGCTTCAACGCCGCGCCGATGGCCTGCGCATCCGGGGCTCGGCCCGGTCAGCAGCTTCAGCACCGCGTCCATCTTGGTCACGGTTTCCTTGTTGGCGGCGATGGCGTCGTCTTTCTTGTTGAGCACCCAGAACTCGCGCGAGTCCTCGATGGCCTGCTTCGCGATCCCATACTGCTTGGCGCCCTCGGCGAAATCGCCCGACCCGATCGCCTTGTTGGCCGCCATATTGGCCTGCTGGACCTTCTTCATCGTCTTGTCCAGCTCCTCGACCGTCGTGACCTTCTGAGCGATGGCCACGGAGCCGGCAACCATCACCAGCAGTGCCGCAGCGCAAAACCTAAAATGCAAGTTGGCCTCCAATCCTCCACCCTGACCGACGGATGAACACGCGCGAACGCGTGCCTAATAATACGTTCACGCCGTCGTAGAGTTACAGTCCCCCCGGAACCGCTTTCGCTCAATGAAATTCAGGCCCAGGATTCCGTCCGGCCGCCAGCCCGGCAGCCGCCGGGATTTGCGCGGTTTCCATCGGCTGGATCGGTGCCGAATCGGACCGATCGGCGTTCATCGATCCGGAGGGAATGTTTCTCTATGCGAAACGCTTGGGGTTTCGTCGCGGCTGCTTGACCGGCTGGCCTCTAACTGATACCTATCGCGGCGGTGCGAGGGCTTCCGACCAGGGTTGGCGGGCGGTCGGCGAGGAGGAACGGGATGAAAATTCGACGCGGCGTGGCCGTGTGGACGACCGCGGCGGTCGCCCTGACGGTGCTCGGCCTGGTGCGGCTCGGAGCGTTCGGTCAGGCGCCAAACCAGGCGCAGCTCGTGACCCAGGCGGTCGCCGGCGTGAAGTTCAGCACCCTGCCGGGCTTCGTCATCGAGCGCGTCAATCCCACCGACAAGAACGACTCCTACGTCGTCGTGACCTTCGACAGCCTCGGGCGGCTGGTCGTCTCGAAAGAGAACGATTTCCCGCGCCTCCTCCTCGACAACGACAAGGACGGCATCTACGAGTCGGAAAAGGTCATCACCGAGAAGGTCCGCAATTGCCAGGGCCTCTGGTTCGACGGCCCGACCCTTTACGCCGCCTGTTCCGATGCGGCGCCGCAGCCACCCCCGCCCCCGCCGGCCGCCGGCGCGGCCCCTGGCGGTGGACGGCAGGGCGGCGGAGGCCGCGGTGGCCCGCCGCCGCCGGCAGGCATCTATCGGATGCAGGACACCAACGGCGACGACGTGGCTGACACGTTCGAGACCGTGACGATCACGCCAGGCGGCATCCAGGAGCACGGTCCCCACGCGATTCGCCGCGCGCCCGATGGCAGCTACACGGTCATCTCCGGCAACCACGCGACCATTGCGGACGACGCACTCGATCCGGGGTCGCTGGTCCTGAAGGACAAGGACGCGCAGTTCCTGCCCTACCTCGCGAACTTCGGACGGAGCATCCGTCAGGCCGTCCACAGCGGCCTCTATCGCTGGGATCCGGCGATGAAGAAGTTCACCGTGCTCTTCGGCGGCAACCGCAACGCCTACGACTACGGCTACAACCTCGCCGGCGAGGCGTTCCTCTTCGACAGCGACATGGAGTGGGACATCAACATGCCGTGGTACCGCGACGTGCGGACGACGCACGGCATTCCGGGCGGCAACTACGGCTATCGCGACGGATCGGGCAAGTATCCGGCGTATTACATCGACTCGCTCCCGCCGGTGCGGGACGTCGGCCGCGGCTCGCCGGTCGGGGTGGAGTTCTACACGAGCTACGCCTATCCGCGCGAGTTCTTCGACAACCTCTTCGAGGCCGACTGGTCACGTGGCCGGCTGCTCTACACCGCGCTCACGCCGAACGGCGGCACCTACACCGCGCGCTCCGACCGCGCCGAGTTCGTGCACGGCGAGCCCTTCAACATCACCGACGTGGAAGTCGGGCCTGACGGCATGCTCTATTTCACGACCGGGGGACGCAACACCTCGGGCGGCGTCTGGCGCCTGCGCTACAAGGGCACGCTGCCGGCGGCTCCCGACATGACCGGCGTGCTGGCCGTCGTCCGCCAGCCGCAACCGCTCTCGAGCTGGGGCTGGGGCGCGATCGAGAAGGCGAAGGCGAGCATGGGCGCGTCGTTCGGCACCGAGCTCGAGCGGCTCGCGCGCAACGCGTCGGCCGCGAGCATGGATCGCGCCCGCGCTGTTTACGAGATGCAGCGCCACGGTGCGGCGCCGTCGGCGGCGCTCCTGACCGCGCTCATCAAGGATCGGGATGCGGGCGTGCGCGCCGCGGTGGTCTACGTCGCGGGTGTGCAGGGGGGACTCGCCAGCGCCGACGCGAAGGCGCAGGCAGCGATCGCCGCTGCCGGTCTCAAGGACGCCGACCCGGTGGTGCGCCGCCGCTCGGCCGAAGCGCTGGTGCGGATGGGACAGTCGCCAGACAAGCCGAGCCTGGCGCCGGCCGCCGACATCTACGCGCTGCTGAACGACCCCGATCGATTCGTGCGGTGGGCGGGACGGATCGCGCTCGAACGCACCGCGCGCGCCGACTGGAAGGATCGCGCCACGAAGGAGACGAACGTGCTCGGCTCCATCGAGTCGATGATCGCGCTCGTCAACACCGCGAACGGCGAGAACCTGCAGCCGCTCATCGACAAGCAGTTCGCGCTGATGAAGCAGGCGAACCTGTCGGTCGAGAACAAGCTGCGGCTGTTCCGCGCGTTCGAGTACACCGCCACGGAAATCAAGGGCGGCCTCAGCCCGGCCGAGCGCGAACAGCTGCACGGCCTGGTCGTCAATCAGTTCCCCAGCCAGGATGAACGGCTCAATCGCGAGCTCGCGCTGATCCTCGCGTATGCCGGGCAGCCGCAGGCGATCGCGAAGATCCTCGCGGCCATGCCCAAGGGCAACGACAACCAGCAGCTGCAGCTGCACTACCTCTATGCGCTGCGCACGGTCACGCAGGGATGGACCGTGGAGCAGAAGACGCAGCTCGCGGAGCTGCTCGGGCGGACGTCCACCTGGCGCGGCGGTGCGCAGTTCATCAACTTCGTCGGCCAGATGTTCGACGCCGTGCAGCCGCTGTACGCGACGCCGGCCGAGCAGGCGATGCTGTACGAGAAGGCCCCCGACTTCTCGCCGCTCACGCCCGAGCAGCTGGCCGAGCTCCAGGCCAAGGCCGCGCAGCTCGGCGGACGCGGCGGTGGCCGTGGCGGCAACCCCGCGAACCCGCTGGCGGCGCGTCGTGCCGGCCGCGTCATCAGCCGGCAGGAGATGCTCGAGGAGACGGTCTACCAGCCGCAGCAGAACCTGAACGTCGAGATGGGCAAGGCGGTGTTCGAGAAGAGCTGCGCGTCGTGCCACCGGTTCGGCGGCCTCGGCACCGACCATGGCGTCGCCGGGCTCAACCTGACATCGTCCAAGCTCCTCGCGTCGAAGTACACGCTGCTCGAAGCGGTCATGATTCCGGATCGCGCGGTCGCGCCGGCGCACGAGACGACGGTGGTGGCGGCGACCGATGGCAAGACACTCAGAGGTCTGCTGCTGCGTGAGGCCGGCGGCAACCTGTCGCTGCTGACTCCGGAGGGGACGGTGACCGAGGTGCCGAAGGCGCAGGTCAAGAGCAGCCGCAAGGAGAAGGCGTCGATCATGACGGAGACGCTCTCCGACAGCATCGGTCAGACCCAGCTGAGGAACCTCGCGGCGTTCCTGACGGCGCCGCCGCCGGGAACCGCACCGAGCGCGAATCGCTGAATCCGGCTGCTTGACCCTTGGAAAGCGGGGACCCGTGAGTGCTCAGTTCCTAGCATTCGATCTCGGCGCGGAGAGCGGCCGCGCCATCGTGGGACGTCTGCGATCCGGTGTCCTCGACATTCGTGAGGTCCACCGTTTTCCGAACGAACCGGTCCGCCAGAACGGCGCCCTGAACTGGGACGTCCTCCGCCTCTGGTTCGAGATGCGCCGGGCGCTCGAGCGCATCTCCGGCACCCGTCTCGAGAGCCTGGGCGTCGACACGTGGGGCTGCGACTACGCGCTCGTCGGCGAGCAGGGGCACCTCCTCCAGAATCCGTTCCACTACCGTGATCGCCGGACCGACGGCGTGATGGAGTCGGTCTTCCAGCACGTGCCGGCCGACGAAATCTATGCGGTCACCGGCATTCAGTTCCTGCCGTTCAACACGCTGTTTCAGCTCTACGCGGCCTGCCGCGCCACGCCGCAGCTGATCGAGAGCGCGTCGGCGTTCCTCACCGTGCCCGATCTCCTGAACTACTGGCTGACCGGCCGCGCCGCGTGCGAATACACCAACGCGACGACGACGCAGTTCGTCGACGCGCGATCGCGATCCTGGGCGACCGGGTTGCTCGAGCAGCTCGGCATCCCGACGCGGCTGCTGCCGGCGCTCGTCGAGCCCGGCCACGTCCTCGGCCAGCTCGGCGCCGACTGCTGCGCGGCGCTGGCCGGGACTCCGGTCGTGGCGCCGGCCACCCACGACACCGGATCGGCGGTGGCGTCGATCGCGGCCGGCGGCCGGCGGGCGTTCCTCAGCTCCGGCACCTGGTCGCTGCTCGGCACCGAGGTGTCGCGGCCGATCATCACGCCGCGATCGCGCGAGCTGAACTTCACCAACGAGGGTGGGGTGTGCGGCACCACCCGCCTGCTGAAGAACATCGGCGGCATGTGGCTGCTGCAGGCGTGCCGGCGGAAATGGGCGGCGGAAGGACAGGACTTCGACTACGACGAGCTGCTGGCCGCGGCGGACGACCCGACGCTGGCGTTCAAGGTGCTGTTCAACCCCGATCACGCCACGTTCCTGCATCCGCCGGACATGATCGGCGCGATCCGCGATTACTGCCGCGACACCGGCCAGGCGGAGCCCGAGACGCCTGCGGCCGTCACCCGCGCCATCCTCGAGAGCCTCGCATTCAAGTACCGCTTCGTGATCGAGTCGCTCGAAGAGCTCACCGGCGAACCGATCGAGGAGATCCAGATCGTCGGCGGTGGATCGCGCAACCGGCTGCTGAACCAGTTCACGGCCGACGCGACCGGACGCACCGTGCTGGCCGGTCCGGTCGAAGCGACCGCGCTTGGCAACATCGCGATGCAGATGGTCGGCACCGGCGCCGTCAGCACGCTGGCCGAGGCGCGGCGGATCATCGAGCGATCGTTCCCGGTGGAGCGGTTCGAACCGGCGGATCAGGACCGCTGGAACACCCACTACCGGCGTTTTCAAGAGTACCTGGAGCTGACCTGTGTCTAATACGTCCACCGTTGAAACCACCTTTCTGAAGAACCTCTGGGACGAGCGCGAGGCGGCGAAGCTCGAGTCGCAGCCGCTCGAACTGCTGCGATATCGATCCAACCTGCTCGGCGCCGACCTGCGCATCACCAACTTCGGCGGCGGCAACACCAGCTCGAAGTTCGACATGCCGGACCCGCTGACCGGCGCGCCCACCAAAGTGATGGCGGTCAAGGGCAGCGGCGGCGACCTGCGGTCGATCGGCACCTCGGGGTTCGCGATCCTCTACATGGACAAGCTCGAGAGCCTGATCCCGCGCTACCGCGGCGAGCAGTTCGAGGACGAGATGGTCGGGTTCTATCCGCTGTCGGCGTTCGGCGAGAACCGCGTCGCCGCGTCGATCGACACCCCGCTCCACGCCTTCCTGCCGTTTCCGCACGTCGATCACCTGCACCCGGACTGGGCGATCGCGCTGGCCGCGAGCGCCAACGGCAAGGCCAAGCTCGAGGAGTTCAACAAGAAGTACAGCCGCAAGATCGTCTGGGTGCCGTGGCAGCGCCCCGGGTTCGAGCTGGCGCTGATGCTGCGGCAGGCGGTCCAGGACAATCCCGGCTGCGACGGCATCATCCTCGGCGGCCACGGGCTGTTCACGTGGGGGCAGACGCAGCGCGACTGCTATCTGAGCAGCGTCAAGACGATCGACCAGATGGGGGAGTTCGTCCAGGAGCATGCGAAGCGGAGCGGCCGCCCGCAGTTCGGCGGCGCGGTCGCGACGACGGCGCCGAATCGTGAAACCCTCGCCGGCGCGCTGCTGCCGTACCTGCGCGGCGCGGTCTCGTCGAACCGCCGCGTCATCGGGCACTACGACAGCAGCGAGGATGCGCTGGCGTTCGCGAATTCACAGTGGGCCGAGGACCTGTGCCGGATGGGCACGAGCTGTCCCGATCACTTCCTGCGGACGCGGATCTCGCCGCTCTATGTGGCCTGGAAGCCCGAGGACGGCCTGGACGCGCTCAAGCAGCGGATCGGCGAGCGGCTCGTCACTTACCGCGAAGACTACGGCAAGTACTACAAGGCGCACGCGAAGCCGGATTCGCCGGCGCTGCGCGACTCGAATCCGTCGGTCGTCGTGGTTCCGGGCATCGGCCTCTTCGGCTTCGGCAAGGACAAGCGCGAGGCGCGCATCACGTCCGAGTTCTTCGTCAATGCCATTCACGTCATGGCGGGCGCAAATGCGCTCGAAGACGCGGACGGCAAGCCGGGTCCGGCGCCGCAGGCCAGGCGCGCCGAGCAGGCCGGCGAGTTCAAGAGCTACCGCAACTACGTCGCGCTGCCGCGGTCCGAGGCGTTCGGGATCGAATACTGGGCGCTCGAAGAGGCCAAGCTGCAGCGGATGCCGCCGGAGCGCGAGTTCAGCCGCCGCATCGTGGTGGTGATCGGCGGCGCCAGCGGCATCGGCCGCGAAGTCGCGCTGCTCCTCGCCAAGCGCGGCGCCCACGTCGTCGTCGCCGACCTGAACGCGGAAGCGGCCGAAGCGGTCGCGACCGAAGCGGCGGCGCACTCGGCCCGCGAGCTGGTGCTGGGCCTGCCCCTCGACCTGACGTCGCGCGAGAGCATGGCCGCGGCGTTCCGCGCCACGGTGATGCGGTTCGGTGGACTCGACGCGGTGATCAACACCGCCGCGATCTTCCCGACGCCGGCGCCGGGCACGCCGCCCGAGCAGACGTGGGGCCTGACCATGAGCATCAACGTGACCAGCAACCACGTGCTGGCCGACGAAGCGGCGAAGATCCTGAAGGAACAGGGCCTGCCCGGCGCGATCGTGCTCACCAGCTCGGCGAACGCGGTGGTGCCGAAGGCGGGCAGCGAGGCCTACGACGTCAGCAAGGCGGCGATCAACCACCTGATCCGCGAGCTCGCGATCGGCCTGGGGCCGCTGGTCCGCGTCAACGGCGTCGCACCCGCGACCGTCGTCGCCGGCTCGGCCATGTTCCCGCGCGATCGCGTCATCGTCTCGCTGAAGAAGTACAGCATCGAGTTCGCCGATTCGGAGACGACCGAGTCGCTGCGCGACAAGCTGGCCGAGTTCTACGCGCGCCGCACCATCACCCGCCGGCCGATCCTGCCGGTCGACTGCGCCAACGCGATCGTGTTCCTCGCCAGCGACCAGAGCGCCAAGACCACCGGCCACGTCATCCCGGTCGACGGCGGGTTGCCGGAAGCGTTCTTGAGGTGAAGCGAGAACCTCGTCAACTCCCAACTCCCAACCTCCCAACTCCCAAGATCCAGGGCTCGTTCGCGCGTTCTGCATTGGGAGTTGGGAGTTGGGCGTTGGGAGTTGGCGTTGAGTCTTCCGATGGTCATCTCGCTCTTCATCACCTGCTACAACGACACGCTGTTTCCGGAGACCGGGAAGGCGGTCGTGACCGTGCTGGAGCGGCTCGGGCACACGGTTGAATTCCGCGACGCCCAGACCTGCTGCGGACAGATGCACTACAACACCGGCTACACCGCCGACGCGGTGCCGCTGATGCGGCGCATGGTCGACGTGTTCCGCGGCGCCGGGCTGGTGTGCGTGCCGTCCGCGTCGTGCGTCTCGATGATGCGCGACCACTATCCGAAGATGGCGGCGGCCAGCGGCGACGCGGCGCTGCAGCAGGACGTGCGCGAGCTCCTCGATCGCGTCTTCGAGTTCTCCGAGCTGCTCGTCGACAAGCTCGGCGTCACCGACGTCGGCGCGTCCTATCCGCACACCGTGACGCTGCACACCTCCTGTCACTCGCTGCGGTCGCTGCACCTCCGCGATCAGCCGATCCGGCTGCTGCAGGCGGTGCGCGGCCTGCGTTTCGTCCCGCTCGCGCACCAGGACGAGTGCTGCGGATTCGGCGGCACGTTCGCGGTCAAGAACGCCGACGTCTCCACCGCCATGGCCGTCGACAAGGTGGGCTGCGTGCTCGAGACCGGCGCCGAGGTGTGCACCGCCGGCGACAACTCCTGCCTGATGCAGATCGGCGGCACCTTGAGCCGGCGCGGCTCCACCGTGCGCTGCCTGCACCTCGCCGAGATCCTCGCCTCGACCGCGGGCGGGCCGGCCGGCTCATGATCCGCGTAGGCGACGCCGCCACCGCCGCCGACTTTCCCGACGCGGCCAGGCAATCGCTCGCCAACCTGCAGCTGCGCCGCAACGTCCGGCACGCGACCGACGTCATCCGCGGCAAGCGCGCCATCGTCGTCGGCGAAGCCGACGACTGGCAGGCGCTGCGCGAGTCGGGCCGCCAGATCAAGGCGCACGTCCTCCGCCATCTCGACGCCTACCTGGAGCAGTTCGAGGAGCGCTGCACGCGCGCGGGCGGACGGGTCCACTGGGCCGCCGACGCCGACGAGGCGAACCGCATCGTCATCGACATCATCCGGTCGCACGGCGAGCGCGAGGTCATCAAGGTCAAGACCATGACCTCCGACGAGACCCGCCTGAACGTGGCGCTCGAGGCGGCCGGCATTGCCCCCTACGAAACCGACCTCGCCGACCTCATCATCCAGCTGGGCGAGGACAAGCCGTCGCACATCGTGGTTCCGGCGCTGCACCGCAACCGCGCGGAGATCCGCGAGATCTTCCAGCGCAAGATGGGGCTGGCGGAGCTCGGCGGCGAGCCCGAGGACCTGACCACCGCGGCGCGCCACTTCCTGCGCGAGAAGTTCCTGCGCGTGCCGGTCGGCTTCAGCGGCGCGAACTTCCTCGTCGCCGATACCGGCTCGGTGTGCGTCGTCGAGTCCGAGGGCAACGCGCGGATGTGCCTGACGCTGCCGCGCGTGCTGATCACGCTCGCCGGCATCGAGAAGATCGTGCCGGCGTTCGCGGATCTCGAGGTGTTCCTCCAGCTCCTGCCGCGGTCGGCGACCGGGGAGCGGATGAACCCCTACAACACCATCTGGACGGGCGTCACCCCTGGCGACGGGCCGAAAGAGTTCCACGTCGTGCTGCTCGACAACGGCCGCACGAAGGTGCTCGCGGACGAAGAGTCGCGGGAAACGCTGCAGTGCATCCGCTGCGCGGCCTGTCTGAACGCGTGCCCGGTCTACCGGCAGACCGGCGGCCATGCCTACGGTTCGATCTACAGCGGCCCGATCGGCGCCATCCTCACCCCGCAGCTCCAGGGCATGGAACACTCGACGTCGCTGCCGTATGCCTCGTCTCTGTGCGGCGCGTGCTACGAGGTCTGTCCGGTCAAGATCAACATTCCCGAGATCCTGATTCACCTGCGCCGCCGCATCGTCGAGGCCGGCGCACCGATGTCGGAGCGGGCGGGGATGAAGGCGGCCGCGTTCGCGTTCTCGAACCCGGCGTGGCTCAAGCGCGCGCAGATGATCGGCCGATTCATGCAGCGTCCCTTCACCCGCGACGGCCGGGTGACCAGCCTGCCCGGTCCGTTCGCCGGCTGGACGAAGACGCGCGATCTTCCGGCGATGCCGCCGCAGTCGTTTCGCGAGTGGTGGGCGTCTCGAGGACGCCGCTCATGAGCGGCGGCGCCGGCAGCGGGGCACGCGGCGTCATTCTCGGACGGATCCGGGACATCCTCGGCGAGCGTCCGCGGTCGGCGGCCGAGGAGTATCAGGCCATCGAACGGGAGTATCGCGACGCCCCGACGCTCGACGCCGACCAGCGCGTCGAGCTGTTCGTCGATCGCCTGCAGCACTATCAGGTGGGCGTCTACCGGTGCGAGCCGGCAACGCTGCGCCGCACCATCGGCGAGACGCTCGCCAACCGCCAGAAGACCCGTCCGGTGGTGCCCGTCGATCTGCCGCGCGAATGGCTGCCGCCGGAGCTGATGGTGGTGGACGACGTCGGGTTGAGCGACGCGGATCTCGATCGCTGCGAAGGCGTGGTGACCGGCTGTTCGCTCGCGATCGCGACGACCGGCACGATCGTGCTGCGCCACCTGCAGGCGGAAGGACGCCGCGCGCTGACGCTCGTGCCCGACTATCACCTCTGCGTCGTGTCAGCCGATCAGATCGTGCAGACGGTACCCGAAGCGGTTCGCAAGCTGGCGGCCTGGCAGCCGGCGCTGGTCACGACGATCTCCGGTCCGTCGGCGACGGCCGACATCGAGATGACGCGGATACGCGGGGTGCATGGTCCACGCACACTCGACGTGGTTCTGTGCTGGTGACGATCCCGAGCGTCAACTCCCGACTTCCAACTCCCGACTCCCGAACAATCGCCGAGTCCGGCATCTACTTGGTCTTCAGGTATTCGAGCAGCGCGTTCTTCGCCGCCGCGTCGAGGGTGGTGCCGTACAGGTGACCGGCGTTGCTGTTGCCCTTGTCCTTGGTGGAGAAGCGGACGCCTTCACGTTCGGCGTCGGGACCGCTCGAGACGAACCCGACGTTGGCCCAGTCGTAGACGTCGTAGGCCCGGAAGAACTCGACCGGACGCTGCTCCGGGTGTGAGCAGCGCGCGCAGGCTCGGCACCGAGCCGTTGTGCAGGTACGGCGCGCGCACCCAGATGCCGTCGAGCGGCATGTTGGCGTAGCCCTCGGTCTTGCGGAAGTGCGAGAAGCGCCACGGGTGGCCTTCGCCGATCGTGTTCATGCGCGTCGCGACCTCGGCGGTGAAGGAATCGAGGCGCTCGCGGTCGGTGCCGATCTCCCCGATTGGCGTGACCTCGCCGAGCTTCCCGGCTCCCGGCTCGTGGCAGCTCGCGCACTCGCGCTTGTAGACGTCGGCGCCCTGCGCGGCGAGCGCGGCGTCGATGCGGCTCGCCGGGTAGGCCGGCGGCTTGAGATCCATGATCCAGTCCTCGAGCCGCTTCATCGAGTCGAGCTTCAGCGAGTCGGGCGTCGCGCCGGCGCCGATGGCCGCGCTCTTGTTCCGCTCCTGCACCGAGTTGTTGTTGCCGTCCCAGTGCAGCCACAGGCCTTCGCGGATGCGCTGGTTCCACAATGACGGGAGATCGACGGTTCCCACCGAACGATCGTTGGTCATGTCGATCCGCAGCAGGACCTTGTAAGGATTGAACGTGTCCACGCGCCCCGGACCCTGCGGCGGCCGCACATCGAACCAGGCGTTGTCCCTCTCACGCTCGAGGATGCCGTCGCGGGACCGGCCGACGACGAAGAAGCGGAAGATGAAGCGCTGGAAGAAGCCGAACTTCGGGTTCACCTTCTTGATCGCGTCGATCAGCGTGCCGGCGTTGAACCGCGGATCCTTGGCGCACGCGGTGAGGAACCGCGCGTACGCCTGCAGGTCCATCTGGTTGGCGGGCATGCCGACGACGATCTGGCGCGGCTCGCCGGGGGCGTTGCGGATCGAGCCGACGTGGCAGGTCGCGCAGTTGAGCCCGACCAGCGGCACGCGGCCGGTTTCGTACGACGTCCCGATCGGGCGTCCGTGCGACGCGCCGTCGGACATGAACCCGAGCCGCTCGTAGCCCTGGCCGGGGCGGTTGGGCAGCTTGTCCTCGAACACGATCGGCAGCACCCGCCACAGCCAGTACGGCAGGCCGACGCGCGCCTCGGTCCCGACCGATCCGTACTTGAAGTGATCGACGATGTCGGGGAACGACGGTCCGTCGGCGGGTGGCGTGGTGGCCTGCGCCGTGACCAGCGCGGCGGCGACGACGGCAGTCGCTATAGTGGATGCGATTCGTTGTTGCATCGACTTTGTCAGCTTTTCTCAGTGCTCGCGGGGCCCCACCCCCACTCGCTCACGCGCTACGCGCGACGGCCTTTGGCCTTGCCGGGCCTTCGGCCCGGTCCGCTCACTACTGCCCGATCGGCCCCTGCAGCTTCTTCCACGGCGCGAACGCGTTCTGCACACCCTCCAGCGCCGGCGCCAGCTGCGGGAAGTGCCGCTTGAGCACGTGCACCATCGTGGTCTTGCGGAGGAACTCGATGCCGAACTCCGTGTAGACCTGCGGCCGGAAGTCGTCGGTGAAGAACCGGTCGCTCTTGAGGCGCCGCGACGCCATCAGGATGAAGACGCGGAACGCGGTTTCGCTGAAGCCGAAACCTTCGGGCAGCGGCTCGGCGAACAGCCCGGTCATCAGGTCGACCTGCTCGAGGTCGCCGTTGTAGACCTCCTTGAGCTGCTTGCGCCACGCCGGGTTGTCGGACAGTTCGTCGAACGACTTGACCGGAGGCTTGTGGAACAGCCGGCGGAACTGGTTGTAGCGCGGCACGCCGCGCTCGCGATCGCGCAGGATGTCCACCATCGCCAGGTCGAGCCGCTCGCCGTCGTCGCGGGTCAGGTTCTGCAGGTGGCGCGGATAGTTGTGGAGCGTGACCGCGCCGGGATGACAGGTCCCGAACGAGTAGAACAGGTCGGGCATGGTGAGGCGCTCGGCGATGGCCGGGGTGCGATTGCCGGCGATCTCGTCGAGCTGCCGCTTCTCGAGCAGCCGGCCGGTGACCGCCGAGTGGAACGCGTACTCGTCGGGCATCAGCGGATGCATGCGGTAGACGGACACGAATTCCTCGGTCAGCGAGTACGGCGCGGTGTGGTGATCGGCGGACGACCCGATGATCCCGCCGAGCAGCTCCTTGTCGTTGAGGAAGGCCAGCGACTCCTGGAGATCCTCGCCGGCCAGGCCGGCCCAGTTGACGTTCATCGCCAGCTTGATCAGCGGGTGCGGGACGATCGCCGGCGTCCACTCGACGGTGTGGACCTTCGCCATCAGCGCCGAGTTGATCAGTTTGGCCTTCTGATAGAGCTGCTCGTCGGTCCAGCGCGGGTTCTGGTGCGCCAGCATGTCGGCGATGTAGTTGTGCTCCAGCGTGAAGATGGTGTGGAGCATCGCCAGCCCGATCCACCAGTTGTCGGTGAAGCCGCTGAAGTGCACGCCGGTCGCCGGATCGACCGGCAGGAGACCGGTCGGCTCGATGCGCAGCTTGCCGCTGGTCATCGGTGCGCACCTTCTGCGCCATGTCGCGGTCGCAGCCGTAGACCTGCGACGAGTCCCACCAGTGGCTGTTGAGGTTGGCGTAGGCGGGCGGCCGCGTCGACCCTGCGGGCGCCGGCTCAGGCACCGACGTCGGCACGCGGATCGACGCCGCGCCCCAGTCGTCTCCGGCCGGCGTCGGCACGTCGAGCGCACTCGGTCTTCGAGCGCTTGTGCACGAACCAGTCGTGGACCATGAACTGAATCCAGGCCGCGGCCAGCAGGTTGAGGATGGTCGCCGGCTTGAACTCGTCGCGCGTCATCAGCTCACGGCTGACCACGCGCGGGTTGGGCACCAGCAGATTGGCGGTGTCGGGGAAGACGTGCTGGAGCGGCACGTTGCGCCCGAACCGGCAGCCGACCGCGCCCATCTTCGGGTACTGCAGGTCGTTGTTGGTGCCGTCCACCGAGCGCGCCTCGCGAATCGCCGGGTCGACGTTCTTCGGGACCTCGACCTTCTGCAGCGGCGGCTCTTCGGTGTCGTGCAGGTTCTTCTGCCGCAGCTCGTTCCGGATCTCGACCAGCGCGCGCATCCCGAACAGCCGCGGCTGCTGGTGCCACGGACGGTTGCCGAACAGGTTCAGCCGCCGGCTCAACTCCTCGGGTGACAGCTCGCCGGTGCCTCGCGGCTGGCCCGGCGCGGCGGTCTCCGCCGGGAACGGCTGCGGCTGGAACACCGACATGACCTCGGCGAGCATCTGCTCGCGCGACTCGTAGCGCGTGTCGTCGTAGCAGCCGAGCGGATGCTCGATCACGTTGGCCAGGCACTTGTTGCAGTAGGTGCACGGCCGATCGGCGCGGTCCTGCCCGCGCCGGAAGATCTCGACGAGATCGTTGTTGGCGATCAGCGGCCGCGCGATCGACACCATGTCGCAGTCGCCGCGCTCGATCGCCGCGGCGATGACCGAGGCGGTCTGGAACCCGCCGGTGCAGATGACCGGGACGCTCACCGCCATCTTCACCCGCCGCGTGTCTGCGAGGTTCGCGCCTTCGATCTCGTCCGGCTTGGGGGCCGCGTCGTTCCACTGCCGGCGCGCCAGCGCGGGGAAGTTCCGGAACAGCGAGTAGGTGCGGAACGCCTGGTCGCCGCCGGAGATCATCGCGTCGTAGGTCAGCGTCAGTTCTTCCACCGGCAGGTCGACGCCGGCGGGGTTGCGCGGGTGCGGGAAGAAGCTGCCGGTCGAGCAGTGGAACGCGTCCACGCCGGCCTCCTCGAGCCACTTGCACACCTGCACCGATTCCTCGGCGGAGTTGCCCGACGGCCCGATGCCGAAGAACGCGACCGCGTCGTTGTGGTCCTGCACGCTGATCTTCATCTGCAGGTGGAAGTCGCGGCCGACCTCCTTGCGGATGGCGCGGACGATCTCCAGCACGAACCGCGCGCGGTTCTCGATCGACCCGCCGTACTCGTCCTTGCGGTCGTTGATCGCGGAGCTGAGGAACTGGGTGATCAGGTAGCCGTTCGCGCCGTGCAGCTCGACGCCGTCGAGCCCGGCCTCGCGGGCGCGCCGCGCGCCCTGCGCGAAGGCGTCGACGATCTCGCGGATCTGCGGCACCGACAGCCGCTCGCAGCGGAAGCCGTGCGTGGGATCGGGCCGGTCCGTGGAGCTGACGCCGATCGGGTACTCGATCCCCTGGATGTCGCGCTGCCGGCCGCCGTGACTGAGCTGCAGGATGTAGCGGCAGTCGTGCTCGTGCACCGCCTCGCCGACCGCGCGCCAGAACGGGATGTGCCGATCGTGATCGATCAGCGCGTAGTTCGGGACGATCCGTCCGCGCAGCTGCACCGGCACGAACGAGGAGACGATCGCGCCGACGCCTCCCTTCGCGAACTTCACTTCCCAGTTGATGCGCGCCTGGTTGCCGGATCCGTCGTAGTTGTCGAAGCGTCCCGAGACGTTCGAGCGGATGATGCGGTTCTTGATCGTGAGATTGCGGAACTCGAGGGGCTGGAAGATCGCATCGAATGCCATGTCGCACCTCCGCGGAGAGATCGCTCGCCTGCTTTGACGGGTGCTGACGCGATCGCAGATCACGTCGCGCACAGCGTCGAGGGCTGTCGTGCTGGTGCGCGCCATTCTAGCCAAACACCGTTGCAATGCACGACGTCGCTGAGCAATTCTGCGCAGCTCATCCACGCCTGGCGTGCTAGATTTGTCGGCCCCGACGCATGGCTCCGGTGGAATCGACTCAGCCGTTCACGATTCGTGGTGCGGGCAGTGCGCGGCCCGAGCCTCCAACTCTGCAGTTGCGCTTCGTCTCTGCCGAGCGCACCAAGACCTTCGTCCCCGTCACGCGCTCGGATCAGCTGGCGGAGACCGCCACCGTCAACCCCGACGATCTGATCGAGGTCGAGTTCGAATCGGGCGAACGGCTGTGGATGCGCGCCGACGAATATCGCGCGCGCTTCACGCCGGCGTCGGCGGCGCGCGATGCCGCGACCGGTCAAGCGGTCGTCGACGTCCCGTTCGAGCTGCCGCTCGTGGCGCCGGGACTCGTGTCCCGCGATACGCGCGGCGCGGCCTCCTGGGTGGTCAAGTCGCTCAAGGTCATCGGCATCGATCTCGCCGGCAAGTCGGCCGAAGCGATCGCGCGCCTGGTCGAGGGCAAGAAGACCGACGACGGCAAGCGACCGGGGCTGGGGCTCTTTCGCGGCCGGCTCGAGACCGGCAAGTTCGCGCTCACCACACCGACCACGGCGGAGGCCGACGGGAAGCCGTGGCTGCTCTTCATCCACGGCACCGGGTCGACGACCTGGGGCAGCTTCGGCGAGCTCTGGTCCGATGCCCGCCAGCAGCAGCTGTCGCAGCTGCGCGAGCAGTACGCCGATCGCGTGCTCGCGTTCGAGCATCGCACGCTGACCCACAGTCCGATCCGCAACACCGCGGATCTCCTGGGCGAGCTCGCGCGCGTGCTTCCCGCCGGCGCCACGCTCGACATCGTCACGCATTCGCGCGGGGGACTGGTCGGCGAGCTGCTGGCGCGGAGCGACTTCTCCGGCGAGGAGATCGATCTGTTCACGCCGCGTGACGATCGGCAGATCAATGCCGACGATCAGCGCACGCTCGCGGACGTGAACGCCTCGCTTCAGTCGCGGATGTTCCCGGTGCGCCGGTTCGTTCGCGTCGCCTGCCCGGCGCTGGGCACGACGCTCGCCTCGGGGCGCCTCGATCGGTGGCTGTCGGTCATCGGCACCCTCGCAGGATTCCTGCCCGGCAGTCCCGTCGCCGACATGTTCGCCGACCTCGGCGACTTCGTCGCGGCGGTGATCCAGGAACGCACCAATCCGGAGACCCTGCCGGGCGTCGAAGCGATGATGCCCGACTCGCAGTGCATCAAGCTGGTGAACTGGCCGGCGGCGACCGTCGATGGCAGCATCGCGGTGATTGCCGGCGACATCGATCCCGGCAAGTGGTGGGCGCGGCTCGCGGTCTGGCTCAGCGATCGCTTCTACGAGGGGGACCACGATCTCGTCGTCAACACCCCGTCGATGTACGGCGGCGCGTCGCGCAGCAAGCGCGCCGTCGTCAGCTTCCACAAGGCCGACGCCGTCAATCACTTCACCTACTTCTCGGAGCAGAGCAGCGCCGAACGGTTGATCACCGCGCTGACAGCGTCTGAAGAAGACCCGGAGTGGCCGGGGTTCCTGGAACTGCACCCGCCAACGGTCGAGATCGCGCGCGCCGTCCCGCCGGCGCCGGCCGGTCCGCGTCCCGCCGTCTTCGTGCTGCCTGGGATCATGGGCAGCGAGCTGGCGATCGGCGACCGGTCGGTATGGGTCAGCCTGCTGCAGCTGGTGCGGGGCGGCCTCGCCGATCTGCACGTCGACGCCGCCGGCGTCCGGCCGTTGAAGCCGGTGGAGCGCTACTACGGCCGCATCTGCGCTCACCTCGAAGGCACTCACCAGGTGATCCCGTTCGCTTACGACTGGCGCATCGACATCGGGAGCGAAGCCGACCGGCTGGCGGAGGCGGTGCGCGCGCAGCTCGCGATCACGCGCCCGCAGAACCAGCCGATCCGGTTCCTGGCGCACTCGATGGGCGGCCTGGTCACGCGGGCGATGATCGCGCGCCACCCGCAAGTCTGGCGCGACGTCTGCGAGCACCCCGACGCGCGCTTCATCATGCTCGGCACGCCGAACGGCGGATCGCACGCCATTCCGGAGCTGCTGGTGGGGCAGTCGGTCGTGTTCAGGAAGCTGGCGCGGCTCGACGTGCGGCATCGCGCCGAGACGCTGCTCGACGTGATCGGGCGGTTCCCCGGCATCCTGGCGATGCTGCCCGAGGTCGACGACCGGAACCTGTTCTCCGCGCGGACGTGGCAGGAGTTCCACGACCGTGCCGGCGCTGGCTGGCTGGTGCCGGACGAGGCGCGGCTCAAGGCTGCGCGCGAGATCCGCCAGACCATCGCGGACTCGCCGATCGATCCCGCGCGGATGATCTACGTCGCCGGATCGTCCGACGTCACGGTGGCGGCGATGCGCCTCGAGCAGCGGCCGGGCGAGACCCGCGATCGCATCGTGTTCATGGGGACGACCCGCGGCGACGGCCGGGTGACGTGGGACAGCGGCATCCCGAAGGCGTTGTCGTCCGCCGGCGTCTATTACATGGACGTGCAGCACGGCGACATGGCGGCTGACGAGCCCTCGTTCCCGGCGGTCGAGGAACTGCTGACGCGCGGCGAGACGCGGCTGCTGCCACGCACGCCGCCGGTCGCCCGCGAGGCCGCGGTCATGTTCGAGATGCCGCGCGCCGAGGACGATCGGTATCCCGACGCCGACGATCTCGCGGCGGCGGTCATCGGCGCCGGCACCCGGGCGCAGGTCCTGAAGAAGACGCCGGAGCGAGCCGTCCGCGTCCGGGTCGTCCACGGCAACCTCGCGTTCGCCAGCTATCCGGTCGCGGTCGGCCACTACCGTGGCGACACGATCGTGTCGGCCGAGAAGCACCTCGATCGAGCGCTGCAGTTCGCGCTCACCCAGCGCTTGCACCTCGGGCTGTATCCCGGCGCGATCGAGACCAACGCGATCTTCTCCAATCTGCAGCGCACGACCGATCCGTACTCCCGGCCCGCCGGCGCGATCGTCGTCGGGCTCGGCACCGTCGGCACCTTGAGCGCCTCGTTGTTGACGCGCAGCTTCAGCCGCGCCCTGCTCGAGTTCGTGCTCGAGGATCGCAAGCGGCGGCCCGCCGGCGCGGGGCAGCCAGCCGCGGTCGGCGTGTCGACGCTGCTCATCGGCACCGGCGCCGGCGGCATGTCGGTGTCGGACTCGGTGTTCGCGCTCGTGCGCGGCGCGCAGCGGGCGAACGAGGCGCTGGCCGGGGCCCAGCTGCCCGACCGGATCGGCGAGCTCGAGTTCATCGAGCTCTATCACGATCGCGCGATGCTGGCGCTCGAGTCTCTCGATCGGCTGTCACAGCGCGTCGGCGTGACCGAGGCGTTCGTGCTGATCGAAGACCTGGTCTCCCGCGACGGCGGCCTCCACCGCGTGACCTACGACGAAGAGCCGGAGTGGTGGCAGCGCCTGCAGATCCTGGGCAAATCGCCGGCCGACGGCGGCAGCGATCAGGCGCTGGCACCGCTCCGGTTCGCGGCGCTGACGCGCCGGGCCCGCACCGAGGTCCGGCTGCTGCCGACCCAGCGCACCCTCGTCAATCAGTTCATCGATCGCACGCTGGCCACGACCCGCCACGACAAGGCGGTCGCGCGAACGCTGTTCGATCTGCTGCTGCCCAACGAGCTGAAGGAGAGCGCGCCCGACCAGGACAACCTGGTGCTGTTGCTGGACGAACAGTCCGCGCGGTATCCCTGGGAGCTGCTCGAGAACAGCGAAAGCCGCGGCCAGGGGCCGTTCGCGATCGAGCATGGCCTGCTGCGCCAGCTCGAGGCGCGCGAGTTCCGCGAGCAGGTGCGCGGAACCGTCGAGCGATCGGCGCTGGTCATCGGCGACCCGCAGAGTCAGTACGTCGAGCTCAAGGGGGCGCAGGCCGAAGCCGAAGCGGTGTGCCGCGTGCTCCAGAGCAGCTTCACGAGCGTCACCAAGCGCGTCCGGCCCGCGAGCCAGGAGGTCATCACCGCGCTGTTCGAGCGCCCGTATCGCGTGCTCCACCTCGCCGGCCACGGCGTTTACCGCTTCAAGCCGGCGGGACAGGAGGAGCCGGTGACGGGGATGGTGATTGGCGACAACACCTTCCTCACGCCAGGCGAGATCGAGCAGCTCCGGACGGTGCCCGAGCTCGTGTTCATCAACTGCTGTCACCTCGGATTCATCGAGAGCGGCAAGATCGGCGCGACGCCACAGGAGCTGGCGTTCCCGCGGCTGGCCGCCAACCTGGCGACCGAGTTCATCAGGATCGGCGTTCGCGCCGTGATCGCCGCCGGCTGGGCGGTGGAGGACGTGGCGGCGACGACGTTCGCGACCACCTTCTACCAGCTGATGCTCAACGGCGAGACCTTCGGCGAAGCCGTCAAGGTCGCGCGCAAGACGACCTACGATCGGCACAGCAGCTCGAACACGTGGGGCGCCTATCAGTGCTACGGCGACCCCGACTTCCGGCTGGTGCTCCGGCGCGATCGCCTGGCGCAGCAGCAGGAGCTGCGCTTCCTCTCGCCGGCGCACGTGGTGCGCGATCTCGGCAACATCACCGCGCGACTCAAGACCCACTCGTCGATGGGATCGGACGCCGAGATTCGTCAGCTCGACGCGATCGTGAAGGCGGTCGAGAAAAAGGGCTGGTCCAACGGCGCGATTCACGCCGGGCTCGGGCGCGCCTATGGTGAAGCCGGGAAGCTGGAGACCGCGGTCAAGTACTACTGCTCGGCCCTCTCGACCGAGGACGGCGCCGTGACCGCGCGCGACGTCGAGCAGTGGGCGAACCTCACCAGCCGACTGGCGATGGAGCGGGCGAAGACCAATTCCGGCGACGAAGCCATTCGCGCCGAGGCATCGACCGACATCCGTCGCTCGATTCGAGTGCTGAAGGGCCTGCTCGGGGGGACGCGCGGCGCCCTCGCCACGTCGGAGCGGCTGGCGCTGATCGGCAGCGCCTACAAGCGCCGTGCGGTCATCGATCCGGCGCGGCGCGCGGATTCGCTGCGGCGCATGGCCGAGTACCTGCGGCAGGGCGGTCGCGACGGCCAGGACGCGCGGCGCCGGCGCCGCCTACTCGCTGGTCAGCCTGCGCTGGGCCGAGCTCGCGATGCGCTGGCAGGGACTCGACACCACCGGCGTCGTCGACGGCGATCTGGCGGCGGACCTCGAGAAGATTCGCGAGGAGATCGACAAGCGCGAGCAGGCGGACGGGCCGCAGTTCTGGCAGGACAACATGCGGGTCGATTGCGAGCTGCTCGAGGCACTCGCCCGCGGCGTCCCCGACGACGACACGCTGAAGAAGATCTCTGCGAGGTACGCGGCGCGGCGGCAATATGCGAGCGCGCGCGAGTTCGCGTCGGTCTGCGACCATCTCGATTTCCTCATCGAGATGTCCGAGCAGGACGCGCTGACGACGCTCGCGTTGCGCGATCTGCGTGAGCGTTTGAAGTCGAGCAAGACTCCGGCAGCTCAGCCATAGACAGGCGCGCCATTGTCGATCGCTCCGCGTCTTGCGTTCGTCAAAGCAGTCGGCTAGTCTGCGCTGCACCGCACGCACCTACCCAGGAGGGCTCATGCCCGCGTTCAAGATCCTCGACGAGCTCAACACGTCCTTTCTCGACATCAGCAGCGGCAAGCAGTCGGGGCTTGGGAAGTATTTGCCCGACTCGGTGGTCAAGCTGCTCGCGCTGCGGCCGATCGCGACATCGTTGCAGAAGCCGCTGTCCGAGTCGCCCACCAACCCGGTGACGCTCGAGTTCTCGACGCCTGATCCGATTCCGCTCGGACCTGGCGGCGACCTGGCGCTCGAGGCGGGCGTGCGTGCTGCGGTGGGCGTGCACCATCCCGACGAGCTCCTGTTCCCCGCCGACGATTTGCGCGACGCGATCAGCGTACCGAGCGGGACGGCGTATGTGTCGCTGAGCCTGTCGCCGCGGGTGAAGGCACAGTTCGAGGCGGAACGCGGCGCGCTGGCGTTCGGGTTTGCGGCGGGGACGTCGATCGGTGTGCGTTATTACCATCCGTTCGACGTCGCCGGATCGGATCCGACGCTGGCCCGCGCGCTGACCGAAACGATTCAGCAGGCGGTGCTGCCGGCGGACGTGGACGATCTCGCGGCGCTGCCGATCGGCAGCTACGCGTCGGTCGAAGGCGAAGGCGAGGTCCAGCTGACCGGCTCGGTCGAGCTCGCGAGCGTCGTGAATCCGCTCGCCACCCCGGGATTGCCGGTGATCGGCTCGGCCAAGGTCAGCGTCGGCGCCTCGGTCAACGTCGGCGCGGAATGGCGGGCCACCGGCGCGTTCGAGATCCGCGTCACCAAGACCGCAGTCGACCGGGTGCGCCTGTCGTACTACAAGCGCGCGGGTTCCGAGGTCTCGGTCGACGCGACCGCGGCGATCGGCGTCAGCGCCACGATCCGCGATCGCGACGTGCTCAAGATGCTGATCGACGCCATCAGCGGCGATCCAAAGGCGGATCTCGAGCAGCTGGTGAACGCCGGGCTGAGCGACCCGCAGATCGAGGCGCTCCAGCAGGCGGTTGCCAAGAGCATCGATCGATCGGTACGGGTTGCCACCGAGCTGCAGTTCTCGTCGGTGCGCCACGGCGAAGCGCTGTTCGCTTACGAGATCGATCTGTCGTCGCTGGCCGACGGCGACCGCGAGGCGATCCGCGCCGCGCTCGGCGGCCGGCTCACCGGCATCAACGACGCCGCGAAGGCGGAGCAGGGGCCGATCCGCGCGATCCAGACCGGCATCCTGCGGCGCCGCGAACGGCGCGCGGCCTGGCGCATCAACCTGTTCGGCATCGTCAACGTGCGCAGCGTCTCGGAGCTGCTGCGCAAGGGCACGCTCAGCTACGACGTGATCACCGGCACGCTCAACGCCGCGGACGAGATCTCGTCGCAGAAGATCCTGGTGCGGACGCGGCCGACCGAGTCCGACAGCGAGAAGGTCCGCAAGCTGGTGTTCGAGTCGATGATCGTGACCGCCGCGTATCAGGCATCGCGGCTCACGTCTGGCCTGACGCTGCGCTGCTCGGCGTCGTACTTCGAGGCGCGGCAGCGGACCAGCGTCAGCGATCTTCGCGACGACTACAACGCCATCATCGGACTCGGCCTCGCCGATGCCGCCGAGCGCGATCGCCGGCTCGGCGTCGAGCACGACTTCGGCCGGTCGACGTTCCTGGTCGAGTGCGCGTTCGACCAGCAGGCGTCGGATGCGCTGTTCATCGGCGCCCAGGGACCGTATTCGCGCGACTACTACGACCGGATCGGCCGCGACGCGCTGCTCGCCCTGATCCCCGCCGGCGACCACGACCGCGCCCATCGTCGAGCGGCGGTCGAATCCGAGGCGTCATGGACGGCGCTGAAGGCGGCCGGGCCTGCCGCCGCACGCTTCGATCTCGCGCGCAAGCTCGGCGCGGTCCGGGCCGAGCACATCATCAGCGACTACATCGTCATCAGGTGGTGGTCGGAGGCGATGGGCCAGGCGGCGAAGGCGCTGATGGACATGCGCCAGTTCCTGGCGGGCCGCTCCGCGCAGTCGCTGGCCACGGACCCTGAGTTCGCGAAGAAGCGCAGCAAGCTCGAGAAGGAGCTGGCCGACGTCGTCAAGGAAAGCAAGTCGCAGTTCGGCGACCCGTGGGGGATTCTCGCGCTCGACGCCGCGGCCAACCGCGCCGCCGCCGTCCAGGCCACCGTCGTTGCCCCGCGCCTGACGGCGATCTATTCGGAGCGCGTGCTGCCGGCAGCGCCGGGCGCGTCCCGCATCGCGGGCGTCCGCGAGGTCCAGCCGGATCCGCTCGTCGCGTCGCGCGCGGCCAAGCGTCCGTTCACCGCCGAGGAGCGCGAGCTGCTGCGGCGCCACGCCATCAACCTCCGTCTCGGCGCGTTCTCGACCGACGGCGAGTTCCAGACCGAGGAGGCGGACGTGCAGCGGCTCTTCAGCGAGCTGTTGCCGGCCGAGATTGCCGAGCGCAAGGCCTCGGGTCAGAAGCTGCGCCTGATGTTCTACGCGCACGGCGGCCTCACCGACGAGCGCTCCGGCCTCGAACCAGTGCTGGCGCGGTTGAAGTTCTGGCGTCAGAACAACATTTACCCGGTGTCGTTCGTGTGGGAGACGGGCCTGAGGGAAACCGTCAGCGACATTCTCAAGGGGCTGACGGGCGCCCGCGACGTCGCGGCGCGCGGCTTCGGCGAGGACCTGGCCGACGCCGTGATCGAAGTGGCCGGCCGGCCTGGCGGCAAGCGCGTCTGGGGACAGATGAAGCGCAGCGCGGAGGTCTCGGTGCTCGAGGGGGGCGGCGGGGCGTTCATCGCCCAGCGCACCCGCGACCTGTGGAACGCGCACAGCGCCGACATCGAGATCCACGCCGCGGGTCACAGCGCCGGCTCGATCTTCCACGCCTACTTCCTGCCGGCGCTGCTCGGCCTGGCGCCATCGAACGGCGTGCCGCCGATTCGCGTGAAGACCCTGCATCTGCTCGCACCCGCGTGCACCTCGGCCCTGTTCAACACCAGGCTGAAGAACCTCGTCGGGGCGGGCAAGGGCATCGAGGCCCTGACGATGTACACGATGAACAAGAGCCTCGAGCTCGACGACACGGCGGGGCCGTACCGCAAGTCGCTGCTGTATCTGGTGAACCGGGCCTTCGAACCGGAGCAGCCGACGCCGATTCTCGGGCTCGAAGAGAGCGTGCGCCAGGACGTCGGGCTGGTTCGGTTCTTCGGTCTCGCCGGCAACCAGAAGCAGGCCGATCTGCTGTTCTCGAAGACCGAGCCGGCGGCGTCGCCACGCGCCCGCACCACCGCCACTCGCCACGGCGGCTTCGACGACGATGCGGCGACGATGAACAGCGTGGTCCGACGCGTGCTGGACGTCCCGGACGCCACGCCGATCGTCGACTACTTCCAGGAGAAGATCGAGGAGACTCGCGACGCCGTCAACGTCGGCGACGTCGTGGCTTCGTCGGTCGAACGCCTCACGCCGGCGGCGCCGGCCGCGCCAGCGCCGCCGTTGATCGCACCCGCCGCTCCGGCCGTTCACACGTCGAGGCTCGACGCCGTCGCGCCAACCGGGGGCGGCCGCAAGGCGCTGTGCGTCGGCATCGACAAGTACGGGCCGCCGTACGACCTGGCCGGCTGCGTCAACGACGCGAAGACCTGGGCCACGGCGCTCGGCGGCCTGAACTTCGACGTGACGATGCTGCTGGATCAGGCGGCGTCGCGCGGCGCGATCCTCGACGCCTTCGGCACGCTGGTTCGCGGCTCCCGCCCGGGCGACGTCGTCGTCTTCCAGTTCGCCGGACACGGGACGCAGGTGGACGATCTCGACGGCGACGAGGAGGACTCGCTCGACGAGGCGTTCTGTCCCGCGGACTTCGCCGAGGGCCGGCTGCTGATCGACGACGACATCAAGGCGGCGATTGCCGGCCTCCAGCCGCAGATCAACCTGACCTGCTTCATCGACTGCTGCCACTCGGGCACGATCACCCGCGCGCTGGTGCCGGGCCGTCCGTCCGCGGTGCCGCCGGGAAGCCGGGCCCGCTACATCCCGTACTCCCGCGACATCTCGGAACTGCATCGCGCATTCCGTGAGAGCGCCGCGGGCCCGGCGCCGGCGCCGGCCGCCGCTCGCGGAGGATCGCCGGCGAATCTTCGCGAGGTCTGCTTCTCGGCGTGCCAGCCGCACGAGGTCGCGTATGAGTCGGCGGGCGCCGGGCAGTTCACGACGCGCGCGATCAAGGTCCTCACGTCGGGCGCGCCGCTGACCAACCTGGCGTTCATGGAGCGGGTGGTGTCGGAGTTCGGCGCCAACCCGGCCCAGCACCCGCATCTCGATTGCGCGGACGAGGCGCGGGTGCTCACGCTGCTCGGATCGCTCGAGGTCGCGGCCCGGCTGTGATCGCGCTCGCCAGCCGGACATCTTCGTGATTGCTGCACTGGCCGGCCGTCGGATCGACGCGCCGGCCTCCGCTCCTCCACGGTTCCCGCTGGCCAACATTCCGCTGGTCCGGGCGACGGCTCGCCGAGCGGTTCGCCCACGATCGGCCCGACACGCTGGTGTGCTCGGCGGCCTGCGGCGCCGACCTGCTCGCGCTCGACGTCGCCGGCGCCATGGGCGTGCGCCGGCGGATCGTGCTGCCGTTCCATCCCGGCCAGTTTCGCGACACGTCTGTCGTCGATCGTCCGGGCGACTGGGGCGCGCTGTTCGATCGGGTAATCGACGAAGTCGCCGGACTCGGCGATCTGGTCGTGCTGGATATCGACGCGGCGACCGGCGACGAGGCTTACCGCCTGACCAACCGCCGGGTGTTCGACGAGGTCCGCGCGCTCAACGATCCGGCCTGGATGGCGGTGGTCGTGTGGGATGGCGAGGCGTGCCACGGCATCGATCTGAGCGCGGAGTTTCTCGCCGAGGCGCGGCGCCTCAAGGGAAGGGTCGAGGTCATACCGACGCTGTAGGGTGTGCCGCCCTCGGGCGGCGCACGGACGACGCGCCGCCGGATCGATCGGTGGTCGAGTCGTCAGTGACCGGTGATCCCCGATCCCCGATCCCCGATCCCCGATCACGACGCGATCCGCAGAGTCATTTCGCCGAGCGAGGAGCGCGCTTTTTTGCTTCCTCGAGCAGCTGCGTAAACGAGAGACCATCCAGCACGCTCGACGGCGCAACGTCCCAGAGCCTGGCCGAGTTGTCGTCGGCCCTGGTCAGCAGGACCTTGCCGTCCGGGCTGAACGCGACCGACGTCACAGCCCCCTGGTGGCCGCGCAGGATCACCGGCTCGCGCTCGGCCTTCGCGTCCCAGAGCCGGATCGTCCCGTCCTGACTCGCGGTCGCGACCTGCGATCCGTCCGGACTGAAGGCCACTCCCAGCACCGGCCCGGTGTGCGCGAGCAGCGGCCGCTTCACCGGCTCGCTGCCGAGCGTGATCAGCTCGGCCGACCCGTCGTTGTTGCCGGTCACGACGCGCGCGGCGCTGCGATCGAGGGTCGCGGCGTTGATCTGGCTGCGCGCGGAAATCTGCGTGAGGCCCCACGAGGGCTGGCGATCCCAGAGGACCAGCGTCGAGCCGACGGCGCACAGGATGCGGTTGGCGTCGCCGCTGAAGCTCAGGGCGGAGAAGCCCTCGGCCGGCACGGGCAGGTTCATCTCCCGCAGCATCAGGCCGTCCTTGGCGTTCCACAGCGTGGCGTCCGGACCGCCGGCGGTCAGCAGGAACCGGCCGTCGGCGCTCAGCGTCACTGCCTCCGGGATGCCGCGGGTGGGAAACGACTGCCGCATCTGCCCGGTCCTTGCGTCCCAGACGCTGACCGGACCGGGCTTCTCGGCCGCCACCAGGCTGGCGAGCAGGATCGTGTCGCCGTTCAGCGCGGCCCGGCTCGCGGGACGTTCCCGCGAGGCTGACGTCAGGATCACGGCGCCGTCCTCGGAGAAGCGGACGAAGCCGATTCGCGCGGCCGGACTGCGCAGCACGATCGGCTCGTTGCGGTCGTCGACGTTCCAGACCCGCGCGGTGCCGTCGCGCGAGGCCAGCACCAGCGACTTCCCGTCCCGCGCCAGATCGCCGTCGAGGTACTCGGATGTCGATCCCTCGATCGTGCGAAGCGGCGTGTCCGGCGTGGCCAGATCCCACACCTTGGCGTGGCCGTCGCGGCCGAGCGTCAGGACGCGGCGCCCGGTTCCGTCGAACGTCGCGCGGACGACGTCGCCGGAATGCGAGAAGCGGGTGCGCGCTCTCGATGCGACCAGCGTCTGCTTCAGCGCGGTGACCGTGCCGGGTGTTTCTGCCTGGGCGGCGGCGTTGACCGCGAGGGCCAGGGCCTCATCCGGTCGTTCGTTCACGATCGAGACCGCCTGCGTCGCCTGGACATCTGCCCGCGCCATCGTTGCGTCCTGGCGGGCGGACGTCGCCCAGTAGATCGCCGTGGCCGTGCCGATCAGCAGCACGAACACCGCCGCCTGGCTGAGGCGGGCCATCGTCGTGGCGCGCTTCTCGGCGGCGCGCCGCTCCGCCTCACGCTGCTTCCTGAGCCCGGCATCGCGCTCGACGTCCTCGGCGCGCGCGCGCCGCTCGGACTGGATCGCATCGCCCTCCTCCACCACGCGCGCCTGGAACGATCGCGCCGCGGTGAGGAACTCGGTGGCCCGCACGCTCGGCGCGGCCGCGCCGGCGAGGCGTTCGAGCAACGCGCCCGAAGGCAGGCCGCTGTCAGGACGTCCGGAGGCTTCCCAGGCGTTGGCCGCCGCCTCGAGCTCGTCCCGGACCTTGAGCATGGCGAGCTCGGCGTCGTACCAGCTGCGCACGACCGACCCCGCGTCGAGCAGGGTGTCGTGCACGAGCATGACGCGGCCCTGCGACGGCGCGATCAGCGAGGCGCCGGTGGCGATCTCGAGAATGCGCTCCGGTGGAATCGATCCCGCCGCCGCATAGAGCGCTTCCCCCCGCGTCAGCGACGCGCGCGTGCCGCTCGACGTCGTCAGGCCGAGCATCAGCCGGCGCAGCTGCTCGCGCTCGGGCTTGTCGGCGTAGGTCTCGAGCACGCGGTTCGCGTGCTTCATCACGACGCCGGCGAAGCCGCCTTCGCCGCGCCCGTAGGCCTCGTGCGTGATGGTGCGGCCGACGCGGCGATTCCAGAGCGCCTGCATGAGGAACGTGATCATGCCGGGCGCGGTGCGGAACCCCATCGCGCTGGTCACGATCCGATCGAGCAGGCCAGGCTCGAAGGTAATGCCGCCGACGACCGCTGGCCGCCCGACGACGTCGGCCACGCCCTTGTCGTCAAGCGGCTCGAGCGTGTAGCGAATCGCGGGCTGGCTGCGGCCGAACAGCGGCAGCCGATCGACGGCCGCCATCTGCTCCGAGCGCGCCGTGCTGACCACGAAGAGCGGCAGGGCGGGGTCGGACAAGGCGCGGTCGAGCAGCTGCGCCATCTGCTGGACGACCGCGGGATCGGCGGTGCACAGCTGCTCCAGTTGATCGAGCACCAGCACCACCGGCGTTGGCGTGTCGCCCCAGCGCACGAGCCGCTCGAGGGTCCCGGTGTCGTTGCGCAGCGCCTCGAGGATCTGGCGCCGCGAGCGATCGTCCTGCATGTCCGGCGGCGTCAGGCTCGCGCACAGCGACGCCAGCGGATCCGGTCCCGGCCGGTAGATCGCCAGGCGAACCGGTGCGGCGCTCCCGGTCAGCAGCCCTCGACGGATCGCGGGGACGACCCCGGCGAGCGCCAGCGACGACTTGCCGACGCCGGCGAAGCCCTCGATCTGGATCCAGCGTGCGCGACCGCCGGCGGTCGTCGCCTGAGAGACGATTTCGCCGATCGCGGCATCGCGTCCGAAGAAGAAGCGGGCGTCTTCTTCGGCGAAGGGCCGAAGGCCGATATAGGGGCAGATGGATTCGTCAGCGCGCGCGACCGGCGCGGTCAGCGCCGCGACGATGTCCTGCACGAGATCGTCGGCTGGTTCGCCATTGAGGGCGTAGGGGAGGCCGGGGCCGCTCCAGGTATCGACCATCGACGCCGGCGCCTGCGGCGTCAGCACGACGACGGAACGGAACCGGCCGGTGACGGCCTCACGCCGGCGTGCCGCAGCCAGATCCGCGCCGAGGAGCGGCGTCAGTCCGCCTGCGCTGGTCAGGGCGATCATCCCGTCGCAGGTCGCGAGCACGCTGTCGAACTGCGCCGCCCAGTGCGTGCGGCCGGGTTGGAACCTGGCCGCGATCCGTACGCCCGCCGACTGCAGCGCGCCGGCAAGCTTCTCGGCCTGCGCGCGGTCCGCTTCGTCGTAGGTGAGGAGGACCGGTTCCTTCGGCGGCTCGACCCGCGCGAGCCGGGTCCGGGTGCGCGGCGCGTCGCCGGCGCCGCCACGCACGTCGAGCAGGCCTGCGGCCGATCCGAGCCGCACGATCGCGTCGGCGATGTTCGCGTAGGCGGCATAGAGCTTCTGCTCGCGGCGCGCCGCCGGCTCACGCGCGACCACGCGCTCGTTGAACGCGTAGAACGGCATGTACGGAATCTCCGCCTCGAGGGCGAAGGCGTCGGCGGACCCGAGCGTCTGCGGGATGTATTCGCGCAGCGCCTGCACGAACCGCGCACGGAAGTCGACCAGTTCCTCCTTCTGTGACGTCTGCTCGATGCGCGACGCAATCGGCACGATCTGCAGCGCCCGGCCGCCGCGCGCCTCGATCAGCCGCGGCTGCGAGAGCGACCTGGCCATCCACTTCGTGCCTTCCAGGTTCGTGACGTTGGCGGCGCTGAACAGCAGCACGACGTCGGCCAGATCGTGGGTGCAGACGCCGCCCTGTTCCGTCACGCCGGTGCGGCTGTCGACCAGCAGCAGGTCCGCGGCGCCGGTGACGCCGGCCGAGGGATCGCCGGCGGTGTCGCGCCGGAAGAAATCCATGTAGGCGTCGCCGGCCCAGCGCTCGTAGAACTCGTCCCAGTCGAAGGAGCGCACCGTCTCGCCGTACTTCTCCTGCCACTCGCCGTCACGCCGGCCCGCCGTCACCAGCTTCAGCGCATCGTCCGGCCGGCCCTCGCCGGGGATCGGGATGGCGATGGAGGAGGGTCGGCGCACCAGCAGCTTGCCGAGCTGCGCGAAGTCGGTGGACGAATCGGTTTCGGAGCGCGCCGGCCTGGTCAGCGACGCCTTGTAGTCGCGCAGCAGGTCGATGATGCCGTCGCGTGTCAGGAAGCCGTCGAGCAGCCGATGGTATTCGGCGGGAGCGGTGTCGCGCGACAGCAGGTAGCGCTCGAGCCCCGGCGCCTCGAGATCCCAGTCGGCGACGATGACCCGGTAGCCGCGCGCCGCCAGGATCTCGGCGACGTTGACCAGCGCCATCGATCGGCCGACGCCACCCTTGAATGAGTAGAAGGTGACGACCACGCGATTACCCGGTGCGGAGCATGCGCCGGAGCGGGCGCTTGCCGGCGGTGTCGTCCTGGATCGATCGAATGAGGTCGGCCTGCGGCGCGGGCTCGTCGGAGAACGTCGCGAGCGTGCGGCGCAGCCAGAGCCGGACCGCCAGCGGCGTGCTCGCGTCGAAGGTGACGGCGCGTTCGGGCCGCTGTTCGAGCCGCCGGAACTCGTCGCCGAGCCGGCCGACGAACGCCACCGTCCGCGCCAGCTCCGGCTCGAGCTGCACCATGTGCTGCGTGTACGGCGGCAGCCACACCACCGCGGTCTTGGTGAGCTCGGGCAGGTTCTGCAGCTCCCGGTTGATGTCGGGGTGCAGCGTCGAAATCGAGTCGACGATCAGCAGCGAGTCTCCCTGCAGCCACTGATCGCGCGCGTCCCCCTGCGCGTCGAGGCCCAGCTCGCCCGCCAGCGCGCGATGGACCCAGCGCAGGTAGAGCGGGTTCTTCTCCTCGTCGGTCCGAGCGTGTTCACGCTCGCGACGATGCTGCCGATGGTCTCGGTGATCGGTTCCTTGGTCGCAAACGGCGTGAGGTCCTCGGACTGCGGACCGTAGCGCTTCAGCAGCAGGTCGTAGAGCGGCGGCGGTCCGCCCATGCCGAGCATCGAGCACATCGCGTGCAGCGCCGCCGGCGGTGCGGCAGCGTTCCAGCCGTTGAAGAGCTGCTGTGATTGTTCCGCCGTCATCGCGTAGAGCGCGGCCGGCACGATGATCGGCGCTTCGGCCCCGAGCTTGCCCGTGACGTCGGTGATCAGCCGCGTGTAGGACGCGTCCGAACCGTCCGACACGTCCATCACGACGTACTGCATCTGGCCGACCAGCGTCGGCATCAGGTTGTTCGGATGCGGCCCGACCCACACCGGGATGACGTGCTGCAGCGGCTGGTTGCCGTTGCGCTGCGCCTGAATCGACCAGGCGACCTCGGTCTCGATCCACGGCCGGTTGGCGGTGGCGTCCGAGAAGCACACCAGCGCGACGCGGACGTCGTTGATGACGTCCATCACCTGTTCCTGGATGCGCGCCCCGGCCGGCATGTCCTCGGAGTATTCCCAGACGACGATGCCGAGGCGCTTCAGGCGCTCGACGATCGGACGGACCTGCGCCGCATCCGGCGAGCCCCAGCTGACGAAGACCCCGCCCGTGGGTGGCATGGTGCGCAGTGTATATCGGTGCAGACAGGGTCGAGGATGCGCTGCACAGTTCTTCCCTGCTCCAGCTCAGCTGGATCGCGCCAACCGCGCCAGCGGATAGTTGACGCCAACGGCTTGTTCCACTCCTTCGAGGACGGGTGAACCAATCGACTCACCCGACTTCGCACGAATCGCTTCCGCGGCCACGGGTCCCGTCCGCGGGCGCCGGGCTTGAGGTCGTTCAGTTGTCGCGCAAACGTGACCAGCGCGTCTCCGCGTCCAGGTGGCCTGCAGCGGTGTCACCGCCCGTTGCCACCACGCGGTGATCGGAAGTGCAGCACGCATAGGCTCGGGGGAAGGAGAGGGACGCCGTCCGGGAGAATCGGGAAGTCCTGGGTGAAGCGGCGTTGGTGCTCCGGCCGGCCGTAGAAAAGCGCCCCGATTTGGTCACGGTCCATGGTCGCTCCGACGCGGAGCTTGGATGATCGCGACCGGCGGTGTCAATGCGGAGCAGGAGTACGGTCCGGGCGTCGTGGCGCCCGGACCGGAAGAAAGCCGACCGGGCTAGTCGAAGGACGCGACCGCATAGCGGCCGTCCGGATCGTGTCGCAGCCGGCCGGCCCGCACCAGCTGATCGATGATCCGAACGCAGACATCCTCGCGTAAACCGAACAATCGCTGGGCCTGCGGCAGCGTCAGCCGAAGACACGGCATCTCGCGGAATTCCGAGACCACCCGCTGCACGAGCTCACTGCGGGGGGCATCCGCGCGACGCTCGGCGGCGCGACGACGAAGAAGCGGTCCGGGATCCAGACCGTCGGCCGGCACACGATGCGCCGGAGAGTTGATTGTAGACATGGTGATCACCTGCAGCATTGAACGCAATGCCGATGCCAGCGGCGAGAGCGGACGTGCGACGGCCGACTCGCATGGAGAAACCGGTTCGACGACGGGAAGGGCTGGGCCCAGTCAAGTGGCCGAACGAGGCTGTTTCTGACGCGCGGCGTATCATAGGCATATGCCCGCATTGGCCCGCTACGCCTGGCTCGTGCTCGCCTACAACGTGGCCGTGATCGGCTGGGGCGCCTACGTGCGTGCCAGCGGCTCCGGCGCGGGATGCGGGAGCCATTGGCCGCTGTGCAACGGCGACGTGCTGCCGCGGGCGGCGGCCACGGCGACGCTCGTCGAATTTTCGCATCGGCTCACCAGCGGCCTGGCGCTGCTGGCGGTCGTCGCGCTCCTGATCTGGACCTGGCGCGCCCGCCCGCCCGGCACCTTCGCGCGCCGCGCCGCCGCATGGTCGCTGTTCTTCATCGTCATGGAGGCCGCGGTCGGCGCCGGCCTGGTGCTGTTCGAGCTGGTGGCCGACAACGCGTCGATGGCGCGGGCGATGTTCATGGCCGTGCACCTGATGAACACGTTCTTCCTGCTCGGCGCGCTGACGCTGACGGCCTGGTCGCTGACGACCGGCTCGCACCTCACGTTCGAGGGGCGTGGCCGCACGGTCGGCGCGATCGCGGCCGGCTGCGCCGGTCTGCTCCTGGCTGGCGCGAGCGGAGCGGTCGCCGCGCTCGGCGATACGCTGTTTCCCTCGACCTCGATGGCCGATGGCTTCGCAGCGGACCTCTCCACGAGCTCGCATCTGCTCATTCGCCTCCGCATCCTGCACCCCTTTCTGGCCGTGATCGCGGCGCTGACGGTCGTGACCCTCTCCCGTCACCTGGCGCGGAGCGGTGGCCCGCTCGCGCAGCGCTCGGCCCGTGTCGTCCGGTTGTTCATCGCCCTGCAGCTCGGACTCGGATTCGCCAACGTCGTGCTGCTGGCCCCGGTCTGGCTGCAGCTGCTGCACCTGCTCGTCGCCGACGTGATCTGGGTGGGCTTCATCCTGATTGGCGCTGACGGATTGACGGAAGGGGTGCCCTCCGCGGTCCCGCCGCTGTCGTCGGCCGCGGCGCGGACGCACCGCATAGGTGCCCGCGCCTAGGCGCTGTCGGCGGCCCGGCTCACACCTCATATCCCCATCGTCTTGCGACACTCGACTCCAATGCCTCGCCGGATCTACTACGGATGGTTCGTGCTCTTCGCCGCCGCGGCGGCGATGGTCGGCACGCTGCCCGGCCGCACCCAGGGCCTCGGCCTGATCACCGAGCCCCTGCTCGCCGATCTCGGCCTCGACCGGGTCACCTACGCGGCGCTGAACTTCTGGGCCACCATCCTCGGCGCGGCGGGCGCGATTGGTATCGGGCACGCGCTCGATCGCGCGGGCAGCCGCATCGTGGTCGTCCTCGTCTCGGTCCTCCTCGGCGTCGTCGTCTGCATGATGAGCGCGGCGACGGGGGTGACCGGGCTGGCGGTCTGGCTGACGCTCACGCGCGCGCTCGGCCAGAGTGCGCTGTCGGTGGTCAGCCTCGCGATCGTTGGCCACTGGTTCGTCCGGCGCATCGATCTCGCGATGGCGATCTACAGCATCGTGATGAGCATCGGGTTCATGATGGCGTTTCCGCTCGTCGGCTGGCTGGTGCAGACCTCGGGCTGGCGCACCGCCTGGCTGGCGATCGGGCTCGGGCTGATCTTCGGACTCGGGCCGCTGGCGTGGGCGGTGGTGCGGCGTGGACCCGAGCACGTCGGCCTCCAGCCTGACGGCGACACCGCGGGGAACGCCCGCCGCGAGTCTTCCCGGTCGCCCGGCCTCGTCGACGTCGGCGGCTATGCATGGAGTGCGGCCCTGGCCACGCCGGCGTTCTGGATTTTTGCGATCGGGACGGCGCTCTACGGCCTCGTGGCGTCGGGCATCGGACTCTTCAACGAGTCGATCCTGTCGGAGCGCGGGTTCGGCGCCGAGGTCTACTATCAGGCGCTGGTCGTGACCGCGATGACCGGGCTCGCCGGCAACTTCCTCGGCGGATGGCTGGCCCGATCGGTCCGTCTCACGATCCTCCTCGCCTTTTCGCTGCTGGTACTGGCCGCGGGGATGGCCGCGCTGCCGCACGTGTCGGCGCTGTGGCAGGTGATGGCGTGGGCGGCGTCGATGGGCATCGGCGGGGGCTTCGTCATGGTGTTGTTCTTCAGCGTCTGGCCGCGCGCGTTCGGACGCCGCGACCTCGGCCGCATTCAGGGAGCGGCGCAGGCGCTGACGGTGCTGGCCTCGGCGGTGGGGCCGCTGCTGCTCGCGTGGTGCGTCGAATGGACCGGCAGCTATTCCGCGATGTTCAACGTGCTTGCGGCGGCGATCGGCGCGACCGCGATGGCCGCCCTGATCGTGTCGATGCCTGACGCGCCTGGCGTCGGCACCGTCGCCGTCTCGAGCGCCGAATGATCGACGCCGCGCTGTATGCGACCGTCTGGCTGGCGACGGCGCTGTTCGTCGCCGGCGAGGCCGGGAAGGCGCGGGAGAGTCGCTCCGGATCCACGGGCTGGCCGTGGATGGTCTGGACCGCGGGCGCTGTGCTGCTGGCGGTCCACATGGCCATCGCGCTGGACGTCAGGCACGGCTGGAGTCACGCCTCCGTCGTGCGCACCGTCGAGGACCAGGCGCGCGCGGTGTACGGCGTGGGCTGGGGCGGCGGCGCATGGATGAACTATGCGTTCCTGGCGCTGTGGCTGATCGAGTGCGCGTGGTGGCGGATCGCGCCGGGGCCATATCGTGCGCGGCTCTGGGCGATCACGGCGGCCACTCGCGCGTTCTACGCGTTGATGCTCGTCAACTCGGCGATCGTCTTCGCGGCGCCGTCGCGCCGCCCCGCCGGCCTGGTGCTGATCGCGATCCTGCTCTGGGCCTGGCGCGACACCTTCGCGCCGATCCGCCGGATCGGCCGCGTTCCGGCAGCCGTGGTGATCGTCTGCCTGGCCGCCGGCGCGATCGGCGCCGGTTCGACGACCGAGGCTCGGCAGGCTCCGCAACTCGATCTCGAGCCGGCGCGCGCGGCCGCATCCGCCCTGCCGCGGCTGCACAGCCTGCTGGTCAGCTGGCGCGGCGCGCTGGTGTTCGAGTACTACGGCAAGGGGATCCGGCCGGCGCGCGCCACCAACGTCAAGTCGGTTTCCAAGAGCGTCATCTCCACGCTCGTGGGCATCGCGCTCGAACGTCGCCTGATTCCATCGCTCGACACGCCGATCTCGACCTACTTCCCCGAGCTGCTCAAGGATCCCGATCCGCGGAAGCGAAAGATCACCGTCGAACACCTCGTTTCGATGCAGGCGGGACTCGAGTCCACGAGCTTCGACAACTACGGGTCATGGGTCCGGAGCCGCAACTGGGTGCAGTTCGCGCTGGCCAGGCCGATCATCGCGGAGCCCGGGACGGTCATGGAGTACAGCACGGGCAACACGCACCTGCTGTCGGCGATCCTGACGAAGGCGACGAAGATGAGCACGCATCGCTTCGCGCAGGAGGCGCTCGCCACGCCGCTGGGCATGACGCTGGCGCCGTGGCCGCGCGATCCGCAGGGCATCTTCTTCGGCGGCAACGACATGCTGCTGACGCCGGCGCACATGGTGAAGCTTGGGCGGCTCTATCTGGCGCGAGGACGGTTCGACGGGCGGCAGATCGTGCCGGCCCGCTGGGTCGAGACGTCGTGCGTGTCGCGCGGGCGCTCGCGGTTCAACCCCGATCAGGGGTACGGCTATGGATGGTGGACGCGCGACTTCGGCGGCCGCGAGTCCTGCTTCGCCTGGGGATTCGGCGGCCAGTACATCTTCACGTTTCCCGATCTCGATCTCGTCGTGGTGACGACGTCCGCGGCTGACGTCAGCGACGAGCGGCGCGATCACCGCCGCATGATCTTCGACCTCGTCGAACGGCACGTGCTCCAGGCCGTGGGACGCCAGAAGTGATGCGTCGAAAGAACACGAGAGTGAACAAGTAATGGACGTGCACGCGTTTCCCACGCCGCTGGCGGCGTACCCGGTGGTGCCGGGGCAGGGGCTGTTCGACACGCTGGCGGCGCGGATCGCTCATGAACCCTTCAACGCGATCGCGACCGCGATCTTCGTGCTGGCGATCCTGCACACGTTCGCGGCGGCCTGGTTCATGGCGCTGGCGCATCGGGTTCAGCATCGCCATCAGGCGCGCCTGGCAGCGCGGGGGCAGCAGCCGACGCCGAGCGTCGCGGCGGAGATCCTGCACTTCTTCGGTGAAGTCGAGGTCGTGTTCGGGCTGTGGGCGGTGGTGCTGCTGGCGGCCATCGCGGCGCAGTTCGGGTGGTCGACGGCCACGCACTACATCAACGACGGCGTGAACTACACCGAGCCGATGTTCGTGGTCGTGATCATGGCGCTGGCCTCGACGCGGCCGATCGTGAATCTGGCGGAGTCGGCGCTGCGGCAGCTCGCCAATCTTGGCGGCGGCACGCCGGGCGCCTGGTGGTTCACCATCCTCACGATTGCACCGCTGCTGGGGTCGTTCGTGACCGAGCCGGGGGCGATGACGATCGCGGCGCTGCTGCTGGCGCGGCAGTTCTACGATCTGGAGCCGTCGCCGCGGCTGAAGTACGCGACGCTGGGCCTGCTGTTCGTGAACGTCTCGATCGGCGGCACGCTGACGCACTTCGCGGCGCCGCCGGTCCTGATGGTGGCGCGCTCCTGGGGCTGGGACACGCCCTTCATGCTCGGGCACTTCGGTTGGCGGGTCGCGCTCGCGGTGGTGGCGAGCAACGCCCTCTACTACGTCCTGTTCCGCCGCGAAATGGCGGCGCTGGCGCAGCGGCCGCCGTCGCCGGACGTCGACCGGGCTGACGAGGACGTCGACACCGCCGCGGGTGCGCCGCTCTCGCCGGTGCCGGCGTGGATTACCGTGGTGCATCTGCTCTTCATGGCCTGGACGGTCGTGAACGCGCACTACCCGGCGCTGTTCCTCGGCGGCTTCCTGTTCTTCCTCGGCTTCGCGCGCTCGACGTCGCACTACCAGGCCCGCGTCGATCTTCGTTCGCCGCTGCTGGTCGGCTTCTTCCTCGGCGGCCTGGTCATTCACGGCGGCCTCCAGGCGTGGTGGATCGCGCCGGTGCTCTCGAGCCTCAGCGAACTTCCGTTGTACTTCGGCGCGACGATCCTCACGGCGTTCAACGACAACGCCCTCATCACCTACCTGGCCACCCTGGTGCCCGATCTCAGCGACACCATGAAGACGGCGGTGGTGGCCGGCGCCGTCACCGGCGGCGGGTTGACGGTGATCGCGAACGCCCCCAACCCCGCGGGGCAGGCGCTGCTCAGCCGGTTCTTCAGCGGCTCGATCTCGCCGCTGTGGCTGGCGGTCGGGGCGCTGCCGCCGACGCTCGTCGCGATTGCCGCGTTCCGGCTGCTCTGATCGGCGACGAACGCCGGGATAGAATTCCGCAACTATTTTCCCTGGAGCGATTGATGTCTGGACGAGTATGGACCCTGATCGTGTGTGGACTCGTTGCTGGCGCGGGCCTCTCCGCCGAGCAGCAGGCAGCCCCGACAACCGCGCAGACGCCGGCGGCGACGACGCCGCAGGCGCAGGCGGCGGCGGACGATCCGGTCCAGAACCTCGTCGCGCGCCTGGACCTCGAACGCTACAAGGCCACCATCAAGGGCCTGACGCAGTTCGGCGATCGCCGCGCGGGCACCGATCGCAGTCGCGCCGCGATCGACTGGATTGAGGCGCAGCTGAAGAGCTACGGCTGTCCGACCGCGCGCATCAAGTACGAGTTCACGACGCCGCAGCGCGGCCAGGGCGGGCGGGGCGGGCAGCGCGGGGCAGGCACGGCCGAAGGGCGTGGCCGCGGCACCGGCGATCAGGCGGCGGGCGCGGCCGGCGGACAGCGGGGTGGCCGCGGACGCGGTGGCGTCAAGCCCGGCGAGATCGTCAAGCGATCGGGCTCCGGCGGCAGCACCATCTTCGGCCGCTCGAGCCGCACCGGCGTCAACAACGACCCGATGGCGCAGCCCGACGAGACGCTGCGGGCGCTGAACTCGCAGCCGGCCACCGACGGCCCGCGCGAAGAGGTCTATTGCACCAAGGTCGGCTCGAAGGTTCCCGGCGAGATGTACATCGTCGGCGCGCACATGGACGGCATCGGCTGGGGCGAGGCGGCCAACGACGATGGATCGGGGACGGCAATCGTGATGGAGCTGGCGCGGATCTTCAGCAGCCCCGACGTGCAGACCGAGCGCACGATTCGCTTCGCACTGTGGAACAACGAGGAGACCGGGCTGGACGGCGCCCGCGCCTACGTCGAGCAGCGCCAGGCGCTGCAGGGCAAGGAAGAACCTGCGGGGTCGGGCAGCTTTCCCGAGCCGAAATGGCTCGGCATGATCCAGCACGACATGATGCTGTTCGATCACGGCATGCCGGGACCCGACGGGAAGCTGCCGGCGGAGCAGCGGCCCGAGGCGGACGTAAACGTCGAGTTCCAGATGAACTCGAAGATGGCCGCCGAGTCACAGAAGCTCGCGTGGCAGCTCAAGGCGGCCAACCAGCGCTACGCCACCGACTATCCGGCCAGCGTCAGCCCGCACATGACGAACACCGACTCCACGCCGTTCATGGACCTCATTCCATCGGTGAGCCTGCGTGAGAACGAGCGCGGCGCGCAGATCGGCGCCGGGTGGGATCCGCACTGGCACCAGCCGACGGACGTGTTCGCGACCTTCAGCGACAAGGATTTTCGACTGGGGCTCAACGCGGCGCAGACGACCCTGGGGGCGCTGGGGCAGCTGGCCGGCGCCACGGTGAAGCGCTAGCGGCGTCAGCGTCTGGCTTCGCGGCCGGGGACGCGATCGACGGCATAGGTGCGCACCGAGATGCCGTCGGGACCGAACGTCACGGCCGCGAGCCGGTCGCCGGCCACGGCGAGATGGCCGACCGAATGCTCCTGCACGGTGAGCCGCAGCGCCTGCGCGGTGCTCAGGCGGATGGCCACCGGCGTCGAGTCCGCCCAGCCGGTGATCCAGCCAGCGACGACCGAGCGATCGCTGGCGAACCTGCCGTCGATCCAGCCAAGCCCGGAGATCGCGCCGGTGGTCGCCAGGCTGACGAACCGCGTCCGCGTGCCGTCGAAGACATGGCAGAGCAGCGCGTCGTTGGCGAGCACGCCGGCATGACAATCCGATCCGAACCGCGAGGTGCCGAGATGGCGGCGGCCCGACGGGCCGAGCGTCCAGTAACGTGATTCCTGGTTTGCTGGGCTGGATCAGCATCGTCACCCAGCTCCAGCGGGGCGGCAGCAAGCGCTGGAAGGGACCGCCGTCGTAGCGCGTCTCCACCACGAGCGCTCCGGTCCATGTGGCGGTGAACGCGTTGATCCAGGCCTCGCTCGTCGGCGTGAGCGGGCCACCGCGTTACGTCCATCGCGGTCTCGCCGATGACCCCTTCGGCGCGGACCATCCCGCGCTCCTCGTCCCAGCCGGCGACGCGCCAGCGCCGCGATCGCGGATCGAACGTCATCGTCGAGGCGGTGAGGTCGTCGATGCGGCTGGTCCAGACGACTTCGCCCGTGCCGCGCAGCCGGACCTTGCGCAGCGTCGTGCCGGCGGTGTTCGAGTCGCTGAGCAGCACGTGGTCGTCGTCCACGAAGATCAGGTCGTCGGCGTCGAGGGACAGGAACTCCTCACCGGCGCGGCCGATCAGGAACGTGGACGTCTCGGCATCGGACTCCGACTGGTGGAGCGCGGCAATCTGCCGGCCGCTCGGCGACAGCCGGACGCGCGACGTCGCCTGCGGCAGCGCGAACTGCTCGAGCATCGTGTCGTCCACCGCGAGCCACGCGATGCGAGGTCCATCCACCAGGAACGGATCGCGTCCGAAGCGGTCGAGGAAGGCGGGCGAGCCGACGATCGTCAGCATCACGCCCGCCAGCGCCGCCGCCAGTCCGGCGAGCTGCGAGGCGCGCACCCGTGACAGGCCGAGCGCCGTCGCCAGCGCGAGGAGCAGCACCGTGGCCGACGCGCTCTGCCGCACCGCCTGGTGCAGCCGGACGACGTCGAGGCCCGTTGCCGTCAGCATGACGATCGCACACGCCGCCATCGCGGCGATGACGGCGATCGGGCCGCGCAGGCTGGCGTGCGCCACGTTTCGGTACGCCCACGCCATCATCAACAAGACGAGGCCGGTGAGACCGATGGGCGCCGCCATCAGGAGGCGCAGCTCCGACGGCGAGTCGCGGAACGCGAGCGCCAGCGGCGGTGACCGCGGCAAGACCGGCAGCGGCGAGCAGCGGTGCCGCCATCCGCACGCAGGCGAGCAGCGCGATGATCGCCACGGACACCTGACCGAGGATGAGCGCAATCAGCGCGACGAAGCCGATGCCCGGGCGGCTGAACTTCTGCGGGACCGCGGCCGCGACTGGCGGCTCGCCGAGGCGGCTGTCCACCTGATCGAGCACCTGCTGCATCCGCACGACGTCTTCACGTGCGAGCGGCATCTCCCACGCGGTCGATTGCGTGCTGCGCGCCACCAGGCGCGGTCCGCTCGCGCGCGTCGCGTCGATGCGCAGCTCCGACAGGTTGGTGTACTCGACGCTGTGCGTGACCGCGTCCGCGCCGGTCCACCCGAGCGTCGCCTGATCGAAGGTGACGGACGTGCGGCCGTCGCTGCCGGTGAAGACGGCGGCGCTCTCGAGATGGGCGGGAGCTGCGCCCGCTGCCCGGCGGATGTCCTTGATCCGCCGCGCCAGGCTGGGGTGCGAGTCGGCCTGCTCGTGACGCAGCTCGACGCGGCGTGGAATCCGCGCGATGGTGTAGAGCTTCGTCAGTGCGCCGATCAGCGGCTCGGGGTCACCCGTCAGTTCCACCGCGCGGACGTCGCAGACCGTCTCCTGCTGCTGCTTGCCGCGCGCCCGCAGCACCAGCGCGCCGGTCAGCAGCAAGAGCCAGATCAGCGTCGTCAAGGTGGACCCGCTCAGGCCGACCAGGCGCAGGACCGGCGACCACAGCGCGCCAATGAAGATGATGGCGACGGTGACCGCGTTCAGCTGCCCGAGACGGCGCGGATTGTAGTGTTCGAGGTGCGCCAGCTCGTGGGCGCAGATGGCCGCGATCTCGCGCGCGTCGAGCCGCGCCAGCAGCGTCTCGGTGAACAGTACCGAGGACGTGCCGAGCGACGGCAGGGCGAGCGCATTCGCGAGTACGCCGCCGCGCAGCGGGATCGTTTCGAAGCGGGGCTGAGGCAGCGCGCACTGCTCGGCGAGCTGCCGGCATCGCGCCAGCAGTTCCGGGTCCTCGAGCGGCGTCGTCCGCAGGCAGTAGCGGACGGTGTCCGCATACCGCGCGTTCCAGAGCAGCAGCACGGAGCCAACCGCGGCCGCGACGAGCCAGTCCGCGGTGCCGGCCATGCGCGACAGCGCGGGCAGTCCGGCGAGGACGGCCCAGAACCCGAACAGGCCAGCGAGCAGCCGCATGAAGAAGGACAGGTAGGTGCCCAGGCTCCAGGTTTCACCGAAGATCGCCTGGCGCATCGGATACGCCGCGGCGTGCGTGCCGAGGAAGACGAGCGGGCCGGTCCAGACGAGCGATCGCGGGCTGATGCTGGCGAGGCCGGCGAAGGCGATGATGAAGGCCACGCTGTTGCGGCGCTGGTTGGCGATCATCCGCTCCGGCAGGATCGGATCGTCGATCACCGCGAGCAGCCGGCGCCCCGACCACCAGCTGATCGCGGCAGGCATGAGCGCAATGAGCGCGAGCAGAACGGGCGAGTCCCCGAAGAAGACCAGCATCACGGAATTCGGACAGCGGTACCGCTGGATCCGCAAGCCGCGTGCCCGTCAGGCTGGTTCGAGATAAGACGCGTCGGCTGATGCAGTTATGCCGTGCGACAGAGATCGATGTCGCGCTGTCGTGCGAGCCGAAAACGGGCCGCGGATTACGAAACCGTCGCGGCCGTCGCGTATCATCGCGACAAGACTATGAGGCTTCGAATTCTCGTTCTGTTGTGTGTCTTCGTTCCCTGTCTGCGCGCGGAGGCGGCGACCCGGATCCGCATCATGCCGCCCGACGGGGGCGTGCTGGCCGCCGGCCAGCGGTTCGACATCCGGGTCGAGGCGACGTCCGACACGGCCGACGCGCCGCGGCGTCTGCGCGTCACGGTCAACGGCGTCGACATCACGACGCGCAACATCCTCGATGCCGGCGGACCGGACGGCGAGCGCGGCTTCGGCGGAGCGGGCGCGACGGGAGCGGCGCTCCCGCCCCATCAGCGCGCGCAGGCGGCGCCGCCGAACACGACCAATTTCCTGGTTCGCGGTTACAGCGTGACCACACCCGGGCCGCTGGTGATCGCGGCCACGACCGAGGACGGCGCGACGGCGACGTCACGGTTGACGGTCGAGGCGTGGGCGGGGGCGGCCCGCGGCGCGCGGGCCCGCAACATCATCCTGCTGCTCGGCGACGGCATGGGCGCGGCACACCGAACCGCCGCCCGCATCGTGTCGCGCGGCATGCACAACGGCAAGGCGGCGGGACGGCTGGCGATGGACACGATGGACGTCACCGGCATGGTGATGACCGGCTCGCTCAACTCGGTCATTACCGACTCGTCGCCGGGGATGGCGTCGTATGTGACCGGCCAGAAGAACAACAACAACCAGTCCGGCGTGTTTCCCGACAACACGCCCGGGCGTCGTCGACAATCCGCGGATCGAGTATCTGGGCGAGATCCTGCGGCGCACGCGCGGCGCGGGCTTCAACGTCGGGATCGTGACGACCGCGGACCTCACGGACTCGACGCCGGCGGCCAACGCGGCGCACACGTCCGACCGCTACGCCGGATCCGACATCGCGGCCCAGTTCCTCGACGAGCGGGCGACCAACGGCGTCTCGGTGCTCCTCGGGGGCGGCTCGCGCCACTTCATGCCGGAGGGGGCCGGCGGGATACGCAAGGACCCGCGGCGGCTGGCGGAGGAATTCGAGCAGGCCGGATATGCGCGGGCGTCGACGGCGGCTGACGTCACCAGGCTGCAGGCGGGACCGGCGCCGCGGCGAATCCTCGGGCTGTTCCACCCGCAGCACCTGCCGGTGGCGTTCGACAAGGTGGGCGCCGGGCGATACAGCGACGAACTGGCGCGGCCGACCAACCTCGAGTACCGCGACACGCCGATGCTCGAGGATCTCGCGACGCTCGCCCTGCGGTCGCTGTCGGCGCATTCGCCGGCCGGGTTCTACCTGATGATCGAAGGGGCGTCGATCGACAAGCGCGCGCACGCCGTCGATGCCGAGCGGATGATCTGGGACGTGATCGAGTTCGACCGCGCCGTGAAGGTCGCGCTCGACTTCGCGCGCCGGACCAACGGCGACGCGGATCCCGCCAACGACACGCTGGTCATCGTCACGGCGGACCACGAGACCGGCGGCATGGGGATCATCGGCGTCGGCAACGAGCGCTACGCGCCGGAGCAACTCGGTCGCGCGGTGCGGGACTACGCGGCGGTCTTCCGCTTCCAGACCGAACAGGTCCTGAATTTCTTCCCGAACTATCAGGTCGACGACAAGGGCTTCCCGGTCGATCCCGACCCCTCGCGCAAGCTGCTGCTCGGCTGGGGCGCGGCGCCGGATCATTTCCAGAACTGGGTCTCGAACCGCCAGCAGCACGAGGCCACGGTGGTCGTCAAGGGCGTCGCCATCGCCAACCCCGAACGTGACGGCGAGGCGGAGCCCACCGACAACGAAACCGTCCGCGGCAGGACGATCCCCGGCTTCCTCGTCCGCGGCACGATCGAGAACGCCGAGGTGCCCTGTCCCGACGCCGCCGGCTGTCCAGGCGACACCGCCTCACACGCCCAGTACGTGTCCGGCCACACCGCGTCGGACGTTCCCCTGTCGGCGAGCGGTCCCGGCGCCTGGCAATTCACCGGCGTCTACGAGAACACCGACGTGTTGTTGAAGGTATTGCGCGCGTCGACCGGGCGGGCTCCGCGGCGATAGGGTGTCAGGCGGGCGCGCACGTCGCACGTAGCACGTGCGCACGTTCGCACGTAGCACGTAGCACGTGGCACGTAGCACGTAGCACGTAGCACGCAGCACGTGCCACAATCCCCCATGCGCGCCGCCGTCGTCCTGATCCTTGCACTGCTGGCGACCGGCAGCGCGCCGGCGCAGCAGCCGATTGCGCCGGTGCCGCCGCTGCCACCGCCGCCGTTCGATGTCTGGCTCGCCGAGCTGCGGGCCGAAGCGCAGGCCCGCGGCATCAAGCCGGAAATTCTCGACCGCGCGCTGCAGGGGATCGAGCCGCTGCCGCAGGTCCTCGATCGCGACCGCGTGCAGGCCGAGTTCACGCTGGACTTCGACGGCTATCTCAAGCGCCGACTCACCCCCAGCATCGTGCGCACGGCGCGGGCGATGTACACGCGCCATGGGGCGCTGGTGCAGCGCGTGGCGAAGGTCTACGGCGTCGAGCCTCGCCTGTTGATTTCGGTCTGGGGACTCGAGTCGAACTTCGGCCGGTTTGCCGGCGTCCGTCCTACCGTTCCCACGCTGGCGACGCTGGCCTACGACGGCCGCCGCGGCGCGTTGTTCCGCAGCGAGTTGTTCAACGCGCTCGAGATCGTCAATCGCGGCGACATCGAGCTCGAGCGGCTGCGCGGATCGTGGGCGGGCGCGCTCGGCCAGCCGCAGTTCATGCCCTCCAGCTATCTCCGCTACGCCCAGGACTTCGACGGTGACGGCCGCCGCGACATCTGGTCCTCGCAGCCCGATGTGTTCGCGTCGATCGCCTTCTACCTGCAGCAGCACGGCTGGGATCGCGCGACGACGTGGGGAAGGGAAGTGCGGATTCCGGCGTCGGCGATGGCCGCCATCGACGCGATGCCGGCGCGCACCGAAGGCTGCCGCGCGCGTCGCGCGATGTCGCCGCCGCTGCCGCTCGACGAGTGGCGCACCCTCGGACTCACCACCGTCGACCGCAAGCCGCTGCCGCGCGCGAACCTCACCGCGTCACTCGTGCGGGACGCCAGCCGCGCGTTCCTCGTCTACGACAACTACGACGCGCTCCTCGATTACAACTGCGCGCATACCTATGCGCTCAGCGTCGCGCTGCTCGCCGATCGCTTGTAGCGCGTAATCGGCTAACGATCGGGGCGATCGCCCTCGCCGAGGGCGGCCGCCGTCGTCGCCGGTTCGATGATGCCGAGCGACGCGACCGTCGCGACCGCGAGCGTGACGAGCACCGCGGCGAGCCCGTCGTTCGAGCCCGCGACCAGCGCCGCGCCCACCAGCAGCAGGATCCCGAGGGCGGCTTCCGCCGCCGCCATCGCCGGGTAGACGCGCGCGCGCTGTGATGCGACCTGCGCGAAGCGGACCCGCGACGTAAAGAGCAGGTTGAGCCGGATCGTCACCGAGATCGTCGAGAGCGCCAGGACGGCGAGGAAGATGCGCGGCCCGGCGGTCGCGCTCCACCCGCGCAGGAACCACGTCACCACCGGCAATGACGCAATCACCACCGCCATCAGGCCCTGATGGAACTGCCACCACCACACGGCGCCGCGATCGACCGTGGCCGGAACCGCGGCGATCGGCACCGTGCCGGTCTGGAGCCGTTCGAGCGCGATCAGCAGGTCGTTGCCGGAGGTGAACCGGTCGGCGGGGTTCTGGCGCAGGCAGCGGCGCAGGATGGCGTCGAGGCCGCGAATGGGAAGCGCGTCGACGCCGGTGACCGGGCGCCCGTCGAGCAGGTCGGTCATGCGGGCGAGCAGTTCGGCGGCGCTGGTCCCGAACGGATGCATCCCGGTCGCCAGCTCCCAGGCCACCACGCCGAACGCGAAGATGTCCGCACGGGCGTCGACGTCCTTGCCGTCGAGCTGCTCGGGCGCCATGTAGCCGGGCGTCCCGATCGCCATGCCCGTCTGCGTCAGGCGCAGGTGCGTGACCTGCCCGGGATCGGTCATGCGCGCGACGCCGAAGTCGAGGATCTTCACCCGCCCGTCGCCGCACCGGATGATGTTCTCCGGCTTCAGGTCGCGATGGACGATGCCGGCATCGTGCGCGGCGGCGAGTCCGGACGCGATCTGCAGGAGCGTCGGCAGCAGCCGATCGGCAGCGATCGGGCCGCGCCCCAGTTCCGTCCGCAGCGTATCGCCCCGCACCAGCTCCGCGACCAGGAAGAGGACGCCATCCAGCTCGTCGAGCGCGTAGATCGTGGCGATCGAGGGATGGGTCAGCGCGGCGGCGGCCTGCGCCTCGCGCGTGAGCCGCTCGCGGCGCATCGGGTCCTGCGTGTACTCGGCGGGCAGCGCCTTGAGCGCGACCATGCGGCGCAGCCGGGTGTCCTCGGCCTCGTAGACGATGCCCATGCCGCCGCGTCCGATTTCGCGGACGATGCGGTAGGGGCCAACCTGGGTGCCGGCGAGCGATGTCCCCGGTGAGTCGAGGATGAGCTCCGGCGCGACCGCCCAGGCTGGTTCGTCGAGGAACCCGGCCGTGGACTCGTGCACGGCGAGGAGCGAGCGCACTTCACCGGCCAGCTCCGGATCCGAGGCCGAGGCGGCGTCGAGCAGCTGCTGGCGCCCTGGGGCGTCGCGTTCGAGGACGTCGTGGAAGAGATCGTTGATTTGACGCCAGCGTTCCGGAGTCACGCCTGCGGGTCTGCGGCAAGCTCGCGTGCCAGCCACGCGCGCGCGACGGTCCAGTGCCGCTTGACCGTCGCCGGAGAGATGTTCATCGCCTCGGCGGTCTCTTCGATGGTGAGGCCGCCGAAGAAGCGGAGCTCGACGAGCCGCGCCTGTTCCGGGTCGATGGCTTCGAGGCGTTCCAGGGCCTGATCGAGCGCGACCAGATCGAAAGACGGCGCCTCGCCGCCGACGAGCGCCTCGTCCAGCGTCACCCGCGGCTGCGCGCCGCCGCGCTTCTGGGCGCCGCGCGCGCGCGCCCGCTCGATCAGGATCTGCCGCATCGAATGCGCGGCGATGGCGCAGAAGTGGGCGCGGTTCTGCCAGCGATCCGGCCGATCCTTCATCAGCCGCAGGTAGGCCTCGTGCACCAGCGCCGTCGGCTGCAGCGTCTGTCCCGGGCGCTCGCGGCGGAGATAGGCGGCCGCGAGCCGGCGCAGCTCCTCGTAAACGACCGGCAGCAGTGCGTCGACCGGCCGCTCGCCCGCCATCAGGCGACCCGCTGGATGGTGACCTTGTTCATCACGACCGGCGTCATCGGGCGATCCTGTGGGCCGGTCTCCACCGAACCGATCTTCTTGACGACGTCGAGCCCTTCCACCACTTCACCGAACACCGAATGACGGTTGTCCAGGTGCGGCGTCGGGCCGAGCGTGATGAAGAACTGGCTGCCGTTCGTGCTCGGTCCCGCATTCGCCATCGACAGGATGCCGGCGCGGGTGTGCCTCAGCGACGGATGGAACTCGTCGGCGAACTTGTAGCCCGGCCCGCCGGTGCCCTGCCCGAGGCGATCGCCCCCCTGAATCATGAAGCCTTCGATGATGCGATGGAACACGACGCCGTCGTAGAACGGCTCCTTCTTTTTCTGGCCGGTCTTGGGGTCCGTGAATTCCTTGGTGCCCTCCGCCAGCCCCACGAAGTTGGCCACGGTGTTCGGCGCTTCCTTCTCGAACAGCCGGACCGTGAAGGTCCCTTCGGAGGTCTCGAACAGAGCGTACGTCCCTGGTGACAAGTTGGGCTCCTTTTGCGAGCGATGACGGATGTGTGGCGGGCTCGAGCGCTGTCGTCGACAGGGCGCAGCCTCGCGCCATTCTGGCACTTTTCGCGGCGACCGGATAGCGGCGCGGCTGGCGCCGCCGCCAGCAGCCGCGGGCGCCCGAGCTGGCCTACGAAGATCTTCGTTGACAGTTACGAAGGTGTTCGTAGATAGTGATCGCCATGCCCCGGAACCCCGCCGCCCCTCGCCCGACCGACGCCGAGCTCGCCATCCTGCGCGTGCTCTGGGAACGCGGGCCGAGCACCGTCCGTCAAGTCCATGATGTGCTCGTCGAGCGCGTCGGCCCGACCGCCTACACCACCGCCCTGAAGCTGCTCCAGATCATGACGGAGAAGGGTCTGGTGCGCCGCGACGACACCGACCGCACGCACATCTATCAGGCGCGGCTCAGCGAAGAGCAGACCCAGCGCCAGCTCGTGCGCGACCTGCTCGAGCGCGCGTTCGGCGGGTCGGCGTCCAAGCTCGTCATGCAGGCGCTCAACGCCAAGCGCGCCACGGCCGAGGAGCTGGGGGAGATTCACAAGCTGATCGAAGAACGCCGGGAGGCCCGTGATGAGCGCGATTGACGTCATGCTGCAGCAGCCCGCCGCCCAGGCGATTGGCTGGGCCCTGGTTCAGTTCGTCTGGCAGGGAGCCGTGATCGGCCTCCTCACCGCGGTCCTGCTCACCGCCCTCCGCCGCGCCGCGGCGGACGTCCGCTACGTCGTCTCGACGATCGCGCTGGCGCTGATGCTGACGATGCCTGTCGTGACCGCCGTGCAGTCGTTCAAGGGCAACACGACGCCTGCGGCGGATCCGGCGCCGGCGTCGTCGGCCCGGAGCGTCGCGCCGGTCGTCCCCGCCGCAATCGCGCCAGGACGATCGCGTGCAGCCGCTCGAACGCGGTGCGACCGCGCGAGTGCCATCCTCGGAAGCCGGGATCGAGGGCTGGCTGCCGATGCTGATGACGGCGTGGCTCGCCGGCGTCGCCCTGCTGACGCTGCGGCTGTTCAGCGGGTGGCTGTGGGTGCAGCGGCTGAAGACGCATGGAGCATCCGCCGCAACGGCTTCGGTGGAAGCGCTGGCGAGCCGGCTGGTCCGGCGGCTGCACATCACGCGGACGGTCCGCTTTCTCCAGTCGACGCTCGTCGACGTCCCGACGGTGATCGGCTGCATCAGGCCGGTGGTGCTGCTGCCGGCGAGCGCGCTGTCCGGGCTGACGCCGCAGCAGCTCGAAGCGATCCTCGCGCACGAGCTCGCGCACATTCGCCGTCACGACTACCTGGTCAACCTGCTGCAGACCGTCGTCGAGACGCTGCTCTTCTATCACCCCGCGGTGTGGTGGGTATCCCGGCGGATCCGCGTCGAGCGCGAGAACTGCTGCGACGACCTTGCCGTGAGCCTGTGCGGCGATCCGGTCGCCTACGCGGCGGCGTTGGCCGAGCTGGAAACCAGCCGCGGCCGCGGACAGTTGGTGCTCGCCGCCACCGGGGGATCGCTGCTCGACCGCGTTCGCAGGCTGCTCGGCGCGCCGTCGCACGCCGGGCGTGCGCCGGGATGGCTGGCCGCCGCGGTTGCCACACTCCTGATCGTCGGCATCTCGGCGGGCGTGTTGAGCCGGGACATCGTCGTGGCCGATGCCGCGATCCCGTCCTCGATCGCCTCGGTCACCCGAGGTGACGACGCGCTGCTGCCGCCCGAGGCGCCGCTGCCGCCGGCTCCGCCGGAGGCGCCGGAGCCGCTGTCGCTGCTGGCGCAGGATGCCGCGGAAGTGCGTGAGTTGCAGGCCATCCGCCGCATCACCGGCCCGATGACGCGCGAGCGCGTCGTGCGCCGCTGCATCGAATGGATCAGCAGCGGCATTCCGATCCAGTTCAAGGGCCACGCGCACTCGCTTCGCGGCGCGTGCACGGCGCTGGCGGACGTCCGTCAGACGCTGGCGGCCGATGGCCGGCGCGCCGTGAGGGACATCAGCCGCGAGGCAGCCGGGCTGGCGCGCGAGGCCGCGGGCGTCGCGCGTGAAATTCGCGGCGTGGCGCGTGAAGTCGCCGCGATCGTGCCTGCCGTCATGGAAGCCATGGAATCCGCGCGGGAGCCGCTGGAGATGGCCGTCGCCGCCATCGCGGCGCTGCCTCCCCGCAGCGCGGCGGAGGTCCAGCCAGTCCTGTCGCGGATCCCCAAGGTCGTTCACGCCGACGCAGCCGGCCGCACGAGCCGGCGCGTGGCCAGGCCCGCGCCCGCCAGAACAGCGGCAATCACGTCTGGTCCCACAACGGCGAGCGCTTCGAGATCAGCTACCGCGGTGACGTCGAGTTCACGGACGACGATACCGATGTGCGCAGCATCACGCCGGGTGGCTGGTTCCGGATCAAGGACGGCAAGCGCTTCGCGTCGGACATGACCGTCGAGTTCAAGGCGGACGGCGCCGGAAACATCCAGCGCAAGTTCTGGATCGGCTGGTCGGAGCGTCCGTTCGACCCCGAAGGGCGCGCCTGGCTGACGTCCGTGCTGCCCCGCTTCATCCGTCAGAGTGGCATCGGGGCGGCGGGCCGGGTGGCGCGCATTCACCGCGCCAGGGGCACCGCGGGGGTCTTCGCGGAGATCGGCCTGATCGAGGGCAGCTTCGCCAAGCGCGTCTACTTCACCGAGCTGCTGAAGCTCCCGTCGATCGGCGCGCGCGACGTGCAGCAGGCGCTGACGCAGGCCGGACGCGAAATCGACTCCGACTTCGAGCTGGCCTCGCTGCTGATCGCGACCGATCGGCTGGTGCAGGACGAGCAGACGCGCAAGGCCTACCTCGACGCGGCGCGCACCATCGATTCCGACTTCGAGCTGCGCCGCGTGTTCTCGGCCGCGCTCAAGGACGGTCCGTCCCCGGCGCTGCTCGCCGGCATGCTCGATACCGCGACCACGATCGAGTCGGACTTCGAGGCGGCCTCGCTGCTCGCCGACGTCGCCAAGTCGCATCCGCTCGACGCCACGATCCGCGAGCCGTTCTTCCGCACCCTGGCGACCGTCGACAGCTCGTTCGAGCACCGTCGCGTGTTGACCGAGGTGCTGCGCCGCGCCGACGCCACGCCCGAGGCGCTCGCCATCGCGCTCCAGTCCGTTGCCCAGATCGAGTCGGATTTCGAATGCGCGACCGTGCTGCTGCAGTTCGTCAAGGCGCACGGCGTCGAAGGCGTCCTGCGCGCGCCGTTCTTCAAGGCGGTGGAGACGCTGTCGTCGGCGTTCGAACGCGGGCGCGTGCTGCAGGCGGTCGCCAGGCGCTCGGACGCGTCGGCGGACACGACCCTGGCCGTGATTCGCTCCGCCACGCCGATGGGCAGCAGCTTCGAGACGTCGCAGGTCCTGCTCGCCGTCGCCGGCACGCAGGCGCTCACGCGCGAGGCGCGCGACGCCTACATCGACGCGTCACAGAAGCTCGGCGAGTTCGAACAGGGCCAGGTGTTGTCGGCGCTGGTGAAAGGCGAACGGCGCACGAGATAGGCGGTTCTGACGAAGGCTTCCGCCTGAAGGCGGAAGCTACGGGGAACACGAGAGAGCACAGAGACAGCAGGACGAGACAGAGGTGGCTTCCGCCTTCAGGCGGAAGGAAACCCGCCTCATACCGAAAGCGTCGGCGTTCTCAAGTGCCATTCGGTGGCGCGTTCGAACGCCAGTCCCACCCGCAGCACCGTGGCCTCGTCGTAGAGCCGTCCGGTGATCATCAATTCGATGGGCGTCGTCTCGTGGAATCCGGCGCGGAGCGCCAGCGCCGGATGTCCGGTGAGGTTGGTCAGGCCAAGGCTGCCGCTGTTGGTCGAGGACAGGAACACGTCGGTACTGGCTCATGAACGTGTCCATCTCGCGGATCAGCAGCGTGCGCGCCCGCTGCGCGCGGATGTACTCGACGGCCGGCACGTAGCGGTGGGTCCGGAAGGTATTGGGCCAGGTGTTGAGCGACGGATCGCGGATGTCGTCGCTGCGCGTCAGGTCGTCGAACGCCGCCGCGGCTTCGACGCTCAGGATGAAGCCGATCGTGTTGGCGAGCTGCGTGCCGGGGATCTCCACCGGATGCAGCGTGGCGCCGGCCTTCCGGAACACGTCGAGCGCATCGTTCAGCGCCTTCAGCCGCGCTTCGGCCTGGGCGCGCTGCTGCTCGGGCGTGAGGCCGCCGCGTCCGCGTCCGGCGCCTTCGCCACGGCCCGCGCCTTCGCCGCGTCCAGCGCCGGCGGGCTCGCCGCGGCCGGCTGCTGCCGTCTCTCCCCGGCCTGCACCGCCGGGTGTGTCGCCCCGGCCACGCCCCTGCGGCTGCGCCTCGAACTCGGTCTTGATGTAGCCGATGCGCAGCTTCGAGAGCGGCACGTCAGGGTTCCACGCGAACGGCGCATCCACGACGGTATCGTCGCGCCCATCGGGCCCGTAGATCGCGTTGAACACCAGGGCGCAGTCCTCGACCCCCCGGCACATCGGGCCGATCTTGTCCATCGTCCAGCTGAGCGCCATCGCGCCGTAGCGGCTGACGCGCCCGTAGGTCGGACGGAGCCCGACCACGCCATTCACCGCTGACGGCGAGATGATCGATCCGCGCGTCTCCGTGCCGATGCTGAAGCCGACCAGGCCCCCGGCCGTGGCCGCGCCGGGACCCGCCGACGAGCCGCTCGATCCGCGCTCGGTGTTCCATGGCGTCTTCGTCTGCCCGCGGAACCAGTTGTCGCCCTGCGCCAGCGCGCCGAGCGAGAGCTTGGCCACGAGCACGGCGCCGGCATCGCGCAGTCGCTCCACGACCGTGGCGTCGTAATCGATCATCTGGTTCTGATAGGGCGCCGCGCCCCACGTCGTGACGATGCCCTTGGTCGCGAAGAGATCCTTCGCGCCCCACGGGATCCCGTGCAGCGGCCCCCGGTATCGTCCCGAGCGGATCTCCTTGTCCGCCTGCGCGGCCTGCGCCAGCGCGAGCTCTTCGGTCAGCGTCACCACGCAGTTCAGTTTCGGGCCGTATTTCTTGAGCCGGTCGAGATACATCCGCGTCAGATCGGTGGCGGAGACGTCGCGCTTCTGCACCAGCGCCGCCAGCGACGTGACCGGAAGGAACGCGAGGTCTTCGATCGACGACCGTCGGGCCGCGGGCACGTTCGTCGCCACCTTCAGCCGCGCATTCGGCGTCGCCCCGCCCCTGGGCTTCTTGCCGGGCAGGTAGGGCCTGAACGTGATCGCCGGTTCGGTGTTGAGGGGGATGTCGACCTTGCGCAGCTGTTCGAACGACGTCAGGCTCCGGTTGACGCCGGCCAGCGCCTGCTGCTGCTCGGCGTCGGTGAAGTCGATGCCGCTGATCTTCTCGGCGCAGTCGAGCGTGTCCTTCGAGATGCGGGCGGCCTGATCCGCGGTCTGCTGGGCCAGCGCCGGCGCCGCCAGGCCGGCCGCGACCGCTGCCGGGACGGTTTTCAGGAATCGGCGGCGCGCGACACCACGGCCGTCACTCGAACGCTTCGACATCGTGCCTCCTGCGGGTTGGTGCCGAAAACTATACCCGGATGTGCGGGCCGATCGGTAACTGGGCGATTTCGGCCTGGCGGCATTGGACGGCAGGATCGAAAGAGCGGTTGTAACATCGCTCCATGAAAGTGCTCCTCGTCGAGGACGACGACGACTTTGCGCACGTCCTCCGCGAGGCCCTCGAGCCCGCGAAGTTGAAGGTCGAGCTCGAGCGCTGCCGCTCGATCGCCGAAGCAGCCGCCCTGTTCGCCGACCGCGAGTACGACGCGGTCCTGCTCGACGTGAACCTGCCCGACAGCGCCGGCCTCGGGACCATCGCGCGCGTGCACGAGCTCGCGCCCGGCATGCCGATCGTCGTCCTCACCGCAGACGACGCGGAGGCGGGGCCCGCCGCGGTCCAGCACGGCGCGCAGGACTACATCGTCAAGAACGAGACCGACGGCAAGTACATCTCGCGGGCGCTCCGCTACGCGATCGAAAGGGCTGGCACCCAGGCGGAGCTGGCCCGCCGTGAGCAGCACTTCCGTGCGCTGATCGAGCAGGCCTACGACATCGTGGTGGTGCTCGCGCAGGACGGCACCTTTCGCTACCAGAGTCCGGCCACGCGCCGCGTGCTCGGGTACGAGCCCGAAGAGCTCGACGGGACGAATGTGCTGGCGCTGATTCACGAGGACGACCGCGGCCGCGCGTCCGGAGTGCTGGGCTCGTCGCCGCTGCCGTCAGACGATGGCGCCGCATTCCATTTCCGGCTCCGCCACAAGGACGGATCCTGGCGGGTCCTGGAAACGCTGGGACGCTGGATCGAGGAGGACCCGCGCAAGGGCATCGTCGTCAATGCCCGCGACGTCACCGAGCGCGTGCGCGCCGAGGAGAGCCTCCGCGCCACCGAGGCCAAGCTGCGCCAGGCGCACAAGATGGAAGCGGTGGGGCGGCTGGCGGGTGGGATCGCGCACGACTTCAACAACGTCCTGACCGCCATCTATGGCTACGCGGATCTGCTGCTCGAGGCGATCCCGATGGAGGATCCGAAACGCCTGGACGTGGAGGAGATCAGGCGTTCCGCGGAGCGGGCGGCGTCGCTGACGCGTCAGCTGCTCGCCTTCAGCCGGCAGTCGATGCTGCAGCCGCAGGTGCTCGACCTGAACGCCGTGGTGGACGAGGTGCAGCGCATGCTCACGCGCATGGTCGGCACCGACATCCTGTTGACGTTCGAGCCGGGGGAGGGGCTGTGGCCGGTGCGGGCCGATCGCGGCCAGATCGCCCAGGTGCTGATGAATCTCGGCGGCAACGCGCGTGACGCGATGCCCGAAGGGGGTTCACTGGTCATCCGTACCGCCAACCGCACGTTATCGGACGACGAGGCCGCGGCGCTGCCGGGCCTGGAGCCCGGCGGCTACGTGACCATGACCGTGACCGACACCGGCGTCGGCATGCCCGAGGACGTCCGGCGCCACATCTTCGAGCCCTTCTTCACGACCAAGGAGCAGGGAGAAGGCACCGGGCTCGGGCTGGCGACCGTCTACGGCATCGTGAAGCAGAGCGGCGGCGGGGTATACGTGGACAGTGAAGAGAACCAGGGGACCACGTTCACGATCTACCTGCCGCCGCACACCGCTACTTCTTCTCCTTGAACCCGGCCGGCATCTCGAGGTCGGTCGGGGCGACGGTGGTCGCGACCTCGAGCGTCTCGTGAGTCGAGGTGAACACGAGCGTCCGCGGCTTGGTGTCCTTCTTCATCATGCGCCGCGCCAGCATCCCGCCGACCCCGCCGCCGCTGTTCTGCTGGCTGTCCTGCTCGAGCGCGGCCTTGCTCTTCACCGCCTCGAACGTCATCGTGGTGAAGAGCGGCGTGCCTTCGAGCTTGGTGCCTTCCGACTTGAGCCGCTCCATCGCCTTGCCCAGCATCGGGTAGAACGACATCAGCGCGGCCATCTGCTCGGCGGAGAGGCCTGACGCCTCGGGCGCGATCGCCTTCCAGTAGCGCATCTCGAACTCCGCGAACTCCTTCATCGCGGCGATGGTCGGCGCCAGCCAGGACGTCGACGTGAGGACGATGCCGCCGGAGTCCTCCAGCGTCTTCCCCTTCTCCCGCATCGTCAGGGTCATGACGACTTCGCGCGTGTTGTGCCCGGCAATCGCCCTGGTCTGGCCGGTCTCCTTGACGTCGAAGTCGAACTCGACCTCGCGCTCGGGCTTGCCGGCTTCCTCCTGGGGCTTCTCCTCCTTGGGAGTCTCCCGCTGCGCCTTGTCTCTCGCCTCGCGCAGCTGGCGGCGCATCTCCTCGAAGGTGATGACTTCGTATGTCTTCTTCTTCAGATCGAGCTGGTAGATCTTCTCTTCCTTCAGATCGACGATGCGGCCGACGCTGTCGCCGGTCATCTCGACCTTGCGGTTACCCTTGACCGCGTGGGTGGTGACCACTCCGTCCTTGGCGGCCTTGCCGGCGAACATCCCCATCATCCGGCCCATCATGCCTTCGAACTTGATCTGGGTCTTGTCGCGGGTCTTGACGTCGGCGAGCGCGGGGCTGGCGGCTACGGCGACGAGCGTAAGAGCGAGCACACATGATTGCAGCAGACGATTCATTGAGAGTCCCTCCAAGGCGATCAAGAATTGTAATGCGAAGCCGCACGCGAACCCGTGCGCGGCGGCGCGAGCCGGATGAGCTGGGATCGTCCCTGGCGCACCGGTCATGCCGCGAGAGCCGCTTGTCGTTAACATTTCGGTTCGCCGTCCCGTCCTCTACAGCGTGGAAGAGGTCCTCGGGCGCCGCGCCTTCCCGCTCGCGCCGATGACCGTCACCCGGTTTTCACCCGCACATGCGGCCGAAGATGCGGATCTGGTCCGCGGCGCGCAGGCCGGCGACCAGGCGGCGTTCGGCGCGCTGTACGATCGCTACGCGCGCGTGATTCACGGCCTCCTGCTGGCGCGCGTGCCGCGCGCCGACGTCGACGACCTGGTGCAGGACGTCTTTCTGTCCGCATGGAACCGGCTTGCGGGCCTGCGCGAGCCGGCGGCGTTCGGCGGCTGGCTCAGCACGATTGCGCGCAACCGCGCGACCGACTTCCACCGGCGCGCTCCCGACGTGGTGGAGCTTCCTTCCGACCTGGCGGCTCATGACCGAACGGCCGCGCGCACCGAGGCGATCCGGCTGCTGGACGTCGTGCGCTCGCTGCCCGAGGCCTACCGGGAGACGCTGGTCCTGCGCCTCGTCGAAGGCATGACGGGACCCGAGATCGCGGAGCGAACCGGGCTGACGCCCGCGTCGGTCCGCGTGAATCTGCACCGCGGGATGAAGATGCTGCGGGAAAAACTGGAGCGATGACCGACACGGACCGCGACGATCGGCACGACCCGTATCTCTGGGACGGCAGTGGCGAGCCGGACCCGGACGTGGTGCGTCTCGAAGAGACGTTGAGCGCCCTTCGCCATCGCGGCACCATGCCGGCGCTCCCGGCGCGGGACGTGGCGCGAACGCGGGCGGCCGTCCGGCTCCGGCCGTGGCTTGCCGCGGCGGCGGCGTTGATTCTGATTGCCGGCGGCTGGTTGGCGATCGCGCTCGGCCGTACCAGCTGGGACGTCAGCGGCGTGACCGGGGCGCCGGCGGTGGACGGCCGGGCGATCAGCGGACGGGCGCGGCTCGGACGCGGCGAGTGGCTGGTGACCGACGGGGCGTCCCGGGCCCGGGTCGCGGTGGGCCGCATCGGCAGCGTCGACGTCGAGCCGAATACGCGGATTCAGCTCGTCGCCGCCGGGGGGCGCGAACATCGCCTGGCGCTCGAGGCGGGCACGATTCACGCCCGCATCTGGGCGCCGCCGAAGTTCTTCTACGTCAATACCAAGGCGGCGGTCGCGGTGGATCTCGGCTGCGCCTACACGCTGCACGTGGACGAGCGCGGGCAGGGACTGCTGCGGGTCACGCACGGGTGGGTCGGCTTCGAGCGCGACGGCCGCGACACCTACGTCCCCGAAGGTGCGGTCTGCGCGACTCGCGCCGACAAGGGACCTGGCACGCCGCGCTACGAAGACGCCTCCTCCGGCTACGGCGAGGCGCTGATGCTGCTGGATTTCGGCCCGCCCGACGCGCCGGGACGATCGGCGGCGCTCGATTTCGTGCTCGCGAACGCCCGCCGCCGCGACGCCATGACGCTGTGGCACCTCCTCACGCGCGGTACGCACGACGAGCGCGCGCGCGTCTACGACCGTCTCGCCGCGCTGGTGCCGCCGCCGCAGGGCGTCACGCGCGACGCGGTGCTGAAAGGCAATGGCGCGGCGCTCAGCATCTGGTGGGACGCGCTCGGCATCGACGCGACGACCTGGTGGCGGCTGTTCAAGAAGAAGGTGGGTGCGCGTGACACCCACCTGACACCCACCAGCAGACCAGCAGTGGTGAGATTGGCGATTACAATCTGCCATGCCATCCAGCCTCAAGGAAGTCGTCTCCGTTGGCCCGCCGCCGGACGCGCCGTACAGCTCGGCCGTCAAGGCCGGTGGCTTCGTCTATCTCTCCGGCACGCTGGCTGAGGACGCCTCGGGCGCGATCGATGCGACGGGCGACATCGGCGCCCAGACGCGCCTCGTCCTCGAACGGATGCGCGAGGTCCTCGTCGCCGCGGGCTCGTCGCTCGAGCAGGTCGTCTCCGTCACGGTCTATCTGACGACCGCGGCGCACTTCCAGCCGATGAACGAGGCCTACCGGCCGTTCTGGGCGAAGGACCCGCCAACCAGGACGACGGTGATCACCGGACTGGTCCGGCCCGAGGCGCTCATCGAAATCACGATGATCGCCGCGCCGAACGGCGCCGACCGTCAGGTCGTCCTCCCGAAGGACTGGAAGCCGTCGCCCAATCCGTACAGCTACGCGATTCGATCGGGCGACACGCTCTTTCTGTCGGGACTGGTGCCGCGCCGGGGTCGTGACAACTCGCTCGTGTCCGGCGACATCACCGCCCAGACGCGCGCGGTCATGGACAACGGCGCGGAGCTGCTCGCGGCCGCGGGGATGACGTTCGCCAACGTGGTCAGCACGCGCGTCTACCTGACCGAGCCGTCGAACTTCGCCGGCATGAACGAGGCCTACCGCCAGTACTTCACGCAGGCGCCGCCGGCCCGGGCGACGGTCAAGTCGGGCCTGGCGGGTCCCGACTTCCTCGTGGAGATGACCTTCACCGCCTCGTCCGCTCCCCGCCAGGCGATCGGCTCGGGTCCGGCGGGCATTCCGATCAGTCCGGCCGTCAAGGCCGGCCAGCGGGTGTATCTGTCGGGCGCTCTCGGCAACACCCCGGAGACCGCCGGCAACGTCGCCGCCCAGACGCGCGAGACGCTGGCCCGGCTGCGCAAGACCCTCGAGGCCGCCGGCGCCACGCCTGCCGACGTCGTCGAGGCGATGGTCTACCTCAAGGACGTGGCGTCGTTCGCGGCGATGAACGACGAGTACCGGACGTTCTTCGGCGCCGGCTTTCCAGCGCGCACGACCGTCGGCACGCCGCTGGTGGTGGACGACGGGCTGGTCGAGATCATGCTGACCGCCGTCGTGCGATGACGCTGCCGCTGCCGCTCGAGGCCTTCGAGGACGCGTACACGCGGGTCGGGCCGCACATCAACCAGACGCCGCTCCTGACCTCGCGGATGTTGAGCGAGCGCACCGGCTTCGACGTGCGGCTGAAGGCCGAGATCTTCCAGCGCACCGGCTCGTACAAGATTCGCGGCCCGCTGAACAAGATTCCGCAGCTCACCGCCGAGGAACGCGCCCGCGGGGTTGTGTGCTCGTCGGCGGGCAATCACGCGCAGGGGGTGGCGCTGGCGGCGCGCCTGCACGGCGTGCACGCGGTGGTCGTCATGGCCGAGAACGCGACGCCGTCGAAAGTGGCCGCCACCCGCGGGTATGGCGCCGAGGTGGTGCTGCACGGCACCATCTGGGACGAGGCGAACGAGAAGGCCCGCGAGCTGGTGCGCACGCGCGGCCTGACCTACGTGCATCCGTTCGACGATCTGCAGCTGATTGCGGGACAGGGCACGCTCGGCCTCGAGATCGTGCGCGACTGGGCCGACGTCGACGTGGTGGTCGTGCCGATTGGCGGCGGCGGGTTGATCTCGGGCGTGGCGATGGCCGTCAAGGCGCTGAAGCCGTCGATTCGCGTGATCGGCGTCGAGTCGTCCGGCGCCCCCGGCATGCACGACAGCGTGCGGGACGGCCACGTCGTGACGCTCGACCGCGTCGATTGCATCATCGACGGCCTGCGGGTGAAGCGCGTGGGCGAAACGACGTTCGAGGTCGTGCGGCGGTTCGTCGACGAGATCGTCACGCTGCCCGACGAGCGCATCTTCGACGCCATGATCTGGATCATGGCGCACGCCAAGCTGGTGGTCGAAGGGGCCGCGGCCGCACCGGTCGCCGCCCTGCTCGACGGCGCCGTCACGGCGCCGCCTGGAGCCCGCGTGGTCTGCGTCCTGAGCGGCGGCAACGTCAACCTCGATCAGATTCGCGGCCTGCGGTGGAACTGACGCCCGACGCCGATCGTCCGCGCATCGGGATCTCCGCCTGCCTGCTCGGTGACGAGGTCCGCTTCGACGGCGGACACAAGCGCGATCCCTTTCTCGCCGTCACCCTGTCGCCGCACGTCGAATGGGTCAAGGTCTGTCCCGAGGTCGAGGTCGGGATGGGGACGCCGCGCGAAGCGCTGCGGCTGGTCCGCGCCGCCGACGGCGGTGTGCGCATGCTCACCACCAGGACCGGCGTCGATCACACCGATGCGATGAACACGTGGTCGCGCCGCCGGCTGCGCGCCCTCGAAGGCGAGCAGCTCTCCGGCTACGTCCTCAAGAAGAGCTCGCCGAGCTGCGGCATGGAGCGCGTCAAGGTCTACAACGCCTCGGGCATGCCGGATCCGAGCGGCCGCGGACTGTTTGCCGGGGCGCTGCTGTCGCACTTCCCCAATCTCCCGGTCGAAGAAGAGGGCCGGCTGTCGGACCCGCGGTTGCGGGAGAACTTCATCGAGCGGGTGTTCGCCTACCAGCGGCTGCGCCGGTTCTTCGCCGGCCGATGGACGTCGGGGTCGCTGGTGGCGTTTCATACCGCTCACAAGATGTCCCTGCTCTCGCACTCGACGGTCGCGTATCGCGCGCTGGGCCAGCTGGTGGCGCGGCAGCCATCATCCCGGGCGGCGCTGCGCGAGGAGTACGAGCAGGGGTTCATGGCCGCGCTGTCGGTGCTGGCGACGACGCGCCGCCAGACCAACGTCCTGATGCACATGGCCGGTCACCTGAAGAAGCTCCTCGACAAGGCGTCCAAGGCGGAGCTGGTCACGTGCCTGGAGGAATACCGCCTCGGCCTCGTGCCCCTGATCGTGCCGATCACGCTGCTGCGGCACTACGTACGGCTGCACCACGTCGCCTACCTGGCCGGACAGACCTATCTGGAGCCGCATCCGCGCGAGCTGATGCTGCGCAACCATGTCTGAAGGCGTTCGTCACGTCGCGGTGACGCGAATCGGACGCACGCGCGAGTCGACCGACGCCGATCCGGTCGCCATCGAAGAGCCGCTCGAGGTCCGCCTGCACGGCCGGCCGTTCGCCGTCGTCATGCGGACGCCGGGGTCCGACCGCGACCTCGCGGCGGGCTTCCTGCTCTCCGAAGGCGTGATCGCCTCGTCCAACGATCTCGGCGCCGTCGAGCACTGCCGGCATCCGGACCATCCCGATCGGCACAATGTCGTCGACGTGTTCCTGCTCGGCGAGGCGCGGCGCACGCTCGAGCAGCGCTTCGAGGATCGCCGCCACGTGATCGCGACGTCGTCGTGCGGCGTCTGCGGCCGGCTGACGATCGAATCGCTACAGCGCAACCTGACGCCGCTGTCCTGCGCCTGGACGCTGCCGCCGTCGATCGTGGCGTCGCTTCCCGCGCGGCTGCGATCGCGCCAGCGTCTGTTCGACGAGACCGGGGGCCTGCACGCTGCCGGGCTGTTCACCGCGGACGGCACCATGATCGGCTTCGCCGAGGACGTCGGCCGGCACAACGCGGTGGACAAGGTCGTGGGCCGCATGCTGCAGGACGATCGGCTGCCGCTCGCCGATGCCGTGCTCGCGGTCAGCGGCCGGACCTCGTTCGAGATCCTGCAGAAGGCGTGGCTGGCCGGGGTGGCCATCGTCTGTGCCGTTTCAGCGCCGTCGAGCCTGGCGGTGGACCTGGCGGAGGCGGCCGGCATCACGCTGCTCGGGTTCGTGCGCGACGGCGGATTCAACGTCTACACGCACGGCGAGCGCATCCGTGAGGTGTGAAGCGGAAACGGATTACACACCCCGCCGGGTGGCTGGCGGCGCGATTCACCTTTTCGATTGCCGGCTCTCTGGTCGACGCTGCGTTGCAGCCCGCGTCCTACCGTGAGCCGCCGCACATGCCGGGACCGGCGATACGCACCAACACGCGGCTGTTCGTCGAGCGCGTGTCCCGCCCCGACGGCTCGATCGGATACGTCGTCCGCGAGCGGCGCTGACGCCCGCTACATCCCTCTGAGCGCGACGACGGGATCGACGCGCATGGCGCGCCGGGCCGGCAGGAGGCACGCGAGCGTCGCAACGATCGTCAGCAGCACACAACCGAGCGCGAACGTCAGCGGGTCGACTGGTCTGACGCCGAACAACTGGCTCGCGACGTATTTGGCACCCGCGAACGCGCCGATCATGCCAAGCACGGAGCCGAACAAGACGAGCCGCAGGCCGTCCTTCAGCACCAGCCCGAAGATCGACGCCCGTTGCGCGCCCAAAGCGAGGCGCAGGCCGATCTCGGCGCGTCGCTGCCCGGCGGCGTGCGCCATCACGCCGTAGAGGCCGATCGACGCCAGCGCGAGCGCCACGGCGCCGAAGATCGCCACGAGCAGCGCCATCATCCGCTGATCGGTGAGCCCCTGCGCGAAGACGTCGCGCAGGCGCTGCGGGCGAGCGACGACGATGCGCGGATCGACGTCGCGCACGGCCGTCCGGATCGACGGCAGCAGGGCGATCGGATCACCAGCGGCCGCACGGACGTGAAGCGCGACGCCGGACTCGTAGTTCTGCGCGAGCGGCAGATAAAAGAACGGCGGCGCTTCCTGTTCGAGCGCGCTGCGATAGACCGTGTCTGGCACGACGCCGACGACCACGATTGGGCGCTCGGAGTTGCCGAGCGGCCGGTTGAGCGGGTCCTGATTCGGCCAGAGTCGGTTCGCCAGCGACTGGCTGATGATGGCGACGCGGGGCGACGTCGTGGTGTCGGCGTCGGAAAAATCCCGGCCTCGAAGCAATGGAATGCCCAGGGCGTCCAGGTAGCCGACGCTGATGACGTTGACGCGCGCATCGAAGGCGTTGGAGCCGTCCGGCGCGACCGGCTGGCCATCCGTGCTCAGCGATGTCGTCCGCGCTCCGCCGCTGAGCACGGTGATGCGAGCCGCACCGGCCGCGGCCACGCCGGGCATGCCGCGCAGCCGCTCCAGAATGCGCGTGTAGACGCCCGCTCCCGCCTCCTGCGAGTAGCCGCGAACGTCCAGGTTGATGTCGGCGACCATCGTCGAATCGATCCGGTAACCGAGATCGACCGAGTGGACGTTGCGCAGCGTGCGCAGGAAGAGCCCGGCGCCGACCAGGAGCACGAGGCTGACCGCGACCTGGAACACGACGAAGGCGCGCCGCAGGCGGGCGGCCCGGCTGCCCGTGGCGATCGCGCCTCCCTCGTCGCGCAGCGCCGCGATCGTGTCGCGGCCAAGAATCTGGAAGACCGGCACCAGCCCGAACAGCACGCTGCTGCACGCGGCGGCGGCGAGCGTGAACAGCAGCACGCGCAGGTTCAACTCGAGCGGGATGTTCGGCGGGATCCCCGCCAGGTGGAGCAGCGGGGCTCCCCATTTCGCCACCAGCACCGCGAACAGGCCGCCCAGCCCCGCGAGCAGCGCCGCCTCGGTCAGCCACTGGCGCACGAGCCTGGCGCTTCCCGCACCCAGCGCCACGCGGACGGCGACTTCGCGCCGGCGAGATAGGGATCGCGCGATCAGCAGGCTGGCCACATTCGCACAGGCGATCAGCAGCACCAGGATGACCGCGATCCCCAGCAGCCGCAGCAGCGGCCGCGCCGAGGTTCGCAGGCCGGGCCCGTCTCCGAGCGGCGCGATGTTGAAGGCGCGCGGCCGGTTCGTGGCCGGGTACTCGGCCTGCAGCCGCTTGGCGACGACGTCGAGGGCGGCCGCCGCCGAGGCCTGATCCGTGCCCGTCTGCAGGCGCGCCACCAGGCTCAACCAGCGCGGGCCGCGTTGCCCAAGCAGATCGGAGGTGCCAAGGCTCCGGCGCAGGCCTGCGCTCGGCGGCCGTACTTCCGGCTGCAGCGCCATCGGCACCCACACGTCCGGCGTCCGCCCGATGGTGGCGCCGCCAAACAGCCGCGGCGCGACCCCGACGATGGTGAACGACTGGCCGTTCAGCAGGATCGATCGCGACAGCACGCCGGGATCCGCCTGTAGCCGGTTCTGCCAGAACCGATACGAGACGACCGCCGCCCGGGCCTGCGTGCCGGCGCGATCCTCGTCGGGCAGGAAGGCGCGGCCCCGAGCCATCCGCGTACCGAGGACCTGAAAGTAATTGCCGGTGACGACCTCGCCCTCGAGCGGCTGCGTTTCGCCGTTGAGATCGATCGCGAGCGAGATGAACCCGGCCGCGGCGATGCCCGCGAACACCTGGCTGTCGCGGACGTCGGCATAATCGGGGAACGACACCGTGGCGAACCGCTCCCGCCCGTCGGTGGTGCTCGCATTGAACACGTGGACGACGGAATCGGGATCGGCGACGCCGGGTGTCCGCAGCAGGATGGCGTCGACGGCGGTGAAGATGACCGCGTTGGCGCCGACGCCCAGCGCGAGGGTCAGCACGACGACGGCGGTGAAGGCGGGGGCGCCCGCCAGCATCCGCAGCGCGTAGCGCAGGTCTTGAGACAAGGTGGCGAACATGCGGGCGGGTCCTTTCTGCGAAGGGGGTTCCACGGCGCCGGCTCTCCAGCGGTCGGCGATCAGGCCCGGCAGCGCGCGGCTCGCGGTTTCAATGGCCTGGGCCAGCTGGCCGGGCGTGTCGGGGAGCGCCGCCACCGCCCGCGCGAACGCGGCCTCGTGTGACGCGCCGGATGCCCTTGCTTCCTGATAGAGCTCGCCGAGGTGTTCAGCCAGTTCGTCGACCACCTCGGGCGCCCGCGCGATGGTCAGCGACGGCAGCCGGCTCCGCACGTGTGGTCGGAAATCCATCGCACGTCATCCGATCGGGTCGATGCGCGCGACCCGCTGCAGCGCGCTCAGGAGCTCGTGCCAGCTGGTGCGCTGTTCGACCAGTACCTTGCGCCCCGCCGGCGTCAGCGTGTAGAACCGCCGGCGCCGCTGCCCGGCCTTTTCGAGCCAGTGGCCGTCAATCCAGCCGCGCCGTTCCATGCGATAGAGCATCGGATAGAGCGATCCGACGTGAAAGCGAAGGACGCCGCTCGATCGGTCGTCAATCAGCTTGGCGATCTCGTAGCCGTGCCGCGCGCGGTCCTCGAGAACCGCCAGGATCAGCAGGTCGGCGCTGCCTCGTTTGAGCTCAGTGTTCGCGGCCATATATGGCCTCACAATATAGCTTGAGGAAGCACAAAGCAAGCGACGGCGACGGCGACGGCGACGGCGACGGGATGCGGGACTCGGGACGCGGGACTCGAAGTCAGAAAGCCGGAAGCTAAGTCAACATCCAGAAACCAACGAAGAGCACCGCGTTCGCGATGTGACCGGCCCAGCAGATGCGGCACTCCCGGCCGTTCGCGATCAGGCTGTAGCCGAGGAACACGCTCATCGCCACGGCGGGCAGCGTCAGCACGAGCAGCCACGACATCGGCCAGCCGAGCAGCAGGCCGGCGGCGAGCAGGAGATAGAGGCAGACGCCGAGCGCCGCGTTCGGGACGCCGAGCACGCTGGCGCGGGGGCTGCGGAACAGCACCGCGCAGCCGCCATGTTCCAGCTGGCAGATCTGCGGCCCCGTCATCCACGCCGGCAGCACGAGGTAGTGGCCGTAGAGCGCCGCGGCCGCCGCGATCGTCCCGACCGCCAGTGCCATCCAGATAAGGGCGATGATCATGAGCTCGCGGGCTGGCATGTCGCGCACCAGTAGGTGAGCCTGACGCCGGCGCCCTGTTTCTTCACGCGCACGAGGGTGCCGCAGCGCCGGCAGGGCAGCCGCGCGCGGCCGTAGACCCAGAGCCGCTCCCGCGGATTGTCGCGGCCGGTGGTGCGCCTGAAACCCGTGTAGGTCGTCATCGGCGCCAGCGACGTGTGGACGTTCGCCTGCAGGAACCGGCGGCCCGTGGCGA
>CAVVSR010000012.1:0-518142 GCA_963750935.1 uncultured Acidobacteriota bacterium
TCAGCTTCGACAGTGTCGCGTCGTCCAGATCCTGCACCGTCGCGAACGGGCTCACGCCGCAGGTGAACAGCACCTCCGACTTGTAGACGTTGCCGATGCCGGCCAGCACCTGCTGGTTGAGCAGCACGTTCGCGATCTCGTCGCGCGGACGCGCGCGCATGCGGGCCAGCACGTCGGCCTCGTCCAGCCGATCGCCGAGCAGGTCGGGCCCGAGCCGGCGGAGCTCGTCGTGCCGCGCCAGCTTCCGGGCGGCGATGAACTCCGCGACCGGCACGTTGAAGCCAACCGCGACGAAGTCGTCCGTCGCCACCACGACACGCATGTCGCGGCGCGGGCGCTGCCAGGCTTCGCCGGGCCGGTAGATGTGCCAGCTGCCGTTCATGCGCATGTGCGTCCGCAGGATCAGATCGCCGGAGAAGCGCATCAGCAGGTGCTTGCCGGCCGACGACACGGACTCGACGAGGCGATCGGTGAGCGGGCTGTCGTCATGGACGCGGGTGAGCGCGGGGAACACCGATTCGAACCGGACGACGCGCTTGCCGGCCAGCGCGCGGTGCAGCGTGCGCGCGGCCCGGAATATCGTGTCGCCTTCAGGCACGCTTGCCTCGCGGACGCGCGAACGGGTTCGACGTGCGGCGCGGCAGCGCGTCTTCCTCGTCCTCGAACGAGGTGCCGCTCCCGGCATCGTCGGGCTCCTCGGACTCGACGTCAGGCGCCGCGAACGCGGCGGGCAACTGTCCGGAGGTCCGCCGCACCATGAAGCCCATCGCCGAGGCGTGGAATCCGGCCTGCGCGAGGAACGGCGCGATCGGATGGTCAGCGGTCGGGATGCCGTTGACCTCGGCGATCAGCAGTCCGGCGTCGCGGGCGAGCGTGGCGAGCCGGCCGGCGACGGCGCGGGCCAGCGTCGAGCGCGCCGGTTCGTCCTCGGGCATGAACACCTGCACCTGCCGCGCGCCGCGGCTGATGTAGGCACCGAGCGCCCCATTCACCAGCAGCACCAGCGACCCCACCGTGCGCGTCGTCCGGCGGCCGGCCTCGCCCGGTTCCGACGGCCACGGCAGCATCGTGCCGTAGGGATTCGCGGGATCGGTGGCCGAGAGCAGCACGACCTCGGCGTCGTCTGGCGTCTCCCGGAACGATCGGAGCAGATCGAGCGCCGCCGGCAGCGCGAACTGGGTCGCGCCGACGCCGCCCACGAAATAGCCGCGGCGGATCCGGCCCGCCTCTTCGAGCGCCTTCAGCACGTCGTAGACGGCGCTGAACCCGCCGCTGATGCCTTCGGCGGCGGCCACCTCGCGCGTGACGACGCCGTAGCGCGAGAGCAATTGCTGGGCGGTGGCCGTGGACCATTCGGTTGGAGAGACCGTCCCCGTCGTCCTGCTGCTGAGCAGCGACCATCGGCCTTCGGCTGACGGCGGCGCGACACGGCGGCTGCGGAATCGTCGCGCGTTCGCTTGTTGCGCCGATGCCGCACTTGCCCCGGCGAGTCGCGACGGCGATGAGGCGCGGCGCCGCTGGCGTGCCGGCGGCTGCGTGAAGGCACGCACCGCATGGAACGTGTCGTTCGTCAGCAGCCCCTTCCAGACGAGGTCCCACAGCGTGTCCACGGTCTCGGCCGGATAGCCGCCGCCCGCCGCGAGGTGCAGATCGCTGAAGAACGACGCGCCGTGCGCACTGAGGTGCGCGAGGATCGCCTGCTCGCGCTCCGAGAGCTCGGGCGGCGTGACCGCGCGATGCAGCCGGGAGAAATGGTCGGTCAGGTACAAGGCGATCCGCCCGTCGCGCTCGCCGAGGGGCTCGACGCCGCACCACACGATCTCGCCGCCGGCAGTCAGGGCGTCGAGGTCGGCCGGGTTGTAGCCTTCGACCCGCGACGCGAGGATCTCGATCTCGAAGATCGACGCGGGCAGGGGCGTGCCCTGAAGGTTCTCGATGGTATCCAGCAGCGCGTCCAGCCCCATGCGGCGCCGGACCACTCCCTGCCAGGCCGTGACCAGCCGGCCGAGCACCGGCGGGTCCACCGGCTCGACTTCCTTGCGCAGCTTGGCCAGCGACCGGCGGCGAACCGACTGCAGCACGTCGGGATCGCACCATTCGCGTCCGCTGCCGCCAGGCCGGAACTCACCCTCCAGCAGGCGGTTCGTTCCCGACAGCTCCTTCAGCAGCAGGTCCGCGGTGGCGCGGCCGAGGCCGTAGCGGGCGGCGAAGTCGGCGGTGGTGAACGGTCCGTGAGTTCGAGCGTAGCGGCGTGCCAGATCCTGTGCCGCTTGCGGCACCGGCTGCAGCAGCGATTCCGGCAGTCCCATCGGCAGCGGCACGCCGAGCGCGTCGCGATAACGGCCGGCATACTCCACCGGCACGAAGCGCGGCTGTCCGGAAATGCTCACGGGGACGATGCGGCGTGCGCGCGTCAGCTCGGCGATCGCGTCGTCTGCGTCGACGCGGCTGCGGGCGGCGATCTCGTCGCGCGACAGATCGCCCAGGCGGAGCAGCAGGTCATGCACGCCGTCGATGCTGCGCGCATGATGCGAGTCGTCGACGTGCTGCAGCTGCGCCTCGACCTGGGCCAGCGCGTCTTCGTCGAGCAGCTCGCGCAGCTCGGCTTCGCCGAGGAGCTCGCGCAGCTGGTTCTGATCGATCGCCAGCGCCTGCGCGCGGCGTTCCGCGAGCGGCGCGTCGCCGTCGTAGATGTAGTTGGCGACGTAGCCGAAGAGCAGCGCCGAGGCGAACGGCGACGGCATGGCGGAATCGGCGGTCAGCGCCTTGATCTCGCGGCGCTCGACCCGGCGCAGCGTCGTGATCAGCGCCGGGATGTCGAAGACGTCGCGCAGGCACTCGCGGTAGGCCTCGAGCAGCATCGGGAACGAGCCGAACCTGGCCGCCACGCCGAGCAGATCCGCGGCCCGCTTGCGCTGCTGCCAGAGCGGGGTGCGCCCGCCGGGACGGCGCTTGGGCAGCAGCAGCGCCCGGCCCGCGGCCTCGCGGAACTTCGCCGCGAAGAGCGCCGATGCGCCGAGCTGCCGCAGCACGAGGTCCTCGACCTCCTCGGACGAGGGCAGCATCAGCCTGGTGTCCGGCGGGTCTTCCGTTTCCGGGAACCTCACCACGAACCCGTCGTCGGTCCACATCGTCTCGACGTCGATCCCGGTCTCGGCGCGGGCGCGCTCGACGACGGCCATCGACCACGGGGCATGGATGCGGCCGCCGAACGGCGTCAGCACGCAGATGCGCCAGTCGCCGAGCTCGTCGCGGCAGCGCTCGATCAGGATCGTCTGGTCGTCGGGGACGATGCCGACGGCGCTGGCCTGATCGGCGAGATAGCGCATCAGGTTCTCGGCGGCGCGCTCGTCGAGGTCGTGGTGCTTCACCAGCCGCTGGATCGCGGCCGCCGGCGACATCTGGCGCAGCGTGCGGATCATCTCGCCGATGTAGGTGCCGAGCTCGAGCGGCCGGCCGGCGGCGTCGGCCTTCCAGAACGGCATCTTGCCTGGTTCGCCCGGCGCCGGCGACACCAGCACGCGGTCGTGGGTCAGCTCCTCGATGCGCCACGTCGAGGCGCCGAGCAGGAAGGTCTCGCCGACCCGGCTCTCGAACACCATCTCTTCGTCGAGCTCGCCGACGCGGGCGGCGGGGCCGCGCTCGCCGAGCAGGAAGACGCCGTAGAGGCCGCGATCGGGAATCGTGCCGCCGTTGATCACGGCGACGCGCTTGGATCCTTCGCGCGCGCTGAGCCGGTTGCCCAGCCGATCCCACGTCACCCGCGGCCGGAGGTCGGCGAACTCGTCGGACGGATAGCGTCCCGAGAGCATGTCGAGCACGCCCTCGAAGATGCCGCGGCTCGAGTTCGGCGAACGGCGCCGCGCGGCGGATCGCCGCGTAGAGGGCGTCGACGTCCCAGTCGTCCATCGCGACCATCGCGACGATCTGCTGCGCCAGCACGTCGAGCGGGTTGCGGGGATAGCGGCTGGCTTCGATCTTCGACTCGCGCATCGCGCGCGTCACCGCCGCGCAGGCAATCAGATCGCCGCGATACTTCGGCACGATGACGCCGCGGCTGGCGGCCCCGATCGTGTGTCCGGCGCGGCCGATCCGCTGCAGCCCGCTCGCCACCGACGGCGGCGCCTCGATCTGGACGACCAGATCGATTGCGCCCATGTCGATGCCGAGCTCGAGCGACGAGGTCGCCACCAGCCCGCGGATCTGGCCGGCCTTCAGCCGATCCTCGACCTCGATGCGCTGCGGCCGCGCCAGCGAGCCGTGATGCGACCGGACGAGCACCTCGCCGGCCAGCTCGTTGAGTGCCGCGGCCAGCCGTTCCGCGATGCGGCGGCTGTTGACGAAGATCAGCGTGGACCGATGCGTACGCACCAGCTCCAGCAGCCGCGGATGAATCGCCGTCCAGATCGAGCTGCGCGCCCCCGTGGACGACGCGGGCCCGCTCGGAATGTCTTCCGGCTGCCCCATCTTCGCCATGTCCTCGACCGGCACCTCGATGCGCAGATCGAGCCGCTTCTTCTCCGAGGTGTCGACGATGGTGACGGGGCGGTAGTCGATGGCGGGGCCGTCGGCCGCGGCGAACTCGTCGTGGATGGCTTCGTCGGGCGCGGCGATCGACTCGGCCGGCCTCGCCTTTTGCGCCGGCCTGCTCCGTGGCGCAGTGGTGCGCGTCTTCCGCGCGTCGGGGGCGACGGCGATCGCGCCGGCGAGAAATCTCGCGACCTCGGCGAGCGGACGCTGCGTCGCGGACAGGCCGATGCGCTGCACGGCGGGCGTGTCCTTCCGCCTGAAGGCGGAAGCCACGGGAGAGGCGGAAGCCACGGGATCGCGAGCGCGTCAGCTGGGTCGCCTCGCCGCGGCGTAGCTTCCGCCTTTAGGCGGAAGATTCCTGCCTTCGGATGACAGGCCGCCACCCGATCCGTGCCCGATCGTCAGCTCTTCCAGCCGCTCGAGAGAGAGCGCCAGATGCGCACCGCGCTTGGTGGGGACCAGCGCATGGATTTCGTCGATGATCACCGTGTCAATCGACCGCAGCGCCTCGCGGGCGTTGGCGGTGAGTAACAAATAGAGGGACTCCGGCGTAGTTATAAGGATGTCGGCCGGATCGCGCTGAAATCTGGCGCGTTCGGCAGGCGGTGTGTCGCCGGTGCGCACTGCGACCGACGGCACATTGTGTTCGTCGCCGCGGGCGGCGGCGCGGTTGGCAATGCCGGCCAGCGGCGCGCGCAGGTTGCGCTCGATGTCGACGGCGAGCGCTTTCAGCGGCGAAATGTAGAGCACGCGGCAGCGGGACTCCGCCGGCCGCGTCGGCTCGAACATCAGCCGGTTGATGCACCAGAGGAACGCCGTCAGCGTCTTGCCGCTGCCGGTCGGCGCCAGGATGAGCGTCGAGTGTCCACGAGCGATCGCCGGCCAGCCGAGCGTTTGCGGCGGCGTGGGCATCGCAAATGACGCAGCAAACCACTCAGCCACCGCCGGATGAAATAGCGTCAAAACGTCGCCGCGGGGCACAACGATTATTGTAGGCTTGAAGTTATGGGTGATTCTGGAGAAGGACTTGTTGACGCGGATGCGCGCATTCAGGAGCGCATCGATGAACGTGAATCAGAGCGTAAGCGCCGCGGCAGTGCGCAGCCGGCGGTCGATCCCGATCGGGTCAGAGAGCTGGAATCGTTGCGTCTCGCGAAGGCCGAGCTCGAGCGGCAGTTGACCTCGACGACCCACCCCGTCCGGAAGCAGCAGATTCAGGCAGCTGTCGCGGAAATCGACAAGCGCCTCAAGGCCGGCTAGCCCGGCGCCGCGCGCGCGTCCCGCCGTCCATCACAACGCATTGGCCGCACCGATGAGGTGCGCGAACGCCTGAGGCGACGGCGGGCGCCGGTCCGGATCCTGTTCGAGCGCCATCGTGACCGCGCGCGCCAGCGGCGGCGGCATCTGGTCGACGCCGTCGGCGGGGACGCCCCGCGCCTGCGCGAGGATGACCTCGGCCAGCGAGCCGCGCCCGAACGGCAGGGTGCCCGTCAACATTTCGTACGCGATCACGCCGAGGCTGAAGACGTCGGTGCGCGCGTCGGGCGTCTGCGCGCGCAGCTGTTCCGGCGCCATGTACGCCGGCGTCCCCACGATCGCCCCCTCGACCGTGAGCACCGTACCGCCGGCGTCGGCCATCGTGTCCTCCCGGCGTTCGTAGTCGATGATCTTCGCCACGCCGAAGTCGAGCACCTTGGCCTCGACATCATCGCCCGGCAGCAGAATGTTCTCCGGCTTCAGATCGCGGTGCAGCACGCCCTGGCGATGCGCCGCCTCGATCGCACTGCACACGGCCGACAGGATGCGGCCGGCGCGGTCCGGCTCGAGCCGGCCCTCGCGGACCAGCACCCGCCGCAGGTCTTCGCCGCGGACGAGCTCCATCACGATGTAGGCGCCGCCGTCGGGCAGCGTCCCGAAATCGTAGACCGCGACGATCGACGGATGCTGCAGGCGCGCGACGACCTGCGCCTCACGCTTGAAGCGGCGCCGCGCGTCCTGATCCCCCAGCAGCTCGACGCGCACGACCTTGACCGCCACCAGCCGATCGAGGCGCATGTCGCGGGCGCGGTAGACCGCACCCATCCCGCCCCGCCCGAGCAGCTGCTCGAGGCGGTATTTCTGATCGAGCACCCGCGGCACGTTCATCGACGACCGCATCGTCGATCCGTCCGACGGACAGGTGCGCACCTCCGCGTCCTCGCAGCGGCCGCAGCGCGGGCACTCCATCATCGGCCTGGTTCGCGGCGTCAGCAGGTAGGTGGTCTCGCCCACCGCGCCGCCGGCGCTGTCGAGGCGGCGCCGCAGCCGCGCGACGTCGAAGCCGAGCCCCACCTGCGCGGCGATGCTCGCCAGCAGCTGGCGATCCTCCGCGGTATACGCTTCCTCGGAACGCCGCTCGCCGAGCACGATCACGCCGACCAGCGACTTGTCCTGCGCCACGACCGGCACCAGCAGGACCGCCCGCGTGCACTCGATCCACTCCTGTTCGTCGGCCGGCAGGCGGCGGACCGGCGAGCGCGGATCGCGGATGAAGATCTCGAGCGGTTCGTCCGACCAGCGCAGCATCGCGACCAGGCCGCCGTCGATAGCCAGGGACTCGGCGCTGCCGTGCAGGACCGTGACCGGGGTCAGCCGCTGGTCCTCGATGCCGCTGACGAGGATCGCGATCATCTCGGGATGGAGCGCTTCGTCGATCTGGCTCACCACCATGTTCGCCAGGTCGGCCGGATCGGTCTCGAACCGTACGCGGCTGGCGAGCGAGAGCAGGATCTTGCGGGCGTCGTATTCCTGGCGGAAGAAGCGCTCGTCGAGCCAGCGCCGGGCCCGTTCGCGATAGATGAAGGCGGCGATCGAGATCGCGAGCAGGCCCACGTACCAGTTGGTCAGCAGGTCGCGGACCGTGCGCGTCCGGGTTCCTCGCGATCGACAGCACCAGCGCCGCCGCGGGCAAAACCGCCAGTACGGTCAGCGTGCGGTTCGCCAGCGCGTACTGCAGGCTGCGCCGCAGCACGACGCGCGGCCCGAGCACCCGCGCCACGCCGACCGCGTAGACCAGGCCGACCCCCGGCAGCAGGATCAGCAGCTGCAGAACGGTCTCGATCGGACCCGGCAGGTGCGGCAGCGTCATGCCGGTCAGCCGCGCCGCGATCGGCAGTCCGTCCTTGATGGCATAGGCCAGCACGCCCGGTACGCCGGTATAGAGCGCCATGCGGATCCGCCGGCGCTCGTTGGCGTCGTGGTTGAAGCGGTAGCGATGAACCCCCTCGGCCACCGCCAGCATGTTGATGCCGAGCGCCGCGGCGAACGAGCCGTAGAACATCGCCGGATGCGTCGCATCCCAGAGCGCGGCACCACGCAGGCTGTCGACGCCGGACAGGTACAGCGCCGTCACCGTGCCGCCGCCGATCATCGGGGCCGCGGCGATGAACGGAAGAACGTGCAGTGCGGGCATCGCCGCCAGCCGTGGCGACGGCGTGGGGAAGTAGAGAATCGCCAGGGCGATCGTGGGAAAGGCGAAGGGACCGGCGAGCCACGTGAAGACCGTCAGCACTTCGCCAAAGGGCAGGATGTCTTCGAACCCGAACAGCGGCCCGCCTGCGGCCACGCCGCTCAGCGCCAGCGCCAGCACGCAGAGCGACGCCGTCCAGTCGTTGCTCCGCAGGCCGAACAGGACGATCGCCGACCCGACGAACACCAGCACCTGAAGGATCTTGGGCAGGTGCGTCGCCGAGAACCCCTGTCGCGGCGCCGACGTCCTCTCCGACCAGTATCTGGCTCGCCAGTCTTCGATCGCCGACAGCCCCTTGGGGTCGTCCGCGGCGATCTCCGGTGGCCGTGTCAGCAGCACGCCCGGCAGCGTCGCCGCCTCGTCGCCGGCCGGCATCCGCGGCCGCACGACGCCGACTTCGAGAATGACGTAGAGAAGGGAGAGCAGCAGGATGCCCGCGACCGCCCAGACGTGCGCCGGTATGCCCTCGAGCCGAACCCGACCGTTCCCCGCAGCCATGGAAGGGGGGCATTGTGCCACGTGCTACGTGCTGCGTGCTACGTGCGCACGTGCGGACGTGCTACGTGCGTACGTGCCACGTGCGCACGTGCCCGATCCCCGATCACGACAAGAAACAAAAAACGCCGCGGCAGCCTGTGCTACCGCGGCGTGAAATGTCCCGGCCTGTGACCGATTAGTGGCGCGTCGCGCCCGCCCGCTCGAGCAGGGCCTTGATCTCGTCGGCCTCGAGCGACTCGATTTCGAGCAGTTCCTGCGCCATCATCTCGACCGCGCGGTGGTTCTGCTGGATGATCGATTTCGCCTGCGCGTAGCCGCTCATCACGACGTTGCGAATCTCCTCGTCGACACGCTGCGCGGTGGCTTCGCTGACGACGTGGGCGCGGTCGGATTCGTAGGCGTTGCCCGGCTTGCGGAAGGCGAGCGGGCCGAGCTCGGACATGCCCCACTCGCACACCATGTGCTGCGCGATGTCGGTGGCGCGCTCGATGTCGTTCGAGGCGCCGCTGGTCATGTGGTTCATGAACAGCTCCTCGGCCACGCGTCCGCCCATCAGCACCGCGACCTGGGTCTCCAGGTAGTCCTTCGTATACGTATGCCGGTCCGCCTCCGGCAGCTGCATCGTCACGCCCATGGCGCGGCCGCGCGGAATGATCGTGACCTTGTGCAGCGGATCGGCCTTCGGCAGCAGCGCCGCGACGACCGCGTGCCCGGCCTCGTGATACGCGCAGTTCACGCGATCGAGCTGGCTGAGGACCACCGACCGGCGCTCGACGCCCATCAGCACCTTGTCGCGCGCTTCCTGCATGTCGTCGTTGGTGACGATGGTGCGGCTGGCGCGGCCGGCGAACAGCGCCGCCTCGTTCACCAGGTTGGCGAGGTCCGCGCCCGAGAAGCCCGGCGTGCCGCGCGCGATCGAGCGGAGATCGACGTCCGCCTCCATGTTGACCTTGCGGGCATGCACGTGGAGGATGGCTTCGCGTCCCCTCAGATCGGGATTGCCGACCATCACCTGCCGATCGAAGCGGCCGGGGCGGAGCAGCGCCGGATCGAGGATGTCCTGCCGGTTGGTCGCCGCGATGACGACGATGCCGGGGTGGCCTTCGAAGCCGTCCATCTCGACGAGCAGCTGATTGAGCGTCTGCTCGCGCTCTTCGTGGCTGAGCGAGTTGCCGCCGCGGCTGCGGCCGACCGCGTCGAGCTCGTCGATGAAGATGATGCAGGAGCCGTGGCGCTTGGCCTCGCGGAACAGCTTGCGCACGCGCGACGCGCCGACGCCGGCGTACATCTCGACGAAGTCGGAGCCGCTGGCGAACAGGAAGGGCACACCCGCTTCACCGGCAATCGAGCGCGCCAGCAGCGTCTTGCCCGTGCCCGGGGGGCCGACGAGCAGCACGCCCTTGGGAATGCGGCCGCCAACTGCCGAAAAGCGCTGCGGTTCGCGCAGGAAGTCGACGACTTCCTTGACCTCGTCCTTGGCCTCGTCCACACCGGCCACGTCCTGAAAGGTCACGACGGTGCCGCCCTTGTCCGCGGTGCGGGCGCGGGCGGAAATCGAAGGAATCTTGCCGGCGGTGGTGCGGTAGACCGTGAACGCGACCAGGCCGCAGAACGCTCCCGCGATCGCCAGGACGCTCCAGCTGAGCGACGCCGGGTCGTCGACCGGCGCCACCTCGACCCTGATCTGGCGCTTGACCATATCGGTCACGAACGACGAGTTGGCAGCGAGGAACTCGGGCGGCGCAATCGTCGTCGCGGCGGACCCATCGCGGAACACAATATCGATGGTCCGCTCGCTGAACATGACCTTGGTCACGCCACCGGATTCGACCCGCTGGATGAACTCGGAGAAGGCCAGCATCGGCGGCGCGGCCGGGCGGCGGGCGACATAGAGCCCGGCTGGTGCGGCCGCCAGCAGAACAATCGCCGCGATCAGAACCAGGTAGCGGGGCCGTCGAAACCGGGCTGGTAGGGCCACTGATGAATATCCAATTCGCGAAACGCCTGGTTAGTGCATCCGCGCAAGCGGAGGACTGCGATGAGCAGACCACCGGCGGATCACATCAGGCGGCAGTGATTGATTGTTTAGGGCGCTCCGCTGGGGATTGGAGTGCTTGAATTCTACACCGGCTCGCCCCGTCTGTAAATACATAAACGTAATTGCTGAGGCATGACGCGCGATGTCGTGCCGACTCGTCACTCTGAAACAATGACTTCGAATGGTTGAGCCGAGTCGCGGAACACTTCGTCAGCGCGCTGCCGCCTGGGCGGTCCACTTCTATACAGCCAGCGGCGCGGTGACGGCGTTCCTGGCTGTGCTGGCGACGGTGCACGCCAACTACCGCGGCGCATTTCTGTGGCTGGTTGCCGCGACGGTGGTCGATGCGACCGACGGGGTCCTGGCTCGGCTGGCCCGCGTCAAGGAGCACGCCCCCGGCCTCGACGGCGCGAGGCTCGACGACATCGTCGACTACCTCACATACGTCTTCGTCCCGGTGCTGCTGCTGTATCACTCGGGCCGGCTGGACGGTGACGTCGGCTTCCTCGCCGCCGCGGCCGTCCTGCTCAGCAGTGCGTACGGCTTCGCTTCCCTGGATGCCAAGGCCGACGACTACTTCTTCACCGGCTTCCCCTCCTACTGGAACATCGTCGCCGTCTATCTCTTTGCCGCGAAAACCTCTCCGGGCACCAATGCCGCCGTTCTGCTCGTGTTCAGCGTCTTAGTCTTCGTGCGGATTGGCTACGTCTACCCCACGCGCACGCCGGAGCTGCGCGGCCTGACGACGGCGCTCGGCGCCGTCTGGGCACTGATGGTGGTCGCCATCATTCTTGCAATGCCCGACGTGCCGATGGCGCTGCTGCTTGGCTCGCTGTACTTCCCCGTCTACTACACCGTGCTCTCGTTCGTCCTTCAGAGCCGGCGGAGCAGGGTGTGAAGCTCCCGGCCTGGTCGCGCCGCGTTCGCGATCGTGTGTTCGGATCCATCTTCGTGGTGCTGGTCGTGCTCTGCGCGATCGGCGTGACGTGGTTGTTCCGGCAGGGATACGCCGTGCATCGCCTGACGCGCGGCGTCGGCGACACGTGGTTCCTCTCCGCCGACGGGCGGCGATGGTTCCGGATGGACGAGCATCGCCACGACGTCCCGCTCGCCGACATTCCGGCACACCTGCGCAACGCGTTCGTGGCGGTCGAGGATCACCGGTTCTACAGGCACCCCGGGGTCGATCCGATCGCGCTCGGCCGCGCCGTCGTCCGCAACCTGGGCTCGCCGGGCACGGTCGAAGGCGGCAGCACGATGACCCAGCAGCTGGCGCGCACGCTGTTCCTGTCGAACCAGAAGACCTACGGCCGGAAGGCCCGGGAAGCGGTGCTGGCGCTGATGATCGACTCGCACCTGTCGAAGGATCAGGTGCTCGAGCTCTATCTCAATCGCATCTACCTCAGCGCCGGCGTCTACGGCGTCGAGACGATGTCGCGTCATCTCTTCGCCAAGCCGGCGAAGCAGCTGTCGCTCGCCGAGTGCGCGTTGATCGCCGGGCTGGCGCGGTCGCCGGCCGGGCTGTCGCCATGGACCAATCTCGACGGCGCGATCGCACGCAGCCACGTCGTGCTGGCGCGGATGCGGCAGGAAGGCTTCATCGACGCCGGCCAGGAGGAAGCGGCGAAGCACGCACGGCTGCGCATCCGGCCGTATCCGGGATCCACCGACCCGAGCGGCGGCTATGCGAAGGAATACCTGCGCCAGCAGTTCCGCGATCACTTCGGCGGCGATCATCCGCCCGACTGGGAGGTCCGGACGACCTTCAACCAGGAGCTGCAGGCGATCGGCGAGAAGGCGGTCAGCGACGGTCTGCGGCGCGTCGGCCGCGGCGACCTGCAGGCGGCGCTGGTCGCTGTCGATCCGAAGACGGGCGACATCCTCGCGCTGGTGGGAGGACGCGACTTCCGGCAGTCGCAGTTCAACCGCGCGGCGCGCAGCCGGCGCCAGCCCGGCTCGGCATTCAAGCCGTTCCTCTACGCCGCCGCGCTGGAGCACGGCTACTCGCCGGTGTCGGTGCTCGAGGGGTTGGCGAACATCGCGCCGCAGGGGCCCGAAGAGTGGTCGCCGCGCAACGCCAGCGGTGAGACGCCCGATGCCCTGACGATTCGCGCCGCGCTGCTCGAGTCGAACAACCGCGCCGCCACGGCGCTGCAGCAGCGCCTGGGCTCGCGTCCGGTCCTGCGCCTCGCCTCCGACGTCGGCCTGAAGGACCTGCCCGACGTCCCCTCGCTGTCACTGGGGACCGGCCTCGTGACTCCGCTCGACCTCACCGCCGCCTTCGCGGCGTTCCCCAACGGCGGCCTCGCCGTGCGCCCGCGCACGATCGTCCGCGTCGTGGATGCCGACGGCAGCGTCGCGCTGCAGCAGGACGTCCACAGCGACCGCGTCATCTCACCCGAGAGCGCCTTCCAGATGGTGTCCATGCTCGGCGACGTCATGGAACGCGGCACCGGGGCGGCCGCGCGGCAGTGGGGCGTGCGCGGCCAGGTCGGCGGCAAGAGCGGCACCACCAACGACTTCAAGGACGCGTGGTTCGTCGGCTTCTCGTCCTCGCTGGTCGTCGGCGTCTGGGTCGGGTTCGATCAGCCGCAGACGATCGCGCGCGATGCCTACGGCTCCAAGTTCGCGCTGCCGATCTGGAGCGACTTCATGCGGCAGGCGCTCCGGCGCCGGCCTGCCGGCGCGTTCGCGGCGCCGGCCGGGATGCGCGAGGAGACGCTGTGCCGGCTCTCGTACATGCGGCCGCTCGAGGAGTGCCCGACTTACGAGGAATACTTCAAGGAAGGCGATCAGGTGCCGGGGCGGCTGTGCACGCTGCACCAGGGCACCGTCAAGCAGCGCGTGCGCCGGGCCGTCGAAGGCTTCCTCTCCGGTCTCGGCAAGCGCATCGGCCAGATATTCAGGTAAGCCCGCATTCCAGCCGACCCGTCGCGCGGGCGATACTATTAGGCCGTGCTTTCTGTCGGGCAGATTCTCGACGGACGTTACGAGATCGTGGCGCCGCTGGCGGAGGGCGGAATGGGCGCCGTGTATCGTGCCCGCCGCGTCCTGCTGGGCGACGACGTCGCGATCAAGGTGATCCTCGCCGACATCGCCGGTCCGGGCCCGCTCGAGCGCTTCGTGCGCGAGAGCCGCGCCTGTGCCCAGCTCCGTCACCCCAACATCGTCTCGATCTTCGACTACAACGCGGACGATCCGCAGCGGCCGTTCCTCGTCATGGAGCTGCTGAGCGGCCCCAGCCTCAAGGACGAGCTGGCCTCGCGCGGCACGTTCGAGGTCGACGACCTGCGGCGGATCGTGCCGCCGCTCTGCACCGCGCTCGCGATGGCGCACGATCGCGGCATCGTGCACCGCGACCTCAAGCCCGCCAACGTCGTCGGCCACGACTTCGGCGGTGGCGAGCGCGTCTACAAAGTCGTCGATTTCGGCGTCGCCAACGTACGGCAGCACACGGACGACACGCGGCTGACGGGCTCGCACCAGTTCCTCGGCACGGTGGCGTATGCGTCGCCCGAGCAGCTGACCGGCGGCGCGATCGACGCGCGGTCGGACGTCTACAGCCTCGGCGCGGTGGTCTTCGAGCTGCTGACCGGCCGGTTGCCCTTCGAAGGGCAGGACGCGATGGCGATCGTGTCGGGCCATCTCTCGAAGCCGGTGCCGCTGCCGAGCAGCGTGCGATCGAACCTGCCGCCGTGGATCGACATCGCGCTGCGGCGCGCGCTCGCCAAGAGTCCCGAGGATCGCTGGCCGAGCATGGCCGCGTTCGGGCAGGCGATGTCAGGGCCGGAGGTCGCGCGGGTCACCTCGGCCGATCATCCCGCCGGCGGCGGGCTGCTTGGCACCTACGAGATTGGCGAACCGCTCGGTCCCGGGCGTCTCGGCAGCACCGTGCACCGCGGCGTGCATCGCGCGCTCGGCCACCCGGTGGCGATCCGGATCCTGCGTGGCGGCACCGATCGCGACGACGCGGTTCGGGCACGCTTCAGCCACGAAGCGCGAGCCCTGCAGGTCGCGCATCCGTCGATCATCCAGGTCCGCGACTACGGCGAGGAAGGGGATCTCGTCTACGTCGTCACCGACTTCATCGACGGGCCGAGCATGCGCCAGGTGCTCGTGCAGTCGGGCGCCCTGCCGTGGGAGCGGCTGTCGCGGTTCGTCACGCAACTGCTCGAGGCGGCGCACGTCCTGCACCGGCGGAAGGGTCTGCTGTGCGGCCTGTCGCCCGATATCGTCCGCATCACCACCGACGAGGACGGCGAGCGGCTGATGATTTCGAGCGCGGGAATCTGGCAGGCGCAGGACCTGCTCGGCACGCTCCACGAGCAGACGCTGCGCGGCATGGGCCTGGCGGACGCGGAGCTTCGCTACGTGGCGCCCGAGCTGTTCACCGGCCAGACCGCGGACGTCCGATCCGACGTCTTCACGCTCGGCGTGCTGATTTACGAGATGGCGACCGGCATGCCGCCGTTCGACGGCGCCACGCTCCCCGAGCTCCTGGGCAAGATGCTGAGCGGCGTCGTCCGCGACCCGCGTGAGTGGCAGAAGACGCTGCCCGATGCCGCGGCGTCGGCCATTCTGACCGCGCTGAGCGCGGCGCCGGCGCGCCGGTTCGGCGGTGCGAGGGAGTTCGGCCGTGCGTTCGCCGGCGTTGCGCCGGTCGTCCATGACTCACCGGGCGCGCAGGGCACGACCGGCGTCGCCGAGTAGACGACCCGTTCGCTACTTCACCGATCGCAGGATCGGATACGCCTTCGCGTCCTTCAGCGCCTCGTCGAGCAGGTTCCAGTTCACCAGCCCGTCGTCCGCGCGCGGCTCGAGCAGATAGAAGGCGAGCCGGCCGCGCGGCTGTGCGACATCGATGCGCAAGGTCCCCGCCGGCACTTCGCGTTCTCCCGCGACCCATGCTCCGGTCAGCGTTCGTTCGTTGTGGTTCTGGAACGGCTTCGGCGCCGTTTCGCTGCCGTCGATGCGGAACTCCTCGACGGCGACCTTCGTGGCCGTCTTCAGCGGCGTCATGACGATGCCATGGGCCGTGAGCCGGTCGACGGCGTCCTTCAGCGCCGGCGGGACGTAGTAGCTGGCGGGCACGCGCTCCGGCTCGGTTCCCTTGAACGTCAGGTAGTCGGCCATCTGCTGGGGCGTCTTCACGTCCTTCCGCACGTGCATCACGTGGCTGTCGACCGGGTGCTTCTCCTCGGCGACTTCACCCATCAGGACCTCCACGGTCCCGGTGTGGGCGAGCTCGGCGCGGAGCGGCAGCTGTTTCCCGACGACGGCGGCCTGGTCGGACGCGGCGACGAGCTTCATGATCCGCGCGGCATTGGCGTGCATGAACGCGAGGTTCTCGTCCACGAACCGGCTGGTGGCGAGGATGCGGTCCTTGAAGCTGATGTAGGCGAAGGCCTCGCTCAGCACGGCGATGCGATTGCGCAGGCCGATGTAGTTGTTGTTGAAGCGGGGCCGGTAGTCGAACGTCTCCCAGCGGCGTTCGGCCGCCGGCGCCGCGCCGCGGCGCCCGCCGCCCCCGCCGAGATTGCCGTAGTACGAATACTCCCAGCCGTACTTGTCGCGGATGGCCGTAGTGACGCGCGGGAGCCACTCCTTGCGCAGCAGGTCGACAATCGCGGGGTCGGTGCCCGGGTGCAGCGGCGGCGAGTACGTGAGGTGGTACGCGTGCCGGGTCCCGTTGGTGGTGTGCAGATCAATCCCGACATGCGGGTCGTAGTCGTTCATCAGCTTGACGAACGCCCGCGCTTCCGGTGAATCCAGCTTCATGTGGTCGCGATTGAGATCGAGGCCCTGCGCGTTCGGCCGCTGCCCCTGTCCGCCGATCGGACCGAACTGCGGACCGCGGTTGTTGAGCGCGAAGCGCTCGTTGCCGTCGGCGTTGTAGATCGGCGCGATCAGGAAGACCATCGACTTCAGCCAGTCGTCATGCTTGCCGGCGGCCAGGTCGCGCAGCAGCATCTGCGCGCTCTCCTTGCCCTCCACTTCGCCGCCGTGGATGTTGCCCTGAATGTAGACGCGGAGCTTGCCGGTGCGCTTGACGGCCTCCGGTGTGGCGGCCGGCGCGCCAATCACGGCGAGCGGCAGGGCCCGCTGCTCGTTGGTCGTGCCGAACGTCGTCAGGTGCACGGCCGGCGACGCCTTGTCGATCGCCTCGAGGAACGCGACGACGTCGGCGTACTTGCTGGTGTCGTTGAAGCCGGTCTTCTCCGGCACCGTTTGAATGGCGGCGACGGCGGCGGACTGTGGCGGCTGTGCGTGCGTCGGGGCGAGCAGGGCGGCCGCGAAAGCAAGCGTGAGTGGAAAGCGACGTGCGGGCTGGGTCACGCGGCGATTATAATCGACGCTTTGCAAGACACTTGGAGGTGGACTGGATGCGATCCCGATCGATAGGTTGCGTACGTGTGCTCTTTTTCCTCTCGCTGTTCCTGTGTGCGCGCTCCGCTGTCGCGCAGCAGACGGGAACGATCGGCGGCAAGGTGACCGACAGCAATGGTGGCGTGCTCCCCGGCGTCACCGTCGAAGCGCGCTCGGAGGTGCTGCCGTCGCCGCGCGTCACCGTGAGCGACGATCTCGGCCAGTACCGGTTGCCGGCGCTTCCGCCTGGCGACTTCACGCTGACCTTCGTGCTCGGCGGCATGCAGACGGTGACGCGGCAGGCCCAGGTCCAGCTCGGTCAGGAAACGCCGGTCGACGTCAAGCTGGGCATCGCCGCCGTCAGCGAAACGGTGACCGTCACCGCGACCGCGTCGCTGGTGGAGCGCGACTCGGCGTCGCTCAAGAGCGGCGTGTCGAACGCGCAGATCATGGCGCTGCCGGTCGGCCAGGAGTACCGCGACCTCCTCAAGCTGATTCCCGGCGTGCAGTACTCGCAGGACACGACGCGCGGCCCCAGCGCGGGCGGCAGCGGCCAGGACAACGTCTACAACTTCGACGGCGTGAACGTGACGCTGCCGCTGTTCGGCACGCTCTCGGCGGAGCCGGCGTCGCACGACATCGCGCAGGTGACGACGGTGCGCGGCGGCTCGCGGGCGGTGGATTTCGATCGCTCGGGCGGGTTCAGCATCGATTCGGTCAGCAAGTCGGGCACCAACCGCTACGCCGGCGAGCTCAGCTGGCAGCTGATGAACCATCGGATGGTGGCGGCGCTGCAGCGGACCAGCGCGTCGCGCTTCGAGCAGGACCGCAACTGGTTCACGGGCAACGTCGGCGGCCCGATCGTCCCCAACCGGCTGAATTTCTACGCGTCGTTCTATCGTCCGGAGAATTCCCGTGAGAACCGCGCCAACCGCTACGGCGAGCTGCCCAACTACGAGCGGACGCGGAACGAAGGCTTCGGCAAGCTGACCTTCACGCCGATCAGCTCGGTGCTGCTCAACGTCAGCTATCGCGACTCCCATCGCCTCGACAAGAGCGACCTGTTCGCGTCCACGGCGTCGAGTACCGACCGGCACCGGCAGCGAAGCGTGGCAGCAGATCGGGACGGCCGAAGGGTCCTGGGTCATCAACTCCAAGAGCCTCCTGTCCTTCCGCTACACCAACTACACCAACGAGACGCAGGGCCGTCCCGACAACGTCGCCGGCGTCAGCGCGACGACCGCGGTCGGCACGAGGCTCGACGTCAACGCGCTGGATCAGATCGGCCTGCTGACCGTGCCCGCGGTCATCTCGGGCCAGACCGCGTTCAACGAGTTCGCCCAGCCGCTGATCGCCCGCTACGGCTACCGCGACGACACCGGCACGCTCGTCGGCGGCGGCACGGTCGGCTACGGGACGACGTTCGACGAGGACAATTTCTTCCGCGACGGCGGGCAGCTCGCCTACAACTACACGTTCGGGTCGGGCCTGCGCCACGAGCTGCACGCCGGCTATCAGTACTACATCGACGCGGAAGACCTGACCCGCAGCTCGAACGGCTGGGGATCGATCACCGTGCCGGGCGGACGGCTGTCGTTCAACGGCACGCCGATCTACTACACCGCGGCGTTTCAGCAGCAGGGCCTCGGCCTGGTGCCGACCATCCACTCCGAGTACCGGTCGCAGAGCCTCGAGCTCAACGACACGATGCGGTGGCGGAACTGGACGTTCAACGCCGGCGTGCTGGCGAGCAACGACACCCTCTACGGGCAGGGGCTGCGCGAGGATTCGTCGAAGCCGCTGACCGGATTCGTGGCGCAGCCGGGCGTCAAGTACAAGATGTACGAGATCCCGTTCAGCAAGATGGTCCAGCCGCGGCTGTCCGCGACCTGGGCCTACAACGGCTCCGACACCGTCTATGCGAGCTACGCGAAGTACAACCCCGCCGCCAGCTCGCTGCCGCGCGCCGCGTCGTGGGACCGCAACCTCGCCACCACCATCAACGCCCACTTCGACCAGAACGGCGTGCTGTTCGGATCGACCAACGTCGCGTCGTCGTCCGGCAAGCTGTTCGTCGAGGACATGACGCCGCGCACGATCAATGAGTTCATCGCCGGCACGGCGCGGCAGTTCAGCCGCACGCTGTCGGGCCGCCTCTACGGCCGCTACCGCGAGGCCAGCCACTTCTGGGAGGACACCAACAACAACGCGCGGATCGCCTTCCGGGACGCGACCCGCACGCCGGCGAGCGTGCCCGCCTCGCTCTACATCGAGGATCTGACGGCACGGCTGGCGGAGATCACCAGCGGATCGACCTACGTGATCGCCGAGCTGGACGGCGCCTACACGAAGTTCTACGAGGCGACCGCCGAGGCCGAGTGGCGCAGCGGCAAGGCGTTCGTGCGCGGGTCGTACACCTGGAGCCACTATTACGGCAACTTCGACCAGGACAATTCCACGACCGCCAACGACGCCAACATCTTCGTCGGCTCGTCGTTCATCGCCGACGGCGCCGGCCGTCAGCTGTGGGACTTCCGCGACGGCGATCATGCGCGGCGATCGGCGTCACGTGCTGAAGATGTACGGCTACTACTCCTTCGACTGGGATGCGACCGCCGGCGTCTACGCGTTCGCGCAGTCCGGTCAGCCGTGGGAGGTCTGGAGCTACGAGCCCTACATCGCGCTGACGACCAATACCGCGGACACGTCACGCTATGCGGAGGCGGCCGGCTCGAGGCGGACGGGCTCGCACGCCCAGATCGATCTGAACTACACGCAGAACTTCCGGCTCGGATCGTTCCTGCGGCTGCAGCTCGCCGCCGATCTCTACAACGTGCTCAACGGCCAGACCGGGTACAACCCCAACCCCGGCGCGCACGCCGGCTCGGCCTTCACCGTCTCGCGCAACTTCTTCGACCCGAGGCGATTCCAGATCGCGGCGCGCTTGCGATTCTGATCACTGAGGCATCGGAGGGCATCGGAGGTAGTCGGAGGCATCGGATCTTAGGAACGGAGCAACGGAGCCAACGAAGTAAAACGGAGAAGACATTACTTCGTTGGTTCCGTTTGGCCGTTTCCCGCTTCCCGCTTCCCGCTTCCCGCGTTTTTTACTTCAGTACTTCCGCACTTCTGACTTGACCTCGAGCTACGCCCTATTGAGCTATAGCCTATTGCCATCTACCTTGTAATCGGATATAGTGCCGCCGAATGAGCTGGACGACGCAGCTGCGGAAGGGGGCGCTCGAACTCGCCGTGCTGAACGCCCTCAATGGCGATCGCCTCTACGGCTACGACATCGTCCGCATCCTGCGCCGGCACGAGGGCTTGATGATCGGCGACGGCACCGTCTACCCGATCCTGAGTCGCTTGAAGGCGGACGGCCTCGTACTCGCCACCATCGAGGACTCGCCAGACGGCCCGCCGCGGAAGTACTACGAATTGACGCGTGCGGGAAAGGACGCCCTTACCGAAATGAACCAGGCGTGGGAATCGCTCGTCACGAGTGTGGAAGAGTTGCGGCAGCACGCCCTCAAGGCAGGTGCTCGATGAAAACTTGGTCGCCGGACGCATCCGATCTGTTCGAAGCCTGGCTCGGCCGCGTGAAGCTGTCGGTCGCCACCGACCCGACCTTGAACGCCGACGACATCACGCAGGACCTGCGGGCGCACGTCCACGCCGAGCTCGAAACCAGCCCGGAGCCGGTGACCCGCGGCGAAGTCGAACGGGTGCTCGACAGCCTCGGCAACCCGACGCAGTGGAGCGATACGGTCAAGGCCGGGCGGCCGCCAACCACGGTGCGGTTCTACACCGGCGCCACCGACACGGTGAGCGACTGGCAGCAGAAGCTCGCGGGCGACTGGGGGATGCCGGTGCTCGTGGTCCTGCTCACCCTGATTGCGATCCCGACCATCGACAACGTGGTGGGCGTGCCGCTCCTGGTCTTTGCGTATTTCGTGGCGCGGTCGGTGGTGACCTACAGCCCCGAGAAGCTGGTCGGCATGAAGAAGTGGATGATCTACTTCCCGCTGGCCATCGGCGCGGGGCTGCTCACCGGCCTGGTGCTGGGGTTCCCGATGACGTTCGACAGCGGCGGGCGGCAGCAGTTCCAGCAGATGTGGGTGCTCGGTTCGTGGTGGATCATCGTCGGCATCGTGTCGTCGCGGGAACCGAAGCTGGTTCGCGCCGCGCTCAAGCCGTTCGCCGCCGGCTTCGAGGCATCCCAGGGCCGCACCCTTGCCGCAATCGGGCTGGCCTTCCTGATCGCCGCCAGCGTGATCCTGATCGCGAACTGATCTCCCGCTGCCGGCTCCTGCTCATCGACCCTCCGCGGGCCCGTGAGGATGCGCGCGCGCCGCGATCCAGCGGGTCAACACCTCAATCGCCTCCTGATCCGGCACGACGCTACCGAGCGGCGGCATCTGCGATGACGGGCGCCGCGATCGCATGCGGGCCAGCATCGCGCTCTCCGAGACCGCCGACGGATTGACGAGGACGCTGGCGCCGTCGGCCACGCCCGGCACCTGCCACCGCGTCGCTTGATTGAGGAAGCGCCTCGCCACGGCATCGCCATCGCGAAGCAACTCGCGGACGTCGATGACTGGTCCAAGGGCCGCGATGTCCCCGGCGCCGTTGTGACAACTTCCGCAGTTGGCCGACAGGTAGCCGAGCAGCGATCGCGTTTGTGCGTCCGCCGTCACGATGCGGGGCGGCGCCATGAGCTCCTGACGGGCCGGCGTGAGCAGCCCTCCTTCAGCCAGCGTCCGCAGCGTGACCATGCCGGAGCGCAGTGGCTCGCCATGAATCGCATTGGGGTCGCGGTCGGAAGAGAGCTGCAGCGCGGTGAAACCGAGCGGTTTCGTCCGGTCGCCGTGGCACGCGGAGCAGTCGGTACGTGACGGAATGCTGTGGCGGCGCCCGTCGCGAACCTCGACGACGCCGTCGATGCCGGCCGCGGGGGCGAGCACCGCGTCGGTCTGAGCGTCGTTCCAGTGGTAGCTCGCCGCAACCCAGCGATCGTCGGACGCTTTCCACAGCATCCGGGTCTCGATCTTGCGATCCTTGAACCTGAACTCCTTCCAGAAGCGCGTCCCGACGGGGAAGTTCCAGTCGTACGGGTCGGTGACGTCGATCGTGGCGCCTGCGGGCATGTAGACCCAGCGCGACTTCACCGCCCCATCCGTCCAGAGCGGATATTGCGGCGAGAACGGCCGGTTGCGCTCGTGCACGATCTCCAGGCGGCTGTCGGCATAGAGGCCGGTGTCCGCCAGCCTGGGCGGCGCCACAGGCTCGTCGGCCGGTCCGCTCGCGAGCGCGCGGCGTGAGGACGCCCCCGCCGCGACTGCTGCCAGCAGGATGGCCACCGTCGTGACCGCTCGCCCCGCGCGCATTACCGTCCACCCTCGGCCGGATCGATCGGCGCCGGCACACGATTGCGGACTGGCGCCAGCGAGCGCAGAGTACGCGAACACCGAACGGATGTCTTCGTCGTTGAGGCCGCCGACGTTCGGATACGGCATCGGCGGGAGCAGCGGACGACCCTTGCCCTGATGGCGCCCGGTCTTCATCGTCGCGATGAACATTTCCTCGGTCCAGGCGCCGAGGCCGGTCTCGACATCGGGCGTGAGGTTCGCCGTGAAGCTGACGCCCCACGGGCCCGCGAACGCGGTGTTCGTCTCGGCACCCGCCCAGTTCCATCCGGCTGGCGGCAGCGCCGGCGGTCGCGGCATGACCACCGAAGCGGGATGTCCGGTCAACGCGCGGGACATGTCCGGCTCGGGACCCTTTGGCCCCATCTTCCATGGCGTATGGCAGTCGTGGCAGCCCATCGCGTTGACCAGGTATTCGCCGCGTGCGACGCGCGCGGGCGCCGACACCGGACCGCCCGGCGCCGACGTGGTTGCGGCAGTCGTCGTGGCGAAGGCGGCAGCCAGCGCGGTCAGCGCGGCGCCGAACAGCATCGTGGTCGTTCCAGAAGGTCTCATTCGAATCACCTCCATCCGTGTGACCCGAATTTACGGTCAGCGTCCCCACGCGAACGCTAAACCTTCCTACGCCGATGCTAAGAGACCCTAGCGGACCTTAAAAGAATCCTAAACGGCGGGATATACTCCGGGTCGTCCACCCATGCTCGACGCTCAGCTGGCGCTCTTCCTCGCAGAAGGGCTCGGCATCCACATCGGTACCCGCACCAAACAGCTTCAGCCGAACGGCGCGCGCGTCACGGCGGTGAGGGTCGACGACGACGGGATGCACCTGTGGGCTTACGTGCCGCAGGCTGCCGCCGGCCGTGTGGTGCCCGACCTGCAGGCCACCGGGCCGGCCGCCGTCGTCTTTGCGCGTCCGACCGACGACCGCGCGTGCCAGGTGAAGGGCGTGTTCGCGGGCGTGCGCGTCGCGACGACAGACGAGCAGCCGTTCGTCGTCGCGCAGTGGGAGCGCTTCCTCGCCAACCTCGAACAGATCGGCATTCCGCGCGACTGCGCTGGCCGGGTGGAGCGTCTGGCCGTCGATGGCGATTCGCATCCGCGTCACCGCGCTCTTCGATCAGACGCCGGGCCCTGGCGCCGGGGCCCCGCTCGGATGACGCCGACGCTGGAATCGCTGGCGACCTGCTTTCAGGGCCTGCTGCCGGCGCAGCTGTTCACCTGTTCCCGCGACGGCATCCCGAACGCCGCCTATCTGAGCCACGTCGACTACGTCGATGCCTCGCACGTGGCGCTCTCGTTCCAGTTCTTCAACAAGAGCCGGCGCAACATCACGGAGAATCCGCAGGCGCTCGTCATCGTCCAGGACCCGGATACCGGCCAGGGCTGGTGCCTGCGGCTCAAGTACGTCCGTCGGAGACGTCGGGACCGCTGTTCGAGCGGATGGAGCTGCGCATCGAGGCGATCGCGTCGTACTGCGGCCTCAAGGGCGTGTTCAAGCTGAGGGCCGCCGACGTCTACGAGGTCCAGTCGATCGAGCCGGCGGCGGAGGAGAAGGGACGGACCGATCAGGATCCGGCACGGGCGCAGCCGCCCGATGCGATCTTCACGGTCAAGGCGCTCCAGGATCTCAGCAGCCGGATCCAGCGGGCAGACTCGCTGGATACCCTGGTCGACTCGATTCTGGCCGGACTCGAAGAGAGCTTCGGCTTCAGGCACTCGATGATCCTGCGTGCCGTCTGAGGAAGCACGGCGTGCTCGTCACGCTCGCCACCCGCGGCTATGACGATTCGGGCGCCGGCGCCGAGGTCCGCTTCGGTCAGGGTATCTGCGGCATGGTGGCGGAGGCGAGGAAACCCATCCGCATCTCGGGACTGTTGCGCGGGATGCTCTACGCCCTGGCGGCGCGCACTGGTGCGACGGGAGATGCGGCGCGCCGGATTCCGCTGCCCGGACTCGCGCAGCCCGAGAGCCAGCTGGGTGTGCCGCTGCTGGTTCGCGACGAGCTGATCGGCGTGCTCTGCCTGGAAAGCGAAATGCGCTACCGCTTTCACGAGCAGGACAAGCAGACGATCGAGCTGCTCGGCAGCTACGTCGCCGTGGCGATCCAGAACATGCAGCTGCAGGATCGTGCGGCGGACGTCCTTTCGGACGAGGTCGCGCCGGCACCGCACAGCCCGCCGGTCGCGGCACCAGCCCCGACGCTGCCGCCTCGCGAGCCGTCGCCGGCGCGGCGACGTCAGATCGTCTACTACGCCGCCGACGAGTGCATCCTCGTCGACGGCGACTACCTGATTCGAAGCCTGCCGGCCCGCATCCTCTGGCGGCTGCTGACCGTTCGCGACTCCACCGGCCGCGACGAGTTCACCAACCGCGAGCTGCGCCTCGACAAGTCATTGAACCTGCCCGAGTTCAAGGACAACCTGGAGAGCCGGCTGCTGCTGTTGCGGCGCCGTCTCGAGGAGAAGTGCCCGGACATCCGGCTGGTCTCCCGCAGCCGCGGCCGCTTCGCGCTCGAAGTCGGCTGCGAAGCAGTCCTCAGCAGCAAGCCCTGACAACAGGCCAGACGATCAGGTCGGCACATCGAGCCCGACCGCGCGCATCAGCGCGATGGCATTGCTGCGGGTGACCGGTCCCGGCTTCATCAGATAGTCGAACCGGATCTCGTTGCCCTCGAACCAGTCCTGGAAGTGGACGTTGACCGCCACCGGCGACAGCTCGTCGGCGACGGCGGTCAAGGCCAGATCGTGCGTCGTGATCAGGCCGATCGCGCCGCGATCGCGCAGGCTGCGGAGAACCCCGGACGCGCCGACGAGCCGATCGTGCGAGTTGGTGCCGTGGAAGATCTCGTCGAGCAGGAACAGGAGCGGCACCGGGCCGCCGGCGATGTCGGCGATCTCCCGGATGCGGGTGATCTCGGCGTAAAAGCGCGAGCGTCCTTCCAGCAGCGAGTCCTGGATCCGCAGCGTCGCGCCGATGGCCAGCGGCGTAAGGCGCAGGGCTCGTCGCCCTGACGGGCGCGCCTGCCAGCGCCAATGCCGCGTTGATGCCGACGGTGCGAAGCAGCGTGCTCTTGCCCGACATGTTCGAGCCGCTGATGACCAGCAGCTGCGTGTTTCCCGACAGATGCACGTCGTTCCGCACCATCGTCGCGGCCGGCAGCAGGGGATGGCCGAGCTCGGTGCCGTCGAAGAGTCCGCGCGCGCCGGCGCCGGCCGGGGTGCCGACGATCTCCGGGAACGGATCGTCCGCCCGCTCGAAGTGATAGGCCGAGAACGACGCGAACGCCTCGAGCTCGCCGACCGCCTCGAGCCACACGCGAACCTGCGGTCCGTTCTGTTTCCGCCAGCCGTCGACCGCAACCGCCACGTGCGGCCGCACGAGCTGAAGCAGCGCGCCGAGGCTCAGCGCCAGCTCGAGGTATCCGCTCAGGAAGACCGCGAGCGGAAAGAGCAGGGCGTTGCGCTCGGAGTCGTGCAGCACCGACAGGCGATGCAGCCGCTCGATCCGGCGCGACGCCGGCACGCCGCCGGTGGACAGCCGCGCGCGCAGTGCGCTCAGTCGCCCGGACGCGAACGGGTGGACTTCCAGGCTCCTGAGCAGGTCCGCGAGCACGTCGAGGTCGCGTGCCCGGTGGGCGAGCGCGTCGGCGACGAAGTCGGCGGTCGGCTTCAGGATCGCGCGCGGAAACGATCGTGTTCATCTGATCGCGAAGCCGGCGGAACACGGATCCCCTGGAGCAGCAGCACGGTGCCGAGCGGCCACCAGATCCGGGTGATCGCGACATACGCCACGGCCGCCGCGACGGCGGCTGTGAACACCCAGGTACTCGTGCGCAGCAGGCGCGCCGGCTGCAGCGGCATCTCCGCCCACTCCAGCAGGCGATCGGTGTCGACCGCGCCGCGGACGTCGGTGCCGGCCAGGGCCAGGCGCTCGCGCAGATCCAGCGCGGGCCCGAGCTCGGCGATCGCCTGCTGGCGCGCACGAATCTCGCCGTCCGCCGCGGGCGCGGTCAGCCAGCGCGCCAGCGTGGCTTCGCCGATCCGCGTGCGCGCGGTCGAGAGCAGCTCGAACAGCGAACCCCGGCCGAAGAGATCGAGATCGTTGGCGTAGACGTGCCGATCGTCCCGGAACCGTTCGCCGGACTCGCCGGTGCCGATCCACCGATCCTCGAGCCGCGCGAGACCGCGCTCGTACAGCGCGATCGCCCGGGTCGCGCCGTCACGCGCCCGCAGGACCAGATCGTGGCGGCGCATCAGCCAGACGAATCCGACGATGGGCATCGCGAGCCACCACGCGCTGAGCGGCGTTCGCCAGGCGAGCACGGCGATCAGGACCGCGATCCCGAACGTGGCCAGGCGGCTGTTCGCATAGCGGGCGTCGGCCGCGTTCAGGTCGTCGCGCGTCGCCTTCCGGGCGGCGAGGCGGGCCCGGTACTCGTCAGATGCGGGTGAATGCACCCGGTATTCTGGCTTCGCCGTCCGCGATTCGTCCATGTTAGGTTTCACACATGCAGCAGTTCCTGTTGGCGGTGCTGACGAGCCTGCTGGCACAGCAGCCGGCCCCTCAGCCGACTTTCAAGTCCGGCGTCAATCTCATCGAAGTCGACGTCGTCGTCACCAACAAGACCGGCCAGCCGGTACGCGGTCTCGGGCAGGCGGACTTCGAGGTCACCGAGGACGGCAAGCCGGTGACGATCTCGACCTTCGTCGCCGTGGATCTGCCCGCGGCACCAGCCGGTTCGCCGATTCCGCCGCCCGATCGCTCAGGGACGTCGATTGCCTCGAACGATCAACCAGAAGACGGCCGCGTCATCCTGATCGTCCTCGACGATTACCACGTGCGGTTCGACGCGGGTTTTGCGGTGCGCACCCGGGCCGTCGCGCGCCGGCTGGTCGAGCAGCTCGGACCGTCGGATCAGGCAGCGGTGATGGCGACCAGTGGCCGAACGTCGAATCAGGCCGAGTTCACCGGTGACAAGGCGCGCCTGCTCGAGGCGATCGACAGGTTCTTCCCGCAATCGGAGGCGACGTCGAGTGCCGGCACGGTCGCGGGAACGATGTCCAGGGCGCTGGGTCAGCCGGCCGGCGGGCGCATGGGCTACGTCGAAGAGATCAAGGCGCGATGGGCGATGGAGGCGATGAGCAACGCCGCCAAGGGTCTGGCGCGGATCCCGCACCGGCGCAAGACCGTCCTGTTCGTGAGCGAGGGCATTCCCGCCTCGGTCGAGGACATCGTGTCGAGCCAGAGCGCGAATGCGGCGTGGGCGTCGCTGCGCGAGTTCATCCTGACCGCCCAGCGCAGCAATGTCGCCGTGTATCCCGTCGATCCGTGCGGGCTGTCTGCGGAATGTTCGTTCTCCGCGCAGCAGAACCTGCGCACGCTCGCGGAAAGCACTGGAGGCTTCGCCGTCGTCAACACGAACAAGCCGGAAGACGCGGTTGAGCGCATCGTCGCCGAAAACGGCACCTACTATCTGCTCGGTTATGTCTCACCTGCGCCGCTCAACGACGGCCGCCGTCACCGCATCCGGGTGAAGACGCGCGTGCCTGACGTGGAGGTGAGAGCGCGCAACGAATACTGGGCCGATCGGCGGCCGGCGAAACCTCAGACGCCGGATGCCCCCGTGGATGCCCTGGTCGGGTCGCCGATCCAGACGCGCGGCCTGACGCTCCGCGTCGCGGCGGTGCCGGCGCCGCTCGCCTCGTCGCCGGGCGCGTCGATTGTCGTGGCGATCGAGCTGCCCGCGAAGGACGCCGTCGCGGCGGGGTCGGTCGATTTCAGCGTGCTGGCGATCGATGCGGCGGGCAAAATCCAGGCGCGCCAGCGCTTCAACAACACGTTCGAGGGCAAGGGCACCGCCGTCGCCGGGTGGGTGCGCCTGCGATCGCACATCCCCGTGAAGCCGGGGCCGTATCTGATCCGCGTCGCCGCGAGTGGGCGCGAACAAGACTGCAGGGCAGCGTCTACACCGAGGTCACGGTCCCGAAGTTCGACGACGACCTGGTGCTGGGTGGGCTGTCGCTGACCTTGCCGGTTGCGGTGCCGCTGGTGAACGCGAGGCAGGCCTCGACCGCTCCGGATCTGTCGCCGCTCGCCACGTCCGACGTTCCGGCGGGCATGCCGATCACCGCATCCGTGCCGATCCGCATCTCGTCGAAGGCCGCCGCGAAGCCGTTCACCGTGACCGCCACGCTGTCGCGCCCTGATGGCCTGTACGGTCGATCTTGCCAGCGGGCCGAGGCAGGCCTCAGGGTTCGCGACCTCGACTGGCGAGATCTTTCGCGTCGTGCTGCCCGCCGGCCTTGTCCCCGGCGCGTATCGACTTGCCGTCGAGGCGATCTCCGGCGGCGAACGCGTCACCCGCGAGCTGCGCTTCCGAGCTCACGGCGACCGAGTAGCGGGAGGCCTCAGGTCTTGGCCGCGCCCGCCAGCAGGTCCGCCGCTGCATCGAGTCCGCGCGCGCGGGCGATGTCGGCCGCGGTCGTGCCGTCGCGCCGCCGGAACGCTGCGTTCGCGCCGTGAGCCGAGGAACAGCCGCACGATTTCCGCGGCTCTGTCCTCGTCATCAGGGAGCATGAACAACGGCGTGCCCCACTGCTCAGAAGACACGGTGGCCAGACGCGGTTCCGCGTTCAGGACTTCGCGGAGGCGTTCGAGCTTGTCGGCCATGACCAGCGTCCACACGTCGCGGCTGACGTCTGACAGCAGGTCGACGACGTTGAGTCGCTGACCGAAGAAGGCCCAGTAGATCGGCGTGGTGCCATGCATGTCGTCGATCGGATCGACGTCGGCGCCGTGCTGCAGCAGCAGTGTGGCCACTGCCGGCGATCCGGACCACCCGGCCGTGTGCAGGGGCCGGGTCTTGTGTCGATCCTGCACGTTCGGCGACATGCCCAGATCCAGCAACAGGCTGGCCACGTCGGCGCGATCGAACGTCGCGGCGCGAATCAGCGGCGCGGCCTCCTTCAGCAGCTCGGGATTCGCGGCGGCCATCCCGCGGACTCGATCCCGATCCCCCTGGAAGCAGGCGGTCACGAAATCCTCCGTCGGTCCCGCCGTGCGCACGTCGCGCTGTGCTCCGTACCGTGCGAGCAGGTCGGCGAACCCGAACGATCCCGCCCTGACAGCCTGTTCGTACAGGGATCCCTGCGGCGTGCGCTGGTCGGTGGCGCGCGGTGGATTGGGGTTCGCGCCGTGGGACAGCGCCCATTCGGCGATGGCCAGGCTGTTCCCGGTCAGCGCGCTCGACAGCAAGTACCATGCGCCGCCGCCGTATCCACCCATCGAGAGATGCGGCCAGTCCGGATTCGCCCAGTCGGCTGCCCGTCCCCGCTTCAGAGACGCCTGATACATCAGGTCGAGCGCCCAGACGAGGTCGTCCTCCTTCAGCAAGGGTCGCGAGGCGTGGTCGGCGAATCCGTTGTAGAGGACTTGCTGGTCGTACGGCTCCGCGCCGCGATCGAGCAGAAGCGCCGAGAGCGCCCGCGCGTCGGGATGCGTCGCGGCCTGCTCCTCGCCACGTCCAACGACCGACGTCAGCGCCGTGTAGTGGATGCTCTCATTGCCCCCGACGTAGTACACGTTCGGATCCGCGCCGCGGTCGAGCAGCAGGCTGGCGATGGCGACCGCATTCGCCGCGGCCGCCGGGTGCGCAGGTAACCGCGCCGTGCACAGGTAGAGCAGCGGCGGCCAGTGCCGCGGACCACCGGGCGCGTTGACCAGCGTGGGCTCGGCGTCGAGCAGGCGACGGACGTCGTCGATCTCCCCGCAGGTGACGGCGGTGTAGATATTCGCGTGGGCGAGTTCGGGAAACCGCCGCAACAGACGCTCGGCGGCGTGCGTGTGCCGCGGCCGATCCTCGCCTCCGACGCCCCAATCCAGACATGCCATCCGCAGGAACGACGCGACACGTTCCTCGTGCGTCTTCGCGAGGTGGCCGGCAGAGACGAGCTCTGCGCCATGCGACATCAGGGCACGAGCGGCCTCGACCTTGCCTTCGGCGGCGGCCCAGGTGAGCGGCGTGACATCGGGGTCGGGACACCATGGGCCTGGCTTCGAGCCGGGCGGCAGGTACTCGCCGAAAGGCCGGCGCAGCGCTGACGGATCGCGGCGCAGGATCTCGGGAATGCGCCCCGGCCGATCGAAATCGATCGCGTCGAAGATGTCGATGTCGGCCTCGAGCAGCCGCTCGAACACTTCCTGCTTGCGCGCGTAGCTGGCCCATCCGACCGGCGTGCCACAGTAGCGGCTGTCGCGCAGGCGCACATTGGCACCGTGCTTCAGCAGGACCTCGATGACCGCCAGGCTGCCCCGCCAGGCGGCCGCGTGAAGCGCGGTATAGCCATGAGTCTCGTCGACCGCGGTGATCGGCTCATCGGCCACATTGACCGAGGCGCCCAGGCGCATCAGCGTTTCGATGGTCTCCGGGGAGGAGGCTGCCGCGGCGCGGACGATCAACGTGCCCCAGCGATGCCCGGGCTTGAGCGCGTCGGGATCGTCACGCAGCAGGCGTTCGACATCATCCGTGCGCTCGAGCGCCACGGCTGATGCGAGCGTCAGCTCGCCGCCGTGTTCGATGAGCAGCGTGGCCATCTCCCGCTGATTCGCGATCGCGGCTTCGTCGAGGGGGCTCAGTCCGCCCGCATCCTTCGAGTTGGGATCGGCGCCGAGTGCCAACAGGGCAGCGACTGAGGCCGGCTGGTTCTTGACGACCGCAAGGTGCAGCGCACGCCGGTGACGATTCACACGGTCCATCGGCCGCTCGATCGCGGCCGGATTCTCGCGTCCACGCTCGCGAATGCTGTCGACGTCTCCCACCGCAACCGCTGAATGCAGCGTGTGCCGCGCGCCGTGAGCCAGCAGGTAGTCGACGACGTCGGGCTTGATCTCGATGTTGGGGAAGCAGGTGGCCCAGCCGATGATGTCGAGCTCGATGGTCGTCTACTTCGCCGGCGACCGTCTGCGCGCCATGTTCGACCAGCAGGCGAATGACCTCGAGGTCGCCGCGCTCGGCGGCGAAATGCAGCGGGAACGCGTTGTCGCCCTCGTCGCGGATGTTCGGGTCGGCGCCGCGATCGAGAAGGGCGCTGGACGATGGCGCGTGCTCCTGGCCGAAGTGCAGTGCCGTGCGGCAGACCCGTCATGCCCTTCGAGGACGCCGCGCTCGTTGATGATGTTCGGAGCTGAGTTCGAGCGTCGCGGTCAGAGTGTCGACGTCGCCGTTGTCGGCGGCGCGCAAGAGGATCTGGACCGCCTGGTCGCGCGTCGAGCTGGCGGCCTCGAGCCGCTCGGCGGCGGCCTTGAGCGCGGTCCAGCCGGTCAGGCCGTACTCGAGAGCGAGGGCGTACTGGATGTCGCGCAGTCCAGGATCCGCGGGGGCACCCGGCCACGCGCGCGTCAGGCGGACGAGCGCGTCAGGCTCCTTCGCGCGCAGATCCTTCAGCCAGCGCTTGGCTTCCTTGCGGAGATGTTCGACGGAAGTACCAGGAGTAAGCGGACGCGGCACGAGACACCTTCTTTCCGTTACGCCCGACGTCCGCTGAATGACGGGCCGGAAGAAGGTTCGTGGTTGACGGACGAACCCGCTGGGTGGGAAGTCCCTTGCCGCGGACAGGAGGCGCCCCAGAGCGCGCTACCGGGCAGTGTCCGACAAGGGGCGCGCGGTGTCAATCGCCAGCGGGTGCTGTCGCTGGAAAGCGATCCACGCATAAGATGTGCGCCATGCTGACACGCTTCCTGACGACGTTGCTCTTGGTCTTCCCGGTCATCGGCGGCACGGCGTTCGCCGAGGTCCAGCTGCCGGGCATCATCAGCGATCACATGCTGATCCAGCGTGACGTCCCGGCGCGCATCTTCGGCAAGGCCGAACCGGGCGAAGCGGTGAACGTGACCTTTCGCGGCCAGACCGCGCAGACGGTGACCGATCCCCTTGGCCGCTGGGAGGTGTGGCTGAAGCCGCTGGCCCCTGGGCCAGCCGCCGAGATGACGATCCGCGGCGCCAACGTCATCACCATCACCGACGTGCTGGTCGGCGATGTGTGGGTCGGCTCGGGTCAGTCGAACATGCAGTGGGCGGTGCGGCAGTCGGACAATCCGGACGCCGAGGCTGCCGCCGCGACGCACCCGCAGATTCGCCTCTTCTATGTCCCGCGCAAGCCCTCCAACGTGCCGGTGGACGACGTCGGGGCGAAGTGGGTGGTGTGCTCGCCGGAATCCATCCGGGAGTTCTCGGCGGTGCTCTACTACTTCGGCCGGCAGATGCAGCAGGACCTGAAGGTGCCGATGGGGCTGATTCACTCGTCCTGGGGCGGCACGCCGATCGCGTCGTGGATCAGCGGTCCCTCGCTGGTCGCCAACGCCCGGCTCGAGCCGTTCCTCACCTTCTGGCAGAACGCCATCCTGCAGTACCCCGCCAACATGAGCCGCTACGAGCTGGCACTCAAGAAGTGGGAAGCGAGCGCATCGCAAGGGCCGCGGCCGGGCCAGCCGATGGGGCCCGGGCACGCGCACGAGCCGACGTCGCTCTACAACGGGATGATCGCGCCGCTGGTGAAATACACGATCAAGGGCGCGCTCTGGTATCAGGGGGAAACGGAAGCCGGCCGCGCCCAGGGGCACGTCTACGGCGACGCGATGATGACGCTCGTGCAGGACTGGCGGCGCGCGTTCGGGCAGGGGGACTTTCCGTTCTACTGGGTGCAGCTCGCGAACTACGGCAGCGCCGCCAAGAACGGCCACTGGATGCGCGTCCAGGAGGGGCAGGTCAAGGCGACGGCGCTCCGCAACACCGGCGTCGCCATCATCAACGACATCGGCAATCCGACCAACATCCATCCGACCAACAAGCAGGACGTCGGCAAGCGCCTGGCGATGCTGGCACAGAACCGCGGCGGCAGCCCGATCTACCGGCAGTTCACTCGCGAGGGGCAGTCGATCCGCGTGTGGTTCGACGACGCCGGCAAGGTCCTGAAGACGCGCGACGGCGGGCCGGTGAAGGGCTTCCAGATCGCGGGGGCCGACGGCAAGTACGTGACGGCGACCGCGCAGATCGACGGCGCGACCGTTCTCGTAGCGAGCCCTGATGTGCCGAGTCCAGTGTCGGTGCGGTATGCCTGGGACTACGACCCGGACGCCAATCTCACGAACGCCGCCGGGTTGCCGGCCGCGCTGTTCCGCACCCACGAGAACGACGAGCGGCCGTAATCGGGGCCGTCGCGGTCGTCAGCGCCCGGCCGGCTGAAACAGCCGCTCGCGCGCGATCAGTCCACGGGTCGTCGCATCGGCGTGGACGCGTGCCCGGGCGATGCGCGCGGCCTGGTCCGGCTCCTTCAGCAGCACGCTGACCTGGGCGCGCTTGAACAGCGCCATCGGATAGTCGCGATGCGACGACGGCACGCGGTCGAGGGCCTCGGCCGCGTCGCGGTAGCGGTGCGCCGCGAGATACACGACGCCAAGCTCGAGGTCGTGCCGAAACGCCCCGCCCTCCATCCCTCGCGCCCGCTCGAACGACTCGATCGCCAGCGGTGTCTGCTGCGCGTTCATCGCCAGCATGCCCAGTGAGATCAGCTCCGGCGCGGCGGGCGGCCGCATTGCGTAGATCGTCTGGCGCAGCGCAATCGCCTCGGGGTATCGCTGCTGCCGCTCGCGGATGGCCGCCAGCGCTTCGAGGACCGGCAGGCGCGCCGGGCTCTCGGCGGCCATCGCCTCGAGCGTCGGTATCGCCTGTTCCCATTGCCGGCCGCGGGCATGATGGAGCGCGAGATACATCCTGACGTCGGCCGAGGCCGGCGCCAGCGCCGCCGCCTTCCTGAAGGCGGCGAGAGCCTGCGGCTCGTGTCCGAGCGTGGAGTGGGCCGTCGCGAGGCGCAGGACGGCGTCGAGGTTGTACGGATCCTGCTCGAGGATCCGCTCGAGCAGCGGAATGACCTCGGCATAGCGTGCCTGCACGAACAGACCGGACGCTTTGTCGAGCAGATCGAACAGGTGCACCATGTCGGCCGGACGCGGCGCGTCCCTGCGGACCACCGGTGCGGCAGTCGCCCCGACGTAGCCGAGGCTGGCGAGGCGCTGCCGGGCCTCGTCGCTGAGCGTCTCCGGGGTGCGCGCGCTTTCGAGCGATGGAATCGGGTAGTCCTCGATGGCCTTCCGCAGACCGGCCGGAAGGTTCGCTCCCGAGCCCAGGCTGCGGTGCTCCGCCGGATCCGCGGCGAGATCGTAGGCGTCGAGCCGTCCCGCCAGGATCGCCTTGTGCGTTCCCGCGACCGCCATCGTCTGCGGCTGCCAGCCGTATTCCAGGTAAGGCTTCATCGCCTCGCCGAGCACGACCTCGGTGGACGCGACGCGCAGGCTGTCCGATGACTGCACACCCGCGAGATCGAGGAGCGTGTGAAAAATCCGGCGCGTACTGACCGGCGCATCCACGGTCGCGGCTGACGCGCCGCCTCCGCCGTCGACGACTACCAGCGGCACGTGCATGGTCGATTGATACAGCAGGTTGCCGTGCTGGGCCTCGCCGTGATCGCCGAGTCCTTCGCCATGATCGCCAGCCACCACGATCGCAGCCCGTCCGCCGGCGCGATCCTCGAAGCGCTGGACCAGCCGGCCGAGTTGGTCGTCCATCGCTGCAACCTCTCCCGCGTATGGCTGCTGCTCGAACCGCCGCCGAAAGGGCTCGGGCGGCGCGTACGGCGCATGCGGGTCGAAGTAATGGACCCAGAGGAACAGCGGCTGGTCGGCGGCACGTTCCAGATACCGCAGCGCGCGCTCGGTGGTGTCGGCCGCCGATCGCTCCGATCCGCCGTCCGGCAGCTCGTCATCGTAAAGATCGAAGCCGCGCGCCAGCCCAAAGCGACGAGCGAGCACGAAGGAGGACACGAAGGCGGCCGTCTGGTATCCGGCCTGCTTCAACCGTTCGGCGGCCAGCGGATGGGTGCCAGGCAGGCTGCGGCCGTTCTCATGGACGCCGTGGCCGCCCGGGTAGAGCCCGGTCATCATCGAGACGTGCGAGGGCAGCGTTTCCGGCACCGTCGCGTAGGCCTGCCGGAATCGGCGGCCGCGTGCGGCCAGCGCATTGAACGCGGGAGTTTGGCTGCGGGTGGATTCCGGACCGACGGCGTCGGCCCGTGTGGTGTCCAGGGTGACCAGCAGTATGGACGGCCTGGCGCCCGGTACCGCGCTGGACGCGGACGGAGGCGTGGCGTCGGGTCTCGTGCAGGCCGAGACGAGCCCGAGCAGCGCGATCGCCACCCACCCACGAACCCGTACCCGGCCTGGCACTCGGATCAGTCTCGGGGCAGCGAATTGGCGTGAACGGCCGCGCCGAGCAGGCCCGCCTTCGAGTTGAGGATGACGGAGACCGGCACCCGCGACACGAGCTGATCGAGCGGAGCCTTGGCGCGGAAGGCCGACATGAACGCTCCGTTTCGCAGCGTCGTCAGGATGCGCGGCGCGATTCCGCCGCCGACGTAGAGGCCCGCCGTCGCCACGGTGCGCAGCGCAAGGTTTCCGGCCTCGGCGCCATACGCGGAGACGAACATCTCGAGGGTCTCGACGCACTGGGCGCAGCGCCGTCCCATCGCCGCTTCGGTGATCCGCGCCGGCAGGTCGGCCGGATCGACGATCTCGCCGACGCCGCCGCACAGCCGTGCCGGCATCGTCGTTCTCGGTTGCACGTAGGGCTGACTGCCGAACGCGTCGTGCGTGAACTGATACAGGTTGAGCAGGCCGGGGCCCGACAGCACGTCTTCGACCTCGACCCGTCCGGAGATCCGCGTCAGCGTCGCGACGAACTCGAGCTCGCGCGCCGTGCGCGCCGCGAAGTCGGCATGCCCGCCCTCCGACTCGCCGGGCAGGAACCGACCCTCGATGTTCAACAGCATCGACTCGCCCAGGCCGGTGCCGGCGGCGATCACCGCCATGTTGCCGCTGGCCACGCGAACACCCTCCTGCAGCGTCGCGATCTCGTCGACGGTGAGCACCGGCACCGCGTAGGCGAGCGCCTCGAGATCGTTCAGCACGTCTACGCTGTCGAGCTGTAGCGCCGACTTCAGCGACGACGCGCGGACGCGCCACGGCACGTTGGTGAGATGTGCGACCTGGTCCGTAATCGCCCCGGCCACGCCCAGTGACGCCGCGGCGAGCTCGCGCGCCGCGACGCCGCGCGCCTTCAGGAACCGATCGACGATCGCTTCGAGCCCATCGTGATCGAGCGTGACGAACTCGTCGACCGCGATCGCGCGCGGGCGACCCGGTGTGCGCTCGAACAGGCCGAGCAGGGTCTTCGTGCCTCCGACGTCGCCGGCGAGGAGCATAGGGGCATTGTATGCACGTGACGCTTGACTTTCACCGCCGGGTCAATGAATCTTCGCATCAATGACGTCGTCTTCGTCATCATCGGCGAGCGGTCCGTATTCTTCGCGCGACATTCGCAACCTCTATCCATCGATCACCGACAACCATCTGCGGTATCTGGAGAAGTGGGGGCTGATCGGCGGGGCGGTACCGCGCCGGGAGCGCGTGTACTCGTTCACGGATCTACTCGTGGTGAAGCGCGTGGTGGCGGAGCTCGAGGCTGGCACACCGCTTCGCGTGGTGCTGCGCACGCTGGCCGCGGAGCGTCAGGGACAGCTGGCGCTGAACTTCCAGCCGGGACATGCCGGCGCCGACACGCCCCGCGCCAAGGTGGTGTCGCTGAGGGCGCGTCGGGAACGCGCCGGAGCGCTCGCCGCGTCGTCGATCAGTCCCGGCCCGTCCGCGTCGTGCGATGCGTCGCTCGCCGAGTATGCCGGCTCCGATCCGCAGCGCGCACTGGCCGCGAAGTACTTCGCCGAAGGCTCGTACCTGGACGACGGCGACGACCGGAAGATGGAGGGGGCGGCGTCGGCCTACCGCAAGGCGCTGGTGATCGATCCGGATCTGGTGCCGGCGGTGGTCAACCTCGCGAACATCCACTACGCACACGACGAGCTGATCGAGGCGCAGGCGCTCTACGAGCGGGCGATCATGCTCGAGCCCGACTGCTTCGAGGCGCACTTCAACCTCGGCAACATCCATCACGATCTCGGGCGGTATGCCCACGCGCTTGGATGCTATCGCTTCGCCGTCGCGCTCAATCCGGCCTATCCCGACGCGCACTTCTACCTTGCGGTGACGATGGAGAAGACCGGGCAGTCCGTCGATGCCAAGCACCACTGGCGCGTGTACCAGCAGCTGGCGCCCAACGGCGAGTGGGCGGAGCTGGCGAGTGAATTTTCGGAGTGAGACAGACGCCGGCGGTGGCCGGCGTCGGGTAGTCAGTAGGTGAAGTCCAGCCGTTCGCGCTTCTTGGGTGTCCGCCGCAGCTTGTAGAACGCGCAGTCGGGACACCAGGACTCGGCGACGAATCCTTCCTTGCCGGCAAACGGCAGCACGTCGCGGTGGGTGCAGAACTCCCCGTCCTCCGGCGTCGCGCGCCAGCGGCACGAGCGGAACTTCTCGACCGCGGCCGACACGGTGGCCGCCGCGGGTACGGCGCCCGGCTCGGCTGGCGCCGCCGGCGGCGTGGCCTCGGCCGGAGCCTCGGCGACGGGCTCGACGGGTTCAACCGGCGCAGCCGGTGAATACTTCGTGTCTTCCATCATCCTTGCATCTCAATGCCGAAAGAACGCTGCAGCGCGTGCAGCGCTCGCAGCTCTTCCGGCGCCACGAGGGTCAGCGCCGTGCCGGTCGCGTCCGCGCGCCCGGTCCGGCCGACACGGTGGACGTAGGTTTCACGGCTCGACGGCACCTCGTAGTTGACGACGTGGGTGATGCCGTCGATGTCGAGGCCGCGCGCCGCCACGTCGGTGGCGACGAGCACGCGATAGCGTCCGCTGCGGAAGCCTTCGACCGCCTGCGTCCGCTGCGCCTGCGTGCGGTCGGCGTGCAGCGCCGCCGCCTTGAGGCCGAACGCCGCGAGCTTGCGCCCGAGCCGCTCCGCGCCCGACTTGGTGCGCATGAACACCAGCACCGGACCGTCGGTCCGCCGCAGGAACCGCGCGAGCCACTCGGTCTTCTCCGACGCCGCGACGTTCTCGATGGTGTGGGTGATGCTCTTCGCCGGTCCGCCGTCGGTGCCGATCTGCACGTACTTCGCGTCGCAGACCACTTCGTCGGCGAGCTTCATGACGTCTTCCGGCATCGTCGCCGAGAACAGCAGCGTCTGGCGTGCGGCCGCGTCAGGCAGCGCCGCCACGATCCGCCGCACGTCGGGCCAGAAGCCCATGTCCATCATCCGGTCGGCTTCGTCGAGGACCAGCGTGTCGAGCTTGTCGAACGACACCGCGCCGTTCCGCATGTGATCCATCAGGCGGCCAGGGGTCGCGACGACGATGTCGACGCCGGACTTGAGGGCGCGCTCCTGCTGATCCATCGGCACGCCGCCGTAGACGGCGATGCTGGTGAGATCGGTGTGATAGGAGAAGCCCTGCACGTCGTCTTCGATCTGCACCGCGAGCTCGCGGGTCGGCGACAGGATCAGGACGCGGGTGTAGCCGCGCTCCTCGGGCGCCGCGGCGCGGGTCTTCAGCATCCGGTTCAGGATCGGCAGCAGGAAGGCGGCAGTCTTGCCGGTACCCGTGTCGGCGCAGCCGATCAGATCGTCGCCGCCCATGATGATCGGGACGACCGCGCTCTGAATCGGCGTCGTGGTGGCGAAGCCGCGCTGGCGGATGCTCTCGAGGAGCGTCGACGCGAGGTTGAGGCTGTCGAACGCCACCGGGCTGGGATCGTACGGCGCCTGCGCGCGAGGCGGCGCTGCCACTGCGGGCGCTCCGGAGGCGTGGCCCCGGTGCTGCTGCTTGGCGCGAGTCGCACTGCCGCGTGACCCCGGCCGCCTGCGTCGGCGACGGGGAGCGTTGTGTTGTGCTGTATGGGAACTCAAGTCGTAATCTAGCGAGCTCGGAAGGTGATGATGCCTCGAACGGGATCGTAGGGAGAGACCCCGACGGTGACTCGGTCACCGGGCACCACCTTGATTCGGAAGCGGCGCATTCGACCGCTCAACTGAGCGAGCACCTCGTGACCCTGGTCGCACTGCACACGGTAAAGCCCGCCGCTGTGAACCGCCACCACGGTACCCTGCACATCAATCAGATCATCCTTGCTCAATTGCTATCCTTTCAATCAAAGATTGTGCCATATTCATAGCCCCCTCCGCAAACTCAGCCGTTATAGCTGGCGAACCGCGGCCTCGACCTGCCGAGCCAGCTCAGCGTAATCGGGGCCGCTCAGCGTGATAGGACGCCCGAAGGCGACCCTTGCGATCCCGCGACGCGGAAACTTCCACTTAGTGTGCAGGATACGGTCAAGCCCATCCAGGCGGACCGGAACCACCGGTACCTGCAGCTTAGACGCGATCATGCCGACGCCGGGCTGGAATCGGCCGATCTCCCCCTCGTTTGTGCGCCTGCCCTCCGGAAAAATCAGCACCGAATAGCCGCCGCCCAGCAGCTCGCCGATGTACCGAAGCGTCTGCCGGGTGCCCGCCTCGCGCTGCGGGAGTGGGAACGCGTTGAAGAAGAGCGACGCGAGGTAGTAGTTCGCGCTGTTGGCCACGTAGGCCCCGCGGGTGAACTGCTCCGGGTAGAAGTGCGCCTTGAAGAACTCCTTCGCCATCGCTGGCGCCAGCCGGTACCGCCACTTGGCCGGCAGCGCCATCAGGATCGCGGGCGTATCGAAGTGGCTCTGGTGGTTGGCCGCGAAAATCGCCGGCCCGGTCAACGCGTCGAGGTGCTGAAGGCCTTCGACCTTCACGCTCGCGAACACGCGGGCGAGCGGCAGGATCCAGGTCGGGAGGCTCGCGCGCCGCAGCACGCGGGCGGGAGCCGAGCGGTTCCAGGACGGGAACTCGATCGGCTCGGGCGGCGCGGTGGCCGTTGCGATGGCGTGCGGCCCATCCGCCTCGATCGGCCTGGTGATCTGCTCGAGATCGCGGACGGTCGCCGCGGCCGCGAAGCGGCCCTCGTCCACGGTCACTTGCAGCGCTTCCTCGAGGGACATCATCAGCTCGACGCGTTCGAGCGAGCTGAGCCCGAGCTCGTCGATCGTCGTGTCCGAGGTAATCGTGCGCCCCGGCGCGAATCGTTCGAGCACCGCGGCGACGCTGCGGCCGCTCGCGGCGCGGGGCGCTCGCTCGGCAACGCCGGCCTGGTTTCGCAGCAGCCAGTCGCGGAGCTCGCGGCGCTTGAGCTTCTTCGTGCCTTCGGTGCGCGGGAGATCGCCGGCCGGCCAGGCCACGGCGGCGCGTATCCGCTGATGATCCTGGAGGCGGGCATTGGTGTCGCGGACGATCGCGTCGAGATCGGCTCCCTCGGTCAGCGCCACGATTGCGTGCACGCGCTCCGAGGAGCCGCCTGGCCCCGAGGCGCCGACCACGGCGCTTTCTCGCACGCCCGACTGCTCGTTGATGATCCGCTCGACGTCCTCGGGGAAGACGTTCAGCCCTTCGGGGGTGACGATCATCTCCTTCTTGCGGCCGCGAATGTGCAGCCGGCCCTGATCGTCGAAGCCGCCGATGTCCCCGGTATGGAACCAGCCGTCGCGGAAGGCGGTTCGCGTTTCGTCCGGCGCGTTGAAGTAGCCCTTGGTGACGTTCTCGCCCTTCACCAGGATCTCTCCGTCGTCCGCGATCCGGACCTCGACGCCGCGGATCGGCTTGCCGACCGCGCCGCGTGAGGCGTGCAGCGGGTGGTTGAGCGTGACGATGGGGGCCGTTTCGGTCAGGCCGTATCCCTGCACGACAACGAAGCCCAGCCGGCCCCAGTAGGCCTCGACGTCCGGATCGAGCGGAGCGGCCCCGACCACCATCGCCCAGAACTTCAGGCCGAATGCGCGATGAGCCCTTCGAAACCGCCACCACCGCCGGGTCCAGTGCGTGCCCGCCGGCGGTTCGACCGAGGTCTCCGGAAGCACGCGCTGCAGGTGGTCGCGCAAGACCTCCAGGATCTTCGGGACGCACACGAGGACCGAGATACGACGGGTCCGAATCTGCCCGATCACCTCCTCAGGCGCGAAGGTCCGCGTGAATACCACGACGCCGGCGAGCAGCGGCGGTACGAACGTGGCCATCGCCTGGCCGAACATGTGGCTCAGCGGCAGCAGGTTCATGAAGCGGATCGGCAGGAACGGCCGCATGTACTTGCGGTACTTCGCGACCTCGTGCTCGATCGGCACGATGTTCGCGAGGATGTTGCGGTGCGTCAGGACGACGCCCTTCGGTTCCGAGGTCGCGCCGGACGTGAAGATCACTTCCGCGACGTCGTCGCCGCTCAGTTCGATTGACGGCGCCGGGCCGGCCGACGCCGTCGTGCCGATTGCCGCGATCGGCCACACCGGACGCGGCGTGTCCAGCGTCCCGACCGTGTCGCCGAGCAGAATGGCGCGCGCATCGACGATCTCCGCAACCTTCAGCAGGAACTCCGCCGACGCGCGATAGTCGATCGGCACGAGCACGACGCCGCGCAGCAGGCATCCCCACAGCGCCATGATCCACTCGGGCCGGTTTTCGCTCCAGATGACGACGTGCTGGCCTTTGCGGATGCCGGCCGCGTCCAGCGCCGCGCCGAACGCCCGGGCTCGTCCGGCGGTTTCCCGGTAGGTGTAGGACCAGGTACGGTAGCCGTCGTCGTAGGTGAGGAACTCGCCATCGATTTCAGAAAGGTCCCCGAAGAAATCGATGAGGGTGCGCCGCGCCATTGCGCTGAATTATCATGGAAAACCCATGTCGCTCCCGCCGGTTTTTGCAGCCAGTGCGCTCTACGACAACCTGCTGCAGGCCGCCTTGCGGCAGTTCTTCAGCCGCGCGACGTTCGAGACCGAGCCGATTCCGTCGCTGTCGTCGGACGGCCGGCTGGCGATCGAGCCGACCGGCGATCCGTCCGTCCTGACGATCCGCTGGTTCGGGTCGCGACACGTCCTCCACGTGCCGGCGCGGCGGCCGTTCACCTCGCACGAAGTCCGGCTGGCGCGCGCGATCGGCGCGGTGCTGTCGATCCGCTACCGCGCCGTGTTCGATCCGAGGCAGATGCTCGAGCGCGGCGAGTTGTTCCGCGGATCGATCGAGGATCGCTACGTCGGGGCGTTCGTCGACGTGCTGTCCTACACCGATCCGGCGCAGACGCGCGCCGATCTCGTCGCCACCGCCATCGAAGTGCTGCGCGTCGCGGCGATGTCGAGCTACGAGAACCGCGCGATTTCGTCCGGCGTGCTGATTCTCGACAGCGACGAGGATCCGGAGAGCGCGCACCGGTCGCTCGGTGACCAGGCCTTCCGCTACACGCAGGCGCTCACCGCGATCAAGACGTTCTACCGGCTCAGCGACGGGCTGAACACCCTCTATCTGATCAACCGCGCCGGCTACGTGCTCAACGTCCTGGACGTCGAGCGCCGGGTGCAGCCGGGCCACCTCGACGTGCCGTGCCCGACGCCGTATCGGGCGCACGCGCTCGCCACCTCCGGCAATCGCAATGTCGTGGTGGTGCTGAGCCCATCGCACGAGATCAAGCTGTTCGCCGAAGGCGTGCAGGTCTTCAGCTTCCGGAACGCGCGCTGGCACCTGCTCGACCTCCAGGCGAAGTACGAGATGTGGGCCGCTTCGGTCGGCAACCAGGCGCTGGCCGAGCGGCTGTTCCAGACCGCGGTCGATCTGGCGGACGCCCGCGAAGGGGCGCTGTTCGTCGTGCTGCGCGATCCGGCCACGTCGCTGCCAATGCTCGTCGCGCCCGGGGATCAGCTCGACGCGCCGCGGCTGCCGGGGAACACCGAGGCGCCGAGCCGCGTGCAGCTGCTGCAGATGCTGCAGGGCCGAACGGCCACCAGTATCGATCCGTCGGTGCTCGCCGGACTCGCGCGCACGGATGGTGCTACAGTGCTCGATCCTGACGGCCGGCTGCTGGCCGTCGGCGCCATTTTGCTGCACACCGAACCGGTCGAGCCGCATTCGAACCTCGCGGTCGAGGGGGCCAGGACGACGGCAGCGATGGCGGCGGGGCGGTTCGGCGCCGTCCTGAAGGTGAGCGAGGACGGGCTGATCACGTTCTACGATCAGCAGGAACGTATCTGGGACATCTGACTTTCCACAGCGTGGTACCACACCGTGCGCATCTTTCTCACCGGCGGAACGGGTTACATCGGATCGGCAGTGCTCGAGACGCTGGTCCGCGGCGGCCATCGCGTCGATGCGCTCGTGCGCAATCGGGAGCGCGCCTCGCTCGTGCAGCAGCGCGGCGCCCATGCGGTCATCGGCGACCTTGCGGTCCCGGCGTCGTATCTCGACGCCGTCGCGGCGGCGGACGGCGCCATCCATGCGGCCTTTGAGTTCTCCCGCCGCGGCTCGGCGGTGGATGCCACGACCATCGAGACCCTGCTCAAGGCCGGCGGCAGCGTCCGCTTCTTCATCTACACGTCGGGCGTCTGGGTGCTCGGGAATCAGCCGCAGCCGGCCGACGAATCGGCGCGGACGAATCCGGCGCCGAGCGTCAGCTGGCGGCCGTCCCACGAACAGCGGGTGCTCGACGCCACCACCCCTGAGCTGCGCACGGCCGTGATCAGGCCCGGGATCGTCTACGGCGGGTCACGCGGGCTGGTCGGCGATCTGTTCAAGGACGCCGCCAACGGCCTGGTGCGGACGGTGGGACCCGGGGACAACCATTGGCCGCTGGTGTACGACCGCGACCTCGGCGAGCTCTATCTCCGCATCGCCACCAACCCGGCGGCTCGCGGGCTGTTTCACGCCAACGACGAAGGGGACGAGCGTGTCAACGACCTCGTCACCGCGATCGGGGAGCAGGTCGCGCTGCCTCCGAGCGTGCGCCGCGTTCCGATCGAGGAGGCGCGCAAGAAGATGGGGCCGGTGGCCGACGCGCTCATGCTCGATCAGATCGTCAGGAGTCCACGCGCCCGTCAGCTCGGGTGGAACCCGACCGTGCACTCCGTGGGTGGCAACGTGGCGCGGCTCTTCGAAGAGTGGCGCCGCGGCAAGGAAGCCGCCTGAGGCACGTCAGCGCAGCGAGAGTCCGGCGCTGATCACCATCATTTTCGTGCGCGGGTAGGCGGGGAGGCCGGTCGTGGCCTCCCGGGCGTTCACAGTATAGAAGCGCAGGTCCACGGTGAAGGCCATGTGCGGTCCCGTGAACCAGCGCGCACCGCCGCCCCAGTTCAGCGAGCGGGTTGCCGACGCACTGTCGGTGAACGGCTCGTCGTCCCGCTCCGACGTCAACTTCGCACGCCCCAGGCCGGCGGTCACGTAACTCCATCCGTCACGTTTGCCGAAGTTGAGCGAGAGCTGCGGCGAGACGCCCGAAAGCTGAGTCGTGACGGTCGGCCTCTGCACCAGGACCTCGTCGTCATCCTCCGATCCCGCGGTCCGGCTGTCACGGGCGAAGATCAGTTCCGCGCCGACGCCGAGGCTGATGAGGCGGCCGCGGAGGGGATACCAGTGTCCGCCAACCGTCACGCCGAGGCCCCGCGTCGGCAGATTGGTCGAACCGACCTCCAGGGACGAGGCGACGTTGACGTCCTCCTTGAATCGGGCAAGGGTGCCACGCGCATCGAAGACGAACCGGTCGAGCGGTTCATTGGGTTGAGCGCTGGCCTCTGCCGCGATCACCGTCAACACGCATACACACAACCAGCCGGCCCTGTTCATCAACGCTCCTTCTCGTTCTGTATCGGTAGCGCAGAAAGGATCTCACGCGCCGCCGTGATTGCCTCGTCCAGCGACGTGACCCGGCCGTCGAGCTGCCGTTCGTAGACGTCGCGCAGGATGGCGCCCATCCCCGGTCCGGCGCTGACGCCGAGCTCGAGCAGGTGCCTGCCTTTCAGGATCGGCGCCGGCGCCTCGTGCTCGACGCCGAGCTGACGCGCGCGCTCGAGGAACCAGCCGATGCCGCTGCAGTCGAAGCTGCCGGTACGCCCCAGGCAGTCCGATTGCGCGACGCGCGCCAGCAGCTCCAGATCGACCTTCTGCGCCAGCCGCCGGAACGCGCCGTCGCCGACCGGCGTCGCCGACTTGAAGAACGCCAGCGGTTTCAGATGGTGGGCGACGATGCCGAGCACGTGCGCGCGGACGTCGAAGCCGGCAATCGTGTGCACGTTGAGGCGGTCGAGCAGCGCCGTCGCGGGCTGGACTCCAGCCTGCTCGTGATCGATCGAGCGAATGCGCCCGTCGAGGAATGCCGTCGTCGGTGGTTTGCCGACGTCATGGCACACGGCCCCCAGCATGATCGTCACCTTCCGCGGATGATCGACGTCGTCGATGCGCAGCCGGGCCTGGTCGACGACCATCAGGGTGTGCACCCAGACGTCTCCCTCGGGATGCCATTCCGGTTCCTGAGGACAGCCGACGAGGGCCGCGAGCTCCGGGAACAGCCTGTGGATGACGTCGAGCTCGAGCGCGAGGCGGAATCCAATCGACGGCCGGCTGGCCTGCAGGAGGAGCTTCTCGATTTCTCCCCAGACCCGCTCGGCCGGCAGGTCGTCGAGCGGGATCGTCCGGCAGAGCGCGGCGGTGGCCGGTTCGAGCGTGAAGTCGAAGCGGGCCGCGAACTGGAGCGCGCGCAGGACGCGCAGGCTGTCTTCGCCGAAAGTCCGGGCGTCCACCATCCTGAGCGTGCGGCGCTCGAGATCCTGCATCCCGCCGTGCGGGTCGAGGTACTCGCCGGTCAGCGGGTCCAGGGCGATGGCATTGACGGTGAAGTCGCGGCGGCGCGAGGCCTCCTCGATCGACATGTCGGGATCGCCCTCGACCGTGAAGCCGCGGTGGCCGCGGCCGGTCTTCGAGTCGCGGCGGGGAAGCGCGACGTCGATCTCGCCGACCTTGAACACGGTGAAGCTCTCGCCGACCGCGTTGACGCTGCCGAACCGGCGCAGCACGTCGCGCAGCTGGTCGGCGCCGATCCCGAACACCTCGAGGTCGACGTCCTTCGACGGGCGGCCGAGCAGCGAGTCGCGCACCCAGCCGCCGACGATCAGGGCCCGGCCGCCGCGCGCCCTGACGGCCTGTGCGATGTCGCGCACGGTCTGGGGAACCGGGACGGCGTCGCTCATGACTCCCGGCGGCGCCCGTACTTGCGGACCAGCCGATCGGCGAAGCCGGGCGCCAGCGCGTTGATGATCGTCAGGCCGCGCGACGTCGCCAGCGGGTAGACCTCGGCCGCCGGACGGTGGAGGCACGCGACCACCGCCCGAGCGACGGCGTCGGCGCTCTGCTTCGGACCCAGCCCCTTCACGGAGTGCCCGTAGTCGCGAGCCATCGCGTCGCGGAACTCGGTTTCGGTGGAGACCGGCAGCACGACGCTGATGTGGATGTCGGTGCCGGCGAACTCGGTACGCAGCGATTCGGCGAAGCCGACCTGCGCCGCCTTGGTCGCGCTGTAGCCGCTCATCTGCGCGATGCCGCGCCGGCCCACGATCGACGAGATGATGATCAGGTGGCCGCGCCCCTGGCGTCGAAAATGCGGGATCGCGGCGCGCGCGCCGAGAAACGTGCCGAAGAAGTTGACGTCCATCATCCGGCGCATGATCTCCGGATCGGTCTCCTCGACCGTGCCGTAGTACCCGAACCCGGCGTTGCAGACCATGATGTCGAGGCGGCCGAACACGTCGATCGTCCTGGTCACGAAACGATCGACGTCGGCTTGCGACGTGACGTCCATGACGACCGGCTCGGCGGATCCGCCCTTGCCGCGGATCCCGGCCACCGCCTCGTCGAGGCGCTCGGCGCGCCGCGCCCCGAGCACGACTGCGGCCCCTGCGGCGGCGAATTGCTGCGCGATCGCCAGACCGATTCCAGACGATGCGCCGGTGATCGCCGCGACCTGACCCTTCGGATCCATCAAGGCATAATACAGGCGCATGCCCCTGGATCCCTGCCTCTCCCTGCTGCGCGATCTCGTCTCCATCGATTCGGTCAATCCGTCGCTCGTGCCGGGCGCCGCCGGTGAAGGCCCGATCGCCGACGCGATCGCCGCCCACCTGCGCGGACTCGGCATGGATGTCGAACGACAGGACGCCGCACCCGGACGGCCGAACATCGTCGGGATCGTGGAAGGACGCGAGCCGGGACCGACGTTGATGTTCTGCGGCCACGTCGACACCGTCGGCGTCGAAGGCATGGACGCGCCGTTCGATCCCGCCATCCGGGACGGACGGCTCTACGGACGCGGCTCGCAGGACATGAAGGGCGGGGTCGCGGCGATGATCGATGCCGCGCGTTTGCTGATCGCGCAGCCGCTGCGGCGCGGCCGCGTCGTCGTGGCCGCGGTCGTCGACGAGGAGTACGCGAGCATCGGCGCCGACGCGCTCGTCACGCGCTGGCAGGCCGACCTGGCGGTGGTGACGGAGCCGACCGACATGCGGATCGGCGTGGCGCACAAAGGCTTCGTCTGGCTCGACGTCGAAACACGCGGGCGGGCCGCGCACGGCAGCCGCCCGCGCGACGGGCGCGACGCGATCCTCCGCATGGGGCGCGTGCTCCATCGGCTCGAGTCGCTCGATCGATCGCTGCAGGCGCGGCCGCCGCACGCGGTGATGGGGACCGGATCGCTGCACGCGTCGATCATCAGCGGGGGGCGGGAATTGAGCAGCTACCCCGATCGCTGCCATCTGCAGATGGAGCGCCGGACGATCGCGGGTGAATCCCTGGAGCAGGTGAGAGGCGAGATTTCGGAGATTCTCCGAAGCCTTGCCGACGAAGATGCGGAGTTTCAGGCAGACGCGCGTGTCACCTTCTCACGGCCACCCTACGAGGTGCCGGCGGGGCATCCCCTGCCGGGACTCCTTGGCGACGCGCTCGCGACGCTCGGTCATCCCGTCGCCGAGGTTGGCATGAGCTTCTGGACCGACGCGGCCATCCTCGGCGCCGCAGGCATCCCGACGGTCCTGTTCGGTCCTGGCGGCGCCGGGCTGCACGGGCGCGAAGAATACGTCAACGTCGCGGACGTCCTGACCTGCAGAGACGCCCTCGCCATGCTGGCGACGCATCTCCCATAACTGCCCGCCGTGACCAAAACGGCCCGCCGTGACGCACAGCTGCGTCTACGCAGTCTTGCGCAGTACCAGGCGAGGGGACGTCAGCCTGTGCCGGCGCGCGTCTCCTTCGAAGCGGCGGCGGGGAGCGCGGTCGCCGATCTCCCACCCCGGCGTGTCGTGGCCGCACGACGTGCAGCGCATCATCACGCGCTTGTCCTCGAAATGCAGGATGGCGTCGTGCCCGCGGATCCCGCACAGCAGCTGCCCGAGACGAGTCATCGCACGCGCGACGATCGGCTCGCCGGCCTGGTCGTTTCCGAGTGCCGTCGCTGTCAGCCGCCGGGGGTAATTGGTCACCATGGGCGATCTCTCCATCCTTGCTGCAGTTAGGACGCCGGGCGGGTCTGCACCGGTCCGGCTTGCGCAGTCAGGAACTACAAGAGGGATGCCACGCTGGGGCTGATGCCCGCAACCGTATGAACGGCAGAGGCTTGATGCTGCAAGCGCGAAATCGGTAACCAGGGCAACCCGAACTCCTGATGAGGTGCCGATAGCCCATCCACACACGCGGCTTACCCATCGGGGGCATTTGGCAACCCACGGCGCCAGAAGGCCGCCTGAGAGGTGACTTCTGAAAAGGCCGGTCTGGGGGGTTCAGCGGGCGGAAATCAGCGTGCGGAACACGAAGCGGACGTCGGTTGGATGGTCGCCCAACCGCTGCATCACGTAGGCGAACCATCCCGGCCCGAAGGGAATGGCCACTCGTACGAGCGCGCCGGCCTTCCGCACCATCGCCTGAAGTTCCTCGCGCACGCCGTAGAGCATGTGGAACTCGTAGGCGTCGGGCGCGATGGCGCGGGACGCGGCAAATGTCACGGGTCGCGTCGATCAAGGCGCGATCGTGGGTGCCGAACGCCGGACCGGTTCCTTCGCTGAGGAGCAGCTCCATGATCGCGATGAAGGCGCGATCGATCTTGGGCTTGGACCGGTACGCCACGCGTCTCGGTTCCGCATATGCGCCCTTCACCAGCCGGACGCGCGCCCCGAGCGCATTCATGCGCCGCGTGTCGTCCAGGCTGCGGGACAGGTAGGCCTGCAGGTCCAGGCCAGCATTCCGGTAGCCCTGCTGCCACAGCGTCTGAAAGATGTCGAGCGTGAGCTGTGTATAGCGGGAGTCCTCCATCTCGACGCGGACGAAGAACTCCTGCGCGGCCGCCGGATCGAGCACGCGGCGAAGGTTGTCGACGCAGGTCGCACGATCGACGGTCAGACCGAGGTCGGTCAGCCTGACGGACAGGTTGCGCCCGATCCCTGACGCGGCGATGCGGTTGATGATGGCGATGCAGGCTCGGGTTGCGGCATCCGCGTCGGCCATCGATCCCACGGGTGTGCCGAGGTACTGGAGGGTCTGCGAGAAGCCGTCCGACTCGACGCGCTGCGCGACGGCGATCGCGTCGTCCACGGTGTCGCCGGCGACGAACTGTCTGCCGAAGCCGTAGCGCCGGCGCAGGCCGTACTTCGACGCAAACGTTTGCATGCCTCGGTTCGCCGCCAAAGCACCAAAGACCAGCCTCGAGACCATCAATGGGTGCGCGGCGAGCGTCGCGAACCGGACAGCAGGTGGGTCAACGTCCGCGCGTAATATCGCAGCACGGTGCGCTCGCGGACACGGAAGCGTCCACCCCGCTCGACGTGAACGATGTTTCGCGCCACCAGCGGATCCGACGCCTGCTCGACGGCGTCGCGGCCTGACGTCACCGCCATGTTCCCGCCCGCGGCGGCCGCGGCATCGACGACCCCCTGCGCGCGATCCTCGAGCTCCCGGCGCGAGATCGCCGGCCGCATCGCCGCCGCCACGACGGCGGTCGGCAGCACTTTGTACAGCTTGCCGATCGTGTCGCGCGTGAGGTGAGCGAGCGCCATCACGTCGCGGCGCGCGTCCGCATCGTAGCCCTGGAGCGGAATCGGCTTGCCGAAGGTCACGAACGCGCGCGACTGATAGCCGACCGCATAGCGCACCATCTCGGCGACCTCGCGCGCGAACGGGCGCGAGCGCCGCTTCGTGGCCTGGTGCGCGAGGATGCGATCCTCGAGCACGAGATCGTAGGCCACCGCCATCGGCACGATCACCGAGTCCTGGCGCTCCGCCTGAAGCGCGGCGTGCAGCAGCCCCGTCTTCGGCGCCTTCATCTCGCCCGAGTAGCTCCGTCCCCCTTCGATGTAGAAGAGCAGGTCGTGCCGCCCGAGCAGTTCGGCGACGTAGGCCTTGAGGGTGACGAGGTAGGCGGGGTCCTTGGTGTTGCGCCTGATCGGGATCGCGCCGGTCACATGCCGGTGGATCAGGCCGAGCGGCCCGCCGAACAGATTGATGCCCGCCGCGATCACCGGCGGCCGGATGCCGTTGTCGTCCAGCACCAGCGGCTCGACCAGGTAGTCGAGGTGACTCTTGTGATTGGAAATGTAGATGACCCGACCCTTGCGCACCGCGTCCTGGGCGATCGACACGTGCTCGTGGATGCGCTCGATCTTGCGCAGGATCGGATACAGCGGATGCTTCAGCGCCCGGTAGATGGGGTAGCGCTGCGTGGTGCGCAGCTCATCGAGGTAGGCGTGAATGCGCTCGCGAGCGTCGAGCTCCGATGCGCCGTGCCCTCCGCGCAGATACCGCGCGACGTCCTCCCGCGCCAGCACTGCCTCCGTGATGTCATCGAGGAGCACGCTGAGGAATATACCACGCGGCCGCCCGGCGCTTCGGGCTCCTGGCGGCCTCTAGCGCGGTTCGAGACCGCGGCAGACCGCGTCCGCGAACTCGGTGGTGGAGGCCGTGCCGCCGAGGTCACGCGTCCGGACCTGCCCCTCGGTCAGCACCCGGTCAAGCGCCGAACGGATGCGTGTCGACGTCTCCCGCTCGCCGATGTGATCGAGCATCATGAGCGCCGACAGCAGCAGCGCCGTCGGGTTCGCCAGGTTCTTGTTGGCGATGTCCGGGGCGCTGCCGTGGACCGCTTCGAAGACCGCGCAGTCGGTCCCCAGGTTGGCCCCCGGCACGACGCCGAGGCCACCCACCAGGCCGGCGCACAGGTCCGACACGATGTCCCCGTACAGGTTGGGCAGCACCAGCACGTCGAAGCGCTCGGGGAACATCACCAGCTGCATGCACACCGCATCGACGATCTTTTCGTCGTACGGGATGTCGATGTGCTCGCGCGCGACCTTGCGCGTACTCTCGAGGAACAGGCCGTCCCCGAGCTTCATGATGTTCGCCTTGTGGATCGCGGTCACGCGCTGGCGCCCGTTCGCGCGCACGTAGTCGAACGCGAACCGCGCGATCCGTGTCGAGGCGCGCTCGGTGATGATCTTGAGGCTTTCGACGACCCCGGGCACGACCTCGTGCTCGAGCCCCGAATAAAGGTCCTCGGTGTTCTCGCGCACGATCACCAGGTTCACATCGCTGTAGCGGCTGGTCACGCCCGGCAGGTTCCGGACCGGCCGCAGGTTCGCGAACAGGTCGAGCGCCTTGCGCAGGCCGACGTTGACGCTGGTGATGCCCTCGGCAATCGGCGTCGTGACCGGACCCTTGAGCGCGACCTTGTTGCGCTTGATCGAGTCGAGCAGCTCGACCGGCAGCGACACGTTGAAGCGCTTGAACGCGGTGATCCCGGCGTCGTAGCGCTCCCATTCGATGTCGACCCCGGCGGCCTTCAGGATGCGGACGACGGCTTCCGTGACCTCGGGGCCGATGCCGTCGCCGGGAATGAGCGTGATGACGTGCGACATGACCGGTGGTCAGCGTTCTACGGCGGGAAGGCGTTCCGCGAGCAGCGCCGCGACCGCCTCCAGCAGGACGCGATCCCGCTGATCGAATGCCGCCGGATGATCGCTGTCGACGTCGATCTCGCCGAGCACGTCGCTGCCCCGCATGATCGGCACCACGATCTCCGACTTGGTTTCAGGACTGCACGCCAGGTATCGCGTGTCCTTGCTGACGTCGTCCACGACGATGGTGGCCTTTTCGGCGGCGGCCGCCCCGCAGATGCCCCGGCCGAGCGGGATGCGCGTGTGGGGCGACGGCTTGCCGACATAGGGACCGAGCACCAGCTCGTTCCCGTCGAGCAGATAGATCCCCACCCATGAGTAACCGGGCAGATGACTCTTCAGCGCGGCGACGGTCTGCCGCATCGCCGTTGTCGCATCCCGCTCCTGCTGGAGAGCGGCGCGGATCTTACTCAGCACGTCATCGTGTGTAGACACGTCAATCCTTCAGTTCGAAGAAGATCAGCGCGAGGCCCCCGATCAGGGGCACCAGCTGGAGTGAAGAGGACAGCCCGTGCAGGCGCCCGAACTCGGCGCGGCGAACGTCGTCGGCGGCCAGGGCGGAGGGCGTCGCGAACGTGCGCTGCGCCGCCTGGATCCGCGGAATCAGCACGAACCCCGACCACAGGCTGGCCGCGATCATGAGTGTGGCGAGGGCGACGCGGATCGCGAAGCGGGACGGCCGCGGCCCGAGCAGGCCCCGAATCGCCAGGCTCACGACGATCACCGCGCCGCACGCGTAGGTCGCGGTGTTGAAGCGCGCGAAGGCTTCGCCGAACGTGGCGCCGGCCAGCGCCCGCCCGCCTGGGCCGGTGGCGCCGAGGACGTCGAACACTGCCGGAGCCATGATGGCTCCGAGCGCCGCGAGTCCGCCGACCCAGAACACGAGGCCCAGCAGAGCGGCGAACCGCAGCGCGAGCATCCGCTCATTATAATTGACGGTTCATGGCCGCTATTGCCTGGCTTCCCTGGAGCGCCGAGGCGTTCGCGCGCGCGCGCACCGAAGGGAAGCCGGTGCTGCTCTCGATCGCACCGAGCTGGTGCCGGTTCAGCGAGCAGATGGACCGCACGAGCTACGCCGACGACGGCGTCGCCGCCATCGTGAACCGCAGCTTCGTGCCGATCCGCGTCGACGCCGATCGCCGTCCCGACGTCAGCGAACGCTACGGCCTCGGCGGCTGGCCGACGACGGCGTTCCTGACTCCGGATGGCCAGATGCTTGGCGGCGGCACGTTCGTCGAGGCGTCGCGCTTTGCCGACGTGCTGCTGCGTGTCTCCGACGCCTATGCCGCGGGCCGGCACGTGCAGGCCCGGGCGCCCGATCGCACCGTCGAACCGACGCCGGCGACGGAGGTGCTTTCCACCCCGCAGCTCGTCGAGCACGTCATGAGCACGTTCGATCGGGATCACGGCGGCTTCGGCGAGAGCCCGAAGTTTCCCCACGTCGCTCCCGTCCGTCTCGCCCTCCAGTTGTTCAAGGACACCGGCGACGAGGAATACCAGCACGTGGCCATCACCTCTCTCGACGCGATGGGCTGGGGGGCGCTGTACGACGAACGGCACGGCGGCTTCTTCCGCTACGCCTCGGACGCGGACTGGGGCCGGCCGAATCCGGAAAAGCTGCTCGACGTCAACGCGTCGCTGCTCTCGCTCTATGTGGACGCTGTCGAGACCCTGCGGCTCGCGCGCTACGCCGAGCGCGCCGAAGACCTGCTCCGATACATCCAGACCTGGCTCGCCGATCCGGTGGACGGTGGCTGGGCGGCGTCGCAGCGCGCGGATCCCGCGTACTACGCGCGAACCGATGCCGACGCCGACATCCAGGCCGCGCCGCCCGTGGATCGCACGCTCTATGCCGACTGGAATGCGGCGATGGCGTCGGCCGCGCTGCACGCCGGCCGGATCCTCGAGGACGCCTCGCTGTCGCAGTTCGCGATCAAGTCGCTCGAGCGGGTGCTGCTGCTCTGCTACAAGCCCGGGGCAGGGGTCGCACACTACGTCGACGCCGGCGTGGCCCAGGTGCGCGGCCTGCTCGACGATCAGATCGCGATGGCCGACGCCAACCTCGACGCCTTCGAGGCCACCGGCAACGTCGTCTACGAGATGATGGCGGAAGAGCTCGCCCTCTATGCGACCCGGACGATGTGGGACGGCGAACGCGACGGGTTCTTCGATCGCTGCACCGACCCGCGGCGTGACATCGGTTTGCTGCGGCAGCCGATCAAGCCGTTCGTCACGAACTGCCGGGCCGCGCGTCTCCTCCGGCGTGTCGCACGGACGTCGCAGTCGGCTGAGTTCGGCGACTACGCCGACCGTACCCTCGCCGCCATGGCCACCCGGGCGGCCGCGGAAGGGCCGCTTGCCGCCGAGTACGTCCTCGCGGTTCGCGAGAGCACGCAGTGATAGACTTTCGCTTTTGACCGCGTCTTTACCGAGTACATAGAGACATGTCCACGAACTCCCTCGCCACGCTCCAGAACCTTGCTACCAGGCTGCGAATCGATTCGGTCCAGTCGACGTCGAAGGCGGGCAGCGGTCATCCGACGACCTGCCTCTCGGCCGCCGAGATCATGTCCGTCGTGTTCTTCGACGAGATGCGGTTCGACCCGAAGGACCCGCGCAACCCCGACAACGATCGGTTCGTGCTGTCCAAGGGGCATGCGGCGCCGATTCTCTACGCGGCCTGGGCGGAAGCCGGCCTGTTCCCGCGGGAAGAGCTGCTGCAGCTGCGCAAGTTCGAATCCGATCTCGAGGGGCATCCCACGCCGCGGCTGTCGTTCGTCGACGTCGCGACCGGGTCGCTCGGCCAGGGCATCTGCGCCGCGGTCGGCATCGCGCTGAACGCCCGCCGCATCGGGTCGGCGTATCGCACCTACGTGCTGCTCGGCGACGGGGAGATTGCCGAGGGCTCGGTCTGGGAAGCCGCGGATTCCTCGGCGTACCACAAGCTCGACAACCTCTGCGCGATCGTCGACGTCAACGGCCTCGGGCAGAGCCAGGCGACCGAGTTCGGCCACGACCTCAATCGCATCGCCGCGCGCTGGCACGCCTTCGGCTGGAACGCGGTGGTCGTGGACGGCCACAGCATTCCCGATCTGCAGCAAGGGTTGCAGATTGCGCGTTCGACGACCGGACGGCCGACCGTGCTGGTGGCGAAGACGCTCAAGGGCAAGGCGCTGTCCACCATCGAAGGCAAGGACGCGTGGCACGGGAAGGCGCTGAAGTCCGGCGAGGAAGCGGACAAGGCCGTCAAGGAGCTCGAAGCGCAGCTGGTGGGATCCGAGACGACGCCGGTCATCCAGGGCCCTCGCAGCGTCAGCGTCAGGGAGGTGGCTCCGGATTACGGCAAGCTTCCCGCGCCGGCCTACAAGAAGGGCGATCTGGTGGCGACGCGCGAAGCCTGGGGCACGGCGCTCGCGGCGGTCGGCGCCATCGATCCCCGCATCGTGGGGCTCGATGCCGACGTCAAGAATTCCACGTTCAGCGATCGGTTCGAGAAGAAGTTCCCGGAACGGTTCTACGAGATGTTCATCGCGGAGCAGGTCATGGTCGGCGCCGCCATGGGCTTCGCGGCCCGCGGCGCCATTCCGTTCCCGTCGACGTTCGCCTGCTTCCTCTACCGCGCCGCCGACTTCATCCGCATGGCCGGCATCTCCACGAACAACGTCAAGCTGACCGGGTCGCACGCCGGCGTCTCGATCGGCGAGGACGGCCCGTCGCAGATGGCGCTCGAGGATCTCGCGATGATGCGCGCGATTCCCGGCGCGGTCGTGCTCTACCCCTGTGACGCGGTCAGCACGGAGCGGCTCGTTGCGGAGATGGCGCAGCACCGCGGCCTGTCCTACATGCGCACCTCACGGCCGAAGACACCGGTCACGTACGGCCCCGAGGACAAGTTCCCGATCGGCGGCGCCAAGGTCCTGCGGCAGAGCGCGGACGACGTGGCCATGGTGGTGGGAGTCGGCGTCACGGTGTTCGAGGCGCTGAAGGCCTACGACCAGCTCAAGGCCGAGGGCATCTCGATCCGGGTGGTGGATGCGTATTCGGTCCAGCCGATCGATGCCGCCACGCTGAAGGCGGGGGCGGATGCGACGGGCGGCGTCGTGATCACCGTCGAAGATCACTACTCGGCGGGTGGACTTGGCGACGCGGTGAGCGAAGCGCTCGCGCCTGCCGACGTCGTGGTGCAGCGCCTTGCGGTGCGAGCGATTCCGCGGAGCGGCGAGCCCGACGAGCTGCTCGACAAGTTCGGCATCTCGGCGCGGCACGTCGTCGACGCCGTCAAGCGGACGCGCAAAGCCGCCCGCGCCTAGCCCACAGCCTGCGGGCCGGCGGACGCGTGCTAGACGCGCTCGCCGTCGGCCCTGAACATTCCCGCGAAGATCTGCCGGAGCAGCTCCGGCCGCTCGCCGAACAACCCGAACAAATCGTCGCGCTCGAGCTTGAGTGCGACGCCGCCGCGCAGCACGTCGGCCGACCGGCCGAGCTGACGTCCCGCCATCGTGCTGATCGTGCCGATGACGTCCCCGGCGCGGGCGATCGTCGACGCACCGGCCGTGCGATCTGCAACCGCGACCTCGCCGCTGAGGATCACCCAGATCGCCGGGGCCGAGGACTCGGGGAACAGGGGTGTGGCCGGCTTCATCGCGACCGTCTGCGTCACGTCCGCGATCTGACGCATCTCGTCGGCCGACACGCGAGAGAAGAGCGGCACGCGCTGCAGCGCCAGCACCTTTTCCACCGGCGACAGGCCGCTGCCCGCGAGCTGCTCGAACTCGCCGCCGGCACGCGTCGAGTCCACCGGGCTGGCGCCCTCGTCGGTCCCCGCCAACGTCGCGAAGAGGCCGCTGACGAGATCCGTGTTGTCGGCGAGCAGCGTGTGCAGTTCTTCCGCCGTCATCGCGAGCGTCACGGCCAGACCTTCGGTGCGGAGGGTCTCGCGCATCGGCGAACCGGACAGCGATTCCGCGAACCCGAGTGCCGCGGGGGTGACGATGGACCGCGGCGCGCCGTCCCGGCTCGACGCGATCACCCGTCCGTCCAGCAGGAAGTGCGTGGTGGCCGGGACCGAGCCTTCGTCCAGCAGGACCGTGCCGGACTCGTGGCGGACCTGCTTGGTCGCGGACGCGATGCGGAACAGCTCGTCGACGCTGACCGACGCGAACAGTGGCAGCTCGCGCAGACGCGCGGCGAGTTCCGCGGCCGGCAGCGGCTCGTGCCACAGTTCGCGCCGCCGCTCCGCCGGCATGCGCTTCTCCGCGAGCGTCCACGAGGCCGCCTCGAAGACGTACCAGTCGCGGGCGTCGCGGTGGGCGAGCACGTGTTCGATGTCGTCGGCGAGCGACCAGATCTTGTGCTGGCGGGCGGTGTCGATCGCCGCCGCGGCCACGACCTGGTCCTCGTCGTTGATGAGCTGCAGCAGGGTTTCTTCGACGTCGCGCGGCCGTGTCTTCAGCAGGACGTTGGCGCGGCGGACCTTCTCGTCGCGCGGCAGGTCCTCGAGCACCGGCATGATGCGCTTGCGCAGCTGGCCGGTCAGGATGTTGTCCAGGTATTCGGAGGCGCTGGCGCGGCCGCGCCCGTCGCCGTGCTCCAGCGTCCACTGCGCCGCGCTGATGTCGCGCCAGGGATAGACGAGGGCGAGCAGCCGGTAGATCCGGTCCTTGGTGCGCTCCATCTTCTGTTCGAGCGCGTGCGCCAGCAGCGAGCCGCCGGGCAGCCGCTTCGCGCCGAACAGGTTGTTGTGCAGTGACAGATAGTTGAAATACTGGCGTCCCTCGTTCACCGCGAGCCGCTCGACGGCGTCCTGCGGAAACTTGAGCCCGTCATGACTATGTCGGAGCCGCTCGAGCGCCGAGACCGCCTTGTAGCGAAGGAAGCCATCAGGCTCGGCCAGGGCGGCCGCGAGCACGTCCACGGTCTTCTGGCTCGGGATCAACGCGAGCGTGGACGGAATGTGCCGCCGCACCCAGGTGTCCTCGTCCGGATCGCGCATGAAGTGAGCGAGCGCATCGACCACGCCCTCGCCGTACCCGACCAGCACGGCCCGGGCGCTGCCCTTCAGCCGGCGGTGGCGGAGCAGCGTGACCAGCGTGGGCACGAACACGAAGTCGTCGGTGCCGGCGGCCCGCACGCTCTCCATCGCTTCGTCCGCGACCTCGGGGGCCGGATCGTAGAGCAGCGGAATCAGCAACCGGCGGAACCGCGGCTCGGACACCTGCCGAATCGCGGTCGCGACGTCGCGGCGCGCGGGCCGCGCGGCGTCCGACGTATCGGTGATGATGCTCACCAGCGCCGCCTCGGCGGCGTCGACGTCCGCGGGCACGGCGCTCGCGGCGAGCGCGGCGGCCGCGGTGGCGCGGATGCGGGGATCGGCGTCCGACAGCATCGGTCGCGCCAGCGTCGCGGCGTCCTCGTTGCTGATGGTGCCGAGCGCGGTGATGGCGCCGGCGCGCACCGACGGATCCGGGTCGCTGACGAGGCGGCGAATATTGGGGACCCAGCGCTTGGCGAGATCGCTGCGCGCCGCGGCGAGGGCGCCGAGTGCGCGCGCCCGGACTCGCGGCGACTCATGGTAGAGGAGCAGCGGCGTCACCAGGTTGCGCTTGTCGAGCGACTCGAGGACGTCGATCGCGTAGACCACGCGATCGGCGTCTGGATTGGCCAGTTCCTGCACCAGCGTTTCGATCGTCGAGAGGTCGGCGGCGTCGAGCCGCACTTCCGCCGGTGCCAGGTCGCGGCGCTGGATGCTGCCGCGGAAAGCCGCGAGATACCCGCGCTTCGCCGTGATCGACATCACGATCCACAGCCCGACCATCACCAGGCTGGCGATGCTCAGCCGCTGCCAGTCGAGATTGAAGCCCCACGGTTTGACCAGCACGAGCAGCAGCAGCGCGCCACCTGCCTTGGCCGCGCGGTCGACGGTGACGTCCACGAACGTTTTCGCCTGCAGCTTGAGGTCCGCGGGCAGCGGCAGGAACAGAATTTCGCGCGTCGTCTTGTCGACCGTGTAGCGCAAGGACTGATCGACCACGCGGGCGATCGACGGCGCCCACAGCGCCGCGTTCAGCAGCATGACGACGGCTGTGGATCCCATGGTGATCGGCAGGAGCATCAGCGCGAAGCCGATCCCGAGGTAGCGGTGGATCTTGCTGGTCAGCCAGACCTGGAAGACGAACGCGATGCTCGAAGTCCACAAGGCGACTTGCGCGAGAAACGCGGTGATGGCGTCGGTGGATTCAGCGCCTTTGGCCGCCGCTGCCGCCATGTTCACCTGCTGCTCGATGATTCCCGCGCCGATCGAAGAAAAGCTGATGACGAGCGCGATGATCTGCAGGTGCTTCGACTGGCGCAGCAGCGTGAACGCCTCGGTCAGGCTGACGCCCTTCTCTTCCTTGGTGATGGTCGAGGGATCGCTCGGCCTGGATGCTTTCGCGGCCGGAGATGTAGGCGACGACCACCGCGCAGACGAACAGACATCCGGCGGCAATCAGCAGCAGGTTGGTCGAGCCGAGACGTTCCGCATTGGCGGCGAGCGCCGAACCGGCGACGCCGCCGAGCGGAGCCCCGCCGCCGATGAAGCCGAACAGCCGCTTGGCCTGCCGCGCGTCGTACACCAGGTTCGCGACGGTCCAGAACTGGCTGATGAACAGCACGCCGGTCAGGCTGTTCAGGACGTAGAAGGCTGACGAGGCCCAGACCGCCTTGCCCTGAAACAGCACGTAGAAGCCGAGGAGCACGCCGCCCATCAGCACCTGCGTGAGCGCGATGCCCCATCGCTGTGGCAGCCGTGCCATGAGCCATGCGTAGCCGGTCATCAGGACGCCGATGATCAGCCCCGACGCCAGCAGCACATACGGCAGGTTGTCGGCGCCGAGATCCCCGATGAACTTCGAACGGGCGAGCGGCTTGATGGCGTTGTGCGCCGTCATCGCCGTGAATGAAAACGTGAACATCAGGAGTGCGGTGATGCCCTCTTCCTTCCGCATTTCCACGATGGGCGCGAGCAGACGCTGCAGGGACATGGGGACAAAAGCCTATGGCATGCGTAACCTGAAGTAAACTGCGCTCATCCATGCTCGCGCGGGTACGCCGGTTCCTGGACGTCAGGCCCGGCGAAGGGCTTCCAGTCCTCCTGACGTTCTTCTACATCTCGGCGGTCGTCGCCTCGTTCCTCCTCGCGAAACCGATTCGAAACGGCCTGTTTCTGCGTCAATACGGGCCGTACGCGCTGGTGTACGTGTACGCCGCGGTCCCCCTGGTGCTGTCGGTGTTCGTGCCCGTTTACACCCGGGTCGCAGCCCGCTTCGGTACCAGGACCGTGACCGTCGGCACGCTGATCTTCTTCAGCCTCAACGTCGTCGGCTTCTGGGTCGCGTTCCGGTACTACCGGTTCGAGCTGCTGCCGGGGATTTTCTACGTCTGGGTCAACTGTTTCGGCGTGATCGCGCCGGTGCAGGCGTGGAGCTTCGCGAATTCGCTGTTCGACACCCGGCAGGCGAAGCGGCTGTTCGGCCTGGTGGGGTCCGGCGCCTCGTTTGGCGCGATCACCGGAGGGGTCCTGGCGCGGTTCCTCGTCGAGCCCGTCGGCGGTGCCGTGAACCTCATGCTCGTGCTCGCGGCGCTCATCCTCGCGGCGGCCGGCACCGTCACGGTGGCGAACCTGACCATTCGCCGGATCGGGCTCGCGCGACGCGGTCGTCCAGTCTCGCGTCCGTTCTCGGAAACCTGGCAGGAGATCGTCAGCAGCCCCTACCTGCGGCTGATCGCGGGGCTGGCGTTCGTGGTGGCCATCGCGACGCAGTGGACGACGTTCCAGCTCAGCGTCATTGCCGACCGCCGCTTTGGCGCCGACGCGGACGCGCTGACCCGGTTCTTCGGGACGTTCAACTTCCTGCTCGGGATCGTCAGCTTCCTGTTGCAGCTGCTGGTGACCGGGCGCCTGCTCCGAACCTGGGGCCTGGCGGCCACGATTCTCGCGCTGCCGCTCGCGCTCACCACCGGCAACCTGCTGATCCTGCTCGTGCCGACGTTCTTGCCCGTCCTTCTGACCAACGCGGCCGATCAGGGGCTGCGGTTCTCGCTCGACAAGGCCACCTACGAGCTCCTCTATCTGCCGATTTCGCCGGCCAATCGCATCTACGTCAAGAACGCGATCGACATCGTCGTCAATCGCGTCGCCGACGCCATCGGGGCCGTGCTCCTCGGCCTGGCGACGCGAGGGTTCTTCATGCTGCCGGGGCTGCACCTCGGCATCCAGGGCACGGCCGCCTTGAACGTGATCACGCTGAGCGTGTGGCTGGTCCTCGCGTGGCGGCTCCGCCGCGAGTATGTCCGCACCATTCAGGACAGCATCCATCGTCACCGCATCGACACCGAGCGCGACGCGGCAGCCGGATCCGAACGGACCGCCGCCGACGTCCTGCGCGGCAAGCTGATGGGCACGAGTACGACCGAGATTCTCTACGCGCTCGATCTCGTCGAAGGGCAGCACACGCGGCGATGGCACGCGGCGCTGCGGCCGCTGCTGGTGCATCCGGATGGCGAGATCCGGCGTCGGGCGCTGGGCATCCTGAGCAGCGGCGGAGACGACGAGATCGCCGACCGGGTGCCGCTGATGCTGCGGGACCCTGATATCGGCGTCCGCACCGAGGCGCTGCTGTATCTGTCGCGAGAGAGCGGTATCGATCCGCTCAGGCAGATCCAGGAGCTCGGCGACTTTCAGGATTTCTCGATTCGGGCCGGCACGGCGGCGTTTCTCGCCGCGCCGGGGACGTCACAGAACCTCGACGCGGCGCGCGTGATTCTTCAAGCCATGGTGTCGAGTCCCGGTCCCGAAGGCGTTCGCGATCGCATCGAAGCCGCCCGGCTGGTGGGGGCCATCGGCGAAGAGGCTCTGATCGACCTGGTGCCGGGCGCTGATTGGCGATGAGGACGTGGAGGTGGCGCGGCAGGCCATTCGCGCCGCACACCGGATCGCGCGCGAGGACCTGGTTCCGGCGCTGATCCTGGCCCTGGGCCGATCCGAACTCGCGGACGAAGCCGGAGACGCCCTTGCGCGCCTCGGAAATGCCGTCGTCGCCCGTGTTTCGTCGGCGCTTCGCGACGATGACGTGCCAGTCGAAGTGCGGCGGGAGCTGCCGTCGGTGCTCCTGCGCATCGGGACGGCGGAAGCGGAGAGCGCGCTGGTCGAGAGCCTGCTCGAGTCGGACGGCACGGTGCGCCATCGCATCATCGCGTCGCTCAACAAGCTTCGCACCGTGCGGCCCGATATCCGGATCGACCCGGCCGTCATCGAGGTCCTGCTCGCGGCGGAGATCGCCGGGCACTACCGTTCCTATCAGATGCTGGGCCCGCTGCGCCGTCAGCTCAAGGACGACGACCCGGCGCTCGAAGCGCTGCGACATTCGATGGAGCAGGAGCTGGAGCGGATCTTCCGGTTGATGGCGCTGCTGCTGCCGCAGACCGGGCTGCACGACGCCTACGTCGGCGTCCGCTCGGGAAATCCGATCGTGCGCGCCAACGCGCTGGAGTTCCTGGAGAACGTGCTCCAGCCCGAGCTGCGGAACGTCCTGGTGCCGCTGCTCGACTCGCACGTGAGCCTCGACGAGCGGATCGCACTCGCGAACAGCCTCGTGGGCGCGCCGCTCGACACGCCGCAGCAGGCGGTGCTGACGATGATGGCCAGCGACGATCCGTGGCTGCGCTCGTCGGCGATCCACGCGGTCGGGACGCTGCAGCTGCAGGCACTGGCGCCGGAGCTCAAGCGATACGAGTCGGCCAGCGACCCGCTGGTGCGCCAGTCGGTCGCCCAGGCCAAGGCGCGGCTGCGCGGCGACGCGCGCGCCGTGATGGAGCCGCAGCATCCGGCGCCCGCCGGCCTCGACATCGGCGTGGGAGCGGGCTGAAGACCTTCCGAATCGGCCTTGTCAGAACTCCGCGCCGGCGCGGTCGGATGCCGGCGTCGGTGCGAGGCGCCGCTTGTGCGCGGTCTGTCTCACGAGGCGCTCGATGCGGAGCGCGAGGGCGGGCGGCACGCCCTCCGGGCCATCCGCGAGATAGCGTTCGAGCTGCTCGTAGGTGAATCCCATCTCCGCTTCGTCGGTCTGCCCGAGCCACAGGCCGGCACTGGGCGTCTTGGTCACCAGCGCCTCGGGCACTCCGAGATCACGCGCGACTTCGCGCACTTCACTCTTCAGCAAATCGCCGAGCGGCAGGACGTCGGCCGCGCCGTCGCCGTGTTTCGTGAAGTAGCCGACCGTCAACTCGCAGCGGTTGCCGGTGCCGGCGACCAGGTAGTCGAGCACGTTGGCGATGAAGTAGAGCGAGGTCATCCTGAGCCGCGGCTTGATGTTCGACATCGACAACCGCGTCGTCTGCTCGCCGTCGTCCGGCCGGGGCGGCGGGAGATGGTGCGGCGGCAGACGGGTCAGCGCCGTGTTGAGATCACCGGTGAGCCGATCGTAGGCGTCGGACAAATCGATGCGAATCACCGGTATCGAGAAGTGATCGGCGGCGAGCCTGGCATCGGCCTCGTCCTGTGGCTGGCTGTGACAGGGCAGGATGACGCCGACGACGTGGTCGGGGGCGGCGAGCTGGCACAGTTTGGCGACGACCGCCGAGTCGAGGCCACCGCTCAGCCCGACCGCGAAGCCGCGCGCTCCCGCGGACGTCAGGCGCTCGCGCAGCCAGTCAGCGATCTCGCTCGGACGCGTGTGCATGCGGGGCTCGCCGGGACGTCTAGGTGGTCGGGACGCGGACCGACTGCTGCTCGATCACGCGCAGGAAGGCGTCGACGATCTCGGGATCGAACTGGCGGCTGCGCTGCCGCTCGATCTCGGCGATGGCCTCCGCGATCGGCCATGCCGACTTGTAGGGACGCTTCTGCGTGAGCGCGTCGAAGACGTCGGCGACCGCGACGATTCGTCCGGCCAGCGGAATCTGGTCCTTGTTGATGCCGACGTAGCCGTGACCGTCCCACCGCTCATGATGGGAGAAGGCGATTTCCTCGGCCAGCCGCAGCACGCCGAACCGGCTGCCCGAGAGGATGCGCGCGCCAATCGTGGTGTGTGTCTTCACCAGCTCGAACTCTTCGAGCGTCAGTTTCCCCAGCTTCAGCAGCACGGAGTCGGGGATGCCGATCTTGCCGACGTCGTGGAGCGGCGCGGCGCGGCGGATGAGCGACACCTGCGGATCGGGGAGCCCCATCTGGCGCGCGAGCAGGGCAGCCATCTGGCCGACGCGCTCGGTGTGCTGGCCGGTGTTGTCGTCCCGGAACTCCGCCGCTCGCGCCAGCCGTTCGATGATTTCGATCTGCGCCGCCTCGAGCTCGCGCGTCCGCTCGCGCACCTTGGCCTCGAGGATCTGGTTCTGGCTCTGGACCTGGAAATAGAGGAAGCGGGTCTCGAGGAGCGTGCGGATGCGCAGCAGCACCTCGTCGGCGTGGAACGGCTTGCTGACGAAGTCCTTGGCGCCGCGCGTCAGCGCCTCCTGGCGCGCCTCCGGCGTCATGTCGCCGGTCAGCATCAGGATCGGGAGATAGCTCGCTTCCGCGATCTCGTTGAGCTGATCCATCACCGACAGGCCGTCCATGTTCGGCATGTGCAGGTCGAGCAGGATCAGGTCCGGCCGGCACTTGACGTAGAGCGACGCGGCTTCCCGCGGGTCGGTGGTGCTTTCGATGCGACCGAAGCCGGAACGTTCGAGCAGCCGCTGCAGGATCTCGACGTTCGACGGTTCATCGTCGACTATCAGGATCCGCGCGTGTTTGAACATCCGATGCTGCATGCTCAGCGTATGTGGGCTACTGACACTGCGGGCCGGCGCCGGCGCCGCACTCGTAAATCGTCTCCATGCCGGCCGGTCCGGCGAACGGGCTGCCGGCCGGCGCGACGGGCGCGGTACGAGCCTGCCGCGCTGATCAGATCCCCGCCTCCATCCGGGCCACGGGACCGGATGCATCTTGTCTCCGCAAGCTTCGCACCCGGCGCGTCGCCCTCGACCCATACCGGATCGGCGCGCGATCCGAGCGCGGAGCGAAAAAAGCGAGAAGGGCAGAGAATACACCGAGCCGGGGCTGACGCGATCGCAAAACCGTCAACAACGGCTGGCCGTGCCTCGGTTGTCGGTCTCTTGGACGGAATGTCCCCCAGCTCAGCCAGCATCCCACGCTCGCGCGATGTCGATCACGGCGTGGCGACGTCCGGTGCGATCGAGGCCACCCCGCCAGACCGCGCAGTAGCGCGCAGGTATAATTTCGAGCGTCATTTTTCCTCTTATTCAGGAGTTCAGGAGCTGAGCGATGGCATCACAGAAGGGTCCAGTCCGAGTTGTGCACTTCGGACTCGGGCCGATCGGCGCGGGCGTCGTGCGACAGGTCGCCGCGCGTAAGGGATTCAAGATCGTCGGCGCGGTGGATATCGACCCGGCGAAGGTCGGCCGCGACCTCGGGGAGGTCGCCGGCGTCGGTCGCCAGTTGAAGGTCAAGGTCTCGGACGACGCGAGGAAGACGATCAAGTCGGCGAAGCCCGACGTCGCCGTGCTCTGCACGAGCTCGTCCATGAAATCCGTGCTGCCGCAGATCGAAGCGATCCTCAAGCTGAAAGTGCCGATCGTCTCCACGACCGAGGAACTCGCCTATCCGACCCGCGCCAACATGCGCTACGCCCGGGCGATTCATCTGCTCGCGAAGAAGGCCAAGGTTGCAGTGCTGGGCACTGGCGTGAACCCCGGCTTCGTGATGGACGCGCTGCCGATCATGCTGACCGGCGTGTGCGAGCGGGTGGAAGCGATTCGCGTCGACCGGATTCAGGACGCCAGGATTCGCCGCCTGCCATTCCAGCAGAAGATCGGCGCCGGGCTCACCCGCGAGCAGTTCCAGAAGAAGGTGGACGACGGCAGCGTCCGGCACGTCGGGCTGGCGGAGTCCGTCTCGATGATCGCCGAGGCTCTCGGCTGGAAGCTGACCCGTATCACCGACGAGATTCATCCGAAGATCGCCACCGACACCGTGGCCAGCGAGTTCCTCGCCGTCGACCCGGGCTACGTCTGCGGGATCGTGCAGGACGGGATCGGTTACCGGGGCGACGAGGCGGTCATCACGCTCCACATGGAGGCGTACCTCGGCGCGCCGGAGTCCTACGACTCGGTCGAGATCACCGGCTCGCCGGCGATCAAGTCCAAGGTCGCGGGCGGCGTGCACGGCGACATCGCGACCGCGTCGATCGTCGTCAACTCGCTGCCGAAGGTGCTCGACGTGCCGCCCGGTCTGCACACGATGCGCGACATGCCGCTGCCGTCGTTCTTCGGCGGCACGCGGTAGGCTCACGAGGCCTGGCTGAGTCCCCAGCGGCGGCGCTTGAGGAACAGGCCCTTCCGGGAGATGCCGAGCAGCCGCGAAGCTTCTTCGACCTTTCCGTGGGTGCGGTCGAGCGCGCGGCGCACCATCAACTGCTCGAGCATCTCGACGGCCACCGGCAGCGGCTGATCGAGGGCGACCCGCGCTTCCAGCTCGGCGGGCGGCGGCACCGGCACGGTCCGGCGCGACGCCTGGATCTCCGGCGACAGCAGGGACGGCGTGATCGTGGCGTCGGCGTCGGCCAGCGCCACCATCCGCCGGACCTCGTTGGCCAGCTGCCGCACGTTCCCCGGCCAGGAGAACAGCAGCAGGTACTCGAGGGTCTCGTCGCTGATGGTGAGGCCGCCCTTGCGCTGCTCGTCGCAGCACTTGCGGAGGTAGTGCTGCACGAGCGGCGGGATCTCCTCGCGCCGCTCTCGCAGCGGCGGCAGCGACAGCCGCACCACGTTGAGCCGGTAGAACAGGTCCTCCCGGAAACGCCCCTCCGCCACCAGCTGCTCCACGCTCGCGTTGGTGGCCGCGAGGATACGGACGTCGACCTTGATCGGCTGCGATTCGCCGAGGGGGTGAATCTCGTGCGTCTCGAGGAAGCGCAGCAGCTTGGGCTGAATCTCCGGACCGATCTCACCGATCTCGTCCAGGAACAGCGTGCCGCCGGCCGCCGAGCGAATCACGCCCTGGAAGGAGGCGTCGGCGCCGGTGAAGGCGCCGCGCCGGTAGCCGAACAACTGGCTTTCCAGCATGTCGCGGGGCACCGCCGTGCAGTTGAAGGGCATGAACACGCGATCGGCGCGGTCCGAGGCGCGATGGATGGCGCGCGCCAGCATCTCCTTGCCGGTGCCGGTCTCGCCGGTGATCAGCACCGAGAGCGGCGCCGGGGCGATGCGCCGCGCGATGGCCAGCGTCTCCGCCATCTGTTCGGAGGCCCAGATGCATTCGGGATCGGTGTCGAAGGCGTCAGCCGGCCACAGCGCGGCCCGCTGCTTTTCCTCGCGGCGGTAGCCGTCGAGCGAGAGCGCCAGGGCCAGCAGCTTCCGGATCGACGCGTAGGTGCAGAACGGCTCGAGCTCGCGACTGGGCTGGACGACGAGCGTCCAGGTTTCGTCGGTGCGGCGTCCGAGCGGCAGGTGCTCGATCTCGCCGGCCGGGCGCGCCGCGGCGGCGAGTGCCTGCGGCTCGGTCCATCCGAACTGCTGAACGACCCGAGAGCCGGCGGGTCCGGCGGTGACGACCGCGGCGGCGGTGGCGCAGCGTGTGCCCTGCAGCAGCGCGAACGCTTCGGCGCCGAGGATGTGGGGATGTCCGGCCAGTTCGAGCAGGGCGACGGCGCTGTCGAGGGTCGGTGGGGCACCCAATGCTTCGGCCCCATCCCTCAACTCCGGTAACCCTCTGCGTAAGTCTTCGAAGAGACCGACATTCGATGTTGCCTTAGCTATTCGCTTGGCCCGTCCGATGCAATCTGCCGCAAATCCCGCACGTGAGTGCATAGTCAGCGACGCCATCGCGGCATAGTACTCAGCTATTGTCTGGGGTTCTGGCCCATGTTCGCCGAACTTGACGAGATCGCTTAGCCCCCCGACGCGGTCGCCGCTCAGGCCTCGACATCGTGAACGAGTCACGAGTACTCGGCGGCGCCAGTTGGCATCCTCAGACGCCTCGGCGTGTTTCAACGCTATCGAGAGTTCTCGGTCAGCCTCAGACCAGCGACTCTCAGCCATAAAGAGTCTGGCCATCGAAAAGGATTCACCTATCACATCCCAATGTGGACGCGATGCCCCATCGACTTTGGCCTGAACAACAGCCTCATGCAAGACCTCGCGTGACGCCGAGTAGTCCCCGGCCGTGATCAGCAAGTTTGCCCAGCTATCGCGCGCCGCTCGGGCCAAGTGCCTGTTTGTCGAAGCCAAGCGGAGCACGCGATCGAGGTGGCGCTTGCCTGAAGCGAAGTCGCCTTTGCGATCGAAGATATGGGACAGATTCACGGCCGCGGCTACTCGCGTTCGAAAGTGCCCAGACTCTTCAGAGAGTCGATACGCTGCTTCTGCTGCCTTCACCGCCGCATCAAGATCTCCTAATAACATCAGCGACACGCAAGCATCTACTTCGAGGAGCCCCCTAAGCCACAGGTTGGGTGTGCGCTCTAGAATTGCTATCACGGCTGCATGATGACGCATTGCCTCGGCCGGACCACCGGTGCGTGCTTCAAATCGCGCCACATGGATACGCAAAAGGGCCAAGAGATGAGCGTCGCCGGCGTTGACGACGATTCTTCTTAGCCCTGGAAGCGCGGCGTACGCCCCTTCGAGTGGATCCATCGAAAAGGCTAGACCAAACCGAGTGAGCTCCAGTTCAGCCCGAAGCTTTCCTTTTGGCGGGCAGCTTGCGCTCGCCCTTGCCATATTTTCTTTACACCCGGCTAAGTCGCCGAGATTGAAGCAAGTGAGGGCCAGTATCCTATGAAGACGGGTCGCAATTGCTGGAGCGGGCTTCTTATTTAGGCGTCGCTCAGCAGTAACAATTGCTCCAGACTCCTGTCCAGTCTCGAACAAGAGTTCAGCCTCATACGCATCCCACAGACCCTCGTCAGCACTTCGTGCGTGTCGTAAGTCGTTGTCGAGTAGTTGCAGCGCGCCTTGAAAGCGTCCTTCTTTGATTCGGCTTTCCAAGTCAGCAAAGGTCGTTGTGCCCATAGGGTGCTCAGTGAATAGATGTCCTGGGGGTGCCGCCGTCTCTGTCGTTGTCCGTCCTGCCGCTGCGTATTTGCCTGGCTGCCTTCTGTAGGAGTTCTTCTAGTGACCCTCCATCCTGAGGAGCAGTCACTACCGAGATCGATACGTGAACGCGATAGGAGGCGTCCAGTGTCGACTGCTCGTCGGTCACCGATTGAATGATGCGACTCGCAATGGCCCGACCTGTGGCATCACTCGTCTGCAGCAGCATGGCGACAAACTCAGTGCTGCGATACCGAAAAAGGACGTCAGCTCCACGGAGACTCCGTCGAGTCGCTCCGATGATGCGCGCTAGCAGGTCGTCCGCTGTCGATCGGCCAAATGCGCGGATTACCCGGTCAAGATCAACGACATGTGTCAATAGAACACACACCGGTCTGGAATCCGTAGCTTCCGCCACTTGGGCGGTAGTTAAATCAAGGAATTGGTCCAAGCTCGGCAGTCCTGTGGCCTTGTCGTGTGCGAGCATTCGGCTTCGCTGAACATCAGCCGCTTGTGCAATTGCCGGCCCGACTTGACGGGCCACGATTTCAACTACCCGCTGATGTTCCTCACTAAAGGCCTCTGGCGAAGGTGAATAGAGTGTCAGGACCCCTACTAGTTGTTTGTCGTCCAGGAGGGGCGTGCTAAGGCAGCTCCGCAGACGCGGGGTGATTGTTCTGGCTGATTCGCCAAAGTCGAGAAGGGGGTCGGAGTTACGAATTGTGAACTTGTTAGCAGCGACCCATCCGCTCAGACGCTGTCCGATGCCAATCCGGAGACCGCTGATAACTCCAGCATGGTCGCCGACCGCATGTGCCGCTACGAGTTCGTCCGCGTCGCTGTCGTAGACATAGAAGACACATAGCGAAGATGGAATCAATCGGCGGAGGTGCTTGGCGATGACATCGCCGGTGTCTTGCAACGATGTGGACGGTGTTAGTCCACGAGCGAGACTAAATAGCGTCAGCATCTCTTCAGTGCTTCCGGCTATATTGTCCAGTCCGGTCAGTGGCGTCGCCGGAGGAGAAACGATCGCCGCATCAGTAATGGCTCGCAGTGGTGGATCTGGGGCCGCGATGGACGCAGTTGGGGCGATGTCTTTATGGACTTCAAGAAAAGTGTCCACAACCAATGGGTCGTACATCGTTGCTCGCCGTTCGAGAAGGATTCGGAGAGCCTCGCGGTCAGCCAGTCGCGGACGATAGGGCCTGTCGGACGTTAGCGCGTCAAAGCAGTCGACGACCGACAGTATCCTCGCTCCAATGGGAATGTCGGTTCCGGCAATGCCGTCAGGATAGCCAGTCCCGTCCCAGTTTTCGTGATGGTGGCGAACGATCGGGACGACCGGGTAGGGAAAATTGATCGCGCTAAGGATGTCAGCGCCGACACTTGCGTGAAGCTTCATCTTTTCGAATTCAGCTGGTGTCAGTTTGCCTGGCTTGTTCAGGATGTACTCTGGAACGGCAAGCTTTCCCATGTCGTGAAGTAGTGCTGCGGCTTCGATCGCGCGGATTAGCGAGGGATCTGTAACGCCAACTTTTTTGGCTAACCCGACCGCATAGGTCTGTACGCGTCGTATGTGGCCGTGGGTGATCTGGTCTTTTGCATCGATCGCCATCGCGAGCGTCTCGATCGTCGACATGTACAGCGTGTTCAACTGGCTCAGATGGCGATTCGCATCCTCGACGCGTCCCATCGACATGGAGAAAGTAAAATAGAGAACCACAAGCAAAGGAATGATCACGGTCAGATACGTAAAGTCTAGATCCTTCGTATAACTGACCAGTAGCGCTGCGACGGATGCGCCGCCGAAATAGTTGAGTGACAGCCAAAGAAAATTGTTCCGCCAAATAGTGAACGGCGGCAGGTGCCGTTCGAGAGCAATGGCGATCGTAATAATCCAGCTGTTGAGAGAAAAGTAGGTAACGGTAAAGACAATGAGCGGAACCAGGATTGTCGAGAGTTGGATAGGTTCAGCTCGCTGAAATAGGGGTCCGGTTCCTGCGATTAGGAAAAAGGCCTGTGAGGCAAGCCAGATGGTGAGTGCAAGGGCCGAAACATTAAAGACTGACTTGTATAGTGGCTGCCGCTTACGCTGATATGCCCACAGCGAGATGATTAGGGCATCCAGCACGACCGTCATGGTGCCGGCGGCGGGGCCAAACAACAGAACCGAGGTAAAGACGAAGGTTTCGGAAACGGAGATAGTTGCAGGGAGCGACGGAAGCTTGATAGTGGCCGATCCGCTAACGAGTGTAAGGACAGCAAGAATTAGCCAGTTCCAGCCGATTGGCCTCTCTGTAAGAGCATAGAGCGAATGCCCGATGGTTGCCGCGCCTGCGCAGGCAACCAGGACGACGTAGACCTTGGCTCTCTTGGTCAGAGATGCGAATGTGGATGGCATATAGGCGAAAAGGCCATGGCGCGCATGCGCGCCATGGCCGGTACCATACTGATCACTCAGGTCGTAGCGGGCTTACTCGGTCCAAACAATGATACGCATGGCGTTGCTCCAGGCAGTAAAGATTAAGCAGTAAAGATTAGAAAGATGTCTGTGATGGCTGAGGTTGGTCTGTAGACTAGCCTCCGGCCGGGTTGTTATCGGTCCAGACGATGCTGTCGGTCCAGACGATGCTGTCAGTCCAGACGATGCTGTCGGTCCAGACGATGCTGTCGGTCCAGACGATGCTGTCGGTCCAGACGATGCTGTCGGTCCAGACGATGCTGTCGGTCCAGACGATGCTGTCGGTCCAGACGATGCTGTCAGTCCAGACGATGCTGTCGGTCCAGACGATGCTGTCGGTCCAGACGATGCTGTCGGTCCAGACGATGCTGTCGGTCCAGACGATGCTGTCGGTCCAGACGATGCTGTCAGTCCAGACGATCGAGGACGGAAGCATGGAAGTCCAAGCCCCGTCGCGGACAAATGCACGGTTGCCGACGGACCGTGTGCGTCGCTCCATGGAGGTAGAACGATTCCGCTCCGCTTGGCTCGCGAGCTCCGACGGCGCTTGAGAGCTTCCCGTCACCAGCCCGACCGCGGCGAGCACGTTGACCGACCCCGCACCAGCCTCGATCAGTCCCGCCCCCGCTAGCTTCGAGCTCGTCACCTGCAGCGCCAGTTTCACGTCAGCCGGCGTCAGCGATTCGTTCGCGTCCAGCAGCAGCGCCGCCGCACCCGTGACCACGGCCGCTGCCATACTGGTGCCGCTCAGTTCGATGTAGGTCTCAGACTCGGCGCCCAACACCAGCCGCTCGGGGTAGGTCCGCGCCAGATACGACCCGGCCGCGGCCGTGGCCACGATCTTGTTCCCCGGCGCCACCAGCTCCGGCTTGAGCAGGCCGTCCACGGCGGTCGGCCCGCGGGAGCTGTAGGTCGCCATCACATCGTCGGACCGCTGCACCGTGCCGAGCGTGTTCGACGCCCCGACCGTCAGGGCCGCGGGCGAGTTGCCCGGGGACACGATGCCGCCGATCACTTTGCGGCCGTCCTCCGTCTTCCCGAAATTGCCCGCCGCTGCCACCACCACCATCCCGGCGTCCACCGCCCGTGCGACCGCCTGACACAGCGGGTCGTCACGATAGCTTTCGAACACTGGATGCCCGAGCGATAGATTGATGACCCGCAGGTTGTAGCGGGCGCGATTGTCGATCGCCCACTGAATGGCGGCGATCACATCGCTGGTCTCACCAGAGCCGTCGTCATTCAGCACTTTCAGGCTGACGATGGCAGCGTCGGGAGCCACGCCGGTGTAGCCGGAGTCCCTGGCGGCGGCGATGATGCCGGCGACGTGGGTGCCATGACCGAACTGGTCGCGCGGCACGCCGCGCCCGCCGGTGAAATCGAGGCTGGCGACGATCTGCTTCTTCAGCGCCTTGTGCGACGCCACACCCGAATCGATGACCGCGACGCCGATGCCGCGACCCGTATAGCCGTCGAGTCCGGCGAAGCCGCCGCTCCACACCTGATCGGCGCCGATGGCTTCCGACGTGACCGCCATCAGCCGGCGGACCGGGACGTCACCCGAGATGTGATCGACCTCCGGGTCCTGGCTCAGCGCGTCGAGCTGATCGCCGGTGACTTCCAGCACCGAGGCGCCACGCAGTTGCTTCTTCACACGGCTGCCATGACGCTGCGCGATCGCCTGGATGCGCGACTGGTCACCGGTGAGAATCACGCTCGTCGTGTCGGAGCGGCCCGACGCCAGGCGATCGGCCAGGTCGCGCGACAAGCGCGCGCGCCGCGGACCGGCGTCGACGCTGAGTGTGAATGAGAGGCAAACGGCCGTGAGGACCGCGACGCGCCGAACGAGGGAAGACAGACGCAGGATGCTGAGTCATAAGCCTGCTGAAAATCACGAACGTCAATTTGATTCGGGGGAGAACGCCATCCCTTTGAGCACGGGATATGCCAGAGCCTTGGCGATGTGACACGGTTCAGCTGGTGACCAAACACGAGCGAGCATGAGATGACTCGATGTGACTCGTGTTGTCACGCCGACGGTCTTCGGGCTAGGATGAAGTCTCCCGATCGCCGGCAAGCCTCGACGCAGCCGGCCAACGCGTTGGCCTCAGGCCGTTGAGTCCTCGGGGGTAGGCGTTACCCTGTTGGAAATCCACGATAACTCGTGCGTGCACGCGCGGCCAAGAAATTGGCCGGTCGGTTCAGAAGTGGCCACTACTCGAAAACATAGGGTTTTTGCGGCGTTTTGTGCCGCCGTGCTGCTCACCGCGTCAGCGTGCCGCAGCACGCCACCGGCCGAGTCCGGCGGCAAGACGACGGGCGGCGGCGAACTGGTGGCGTCGCTTCGGAGCGGTCCGCGAGGCTTCAATCGGTACTTCGAGCAGTCGGCTCCGGCGGATCTGATTTCGCTCCTGACCCACGCCAGGCTCGTGCGGGTGAACCGCGTGACCGACGCGCTCGAGCCGGCGCTGGCCGAGAGCTGGCAGCAATCCGGCGACACCTACACGCTCAAGCTGCGTCAGGGCGTGACGTTCTCAGACGGCGCCCCCTTCACCGCTGCGGACGTGCTGTTCTCGTTCGCCGTCGCCTACGACGACAGCCCGCAGAGCGTGCTCGGTCCGGCGCTTGCCATCGCAGGCAAGCCGCTGCAGGTCTCCTCGACCGACCCGGGGTCGGTCGTGATTCGGTTTCCGGAGCCGTTTGCGCCGGGCGTCAGAATCCTCGACAACCTGCCCATCCTTCCCAAGCACAAGCTCGAGGCCGCGTTTCTCGCCGGAAAGACCGACACGGCGTGGACGCTGGCCACGCCGGCCAGCGAGATCGTCGGACTTGGTCCGTTCGTGCTGACCGAACACGCCGCCGGCCAGCGCCTGATTTTCGGCCGCAACCCGCATTACTGGCGGCGTGCCGCCGATCAGACTCCGCTGCCGTACCTCGACAGGCTGACGGTTGAAATCATCACCGAGCAGAACGCCGAGGCGCTGCGGCTGGAGTCGGGCACCATCGATCTGATGTCGAACGCCGACATCCGCCCGGACGACTACGCGCGATTCAAGCGGCTCGCCGAGCAGAAGCGGTTGCAGCTGATCGACGTCGGGCTGGCCCTCGATCCCTCCGTCCTCTGGTTCAACCTCACACCGCCAACCGGAGCCGATCCAAAGCCGTGGTTGCGGCGAAAGGAGTTCCGACAGGCGCTGTCATACGGCGTCGACCGCGACGCATTCGCCAATACCGTGTATCTGGGCGCGGCAGCCCCGGTGTTCGGCCCGGTCACCACGGGGAACGCCACCTGGTATTCGGCCGCAGTTCCGCAGCAGCCGTACGACCCGGCGAAGGCCCGACAGCTGCTGGCTGCTGCCGGCTTGACGGACAAGGATGGCGACGGCGTGCTCGAGGACGCCAGCAGGAAGCCGGTTCGATTCTCGGTGCTGCTCCAGGGCGGCCACACCCTCCGCGAGCGCTCGGTCTCGTTTCTCCAGGAGCAATTCCGGCGGCTCGGCATCGGCCTCGATGTGGTCGGCCTCGACCCGCCGTCGATGATTGCCCGGTGGCAGAAGCGCGATTACGACAGCATCTTTCACGGGTTCCAGTTGAGCGCGACGGATCCGGCGATGACGCTGGACTTCTGGCGCAGCTCCGGGAGCACGCACTTCTGGAATCCCAACCAGAAGACGCCCGCTACCGACTGGGAGGCGCAGATCGACGAGCTCATGACTCGTCAGGTCGCGGCGCCGGATCTCGCCGAACGGCAGCGGATCTTCGTCGAGGTGCAGCGCATCTTCGCCGAGCAGTTGCCGGCCATCTACTTCGTCGCTCCGAAAGTGACCGTGGCCATGTCGCCGCGGGTCGCCAACGCGGCCCCCTCGCCGCTCATCCCGCAGCTGCTCTGGGCCGCTGACACCCTCGCCGTCTCCGCGCCACACCGGTAACGCATTCGCCAGGCCTGGCCGAAAAACACTGCGTGGGACGGCTCTCCGCGTTCATCGTCAAACGGGCCCTGAGAGCGGCCGCCCTGGTGCTGATCGTCTCATCGGCGGCGATGGTGTTCGGCCGCCTGACTCCTGGCGATCATCTGTCCGCCTTCGACGCCGATCCCGCGGTCATCGCCGCTGAACGCCATCGCCTCGGACTTGACCAGCCTCTCCACCGCCAGTATGCCGACTGGCTCGCTCGCGCCCTTCGATTCGACCTGGGCGAGTCCAGCACGTTCGCCGGCCGCTCGGTGACCAGCCTGGTTGCCGAACGCACCGGCCCCAGTGCCCTCATTGGCGGACTCGCCCTGGTTGTGGCCACGCTGCTCGGGATCCCGGCGGGCATCGTCTCGGGGGCGCGCCGCCGCAGTGCCGGGGCCCGAGCGATCCGGATCATCGGCATGCTGACGCTCTGTGTCCCGCCGATGGTGCTGTCGCTGGCGCTGCTGGTGATGGCGTCGCGAACCGGATGGTTTCCGGCAGGAGGGTTCCCCGTCGCGGGGTCGTGGGTGGAGCGGGCACACTATCTCATCCTGCCAGTGCTCGCCCTGGCGCTTCCCGTCGGCGCCGCGCTCGAGCGCCTGCAGTCGCGGGCAGTCGCCGACGCGCTGACCGATCCTTCGATTCTCGCCGCGCGGGCTCGAGGCGTGCCGAGTCGTCGCATCGTCTGGCATCACGCCTGGCGGCTGTCGCTGAAGCCGGTGCTCGCCGTGTATGGCGTCCTGATCGGCGCGCTGATCAGCGGCTCCTTCGTCGTGGAATACGTCATGACCTGGCCGGGCCTCGGACGCCTGATGTACGAGGCGATCATGACGCGCGACGCCAACCTCGTGGCCGGATGCGCGGCAGCGAGTACGGCGCTGCTCGCGATCGGCATCCTGGTGTCCGACATCCTGCTGTCGCTCGTCGACCCGCGGCTCGAGGTCACCCAATGACAGCACGGCGCCGGGCTGGCGCGGTGCTGGCCACGCTGCTCGTAGTGGCGGCCGTCGGCGCTCCGGCGCTGACCCAGCACGGTCCCAATCGCCAGTTCGACGACCTCGCCAACGCGCCGCCGATGCGGCCACACATCATCGGTCCGGATGGGGCATGGTCGCGTCCCTTCGTGCATCCCCTCCGTCTGGTCGATCGGCTCGAACGCCGGTATGCGGAAGACACGTCTCGCCAGATTCCCATCAAGTGGTTCGACGACGGCCGGGTGATGTCGGTCGACGAGTCGCAGGGAACGTGGCTGCCCCTGGGCGGCGACCCGCTGGGACGGGACGTGTTCGCGAGGCTCCTCTATGGCGCCCGCCTGTCGCTGGGAGTGGCGTGCCTGGCGTCGATCGGAGCGCTGGCCCTGGGGCTGATGCTCGGAGGCTCTGCGGGCTTTGTCGGCGGGCGCCTCGACCGCCTGCTGATGTCGGTGGCGGACTTCGTCCTGGTGCTGCCCGCAATCTATGTAGTACTGGCCGCCCGGGCCGCGCTGCCCCTCGTCCTCACCGCGCCGCAGGTCTTCCTGGCTCTCACGCTGTTGCTTACGCTCGCCGGCTGGCCGCTGGCCGCCCGGGGTGTGCGCGCGATCGTCGCGTCCGAACGACACAAGGAGTACGCAGAAGCTGCGTTCGCCCTGGGGGCAGGGCCATCGCGGATTCTGCTACGTCACCTTCTCCCCGCCACCACCGCCTTCCTGGTCTCGCTCGGCACCATGATGGTGCCCGCCTTCGTGCTGACTGAGGCGACGCTATCTTTTGTGGGCCTTGGATTTCCGGTCCCAACCGCCACATGGGGCGCCATGCTCCGCGATGCCTGGCAAGCCGGCGCGCTCCTGTCCGCCCCCTGGTTGATGGCGCCCGCAGGAGCGATCGTGGTCACCGTTCTCGCGCTCCAACTGCTGACCGATCCGCCTCGCGCTTCCGGCCCTCAGGCCGGGACGTTTTCGTAAGTTCAACGACAGTTTCAACTTATCGGCCTTCTGGTGGTGTTCCATCTGTGCACGTGTGGGTCACAACGGAACACGGGCCCGTACTTAACAGTTTTTCCAATGATTTAGCGCCAATCTTGAAATGCGCGATAGCTCATGTGTTCCAGAACGGGCCAGGACGATGTGCGCACTTGTGTGCGCCCTGCGTGCGGATCGGTGACATAACCAGCACATTTGCAACAGCTTAGACGAAACGCGTTCAAGCCCTGCCGTGGTGGCCTTGGCCTTGCTCTGCTAGATGTCGCCATGAAACTGTCTCCCCGCCAGTTCGCGCCCGTTCTGGGGCTGGTCTTGTGCCTCGTAGGCCTGACCACTCCGGCAGCGGCTGAACGCCAGTCCAAGCTCGATCGCATCCTGCGTGGAGCACGGCGGGAAGGGGCAGTTCATCACGTCATCATCCAGACGGAGTCGGGTCGCCGCGCGGCGGTGAAGAAGGCGCTGCAGGCGCATGGCGACGCTGTCCAGGCCGAGTTCCCGTCGATCAGTGCGTTGGCAGTGGCGCTCCATGGCGAGGATCTCGCCGCACTGGAATCGGATCCGTCCGTGCTGTCGATCTCCATCGACGCCGAAGTTCGTGCCATCGGCACCCCGCGCAACCGTCGCAACGCCGCGACTGCCAAGACGAAGGGGCCGCAACCGGTTGACCTGCTGAGGGAGACGCTCGGCCTGTCGGTCGTGCCGTTCGACGGCGACGGCATCAACGTCGCGGTCGTCGATTCAGGTATCGACAGCACCAGGGATCTCGCGTCGAACATCGCCGGGTTCTGGGACTTCACCCGCGGCGGTGTCGCGGCGCGTCCTCGCGACGAGTACGGCCACGGCACCCATGTCGCCGGACTGATCGCGAGCACGGGCGTCGAATCCGACAAGGAGTTCGCCGGCGTCGCACCGGCCACGGCGCTCTACGGCTTCAAGGTTCTCGACGACAAGGGTCTCGGCCGCGTCAGCGACGTCGTCCATGCGCTCGAGTTCATCGTCGCGAACAAGACGAGCCGGTCGTCGGCCGCGTTCAAGATCGACATCATCAACCTCTCGCTCGGCCATCCGATCTACGAGCCCGCCGCGACCGACCCGCTCGTTCGTGCGGTCGAGAATGCGGTGCGCGCCGGCATTGTGGTGGTCACGGCCGCCGGTAACGCCGGCGTGGACGCGGAGGGCGAACCGGGATACGCCGGCATCACGTCGCCGGGGAATGCGCCCTCGGCGATTACGGTTGGCGCGGCCGACACCCGCAACACGGTCAGTGTGGCCGACGACACAGTCGCGTCGTTCAGTTCGCGCGGACCGACCTGGTTCGACGGTTTCGCGAAACCCGATTTCGTGGCAGCCGGCGTTGGCTTGACGTCCGATACGCCGCGCGTCTCCTCGATGTTCGATTTGTTTCCGACCCTGAAGAGCTCGTCGAAGTCCGGCAAGGGCAACTTCGCCAGGCTCAGTGGCACCAGCATGGCCGCAGCGGTCACCACCGGGGTGGCGTCGCTCGTCCTGCAGGCCAGCCGCGCGGCGAATGAGGACGGGCCGGCGCTCACGCCGAATGCGCTGAAGGCCGTGTTCCAGTACACCGCGTTTCCGCTCGAGGACGCCACCGGTCAGCCCTACGACGCGCTCACCCAGGGAACGGGCGAGATCAACGCGCGCGGTGCCGTGGCGATGGCGCTTGCGATCAATACCGACATGCCGGTCGGGTCGCCGTGGCTGCGCGTGACGCCGCCCGCGGTCACCCCGCTCGGTGGTGAGTTGCTGCCCTGGTCCACGGCGCTCCTCTGGGACGACAACATCGTGTGGGGCACCGACGCGCTGTCTTTCAACAGCCCGCAGTGGGACGACAACATCGTCTGGGGCACCGCTTTCGGTGACGACGACAACATCGTGTGGGGGACCGCGGCCGACGTGGACAACATCGTGTGGGGGACCGCGCTCTCCTGGACGACGGACCTGGTCTGGCGGAACCGCATCATCGGTCTGATGACCGACGACGAGAACATCGTGTGGGGGACGGCCGAAGGCCTGACCGAAGACAACATCGTGTGGGGCACGTTCGACGGCGACAACATCGTCTGGGGCACGTTCTTCGACGACGAGAACATCGTGTGGGGAACGCTGGACGACGACAACATCGTGTGGGGCACCGTTTCGCGGGTCATCCGCTGAACCCGATCAATTTCTTCGATACAACGACACAACCATGGCTCTCGCTACACACACCGTAGAGACCCGCGTCACCAGCCGGCCAGCCGTCGTCACGAGCGACTGGCGCACGGCGCTGCCGGTCGTCACCGGCCGCAGGGTGACGCTTCGCGAGTTGCGGCTCTCGGACGCCGCGGGGCTGCTCGAGATGCTGACCACCGAGGAAGTGGCGCGCTTCATCTCACCGCCACCGACCACGGTCGAAGCATTCGAGCGGTTCATTACCTGGACGCACCGCGAGCGCGCGGCCGGACGGCATCTGTGCTTCGCCGTCGTGCCAAACGGCAGTGACTCGGCGATCGGCATCTTCCAGGTCCGCGCCATCGACGCGAGCTTCGCGACCGCCGAATGGGGGTTCGCGATCGGCTCGCCGTTCTGGGGCACGGGCGCGTTCATGGACGCCGCGACGCTGACGATCGAGTTCGCGTTCGAGGCCGTGGGCGTGTCCCGCCTCGAGGCGCGGGCCGCGGTCCTGAACGGACGCGGCAACGGCGCGCTGGCGAAGGTCGGCGCCGTGCGCGAGGCAGTGCTGCGGAGGAGCTTCCTCCACCGCGGGGAATATCTGGACCAGGTCCTCTGGTCCATTGTTCGCCAGGACTGGCGACAGTCGAAGGCCGTATGGGGGGCGGCGGTCGTTCACTGAGGATCCAGGGGACCCCGATTCATCAAACGCGGAACATCAAGGGAAATTCGTCAGGCTCTCACCACTGCCGGTAGGCACCCGGCAGGTACCGAAACGGACAAGACAGTGCTCGCTCCCGCTTCGCGGGAGGTACCGATAGCGAAAGGAAATCAGTCGTGATTCGATGGCATGGGAAATGGACAGGGCTCGCGCTAGCCGCGGCTCTGATTCTCGGAGTTGCGGCGCCGTCGTCTGCCACGGACGGCGACGGCAACAAGCTCGACAAGACGCTGAGTGGTCGCGCCGGCAAGAGTGGTACGTCGCGCGTGATCATCAGGCTGAAGCCGGGCTCTGACGCGTCGAGCGAAGTGAAAAAGCTCGGCGGCAAGCTGGGACGGAAGCTCGGATCGATCAACGGGCAGGTCATTGAACTGCCGAACGGAGCTCTTCGCACGCTGGCGGAGCGTTCGGAGATTCTGAGCCTGCACGACGACCGGCCGACCGGCGGTGAGTTGAACCGCGCGGCGGTCACGGTCGGCGCTCGGGCCGTGCAGACCGATTTCGGTTACAACGGCGCCGGCATCGGCGTCGCGGTGATCGATTCGGGTATCACGTCGTATCACCACGACCTGACCTATCTGGGCTCGTCGTCGCTGGTGCGGACGCTGGCGGGTCAGCGGACCACTGGATTCGTCGACTTCGTCAACGGACAGACGACGCGGTACGACGACAATGGCCACGGTACGCACGTGGCGGGCATCATCGCGGGCAACGGGCTCGATTCGCTCGGCGCGCGCGCCGGCATCGCTCCGGCGGCCCACCTCGTTGGCCTGAAGGTGCTCGACGCCCAGGGCCGCGGCGTGATCAGCAACGTGATCGCGGCGATGGAATGGGTAATCGCCAACAAGGCGACGCACAACATCCGCGTCGTCAATCTGTCGGTTGGCGCGGCGGTGACGGAGTCGTACAACACCGACCCGCTCACGCTCGCGGCCAAGCGCGTGGTCGACGCCGGCATCGTGGTCGTGACCGCGGCCGGTAACCTCGGGAAGAACGCGGCGGGGAACCTGCAGTACGGCGGCATTACGGCGCCGGGCAACGCTCCCTGGGTCCTGACGGTTGGAGCTTCCAGCCACCAGGGCACGGTGTCGCGGCTCGACGACATCATGGCGTCGTATAGCTCGCGTGGTCCGACGGCGATCGACTTCGAGGCGAAGCCTGACGTCGTGGCCCCGGGCACCGGGATGGTCTCGCTCGCGGATCCGGCCAGCTTGCTGTATGCGACGAAATCGCAGCTCCTTCTGAAGGGGTCGCTGTTCTCGACCATCAAGCCGTACCTGAGCCTGAGCGGCACCAGCATGGCCGCACCAGTCGTCGCCGGCACGGTGGCGCTGATGGTCCAGGCCAACCCGTCGCTGACGCCGAACATGGTGAAGGCGATCGTGCAGTACACCGCGCAGCAGTATCCCGACTACAACGCGCTGACGCAGGGCGCCGGGTTCCTGAATACGCGCGGCGCCGTGCAGCTGGCTCGCTTCTTCAAGAACGCGCAGCCCGGTTCGACCTTGCCCATGCCGCGGGCCTGGAGCAAGCAGATCCTCTGGGGCAACCACCGGATCACTGGTGGCGTCATTCGTCCGAACGCGAACGCCTTCCTCGAGACCACCGTCTGGGGCGCCGTCGCCGACGGCGACGGCGACAACATCGTGTGGGGCACGCTCTTCGGCGACGACAGCGACAACATCGTCTGGGGCACGTTCGACGCAGCTCGGTGAAGACAACATCGTCTGGGGCACGCTGCTCGACGGCGATGGCGACAACATCGTGTGGGGCACCAGCGCTCGAGGGCGACAACATCGTCTGGGGCACCGCGTCGGACGACGACAACATCGTGTGGGGTACCGACTGCGGCGGCGCCGACTGCGAGAACATCGTGTGGGGCACGCTGCATGGACGGCGCTCGACGACAACATCGTGTGGGGCACCGCGGACGACGCCGACAACATCGTGTGGGGCACCAGCGGTGAGATCGACAACATCGTGTGGGGCACCAGCTCCGAGAGCGACAACATGACCTGGGGCAACTCGGGTGAGGACACGCCGCTCTTCGACGATCCGGACACCGAACCGGCCAACTTCGACCAGACGGTGTGGGAGAACATCTTCCCGACCGATCCGGTGCAGGTCGTGCCGGTGCAGGAGAACCTGTTGCAACCCATTCTGAGCCCGGTCACATCGACCGTCACCTCGGTGACGGGACTTCTCGGGGGAGGCTTCTAATCATGGAAAAGATGCCTTACCGCGACGCCCAGGTTCAGGTGGACGTGCAGACGGCTCTCACCGGCACACGCGGGATGACGACGAGCGATTGGCGCCAGTCGCTTCCCGTGATGACCGGCACGATGGTGACGCTGCGGGAGCTGCGGCTCTCCGACGCGCCGTCGCTGCTCGCGATGCTCTCGACCGAAGAGGTATCGCGCTTCATCTCGCCGCCCCCGACCACGGTCGAGGGGTTCGAGCGCTTCATCGCGTGGACGCATCGTGAGCGCGCGGCAGGGAATTACCTCTGCTTCGCGGTGGTGCCCCACGGAATGGACACGGCGATCGGGATCTTCCAGGTTCGGCAGCTCGAGCCCGGATTCGCGACCGCCGAATGGGGATTCGCCATCGGCTCCGCGTTCTGGGGCACGGGCGCGTTCCTCGACGGCGCGAAGATGGTGATCGACTTCGCCTTCGACGTCGTCGGTGCGCATCGCCTCGAGGCGCGGGCCGCGGTCGCGAACGGTCGCGGCAACGGCGCGCTCCGTAAGGTCGGTGCCGTGCAGGAGGGCGTGCTGCGCAAGTCGTTCCTCCGCAACGGCGAGTATCTCGACCAGACGCTGTGGACCATCCTCAACGACGACTGGCACCGCGCCAAGTCGGTGTGGGGTGGCCAGATTCACTAGTCAGTTGCGGTCGCGCGACTGACAGACGGCACGTCGTGAGGGCGGAGGCATCGAGCCTCCGCCCTTTCTTTTTTCCGGCCAGCCGCGCGTGCTACGCTGCCGGGATCATGAAGCTGACCGCCGTGTTCCCGCCGATGGCGACGCCGCTGCAAGACGATTCGGTTGATGCTGCTGCGATCGCGTCGAACGTCCGACGCTGGGTGGACGCGGGCGTCGGCGGGGTGGTGGCGCTCGGCTCGAACGGCGAGGCGCCGCTGCTCGACGAAGACGAGTCGGATCGGGTGATTGCCGCGACCCGCGAGGCGCTGCCGCGGGACAGGACCTTGATTGCCGGCGTCGGTCGAGAGTCGACCAGGGCGACGATCGCCGCTGGCGCCCGTGCGGCGAACCTTGGCGCCGACGCCGTGCTCGTGCGGACGCCGTCGTACTTCAAAGGGCGCATGACGCCCGACGCTTTCGTTCGTCACTACACCGCTGTTGCCGATGCCTCGCCCGTGCCGGTGCTCCTCTACAACTATCCAGCAGTGACCGGCGTGAACCTGCTGCCGGAAACAGTCGGACGCCTCTCCGAGCATCCCAACATTGTCGGCATCAAGGAGACCGGCAGCGACACCGCGCAGGTGGCTGGCTATGTCGCGGCGAGCCGGCCGACGTTCACGGTGATTGCCGGCTCGATGCCGACGTTCTATCCATCGCTCTGTGTCGGCGCCGCCGGTGCGATCCTCGCGCTCGCATGTGTGGCGCCGGCCGTGTGCATCACGATCTTCGACGCCTTCCGTGACGGTCGCCATGACGACGCGCGCCGGCTCCAGCGCGAGGCGACTCCGCTCGCCAGGATGGTGACGGCGACGCACGGCGTTCCGGGCTTGAAGGCGGCGATGGAACTGACCGGCTACAGTGCCGGGGCCCCGCGCGGGCCGCTCGCGCCGGCAAGCCCGGCTGCGGTCGCTGAACTTCGCGCGGAGATCGATCGTCTTCGCGCCGTCTGCCCGTTCTAGACTCCGAGCCTCCCGAGTCATGCGTCCGGCGCGCGTCGAGTCGCTCGCCTCGCATTGCCCAGAATGTCGGTCGCGTTACTCCGTTGCTCGGCCGCACTCTGCGCGTCTGCCCGTTTCCATTGACGATTCTTGCGTGGTACACCTGTTGCAAAATTTCGAGCACTGAGCTGGCGGGCGCGCGAGTGCGCCGGTCGAGAGCCGAGTGCTCGAGGAGTACGCATCATGGCCAAGGCCAGCAAGGCCAGCAAGTCCGCGGCGCGCGCGCTGCGACCTGCCGCCGTCGCCGTCGTTGCGCTCGTGATTGCCGCCTGTGCCACCAATCCCGCGACAGGGAAGCGGGAGTTCTCGCTGATGAGCGAGGCGCAGGAGATCGAACTCGGCAAGAACATGGACGGCGAGGTCCGCCGCGAGATGGGCGTCTACAACGACGTCCAGTTGCAGCGATATGTCGAGAGCGTCGGGATGCGGCTGGCGCGCGCGTCGCAGCGGCCGAACCTGCCCTGGCATTTCGCCGTGGTCGACGAGCCTGCGATCAACGCCTTCGCACTGCCTGGCGGCTACATCTATCTGACGCGGGGCATTCTGCCGTTTCTCGACAATGAGGCGGAACTCGCCGGCGTGCTCGGTCACGAGATCGGGCACGTCACCGCGCGCCATGCGGCGCAGCAGTACACCCAGGCGACGACGGCCGGCGTCGGCGTCACGCTGCTCAGCATCTTCGTGCCGGAGGCGCGCCCATTCCAGAACCTGACCGAGACCGCACTCGGCGTCATGTTCCTCAAGCACGGGCGAGACGACGAACTGCAGGCCGACCGGCTGGGGGTGGACTACACCGCGAGCACTGGCTGGAATCCGGTCGGCGTCGGCGGGATGCTCCGCACACTCGCGCGGCTGGACGAGGCAAATGGCAGCCGGCGCGGTGTGCCGAACTGGCTGTCGACGCATCCCGCGCCTGCCGATCGCGTGCAGGAGGTGCAGGCGTACATCGCCAAGGCCGAGGCGCGTCCGGTAGGGACGTCCGGCGTGTCCGAGACCGCCGAGGGGGACTTCCTTCGTCGTATCGATGGCATCGTCTTCGGCGACAGCCCGAGCCAGGGCATCATCCGCGGCAACACGTTCCTCCATCCAGAGCTGCGGCTCTCCATCGCGTTTCCGCGCGGATGGGAGATTCAGAATGCGAGGTCGCAGGTGGTGGCGAAGGCGCCAGAGCAGAACCACTTCTTGATGCTGCAGCTCGTGCCGAATGCCTCTGGCTCGCTCGAGCAGATTGCCCGAGGCACGATGGCCAATGCGGGATTCCAGCAGCTGAATGGCGAGCGCACGCAGGTCAATGGACTCGATGCGTACGTCGGCACGTATCAAGGCCAGATGCAGGGAATCGGCAGCATCGTCACCCTGGCCGCGCACATCGTTCACGAGCGGAACGTGTATCTGTTTGCTGGCATCGCTCCGCCGGACGGGTTCCGATCGGCGCAGGAGCCGTTCGGCGCGAGTATCCGTTCGTTCCGTGAGCTCAGTCGGGAAGATGCGGCGAAGGTCCGGCCGAATCGCGTCGACGTTTATACCGTTCGCGCGGGGGACACGTGGCAGTCGATCGCGCAGCGGATGGGAGAATCGGCCGGCATCAAGCCGTCGACGCTCGCGATCATGAACAACTACGAGCCGACCGAGGCGCCTCGCCCCGGCGACCGCATCAAGATCGTCGTCGAAGGCTAGCAGTCGATACCGCCTGGCACGGACGAGCGTAAACTCTTCTGCGATGCGCAAAATCGTGCGGAAGCTCGCCCGCGTCGGGGCGTGGCTTGCCGTCGCCGGCGTCGGCTACGCCGCCTACATCTACTTGACGCTTCCCGATGTTCGCGTGCTCGCGAGGTCCAATCCAGAATCCACCGCATTCATCGAACTGCGCGCGCGGGAGGCTCGCGCCAAGGGTCAGCAGCCGCGCCGTGCGCAGAGGTGGGTCCCCTACAGCCGCATCTCGCCTCAGCTGATCCGCGCAGTCCTGGTTGCGGAGGACGCGAAGTTCTGGCAGCACGAAGGCGTGGACTTCGAGCAGCTGCGCGAGTCGATGGAGGTCAACATCGAACGGATGGAGTTCGCGCGCGGCGCCAGCACGATCACGCAGCAGCTCGCGAAGAACCTCTACCTGTCGCCGTCGAAGAACCCCATCCGCAAGCTGCGCGAGATGTTGATCGCACGCCGGCTCGAGACCGAGCTGACCAAGCAGCGCATCCTCGAGCTCTACTTGAACGTGATCGAATGGGGCGACGGGATCTACGGCGCCGAGGCGGCGGCGCGGAGCCACTTCGGCAAGTCTGCCGCAGAGCTCGGCGCGCAGGATGCGGCAACGCTTGCGGCGGCCATCGTCAATCCACGCGTCCTGAACCCCGGCCGCCCAACGGCCCGGTTGCGGCGGCGGCAGCAGATGATCCTGGGGCGCATGGGCGCCGTAGTGCCGCCTCCGGTGGTGGCTGATTCCAGCCCTCCAGACGGCGGTACAAAGCCCGCCGGATCGACCCCCTTGGAGGGGCTGGGCAACCCTCCGACTAGCGGCCTGCCGCCCGTCCTGCCCGGCGAAGCGGTGCCTCCCGGCGGCACCCGTGCCGGCGAAGCCGTGCGAAAATCCTCCGTGCCGCTAATCCCTTATAGCTCTGCCTTTTAGCCCACGTTGACGTTGACAAACTTGCGCGATCGGCGTATAGTCGGCAACGTTTCCTGCTTCATACAGCTCCCATACTTGAAGCGGCCAAGGACGCGGGCCGGCCAGCGCCAGCGTCGCTGTCGGTTCGGCGTGTCTCATGATCAATTACACCGAGCGCATCGCGCTCCTCATGGAGGACATCTGCCGCCGCACGCCGCGGCTGTCTTTCATTGATCTCAAGGAAGTCCTGGTGTTCGGCCGGTTCGGCCGCTCCGATGCTGAGGGAGCGTTCGCGACCTGCCACTGCCTGACCCTTCCCGAGAGCGAGCCCGGGTATTACTTCTGGAGAGACCGCGATACCGGTGAGCTGACCCGCCGATCCGAATGGTTCGTCACGAAGTCCCCTGAAGTCCGCGTCGCCAACACGCGAATCAAGTACCTCATCTCGTTCGTGCTGCCGCGCTTCTGCGATCAGACGCTGCAGCGGTCCCGCAAGTCCGATCTCTATCCCGCAGACGCGCCGCCCTGGCTGGCGAAGCTCGACACCGTCATCCATGAGCTCTATCACATCGATCCGGACGCCGCGGGCATTCGCAAGCTGATTCGCGCCGACGGCACCGACTCGCCGCGCTCGCATGGTCCGCTCTTCTACGAAGAAGTTGCGGAGATGGTGACGTCGTACCTGCAGTCGCGGCCCGACCCGGAGCTGTTCGAGTTCCTGAACCACGACTTCGACGGCTTGACGGCGCGCTACGAAGGCGTCGTCGCGACGACGTTCAGGAATTTTCCGTCGTTCCCGCAGCGCTATATGCAGGCGGTCGAGATGCCGCCATCCGAACCCGCCATTCGTATCGAGCCGATGAAGCCGCCGACGCAGCCCGTCCTCTACACCGAGGACGACCTGCAGATGCGTCAATTCACCGATCAGACGAGCCGCCGGCTGACCCGCAAGGGCGCGCACCGGGCGGCGTAAGGCGCGGTCCCCGCTCAGCCGATAAGTCCGGAGTCATGCGCGCCGTCGCCGTCGTGGTCGTCTCAGCCCTGTTGGCAGGCGGCTGCGCGACGACCGGTGCCGTCCCGCGCCCGTTCCCGCAGCCCGGACCTCCGCCGCCTCCTGACATTTCCAGCGCTGGCAGTACGGCGTCCGGCGAGCGTGCGCCGCTGGTCGGGACCGCACTCTCGCTCCGCGGTGCGCCATACCGCGACGGTGGGGGTGACCCCTCCGGGTTCGACTGCAGTGGCTTTGTCGCCTACGTCTTCGCCCAGCAAGGTCAATTCGTCCCCCGAACCGTGGTGGAGCAGTATCAGCTCGGCTCGGCGGTCGACAGGCAGGCGATCGAGGGGGGAGACCTCGTGTTCTTCAGCACGACGTCGTCTGGCGCGTCGCATGTCGGAATTGCCATTTCGAACCAGGAGTTCGTCCATGCGCCGAGCTCCTCTGGCGTGGTCAGGGTCGAGTCCCTCGCCGGCCGGTATTGGGCCTCCCGTTACGTGGGCGCCCGCCGCGTCCCGTAGGGCGATCCGACCGCGAGAGTCCCCGTAAGCCCCTGCAAACATTGACAGTTTGTGGGGTCATCGGGCAAAATGACTCAGGCTTATGGAGCAGACGCTCCTCTTGAACGCCACGTACGAGCCCCTCAAGGTCGTCCATTGGCAGAAGGCTGTAACCCTTTGGTGCCAAGGGAAGGTCGAGGTTATTTCCTCGTACGAGCGCGAAGTCCGATCGCCCTCTTTCAGTTTCAAACTTCCCTCGGTCATTCGCCTGCTGCGCTATATCAGGATCAAGCGCAACATCGACTACGTCCCGTTCTCGCGGGCGAACATCTACGCGCGCGACGATCATGCCTGCCAGTACTGCGGTGACGTCTTTCCCACGGCGGATCTGACCTTCGATCATGTGGTGCCGGTCGCCCAGGGCGGCCGGAAGGACTGGGAGAACATCGTCACCTGCTGCGTCTCGTGCAACCGCCGGAAGGGCGGGCGCACGCCCGCCGAAGCTGGAATGCATCTGATCCGGATGCCGAAACGGCCCGAGCGGGCCCCCGCAATCAGGATCACCGTCGGCTTGAAGCATGCGCCCGACAGCTGGCGCGACTACTTCTACTGGAACATGGAGCTCGACGAGAGCTGAACCCGGCGCGGCGGGTCGTCCGCGCCGGGTGTGCTCTCCGGGCGGGATTGCCAAAACCGTCAAAACCGCCAAGAATGCCAGTGTTGTTCCCGTAGCGGACGATCTGCGCCTACCCCGATGAACGCCGTCAGCTCCACGTCTCGCATCACTGCCGTTCGACCGCTCTGGGCGGTGGAGGGTGGGCAGGTCGTGCTGTCTGGCGACGGCTTCCAGGTCGATCCGCCCGCACAAGTCCAGATTGGCGGGCAGCCGGCCCGAGTCACCCGGGCATCCTCCCAGGACATCTCGGTCATCGTGCCGGGCGGTCTCGAGGGCGGCCGGACGCCGGTGCGGCTGGAAGGGGCGCCTGGCGAAACCGCCTACATCGACGTCGCCGCGCCGCTGGCGTCTGGCCTGCACCTCGTCGACAGTCCCGCGTTCGATCGCAACGGCAACCTCTACGTCACCTTCAGCGGCTCACGCGGACAACAGGCCCCGATCTCGCTGTTCCGGGTTCGACCCGACGGGACCCGCGAGCCGTTTGCGGGCGACGTGCCGAACCCGACGTCGATGGCTCTGGATCGCGAGGGCATGCTCTACGTCTCGTCCCGCTTCGACGGCAGCGTTCACCGCATCACGCCCGACGGCACCGTGTCGGTCTATGCCACCGACCTCGGCGTCGCCTGCGGCATCGCCTTCGGTCCCGACGACCTTTTGTATGTGGGCGATCGATCCGGATCGATCCTGCGGGTGGAGGACGGGCGTGCCACGCTGGTCGCCTCGGTGCCTCCGAGCGTCGCCGCGTTTCATCTCGCGTTCGGTCCTGACGGCTGGCTCTATGTGACCGCGCCGACGCTGTCGGCACGGGATGCGGTCTATCGCGTCTCTCTCGACGGCGACGTCGAGATCTTCCAGGAAGGGTTCGGCCGTCCGCAAGGGCTGGCCTTCGACGACCAGGCTCGCCTCTACGTGGTCGATTCCATTGCCGGATGGAGCGCGGTCTACCGCATGCGTCTCGACCGATCGGGAAGCGCCGCAGCAGGTCATCGCCGGCGGCGATCTCATCGGGCTCGCCTTCGATCCACGCGGCGGACTGGTGCTGGTGTCGCAGGACACCGCGTTCCGCCTGAACGTGCCGGTGCAGGGGCTGCTCTCGTCCGCCCTCTCGTGATCGGCCGATCGGCTCATCGCAAAGCAGATCACATGACACAGCTGTTCGCGCGGAAGCCCATCTCGGACCTGCTGGCTGAAACCGACACGTCGCTGAAGCGCGTCATGGGCGCGGGCGACCTGATCATGCTCGCCATCGGCGCGGTCATCGGCGCCGGGATCTTCTCGTCGATCGGCACGGCGGCTGCCGGCGAGGTCCTGCCGAACGGCGAGGTGGTGCGCTACGGCGCGGGTCCGGCGCTGGTGTTCTCGTTCCTCCTGCTCGGCGGCGTCTGCGCGCTGGCCGGGCTGTGCTACGCGGAGCTGGCCTCGATGATTCCGCAGGCCGGCAGCGCCTACGCCTACTCCTATGCGACGCTCGGCGAGCTGATCGCGTGGATCATCGGCTGGGACCTGATTCTCGAGTACGCGGTCGGCAACATCGCGGTGGCGATTGCCTGGAGCGGCTACTTCACGTCGCTGGCGTCGGGGTTCGGGATCGAATTCCCGGCGTGGTTGACGCACGGATATCGGACCGCGCTCCTCAGCTCGAACCCCTGAGGTCCACGGCCTGCTCCAGACCGCGCCGCGCATCGCCGGCATCCCCATCCTGTTGAACATTCCCGCTGCCATCATCGTGCTCGGCATCACCTGGCTGCTCTACATCGGCGTTCGGGAGAGCTCGCGCGCGAACAACGCGATGGTGGTGGTGAAGCTGCTGGTCCTCGGGCTGTTCGTCGTGCTCGGCGCCGCGCACATCGATCCGGCCAACTACAAGCCGTTCGCGCCGAATGGCTGGATCGGCATCCATCAGGGCGCGGCCATCGTGTTCTTCGCCTACATCGGATTCGATGCGATCTCGACGGCCGCGGAAGAGACGAAGAACCCGCAGCGCAACATGCCGCTCGGCATCCTCGGCGGCCTCGCCATCTGCACCGTCATCTACGTCATCGTCGGGATCGTCGCCACCGGGCTGGTTCCGTACCAGCAGCTCAAGGCCGCCGACCCGCTGGCCCGCGCCCTGGAAGTTGCGGGCCTCACCACCGCGAGCTGGATCGTCGCGTTCGGTGCGGTCGTCTCGCTGACGGCGGTCTTGCTGGTGTTCCAGTACGGGCAGCCGCGCATCTTCATGGCGATGGCGCGGGATGGCCTGCTGCCCGCCTGGGCATCCAGGATCCATCCGAAGTACCGCACGCCACACGTCACGACAGTCGTCACCGGCATCGTCGTCGCGCTGGGAAGCCTGGTCGCGGATGAGAACGAAATCTACGACCTGACCAATATCGGCACCCTGTCCGCCTTTGCGATCGTCTGTATCGGCGTGCTCGTGCTGCGCTACAAGGATCCCTCTCGGCCTCGGCCGTTCAGGGTGCCGTTCGTCTGGCCGGTTGCCACGGTGGGCGCGCTGGCGTGCGTCTACGTAATGGTCGGGCTTCCGGCCCAGGCATGGACCCGGTTCGGCTGGTGGCTGGCGATCGGACTTCTGCTGTATTTCCTCTACGGCTTCCGCCGCAGCCGCCTCCGTGCGGCCATGTGAGCCACCCGGGGGAGTGGTAGAATTCTTGTTTTGGGCTTCCCCCGAAATAGCTGGCAGGAGAGATGGCGCACGACTGGATTGCGGTACGCGGCGCGCGCGTCCACAACCTGAAGAACATCGACGTCGAAATACCCCGCGACAAGCTGGTCGTCATTACCGGACTCTCCGGGTCCGGGAAGTCCTCGCTTGCCTTCGACACGATTTACGCCGAAGGGCAGCGGCGCTACGTCGAATCGCTGTCCTCGTACGCGCGGCAGTTCCTCGAGCAGATGGAGAAGCCGGACGTCGATTTGATCGACGGTCTGTCTCCCGCCATCGCCATCGAACAGAAAACGACCGGCTCGAATCCCCGCTCGACCGTGGGCACGGTCACCGAAATCTACGATTACCTGCGGCTGCTGTTCGCCAACATCGGCGTGCCGCACTGTCACGTCTGCCAGCGCGAGATCGCCTCGCAGTCGCTCGAGCGCATCATCGACATCGTGATGCTGTCTCCCAACGAGGAGCGGGTGAACGTGCTGGCGCCGATCGTGCGCGGCCGGAAGGGGGAGTTCAAGAAGGAACTGGCCGCGTTGCGGGCGCGCGGGTTCACCAAGGTTCGCGTCGACGGACAGCTCAGCTCGCTCGACGAGGACATCAAGCTCGATCGCCGCAAGAATCACGCAATTGAAGTGGTGGTCGATCGGCTGATCCTGAAGCCCGGCATCGAGCGCCGGCTCACCGAGTCGGTCGACATCGCCCTGAACCTCGCCGACGACATCGTCCTGATCAACACCTATGACGGCGGCGATCGGCTTGTTCTCGCGGCGGCTCGCCTGCACCTACTGCGGCGTCAGCATGCCGGAGATGACGCCCCGCGCCTTTTCCTTCAACTCGCCGCACGGCGCCTGCGGGGACTGTCAGGGGCTGGGCGCGGTGTACGACTTCGATCCGGTCCGTCTGGTGCCGGACGAATCGCTGTCCCTGAAGGACGGCGCGATCGCGCCGTGGGCGAAGGGCGATCGGAAGCTGGTCAAGGAGGCGCTCGAGACGCTCAGCCGCACGTTCGACATCGATCTCGACGTGCCGTTCCGCCGCCTCCCGAAGAAGATCCGCGACCTCGTGTTCTACGGCGCGATGCGCCGATCGGACGACGCGCCGAAGAAGACGAAGGCGCGGGAGAAGGATCCGTTCGGCGCCGGATTCGAGGGCCTGGTTCCGAACCTCCGTCGTCGCTACGAGGAGGGGAGCTGGCTCGAGCAGGAGAATCTCGAGCCGTACCGTGCGCTCCGGCCTTGTCCCACGTGTCAGGGCGAGCGGCTGAAATCGCAGAGCCGATCGGTTCGGGTCAAGGGGCGCACCATTTCGGACTTTGTGAACCTGCCGATTTCCGAGGCGGTGCGGGTGTTCGATGCGCTCGAGCTGACCGACCGGGAAACGCTGATTGCCAGCCGCATTCTTCGCGAAATCCGCGACCGGATTCGTTTCCTGGACGACGTGGGCGTCGGATACCTGACGCTCGGTCGAAGCGCCGCGACGCTGTCGGGTGGTGAAGGGCAGCGCATTCGCCTGGCGACGCAGATCGGCTCGAACCTGACCGGCGTGCTGTACGTGCTCGACGAGCCGTCGATTGGGCTCCATCAGCGTGACAACCGCGCGCTGCTGTCGACGCTGGCGCGGCTTCGGGACCTCGGCAACACCGTGCTGGTCGTGGAGCACGACGAGGAAACCATCCGGACCGCCGACTACGTCGTCGATCTCGGCCCGGGCGCCGGCGAGCATGGCGGACACGTCATCTTCCAGGGCACGCCGGAGCAGCTGCTGAAGGACGGCAACGGCTCGCTGACCGGCGCGTATCTTCGGAACGAACGCTGCATCCAGACGCCGCGCGCGCGCCGGCCGGCAACGCGCGGGCAGATCGTGATCAAGGGTGCCCGCGAGAACAACCTCAAGGACATCGACATCAACATCCCGCTCGGCGTGCTGACGACCGTCACTGGCGTCAGCGGCTCGGGGAAGTCGACGCTGGTGAACGAGATTCTCTACCGCTCGCTGGCTCGCCTCCTCTATCGGGCGGCGGACGAGCCGGGCGCCCATGCCGCCATCGAAGGCATCGAGCTGCTCGACAAGGTGATCCAGATCGATCAGTCGCCAATCGGCCGTACGCCGCGGTCGAACCCGGCCACCTATACGGGCCTGTTCACGTTCATCCGCGAGCTGTTCGCGATGCTGCCGGAGGCGAAGGCCCGCGGCTTCAAGCCGGGTCGCTTCTCGTTCAACGTCAAGGGGGGGCGCTGCGAGGCCTGTCAGGGTGACGGCGTCATCGCCATCGAGATGCACTTCCTGCCGGACGTCTACGTGACCTGTGAACAGTGCAAGGGACGCCGGTACAACCGCGAGACGCTCGAAATCAGATACCGGGGCAAGTCGATCGCCGACGTGCTGGACCTGACCGTCGATCAGGCATTGCCGCTGCTCGAGAACTTCCCGCCGATTGCCGGCAAGCTCCGCACGCTTCAGGATGTCGGGCTCGGCTATATCGAGCTCGGCCAGTCAGCGACGACGCTCAGCGGCGGAGAAGCGCAACGGGTCAAGCTCGCGAAGGAACTGTCGAGGCGCGGGACAGGGACGACGCTGTACATCCTCGACGAGCCGACGACCGGGCTGCATTTCGAGGACACGCACAAGCTGCTCGACGTCCTGAACAAGCTTGTCGATCAGGGGAACACGGTTGTAATCATCGAGCACAACCTCGACGTCATCAAGTCGGCCGACTATGTCATCGACCTCGGTCCCGAGGGCGGCTCTGGCGGCGGGCGGATCGTGGCGCAGGGGACTCCTGAAGATGTCGCGAGGAGCCGAGAATCCTACACAGGGCGGTTCCTGGCCGAGATTCTCGGGGCGCCGCCCGCACTCGCGTCCTAATGCGAAGAATCCGACCGACCGGCGCTCGTATCGGGTGTGGCCGTACAGCCACAATCGGCAGGCTTTCAGCTGTGGCTGCCAAGCCACATCGATCGAGTCAGGCATCTCGGCCGTGTGCGCAATCAGCGCGCGAAACAGCACATAATCAAGCACTTACCACAAGGGGCGCAGAATGGATGCCGCTGGCAGAGCCTTTGCTGAGGTGGGAGCAGGCTCGCCCGTTTCCAACTGAGAGGTCATGAACTCGCAGCGTACCCTTCGCCGACCTGTGTCCTGCACCGGAATTGGTCTTCATTCCGGCAACAAAGTGACGCTGTCGCTCAAGCCAGCTCCCGCTGACTACGGGATCCGGTTCCAGCGCAGCGACCTTGGTGGCCTCGAGATCCCCGCGACCGTCACGCATCTGGGCGGTATCCAGTATCAAACGGGGCTCACGCGGGAAGCGGTCTCGGTTGAGACCGTCGAGCACCTGCTGTCCGCACTGACCGCCCTCGGAATCGACAACGCGATTGTCGAGCTGAACCATCCCGAAGTGCCGATCATGGACGGCAGTGCCGCGCCCTTCGTGTACCTGATCCTCAACGAGGCGGGGGTCAAGAAACTGGCAGCCCCGCGGCGGTACCTGAAGGTTCTCCGGCCGATCTCGCTGACCCACGGCGACAAGCGCATCGCGCTCTATCCGTCGGATCACTTCAAGGTCACCTACAGCATCAGCTTCGATCATCCGCTGCTTCGCCATCAGTCGCGGACCATGCGGATTTCGGAGGAGAGCTTCGTCGAGGAGATCGCGCCAGCCCGGACCTTCGGCTTCCTGAAGGAAGTCGAGATGCTGCGGCAGCGCGGCCTCGCGCTCGGCGGCTCGCTCGACAACGCCATCGTGCTGGGCGAAACCGGCGTCCTGAACAACACGCTGCGGTTCGAGGACGAGTTCGTCCGCCACAAGATCCTGGACGTGATCGGCGACCTGTCGCTGGTCGGTCACCCGGTCATCGGCCATCTCGTGGCGCATCGCGGCGGGCATGCTCTGCACACCGCCTTCGCGGCCCGGATCCTCGAAGAGGCCGACGCCTGGCGGATCGTCGAGGCGCCAGATTCCGCTCTTGCGCCTCTGGGAGCGAAGACGGTTCCCGCGTCAGCCCGGCTGGCGAACTGAACTGAAGCTTACGGAGCGGGGAGGACCTCTTCCCGCTCCGCCTCACTCCATCCTTCGGCTAAATCACCATCAGTGTCTTGACGGTCGTCGGCGAGCCGCAGGCCTCGAACCAGTCGATGCCTTCGCTGACCAGGTCGAATTTCAGCGCGTAGCGTCCGGGTTCGGCCGGGGCGGTGATCGTGATCGGCACCTGCGTCTGCGCGCCAGGACCGAGCGTGGCCGGAAGCCAGGCCCGTTCGTAATCGCGGTTCAGCATCGAGCCGTCAGCCGCGCATAGCTGGGCGCCGAGCCGCACCAGCCTGCGGCCGTAGCTCGCCTGGGCGGGGAAGGCGCGTGCGGACCGGTTGTGAACCGTGGCGTGAAGGGTCACCTGACGACCGGGCCTGGCGATCACCGGCAGGCCGGGCAGCGGGCCGCGCACCCTGATCTCGGCCCGGGGCGTCGCGCCGGGGATGGCGTTGCCGAGATTGTTGTCGTCCCAGATCTCGTGGCGGATCGCGGCGAGGTCGGCGCTCTCCGGAAGGAACCGGCGCGAGAAGAGCTCCTCGGGATGGTCGGTCAGCTCCCAGCACAGGCGATCGACCCCTATTTCCGATGCGAGCTCGCGGGCTCGCGTCATCTCCGCGTCGCTGTCGTTGTGCGTGAACAGGATGTAGCGCCAGTTGATGAACGGCACGTCGCGCCCACCTTTGCGCTTCTCGTCGGCGGCGAATCGCAGGTTGGCGAGGGCCTTCTCGAAGTTGCCACGCTGCCGGTACTTGAGATAACTCTCCGCTGTCGCCCCGTCGATCGAGAAGGTGACCTCGTCGATGCCGGAGCGGATCAGCCGCCGCACCTGCTCTTCGGTGAAGGCGAGCCCGTTCGTGCTGGTGTAGAGATAGACGTGCGGGAACGTCGCCTTGATGTACTCGCACATCTCGACGGCCCGCTTGTGCAGGAACGCTTCCCCGTAGTTGAAGAAGTCGATGCGGCCCAGCGACGGCCCGGCTTCGTCCACGACCCGCTTGAACAGGTCGAAGTCGAGCATGCCGGCCTGACGCGTCCGGGTGATGCCGGTCTCGGGCGCGCAGCAGGCCTGCGCGCAGGAGATGTTGCAGGCCGCGGTGCACTCGATGTACAGCCGCGATGGCAGCGACCCCACCGCCAGGTCTCGCTGCGGCGGCACCTCGTCCCGCTTCAGCGGCAGCTTCAACGGGCAGTCGCCGCAGAACTTCGAGCCGCCGGCGTTCAGATCACGCCGCAGGCCCGATGCGACCTCGCCGGTCCAGATGTCTCGGACGCTGGTCGTCCGGGTGTCGCCGAGGACGCGTCGCCCGTACGGGTCGGCGCAGCCGCAGACCAGGCGTCCGTCGCAGAGCAGGATCATCGTGCTCCACGGCCAGCTGCACGTGAACCGGGTCGCCAGGAAATTGAGGGACACGGATCGGAAAAGGGGGTCTTAGACTTCCTTCGGAAGCTTCTTCATGTAGGCGCCGAGGCGCTCGTTCTCGTAGGACACGAAATTGAGGAACAGGCTCTCGGACAGGTACTGCTTCCGCTCGTCTTCCGTCATCTGGTCGATGACTTCCTGGATTTCCCGAATCGTGTCTTCGAAGGTCCGCTCCAGCTCACGCCTGGCGGTGATCTCGCGATACAGCGTTTCGAGGACGGTGAGCAGATCGCCGTCGATGGGGACCTCGACGCCGGTCGTCAATTTGATCGTGCGCATGGTCACGCTCCGAAGCTTTTGACGGCGCTGGGCTCGTCCGGGTGCACCTCGATGAAGTTCTGCGCGCCGGTCATCGTCAGCATCGTCTCGACGCGTTTCTGCACGCCGGCGAGCTTCAGAGATCCGCCCGCGGCCGAGGCCTGCCGGTAAAGATCCATCAGGCAGCCGATCGTGGCGCTGTCGACATAGCCGACCGACGACAGATCGACGATGACCTTCCGTTCGCCGGCCGCGATCAGCTGCGTCACGACCGAGGAGAACTCGGAGAGCAGCGGGTACATGAGGCGAGACTCGCCGACGCGGACGATGGCGATCCCGTTCGCGTGGTCGGTAGTGACGTTCATTCGGTAGCTCCGGATTCACGGCCGCGATCCTGGGCGGGCGGCGTGCGCCTGCGACCGGATGGCTGTTTGTCCTGCAGCCGCTTCAGCTGACGTGCCAGCTCGAGACGGCCTCGGTTGATACGGGACTTCACGGTACCCTCCGGCAGCCCGAGCCGGTCGGCAATCTCTTGATACGAGTGCTCCTGGAGATCCCGCAGCACCACCGCGGTGCGCAGCGTCGGCGGCAGCTTGCCGAGGGCGACGCGCAGCAGCTCGCGCAGGTCCTCGTGCTCGGCCGCGGCATACGGACCGCGTTCGGTCGATGCCGGCTGCAGGTCGTTCGAGTCGACGTCCCGGGCGATCGTCTGGCGCTCCTTCCGCACGCTGCGGTAGTGATCGATGCACAGGTTGCGGCTGATGCTGACGATCCAGGTCTGAAAGTTGGCCCGACGGTCGAACGTCCTCAGCGCCTTGAAGATCTTCAGGAAGATGTCCTGCGTCAGATCTTCGGCCTCGTCGTGCTTGCCGACGAACTTGTAGGCGACGTTGAAGACCTTGCGCCAGTTCTGCCGGACGATGGCGTCCCACGCGGCCTGGTCACCGCCGAGGCACTGCTCGATCAGGCTGTCGGGTGTCGCGGGTTGCGTCGCCGCCGAGTCAACCGACATGACTGGTCTCCCGGCGCGGCGGAATTCGTGCGGCTCTCATCAGGTCAGGAAGTAGTTCGGAATAATACCAGAAACATCCGCGCGCCCGGTCGCGACCGGAGTCACCAGCTCACCTGCTGACGGAGTACAATCGACCCATATTGTCCGCATTCGACCGCTCGGGTGGCGCGCTCAGCTGTGAGCGGGTGCCGCTCGCCGACCTCGCCGCCGCTCACGGAACGCCACTCTACGTCTACAGTGCCACGACGATCGCGGAGCGCTATCGCGCCGTGGACCAGGCCTTCGCCGGGTATCCGCACGCGATGCACTACGCGCTCAAGGCCAACTCGACGCTCGGGATCGCGCGCTACCTCCGCAGCCTTGGCGCCGGGGCAGACGCGAATTCCGGCGGCGAGATCGAAATCGCGCTGCGCGCCGGCTTCACCCCTCCGCAGATCGTGTTCACCGGGGTCGGCAAGACGGACACCGAGCTCGGGCGGGCCATCGATCTCGGGGTGCGCAGCATCAACGCCGAATCGGAGAACGAGCTGGTTCGCATCGAGCGGCTGGCCGCCGCGCGGGGCAAGCGGGCACGCGTGGCCGTTCGCGTCAACCCGGACATCGACGCCCGCAGCCATCCGCACATCTCCACCGGCCTCAAATCGAACAAGTTCGGCATCGCCCTGGACGACGCCCGCGACGTGTGCGCCCGGATGCACGAGCGGCCGGGCATCGAGATCGTCGGGCTGCACAGCCATGTCGGTTCCCAGATCACCGAGCTGGAACCGCTGCGGCGGGCGGCGCAAACGCTCGTGACGCTCGCTCGGGAGCTGAAGGGCGTCGGCGTGCCCATCGATCATCTCGACATCGGCGGCGGCCTCGGCATCTCCTACGACGGCCGTCAGGTGCCGTCCGCGGAGGACTACGCCGCAGTCGTCCTGCCGGTGCTGCGCGACTCGGGCATGACCGTGATTCTGGAGCCCGGCCGGTTCCTCGTCGGGGCCGCGGGTGTGCTCGTGTCCCGCATCATCGACATCAAGCCGCAGCCGGGCGGAAAGCTGTTCGTGATCCTCGATGCCGGCATGACCGAGCTGATCCGTCCCATGCTCTACAACGCCTATCATCGGATCGAGCCGGTCGAGTCGAGCGATCGCCCGGGCGTCCTCTGCGACGTGGTCGGCCCGCTGTGCGAGACCAGCGACACGCTCGGCAAGGATCGCCAGCTGCCGGAGCCGCGCGTCGGCGAGTTGATGGTCGTTTACGACACCGGCGCGTACGGCTCCGTCATGGCCTCCAATTACAATCGCCGGCCGATGCCGGCGGAGGTCCTGGTGCAGGACGGCTCGGCAACGCTGATCAAGCGCCGCCAGACCATCGACGACCTCGTGGCGCTGGAGAGCTGACGTGAGCGGCAGGCTCGTCGCCTTCGAAGGACTGGACCAGAGCGGCAAGCAGACCCAGGCCGAACTGCTGCGCGACGCGCTGGAGGCGGCCGGACGGTCGTGTGAGCTGTTGTCGTTCCCCGACTACGACACCGCCATCGGCACCGAGATCCACCGCGCGCTGCACGGCGAGCGCGACTATGCGCCCGACGTGATGCAGCTGCTCTACGTCGCCAACCGCTACGAGACACGAGCCCGGATTGCATCGTCTCTGGCGGCGGGCCGGGTCATCCTCTGCGATCGCTACATGGCGTCGAGCATCGCGTACGGCGCAGCGCAGGGACTCGATGCGGCGTGGCTGGCCGAGATTCAGCGATATCTGCCGCCCGCCGATCTCACGATCCTGCTGGACATTCCTCCTGACGTGGCGGCACGCCGGAAAACATCGGGCCGCGATCGCTACGAGCGAGACCTCGGCCTGCTGACCCGCGTGCGCGACAGCTACCGGAGCCAGGCCCAGGCGCCCGGATGGGCGCTGATCAGCGGAGATCGCTCGAAAGACGAGGTCGCCGCCGAGGTCCGGCGGACTGTGGCGTCGCGACTGCAGCTGCCGTAAGGCCCCTGACCTCCCGGGCCCCGGCTTCCTTCAACACCCGCGCACACGCGTCGATCGTCGCGCCAGTCGTCCGGACGTCGTCAACAACCACCAGGCAAAGGTCCCTGACCGGCACCCGGCGCCGCACCACGAAGGCGTGGCGGACGTTGGCGTGCCGCTCGGCGGCCGGCAGGTCGGTCTGCGTCCGGGTATGCCGTCGCCGTCGCAGCGCATGCAGCACCGGCAGGCCGAGGCCGGCGGCCAGGTCCTCCGCCTGATTGAATCCACGGACCCACCGACGGCGCCAGTGCAGCGGAACCGGGACGACAGCGTCGGCGCCCGTCAGGACGGCGCGGCAGTGTGCCTGCATCATCCGGCTCAACCGGGAAGCGATCGTGCGGCGGCCGTCGTACTTCAGGGCGTGGAGCATCGCGCGGAGGGCGCCATCGGTACTGACCCAGCGCCCGGCTCGTCGTGAGCGGTGAGCGAGTGGCCCGGCAACGGGCGCAGGCATCCCCGGAGCGAGTGCGCCAGGACAAGAGCGCGCCGCCGCAGATGCCGCAGTAGGGTGGGGTGAGGGGGACCACCGAATCCAGGCACGTCGTGCAGACGGCGCCGCGTGTGGGCGAATCCAGCGGCTGCCGGCAGGCGGCGCAGCAGGGCGCCAGCGCGATCGATAGAGCGCTGTCGACGAACGCCCGAACCAGGCAGACGGCCACGACCGTTGGCGAGCATGGTGGCTGCCATGCCTGTCGCGCCGAAACAACACGACGTTTCGCGCTCAGGTCAGAGTGGAAGGCAGATCTGGCGACTCTCAGCGTGCGGCCGATGTTGCAGGATCCGAGATCATCGTGGCTCGCTATTCATCCGAGTCGGTCCTGGTCTTTGCGGCTTCTGGCGGTGCGTCGCTGACTTCGATCCGGTTGGCATCTCCCCAGAGACGCTCCAGCGAGTAGAACTGGCGGGTCTGCGGCGTGAACACGTGGACGATGAAGCTGAAGAAGTCCATCAGCACCCACTCAGCGCGGTCGTACCCTTCAACGTGAGCCGGGCGGACCTTGGCGGCGCGCAGCGTCTCCTCGACGGAATCAGCGATCGCCTTCACCTGGCGCGGATTGGTCCCGGAGCACAGCACGAAGAAGTCCGTGAACGCCGGAGTCTGCCGGAGATCGAGAACGACGACGTCCTGCGCCTTCTTGTCGAGCGCGGCTTTCACGGCACGGGCGACGTCCCCGGTCAGCCGCTTCGACCCCGAGGTCGTGCGCACCTTTTTTTCCGCCGGCTTCTTGTCCGTCTGCTTCTTCTCAGTCTTCGTCTTCATCGCAAGTGATCCGCAGTCGAGGGTTCCGTATACAACCGATGCCGCACGATGTGGTCTTCCACCGGCGGAGGCACCATACCGGTGACTGGCGTGCCTTCGCGAAGGCGCCGGCGGATATCGGTCGAGGACACGTTCGGCGTGGCGGCGTCAACCAGGAACACCGCCGGCTCCTGCGGCAGTGGCATCGAGATGTCCGCAAGATGAAACCGCGATCGCAAACCCGGGAGCCGTTCCGTCATCGCTCCAGCGGTCAGGCCGGGGCGCGAGATCACGACGAAGTTCGCGAGATCCAGCACCTCCGGGTAGCGATGCCAGGTTTCGATCTCCGCGAATGCGTCGGCGCCGGTGATGAAAAAGATCTGCGACCGGTCGATCCCGCGCCGCGCCAGCCGTTCGAGGGTCAGCGCCGTATACGAAGGGCCATCGGCGCTGAGCTCCTCGTCCGATACGCAAAGACCCGGCAGCCCGTTCACGGCGAGCGCCGCCATCGCGAATCGATGGAAGGTCGACGCTGATGGTCCGTTGTGGCGATGCGGCGGCACCCGGGCGGGCATCACGATCACGGAAACCAGGTCGAGAGCCCGTTTCGCGGCCAGAGCTGCCTCGACATGGCCAACGTGAATTGGATCGAGGGTGCCTCCGAGGATCCCGATACGTGTCCCAGGCACTGCCTGCGTCATTGATCTGGCGCGGCGGACGTCTCGACGGGGTGGCTGACCATTCGCTGGGCGAGCTCCCTCCACACGGCTTCGAGCAGTGGCGGCAGCCCTTCACCGGTGGCTGCGGAGACAGCGTAGAGCGGAATGCCGCGCTCCCGCAAATGCGCCTTCAGGCGTTCGAGGCGATCCGGCTCGTCGAGCGCGTCGATCTTGTTCGCCGCGACGATCAGCGGCTTGTCGCGAAGCCGCTCGCCCGCGGCGTCGCGTCCCGGAAACAGCTCGAGCTCGCGCGTGATGACGTCGAAGTCCTCGACCGGGTCGCGGCCGCTCGCCGACGAGACGTCGACGAGGTGCACGAGCACCTTGGTGCGCTCGAGATGACTCAGGAACCGGTGGCCGAGTCCGTGACCCTCGTGCGCGCCTTCGATCAACCCGGGCACGTCCGCGACGACGAACGAGCGATCGCCGGACAGGCCGACGACGCCGAGGTTCGGCGTCAGGGTCGTGAACGGATAAGCCGCAATCTTCGGCCGTGCCGCCGAGATCCTGGAGATCAACGTCGATTTCCCTGCGTTGGGGAAGCCAACCAGTCCGGCATCCGCCAGCAGCTTCAGGTGCAGCCGGAGGTCCTTCTCTTCTCCAGGCCGCCCCGGCTCGGCCCGCCGCGGCGCCCGGTTGGTCGACGTGGCGAACTGCGCGTTGCCGCGGCCGCCGATTCCTCCCTTGGCAATCAGGAGGCGCTGACCCTCCTCGGTCAGGTCGGCGACCTGCGTGACGTCGTCGCCGTTCCGTTCGTAGATCACCGTGCCGATCGGGACGCTCAGCTCGATGTCGGCGCCCTTGCGTCCGGTGCGGTTCGAGCCCTCGCCGTGGCCGCCGCGGCCGGCGTCGAATTCCTTCTGGAATCTGAAATTGAGGAGGGTATTGAGGTTGGCTCTGGCGAGCAGGTAGACCGAGCCACCGGCGCCGCCATCACCGCCATTCGGTCCACCGCGAGGCACGAACTTCTCGCGCCGGAAGCTCATGGCTCCACGGCCGCCGTGGCCGGCGGCTACATGGATATCGACCTCGTCGACAAACATAATCCGGGGAACGTGGTCCCCCGGAGCCCCTCACGTCGTCGCGTGGGGGACCTGCGAGGGCCCCGTCATGCGCCGGCGGGGCGGACCTGGCGGCCCGCCTTGCTGGCAAACCGGGAGATTCTGTGTCAGTGAGCCTGTTCGACCGGGTGAACGCTGATGACCCGTCCGCGCGCGCCGTGATCCTCGAACTTCACGCGTCCGCCGATCTTCGCGAACAGCGTGTCGTCCTTGCCGAGGCCCACGTTCAGCCCGGGCCGGAACCGCCGGCCGCGCTGCCGCACGAGAATCGATCCACCGGTCACGACGTTGCCGTCGAACCGCTTGACGCCGAGACGCTGCGAATTGCTGTCGCGGCCGTTCCGCGATGATCCCTGTCCCTTTTTATGTGCCATGACTGACTCTCACTGCTGCCTGGTCGCGCGGCGACCAACCCACTAGACGACGATGTCGGTGATGCGGACCCGAGTGTAGGTTGCGCGATGTCCCTTGGTGCGGCGCATGCCCTTGCGGCGCTTCTTCTTGAACACGCGAATCTTCGGACCGCGCGACTCGCCATCGATCACGCCGAGCACCTTGACGTTGGCGACGAACGGGGAGCCCGCGAGCACCTCGCCGCCGTCCTTCTCCAGGACGAGCACCTGATCGATGCTGACTTCCTGTCCCGCCTCGGCGTCGATGCGGTCGACGGTGATGACCTCGCCCGGCGCCACTTTCACCTGACGGCCACCGCTCTGAATGATTGCGAACACGCTCGAACCCTCCGCCCGGCCATAGGACGGGCATAACTCGCTGTCGACAAAGGTACTAGGGTAACACGGCGGGGACGGTGCCGTAAACGGCCCGGGTTACTTGAGTAGAACGCGCGTGCCCCGGATCCGCTGGGTGCTGAGGGAGCCCAGGAAACTGGGAATCAGGCGGTCCATGAGCTCGAAATACGAGGACAGCGCCGGCGTATTCTGCTGAGCTGGATACAGGATCTCTTCGTGGAAGCGATCGGAGTAGAGGATCGCCCCGGTCCGGCCATCGATGAAGATGAACCGCGGCTCGATGATGAAGCCCTTGCGCTCCATGTAGACGCGGTACGGCTGGACGATGCGCCGTCCCATCGGGTCGATGATCTCGCGGTTCGTGGTCACGAACCCCGCGTTCTGGGTGTTGGTGAACAGGACCGTGCCGGTGACGATCAGCGGATTCTGGTGCTCCTCGCCAAGCCGCTTCCAGAACTCGGCGTTGTTGAAAATCGCCTGGAACCGCTCGAGGTCCTTTTCGTTGCGAATCTTGCCGTCGGTCGACTCCTGACCCGCGGCGGGTGCGGCGGGTGCAGTGGGTGCTGGTCGGCGGCTGCTGCGGCTCGGTGGGTTGAGCTGTAGGCAGCTGCGGGACCGGTGGCAGGGACTGGCTCTCTCCGCCCGTGGATGCGCTCGCGGGACCAGCGGCGTCCGGACCGACCGCGCCGCCGGTGCCGGTGCCCTTGCCGGCCTGCTCGCGGGCAATTTCTTCGAGCGGCAGGACCTCGGCTTCGATCACGCGCAGGCTCGACTTGCTTCGCAGCTGGCTGCGCAGCAACCGCACCGTCTCGAGATTCGCATCGACGTCGTCGCTGCCGCCGCCGATGAAACCGGCCACGAGCACGCGCGAGAACGGCGTGACGTCCATCTTCGGCTGGATGGGCGTCTCGATCGGGATCTCGTAGAAGCTCGTACAGCCGATCGCGGCGCCGAGCAACAGAGCGCTAGCGAACGCCGCGACGTTTCTGGGTGCGATCATTGATTTCTTTGAACAGGTCGTAATTCTGCTGGATCATCACGTTCTTCGGATCCAGCTTGATCGCGGTCTCGTAGGCCTTGCGCGCGTCGTCGAACCGGCCGGCATGCTCGTACGCGATGGCGAGATTGTTCCAGGCCTCCGCGTACGTGGGGTCGAGCTGCACGGCGCGCTCCCAGCGGTACTGCGCCTCGCGCCAGAGGCCAGTCTGCGCCACTTTGATGCCGAACTCCACCTGCTCCTTGGCGCCGTCGCGATCCTGCGCCGATGCTGCGGGCGCCGCGACGAGCAGTGCGATCAAGAGGAACACGGCCTGCGCACGCATGGGTTTATTTTCGTTCACTATAGCGGTGCCCCCCCATCGCCGCAAGCGGATTCGGGCGAGCGTGAACGAATGATCGCAGCAATGCATGTACCACCTCCTGAGGGCCGGCCACGCGCCGAAAACACGCAGTTTTGCGAGGCATCCTGTGTAAGCTCCCGACGCGTTCCGTAAGGACGACGTTGTTTCGGGGGACACCACCTCCTATAATGGAGACACAGGGTCGGGCCGTCAGCTGCGCAGCTGCGGACCGGCCCTTTTCGTCAGGTCCACACGCGGCGCCGAAAGGGCTGCCAATGGACCTTCGTACGACAATCGCCGCGTCGTTGCTGCCGACCACGCGGACACGCGTGGCGGCGGCGTTCAAGGATCTGCGTCACGAGCCGCGTGGCGGATCCGCGTTCCTGGAATTTCTGTGGGCCGCCTCGGGCCGATCCGACCTGCTCGGTCCCACCGCGATCGCAGACCTCGAGACCGCCGCCGGCCGCATGATCGACGACGCGGCGCGGATGGGGATCGAGCCGCTGGCGCTCGATGATCCGCGCTATCCGCCGCTGCTGGCCTGCACGTTCTGCCCTCCGCCCGTCCTCTGGGCCCGCGGCGCCCTCGACCTCCTGTCACAGACGATCATCGCGGTGGTGGGATCGCGTGCGGCGACGCCCTATGCGCTCGAAGTCGGAGCTCGGCTGGGACGCGAGCTCGCGGAACGGCGCATCGTCGTGGCGAGCGGCCTGGCCAGGGGCGTCGACTCGGCGGCGCACCGCGGTTGCCTGAAGGGGAGCGGCCGGACCATCGCGGTTCAGGGATGCGGACTCGATCGCGTCTATCCGGCCGAGCATGACGAGCTGGCGGACGAAATCGCGAAAAGCGGCCTGTTACTGTCGGAGCTCGGTCCAGGGTGCCCGCCACTTCCCGAGCACTTCCCGCAGCGGAACCGTATCATCAGCGGGATCTCGCGGGCCACGGTCGTCGTCGAAGCCTCGGAGCATAGCGGGTCGCTGATCACTGCTCGGTGGGCGCTCGAGCAGGGCCGGGACGTCATGGCGGTACCGGGGAGCGTCCTATCAGGAAGGAACCGCGGGTCGCATGCGCTCCTCAAGGACGGCGCCAAGGTGGTCGAAACCGCCGACGATATACTGCAGGAACTGGGCTGGATGGCCGCGCCGGTTTCGGATGGCCCAGCTAAGTCACTGATTTCAGACCCTTTATTTGCCGCGATGGACCCTGGGGAGCCGTATGCTCTGGATGAGCTCGTCGGCGCCACGGGCCTGGACACGTCCCGCGTGCTCGCCTCGCTGAGCGAGCTCGAGTTGCGCGGAATGGTTGTGTCGGCGGCGGGACGGTTCGTCCGGCGTGGATGAGGCAGGCCGGTTTTTGCCAAGGATTCGGCCCGGTTTGGTTTCGCGGTTGACCGCAGGGGCCATGTCGGGCGTAAGGTAGATTCAAGAGTTATGGCCAAGTCGCTAGTCGTGGTGGAGTCGCCGGCCAAGGCGAAGACCATCAACAAATATCTCGGCAGGAACTACAAGGTCGTGGCCTCGATGGGTCATGTGCGGGACCTGCCCAAGAGCAAACTCGGTGTCGCGATCGAGGACGGGTTCGAGCCCTCGTATGAGGTGATCGCCAGCCGCAAGAAGGTCCTGAAGGAGTTGAAGGACGCGGCGAAGGACGCCGACACGATTTTCGTCGCGACCGACCCGGACCGCGAAGGCGAGGCCATCGGCTGGCACCTGGCAGAGGAGCTCGGAGGCTCGAACCAGAAGAAGATCCGCCGGCTGATGTTCAACGAGATCACGAAGAAGGGCGTGCTGGCGGCCCTCGAAAATCCCACCGAGATCAACAAGCAGATGGTGGACGCGCAGCAGGCGCGGCGGGTGCTCGACCGCCTGGTCGGCTACAAGATCAGTCCGCTGCTGTGGGACAAGGTCCGCCGCGGCCTGAGCGCCGGGCGAGTCCAGTCGGTCACGTTGAAGCTGGTCTGCGACCGCGAGCGCGAGATCGATCGCTTCGTCTCGGAGGAGTACTGGAACATCGGCGCCCGGCTGTCGGGGCCGCAGCCGCCGGAATTCGATGCCAAGCTCCTGAAGCGCGACGGCAGCAACATCAAGATCGGCAACCAGGAAGAGGCCGACACCGCCCTCGCCGACCTCCGCAAGTCGCAGTGGACGGTCAACTCGGTCACCACGAAGGAGCGGAAGAAGGGCGCCGTTCCGCCGTTCATCACCAGCAAACTGCAGCAGGCCGCGCGGTTCCCCGTCAAGAAGACGATGATGATCGCGCAGCAGCTGTATGAAGGTATCGAGCTGCCGGACGAAGGCTCGATCGGCCTCATCACCTACATGAGGACCGATTCGACCCGCGTCTCGGAGCAGGCGTTGACCGAGGTGCGCGAGTTCATCGGCCAGCGGTTCGGCGCGGAGTACGTTCCCGAGAAGCCGAACGTCTACAAGGCCAAGAAGGACGCCCAGGATGCGCACGAGGCGATCCGTCCGACCTCGATGCAGTTCCATCCGGACACGGTCCGGGCGCACCTCACTCCGGATCAGTACTACCTGTACCGCCTGATTTGGAACCGCTTCGTGGCGTCGCAGATGCCGCCGGCGGTGTTCGACGAGACCACGGTCGACGTCGACGCCGCGGCCTCCGGACAGCCGTCGTATCTGTTCCGGGTCAAGGGCTCGGTGCCGAAGTTCGCCGGCTGGATGGCGGTCTACAACCAGGAGCAGCCCGAAGCCAAGAGCGACGGCCCTGGTCCGGATGCCGTGTCCGCCGACGACGAGGATGGCGCGAACATCTTGCCGGTGCTGGCGCAAGGAGACCGCATCGAGCTGAAGGAATTGAAGCCCGAGCAGAAGTTCACGCAGCCGCCACCCCGCTACACCGAGGCCACGCTCGTCAAGGCGCTCGAAGAGAACGGCATCGGCCGGCCGAGCACCTACGCGTCGATCATCAGCGTGATCCAGGCCCGCGAGTACGTGAACAAGATCGAGGGACGCTTCAAGCCCACGCTGCTCGGCCGCATTCTCGTCGAGAAGCTGCTGAGCCCCGCGTTCGACGACATCCTCGAGGTGAATTACACCCGCGAGCTCGAAGAAGATCTCGACAAGATCGAGGACGGCACGGAAGGCTATGCCTCCACGCTGGCCAGCTTCTACAAGAAGTTCACGAGCGACCTCGAGACCGCGAAGCAGAAGATGCCCAACTACAAGGAGGGCGTCCAGCCGGAACCGCCGGTGGAGTGCGACAAGTGCGGCAAGGCGATGGTCATCAAGTCCGGCAAGTTCGGGATGTTCCTCGCCTGCAGCGGCTACCCGGAGTGCGAGAACACGCGCGAGCTCGAAACGCCCGACGCCACCGCCGAAGGGGGAGAATCGATCGAGGAGGAGTGCGAGAACTGCGGCAAGCCGATGGCGCTCAAGCGCGGCCGATTCGGTCAGTTCCTCGCCTGCACCGGCTATCCCGAGTGCAAGACGACGCGGAAGATCATCGCGACCAAGCAGGGGATGACCGCCGCCAAGCCGGATCAGATCCTCGACGAGAAGTGCCCGAAGTGCGAGTCGAACCTGGTGCTCAAGCACGGGCGCTTCGGGGAGTTCACGGCCTGCAGCAACTATCCGAAGTGCAAGTACGTCAAGCAGAAGACCACCGGCGTAGCTGTGCCCGAAGGACGGCGGCGAGATCGTCGAGAAGAAGTCGCGCCGCGGCAAGGTGTTCTACGGCTGCGCCAGCTACCCGGACTGCGACTTCACGCTCTGGAACAAGCCGCTGCCCGAGAAGTGCCCCGATTGCAGCGCGCCGTTCCTGGTGGAGAAGATCACGAAGCGTCACGGCCGTCAGCTGGTCTGCAACAACGAAGAGTGCTCGTACGTCCGGTCCGAGGAGCTGGCGCCCGCCTAACCCCGTGCCAGATCGACCGTGAAGGTCCACATCATCGGCGGCGGTCTGGCCGGCAGCGAAGCGGCCTGGCAAGCCGCATCATCCGGCGTTGCCGTCGTTCTCCACGAGATGCGGCCGTCGCGCCCGACCGCCGTCCACAAGACCGATCGCCTGGCGGAGCTCGTCTGCAGCAACTCGTTCCGCGGCGACAAGCTCGATAACGCGGTCGGTCTCCTGAAGGAGGAGATGCGGCGGCACAGCTCGCTGGTCATGCGGGCCGCGGATCAGGCGCGCGTGCCGGCCGGCGCCGCCCTGGCCGTCGATCGCGAGAAGTTTTCCGAGCTGGTCACACAGGCGATCGCCGGGCACCCGCTGATCGAGCTGGTGCGCGACGAGGTCCGCAGCGTTCCGGACGTCCAGGACGGGCCGACTCTCGTGGCCACGGGTCCGCTCACCTCCGACGCCCTTTCCGCCGACATTGCCGACAAGGTCGGCGCGAAACACCTCTATTTCTACGACGCCATCAGTCCTATCGTCCTGGCGGAGACGATCGATCGCACCAAGGTCTTTCGCGCGTCGCGCTGGGGGCGGAGTCTTGGCGAGGGGGACTTCCGCCTGAAGCCGCGCACGACGAACGCCGGGCCGGCTTGCGGGGTCGACGACGGCGAGGGCGACTATCTGAACTGCCCGTTCACCGCCGACGAGTACGCGCGGTTCTACGAGGCGCTCATGGCCGCCGAAAAGGCGCCGTTGCACGAGTTCGACGACCCGCGATTCTTCGAAGGCTGCCTGCCCATCGAGGTGATGGCCTCGCGCGGCGTCGACACGCTGCGGTTCGGCCCGATGAAGCCCGTGGGCCTGACCGATCCCAGGACCGGCCGCGAGGCCTATGCGGTCGTCCAGCTGCGCCAGGACAACCTGGCCGGCGACCACTTCAGCCTGGTCGGCTTCCAGACGCAGATGAAATGGGGAGAGCAGGCCCGGGTGCTGCGGATGATTCCCGGGCTCGAGCAGGCCGAGTTCGTCCGGTTCGGCATGATCCACCGCAACACCTACATCAACGGGCCGACCGTGCTCCTGCCAACCTGGCAGACCCGGACCCGCGCCGACCTGTTCTTCGCCGGGCAGATCTCGGGGGTCGAGGGCTACGTCGAGTCGGCCGCGTCGGGACTGATGGCGGGGCGCAACGCGGCGGCGCTGGTTCGCGGGCAGGCGCCCCGATCGTGGCCGCGTGAGACGGCGATGGGTGCGCTCGCCTTCTATGTCGCGAACGCCAACCCGCTCCACTACCAGCCGACCAACATCACTTTCGGCATCATGCCGCCGCTGACCTCCAGTCCGGGGCGCCGTGTGCCGAAAAAGAAGGACGAACGGAAGATCGCGTACTCGGAGCGAGCGCTGTCCGCGCTCGAGACGTGGATGCGTGAGACGGACTTCACCGCCGCCGCGTCCGCGGCGCATCCGTGACGACTGCCTGACTTGATGGTCGAACAACTCGACGCGTTCCTCGAGCACCTCGCGCTCAACGAGAACGCGTCCGCCCACACGGTCCGCGCCTACGAGAGCGACCTCTCGCAGTTCCTGACGTTTCTGGGCCAGCACCTCGGACGCCGCAAGGCCGACCTGGCCGCCACCGACTTTGCGCACGAACACATCCGCGGCTTCCTCTCTGCGCTGCACAAGCGCGGCAATTCGCGTTCGTCGGCGGCGCGCAAGCTGGCCGCCATCCGCGCCTTCGGCCGTCATCTGCGCCGCGAAGGCGAGCTCGAAGGCGATCCCGCGGCACTGGTGGGCACGCCCCGGCAGGACCATCATCTGCCGGCGCATCTCGGCGAAGCGGAGGTCTCGCGGCTCCTCGAGATGCCTGATGGATCGCGGCCGCTGGGCCGCCGCGATCGCGCGATCCTCGAGCTGTTCTACGCGTCAGGGCTGCGCTTGAGTGAGCTCGTGGGCGTCGACGTGGGCGACGTCAATCTGTCGAACCGGACGGTGCGGGTGATGGGGAAGGGGCGGAAGGAGCGGCTCGTGCCGTTCAATCGCTCGACCGAGGACGCGATCCGCGCGTGGCTCAAGGACTGGCAGGAGCTGATCGCGGCCCGGCCGGCGCTCCCGCGCAAAGGCATGTCGAAACGCACCGGCGACGCGCTGTTCCTGAACTATCAAGGCAAGCGGCTCTCGACGCGGAGCGTCGACCGCCTGGTGCGGAAGTACGTCGCCCAGTGCAGCACGCGCTTCGGGATCAGCCCGCACGCGCTGCGGCACTCGTTTGCCACGCACCTGCTGGAACGGGGCGCCGATCTGCGCGCCATTCAGGAACTGCTCGGGCATGCCCGGCTGAGCACCACCCAGCGCTATACGCACGTCAACGCGGCGCAGCTGATCGAGGCGTACAAGAAGTCCCACCCAAAAGCGTAGTCGCCAGCAGTCGGTTCCCAGTTCCCAGCTCGCAGTCGGAAGTCGCGCAAATACTCGCGAGGCCCCCTGCGATAACTGGAAACTGGCAACTGGCTGCTGGCGACTGTCGTCTCGCGAGCGGTTGCCGGCGCTTCGTCAGACCAGCTGCTCGACCATCGGGCGGCGGCCGCGCGAGTAGTCGATGCCCAGCGTCTTGATCTTGTAGTTCATCACCCGCGGGCTGATCGACAGCAGCTCCGCCGCGTCCTTCTGCACCCAGTTGGACATCTTCAGCGCCTCGATCAGCGCCTGCCGCTCGATCTCGTCGAGTGCGATGCCGGTGGGCGGAATCTTCACGACCGGGCTGGCGTCGCCCGACGACGAGGTCGTCGAGAGCTCGCCGAGCCGGAGATCGCTGCTGGTCACGAACGGCCCTTCGGTGAGCAGCACCGCGCGCTCGATCGAGTTCTCGAGCTCCCGGATGTTGCCCGGCCAGTTGTAGCGCATCAGCAGCTTGACCGCGTCCGGCGACAGCCCTTCGATCCGCTTCTTCAGCTCGCCCGCGAACCGGCGCAGGAAGAACGTCGCCAGCTGCTGGATGTCGTCCTTCCGCTCGCGCAGCGGCGGCATGTCAATCGAGACGACGTTCAGCCGGTAGTAGAGGTCCTCACGGAACTGCCCGTTCGCCACCATCTGCGGCAGGTTCCGGTTGGTGGCGGTGATCACCCGCACGTCGACGCGCAGGGTCCGCGTGCCGCCCAGCCGCTCGAACTCGTGCTCCTGCAGCACGCGCAGGATCTTGGCCTGCGTATTCGCGCTCATGTCGCCGACTTCGTCGAGGAACAGCGTGCCGCCGTCGGCCTGCTCGAAGCGGCCGATGCGCTGCTTGTCGGCGCCGGTGAACGCGCCCTTCTCGTGGCCGAACAGCTCCGATTCCAGCAGGTTCTCCTGGAGCGCCGCGCAGTTCACCTTGACGAAGTTGCGGCCGGCGCGGAGCGAGTTGTGGTGCGTGGCGCCGGCGATCAGCTCCTTGCCGGTGCCCGTTTCGCCGCGAATCAGCACCGTCGTGTTGCTCTTCGCCACCTTCTTGACGATGGCCAGCACCGACTGCAGCGCGCCGCTCGCGCCGACAATGCGATCGAAGTCGTAGATGTCCCCCTGGGTGTGGCGCAGGTACTCGATCTCGTGCTTGAGGCGGCGGTGCTCGATGGCCTTGTTGACCTTGAGCTCCATCTCCTCGATCTCGAACGGCTTCTGCACGTAGTCGAACGCGCCGATCTTCATCGCCTCGACCGCGGTGTTCACGGTGCCGAAGGCCGTCATCAGGATGACCGCGGTAGTCGGATGCAGCGATTTCGCCGTCCGGAGCACGTCCATCCCGTCGCTGCCACCCATCTTCAGGTCGCTGAGCACGACGTCGTACTGGCCTTCGTGCAGTTTCTCGATGGCGACGTTGCCGTTCGGCGCCTCGTCGACGTCGTGGTGCGCGTCGGTCAACGCCCGGACAATGCCGCGGCGAAGCGAATCGTGATCGTCTGCTACCAGAATGCGGCCCATTACCACTCCTTACATGCCGGGGCGCTGCCCCGGACCCAGCTCGGTCGCTGGCGCCCTTCGATGACGGCTCGGGGCGTCCCGAGTCCTATCGAGCGGACGGGGGCCCCTCGCCCCGCGCCGCTCCCTCGCTCTTCGCCGTTGCTCGGAGCGACGGCTATCCGAACAACTGATGGTTGCCGGTCACCGGCAGGGTGACGCGGAACCGGGTGCCCCCACGGTCCAGCACGCCGACGTCGATGCGCCCGTCGTGGGCGTCCACGATCTTCCGGACAATCGCCAGCCCGAGCCCAGAGCCCTGCGGTTTGGTCGTGAAGAACGGGCTGAAAATCTTGTCGATCACGTCTGCCGGCATCCCCGGGCCGTTGTCCGTCACTTCGACCTGCACCATCGGGCCCTGCGGCTCTCCGCCCGCGGGGCCGTCTTCGAGAATCGACGTCGCCACCACGCTGACCGCGCCGGTGCCGTTCAACGCCTCGAACGCGTTGGTCAGCAGGTTCGTGAAAATCTGCCGCAGCTGATGCGGATCGCCCTGAATCGAGGGCAGGTTGTCGGGGCACTCCAGGGTGACCTGGACGTTCCCGCGCGTCACGTGCGTCTCGGCTCCCGAGACGGCATCCCTGATCGCGTCGGCGATCGAGATCCGTTCGACCTGCAGCCGGATCGGTCTGACGAAGTCGAGGACCTCGAGAACGATGGCGTTCGCCATCTTCGCTTCCTTGATGATGTCCCCGAGGATCGACTGCGCGTCCGGCGACTCCGCCAGCTGCCGCTTGAGGATCCCGGCCATCACCTCGATGCCCGCGAGCGGATTCTTGACCTCGTGGGCGATCGCCGCCGCCATTTCCCCGAGCGCCGCCAGCCGATCCCGCAGCCGTTCGCGCTCTTCGAGCTGCTCGACGCGCGTCAGGTCCTTGAAGAAGAGCGTCGCGCCGGTGACGCGGCCCTTGCTGTCCCGGACCTGCGACAGCGTATAGCCGATGACCTTGCCGCTGCTCTTGAGCCTGAGCTCGGCGCGGTTCGGCAGGTGCGACAGCTCGAACGCGGCGGCAATGATCCGGCAGACGTCCTGCTGGCTCTTCAGCACCTCGCTGAAGGGCCGGCCGATGTCCGACGGCCGTCGCTTCAGTCCGAGAATCTGGTACGCGACGTCGTTCATCACCGTGACAGTCCCGTCGCGCATGACCGCGAGCACGCCGTTGCGCAGGCTCCAGACGAGGTCGCGGAAAAACCCCTCGTGCGGGACGGTGGCTTCCTGCGCCGGCGCAACGCGGCGCGAGCTGGGCCGGGCCGGACGGGTGGACGAACGGGGCTTCGCCTCGGGCATGTCGGATTCGGCGTCTCCTCGGGAGTCGACGTCCGGATACATTAGTGTAATTGCCCCCGTCTGTTCAGCCAAGCTGTTTCCCTTGTTCGACTTACGGGTCTATCCGTTTCCTGACGGCCGTGACACAGTACGGCCGGGGCTCGACCTGGAGGTCGGAAGGGCAAAGGCGGTGCCCTCGGTCCGTGTGCGCGCTGCGCAAAAATGTGCGGGAATTTGAAGGGTAGCCAGTCCGGCGGGCGCCGGGGTCATTACAGTTTCGCGCGTGACTTACGATTCCGTCGGTTGCTGGAGGGCTTCCCACTGGCTCATCAGGTCGCCAACCTCCCACATCAGCGCCTGATGTTTGTCGATGACCGGCTTGGCCACCTCGTGGTTTTCGTAGAAACCCGGGGCTGACATCGACGCCTCGATCTCCTTGATGGCCCGCTCACGATCCGCGATACGGGCCTCGAGCTCGTCGATACGGCGCTGGCGCGCTTCGACGGCTTTGCGCTCCCGCCGCGCCTCGGACTCGGCCCGCTTGCGCTCCTCGTAGGACGGCTGCGGCTTGGCCGCCGCGGTGACGGCCGCGGCCGGCTTCCCGTTCGACTTCGCGGGTGCCTGAGCCGGCGCTGCCTGACGTGGCGCCCCGGCCGCAGGTCGCGCGCCCGAGCGATCCGGGCCGACCTCCTGCTCCCGCTGCTTGCGGCTCCACAGGAACTCTTCGTAGGTGCCGGGATACACCAGCGCACCGCCGCCGCCGATCTCGACGATCTTCGTCGCCAGCTTGTCGACGAAGTATCGATCGTGCGAGACGAAGATCAGCGTGCCGCCGAAGTCTTCGAGCGCTTCGAGCAGCACGTCCTTCGAATCGAGATCGAGATGGTTGGTCGGCTCGTCGAGCAGCAGCGTATTGGATGGACGCAGCAGCATCCGCGCCACCGCCAGGCGCGTGCGTTCTCCACCCGACAGCACCCGCACCGGCTTGTCCACGTCGTCGCCCGAGAACAGGAATCCGCCGAGGATGTTGCGGATGTTCGGCACCATGTGGATCGGCGCGTCGCCGGCGAGCGTCTGGTAGACCGTGAGCGTCGGATCGAGGCGAACCGCCTCGTCCTGCGCGAAGTACTGCATCACGACCTGGTGGCCCTCGGTCCGATCGCCGGAGTCGGGGTGTTCCACGCCCGACAGCATCCGCATCATCGTGGACTTGCCGGCGCCGTTCGGCCCGACCAGGGCGATGCGATCGCCGCGTTCGATGTGCAGGCTGACACCGTCGAAGACGCGGAGGTCGCCGTAGCTTTTTGTCACCCCGCGCAGGTCGAGCACGGTGCGTCCGCTCTTGGCGCAGGCCGGGAACGTGAAGTGCACCCGCTTGCGCTCGGGCGGGATCTCGAGCGGAACAATCTTCTCGAGCATCTTGATCCGGCTCTGCACCTGCGCCGCCTTGGTCGCCTGGTAGCGGAAGCGGTTGATGAAGGCCTGCATCCGCTCGATCTCGTCGTCCTGGTCCTTCTTCTGCTGGCGGAGGCGCTCCATGCGCGCCTCCCGCTCCGTCAGGTAGGCGGAGTAGTTGCCGACGTAATCAGTCAGCGTACGCAAACCGATTTCGGTGATGCGGGTGACGACCGCGTCGAGGAAGAACCGATCGTGCGAGACCAGGATCACGGCGTGCGGGTAACCGGAGAGGTACTCCTCGAGCCAGTTGCGCGCCTCGAGATCGAGATGGTTGGTGGGCTCGTCGAGAAGCAGCAGGCCGGGACGTCCGAGCAGCAGCTTGGCGAGCGCGATGCGCATCTGCCATCCGCCGGAGAAGGTCTCGCACGGCTTCGACAGGTCGGACGGCTGGAAGCCGAGCCCGCGCAGGACCGTCGTGATCTTCAGGTCGATGTTGTAGCCCTCGAGGCGACGGAACTGCTCCTGGAGCTCGCTGTACCGCGACAGCATCGCGACGTGCTCTTCTTCGGAGGCCTGCTCGTCCCCGAGCCGCTCCTCGAGCGACGCGATCTCGTCGCGCATGTCGAGCAGCGGCTTGAACGCGAGTCCAGCCTCCTCCAGCAGCGAGCGGCCGGAATGGATCAGACCGTCCTGCGGCAGGTAGCCGATGGTGAGCCCGGCGGGCTTGGTGATCAGGCCGCTGTCAGCCTCTTCGAACCCCGCCAGCATCTTGAGCAGCGTCGTCTTGCCGGCGCCGTTCGGACCGCTCAGGCCGACGCGGTCGCCATCGTCAATCTGCCAGCTCACCGCATCGAGGAGAACGCGGCCGCCGAACGACTTGGAGAGTGTGGATAGCTGAATCACGGTGTCATCGACGACGGTTGGGCTTGCCGGCTACGGCGGGCAGCCTTCGGCGAACATCGACGCAAGCGAAGGCTGGAAACGTGTCATTTTAGCACACTGACGCGCAGGCTTTTTTCGCGCTGTCGTGTCGGCAAGTGCACGCGCGGTCCAACAGTCGTACGCGATGTCGCTTGATGTCATCAGGAGTCATATCAATCAACCCCGCTCGAGGCGTGGTCCGCTCCAACACACCGCTAAGCTGGATTCACCCCAGCCATGCGTTGCTTTCGACTGCTCGGCGTCCTCGCTGCCCTCGCCATCGTCGCGACCCCAACCGTTCTCAGCGCCGAGGAGACCGACTCGAAGTCCGTGACGATCACGGCCATGATTGGCAGCCGCACGTCGCTCAAGGTCTCGTCTCAACTGCTGCAGTTCGACGTGACCGAGCCCGGTCGCGACGCGATCGCCACTGTCGATTTCTCGGCGGGTGCGCGCACGCGTCAGGGGGAGGAGGTCGTGCTGACCGTCGAGCCGATGCGGGCGATCGACGGGCCTGGTGGCGCGGCCGATGTCGAGACGGCGCTGACGTTCACTGGCCAGGGAGACGGCACCTGTCAGGGACCCTGGATCCGATCGCGCCGACGGTCGCGGGCCGCTGGCATGGCAGCGGCCTCCGTACCGGGCGTGTGACGTTTGCGCTTCGCGTCGATGCGGCGGGGACTTACCAGGTGCCGGTCCGCTTCGTGCTCAGCACCCGTAGCGCCGCACAGCTCGATCAGCGCGGCTCCGATCCTCCGGCAGCCGCCGGTTCGCGAATCACCCACAACTTCTCGCCGCGCTCCCGCTCGATCTTGTTGACGGTGGCGGCTGCGGCCGCCCGCGTCGGATACTGCCCGACGCGAACACGATACGGCCCATCGGGATCGGCCGCGGAAGGTTCGATGAGGTAGGCGGGATAGCCGCGACGTGCGAGATCGCGCACGATGTCGCGCGCGCGAAGCGGGTCGAGCAGTGCGGCGACCTGAATCGCGAAGCTCTCAGCCGATGGCATCGCGGGGCGCGGAGGCACGGCACCGGCCACGGGTGTCGCGGCAGATGTCGGCGGCGTCGCCGACGGCGCCGATGCGCCGGAAACAGGCATCGATGCGGCGGGAGCGGCGTCGATGGACGCGCGGAGGCCGGTGGGCGAGCGGACGCCGACGGCTTCGGGGCCGGCGGCTGTGCGAGTGCCGATCTTCGAGGGAAAGACGCGGCGATTCTCGGGGCGCTTCTCGATCACCACCGCGAAGTCGATCTCGACCGAGAGCTGGTCACGTTTCAGCGCCAGGGGGATTTCGATCCCTCCGGTGACGACGGCCCCCTCCGGCAGCGAGTCGCGCAGCAGCGAGACGACATGGTCGCCGCTGCGAATCGAATCGAATCGATAGGCCCCTCGCCGCACCTGCTCGGAGCGTGCGCCCCATCGAGCACGAGGACCGCTCCCTCGATCGGTTCTTCGCCGGGATCGACGCGGCCGTTGGCGTTGGCATCGCGGACGACGCGGCCGCGTACGGTGCCGAGCGGAATCAGCCCGAAGGACACCCGCCGCGTCGTGTTGCGATCGAGCTCGAGGCTCACCGTGCCTTCGGCAGGGGGATCGAAGTCGATCGGGATCGCGCTGGTGTCGAGACCGACTTCCTGCGTGCCCGCCGGGACGTTCAGGAACGAGAACTCGCCGTCGCGCCGCGTGGTGACGCCGCTCCCGGCGGTGAGCCGGACCGGAATGTTCTCGATCGGCGCCTCGTCTGGATCCTTGGTGCCGTTGGCGTTCCAGTCGGTGAAGACCGACCCGAGGATGGTGCCGGTGCCCCGGGCGCGCGTGGCCGCGGCGTTGGCGGCGGTGCCGAGTCCCGCCGGCACGCGCGCGGTTCCGGTCGAGAACGTCTGGACGAACCGCACCGTCGACCGCGTGGTCCACGGCGAACCGTCGGTGAACAGCAGCGGCGTCCGGTCGGCGGTGATGTTGAACGCGATCGACGAACCGCGCGACAGGTCGCCGTTCAACCCGACGTTGTAGGACTCGCGTGGCACGAAGTCCCGCGTCAGGAGATCGACGTTGCGGCTCGCGGTGCCCTCGCCGCGAATCCACAGGTTCCTGTCCCACAGCTGCACCTGGGCGCCGCCGCCGACCTGCCAGTAGGTGCTCCCGGCAAACGTGCCGGTTTCGTGCCGGGTGAAGGTGCCGAGGCCGAACAGCTGCGTCGACTGCGACAGCCGCATGAAGAGCTGCGCGGAGACGTCGTCTTGCAGATAACTGGCGTCGGCATTCCCGCGGTCGACGTTCTCGCGCCGGGAATAGCGGGTGTAGGTGGTCACCGATCCGAAGGTGGACTGCACTTCCGCCGTTTGCGCGCCCGTATCGCTCTCGCGCTCGAGTCCGCCGATCACCGGGCGAGCGATCCGGTCGCCATCCTCCGCGCGAAGCGTCAGGGTCGTGCGCGGGCCGAGCTGCACGCGCACGCCGCCAAACCCGCGAGACAGGACGGTGCGCGGCTGAACGCGTGACGCCTGCAGCGACAGGTCCGGATCGATGTTGGTGCGGGCCCCTTCCCAGCCTCCGAACAGCCTGACTCGCGACCACACGTCGTATTCGGCCGCGGCGAATGCCGACTCGCGATCGTGGAGCGGATCGTACATCGCCGGAAAGTCGCCGGGCGAGAAGCGCGACACGTTGATCTGGACCCATCCGCGCGACAGCAGGACGTTGGAACCGATGAGGAACGAGCCGTCGCGCCGTTGCTCGTTGGAGTCGACCCGCCGATAGAGCAGCAGCGAGCCGTCCGCGACCAGGTGGATCGACGGCGTCAGCGCGAACTTGAGGCCGCCGCCGCCCTGGCGGCTGTCGGCGATCGTGAACGTGAACTCGCGAAGGCCCGAGGTCTTGATCAGCGAGGCGCGGCCGAAGACCTCCAGCCGGTCGCTCGGATGATAGGACCCGCGCGCGACACCGAGCGATTGCGCGAGCGTGTCCGGATCGCTGCCGAAGATGTTGCGCAAGGCCGTGGCGCGCCCGCCCATCACGTGCAGCGATCCGCGCGTGCTGCGGCCCGAGATCGCGCCGCCGCTGAATGTCACCGCCGGTGTCGAGAGGTTGCTGAACCCGTATTGACCGAGCGCGCGCGTGAAGTACGCGTCGCCCGCCTCGAAGGTCCAGGACAGTCCCGCGTATTTCACGTCCCGGAGCGTGCGTAGTTCCGGCCGAGATGAATGCGGTCGGCGCGCCGGGTGCCGCGCAGCTCGATCTGGAAGGTGCCGAACCGCTCGCCCGGCTGGAGCCACATCACGCCGAAGTCCGGCTCGAGGCGGTTCTCGCCAGGAACGGTCGGCCCGCCGGTGATGGCCTGCGTCGCCGCGGAGGCCTGGACCGTGCCCTGCTGCGCCCGCGCTGTGCCGGCGTGCAGTGCGAGGGCGCCTGCGGCCAGTCCGCAGAGGACCGGGCGCATGCGCGCCCTACTTGGCGACCTTGAGCGTCGTTTCCCCGACGACCAGCGCCGGCATGCCCACGTCGAATTTCACTTCGACGCGGTACTCGCCGGCGGGCAGGGGCTTCGACGCCTCAAAGGCCGTGATCGCGACTTCGCGCTCGCCTTCGGGCAGCACGGGCACGTCCGGCAGGGGGGCCTCGACGATCGGCTTTCCGGCCGCATCGAAGATGGTGATCGTGCCCTTGGTCCGAACGCTGCGTTTCCCCGTGTTCTTGAGGACGGCGATGATTTGCGTCTGGTCCTTCGCCGGGCGGATCGAGAGGTCGGTGAGATCGATGGCCGCCGGCGGCTGACCAATGTTCACGTAGATGAGCGTGGCGACGCGGCTGCGAAACTGCACTTCGCGTCCCTTGGCCACGGGACCCGCTGATGCCGGGAGGAACTCGAACAGGATGCTGGTCCGGTAGCCCGCCGGCTGCACTTCACCAGGCACCGTCAGGCTGAAGCGAACCGTGCCGTCCTTTCCGGGATCGACGACCTGTTCTGGCGGCGCGATGCGGATCCAGGAGCTGGCGGAGTACGGCCTATTCTCGACGGCCCCCTCGAACTGCGGCGCGCCATCGCGCGACAGATCCCAGTCGCTGATCCGGGCGCGAATGCGGACCGGCTCCTTGCCGGCATTGTTCAGGGTCACGGCCTGCGTTGTCGTGCTCCCAGCCATCGCCTGGAGCTCGACGCGAAGCGGGGAGACCTCGACGGAGATCTGGGCAGTGGCGGAGGAGACGGCGGCGAGGACGATCAGGACGGCGAGAAAGCCGCGGACCGACGCCTGTTTCAGGGAGTGCTCAGCGTGAACACGATCGTTTGCGTATACAAGCCCGCGTTGTAGTTCCATGAATTCGCTAGTCGAAACGTAATCTGGCTCTGCTTCGTCGGGTTGACCATCCCCGTACCGGAGGCCAGGGGCTGCGCGACCGTCTTGCTGAGCGTCCGCTCTGAAACGGCGGCGCAGGCGTCGCGACCCACGTGACATTGGAGATATCGACGGTTGAGGAGCCGGAAATTAGGTCTCCGCCGGCGAGGAGCGTGATCGTCCAGGGGCCCTGATACTGCCGGACGCGATAGCTGAGTTGCACCGGCGCCGAGGACACAATCGGCACCGTGTCCGGATCGGCGGGCGCAAAAGTGATGGTGCCCGGATTCACGCTGAGATCGAGTCGCTGCGCCTCGGCGTCACCGGCGAATCGCAGCATCGCCAGGACGAACACCGTGCAGAGACGAAAGGCGCGTCCGAACCTGTCGAGGCGGACGTCATGGTGAGGTCAGGGTGTAGAGGAGCGTCACGGTGTAGGTGCCGGTGGCGTAGGTCCAGCGGTTGCGGAAGCGATAGGTCTGGGTCCCGGTGTGAATCCCGCTGCCTTTCCAGCTGGCGACGACCTGAGGCGTGGTGCGGCTGACCGTGCCGGCCGCGAATCCGGCGCCGGTCACCGTCCAGCTGAGCGCGTCGGCGGGGATGATGTTCACGCCCGAGCGAAGGTCGTCCGCGGCCTGCACCGTCAAGGAAACCACACCGGAGGATCCTGCCCGCGACTTCGCCGTAATCGTGATCGGACCGGCATCGATCTGCGGCAGCTGATCGGGGTCGCCGTCCGTGAATCCGATGCTGTTCGAGGAGAAGGAGAGCTTTGCCAGCGCGCCCAGGTTGGCGCTCAGCGTCGCCGTCGCCGAGGTTTGCCCGTCCGCCGGTGCGGCAGCCAGGAAGGCGACTGGGATGCAGACGAGGAGGAGGTTGCGGGCGCGAAACATAGCAGAGCACGCGGGCGCCCGGGATGACCAGGACACCCGCGCACTCTGTATCGGTTAGGGGGCGGTCAGCGTGTAGTTCAACGCCACCGTATACGTGCCCACGGCGTAATCCCAGCTGTTGGGCAGCGTGTAGGTGTTGGTGCCGCCCGATTGCCGGAACCCACCCAGGAACCGACCGACTGCGCCGTCGCCGAGCTGCTCGCGCCGGCCACGAAGCTCGTGCCGGACGCCGACCAGGTCAACGTCGAAAGATCAATCGTGCTGCCCGCGCCGTTCGTGAACGGTCCGCCGGCCAGCACGGTCAGGGTCACGGTACCCGTTGCCGAGGTGCGCGCCTTGACATCCACGGTCACCGCCCCTGAGGTCAGGGTCGGCGTCACATCGGGATCCGCGTCAACCCAGGAGATCGAGGCGGTGCCGAGCGTCAGTTTCGCGCGCGCATTCACGGTCACCGACACGTTGATCGACTTGTTATCGGTCCCCTGCGCCGACGCCGAACCCGCAAATACCATCAGGGCCGCCGCCGCGAGGATTCCACTCCAGACTGCTTTCTTCATGTCACTACCGCTCCAGTTTTGAATACCTTCCGCCATCCGCATAGCGGAAGTGGGCACGATGCTGACGCTCCAGATACCCGCTGACGTGCATACAGCGGTGGGCTGGGGTTGTTGAGACGCCTACGACGACGCGCGCTGCCGTTCGATCCACTCGTTGAGGTCGCTGCGCCTGAAGCGCCACTGCCGACCTATCCGGACCGCCGGCAACTCTCCGGACCGGATCAACCGGTAAATCGTCCGCGGATTGACGTTCAAGCAGTTCAGCACCTCTTCGGTGGTCATGAAGGCTGACGGCTTCTGTCCGCTAATGACGCTAGCCATAGTCTGTTCGACTTCGTCATTAATCATCATTAGAACTCATTTAATGAACTCTATATGACAACTGCGACACGACCAAGATAGCGAAGCGCAGCTGGGCCGTCAAGCCCTTTTTTCGGCCCTCTTCCGGAAAGAGGCCGTAACTCGCTGATGAAGTGGAGAGTTGTGGCCTACTCGCCCAGTGCCTTGGCGGCAGCGGCGAGCACGCGGGGGACGCGGAACGGCTTGGTGAGGTAGCCGGAAACGCCGAGGTTGACCGCCTCGATGGCGCTCGCCTCGGTCGAATACCCGGTGATGATGATCACGGGAATGTCGGCCTTGAGCCGGCGGGCTTCCCGAATCACGGTGAGCCCGTCAACGCCAGGCATCTTGAGGTCGGTAATCAGCAGATCGTAGGGAATGATGCGCAGCCGCTCGAGCGCGGTGCGGCCGTCCGGCGCCAGATCGACGTCGTACTCCGCCAGCGCGAGAGTCTTCGCCAGGAGGTCGCGGATCGTCGCCTCGTCGTCCACGACGAGTATGCGCGGACGCGTTGTCGACGGGGCCTGAACGCGGGTCGGGGTCGGCGCCGGCCGGACGTTCCGCGGCCGCTGGCTCTCCAGCCAGGCGTCGATGTCGCGCTTGCGGAAGCGCCACTGCCGCCCCACGCGGACAGCCGGAATCTTCCCCGCCTTGATCAGGCGGTAGACGGTCCGGAGATTGACCTGGAGATACTCCAGGACCTCCTCGGTCGTGAGGAACCCTTCTTCCATTGGCCTTTAGGCGTACTCTACCAGACTCTCCCGTGTGCCGCGGCCGGGACCTGCGGGGCGTAGCTCAGGAGGCGGTTTCGGCGACGGGCAGCTCGATCGTGAACGTCGCGCCACCGTCCGGAGCGTTCGCGGCGAAGATCGCCCCGCCGTGGTCCTGGACGATGCCGTAGGTGATGGCGAGGCCGAGGCCGGTGCCCTTGCCGACTTCCTTGGTCGTGAAGAACGGATCGAAGATCCGCGGCAGCACGTCGGTCGGGATGCCGGCGCCGCTGTCCTGAATCGTCGTGATCACCCGCGTGCCGCTGGCATCGAGCTGCGAGTGCACGTCGATGCGGCCGCCGGCGCTCTGTGACAGCACGGCGTGTTCGGCGTTGATGATGACGTTGAGGAACGCCTGGTGCAGCAGCAGCGGATCGCCGCTGACCGGCGGCAGGTCGGGGTCTTCGGTGCGCGTCAGATCGATCCCCGACCGCTGCAGCGACGTGGCGCGGCTCGAGATCGCGCGCGACAGGATGCGGTTCAACTTGAGCCGCCGCCGGATCATCCGGCGCGATCCCGTGAACGCGAGCAGATTCCGGACGATCTTCGCCGCGCGATCCGCCTCGTGATAGATGCGCCGGAGATCGCGCCGCAGCGGTTTCGCGGCCTCGGACGTTTCGATCATCAGCTCGAGATGTCCGAGCACGCCCTGCAGCGGGTTGTTCATCTCGTGCGCGATGCCGGCGACGAACTGGCCGAGCGAGGCGAGCTTCTCCGACTGTCCGAGCCGCTCGCGCAGCGCTTCGCGCTCGCGTTCGAGGCGGGTCTGATGCGTGATGTCGCGAGCCACCAGCACCAAACCTCCCGGCTGCCCGCTCTCGTTGATCAACGCCGTCATCGTCACCTCGAACGTGCCGCCCAGACGCTCGTCGTCGACGCGATGGGTCCGCGCGCCATCGGCGCTGTCGGGCGGCGCTTCAGCCGCGTCGTGGGCCGCGACCCAGGCGGCCATCTCGTTGCCGACGAGTCCCTCGAGCGGCCGCTCCATCAGCTCGGCCCGCGACAGGCCGACGCGCGTGATGAAGGCCTCGTTCATCTGCACGACGCGCAGTCCGGGGTCGGTCACGATCACGAGGTCGACGAGCGAGTTGAACGTGTCTTCGAGGAGCCGGCGCTGCCGGAGGATCTCTTCGAGGAGCTGGACGTTCTCGATGGCGGCGGAGAGCTGGCGGCTCAGCTCGTGCGCGAGATCGATGAGCTGAGGGCGCTCGAGCTCGTCGGTGAAGGGGCCCTCGACGACCAGGGTGCCGAGCGCGCGGCGCCATCCGCGCAGCGGGGTCAGCAGCAGCAGCGCGCGGCCGTGGGCCACGATCTCCGGCCGTTCCAGCCGCATTCCACGTGCGGGCGGCGCATCGGCGTGCTCGGTGGCCACGCGGCCGGCCGTGGCGGCGTGGCCAGCGTCCGAAGAAGCAGAGAGGATCAACTCACGGGCGCGGCGCTGATGCAGCCAGACCGACGTGCGCCGCGACCCGAGCAGGACGTTGGCGTCAGCGGCGAGGGTCTGGAGCGCGGAGTCGAGGTTCAGCGTCGACGACACGCTCCGCGAAAACGCCACGGTGAGGTCGCGTAGACGCTGGTGAAGGGCGGTTTCTGAGCGCAGCCGGCTCAATTCCGAAGACGGCTGGCCGGCGTCCGCCTTTCCGTTCCGATTGGCGGGACTGGAGGGTTTCTGCGTCTCAGGCATCGAACGGTCGAATGACGGGCATTCTAAAGTGTTGAAGGCAAAAGGTAAAATGGCCGCAGACCGCGCCGGCCCAACCGTCGTCTAAAAGAGGTGACTGCGCTCACCAACGACGGCATGCACACGTTGTCGGCGCTAACCCCGTTCTCGACCGAACGAACCCGGCGACCCTCGCCCATGGCGTCGACAGACGAAGAACTGGTGGCCCGCTCGATGGGCGGCGATCTCGACAGCTTCAACCAGCTGGTGCTCCGCTGGGAGCGGCCGATCTACGCGCTGGCGTATCGGGTCATCGGCCGCGAAGAAGATGCGCGCGACGTAGCTCAGGAAACCTTCCTCCGCGCGTTCCGCGCGCTCAGCGGATTCAAAGGCCAGGCAAAATTCTCGTCCTGGCTCTATCGCATCACGCTGAACCTCTGTCGCGACTGGATCAGGCGCGAGCGCCGGGCGCCGATCGCCCAGGCACCCGAAGGGGTGGACCTCATCGAGCTGGCCTCAGAAGCGGAGCCGGCCGAATCGATCGAAGATCTGGTGGCGCGGCGTGAACTGGGCCGCGCCGTGGCCAAGGCTATGGCGATGCTGCCCGACGAACAGCGGACGGCCATCGTGCTGAAGGAATATCACGGGCTGACGTTCCAGGAGATTGCGGAGCTGCTCGATTGTCCGCTCAGCACCGTCAAGACCCGGCTCTATCAGGGACTCTGCGTCCTCCGGAAACAGCTGGCGCAGGCCGGCGTGGAAAGCATCTTTGGCAGTAACGACACGACCATGTGTAACAAGGAACATCTCGTCGGATATCTCTACGGCGAACTGAGCCCGGCCGAACGCGCCGCGTTTCAGGCGCATCTCGGCGGATGCGCGGAGTGCCGCGGCGAAGTCGAGGAGCTCGGCCAGACGCGGCAGCACCTCGCCTCGTGGTCGCCTCCCGAACCCGAGTTCAACTTCACCGTCGTGCAGACGACGCGTAAGCCGGCGCCCGAGCCGCGGCGCTGGCTGTCGTTCGTTCCGCAGTGGGGCCTGGCCGCGGCGGCCGCACTGATCGTCGTCGCCGGCGCCGCCGCGATTGCGAACGTCGAGCTGCGCTACGGACAGGACGGCAGCGTGACGCTGCGAACCGGATGGGCCGCGCCGGTGTCGGCGCCCGCGCAGACCTTCGCCGGCACTTCCGCGCCTGGCGTGACGCCGGTTGGCCTGACGACCGTGAACGCCGGTCAGTTGCAGACGGAAGTGGACGCACTGCGGCAGCGGCTGCAGGAGATCGAGCAGGCGCTGCAGACGCGTGCCGCGGATCAGACGCGGCTCGCCGATGCCAGACGTGCCGGCATCTCCGCCTCGGATCTGCGCAAGGTCCTGACCGAGAGCGAAGAGCGGCAACGCACCGAGATGGCCATGCACGTCGCGCAGGTCTGGAAGGATTTCAACGCGGCCCGCGCCAGCGACCTCGCGCGCGTGCAGCAGACGCTGATGCAGTCCCAGGGCCTGACGAATACGCAGCTGCGCCAGCAGCGGGAAACACTCGATTCGCTGCGGTATCTCCATACCGTGTCGCAGCAGAAATAGCGTGCGCCGAACCATGAGAGAGAAAGGTGACATCGTGAAGAGAGGGATCCTTGTCGTGCTGATCGGCGCGCTCGCGACGCAGGCGGCGTTCGCCCAGTCCGCGCCAACAGCTCCCGTGCCGGCGTCCCAGGCCCCGGCCGTCCCGACCCCGGCCGAACCGCCACCCACAACAGCGCCGGAGCCGGCGACGACCCCGGCCGCGCCCGTCGCAGCCCCCGCCCAGACGCCGCCGGTCCAGGCCGCGCCGGCGCAGGGCAGCGCGATGCAGCAGGTGCCCGGTCGCCGTCGTGCGATCGGGATCATGGAAGCCGTGCTCTCGCGCGCCGTGCTCGGCGGCGCCGAGCAGCTCGCCGAACAGCTCGGGCGCGGCAACCCGAACATGTCGTTCTTCACCGGCCAGGCGCGGGCGCGCGGCCTCATGCTCGACGGCTACGGCGTGCTGTTCCAGGTCGAAGTTCCCGAGATGCAGACCAGCCTGGTGATGTCGGTGGCGACGCTCGAGCGCGACGGCGCCGTCGCCGACACGCTGGATTCGCTGCGGCGCGCGATGGACTCGGTCCCCGACAGCGCCGCCAAGCTGCAGATGGAGCAGGCGATCAAACGGCTGCAGATGCAGGTCGGGCCGCTCTCGCAGCTGAACGAGCCACCTCCTCCACGCGGCATGATTCGCGCGACCGAGACGTCGACCGTCAGCGATCCGATCGTGCCGGTGCCGATGCCCATGCTCCGCGATCCCACCAGCGTGTATCGCGAGGCGATCAAGGAAGCGCTGATCGACGCGATGCTCGATCACAGCCGCGGCTTGAACATCCAGCCCGACGAGTGGCTCACCGTGGCCGCGCAGCGTGGCGACAGCCCGCTCGAGCCCAACGAGATCGTCACCTCGACCACGCTGGTGCTGCGGATCAAGGGCAGCGATCTGGCTCTGTACGAGGCGGATCGGACCCGCAAGACCGAGATTCGGGCGCGTGTCGACGTGCGGGAGTTCTGAGCTACAATCCCCCGATGCTGCCGCGGCGCGCCCTCCTGACGCTGTTGATCGCGTGCCCGCTGGCGCTCGCCAGCGCCGGCTGCACGTCTTCGGTCGACGTCAAGGAGGCCATCGAGATCGTCGAGCCACAGGGTGGCTGGTACGACGCCGGCATCAAGGACGGCAAGAACAAGATCGTTCCGTCCGTGACGTTCCGCCTCCGCAAGAAGCAGGACGTCGACGTCAGCGGCGTCGCGCTCAACGTCGTCTTCCGTCATCCGCCCGCCGCGGGCGCCACCACCGAAGAGGACTGGGACGAGGTCTTCCTGCAGAACGCCAAGTTCGATGACGGCAATCAGAGTTCGGTGCTGACGGTCCGAGCCGAAAAGGGCTACACCGGCGACCCGCCGCAGACGCGCCTCGAGATCATGAAGCACAGCGGGTTCCGGGACGTCCGCGCCCGCGTCTACGCCAGGTACAGCTCCACGAATTGGGTGGACATCGGCACGATCGACGTCCCGCGTCAACTCCTCACCCGCCAGTAAGCGATCCCGGACAGCCGCCACAAAAAGTGTCACGCAGACCCACGGCCGCAGCCCCGCACGCTGATACCCCCGCGCTCGAACAACGGCTCGGCCCGCTGGACGCGGCCGCGGTCATCGTTTCGAACGTCATCGGCGGCGGCATCCTGTTCACGCCGCCGCTGGTCGCGGCTACCGTCACCAGCCCCTGGCTGTTCCTCGGCGTGTGGGCGACCGGTGGCGCGCTCGCATTCGCCGGGGCGATGGCCTACGCGGAGCTGGCGGCGCTGCGCCCGCGCGCCGGCGGCGAGTACGTCTACCTGCGCGAAGCCTACGGACGGCTCGCCGCGTTTCTCACCGGCTGGACATCGTTCGTCGCCGGCTTCTCGGGGGCGATTGCCGCCAGCTCGGTGTTCCTGGCGATCTATCTCGATCGGTTCTTCCCGGGCGCCGGCAGCGACGCCGAGATCTTCCGCATTCCGCTGCCCTGGGTTCCGCTGATCTTCTCCAACCAGGCGATCGTCGCGGTGTCGGCCATCGTCCTGATGTCGTGGATCCACTTGCGGGGCGTCGGACCGGGCCGGCTGGTCGGAAACATCCTCGCGGCGCTCAAGGTGACGGCGCTGCTGCTGTTCATCGCGCTGGGGTTCTCGCTGGGCGCGGGCTCGACCTCCAACCTGCAGACCGGCGCCGGCGCCGTCAGCGGGACGTCGTGGCTGATGGCGCTGATCCCGGTGATGTTCGCGTATTCAGGCTGGAATGCCGCCGCCTACATCGCCGAAGAGGTCAAGGATCCGGGCCGCAACGTGCCGCGCGCCCTCGCGCTCGGAACCGTCGCGGTCATCGCGATCTATGTCCTCCTGAACCTGCTCTACCTGTTCGTGCTGCCGGTGGATCAGCTCGCCCAGGTGAAGGGCAGCGTCCTCGACGTGATCGCGGATCGGTTGTTCGATCAGACCGCCGGTCACGTCATGGGGCTGGTATCGATCATCAGCCTCGCCGCGAGCATCAGCGCCAACGTGTTCGCCGGCCCCCGTGTTTATTACGCGATGGCGCGGGACGCGCTGTTCCTGCCGGCCGCCGTCCGCATTCATCCGCGCTACAAGACCCCGGCCGTCGCGATCCTCGCGCAGGCGGTGTGGAGCTGCCTGCTCGTCCTCACCGGCAGCGGCTCGGCGTTGACCACCTACACCGGCTTTTCGATCATCCTGTTCGGCGGCATCGCGGTCGGCGCGCTGTTCGTGCTGCGCTTCCGCGAGCCGGACGCGCCGCGTCCGTTCCGGGCGCTCGGATACCCGGTCGCTCCCGGCATCTTCGTGCTGGCGATGTTCCTGATCGTCTGCAACGCGCTCTACAACGACCTCGTCGTGCCGATGATGCGCAACGAACCCTGGGGACCGTCGGCCATCGGCCTCATCGTGATCGGGCTCGGCCTGCCGGTCTACTTCCTCCTCGGCCGGCGTTCCGCACCCGTCGTTCGCCACTGACGCCGGACTGCGGCCGTCAGGGCTCGGCGCGCGCCGGCGCTGCCAGCAACGCCAGCAAGGTAACCAGTGGCGAGCACTCCGTCGCTTGCCGCAAACAGCAGGAACGCGGACGGCGACCCGCGGAACGTGTAGTCGAGCAGGAACGCGCACGCCCCCGCCCCCTTCAGGCCCGGTCCCATCACCCACAAGTAGCCGCGATACCGATCCGGGCTCCTTCCACGGCAGGTAGTAGCCGGCGCCGACGGCCAGCAGGAACAGTCCATTCAGATCGGAGAAGATACGCGGGGTGGGTGGCGACACGCCGAAAAGCGACGCCAGGTGGTCGGCGGCGAGCAGCAAAAAGGCCCCTACGAGGACATCGTAGAGGCCTGAGATGGCGGCGATCGTGGAGAGCATCGCGCATGGCGGCCCGGGGTCGGGCCGCCTGCGAGCTTACTTGCGCTTCAGCTCACCCTTGTAGGTGACGGCCTCGCCCGGCGTGAGCAGTACCTCGAACTGGATCGGCTCGTAGCCCTCGGCGCGGATCTCGATGCGATGGCCGCCGGCGTCGATCCCGAGCTTCTGGAACATTCCGTCGAAGTTGTCGACGTCGCCCACGAAGTAGCCGTCGACGAACACCTGCGCCTCGCGCGGCTTGATCTTCAGCCGCAGCGAACCGGTCTCGCCGCGCGCATAGTTGCTGCTGCTGCCGCTGCCGCCGTAATATCCGCCGCCGCCGTATCCGCCGCCGCCGTATCCGTAACCGCCGCCGGTATCCGTAGCCGCCGTACGGGTCGTACCACAGCGGGTCGTAGAAGTAGCCGAGGCCGAATCCATAGCCGCCGGGCACGTAATAGAGCCGGTACGGCGAGCGGTAGTACGACGAGCCGTAGCCGCCGTAATACGGATAGAGACCGCCGTAGTCCACGCGCGGCGCGTTCTCGCGATCCACCGCGGTGCCGGTCTGCGGACGGCCGTCACGCGGCCTGCTGTAGGCGGGCACGCCACGGCGCGACGGCGCGTCATCGCTGCCGCTCGATGCCGATTCTCCGCGCGACGTGTTGGCGCTGGGAGCGCTGTCCGACGAACCGCGAGGCACGGCGCGTCCGCCGCCGCCATTCGAACTGCCGCTCGGCTGACGGCTGTCGCCGCCGCTGCGCTGGCGAGACTGCTGGCGTTCGGACGGGTGACTCGGCGCGACGTAGTACTCGCGGGTCGACGACCCGCTGGAGCTCGGACGCGGCGAAGAAAGGACGTCGCCCCCGCCACTCCCGCTGGAACCGCCGCTGGAACTGCCCGAGCTCGACGAACCCGGGCTCGACGTGCTGCTGCCCCCTGAGCTCGACCCGGCATCGCCGCGCGGGGCGGCGCTGCCGCCTGAGCGTTCGGCGGAGCTTCCCGGCTCCCGGGTGTCGGCGCCGGCCTTTCCATTCTGCGCCGCCGCCGGTAGTGCGCCGGCCGCGAACACGGCTACGAACGTCCCAATCAGCAATTTGCCGCGAGTCATCGCCACGCTCCTAGGATGGACACAGCAACCAGGCTGCCAGAGGCGGGGGTGAGAACAACCTGTGTATTTCTATTCTAGCGCCGTTCCGCGCTCCCGGGCTGTCCGTTCGCGGGAACAGGCGTGTCCTCGAAAGAGGGCGCTCGAAAGAGGGCGGCACGGGCGGCAGTTGAGGGCCGGTGGCCTTTGATACGATCGCCCTTCTGATGTTCCACGCAACGACCGTTCTGGCTGTGCGTCACCGCGACGAGACGGTCATGGCCAGCGACGGGCAGGTCACGTTCGGCGATACCGTTGTCAAACAGACCGCCCGCAAGATCCGCAAGCTGTACAACGACCGCATTCTCGCCGGTTTCGCCGGGTCCGCGGCGGACTCCTTCGCGCTCTTCTCCCGCTTCGAGTCGAAGCTCGAGCAGCACCGCGGCAACCTCGAACGCTCGGCGGTGGAGCTCGCCAAGGACTGGCGGAGCGACCGGCTGCTGCGGCGGCTCGAGGCCATGCTGCTCGTCATGGACAAGAAGACGACGTATCTCCTCTCCGGCAACGGCGACCTGATCGAGCCGGACGACGGCATCATCGCGATCGGGTCGGGCGGCGCGTACGCGATGGCGGCCGCGAAGGCGCTGGCACGGCACACGACGCTCGGCGCCAGGCAGATCGCGGACGAGGCGATGGCGATCGCGAGCGCGATCTGCATCTATTCGAACGACAAGATCACCATCGAGACGCTGTAGATGGCCATTTATCTTCCGGAAACCACGACGACGACCGCCGAATCGCTGACGCCGCGGCAGATCGTCGCCGAGCTCGACAAGTACGTGATCGGGCAGGCCCAGGCGAAGCGGGCCGTGGCGATTGCGCTGCGGAACCGGACGCGGCGCCAGAAGCTGTCGGCGGATCTCGCGGAAGACATCGCGCCGAAGAACATCCTCATGATCGGGCCGACCGGTGTCGGCAAGACCGAGATCGCCCGCCGCCTGGCGCGGCTGGCGCAGTCCCCGTTCCTCAAGGTCGAGGCGTCCAAGTTCACGGAGGTCGGCTATGTCGGCCGCGACGTGGAGTCGATGGTGCGCGACCTCGTCGAGCTCGGCGTCGAGATGGTCCGCGAGGAGCGCCGCGCGGAGGTGAAGGACAAGGCCAACCGTGCCGCCGAGGAGCGCGTGCTCGACCTGCTGCTGCCGCCGCTGCCGCACACCACCGACTTCGACGATCAGGCCACGTCGATCCGCGAACAGGCGCAGCGCACCCGCGAGAAGCTCCGCGAGCAGCTGCGCTCCGGCCGCCTCGACGACAAGCAGGTCGAGGTCGACGTCCGCGAGAAGAGCTTCCCGTCGTTCGAGATCATCTCGGGCTCGTCGGTCGAAGAGGTGGACATCAACATCAAGGACATGCTGCCCGGACTGTTCCAGGGCCGCTCCAAGAAGCGCAAGCTGCGGATTCCCGAGGCGCTCGGGGCGCTCGCCCAGGAAGAGGAGCAGAAGCTGATCGACATGGAGAGCGTCGCGCACGCCGCCGTCGATCGCGTCCAGCAGTCGGGCATCATCTTCGTGGACGAAATCGACAAGGTCGCCGGCCGCGAAGGCAGCCACGGACCGGAGGTCAGCCGCGAGGGCGTGCAGCGCGACATCCTGCCGATCATCGAAGGCACGACCGTCAATACCAAGTACGGCATGGTGCGCACCGATCACATCCTGTTCATCGCCGCCGGCGCCTTCCACGTCTCGAAGCCATCGGATCTCATTCCCGAGCTGCAGGGGCGGTTCCCGATCCGGGTCGAGCTCGAGGCGCTCGGGCGCGAGGACTTCGTCCGCATCCTGACCGAGCCCAAGAGCGCGCTGGTGAAGCAGTACACGGCGCTGCTCTCCACCGAAGGGGTCGAGCTGACGTTCACGGCTGGCGCCGTCGGGCGCATCGCCGACTACGCCACGATGGTGAACGAGCGCACCGAGAACATCGGCGCGCGTCGGCTCCACACCGTCATGGAGAAGCTGCTCGACCAGGTGTCGTTCGACGCCCCCGACCTCACCGAACGGTCGGTCATCATCGACGAGGACTACGTCGACCGCATGCTCGCGGACATCGTGCGCAACGAAGACCTGTCGCGCTACGTTCTCTGATGCCGACCGGACGCCGTGACTGGCGCGTCGCGATCGCCGCGCTCTGCGTTTGTGCGGCCGGGTGCGGGCAAAAGGGCCCGCCGCTGGCGCCGCTGCGCCCGGTTCCCGCTGCCGTCACCGAGGTCACCGTCCGCCGCATCGACAAGCAGGTCAGGCTCCGGTTCGTCCTGCCGACGACGAACGCGACCGGACCCGGACAGCTGGAGCTCGACCACGTCGAGATCTACGCGATGACGGCGGCGCCCGGCTACACGCCGACCAACCGCCATTTGCTCACGAAGGAGTTCGTGATCGGGACCGTGCCGGTCAAGCCTCCAGCGGTCGAGGGGGAAGAGCCCAAGGAGGGCGATACCCGTCCCGACCCTGGCAGTGCCGTCGTCTTCGACGACGAGCTGACCGAAGCCAAGCTGAAGCCGGTGATGCCGCTGGTCCCGCCGGCCCCAGTGCCTCCGCCCGCCGCGGCAGCTGGCGCGGCCGCGCGCTGCGACCGCCGCCGCGCCGGTCAGCAAGGATCCGCTGCGGGTCTATGCGGTGCGCGGCGTGACGAAGTCCGGCCGCTTCGGGCCGCCATCCACGCGCGTGGCGTTCCCGCTGGTACCGCTGCCGGCACCGCCGCCGGCGGTCACGACGCGGCAGACCGAGACCGCGCTCGTGATCGAATGGACGCTGCCGCCCGGCGCCACGCCGAACATCGGCTACAACGTGTTCCGATCCGACGATCCGCTGCAGCCGATCAACCCGCAGCCGATCGTCGGATCGTCACTCGAATACGCCGAGGCGCAGATGGGGCAGACCTACTGCTTCCGCCTGCGCAGCGCGTTCATCCTGCCGCCCGCGTACATCGAGGGAGAGCTGTCCGAGGAAGAGTGCGCGACGCCAAAGGACATCTTCCCGCCGGCGGCGCCCAAGCGTCCGGACGCGGTGGCGACCGCCGGACAGATCAGCCTGATCTGGGACCCGAACACCGACAAGGATCTCGCCGGCTACATCGTGCTGCGCGGCGAGGGCCCGGACGGCCCGCTGCAGCCGCTCACGCCGGCGCCGATCAAGGAAACGTCGTTCCGGGACACCACGGTGACGCCCGGCACGCGCTACGTCTATGCCATCGTCGCGGTCGACACCGCGACGCCGCCCAACAGCAGCCCGCAGTCACCGCGGGTGGAAGAGACCGCACGATGAAACGCTTGTACCGGATCGAACATCAAGGCGCCGCCCGGCACGTCGTCGAGGACGGAGACGACGTGAGGCTGGTGGACGGTGACATCTTCGGCGACTGGCGGCCGGGGGCGCCGGTCGCGATCGCCGGCGTGCGGCTGCTCGCGCCGCTGGTGCCGTCGAAGATCGTGGCGATCGGCCTCAACTACAAGGACCATGCGGCGGAACAGGGCAAGGCCGTGCCGGCCGAGCCGATGATGTTCCTCAAGCCGTCGACCTCGGTGATCGGACCTGGCGATCCGATCCTGCTGCCCGACTTCGCCGGACGGATCGACCACGAGGCCGAGGTCGCCGTGGTGATCGGACGCCGCGCGTCCCAGGTGAGCGAGGCCGACGCGCTGTCGTATGTGTTCGGGCTCACCTGCCTGAACGACGTCACCGCGCGCGACCTGCAGAAGAAGGACGTCCAGTACACGCGAGCCAAAGGCTTCGACACCTTCGCGCCGCTCGGCCCGTGCATCGCGGTCGGCCACGACCTGCGGCAGCCGGTCGGCATCGAAGGCTGGGTCAACGGCGAGCGCCGCCAGGGGTCGTCCACCCGCGAGCTGATCTTCGGTATTCCGCGCTTGATCGCGCATATCACGGCGGTGATGACGCTGCTGCCGGGAGACATCATCTCGACCGGCACGCCGGCCGGGATCGGCCCGCTCAAACCCGGCGATTCCGTCACGATCAAGGTGGAAGGGGTCGGCGAGCTGACCAATCCGGTCGTGGCCCGGCCCACGCCGTCGCACTGAAGACGCTGCGACCGGCACACGGTAGACGTGCCAGAATTGCCAGACGCGGCCTAGATGCCAAGTATCAGCTCTGGCGGCAGGCGTCCGACGGGGCAGGCCGGTAATTTTGCGGCGCCAGGCGGCGCCTGATTGAGGTGAGGTCCCCATGAAGTTGTTCATCGACTCGGGCAACCTGAAGGAAATCGAGAGCCTGGTGCCGCTCGGCATCATCGACGGCATCACCACGAACCCGTCGCTGCTGGCGAAGGAGGGCGGGGACTATCGGGCGCTGCTCAAGCGGATCTGCGACATCGTGCAGGGTCCGACCAGCGCGGAAGTCGTGGCGACCGACGTGGACGGCATGCTGCGCGAAGGGCGCGAGCTCGCCAAGATCGACAAGCACATCGTCGTCAAGGTGCCGTTCACGAAGGCCGGCGTGCAGGCCTGCAAGACGCTGTCGTCCGAGGGCATCCGCGTCAACGTGACGCTGATCTTCTCGCCGACCCAGGCGCTGCTCGCGGCGAAGGTCGGGGCGACATATGTGAGCCCCTTCGTCGGGCGGCTGGACGACATCGCGACCTCGGGGATGAACCTGATCAGCGAGATCGTGGACATCTTCGAGAACTACCAGTTCGCGACCGAGATCCTGGTCGCGTCGACGCGCCATCCGCTCCACATCGTCGAGGCGGCACGCATGGGCGCCGACATCTGCACCTGCCCGGCGGCGGTCATCGAGGCGCTGTTCAAGCATCCGCTCACCGACATCGGCCTCGAGCGGTTCCTGAAGGACTGGGAGAAGGCCCAGGCAGTGAAGGCCTGAACGCGGCCGGCCTGCCGCATGGACAGAATCAAATATCTCGAGGACCTCGAGCGGCGCGCCGAGCTCGGCGGAGGAGAGGAGCGCCTCCGCCGCCATCAGGCCGCCGGCAAGCTGACCGCGCGCGAGCGCATCGACTTCCTGTTCGATCCCGGTTCCTTCGACGAGATCGACAAGCTCGTGACGCACCGCTGCCGCGACTTCGGCATGGCGGACCAGATCGTCCCGGGTGACGGCGTCGTGGCCGGGCAGGGACGCGTCGACGGCCGCCCCGTCTACGCGTTCGCCCAGGACTTCACCGTGTTCGGCGGCTCGCTCTCCGAGACCAACGCCGCCAAGATCGTGAAGATCATGGACCTCGCGCTCAAGATGGGCGCGCCGGTCGTCGGCCTGAACGATTCCGGCGGCGCGCGCATCCAGGAGGGCGTGCTGTCGCTCGGCGGCTACGCCGACATCTTCCTCCGCAACACCCTGGCGTCCGGCGTGATTCCCCAGATCTCCGCGATCATGGGGCCGTGCGCCGGCGGCGCCGTCTACTCGCCGGCGATCACCGACTTCAACATCATGGTCGAGGGCACGAGCTACATGTTCGTGACCGGCCCCGACGTGATCAGGACGGTGACGCACGAAGAGGTCACCAAGGAGGAGTTGGGCGGCGCGCTCACGCACAACGCCACCAGCGGCGTCGCGCACTTCGCGGTGCCCGACGATCGCGAGTGCCTGCGCCTCGTTCGCGAGCTGCTCGGCTACCTGCCCAGCAACAACGTCGACGATCCGCCGCGCCGTCAGAGTGCGGATCCCGTCGATCGCGAAGACGAGGCCCTCGATCGCCTGGTGCCGGAGTCCTCCAACCAGCCCTACGACATGCTCGATGTCGTCCACGCGATCGTGGACGACCGTGGCTTTCTCGAAGTGCACCGCCACTTCGCCAAGAACATCATCGTCGGCTTCGCCCGGCTGGCCGGTCGCACGGTCGGCATCGTCGCCAATCAGCCGGCGTTTCTCGCGGGCACCCTCGACATCGACGCGTCGGTCAAGGCGGCGCGGTTCGTGAGGTTCTGCGATGCCTTCAACATCCCGCTGGTGACCTTCGAGGACGTCCCCGGGTTCCTGCCCGGGACCCGGCAGGAGTACGGCGGAATCATCCGGCATGGGGCGAAGCTGCTGTTCGCGTTCGCCGAGGCCACGGTGCCGAAGGTGACGGTGATCACGCGGAAGGCGTACGGCGGCGCCTACTGCGTCATGTCCAGCAAGCACATCCGCACCGACGTGAACTTCGCCTGGCCGTCGGCGGAGATCGCGGTGATGGGGCCCGAAGGGGCGGTGAACATCCTCTACAAGCGCGAGCTCGAGACCGCGCCCGACCCTGAGGCGGCGCGCGCGGCGCGCGTCGCCGAGTTCCGCGAGAAGTTCGCCAATCCCTACGTGGCGGCGTCGCGCGGGTTCGTCGACGAAGTCATCCGGCCGCGCGAGACCCGCGCCAAGCTGATTGCCGCGCTCGCCGGGCTCGAGACCAAGCGCGACAAGAATCCCCCGAAGAAGCACGGGAACATTCCGCTGTGAAGGTGCTGATCGCCAACCGCGGCGAGATCGCCGTCCGGGTGATCCGCGCCTGCCGGGAAATGGGACTGCCCACCGTCGCCGTCTTCTCCGACTGCGATCGCGACGCGCGTCACGTCCGCGACGCCGACCAGGCTGAGCACATCGGCCCGAACGAAGCCGCGCGCAGCTACCTGAACGTCGGCGCGATCATCGACGCCGCGCGGCGTTCCGGGGCCGATGCCGTGCACCCCGGCTACGGGTTCCTCGCCGAGAACGCGTCGTTCGCGCGCGCCTGCCAGGACGCCGGGCTCACCTTCATCGGCCCGTCTCCCGACGCGATCGCGCTGATGGGCAGCAAGACCGAGGCGCGCCGCGCCGCGATGCGTGCCGGTGTTCCGGTCGTGCCCGGCACCGAGCAGCCGCTCGGGCCGGACGTTCCGGACGACGAGATTGCGCGGCTCGCCGAGGGCATCGGCTATCCGCTGCTCGTGAAGGCGGTCGCGGGCGGCGGCGGTAAGGGCATGCGTGTGGTCGAGACACGCGACGCGCTGCGGCCGGCCATCCAGACGGCCCGATCGGAGGCCGGCTCCGCGTTCGGCGACACCGCGGTCTACCTGGAGCGCCGCCTCGCCCGTCCCCGCCACATCGAGATTCAGCTGCTGGGCGATCACCACGGCACCATCGTGCCGTTCGTCGAACGCGAGTGCTCGATCCAGCGCCGGCACCAGAAGGTGGTGGAGGAATCGCCGTCGATGGCGGTGACGCCAGCCCTGCGCGAATCGATCGCCGCCGCCGCGGCCGCCGCGGCGGGCGCGGTCGGCTACACCAACGCCGGCACGATCGAGTTCCTGCTCGACCAGGACGGGTCGTTCTACTTCCTCGAGATGAACACGCGGCTGCAGGTGGAGCATCCGGTGACCGAGATGGTCACCAGCACGGATCTGGTGCAGTGGCAGATTCGGATCGCGCGCGGCGAGCGGCTCGACCTCGATCCCGCACGCGCCCTCACCCCGCAGGGCCACGCGATCGAATGCCGCATCTATGCCGAGGACGCCGACCAGAACTTCATGCCGTCGCCCGGGCTCGTGCGCGGCCTCCGGCCCGCCGCCGGCCCCGGCGTTCGCGACGACGGCGGGGTCACCGCGGGCTATACCGTGCCGGTCTTCTACGACTCCCTGATCGCGAAGCTGATTGCCTGGGGACCCTCCCGTCCGGACGCCATCGATCGGATGTCGCGGGCCCTTCGCGAATATCAGGTGCTCGGCATCAGGACGACGATTCCGTTCTTCCTGTGGCTGATGCGGCAACCCGAGTATCTCGAGGGGCGCTACGACACGACCTATCTCGATCGCCTGCTCGCCGAGCGTCGCGGCGAGAGCTTCAGCACGTTCGACGACGACGAAGCGGCGCTGATTGCCGTAGCCGCGGCGCTCGATACTTACATGAGGGCCAGCGCCGGGGTGGCGGATGGCTCGGCCGCGGCGCGGAGCCTGTGGACGGCCGTCGCCCGACGCGAGGCGCTCCGCGGATGATCTTCGAGGTGGAACTCGGCGGCCGGACGCGCACCATCGCCGTCGAAAAGGGGGACCGCGCCGGACGCTTCCGGGTGACGATCGACGGCACATCCCACGTGCTCGACGCCGTCCGGACCGGGGAGTTCGGCCTGTCGGTGCTCGGCCTGCCGGTGTCCCCTGGCGGGAACGGTCCTGTCCTCGCGTCGAGCGATCTGCACCTCACGCCGGCTGGGGCCGGCGAGCTGCTGGTCACGCTGGGCGGGCGCATGACCAGCGTCACCGTCAACGGCCGGCGCAGCGGCCACGGCGGCGACGCCGGGGCCCATGGGACCGGAGAGGTGTCGATTGTGGCGCCGATGCCGGGCCGGGTCATCCGCGTGCTGGTGGCGCCTGGCGACGAGGTCGCCGCCCGTCAGGCCGTGATCGTCGTCGAAGCCATGAAGATGGAGAACGAGCTGCGCGCGCCGAGGGCCGGGCGCGTCAAGGAGATTGGGGTCACGGCTGGCACCTCGGTCGAGGCCGGCCGCGTCCTTGCAGTAATCGAGTAACGTACTTGCGCGGCATTCATGACCGAGCCGAAGGAACCAGAGGCTCCCGTTCCCGAGCCGGAGCCTCAACCGCCTGAAAAGACGGTTGAAAAGAAGCGGCATCGCGTCCGCCGTGGCGTCGTGCGCGCCGGCGGGGTCCTGCTCGCGGTCGTCATCGGTGTCCTCGTTGCCGTCCTGACCATCGATCTGGGCCCGAAATTGCGGGAGCGCGCCGAGCGCGAAGGCTCCAACTACATGCACCGGCCGATGCGGATCGGCAGCCTCTCCGCCCGCCTGATCCCCGGCACCTTCATCGTCGAGAACCTCGTCATCGAGGGGCTGTCGCCGACCGATCCCCCGTTCCTCACTGCCAAGAAGATCGTGGTGCGGGTTCCGTGGTGGTCGATCGCCACGAAGAAGCTGATCGTGGAGTCGGTGGACATGACCGACTGGGACATGACCGTGGAGACGTTTCCGAACGGCCGTCACAGCTTTCCGAAGGTGATGCCGGAGCGGAAGGGGCCCCAGAAGCCAAGCTGGTTCACGACCACGGTCCGGACGGTGCAGGCGGCGCGCGGCCAGTTCACCTACCGCGATCACGGGACGCCCTGGAGCACGATCGCCCGCAATCTGAACGTCACCTTGTATCGGAGCGACATCCTCAACGACTACCGCGGCAGCGCCGGGTTCTCGAACGGGACGATCCGGATCATGTCCTATGAGCCGTTCACGGCCGGCATGAAGTCCCGCTTCAAGATCGTCGGCGGCCAGGTGGTGTTCGACCGGATCGATCTGGACAGCGACGGCGCCCGGTCGGTGGTGGATGGCACCGTCGATCTGAAGAACTGGCCGGAGCAGCTGTATCGGGTCAAATCGCACATCGATTTCCCGACGCAGAAGGACATCTTTTTTCACCGCGACCGGTTCACGGTGACCGGGCAGGGGGATTTCGAAGGCACGTTTCACTTGTTCCGGGGCGGCCGCGAGCTCAAGGGGACGTTTGTCAGCCCGGTCGCCGGCGTCAACGACTGGCGGTTCCCCAACCTTCGCGGCAAGGTGCTGTGGGTACCGGACCGGCTCGAAATCACCGACTCGACGTCGGAGGTCTATGGCGGGACCGCGCGCTTCGACTACCGCATGGCGCCGATGGGGAAGCGCGACGTGCCGACGAAGGCGCTGTGGGACGTCGCTTACAAGGACGTCGACCTGGCGCGGCTGACCGACTTTCTCGAGACGCGCGGCCTGCGGCTCGCGGGGCGAGCGACCGGCCGCAACACGCTCGAATGGCCGCTCGGCAAGTGGGGCCTCAAGCAGGGCGGCGGGGTCGCCGACATCACGCCGCCACCGGGCGTCGAGCCGATGACGCGGGAGTTTCCCGAGGCTCGTCTGGCGGCGGAGGCGGCCGCGGCGCCCGTGCCGTTCGATCCGCGCGCGTCGCTCGGCTACCTGCCGATCGGCGGTCATCTCGACTACCGCCTCGATCCCGAGTGGATCACGCTCGCCTCCAGCTGGGTGGCGACGCCGAAGACCTATGTCGAGTTCGAGGGGCGCACGGCCTACGGCCCGCAGTCGAAGATCCCGTTCCACGTGACGAGCCTGGACTGGCAGGAAAGCGATCGCGTGCTCGCGGGCATCATGACGACGTTCGGCTCGAACACCGGCGCGATCGAGATTGGCGGTCACGGCGAGTTCGACGGCGTGATGCTCGAGTCGTTCTCGCGGCCGCGGATCGAGGGGCGGTTCTCCGGCGACAACATGCGCGCCTGGGACGTCGTCTGGGGGCGCGGCACCGCCGACGTCGTGATCGAGAACAGCTACGCGTCGGTGAAGAACGCCGTCGTGACCGCCGGGCAATCGGAGATCCTCGCGAGCGGCCTGTTCTCGCTCGGCTATCCGCGGCGCGACGGCGGCGAGCAGATCAACGCGGTGGTCCGGCTGACGCGGCGGCCGATGGTCGACCTGAAGCACGCGTTCGAGCTCGACGACTACGACATGGACGGCCTGGTGTCCGGCGAATACCACGTCTACGGCAACTACGAGACGCCGCTCGGCTTCGGCCGGCTGTTGATCGAGGAGGGCATCGCCTACGGCGAGACGTTCGACACGATGACGTCGGCGCTGCGGTTCGAGGGCACCGGGGTCCGCCTCGACACCATCGATATCAGGAAGGCCTCGGGGTCGGCCACCGGGGCTGCCTATGTCGGCTGGGATGGCGACTACTCGTTCAACGTGGACGGCCGGCGTATCCCGGTCGAGTCGTTGAAGACCGTGTCGTTTCCGACGGCGCCGCTGTCGGGCCTGCTGCAGTTCAACGCCACCGGCGCCGGACGGTTCGAGGAGCCGCGCTACGACGTCAAGGTGCGGATCGACGACCTGTTCGCGGGCGACGAGGGCGTCGGCGCGGTCAGCGGCCGGCTCGCGATCCGGGGCCTGCAGGTGACCGGCGATTTCGAGGCCGCGTCCCCACGTCTGTTCGTCTCCGGATCGGGCCGCGTCGCCATGACGGATCGGATGGAAGCGGACATGAACCTGCGCTTCCAGGACACCTCGCTCGACCCCTACGTCCGGTTCTTCGAGCCGCGGCTGTCGCCGTTCACCACCGCCGTAGCCGGCGGCACGATCCGGGTGGCCGGCGAGCTGTCGGACATCAACCACTTGACCGTCGACACGCAGGTCGAGACGCTCGATCTGAAGCTGTTCGACTACGCGCTGAAGAACGACGGCGTCATCGATCTCGCCTTGAACAGGCGGCGGGTCGACATCCGCCGGCTCCGGGTCACCGGCGAGGGCACCCTGCTCCAGCTCGGCGGCCAGATCGATCTCGCCGGCGAAGCGGTCAACGTCGAGGCCACGGGCGAGGCCAACCTCGGGATCCTGCAGGGCTTCTTCCGCAACCTCCGCAGCCGCGGCACGGCGGCGCTGCTCGCCCACGTGAAGGGGCCGATCACCAAGCCGAGCTTCTCGGGCAGCGCGCGGCTGGCCGACGGCCGCATCCGGCACCTGTCGCTGCCGCACGGCCTCGAAGCGATCAACGGCATCATCTCGTTCGACGGCGGCGGCATCCGCATCGAGGACGTCTCGGCGCGCATGGCCGGCGGCGAGGCACGATTCGGCGGGCGCATCGCGATGAACGGGTTCACGCCCGGTCAGCTCAGCCTGACCGCGGTCGGCGAACAGATGCGCGTCCGCTATCCGGAGGGCTTCAACTCGTTGATCGATGCCGACCTCTGGCTGCGGGGCGAGGTCGCGTCGCCGACCCTCGGCGGCACGGTGACGATTCACGATGCGCGCTGGACGCGCCGGCTGGAGCTCGATCCCAGCCTCTTCGATTTCGTCGGCAGCAGCGGACCGACCCTGCCCTCCGGCGCCCGCCGCGGCGCCGACGCTGCCGCTCCGCTTCGACATCCAGGTCAACGCCGCCAACACGCTGCAGATTCGCAACAATCTCGCCGACGTGTGGGCCAGCGCCGACCTCAAGCTGCAGGGCACCTACGATCGGCCGGCGCTGTTCGGCCGCGCCGAGATCGACCGCGGCAGCATCGTCTTCGAGGGCAATCGCTACGTCGTGACCCGCGGCACCGTCGACTTCCTGACGCCGCCGGGCGGCCGGATCGAGCCGATCTTCGACATCGAGGCGGAAACACGCGTCCGCGTGCCGTCGCAGAGCTTCCGGATCACGCTCGGGGTCAGCGGCACGATGAACAATCCGTCGCTGACGCTCGGCTCGGATCCGCCGCTGTCCAACGCCGACATCATCGGCCTGCTGGTCGGCACCAACACCGACGTGACCAACGAGCTGCGATCGCTGAGCCCCGATGCCTCGACCGATGCCGAGGAGGCGCTCCTGAGCGCCGTCGGCGCCCGGCTGATCACCGGCACGCTGTCGGCGCCGGTCCGGCGAGTGGTCGAGGAAACCTTCGGGCTCGAGACGGCACAGATCGCGCCGACGATCGGCAGCGACAACGATCCGTCGACGGCGTCGGCCCGGCTCATTCTCGGCAAGCGCCTGTCGTCGCGCGCCTACATCTCGTATACCCGGCCGCTGGGCAATGCGGCGCGCGACCAGGTCATCGTGCTCGAATACGATCAGAACGACCGCGTCGGGTTCGTGCTCACGCAGACCGGGGACCGTACGTTCGCGATCGACTTCCGGGTACGGCACAGCTTCTGATGCGGGTTCGCGCACTCCTCTTCGCGATCCTCACGTTCGCGCCCGCCGCTCTCTTCGCGCAAGGGGACGCCAGCCGGTTTGCCGGCCGCCGTGTCTCGGCGGTCAGCGTCGCCATCGAGCGCCAGGCGACCACCGATGTCACGCTCACCGAGCTGATCGAGACGCGAGTGGGGGAGCCGCTGTCCGTTGCCGAGGTGCGGGAGACGATCGCCCACCTTTACAGCCTCGGCCGCTTTCAGGACGTACAAGTGGAGGCGATCGACGCGGCCGACGGTACAGTCGCGCTGCGCTATACGCTGATCCCGATTCACGCCGTCGAACGCGTGGAGTTCGAAGGCTCGCTCGGCCTCTCCGAGGGGTTCCTGCGGGATCGTCTCCAGGAACGGTTCGGCCGCACGCCGCAACTCGGCCGCTCCGCCGAGGCCACGCGCATGCTGGAGCGGCTCTATCAGGATCACGGCTACTTCAACCCGTCCATCCGCGTCGAGTCGGTGGAGTTTCACGATCCCGATCGTACGGTCCTCACCTTCCGCATCGATTCCGGACCCCAGGCCCGGATTCGGACCATCGAGATCGAAGGCGATCCGCAAACGACACGCAGCGACCTGCTGTCCAGGCTCGGCCTCGTGTCTGGCCGGGTCTACGAGCGCGTGCGGCTGGACGACCGCCTGACCGACTACGTGAATCGCCTCAAGAAGCGCGGCCATCTTCAGGCAGCTGCCAGCCACACGCCGCGGGTGTCGCCGGATGGCACCGCGGTCGACCTCACGCTCGACGTGCGCGCCGGACCGATGGTCACGGTCGCCTTCCAGGGCGACCTGATACCTGATGCCCGACGCGACGAGCTCGCCCCGTTCCAGCGCGAAGGCTCGGTCGACGAGGATCTGATCGAGGACTCGATCCAGCGCATCCGTCAGTACCTCCGGGAGCAGGGCTACTGGCGAGGCGACGTCACCTGGGAGCCGAAGCAGACGGACACCACGCTCACCGTTGTCTTTACGGTGCGCAAGGGGCCGCTCTTCCGCGTCGCGCCGGAAGGGGTGCAGGTGACGGGCAACAAGTCGATCGGCATCGAGGAGATCCGGCCGCTGATCGTCGCCCGCGCCGGGCGTGCCCTTTATGGCGTCGCACATGGACGCGGCGCGGGGAGCGATCGAAGGGCTCTACCGCACCCGTGGCTTCGCGTGGGTGGACGTCAAGACCGCCGAGACCGAGGTCGGCCCCGACGCGACTGGCGCCGCGCTGGTGCGTCCGTCCATCGTCATCGTCGAGGGGCCGCGCGCGATCCTCGGGGACGTGACGATCAGCGGCACGAAGCTGCTCGGCGAAGCCGAGATCCGGCAGGTCATGCAGCTGAAGCCGGGAACGCCGTACTTCGAGCCGAGGCTTCGGGCCGCACGCGACGCCGTCGAGCTCGAGTACGTCAACCTCGGGTTCGCGTCCGCCCAGGTGACCTTCGCGCCGGCCGTCTCGGAGGACCGAAGCCGCGTCGACCTCGCGGTGACGATTGCGGAGGGTCCGCAGACCATCGTCGACCACATCATCATCGTCGGCAACCAGAACACCGCCGAGGAGGTCATCCGCCGCGAGGTCGTGCTGCGGCCGGGCGCCCCGCTCGGGCTTCGCGATCTGCTCGAGAGCCGGCGCCGTCTGAGTGCGCTCGGGTTGTTCCGCCGGATCGATATCCGCGAGCTCGAGAGCGGACCGCCGGAGCGGCGCGACGTGCTCGTCACCGTTGAAGAGGCGCCGGCCACGACGGTGGGATACGGCGGCGGTCTCGAAATCACGAGGCGTCTCCGGGCCGCAGGGCCGGGCGGTGAGGCGGAGGAGCGCATCGAGCTGGCGCCTCGGGGGTTCTTCGACATCGGCCGCAGGAATCTCGGCGGCAAGAACCGTATGGTCAATCTGTTCACGCGGGTCAGCCTGCGGCCGTCCGATTCGGCGGATCCGGCCGAAGACGGCCAGGGGGTCGAACTGAGCGAGTACCGGCTGGTGGGCACGTATCGCGAGCCGCGCGCCCTCAACTGGAACGCGGACTTCACCCTCAGCGGCGGAGTCGAACAGGGCATCCGCTCCGCCTTCAACTTCCAGCGGAAAGGCGTCACCGCCGAGCTCCTGCGCCGGCTGACGCCGGCGCTGCGCACGAGCGTGCGATACGCATTCGGAACCACCGAGACGTTCGACGAGCGGCTCAACGACCAGGAGCAGTCGCTCATCGACCGGCTCTTCCCGCAGGTCCGGCTGTCGATCGTGACCGGCGCGGTCGCCATGGATCGTCGTAACGACCTGGTCGAGCCGACGACCGGCACGTTCTTGAGCGCCGAGGCGAGCATGGCGTCGCGCGCGACCGGCGGGCAGGTCGGCTTCATCAGGACCTACTTGCAGGGCTTGTGGTTCCGGCCGCTCGTCGGCACGTCGCGGGTCGTGCTCGCGACGCGCGCCTCGCTCGGCCTGGCGGACGGGTTCGAGCGCGAGGTCCCGGCAACCGATGCGGACGGCCGTCCCATCGAGGGTGACCTGGAGATCCTCGAGGACCTGCCGGCGAGCGAACGGTTCTTCGCCGGCGGGGACACCACGATCCGCGGCTTCGCGCTCGACACCGTCGGCGCCCCGGAAACGATCAGCCCGCGCGGCTTTCCCCGCGGCGGCAATGCCGTGCTGATCATGAACGCCGAGCTGCGGCTCGCGGTGTGGAAGGACTTCGGGGCGGTCGCGTTCGTCGACGGCGGCAACGTCTTCGAGCGCGTGACGCAGTTCGACATCGGCGAGCTGCGCGGCAGCGTCGGCTTCGGCGTAAGGTATCGGTCGCCGATCGGGCCGATCCGTCTCGACCTCGGGTTCAAGATGGATCAGCGGCCGTCGGAAGACCGCCGGCACGTCCTGCACTTCAGCATCGGCCAGGCGTTCTGAGTGAAGACCATGACCGCAAGCGCTCGTTCGATCGTCGCGATTCTCGCCTCCGTCGCGTCCCTGATGTGGGCGGCGGCGTCAACGCCGGTGCGCGCCGAGATCATCGACCGCGTGCTCGCGGTCGTCGACGGTCAGATCGTGACGCTGTCCGACGTCCAGGCGGCGCTGCGGTTTGGCCTGATTCCCGCGGACGTGTCGACCGATCCGATCGCCGGCGGCATGCGCCGGATGATCGACCGGCGCCTGATGCTCCACGAGGTCGAGCGCTACGCGCCGCCGGAGCCGCCGGCCGCGGCCATCGACAAGGGCGTTGGCGCGGTGCAGGGCCGCTTCAAGGACGCCCTGGCCTTCGAAACCGCCCTGAACACGTCGGTGTTGACGCGCGAGCAGCTGCGCGGGTTCATCCGCGATTCGATCCGCATCGACGCCTATTTGCAGCAGCGGTTCTCCACGTCTGCCGAACCGTCGGAAGACGACATCGCGCGGTATTACAAGGAGCACGCCCCGGAGTTCGTGGTCATCGGGGTGCAGCAATCGTTCGAGCAGGCCCGCGGTCAGGTGCGCGCACGGATCCTCGAGGCGAGGCAGGAGCAGGCGATCGCGGACTGGCTGGAAGGACTGCGCCGGCGCGGTGTGGTGTCTGTCCTGTATCTGCCGGCCCGCTGACGCCGGCCGCATTCGATGAGTCTGCTGGACGTCGTCGAGCTGACCGCGCTGCTGCGCCAGCAGGTCGCCAACCGGCCGCTCCTGCTGTTGCGTCCTGTCCACGCTGTCGCGTGCTCGCCCTCGTGCAGCGGCGCGAGGCCCGCGCATCCGGCCCGCTGCGAACGCGCGGGTGATGGCTCGCCGCGGCGGTCGATCGCTGTCTACGTTCGGCCGGTGATCTGGTACGTGGCGACGGCAGGTGTACGCCGATGCCGCGGAGCCGACGATGACGGCCGTGGCGACGTTGGTCGAGGCCGGGCAGCCCGTGTACCACGCGTCGACGCCGCCGAGCGGTACTCGCACATCTACGGTCCACTGGCGTTCATCGTCCCCGGCTGGTGGACGATGTTGACCGGTTCGACGATCCTCGCCTCGAAGAGTCTTGGCGCGGTCGGCCGCGCTGTCGAGCGTTGTCGTGGTGTTCGCGCTGCGCGGCATCAGCGCGGCCCGGCCAGGCCCGCCGTGGCCGTCACCGGCCTGTTCTGCGTCCTGTGCCTGACGTTCCAGCACGTGAGCTTCTGGATCCGGCCCGACTCGCTCGAGCTGATGGTCGCCGGTGCGGCACTGCTCGCCGCCGGCTGTACGTCACGGAATGGTCGCCGCGGCGCTCCTCGGCGTAATGACGGGCGTGCTGGCGGATCTCAAGATGACGGGCCCGCTGTACGCACTGCCCGCGTTCGCCGTGCTCGTCTCCCGCGGGCTGGGCGCGTTCATTCCCCTCGCCGCGCTCGTCGCCGCCATCGTGGCTGCGCTCCCGTTCGTCGCCTTCGACAATGTGTCGTTCGACAACTACCTGGCCTGGGTGCGCACCTCGGCCAGTAACGGCCTGCATTTCTCGACGCTCAGGCAGAACCTGGAATGGTCGCTGTTCCTGCTGCTGCCGCTGGTGCCGGGGTTGCTGCCCGCCGCGCCGCGATCCGATCGCTGGCTGACGGCGTCGATCTGCGCCGGCGTGGTCGGCGTCGCGATTGCGGCCTCGAAGCCCGGCGCGGGTGCCTACCACCTGTTGCCATTTCTGCCCGCCATCATGTTTGCCGCCTCGCCGGCGCTCGGGGCATCGGCGGTGGCGAACGACCAGCAGGTTCGGCTGGGCCTTCGAAGCTTCGCGATGACGTGCGCGATCGTCGCCGGGCTGCAGCTGGCAAATCTCGTCTGGGCGACGACCCGCACGCCGGCATCAAGGCTGGCGGCCGACGTCGAGGCGTTCCTCGATGCACACCCGGGGGCGCGGGTCGAGATGGGCTACGCGGCGGAAGACGAGTCGTTCTCCTACGTCAGGCCGGTCATCGTCTTTCGACAGCGCAGGTATCTCTTCGACGCTCCCGCGATCCAGGAATACCAGCTGTCGGGGCTGGCCTTGCCGGACGCGAGCGTGCGCGCGCTCGAGCGCTGCGACGTCGACGCCTGGCTGATCGCGAAGAACGGCGCGCCGTTCTCGCTGCGCAACCGCTATCCGTCGACGGCGCACGTCCCGTTGTTCCCCGACATCGTGCGCCTGACGTTCGACCGCGCCTACGTTCGCTCAGCTTCGACGGAGTACTTCGATGTCTGGACCTGCCGCCAACCTCGCCGCTGATCCGGCGGTCGTCGTCCTCGCGATCCTGAAGCGGTCGTCGTGGATCGTCGGCATCGCCTTCCTCATCGTGGTGGCGGCGTTCACGCGCGAGCGCGCGTGCGCCGACCATCTCAACCTGCTGCCAGGGCTGGCCGGACAGCCAGCGCCGGCGTGGCTCGTCGCCGTCGCTTACACGGCCGGCTACGCGTGGACGGCGCTGGCGTATGCGGTCACCGTCGCCGTGGCAGGAACCGTGTTGCCGGGTGCGGGTGATTGGCGCCGGGTGTGGGGACGGACATGGCCATTCGCCGGCATCGTCGCTGTCGTCGTGCTCGACTACCTGCCGCCGCCGATCCTGCGCGTCGCTGGCAGCCTCTGCGGCGGGTGATTACTCCGGCTTCATCACCCTGAAGAAGTCGAACGCGGCGGTCAGCAGCCGGGAATCGCCGCCAAGACCGAGGTCGGCGGGACGATTGGCGCGCCCGAATTCGATCCGCGCGTGATTCACGCCGCTTCGCCATACCGAGCTGTCAACGAGGAACTCCACGGTGTGCCAGTCCGCCTCGATCGGCACGGGGCCGTGGGCGTGGTCGTTGACGATCAGCGTCATGGACTGCGGCGGCGCATTGGGGAAGTTGAACGCGTGGGTGCGGAACTGGACGCGCAGCGTCTCGGCGTGATCGAGCGGAATCAGGAACTCCGCCGGCTGCGACGCCCAGCGGTAGGTGATCGCGCCTTCACGCTCCGGCGCGTGCCAGCCGCGCTCGACGAGCCAGGCGTCGCCACCGCCGATATCGATGCGCGCGTAAGGGCGCAGCGGATCGGAGAGAAACCGGTCCGCCCACAGCAGGTCGGCGCGGCCGGGCGAGACGCCGTTGCGCAGCGAGTAGAACAGCGTCATCGGGTAGGTGAAGGGGTTGCCGAACCAGCGGTGGAACTCACGCGCCTGAGCCGACATGGTGTCGCCGAACGACACCGACTCGCCGATGCGCAGGATGCCGGCCTGGGCGATCGACAGCTGCGTGACGTTCCACAGCACGAGCAGCAGCCCCGCCGCGGCGAGTGACACCGACGGGAACCGCCGGATGAACTCGACCGACGCGTGGGCGAGGTAGGCGACGCCGAGCACGAACAGCGCCAGCGTGCCGTCGAATCGTCGTCCGCCGTATCCGGCGCTGCCCCACCAATCCTGTACGCAGGCGTTGAAGTAGGTCATGGTCGCAAGCGCCAGCAGGCAGGGGATGCCGATCGCGGGAAGGGCCCGGGTGAACAGCAGCAGCCCCACGGCGCCGGCCGCCAGTGCCGGAGACGTGCTGAACAACCCGTTCCGCGACGACCACAGGATGTCGACGATGTGAGGGTCGCTGAAGCGGATCTGCGGGCCGACGGGGGAGACGGCAAGGAAGCTGCCGTAGATCGCCTTCCACGCCAGCATCTGCGGCACGAAGGCGACCGTCGCGGCGGCGGTGAAGAGCAGGCCGCTCACGATCGTGGCGCGCCCGACCTGCGGGTCACGATGCCGCCAGGCGCGGTACAGCGCCACGGCGGCGTCGCAGGCCGGCAGCAGCGCGAAGATCGCATTCTGCCAGCGCACGAGCGTCATGAATCCGGCGAGCAGTCCCAGGGCTACCCACTGCCAGGTGACGCGGTTCTCCCGCGTGGCCAGCCATGCCCAGACGAAGCCCGCGACCAGCGCCATCGACGGGGCGTGGGTCATGCTCGGTTCCTTGATGAGGTACCAGAGCATGAAGGATCCGCTGACGGTGACGATGGTGGCGGCCGCGGCCATCGCGCGGTCGGTCACGCGCAGCGCGATCCGATAAAGGAACCAGCAGCCGAGCAGGCCGTAGACCAGCCCGGCGATGCACACCGACTGCCGGTACGGGAACGAGACGCCGTTGGCGGTGACGTTGGGATCGTGCTCGCCAAGATCGCGCGCCACCAGGTGGCCGGCGGCGAAGAACGGCGACCACAGGATCGCCGGTCCAATCGTCCACGCCGACTGCGCGTGATTCGTCGGCGTCGGCTGAAACAGGTGCGTCTTGTCGCCGAGGCCGAGCAGTCGGTAGTCGTTGCTGAACTCGACGTCACCGTCGAAGGCGAGCGATCGCAGGTAGGCGAAGTAATAGAAGCCGTCGCTCTGGAGCCGTGCGCCGAGCCCGATCTGCGCCGCGACGCCTGCCGAAAAGAGCACCGCGAACAACAGCGGCGCCCCCGCGAGCCGGGTGAGCATCCCCTGCTGACGCCGCGAGGCGACGAACACGATCGCGCCCGCGACCGCGGCGATGGTCGCCAGCCCGACCGGCGACCAGCCGGCGAGAATCCCGACCAGCGGCTTGCGGGCGACCTCTCGCGCCGTCACTTCGAGCGCGGCGGTCGCGATGATCGCCCAGCCGGCAACGGCGACGAGTCGTGCCCCGGTCGAAGCGGGGCGCGGCGCGGACGTGGTCAGCGCCGCACCTTGAAGATGCGCAGCTCGGGCCCGGGATGCGAGGCGTCCGGCGTGAACCGCGCGAGCTCCTGGCTCTGGTTGAACAGCGTCATGTATTGCGCGTACTCGACCGGGAACGTCTGCGGCGACTGCAGGTACGGGCCGTAGCACTGCGACGAGGCGACGAAGTAGCTGACGCCGCGGTCCACGTAATCGGTGTACGGCTTGAGGCGGAGCTGCGGCACGTTCTCGCTGCGGTAGCCGGTATGCGTCAGGACCAGGCCCGCTGATTCGATCACGATGATCGCATCCGTCGGCAGGTTGCCGCGGATCCAGTCGTAGGCGAGCGACGGCGTGCCCTTCTTCGCGAGCATGCGATTGAACGTCACCGCCGTCACTGTGGCCGGCAGCAGCGTGGCGACGGTGAGGGCGATGATCAGGGCGGTGCGCAGCGCGCGGGGAATCGAGAAGCGGCGCAGCAGGCTGACGCCCGACACCACCGCCGTGGCGGCGAGCAGGCAGGCGAACGGCAGCGCCGGCAGCAGGTAGCGGCCGAAGACCAGCGTCTGGCCGGAGATGATCCACAGGAACAGCACCGGGAACACGACCGCCAGCGTCCACCGCACGCGGCCGGGACCGCGCACCGCGCGCACCGTGGCGAAGACGGCGCCGCCGAGCATGAGCAGGAACGCCGGCCATTGGACGCTGTTGCGCAGGTGTTTGAGGTAGGTGATCCAGCCGGGCTCGGCCGGCGGTGCTCCCGCATATCCGGCGGCGAGACGGGCGTAACCGTTGAGGAATCCCGGCAGATCGAGAATCGTGTACGGCGCGGCGATCAGGAAGGCGCCGGCGGCGGCGCCGACGGTTGCCACCAGGACCTTCCGTCGCGACGGCTTCGTGGCCGGCGTCATCCACAGCGCGATCAGCGGCAGGATCAACGCCAGCGCCCCCGGATATTTGGTGGCGGCGGCGAGCCCCGCGGCGGCCCCGGCCCAGGCGAAGGCCGGCAGCTTCTGGTGTTCGTGCGCGCGGAGCGCCAGCAGGAACGCCAGCGTCACGAAGAACGTGACCGGCACGTCGGTGAGGACATAGTGCGACTCGCGCACGTGCAGCGGCATGACCGCCATCAGCCCGGCGGCGAGCAGCGCCGGCCGCGTCCCCCATCGCAGGCCAATCTGGTAGACGAGCAGGACCGTGGCCGTCCCGAAGGTCGCGGTGACGGCGCGGCCCCACAGGTAGAAGTCAGCCGACGTCACCTCGCTGAGCGACGACCACTCGCCGGCCACGGCCCCGAGCATGAACCGGGCGCAGGCGACCGCGAGCTGGACGTAGATGTAGAGCGTCGGATAGTCGAAGAAGTGCGGATTGAGGTTGCCGGACCGCATCATGCCCGCGGCGCGGTTGATGATCTCGGGCTCGTCCACGCCGATGGCGTAAGGGATCCCGGCGCCGAGCGACAGGAAGCGCAGCGCCCCGGCCACAATCAGGATGGCGGCCAGCGACAGCGTCGATTGCCGCATGTCGCTGGCTTCCCGCCACTCTCGTTCGGTCACAGATACTCCACGTCCCGCGCGCCTCGACGGTGCCGCAGCGCGACGAGCCGGTCGGGCCGCGCCGGAGCGTCCCAATCTAGGTTTCGACGCGACAGTCCACTAAGATCCGCAGTGCTGACGAATTATGGATCGCCTTCTTGAAGCCACGCATCGCGCCGAACAGGTGCATTTCTGGTGGCGCGGGTTTCGCGCGTTCGTCCGGCCGCTGGTGGCCGACGCCGTCGCCGACCGCGTCGATGCCGCCATCCTCGACTGCGGCTGCGGGACCGGCGCCAACCTCGGCCTGCTCGAGGACTACGGTCGTCCGTTCGGCTTCGACCTGTCGCGCTGGGGCGTCGAGCTGGCTCACCAGTCGGGCGCGCGCGTCGTCCAGGCGTCGGTCACCGACATCCCCGTCGTCAGCGAACGCTTCGACCTGGTCACGGCGTTCGACGTCCTCTACACCCTGACCGAACTGCAGGAGCGTTCGGCGCTCAGGGAGATCTTCCGCGTGCTGCGGCCGGGCGGCACGCTGATCGTCAACGTCGCGGCGCTCGAAGTGCTCCGCGGCAATCATTCGGTGTTTGGCGCCGAAGTTCGCCGCTCGACCCGGCGCCGGCTGCGCCGCATCCTGCAGGACGCGGGTTTCACCGTCGAGCGTCTCACCTACACGAACTTCACGCTGTTTCCGCTGATGCTTGCCGTCCGGAGCGCGCAGCGCCTGATCGGCCTTGCGACGCCGGAGGAGGCAGGCACCGACATCGGGGTGCCGTCGCCGCCAGTGAACGCGGCGCTGTCGGCGCTGCTCTGGTGCGAAGCCCGGGCGCTGCGGGCGATTGACATGCCGATCGGCAGCTCGCTGCTTTGCGTCGCGCGCAAGCCGGGCAGCTGACGTGTGCGCCGGCGTCACGGCTGCGCCCGCGCCGCATGGGCGCGCCTGAGCAGGCGCCTGGTCACGAGGTAGGCGATCCCGCCGAGCAGCGCCGCGCCGATGGTCGATCCCAGCACGAACGATCCGAAGTACGGCCAGATCAGGTCGAGCAGTTCCCGCCAGAACGCTCGCGAGTAGACCGACAGATCGAACACGTCGCCGAGGCGGGCTGAGATGTCGGCCGAGACCGGCACCCCGAGCAGCGCGGCGCCGGCCGCCGTCGTCACCCCATACCAGGGCACCATCAGCCACGGCAGGTTGCTGCACAGGCCGATGAACACCGCGACCCGGTTGAGCCGCATCATCACGGCGACGCCGAGGCCAATCGCAATCTGCAGCCCGAAGAACGGCGAGAAGCTCAGAAACACGCCGAACGCGAACGCCGCGGCGGTGCGGTCGGGAGAATCCGAGAGCCCGGCAAGGCGCCCGAGCCATCCCGGGATGCGGGGCCGCGTGTCGGCTGACGTCATCGGCTCAGCGACCCTTCACCAGCTCGTCGTACATCCGCAGCGTCGCGGCGCCCGCCGCATCCCATGAGAACTCCTCTTCGACGATGGCGCGGCCGGCCGCGCCCATGCTGGCGAGACGCTCGGTGTCACCGAGCGCGCCGCTCAAGGCGGCGGCGAGCGCCGCGGCGTCACCGGGTGGAACCAGCCAGCCGTTGACGCCCGGCCTGACCTTGTCGGGGATGCCGCCGGCCATGGAGGCGACAACGGCACGCCGGTGCGCCATCGCTTCGAGGGTCACCAGCGAACTGCCTTCGTAGAGCGTCGGATGCACGAACAGCGTCGCGGCTTCGTACCAGGCGTGCACGTCGGCATCGCTGGCCCGCCCGGCGAAGACCACATGCCTGGTCAGCCGCGCCGCCGCGATTGTGCGTTCGAGGCGGGCGCGGTAAGGGCCATCGCCGACGATCACCCATCGCCAGGCGGCGGCCAGGACGGCGCCGTGCTCATGGACCGCGCGCAACGCGGCCGCGAGGACGTCGAACCCCTTGTTTGCCTCGATCCGGCCGACGCTCAGCAGCACCTGCTCGTTCGGCTTGATCCCCGCGCGGCGCCGCAGATCCGCGGCGGCGCCCGGAGGAGCCAGTCGATCGACGCCTTCGAGATCGAGCGCGTTGGGAATGATGCAGATGCGATCGGGCGTGACGCGCAGGTGCTGACGCACCGCCGGCTCGAGCGCCCGGTCGGTCGCGATCACCCGGTCGGAGGCGTCGGCGCAGGCGATCACCGCGCGGCGGAGCGGCAGGTAGGCCGCGCGCTTGAGCCTCGCGCGGCCCGGGTCGGTCGCGCCGAATTCCTCCATGCCCTGGGGATTCAGCACGAGCGGCGCCGAGACCTCGGCGCGCTTGCGCGCGTAGCCGAGCACGCTCGCGCCGAAGCCGTGCACGAGATCGATGTGCCCCTCGCGTACGAGCTTGAGCGCGGTCCGGCCGGCATGCATGCCGAAGATCGGATAGGCGGTGCTGCGATCGAGCACCGTCGTGCCGCGGCGGCCGGCGAACGGAAAGGTCCGATACGGCACGAAAATCGTGACGATGCGCGGGTCGATGCGTGCGGCGGCCGACGATGGGCCGGGCCCGCCAGGTGCCCGGGTCGGCGGCTGCGTGATCAGCGTGACCCGGACGTCGTGCGCGGCGAGATACCGCACGAGGTCGTAGACCGATCGCTCGAGACCGCCGACACCGTGGAGCGGCGCCACCGATCGCGCGACGACGGCAACGCGAAGAGGACGGCTCATGCCGCAGGCGCCTTGCGCAGCTCGCCGTAGAGCCGGTCGATGCGCTCGACCACGGTGGCGGTATCGAATCGCATCGCGCGGCCGCGCGCCGCCTCTCCGAGGCGGGTGCGCAGTCCCGCGTCCGCGACAAGCCGCCTCACGTCGTCGGCCAGCTCGCCGGGTGTCTGGGAGAGCAGGCCGGTGGCCTTGTCCTCGACGATGTCGGGTGTGCCGCCGGTGTTCATCGCGGCGATGGGGACGCCGAGGGCGCTGGCTTCCAGCAGTACACGGCTCAACGACTCCGGGCCGCGCGAGGGAAAGATCAGCAGGGTGGCGTGAGCCAGCCAGGCCGTGGCCGCGTCCTGGTCGATCCAGCCCGTGAAGCGCACGTCACGGCCGCTGACCCGTGCGGCGTGCTCGAGCGCGACGCGGTCCGGGCCGTCGCCGGCGATGACCAATGGCCACTGCAGATCGGCCCGAGTCACGACATCGACGAGATGTGCGGTGCCCTTGTTCGGCGCGAGCTTGCCGAGATAGAGCGCGTAGGGGCCGTCGAGCGGCCGCGGCGCGGCGGCGGCTCGCGCTCGCAGGTCGGCGATGTCCACCGGGTTGGGGATGACCTCCATCCTCACGCCGGCAAGCTCGGGCGCGCGGGCGCGCAGATCGCCGGCGATCGTCGAGCTGACGGCAATGACGGCGTCGGCGGCCGCGAGCCCCTCGCGCTTGCGCGCGAGGTTGCGCCGCATGTACGGAATCATCGGCAGCGCCGCCGGCCAGGCCGCGCCGCCGCGCGGCTGAATGCAGCGAACCATCATGGCCGTCGAGCATTCCGGGCAGAGCGTCGCCTCGTCCCGCGTGTGAATCAGGTCGGACCAGTAGCACACCGGCCAGTAGTCGCGCACGGTGCACACCGCGGGGATGCCGGTGCGATGCGCGGCGTTGATCGCGGGTAGGCAGGTGAGGACGTGCTGCCCGTGGGCGATGTCGATCCGCTCCTTGACGATGAGCGACGCCAGGACGGTGGCGAGCGACGCGTAGAGCCGCTCGTTCTTGAAATAGTTCCTGAGGTACGGCACCTGCGGCGCCGGCGCGCCGATTTCGAGCACCCGGAACCCGTCGAACGAGGCCTCGCGGATCTGTCGCGGCTCGCCCGGTCTCGGCCTGACCACGAGCACATCGTGTCCGCGCGTGCGCAGGCCGCGCGCCAGCGCGTGGGTGCTCCAGCCGCTGCCGCCGCTGACGGGAGGGAACGCGTCGGTCGCCAGCAGGACCTTCATCGCCCGCGCCGGACCCGCCGCTGGCGGGCCGCCTCGATGCCGGCCTCGAGCGCGCGGCAGTGCGCCGACCAGCTGAACGCAGAGACCGCACGGGCGCGCGCGGCGAGACCGAGCCTGGCACGCAGCGCCGGATCGGTCAGTCGTGTCAGCGCCGCGGCGAGGCCGCCGCGATCCGCGGGCGCATACAGCAGTCCTTCGACGTCGTGCCGCACCAGCGTCGGGATGCGATCGATTGCGGGCGCGACCACCGGCAGCGCGCTCGCCATGTACTCGAATATCTTGAGCGGCGACCAGTAGAACCCGAGCGACAGCGGCTGATGGGCGCCGGTGTCGAACGGCGCCACGCCGATGTCCGCCGCGGCGAGATGCGCCGGCATCTCGTCGTGCGGGATGGCGCCGGTGAAGACGATGCCGTCCGACGCCGCTGCCTCGGCACGCGCGCGCGGCAGCTCGGGCCCGTCGCCGATCAGTACTGCGGAGAGATCGGTGCGGCCGGCGGCACGCAGCTCACGGATCGCGCGGACCAGGTGCACGGCGCCGTGCCAGCTGCGGAACGCGCCGGCGAAGACCGCGAGCGTGCCCGACGGTCTGGGGAATCGAAGCGCGCCCGCCGCGTCCGGGCGGAACCGGTCGGTGTCGGCGCCCCACTCGAGCTCGAGGATGCGCTCGCGGGCAATGCCCGGCGGCAGGATGTCCGCGCGCGGCGACACCACGAGCTCCGCCATCCGGCAGATCCGCTCGCGCCAGCGGCGCATCGGCTCCGCGATCAGCGCCTTGTCGATGAGCGCCTTCCGGGAGCCCGCGTGATCGATCACCGGCGCGTTCACCTCCAGCACGCCGATCGCGCCCGTCGCGTGTGCCGCGGTCATACCCTCGCCGCCGAAATTGTAGTAGCGCTCGATGATGGCGTCCGGACCGAGCGCGCGGGCGAGGCGCGTCACGGCGCGGGCCGTCGCCCAGCGCAGCTGGCGCGCGCCGAATGGCGGCGTCATGCCGATCCAGGTTGCGCCATTCTCGGGGAACGGGCCGTCGCCCGGAGCTGCCAGCACGTGCACGTCGTGTCCGAGCGCGGCCAGCCCGCGCGCGACCGCCTCGACGTGAACCGACCCGCCGATCGTGCCCGGCACGGTCTGATCGATCGCGCAATAGAGGATGCGCATCACTTACTAGGCCGGGGGACTTCGTCCCCCGGACCCCCTTGCGGCGTCGCTCGCGGGGGCCCCATGCCCCGCGCCGCTCCGCCGGGGCGCGCTTTGCGCGCCGCGTTATGCGGCAACGGTACAGAATTCTCGCAATGCGCCGCATACCGGTCTGATCGCACTCGCCTTCGCTCGGGCTCTGCCGGCCGCTCTGCGCGTTCGCTCGTGCTCTGCACAAGGCGAGGCCAGCAGCCCGGCGTGTTCGATAAGCCACGTCAGACGTTCCGAGTCTTGGTGAGGAGGGCAAAGAACGGTCCCGAGCGTACCCGGCCGAAGAGCAGCAGGTCGAGCTTCATCGCGAACGACAGGCTCTGCAGCGCCGCCCGGGTCGCCGGGCTCTCCGCGATGCGGGTCTTGGCGGTCGTGCGCGCTTCGCGGATTGACGCGCCGCCGACGTCGGGGACACCGGCCGCGGCGAGGCGTTTCGCGGCGCGCCTGCGCCATCGCCCGCTCGGCCATCCGCATCAGCACGTTCTCGACGAATCCGCCGACGAGCGGCGTGTAGTAGCGGATGCGCGCCACGCGAAAGCCGCTGGCGTCGACCACCGCCTCGAGCTCGGGAATGTCCGCGAGCGGGTTGAGGTGGTCGGACTTGCGGAGCCGCTCCTGGCGGAGATCGATCAGGCCGGCGCGCTCGAGCGATTCGGCCAGCGCGTTGATCGCCCGCAGCCCCTTGGCGATCCGCGCGTTCTTGCGAACGTGGGTGTAGATGAACAGCGAGCCGCCCGGCGCCAGCACGCGGTTGGCCTCGGCCAGCATCGCGCGCAGCGCCTCCGGCGACAGGTGTTCGAGGACGTCCAGCGAATACGCCTTGGTGAAGGTGCCGTCCGCGAAGGGCAGCTTGCGCAGATCCGCCAGCAGCAGATCGATGGTGGCCAGCGCATTCGACGAAAAGAACGGCGCGATGTCCACGCCGACCGTCGTCGCGTGCCAGTCGCGGTTCCACAGCAGCGCCCGGCCGCTGCCGCAGCCCAGATCGACGACGCGATCGTCGCGCGTCGGCGCGAGGAAGCGCCGCAGCATGTCGTTGCGAATCTTGGAGCCGAGCAGCGGCGGCGAGACGCGCTCGTGCCGCGCGTCCGCGTGGAGCGCCTGGTCGAGGTATTTCGTCTGCTCCGTGAACTCGACCTCGGGGCGGAGATCGAGGAAACCGCCCTCCCCGCGCGGGTAGCGCCGCTGGCAGCCGCCGCACACCAGTGCCGCGTCCCCCGGTCGTTCGATCAGCGGGTTCCGGCACTCGGGGCAGCGAATCATCGCGAGCAGGGTCGAGGACACCATCAGGGTTCGATCGCCCGCTGCAGCAGCGTCTCGAGCCGCGCCGCCCGTCGATCCCAGCTGTAGTCGGTCGCCTCGGCGAACGCCGTTCGCGCCAGCCGATCGCGCAGCGACCGATCGGCGATGACGTCCTCGATCGCCGCCGCCAGGGCGTCAGCGCGTCCTGCCGGAACCAGCACGGCATTCTCGCGGTCGCGGAGGACTTCGCGGAGGGCCGGCAGATCCGACGCCACGATCGCGCGGCCGGCGCTCAGGTATTCGAACAGCTTGAGCGGGGACGTGAAGTGCGTCGAGATGGTGCTGGGCAGGTTCGGCAACACCAGTATTGTCGCGCGTTCGAGGGCCGCCGGCACCGTCGCCGGCGGGATCAACCCTGTGAACTCGACGCGTTCCGCCAGCCCGAGCTCACGCGCGCGTTCGCGGACGCGCGGCAGATCCGGCTCGGCGTCGTGTCCGCCGACAATCAATCCGCGCACGCCGGGCACCCGCGCGAGCGCCTCGAGCAGCACCTCGACGCCTTTCCAGGCGTAGAGATGCCCGGCATACGCGACGATCGGCGGCCCGCCCTCCGGTGCCGGAGACCATCGTCGATCGGCCGCGAGACGCACGCCGTCGGGAATCACCTCGACGTTCGGGCGCGGACCGAGCCGCTCGATCAGGAGATTGGCGAGCGCGCGCGTGATCGTGACGTAGCCGGCCGCCTCACGCCAGACCAGCGCCTCGCGTTCGGCGAGCCGTGCGAGCTTCGACGCGCTCGCGGGTTTGGCCGTCGCGATCAGCCGCGGCAGTTCCGCGGCGACGTCCGGCGCATAGCCATGGGACTCGTAGACGAGCGGCGTTCGCAGCGCCGGCCGGCAGGCGCGCCAGCAGCGCCGCGACGCCGAGGTCGCGCGTGAACAGCACGTCGGCGCGGGCCTGGCCGAGCGCGCGGCCGAGCGCGAACGACAGGTAGCCGAGCCGCCGCGCGAATTGCGGACCGAACACCGGCGCCTGCTCGATGGCGAACCGGGGATGTCTGGGTAGACCGTAATAGACGTAGGGATCCCGGGCTGGCTTCTGCGTATCAGGGCGCGTGATCAGCCGCACGTCGTGCCCGCGCGCCGCCAGCGCATGGCAGGTCTCCATCGTCTGGATGCCGTTGGCGCGTTCGAGCGGCAGCCGGACGTCGGCGAAATAGATCAGGCGCACGGGTTATACCCTCCGTGCGTGGTCGATGCGCGCATCGGGGTCACCGTGGATCCGTCGGCGGGGCGAAGAACGAGTCGCGCGCGACGACGTAGCGCCAGGCCAGCGAGGGCGCGCTTCGTGGAACCGTGATGAACACGTCGTAGGCGTTCCGTCCGAGCTCGAGCCGCTGGCGATCCATCATCCGTGTGCCGAAGAGGGCCATCAGGCCGAGGTTCCACCAGATGGCGACCGCGACGACCGCCCCCACGGGGAGGCGCAGCGGCCGCGACCGCACTGCCTGCCACAGCGCCGCCAGTCCGATCGTCAGGATCGGCGTGATCGCGACGAACCGGCGCTGGCCGAACGCGCCGGCCACGGTCCACGACTCGACCGCGCCGGAGATGTAGATCTGGCCGAGCACCGCAAGCAGCAGCCCGATCGTCACCGGGCGCAGGTGATCGCGCTGCTCCGCAGTCGCGCCGGCAGCGCCAGATCGACGCGCCAGCATGTAGAGGCCGACGATGGCGAGCGCTGCCAGCGGCGTCCACGCCAGCAGGCCGTGGTGCGGCGAGAACACCACCTCCAGTGCATGCGGAGACGTCCAGGCCATCTTGCGCGTGACCAGCCGCGATGGTCCGATCCGTCCGTTCAGCGCGAGATACGCGAACGCCTGTGGCAGGTAGACGACGGCGAACGAGACCAATCCGCCGGCCGCCAGCGCGATCTCGGTGCCCCAGTTCATGCCGCTGCGCCTGATGCGGCGGCTCAGCGCGACCGCGTAGTCGAGCAGCGGCGCGAGGAGCAGGATCGCGTCCTGTTCGCGGACCATGACGACGAGCCCGGCGATTGCGCCGAGCGCGATCGTGCCGCGCACGGTCCACCGGTCGCGGACGTGCAGCCAGATCGTGAGCATGGCCGCGACGCTGAAGGCGGAGACCGCGTGCGCCATGCCGGGCGCCAGATACATGTAGAAAAGCAGCGGCGTTCCCAGCCAGATCGCGGCGGCGGCACCGTGGCCCACCCCGGTCAGCCGTTCCGCGAGCCGCGCCGACAGCAGCACGGCGAGGAATCCGTAGAGCGCCGAGCCGTAACAGACCGCCGCGAGATAGGGCCACGAATAGCCGTCGCGCACGATGAGGCTGCCGTTCGCCCGCGCGATGACGACGCCCGCGTCCGCGAGCGCGTAGAACGGCAGCCACAGGATCGCCGGACCGATGGTGCCGAAGTTGAGCCGCAGGCCGGTTTCGGTCTGCCGCTCGAGGAGCGTTTCCCGGAACAGCGCGTAGCGGCCGACGCCGCGGTCGTAGAACGCGCTGTACTCGTTCTCGAACGAGACGTCCCGATCGAACCAGAGCGACCGCAGGAAGGCGAAGTACTGCACTTCGTCGGAGGCGTAGAGCCGCACCGTGACCGCGGGCAGCGTCAGCAGGAACAGCGCCAGCAGGACGAGCGGTCCGCGCCGCCGCCGCGCGGCCGCGCTGGGAGGAGCGGTCGATGCCGGGGCTGAAGGGGACTGTGCCATCACGCGCTGAATGGATGGGGCCGCTCCCTACCGCCAGGCAAGCGTCACGTACTTCAAGAGCTGCGCGAGATTGAATCCGGCATGGCTGACCATCGGCGCGATGATGCTGCCGCGCGACCAGTAGAGGACGCCCCACACCGCACCAAGGGTGCCGGTCGCGATCGCGGCGGCGTATCCCTGTTCGATGTGGCCGAGCCCGAACACGACGCTGTAGATCACGATGCCGGCGAGGCCGCCCCCGAGATATTGATCGAAACGCCGGATGATGAAGCCGCGCTGGACTTCCTCGCGCACGCCGCCGGCGAACATCACCACGAACGCGAACACCGCCGCGTCGCGCGGCGTCTGCATCATCCGCTCGAACGGGTTGACCGGCACGTTGTGCAGCTCCGGCTTGAAGGCCAGGACCGCGGTCAGCACGAGCACGACGACCACGACGGCGCCGGGGATCAGCAACAGGCCGAGCGCGATCTCGCGCAGCGGACGCCGCGGGCCACGGACGAAGTCCGCAACCGGTTCGTGATGGGCGCGGAGGAACAGCAGGACCAGGCCGACCACGAGCACCATGTCGATGAGCGACATCGCGACCACGAACGTCGGCGACCAGCCGCCGTCGGCGGTCTGGTGCGGAACCCCGAGGCCGGCCAGCCCGCCGAAGACCAGCAGCTGCGTCGGCACGCCCGAGCACAGCAGGACCTCGATGAAGGCGCCGAACCGTTCGATGGGGAGGATCGGATGACGGCTCTGGCGTGCGGGCACGACGGACGGCGGCGGGGCAGCCGCCGCGTCCGTCGCGTCCATCATATACCGATGCGGCGGATGCGCCGGAGGCGCGCTGGCGCGGACGCTGGCTCAGAGGCCGAATCGAGCACACAGAAACTGTACTCGTTTTGCAGCCCTTACTGCGCAGCCACCCGCAGCGTGACGGGCGGAGGCGATCAGCACCGACACGTCGGCGCCCGGGCCGAGCCTGACTTCCTTGCCGCGTGTCGCCAGCACCACGCCGGTCCCGGCCGCGCCGCCGATCGCCGCACCCTTGGCCGCGCCGTCGCCGCCGCCGAGGATGCCGCCGATGATGGCGCCGCCTGCCGCGCCGCCGCCGATCTTCGCCGCGTCGTGCTTCTTGGTGGCCGCCGCCCGGCGCGACACGGTCTCGGTCCGAATCGCCACCCGCTCCGCATCGCCAGGGGGATCGATCGCCGTGAACCGGAAGGCGACGAAGGCGCGCCCCTTGACGCGCGCCGCGCGCTCGGCCGCGGTGACGTGCCCCGACACGACCGTGCCCGCGGGCAGCGCCTCGACGCTGCCGATCACGAGCGGACGCCGCAGCTTGGCCCGCACCGGATCCTCGACGCTGCTGCCATCCGACGACACCGACGAGGTCAGGTCCACCGGCAGCACGGTCCCTGCCGGAATCGTCACCTCGCGATAGGCGCGCGCCGGCGGCGCCGGGTCGCCGGCCTTGACTGCCTCAGGCCGCGGTTCCGCCGCGCGTGTTCCGGTGGAGCCCACAGGCGCGCCCGGTGTCTCCGGCTGTGCGGCCGCCGGGGTTACGCGTATCGGCCTTCAGCGACGCGATGTCGCTGCGCGTCACCGAGGTCCGATGCCCGTCCCGTGCCTCGACGATGACGTGCTCGGGCTGGACTTCGACGAGCCGGCCGGCGACCTTCACGCCGTCCTTGCGCTCCAGCGTGACCTGGCTGCCGGAAGCAATCTCGAACCCGCTTTTTGCTGGCGAACACGCCGCGGCTGCCAGCACGGCGCCCGCGATCGCGGTGATGATCGGTCTCTTCATGTGATGGTTCTCCCGGACAGGGAGAGAGCAACTCATGTGCCTGTATCGAACTCATCCACAGGGCCGCCTCAACCGGTCAATATCGTGTAATCCTTACGCGCACAGTGTTAATGTTGCCGGGTGGATGTAACTGAAGACGCAAAACTGCAAGGCGAGAACGCCACCGGCCTGCCGATTGGCGAGCGCGTGCTCATCGTCGAAGATGATGACGGCACGCGGGAGGGGCTTGCCGAACTGGTTCAGACCTGGGGGTTCCAGACCGAGGAAGCCGCCGACGGCGAGGAAGCGCTGCGCAAGGTCACCAGCTTCCGCCCCGCCATCATCGTCAGCGACATGGTGATGCCGCGCGTCGGAGGCATGGAGCTGCTCCGGGCGCTGAAGGATCAACTCTCCGACCTGACCCTGATCCTGTTGACGGCGCAGGGGACGGTCGAAACGGCCGTCGAAGCGATCAAAGAGGGCGCCTACGACTATCTGAGCAAGCCGGTCGATCCGCAGCGCCTGCAGATTCTGCTGAAGAAGGCCGTCGAGCGGCAGGACACGCTGCGCGAAGTGCGGCACCTGCGCCGCCAGCTGCGCGAGGTCGGCACCTTCGGACGGATCGTCGGCAACAGCCCGAGCATCCGCACTATCTACCGCGTCATCGAGCAGGCGGCGCCGACCCTGGCGTCGGTGTTGATTTCAGGGGAGTCGGGAACGGGGAAGGAGCTGATCGCGCAAACGGTCCACGAGCTCAGCCCCCGCTCGTCGTTCCCGTTCGTGGCGATCAACTGCGCCGCGATTCCCGAGACGCTGCTGGAGAGCGAGATCTTCGGCCACGAAAAGGGCGCGTTCACGGGGGCGCACGATCGGCGCACCGGCGTGTTCGAGCTGGCGCATCGCGGCACGCTGTTCCTCGACGAGATCGCCGAGATGGTGCCGGCGACCCAGGTGAAGCTGCTGCGCGTGCTCCAGGAGCGGACGTTCCGGCGCCTCGGCGGCCGGCAGGAGCAGTCGGTGGACGTGCGGGTGATCGCGGCGACGAACGTCAATCCGATGGAGGCCGTCCGCAGCGGCAAGCTGCGCGAGGACCTCTTCTATCGGCTCAACGTGTTCGCCATCGAGCTGCCGCCGCTGCGCGACCGCAAGGAGGACATCCCGCTGCTGGCGCATCACTTCCTGACCGAGTTCAACGCGCGCAACGCCAAGTCGGTCCGCGCCGTCGATCAGGACGCGCTCTATCTGCTCGAGCAGTATCCGTTTCCCGGCAACATCCGCGAACTGCGGAACGTGATGGAGCGGGCGACGATTCTCGCGGAAGGGGACTTCATCGAACCCAAGCACCTGCCGCCGACGCTGATCGCGAAGGGTGAGGAGACGCTGCCGACGGTGACGCTGTCACCGGGCACGACGGTGGACGAGGCGGAGCGGCGGCTGATCATCCTGACGCTCGACCACACCCGCAACAACAAGACCCGCGCCGCGGAGATCCTCGGGATCAGCCTCAAGACCCTGCACAACAAGTTGAACCGGATGCGGGAGCAGCCGTCCACGCGGCCGGAGACTGGTGTCAAACCGCAGTAGTCGACCAGCTTGAGCATCAAAGCGAAACAGGTCGCCGGCGTCACGACGCTGGTCGTGGCGATCGTGGCGATCCTCAGCGGCTACCATCTCAGTAGTCTGTCGCGGTTCCTCCTCGAGGAGACCGCCTCGCGCGCCGACCTGCTGTCGCGGGCCCTCTTCGAGCGCGCCCGCATCGTCGTCCCCGAGCATCCGAAGGATCCCTACCAGGCGCTGCGAGAGGACGGCGGCATCCGGGCCATCCTCGCCTCGAGCGGCTACTCGCCGACGGTGACCTACGCCGCGATCGTCGATCCCAAGGGCTACGCGATTGCGGCGTTCCCGACCCGCGAAGGTGCGCTCATCCCGGAGCAGGAAGCGTTCGAGCCGATCGCGAAGCGATCGGCGTTGGCGCGGCTGCAGGCGGTGTATTCCGACCGCACGTTCGAGGTGCGGCAGCCGCTGCTCGCGGGGGACGAGCAGTTCGCGACCATCCGGATCGGCGTGTCGACGCTGCTGGTGCAGAACGAGCTGCGCGACGCGATCAAAGGGGCGGCCACGGTGGTCGTGGCGGCGCTGGTGCTGTCGTCGCTGGTGGCGCTGTTGCTGTCGCAGTGGATGCTGCGGCCGATTCACGTGATTCAGAGCAGCCTCAGCCGGCTCGGACGCGGCGAGCTCGACGTGCAGCTGGATCTGCCGGAGCAGGAGTTCAAGGATCTCGGCAGCTCGTTCCAGGCGGTCAGTGCGCAGCTGGCGGCGGGCCGGGGGCTTGCGACCGGCTCGGAAGGGGCGACGCTGCGGACGGCCGGCGCCGACTACGAGTCGGTGATGGAGAACCTCGAGGACGGCGTGGCGCTGTTCTCACCGCGGGGCGAGGTCATCTTCAGCAACGCGGCGATGCGTGCGCTGGCGATCGACAACCTCCCGGAAGCGCACCCGGTGCGTCACCTCGTCGATCGCACTTTGGCGACGCGCAAGTCGGCCGGGCCACTGTCGATGGCGCTGCCGCGGGGCGGGACGGCCGGCGCGGCCGAAGAGATCCAGGTCGGGAACGGCCCGTCCTCGCCGGACGCCGCCGAAACCGATCCCGACACCGAGCGGCTGCTGGTCTGCCACGCGATCGAGGACACGAACCACCGGTTCCTCGGCGCGATGCTGGTGGCGCGCAACGTCGGCTACCTGAACCGCGTCCACTCCACGCTGAACTACTCGCGAAAGGCGGCGGCGATCGGCCGCCTGCTCGCCGGCGTGGCGCACGAGGTGAAGAACCCGCTCAACGCCATGACGATCCATCTCGAGCTGCTGAAGCAGAAGCTGGGCTCGATCAAGGAGCCGATCGTCGTGCCGGCGGCGGGCGGCGGGCCCGGCAAGACGCTCGACCTCTCGAAGCACGTGACGATCATCTCGAGCGAGATCAAGCGGCTGGACGAGGTCGTGGCGGGGTTCCTGAAGTTCGCCCGGCCGGAAGAGCTGAAGCTGCAGCCGATCCGCCTGAACGGCGTGATTCACGACACCATCATGACCATCACGCCGGAGGCGCATCGCCGCCGCGTGACGATCCGCGACGAGTGCATGCCGGCGTCTCCCGAGATCAACGCCGACCAGGGCATGCTGATGCAGGCGGTCCTGAACCTCGCCATCAACGCGCTGCAGGCGATGCCCGAGGGGGGCACGCTTGCGTCTGGGATGCCGGCAAGCCACGCGCGGCCGCGTCGAGCTGTTCGTCGAGGACACCGGCGTCGGCATTCCACCGGAGAACCTGCCGCGGATTTTCGACTTGTACTTCACCACCAAGGAAAAGGGCAGCGGCATCGGCTTGTCGATGGTCTTCCGTATCGTCCAGCTGCACGACGGCGAGGTCGAAGTGCAGTCGACGCCCGGTCGCGGCACACGATTCGGGCTGATGTTTCCTCAGGCCTGACGACGGCGTACTGGCTTGGGAATGCGGGACAGGGGCGCTAAGATCGGCTGAGCACGATGAGGAACACAATCGTCGTCTTGTGTATGGCCGGGCTGGCGGCTGGATGCATGACGACCCGCGCCCAGACACCGATCGAACGGCCCGCGCTGGATGTGCCGCCGGCGCCCCCCCGGGTGGTCGAGGCCGCGCCCGCGCCGGAGCCGCCGCCGGAACTGGTCCCGGATCTGCCCCCGGAGAAGGTGACGCCCCCGCCGACGAAGCCGCGCCAGACGTCTCCTCGCGAACTCAATCTCAATAAGGAAACCGCGAAACCCGAGCCGCCGAAGCCGGAACCGCCGCCGGTCGAGCCGCCACCCGCACAGCCGCCGGCGCCGCTCCGGACGCCGGCCACGGTCGACGGCGCCACGGCCGATCGTCAGGTTCGCGACGTCATCCAGCGGACGCAGGGCATCCTCAACAACATCGATTACAAGCGCCTCAAGCCCGAACAGCAGAGCGCTTACGAGCAGGCGAAGGACTCCATCATCGGCGCTGAAACGGCGCTGAAGGACAAGGCCTTCGACCTCGCCCGGCAGATGGCGGACAAGGCCGAGAAGCTCGCGCGCGAGCTGCAGAACCGCTGAGCCGCTTCACGCCGCTGCACAGGCTTTCCCCACCCCATTCAAATAGGGCAGTCAGAAGAAGTGCCACAATTCCGCCAAGATATTGCGGCTGAGGTAATTGCCCTACACCATATCTTGTAGAATGAGTCTTGACACTGTTGTGACGGAGCGATAACGTTCCGCCCCGCGACATTCGGACCGTAAGCCACCCAGGGCTTGCGACGCGCGGGGTTGACGACGGCCGGAGACGGCCGCCGGTGAGAGGCGAAAGCCCCCCAGACCCGCACCCGAGTCACGCAGGTTTTCCAGAATCAATTGTTCGTTGAGGGTCACGCCGGGGGCACGGCGACTGACTCGCGCGCGGAGGGGAAGTATGAACAAGGGCGCTGCCGTTGGCTCGAGCACCAGCTCGGCCGGGCCAGTCGAGACCACGAGCCCGCAGACCATTGCCCGCACGCCGGCGACCGCGCCGGCGGGCGCGCCCGGTGTGGAGTTCGAGCGGTTCTTCACCAGGGAAGGGATCGATCCGTTCGACGAGGTCGAATGGGATCTGCGGTCCGCGGTCATCGGGAACGAGAAGGGCGAGGTCGTCTTCGAGCAGCGTGACGTCGAGATCCCCCGCTTCTGGTCGCAGCAGGCGACCAACATCGTGGTGTCGAAGTATTTCCGCGGCCAGATCGGGATGCCGGAGCGCGAGCGGAGCGTGAAGCAGCTCGTCGGCCGGGTCGTGGACACGATCACCGGGTGGGCGCGCAAGCAGCAGTACTTCGCGAGCGAGGACGACCTGCAGTCGTTCAGCGACGACCTCAAGCACCTGCTGGTCTACCAGAAGGCGGCGTTCAACAGCCCGGTGTGGTTCAACGTCGGCTTCGAGAAGCACCCGCAGTGCTCGGCCTGCTTCATCAATGCGGTGCAGGACACGATGGACTCGATCCTCGGGCTGGCGAAGACCGAGGGCATGCTGTTCAAGTACGGCTCGGGCACCGGGTCGAACCTCTCGAACATCCGGTCCTCGAAGGAGCTGCTGGCCGGCGGCGGCACCGCCTCCGGTCCGGTCTCGTTCATGAAGGGCTTCGACGCGTTCGCCGGCGTCATCAAGTCCGGCGGCAAGACCCGCCGCGCCGCCAAGATGGTGATCCTCAACGCCGACCATCCGGACATCGAGGAGTTCATCAACTGCAAGGTCGAGGAAGAGAAGAAGGCGTGGGCGCTGATCGACGCCGGCTACGACGGCTCGTTCACCGGCCCGGCCTATGCCTCGGTGTTCTTCCAGAATTCCAACAACAGCGTGCGCGTGACCGACGAGTTCATGCGCGCGGTGATGGACGACGGCGAGTGGCAGACGCGGGCGGTGCTGGAGCCGCGCGAAGTGACCGGGACCTACAAGGCTCGCCAGCTGATGCGCGAGATCGCGCACGCCACCTGGGTGTGCGGCGATCCCGGCCTGCAGTTCGACACCACCGTCAACGACTGGCACACCTGCCCGGAGACGGCGCGCATCAACGCCAGCAACCCGTGCTCCGAATACATGTTCCTGGATGATTCGGCGTGCAACCTGGCGTCGATCAACCTGATGAAGTTCGTGCGCACGGAAGGCGATCACGCCGGCGAGCTCGATCCGGTGGCGTTCGAGGCGGCCTGCCGCACCCTGATCACCGCGCAGGAGATCCTGGTCGACAACTCGAGCTATCCGACGCCGGCGATCGGGAAGAACAGCCACGACTACCGGCCGCTGGGCCTCGGCTACGCCAACCTCGGCGCGCTGCTGATGTCGCGCGGGCTGCCCTACGACAGCGACGCCGGCCGCGACTACGCCGCCACCATCACCGCGATCATGCACGGCGCCGCCTACGCGCAGTCGTCGAAGATCGCGCGCGATCACGGCGGACCGTTCGCCGGCTACGAGAAGAACCGCGAGCCGTTCCTGCGCGTCATGCGCAAGCATCGCGCCGCCCTGAAGGACATCGACAAGACGCACGTGCCCAAGGAGCTGATGAGCGCGGCCCGGACGGTGTGGGACGAAGTCATCGAGATGGGCGAGGCCCACGGCTACCGCAACGCGCAGGCGACCGTGCTGGCGCCGACCGGGACCATCGGCTTCATGATGGACTGCGACACCACCGGCGTGGAGCCGGACATCGCGCTCGTCAAGTACAAGAAGCTGGTCGGCGGCGGGCTGATGAAGATCGTCAACCAGACCGTGCCGATGGCGCTCGAGAAGCTCGGCTACAACGCCCAGCAGGTCAAGGAGATCATCGAGTACATCGACGAGAACGAGACGATCGAAGGGGCGCCGCACATCAAGGACGCGCACCTGCCGGTGTTCGACTGCGCGTTCAAGCCGGCGCGCGGCGTGCGGTCGATCCACTACATGGGGCACATCAAGATGATGGGGGCGACGCAGCCGTTCCTGTCCGGCGCGATCAGCAAGACCGTCAACGTGCCGAAGGAAGCCAGCGTCGAGGAGATCGAGCAGGCGTACATCGATTCATGGCGGATCGGCGCCAAGGCGGTGTCGATCTACCGCGACGGCTCCAAGCGCACGCAGCCGCTCAATACCTCGAAGGACAAGGAAAAGGGCGCCGCCACGACGGCCGAGGCCGGTCCGCGCCGGCGCAAGCTGCCCGACGAGCGCTCGGCGATTACCCACAAGTTCGACATCGCCGGCCACGAGGGCTACATCACCGTCGGCCTGTTCGAGGACGGCCAGCCGGGCGAGATCTTCCTGGTGATGGCGAAGGAAGGCTCGACCATCTCGGGCTTCGCCGACGCGTTCGCCCAGGCGATCAGCTACGCGCTCCAGTACGGCGTGCCGCTGCAGGATCTGGTCGACAAGTTCAGCCACGTCCGGTTCGAGCCGTCGGGCATGACCAAGAACCCGGACGTCCGCTTCGCGAAGTCGATCGTCGACTACATCTTCCGGTGGATGGCGTCGAAGTTCCTGTCGCAGGACGCGCAGTACCGGGCCGGGGTCAACGTCCGCGAGGATCTGGTGACGACGCCGGAGCAACTGCCGCTCGACGTCGCGGCCGCGGCCGGCGCCTCGCCCACCGCCGTCATCGCCCAGAAGTCCACGTCGTCGTTCGCGGCGATGCAGAACCAGGAAGACGCGCCGCCCTGCTCGACCTGCGGCTCGATCATGGTCCGCAGCGGGTCGTGCTACAAGTGCGCCAACTGCGGCACGACCAGCGGCTGCGCGTAGAAGAGACCGACGACTCGTGGCTTGAATCGCGGCGGGGCTTCGGCCCCGCCGTTTTTTTGCGAGTAAGCCCGCAGTCACAACTCCACCACGCCTCGTCGCAACGCCTGTCTGACCGCGTCGGTCCGGTTCGACGCACCGAGCTTCCCGAATATCCCACTCAAGTGGAACTTGACCGTCTCGTCGCTGATGCCCAGGCGGGCGGCGATCGCCTTGTTCGACAGGCCGTCGACCAGCGCATCGAGGACTTCCAGTTCGCGTGCAGTCAGAGGTTCGGCCAGCCGCTCGTCATCCGCCGCAGGCTTCCCGGGCACGACGAGATAGGCATCCACGTCCGTCATCCGGCGCGCTTCCGCCATCGTCGTGACCTCGCCGACGACCTCGAAATCCTCCGGCAGCTGCCCGCGCAGGCGGGCCCGGCGATACAAGGGCCCGACCAGGACTATCCGCACGTGATCAATGACGCCCGCCTGTGTCAACCGGGTCCCTCCGGCTTGGTGGCGTCCAGCGCACTTAACCGCGCTCGGCTATGACCACTGAAGCCTGACGCGGTGTGCCGCCGCGCAGCATGTTCAGCGCGACGGTCGCGCCCGCGCTGTGCTCGGAGAGCACGTCGAGCAGATCATCCGGGGACGCGGTCGGCTTGCCGCCGGCGTCGAGAACCAGATCGCCGACGTTGATGCCAGCCGCGGCTGCGGGACCGGATTCGGTGACGGCCACAACGAGCAGCGCGCGCTCGCGGCCTTCCGGGCGCTGCGATGGCGGGAGCTCCACGGGCTGGACGCCAACGCCGATGAAGCCACGGCGCGGTGTGCCAGACTCGAGAAGTTTTGCCGCGGCCGCCCACGCGATCGACGCGGGAATGACTACCGCGTAGCCGCGGATGTGCGTGGCCGTGGCGATGCCCATCAGCGTGCCCGCCGCGTTGAAGACCGCGCCCCCGGCGAAGCCATCGTGCAGCGGCGCTGTCACGCGAATGACCCGTTCGAGCTGCCGCCGGCGTCCGGTGCGCAGCGGACCGCCGACGACGGCAACGATGCCGGTACTAGCCGTAATGGCGTTGCTCCAGGAGCGTCCCAGCGCCAGTGCGATTTCACCGGTCCGCGCCTCGTCGTTCGGCAGCGTTGGCGGCGTCAGCGCGATCGGCGACCGCGCCTTCAGAAGGGCGATGCCGCTCGACGGATCCCAGCCGGCGAGGTCGGCATCGACAACCGTATTGTCGGGCAATCGCACCCGCAGCCCGTCCTCGCGGCCAATCGCGCGCGCGGTGGTGATGATGGTCGTGGGCCCGTGAACGACGCCGCTGGCCGGACGCCGGGCGCCCGAGACCTGTACAACCGCGCTCGCGCCCGATGCCGTCAGTTGCGCCAGCTCGTTCGAGAGTGAAAGCAGAGTTGAAGTAGCCATGCCGGCATTGTGGCGTCAGCGTCGCCAGCTGCGGATCACCCGGATGGGGAGGTAGGGCTACAGGAGTGTCAGACCGGAACCTTTCGCGAAGTTCCGGAAGTCCCGATCGCGCGTGACCAGCGGCACCGCCTGGTCGATGCAGCTCTGGGCGATCAGCGCGTCGGCAACTCGCGCCTTGCGGCGCTGCTTGAGCACCCGGGCGCGCAGCAGGCCGGCGCGTTCCCAATACCCGGGCTCGAGCTGAAGTTGCGGCAATGCTGCGAGCAGGGTTCGAACGGATGAGGGCAGCCCGGGGTCGCTGAGGAGCTCGGTGACGACGACGGGGGGCAGCACCAGCTGATGATGGTCGAGTGCCGACTGGATGACGTCGACGTCGTCTCCCGGCGTCCCCTCGAGAAAGGCGATCAGGGAGCTGGTGTCGGCGGCGATCATCGGCGATCGTCGCGCAGCCGCTTCGTGTCGACGGTGAACTTCACGGCGCCACGGAGCTTCGCCACCCGCCGGAAGGTCTCGCCGGCGGCCACCAGCCGCAGCCCCTGCCGGATGGTTTCCGTGACGCCCTGGCCAGTGGTCCGCTGTGCCGCCTCCAGCAGTTCCTCGGGCACGTTCAGCGTGATCTTGCGCTCGGCCATGACGATCATGATACCAGCATTCATACCAGCATGATACAGATGATACCAGCACGACGAGCCCGAGCCGAAACGCCGGGGGGCGACAGCTGGCTGCTGGCCCGCACCGTCCTGCGCTACTGTAGGGCGATGAAGTCTGACGCCATCCGGGAGCTGCTCGCGAAGGCGCTCGCGTGGGAAGACGCGCACGTGAGCTTCGACAAGGCCGTGGCCGGGATCCCCGCCGCGCTCCGCGGCACGACGCCGCCGGGCCTGCCGCATTCGCCATGGCAGCTGGTCGAGCACCTTCGCATCACGCAGCACGACATCCTCGACTTCTGCGTCAATGCCTCGTACGAAGAGATGAAGTGGCCGGACGACTACTGGCCGGACTCGCCGGCGCCGCCGTCGGACGCCGCCTGGGACGACAGCATCGACAGATACACGCGCGACCGGAAGGCGCTTCAGGCGCTGGCCGCCGATCGGGCGCGCGATCTGGAGGCGACGATTCCGCACGGCAGCGGCCAGACCTACCTTCGTGAACTGGTGCTCGTGATCGATCACAGCGCCTATCACGTCGGCCAGCTGGTCCTCGTGCGGCGGTTGCTCGGACTGTGGGAGTGAGCCGCGCCGGACGGCGCGTTCAATCGGTCGCGCGCGGCGGGCCGGTCAGTTCCCGGTAGAGCCAGCCCTTCGCAATCGCCCATTCCCGCTTCAGACGTGGCGGGGGAGACGCCGACGACCGCGGCGGTTTGCTCGACGGTCAGGCCGCCGAAGAACCGCAGCTCGACGATCCGCGCCTGGCCCGGATCGAGCGCCTCCAGCTTCGGCAGCGCGCCGTCGAGCGCGATCGCGTCGACGGCGTCGATGCGACTGGTCCGCCAGGCCGGCGCATCGCGACCGGCGCGCCGCGCGCGCGCCCGCCGTGCTTGAGCCGCATCTCGCGCCGCGCGTTGTCGACCAGGATGCGCCGCATGACTGCGCGGCGATCGCGTAGAAGTGGGCGCGGTTCTGCCAGTCGACGTCGCGCTGGCCGACCAGCTTCAGGTACGCCTCGCTGACCAGTGCCGTCGCCTGAAACATGCTGACGCGCCACTCGCGGGCCATGTGCTTCGAGGCGATGACGTGCAGCTCGTCGTAGACGAGCGGCATCAGCCGCTCGAGCGCATCCTGCCGGCCGTCGCGCCACTGCTGCAGCAGACGCGTGACGTCAGTGCCCGTCTCCTCGGGGTCGGACATCGCGGGAACAGATTATATGTGCTTGGTGCTTGGTGCTCGGTGCGAGGTGCGAGGTGCGAGGTGCGAGGTGCGAGGTGCGCGGTGCGCGGTGCGCGGTGCGCCGGGCGCATGAGCCGGCGCTGCTCCTCCCAGAGTTCGTCCCTGCCTCCCGATCACCGATCCCCGACCACCGATCACGCTTGTTCCGTGCGCACCCAGCACCCCGCACCCCGCATCGAGCACCCCGCACCGACCCGTTAACACTGCGCCCTCCGCCGTCGTCTTGCCCCCCATGACCACATTCGTGCACGACGTTCGCGTGGCTGCCCGGTCGATGGTCGGGGCCAGGGGCTTTGCGGTGACGGCCGTACTGACGCTCGCGCTCGGGATGGCGTTGTGCATCGTCGCCGTGGCGGTGATGAAAGCCTACCTGTTCCAGGAGTTGCCGTATCCGGCCGCGGGCCGGCTGTATTCGGTCAGCTACGGCGTGCCGGGGCAACCCCAGCCGCGCGAGATGGAGGGGCTCGACTGGGCGAGCCTGGGTGACGTGATCGAGCATCCGGTGGCCTGGGATCTCGACATGTTCTACCTGCTCGGCGGCGAGTACACGGAATCGATCCCCGGCGCGTGGGTGACCGAAGGGTTCGTGCACGGTCTCGGGATCCAGCCATCGCTGGGACGGGGCTTCGACCGTGAAGCGTTCGCCACCGGCAGCCCCAACGTCGTGTTGATCAGCCACCGGCTGTGGACGAATCGCTTCGCGGCCAGGCCGGACGTCATCGGCCAGACGTTCACGGCCTATGTGAGCGACCGGCCGCAGGAAGCGGAGCGGTTCACGATCATCGGCGTGATGCCGGCGGGGTTCTGGCACATCAACACCTACACCGACATCCTGGCGCCGCTGCGCGCGCCGTCCTATCCCTACATGGTGCGGCTGCGGGACGGCGTGACGACGGACGTGGCCGCGGCGCGCGTGGCGTCGCTCGTCCGCGCCGGCGCCCGTGACGTGCCGGCGAACTGGAGTCCGACCCTGGTGTCGACCCACGAGCAGTACGTCGCCCGTACCGTCCCGATGCTGTGGACGGTGAGCGCGGCGGCCGCGCTGGTGCTGCTGGCCGCGTGCGCGAACGTCGCGGCACTGCTGCTGGTGCGCGCGGTGCGGCGCCAGAAGGAAGTGGCGGTGCGGGTCGCGCTCGGCGCCGGCCGCGGCGCGATCGCGCGCATGCTCCTCGCCGAGGCGCTCGTCCTCGGCGTCGCGGCGACGTCCCTGGCGCTGCTGACGAGCGGTCTCATCCTGGGCTCGCTGGCGCCCGCGATCCAGCAGCAGCTCGGACGCACGGCGCCCGGCGGCGCCGCGGCGTTCGCGATCGACGGCCGCACGCTGGCGTTCGCCATCGGGCTCGGCCTGCTGACCGCCGTCATCTGCACGCTCGCGCCGCTCGTCACCTCCACGCGACCCGGCCTGCTCCACGGCATGCAGAGCGGCGGCCGGGCGGTGACCGAGGGACCGCGGAGCCGCCGCATTCGCGGCACGCTGATCGCGGTCGAGATTGCCGTGTCGCTGACGCTCCTCGTCGGATCGACGCTGATGCTGCGGACGGTGGTCGCGCTCCTGCGGACCGACCTCGGCTTCTCCGCGGAGCGCGTGCTGATGGCGTCGATCACGCTGCGCCAGAATCGCTATCCCGACGCCGCGACCCGGCTCGCGGCGTTTGCCCGCATGGAAGCGCAGGTCGGCGCGGTGCCGGGGGTCGAGGCGGTCGGCCTGACCACGGCCTGGCCGGTTCAGCAGCCGCGCATCCTCACGGTGGAGACGGCGGGCGCCGCCGGACGGACGAGCGCCCAGTCGGGTCTCCACCGGGTGAACGACGGCTATTTCGCGACGCTGAGGCTTGGCCTCGCCTCGGGCCGGTTCGTTCGCTCCGACGATCGCGCCGGCACCGAGCCGGTCGTTGTCGTCAGCGAGACGCTGGCGCGGCGGCTGTGGCCTGCGGGGGATGCCGTGGGACGGCGGCTGGTCGTGCCGGAGGAACAGGAGCGCGGGCAGCCGGTTCCGCTCGAACGCACCGTCGTCGGCGTCGTGCGTGACGTGCGCCAGGGGCCGTCCGACGTCGAGCTCGCCGACGCCTACGTGCCGCTCGCCCAGTCTCCGGGACGCTTCACGTTCGTGCTGACGCGCACTGCCGGCGATCCGCTCAACTGGCTGACGCCGTTCCGCTCGGCGTTTCGCGACATCGATCCGGAGATGTCGGTGCAGACCGCGCGCCCGCTGCAGCAGGTCGTCGACGAGCTCGTGGTGCGCCCGCGCTTCCTGGCGTCGCTGCTCGGCGCGTTCGCGGTGATCGCCGCGCTGCTCGCGCTCGTCGGCGTCTACAGCGTGATCGCCTACGCGGTCCGGCAGCGCGAGCGCGAGATCGCGGTACGCATGGCGCTCGGCGCCGATCCCTCACGCCTGACGCGGCTGTTCGTCAGGCAGGGCAGCCTGATCCTGCTGGCCGGCCTCACGATGGGCGTGGTCGGCGCGCTGGCCGCCGGGCGGGTGATCGAGACGCAGCTCTATGGCGTCACTCCGCGCGATCCGGTGGCGATTGCCGCGGCCGTCGCCGCGTTCGGCTGCGCCGGCATGTTCGCGATCTGGTGGCCGTCCCGCCGCGCCGCGTCAACCGATCCGGCGATCGCGCTCAGGAGCGAATAAAACAACTCCCAACTCCCAACTCCCAATTCCCAAGCAGAGTCCTGCGAGGCATCTGGGTTGAAGACGCACCGAACTGCTTGGTCGCCGCGACTTTTACCCAGATGTCTCGACCGATTCCGTTTTGGGAGTTGGGAGTTGGAAGTTGGGAGTTGAAGCTACTTCTTCCGCCCGAGCACCCCTTCGAGCTCCTCGTACTGATCGGTCGCGATGAACTCGACGCCGGCGGCGACCGCCGCCTCGAGACGCTCGCGGCCGGCGGCCAGCGAGCCGAAGTTATAGCTCTCGGTCCAGCCGAGGCTCTTGCCCGGCGGGTGGCCATTCAGCGTGTAGAAGCGCACCCACAGGCCCATGTCGTGGGCGCGGGACACGATTGCCTTGAGACGTGCGGCGTCGCCAGCCGTCCAGGCGCCGGCCTTGCCCTGTCCGCCAAGCTCCACCGCCGCCCACGCGAAGTTCGTCCACCGCCGATAGTTGGTGGCGCGCGTCGGGATCAGGACCTCGGGTGTGGCGTTGAACACCGCGGCGGCGCGTTCCTCGGACGTGGTTGCCGATGGGAACGTCGCCGGCGGGATCGTGCCGAAGATCCGAAGGCTGCCGCCGACCGGTACTCGCGCGTGAAAGGTGTCGGCCTGCCCGTCGCCGTTTTCCGTGAGCACGAGCAGCGGACCGACGCGGAACGGGGTCACGCGCGTTTCGTCCGCGACACGCTCCGCGGTCGTGAGCCACGACTCGTGGCGCCCCAGCAGCTCCCAGATCGCCTGGTGGTGCGCCGGTTCGTTCGACTTGAAGTCGAGGTGCAGCACCATCACCGGCCACGTCTCACGCTTGTTCTCGGCCAGCGCCCGTGCGATCAGGGGACGCACCTTGTCGAAGAAATGTGCCTCGAGTGTCGGCTCGGTGCCGGTGAACTTGAGGTCGTGCGAGACCACCGACTGCCCGCGGCCGCTCTGCGGATCGACGCGCCACGCGATGTCCTGCTCGATCGCCAGGCCGGTCGTACGCGTCGCCAGGGCGCGATCGATCCGTTCGTTCCAGAGGCCCTTCTCGGGATAGCAGTTGTGCGCGTGCAGCCACACCCGGCCGCCCGGCTGCAGGACGTCCGCCGCCCGCATCGACGCCATCGGCATCCGCGCTGCCAGAACACAGCAGCTCACCAGCACAAACCGCGCACACGTCGTCATGATCTCGTCCTCGTCCGAAACGGGATGGAGTATAGCTGGCGCCGCAGCTACCGGACGAACCGCAGGTTGTGGCGCGCCATGAAGTCGTGGATCGCCCGTTCGAACGTCGCGCTGTCGAGATCGATTGCGCTGACGTGGTCGCCCTGTACTTCGACGAACATCTTGGCGCCGCGTGCCGCCTCGTAGAGGCGACGGCCGTGAGTGATGGGGATCACCTCGTCCTTCGACGCGTGCAGGAACAGCATCGGCGCGGGAATCTGATTGATCGTCCGGATCGAGTCGAGCGAGCTGCGCATGAACAGCCGCAGCGGAAAGAACGGGTACTTCTGCTGCGTCAGATCGACGAACGACGCCGGCGCGCCCTCGAGGATCATCGCGGCGGGCGGCTGGCTCGACGCCATGTCCACCGCCAGCGCGGAACCCAGCGACCAGCCGTAGACGGTGATCGCGTGCGGCGGGACCTTCCGTGACTCGCGGAGGTAGTCATAGGCGGCGCGGGCGTCGGCCTGGAGCGTGGCCTCGGTCGGGTCGCCGGGAATGCCCCCGAATCCCCGGTACTCCGGCGCCAGCACGTTGATGCCCAGGCCGCGCAGCATCCGGTAATGCGAGATGTTCACCTGCGACGCGACCGAGCTGATGTTGCCGTGCAGGTACAACACCCACGGCCCCGTGTCGGTGCCCGCGTGGCGGATCACCCAGGCGAACTGCTGCGCGCCGTCGCGGCGCGGCAGGTCGATCTGCTCGTAGGCAAACGGCGGGCGTCCGGTGGCGAGCGTGCTGCCCGCCTGAAAGATGAGGCGCGTCTCCTGGCGGATCAGCCACAGCACCGCGCCGCCGTAGCCGAGCGCGGCGATGAGGAGCAGCGTGAGCAGGACTGCGAAAGGACGCGGACGGCGGCGAGGGGCCTTGCGGCGCTCCGGCCCTTTGTATCGCGGCGTGAACACAGGCGGCCCGGGACGTCAGCGGACGAGAAAGAGCGTGTCCTGGCGCCTGAGCGCCCAACGCACCTTGCCGTCGGCGCCGACGATGACGTCCTCTTCCTGCGCCATGCGGACCTGCTGGTCGCCCCACTCGGGCACGCGCGTCGTGGCCTGCAGCTCGATCGAGTACCACATGCTCGGAATGACCCTGGCGTCGCCGCGGCCGGCCACGCCTTCCTGATAATCCCACAGTCCGATCAGCGGGCCGGCGCCATGGCCGTGCAGCCCGACGGGGTGCGAATAGACCGTGCCGTCGATCTTCGCCGCGGCCATCCGGCCGCGAGAGGCCGCGAGGATCTCGTTGCCGGTGCGTCCAGGCCTGATCTCCGAGACCACGATGTCCTGCATGGCATTGGCATTGGCGAGCGCGCGACGCAGGCCCTCCGGCGCATCGTGCTCGCCCGGCCGCAGCACGTAGGCGTTGTGCTGCGTGTCGGTGTTGAGGCGGGCGACGGTGATGCCGACGTCGCAGTGGAGCAGATCTCCCGGCTGGATGATCGGATCGTCTCCGAGCTCGGTGGCGGTCACGCCCTTGCGCTGCACGTCCACGCTCGGCTGGAACCACGTCCCGAGCCCGAGATCGTTGACGCGCTGCCGCCACCACCACACCAGATCGCTGGTCCGTGACTTGCCGACGGTGATCACGCGTGACGAGAACATCGTCTGCGTCAGCGACCACACCAGCTCCTGCATCCGCTGGAAGAATGCCTCTTCGTCGGGCAGCCGGGAGGCGATGAACTCCAGGGGCAGGCCTTCGGCGTCGCGGAACTTCGACGTCCATGGCTCGCCGAGCGCCGCCGTCATGCCCTTGAGCTCGCCGCTGGTCAGGCCGTCGGAGAACGCGAACACGGTGGAGCGGTTGATGCCGATGACCCGCGGGTTGCGCTCCTCGATCACCGCTTTCAGGACCTGCCACTGCTCGTCGCCCCACAGCTCGGCCTGCTGGCCCCGTCCGACGTCAGCCGCCGCGGCGCGAGTCGAGCGGCGGGCCTCGAACACGCCGCCCTGCGACGTGCCGCCGAGCGCGATGCGCTGCACGCAGGCCGCGGCGGGCGGCGTGCCGGCCGCCGCGCAGGTGTCGAAGAAGACGTAGATGGTGCGGCGGCGTGCCGCGAACGTCACCGGCGAGGCGATCGCCGTGAAGACCGGATCCTCGGTGTACTCGCGCATCGGCACGACCCACATGTCGATGCCGTGCTTGCGCATCAGCGGGGGGAGGAACGTGTCGAGCCGCTTGCGCAGCCAGTCCTGCTGCATCGCCGCCAGGTCGCGGAGCGTGCCGAACGGACGCTCGATGCGTGGTGCGTCAGCCGTCACGGCAGGCGGGGCCTGCTGCGCCGTCACGGAGACGGACAGCCCGGCCAGAACGGCAGCAAGACACAAGACCCGAGGGCAGTTCCAGGACAGCATGCAGCGACTCTCCGTTCAACGAGTCTATCCCGACTGTAGGGCGCCGCCGAGTGCCGGATGAGCCCGTCCACGGCGCGTGGCACCCAATTCGCAACCCCGCCCCGGATTCGGGAGGGGACACACACATGAGGAGCGAGGACCGTAAGCGCTTTACCCAGCGAGCCCACGGCAACGAAGAACGCGCCTCGCGTGTTCCGGGGGCACGTACGCGTGACGCTGGTGCATCAGACGCATTCAGCGACGTTACACGAAGCACTGGTGCGTGGGATGAGCTCGATCGCACCAGCTCAGCGTTCGAGGGGCGTGGTGACCCCGAGCCCGCTGAGCGCGTGCAGGCTATGGCCACGTCGGAGAACTCCGACGGGTCGTGGGCGCCGGAGCCCAACATCGTTCCCGAGGACGAACGCAGTCAGCGCTGAACAGCGAACGACGCATCGCGAGGATGGGAGTAATAGACTACGCGGCGACACATGCGCCGCAAGCTCATCACGCTTCTCCTCGTCCTCGCGGTCGTCGTCATTGCCGCATACGTATTCGTTCGCGTCACCCTCGCATCGGACCTCGTGCGGGCGACGCTCGAACAGCAGCTCGGCGCGTATTTTCAGCAGCCGGTCCGTGTCGGCGCCGCCGCCGCCTCGATCTTCCCCCGCATCAGCATCACGCTCTCCGACGTCGCCATCGGGGCGACGCCATCGATGCAGATCCGTGACATTCGCATCGCCACCGGCCTGCGCGGCCTGCTGTCGCGAGTCGTGACCGATGCCGAGATCGTTGTGTCCGACGCGCGCGTGGCGCTCCCGTTGCCGTTCCCGCTCGCGCCCGCATCCGCGCCGGCGTCCGGCGCGCCGACCTCCGGCGGCGTGGTCGTGCAGTCGGTGCGGGTCATCGAGCTCCGGGACCTGGTGCTGACGGGAGGCGCGCACACGCTTCGGGTCGACCTGTCCTCGGCGCTCGACGGAGACCGGCTCGAGATCCGTGAGCTCACGGCGCGGGCCGCGCGCACAAGCCTGCGCGCGACCGGCGTGGTCTCGAGCCTGGCGAAGATGGAGGCGCAACTCGAGGCACGCGCCGAGACGCTCGACCTCGACGAGGTGATCGGCATCGCCGCGGCGCTGAGCGGACCCGCGCCGAACGCGACCAGCCTCGGCGCCGGTGATGCCGATGCGCGTGAACGTGAAGCTGACCGCCGCCGAGGGGCAGCTCGCGACCTTCGGATTCCGCGACCTCTCGACGTCGATCGCGCTGCAGCCGACGCGCCTCGGGCTGGCGCCGCTCGGCTTCGCGACGTTCGGCGGCAGGTTCGCGGGTCGGCTCGACGTCGACACCGCTCGCCGGACGCCGCGGCTGCGCCTCGCGGGAACGATCGACGGCGCCGACGTTGCGGCGTTGATGAAAGCCGGCGGCAGTCCTGGCGGGATGACGGGACGCCTTGGCGGCACGGTGGCCCTCGAAGGGGAGGGCACCGATACCGCCACGCTGATCCGCACGGCCCGCGGCACCATGGAGGCCGCGGTCACCGACGGCACGCTGCCCGGACTGGATCTCGTGCGGACGATCGTGCTGGCGTTCGGCAAGCCATCGGGCGCGCCGCCGGAGGGCTCGGGCTCGACGTTCTCGCGTCTCGGCGGCACGTTCCTGATGACCGACGGCGCGCTGCGGTCCGACCGCATCGCCATGGCCTCGCGTGATTTCGATCTGGCGGGACGCGGGTCGCTGCACATCGCATCGGGAGCGGTGGACGCGCGCACCGACGTCGTGCTGTCCGAGGAGCTCACCGCGCAGGCCGGCACCGACCTGCGGCGCTACGCGGACCAGGACGGGCGCGTGATCGTGCCGGCCGCCATCGGCGGGACGTTGTCGCGGCCCTCGGTTTCGATCGACGTCGCGGCAGCGGCGCGGCGGGCGGTCGGCAACGAGCTCAAGCGCCGCGCCACATCCTTCCTGGAGGGGCTGTTCAAGAAGAAGCAGAACTGAGCTGCCAGCGGAGAAAGATCAGCTGGTCCACGACGTCGCGCAGCTCCAGCGCGAACAGCGCGGCCATGTCATCGGTCGGACGGTCGATGCGAAGCAGCACCGGCTGCTGCGACCGATCCGACGCGCTTGCCGCCTGCCACGCGGCCGCGGCCTTGCGCGCGTGCACGGCCGGCATCTCGGGATCCTCCTCGGCTCCGGTGACCAGCAGTGCCGGATACGCGGTGCCCGCGGTGATTCGCTGATACGGCGAGATCGCGGTCAGCCAGGCGAACTGGACCGCGTCTGCTGCCGATCCGTACTCCTCGGCCCAGTACGGCGCCGGCGCGAACGTCTGGTGACGGACCAGATCGACGAGCGGGCGAACGAGCAGCGCGGCGCGAAACAGCTCGGGACGGGAGGTCACGGCGGCGGCCGCCGCCAGTCCGCCGTTCGTGATGCCGTGGACGCCCAACGTGCGCGGGCTCGCATACCGGTTGGCGACGAGCCATTCCGCGGCCGACACCAGGTCGTCCACGGTGTTGCGCTTGCGATCTCGTGCGCCCGCCTCATGCCATGCGTCGCCGTGCTCGCCGCCGCCGCGGACGTGCGGCACCGCCAGGACGCCGCCGTCCTCGACCCACTGGTAGAAGGGTCCCCAGAACATCGGCGACATGCTCACGTTGAAGGCGCCGTGCGCGGTGACCAGGGTTGGCGCGCGGCCGTCGCGGGCCAGCCCCTTGCGGTGCACGACGAACATCGTGACCGGTGTGCCGTCCTTCGACGGATACGTGACCAGGCTGACCTCGGCGAACGTACTGTCGATCGGGATATCGGGACCGCCCCAGTGGCGCGGCGCCGCCGCGGGGTTCGCGAGGTCGACGCGGTACACCGTCGGAGGATGCGTAAAGCTCGTGAACGCGAGAAAGGCTTCGGTCCGATCGTCCGCGGCACTCAGGCTGGCCGAGCCGAGACCGGGTTGTGCGATGGCGCCTCGCGGCCGGCCGGTCCGATCGAAGACGTCGATCGTCGTGGCAGCGCTGCGCGCGTAGGTTACCGCGATGCTGTCGCGCGCGAACGTGACCGACTGGATCGCGGCATCCGCACGCTCGCCGACGATCGCCCGCCAGCGCCGCTGCTCGGGCTGCGCGACGCCGACGGCCATGACGCGGCCACGCGGCGCCCCCTTGGTCGTGTGCAGATACAGGGTGTCGCCAATGACGGTGCCCGCGGCCCGGCCCGGCGTGCCGACGCTGACGACACGCGCGGCGGCGCTGCCCTTGCGGAGGAACTCGTCGAACGGGGCGATCCACAGGTCGTTCGTGTCCGGCGTGCGCCAGTAACTCAGCACGATCCACCGGCCGTCGCGCGACAGGCTCCCGGACGGCCCGCCGCCCGGCGTCGTCTGCGCCGGCTGCCTGACGTTTCGATACAGCACGGTATCGGACGTGGGGGCGGTGCCGATGCGGTGGAATGCGCCCTGGCGGCTGAAGGGATCGGCCGGATCGCGAAGGCTGTGATAGAGCAGGCCCGTCCCATCGGCGAGCCACTCCGGCTCCTGCACGACGTTCGGGAGCTCGAGCGCACGCGTCGACGGCGACGAGGGCCCGTCGACGTCGAGCAGCCGCAGCGTCGCCACCGGCTCTCCTCCGCGCGTGACGCCGTAAGCCACCACGCGTCCGTCGTCTGACGGCACGAACCACGCGATCGTCGTGCGCCCGCTGGAATCGACCTTCAGGGGATCCAGCAGCTCGCGGTCGGCGCCGAGCGCGCCGTCGCGCGCGTAGATGACCGGGTGGGTTCGTGAGCCGGCGCGGCGGGCGAAGAAATACCGGTTGCCCCGCATCACCGGTGGGGTCACCGAACCGATGCGGAGCAGCGACGTCAGTCTGGCCTCGACGCGGCCGCGATCCGGGAGGCTGTCGAGCACGCGTCGCGTATACGCGTTCTGCGCGTCGATCCACGCCGAGACCTCGGCGTTGCTCTCCTCGAGCCAGCGATAGTTGTCGACGATCGAAACGCCGTGAACGACGTCGGTGACGGGCGCGACGCGGGTCGGTGGCGGTGCGGCGGCCCGGCGAGGCTCCGGATCGCCCGCACGACACGCCGCGGCGGTGAGGCACGCTGCAACCAGCCAGAGCGTCCGCGTCATTGGCCGGATCCTGCGGCGGCGCGCCGCCGCGACTGCGCCATCGCTTGCGCGATCGCGTCCAGGGATGCCGGCGACCCCACAATCGCGGGCGTCGGGAACGTGGCGTAGCGGAGCATGTCGGCGTAGATCGGGGCGCTCTGCTGGAGGTCGAGCCCGAGGCCGGCCAGATACTGCAGCCTCAGGTTGCGATCGCGATTGATGACGGCATCGGCGAGCCACGGCGTGAGATCGCGGCCCGAGCCCGCGTAGCTCGAGACGAGCGCGACGGCTGAGGGGATGCCGATGTCTCGCAGCGACTGGGCGACCGCGGCGTGATCCGGCCGGTCGATCAGCGCCTGGAGCGCGTCGACGTCGAGGTGGGGCGGTTCGTTCTGTGCGGTCAGGACCAGGTCGTAGCCCCGCCCCTCGACGGTATTCCCCCAGACCAGCGTGTGCGGAAACACCTTCACGAACGTGCCGATCTCGCTTTTCACGCTCTCGACGTTGCTCAAGTACAGCTGCACGAACATCGTCACCACCCCGCCCGGCGCGAGGTGATCCTTCACCGAGTGGAAGAACTCCTCGGTGAAGAGCGCGGCAGTGCCCTTCACCCACGGGTCGACCAGGTCCGACGTGATCACGTCGAACTTCTCCGTGCTCGTCAACAGGTAGTGGCGTGCGTCGTCGATCTCGATCGTGACCTTCGGGTTGTCCGTGACGCGATGGTTGTAGTCGGAGAAGTAGTGCGCGACCGCCGGTGCGAGCCGCTCGATCTCGACAACGGTGACGCGCTCGACGCCTGGGGCGATCGCGACCGCGCCGGCCGTGATGCCGGCGCCGAGTCCGATGACGAGGACGTTGCGAGGACGGGCCGGAAGCAGGTGCGAGAGGTGCCCGAGCAGCCGCTGCAGGCGGAGGTCCTCTCCCTCGCTGGACGCCTGCACCTTGCCGGCAGCGTGGTACACCGGCGCGCCGCTCGCCGTGCGTGAAACCGCGATGAAGGAGTGAAGTCCCTCTCCGGCGAACGCGATGCTGGTCAGCCCCATCCACGACGCCGAGTTGCGGCCGTAGGCGATGAGCTCGGGTGGAACCGGCGCGATGCGGACGGCGGCGGCGGACACCAGGAGGATCATCGCCGCGATCGCCACTGCTCGTCCGCCCACGGGACGGGTGATTGCCGGGACCAGCATCATCAACGCTGACAGCAGGGCGACCGCGATCAGGATCTGCTGCGCATGCTGACTGCCGACGCTCGCTGCCAGCGCCACTCCCGCGGCCGACCCGCCGATCGCGCCGATCGTGTTGGCCGCATAGACGCCTGCGACGAGCCGTCCGGGATCCTGCCCGCGGCCGGCGGCTGCCGCCAGGGCCAGCGGAAAGCTTGCGCCCCACAGGATGGCGCCGGGGAGGACGACGGCGAGGCAACGGAGCAGGTCGAGGCGCAGCGCGATCCAGGGATCAGCCGGCACGGCGATCGTGGCGTAAGGCAGCCAGCCTGACAGCAGCCACGCTGCCCACGCGATCGCGAGCCCGAGCCACAGCTGACACCAGCCGAGTGCGCGAGCGGGCGACTGCGACTCGTCTGGCGAGTACCGCCCCGACGCTGCTGCCGAGGCCAAGCCCGGACAGGAACGCCGCGAGGATCAGGGAGAACGCGTAGACGGTGGCGCCGACGGTCAGTGACAGCAGCCGGGTCCAGATCACCTCCGAGGCCAGCGCCGTGAATCCGGACAGCGCAATCACCGCATGCGTTACCGTGACAGGGCGCACCACCGCGATGCCGCTCGCAGCGGGGGACGTTGCCGGCGCGGGGCTCGGGCGCGGCGTGCGCGATGCGACCCGCATCGCCACGGCCGCGACGGTGATGTTGATCGCCGCGGCGACCGAGGTCGCCACGGCCATGTCGTAGACGCGGAGCAGGACGAAACCCGCGGCCAGGGTGCCGGCCACCGCCCCGGCGAGGTTGCCCCCGTAGAAGAACCCGAGCCAGGAGATGCCGTCGGGCGTCGTTTCCACCCAGCGCGCGACCGCCGGAAGCGTGGCGCCCATCAGCGCCGTCGGCGGCAGCAGGCAGATCGCGGCGACCGCCGCGCGGAACGCCAGCCCGCCCCCCGTCGAGGCATAGAGATCGTTCACGAAGGGCATCATGACGAGCAGCGCCAGGCCGAAGGCGCCGATGCCGATCTCGAGGCATGCGTAGACCCGCAGCGGATGACGGTCCGCGCCGACGAGGCGGGGCAGCGCCAGGCTGCCGAGGCACATGCCGCCCATGAACGTGCCGAGGAGGACCGCCATCGAGACCGCCGACGATCCGATCACGAGCTGCAGCAGCTGCAGCCAGACCACCTGATAGATCAGCGCGGCGCACCCGCTGCCGGCGAACAGCAGCAGGAGCGGCAGCAGGTGGCTCGCCTTCGTCGGCGCCGCGGCGGGCTTTCCACGAGTGCGCATCCTGGGAGCGTGCGGACTATCTTAGTCGACCGTCATCGCCGGTCGTTCGCGCCGCCCCCGCGAACGGCCGTGCTACGATGCGCGGCGCAGAACATCAACCGGAGCAGACAGATGATGCAGGCTAGATATCGTGGGCTCGTGGTCCTCGCGGTGACGCTGGCGATCCAGGTCGCGGTCGCCGCTGACGTGCTCGTCCTGCGCGACGGGCGGCGCGTCGAAGGCGTGCTGGTCGGGGTCCGCGGCAGCGCGATCGAGTTCGAGCACCATGGTGGAACCGAGGACGGCCGGGTGCGCCGCTACGACCGCAACGAGATCCGCGCCATCCAGTTCGACGATGGCCGGCTGACGGAACGGGACCGGTTCGTGCCGCGCGGACGCCAGGGCATGCGCGAGCGCCTCGTCAACGTCGACGCGCGGACCGCGTGGACCGACACCGGCGTCGACGTGCGCGCCGGGCAGGACGTCACGTTCGAGTCCACCGGCGAAACGCGCTGGGGGCCCAATCGCCGCGACGGCGCCGCCGGTGAACGCGACTCCCCCGTGAACCGCGGCCGTCCGATGCCTCAGCGGAGCGCCGCGGCGCTGATCGGCAAGATCGGACCGGACGGCGATCCGTTCTTCATCGGCGACGACCGACAGCCCATCCGGGTGCGCAGCGGAGGCCGCCTGTTCCTGGGGATCAACGACGACTTCCTGCAGGACAACAGCGGGTTGCTGCGCGTCACCGTCGCCTACTGATCGCGATCCGACGCCGCGGGACGGCAGGAGCGGGGGATAATGATCTGTGCCCTTCACCCAGCTCGAGCTGAATCCCGCGATCCTCAAGGCCATCAAGGAGCTGGGCTTCGTCCGGCCCACCGCCATCCAGGCCGAGGCCGTGCCACCGGCACGGAACGGCCGTGACGTCATCGCCTGCGCGCAGACCGGCAGCGGCAAGACCGCGGCCTTCCTGCTGCCCATCATCAACCGGCTGATCGATCGGCCGCGCCGGACCACGAAAGCGCTGGTGCTCGCGCCGACGCGCGAGCTCGCCCAGCAGATCCTCGACGATTTCAACGCGCTGGCCGTCCACACGCCCGTCACCGCGGCCGCGGTGTATGGCGGCGTCGGCATGGGGCCGCAGGAGCATGCGTTCCGCAGCGGCGTCGACGTCATCATCGCGACGCCCGGGCGGCTCCAGGATCACATGCGCTCGGGTTACGCCCGTCTGAACCAGATCGAGCATCTCGTGCTGGACGAAGCGGATCGCATGCTCGACATGGGATTCCTTCCCGAGATCCGGAAGATCGTCGCCAAGCTGCCGCCGAAGCGGCAGACGCTGTTCTTCAGCGCGACGATGCCGCCGCCGATCGCGGAGCTGGCGCGCGAGATGCTGCGCGACCCCGTGGCCATCCAGGTGCAGCGGCAGCTGGCGCCGGCCGCCGGCATCACCCAGGCTGTCTACCCGGTGCCGCAGGAGCTGAAGCCGTCCCTGATCGTGCACCTGCTGCGGCAGTCGGTGATGACGCAGGCGCTGATCTTCACGCGCACGAAGCATCGCGCCAACCGGCTGGCCGATCACCTGGTCGAGTCCGGCATCCGCGCCGAGCGTATCCACGGCAATCGGTCGCAGGCGCAGCGCACGGCCGCCCTCGCCGGGTTCAAGCGCGGCAGCTTCCCCGTGCTGGTCGCCACGGACATCGCGGCGCGAGGCATCGACGTCGACGAGCTCGGCCACGTCGTCAACTTCGATGTGCCGCAGGTGCCCGAGGACTACATCCATCGCGTCGGCCGGACCGGACGCGCCGAGGCGGTCGGCGAAGCGTTCACGTTCGTCTCAGGGGATGAGGAAGGCGACCTGCGCGCGATCGAACGCGCGATCGGCAAGCGCCTGCCCCGTGTGACCGTGCCGGACTTCGACTACACGGCGCGGCCCAAGCAGAAGCTCGAGGTACCGCTCGCCCAGCGCATCGCCGAGATTCGCGCGCGCAAGCGCGAGGAGCGCGCCCGCGCCGAGGTCAACGCCGCACGCCGCGCTGCCGCCACCCGTCGTCCCGGCACGCCCGCGGGTGAGCCACGATCGCCGGGAGCGCCCCACCGTGACTCGCGGCCGGGCCCCGGGGGCGGTCGCGCCGCATCAGGCGCGCCGCATCGGGATTCGCGATCGGGTCCTGGCGGTGGCCGTCCGGCGGTGGCCGTCCTGGCGGCGGCGGACCCTCACGCGGTGGGTTCAGGAGCCGCGGACCAAATCGTGGCGGCGGCAGCGGCGGGGGCGGCGGCCGCGGGCGCGGCTAGCCTTCCGTTTCGATGAACGAACGGGAACTCCAGCCCAACTCCCAATCCAATTCCCAACTCCCAACTCCCAACTCCCAAAGTCGATCGCGTTGGGAGTTGGAGGTTGGGAGTTGGGAGTTAACTTCTATCCCCCTCCGCCTACCTCGCTACCGCCGGCATCGTGCTCCCGGCGAGCTCCCGGATGTCGCGGATCGTGGCGAGGATGATCAGGAACGCGATCACGTGGAAGGTGCCGACGATGCTGAAGACGACGCCGTAGCCGAGGCCGCTGTCGAGGATGCGGCCGGCGACGAGGTTGAAGACGACGCCGCCCATCGCGCCGCCGAAGCCGACCAGGCCGGCGACGGACGCGACGATGCGGCGCGGGAACAGATCGGTCGGCACGATCATCACCAGCGTGGACCACGACTGCTGGCCGAAGAACGCGATGCTGAACAGCACGATCGCCAGGTCGGTGGGCGCCTGGGTCACGAAGACGATCAGCGGCATCACCGCGGCGCTCGCGCCGAGCGCCAGCTTGCGCGCGGCGTTGAGCGAGAAGTCGCGTCGCAGCAGCCAGCCCGAGAACCAGCCGCCGGCGAGGCAGCCGATGCCGGCCGCGGCGTACGGAATCCACGCGTAGTAGCCGACCTGCTTCACGTCGAAGCCGCGGACGTCGTAGAGATACTTCGGCAGCCAGAACAGGTAGAAATACCAGGCGGCGTCGCTCATGAACTTCGCCAGCACCAGGCCCCAGACCTGCGGATAGGTGAGGAGCTGCGTCCACGAGGTGCCCCCGGCGGTGGTTGCGGGTGGCGGCGCCAGGACCTCCGCGATCTCAACACGCTCGGCGGCTGAGACGCCGGGATGGTGCGCGGGGGGGTGATACAGCCGCATCCACCAGACCGTCCAGACCAGCCCGGTGACGCCGGTCACGAAGAACACCACCCGCCAGCTCGCGCTGCTCAGGATCAGCGCGATGGCCGGCGGCGCCACGACCGCGCCGACCGCCGTGCCGGCGTTGATGATGCCCATGGCCAGCGACCGCTCGCGTGCCGGGAACCATTCGGCCACGGCCTTGGTGGCGGCCGGGAAGCCGCCGCCCTCGCCGACGCCGAGCAGGAACCGGCTCACCAGCAGCGACCGGAATCCGGTTGCGAGGCCGTGGCTGGCCGACGCGATCGACCAGCCGATCATGATCACGAGCAGGCCGCGCCGCGTGCCAAGGCGATCGACCAGCGCGCCGCCGCCGGCGTACATGAAGGCGTAGGCCAGCAGGAACGCCGCCTGGAGCTGCGAGAACTCCGTGTTGGTCAGCGGGATGTCGCGCTGGATGGCGGCAATCGCCACCGACAGCGCCTGCCGATCGAGATAGCTGATCCCGATTGCCGCACAAAGCACCGCCGCCACGCGCCATCGAACGCGGTTGTTCATAGGATCCAGTCCCAGTCCCGAATCCCGAATCCCGAGTCCCGAGTCCCGAGTCCCGAGTCTGGCTTGCCCAAAGTAGAGTGGAGGTGATTCTATTGACCCCAGGTCAGCGGTCAACAACGAACCGGCGTCCTGCGCGTTCGGACGAGGGTCGGGACTGGGCGCGCGCCGGACGCGCGATGAGGATGAAGGATGACGAGGGTCGCATTTCTCGGCTTGGGCGTGATGGGTGGGGGCATGGCGGCGCGGCTGCTCGGCGCGGGGTTCGAGGTGACGGCGTGGAACCGATCGGCGGATCGGGCCGAGCCCCTGGCGCGTGCCGGCGCGACGGTCGCGTCCTCTCCGCGGCAGGCGGTGGCGGCCGCCGACGTCGTGATCGGGATGGTCGCCGACGATCAGGCGTCGCGAGCGATCTGGACCGGCGATGACGGGGCGCTCGCGGGCATCCTGCCGGGCACGATCGCGATCGAGTGCAGCACCCTGTCGCCGGAGTGGGTGGTGGAGCTCGCGCGCCTCGCGGAGGCGAAGCAGTGCGCGTTTCTCGACGCGCCGGTGACCGGGAGCAAGCCGCACGCCGCGAGCGGCGAGGTGCTCTTCCTCGTCGGCGGCAGCCCCGAAATCGTCGAGCGCGCCCGGCCGGTGCTGCGGCCGATGAGCCGGGAGATCGTGCACATCGGCCCGGTGGGCAGCGGCGCGCGCATGAAGCTGGTGAACAACTTCGTGGCGGCGGTCCAGACGGTGGCGCTCGCCGAGGCGCTGGCGTTCAGCGAGGCGTGCGGCCTCGACCCCGAGGCCGCGATGGCGGTGCTGATGAACGGTGCGCCTGGCAGTCCGCTGGTCAAGACCGTCGGCGGACGGATGATGGCACGCGACTACAGCGTCAACTTCCTGATGCGCCTGATGCGCAAGGACGTGGGCTACGCGATTGCCGAGGCGCGGCGCTGCGGCGTGCCGCTGAAGACGGCGGCCACTGCCGCCGCCCTGTTCGACGACGCGATCGCGAGCGGGCGCGGCGAGCAGGATTTCGCCGCGGTCGCGGAAACGATCCCCGGCCGCGCCGGCGGCGCCGCGAGCACCGCCGGCATCCCGTAGCGGAGGCGTCAGCGGCGGCGGGCGGCCGCGGCCACGCCGATGGCGCCAATCGCCACGAGCGCCATGCCAACCTGCCGCCTGAACGGATCGGAGACCGGCGGCGGCAGCCACTCCACGCCGGTCGGGCCCGCGGTCGCCGCTATCGCCACGTAACGGCCGTGGGCCGGCGGCGTGAACGTGCTGGCGAACTGCCGGACACTCTCCGACACAGCGTCGCCGCAGAGCGGCAGCCCGTGTCCGGCCGCCACGACCTGCGGCTCGAGGGACGCAATCAGGTTGACGCTCCGCCGCGCGGCATCCCAGTCGGTCGTGAGCGGAGCCGGCGGACCGCACGGACGTGGCGTCCGCCTGACCTGTTCCGCCCACGAGTCCATGTCCATCGTGGCGAGCGCATCGCCGGCCAGCAGCACGCGATCGGATTCGCGGAACAGCGAGACGTGGCCGGGCGTGTGCCCGGGCGTGTGATGCCAGGTCCACCCCGGCATCTCCGGAATGCGGTTGCCCTCGAGGAGCCGCAGATCGGCGTCGATCTCGCGGCCGCCGCGCGGGAACGCCCGTGACATCAACGCGATCGCGCCGCCGACGGTCGGATCCTGCGGCGGATAGTCGGACTGGCCCGTGAGGTAGGGCAGCTCCAGCGCATGCGCGTAGGTCGGCACCTTCCACCGCCGCGCCAGCGTGGCGACGTTGCCCGCGTGATCGAAGTGGCCGTGCGTGAGCACAATCGCCAGCGGCTTCGCCCCGGCGCCGAACCGTGCCTCCGCGGCGCGCCGGATGAGCGGCGCGAACCCGCCGATGCCGGTATCGACGAGCACCCAGCCACCGGCATCGCCAACCAGGTAGCAGTTGACGATCGCCGTCGCCACGCGCGCGACGTCGCGCGCACAATCGACTGGTTCAGTTTCGAGGGGATTTCCGCCGACTGGATACGCTTGCATCGCCAACCTCCTGCCGCGCGACCGAGGCACGCAGGCGATCGAACGTCTGCAAGCGCAGCGCCCGTCGAGAGGAACTCGACCGCGGCCGCGAAGGCAGCGAAGAATGTCGCCTCATCGGACCCGTGACCGGCATCCCGGGTCGGTCACGGGGCGGAGATGAAGGCGATACGGTGGGTGCTACTTACGCGACGCGATGTGGAATGCGACAGGATCGAGTCGCTTCGGCGCGGCCGCGTGCCGCGCCTCTCCCAGCCGTCCCGTATAGCAGAGCATGCCGACGCGCGCGTTGTGCTCGAGCGCCTGCATCTGCTCCACCACACCAGGGAGCGGCGCCAGCGCCTCGGCCGGGGAGGCGGTTCAGGTGTCGCGGTTTGCGTCGGCGCTGGCACAGGCTGTACGGCCGGCGCCTGCGCGGCCGGCGGCGGTGCCGTGGCTCCTGAGCCCGTGGCACCGACCGCCACACATCCGCCAAGGATGAGCGTCCAGATTGTGAGTTGCGACAGTACGCCCCTGGGCATTTGTCTCTCCTTACGGGGACTAGGGACTGGGGACAGGGGCTCGGTAATAGTCGGGGTCGAGCCAGCGTCCCGCATCCCGCATCCCGCATCCCGCGTCCCGAATCCCGATCCCGCGTCCCGATACTTATTGCCCCGCCGAACCGGCCGCCGCCTGCACGGGTTCGATCCGCAGGACGCCGCCGGCCGTGGCATCGACCGCGAGATAGATGAAGCCATCGGGTCCCTGACGCACGTCGCGGATCCGCTGGCGTGATTCGGTGAGCAGCGCTTCGCGTCCGAGCAGTCCGCCCTTTTCGTTGAACCCGATCCGGTGGACCGCAAGGCCGGAGAGCGCGCCGACGAAGATGTTCCCCTTCCACTGCGGGAACTTGTCGCCGGTGTAGAAGATCATGCCGGAGATGCCGATCGACGGCAGCCACACCAGCACCGGATCCTCGATGCCTTCCTTCCACGGATGCGGGCTGACGAGCACGCCGTTGGGAGCGTATTCGCGCCCGTACGACGCCACCGGCCAGCCGTAGTTCTTGCCCGCCTGGATGATGTTCAGCTCGTCGCCGCCGTGCGGGCCATGCTCGTTGGCCCAGAGCACGTCGGTGCCCGGCTGGAACGCGAGCCCCTGCGGGTTGCGGTTGCCGTAGCTGTAGATCTCCGGCTTGTGTCCTTCCTTGCCGACGAACGGATTGTCGGCGGGCACCGTGCCGTCTTCATTCAGACGCAGCACCTTGCCGCCATGGCTGGCGGTGTTCTGCGCGCGGTTGCGATCGCCGCGTTCGCCGATGGTCATGAACAGCTTGCCGTCGCTGCTGAACGCGAGCTTGGACCCGAAGTGCGGGTTGCCGGTGTTGCAGTTGTCGGCGACGAACAGGTCCTTCGCGTCGGTCAGCGCCTTGCCGTCGAACTTGCCGCGCATCAGCGCGGTGGTCGCGCCTTCCTTGGGACACGGCTTCGAGTAGGTCAGGTACAGGAACTGGTTCTCGGCGAAGCGCGGATGCGGCAGCACTTCGAGCAGACCGCCCTGTCCCGTGGCCCACACTTCAGGCGTGCCCGTGATCGGCGTGGGATCGAGCGTGCCCTTCCGGACGATCCGGAGCCGGCCCGCCTTCTCGGTCACCAGCATGTCGCCGTTCGGCAGGAAGGTCAGGCTCCACGGATTGGCCAGTCCGCTGACGACGGGCGCGACGCGGTACTTGGTGCCGCTCATCTCGAGTTCCTGGGCGGTGCTGGGGAAGGGGAGGGTCGGGATGCGCTGGAAGCTGCCGGGAGCGGGACCGCGGCCCTGTCCGCGTCCGGCCGGTGGCTGTTGCGCGCCGGCGGCTCCGGGCTGTCCGGCCGGCGGCGCCGGCTGCTGGGCCAGGATGGCCACGCCGGTGAGCACCACGGCGGCGGTGGACACCATCCAACGGTCGAGTCTCTTGAACATCGCGTTTGTTCTCCTGTACGTGATCTAACTCTCTTCACCGAAGCCCGAGCAAGCGGATTTCGGTGATTCTGGCCTGTTCTCCGGCGGCCACGCGGATCTCGAGGTCCGGGTCGTTTCCGAGCCGCTCCTTCAGCAGCTGGAGCATCTGATTCGCGCTCCGGCCGGTGGCGCAAACAATGAAGATATAGCCAAAGCGGCGCTCGTAGGCGCCGTTTGCCTCGGCCAGCGCGTCGAGGATCTCGTCCGTGGCGCCATCCACCCCGGCCTGTTCCTGCGCGGACAGGTGGCGCGTCGCCGCGAAGCGAAGCCGAAGGGCGTCGCGATCGCCGATCCGGGGATGGTGGCCGAACGCTTCGCGCCAGTCGGCCGGCGTCAACCCGAACCACAGCCGGCGCGCTGTCTCGCACAGCGTCTCGCGATCGCGGAACGGCCGGTGCGCGAGCATCGCCTCCACCCACCGCGACGAGCCGCAGCAGGCCGTCAGCAGTCCGCACGCCGTCGCCTCGTCGGCGTCATCGAGGCGCTGCGATGGTTCCATGGATGCGAAGCCGGCTGATGCCGCCGTCGGGAAAGATGTTGAGGCGCACGTGCGAGACTGCGCCGGTGCGCTGCAGCTCGCGTGAGAAGAGATGCCGATGGTGCGGCTTCAGCGTCGTTTCCGGCAGCAGCACCGTCCAGTCCGCGCGCGTCAGCGCCTCCAGCGTCGCGCCGGGCGCGAAGCAGCCGTCGATCGACGCGCGGTCCGGGTAGTTGCCCTTGAAGTGATTGGTGTCGATCTCGACGCGGACGATGTCGCCGGGCGTGCCGAGGCGGACGATCGCCCAGTCGTGGCCGTGGCCGCGGCGCCGTTTGGTCTCCCAGCCGTCGCCCATGTTCGCGGCGCGGCCCGGCATGATCATGTTGCCGCGGGCGCCGAAGTGCATGTCGCTCGCCCGGAGCACCATTCCGCCGTGCTCGATCGCCGCGAGATCGATCGGCCCTCCAGCTCGCGCGATGCGCGCCCAGTCCACGACCGCGTCGCCATGCACCCGCAGGCGCGCGACGCCGCCGTCGGGAAAGATGTTCAGCCGCACGTGCGTCCAGGCCAGGGCCGCGTCCGGCGAGGTCGGGTCGATCGCGAAATAGTTGTGGGCGTTGCCCCGCAGGGCCGATTTCCCGAGCAGCGGCGTCCACGGCGCGCCTTCACGCGCCGCCAGCGTCCGGCTCACCACGCGAGTCGAGTCCAGCGCGTCGATCGAGCAGTGCGACGGATGATTGCCGGTGAAGAAGCTCGTGTCGACGTCGACGCCGCGGATCCGGCCCCGGATGCCGAGCTGGATCACGCACCAGTCGTGCCCCGGCACGCGCCGCCGCCGCGATTCCCAGCCGTCCATCCACTTGCCCCGCGTCGTGAACTTGTCGGGGACGAACACCGGCGGGGCCGGACGAACCAGGTTGGACCGCGGCGCGAAGAACTCGTCGTTGGCGGCCACGGCGCGGCCGCCGACCCGCGCCGAGGCGAGATCGGCCAGCGCTGTGAAGGACGGAGGACTATGATCGGGGCTTTCGCCGGAGTGTTCCATGCTCGTTGACTCATCGTATGGCAAATCGCGGATCCGGCTGGTGCAGCTGCTGCGCCGGCCCGGCCGCGACGCGCTGCGCGACCTGACCGTCGCCATCAGCTTCCGGGGTCAGTTCGACGAGTCCTATACCGACGGCGACAACAGCGCGGTCCTGCCGACCGATACGATGAAGAACACGGTCTACGCGCTGGCCGCGCGCGAACCCGTGCACGAGCCCGAGACCTTCGGCCTGGCGCTGGCGCGCCACTTCCTGGATCGCAACCCGCGGCTGCGCCGCGCCCGGATCGATCTCACCGAGCATCTCTGGGGCCACATCGCCCGCGGCGAACGCGAGCACGGGCATGCCTTCGTCCGTAAGGGAGGCGAGGCCAGGACCGCCGCGATTCAGGCGCACCGCAAGCGCCTGATTGTCGGCGCCGGCATCGCCGATCTGCTCATCCTGAAGTCGGCCCACTCGGCCTTCAGCGGGTTTCCCCGTGACGAATTCACCACCTTGCCGGAGACGCGCGATCGCATCCTGGCGACGTCGCTCACCGCGACCTGGCGCTACGCCGACGCGGACGTCGAATTCGGTTCCGCCTGGCGCGCGGTCCGGACGACGCTGCTCGACGTGTTTGCCGAGCACCAGAGCGAGTCGGTGCAGCACACGCTGTACGCGATGGGGCAGGGCGTCCTCGACGCCATTCCGCACGTCACCGCGATCCGGCTGGTGATGCCGAACAAGCACCACCTGCCGATCGACGTCTCGCGCTTCGGCCTCGAGAACCGCAACGAGATCTTCGTCGCCACCGAGGAGCCGCACGGCCTGATCGAGGCCACGATCTCACGCTGACTGCCCGGGCCTTGCCCATGTTGTCGATTCGCAGCTCGCGCGTGCTGCTGCCGTCGCGCCTGACGGCCGCCACGGTCGTCGTCCGCAACGGCCGGATTGACGAGATCTCGGAGGGTTTATCCACCCCGGCCGACATCGACGCCGGCGACCTGGTCGTCATGCCCGGCCTCGTCGACACGCACGTGCACGTGAACGAGCCGGGCCGCACCGAGTGGGAGGGCTTCGCGTCGGCGACGCGGGCCGCGGCTGCCGGCGGCGTGACCACCGTCATCGACATGCCGTTGAACAGCATCCCGGCGGCGACCACCGCGCACGGGCTGCTGCGCAAGATGCACGCGGCGGCGGGGCAGTGTCATGTGGACGTCGGGTTCTGGGGCGGGGTCGTCCCGGGGAATGCCGGGGAGATCGAGCCGCTCGCCCGCGCCGGCGCGCTCGGCTTCAAGTGTTTCCTGTCGCCGTCGGGCGTCGACGAGTTCGCGCACGTGAGCGAGCCGGATCTGCGGGCGGCGTTGCCCGCGATCGCGGAGTTGGGCCTGCCGTTACTCGTGCACGCGGAAATGCCGGCGTACCTGCGGGAGCCGGCCGGCGATTGCCGAGCCTATCGGACGTGGCTGGACAGCCGGCCGACGGACGCCGAGCACGCGGCGATCGATCTGCTGATCGGCCTCGCGCGCGAGTACCGCGCGCACATTCACATCGTGCACCTGGCGTCGAGCGGCGCGCTGGGTGCGTTGCGCCTGGCCCGCGCCGACGGCGTCCCGATCACGGCCGAGACATGTCCGCACTACCTGACGTTCGCCGCCGAGGACATCGCCTCCGGCCACACCGCCTTCAAGTGCGCCCCGCCGATTCGCGAGCGCACGCATCGCGACGCCCTGTGGCAGGCCCTCGGCAACGGCGACCTCGATCTCGTCGCCACGGATCATTCGCCGGCGCCGGCGTCACTCAAGCACCTGGATGACGGCGATTTCGTGGCGGCGTGGGGCGGGATCTCGTCGCTCCAGCTGGCGTGGTCGGCGCTCTGGACCGGGGCGCGCAGCCGCGGCTTCACGCTCGAGCGTCGTCGCGCCGTGGGTCACGTCGGCGCCGGCGCGGCTCGCCGGCCTCGACTCGACGAAGGGCGCGATCGAGGTCGGTCGCGATGCCGATCTCGTGGTCATGGATCCGGACGCCGCGGCGGTGGTGGACGGCGCGGCGCTCCATCACCGCCATCCGATCACACCCTACGCCGGCATGACCGTGTACGGACGAGTCGTGACGACCATCCTCCGCGGCAACGTCGTGTTCGACGCCGGCCGCCTCGCGGCGCCGCACGGACGCTGCCTGTTCGGCCGGCACACGCGGATCTGAACCGGGGTACCATCGTATCGATGAGCGCGATCACGACGCACGTGCTCGACACCGCACGGGGCGCCCCGGCCGCGGGCCTGCGGATCGAGCTCGAACGGATGGATGCCGGCGGGACCTGGCAGCCCGTGGGGCAGGGCGTGACCGATGTCGACGGCCGCCAGCGCAGCCTGATGCCGGCGTCTGGTTCGGCGCCACCGGGCATCTATCGGCTGACGTTCCACAGCGGCCCCTACTTCGCCGGGCTCGACAAGCCGACGTTCTATCCGCACGTGATGGTGACGTTCGAGGTGCTGCAGGGCGAAGCGCACTACCACGTGCCGCTGCTGATCAGCCCGTTCGGGTACTCGACGTATCGAGGGACGTAGGCGTCCGTAGTCGATATCGTGATCGGTGATCGGTGATCGCTACTTCTTCGTCGTCGTGGCGACCTCGCGACGCTTGATGACGCCCGAGTCGATGGTCTTGCCGCCCGCCTCGATGGTCTGGAAGTACATCTCGTCACCGGCGATCTCGACGATCATGAACGTGTAGCCGGTGTCGAACCCCTTGGCGGTCATCGCCGAGTTGTCGGCGATGTTCCCCTTGCGCAGCTTGGCCGCGGCGCCGCTGACGAAGTACGTGATCCCCTGCTGCGGCTTCAACCGTTCGTAGAAATGTTCGTGGCCGGTGAAGACGACGTCGACGCCGTGCTTCAGGAACAGCGGCTCGATCTGCTCGCGCAGCGTCGTGTTGGAACCGTGCTTCTCGCCTGACGAGTAGAGCGGGTGATGGAAGAACGCGACCTTCCACTCCGAGCCGCTCGCGCCCAGCTCCTTGGCCAGCCAGTCCACCTGCTCCTTCGACATGTAGTTGCTGTCCAGCGCGAAGAACCGCGCGCCGCCGCGGAAGCCGATGCCCGGCCGCGGCGCCCTGAACGAGTAGTAGCGCTCGCCGTTCATGTTGAAGCCCTTGTAGAACCGCTGCGCCGGGTCGTCGTGGTTGCCGAGCGAGGCGTAGAACTTCACGCCGGCGTCGAGCACCGGCTTGTACGGCTCCTCGAACTTGCGGCGGTAGTCGTTGGCGCTTTCCCCGCCGTAGAGGTTGTCCCCGAGCATGATCGCGAACTCGAACGGGAAGATCTTGTGGACCTGGGCGATGCGATCGGCGACCTGCCGCTGCGCGCCTCCGCCGGTGCCGGAATCCCCGATCACCAGGAAGCGGATCGAGCCGTCCTTCATCGGCAGCTGGAGCTTCTCCTGCCCCCACACCGGGAGCATGAGCCCGAGGATCACAGTCGCCGTCGCAAGTACCCGTCGCACGGTGGCACCCCCTTCCTATCGAATCGCGTTCAGCATGAAGTCGACGATCACGTTCGCGTGCACGTCGAGGAGGATCAAGTCGCGGTTGATAAACCGGTACTCGAGGTCCTCGGGCAGCTTGGGAAGCGCGGCCAGCAGGTTGGGCGGCACGGTCGGCAGCGGCGCCGCGTCCGGATACTTCGCGTTGACCTTGATGGGCACGCCAGTCGGCGCGTCTTCCTTGATCGCTTCCTTGGTCGCGGCGCCTTCCTGCCCCTTGGTCTCGGGGTACATCAGCCGCCGGAACAGCGTCTTGATCTCGGGCGTGAAGATGTCGCCCGGCTTGGCGTCCTTGCGCGCCGCGCGAATCTTGTCGGCCAGCTCGTCCTGCGAGGCCTGGATCTTCCCCGCGTCCTTCGTTTCCTTGAGTGGCGCCGACTGCTTCTTCAGCTCGTTCCGCACCTTGACGTATTGGTCGACCCGGCGCTGGAAGTCCTGCAGCGTCGTGGCGTCGGCGTTGGCCGGGAGGCTTTGAGCGGCGGGACGCTCGTTGCCATCTCCGCGCCCCTCGAGGCACCCACTCGCGACGAAGCCCAACAGCACGATCACGCAGCCCAGCCTTGTAGCCATACGGCCTCCAGGCGGAGTCTCTACATGCTACGTGCATGCTCCACGTGCTACGTGCGGACGTGCTTACGTGCTGACGTGCTGGAGCGGACGGCGGCGGCTGAGTGCGCGGGAGAGGTCCGGCGCCAGCGCCGAATCGATGGGGACGAGCTCGCGGACGGTGTCGCCTTCGAGCACGGCCAGCGGGATGCCGTCGCGGTAGGCGATCCTGTTGCGGCCGACCGCACGCAGGCGATCGCCGGCCGTCACGATGCCGACGAGGTTGAGCGGGTCAGCGGTGCTGATGGTCAGCAGCTCGCCGTCCGGGCCGATGCGGCGAAGCTCGCGCAGCCGCTCGACGGCGTCGGGCGCCGCGAACTGCTCGCCGGACATGCCGGTCACGAAGCGGCCGCCGCGGATCTCGCCGCGGGCTTCGAGGCGGCGATAGACGCGCGCGAGGTCACGCCAGGGCGCACTGTTGGTTTCGCGAACCAGCAGGCGGCGGAACACGACGCCGTAGCGGCGGAGCAGCGCCCACGCCTGCGTCTCGACCGCCGCTTCGCGTGCGGCGTCGGACTCGTCGAACGCGGAGGCGGTCCACCGGCCGGCGAACTGGCTGCGTCGATCCCGGGACGCGGGCTTGCCCTGCGCCGTCCACAGGAGCGCACGCAGGCCGGCATAGCCATCGGAGCCGGCCAGCCCGCACGCCACCAGCCCGCCCATCGCCTCCCGCAGCTCGTCGAGGTGCATGTCGCAGGGCCCGGCCAGGTCGTTGAGGAACGAGGCGCCGCGAGTCCGCAGCACGTCGAGCACGACGCGCGCGCCGGGCCCGATGGTGCGCTCGACATCGGCCGGCGACGTCCGCAGCGCGTGCCAGGCCGGCGCGTGCGCGCGCAGGAACAGGGCGATCGGCGTTGCCGGCACGAGCCGCGGCACGTACTCGCCGGCGGGCGAGACCGAGAGCCGGCCCCACGCCAGCTCGCCGGTCAGGCACAGCATGTCGAGCATCGCCGGTTCATAGCCGTCGACGCGGCACGGGCAGCACGGAGCGTTCCCACGCCGCCGCGCTCAATTCGAAGCCGTCGAGCGCGGTCACCGCCTCGCGCAGGCCATCCAGCCCCTTCAACCGTGACGTGCGCGCGACATGCTGCCAGTGGAACAGGAAGCGCATGAAGTCGGCCGCCGACACCGGCTCGATCTCGGCGCGCAGCCGGGTGACGGTGTAGCGATGAATCCGCGCCAGCAGCACCCGGTCGCACCACTCGAGGGCGGTCGCGCCGCGCGTGAAGCGGCCGCGCAGGACCACGCCGTCGGCCTCGAGCCCGAGCAGGGCGGCATCGATGTCGGCGGTCGAGCAGCCGAACGACTCCGCGAGGGCATCAGCGGTCACCGGACCCGCCACGGTCATGCGGCCGCGCAGCACGTCGCCGATCGCCTCCTCGCGCGTCCACACGCGGTGCGCGCGCGACTCCGGCGTGTCAATGGCCGGCGTCCTGGTCGCTCCCGGCAGGACCGTGAGGATCTCGGGCAGCCGTTCGGCGGCGACCCACATCGCGACGGTGCCGGTGCGTCAAGCAAGTGGCGCGGCGCCTGGTGACGAGCTGATCGACGAGCGCAGGGTCGATGCGCGCCATCTCGGACGGGGTCAGGAACCCCGACGTGATCAGCGCGTCGTGCAGCTCGTCGGCGTCACGCGGATCCGGGCGCACCTCGTCGCGCACCCGCTCGATGGCGCTCTCGTCGAGGGCGCCGAGGTCGCCGGCCGCCGAGGGCTCGCCGGCGCGACGCAACTGCACCGCATGCGCGCGCCGCTCCTCGAGCGGGGCGTCGTCGAGAAACGCGTACGGCTTGGCGTTGAGGATCTCGGCGGCGAAGAGCGACGGCTCCGGCGTGTCGCGGGCGAGCAGCTGCAGCTCGCCGGCATGGATGCGCTGGAGCACGCGGCGCAGCCCCTCGAAGTCCATCGCCTCCTGGAGGCAGTCGCGAACGGTCTGATCGACCAGCGGGTGATCGGGAATCTGCCGGTCGCCGGGGATGTTCTCGAGGCAGGCCGCGGCGTCCGGAAAGACCGCGGCGAGGAGATCCTCGGCCAGCATGCGCTGCACCTGCGGTGCGACCTTGCGGCTGCCGCGGTGCCGCGGCACCGCCAGCGCAATCGTCGTGTTCCATCGCCATCGCGTCGGGAACACCGGCGCGTCGAGAAAGGCCTGGACCAGGACGTCCCTGGTGGTCTCCGGATGCAGGTAGCGGAAGACGTCCGATAGCGGGAACGAATGCTGCGGCCCAAGCGAGAGCAGGAGGGCGTCCTCGGTCGCGGCCGCCTGGAGCTCGAAGTTGAACTGCCGGCAGAAGCGCTTGCGGAGCGCCAGGCCCCAGGCCTTGTTGATGCGGCTCCCGAACGGGGCGTGGAGCACGAGCTGCATGCCGCCGGACTCGTCGAAGAATCGCTCGAGGATGAGCGTCTGCTGCGTCGGGATTGCGCCGAGGAGGCGGCGCCCGTCGGCGAAATAGTCGATCGTCTGAACGGCCGCGTCGCGATCGAGGCCGGTCTCCTCGACCAGCCAGCCGACCGCTTCGTCTGGCGCGCCTGCCAGCCGCGCGTCGGCGTCGGCGCGCAAGCGCGCTGACCGCCTGCGAGAGCTCGTCGCTGCGTGCCGGCGCTTCGCCGAACCAGAACGGAATGCTGGGCGGCTGACCCGCGGCATCCGCCACGCGAACGGTGCCGGTGGTGACCTGCAGCACGCGCCACGACGCGTTCCCGAGCTGGAACACGTCGCCGGCCATGCTCTCGATCGCGAAGTCCTCGTTGAGGGTGCCGATGAACGTGTCGTCCGGGTCGAGCACGACCCGGTAGTCGGCCACTTCGGGAATGGCGCCGCCGGACGTCTGCGCCAGCAGCCGCGCGCCTCGACGCCCGCGCACCGTGCCGTTGACCTCGTCACGATGCGTCAGCGCGGCGCGACGGCCGCGCCGTGTCGCGAACCCGTCCGCCGTCATCTTCAGGACCGCGTCGAAGTCCTGGCGCGTGAGCCCGCGATACGGCCATGCCCCCTGCATCACCGCATACAGCTCGTCGTCGCTGTACTCGCGACAGGCGGTCTCCGCGACGATCTGCTGGGCCAGCACGTCGAGCGGCGCGTCGTGCTGGACGATCGCGTCGAGCTCGCCGCGCCTGACGCTGCGGAGCAGCGCCGCGCATTCCACCAGATCGTCCCGCGTGACCGCGAACAGCCGCCCTTTCGGCAGGCCGGCGATGGTGTGGCCGGAGCGGCCGACGCGCTGCAGCAGCGTCGCGATGCGATGCGGCGATCCGATCTGACAGACCAGATCGACGTGGCCGATGTCGATGCCGAGCTCGAGCGAGGCCGTCGCGACCAGCGCCTTCAGCCGGCCGGACTTCAGACGCGTCTCGGCGTCCAGCCGCTTTTCCTTCGACAGGCTGCCGTGATGCGCGGTAACGGCTTCCTCGCCAAGCCGATCGCTGAGGTGCCGGGCCAGCCGTTCGGCCATCCGCCGCGTATTGACGAAGACCAGCGTCGTGCGGTGCGACTCGATCAGCGCGGCGAGACGCTCGTAGTACTCCTCCCAGACCTCGTGTGACATCACCGCGTCGAGCGGCGACCGCGGGATCTCGACGGCGAGATCCATCGCGCGGCGGTGCCCTTCGTCCACGATCGCGCAGTCACCGACCTGCGCCCGCGCCCCGAGCAGGAACGCGGCGACCTCTTCGATCGGCTTCTGCGTCGCCGACAATCCCAGCCGGACCAGCGGCTGCGCGACGAGCCGCTCCAGCCGCTCCAGCGACAGCGCCAGGTGGGCGCCTCGGCGCGTGCCGATCACCGCATGGATTTCGTCGACGATGACGGTGCGGACCGTGCGGAGCATCTCGCGGCTGCGGTCCGCGGTGAGCAGCAGGTAGAGCGACTCCGGCGTCGTCACCAGGATGTGCGGCGGCGTCCGGATCATCGCCGCCCGTTCGGACGACGTGGTGTCGCCGGTGCGGACGGCGGCCGTGATCCGGGGCGCTGGCAGCCCGTTCGCCGCGGCGAGGCGGCCGATCGCCTCGCGCGGCTCGGCCAGGTTCTTGTGGATATCCGCGCTCAGCGCTTTCAGCGGCGAGACATAGAGGACGCGCACCTCATCCTGGAGGTCGTGGCCGAGACCCTCGCAGAACAGCTCGTCGAGCGCTGACAGGAAGGCCGCGAGCGTCTTGCCCGAGCCGGTCGGCGCCGCGATCAACGTGTGCCGGCCGTCGCGAATCGACTGCCAGCCGCGTTGCTGCGCTACGGTCGGCTGGCCGATCTCTTCCGTGAACCAGCGTTGAACAAGGGGATGAAAGCGCGTGAACGACATGGGGACCCGAGTCCCCTATTGTACCCAGCCTCGGCCGGTCGAACGCCCCTCAGCTTCCGGGGACGCGGAGATCGAACGCTGCCATCTCGTTGATGTTGCGAATGAGCAGGAAGCCGTCGCTCAAGGCCGGATGGTTCCAGGTCTTGCCCTCGATCGCGGGCACACGGACGACCTCCTGATGGCGCTCCGGCGTGGCACGGACGAGCGCCAGCTCGCCCCCTTCCGTCAGCACCAAGACGTGGCCGCTGGCCAGCACGATCTGTCCGTAGCCGTAGCGGCCGCCCTTCCACTTGAGGTCGCCGGTCGCGGCGTCGACGCAGGCCAGGATCGATTCGTCCAGTCCGTAGATGAAGCCGTCGTGCAGCACCGAGCTCGCGAACTGGTTCTTCATGCGGATGTTCCGCCACACTTCGCGCGGCGCCAGGCCGTTGGCCGAGGGCGTCAGCTCGATGACCGCCGCGCCGGTTCCGTAACCGGTCGACACGAAGACCCGGTTGTCGCCGATGACCAGGGGCTGCGACGCGTTCACGTCGAAGTTGGTCTTCCACGGAAATTCCCACAGCAGGCGGCCGCCGTCGGGTGACAGTCCGGCGAGGCGCGTCGAGGTGAACACCAGGATCTGCCGCATGCCGGCGAGCGTGACCAGCATCGGCGACGAATAGGCGGCCACGTCGTCGAGCGCGCCCCACGCGCGTTTGCCGGTCTGGCGGTCGTAGGCGACCACGGAATTGCCGTTGGCGCCGCCGGGCATGACGACCACGACGTTGTCGACGATCAGCGGCGAACCGGACACGCCCCATTGCACGTTCGAGGCGCCCGCGTCGCTGAGGATGTTCGTCCGCCAGATGGTCTTTCCGCTCGCGTCGTCGATCGCGCGGAGCTCGCCGGTGGCGCCGAGGGCGTAGACGCGTCCGTCGGCCCACGTCGGCGTGGCGCGCGGGCCTTCGCCGCCCATCCTCTCGCTGAACGTGGCCCTCCAGGTGTTCGTCCACAGCTCACGTCCGGTCGGGACGTCGTAGGCCGCCACCACCTCGTCGCCGCCGCGCTGCTCGATCGTGAACGCTCGTCCCTGGGCGATCGCGAACGAGGCGTAGCCGGCGCCGACCGGCTGCTTCCAGATCGGTTTCAATCCGGTCGCCGGCCAGCTGGTCGCGATCGGCCGCTGCTGGTAGTGGCCGTCGCGGTTCGGACCGCGGAAATCCGTCCAGTACGTGCTGCCGGCCGCGGGTGACGTCGACGCGGTCGGCGCGGCAGCCTGTGGCACTACCGGCGCGGCGGCCTCCGGGGACGCAGCGGCAGGCGCCGCAGGCGGTTGCGGCGCGGCCGTTCCGGCCTGTGCGCGCTGCGCTTCACGGTGCCGGGCGATCTCCTCGGCGCGCTTACTGGCGGACGGAAGGAACCGCAGCCTCGGCGTGCCTCCGCCGTCCATCTGGATGCGCAGTCCGATCGCGAACAGGACCCCGCCGGCCACGACGAGCACGACGGCCAAAATGCCGAACACCTTCAGAAGCTTCCGGATCATGTAGGGCTATTGTCCGCTATTCGCGTGTTCGTCGCTTGACGCCGCCGGGTGCGCGGAGAAGAATCTCGCCATGCCGCTCATGAACGTCCGCTTCTTCGACGCCAGCCGCGCGCCTTTGAACGATCAGGTCGACGTCGACGTGACGAAGCTGCGCACCAACGAACAGTTCGTGCGGGTGCGCAATCACGACGGCCGGCGGAAGCTCGCGATCCGCGGGCTCGACCCGGGCGAGACCTACGTCGTCCGGGTGTTCCCGATGCGGTATCGGCCGGTCGGGCAGTTCGCGGTCACGTCGCGGGGCAGCAAGCCGACCGACGTCGACGTGTATTGTCCGGTGCACCCGCAGCGGGTCGAGAGCGTCGAGTTCCCCGAGTACCGGAAGCTGTCGCCGGAGTTGAAGGTCGTGCTCGAGCGCAGCACCCTGGAGCGCGACGCCGGCCAGCCGCCACTCGCCGTGGCCAGCGGGACGTCGCCCGGACAGGCCGTCTACGACAGCCTGACGCGGATCGAGCGGGCGGGTCTGCTCAACCTGTTCTGCAAGCTCAACAACACGCCGCTCGGCGACGCGACGACCTGGTCCTACGTCACCGACGTCTATCGCGTCCGCGGCGATCGGGTCTTCGCCAACGTGCAGCTCGAATTTCGCGATCGGGTGAAGAATGCCGTCGCCGGCGGAGGCTTCCGCGAGGTGGATGGCGGCCTGCACACCCCCCCGCACGGATTCTGCGCGGCGGGCTCCTTCAAGTCCCTGGAGCGCTACGGCAACCTGCAGCTCACGTTCTTCGCCGCGCTCGATCAGCCGCTGCGGTTCCGCATCGACGCCGACATCGACGACGCGGCCGGGATCGGCCATGCGTTCCAGGTGCTCGAGCACTGGCTCACCGGCGCCGAGACCCACCCGTTCGACATCAGCCAGATCCTGACGTTCCACCAGCGCCTCGACGTCGGCTACCGGCTGCTGGCCTGACGCCCCGCCGCGGTGGCGTGGTACCATCCGGTCTTCTCTGATCCGGAGGATTGCTGCATGAAACGCTGGCTGGCGACGTTCGCCCTGACCCTGCTCTGTGTGCTGCCGCTCGCGGCGGACGTGACCATCGTCACGACGACAACGCTGGAGGGTCCGATGATGGCGATGGCGGGCGGCGGCGCCAACATGGCGCCGAAGATCGTGACCCGCATCAAGGGCACCAAGTCGCGCACCGAGGTCGAGATGGGCGACCAGCTGATGGTGACGCTCATGGACCTGACCACGAAGGAGGCCATCCTGCTGCGTCCGGCGCAGAAGACCGCCCAGGTCCTCACCACGACCCCGGCCCCCGGTGAGAAGCCCAAGCTGACGCTCCCGAAGATCGACAGCCGCCTCAAGGCGACCGGCAAGTCGCGCGAGGTCAGCGGCCAGCAGTGCGATGAATACACGATCGAGATGCGGATGGACATGGCGTCGATTTCGCCGAACATGCCGCCCGAAGCCGCGGCGATGCTGAAGGACGTGCGGATGGTGATGGGCGGGATGTTGTACGTCGCCAAGGGCGCGCCCGGTGTCGCCGAGTATCAGAAGTTCCAGGCGAGCGCCGCGAAGGTTGCGCTGGGAGCGCTCTCCGGCCTCGGCGGCGGCACGCAGATGCCGGCCGGTCTCGAGCAGCTGATGGCCGGCTTCGCCGATGCGCCCGGCATCCCCTATCTGACCGAGCTGACGCTGACCGTCGAAGGCACCGGCCCGATGGTCGACATGATGAAGAAGATGGGGGAGATGAAGATGATCAGCCGGGTCACCTCGGTCACGACCGATGCGCTGGCCGACACGCTGTTCAAGGTCCCCGAGGACTACAAGATGGTGAAGCAGTAGCGCGACGCACGGTCGCCGGCAGCTAGAGGATTACGCGCTCGTCGCCAACGCGGCGCGTAATCCGCTGGCTGTCGAGGTATTCGAGCAGCGGCATCGCGAATTTTCGCGACAGCCCGGTCAGCTCCTTGAACTCGCGCACGCCGAACGTCGGGCTGGCGCTCTTCAACCCGCGGACGTCGTCGATCAGCTTCTGCACCGCCGCGCGATCGACGGCCGTGTCCTCGCTGATCTTCACCAGCACCTGTTCCCTCAGCAGCAGCTGCACGATCTGCCGCGCCGTCTTGCGGTCCACTCCCAGCTCTCCGATCACATCGTCCATCGGCGACACCTGCAGGCCGAGCGAGCGGAACCGCTCCGTCAGCAGGCCGCGGACGCGTGCCTCTTCGCCGCCGAGCGTGACGGTGCGATCGAACAGGTGCACGACATCCTGATCGACGGCGAGCCTGCGCGCCGCCACCAGCCGGTCCAGCGCATGCCGGAACACGGCGGGCGAGGCGTCACGCAGGACCCGCCCCTTCAGGTCGTCGCGGCCGATGCCCTGCACCAGCGGGTTGGCGGTGTGGAATCGCGCCACTTCGTCGGCGAGCGCTGAGGTCGCGGCCGCAAATGCGTCGGCGGTGACGGCGGTCAACGGGCTGTCGCTGACGATCTCCACCGTGCCTGCGGCGGCGAGCGCCAGCAGCGTCACCCGCACGTCGTCTTCGAGCAGGCCGAGTCCGCGCGACCAGCGCGGCCAGGTCCGCGCCGCGGAGGCGGGCCTCGCGGACGTGTTCCAGCTCGCGCTCGCCAGTCGTCGCGTGCTTGAGGCGGTCGAGGCGCTCGACGACCGACGGATCCGATCGGCGGTGGCGCTCGGCGCCGGCGTCCAGGATGGCACCGCCGCCGATCGTGAGCATCGGGGAGTACTGGCGCACGATGAACCGATCGCCAGGCAGCGCGAAGGCGGGCGCCTCGAGCAGGATCTGCGCGTAGGCCGACTCGCCCGGCTCCAGCGTGTCGCGGCCGAGCAGGACGACGTAGCCCATGACCTCGGTCGTGCCGACGTGAAAGCGGATCCGCTTGCGCCGGACGATGGGCCCAGGCGCGGACGGCAGCAGCGTCAGGTCCACGTCGAAGGCGCGGGCCGCGGTGAAGATGCCCGGCGGGACCACGACCATGCCGCGCTCGATGTCTCCGAGCTCGACCCGCTGCAGGTTGAGCGCCGTGCGCTGTCCGGCCCGTGCTTCCTCGACGGCGGCGCCGTGCACCTGGATGCCGCGCACGCGCGCCGAGCGCTGCGGCGGCAGCAGCTCGACCTCCTGATCGCGCTGGATCCGTCCGGCGATCAGCGTGCCGGAGACGACGGTGCCGAAGCCGCGCATCGTGAACCCGCGATCGATCGGCAGCCGGAAGATCTGCGTCGCGTCGCGGGTCGGCGTGGTGCGCGCGAGCTCGGCGAGCACGGACGTGAGCGCGGCGATGCCCTGGCCGGTCGCGGCGCTGACCCGGACGATCGGCGCCCCTTCGAGGAACGATCCCTTCAGGAACTCGTGCACCTCGATCTCGGCGAGGTCGACGAGGTCCGGATCGGTCGCGTCGATCTTGGTCAGCACCGTCAGGCCGCGCTTGATCTGGAGCAGCGAGCAGATGTCCAGGTGCTCCCGCGTCTGCGGCATCACCGATTCGTCCGCGGCGACGACCAGCATGACGATGTCGATGCCGCCGACGCCGGCGAGCATGTTCTTGACGAACCGCTCGTGGCCCGGCACGTCGATGAACCCCAGCGTGGTCTCGGCGTCGATCGGCAGGTTGGCGAAGCCGATGTCGATGGTGATGCCGCGTTCCTTCTCTTCCTTGAGGCGGTCGGCGTCGATGCCGGTCAACGCCTTGACCAGCGCGGTCTTTCCGTGATCGATGTGGCCGGCGGTACCAACTATGATGTTTGGCATCTGAGGGACGTGCCATCCGGCGGGGCTGCCTCCGGACCAGGACGATCGTATCCGACCGAGCGATTCAGCGTCAGACGCGCCGCATCGGGCATGCCCCGCGGCCATTCGGAGGGTGATGACTTGCGTAGTGCTGTAGCCGTTTTCTCGCTCGTTGCCGTGATGGTTGCGCCGCTGTCGGCGCAGGCGCCCGCGGCGGCGGCGAAACAGGTGCTGGACAGTCCCGGCTTCAAGCAGGCGTCGGCGTTCATCCGCGCCGATTACGACCGCTTCGTCAAGGAGCTGATCACGCTGACCGAGATCCCGGCGCCGCCGTTCAAGGAGGAGCGGCGCGCCAGGGCCTATCTCGAGATGCTGCGGCAGCTCGACCTGAGCGACGTCGAGATGGATCCGGAAGGCAACGTCATGGGGATCCGGAAGGGGGCCGGCGGCGGTCCGCTGCTCGCGGTGGTCGCGCATCTCGACACGGTCTTCCCCGAGGGGACCAACGTCACGGTCAAGCGCGACGGCATGCGGCTGATGGCGCCGGGCATCGGCGACGACACCCGCGGCCTGGCGCTGATGCTCGCGGTGATTCGTGCGCTGAACGCCGCGAAGCTGCAGACGGCCAGCGACATCCTGTTCGTCGGCAATGTCGGCGAAGAGGGGGAGGGGGATCTGCGCGGCGTCAAGTACCTGATGCAGAAGGGCAAGTACAAGGACCGCATCAAGCAGTTCCTGGCCATCGACGGCGGCGGGCAGGGCAGCATCACCCGCGGCGGCGTCGGCAGCAAGCGGTATCGCGTCGTCTTCAAGGGGCCCGGCGGCCACAGCTACGGCGCGTTCGGCCTCGTCAACCCGGCCTACGCGATGGCCGCGGCGATCGCCAGGTTCTCGGACGTGCAGGTGCCCGACACGCCGAAGACGACCTACAACGTCGGCGTCCTCTCCGGGGGGACCTCGGTCAACTCGATCCCGTTCGAGGTCAGCATGGCCGTCGACATCCGGTCCGAGTCGTGCGCCGAGCTGAAGAAAGTCGACGGCACGTTCAACGCGATCGTCCGCGGTGCCGTGGACGACGAGAACCGCGCGCGCTCGACCCGCGAGGGGAAGGTCGAGGTCGAGCTGAAGGTCACCGGCGAGCGGCCGTGCGGCGAGACCGCCATGACCGCGCCGATTCTGCAGACGACGGCGGCCGTGGTCAGCGCCTTCGGCTTCACGCCCTCCTACGGCTTCAGCAGCACCGACAGCAACATTCCGATGAGCCTCGGCATCCCCGCGGTGACGATCGGCCGCGGGTCCGGCGGCCGCGCCCACTCGCCTGACGAATGGACCGAGGTCGATCCCAAGGGAGTCGCGCAGTCGATCGAAGTCGCGCTCGCGATCATCGTCGCCGTCGCGGGGCCCGAAATAGGTGCTTGGGCCTATTGGCGGGCGGCCAGGTCGACGTAGCCGTCGCCCAGCGTCTGGTCCGGGGTGGCGCCGATCAGGGCGAGGCATTCCGCGATCAGGCCGGCCTTGTCGCGGGCATCGCGCTCGGACCAGGTGCGCGATTTCAGCTCGAGGAAGTAGCCGTCGGCGGGCGGGGCGATCAGGCGATCGAGGTGGACGTAGAACTCGACGCCTCGGAACGCGACGAGCCAGCGCCGGCGCTCCTTCTCGACCCGGTGCTCGGCGGCGGGCCGGAAGTATTCGCGATAGAACCGGGCCGAGTGCGCCGCCGGCGCGAGGTAGCGCGAGCGGAACAGCAGCACGTCGCCGAAGCGCTTCTCACCGGTCCGTCCGGTCAGCGTCAGCCGGGACCGTTCGGACGTCACGTTGCCCTCGGCATCCAGGAACTCGTCGTCGCGATAGCGCAGCCGGCCCTGGTCCGGGTCCTCGAACGACCAGTAGATGTCGTGCTGGCGGTAGCGGCTCGATCGGATCACGGTGACCTGATCGCTGTCGAGCACCCGCAGCAGCGCGTCCGGCGACGCCAGCCGCGCCTTGACCTGCACCTCGAAGCTCTCCTGCTCCACGGCGCCGCCCACCGCGACCAGCTTCTGCAGCACGCTCACCTCGCGGCTGCCGAGGAACCCGTCGATGCGGCGGGCGCGCTCCCGGGCTTCGCGCGTCAGCTCGGTCTCGTCGAGCGTGAGCAGGACGCGATCGCGCATCAGCCAGCGCCCGTTGCACATCACGTCGACCACGTCGCTGGACTTGGAGGTGTAGACGATGCGCGCGTAGATGGCGGCGGGGTCGCGGGTGAATGCCGGCACGTTGTGCAGGCGGTCGACGTCGAGCACGATCAGGTCGGCCCGCTTGCCGGCCTGCAGCGAGCCCGTCCACTCGTCCATGTGGAGCGCCGCCGCGCCGAGCCGCGTCGCCATCGCGAGCGCGTCGCGCGCCGGCACCGCGGTCGGATCGCCGCCGGTCCCCTTGGCGAGCAGCGCCGCCAGCCGCGTTTCCTCGAACATGTCGAGGTCGTTGTTCGACGCCGCGCCGTCGGTGCCGATGCCGACGTTGACGCCGAGCTCGAGCATCTTCGCGACCGGCGCCACGCCGGCCGCCAGCTTCAGATTGCTGCTCGGGTTGTGCGCGACGCCCGCCCCGAAGTTCTTCAGCGCCCGGATCTCGCCCTCGTCCACGTGCACGCAGTGCGCGGCCAGCACCTTCGCGTCGAAGAGGCCGTGCTTGCGGATCCACGGCACGCCCGGCATGCCGTGCGCCTTGCGCGATTGCTCGACCTCGAGCAGCGTCTCCGACAGGTGGATGTGCAGCGGCACGCCGAACTCGACCGCGAGCTCGGCGCAGGCGCGCAGGATCTCCGGCGTGCAGGTGTACGGCGCATGCGGCGCCGGCGCCGGCACGATCAGCGGGTGTCCCTTCCATCGGCCGATGAAGTCGCGGGCCCGCGCCAGGCCCTCGTCGTAGCTGCGGGCGTCGGGGGCGGGAAACCGCAGCACCGTCTGCCCGCACAGCGCGCGCAGGCCGGCGGCGGCCGTCGCCTCGGCCACCGCGTCTTCGAAGTAGTACATGTCGGCGAAGCAGGTGACCCCGGATCGGATCATCTCGGCGCACGCCAGGCTGGTGCCGATCCTGACGAACTCGGGGTTCACGAACTCGCGCTCGACCGGCATCATGTAGCCCATCAGCCAGACATCGAGCCGCAGGTCGTCCGCGAGGCCGCGCAGCAGCGACATCGCGGCATGCGTGTGCGCGTTCACCAGTCCCGGCATGACGACGCGCCCGGTGCAGTCGATGGTGTCGGCAGCGGCGTAACCGGCCGCGTCCGGGCCGACGGCGACGATGGTGTCGCCGGTCACGGCGACCGAACCGGACTGGTGCAGCGTGAACTGCTCGTCCATCGTGAGGATGGTGGCGTTGGCCAGCAGCAGGTCGCAGTCGGGCATCGTCGGGATAACTCTATGACAACTCGCAACCCTCGCCGCGTTCGCGGGCAACTCCCAACGTATGGTCGAGCGCGGCCCGCGAATCGCCACCTCCCTCCTCTCCATTTCCGGGATTAGATCCGTCCGTACGGCGGACGGCCGGCGAGCAGTGTGCGGCGAGGTCGCCTGCCCGCGGGCCGCGCACGACGATGCAGGTAGAATGCCGCCTGTGCTGACCTTGAATCGCCGGCGCTTTTTGCCCTCGGGGCAGCGGCGCTGGTGCCGGCGGCTGCGCAGCCGTCGCGGCAGGGGAACAGCCGGCTGCGCGCGCGGCCGGGCACGCCGACCGCGACGATTGCGGCCGGGGAGCACCCGCTCGGGCTGGCGTCCGATCGCGACGGCCTGCTGCGGATTCCCGCCAGGTACCGGCCCGACACGCCCGCGCCGCTGGCCGTGCTGCTGCACGGCGCCGGCGGCCGCGCGCGCCGGATCGTGTCGCTGCTCGGCGTCGCCGACAGCCTCGGGGTGATCGTGCTCGCGCCGGAGTCGCGCGGCGGCAGCACCTGGGACGCGATTCGCGGCGACTTCGGGCCCGACGTCGACTTCGTCAACCGCGCCCTCGCGCACACGTTCGCGCGCTGCGCCGTGGACACGCGCCGGATCGCGATCGGCGGCTTCTCCGACGGCGCCAGCTACGCGCTCTCGCTCGGCCTCGACAACGGCGACCTCTTCACCCACATCCTGGCGTTCTCACCCGGCTTCACCGCGAGCCGCAATCCGCTGGGACGGCCGCGCGTGTTCGTGTCTCACGGCAAGCAGGACGAGATCCTGCCGATCGGGTCGACCAGCCGCCGGCTGGTGCCGGCGCTCGAGAACGGCGGCTACGCGGTGACCTACCGCGAGTTCGACGGCCCGCACACGGTGCCGCCGCCGATCGCCCACGAAGGCTTCGTGTGGTTCACGCGCTGACGTGCCGCCCCTGACCGCGGCTCAATGGCTGCTGGCCGTCGCGGCCGCATTCGGCGTCGGCCTGAGCAAGGGCGGGCTCGCCGGCATCGGCCTGTTCCACGTCGTGGTCTTCGCGTTCCTCTTCGGCGCCCGCGACTCGACCGGCGTCGTCCTGCCGCTGCTGCTGGTCGCCGACGTCTGCGCGGTGACGGTCTTCAAGCAGCACGCGCGCTGGGACTACGTGCGGCGGATGCTGCCGCCCGCCTGCCTCGGCGTCGTCGTCGCCGCGATGTTCATGCGCGGCATCGCGGAGTCGACCTACAAGCCGCTGATCGGCTGGACGGTGCTCGGCCTGGCGGCGATGCAGGTGATCCGGATGCAGCGCCCGGACTGGCTCGGCGACGTGCCGCACACCCGCGGCGCGGTCTGGAGCATCGGCCTGCTCGCGGGCGCGACGACCATGCTCGCCAACGCGGCGGGACCGGTGATCACGATCTATTGCCTCGCCGTCGGCCTGCCCAAGTTCGAGGTCGTCGGCACCCTGGCCTGGTTCTTCTTCATCGTCAATGCGTTCAAGGTGCCGTTCAGCGCCGGCCTTGGCCTGATCCACGCCGATACGCTGCTGTTCAACGCCGTGCTGATCCCGGCCGTGCTGATGGGGGTGTTCAGCGGTCGATGGCTCCTGGAGCGGCTGCCGCAGAAGCTGTTCAACCTGCTGATGCTCGGGTTCGCGGCCCTGGCCGCGCTGCGGCTGATCCTGTCGAGGTGAGCCGGCGGAGGCGGTTTCGACACCTTCCAGGGTGGAGGGTTCAGCCATGCGGTCCATCGCGTTGTGCGCGCTCGCCGACGATCGCGTGCGCGCCGGAACGAGTCCTGGACGGTCACCCGGATGCCCTAGCAGTCCCGCGTCCCGAGTCCCGCGTCCCGCGTCCCGAGTCCCGATCACTGATCCCCGATCACCGATCACCGACCCTCCCAAAAACAAAAAGACCCGGGTCGAGCAGCGCTCGACCCGGGTTCGAAGGGTAAGACTGGAGGTCGGCCTTACCAGTTCAGGCGCCACACCAGCTGCCCAATCCGGCCGCCCGGATCGAACGTGGTGTTGACGTCGGTGTAGGCCGACGTCACGCGGAACGACTCGATCGGATCGGTCGTCGAGAACCCGAGCGTGTGATTGAAGTTCACCGTGTCGAACACGTTGAGGACTTCAGCCATCAGCTCGAAGTTGACGCGGCCGCCGAGCGCGAAGCGCTTCTTCAGGCGCATGTCCCAGCGCGAGAACAGCGGGCCGTTCAGGTTGAGGTCCGGCGTGTTGCAGTCGAAGCGGTAGATCGCGACGCAGCTCTCGTCGCTGGCCGGCTTGAGGTAACTGCCGGTCGGCACGCCGAGCGCCACGCTGTAGCCGGTCGGCGTCGTCGGGTCCACGTTGTAGGCCGCCGTGGTGTTGCGGCGGATGTCCTCGGGCATGCTGTAGACCAGCGTGCGGCCCAGGGCGTTCTGCTCGATCCGGATCTTGAACTGCTTCGCGAACTCGTCCTCCGTCATGCCGACCAGCTTCGCACCGGTGATGCGATAGCGGTCGGTCTTGACGATGCCGGCGCCGGAGAACTCCCAGTCGCCGACGAGATAGTTCAACACCGGGTTCATGTTGCCGCCGAAGCGACGGCCGCGTCCGATCGGCAGCTCGTAGGTCCAGTTCATCTTGAACGCATGCGGCGAGTTGCGGTCGTCCGAGACGTCGACCTCGACGCGCTCGGCAGCCAGCGTCGTCAGCTGCGACGACTTCTTGATGCCGTAGGTGTAGTTCGCGCCGACCAGCAGCCCCTGCGAGAAGCGGCGGCGCATCTCGACCTGGAGGCTGTTGTACTTCGTCCAGTTGTTGTCCTGGACGACGAACGTGCCGCTGACCATCGGGTTCATGACGATCAGGTTGCGCGCCATCCCGGCGGCGAGCGCGTTGGCCCTGAACGCCGCCGTGTCGATCGCACTGAGCGCCCCGGCGACCTGGGGCCGCAGCGCGCTGAACCGGTTGATGAAGCCGGAGTTCGTGAAGTTGGTGTGCGCGTAGGCGGCGGGATTGGTGACGTCCCGGCTGCCGTTCAGGTAGGCGAGGTGGATCGGGAGCGGCGACGATCCCGGCACCCCGGTGTAGGCGAAGCCGCGGGCGCCCTGGCCGGCGGCGATGTTCGCGGCGATGTTGCGCTGCGCCAGCAGGAACTCGTTGTAGAACCCGCTGTTGAAGATGCTGCGCTCGTTCCAGTCCTCTTCCGCCCAGGTGTTGTTGTTGCGGTTGCCGACGTAGCGCACTTCCAGCGCCATGTCGGAGCCGAGCGAGCGCTGCACGCCGGCCGAGAACGAGTGGACGCGCGGCGTCTTCAGGTGGCGGTCCTGCGGGAAGATGTTCACGCTGTTGGCCGTGGTCGCCGCGATCGGGTACTGCGGCGAGGACGGATAGCTCGGCGGGCCGAGGCGCGAGCGCTGGCTGAACAGCACCGGATACGACTCGCCCGGGAGCACCAGCGGATAGCCCGTGCCGAGGTCGCGCGTGACGCTGACCGTGCCGCCCGGGTTGGTGCCCGCGTTCGCGGTGAACCGCTCGATGCGCTCCTGGTTGTAGCTGAGCGCGTAGCCGGCGCGCACCGTGGCCTGCTCGGGATCGCCGAGCAGCGTGCGGAGGAAGCCGGTCTGCACGTCCGGCCGCCACGCCACGCCGACGTTCGGCGCGAAGTCGAACCAGTTCGTCTTGTGTGCCGACATGCCCGGCTCGAACCTGTCGTAGGCCGGGATCAAGGTTCCGGACTGCGCGTTCGGATTGAACATGTTGCAGGGACGGTCCGCCGGGGCCGCTGCCGAGGCCGGAGATGCCGCAGATGTCTTCAATCGTCGCCAGCGACCAGGTGTTGTCGGCCGGCGTGAACGGCATGTGCAGATCCCAGCGGATGCCGCCGCTGATGGTCAGCGCCGGCGTGGCGCGCCACTGGTCGGAGAGGAACGCCGAGAAGCTCGACTGCCGTGACTTCCGGGCGAGGTCGCCGTTGTAGACGTACTCGCCGGTCGCCGAATCGAGCCGCGCGGTTCCGGGAATCGCCGACACCCGGCCGGTCAGGAGCGCGTAGAGCGCACGCGCTTCGTCGAGCTGTGCCGCCGTCGCCGACGGGAAGTTCGTCGTGCTGAACATGCCGGCCGCCGGGTCGGTGTTCGTGTTGAACCCGAGCGTGATGCTCGGCACGACGTTGTAGCTGTTGGTGCGATTGAACACACCGGCGTAGCCGCCGCCCATCGAGAAGCTGTGCGCGCCGCGCAGCCAGTTCAGGGTGTTGTCCACGCTCCAGGTGGTCGTGTTCCGCGGCGCGGGGCCGGTGTTGTAGGTCGGCCCCGTGCTGATCGGGAACCCGAGCGCGTAGCCGTCCTGATCGGTGAAGTGGTCCGCGGTGATGTTCGAGAAGAAGTCGTTCGGCGACCACTGCCAGCCGCCGCGCAGCTCGTTGACCAGGTTGGCGCCGAGCGTCGAACGCAGCGTCGAGTTGCCGGTGGTGCGATAGGAGTTCTGGGTGCCGTAGTTCAGCAGGCCCGGGAATCGCACTTCCGCGTTGTTCAGCAGGTCGGTGGTGCTCTTGAATCGCTGCCACCAGTAGGACCCGCTCAGGCGATGGTTCTCGCCGAGGTTGAAGTCGAGCCTGGTGGTCGGCGAGTACCTGGTTGCCGATGCCTGTGGCCTGGAACACGTAGTCGAGCGTGTTGCCGTTGTTGACGTCGTTGATCGTGCCGGTGGTCGTGGTGCCGGCGCGGATCTTGTCGATCATGCGCATGACCACCGGGTCGCGCGCCGTGATCTGGCCGTTCGCCGCCGCCAGCGCCAGGATGTCCACCGTGCGGCGCGTCTGCACGCCGCCGACCGTCACGTTGTAGCCGAAGATGCCGGCCTGCGCTTCGGGCCGCAGCAGCTGCCGGGTGCGGGTCGCGCTCGACGGCTGGTGGAGGTGCTCGAAGTTGAAAAAGAAGAACGACTTGTTGCGGCCGTCGTAGAGGCCGGGGATCACGATCGGGCCACCCTGCCGGAAGCCGGTACTGGTGAACGATGACTTCGTTCTTCGGCAGGTTGTTGACCTTGTTGAAGTAGTAGTTGGCGTTGAAGTCCGGCTGCCGCCAGTAGTGGTAGCCGCTGCCTTCGAGGCGGTTCGAACCGGAGCGCGTCGCGAACGCAATCTGCACCGACCCCGGACCCGCGCCCGAGCCGGGCACCGCGCCGGTGATCGTGATCTCCTCGACCGCGTCGAGCCGCGGCGTGACCATCGAGAAGAACCCGTCGGTCGACTGCAGCATGTTGCCGGTCTGGATGCCGTCGATGGTGATGTTGACGGTGTTGTTCGGCAGGCCGTTGATGCCGGCCGCGCGCGGGCCACTGCCCGCACCGTACTGGACGCCCGGCAGCATGGTCACCGCGTAGAGCGCGTTGCGCGAGCTCAGGGGAATCTCACTGAGCTGCTCGGCCACCAGCGTGGACGACACCTGCGGCGACTGGCTCTGGACCAGCTCCGCGCGGGAGCTGACCTGGACAGTTTCGGTGAGAGCGCCAATCTCGAGGACGGCCCTGACGCTCGCCGTCGTTCCCGTCACGATGCGCACGTCGTTGACGACTGCCGTCTTGAACCCCTGGAGGGTGACGGTGACGACGTAGCTCCCGACCGAGATGGCGGGAATGGAGAACACGCCCGATTCGTTCGAGGTGACATCGAACGTCTCGCCGGTAGCGATGTTCTTGACAGCCACGGCTGCGCCTGGAATGACGCCGCCGCCAGAATCGACCACAGTGCCCGACAGCGACTGTCCGCCGCCCTGGGCATACCCGAGGGAACTCGACACGAGCACCAACACGACTGCTGCCAGCAGCCGTTGAGCACGGCTCATCATGCATCCTCCCTTGAACGACACGTCTTGCAAGACTTACAGAGGGGACACTCTACCCGGATCAGCTTGAGGCGGTCAAGTCCAAGGCACTGAGGCAGATAACGTCACAATTTTCGTCACACGGCGGCTCGAAACCGGTCGTTTTTTCTCAGCAAAATGGGACAGATGGCGGGACGGACGCTGACGCGACCTGCGGGATGGATGGTGCCGTGAATCGTGTGACGGGACGCTGCCGTCAGGCGTGGGACGGGTAGCGCCTACTGCGAGATCTGGACGTTCTGGACCCGCTTCTCGCCCTCGGCGACCCGCACCGAGATCGCCGCGCCCTCCATCTGCAGAAGGAACGCGGGGTCGAACCACGCGCCGGGCTCGACGTCGGCGAGCGCGACCAGCTTGTAGTCGCCGGGCGGAATCGTCGCGAAGGTGAACTGCCCGTCGGTGGCGGGACGCGTCGATCGGATGCGGCGCGACTGCGGGCCCCAGAAGCGCTCGTCGGCGGAGTAGAGGATCAGCGTATACGCCGGCGCCGGCTCGCCGCGCTGATTGGTGATCGTGCCCCCGAGCTGCGACGGCTTGTCGGTGTAGGTGATCACCGCGCTGTTGTTCGCGCTGCCCGCCTTGATCTCGGCGGGGAAGTCGAGCGTGTCCTGCCCGTCGATCGTGGCCGATGCCGTGACCCACCCGTTGCCGGCGTTCGACGCGGTCAGCCGATAGATGCCCGGCACGACACTGGGGATCGAGAACTTGCCCGACCCGTCCACGGTGCCCGAGGAGGCCTGCAGCAGGCCGCCAGTCGATGACGGATCCGCCGGCGACAGGTTGACCCGTATGCGCGACAGATCGGCCGGCGGCTGCAGCGTCGTCCCCTCGAACGCGATGCGGCCGGTCACGGTCAGACCCTGCTGCAGCGTCACGATCACGTTCGACTGCGTACGGCCGTCGACCGGTACGTCCACTGCGCCCCACAGCCGGATCGGTGGAGGCTGGTTCCCGCGCCCGCCTCGCCCCATGCCCGGCGCGATCGGGGCGCCCGGGACGGTCGGGTTGTCGGGATCCGGGCCGCCGCCCCGTCCCGTCGCGGACGCCGCATTGGCGCGTGCGACCAGCCGGTACTGCCCGGGCGGGACGTTGGTCAGCCGGAATCGCCCGTCCGCTTCGGCACGGCCCGAGATCGCGCCGAGGCCCGGGATCGACTGGCTCGCGTTGGTGAGCGTGAGCTGGATGTTCTGCGTGGCCACGCCCGTGCCGTTCACCACCGAGCCTTCCACGCGCGCCATCGGCACGCGCTGCAGCTGGAAATCGACGCTGGATCGCTCCTCGCCGATGCCGAGCGGGACCGGGGCGGCGTCGGTCGCGGCGATCGTGCCCGGGTAGTAGACCGGGGCGTAGCCGGTGGGCTGTTCCTCCTGCGCGGGCAACTCCGCCTGCAGCATGCTCGCCCGCGTCACCAGCTCGCGCGCGACCGCCTGATCGACCGCGCCGGCGATGCGCTGACGCACCGCCTCGAGCTCCGCGGTCATGCGCGCGGCGTCCATGCCGGGGCCGGCATTGCGCGGCGGCACCGCCGATACCACGTATTCGCCCGGCTGAAGGCCGTAGACGCGGTAGATGCCGCGGTCGTCGGTCGAGCCGGTGCCCGACTGCTGCAGGGTGCGGCGGCCCGACTGCATCACGTAGCGCATCACACGCACCTGCGTGCCCGGCGTCGGCTCGCCGTGCTCGTCGAGCACCGTGCCGGTGATCACGCTGCCGCGCGCGATCTGCATGCTGGCCGAGAACTTCTCACCGTCGGCGAGCTGGATGGGTGTGCCCGGGCGTCCCGGCATGGTCTGTCCGTAGGTCACGCCGACGTGGCCGTTCTTCGAGGCGCTGAGGTTGTAGCGGCCGGCGATGATGCCGTTGAAGACGAACCCGCCGTTGTCGTCGGTGGTGACCGAACGCGATCCGCCGCCGTCCATCGCATTGAGGGTCACCCGTGCGCGCCGCGCCGGCTGTCCGGTCCCCGTCACGACAACGGTGCCGGAGATCGCCGCCGTCCCCGTGGGAATCGCGGTCTGCGGCTGGCCGGCGTCCCTCGGCGCCGGGCGCTGCGGCGCACCCAGCCCCCGGCCTCCCGGCCCTTGCCCGCGGCCGCCCCGTCCCTGCGGCGGCTGCGCCAGAAGGGTGCCGGCGAGCGACACGATCAACAGTCCGGCGAGGGCAGCGGTGCGAGGGTGGAGGCGTGTGGACATGGCAAAGCCGGCGCATGGTCGTCACCGGGTTAGACGGGCATCGTCCGGACGAGGTTTGTTCGCCACCGAAATGTCACCGCCGCTTGTAGTTCGCAAAGGTCGTCGTCACCGAAAATTCGAACGGACGGAACAGCAGGGTGCGCCCTTTCGCGGCGTAGGTTACCTCGGCCGGCACCCACGCGTCCTCGAACCTGGTGCGGACGAACCGAAGCCGGCTGCCCTTGTGCAGCCGCCCCACGATCCCCCAGCCGATCGACACGTCGTCGAACATCTGCATCTCCATCTTGACGATCTGGTAGTCGGCGGCGTCGACCCAGATGCGGCCGGCGCACTGTTTCATCCACCGGCCCTCGCGGGTGGTGACGCGCGCGTGCTCGCGCGGCGCGAGATCGACCACCAGGACCCGCTGCCCGTCGATCTTCTCGTATCCCACGAACGTCGGCGCGTAGACCGCGACGACGTCGTCCATGATGGCGTTGCGGTGACGGCGCTCCGCGTCCGCCTCCTCGATTCGTTCGGCGCGCTGCTCGGACGATTCGGTCGCCGGGCGCTCCGCCTCACGCCGCAGGTCGCGCTCGTGTTCGGCATCGCGGCGCGCCAGCTCGGCGGCAGTGAGCGGCGTGCCGTCGACGGCGATCAGACGCTTGTAGGTGCCGCCGGGACGATCGGACGGAAAGACCTCGAACGTGCGGAGCGGCCCGACCGTGACCTTTCCCAGCTTGGAGATCTTCACGTCGCGGCGCACCTCGAGGTACGCGAAGCGCTCCTGGATCTCGAAGTCGAGGCGGGCCGCCTGGCGGACGCGCTTCGCGAACTCCTCCGCGGGTGGAAACTCTGACGCGGGTTGCGGCGCCAGCCAGGCGCTCAGCCAGAACAGAAGAACAACCACGGTGGATCACCGGTCAGTCGTCGGTTACCTTGCCTCGGCGCTGCTTGATCTCGGCCCGCCTGGACTTGGTCTCCATGCGGCGCGCCTTCGCGGCGCGTGACGGTCTGGTCGCCCGCCGCTTCTTCGGCGGCGTCGCCGCCTGGCGGATCAGCTCGGCGAGCCGTTCGCGCGCGTCTTCACGATTCTGTGCCTGGGTGCGGTGCCGCCGCGCATCGATGACGAGCACGCCCTCGTCGGTCATGCGCGTGCCGGCCAGGCTGCGCAGCCGCTGCTTGACGCGATCGTCCAGCGTCAGCGACTGGGCCACGTCGAACCGCAGCTGCACCGCGGTCGAGACCTTGTTCACGTTCTGTCCGCCCGGCCCCGACGCGCGCACGAAGCTCTCCTCGAGCTCCGACTCGGCGATGACGATGGCGGGCGTTACTTCCAAGGGCACGGGTCAACTCCCAACTCCCAACTTCCAACTCCCAAACCTAGTCGCTCGGGACACTGGGGTGAAAGCCGTGGCAACAAGCTAGCTTCATCGATTTTTACCCATTTGTTCGAACTGCGTGTCTTGGGAGTTGGGAGTTGGAGGTTGGGAGTTAATGCCCTTTACTCTTGATGCCCCAGCAGCCCGTATTCGTCCAGGAACCCGCGGATGGCGCCGAAGAACACGGCGGCGTCACGCTCGTTCGCGTAGATGTGCCCGCCGCGGACTTCGACGAAGCGCTTCGGCTGCGGGGCGGCGTCGAACAGCCGCCGGCCCTCCGCGATCGGGATGATCTCGTCTTCGGGACTGTGGAGGAACAGCACCGGCGCGCCGATCCGGCCGATCCTCTGGATCGATTCGAACGGATTGCGGATCAGCAGGCGGATCGGGAACATCGGATAGTCGCGTTGGCCGATGTCGACGACCGACGACATGGCGCCCTCGAGCACCAGCGCCGCCTCGGGCACGTTCGCGGACAGCGTCACCGCGATCGCCGATCCCAGCGACCAGCCGTAGATCACGATGCGGGTGGGGGAGATCTGCTTGACGCGCGTCAGGTAGTCGAACGCGTGCCGCGCATCCTCTCCGACCGAGGCCTCGCTGGGCTCGCCGGGCACGCCCGCAAACCCGCGGTACTCGGTGGCCATGACGCTGAGCCCCAGCCCGCGCAGCTCGCGGTAGCGGGCGATGTTGACGCGGCTCGCGATGGTCGCCGCGTTGCCGTGGAGGAACAGCACCCACGTCCGGGCGCCGGGGTTCTCGATCAGCCAGGCGAGCTGCTTCGCGCCGTCAGGCCGCGGGACGTCGACCTGCTCGTAGACGAAGTCGGGTCGTGCTTCGCTGAGGGGCCGCCCGTGCTGGAAGATGAGCCTCGTCTCCTGCGTGACGAGGTAGACCATCGCGGCGGCATAGAGCAGCGCGGCGGTGATCGCGATCGCGGCGACGATCCGTGCCGGCCGGACCCGTGACGCCAAGGCTCATCGTGCCCGTGCGGGCTGTCGCCGTCCGGTCAGGCGACGGATTCCGGCCGAGACGCGCTCCGCGCGCCGGCCGATGCGGCCCCATGCCGGCGACTGCGCCGCGTCGTCGAACAGCGAATAGAAGACGGGCACGGCGAGCAGCGTGAGCACGAGGCACATCGCCTGGCCGCCCGCGACGAGGATGCCGATCGACCGGTTCGTCTCGGCGCCGGGGCCGCTGCCGATGCAGAGCGGCATCATGCCGGCGATCAGCGCCAGCGTGGTCATCAGGATCGGCCTGAGCCGATCGCGGTTGGCCTGGATGATCGCGTCGTAGCGTTCCATGCCCTTCGCCCGCAGGCCGATGGTGTGGTCGATCTGCAGGATGGCGTTCTTCTTGACGATGCCGAACAGCAGCAGGACGCCGAGCGCGGAGTAGATGTTGAGCTGCTGTCCGAACATCAGCGATGCGAGCAGGCCGAACGGGACCGCCAGCGGCAGCGTCAGCAGGATCGTGATCGGGTGGATGAACGACTCGAACTGCGCGGCCAGCACCATGTACATGAACACGAACGACAGCGCGAACGCGATGCCGAAGTAGTACGCCGCCCGTCCGAGCTCGCGCGATCCGCCGCTTGCGACGAGGTTGTAGCCCGGTTCCATGTCGAGGCCGGCAAATGTATCGATGACGACCTGCTGCGCCTCGCCCTGCGCCCGGCCGGGGGCGGGGTTCGCCGTGATGGCGATCTGGCGCTGCCGGTTCAGTCGATCGATCGACGCCGGACCTGACCCCTCGGCGAACGTCACCAGGGTGCGGAGCTGGACCAGCTCGCCGGTGCCGGTCCGCACGGTGGCGCCGGCGATTGAGTCCGGCGTTCGCCGGAACGAGTCCTGCGCGCGGAGCACGACGTCGTACTGGTCGGACGCGGCGTTGAACGTCGTGACCTTCTGGCCGGCGACCAGCGCGTTGACCGTCTGCGACACGTCCTGCACCCGCACGCCGAGGTCGGCGGCGCGCTTGCGGTCGATGTTGAGGCGCAGCTCCGGGCGCCCCGGCAGATACGTGCGATCGACGTCGACCAGCTCCTCGCGCTTGCTGAGGATGGCGCGCGCCTTGTCGGTGTACTGATCGAGCTTCTGCAGATCCGGCCCGACCAGCGCGTACTGGATCACGGCGCCGCGTCCGCTCAACGCGACGATGCCGCCGGCGCTCTGGATCGAGATGACGGCTGACTGGCGGTACGGCTGGATGATCCGCCGCGCCCGCACGATCAGCTCCTGCTGGCCGTGCTCGCGCTCGTGAATCGGCCGGAGCCGGACGAACAGGCTGCCCTGGTTGGTCGAGCCGAACCCGCCGCCGCCGCCGCCCGGCATCGACAGCGTGTCGGAGACGCCGGGCAGCTGCTCGCGCATGTCGCGCGCGATCCGCTCCATCAGCGACTGCGTCGCGGCGAGGCTCGATCCCACCGGCAGCCGCACCGAGATCTGGAAGCGCGACTCGTCTTCCTGCGGCGTGAAGTTGATCCCCGAGGCCTTGAAGAGCGGCACCAGGCTGCCGATGACCAGCGCGCAGGTCCCGACGATCACCCAGCGATGCGCCATCGACCACTGGAGCAGCCAGGTGTAGGTGCGATCGATGTGGCGATAGAAGCCGCGCCGCGACGCGTCCGGATCGTGGTGGGTCGGGTCGGTGTCCTGCTTGATCCACCGCGACGCCAGCATCGGCGTCAGCGTGAACGACACGATCAGGCTGATCGCGATCGCCGCCGCCGAGGTCAGGCCGAAGGACGACATGAACCGGCCGATGATGCCGCCGAGGAAGCCGACCGGCAGGAACACGGCGAGCAGCGACAGCGTCGTGGCCATGACCGCCAGCCCGATCTCCTTGGTGCCTTCGATCGCCGCCTGCCGCGGCGTCATGCCCTTCTCTTCGACGAAGCGGTAGATGTTCTCCAGCACGACGATGGCGTCGTCGATGACGATGCCGACCATCAGCGTCAGCGACAACATCGTCATCTGGTTGAGCGTGAAGTCGAGCGCCGCCATGACCGCGAAGGCGCCGATGATCGACGTCGGAATCGCGACCGCGGCGATGATCGTCGAGCGGAAGTTGCGCAGGAAGATCGAACACGATGACCGCGGCCAGGATGCCGCCGAGGATCAGGTGCTCCTCGATCGCGTCGAGCGAGGCGCGGATGAACTCGGAGTCGTCGCGGACCAGGCGGAGCTGGAAGGTCGGCGGCAGCGTCTTCTCGATCTCGGCGAGCCGCGACTTGATGGCGTCCGCCAGCGCCACGGTGTTGACGCCGCTCTGCTTGCGGACGCCGATCGACACCGAGCTCTTGCCGTTCAGGTTCGAGACCGAGGTCGGGTCGGCGCCGGTGTCCTCGACGACGCCGAGGTCGCGGATCCGGATCGGGATGTTGCCGCGGGTGGCGACGACGACGTCGGCGAACTCGTCGGGGCGTGCCAGCCGGCCGACCGTGCGCACCGACAGCTCGCGCGTGCCCTGCTCGAGGCGGCCGCCGGGCAGCTCGAGGTTCTGCGCGCGCAGCGCCGCCGCCACGTCCGACGTGGACAGCTGATACGCGTTCAGCCGATCGGGATCGATCTTGACCTGCACCTGCCGGCGCCGCGCGCCGAACATGAAGACCTCGCCGACGCCGTTGACCGACTCCAGCCGCTTCTGGACGTTCTGCTCCAGGTAACTCGTGAGCTCGACCGCCGGCATCGGCGCCGAGATCGACAGGAACATGATCGGCATCGAGTCCGGATCCTGCTTCTGCACGACCGGCGGGTCCGCGGTCTCGGGCAGGTTCCGGATGACCGGATCCACCTTCGCGCGCACTTCCTGCGCGGCGACGTCCGGGTTCTTCGAGAGGTCGAAGGTGATGGTGACGCGCGACGTGCCTTCGGTCGAGGTCGATCGCAGCTCGTCGATCCCGGCGACCGTGTTGACCGCCGCCTCGATGCGGTCGGTGATCTCGGCCTCGATGCTTTCCGGTGTCGCCCCGGGGTTGGTGGTGCTCACCGAAACGACCGGCGTCTCGATTCTCGGGTAGCGGTCGACGCCGAGCTGGAACGCGGACACCCCGCCGATCACGACGATCGCGGCGATGAGCATCGACGCGAAGACCGGACGGCGGACGCAGACTTCGGCAAGCTTCTGCACGGGGTTCTCCTAGCGCGTCGCGCGCTCGACCGTCACCGGGGCGCCGTCATACAGATCAGCCAGGTTGGACATCGCCACGCGCTCGGATTCCTTGACCCCGCTCAGCAGTTTGGTGCTGTCGGGATGGGTCTGGCGGGGCGCAAGCTGGACCACGCGCAGCCGGGCCTTGTTGTCCTGATCGACGACGAAGACACGGTACGAGTTGGTGTTCACGTCCTCGATGACCGCGCGCTTGGGCACCAGCACCGCCCGCTGGGTCCGGCCCTGCTCGATCGACGCGACCGCGAACATCCCCGGCTTCAGCAGCATGCCCGGATTCGGCACCCGCGCCTCGACCATGAAGGATCGGGATTCGGCGGCGATCGCCGGGTTGACGGCCGTGATCTTCCCCTCGAACTGCTTGTCGGGATAGGCATCGACGCGCGCGCGCACGGACTGGCCGATCTTGATGTCCGCGGCCTGCACCGCCGGAATCGTCAGCTGCAGCCGGAGCGGGTCGAGCCGCAGCAGGGTGACCACGGCGGTCGACGGCTGGACGAACTCGCCGGCGGCGACGCGCCGCTCGCTGATGTATCCGGCGAAGGGGGCGACCACGACGACGTCCGAGACGGCCTTTTCGGCGAGGGCCTGCTGCGCCCGGGACTGCGCCAGCGAGGCGCGGGCCACCAGCACGCTGTTGGAGGAAGTCTCCGCCTGCGTGCGCGCTTCGTCGGCCACGGTCTGGGGCACCAGGCCGCCGGCGAGCAGCGCGGCGTTGCGCTTGGCCGTGGTCTGCGCCAGCGCGTTCTGCGATTCGGCGAGCTTGAGGCTGGCCTCCGCGCGGGACACCGCGGCCTGCGCTTCGTTGAGCCGGAGGTTCGCGTCAACCGCCTGGATGCGGATCAGGACGGCGCCGCGCGCCACGTGCTCGCCGACATCCACCGGGGTCTCGGTGACGCGACCTGAGCTCGAGGGGGCTACGGCGGAGGATTCGTCCGGCTGGAAGCTGCCTGTCGCCTCGACGATTACCGGTTCGTCGAGCCCGGTCACCGCGGTCACGGCCACCGCGGCCGGGGGCCGGCTGTCCGGCGGCGGCGCGGCTGTTTCCGTGCCCCCGCAGGCGGTAAGCAAGAGCGGGGCGCACAACAAGCCGGCGGTCAGGGCCGCTGCACCGATTCGCACCAGATGTTCTCCTCAGGAAGATTAGTCGCCGGGACGAGGGCCGGGCCGGTTGCCGCAGCCGTCCCCGCCGCTCAGACATTGTAGACGCCCGCGACGTACCGGACGTTTCGCTGTGCGAGGATAATCGTCGCACATGCGACTCGCCGCCCTGTTCGTCACTGCCGCCCTCGCCCTGTCGTCGTCCGGATTCGCACAGGGGCCCTCACAGCCCGACTGGACACGCCTCGAAGAGGAAACGCTCCGTCATTTCCAGGAGCTCGTCCGATTCGACACCAGCGACCCCCCGGGCAACGAGGCGCCGGCCGCCGACTACCTGCGCCGCGTCCTCGAGCAGGAGGGGATTCCGGTCGAGGTCCTGTCGCTCGAGAAGCACCGCCCCAACATCGTCGCCAGGCTGAAAGGGACGGGGAAGAAGCGGCCGCTGCTGCTCATGGCCCACACCGACGTCGTCAACGTCGACCCGAAGAAGTGGACGCATCCGCCGTTCGGTGCCGTCCGGGACGGCGGCTACGTCTACGGCCGCGGCACGGTGGACGACAAGGACAACGTGACCGCCGCGCTGATGGCGATGCTCACGTTGAAGCGGTCGAAGGTGCCGCTCGACCGCGACGTCATCTTCCTTGCCGAAGCCGGTGAGGAGGGGTCGACGCGCATCGGCATCCAGTTCATCACGCAGCAGCACTTCCCGAAGGTCGAGGCCGAGTACTGCCTGGCCGAGGGCGGCGGGGTGACGCGCACGGGGGGCACGGTCAAGTTCGCCTCGGTGCAGACGATCGAGAAGATCCCGCGCCGCATCGAGCTGGTGGCGCGAGGGGTGGCCGGTCACGGCTCCGTGCCGCTGCGCTCGAACCCGATCGCGCACCTGGCGGCGGCGGTCGCCCGCGTCGCGGCCTGGAAGCCCGATATCCGGCTGAACGACACCACGCGCGCGTACTTCAAGCGGCTGGCGTCGATCTCCGCTCCGGCGGACGCCAGGCGTTACCTCGACATCATCGGCAGCGATCCCAAACGGCGAGACGCGGCGGACGAGCACTTCCTCGAGCACGAACCGAGGCATGCCTCGATGATCCGCACCTCGATTTCGCCGAACATCATTCAAGGGGGCTACCGGGTCAACGTCATCCCCTCGGAGGCGCAGGCGACGCTCGACGTGCGCACCCACCCGGACGACGATCCGCAGCGCATCCTGGAGCAGGTCCGCAAGGTCGTGAACGATCCGGCCATCGAGGTGGGATGGGGGCAGCGCGACGTGCGGCCGGGCGCGGCCAGCGCGGAGCTCGATTCAGAAGCGTTCACGGCCATCGAGGCCGGCATCACCGCGCACTACAAGACCATCACGCTGCCGACGATGAGCACCGGGGCGACCGACATGTCGTACCTCCGGGCCAAGGGAATCCAGTGCTTCGGCATCGGCCCGGCGACCGACATCGAGGACGGGCCGAAGGGGTTTGGCGCGCACAGCGACCAGGAGCGGATCCTCGAGCGCGAGCTGCACCGGTTCGTGCGCTTCCACTACGACGTCGTGCTGGAGCTGGCGCGCGCGCGATAGCTACCGGTAGCCGCAAGTTCGACCACCTACGCTGCAACAGGCCGCGCCGCGAGGCGATAACTATTCATACCTCAGCGCCAGCATCGGATCGACCTTCGACGCGCGATGCGCCGGGATCAGGCCGGCGCACAGCGCGACCGCCGACAGCAGCACGACCGACACCACGAGCACGACCGGATCGGTCCCCTGCATCTCGTAGAGGATGGCGCTCGCGGCGCGTCCCGCCCACAGCGCGGCGACCAGGCCGATGACGCCGCCGACGACGGTCATGACCGCGACCTGGCGCAGCACCATGAGCCGGACCCGCCCCGGCGCCGCACCGAGCGCCATCCGCAGACCGATTTCGCGCGTGCGCTGCGAGACCGTGTAGGCGAGCACGCCGTACAGGCCGACCGCCGCGAGCAGCGTCGCCAGGATCGCGAAACCGGCCGACAGCATGCTGATCATGCGGTCGAGGAAGACGTTCTCCCGCACCTGCTGCGGCATCGTCTTGAGGTTCTCGACCGGCAGGTTCGGGTCGGAGCTGGCGACGACGCGCTGGACCGTCTGCAGCATCTGTTCGGGCGACCCGCCGGTGCGGACGTAGAAGGTGATGTAGCCGACCCGTTCGTCCTGCCGGTATGGCTGGACGAAGACCGGCGGCGTCTCATCCTTGACGCTGCTGTACTTGGCGTCCTTGACCAGGCCGACGATTTCCATGTCGAGCTCGCCGCCGCTGCCGATCCGCATCCGCTTGCCGACGGCGTCGCGACCGAGGTTGAACTTCCTGGCGAACGCTTCGTTGACGATCGCGACCTTCGGCGCGCCGAGCCGGTCGGCGCGCGTGAACTCGCGCCCCGCCAGCAGCGGGATGCGCAGCGTCTTGAAGTACTCGGGGCCGACTTCGTTGAACCGCGAGTTGGTGTCGGTGTCCGGGCCCGCCTTGAAGCCTTCGACCGAGACGTTGTTGCCCCAGTTGTTGCCGGCGATGGCCGGCACCAGCGCGGCGGTGACGCCGAGCACGCCGGGCTGCGCCGCCAGATCGTCCTCGAGCCGCTCGAACAGCTGCTTCGAGCGCTCGCTGGTATAGCCGTTCAGCTCGGGGGAGACGGCGAACGTCACCAGGTTCTCGATGTCGATGCCGAGCTCGACGCGGCTCACGTTCATCAGGCTCCTGGTGAAGAGGCCGGCGCAGACGAGCAGCGCCATCGAGATCGCGATCTGCGTCGTGGCGAGGGTCGAACGGAACCACTTCGCGGAGCGGCCGCCGCCCGGCTGCCCGGCCTGGCCCTTGAGCGTGCCGAGCAGGTCGGGGCTGGTGCTGTGGAGCGCCGGGAAGAGCCCGAAGAGCAGTCCGGTGCCGAGCGTGACCGCCGCGGCGAAGAGCATGACGGTGCCGTCGATCCGGACCGGCAGGTTGCTGACCGCTTCCGCCGGCAGCAGCGCATAGATCGCGTCGAGCGTCCACTGCGCGATCGCGAGCCCGGCGAGCCCGCCGCACGCCGCCAGCACGACGGACTCGGTGAGGAGCTGGCCCACCAGCTGCGGCCGGCTGGCGCCGATCGAGAGGCGGATCGCGATCTCGGTCGAGCGCGCCGCGGCCCGCGCCAGCAGCAGGTTCGCGATGTTGGCGCAGGCAATCAGCAGCACCAGGCCGGTCACGGCGAGCAGCAGGATGAGCGGCGTCCGCGCCTCGCTGTCCACCGAGCTCTGTCCGCGCGCGCCGCTGTCCAGGGTGACCTCCTTGGCCTTGAAGCGGGCCAGGAATTGATCGCTGGCCCCGCGCTGCAGCGGCGCCTCGACGTCGTTGATGATGGCGCGATAGGGCACGTTGATCTGCGTGCGCGCCTCGTCGAGCGTGACGCCCGGGCGGAGCCGCGCGAACACGTAGGCCCAGTAGCTCCGGCGGTTGTGGAACTGGTTGAAGCCGGGATTCATCACGCCGCGGAGCGTGATCGGCACGTAGATGTGCGGCCGGGTGCCGAGCGTGGTGCCGCCGAAGCCCTCCGGGGTGACGCCGACGATGGTGAGGTGCTGGCCGTTGACGATCAGCGTGTCGTTGAGGACCGACGGGCTGCGGTCGAAGCGGCTGGTCCAGTAGGCATGGCTGAGCACGACCACCAGCGATTCGCCGACCTTCTGATCGTCCTCGGGCGAGAGCAGCCGGCCGAGCGCTGGCTGGACGCGGAGCACCGGAAAGTAGCTGCCCGACACCAGCACGCCTTCGCCGTTCATGGTCTGGTTGTGGTAGGCGAGGTTGGCGCCGAAGGTGCGGTGGGCGGCGACGCCGGTGAAGACGGTCTGCGCCTTCTGCAGGTCGCGGAACATCGGGTAGCTGAAGATCTCGTCGCAGCTGCCGGCCTGGTTGCAGGAGGTCGACCCCGCCTTGGGCCCGGGCGCCGCGAGGTTGACCAGCTGCTGTGGATCGGGCACCGGCAGCGGCCGGAGCAGCAGCTGGTTGAAGAAGGAAAAGATCGCGGCGTTGGCGCCGATGCCGAGTCCGAGCGACAGGATGGCGACGGACGTGACGAACGGGGCCTTGAACAGCCGGCGGAACGCGAGTTTCAGGTTGGTCATGATGTCTGGTAGGTAGACGAGGGCCGGTGCCGGGAGGTTTATGGAAACCGTACGTTACAATCCGCGCCCTGTTCATGCGACGTCTGGCCTCCCCTCATCTGATCCTCCTGGCGCTGCTGGTTGCCCTCCTGGGCAGGCCCACGGTCGCGGTCCAGGAGGCGCCGGAATACGGACCGGCGAAGGGCACGCTGGTGATCGCGGGCGGCGGCTCGATGGAAGGGACGGGGATCCTCGAGAAGTTCATCGAGCTGGCCGGTGGCCTGGACGCGAAGTTCGTCATCGTGCCGACCGCCGGCGGTAACCGCCGGCAGGACGGGACGCCGATCGCCTACGACGAGCAGGAGATCCTGGGTCCCTGGCTGAAGCGGGGCCTCAAGCACGTGCGCATGCTCCACACCCACGATCCGAAGGCGGCGGACACGGACGCGTTCGCCGCAGTGCTGCGCGACGCCAACGCGGTCTGGTTCAACGGCGGCCGGCAGTGGAACATCGTCGACTCGTACGCGAAGACCGCGACCTACCGCGAGTTCCACAAGGTGCTGGAACGCGGCGGCGTGATCGGCGGCAGCTCGGCCGGCGCGACGATTCAGGGTGAGTACCTGGTTCGCGGCGCGGTCGCCGGCCCGCACATTATGATGACGCCGGAACCGGAGCACGAACGCGCCTTCGGCTTCCTGCGGAAGACCGCTATCGATCAGCACATCAACACGCGCAATCGCTGGGACGACCTGATTCCGGTGATTCAGAAGTTCCCGACGCTGCTCGGCCTCGGCCTCTCGGAGGGCACGGCGATTGTCGTGAAGGGGGACACGTTCGAGGTGATGGGGAAGTGGAAGGTCTCCGTCCACGACAACACCAGGCTCAATCAGCCCTGGGAGAAGCCCTACTTCGTGCTCTCCGCCGGCGACGTCTACAACATGAAGACGCGGCGGATCGAGAAGCTCGGCATCGGCGCACCGCCGCCGCGCAGCGGGTCGGACCGCCAGTAGCCGGACCGCAACGTGACCTCTTCGACCCTCCTCGTCTGGGTGGTGACGTGCGCCATCTGGAGCACGGTGTGGCTGTTCATCAAGCTCGGCGTGCGCGACGTGCCGCCGGTGACGTTCGCGGCATTCCGGCTCGCGGTCGCCCTTGCCGTCCTCGTGCCGCTCACGCTCGCCCGGCGCGTCCCGCTGCCGCGCCGCCGCCAGGACTGGATCCTGATCGGCGGCACCGGCGTGATCCTGCTCGGCGTCAACTACGCCCTCCTGAACTGGGGCATCCAGTACATCTCCTCCGGGCTCACCGCCGTCCTGCAGGCGATGACCCCGGTGTTCGGCTTCGTCTTCGCGCACCTGCTGCTCGACGACGAGAAGATGACGGCCGGGAAAGGCGCGGCGCTCCTGGTCGGGGTGCTCGGCGTCGCCGTCATCTTCTGGGATCAGTTCGACACCGGGACCTCGCGCGCGTTGACTGGCAGCATCGCCGTCATCGGCAGCGCGGTCTGCGTGGCGATCTCGTACGTGGTGATGCGGCGGCGCGGACAATCGCTCGATCCCGCCATGATCACCGCGGGCCAGATGACCGCGGCGCTCGGCCCGCTCCTGCTCTACGCGCTGACGGTCGAAGGCGATCCGCGCACCGCGCGCTGGTCGACGACCGCCGTGCTGTCCGGTGTGTATCTCGCGCTGGCCGGGTCGGTGGCCGGCGCCTGGTTGAACTACTGGCTGCTGAAGCGCATCGGCGCGACCAAGCTCCTCAGCATGGGCCTGGTCGAGCCGCTGATCGCGGTGCTGCTCGGGGCCGCGATGCTCGGTGAACGGATGTCGCCGAAGACCGCCCTTGGCGGCGTCTGTATCCTCGTCTCCGTGGCGGTGGTGCTCGACGTGTTCAGGAAGCGCGCATGAAGCAGGCGCTGCAGCTCGTCGCCGGCGCGGTGATCGGCGCGGTCGTCCCGATGGCGCTGCTGGTCGTGCCGTGGCCGTCGCTGCAGATCGGCTGGCCGGGATGGGTCGCCGTCGCGGTGGCGCTGCCGGTGATCTTCCTCGTGCTGGTGGCGGTGCACGAAGGCGGGCACCTCGTCGCTGGTGCCGCGGCGCGGTTCCGTCCGTGCCTGTTCATCGTCGGTCCGGTCAAATTCGAGCGTCGCGACGGCGGATGGAGCGCGGGCGTGAATCGTGTGTTCCCGCTGGCCGGCGGGATGGTCGGCGCGACGCCGGAGGGCATCGACGGGCTGCGGCCGCGGATGCTGGCGCTGGTCGCCGGCGGACCGGCCGCAAGCCTCGCGTTCGGCTTCGCCGCGGTCAGCGCGATGGCCGTCTTCACCGGCGCCGACACGACGCTGACCGGGGCCGCGGCCGTGGGGTTCGTGGTGGTCGTGGCGCTGGGCCTCGGGTCGTTGATGCTGGGGATGATCGCGCTGATTCCCGGCGACAAGCACGGGTTCACCAGCGACGGCGCCCGCATCCTGCGGTTCCTCAGGTCCGGCCCGCAGGTCGACGCCGAGGTCGCGCTGCTCGGGCTGGGCGGCGCCTCGATGGGGGGACAGCGTCCGCGCGACTGGGACGCCGCGCTCGTGGCGAGCACGCTGCGGCTTCCGCCCGGCGCCCCGATGGGCGTGGCGGCGCGGATCTTCGCGCACCTCCACTGGCTCGATCGCGACGATCCCGGTCAGGCCCGCATCTACCTGCGCGAGGCGCTGAAGCATCGCGCCGCGCTGCCGGCGATGTCGCAGCCGTCGCTGCTCCTGCACGCCGCCTATTTCGAATCGATCCATGATGCGTCTCCCGAGTCCGCGCGGGAGCGGCTGGCCCAGGCGGGCGAAGGCGCGCTCGTCTCCCCGCATGCCCGCACCATGGCCGAAGCCGCGGTGCTGCTGGCCGAGGGCGACGATCGCGCCGCAGCGCACCTGGCGCTCGCCGCCAGTCAGCTGCCGCTCGCCCTCGACCGCGGCTCGGCGCGAATGGCGGCCGATCTGATCGGGCGGATGCAACGCCTACTGGAGGGACCTCGATGATCCGACGCGCCCTGGCTCCCGCACTCTGCACCGGGCTGCTCTGTCTGCTGGCGGCACGGCCGGCCGGACCGGCTGTCGCGGCCTCGCAGGATCGCGCCACGCTCAGCGCCAACGTTCGAGGCTTCGTCAAGGTCGACGCCGCGGTCATCGCGCTGACCAACGCCCGCATCATCGACGGCACCGGCGGTCCGGCCCGTGAGGGGCAGACGCTCGTGATCCGTGACGGCCGGATCGTCGAGATCGCCGACGCCGCGCGCGTGACGATCCCGTCCGGAGCCACCACCATCGACGTCTCGGGCAAGAGCGTGATCCCCGGGCTCGTCATGGTGCACGAGCATCTCTACTACCCGACCGGCCCGCAGGTCTACGGCCAGCTCGGTCAGAGCTTCATCCGTCTCTACCTCGCCGGCGGGGTGACGACGATGAGGACCGGCGGCAACGTCAACGGGCAGATGGACCTCAATCTGAAGCGGCTGATCGATGCCGGGCAGCAGCCGGGGCCCTGGATCGACGCCACCGCGCCGTACTTGAACGGCGCCAACACGTTCCTGCAGATGTACGGGATGCGGGATGCCGCCGAGGCCAAGACACAGGTCGACTACTGGGCGGACATGGGCGCGACCTCGTTCAAGGCCTACATGACCATTACGCGCGCGCAGCTCGCCGCGGCGATCGCCGCCGCTCACGCGCGCAAGCTGAAGGTGACCGGCCACCTGTGCTCGGTGACCTACGCCGAAGCGGCCGATCTCGGCATCGACAACCTGGAACACGGGTTCATGGCGGCCACCGACTTCGTTGCCGACAAGCAGCCGGACGTCTGCCCTGGCCAGGGCCGCGGGCAGCAGACCGTCGCGGCGCTCGAGCCGGACAGTCCCGCCTTCACCGCGCTGGTGAAGAAGCTGATCGATCGCCGCGTGACCCTGACGTCGACGCTGACCGTGTTCGAGACGTTCACGCCGGGCCGTCCGCTGCCGCCCGGCCTCGACATGCTGCTGCCGCAGCTGCGCACGCAGTTCGAGGAGACACACGCGCGCACGGCGAAGAACCAGCAGTCGGTCTACGGCCGGCTGTTTCCGAAGGCGATGGCCCTCGAGATGGCGTTCGTCCGGGCCGGCGGCCGGCTGATCGCCGGCACCGACCCCACTGGCAGCGGCGGCGTGGTCCCCGGCTTCTCGAACCAGCGACAGCTCGAGCTGCTCGTCGAGGCGGGGTTCTCGCCCGTCGAGGCGATTCGCATCGGCACGGCCAATGGCGCCGCGTATCTCGGACGTGACGAGGTCGGCACCATCGCGGTCGGCAAGCAGGCGGACCTCGTGATCGTGAAGGGCGATCCGTCGACAACGATCGCCGACGTGCGCAACGTCGAAACGGTGTTCAAGGCCGGGGTCGGATTCGATCCGGTGAAACTGCTGGATTCGGTGCGCGGACGAGCCGGGCTGTGGTGAGGCCGGCGCCGCTCGGCGTAAAATTCTCGCGAGGAGCCAGCATGCCGGAGACACTCTCGAACAGTGCCGCCACCATGTTCCCGTTCATCCGCTATCACGATGCACGGGTCGCGATCGCCTGGCTCGTGCACGCGTTCGGACTCGAGGAGCGTGCCGTCTATGCCGGGCCCGAGGACACCATCGCGCACGCGGAGCTCGGCTCGGGCGGCAGCGTGGTGATGATCGGCTCGGTCAAGCAGGACAACCTCGGGCTCAAGACGTCGCGCGAGCTTGGCGGCGTGACGCAGGGAATCTACATGTTCGTGCCGGAAATCGACGCGCACTACGCGCGGGCCCGCGCCGCCGGGGCCGAGATCGTCTACCAGCTGCGCGACACCGACTACGGGTCCCGTGAGTATGGCGCGCGCGATCTGGAAGGAAACCTGTGGTCGTTCGGGACCTATCTGCCGGGGACCCCGGCCGCATGACGCCCAAGATCGCCAACACCATCCTGGACGTCATCGGCGGCACGCCGATGGTCCGGATCAATCGCCTCACCCGCGGCGTGATCGACGCGACCGTCCTCGCCAAGATCGAGACGTTCAATCCCGGCAACTCGATCAAGGACCGCATGGCGGTGCGCATGATCGAGGACGCCGAGCGCGCCGGCCTGCTGAAGCCGGGCGGCACCATCATCGAGGGCACCTCCGGCAACACCGGCATGGGCCTGGCCATCGCCGCCGTCGTCAAGGGCTACCGCTGCGTGTTCACGACCACCGACAAGCAGTCGAAGGAGAAGATCGACGCGCTGAAGGCGTTCGGCGCCGAAGTGATCGTCTGCCCGACCAACGTCGAGCCGGAGGATCCGCGCTCCTACTATTCGGTGTCGTCGCGGCTCGAACGCGAGGTGCCGAACTCGTGGAAGGCCAACCAGTACGACAACCTGTCGAACTCGGCGGCGCACTACGAGCAGACCGGGCCCGAGATCTGGGAGCAGACCGGCGGCAGGGTGACCCACCTGGTCGTCGGCGTGGGCACCGGCGGCACCATCAGCGGCGTCGGCAAGTACCTCAAGGAGCGCAACCCGTCGATCAAGGTGTGGGGCATCGACACCTACGGATCGGTCTTCAAGAAGTACAAGGAGACCGGCGTCTTCGACAAGAACGAGATCTACCCGTACATCACCGAGGGCATCGGCGAGGACTTCCTGCCGAAGAACGTCGACTTCGACGTCATCGATCACTTCGAGAAGGTGACCGACAAGGACGCGGCGTTGATGACGCGCCGGATCGCGTGCGAGGAAGGCATCTTCGCCGGGAACTCGGCGGGCTCGGCGATGGCCGGGCTGCTGCAGCTGAAGGACCACTTCACGCCCGACGACGTCATCGTCGTCATCTTCCACGACCACGGGTCGCGCTACCTCGGCAAGATGTTCAACGACGAGTGGATGCGCGAGAAGGGCTTCCTCGAGAAGACCGGCATGACCGCGCGCGACCTCGTGGCCTCGGGCCTGTCGGGCGAGCTCCTCGCGCTCGAGGACAGCCGAGACGGTGGACGCGGCGGTGCGGCTGATGGGGCAGCGCGACTTCTCGCAGATCTCGATCACGCACGACAAGCGCCTGGTCGGATCGCTGAACGAGGCCCACCTGTTCGCCGAGCTGGTGAGGGATCCCTCGATCAAGACGTCGCCGGTCGAGACGATCATGCAGCCGGCGTTTCCGTTCGTCGACATCTCGACGCCGGTCGAACTGCTGGCGACGATGATCACGTCGGTGAACCCGGCGGTGCTGGTCCGCGACTTCAAGACCGACAAGACGTTCATCATCACGCGATCGGACGTGATCCGGGTGCTGTGCTGATGGGCTGTCGGCATTTTTGCTTTGCAATGCAAAGAACTGGCGTGGTATTCTCAGGAGTGGCCCTTTCGCGCGCGAGGCGAACCGGCCGGCAGCGCGAATTGACATGCCTGGTCCACTCGAGCTGACTCTCGAGCTCACCCCTCGGGCCCGCGTCGACGTCATCGACGTGCGGCGTGCACTCACTGCCCGATTTGGCAACGTGCTCGACGAGTATCCGCGCGCGCTCTGCTGTTCCTTCCACACCACCGCGGGCTACCTGGATCCGGGCGTCGCGTCGCGGCTCAATCAGAGCGACGCCGGCGTGATGCCGTACATCGAAGTGTTCCGGACGATGTTCCCGGAAGGCGCCGGCTACGAGCACGACAATCTCGACCGCCGCACCGAGCTCACCGCCGATCAGAAGCCCGTGGAGCCGCAGAACGCCGACTCACACCTGGCGTTCATGGCCGGGGCGCTGCGGACCTGTGTGGCGTACCAGAACCGGCCGGGCGAGCCCGTCTCGTTCATCGATCTCGACGGCGTGCACAACGGCCATTCGCGTCGGCGGCTGACGTCGGTGCTGGGCTACAGCCTGGAAGAACCGGTGGCGCACACGAGGCTGACCGTTCCGGTCTCGGGCCACACCGTCGATTCGGTGAACCTGAAGAACCCGCGATTCGGCATCTACGCGCAGTGCGCCGAGATGGTGGCGAAGCACGGCGTCACCAAGGGACGGCTGCGGCTGGCGCTGGCCCCGGGCGAGCGCCACGCCGGGCTGACCGTCAACGAGTACGAAACGCTGCTGATGCGCCACGACCTCTCCGAGGTCCTGCGCGATCCGCTCCGGTTCATGGCGGAGAAGGCCGGGCACATCCTCGGCAACCCGCGCGCGATTCCGGCGAAGACCCTCGACTACGCGAAGTACGACCTGGTGCGCGTGTTCAACCGCCTGGTCGACGCGCTCGGGCTGCGGGAGTCGATGGTGGAAGCGGTCCTGTCGCAGGCGATCGCGATGCCGGCGGCGCGCTTCCTGCGGATGAAGCGCTCGGTCAGCCTGCTCGTCTCCGATCGCGACGTTCCGGGCCGCGGCTCGATCGTCGAGGGCACCTACCAGAGCCCGATTCTCGTGCAGTGGCATCGCGGCGCCCGGCGCGCGCGCGCGCTCGACGTCACGCTCACCCGCTTCGTCTAGTCCCCGTCATCACAACTCCAGCCGCCGCCGCGTGCCGTGTGCTAGAGCCAGTGCTTCCGCGCCATCGCGCCCACTCGCGACCCTCCGCCTGCCGCTCTTCCGCGCCTGGCCGTTCGCCGCCTCGCCGGATCCCGTCGCGGCCGCCCCTGGTGCTCGCCGTGGCGCCCTTCATCGGCGAGATTCGCCGCGCCATCCTGCTGCGCTTCCCCGGCCAGTTCGTGCGCATCGTCGGCGCCCTCGTCTTCGTCGCGGTGGCGAGTGCCATCGGCGCGGCGCTGCTGCGGATCCGCGATCGGCGATTCGCGCGCTATGGCGCGCTGGCGCTGGCGCTGATCGTCGCAGCGGCCTACACCTACGCGACGCGGTCGCCCGATCCGCAGGTCAATGCCGTTGAGCGGTTCCACTTCGTCGAGTACGGCCTGATCACGTGGCTCTTCTATCGGGCCTGGCGGCCCGCCGGCGACCTCTCTGCGCTGGTGCTGCCGCTCCTCGCGGGACTGCTGGTCGGCAGCGTGGAGGAGTGGTTCCAATGGTTCATCCCGGCGCGGGTCGGCGACGTCCGCGACGTGTTCCTCAACGGCGTCGCGATCGGGTGCGGGCTGCTGTTCAGCGTCGCGATTGCGCCGCTCGAACGCTTCCGCGGCACTCTGTCATCGGACGGATGGCGGCGGATCGGGGCATTCGCGGCCGTGCTGGTGCTGGTGTTCGCCGGGTTCTTCGCGAGCGTGCACGTCGGCTACGCCATCGACGGCGACGGGTGGCGATTCCGCTCCGGCTACACGTCGGCGGAGCTCGTTCGCCTCGCGGCGGATCGTGCGGAGCGATGGCGCGGCGTGTTCGTCGAGCGGCCGAAGCGACTCTCGGCCGAAGACCAGTACATGACCGAAGGGCTGTGGCACGTCGAGCGGCGCAATCGCGCGTGGACCGCCGGCGACTACCCGGGCTCCTGGGGTGAGAATCAGATCCTCGAGCGCCACTTCGCCCCGGTGCTCGACACGCCGTCGTATGTCTCGAAGTCGGGCCACCGCTGGAGCGCGCGAGCATCGCGCCGACGCCGAGCGCCGCGCCGCCCCGACTGCGGCGACCACCTACGAGAGCATCGCGCACCCCGCGGCGATCTTCGTCTGGCCGAAGGCGATCTACTGGACGGTCGTCGTTCTCATCGCCGCCGTCCTGGCGCTGCCGTGGCTACGGCACCGCTCCCCGTCGCGCCCCGCGCCCGCGCCCGCACCCAGCACCTAGCACCCAGCACCGCGCACCCAGCACCGAGCACCAAGCACCGAGCACCGAGCACCAAGCACCTATTTGCCAGGCGGAGCAAAGATCGCGTCGTCCATCGGTACGTTCAGCTCGATCTTCTCCGTGTAGGTGACGAGCGACTGCACCGGCTCCTTGCCGGTCCGCTCCTCCGTGATGTCATGGGCGAACTTGACGCCGCCGACTTCGCGATAGTTGCCGAAGTCGATCACCGTGTTGAAGACGCGGCCGTCTGGCAGGTTGAGCACGCCGATGTGGCGGCGTTCGAGGTAGGTTGCCGCGTCCAGGTAGATGGTCCGCTCGGCGCCGCTCTTCGTCTTGACCTTCAGCTTGTAGGTATCGCCCGACGGCAACTTCTCGGTGCCGTCGACGGTGACGCTGTGGCCCTTCTCCTTCCAGTCCACCAGCAGGCCGTCGAAATCGCCGTCGAGGTCGCGGGTTTCGGCCGTCGCGGCTGTCGAGCGCATCACGGTCTTGCCGCCCGCACCCGTATCCCAGGCGCCATCCTGGTTGACCGCCCGTGGCACCAGCGGAGCGGTGCTCTTCAGCGGGCCCTGCTCGCCGCGATACAGGTTCGGCCGTTTCTTCGAGACGACGACGCGGATGTCGCTGAAGGCGGTGGCGACGGTGCGGGTGATCCGGATGGTCTGGATCGCCTTGAGCTTCTGATAGCCGCCGCGAGCGTCGATATGCCTGGCCACGAGCTGGTCCACGGTGGGCGGCGCGGACGGCTGCTGAGCGAACGCCGCGAACGCCGCCGCGGCGAAGAGTGCGCCAAGGTGCATGTGTCCTCCGGAAAACGCAGGCGTATTATCGCCGGTCCCTGCTGTATGTACCGCGCCGTCATCCCGCCGCGCCGGGCGCCGGGACGAGTCGCCCGGCCGCGGTGACCAACGCCATGCCGCCTGTGGCCGAGATGGACCGCCGTCGGCGGCGGTTTATGATCGCCGGATGGTTCGGGAGCGATCGGTCGACGTGAGCGGACGAGCCCTGCGCTACCTGGAAGCGGGCGCGGGTTGGCCGGTGGTGCTGCTGCACGCGTTCCCCCTGAGCAGCGACATGTGGCGGCCGCAGCTCGACCAGCCGCCCGCGGGTTGCCGGCTGCTGGCGCCCGATCTGCGCGGCTTCGGTCCGGGGGCCGGGCCCGCGGCGTCGTCGCTCGACGAGATGGCCGCCGACGTGCTCGGCTGGCTCGACGCGCTGGCGCTCGATCAGGTCACGGTTGGCGGGCTGTCGATGGGCGGCTACGTCATCTTCAGCCTGTTCCGCCAGGCGCCCGAGCGCTTCACGGGGGTCATCCTCGCCAACACCAAGGCGGTCGCGGACACGCCGGAGGCGCGCGCCGGCCGCGACAAGATGTCGGAGCTGGTGCGCGCGGAAGGGCCGTCAGCCATCGCGGCCCAGATGGTGCCGAAGCTGCTGGGGAAGACGTCGATCGAGAGCCGGCCCGAGGCCCGGGCCGCCGTGCACCGGATCATCGAGGGCAACACGACGGAAGGCATCGACGGCGCCATACGCGCGATCAGGGACCGGCCGGATTCCACGGACCTGTTGCCGGGCATCGGCTGTCCGGCGCTGGTGATTGCGGGAGACGAGGATGTGTTGATTCCGGTCGCGGAGGTCGAGGCGATGCAGCGCGGCTTGGCGCGGTCGCACTTCGTCGTCCTCTCCCGCTCCGGGCATCTGTCGAACCTCGAGACCCCGGCCGACTTCTCAACCGCGCTCGCGGACTTTCTCCGCGCGCACCTCTAAGATCAGAACGCCCGCGCCGGGGCGGGATAGGATTGGACGAGCGACCACCGTGCATCGCCTACTTGCTGCCAGACATCAATCCCTCAACCGTCTCGCGCACGCGGCTGTTCTCGCGCTCCTGCTGGGATCGCGCGGCGCCGCCGCTCCTGCCGCGCAGACGCCGTCCGAATCCGTGCCGGCGTTTCATCGAGCCTTCGATCAGCTGCTCGATCTCAACGTCCGGGATGGCCTGGTGTATTACCGGGCGCTGCGCAGCGATCGCAGCCGGCTGGATCGCTACGTCGCGTCACTGAACGTGCCGAAGGCCACTTACGACGGCTGGTCGCGCGACGACCAGATGGCCTTCTGGATCAACGGCTACAACGCCATCGTGCTGCAGACGGTGATCAACCGTTATCCCATCAGCGGCAAGTCGTCGACGTACCCGGCGGCGAGCATCCGGCAGATTCCGGGCGCCTTCGAACGCCAGAAGCACAGCCTGGCGGGGCAGTCGCTGACGCTGGACGAGATCGAGAAGACGATCCTGCCGCCGTTCAAGGAGCCGCGGTTGTATCTCGCGCTCGGCCGCGGCGCCGTCGGCAGCGGCCGGCTGCGGAGCGAGGCGTACGTCGGCTCACGGCTCGACGCGCAGCTGACCGCCGTGCAGTCGGAGTTCGTGGCCGACCAGATGATGCTCAAGATCGATCGGCTGACCGGTCAGATGTCGGTGACGCCGCTCCTCAGCTGGCACGAGGCGGAGTTCGTGGCCGCCTACGACAAGGGCGCCAGCGGCCCGTTCGCGCAGCGATCGCCCATCGAGCGCGCCGTCATCGCGTTCGTGACCCCGCACCTGCTGCGCCTCGAGAAGGCGTTCGTGGAGAAGAACGAGTTTCAGGTCGTGTTTCACCAGTTCGACTGGCGGCTCAACGATCTCAGTGGCGGCCGGGCCAACTAAAAGGTGCTGGGTCCAGGCACCGAGCACCCAGCACCGTCTTCTCTATGGACTTAGGCCTGACTGACAAAGTCGCGATCGTCACCGGCTCGAGCCGGGGGCTGGGGCTCGCCAGCGCGCGGGCGCTGGTGGCCGAGGGCTGCCGGGTCTGCATCTGCGCCCGCGGCAGCGAGCGGCTCGCCGAGGCGGCCCTCGAAGTCGAGGCGATGGCGCGCCGCCCGCACATGGTGCTCGCCGTCCAGGCCGACCTGTCGACGGCCGCCGGCGTCGAGCTCGTGGTCGCGCGCACGGCCGAGACCTTCGGCGGTCTCGACATCCTGGTCAACAACGTGGCGACGGCCGGCGGATCCGATCTGATCGGCACCTCCGACGGCGAATGGCAGGCGGCGTTCGACGAGACGCTGTTCCCGGCGATTCGCGCGTCCCGGCTGGCGGTCCCGCTGATGCGGCAGCGCGGCGGCGGCGCGATCGTGCTGATTACGTCGATCTGGGGCCGCGAATCGGGCGGCCGGATGACCTACAATGCGGTGAAAGCGGCCGAGACAAGCCTCGGCAAGTCGCTGGCCCAGCAACTCGCACCTTTGAACATTCGCGTGAACAGCGTGGCGCCCGGGTCGATCCTGTTTCCGGGGGGATCCTGGCATCGGCGCCAGCAGGCGGATCCGGCGGGCATCGCCGAGTTCGTCAAGCGCGAGCTGCCGTTCGGCCGTTTCGGCCGGGCCGACGAGGTTGGCGCGGTCGTCGCGTTCCTGGCCTCGCCGCGCGCGAGCTGGATCAGCGGCGCCAGCATCCCGGTCGACGGCTGCCAATCCCGGTCGAACATCTGACCGGTCTGACTCGAGACTTCAGCTGCATGCCACAGGCGATCGGCCCTTACACCATCGTGCGCGAAATCGGTCGTGGCGGCATGGGGGTCGTCTACGAAGGCTGGGACGAACGGCTGTCCCGCGCCGTCGCCATCAAGACCATCCTGCGCGCCACCGATTCGCGGATGCGTGACCGCTTCATCCGCGAGGCGCGCGCGGCGGCCGCCGTCAGCCACCCGCACATCTGCCAGCTGTTCGACATCGGCGAGCACGAGGGCGAGCCGTTCCTGTGCATGGAGCTGCTCGAAGGGGAGTCGCTCGCCGAGCGCCTGCTGCAGGGGCCGCTCTCGGTCACCGACGCGGCGTCGACGGGCCTCGCGATCCTGTCCGCGCTTGCCGCGCTGCATCGCCGCGGCATCGTCCATCGCGATCTGAAGCCGACCAACGTGTTCCTGACGCCGAGCGGCGTCAAGCTGCTCGACTTCGGCCTCGCGCGATCGAACACGCCGCAGTTCTCCGACGAAACGGCGCTGACGATGCCCGGCGTGGTGATGGGGTCGCCGCGCTACATGGCGCCCGAGCAGGTCCGCGGCGAGGACGTGGACGGGCGCGCCGACATCTTTGCGGCCGGCCTCGTGCTCTTCGAGATGCTCTCGGGCCGCGCCGCGTTTGGCGGCACCTCGGCGATCGACATCCTCCACGCCGTCGTGCACGATCATCCGCCGGCGCTGACCGGCCCGCCGGCCGTCGGCGAGATCGACCGGATCATCCAGAAGGCCCTCGCCAAGTCACCGCGCGACCGGTATCAGAACGCCGACGACATGGCGACGGATCTGCGCGCGTGCCTGTCGCGGACCTCGGCCATCGAAACCGCCCAGGCCAAGCCCAGCCGGCGCCTCGTGGTCCTGCCGTTCCGCGTGCTGCGGCCCGATCCGGACGTCGACTTCCTGGCCTACAGCCTGCCCGACGCGATCACCGTGTCGCTGTCGGCGCTGGACGCGCTGACCGTGCGCTCGAGCCTGGCGGCCGCCCGCTATGCGGACGGCGTGCCCGATCTGCGGTCCCTCGCCACGGAACTGGCGGTCGACGCCGCCATCACCGGCACGCTGCTCCACGCCGGGAACGCGGTCAGGGTCGCGGTGCAGCTGATCGAAGTGCCGTCCGGCACGGTGCGATGGTCGCATTCCGCGCAGGTGCCGCTCGACGACCTCTTCATCATCCAGGACTCGGTCTGTTCCGCGGTCGTCAAGGCGTTCGAGCTGACGCTCTCCACCACCGAGCACGAGGTGCTGAAGCAGGAGGTCCCGGCCAGCGCCGACGCCTACGAGCAGTACCTGCGCGCCAACCGGCTCAGCCTCGTGTCGTCGCAGTGGATGCTCGCCCGCGACCTCTACCAGCGGGCCGTCGCCGCCGATCCCGGCTTCGCGCCGGCCTGGGCGCGGCTCGGCCGCGTGCTGCGCAACATCGGCAAGTTCGGCCGGATGCCGGATGCGAAGTCGTATTACGCACAGGCCGAGCAGGCCTTTCAGCGGGCGTTCGCGCTCAGCCCCGAGCTGCCGCTGACCCACAATCTCTACACCTACATGGAGGTGGAGACCGGCCGCGCCCGCCAGGCGATGTCGCGGCTGCTGAAGCGCCTGCGCACGCGGACGAACGATCCGGACCTGTTTGCCGGCCTGGTGCACGTCCTGCGCTATGTCGGCCTGCTCGACGCCTCGGTGGCCGCCTACCACCGTGCCACGCGTCTCGATCCGGCGATCGCGACCTCGGTCGCGCACAGCTATTACATGCTCGGGCAGTATCAGCGGGCGATCGAGCTGGATCTGGATCGCGTCCCCTTCGTGTCGATCACCTCGCACATGTCGCTCGGCCAGCGCGACGAGGCGGTTCGGCTGTGCGCCGTCGCGAAGGCGGAAGCGGCGAGCCATACCCACCTCGAGTTCATGGTGGGCGTGCTGGACGCCATGCTGGCGCAGCGGTTCGACGAGGTCAGCACGAGGCTGCAGGACCTGCAAGCCTTTCCCGCATTCAGCGACCCGGAAGGGTGGTACTACTGGGCGCTCAGCGCGGCGGAAGCGCAGGACCCGGAGCTGGCGTTCACGCTGCTCGAGCGAGGCGTGTCCACCGGCTTCCATTGCCCGCGTGCGCTCGAAACCAATCCGCTCCTCGACCCGCTCCGCGGCAGCGAGCGCTTCGCGCGCGTCCTGGCGGCGGCCCGCGAGGCGCACGATGCCGCGGTCATCGAATTCGCCAGAGCTGACGGCTACCGCTTGCTCGGATTGTCACCCGCGTGACGATGAATCGCATCGCCGACGCGATCCAGTCCGCGGCCGACGCCCTGTTCATGCCGTGGGTCGTCGGCATCCTCCTCGGCGCCGGGCTGTTCCTGACGTTCCGCACCCGCTTCGTCCAGGTGCGCCGGTTTGGAGAGGCGTGCCGGATGGCGTTCGTGCGCCACGGCAGCGGGACCGGCGCCCTGACGCCGTTTCAGGCGTTCATGACCGCGCTCGCCGCGTCGATCGGCACCGGCAACATCGCCGGCGTCGCCACCGCGATCGTCTCCGGCGGGCCCGGCGCGCTCTTCTGGATCTGGGTCTACGGCTTCGTCGCGATGTCGATCAAGTTCGCGGAAGCGGTGCTGGGCATGACCTATCGCGGCTCACGCGCCGGCGCGGTCCTGAGCGGGCCGATGTACTACCTCCGCGACGGCCTGCGCTCGCCGGCGCTGGCGTGGACCTTCGCGTTCGTCGCCGCGGTGGCGGCGCTGACGACGACGCCGTTCACGCAGCCGAACTCGATCGCCGACGCACAGTTCGCGGTGTTCGGCATCGATCGCTGGGTCACGGGGGTCGTCGTCGCCGTCCTGACCTGGCTGGTCATCATCGGCGGAATCACGTCGATCGGCCGCGCCGCCGAGAGGCTCGCGCCGCTCAAGGTCGGGCTGTACCTGATCGGCGGCCTGATCGTCATCTTCGTCAACGCCGGCCGGATTCCCTCGGTGTTCGCCCTCATCTTCGAACGTGCGTTCTCGATGCAGTCTGCGGCCGGTGGCGGGCTCGGCATTCTGGTCGCGATGCGCTACGGCATCGCGCGCGGCATCTACGCGAACGAGGCGGGGTACGGCACCGCTGCCGTGGCTTATGGCACCGCCCGCAGCGACCAGCCCGCTCAACAGGGGTTGCACGCCGTCGTCGAAGTGTTCATCGTGTCGTTCGTCACCTCCACGATCAGCGCGTTGACGATCCTGTTGACCGGCGCGTGGCAGTCCGGCGTGACCGGCAGCGCCGCCGTCGCGGCCGCCTTCGATACGACCATGCCCGGTGTCGGCGGATACATCGTGGCCTTCTGTGTGTTCCTCTTCGGCTATACCACGCTGATCGGCTGGGCGTATTACGGCGAGCAGTTCTTCGAATACATCCTCGGCCGCAAGGTCACCGTGCCCTATCGCTGGGTGTATTGCCTGCTGATTCCGTTCGGCGCCGTCTCGCGCGTCGACGTCGTCTGGGCCTGGGGCGATCTGATGAACGCGCTGCAGGTCTTTCCCAACCTGATCGGCATCATCGGGCTGAGCGGACTGGTGGCGCGAATCGCCCGCGAGCGCGATCGCCGCTGACGAATGGATCCGTCAGCGGCACGGCGTAACACGGCCAGCGGTACCGACTATCGTCGCCGCGCCGGTCGTCCTGTTCGCGGCCGCGTACGCCCTCGCCGGCCTGTTCCGGCACTGGCACTTCGGCTCCAACGCGTACGACCTCGGCATCTTCGATCAGGCGGTCTGGCATCTGAGCCGGTTCGAGGCGCCCGCCAGCACGATCAGCGGCTTCACGAACGTCCTCGGCGATCACTTCTATCCGATCATCGCGGCGTTCGCGCCGCTCTACTGGATCGCCCCGGCGCCAGAGACGCTGATCGTGGCGCAGGCGATCCTGTTCGCGCTGTCGGCGATCCCGGTCTTTCTCTATCTTCGCGACCGCTTGCCGCAGGGCCCGGCGCTGACGTTGACGTGCGCCTACGGCCTGTTCTGGGGCATGCAGCGCGCGGTCGTCTTCGACGTGCACGAGGTCGCGTTCGCGCCGCTGATCATCGCGACCGCGATCCTGGCGCTCGACCGCCGGCGCTGGGGCGTCCTCGCCGTGGCGCTCGGCGCCCTGATGCTCGTCAAGGAGGATCTGATCCCGGTCGCGGGCTTCTTCGGCCTGCTGCTCATCGTCGACGGCCGCCGCCGCGCCGGGCTCGCGGTGATCGCCATCTGCCTCCTCGTATTCCTGGTCGTGGTCACCACGGTGATTCCCGGGTTCAACGAGGGGCAGTTCAGTTATCGCGGCGCGTATGCGGAGGTTGCCGAGCGCCCGTGGCAGATTCCCGCGACGCTGGTGACGCCGCCGGTGAAGATCAGGACCGCCGTGCTCTGGCTGCTGCCGTTCCTGTTCCTGCCGCTGCGATCGCCGCTGGCGATCCTGCTGGTGCCGTTCGTGCTCTCGCGGTTCCTGTCGACCAGCCCGAACCACTGGGGGACGATCTTTCACTACTCGGCGCCGCTCGCGCCGATTCTCGCGATGGCCGCCGGCGACGGGCTGTCGCGGCTGGCGCGCGGCATCTCCAGCGAGGTGGCCCGGGTTCGCGCCATCCGGGCGGCCTGCGGCGCCTCGCTGGTGCTGTGCGCCGTGCTCCCCGGCAACCAGCCGCTGTGGGAGGTGTTCTCGCCCAGACACTACCGGGCCGCTGACTTCCACGCGACCGGACACGACCTCGTCGCGCGCATTCCTGATGGGGCATCGGTCGTGGCGATGGCCGAGATCGTGCCGCATCTCAGCCGGCGCGAGCAGATCTACATTCTCAAGCCCGATGCGCCGGATGCCGACTACGTCCTTGCCTCGACGCGCCTGAGTCCGTGGCCGCTGGAGAGCGACGGGGAAGTCGCGGCGCTCCTCGCCGAGCGGCGCGCGCGTGGCTACACCGTCGAGTTCGAAGGGGACAGCTGGGTGCTATTGCGGCGTCCCCGGTGACTACGATGGGGGGCGCTTGCGTAGTCTCCAGTTACCAGTTACCAGTTACCAGCTTACCAAGGTGTTTTCTTGCTGGAAACTGGAAACTTGGAACTGGAAACTAGCGGAAGCGTCGGCCAGAACTCGGCGAGCGCGCGGGCGAGCGCGTTGCCGCGGAAACCGACGTCGTTGTGGCCGCCCGGAATCTCCAGCAGCACCTTGCGCCCAGGGAACCGGCCGAAGAGCGCGCGCGCCGCGTCGAGCGGGATGAGGAAGTCTTCGGGCGCGTGAACCTGCACCACCGGGACCGTCACCCGCGGCGCCTTCGCGATCGAGTCGAACCGCTGCGACGCGAGCAGGTTCACAGGCGCCCAGGGATAGAACCGCCCTGCCGTGGCCGGCACCGAATCGATCGCGCTCAGCAGAAGCAGTCCGGCCGACGGCACACGCGTCGACAGCTCCACCGCGACTGCCGATCCAAGCGATCGTCCCGCAAGGATGATGCGCTGCGGCGGGATCCCGGATTCCTCGGTGAGATGTCGATACGCGGCCAACGCATCTTCGTAGACGCCGCTCTCAGAGGGCTCGCCGGCATTGCGTCCGAAGCCGCGGTAATCGAACGAGAAGACGTTGTAACCCGCGGCATGCAGCGACTCCAGGTGCGGGCGGACGCGCCGGCCGTGGATGGTCGCGGCGCTGGGCGGACAGAACAGAATCCAGTAGGGCCCTTCGCCGGCTTCCTCCTCATGCTCCTTATGCGTCAGATGGGCGAGACGCACGGCATCCAGCCGCACGCCGTCGGCCGTCGTGATCTGAAGGACTCCGTCGGTCGAGACGAGACTCCTCACCCGGGAGCGACGGGTCTGGTAGACGAGGCTCGTCTCACTCGTCCAGAGGCACGCGATCGAGCCGGACCAGAGGCTGACGGCAACCGCGGCGAGAACGCCGGTTCGCCACGCCAGAGAGCGGCGCCGGGGCAGTTCGAACGATTGCCGCGGTGAGATGCTCAGCATCGATCCGTGTGCTGTCGGATCCGGGACCGGTTGGCTGGTGCCCCCCGACTCCCGTCAAGTGTGACACCCCGCCCGTCCGCTTTGTTCCACGCCGCGCTCCCGTCACGACCAGTCCGCGCTACAGGTGCCGGACCAGGGCGTCGACCTCGTCACTCGAGCCGACGACGACGCTCGTGCGCTGATGGATGCTGGTGGGCACGACGTCGAGAATCGAATCGCCGGCGCTCGACAGGCCGGTCACGGCCTTGCCGCCGGCCTGCTCCACGATCATGCCGATCGGGTTGGCCTCGTAGAGCAGGCGGAGCTTGCCCTCGGGATTCTTCTTCGTCGGCGGATAGAGGAACACGCCTCCCTTGAGCAGCGTGCGATGCACATCCGCCACCATCGATCCGATGTAGCGGCTCGTGTAGCCGTTGGCGTGCGCCCAGTCGAGATACCGCCCGAAGCCTTCCGGAAAGGTTCCGCGGTTGGCTTCGTTGACCGAGTAGGTCTTGCCGCTCGCGGGGATCCGGATCTGCGGCTTGACGAGCACGAACGATCCAATCGCCGGGTCGAGCACGAACATGTCCACGCCGTGGCCGGTGGTCAGGACGAAGACGGTCGACGACCCGTAGAGCACGTAGCCGGCGGCGATCTGCTTGTTCCCGCATTGACAGAGCGTCGGCACCGCCTCGCGAATCGTGGGATCGTTCCGGAGGATCGAGAAGATGGTGCCGACGCCGACGCTGACGTCGAGGTTCGAGGACCCGTCGAGTGGATCGAAGATCACGCAGTACTTGCCGCCATCGGCGCCCCGCTGCAGGATCGTCGGCTCTTCGTCTTCTTCCGAGGCGACGACCGCCACGCTCAGCCGGTTGCCGAGGCAGCGCATGAGGATGTCGTTGGCGATGACGTCGAGTTTCTGCTGCGTCTCGCCGTGGACGTTCGCGCTGCCCAGATCCCCGAGCACGTCCTCGATACCGGCGATGCGCACCTTGGCGGCAATCGCCTTCGCCGCCAGCGACAGCGCCGACAGGATCCAGGTGAAATCGCCGACCGAACCGGGGTACTTGGCTTCTTCCTCGAGGATGTGCGCCTGCAGCGACGTGACGTTGGTGCTGTGGTGCGGGACAGGTCGGTTCGGCATGCGGGGCAGTAGACTCCGCGCCGGCACGAGCGTCAAGGGCGGTCCGGTCAGTCACCGGATTCCGCGTCTCGCGCGCGCGTCCCGAGTCCCGATTACGACCGCGATAACCGATCAGTGCATTACGATTCGTCGTCCTGTTGGGCCCTCAAATTACGACTTCTGCTGGACTATTCCGGTCTCCTCACATACCACCGATGCGACTGTCCACGGGAGCCCGGTTCGGCGCGTACGAGACGCTTGCCCCTCTCGGCGCGGGCGGAATGGGTGAGGTCTACCGCGCACGCGACACGCGCCTCAAGCGTGAGGTCGCGCTCAAGGTGCTGCAGGGCGCCTGGGTAGACACCGCCGATCGTCTCGCGCGGTTCGAGCGTGAAGCGGAGTTGCTCGCCGCACTCAATCATCCCAACATCGCCGCCATCTACGGCATCGAAGAGAGCGCAGGCATTACGGCGCTCGTGCTCGAGCTCGTTGAAGGTCCAACGCTGGCCGATCGACTGGTTCACGGCCCGATGTCCATGCGCGACGTCCTGCCGGTCTGCCGCCAGATCGTTGACGCGCTCGATGCCGCGCACGAGAAAGGGATCGTGCACCGGGATCTGAAGCCCGCCAACATCAAGATCCGCGAGGACGGCGCAGTCAAGGTGCTCGACTTCGGCCTCGCGAAGGCGCTCGAGCCTGACACCGCGTCGCAGTCGGGTGCCACTGCCGCACCGACGATGGCGAGCCCTGCGTTGACCTCCATGGGCGTGATCCGGGGTACGGCTGCGTACATGAGTCCTGAACAGGCACGTGGACAGGCACTCGACAAGCGCACGGACATCTGGGCGTTCGGCTGCGTGCTCTACGAGATGCTGTGCGGCAGACCGGCATTTGGCCGCGAGACAGTGCCGGATACCATCGCTGCCATTCTCGAGGGCGAGCCAGATTGGTCCGCGCTGACCGCCGCGGTGCCGGTCGGCATGATTCGGCTTCTGCAACGCTGCTTGGACAATCGCGGAAAAGGGGCGGCGCCCTCGTTTCTCTCCCGACGGCAGCCGTATCGCATACTGGACCGGACCGTGGCTCTCGGGCGCGGGCGCACGAGGGCCTGGCGAGGTGTTCATCGTGCCAGCCAACGGTGGTCAGCCGACACGCATCGCGAGTGGATTCGCGACGGCCCGGGATCCTGTCTGGTCGCCGGACAGCCGAAGTCTGCTGTTCTTTGGTCGAAAGACGGACGACAACTCGCCTTCCGGCGAGTTCGACTGGTGGTGGGCGCCGCTCGACGGCCGCGAGCCCGCCGCATCCGGTGCGTATCGCGTGATGGCGGACGGGCGATTCGAGACGACCAGAGAGGGCGATCTCGTCGTGGCACGCCTGGAGGCCACACCTGCAGTCTGGACAGCTTCAGGGGTGATCTTCTCGGCTGGTAGCGGCGAGAGCGTCAGCTTGTGGCGGCTCGGCGTGTCTTCCGGCACGGGCCGCGTGGACGCCACGTCGCTGCAACGATTGACCGCCGGTGCGGGATTCGATTGTCGGCGTCCACGGACGAAGCGGGGCGAGTCGGGTTCCAGGGCTCGTCCGAAGGGTACGTGTCGTTGACACTTCCGCTGGACGCGAACGCCGGCCGCCCCACGGGCCCCGTCGTTCGCCAGACGTTCTGGGCGAACGGCGGCGGCCGCAACAGCATGGACGATGCCGGCCGCCTGCTCGCCTACCAGAAACCGCGCGGGAACGAGACCGAGCTCTGGATAAAGGACGTGCAGACGGGGCAGGAGCGCCATCTGGTGACCACCCGGCTGGCGAACCTCAACCCGGTGATCGCTCACGACGGCGCGCAGGTCGCCTATACTCTCCGCGACGGTGACCGGACATTTGGATACGTCGTGCCAGCGTCCGGCGGCACCGAGCGGCAGGTCTGCGAGTGCAGTCTGCAAGGGTGGTTTGCGGACAACCGGCGAATTCTCGGACTCGACGGACTGGTATCGTCAGCACGCATCCGCGTCATCGACGTCGTCGATCGCTCCGAGGCGGATCTCCTGTCCCATCCGACGACGCGCTTCGGTCGTGCCGACATATCCCCGGACAGCCGCTGGCTCGCGTTCGGCTCGGTTCGACACGTGTGGGTGGCTCCAGTGCGTCCGGGCGCTCCGCCGCCCGAACGGGAATGGGTCACGATCCTCGAGAAGGATGCCGCCTCCGCCGAGCGTGCCTGCGGATGGTCGCCCGACGGACGGCTCCTCTATCTGCTTCTCGAGCGCGACGGTTTCCGGGACCTTTACGCGCAGCGGATCGATCCCGCGCGCGGCGCTCCGGTTGGACAGCCATTCGTCGGTACAGCACCTGCACGATCCACGGCGTCGCTGGGGATCGACCCCCTTCGGCAACGCCATTGTCAGCAACGCGTTCGTGTTCAGCCAGGTCGAGACGACGGGTACGATCTGGCTTCTGGATCCCGAGCCGGCGCAGATGACCCGCGCGCGTCATCGCAGCGTCGACTGTCCCGTATTACTGCGCGCCTAGAACATACTGAAACCGGCGGGACGGGTCGGTGCGCGGCGCGCGGCAGTAGACTCGGCGCCGGCCCGAGCGTCAAGGGTGGCGCGGCCCCGCTCCCAGATAGAAGCTGGTCATCGGCACGTGCGGGTAGCCCATCGACCGGTGCGTGACGTCGTTGCGATAGAGCCGGTCCTGCATCAGCGAGACGCGGCGATCGGTTGCCGGGATCGTGGTGGCGTAGATCCGCAGTTCGCCGTTGACGAAGGTGACGATCTCCTCGCGCCAGTCGCCGGCGATGTCGGCAACGTGCTGCACCGAGCCTTCGATCCGGCCGAGCGCCGCCCCCTTCCACTTCGTGATGCTGCCGCGGCTGACGATCTCGCGGAGCGGGTCGGCATCCCACCAGGCCAGCTCGTTCTGCGGCGGTGGCTCGCCCGCGATCGGGCGACCCGCCGCGGTGTAGAAGAACCGGTCCCCCCACACTTCGGCGCCTGGGTGGGACTCGTCGATGTCGCCGGCGAGGCCGCCGGCGATCTGGTTGTCGCGATTCGGCTCCGGGCTGCCGAAGATCAGGCTGCCGGTGCGCGCGTCCCACAGGCTCACGCCGTTCTGCGGGTGCGGATCTTCGATCGTGTACCAGATCTCCAGCCCGGGTCGGGCCGGGTCGAGGTCCGAGAGATAGAACCGATCGCCATGGCCCATCCCGGTGCTCCACATCGTCCGGCCGTCATGGTCGATCGCGATCGAGCCGTTGACGATCTCGTCGAAGCCGTCGCCGTCGATGTCGCCGGTCTTGATGCTGTGCTGCCCCTGGCCGTGGTACTTGAAGGGCGCCCGCTCGTTGGTCCACCGCCAGACCTTCTCGAGCTTGCGGTTGCGCAGCGTCCAGGCATCGACCTTCATCAGCCCGTAGGTGCCGCGGACGACGAGCACGCTCGGCGTCTTGCCGTCGAGATAGGCGACGCCGAGCATGTGGCGGCTGGAACGATTGCCGGTGGTGTCGGCCCAGTCGGTGACCTGGCCGCGCTCGATCCAGTCGACCTTGTCGATCTCGCGCCCGGTCTCGCCGTCGTAGACCGCGAGGTATTCGGGACCGTCGAGGACGAAGCCCTTGCCGCCGTCGATCGCCTGCTCGCGCGTCGCGGCAAACGGCGCCGCTCGCACGCAGATCTCGGCCTTGCCGTCGCCGTCGAGATCGCGGGCCACCATCGGTGAGAACCAGATGCCGTGGTTGATGTTCCAGCCGAGATCGATGCGCCACAGGTGCGTGCCGGTCCGCCCGTCGTAGCCGTCGATCTTGTAGGTGTCCGTGCTCGGCCGGATGCGTCCGGGGTCGATGCCGCCGGCAGGATGTTTGACGACGAAGTCGTAGGCGCCGTCACCATTCAGGTCGGCGATCGCGACCCGATCGACGCTGCGCACGTCGTCCTTGAGCCGGAGCGCGACGTACGGCTGCGGCGTGGCACTGGCGGTGATCGTCACGCGCGCGCTCTCGGCCTGTTCGCGTCCGGCGACGACCGGCCTCACCCACCACGCGTGCGCGCCGCCGGGCGCCGCGCCGGCGTCGATGTAATCGGTGGTGCGCCGGATCGGCTCCTGGGACAGCTTCACACCCGCGCCGCCGTCGGTCGAGCGATAGAGGTTGAAGGACACATCCGCCGGATCGGTGTTCAGGAGGCGCCAGCTCAGATAGACGCGGCCGCCGTCGATCGCGCGCGCGAGGAGGCCGCGGTCCAGGATCTCGTCGATCCGCTTCTCGGACCAGCCCAGCGGCGTGCCGGGCTTGTAGAGCGGATCGATGGCGTAGAAGTTCAGGTTCGGCGGAATCTCTTCGGGCGTCAGCGCCCGGAGCGTCTGATCGTTGTTCTCGGGCGGCCGCGTGCTCGGCTGGACGGGCGTGCCCTGCTGTGGCGCCGGCGCCGCCGGAGGATTCTGTTCGAGGCTCGTCATCAGCACGACGCAGCCAACCGCGAGGAGTGGACGGAGCATGGCGCGGGATCGTGTCAGGAAAGGCGGGAGGTGGCAAGGAGCACCTCGTCGTGATCGGGGATCGGGCGATCGGCGACGTCCGTTTGCGCCCAGAGCGGGGAAGAAGGATCATCTCGGCGAAGGCGAGGAGGTGCGCGTGCGAGGACGATGGACGAGGTCGACGGTCGGTGGTGTTGGCGATGGCGCTGCTGGCTCACGCCGCGGTCGCGGCCCAGGCCCAGGCGGATCGATGGGCGAAGGAGATGGCGGCCTTCGAGGAGCAGGATCGCAAGGCCGCGCCGGCGCCGGGCGGGATCGTGTTCGTCGGCAGTTCCAGCATTCGGCTCTGGGATCTGGCGGCCTCCTTCCCCGGGATGCGGCTCGTCAACCGCGGCTTCGGGGGATCGCAGATCGTCGACTCGGTGACGCACGTCGACCTGCTGGTGCTGAAGCACAAGCCGCGCACCGTGATCTTCTACGCCGGGGACAACGACATCTCCGGCGGCAAGACGCCACAGGTCGTCGCCGACGATTTCAAGGCCTTCGTCGGCAAGGTGCGGGCGGCGCTGCCGCAGGCCCGCATCGCCTTCATCGGCATCAAGCCGAGCATCCAGCGCTGGAAGCTGATTGCCGCGGTGCGCGAGGCGAACGCCTTGATCCGTCGCTTCTGCGAGAGCGACGACCGGCTCGGCTTCGTCGACGTCGACGGGCCGATGCTGGGCTGGGACGAGAAGCCGCGGAAGGATCTGTTCGTCGAGGACGGCCTGCACCTCTCGCCGAAGGGCTACGAGGTGTGGAACGCGCTCGTCCGCCCGTACCTGGACTAGCCATGGGCGTGCCGACTTACGGACTCACGCACGTCGCGCTCGCCGTCCGCGACGTGGCTCGATCGTCGCGGTTCTATCAGGACGTGTTCGGCGCGGTGGAGGTCTATCGCCAGGACGGGTTCGCGCAGCTGCAGACGCCAGGCACCCGCGACGTGCTGGTGCTCGAGGAGTCGCCGGACGACGCCGGCCGGCGCGGCGGCATCGCGCACTTCGGGTTCCGGCTGAAGGCGCCGGCCGACATCAATCAGGCGCGCGACGCCGTGCTCGCCGCCGGCGGCACGGTGCGGGAGCAGGGCGAGTTCGTGCCCGGAGAGCCGTATCTCTTCGCGATCGATCCGGACGGGTACGAGTTCGAGATCTGGTTCGAGATTCCGACGCCGGTCGATCCGATACCCGAGCGCTCCGTTCCTCCGTTGCTCCTGGTAAAACCGATGCCTCCGTCTCCTCCGTTACCTCGGCCGGACGACCGCCCCTCGGTTTCGCCTGTTGATCGCCGGCCGCGCCCCTGCTACCATCGTTCGCAATTCACGGTACCGCAGCGGTTTGGCATCGTTGTCCGTATCCCATGGCCTCCCACACCCTTCCCGTCATCACCGGCGACAAGGACCGCTCCCTCCAGGAAGTGCTGAACCGGCTGACGGCGTCGCGGGCGCCGCTGGGGCGGGAGGCCGATCCGATCGTCACCGCCGCGCACCGGCTGCCGGCGATCGCGGCCTCCTTCGCGCCGTTCCCGGACCAGACCGACGAACGCCTGCGCGGGGCGCTGGCCGCCCGCGGGATTGATCAGCTCTACACCCACCAGGCCGAAGCGTTCGCGCACGTGCTGGCCGGCCGTCACGTCGTCACCATCACGCCGACGGCGTCGGGCAAGACGCTCTGCTACAACGCGCCGGTGCTCGACGCGATCCTGAAGGATCCCTCGACCCGCGCCTTGTATCTGTTTCCGACCAAGGCGCTGGCGCAGGATCAGCTCGCGGAGCTGCACGCGCTGTCGGAGGTGGTGACGCGCGGCAGCGACGTCGAGATCGGCGTCTTCACCTACGACGGCGATACGCCCGCCGACGCCCGCCGCGCCATCCGCGGCAAGGCGCACGTCGTGCTCAGCAACCCCGACATGCTGCACTCGGGGATCCTGCCGCACCACCCGCGCTGGGCGAAGCTGTTCGAGAACCTCCGCTTCGTCGTGATCGACGAACTGCACGCCTACCGCGGCGTGTTCGGCAGCCATCTCGGCAACATCCTGCGGCGGCTGCATCGCATCTGCCGGCACTACGGGTCGGACCCGGTCTTCATCTGCTCGTCGGCCACGATTGCGAACCCGCGCGAGCTTGCCGAGGGCCTGACCGGCAAGCCGTTCGAGCTGGTCGACAAGAACGGCGCGCCGCGCGGCGAGAAGTTCTTCCTGTTCGTCAATCCGCCGGTCGTGAACGCGGAGCTGGGGATTCGCCGCTCGTATCTCGCCGAAGCACGGCGGGTGTCGCTGGAGTTCCTGCGGCACAGCCTGCAGCTGATCGTGTTCGCGCAGAGCCGCCTGGCGGTCGAGATCCTCACCACGTATCTCAAGGACGCGTTTCACGGCCCGCCCGGCGCCGCCGACGTGATCCGCGGGTATCGTGGCGGCTACCTTCCCAACCGCCGCCGCGAGATCGAGCGGGGCCTCCGCGACGGGCAGGTCCGCGCCGTGGTGTCGACCAACGCGCTCGAGCTCGGCATCGACATCGGCGCCCTCGACGTCGCAGTGCTGGCCGGCTACCCGGGCACGATCGCCGCGACCTGGCAGCGGGCCGGCCGCGCCGGACGGCGCACCACCCGTTCCGCCGCGGTGCTGGTGGCGAGCAGCGCGCCGATCGATCAATTCGTGGTCCGCAACCCGTCGTACTTTTTCGACGGATCCCCGGAGCACGCCCTGATCAACCCGGACAACCTGCACATCCTGATCGATCACGTGAAGTGCGCGGCATTCGAGCTGCCGTTCAGCGACGCGGACGAGTTCGGCCAGGTGAGTCGGATTGACGTCCAGGAGGTGCTGGCCGTGCTGCGCGAGGAGGGCTTCGTCCATCACGCCGACGAGCAGTGGAACTGGACCAGCGAGTCGTATCCAGCCGACGCGGTCAGCCTGCGCTCCGTCTCCTCGGACAACTTCGTCGTCGTCGACACCACCCACGGCGAGCGGGTCATCGGCGAGACCGACTTCACCAGCGGGCCCTCGACGCTCCACGAGAAGGCGATCTACATCGTCGAGGGCGCGCTGTTTCAGGTCGAGCGCCTGGACTTCGACGGGCGGAAGGCGTACGTCCGGGCGGTGGATTGCGACTACTACACCAACGCGATCACCTACACCAAGGTCACGATTCTCGACACCTTCGCGAGTGAAGCGCCGCTCGATCCGGCGGCGCCGCCGGCGGTGGACGAAACGACCGATCTGGCGCTGGCGAACCTGAGCCTGGCGGTGAAGAGCCACGGCGAGGTCCACGTCGTCTCCCGCGTCGTGGGATTCAAGAAGATCAAGTTCTATACGAACGAGAACGTCGGCTCGGGCGAGCTGGATCTGCCCGAGCAGCAGATGCACACGACGTCGTACTGGATGACGATTCCGGCGCCGATCATGCAGTCGCTGCCGTTCGGCGGCGACGACAAGCGCGACGGCGTCGTCGGCCTGGCGTTCGCGATGCGGCAGATCGCGCAGCTGCTGCTGATGTGCGACGGCCACGACATCGGCATCTCGGTCGATGGCGGAAGCATCGAGCGCCAGGTGCGGACCGGCGGGGCAGGCACGGTGCCGCAGGAAGTGGCGGCGACGCCGCACATCTTCATCTACGACAACTATCCCGGCGGCATCGGCTTCAGCCGGCCGCTGTACGACATGCACCTGCCGCTGCTCGAGCGGACGCGCCAGCTGATCGACAGTTGCCCGTGCGCCTCGGGCTGCCCTCGTGCGTCGGCCCCGAAGGCAATACCGGCCCCCACGCCAAGGCGGTCGCGTCTGCGATCCTGCAGCGCGTGCTGCAATCCACGCCGTCATGGACCTGACGTCGCGGCTGCGGTCGATCGTCAAGCCGCCGCGCGCCGGCCAGGACGGCAGTGCGACCGCCGCGGCGCGAGCTCACCTACGAGCCGGACGACGGGCGTGGCTACGAGCGGACGCTGGACCCCGATCAGGTGGCCAGTGCCCTCGGCGGGCGATGGGTCTCCAACAGCTTCGGGCAGTGCCTGGCGATCGACCGGCGCTACGAATCGGAGCGATGGCATGGGGACGTTCAGATCGGCGACTGCGATCCGGGCGACGTCAGCTCGCTTGCGCGTGCTCGACCCGGGTCTGACCGTGCCCGACAGCGGCGATCGGGACGGCGCCAACCGCCGGACGGTGTTCATCGATCTGGAAACGACCGGCATCAGCGGCGGGGCAGGAACCGTGGCCTTTCTCGTGGGCTGCGGCTATTTCGACTTCGGGGCGTTCCAGGTGAAGCAGTTCCTGCTGACCAGCTACAGCGCCGAGCGGGCGCTGCTCGCCGCCGCGGCGGAGCTGTTCGGCGACGCGGACCTGATCGTCACCTACAACGGCAAGACCTTCGACGTGCCGGTGATGGAAACGCGCTGGGCGTTCCATCGGATGCGGGCGCCGCTCGACGAGGTGCCGCATTTCGACATGCTGCACCCGGCTCGCCGGCTGTGGAAGTCGCGCGGCGTGCAGCCGGACGACGGCGGGTGCCGCCTGACCACGCTGGAGCGCGTGCTGCTGAACATGCGGCGCGTCGGGGACGTCGAGGGGTTCGAGATCCCCGGACGGTTCTTCCAGTTCCTGCGCACGGCGGATCCACGGCCGCTCGAGCCGGTGCTCGAGCACAACCGGCTCGACCTGATCTCGCTCGCCGCGGTGACCAGCCGCGCGCTGCGCCTGACCAGCAGCGGCGAGCCCGCCTGCCGCGACGGCATCGAGGCGCTGTCCGTGGGTCGCGTGCTCGAGCGCGCCGGGTTGATGGATCGCGCGGCCGCCTGCTACGAGCGCGCGGCCGAGGCGTCATGCCTCGAGACCAGGGCCGAAGCGACCTATCGGCTCGGGCTGCGGTGGCGGCGCCATCGCCGGTTCGTGGAGGCTGCCGACTGCTGGCGGGAATTACTGGTGATAACGGACGTGCCGGTGCGGCAGCGCGGTCGCGTGGTCAGCGCGCTGCGCCAGTTCGCGATCGAGGCGCTGGCCATCCACCACGAGCACCGCGCGCGCGACCTGCGATCGGCGCGGGAGCTCGCCCTGTTCGCGCTCGAAATGGACGACGAGTCGAATTACGCCGCCGGGATGCGCCACCGCCTGGCGCGCATCGACCGCAAGCTCGCGCGTAAAAATGAAAACGCCCAGCTCTTCGAGAGCTGAGCGTTTTGTGACTGTCCGAGCCTGCCACCGTGGCTTCCGCCTTCAGGCGGAAGGCACCCGATCCTACTTCGCGGCGACGGCCGGCTTCTTCGCGGCCTTCTGGGCGGCCTTGCGGCTCTCGGACGTCTGCGCGCCGAACCGCTTGGTGAAGCGCTCGACGCGGCCTTCCGTGTCGATCAGCTTCTGACGGCCCGTGAAGAACGGGTGGCAGTTGTTGCAGATCTCGAGGTGGAGCTCCTGCTTGGTCGAGCGCGTCTTCCAAGTCGCGCCGCACGCACACCGAGCTTCGATCTCGTGGTACTTGGGGTGGATCCCTTCCTTCACTGCGTACTCCTTGGGTCCTGCTGCAAAAGGACAATTATAGCAGCCACTGCCACCCCGGCCGCAATCCGAGGGCTGGGTCCATCGGGTGTTTGCTGGGGATCCCCGAAAAAGTGGCCGTTTTTGGCGTCTATTCCCAGTCCACCGTCCGGTTCCAGCGGTGGGTCCGAAGCTCAGCCAGAAGGGCCTCGGACAGCGGCGGCCTGTCGGCCACCCCGAGGTTCTGCTCGACGTGATGGAGCTTTCGCATCCCCGGGATCACCGTCGTCACCGCCGGGTGGGCGAGGATGTGCTGGAGCACCATCTCGGGCATCGTCATGCCGGCCGGGACGACGGTTTTCAGCCGTTCGACCCTGGGCAGCGTGTCGCGCAGGTTCTCGGGATGGAAGTAGAGGTTGCGGAAGTCCCCCTCCGGCCAGCGTGAGTCGGCCGTGAGCGTGCCCGTCAGGCTGCCCTCATCGAATGGGACGCGGGCGATGACCGCGATGTCCCGCGCCTGGCAGGCGGGGAAGAGCTGATCCTCGGGGTTCTGGTCGAGCGTGTTGTAGACGACCTGGACGGCGTCGATCAGTCCGGTGTCGAGCGCCTTCAGCACGTTGTGCGGCTGGAAGCGGTTGACGCTGATGCCGACGGCGCGGACCAGCTTTTCTTCCTTCAACGCCGACACCGCGCGCTGCCAGCGATCGTCGGCCGCCCAGGTGTCGCTCCAGACGTGCAGCTGCTGGAGGTCCAGGGTGTCGACGCCGATGTTCTTCAGGCTCTTCTCGGTGTACTCGCGGATGTAGTCGGCAGGGAACACGTCGTCGAGCGGATACTCGGGGCGGGCCGGCCACTTGCGATTCTTCGGGGGAATCTTCGTCGCGATGTAGAGCTGCTTGCCGGGATGGCGCCGCAGCGTCTCGCCGAGCAGCCGCTCGCTGTGGCCGTCGCCGTAAGCCCAGGCGGTGTCGAAGAAGTTGCACCCGAGCTCGATCGACCGATCGAGGGCGCCGAGCGACTCCTCGTCGGCGCTGCCGGTCCACCCGGCCATGCCCCACATGCCGTAGCCGACTTCGGCGACCATCCACCCCACGCGGCCAAACCGTCGATAGTTCATCGCCCGATCTTACTTCGGGCCGGAAGGCGGCCGGGCGAGATGCGCGGGCACGAAAAAAGGCCCGCGAGACGGTGATCGGCGGCGGCGAGATGAACCTCGCCACTTCCTCCGTGCTCAGCAGCGCGAGCAGCGTCGGCGCGTCCGTCAGCCTCAGCTCGCGAAGCGTGATGGCGCCGGCTTCGAGCACAGGCAGCGCGGTGCGCCAGTCGCTCGAGGTGATGGTCCGTCGTCAGCATCGTGCTCGCCGACGGTGAGGATTGCAGTTGCATGCTGGTCCGGATCACAGTCCACCCCCAAGGCTCGTTCCCATCCCCAGCACCTTGTTCGCCGAGGTTCCCCACACGATGTTGTCGTCGTCGAGCGTGCCCCACACGATGTTGTCGAGACCGTCCTCCATCGTTCCCCAGACGATGTTGTCGCCGTCGAAGAAGCCGAGGAGATTGGTGCCCCACACGATGTTGTCGTCCCAGTCGGCCGCGGTGCCCCACACGATGTTCTCGGCCAGCTCCGCGTTGCCCGACCAGAACACGTCGTTCAGCACGCTGGTGCCCCAGACGATGTTGTCGTCCGAGCGATAGAATCCGGCCATGGTCCTCGGCGCGTGGGTGACGGTCTGTGCGGCTCTCGCCATCGGCACACAGGCTCCATCGTCGCGATTGAACGCCGCAGATCCCGCTGTCGCCGTGCAGGAGGCGAAGCGGCTGGTGGCGGCCGGGCAGCTCGACGAGGCGCAGCAGAGCGTCGAGGGTGTGCTCCAACAACGCCCCGAGTTGCTCGCGGCCCTGCTGACGCTCGGCGAGATCCTGGAGGCTCGCAAGGACCTCGCTGGCGCGGTCGCGGTGTACCAGCGCGCGGTCAAGGCGCATCCCTCGAACGCTGGCGCCCACGACAAGCTTGGGTTCGCGCTCGGTCGTGCGAACAGCCTCGAGGACGCGATCGCCGCGTTCGTCCGCGCGGTCAGGCTCGACCCCGGACTCTTCTCCGCGCACTATCACCTCGGCGCCACACGGTGGTGGACTCGCGACCTCGAAGGCGCCGAAGCGCCGCTGCGCGCGGCCGTGCGGCTGGCGCCGCGGCACGCGGAGGCCCGCTATTACCTGGGCGTCACGCTCAGGCAGCTGGGGCGAACCGACGAGGCGATCGATCAACTGCGCGAAGCGATCCGCCTGGCACCCAGCCTGGCGCCCGCACATCTGCAGCTCGGCGTGGCGCTGCAGTCGCGATCGGATCTGGCTGGCGCCGTCGACCATTTCCGCCGCGCCAGCGCGCTCGACCCGACGTCGCCGGAGGCCTTGAACAGCCTCGGGCTGGCGCTGATGCAGCAGGGCCACGGCGCGCAGGCGGTCGAGGTCTTTCACAAGCTGATTGCCGCGCATCCGTCGTTCGTCGCCGGGCGCCTCAATCTCGCCACGACGCTGATGCACCAGGGCGATCTTGCCGCCGCCATCGAGACCCTCCAACGCATCACCGCCGACGACCCGGCAAACGCCGAGGCGTTCTACAACCTGGGCGTCGCGTTCAAGCAGCGTGACGACTTCGATCGCGCGGAGGCCGCCCTGCGCCGCGCCGCTGCACTGCAGCCCACGCTCGCTGACGCGTCGTTCACCCTCGGCGTGCTTCTCTGGCAGACGGATCGATCTGGAGAAGCCGAGTCCTGGTTTCGTGACGCGATTCGCCATCGTCCAGCCTTCGCGGATGCCCACTACATGCTGGGCACCGTGTTGACGCAGCTCGGTCGGCCGGACGAGGCACTTCGGGAGCTGCGCGCGGCCATTGCGTTGCGCGCCGATCTTGTCGAGGCCCATCAGAGCCTGGCGCGGCTGCTGGCGCAGCGCGGCGATGTCGAGGGATCCCGGCAGGCGCAGCTGGAGGCGGATCGGCTGACGCGGCAGAAGGCCGACGCACAGGCCTCGGCCTTTGCGCTCAGCGTCGGAAAGCAGAAGCTGGCGTCAGGCGCCCGTGTCGAGGCGATCGCGAAGTTCCGTGAAGCGCTGCGTCTGGCCTCCGACAATGCCGACGCGCACTACGCGCTGGCGCTCGCGCTCGAGGAGGCCGGTTCGGTGGCGGAAGCGCGTAAGCATTTCGAGGCGGCGCAGAAGCTCGCGCCGCACCTGGCCCGCCGGGGGGGCGGCCGATGACGCGGTTCGCCAGGCGACTCCACACGGCCGTCCTGATTGCCGCGCTGGCGTCGGTCGCGCCGCATGCGCAGCTGGCGCCATCGGCGCCTCAGTTGACGTTTGGGTTTACCGAGATTGGCGAGCGCGCGGGGTTGTCAGCCGTCACGGTCTACGGTGGCGTCAGCGCCAACCGGTATCTCCTGGAGACGACCGGTACGGGCGTGGCCGCATTCGACTACGACAGCGACGGATGGCTCGATGCCTTCGTGGTCAACGGCACGACGCTCGAGGGCTTTCCCAAGGGCAAGGAGCCGACCAGCCACCTGTATCGGAACAAGCGCGATGGCACGTTCGAAGACGTGACGGCAAAGGCCGGTCTGGCATTGACGGGCTGGGGACAGGCCGCCTGCGCCGGCGATTACGACAACGACGGACACGCCGACCTGCTCGTGACCTTCTACGGCACCAATCGGCTCTTTCGCAATCGCGGTGACGGCACGTTCGTCGACGCCACGATCCAGGCAGGTCTCGACAACAAGCGCGTCCGCTGGGGCGCGGGCTGTGCGTTCGTCGACTACGACCGCGACGGCAAGCTCGATCTGTTCGCGGCGAACTACATCGACCTGGATCTCAAGACGGCGCCGGTTCCGGAATCGGGGTTGTGCCGGTACAAGGGTCTCCCGGTCGCGTGCGGTCCACCCGGCCTGCCGGGAGGGAAGAACCTCCTCTATCGGAACCTCGGCAACGGGTCGTTCGCCGACGTGTCCCAGGCGGCGGGCATCACCAAGGCCAGCGGCACGTACGCGCTCGGCGTCAGCACGCTCGACTTCGACGACGACGGATGGACCGACCTCTACGTCGCGAACGACTCGAATCCGAGCGCGCTCTACCGCAACAATCGCGACGGCACCTTCACGGACATCGCGATTGCCGCGGGTTGTGCCTACAGCCTGGACGGGAAACCCCAGGCCGGCATGGGGGTGGCCGTCGGCGACTACAACCGCGACGGCCGCATGGACATCTTCAAGACCAACTTCGCCGGCGACACGTCGACCCTCTACGCGAACAACGGCAACGGCCTCTGCGACGACCGCACGTTTGCGAGCGGCTTCGGCCGCAACACGCGCTGGCTCGGCTGGGGCGTCGCGTTCCTCGACCTCGATCTCGACGGCTGGCAGGATCTCTTCCTCGTCAACGGCCACGTCTACCCCGAGGTCGAGCAGCTGAAGACGGAGGCCGGGTATCGCCAGCGCAAGGTCGTCTACCGGAATCGCGGCGACGGGCGGTTCGACGATGTGACGGAACAGCTCGGGCCGCCGGTGACGGTGCCGCGGGCCGGGCGTGGTGCGGCGTTTGCCGACTTCGACAACGATGGCGACGTCGACGTTCTCGTCAACAACGTCCACGGCACGCCGGAGCTCTATCGGCTCGACCAGCGCGAACCGCGGAACTGGTCGGCGCTGCATCTGGTCGGCACCACCTCGAACCGCAGCGCGATCGGCGCCAGGGTCCGCCTGACCGCCGGCGGCGTCACGCAGGTGGGTGAGGTCCGCGGTGGTGGCAGCTATTACTCGCAGAACGATCTGCGCGTCCACGTCGGGCTCGGCTCCGCCAGGTCGGTGGAGCGCGTCGAGGTCCGCTGGCCGAATGGCCGCGAGGAAGAGTGGACCGGCCTCGACGCCAACCGCATCATCACGCTGACCGAAGGCAGCGGTCGCGCCATGCCAGCCAGGACGGGCCGGCCGTGATTGCCGCCGTCCTCGTCGTCATGGCGACGGCAGTCGGCACGCCGTCGCAGGCGGCATCGGCACTCGCCGAAGCGCGCCGCTTGATCAACGCCGGCGAGCCGAGGAAAGCGATCGAGCAGCTCGCAGTCCATCGACGATGCCACCGTGCAGCTGCAGCGCGGCTTGCTGCTCGGTGTGGCGCACTATCAGGCGGGCGATGCTGCCAGGGCGGTGGAGATTCTGGCGCCGATCGTCGATCGCTTCGAGCCGGCGTCGATCGAACGGCGCGAGGCGGAACAGGTTCTTGGCCTTGCCGCGGTGGTTGTCGGCAAGTATGCCGAAGCGGTGCCGCGACTCGAAGCCACCCGGCGCTGGGCGCCGGACAACATGGAGCTGGGGTATGCGCTGGTGCAGGCCTACATTCAGACCCGCCAGGCCGATCGCGCGCGGACCGTTCTCGCCGCGATCTATCGCGTGACCGCCGACTCCGCCGCGGCCCACCTGCTCACCGCGCAGATCATGACGCGGCTCGAGATGGACGAGCAGGCTGAGCAGGAACTGGCGAAGGCACTGCAGAAGGATCCGAGACTGCCGTCGGCGAACCTGCTGCTCGGACAGATCGCCCTGTTCCGCGGCCGCATTGCCGAGGCGATCACGCTGACGGGCCGCGAGCTTGCGATCAGTCCCGCCAGCGCGGTCGCGTTCTCACAACTGGGGGACGCACTCGTCCGGCAGGCGCAGTGGGACGATGCGATCGCGGCCCTGCAGAAATCGATATGGCTGAACCCGTACTACAGCGCGCCATACATCCTGCTCGGCCGCGCCTACGTGAAGAAGGAGCAGCCGGCCGTCGCTGAGGGCATGCTGCGGCGGGCGATCGAGTTCGATCCCAACAACCGCATCGCGCACTACCTGCTTGCGCAATTGCTGCAGCAGACCGGCCGTGAGGAGGAGGCGAAGCGCGAATTCGAGATCGCCGAGCGGCTGCGCAGCCCCCGCGACCGATGAGGGCAGTGTTCACAGCCCTCCGCCAGTCCCTGGTGGCTTCCGCCTTCAGGCGGAAGGCTGCACTGCTTGTTCTCTGCGCGGGCGCGGCGACGATACTGCAGGCGGATCGACAGAAGCCGTCCGCGCCAGACGCATGGCCGGTGCGCTTCACCGACATCGCCGACCGTGCCGGCCTGCGTCACGCCAGCATCTACGGCGGCGTCGAAACCAAGCGATTCATTCTCGAAACCAACGGCTGCGGCACCGGGTTCATCGACTACGACCGCGACGGCTGGATCGACGCCTCGTGCTCAGCGGCACCCGGCTCGAGCAGCAGACCCGACGCGACGTGCAGTGGGGCCCGGACGAGGGGCCTCCCAGCCGCCTCTATCGCAACCGCCATGATGGCGCGTTCGAGGATGTGACGGCCCGCGTCGGGCTCGACCGCATCGGCTGGGCGTCGAGCGTGTGCGCCGGCGACTACGACAACGATGGCTGGCTCGATCTCTTCGTCACCTACTTCGGCCGCAACGTCCTCTATCGCAATCGCGGCGGCGTGCGGTTCGAGGACGTGACGCGTTCAGCCGGACTCGAGGCGTCAGACCCGCGCTGGGGTTCGGGCTGCAGCTTCCTCGATTACGATCGCGACGGCGATCTCGATCTCTTCGTCGCCAACTATCTCAAGTTCGACCTCGCCTCGGCATCCGAGCCGGGTCAGGGCGCCAACTGCGTCTGGAAGGGGATTGCCGGTGAACTGCGGTCCCAAGGGCCTGCCGACCGACACCAATCTCTTTTACCGGAACCGCGGCGACGGCACGTTCGAAGACGTATCGGCGGCGTCGGGCATCGCCCGCGTGACCGGCCGCTACCCGATGTCGGCCATCGCCGCCGACCTCGACGACGATGGCTGGACCGATGTCTATGTCGCCGCCGATTCCACCGCCGCGATTCTCTATCGCAACAACCGCGACGCGACCTTCACCGACGTCGCGCTCCAGAGCGGCGCGGCGTACGGCGAGCACGGCAACCCGCAGGCCGGCATGGGCGCAGCCATCGGCGACTTCGACAACAACGGCAGGCTGGATCTCTTCAAGACCCATTTCGCCGATGACATTCCTGCGCTCTATCGGGCCCTGGGCCGCGGCCTGTTCGAGGATGTGGCCACGATTGCCGGCCTCGGCGTACAGAACCGCTACGTCCAGTGGGGAGCCGGCATGCCGGATCTCGACAACGACGGGTGGCCTGATCTGTTCTACGTGACCGGCCACGTCTACCCCGAGGTCGAGCGCAGCCTGCCGCAGTATCCGTCCCGGGGGCCGCGCGTCGTGTTCAGGAACGTCGGAGCCGGTAAGCTCGCCGATGTCACCGCCGGGAGCGGCGCCGGCGCCACCACGCCGCATTCCAGTCGCGGCGCAGCATTCGGCGACGTCGATAACGACGGCGATATAGACGTGCTCATCATGAACATGAACGAACCGCCTTCGCTGCTGCGTAACGATTACGCAGGCAGTAATACGTGGCTGAGCCTGAGGCTCGAAGGGCGCACCTCGAACCGCACCGCGATCGGCGCGCAGGTCACCATCGTCAGCTCAACTCATCGGCAGAGCCGTGCGGTCGTCAGCCAGTCGAGCTACTACTCGCACGACGATCTGCGCCTGCATTTCGGCCTCGGCACGCTGACCGTCGTGCCGCGGATAGAGATCACGTGGCCGAGCGGCGTCACTCAGACACTCACCAACGTCCGCGCCTCGCAGGTGCTCACCATCACGGAACCGGTTTCACCGTCACGCTGAGGGAACGGCGTGCCCGCCGCGATCCGAGGCCGCCGCTGGAATGCGCCGTGCAAGCCCGCGGTGGCGGGCGGCTCTCCCGAGTCGCCCTGACGCCTCAACAGCCCGATAGCCAAGTGTCGCGGCTCGTGTGCGTCCCATCGACCCATCGACCGGGAGGCCTGTATGGAACATGTTTCCGTCCGCGCGCGCCCGCCACGCTTCGCGCGCATCCCTGCCATCCTCTTGTGCGCGCTCGCGGTGCTTCCCGCATCCGCGTCCGCGCAGGCCGTCTATGGCAGCATCGGCGGCATCGTGAAAGACCCCAGCGGCGCCATTCTTCCAGGCGTCACCATCAACATCACCAGCATCGGGCGGCAGACCACCGACAGCGTGGTGACCAACGAATCGGGCCTGTTCGTCAAGGAACGTCTGCTGCCGGGCGAATACCGGGTCGAAGGCAGAACTGACCGGGTTCAAGACGGCGGTAGTTCAGCGTGTCGAAGTGGGCGTCGATCGCCAGACGCCGGTCGAGTTCACGCTGGAGGTCGGCCAGGTCACCGACGAAGTCACCGTCACCGGCGGCGCGACGTTACTGACGACGGATCGCGCCGACGTGTCCACGCGGTTCGAGGCGCGGCAGATCACCGATCTGCCGGTGCTCGACCGCAACTTCACGAAGTTTCTGTTGCTGACGCCCGGCACGCAGCAGCTGCAATGGCAGCACGCGGCGAGCGAGAACCCGCAGGGCTCGACGCAGACGATGGTCAACGGCCAACACTTCAGCGGCACGAACTACCAGCTCGATGGCACCGACAACAGGGATCCGATCCTGGGGATTATCGTGATCAATCCGACGCTCGAGTCGGTGGGCGAGACCAAGATCACCTCGCAGAACTACGACGCGGAGTTCGGCCTCGCGGTTGCCGGCGTCGTCTCGGTGCAGACCCGGTCCGGCACCAACACCTATCGCGGCAGCGCCTTCGAGTTCTTCCAGAACGACAAATTCCAGTCGCGCAACCCGTTCACGCAGTTCCAGCCGGATCCGATCACCGGCCGCCTGCTGCCGGAGACCAGCCGGCATCAGTTCGGCGGATCGGTCGGCGGACCGCTGGCGCAAAACCGCTGGTTCTTCTTCGGCGACTACCAGGGCACGCGCGCGACGCAGGGCGGCTCGCGGCTGCTCTCGGTGCCGACCGCCGCGGCGCGCAGCGGCGATCTGAGCGCCTACGGCGATCAATATCTACGATCCCGCGACCGGACAGCAGTTCCCGAACAACGTCATTCCGTCGGGGCGGCTCTCAGCGCAGGCGCAGGCGCTGCTGGAGCTGATCCCGGGGCCAAACGCCACCGGGCGCGAGAACGGCACGCGCGACAACTACGTCGCCTCAGGCTCCGAGTCGTTCGACGAGAACTCGTTGAACGTGCGCATCGACGGGCGGCTGTCGGACAGCATCAACACGTTCGGCCGCTACAGCGTCGGCGACTTCTTCCGTAACGGTCCGACGTCGTTCGGCCAGGGCGGAGGGCAGGAGCTCGTCAGCCTCGGCGGCGCGTCAGACGTCCGCAACCATAGCCTCGCCTACGGCATGGACTACACCATCTCGTCGTCGATGCTGGCGGACTTCCGCTTCGGGTTCTTCAAGTACAAGGTCAACGTGCTGCCGTTCGACTTCGGCACCACTCCGGCGGCGGACGCCGGGATTCCCGGCCTCAACCTCGATTCGGCGTTCAGCTCGGGGCTGCCGGCTGGATTCATCGACGGCGACGGCTCGACGGAACCTGGCGCGTTCGAGTTCGGATCGGGACTCGGCGTCAACCGGTGCAACTGTCCGCTCGACCAGGACGAGAAGCAGTTCCAGTTCGTCGGCAACCTGACGCGGACGCAGGGGAACCATACTCTGAAGTTCGGCATCGACGTCCGCCGCGCCTACAACCTGCGCGTGCCCAGCGACGCGCACCGGTCGGGCGAGTTGACGTTCGCGAGCGACCGCACGTCGCTCGGCGGTGTCGGCGGCCTCGGCCTGGCCACGTTCCTCATCGGCGACGTCACGCGGCTGCGCCGATACGTCAGCGCCAACACCGATGCGCGCGAACGGCAGTGGCGCCACTTCTACTACGCGCAGGACACGTGGCGCGTCAACTCCAGGACCACGCTGAACTACGGGCTGCGCCTCGACGTGATCAATCCGCAGACGATCAACGAGGCCGGCAACGCCGGGTTCCTCGATCTCGGGACCGGCGAGATCAAGGTCGTCGGCATCGGCGACATCCCGCTGAACGGCGGCGTCGACAACAAGCTCAACTGGGCGCCCAGGCTCGGCGCGACCTACCAGGTCACCGAGAAGACCGTGCTGCGCGGCGGCTACGGCCGCGTCTACGACATCGGCGTGTTCGGGTCGCTGTTCGGGCACAGCGTCACGCAGAACCTGCCGGTGCTCGCCGTGCAGGAGCTGAACGCGCCGTCCAACTTCGATCGGGTGTTCACGCTGGCGCAGGGACCGCCGGTGCCCACGGTCCCCACGGTGCCGTCGTCGGGGCGCTTCGCCCTGCCGGATGGCGTGTTCGCGCGCGCCCTGCCGGATCAGCAGCGGCCCCCGACCGTGGACGCCTTCAACGTCATGGTCCAGCATCAGCTGACGTCCACGATGTCGATCGAGGGAGGGTATGTCGGCAATCGCGGGCGGGACGTATTCGCCGGCGACGGGCCGGCGATCAACATCAACCAGGCATCGCTGGTCGGCTATCTCGAGGGCGTGCCGCTCAACAACCGACGGCCGTTCTTCAACCGGTTCGAATGGAGCCAAGGCATCGACTACTTCTGCAATTGCGCGACGAACTCGTACGATTCACTGCAGATGAAGCTGACGAAGCGGTTCTCGGACGGCTACTCGGCCAACGTGAACTACACGATCCAGCGTGCGAGGCAGCATGGCGGCGACCAGTTCGAGACCGATCTGCCCGAGCACCAGGGGCTGTACAACAGCGACCTCGAGTACGGGCCGCCCGAGTGGGACCGCGTGCACAGCTTCGTCTTCTCACTGGTCGCGGAGCTGCCGTTCGGACGAGGCCGGCGCTACATGACCGACGCGTCGGGGGCGGTGGAATGGATTCTCGGCGGCTGGCAGTTCAACACCAACACCACGATCCAGAGCGGGCTGCCGTTCAACGTCACGTATCGCGACGCCGGAGCCGACCGCGATACCGGACCGAACCGGCCGGATCTGATCGGCGATCCGGACGGGCCCGGGACGCGTGACCAGTGGTTCAACACGACGCCGATTGGCTCGAGTGGCAGTGCGTTCGGGCGGCCGGCCCGGGGGACGTTCGGGAACCTGCCGCGCCACCACTTGCGCGGCCCGGGGTACTGGAGGGTCGACGCGTCGTTCTTCAAGCACGTCGCGCTCGGTGAAGGACGCGCCATCGAGCTGCGACTCGAAGTGGTCAATCTCTTCAACCACGTGAACCTGGGAAATCCCAACGGGGAAATCGGCGTTCCCGGGAACGACAACCCGAACGCAGGGCGGATCAACTCGACCGCGTTCGGGAACAGCGATCCGCAGCGGAACTTCCAGTTCGCGGCGAAGATTCGTTTCTGAGCGGGGGATTTCTGAGAGAGGTGTCAACTCCCAACCGACAACTCCCAACTCCCAAAGCCGAGCCTCTTTGAAGAGATTGACTTTGGGAATTGGGAGTTGGAGGTTGGAGATTCTTTTAGCTCTTGCCGTTGGCCATCGCGCCGAGGAACTCGCCGTTGTTCTTGGTCTTGCCCATCTTCGACAGCAGCAGTTCCATCGCTTCGGTGGGGGAGAGCGGGGTCAGCACCTTGCGCAGCACCCAGACGCGGTTCAGGTCTTCCTTCGGAATCAGCAGCTCTTCCTTCCGCGTGCCGCTCTTCTGGATGTCGATGGCCGGGAACACGCGGCGATCGGCAAGCTTGCGATCCAGGTGGATCTCCATGTTGCCGGTGCCCTTGAACTCCTCGAAGATGACCTCGTCCATGCGCGAGCCGGTGTCGATCAGCGCGGTGGCGATGATCGTCAGCGAGCCGCCTTCCTCGATGTTGCGCGCCGCGCCGAAGAACCGCTTCGGCCGCTGCAGCGCGTTGCTGTCGACGCCGCCCGACAGCACCTTGCCCGACGGCGGCACGATCGTGTTGTAGGCGCGGGCCAGGCGCGTCACCGAGTCGAGCAGGATGACGACGTCCTTCTTGTGCTCGACCAGGCGCTTGGCCTTTTCGATCACCATCTCCGCGACCTGCACGTGGCGCGTCGCCGGCTCGTCGAACGTCGACGAGATGACCTCGCCCTTGACCGACCGCTGCATGTCGGTGACTTCTTCCGGGCGCTCGTCGATCAGCAGGACGATCAGGTAGATCTCGGGATGATTGGTGGTGATGCTGTTGGCGATGTTCTGCAGCAGCATCGTCTTGCCGGTGCGCGGCGGCGCCACGATCAGGCCGCGCTGCCCCTTGCCGATCGGCGTCATCAGGTCCATGACCCGGGCCGACAGGTTGTCGGCGGCGGCTTCCAGCCGGATCCGCTCCTGCGGGTAGAGCGGCGTCAGGTTCTCGAAGAAGATCTTCTCGCGGGTCTTCTCGGGCGGCTCGAAGTTGACCGCCTCGACCTTGATCAGCGCGAAGTAGCGTTCGCCCTCTTTCGGCTGCCGGATCTGCCCCGACACCGTGTCGCCGGTGTGCAGGTCGAACTTGCGAATCTGGGAGGGGGAAACGTAGATGTCGTCGGGGCCGGGCAGGTAGTTGTAGTCGGGGGCGCGCAGGAAGCCGAAGCCGTCGGGCAGCGTCTCCAGCACGCCCTCGGAGAAGAGCAGGCCGCTCTTCTCGGCGCGCGAGCGCAGGATCTGGAAGATCAGCTCCTGCTTGCGCATCCCGGTCGCGCCGGGCACGTCGAGCTGCTTGGCGATCTTCGTCAGCTCGGTGACGCTCATGTCCTTCAGCGTGCCCAGCTCGACGACGACCTCTTCACGCGGGGGCTGGGCCGGTGACGAGCCGTCGGCGGCCGGGGCCGGGGCCGGGGCCGGGGCCGGGCCGCGGCAGGTGCCGCGGCGGGCGGCGCCGCGTTGGTGGCCTCGACAGCGGCGGCGCGGCCGCCGCCGCGGCCCGACTGCCCGTTTACGCGTGACCGGTTCTGACCAGGCTGGCGATCGTTTTCCACAGTTCGTCCAATCCTTCACCGCGCTCGGCCGAAACCGGCACCGGCGGCATGCCTAAACTCATCTCGAGCGCGCCGAGATTCTGCGCGCGCTCACGTCGTGACAGCTTGTCTACCTTGGTGGCCACCACTCGATACGTGACGTTCATCGCCGACAGCCAGCGGGAGGCCTGGATGTCGGACTCGAGCCCGGGATGCCGCGAATCGACCAGCAGGAGCGCCGCCGCCCCGCTGACCCGGAAGTACGCCTCCGCCACCGCCCGCAGTTCCGTCGCCGCGTCCGCGCCGCCACGGGCATATCCATAGCCCGGGAGGTCGACGAGATACAGCGTCCACTGGCCAGGACCGCCGCCCGTCATCACCGTGCGATACACGTTGGCGAGGCGTGTCTTGCCCGGCGCCGCGCTGGTGCGGGCGACCTTCCGCCGGCACAGCGCATTGATCAGCGTGGATTTCCCCACGTTCGATCGCCCGGCCATCGCGATCTGGGGGAGACCGTCCCGTGGAATGCCGTCGACGCCGCCTCCGGCGGCGGCACTCGTCACGAACTCGGCGGAAATGGCTTTCAAACGGTGATCGGTGATCGGCGACCGGGAATCAGCGACCGGGACGCGGGCCGTGTCATCATCGCCGATCCCTGGTCACCGATTCCCTCGAGCGTCAGTGCGTAATGGTGTCGTCCACGATGGCGGGCTGGACGGCGGTCTCGGCGGCCGTGGCCGGCAGCGATCCGAGCGGACGCGCCAGTGCAATCTTCAGCACTTCGTCCATCGATTCGACCATGTAGATACCGAGCGAATCCAGCACGTTCTTGGGGATGTCCGCGAGATCCTTCTCGTTGTCCTTGGGCAGGATGATGTTCTTCAGCCCGGCCCGGTGCGCGGCGAGGACCTTCTCCTTGACGCCGCCGATCGGCAGCACCTTGCCGCGGAGGGTGATCTCTCCGGTCATCGCCACGTCCTTCCGGATCTCGACGCGGCCGAGCGCGGAGACCAGGGCGCTGGCGAGCGTGATGCCGGCCGAGGGGCCGTCCTTCGGGATCGCCCCTTCGGGAATGTGGATGTGGACGTCGGTGGTGCGGTTGAAGTTCTTCGGGATGTTGAACTCGTCAGCCTTCGACCGCACGTAGCTCATGGCCGCCTGCGCCGACTCCTGCATGACGTCGCCGAGCTTGCCGGTGAGCGTCAGCCGTCCCTTGCCGGCCATCAGCGTCGCCTCGATCACGAGGATCTCGCCGCCGACCTCGGTCCAGGCCAGGCCGGTCGCGACGCCGATTTCGTTCTTCTCCTCGGCGAGGGTCGGGCGGAAGCGCGGCACGCCCAGGTACTCGGTGACCTTCGCGGCGCTGATCTCTTCCTTGAACTGGCTGCCCTGGGCCACGACCTTGCGCGCGACCTTGCGGCAGATCGAGTTGATCTCGCGCTCGAGGTTGCGGACACCGGCTTCCCGCGTGTAGCGCTGGATGATCGTCTGGTACGCCTCGTCCAGCACCGTCACGTTCTCGGTCGTCAGGCCGTTGCCTTCGATCGCCTTGGGCCCGAGGAAGCGCTTCGCGATCTCGACCTTCTCCTGCTCGGTGTAGCCGGCCAGCTGCAGCACTTCCATGCGATCGCGCAGCGCCTGCGGAATGGTGTGCAGCACGTTGGCGGTGCAGATGAACATCACGTTCGACAGGTCGTACTCGACGTCGAGGTAGTGATCGAGGAACGCGTTGTTCTGCTCCGGGTCGAGCACTTCCAGCAGCGCCGCCGACGGGTCGCCGCGGAAGTCCATCGACATCTTGTCGACTTCGTCGAGCAGGAAAACCGGGTTCATGCTGCCGGCCTTCTTCATCATCTGGATGATCTGGCCGGGGAAGGCGCCGATGTAGGTGCGGCGGTGGCCGCGGATCTCCGCCTCGTCACGCACCCCGCCGAGCGACAGCCGCACGAACTTGCGGTTCATCGCGCGGGCGATTGACTTGGCGAGCGACGTCTTGCCGACTCCCGGAGGTCCCGCGAACGTGAGGATCGTCGCCTTCGGCTTCTTCACCAGGGCGCGCACCGCGAGGAACTCGAGGATGCGGTCCTTGATCTTCTCGAGGCCGTAGTGATCCTCGTTCAGGATCTCCTCGGCGCGCCGCAGATCGCGGCTCTCCTTGGTCTTCTTGTGCCAGGGAACGGCGATCAGCCAGTCGAGGTAATTGCGGGACACCGTGGCTTCCGCCGACATCGGCGGCATCGCCTCGAGGCGCTTCAGCTCCTGGATGGCCTTCTCCTCGACCTCCTCGGGCATCTTCGCCTGTTCGATCTTCTTTTTCAGTTCCTCGACCTCATTGCCCTTGTCGTCCTTGCGGCCCAGTTCCTTCTGGATCGCCTTCATCTTCTCGTTGAGGTAGTACTCCTTCTGCGCCTTCTCCATCTGCTTCTTCACGCGAGACTGGATGCGGCGGTCCACCTGGAGCTTGTCGACCTCGGCTTCGAGGATGCCGGCGATGCGGTTGAGGCGCTCGACCGGGGAGATGATCTCGAGCAGGTTCTGCTTCTCGTCGACGCCCACCAGCAGGTGCGCGGCGATCGTGTCGGCCAGCTTGCCCGGGTCGTCGACGCGGACGGCGGCGATCATCGCGTCGTAGTGCAGGTTGTTCGACAGCTTCACGTACTGCTCGAACAGCGCCACCACGCGGCTCATCGTCCCCTCGGCGTCGACGCCGGTTTCCTTGTGCTTCGGGACGATCTTCACGACGACGCGGTAGAAGCCCTTGTCTTCCTTCCACTCCACGGCGCGGGCGCGCTCGATGCCCTCGACCAGGACCTTGATGTTGCCGTCGGGCAGCTTCAGGCTCTGGACGATGTTGGCGACGCAGCCCATCGTGTAGATGTCGGCCGGCTGCGGATCGTCAATCGCGGCGTCGTGCTGGGCGGCGAGGAAGATCCGCTTGTCCTTGAGCAGCGCGTGCTCGAGGGCGCGGGTCGACGACGGCCGTCCGATGACGAACGGCATCATCATGTGCGGGAAGACGACGACGTCCCGGAGCGGGACGATCGGAAGCGTTTCGTAGAGTTCCATGAATGTAAGAGTTTCCAGCTACCAGCTACCAGCTTCCAGCCCGGGCTTTGAACGCTGTCTTGGCGCTCCGGGCTGTTGACCGACTCTGATGAGGGATTGGCTGGCAGCTGACAGCTGGACGCTGGCGGCTAACCGGCCTTCTCGATCAGAGTGATCGGCTTTTCCTTCGACTGGACGACTTCGCGCGTGATGACGCACTCCCGGACCTTCTTCTGCCCGGGCAGCGTGTACATCAGGTCCAGCATCAGATCTTCGATGATCATCCGGAGGCCGCGGGCGCCGATCTTCCGCTGCAGCGCGGATTCGGCAATCGCCTCGAGCGAGTCGTCCGTGAAGCGCAGCTTCACGTTCTCGTATTCGAACAGCTTCTGGTACTGACGCGTGATGGCGTTGCGCGGTTGCGTCAGGATCTGGACGAGCGCGGCCTTGTCGAGCTCGTGGAGGGTGCCGACAACGGGAAGCCGGCCCACGAATTCCGGAATCAGGCCGTACTTGATCAGGTCCTCGGGCTCGACCATCTCGAGCGTGGTCCCGATGTCACGGTTGGAGAGCGACTTGACCTCGGCCTTGAAGCCGAGCGTCTTCTTGCCAATCCGGCGATCGATCTGCTTGTCGAGGCCGACGAACGCCCCGCCGCAGATGAACAGGATGTTGGTGGTGTCGACCTGGAAGAATTCCTGGTGCGGGTGCTTGCGGCCGCCCTGGGGCGGCACGTTGGCGACGGTGCCCTCGAGGATCTTCAGCAGCGCCTGCTGCACGCCCTCGCCGGAGACGTCGCGGGTGATCGACGGGTTCTCGTCCTTCCGGCAGATCTTGTCGACCTCGTCGATGTAGATGATCCCCTGCTGGCACTTCTCGATGTCGCCGCCGGCGGCCTGGAGCAGCTTGAGGATGATGTTCTCGACGTCCTCGCCGACGTAGCCCGCCTCGGTCAGCGTCGTCGCGTCGACGATGGTGAAGGGGACGGAGAGGAGCTTGGCGAGGGTCTGCGCCAGCAGCGTCTTGCCGGTGCCGGTCGGGCCGATCAGCAGGATGTTCGACTTGGTCAGCTCGATGTCGTTGCGGCTGCGCGACTGCTTCTGGATCTCGATGCGCTTGTAGTGGTTGTAGACCGCAACCGCCAGCTTCTTCTTGGTCTGTTCCTGGCCGATCACGTACTCGTCGAGGAACTTCTTGATTTCCTGCGGCACCGGCAGCGACGACCGGGCGCCGCCGCGCGCCTCGAAGCGGTTGTCGTCCGCGATGATGTCGTTGCAGACTTCAACGCACTCGTCGCAGATGAAGACCGTCGGGCCCGCAATCAGCTTGCGGACGTCGTTCTGATCTTTATTGCAGAACGAGCAGCGGAGGATCTCGCCGTCGCCGGTTTTCTTGACCATGTGGGTGGTTACCTGTGGCTCTCAGCTATCAGATTTCAGCGAACCGCTCTCAGTCCTGACAACTGACAGCCGGCGGCTGACAGCTTTTCACGCGCGCTTACGAATAACGTCATCAATAATACCGTATTCCTTGCCCTGGTCGGGACTCATGATGTAGTCGCGCTCGGTATCCTCCTGGATGCGCTTCAGGGGCTGCCCCGAGTGCAACGCCAGGATTTGATTCAGGCGCTCGCGTGTTCGCAGGAGCTCGCGCGCATGAATATCGATGTCCGTCGTCTGCCCGCCCAGTCCCTGCACCCACGGCTGATGAATAAGGATGCGCGAGTTCGGGAGCGAGTACCGCTTGCCTTTTGCCCCGGCTGCAAGCAATACGGCCGCCACGGATGCCGCCTGCCCGATGCAGTAGGTCGCCACGTCCGGCTTGATGAACTGCATCGTGTCGTAAATCGCCATGCCGGCCGTCACCACGCCGCCGGGGCTGTTGATGTACAGCAGGATGTCGCGGTCGGGGTCCTCGGCCTCGAGGAAGAGCATCTGGGCAATTACCAGATTCGCGATCTGGTCGTCAATCGGCGTACCGACGAAGATGATGCTGTCCTTCAGGAGGCGCGAAAAGATGTCGTAGGCGCGTTCGCCGCGGTTGGTCTGTTCGACCACCATCGGAATGAGTTGCATGCGTTCAGGCATAACCAGTCTGGAAACAGTACTTTCGCTGAATGTGCTGGGGGTCTGAGGGGGAGGTCGTGCTGCCATAGAGTTTAGCACGGTCTCCGACCCTCTGGCGCCCGGAAAATTCCTCCCGCTTATCGGGCCGGTCAGGGCTCTTCAATACCAGTGGCCCGGCTCAGAAGGAACGTCATCGTCTTTTCACGGCGCAAACCTGTGTAAAGACGGCTCAATCCCCCTTCCTTCTCTAGACGCGCGCGCACCGCCGCCGGTGTCCGGCCGGTTCGCTCCGCGTAGCGACTGACCTCGGCCTCGAGTTCCTCATCGGTCACGCCGATGTTCTCCCGGCGCGACACCTCGTCCAGGACCAGGGCGCTCTTGACCGATTCGCCGGCAGCCTCCCGCTGGCGGTCGCGGAACTCCTCCCAGTTGATGTTGGTGCGCATCGGGTCGATCTGCTGCTCCATCAACCGGCGGACGAACTCCTCGACGCGCCGATCGATCTCCCGATCCAGCAGCGACGCCGGCACCTCGAACTGCACGCGCGATGCCAGCTGCTTGAGCAGCTCGCCGCGCATCTCGCGCTCCGCCTCGTGCTGCGCCTCGTGCTCGAGGTCGGCGCGCACCCGCGTCCGCAGCGCCTCCAGCGAGTCGAACTCGCCGAGATCCTTGGCGAACTCGTCGTCCAGCTCCGGCACCACGCGCTTGCGGATCGCCTTGATCGCGACGTCGTACTTCACCGTCGTCCCGGCCAGCTCCTTGACCGTGTAGTCCTCGGGGTAGGTCACGTCGAACGTCTTCTGGTCGGCGGCGGAAAGGCCGAGCAGGGCCTCGTCGAAGCCTGGCGGGTTGGCCTGGCCGCCGATGTCCACCGTGACGTTGTCGTGCTTGTCGGTCTCGGTCTCCGGCGCCGTACGCTCCTGGCCGGGGATGACGATCAGCGGCTCGTCGGTCTTCTTCTCCGCCGTGCGCACGAGGTCCATCAGGACGGAGTCGCCGAGCTCGACACCACGATCCTCAATCGGCTCGTAGCGCGCCCCCCGCTCGCGCAGCTGCGACAGCGCCTGCTCGAGGTCCGCATTCTGGACGTGCGGCTTCTTGCGGTGCACGGTCAGTCCGGCGTAGTCCCCTGGCTCGATCGGCGGCACCGTCTCGAACGACGCCGTGAACTTGAGCGGCTGGCCTTCCTCGACGACGACGTCGCGGATGTCCGGGGTGTCGACCGGCTCGACGCCGCGCTCGCGGAGCGCTTCGTCGACCGCGCGCGGTATCAGGCCGTGCGCCACGTCGTGCAGGATCTGATCGCGGAAACGCTGCTTGACGACCTTGGCGGGAACCTTCCCCGGCCTGAAGCCGGGAATGCGGGCGGCCTTGCTGTAGTCGCGCGAGACCTTGTCGATTTCGGCGTCGACGACGTTGCTGTCGATCTCGACGACGAGGTTTTTCTGGGTTTCGGAGACGTCTACGAAATCAATCTTCATTGTTCGAATAGAGGAGACCGCCTGTATGCGCACTCCTGGGGTGGCCCTTCGATTCCTGCCTCGCCGACCTTGCGCGCCGAGTGTCCGCCTTCGCCCTGCGGGCTTCGGCGTGACCCGCCTCTCGAGCCTGCCTCGCCGAAGCTCGTGCGCGAGTCAGGCGAGCGGAGGCGGGAGTGCGAAAGGGGGGAGTCGAACCCCCATAGCCTTTCGGCTACCGGATCCTAAGTCCGGCGCGTCTGCCAGTTCCGCCACTTTCGCGCGGGCCGAACGCACAAGAGTAACACGAGGGTCGGCGCAACCCCGGCTGCAGTCCGGTCCGGCGGAGCCCGTCTCCGGGCCCCGATTCGCCTCCCCTTCAGCGGTGGCGAAAGGCTGGGCTTAGAGCGCCGAAAATCGCCCTCGACCGCGGTGTCCGGCCCCCCGAAATCTGCTCTAATCGGATCATGATGCCGCTCGCGATCGTCGTTCTGGCCTCGACGGTTTCGGTGCTCGCGATGGCCACGCAGGCCCCCGCGCCCGCCGATCGCCAGACTGCGCCTCCGCCGCCCGGCACGGTCACCGCGACCGGCTGCCTCCGCGCCGGCACCGAACCGGGCACGTTCGAGCTCGAGCACGTCCGGTGGACCGAGCCGCGGACGGCGAAGGACCCGGCGGCGCACCATGCGCCCGAACAGCCCAGGCCGCCCGCGGCGGGACAGCCCGCCGCCGCCCCGCCCGAGCCGCTGAGACTTGCCGGCTCGATCGAGCGTCTCAAGGTGCGCGACTACGTCGGTCACACCGTGACCGTCACCGGCATGCTCGCGCCGCAGGACCCCGTCGTGCGCCCGGGCGTCGTCCTGCCCGACCCGCAGCCGACCGGCGACACGACCTCCCGCGAGCGCGAACGGGAGGCCAGAGCGCAGACCGGCCCGAGCGTGCTGAACGTGCGCAGCATCACGTCGGTGACGCGGACTTGTGGCGCGAAGTGATCGTGATCGTGACTCGGGACTCGGGACTGGGATCGGGACTCGGGACTCGGGATTGGCTCGGGGATTGCTGATTCGGGATTGAGGATTCGGGATTAAGGACTGGGGATCCCATGCGTGCGATGTGGAAAGGATCGATCGCGTTCGGGCTGGTGAACATTCCGATCGAGCTGTACAGCGCGACCCGCGACCATCGTCCGCGGTTCCGGCTGCTGCATGCGAAGGATGAATCGCCGGTGCACTACGAGCGGGTCTGTCAGTCCGAGGGCAAGCCGGTCGCCTGGGAGGATCTCGTCAAGGGCTACGAGTACGAGAAGGGCCAGTTCGTGGTCCTGACCAAGGACGACTTCAAGACGGCGGCGGTCGAGAAGACCAAGACGATCGACATCCTCGACTTCGTCGATCCCGACCAGGTCGACGAGCGTTACTTCGAGACGCCGTACTACCTGCAGCCGGCCAAGGGGGCCGAGCGCGCCTACGCGCTGATTCGCGATGCGATCCGCGAGGCCGGCAAGATTGGCATCGCCAAGATCATCCTGCGCGATGCGCAGCACCTCGCCGCGGTGGAAACGATCGGCGACGCCCTGGTCCTGACGATGATGCGGTTCGCCGACGAGCTGGCCGACCTGGAGGACTTCACGTTCCCCTCGTCATCCGGGATCCGTCCGGCGGAGATGAAGATGGCGCTGCAGCTCGTGGAGAGCCTGAGCGCCGAGTGGGAGCCGGAGAAGTACACCGACGAGTATCGCGACAACCTGATGAAGGTGATTCAGGCCAAGCTCAAAGGCAAGACCCCGAAGCTGAAGGAGCGCGAGACGACGCAGCAGGCCGACGTCATCGATCTGATGGCGCGGCTGCGCGCGAGCCTCGAAGGCAAGGGTCGTGGCGGGCGGCGGCGGAGACGAAGCGCCCAAAGGCCTCGGCGAAGGCGGCGCGCACCGCCTCGCGGAAGACGGTCGCGCGAAAGCGACGGGTCGCCTGAGTGTCGGTCTCAGTGGATTCGCCGGTCCGCCAGCAGCTCGCCGACTGGTATCGCCGCAACCGGGAGCGGTCCCGCGCGCTGTTCGACCTCATCGATCCCGACGTCTATTACACGCGGCCGATTGCGCTGCGTAATCCGATCGTGTTCTACGAGGGACACCTGCCGGCGTTCAGCGTGATCTCGTTCCTCAAGCGCGGACTTGGCCTGCCCGGACTCGACGCCGGATACGAGACGCTGTTCGCGCGCGGCATCGATCCCGGGACCGTCACCGACGCGGTGCCGAGGAGTGGCGCCGACACCCGCTGGCCGGCTCGCGCCGACGTGATCGCTTACGGCCGGACGGTGGACGCGGCGATCCTCGACGTGCTCGAGCGCGGTCCGCTCGAGCTCGGGCCTGTGCAGGGCGATCCGTGCGTCCAGGCCTCGCAGTCGGACGCGGTCTTCACCGCGCTGGAGCACGAGGCCATGCACCAGGAGACGCTGCTCTACATGTGGCGGCGCCTGCCCGCGGCGCACAAGGCGCGGCCGGACGGGCTGCGCTACGAGATCGGCGATGCACCGCCGCCGGTGACGAGCGTGTCGATTCCGGCCGGCGCCGCCACGCTCGGCGCGCGGCGATCCGAACTGGTGTTCGGCTGGGACAACGAGTTCGACCAGATCGTGCTCGACGTGCCGGCGTTCGAGATCGACGCGCACAGCGTCACGAACGGCGCCTTCCTCGAGTTCATCGCGGACGGCGGCTACGATCGCGGCGAGCTGTGGTCGGAGGCCGGCTGGGAGTGGCGGCTCCAGGACAACGTCCGCCATCCGGCTTTCTGGACCGAGTCCGGCGGACGATGGTTCTGGCGCGGCATGTTCGAGGACATCCCGTTGCCGCTCGCGTGGCCGGTGTATGTCAGCCAGGCCGAGGCCGATGCCTACGCGCGCTGGCGCGGGCGGCGGCTGCCGACCGAAGCGGAATACCATCGCGCCGCGTTCGGCACGCCCGGCGGCGTCGAGCGGACGCTGCCGTGGGGGGATGCCGACACGCCGGTCGACGCGACGCGCGCGAACGTCGATTTCACGTCCTGGGAACCGGTGCCGGCCGGCAGCCGTCCGGCCGGCGCGAGCGCCTGGGGCGTGCACGATCTGGCTGGCAACGGCTGGGAGTGGACGTCGAGCGAGTTCGCGCCGTTTCCCGGCTTCCGCGCGATGCCGACGTATCCCGAGTACTCGGCGGAGTTCTTCGACGGCCAGCACGTCGTGCTGAAAGGCGGTTCGCCGGGGACCGCGAGGGAATTGATTCGCCGCAGCTTCCGCAACTGGTTCCGTCCCAACTATCCCTACGTCTACGCCAAGTTCCGCACTGCCGCACCGTGACCACTACCACACTGATCGAGACGTTTGCCGGAGACGTCTGCCGCGACCTGCAGCAGACGCCGAAGCAGTTGCAGTCGCAATACCTGTACGACGAGCTCGGATCGAGCCTGTTCGAATCGATCTGCCGGCTGCCGTGGTATCGCATCACCCGCGCGGAGGCGGCGCTGCTCGCGCGCCACGCGCCGACGATCGCGGCGCTGTCGTCAGGCGAGCGATCGCTCGCGATCGTCGAGCTCGGCGTCGGCAGCGGGGAAAAGCTCAGCACCATCGTCGACGCCATCGTCAGGAACGGCGAGCTCGCCGTGCACCTGATCGACGTTTCCCCGGCCGCGCTCGATGCGACCGAGACCAGGCTCGCCAGGTTCCCGCACGTCCGCGTGCGCCGGCACCAGGCCACCTACGACGAGGGGCTCGCGTCGCTGCCGGCGTCGATCGAGTCGGACACGCGCGCGCTGGTGTTGTTCCTCGGCTCGAACATCGGCAACTTCGACGTCGCGCCGGCGCGCGATCTGCTGAGGGCGATGCGGCGCGCGCTGCGCGACGGCGACAACCTGCTGCTCGGCGCCGATCTGATCAAGCCCGAGGCCGACCTGCTGGCGGCATACGACGATCCGCTCGGCGTGACCGCGGCCTTCAACAAGAATCTGCTCGTCCGCATCAACCGCGAGCTGGGCGGCCAGTTCGATCTGGGGACGTTCGATCACCGCGCGGTCTGGAACGCGCGCGAGCAGCGGATCGAGATGCATCTGGTCAGCCGGATCCGGCAGGACGTGTGGATCGAATCGGCAGGCCTGCGCGTGCCGTTCGCCGCCGGCGAGTTGATCTGGACGGAGAGCTCCTACAGGTACACGGAAGAGGCAATCGCCAGCCTCGGTGCCGCCGCCGGATTCGCCTTGACCGCGCAGTGGGTCGACGAGGACGCGCGCTTCGCCCTCACGCTGCTGACCGCCGCCTGATGTTCGTCTTCGAACGTTGTCCGCATCCGCACACTCCGCGGATGCGCCGTCAGATTCCACGGTAAACGCGTCCGCGCTGCCAACCCTCCGTCCCGCCTTGTCGTCTAAGCCAGACGACTCTCGAATGCCCATGCACACCTTGCTTGCGCTGTGGATCGCGCTGTCCCCGCCTCCTGCTGACGTCACCCGAGTGGCGGCGCAGCCCGTCGCCGCCGCGTCGGCCATCAAGATCGACGGCGACTTGTCGGAAGAGGTCTGGCGGCAGGCGCCGCTGATCACCGGGTTCCGCCAGCGCGAACCGAAGGACGGCGCCGAGGCGACGTTCGAGACCGAAGCGCGCGTCGCCTACGACGCCGGCGCGATCTACGTCGCGGTGCAGGCGATCGATCCGGATCCATCGAAGATCGTCGGGATCCGGACGCGGCGCGACGGCTCCTCGCCGTCCGACTGGATCCGCGTGATGATCGACTCGTTCCACGACCGCCGCTCGGCCTACGAGTTCGCGGTCAATCCGGCCGGCGTCAAGGCCGACGCCTACTGGTTCAACGACGGCAACGCCGATCAGGGGTGGGATGCGGTGTGGGACGTCGCGGTGGCGCGCAACGAGCGCGGCTGGCGCGCCGAGTTCCGCATTCCGCTGTCGCAGCTGCGCTTCCATCCGTCGGCCGACGCGACGTTCGGCTTCGCCGTCGTGCGACAGGTCGGACGTCTCGGCGAGACGTCGACGTGGCCGCTGCTGTCGAAGAGCGCGACCGGCTATGTGTCGTCGTTCGGCGAACTGACCGGGCTGCAGGTCGGCAGCGCGCAGAAGCGGCTCGAGCTGGTGCCGTACGTGCTCGGCGATCTCACCACCCAGCAGGCGGTCGCCGGCAATCCGCTGCGCGACACGACCGATCGCAGCGGCGCGATTGGCGCCGACGTGAAATATGCGCTCAAGCCCGGCTTGACGCTGACCGCAACGGTCAACCCCGACTTCGGGCAGGTCGAGGCCGATCCGGCGGTGGTGAACCTGTCGGCGTTCGAGACCTTCTTCTCGGAGCGGCGGCCGTTCTTCGTCGAAGGCTCGGGCATCTTCCAGTTCAACGTCGACTGCAACGACGGCAGCTGCAGCGGCCTGTTCTATTCGCGGCGGATCGGCCGCGCGCCGCGCGGCGCGCCGGCGCTCGCGGACGGCGGCTTCTCGGACATTCCGGGGCAGACCACGATTCTCGGCGCGGCGAAGCTGACCGGGCGCATCGGCGGGTTCTCAGTGGGGGCGATGAACGCGATCACGGCAGACGAAGACGCGCGCATTGCCGAAGGCGCGCTCCGGCGCGCCGAGACCGTCGAGCCGCTGACCGGCTACTCGGTGGTGCGGGCGCGGCGCGAGTTCGCCGACCAGTCGTCGCTCGGCTTCATCATGACGGCGACGAACCGTAACCTGGACGACGCGACGCGGTTCCTGCCGGGCCAGGCCTACACCGGCGGCGTGGACTGGGACTGGCGGGTGCGCAGCCAGTACGCGGTGCAGGGCTTCTTCGCGGGCAGCAACGTCCGCGGCGATCGCACCGCGATCGCGGAGCTGCAGGAGAGCAACGTCCACAGCTACCAGCGGCCCGACGCCTCGCACGTCGACTTCGATCCGACCCGCACCTCGCTCAGCGGCACCGCGGGCATGATCGGGTTCAGCAAGATCGGCGGCGAGCGCGTCCGCTTCAACACCAACATCGGCATGAAGACGCCAGGCTTCGACGTCAACGACGTCGGGTTCCTGCGCCGCGCCGACAGCCGCAACATGAGCAACTGGCTGCAGTGGCGGCACGATCGCCCCTCGAAGTACCTGCGCTCGTTCCGCTTCAACCTCAATCAATGGGCGGGCTGGAACTTCGACGGCGATCGCCTGTTTGCGGGCTACAACGTCAACGCCCACGCCACCTTCACCAACCAGTGGTCGGTCGGCTCGGGCGGCAACCTGAACACGCAGCCGTTCGACGACCGGGCCACCCGCGGCGGCCCCGGCGCGTTCGGCAACTCGGGCCGCAGCCTGTGGGCGTATCTCAACACCGACAGCCGCAAGCCCGTCACCGCCAACCTCTTCTACTTCGGCGGCCGCGACCACACCGGTAACCGCTCCTGGGAGATCAACCCCTCGGTCACGTGGCGGCCCTCGTCGTTCCTCTCGGTCAGCGGCGGCCTGACGCTCTACCGGAACGACGACAACGCGCAGTGGATCGGCACCGAGGAGGAGCACCACGTCTTCGGCCGGCTCGATCAGCAGACCGTGGCGATGACCGGCCGCGTCAACTACACGGTGACGCCGAACCTCTCCATCCAGCTCTACGCGCAGCCGTTCGTGTCCGCCGGCGACTACTCGGCGTTCAAGGAGCTGGTCGACGGCCGGGCGCGCGACTACGACCGCCGCTACGCTGCCTTTGGCTACGAGGACAATCCGGACTTCAACTACCGGTCGTTCCGGACCACCAATGTCGTCCGCTGGGAGTATCGGCCGGGCTCGACGCTGTTCGTGGTGTGGCAGCAGGGGCGCGAGGACGTGCTCGATCAGGGCACGTTCCGGTTCGGCCGCGACTTCGGCGGGATCTTCGACACGCCGGCGCGCAACGTCTTCCTGGTGAAGTGGGCTTATTGGTTGAACTATTGAAAGTCAGAAGTCAAAAGGAAGAAGTCAAAAGGGCTCAGTCGTAACGCCGCCGCGTCTCCTCGATCTCGTCGCGGATCTGCGCCGCCAGCTCCTCCGGCGCGATGACGCGGGCAAGCGGACCAAACCCCAGAATCCAGCTGCGCAGCGCGAAGTCGTTGGAGACGTTCATCGTCACGCGGATGCGCCCGTCCGGTTGTTCCAGCACTTCCTGCGACGCGTGCCACAGCCGCTCCTGGATATAGCGCGCGATCCGCGGCTCGAACTCGATCTCGATCCGCTGCGGCACGCCCTGGTGCACGCCGAGCGAGTGCGCGAACGCCTCCTCCTCGGGCTCGACCGGCTCGAAGCGATCCTCCGTGACCGAGAGCGACTTGATGCGATCGAGCGCGAACGTCCGGCTCTGGCCGTACTCGGGCACCGCCGCGACCAGGTAGAGCGCGCCCTGCGCGAACACCACGCGATACGGCTCGATCACGTACTCCTTCTCGCGGTCGCTCGAGAACGAGTGATAGCGCATGATCACCCGCCGGTGCTGCAGCGTGGCGTCGAGCAGCTGCGCGATCTCCTTGCCACGAGCGCCCGCTGCCGCCTGCGTCCCCGGGTCCGCCTTGGCCTGGATCACCAGCGGCAGCCGATCGAGGAACTGGCGCATTCCTGGCGTCAGCGCCTCCGACAGCCGATCGAATGCGCTCCGGACGTCCTTCTGGAACGGCGTCGCCGCCAGGCACTCGACCAGCGTCCGGCTGAAATAGAGCGCGCTCAGCTCGGCGAACGTGAAACCGGTCGCGTCGAGACGGCGGAACGCCTTCTGTTCGAGCGTCCAGTACTTCTTGCCGTCGTGGGTCTCGTCGAACAGCGGGAACCCGGCCGACTGCAGGGCCTCGAGATCGCGCCGGATCGTCCGCGTCGTCACGCCGGTGCGCTCGGCCATCTCGTCGATGGTCAGGCGCCGCGACGCTTCCAGGTCGCGGAGGATCGTCCACTGGCGGATGACTTCGGCGTTGCGCGGCATCCGTCAGGCGCTCACCGCGGGAGCCGCCTCGCCCGCGAGGCGTTCCTCGAGCGACTTGCGGCGGCGGCCGGAGCGGACGCCGTAGACCCAGTGCGAGGGTCCCATCAGGAAATAGGTGAAGCCCGACAGGGCAGGGAAGGGAGAGGGCGCGAAGAGCGCGATCAGGCTGGCAACGGCGCCGACGCCGGCGCTCACGAGATGCGCGCCGAGCGACGCACGCACGTCGAACGTCGCCAGCGCATCGAGTCCGAGCTCGTCGCGCTTGCGATAGGCCTGCAGGTAGAGCAGCGCGAACACCGTGAACAGCACCACGAACCCGGCGCCGTAGATCGCGAAGATCCGCGCCAGCTGCGGTGGCGTGACTCTGAGCTGGAGGCCGAGCAGCGGGATGAAGAACGAGAAGGCCGCCGTGAACAGGAACTTCAGCGGGTAGACGTAGAACAGCACGACGAACAGCAGGACGCCGTTGATCGCGACGGTGAGCGGATCCTGCAGGCCGTACTTCCTGAAGAAGATGTTGTGCTCGTACCAGATCCACGTCAGCAGCGCGAAAGACGCGGCGAATGGCACGAACCCGGCCATCAGCGTCATCAGCTCGCCGTAGGACGACGGCACGTCCAGCGAGACGACGAGCAGCGTCAGCGCGAACGCGAAGACCGCGTCGCTGAACGCCTCGAGCCTGGAGATTTCGTGCCGCCGCGGCGGGAGCATCGAGGACGATTCTACGGTGTTGACTCCCAACTCCCAACCCCCGGACCGGATTGTGGCCCGGAGGGTGGGAGAGGAGAGCGACCCGAGGCCTACCTGGCGACCGTGACGACCGTCGTGCCCTCCGCGGTGTTGCCCGACGCATCGTGGCAGCTGACGGTCAGCGTGTAGATGCGCGAGGTTCGCGATGCCGGAGCGCTCGGCGCGCAGCAGCACGGTGTGCGCATCGACGACCTGCCAGTCGGCCGACGTATGGCCGTCACCGCCGCCGTCGACCGGTTCGTTGCTCGCCACCGACACGGCGCAGACCGGCGCGCCCGACAGGTCGCTGGCGGCGTAGGCGAGATCGACACGAATCATCTTGTGGTTCGGCGCCCCCAGCGCGTCGGGGGATGCCTGCACCCCCGCGATCGCCGGCGGCGTCGAGTCCACCACGCGGACGATTCGCGTCACCGAGGTCGTCTTGTAGCCGTTCGACGCGGTGTAGGTGAGCTCGTACTCACCCGGCACGTCGACGTTCACCGCCCCTCCCGTCGTCACCTGCAGCGCGCCGACGTCGTCGTGGGCCGTGGCCCCGGGATCGACGAACGGGGTGAAGGCTTCGTGCGTCATGGTGGCGCTGCCGTTCAGCGTCACGACCGGCGTGCCCGGGAACGCGAAGTAGGCGACCGGCATGTCGTGATCCGAGTTGCGCTCGGGACGCGACGCGTCGCCGGCGAGAGAGACGTGATCGGGGAAGTCGGCGTTGTTCCGCGCGATCACGTAGCGCTGCTTGTAGCGCGAGCGCGGCGCTGTTCACGATGACGTGATCGAGGACCTGCGGCGTGCCCTCGAAGATGAAGCTGTAGCGCTCGGACGCTGGCAGCGTCCCGGTGAGGTTCACGAAATCCGGATCGACGAGGTCCGGGCTCGCCTGCACGACGACCGAGTCGGTTGACGTGGCCGATCCCGTGATGACCCTGATCGGATCCGTGTAGCCGTCGCTGAACTCGAACGCGTTGTAGTCGCCAATCGAGATGACCGGCACGTTGGCATTCTGCGTTTGCAGTTCCTGAAGCAGCCCGGCCAGCGACTCCGCCTGCGCCGTCCGCTTGGCGCGCACGCGCGGGCCATCGCCGCCGACGAGCTCGATGTCGATGAACGATCGCAGGTGGTTGACCACGACGATGATCCGTCCGGGATTGACGCCGGCGGGGTCCACCGTGGCGTGGAGGACGAGCGGCGGCCGATCGTGCAGCGTTTCCGTCTGACCGTTGACCGGATTGATGTACGTGTCGGTTTCCCGCTCCTGGCTGACGTTGTGCACCTGCACGCGCGAGGTCTTCACGAGGAAGCCGACGTGCTGCGACCCGGTGCCGAACGGGATCAGGAACGCCTGGTAGCCGGGATTCGGCAGGCCGGCCGCGACCGCGTCGTTGTTGACCTGGGTGGCGAGCGCTGAGAGGTCGGCAAGGCTGCGGATCTCGACGTGGCCGATGACGTCGGGCAGACGCAGCACGGTGCGGATGGCCAGCGCGGCCTTCAGGCGCTGCGTCGTGGCGTTCGCGAAGTTCTCGATGTTGAAGCCCGCGATGGTGAACTCGTTGGCGGCCGGTTCAGGCGCGGCGACCGCGGTCATGCTCGTGGAAGCGGCCGGCGCCGCCTCGGGCACGATCTTGTATTCGCTGAAGGTGAAGTCGAGCGGTCCCGAGACGTTCGACAGCGTGACGTTCGATGTCACGGTCAGGACCGCCGCGCCCGCGCGCCCGTCGGTGTCGATGATGATGCGCTCCGGGTTCTCGTCCCAGCGCGGAATGCAGCAGTCGACCAGTCGCGCTCAGCGGATCGGGCGGCACCTCGAGGCTGCGCTCGATGCCCGGCTCGCGCATCGGACGGGCCACGCCCTGAAGTACGGCCGCGATTTCCCCGAACTCGTTGGTCGGGGCCACCGAGACCAGCGCCGCTGCCGTCACCCGCATGCCCTCGAGGCGCTCGAGCTGGGTTGCCAGGCCCGCCGGATTCAAGATGGCGGGCGTCAGCGTGACCGCCGCCGGGAGCTGGTTGAGGCTCGAGCTCACCGAGATGGCGCCCGGCGCGGAGGCGTCAATCTCGGTGAGCGAGAAGAACTCGTTGACCGTTCCCTGAACCAGGACCACATCACCGACCGCCACGGCCGGCGCGGCTGCGGTGAAGACGAAGATGCCTTCGGACGTCAGGTCGTTCGCGTCCTCCTGCCCATCCGGCGTTTGAAGGAAGAAGCCGGTGTTCTTGCGCGCCGTCACGATGCCGGTCGTGATCACGTCCACGCCGCCAACCGGCGATTCCGGGCCCGCTCCCTGAATCACGTGAATCGGCGTCATCACGACATCGTCATTCGTGATGATTCCGGCGGCCTGCGTGTCACCCGCGGCGGCGCCTGAGATCGAGGTGACGTTGACGAGGAATCGCTCGGCCGGCTCGACGGTCGTGTCGCCGTTGACGATCACGCTGAAGGTGTAGGTGTCTGCGCCTGCCGGGATCGTCTGCCCTGTGAGCGCTGTGTCTTCGTAGTCGTTGTCGTCCGTCGTCGCGGTGTCGTCGGCAGTGGCAATGTCGAAGAACACCGGCGCAGTCGCGGGACTCGAGAGCTGAACGGTGAACGTTGCCGACTTCGTGCCGGTGTCACCCTCAGTGATGCTGACGTCGGCGATTGACAGCGTGAGCTGGCACGAGCCGAAAGCCGATGCGGTGTTGCGCGGGGCAGGCGTGGCCGCGGTGAAGTCGGCGCCGTTGTTGTCGGTGTCGGTGCAGCCGCCGCCGGCGCGGAACGCCGCGGTCGTAATGGAAATCGCGGGGGCGGACGACCCGCCTTCGGCGAAGTTGGTAGTTCCGTAGCCGACGAGGTCGACGATGCGGGCCAGCGCCTCGGGCGGGCAGGGCGTTGAACCGCCGTTACAGCCAAGGGTCGCGGTGCCGGTGACGAGCGCCACCTTGCCCGCGCCAGCCGCCATCGCTATCGGCGTGGGGTCGACGTGGTCCGGTGTGGGTAACGGGCTACCAACGGAGCCACCCGCCTCCTGCACCAGGAAGTACTGACCGGGCTGCAGCGTGACTCCCGGCGGCAGTTCCGTGAGCTGGGTGGTGCTTGCGCCGAAGTTCCCCGTGCCCGCCGCGCTGGTGTACTGGATCGACAAGCCGTCGAGCGAGACCGCTTCCGTGCCTCGATTGAACAGCTCGACGTAGTCGTGCGTGCGCAGAGCACCGCTGTTGCTGCCGGCGCCGTACACCTGACTGATCACGAGATTCGGACTGACCGCGCCGCCGGCTTGACGACCGCCGCGACGAGCGCGAGCAGGCACAGAACGGCCCAGCGAAAACACTTCGACCCCATGGACACCTCGGTTGAAGACATGAATGCGGAAGAACGGATTCTGATCGCGTTGACGGCAATCTGTCAACGACGACGCCGTAAAGAATCAAATACGGAAGTGCTTTATTTGTAAGACGTTCCGGCCTTTTTCAGGGACGCTCGCGGGTCGCCCGAAACGCGCCGCCACCGATGTGACCTTCCCTGTCACACCCCTTCTCTAGACTGGCGTCATCGACGGTGGCGGACGGACTTGGCTTTGCAGTCGAAGAGAGCGTCTTGGCTTTGCAGTCGAAGGAGAGCGTGATGTCGGGATTCGAAGGGGCGCTGGCAACGAAGCTTGATTTTGGCGAATGGCCGACCACGGTCACGAGCACCGGTGGCCGAGGCAAGGCTGGCCTTCGGCTCGCGGCGCGGTCGGGTCCGGCCGCAGGCCCTGAAAAGTATCAGCGGCTGGAGCAGCGGCGGCGTGCCGCGCAGATCAAGGCACGACACTTGCTCGATCGTATGGAGTGTGAAGGTTAAGTAGCCATGGAGTTGACGATGGCGACGAACACGACGCGAACGCAAGGACGACCACATCTGCGCGGCGCATGCGGTCTGCTTCCAGTGCTTCAAGGCGGGCATGGAGCGGGTGCGCGCCCGCCGCGAAGCCTGGGCACAGCGCGCCCTGCCATTCGAAGAATCACCCGGATCGCTGACCCAGCGCGCCGTGGCCCACCGCGAGCAGATGCTCGCGCATCTCGCGCGCCTGGCGCGCTGAGCCGCCGCTCCCTCGCGCGCGGCCGCGCTCGCGCCGTCCCCGAGCACGTTCGCACGTGGCACGTAGCACGTGCACGTGGCACGTCGCACGTCAGCACGTGAGCAGGCTAGCACGTTCGCACGTGGCACGTAGCACGTGGCACGTGACTCATCCCGCCCCCGACGACCCGCCGCCGGCTGCGCCGCCGCCACCGCCCGCACCGCCGGTTGCCGCGCTGCCCCCCGCGCCGATGAACGCCGCGAAGGCGCCGGAATCGTGGCGCTCGAGCGCATGGAACCATGCCGGCGCCGCCTGGCTCTGCTGCTGCAGCATCTTGGACCACGCGCCGGCCAGCCCGAACGCGACCGCGAAGGGCAGCAGCGTCGACGACGCGCTTGGAACGGGATGCTTGCCGTCGGCCATCACGGTCAGGTGCTGCTTGTAATCGCGCCAGCGCCGGGCACGCCGGACCGCGTCATTCGAGAGCGGCGTCACCGTCGAGCCAAAGATTACCGAGCCGAGCGCCAGTAGAAGGATGGCGACCGGGATCAGCATCGGCCACGCGCCATGTTCCCGAACGAGCAGGGCCGCGGGAGCAAAGGCGATGGCGCCGGTGACCGCCAGCCAGATCGCGGCGGCGTGGTAGCGATCGCGGATCGCCTTGCGCGACTCGTCGATGAAGCCGTGCGAGACCAGGGCTTGATGGATGGCCTTCGCGAACTTGTTCGGCCGCAGGCTCAATCGGGAGCGCGCCTTCGAGAGCGTCACCGTGGACGAATCGGCGGGAGCGTCCCTGAAGATGGTGTCGAGCACCGCCTGCTCGTCCGGCGAGACGGATACCGGCCCGGGTCGGCGCGTCACGACGAAATCGCGCTGGCCGAACGTGCCGCGCGGCAGCTCCTTGATCTCGACGCCGCCGCGCTCGGCGAGTGAGAACAGCGCCGCCATGGCATGTTCGAGACCCGGCCGTCCGTTGGCGCCGATCACGCCGGCAATGGCCGGCGGCAGATCGTCGGGCCGCATCGAATGCGCCGTGTCGCGCAGGCCCTCCAGGTCACGCGGCGGCGCGTCGTAGCTCTGGCGCCAGGCAATCAGCAGAATCAGTCCGGCGGCGGCCACGGTTGCGGCCGCGATCATCCACGTCGCCGCGTGCGCGGCGATCTGGGTTGCGCGCTGCTGCCAGGCCGGTGGGGCGTCGATCACGGCGCCGCGCGGGAACTGCACGGTGGTATCGACCCATCCGTTCGGGCGGATGTCCGAGGTTTCGATGGTGATCGCGCGGTCGGCGACCGTGACACGGGCCGGCGACGTCTTGCGCGTGGTCACGACAGGCGCCCCGATCGCGGCGGCCGGCGCCTCGAACCGGATCGTGCTCGAGGCGATGTGGTAGCGATGCTCGCCCGGCGTCGCCCGCCACGCCAGCATGTCGGCGCCGCCTTCCTGGCGGACGACCCCGCGGACCCGGTAGTTGAGGACGAACGTGCGCGTCACTCCCTCGGTCGGGCGGAAGCGCCAGACGACCCGGACGCGACTGTTCTGCCGTCGCACTTCGACAGTGCCCGCTTCCGTGCCGAACGGGAGCGGCTCGCCCTGGAGGCTCGCGGACAGGACCTCGATGCCGTCGGTCCGGCGGGCCGGAATCTCCCGGAACACCTCCGTGAAGGTGCCCTCTTCGAACCGGAACACCACCGTCTCCGTGACGTCCAGGGTCCCGTCGTCCAGGATGCGGATGACCGCATCGAACCGGTCGGCGGCGTAGCTTTTCGCAGAGGCCGCTGCCGCGAACAGCAGCAGCACCATGGGGAGCAGCAGAGCGGTGCGCGTCAGTCTCCAGCCCATGCGGCGATCATATACTTCGCCCGCATGATGGACGGACTCGTCGCGGCCGTGATTCTCGGAGCCGCGAGCACGGTCGGCGACATGCTGTGGGCGGGCCTCAGCCTGCGGCAGCGCATGACGTCCGGCCTGGTGCACGGCGCCCTGATTTGCCTGCTCATCGGCGCAATCATCGGCTGGCGGGCGGGCGCACCGGCGCGAGGCCTGGCGGCGGGGCCGGTGATCGGGTTCCTGGCGGCCGGCGTGTTCTACCTGCTGGCGCCGTGGATGCGGTACTACGCGATGTTTCCGGCGTGGATGTTCTTCTGGATCTGCTTCGCGCTGCTGCAGAAGTCGCTCCGCCGCGAGCCGTCCTGGACATCGGCCATCGTCCGGGGCCTGGCCGCCGCGCTGATTTCGGGCCTGGCCTTCTACGCGATCTCGGGGATCTGGACGCGGCCGCCGCGTGAAGGGCCGAACTACCTCTACAATTTCGGCGCCTGGACGTTTGCGTTCGCGCCCGGCTTCCTGGCGCTCTTCATGGGTCTGCGCCGGACCGATCGCGCCAAGAAGTGACTGAGCGCGGCCAACTCCCAACTCCCAACTTCCAACTCCCAACAAGAAGTCGGAGGGCATCCAGCCACCGTGTCATGCACCAAGCACCGAGCACCGAGCACCCAGCACCATGCATCTGGCCCCGCATCGCCTGACAGGACCGCATGCCGGATTACGACTCCGGTAGGTGAAAACCGGTAACCGCTTCAGCGGGCGGATGATCCCCCGTCTCTAAAATTTGTAATCGACCGCCGATTCTGTAATCGGCTTTGCCGCTGCGGTCGCCGGCTCGGCCGCAGATTGCCGCGGTTTTCCCACGCTGGCCCAGGAAAACCACCATTTTGGCTGGGAATGACTTATGCCTTAGGGGGGTCGAGGCTACCAGCACATGAATTTCTTCTCGGCTTTTGCAACCGACGTCGCGATCGACCTCGGCACGGCTAACACCTGCATCTTCGCTCGCGGCCGGGGGATCGTCCTCAACGAGCCGTCGATTGTCGCCTTCAACAACTCCAACGGCCAGATTGAAGCGGTCGGCACCGAAGCTCATGAGATGCTCGGGCGCACCCCGCACAACATCACGCCGGTGCGGCCTCTCAAGGACGGCGTCATTGCCGACTTCGAGGCGGCCGAGAAAATGCTCACGTACTTCGTCCGCAAGGTGCACGGGAAGCGTCCGCTGGTGCGCCCGCGCCTCGTCATCGGCGTGCCGCCGGAGATCACGCCGGTCGAGCGCCGCGCGGTGAAGGACAGCGGCTATCGCGTCAAGGCCAGCGAAGTGCACCTGGTCGACGAGCCGATGGCGGCCGCGATCGGGTCCGGGCTGCCGGTGACCGAGGCTGCCGGGAACATGGTCATCGACATCGGCGGCGGCACCACGGACATCGCCGTCATCTCGCTGGCCGGCACCGTCTACGGACGCTCGCTCCGGGTCGCCGGGAACAAGCTGGACGAAGCGATCATCTCGTTCATGAAGCGCGCCCACGGGCTGCTGATCGGCGAGCGCACGGCCGAGCAGATCAAGTGCGAGATCGGATCGGCGGCGCCGCTCGAGGAGCGGCTGTCGATGGAAGTGAAGGGCCGCCACATCACCGCCGGCGTGCCGCGGACCATCCGCATCTCCGACAACGAAGTGCGTGAAGCGATGGCCGAGCCGATCCGGGCGATCGTGCAGGCGGTGCGCGATGCGCTCGAGCGCGTGCCACCAGAGCTCTGCTCCGACATTTACGACCGCGGCGTGGTGCTGACCGGCGGCGGCGCGCTGCTGCGCAAGCTCGACGAGCGGCTGCGCGACGAGACCGGCCTGCCGGTGCTCGTGGCCGAGAACCCGCTGACCTCGGTGGTGCTTGGCGCCGGCAAGATGCTGACCGACCTCAAGCTGCTGAAGAAGGTGACGGGAGAGTAGCCCGCGGCGCCCTGCGAACTTGACGACCGAACGGCCCGGTATCCCCGGGCCGTTTTTTTGTGCTTGACGATTGTCCTAATGAACTAGTACAAAGGCGCAAGACCGATGGCCGCCATTGTCACCATCGACGCGCGCGACCGGACGCCGATCTACGCGCAGCTCGAACGCGGGCTGCGGGCGGCGATTGCGACCGGCCGGCTCGCGGCCGGCGATCAGCTGCCGACCGTCCGGCAGCTCGCCGTCGACCTGCAGGTCAACGCCAACACCGTGGCGCGGGTCTATGCCGAGCTCGAGCGCGCCGGTGTGCTGGAAACCCGCCGCGGTGTCGGCTCGTTCGTCAGCGCCAGCCCCGAGCGCGCGCGCCCGCCGCGCGAGCACGATCGCCGCCTGCGCGCCTTCGTGACCCGTCTGCTGGCCGACGCCGACGCCGCCGGCTTTTCCTTGGACGATTTGATGACCGCGCTGGACGAGCATCGCTCGGTGGCGCGCCGCGCGTGAGGGAGGAAAGTCATGATCTCCGTGGCCCTGAATCGACGTTCTGAGGAGGCCAGCGACAAGGCCCCGCGCCTCAACGTGGTGGCGATTGCGATCCTGCTCGTGGCCGTCGGCCTCGGCCTGGTCGGCTGGAACGCGACCGGCAACCCGGTGCCGCTGGTCGCGATGGCGCTGGTGGGCCTGGCGCTGATGCCGGCGCCGCGCATCGCGCAGCAGTGGGAGCGCGCGGTGGTGCTGCGGTTCGGGCGCTACATCGGCCTGCGCGGGCCGGGCCTGTTCTGGATCGTGCCCTTCATGGACCGCGTGTCCTCCTGGATCGATCAGCGCACCATCACCACCACCTTCGCCGCCGAGCAGACGCTGACCGCGGATACGGTGCCGGTCAACGTCGATGCCGTGCTGTTCTGGATGGTGCACGACGCGGAGAAGGCGGCGCTCGAGGTCCAGGACTATGCACAGGCGGTGAGCTGGGCGGCGCAGACGGCGCTGCGCGACATCATCGGCCGCACCACGCTCACCGATCTGCTGCGCGGCCGCGAGCGGATCGAATCGGAGCTCCAGGCCCTGATCGATCAGCGCTCCAATCCGTGGGGCGTCACCGTCTCGTCGGTCGAGATGCGCGACATCGTGATCCCCGGCGCGCTCCAGGACGCGATGTCACGCGAGGCCCAGGCGGCGCGCGAGAAGCAGGCGCGCATCATCCTCGGCGAGGCGGAGATGGAGATCGCGCATTCCTTCCAGGAGGCGGCGAAGTCGTACCAGGAGAACCCGACCGCCCTGCACCTGCGCGCGATGAACATGCTGTACGAAGGCTTGAAGGAAAAGGGCGCCCTGATGCTGGTGCCGAGCAGTGCCGTCGAATCGATGGGCATGGGCGGCCTGATGGGTGCCGCCGCGTTGCGGCAGGAACGGCTCACTCAGCCCCTGAGTAGGACCCCACCCGACACGTCCGAGTAGCCGCCCGCGTTCCGGGCCTGCCGCCACGGAGCGAGTGCATGAGTGTATGAGCGATCTTCGCCTGGCGCTGCGCGCTCTCCGCAGCACGCCCGTCGTCTCTACGGTCGCCATGCTGTCGCTCGCGCTGGGGATCGGCGCCAACACCGCGATCTTCAGCCTCGTCGACGCGCTCCTGCTGCGTCCTCTGCCAGTCCGCACGCCTGACCGGCTCGTCACGATCTCGTCCGACTTCGCCCTCCGTAACGGGCTCAAGGCGGGCCTCGGCATGAGCTACGCGATGTGGCGGCGCCTGGAATCCCACGGAGCTGACCTCGCCGGTGCGTTCGCCTGGTCAGCCGACCGGGTCAACCTCGCCGAGCGCGGCGAGGTGGAGTCGGCCGACGCGCTGGTGGTCAGCGGAGGTTTCTTCGACACACTCGGGGTCGGCGCACATCTGGGCCGCACCTTCACGCCAGCGGCCGATGTCCGCGGCGGCGGACCGGATGGCCCGGTCGTCGTCATCGGGTACGACCTCTGGCAGCGGCGCTTCGGCGGCGCGCCGGACGTCCTCGGCAAGACGCTGCCGGTCGACGGGTTCCCGTGCACGATCATCGGCGTGACGCCGCCAGGGTTCTTCGGCATCGAGGTCGGGCGTCCGTTCGATGTGCTGATTCCGCTCGGCGTCGAGCCGCTGATCAAGGGCACGCGCGTCTCCCTTCACGATCCGCGGTCGCTCATGCTGACCGTGATGGTGCGGCTGAAGGACGGCCAGTCGATCGAGGCGGCGTCTGACGCCCTGCGCGTGGCGCAGAAGGACATGCTGGACGGGCTGTTCCCGGCCGGCAATTTGCCGAAATGGCTTGCCGAGCCGTTCCGTCTGGTCCCGGCGGCGACCGGCACCTCGGACCGATCGGGACTCCGCACGCGCTACACGCGGCCGCTGCTGACGATCCTCGCGGTCGCGGCGCTCGTGCTGCTGATCGCCTGTGCGAACATCGCGAACCTCGCCCTCGCTCGCGGCAACGCCCGGCGCCACGAGTTGAGCGTGCGCCTGGCGCTCGGCGCGACGCGCGGACGACTGGCGCGGCAGCTCTTCGTCGAGAGCCTGGTGCTGGCGATCGGCGGCACCCTGCTCGGCCTGCTGGTTGCGCGCTGGTCGGCTGCCGTACTGATCGCACAGCTCTCCGCTGCGGACACCACGGTGGCGCTCGATCTCTCGGTCGACTGGCGTGTACTGACGTTCGCCGCGGCGCTCGCCGCTGCCACCGCGATCGTCTTCGGCACGCAGCCGGCGCTCCGTGCGCTCCGGCTCTCTGCGATGGACGTCCTGAGGGCGCACGCGCGCGGCGTCACGCAGCGGTCCAACCTCTCGAGCGCCGCCGTGGCGATCCAGGTCGCACTGTCTCTGGTCCTGGTCGTCGCCGCTGCGCTGCTGATCAGAAGCTTCGAACGCCTCGCCACGATGCCGCTCGGGTTCGACAGCGACCGCATCCTCGTCGTCAGCGTCGAGACGGCGCGATCGATGCCTGCCGGCACGGAACCGTCGGCCCGAATCGACTATTACCAACGTCTTGCCGCGCTGACGGCGGCCGTTCCGGGTGTGGAGAGGGCGGCGGCGTCGATGGCCACACCGCTCGACGCGGCCACGAGGTCGCCGCTCAACGCGCAGCCGGACACGCTGCTCACGCATCGCGTCGCGCCGGGCTGGTTTGCCACCTACGGCACCCGGCTCCGCGCCGGCCGCGACTTCGACAACCGCGACACCGCCGGCGGCCAGCGCGTCGCCGTCGTGAACGAGGCGTACGTCCGCGCGTTTCTCACGGGCCGCGAGCCGCTCGGCGCCGCGATCGACAAGGGACCTTGCAGCCGTCGTGATGGCGGGTGCACGGTGGTCGTCGGCGTGGTTGGCGATGCGGTCTATGGCTGGACCAGGGCAGGGATGCGGCCGACCGTGTACCTGCCGCTTGCGCAATCGGCCACTCAAGGGCTCGGCACAACCTCGGTGCGCATCAGCGTGCGGTCGGCGTCGATCGCGCCGCGGCTGCTCGCGCCGGCCGTCGCTGCCGCGCTCACCGCCGAAGACAGCAGCCTCTCGTTCTCGATGCGCCCGCTTACCGACGACGTGCGGGCCGATACGCGGCAGGACCGCGTCGTGGCGTCGCTGGCTGGCTTCTTCGGTGTGCTTGCGGTCGTCCTCGCCGCGCTCGGCATTTACGGCGTCACGGCGTACGCGGTGTCACGCCGTCGCGCCGAGCTCGGGATCCGCCTCGCGCTGGGAGCGACACCGGCCGGTCTGCGGCGGCTCGTCCTCCAGCGCGTGCTCCTGCTGATTGGCATCGGCCTCGCCGCCGGGGCTGCCGTCAGCGTCTGGTCGACCGTCTTCCTCGGCGCGCTTCTCTACGAGGTCACGCCCCGCGACCCCATGACCCTCGCCGGTGCCGCAGCGTTCCTCGCGGCCATCGGCATCCTCGCCGCGTGGCTGCCCGTCGTTCGCGGCACGCGAATCGATCCCGCCGAGGTCCTGCGCGAGAGCTGATCCCGTATCCTTAGTTCTGCTGGGCTGAGCATTCCGACCACCTGTATGGGCGAGGCTCGCGGACAGGGCTCGGGGATAAAGATCGGGGACCAGGGATTCAATATGCTGCCGATTGGTGACGACAACGACCACCGCGGGATTGCCTTCGTCACGATTACGCTGATCGCGCTGAACGTGATCGCGTTTCTCGTCGAGATCAACCGCCCGGAACAGGCCGTCCAGGCGTTCATCTTCTCGTGGGGCGTCGTGCCGCGCGAGTACACGTCGGGCGCGGACATGCCGCCGCTCATTCCCATTCCCTTCTGGAGCACGCTGCTGACCTCGATGTTCCTCCACGGCGGATGGGGGCACCTCGGCGGCAACATGCTCTTCCTCTGGGTCTTCGGCGACAACATCGAGCACCGCATCGGCCATGTGCGCTTCATCGTGTTCTACCTCGCCACCGGGCTGGCGGCGAGCCTGGCGCACATCCTGTTCAACCCGGGCTCGGCGATTCCCGCGGTCGGCGCGTCAGGGGCGATCAGCGGCGTGCTCGGCGGCTACCTGCTGCTGTTCCCCAAGAACCGCGTCTACGTGCTGACGTGGGGCGGCGTCATGGCCGTCCCGGCGATCTTCATGCTGGGGTTGTGGATCGTCACACAGTTCGTCAACGGCGTCGGGTCGGTCGCCGCGACCGAAGAGACCGGCGGCGGTGGCGTCGCCTACATGGCGCACATCGGCGGTTTTGTCGCCGGACTGGTGCTGGCGCCGCTCTTCGCCAGGGGCCGGTCGACGGCCCTCACGCCCCCGCGATTCGACGATCGCAACTGGCGCTGATCGCGCGGGAAGTTGGCGCATGGCGCGCTGCCAACCCTTGATAGGATCCGCATCATGCCTGTGCGTTTTGCCGTCCTCGCCCTCGCCCTGCTGATCGCGGCGCCGCGCCTGACCGCGCAGCAGCCGCCGCAGAAGGTCTCGGTTCCCATCGAGTACCACAAGCTGGACAACGGCTTGAAAGTGGTGCTGTCACGCGACACGTCGTCGCCGACGGCCGTCGTCGCGGTGTATTACGCGATCGGCTTCCGGGTCGAGCCGAAAGATCGAACCGGCTTCGCCCACCTCTTCGAGCACATGATGTTCCAGGGGTCCGAACACCTCGGCAAGAACGAGTTCTCTCAACTCGTCGAGTCGAACGGCGGCATCCTGAACGGATCGACCCGCTTCGACTTCACCAACTATTTCCAGATCGTGCCGGTGCACACGCTCGAGACCATCCTGTGGGCCGAGGCCGACCGGATGTGGGGCCTGAAGATCACGCAGGAGAACCTCACGAACCAGCAGGGTGTGGTCAAGAACGAGGTCAAGGTCAACGTCCTCAACCAGCCGTACGGCGGGTTCCCGTGGCTCGACATGCCGCAGTACGCCAATACCAACTGGTACAACGCCCACAACTTCTACGGCGACCTCGAGCACCTCGACGCCGCGACGCTTGCCGACGTGCAGCAGTTCTTCAAGACCTACTACGCGCCGAACAACGCCGTCGTCGTCGTCAGCGGCGACATCGACACCAAGCAGACGCTGACCTGGATCCGCAAGTACTTCGGCGGCATCCCGTCGTCCAAGCTCCCGCCGCAGCCCGACATTTCGGAGCCGCGGCAGGAGAAGGAGAAGCGCGCCAACAAGGACGATGTCCTTGCCAACCGGCCCGCCCTCGCGCTCGGCTACCATGCGCCGCAGCGCGACACGCCGGAGTTCTACGCGATGGGCCTGATCGATCAGCTGCTCGTGCAGGGCGCCGACAGCCGCCTGCACCAGTCGCTCGTGCAGAAGCTGGGGCTCACCGGGTCGGTCTCGGGCGGTACGAATCCGCTGCTCGGCAACATGTTCGACATCAAGGGCCCCGCACTCTTCATGGTGTGGCTGATTCACGACGCCGACAAGAAGGCCGACGACATCATCAAGGCGATCGACGACGAGGTGGTCCGGCTGCAGACGACGCCGGTTACCAAGGCGGAGCTCGAGCTCGCAGTCGTCAAGCGCCGGTCGCGCCTCTATGCCGACTACGAGCAGTTCGTCGGGTTCGGCCGCGCCAACCTGCTCGCCTCGTTCGCGCTGTTCGACGACGACCCCGCCAGGATCAACCGGCTGGAGGACGAGTTCCGCAAGGTGACGCCCGAGCTGATTCAGAAGACGGCGAAGGACTATCTCCGGACCACCAACCGGACGATTCTGACCATCACGCCCAAGGCGAAAGAGAAGGGGAACTGACATGTCGCGTATCCGCGCCACGTTTTCGACGCTGCTCGCGGCGGTCGTCATCGTTCCTCTTGCCGCGACCGCCGGGCAGGGCAAGCCCGCGCCGCCGGCGAAGCCCGCCGGACAGGCCGCCTTCCCGGCCGCGGCCCCGAAGCCGGGCCCGCCCCGCGACTTCAAGGTGCCCGAGCCGAAGCGCTTCACGCTCGACAACGGGCTCCAGGTCGCGCTCGTCCAGTGGGGGACGATGCCGAAGGTGCGCGTGACGCTGAGCGCGCGTACCGGCAATGCGTTCGAGAAGGCCAACGAGGTCTGGCTCGCCGACCTCACCGGCGATCTCCTCCGCGAGGGCACCGCGACCCGCACGTCGGCGCAGATTTCCGAGGAGGCCGCACGGATGGGCGGGTCGTTGACGGTGAGCGTGACCCCCGACACGACGACCATCGGCGGCGACGTGTTGAGCGAGTACGGGCCGCAGATGATCGACCTCGCTGCCGACGTCATCCGCAACCCGAAGTTCCCGGAGTCAGAGATTCCGCGGCTCAAGGCGAACATGCTCCGCAACCTTGCGGTGTCGCTGAGCCAGCCACAGCAGGTCGCGCTGCAGAAGTTCCGCGAGGTGATGTACGGCGATCACCCTTACGGACGCGTGTTCCCGACCGAGGAGATGATCAAGGGCTTCACGCTGCAGCAGATCCGGCAGTTCTACGACGCGACGTTCGGCGCCGGCCGGACCCGCCTCTATGTGGTCGGGCGGTTCGATGCCGCGGCCGTGGAAGCGCGCATCCGGAAGGCGTTCGAGGGCTGGCAGAAGGGGACGCCGCCGACCACCGAGCCGGCCAAGCCGACGTCGGCGCGTGCCGTCCACGTCGTCGATCGCACGGGGGCGCCGCAGTCGACGGTAATCATCGGCGTGCCGACGATCGATCCGTCCAGTCCCGACTACATCCCGCTGACGGTGATGGACGCGATCCTCGGCGGCTCGTTCGCGTCGCGCATCACCAAGAACATCCGTGAGGACAAGGGCTACACCTATTCGCCCTACAGCGAGCTGTCGGTCCGGTATCGCGACGGCTACTGGGCCGAGAACGCCGACGTCACCACGACCGTGACCGGCCCGTCGATCAAGGAAATCTTCGCCGAGATCGACAAGCTGCAGGCCGAGCCGCCGTCGGCCGACGAGCTCAAGGGGATTCAGAACTATCTCGCCGGGACCTACGTCCTCCAGAACTCGAGCCGCGGCGGCATCACCAATCAGCTCGACTACATGGACCTGCACGGCCTGCCGCCGACCTACGCCAGCACTTACGTGAAGCAGGTATATGCGGTCACGGCCCAGCAGGTGATGGAGATGGCGAAGAAGCACCTGCAGGACGAGCGAGCCATCATCGTCGTGGTCGGCGATCGGAAGGTGATCGAGGAACAGATCAAGGCGTTCGGGCCCATCATCAGCAAGTGATCGGGTCCACCGTCGCCCATTACCGGATCCTCGATCTCCTCGGCGGCGGAGGGATGGGGATCGTCTACCGGGCCGAGGACACGCGCCTCGGCCGCCAGGTGGCGCTGAAGTTCCTGCCCGCCGACGCCGCCCGGGATGCCGCCGCCACCGAGCGGTTCGCGCGCGAAGCCCGGGCCGCCTCGGCGCTCAACCATCCGAACATCTGCACCATTCACGACTTCGGCGAGCACGACGGCCAGCGCTTCCTGGTCATGGAACTGCTCGAAGGGCGGACGCTCAAGCACACGATCGAGGGGGCGCCGCTCGACGTCGAGCGGGTCGCGGACCTCGGCGTCGAGATTGCCGACGCGCTCGATGCCGCGCACGGCAGCGGCATCATTCATCGCGACATCAAGCCGGCGAACATCTTCGTCACCAGCCGCGGGCACGCGAAGATCCTCGACTTCGGCCTGGCCAAGCTGACGACGCCGGCCGAGCGCCCGTCGGCAGCCGATGCGGCGAACCCGACCGTCACGAGACGCCCGGAGGACGACGGGCTCACCGGCGCGGGCGTGACGATGGGGACGGTCGCGTACATGTCGCCGGAGCAGGCGCGAGGCGAAGCGCTCGATCGCCGGAGCGATCTGTTCTCGTTCGGGCTGGTGCTGTACGAGATGGCGACCGGGCAACAGGCTTTTCAGGGCCGCACGTCCGCGGTCATCTTCGACGCGATCCTGCACAAGTCGCCGCCGTCGGTGGTGCGGCTGAATCCCGGCGTGCCCGAGGCGCTCGAACGCATCATCAACAACGCGCTCGAGAAGGATCCGGAGCTGCGCTACCAGACCGCGGCCGAGATCCGGTCGGACCTGAAGCGGCTGCGCCGGGACAGCAGCGGCCGTTTTCACGCCGAAGCGCCGGAGGAGGCGCCGTCAGCGGCGCCGGTGCGCCGCACGCGCCCGCTGCGTTCGCGCCTCGGCCTGGCGACGCAGCTCGCGCTGCTGATCGTCACGCTCGGCGGCCTCGCGTTCGTGCTGCTGAACGTCAACTGGCGGCCGGCGGTGCTCACCGATCGCGATGCCATCCTGCTGACGGATTTCGCCAACACGACCGGCGAAGCGGTGTTCGACCAGACGCTGCGACAGGCGCTCGCCATTCATCTCGAACAGTCGCCGTACTTCAACGTGGTACCGCAGGATCGGATCGTCGAGACGCTGCGCTTCATGAGCCGGCGGAACGACGAGCCCGTGACCGAGGCGCTCGGCCGGGAGATCTGCCAGCGTCAGGGCGTGAAGGCGCTGCTGGCCGGCGCGATCGCGCCGATCGGATCGGAATACGTGATCACCCTGCGCGCGCTGCGCTGCGACACCGGCGAGACGCTGGCTTCGGAGCAGGTCCAGGCGGCGAAGCGCGAGGACGTCCTCGACGCCCTTGGCAAGGCCTCGTCGGACATCCGGCGCGAGCTGGGCGAATCGCTGGCCTCGGTGACGCACTACGCGGTGCCGGTCCAGGACGCGACGACCGGGTCGCTCGACGCGCTGAAGGCATTCTCCGAGGGCGACGCCCGCCGGCGGCAGAGCGAGTTGGAGGCGGAGCGGTTCTATCGGCGCGCGATCGAGCTCGATCCCGCGTTCGCGATGGCGCTGGCCCGGCTCAGCACCATCTACTCCAACATCCTCGACGACACCCGGGCGCTCGACTACGCGAAGCGCGCCTTCGATCTGCGGACGCGGGTCAGCGAGCGGGAGCGGTTCTACATCACGGCGCGGTATTTCAGCGAGACCGGCGCGGTGAAGGAGCGCGAGGATACGCTGCGGCTGTGGACCGCGACCTACCCGCGGATGGCGGCGCCGCGCAACAACCTGGCCGTCATGTTCGTGCAGCTCGGCCGATTCGACGAAGCGGTGCTGCCGGCCCTCGATACGATCGGGATCGAACCCAGCTCGCCGTTCGGCTACTCCAACCTGGCGCACGCCTACGCCGGCAGCGGCAGGCTCGCCGAGGCGGAGTCGATCGCACGTCAGCAGGTCGAACGGTTTCCCGCCATTCCGGACAGCTATGCCAACTCGTTCGGCCTCGCGTTCGCCCAGGGCGATGAGGCGGCGATGGTCGACGCGCTCAAGAAGGGCCGCGAGAAATCGGTCCCGGCGGCGATGACCGAGCTCGAGGGCCGCCTGGCCGGCGCGACCGGCCGGCTCCGCGAGATGGAGGTGCTGACCCGCCGCGCGGCGTCGGACGCGGAGCAGTTCGGCTTCCGGCCGCTCGCCACCTTCGTTCGCGGCGGGGCGGCGCTGAGCCATGCCGGATTCGGCAACATCGACGGTGCGCGCGCCTGGCTGGAGTCGGCGAAGGACAACCACGAGACGATCGCGTTGCGCGTGCGCGCGCAGGTGTCGGCGTGGATCGGGGACACTCGCGAGATGGAGGCGCTGCTCGGCTCGCTCACCGGCGGCGCCGCGCACTCGCTGAGCCTGCAGGATTTCGATCGGCCGCTGCTGCTCGCGGCCCTGGAACTGCGCCGCAACCAGCCGGCGCGCGCGCTCGAGGTCCTGGACACGATGTCGCCCTATCAGAAGATGCTCGAACTGGCGCTGCTGCGCGGCGACGTGCTGGCGCGGCTGTCGCGGTTCCCGGAAGCCGCCGACCAGTTCCAGCGCGTGCTCGCCGCGCGCGCCGCCGTCGAGCCGAGCATGCTCCCGACCCTGGCGTCGATCGGCCGCGCGCGCGCGCTCGCGAAGGCCGGCGATCGCGCCGCCGCGCTCGCCGCCTACGAGTGGTTCCTGCAGCGCGTGGCCGGGGCCGACGCCAACCTGCCGCTGGTTACCGCGGCACGCGCCGAGCACGCCGCGCTGTCACGGCCGCCGTCGACGCCGTAGCCTGGCCGATCTGTCCCGGTGCAGGATTGGGGGCGCGCCCGGCATCTGGCTTCGCGCGCGTCCGCGGTTGCATTCCTCACCGCGCTTTGAGCGCGGTCTCGATCTGGCTGAGGAGCGATCGCTCCTCGGCCGACACCTTGCGGAAGCCGAGCACGCCGCCCGACGCCGCGGCAATCTCCTCGCAGTGGTGAATCAGATCCTCGACCTTCAGATCCTTGCCGGCGGACGGATTGTCGAGCATCGCACGAATCAGTCGCGTGGCCCGTGCGAACACGTCCTCGGACGGGCGATCCGTTAGCCAGGTGGCCAATTGCTGGTCCGATTCGCTGCCCGGCAGGATGCCGCGCTCCCGCGCGAACCGGACGATCAGGGCCTGCTCGTCGTCAGTGACGCCCCCCTCGGCCCACGCCATCTGGACGATCGGTACGAGCGGCAGCAGCGAAGCGGTCTCGGGCGTGAACCCGAGCGCCTCGAGTTCCTGGAGCACGGCGGGATCCTGAATGCCCCAGCGCGCCTCGCGATCCTGCCGTGCCTGCTCGGCCGCAGCAGCGTGCCGCATCTTATCGACGAGTTCGCGATCCTTGCGCCGAAAATACTCGTCTTCTCGCGCGCGTATGTCTCCCGAGATCCCTTCGTTCTCCGTCATCGTCGTCTCCTGCCTCCTGAGGCCATCACAACCACCGATCCTAGCACCGCGCCAGCGGAGTCCAGTCCTGACGGCTGCAGCCGCAACTTGCGGCCAGTGAGGTGCTTACAAAAGCGTTGGCAGACGACCCAGGCCTTGGCGGGGTTACCGGGACCAGCGGCCCGACCGGTCTGAAAGCGCCCAGCTTCGGATCCTCGTCGCTGGCATCACGCTTGCTGTAACGGCGGCAGGAGCTGACGTGAAAAAAAGCCCATCGGCCCACGGTCTCAGATATGTCGACGCGGAAAGTGTCCGGTGTTCCGCCGGAAACCTCTCTGGTTTCCAGGTGTGTACTGAGGACGCTCAACCATTGGGCAGCATCAACGGGGTGCTGATCAGTCCGTCGTCGCGACAGCTGAAGTACTTCGTCATACAGTTGCCGGGTCGATTCCTTCAACGTCGCTATCTCCTCTCTGCTGACTCGGGTACCACCGTCCAGGAGGATCAGAAGACGCTTCTGATCGGCGCGCGGCGGGACGAGGTCGAACTGGAGTCGTTCAAGGCGCAATCGGTCCCCGAGTTCTCCGACACCGACCTTCTGGAGGCGGTCTTCTCCCGCGCGTCCTAGCGGGTTCCCGGCGGTTCATACCCTTCAGCACCGCCTTCCCGAGGCTGCGCGAGACGCGCAGTATGATCGAGCCATGGCTGGCATGTCTGGTTCGATCAGGAAGGCAGGATTCATGAGACCCGCACGCGCGTTAGCGATCATTGTCTGCGTCGTCGCGGCTGGCGCGGTCGCGCGGCTCGCTGCCGCTCCCGCCAACATTGCGGGAGCGTGGCAATTCACCGTGGAGCTCGAGGTGGCGACGGCGCGTCCGGTCGTCACGTTCAAGCAGGACGGCGAAAAGATCACCGGAACGTACGAGGGGCGTTACGGCAAGTCCACACTCGAGGGCACCGTGAAGGACAACAAAGTGGAATTCACGGTCACCATGGTCGCGGAAGGGACCACGATCAGCGGTCTGTTCACCGGCGTCTTCGACGCCGACCGCCTCAGCGGGGATGTTCAGTACCGAAGGCGCGGGCGACGGCAAATGGTCGGCGGTGCGGATTCCCGAAAAGAAGTAACGCTTACCGCAGCGCTCGAGCCAGCCACACTTCGACCTCACTCCTGAAGTCGCGGCCGTCCGCGTTCGCGTCGTGCGCGTGGCCGGCCGCGTCCAGCTGCTCCCGGACCGACTCCTCGCTTCCCGCCACCTCGAACAGGTTCACGAACGTCTCGATCAGGAACTCGCGGCTGGTGACCGCCGTTCGCACCCGAACGGGCGCGCCGCCGGACATCTCGATACCGAAGTGCGCGCCGGCCGACTCCGCGAGCAGCGCGAGGAAGGCGCGGTCGCTGTCGTCGCCTTCGTTGCGGCCGCCGGAAGCAAGGACCCGATCCTCGGCGTCGATCGAATCGCAATAGAGCTTGATGCCGGATGGCAGGACGATGACCCACGCGTCCCAGGTGCTGCCGTCCTCCCACTCGAGCCGCAGCAGCGGCCGCGACCGCAGCGCGATCGGATCGAAGCTGCGGGCGTCCGCCTGCAGCGCCTGCGCGATCACGACGTCGAGGAGGAGCGGCTCGCGGGGGATGCGAAGCGGCCACAGCTCCTCGCGGCGGAGGAACTGTTTGACGCGCTGTTCGAGGGTCTCGAGCACGCGCAGGCGCAACTGTCGATGCCGGGCGCCGTCAGCGGGCGTTGAAGCCATGACCGAATTATAGGAGCGCCGCTGGCGGGCTGCTGTGGGGGACGGCTACGCGGCGCGCCCGCCGGCGCCACGCATCTTGGCCAGCGCCTTCGCTTCGATCTGCCGGACGCGCTCGCGGGTGATGAACAAGCGGCGACCCACTTCTTCGAGCGTGTGCTCGCGGTCGGTGCCGAGGCCGTAGCGCAGGCGCATCACTTCGCGCTCCCGCTCGGAGAGGGGCGCCATCGCGCGCTCGACTTCCCCGGCCATCTGGTTGCGCATCGCCGACTCCTCGGGCGAGCGCGCGGCCGCGTCCTTGACCATGTCGCCGAGCCGCGTCTCTTCGCCTTCGCCCACCGGGGCTTCGAGGGACGCCGGAGACTTCGCGGCCTCGAGCAGCAATTGCACCTTGCCGACCGGCAGCTGCATCCGCTCCGCGAGCTCCTCGGGCCGTGGATCGCGGCCCAACTCGGCCGCCAGCGTGCGGCGCTCGCGCGTCAGCCGGTTCAGCGATTCGATGACGTGCACCGGCAGCCGGATCGTCCGTCCGTAGTCGGCCACCGCGCGGCCGACCGCCTGCCGAATCCACCAGGTCGCATACGTCGAGAACTTGAAGCCGCGTCGGAACTGGAAGCGATCGACCGCCTTCATCAGCCCGATGTTGCCTTCCTGGATCAGATCGAGCAGCGACAGCCCGCGGTTCGAGTAGCGCTTCGCGATCGAGACGACGAGCCGCAGGTTGGCCTCGAGCAGCTCGCGCTTCGCTTCGTGGATGGTCTCTTCGTGCCGGCGGACTTCGGCGGCGATCTCGCAGAAGCGCACGCGCGGCAGGCCGGTGCGCTGCTCGAGGGCATGGCGACGCGCGGTGCGCTCCTGGCGCGGCACCTGCTCGAGCTCGTCGAACTGGCGATTGACGTCGCGCAGCTTGATCGTGATGTCTTCGATCAGCGACGGGCGCAGCGGCATGTCACGGAACGCGTCGCCGATGATCTGGGACGCGTGCGCCATCTCGCGCCGGTAGCCGGCGCGCGACGCCATCGTCGAGCGCCGGTCCTCGCACTTGCGGCGGCACTCGTCGAGACGCTCGTGCGCGTCGCGCACGCGCTCGAGCGCAGCCAGGACCGGGGCGACGTTCGACGGCTTCAGTTCCCCTCCGTCGGTGAGCAGGATGAGCTCGGCCGCCGGCGCGCCGCGCCGCACCTCGTCGGCGAGCGACAGGATCGTTCGCACGGCACAGGGAATCCGGCCGAGCGTAGCTTGCAGCTCCGCACGGGCGCGCTCGATGCGCTCACCGATGTGCTGTTCTTCCTTGCCCTTCAGCAGCTTTCGTTTGCCGACGTGCTTGAGGTAGACGCGCACGAGGTCGAGGTCCTCGCGAGACTCTCCGGGTGTGAGCGTCTCCTCCTCGTCCTCGTCTTCGTCATCCTCAACCCGATCCAGCTCAGCCTTCGCACGGCCGTCCTCGTTGCGATCGCGGAAGTCCTGTGGCTCGTACGCTTCCGGATCGTCTTCACGGAGCAGCGTTTCGGGCGCGAGCACCGCCGGCTCGTCGGTTTCCTCGCCGCGGAGCAGTCCGAATTCCTGCGCGCGCTGGCGCCAGTCGAGCAGGTGCGAGTTACGCTCCGGCTCGGTCCAGTCGATCAGCGAGTCGGCGTCCTTCGGTGGTCGGCCCCGCCTCTTCGGTATCTCCGCAGTCGTCCGTCCCATGCGATGAGGCGTTGCAAGTCGGCTGCCTTTCGGTGATATGCTCTCGCGCACTAGGTGGTCAGGCAGCTTCTGCCGTAGCCCGCGTGCAGCGCCGAAACGACGTCCTTCCGACCCGCTTCCCCCGCAACGTAGACTTTGCCGAGCCTCGCCCGAGCCATCCACGATCCGTCGATCGGATCATCAACACGTCAGCAGCTCCGCCGAGCGGGGCAGAAGTGAGAACAGTCAGCGATGGGTAGAAAACTTTACGTGGGAAACCTTCCGTACAGCGCGGGGGAGCAGGACCTCGAGCAGCTCTTCGCGAGCTGCGGCACGGTCGAAAGCGTCAAGATCATGCGCGACATGGCTACCGGTCGGGCGCGCGGTTTCGGCTTCGTCGAGATGGGCACTGACGAAGAGGCGCAGAAGGCGATCGAGCAGCTGCATGATCACAACTTCGGCGGCCGTAACCTGACCGTCAACGAGGCCAAGCCGATGCCGGCGCGGTCGGGCGGCGGTGGTGGCGGCTTCGGTGGTGGACGTGGTGGTGGTGGCGGCGGCCGTCGCGAACCCCGCTGGTAACCAGCGCATCAAGGGCGGCATCGCTCGATGCCGCCCTTCAGACCCGTCCTCTCCGGTCTCCCTCGTCTTTCGATCTTCCTCTTCAGCGCAAATCGCATCGCGGGTAGGATCTCCCCGCCATGACAATCAAAGGACTCGCGGTTCTCGCGTGCCTGCTCCTCTTCGCGGATCCGGCGAGCGCGCAGCGTCCGCGCAACATCGTGCTCATCTACGCCGACGATCTCGGCTACGGCGACGTGTCCGCCTACGGCGCCACCGCGCTGGCGACGCCGCACATCGACCGGCTGGCGAAGGAGGGACTGCGATTCACCGACGCGCATGCCGCCGCCGCCACGTGTACGCCGTCCCGCTACGCGCTGCTCACCGGCGAGTATGCGTTCCGCAAACAGGGCACCGGCGTGCTGCCCGGCGACGCGGCGCTGGTGATCGAGCCCGGACGCGCGACGCTTGCCTCGACCCTGCAGAAGGCCGGCTACGCGACCGGTGTGGTCGGCAAGTGGCACCTCGGTCTCGGCTCCGGCGCCGGCCCTGACTGGAACGGCGTCATCACGCCCGGCCCGGAAGACATCGGCTTCGGCTACTCGTTCATCATGGCGGCGACGGGCGATCGCGTGCCCACCGTCTACGTCGAAAACCGGCGCGTCGTCGGGCTCGACCCCGCGGATCCGATCCGGGTCAGCTACGCGACGCCGGTGGGCGACTGGCCGACCGGCAAGGCGAACCCCGAGCTCCTGAAGGTGGCGCCCAGCCACGGCCACGACATGACCATCACCAACGGGATCAGCCGCATCGGTTACATGACCGGCGGCAAGGCCGCGTTGTGGAAGGACGAAGACATGGCCGATGTCTTCACCCGTAAAGCGGTGTCGTTCATCGAGTCGCACCGCGACACGCCGTTCTTCCTGTATTTCGCGACCCACGATCCGCACGTGCCGCGCGTGCCGCACCCGCGCTTCGCCGGCAAGACCTCGATGGGGCCGCGCGGCGACGTCATCGTGCAGACCGACTGGTGCGTCGGCGAGATCCTCGCGGCGCTCGATCGCCTGAAGCTCGCCGGCGACACGCTGGTCATCCTCACCAGCGACAACGGCCCGGTCGTCGACGACGGCTACAAGGACGACGCCGTGGCGAAGCTGGGAAGCCACAAGCCGGCCGGCCCGTTTCGCGGCGGCAAGTACAGCCACTTCGAAGGCGGCACTCGCGTGCCGTTCATCGTGCGCTGGCCGTCACGCGTGAAGCCCGGCCAGTCCGCGGCGCTGGTGTCGCAGGTGGATCTGCTCGGCTCGTTCGCCGCATTGCTCGGACAACCGCTGCCGGCAACGGCCCGCGACAGCCTCGACACCATGGCGGCGTTTCTCGGGACCTCCGCCACCGGCCGCGAGGAGCTCGTCGAGCAGGCGGCCGGGCAGGCGCTTCGCGTCGGCCAGTGGAAGTACATCGAAGCGAGCAAGCGGCCGAAGGTCAACGCCAACACGAACACCGAGCTTGGCAACGACGCCGTCCCGCAGCTCTACGATCTCGCGAGCGATCCCGGTGAGCAGCGCAACGTTGCTGATCAGCATCCCGAGCGGGTCAAGGACATGGCGGATCGCTTACAGAAGATACGGGGAAAATGATTGGGGATTGCGAGGACGCAGTGACATCTATTGAGAGACACAAGGATCGGTTGCGCCACGCCGCGAGCCTGTTCGGGCCAGAGCGGCTGGACGAGTACCTCGAGCTCTATGCCGAGGATGCACGCCTGCACTTCCTGCCGCCGGCCCTGCCGCCCGGACGCGCCGGGTTGCGGCTGTTCTACCAGGCGATGTTCGCGGCGTTCGGCGACGTGAAGCTCGCGATCCTCGACGCCCTCGGCGAGGGTGATCAGGTCGCGGTGCGCTTCAGCATGGAGTGCACGCACCGCGGTGAGTTCCTCGGCGCGCCGCCGACCGGCAAGCGCATCACATTCGAGGGCGTGACCATCTTCAGGTTCGAGGGCGACCAGTGCGTCGAGCGCTGGAGCCAGACGAACCTGATGGCGGTCATCCAGCAGGCGTCGGTCGCTTAGCGATCAGAGGCGCAGCACGCGCGTCGCGTTGCCGGCGTAGACCTTGCGCAGGATCGGGTCGGGCAGGCCGAGTCCGTAGATCTGCCAGCGTCCCTGCGGCGGCACCGGCGCCGGCGCGTAGTCGAAATACTCGTCCTCGGTTTCGAGGAAGCGGAAGTAGATCGCATACAGCTCCTCGCCGAAGATCTGCTGCGGCGTCTGCTTGCCGTACGGGACCGCGTCGGTGCCGAACAGGATCCGATCCTGGTAGCGATCGAAGAAGCGCCGGGACGCGCGCGGCTGGCGGCCCAGCTCGCCGATCCGCGCGCCGATCTCGACGTGCACGTTCGGGAACTTGTCCAGGCACTCCGCCACGTAGCCCAGGTCCTCCGCCTTGTTGCCGACGTGCAGCGCCACGAACGTCGTCTTCGGGTGTCGTGCGAAGACGCGATTCCTGGCTTCGAACAGCTCCTTGGTGGTCGGGAAGTCCTTGCCGTGGAACGACCAGTCCGGGTGCGCGTTCAGCTCCTCGAACCGCTCGTTGAACCGATCGATGGGCAGGAAGAACGCTTCCGGATCCGAGATGTGAATCGCGACCGGCATCGCCTGCGCGGCGCAGGCTTCCCACATCGGGTCGAAGCGGCGGTCGTCGATCTTCACGAGCGGACCCGACGTGACCTGCTCGCGCAGGTAGAGGCCCAGCGTCTTCAGCACCTTCACGCCGCGGGCGCCGAGCGCCCCCGCGCGCTCGATCTCGTCGGCCTGCTGCTGCGGGAATTTCGGCTGCGTCAGGTCCGCGTAGCGCGGTTCCGTGAAGGTGATGAACCGGCCGGGATGCGCGGTCTGGAACCGCGCGATGCTCTCCTGCAGTCCCTTGCCGACGCCGCCGGTCAGGTTGACCATCGTCTGCAGGTTGACGCGATCCATCACCGGCAGCAGTTCGCTCGCGGGCGCGGCGAACCGACGCTCCTCGCCGTGCGGCACGCCGGCCACGCCCTTGGCGCTGAAGCCGAGATGGGTGTGGAAGTCGATGACCGGGAACTTCGCGCGAGGCACGCGGGTCGCCGGGACCGTCAGCATGCTGCGGGGCTGGAAGTCCTTGAGCTCGAGCACCGCTGGCGTCTGCGCCGCCTGCTCCGCGGGCGGCTCGCGGCGCTGCCGCGAGCGCCGGCACCATCGCCCCGATCGTTGACAGCCATTCTCGCCGGTTCATCTCAGTGCCTCCTCTGCGCGGTCCCGCAGGTCACAGATCGATGGCGATGACTTCGTGCACGTCCACGGACGGCACCGTCACGGTGACGACGCCCGCCGACTGCTGCAGGCGGGGAGAGGTGCCTGCGGTGAGCAGCTGCACGCGCCCGGCCCGTGCGCCCTCCGGCACCCGGACCCTGACCACCAGCGGTCCAACCGGATAGGTCTCGCGGATCGGCCCCTTCATCATCATCGGATTGGTCAGGTTGACGAGGTGGACGGTCATCGACGTCCGCTGCCGCCACACGGCGACATCGAGGATCCCCGGACCCTCCACCTCCACCGGCGCCGGTTCGTCGAGGGCCCAGGCGACCGCGTTCCGGAGCAGCCGGCCGTGATCGACGCACATGACGTCCCAGTAGGTGCGGTCGATGTCCCACGGAATGTAGACGACACGGTTGCGGCCGAGGTCCTGGAGATAGAGCTCGCGGGTGTCGGTGCGCTCGACGCGTGGATACACGTCCTCCATCGGCAGGTCCGGATAACTCGGGATCAGGGTCAGCGGCGACGGAAACTGCCGGGTCGGACGCACCTGCACACGAAACACGCCGTTGATGATTCGGGGCGTGCCCTCGAGGCCGGTCAGGATCGGATGCCGGCGGCCGGACGTGCCGTCCGACTCGAGGTGCAGGTAGGAGTTCTGCATCGGCCCGTCGATCTGGCCGGCGAACGAGACGCCGAGCACGTCTGCCAGGCCGAAGTCGTTGCGGCGGGTGCCGATCTCGTCGAACAACGAGCTGGCGAACGTCGCCAGCAGGCTGCCGCCGCGCTTGACGAAGTCGCGAATCGCCTGGCACTGCGCGTCGGAGAGCGCGGCCGCGTCGGCGAGAATCAGGAGCTTGAAGCGGTCGAGGCGCTCCGGCGTGAGGAACGCCTCGTGCACCATCTCGAACGGTACGCGAGCCTCGACGAGCGCGTGATACATGCCCAGCACGTGATCCCCCGCCCGATCGCCCTGTGCCACGCCTGGGTGATACGTCGCGGTCTGCTCCGAGTAGAGCAGCGCCACCCGAGCGAGCGGCGTCTCGTTGCGCAGATACCGTTCGTGGCGGTGATGCCAGTCGTAGATCCGCTCGACCATCGGCAGCCAGCGGCGGTCGTAGAGCACGCCGGAGAACTTCGTCACCCACGGCCGCATGCCGTTGGCGGTGCCTTCGGCGACCCACAGCCTGATCTCGGGCTCGCTCTGCACCGAATCCTTCCAGCGGTACGGCTCTTCGAGGCCGACGCTGAAGATGCCGCCGATCGGCCGCCGATCCATGACCGAGCGATACTCCTTCGCCCGCCGTCCATTCGCCCACGGCGGGGTCAGGCCTCGCCGGGCCTGGAAGTCGGCGAACTGGATCTGCGCCAGATCGCCGGCGCTCTTCATCGACGGTGGTCCGTTCGGGATGAACCGGGCGTCTGGATGGGCGGCCCGTACCGTCGCGTCCCAGTGTTTCCACAACTCGATCAGCCGGGCTTCCCGCCACTCCAGATACTGGCGGCGTAGAGGATCGCGCGCGTCCGTCGTCCGCGGCAGCTCGCGGCCGGTGGCGGCGCGGTAGTTCTGCTGGCAGTGCGTGCAGAAACAGTCGCCGCCCTGCGGTGCCCAGCGATTGGCGAAGATGCCGTCGACCTTGTAGCCCGTCACGATCTCCCGGTGCACCTGGTCCATGAACTCGAAGTTGTAGGGCCCGAGCGCACAGGTCACCCAGAGGTCGCGGTTCGCCCAGTGACGGACCGGTTCGCCGGCGCGGTTGACCGCGATCCAGTCCGGATGAGCGTCGCGAACCTCGGCGCGGACCGCGTGCGGGTCGGTTCGGGCGACCACGCTCATGCCGAGCGCCCGGCATCCGGTGACAAGAGCGCCAAACGGGTCGGTCGCGCCAAGCCATTGGCTTCGGTGATGCAAGGGAATCTTCGTGGGGTAATAAGCGACGATGCCACCCGCGCTCAGCGTCGCGGCATCTGCATGGAGGCGGCGGAAGTAGTCGAGCCAGAAGGCCGGGTCGAAGCGGCCCGGGTCGTTTTCGACCAGCGTCAGCTGCACCCAGCGCATCGGCTTGTCGAACCAGCCGGCTGTCGAGACAGGTGCCGCTGAGGCGGTTTGACTGAACCCGGGAGGGCCGTCGTCCGCGCCGGCGCCGAGCGATCCGATGGCACCAGCGGCTGCCGCCGCCTGCAGGAAGTCCCGGCGCGAGATGGCATCTCCCATCGATTTGCCCCCTTTTTTGTGCCCGACGATAGCATGGCGGGCCGAGCGGCGGTATCATCAGCCGGAGCTCGAAGCGCGGGACCTTAACCGATTCGGACTGGGACGCCTGATCTGTGAAGACACCTGAGCCGACGACGACCAGCGTGGCGAGAACAGAGCCGGAGTGTGTGCCGGGTTCGGCGCTCCTCGAGGCCTGGAGCACGCACTCCTGGAGCGATGGCGTCCAGGTCGATCGCCTGCGCGATCTCGACATCCTTCACGTCCGCACCCGCAACACCCTGTACAAAGTCACGGTCATCTGTGCGCAGACCGGCGAAGCCGTGATCACCGGCGGCCGTTTCTTCCCCGAGCGCACCCGCGCGGTCGTGCTCGGTTGTTCGCTTGGCGGCGCGTTCCTGAAGCTGCGTGGCATCTACTGCGGCTTCTCGCTCGAGCTCTATGCCACCGGCACCCGCATCGTCACCAGCCCGGTGCACTCGATCGACGTCGTCGCCGACCACCAGCTCGGATCCGTGCAATGACCCGCCCCTCGCTGCACATCGCCGAGCGCGAGGTCGGTGACATCACCGTCCTCGATCTCAGCGGGCTGCTCGTCCTCGACGACGGCGACGCCGTGTTCCGCGACCGCGTCAACGCTCTGATCGACAGTGAGCGCCTGCGGATGGTGGTGAATCTCGCCGACGTCACCTACATCGACAGCGCCGGCATCGGCGTGCTGATCGGGCGATACCTGGGCGTGCGGCGGCGCGGCGGCGACATGCGCCTCGCCAACCTCACCACCCGCAGCCATCGCGTCATGACGATCACGCACCTCCTCACGGTCTTCGACGCCTACGACTCGGTCGACGCCGCGATCCAGAGCTTCACCGAGAAGCCCGCGCCCTCGGAGATCGACGGCCGCCGATAGCGGCGCGACTCCACGCTCGGCCCCAGCCATCGCTCCTCGCGTCCCGCCCGCCGACCCTCGTCACCTTCGGCTGATTGGATCCACGACCTCGTTCAAACCAAACATCAGGATGGCGAACCCATACGCCATGGGACGGAACGCGTTCGACCGGGACGAGCGGCCGCCTCTCCGTTGACGAGCGGTCTCCATCCCTGGTGCTGTTCGCGGCCGTTCAATTGCTGATGACGGGGACGGCCACGCTCGCGTACTGACTGCCATTCCTGCGGGATATTCCGCCCGACGCGTGGACGAAAGGAGCCCCTTCATATGCTGAGGCGGACCACGCTTCGCTTGTTCGCTTTCGTTCTTTTCAGCCTGGCATCGCTGGCTGCGCCCGCGTTCCCGCAGACGCCGACGGGCAGCATTTCGGGACGCGTCGTCGACACCGGCAGCCTGCCTGTTCCCGGTGTGATCGTGACGGTGGTGTCCCCCAACCTGCAGGGCGTTCGCACCGCGACGACGTCGACGAACGGCGACTTCATCCTGCCGTCGCTGCCGCCGGGGCAGTACACCGTCACGTTCGAGCTGAGCGGTTTCGGCACGGTGAAGGAGACGCGTGACGTCGCGGCGACGCAGCCGGTGGTGATGGACGTGACGATCCGCCCGGCGTCGCTGAGCGAAGTCGTCAACGTCACGGCGCGCACCGACGCCTTCGCCAACACCGTCCAGGCGGCGACCAGCATCAAGGCCGAGACGCTCGCCGCGCTGCCGACCACGCGCACGCTGCTCGCCGCGGTGAACCTGGCTCCGGCCGTCCACGCGACCGGCCCGAGCGGCAACATCAGCATCTCGGGCGCGATGTCGTTCGAGAACATCTTCCTGCTGAACGGCGTGCAGATTCAGGACAACCTCCGCGGCACGCCCTTCAACCTCTTCATCGAGGACGCGATCCAGGAGACGACGGTCACGACGTCCGGGATCTCGGCGGAATACGGCCGGTTCACCGGCGGCGTCGTGAACGCGGTCACCAAGTCCGGCGGCAACACCTTCTCGGGCTCGTACCGCAGCACGATCACCAACGACGACTGGCGTACGGTGACTCCGTTCGACGAGCCGAAGACCGACGCGGTCGTGCCGATCCACGAGTTCACGCTCGGCGGACCGATCCTCCGCAACCGGACCTGGTTCTTCGGCGCCGGCCGGCTCTTCGGGTCGGAGGTCGCCAACCAGACCGGCTACACGAACCTGCCCTACAACTTCGAGGTGGACGAGAAGCGCTTCGAAGGCAAGGTCACGCAGTCGCTCGGCGGCGGCCACTCGGTGCGTGTGTCGTACACCAACATCGCCCGCGAGGAGATCAACAATGCCTACCCGTCGCCGGCGGAGGTGATGGATACGGCAAGCCTCTACACGCGGACGCTGCCGCAGAACCTGGTGGCGGTGCACTACACCGGCACGCTCGGCACGAACTTCTTCGTCGAGGGCCAGTACTCGCAGCGCGACTTCAAGTTCGAAGGTGACGGCGGCCAGTTCACCGATCTGATCCGCGGCACGGTGATGGGCGACGATCAGACCGGGGCGCGCTGGTGGGCGCCGACGTTCTGCGGCGTGTGCGCGCCGGAAGAGCGGGCGAACAACGATCTGCTGCTCAAGGGCAACTACTTCCTCTCGACCGGCCGCGGCTCGCACAACCTGGTGTTCGGCTACGACGGCTTCAACGACAAGCGCCAGGGCGACAACCACCAGTCGGGCAGCGACTATCACCTGTGGACGACCAGCTCGTTCATCCGCGACGGCGTCGTCTACCCGGTGCTGCGTCCGGACAATTCGGCCTATTTCATCTGGTGGCCGATTCGTGAGGCGAGCCGCGGCACCAACTTCCGCACCCATTCGCTGTTCTTCAACGACGCCTGGTCGTTCAACCGCAACTTCTCGTTCAACCTCGGCCTGCGCTGGGACAAGAACGATGGCAAGGACGCGATCGGCCAGAGCGTGGCCCGCGACAGCGCGATCAGCCCGCGTCTCGGGATGGTGTGGGATCCGACCGGCGCCGGCCGCTGGAGCCTGAACACCAGCTTCGGCCGCTACGTGGCCGGCATCAACAACGCGATTGCCGACTCGTCCTCTCCGGCGGGCACGCCGGCGATCTTCGCCTACTTCTACCAGGGGCCGGCGATCAACGCGACGGCGTCGTCGCCGCTGGTGAACACCGAGCAGGCGCTGACGACCGCGTTCAACTGGTTCAACGCCAACGGCGGCACCGACCGCAGCGCGTTCTTCGTGGACGTGCCCGGCACCGCGACCCAGATCCGCGAGTCGCTGAAGTCGCCGAGCGCCGACGAGTTCGCGGTCGGCCTGAGCCGCCAGCTGGGCAATCGCGGCGCGATCCGCGCCGACGTCGTCTATCGCAACTTCAACGACTTCTACTCGGAGCGCGTCGACGCCTCGACCGGTCAGGTGACCAACGAGATCGGCGACGAGTTCGACCTGAAGCTGGTGGAGAACACCAACGAGCACGACCGCCAGTACACGGCGCTGAGCACGCAGGTCACTTACCGCTTCGGCTCGCGCACCACGCTGGGCGGCAACTACACGCTGTCCAAGCTGTGGGGCAACATCAACGGTGAGAACGTCGGCTCCGGCCCGCTGTCGGGCGACATCCTGACCTACCCCGAATACTTCCAGCGGTCGTGGGCGTATCCCGACGGCGATCTCGCCGCCGATCAGCGCCACCGCGTCCGCCTGTGGGGCAACGTCGAGCTGCCGCTGCCGTCGGCGGTTGGCCGGCTGAGCGTCGGCGCGATCCAGCAGGTCCAGTCCGGCACGCCCTACGCGGCGATCGGCGAAGTGCGGACCGTGGACATCGTCGACAACCCCGGCTACCTGACGCCGCCGGACACGATCCTCTACTTCTTCACGGATCGCGATCACTTCAGGACCGAGGCGATGTTCCGCACCGACCTGGCGGTCAACTACAACTTCCGCCTGCCGGGCACGGCCCGCTCGGAGCTGTTCGCGCAGTTCCAGCTGCTGAACGCGTTCAACAACTTCCAGTTGTTCAACATCCGATCGAATGCGATCAACACCACCGTGCTGACCGCCGTCGACGAACCGGATCGCTTCGAGACCTTCGATCCGTTCACCGAGACGCCGCAGCAGGGCGTTCACTGGGACTACGGCGACCAGTTCGGCAAGGCGACGGGCGCCGCGGCCTACACGCTGCCGCGGACGTTCCAGTTCGCGCTCGGGATCCGGTTCTAGTTCACTCCTTCGGCTGTTGTGTGCAGGGGCGGTGCAATCTTGCCGCCCCTTTTTTACTGCCCGCGTCAACTCCCAACGCCCAACGCCGAACGCCCAACGCCCAACGCCCAACTCCCAAGGCGAGTCGCTCGAACAACTGGGGTGAAAGTCCACGAGCCAGCTGATACCGCCGACTCTCACCCCGTTGTCCGAACGGATCAATTTTGGGAGTTGGGAGTTGGAGGTTGGGAGTTGTGGCGGCGCTCCTCCCCGAGTAATGTGTCGCCCGATGCATCCCACGACGATCAGGCGACTGATTCTGCTGGCGGTGATGGCGGGCGTTGTGCCGGCGGCGGCCTGGCAGAGCGGCGATCGACGTGCCGGCCTTCGCGACGTCCTCGACGCCACCTCCTTTCGCAACATCGGCCCCTTCCGCACCGGAGCCTGGATCACCGAGATCGCCGTGCCGGAGAGTCCGCTCCGCGACCACCTCTACACGATCTATGCGGCCACGCGCACGGGTGGGCTGTGGAAGACGACCAACAACGGCATGACCTGGGAGCCGATCTCCGATAGCGTCGACGTCGCCGCGGTCGGCGCCGTTGCGCTGGCTCCGTCCAACCCGGCGATCGTCTGGATGGGCACCGGCGATCAGGCCAACGCACGCTCGTCGTACTCGGGCCAGGGCGTGTTCAAGTCGACCGACGCCGGCCGGACCTGGCAGCTGATGGGCCTGCCGGACTCGCATCACATCGCGCGCATCGTCGTCCATCCGACCAACCCTGACATCGTCTACGTGGCCGCGATGGGCCACCTGTTCTCGCGCAACGAGGAGCGCGGCGTGTTCCGCACGCGCAATGGCGGGAAGACGTGGGAGAAGGTGCTGTACGTGGACGACGGCACCGGCGCCATCGACCTCGTCATCAACCGGCAGGCGCCCGCGACGCTCTACGCCGCGATGTACGAGAAACATCGCACGCCCTGGCAGTTGACGCTGGGCGGTCCCGGCTCCGCGGTCTACCGGAGCGACGATGGCGGAACGACGTGGCAGAAGGTGAGCGGGCTGCCGGCCGGGAACGTCGGCCGAATCGGTCTCGACATCCACCGGCGGAACCCGAAGCTGCTGACGGCAATCGTCGAGAACCTGAACTCCCGCAGCGAGGGGATGCCGGCGCGTGCCGACGCGTGCGCCGGTCAGGCGGGGTGGTCGCGGCGGCGGTCGCGCCGGTGGACCGCTCGGCAACGAGGTCTATCGCAGCGAGGACGGCGGCCGCACCTGGAAGAAGACGCACGGCGACGACCTCGACGTCGCCGGCTCGAAGGCCCCGTACTCGTTCAACCAGATCAAGGTCAGCCCGGCCGATCCGAACCACATCATCGTGAACAGCGACACGATGTACGAGTTGAAGGACGGCGGGCGGACCTGGAACTGCCAGTTCTTCCGCGGCGTGTTCGGCGATTTCCGGACGATGTGGTGGGACGATCAGGATCCGGAGCGCATCATGATCGGCAGCGACGGCGGCGTGAACGTCTCGGTGGACGGTGGCCGCACCGCCGACTACTTCCCGAACAAGCGCGTCGGCGAGGTGTATGCGGTCGGCGTCGACATGGACGATCCGTACAACGTCTACGCTGGACTGCAGGACCACGACTCGTGGAAGGGGCCGAGCAACGGCAGGAGCGGGCGCGATCACGCTGGAGGACTGGACGACGGTCGGCACCGGCGACGGGATGTACAACCAGGTCGACCCCACCAACTCGCGCTGGGTCTACAACACCTTCCAGACCGGCGGGCAGCGGCGCTTCGATCAGGCAACCGGTCAGGCGGTCAACATCCAGCCGGCGCGCCCGGCGGGTGCGCCCGCGCTGCGCTACAACTGGGTCACGCCGATCGTCCTCTCTCCGCACAACCCGCAGATCGTCTATACCGGCGCGCAGGTGCTGTTTCGATCGCTCAATCGCGGCGACGTGTGGCAGGAGATCAGCCCGGACCTCACAACGGGCGACCCGGCGCGGTGCGGCCTCAACTCCGGCTACGTGCCGTATTGCACGATCACGTCGATTGCGGAGTCGCCGGTCACTCCGGGGGTGATCTGGATTGGCACGGATGACGGGAAGGTGCAGGTCACGCGGGACCACGGGGCAACCTGGAGCGACGTGACGGCGGCGGTCGCCGCGGCCGGAGGACCGCCCGACCGCTACGTCAGCCGCGTGTTCGCGTCGCCGCACGACGCCGCGACCGCCTTTGTCGCCAAGAACGGCTTTCGCAACGACGATTTCCGTCCGTTCCTGTACCGGTCGACGGACTTCGGCAAGACCTGGACGCCGGTCGCCGGCAGACCTGGTCGCCTCACCGATCAACGTCGTCGTGCAGGATCGCCGGAACAGCCAGTTGCTGATCGTGGGCAACGACCTTGGCGTCTGGGTCTCGATCGACAGCGGATCGTCGTGGACCCGCCTGAGAGCGAACCTGCCGACGGTGCCCGTTCACGATCTGACCGTGCACCCGCGCGAGAACGACCTCGTTGTCGGCACCTACGGCCGAGGCGTGTTCGTCGGCGACATCACGGCGCTGCAGCAACTGACCGCGGACGTCCTCGGCAGGCCGTTCCATCTGTTCACCGTCGAGCCCCGGACGCCGTACGGCTTCCGCGCCCTCGGCAACTTTCACATGTACGGGCACCGCTACATCGAGGTCCCCAACGAAACCGACGCGCTGACGATTGCTTACTGGCTGCGCGCCGGCATCGACGGCGGCGCGGCGGTCTCGATCGCCGACATCAAGGGCGATCGGATCGCGCAGCTGAAGGGCCCGTCGGAAGCCGGCCTCAACCGGGTGCAGTGGAACATGCGGGCGGGGACGGGAGCGGGTGGCGGCCGCGGGCGTGGCGCCGGCGGCCCGTTGCTGCCCGCCGGCGACTACCGCATCATCGTGGACGTTGGCGGCCAGCAGCAGACCACCATCGGCCGGATCCGCGAGCGGATTGTCAGTAACCGTCCCTAGCGCTCGCTCGTTCGCTTTGACTTTCAACTTTTGACTTCTGACTTGCCGTGACTAGTCATTCCGCAAGGCGACAATCGGATCGACCCGCGTGGCCCGGCGGGCTGGCACGTAGCAGGCGAGCGCCGCGACGCTGAGCAGCACGAGCGCGGTCACGGTGTAACTCGTCGGGTCCAGCGGCTGCACGTCGAACAGCATGGCCTCGATGAACCCGGACAGGGCCAGCGCGCCGGCGAGACCGATGGCCACCCCGATCAGGGCGAGCTTCATGCCGCCGCCAACGATCAGGTTCAGCACGTCGCGGCGCTGTGCCCCGATGGCCATGCGCACGCCAATCTCCTGCGTCCGCTGGCTGACTGCATACGCGACGACGCCGTAGAGTCCGACGGCCGCGAGAAACACCGCGACGGCCGCAAAGACGACGAGCAGCAGCATCGAGAAGCGGCGCTGCGCGACCGACTCGCTGACGACGTCCGTGAGCGGCGTGATTGCGAACGCCGGCAGCGCGGGGTCGATCTCCCTGACGGCCTGACGTACCGCGCCGGCGAGCTGCGTCGGGTCGTCCGGCGTGCGCGCGACGACTGCCATCTGGCCGAACAGGTCCTGCTTGTACGGCACGTACATCGTCGGCGTGGCGATCCGGGCCAGGCCGTCGTGGCGGACCCGTCCGACGACGCCGACGATCTCGTAGAAGCCGTCGGTGCCGTTGCCGATGTCGATGCGCTGGCCGATCGGATCCTCGTTCGGGAAGTGGCGCTCGACGAACGCCTCGTCGACGACGGCGACCATCGGCGACGTCTCGGTGTCGCGTTCGGTGAAGATGCGTCCGCGCGCGACCGGAATGCCCAGCGTCTTGAAGTAGTCCGGGCTGACGACACGGTAGCTGGCGGAGAGGCCTTCGCCAGGCTTGGGCTCCGGACGGCCCTGAATCAGGACCGAGAGGTAGTAGTCGCCGCGCATCGGCAGCGTCTGCGTCATGCCGGCGGCGGTAATCTGCGGATGCGCGTCGAGCTTCGCGAGAAGACTGTCGAAGAATGCGATTCGCTGGTGGCGTTCGCGATAGGTGGCGTTCGGCAGCGCGACGCGGAAGGTCAGGACGTTCTCGGGACGGAATCCTGGGTCGACGGTCGTCACGCGGGCGAAGCTGCGCAGCAGCAGCACCGCGCCGGCGAGGAGCACGATCGACAGGGCGACTTCGGTGACCAGCAGGCCGCTGCGGACCCATCCGGTGGCGCCGCCGGTGGAGGAGCGGCCCCCTTCCTTGAGCACTTCCGTGGGACCCGTGCGGGCGGCATGCCACGCCGGCGCCATGCCGAACAGCAATCCGGTGATCACGGAGATCGCAAAGACGAACAGGAGCACGGTGGTATCGACCGTGATGTCGTTGACCCGCGGAATGCTGCCGGCGCTCAGCGTCCGGATCGCCGGGAGGGCGTAGTACGCGAGCAGGAGCCCGAGGCCGCCGCCCACCAGCGAGAGCACGAGGCTCTCGGCGAGCATCTGGAGGATGATGCGCGTGCGCGCGGCGCCGAGCGCGGTGCGGATGGCGATCTCCTTCGCGCGGATGGAGCCGCGTACCGAGCAGCAGGTTGGCCACATTCGCGCAAGCGATCAGCACGACGACGCCGACGGCGGCCATCAAGGTCCACAGCGCCGCGCGGCTGTCGCCGACGATGTCGGCCTGCAGCTGGATCACGCCGGCTGATTCGTTGGCGCTGTTCTGCGGGTACTGCACGGCGAGGCGCTCGGAGATCGTCTTCATCTCGGCGCCGGCCTGTTCGGTGCTGACGCCGGGCTTGAGCCGGCCGACCACCGCCAGGAAGTGGCCGCCCCGGCTGGCCTTTGCCTGATCCATGGCCAGCGGCACCCAGATTTCGGTTTGCCGCGACGGAAACGAGAACCCTTCCGGCATGACGCCGACGACCGTGACGGGCTCGCCGTTGAGGGTGATCGATCGCCCGAGGATTCGCGGATCGGCGCCGAAGCGCCGCTGCCACGTCCCATGCGTGAGGACCACCACATTGCCCTTGCCGGGGATGTCCTCGTCTTCCCTGAACCCGCGGCCAAGCGCCGGCGGGATCCCGAGCGCCTCGAAGAAGTCCCACGAGACCGACGCCGCGTACAGCCGCTCCGCGCCCTCGGCCGCGTTCAGCGTGGCGCCGACGTTGTTGTAGGCGATCAGCCGCTCGAACGTCGTGTTCTGGCGGCGCCAGTCGAAGAACGTGGCCGGAGCGACGGAGAAGCGCCCGAATCGCGGCAGGATTTCGTAGACCGTCAGCAGGCGCTCTGGCTGGGGGAAGGCGAGGGGCCGCAGCAGCACGCCGTTGATGACGCTGAACATCGCGCTCGTGGCGCCGATGCCGAGTGCCAGGGTCAGCAGCGCCACCACGGTGAAGGCCGGCGTCTTGAGCAGCTGGCGGATGGCGTATCGCGTGTCCCGCAGAACGTCAGCGAACATATGTACTCCTCGATAACGTGGGCCGGCAGCGGCATCGATGGCGTCGGCGAGGCGGTCGAGCCGCGGACGGGCGTGCGGCCGATCGGCGAGCCACACGTCCTGTGTCAGGCGATCCCAGTCACGTATCTGCTGCCGCGCATACTCGTCCGCCTCCGCGTCCGTGGCGCCGCGCGCCACCGCGTCGCGGTAGAAGTCCTCGAGCTGCGCCGCCAGCTCGCGGACGATGCGGGACTGGCGCTCGGGGGCGAGTCCGGGGAGCGCGAGGCGCGCGGCGACGAACGCGGCCCAGTCACGCACCGCTCTCTCCGATGACTTCGTTGACGGCGGCGACGTAGGCCTTCCAGGTCTTGCGCTGCTCGGCCAGGATGCGCCGGCCCTCGGCGGTCAGCCGGTAGAAGCAGCGCTCGCGCTGGCCGGCCTTCTCGACCCACCGCCCCTTGATCAAGCCGCGGTTCTCGAGGCGGAGCAGCGTCGGGTAGAGGGTCGGCAGGGCAAAGCTGAGGCGGCCGCCGGAACGGGCCTCGATCAGCTTGCCGATCTCGTAGCCATGGCGCGGCTGCGTCTCCAGCAGCGACAGCACCAGCATCTCGGTGCTGCCCTTCTTCAGTTCAGAGCTGAACATCGTGTCGTCTCCCAACCTGCCCAATTTTGGGAGTTGGTAGTTGGGCGTTGGAAATTGACGAGCTCATTCGTTTAGAGAGCGTCGCTATATGTAGCGTCGCTGAGTATATGCAGACGGGAGCGCAACCGGGATGGTTTACCGGCCGGACCGATGCGGCGGCTTATAATCCGGCCACCTGAGAGGACGTCATGAAAAGTGTTGCGACCGCCGGCGCCGTGCTCGTCACCCTCGCCGGCTTCTACGCCCAGTCCGGCGCGCCGCTCGACCTGTCGGCTCATCGGCTGATCGACCTGACCCACGCCTACAGTCCGCGGACGGTCTACTGGCCGACGTCGCCGACGAAGTTCACGCTCGACCGGCTGTCCTACGGCAAGACCGACGGCGGGTACTTCTATGCCGCCAACTCGCTCTGCACGCCGGAGCACGGCGGCACCCATCTCGACGCGCCGATTCATTTCGGCGAGGGCAAGCGGACGGCCGAGCAGATCCCGCTGGAGCAGCTGATCGCGCCGGCGGTGGTCATCGACGTCACCGCGCGGGCGACGGCGGACCGCGACTATCGCCTCACCCGCGAGGAGGTCCTGGCCTTCGAGAAGCGTCATGGCCGGATCCCGGCCGGCAGCAGCGTGCTGCTGCGCACCGGCTGGAGCCGCCACTGGCCGGACGCCAAGGCCTACATGGGTGACGACACGCCCGGCGACGCGTCGAAGCTGTCCTTTCCCGGTTTCGGGGTGGACGCCGCGCGGCTGCTGGTGGAGGAGCGGCGGGCCGGCGCGATCGGCATCGACACCGCCTCGATCGACTACGGACGCTCGACCGACTTCATGGTGCACCGCGTCGCCGCCGCGCAGAACGTGCCGGCGTTCGAGAACCTCACCAACCTGGATCAGCTCCCGGCCACCGGTGCGACGATCGTCGCGCTGCCGATGAAGATCGAGGGGGGATCGGGCGGGCCGCTGCGGGCGGTCGCGCTGGTCAGGCGCTAGGGCCGACGCTCCGCAAGACCCGCGTCATTTCTCCGGCCAGATTGCCTGCAGCGTCGCGGCGAGCCGGTAGCCTGCCTTGGCGAGCTGGATCCGGATGCGCCCGCGCGCCGCCTCCTCGTACCCAGCCGGCTGCTGAATCCGCCAGCGGTGCGCCATCAGGCCGTCCTCGTCCGGTCCCAGATAGGCCGTGACGGTGATGCCCTTGTGCGCCGCCTCCGCGTACTCGAGCCCTTCGGTGGCCCAGCGCTCCGGCCACAACGCGACGTCGCCGGTGTTCTTCCATGCGCTCGACACCTGCAGGTCCTTCACCAGCCGCTGTGCGTACTCCGGCGCCTCGAGCCGCTGCATCGCGAGGTTCACGGCGTGCGCATCCCAGAACGAGTGCAGGTTGAAGGTGTCCTGCGGACCGTAGCGCAGCGCGTTGCCTCCCACGCCGCTCAGCCATCCGTCCGGGCCGTCCGGCCGGATGAACCGGAACGGGGGCTGGGCGGTGACGAAGGAATTGCCGACGTGCAGTGGCTGGTGGATGTCGCCGACGAAGTGCGCCAGCAGCCGGAGCGCCTCCCGGCGCGTGAACACCTGTGACGTGCCCTTGAGCACCCGGATGCACTCGCGCGTCATGCGGACGATGTCGGTGTAGTGCGCGCCGGGGGTGGCGGGATCGTAGCGATCGGCCTGGAACGGCAGGTTGGTGTAGTGATACGTCTCGTGCGCGGGATGCTCGAGGCGGAACGGGCCGGCGTCGGCATCCTCGTAGCCGCTCGACTTGATGGCGTCGGGCCAGAACGCGGCATCGGCCAGCGTTTCCTCCGGCCCGAGAATGGCTCGCGCTTCCTTCAGCGCCCGTGAGTCCCGGAGATGGATCTCGGCGACGTGGCCGACGACCCGGTGGCCGGCCTCGGCAAACGCGCCGACGCCCGCCGTGGCCCCCGCGCCGACGGCCGCGATGGCTACCGCCCCGATCAGGCGAGGGATCGATGGGTTGATCATCGCAGGGTTGGCTCCATTCGATTGTCACTCACCCGCGACGCTCCGGCCGCCACTGCAGGCCGGTGAGCAGGATCCGCTGCATCAGCTGTTCGTAGGAGACCCCCATGCGCTCGGCCGACTCGGCGAAATCCTCGCCGTAGGCGAGCTGCGGATTGGGGTTGGCTTCGATCACGTACGGCTTGCCGCTCCCGTCCATGCGCAGGTCGATGCGCGCGTATCCGCTCAGGTCGAGCGATCGATAGACGCGCTTGCACAAGTACTGGATCCTCGCCGCCACGTCGTCGGCGAGCTTGGCCGGCTTCGTCTTGATGCCGTACTTCCGCTGGTACTTGGTGCTCCACTTGACCCGCTCGGTGGCGATGCGGTGGACCTCGTCGCCGCGCTTGGTGAAGTGCAGCTCCCACACGGGAAACACCGTCAGTTTCTGGTTGCCGATGATCCCGACGTAGAGCTCCCGCCCCTCGATGTAGCGCTCCAGGATCGCGTCGGTGCCGATGCTGTCGTGGATGAACTTCACGCGCTCGCGCAGCTTGTCTTCGTCTTCGACCACGGAGGCCTGTGAGATGCCGGTCGATCCTTCCTGGGTCAGCGACTTCACGATCAGCGGGAACCCGAGCTTCTTCTGCGGCCGCACCTTGCGGCCCATGTGCACGACGGCGAAGTCCGGGACCGGGATCCGGTGGTAGTGGAGGATCGTCTTCGACAGCGCCTTGTCGCGCGCCAGCATCAGGCCGCGCGGGTTGCAGCCCGTGTAGGGGACGCGGAGCAGCTCGAGATACGAGACGATGTTGTGGTCGAACGTGCCGAGCTCGTGGAAGGCCTCCATCATGTTGAACACGATGTCGGGCTTCCACTCCTGCACCGCCCGCCGCACCACGCTCAGATCGTCGCCGACGCCGACCGGATGGACCTCATGCTTCATGTCCAGCAGCGTCACCAGGACGTCGTGCTCCGTCTTCCACGGCACCGCCATCAGGTCGTGCCCGGACACGTCCTCCGGCGGGACCAGGTAGTCGTGCATCAGCAGCAGGACGCGCAGCTTCTTCACAACGCCACCCGGTGCCGGCCGCTGTGCAGGTAGTTCATGGTCTGCACGGTGAGCACGACGATGAAGTCGGAGCGCGTGCGCTCCTCGGTGCCGGCCGCGAACCGCAGCTGCAGCTCGTCGCAGCGCTCCGCCATCTCTTCCAGCACCTGATCGATCGTGTACTGGTAGACGCCGGTCCACGCCGCCACCGTGCGGCGGACCTCGCGCCGGATGCGATTGATGAAGCGTGAGGCGGGCACGGTGCGCGTCCCCTCCGGCGCCGCGGGAAACAGGCGGCGCAGGTCGCGATCGTAGAAGTCCGGATAGTCGAAGCCGTAGTGATCGGCCTTCCGCTTGTAGTGCTGGCGCAGCGTGCGGCGGACGCGGCGCAGCGGATCGACGGTGCTGCGCTTGTCCACGAGCGGCGGCTGCGTGGAGATCTCCCGCATCAGCTCGTCCATGTATTCGAGCTTCTTCAGGGCGGTCGGCCAGTCGTGGTACCGCCGCCGCCAGTCCGACCGCGGGTTCAACCACACCGCGAACGTCTCGGCGAAGTCCTCGTCCGGATGGCTCTGCGCGTACCAGTTGTCGATGTGCAGCACGAAGCTGCGGCTGTAGGGCTTCGGCGTGTAGAACTCGGGGTAGGGCAGCGTCGACGATCCGAAGAGCGCCTGGCGCCGGCGCCGCCGCCGCAGCAGATACGCGTTGTCGATGGCGTGGCCGACCTCGTGCCGGAGGATGCGCATGCACCACGAGGGTGTGCCGCCTTCGACCTCGAGCATCTGTTCTCCTTCGAGCCGCGCCAGACGCGGGTGCGCGAGATAGAAGGGGATGGCGATGCCGGGTACGCCGTCCGGCGTGAACCACTCGTCGGAGAGCCAGAAGTGCGGACGGAAGCTGATGCCCCGTTCGGCCAGCTCCTCGTTCAGTTGTGCGAGCCGTTTCTCGAGGACGCTGCCTTCGATGTGCAGGTCGAGATCGGACATCCGCAGGTCGAGCAGCTTCTCGTTCGGCCACTTCGCCCAGTACGGCGCCTTGCGCCGGCGCACCGGGGCCGGCGGCTCGATCGGCGGCGCAGGCGCTGGCGGTGGGGGAGGGTCCGGAGGCGGCTGAGCCGGGTCAGGAGGGAGCGGAACGGCGTCGGACACAGCGAAAGCATAAAGGCGGGCGTCCAAGTCCTTCTAACTTTTCCCTTCTGACTTCTGACTTTCGCCCACCGGACCAAATCTTGCCCTGTGTCGGGTGCGCGGCCAGGCGCGCACTTGAGCGGGTGATGTCGTGACGGCCGTTAAAACACTCACCGGGCACGCGATACGGGCACAGTCGAAGCAGGACGAGGACGCGGTGCAGCCACAGGTCTCAGCAGCCGATGACAACTTTGTCGGGTCAGTCGACAAGACTGCAGTTGCCCGTCAGCCGGCGCAGGCCCGTCCCGCCGACTGGCGAGCGGTCGAGGAGCTGCTCGGCCTGCTCGCGCGCGCCATTCAGCAGCTGCACACCTATCCGTCCACCAGCCCGTTGTGCGTCAGCGCCATCGAGGCCTGCCAGCGCGCCGTGGCCTCGCTCGAGTCCCGCGATCCGCTGATCTTCCGCGTCACGCCCTCCGAGCTGCTGGTCGACGACATACCGACCGGACGCGGCACCCAGGTCGGCCACGAGCTTGCCCGCCGGCTGCACAAGGCATCGGTCTCCGCCGTGACCATCGACCGCGCGGCGACGCCGCGTGAGATCGGCCGGTTCTGCGAGGATCTCGTTCGCTGCGGCGAGCGCGACACCTCCGCGACGCTGCTCGAGATGATGACCGAGCACGGCATCGACCGCGTCACCGTGGAGATGGCCTGCCGGCCGGACGTGCTCGAGGTCGGGCCGGTGTCCGACGCCGCGGTGGAGGACGTGAAGCGGGAGCGGGTGCGGTTCGACGCGCAGATGGCCAAGGGCGGGTTCGTCAACCACCTGTATCCGCCGCAGAAGGGGTGGGTCCGGCTCGATCCCGCCGCGGCGCCGCCGAGCGTCTCGCTGCTCGACCTCGCGGTTCTGGCCGACAACCCCGCGACCCTGGCGTCGATGCTGCTCAAGCTCACCGACGAGGCTGACGACGTCAAGCCGGAGGACGCGCTCGAGCGCAAGTACAGCGACGTCGCGAAGCTGATCTCGTCGCTCGATCCGCGCGTCGCCCGCCGCATGTTCAGCAAGCTCGCGCGCGCCGTGCTCGACCTCGAGCCGCAGACGCGCCAGGCGCTGCTCCGCCGCACCGTGCTGCCGGGCCTGCTCGATGGCCGCGTCGACGGCGCCATCCTGCGCGACTTCCCCGACCTCGACCTGTCGGAGTCGCTGTGCCTGCTGCTCGACATCGAAACCGCCGCGCCGGAGCTGCTGTCGACCGCGCTGTCGCGGCTCGACCTGCCGGCGGAGCGTCAGGCCGCGATCGTGCCGCTGCTCGACGCGAAGCTGAAGGAGCGCGAAGCCGAAGCGACGACCGGCGCGCGCCAGAACACGCTGGCCCGCCACGCGCGCGAGCTGATGCGGGTGGACGCGGCCGGCAAGCACTTCGGCGAGTTCGCGGCCTTCGATCTCGCGATGGACACCGACGCGGTCGCGTCGCTCGCCGTCATCCGCGACATGGTGCCGGCGACCGACCTCGTGGGCACCCAGCTCACCTGCCTCTGGCACTTGATCTGTCTCGAGCCCAACCCCGAAGCGGTCAACCGGTTCCTCGACCGTTCGTTCGTGCTGCTGGGGGAGCTCGAGCGCGGATCGCGCGGGGCGGAGCTGCCGGCGTGGCTGTCGGCCTACCGCGACTTGTCGTCACGGCTGTGGGAGTCGCGGCCCGACGTCGCGGCCGTCATCACCGGGTACCTCACCGCGTTCTGCACCCCCGAGCGCGCGGTGTGGCTCGCCGACCTCGCCCTGTGCGAGCCCGCCGGCCGTGAAGCCGCGGGCGCGGTCGTCGACGCCGTCGGTCTGTCCGTCGTCGCGCCGCTCGTCGAGCTGCTCGAATCGATCGCGTCGAACAAGGCGGCATCACGGCCGCTGCAGTCGCGGGCCCGTTCGGCCGGCCAGCTGCTCACCGATCACGCGGCGCGCCTCGCGCCGGCGGTGGCCCCGCTGCTCGATCAGACCTCGCCCTCGACGCGGCGCACGCTGCTGCGCGTGCTGGGCTCGGCGGGACCCGGTTACGAAACGCCGATCGCGTCGCAGGTCTCGTCCGCGGACGAGCAGACGGCCCGCGAGGCGCTGCGGGCCCTGGCGCGCCTCGGCACGCCGCGCGCCGCGGTGCTGGTCGTGGCCGAGATCGAGAAGCAGCGCGGCACGCTCAGCGTCGCCGCCGAAGAGACGTTGTGGCACTTCCCGGCGACCGAGGCGCAGCGGCAGACGCGCGAGCTGCTCGGGAAGCGTGAGTTCACGATGAGCCACCCGCATGCGACCGAGCGGCTGCTCGATCGCGTCGCGCGCTCGGGAGCGTCCGATTTCGAGCCGGTGCTGCTCGGACTCGCCCCGCTGCGCTTCCGCCTCTGGAACCCGGCGCTGGCGCGTGTCGCGCGCAAGGCGCACGGCATGTTGAAACCCGCTGCGAAGCCGATGTCATGACGACTGCCGCCACGACCGAACCTGCTCTCGATCCGCTGCCCCTCCTCAAGGGGCTGGTCAGCCTGCGCAAGCTCACCGGCATGTACCCGGCGGGGCACCCGGCGATCACCCAGAAGCTCGACGAGCTCGACGGGTCGGTGCAGCGGCACCTGCGCCACAGCGAGGTGCTGCGGCTCGACGTCATCCACGGCGACGCGCATCTCGACGGCCTGTCCTTCCGTCACGACAGCGAGGCCAACACGCGGATCATCAAGGAACTGACCGCGCTCGGCATCGACAGCATCCATATCTCGCGCGGCGTGACGCCCGACGATCTGCTGAAGCTGTCGGGGTTCCTGTGGGACCTGAAGGATGGCAGCGGCGGCGGCACGATGGCGGCGCAGCTCGTGACGCGCGCGATTCGCCACATCAGCCTGGCCCGCCTGGTGCCGCTCGATACGCGCTGGCGCGCCGAGCAGTGGGCCGAGGCGCCGAAGGACATCTACGATCCCGACTACGCCGAGTCGATCGACCTGATGCAGCAGACGTTCGAGCAGGTGCAGGAAGGACGCGAGCTCAAGCTCGATACCATCCGGCACATCGTCGAGCTCCTGATCCAGAAAGTCGCCGGCAGCAGCGCGGCGCTGGCGCAGATCCTGGCCGTCAAGCTGTACGAGAACCTGACCTACTGCCACTCGGTCAACGTCGCCACGCTCAGCCTGCTGCTCGCGCGGCAGGTCGGCTTCGACGAGAAGACGACCGCCGCGATCGGCGAGGCGGCGCTGCTCCACGATATCGGCAAGACCCGCATTCCGCTCGAGTTGATTCGCAAGCCCGGTGCGCTCGACAAGCGCGAGCGCGCGCTGATGGAGTCGCACACGACGTTCGGGGCGGAGATTCTCGTCGAAGTGAACGGCCTCCGGCCGCTGACGCCGACAGTCGCGCTCGAACATCACCGCGGCGTGAAGGGCAGCGGATATCCGGAGCTCGGCGATCGCGTGCCGCACTTCATGAGCCAGCTCGTGGCCGTGGCCGACATCTACGAGGCGGTGACCGGGGCGCGGACGTATCAGGAACCGGGACAGCCGGAGCAGGCCTGCCTGGTGCTGGCGCGGCTCGCCGGCGGCAAGCTGAACGCCGCGCTGGTCAAGGCGTTCGTCGCGGCGGTCACGTTCTTCCCGGTCGGGTCGGTCGTGCGCACCAGTCGCGACGAGACCGGCGTCGTCATCGCGACCAGCCCGGAGGAGCCGCTCCACCCGATCATCGCGCTGGTCGCGTCGGATTTCGGGCGGCTGCCCGGCCAGGTCAACACCGCGGTTCGCGATTCCTCCGGGAACTACGAGCGCCACATCGTCGAAACGATCCGCCCGCCAGACGCGCTCGATCTCGGTCTGTTCGTGTGAGGCCTTCCGCCTGAAGGCGGAAGCTACGTGGGTGTGTCTGTGGCTTCCGCCTTCAGGCGGAAGACCCTCAGAACTTGTACGGCTTCCTGAACTCCCGGCTGAGCAGCTTGCTCGCGTCGCGATCGTTCACGATGCGCTCCCGCTCGTCGTCCCAGTGGATCCGGCGTCCGGTGCGATACGCGATGTTCGCGAGCAGTCCCAGCTTGGTCACGCGGTGCCCGTAGCGGACGTTGCAGGTCGTCTCCAGGTTGCGCGACTTGATCGCGTCGAGGAACTCGCGCAAGTGCCCGGGCGAGTCCGGAATCGTCGTCGTCGGCCGCGGGATCTCCTCCACCTTCTTGCCCTTCACCCACATCTCGTGGCGCTCGTAGTTGGCGACCAGCGAGGCGTTCGTGCCCTCGAACAGGCAGCCGATCCCGCCCATGTGCTCGAAGCCGGGGAGTGGCGTCGGCCGGAAGCTGAAGGTGAACATCAGCGACGGGAACTCCAGCATCGCCTCCAGCGTGTCTGGCGTCTCGGTGGGATCGTTGAGGAACAACCGGCCGCCAACCGCGGAGGCACTCTTCAGGCCCTTGAGATCCAGCGCCCAGACCGCGAGGTCCACGATGTGGCACCAGAAGTCGATGAACGTGCCGCCGGAGTAATCCCAGAAGTGCCGGAACGTGAAGTGGGCGCGGAAGGGATCGTAGGGACGCTTCGGCGCCGGACCGAGCCAGAAGTCGTAGTCGAGCTCGGCAGGTTTGGTCGGCGGATTGTCGGTGGTGTGCGGCTCGATGCGGGCGGTCCGCCAGCAGTGCACGTGCGTCACGCGTCCGAGCGCCCCCGACTGCACGATCTCCACGGCCCGCCGGTAGTTCGGCAGATCGTTGTGAATGTGGTTGCCCATCTGGCTGACGCGCTTGTATTTCACTGACGCGTCGGCCATCGCCCGTCCCTCCACCATGCTGTAGCTCAGGGGCTTCTCGACGAAGACGTCCTTGCCGGCTTCGAACGCGCGCACGGTGGGAATGGCGTGCCAGTGATCGGGCGTGACGACCGCGACCGCGTCGAGGTCCTTCTGTTCGAGGAGGCGCCGGAAATCGCCGAACGCGGCCGGCGTGTATCCCGCGGTCTTGTTGACCAGGGCGATGGCGCGATCGACGTGGCGCCGATCGACGTCGCAGATCCCGGCGATCTGCACATCGGGATGCTCGAGGAACTGGCGCAGCCGGCCCGTGCCCATGCCGCCGACGCCAATCATGCCGAGCCGGATGCGATCGCTCGGCGGCGCCTGCTGCGCGTGCGCGCGGGTGCCCAGCGCGGCGAGCGTGAGGCCGGCGGCGGTGGTCTCGAGAAACGTCCGGCGTGTGATCGGCATGCCGGCATTGTAGCCAAACCGGCAGAGGCCGGCGCAGCGCGCCGGCCTCTCGATGACACTCGGTGATGCTGGTGAAATTACCCGGGAATCAGGACGCTTCCGCGGTGATCTGCAGCTCGCCCTCGGTCATCTGTCCGATGACGGCGGCGAGGTCGCGCGCAAACGGCGTCGTCTCCTGCAGCTCGGCGAGAATCTGTTCGTCGAGGAGTGCCGCGGCAGCCGTGCCTTCCATGGCTGCGCGATACGTATAGAGCTGGCTGGCGCACTCGACGTTTTCCTTCAGGCGAGCGCGGACCACGTCGGCGCTCTTGCCGGCCTGCGTATCGGCGGCGTGCATTTCCTTGGCTTCCTGCAGCAGCGTGGTCGCGTACTGGCTCAGCTCGGCGAGCGTCTTCAGCTCGTGCATGTGCCGGACCAGCAGGACGACGACCTGTCCGACGAGCAGCCGGGCGAAGCCGACGCTCGACTCGTGGATGGCCTGGCCCCGCGCCGAGTCCGGCATGTCCGCGTCGTCCGCATAGACGACCCCGAGCGTCGTGCCTTGCAGGACGATGGGCAGCGCCACCGCCGACGTCGGCGCACCCGTAAAGGGCATGCCGGAGCGGATGCCGACGTCCTCGCCATACAGGCTCTGCACCGTGCGGCTGCTGATCGCCCGCGTCAGCATCGAATCGATCGACGTCGGGATCACGAGCTTGCTCATGTCAGCCGCTTCGTCGAGCCCGATCTGACGCTCGCCCTCGAGCCGGTTGCCCTTGAGGCGGAACAGCGCCACGCGCGAGTACTGCAGCGACAGGCGCTTGACGAGCTCGGTCAGCAGCTCGGTGGAATTGCTGGCGTTGGCCATCTCGCTCACCGCGCGGGCCGAGGCGTCGAACAGCGACACCATGCGTTCGACTTCGCCGCGCAGGTGCTCGACCTGGTCGTCGACCGCTGCGGTCGCCACCAGCGCCGGCGCCGAAGCGGTCTCGACCGGATCGGGCTGGCCAGCTGCTCGCGGCTGCTGGCAAGCTCCTGTTCGAGCGCGTCGACACGGCTGCGCGCCGCCACGAGGTCCGCCGCGATCGCGTCGCCACGGCTGCGCGCCGCCAAGGTCCTGCTGCGAGCGCGTCGCCACGGCTGCGCGCCGCCACGAGGTCTGCCGCGATCGCGTCGCGCTGCGGCGTGAGCTCGGAGAGCTTCGCGAGATCGCTCTCGAGCGTGTGCACACGAGCGCTTCGCGCGTCGAGCTCCGCGGCCAGCGCATCGCGCTGCGCCTGCGCGTCCTTCGCCTTGGCCAGCTCGCCTTCGAGCGTCCGGATGCGGGCGTTCCGGCTCTCGAGCTCCGCCGCCGACCGCGAATCGCGCTGCTCGCGCGTGGCCGTCGCCGCGGACAGGTCATGTTCGAGCGCGATGATCCGGGTGTTGCGAGCTTCGAGGTCGGCGACGACGGCGTCGCGGTGTGCGCGGAGGTCGCTGGCCTGCACCAGCTCGTGTTCCAGCGCCTGGACCCGCTGGTCGCCGGCCTGAATCGTCGCCTTCAGGGCGGCGATCTGTTCGCGCGAGGAGTGTTGGGCCTGCGTGAGCTCGCGCTCGAGCGATCTGCGTGCGCGCGCGGCTCGCATCGAGGTGGCTGAGCACCTCATCGCGCTGCCGGTAGGCGTCGCGCGCCTGGGCCAGTTCGCTGCTCATCGCGGCATGCTGGGCGGCATGGTCGGCCGACTGCCGCTCCACCCGTGCGCGGAGCTGCTCGATCCTCCGCGAGCAGCCGTTCGATCTCCGCGTGCGCGCCCGCGAGACCGGCTTCCACGCTCGCCTTCGCCTGGTGCGCGTGCTTGAGCTCGGATTCGATTCGCCGCAGGCTGCCTCCCACTTCCGCGTGCGCTTCGACGGTGACGCTCAGATCCTGCTCGGCGGACTCGGCGCGCGACTGCGCCGTCTGCAGCTCGCTGCGCAGGATCGCCGCTTCCGCTTCGGCCCGCGCCAGCGCGCTGGACAGCTTCTCGCTGCTCGACGTGTGCGGCCTGGAGGTCGGCACGCGCGGCGTCGATGGCGGCATGCGCGTCCTCTCGGACCCGCTGCAGGTCGGCCTCCGCTGACGCACTCAGCCGGCCGACGAGCGCCTGCACCTCCTCGTTGAGATGCATCGGCGGCGCAAGCGCGCGCGCCGCGGCGTCGAGCGCGTCGCGCACGGCCTGCAGCTGCTGCATCGCCGCGCCTGACTGCGTACCCAGGAGCTCGGTGATTAGCGCCGAGGTTTCGTTGGAGGCGTAGTTCTGGAATTCCATGCTCGAAATGGTCGCTCCCGCCTCTGCAACCTCGGGACCGGGTGAAGTCGCTGAAAACGTGCGGTTTACGTGCTGGAGCGCACGCCGCGCATTACAGATTTCGTGGCGGGATTGCGAATTTCTCTTGCCGCTGTGCGCGGCAGGCGGGAAGAGGGCGGGCTGTGCGGCCCGCCCTCGTATTCAGGTCGCCGCTCAGACGGTCGGCTTGCCGCCCTCGTTCCATTTCCGATTGAGCTTCGTCACGCCCGGGATCGGGATTGGCGGCACCTGCAGCGGACCGAACGTCACCTGCGGCGGCGTCAGGTCGAGGTCGGCCTTCATCATTTCATCCCACGTCAGTTCCTGGCCCGTGTAGGCGGCTTCGCGGCCCATGATCGCCGTCATCGTGCTCTCGGCGACCTGCTTCAGCTCGTTGAGTGGCTTGCCCGCACGGATGCTCGCGATCAGGTCGGTGTGCTCCTGCACGTATGGACTCACCGACTCGGCAGGGCGCTGGTACGCCCAGGCATTGGCGCCGGTGATCTTCAGTCCCTGGAACGTATCGAAGACGCCGCGCGATCCGACGAAGTTCTCGCCGATCCGGCTGCGCGTGCCCTCGATCTGCCGGCACATGCTCATCACGTGCGCGCCGTTGGGATACTCGAAGTCGATGCCGAAGTGGTCGTAGATGTGGCCGTAACGCGGGTCGATCCGCTGCTGCCGACCGCCGACGCCGACCGCGCGAATCGGCGTCGAGCCCATCACCCAGTTGGCGACGTCGATGTTGTGGACGTGCTGTTCGACGATGTGATCGCCGGAGAGCCAGGCGAAGTAGAGCCAGTTGCGGATCTGCCACTCGGTGTCGGACCAGCTCGGCTGGCGCGGATGGTTCCAGAGTCCGCCCTGGTTCCAGTACACCTGGCCGCTGCGGATCTCGCCGATGGCGCCATCCTGCAGCCGCTTGATCCCTTCGAGATACTCGGCCTGATGCCGCCGCTGCGTGCCGGCGACGATCGCCAGGTTCTTCTTCCGCGCCGCCTCATACGTGGCCAGCACCGATCGGATGCCGACCGAGTCGGTCGCGACCGGCTTCTCGGTGAAGACGTGCTTGCCCGCGGCCACCGCCGCCTCGAGGTGCAGCGGCCGGAAGCCGGGCGGCGTCGCGAGGATGACCAGGTCGACATCAGAGGCGAGCACCTGCTTGTAGGCGTCGAAGCCGGTGTAGACGCGCTCGCCGGTGACCTTGAAGCCGGCCTTGTACTTCGCGGCGAAGGTCGGATCCTTCGCGGCCTGCGCATCGAGGTTCGTGCGCGACATCTCGAGTCGATCCGGATTCAGATCGCCGAGCGCCGTGATCGCCACCCCCTCCGAGGATCGAAGGATGTCGCCCATCGCGCCGGTGCCGCGGCCGCCGGTGCCGATGACCCCGACGCGGATGACGTCGGAGCCCTGCGCGTACACGCCGCTCGGGAACATCATCGCCGCCGCGGCCGCCGTCGTCGTGTGCACGAAGGTCCGACGCGTGATGGGTGAGTTCTGGTCGCTCATGACGGTATGCTCCTCATTAGATCCGAGGGGCTTCGCCCCTCGGACTCCCCTACGCCGTCGCTCGCGGGGGCCCCGTGCCCCGCTCCGCTCCGGCGGGCGCGCCCGTGGCGCGCCTGACTCGCTTCCTTACTTCGCCGAAATCGCCAGACGGAACCCGACGAACGGTCCGTCCGACAGCCACCACTTGCTCTTCGGCAGCTGCGGGTCTCGCTCCTGCCAGGACATGTCGTAGGCGATGCGCGCCGCGGGGCCGGTGCGCTCGAGCGCGTCGCGGAACGAACCGCCACGGGTGATCAGCTGGTCGTCCTTCGCCATCACCCATTCGGTCGCGTTGCCGAACAGATCGAAGAGGCCGAGCGCGTCTGCCTTCCGCTTGCCGACCGCGTGCGTGGTGGCCTTGGCGTTGCCCGCATGCCACGTCATCGCCTCACGCGCCTCGGGCGACGCATTCTTACCGGCCGCGAGCTCCGCCGCGCGCACCCATTCGGCCTCGGTCGGCAGCCGGTACTTCTTGCCGGTCTTCTCCGACAGCCACTTGCAGAACTCTTCCGCCGCGTTCCGCGTGACGCTGATGACCGGGAAGCCGTTGTGTCCCCAGTTGTAGTCGGGGGCGCCATACGGCTGCGAGGGCCGCGACGACGCATCGGCGGCGATCGACGAACCCACCGCATACAGGTCGTACATGTCCCAGGTCACTTCGGTGCGCCCGATCAGGAACGCGTCGACCTTGGTCGCGCTGCCTTCGACGGTCGCCGTGCCCTCCGGCACCGGCACCATCTCGAACTTCACGAGGGTGTTCGGGATCGTCTCCGTATAGGCCTGTCCTGGCGCGGCGGCTTGATCCGGCCGGGAACCTGCGGCGATGACCAGGGCTCCACCGGCGACCGCGGCAGCGGCGACGAAGACGAGGCGGACGAGGTGCGACGACATGGGCACGGAGCGCCCCTATTATGCCCCGGACCTCAGGCCTTCACGGCGCGCGCGACGCCAACCGCGGGACGAACCGCGGCTACTTGCCGGACGGCGCGGTCGGGTTCGTGATCGCGCCGATGACCTTGCCGAGGAACTGATCGAGACTCTTGTTCGAGTCGATCCAGCGCACGACCGCCACCAGATCGTTCTCGGCGTCGATGTAGACGACGTTCACGCCATTGCCCTGGAACGTGATCGAGCTTCGCGGCGTGGACGGGAACGGCAGAGGGCCCTCGCTGCCATCGGGACGGCGCGGGGGATTGTTCAGGAACCAGTTCATGAACCCGTAGCCCGGATTCGCCGCTCCCGGCGTCTTCGCCATCGCGATCCACTTCTCGGAGATCAGCTGGCGGCCGTTCCATTTCCCACCGTGGAGGAACAGGTAGCCGAAGCGGGCCATGTCGTAGGCGTTGATGAACATCCCGCCGCCGAAGTGTCCGCCGCCGGTGATCGACTTCATCTTCCTGCCGTCGATCTCGACAACGGCGTTGTCGTAGGCCTCCCAGTGCCAGCTGCTGGACGCGCCGATCGGGTCCATGATCGATTCCTTCAGCACGTCGGGCAGCGGCTTCTTCAGGACGTGCAGCGCCGCCAGCGCCAGCACGTTCACGCGGGTGTCGTTGTACTTGTAGAACGTGCCCGGGGCGTGAAGCTCGCGCTTCGCCCACTGTTCCGGCGTCTGGCCGCGCGGCGGCCGATCGGCCCAGTCCGGCTTGCCCCACAGCGTGCCCGACCAGTCGCTGGTCTGCCGCAGCAGATGATCCCAGGTGATCGGCGCGTTGTGCTCCGAGGCGAAGAGGTCGACCCCCTTCGGCATGTAGGTCGCCGCTCGATCGTCGAGGCTCTTGATCAGCCCCTTGTCGAACGCCACGCCGACCACGGTGGACAGGAAGCTCTTGGTGACGCTGTGCGTCATGTCGGCCCGGGCCGTTTCGCCCCATTCGACGGCCACCGAACCGTGGCGGATGATCACGCCGTTCGCGCCGCCGCGCGGCTGGGTCGGGCCGATCAACGTGTTGTAGGGGGCCTCGGCGCGGAACTGGTTGACGATCGCGACGGCGAGATCCCTGGTGCCGGGATTCTCGCGCGCGACGGCGAAGGCGACGGCCTCATCGAGCCTGGCCTTGTCGAAGCCCAGCGCGGCCGGATCCTGCGTCCGCCACTCGCCGCGCGCCGGGAAGTACGGGCGCGCCGCCTGACCCGCCGCCAGAACCGTCGTGGCTGCCAGCAGCGCGATTGCGGGAAGGATGAGTCGCGCCGATCGCCGGTATCCGATGTTCACGTCCGCCTCCTGAGCGCACGCCGTCACGCCGATCGGTCGGCGGCGTGCCATTGATGAAGGAGTATAGCGAGCCTCGAACGATCTCGCGGATATAATCCCGGCACGACGGCCTCCTCCTTGACACACATGTCCACAGATCGCTACCGGACGCTGCGCACGCTGGCGTGGTGGTACACCGCCGGCTTCCTCGGCATCTTCATCGTCTGTCACACGCCGGGGTTGACCGACGATCAGGAGCGGCTGCTCGGCCTGTTCCGCATCGATCCCATCGACGACCTGGTCCACCTGCTGTCGGGCATCGCCGGCGCCATCATCGCCTGGCGCGCCGAGCGCCTCATCCCCGCGTACTTCATCGCCGTCGGCGTGCTCTACAACCTCGATGCGGTGGTCGGTATGACGATGAGCCGCGGTTTGCTCGATCTCTCCATCTTCAAGCAGGGACCTGGCGGCGCGGATTTCAGCCTGACCAACTGGCTGCTCAACCTGCCGCACATCGTCCTGGCGACTCTTGCGCTCGTCATCGGCATCAGGAAGCCGGGCCTCGAAGGACCGGCGCGGTCTCGTTGAGCGCCGACCGCAAGCGGGGGCTGCCCGCCGACGGTGGCAAGAAGCCGCCGCGGAAGGCGAAGAGCGGCCCGAAGAAACCCCTCCGCCGCCGCATCCTGCGTGGCCTGGTCCGGCTGGTCGTCCTCTCCGTGCTCGCCGTCGGCCTGCTCGCCGCGCTGTTCATCGGCACCAAGTGTTACTCCGGGAGCGCATCGGCGGCGAACGCGTCGAAGCCGGCTCCGGACGGCGTGACCGGCTACGCGCGCGCCGAGTCGTTCACCTATCTCACCCTGCCGGAGTGGTACATCGTGTTCAGCGCCGACGAGTACGCGTCGCTGATCGCGCGGCGTCCGCCGAGCGCGTTTCCCTACATCGGCGCCGCGCGGCAGTACTGGGGCTTCTACGGCTCCGCCTGCCAGGCGACGAAGGGCGTCTATCCGTTCGAGACCGGCTACCACGTCATGCTCGGCGTCATCGGCGCGAGCTTCACGATCGAGAGCACGCTGAAGCTGCTCTACGAGAACACGGTGGGCCGCGCCACCGAGTGGCTGTCGTCCACCGACACGCCCGAAGACGCGTTCGCGCGGCGGGTCGCGACGGAGTACGGCACGTTCATGCACACGGTGCCGTGGTACCAGTTTCCATTCGCGTCACGGCTGGCGGCGTTGTGGAAGGAGACGCCGATCGGCGGTCCGCACAAGCTGCGGAAACTCGAACGCCGCCTGGTCCTCACCGCCGAGTACAGCGTCAAGGCGGTCTATGGCTGGGTGATCGGGCAGATGTCTGGCGCGGCTTATGGCGCCGAGGACGAGCGGATCTACGCGCGAATTGCCGCGGCGCCGCCGGCCGTCTTCAAGGACGACCGCGTGAAGCTGGTCAAGCCGCTCGAGGGTGGCGTCCAGCTGGTCACGCTGCCGCGCTACGAAGCGTTCACGCGCACCGCCCTCGCGATGAATGCCCTGGGCGTGCGCTTTCTCGACATCGCCGGCAACGACGACATCGTCATCACCGCGCTGACGCGGCGCGGCATGCCGCTCGAAATTCCGGACGCGACGCTCCTGACGGTGCGCCCGATCCTCACTGACCCGACGATGCAGCGGGTGGCGTTCGCGGTGCCGGTATCGTCGCTTCGGCCGGTGATCGAGCATCTGGCGCGCGAGCGGGCCACGGTCGAGCATCTGTATGACTACTGACAGCGCGACGCGCGCCAGGCGCCGGCGTCGCCTGAAGCGGCTGCTGATCACGCTCGTGGTCGTCGCGGTGCTCTCGATCTATCCGCTGCGCCGCGCCTTCGAGCTCGCCGAGGATCCGATCGGTCCCAAGGACTGCCCGCCGCCCGACCCGCAGGCGGGCAGCGCCCCGTCCGCCCCCGCCGTCACCGCGCGCCTCGGCGCCGAGCCGCGATGGGCGCAACGCGGCGGCACGATCAACGACGCCAGCTGCCTCAATCGCACGGCCGTGCACGGCATCGTCGAGGTCCGCAGTGTCGACGACATCCGCGCCGCGCTCGCCTATGCCAGGGCCAACGGGCTGAAGGTGTCGACGGCCGGGGTCCGGCACAGCATGGGCGGGCAGGCGTTCGGCCGGAACGCCGTCGTGCTCGACATGACCCGGTTCAACCGCATCGCGTTCGACGAGCGCACGCAGCAGCTCACGGTCCAGAGCGGGGCGACGTGGCACGACATCCAGGCGGTGCTGCACCCGAGGTTCGCGGTGAAGGCGATGCAGTCGACCGACATCTTCTCGGTCGGCGGCTCGATCTCGGTCAACGCGCACGGCATGGACCATCGCGCCGGATCCGTCGGCCGGACGGTACGCGCGATGCGCGTGCTGCTTCCCGACGGGTCGATCCAGAACGTCAGCGCGACCGAGAATCCCCGGCTCTTCCACCACGTCGTCGGCGGCTACGGCCTGTTCGGCATCATCCTCGACGTCGATCTCGAGGTGGCGCGCAACGTGGTCTACCAGTCGCAGCGCGAGACGCTCAGCTACCGCGAGTTCGTCCCGGCGCTGACCACGCGGCTGCTGCCCGATCAGTCGTACGGGCTGATGTATGGGCACCTGTCGACGGCGCCGCAGTCGCTGCTGGACGAGATGCTGCTCTACGTCTACCGCGAGGTCGAGGCGCCGGATGCGCAGATCCAGCCGCTTGGCGACGTCAGCCAGGTCAAGCTGCGGCGGTTCGTCTTCAACATGTCGAAGCAGGGGCCGCTGGCGATGCGGCTGAAGTGGTTCGCGGAAAAGCGGATCGAGCCGCTGATCGAGTCGTGCACGGTGGCGCGGACCGTGGCGATGGGGCAGGGGGAGGCGTGCTTCGTCTCGCGCAACGATCCGATGCACGATTCGGTGCCGTATCTGCGCAACAACCTGCCGAAGGAGACCGACATCCTGCACGAGTACTTCATCCCGCAGGACCAGTTCGTGCCATTCGTCGACGGCCTGCGGACGATCGTGCGCGCCGAGCGCGCCAACCTGCTGAACGCGTCGATCCGCGTGGTGCGGAAGGAGGACAACGCGCTGACGTATGCGCCGTCCGACCGGATGCTGGCGGTGGTGCTGTACCTGAATCAGTCGACCGATGCGCGGGGCACGGAGCAGATGGTGACGCTGACGCGGAGACTGATCGACCTGTGTCTGCAGTCAGGGGGTCGGTTCTTCCTGCCGTACCAGGTCCACTACACGCGGGAGCAGCTGGAGCGGTCGTATCCGGAGATCCGCGCCTTCCTGGCGGCGCGCGCCGAGTTCGACCCCGACGGCCTCCTGTCCACCACCTTCCTCGAACGCCTCCAGTCGCTGCTGTCCTAGGGGTCAGATCTCGAATCTCGAAGACGAACGTCCGCTGCCGGCTCAACCGTGAACTCGGGTGCTGCCGGCTCAGGCGTGAGCTGGGGTCAGATCTCGATTTGCGGACGGTCTGCGCTGCTCGATCGAGCTCTGACCCCTTGGAAAATCGAGCTCTGACCCCCTCTGGCGCTGCGTGGGGCTGGCGGCTGCATTGGGGGTTCGAGATCTGACCCCAATCGCCTCAGCGCCGAGGGAACAGGTCGGGGTTGTCGGTGAACAGGGCGTCGACGCCGTGGCGGTAGAGGAACGTGGCCATCTCCTCCTTGACGGTGGCGGCGTCGCTCGGGTCAGCGGACCGGAACGTGTACGGCGTCACGGTGAGACCGGCCGCATGCGCGCGCGGGACGACCGTGGCGTCGGCCGCGATGAGCGCCTTGGCCGGCCCGATGCCGGTGGCGAACTCCCTGATCTTGGTCAGCCCGCCATCCGACAGCCACGCCGACGCCTCCGCGTCCAGATTGCTCACCAGGAACACCAGCGGCAGCGTGGTCCCGGCCCTGCGCATGTTGCGCAGACTCTCCGCCGAGAACGACTGGATGACGACCGGCGTTCTGGGATCCGCTCCGGGGCGGTCCAGACCGGCCTTGCTCAGGGCCGCCAGTGTCAGCGCCTCCATGTTCAGCCCGCGGGCCCCGTAAACTTCCGGCGCCTTGGTCTCCGGATAGATGCCGGCCTTGCCGCGCATCACGTCGATCGCTTCCTGAAACGTGGGGATGCGCTCACCCGCGAATTTGGCGCCGAACCACGCGCCCGCGTCGAGCCGCTTCAATTCCTCGAGCGTGAAATCGGCGACAGGCCACGTCTTCCGTCCCTTGACGACGACCGACCGGTCCGGGAACACATCCTCGACGTTCGTCGTCCGTTCGAGCGTCACGTCATGGAGGCAGACCAGCACGCCATCTTTCGAAACCTGCAGATCCTGCTCGACATAGTCCGCCCCCTGCTCCAGCGCCAGCCGATAGGCAGGAAGCGTGTGTTCCGGCGCATACGCGGATGCGCCGCGGTGCGCGATGAGCACTTTCCGCGGCCCCTGCATCGTCGCGGAGGGCGTGAGGGCGGACTCGCACAGGATGCACAGGCCGATGAGCACCATCCAGCCGGGCCATGCCGCACGCCGGTGTGTGGAGCGCCTGGTGTTCGACGAGTCAGATCTGGACGGATGCGTCATGGGTCCTGCCTGAACATTTGCGTGGTCGCGACCTCTTGCCTGTATCGTTCGACCTGCGCGGCGGTGTCCGTGTTGGTCCACCCCAACTCCGCTCCCATCAGTTGCGCCGCGGGTTGCGCCGCATCGAGACCCTGGTCGGCCGATGCTCCCAGCAGGCTGCGTCTGCGCAGGAAGTCCGATAGTTGCAGACAGTGTTCGTGTCGAACACTGTAGATGACCTGCGCGCCGATGTCCGGATAGGCCGCCGACAGCGGGGTCGCCAGCCGCGCGTCCGACCGCGCGAGCGCCAGCACGTGCTCGGCCCGCGTGCCGTACAAATCATAGAGATGCGATGTAACGCCATCGCGACCGTCGTCTTCGCGAGGCCCGCCGAACTGATCCCTTGCCCCTGGCAGCGGCGTCTCCGCTGTCCGGGACGAGCAATCCGCCGTTCCGAGCTGCCGGCAGACGGCATCGGTCGCTTCCTCGGCGATGGCACGATATCCGGTGATTTTTCCCCCCAGCACCGAGATCACGCCAGCCGGCGCGACGGGCTCACCCGGGACGATCCGATGCATGCGTGAGACAGATGACGCACTGCCGCCGCGACGGACGAGCGCTCGCACGCCGGCGGTCGTGTAGAGGACGTCCTCCTGTCGTAGCGACGGGAATACGTCGCCGACGGATGCCAGCACGTACTCCACGTCCTGCCGCGTCGCCCGTGCATCCGCCGGATCGCCCTCGAAGTCGGTGTCCGTCGTCCCGATCCATGTGAGGCCGCCCCGTGGGATGGCAAACATCAGGCGGCCATCGACCTTCGAGAACAGCACGAGCGCGTGTGACGTCACCGGCTGGCAGACGATGTGGATTCCCTTCGTCATCCGGATGGCGGCCGAACTCCGCGACGTCAACGCATGCGTGACACGGTCGAACCACGCGCCGGTCGCGTTGACCACCACCCGGGCCTGAATCGCCGCGTCATCGTCATTCAGGCGGTCGCGCAGACGAACCCCCGAGACACGGCCGTTCGCGGTCACCAGGGAAACCGCCTCGCAGTAATTGATCGCTGTTGCGTGGTGGCCGCTGGCGTCGATGACGTTCTCGAGCGCGAGCCGCTCGGGCGAGTCGATCCGCGCATCGTGATAGGCCGCAACCCCCCTCAAGTCCGGTCTGTTCAGAGCCGGCTCGACCGTGCGTCCCTGTTCCGGTGCGAGCCAGCGGCGTGGCGGCAGGCCCTTGTCGTAACTGAGCGCGTCGTACAGCGCGAGCCCCGCTCGCATCTTCAGGGGAGACGTCCGATCGCGCCGGAAAAACGGAATCAGGAACTCGAGCGGTTTGACGAGATGCGGCGAAATGCGGAGCAGCGTTTCCCGCTCGCGCAGGTCGAGCCGGACCAGCCGCAGGTCGAGCATCTCCAGATATCGGAGCCCGCCGTGGACGATGCGCGTCGATGCGGCCGTCGTCCCGCCGCCGAAATCCCCCCGCTCCACGAGCATCACGCGCAGACCGCGCATGGCGGCGTCGCGCGCGATGCCACAGCCGACGATGCCGCCGCCGATGATTGCGACGTCGAACGTTTCCCCCTGAAGACCCGCCAGTCTGCCCACTCGAAGTCATCTTAGTTCGAAGACCGAGACTGACCGCAGTCGGGATGCTCTCGACTCGTGCCGCGCACCCCGCGCTTGACTCGGTCGCAAAGTGCATCCAAGATTCCGGCTCATGCAGTCACTCCTTGCAGAGTTCGTCGGGACGATGCTCCTCGTCCTGCTCGGTGACGGGGTCGTCGCCAACGTCGTCTTGAATCGAACGAAAGGACAGAATGGCGGGTGGATCGTCATCACCGTGGGGTGGGGCGTGGCCGTGGCGATGGCCGTCTATGCGGTCGGCCGCATCAGCGGCGCGCATCTGAATCCCGCGGTGACGGTTGGCCTTGCGGCGATTGGCAGTTTCAACTGGGCCGACGTCGGCGGCTACATCGCGGCGCAGATGGCTGGCGGCTTTGTCGGGGCCGTTCTGGTGTGGCTGATGTATCTGCCGCACTGGCAAGTGACGCCTGATCCCGGCGCGAAACTGGCGGTGTTCGCGACCGGACCCGCGATCCGGAACACCTCTGCGAACTTCATCGGCGAAGTGATCGGCACGGCCGTGCTGCTGTTCGGCATCCTGGCGATCGCCGCGAATGCGCAGACACTGTCGAAGCCAGGCGACGTCGACCTGTCGTTCGTGTTCAGCCGCGGATTACAGCCGCTGCTGGTCGGCGTGCTCATCCTCGGCATCGGCCTGTCGCTGGGCGGGCCGACCGGATACGCTCTCAATCCCGCGCGCGATCTGGCGCCTCGTCTCGCTCATGCGGTCCTGCCCATTCCCGGCAAGGGGGGCTCAGACTGGGAATACGCGTGGATTCCTGTCGTTGCTCCGGTCGTCGGCGGCGTTGCCGGCGCCGGGCTGTATTTCGTCATCGGTTTCTAGCGTCGCCGCCCTGGCCAATCGGTCGTGTGCGACCACCCGTCCGGTCGCGCGATCACTGGCCTTGTGCGGTTCCACTTGAGCCACGTCGGAGGATTACCCCATGCGATATGTCGGCGCGCTCGATCAGGGAACGACGAGCACGCGTTTCATGGTGTTCGACCGCCAGGGACAGGAAGTGACCCGCCATCAGGTGGAGCACGATCAAATCCTGCCGCGTCCGGGCTGGGTCGAGCACGACCCGCTGCAGATTGCCGCCCGCACCAACGAGTCGATCGCCGGCGCGCTGAACGCCGGCGGCCTGACCGCGGCGGACCTGGCGGCGGTTGGCGTCACCAATCAGCGTGAGACGACGGTGGTCTGGAATCCGAAGACCGGACGACCCTGGTACAACGCGATCGTGTGGCAGGACACGCGGACGGATCGTCTGGTGTCGGGGATCGATCCGGCCTCGGCGTCGCTGATCCGGGCGCGCACGGGCCTGCCGCCGGCCACGTATTTCTCCGGGGCCAAGGTTCAGTGGATTCTCGAGAACGTCGATGGCGTTCGCGACGCCGCGGAGCGCGGGGAGGCGGTGTTCGGCAATATCGACACGTGGGTGATCTGGAACCTCACCGGCGGTCCAGACGGCGGGGCGCACGTCACGGACGTCACCAACGCGAGCCGGACGATGCTGATGGATCTGCAAACCCTCGCATGGGACGACGAACTGCTGAAGGTGTTCGGGATCCCGAGGCGCATGCTGCCGACGATCCGCTCGTCGTCTGATCCGGCGTTTTACGGTCGTACCCGCCGCAGTGGTCCGTTCGGCGGGGAAGTGCCGCTGAGTGGTGATCTGGGCGATCAGCAGGCCGCCACCGTCGGCCAGGTGTGCGTGCGGCCGGGCGAGGCCAAGAATACGTACGGCACCGGCAATTTCATGCTGCTGAACACGGGCCGCGAGATCGTGCCGTCCACGTCGGGCCTCCTGACAACGGTCTGCTATCGCGTCGGCAGTGCGGACCCGATCTACGCGCTCGAAGGGTCGATCGCGGTCACCGGCTCGGCGGTGCAGTGGCTGCGCGATCAGCTTGGGATCATCGGCTCGGCGGGAGAGATCGAGCCGCTGGCGGCGTCGGTCCCCGACAATGGCGGGATGTATTTCGTGCCGGCGTTCTCGGGGCTGTTCGCGCCGCACTGGCGCTCCGACGCCCGCGGCGTCGTCGTCGGCATGTCCCGGTTCAACACCAAGGGTCATCTTGCCCGGGCGACCCTCGAAGCGATCTGCTATCAGACCCGCGATGTGCTGGACGCGATGGTCAAGGACTCCGGTGTGCGGCTGGCGGTGCTGAAGGTGGACGGCGGCGCCACCGTCAACAACACGCTGATGCAGCTGCAGGCCGACATACTCGGAGTGCCGGTCGTGCGGCCGGTGGTGTCGGAGACGACTGCGCTGGGGGCCGCGTACGCCGCCGGCCTGGCGACGGGGTTCTGGAAGGATCTGGACGATTTGCGCCAGAACTGGAAGCGGGATCGGCAGTGGGATCCGCAGTGGAGCGCCGATCAGCGAGACGCCGGGTATGTAGGCTGGCAGAAAGCCGTCAGCCGTACCCTCGACTGGGTCGAGGTGGGATAGCATGGCCTGGTCGGGGGGGCGGGGGTCAGATCTCGATCCGACGGGGTGTCGAGGCTCGGGGTCAGATCTCGAACTACCCAAAGGATCGAGATCTGACCCCACGACGCGCCCTGGTGCCCGATGGACTGTCGCTATTCCGAGGGAAGTCTCACGCGTGCAACCACGGGGAAATGGTCCGAGGGATAACGACTGTCTCGGCTGGACCGCACGATCTCGGCGGCCAGCACTTCGGCTCCAGGCTGGACCAGCACGTAATCAATCTTGTCGCCAGTGGTCGCCCCGAACTTGAAGCCATTGAACGTTCCGACGGTCTGTTCGCGGGGGTGCAGGACGCGAAGCGTGTCCAGGAACTTAGGACTTGGCTGCCCGCGCGTCAGGGTCAGGATGGCGGGGTTGGACTCGCCGACGTTGAAGTCGCCGGTCACAATGACGGGTTCCGTCGGAAATGCGCGCGCGTCCACCCGCTGTTGAAGGAGCGTCGTACTCCGTTCGCGAGACGGTTGCGATTGATGGTCGAGGTGCACATTGAAGTGCCAGAACCCGCGGCCATCGCGGTCAACGAACCGCGCCCATGTGCATATCCGGGGGATATTGTTTCCCCATGATTTCGACGCCGGCACAGCAGGCGTATCGGAGAACCAGAACGTCCCCGCATCGGCGACCCGAAAGCGGTCCTTTCTGAACAGGATCGCCGAGAACTCTCCGGCCTTTCCGCCGTCATCCCGTCCGACACCGACCACTGCGTAACCCGGGACGGCAGTGACGATCTCCGTGATTTGCTCGTCGAGCGCTTCCTGGAGGCCGATCAGGTCAGCATCCTGTTCGCGGACCACGTCGAACAGCAGCGTGCGTCGAGCGGGCCACGCATTCTCACCGTCCTTCGCGGTGCCGTACCGGATGTTGAAGGACATCACCGTGAGCGGTTCAAGGGGCAGCGCTTGTGACGCCAGCACTGCTGAGTAGTTGTTGAGGGCGAGCGCGAGCAGGAGTATGCGTCTTCCAAGGTTCATGGGACCGGATTATAGGCGGCTCGCTGTAACGGTAGGGTCAGATCTCGATCCTTCAACACTGAGAAATCGAGATCTGACCCCCCGGTATCGCGCGTGCCAGTGGTGCTGCCCGTTTCGCGTGTGGGGTGGTGCGACCGAATTCGCCGATGCGGCTTCGCCCTGGGCCAAACGCCGGGGGCAGGGGCAGTGGTGGAGCCGACGGCTCCAAGAGGAGGGATGTGGTGGCCCGCTGAGCGACACCGCGCCGCGGCGACGATTCCTCGGGTGAGGACTAGGCGATCGCGTCAGCGGCGCCGGCGACTCGGTGGATCCAGAACCAGACTGTTGCGGGCGGCCGCCCGAGAGCCATACCGATCTCGCGCAGCGTATAGGCATGTTCCTGGAAGGCGCGCCGCGCCGCAACGGCAACGCGAATCCGGTCTGGCAGGGCACGAAACAGCTCGGACAGCGGCGGACGATCCGCGAAGCGCTCTACGCGAACAAAATCGCGGATTTTCCGATGCGCGGCAAGCAAGGGCCGAAAACGCTCGACGAAGGGTTGCGAGCCGAGGATGAGGACTCGTTGCGGAAGCGATTCGTCGGTCGCTTCATTGACGTATTCTGCGAACCGATTCTTGCCGTCGCTTTCGTCCGGGGCATCGAGCTCTCCCCAGATGCCCTCGATGCACAGGAACCCCGGACACGCGTCGAGGCCAATTGTGGCTCGATAGCTGCTCCACTGCCATCCCTCTGGCGTTGTCGTGAATCCAGCAGTCACAGGATTCAGGACGACATACCGAAGGAGCCTGAGAAAATACCCTGGCGTTTCGACGAGCAGCGCCTTGAATCTCCCTTGGAAGACGTGACCGACGCGGCCGTGCCGACGGTTGAACCACTGGGCAAACGTGGAGTTGAGCTGCTGCATCATTGGGGAAATCGAGATATCCCCAGCTTGCAATACGAGGTGAACGTGGTTGCCGAGCAGACAATAAGCCAGGCAGCGGACACCGAAGCGGCGCGCCGACCGCTCGAGCAGTTCGAGGTATCGCTCGTAGTCGCGGTCGTCGGTGAAGATGATCTGCCGGCCGTTACCGCGCGACATGACGTGGTAGACCATTCCGGGGACATGCAGTCGTAGCGGTCTTGCCATGCCGTGGTCCGAGGCAAATCGTGAGCCGCCTCGACTGATACACAGACATTGGCCCAAATGCACGAGCCCTGCGAAAGCGTGAAGATTCTGCGCTGACGCCTTCAGGCGGGCATAGCAGTTCTTGTGACTTGCCTGTTCCGTCTTGGAGAGTGCCCGCTCTATCTAATCGCCGTGTCCTGGCTACAGCCCTACTCCGGACTCAAGGTGGATGGTAGCCCGGCGTTTGCGGTCAGAGATGTTCAGAGATGTTAGGGGTCAGATCTCGATCAGTGGGACAGAAGCGCTTGGATTCGCGTTGCCTATTCGAGATCTGACCCCGCACAGCCGGGCCTGACCACAGCACACCGAACAGCCGTGCCGATCGCAACGCACTCGCGCATTGATCGCACTTGGGACCATCATGGGCCTGGGTCGACTTCGATTTTGGCGATAGCCTTCCTCAGCATTCCGTGACCGCCGAGAGGAGCGTGCGCATCCTCCGGAAAAAAGATCGCGAACCTTCCGGGCGGGATCTCAAACCAGCTGGTCGGACGATCGTCGAAAAAGATGATGTCGCGTTCGGACTCAAATGCGCCCGCCGGGGCAATGCACGAGAGCAACGGACTCCACCCGATCTCTTCACGTCCATCGATCGTGTATTGGATGTCGATGTATCGACGATGGGCTTCAAGCCGAGCACCGTGGCGGGTGCGGCCCTCCCGATGGTCGATCGAGACATACAGCCGGTCTCCATCGATGACGTGACGACCCGGAGTGAGACTCGCGAGATCTGGGCGACTCAGGAACTCGAATGCCTGCGCGAAACGTGAATGCAGACAGGTATAGCGGGTCCACGCGGAGAGCTGGTCGACAATCACGGCCGTGATTACGACTCGATCTTGATGAGCTCGACGTCGAACACCAACGTGCCCTGAGGGGCCCCGCGTTGACCTCGGTAGGCGAGTTGCTCGGGAATCCAGAGCCGCCGAGTTTCCCCCTCGACCATCAGCTGCACGCCCTCCGTCCAGCCTTGGATCACTTGGTTGAGACCAAAGGAAATAGGCTCGTTGCGCGCAACTGAGCTGTCGAACATCTGCCCATCGGTCGTCCACCCGCTGTAATGAACCTTGACCCGGGAGTTGGCGCGCGGATGTTGAATCCCGGGGCCAGGAGAGATGACTTTGGTGGCGAGCCCGCTGGCGCTCGTTGTGGCATCAGACGGCGGGGCGGCGACGTCGGGCGGGGCGGGGAGTGTTTTTGGCATCGTTATCCTTTCGTCTATGAGTCGTATCGTACCGTGGCGCGGCTTGAGCCGTCGACCTCAGCGAGCGAGGCCGGCTGTCAATGAGGGTGCTGATAGGGATGAGGGGTCAGATCTCGGCCCGCAAGCGGACTTGGGGTCAGATCTCGAACCGCAAAGAACGTCTTTGCTGGCGGTCGGCAGTTCAGAAAGTCGAGATCTGACCCCAGCCAGGCTAGTCACCGCACCGGGTGACCGTTCGGGAGCACGATCTTCGCAATGATGGGGTAGTGGTCAGAGGCCATGCGTGTCTGGTCGTCGACGGGCACTGACACTGACGTGACGGTCACGTTGCGAGACACGAAGATGTAATCGATCCGGCTGCGGGCGCTTCGCGCGGGATCGGCCGGTGACGTCAGGCCGTCCCCGTCGCCTCGCACCGTCCATGCGTCCACTAGTCGACCTGCCATCGGGATCATCTCGCTGGACGACGGGCTTGCGTTGAAGTCACCCATGACGACGATTGGATCGGTGACACCGGAAAGGACCTTGAGAATCGCCTGGACCTGTTGAATCCGTTGCGGTTGGCCTGACACGGACGCGCCTCCGATGCTCCGGCTCGCCTGAAGATGGGTGCTGTAGATGCGGATCGACGCTCCGTTAGCGTCGATGCGAGTCCCGAGGATGCCTCGCTGCTCCCATCCATCAAGAGTCGGCAGCAGGGTATTGCCGCAGTCGAGAATCGGAAACCTGCTCACGATGGCAGTCCCGTACTGGTGCGGACGGGAAGCATGAGTATCGGCGAGATGATCGAGGTTTGGTGCGAAGCAGTGATGGGGCATCTTCAGCGCGTTTGCGATCGTGACCGGCTGATCGGCCCCGGCACTTCGGGACCAGAACCGGTCCACTTCCTGAAGCGCGACGATATCTGGTGCGTACCGCTTCAGCACTGCAATGGAGCCCTCCAGATTCAGATTGCAGTCTGGTGCCGATGGGGTTCCCGGTGGTGTGGGCGCCTGGGTGCACGTCGCATTTCCCTGGCCGTGCTTGATGTTGTAGGTCATGACCGTCAGCGTCGACGGTGGTCGCTCTCCTGGCGGCTGAGTCGGACCTGCAGATGGACCTGACGACACGTTGGCGCACCCGATGGCCAGGAGTGCGGCTAAACCTGACGGTGGGTTTGAGGATACGCATCTGACAACTCTCGCCTTCGGTTTCCATCTTATTCGGACGTCATGTACCGGTTCGGCGATTGCGAGTCGACAGCCGCCGCATACAATCGAGATCTGACCCCCGGCCATGACCGACCGAACGTGCGAGGCGGCCGTTCCATGGGGTCGGCCAACGGTCAACGATTCCACGAAAGCCGATGAACTGCACGAACTGCGGCGCGCCGATGGAGCTCTTCTCTCAGCGGCGCTATTACTTTTGCCGCCACTGCGGTGCGTTTCACTTCCTCGAGGCGCCGGAAATCGACGGTCTCGAGGTCCTCGTGCGTCCTGCCGATGCCCGGGCGTGCCCGAACTGTGGTCAAGGCATGTCGCGGTCCCTGCTCGACCGCACCCACGACGTCGAGCACTGCGAACAATGCCGGGGCGTACTGATGGCGCGGCGGACGTTCGCTGAAGTGGTGACGCGCCGACGGGCGTGGGCGACCGGCCCGGCCATGCCGCCGCAGCCGATCGACCGGCGCGAACTCGAGCGGCTCATCGCCTGTCCTGTCTGCCGAGGTCGTATGGAAGCGCACCCGTACTATGGTCCCGGCAACGTGATTATGGACAGTTGCGGCCACTGCGACTTGGTCTGGTTGGACTTCGGGGAACTCCGACAAATCGTCGACGCGCCTGGACGGGATCGCGGATCGAAGACCGGGCCGCCTCCGACGTACGACGATCGTCTGCCTCGCGGTCCGTCGCGCTCGCGCGCAGAAGACGACGAGGAGAACCCATCGATCGACCTAATCGGCTGGCTCAAGACAATCCTCCGCTGAACCGCTACCGCTCCTGGCGTCAGATCTCGATCTTCGGGTTGAGTTACGCACGCGGGATAGCGGGGTCAGATCTCGATTCGTCCGCTCGAAGATCGAGCTCTGACCCCACGTGCTGCGGCCGCTGCGACCCCCAACTGCCGGGACCGGCCGCGAACATCGAGATCTGACCCCTAGTTGCCGATCCCGTAGACGTGACCGAGAGTGCGGATGATGATGAGCCCGTCAGAGATCGCTGGCGTGCTCATGATCACTTCTTTCATCGAGTTTTTCGCGACCTCCGCATACGTCCGGCCGGCCTGCGCAACGATGACGTCGCCGTCTTCGTTCGAGAAATAGAGACGGCCGTCAGCGGCGACGGGGGAAGCGGAGAACGCGCCGCCGCCACCGACGCGCGCGCGGTACACGCGCTCTCCGGTCTTGCCGTCGTAGGCCGTCAGGATGCCCTCGTTCGAACACGTATAGAGGATGCCGTCGTAGTAGAGAGGCGTCGGGATATAGGTGCCGCTGGTGTTGCTCCACGCGATCGCGTCGTGCGTGAGCTGATCCTTCGCCAGGGAGATGTCGCCGGCAGCGGTCGGCTTGATGGCGTAGAGCGGACGCACCGGCGGATACCCGCCCGTGACGTACACAAGACCATCCCCCACGATCGGCGTGCCAACGGTCACCTCTGAGTTCGGTCCCAAGGTCCAGAGCACCTTTCCCGTCGCCGGGTCGTACCCCCGAACCTTCGGGCCGTTGGTGACAATCTGAGCACGCCCGCCGGCTCGGAAAATGGTCGGCGTGCCCCACGTGGAGATCTCGTCGCGATCGGTTCGCCACAGGGACTTGCCGGTCTTCACGTCGTAGGCGGCAATGTAGGAGCCCTTTTGTCTGTCGGCCTGCACGATCACTCGGCCGTCGTGCAGAATCGGGGAACTCGAGTGTCCCCACTGATAGGTCGGGTCGAAGAACCAGCCGCTGTCGAGCACACCCACGTCTACTTTCCAGAGAGGCTTGCCGTTGATGTCCCATGCAGCGAGCACGCCGATCGAGCCAAATAGCGCGACGAGGTGCGTGCCGTCGGTGACGGGGGTGGAATTGGCCTGACTCGCCTTGGGGTGCCGCTTGACCTTGGGGAGACCCGTGAAGACGGTCTGTTCCCACAAGATCTTGCCTGTCGATTTGTCGAGACAGTAGACCTTCCAGGTGTGCTCGGAGACGTCGTTCACCGGCGCGACGTCTCCGTAGAGGCCGGTGCGAAACGTCTTGTCTCCGGCGCTGCTGATCGCCGTCGTCACGAAGACGCGCGAGCCCCAGACGATCGGACTGGCGTTCGCTATGCCTGGGATCGGCGTCTTCCACTTGATATTCGAGCCGCTGGCGACGTCCCATTTGCTGACGGCGCCCTGACCGTCCGCGGTGCCGGATGCGTTGCTGCCACGAAACGCCGGCCATGGCTGCGCGGCCGTGCGAGGGGCGGGCTTTGACGTTGGGTCGCCTGCTGGCTTCGCGGCGTCTGGGTGCTCCGGCGCCAACCCCGGGGTTCGAGGTGTCCGTCCCCGCCGCCACTCGTACCAGCGTCGTCGTTTGGTTGTTCTGGGTGAGGACGACACGCTCCATCAGGCCCCCACGTCCGGAGAACGCGAACGTCCACGGCGAGCCTTCCACTAGCCGGAAGGTCGTTTGAGAAACTGCCGCGAGGAGGCGGGGAGCCTGTCCGTCTGGCGCGACGGTGAGCTGATCGCCCTTGGCGGCGAATGTCAGGCCGAAGCCGCTACCCTCGTCTCGGTACGTGCCCGCGAATGTCTGGAGGACAGCAGGGTCGATCGTGACCGTCTTGCCAGGTTCCTCAGCCGGCAGCGCCGCCATTCGCTTGTCGATCAACGCGATGATTTCGGCGTTCCCGACCTTCTTGGCAAGCGGTACTGCGGGTTGCAGATTCTGCCGCGTCAGTTCAGGTGACGCCAGGGCGGTTTCCGCGAGTGGTCTGTCCGATCGACGAATCGCGACCATCAACGCCGCCGGCGCCCCCTTAGATCCGCGATCGAGCAGCAGCTTTGCGACAGTCATGTGATTGTTCGTGAGCGCGAGATCGAGCGCTCGCATTTGGTAGAACGTGTCCTGCACGTTCGTGTCGGCACCCTTCTCGAGCAGCAGCCGGACGATCTCGATGTGCCCCTTGTCCGCCGCGAACATCAGCGCCGTGACGCCGTAGCGGCTCTTCGCGTCGATGTCCGCGCCCTTGGCCAGCGCGGCGTTCACGCGGGCAACGTCCCCCGCCCGCGCCGCATCCCACAGCGCTTCGGCAGCTGACGTCGCGGCGTGCGCGGCTGGAGCCGGTGGCGCCGCGGCGAGGTCTGAGCCGACAGGGCCAGTGCGATCGCGACAATCGAAATGAGCATGGCCCAATACTACCCGTGGTCAGATCTCGAAATTCGTTCACGTTTACACGGCGGGCCATGGGGTCAGATCTCGAATTCATGCGCCGGAGCTGACCCCTGCCGTAACGACTGGAAGTCCGCTGCCGGCTCCGCGCGGACGGTTCTTGCGGGTTCGAGATCTGACCCCCGCCCGCGCCGAGCGCTCCGACCAGCGGGGTTCTGAACATGGACAGCGAGCGAACGTGGAGAGCGTCGGCCGGCGACTGGCGCGAAATTCGAAATCTGACCCCACCCGCCACCAACCTGGCAGGGGGGCGGCAAACGTGGGAACATGGGGAGCCTGCCTGCACCTCGCGGCCAAGCCGCACCCACGAAGGATTGGTCCATGAACTCGACGATCTCACCGCTCGGCTCAGCCCTGATCGCGGGGGCGGCGCTGACGGCGCTCCTCACTGCGGCGACCCCGGCCGCACAGCAGACCCCCTTCCGCAGCGGCGCCAAGACCGTCGCCGTCTACGCCACCGTGACCGGCGCCGACGGACGTCTCGAGCCCGACCTCAGCCGCGACGACTTCGAGGTCTACGACAACGGCAAGCTGCAGCCGATCACCATCTTCTCGGCCGACGTCCAGCCGATCACTGTCGTGATGATGCTCGATCGCAGCGGCAGCGTGCAGCGGCTGTTCAAGCTCGTCGAGGCCGCCGGCGAATCGTTCATCCGTCGCCTCGGTCCCGGCGACAAGGCCCGCATCGGCAGCTTCGCCGCGCGCGTGCAGATCGATCCCGAGACCTTCACCAGCAATCAGGATGAAATGGTGCGCATCCTGCGGACCAAGCTGCAGGAGTCGGGGCCGACTCCGTTGTGGAACGCGGTCAGCGTCTCGATGGACAGCCTCCGCGACCAGGAAGGCCGCCGCGTCGTCCTCGTATTCACCGACGGAGTGGATGCGCCGCAGAACTTCAAGTTCAACAACCTGAGCGTCATGGACGTGATGGGGCGGGCGGAGAGAGAGAACGTCATGATCTACGCGATCGGCCTCTCCACCGGCTTTGGCGGGCAGGGGCCGGATCCGGGCCTGCCCACGATCGCGGCCGAGACCGGCGGCGGCTACTTCGACCTGCGGCGCGCCGAAGATCTGGTCTCGACGTTCGGACGCGTCGCCGACGAGCTCCACCGTCAGTACGCGATCGGGTTCGAGCCGGCCAAACTGGACGACAAGACCCACAAGCTCGAAGTGAAGGTCAAAAAGCCGGGGATGAAAGTGCGCGCCCGCAAGCATTACCGCGCCGCCGCCGACGCGAAGTCCTGACCGCGGCTGGACGGGGCAGGAACCACGCTGCTCCGAATGGCGCACCCGCGAGGCCAGGACAGCCTGGTCTGGCTTGGTATGTCTGGGCCGCACGTGGCGACGTCACCGCGGGGCCGGGTGCGCGATCGCTCACAGAGCCGCACGTCCTCACGCCGGAGGTCAACGTGCTGACATCGTGTTCATCCCCCACGTCCTACAGTGGGGTCAGATCTCGAAACTAGAGTGGTGGTGGCGTCACCCACGTCACGGAACGTGCACCCGAACTTCGAGATCTGACCCCACGGGGGATGAACTCGGCAGCGAGTGGCCGAGATGCACCCGACGCGAATTTTTCGAGCTCTGGCCTCTGGGGCGAGGCGATGAGCCCACTCGAACGTCGAGATGGAACCCGGCCCGCATTTCGAGATCCGACCCTGAGGCCGGAACACCGCACTCGAAATTTTCGAGATCTGACCCCAACGGGAACCAAAGGCGAATTTTCGAGATCGGACCCCAACGGGGACTCGGAGTTCGAGATCTGACCCCAAGAGGGACGACACGCAGGGCGCCGGAGCACCCCAGGGTCCCACCCGATCGCGTGACTGTGCACGAGACCCGCTGTGCCGGACGCCGAACAGGGGATAATGGCCGGCGATTCGGAGGCATCTCCCGTGATACGGAATCTTGCTGTGGGCGTCGTCATGCTCGGCGCCCTGCCTTTTGCGGTGTCGCTAGCCGGCCAGGACGTCGATCCGGGCCGGAAGGCGTTCGAAAGTCGCTGCGCGCGCTGCCATGGTGGTGACGGCAACGGCGGCGAGATGGGCCCGGCCATCGCCCAGCGGTTGTCGGTCCGCGACGACAAACAGCTCGCGGAGCTGATTCTGCGCGGCGTCCCCGAGCGCGGGATGCCGCCGGCGGTCGTGCCCGACGCGGAGATGGCCGATCTCCTGAAATACCTGCGCAGCATCGAGCGTCGCCCCGAGAGCAAGCCGATCGTCCGCACCACGGTCTCGACCGCGGACGGCAAGACGCTGGCGGGACAGGTGCTGAGCGAGGGCTTCGGCGAGCTGCAGCTCCTCACCGACGACAAGCGCGTGCACCTGCTGCGCGGATCCGGCACCCGGATGCGCGAGGTCACCTCGCAGCGCGACTGGCCCACCTACAACGGCGATCCCGGCGGCAACCGGTACACCACGCTCACCCAGATCAACAAGTCGAACGTCGGCACGCTGGCGCCGCGCTGGGTCTACTCGATGCCCGGCGCGCCGAGCTCGCAGGCGACCCCGGTCGTCGCCGGCGGCATCATGTACATCACCAGCCTGAACGAGTGCTTCGCGATCGACGCGGGCAGCGGCCGGCAGATCTGGCGCTATCAGCGGCCGCGCTCGAAGGCGACGGTCGGGCATGCGAACCGCGGCGTTGGCGTCGCCGGCGATCGCGTCTTCATGGTCACCGACGATGCGCATCTGCTGGCGCTCAACCGGTTCACCGGCGAGCTGCTCTGGGACTCGACGATGGACGACTGGCGGAAGAACTATGCGGCGACGTCCGCGCCGCTGCCGGCTGGCGACCTGGTCATCTCGGGCGTGACCGGAGGCGAGCACGGCGCCAACGGGTTCGTGATCGCCTACGAGCAGGCGACCGGCAAGGAAGTGTGGCGGTTCTGGACCATCCCCAAGCCGGGCGAGCCTGGCTCCGAGACGTGGGGCGGCAAGGACATCGAGCACGGCGGCGCCCCGACCTGGTTCACCGGCAGCTACGATCCGGGGCTCGATCTCGTCTACTGGCCGACCGGCAATCCGGCCAAGGAGTACGACGGCACCGACCGCAAGGGCGACAACCTGTACTCCGACAGCATCCTCGCGCTCGAGCGGCGCACCGGCAGGCTGAAGTGGTACTACCAGTTCACGCCGCACGACCTCTGGGACTGGGATGCGACGCAGACCTCGGTGCTGGTGGACGCCGACTGGCAGGGGAGGCCGCGCCGGCTGATGCTGCACGCGAACCGCAACGGGTTCTTCTACGTGTTCGATCGCGCCGACGGCACCCTGCTCCTGGCCAAGCCGTTCATCAGCAAGATCACCTGGGCCAGCGGCATCGGTCCGGACGGCCGTCCGATCAAGCTGCCGAACCAGGAACCGTCGCCGCGCGGCACGCTGGTGTGCCCCTCGCAGGACGGGGCGACCAACTGGTATTCCCCGTCGTTCAATCCGGCGACCGGGCTCTACTACGTGCAGACCAACGAGAAGTGCAGCGTCTACACCACGAGCGAACAGGGGCCGTGGCAGGCGGGCAAGACGTATCTCGGCGGCTCGCAGCGCACCGCACCGGATCCGCGTCCGCAGCGGATCCTTCGCGCCATCGACATCCGCACCGGCGCCAGCAAGTGGGAGGTGCCGCAGCCCGGCCAGGCCAATTCATGGGGGGGCACGCTGTCGACCGCGACCGGCCTCGTCATCTTCGGCGAGGACAGCGGCGCGCTCGTGGCCGCCGACGCCACCAACGGCTCGGTGCTCTGGACGTTCCCGACCAATCACAACTGGAAGGCCTCGCCGATGACGTACATGTTCGACGACACCCAGTACGTCGCCGTCGCCATCGGCTCGACCGTCGTGGCGTTCGCGGTCAACAAGTAGACACGTCCGTGCGGATCCCCTGTGCCGGCCGGCGAAATCGGCCTGGAGCTGAGCGACTGCGATGACAGAAGACGGCCCGATCGATCTCTACGAGGTGCTCCAGGTCAGCGCGAGCGCGGAGCCCGACACGATCCAGCGTGTCTACCGGCTGCTCGCGCAGCGGTTTCATCCCGACAACAAGGAGACCGGCAACGAAGCGCGCTTCCGCGCCGTGCACGACGCCTACGTCGTGCTGAGCGACCCGGAGAAGCGCGCGCGCTACGACGTGCAGTATCACCAGACGCGGCACGATCGCTGGCGGCTGGTCTCGACCGGCGAGAACTCGGAGAACGACTTCGAATCGGAGCTGGTGGTCCGGCTGACGCTGCTCGAGGCGCTCTACACGCGCCGGCGGGTGGATCCGCAGTCGCCGGCGATCTACGCGACGGAGCTGGAGACGCTGCTCGGCCGGCCGCGCGAGCACCTCGAGTTCACGGTCTGGTATCTGATTCAGCGGAAGTACCTGACGCGGGACGATCACTCGCGGCTCCAGATCACCGCGGACGGCGTCGACTACCTGGAGCAGAACTACCGAGCGAACCTGCAGCGCCGGCGGCTGAGCGCGGCGACGGAGTAGACGGCAGACGTTTTCAGTTTCCAGTAGCCAGAACCAGTTCTGGGAACGACTGGCAACAGGGAACTGGCAACTGGTTACTGGTGACTGTCCGCGGCCGGCGCCAGCGTGATCGCGCGGACTGGCGACGTGATCACGATCCGCCCCTCCCAATACACCTCCACCCTGAAGCCGACATGGACGGCGTGCCGTTGAGGAGACCGCCGCCGAGGCTGCAGCCCAGCAGCTGCACGCTGGTCCATCCCGGAAAATAGCGGCCGCCCCTGATCAGGACGTCGCCGTTCCGTGCCTCGGCGATGGCGATGTCGTAGGTGCTGTTCTCGGTCTCGACCCGGAGCGCCTGCAGATCTTCGAGCCGATCGACCTGCACCGCCTCGTCCCAGGCGTGTCGCAGCCAGCCGTCCACGGTGACGACGCCCGTTGCGGGCGCGGTGGGAGTCTCGCGCGCGTCGATGCGGGGAACGCCGGCTGGTTGCAGGGAGTCCATACGCTAGTCCCCTGGACGCGTGAAGAGTTGCCTAAGGCCCGGAGCGCGGCGCCCGGATCGCAAGGCGCGACGACCGAGAATATTGGGCATATTTGAGGGAGGAGCAACGCCGCGAGCCGGGATGCCCCGCCCGGGAATTAGGTGACTCATCACGCTTCCATGGGACTAGCGTGCCGATTGCGCGGCGCGCGCTTTCAACTCGTTGAACCAGTTCGAGACCACATAGAAGCTCTGCGGCGCATCCGTGGAGTCGGTGCGAACCATGACGAAGCGCTTGCCGTCGGGGGCGACGTCGTAGTTGCGCGCGCCTTCGACGACTTCATAGGCGCCCTCGAAGAGGACGCGGGGTGTGGCGGCCACGAAATCCGGCCTGGTCTGCACGCCCACCGCCATCAGCTGATCGCCGCGCCGGTAGAACAGCTCACGGCCGTCCGGCGACCACACCGGCTCGGTGCCGCCGTCAGTGGAGATCGGCCACTTGCCGCCGGGACCCGGAAACGGCTGCACGTAGACCTCGTTGCGGCCCGACTCGTTCGACACGTAGGCCAGCCATTCGCCGTCCGGCGAGAACGACGGCGACCACTCGTCGAACGCGGTCAGCACGAACGGCGCCGGGTCGCCGCCGCGCGTGAGCACCCACACGTCGCGCTGGGCGCCGGGCTTCCGTTCGTCGAACGCGAGGTGGCGGCCGTCTGCCGACCATGACATCGGGACGTGCGGATTGGCGCTGCCGGGCCGCGGCATCGTCCCGGGCAGCAGGCTGGCCATGCCGCCGGGCAGCACGCCGGAGGTTCCGGTCGGCTGATCGACGAGCAGCGCTTCGGGCTGCCCGCCGCCGCTGACGTCGCGCGCGAACAGGCTGTAGCGGCCCGGGCTGGCGGAGGCCTGGTAGGTGACCTCGGCGCCGTTCGGCGTCCACAGCGGAAAGCCGTTGAAGCCGCCGCCGGTGACGCGCTGCCGGGTGCCGCGGGAGAGGTCCTGGATCCACACGTCGGCGCCGGCCTCGGACTCGATCGCCACGGCCAGCCGCGCGCCATCGCGCGACAGCCGCGGATGCGAGAAGGGCTCGCGCGACCCGGGCAGCGCCGCGGCGCGGCCTTCGCGATCGACCATCACCAGCGACCGGCGCGGCAGCTCGGTGCGGCCGGGCAGGTAGACGAGCGTGCCGGCGGCGGAGACCGCGAACGCGGAGCCGGCGCGGACGATGTCGATCCGCTCGAGCAGCGGGATGGCGGATCCGGTGAGCTCGCCGCGTGTCGCGTCGAACGGCACCGCGACGAGGCCGCCATTGGCCTGCGCGTAGATCACGTGTCCGCTCGAGGCGAAGTGCGCGGGCGTGTAACCCGGCGCGCCGCGCCGCAGCACCTGCCAGCCGCGCGTCGCCAGCGTGAGCACCGCGGGCTGCCAGCCGTCCTTCGTGAGGATGCTGAAGAGCACGCGATCGCCGCCGGGCAGGACCTGCGGGAACGCATGCTGCAGCTCGCCCTCGTCGCTCTTCGGGATCGTCAGCTCCTCCGGCGTGCCGCCGTCGGCGGCGACGCGGCGCAGCCCGTTCGGCGCCACGGCGGTCGCGAACACGATGTTGTCGTCCGGACCCCAGGCCGCGCTCCAGACCGCGGGCGCATCGGCGATCTTCAGCGGCGCGCCGCCATCGATCGCGACGCGATGCAGGGCCCCGCCGGCGTAGAACCCGACCCATCGCCCGTCGGGCGAAAAGAACGGTGCGCTCGCGCCGCTGGTGTTGGGAATCGGCACCGCCTCGAACCGATCGAGCGCGCGCGAGAACAGCTGCGTGCCGCCGCCCCGTTCGAGCGCGACGAACACCATCCGCAAGCCATCCGGCGACACGACGAGCGCGGGCCCCGGCCCGTTCTCGAGCGCGAAGCCCGACGGCATCGGCACGACGAAGCGGCTCTGTCCGACTGGCCCGGCCTGCTGCCGGCCGATGTTCCACGCGCCGACGATTGAGGCCACGACGACGAGCGCGAGCAGGATGCCGCCGGCGGCGTGCCGCTTCGAGATGCGCCAGGAGCCGTGGCCCGGCATCGGCACGACCAGGGCCGAACTCTCGTTGACGCTTTCCTCGAGCTCGAGCCGGGCATCGGCGATGTCGTGCAGGCGCGACGTCGGATCCTTCTTGAGGCAGCGGCGCACCAGGCGCTGCATGCCGAGCGGCGCGGCCGGCAGCTCACGCCAGTCGGGTTCTTCCTTGAGGACCGCGGCCAGCGTGTCGGAGATCGTGTCGGCGGTGAACGGCGCGTGGCCGGTGAGCGCCTCGTAGAGCATGCAGCCGTACGACCAGATGTCGGTGCGCCGATCGAGCGTGCGCCCGCGCACCTGCTCGGGGCTCATGTAGGCGGCGGTACCGAACACCATGCCGTCGTGGGTGCGCGTCGTGAACGTCGGCGTGGAGGGCGACTCGCCGGATCGGCTCTCGACTTCCATCGCCTTGGCGAGCCCGAAGTCGAGCACCTTGACCCGGCCCTCCGGCGTCACCTTGACGTTGGCCGGCTTGAGGTCGCGGTGGATGATGCCCTGCGCGTGCGCGGCTTCGAGCGCCTCGGCGACCTGCCGGAAGATGGGGACGACATCCTCGGGAGACATCGGTCCGCGCTTGAAACGCTCGGCGAGGTTCTCACCGGGCACCAGCTCCATCTCGATGAGGGTGCGATCGCCCCAGTCCTCGAGGCCGTGCAGCGTGGCGATGTTGGGGTGATTGAGCGCGGCCAGGACCCGCGCCTCGCGCTCGAACCGGCTGCGCCGATCCGGCGTGTCGGCCATCGACTCGGGCAGAACCTTGACCGCGACTTCACGCCCCAGCCGCACGTGCTGCGCCCGATACACCTCGCCCATGCCGCCCGCGCCGATCGGGGCGAGAATCTTGTAGGAGCCGAGCGTGGTCCCGGGCGTCAACTGCATCAGGGCGACCCGTGATTATACCCGCCACTACCGGCCCGCCGGCGTGGTAGATTCTGATGTTTTCGCCCCGCGGCGCCGCGCTGCCTGTGTTCGCGGTGTCCACGATCGTTCGCGTGGAGATGGACGTCTGATCACCGACCGATTCCCAACCGCCGGCCTGCGCGCGATCGCCAGCCGTGCGCGTGCCGTGTTGTACGCGTCGGTGCTGGTGCTGGTGGGCGCGGCCACTGCTACGGCACAGCCGGCGCCGGGCCAGCCGCCGTCGCCGCCTGCGCCTCCGCCGCCGGCGCAGGTCGAGAAGCCGCTCGACGCCGGCGTGCGTGACGCGCTCCAGCAGTACGCCGCCGCGCTCGAGAGCCTCGACGCCGACGCGGTCAAGAAAGTGCAGCCCTCGATCGACGTCGAGGGCCTGAAGCGCGCCTTCCGCGAGATGCGATCCCTCGAAGTGGACATCGACAACGTCAAGCTGCTCTCCAGCGATCCCTCGTCGGCGCGCGTCAGCTGCCGCGTCGAGCAGAAGCTCACGCCCAAGGCCGGGTCGCGGCAGACCACGAGCGTCACGCGCGTCCTGCGGCTGCGACGGATGGACGCCGGCTGGATCATTCAGGGGTTTGAACGGTGACTGGTCGACGGGACGCGGGACTGCGGGATCGGGATCGGGACCGGGATCGGGGATCGGGATGCGGGATGCGGGATGCGGGACGCGGGATTGTCATTGATATGAAGAACACGTACGCGATGCGATACACGACGATCCGGGCTGGCGCCATTGCGCTGGCGGCGATGCTGATCGTGCCGGCGACGGCACGGGCGCAGAGCGGCGGCCTGGCCGGGCTGCTGCCGGACCTGATTCTGCGGGAGATCACGCTGCCGGCGCCGACCACCGCCGGCCTCTCGCATGCCGTCCATTTCAGCCCGCTCAGCCAGGAGGCCAACGCCGAGAACGCCGCGGTCGACATCGTCGACAGCTTCAACGGCCTGCTGATCGGCCAGCTCGCCAGCCTGCCGCTGGGCTCATCGGCCGGCGGCTTCACCTATGCGTTCGATCCGACGCTCGGCACGTTCGTGCGATCGAGCCCGAGCTTCGGACCGTCGTTCGCGGAGCGGGCCACGACGATCGGTCGCGGCCGCGTCAGCGTCGGCTTCAATTTCCAGCACACGCGCTACGACCAGTTCGAGGGGGAGGACCTCCGCGACGGATCGATCAAGTTCTACCTGCGCCACCAGGAGTGCTGTTCGAGCGGGGGGCCGCCAGTGCCGCCGTTCTTCGGCGTGATCGAGCAGCCGAACGGCTCGCGCCTCAGTCCGTTCTTCGAAGGGGACGTGATCGAAGCGGCCCTGTCGCTTCGCGTCAGCACCGACACCTTCGCGATGTTCGGCAACTACGGGTTGACCGACCGGTGGGACGTCTCGGTCGCGGTGCCGATCGTGCGCGTCGACCTCGAGGCCTCGGTGCTCGCCACGATCCAGCGTCTCGCGACCTCGCCGAACAACCTGATTCACACCTTCGAGCAGGGCAACCCGAACGCCTCGTCGCGGACCTACGACCGCAGCGGCACCGCGACGGGCCTCGGCGACATCGTGTTGCGGACGAAGTACCGGCTGTTTGGACAGGCGACGCGGGCGGTGGCGCTGGCCGTCGACGCGCGGCTGCCAACCGGCAACGAGGAGGACCTGCTCGGTGGCAGCGCCCAGACGAAGGTCTTCGGGATCTTCTCCGGCGGCAACGATCGGTTCGGCCACCACGTCAACATCGGGTACACGTTCAGCAGCGGGGACCTCGGCGTCGTGGGGGGCGGGATCAGGCTGCCGTCGTTGCCCGACGAGTTCAACTACGCGGCCGGCGTGGAGTTCGTCGCGACCCCGCGTCTGACGCTGATCGGTGACATCCTCGGCCGGAACCTGCACGACACCGGCCGGCTCGAGATCGAGGCCAAGCGGTTCGACTTCCAGCCGCTCCGATGCGACGCTGCCGCCGTCGTCGATGACGTTCAACGAGTTCTCGCCGCGCGCCGGCAACCTGAATCTGGTCCTCGGCACCGTCGGCGCGAAGTTCAATCCGACCGGCGACCTGCTGGTGTCCGCGAGCGTGCTGTTCCCGCTGACCGACGCCGGGCTGAAGGGCCGCTGGACGACGGTCGTCGGGCTCGACTACGGGTTCTAGCGGTCGGAGCGATTCCAGCGCCGGCGCGCCGCGGCGCGCTGGCGCAGCGGGTCTGGCGCGTGATGCTTGCCCAGCTTCCAGAGGAAGTCCATCTCGGAGTGGACCGAACGCAGCGCGAGCGTCGCCTCGAAGCCGAGCAGGATGGTGCCGAAGAACAGCAGCGCCGCGCCGATCATCCCCAGCGCGACCGGCACCCAGTTGAACTGGCCTCCGATCTGGCCGGTGATGCCGACGAAGCCGATGCTCACGGTGGTGGCGACGAACAGGCCGAGCGCGATGTAGAACGTGGTCATGGAGCGCTGCAGGTACCGGGCCCGCGACGTCAGCCAGTCGAGCTGCGTGAACGTCAGCTCGAGACGCTCCTCGAACAGCACCACGTCTTCGGCCTTTTTCTGCGCCAGTTCTTCGAATCGATCCGACAACGCGCGCACGCGATCCACGACGCGCCCGAGCCGGACCGACGTCGAGAGGATCAGGGCGCCGCAGGCGGAGATCAGCACGGCCGGCGTAATCATGGTGGTCAGGACGCTGGGATCGAGGAACATCGATCTGATTGTAGTGTCCGGCCGCCGGCTCGACGCGGGAGGGTTTCGTGACGACCACGGCTCTGAATGACGTTCGGCTGGCGAGTGCGCGGGAGACCGCCGTGCACTGGTCCGTCTACGCGGTCCTCTTCGCCTCGACCAGCGTGCTGGTCGGCGTGCTCTGGGACATCTCCTGGCACCAGACGATCGGCCGGGATACGTTCTGGACGCCGGCCCATCTCGGCATCTATCTGGGCGGCGTCGTCGCCGGCCTGACCTGCGGCTACCTCGCCCTGCGCATCACGTTCGCCGGCACCGCGCGCGAGCGGGCCGAGAGCGTGCGGTTCTGGGGATTCCTGGCGCCGTTCGGCGCCTGGGTCAGCATCTGGGGCGCGTTCGCGATGCTGACGTCGGCGCCGTTCGACGACTGGTGGCACAACACCTACGGCCTCGACGTCAAGATCCTGAGCCCTCCGCATGCGGTGCTCGCGTCGGGGATCGGCGCCATCCAGATCGGCGCGATGCTCATGGCGCTGGCGTGGCAGAACCGCTCGAGCGGCCGTGATGCACGCCTGCAGCTGTTGTTCATCTACGGTGCGGGCCTGCTGCTGCTCAACGCATCGGTGCTCTCGACCGAGTACGTGCAGCGGTGGGGGATGCACCAGTCGGAGTTCTACAGGGTCACGTGCGGCGTATTCCCGTTCTTCCTGATCAGCGCCGCGCGCGCCTCGACGTCACGCTGGCCGGCCACGCTGGTCGCCGCGGTCTACATGGGCATCACGTTCGCGATGGTCTGGATCCTGCCGCTGTTCGAGGGACGGCCGCTGCTCGGGCCGATCTACGTGCAGCTCGATCGGTTCCTGCCGCCGGACCCGCCGCTGCTGCTGATCGTGCCCGCGATCGCCATCGATCTGCTGATGCGCCGGCTGCGTCCGGCGCCTGGCCTCGCCGGCGCGGCACGGAGGGACTGGCTGCTCGCCGCCGTCCTCGGCGCGGCATTCCTGGTGACGTTCCTCGCGGTGCAGTGGCCGTTCGCGGACTTCCTGGTCTCGCCGGCGGCACGCAACTGGATCTTCGGCACGCACCACATTCCGTACATGGTGCCGCCGCACATCCAGGCGCGCTGGTTCCAGCTCAACCCGCCCGACAATCTTGCCGCCGGCCTTGCCGTCGCGCTCGTGCTCGCATTCGTGTCGGCACGCTGCGGACTGTGGTGGGGCAGCTGGATGGCGCGGGTCCAGCGATGACCGCGCCGCTCGCGACGTCACGTGGCTGGTGGCCACGTCGCATCACGCGCGTGGCGCTCGTGCTGGCGGCGATGGCGGTGTCGATGGGGCACGTCGGCAGCCCCGACACGTTCTTCACGGGGCAGGCCGGCCCGTATCCGGTGCATGTGGCGGTTCGGCTGCCCGGGGTCATTCCCGGACTGGCGCAGATCACCATCCGGTTCCCGGGTGTGCCGCCCGATCGCGTGTCCGAAGTGGCCGTCCGGGCCATTCAATGGAACGTCGGGCCCGAAGGGGCGCCGCCGCCCGACATCGCCACCCGCGTGTCCGGCGACGCGGAGTTGTTCGCGTCGGAGCTGTGGTTCATGGCGCCGACGTCGTACCGCGTGCACGTCGAGGTGAACGGCCGCGATGGCAAAGGCACCGCGGTCGTGCCGGTGCTCGCGCTCGCGGCGGCGCAGCGCGAGATGCCGAAGGGCATGGGGCTGGTGCTCTCGGGGCTCGGGCTGTTCCTCGCGCTCGGCATGCTGACGATCATCGGCGCGGCCGTGCGCGAGAGCGGCGTCCGGCCGGGCGATTCGCCGGATCCCGCGCGCAGGCGCCGGTCGCGGGTGGCAGTCGGGATCGGCGCGGTGCTGCTGGCGGCCATTCTGCTCGGTGGGCGCCTCTGGTGGAACGCCGAGGCGCTCGCCTACGGCGAGTCCGTGGTCTACCGACCGTTCACGTCGGACGCGTCGGTGCGCGAGGACGGGCCGGGCGGACAGCGTCTGCTCACGCTCGCCATCAACGATCGGCGGTGGCCCCCCGCACCGGGCAACGTGCTGACGCGCTACAACGCATTGATGCCCGATCACGGCAAGCTGATGCACCTGTTCCTGATCCGCGACGCCGGACTCGACGCGTTCGCGCACCTCCATCCCACCGGCCGTGATTCGGGGCGCGCCTTCGACGTAGTCCTGCCGCCGCTGCCGGCCGGGCGCTATCGCGTGTACGGGGACATCGTCCACGAGAGCGGTTACGCACAGACCCTCGTGACGCATGTCGATCTGGGAGAAGGCCGCGATTCGGGTGCGGGGAGCGGCGACGCGGACGACTCGTGGTTCCGCTCGGCGGCCGCCAACGTGCCCGATGCCACCGTCCGCACGGCCGATGGCGCCGAGGTGACGTGGGAGCGCGGCGCGGAGCTGGTGGCCGGGACCGAGCGGCTCCTCACCTTCTCGGTGCGCGACGCCAGCGGCGCGCCCGCGGTGCTCGAGCCCTACATGGGCATGACCGGCCACGTCGCGGTGGCCAGCGAGGATGGCCGCGTGTTCGCGCATCTCCATCCCTCCGGCAGCGTCTCGATGGCCGCGCTGCGGAAATTCACGCCGGGCGATCCGCACGCGCAGCACCAGCCCGCGATCGGCAGCGAGGTCTCGACGCTTTACGCGTTCCCGCGGCCGGGACGTTATCGGATCTGGGTCCAGGTGAAACGCGCCGGCAGCGTCACGACCGCGGCGTTCGACGCCACGGTCGCGGACCGGCGCTAGCGCGACTCGCGGGTCACCGCACCGGCGGCGTCGTCTCGGTGCACGGCGTGCCGGCGAGGAGCGAGACGGCGATCATCGGGTTGCGGCCGTCGCGCCGGAGCGTGTGCGAGACGCCCCGCGGCACCAGCGCGAAGTGCCCGGGACCCATCTTGGTTTCCTGATTCCGCATGCGAAGGATGCCGGCGCCGGCGACCACGTAGAGGATCTCGTCGGCTTCGGCGTGCTGGAGGTCGTTCAGCGGCTCGCGCACCTGCAACAGCACCGCGGTGCCGCCGTCCGCGCACGCCAGCAGCGACGTCTTCACCGGCTCCGAGCCAATCAGGTTCTTGTCGAGATAATCCGGGATCGACAGCGAATGCGGCTCCACGGCGCGCGACGACTTCGCCGCCGGCGGGGGTGGTGGCGCCACGACCGGCGCGACCGGCTGCGGCTTCGGCGGCGCGGCCGTCAGCGCCACCGACACGTCGGTCGCCTGCGCGCGCATCGTCAGCTCGCGCTCGAGCGTGATGAAGGTCTCGTGCTCGAACCGGAGGCGATAGGTGCCGGCTCGCATCGATCGAAATGTGACGCTGCCGTCGCGTGCCGTCGTGCCGGTGCGATCGACCGGTCCGGTGACGCGCACGCTGACGTCGGCGACCGGATTGCCGCTGTGATCGGTGGCCTGCACGGCGAGCGCGGAGCCGCCCGCTGAAACCCTCGGCGCGGCCGGCTTCGTGGCTGGCGGCGATGGCTGCGCCGTCTGCGGTGTTGCCGGCTGCGGTGCTGGCGTCTGCGCCGCGACGATCGTCGCCAGCAGACCCACTACTCCCACGATACTCATCAAAGATTTCATAGAGCGTATTGTGATCGCCGGGACCGTGGTGATTGCAACCCAGCTCAGCTGTCACTTCGCGCGTTCGCGCGATCAGAGGTCGCGGCGCTCGAACCGCACGTAGGCGATTGCACAGAGCACCGCGCTTGCGCCGAGCAGGATCGCGAGATTGATCCACGTGCGGCGCCTCGCCTGCGACGATCGACAGCGCCGGGTAGTAGCCGAACGGCGACAGCCACGAGATCGTGCGCATCAGCGGCCACCCGATCGCCAGGAAGTCCAGCAGATACAGTCCGACGACGACGAGCGCGGTCGTGAAGAACGCCGTGCTCCAGCGGCGCGCACCGGCGGCGATGGCGAGGCCGAACGACGCGAATACCGTCGTCACCGCGGCCAGGTGCACGATCAGGCTGAGAAGCACGCGTGGCGAGGGCGCGTCGAAGCCCGGGGACGCGAAGGCGCGAAGGCCGAGCCAGGTGCCGCCGGCCATGACGATCATCGCCACGCCGGTCACCAGCAGCGCCGACACGAGCGACCGCGTGATCAGGACGTGCCGCGGTACGGCTCGCGCCAGCTCGAGATCCACGAGGCCGGCTTCGACTTCGTGTGCCGGCTCGGTGGCGAGATACGCGGCGGCCAGCGCGACGAGCACGACGATGATCGGATGAAAGTAACCGAAGGCGACCGTCCCCTTGAACGTCACCAGCAGCATCGCCTTCGACCCGAGGCCGCGCTGCAGGAACCCCGGCACCAGCTCAGTCATCCGGCTGAACGAGTTCTGGGCCTCGATCGCCGAGGCCTGCCCGACGACCACGAGCTGAAACACGAACAGGACGAGGCCGCAGCCGAGCAGGACGAACCGCGCCTGCACCAGCGAGCGCCGCAGCAGCGCGCGCGTTCTCATGACGAGACGTCGACGCCGTAGAAGCCGGCGATGAAGTCTTCGAGGCGAAACGGCTCGATCTGCACGTCGTGAACCGGCAGCGGCGCGATCGCCTGAAGCAGGGGACCGAGCGGCGCCGCGACCTCGAGCGTCCATCGCCGCGGCGATCGATCGCGGAGCGCCACGCCGGCAAGATCGGGGACCGCGGCGGACACGTCGGCGCTGAACTCCACGGTCACGACCCGCGCGGCGCGGCGCCTCAGGGCCTCGATCGTTTCGATCGCCACCATCCGGCCGCCCCGCACCAGGCCGATCCGATCGCAGGTGCTCTCGACCTCGGCGAGCACGTGCGAGGACAGCAGCACGGTGGTCGTGCCGCGCGACTTGAGCGCGTGGAGCGTGTCGCGGAACGCCTGCACCATCAGCGGATCGAGCCCCGCCGTCGGCTCGTCGAGGATCAGCACCGGCGGCTCCGCCATCAGCGCCTGGATGATCCCGATCTTCTGCTTCATCCCGTGCGATTGATCGCGTAGGCGGCGCCGGAGATCGAGGGCGCTGACGTCGAAGCGTGAGAACAGCTCGGCGAGATAGGCGGGCGAGACCGGCCGGCCGTCGATCTGCGCCAGGTAATCGAGGTAGCCGCGCGCCGACAGATCCGGGTAGGTCGGCAGCTCGCCGGGCAGATAGCCGACGAGCGCGCGCGTCCGACGGCTGTCGCGGTGGCAGTCGGCGCCGAGGATGCTGGCGCGCCCGCCGCTCGGCCGCAGCAGGTCGAGCAGCAGCCGCATCGTCGTCGTCTTGCCCGCACCGTTGGCGCCGAGGAATCCGTAGATCTCGCCGCGCTCGACGCGGAACGTCAACGACTCGACGCCGACGACGGGGCCGTAGTACTTCGTGAGGCCGTCGACGGCGATCGCGGGCTGTTCCACTACCGTGCCTGCTTCAGCCGGCTCAACTCGCGGAACGCCAGGACCATCACGTCCCGGGTCGGCACCACCGATCCCTCACCGGTGAACGCCATCTGGCCGGGCTCCTGCGGCACGTCGAAGGCATCGGCCTGGAGGCTGGCGCCGAGCGTGCGGCTGATCAACTTGTAGGAGACGCTGTACGGCCGCTTGAGGACGGTGCCGGTGACCGCGAACTCGGTGATGCGGTAGTCGGCGGCCTTGATCACGAGTCGTGCGCTGCTGAGGTCCCAGACCGGACTGGTCGATGGACCCGCGCCCTGCTGCTGTACTTCGACGCGATACTCCTGGCCGTCCGGCGCGTCCACCACCTGCAGCAGCTGGTTGCCGCTCGCCCGCATCATGCTGATGGTCGCCTCGAGATGCAGCCGCTCCAACTCGGGCAGCGACAAGCCGGTGTCCGCGGGAAGGCTGGTCTCGAAGCGATACGCCTGCCCTTCGACCGACATCAGCATGACGCGCCGGTTCTGCAGCGGGTCCTGGGCGATCGACGAGATCGGCCGGCCGTCGGTCCCGAAGCTCGCGAACCGGAAGCGGCCCGGATGATCGTGATCGATCGCCTTCCAGACGCGGTAGGTGCCATTGTCGTGGTCGGTCATCATCTCTCGCGGCATGCCGTCGACGACGAGCTCGTACTCGAGCACCTCGATGCCGGTCAACGGCGCCTGCAGCCGGCTCGCCGAGGCGGCGAGGATCTCCGCGGCCGAGACCGTCGACGGCTCCTTCAGCAGCGGCGCGACGAAGAGGATCGCGATCGCCGTCGCGGCGACGGCGGCGAGCGACGCGCTCCAGAACGCCCGCCGGCGCGGCTGACGCGCGTCGAGTCGCAGGCGAGTGGCCCCGGCCGCCGCGCCTTCGATCAGCGCGGCATCGATCCGGTGCGCCAGGTGCGGGGGCAGTTCGGCCTCCGTCGACCCGAACGTGGCGGTCATGGCGGCGATCATGCGCTCGCGTTCGCGCAGCCGCGCCGCGCAGGCCGGGCAGTCCGCGACGTGCAGCCTGGCGTCGATGCCCGCTTCGCCGTCGACGATGGCCTGCAGATCAACATTGGTGAGGCAGCTCATGGGTGATCCTTTCGCACGTGCTACGTGCCACGTGCTGCGTGCGCACGTGCGTTACTTGTTGACCAGCTGACGCGTGTGATGCGGCGCCGGCACCGGTTGATCGCCGCAGCCGCGGGCCCAGCGATCCATCGCGCGCGCCAGCAGCCGGCCGACGGACGCCGGACGTATCCCGGCGCTCGCGGCGATGTCGCGGTAGGACAGTCCGCCCGCGCGCAGCGCGATCAGCAGACGGTCCCTGGGCCCGAGGCGGTGCAGCGCGTCCCGGGCGGCGCGCAGCCGGCCGTCCTCGTCCGGCAGCCGGGCCGGCTCGACCGGCACATCATGGACGGGCGCCCACGGGATCCAGCGGCTGCGGCGCCGCTGGCGGTCGCGGGCGGCGTTCGCGGCCACCGTGAACAGCCAGGCGCGCAGGTTGCCGATGCCGCCGCCGTCGCGCAGGTGCTGGAGCAGCTTGAGAAACGTCTCCTGGACCACGTCCTCGGCGTCCGCCTGATGCCGGAGCATCGCCTGGGCGAAGCGATGGATCGCAGCGCCATGCTGCTGGAAGAGCGCGCGCGCCGAGGAGGTCGCTGTATCCATGGCCCGTCAGAGGTATAACGCGGCCGGCAATCGTTTGTGACGGCGGCCGGGCGCCGCGGCCCGGTCAGGGCGTAATCAGCAGCTTGCCGATGGTCTTGCGCGACTCGAGATCGCGGTGCGCATCCGCCGCGCCGTGGAGGGGATAGGTGCGATCGATCCGCAGGCGAAGGTGACCCGACGCCACCGCGGTCAGCACGTCGTTGGCGCGCCACAGCAGTTCGTCGCGCGTCAGCAGGTAGTGCGCGAGGCTCGGGCGGGTCAGGAAGACCGAGCCGCGCGCGTTGAGCACCTGCGGATCGATCGGCGCCACCGATCCGCTCGACTGGCCGAACAGCACGAGCATGCCGCGCGGCCGCAGGCACGCCAGGCTCTTCTCGAAGGTGGTCTTGCCGACCGAGTCGTAGACGACGTGGACGCCGGCCCCGGAGGTGATCCGTTTCACCTCGGCTTCGAAGTCGAGGTCGGTGTAGAGGATGGCCTCGTCCAGTCCGGCCTGTCGTGCCGCCTCCGCCTTCTCGTCCGTGGACACGGTGCCGAGGACGCGCGCCCCGCGCGCCTTCGCCATCTGCACGATCAGCAGGCCGGCTCCGCCGGCCGCGGCGTGCACCAGGCACACGTCGCCGGGCTGCAGCACGTAGGTGGAGTGCGTCAGGTAGTGCGCGGTCATCCCCTGCAGCATCGCCGCGGCGGCCGCCTCCAACTCGACGCTGTCCGGAACCTTCACGAGCTGTGCCGCCGGCACCAGCGCGAATTCCGCGTAGGCGCCGCGAACCATTGCATAGGCGACGCGGTCGCCGACCGCCACTCCCGTCACGTCGGGACCGATCGCGTCAACGGTTCCCGCCGCCTCGCTGCCCAGCGTGACTGGCAGATCGGCCTTGTAGAGGCCGCTGCGGAAGTAGACGTCGATGAAGTTGACGCCGGCGGCCGCGATGCGCACGCGGACCTGGCCCGGACCGGGCTGCGGGAGGGGAATGTCGACGACCCGCAGCTGTTCGGGGCCGCCGGGCTGCTGCACTTGAATGGCCTTCACGAGGGTTCTCCTGACGGGCCGCGGCGATCGGGCCGGGCGAAGACGGATGATCGGCGGGTCCACAGCAGTGGCCCGACCAGGGCGGCGGTCGCGAGCAGCAACAGTCCGAGGGCGATCGGACGGGACACGAAGATGGCCGGCGATCCGCCAACCGCGAGCGCGCGCCGGAACTGCTGTTCGGCCAGCGGCCCGACGATCACGCCGATGACCGCCGGGGCGGCCGGCATGTCCAGCCGTCGCATGACGAGCCCTGCCATCCCCACAAGGTACATGACCGCGACGTCGAAGATCGAACGATCGACGCTGTAGGCGCCGACACTGGCCAGGGTCAGGATGCCGGCGTAGAGCAGGCGGCGCGGGATCAGCAGCAGCCGCACCCAGACGCCGGCCAGCGGCAGATTCAGCAGCAGGAGCATCGCGTTGCCCACGTACAGGCTGGCGATCAGCCCCCAGACCAGCGCCGGCTCGTTCTGGAACAGCAGCGGACCGGGCTGCAATCCGTACTGCTGGAACGCGGTCAACAGCACGGCGGCGGTCGCTGACGTCGGCAGGCCGAGCGCGAGCAGCGGCATCAGCGTGCCGGCCGCGGACGCATTGTTCGCCGCCTCCGGCCCGGCCACCCCCTCGATCGCGCCGTGACCGAACTCGCCTCCGTCGCGCGCCAGTCGCCGCTCCAGCGAATACGACAGCAGCGTCGGAATCTCGGCGCCGCCCGCGGGAATGGCGCCGAACGGAAACCCGATCAGCGTTCCGCGCAGCCACGGCTTCCACGATCGGCGCCAGTCGTCGGCGGTCATCCACGCCGAGCGCGCGAGACCTGCCGGATCGCCCACAGCCAGGTCGTGGTGCGTGGCGCGATCCAGCACCTCGGCGACCGCAAACAGGCCGATGACCACGACGACGGCGTCGACGCCGTCGAGCAATTGCGGAATTCCGAACGTGAAGCGAGGCTCGCCGGTCAGCCGATCGATGCCGATCAAGCCGATGGCGAGGCCGAAGAACAGGCTCGCGAACCCACGAATCGGCGAGCCACCCAGCGTGACCGAGACGGCGACGAAGGCGAGGACCGCCAGCGCGAAATACTCGGCCGGTCCGAAGCGCAGCGCCAGCTCGACGATCGACGGCGCAGTGAGCGAGAGCGCGGCAGTGGCGAGCGTGCCGGCGACGAACGATCCAATCGCGGCGGTGGCCAGCGCGGCGCCGCCGCGGCCGGCGCGTGCCATCGCGTGTCCCTCGATCGCCGACATCATCGAGCCGGTCTCACCAGGAGTGTTCAGCAGGATGGCGGTGGTCGACCCGCCGTACATCGCGCCGTAGTAGATGCCCGCGAACATGATGAAGGCGGCGACCGGATCGAGCGAGTAGGTGACCGGCAGCAGCAGCGCGATCGTCACCGCGGGCCCGATCCCGGGCAGTACGCCGACGAGCGTGCCGAGGGTGACACCGGCAGCGGCCCACAGGAGGTTTCCCGCGGTCAAGGCCACCGCGAACCCGTCGGCCAGCCGGGCCAGCGCGTCCATCAATCGACCCCGAAGCCGCCGCGGACGTCCGCCCAGCCGGCAGGCAGGGGCAGGTTGAGGCCGCGTGTGAAGACGACGTAGACGGCGATCGAGAACATCACCGCGATCGCGAGGTCCCGGCGCCGATGCCGGCCGTCGAACGCGATCGCGACGATCCAGAAGAGGAGCGCCGACGCGACGATGAATCCTGCGGATGCGAGCGCCGCCAGATACGCGAGCAGCGCGAGGACGACCAGCGAGAGTGCCCTGATGTCGGCCCTTCCCGCGACCGGCGTGCCGCCACGGACGTGTGACACGGCCAGTGCTCCGGCGAGCAGGAGCGCGCCCGCGATGACGAGCACGGGAAACAGGCGTGCCGCCAGGCCCGCGCTCCCGGACCCGCGCAGGGAGGCGGCGACGCCGGCGACACGCGCCTGCTCGCTCTCGATGAAGCGGTGGAATTCGCCCGCGGGGAGGAACTGATCCGACCAGCCGCGCTCGCGCAGCGTGCGCTGCCAGGTCGGTCCGCGCGCCATCCGAGTGACGACCTCGACGAGTTGGGCCTTCGCGCCGTCGCCGAGATGCCGCGGCGCGACGACGCCACGCCAGTTGGCGAGCGCGATGGCCAGCCCCGCCTCGGACAGCGGCGGCGCATCGACGCCGGGCTGCCGTGACGGCGCCGAGACGGCGAGCGCGCGCAGCCGGCCGGACGCGATGTGCGGCGCGAACTCGCTGTAGCCGCTGATCGCGGCCGTCACCTGCCCGCCGAGCACCGCGGCGAGCACTTCTCCGCCACCGGAGAAGGCGACGTAGTTGACCGCGGCGGGGTCGACGCCGGTGGCTGACGCGATCAGTCCGGCGAGGATGTGGTCGGTGCCGCCCGCCGATCCGCCGCCCCACGAGACCGAGGCGGGATCGCGCCGGAAGCGGTCGATCAAGTCGCGCGTGTTCCGGAGCGGCGAGGCGGCGTGCACGACGATCACCTCGAACTCGCCGGTGAGCGCAGCAACCGGCGCGGTCTCGCCGAGAGTCTGTGTGGAGCCGGTGAACGCGAGCGCGCCGATCATGACGAGCCCGGTCACGAGCAGCGCTGGCTCGGTGCGTCGCGTGTCGTTGACGAAGCGGGCCAGCCCGATCGTGCCGGCGGCGCCGGGCACGTTCTCGACCTGGACCGAGCGGACCAGGCCGTCGGCTTCGAGCGCGCGCTGCATCGCCCGCGCGGTCTGATCCCAGCCGCCGCCCGGCGCGGCCGGCGCGACGATGGTCAACCGCTCGAGCATCGGCTGCGCCATCGTGCTCGCGACGGTCGCCGCCGTCGCGGCCACGAACACGACTATGCAGAGGAGGACTGGAGCCCGAGCCATGCGCGGCTCGCTACCGGGCTGCGGTGCGTCCCTGCTCGAAGCTGTACAACGCACCCTTGGTGCGGATGTAGACGCGCCGATCGGCGATCGCGGGCGTGGCGAAGACCTCGTCCTCGAGCGCGGTCACGGCCGTGATCTCCCAGTCGCCCTTCGCCGTGACGACCGAGACGGTGCCGTCCTGGCTGACCAGGAAGACCTTGCCGTCCGCGCCGATCGGCGAGGCGAAGTACTTGTCGATGGCGCCCTTGAGTCGAGCCTGTTTCAGCACCGTGCCCGTGGCCGGGTCGAACGAAATGAGAATGCCGCTGTCGTTGACCATGAAGAGCACGCCCTGGTAGAGCAGCGTCGACGGCACCTGCGGCACCGGCCGCTGGTAGCGCCACTTGATCGCGGTCGACGTCATGTCGCCGCGGCCGCCGAGCGCGATCGCGAGCAGCCCGTTCTCGGAGGCGAGCATCGCCCGGAAGATGTCCCACTCCTTGGCATCGAGCGTGTCGTTGCGATTGAGATCGAACGCCGGAAAGCCGGCACTGCCGCGCAGCATGCGGTCCATCGGCGTCTCGCCGGCGATCTCGTCCTTGCCGACGAGGCCGTCCTTGTTCTTGTCGTAGCGGGCCAGGCCCTCGGCGAACGGCACCGTCGGTATCTGCGTGCCCGGCTGATTCTGCGAAAAGCCCCAGCCGTTCACGTAGAGCGTGTCGCCATCCATGCTCACGACCGACTTCATCTCGCAGGCCAGTCCCCGCACCCACCACACCCGCTTGCCGTCGGCAATCGCATACGCCGACAGCTGGAACGATTCGGGGACGATGATCTGTTTCGGACCGTCCTTGGGCTGGTAGACCGCCGGCGTCGAATAGCCGGAGATCACGCCCGGACGATCGATCTTGTAGCGCACTTTTCCGGACTGCGCATCCACCGCCAGCAGGTACGAGCCGCTGTCCTGATCGACGGCCAGCAGCACCAGGCCGTCTTCGACGATCGGCGACGCCCCGAAGCCGTAGGCCATGTTGAACGGTCCGAGCGGCATCCGCCACAGCTCGCGGCCGGCGGTCGTGAAGGCGATGAGGCCAAAGTCCTGGAAGAACGCGAACACGCGGCTGCCGTCGGTGACCGCGGACGGTGACGCGGGACCGTTTGGCCCGTCCAGACGATCCTTGCGCGCGCGCGGCAGGTCGCGGCGCCACAGCTCACGGCCGGTCGCGCGGTCGTAGGCAAGGACGAGGAGCGAGTCCCCTTCGAACCCGGTCAGGAAGATGTGGGTCGCCGTCAGCACCGGCGAGGAGTGTCCGGCCGGGACGGCGGTTTTCCACACGACATTCCGGGCTGGTCCGAATTCGGTCGGCAACCCGGTGCTGCCGGCGATGCCGGTCCCGTTGGGGCCGCGGAATCGCGACCAGTCTGCGGTCTGGGCGCTCAACGCCGCGACGGCGCTCAGCACGAGAATCGTGGTCGTCAGGATATGCATCAGGTCTCGATGGAAAGGTCTGGGGATTACACCACATCCGCTGTGGCGGAGGCGGTGCCGGCGGTCACGCGCGTGCGGGCGCGCCGCAGCGCCATGGCGACGAGCCATCCGATCACCAGCGAGAGGCCGGCGGCGATCAGCGAGCCGGTGAACGCGTACGGGAACACGCGTTGCGCGCCTTGCGCCAGCGCCGAGACCGCAACCATCGTCGCGATCGCGATCGGCACCATAGTCAGGTCGAACCGGAGCACTGTGACGTAGGCGATCGTCAGCGCCGCCGCGGTGACGGCGCCGGCGGCCAGCCAGCCTTCGGCCGCGAGGCCGACCGGTACCCCACCGGCGGCAAAGCCGACGAGGATCAACGCGAGCAGGCCGGCGGGTTTCCGCCGCGTCCACGACGTCGTGATCTGCTCGACCATCGTCAGGGCCGCGAGCATGACGGTGGACGCCATCAGGACGCGCGTCAGCGGATCGATGGCCGCCTGGAGGACCGGGCTCATCGCGCCCGCCGGATCCAGATATGGATGACGCGCCCAATCGGGCGTGCGGAGCCAGGCCGCCGCGGCGCCCGACACGGCCGCGAACGCGCCGACCGCGGAACCCAGCGTCCAGACGCTGCTGCCGTCCATCGATGCCGACGCGACCAGCCGGTGCGGCATGGCGCCGAGGGCGAGGCCGACCAGCGCTGCACTGAGAATCAGGCCGACGAGGCCGATGCCGACGACGCCGAGGATCTGGAACTCGAGCGGGGCATCGGTCTGCAGCGCGGCCAGCAGCATCGGCCAGCTGTTGGCGCTCTTGGCGACCGACAGCACCAGCATCAGCACCGCGCTCGCGACGAACACCCGCGGGGTGTAGCGATCGCGGCTCCAGGCGATGACGCCGCTCACCGCCGCCCCGAGCAGCAGGCCGGCGAACACCATCGTGCCGAAGATCCTGAGGATCAGGTTGCGGGTGTCGGCCGCGCGCAGCTGGCGCTCCCACTCCTCGGGCACGTAGATGAAGCGTCCGGCGGCTGCCGTCTCGTTTCCCGCGATGAGCACGCTGATTCGCGGCTCGCCGCGCGGCAGCGGCGCGACCGTCGTATCGACGAAGGTGAACGTCCAGTCCGTCCGTGCCTGCAGCCTGGTGGGCTGCGCGGAGATCTCCCGGACGTCGCCGCGCGCTTCGTCGAGGCCGAAGCGGTCCGCCACCGCCTGGCGGGCGAGCTGACGCGCCGCCGGTTCGTCGAGCGTCGTGCCGGCGCGCGCTTCGGGCAGGTCGTGACGAATGCCGCGTACTTCTCCCGCTGGCGTGACGGTGGCGCTCCACTCCTCGGCGCGATCGGCGACATCCCCTTCGAACCTGGCCATGCGGACGCGCCACCGCGGCGGCGGCAGATAGCGTCCGACCAGGTCCCTGCGACGGGCCTCGCCCGCCGTGGACGACACGAACTCGTGCGGACCGTCGGCGCCGTTGTCCGGCACCGCCAGGAATCGCCACTGGCTGTCGAGCGCGACGCCGCTGCCGGTCAGCGCGCGACGGACCAGGCCTGCGGCTTCGAGCCGTCCGACCGGCAGCGGCTGCGGCCGCGATCGCTCAGCAAACACGACGATCGCGACGCAGGCCACGGCGGCGACGCCGCCGGCCAGCAGCCATCGCGTGCGTGCGGCGGGGCTGAGGGTGTCGTGGGCGAGCCGGGTGGCGACCGGTTCACGCTCGGGCGCCGGTGGCACCCAGGCGCCGTTCCGATCGGCGGGGGAGAGCTCGGTCCATCGTCCGGCCCGGATCCACCGATACAGGACGATCCACAGCGGGACCAGTGCCATCAGGACGACCATCGTCTGTTGCAGGCGGATGCCCGGTGCCTGGGCCACGAAGATTGGCAGCGCGAACAGGACGACGTCGAACGTGAAGTGCAGGACGATGGCGGGGAGCAGCCCGTAATACAGATAGATCAGGCCGAAGCCGATCGACGGCAGGATCAGCTCGGCCGGCCGCGCGTAGGCGGGCTGTCCGGGATACTGGGCGTGGCCGGCACCGAAGATCAGCGCCTGGACCACGAACGCGACGATCAGGAACAGCCGGCGCTGCCCGAGCCTGTCTCCGATGAGCGCGGCACCGGCCAGCGGCACCGCCCGGAACAGGGCCTCTTCCCAGAATCCTGCCTGAAGTGAGTTGGCGATCGCCGACAGCCAGGGAACGTAGGTCGCGAGGACGTCCGGGTGAAGCAGGGCCTCCGACGGCGACCACCAGCCGAGATACCTGACCGCGACGAAATAGAACATCACGACGTACGCGAGGAAAATCGGAACCAGGAGGTAGCCGGCGAGCGTACGCCCGAGGATCGCGCGCGAGGCGCCCGGCGCGCCGGCGGCCGGGTCCGCCGAACGCGGCGACCAGGCTCGCCACAACTGCGGATGGTGGCCGAAGGCGCGCCTGGTCAGCGATTCCGCCGCGATGAACGACAGCGCGAAGAACGTCGAGAACCCGACCGCGGCGGCGGCGACGCGGGCGGCATATTCGGCGAGGAACGTCGAGCGGGCGATCGCGGTGTCGTAGGCCATCCACTGCAGCGGCAGGTCGTTGACCATGGTCAGCCCCTGCAGGAGGCCGACGGCCGCTCCCCACATCGCGGCGGGACGCCACACCACCCAGCGCTTCCGCAGCATGTAGAACAGGCCGACGCCGATGCCGCCCACGATGTAGAGGAGCGCCATCCCGACGACCGCGGCCGTCCCGATCGCATCGTTGGCCGAGCGCATCGCCGCGTAGCGGCGCGTGAAGGCCTCCGGGATCTGCACGAAGTAGGTGATTTCCGTCAGCCGATCGCCGGACACCACGAGCCGCACGCGGTAGCGTCCGGCGTTGAGCGCCGGCGACGGGCGCTCGTAGGTCAGGGTGTGATCGATCCGCTTGCCGACGCGCCGTTCTTGCCCCTGCTCGATCAGCTCGAACGGGGCGAGGTCGACGTTCCAGCGGACGGCGCCCGCCTCCGCGATCTGCCTGGCGGCGGCGGCGTCGAGCGCCGCCCCCGGCGCGTCCTCCCGCAGCGTCTCGACGAAGCCATAGGGCTTGCCGTCGGGCGTGAACCTGATCGTGGTCTCGTTGGTCTCACCCTCGCGGAAGTGGCGAACGCGCCAGGTGTAGGCGGAATAGAGTCCCTGCCGCAGCACGTGCGTGAAGGTTTCCTTGCCGCCCCCTTCGAGCTCGATGAAGGTCTGCGCCTCGGCGTCGAGGGTGAACGAGGATGCCTGCCGATATCCGCTGGGACCGAAGCCTTCCCGGGCCACGATCGCGCGCGCCTCCTCGAGGGCACGGTCGCGATCCATGCGGATGTCGAGCGCGACGATCGAGAACGCCCTGGGGAAGAAGCGAACGGCCAGCGCCGCGGCCGCGGCGGCCGCCACGGCGAGCACGATCCAGAAGACGACGCGTCTCACGGCGCCGCCGTCACCCGGTCCCCGGCAACCGACGCGATCGTCGCGATCAGCTCGTCGGGATCCACCGGCTTCGCGAGGTGCGCGAGGAACCCCGACTCGAGGGCGCGCTGCCGGTCGATCGATCGGGCGTAGGCGGTGACCGCGATCGCGACCAGCGTGCGTCCGGCGCCGGCGTCAGCCCGCGCGCGGTGCAGCAGCTGATAGCCATCCTCGCCGGGCATCTCGATGTCGCACAGCAGCACGATCTCGCGCTCGGATCGGAGCAGGCGCATCGCATCCGCCGCTGACGCCGCCGTCAGGACCACGGCGCCGGCAGACTCCAGCATCGACGCGAACAGCTCGCGCGCATCGTCCTGGTCGTCGACCACCAGCACGCGGATGCCGTCGAGGCGCGCCGGCGTGAGGGTGGCGCGAGGCGCCACGGCGGGCGGACGTTCAGGCTCGATGCGGTCCGGGACTGCTCGCAACGGCAGCTGGACGCGAAACACGGCTCCCTGCCCATCGCCCGGGCTCTCGGCGCTGACGCTGCCGCCGTGGAGCTCGGTGAGGTGCCGAACGATCGCCAGGCCGAGCCCCAGGCCGCCATGCTTGCGCCGGGTGCCCCCTTCCGCCTGCCGGAACCGCTCGAACACGTGCGGCACGAACGCCGCCGGGATCCCTGCGCCGGAGTCGCTGACCTCGATCACGACGGACGCGTCGGCGCGGGTGACGCGGATCTGGACGGTACCCTCCTCGGGCGTGAACTTGATCGCGTTCGACAGCAGGTTCCAGACGATCTGCTGCACGCGATCAGGGTCGGCGAGTACCTGCGGCAGCGCCGGATCGATCGACGACTGGAAGCGGATGCGCTTCGCCTGCAGCGCCGGCCTCACCGTCTCGATCGCGGCCTCGACGACGTTTTTCAGTTCGATGCCGCGCGCATCGATGCGCAGCTTGCCGCTGATCGCCCGGGAGACGTCGAGCAGGTCCTCGATCAGCCGGGTCTGCGCCCGCGCGTTCCGTTCCACCGCCGCCAGGGCAAGGCCGCGTTCGTTGGCGGGCACCGAGCCGGTGGACAGCATCCGCACCCAGCCGAAGATCGCGGTCAGCGGCGTTCGCAGCTCGTGCGACACCGTCATCAGGAATTCGTCCTTGAGGTAGCTGGCCTCTTCGCTCTCGCGGCGCGCCTGTTGCTCCCGCGCGAGCGCGCTTTCGAGGCGTTCGTTGGCGTCGCGCAGCCGGATCGATTCGAGCTGCTGGACCTCGCGGAGCTCCCGCTCGATGCGGGTGCGTGCGCTCATCTGCCGGAACAGCCCGAAGACGATGCCCGCCAGCGTCAGGGTCAGCGAGGCGAACGCGATGGTCGCCGTCCGCCGCTGATGCCGCCAGTCGGCGAGGATCTCGTCGCGGTTGAGGGACACGGCGACGATTAGCGGCGGCGTCTTAAGCCTGTGATACGCGCTGATCGACACGCCGCGGTCAGGCACCTCGCCTTCGACCACGCCGTGTCCCTTCGTCTTCTCCGCGGCCTGGAACACCGGATCCTGCTTTGCCGACTCGCCGATCGACGCGGTCGTCGATGGTTCGCGGAACACCACGACCCCCTCGGGATGGAACACCGCGACCGAGCCGAGACGACCGACGTCGATCGTCCGGATGAATTCGCGATACTCGTCCGGTGCCACGCTCGCGACCACGACGCCGTCGAAGGTGCCGTCGGCCCTCGTCAGCCGGCGACCGATCGGGATCACGTAGCGCTTGGACGGGATCAGGAGGGGCGTGTCGACGACGAACTCGTTGGTCGGCGTCACGGTGAGATGGCGCACCAGGTACTGCTCGCCCCGCGGCGAGCCGACCAGCTCGGGATTGGTCGAGTGCCGGATGATTCCCGCCGTATCGGCGACGCTGATCGAGCGGATGCCGGGCATCGCGGCGCGTGCCGATTGCAGCAGCGGGTCCCATGCCCCCGGCGGCGCCGACGCCCCGCCGACCTGCCGTGCATGCGCCGCCAGCTGCGCCAGCGAGGCATCCGCGATCGCGAACGCGCCCCGCATGTACTCGGCAAGCACCGACGCCGCGTTGATGCCGCGCTGTTCCGCGGCCTTCAGCGTCTGACGCTGCAGCGACCAGAGATCCGCGATCTGCAGCGCCAGGACGATCGCGAGCACCGAGACGATAGACAGGACGATCAGGGTCTTCGATCGCCGCTGCACCGCGGCCATGAGTTCGGTTGAAGCCAAGGGTCAGATTCTAGTGCTTCCGGTGCGGGAGATCGGTCGCGCCGCGGCACGCCCGAGTCATATAAGTTTGACCACGCCAGCAGCGGTGTTCGGACGCGGATTAGCTTGTGATATTCAGGGGGCCGCGAATACCGTTCAGTTGGGTTTCGGTGAGCACGGGTGTAGTTTCTACAACCCTCGATCCTGCTTCAACTTACCAGCGCGGCGGTCAGGCGCGTTTTTCCTAGGCAAATTGCTCCTGCGGTTGAGTTCGCTACGATGGCCGCATACTTGCGATAGAGCCCCCCCGTAACGGCTGCGTAACCCACGGTCGTTTCCCAACCCAACAAGGTCTATCGGAGAAGTCGGGACGCTTTCGACGAGACGCGTGAGGTGTCTCTGTGCACCCAGCGGCTGCGAACGGCGAAGGCCCCGAGTGTGGCTACTCGTGTAATTCGGAGGACGGATGCGACAGATCGTACAGTTCATGACCCACGGCGTCGTGCGCGGCGCACTGGCAATGGCTGCAGTCGTGGCGGTGGCGGCGCCCTACCACGCCTTCGCTCAATCCGACATCGTGTTGAAGGCCTCGGCGGGCTCACGCGTCGGCAAGTGGGCGGTGACGAGCGACGCCAGTGCCGACGGTGACAGTAAGATGCGGCATCCGGACGCAGGTGCGGCCAAGCGGACCACCGCGCTGGCCAGTCCGGCCGACTATTTCGAACTGACGTTCTCGGCAACGGCCGGCGTCCCCTACCGGCTGTGGATTCACGGACGCGCCGATGGCGACGACTGGGACAACGACTCGGTCTTCGTCCAGTTCTCGGGCAGCGTCACCTCCTCGAAGACCGCGACGTATCGCATCGGCACGACGTCGGCGACCGAGGTCAATCTCGAAGAGTGCAAGGGCTGCGGCCTCAACGGCTGGCAGTGGCAGGACAACGGCTGGGGAAGCGGCATCCTCGGGCCGACCATCTATTTCGCCACCACCGGTACCCAGAAGGTGCGCATCCAGACACGCGAGGATGGCCTCTCGATCGATCGCGTGCTGCTGTCCCCATCGACCTATCTCAAGACCAGGCCGCCCGCGCTCTCGACGTCTTCACCCGCCCCGACCTCGACCTCGACTTCGACTGCGACTTCGTCGTCGACGCTGAAGGTGCTGGACTGGAACATCCACCACGGGGTCGGTACCGACGGCGTGTACAACATCACGCGGATCGCCGACTGGATCGACAGGACCGGCGCGAACGTCGTGTCGCTGAACGAGGTCGAGAAGAACGTCGGCGGCTACGGCAACGAGGATCAGCCCGCCCGCTTCGCGTCGATGCTGAAGTCGAAGACCGGGAAGACCTGGTACTACAACTTCGCCCACCGCACCGGCGGCACCAACGGCCAGGGCAACCTGCTGCTGACGACGTTTCCGATCGAATCCAGCGGCGACTACCAGTTGAGCTACGACCGCTCGGTGGCCCGGATCGCGATCATCGTGAACGGCCTCCGGGTGAATCTCTACTCGACGCACCTCGACGCCGAGTCGAGCTCGCGCCGGTCGACCCAGATGAGGGAGCTGAAGGCGTGGGCGGACAACTACCCCGAGCAGCGCATCCTCATCGGTGACTACAACGCCTGGCCTGGTGCGACCGAGATCGACCTGATGACCGCGAACCACTACGACTCGTGGGCCGTCGCCGTGGCGAACAACATCGACGTCGCCTACTCCGGCAACACCGCCGGGAACACGCGCAACAGCCGGATCGACTACATCTTCTATTCGAAGGGCGCGACCCGTCTGAGGCTCAGGGAAGCGCGGGTGTTCGACACGCGGAACTCGAGCGGGGTGATGCCGTCCGACCATCGTCCGCTGATGGCGACCTACGAGGTCAGGTAGACACGGCCATGGTTCGGCAGTTCCGTCGAACGGTTCAGCAGTGCCAACTGATGAGCCGACGACGGAACTGCTGAACCTACCCTCGAGCCGTCCGATGTCCTCTCGGTTGGACGGTCTGCTTGATTTTCTTAGGAAATATGCAGTTTGAGCGCTGGCGTGCCCATTGCACTACGCTGGGGCATGACTGGACACCAGCGAACCTCATCACGACTCGCCCTCATTCCGGTCGCCCTGCTCGCGCTGACGTTGACGGCGCCCGCGCAGACCCGGATCGAGCGGCATTCCAATAGTTACACGCCTGAGCAGGACGTTCAGCTCGGCCGGCAGGCTGCGGCGGAAGTGCGCAAGCAGATGCCGCTGCTGAACGACGATCGGACCGAGGACTTCGTCGAGCAGATCGGCGAGCGGCTGATCGACGAGATTCCGGCGGAGTTCCGCCAGCCGCAGTTCGACTACACCTTCGACGTCGTCAACATGCGCGAGATCAATGCGTTCGCGCTGCCGGGCGGCCCGATGTTCCTCAACCGCGGGATGATTCAGGCGGCGCGGAGCGAAGGGGAAGTCGCCGGCGTGATGGCGCACGAGCTCGCGCACGTCGTGCTGCGTCACGGCACGGTGCAGGCGACGAAGGGGCAGAAGTTCCAGATCGGCGCGGTGGCGGGGCAGATCCTCGGCGCGATTGTCGGGGGCAACAAGGGCGCGGTGATCGCGCAGGGCTCGCAGATCGGACTCGGCGCCTACTTCCTGAAGTACGGCCGTGAGTTCGAGCGCGAAGCCGACCTGCTGGGCGCGCAGATGATGGCGCGAGCCGGCTACGACCCGCGGCAGATGGCGAGCATGTTCCAGACGATCGAGAAGCAGGGCGGCAGCCGCGGCCCCGAGTGGCTGAGCAGCCACCCGAATCCCGGCAACCGCGTGCAGGCGATCACTCGTGAGGCGGAGATGCTGCGCGTCGAGCGCCGCGATCCGTCGAGCACCGGGCTGCAGGCGATTCATGCGCGCCTGAACGGGATGCCGCAGGCGCCGACCGCCGAGCAGGTGGCGGCCCGTTCGCAGCAGCCGCAGCGCGGTCAGGAACGGGGCGGCGCCAGCGGCCGTGCGATGCAGGTCGAGCCGCCGTCGGAGCGCTGGCGGACGCACCAGCCCGGCGAGTTCCTGCGCCTGAGCGTGCCCTCGAACTGGGAAGCGATCGACGGCTCGGGCACGATCACGTATGCGCCCGAGGGCGGCTACTTCCGCGGCGAGAACGGCCAGTCGGCGTTCACGCACGGCCTCGAGATCGGCGTAGCGAGCGCTGACGGCTCGTCGCTGCAGCAGCAGACCGAATCGCTGCTGCAGGGGTTCGCGCGATCGAATCCGCAGCTGCGGCGGCAGGGCGGGTATTCGCGGACGACGATCGACGGACGCCAGGGCCTGACGACCACGCTGGTGAACGTGTCGGAAGTCACCGGCAGCACGGAAGCGGTGAACCTGTCGACCGTGCAGCTGCCGAACGGCCAGCTGCTGTTCCTGATTGGCGTGGCGCCCGCGGACGAAGCGCGGACCTACCTCAATACGTTCGGCCGGGTCCGGCAGACGCTGCAGATCGCGGACCTCCGCCGCTGAGGCCTGACCATCCCGATGCACGCGGTGGCTCGTCCGCCGGACGGCGCCGCGTGCGACAACTTCGTCAGTCCGATTCCGAATTCGGTGGCGTACGCACGCTGAGCGGTACCGGTCAGGGCGCGTCAACGCGCTGACCGGCCAGCACTTCGGCTGCTCCCTGGGCAGGGCATGGCGTTTGCGGTTGAGTCATGCCGTAAGCGCAATACCTACCAGGGGGTTTCATGAGTCGTACGAGTCGTACCATCGGCGCGGCAGTCGGCGCCGTGCTCTTCATGCTGTTCTTCGCCGATCTCGCCGGGCGTCTGACGATGACGGAGCCCGAGCCGGTCACGACGGTCAGCGCTCGTTAGTTTCTTAATCGCGTTCAGCCTCATCGCACGGGATGCGAAGGTCCGCGGATCCCTCCCAGGGATCGCACGATGCGGATGTTCGCTGATATCAAATAATCAGTCGTCGGCCGGCGTCACAACGCTCACGCGTGGTGACGCTCGTCCGGCGGCGGGTATGATCGTTGGCGTGGAACATGTCGCCGCACTCGAGCTACGGGCCATCGACTTCGCGAAGCGCGGAGATTTCGGCGCGGACGCGCGCAGCGTCAACGAAGAGCTGACGCGCGCCGCGCCGGCCAACCAGGGCGCCTGGACGCGCCTGGCGCGATGCTGCATGGAGCTCGGCCAACTGGACGAGGCGACCGCCGCGCTCGACGCCGTGCTCGTCCTCAATCCGCAGAACACGATCGCGCGCAACCTGCAGGCGGAAGTCGGCAAGCGCCGCGCCGGTCCGGCCGCGGAACCCGCGCCGCGCCGGCGCCGGACGTCGTCTTCTTCCGCCGAGCCGTCCTCGCCGCGGAGTGTCGCGCGCCGGACGACCAGCAGCAGGACGGGGCGCACGGCGACCGCCACACTGCCCGGGTTCGGCCGCGCCGAGTTCACCGCGCTCGGGCATCTGCCGCCCGCGAACGCGGCCGAGTCGCTGACCTCGCGCATCGAGCCGCTGCTGATGGCGCTGAACGAGCGTCCCTTCGCGGCCAAGGCTGTCGAGGCGCGGAACCGCGCCGGCCACGCGGGCGCGCGGCTGTTTCGCCGTGGCAGCCTCGACCCCGTCGCGCCCGGCTGGATCTCCGTCGCCCAGCAGGGCGGCCGGTGGGAGCCGCAGCTGTCGATCGGGTTCTTCGCGGCCCCGCACTGGGGGCGCGACGCCGTCGCCGCCGGCCTCGGCTTCAACCTGTCCGAGGGGGGCAGCGACGACCGCGCCGACCGGGGACGCGAGCGCGTGTTCGAGTACTTCCAGGCGTTCCAGGAGGCGCTGACCGCGACGTGGCGCCAGCACCTCACCGACTGGATGCGGGTCAACGGCGGGTTCGTGCAGGTCGGACGTCAGCCGCCGGCCACCGACCTGCTCCCGTACGACGCGATCGAACGGATCGCCCGCCACGACAACCCCGGGACCCTCGACTGGGTCTTCGTCGGCAGGTGGCTGTTCGGCGACAAGGGCGAGGACATCGGCATCCTGACCGACGGCCCGCGCCTGGCTCGGTGGACGGAGCAGACCTTCGCCGATCTCCTCCCGCTCTGGGGGGAGGTGTACCGGGAAAAGTACAAAAGTTAAGCAAAGTCAAAAGTCAGAAGGGAAAAGTTACAAGGGCGAGGGGAACCAGGGCCCGTCCGGCTACGTAACCACCCCTCAGTGCCAACGGATTGCCCGTTTGATCCGTCCAAAGACCCTGGAGGCTGCTGATGTCCCTGTTGGACAAATTGTTTGGACGCAAGACCCAACCCCGCCAGCGCGTTCGTATCTGCGTCGAATGCGGCATGCCGGTGGCCGAGCACAAAGACTGGTGCAGCATCTACCGCACCCAGCAGGAGCTCGACCGCAAGGCGTCGTCTTCGCCGTCGTCCGTCGCGGAAGCCAAGTAGCCTCTCCCTCAGCCCTGGCCGCTCGTCGGGCGCCATGGCCCTGGCGCTCCTCTGCTGACAGGCGCGGCCTCGTCGGGCTGCCCTCGTTGCTCATCCTCCGGTCCACGTTGATCAACTGATCCGGCGTGTCCCCGCGCTGCCCGTGTTCCGGGTCGCGACGGACCGCGCCGTACAATGCTTCAGATGGGCCTCGCCGAAATCCTCTCGCAGGACGTGTCCGAGCGGACCCGAACCAAGGGCAACCGGTACTTCCTCGGCGGTGCGGTGCGCGCGATTGAAGGCTCGGACCATCACGTCCTGGCGACGGTCCGGGGGACGCAGTGGTATCGCGTCACCCTGCGCCGCGAGGGAGACGCCATCGTGGCGTCGTGCGAGTGTCCGCAGTTCGCGGATCGCTCCGACGTCTGCAAGCACGTCTGGGCGGTGATCCTGGCGGCCGACACGTCCGGGTTCCTGATCGGCGAGGCGCCGTTCACCGACGATACCTACCTCGAGCCCGACTATCGCAACGCCCGGGCGGCGGCGCAGCTGGCGTCGGCCACCGAGACCAGGCCATACGCCGCACCCACGCGCGAGCCCTGGCAGCGCTTTCTCTCGGCCGTCCGCCAGCAGGCGCTGCGCGAGATGCCGGCGGTCGCGTCGCGCTACGGCCACGGCGAGATCCTCTACGTGCTCGATCAGGATCCCGTCGACGACATCGCGACCGTCCAGGTGCATTGGCGGATCCGGAAGAAGAGCGGCGAGTGGGCCAAGCCACAGCCGGCCGCGATCAGCGCCGACGAGATCGATCAGCTCCCCGAGGACGCGGATCGGGAAATCCTGTCGCACCTGCTCGGCGCCGCGGATTCACAGTCGCTGCTCGGCAACTACACCAGCGTGTACTCGCGGGCGTTGTTCCGCCTCCAGGGACCGCTGCTGCCGCGCGTGCTGCCGCTGATTGCCAAATCGGGCCGGTTGCACACGCGCAGCACCGAGAAACCGGCAGGGAAGTCCGATCGCTCTGACAAGCGCGTGACCAAGGACCTGACGCCGCTGTCGTGGGACGACGGCCCGGCCTGGCGGTTCCGGCTCGACGTCAGCATCGGCGCCGACGATCGCATCAGTGTCGGCGGGACGCTCGCCCGCGGCGACGAGACGATGGCCGTCACCGAGCCCGAGCTGATGCTGGCAGGGGGATTCCTCACCGCCGGCGGCCGGGTCGCGCGGCTCGATCACGCGGGCGCGTTCGCCTGGCTCGGCGAGCTGCGGCGCTCGGGCCCGGCGATTCTGCCGGCCGACGCCGGACCGTCGCTGGTCGAGACCATGGCGGAGTCGCAAGTCGATCCGGCGGCCCTCCCCGAGGCCCTGCGCTACGACGTGATCGACGTGCCGCCGCAGCCGCGGATCCGGATGGCGCGATCGGCGCGGCCGCAGGGGCACGGCACGCGCGAGGAGCTGGATGCGGTGATCCAGTTCGACTACGCGCGGTTCGGTCGTCACCGCCGGCGCCGAGGTCAGCAGCTACGATTCCGATCGCCGGCGCCTGGTCCGCCGCAGTCCGCAGGCCGAGCGGGCGCTGCTGCAGCGGCTCCACGGCCTCGGCTTTCACAAGCCGTGGTACGCCGACGGCCGCGACGCGACGCTGGCGATCGCGGTCGAGCGATTTCCGGCCGCGGTCCGTACCCTGGTCGAGGAAGGCTGGCACGTCGAGGCGGAAGGACGCGCGTTCCGCGCCGCGCGAGCCCTCGACATGCAGGTCAAGTCCGGCATCGACTGGTTCGAGCTCCATGGCCGCGTCGATTTCGGCGACGGCAGGTCGGCCTCGATCGCCGAGCTGCTCGCCGCCCTGCGCCGCGGCGAGGCGACGGTGCTGCTGGACGATGGCACCCGCGGGCTGGTGCCGGAGGAATGGCTGCGCCGCTACGCGCGGGTCGCGGCGTTCGGCGAGGCTGCCGGCGATCACGTGCGCTACCGCCCGTCGCAGACCGCGTTGCTCGACGCGCTGCTCGAGACGCAGCCGTCGGTGCGGGTGGACGAGGAGTTCGCGCGCGCCCGCGCCGAGCTGGCGCAGTTCGCCGGCGTGCGCCCGCTCGATCCGCCGCCGACCTTCCGCGGCCAGCTTCGCGACTATCAGCGCGACGCGCTCGGCTGGTTCGCGTTCCTGCGGCAGTTCGGGTTCGGCGGGTGCCTCGCCGACGACATGGGACTCGGCAAGACCGTCATGGTGCTGGCGCTGCTCGAGGCGCGGCGCGCCGCCGGCGACAGCGGCCGCCCGTCGGTGGCGATCGTGCCGCGATCGCTCATCTTCAACTGGACCGACGAGGCGGCGCGCTTCGCGCCCGGGCTGCGCATCCTCGATTACACCGGCGAGGCGCGCGACACCACCAGGCTGGCCGACTACGACCTGGTGCTGACGACCTACGGCACGCTCCGGCGCGACGCGGCGCGATTGATCGAGCACGAGTTCGACTACGTCATCCTCGACGAGGCGCAGGCCATCAAGAACGCGGCGACCGCATCGGCGAAGGCGGCGCGCCTGCTGCGCGGGCGTCATCGACTCGCGTTGAGCGGCACGCCCATCGAGAATCATCTCGGCGAGCTGTGGAGCCTCTTCGAGTTCCTCAATCCCGGCTTCCTCGGATCGGCCGCGGCGTTCTCGCGCGCGCTCACCGGGACGCGCGGCGAACGCGGCGACGGCATCGACCTCGCGGTGATGGGCCGGGCGCTGCGGCCGTTCATCCTGCGCCGCACCAAGGAACAGGTCGCGCCGGAGCTGCCCGCCCAAGGTCGAACAGACGATTCACTGCGAGCTCGAGCCCGCCGAGCGCCGGTTCTACGACGAGCTGCGCACCCACTACCGCCAGACGCTGCTCGCGGCCGTCGCGCACAAGGGTCTCAACCGCTCGAAGATTCAGGTGCTCGAAGCGCTGCTGCGCCTGCGCCAGGCCGCCAGCCACGTCGGCCTCGTCGACGCCCACCGCATCGGCGACAGCTCCGCGAAGTTCGAGATGCTGCTGTCGCGCCTGCGCGAGATCATCGACGAAGGGCACAAGGCGCTGGTGTTCTCCCAGTTCACGTCGCTGCTCGGCCTGCTGCGTCCCAGGCTCGACGCGCAGGGCATCACCTACGAGTACCTGGACGGCCGCACCCGCGATCGCGCCGAGCGGGTCGCGCGCTTCGAGCGCGACGCCGCCTGCCCGGTGTTCCTGATCAGCCTGAAGGCCGGCGGCGTCGGGCTCAACCTGACCGCGGCCGACTACGTCTTCCTGCTCGATCCCTGGTGGAATCCCGCGGTCGAAGCGCAGGCGATCGATCGCGCGCACCGGATCGGCCAGTCGAAGCACGTGTTCGCCTATCGCCTGATTGCCCGCGACACCGTCGAAGAGAAGATTGCCGAGCTGCAGGAGACCAAGCGCGAGCTTGCCGACGCCCTGTTCTCGGAAGAAGCCGGTCTCATGAAGACGCTGCAGCCGGAAGACCTCGAATGGCTGCTGTCGTAGCCCACTGATCCGCTACACCCAGGTCCAGCGCGTTGCCGCTGTTGAGAACGGCACTACAGCACGGCAGTGCCGTTCCTGCTCGACGCCCGACCAGCCCAGCCGCAGGAAGACCTCAGGAATATCGACTTTTTCAGCATCTTTCGGCCGTCTCGACTCGATCTCGTGAAATGGCAGGGTTCTTGAGAACACCTCGGCTGCGAATTGGCAGACCACAGCCGTATGAAACGAGCGATGCCGACGAGACTTCTGCGACGCATCTCAACCGTATCGGTCTTCGGGCTCCTGCTGACGATCCTCGGCTGCGGATCGTCCGCGGTCACCTCAACCAGCACGGCGCCGTCGCCGCTGACCCGATGCGCGGTGACGGTGAACGGACCATCGTCGAATGTGCCGGCCCAGGGCGGCACCGGCACCGTTGCGGTGACCGCGGCGCGCGAATGCGCGTGGACGGCCTCGGTCGACGGGCCGTGGCTGTCGATCAAGTCAGGCGCCACCGGACAGGGTGACGGCTCGGTCGAGTTCGTGGCCGCGGTCAACCCGGACCCGGCCACGCGACGCGGCGCGATCGTGCTCAACGACGCCCGCGCCGACGTGACGCAGGCCGCCGGCGAGTGTGTGATCACGCTGGCCGAGCCGGCGGCGACGTTCGGGCAGTCGGGTGGCTCGGGCCGCGTCGAGGTGCGTGCCTCGAGCCAGATGTGCACGTGGAAGGCGGAGACTGACGTCAACTGGATCGTGGTGCGGTCCGGCGCGGACGGCAAGGGCACGGCGCCCGTGATGTTCGACGTCATGCCGGCGGCCGGACCGACGCGCTCCGGCAGCATCCGCGTTGCCGGACAGCAGTTCTCCGTCACCCAGTCGCAAGGCTGTGCCTACGCGATCACGCCCTCGACGTTCGACGCGAGCGCGACCGGCGCCGCGGGGTCGATCGCGATCGCCACGACGGCCGGCTGCGCGTGGACCGCCGTCAGCCACGTCAGCTGGCTGACGCTGTCGACCGCCGCAGGTGAGGGCCCGGGAGCAGTGAGCTTTACGGTCGCGCCCGGCAGCACGCGTTCGGGCACGGCAACCATCGCTGGACAGACCTTCACCGTCACGCAGACGCAGGGCTGCACCTACGCCATCTCCCCATCGTCTTTCGCCGCGCCGCCGAACGGCGGATCGGGCACGGTGACGATCACGACTGGCGCCGCCTGCGCGTGGACGGCCGCGAGCACCGTGAGCTGGCTGACGTTGTCGCCGGCCTCGGGAACCGGGCCGGGCACGACGGCGTTTACCGTGGCGCCGGCGAGCGGCGCGTCGCGCGCGGGCACCGCCGTCATCGGCGGGCAGACCTTCAGCGTCACGCAGGGGCAGGGCTGCACTTTCTCGGTCGATCCGCTCGACGCACACCGTCCCCGCGGCCGGTGGATCGGTCGCGGTGCAGATCACGGCGCCGGCGGGCTGCGCCTGGACGGTCTCGAGCGGCGCCTCGTGGATCGCGGTGAGCGGCGCCGCGACCGGGAGCGGCACTGGCACGGTGCAGCTTGCGGTGGCGCCCACGACCGGGACTGCCCGCTCAGGTAACGTGACGGTCGCCGGCGCCACGGTCACGATCAACCAGTCGTCAGGGCTGCGCCATCGCGATTGCGCCGAACAGCGCCCAGCTCCCGGCGGAGGGAGGCAGCGGCAAGGTCGCCGTCACTGGCGCCCCGGGCTGCGCCTGGACGGCCGCCAGCAGCGTGCCGTGGGTACAGATCACCGCCGGCGCGGCGGGCAACGGCAGCGGCGACGTCTTGTTCACGGTCGCGGCCTCGTCCGAACCGGCGCGAACGGGGACGCTGAACATCGGCGGCCAGACGTTCACGATCAGCCAGGCGGCGGCCTGTGCCTACGTCATCAGTCCCGAGCAGCACACCTTCGATGGCGCCGGCGGTACGGTCGCGGTCGCCGTGCGCACGCCGAGCGGCTGCCGCTGGAGCACGTCGAGCAACGCGTCGTGGATCTCGCTCCAATCGATGGGCGGCGAGATCGGCGATGGCGTGGTGCAGGTGACGGCCGCCGAGAACACCGGTGCGGCTCGCGCCGGCACTGCCACCATCGCCGGCCGCACGTTCACCGTGCAACAGGCCGCGCGCGCCTGCACCTACGTGGTGAAACCATTGACCATCGAAGTCGACGAGGACGTTCATGGGCGAGGCATCGATATCGACACCCAGTTCGGGTGTTCCTGGACGGCCGTGAGCAACGTGCCGTGGATTCGCGTGATCTTGGGCAGCTCCGGCAGTGGCGCCGGCGGTGTCTGGATCGTGATCGACGGCCACGAGTCGACCAGCACTCGCAAGGGCACGTTGACCGTGGCGGGTCAGACGGTCGAGGTTACGCAGAAGCGCGATTGACGTGACATGGCCAGCAGGCACGAGACCTGCTGTCGGTCCGGGCATGGTCGGAACCGATCCCGTGCATCTCCTGCCCGAAATGCCACGCGGATTCCGTGATCGCGCTGCGCACCTCGCAACTGAGTAACTTCTGCCACTGCTCGAACTGCGGGTATGTGTGGAATGACGACCATCCGCCGGCGCCGCCGGAGGGCAGCGTCAGCCTTCGCGCCAAGCCCGACCGTCGTCGGATCTCCAACGGCCGCTGACAATGGGCGGGCCGCGGCGCCCGCTTACTTGATGTCGATCAATTCGATGTCGAAGACCAGCATGCCTTGCGGTTTGCCGGGCGTCCCGTCGTAGGCGAGCGCCGCGGGGATCCAGAAGCGGCGCTTTTCCCCTTCGACCATCATCTGGACGCCCTCGGTCCAGCCCTTGATCACTTCGTCCAGCCGGAACTGCGCCGGGTCGCCGCGCCGGACCGAGCTGTCGAACTCCTTGCCGTCCGTCGTCCATCCCGTGTAGTGGACGACGACCAGGTCGGTGGGGCGTGGATGCCGCTGCCCGGTGCCGGGCTGAAGCACGCGGCTCGAGATGCCTGACGGGTGCTTGACGGAGTTGGCGGGTGGCGCCGCGACGTCCGCAGGGGCCGGGAGGGACGCCGGCGCGGGCCGGCTGCAGGCCGCCCCCAGCGCCATCAGGACGAGTGCCATCGCGATGCGCATCTCCTGACTATAGCCGGACCGGGCGAGCGCCGGCCGCCGTCCCCGGAAGCGTGAGGAGTTGCCTAAGGCCCGGAGCGGGCGCCCGGATCGCAAGGCGCGACGACCGAGAAATTGGGCAAGGGAGCAGCCCGCGAGCCGATGCCGCCCGGGAATACTCTTCCAGGGACGGCCGACCTGAAACTCGCGCCAGAAACTCTTGGTTCGTTCCGCCCGTCCAACGCCCCATGCAGGACATCCGGTACACCCTCAGGACCCTCCGCAAGCAGCCGTTGTTCACGCTGGTGGCGGTGCTGACCCTCACGCTCGGCATCGGGGCCAACACCGCGATTTTCAGCCTCCTGTATCAGCTCCTGCTCCGGCCGCTGCCCTACGCCGCGGCCGACCGGCTGGTGTTCGTCTGGAACACCTATCCGAAGATGGACCTGCATGCAGGCCAGCGTGTCGATTCCCGACTACATCGACCGCAAGACGCAGGCGCCTGCCGTCGAGGACGCGACGCTGTTCACGACCCGCATGGTCAATCTCTCGGAGGGCGGACAGCCGGAACAGGTGCGCGCCCTGGCGGTGACGCCGTCGTTCTTCACCACGCTGGGGCGGCAGCCGTTTCTCGGCCGCGGATTCACCGAGGACGAAGCCCGGCCCAACGCCGACCGGTTCGTGATCCTCACGCACGGACTCTGGCAGTCCCGCTTCGGCGGCGATGCCGCGATCGTCGGCCGCGACATCCGGATGAACGGCGAGGCGTATCGGGCGGTGGGGGTGCTGCCCGCGGACTTCCGGCTGCCGGCCGGCTCGATCTCGCTGTTGATGCCGTTCGCGTTCACGCCGCAGCAGATGTCCGATCAAGGGCGCGGCAACGAGTTCAGCCAGATGATCGCGCGGCTCCGCCCCGGCGCGACCATCGAGCAGCTCAACGCGCAGATGGCCACGATCGTCGATCGCAATCTCGATCGGCTGCCGCAGTTCCAGTCGTTCGCGCGCTCGTCCGGTTTTGGCGGCTACGCCGTGGACATCCGCGAGCAGCTGGTCGGCGACGCGAAGGCGCCGCTCATCGCGCTGCAGGGCGTCGTGCTCGCGGTCCTGCTGATCGCGTGCGCGAACGTCGCGAACCTCCTGCTGATGCGCGCGACCGGGCGGTACCGTGAACTGGCGATCAGGACCACCCTCGGGGCGGGGCAGTGGCGGCTGGTGCGCCAGATGATCACCGAAGGCGTCGTGCTCTCCCTGTTCGGCGCCGTCGGCGGGCTTGCCGTCGGGTATGCCGGCCTCCGTGGGCTGATTGCGCTCAGCAGCCGGCAACTGTCGTCGGCGGGTGAGGCCACGCTCTACCCCGCGGTGCTGCTGTTCACGATCGCGCTCGCCATCGTGACCGGGCTCGTCTTCGGCGTGGTGCCGGCGATCTCGGTGCTCCGCGGCAACACGTCGTCGCTCCTGAAAGACGACAGCAGCCGCGGATCGGCGAGCCGCGGCACGGCGCTGATGCGCGGCACGCTGGTGGTGGTCGAGACGGCGCTGGCGCTGATGCTGCTGATCGGGGCCGGACTGCTGATCAAGAGCTTTGCCCGGCTGCAGGACGTGGATCCGGGCTTCTCGACGGAGAACGTGCTGACGGCGCAGGTGTCGCTGCCGATGAGCCGGTATCCCGACGCGCCGGCGCGGAGCGCCTTCTGGCAGCGCCTGCTCGAAAGGACCCGTGCGATCCCGGGCGTGACCGCCGCCGGACTCACCTCGAACGTGCCGTTCAACGGGAGCGTCAGCTCAGGGTCGTATTCGATCGTCGGCTATACACCGGGGCCGTCGGAAGCGGCGCCGCACGGGCGGCAGGAAGTGATCGGCGGTGATTACTATCGGGCGATGCAGATCCCGGTGCTGCAGGGGCGGGCCTTCACCGACGGCGACACCGCCGACAGCGCGCCGGTCGTCGTGATCGATCAGTACCTCGCGAACCGCTATTTCTCGAAGCGGGATCCGATCGGCCAGGAGATTCAGCGCGGCGGCGCGCAGAGCCCGCGGCTCCGGATCGTCGGCGTCGTCGGCACGATCAACAGCATCGATCTCGGCCAGCCGGTCGCCAAGGAGCGTATCTACTATCCGATCGCGCAGCAGGCGCGAGCGAGCATGGCGCTGGTGCTCAAGTCGCGGCTCGACGCGGCCAGCCTGGTGCCGCAGGTCCGCGCCGCGGTGCAGTCGCTCGACGCCGAGCAGCCGATTGCGGACGTGCGGACCATGGAGCAGTGGGTGGGCCGGTCGCTCGAGGGCCGGCGCGCGCCGATGATGCTGTTCGCGCTGTTCGGCGCCGTCGCACTGGTGCTGTCGGCGATCGGGATCTACGGCGTGCTCGCGTTCAACGTCGCGCAGCGGGTCCGCGAGTTCGGGATTCGCCAGGCGCTCGGCGCCGATCGCCGATCGATCCTGTCGCTGGTGTTCAAGCAGGGGCTGCTGACCACCGGCGTCGGCCTGGTGCTGGGGCTCGGCGCCTCGTACGGACTGGCGCAGTACCTCAGGACGCTGCTGTTCAGCGTCCAGCCGCGCGACTGGACGGTCTTCGTCGGGGTGACGCTGCTGCTGTTCGTGGTGGCCGTCCTGGCCTGTTACGTGCCGGCGCGGCGCGCGACGCGGATCGACCCGATGGTCGCCTTGCGCGAGAGCTGAGCATCGCGCCCCTGGGTCAGCGCAGCGGCACCCGCCTGATTGCCTGGCCGTCCGCGGCGGCGGCGACGTAGTAGGCGGTGTTGCCGGCGATGGTCAGTCGCCGATCCCGCCTCGGCGGACGAATCGTCGAGGCGATCGATCGACGTGGCCACCGTCCCGCCGCCGTTGATGCGGATCCGGACCAGCCGTGCCGCCCCGCTGCCGTCGTCCTGCAGGGCGATCAGCGTTCCCCCATGCCAGCGGATGCGCCGCAGTCCGGTCAGGGCGACGCCCTTCGACGGGCGCAGCGCGGTGACCTTCCGTGACCTGGTATCCGCCGCCGACACTCCGTCGGCGTGCGCCACGTAGACGACGTGGTCGTGCGCCGCAATCGCGAACGGCGACGGCACCTCGAGCTCCATCGATCGAGTGAACCTCTGACCGGCGGCGTCCACCGCCAGCAGCCGGCCGCCCGCCGTATCGAGGAGCAGCAGCGTACCGTCGTCGGAAATCGAGATGTCCTGCAGCGACACGGGCCGCCAGTCAGCCGGCACATCGAGCCGCTTCAGCACCCGTCCCGATACCAGCTGGAGCTTGTGCAGCGAGGCTCCGCCGCCGCCATCGCTGGTCACCCAGAGATCGCCGCGGCGCCGATCGATTTCGAGCGCGGTGAGCGTCCCGAAACCGCCGGCCCCGGCGCCGATGAGATCGTTGACCCGCTTGAAGATTTCGTCGGCGACGATGAGCTTGTTGAGCCGGCGATCGCCGAGCACGAAGCGCCGCGACACGTTGTCGTAGGCGAGGCCGATCGGATCGATCGATCGTGACGTGAGCAGGAGCGCGTTGTCGGCCCCGCTCGAGGGCGGCGGACCAGCTGCAGCGGGTGGTGGCGTGGTGGCAGGGTCCGGGACGACGGCCTCTGGCTTCGCTCTCGCGCGGCGCCGACTTCGCGATCTCCGGCGTCGCGGCGTCACCTTCGACTTCGCTGCCGGCCGCGCGGAGTCCGCAGCGGTTGTCGCGCTCGCCGCGTGCTTCTCGTTCGCCGCCACGAGCGCGGCTTCCACATCGGCCCAGCCGTCGAGCGCGCGCACGCGCCCGAAATCCTCGTGGGTGACGTCCACGGTGACACCGCCGACGCCGGCGAGCCGCCGCAGCATCACGAGCGCGTCGCCGGGGCGGCCGCTCGCGCTCTGGGCGCGGGCCACCAGCAGCATCAGCTCGGGATCGTTCGGCCGGCCGCGCTGGACCGCGCGCCAGGCGAGATCGTGGAACTGCTCGTAGTCCTTGCGCTCCGCAGCCTCGACCGCGGCCTGCCGGCATGCGGCAACATCAGGACACGACGCCGGCGACTGCGACAGGATCGACGCGACGAGGGACACCACGAACAGGACGGCAGGCACTCGAGCTGATAGTACAACGGCGCATCTGCGGCCGCTCAGCGCCGGTCAGCGGTGGCGGCGTTCGACTTCGGCGAAGATCCGCTCTTTCGTCCAGCCGAGCGCGCGCAGATCGCGCACGCCGGTATCGCGATCCGATTTGCTCAACTTCTGATCGGCCGACTTCATGATGAGCGGGTGATGCATGTAGGTCGGCGGGACGTCGCGGCCGAGCAGACGTGCGAGCTGGATCTGGCGGCCGGTCGACTCGAGCAGGTCGACGCCGCGAATCACGAGGTCCACACCCTGCCAGTAGTCGTCGACGGTCACGGCGAACTGGTAGGTCCAGTTGCCGAGCCGATCGCGGATCAGGATGTCTCCGCACTGCGAGGACGGCTGCTGCGCCTGCGGGCCGAGCAGGGCGTCATCGAATCGCTCGACAGCCTCGTCCATGCGCACGCGCCAGCCGTAGCCGTCGACCAGCGGCAGTCCCTTGTCGCGGCAGGTGCCAGGGTAGGGGCGCTCCGTCCCGGCGCGCTCCGGTTCTCCTGTCGACAGCACCCGGCGCGAGCAGTCGCACGCGTAGACCAGGTTGTCCTTGAGCAGCAGCTGCATCGCCTCGTCGTAGACGGCGGCGCGATCGCGCTGCCGTCCGGCGCAGCGTCCGGCGCGAAAACAGGCGGTCGGGTGAACGTCTGGCACGAAGCCCAGCCAGTCGAGATCGTCAAGGATGCCGGTCTCGTACTCCGGCCGGCACCGCTCGCGGTCGTGGTCCTCGATGCGGAGGATCACGCGGGCGCGGAGCTCCCTGGCGGTGTTCCAGACGTAGCACGCGTTCAACACGTGGCCGAGATGCAGCCAGCCGGTCGGCGCCGGCGCAAAGCGCGTGAGGACCGCGCGGATCGGGTGCGCCGGAGACCTGGTCTGCGGGAACGGAGATGACACGGCTGCCTTCGCTACTCGATGACAGTGTTGCGGAACGTCGATCGGATGGTCAGGCCAGCCGGTCGACGAACGCGCGCCATTCTGTGGCCGGCGTGGGATCCGGCTTCACCGACGCGCCGAACACGCACGCCTTGCCGTGCTCCCGCCGCGCCGACCAGACGAGGTCGGCATGCAGCCGGAGGTCGGCGCGTGGAAAGTCGATCTCGACCGGCGACCGCAGGACGTAGGGCTCCTCGGTCAGCTCGAACTTCAGGCCGCCGTAGCTGACGTCCATCAGCTTGCCGGTGGTGTCGCCGATGCGCATCGGCACCGGGCCCGTGACCTCCTTGCGGGGCCATCGTTGACGACGCGTCATCGTGGCCAGGCACTCGGCCACGGCTGCCAGGAATTCGTCGCTGCTGGCCGCCGGCCGGACGACGTGCAGCCCGTGACGGTGCGCATCGTCCCATTCGGGGAAGTCCTGTTCGGCGCCCTTGATCAGGCCGGCGATTTCCGGCTGACTCGCGCGGGCGTTCAGCACCAGCTGCACGCCGCTGCCCGTGCCGAACCGCTGGGAGGTGACGACGAGGTCGACCGGCCAGCCGGCCAGCCACCATTGCGCTTCCTCAAGGGTCGGGGCCCCAGCCACCACATAATCGCGGCGCTTGAGCAGCTTGACCGCCTGGTTCAGCGAAACGTCGTCTTCTTCAGCAACAAGGATGTGAAATCGCCGCTGGTGCATCTCCAGACCTCGCAGGTGGACTGGGAAACGCGGTCAACGCCGTCAAGACGGAACGCCGCTACGGTTCACGAAGGATCACCTGTGATATCGGAGCGGCTCGCGTCTTCCTGCAGCCATGCGTCCTGGCGACGGCCGACCGGCCCCTTCTAGTCCCCCCTTCCAGTATTCCGAAACGGCGCGCGGAAGCCAATCCGATCCAGAATGACGGGTTGCGCCGCGAGCCCGGCCCGCGCCAAATGGCACGGCCGGCCGCGGCAAAGCGGGAGGAACAGGGTGAAGCTCGAGGGCGTGTATTCAGTGCTGCCGACGCCGTTCTCCACGAACGGCGAGGTCGACGAAACCAGCCTGCGGAAGGTCGTCGACCTCTTCATTGGCGCGGGGGTCAACGGTGTGACGGCGCTGGGGGTGACCGGCGAGGTGGCGCGGCTGGACGACGACGAGCGCCGCCGCGTGCTCGAAACCGTGGTCCGGCAGGTCAACGGCCGCATCGGCGTCGTCGCCGGAACCACCGCGGACGGCACCCGCACCTGCATCAACTACACCCGGCACGCCCGGGAGCTCGGCGCGACCGCGGTCATGGTGAGCCCGCCGCGGATGCCGAAGCTGAACTCCGACGCGGTGGTGCGCCACTACGCCGCGCTCGCCGAGGCCGTGGACATCGAGATCGTGGTGCAGGACTACCCGCCGATTTCCGGCTACGCGATGGAGCCGGCCCTGCTGGCGCGAATCGCACGGGAGATCCCCCGCGCCCGGACGATCAAGCTCGAAGATCCGCCGACCCCGTTCAAGACGTCGAGAATCCTGGAGCAGGCGGCGGGCATCGAGGTCCGGATCTTCGGTGGCCTCGGTGGTGTGTTCCTGCTCGAGGAACTGATGGCCGGCGCGACCGGGGCGATGACCGGCTTTGCCTTCCCCGAGATCCTCCTGGACATCGTCAAGCGGTTTCGCGCCGGCGACGTCGACGGCGCGGCCGACGTGTTCTACCAGGCGGTGCCGCTGCTCCGGTTCGAGTTCCAGGAAGGCATCGGCATGGCCATCCGCAAGGAAGTGCTCCACCGGCGCGGCGCACTGGCGAGTCCGGCGACCCGGCCGCCTGCCGCGGCGCTCGACAAGACGACGCGCGAGGCGCTCGATCGCGTGATGGACTGGGTGGCGCAGCGCGGCGCCCTCGCCGGCGTGCGCGCCTGACCGCGTCCGGCTTCTACGGGAAGAACAGCATGGAACTCGGATTGAACGGTAAGGTGGCGATGGTCGCCGGCGCGAGCCGCGGCCTCGGCTTCGCGGTCGCGAATGTGCTCGCCCGCGAGGGTGCCCGCGTCTCGATCGCGTCACGCGACGAGCAGGCGATCAGGGACGCGGCGCAGCGCATCGGTCCCGACGTGCTCGCGGTCCCGGTCGACGTGAAGTCGGCGGCGGCGATCGAGCACTGGATGGCGGAGACGACGCGGACGTTCGGCGGCGTGGACCTGCTCTTCACCAACTCCGGCGGTCCTCCCGCCGGCGCGGCGATGTCGTTCGACGATGCCGCGTGGCAGGAGGCTGCCGACCTGCTGCTGTTCAGCACGCTGCGGATGGTGCGGGCGGCCGTGCCGTCGATGCAGGCGCGCGGCGGCGGCGCGATCCTGATGTCCACGTCGTCGTCGGTGAAGGAGCCGATCCAGAACCTCGGCCTGTCCACGGTGCTGCGCGCCTCGGTCTCCGCGCTGGCGAAGACGCTGGCCATCGAGCTGGCCGGATCGCAGATTCGCGTCAACCAGATCATCCCGGGACGCATCGACACCGACCGCGTGCGGCAGCTCGATCAGATCAGCGGCAGCAAGCAGGGCATCTCGGCGGAACAGGCCAAGCAGAAGTCGATCGCCGCGATCCCGCTCGGGAGATACGGCGAGGCTGAGGAGTTCGGGCGTGTCGCCGCGTTCCTGCTTTCCGATGCCGCCCGCTACGTGACCGGCGCGACCGTGCAGGTCGACGGCGGCCTGATCAAGAGCGTCCTCTGAGTCTGCGGGTGCGCGGCCGGAATCGGGCCGGCGCCGTCGTTTAGGATCATCCACATGAGCGTGATGCGGAAGGTGTTGCTGGCGGGGTCGACCAATCCCTGGCTGCGGGAGCGTGCGACCAAGGCGGCGTTCGTCAAGCGGTCGGTCCGGAAGTTCATGCCCGGCGAGACGGTCGAGGACGCGCTCCGCGCCGCTACCGAGCTGCGGCCGCAGCGGATCACCACGATCCTGACCGCGCTCGGCGAGAACCTGACCCGGCCCGAGGAAGCGGAAGCGGTCACCCAGCACTACCTCGACGTGTTCGACAAGGTCGCGGCGTCCGGTCTGGATGCGCAGATCTCGGTGAAGCCGACGCAGCTCGGGCTCGATCTCGACCGCGCGCTCTGCGAGCGCAACATGGATCGGCTGCTGGAGAAGGCCGATCAGCGGAACAACATCCTGTGGATCGACATGGAGAGCTCGCCGTACGTCGATCGCACCATCGAGCTGTTCCGCCGCTCGCGCGCCAGGTCGCCGCGGATCGGGATCGCCCTGCAGGCCTACCTGTATCGCACCGCCAAGGACCTCGAGTCGCTGCTGCCGCTCGGCCCGGCGATCCGCTTCGTCAAGGGGGCCTATCTCGAGCCGCCGGACGTCGCGTATCCGAAGAAGTCGGACGTCGACGAGAACTTCTACAGGCTGTGCGTGCGGATGATGTCGCCGGAGGCCCGGACGGCGGGCGCGCTGCTGCACATCGCCACGCACGACGTCGCGCTGGCGGATCGCTTGAGCGCGTACGCCACCGAGCACCAGGTGCCGCCGTCGTCGTACGAGTTCGCGATGCTCTACGGCATCGGCGTCGGCCAGCAGCAGCGCCTGGCCGGGGAAGGCAAGCGCGCTCCGCGTGCTGATCAGCTACGGCGAGTACTGGTTCCCGTGGTACATGCGCCGCCTCGCCGAACGGCCGGCGAACGTCTGGTTCGTCGTGAAGAACATGTTCGGGTAGCTCCGCGCTTCGCCAAGGCTCCGGCGGACCGCCGTAGCTTTAGCGGAGGCTGAGTCAGAACACGAAGCCGGACGACAGGTGCACGCGCGTGTCGCCGTTCTTCAGGCCGTGCGCGACGTCGACGTTGATCTTCACAATCGACGCAATCAGGAACAGCCCACCGCCGACGCCCCGATGCCAGGGCGCCAGGTCCGCCGACTCGCCATAGTTCCAGACCTTGCCGGCGTCCATGAACGCGGTCACGCCGAGCTTGGCGCCGCTCAGCACCGACGTGATCGGAACGCGCAGTTCGGCCGACGCCGCGAGCGTGCGGTCGCCGTCGAAGGTGCCGGTGCGGAATCCACGCACCGACGAGGCGCCGCCGAGGAGCAGCCGTTCGTAAGGCGGCAGGGCCGCGTCGGCGCCGATGTACTGCGCGCGCCCGGCGATCACGACCTGGCGGAACACGCGCAGGTAGCCGCGGGCGTCGGCGGTGTAGCGGTTGATACCGCCGGAAATGGTGCGGAAGTTGAGGCCGGTCCACCCGGCGGTCAACAGCACCGCGTTGCCCGGAAACGCCGGATCGAGCCGGGTGTCGAGCGTGACCGAGGACCCGAGCGTCCACAGGTCGTCTTCCAGCTCGCCGAAGCTGATCGTGCTGCGGCTCGCTTCGACGCCGGCGCGCACCAGGTCGGCGAACACCCGTTCGGCGCGGCCGCGAACCTCGACGCGCTGGTCGCGGATGTCGAAGCGCGGATTCTCGCGGTTGCTGATCCCGAAGCTGCTGTCGATGCGCGTGAGCGGGCCGGTCTTGAACAGCCGCTCGAACTCCAGCGCCGCGCGGCGCGTCCCGCCCCACGTCAGCGGCACGGACAGGCGCTCGTCGATGCCGAGCAGATCGACCGTGCTCACGCGGCCGCCATACGTGAAGCCGTAGCCGTCGGTGAAGCTGACGATGGGCAGGAACATCAGCTTGCTTCTGAGGCGGCCCACCGGCCTGGCGACCGTATCCGGCACGCCCGGAATGTCGACGCCGCCGATCGCCGAGCGCACGCCTGGCTTCTCGTGCACCACGAGCACCAGCGCGATGTCCGTGGTCGACGTCAGGGAGCGGTAGCGCTTGCGAACGTCCACCGTCTCGAAGCGATTGCTGCTCTTGAGCCGCTTCGTGATGCCCTCGACGCCGTCGGTGCCGAGCGGCTGGCCGACGGCCACGCCGGCGAGGTCGAGGACCTCCTTGTCGGTCACGAACGCGTTGCCGTGAATGCGGATTTCGCCGATGACTTCGACGGGCTGCGCCGCGGGCTCCTGCACGAACGGACCCGAGCGCGGCGCGTCCTCGGCGATCGGCGGCGAATGCGCGTCGCTGGCGGCGGCGATGGGGAGCGCCGTCATCGGCCCCGCTGACGGCGCCGACGATGCGGATTTCTTCGGAATCCGCATCTTGGTTTCGACCTCGGCCAGGCGGTAGTCGGAGAACGTGCGCTCGTAACCGGCCTCGAACGAGCCGTTGGCGAGCGTGATGCCGGCGTGGATGTTCATGCCGCGCGGCAGCCACACGCCGGGAAACGGCTGGCCCATCACCATCGAGGCGCGGATGTCGTCGACGCGGACGAGCCAGGCGCCGGGCAGGAAGTCGAGCCACACGTTGTCGAACGTGTACTTGACGATCTGGTGCTCCTTCGGGTCGACCCAGAGCGTGACGAGCGCGGTCTTGTTCATGCGGCGCTCGATGTCTTCCTCGGCGCGCTTCTCCGCGGGCCGCCGCTGGTCGCGCTCGCGCCGCTCACGGTCGCCGGTGTCCGGCTTCTCACCCGATCGATTCCGGTCGTGGTCGTCGTCGCCGAACATCTTGGTCGGGTAGTACTCGATCCGCAGGACCTCCTGGCCTTCGAGCTGCTCGCGACCGGCGAGGTAGTAGTTGCCGGCCTCGAACTTGAAGTCCATGAAATACGCTTCCGACACGAAGCGCGGTTCGGTGGGCACCACCCCCGTGCCGGAGATCGTGACGCCGCCGCTGCCGATCGAGATCTCGCCGCCCTTCTCCTCCTTCTCCTTCTCTTTTTCCTTCTCCTGGTCCGGGACGGCGTCGCCCTTCGCCTGGTCCGGGGCGCGTCGGCCTTGCCTGCTCCGCGGCCTTCTCTTTTTCGCGCCTGGCGCGTTCGGTCTGGCGGGCCCGCTCGCGGGTGATCCAGTTGGTTTCGTAGCGCCGCCTGGCGTCCTCGCCGACGGCGACGCCGTTGAACCGGACGGGGCTGCGCACGTGCATGCCGTCGCGGACGTACCACGTGAAGTCCCGCTTCGATCGATGGAGCGGCATCCGGCCCGGCCCGAGGACCTCGAATGCTTCGACCTCGTCCAGGATGTATTGCTCGAGCGTCTTGCGGTTCACCTCCCGCCGCGCGAGCACCTTCGCCATGAAAGCGTCGAGCTCGTTGTCGATGGGGGCCGGCGGCTGCCGGGGCGGGGGCTGCTGTGCGGAAAGGACCGCGGCGCACAACACGAATGCGCAGCTCCAGGCAACTGCCGAGAGTGACTGCTGACGATACTGCACGAAGCCTCCGAAGAGGGGGGCTGGCTGGCTTGATTTTAGACGAGATGCCGGCCGATGGCGTTCGAGGATTCCGGTCCGGCCGGAGCCTCAGGCTCGGCCGGACATCCCTTACTTTTCGATGAGGATGCTGCCCTTGAGCAGCATGTCCAGCGTTTCGTTCAGCTCTTTGGCGTTGGCGGCCGGGAGCACCAGGCCCCCCGCGTCCCGCAGCCGGCTGAAGCGCCGCGCCTCGATGTCGAACGCCACGAAGTAGATCGAGGGCCGTTCGGCATCCGGTCGCCGGCTGATCGCCGCCGCGACGTCCTCCGGCGTGAAGCCGTTGGTGTTCTCGCCGTCGGACACCATCAGCAGGTGGCGGCGCGACAGCCCGGTCGCATCGAGCGCCTTCTTGGCGGCGATCATCGCCGGACCGATCGGCGTGCCCCCCTCGGGGTCGAGCCGGGCCAGCGCCGCGTCGGCCCGCGATCGATCGGGCGGGCCCATCGGGATGATCGGCCGGCAGTCCGGCTGGTTGTTCCGCCGGCTGAACTCGTAGACGCCGAGCAGCACCGGTTCGTCCTGGTGCGCCTCGGCGTAGCTCGCGAACTGATCGATCAGGGTGCCGGCGGCGCGGCGCGCGACGTCGATCTTCCGCGTGCGGCGTCCGTCCTCGCCGGTCACGCGGTCGTCCATGCTGCCCGAGACATCGATGACGATCGCCGCCGCCAGGCCTTCCCGTGGTGCGGCCACCGGCGCGTCCACGGCCAGCGCGCGCTCGATCTCCGCGTTCTCACGCGGCGGCTCGGCGGTGCGGCCGATCGTGCTCGACGGATTCGAGGCGTCGCGGCACTTGCCGACGACGAACAGCAGCAGCAGGAACACGAGCACGGCGTTCGTGTTCCGCGGCATGCGCTGGTTCAACTGACGACCACGATCGCGTACGTTCACAGTCGTTGGCCTCCAGAGGCTGTCTTGAAACACCTCGTGCCTTCCGCCTTGAGGCGGAAGGCGCTGCTACGCGGCCTTGACGATCCCGTCCCGGACCGCGATGCGCCGCGCCGCGGCCGCGCCGGAGTTCAGCGCCCCTTCCATGTAGCCCATGAAGGCATAGCTCGTGTACTCGCCGGCGAAATGCAGCCGGCCGATCCCCTGGCGCAGCGTCGGGCCCTGGCTGGTGACCTGGCCGGGCGCGGGGAACGAGTAGGAGGCCTTGGCCCAGGGATCCGAGGGCCAGTCCATGAACCGCGCGCGGATGAAGCTCGCGGTGATGCCGCGATAGACCTTGTTCAGCTCCGCGAGGTAGTTGCGATCGCGCTGCCCGGCCGTCCATTCGCGGCAGACGTCGGCAGCCGGTCCGCCGGAGAACGCGACCAGCGCTTCGCCCGCTCCGGCCTGCCCGTCGGTGCCGTGCCAGGTCAGCGACACCGGCCCGTCCGACAGCATCTCGGGCGCCAGCTTCGACCGCCGCCACACCGCCGTCTTCAGCGCCATCAGGTATTTGATGTTGGTGCCCATCTGCGGCGCGAGCGACGCGGGCAGCACCGGATCGATCGCGATCTTGTTCCACACCGTCGGCGGCGCGGTGAGGAGCACGTGCTCGGCTTCCAGCACCTTGCCGTCGCCGAGCGTGACCCGCGCGAGCCGATCGGTGACCGCGATCGCGCGCACCGGCATCCGCGTCAGGACGCGCGGGCCGCCAATCGCGGCGACGAGCTTCGTGGCGAGCTGCTGGTTGCCTCCCTTGCAGCGATAGACCTCCGACTCGGTCCAGTACCTTGTCGAGTCCGCCGCCCTTGACCATCGCGAGGTTCGCCAGGTAACTCTGCCACTCGGTGACGACCCCGTTGTCGGCCATCATCATCGTCCGCAGCGCCGACTTGCACAGCGGCGACGCGTCCAGCTTCGCGATCCAGTCGGCGAGCGTCCGCTTGTCCAGGGCCTCGGCGCCAGATGCCCGCCACGGCTCGTCGGCGTCGACCTTCGCGGCGTCGGTGACGATGGTGTTGAAGGCCTTCTCCATCTCCTCCCAGAGCGCCTCCGACTGGTCCGCGGTGACCCGCTTGCCGTCGACGATCACCGGGAACTCGAGGTCTTCCTCGCCGACGTCGTTGAATTCCAGCTTGAACTGCTTGGCGTAGGCGAGCCACGCCGGGTGATTCGATCCGATCAGCTCCGCGCCGCCTTCGACGATCTTGCCGGGGACCAGGTCGGAGAAGCTGATGACGCGTCCGCCGACGCGGTTGCGTGCTTCGACGACGGTGACTTCATAGCCGGCCTTCGACAGCTCATACGCAGCGGCCAGGCCGCTGAATCCTGCCCCCACGACCACGACCCGTCCGGCCGCGGCGCCCAGCGGCGCGCTGAAGCGCTCGGAGATCAACAGCGCCGCCCCCGCGGCGAACGATCGCTGCAGCATCTCGCGGCGGCTGATGCCGCTCGGCTTGCCGTACTTGCGATTCAGGGACATGAAGAAATTCGGCATCGGGCTCTCTCACCTCGCTCGGCCGCGCCGGTCCGGCGCGACGCGTCTCTGACCGTTCATTCGAGCGTGAACCACTGCACTTCGACGCGGCGATTGAGATCGGCATTGGGCCCGGCCGGCTCTTCCCAGCCGCGCCCGACGATCTCGATCCGCTTCGCGTCGACGTTGAAGCGCTCGATCAGCAGCCGCCTGATCTCGCCCGCGCGGTTCTTGCTCAACTCGATCGCCTTGAGCGCCTGGCTCTTCACCAGCGCGTCGCCGCCCATCTTCCGGAAGTCGTCGATGCGGGCGTTGTCGACGTGCCCGCGGAGCAGCAGCGTCGACCCGGGACTGACCTGGAGCAGCCGCTTGATCGCCTCGAGGTTCGTGGTGTTCTCGGCGTTGGCCTGGTCCAGATCGAACTTGTTCGGCTCGAACAGGAAGCGGATGTCCTTGCTGAGGAGCGGGTCGGACTCCACCGAGGCGCCGCCGCTGCTGCGGATCGGCGCGATCGCCACTTTCTGCTCCTTGAAGAGCCCCAGCTTGTCGAGCGCCTGCAGCGCCGCGACGTCGGCGAAGCGGCTGGCGTCCGGCGGGTCCTTGATCACGTCGCTGCCGTAGGCCAGCACCGCCGACTGGTAGATCCCGTTGAAGCTGCCGGCGGCGTCGATGGCGCCCGAGAAGAACGCCAGGTTCTCGGGCAGGTTCGAAAGATGGACGTTGGCCAGCTCGCGCCTGGTCTTCGCGCTGTCCCACTTGAACGCGCGGCCGATCACGTCGGCATGCTGCTCCGGACGATCGCGCACCATCCGGTTGCCCTCGAGCAGCGACTGCACCAGGCCGTGGACGATCTTCGGCTGCTCCTGCGCGAAGCCGCGGTGCACGATCAGGACGTCCGCGACGATCAGCAGGTTGCGGTTGGTGGTGAGCACGTGCGCCTTGCCGCCGCTGCCGCTCACGACCTCGGAGACCTTGGGTTCCCACGTCACGCAGCCGGCGAGCCGGTTCTTGCCCGACTTGATGTCGCTCAGGAACAGGTCGCCTGCCCCGAACCCTTCCTCGGTGTAGACCACGTTCAGCCGCTCCGGATCCGGCGTCGCGTCGAGGCTGGCCAGGGCGTTGATCCGCAGCCCGGCTTCCTGCGCCAGGTAGCGGATGAAGAAGTCCACTTCCGTGAACTGCGCCGACGCGATGGTCTTGCCCTTCAGCTGGTTGATGCGCTTGATGTCGGAGCGCACCACGATGCCGTCGGCGCCGCGGGAGAACCCGATCTGCGCCGGCACCACCGCGTGCAGCTGACGCCCGTAGGCCGCGAGCACGTCCACCGTCGTCGCCGAGGCCGCAATCTTGCCCTCGTTCAGCTCGGACCAGGTTTCGTCCTCGCTTACCGTGAGCTTGACCTTGAAGCCGTGGTTCTTGAAGAACAGCGAGTTCTCACTCGGCTCGAAGCCGCCGTTGGCCGCGATCAGCCCCGCGTAGCCGGCGTACTCGCTGATCTCGATCGGGACGATGTTGTCCTTGAACTGAAAGGCCGCCGGCGGCGACAGCTTCGGGACCTCGACCTTGACCTCCTGGACTTCCGGCGCGCCATCCGCGGACTCGGTCGTCTCCGGCGTGGTCGTGTCGCCGCCGCGGCCGCGGATCATGTACACGCCGAGGGTCACGAGCCCGGCGACGAGCACGATCGAGACGAGCTTCCCGAGCGCGGTGAAGCGGGGCTGGTCGGTCATCGTTCAGGTCCTATCTCTTTGGAGGCCACCGGCGGCGTGGCCTCGCTCGACGCCGGCGTCGACTGAATGCCCTGGGCGGCGAGGAACTCCGCCAGCGCCACCTGCTCGAGCGCCTTGCGCTCGTTCTCCTTCTCCTGGACGGTCTCCATGTCGACCATGTCCTTGGCCAGCCGCGCCTTTCCGGCCGACACCTCGTAGCGCTTCTGCAGCACCTCGTCGACGCGCTTCATGGTGTCGCCGAGGTCGCCGACCTTGAACGCCACGCTGGACAGCGCCGACGCGGCCTCGGCCTGCGCTTCCTTGATCTTGACCTGCGAGAGCTGCTTGTCGAGGCGCCGGACCTTGTCCTCGAACTCGCGCTGGGCCAGCTTGGCCTGGCGCAGGTTGGCGTCGTAGGCTTCCTCGGTTTCCTTGAGCTCCGTCGAGTCGACCTGGAGATCGGTCTTGAGCTCCTGCAGCTCGCGTGCGAGCGTGCCCGCCAGGTCCATGTTGCCGGCGCGATGATTCGCGAGGATGCGCCGCTCCAGATCCGTGGCGCGCGTGGCCTTGGAGTTGACCTGGCTCTTCAGCCGCTCGGCGACGCCGGCCATCTTCGCGAGCGCGAGGTTGTACTGCGCCATGCGGCCGCGGAACTCCTGCTTGGCCGCTTCCATGAGCGCCTCCGGGTTCGCTTCTTCGATGCCGCTGATGAACAAGCCGAGAAAGCCTCGGAACAGCCGTCCGATGCGCGCAAACATGCTTTAGCGCCTCCTGTTGTGCGGATTCTATAGGTTCCAGGGTTCTTGCGAACCGGTGAAACGTTCTACACGAACCTGCGAAGCGCGTCGATGCGCGTTTCGAGCTCCTCGGGGGTGAGATCCCGGTATCGCTCGGGCAGGAAGCGCACGTCGGTGCACTCCTTGACGGCGACGAGATCCATGTATTCGAGCTTGCGGGTATGGGGGTTGGGGCGCACTTCCTTGATGACCTCCGCGAGCACCTCGCGCAAGGGTCTGCGCGGTTCGGGGCTCAACTCGTGCACTCTCAAGGCTCTGACGAGGACACCTTCCAGCTCGTTCCCGCCCAGGGTCACGTCGTCGGCAAACGGCGGTAGATCCTCGGCAGTCAACGGCAGCTTCAGCTTCTTCGCGATCGCCAGCAGCAGAGCCTCGCGTTCCGCGGCGGTTTCGGGGGGAAACAGCGGGATGTGGACGTCCAGCCGGCCCTGCCGTTTGAGGTCCACCTCGACCAGATCCGGCCGCGACGTCGCGAACACCCAGACGATGCGGCCGCGGTTGCGGGTCTCCGACATCTCCTTCGCGAGCATCGAATAGACGCGGCCCGACAGGCCGCTGTCGCCGTCCCCGCCCTCGCGGCGCCCCGACGCCTGGTCGGCCTCGTCCACGAACACCACGACCTGGCCGAGCGCGCGGAGGATCGCGAAGATCTTTTCGAGGTTGGATTCGGTCGCGCCCACCCAGCGGTCGCGGAAGTTCTTGAAGACGACGCAGGGGATGCCGAGCTCGCCGGCCCAGCACTGCACCAGGAACGTCTTGCCGGTGCCGATGCGTCCGGCGATCAGATATCCCATCGGCAGCGCGCGCAGCGCCCCCTTCTTCAGGAGCGTCGCATCCTCGCGCAGCCAGGCCTTGACGGCGTCGTGCCCGGCGACGTTGTCGAGCGTGAACGGCGACTCCACGAAGTCGAGCAGCCCCTGCGCCTCGCGCTCGATCAGGTCCTTCTTGATCTGCCCGAGCCACGCCGACGTGATGCGCGTGTGGGTGCCCAGCGCCAGCGCGATCGCCGTGCGCGCGCCGATGCGGCTGAGGCCGGTGAGACGGGCCGCGAGCACGTCGAGCGTGACGTCGCTGCGCGACTCGAGATCGGGAAACTGCGTCGCGGCCAGCGTCCGGATGTACGCGACCATGTCGTCCTCGCCGGGCAGCGGCAGGTGCAGCGTCGCCGCATGCGGGTTGTCGACGACGAGGTTGCTGAGATCGTGCAGGGCTTCGCTCAGCAGGACGGTGACGATGTTCGACTGCACGATCGCCGGGTCGTTCGCCCACCCCAGCACCTTCACGGTGTTGGCCGCGAACGGTCCGGTGAGGTGGGCGGCGTCGCCTCGCGGCACCACGAACTCGGCGAACTCGACGATCACGGCGATGCGCTTGGGCGCGGTGGCCGGGGCGCCCGGCAGCGCCTGCAGGTTCAGCGCGCGCAGCAGGTAGCGATCGATCAGCTCGAGCGCCGCGCCCGGCTCGCGCATCAGCGTCATCGAGTTCGACTCGCGGCCGAGCGCGCTCTGCAGCCACTCTCCCCAGTCGTCCTGGCCGCGCGTGGCGCGCACCCCGCGGCTGCGGTCGTAGCGCAGGACGACGTCGTAGGTCGCGAACATCACCTGTTCGAGGAACGCCGGCACCGACAGCAGCCGGCCGCCAGACGGCACCACGTCGAAGACGTTGCCGTGCAGCAGGAACTGCGCCGCGGAGCCCGACCGGAACAGGTCGCGCATCTCCGAGGCCCAGCGGGGCAGATCTGTGGTCATTGCGTCTCCCGGGCGCGGGCGTCAGGGGCGAGCGGCGGCGGCTCGGTCAGCAGGTCTTCCATCGCGCCATAGACCTGCTGCTGATCGCGGATCCACTGTCCGGTCGAGCCGAGTGTCGCGGTGATCTCGTCGATCCGCCGCGACAGCAGCTCGGGATCCGTGGTGAGCGCCGCCTGCTCGCGGATCAATTCGACCTGCTGCCCGATCCGCTCGAGCTCCGCCTCGATGTAGGCGAGCTTGCGGTCGCCGTCGGTGCGCTGCAGCTGCCGCTGCCTGAGGATGTCGAGCTGGCCGGTGATGCTGCGCGCGAGCTCCTCGGTCAGCCCGCTCTGCTGCTGCTGCCGCTCCAGCGACGCGATCTTCCGCTGCAGATCCGCGTCGTTGCGGGTGCCGCCGAGCACGTTGCTGATCGTGCGGCGCGCCAGCAGCAGCCGCAGGAACATCCACGACAGCCGGCCGAGGCTGTCGGCCTGCGTCTCGATCCCCTCCGGCGCCTCGGTTGCGCCCTGCACCTGCAGCTCGATGATCGAACGGCAGCGTTCGGCGAGCGCGTCGTACGTCTGGCGGTCGGAGGGATCGAGCTTGCCGAGTACGCGCTGGATGCGCTGGTTCCATTCGTCGCGCGCCGCCGACAGCGGCCGCGCGGTCACCGTGTGCTGAAAGCGGCGGTTGGTGGCGAGGGTCAGGAGGTAGCCGAGCTCGAGGCCGGCGCCAAGCACCCAGAATCCCGGATTGGCCACGCCGAGCAACCCGAAGGCCGCCAGCCCGATCCAGTTCGGGGCGACGAACATGCCGATGGGCCGCGCGTTGAATGCGGCGGCCACGTAATTGAAGAACCCCGGCTTCGAGGCCATCGAGTCGGTTCATTGTGCTGTGAGCAGACGCCGAGGGCAAGCGTTCCGCCGGTGAACGACCCGCGGACGGCGGGGAATGGCGCTTCGCGCCAACTCCCAACTTCCAACTCCCAAAGGCAGTCCGTTGTTCGAGCGGTTTCGCTTGGGAGTTGGAAGTTGGAAGTTGGGAGTTGAGTTGGGATACGCTCGGCGCCATGAACCGACGCCCGATCGTGCTCACGCTGCTCCTCGTGGTCTCCGCCGCCGCGCTTGCCGTCAAAGCCCAGCGTGGCGGACCCGATCCGCGGACCGATCCCTTCAAGGGCGTCACGGCGGACGGCACGGTTCGCACCGGGCTGTTCGCAATCCGATCGACCGGCGTCTCGACCAGGCCGGTCATGGAGGCGGCGACGCAGTTCGTCGCCGCGCTCACGCCCGAGCAGCGTGCCGCCACGACCTTCCCGGTAGACGACGCGGAGTGGCGGCAGTGGAACAACGTGCACAGGGCGCAGCGGGCGGGTATCGGCTTCAAGGACATGGCCGAGCCGCAGCGCACGCGCGCGTTCGACCTGCTCAAGGCGGGGCTCAGCGCGAAGGGGCTCGAGAAGACGCGCAACGTGATGAAGCTGAACGAGACCATCGCCGAGATCAGGAACAACTTCCAGGAGTATGGCGAAGGCCTCTATCACCTGACCGTGATGGGCGAGCCGTCCGCGACCGCGCCGTGGGGCTGGCAGCTCGAAGGGCACCACCTCATCGTCAACTACTTCGTGCTCGGCGATCAGGTGGTGATGACGCCGGCGTTCATGGGCTCGGAGCCGGTCATCGCCGAGAGCGGGAAATACGCCGGCACCAAGGTGCTGCAGGAAGAACAGCAGAAGGGACTGGCGCTGATGCAGGCGCTCACGCCGGAACAGCGCCAGAAGGCGACCATCGAGCCGGGCCGGAAGATCGTCAACAAGGCGCAGGGGCAGGCCTTCCGCGACAACCTGCAGATTCCCTACGCCGGGCTGAAGGTGTCGGAGTTCAACGCCAGGCAGAAGGCGCTGCTGACCGAGGTCATCGCCGAGTACGTCGGCAACATGTCGGAGGGGCACGCGAAGCAGCGGATGCAGGAGGTGCACGCGCACCTCGACGACACCTACTTCGCGTGGATTGGCGAGTCAGCGAACGACAGCATCTTCTACTACCGCATCCACAGCCCGGTGATCCTGATCGAGTTCGATCACCAGACCCCGGTCGCGCTGCCGGGCCCGAAAGAGGCGAACCGGCAGCACATCCACTCGGTCGTGCGCACGCCCAACGGCAACGACTACGGCAAGGACCTGCTGCGGCAGCACTACGAGAAGCACAAGGCCGACCCGGCGCACGGGCATCGTCCGCAGCCTCGGTGATCCGCGGGCCGGTCGACTACTTCAGGACCACGCGCTTCAGATCGAGCGTCTTCGACTCGCCGTCGCCAAGCATGACCGGACGTGGCGTGCTTCGCGAGCAGCTCGAAGTAGGCGGGATCCGGCCACCAGATCGCCGACCCTTCCTCGAGAATCACCGCGACCGCCAGGTACCGTCCGGCTCGCAGCCCGTCGAGCCGGTACTGACCCGTCGCTCTCGCGATCGTCGCTGCGCGTCAGGCTCGCGCGGTCGTGCCAGAGAGCAGGATCTTCGGCGAACACGATCACGCTCGCGTCGGCGCGGCACGTTCGCGCCGTCGGTCACCGTGCCCGACAGCGTGGCCGCACGCTGGGTGAGGACCACTTGCAGCGACGCCGCCTGCAGCGAGGAATTCCGCGGGTTGGTCGGTGACGTCGCGGCCGCCGTAGAGCACTGTCTTCAGATGCCAGCCGTGCGGGCCCGTCGGTGCGGAGCAGCGTCGGCCCGAACTGGTTCTCGAGCGTGAAGGATCGATCGTCTGCAGGCGTGACGCTCGACGAGTTCCCGCCGCTCGATCGCGGCCCGGCACCGATCGGACATACATCGTGGGGAGCGGCGACGGTGCCGGTCCGTCGAAGAGCACGCTGGCCGTTGACCGTCACGCCAGGCTGCAGCCTGCAACGTCAGTCCTTCGATGTCGTCATGAATCGCGATCGGCATCCAGGCGAATTGCGAGCCCAGGTCGATGCCGAAACGGTTCGCCGGGATCGTGTAATCGCCCGGCGACGACGCCGCTGAACTCGAACGTCCCGTCCGGTCTGGTCGTGCTTGCGTAGCTGCGCGCCCGGAGTGCGGAGTCGGCTGATTCTGCGCGTCGCAGCGAGACGTTGACGTGACCCACCGGCTGACCTCCGGGATCGAGCAGCACGCCGCGGACCGTGAGCGGCCGGACCGGCGCCACCGTGAACTCGATCGGGCCGATGTTCTTCTCCCGGCGCAACCCTGATGCGCGTGGCGTCGGCCGGCGATGGCGTGCCTGGGAAATAGGCTGGCGGCTGGGCACGTCGTGCTCGACGACCACCGCCAGCTTCCGTGACCATCACGCTCGATGCTGCATGGGCTGAGCCGACAGGATGTATTCGCCGGGCCGCAAGCCGAACACCCTGAAGCATGCCCATGTCATCGCTGCGGGCGCCGAGGTTCGCGGCCGAACCCCAGTGCCGTGCGGCGGCGGTCGCCGGGCAGCACCTCCTGCGCCTGGATCGCGACGAGCGCCATCGGGCTGCCGTGTTCGTCGACGACGCGCCCGCTGATCGCCGCGGCGCGAGGCAGGGCGATCACGACCTCGTCGAGTACCTGACCCGCGGCGACGTCGAGCGGCGAGGGATCGTCGCTCATCGGGTCGGGATAGCGAGTCGGAAGGTAACGGGCCGCGGTCACGCCCGGATTGACTGCCAGCCGATAGCGGCCCGGCTGGACGTCGGTCAACTCGAAGCTGCCGTTCGCAGTCGACCCGGGCCGACCGCGACGGGCTGAGGGCGGCGCCGCGCGGATCGGTGTCTTTGTTGCTGGGGGTACGCCGCCCGGTCGTCCCGGGTGGGCCCGATGACGCGGACGACCGGCGCCAGGGCGATGTCGGCGGGCCTCAGGCTGACCGTGGCGTCCGGACCGGAGCCTGCGTGTCGGCGCCGACGATGCGGCCGCGGATGACGCCGGAGCCGGGCGAATCGGTTTCGGCGCTCTCGCGCTGGAGCTCGGCCGGGCCCGACGTCATGACAAAGAGGCACGCGAACAGGACGGCAGCGTTTGCCATCGTTTTTTCACCGGTGTAAAGCGGTTGCCCCCACAACATATCCCACGATTCGGTCGATCGTCTGAAGCTGAACGAAAGCGCACGTCGTCTTTACTAACAATCGTTTGGGGGCCTTTCAGGCGCGGTTATACAATCGGCCATCTGGGGCGTCTAAGTAGCTGGGCGTAGAAGACGTTGGGCCGCCAGGCCCGCGTCCACGGGGACACCACGTGCTCGAATCCGTTTTCCAGCTGTTGTTTACATACCGGCCTGTCATCTACCAGCAGGGAGAGTTCCGGCTGGTACCGTCCCCGGGCTCCTACGTCGCCGCGCTGGTGGTGCTCGCCGCCGTGGTCGGCACCGTCCTGACCTACCGCGCGGCCCGCAGCCGCAAAGGCGGCCGTCACCGCCTGGTGCTGATGTCGCTCCGCGTCGCGATTCTCGGCCTGATGCTGTTCTGCCTGTTCCGCCCGGTGCTGGTCGTGCGGGCGGCGGTCTCGCAGCAGAACTTCATCGGCGTGCTGGTGGACGACTCACGCAGCATGCAAATCGCCGACGTGAACGGCCAGGCCCGCAGCACCGTCGTCCGCGATCATTTCACCGCCGAGTCGCCGGTCCTGAAGGCGCTGTCGGACAAGTTCATCGTCCGGACGTTCCGGTTCTCGTCGGCCGCCCGGCGGATCGGGACCCCCTCCGAGCTGACGTTCGCCGGGTCGCAGACCAAGCTCGGCGCCGCGCTCGAAGGCGCCCGGCAGGAACTGGCGGGCCTGCCGCTGGCGGGCCTCGTGATGGTCACCGACGGCGCCGACACCACCGACGCCTCGCTGTCGGACGCGCTGCTCGCGCTCAAGGCGGCGGACGTCCCGGTGTTCACGGTCGGCGTCGGCCAGGAGCAGATGAGCAAGGACATCCAGATCGGCCGGGTCTCGGTGCCGCGGTCGGCGCTGAAGGGCACGTCGATTCTGGTCGATGCGGTCATCACGCACACGGGCTTCCCCGGAGAGACCGTGATGCTCGACGTCGAGGACGAAGGGCGGATCGTCGGATCGCAGGAAGTGAAGCTGCCGGCGGCGGGTGAGCCGGTGCCGGTGCGCGTGCGGTTCACGGCGTCGGAGGCCGGTGCGCGCGTGTTCCGCTTCAGGGTCTCGCCGCGGCCGGGCGAGATGGTGACGCAGAACAACCAGCGCGAGACGTTGATCGACGTGCGGGATCGCAAGGAGAAGATCCTGTACTTCGAGGGCGAGCCGCGCTTCGAATACAAGTTCATCCGCCGCGCGGTCGCGGCGTCGCAGAACATCCCGCAGGACGCGAACATCGAGGTCGTCGGCCTGCAGCGCACGGCCGACAACAAGTACTACCGTCAGGGCCTCGAGAACGCCGACGAGCTCGCCGCCGCGTTTCCGAAGACGCGCGAGGAGCTGTTCGCCTATCGCGGCCTGATTCTCGGCAGCATCGAGGCCGGCGCGTTCACCGGCGATCAGCTGCGGATGATCTCGGACTTCGTCGAGAAGCGCGGCGGCGGCCTGCTCATGCTGGGCGGCCCGCGCGCGTTCGCCGAGGGCAGCTATGCGGGCACGCCGGTCGCCGACGCGCTGCCGGTGGTGCTCGAGCGCGGCGCCAAGGCGCTCGACGCTGGACAGGTCGCGCGACTGAAGGTGCATCCCACCCGCGCCGGTGTCGGGCACGCGGTGACGCAGCTCGCGCCGACGGAGCAGGCGTCGGCGGCGCTGTGGGAGAAGCTGCCGGTCGTGACCAGCGTCAACCCGCTGCGCGCCGTCAAGCCGGGCGCGACGGTGCTGCTCAGCGGCCTCGACGAGCGGCGCCGCGAACAGATCGTGCTGGCGCATCAGCGTTACGGCCGCGGCAAGACGATCGCCTTCCCGATCCAGGACTCGTGGACGTGGCAGATGCACGCCGACATGGCGGTCGAGGATCTCACCCACGAGAACTACTGGCGGCAGCTGCTGCGCTGGCTGGTGGACGGTGTGCCGGATCACGTCGAGGCCCATACCAGCGCCGAGCGTGTCGAGGCCGGCGAAACCGTCACCATCACCGCCGACGTCGTCGATCCGACGTTCGTCGAGATCAACGACGCGCGCACCGTGGCGCAGGTGGACGGACCGAAGGGGCCGCTGTCGGTGCCGCTGCAGTGGACCGGCGAGCGGAGCGGCCAGTATCGCGGCACGTTCGTGGCGCCCGACGAAGGGCTCTACACCGCACGCGTCGAGGCGACGCGCGGGGACAAGTCGCTTGGCGTCGGGGTGACGCAGCTCCGCGCCGCGCCTGGCGACAGCGAGTACTTCGACGCCGGCATGAACGCGGCGCGGCTGCGCCGGATCGCGGAAGAAACCGGCGGCCGTTTCTACAACGCGACGGACATCGCGGCGATGCCGGAAGACGTCCGCTACTCCGGACGCGGCGTCACCACCGTCGAGGAGCGGGATCTGTGGCACCTGCCGATCGTGCTCGGGCTGATCGTGATCCTGATGTGCGTGGAATGGGGCTATCGGCGCGCCGTCGGCATGGCGTGAATCGGTGCGTATTGCTGGGTGCCGGAAGCGGGAACCGGGAATCGGGATTCGGGAAGCCGGAGAGATGGTGAACAGGGCGGCGGGAATGCTGGCGTTCGTCTTCAGTGTCGTCCTGGCGACGCCGTGGGTGGCGTCCGCGCAGAGCACGCACCTGGCGGTGATCGTCGGGCTGGCCGGCGAGCCGGAGCACGGCGAGCTGTTCAACAAGTGGGCGGCGACGCTGGTCGATGCGGCCACCGGGCAGTTCGGCCTCCCGAAGGAGCAGGTTCACTACCTGACCGAGAAGCCGGAGACGGATGCCAAGCGGGCAACCGGACGATCGACCCGCGAGGAGATCACCAAGGCCTTCGACAAGCTGGCATCGGCGGCGGCAGACGACGTGGTGTTCGTGGTGCTGATCGGGCACGGGACGTTCAGCAACAACACGGCGAAGTTCAACCTGCCGGGGCCGGACATGACGGCGGGCGAGTTCGAGCCGCTGCTGAAGCGGCTGTCGCCGCGGCGGGTGGTGCTCGTCAACACCGCGAGCGCGAGCGGGCCGTTCATCGAAACGCTGTCGGGGCCCGGCCGCACCATCGTCACGGCGACGCGCAACGGACGGGAATCGTTCGCGACGATCTTCGGCGGCTACTTCGTCGACGCGCTGACGTCGGACACCGCGGACGTCGACAAGAACCGCCGGGTCAGCGTGCTGGAGGCGTTCGACTTCGCGAAGCGGGAAGTGGCGACGGCGTACGAGCGGCAGGGCATCATCCTGACCGAGCACGCGCTGCTCGACGACAGCGGCGACAAGCAGGGCACTGACAAGCCCGCTGCCGACGGCAAGCAGGGGCGGGTCGCGGCGCTGCTGGCGCTCGGCTCGACCGGCCAGTCGGATGCGCTGCCGGCGGATCCGAAGGTGCGGGCGCTCTACGAAGAGCGCCGCGCGCTCGAGCGCCGCGTCGAATCGCTGAAGTTGATGAAGGACAGCATGGACGCGCCAAAGTATGCCGCCGATCTCGAGAAGCTGGTCCTCGAGCTGGCGCTGAAGACTCGGCAGATTCGGGAAGCCGAAGGCAAGAAGTAGCGGAGGAGGATCTCGAGCCGGATGCGACGGGCGCTCATCGCGATCATCGTGCTGCTGATGCTGGCCGCGGGGGCGGCGGCGTTCGCGCAGGACTTCTTCGGCGGCCGCCGGCCGCGGCCGGTCGAGGCGTCGGGCAACGAGCCGTACGACGGGCGGGTGAACTTCGTCCGCATCCGCTATCAGACCGGGTTCAACGGCGGGTTCGGCCGGCGCGGCGGCGAGCCGGGCTGGGCGCACGACTATCCGATCGCGGACACGCACATGATGAAGATCCTCAACGAGTTGACGCTGCTGCGCCCGCGCACCGACGGGTCCAACGTCTTCTCGCTGTCGGATCCGGAGCTGCACCAGCACCCGATCGCCTACATGTCGGAGCCCGGGTTCTGGGTGACCGACGAGGAAGAGGCGAAAGGGCTGCGCAGCTACCTGGCGAAAGGCGGCTTCATCATGTTCGACGACTTCCGTGACTGGGACTGGGACAACCTCGTCGAGCAGATGCGCATGGTGCTGCCGGAGGCGCAGTGGGTCCAGCTCGACGCCGAGCACCAGGTGTTCCATTCGTTCTTCGAGATCAACGATCTCCACTATCTGACGTCGTACGGCAACCGTCAGCCGACCTACTGGGGGATCTTCGAGGGCAACGATCGCAACGGCCGGCTGATCGCGCTCGCCAACCGCGACAACGATCTCGGCGAGTACTGGGAGTTCTCGGATACCGGCTACGCGCCGGTCGACCTGTCGAACCAGGCGTACAAGTTCGGCGTGAACTATTTCATCTACGGGCTGACGCATTCAGTGGCGCGAGGCGGCCGCCACGCCCGCGCGCAAGACTGGCCTCCGGCCGGTGGAGCAGCGCCGACGGCCGGAGAGCGAGGCAGACGGCGTGAGCCGGCTGGAGGCCGGCCGCCGAGCGAAAAGGACGTGGGGCCCCGTGAGCACGGACTGTGACCGACGTGACGAACTCGAGTCCCCCGACGACGTCGCGCTGGCCGACCGGATGAAGCAGGGCCGCGATCAGATCATCACCGAGCTGCGCAAGACCATCGTCGGGCAGGAAGACACCATCGGCCAGGTGCTGCTGTCGTTGTTCGTGGGCGGGAACAGCCTGATCGTCGGCGTCCCTGGCCTGGCCAAGACGCTGCTCATCCACACCCTCGCGAAGGTCGTCGACCTCAAGTTCAACCGCATCCAGTTCACGCCGGACCTGATGCCGTCGGACATCACCGGCACCGACATCATCCAGGAGGACACCACCACCGGCCGGCGCCAGATGGTGTTCGCGCCCGGGCCGATCTTCGCGAACATCGTGCTCGCCGACGAGATCAACCGGACGCCGCCGAAGACGCAGTCGGCGCTGCTCGAGGCGATGCAGGAGCATCGCGTCACGATCCAGGGGCGCACCTACAAGCTCGAGGAGCCGTTCTACGTGTTCGCGACGCAGAACCCGATCGAGCTCGAAGGCACCTATCCGCTCCCGGAGGCGCAGCTCGATCGCTTCATGTTCCACATCGTCATCGACCACCCGCCCGAGGACGAGGAGTTCGACGTCGTGCGGACCACGACCGGCTTGCAGGACCCGCAGTACGAGCGGCCGGTCAGCGGCGCCGACCTGATTGCCTTCCAGCGGCTCGTGCGCCGGGTGCCGGTGGCGGAGCCGGTGATGCGCTACGCGCTCAGCCTGGTCCGCGCCAGCCGGCCGAAGTCGCCGACGATTCCCGACAGCGTCAAGAAGTGGGTGGCGTTCGGCGCCAGCGTCCGCGCCGCCCAGTACCTGGTGCTCGGGGCCAAGGCCCGCGCCCTCACCCAGGGCCGCTACCACGTGAGCTACGACGACATCCGCGCGCTCGCCCATCCCGTGCTCCGCCACCGCGTGCTGACGAACTTCCACGCGCAGTCGGAAGGGGTGACCAGCGACACGCTGATCGATCGGCTGCTCGAGTCGGTGGCGGTGCCACGCTCCGGAATGTGAGATGACGGCCACCACCTCCGCGGTTCCCGGCGCCCGGTTCGTCGATCCGAAGGTCCTCGCGCGGATCGGCAACCTCGAGCTGGTCTCCCGCTCGGTCGTCGACGGCTTCATCAACGGCCTGCATCGCTCGCCGTACTTCGGCGCGTCGGTCGACTTCGCCGAGCACCGCGGCTACGTGCCCGGCGACGACATCCGGCGGGTCGACTGGCGGCTCTACGCGAGGACCGATCGCTACTACATCAAGGAGTACGAAGCGGACTCGAACTCGAACTTCGCGGTCCTGCTCGACGTCTCGAAGTCGATGGGCTTCGGCAGCGAGGGGATGAGCAAGCTCGATTACGGGCGGATGCTGGCCGGGTGCCTCACCTACCTGGTGCACAAGCAGCGCGATCGCGTCGGCTTCGTCGCCTTCGACAACGACATCGTCGAGTTCGTGCCGCCGTCGGCGAAGCACATGGACGTGACGCTGCACGTGCTCGATCGGCTGAAGCCGGCGAATCCCGGCGCTCTCACGGCGCCGATGACCAAGATCGCGGAGCACTTCGGCCGGCGGGGCGTGCTGGTGCTGATCTCCGATCTCTATGAGGAGCCGGACGCCGTCCTCGAAGCGATCGGGCCGCTGCGGTTCCGCGGCCACGACGTGATCGTGTTCCACCTGCTCGACCGCGCGGAGATCGAGTTCGAATACACCGATGCGTCGGCGTTCGAGGACCTCGAGAGCGGCGAGCAGATCCCGGTGGTGCCGGAAACGCTGGCGGCGCAGTATCGCCAGCTGGTGCAGGAGCACATCCGCGCGCTGACCGAGCGGTTCTCCGCCAACCGCATCGACTACACGCTGCTCAACTCGTCCATGCCGCTCGACCACGCGCTCTTCAACTATCTGAGCGCGCGCGAGCGCCTGTCCAGGGTCCGGTGATGTCGTTCCTGGCTCCGTTGTTCCTGATCGGCCTGGCGGGACTCGCGATTCCGGTGCTGCTGCACCTGATTCAGCGGGAACGGAAGCAGGTCGTCGAGTTCCCGTCGCTGATGTTCCTGCGCCGGGTTCCGTATCAGTCGGTGCGGCGGCGGCGGGTGCGCCACTGGCTGCTGCTGATGATGCGGCTCGCGGCACTGGCGCTGATCGTGCTCGCGTTCGGACGTCCGTTCTTCCGCACGGCCGACCCTTCCGTGTCGGCAGCCGGCGGCGCGCGCGAGGTCGTGATCCTGCTCGACCGGTCGTACAGCATGGGCTACGGCGAACGATGGTCGCGCGCCGTCGCGGCGGCAGGGAGCGCCATCGGATCGCTGGGCTCCGCGGACCGCGGCTCGCTCGTGTTCTTCGGTTCGGCGACCGACGTCGCGCTGCGGTCGACGTCCGACAAGGGGCGGCTGCAGGCGGCATTGGCCGGCGCGCAGCTGTCCTCGGGCGCGACCCACTACGGGCCGGCCTTGAAGCTGGCGGGCAGCATCCTGGGCGAGTCCACGCAGCCGCGCCGCGAAGTGGTGCTGATCACCGATTTCCAGCGCGGCGGCTGGCGGGGCGCCGACGGCGTGCGGCTGCCCGACGGGGCCGTGCTGACGCCGGTCGCGATCGGCGACGCGGAAACGGCCAACGTCTCGGTCACACCGGTCGCGCTCGAGCGGTCCACCTTCTCGAACCAGGAGCGGGTGATTGTCACCGCCGGTCTCGCCAACCACGGCAGCAAGGCGCTGAACGGCGTCGAAGTCACGCTCGAGATCAACGGCCGCGCGATCCAGACACAGCGCGCCAGCGTCGAGGCCAACGCTTCGACGTCGACGACCTTTGCGCCGGTCACGCTGTCGGGATCCGAAATCCGCGCCAGCGTGCGGCTGGCGAAGGACGCCATGGACCGCGACAACGCGTTCCACTTCATGGTCGCGGCCGGCCGGCCGGTCCGCACCTTGATGGTCGAGCGGGCGGGCCGGCGCGACGCCAGCCTCTACGTGGCGCGTGCGCTCGCGGTCGGCGATACGCCGCGTTTCGAGACGGCGCCGCGCGACGCCGAATCGCTCTCGCCGGACGACCTCCAGGCCGCCGGCATGATCGTGGTCAACGACGTGCAGGTGTCGTCGAGCTTTGCCGAGCGTCTCGGCAAGTACGTCGAACGCGGCGGCGGCCTGCTGGTGATTGCCGGCCCGCGCGGCACCTGGCCGCAGGAACGCGCGGCGCTCATCGCGGCGCTGCCCGGCGAGGCCGTCGATCGATCGCGCGGGCAGGCGGGCCGCCTCGTCGGGCTCGAGTACGGGCATCCGATCTTCGAGCCGTTCCGTGCGCCGCGCAGCGGCGACTTCTCGGCGGCGCGGTTCTACGGCTATCGCGCGGTGACGCCGCAGCAGGGCGCCACCGTGCTCGCCCGGTTCGACGATGGCGCGCCGGCGCTGGTGGAGCGGCGCATCGGCAGCGGCCGCGTGCTGGTGTGGGCGTCGTCGTTCGAGATGGAGTGGAACGACTTCGCGCTGAAGCCGGTGTTCCTGCCGTTCGTGCACCAGATTGGCCGGCACCTGGCCGGCTACCGCGAGCCCGAGCCGTGGCTGACGGTTGGCGAGGTCCTGGATCCGGGAGCGGCGGTGGGCGTGCAGCAGCCGGTCGATGTCCGGACCGTGGTGTCGCCGTCGGGTCAGCGAATCGCCCTCGACCCGGAGGGCGGCGACGTCGTCGAGCTGCAGGAACAGGGATTCTACGAACTGCGCGGCCAGACGCCGACCGGCCCGCCCGCCGCGACCGTGGCGGCGAACGTGGACCTGTCGGAGTCGGATCTGACGCCGATGGATCCGAAGGAAGTGGTGGCCGCGGTGACCGGCGCGGGCACGTCCGCCGCCGGCGGGACCGGCACGGTTGAGCAGACCAACGCGTCGCGGGAAGCGTCGCAGCGGGTATGGTGGTACCTGCTGTTCGCCGGGGCGATGCTCCTGGCCGCGGAAACGTTCGTGTCGAACCGAGTGGCTCTCTGAAGAAGTCAGAAGTCAGAAGTCAGAAGTTGAAAGTCAGAAAGTTAGAAGTCAAAAGAGGCCTTATGCCCATCTCCTTTGGACGAGACGATTCGCCATCCGACTCCGATCTGATCGGGATCATCCGGCAGATTCGCCGGCGGTGGCGGATGAAGCTCGCGCTGCGGGGCGCGGTGCTGGTCGCGGCGCTCGCGGTGGCGGTGTTCGTCGGCGCGGCGCTCGGCCTCGAATCCTGGCGGTTCGCGCCCGGGGCGATCCTGACGCTTCGCATCGCGCTGCCGATCGCGATACTCGCCCTGATTGGCGTCTTCTTCGTCCGGCCCTTGATGCGGCAGACGACCGACGAGCAGGTGGCGCTCTATCTCGAGGAGCACGAGCCGTCGCTCCAGGCCGAGATCATCAGCGCCGTCGAGGCGAGCCGGGGCCCCGGCGCGCAGTCGGGGCTGGTGAAGCGGCTGGTCGAGTCCGCGATCCAGAAGTGCCATGCGCTCGAGCACGGCAAGCGGGTGGAGCGCAAGCCGCTGAACGGGTATGCGGTGGCGTTCGGCGCGGTGGTGATCGCGACCCTCGCGCTGTTCGCGCTCGGTCCCGCGTACCTGCGTCACGCGCTGTCGGCCCTGCTGGTGGTGTCCCGCAGCGTCGAGGCCGCCGTGCCGTACCGGATCGACGTGCAGCCGGGCAACGTGAACGTGCCCCGCGGCGCGGATCAGGCGATTACCGCCGAACTGCACGGCTTCACGGCGGAGCAGCCGGTCCTGATGGTGCGGAAGTCAGCCGACGGTCCATTCGAGCGCGTGCCGCTCATCCGCGAAGACGCCAAGTTCCAGGGCATGCTGTTCGACCTGCCGGGCCCGCTCGACTACTACGTCGAAGCGGCGGGCGTGCGGTCCACGACCTATCGCCTCAACGTCATCGAGATGCCGTACGTGCAGCGGCTCGAGCTCGAGTACCACTTCCCGGCCTACACCGGGCTCGAGCCCCGGAAGATCGAGGACGGCGGCGACATCGCGGTCCTGCGCGGCACCGAGATCCGCGTGCGCGTGGTGCCGACGATGGCGACCAAGGGCGGCCAGATCGTGCTGAAGGATCAGCAGGCGGTGGCGCTGGCCGCCGCGGACGAAGGGGCGCTGACGTCGAAGTTCGTCGCCGACAAGGACGGCTTCTACAAGATCGAGCTGGATGCGCCGACCGGCGACCGCGTCGCGGCGTCGCCCGAATACACCATCGACGTGTTGACCGACCAGCCGCCGACCGTCTCGATCTCGAAGCCGGGACGCGACACCAGCGCGTCGCCGATCGAAGAAGTGTTCGTGGAAGCCAAGGCCGAGGATGACTTCGGGGTGAAGGACCTCGAGCTGGTCTACTCGGTCAACGGCGCGGCCGAGAAGACGATCCGGCTGTTCGACGGCAAGAACCGGCTGCCGGAGGTGAGCGCGGGGCACACCTTCTACCTCGAAGAGCTCAACGTGTCGCCCGGCGATTTCGTGTCCTACTACGCGCGCGCGGCCGACAACGACGCCGTCGCGGGCGCCAAGCGCGCCACCAGCGACATCTACTTCCTGCAGGTGCGTCCGCTGCGGAAGGACTTCAAGCGCGCCGAGTCGCAGGCCGGCGGTGGCGGGGGCGGCGGCGGGCAGCAGAATCAGGTCGGCGCGCTGTCGCAGCAGCAGCGGCAGATCATCGCGGCCACCTTCAACATCAACCGCGACCGCAAGACGATGAGCGCCGAGAAGCTCAAGGAGAACTCGGTCGTCGTGGCGTTGTCGCAGTCGAAGCTGCGCGAGCAGGTCGAGGGGCTGCTGACCCGGATGAACAGCCGCCTGGTCGAGCAGGATCCGGCGTTCAAGAAGATCGCCGAGCTGCTGCCGCAGGCGGTGACGGCGATGAATGCCGCGGAAGGCAAGCTGCGCGCGCCCGATCCGCAGGGCGCCCTCGAGCCCGAGCAGAAGGCGCTGCAGATCCTGCAGAAGGCCGAGGAGGAATACGAGGTCCAGGTCAGCATGCAGCGCGGCGGCGGCGGGGGCGGCGGCGGTGGGCAGAGCGCGACGGCGCAGGAGCTCGCCGACCTGTTCGAGATGGAGCTCGATCGCGTCGCCAACCAGTACGAGACGGCGCAGCGGGCCGAGCAGCAGAACGCCGATCAGCAGGTCGACGAGCTGATGGAGAAGCTGCGCGAGCTGGCGCGGCGCCAGGAGCAGGAAGCCGAGCGGCAGCGTCAGCGGGCGCTGGCCGGCCAGCAGTCGAGCGGCGGGTCGAGCAGCCAGCAGCAGCGGGCGCTGGCCGAGCAGGTCGAGGAAGCGGCGCGGCGGCTCGAACAGCTCTCGCGCGAGGAGAACCGATCCGACCTGGCGCAGACCGCGCGGCAGCTCCGTGACGCCGCCGATGCGATGCGGCGGGCGTCGGCGAACGGCGATCCCTCGGCGGCGGCGCAGGCCTCGGCGGCGCTCGAGCGGCTGCGCGAAGCCGAGCGCAGGCTGCAGCAGAACCAGACCGGACGCGCCGAGCGCGACGTGCGCAACGCGCGGCAGCAGGCAGAGGAGATTGCGCGCGAGCAGCGCGAAATCGCGGACGCGGCGCAGGGCCTGGAAGGCGCGGGGCAGCAGCGTCAGGAGCGCGTCGAGCAGCTCAGCCAGCGCAAGGAGCAGCTGGCCGGCCGCGTCGGCGACCTCGAACAGCAGTTGAACCGCACCGCGGGAGAGATCGCGCGGCAGGAGCGTGAAGCCTCGCGGCGCATGTCGGAAGCGGCCGGCACGCTGCGCGACCGCGCGGTGCGCGATCGGATCCGGTGGTCGCGCTCGATGATGCGCGCCGGCCTGCAGCCAGCCGACGCGCAGGCGCTCGACAAGGACATCAGCTCCACGCTCGACAGCGTGCGCGACAAGCTCCGCGAAGCGGAAGCGGCGCTCGGCCGATCGGCGCCGGACCAGATGGGGCAGGCCCTCGACAAGGCCCGCGAGCTCGCGCGAGGGATGGAGTCGCTCGATCAGCGCATGCGCGAACGCGCGCAGGGGCAGCAGGGTCAGACAGCGGCCAGCAAGGGCAGCAGGGCCAGCAGGGGCAGCGCGGCCAGCAGGGCCAGCAGGGCCAGGAGGGCCAGCAAGGCCAGCAGGGACAGCGCGGTCAGCAGGGCCAGCAAGGTGCAGCAAGGCCAGGGCGGGCAGCAGGGTCAGCAGGGGCAGGGCGGCCAGCAGGGGCAGCAGGGCGGCGGCGAAGGACGCAACGAGGGTCAGCGCACGGCCGATGGCCGTGGCGGCATCGGCGATACGACCGGCGGCTTCCGCAACGACGGCGGCGGCTGGGGCGATCGCCGGGCCGGACGCTTCAACCCCGAGGAAGTCCGTCAGTTCCGCGGCGAGATTCGCCAGTGGATCAACGACGCCGAACAGCTCCGCCGGATGGTGCAGGGGCAGAAGCTCGATTCACGCCAGCTCGAGGAAGTGCTGCGCGGCCTGCGCGCGCTGCAGGACGATCGCGTCTACCAGGACGTCGAGGAGCTGCAGCGGCTGCAGGGCGCGGTCGCCGAGAACATGAAGCGCTTCGAGTTCGGCCTGCGGCGCCGCGCCGAAGGCGGCAACGCGCAGCCGGTGCTGTCGGGGTCGGACGAAGTGCCCGAGCAGTTCCGCAAGCAGGTCGAGGAGTACTACAAGTCGCTGTCGAAGGGGCCGTCGGGATCGACGCCGGAGAAAGACAAGAAGTAACCCGTGCTCCGTCGGATTGTCGCCGGCGTGATCGTGGCCGTGACGGTGGCCACCGGGGCGGCGGCGCAGGAATGGTTCCGCGGCTTCCAGCGCCGCGGCCCTGCGCCCAGGTTCCCGGTCGCCGACACCTTCGACGGCTCGTTCAACTTCTGCCGCGGCTATTTCCTCAGCGACCGCATCGAGCCCGGCGGCCAGGGCTGGTGGACCGACTATCCGGCCGCTGACGTCAACTTCTCGATCCGCCTGTCGGAGCTGACCAAGACCCGCGTCAGCCGCACCGCCACCGATGAGCCGAACCACGTCGTGGTCCGGCTCACCGACGCCGAGCTCTTCAAGTGTCCCTTCATCGAGATGGAGGACGTCGGCACCGCGCGCTTCAGCGACATGGAGGCGGCGCGGCTGCGCGAGTACCTGCTCAAGGGCGGCTTCCTCTGGGTCGACGACTTCTGGGGCGAGTGGGCGTGGACCCAGTGGATCGAGGAGATCGGCCGCGTCCTGCCGCGCGAGCAGTTCCCGGTCAAGACGCTCACGACGGCGCACCCGATCTTCCGCACCTTCTTCGACGTCAAGAAGGTCCCGCAGATCCCGTCAATCGCGCACTGGCGGCGCTCGGGAGGCCTCACCTCCGAGCGCGGCTCGGAAAGCGCCATTCCGCAGATGTATGCCATCAGCGATTCGAATGGCCGGATCATGGTGCTGATGACGCACAATACGGATATCTCTGACGCGTGGGAGCGCGAAGGCGAGGAACGCGCCTTCTTCTACCAGTTCTCGCCGGATGGGTATGCCGTGGGCATCAACGTCCTGATGTATGCGATGACGCACTGAGAACGGGCCCGGTCGATCACCCTCCCCGCACTCGCAGAGCCCGAACGAAAATTATGGAATCACAGGCATTTTCCGTCCGCCGGCGGCTGGACGTCGGAGTGCTCGGCGCCACCGGCATGGTGGGCCAGCAGTTCGTCTGCCAGCTCGCCAATCATCCCTGGTTCCGTCCCGGCTGGCTCGCCGCGAGCGAACGATCCGAAGGTAAGGCCTATCGTGACGCGGCGTCGTGGCGCCTGCCCGAGGATCCGCCCGCCGAGATCGCCGACCTCAAGGTCGAGGCCTGCGTGCCCGGCCGCGGCCCGAAACTGATCTTCTCGGCCCTCGACGCCAACGCCGCCAAGGATCTCGAGCCCGCGTTCGCCCGCGCCGGCCACATCGTCATCACCAACGCCCGCAGCTACCGCATGGATCCGTCCGTGCCGCTGCTGATCCCCGAGATCAACGGCGAGCACCTGGCGCTGATGCCGCGGCAGAAGAAGGATCACGGCTGGTCCGGCGCGATCGTGACCAACCCGAATTGTTCGACGGTCGCGCTGGCGATGGTGCTGGCGCCGCTGCGGCAGTTCGGCCTGCGCGCCGTCAACGTCACCACACTGCAGGCGATCTCTGGCGCCGGCTATCCCGGCGTGCCGTCGATGGACATCATCGGCAACGTCGTGCCCTTCATCGGCGGCGAGGAAGAGAAGATCGAGAGCGAGACCCAGAAGATCCTCGGCTCGTTCGCAGACGAAGCGGTCACGCCGCACCTCGTGGTGGTGAGCGCCCACACCACGCGCGTCCCGGTCATCGACGGCCACACGCTGATGGCGTCGATCAAGATGGACGACGGGCCGTCGGTCGATCAGGTCAAGGAGGCGCTGCGGAGCTGGCGCGGCCGGCCGCAGGAGCTGGGACTGCCGAGCGCGCCGCCGAGCCCGGTCGTCTGCCTGGAGCAGCCGGATCGTCCGCAGCCGCGGCGCGACGCGCTGCGCGACGGCGGCATGACCGTCTCGGTCGGGCGCGTGCGCCCCTGTCCGGTGCTCGGCACCAAGCTCGCGGCGCTGGGACACAACACCATTCGCGGCGCCGCCGGCGCCGCCGTCCTCAATGCCGAGCTGATGATGGCCGAAGGCTGGGTCGAGCTCGACTGACGATGTCGATTACCACGACGTCGGAGTGGAACGGGATGCGCGAGGCCGGGCGCATCGTGCGCCTGGTGCTCGATGCGCTCGAGTCGCACGCGCGCCCCGGCGTCACCACCGGCGAGCTGGACGCGCTGGCCGCATCGCTGCTCGGCGACAACCACGCGCGCTCCGCTCCGGCGGTCGTCTACAACTTCCCCGGCACCGTGCTGATCAGCGTCAACGACGAAGTCGTGCACGGCGTTCCCGGGGCACGTCGCCTCACCCGGGGTGACGTCGTCAAGCTGGACGTGACGGTGGAGAAGGACGGCTACATGGCCGACGCCGCGCGCACGGTGCTGCTCGAAGGCGCCAGCGACCGCGCGGTGCGGCTGCGGGCGTGCGCGGAAGCGGCGTTCGCGCAGGCGATGACCGTCGCTCGGGCCGGCACCCCGGTCAGTGCCGTCGGCCGCGCCATCGAGACCGAAGTGCGGCGGCGCGGGTTCTCGGTGATTCGCGACCTGGCGGGCCACGGCATCGGACGGACCATTCACGAAGAGCCGTCGGTGCCGAATTATTTCAACGCCCGCCAGCGGGACGTCCTCACCGAGGGAATGGTGGTGGCGATCGAGCCGATCATCAGCTCCGGCTCGTGGCGCGTGGTCGAAGCCGCGGACGGCTGGACCATCCGCACGCTGGACGGCAGCCTCGCCGCCCACTACGAGCACACCGTCGTCATCACCCGCGACGAGCCCGTGCTCTTGACGGCGGCATAGACAAGTCAGAAGGCAGAAGGCAAAAGTAAGAAAGAGCTTTTGACTTTTAACTTCTGACTTCTGACTTCTTCAGAAGTCAATCCTCGCGACCAGCCCTCTTTCCCCAGCCGCCCACGCCGTGCGCGATCGGGGCGCGACGCTCAGCGTGTGAAAGCCGGGACCTTCGAGGGCCTGCCACGTCCGGCCACCGTCGGCAGACCAATCGGACCCCGACGGCCCGACGGCGATCGCCACGTCGCGTCGTGAGGGCAGGAACGCGACCGCGGATCGAAACCCACTCAGGCCCTTGACCAGCGTCCACGACGCGCCGCCGTCGGTCGAGATCGCGGCATTGTCGGCGGCCTCGGCTTCCTTCTTGTAGTCGCCGCCGACGATCAGGCCGTGGCCGCGATCGCGGAACGCGATCGAAAAGATGCCGGCCGACGTGCCTGTCGGCAGCGGCGTCGACACCGCTTTCCACGAGCGGCCGTCGTCTTCGCTCCGGATCACGCGCGAGGCGGTCGTGGCGAGCCAGATCTGGCGATCGAGGATCGCGACGTTGGTGCCGCTGGCGGCGTAGGCCCCTTCACCGTCGAGGGCCGGAGGCAGGCCGCTGGCGATCCTCGTCCAGGTCGTGCCGTCGGTCGTGCGGATGACGATCAGCTGGCCGTCCACCGAGTCGCTCAGCGCGTAACCGGTGCGCGCGTTCCTGAACGCCATCGCGTCGAAGAAGGCTTTCGGATCCTCGTTCCTGAACTGGAGGCGCCAGGTGGCGCCGGCATCGCTGGTCTTGTAGATGCGCGACGCATCCCCGGCGCCGATGCTGAGGACGTAGGCCGTGCGGTCGTCGACCGCGTCGATGTCACGGAAGTCGAGCTTCTGCGCGTCCGGCACCGTGAGCGTAGTCCACGAGGCGCCGCCGTCCTGGGTGCGGATGACGGTGCCGTTGCTGCCGCTCGCCCACACCACGCGGTCGGAGACCGCGCTGACGCCGCGCAGCCGCGCCGTGACGCCGGTCGTCGCGGGCATCCATCGCGGCGCCGGCTGGACCGTCGCAGCCCCGGGCGCCGTCCCGGAACCGGCGTGCAGCGACGCCGCCAGGATCAGCGCCGCCGCCGGCGCCTGCAGCGCACGTCGGGCGCGGAGGTGCTCGATCACTCGGTCGATGATTCGGCCTTGCTGTCGGTCATCGCCGACAGCAGCATCATCACCGCCGTATAGACGACGACCACGATGACCAGCCAGCGGACGGTTCGCAGGTCGAGGGTCGAGAAGAACTTCACCGCGACGTAGACGCCGACCACGCCGCCGATGGCGAGGCCGAGGCTGTTGCGCAGGCTGTAGCTCTGTTCGCGGATGAACTGGAGGCTGCCGATCGGCATCAGGAACGCGCAGGATCCCATCATGATCGGAAAGGCGGTGCGCTCGCTCATGCCGAGCAGGCTGACCAGGATCATGCACGGCGCGTAGAGGCCGATGCCGAGGGTCATCAGCGCGCCGAGCATGAAGTTGCCGCCGATGGCGATCGCCAGCTTCACGCCGCGGACGCCGATCTCCTCGCTGCCGGCCGGAAACAGGCTGAGCTGCCGCATCAGCGCGAACACCGCGAACGCCAGCAGCGCGGCGCCCATGCCGATCTGCACCTTCCGCTTCGGCCACCGCGCGACGATCCCGGCGCCGAGCCAGGCCCCGAGGACCGCCGCCACGATCATCGAGATCAGCGTCAGCACGTCGACCGGGATGACGCTCGTGAACGCGAACGCCTGCACGACCGTCGGCAGGGTGTGGCCGGTGTTGAGCGTGCCGGGGATGATCCGGTCGGGGACCATCTTGAGCAGCTTGAAGACCGCGGTCGTCGTGGCGAATGATCCGATGCCGAGCGAGTCGGCGAAGTTGGTGACCGCCCCAAGCCCGATCTGGAAAGGACTTGGAAACCGCCCGTCGGTGGCCGGGTTCGCCGCGGCGCCGGCGGTCGCGCGCCGGGCAGCCATGGCCGCCTGCGACCAGCCGGCGACGAAGAAGAGGGTCAAGCGCGCCGAGCGCGGTCAACAGGGCGTGAATCGGGTTCATCGTACGCAGGTTCTCCAACGGCAGTGTGGCGTGTGGGCCATAAGCCTACCCTTGGTTGGCGGATTTCGTCCATGCGTTCGTCCCGATCGCGGGAAGCGGGAATCGGCGGAGCGGGAATCCGAGGGATCTTCAGCGGATCAGCTCGGATCGCCGATCACTGATCCCGATCACTGATCACCGATCACGACTCCGTGATCACTATGATCCCCGATCCCCGATCACGACTCCGAGGGCACGATTCACCCGAGCACCCTGAAGGTGACGTGTTCCGAGATCGAGCCGGCGGAGTGGGTGACGGTCAGGCGGATCGTGTATTCACCGGGCGCGAGCGAGGCCAGCGGCAGGTCGAACTGGGTGGTGGAGGGCATCGACGGCGACAGCTCGAGCGCCGGCATTTCACGCATCGGTTGACGCCAGCGGTTGAGCAGCGTGCCGGTGACGGGAACCGGAGTGCCGGCCGCATCGACGGCGGGGACGCGGATGATCAGGCGATCGGTGCGCAGGAAGTCGCGAGTGGCGACCGGGACCGCGATCGCGCTGTCGACCGCCTCGCGGAAGTCGCGCGCCGATCGCGTGCGGATGACCGCCGGCGCAAAGATCGTCGGCGAGTCCTTGCGCAGGGTCGGCACCGTGACGTCGCGCGAGTCGGTGTCGAGGACGACGCCCTTGGCGTCGAGGATCTTCATGTCGACCTGGACCGGGCCCATCGGCGCCTCGAAGGTCGCCCGGTTCGGGATGCCGGCGGCGCCGGACTCACCGGTCGGGCCGATGGCGCCGTCGAAGAGCACCGCACCCTTGGGAGTGGACGCCGTAATGACGATCGTCGCGGCGCGGGCGCGAGCCGCCGCTGCCGAGCGCGCGGGCGCGGGCTCCCATGTCAGCGTGACGGTTGCGCGTCCGTCCTCGGTCGGGGTCATACCCGACCACGACTGAATCAGCGCGCTTCGCCGCAGGATGCGCGCCGGCGCGATCGGCGCCGGCAGCATCGCGGCGCGCATCTCCGCCGAGAGCGGCGCGACGTATCCGGACCGCGCCCGGACCTGCACGCCTTCGCGCTTGACCCCGACCTGCAGCGCATGGAACCTGCCGTCGCTCCCGTGCGGGGCGCGATAGGTGAGGACGTAGTACTTGTCGAGGTCGCGCATCATGCTCGCGAGCCCGCTGTCGATGGCGCCGACACCGACGACCAGGTCGCCGCCGGTCTGTGTGGCCAGCGAGCGCAGGGCGGTGATGCCGGGATCCGGCGGCTGCGTGCCGTCGGCCGGCGGGAGCGGCGGCGCCGGCGCGAAGGCGTACACGGGCGCGTCGGCGCGATTGGCGACACGCACGGCCGTCTGCAGGTTCGCCGGCACGTCGCGGCCGGTTCGCATCCGCTCGAAGCCGTCGCTGACCAGGACGATCGCCGGCCTGACGTTGGACGCCTGCGACAGCGCCTGGCCGATCGCGCGCAGCGCGGAGGTCACGATCTGCCCGCGCGCCCAGGCCACGGCTGCCGGCGCCTGCGCCATGTAATTGCGCTCGAACGTGGAGCGCGGCGTGTAGTCGCCCTTGCGTCCCTCGAAGCTGGAGATCGCCAGCCGCAGCGCCTCGCGGTCGGGCACGGGCTTGATCATGGTCAGCGGGTCGAGCGGCTTGACCACGTAGGCGACGTCGGTCGGCCGGAGGTGATCGACGAACCGCAGCAGGCCGTCGCGGACCGCCGCGCTGTCACCAGCCGCGGTATGGAACTCGTCGAGCAGGAAGGCGAAGGCGCGCGGCGTCGGCGTGACCGTCGTCAATTCCGCGGTGTCGAGGGTCTGTGGCTTGCCGTCGACGAGGAGCTCGAAGTCGGCGGGCTTCAGTCCCGCGAGCGGCTGGCCGCGGCGGTCGGTCACGACCGCGGTGACGCGAATCACCGCGACGTCGTCCGCGGCATGGAGCGCCGAATCCGGCACCCAGGGACGCGTCGGCGCCGTCGCGTCGGCGCCTGCGATCAGCGCCAGCGCGCACCCGACACGAGCCCATTTTTCGAGCGGGAGCCGCACGGAACGAGTTTACATGACGGCGCGCGCGGCCTCCTCGCAAAGTCGGCGGGCCGGGGGGATAATCTGGCCATGGATCGCACCTCGTCACGCCTGCCCGGCATCGGGCTCGCCGTGCTGCTGATCGCGTGCGGCGGGGGCACCGGCGATGCCGGCCCGCAGACGCCGGCGGGCCCCCAGCCACCACCCACGGCCAGCTCGTCCCGCCTGCTGGTCGTGACGCACACGACCGGGTTCCGTCACGACTCGATCCCGGCGGCGGAGGCGGCGATTCGCGCCATCGGGACGGAGAGCGGCCTGTTTCAGGCCGACTTCTGCCGCACCGCGGACGAGGTCCGGACCTGCCTGACCCCGGCGGCGCTGGCGCCCTACGACGGCGTGTTCTTCGCCAATACGACGGGCAACCTCGGGGTGCCCGACCTGAACGCGTTCCTCGCGTGGATCGCCAGCGGCAAGGCGTTCTTCGGCGCCCACAGCGCGTCCGACACCTACAACGACTCGCCGGAGTTCCTGGCGATGCTGGGCGGGGCGTTCTCGCACCACGGGGCGATCGTCGAAGCGGAGGTCAAGGTCAACGACCCTGCGAACCCGGTCGTGGCGCACCTGGGATCGCGATTCCGGATGACCGACGAGTGGTATCGCTTCAGGCCGGCCGGGTCCGGGCACGCCGTGCTGCTCTCGTTCGACCGCATCCCGCCTGACGGCGTCGGCACGCGCCGGGGAGGCCGCCGACCTGCCGCTGGCCTGGCAGAAGTCCCACGGGTCGGGGCGGGTGTTCTACACGGCACTCGGCCATCCCGCCGCGGTCTGGAACGACACGCGATTCCGGACCCATCTGCGCGAGGGGATTCGGTGGGGCCTGCGCAAGTAGGCCGGCCCGTGCCCAACTCCCGCACGCCGGTGCGCGTCTAACGCACATGCGCGACGACTTTCGCAACGCCCTTCGCGCGCTCGGCGGCGCTCCGACCTTCACCGCGGTGGCGCTCATCGTGCTGGCCCTCGGCATCGGCGCCGGCACAGCCATTTTCTCCGTCGTCGATGCGGTCGTGCTTCGCGGCCTGCCCTTCGACGAACACGATCGCCTGGTTGCGGTGCTCGAGCACGACACCCGGCGCGCGCAGACCTTCGGCGGCGGCGCAACCACACCCCAGACGTTTCTCGACTGGAGACGGATGCAGGAGTCGTTCGACGCCATCGCCGGCGTCGGAAGCTACGGCGTCCTGCGCATGCGCAACGACGCGGGCGAGCCGGCCGACGCGCGCGGCCTGCGCGTCACGCACGAGTTCTTCCAGGTGTTCCGCGTGTCGCCGATCCTCGGCCGGCAGTTCGCCGCTGACGACGAGATCGATGGCCGGCATCGCGTCGCAATCCTGAGCTACGGCTACTGGCAGCGGCAGTTCGGCGGCGCGCCGGACGCGGTCGGCAAGCGTCTCGACATCAACGAGCAGTCGTTCGAGATCGTCGGCGTGATGCCGTCGTGGTTCGCGTATCCGGTGTCGGCCGAGCGTCCCACCGAGATCTACTGGCCGATTTCCTTTACCGCTGAAGACAAAGTCCGCGGCGGCAGCCGCAACTACAACTACACGACGATGGGCCGGCTGAAGCGCGGTGTCAGCATCGAGCAGGCCAGCGAGCAGATGAACCGGGTCGCCGTGGCGCTCGACGAGCAGCATCCCAAGTTCAGCCCGGGGATGCGCGTGCGCGTCATCACGCTGCACGAGCACCTCGTCGGACGCGTCCGGGCCTGGATGCTGATGCTGCTCGGCGCGGTGACGCTGGTGCTGCTGATCGCGTGCGCCAACGTCGCCAACCTGATGCTGGCGCGCGCGACGATCCGCGGCCGCGAGATGGGAATCCGGGCGGCGCTCGGCGCGAGCCGGTGGCGGCTGGTGCGCGCGCTGCTCGTCGAAGGCGTGGTGCTCGCTCTGTGCGGCGCGGCGCTCGGCATCCTGCTCGCGTATTTCGGCGTCCAGGCGATTCGCGCCTGGCTGCCCGCCGGCCTCCCGCGCGTCGCCGCGATCGGCCTCGACCTGCGCGTGCTCGCGACGGCCGTGGCAGCGGCCCTGGTGACCGGCCTGTTCTTCGGGATCGTTCCGGCGCTGCAGACGTCGCGTCCCGACCTGACGCGCGCGCTGAAGGACAGCGGACGGTCCAGCACCGCGGGTGCAGGCAGCCAGCGCCTGCGCAGCCTGCTGGTGGTCGCCGAGGTCGCGCTGGCGGTCGTGCTGCTGGTTGGCGCGGGGCTGTTCATCGGCAGCTTCGTGAAGCTGATGCGGATCGATCCGGGCTTCGACTATCGAAACGTGCTGGTGGTGAACGTCGGTCCGCAGCTGCCGCAAGGCGTGCCGATGCGGCAGGCATTCGACGAGGCGACCAAACAGGGCCGGCCGTACGCGCTGCGCATGATCGAGGCGGTCGGCAAGGCGCCGGGCGTGGTCTCGGTCGCAGCCGTCAGCGGCGGCCTGCCGCTCACCGGCAGCTGGAGCCGCACCAATATCGAGATCCCCGGTCGCGGCAAGATCGAGGGCGACGACGCGTCGATCGATCGCAGGATCGTCACGCCCGAGTACCTGCAGGCCATGCGGATCCCGCTCGTGCAAGGGCGCTTCCTCACCGCCGAGGACCGCGAATCCTCGCCGCGCGTCACCGTCATCAATCAGGCTGCGGCACGCAAGTACTGGCCGGATGTCGAGGCGCTCGGACAGCGGATGAAGATCAACGACCAGGAGGTGACGGTCGTCGGCGTCGTCGGCGACATCAGGCACCTCGGCCCGGAATCGCCGCCCCGGCAGGAGTGCTACTTGCCGCTGTCGCAGAACACCGTGATCGGCATGACGCTGGTGATGCGGACCAGCAGCGATCCGCTCGCGGTGCTGCCCGCGGTCAGGACGGCGATCTGGTCGGTGAACAAGGAGCAGCGCCTCAGCGGCGAGACGTTCTCGCTCGAGCAGTACATGGACCGGCTGATCGCGCAGCGGCGCTTCAACATGACGGTGCTCGCGCTGTTCGGCGTGCTCGGCCTGGTGATCGCGGCGGTCGGCATCTACGGCGTCATGGCCTACGTGGTGGCGCAGCGCACCAGCGAAATCGGCGTGCGGATGGCGCTCGGCGCGACGCGCGGGCACGTGATCGGCATGGTGCTTCGGCGATCGGGAGTGATGATGCTGGTCGGGCTCGTCCTCGGCGGCGTCGTGGCCTGGTATGCGAGCGCCGGCGTCAAGACGTTCCTGTTCGAGACCGAGCCGAACGACGTCCGGATCATGGCCGCCGCGCTGCTGACGCTGGCGCTCGCCGGCCTGATCGCGAGCGTCGTCCCGGCCCGCCGGGCCGCGTCGGTCGACCCGTTGATCGCGCTGCGGAGCGAGTGAAGCCGTGTCAATTCCCAACTTCCGATCCCAACTCCCAATAAAGAATTGGGTTGGAGTTGGTAGTTCTGCGTTTCTAGGCGAAGGCTCCGCGACGTAGAGTATCGGCATGGCTCTCGTGCTGGTGCTGGTGATCGGCGGCGTGGCGTTCCTGACGCACACCGCGCCGTTTCCGTTCCTGCTCGAAGCCTTCCGTCCGTCGCGCTCGCTCTGGCGGATGCCGGCCGGCGGCGCCAGGACGCTCTACCTGACCTTCGACGACGGGCCCAACCTGCTGTGGACGCCGCGCGTGCTCGACGCGCTGCGGGACGAGCAAATCCACGCGACCTTCTTCCTGATCGACGAGCACATCACGCCCGAGACCGAATGGCTGGTCCGCCGGATGGCGGACGAGGGGCATGCGATCGCGCTGCACAGCGGCAGCCGGCGGCCGATGGTCATGTCGCCCGACGCGCTGGCCCTCCGGTTGACGTCGGCGGCACAGCGCATTCGCGCGATCGCCGGCCGTGAACCGTGCCCGCTGTTCCGGCCGCACGCCGGCTGGCGCAGCGCCGCCATGTACGACGCGCTGTCGCAGATGGAGTACCGCCTGGCCGGCTGGAGCTGGGGCATGTGGGACTGGCACTGGTGGCGGGGCAGGGACGCGGCGGCGGTGGCGGCGCGGCTGCAGCGAAAGGCGTCGCCCGGCGACATCATCGTGATTCACGATGGCCACCATCGCGATCCGCGGCGCGATCGCAGCCATGCCGGCGGCGTCGTCCGCTTGCTGGCACCGGCGATGCGCGCGCGGGGCTATACGTTCGCGACGCTGTGTACGGCGCGTTGAGATCCGGCAGCGCGAATCACAACGTGCGAATCAGCTCGTCGATCGTGTCGGGAAGCACCGGCTTGGTGAGGTGATGGTTGAAGCCGGCTTCGGCCGTGCGCCGGCGATCTTCTTCCTGACCCCAACCCGTGAGCGCGACGAGCACCATCTGCTGGCCCCACGGCTCCGCACGGATGCGGCGCGCGACATCGTAGCCGCTGAGCCCTGGCATGCCGAGGTCGAGCAGCACGACTTGGGGCCGCAGCGATTCCGCGGCCGCGAGCGCGCGCACGCCGTCGAGCGCGATGTGCACCTCGTGCCCCGACATCTGCAACCACATCTGCAGGCTTTCGGCGGCGTCGACGTTGTCGTCGGCGATGAGTACCAGCTTCTGCACGATTGCCTCCGCACCCCGATCGTCCCGCGTCCCGCGCGATGCCGCAACCGGTGTCGACGTCGCGGCGTTCGTCACACCACGCCCTGGGGCGCGGCCGGCGCGGGTCGCGCCTAGATTTGCAGGGCCTCGCCTTCGCTGGCGGTTTCGGTCGGCCGGAAGATCCGCTGCGCGTCGGCGCGGATCCGGACGAGCGCCTCGTCGGTCCGCCCCGGCTTGTGATGGAACAGCCAGAGGCCGCCGGCGTCGACGCGCGCGGCGAACTCGGCGCACTGCCGCCAGCTGCTGTGTCCCCAGCCGCGATGCTGCGGCAGCTCGTCCGGCGTGAAGTGCGCGTCGAGGATCACCGCCGCGGCCCCTTGCGCGAACGCCGCCAGCGGGTCGTCGAACGCGGGATCGCCGAACTCGTGGTCGGTCGCATAGACGACGTCGCCGGTCTGGCCGCGAATGCGGAAGGCGAGCGCGCCTCCTGGATGGTTCAGCGGAATCGACGACAGCTCGAAGCGTCCAATGGTCAGGTGCCCCGCCTCGATCATCTCGACGTCGGGACGGTTGGGCAGGCGGTCGGGCGGCACCGGAAAGAAGGGCGATCGGAACAGCGTGTCGAGCCAGTCCGCGTGCGCGGTCTCGAGCTCGGGCGCGAAGATTCGAGGCCGCCATCCGGGGGAGTACAGCTGCGACAGGAAGGGCAGCCCCTGCAGGTGGTCCCAGTGATAGTGCGACAGGACGATCGGCAGATCGCGCGGGGTGCCGGCGATCATCGGTCCGAGCCCGAACAGTCCCGAACCGGCGTCGATGACCAGCGTATCGCCGGATTCCTCATCCGTGATTTCGAGGCATGGCGTGTTGCAGCCATGGCCGATCGCGGCGGGGATCGTCCACGGCACTGACCCGCGCACGCCCCAGAATCGAAGTTTCACGACCGCCACAGCATATCGCGGAGCCCGCCCGGCTCCGGCGGTTCCAGGCTGGCACGGGGCGTGCTACGCATTTCCCTCATGTTGACGACTCTCACCGGATGGGCGGTTGCCTGCGGCCTGGCCGCACTCGGCGCCGCCATGCAGCAGGCCCCGCCTCCTGCGCAGCCCCCGCCTCCCCCTGAGCCGATTCTGAAGGTCGGCGATCAGCGCACCTGAGTTCGCGCTCCAGGGCTCCGACGGCAAGGTGCACAAGCTGTCGGATTACAAGGGCAAGACCGTCGTTCTTGCCTGGTTTCCCGCGGCGTTCACCGCTGGTTGAACGGCCGAGTGCCAGTCGCTCCGTGCGAGCGGCGACAACCTGAAGTCCTTCGAAAACGTCGTCTATTTCGCAGCCAGCGTGGACGACGCTGACACCAACAAGAAGTTCGCCGAGCACGTCCAGGCGGATTACCCCATCCTGAGCGATCCGGAGAAGAAGACCGCGACGGCCTATGGCGTCGTCAACGCGCAGCGGCAGCGGGCGATGCGCTGGACGTTCTATATCGGCCCGGACGGGCGTCTTGTCGACTTCGATCCGAAGGTCAGCCCCAAGACCGCCGGGGAAGACGTCGTCAAACGCCTCGAAGCGCTGAAGATCAAACGGAAATAGCTGTCTTACAAAGCTGCGCGGGCCGTTACGAAGTTGCCCGCGCAGCCCCCTCCGCCGGGCGAAAACCGCCTCCCGCCCGCGGATCCTGAACGGCACCCCAATTGAAGATGGATTGGTCGTGACGAGACGACCATTGCTCGCCGGCATCGCCGCCTTGGCCCTGATCACCATGGTCGAGGCTGCGGCCCCGCCGGTGCTGCTCGAGCCGCTCGCAGGCCGACAGGTATTTCCCGTTGATAACTGGTGGAACCAGGACATCTCGGCCGCCCCGATCGACGCCCGCTCTCCTCAGCTCATCGACTTCATCAGCGGACGCTCGGCCACCAACACCACGGCCGTTCGCCGCCTGCACCCTGATTTCGGCCCGCCCCCCTACGGCATTCCATATGTCGTCGTGGCAGGAGACCAGGCCCGTGTGCCGGTGACGTTCGACTATGCCGACGAGAGCGACCTGGGCATGCCCGGCCTCGCCGGTTATCCGGTCCCCGAGGAAGCGAAGACGACGGCGAACTACATCGAGGGCGGGGAGGCCGGCGGAGGCTCATCAGGAGACCGGCACCTGCTGGTCATCGATCGCGATCGCTGGATGCTCTACGAGACGTTCGCGACGACGTGGAATGCCGCGGCCGGACGATGGGACGCGGGGTCGGGAGCGATCTTCAACCTCGCGGCCAACGATCGCCGCCCCGAAGGCTGGACGTCAGCCGACGCGGCGGGTCTGGCGATCTTCCCGGGTCTCGTGCGCTACGACGAAGTGTTCGGCACGGCGGAGATCACGCACGCGTTCCGCGTGACGACGCGCGCGACGAATGGCTACGTCTGGCCGGCGTCGCACCGCGCCGGTTCGAACACGAGCGCGCCGCCGCTCGGCACGCGGCTCCGCCTCAAGGCGTCGAAGGACATCTCCACGTTCACGCCGGAAGTGCAGCGGGTCTTCCGCGCGATGAAGCGATACGGCCTCATCGTCGCCGACAACGGCTCCGACATGTACATCAGCGGCACCATGGACGGGCGCTGGAACAACAGCGTCCTGAACCCGGCATTCCGGGCCCTGACCGCCGATGACTTCGAAGTGATCCAGCTCGGATGGGGCCAGAACCTGACCCCGGCGGCGCCCACCGGACTTCGCATCATCCGGTAGCCGCGGCAGGCGACTCGCCGGACCTACGGGACCTGCAGGACGGGCCCGAGCGGCCCGGGGCCGTCGCCGTCCCGGTAGTAGACGCCCTCGAGGAACAGCCCTGCCGCCGGTGCGGTCAGCGCGGCGACGTCGACCTCCTCGCTGACGACGTCGGAGGGCCGCAGTTCGCCGCGGCCGACGGCCGCCAGCACGCCGACGATCCGGCGCACCATCTTCCACAGGAAATGCGAGCCGCGGATCGCGGATCAGGACGAGGGCGCCCGCCTCGGCAATCTCGATCGCATCCACCAGCACCAGCGTCGACTTCTCCGCCGGGTCGTCGTCCGTGAACCCCTGAAAATCCTTCATCCCGACGAACATCGCCGCGGCCTCGCGCATCGGACCGACCTTCAGCGGCTCCTTGATCCACCAGACGAACGGCTTGCCGAACGCGGTCCGGCGCCGCGAGATCTGATAGACGTAGCTCCGCGACTTCGCGTCGTGCCGCGCGTGAAACCGGTGCGGCGCCTTGTCGGCGGCGATGATGTTGATGTCGGCGGGCAGCTCGTCGTTCAGGCGGCGGCGCAGCTGTTCGGGCGTCACCGCGGTGTAGAGCTCGAGGTGCGCGACCTGCGCGAGCGCGTGCACGCCGGCGTCGGTGCGGCCGGAGCCATAGAGCTCGAACTCGCGCGGCCGGAACGCCTCACGGATGGCGCGGTCGATCTCTCCCTGCACGGTGCGCGCGTTCTTCTGGATCTGCCAGCCGCTGTAGCGCGTGCCGGCGTATTCGATCGTGAGGCGGAAGCGAGGCATGGGTTTGGACGTGCACACGCCCGCACGTTCGCACGTAGCACGTGAGACAGACTACCGTAGGTCGTTATCGTGGAGCTGCTGATCCTGTTCCTCTGGAGCTTTGCCGCCGCCACGGTGCTGCCGCTGTCGTCGGAGGTGCCGCTGGCGATGACGGTCTGGCATGCGAAGGGGTGGGGAGTGCCGGTTCTGGTGGCGACGGCGGGAAACTATCTGGGCGCGTGCACGACGTATCTGCTGGCTCGTGCGGCGGTGACGCGGATGCCGCCGGCGACCTCGGCGCGGCTGCGGCACGCCTCGGATCTGATCGCGCGCTATGGTTCGCCGGCGCTGCTGCTGTCCTGGGTGCCGCTGGTCGGGGACGTGCTGGTCGCGGTCGCCGGGGCGAGCGGGATGCCGTTCGGGCGATTCTCGATCTGGACCGTTCTCGGCAAGGCGGCGCGGTATGGCGCGGTCGGCTGGCTGGCGGCGCGGGGAGCCGGGGTTTCTTGATACATTCTGCCTATGAAACAGCACGTCTCCGGCCGACTGTTCGTCCCACTCTTCGTCCTCGCGCTCTTAGCCGGTGCCTCACTTTACGCACAGGCGCCGGCCCCCGCGGCGGGCGCCGGGCAGTCGCCGGCGCAGGGTCCGTCGCCGACCGACCGCATCCCCTTCGACGCCGCCGTGACGCGCGGCACGCTCCCGAACGGCCTCACCTACTACGTTCGCAAGAACACGCGGCCGGAGAAACGGGTGAGCCTGCAGCTCGCGGTGAAGGCGGGATCGGTCGACGAGGAGAACGATCAGCAGGGGCTCGCGCACTTCCTCGAGCACATGGCGTTCAACGGCACCAAGCGCTTCAAGGCGGGCGAGCTGATCGCCGCGCTCGAGTCGACGGGAGCGCGCCTCGGGCCGCACGTCAACGCCTACACCTCGTTCGACGAGACCGTCTACATGTTCCAGCTGCCGACCGACAAGGAAGGGCTGGTCGAGAAGGGGATGCAGGCGCTGGCCGACTTCGCCGGCGGGATCACGCTGGATCCGAAGGAAGTCGACAAGGAGCGCGGCGTGGTGATCGAGGAATGGCGCGGCGGCCTGGGCGCCGGATCGCGGCTCCGCGATCAGCAGATCCCGGTGCTGTTCTACGAATCGAAGTACGCCGAGCGGCTGCCGATCGGCAAGCCGGACGTGCTGAAGACGTTCCGCCCGGAGCGGCTGCGCGCGTTCTATACCAAGTGGTATCGGCCGGATCGGATGGCGGTGGTCGCGGTCGGTGACGTCGACGCGGCCGAGCTCGAAGCGCTGATCAAGAAGGAGTTCGGCGCCCTGCCGAAGCCGTCGACGCCGGCGCCGGGCCGCGACTACGTCGTGCCGCTGCAGAGCGAGCTGCTGGTCAAGGTCGCCACCGACTCGGAAGCGACCCAGTCGTCGGTCTCGGTCATCGGCAAGCGCAAGCGCACCTCTGAGGAAACCATCGCCGCCTATCGCCGCAACCTCGTTCGGCGTCTCGCGTTCCAGATGCTCAACGAGCGGTTCGACGAGCTGTCGCGCAAGCCCGATGCGCAGTTCCTCAATGCCGGCGCCTACGAGAGCGGCCTCAGCCCCACCACGTCGACGGTCGGCCTCGGCGTGGCCGTGCAGGAAGGCAAGATCCCGGCGGGGCTGAGCGCCGCCGTGATCGAGGCAAACCGCGCCGTGCAGCACGGCTTCGGCCCCGGCGAGCTGGATCGCGCCAAGAAGCGGATCATCGCCTCCTACGACCGCGCCTACGCCGAGCGCGACAAGACCGAGAGCGGCGCCTACGTCCAGGAATACGTCAATCACTTCCTGGAAGGGGAGCCGAGCCCGGGCATCGACTACGAGCGCAAGGTGGTGCAGTCGCTCCTGCCGGGCATCCAGGCGGCGGAGGTGACGACCGCGGCCAAGGATCTGTTCAGCGACGCCAGCCGCGTCGATCCTGGCGGTGTCGCCCGACAAGCCGGGCCTGAAGGTGCCGACCGAGGCCGACCTCAAGGAGGCCGTGGCGAGCGCCGAGAAGGTCGCGGTCACCGCGTGGAACGACGGCGGCGAGTCGCGCGACCTGATGGCGGCGCCGCCCGATCCCGGCGCGGTCAAGGACCGCCGCGAGATCGCCGAGCTCGGGGTCACGGTGGTGAGGTTCAGCAACGGCGTCGAGGGCTGGTTCAAGTCCACCGACTTCAAGAACGACGAGGTCCTGTTCTCGCTGACCTCGCCCGGCGGCTCGTCGCTGGCGCCGCCGGCGCAGTTCATCGAGGCGTCGTTGGCGTCGGCGCTGGTGCAGGTGTCCGGCATCGGCGGCCATCGCGCCGTCGAACTGCAGCGCCTGCTCGCCGGCAAGAGCACCTCGGCCGGGGCCGCGATCTCGCTGTCGTCGCACGGGGTCTCGGCGCGCACCACGCCGGCGAACATCGAGACCGCGCTGCAGCTGATGCACCTCAACTTCACCGCGCCTGGCGACGACGCCGATGCGTTCGGGCTGATCAAGAAGAACCTGGAGAGCGCCTACCAGAATCGCGAGCGCAGCCCGGACGCGGTCTACGGCGAGAAGGTCGCCGAGATCAACAACAGCGGCCACTACACCTCGCAGCCGCTGACGATCGAGCGCATCAACACGCTCGATCGCGCCGCCATGGCCGCGTTCTACAAGGAGCGCTTCGCCAACGCCGCCGACTTCACGTTCTTCATGGTGGGCGCGTTCAAGACCGACGAGGTGCTGCCGCTGGTCGGCAAGTACATCGGCTCGCTGCCGTCGAAGGGCACCGCCTCCGCGAAGTTCAAGGACGTGGGCGTGAAGTTCCCGGAGAAGATCGTGCGCGAGAAGGTGGCACGCGGCAAGGAGCCGCGCGCGCGCACGGTGCTCAGCTTCTACGCCGAGCCGCCGCTCGAGGAGAACGAGCAGTCGCGCGTCGAAGCGGCGACCGAGGTGCTGGAGATTGCGCTGCGCGACATCCTCCGCGAGGAGCTCGGCGAGACCTACGGCGTGTCCGTGGGCCTGTCGCAGATGCTGCCGCAGCGCGGGGCGGGCCGGATCGGCATCACCTTCGGCGGCGCCCCCGAGAAGATCGACAGCATGATCGAGCGCGTCATCAAGGAAGTGCAGCGGCTGCAGGCCGAGGGACCGACGGCCGACCTCACCAATCGCGCCAAGGAGACGGCGCGGCGCGAGCACGAGACGGCGCGCAGGCAGAACGGCTTCTGGCTGGGACGCCTGCAGTCGGCGAAGATGCTCGATCGCGATCCGATGCTGATCCTCACGCGCGAGCAGCGCATCGACGCGATCACGCCCCAGAACCTCCACGAGATGTTCAAGAAGTACTTCCCGATGGACCGCTACACGGTGGTGTCGCTGGTGCCGGAAGGGAAGTAGGAAGTCAGAAGTCAGAAGTCAGAAGTCAGAAGGAGAAAAGTCAAAAGGGCGAAGTCACCAAGGGGCCCGGGCTGGATGTCATGCACGCGGCGAAACTGTGCGTCGCGGCGGCGGTGCTCGCCGCCGCCTGTTCCAAGGCCATGACGCAGTCGTCCGACGAGCGCTGGGCGATCGAGCGGCAGCGCATGGTCGAGCAGCAGCTGCGCGTGCGCGACATCGCGGATCCGGGCGTGCTCCGGGCGATGGAGAAGGTGCCGCGCCACCTGTTCGTGCCGGAGGACGAGCGCGGCGCCGCCTATGCCGACTCCCCGCTGCCGATCGGCTTCGGCCAGACCATCTCCCAACCCTACATCGTCGGCTTCATGACGGAGGCGCTGGCGATCACGAAGGCGCATCGCGTGCTCGAGATCGGCACCGGCTCCGGGTACCAGGCCGCCGTGCTCGGGGAACTGGCCGGCGAGGTCTACACCATCGAAATCGTGCCCGGGCTCGCCGAGCGTGCGACGCGGACGCTGAAGGCGCTCGGGTACACGAACATCCACGTTCGCTCCGGCAACGGCTACGCCGGGTGGCCCGAGCAGGCGCCGTTCGATCGCATCATGGTGACCGCGGCGCCCGACGAAATCCCGCAGGCCCTGGTCGATCAGCTGAAGATGGATGGCGTGATGGCGATTCCGGTCGGCGTCGGCGAACAGGTCCTGCGCATCCTGCGCCGCACCCCGGCCGGCATGGAGTTGATCAAGACGCTGCCGGTGCGCTTCGTGCCGATGACGGGGAAAGATAGGAAGTAAGGAACGGACGGCGCCGAAGCGCCGTCAGCCCCAGAACAACCCACTCTTCGAGAACGGCAGCGTGCGGATGCGCTTGCCGCTGGCGGCGAACACGGCGTTCGCGACCGCCGGGAGAATCGGCGGCAGCGCCGGTTCGCCGAGGCCGGTGACGGGGTTGTCGGTCGTGAGGAAGTGCACCTCGTTGACCATCGGCGCGTGCGGCATGCGCGCCGGCGGGAAGTCGTGGAAGTTGCTCTGCACGACCTTGCCCCCCTCGATCGTGATCTCGTACGACATCAGCGCGCTGAGGCCGTCGATGACCGAGCCCTGCACCTGGTTGATGGCGTTGCTCGGGTTGATGATCTGGGCGCCGATGTCGACCGCGCTCCAGACCTTGTTGACCTTGACCGCGCCGTCGTTGGTGACGCGGACTTCAGCCGCTTGCGCGACGTAGCCGCGGTGGCTGTAGTGGAACGCCACGCCCATGCCGGTGCCGGCGGGCAGCTTGGTCTTGCCCCATCCGGATTTCTCGCCCACCAGCTGCAGCACGCCGCGCGCGCGCTCGGGGTTGAAGCCGTCGGTGTCCTGCTTGCCGGAGTTGCGCGTCCCGCTGAGAAGCTGAATGCGGAACTGGAGCGGGTCCTTGCCGGCCGCGTGCGCCAGCTCGTCGAGGAACGACTGGAACACGAACGCATAGGCGTTGCTGCCGGGCGCACGCAGCGCGCCGGTCGGCACCGTCATCGGCATCGTGCTGGCCACGAACAGGAAGTTCGGCACGAAGCTCGCCGGGAACTGCGCCGGGCCGATCGAGGACTGGCCCGCGAACTGCTGGTTCGCCTGCTGGCCGGCCCAGCTCACGAAGTGGTTGCGCCACGCGACCAGGTTGCCGTTGGCGTCGACGCCGCCCTTGAGGAAGTGCCAGCCGGCCGGCCGGTAGTGGTCGTGCTGCATGTCGTCTTCGCGCGTCCACGTCAGCTTCACCGGCGCGCCGACCACTCGCGCGATCCACGCGGCCTCGATCATGTAGTCGTTGGTCAGCCGACGGCCGAAGCCGCCGCCGCCGCGCAACTGGTTGATCGTGATGTTGTCGGCGGGGATCTCCATCACGCGGGCGACCAGCTGCCGGCCGGACTGCGGGGTCTGGCTCGGCGACCAGATCTCCAGGTTGCCGTCCTTGAAGTTGGCGCTGCAGTTCTCCGGTTCGAGCGGCGCGTGCGAGATGAACGGGTAGTGGTAGGCGCCTTCGACGACCTTGGCGGCCTTGGTCAGCGCCTCGTCTGCGTTGCCGTCGGCGCGGATCGTGATCGGCGCCGCCTCCTTCGACAACTCCACCGCGCGCTTGGCCCATTCAGCGCTGCTCTGCTTCGCGGCGTCCCCCTCGTTCCAGGTCACCTTCAACCTGGTCCGCGCGCTCTGCGCCTGCCACCAGTTGTCGGCGACGATCGCGACCCCCGAGTGCAGTCCCTGCAGCTCGGTCGTGCCTTCGACGATGAAGGCGTGGCGGATGCCGGGAAGGGCCTTGATTTCGTCGAGATTGGCGCTGACCGCCTTGCCCATGAACACCGGGCACTTGGCATAGACCGCCGAGAGCATGCCCGGCATCGTGAAGTCAATCGAGAAGATCGGCTTGCCGGTCACGATCGAGAGGTTGTCCACGCCGGGGATCGACTTGCCGATGATCTTGAAGGTCTTCGGATCCTTGAGCGTCAGCGACTTCGGCTCGGGCGGCGTCATCGCCGCGGCCTTGGTGGCGAGCTCGCCGTAGCCGAGCGACCGCTTCGACGCGGTGTGGAGCACGCGTCCCGAGGCGGTGGTGCACTCGGCTTCAGGAACGCTCCAGGTCTGCGGCCGCGGCCGCGATCAGCAGGTGCCGACCGGCGGCGCCGACACGGCGGAGCGGATCCCAGTTGTTCGGCGTGTTGGTGCTGCCGCCGGCGACCTGGCCGCCGTACTTCGTCTGATCGAGCGGCGCCTGTTCGATCTTGACGTCCTTCCAGTCGACGTCGAGCTCCTCGGCGATGAGCATCGGCAGGTGCGTCTTCACGCCCTGGCCGACCTCGGGCGCCTTGGCCATGATCGTGACCACCCCGTTCGGCGCGATCTTGATGAAGGCGTTGGGCGTCAGCACCGGCGGAGGCGGTGGGCCCTGCGCGAGGACATCGGCGACCCGGGCGACCGGGGCGATCGCATCGAAGTGCGCGGCGATCATCAGGCCGCCGCCGGCGAGGGCGGAGACGCGGAGGAACGAACGTCGGCTGACCAGTATCGTCATGGCGTCCTCCTACTCGTCCTGCCCGCCGCCCTGGCGTGTGGCCGCGGGCGAGGAAGTGGTGCGGCGCGTCCCGCCGAGCGCGGCGGCGCGATGAATGGCCTGACGGATGCGCGAGTAGGTGGCGCACCGGCAGATGTTGCCGGTCATCGCCGTGTCGATGTCGGCGTCGGTCGGCTTCGGCTTGGTGGCGAGCAGCGCCGCGGCCGACATGATCTGACCGGCCTGGCAGTAGCCGCACTGCGGCACGTCGATCTCCATCCAGGCCCGCTGCACCGGATGAGACCCGTCGCTCGACAGCCCCTCGATCGTGGTGATCGGGTTGCCCGCGGCGGCCGACACCGGCGTCTGGCAGGCGCGCACCGGCTTGCCCTTGAGGTGCACCGTGCAGGCGCCGCACTGGCCGATGCCGCAGCCGAACTTCGTGCCTTTGAGGTTGAGGACGTCGCGCAGCGCCCACAAGAGCGGCATGTCCGCGGGCACGTCGACGGTCGTGGGCTTTCCGTTCACGTTCAAGGTGTATGGCATAGGTCGGAGCTCCCGATAGCTGGGGGTATTTGGCCTGAAAAGCGGGCGAAAAGCAAGCACGTGGCTGGGGTTGCGCAGAGGGGTGTTTTGGCTCAGGGCGGGAAGGCCGGCAGTGGGGAAGTGCGCGGGGCTGGGTCAGCATTTCTTAGTTGCTCGCCGGGGCCCCACTTTCCTTTGTTGCTCGCCGGGGGCCCACCCCCGGCGAGCGCCGCGGGGCCCCACCCCCGCGGCCTGCCAGCGCTCGCTTCCGCTCGCGCCGCTGCCCAGCAACAATCGGGCGATTGGATCGGCAAAATGTTCGGATCGAAACGGACAGCGGATCCAAGCAGCCGGGAGGTTCTAACCAACGGCGCGAGCGAAGCGAGCGCTGGCAGCGCGTGGGGGTGCCCGCCTCCGCTGGTTCAGCTCACCGACCAGCTACGGCGAGGTCTCGCCGTAGCGCGCGCTGTCACATTGCGCGCGAAGGCGGAGGGCCCCGGCGCGCAATAAAGAAATGCTGTCAGAATCGTCCCGTGTTGCCCCTCTGTGCGGTTGTGCTCGCGGCGCTGCTGTTTGCGACTTCCGCAGCAGCCGGCCCGCGCAGACCTACGACCGCGCGGTCGCGCTCGAGGCGCAGGGCAATTTCCCCGCCGCGCTGTCGCTGCTCTGGGAAGCGGCCGGGCTCGCGCCGGGCGACGCGGACATCCAGAACCGGCTGGGTGAGGCGCTCGACCGGATCGGGGCGCTCGACGCGGCGGTGGATGCGTTCCGGCAGGCGCTTGCCGCGCGGCCCGACTTCCGCAAGGCGGTGAACAACCTGATCCTGACGCTCGTCAAGGCCGGGCGCGGACCCGAAGCCGTCGAGCGGGCGCGCGCGCTCGTCGCCGCCAACCCGAACGACCCGGATGTGCGCTTCACGCTGGCGCTGGCGCTGAGCGAGCAGGACATCGGCGAATCGATCCGGACCTTCGAGCGCGTGCTCGAGATGGCGCCGCGCCATACCCTCGCGCGCTACAACCTGGCGCTGGCGCTGAAGCGGGCCGACCGCCAGGCCGAGGCGATCGATCAGTTGAGGCGCGCGCTGCAGATCGAGCCGCGTCCGGAAGCGCACTACACCCTCGGGGTCATCTACTGGCATCAGGGGGAGACCGGCCGCGCCATCGACGCCCTGCGTGCGGCCATCGCGCTCGAGCCGCGCTACGCCGACGCGCACTTCACGCTCGGCGCGGTCCAGAAGGCGACCCGCGACTACACGGGCGCGATCGCGTCGCTGCGGCGCGCCGTCGAGCTCAAGCCGGACCTCTGGAGCGCGCAGTACACGCTCGGCCAGGTCCTGCAGCTCGCCGGCGACGAACGTGGCGCCCGCGCCCAGCTGGCCGACGCCGATCGGCTCAGGCGACAGGCCGCGCAGGAGCAGGAAGCGGGGGTGTGGACGGCGGTCGGGACGGCGCGCCTGGATCGACGCGACTTCGAGGGGGCGCTCGACTGTTTGCGACGGGCCATCGCGGTGTTCGAGCCCTACGCGCCGGCGCACTATCATCTCGGACGCGTACTTCAAAGTCTTGGACGTCACGACGAGTCGCGTGCGGCATTTACGCGCGCCCGTACGTTGAACCCCAGTCTCGTGCCACCGAGGGACGCCCGGTAAACGCCTGACACTCAGCGTGTTGCAGATGTTCCCGCATCCGAGCCGACGCGTGGCTTCCTGCTTGTCTGGCGGGCACGCCGGTTGTATAACCTTCCCGACGCCAACAGTCTAGAGGGCACCGCCTGCTCGCCCGATAAGAGTAAGACGTGCCTTCTGGCTCGACTGGCGTGCCGTTTGTACGTTCGCTGAAATGCTCCTTCGGAGGACGCTGATGAAAAGAATCCGGTCATACCGGGCCCTGCTCTGTGCGGCTTTGCTTCTGGCGATGGCCGGTGGCGTGGCGGCTCAGGAGTTCCGGGCCACCGTCAGAGGACAGGTCGTTGATTCGAGCCAGGGCGCGCTGCCTGGCGCAACGGTCACTGTGCTGAACACGGAGACGAACGAAACCGCCACGGCGGTGACCAACACGGAAGGCTCCTATTCGCTGCCGTTCCTGCGGCCCGGCCTCTACACCATGACGGTGGAGATGAACGGCTTCCAGAAGTACACGCGCACCGCGATGCGCCTGTCAGTCGGCGAGACCGCGTCGATCAACGTGACGATGTCCGTGAGCGGTCTGACGGAAGAAGTGACGGTCTCCACCGAGGCGCCGCTGCTCGAAACCAGCAACGCGCAGCGCGGCACGGTCATCGACAGCGCGCGCATCGCGGAACTGCCGCTGCAGTCGCGCAGCCCGATGGCGCTCGTCGTCCTGGTCGCCGGCGTCAACTACAACGCCCAGGCGATCTATCTCCGTCCGTTCGACAACGGCGCGCTCGCCGCCTGGTCGATGAACGGCGGACAGAGCAGCAACAACGAGTTCCTGCTCGACGGCGCGCCGAACAATGCCAACCAGGGCGGCAACAACATCGCCTACGTGCCGCCGGCGGAAGCCGTCAACGAGATGAAGATCTCGACCAATTCCTACGACGCGCAGTACGGCCGCACCGCCGGCGGCGTCGTCAACATGTCGCTCAAGTCGGGCTCGAACAGCTTCCACGGCGTCGTCTACGACTTCATGCGGCGCAAGGCGCTGGCGGCCAACTCGCTCATCCTCAACACGACGACGCAGACCGAAGACCGAGCAGTACATCGATCAGTACGGGTTCAGCGTCGACGGCCCGATCTGGAAGAACAAGACGTTCTTCCTGTTCACCGGTGAGAAGTACAAGGAAGGCACGCCCGCCCCGCTGACCAGCACGGTGCCGACGCCGGCGATGAAGAACGGCGACTTCAGCGGTCTCACGGACGCGTCGGGCAACCTGATCCGGATCTATCGACCCGAACACCGGCCGCGACGTCAACGGCGTCTGGACGCGCGATGTGTTCCCGGGCAACATCATCCCGGCGGATCGCATCAATGCGACGGCCCGGGCGATCATGCAGTACTACCCGGATCCCAACGGCACGACGGCCGGCGTGGCGCCCTGGCAGACGAACCTGCTCTGGCCCGAGCACTTCAACCGGGACCTGTTCTGGAACTGGGTCGGGAAGGTGGACCACAACTTCGGCGCCAACGACCGGGCCTTCTTCCGGTGGGGCGAGAACGAGCGGAACGAGATCGGCAACCGAGGCAACGCGATCCGCAGCGGTCCCGGCCAGGCCGGCCAGCTTCCGCTCTGGCGCGCCAACCGCGCGCTCGTCGGCGACTGGGTGCACATCTTCGGACCGGGCACGGTCTTCAATCTGCGCGGCAGCTACACCTATTTCCTGGAGTGGGGCTATTCCGAATTCGCGAACGGCTTCGATTCGACGGAGTTCTGGCCCGCGAGCCTCGTCAACCAGATGCCCAGCCAGGCGATCGGCGGCATCTTCCCGGTGATCGAGATCGACCAGTTCGCGACCCTGTCGCGCGGGAACGCGCCGAACCGGAACCGCAACTACACGATTCAGCCGAACGTGTCGCTGACCCGCGGCGCCCACAACATCCGCAGCGGTCTCGACATCCGTCAGACCAACGTCTTCAACGAGAACTACAACAACTCGGGCGGCTATCCTCCGGTTCGAGCGCGGGTTCACGCGCAGCACGCTGAACAGCACGAGCGCGCTCGAGGGCAACGCGTTCGCGTCCTTCCTGCTCGGCGCGACCGAACAGCGGCAACGTGGACGTCAACCCGAAGCCGCACTACCAGTGGCTCTTCATCGCGCCCTGGATCCAGGACGACTGGCGCGTCAGCAACAGGTGGACGGTGAACCTCGGCTTCCGCTGGGACATCAACGGTTCCGTGACGGAAGAGGACAACATGTTGAACTACGCGTTCGACCCGACGATCGTCAATCCGGTGTCGGCGCGCGTCGGTCAGCAGGTCATGGGCGGCATCAGGTTCGCCGGCGTGGACGGCGCCCCGGATCGGCCCTGGAAGCTCGACAAGAACAACTACCAGCTCCGCGTCGGCACGGCGTATTCGATCAACGAGAAGACCGTGCTCCGCGCCGGTTACGGGAAGTACTTCCTCAACCCGACTGGTCAGGGCAACAACGCCGGGTTCAGTCAGAGTACGGACGTGATCACGTCGACTGACGGCGGCCGTACGCCGACCTACGCGCTGTCGAACCCCTGGCCCAACGGGATTCAGACGCCGCCGGGAAGCTCGCTCGGCCCGGAGACCTTCCTCGGCCGCAGCCCGAACTACTCGAATCCCGACTTCGTCGTGCCGAACGTCCACCAGTTCTCCGCTGGTATCCAGCGCGAGCTGCCGTGGCGGGTCTCGCTCGAGGCCACCTATGCGGGAAGCCGCAGCTATGACCTGGAGACCGGTTTCAACGCAATCAACGAACCGTCGGCGGCGTTCCAGGCGCAGTGCGACGTGACGCTCGGCGGCAGCCGGTCGCTTCTGCGACGAGCTGCTCCCGAACCCGTTCTTCGGCGTCGCCGGCTTCGAGGGCACGACCCGGTTCACGAACCAGACGCTCTCGCGGTTCGAACTGAATCGCCCGTTCCCCGCGTTCACCGGCATCACCCAGAACCAGAACAACATCGGCAAGCTGACCTACGACTCGATGCAGTTCGTGGCGAACAAGCGCTGGGCGAAGGGCATCACCATCAACGGCAGCTACACCTGGGTGCCGCGGTGGACCGAGACCGGCGGCTACGTGGACGCGGTCTCGGGTCTCCTGAACGAGGGGCCCTACTTCTCGCAGCGCAAGCACCGCATCACCGCGTCTGGCGTGTGGGAGCTGCCCTGGTTCCGGAACGAGAAGAGCATCGCCGGGTACCTCCTCGGCGGCTGGTCGATGGCGCCGGCGCTCATCTACCAGGCCGGCCAGCCGTGGGACATGCCCGGCAACGTCGATCTGGCGCCGGGCATCAACCTCGCCGACGTCGCGCTGCCAGGCAAGAAGGACGGACAGTTCATCTATGGCGTGAAGCCGTGCATCGGCCAGCGCAACGCGACGACGGGCAACGTACACTCTGCTGGCGGTCTCGACGGCGTACGGGTGCACCGAGCCCTACTTCCTGATCCGCGAGAACTTCCAGCGCCGTACCGCGATGAACCGCTACGACGAGTTCCGCCGGCCCGGGATGTTCTCGCTCGACGTGAACTTCGCGAAGATCACGCCGATCACCGATCGCGTTCGCCTGCAGGTGCGTCTCGAGGCGTTCAACCTCCTCAACACCCCGCAGTACGACGAGCGTCAGTACAACACCGACACGAACTCGGCGGACTTCGGGCGCATCAATCGCAACTCCACCGGGCAGTCTGGCTTCCAGCGCTTCATCCAGATGGGGTTCAGGTTGATGTTCTAGACAGATGACTAGCCGGGGAGGCCTCACTCACTGGGGCCCCCCGCTCACGGTGTCAACTCCCAATTCCCAACTCCCAACTCCCAAACAGAGCCGCTCGAACCTTCTGGGTGTAAAGCGCAACAACCGGCCAGTTGTCGCGCCATTTACCCAGATGGTGCGGTCGGTCTCCTTTGGGAGTTGGAAGTTGGGAGTTGGGAGTTGTCTCCTTACATTCCTCATCGCCCTGACCCAGTTCGCGTCGGCGCAGGTTTCGTCGCGCGCGCGTAACCTGGGGCGACGCGGCGCCCGTGCACGACGCCTCGAAGCGCCGGCCTCACCGCCGCCACCTTTCCCGCCTTCGTCGAACGCACGCATGCCGAGAACCTCCGCCGCGTGCGCGAGGGCGACCTCGATCACCTGATCTTCTACATCCTGCAGTCGACGCGCTTCACGTCGGCGCCGGCGATCGAGCCGGCGATCAGCGCGAAAACGCTGGTCGACAGCCTCGGCGCCGACGAACGCGGCGCGTTCCTGAAGGAGCCCGTGCTGCCGGCCGCGCGCGTGCCGCCGGCGGTCCGCGATCGGATTGCCGCATTCCTGCGGGCGATCGCCGGCGACCCGGGACGTGACGCGCGCCTGACCTACTTTCGCGCCCTCACCACGACCGTGTTTCCCGACCAGGCCCGGCGGGCCGATGGTCTCCGCGCCGAGTACCTGCGCGTGATGCGGTTCGTCTACGAGAAGGAGTTCGTGGCGCAGCGCGCGGAGCGGCCGGCCGACGCGATCGCCGATCTCTACCGGACGCGCGGCCTCAGCACGGACACCGCGGTCGAGGCGGGGTTCCTGGTCTACGAGGGACTCGGGATCGCGCGATCGCTGGAGCCGGCGCCGCGGATCCGCCGCGTGCTCATCGTCGGTCCGGGCCTCGACCTCGCGCCGCGCACGGCGATGCTGGACGAGCGGCCGGCCGAGAGCTATCAGCCGTGGGCGGTGCTGGACGCGTTGCTCGGGCTCGGCCTCGCGCGCGCGGACGATCTGGCGATCGTCGCCGCCGACATCAACGCCCGGGTCATCGACCATCTCCGGCGCGCCAGCGCGACCCCGCCGTCGCTGACGCTGATCAGCGAGACGCGCGATACCGACAGCGTCGCGATCACGGCGGACTACCGCGACTACTTCGCCGGGCTCGGCCGCAGCCTCGGGGACGTCGAGCCGCTTCGGGACGGACCCGGCGATCGCCTGGCCAGGCGCGTCCGCATCAAGCCCGCGATGGGGCCACTGCTCACCGCCGCGCCGCTCGACATCGTCACCGAACGCCTCGAGGGGGCGCCCTTCGATCTGGTGATCGCCACCAACATCCTGCCGTATTTCGACGATGGGCAGCTGGCGCTGGTGATGGCGAACATCGCCGCGATGACCGCGCCCGGCGGCGTGTTCCTGCACAACGAGCCGCGCCCCGTGATCGGCGACTACGCCGCGGCGCTCGGCCTGCCGTTCGAGCAGTCACGCCACGTCACGATCGCGAAGGTGAAGGGATCGCCGACGCCGCTCTTCGACAGCGTCTTCCTGCACCGGAAAAGACGCTAACTCCCAACTCCCCGCCTCCGCGCCAAGCGCTCCGGCGAGACTCGCCAGAGCACGGCTGAATCGCTCGACGGCAGCGGCGGATGAAATCATCGCTGACGCGTGATTGCTCGCTTGTTACGCCTTCCACCCCGTTGTTCGATCGACTCCGGTTTGGGAGTTGGGAGTTGGAGGTTGGGAGTTAGGCGAGATCCACCCCCATGAGGCTGCGCCGGTCGCGGATGTAGAGCCGGGTGCCGACCAGCGTCGGCGGCGTCCACGACAGGTTGGTCAGCAGCGGCGCCTTCGCCGCGATCTTGAAGCCCTGCGTCGACGGATACGCGATCATCAGGTTGCCGTCCTGGTCGAGCGTGATCAGCTTCTGATCGGCCCACACGAACGTCGCCTTCTCGATGCTGCGCTCCTGCCAGTGGATCTTGCCGCTGGGGACGTCGACGGCGCTCAGGATGGCCTGGCTGCCCTTGCCGCCGCTGCAGAAATAGATCGCGTCGCCGATCCGGATCGCGTTGCCGTGATGGAGACGCAGGCGGTTCGAGGTCCACAGCTCCTTCGCCGTGGTCTGCATCCCGGAGCGCTGCAGCTCGACGACCTTCGCGCCGGCGTTGTACTCCGCCGACACGAACACGCGCTTGTCGGCGCCGACCACCGGCGTGGCCACGGCGATCGAGTAGTCGGCCTTGAACGGCACGCTCCACTGCAGATCGCCGTTGTGCGGATTGACGGCAATCAACGCGCCGTCCATGAGCGCGACCAGCTGCTCGAGGCCGTCGAGGGTGACGAGCACCGGCGACGAGTAGACGTTGCCGAAGTCGTTCTTCGCCCACGCCACCTTGCCGTCGGCCTGGTTGAACGCCATCAGCGACTTGCCCCGCGCGCCGACCGGGACGATGACCGTGTCGCGGAAGGCGATCGGGCTCGACGCGTAGCCGTACATCAGCCGCGTGCCCTGGTGCCCCTCCCACAGCTGTTCGGTCCAGAGCAGCTTCCCGGTCTTCTTGTCGAGGCACTGCAGCCGGCCGGCGACGCCGACCGTGAACAGCCGATCGCCGGCGATGAGCGGCGTCGAGTACGGGCCGTTGCCCATCTCGGGCGCGTCGCTCTGGAAAGCCCATCGGCGTGGCGTGCTCCCAGATCGTGGTGCCGCCCTCGGCCTGCGCCGCGAGCACGACCTCCTCGCGGGGCTTGCCGTACATCGTGTAGAGCACGCCGTTCTCGACCACCGGCGACGAGTAGCCTTCCCCCAGCGAACGCTTCCACATCACGCGCGGTCCGCCAGCCGGCCAGGTGTCCTTGATGCCCGACGCTTCCGTGTGGAAGTTGCGATGCGGCCCGCCCCACTGGGTCCACGGCACGCCGGCGGCTGCGGTGGCCACCGGCTTCGGCGCCGGCTTGCCCGGTGCGGCCGGCTTCGCGCCCGGCTTCGCCGTCTGGTGGAAGGCAGGCGCCGCGAGGGCGAGGCTGAGGAACGTGCGTCTGTCCATGGCGTCGATGAGCCCCTCTCACAGCAGGGTTGCCGATGGCGGAAACGCGTGCGCCGGATGCTCAAAGGGCGTGCCGGGGCGCGCCCCGCGCCATCTCCTTGAGACACCGGATGATGCGAAATGGCCGGACCGGCGCGATTGACCGGACGCGGGACGCGGCGTCCCGCAGACGGACGAACTCGGGGGACTAGGGGTGAGCCGGGCGCCGCAGGACTCGCGCACGACGAGGTCGCAGTGCAGCAGGATGTCGCGGGTGGGCAGCTCGGTGCGGGCCACGCGCTCGAGCATCGCCGCGAGGGCGGCGTCGCCGATCTGGCGGCTCGGCTGGCGCAGGGTGGTCAGCGGCACCGGCAGCACGCTCGCCATCTCCGCATCGTCTATCCCGACGATCCGGAGGTCGTGAGGTACGCGGTAGCCGAGACGCATCACCGTGTGCATCAGCAGCGCCGCCGTGCGATCGTTCGCGCAGACGACGCCGTCGGGACGCTGGGAGTCGAGCAGGGTGCGGACGGCCTCGGCGTCGGCAGGATCGAGTCGCGCGGAGAGGCGTGCGTCGACCGCGACTTGCTTTGCGAACAACGCTTCGCGATATCCGGCCTCGCGCGCGTCGACCGTGGCGGCGGCGTGAGGAAGGGCGACGAACGCCAGCCGCTTCGCGCCACGCTGCAGCAGATGGTCGGTGATGACGTAGCCGGCGCGCCGGTTGTCGATGCCGACCAGATCGTGATGGCCGCGCTGCGGGTAGGGGAGGACGGTGCGATCCAGCAGCACGACGGGAATGCGGGCCGCGTCGAGCGCGTCGGCGATCCGCCGGTTGACGTCGTCCTTGTCGGCGATGAGCTCGAGCGGCGCGAAGAATACGCCGGCCACGCGGCGCTCGATGTATTGACGGCACAGCCGCCAGGCGTGCTCCTCGCGCGAGCCGGCGGCGTCGCTGACGCTGCCCCAGAGCAGCGCATGCTCACGCGCCAGCGGCGACGCCATCATGCCGCGGCAGATCGGCTCGAAGATGTCGGTCTCGCCGAGGTCGGGAATCAGCAAACCGAACGACAGCGCCCCGGCCGCCTGCGGCGCCTTGACGAAGGTGCCCGACCCGGCGCGCCGTTCGACCAGGCCGGCCACCTGGAGCTCGCGGACCGCGCGTCCCACGGTGATGCGCGACGCCCCGAACTGCCGCACGAGCTCGGCTTCGCTGGGAAGACGGTCGCCGCGGCCCAGACGCCCGGACTGGATGTCGCGCCGCAGCGCCGAGTAGACCTGCTGATATTTCGGCGCGGCGCCGGCGACCTTCGTCACGGCAATATGATATGACAGCTTTGTATCGCTTTCCAAATGCACATCAAATTTGTGCGACTTGTTGCACTTGATGGGCTCGGCCTGTATGCTGCTTGTGAGTAAGTTGTTATAGCAACAGGCGGGGAAGGCGGAGGCCATGACGACTGTTCGCAAGCACTTCCTGGTCGCGTCGGATTTCGACCAGACCTTGAGTTTCAACGATTCCGGGCTCGTGTTGAGCGAGCTCATTGGCGCCTCGAATTTCCACGAGAAGGTCGCAGGGCTGGCCCAGAGCAACCTGGTGCAGCAGGGGGGAGAGCTGGCTTACCTCATCCGGCACGACCCCGAGTTCCGCGGGGTCCGGCGCGAGCACCTTCAGGAGACCGGCCGGCGGGTGCGGCTTCGCAGCAACATTCCGGCGCTGGTCGACTTCCTGGAGCGCGGCCTCGACGGCTACCAGTTCTCGTTCTTCGTCATCTCGGCCGCGCCGCGCGAAGTGATTCAGTCGGCGCTGGAAGGCATCGTGGCGCCGGACCATGTCTTCGGCACCGAGCTCGAGTTCGAGCCGGGAACGGGGGAGGTGCGCGCGATCAGGCGCGTGCCCGCCGGCTACGGCAAGGTCGCCGTGGTCGAGGAGCTCGAGGCGCGCCTGGGCGTGGCGCCCGACCGCACCATCTACATCGGGGACGGCAGCTCGGACGTGCACGTGATGCTGCACGTGAACAACCGCTCCGGCTTCACCATTGCCGTCTCGGAAAACATGCAGCTGTCGCGGATCGCCAAGCGCACGGTGCTGAGCGACGATGCCTTCAGCGTGACCGTGCCGATGCTCGAGCAGGTGCTCGGCCTCGGCGTGTCGGAGATCCGCTCGCTGTTCGAGACCAACGGGCTGTTGCTGCACGAGTGGCAGCAGGCGCGCACCGATCGCGTCATCGTGCGCGACACGCTGATGCCGCCCGACGCGGCGGTGGCGTAGGAGCGCCGCGATGGACGGCATGATCGACTATCTCGGCTGGGCGGCGACGGCCGTGTTCGTCGCGTCGTATCTGTGCCGCGGCGCCTCGGCGCTCAAGCGGATGCAGATGGTCGGCGCCCTGATGTGGGTCTGCTACGGCCTGCTGATCGGGGCGACGCCCGTGATCGCGGCGAACGTGCTGGTGTTCGCGGCCGCGGCGTGGGCGCTGACCCGTCCCGGCAACCTGACGGCGGACTAGCAGACAAAGGAACTTCGTCCCTTCTCCCTTTTGCCTTCTCCCTTCAGGCTGCGGTCTTCAGCAGCCTGCTAGCCCTCCGCGCGCAGCGCCGCCGACGGATCGATCCGCGTCGCGCGTCGCGCCGGATAGTAGGTTGCGATCGCGGCGGCGGCGGCGACGGCCGCTACGCCAGACGACAGCGCCACGGCGTCGAGCAGCGAGACGTTGTCGAGCGGCACGAACGAACGCAGCATGGCCAGCGCCGAGACCGTCAGGACCAGGCCGATCGACGAGCCCAGCACCAGCAGCCGGACGGCCTGTGCCATCAGCAGCCGGACGACGCGGGTGGACGTGGCGCCGAGGGCCATGCGGATCCCGATCTCCTTCGTCCGCTGGCTCAGTCCATACGTGACCACGCCGAACAGCCCCGAGACGCAGAGCGCCAGCGCGATCCCGCCGAGGAGGAGGCCAATCCAGGACGCGACGCGCAGCGGATACATCTGGAGCGCGAGCGCCTCCTCCAGCGGCAGCACTTCGAACGCCAGCGGGTTCGCATCGACGGACTGCAGCGTTTCCTGCACGCCTTCAGGGCGCAGATCCCGCGGCGAGCGGCCGCGCACCAGGATCGCGGTGGCATGGCTCTGGCCGACGCTGGTGGGCATGTAGACGTGCGCCGCGTCGCGGCCCTGATACACCAGCCCGCTCATCACGTCGCTCGAGATGCCGACGATGGTCAGGTCGGTGCCGCGCGACTCGACGTCCCCGATCGAGACCATCTTCCTGACCATGGTCAGGTCCGAACGGTCCGGGGGCGGCATGAACAGGCGGATCGTCTGTCCGAGCGGATCGGCGCCCGGCCACATGGTCGCCGCCGCGGCCGCGCTGATGATCGCGACGTTCGCTTCGCTGCTCGCCTCCTCGGGCCTGAACGGCCGGCCCCGCACGATCGGGATTCGCAAGATGTCGAAGTACCGAGGGAGAGACGAACGAGAACGACGCCGGCCGAAGCCGCGCCTCGCCGGCGATCCGGATCGGGCCCTTCGGCATGTCGCCGAGCAGCGGGTTGCGGCTGGTGACGGCGACGTGCTCGATCCGTCCATCCTGCGCCAGCGTGGTGGCGGCGCGTTCGACGAGCGAATGCCCTGGCTTCGCTGGCGGATCGAGTAAACGCCGCCGGTGTCCAATCCCAGATCCGCGGCGCCGAGGCTGAGGCTGTTCCGGGCGAGCGTGGCCGCCGCGATCACCAGCACCAGCGACACCGTGACCTGGCTGACGACGAGGCCGTTGCGCAGCCGCGATCCCTGCAGTCCGTCGCCGAGCACGCCGCGCAGGGCGTCGGTGAGGCGCACGCGCGTGGCATGGAGCGCCGGCAGCAGGGCGAACAGCGTCGTGGTTGCTGCGGCGATCACGAACGTGAACAGGAACACGCGACGATCGAGATCGAGCGGCACCACGCGTGTGATCGCGGCGGCGGACGGCGGCAGGCTCAGGAACAGCACGCGGAGCCCGGCGCTCAGGATGAGGCTGGCGAGCGCCAGCGCGGCCAGGCCCGCGGCGGTGGCGATCAGCAGGCCCTCGGTGAACAGCTGACGGACCACGCGGCCGCGGCTGGCGCCGAGTGACAGCCTGATGCCGATCTCGCGGTGGCGGGCGTTGGCGCGGGCCAGCATCACGTTCGAGACGTTGGCGCAGGCCGCGAGCAGGACCAGCACGAACGCCGCGAACACCGGCGACAGCACCATCATCATTTCGAGCGTGAGCGGCGCCGGCGTAGCCTGGGGCCGCAGCTCGGCGCGCGCCGGCAGGGAGCGCCCGGCTGCCTCGGTCATGAAGGCGCCGAGCGCGTCCCCGGCCTGGGCTGGAGTGACGCCGGGCTGCAGCCGCGCGATGACGCGCAGCTCACGCGGCTGGGTGGCGCCGAACAGATCCTGCCGCATGACCGCGGCGTGCATCGTCACGGGGACCCAGACGTCCGGCGGCGTGTCGTTGACGCCGCTGAACTCCTCGTGCGCGATGCCGACGATGGTGAGGGTCTGGCCGTTGAGCGTGAGCGTGCGGCCGATCGTCTCGAGCCGCGCGTCGAAGAGGCGGGTCCAGGCGCGGTGGCTCAGGACCGCCACCGGATCGCCGCCCGGCGTCTGCGCATCGAAGGGAGCGAGCCCGCGGCCGAGCGCGATCCGCCCGCCCAGCGACTCGAAGTAGTTGCCCGATACGAATGACGCCAGCACCCGCTGGCCGTCGAACCAGGCCGTGCGGTTGCGTTCGACCATCACCGCGGAGAACAGCTCCTGCCGCGCCGTGAGCTCCTGGTACCGGCTCCACTGGAACGTGTCGCCGCCCGCATCCTGGGTCCGCCACCGGAGCTGATACAGGCTGTAAGGATCGCGGACCGCGTAGGGGCGCAGCACGTACGCATTGAAGATCGCGAACACGACCGTCACGAGCGACAGGGCAATGGCCAGCGTGGCAATCGTGGTGCACGCGAACGACCGTTCCCGCAGCAGGCCGCGGATGCCATACCGGACGTCCTGCCTCAGGTTCTCGACACGCATGGTCACACCTCTCCTCGAAAGCTGCCTCCAAGGACGAACTCCCGCGGCCATTGGTTCCTGGCGTGTCCCGCGGGCGTCCCGACCCGCGGGATAAGATCGGGACCGGATGCAGCTTGCCGACCTGTTCGCGGCGGCGCTGGTCGGACAGCGCGATGATATCGCCATCGAATTCGACGGGGCAGACGGACGCGCCGGCGCCCTGACGTTCGGCGATCTCGACGCGCGCAGCAACCGTATGGCCCGGCTGCTGCGGCAGCGCGGGGTCCAGCCCGGCGATCGCCTGGCGATCTATCTCGCGAATCGCCTCGAGTTCGTCGACCTGGTCCTGGCGTGCCTGAAGCTCGGCGCGATCGCGGTTCCCATCAACATCCTGTATCGCGAGCGCGAGATCGCGCACATCGCCCGTGATGCCGAGCCCGCGGCGGTCGTGACGACGGCCGCGACGGCGCCGCTGTTCGCGGGACTTGTCGAGGCCTGGGATGTCGATGTGCTCGCCGCGGAGGCGGCCGGGGTGGACGCATCTCCTGTCTCGGCGCCGATCGACGGCGACGCGCCAGCCGCAATCGTCTACACGTCGGGGACCACCGGCCGGTCGAAGGGGGCGGTGCTGTCCCACAACAACTTCCTCGCGAACACGGCGAACCTGGTGAGCTGCTGGCGGATCACGTCCGCGGATCGCTACCTGGCAGTGCTGCCGCTGTTCCACGTCCACGGTCTCGGCAACGGGGTGATGACGTGGCTCGCCTCCGGCTGCCGGATGCGCCTGGTGGAACGGTTCGATATCGCCCGCGCCGCCGATCTGTTCGCCGAGTTCCAGCCGACGCTGTTCTTCGGCGTGCCGACGGTCTACGTCCGGCTCCTCGATCTGCCCGCCGACGTCGCGCGAGTGATCGGGCAGAAGATGCGGCTGTTCGTCAGCGGCTCCGCGCCGCTGCCGCCGGCCGTGCTCGACGCGTTCCGCGAGCGCTTCGGCCACACCATCCTCGAGCGCTACGGCATGAGCGAGACGCTGATGAACATCAGCAATCCCTACGCGGGTGAGCGCCGCGCCGGCTCCGTCGGCCTGCCGCTTCCAGGCGTGTCGACCCGCATCGTCCGGCCCGACGGCGGTCCCGCCGGAGTGGACGAGACAGGAGAACTGCACGTGCGTGGCCCGAACGTGTTCTCGGGATACTGGCGGCAGCCGGAAGCCACCGCCGCCGCGTTCACTGATGGATGGTTCAAGACCGGCGATCTTGCGGAGCTATCCCCTGACGGGTACTTCACGTTGAAGGGACGCCGGACCGACCTCATCATTTCCGGCGGGTTCAATATCTATCCGCGCGAGATCGAGGAGGTGTTGACGGAGCTGCCCGGCATTCGCGAAGCCGCGGTGGTCGGCGTGCCCGATGCGCGGCGCGGTGAACTACCGGTTGCCTACGTCGTGTCCGACGCGCCGGTGGACACCGCTGCGCTCGACGCCGAGTGCCGGCGCGCGCTGGCTTCTTTCAAAGTCCCGCGTGCCTTCGTGCGGGTCGAGGCGCTGCCGCGAACGGCGCTCGGCAAGGTCCAGAAGCACCTGCTGCCGCCCTGGAGCGGCCAGGGATGACGGCGATCATTGCGGCGTGATCTCGACGAAGCAGATCTTGTTATTGCTCGCGCCGCCGCCGTTCGCGATCGTCAGGCGCCCGTCGCTGACGGTCTGGCCAGTCCTGACGCCACCCGCAGGTCAGTTTCATGACGATCACTCCTGTCGCTCATCCAACCCAGCAGGACCTCGAGGGTCCAACGACACCCGCCGGGAACCGGCCGCCCGTGTGCAACATGGGTGCCCGGCCCGCGCGCCGATCGAGGCGCGCGTGACCGCCGCGCAGCTCTCGCTCCTCGCCCTCATGGCCGCGCTGGTGCTGTCGATGACGACACGCATCAACGTCGGCTGGCTGGCGCTCGCGTTCGCCTGGCTGATTGGTGTGTATCGCGGCGGCATGCGGCCCGACGCGGTGATGGCGGGATTTCCGGCGTCGCTCTTCATCACGCTCACGGGCGTGACGCTGCTGTTCGCGATCGCCGACGCCAACCTCACGCTCTCCGCGGTCGCCTCGCGCATCATTCGTGCGGCGCGCGGCAGCGCCCGGGTCATCCCGGTGGTGCTGTTCGCGATCGCGTGCGCGATGTCGTCGGTGGGGCCGGGCGCGATCTCGACGGTCGCGCTGCTCGCGCCGCTCGCGATGACGATGGGGGACCGGGCGCGGGTGCCGGCGCTGTTGACCGCGCTGATGGTGGCGAACGGCGCGAATGCCGGCAACCTGTCGCCGTTCTCGTCGGTCGGCGTGATCGCGAACAGCGCGATGGCGAAGGCCGGCATCACCGGCCAGGAGGGTCGCGTCTGGTTCGCGAACTTCGCCGCGCACGTCGTCGTCGCGGCCGTCGCGTATCTCTGGCTGTCGCGCCGGAGCGCCGCGACGGCAGCGCCGCACGACGCGGCGCCGGTGAGTGAGGAGGCGGCGCCGCTGACCCGGAAGCAGCGCCTGACGCTGATCGTCGTCGGCGGATGGATTGCCGGAGTGCTCCTGTTTCAGTTCAGCCTCGGCCTCTCGGCGTTTGCCGCGGCGGCGGTGCTGATCCTGATCCGCGCGGCCGACGAGGCCTCGGCGATCCGCCGCATGCCATGGAACGTCATCATGATGGTCTGCGGCGTGTCGGTCCTGATCGCCGTCCTCGAGAAGACCGGCGGGATGGAGCTGTTCACGTCGCTGCTGGCGCGGGCGGCGTCGCCCGGCACCATCAACGGCGTCATCGCGTTCGTGACCGGCGCCATCTCGACCTACAGCAGCACGTCCGGCGTCGTCCTGCCGGCGTTCCTGCCGACCGTGCCCGGCATCGTGCAGCAGCTGGGCGGCGGCGATCCGCTCGAAGTCGCGCTGTCGATCAACGTCGGCTCATCGCTGGTGGACGTCTCGCCGCTGTCGACGCTCGGCGCGCTGTGCGTCGCCGCGGTGCCCGGTCACGTCGACGCCAACGCGCTCTTCCGTGCGCTGTTGATCTGGGGCGTGTCGATGACGGTGGTCGGCGCGGTCTGGTGCCAGCTGTTCGCGGGATTCATGGCGGGATAGCGCGGGGCGGGACGCTGAAGGCGGGACTACGGGACGCGGACTCGGGACGCGCGACGCCGGCTGACGCGGGACGCGGGACGCGGGATGCGCGGATCTGTCGGGGATGCGTGATCTACCATTCCTGCACGAACGAGTGTGGTTACCGAGGGGCGAGGTGAAGGATGCAGCTAAGCAAGGGTTTACTGGCGGCGGCGTGTGCAGGGCTGATGCTCTTCGTCGCCCACACCGCCGCGCAGGGACCTCAGCAGCCCGCGCCGGCGGGCGGTCAGCCACCTGCGGGCGGGCAGCAGCCGCCGGGTGGCCGCGGCCAGGGCCGGGGCGGGCAGGCGACGTTTCCGGCGCAACAGCGTCCTCCTGGTGATCCCGCGCTGATTCAGCGCGGCCAGTCGCTCTACGGCGCGAGCTGCCGGCTCTGTCATGGTCCCGATCTTCGCGGCGGCGACATGGGCGGCGTCAACCTGCTGCGATCGCAGCTGGTCCTCAACGATCAGAAGGGCGAGCTCATCCTGCCGGTCGTCAAGAATGGCCGTCAGACGCCGGGCCTGCCGCCGATGCCGCCGTTCCCGCAGATCTCGGACGACGACGTCCGGGCGCTGGCGGAATACATCCACAGCGTCGTTGCCAGCATGCGCGGCCAGGGCGCGCCGCCCCCGGGCAGCGAGCCGGACGAGCTCAACATCGTCGTCGGCGACGCCGCGGCCGGAGAGAAGTACTTCGCGGCGCGGTGCGCATCCTGCCACTCGGCGAGCGGTGATCTGAAAGGGTTGGCGTCACGAATCGGCAGTCCGCTGACGCTGCAGAACCTGTGGGTCTCGGGCGGCGGCGGCCGCGGCGGCGCGCCGGCGGCGGAACCGGGCGCGCCCAACCGCCGCGAGGTTCGCGTGACCGTCACGCAGGCGAATGGCGAGAAGGTCCAGGGGCGGCTGGATCGGGTCGACGACTTCATCGTGATCCTCACGCCCCAGGACGGCATCCAGCGATCGTTCCGGCGCAACGGCGACGTGCCCCGCGTCGAGATCAACGACCCGCTCGAAGGTCACCGCAAGCTGCTGCCGGTGTATACGGACAAGGACATCCACGACGTGACTGCGTATCTGGTGACCCTGAAATGACACTCCGCACACTGATCGCCACGACCGCCCTCGCGGCCGCCCCGGTGCTCCTGATCGGCCAGGGCCAGCCGCCGCAAGCCGGCCTCGATCCCCAGTCGATGACGAAGCCGCTCGCGGACTCGTGGCCGACCTATTCCGGCGACTACACGGGGCGCCGCTACAGCGCGCTCACGCAGATCAACCAGACGACGGTGAAGAACCTGACGCTGGCGTGGACGCTGCGGCTCGCCGGCGGTGAACAGGCCGCCGGCCGCGGACGCGGCGGCGGCGGTGGCCCCGTGATCGTCGGCGGCGAGGGGAAGGGAGATTTCCCGCTCGGCGGCGTCAGCGTCAAGGGGTCGATCCTCCAGGTCAACGGCGTGCTCTACGTCACCGCCCCCGACAACGTCTGGGCGCTCGACGCGCGCGACGGCCACGAGCTGTGGCGCTACTTCTGGCGCACGAAGGGGGGCACGCACATCGGCAACCGCGGCGCGGCGATGTGGCGGAACAACCTCTACTTCGAAACGCCCGACAACTATCTCGTCTGCCTCGACGCGCAGACGGGCAAGGAAAAGTGGCACGTCGAGATCGCGGACTTCAATCAGCAGTACTTCTCGACGATGGCGCCGATCGTCATCGGCGACCACGTGCTGGTCGGCACCGGCAACGACCTCGACGCGCCCGGCTTCCTGCAGTCCTACGATCCGGAGACCGGCAAGCGGAAGTGGATCTTCTACACCGTGCCGATGAACCCGGGCGATCCCGGTCTCGAGACCTGGCCGAGCCTCACCGCCGCGCGCCACGGCGGCGGACAGGTCTGGATTCCCGGCGTCTACGATCCGGAGACCAAGCTCTATATCTTCGGCACCGGCAACCCGACGCCGGGCTACACCGGCGCCGGCCGCAAGGGCGACAACCTGTTCACCTGCTCGCTGGTGGCGGTCAACGTCGAGACCGGCAAGATGGCGTGGTATTTCCAGACCTCGCCGCACGACACCCACGACTGGGACTCGGCGCAGACGCCGATCCTGATCGACGGCCAGATCAACGGCAAGCCGCGCAAGCTGGTCTCGACCGCGGCGCGCAACGGCTACTTCTTCACGGTCGATCGCGTGACCGGCGAGCATGTCGTCACCAGCAAGTACGGCACCACCACCAACTGGTCGACCGGCATCCGGCCGAGCGGCTCGCCCGAGCCCAACCCGCTGAAGGAAGCGACGATTCCCGGGTCGCTGGTCTCTCCGGTCGAAGGCGGCGTCGTGAACTGGCAGCCGCCGGCGTACTCGCCCGACACCGGCCTCTTCTACACGCAGGAGAACAACGGCTTCCAGCTGCTGTACCTGACCGATCCGGACCCGCGCGGCTCGATGGGGCTCGGCGGCAAGCTGGCGGTCGCCGTCGGCTCGGCCGGCAACGCGCTCTCCGCGATCGACTACAAGACCGGCAAGACGGTGTGGCGGCATCCCTGGCCACCTGACGGCGGTGGCGGCGCCGGGATGCTGGCCACGGCAGGCCGCGTGCTCTTCACCGGCGACGGCAGCGGCAACTTCGTGGCGTTCGATGCGGTCAAGGGCAAGCCGCTGTGGCATTCGCGGATCGGCAACATCACGAACGCGCCGCAGACGCACATGCTCGATGGCCGCCAGTACGTGCTCGTCGCGGTCAACGACATGCTCTACACCTTCGTTCTGTACTGAGTCGTCAACTCCCAACTCCCAACTTCCAACTCCCAAAGGGAGTCGCTCGAACAACGGGGTGGCAAGCCAGCGAACCAGCTGACTCCAGCGACTTCCGCCCCGTTGTTCGACCAATGCGGTTTGGGAGTTGGGAGTTGGACGTTGGGAGTTATCGTCGATGCTCTTAACCGTCGGTCTGAACCCATACGGCCTCGCCTACACGCTCGGGCTGCAGGGCGCCTGGGACGCCACGCGCCAATCCCACGCCTCTCGGACTGGACGACTTCATCGCGCTCGCGCGCGCTGCAGGGGTGCGCAGCATCGAGCTCGATCACCGCTGGCTGATGCCGCTCACCAACGTTCAACTCGCGGCGCTCGGGGAATCGCTTCAGCGATCTCGCGGTCGTCACCAGTTTCTGGCTGTCACACCGCCCCGCTGAGACGCTCGAACAGGCGGTGCGCTGCACGAAGGCCGTCGGTGCATCGATCCTGCGCTTTCACCTGACGCCGGTGCTGGAAGGCGGTCGTGCCGCGCTCGGGCAGGCGTGGCACGACATGGTCGTTCACGCGCGAACCACGCTGCGGCGCGAGTCGCGGCGCGTCGCCGACGCCGGACTGACGCTGGCGATCGAGGACCACCAGGACTTCGGCAGCGAGGAGCTGATCGAGATCGCGGCCTCGCTCGGCGACCACGTGGGCATCACCCTGGATACCGGCAATCCCTTCTCCGTCGGGGAGGACCCACTCGCGTTCGTCGAGCGGGCCGGGCCGTTGATCCGGCACGTTCACCTCAAGGACTACGTCGCGCAGTTCACCGACGAAGGCTACCGGCTGGTGCGGTGTCCAGTCGGCGACGGCTGCGTGCCCTTCGCCGAGATGATGCGTGCGCTCGGCGGGAACGGCAGCCCGCTCACCGCGTCGATCGAGATTGCCGCGCTCGAGGCGCGGCACATTCGCGTGTTCACCGACGGCTGGTGGAGTGGCTATCCAGAGCGCGACGCACGCGAGCTCGGTGTCATGCTCGGCCGCCTCCGCCACAACCGGCTCGGCGACGATGTGGACTATCGCACGCCGTGGGAGCTCGGCGCGTCCGCCGCGGAAGTCGTCCAGTACGAGCGCGCGCAAGTGCAGAAGAGCGTCGAGAATCTGCGCGCGTGGGGGTGGATGTGAAGAGTCGCCAGTAACCAGTTCCCAGTTAGCTCCGTGCCCTGAAGACAGAACTGGGCTCGACAGGGCGGACCTCAGGTCGCGCGCAAGAGTTGACACGTGATCCCGATTCTCGATCCCGATCCCCGATCCCCGATCACGACTCAATTCTTCAGATGACCGGCTCCGTAGGAGGGATCGGGTTCGTCGGCGGCGGTTCCGGCGACGGCTCCGGCTCGGGCGAGGTGGGAGGCCGCGGATCGGGCTTCGGGGCCGGGTCCGGGGGCTGGGGAAGCGGACTCATGAGTCGAGTGTACGTCCGGTTCGCGCGTTCATCAGCTGGACCGTGCGAAAATCGCTGGCACGATGAACCCCAGGCGCGCCGTCAACATCGCCGATCTGCGGGAGGCGGCCCGCCGCCGCCTGCCGCGGGCCGTGTTCGACTACATCGACGGCGGCGCCGACGCGGAGTTCACCCTTCGGGACAACACGCGGGCCTTCGAGGACTACACGCTCCGCCCGCGCTCGGCCGTCTCCACCCCCTGCGATCTCCGCACCACGGTGGTCGGCACGCGGCTGGCGATGCCGTTCGTCCTCGCGCCGATTGGCAGCAGCCGGCTGTTCCATCCGCGCGGCGAGGAGGCGGCGGCGCGCGTGGCAGGGGAGGCCGGCATCGCATATTCGCTGTCGACCTTCTCCGGCTGTCGGCTCGAAGACGTCCAGCGCGCCTCGTCCGGGCCGGTCTGGTATCAGCTGTATCTCGCCGGCGGGCGCGACGTCGCCACCGCCAGCCTGCAGCGGGCGCGGAAAGCCGGCTACAGCGCCCTGCTCGTCACCATCGACACCGCCGTCGCCGGCATGCGCGAGCGCGATCACCGCAACGGCATCCCCGACATCGTCAGCCGCCGACCCTTGCGGATGGCGCCGTTCCTGCCGCAGTTCCTGGCGCGGCCGCGCTGGCTCGCCGGCTTCCTTCGCGATGGCGGCCTGATGTCGTTTCCCAACGTGGTGCTCCCGTCCGGACCGATGCGCGTATGCCGACGCCACCAAGTCGCTCGAGCACGCCATCGTCACGTGGCAGGACCTCCGCTGGATCCGCGACGTGTGGAACGGGCCGATCGTCGTGAAGGGGGTCCAGTGCGCCGAGGACGCCCGCAAGGCGGTGGGCGAAGGGGTTGACGGCATCGTGGTGTCGAATCACGGCGGCCGGCAGCTCGACGGGGTGCGCGGATCCCTGCGCGTGCTGCCGGAGGTCGTCGATGCCGTGCACGGCCGCATCGACGTGCTCATGGACGGCGGCATCCGCCGCGGCAGCGACATCGTCAAGGCGCTGTGCCTCGGGGCCCGGGCCGTCCTCGTCGGCCGCGCGTATGCCTACGGGCTCGGCGCCGCCGGTGGCCCCGGCGTCGCCCGCGCGGTCGAGATCCTCCGCGCCGATCTGGTGCGGACCATGAAGCTGCTCGGGTGTCCGTCTGTCGCGGACCTCGATACGTCGTACCTGGATCGACCCCTGCCGCATGAGATCGGAGTCGAGCTTGGCCCGACCGTCGCGTAGCTACGCACTGGCTGCCGTGTTCCTCGCGCTGGTCACCCTCCAGGCACAGGATCCCCAGCGTCCCCCGTTCCGATCCGGCACCAACGTCATCAGGGTCGACGCGACGGTCACCGATCGCAGCGGCAAGCCGGTGACGACGCTGACGGCCGAGGACTTCGAGATCGAGGAGGACGGCAAGCCGCAGCCGATCACGTCGTTCAAGTTCGTGTCGGCGAACGGCCAGCCGACCGACGATCGGTCGCTGCCGATTCGCGGCGCCTCGCACGCCGCGGCGGAAGCCGCGCGCGACGACGTGCGGACGTTCCTGATTTTCTGGGACGAGTACCACATCGAGCAGTTCGTGTCGGCGCTCCGGGCGAGGGAGGCGCTGACCAGGGCGGTGCTCGAGAATTTCGGCCCGACCGATCTCGTCGGCATCATGGATCCGCTCACCCCGATCAGCGCGATCGAGCTGACGCGGGATCGGCGCGCCCTGGCCGACCATGTCCACACGCTCCAGGGGCGCATGGGTGTCTATCACCCGCCGCGGAGTGCGGTCGAGGAGGCGCACCTGCAGGTGGTGCGCAACATGGGCGAGGTCGAGATCCTGCGGACGCAGGTGACGGTGACGGCCATGAAGGCGGCGGTCGCGCACCTCGGCACGCTCAGCGCCGGGCGGAAGACCCTGATCGTCGTCAGCCAGACGCTGGGTGGTTTTCCCGGACGCTCGCCCATGTCGATGGGCAACGGCGGACCGCAGGGATCCAGCGCGCGCGATATCGAGTCGATGGCGAGAGACATCGTTCATGCCGCCAATGACAGCAATACCGCGGTGCACGTGATCGATCCGCGCGGCCTGGAGGTCAATCAGTCGCTGTTCGGCGGCGCTCTGGAGATGCTCGGCTCCGGCACCGGCGGGGACTTTCACCGCACGAACGACATGGCCTCGTCGATCACGCGCATGGTGCAGGGAAGTCAGCGCGCTCTACCTGCTCGGCTACACCCGGGAGATGCCGCTCGACGGCCTGTTCCATCGCATCAAGGTGCGGGTCAAACGCGGCGGCTACGACGTTCGCGCGCGCAACGGCTACTGGGCGCCGAAGGCCGAGGAGGTCGCGGCGGCCGAGCGCCGGGCCGCGGCCGCGGTGCTGCCGCCGGCGGTCGCGACCGCGTTCGGGTCGCTCCCGGCGGTGAACGCGCCGCGGCTGATCGAGGTGCACGCCGGCATCCGTCCGCTGCCGGATGGGACCAGCGAGCTCACGCTGGGCTGGGCGCCGCTGGCCGGCCGTCAGGATCGGTCGGAGCCCGCCGCGGTCACGGCGGCCATCAAGACGAAGGACAAGGCCTTCGACGCGCAGATCGATCCAGGTGGCACGCCGATCGTGGTCCCGCCAGGACCGGTGCAGATTGCGCTGACGATCCTCGACAAGAGCGGCGAGGTCCTCGATCGCGAGAAGCGCACGATCGAAGTGGAACAGGCCGGCAGCACGCCGCTGGCGTTGAGCACGCCGATGCTGTATCGGGTCCGCGGGCCGGCGGAGATGAAGGCGTTCCTCGCCACCGAACGTCCGCCGCTCTACGCGGGCCGGCTCTTTACCAGGACGGATCGATTGATCGTCCGGACGTCGCCATACGGCTCGGCCGCCGCCGAGGCCCAGGTGACCGCGCGGCTGATCGATCGCCGCGGCGCGACGCTGGTGACGCTGCCGCTCCAGCGCACGGCCGATCGCTATCAGCTCGACCTGCCGCTGGCGTCGGTGGCCGCCGGCGAGTTCGCGATCGTGTTCGACGCGGTGAGCGGCGACGCGCGCACGGAGTCGATGGTGGCGTTTCGGGTGGCGATAAAAGGTGCTGGGTGCTCGGTGCTAGGTGCACTTCAGGTAGCTTCCGCCTTCAGGCGGAAGATCCACTGCGTCACAGCCTCCCGAGCGCCAACCCGCCATCGACGTGAATGACCGTGCCGGTCGCGTACGGGACGTCGCCGCGCAGCAGCGCCGCCACCGTTCGGCCGATGTCTTCGGGCTGGCCCCAGCGCCGCTCCGGGACGAGGCCATCGGCGATCCGCGAGTCGTACACATCCTTGACCACCGCGGTCATGTCGGTGGCGATGATGCCGGGACGCACCTCGTAGACCGGGATGCCCACCGGCGCGAGGCGGACCGCGAACAGCGTCGCCGCCATCGCCAGGCCGGCCTTGCTGACGCAGTACTCGCCGCGCATGATCGACGCCATCTGGGCGGACACGGAGGTCACGAACACGATCGTCCCGCCCGCCGAGGGATCGGCGTCCTTCCGCGCCACCATCTGCCGAGCGATCGCCTGCGTGAGGAAGTAGGGTCCCTGCAGGTTGATGCGCATCAGTTCCTCGAAGCTGTCTTCACTCGCCTCGAGGAGGTCGGCGCGCACCCGCGGGGCGCGGCCGGCATTGTTGACCAGCGCGTCCACCGCGCCGTAGCGGTCGGCGATCGCCGCCGCCAGCCGCTGTCGATCCTCGACGCTGCCGACGTCGGCGCGAAAATAGTCGGCTCGCCCCTCGAACGTGCCAATCACGTCCGCGACCTCGTCGGGCTGGCGGACGCCGCACAGCGCCAGCGACCAGCCGTCGGCGTAGAGCGAGCGGGCGATGCCGAGCCCGATGCCGCGCGTGCCGCCGGTGATCAGTGCGACCCGCATGAGACTAGGCCGGTCCAAAGAACGTGAGATACGGCTCGTTCTTCGCGAGACGACGAACGAGCAGCGCGGCCTCGCGCAGGTGGTAGTCGCCCCACTGGCTCGATTCGCCGCGCGGAATCTTCGAGCCGGGCGGCACGTGATCCCAGCCGTTGGGCCGGTGATAGATCGAGTGCAGCAGCAGGCCCTGGTGCGAAGGGTCGGTGGAGAGATAGGGCCCGCGCTCGTCGAGCAGCGTGTCGAGCACCTGGTAGCCGGCCTGCTCGTAGCGCGCGCCGGCTTCGGCCTCGCCTCGCGCCGTGAGCAGGCGTCCGAGCCGAACCAGCCCCTGCACGGCGATCGCGGCCGCCGAGCTGTCGACCGGTTCGTGCGGGTTGAACGGATCCGACGGCCGTGACGCCCAGTCGGGCATCGCCGCGAGTCCCGGGGCCCCGGTGTCCCAGTAGGGAATGCCGTCGGCCGCGGTGCCGAGGTCGATGTAGAAGTCGCACGTGGCCTGCGCCGCCTCGAGCATCCACCCCTCGATCGTCTTGCGCCGGCTGCCGTGCGCCAGCTCGTCGTCGCTGCGCGTCGCCAGGAACTCGAGCTGTTCGGCGAATCCGGTCATCGCCCATGCGAGCCCGCGGGTCCACGTCGTGAACGGCGAGTAGCCCTGCTGGCTGTTGGGGCCGCGATAGGTGCCATTGGCGACGTTGAACAGGCTCTCGTGCGCGGTGCGGCCGCGGACGTCGTAGGTGTCGCGGCCGTTGCCGTAGTAGACGGCGTACAGCGCCGTCGCATGGGCGTGATGCAGCAGCCGCTCCAGCAGGTTGATCGAGGCGTCCTGTTCCTCGGAGAGGCGATGGCCGAGCGCGTGCGACAGCGCCAGCGCGCGCAGCGATCGGATGGTGTCGACGAACAGCGAGTGCGCGCCGTTGAACGAGTAGATGTAGCCGCCGTCTGGCAGCGGCGTCCAGCGCCGCGCCTGGATCGCGCCGCTGATCTTCAGCGCCAGCTCGTAGAAGTGGATCTCCCACGGGCTTGCGTCGATCCGCCCTTCGCGCGCGAGGCGCCACAGGCCGCCGTAGGTGCTGACGTTGTTGAAGCCGTGATCGTGCACGCCGGACCGATGCGCGTATGCCGACGCCCCCAAGTCGCTCGAGCACGCCATCGTCACGTGGCAGGACCTGCGGTGGATCCGCGACGTGTGGAACGGGCCGATCGTCGTGAAGGGAGTCCAGTGCACCGAGGACGCCCGCAAGGCGGTGAGCGAAGGGGTTGACGGCATCGTGGTGTCGAATCACGGCGGCCGGCAGCTCGACGGGGTGCGCGGATCCCTGCGCGTGCTGCCGGAGGTCGTCGATGCCGTGCACGGCCGCATCGACGTGCTGATGGACGGCGGCATCCGCCGCGGCAGCGACATCGTCAAGGCGCTGTGCCTCGGCGCCCGGGCCGTCCTCGTGGGCCGCGCGTATGCCTACGGGCTCGGCGCCGCCGGTGGCCCCGGCGCCGCCCGCGCGGTCGAGATCCTCCGCGCCGATCTGGTGCGGACCATGAAGCTGCTCGGGTGTCCGTCAGTCGCGGACCTCGATACGTCGTACCTGGATCGACCCCTGCCGCATGAGATCGGAGTCGAGCTTGGCCCGACCGTCGCGTAGCCACGCCCTGGTTGCCGCGTTCCTCACGCTGGTCACCCTCCAGGCGCAGGATCCCCAGCGTCCCCCGTTCCGATCCGGTACCAACGTCATCAGGGTGGACGCGACGGTCACCGATCGCAGCGGCAAGCCGGTGACGACGCTGACGGCTGACGACTTCGAGATCGAGGAGGACGGCAAGCCGCAGCCGATCACGTCATTCAAGTTCGTGTCGGCGAACGGCCAGCCGACCGACGATCGGTCGCTGCCGATTCGCGGCGCCTCGCACGCTGCGGCGGAAGCCGCGCGCGACGACGTGCGGACGTTCCTGATTTTCTGGGATGAGTACCACATCGAGCAGTTCGTGTCGGCGCTCCGGGCGAGGGAGGCGCTGACCAGGGCGGTGCTCGAGAATTTCGGCCCGACCGATCTCGTCGGCATCATGGATCCGCTCACCACGATCAGCGCGATCGAGCTGACGCGGGATCGGCGCGCCCTGGCCAACCATGTCCATACGCTCCAGGGGCGCATGGGTGTCTATCAACCGCCGCGGAGTCCGGTCGAGGAGGCGCACCTGCAAGTGGTGCGCAACATGGGCGAGGTCGAGATCCTGCGGACACAGGTGACGGTGACGGCCATCAAGGCGGCGGTCGCGCATCTCGGCACGCTCAGCGCCGGGCGGAAGACCCTGATCGTCGTCAGCCAGACGCTGGGTGGTGCTCCCGGACGCTCGCCCATGTCGATGGGCAACGGCGGACCGCAGGGGTCCAGCGCGCGCGATATCGAGTCGATGGCGAGAGACATCGTTCAGGCCGCCAATGACAGCAATACCGCGGTGCACGTGATCGATCCGCGCGGCCTGGAGGTCAATCAGTCGCTGTTCGGCGGCGCCCTGGAGATGCTCGGCTCCGGCACCGGCGGGGACTTTCACCGGACGAACGACATGGCCTCGTCGATCACGCGCATGGTCAGGGAAGTCAGCGCGCTCTATCTGCTCGGCTACACCCGGGAGATGCCGCTCGATGGCCTGTTCCATCGCATCAAGGTGCAGGTCAAACGCGGCGGCTTCGACGTTCGCGCGCGCAACGGCTACTGGGCGCCGAAGGCCGAGGAGGTCGCGGCGGCCGAGCGCCGGGCCGCGGCCGCGGTGCTGCCGCCGGCGGTCGCCACCGCGTTCGGGTCGCTCCCGGCGGTGAACGCGCCGCGGCTGATCGAGGTGCACGCCGGCCTTCGTCCGCTGCCGGATGGGACCAGCGAGCTCACGCTGGGCTGGGCGCCGCTGGCCGGCCGTCAGGACCGGTCGGAGCCCGCCTCGGTCACGGCGGCCATCAAGACGAAGGACAAGGCCTTCGACGCGCAGATCGATCCAGGTGGCACGCCGATCGTGGTCCCGCCAGGACCGGTGCAGATTGCGCTGACTATCCTCGACAAGGGCGGCGAGGTCCTCGATCGCGAGAAGCGCACGATCGAGGTGGAGCAGGCCGGCGGCACGCCGCTGGCGTTGAGCACGCCGATGCTGTACCGGGTCCGCGGGCCGGCGGAGCTGAAGGCGTTCCTCGCCGCCGAGCGGCCGCCGCTCTACGCGGGCCGGCTCTTTACCAGGACGGATCGATTGATCGTCCGGACGTCGTCATACGGCTCGGCCGCCGCCGAGGCCCAGGTGACCGCGCGGCTGATCGATCGCCGCGGCGCCACGCTGGTGACGCTGCCGCTCCAGCGCACGGCCGATCGCTATCAGCTCGACCTGCCGCTGGCGTCGGTGGCCTCCGGCGAGTTCGCGATCGTGTTCGACGCGGTGAGCGGCGACGCGCGCACGGAGTCGATGGTGGCGTTTCGGGTGGTCAGATAAAAGGTGCTCGGTGCTCGGTGCCAGGTGCACTCGCGTAGCTTCCGCCTTCAGGCGGAAGATCCACAGTGTCACAGCCTCCCGAGCGCCAAGCCCGCCGTCGACGTGAATGACCGTGCCGGTCGCGTACGGGACGTCGCCGCGCAGCAGCGCCGCCACCGTTCGGCCGATGTCTTCGGGCTGGCCCCAGCGCCGCTCCGGGACGAGGCCATCGGCGATGCGCGCGTCGTAGACGTCCTTGACCACCGCGGTCATGTCGGTGGCGATGATGCCGGGACGCACTTCGTAGACCGGGATGCCGACCGGCGCGAGGCGGACCGCGAACAGCGTCGCCGCCATCGCCAGGCCGGCCTTGCTGACGCAGGTACTCGCCGCGCATGATCGACGCCATCTGGGCGGACACGGAGGTCACGAACACGATCGTTCCGCCCGCCGAGGGATCGGCGTCCTTCCGCGCCACCATCTGACGAGCGATTGCCTGCGTGAGGAAGTAGGGCCCCTGCAGGTTGATGCGCATCAGTTCCTCGAAGCTGTCTTCACTCGCCTCGAGGAGGTCGGCGCGCACCCGCGGGGCGCGGCCGGCGTTGTTGACCAGCGCGTCGACCGCGCCGTAGCGGTCGGCGATCGCCGCCGCCAGCCGCTGTCGATCCTCGACGCTGCCGACGTCGGCGCGAAAATAGTCGGCTCGCCCCTCGAACGTGCCAATCACGTCCGCGACCTCGTCGGGCTGCCGGACGCCGCAGAGCGCCAGCGACCAGCCGTCGGCGTAGAGCGAGCGGGCGATGCCGAGCCCGATGCCGCGCGTGCCGCCGGTGATCAGTGCGACCCGCATGAGACTAGGCCGGTCCAAAGAACGTGAGATACGGCTCGTTCTTCGCAAGACGACGAACGAGCAGCGCGGCCTCGCGCAGGTGGTAGTCGCCCCACTGGCTCGATTCGCCGCGCGGAATCTTCGAGCCGGGCGGCACGTGATCCCAGCCGTTCGGCCGGTGATAGATCGAGTGCAGCAGCAGGCCCTGGTGCGAAGGGTCGGTGGAGAGGTAGGGCCCGCGCTCGTCGAGCAGCGTGTCGAGCACCTGGTAGCCGGCCTGCTCGTAGCGCGCGCCGGCTTCGGCCTCGCCTCGCGCCGTGAGCAGGCGTCCGAGCCGAAGCAGCCCCTGCACGGCGATCGCGGCCGCCGAGCTGTCGACCGGCTCGTGCGGGTTGAACGGATCCGACGGCCGTGACGCCCAGTCGCGCATCGCCGCGAGTCCCGGCGCGCCGGTGTCCCAGTAGGGAATGCCGTCGGCCGCGGTGCCGAGGTCGATGTAGAAGTCGCACGTGGCCTGCGCCGCCTCGAGCATCCAGCCGTCGATCGTCTTGCGCCGGCTGCAGTGCGACAGCTCGTCGTCGGTGCGCGTCGCCAGGAACTCGAGCTGCTCGGCGAATCCGGTCATCGCCCACGCGAGCCCGCGCGTCCACGTCGTGAACGGCGAGTAGCCCTGCTGGCTGTTGGGGCCGCGATAGGTGCCATTGGCGACGTTGAAGAGGCTCTCGTGCGCGGTGCGGCCGCGGACGTCGTAGGTGTCGCGGCCGTTGCCGTAGTAGACGGCGTACAGCGCCGTCGCATGGGCGTGATGCACCAGCCGCTCCAGCAGGTTGATCGAGGCGTCCTGTTCCTCGGAGAGGCGATGGCCGAGCGCGTGCGACAGCGCCAGCGCGCGCAGCGATCGGATGGTGTCGACGAACAGCGAGTGCGCGCCGTTGAACGAGTAGATGTAGCCGCCGTCGGGCAGCGGCGTCCAGCGCCGCGCCTGGATCGCGCCGCTGATCTTCAGCGCCAGCTCGTAGAAGTGCATCTCCCACGGGCTCGCGTCGATCCGCCCTTCGCGCGCGAGGCGCCACAGGCCGCCGTAGGTGCTGACGTTGTTGAAGCCGTGATCGTGCACGCCGACGTGCGAGATGTGCGGCGCCATCCGCTCGAGCGTGCGCTGCCGCGCCATTTCGAGGAACGCGCGATCGCCGGTGGCGTCGAACTGCAGCACCGCCGAGCCGAACTGGAAGCCCTGCGTCCATTCGGTCCAGCCGCGCGAGCGGTATTTGCCCTCGACGGTGAAGACGGGGGCGCCCGCGTCAGCGGGCCAGGAGTCGTCGAGCGATTGGATCTTCTGCGCGGACAGCTCGAAGAGGTGATCGATCTTCCGCAGAAGGTCGGCTGGTGTGCGAGGAGAGGCCGGAGGAATCATCGAACCGGCCGATATCATATCGCGGTGCGGCGCCCGCGCCCGGCGCCGTGGCGGCCCGATACCCGATCGTGTCCACGGTGCGGGCGCTGCCACGTACCCGAGAAAGCCGCCGCCGAAAGAAGGAGAGTTCCATTGCTCACTCCAGCTGAGGCGGCCGCGCTCGTCGAGCGCGGCCCTCAGGCTGGAATGCGAGAGGCGGGGACGAACCGGCTCAGAACGCGCCGGCCGCCACGGTTAATCCGAACGCCGTCAGCAGTTCGTTCGGGGTGAAGCTGCAGTGGCCGTATCGGGCGACCGGCAGCGGCAGCAGCCCGCTGTGCCCGGTCAGGAGAACCTTCGCCAGGTAGAGCGGCTCGTGCAGCGAACGGTATCACCTCGTCTCCCCGCGTGTGCAGGGTGACGAGCGGTCGCGTCAGGCGGCCGGTGGTCTGGTACTGCGTCATGACGGCGAGTGCGGTGGGGGATGCCGAGACCCGGTGGACGCGGAGGTTCAGGCGCAGATCGTTCGAGGATCCGGAGTACCAGCGCAGTCGATTGCCGAACGGATTGCCCCCGAGCTTGATCTCGGCATCGGTGCCGCCGAACACGTTGTAATAGAGCACGTTCAGTGTCGTCTGCGCGATCGTGTCGAGGTTGGCGGGATCGAAGGCAGCGCCTGACGTGCGCATCAGCTCGAGCGCGCCCGCTTGGTTGGCCTGGAGCTTCTGAATGATCTTGGGACGATATATCGTGAGCCAGTTCGGCACCACATCCGGCGGGACATTGTCGACCGTTCCCGGAATGGTGTCCGGGAAGAAGTAGTCGAACAACACCCTGAAGTCGCCGACGTAATTCACCTGGCCACGGAAGCTGCCCACCGGAGCGCACGCGGCGAAGCCGGACGAGAACAACTCCGGAGACCGCTCGAGCAGGAGCGTGGCGACCAGCCCGCCTTCGGATGCGCCGGCGACAATGGTTCGCAGCGGCGCGCCATACCCGGCCGTGAACGCCGCGAGCAGGTTGAGCATGTCGTCCGCCCCTTCGAGTATGGCGAGCCCGTTCTGGCGATACGTGGTGGTGGCGAAGGCAAAGCCCTGGCTCTGGACGAGGAAGGGGAGGTTCACGACACCGAAATCGAGATGGTAGAAGCCCTTCGGCTGGTAAACGTCAACGTAGCCGTGTGCGTACAGGACCAGTTGCCCATTCCAGCCAGTGACAGGCACGCAGATTTTCGACTTCGCGCCATGGGGCAGGTCGCCGTCGACGCACGGACCTGGTTGGATTAGCGGCTGTGCAACGGCCGCCGCGGGCAGCAGCAACGCCAGGGCAACGACGGCACCAAAGACAATCCTGCCGGCTCTAAACTTCATGTCGGTCTCTCTTTTGTGATCTGGGGAGGAGTCCCGTGACGCGCCCCTTGTATCGCCCGGCGAACGGCAAGTCAAGTATCCTGCGCTCGATATGGCCGATCCACGCGCCCCCGGTTACAAAGCCGTAATCACCGGTGCCGCCGGCGGCATCGGCTCTGCGCTTCTCGTGGCATTCCGTCAGGCCGGCTATACGGCCATCGGCATCGACCGCGCACCAGCAGAGGGGATCGTCTGCCTCGACGTGACCGACACGGCAGCCGTCACCGCGTTTGCCGCGAACCTGGACACACTGGCCGTGCTAGTCAACGCCGCCGGCGTGCTCAGGTTGCGTGAGGAATACGATCCGTCGGAGTTTGCGCGAGTGGTCGACGTCAATCTGACCGGCACCATGCGCATGTCGGTCGCCTGCCGCGCGGCGCTTGCGAACGCGAAGGGGTCCATCGTCAATATCGCCTCGATGCACGCGATCTTCGGCGCGCCGCTGTCGCCGGCGTATGCCGCGTCGAAGGCGGGCGTCGTGCAGCTGACGAAGTCGCTGGCGGTCGCCTGGGCGGAGGACGGCATCCGCGTCAATGCGATTGCGCCGGGCTGGATCGAGACGCCGATGACCGTGCCCGCCCGCGCCGACGCCGCGCGCAATCGGGCGATCCTGGACCGCACACCGCTCGGCCGCTGGGGCACGCCGGGCGACATCGCCGGGCCGGCGCTGTTCCTGGCCAGCGACGCCGCCAGCTTCATCACCGGCGCCGTGCTCGCGGTTGACGGCGGCTATTCGGCGAAGTGAGGTGAGAGCGATGCCAGGCCCTGAATTGGACTCTAATTTGCGCGTGGCCTACCGCCAGCCGCAGCCCGCCGAGATGGCGCCCGATCTCCTGGTGGCGCCCGTTGTGCCGTCGGACGAGCGCATCTGGGTGCCTCAGGCGCCGAACGTCTGGTTCCGGCCGCTCTGCCTCTCCGCGTCGCAGGGCTACTGGGTCAACCTGCTGAAGGTGACGCGCGCCGGGGTGCTGTCCCGTCATCGTCACACGAATCCCGTCCACGGCTACGTGCTGAAGGGCCGCTGGCATTATCTGGAGCACGACTGGGTGGCGGAGGAGGGCGGCTATGTGTACGAGCCGCCCGGCGAAACGCATACGCTGGTGGTTCCGGAGGACGTCGACGAGATGATCACGCTGTTCCAGGTCAACGGCATCATGCTCTACGTCGATCCCGACGGGAACGCGCTCGGTTACGAAGACGTGTTCAGCAAGATCGCGATGTGCCGCAAGCACTACGAGGCGTGCGGTCTCGGAGCTGACTACGTGGAGCGGTTCATTCGGTGAGGCCTTGTAGTTAGGCCTCGTAGTTAGCGAGAGCGCCCTCTGCGCTCCATTTTGCACGTCACGTCTCAAAGACGGTTCGGCCCGGGATTGTTTTTACGTCGACCGTCGTACCGCCACGGTGGTCCAATACGCGTATACGTTGCCCAGTACCGATTGTGAGGATGATCATCTCGCCGCCATCTTCGATGAGCGCGAGCGGTCGATTCAGGGCCGTTCGTCGAAGCGCGCTGTGAATCGCATCGAGGGCAACCCCGACCACGGCCAACAACGCGAGCCACAGCACGAGCATACGGCTCAGTGTCCAGTCCTCGTTGTCCCCAATACGGAGAGCAATCAGAATCACGGTGACCGTGACCATTCCTGTCACGGCAAAATACACCAGCTCACCAAGATGATCCGCGCGGAAGCTCCCCAGTTCTGGCAACGCGAGCGTGTTGCCGAGGCGGCTGCCCACGCGCTCGTGGAGCTGTCCCGCATCGTCTGCAAGGACGAACAGGAAAATCAATGCCCAGATCAGTGCGGGTGCCGAGCGACGCCGGGCCGCTACGGCGAACAACAGCACGGAAATGATCCCGGCCTTGAAATGCTGCAACCGCTCCGCGAAGCCGCCCTCCGTGGCGATCGAGAACCGAACATCCTGCAACACACGCTTGTCGAGCAGGACATCCAGCCACACGAGAAGCAAATCGGCCGTCAACAGGATGACAACAGCAGCGATGGGGCGATGCGTTGGAACCCCTGGCGTCACTATCCCTCACGAGTCTCCGCCTTGGAGACAGGCTGGTCAGCAGCAGAAGTCGCTGCATCATGGCACCGTGCGCAGTTTGGGGACCCTTGGCCACGGCGGCCGCAGCATAGCAGAACCGACGTGCGGTGACCGCGGCGCGGTGCATAGGAAATCTCAAGGAGGCGACCAGCGCTTCTGGGTGCCTCACGTGGAGCGGTTCAGCTGAGATTGCGGCGGGTGCACGAGTCCGGCGAATGCATCACGGCGGTGCACGCTGTCGGGATCAGCGATCCGTGATCGGTGTCGTGATCAGTGTCGTGATCGGTGATCGAAAGACGCCCGACTCATGATCCCTGATTCCCGGTCACTGATCACCGATCACCGATCACCGATCCCGACAGCGTCATGTATGCACCGAGCACTCTGCACCAAGCACCAAGCACCGACTAGAACCCTGCCGGCCGATCGCCGAGCGCGGGATTGCCGAACGCCAGCGGACCGAAGCTGCCGGCAGTCGTGCCGAAGCCGAACCACTCGCCGGTGGTCGTTCTGTACACCGCGATGTCTGCCTGGCCATCGCCATCGTAGTCCGCCGGCACCGGCACGTCGCCGAGATGTGCCGCTCCGAACAGCACCGCGCCCTGGAAGCCGGCCGAGGATCCAAAGACGAACCACTCGCCGGTCGAGGTCCGGTAGACCGCCACATCCGTGCTCCCGTCGCCGTCGTAGTCTGCGGGCACCGGGACGTCACCAAGGTGTGCCGCGCCGAACTGGGTCGCGCGGAAACCGACTTTCGATCCGAAGATGAACCAGTCGGCGGTCGACGTGCGATAGACCGCGATATCGGCTTTGCCGTCGCCGTCGTAGTCGGCCGGCACCGGCACGTCTCCCAGCGACGGCGCGCCGAACTGCATCACGGCGCCACCGACGAACCATTCTCCGGTCGTGGTGCGGTACAGCGCCATATCGGTGCGCCCGTCGCCGTTGTAGTCCGCCGGCACCGGCCTATCCCCGAGGGCCGCGACGCCAAACGCGAACACGAACTCGTTGCCCGTGCCCGAATTCAGCATGTGCCACTTGCCGGTGGACGGACGGAAGAAGGCCAGGTCCCGGCGCCCGTCTCCGTCGTAATCGCCTGGGATCGGCACGTCGCCCTGCGCGGGGTCGCCGTAGGCCGCGGTTGTCACGGTGCCGTCCGATGAGTTCGCGACGAACCACTGACCGGTGCCGTGGCGGTAGACGGCGAGATCCGCGCGGCTGTCGCCGTCGAACGCCGGGACCGGCGGCTGGCGCATCACGAGTCCTCCGCCGTCCGTGCCCGCATACAGGCGCAGCCTCGTCACCGAAGGCCCAGAGATAGCCGTAGCCGAACCACCGAACGCGATCGCCAGGGTCGTCACTCGAGCGGTGGTGAGCCCTTCGTTGTAGGGAGCCCAGCTGGCAGCGCCGTTGGTGCTCCTGAAGACGCCGCCGCCGTTGGTGCCGGCGTACAGCGTCGACGGCGAGAGCGGATCGAGGACGAGTGCCGTCACGTCGACCGTGGTGAGGCCGGTGATGGCCGGCTGCCAGGTGGCGCCGTCATCGGTGCTCTTGAGCACGCCGTTGGCGCCGGCCACGTACACGGTTGCCGGCGAGAACGGATCAATGGCGATCGCGGCGATACCACCTGCTCCGGCCGAAACGGACAGCGGTGTCCACGACGCGCCACCGTCGGTGGTCTTGAATCCAGCTCCGCCCGCGTACACCGTCGTGGCCACGACAGGATGGATGGCCAGGCAACGCGTACCATGGTTCGGATCGGGCAGCCGCTGCCACGAGAGACCGCCGTCGACACTCTTCAGCACGCCGTTGCCGGCGGCATAGGCGGTGCTCGTACCGGCCGGATCGAGGACGATGGCCCTGATGGCGGCGAAGACGGAACTGCCGACCGACCGCCACGTGGCTCCGCCATCCTCACTTCGGTGGAGAAGACTGATGGTGCGAGGGCCTTCGTTGCCGGCCCCGGCGTAGACCGTTGCAGGCGCCGATGGATCGACCGCGAGCGACGAGATCATTGACTCGCCGATCGGGGCCGACGCCCACGTCGTCCCCCCGTCGATGGTTTTCAGGACGCCCTGTGAACGGATCGCCGCGTAGATGAGCAGCGGCCGGCTGGCATCGACCGCGAGCGCCGTGATTGCCGACGCCCGGATGCCATCGGTGTCCGGGCTCCAGCTCGCGCCGGCGTCCGTGGACACGATCGCGCCGCTATCACGAGTGCCCGCCCAGACCGTCGTTGGCGTTGCCCGGCTTACCGCCAGCGCCCGGACCTCTCCCGAATTCGAGAGACCGCCCCTGCTCCAGGTCGCGCCGGCTGTCGCGCTCATTTTCACCGCCGTGCCATCCGTCAGGTAGAGGAAGGACGGCCGGATCGGATCGACGGCCACCATGACGTTTGCGCCGTCCCCCCTGTGGATTCCAGTCCAGGACGCGCCGGCATCGGTGCTCTTGTAGAGCACGCCGAAGAACACCGGGCCGAACGGCGGCAAAAAGAAGGCCGTACGGCCAACCACATAAAGCGTGCTTGGTGTCTGAGGATCGATCGCAAGAGACGCGGCTATGACCTCTTCTCCGAGATTGACGGCCGGCGACCAGGCAGTGCCGCCGTTGACCGTCTTGAACACGCGCGTGTCGACCGCTGCATAGATGATGGCCGGGTTCAATGGATCGATGGCGATCGATCGAATTTGAGCCGCGGGGAGACCGGTGGTCGCGGGTTCCCAGCTGCTTCCGCCGTTCACGGTCAGGAAGACGCCGGCCGCCGTGCCGGCGTAGACCGTCGTCGGCGCGCCAGGATCGATGGCCACCGCGGACACTTCGCCAGCCGGCAGGCCATTCGCAGTCCTCAGCCAGGTCGCGCCACCGTCACTGGTCTTGAAGAGCCCCGTGGGTGTGCCGGCGAAGAGCGTTGCCGGTGAGCCCAGGGCAGCCGCGAGCACGCGAACATCAGGATCGGTGAGGCCGGCACTGGCGAGCCGCCAGTCGGCGTACGGCGAGGAGCGGACATAGACGCCGCTTGGCGTCGCGGCATAGACCGTTTCCGGCGTGGTGTCCGCGATCGCCATCGCCTGGACGAGACCGCCAGGAGGGCCGAGGCTCGCCCAGGCATCCTGTCCGTGAACTGCCGTCGGCGCGGAGCAGGAGAGGAACACAACCAGCAGCCGGCCCAAGGCCTGGCAACCGCGTCGGACTCGAGCAGCCGGCCTCGCCATGGCGGGGAGTATATGCGGTGACGGGGCGATCAGTGTCGTGAACGGTGATCAGTGATCGGTGATCGGTGATCGGTGATCGAAAGGCGCTCCGGGAATTGTAGCTTCCAGCGTCGATCCCCGATCCCCGATCCCCGATCACGACACGGTCACACTAGAATCCCGCCGGACGATCGCCGAGCGCGGGGTTGCCGAAGGTCGCGATCGTCACCGCGCCCGACGCGGACCCGACGATGAGCCATTCGCCGGTGCTGTGACGGAACACGGCCAGATCGGTGCGGCCGTCGCCGTCGTAATCGGCCGGGACCGGGCTGTCACCGAGCGTGGGACTGCCCCAGGAGGCACTCCGGAATCCCGCCGTGGATCCAAAGATGAACCACTCGCCGGTCGTCTCGCGATAGACCGCGAGGTCGCTGCGGCCGTCACCGTCGTAGTCGGCCGGAACCGGCACATCGCCCAGCGCCGCCGAGCCGAATTGGTACGGCCCGCCGAAGCCCGTGGTCGATCCGTAGACGAACCATTCTCCGGAGCTGCGCCGGAACACCGCGAGGTCGGCGGCGCCGTCGCCGTCATAGTCCGCGGGTACCGGCACATCGTCCAGCGACGGCTGCCGAACGGCACCGGGCCCAGCGGTCCGAGTGTCGAACGAGCGATGAACCATTCGCCGGTCTGGCGGCGATAGACCGCGAGATCGGTGCGGCCATCGGCGTCGTAGTCGCGCGGCACCGGGATGTCGTCGAACGCGGGGGCGCCGAACGTCGCGTCGGTGACGATGCCGTCAGACGACCGGAGGACGAACCACTGGCCGGTGGTGGTGCGGTAGACGGCGAGATCGCGGCGGCCGTCGCCGTCGAAGTCGCCCGGCACCGGCGTGTCGCCGAGCCAGGGCGCGCCGAAGGTTGTGGAAACGACACGGCTGTCCGACGAGCGGTGGATAAACCACTCACCGGTTGAGGCGCGGAAGACCGCGAGGTCCGCGCGCCCGTCCTCGTCGCCGGCCGGCCGCGCCGACTGCATCCTGAACGCCGACGCGCCGCGCGTCCCCGCGTAGACCTGTGGCTCGACGGCGACGGCCACCGCGAGCGACGTGATGTCGAGCGAGAACAATCCCTGATTGAGCGGCTGCCAGGTGGCGCCGCCGTCGGTGCTCCTGAAGACGCCCTGCCCGGCCGTGCCGGCGTACAGCGTCGTCGGCGCGAGGCGGTCGAGGGCGAGGGCGGTCACCGTGACGGCGGGAATGCCGTCCATGCTCCGCGTCCAGGTCACGCCGCCGTCGACGGACTTGTAGACGCCGTTGCTCATGCGCGCGTAGATCGTCGCCGGCGTGATGGGGTCGACCTGCAACGACAGGAAAGAGCCGCCGCCAGTAGCCACGCCAACCGGCGCCCATGACAGGCCACCATCCTGGCTGCGGAAGAACATGCCGTCGAACCCGCCCGCGTAGACGGTTCCGGGCGTGACCGGATCGGCCGCCAGCGCGATGATGCCATGCGAGGCAGTGCCGCCGGGTGTCCAGGACACGCCACCGTCTGTGCTCCGGTAGACCGTCGGGCCCGCCTGGAACGTAGCATAGAGATTCAACCCGGTGTGCGGGTCGATCGCCAGGGAGTTGATCGCAAGGAACGGCACGCCGGAGACGAATCGTCCACGTGATCCCGCCATCGCTGCTCCGATAAAGGTATCCCAGCAACGGAACGGATCGGCCAATGAAGCCGCCGGCCGCATAGACGACACTGGGCTGAACAGGATTGACGGCGAGCGCCCGCACCGCGAGCCAAAGGCCCTGAAACATCCCCGGACTAGCGGACAGGTGCCACGTGGTCCCGCCATCGACCGACTTGTAGACGCCGACCCGCGGAACTCCCGCATAGACGATCAGCGGGTTGGTGGGATCGACGGCAATCTGTTCGACGTCGGCCAGGGTGATCCCGGTGGTCGACGAGGACCAGGTCAGCGCGCCGTCCGTGCTCTTGAACACACCCTGTGTATCGGTGCCGGCGAACATGGTGTCCGCCAGGACCGGATGCATGGTCAGCGCAGGCACGCGGTCTGAATGCCAATGACACGGTCGTCCAGGTTGCGCCGCCGTCCACGGATCTCCGGACCCCGTCGTGCGTGCCGAGGAGGACGGTGCCCGAGGCGGTGCGATGCGTCAGGGTGGCGAGGAACTCGCCGGGACCCTGACGGCTCACGACGGGCGCCCAGGTGCTGCCGCCGTTGACGGTCTTGTACAACGCCGCCAGCAAGCCACCTGTCCCGGAAGTGGCGAGAAGCCGATCGAAGCCGCCGGCACGTACACCGTGTCGGGGGCCAGCGGATCGATGGCGAGCATGCCCATGGTTTCTCCGGTGAGCCCCGAAGATGCGTCGTCCAGGTGCTTCCCCCATCCACCGTTTTCAGGACGCTGGTCCCCGCCGACGCGTAGGCGACGCTGGGGTTTGCCGGATTGATGGCGAGTGACACGACCGAGCCGAACACGGGCATGGCTGGCGTCCAGCTGGCGCCGCCGTTGACGCTCGTGAAGATCTGGCCGCTGAACGCCACGAAGAGCCTCGCGCCGTTCGCGTCCGCCGCCATCGCGGTGACCGGGCCCGTTGGCAGACGTGTTGACGAGCGTCCAGGTCTCGCCGGCATCGTGGCTCACGTAGAGGCCGGCGGCGGTTCCCGCAAAGACCTCGGAGGAGGGCAGCACCGCGAGGCTGCCGATCGTCCGGCTACCCAATCCGGCTTCGGCGCGCCACCATGTTCCCCCGCCATCGACGCTCTTGAAGAGTCCGTTGACGCCGCCGGCATACAGCACGTCCGGCGTGGTCGGATGGACGGCGAGTGCCTGGACGGTGCCGCCATCGGGACCAACACTGGTCCATGTGTCGAACTGCGCGAACGCGCTCGCGGGTGGGGACGCGACCACGACCAGCAGGGTCACGATCAGGCGTCGCAGGGCGCAACCGAACACCGATGCCGCTGTGGACATGCATTCTCCGAGGGTTTGGGAGCGAGGATGCATTCTACGGCAACCGGTGCGATGTCCGGGCCGATTGCGATCAAGTTCCATGCGAGCAAACGGAGGATACAGAGGTACCGGATCTACAAACGGAGCAACGGAGGCAACGAAGTCAAACGGAGAAGATAGATTCGCGGGCCGGCTCGCCGGCACTCGGTGGGCCAGATCCCGATTTCACAAGCGGCGCAGGTCATGCGCCGCTTGTGAAATCGGATCTGACCCACCGGTGCCGGCGAAGCGCGGCCCCGCGAATCCCTCCGTTGACCTCCGTTTTCTCCGTTGCTCCGGTTATTAGATCCGGTTTCTCCCTACCCTCCGATGCCTCAGTACGCGAACGCGTAACAGTCCCGGCGTGGATCGGCCCCGGCCATGCGCGTGCCGGTCTTTGGATCGATGAGCACGGCGGTCGCGCAGCCCGAGATCGAGACCGGCGCCACCTTGCGGACGTTGTGCCCCTTGGCCTTCAGCTGCTCGATCACGTCATCGGCGACGCCGCCGACGCCGCCGACGCCGCCTTCGACGTCGAGCCGGTTCAACTCGATGGTGTGCGGAAAGAAGGATCCCAGGAAATGGAACGTCTGCATCCGCGGCCACTCGAACGCGGTGTGCAGGTTGGGATACCACTTGTCCTGGAACTCGACGATGTTGAGGAAGGCCTGAAGGACGGTTTGCTCCTGGTTGTCGCCGCCGGGGGTGCCGAGCGCGAGATAGGGCTGGCCGTCGCGCAGCACGATGCCGGGCGTCAGCGTGTAGCGCGGCCGTGATCGTGGCCGGAGCTGGGCGGCGCGCGTCGTATCGAGCCAGAACTGCTCGCCGCGCGTGGACAGGCCGATGCCGGTGTTGCCGAGGATCACGCCGCCGGTGATCCACCCGCCGCTCGGCGTCGAGTCGAACACGTTGCCGGCCGAGTCGATGACGGCGATGTGCGTCGTGTCCTTGAGGCTGGGATCGTAGCCGTCGGGCACCGGTGGCTGTGCCGCCGCCGGCGTTCGACCGGCCACCCAGAACGGCCATTCACGCACGTCCGGGTCGAACGGCAGCGGGTCGCCGGCCGCCTGCGTGGCGATCGCGCGGGACATGTCGATCTGCGCCGCGCGCGCCTTCCCGTACTCCTTGGACAGCAGGCCCTTCCCGGGCACCTTCACGAACGTCGGATCGGCGTAGTAGCTGTCGCGATCCGCGTAGGCCATCTTCATGGCCTCGGTGATGACGTGCAGGTAGTCGGCCGAGTTGTGGCCGAGCGCCTGCAGGTCGAAGTGCTCGAGGATGTTGAGCATCTGCAGCAGCGCCGGACCCTGGCTGTTGAAGCCCTGCTTGTAGACGGTGAGGCCGCGATAGGTCACCGAGACCGGTTCCTCGACGCGGGCGTAGAACTCGGCGAAGTCGGCGGCGTCGAACGGCGTGCCGTGCTGCTTCAGGAAGGCGACCATCTCGCGCGCGATGTCGCCCTTGTAGAAGCGATCGCGCGCGGCGGCAATCGCGCGGGCCCGTCCGCGCCGTCTTGGCGGACCGCTCGGCCTGCACCATCTTGGTCAGCGTAGCGGCGAGATCGGGGAGCTTGATCACGTCGCCGGCGACGTACGAGCGTGCCGTCCGGCTTCAGCCAGGTCTTCTCGTTCGCCGGCCAGGCGGTCATGAACTTGCGGTTTCGATCGATGGTGGCGACGGTGCGCGGGCGCAGCGCGAAGCCCTCGCGCGCGTATTCGATGGCGCGCGCGCGACACCTCCTCGAACGACAGCGTGCCCCATCGCTCGAGCACGGTGAGCGCGGCGTGGATCGCGCCCGGCACGACCGCCGGGTCGAGCCCCTCGCCGAGCAGCGTCTTGTTGCGCGTCAGGTACCAGTCGATCGTCGCCGCCTTCGGCGCCCAGCCCTGCCCGACGATCGAGATGACCTTCTTCTCCTTCTGCGGGTAGACGAGCACCAGCCCCTCGCCGCCGAGGCTGTAGAGGTCCTGTTCGACGACCCCGCCGACCAGCATCGCGGCGACGCCGGCGTCGAAGGCGTTGCCGCCGCGCAGCAGGATCTCGGCGGCCGCGGCGGTCGTCAGCGGATGTCCCGCCGACACGCCGGCGTTCCGGCCCATCACTGGGGGGCGCTGCGCGGTTGTCGGAACGATGAAGAGAAGCAGAGCGAGGGCGGTCAGGCTGATGCGCTGAAGCATGAGCGCATTCTAATGGAGCGGGAAGCGGGAAGCGGGAAGCGGGAACGCGGGACGCGGGACGCGGGAACCTGACAGCTTGGCACTCGGTGCGCTGTGCGCTAACCTCCCCGCCATGACGGCTCCCCTTCGACAGCGCAGCTGGCTGGGGCGTGGATTGTGCGCGCTCCTTGGGCTCATCAGCATCGCGGCGATCGCGGCGGCGTGTGCGTCGCAGCGGCGGGTCGAGTCCGGGCAGCCGCGACCGGCTGGCGGCGCGACCGGGTTGACGGCCCGTTTCGACGAGCAGGCCGGGACCATCGCGGTGTCGCGCGCCGGTGGACGCGCGCCGATCGTCACGCAGCACGCCCGTCCGGACTTCCGGCCCTACCTGCACCCGATCGTCGCGCCCGACGGCCGCGGCGTGCTGACCGAGGACAGCCCCGGACATCACAAGCATCAGACCGGCCTCTACTGGGGCTTCACGCGGCTGAACGGCCGCGACTACTTCCACAATCCCGGCGGCGAGTATTGGCGGCGCGTCTCGGCGACGGTGCTGCAGGCGGATGGCGAGGAAGTGCGCTGGCAGACGGTCTACGACCTGCTCGACGCCGGCGGCGTGCCGGTGCTGACCGAGACCCAGCGCTGGGCGATGCGCGAGCGCAACGGCCAGTTCGTGCTCGACCTGACCTGGCGCGGCGAGGCGAAGACCGATCTCACGATCGGCAAGTACGACTACGGCGGGCTGTTCCTGCGCATGCCCTGGCGCGAGGGCATCGCCGGTGAGGTCGTCAACGCCGCGCGCCAGCGCAACGAGCGGGCCGAAGGGCAGCGCGCGATGTGGGTGGACGTCGGCATGCAGGTCGAGGGGCGCAGCGACCTGGCGCACATCGCCGTCTTCGATCATCCCGACAACGGCGGCTATCCGCAGGCGTGGCGCGTCGACTCGCAGCTGGGCGTCGGCTCGGCGCGCTCGCGCGCCGCCGACTGGACCATCGCGAAGGGGGACACCGAAGTCGTCCGCCACCGCGTCGTCGCCTACACGGGGTCGCTGAGCGACGTCGAGATGACGAATGCGTTCAACGACTTCAGCGGCAACCGGTCGACGTACTCCACGGCCGTGCTGTGGGGCATCGCGCAGCGCGAGGGGCGCGAGGCGAAGTTCCTGACGCCGGACGAGGCCGTCAGCCAGATGACCGCGCAACCCGGCTATCGCGTCAGCGCCTGGGCCGCCGAGCCGATGCTGACCCAGCCGATGGCGTTCTGCTGGGACGATCGCGGCCGGCTGTGGGTCGCCGAGAACCGCGACTACGAGTCCCGCGTCGCCGGGTTCTCGAATGCCGGCAACAGCCGCATCCTGATCCTCGAGGACACCAACCGCGACGGCGTCGCCGACAGCCGCAAGGTGTTTCTCGAAGGCATCCCGTTTCCCGCGGCGATCGCCGTCGGCTTCGACGGCATCTTCCTCGGCGCGCCGCCCAACCTCCTGTTCGTTCCCGACCGCAACGGCGACGACAAGGCGGACATGTCCGACATCGAGGTCCGGCTCACCGGGTGGGGCATCCGCGATCGTCACGAGACGATCAACAGCCTGCACTGGGGCCCCGACGGCTGGCTCTACGGTCTCCAGGGCTACGCGACCTCGTCGAAGATCAGGAAGCCGCAAGGGAAGGGGCGGCTCTACAAGGCGAAGGAGCCGTTTCCGGAGGACATCCTCGCGGGCGACGGCGTCGACATCAACGGCGGCGTCTGGCGCTATCACCCGACCAAGGACGTCTTCGAAGTGGTCGCGCACGGGTTCAGCAACCCGTGGGGGATCGACTACGACGCCAAGGGACAGCTCCTCATCAGCGCCTGCGTCATCCCGCACCTCTGGCACGTGATCCCCGGCGGCATCTATCACCGGCAGGGAGGCCAGCACTTCAACCCGTACGTCTACGACGACATCAAGACGATCGCCGACCATCGCCATCGCTCCGCGCACGGCGGCGCGCGGGTCTATCAGTCCGACGCGTTTCCGGCCTCGCAGCGCGGCCGCATCTTCATGGCCAACATCCACGAGCACGCGGTGCTGTCCGACGTGCTGGTGCCGAAGGGGTCGGGCTTCACGGCGCACCACGGCGACGACTTCATGATGGCCAACAACGCCCACTGGATCGGGTTCAGCCTCGAGATCGGTCCCGACGGCGCGCTCTACGTCCTCGACTGGCACGACGGCGACATCTGCGGCCAGGACGTGCTGCACCAGGAGACCGGCCGCATCTACCGCATCAGCGCGTCGCAGTCGACCGCGCCGGAGTGGGAGGGCCGCTATGCGGATCTCCGCACGCTGAGCGACGCCGCCCTGGTGCAGCTCCAGACCAGCGCCAGCGACTGGCACGCCCGCCGGGCCCGCGTGATTCTGCAGGGCCGCGCCGCTAAGAAGGCGATCGGCGCGGACACGCATCAGCAGCTGCGTGCGATGTTCCGATCCACCGCCAGCGCCGACACCCGCCTGCGTGCGATGTGGGCGCTGCACGTGATTGGCGGCTGGACGCCGGACGCCCTCGTCCAGGTGCTGGGCGACGCCGACCCGCACGTTCGCGCCTGGGCGATCCAGCTGCTCGCCGAGGACCGCGCGCCGTCTGACACCGCGCTGGCGAAGTTCGCGCAGATGGCGCGCGACGACGACTCGGCGGTGGTCCGGCTGTATCTCGCCGCGGCGCTCCAGCGCATCGCCGCCGGAGCGCGCTGGCCGATCGCGCGCGAGCTGATGCTGCACGCCGAGGACGCCGGCGATCACAACCTGCCGACGATGATCTGGCTGGCCATCGAACCGCTGGTCGCGGAAGGGCCCGCGGTGGCGCTCGGGCACGTGTCCACGAGCCGCATCCCGCTCGTCGCGCGCTTCGCCGCACGCCGCGCCGTGGACGCCAACGCGCTCGAGCCGCTGGTCGCCGCGCTCGCGAAGTCGCCCGCGGCGCAGGTCAGCCTGCTCGAGGGCATGCGGGACGGCCTTGAAGGACGCGTCGACGTGTCGGCGCCGCCGGAATGGACGTCCGTGTACGAACGGCTGAAGCGCGCATCCGGTCCGGTCGCGAAGCTCGCCGCCGAAGTGGCCGATCGGTTCGGCGATACCGACTCGGCTCGCCAGAACATGGCGCTCGTCCGCAACCGCACCGCCGCGCTCGACGACCGCAAGCGCGCCTTGCAGACGCTCGCCACGCAGCGTCGCCCGCAGCTCGTCGCCGAGCTGCCCAACGCGCTCGGCGATCCGGCGCTCCGCCTCGACGCGATCCGCGCGGTCGCCGCCTTTGACGACGATGGGCTGGGGAAGCTGCTGATCGAGCGGTATCCGACGTTCAGTCCGGCGGAGAAGACCGAGGCGATCCAGACGCTCTCGGCCCGGCCCCGATATGGGCGGATGCTGGCGGAAGCGATCGCGAAGCAGACCGTGCCGAAGGCGGACGTGCCGGTGCACGCCGCCCGGCAGCTGCTGCGCGTGGTCGGCGTGAAGTTCCTCGAGGTCTGGGGCCCGATCGAGCGCAGCGCCGCCGAGGAGAAGGCCTACGCCCGGTATCGCGCGCTCCTCAACGACACGGCGATGTCCGCCGCGAACGTGCAGAACGGGCGGACGATCTACCTGCGCACCTGCGGAGCGTGCCATCGGATGCACGCTGAAGGCGGCACGATCGGGCCGGATCTCACCGGCTCGAACCGGACCAACCTGAGCTACCTGCTGCTGAACGTGCTGGAGCCAAACGCGGAGGTGCCGGATGCCTACAAGCTGGTAGTGATCACCACCCGTGACGGCCGCACCTACAGCGGCAACGTCGTCTCCGAAACCGACCGCCAGCTCACGCTCCGCATCGTCGGCCGCGACACCGTCCCGATCAACAAGGCCGACATCCAGTCACGCGAAGTGACGGCGACGTCGATGATGCCGCCGGGCCTGTTCGATGCGATGACCGACAGGGAGGTGGTCGATTTGGTCGCTTACCTACAGAGAAGTGGAGCGAAGTAGAAAGTAAGAAGTACCCGAGAAAAACCACGAGAAGTAAAAAGTCAAAAGGCCTTTTGACTTTTCCCTTTTGACTTCTGACTTGTTATTCGTGCCTTATCGCTTCGACCGGATCGAGCCGCACTGCCCGCCGCGCCGGGGCGATGCAGGCGACGGCTGAGACGACGATCAGCGCCCCGCCGACGAGTGCCATGGTGGCCGGGTCGGTGGCGCGGATGCCGGCGTCGCCGCTTGGAATGAATCCTTCCCACAGCCGCGTGCAGACCGCGCCGGCGGCGAATCCCAGCCCCAGCTGCGTGAGCGCCCGGCGGCCGACCAGCGTCACGATCTGCCGCGGCCTGGCGCCGAGCGCCATGCGTACGCCAATCTCCTGCGTTCGCTGCGACACCGCGTGCATGGTGACGGCGTAGAGGCCGACGACGGCCAGCATCATCGCGATGAGCGAGAGCGTGGAGATCATCTGCCGCGAGATCCGGCCGTTCCAGCGCGCCTGCCAGATCACGTCGTTCATCGACTGCACGCGATAGAGCGGCAGATTGGGATCGATCGCGAAGACCGCGTCCTTGAGGCGCGCGCCGATCTGATCGCCGGGCGTGCGCATGCGGACCAGCAGCGCCGCGGTCGCGGCGGGATTCGCCCCGTACGGCGTGTAGACGAGCGGGTCCGTTCCTCGGGGGCCCTGTGGCACGTCCGGCGCCACGCCGACGATCGTCGCCCACGCCGGCGCGACAGCTGATCCGGCGGCGGGGACGGTGGCAATGCGCTGGCCGATCGCGTCGACGCCGGTGAGGAACTGCTCGACGAATGCCTCGTTCACCACGATCGCCTCGCTGCCATCAGCCTCCGTCAGTTCGCGTCCGCGATTGAGCGGAACGCCAAGCGTTTCGAAATATCGCGGACCAATGGCCACGGTGGCGGCAACGGCCTGTGCGTCGGCTTCGACGGGCGGGCGTCCGGCGACTTCGACGCGGACGTCGGACTTGCCCATGAAGGGAGCGGCGCTGGCGATGGACGTGGACGAGACGTCGGCCATCGAGTCGAGCCGTCCGCGCAGCTGCTGGATGAGCTCGAGCCGCTGCTGCGGCGTGCGATAGCGATCGCCGGCCAGCGTCAGCGATGCGGTCACGAGCTGTCCCTGCGTCAGGCCGAGCTCGGCGGCGCTGGGTGGATCGATCTGGCGCAGGCTCGCGGCCACCTGTGCCATCAGGACGATGGCGAGCGCGAACTCCGCGGCAAGAAAGGCGGTCGTCCAGCGGCGGGACCCCCGGCCGCCCGTGCCGGTGCGGCCCCCGTCTTTGAGCGTTCGATTGATGTCGGTCCGCGAGGCGTGGACTGCCGGCAGCAGCGCGAACACGAGCACGGTCACGAACGAGACGGCGACGAGCGCCGTGATGACGCGCGCGTCAGGGGAGTAGTTCACCCAGTAGGGCAGGGCATTTTCGGGGATGGCACTCCGGAAGAGACGCACTCCGGCCGCCGCCAGACCGAGACCCACCGCGCCGCCGATTGCCGCGAGCACGCAGCCTTCGATCAGCAGCTGCCGGACCAGCCGCATCCGGCTGGCGCCGAGCGACGATCGCACCGCGATCTCCCGGGCGCGCCGCGAAGTGCGGCCGAGCATCAGGTTGGCGACGTTCGCAGCCGAGATCAGCACGACCAGGAAGCCGGCCGACATGAACGCGATCCATGCCGTGTCGTTCCACCGCCCGAAGTAGCGTTCGTTGATCGGGACGGCCTGCACACGAATGTTCTGGTTGGTTTCCGTATGAGCCAGCGCGAGCCGTTCGCCGAAGGCGCGCACTTCCGCGGCGGTTTCGTCGAAGCCGGCGCCATCACGGAGACGTCCGAAGACGCGCAGGTTGCGGTCCGCGCGCGTGTGCCCGGCAAGTCCCGTCAGCAACGGCAGCGGGACCCAGATATCGGCGGTTGCGGGGAAGCCCGACCGCTCGTCGAAGACGCCGACGATGGTGGCCGGGATGCCGTTGACGGCGATCGCCTGTCCGAGCACACCTTCGCGGCTTCCGTAGCGCGTGGTCCACGTGTTGGTGCTGATGATGGCCACGGCCGGCGCACCCGGACGCTCGTCTGACGGGTTGAGCGCGCGGCCGATCGCGGTGCGTCCACCGACGGCCGCAAAGGCATCGCCCGATACGAAGAGTCCGCCGAGCCGATCGGCGGGTTGGCCGTCGCCGCTGATGACCACAGGCTGCTCGGTGATCGCCACCAGCGCGGCAAAGCTGCCGGACGAATCACGGAGCTCCTCGAACTCCGGACGGGACAGGCCGCGCTCGCGGTTGCGATCGTCGAGCGTGGCTATCACGGCGACCTGCGCGGCGTCGCGGATCGGCAGCCCGCGCAGCGTGTGCGCGTTGAGGATCGCGAACACCATGTTGTTGACGCCGATGCCGAGCGCGAGCACGAGGACGGCGGTGAGCGAGAACGAGCGGTCGCGGTGGAGCAGGCGGACGGCGAAGCGCACGTCCTGCATCAGCGTGTCGACCAGCGGAAGCCCGCGCTGCTCGCGCACCACCAGGCGGGTCTTGTCCACGCCGCCGAACTCCCGGCGGGCGGCGCGGACCGCGTCGGCCCGCGAGAGGCCGCGGGCCACGAACTCGTCGGTCAGGAGGTCGAGATGGGTCTGGATCTCCTCGTCCAGGCGGGTGTCGCGGCGCCGCCGGAACATCGCCTCGAGGAGCCGCGAGAGGAGCACGCGCAGGCGGGTCATGACTCGCTGTCCAGCAGCCGGTTGACCATCGACACGGTGCGCGTCCACAGCGCCGTTTCCGCGGCGAGCTGGCGACGGCCGGCGGCGGTGATGGCGTAGAAGCGGGCGCGCCGGTTGTTGTCGCTGATACCCCAGGCGCTCTTGATCCAGGCTTTCTGCTCGAGCCGGAGCAGCGCCGGATAGATGGTGCCCTGGTTCAGCGCCAGGCCGCCGTCGGTGACCTGCTCAATCCGCCGGGCGATGCCGTAGCCGTGGAGCGGGCCCATCGCCGCGAGCGTCTTGAGCACCATCAGGTCGAGCGTGCCGTAGGGCACCTCGGAGTCGGACGCCGCCATGGCTCCTCCTGTTGAAAGTCAACATGAGCCTGCCACGTTTCATGTTGAAAGGCAACAGGAGGCGGGTTGTTCGAGGAACTCCATTGGGAGTTGGGAGTTGGAAGTTGGGCGTTGGATTCAGCGGCGCAGCACCAGCACCCAGTCGCCCGGCTCGGGCGTCTCGAACTGCACGCCGCCGTCGCCGTGCTTGCCGGTCGCCGTGGTGCGCGCGCCGGTCCGCGGGTTGTGCCAGGCGGCGCGAAGGGCCGCGACCTTGTCGATCACCGTGATCGTCCGCGCCTCGGGCGTGTACGCGACCACCAGGTCACGCGACTCGGACGCCGCGGCGGTGATGAACTGCGTGGTCGCCGCCGTGCCCGGCTGACGCGCGAGGACGTCCGGCGCCGGCCGCAGCCGCCAGAAGTCGATCGACGTGAACAGCGCCGCGGCGTGCGCCATCTGCTCGGCGGCGGGCATCCCGATCGCCTTCTTCCAGTGGAACGGGATGCCGGTGCCCGCATGATCGGTCGGCGTCTTCGTGCCGTCGTCCCAGCCCCAGACGCCGTGGCCGCCATAGCTCACGCCGGCCGTCGGCACGTTGAGCAGGCTCCAGTAGACCGCGCGCCGGACCACGAGCGGCGGAATCGGCTGCTTCGACTGATAGGCGATGTGGTGCTCGTACGGCGGCTCGAGGTTGATGAACGGACGCGCGGGCTCGGCCGGCCAGTCCTTGGCCGGCGGCCCCTCCGTCATCCATCGCAGCGTCTTGTCGTCGTCGCCGTGGCCGCTCTGGTAGCCGTGGATATCGAGCCAGGTCTCGGCCGCGAACTCCTTGAGCACCCAGTGCATGCCGCCGGGGTGCAGGATGACGGGCGCGTGCGGGGCGTCGCCGAACACGCCGCGGCCGATGCGCTTCCACTTCTCGGCGCGCTCGCCGCGATAGTCGCCGTCGCCGGGCAGGATCCAGATGACGTCGTGCGCCTGCCAGCGCGCGACCATGTAGCGCGCCAGCAGGATGGCCTGATCCTCGGGCAGCGACACGCCGGGATTGACCTTGGGATCCGATCCGCCGGCGATCGCCCACAGCAGCACCGGCACGCTGACGAGCCCGGCGCGATTGAGCTCGGCGACCTTCTCGTCGAGCCGCTGGAAGAAGGCCGGGTTGATCGCGATGCGCTCGTTCCCGGTGTAGGCCGGCTCGTTCAGGCGATCGCCCTGCGGCGACGCCCGCCACTGCGTCGTCACCCACTGCACCGCGGTGAACCGCTGCCGCGCGCGTTCGGCGGCGTAGTGCTTGAACTCTTCCGGCGTGGACAGCAGCGCGGCGTTCCAGCCGGTGTCGGCAAGCCAGAAGAACGGCGTCCCGTCGGCATGCTCGAGGAACCGCCGGTTCTTCGACACGCCGATCGGCCCATGACGCTCGAGTGTCGTGGCGCCGGTCGGCTGCACGACACGGAACGCGCCGGACTGTCCGTGCAGGCCGCGATCGGAGCCAGGGATGGCGCTGGTCGAGTAGGTCCACTCGCCGATCTCATCCGGCGAGAACCGCACTTTCCACGTCGCGCCGCCGTCCCAGAATCCGCGCGCGATGTGCGTGCGCTTCGACGGTGCGCTGAAGGTCACGACGACCTGGGTGTCGTGGATGGGATTGTCAGCGGGACCCGCGCTGGTGCTGGTGAAAGTCGCCTCGAAGACGCCCCATCGCGGCACCGGCGGCCTCGCGCCGCGCTGCTGCGCGGCCGGGGTGGCGACGGCTACGTCGAGGGCCATCGCGGCCGCACAGGTGAGCAGACCCAGGTGAAAAACTGAATTCATCAATTCCCAACTCCCAGCACAATCCTTCCGTGAAGCTCCCAAGATTCCGCCTGAGCTCCATAGCTTCCAACTTTCCGATCCGTAGTCGTACTTCCCGCATTGACACGTAGCTCGCCGCCTCTCTGAAGGCGGAAAACCCGCGCCCTCAGCGCCGTGCGACCAGCCGCCAGAACTGCGCTTCGTTGAGCAGGGTGATGCGATGCCCTTTCTCGCGCAGCCGCTTGATCTCCATCAGCTTGAGCCCGCCGTCGCGGCCGGCCGCCTGCAGGGCGTTGGGGCGTCCGCGCACGACGACGGTGGTGCGCGCCGACGGGCCGCCGTGGATGATGGCGCCGGCGCGTTTCGCTGCCTTCGTCGCTTCGTTCCGCGTCTTCGACAGGATGCCGGTGAACGCGAGATGCACGCCCTTGAGCGTGCGCAGCACGCCGGATTTCAGCGCCGGCGGCGGGGTGCGCAGCGCCGGGATCAGCTCGTCCGCGCTCTGGTACCGCTTGCGCCGTTCGCCGAGGCACCGGTAGACGATCTCCTTGAGCTGATCGCTGCATCACCCTCGTTCTCGTCGAGTTCGGTCTCCTCGTTCATGATGCCGAGGATGCGCTGCGCGCCGGCAACACCGAGTTGGACGAGCGCGAAGGTGAAGACCGAGATGTGCGACGCGAAGCCGAGCATCCCCATCAGCCCCATGAAGGCGACCAGATCACCGACCGTGATCGTGCCGTTGTCGACCAGCAGGATGCCGTGCAAAAAGGCGACCGTCAGCGAGAGGGCCAGCACGAGTGGCGGCAGGTAAAGCGACTGAACCTCGCCCTGCCGGACGAACGAGTCGCGGTAGCTGCCGGCTGCCGTCGAGAATTTGCGCTCCTCCTGCGACTCCTGAGCCGTCGACTTGACGACCTCAATCCCGGTCACCGCCTCGGCCAGCCCGGCGTTCATCGCGCCGAAATCGCCACGCATCTTGCCGGAGACGGGCGCAAGTCGCCGGATGTAGATACGCAGCGTCAGGACGAAGCCGACGACGAAGATGCCCGGCGCGAGCAGGAGTTGCGGCTCGATCAGCCCGATGAAGATGACCGGGACGATGACGGTCAGCGTCGAGTCGAGGATCAGGTCGACGCCGACGTTCATCATCATCGCCAGCTGGGTCATGTCGTTGTTGGCGCGCGCCATGATGTCGCCGACCCGCTGGCGGTTGTGGAACGTCTGGCTCTTGCCGAGCAGCGAGATATACAACTCATCACGGGCGTCGCGCGCCAGCCGCATGCCGAGGACGCTGATCGCGAAGCGCCCTGCCAGGTCGAGGACACCGCGAACCAGAACGACGCCGAGGATCGCCAACGCGATGACCCCGAGCCGGCTGCCATCGTCGTCGATCACGTTGTCGAACGCCTGACCGGTCAGAACCGACGTCATCGAGGTCAGGATGCTCGCCAACAGCGTGAAGCCGATGAAGATGGACAGCGCGAGCTTGTTGCGCAGGATATGCGAGATGATCCAGCGCACCGGAGAGCGGCGGTCGGAGACGAACTCGCCCTCAACGGTGAACTCGCGGCGGCTGTCGATTCCGTTGCTACTGACTGCCCGTGCCACAGCGACACCTTCCACGCCACACCGGTCACCGACCGCTGCAGGTCAATAGATCGTTCGTTTGGGCTACGGGACCTCGGCGGCTACCGGGCGAACGCCACGCCGCCAATGCGTCGGGATCGAAGAGGCCGATCCAACCGTCCTACTAAAGACGCAAGGGGTATGGTAGCCGGAATGCATCCCGATTTCAATGGGGAGAACTTCGTAGTTCGTACGCATCCTCGCGTAGGGGCGATCGCTGCAGCGTCGCCCTGCTTGACGCACGAACCGCACGGAGAAGGGCGACGCTGCAGCGATCGCCCCTACGCGAGGATAGCCCTATCCGTTGTCGGTTGGCCGCAAGACGATGTCGCCCTGCTCGGTCTGGCGTTCGAGCCGTGAGGTGGCGATCGGTTTGCCCTCGGCGAAGCGGAGTGGGGAGAGCGGGGCGATGTCGAGCGTCGTCGCCTGGCCGTCAAGCAGCAGTTCAGCGATCAGCGAGCCGGTGACTGGCGCGTGCATGACGCCGTGGCCGGAGAAGCCGGTCGCGACGACGAGGCCGTCGTAGCCGGGGACGGCACCGAGCAGCGGGTGGTGGTCCGGAGTCAGTTCAACCAGCCCGGCCCAGCCCCCGGTTAGCGGCGCACCGGCCAGCGCCGGGAAGAGTTCGCCAGCCCAGGCAGTGTCGGCCTCGCCGCGCGCCAGGTCGAACGAGTCGTCCCACGGGTCAGTCCCGGCGATCCCGCCTGAGATACGGATGAGGTCGCCATCGCGGCGGATGTACTCGCCCCGGTCGAAGTCGGCCACGAACGGCATCCGCTTCGGCAGGCCGCCGGTCTGCGGCGTCAAGTAGATCGCGCGCCGACGTGGAGTTACGGGCAGGTCCAGCCCGATCGTCGCGCTCAGCAGCGGCGACCAGACACCGGCCGCGAGGATCGTCGTCCCGGCGTAGATCGGCCCCTGATCGGTCTCGACGCCGATCACCCGCTCGCCATCGCGCAGCAGCCGCGTGACGCTGACGCCCTCGCGAATCTCAATACCGTGATCGCGGACACGTGCCGCCAGCAGGTCCATGAAGCGCACCTGGTCGAAGATCGCGTCGGTCGGGCACCAGGCGGCGACGTGAATCCCATCGGTCTGAATCCACGGCCAGCCGCGCTCCAGATCGTCCGGCGACAAGAGGCTGACATCGACACCCAGCGACTGCTGCAAGGCGACGTTTTCGCGGAACGCCTCAACCTGCTCCTCGGTCCGCGCCAGGATGATGTAGCCAGCCTCGTCGTAGCCGATTGATCCGCCGAGTACCTCCTCGACCTCGCGGAACATCTGCTGGCTGAGTTGGGTCGAACGGATCGTGAACTCGGTCGAGTATTGCGCCCGCAACCCACCAGCCGCCCGGCCACTGGAGCCTCCTCCCGCTGGCCCCTGATCAACGACAAGCACGTCCCGCTGTCCACGCCGCCCAAGCTCAAGCGCGATCGCACAGCCGATCGCGCCTGCGCCGACGATCACGACATCTTTCAATTTGTCAAGCCGAAGATGGTGCTTAACGCTTCCGAAAATGAGAGTTGAATGTCTTCAAGAGCCACAGCTCACCCCGATGCTCAACGAGTTCATTTGACTGGATCGCTCTATCAATCGCTTGACCGACAGCCTGTCGAACGCCCCACACGTCAAGCTCTGGTACCACACTCAGGCGAAGTACAACCTCGGAAACGCGGTTGATGAGTTCTGCTCGACCCAAGTGGCCGTTCGCACGAGTCACGATCGACCGAAGGATCGAACTGATTTCGGAATTGTACGTCAGGGGTTTCCGTTTGCGATGCTGAGCCGTGTTTGGCTGAGTTCGCTGAGACGGAGTCCTCGGTGATGGCTCTGGTCGCACCTTCCTCGCACGATTTGAACTTGCCGTTGCCCTCTGGCCCGTCAACGACACCGTCGAAAGCTTTCGAGCTCGCATCCATGACATCGAGCTCGCGCCAGAGGCTGTTGGGAAATTACCGCCGGAGAGTGCACCAGATGACGATGACCGCTTTCGCAACTTCTTGGGAGGAGGCGTTGGATTCTTTGATCGAACCGTTGGCGCAACTCCGGTCCACATCTCCCTTTGCGTCCGCACCAGCACGCCGTTGTTAGATGGCTCGGCCTCGCGCTTCAGTCGACGTTCGTATTCGATACCGCCGTGAGCTCGTTTGTTTGCTCCCAAGGGCATGCCTCCTCATCCGCAGTACAGACATAGAGGGGTCTCGTAGTTTTCGAGGGATGCGATGCCTCTCCCGCAATTCATCCCACTTCATCGTTGATATTGACAGTGTACAGTATCACTGTGATAACTTCAACGAACGTCAGAACAGGCGCAATACCTGTACTTGAGGACAGGTATTGCGCTTGCATAACAGCTTCTTGCAGCATGGCATTGAACTTGGAACCTCGCACAGAGGTTTCAGTCACGCACCAACGGCATCGTCGAACAATGGAGGCCGCCACCGTTCTTGTGGCATTCGCTGTAGGGGATCGGGGTGGCTTCGATGCCGGCGGCGAGAAGGCGTTCGGTGGTGCGGGGGCAGTCGGCGGCGATCAGGACGCGTCCGGGGGCGAGGGTGAGGCAGTTGGTGGCGAAGTTGGCCTCGGTTGGGTCAACGTCGATCGTCCTGATGTCGAGGTCCTTGAGCGTTTCGAGGAAGGTCCAGGGGAGCTTGTGCGGGGCGATCAGGGCTGTCTTGTGGTCAACCATCACCAGTTCGCCGTCGATGTGGCAGGACCAGCCGCGACAGTGGACACGCAGTAGCTCGATACCGAGCGTGGCCAGCACCTGCTCGACCTGACGGGCGCCTTCCTCGTTGCCGCGATGGCCGATCGCGCAGACGGCGTGGGTCTCATCGAGCATCGCGAAGCCGCCGCCCTCGAAGGTGCCGGTGCCGTGGATAGTTGCGAGAACCGGCATTCCGATCCGCGCCAGTGTCCGAAGGACGTTCAGCTCCTGGCCGCGCCGCATCAGCGGCCCCATCCGGCCAATGATCGCGCCGCCGGGGACAGTGATCAGCATGTCGCGGGTGAACATCGCGTTGATGTCGTCCGGGCGAGGATCGTCGAGGGTGATGATCTCAACATCGTTGGCGGCCAGCGCCGCCGTCAGCGCGTCGTGCTCACGCTGCATCTGCTCGATGTCGGGGGCATCCTCGCCCCAGAAGTACCACTTCGCCTCCGGGTGGACGAGCGCCGGTGCGTCGGGATGACGCATGGTGGGATCGACGGTCCGCAGCTCGTCGCCGGGGCGGTGGACGAGAACAGTCCGCAGGCGGCCAACGTCGTTGAAGACGCCCCAGCGGCGACCCCAGACGAGTTCCTGCATCTCGGTTGACTCGAACGACGGCTCGGCCTCGCCGTGGAAGTGCTGGTGGACGACCTCAAACTGTTCTTCGGTCCAGACGCTCATAGGTGCGCTCCTTGTGCCATGTGATGGGTGATGCGTGACGCGGTGGATGGTACGGGGTCAGATGCGCGTCCGCAACGGGTAGACTCCACCGCTTGTCAGTCCTGATTCATGCCCTGACAATCGGATTGAAACGAACAGGAGGCGGCGATGGCAGGGCTGGCATTTGAGCCAATGTACGTTGTGGCGGAGCGAGTCGCGCGGCGGGAGGTGTCGCCGGTCGAACTGGTCGAAGCAGCACTGGAGCGAGTGGCGGCGGACGGCGAGCGCCTGAACCCGTTCATCACGCTGACGACTGCTCTGGCGCGGGAGATGGCGCGTGAGGCGGAACGGGAGATCGGGCAGGGGACATATCGTGGACCGCTGCATGGCATCCCGGTCGTCCTGAAGGATCTGTTGCAGACGCGCGGAGTGCGGACAACGGGCGGGTCACGGATTCTGGCCGACTCGGTGCCCGAGGAGGACTCGACGGTCGTCAGGCTGCTGCGCGAGGCTGGCGCGGTCTTCGTCGGCAAGACCGGGATGCCGGAGTTCGCCGTCCTGCCGAGTTCAGCGAACCCGTTCTATGGACCTGTCCGCAATCCGTGGGACGAGACGCGCGACACTGGTGGCTCCAGCAGCGGGACAGCGGCAGCGATCACGGCCGGGATGGCGTGGTGCGGTCCCGGCTCCGACACTGGAGGCTCGATCCGGATACCGGCTGCTGCCTGTGGAATCGTCGGGCTGAAGCCAACCTGGGGGCGCGTGTCACTGCGCGGCGTCCTGCCGCTCTGCGCGATGATGGACCACGTCGGGCCGATGGCACGGACGGTTCGCGACACGGCGCTGCTGATGCAGGTGCTTGCCGGCTACGACCGGGAGGACAGCTATTCGCGTGATGCGCCAGTCGACGACTACGTGAGCCGGTTGGAAGACGGTATCTCCGGGCTGCGCGTCGCCTGGCTCGTCGAAGATGGGCATGGGCCAATCGACGCCACGATCCTGGCGACTGTTGAGCGTGGAATTGGAACGTTGCAGGCAGCTGGTGCGGAGATCATCGAGGTCGCGATGCCGTTCCTCGACGAGTTGCTCTGGGAGGTCTTGCCGCCGCTGGAGCAGGCCGAAGCAGCGGCTGACTACGAGGACTGGCTGCGCGAACGGCCGGACGACTTCTCCGACGAGTTCCGGACCTTTGCCGAGGCAGGGATGCGGCTACGTGCAACCGACATTGTTCGCACACGGCGGCAGATGCAGCATGGTCTCCATCAGGTCGAGCGGATGCTGGAAGGGTACGATCTCGTCGTCTCGCCGACGCTGTCCATGTACCCGCCCCAGGCCGGCGTCGACGACATCGAACTCGTTCGGCTGACCTGCCTCTGGGACAACAACGGCTGGCCGGCCATCTCGGTCCCCGTCGGGTTGAGCGAGTCGGGGCTGCCAATCGGGTTCCAGATCGTCGCCCGGCCGTGGCAGGAAGAACTCGTCCTGCGGGCGGCGCGCGTCATCGAGCGAGAGCATGCACTGTCATTTCCGCCGGGCAGCTGAGTGGCCGTGCGAACGCGAAGAGACCTCCAGGGAGCCACCCGGAGGTCTCTTCGCGTAACGGGGTGTGATAGAGGAGGAAAACGAGGAACCTTCTGCCCTTCCCGCGCAGGCTGAAGGAATTCGTCGCTCCGCCAGGATGCCGCCTGGACAGCGCGTTCCACCCATAATGGGCCTCAACCCCTTCGCTCGGCATGTACCAAAAGATACATTCGAGGGAACAGGGGACAGGAGTTCGATGACAGGCGGCCAACTCCTGTTCCCTATCCCCTGTTCCCTACAGCGAGACCTCCGGGGAGCCAGCCCGGAGGTCTCAAGGGGTGTGAGGATGGAGTATTCGCTTTGGCGGGGCCGCCGCTTGCGGCCGACACTCCAGCGATGGCTCTGGGACTATTCTTCGAAGACCAGTTCGCGATGTTGCGGACATCCGGTGTCCACGGCGAGTTGCCGATGCTGTCGAAGCCACCAGCCGGTTGCTATGGGCGACGACCGCCTTGCGGAACACCAGCGGGATGACGGCGACATCGTTGACGACGGCGTCGTTCATGCCGTGGAAGAGTTCGGCTTGTCGGTCGGGATCGAGCTCGACCAGCGCTTGGGTCCAGAAGTCGTTGTACTCCTGGCTGACCCATCTCCCGTAGTTCGTGCCGGACCACTCGTTGGCTTGCTGGGCCAGGTCGTTGGCGGGGTCGTCGGACTTGAACGAGGTCATGTAGTCGAGGACCGGGTAGGGGACGGTCGGGCCGTTGGTGAACATCTCGAAGTCGGCGTAGAAGTGGCTGGCCGTGTCCGGGTTGCCGGCGTCGGACGAGAAATAGACACCAGCGTCAATCGACTTGAGCTCAACCCGCGCGCCCATCTGCTCCCAAGACTGCTTGATGACCTCCTGCGTTTTTGACGGACCGGGTTGATCGATGTCTGATAGAGCACCGATAGCTCCTCGCCGTCCTTCGGCGGACGTCGCCGTCCATCGTCCAGCCAGCCTCGTCGAGCAACGCGCCGGCCTTCTCGAGGCTGTACTCGTAGGTCGTGTTGGGCGAGACAAAGACCGGCGGCGCATTAAGCGTGTTAGGCGTCGCAACGCCACCCTCGCCGTAGAACTGAGAGGCGATCGTCTCGCGGTCAGACGCCAGCGCGAACGCCTGGCGCACATTCAGGTCGGACAGGAACGGGTGCTGGGTCGTCGGCTCGGCTCGCGCGCCATCGACCTCCGTGCGCGGGTCGGCGAACTGAATATAGATCTGCTCGCTGCTGGTGCCGTCGCTGTAGAGGACGACACCGGCGTCTCCATCAGCTTCGATCTCCGTTAATACTGTTGATTCGACCTGGAGGTTCCAAGCCCAGTCCGTCTCGTCGGTCTGGACGGCTGCCCTGGCGGCTGAGACAGCATCTCCACCGCCTTTGAACTCGACGCGCTGGAAGTAGGGCTTATCCGCTTCGCGGTAATTCTCGTTCATCTCGAAGAGGATGACATCGCCGGGGCGGAACTCGGCCACCTTGTACGGACCGGTCCCGACCGGGTTGAGGTTGAAGGCAGCGTTGCGAGCCTCGGCGCCCATGAAGTCCTGTAGCAGGTGCTTCGGCAACACCTGGCCGCCGAAGCCCGTCGAGAAGACGCCGAACGAGGCCGGGGCGGGGTTGGCGAACTGGAGCGTGACCGTCAGGTCATCGATGACCTCGACGGCGGTGACCGGGATGTAGGCAGCGTTGGTCGTCGTGCTGGCGGCGACATCGACGGTGGATTCCGAGGTCGAACTCGGACGTCCTCGGCGCGGACGGCTCGCCGTCCGACCGACGACGCCCTCCTCCGAGGCGCTCTAGGCGTCGTTGTGCCGTCCTCGGAGATGCCGCCGTTCTCGACGTTGGGACCACGGAGGCCAGCACCGGGATGATGTTCCCGTCGCCATCGACGTCAATCGACGGTTCGAGGACGAGACTGGCGGCGGCGGAGTCCTTCGCGCCCTGCGAGAAGGCGGGTTCAGGGGGTCGCGCCTGCCAGTAGAGGATGCGCAGCAGGTCGGCGACGCCGCGTCCCGGCCCGTCATCTCATCGTCGTCCGCCATTTCGGTCGGCTCGTCGTCCATGCTGGCTCTTGGGTCTCTTCCGGCTCCACACCGGCCATGGTCTCGGTCGGCTGGGCGCTCCCGCGGTCCGATCATGTCGCTGTTGGGTCGGTGCTGGCCGTCGTTGCGGTTGGGTCAGCGGTGTCATCGCCATCGTCATCATCGCCACCGCAGGCCGCCAGCAGCCCAGCGATGACCGGCGCGCTCAGACCAAGGATCGCCGCGCGTTTCAGCACGTCACGGCGGCTGAGCCGTCCTTCGAGCGCCATCCGGCGCAGTTGGTCTAGCTGGTCCATCGGATTGTTCCCTCTCTCCAGCGATGCTCAGACGGCATCAACGTTCGTGTCTGTGCCCGGCAAGCCCAGGTGTGTGACGTGTCCCAGCTAGGGGTCAACCGGGCAATCTGTCGTGTATCGAAGGGAACAAATGTGACCGAAGGGTGGGTGCCAGCTTGCCGCGAGGACATGCTTCGCGTTTCGCGTTCGCTACCCAGGCAGGCACTCGCCACTGCATCCCGATTCGCGTCCGCGAACGTCCGGGGCTATCATCTGTGAGCAGATATCTCACGATGCGGAGGGGGCAGAATCTGGCCGAACTCGTAGCAATCGGGCTGGTAGCGATCGGCGCGGGGACTCTCGGGACGATGCTCGGGCTCGGCGGGGGCGTGATCTCGTCCCTGTCCTGACGCTGATCTTTCGGATCGAGCTCGAGACAGCCGTCGCGGCCAGCGCGATCGCAGTCGTCGCCAACTCGGTTTCCGGATCGGGCGTCTACCTGGAGCGCGACTGACGAACTGCGGCTGGCGCTGATACTGCTCGTCTCGATGACCGCCGGAGCGCTGGCCGGAGGACTGCTGGTTGTCTCGCTGCCGGATGCTGAAAACGAGAGCTCGTTCGCGCTGCTGCTGTTCTACGTCGCCTATGTGATGGCCAGGCGCCTGCGCCCCGGCCATCGCAGCTTCGAGCGTCGAGATTGTTCTGCCACCAGACCCACACCGGCTCGCCGGCCGGTACCAGGACTTGTCGGTCAATGAGATCGTCAATTACGTGCCGCGGAAGCTCAGCATCGGTGTTCCGGTTCCGTCGCTGGCCGGCGTCGCGTCCGGAATGTTCGGGATCGGCGGCGGGCCGATTACGGTGCGTCATTGTTGACGCTGGTGATGGGTGTGCCGGTCAAGGCGGCAGCCAGCACAAGCTCATTCATGGTTGGATTGACTGCCTCGGCATCGGCGATCATCTTGATGACACCCACTGCTTCGTCAACCCACGAGTCACCGTCGCGGCCGTCTTCGGGATCATTATTGGCGCGCGGCTTGGAGCGCGGGTCTCTCGCCAGAATCCATCCTGCACGCCTGACCCAGGTCTTCGTCGTCGTCCTGCTGATACTGGGAGTGTCCGATGGGCCTGCAGGGAATCGGAGTCTTCTGATGCAGCATGACCAGACGCAGGGCGCGGTTCGCCGGCAGACCGGCCTTGATCGCAGGATCGTTCGTGTCATGAACGTCGGATTCGTCATCGCGATCGGGCTGATGCTGACCGGCCTGATGATTGGGCTGATCACCGGCGAGCACGTCCGCGAAGACGAGGGAGAGGTCCTGCGCGATGTCCTGC
>CAVVSR010000013.1:0-822872 GCA_963750935.1 uncultured Acidobacteriota bacterium
CCGGTTTACCGGGCCGTTTTGCTTGTACGCGTGTTTTTTGGTCTGGCCCGCCTCGAACTGCCGATTTACCCCGTTTGCGTTTCAATGCGTTTCATTTTGCCGGTTCCGGCGCGGTTCGCGGGCGCCGTAGCTTTGTCGTCTCCACGCTCACCCCTGACGAGTCCGGTCGGACGATGCCCAACCACACGAGGTCATACTTCGTGCGCGTGCCCGTGACGCTGGACCAGCGCCCGCTCAGCCGTGAGAGACAACATGTTCCAAGATGGCGACGACCTCACGCATTCGCACCGCAATCATCACTCGTGGCGGATCGCGACGAAAAGCGGTCATGATTCCCGCCAACTTTGGATCGCCGTCTACCACGTGGAACGCCGCGCCGCCGCTCAACCCGTGTGGCCTTGGAGGATTGTGTCGCTTTCCCTGGACGGTGATCTGCTCAGCATCGAATTCGAGGAGGAGATGAGATGCCAGGTCGATGTCTGCACGAACCGCGCTCTCTGCCGTTGCTGCTCCCGTCCGGAGAGTGAACGAGTTCTGCTTAATGTTCCGGACGGATCGGTCAATTCGGGATTGAGAGTTGGACTCTGGCCAACCGAACACGACGTAGTCGTTGCCTAGAGCGGCTTTCTGCTGCGCGTCAACATCGAGATGAAAGCGAGGTTCTCGGATAAACACGAGACCTTGTTCCTGCAACATCGACTGCTGTCGGGACTCAATGGCGCCACCGCGATATCAAGCGCATCGGGGGCATCGGTCGTGTAAAAGCCTCCAATGGGCAGTGGAATCAGCTTCGATCCGCTCCGACCGACGTGAATGGCCACAGGGTTATTTTCGAGGGTGTGTTTTGCGGTCACGACAAAGGGGCGGCTCCGATAATGGATGAGCACGCAGCTGCCAGTCCGTTTCGGATGCCCGTCGTCAATAGCGCTGAACATCGGGAGCACGGATTGCTCGAACTTGACGAATGGCATTTGGCGGTTGATCCAGCGTGGCTGCCGTATCTTAGCAGCCAGGAGACCCGCCGAACGACGGCTCGTCACGGGGCGATCCGCCCTGCCGCAGGAGATCGGCAGCAAGTGATTCCCCAAGCGAAAGACGATCTCGGGATCATGGGCTCAGCGTGGGCCACCGATCTTCGACTGGCGGCAAAGCGTCTGACACAGCTTGCTCGGCGAGTCGAGAAGGTGGGACGCCGATGACGGATCGGATCCCGCCGCACGACATCGATGCCGAGCGTGCAGTGCTGGGAGCGATCCTGGTTCACAACACCAACTTCGACACCGCGGCGCAGATCGTCTCCCCGATCCTCGACGGCGACGGGCACGTCATCGGCATCATCAGCATCGGCGGCAATCGTGCTCCGATTCCCCTGACGAATCTGCCGGGATGGTTGCTAGCGGAACTCCACCCATCCCCGCTCGCAAGTCTTCTCGCTCATCGGACGGCCTACACGAAAGAAAAGCGCCGCCTGATTCACGACCTTGCGTCGACAACAGACTTTCTCGTTGTGCCTGGGCCGTTACCCGCAGAATCGCAGGAATCACCGGCGGCGCATCGCCGTCGATGGGCACTGTTGCCGCTTTTGACAAAGGCAAGCAGCTGGGACGCGGGAACGGGAGCTGACTGCGGTCTGGGCCGCCCCGCTGATGCTGATTGTCGGATCGGTGCAGGTGGCTCAAGGAATAACATGACACCCAGATGACAACCAACATGCATACCACGCGGCGTCAAAGGCTCCTTCTGCTTGGCGTGATCGCATGCGCGACATGCCTCACGGGGTTTGCGCAGGCGCCACCAGTCCCCGGCAATTGCGATGTGCCGGCGAGCCAACGAGCGGGAGACATCGGTTGCTATCTGTCGGCTACCGAGACGTTGGGGGCACTGCCTGAGGATGCTCGTTTCTGGCATATCTACAACTATCCGACGCGCCCCGCTGCGGAAGCCGTCAAAGCGCCACGAGGGACCGTCGTCGAGGCCTTCGGAAAAGTGTGGCTCTACGCTATCGCCGCTTCCTCCTGGAAACCCGCCGGTGGCCAGCGCATCGCCGTTGTCGGTCCATTGCCAATCGCCACCGGCACGAACTACACGGCGCGATACATGGAGGCCGTGTTTCCAGCGAATATGAGCACGACGGTGCATGTGCACTCAGGGGCTGAGGCCTGGTACGTCGTCAGCGGCGCGCAATGTCTGGAGACGCCAGACGGCTTCAAGGTCTTACGGGCGGGTGAGAGCGGTCTCGTGCCTGCGGGGCCACCAATGCGCCTGTCCAGCGTCGGTGCGGACACACGTCGCTCGGTGTTGCTCGTACTTCATGACACGGCTCAGCCCTGGATGACCAATACCGGCGACTGGAAGCCGAAAGGTCTGTGTCCGCAATAGAAGCCACTGTGTTGTGGCCCCCATTTCAAATCCAAGAGTGTCGAGCCCTTACAAGCGTGCGAATTTGTCGTGTGGGAACAGCGGAACGTCGTCAAGAAACGGTTGGAGAATCGCGACAACCACGTCAGGGATTCATTGCGAGCGTTGATTGGGTTGAGACGAGAGTGGGGCGTTTCCGATCAGGGGACGTTGGAGGACTGGATTCAGGACATGGATGTGCCCCTCCGGTCAGCGCCGATGACCCAACGCGACGTTAGCAAGTGGCGACCGAAGCCACTTCGGCGGACGCCGAAGGATGCTCGACCCTGATGGGCATTTCGTTGTCTCCAGCAGCACGAGCCGCCGTCTCACCGGCTGGCCACTATGGCCACGATCAGCAGGCCCGCGAACGCGATCAGGATCGAAATGACGGCTTGCATCGGGCGGAACGGGATCGTCGTGCGTGTCATCGCGTACCTCCTTAGCCGGTCGATGTCTGCTGCTTCAGCCATTGACCAATTCCCCAGGCGAGACGACGCCGAGGGTCCGCGAGGGGGAAGGACACAAAAATCGGAGGAGTAGCCGGCAGGCCAGCGATCACTGCCTGGTCAGTGGCGGGCCTCCCAAACAGAGCAAGATAGCGGTGCTCACTGCGGAGAAAGAGTCCCTCTAGTATCTTCACTACCTCCCCTGGAAGAGCCTCAGCTCCCAATGCTTCGAGACGGCGACGCCGCTCGATGGTCGAAGGCACGGAGGGATCGCCGAGTCGAACGACGGAAAGGTCAATGGGATCCCTCGCGCCAATCCATTTTGCGCCGCTGTGCTGAACTAGCAGATCCTCGACCGTCATACCGGCTTGTGGCAGAAAGTTCAGGCTCTCGCCAGCTAGGGCGAAGTAAGCCTGGTCCGCGTGGAACTCGAACACCGTCAGATCGGAGGTTTCCACAAGCTTGTTCAAGTCGAATGGCCAGTCTGAGGACACTCGCGACTCGTCACCGTCGACACCGAACTCCATGAAGAGGTACTCGTTCAGTTCAGTTTTAAGACCGTCCATCCAGATGCCAACTGACTGATAGTAGGCGAACCAATCTCTTCGGGCAAAGAGGCGCGTGGCGATCACGCACGCATTCGAGTTGAAGTAACCGCGGCCCGCCCCCGAGGCCTATACCGCCCCGGAGACGGGCTGACGCTGGGGCGCGGTCGCTCCCAGAGAAGTTGCGTGAGGCTCGGGCAGACAAACGTCCGTGGCACGCCGTGGACCACGGACAGGCAGAGGGCCCGGCCCCGCGCCCGTACGGTTACCCGCGCGCCCGGACACGAAAAGGCTTCTACTTCCGCGACAATTCGCCCTCTGCCCGCTTCAGCTCGCTCCGTTCCGGTCGCGCCCCAGAGATCGATTCCCCCAGGTTACCGGGCCGTTTTTGCTTGTACGCGCGATCCGATCTGGCCTGCTTTTGCGCACGCGCCCGTTCCGAGCCGCGCTGGTCACTCAGGTTGACATTCGACCCATGAGAAGAGCAGACTCCAGGGCGCAATGGGTAAGCGGCGCCGAACGGACGAAGACTTCGCCGACGAGATCAGCGCGCACCTCGCGAACGAGACCGAGCGGCTGATCGCCGACGGGCTCTCGCCTGAGGAGGCGCGCGCCGCGGCGCTGCGCCACTTCGGCAGCGTCACCCGCACGCGCGAGCGCTTCCACGAATCCCGCCGCTTCATGCTATTCGAGCAGTTCGCGCACGACCTCCGCTACGCCTGGCGCGGCCTGACGCACAGCCGCGCCTTCGTCGCGAGCACAGTGCTCACGCTTGCCGCCGGCATGGGGCTCGTGCTCGTCGTCTTCGCGATCTTCAATGCCTACGTGCTGCGCCCCTTCGCCGTCCAGGATCCGTACAGCCTGCACCAGGTTGAGTGGCGCGCCCAGGAAGCCAGTGGTTCGACCTTGCGCTGGCGCGACTACGAAGACCTGCGCGGCCGGACGGATCTGTTCGCCGGCGCGGTCGCCGAGTCGCGTCGGACCGTCACGACGCGCGGCCACGAGATGTCGCTCGGCTTCGTATCCGGCAACTACTTCGACAGCCTCGGCGCGCGCGTGGCGCTCGGCCGCGGCCTGGTGGACACCGACGCACGCGCGCTGGGCGGCGAGCCAGTGGTCGTGCTGACGGATGAGTCCTGGTCGCGCCTGTTCAACCGCGACCCCACGGTGATCGGCCGCGAGCTCGACGTCAACGGGGTTCCGCTGGTCGTCGTCGGCGTCATGGCGCCCGAGTTCGTCGGCATGGACGAGGTCCCTCGCCACGCTTGGGTGCCCATCACGATGTTTCGAGCGCTGCTCGGCGAGAACCCGTTCGACCCCAGCGAGCGGCGGTTCCAGGTGACCGTCAGGCTGCGGCACGACGTGACGGCAGCACGGGCCCAGTCGGCGGTGGCGCTCGAGCCGTTCGAAACCCGAGTTCCTGGCCGGGGCGATCCGGTCCACGCCGAGTTGGTGCAACGCGCCACGCCGGTGCGCCTGACGTGGTCGGGCATGGCGGTCCTGTCGCCTGTGTTCATCGGGTTCGGCCTCGTGCTCGTCGCCGCGTCCGCCAACGCGTCGACGGTCATGCTCGCCCGCGTCAACGCCCGCCACCGTGAGATCGGCATCCGGCTCTCGATCGGCGCCAGCCGTGGGCGCATCGTCCGCCAGCTCGTGACCGAAGGCTTGCTTCTCGCGCTGCTGGCGGGGACCCTCGGCCTGGCGCTGGCCGCGATGCTGCGCCGGCTCGGGACCGTCCTGATGGTGGCGATGCTGCCGCCGACGATAGCCTCCCGCGTCCGGTTCGTCCCGCTCGATTTCGATTCGAGCGTCGTCTTGTTCACGTGCCTCCTGGCCGGCGCCGTCACGATCCTGTTCGCGTTGTTGCCCGCGTTGCAGGCCACGCGCGTGACGCTGACCGACGCGCTTCGCGGCCAGCTCACGGGCGCCATCCGCGGCGGCACCCTCCGCAGCCTGCTGATCACCACGCAGGTCACCGTCTCGCTGGTCCTGCTGATCGTCGCGACGACGATCCTCAAGAACGGCGCCGCGATTCGGGAGGTCGATCTCGGGATGCGGACCGCGGGCGTAACCTCGGTGCGCACCAACAAGGCGTTGCTGCCGAGCAGCTACGAGGCGCTGGCCGACGATGCCGGCCTGGGCGCGGTGGCGGCGGTGGCGAGCCGAAGTCCGCTGTTTGGCGAGGCGCCACGCGTACCGCTCCGGCAGCCGACGGGCATGCACTTTCCAAGCTACGGCTTCGTGTCGCCGAATTACTTCGACGTGATGGGCATCTCGATCCTCCGCGGGCGCGGATTCTTGGAGCAGGAAGGGGCGACCGAGGCGCCGGTGATCATCGTCAGCGCAGAGGCGGCACGGCGGTTGTGGACGAACGAAGATCCTCTCGGGAAGACACTCCGCGTCTACATCGAACCGCCGCGCAGCCGCATGGTTGCCGGCACAATCAGGGAGATGCGCGGCGTCCGCGCGTCGGACGACGTGGGCGTGCCGATGACCGTCGTCGGCGTCGCCTCAGACACCGTCAACGGCTTCGTCTACCAGGGCGTGGATACCGGCCATCTCTTCCTGCCCACGAACGTCAACGGCTCGCGGGCGAGCACGCTGCTGGTGCGCGGCCGGACTCAGTCTCTGGCGCTCAACGCGGTCCAGACGGCACTGCGGCGCGTCAACCCGGACCCGCTGGCCTTCGACGTCCTGGCCATCGACGAGATGGTGGAGCTGCAGTTGTTCCCGATGCGGGCGGCGTCGTACATCGGTACTCTTCTGAGCGCCATCGCCCTCGCCTTCAGCATTTCCGGGCTGTACGGTGTCCTGACCTACACGTTCGGGCAGCGCAGGCAGGAGATCGGCATCCGTATGGCGCTTGGCGCCAGCACGTCGGCGGTGGAGCGAATGGTGTTCGCGCAGTCAGCGCGTCTCGCCGGCACCGGGACGGTGCTCGGGTTGCTGGTGGGATTCGCGATCATGAAGCTGCTCAGCCGGTTCGTGCGGCTCACGCACGTCTCGGTCATCGATCCGCTCGCCTTCGCCGTCAGCGTTGCCTTGATTGCCGCTGCCGTGGCGCTGGCTTCGTACGGACCGGCGCGGCGGGCCGCCAGGCTCGATCCCTCGTCGATGCTACGCGCCGACGCGTAGGTTCGAGGTCGCGACGCGCGTTTGAGGGGCTACTTACTGAGCTGGGAGCGAATCAGGTGCAAGTCATAGCTCGCCTTCGCTCCCTCGGCCCGCAGCTGCTGTAGTTCCATCTCGGCTTTAGCGATATTCAGCGGATTTGCGGTGCCGATTTCGAGCCTGGCCTTGAGGTCGCTGACCTGCCGTTGCGCAGACTCAATCCGTCGTGCGAGGACCGTCCGCCGCAGGTCGGCCTCGGCCTCGAGCGCGCGCAAATCCGCGACAGCGGCCGGGATGCCGCCCTTCAAGAACGTCTGACGGATGCCGATCTTCCGCTGGAACATCTCGACGGCCGACTCAAACTCGATCAGCATGGTTCTCGCAGCTTCCACTTCGATCGCCGACGCCATGCCCACGTCAAAACTGGACTGCAGTGCCTGCGCTCGCACCTTCCCGCGTTCGCGTGCCGCCGCCGGCACGGCCATCTGCACGCGCAAACGCTCCGTGACGAAGTCCCGGCCTGAGATTGGCGGGGCCGACAGCGCGCTCAGCGGCGCCCGACCCGTGGCTCGGATTTCTGCGATGTCGAGCTCGATCGATTTCAGCTCGGCCTCCGCCTCAGTCACTTTGAACTGAGCATCGGCCACGGATTCCGGCAGTTCGGTGCCGATTGAGACGCGCTCCCGCACGTTCTGCAGCTGCTCGGTCGCCAGCGCGAGCTGCTGCTTCGCGATCGCTGCCCGTTGCTCGACGGTCCCAAGAAGCAAATCGCGTTGCTCGCTGAGGCGCGCCTGATAAGCCGACGCGACTACGCCGCCGCCCATGGCCATGGACACGATCACGACCGCCGCGATCGCGAAGGCAACGGCGAGTCTCGACTGCGGCATCCAGGCGGGGGTTACCGGCGCCATATCGCGCCGCCTCAGATCGGCTCGCAACTGGAGCTCGAGCTGGTTGACAAACTCTTCACGAGGATCGTGTGCCCCGGACATGTTCCGTTCCTCCATCCGCGTCGCCAGATCGCATCGCGGCTCGCGGCAACACTTTTTCGATTTGCTTCTTCAGTTTTTCGCGGGCACGGCGCAGCCGTCCTTCGACCGCGCGTTCCGACAGCGACCGCTCGCGCGCAATGTCGCGCACGCCCTTGCCGTTGAAGTAGAAGTCTTCGAGCAGCTCCGCATGCGCCCGTCGAAGCCGCGCAAGTCCCCAGTTGATGACGGAAGCGGTGCCCGGGTCGTCGGCCGCGACCGACGGCTCGCCGACGATGAGATCGAGCAGCGCCGGCTCGACGAGCTGCGGCCGCAGGCGGCGGGAGTGACTGACGAGCGTGTTCCGCGCCACTCGAATCAGCCACGCGAGCGGCTCAGCCGGAACTCCCTTGGCCCGCCAGTCGCCAATGGCGCGCATCCACGTGTCCTGCACGAGATCCTCGGCCAGGGCGGAATCGCCGCCGACCCTGCGCGACACGTACGCGTACAGGGGTTTAACGGTGCGTCGATAGGTCTCGATCAAGTCCTGTTCGGACAGCGCCCGGCTCACACCCTATTGACGCATCAGCGGGAACAAAACCCACGAAAAACCTTAACGCCTGGCTGTTGACCTGACACGATTTCAAACTGATCGGCGAACCCGAACCTGAACGCCGCCTGCCTTCGTCAAAGCTCCAGGCCGAAGCTCGAGCCATAAACGGTCAACCGATCGGCACCGCGGTTGCACCTCTACCCACGGAGGTGTGAACGATGCTGGTCAAAGAGATCATGACCGCGAAGCCTGCCTGTTGTACGCCGGATACTCCGTTGCGTGAAGTCGCTCAGCTGATGGTCGAGCACGACTGCGGCGAGATCCCGGTCGTCCGAAGCAGCGCCGACAAAACGTTGGTTGGCGTCGTGACCGATCGCGACATCGTGTGCCGGTCGATCGCGGCGGGCAAGAATCCACTCGAGTCAACGGCCTCAGCCTGCATGTCCAGCCCTGTCGTCGAGGCACGCGAAAGCACTCCGCTCGAAGAGTGCGCGCGAGTCATGGAGGAGAGTCAGATCAGGCGCGTGCCCGTCGTCGACGGCGGCGGCAAGCTTTGTGGGATCGTGTCGCAGGCCGACATCGCAAAGCACGCCTCACGGCGCATCGTCGCGGATCTCGTGAAGGACGTGTCCGAGCCGGGAACTTCGGCGTCGAAGATTGCGACGCACTAGCCGGACCCGCTGGCCTTCGACGTCCTGCCGATCGACGTGACGCCCGAGAAGTGCGCTCCCTCCACTTGACACGCCAGTGAAGGCTGTGAAAATGTGACGTGTGTCCATTCCGGGCCCTGGTGAGGTCGGGAGCACTTCATGACTGCGCTGCGACGGCTGCTGCTCAGGCTGTGGCGCGTAGTGAGCGCCCGAGCGGCGGACCGCGAGCTCGAGCGCGAGATGGCATCGCATCTGGCGTTGCTCGAGGAGGAGTTTCAGCGGCGCGGCCTCCCTGCCGAAGAAGCGAGAGTGGCCGCACGGCGTAGTTTCGGGCGTCTCGACGCCGTGCGGGACACACAGCGAGAGGCACGGTCGCTCATGTGGATCGAGGATCTCGGCCGGGACCTGCAGTATGCGAAGCGGACGCTCGTGCGATCGCCGAGCTTCACGCTCGCCGCTGTCCTCACGCTCGGCGTCGCCATTGGCGGTGCGACCGCCGTGTTCGGCCTGTTCGACGCCGTCCTGCTTCGGCCGCTGCCGTTTCCCGCCGCGGATCGCCTCGTGCTGCTCTACGAAGAGAATTCGCGAGCCGGCTTTTCCCGTGACGCGGTTCGGCCGCGCACCTACGCCGCCTGGTCGGCCGCCAACGAGGTTCTTGAATCCGTTGCCGCTGTCGCCGGTTACGGCGCCGTGCTCAACTGGCGTGGACAGCCGGAGCGCATCACGGCCCGCCGGGTGACGGCGTCCTTCTTCGCCGTGCTGAAGAGCGAGCCTGTGCTCGGGCGCGTCTTCACCGCCGACGGGGATCGGCCCGGTGGCGAGCGTGTCGCCATCATCAGCCACCGCTTCTGGCAGCAGCGCTTTGGCGGCGATGCCGCGGTCATCGGGCGGCATCTGCTCCTCGACGACCTCCCGTACGTCATCGTCGGCGTCATGGGCCCCGAGTTCCAGTTTCTCGAGGGATACGTAGTCGCGTGGGTGCCGGCGGCGTTTACATCGACTGAGCTCGCGCAGGGCGGGCGATATCTCACCGTCGTCGCGCGGATGAAGGCTGACGTCGACCCCGTGCGTGTAGCCGCGAACCTCGACACCATCAGCGCGAGCCAGGCGCGGCTGTATCCGAACGACGAGCGCTGGCGCACGCTTCGATCCGTCGCGTGGCCGCTGGCGGAGCAGTTGTCGGGCGCAGCCCGTCGCCCGTTCGCCGTGCTCATGGCCGCCATCGCCGTCGTGCTGCTGATCGCGTGCGCGAACCTGGCGAGCCTGCTGCTGGCTCGGGCCGCGTCGAGGCGCCAGGAATTTGCCGTCCGCGGCGCGCTCGGCGCGTCACGGGCGAGAGTGGTGCGGCAGCTGTTGACGGAGAGCCTGGCGCTCGCCGGGATGGGGCTATTGGTAGGGCTGCTGCTCGCGCGCTGGGCGTTTGCGTTTCTCGAACAACTGGTGCCGCCAGGCATGGCCCTCTTCGCGAGGCCGGAGCTCGACGGACGGACGTTCGCCTCGGCAGCTCTGATCGCGATCGGCGCGGCCCTGCTGTTCGGCCTTGCGCCGGCGCTGCGGGCGAGTGTGGGCCGCAGCGGCGAGGCCGGCGAGGCCTTGAAGTCAGGTGGACGTGCGACACGCGGCGACAGAGGCCGCCGCACCCTGGTGGTCGTGCAGGTCGCCATGACGCTCGTTCTTCTGGTGGGCGCGGGACTCCTCGTCGAAGCGCTCTACCGGATGCGGTACGCGAGCCTCGGTCTCTTGCCGGACCGCGTGCTCACGCTGCGAACGGTCCTGCCGCTCGATCGGTATGCCGAGCATGCGCGGCGCGCCGACTTCTACGATCGTGTGCTCGATCGACTCGCGCAGGAGCGGAACGTCGAGGCGGCAGGCTATACGACGTCGGTCCCGCTCGAGTGGAAGGGTGGGACGAGCGCGATCGCGATGGAGGGACGGCCTCGCGAGGCGGCGCTCGCGTACGATGCGAATCATCGTCAGATCAGCACCGGCTACTTCGAGACGGTCGGCGTGCCTCTGCGGCACGGCAGGTTCTTTCGTCGCGGAGATGACGAGCGCGCGCCGCTCGTCGTGATCGTCAACGAAGCGCTGGCGCGGCAGTACTGGCCCGGCGAGGACCCTGTCGGCCGTCGCGTCGCGATCGATCCCGGCGGGGCGCCGCAGTGGCGCACGGTCGTCGGCGTCGTCGGCGACGTCCGGCAGATGGCGCTCGACCTGCCCGCGCGCGCCGAGATCTACCTTCCGTATCGCCAGATCGCTACGCAGCCGTGGTTCACGCCCCGCGATCTCGTCGTGCGGACCGCCGGCGATCCGACGCAGGCCGTCGACGCGATCGTGCGCGCCGTACACGCCATCGATCCCGCGCTCGCGATTTCCAACATCCGCCCGCTCGACGCGGTGCTCGATGAAGAGGTGGCGGCACGGCGCGTCGGGACGACGCTGCTGATCAGTTTCGCTGGGTTCGCCCTGGTCCTGGCGGTGGTCGGCCTGTATGGCGTGATCGCGTACTTCGTCGCGCAGCACGTGCCCGAGATCGGCGTCCGCATCGCGCTCGGCGCGCAGCCCGGTGACATCCTGAGATTCGTGGTGTCGCGAGGCATGTCGCTCGCGCTTGCCGGCGTCGCGATTGGCACGCTCTCGGCGATCGTGCTGCCGCGGCTGATGGGGAACCTGTTGTACGGCGCGACTGGTGGTGCGGTCATTGGCGTGGCCGCGAGCCTGGTTCTTCTGATCCTGTCGTTCCTCGCCTGCTATCTCCCCGCGCGGCGTGCCACCCGCCTCGATCCTGTGGCGGCGCTCCGTCCGCAGTGATCCTCGGGCGTCAGGAGGCTCAGTCCTTCGGCTTCCAGTTCAACAGGACCGTGATGGGCGAGGCGCCCTCGACAAACGTGTTGACGAGGAACCGCTTGCCGTCGCGCGATACGGCGTACGGCCAATTGGTCCCCTCCCGGCTCGGGCCAGGCGGCATGCTGAACAGGGCGGATGCGGCGGCGTCGAGCGATCTGCCGTCCGACGAGATTCGCGCGGCCATCAATTGACCGTCCGGCGAGCGGAAGTACAACTCGCGTCCGTCAGCGCGCCATAAGGGCGCGGTGCCGCCGCCGGTCGAGATCTGCACCTTCCAGATCGGTTCGGGAAACGCCTGCACGTAGATCTCCGGCCTGCCGCTTTCGTTGGATTCGTAGGTCACCGATCGTCCGTCCGGCGAGAACTGCCCGCGAACGTCGTTAGCCGGGGTCTGCACCACCAGTAAGGGCTTCCGGTCGCCGAACAGCGGGAGCGCCCAGAGATCGACGGCGGTCGTGGCGCTCTGGACCGCGTAGAGCAGGAACCGTCCATCCGCCGACCAGTCGCTGGTGTTCTTGTGGTCGGTGGTATCGAGCAACAGGGTGTCGGTCGATGCGGCGGCGCCAGAGAGCGATCGCTCGTAGAGGTTGAGCACGCCGTTGCGATCGGAGTTGAAGATCAGGCGGTCCCCGGTCGGGGACCAGACCGCGTCATAGTCTCTGCCGGCATTTGTGGTCAGCCTGCGAAGCACGCTTCGGCTGGCCTCAATCGACCACAGATCGGTGTTGCCGTCGAGCGTCCGGCGAAACAGCATGGTGCGTTCGTCGGGCGACAGCCGCGGACTGGACTGCTGGCTGTCGTCAGGAGTGCCGACACCGCCAAGGAACCGGCCGGATCGATCGAACCATCTGAACTGCCGGGTCCCGGCGCTGGTCCGGTACGCGATCAGGCCTGGGGCCGTCTCCGCAAGGGCGACGTCGCCAAAGAGGTCGCCGCTCACGGCCACCTGTGTCGAGACCGGCACCGGCTCACCGACCGGCCGAAGACTCGCGGGATCCAGCCGCTGCATCCACAGCGCGCCGCCCCGGGCGAACATCACCTGATCGGGCGCGCCGAACACCGCGGCCGAATCCGCATCGAAGAGACGGGTAACCTCCGTCGAACCGAGTGTGCCCAGGTACACACCGCGCCCCTCGAGTGAGCCAAGCGAGTAGAACAGGAAATGGCGGCCGTCCTGGGAGAAATGCGGGTACCGGTGGCCGGTCTGCCGCGGCCGGTCGACGCGCGTGGCCACGGTGACGTCTCCGCCGGCTGCGGGCACGGCGTTGAGCAAACCGGCACTGCCGGCCGCGAACAGGATGGTGCCGCTGGCGCCCCACGTGCCGCCTCTCGGCGCGGGCGCGCTGGCGAGGGGCCTCACGAGTCCGCCATCCACGTCGATGCGCTTCAACTGATCGGCCGTGAAGAACCCGATCGACCGGCTGTCCGGAGACCAGAACGGCGCGATGCCATCGGCTGTTCCGTCCAGCGGCCGCACGGTGTCCGAATCGAGCGAACGGATCCAGAGCTGACTCCGACCGTCTACCGTCGCCTGATAAACCAGTGCGCGACGGTCCGGCGAAATCGCAAAGCCCGAGAGGCTGGCGCCGGGCGGCGTCACGATCTGCAGGCGCATCTCCTGCGCAGCGGAAGTGGTGGTGGGCGCACCGCGCCCTCCCGGCCCAAATACCCAGAATGCGGCACTCGCCGCGGCGACGGCCACTGCCGCGATCCATCCAGCCCGCTCGCGCCATGTCCGCAATGCTGTCGCCGGGGCGCCGGCCGGAGACGGACGCGCGGCGTCGGCGGCGATCCACGCCAGCTCGTCGTGCAGATCGCGGGCCGAATGCCAGCGTGCCTCGGCATCCTTCTCGAGACATTTCTTGACGACGCGATCGAGCGATGGGGGAGAGAGGGCCCGCAGCGTCGAGACGGGCGGCGGATCGTCCCTGAGGATGGCCCCGATCAGGCTCGCGCTCGTCCGGCCTTCGAACGCCTTGCGGCCGGCGAGCATCTCGTAGAGCACGGCGCCGAACGAAAAGAGATCGCTGCGCTCGTCCGCCTCCTGGCCTTCGAGCTGCTCCGGCGCCATGTACTGAACCGTGCCGAGCACGGTGCCCTGCGCGGTCAGATTCGCCGGTGTCGTCGGCAACATGGACTGGCCGACGGCATTGACGACGGCCGATCTGTTCTTCGCCAGCCCGAAATCCAGCAGCTTGGCGCCGCTCTTCGTCAGGATGACGTTGCCGGGCTTGAGATCGCGATGGATGACGCCGGCGCGATGCGCCGTCTCGAGCGCCGATGCGAGCTCGATCGCCGTCCGCAGCGCCTGGTCGAGCGGCATCGGTCCCTTCGCGAGCCGATCGGCCAGTGTCCCACCGTCGAGGTGCTCCATGACCAGATAAGCCGCGCCCTGCAGTTCGCCGACGTCGTGCAGCGTACAAATGTGCGCATGCGTGAGCTGCGAGATCGCACGGGCTTCCCGATCGAACCGTTCGCGGAACTGCGGGTCGGCAGCGAGGGTGTCGGCGAGGACCTTGATCGCGACGGTGCGATCGAGCCGGGTGTCGCGGGCCTTATACACCTCGCCCATGCCCCCGGCCCCGAGAAGGGAGAGGATCTCATAGGGGCCGAGACGGGTGCCGGCATGCAATGACACGGATTGGGGGTGTGGCGGGATTATACGCCGCGGCGTTGGACCAATGCCGCCCGAACCGGCCTTTTCGGCGGGGACCACGTCTAAGGCCCAAGGAGCGACCAATGAAGACGTTCACATTCACGAGTCTCACCACGACGCTGCTGGTATCGGCGCTGGCGGCCCCTGCGGCGAACGCACAGGAGGCTACGGCCACTCCTATACCGCCAGCTCTCACGTCGCCCGCGATTGAGGTGACGCCGTTCGTCGCCATCGATTCGCGCGGGTCGGTTCCGATCGGTGTGGCCGTCAACGTTCCGCTGAACGCGACCGTCAGCATCGAGACGGAGGTCGGCTACCGTCGGGGCGAGGGCCGATTGCACGCACTCAGCTCGAGCGCGAATCTGCTGTACGCGCTCCCGCGTATCGGCCGGACCACACCGTATCTCGCGACCGGGGCCGGCCTCGCGCAATACGGCACGCCGATCGTCGCGCGTGACGGCTCACTGATCGGCACGCAGCCGAGGATAGCGTTCGAGGTCAATGCCGGGGGCGGCCTCAAGGTGCCGGTCTCCGACACGTTGGACATGCGCACCGATGCGCGCTGGTACAAGTCGTTCGGCAGGCACGGCTCGGAGCATTTCCGGGTGTCCCACGGCGTGTCGTTCGATACGGGAAAGCGCTGACGACGGGCCGGGCGGCGCAGCCGCCGCGTCGGCCGCGCACTCGGATGCTCCGATTCTCCTGTTGCGAGTCGCACTTGTATTAATGTATTAGTATAAGTGTCAATGCGCGCGACCCCTGGGTCGCAGCAGGAGAGTGCCCATGGACAGCGTCTGGCAGGATGTGCGGCTCGCCCTGCGGCTGGTGCGTCAATCGCCCGGCTTCGCGGCAACCATAGTGTTGACGCTGGCGCTGGGCATCGGCGCCAACGCGGCGATCTTCGGGGTCGTCAACGGCCTGCTGCTGCGGCCGCTGCCCGTCGCCGCCCCTGACCGGCTCGTGACGATCTCGTCGGACGCGGCGATCGCACGCGGCTATCCCGTCGGGTTCGGCTGGACATTCGCGATGTGGCAGGCGCTGCAGCCGCACGCGGACCGCTTCGACGGCGCGATCGCCTGGACGCCGGCGCGCTTCGACCTGGCTCCGAGTGGAGAGCGCCAGGTCGTGGAAGGGCTCTTCGCCAGCGGCGGCTACTTCGCGACACTCGGCGTGCCCGCCATTCTCGGCCGCACGTTCATGGCGGCCGACGATCGTCCCGGTGGCAGCGCCGACGGGCCTGTTGCGGTGATCAGCTACGGGTTCTGGCAGCGCCGCTTCGGTGGAGCCGCCAGCGTCATCGGCAGCCTGCTCGTCGTCGACGGCGTGACCGTCACCATCGTCGGCGTGACGCCGCCGGAATTCTTCGGCGTCGACGTCGGACGCGCCTTCGACGTCGCCTTACCACTCGAAGCCGAGCCACTGATTCGAGGCGATCGCTCGACCTTGCGGCGGGCGCCGCTGCTGGTGATGCTGCGTCTCGAGCCGGGCCAGTCGATCGAGGGCGGCACCGCAGCGATCCGCACCATCCAGCCGGCGATTCTCGGCGTGACGCCCGAGAACATGTCCAGCGTCAGGCCGCCCCAATACCGGGAACCGTTCACGCTCGTGTCTGCAGCCGCCGGTACGTCGCTCCCGGTCCGGGGTCCGGCCGGACTCCGACAGTCGTACGCGCGTCCCCTGGTCACGATTCTCGTCGTGGTGCTGCTCGTGCTGGTGATCGCGTGCGTCAACATCGCGAACCTGCTGCTGGCGCGCGGCGCCGCGCGGCAGCACGAGCTCAGCGTGCGGATCGCACTGGGCGCGCCGCGAGCACGGCTGGCACGCCAGCTGCTGATCGAGAGCCTGGTGCTCGCCGCACTCGGCGCGATCGGCGGCATGCTGATCGCCGGATGGGGCAGTCACGCCCTCGTCGCGCAGCTGGCGACGGCGACCGATCACATCACGCTCGATCTGTCGCTCGACTGGCGGACCCTGGCCTTCACCGCTGGCGTCGCCGTGGCAACGGTCGCCATCTTCGGGATGGTGCCGGCCTTCCGCATCACACGAGGCGCGTCGATGGACGTGCTCAAGCTGCAGGGACGCACCGTGTCGCGGCACACTCCCGGCGCCACACGACTCGCCACACTCTCCAGCAGCCTCGTCATTGTCCAGGTCGCGTTGTCGCTGGCGCTCGTTGTCGCCGCGGCACTCTTCGTCCGCTCTTTCGCACGCCTCTCGCACGTGCCGTTGGGGTTCGATCCCGATCGCGTACTGGTCGTGAACGTCGACACGCGGCGAGCCCGCATCGATCCCGCGGAGCGGATGCGCCTGTATCAGCGGATCGTCGACGCGGCGCGCAGCGTACCCGGCGTGGCGCAGTCCGGAGCCTCGATGTGGACGCCGGTCGATGGCGGCATGCGGATGGGGGATTCCGAGAGCCGGGTGACATTCAACTTCGTCACGCCGGGCTGGTTCGCAGCGTACGGCACGGCTATACGGATGGGCCGCGACTTCACCCCGCAGGACACCGCCGAAGCACCGCCGGTCGTCGTGGTGAACGATGCCTTCGTGCGCGCGCACATGGCGGGGCGAGCCCCTCTCGGCGAAACGAGTCCGCACCCCCGACCTCGAAGCGGCGAAGCGCCGCGCACCATCGTCGGCGTCGTGGATGACGCGATATTCGACTCTCAGCGAGAGGGGACCCAGCCGATCGTCTACCTGCCGATCGCGCAGTCGACGGCCAACAGGCCGAACGGGCCTACGGAAATCAGCGTCGGCGTTCGACCCGCCGCCGGATCGCCGATGCAGCTGGCACGCAGCGTCGGCGCGGCGGTGGCCGGCGTCGATCCGGGACTCGCCTTCGCCTTCCATCTGCTGACCGACCACGTGGACGCGTCGGTCCGGCAGGAGCGCATCGTGGCGGTGCTGTCCGGATTGTTCGGCGGACTGGCGGTGCTCATCGCCGCCCTGGGACTCTACGGCGTGACGTCGTACGGGGTGAATCGTCGATTCACCGAGATCGGGATCCGGATGGCGCTTGGCGCGCAGCGGGGGCACGTGCTCGGCCTGATTCTCCGCCAGAGCCTCACGCTGACGGCGATTGGCATCGGCCTCGGTCTCGCCGGCGCTGCGGCGGCCACGCGCTATCTCCGCGGCATGCTCTTCGGCCTCACGCCGCTCGACCCAGGAACGTTCATCGGCGTCGCCGTGCTCTTCGCCGTCGTCGCCGCGGTCGCGGCATCGATCCCGGCCCACCGCGCGACAAAGGTCGACCCGCTGGTCGCGCTGCGCACGGACTGACGCTGCGAACCCGGGAAGCGGGAAGCGGGAAGCGGGAAGCGGGAAGCGGGAAAGAGCCGTAGCTTCCGGCTTCAGCCGGAAGGCTTGCCGAAATCACGCGAGTCTGGTGCCTGCCCGCCGTCGGCCGCCGACGATCCAGATCGTCGGTGACGCCGTCGGCTGAAGCGGGGCAGCATCCGGCGTCGCGAACATGGCGACGTCGGAAAACCCGGCGTGCTCGAAGAGATCGCGCAGTTCCGCGGCTCCATAGAGACGCTGTCGGCGTTCGTAATCTCCGTCGCCCCGGGTTCCGCGGATGCTGAGTCTCTCCGTCATCCGGGGCGGGCCAGGAGTCAGCGTGCGGGACACGGTGACCACCGTTCCTTCTCGTTCCTCCCGGTCGGACTCACGGAAGGCCTCGAGCACGTGGCTGCCGTTCACGACCTTCAGCGCCAGACGTCCTTCCGGGACCAGGACGCGAGCGGCCTCGTGCAGGACCTCCTGGTTCTCCTCCTCCGAGTCGAAGAACCCGAAGGCATCCAGCAGGACGGCAGCGTGCACGCTGGCGGCATGAAGCGGCAACCGTCGCATGTCACCCCGAACCCACTGAGGATGAACGCCAGGATCCGAGGCAAGGCTCCTCGCGCGCTCGAGCAGGGCTAGCCGAAGAGTCGATCCCGATGACTTCAGTCCCAAGCTCCGCCAGGGCCAGCGCGTACCGCCCATGGCCGCAGCCGATGTCGGCGACCCGAGAGCCCGGTGCGAGGCGGAGCAGTGTCCACAGACTACGGGCGTCCTGACGCACCGCGGCGGACGGCGGAAGAAGCGCCCAACGCTGTGCGTAGCCGCGCTCGAAGTAGTCGCCGGCCCAATCCGTAGAACGACGAGACACTCAGCCCCCGATCCACAACCACAGCCGACCCGACGATCAACGTCGCGACCGTGACCGGCAGGCCGACGCGGAAGTAGTCGCGGAACTCGATCTGCACGCCTTCCGCGGCGGCCCGCTCGACGACGATGATGTTGGCGATCGAGCCGGTGATGGTCAGGTTGCCTGCGAGCGTCGATGCCATCGCCAGCACCAGCCATCCCGTCTCCGGATCGGGAAAGCTGACGACCAGCGTCCGCAGCAGCATGACCGCCGGCACGTTGCTCACCAGGTTGGAGAGCGCCGCCGTCACCGTCACGAAGATCGGAATGCGGTGCAGGTCCCATGTGGCGATCGGCTGCAGCAGGCTGGCGGTCAGGCCGGCGCGCTCGGCGCCGGCGACGATGACGAAGAGCCCGACGAAGAAGACGAGCAGCCCCCAGTCCACCTCGTCGTAGACGCGACGTGGTTCGACCGTCCGGGTGATGAGCAGGAGCGCGGCGCCGATCGCCGCCATCATCGCCGGCGGCACCCCGGCGATGAAGCCGCCCAGCACGATCACCAGCACGACCACCGGCTTCTTGCGCATCGGTCCATGCTGGAACTCGGGCGCCGTCATCGCGGCCGCGACGTGGGTGCGATCGGCGATCCCGCGCATGCACAGCCTATGGAAGAGCGCCCAGTTGATCAGCAGGCCGGCCACTGCGACCGGACCGAGATGCCGGATGAAGTTCAGATACGAAATCCCCGACAGCGAGCCGATCAGCATGTTCTGCGGATTGCCGGTGATCGTCGCGACACTGCCGATGTTCGACGCCGTCGCCACCGCCAGCAGATAGGGGATCGGCGGCAACCCCAGTCGGCGCGCCATGTGCAGCACGAACGGCGTCATCACCAGGCAGACGATGTCGTTCACCAGGAACGCGGACAGCAGGCCGCTCGTGAAGATCACGGTCGGCAGCAGATGGTGGGGCCGCAGGCGCTCGATGATCCATTCCGCGATCCGCTCGAAGAAGCCGGCGATGCGGAGGTTGGCCACGACCATCATCATCGAGAACAGCAGCACGATCGTCCCGAAGTCGATCGCGCTGAGGGCTTCGGGTGGTCCGACGATGCGGAAGGCGACCATCAGGACGGCGCCAATGATTGCCGCACCGGGGCGGTCGATTTTCATCCACGGGAACTTGCCGAGGGCGAAGACGAAATAGCTGCCCGCGAAAATCAGGTAGGCGGCGAGAATCCGCGCGTCCGACAGCGCAATCGGGCTCAGTGACGGCATCCGGCGATCGAAACGGTACCACTACCTGCGCTGAGCTCTTCAATGGCACAGTAGAGTCGCCCCGGCGTCCGACTGAATTCCCGTTCACCTAGACGTATACCCGCAATACTCCGAAACAGGGGATTTCGTCCAGTGGGTCACGTCTTAACGTGTGGATGGGGAGCGCCCCTGCCGATGTTCCGGGCATCCGTTTTACGCACTTTAGGAAAATCGATTCCAAGCGTCCAACCTGATGCGTCGGAATGGCCGGCTCGATTGCTTGCAGGCCTGAAGGAACTGGCGGTTGCGTGATCCGGCGACTATAGCTGGGCTGCGGCACGTGCTTTGCCTCTGCAGGCAACGCGTTATGGCGCAACAGGACCATGTCATTGACATTCATCCCCAGCGGGGGCTGTTCGATCTTGATCTCCGAGGGACGTGGGAGGCCCGCGAGCTCCTGGGATTCCTCATCTGGCGCGACGTCAAGGTTCGGTATCGGCAGACGGCGATCGGCGTGTTTTGGTTCGTCCTGCAGCCGCTCCTGGCGACGCTGATTTTCACCATCGTATTCGGGCGGCTCGCGAAACTGCCCTCCTCAGGGTTGCCGTACCCGGTGTTTGCGTATGCCGCGCTCGTCCCGTGGCACTTCTTCGCGCAATCGGTCACGCGCGGCGTCAACAGCATGACGCACGAGCGGCAACTGATATCGAAGATCTATTTCCCGAGGCTGCTGCTGCCACTCGGAGTCCTGCTGGCAGGCGTCGTCGACTTCGGCGTCGGGTTCCTGGTCCTCGGCGTCATGCTGGCGTATTACGGCATCGTCCCCGGCCCTGCCGTCCTGCTCACGCCGTTATTCATCCTGCTGATGATTGCGACGGCCTTAGCCGTGGTGACCTGGCTGGCGCCCCTGAATGTCCGCTACCGTGACGTTTCCTACACGCTGCCATTCATGTTGCAGATCTGGATGTTCGCCTCGCCGGTTGCGTACTCGGTCGAACTGATCCCGGAACGCTGGCGCTGGCTCTACGGACTGAACCCGATGGCGGGTGTAATCGAAGGCTTCCGCTGGGCGTGGCTGGGTACCGCCGCGCCATCACCATCGCTGCTGGCAATGAGCGCCGCGGGAGTTCTTGTGCTCCTCTCGCTAGGCGTGATCTTCTTCCACCGGATGGAGCGCACGTTCGCGGACACGATCTGAACAACGATGCTGACCGCAACCCAATGACCCCAGGCCCCTCATTTCTCTCGCCCGACATGGCAGTGCGCGTTTCCGGGCTCTGCAAGCAGTATTCACTCGGGGCACGCCGGCGCGGCCACGACACGATGCGCGAGCAGTTGACCGCCAGCGCCCGTTCACTGCTCCGCGGCGAGCTCGGCCGCTCGGAGACCGCGACCCACATGGCGCTTCGGGACGTGTCGTTCGACGTCTCGCCAGGAGAGGTCGTCGGGATCATCGGCCGCAATGGTGCGGGCAAGAGCACGCTGCTGAAGATCCTGGCGCGGGTGACTACGCCCAGCGCCGGCCGCGCACAGATACGCGGCCGTCTCGGAGCGCTGCTGGAAGTCGGCACGGGCTTTCATCCGGAGCTGACCGGTCGTGAGAACGTCTTCCTCAACGGAGCGATTCTCGGAATGAAGCGTGCGGAGGTGACGCGGAAGTTCGACGAGATCATCGACTTCGCGGAGATTCACAAGTTCGTCGACACGCCGGTGAAGCGGTACTCCAGCGGGATGTACGTCCGCCTGGCGTTTGCCGTTGCCGCGCACCTGGAACCCGACATCCTCATCGTCGACGAAGCGCTCGCGGTAGGCGATTTCGCGTTCCAGCGCAAGTGTCTCGGAAAGCTCCAGGCCCAGGCGGGCTCCGGACGTACGGTGCTGTTCGTCAGTCACAACGTCGGCGCTATCCGCATGCTGTGCAGCCGATGTCTGATGCTCGAAGAGGGCAGCGTGGTGATGGACGGCCCGGCTGATGCGGTCATCGACAAATACGTCGAGCAGCTAACCCAAGGTGGTGCCGCAAGAGACGCCGGGCCGCGACGCCCGGATGTTGGTTCGGGGTTCGTGCTGCATCCGCGGGATCCGGTGAGCGACCTGACGGTTTTCTGCGGAGAGCCGATCGTCTTCGATTTCGACGTCGAAGCGGAGGAACCGCCGACGGACGCCAGAGTCGGCGTAAGTCTCCGAGTGACGCGACCGACCGGCGAGTACCTGGTCACCATGGACAGCGTGGTCCAGCGGGCGGCGTGGATTCAAGGTAAGGAGAAGCGGTGGAACGTCCGCTGCGACCTCGGACGGCTGCCGCTGAACGAGGGCGCCTATTTCGTGTGGGTCACCGTCTGCGTGTACGTCGACAACACGGTCAAGCGTTACGCCAGGTTCACCAACGCATTCGCGCTGCACGTCCTCGAGCGAGACGTGTTCGGCTGGGGCAGCGTCCTGCCACGGTCGCGACACTGGGGGCCCATGTATTGGGCGCCGGAGTGGCAGATTCAACCCGTGGTCCCGATAACGCCGCTCGTCGAGCCGTCGAGGCGCGAGGCGAACGACCGAACCCAGGAAGAGGCCGTGACATGCCAGGACTTTTCGGCGTAGTCGCCAAGACCGAAGGGCTCGGTCCGCGCGACCTGCATGGCATGGCGAGGCGGATGGCCGACGCCATGCGCCGCCTGCCGTGGCAGCGCGCCGAGCTGTGGGGACAAGGCAACTACTGCGGCGGCCGCGTCGATTCCGGCGTGCTCAATCCCGAGGCGCAGCCGTTGGCGACGGCTGACGGGCGCCGGCAGGTGTGGCTCGACGGTGAGTGCCGGCTGCGGCAGCACACCGCAGGCGACACGCCCTCGGCAGACGCGCTGGCGTCGCTCGTCGATGGACGTCGCCCGACGCTTGCCCAGGCGGATGGCGCATTCGCACTGGCCGTCGTGCAGCGGGGCGAGTTGGCGCTTGCCACGGATCGACTGGGTTTCCGACCGCTGTACTACGCGGAGACGGCCGACTGGTTTGCGTACGCCGCGGAAGTAAAGGCGTTGCTGGCCATTCATGACCACCTGCCGGCGATCGATGAAATCGCGCTGCGTCAGTACTTCGCGTTCGACCACATGCTCGGTGACAGGACGTGGTGGACAGGCATCACTCTGATCCCGCCCGCCAGCGTCTGGCATGTCTCACGCGGGGTCGTCACCCGAAAGGAGGTACTGGTCGTTCGACGACCTGCACACCGCGCCGGGCGACCCCGCCGCCGCGCAGCAGGAGTTCGGACGCCTTTGGGCAGCGGCCGTCCGTGACTATCGGCGGCCCGGCACGACTCCCGTCTTGCTCAGCGGCGGTCTCGACTCGCGCTTGCTGGTCGCCGAACTGATGGCGCAGAACGCCGCCATCGTGGCGATCACCTACGGAAGCAAGGAATCACCAGAGGTCGGACCCGCGCGGGCGGTGGCCGCGATCGCCGGGATCGAACATCGCGTCTGCGAATGGACGACGCAGAACTGGTGGCAGGGACGGGAGGATGCCATCTGGCAGACGGACGGTCTCGTCAACGCGAATCACCTGCACCCGGCAATCGCGGTGGAGGAGATGCGCCTCGGCACGTGCTACAGCCCGATGAACATGCTCGGCGACCTGCTCTTTGGTGGCAGTCATCTCGACCGCACGCCGTGGACCGAGTTGCTTGAGCGGCCCGGGCTTCTGATGAAGAACCGGTTCATGGCGAACCCGCTGGTCGGTCTGGAGGAAGCACTCGACGTGTCGATGCCGGATATCCGGCGGTACGCCACCGGACCGTCGTCCGACTGTTTTCACCTGCGCCAGCGTGTGCGCCGGTACGTGCTCCACAGTCCTGGATGCTTCGCGCCGTACTGCGAGACGGTCTATCCGGGCTCCGGTCTCGAGTTTCTCCAGCTGTTTCTCGGCTCCCTCACCGACGCTGACCGGTGGAATCACAAGTTCTACAACGCGTTTCTGGGCGAGAGGCACCCGATGTTCTTTGGGAATCTGCCGTGGCAGGGGACGGGCCGAGGACTGCGCGAGTCGCGTCACGTCCGCATGGTGCGAGATCTGCAACGGCGGGTCCGGCGGCTGCTGCGGAAGCCCAGGCGGAAGACCCCAGCCAATCAGTGGTTCGTGAACTATCCGGCGGCGGTACGTCAGCAGCGCGTGTGCGAACGCCTGCTCGCTCAGGATCTGTTGTTGGACGACATTCTGCACGGGGCAGCGAGGGCGGCGCTCCTGACGAACGCGGAGCGGCCGCTGGCGGCCGAGAGCGTGATCGCCATCCTGGCGTTCGAGACGTATCTACGGCAGGTGACGGCGATGCCTCGGCTGCGGATTCAGGCAGAGGACGCCGTTCGCTCGTCAGCTGCAGGCCAGACGTCGCCGCCCCTCGGCGGTTCGCGTGCGGGCAGCGCGCTGGTGCCGGATCCCGGGAGGGTGCCGGTCGCCGCCGGCGCCGGGCCTGCCATCGGGTCGGCGCCATGACACACTCCCAGCTCGCCATCATGGCGCCGACGATCGGTAGCGTCTCGGAGACGTTCATCCTGCGGCACATGCGCGATCTGCTTCCGGGCCAGACGATAGTCGTCGCTGGCGTCGAGGAGGGAGCGGGTCTGGACGAACGGGTGCCGCGGCTGCTGGTGGGGCGGGGCTCCGCCGGCGGTCGCGACGCGGAGGTGACGCAGTTCCTGCGCAAGCACCACGCCGCCGTGGCGATGGGAGAGTACCTGACCTGGTCGCACCAATGGATCGAGGCGGTGCGGGCGGCGGGAGTACGGTACTTCGCGCATGCGCACGGCTACGACGTGTCGCGCGCGCTGCGCAATCCCGCCTGGCGGTGCCGGTACATGGATTTCAACCGTGCCGACGGCATCATTGCCGTCACTGGCGAGACCAGGCGGCGGCTGATCGACCTCGGGCTGCGAGGAGAGCGGATCCATGTCGTGCCCTGCGGCGTCGAGGTGCCGTCGGAACCACGGGGACGTGTCGAGCGGGAGTTCGTTCGCTGCGTCGCGATCGGCCGGATGGTTGGGAAGAAGGCTCCCCTCATGACGCTCGAGGCCTTCCGGCTTGCCGCTGCCCAATGCGATCGGCTGCGTCTGGAGATGATTGGCGGAGGACCGCTGTTCGAAGCCGCCGGAGAGTACGTCCGTCAGATGAATCTCGGCGATCGCGTGCGGCTCCTCGGACCGCAGCATCATGCGGCGGCTCTTCGGGCGCTGCGCGAGGCGGATGTGTTCGTGCAGCACAGCGTGACCGACCCTGTAACCGGGGACGAAGAGGGACTGCCGGTGTCGATTCTGGAGGCAATGGCACAGGCGCTGCCCGTGGTCTCGACGCGGCACGCGGGCATCCCGGAGGCTGTGCGCGACGGCGTCACGGGGTTTCTCGTCGAGGAAGGCGACGTGGCAGCGATGGCCGACCATCTCGTGACGCTCGGCACCGACGCGCGCGCACGCGTACAAATCGGCGCGGCCGGATGGCGCCACGTCAAGGAATCGTTTTCCTGGGAGCGGGAGTGCGCGTCGTTGACCGAGCTGCTCGGGCTGGAGCCGCTCCGCTCCAACGCGACGGCCGCAGCCGCATCGGCCTCGTCACTGCCCGAGGCTTCGCTCGTGACGGTCGTCGTACCCGCGTTCAACCGTGCCGCCACGATTGAGCGCTGCATCGAGAGCATCCGTGCCCAGACCTATCCGCACTGGGAAGTGGTCGTCGTCGACGACGGATCGACGGATGACACGAGGGAGGCGACTCGAGCGCTCACGGCCCGCGATCCGCGTGTCCGTCTCGTCGAGCACCGTCGGCGCCGCGGCGCGCAGGCGGCGCGCAACACCGGGATCCGCGAGGCTCGCGGGGAGTGGATCGCGTTCCTCGATTCTGACGACGAGTTTCTGCCGCACAGCCTGGAGAGCCGGCTGCGCCTCGCGATCGAGGAACGACGGGATGTCGTCCACTCCGCGTGCCGCGTGCGCAAGTCCGACGGCAGCGTCCAGGCCTACCACGTGCCTCGGATCAGCGGCCATGTGTACACGCAGCTGCTGCGGCACGAAGGGCCGGTGTTCCCGGGGCTGCTGGTGAAGCGGGCAGCCCTCGAACGGATAGGCCTGCTTGACGAGCAGATTATCGCCTTCCAGGAGTGGGACACCTCGATCCGGCTCGCGCGTACGTTCGAGTTCTCGTTCGAACCGCGGCCGACGTTCATCTACGACTGCAGCCGTGCCGATGCCATGTCCAAGGATTTCGTGCGCAACGGCCGCGCCTACGAGCAAGTGGTGAAGAAGCACTTTAGGCAAATCCTGCGCTACGCCGGCCCGACCGCGGTGGCTCGCCATCACCGGCAGGCGCAGCGCTGGTACGAGATGGCCGGGGCGGACGGGCTCGCACGCCGCAACCGGCGGCGGGCGCGGCTCTGGGAGTGCCTCGATCCGCGACTCCTGTGGTCGAAGATCCGGGTCACCCGTCGGTTGCGGATGAACACATGGTGACCATCCTTACCGTCGTCGGGACACGGCCGGAAGCGATCAAGATGGCTCCGGTGCTGAAAGAGCTGGCTCGGCACCGGACGCACGTCCGATCAGTGCTGTGCGCGGCCGGGCAGCACCGGGAGATGCTGCAGAGCGTTTTCTCGGTCTTCGCTCTCCGCCCCGATGTTCAGCTCGACGTAATGGAGCCCGACCAGCGCCTGCCCGGCCTCGCCGCCCGGTTGTTTTCGGGTTTCGACGCGGTCGTCCGTGACACGCAGCCTGACTGGGTGTTCGCGCAAGGCGATACCGCGACCGTGTTCGTTGCGAGCATGGTCGCTTTCTACAATCGGGTGCGGTTCGGCCACGTCGAAGCCGGTCTGCGCACCGATAACCGCCACCAGCCGTTTCCGGAGGAGATGCACCGCCGCGTCGCCGATCTGGCGGCCGACCTCATGTTTGCGCCGACCGAGACGGCGGCGCAGGCGCTGCTTCGTGAAGGCCTGCGTCCAAGCGACATCTTCGTGACCGGCAACACCGTCATCGATGCCCTGTTCGACGTTGCCGCTCGTCCCTACGACTGGGCATCGGGTCCACTCGCCGGTGTCGATCCGGATGGCAGGCTGGTCCTGATCACCGCTCACCGCCGCGAGAGTTTCGGCGCGCCGTACCGCGAGCTCTGTCGCGCCATTCGCGACTTGGCCCGGGAGTTTGCCCCCCAACGCGTGCAGTTCGTGTTTCCGGTCCACCTGAACCCCAACGTCCGTCAGCCAGTCCACGAGATCCTCGGCGGCGTCCCGGGGCTCACGTTGATCGAGCCGCTGGACTACGTGTCGCTCGTCCACTTGATGAAGGCATCCGAGCTCGTGCTCACCGACTCGGGCGGCATTCAGGAAGAGGCGCCGGCGCTGAACGTGCCGGCGCTCGTGATGCGGGAGACCACGGAACGTCCCGAAGGCCTTGCGGCCGGCGGCGTGGCGCTGGTGGGCACTGATTACGGCGCAATTGTCTCGGCTGTCCGCGCCCGTCTTGGCGAACCCTGCATCCGACGCTCACTGCCGGCTCCCTGTCCGTACGGCGATGGAAAGGCGGCCGAACGCATCGTCTCGATCACTCTTGGGCGATCGGGGGTCAATGTCGGCTCCCCCCTCGCTCTGCAGACCATCTACCCAGTATGCCAACCACAAAGTTGAAGAACGCTGTCCGTCCTCTTGTCCGCCGCACACGGCGCGCCGTGTCAGAGGCGATTTGGGACTACCTGATGAAGCCGGCGCGCGGGCGGAGCGGGCGGACGCCGTACGGCGCCGCAGAGCTGAAGCTGCTGCGCACGGCCCTCCGTTCGCAGAATCTCTGCTCGGTCGACGGACAGCAGGTGCGCGCGTTCGAGCGCGCGTTTGCCACCGCGCACGACGTTCCTTACGCGGTCGCGTCCACGTCGGGCACGGCGGCCATTCACACTGCACTCGGCGCCCTGGATCTCGAACCCGGAGCGGAAGTGATCACCGCCCCGATCACCGATCTTGGAACCATCATCCCGATCCTTCAGCAGAACGCGATTCCCGTCTTCGCCGACACCGATGCCTCCTACAACATGGACCCGGCAGATGTCGCGAAAAAGGTCACGCCGCGGACGAAGGCCATCATCGCGGTTCACCTGTTCGGAAACCCGTGCGACCTGACGGAGCTGCGGACCGTTGCCGACGCGCATGGGCTAGCCCTGATCGAAGATTGCTCGCAGGCACACTTCGCCGAGTACCGGCAGCAACTGGTCGGCACGATCGGCGATCTCGGGTGCTTCAGCTTCCAGCAGTCCAAGCTGATGACGACCGGCGATGGGGGGATGACGATCACGCGCAACCGCGAGTACGCGGAGCGCATGAAGCTGTTCATCGACAAGGGCTGGGCGCGCACGGGCTTCGGTTCACGCGCCTATCTCTTCCACGCGCCGAATTACCGGATGACGGAGCTCGTTGGTGCCGTCGGCACCGTGCAGCTCGCGAAGCTGCGCGATGTCGTCTCACGGCGGCGAGAGCTCGCGGCGTTGTTGAGCGAGCGGATCGCGGGCATCGAGGGAATTGCACCGGTTCCGGTGACTCCCGGGGCGGTGTCGTCCTATTGGGTCTATCCGGCGACGGTCGCGGCCGGCGGTGCCGCGCTGCTCGCCGAGCAGCTGCGGGGTCACAAGGTGTGGGCGATGGGGGGGTACATCGGCAAGCCGATTTACCTGTGTAGCGAATCGCTGGTCTCGAAGAAGACGTTCGGCACGTCTCAGTGGCCCTTCACCATCCACGAACCGGAGGTCACCTACGAGTACCGGCCCGGACTCTGCCCGAAGGCGGAAGCAGGGCTCGACCACCTCCTGACCCTGCCACTCGACGAGAGCTGGACCCGCGAACGCGTGCTGCGGACCAGTGAAGTGCTGGCGCGATGTCTCGACGAGCGGCGCCCGGCAACGGTTCGACGTTCTTCGGCCGGTGTGGAACCCGCCGCAACCGTCGCCCCGGCAACGCCTGGCGCGCGTGCTGTGGCGCCGACTGGCCGCCGGGTGCGGGTGGCGATCATCGGCTGCGGGCAGATGGGGCGGTGGCACCTCGACGCGTACCAGCGCAATCCCGCCGTCGACGTGGTGGCGTTTGCCGATACCTCGCGGGATGCGGCGGAGCGGTTCGCAGCCCTCGCTGGAGGGCGCGCGTACGGCTCGCACCGAGAGCTGCTGGCCGCCGAGCAGATCGACGGCGTCAGCGTGTGCGTCGTGCCGGCAGCGCACCGTGACGTGGTCACCGACGCGGTGGCGGCTGGCGCGCACGTGCTCTGCGAGAAGCCGCTGGCGACATCGCTGTCCGACGCCCTGGCGATGGCGGCCGCCGCGGCAAGCAAGAGCCGGCAGCTTGTCACCGGCTTCAAGTTCCGGTTCTTCGACGAGGTCCGCGAGGCGAAGAAGCTGATCGACTCCGGCTCACTGGGCCGCCTCGTCAGCGCACGCCTGATGTTCGCCGCCGACCTGGACATGACCGGCAGGTGGTTCGCCGACCCACGGCTCGCTGGCGGCGGGATCGTGATGGATAACGGTGCACATGCCTTCGATCTGGTCGAGCACCTGCTCGCTCCGATTGCCGCGCTCGCCGCGACCGCCCGCAACTCGCGGCCGCTTCCTGTCGAGGACGGTGCGTCGATCACCTGCCAGCTGCGCAGCGGCGCGGCCGTCACCATCGATCTGAGCTGGGCGATCGCGACTCCGCCCACGGCCTACCTCGAGATCTACGGCGACCAGGGAACGGCCGCTCTCGACTACGGCGGGTTGAACTATCGACTGGCGACGTGGTCGGAATGGAAGCGGTTGTCGAACACGAACGATGGCAAGCAGGCATTCGCAAGACAAATCGATCATTTCATCGACGTCCTCCGCGGGGCCGAGCCTTCGGTCGTGCCGGCAAAGGCGGGCGTACGGGCGCAGCAGCTTATTGAGATCGCTTATGAATCGATCAATTCCGGAAGCAGGGCAATCCCGGTTGAGGAAGCCGACGACCTCATCCTGGTCGGCGGCGTGGCCATGGCGGCGAGCGGCAGCTAGCACGCCACTCGAGCGCGCGCTCGCCTGGATCCGGACGCATCGGGCGCCCGGCGGCGGCATCGTGCCACACCACCAGCGTGCGGTTGGGTCGCAGGAGGTCACCGGGTATCTGATAGCGACCCTGCACCGCATCGGCGAGCGCGAACTGGCGCTCGAGATGGCGCGCTGGGAAGCATCGGTGCAGCGCGAGGACGGCGCCTTCTGCGCACCTGATGGCGTGCCGTACACGTTCGACACGGCGCAGGCAGTCCGCGGGTTCCTCGCGGTGCTCGACGATCTGCCGATGCTCGAAACGCACCTTCGCAAGGCCTGCGATTTCGTCGTCTCTCAGATCGGCGCGGATGGCCGGGTGGGAACTCCGTCGTACGGCTTGTGGCGCTGCGCCGACGGAAGTACGTTTACGGAGTACGCCAACCTGTACGTCCTGCCGCCGCTGATCGCGGCGGGTGAATGCCTCCACCACCAACCCTATATCGACGCCGCGAACAGGGCGCTCGCCTACTACAAACGCCAGCCGGACCTCGTCGAGTTCAAGTCGGAGCTGGGCACACTGTCGCACATCTTCGGCTACATGATGGAGGCTCTCACCGAGCTTGGCGAAGACGAACTGGCCCGCCGCGGCCTTGCGGCCGCAGCCGCCATTCAGGCGCCGGACGGTTCGATCCCCGCCTACCCGGGCGTGCGCTGGATCTGCTCGACGGGGATGGCGCAGCTCGCCATCGCATGGTACCGAATCGGCGATCGTCGTCCGGCCGACGCGGCGATGGACTACCTGAAGGCCCTGCAGCTGCCGAGTGGCGGATTCTACGGCAGCTACGGCGCCGGCGCGAAATACCTGCCGGAGCAGGAGATCAGCTGGGCGGTCAAGTTCTTCATCGACGGGCTGACGCTGCAGGTCGCCGGCTCCGCCGACGCGTAAGTCGTCCGTTCACTCCAGACCGCTGGGAATCACTGCGAGGACGCCACGATGCTGGTAGCCGAAAAACGAGACGAGCGGAACCTGACCCCTCAGCGGTGGTCGCAAGTTCTCTCCACCAACGGTTCGCCGGACCGTTTCGCGCAGGCCTTGGTGACACGCGGGCCGGTCGTCCCGTGGACCGAGCTGCTCATTGACCACACCAGGGATTGCGCGACGGTGCTGGACCTGGGCAGCGGCCGCGGTGACCACTCAGCGATGCTGGCGAAGGCAGGCCGACGCCCCACGCTGATCGACTGGGCGCCGCAGAACATCGAGTTCAGCCGCCAGATGTTCACGGCGTGCGGTGTCGAGGGGCGGTTCTGCGTCGGCGACATCACCCGTCCCCTGCCGTTCGACTCGGGCTCGTTCGATGCCGTTTTCAGCTGCGGAGTGTTGGAGTACTTCGATCGCGAGCAGGTTGCCGCCATCATCAACGAGGCGTTTCGCGTTGCCCGGAAGCGAGTCATCATTCTGGTGCCCAACGCGTTCTCCGTCGCCTACCGCGTCGGCAAGTGGTACATGGAGCGGTCCGGCAAATGGACATGGGGAGGCGAGGTGCCCTCCTATTCGCTGAAATCGACGTTCGAGCAGGCGGGGGCAGTTCGCACGACGGAGCTCACCGTGGCGGCGCGCCACTCGCTCGACTTCCTCGTGATGCCGCTGGGTCCGCAGATCAGGCGGGCGTGCATCACGCTGCTCCGCATGGGGCATCATATCGATCCCGCCTGGGGCCGCCAGGGCTACCTCCTCGTGACGATTGGCGACAAAGTCGCGGAGCGCCGGCCGTGAGGATCTGCATCTTCGGGCCAGACCTGCCGGCGTTCGATCAGCAACGCTTGCCGCTGCTCGCACCTGTCGCGGACGCTCGGGACGTTGACACGGTTCTGCTGACGAACTCGCGGGGGCTTCCGCCGGCTGACGGGTACTCACGTGCACGTGACCGCTGGCGCCGCCACCGGCAGGATGAGGGCGTTGCGCTGGCTGCTCGCGCGGCATTCCCGTGCGCCGTTCCGCGCAGCGGCCGCCGCGGTGTCGCCACTGACCGCGCCGCAGCTGATAGAAGGCCTGCGCGCGGCTGATCCCGACGTGGTCGTCGCGCTTGATCCGATCTGGGCGGCCGAGCTGCGCAAATGCATCCGCCGGTACCGACTGCCATGGCCGTGCCTCACGGCTGACGAGCGGCTGCCGTCGACCCCCGGCAGCTGGCGCCGGTACGATCCCGAGCTCAAGGTGAGCATCGTCCTGCCGACTTATAACGGAACAAAGTATCTTGCCCAGTCGCTGGAGAGCTGCTTCGCCCAGTCGCATCACGCAATCGAGGTGGTTGTGGTGGACGACGGATCCGGCCCCGCGGTGGCCGAAACCGTCGCCCCGTTCAGCGGTTTTCGTCTGAAATACCTCCGCCATGACACCAACCGCGGGCTTCCTGCCGCGCTGAACACCGGGTTCGCGGAGGCGTCAGGAGCCCTGCTGACCTGGACCTCCGATGACAATCTGTACACACCCGATGCCATCGAACAGATGGTCAGGTTCCTGTGCACGTATCCCGACGTCGACTTCGTCTATTCCGACGCCTACGAGATCGACGCCGAGGGAAATGTCGTCGGGATGCTGTGGGTGCCGCCGCCCGAGTGGCTTCGTGTGAAGAACCGCGTCGGCGGCAGCTTCATGTACCGACGTCGGGTGTACGAGGCGTTGGGTGGCTACGATCCCGGTGCCGTGCTGGCCGAGGACTACGACTACTGGCTTCGGGTAGCCCGAGGCTTCACGATGCAGCGGCTTTTCCGTCTGCTCTACTACTACCGGTATCATCCGCGATCGCTGACCGCGAGCTGCGCGCGGCAGGAATCAAAGGACAGGCGGAACGGGTCCGCCGGGCGAACAAGGGCTGGTGGCGGAGTTCACGGGTCGGAGGCGCATCATGACGGCGAGTTCGCGCGATTCACGCGAGTTGGCGGTATCCGTCGTCGTTTCAACGCACAACCGGTCAGGAAGATCTGCGCGCAGCCCTGCAATCGCTGCTGCATCAGGTCGGCGGCGTGTCATACGAGGTGTTGATTGTCGACAACAACTCCAGCGACGATACGCGCGCGGTGGTCGAAGGGGCGATGGAGTCGAGTCCAGTCCCGCTGATCGTACCTGTTCGAGCCGAGGCAGGGCGTATCCTATGGCCGGAACGCCGGAATCCTGCAGGCCCGCGCTCCAATCATCGCCATCACGGACGATGACTGCCGACCGGACCCGCAGTGGATTGCCTCTATAGTTCGGGCATTCGAAAAGCATCCGCACGTCGACTGTATCGGCGGCAGGGTCGTGCCCGTCTGGCCTGACCACGTGCCTTCGTGGTTCACCGGGCTCCAGGCTGGACCGCTGGCAATCTGCGATCACGGCAATGAGGACCGGCCCGTGGATGCCGACCACGCCGCCCTGTGCCTGCTGACAGCCAACCTCGCTTTCCGGCGAGCGGCGTTCGAGAAGGTCGGCATGTTCTCCACCGAGTATTTGCGCGGTCAGGATCGCGAGATTCAGCTGCGCATGTGGCGCGCCGGCTGCCGCGGCCTGTACGTTCCGGATCTGGTGGTCATGGTGCCGATACCACCGGAACGGCTCAACAAGCAGTACTTCCGCAATTGGTATCGCAAGTATGGCAAGGTGCATGCGCGCCTGGATCTGCTCGACAAGCTTGACAGGAACGGCCGGCTCGTCAGCCCTGCGGCGGACTCCCGGCTGTTCGGCATTAGTCCCCACGTTTACCGCGCATTCCTCGTGTCGGTCCTGGGCTGGCTCTGGTCAGCGGTGCGGAGCCGCGAGGCTGACGGGACCTATCACGAGAACCGGATCTACTATTTCGGCAACTACATCGTAACGAGCTTCAAGCGTGCGCGCGAGGCGCCACAGGGCTCGTTGCCGGTGCAGATCGCTCGATTTCTTCTCTGGCGGTTGCGTGACAGGGTGGCGCCGCCGCGCCAGACCGCCAACAATCCGGGGCAGACGTCGCCAGCCAGTTCTTCGTTGTCACGTGGCTCGCCCTGACTGCTCGAACCTGGCATCGCCTCGCGTCACCGTTCCATCTGCAGCATCCTCCGGTGGCCGGCGGGGGAGACTGCGTGATCGAACCTGCTTCGCACGCGCCCCGAGCCATGAATGAGCCGCTCATCAGTGTCGTGTTCACGATTCGCGGAGGTGTGTCGCCCATTCGAACAGCGTTGGAGAGTCTTCAAGCGCAGACCCATCGAAATTGGGAGGCGGTTGCCGTCGATGGGGCATTCCCGCCGGAGGCCCGCGAAGCCGTAGCCCTGCTGGCGCGCAACGATTCCAGGATCCGGCTGCTCGATGATCCATCGGCTCGCGACATGGCGACCGCGCGTAACGTCGCGGTGCAGAACAGTCGCGGGGAGTGGATTGCATTCCTCGACTCCGAGGTGCAGTTCCTCTCACACAGCCTGTCCGCCCGCCTGGACATTGCACGCTCAGAGGCGCTGGTGGTCGTCCATTCCGACGGCTACGTAACGAACAACGGTCAGCCGACCACAATCGGCGTACCGCCACTGGCTGGCTGCGTCTACCGGGAACTGCTGGCGGATCAAGGGCCGCTGTTTTCCGGCCTCCTCATTCACAAGAGGGCGCTAGCCGAATCTGGATATCTCGACAGCCGGCTGGAGCACTTCCAGGACTGGGACCTGTCCATTCGGTTGGCGCGCCGCCATCCGTTTGGCTTCGAGGGTGTGCCGACATTCCTCACAGAGCATCGCGGTGCGGGGTCGAGCGGCGCCGGACTCGCGAGAAGCCGAGGAATACGAGCGCGTGCTGGGGAAGTACCGCCTGGCGATGTTGCAGCATGGGGGAGCCGGAGTGCTGCGGCGGCACTACCGGGTTATCGCGGACTCGTACGATCAGGCGCGGCAACAGACGGCGGCCGCGCGCTGCCGGGCGGTTGGGTTGGTGTGCGGTTGGATTGATGCCGCGAGGTCTATCGGCAAGGTCCGAGGGTTGTGGTCCAGTCAACCGCGGCGATCGGCGCAGCAGCGGTTCGTGCAGCGCTCACACCTGCGGCCCGCGGAAGTCAGCCTCGTCCTGACCGAGCTGCTGCGCGTCCCGGTTCGTGAGCTCAGTCTTGAGTTCTCAGCGGGGCAGAGCGGCAATGTGCATCGAGTTCAGTTCCGCGTCGCTTCAGACGTGTCTCGCACGGTCGTGCTCAAGAAGGTGGAGAGTACTTTCGAGTACGCGTTCTATCAGCGGATCCTCGAGCCGCTGGGACTCGATGCACCGAAGGCGCATGGGCACGTGGTGACCTCGAGCGGGCGATTCCTGGTCACCGACTACGTCGCCCATGAACCGGCGCGCTGGACCGATCACGATAAGTTTCGAACGGCAGCCCGCTGGCTCGCCAAGAAAGACCGCCTCGTCCATGAACATTTCCAGAGCATTCTCGATACACGCCTCCTGAAGTTCCCACGCGACCGTCCGCCCCTGCAGGACAGCATCGAGGATGCCATCGACATCGTCCGCAGGGGAGTCGAGCGCAAGGTCTCGCCGCTACTCTCGCCGCTCCTGCTGCAGAGTCTCGTGGAACGGCGTCACGTGCTTCATGGGCTCGCAGCCGACATCTTCACGAAGAGTCGCTTGACGATCTGTCACCGTGACTTCCACCTGCAGAACGTTCTTTTCCCCCTGGAGAACCGGGCCTCGGTTTTCGTCATCGACTGGAGCAAACCTGAAGTCGACTCCGTCTGCGTCGATCTCGCAAGATTCGTGCTGCTCGCCCCTCCGCCGATTCGCGCCGAGCTCGTCGCCATCTACCGGTCCCATGTCGACTTCGACGGATTCGAGGAGCGGTATCGGCAGACGGAATCGGTCATGACGCTCCTGCAGTTTGCTTGGACCTTTTCCGTCATCCTCGATGGACGACGGGGACCGCTGAATCCGGCCGAACTCCGCAAGGCTCGGACTGTTCAGAGGAGTCTGGTGGAGCACCTCGGGCTCGGCCTGGACTGACCGCTACCGCGCGTCCGACAGCCCGCCGCCTTCCCCTTGACACTCGAAAGGAACCACACGTAGGCTTGGTTCGTCTATCGAAAGGAACGCTGTGGCCAAGGAAAAGGGCGACGTTTTGCAAGGCACGCTCGACATGCTGGTGCTCAAGGCGCTCCAGCTCGAGCCGATGCACGGCTGGGGCATCACCGAACGGATCGAGCAATGGTCGGAAAGCGTGCTGCAGCTGGGACAGGGCACGCTGTATCCCGCTCTTTACCGGCTCGAGCGCCAGGGCCTGATTCAGTCCGAGTGGAAGGTCACCGCCAACAACCGCCGCGCACGGTATTACTCGCTGACGCGCACGGGACGGAAGCAGTTTACCGACGAGCTCGCACAGTGGCGGCGCATGTCCCGCGCGGTGAACCTGGTCCTCGATGCCACGATGAACAGCTAGGACACATCATGGGTTGGATTACAGAAGGGTGGAGACGGATTCGGTCGATCGGCCGCCGCGACACGCTCGAGCGCGGCCTGGACGAGGAGATCCGCTTCCACATCGACGGGCAGACCGAGAAGAACCTCCGCGCCGGGATGTCGCCCGAGCACGCGCGGCGCCAGGCGCTCCTCAGATTCGGCGGCCTGGAAGGCATCAAAGAGGGCACCCGCGACGAGATCCGGCCGGCCCTGCTCGAAGACTCGGTCCGCGATCTCCGGCACGGCGTCCGCCTGCTGCGCCGTGCGCCTGGCTTCACCGCGGCCGCCCTGGTCACGCTGGCGCTTGGCATCGGCGCCACCTCCGCGATCTTCAGCGTCGTCCGCACGGTGATGCTGCAGCCGCTGCCGTATCACGAGCCCGACCGCGTCGTGACGGTGTGGGAGACCAACCGCGGCGGCACCACCCGGAACGTGATCGCCCCGGCCAACTTCGTCGCCTGGCGCGAGCGATCGCGCACCCTCGATCACCTGGGCATGGTCGGGGGCATCGGCATCGCGATGGTGATCAACGGGCAGCCGCTCGACATTTCCGGGGTGACCGCGTCGGCCGACGTGTTTCGCGCGCTCGGCGTCCAGCCTGCGATCGGCCGCGCCTACACGGCCGAGGAAGATCTCAAGGGCAACAACGGCGTCATCGTCCTGAGCCATGAGTTCTGGCAGCGCCGGCTGGCCGGCCGCCAGGACGTGCTCGGCATGACGCTCTCGACGGACGACGGGCCGCGGACGGTGATCGGCGTGATGCCTGCCGGCTTCACGATGGTTGGGCAGAGCGCCGAGTTCCTGGTTCCCTACGGGCAGACGCTGGAGCAGCTTCGCGCGGTCCGCGGCCGCGGAAATTCGTACGCCATTGCGCGGCTGCACGAGGGCGTGTCGTTCGATCAGGCCTACACGGAGATGCGGGGGATCTACGCGGAGCTGGAGAAAGAGGAGCCGCAGCGCAACGCCCGCCGGACGGTGATGGTCCTGCGACTGCAGGAGCAGATGGTCGGGGAGCTCAAGCCCGCGCTGTTCGCGCTGGTGGGCGCCGTGGTCCTGGTGCTGCTCGTCGCCTGCGTCAACGTCGCCAACCTGCTGCTGGCGCGGAGCGCGTCACGCGAGCGTGAAGTCAGCATGCGCACGGCGCTTGGCGCCCGACGCGGCCGGCTGGTCCGGCAGATGCTCACCGAAAGCCTGGTCCTCGCGGCTGGCGGCGGCCTCGCGGGACTTGCCGTCGCCGCGCTCTGTCATCGCGGCCTGCTCGCGCTCCTCGGCGACCGGATCCCGGTTCCTCGGCTCGAGCAGATCACCCTCGACATGCCGGTCATCGCCTTCACGATGGTGGTCGCACTGGTCACCGGCCTCATCTTCGGTGTCGTTCCGGCGTTCGTCTCCACGAGCCACGCGAGCGACGCGCTGCGCGAGGGCGGACGTCACGGCGGGGGAGCCCGGTTGCACCGCGTGCTCAGCACGCTCGTCGTGGCCGAAGTGGCGCTCTCGCTCGTGCTGCTCGCCGGCGCCGGACTGCTGATCCGAAGCCTCGTCAAGCTGCAGAGCAACGATCTCGGCTTCCGCACCGAAGGCGTGCTCACGGCGGCCATCCAGCTTCCGTCGACCCGCTACGACGTCACCAAAGCCGAAAGCTTCTTCCGTGAGTCGTTGACACGCATGGCCGCGCTGCCGGGCGTCGAGCACGCGGCGGGGTCTTCGTGCATGCCGGTCCCGTTCCCGTGCATCGGCACCAGCTTCTGGCGTGTCGATTTGCCCAAGCCACCGGATGGCCAGGTGACATCCGGCCAGATACGGCCGATCACCCCGGGATTCTTCAGGACCATGGGGATTTCACAGGTCGCGGGACGCGACTTCGCCGAGTCCGACACGGTGGACGCTACGCCGGTCGCGATCGTCACCGAAGAGCTCGTCAGGCAGCAGTTCCCCGATGGAGACCCGCTCGGCCGGCGTCTCCGGATCAACTTCAATCACGCCAACGGCAAGGACGACATGGAATGGACGGTCGTCGGTGTCGTCGGCAACATCAAATCGTCGCTGGACGGGCCCGTCCGCCAGACCATCTTCGTTCCGCGCACGCAGCGCCCGGGCACCGGGATGACGCTGTTCATCCACACGTCGCAGGATCCGGCGCTGCTCACGGCCAGCGTGACGCGAGCCGTACACGCGATGGAAGCGGAAGCGCCGGTCGAAGTCCGCACGCTCGAGACCGTCGTCGGCGACACGATCGCGCGTCCGCGTGCCGTGTCGGTACTCGTCGGCGTGTTCGCGCTCGTCGCGCTGGCGCTCGCGGCGGTCGGCGTCTATGGCGTGATGGCCTACTCGGTGCGGCAGCGCACACAGGAGATCGGCGTCCGCATGGCCCTCGGCGCCTCCGCATCCTCAGTGCTCCGGCTCGTGCTCGGCCAGGCGCTGCGCCTCGTCTCCATCGGCGTCGTCGTCGGGCTGATCGCCGCAGGCGCGCTGACTCGCGTGCTCGAGCGATTGCTCTACCAGGTCGAACCGCTCGACCCCTGGACGTTCACCGTCACGGCGGTGGTACTGCTCCTGGTCGCCACGATCGCGTCGTACGTGCCCGCCCGTCGCGGGATGAAGATGGCTCCGATCGACGCGCTCAGGACGAATTAGCGCCTTCCGCCTGAAGGCGGAAGCCACGCGGCACTGTAGTAGCTCGTGGCTCCCGGCTTCAGCCGGAAGACGGTGATGCGACTCGTGGCTTCCGGCTTCAGCCGGAAGGTTTTCGCGTAAGCTGGCCACCAGCTGTGCGTATCTTCACGACGCGATGGTTGGTGGCGACGTCGGCGGCCCTTCTGGCGGGCTGGAGCCTGCAGGCGGGGCAGCAGCCGGCACAGCCTCCCTTCACGCCAGAGGTCGAGGAATTCGTCCGTACCTATGTGAAAGAGGGCGGCGACAAGCTGACCAACTGGGTGCAGGGCGACACGCCGCCGGCCGCTGCCCAGACGCTCCGTGCGTTCAAGCCGATCGAGGGCCTGACGATGGAGCTGGTCGCGTCCGAGCCGGTGATCCGGCAGCCGATCGACCTGCACTTCGACGACCGCGGCCGCCTGTGGGTCGTGCAGTATCTGCAGTACCCGTTTCCCGCCGGCCTCAACATCACGTCGTACGACCAGTACCTGCGCGCGCAGTTCAGCGGTGTGCCCGTCGCGCCGCCGAACCACGTCCGTGGCGCGGACAAGATCACGGTGCTGGAAGACACCAACGGCGACGGGACCTTCGACGCCCACAAGGACGTCATCACCGGGCTCAACATCACGACGAGCGTGCTGACGGGGCGCGGTGGCGTCTGGGTGATGAACCCGCCGTACTTGCTCTTCTATCGGGACCGCACCGGTGATGGCTTGCCTGACGGCGATCCGGAGGTGCGACTCGAAGGGTTCGGCCTCGAAGACACGCACTCACTGGCCAACAGCCTGACCTGGGGGCCCGACGGCTGGCTCTACGGCGTGCACGGCAGCACCAGCACCGCGCGGGTCAGAGGCATCTCGTTTCTCGGACAGGCGGTCTGGCGCTATCACCCGGAGACGGACGTCTTCGAGCTGTTCGCTGAAGGCGGCGGCAATCCGTGGACGCTGTCGTTCGACAGCAGCGGCCGCGCGTTCTCCGGCGACAACGGCGGCAACAGCCGGGGCTTTCACTGGGTGCGGGGCGGACGCTACGACAAGAACTGGCCGAAGCACGGACCGTTCACGCGACCGCACTCCTTTGGCTCGCTGCCGAAGATGGACCACGAGGGATACGCCGCGCGGTTCGCCATGACGTCCGTCATCTACGAAGACGGCAAGCTGCCCGGGTTCGAGCGCCAGCTCATTTCCGGAATGGCGCTGACCAGCCGCATGCAGGCGACGCGCCTCGTGCCCCAGGGCTCGACCTTCAGGTCCGTCGACACCGACGCCATCGTCACCACGGCCGACCGCAGCTTTCGCCCGGTCGACATGGCGGTTGGACCCGACGGTGCGATCTACATCGCCGACTGGTGCGACATCCGGATGGACCACACCGACCCGCGCGACACCTGGGACAAGTCGTGCGGACGGATCTGGCGGCTGCGCGCCACCGGTGCGCGGCCAGTTGCGCCCTTCAACCTCGCGCAACGAAGCAGCGACGAGCTCGTCGCCCTGCTCGGCGACGGCAGGAAGTGGTACCGCGAGCAGGCGCGACGACTGCTCGGCGAGCGCAAGGATCGTGCGCTCGTTCCGCGCCTGCGACAGATGGTCCGCGAGCAGCGAGGGCAGCTCGCGCTGGAAGCGCTCTGGACCGCCCATCTGATCTCGGGGATGGAGCCGGACTGGGCGCGGCAGCTGCTGGATCATCCCGACCCGCCCGTTCGTTCCTGGGCGCTGCGGCTCGCGTCGTACGAGGGATCGATCGCACAGCCGGTCCGCGAGCGGCTGATCGAACTCGCTCGCACTGAACGCGAGGCCGAAGTGCGGAGTGAGCTGGCGGGTGCGGCGGCTCGTCTCGATGCGACGACCAGTCTCGGTGTGATCGAGGCGCTGATCCGCCGGCCGGAAGACATCTCCGACAAGCACATCCCGCTGCGAGTCTGGTGGGCGCTCGAAGAACAGATGACGAGAAACGCGGACGTCGTCTTGAGCTGGCTGGAGGAGTCAGGCGCCTGGCAGGCCCCGCTGTTCACCAATCATCTTGCCGGCCGCATGGCGCGGCGCCTCGCTGCGGACCGCGGCGACAACCAGTCCTTCACGCGCATCGACCCGTTCACCGACTGGAAGGCGTATGCGTCCCACCCGCAGAAGCCAGATGCCGCGCGGCAAGGGCGACTACACGGACTGGATGACGAATGAGACGCCGGCGGTCAGCCAGCGCAGCCTCACGCGGCTCGCGCGACTGCTCGACATGCTCCACATGGCGCCGGCCACGGAACGTGAGCGGCTGCTGGCTGGGGTCAAGGCCGGACTCGAGCAGGGCGCCACGCCCACGGTCGTGCCCGAGCGCCTGTCGCGGCTGATCGCAACATGGTGGAACGAGCAGCCTCACACCGGTGCACTGGTCGATGTCGCGGCGCGCCTCGGACATCCGGCGGCGGTCGACGTGCGCGCGCGGGCGGGAGATCCAGACAAGAGTCGGCTGGCGGACGAGCGCACCGCCGTCGCCGGCGGCCGCGAGCGGGGCAGTGACGGGTTCGCGACGAACTGCGCTCCCTGTCATCAGGCGGATGGCAGCGGCATGCAGCGGCTCGCGGCGCCATTGCGGAATTCGAAATGGGTACTGGGAGACGACGGACTTCTGGTCCGGATCGTCCTGCACGGTCTCAAGGGGGAATTGCTGATGCCCCCGATGGGGACACTCGACGATCGGCAGCTGGCGGAGATCCTCACCTACATCCGGAGCGCGTGGGGCCATCGAGCCCCGCCGATCTCGCCTGAACGCGTAGCCAGCGTCCGCGCCGCGTCGTCGGGGCGGATGACACCATGGACGGTTGACGAGCTGGCGCGGTTGAGGGCTCGATAACCGCGCTAACGCCCAACGCCCAACGCCCAACGCCCAAAAAGGTGCGTGGCTCGGAACAACGAGGGGAAAGTCGCGGCTGCCAGCTATCGCGTACGACTTTCACCCATCAGCCTCGCACTGATCTGTCCGTCTTGGGAGTTGGGAATTGGAAGTTGGGAGTTAAGTCGCGACTCAACATTAGATCCCGTCGCGTGTTTGACCGTGTGGAACCGGTTTGACCAGGGACGGCCACGGATCTATAGTGCGCCGCAGCTATGAGGTGCGACCTGTTTCACTAGCCAATCCCGTCTCGATCAGGGGGTGCGTTCATGCCCGCCGCGACCAGGTACCTTCTCGCGCTTCTTTCCCTTCTGGTGCTCCCCGCCACCGCCTCGGCACAGTTCGGCAGCGCCATTCAGGGCACCGTCACCGACAGCCAGCAGGCGCTCGTGCCCGACGCGATCGTGCGCGTCACCAACACCACAACCGGCGTGACCCGAGAGGTCGTCACGTCGGCAGACGGCGTCTACCGCGTGACCAGCCTGGGCCCGGGCGCGTATCGCGTCGAGGTCGAGAAGTCCGGCTTCGTCAAGGCGCAGCGCGATTCGGTCACGCTCGGCATCAGCGAAACGATCCGCATCGATGTCGCGCTCGAGCTTTCAGGAGTCGCTGAAGCGGTGACGGTCGCCGTGCGCGCGCCGCTCGTCGAAACCGAGCAGGGCCGCGTCTCCGGGCGCGTCGATCGGCTGCAGCTGCAGGAGATGCCGCTCAGCGGCCGGAACCTCTACAACCTGCTGGCGCTCCAACCCGGCGTCACCGGCCGCGGCTTCTCGGCCTCGATCAGCGGCGGCGGCGGGGCCGACGACTCGTTCGCGGGCGAGTCGGCGCCGCGCATCAACGCCAGCGGGCAGCGCGACGAGGCCAACTCGTTCACCGTGGACGACACCAGCACCAACGGCGTCGCCCGCGGCGGCATCACCAACCTCACGCCCAACACCGAGTCGGTCGAAGAAGTCCGCGTCGTCGCCAACAACTTCTCGGCGGTGGACGGGCGGAATCCAGGCGCGCAGATCCAGGTCATCACCAAGGCCGGGACCAACGACTTCCGCGGCAGCGGGTCGTACTACTTCCAGAACGACGCGCTGTCGGCGAGGAACGTGTTCGAGACGGCGGTGCCGAAGTTCGAGAAGAACCTCTTCGGGTACAGTCTGGGCGGGCCAATCGTCCGCAATAAGGTCTTCTTCTTCACTTCGTACGAGGGGCTGCGGCAGACCGGGGCCCGCGGCTCGACCTTCACCGTCGAGACGCCCGAGTTCCGCAACTTCGTGCTCCAGACGCGACCCAACAGCATCGCGGCGCGGCTGGTGCGGGACTTCCCCCCGGCCGTCGACCCGACGACGAATTTTCGCGATCTCGGCAGCCCGGCGCCGGGCGTCAACACCGTCGGTCCGGCTGACGGCATCATGGACGTCGGCTCCGCGTTCTTCGTGCCGGAGGCGTGGCGGGATGGCAACCAGTTCAACGCCCGCGCCGACTACGAGCTGCGCGCCGGCAAGGATCGCCTCTACGGCAGCTTCTACCGGACGACGTCGTACGCCGTGACCGGCGGCATCCGGCCGGACTTCAACCGGCCGACACCCAACACGACGCACTTCGGCAACGTCAACTACACGCACACCTTCAGCTCGAACAAGTTGAACGAGGTGCGCGTCGGCGTCATGCGGCTGGTCGGCCTCCCCGACGTGCCGACCCATCTCGAGATTCCCGGCATCACCGTGACCGGCGCGACCGGGTGGGGGCAGTCGGGATATCCCAACGGTTGGTGGCAGACCAACTGGCACGTGAAGAACATCTTCACGTGGGTGAAGTCGGCGCACATGCTGAAGACCGGCTTCGAGTGGCGCCAGATGTACGGCTCGGCGACCAACACCAACAACTACATCCCGGCGTACTCGTTCTCCAGCCTCTTGAACTTCGTGGACGACGAGCCGCTGCAGATGACCCGCTACGTGGATCCGCGCACGGGTGAACCAGTCACCGCTTACTCGGAGCTGACGCAGACGGAGTGGGCGCTCTTCGTCAACGACGACTGGAAGGTCAATCGCAACCTGACGCTGAATGCCGGCATCCGCTACGAGAACTACGGCACGTTCAAGGACAGCGACGACACGCTGCGCAACATCGTGTTCGGTCCTGGCGCAACGATGGCCGAGCGCCTGACGTCGGCGCGCGTCGATTTCGTCGACGAGTTCTTCCCGACCGACCACAACAACATCGGCCCGCGGCTCGGGTTCGCCTGGGATCCGCTCGCCAACGGCCGCACCGCGGTGCGCGGCGGCTACGGGCTGGCCTTCGACCGGCTGATGAACCTGCCGGCGGAGAACTACCGGCACAGCCCGCCCCTGCGCGCCTCGGTGGTGCTGGGCCAGCAGTTCGGCACGCCGCTGTTCACCTACAGCCTGGGCGATCCGAGCAAGCCCTACATCGGCTACCCGGTCGATCCCGCGCTTCAAGTCGGCCTCGACTCGCGCAACGGCGTGATCGGCGCACGCGTCAGCCTCACCACCGTCGATCCGGAGCTGAAGAGCCCGCTCGTCCACAACTGGTTCCTCGGCGTGCAGCGGGAGCTGATGTGGGGCGTGGTCGCCGACGCGAACTACGTCGGCTCGCTGGGCCGCAACCTGCACAACGCCTACAACGTGAACCGCTACGTCGGCGATCTCCTCGACGGCCGGTTCGACGGCTTCAATCCGAGCTTCTCGTCGATCACCATGGTGACGTCGACGTCGCGCTCCGAGTATCACGGCGGCACCGTGTCGCTGAGGCGCAACTTCCAGCAGGGCTACATGCTGCAGGGCGCCTACACCTTCGGGCGAGCGATGGACGATGCGGACCTGGCGGTCGGATCGACGGCGTTCCAGGATGCCGCTGACCTCGGTGGCGAATGGGCGGTGGCCGGCTACGACGCCGCCCACAAGCTGTCGGTCGTCGGGGTGTGGGAGCTGCCGTTCTTCCAGCAGAGCACCGGCGTCACGCGCACGTTGCTCGGCGGCTGGCAGCTGGCCGGCTCGGCGATCCTGCAGAGCGGCTCGCCGCTGAACGTGACCAACAACGCCGCCTATCCGACCGGCGACTTCAACGCGGACGGCAGCGGCGGCGATCGGCCGAACGCGCCCGCCGATTCGGTCAAGCAGAGCGGCTGGACGAAGGACGAGTACCTCACCGGGATTTTTCGCGCCAGCGACTTCCCGCGCCCCGCGGCCGGCACCAACGGCAACCTCGTGCGCAATGCCTACCGTGGACCGGGCTATATCGACGTCAGCCTGTCGCTGTCGAAGAAGTTCAAGTTCACCGGCAGGTGGACGGGGGAGTTCCGGTTCGACGCGTTCAACGCCCTGAATCGCGTCAACCTCTCGGACCCGGCGATGGATCTGAGCAGCACGAACTTCGGGCGCTCGACGTCACAGCTCGCGCCGCGCATGTTCCAGCTGGGAGTGAGGGTCAGGTTCTAGGGCGACAAGGAGGAGTCAACTCCAACTACCAACGCCCAACTCCCAAGGGGAGCCGCTCGAGACATCTGGGGAAAAGTCGTGCGCGATAGCTGGTATCCGCGACTTTCACCCCGTTGTTCGAGCCACCCGACTTGGGAGTTGGAAGTTGGGAGTTGGGAGTTGGAGGTTGGGAGTTGAGGCTACTCTATGCGCAACGCCTCGAGCGGATCGATGCGGGCCGCGCGACGCGCAGGAATCCAGCTCGCGAGGGTCGCTACGCCAATCACGAACATCGCCACCAGCGCGGAAAGGCCGAGAATCCCCGTCGGCGGCTCGTTCCCTTGCGCAGCCGAGATCACGCGCACGCCACCGATCCCGAGCGCGAGGCCGATGAGCAGGCCGAAGACACAGAGGCGCAGACCGCGCCGCACGAACAGTCCGACGACCTGACGGCGCCCGGCCCCGAGCGCCGCGCGAATGCCGATCTCACGGACCCGCTGCCCCACCGCGAACGCCACCACCGCGTAGAGGCCGATGGCAGAAAGCAGGAGCGCGAGAGCGCCGGTCCCGCCGGCGGCAGCGATGGCGGTGACCACGGAACGCCGTTCCGACGCTTCGACGGCCGCCAGCGTCCGCGCGGCCACGATTGGCAGCGTCGGTGCTACGTCGACCGCCACGGCCCGAATCGTCGGCAGCAGGGGTTCGGCCGGACCGTGCGTCCGGATGAGGAGGTGACCGGTCGTGTGCACGCCCGGCTTGAAGATGTCCACCGCACCACTTACGCGATACGGCGGTGGTGGCGCACTACCAGGTGCGGGTGACGGGCGGCCGCCGTCCCGCGCGCCGGTGGTCGCATCGTCCACGACGCCGACGATGGTGAACGTCCGGATGCCGCGCAGATTGGGACCAACCGAGACCAGGCGCCGGCCGATCGGATCAGCGCCGCCCCACAGTCCGCGAGCCAGGCCGCTGCCGATGACGATGGCGCCGCCGTCGTCGCGGCGATCGGCGGCGTCGAAGTCGCGGCCGCGCACGAACGAGATACCCATGAGCGGGAAGTAGCCGGCCGGTGCCGCGATGCCGCGAACCTGCTGCGGAGACGCCAGCTCCAGCCCGGCCACGGTGTCGGCAGGATGGACTTCGACGTCGAAGAGATCATTGTTCTCCTGCTGCACGACGCCGTGGACGCCGGGCACCGCCGCCAGTCGCTCCTGCAGGCGGGCCAGCGTCTGCTCGCGAGCCTGGTCCAGCGGTCCGTAGCGCGGATTGACGTTGAAACGCACCTCGAGGATCCGATCGGCGTAGGGCTGCGCCGGCAGTTCACGCAGGTCCGAACGCATCTCCAGCAGCAACGCACCCATGGCCAGCAGCGCGGGCTGCGTGAGTGCGATCTGAGCGACCACCAGCCAGGATTGGAGTCGTAAGCGTCGAGCGACCACGACGCCGGCCGAGTCCTTCAGCGCCTCCTGCAGCGCCAGACGAGTGGCGTGCAGCGCCGGCGCGAACCCGAAGACCACACCAGCGACCAGCGCCAGGCCGAACGTGACGGCGATACTGCGCCAGTCGATCTCGATCGCGATGTCCGGAATGCCGGCGTCGAACAGACGGAAGAGCAGCCAGACCACGAACAGACCCAGCGCACCGGCGGTCATCGCCAGCGCCACGGTCTCGGTCACGAGTTGTCGCACGATGCGGCGTCGGCCGGCGCCGAGCGCGAGCCGTACGGCGATCTCGCGGCGGCGCGCGACGCCGAGACCGGCCAGCAGGGCGCTGACGTTCGTGCACGTGATCAGCAGGACCAGCAGCGGAGGCATCATGGTGATCAGGCGGCCGGCCGAGCTCTGATCTTCTTCGCCCGACGGCGGAAAGTAGTTGCTGGCGATCAGCGGGACGACGTCGGTGGCCGCGACCGTCGACCCGGTCATCTGCTGCGCCGCCCGTGCGGCGATCACCTCGAGGGTCGGTCGCGCCTGATCGGCGCGTACGCCCGGCTGCAGGCGCGCCGCGAGGCCAAGACGGGCGTCGTCGTAACTGGTGAGCGTCGAGGGCGTGCGCTGCAGCTGCGGACGCGTGCTGAGCGGCAGCCAGATGCGCATCTGCGAGCCGCCGGTCCGCGCGCCGGCGAATCGCCGCGGTGCGACGCCGACGATCGTCACCGTCACCCCGTTCACTTTCATGGCGCGGCCGATGACATCCGGCGAGCGCTCGAAGTGCCTCTCCCACAGCACGTGGCTGATCACGGCGACGAGCGGCGGCGCGGGGTCCGCGTCGTTCGCGTCGATCGGGAGGCCCGCGCCGGGTGTCGGGCGAAGACCCAGAACCTGGAAGTAGTTGCCGGTGACGTAGGTCGCGGCGCCGCTCTGCGGGTTGGCCTCGCGCGTGCCGGCGTCGAAGACGATATCGGACGACGTCCACGCCGCGACGTCGCTGAACAGCGTCCGTTGCGCCGCGTACTCCCGATACTCGGGATACGAGAATTCGCGGCCGATCGCCCGACCCGGTGTGGAGCGATCGATGCCGCGGATCCGGACCAGCGATTCCTGCCGCGGGATGCCCGGCACCGGACCGCTGACGAACGACCGGACGAACAGGAACAGCGCGGCGCTGGAGCCGATGCCCAGCGCGAAGATCCCGATCATCGTCGCGGTGGCAATCGGCGCGCGCGCGAAGTGACGGGCCGCGGCGCGAAGATCCTGAAGCGTGTGTTCGACCACGTTCATGCGTCGCACGTCCCGGCACGCTTCCTTCGCCTGATCGATGCCGCCGAAGGCGCGCAGCGCCGCCTGGCGCGCCTGCTCGGGCGCCGCGCCGCGGGCGACATCCGCCGCCACCCGCCGGTCGATGTGGTCACGGATCTCGTCGTCGAGCTCCTGTTCGACGCGAGCGCGGCGGAACCCCGATCGCAGTCGAAGCCGCAGAGTGGACAGCAGGCGCCCCAGCCGCATCGCTACAACTCCTTCAACTTGACGACGCGCGCGATCGCGCCGGAGAGTCGTTCCCAGTCGGCCATTTCCCGCTCGAGTGCGCGCCGGCCGGCACGCGAGAGCGCGTAGAACTTGGCGCGGCGCCCGGTGTCGGAGACCTGCCACGTGGCGGTCAGCCAGCCCTCGTGCTCGAGCTTGTGGAGGGCTGGATAGAGCGAGCCTTCGCTGACCTGTAGCACGTCGCCGGACACCTGCTTCAGGCGTTGGGCGATCGCCCACCCGTGAAGGGGCCCAAGCGCGACGATCTTGAGCAGCAGCAGGTCGAGCGTGCCCTGCACCAGATCAGATGGTCTGCTCATACACCTCGGTTACCGATGTTACAGCACGAATGACCGGATCGGCAACGATGCCCTCCTTCGCAGCTTCGCCGCTACGGCGGGCAACCTCCGTCTGGCCTGGTGGAGCGCTTTGGTGACGGTTGGACGACGCCCTCGAAGAACCCAGGAAGGGTGGCTTGCCAACCGTAGCTCGCTCATGTATGCAGGCGAGCAGAAGCACTCACAGAAGATGTAGAACCTGCGTCAACCTCACCGGCTGCCTGATCGATGTCAGGTCGATAAGGTCACCGCGAAAGCCCGAGTGAGCGAAGTCAGCGCACCTTCATCACGATGAAGGTGAGATCGTCGTACTGCTCCGCGTCGCGGATCCAGTCTTTCATCTCGTCGGAAAGCCGCGCGCTGATCTCGCTGGCCGGGAGGTGAGCGGTCTGGCGGAGCAGCTGCTGCAGGCGTTCCTCGCCGAACTCTTCGTCCTCGGGGTTGTGCGCCTCGGGGACGCCGTCGGTGAAGGCGAGGAGGACGTCGCCAGGGCACAACTCGACAGTCGCTTCTTCGTAGTCCATGTCCGGGAACATGCCGACGACCGTTCCTCCGACGGACAGTTGCTCGATCTCGGGCGACGCGGAGTCAGTTGTCGATTGCCGGCCGGCTCGCAGGAGAAACGGCGCGTTGTGGCCGGCGTTGACGTAGCGCAGCTGCCGGCCCTGCTGGTCGAGCTGCGCATAGAAGAAGGTGGCGTACTTGCTTCCCGGTGTCGAGCGGTGGACGAACTCATTCATGCGCGCGACGAGGCGTGGCAGCGGCACGTCGCCCTCGGACGAGATGATCCGCAGCGACGCCTGCACCACCGACATGATCAAGGCGGCGGCGACGCCCTTTCCCGACACGTCGGCCAGCGCGATGCCGATCGCGCCGTCCCTCAGCTCGACGAAATCGTAGTAGTCGCCGCCGATGCGGCGGGCCGGAACGCTGATCGCGGCGAAATCGGCACAGTCGATGCGCGGCGGAGCATCGGGCAGCAGGCGGCGCTGGACGTCCGATGCCAGGGCGATGTCGCGGCGCAGCGTTTCCTGTTCGACGACCCGATCGGTCAGCCGCGCGTTTTCGATCATCAGCGCGAACTGATCGGCGCACGCGCGCAGCACTTGTTTCTCGGGCGCGCTGAAGCCGGCGCGCTGCGGCCTGTCCTGACCCTTCGACACGCTCAGGGTCACCCCGAGCGACGTCGAGGGGTGAGCGAGCGCAGGCGAGTCGAAGGATCGTTCGCCGAGCAGCAGCACGCCGAGGATGTCGCGGCGTGTGCGCAGCGGCACGGCCAGGCGGATGCCGGCGGCGGCGAGCGCGCGAATCTCGTCGAGCCGGTCCGGACGGTGTGCCGCGGCCCATTCGACGAGGGCGTCCCAGTCGTTCGGCGCAAACGGCATCGGCAGCGGATAGGCGCGCAACCGCCTGATCAGGAATCCGTCGGCGGCCACGACCGGTGCGGCCGCTTCGAGCGCGCCGGCGGCGACGAGGCAGCGGTACTCCGGCGTCGAGCCGTCACGCCGCCCGAGCAGCGCGGCCGACTCGACGTGCAGCTTGTCGCACACGCTGGCGAGCACGGCGCGCAGAGCGCCGTTGTACGAGTTGGCGGTGCGCGCGGCGTCGACGAAGGCCGTCAGCACGTCTGCCGCCGAGACGTCCGATCCGCTGTCGTCACCGCCGACCGCCTGGCGAATCTCGCGAGCGGCGCGCTGCATCCGCTGACGCGTCCAATCCGCCAGACCGATGGTGGCTGCTCGCGAATGGCGACCATCGGCGACAGGAGCGTCGTGCGCCACGCTGGCACCGCCGTGGCCGCCGCGGCGACGAGGGTAACAACCGCCGTGGACGCGGCAAACGGCAGCCATCCGAAGTTGGCGACCCCGAGGTACCGCACGAGCAGCGGGACGCCGCCGACGAGCCCGATCGATCCCACCGCGATGCCCACCAGCGAGAGCTTCAGGCCGCCGCCGAGGACGAGCGCCACGAGATCGCGGTTGACCGCGCCGAGTGCCATCCGCGTGCCCAGCTCCATGGTGCGCTGCCGGACGAAGTACGACACCACGCCGTAGATGCCGAGTGTCGCCATCAGCAGCGCCGCCAGGCCGAAGAATGTCATCAACAGCGAACTCAGACGCTCGAGCTGCAGCGTGTAGAGCATGAGATCGTTTATCGTGCTCACGCTCTCCATCACCAGTGTCGGATCGGCCTGGCGGATGGCGCGGCGGAGGGTTGGGATCAGTTGATCGGCCGGCAGGTCCGAGCGGACGAGCACCTTGATCTGGTTCCCCCCCAGCACGGCCGCCGGCACATAGATTTCAGGTGCTGCCGGCTTGCTCAGGCCGCTGTTGCGCACGTCTCCGACGACGCCAACGACCTCGAGGGGGTCGTTGGCGGGTGTGCTGTGGCGCACCGAGGCGCCGATCGGGTTGCGCTCGGGCCAGTACGCGCGCGCGGCGGCTTCGTTGATCACGACGGTCGTCGCATCACGGGGCTGGCTGTCGGACTCGTTCAGCAGCCGGCCGGCGCGGAGCGGGATCCGCATCGTCGAAAAGAAGTCCGGTGTGGCGGCGAGGAAGCACGCGCGCTGTTCGAGAGCATCGTGCGGCCGGCCCTCGACGTAGATGGGGGTGTCGCCGCAAAAGGGACCGGCTGGCAGCTGGTTCGCGAACGCGGCGCCCGTCACGCCCGGCGTCTGCCGCAGCGCGTCCATCAACCGCGCCTGCTCGGCGCGGCGCGCGAGCGCGCGCTCCTCAGCGGACGCGTCGGTGCGCCGCGGCAGGGTGAGGTCGAATACGAAGAGGCCGTCGGGGTCGAAACCCAACGACACGCGTTCGAGATTACGCAGGTGGACGACGAGGATGGCCGACGCCGTGAGGAGCGTGAAGGCGAGGGCGATTTCGGCCACGACGAACGCCTTCGACAGGCGCCGCGCCGGCGCGGCGGCTGACGCGCGCACGCCCTCGGAAAGCACCGCGTTCGGAGCCATGCGGATCGCCTGCCAGAGGGGAGCCAGACCTGCGAGCACGCCGGTGGCGACCGCCACCGCCACGCTGAAGCCGAGCACCGTCCAGTCGATCGCGATGTCGTCGACGCGAGGGATGAAAGCGGACGCGGCGGCCAGGATGTACCGAACGAGGATCACGCTCAGACCGACGCCGGCGGCGGCGCCGGCGACCGACACGAGCGCGCCCTCGGCGAAATAGCGCAGCGCAAGCTGCCGTCGCGACGCGCCGAGCGCGACGCGGATCGCCGTCTCGCGGGCGCGCACGACCGATCGGGCCAGGAGCAGCGTGGCGACGTTGGCGCAGGCAATGAGCAGCAGGAGGCCGGCGCCGCCGAGCAGGATCAGCAGCGGGGCGCGGACGCCCGCGCCGACCATCCCGATCGTCGCCTCGCGCAGGTCGGCCACGCCCGCCGTGTAGAACTGATAGCGGTTCGGATCCTTCGGGGCGACGATCGCGGCGACACGCCTGACGTCTGCCTGCGCCTGTTCCAGCGAAATCCCCGGTTTACGGCGGGCGTACGGATAGTACGGGCTGCTGCCCCGGCTCGCGTTGGGCGGGGACGGATCGAGCGGAATCCACACCTCGGTGTCGCCGCGTGTTCCCCCCAGGCTCGCGAGCGGAAACTGAAACATTGGCGGCATGACGCCGGTGATCGTGTGCTGGCGCTCGTTGAGCGTGATGGCGCTGCCGACGATGTCGCGCCCCCCACCGAGGCGGCGCCACAGGGCGCTCGAGATGACGGCGCTCGTGTCGTCGGCGAACCACTGGCCGAGAAGCGGTGGACCGAGCTGCCGCGCGAGCGCCGGCGTCACCGCCGCGCCAGGGACGAATTGCGGGTCGCCAGGGGCCGTCAGCCGGTATCGGCCGGTGCTGAACCAGCCGAAGGCGTCGAAGCTCGTGGTCTGCTGCTCGAAGTCCTGCAGCTCGGGCACCGACATCGCCAAGGTCGTGCCCGGGGCCGTCGTCTTCGCGCCGTGCAGCCGCACGAACCGCTCGCCGTCCGGGTACGGCAGCGGCCGCAGCAGCACGCCGTTGACGATGGTGAAGATCGCGGTGGCCGAGCCGATCCCGACGGCAAACGCGACCACGGCGAGCAGCGCGACGCCGGGCGCCGTTTTCCAGGAGGCCCAGGCTTGGGAGAGGGCCGATAGCACGTCGCCGTGACTCTAGCGCGGAGTCGCACGGCACTTCAACCGGTGAGGGCTCGTCGAACCTCAGAACCTCAGTAAATCTGCTGGGTCTTGGCGACGATCTTGGCCGGCGGCGTCACGCCCGCCGCGATCATCACCTCGCGAATGGCCGCTTCGGTCTCGGCCGACGGCTTGAAGTTGCCGAAGCGGTAGCCGACGGCGATCGCCAGCGGCGTCCAGCCGAACTTGTCTTCGCGGTTCCACACGTCGATCTTCGCGCCCTTGGCGACGAGGAACTTCACCACCTTCGGCAGGTTCTTGTAGGCGGCCGCGTGCATCGCGGTCTCGCCGTTCTTGTCGACGGCGTTGACGTCGGCGCCGAGGTCGAGCGCGACCTGGACGGCCTCGAGGACTTCCGCCTCGGTGCCGGCATCCTCGCCGGGCGAGCGCGTCGCCAGGCCGGCCGCGGCCATCAGCGGCGTGCTGTTCTCGACGTTGGTCAGGCGGGTGTCGGCGCCCAGCACGGCCAGCGTCTTCATCAGCTCGGCGTCCGCGGTCAGCGCGGCGAGAAAGAACGGGGTGGCGCCGAGCTCGTTGGCGCGGGTGTTGTTCAGATTCACCCGCTTCGTCATCCGGGCGTTGATGTTCGCGCCTTTGGCCACCAGCTTCTTCACGAGCTCGATGCTGGTCAGGCTGCCCGATCCCTGCGGCGCCGGATCGTTGTCGCCGATGCCGGGCTTGCGCACCGCGGTGATCGCATGGAGCACGGTGTAGCCGGTGACGTCGACGTTGGGGCTGGCGCCGGCGTCGAGCAGCTCCGCGGCCAGCTCGAAGTGCGCGTTCATGACCGCGAGCAGGAGCGCGGTGGTCCCGACGGGCGGCAGGCGTCCTCCGTAGGCGCGGCGGCGGCCGGCCTCGACGGGAATGCTCTCGTTGGCGTCGGCGCCGGCCTCGAGCAGCGCACGGACGACGGGGAGGCGTCCTTCACGGACGGCGAACAGGAGCGGCGTGAACCCGGACGGGACGCGCGCCCGCAGATCCGCGCCAGACGCGATCAGCGCCTGCACGACCGGCACATGCCCTTCGGCCGCGGCCCACATCAGCGCCGTCTGACCGCGGCGTTCGTCCTTGGCGTCGGCGCTGGCGCCGGCGGACAGCAGCGCCTTCACCGCGGCGATTCTGCCGGTGCGCGCCGCCGTCATCAGCGGCGTCTCGCCGCCGGGCAGCGCGGCGTTCGGATCGGCGCCGGCCTTCACCAGCAGATCGATCATCGCGGCGCTGCCGTTGGTGCACGCGAGCGACAGCGGCGTGATGCCGTAGCGGTTGGCTGTGCTGACCTTCGCACCGGCCTTGACCAGCAGCGCGGCCATCTCGCGATCGTCGTGGAACGCCGCCCAGTGCAGCGCGGTGGCGCCGTCGGGCTGCGGCGCGTTGACGTCGGCGCGCTGCTTGACGAGCGCCCGCGCAACTGGCCAGTCCTTCTTCTCGACCGCGTTGGCCAGAGGGGCTTCGGCGGCCTGGAGCGTGCTGACGAAGACTGCGGTCAGCATTACGAACAACAGGGTTATCCGCGGCATCACGATCTGCATTTCTTCCTGCGCGTGGGGCCCCACCCCCACGCGCTCACGCGCCTTCGGCGCGACGGCCTTTGGCCTTGCCGGCCGCTTCGCGGCCGGCCTCGTTCGCCACAAACGTGGCAACCGGCCGGAGGCCGGTCCGGCGCGCGGGGGTGGGGCCCCGCGCGCAACAAGAGAATGCTGACCGAGCCGCCACAAGCCAGCGCTCAGGCAATCGACGCCTACAGCGACAGCAGTTCATCGATCTTGCCCTTGCTGTCCGCGAACGCATCCATCCTGACGCCGGCGCGCTCGAGCAGCGTCAGGTGCAGGTTGGCCAGCGGTGTCGGTTCGGCATAGCGGATGTGCCGCGCCCCCTTGACCCGTCCCGCGCCGCCGCCGGCCACCAGGATCGGCAGGTTGACGTGGTCGTGGACGTTGGGGTTGCCCATGCCGCTGCCGTAGAGGAACAGGCCGTGATCGAGCAGCGAGCCGTCGCCTTCCGGCGTCGCCTTGAGCTTCTCGAGGTAGTACGCGAACAGCGAGACGTGGAACGCGTTGATCTGCGCCATCCTCGCGACCTTGGCCGGATCGTTCCCGTGATGCGTGAGCGGGTGGTGCGGATCGGGCACGCCGATCTCGGTGTAGGTGCGATTGCTGGTCTCGCGGGCGAGCTGGAACGTGATCACCCGGGTGACGTCCCCCTGGAGCGCCAGCACCTGCAGATCGAACATCAGCCTGGCGTGATCGGCATACGCGGCGGGCACGCCGGCCGGACGATCGAGATCGGGCAGCGGCTGATCCGCGGTGCCGGCCTCCGCCTTCTGGATCCGCCGCTCCACTTCGCGCACGGTGTCGAGATACTGGCCGACCCTGGTGCGGTCCTCCGGTCCGAGCGTGTTCTGCAGCCGCGTGATGTCCTCGCGCACCGAGTCGAGCAGGCTGGCCTTCCGCCGCAGCGCGGCGCGCCGATCCGCGGCGCTGCCGCCTTCGCCGAACAGGCGCTCGAACACGATGCGCGGATGCGCCTCGGCCGGCAGCGGCGTGGTCGGCGACGACCACGACAGGTTGTTCTGATACACGCAGGCGTAGCCGTTGTCGCACTGGCCGATGGTCTGCAGCAGGTCCATCGACAGCTCGAGCGACGGCAGCAGCGTCTGGCTGCCGATCCCCTTCGCCGCGACCTGGTCGACGGTGGTGCCGAGGTGATAGTCGGTGCTCTCGGTCCACTTCGCGGTGGCGGCGCTGAGGAACGCCGCGTTCGACGTCGCATGCGTGCCGGGATACGCGTTCTTCAATTCGAGGTTGCTGATCACCGTCAGCTGATCCATGACCGGCGCCAGCGACTGCAGCGTCGGCGACAGCTCGGTGAGGCGGCCTTCACCGGGCGGCGTCCAGCGCGGCAGGTCGCATCCCATCGGCATGTAGATGAAGCCGAGGCGACGGACCGGCTGCGCGGCCGAGCGGGCGAGGGCGGTCATCGACGGGACCATGGCGTCGAGCAGCGGCAGCGCCACGCTCGCGCCCAGGCCGCGCAGGAACGTCCGCCGCGGAAGTGCCTTCCTCGTGATAATCATCGCGACATCCTCATCTGAAACGGCTGACTGCTCACGACTCCGAGAATGATCGACGAGAGACGATACTGCTGCGGCCTGGTCTCGCGAACGATGGTGCGGATCGCCGGCGCGTCGTAGTACTCCATGCCGCGGCCCGACGCATACGTCAGCAGCTTCTCCGCGACGTTGCCGACGAACAGCTCGGGCCGCCGCAGAATCGCCGCCTCGAGACCCTCGACGTCGGCGAACCGGCTGCCGTCGGGAAAGCCCCCGGACGCATCGATGTCGGCGCCTTCCTCGACGGCGCGCCGGCGGCCGACCGCGTCGAACTTCTCGAGCGACAGCCCCAGCGGATCCATCAGGTTGTGGCAGGCCGCGCAGGTCGGGTTGCTGCGATGCTCGGCGAGCCGCTTGCGGACCGTGAGGTTGCCGTCCACGGTGTTGTCCGCCAGCGCCGGCACGTCGGGCAGCGGCGGCGGGGGAGGCACGCCGAGCAGCGTCTCGAGGATCCACTTGCCGCGGATGACCGGCGACGTTCTCGTGGCGTAGGACGTCACCGTGAGGATGCTGCCGTGACGCAGCAGGCCGCCGCGCTCGCGCGTGCCGTCCAGGGCCACGCGCCGGAAGTGGCTGCCGTAGACGTGCGGGATGCCGTAGTGCCTTGCGAGCCGCTCGTTGACGAAGGTGTAGTTGGCGCTCAGAAGCTCGAGCACGCTGCGGTCCTCGCGCAGGATGCTCTCGACGAACAGCTCCGTCTCCTGCCGGAACGCCTGCCGCAGGTTGTCGTCGAAATCCGGGAACAGCCGCATGTCCGGCGTAATCGCGTCGAGGTTGCGCAGGTGCAGCCACTGCGCGGCGAAGTTGGTGACCAGCGCGCGGGCGCGGGAATCCGCCAGCATGCGCCTGACCTGCCGCTCGAGCACGGCCGGCTCGTGCAGCCTGTTGGCCGCCGCCGCCTTCAACAGCTCATCGTCGGGAATGCTGCTCCAGAGGAAGAACGAGAGCCGCGACGCCAGCTCGAGATCGGTGACGCGGTAGGGCGTGCCGGGACGAGCGCCGGCTGGATCGCGCTCGACGCGGAAGATGAAATGCGGGTTGACGAGCACGGCCGACAGCGCCATCTCGATGCCAGCGTCGAAGTCGCCGTCGGCCCGGGCGTTCCGATAGAGCTGCAGCGGCGCGCGCAGATCCTCGTCTGTCACCGGCCGGCGGTACGCCCGCGTCATCACCGCGCTCAGGATCTCCCGCGCGGCCCGCTCGTCCTGCCCACGCGCCGCGGCGGACGCCGTCCCGAAGATCCGGCGCCGGCTCGGCGTGTCACCAGGCCCCTTGGCGCTGTAGGGCCCGAGGATCGACACGGAGTAGATCGCAGGCTGGACGCGGGGATGCCGGTACGAGTTGAAGTGCGCCTGATACGGCTGCCTCACGCCCTCGAGCAGCAGCGACGGCTTCTTCACGAACGCCACGCCGACCGCGTGCGGACCGGCCTGAACCGGCACCCGCACCTTCAAGTGCTGATCGACGGTGGCGTGCATCGACTCCCGCTGCGCCGGCTGGACGGTGAACACCTCCACGCGCTGCCGGTCCAGCAGCAGCTCGACGTCGTGCGGCTCGCTCAAGCCCTCGACGTGCTCGTCCCGATCGCGCGTGAGGCGAATCTGGATCTCGTACTCGCCGTCCTGGGGGAAGGTGTAGGGAACCACCGCGCCGCCGCGGGTGCCGACGGGCAGGCCTTCGAGGTGCTCCTCCTGGGTGAGGTCGGCGCGCACGCGGATCGTGTCGCCCCCTGGTGATCGGCTCGGACGCCCGACCGCCAGCCGCGTAATCTTCTCGGCCGCCGAGATGTAGCGATCGAGCAGCGTCGGAGAGAGATCGCCGACCGTGACGTTGTCGAAGCCGTAGCTCGATTCATCCGCCGGCAGCAGCGCATCGACGTCGACGTCGAGCGCCAGCAGATCGCGCACCGCGTTCCGGTACTCGGTCCGCGTCAGGCGCCGGATCGTCGCGGTGCGACCGGGATTGGGACGCGCCCTGGCGGTGCGATCGAGCGAGGTCTCCAGCGACCGGATCACCGCGTCGTAGGCGCGATCGTCCGGACGCTCCTTCCCGATCGGCGGCATCTGCCGCGCGCGCAGCTTGCGCACGACCTTTTCCCACACCTCGGGATACTGCGCGACATCGTGATCGAGGACCTTCTCGAACGACAGCCCCGCACGCTTCTTGTCGTCGTCGTGGCAGGACAGGCAGTACCTCGTCCACGAGCGAGACGTGGGCCGCTGGCGCCGGGGAAGCGGCCGGCCGCGCCTGGCGCGCCTCCAGCGTGAAGACGACGGCGGCCGCCAGCATACCCGCCACGCCGACCGAGATGGAGACCCTGCTCGGGGTGGAGACGGACATCTGGCGGCATCATACGCGCCAGGCCCGCAACAGTCGAGTGGTCTATAGGTTACCTGTCAGCGGCCGATTCGCTGCGGCCGGGTTTCTCCTCGGCTCCCTTGTGGGATTCCGTCGAATCGCTTACAACGCAGGCGGAGGAGATGATCCCGTATGTCCAGACGCCTCGCCGCGGTCCTGCTCGTGCTGACCACCGTTGCTGCCACTCCGAATCGAGCCCAGGAGCGCTTCTCGTTCTTCCAGGCCAGCACGCCCGAAAGCGTGGCGCGCATGCTTACGCTGGCGGGTCTTCGCGACACCGACGTGGTCGTGGACCTGGGCTCCGGTGACGGGCTGATTCCGCTGACGGCGGCGCGCATGAACCCGCGGCTCCGTGGCCGGGGCGTGGACATCGACCCGAAGCTGGTCGCGCAGTCGAACGAGCGCGCCAGCCGCGAGGGCCTCGGCGATCGGGTGAAGTTCGAGCACCTGAACGCGTTCGACGCGGACCTTCGCGACGCCACGGTCATCACGATGTGGCTGTTCCCGGAGTTGATGCGGCTGCTGCGCCCGGTCATCCTCGAGCGCGCCCGTCCCGGCACCCGCGTGCTGACCAGCACCTGGGATCTCGGCAGCTGGAAGCCCGACGAGATCGGCAAGGAGGGCGCGTCGGTCTTCATGTGGATCGTGCCGGCCCGCGTCGCCGGCGCCTGGGACTGGGAGTTGACAGTGGGTGGGCGGCGCTACACCTATGCCTCCGTCATCGAACAGCACTTCCAGGAGATCGAAGGCGCCGTCCGCGCCGGCGATCGGCGGGAAGTCCTGGCGGAGTCGAAGCTGCGCGGCGCCGACATCGCGTTCACGCTCAGCATCACCCTCGATGGCCTCGGCCTCACGCACCACGAGTTCGCCGGCACGGTCGACGGCGACCAGATCACCGGGACCGCGAAGATCACGCCGGCGGATCAGGCAGCCACGAGCGTGACGTGGCGGGCCCGCCGCACGGCGCGATCCGACTACTTCGCGCCAACCGGGACGGCGATGTTCAACGCGCGGTAATCGCCACACCCGGTTGGCGTGCCTGGCCGTTACACCCGGGCGGGCACCAGCCGCCGGCGTTCCTTGCTCAACAGCGTCGCGATGGCGCCGGCGATGAAGATCGTCGAGTAGGTCCCGCTCACGATGCCGACGAGCATCGCGAACGCAAATCCCTCCAGGACCTCGCCGCCGAACAGGAACAGCGTCAGGACCGCCAGGAACGTCGTCCCCGCGGTGATGATCGTTCGCGCCAGCGTCTGGTTGACGGCCGCGTTGACCGCCTGCTCGAGCGGCGCCCCGGGCAGCTTGCGGCGATTCTCTCGAATGCGATCGAAGGTCACGATCGTGTCGTTGACCGAATAGCCGGTGATGGTGAGGATCGCGGCGACGACATTGAGCGTGAGGTCGTAGCCGGCGAGGGAGAGCAGCGCGCCGGTGACGAGGATGTCGTGAATCGTGGCGGCGATGGCGCCCGCCGCGAAACTCGGCCTGAAGCGCAGCGCGATGTACGCCGTGATGCCGAGGATCGACGCGATCGTGGCGTAGGCCCCCTTGCGCCGCAGATCCGCCCCGATCGCCGGGCCGACGGTTTCGCTGCCGGTCACCGAGAAGGCGGGCAGGTCCGCGGCGGACCGCAGCGCCGTCTCCACGCGCGCCACCTCCTGCGCGAGCGGAGCGCCTTCGTCGAGACCCGCGACCTGGGGCACGCGGATCAGCAGCTCGTTGTTCGCGGGATCGCCGTAGCGCTGGACGGTTTCCTCACCGGGCAGCGCGCGCTGGACGGCCTCTTCGGCGACCGGCGCGGTGAACTTCACGGTGACGCTGGTGCCGCTGGAGAACTCGATGCCGAGCGGCATGCCGCGGCCCGACACCATCCCGGCGCCGCCGGCCAGGATCACCGCCAGCGACAGCGCGGCCGCATGCCAGCGCCAGCGATGGAAGTCGACGTTCGGCGAACGAAACCGGTGCGCGAACGTCTCGATGCGGAGGCGCGCGTCGCGCCCGCGCGTCAGGACCATCTCGAACACGGTGCGCGACACGAACACGGCGGTGAAGACGTTGGCCAGCAAGCCGAACGTCAGCGTCGTCGCGAAGCCGCGAATCGGCCCGGTCCCGAACTGAAAGAGGAATGCCGCCGCGATCAGCGACGCGACGTGCGTATCGACGATCGTCAGGAACACGCGGTCGAAGCCGGCGGCCACGGCCGCTCGCGCGCTCCGGCCGGCGGCAAGTTCTTCCTTGATCCGCTCGAAGATCAGCACGTTCGAATCCACGCCCATGCCGATGGTGAGGATCAGGCCGGCGATACCGGGCAGCGTCAGCACGGCGCCGGAATACGCGATCAGGCCGAGCAGCAGCAGGAGGTTGGCCACCACCGAGACGATCGCGTTGATCCCGGCGCGGTTGTAGTAGAGCAGCATGAAGCCGGCAACCAGGCCGAGGCCGCCGAGCGAGGCGACGACGCCGGCATGGATCGACGCGGCGCCGAGCGACGGACCGACGAAGCCGCCGCCGAGATAGGTCAGCGAGGCGGGCAGCGCGCCGGCGCGGAGCACCAGCGAGAGATCCGCGGCTTCCTGCGCCGTGAAGCGGCCCTGGATCGTGCCTTCCCCCCGTCGATGCGCCCCTGAATCTGCGGCGCGGACTGGACCCGCCCGTCGAGGATGATGGCCAGCGATCGGCCGACGTGCTCGCCGGTGAGCTGCGCGAACCGCTGCGCCGCGTCGCGGGTCAACGAGAACGCGACGGCGGGCCGCTGATGTTCGTCGGCGATCGGCCGCGCGTTGCGCAGGTCCCGTCCGGTGATGGCCGCGACCTCGCGAACCAGGTAGTAGGCTGTCACCTCGCCGGGAGCGGTCTCGTCCGCGTCCGCCACGACGCCGGAGCCCGCCGGCACGACGCCGCCGTTCGCTGCGAGCAGCGCCTCGCGCGTCGACGCCGGGCCGCGTTCCACGAGCTTCCATTCGAGCAGCGCGGTCGCGCCAAGAATGCCGCGCGCCCGCTCGAGGTCGGCGACGCCCGGCAGCTGCACGACGATCTCGTCGGCGTTGGCGCCCTGCACGGCGATGTTCGGTTCGGTCACCCCGAGCTCGTTGACGCGGCGATCGACGGTATGGCGCGCCTGGGTCACGGTGTTGCTGCGCAGCGCCGCGAGGATGTCCGGGCGGATGGTGAACGTGTAGGCACCATCCGCGCCGGACTCCCTGCCGAAGTCGGCCGCGACGCGGTCCGCCACTTTGACGAAGGCGGCGTCGGCTGATCCAGGCACGCCGCCAACGCGGAAGCGGCCCGGCCCGAGCACGTCGACCGGACCATGCGTCACCCCCGCGAGCGCCTCGTCCAGCCTCGCGGCAATGTTGCGCGTCTCAGCGACCACCGCATCGTCCGTGTTGACGCGCAGCACCATGTGCACGCCGCCCTTGAGATCGAGGCCGAGAAAGACGCGCTTGTCCTGAATCACGCGAGGGATCGCGAGGCCGTAGCGCTCGGCGAGCCACGGATACCAGGCAAAGAACGAGACACCCAACGTCACCACGAGCGTGATGACAATCCTCCAACGCAACCTGCTGTTCATACACTCCTCCAGTCACACGTAGACACACGTCGGCCAGGCTGACGGTCGTGCGGGCGAAGGGATGGATCAGATCAGCAGCGGGAACGTACGGATCGGGGGAGAGGCGCGAAGGCCGAAACGAGCGGGAACGATCGGCGACGGCCGCGGGTCATTCGGCGGCCCGGGCGACCAGCTCGGGATCGCGAAGAGGTCGTGCGCCTGTCGCGGCTGCCAGGTGCCGGTGGGGCCGGCGAGCATGTCGGGAGTGAATGCCGCCTCCTGCGCCGGCGGCTGCGTCTGCAGGCTGCCGCTCGACGTGGCGCGCGAGGTTTCGTCGCCCGAGGCGCTCGCATGGCGCACGGGAACCCACCCGGCGATGACGAGCGCGAGCACGAGGGCGAGGAGCCGCTGCACGTCTCCATCATGAGGTTCGCCGCCGAGGCGGTCAAGAGGGCGTGGGAGGGGTGTCAGGCAGTGAATCGTGAATTCACGATTCACTGCCTGACACTTACCCGTTGACTTTCTTTTTGTGCCCTGCTACCTTGTTTACACAAGGTAGCTGTTCAGACACATGGGCGTAGAAGAACGATTCGCCGCCATTCGGAAGGGCCTGCTCGAGTTCCTGATCCTGAAGATCGTGTCGGCGGAGAAGGTGTACGCCGCCGACATCCTGAAGCGCCTGAGCGTGACCGACTTCGCGACGCAGGAGGGCACGCTCTATCCGCTGCTCAGCAAGATGCGGCGCGACGGCCTGCTCGAGTACGAGTGGCAGGAATCCGAGGCCGGTCCGCCGCGCAAGTACTACGAGCTCACGGCGAAGGGGAAGTCGCAGCTCGCTGAGCTGGTCGACTACTGGACGCAACTCAACATCACGATTACGCAGCTCGGGAAGTAGCCATGCAGAAAGTCATCAGCATCAACCTGAATGGCAACGCCTATCAGCTCGACGAGAGCGCGTACGACACCCTGCGCGACTACCTGGCGAGGGCGGAACGGCAGCTCGCGGACAACCCGGATCGGGCCGAGATCATGGCCGACCTCGAGCAGGCGATCGCGGACAAGTGCCAGGCCTACCTGGCTCCGCACAAGTCCGTCGTCACCGCCGACGAAGTCAACCGCATCGTCGCGGAAATGGGGCCGGTCGACACCGCGCCGGGCGATGCCGCGCACGACGGCCCGGCGCCGGCGATTCGACGACGACCGCGTTCCCGCCGCGGCGGCTCTATCGCATCATCGACGGCGCGATGGTCGGCGGCGTGTGCAATGGCCTCGCCGCCTACTTCCAGATCGACGTCACCTGGATCCGGATTGCCTTCGCTCTCACGGCCGTCTTCACCAAGGGCGTCGGCATCTTCGCCTATATCGTCCTGATGTTCGTGATCCCCGAGGCGAATACGCCCGAAGCGCGCGCCGCGGCGACCGGTCCGCCGCTCAACGCGAAGGACGTGGTCGATCGCGCGAGGAAGGGATATGCGCAAGGCAGCCGCCAGTGGCGTCGCCACTGGGTGAAGCAGCGGCGGTACTGGCTCCGGCACGGATGGCCCGGCGGCGCGCCGATGCCATTCGGCCCGCCGGGATGGGTGGCGGTGGTCCTGCCGCTCTTCGGCCTGCTTCACGTCGCGCTCTTCCTGGCCATGGCCGCGATGGTGATCTCGCTGGTCAACACCGGCGCGATCCTCGCGTGGCAGCTGCCGCCGAACGTGCCGATGTGGGGCGCGGTGCTGATCGTGCTGATCGCGTATCAAATCGCCGTGTCGCCATTTCGCGCGGCGTATCAGTGGAGGTGGGCGCCGCAGTCCGGCGTCCAGCCGGCGTGGCTGGCGTTCTGGAACGCGGTGACGTGGCTGATCGGCCTCGCCGTCGCAGTCTGGATCGCGTCGAACCACCTGCCCGAGATCCGCCAGTTCCTGCAGCACCTGCCGGAGCTCGTCCGGGAGTTCGCGCAGGCGATGCGCAATCTCGTCGAGCGCTAAAAGCGCTCGACTAGGGTGCTTGGTGCTGGTGCGGGGTGCTCAGTGCTCGGTGCTTCGCGTAGCACCTGGCACCGAGCACCCAGCACCCAGTTATTCGGAGCGGAGCGACGTGAGCGGATCGAGCGCGGCGGCGCGGCGCGCGGGAATCCAGATCGCGCCAAGCGCGGCCCCGAGCAGCAGCAGCGGCACGCCGATCAGCATCAGTGGATCGCGGGCATTCAACCCGAACAGCACCGCTTCCATGCCTCTCGACATCGCCACGGTCAGCAGAATGCCCACCACGAGACCGCCGCAGACGGGAACCGCCCCCGAGCGAAGCACCAGCGCGATCACGTCGCGCCGCTGCGCGCCGAGCGCCATGCGGATGCCAATCTCACGAACGCGCTGGCTGAGCGAGAACGACACCACCGCGTAGACGCCGCTCAGCGCCAGCAGCAGCGCGAGGCCTCCGGCGGCGACGCCGAAGAGCATCATCGGCTTCATCTGTTCCCCCTGCCGCTCGACGATGTCGGAGAGCGTCACCACTGAAGACGCCATCTGCGGATCGATCTGCCGGACGACGTCGCGAAGCGCGGCGGCGATGGCCTGTGTGTCTCCGCCGGCACGGACCAGCAGGGTCGACGGCTTCGCCCGCTGCGTATCGATCGGCGCGTAATAGAACGGACCGTCGTCGCGCATGTACGCGAGGCTCTGCACGTCGCGGACAACGCCGACCACTTCGAGGACGGCCCCGGCCGTGAACCGGTGGCCGATGGGATCCTCGCCGGGCCAGTAGCGGCGGGCCATCGCCTCGCTGATCACCGCCGGCAGCGGCACGGACGCAAGCTCGTCCCCCCTGAACGATCGGCCGCGGGCTGGAACGAGGTCCAGAGCGGCGAAGTAGTCCGGCGATACGAGCCTTCGCTTGGGGTCGAGTCGAAAGTCGCCGGTCGGCGGCACCGGTGAGCCGTCGATCGCCGACAGCGCCGTGGGATTCGTCCCCGACCAGGGCGGGATCGACACGTAGCTCGCCTGCGTCACGCCGGGCAGTCCCTCGACGCGCGACTCGAGCTGGTCGTAGAAGCCCGGTGGCGGTTCGAACCCGGAAGCGATCGACGTCAGCGTCAGGTTCAGGACCTGCTTCGTCTCGAACCCGGGATCGTGCGAGAAGAAGCGCTGCTGCGCGCGCGCGAACAGTCCAACCTCGACGACCAGCACCAGGCTCAGCGCGATCTGCGCTCCCACCAGGATGCTGCGGAACCTGGCGCGACGGTGACCCGGCGTCGTGGCGCCGCTGCTGCCTTTCAGGGAGTCCGCCAGCGCCGGCCGAAGCGATTCGACCGCGGGGGAGAGCCCGGCGATCACCCCGGCGCCGAGTGCCACCGTCAGGCAGAACGCCAGCACGCGCCAGTCCGGGGTCAGGTCGAAGGGCGCCGGCGCGCCGGACAGCACGGTCCACAGGATGCGCGGCGCCGCGAACGCAAGGGCGAGGCTGATCGCCGCCGCCAGCGCGCTCAGGACCAGACTCTCGGTGAGGAACTGCCGAAGCAGTCGCAACCGGCCCGCGCCGAGCGACAGCCGTACGGCGATCTCGCGCTGACGCGCCGCCGACCGCGACAGCAGCAGCGTCGTCACGTTCACGCACGCGAGCAGCAGCAGAAGCGCCATCGTGCCCAGCGTTACCCCGAAGATGAGCGGGGCGCGTCCGCGCATCTCCGGGTCGCGGATCAGCGAACCGTCGGTCACGATGAGCGTGGTGGTCCGGCCGGGAACGTGTTCGTCGGCGGCCCGCGCCAGCCCCGCCAGCTCCTGCTGCACCTGCGTCAGGGAGTACTGCGGGTTGCGCCGGCCGACGATCGTCAGCCACTGCGCGCGGACGTTGCCAAAGTAGTCCGCGGATGGCCGCAGGCTCGACAGCATCGTGTAGGGCATCCACACATCGACCGTGCTGTTCGGGCCGCCGGAGCCGGCGGACTGCACCGAGAGCGGCACATGCGGGGCGACGCCGACCACCGTGAACGGCAGCCGGTTCAGATGAATGACGCGGCCGACCACGTGAGGGTCGGCATTGAACCGGGTCCGCCAGGCGGACTCGCTGAGCAGGGCGACGGCGGCGTCAGGCCTCGCGCACTCGTCGGCCACCAGGTAGCGTCCGACGATCGGCGGTCCCGGCTTGATCACGTCGAAGAGGTTGCACGAGACGAGGCCGCCGCGGATCGAGCCGGACTCCGCGCCGCTCAGCGTGACGGACAGCAGCCGATACGCCGCGAGCCCTTCGAGCGACCGCGCCGAGTCGCGCAGCCGGACGTAGTCGGGCTGCGAGAGCGAGCCGTAGTCGGAATAGCGCAGGTCGTATTTCCCCGAGAACCGCGGGATGACGCTGACGAACGTCTCCGGGGCCGTCTGCACCCATGGGCGGAGCAGCACGGCGTTGAGGAGCGTGAACACGCTCACGTTCAGCGCGATGCCGACGGTCAGCGTGAGCACGATGGTCAGGCTGATCCATGGCGTACGCGTGACGAGACGGGCGGCGAAGCGGGCATCCTGCCGCAACGCGTCGAGCATGTCAGGCCTCCCAGCTGGACTTGAAGAGTTTCACGGTCGTCGCATCAAGGAACAAGCGCCGACCATGAGGTATAAGACGTAACCTTCTGACTTTTCCCTTTTTACTTTTGACTTTCGGCGACCGGTAGCGGCGACGGACGAGCCACAGGCCCGGCCCGTCGCCGCATCTTCAGCGCGATCGTGGCGCCAGCAGCGCCGCCAGCGCGTTCAGCCGCGCCGTCCAGAACGTCTTCGCCCTGGCCGCGGACTCCTTGTCGGGCAGCTTCGTGTGCGCGAGCGCCACCACGCTGCGTTTATCGCCCTTCGGGGAGAACCAGACCGCGATGATCGCGCCGTCGGGCCACTGCAGCCGCATCGCCTTGGGCGCGGTGGCCGAGCGTACCGACGCGTTGACGCCGTCGAGCCAGCGCCGGCGCGTCGCCGCCTGATGCCAGGCCTTGAACAGCTTCGCGACCGGGACGTCGAACGTCTTCGTCTTCGACACTTCGTACGCGCCGCCGCGCCGCTGGCCCGTTTCGCGCAGTCCCTTGATGCGCTCGTAGCCGACCGTCACCGTCTGCGCCCACCAGCCGGGGATGCCATGCGTGCGGTTGACGAGCGCGGCGATCTCACGGTGGGGCAGCGCCGCCGCGTTGTCCGCGTCGAGCACGCGCGTCCACTCCTGCCAGGTGCGGCCGGTCTTCGCGAGGATCGTGTCGTTGCTCTTGCCCGCCTTCGCGGCGTAGTCGATCGCGGGGGTGGACGGCTTCGCCGATCGCGGTGATGGGGAAACGATGTGGGCGCGCGCGGCGGTATAGGATTCGCCGGTCTTCTTCATCCGATCGCGGATGATGCGCTTGCGGTCCTTGTCGATGGTCACGGTACATCTCCTCTGCACACGCCGCGGGCTCACCCCCCGGCAGCGTGCACGCAGCGACGCAAAGGTTGTATCCGTGTCATCCGGGAGTATGCCCCCCTTTGCCTCACAGCGGGTCCCGGCCGGGGCGGGACCTCAAGAGGTTGGGCGTGGATGGACGCCACCGTGAGGATCGCTCCGCGCACGGTCCGGCGTCAAGTGAGGGGAGCCCGCAGTGGCTGGAGGCGGCCGGTGATAGCCTACGCGCCGAGTTCACAGGCATCGAACGCCGAATGGTTTCGGAAACCTAGCTCATGCCGCACACCGTCCGCCGGATTCTCCCAGCCGCCGCGCTGCTGACACTCGCCGTGGCGGCCCTGGCTCTTCAGGCACAACAGGCACAGGATCCGGCGACATCCCGTTTCCGCTCGGGCGTCGACGTCGTGCAGCTCGACGTCGCCGTTCTCGATCGGGATCGGCTGCCGGTGCGCGGACTCACGGCGGCGGACTTCACCGTCATGGAAGACGGACAGCCGCGCCCGATCGTCAGCTTCCTCCCGGTCGACGTCGCAGCGCCGGTCACGACTGCCGGCTGGATGCGCGACGTCGCTCCCGACGTGGTCGTCAACAATCTCGATGCCCGCCGCATCATCGTCATCCTCATGGACGACGCCAACACGTCGTTCGATCCGTCGGTCGCGAAGACCGGGAAACTGATCGCCACACGGATTGTCGAGCAGATGGGACCGGACGACCTGGCCGCGGTCGTGTTCACGTTCATGGGCCGGAGTCAGAACCTGACGAACGATCGGCGCCGTCTGCTCGCGGCAATCGAGTCGTACACGCCGAGGAACGCACGGGTGCCGCCGAGCGGGAGCGAACGACGGCCCGGGGTATTCAGTGGCATCTCGGCCGGGGCTCCGAGCGGATGCACGTTTCGCGGGACCACCGGCTGTGTGCTGGATACGCTGCGGCGCATCGCCGACGCGCTGCCGACGCTGCCGCCCCGACGCAAGATCGTCGCGTTCATCACGAGGACTTCAGGATTCCTAACTTCGACGTCGACCGGATCGCATCGGCAGATGCGGCACCGGTTCCGACGCTGACCGACACGCAGGCGCTGCTGCGGCGGCTGCAGCAGGCGAATGTGTCGGTCTACGCGTTCGACCCGAGCGGCCTGCAGGTGAGCAAGGACCAGCTTCAGAAATCGCAGCGGCTTCAGGGTACTCGCCGAGCAGACGGGAGGCCGCGCTATCAGCCAGACGAACGCGCCGGCCGACGCCGTTGCCTCGGCACTCGCAGAGACCCGGTCCTACTACGTGCTGGGCATCGAATCGGCTCGAGACGACGGGCGATTCCATCGCGTGCAAATCAACGTCAATCGGCCCGGAGTCGAAGTCCGTACACGGGGCGGCTACTTCGCCGCGTCGCCTGCTGCCGGAGGCAAGGCCGGCCGTGCGCCTGCCACGCCGCCACTCGAGAAGGCGCTTGCCGAAGGTATCGCCTCGGGAGCTCTGCGAATGGCGATGAGCGCCGCGGCGTTCCCCCGCCAGCCCGGAGGAGACGCGGTCGTCACCGTGGTCAGCCGCCTCCATTTGCCGGCGAACCCGCAACGACCGGTGCACACCGGGCGGCTGCTCGTCGCTGCGTTCGACAGCCAGTGGCGGGAGCGCGGCCAGCAGCAGCAGACGTTCGAGGTGAGATCCCCTGAGTCGCCGGGCCCACACGTGGTCGCCGACGTCTCCTCACGGCTCGTGCTGCCACCTGGCCGGTACGAATTGCGGATCGCCGGCGAAAGCGCCGGAGTGACCGGCAGCGTCTTCACCGACCTCGACATTCCCGACGTGAAGAAGGAAGTGCTCTGGCTGTCCGTTCCCGTGCTCGGGACTCGCGCACAACCACGCCTCATGCCAACCACGTTCGAAGGCGTCATTCCCGTTCAGCCAGTCGTCGCGCGGGTCTTCGGGCCCGCCGATCACGTCACCGCATTCGTTCGCGTCTATCACCGGGCGACGAAGACGCAAGTGATCGTCAAGGCCACCGTGCTGAATGAAGCCGGTGGCGAGGCGGCGGCACACACGTCGCCGGTGCAAGGCAGGCGAACCGGCTCAGTGCATACCGGCGAGTTCCTGTTCGATCTGCCACTCGACCGGCTGTCTCCCGGGTCCTACCTCCTCAAGCTCGAGGCCTCGGTCGAAATGCAGCGCGTCGAGCGGCTCGTGCGCTTCCGGATCGAGTGAGTCTTTCCAGCCGTTAACCATCGAACTTCGCCGCGCCCTGGGGCGGTAATCGGCGCACCTTGCGCGAGTTGCGGCTTGACGCCGGCACTGCCCGGCAGTATATTTATAGTCATCAAAATTAGTTTTTTGGCGACTATGTATCGACTTTTTTGTCCTCCTCGTCTGCGTCTTTTTGCAACTGCCCAGCCTCTCCTACGGCCAGTCGTCCGATGCCCCACGCACCGGCCCGATTTCCGGCTACATGGAGATGCACCTCAACCGGCCTGAGGGGGGACCGGCTATCCTCGACTTCCACCGGTTCGTGCTGCTGTTCAGCCATCGCTTCTCCGACCGCATCCGCTTCGTCGGCGAGCTCGAGCTCGAGCACGCCTTCGTCGAGGGGCTCGAGGAAGCGGGGGAGCTGGAGCTCGAACAGGCCTATCTGGATTTCCTGATCTCGCGCTCGATGAATTTCCGCGCCGGCATGGTGCTGGTGCCGATGGGCATCATCAACGAGCGGCACGAACCGCCGGTCTTCCATGGCGTCGAGCGCCCCTTCGTGGACACCGTGATCGTGCCGTCCACCTGGTTCGAAGTCGGCGCCGGCGTCCACGGCGAGATCGGGGACGGGCTGCGCTATCGCGGCTACGTGCTGGCGCCGCTCAACGCGCTCGAGTTCTCCGCCGACGAAGGACTCCGCAACGGCAGGCAGAAAGGGGCGGAAGCGAACGTCCGCAACGCCGCGTTCGCGGGCCGGGTGGAGTACTTCGGCCTGCGCGGCCTGCAGCTCGGGGTCAGCGGCTGGCATGGTGACTCGAGCTTCGCGGTGCCGCGGCTCGACACCAAGGTCTGGGTCGCCGAAGCCGACGCCAGGTACCGGGCGGGGCGGACCGAGCTTCGCGCCCAGTACGCGCACATCGGCATCGGCGATGCGGGACGGCTGAACGAGGCCATCGAACGCACCACCGGCGTGTCGCCGAATGTCGCGCGCGAGCTGCGCGGGTTCTATGCCGAGGGGGCGTACAAGGTGTGGGAGTCCGGGCCGGCCCGCGACCTGGCGCTCTTCGCCCGCTACGAGAACTTCGACACCCAGTTCCGCATGCCGGCCGGCTACATCCCGCTCGAAGAGTTCGATCGGACGGCCTGGATCGCCGGCGCGACCTACTATCCCGACCCCGACGTCGCCATCAAGATCGACTACACCACGTTGAAGAGCCGCAGCGGCTTCGTCCGCCTGCCGCGCAGCCTCAACATCGGCATTGGCTGGTGGTTCTGACCATGTTCGGACTTCACACCCTCACGCGCTCGCTCTGCGTTGCTGCGATCGTGATCGCCAACGGCTCGTCGCAGCCCTCGGTCCGCACGGTCATGGTGGAAGCGGAGCGCTTCAACTTCACGCCGTCGCGCATCAAGCTCGCCGTCGGCGAGGAGATCGAGCTGCACCTGCGCAGCGCCGACACCTCGCACGGCTTCAAGATCGAAGGCAGCGACATCAACGTCGAGATCCCGAAGCGGGGCAAGGGGGAGATCGTCGTGCGCTACAAGGCGACGGCCGCCGGGCGGTTCCGCTACGAGTGCAGCCGGATGTGCGGCGCCGGCCATCACTTCATGCACGGCGAGCTGATCGTGAACGAAGCGGAGGGGCACTGACATGCGCGCGCCACTGGTTCGACTCGCGATCGTCGTCTGCACCATCGGCTTCGGCGTCGCCTTCGCGCGCGCGGCGCAGGATCGGCCGGCCGGCGCCGGCGGGCCGCTCCCCGGCCTCAGCCCCCGCGAATTCTCGGAGTTCCGCCTCGGCCTGGACGACTTCCTCGAAGTCGAGACCGCCGAGGACGGGCTCGGTCCGGCGTTCAACGCCACCAGCTGCGCCGTCTGCCACAACGTGCCGGCGATCGGCGGCGGCGGCCTGATCCTGGAAGTGCGCGCCGGCTATCGCGACGAGTCGGGCGCATTCAAGACGTTCGATCCCAGCGGCGAGACGCTGATGCACCTGTTCTCGACGCCGACCCACGGCTGTCAGCCCGGCATCCCGTCGCAGGCGACGATCATCGCGCGCCGCGCGCCGATTCCCCTCTTCGGCGCCGGCCTCGTCGAGGCGATCCCGGACGACGTGATTCGCGCGCTGGAAGATCCGACGGACCGCGACCGCGACGGCATCAGCGGGCGCGCCGCGCTCATCCGCGACGCCGAGACCGGCGAGACGCGGGTCGGCCGGTTCGGCTGGAAGTCCCAGCACGCCACGCTGCTGTCGTTCGGCGCCGACGCTTACCGCAACGAGATGGGCATCACCAACGATCTGTTCCCGACCGAGGTCGCGTTCGGCATCCGCCCCGAACAGATCCGATCGTGCGATCCGCTGCCGGACCCCGAGGACGCGATCGATCGCCTCACCGGCCGCCGCGGCATCGACAACTTCGCGTCGTTCATGCGCTTCCTCGCGCCGCTGCCGCGTGCACGATGCAGGCTCGGCGGGCCAGGCGGGCGAGCGGATCTTCAAGGACATCGGCTGCGCCAGCTGCCACGTGCCGGTCCTGCAGACCGGCAGCAATCCGAGCAGCGCGCTCAGCCGCCAGTCGGTGGCGCTGTTCTCGGACCTGCTGCTGCACGACGTCGCGACCGGCGACGGCATCCCGCAGGGAGCGGCTACCGATCTGGAGATCAGGACACCGGCGCTGTGGGGGCTGCGCTTCCGCCGGCCGCTGCTGCACGACGGCAGTGCGGTCACGATCGAAGACGCGATCCGGCGGCACGGCGGGGAAGCCGAGCCCGCGCGCCGGCTGTTCGAGAAGCTCGACGGTGAAGGCGTCAACAGCCTGATGGCGTTCCTGAAGTCGCTGTGATCGGCGGCAGCGCGGCAGGCTAGTAGAGGACGGTGAACCCGCCGTCGCGCCGCGCGATCGCGGTCGCGAAGCTCGACGCCGGCACGCCGGCGCCGCTGCCGCGCACGTCCTGCGGTGTCCCGTCGGCGGCGAACAACTGCCATCCCGCGGCGCCTGGCTGCGTCCGCGATCCAACCTCGGTCCAGACCAGCAGCACCGCGCCATTCCCGTTCACGGCGAGGCGTGGATGCTTGCGGCGCAGCGTCTCGCTCTTCGCGGTCAGCTCGGGGGCGCGCGGGCGATCGGTGCCGCCAGCCGCCGTGAAGAAGACCTGGCCGTCCGTTTCCCACGCATAGAGCCCGCCGCGCCCGGCGGCGATCGCCATGCTGGTCATCGGGCACGCGCCAATCTCCCACTCGTGCACGCGGCGGCTCTCGAACGTCTGCCCGCGATCGCCCGACACCAGCGCGAAGATGTCGCGGTGCGTCTGGTTCGTCGCGCTGCGATACAGCATCCGCAGTTGTCCTGACGCCGCGGTCAGCCGAACCGCGCAGCATCCGCACGCGCCGGTCGATGGGTCGGATACCGCCCGCTCCCGCTCGAACGTCGCGCCATCGTCGGTCGAGCGGGACAGCCAGACGCGCCGCGCCGCCTCACCCCCCTCGCCGTCAGCGCCGTTCGCGTGCCAGGCGACGTAGACCCCTCGCTCGTCGACGGCAATCGAGCCGCCGCCGTCGAGGTCGGTGGTCTGCGTCATCAGGTTGCGCTGCGGCTCGAACGCGGATCCGTCGAGCGTCGAGCGCGCGTAGAGCATCGGCATGCCGGTGCGCTTGCTCTTCGGATTGAGCGGCGGCTTCGGTGTCGCGGTGTTCGATCCGTTCCAGGCGACGTGCACGCGGCCGTTTCCACCGACCGCGACCTGCGCGCCCCGGACGACGCCGGCGGCGATCGCGCTGCCGGGCTCGCTGTTGACTCGAACCGGCCGCGAGAAGGTCCGGCCGCCATCGGCCGATCGCACATAGAAAACATCGGAAGCGCTCGTGTCGCCGGTGAGATACACCATGTGCACCACGCCCGTGGCGCCGACCGCGAGCTCGGGCTGCAGGCCACCGTCGGGAATGCGCAGCAGATCCACGCCAGGCTGGCGCGCCGCGACCGGGCCAGAGATCGACGCCAGGAGGGTCGCGACGGATACGACCAACGCAGGCATCGCCATAGATGAGACACGCATCACCGCATCATAGCCGGTTGGGCGTTCTTGCTGCGCCACCCAGGTGGTAACGTAGGATCGATTCGATGCGACGCGCCGCACTCATCCTGCTGCTGACGCTGAACGCCCCCGCTCTTGCGGGCGTGGCGTGCGAGTTCGCCTGTACACAGCCGCATCATCAGGGCGTCCCGCAGGCTGCGGAGGACTGTCACCAGCGCGATGATTCGCGGCCGACCGTGGCCTCGTCTGCTTCGCTGTCGTGCCACACCGACACGGATCGGGCTGCCGTCGTCCGCGCCGTAGTCACCGCCTCGTCGGTCATCAACCTCATCGCTCCGACCGATGCCGCTGCGGTGGCGCGCGTCATCCTTACCGCCGGCCGTTCACTGACCGGCACACCCGCCCGGCCGTCGTCATCGTCACGACGACCAACGATTCCTCTCAGGATCTGATCCGCTCGCTCAGCTCGGTTTCCCAACTCTTCAACCTGGTGGAGTGAGTCGATGTACGTGAGTCGTGGGTTCATCCGTTCGGTCGTGGTCGTCTGTCTTTCGATGTGGGGCGTTTCCGAGGCGCTGGCACAGGCGCAGCCGCCGGCCGCAGCGCCGCCTCAGGACCATTCCCATCACCATGCCGCATCGCCGTTCGCGGGGCGCGAGGCATCGGGCACGGCGTGGCTTCCCGAGGTCACGCCGATGTACGGCATTCATCAGAACGCCGGCGCCTGGCAGCTGATGTGGCATGGCGCGGCGTTCGTGCAGTTCCTCCAGGACGCCGGCGAGCGCGGGCAGGAACAATTCGGCAGCATCAACTGGGCGATGGGGATGGCGCGGCGTGAGCTCGGCGGCGGGCGCTTCGGCGTCCGCGGCATGATCAGCCTCGAGCCTCTGACGATTGGCGACTGCGGCTATCCCGACCTGCTGGCGACGGGGGAGACGTGCGACGGCGAAGCCATCCACGATCGGCAGCATCCGCACGACCTGATCATGGAGGCGGCGGTCGAGTACGAGCGTCCGTTCGCCGGCACGCGGAAATGGCACCTCTATGGCGGCTTCGCGGGTGAGCCCGCGCTCGGTCCCGCGGCGTTTCCGCATCGCCCGTCCGCCATGCCGAACCCGCTGGCGCCCATCTCGCACCACTGGCTCGACGCGACGCACATCACGTACGGCGTGATCACCGCCGGCCTGTCCGATCGGCGCTGGAAGGCCGAGGCTTCCGTCTTCAACGGCCGCGAGCCCGATGAACACCGCTGGGATCTCGATCTCGCGCCGCTCGACTCGATCTCCGCGCGCGTGTGGTTCGCACCGTCGCCGTCGCTCGTCCTGCAGGTGTCGGCCGGCCGGCTCGAAGAGGCGGAGCCGGGGCACGACGGCGACGGACGCGTCGACGTCACACGCGTCACCACGTCGGCGACCTACCATCGCGCGCTCGGCCCCGGCAGCCTGATGGCCGCGACGGCGGCGTGGGGACTGAATACGGAGTCCGGCGACGCCTCGCAGGCGTTCCTGATCGAGGGCAGCCTCACGCTCGACGAACGGCACAGCTTGTTCGCGCGCGGAGAGGCAGCGGGGAAGGCGGCGCACGATCTCGACGTGCACGATTCGGACGAGACCTTCACGGTCGGCAAGCTCCAGGCCGGCTACACACGCTACTTCGCGAGCTGGCGCGGCCTCACACCAGGCGTCGGCGGCAGCATCTCGGTCGGCCTCGTTCCGCGCTCGCTCATCCCGCTCTATGGAGGTCGCGCCACCATGGGATTCGGCCTGTTCGTCACGCTCCGCCCGTCGTCTTCCGGCATGTAACCCGCGCCCACGGCCAACCCGGACCGGGTTTTCGTCGTCCAAGCAGGCCGGAGGGGTCGATGCTGCACGACGTGCGTCTCGCGGTCCGCGGTCTGCGCAACCAGCCGGGCTTCGCGGCGCTGGCTATTCTGATCGTGGCGCTGGGCGCCGGCGCCAACGGCGCGGTGTTCTCGATCCTTCACGCGGTCCTGCTGCGGCCGCTCCCGTATGTGGAGCCCGATCGGCTCGTGGCCATCGCGCCCGGATCCTTCTACTCGATCGCCGACATCGATCTGCTGACCGAGCGGGCGCGGAGCTTCACGCACCTCGCCAGCTCGTCGCCAGGATGGATGATGTCGCTGGTCGGCGTCGGCGACCCGGTGCAGATCGTCGCGGCGCGGCCATCGCCCCGCCTGCTCGAGATGCTCGGCGCGCAGCCGCTGCACGGACGGTTGTTCCAGGCCGAGGACTTCACCGCCGGACGACATCGCGTCGCGGTCCTCGGCTACCGGTTATGGCAGGCGCGCTTCGGCGGCGACTCCGCCGCAATCGGACGCATCGTCACGCTCGATGGCGGCCCGTACGAAATCATCGGCGTCCTGCCGCAGGCCTTCGACGTGCTCGATCCCGAGGCTGAAGCCTGGGTCCCGTTCGATCCGCAATCGTCGTTCGCGCGCGGCCGCTCGTCGCTGGCATATGGCCGGCTGCGGTCCGACGTCGATCTCGCCGCCGCGACCCGCGAGCTGCAGTCGCTTCTGCCCGAGATACGCCAGCAGCAGGGGGGCCAGGCGGATCCCGGCCAGGCCTTCCATGCCGTGCCGCTCGCCGACGTCCTCGTTGGCGACGTCAGGACGCCGCTGCTGGTCGTGACCGCGGCGGTCGGCCTGTTGATCCTGCTCACGGCGGCGAACCTGGGCACGCTGCTGCTCGGCCGGCAGGTGGCGCGGCAGCGTGAAGCCGCCGTGCGCAGCGCGCTCGGCGCAACGCGCCTGCGATTGATCCGGCAGACCGTCGTCGAGAACGTCGCCGTCGCGGGGCTCGGCGCCGCCGGCGGGCTGGCGCTGGCGGCGATGGCCCTGCCGCCGCTGCTGCGCCTGCTGCCGCCCGAGATTCCGCGGCTCGACCAGGTGGCCATCGACGCGTCGGTGATTGCCACGGTGCTGCTCGTCACGATCGGGGCGGTGATCGTGTTCGGTGTCGCGCCGTCGCTCCTCGCCACGCCGTTCACGCTGCAGCCACTGCTCCGGCAAGGTGCTCAGACCGAGGGGCGAGCTGGTCGCCGCGCGCTCGACCTGCTCGTCGTCGCCCAGCTGGGTCTGGCCATCGTGCTCGGCGTAGCGGCCGCGCTGATGGTGCGATCGCTGTGGGCACTGCAGCGCGTCGATCCCGGCTTCTCGCCGGACGGAGTGCTGACGCTGCGCCTGCAGCCGGCGGGCGAGCGATATCGCGGTCCGGGTCGCATGCTCGACTACTACCGCACCGTCACCGAGCGCGTGCGCGCACTGCCGGGTGTCGAAGTGGCGGGCCTGATCAATCACCTGCCGCTGTCCGGCTACAACTGGTCGATGACGGTTCAGCGTGATGACCGCCCGGTGCCGCAGGGCACCACTCCGCCACGCATCGGCTGGCGGATGATCGATGGCCCGTACTTCGACGCGATGCGCATCCCGCTGATCGCGGGGCGCCGATTCGAACCGGCCGACGATGGGAGCGCGCCGCTGGTGTTGATCGTGAACGAGTCGGCCGCCGGCCGCTTGTTCGACTCGCCCGAACAGGCGCTCGGGCGCACGGTTCGCATGAGCGGCCCCACCGGCGAGCAGCGCGCCGTCGTCGTCGGGGTCGTTGGCGACGTCCGGCACCAGTCGATCGCGCTGCCGCCGGCGCCGGAAGTCTACCGACCCGTGGCGCAGACGTTCGGCATGGCGCTGACGCTGGTCGTGAGAACGGCGGGCTCGCCGGCCGCCGCGGGCAACATGGTGCGGGGCGCCGTCTGGTCGGTCGATCCCGGCGTCGCGATCGCCGGCATGGGACCATTGCGCAGCGCCGTGCGCGAGAACCTCGGGCGTCCGCGCATGCTGGCAACGCTGTTGTTCGTGTTCGCGGCAGTCGGACTGGCGATCGTGCTGTGCGGCGTCTATGGCGTGGTCGCGTATACCGTCCGCCGGCGCGAGCGCGAAATGGGCATTCGGCTGGCGCTCGGTGCGGCGCGGTCGGCCGTCACCGTGCTGGTGCTGCGGCAGGGCCTGCGTTACGTAGTGCTTGGATTGCTGGTCGGGTTGCCGGCGGCGCTCGCCGCCGCGCGGGTCCTGAGGGGCTCACTGTTCGGCGTGCAGCCCTACGATGTCGCCACCGTCACGACGCTGTGTGCCGCAATCGCCGTCACCACCATGCTCGCGACGTTGATCCCGGCACTGGGCGCCCAGCGCGTCCAGCCGTCGGCGCTGCTGCGACGCGACGCCTGAGCGCCGACTGAAGGCCGCGCGATCGCGCGCGGCCTCCAGTCGGAGAACTGTCCCTGGCAAGAGAGAGAACGAATGGGCCGTGTTAATTCCCAACTCCCAACTCCCAACTCCCAAATTTGGACTGCTTGGGAGTTGGAGGTTGGGGATTGGGAGTTGACGTGCAGCGTTTTCAGCAACCCGTCAGTCTAAAACTCGTACTTCACCGACGCCTGCATGCAGCGTCCGGCGCGGCCGTCACAGGTGCCGAGCACGCTGTTGTAGCGGCCGAACGTGCTGGTCGTGTCGGGCGTCATCGACACGTCCGCCGTATTGAACCGCTGGGTGTTCGTCACGTTGAAGATCTCCCAGCGGAAGCGCAGGCGGTGGTTGAAGGGCAGCTCGAAGCCCTTGCCGACCCCGATGTCGGCGCCGATGTAGCCGTCGCCGCGCAGCTGGTTCCGGAATCCCACCTCGCCGGGCAGCGCGAATCGGATCGCCTTGAGAACCGCCGCCGGATCCGCGAACGGGCTCGGACGGCCGAAGTCGCCGTTGGCGTCCTGGCCGACGACGTTGCGCTCGGCCGGGCTGACCGTGTCCGGATACTGCCCCGGCACCGCGAGCTCCGCGTTGCCCTGATAGTTCCAGTTGGTCGGCCAGCAGCAGCGGGAGTTGATGACGTTGAAGGGGAACCCGCTGGTCCAGCGGAACACGCCCGAGAACTGCCAGTTGTTGATGACCTGATTCAGCCAGCCGGGCGCGCTGTCGCCGATGGCGCGGCCACGCCCGAAGGGCAGATCCGCCACCCAGTTGAGATTCATCTGATGACGGACGTCGAAGTCCGAGTAGGAGTACTGCAGGTCAGGCTCCCACGAGTTCAGCAGGAAGCCTGAGTAGCCGCCGAGGCCCAGGGTGTCGCGTTCGACCGCCGAGCCGAGGTCGGTGGACTTGCTCAGCGTGTAGTTGACGTCGAACTGATAGCCATCGCTCCAGCGCTTGCGCAGCGTCACCTGCATCGAGTTGTAGTCGGCGGTCGCCATCGAGCTCTGGGCGCGCAGCTGCGAGAACTGGCTGTTCCAGTAGGCATACCGCCCGAGCACGCTGCACGCCGGGCTGCACGCGGTGTCGGCGTTGAACAGCGCCGTCGTCCAGTCGAGATCGTTCTGGAAGAACAGGCGCGCCATCCGCTGCGTGGCGGTCATATCCACGCCAGACACCGCCCCGGCGGCGGCGGGGAACATGTTCTCCCAGTAGGCGATCGGGCCGATGCCGAGGAAGTTCTGCGGCGTGGCGCTGGTCACGCCGGCCTGGCGGTAGGCGGTGATCAGCTGACGCGCGGCGGTGAAGTAGTTCACGCCGGAGCGCGGATCGACGATGTCCATCGGCATGGCGAGGTCGCGGCGGATCAGCAGATCGCGGCCGCGGCGGCCGACGTAGGCAGCCTCGATCGCGAACTGGCGCGAGAGCTCACGTCCGACGACCGCGTTGAAGACGTGGTGGTACGGCGTGGTGATGCCGTTGTCGATGCTCTGATAGATCGCGACGTTGCCGATCGGCGGCGTCGAGGGGAAGCCTCCGGGAGGCGGCGCCGGCAGCGTCGGCGGCAGCGTCGCCAGATCGCGGAACCGGGCTGCCGGCACGGTCTCGTCGGAGGTCCCGAACGTCGACGAGATGCTGGTCGACATGCCGAACGAGCCGCCCTCGTCGAAGATGGTGGCGAGCGCGAAGCCGACGCGGTCGTAGAGCAGCGAGTAGCCGCCGCGCACGACCATCTTGTCGCCACCGGTCAGCCAGCCGAGGAAGCCGCCGTTGGCGTGTGGCGTCCAGGCCGCGGCGATGCGGGGCCCGAAGTTGTTGTAGTCCCAGTCGTAGAACCCCTTCTTGCCGTTGGCCGGGCCGGCGAGATCGAGCGTCAGCGGCGGCAGCGCGTTGTCGCCGACGCCCTTCAGCATGTTCGCGCGCCGCTGCTCGAACCAGTCGCCGAGCGGCACCGACGGCGCCAGCTGCAGGCCGTTGACCTCCCAGGGCGGCGAGTAGAGGTTGTAGCGCACGCCGCCGGTCACGGTCAGGTTCGGGCGCACGCGCCAGCTGTCCTGGACGTAGAACTCGTACTCGTCGGTCGCGTACGTGCGGACCACCGATTCGCCGCTCGGCAGCGCGGTGCCGGTCTTGTCGTAGTTGTAGTTCGCCGTCGGCTGCGAGATGACGCCGAGCAGCGTCAGCCACGGATCGCCGTAGCCCGAGGAGAACGACGAGGCGACCGCCGGAAGCTGGCTGCACAGCGGGTTCGCGCAGCCGGTGCTGCCGGGCATGTAGTTGCGGCCGGTGCCTGCCACCCACGACGGATTGTTGTTGCCGGTGTGGAACGAGTTGGCGTTGGAGTACTTCGGCGCCCGCGTGAAACGGATGTTGGTGCCGAACTTGACGTTGTGGTTGCCCTTCAGCCACGACATGTCGTTGACGATGTTGTGGGTCGGGACCTCGCGGCCGTTGGTGGACGTCAGCGCGTTGAAGTCGGTGATGAACCGGAACGTCACCGCGTTGGCCTGGCGCAGGCCGACGGTCGCGTCGTCGATCTTGGAGAGTCCGTAGCGGAAGGTGTTGACCAGGTTGCTCGACAGCACGGCGTCATAGCCCACCGCATAGCCGAAGTTCTTGCCGACCCGCTGCGTGTTCGGCGCCTGCCCCTCGAACTGCGGCGCCGAGTTGACGGTGTCGTCCTGCTTGCCGCCGCGGAAGAACAGCTTGTGGTTGCCGCCGCGATCGATCAGGTAGTCGAGCCTCGTGATGAAGGTGTTGAACTCGTTCTCGATCGGCGCCGAGAAGCGGTAGCCCATGTAGTTGATGCCGTCGCGGCCGGGATCGTTCGGCAGCGGGTATTTCTTGAAGAGATCGGACGCGGCGCGGCTCGGTCCGATGCCGAGCGGATCGAGGGTGGCGATCTCGGCCGGGGTCAGGCCGTAGCGGCCGGCCGGGATCGAGTGGCTGCTGGTGAAGCCGTTCACCGTGCCGCCCGGGCAGGCCGACGCCACGCCGCAGACGTAGACCAGCACACCGTCGCGCAGGGTCGACGACGGCACGTTGCGCAGGACGGGATCCTCGCTCGATTCAGCCAGCCGCTCGTAGTTGCCGAAGAAGAACAGGCGATCGCGCTTGACCGGGCCGCCGAGGGCGCCGCCGAAGTTCATCTTGTCCAGCTTGGGCGGCGTGCTCGGCAATCCCGACTGCAGCTGCGTCAGCTTGAGGAAGTACTCGTTGCTCGACCAGCGGGTGTCCCGCTGCGAGAAGTAGCCGGCGCCCCGGTACTGATTGGTGCCGCTCTTGGTGACGAGCGAGACCTGCGCCGCGCTCGACCGTCCCATGTCGGCGCTGTAGTTGCTGGTGCTGACGCGGAATTCCTGGAGCGACTCGAGCGTGACGCGCAGCACCGAGTTGTAGGCGTAGCCCCACTGCGGGTCGTTGACGTCGACACCGTCGAGCGTGACGTTCGACTGGTCGCTGCGCGCGCCGCTGACCGATCCGCTGCGCTGATCGCCGGAGGGCACGTAGACGGCGCCTGCCTGGAGGCTGAGCAGGCCGACCGGGTTTCTCGCCTCGAGCGGCAGCTGCTGAATCTGGATGCCGGTGATGACGTTGCCGAGGCTGGCGTCGGTGGTGTTCAGGATCGGCGAAGACGCGGCGACTTCCACCGATTCAGCGAGCGAGCCGAGCTCGAGACTGACGTCAAGCTTGGTGGCGGTGTCGACGGGCAGCTGCAGCTTGTCGCGGATCCCGGTCCGGAAACTCTGCAACTCGACCTTGAGGGTGTACATCCCCGGCGTCAGCGCCACGAACCGGTAGCCGCCGGTTTCGTTGCTGACGGCGGTGCGGACCGCGCCGGTGTCAACGCTGGTCAGCGTGACGGCGGCGCCGGGAAGCGCCGCGCCCTGCGGATCCTTGACGTCGCCGTAGACCGTTGCCGTCCCGGCCTGTGCCCAGGCACGTTCGCTGGTCACCAGGGTGCACAACACGACGAACAGGAATAACCCGCCCGCCCGACATCGAAATGGTCGCACGCTCCACCTCCACGAATCCGGACCCACCCGCGATCGCACCGGTTGGCGGCTGCACGTCTTTCGATGTCGCCCGCGGATGTTCCTGCCGACTTGCACGGAAACCGCGCCGCCCGCCGAGTCCAAATGGACTCGGGTTTCCTTTGAATGCCGGGAGTATAGGTCAGATGGGATGAATGGCGTGACGAAAGAAAGTAGATGTCTGACGATGTTGAAGTAATCGCAGCCGTCGTTCGCCGCGAAATCAGAACAGAAACCGCACCCCGGCGTTGATGTTCCGGCCCTCGAGCGGCGCCCACGCGTCGACGGTCCACCGCCCGTCGGCGCCGCGGGTGTTGCGCAGGAGCGGGTCCCAGCGGCTCTGTCGCACACCGGTCAGGTTCTCGCCGTTGATGAACAGGCGCAGCCCGCGAATCGGCTTCTCCGCGAGCAGTCCCAGGATCACGTACGGCTCGCTCGCCGTGCGGTACGGGTTCTCTTCGAGCCGCTGCTGGCCCGTGTAATACCACTCGATCCCGACGCGGCCGACGCCTTCCGCTTCCCACATGCCGACGATGCCGGCACTGTGGCGCGGGGTCTGGGCCACGTCCTGGCCGGCGCCGTCGATGGTCTCGCTGGCGCGCACGTACGTGTAGGTCGTCGTGAGGGCGAACGGTTCGTGACGCAGCGTGGCCAGCAGTTCGATGCCGACGGTGGTCGTGGCGTCCGTCAGGTTCCGCAGCACGAAGGAGGGCGAGCGCTCGACATGGATCGGGTCAGCGATGCGGCTCCCGAACAGCGTCGCCGTCGCCGACACCGGACCGGCGGTGCGCGTCAGATCGAACGACGCGCTCAGGCCGCGTTCCGCCTCGAGCGGCGACTCGATCTGCAGCCGCGACAGGCCGGCCGCCTCGGTTTCCTCCGTCAGCGGCGTCGGGGCGAAGAAGCCGGTGCCGATCGACATGCGGCTGGTCCACGGCCCGGAACGAATCAGCCCGGACACGCGCGGGCTGAAGAACGTGCCGTATTCGCTGTGCACGTCCAGGCGGCCGCTCGACGAGATCGACAGCGACGGCGTGACGTCGACGTCGTACTGCACGAACGCGCCGGGCACGGTGAACGCGTAGTCGAAGCGGGGCAGATCGTGAGCGTGATACGCGTCGCGCTCGAACGCCACGCCGGCAATCCACGTCTGGCGCCGTCCGCTGCCGCGCACCGACATCTCGCCGAAGACGGTGTCGTGACGATCGCGTTCGATCACCTCGCCGAACCGGTGGTCGTGGCGTTGTTGCGCCAGTGCGACCCGGCCGGTGACGAGGTAGCGATCGCGCAGCAGGAATTGCCCGTGCGCGCCGGCGTCGTAGCGCCGGGTCTCGAGGGCCTCGACATACGGCTGTCCCGTGGCGGCGAGCACCTGCCCCGGCAGCGTGCCGCCGTCGCGGTCTTCGTAGGTGAACCCCGCGGTCGCGAACAGCGAACGCCCGCCGCCGCCGTCCCAGACCACACGCGGCCTGAGCACCGCGCGACCGTAGCCGGCAAGGTCGGCCCACGCGTCATCGTCCACGTCCGCGGCCTCCTGCCAGTGTCCGCCGACCAGCATCGACCCGCTCCAGCCGCGCGCCAGCGGCCCCGACAGGAAGCCGACCGCGTCGGTGGCGCCCCGGGTCGAGCGGTTCAACAGGAACTCGTGCTCGGCCGCGTCACCAGGCCGGCGCGACAGCAGGTTGATGATGCCGCCCATCGCTCCCGCCCCGTACAGCGCGGAGGCGACGCCTTTGACGACCTCGACCTGCCCGAGGTCCATCGGCGGGATCTGCAGCAGGCCGAGCCCGCCGACTTCTCCGAACAGCGGCAGACCGTCGGACAACACGCGTGTATAGCGCCCGCGCATGCCCTGGATGCGCACGCTCGCCGCACCGAGCGAGGGGGACGTCGCCTGCACGCGCATCCCTCCCATCTCGTTCAGCATCATGACGATGTCGCCCGGCGTCATGAGCATCTTCTCTTCAATCTCCTCGCGCACCAGCACCTCGACGCGCATCGGTTGATCCTCGAGGCGCCTGCCGGTCCTGCGTCGTCGCGACGACGGTCACCGATTCCTCGATTGCCGGCTCCGGCTGGAGCTCCACGACCACCGTGCGGGATGTGCCGGCGCTCACGTCGAGCGTCGTGGATGCGGGAGCGAAGCCGGCCCGCGTCACGGAGACCGTGACCTGGCCGGGCGGAACGGGGATCGTCGTCAGGCCCGCCGCATCGGTTCGTCGCGAGATCTCGCCGATGGTGACGTCCGCGTCTGGCACGGGCTGGCCCGACGCGCGCACCTCGACGCGTACCGCTCCGGTCGTGGTCTGCGCGTGGACCGGTGGAACGCCGGCCAGCGTCGCGAGTGAAGGTAATAGCGGCGAGGATTACGCCGGGGCGAAGTTGCGCGCAATCATCAGCCATGCGGTGTAGGTGTTGACGGGAATGCCGATCGCGTAGCCGACGATCGCGAACCGCAGATAGAGGGCCCGCGACCCGGCGGCGCCCAGCACGCCGAGCTTCATCAGTCCCATGTCTATCAGCATCATGCACCAGATGTCCCAGAAGAACGGGTGGTAGTACGGGAAGCCGTGAAAGAACGAGACCACGCCGGCGCGCGCCTTGATCACGCTGAGCGGGTTGCCGCGCCACTCTTCGGCGTCCGTCGCGAGCCGCTCCGGGCTCGGCTGGAAGAACCGCTGCCACTGCTGATAGGCGATGCGCGCCTGCTCCTCCTCGTCGGTCAGCGCGCGTCCGCTGGCGGCAGCCTGGACGGCGGCCCGCCCGCTCTCGATCATGTCGCGCTGCGCGAAGCCGTGTCCGACGTAGGCCAGCGCGTTGATCACCAGCAGGATCGATCCGACGACGATCAACCGTTTCGCACGCACGTTCGGAACGGATACAGGGCCAGGGCACACAGCGCGTAGGGGTAGAGAATGTCGCCGGCCCACAGCAGGTAGGCGTGCACGATCCCGAAGAGCAGCAGCCACAGCGTGCGGCGATAGTAGATGTCGGCGCCGTCGGGCGGGTCTCCAGGCGCCGCAACCTCCCGCGGTTGACAGCGACGGCGTCCGCTGGCATAGACTGTCTATGTCAATGACGCGAGACGCCATTCCTCCCGGGTCGCTGCACCTGCTGATCCTGAAGACCCTGGCGCGTGCCGACGAGATGCACGGCTTCGAGATCGCGGAATCGATCCAGCGCGACTCCGAGGACGTGCTGATCCTCGAAGAAGGATCGCTCTACCCGGCGCTGCAGCGGATGCTGGTGAAGGGCTGGGTCTCGGCGGAGTGGGGGACGACAGCCGGCAACCGCCGCGCGAGGTACTACCGGCTCACCAGGGGCGGACGCCGTCAGCTCGAGAGCGAGCTCGCCCAGTTCGAACGGCTGACCAGCGCGATTGTCCGCGTCCTCAGAGCCCAGTAACCGATGGAGCCCGTGATGTCCCTGCAGGAAGCGCTACGCCGAGTCCGGAACCTGTTCCGTGGCGCGCGGCGGAGGAGGATCTGGACGACGAGATGCGCCTCCACGTCGAGCTGCGGCGGGCGCAACTCGAACGCACCGGGATGGCCGCCGGCGAGGCCGATCGGGTCGCGCGCCAACGGTTCGGCAACCCGCTGCGTCTTCGTGAACAGAGCATGGACACATTACGGTTGCGGTGGATCGAGCAGCTTGGACGCGACGTCAGGGTCGGCGCGCGGACGCTCGTCAAGAATCCCGGCTTTGCCGCCGCCGCCATCCTCACGCTCGCGCTCGCCACCGGCGCCACCACCGCCATCTTCAGCGTCGTCAACGGCGTCGTCCTGCGGCCGCTGCCATTCGACGAGCCTGAGCGGCTGGTCAAGATCAACGGCCGGATGTGGCGGGAGGATCGCACCGGCGAGCCCGATCCGATGGGCGGGCCGCTGGCACTGCCGGAGTTCGAGGCGTACCGCAAGAGCACCTCGCTCGAGGCCATCGCCGGCTACGAAATCACGACGCGCCTGCTGAGCGGATCCTCCGGACTGGAACGGCTCACCGCGGCTTCGCTCGATCGCGAGGCCTTCGCGATGCTGGGCGTCGACGCGATCGAGGGCCGAACCTTCCGGCCCGACGATGGTGACGACGTGGCGGTGATCAGCGCGCGGCTATGGGAGGACCGCTTCCAGCGCGATCGATCGATCGTCGGCCGCGTCGTGACGCTCGACAACCGGCCGTTCACGATCGTCGGCGTCATGCCCGCGCGGTTCCAGTTTCCCTATGGATCGGGATCGCTGATGCAGGGCACCACGCCGGAGTCGCGAACCGACGTGTGGGTACCGATGGGGCAGCCGCGCCTGTCTGCGGCGGCGCCGGTGCGGCGCGGGCGAGTGCAGACGGTCGGCCGCCTGCGCCAGCGGGGTAACGCTGGAGGCAGCCCGGGCGGAACTGCGGGTCATCGCCGCGCAGGTCGAAGCGCGAGTATCGCACCCGGCCCGCCACCGCGAATGTCAGAGTCGACGTCCAGGTCCTCCCGCTCGGCGACGTCGTCATTGCGCCGGTGCGGCAAGCGCTCTGGATGCTGTTCGCCGCCGTCGGCCTGGTCCTCGCCGCGGCCTGCGCCAGCGTGGCGAACCTGCTGCTCGCGCGCATGAGCGTCCGCAGCCGCGAAGTCGTGACGCGCGCGGCGCTCGGGGCCGGTCCGGCCCGACTGGCCCGGCAGTTCCTGGCCGAGAGCCTGGTGCTGTCACTGGCCGGCGGCGCGATCGGCGCGGCGATCGCCTGGTGGGGCACCAGGCTGCTGATGTCGATGGCGGCGGCGCGCATCCCCCGGGCGCACGAGGTCTCGCTCGACTGGACCGCGTTCGCGTTCCTGCTGACCGCGTGCGTCGCCACCGCGGTGGTGTTCGGCCTCGCGCCCGCGTTGGCCGCGGCGCGGATGAACGTGCACGACGTCACCAAGGAGGCCGGCCGCACGACGATGGGACGGGGATACCGCACGGTCCGGGACGGCCTGGTGGTGCTGGAAGTCGCGCTGGCCTTTCTCCTCGCGGTCGGCGCGGCGCTCGTGTTTCGCGAAATGATGCGGCTCGAACGCGTCGACACGGGCATGACGACCGAGAACGTCCTGACGCTGCACCTGACGCCACGCGCGTCCGCCGCCGACTACTACGCGATCGAAGAGCGAGTGAGGCAGCTGCCGGGCGTGCGGGCCGCCGGGGTCACGCAACTGATCCCGCTCCAGAACTGGGGATGGGACGCGGACTTCACGATCAAGGCACGCGATCCGGAACGGGCGCGCGGCCGCGCCGAGCTGCGCTACGTCTCGCCCGGGTACTTCGACGCGCTCGGGATCCCCTTGATTCGCGGACGATGGCTGACCGCGTCGGACACGGCGGACTCGACGAAAGTCATCCTGGTCAACGACGCGCTGGCCCGCCGGCACTTCGACACCGCCGATCCGGTCGGCCAGGAAACGGACCGGGGCATCATCGTCGGCGTCGTCGGCAGCGTGCGCCAGGTCGGACTCGATCGGCCGTCCGGCCCCGAGATCTACTACCCGGCGGCGCAGAACGTCACGATGGCCACCGACATCGGCATGTCGCTGCTGGTGCGGACCGATGGCGCGCCGGAGGTCCACACCGATGCGCTCCGCGCCGCGGTCAGGGAGGTCAATCCAAATCTCGCCATCTTCAACGTGAAGACGATGGAGCGGGTGGTGAAGGACGCGTTGTGGCAGCTCAATCTCTACCGCTGGCTGATTGGCTTGTTCGCGGCGCTGGCGATCGTCCTTGCGGTCATCGGGCTGTACGGCGTCATCTGGTACACGGCGACGGCGCGGACGCGCGAGTTCGCCATCCGCCTGGCGCTCGGATCTGCGCAGGCCGCGCTGGCGCGACTGGTCCTGACGCGAGGCCTGCTGCTCACCGGCATTGGCCTCTGCGCCGGAGTGTCCGGCACGATGCTGCTCGGCTCGTCGCTCCGCGCGCTCAAGGTGAGTGACGGTGCCGATGCCCCTGTCCTGATTGCCACGTCCGCGGTCGTGCTCACCGTGGCACTGGCGGCGTGCGCGATCCCGGCGCTGCGTGCGTCGAGGGTCGATCCGGCGGCGGCCCTCAGGCACGAGTAAAGCTCTAATAACTCCCGACTCCCAACTTCCAAATCGGCACGATCCACGACACTCGCTCGGAAGCGCGGCGAGAACCTCTGGGAATTGGGAGTTGAATTGGACGATCGCTCTCGTGCGTCCCTTCTCACTCGACGAACTCCGCACGTTCGCCGTGACCCGCAGCCTGTTCGGACCGGTATCGCTGCAGCGCGCCATCGACCGGCTCGGGTTCGTGCAGGCCGATCCGATCAGGGCGCCGGCACGCGCCCAGGACCTGACCCTGCGGCACCGGGTGCGTGGCTACCGCGCCGGCGACCTCGAGCGGCGCTACGCCAGCCTGGCGGTGGAGGAGGACTTCGTCGTCAACTACGGCTTCGTCTCGCGGGCCGTCTACGACCTGATGCACCCGCGGGACCTCGGGCGGCTGCGGTCGCGCGCGGCGCGGCGCGAGCAGCTGCTGGACTTCGTGCGCGAGCGGGGCGAGGTCCATCCGCGGCAGGTCGACGCGCACTTCCTGCACGGCACGGTCGTCAATTACTGGGGCGGCTCGTCGAGCGCGACCACGCATCTGCTCGAGGACATGCACTATCGCGGGCTGCTTCGGGTCACCAGACGCGAGCAGGGTATCCGCCTCTACGCGGTCCGGCCCGCGCCCGACGGTGCGGACGATCGGCGCCCCGCCGATCGCGTGGACGCTCTCGCCGACGTCGTGGTCGCGAAGTACGCGCCGCTGACGGCGACAGGCCTGTCCACGCTGATCGCCCGGTTGCGCTACGCCGTGCCGCAGTGGCGTCACGACATCAAGGCGGCGGTGACACGCGCGAAAGGCCGTCTCGCGCAGACGCGCGTCGACGGCATCGACTGGTTCTGGCCCGAGGGCGAGCGTCCCTCACGCAGACAGGCAGACGCGGTCGTACGGCTGCTCGCCCCCTTCGACCCGGTGGTCTGGGATCGCCGCCGCTTCGAGCTGCTGTGGGGATGGCCCTATCGCTTCGAGGCCTATACGCCGGCGTCGAAACGGAAGCACGGCTACTACGCGCTGCCGATGCTGTGGCGCGACCACGTGATCGGTTGGGCCAACCTGTCGGTCGTGAACGGCGCACTGCAGGTCGAGACAGGCTACGTGGACGGATCGCCTCCACGCGACGCCGCATTTACCCGCGAGCTCGACGCCGAGGTCACGCGCATGCGCGACTTCCTCGGTGCGTCACCCGTCCCTCGCCGGTGACGAACGGCGAAACGTCTTGCGCCACCCCTGAGGCTGTGGACGATAATCGTGAGATATGTCTACAGCGAAGGGGCGAGCATGACGAATCCGTGGCGGCCGCTGGCTCTTGCGGCCGTGGTGAGCCTGACCGTCGGCGTCGGCGCCGCAGCGGCACAGACGGCGATCGCGACGAATGCACCGGCGGGTTCGACCGTGGAGCTCGTCCTGAACGGTGCGACCGTCGGAACGGCCACCGCCGATCCGACCGGCTACGCCACCATTCCCATCAACCTCGCCGCCAATACCGGGGGCAAGACCGAGACGGACGTCTACATCTTCGTGGACGTGTGCGCGAGCTCGCGCCGCATCGTCATCGCCGAACGTGGCCAGCCGACGTCCTCGCCCGGGGACTGCGAGCGCCGCGATATGGGCCTGTTCCTGCTGCGTCGCGCCAGCACGCTGTCCGTCAACATGGGCGGCGTGAACCCGACGGTCCTGCTGGTCCAGGGCCGGTTCGATCCTCGGGAACCCCGGCCCGTGCGCAGCTGGAATGCCGCGCCGACCGGACTGGTACTCGGGGTCGGCGGCATCATGCGCAGCTTTCGCGATGCGAGAACGCTTGCCTGCGGGCAAACCTCCGACTGCGACGGCGGGGGCTTCAATACCGGCGGAATCGCCGGCGCCACTTACTGGATCAAGCCGTATCTCGCCGCCGACGTGAGCGTCATGATACCCGTCGAGGCGACGATCGAGGGGAGCGGCGACGGCTTCGAGTTCACCACCATCCAGGACGTGCGGGTCCTGCAGCTGGGCGGGATCCTGGGAGTTCCAGCGGGACCGGCGCGCGTCTATGGCAAGGGCGGCGGCATCTTCAACCAGAGCACGTTCGAGACCACGCACACGACCGATGCGACGACGGTCACGATTGACGGCACCGTCACCACGGTCCCTGGCGGCACGCAGAAGTTCGAGCTGAAGACCGAGGGCTGGAGCTGGTATGTCGGCGGCGGGCTGGAAGTCTGGATCAAGGGCTGGCTGGCGATTTACGGCGAGGCCACGTTCAACCACCTCAAGGGCGACCCCGTCGACGACGCCGACGGCCTGATGGACGATCGCCTGAATTCGTTCGTCGTCGGCATGAAGTTCCATATCGGCGGCTGACGCCAGTCAGCCGCCGACCGCGACCGTTAATCCCCGCCGGTCTCCTCGAGCCCGACCGACAGCAGCTCGATCTCGAACAGCAGCGTCGCGTTCGGAGGAATCGGGCCGTTCCGCGCGCGCCCGTAGGCGAGCGAGGGCGGGACGATGAGCCGCCGGATTCCGCCGACCTTCATGCCTGCCACGCCGGTATCCCAGCCGGCGATGACTTCGCCGACTCCCAGCACGAACGAGAACGACGTCGTCCCCAGCGACGAGTCGAACGACGCCCCCTTCTGGTCGGCGTTCGCCGCGTTGTAGTACCAGCCGGTGTAATTGACCGTGAGGAACTCACCGGGAACCGCCTCGGCGCCGGTCCCGAGACGCAGGTCGGTCTGGCTGAACGGGGCGTTGTTGGATGGCGACGTGGGGGTGTGATCGCATCCGCCGATGACGGTCACGACGGCGATCACGGCGATCATTTTCACGAGCGACGACACGGTACGAGCCAGAATCACGAAAACCACTCCATCGGAAGGAAAGTCCAGATCCGATTATGTAACGAATTCGGCTCAGCGCGCCGCGTCGATGCGGACAACGACCTCATCGGAGATGTCGAGCGCGGCTCTGATGCCAGAGCAGGTTCTCCTCGCCGATGCTGAACACGGCCCAGAGGTTCCGGGTCTTCGCGACCTCGCCGATTGCCGGGAACAGCTTGCGCGAGAAGGCCCGCTGGAACTGCTGCTGACGCTCCTGGACTTCCGCCTGCGAGTCCTGGACGAGCCGCTCGAAGTCCACCTTGGCGCGCGCGACCTCGCGCTCGAGGCGCCCGCGCGCGTCGTCGTTCAGCAGGGTGGTGCCCTGGGTGAGCTTCTGCTCGAGCGCCTGGACTTCCTTCGTCTTCGCGGTGATGTCCGCGTTCTTCTTGTTCTGCAGCGCCTGCAGCTCGGTCGTCGCCGCCTTGCCCTCGCGCGAGCTGGCGAAGACGTATTGGAGATTCACGAACGCGATTCTCGCGTCGTCCGGAAAGGCGACCTTGGGCTGCGACGCCGGGGTCTGCGCCGCGGCCGTGGCGGTCAACACCAGGGACAGGAGCACGGCGATTGGCACCGGTCTGACGGTTGGCATCATGGGCAATCCACCTCCGCGGGCTTTAGACGCCGGAGTCGCCGAAGTGGGCGGACCTCTCCCGGCCCGGTTGCCGCGGCGCGCGCGAACATGGTAGTCTGCCTACCATGCCGAAGGGACGGACCCGCGCCGCGATCCTGCCTGGAACCCTCGACCTGCTGATCCTCCGGACGCTGTTGTTCGGGCCGGTGCACGGCCACGGCATCGCCAAGCACATCCGGCAGACCTCCGAGGACGTGCTCCAGGTCGAGCACGGTTCGCTCTACCCGGCGCTGCAGCGGCTCGAGCGCGACGGCTTCATCACCGCGAAGTGGGAAGCGGACGCGCGCGGAAAAGACATGAAGTTCTACCGCCTGACGCCGGCGGGTCGCGAGCAGCTGTCGGTGGAAGAGTCGCGCTGGAAACAGATCGCACGCGCGATGGCCAGGATGCTCCGTCCGGCCTGAGGACACCATGTCTCCTGACGACCGCCACGATGACCTCGGTCGCGAGATTCGCGCCCACCTCGAGCTCGAGGCGGAAGAGCGGATGGCCGACGGCGAATCCTCGCACGCGGCCAGGTCCGCCGCCCGGCGCGCCTTCGGCAACGTCGCGCTCGTTCACGAGGACGCCCGGGCGGTATGGATTCCGACGTGGTTCGACCACGCGGGACAGGACGTTCGCTATGCGGCCCGGCGGCTGCGGCGGTCCCCCGCGTTCGCCCTCACCGCGATCCTGATCCTGACGGCCGGCATCGGCCTGAACCTCGGCTTCTTTCAACTGCTCAACGTCGCCGTCCTGCGCCCGCTGCCGGTTGCCGATCTCGCGTCGCTGGTCCGCTTCGATCGCATCACGCGCCACTTCAGTTCGAACGGCATTCCATATCCCGCCACTCAGTTCATCCGTGAACACAACGACGTGCTCTCGGCCGTCCTGACGTCCACGGGCGACGACGTGGTGTGGGGCGAGGATCCGAACGACCGGGTCGGCGCGCTGTATGTGTCGGCCAACTGGTTCCGCGAGCTGGGCCACGACGCGGCGATGGGGCGCGTGTTCGACGCGTCGCTCGACGAGCGCCCCGATACGCCCCTGCTCGCTGTCGTCAGCCATGAATTCTGGGAGACGCGACTGCAGTCAGAGGCCGTCGCCGGCCGTACGGTCCTCATCAACGACCGCCCGGCAACGCTCATCGGCGTGGCGCCCCGCGGCTTCACCGGGCTGCGACTCGGCGATACGGCGGTGTGGCTGCTCATTCACCAGCGAGACCAGTTCAACCCGGGAGGTCGATTCGCCGACGACTGGGGCGCGCACAACACCCAGCTGTACGCGCGGCTGAAGCCCGGCATCTCGCCGACGGCCGCGCGAGAAGGTCTCCAGGCCACGATCCGCGAACTGGCGGCGGCGCATCCCGCGGAGTTCGCCGCCGACGAGGCGCTGCACCCGTACTCCGGCCTCGACGGATTCCGCACGCCACGGGACGTCGCCAAGCTCCGCACCATGGGTCTGCTCATCGGCGGGCTGATGCTGATCGTGTTCGTCGTCGCGTGCGCCAACCTGAGCAACCTGGTGCTGTCCCAGGCGATCAGCCGCCTTCGGGAGTTCAGCCTTCGCGCCGCGCTTGGCGCGTCGCGGTGGCGCATCCTCCGCCAGCAGATCGTCGAGAGCGCCGTGCTCACCGCAGCGGGCACGCTCGGCGGCCTCGTCGCCGGCCACTGGTGCGCACGGTTCGTCGGTGCGCAGGTGGCGCTGCCGCGCTTCGTCGAGTTCACGCTCGACTGGCGCGTGATCCTGGCGGCGTGTGCGATCGCGTTTGTCGCCACGCTCGCGATCGGGATCGTGCCGGCCTGGTTGATCAGCCGCCGCCAGCTGGCGGCCGCGATGAAGGACGGCGGCCACCAGACGTCCAGCGGGCTGTCGCGCGCACGCTTCCGCCAGGTGTCGATCGCCGCCCAGGTCACGGGCTGCTGCATCCTGCTGATCGTGGCCGGCTCGACCGTCCGCGGCCTGCAGCGAGTGCTCAGCGACGATCTCGGCTTCGCGTTCCAGCACGTCGCCGTGCTGGATCCGTCGCTGCCGCGCTATGGCGTCACGAGCGCCGAGGCCCGCGTGTTCTGGGACAACGTCAAGGCGTCACTCGCGACGACGCCGGAGATCGAAGTCGTCGCGCTTGCGTCCCATCCGCCGCTCGCCGGCAGCGCCAATCGCTCCCGCTACAACGACGTGCCGCGGTTGACGGTGACGCACAACCTCGTCGAGCCTTCGTTCTTCGCCGTGCTGCGGATTCCCTTCGTCGCGGGCCGCCCGTTCGTCTCATCCGACGCCCCGGCCGGAACCGCGATCATCAGCCGGCGCCTCGCGCTCGAGATGTACGGCACGCTCGACGTCGTCGGCCAGGGCTTTCCGCGCGCGAAGCCCGACCGCACCATCGTCGGCATCGTCGCGGACGCGCCGCTGATCAACGTGGCGGCAACCAACGTCGCCGAAGCCTACTTCCCGATAGGACCGGATCACTACGCGCCGCTGGTGCTGCTGGCGGGGGCACGGAGCGACCCGCGCCCGCTGCTGGTGCCGCTCCGCGAGGCCAGCCGGCGCGCGCACGAGCGGGTGCTGCCGCGCACATGGCTGCCGTCTCAGGACTTCGCCGCACGCGTGCAGGGGAGACAGATGGCGAGCCTGATGGCCGGTATGACCGGCCTGCTCGCCCTGGCCCTGGCCTGCTTCGGCATCTACGGGCTCGTGTCCTACGCCTCTTCGCTCCGGACGCGTGAAATCGGGATCCGGCGCGCGCTGGGCGCGAGCCGCGGCTCCGTCATTCGCCTGCTGTTGCGCCAGTTGATCGTGCCGCTCGCCATCGGAGTCCTGCTCGGCTCGATCGCCGGCGTCTTCGCCGGCACCGTGCTCGAAGGCGAGCCCTTCTTCCTGCCAGCGCCCGATGTCGCGACGCCCCTCGTCGCCGTCGGCGTGTTCATCGTCACCGCGTGCGCCGCCGCGCTCGTTCCGGCATGGCGATCGCTGAGACTCAATCCGCTGGACGCGCTGCGACACGAATGACGCGATCCGAATGCGGCGCCTGACTGCCGGGCTTTAGCACGCCATCACCTCGACCAGCCACCCGCGCATGACGGGGCTCGCCGTATCCTGTACCGGCGTGTTGTCTCGACGGTTCTGCCTCATCGCCCTCGCGATCGGTCTCACCGCCTCGCTGATCGTCTATGTCGGCATCGCGTTGCAGTGGTTCCACGTCGGCTCGATCGCCGGCCGGTGGGCGTACGGCTTCGTGCAGCATTTCTCGGCGCCAGCGCTGATTGTCGGAGTACTCGCCGCGGCAGCTGCCGCCACCGCCTTGCGCCTTCCCGTGCCCGATGCGGATCGGGAGTGGTGGCTCGTCGCGGCGTGGCTCGCGATCGGCGTGGCGATCCAGGCGCTCCTCCGATCGCTGACCATCTTCACGTTCGAGCACATCTTCGTCAGCGACGGGGCCAATTCGTTCTACTCGTTCGCGCAGCAGCACGACGCCGTCACGGCGCTGACCGACTTCGACCGCGTTCGCGCCACGGCACCGCTGCATGCCCAGAGCAACATGCCGGGCAAGCTGATGCTCGTGTACGCGCTGCAACTGCTGTCCGCCGACCCCGGCGTCGTCGCCTGGCTGGTCGCGTTCGTGTCCACCCTTGGCGCGCCGCTGATCTACCGGTTCGTGCGGGACCTGTTCGGCGATCGCCGGACGGCGCTCTATGCGATGGTGCTCTACCTGTTCGTGCCGGCCAGGCTGGTGTTTCTGCCGCTCATGAACACCGTGACGCCGGTGGTCATTCTCGGTTGCGTCTGCCTGCTGCAGCGATGGCTCCGGGTGAGGACGGCCGCGTCAGCCGCGCTGCTGGGCGCCTCTCTGTACGGCGTGGTGTTCTTCGAGCCGCTGCCATTGGTCATGGGACTGCTGTTCGCCGCGCTCACGATCCGCGCCGTGGTGATGGGGAACATGACGCTGCAGACCGCGGTGTTGCACGTGTCCATCGTGGTGCTCGCGTTCATCGGCACGGCCGAAGCCGCCCATCTCGCGTTCGATTTCGATCTGCTCGAGACCTTCGCCGACATCCGGCACCATGCCATGGCGTTCAACGCCGCGGAGGCCAGGCCCTATGCGCTCTGGGTCCTGGCCAATCTCTGGGAGTTCGCCTTCGCCACGGGACTGTGCCAGACCGTGCTCTTCCTGGCGTTGGCGGTGGGCATCGCTATGGGCCGCCCGCGCGCGGCCGAACTGCTGAAGGACCCTGCAGCGGTCATCTGCTTCAGTCTGCTGGCGGTGCTGCTCGCCACCGACCTGATCGGCATCAACCGCGGGGAAGTGGTGAGGCTGTGGATCTTCCTGGCGTGCTTCTTCCAGATTCCCGCCGCCTACGTGTGCGCGCGCCTCGAGCATCCGTACGCCATCACGCTCGTCGCCGGTTCGTCGATCGTCTCGGCCGCGCTCGGCACCAGCATGATCGGCTTCATCATTCCGTAACGGCTACTGCAACTCGTCGAGGGAGACGAGCCCGCGCTTGAGCGCCTGGACGATCGCCTGCGCGCGGTTCTCGACCTGCAGCTTCGACAGGACGTGCGCGACGTGGCTCTTGACCGTCTCGTCGGTGACCGACAGGGCTGCACCGATCTCCTTGTTCGACCGGCCCAGCGCGATCTGCCGGAGCACGTCGGTCTCGCGGCGGGTCAGATCGTTCGGGGCTGGCTCGCCACGAATCTGCCGGGCGACCGCCGGATCGATGTAAGTGCGTCCGGCCGCGACCGCACGGACCGCCGCGAGCAGCGTCTCGGGACTCGCGTCCTTGCGGACATAGCCGGCGGCCCCCGCGCGCAGCACGCCCATCATCCGCGCCTCGTCCATCGACGCGGTCAAGGCGATGACCCTGGTGGCCGGCGCCCGTTCAAGCGTGCGCCGGGTGGTCACGATGCCGTCGATGCCGCCAGGCAGCAGCAGGTCCTGCAGCACCACGTCCGGCTTCCACGCCGCCAGCCGCTCGAGAAACTCCTCGCCTGACGTCGCCGTCCCGACCACGCGGAAGTCCGGGAACGACTCGAGGTAAGCCTCGAGGCTGCGCGCCACCACGCGGTGATCGTCGACGATGGCGATCGAGAGGACGGTCATGGGCGAGTGGCAGACTGGCTGACGCGATAGGCGGCCAGCATATGCCGCGCGACGGCAATGGCCGCAACGAGCGCCACCGCCAGCATCCAGGGGGCGGCGGTGAAGGCATCGCTCACGACGACAGCGAGTCCGCCGGCAAGGACCACGCCCCAGGCCGCGGCCCTGATCGCGTAGTCCCGGACCGGACGCTGCGCGCAGGGGACCGAAAACATGACCGTCGTGCCGTGTCCGGCGCGGCTGGACAGCTCGAACGTACCGCCGACGTCGCGAGCCCGGGCCGCCATGTTCGCGGTGCCCATGCCATGTCCACCGGCCGCAGGCAGGCAGCCACGGCCGTTGTCCTCGACCGTCAACACGAGGTGGCGCCGCTCGACACCGAGCGTGACGCGCACGGTCGTCGCCCTCGCATGACGGGCGACGTTCGAGAGGGCTTCCTGCGCGGCCCGATGGATCGATTCGCGGGCGCCGGGCGACAGCGCCTCTTCCGGTGGCATCGGCCCCAGCGAGAAGGTCACCTCGGCGCCGGTGCGAAAGCCGAGCGCTTCGCACTGGGTCCGCAACGTGTCGATCAGTCCGCTGTTCTCGAGCGGGGCAGCCTTGAGGTTGTCGAGCATCACCTCCATCTCGGTCATCGCTTCACGAGTGGCCTCGCGCACCTGATCGAGCGCCGCCCTGGCGCCGTCGCGATCGCTCTCGAATCGCGCCTGCACCGTCGCAGCAGCCGTCTGGATGACGAACAACTGCTGCTTGACGGCATCGTGCAGATCGCGGGCGAGGCGGGCGCGCTCTTCCTGGCGGACGACCTGGCGGATTCGCTCGTCGGTACTCGGACCGCAGCGCATCGACCGAGGGCTTGCTGCGCAGCCGCATTTCGACGTCGCGCGTCACCACGCCGTTCGGGTCGTGCCGCACCATGGTGGCACGGCCGGCTGGAGTCCCCGGTCCGGTGAGCGCGAGGTAGAGCAGCACACCGCCAACCGCGAGCACGGTCCACCCGGCGGCCGGCGGCAGCACCAGCACGAAGATGGCGATCCACTGCCCCAGCAGCAGCAGACCGGCGGCGATGTGCGCGAACGCGAACCAGAGCAGACCGGTGCGGCGCCCAACCGGGTCGTCGACGCGCGCGAATCCGGCCGCACACAGCCCGAACGACACGGCGACCGCGCCGACTGAACGCAGCACCGCGGCGCGTCCGAACACCAGCCCGGGGAGGTGCAGACTGTCCAGCCACATCGGACCCCAGGCATACACCAGAAGACCCGATGTCACCCCGAGCCACGCATACGCCCGGAAGACCAGTCGACTGTCGATGGCATCCGGCGTCGAAGAGGCGGCCATGCGGAGAGTCTACGCGTGGTCCGAGAGAGAGAAATCACCCGGTTGGGGGAACGACCGCCGGGAGGTCACGCGTCTCGCGTTGCCACGACACGCATTCACTCGGCGCGCATCAGCCGGGCCGGATCGAGGTTGATCGCCCGGCGGGTCGGAATCCACGTCGCCAGGCCGCCCACGATCAGCATGATCAGCACGGGTGCGGCGAACGTTTCCCATCCGGGTGTGTCGAGGGAACTGCCGCCACCTCCGACGGCGCTGACGACGCGGGTCAGCGCGAACGTGGCGGCCACACCGGCCGATGCGCCGACCGCGAGCAGGGTCAGGGTATGGACCATGACCAGGCGGGCCACCGCGCCTCGGCGTGCGCCGAGCGCGATCCGCAGCGCCAGCTCGTTGGTGCGGCGGGCAATGGTGAAGGCCAGCACGCCGAAGATGCCGGTCGCCGTGAGGAACATGCCGATCGCGAGCAGCGGGCTGAGGATGTACGACATCGCCCGCATTTCGCCGGCGCCGACCTCGATCACCGAGCGGAACGAGTACACGGCGGGCACCGTGTAGGTCGGACCGAGCGCGCGGATTTCCTGGTCAACGGCCCGGACGATCGAGGACGGGTCGCCGACGGCCCGCACGATGATCTGGACGTGCGCGAGGTTCGGTCCGTCTCGCGGGATCGGCAGGTAGAACCGCGGCGGCGCCGGCCGCATCGGGCTGAAGGCGTACGCGCCGACGACCCCGATCACGTCGTAGGTCTGACCATCGACCACGAGGCGCTCGCCGATCGCATCGCCGCCTGGCCAGAGCATGCGTGCCAGGACGTCGTTGACCAGAACGGATCGCGCGGCACTGGACTCGTCGCTCGTCGCGAAGAGGCGCCCCGACTTGAGGGCTACGCCGAGCGCCGCGAAGTAGTCCTGACCGATGTGCGCACGCTCCGCCGGCACCGTTACGCCGCCGCTCGGAGTGCTGACGGCCTGCGAGGGGGCGTCCGCGACCATCGGGATGGCCGTGCCGGCCGCGGCCGCCTCCACACCCGGCAGGCGCCGCACCGAGTCGAGCACACGGGCAGTATCCACGCCCGCCGGGTTTTCGACCCGGGCCGTGAGCAGTGGCGCCACGTCGAATCCGACGTCCGCAGCGAGCACTCGCCTGGACGCATCGATCTGGGCACCTGCCACGACCATCAAGGCGACGGTGACGGCAATCTCGAGCACGACGAGCGCGTGACGCCAGCGCTGGCGGACGCGATCGGAGGAGGCCAGCAGCCGAAGAGGGTTAGCCTGCAGCCGGCGAGTCTGGTACAGCGCCGGCGCGATGCCCGCCAGCAGGCCGGTCAGCAGCGTCACCGCCGCCGACTGGAGCAGGATGCCCGAATCGATCGCCAGGTCGTAGTCGGCCGCGCCCACCAGGTTCCTGATCAGCAGCCCGCGCAGCGCAAAGGTCGCGCAGATGCCGAGCACTCCGCCGAACACGGCGAGCATCGTCGACTCGGTGAGGAGCAGCGCGATCGCCCGGCCGCGGCTCGCGCCGAGCGCCGAGCGGATCGCCATCTCCCGCTCCCGCGCCGTCCAGCGCGCGAACATCAGGATGGCGACGTTGGCGCACGCGATCAGCAGCGTCAGCAGCACCGCCCCGCCGACCAGCACCGGCACGACCCAGCCGAACTGCTCGCCGATGCCGGTGCCGGCCACCGGCGAGACGAGGACGCGCAGTCGTCCGGCATCTCCCGTCGCCGCCGCGTATGCGCTGGCCTCGCGCTGCAGCTGGTCGCCCAGGACGGACGCCGTGACGCCGCCATCGCGCCTGACGACGACGTCCAGGGCCGCGGAGTCGGCGATCGCGGACTCCGCGAGCGGCGTCCAGACGACGGAATCCGGGGCGCCGAACCAGAATCCGGCCGGCATCACGCCCGTGATCGTGTGCGGCTGTTGATCGAGCCAGACCACCGTGCCGAGCACGTCGGCGCGCTGCGCGAACAGGTGCTGCCAGAGGCGATGGCTGAGGATCAGCGGCGGCGGACCGTCGGGACGCTCCGACGCCGGAAAGCTCCGGCCGAGCGACGGCTGCACCCCGAGCAGCGGGAACAGTCCGGCGGTGACGGCAACCATGCGGGTCGTTTCCGTGCGATCGCCGACGCGGATCTCGACGGAGCGGCGCGGCATCGCCGCCGCCAGGCGCTGTCGCAGCGTCTCGTCCGCCAGCCACGCCCGGTACAAGGCGCCGGTGACCCGTTCACGGGGATGCTCCGGACGGCTCACCGCAACGCGCGAGAGCTGGCCGGGATGCTGGTAGAGCGGGGGAGGGTTGTAGAAGATCGCGTTCCGGACGGTCAGCGTCGACGTCGTGGCGCCGATGCCGCCGGCCAGCGAGACGATCGCGACGGCGCAGGCGATCGGCGCCTTGGCGAGCGTCCGGAGCGCGCTGCGCACGTCCTGCCGAAGATGATCGAGCCAGAGGATGCGGCGCGACTCGTAGAAGCGCATCAGCGCCTCCTCCTTTCGGGTTGACATCCTACCCGAAACGGCGATACTCGGGGAAGCATGTCGCTCCGCAAGCGCGCCAACCGCGAGCACAGTGCCCACCTGCAGGGCACGCTCGATCTTCTCATCCTCCGCACGTTGATCTTCGGCGCGCAGCACGGCCAGGGAATCGCGCGCGCGATTCAGCAGCAGTCGGACGACGTCCTGATCGTGGATCACGGGTCGCTCTACCCGGCGCTGCAGCGCCTGGAAGAGCGCGGATTCATCGCGGCGGAGTGGGGCACCTCCGACAACAACCGCAAGGCGCGGTTCTACACGTTGACCCGAAGCGGCCGGACCCAGCTGACCCAGGAAGAAGGCGAGTGGCGGCGGATTGCGGCCGCCATCATGCGCGTCCTGGGGCCGGCGTCGCGGAAGGCCTAGGGCTGTCGGCGGGCGCTCAGCCCTGGGTGCCCTGACTCACCAGCTGCACGTCGAGCGTGATCTTCACGTCGTCGCTCACCGCCAGCCCGCCGGTCTCGAGCAGCTGATTCCAGGTCAGGCCGTAGTCGCTCCGCTTGATCTTCGTGGTCGCGGTGAACCCGGCGCGGGTGCCGCCCCAGGGGTCGCCGGCCCGTCCTTCGGGCGTGACCGCCAGCGCAACTTCCCGGGTGACGCCATGAATGGTCAGGTCGCCAATCACCGTGAAGTCCTTTTCAATCGACCCCTCCACGCGGGTGCTGCGGAACGTCAGGTCGGGATAGCGCTCGACGTCGAAGAAGTCGGCCGACCGCAGGTGCGCGTCGCGCTGCGCCTCACGGGTATCGATGGTGGCGGCGGCGATGGTGATGTCGGCGCTCGACCTGGCCGGGTCAGCCTCATCGAGGACGACGGTGCCCTTGACGTCGGCAAACCGCCCCTTGACGGTGGTGATCATCAGGTGGCGGACGGCGAATTCGACGCTCGAGTGCACCGGATCGATGGTCCAGCTGGCGGGTCCGGCAATCGTCTGAACGGCTGTGCTCATGATGTGCTCCTTCTTAGAGAGAATTAACTTACTAAACTGACTATTACTATACTTTTTAATGTTACGTACGTCAAGCCGGACAAGTCTGTTACACTTGCGTTATGGGATCCGCAGGTCTCTGCGCGCGATTTCACAAGGCGGTCGAGCTGATCGGCCGGCGCTGGTCCGGCGCGATCATCCAGATCCTGCTGAACGGGCCGGCGCGATATGCCGAGCTCCGCTCGGCGATTCCGGACATCACCGACCGGATGCTGTCGGAGCGGCTGCGCGAGCTCGAGGACGAAACGATCGTCGCCCGCACGGTGGTGCCGGAAACCCCGGTCCGGGTCGAGGTACTCACTGACCTCGAAGGGCCGCGCCCTGGCGCCCGCGCTCGCGGCGATCGGGCACTGGGCGGAGAAGTGGGTCGACTCCGGCAGCGCGCCGGCCAAGGCCGCACCCGCCGCGGCGGCGCCGTCTCGCCGTCACGCCGCCCCCGCCAGGCGCCGTCTCGACTCCTCAGCCCGCGCTCGCTGACGGCTGCGCCTTGCGCGCGCCAGCGGGATCGATCCTTTCAGCTCGTACCCGCGCTCAAATCCCCCAGTTGGTGCCCCGGCAGGTTCCGGATAACAATTCGCACATGCGAAATTCCTTTCCTCGGCGTGTGTTCGGCCGACTGCTGATGCCGCTCGCCATCACGGCGGGCCTCGCGGTCCTTCTTCCATTCGAATTGACGGCGGCGAAGCAGCAACAGCCGCCGGCGGGACAACCCGCGCAACCCGACCAGCCAGGAGGCCGGCGGGGCCGCGGTCCGACGGGGCCGCCCGGCCCGCGGGTGAAGGCGCTCCTCGTCAGCGGCGGGTGCTGTCACGACTATCCGGGCCAGGCGCGCGTGATCATGGACGCCGTGGGCAAGGTGGTCCCGGTGGACTGGATGGTGGCCGTGCAGGGCGGGCGCGGCACGACCGGAGCGCTGCCGGTCTACGACAGCCCGGACTGGGCCAAGGGCTACGACATCGTCGTGCACAACGAGTGCTTCGCCGACATCACCGACCCGGCATTCATCCGGAAGATCACCGCGGCGCACAAGAGCGGGCCGCCGGCGATCGTCATCCACTGCGCGATGCACACCTTCCGCGCCGCGACGATCGACGACTGGCGCGAGTTCCTGGGCGTCACCAGCCGCCGCCACACCAAGCAGTTCAACATCCCGGTGAAGATCGTCGCCAAGGACCACGCGATCATGAAGGGATTCAAGGAAGACTGGGTGACCCCGTCGGACGAGCTCTACGTGATCGACAAGCTGTGGCCCGGCGCGGCCGCGGTCGCGTCAGCGGTGAGCCCGGAGGATCAGAAGGAATACCCGCTCGCGTGGACCAATCAGTACGGGAAGCAGCCGCGTCTTCGGCACCACGCTGGGACACGGCAACGCGACGTTCGACGATCCGGTCTATCAGGATCTGCTGGCGCGCGGCTTCAAGTGGGCGTTGAATCGCGAGTAGGCGGGAGACGCGGTGTGACCCGGCGCGGTGAATCGGGCGGCAGCGTGCCGCGCGATTCACCGCACTGGCTGTGCGACGGGGAAGACTCTAGCCGACGGTGAACGGAATCGTCGCCCGGGAGCCGCCCCATTCCACGCGAAGGGTCGCCCCCTTCGGCGTGTCATCGATCGAAATCGTGACCTGCTCGACCGGTGCGCTGGTCTTGCCGGCCTGCATCGGCGCCCGTCCAATCTCCAGCGACGCGTTATAGGGCACTCCCCACTGGTTCTGCTTCCCGAGCTTGCCGACGATCAACTGCCAGTCCTTCTCGCCGGGCTGGGTGTTGATCGTGTAGGTGCCCGGCTCCAGGCTCAGCGTCCCGAACTTCAGCGCCTTGTCGGTGGTCAGCACCGTCGCCTCGTCGGCGCCGGTCCGCCACGGCTGACCGGGAGGCATCAAGGCGGCGTCCGTGCGGCCCTTCACGAACGGCCGGCCGTACTCGATCGAGATGTTCGCCCCGTCGATGACCCACGTGGTCCTGACGTGGGGGCTGCCACCTTTGCCGGGGTGGACGTCTGTCGTCTTCTGTTCGAAGGCTCCTGCAACTCCCGCCGCCATCAGGGTCACTGTCACAACCGCACATGCAAACCGGCGCATCCTTACTCTCCTCACGTTGAATTGGCGATCCGCCCGTCCGCGGGCACGCCAATGTTGAGCGTCCAGAGTACTTCAAGGACGAGGCCCCGGGGCGCTGCTGTAAACTGCGCTCGATGTCGTTCGCGGGCAGCGCATCGGCCGTCGCTACTACGGATCAGCTTTCGACCACGCTCGGAGACGAGGTCGTCATCCTCGGCCTGCGCGACAGTGTGTACTACGGGTTGAGCAGGGTTGGCGCGCGAGTCTGGGAGCTGCTGCAGGCGCCGCGCCGGGTGGACGATCTCATTGCGACGATCGTCGCAGAGTACGACGTGACACACGAGCAGGCCAGTGCGGATCTGCAGCGGCTGCTGGCCGATCTCGAGAAACAGGGACTGGTTGCGGTCACTCCTTCAGACGGCACGTAGAGCCGCGCGCCTCGGCCGACGCGACCGCCGTCACGCCCTCCGCGCGCTGGCGTGGATCGTCGCCGCACGGGCGTGCCTCGCGGTCGTCGACTACGGGAGGGTGAGCCGGGCGATCGCGCGCGTCCCCGCGAGGCGGCTGAGTCGCAGGTCGCCGATGACGCCCGAAGAATGCGCCCGTGCGATCTCCCGGGCGAGCCTGATCGGCGGGGGGCGCTGCCTTGCGCGCGGTATCGCTGCCGACATCCTGCTGCGGCGTGACGGACATCGGCCCACCATGACGATCGGCGTACGACTCGACGCCTCGCAGCATCTGCACGCGCACGCCTGGGTCGAGGCTGGCGGCGTCATCGTCTGTGGCGGGGAAGAGGCGGCTGGCTTTGCGTCGCTGCGGCCCCGGCCGGCGCCGTGAGCGCCTTTGCCGCCATCCTCGCGCGCGGTGATGCGCGCGTGGAAAGCCTGGACCTGGCTCGCGTCGCGCAGGCGCTCGCGTCGGTCTACGGCACGCCACCAGCGTCCGCGGCCACAGGCGAATGCGCGCTGCTCTTCGCGCCCCGCGACTCGACCGGCCGGCTGACGCCGGTCATCACCGCCGAGACCGGCATCACCGTAGTCGGCCAGGCGGTCATCGAGGATGCGACGTCGCTCGCCGCCAGCCTCGGACTCCCTCGCGGCGCCGACGACCTCGAGATCGTGGCGGCAGCCTACGCGAAGTGGGGCCGGCACTGCACCCGTCATCTGTCGGGCGAATTCGCGCTGGCGATCTGGGATCCACGTGAGCGCCTGCTCATCGGCGCGCGCGACGGGCTGGGAATCAGGCTGCTGTACGCGGCGCAAGGTCCCAACCTCATCGTCCTGACCAACGTCCTCGCGTCTGCCCGGTGTCTGCCCGGCATCCCCGGCACGCTGGACGACGAGGCGTTGATCTCGTTCGTGGCGGACGGCGTCGCGGGCTCGGGCCGCACGCCGTTCAAGGCGGTTCGCCAGGTTCCGGCCGGGCACACGCTGTGCCTGCGTCACGGCGGTCCGGCCACGCTGTCCCGACACTGGTGGTTTCCGCAGCCGGAGCGGCCGCAGCGATCGATGCGCGCGCGCGACGCGATCGACGGCTATCGCGCGGTGCTTCAGCAGGCGGTCGGCGAACGGCTGCACACGTCGCGCGCGTCCCTCTTTCTGTCCGGGGGCGTCGACTCGACGACGATTGCTGCGGCGGCGCGGCTGTCGGCGCCGCAGGTGGCCCTTCACGCGTTCACCGCGGTGTACCCCAGACTGCCGGCGCACGACGAGATCGCGTTCGCCCGTCTTGCCGCAACCCGCCTCTCCATTCCGTCGACGTCGGTGGACGCGGACGTCTGCGATGTCCTCGACGCGCAACGGAGCGGATCGCCGGCGCTCGAGCTCCTCGACGAACCGACGTTGACCGACTGGCGCGGGCTGGTCGGCATCGCATCCCGCCACGCCAGGGTCGGGCTCTACGGCGAAGATGGGGACTCACTCTTCCGTCCTCCCGGCGCGCGCGGCCTGGCCGAAGAATCCGGGATCTTCCGGACCGCTCTCGATTCGGTGCGCTTCGCGATCGCGACGCGCCGGCTTCCGTACCTCGGATTGCGCCTCCGCGAGCGCATCGCCAGGAGCCGGTCGCGGCCAGCGGATCTGCGCGCGCCGTTTCTCTCTGCCCAGGCACGCACGATCCTCGCGGCCCGACCGCCCGCCGACATCTTCGGTCTTGCCGCCACCCCGCTATCGCCTCACCCGACGCGGCCGCAGACTCAGGACCGGCTGACCATTGGAGCGGGGGAGTTGCTGGCTCCACTGATTGCCCCCGACGCGACGCGGCGACCGATGGAGATTCGCTGCCCGCTGCTGGACTCGCGCGTCATCCGTTTCGTCATGAGCGTGCCCGCTATTCCGTGGTGTCAGCAGAAGCGGCTGCCACGCGAGGCTTTCCGCGGCGAGCTCGATGCTGCCGTGCTCGACCGGCCGAAGACGCCGGTGTCCGGACTCGACGTCATCCTGCTTCGGGCCTGGCAGCGCGCGCACGCCCGCTACGCACGCATCACGCACGACGCGCTGGCGACCTGGATCGACGCCCCACGGTGGCAGGCGGCACTGCAGGGAGCTGATACGTTTCAGGCCGCGCTCGCCTGGCGTGTGCTGCAGCTCGACTCCTGGCTCGAGCACCACGGTCGCGCCGCCGAGGTGCCCGCGGCGGGTGTGCTGCTGTCGGGTCACCCGGGCCAGCCGTGTATTCGCTGACCGACTACCTGTGGATGATCTCGGATCGTGCGCGGGTCTCCGCGTACGCCGAAGCCATCGCGGCGCAGGTCCGGCCCGGGCAACGCGTTCTCGAAGTGGGCGCCGGCTTCGGGTTCTTCAGTGTGCTGGCCGCCAGGGCTGGCGCCGCACACGTCGATGCCGTCGATACGAATCCGGTCATTCATCTCGGACCCAAGGTCGCGGCGGCGAACGGGTGCGCCGACCGCATCACGTTCCACCACATCGACGTGCGCCAGCTTCAACTCGAGGTTCCGGCTGACGTGCTGATCATCGACATCCGCGGCCCGACGCCGTTCGGTCCTCGCGCGGTGGAGATTCATGTGGACACGCGCGAGCGCTTGCTCAAGCGCGGCGGCGTGATCATCGCGGCCCGCGATACGGTCTACGTGGCGCCGACGAGAATCCCGCAGATCGCCCGGCGCGAAGTGTATGCACCGCTCGACCAGCCGTCGGTGGCGCTCGACGTGGTCGAGCGCGTCGTCCTCGATACACCGATGCGCTACACCGTCGCGCCCGACGATCTCGTCGCCGAAGGAGTGGCCTGCGGGACCGTTGACTACTCGACCGTCGTTGAGACCCGATTCACCGGCAAGGCAGAGTGGACGCTCGCTGGCGACGGGACGATCGGCGGGCTGGCCGTCTGGTTCGATGCCGATCTCGGCGGTGGCATCCGATTCTCGACGCGCCCGGGCAGCCCGATAACGGCCTACCGTCAGCTTTTCGTTCCGTTCCGGTCGCCGGTGACTGTGCGGTGCGGCGATCGATTCAGGATCGAGCTCGGGGTCGTCGAGCTCGGGGACTCCAACGTCTGGCACTGGCGCGCGACGCTCACGTCGAAGGACAGCGCCGAGGAACGCGAAGTCGCGAACCAGAATTCAGTAGCCGAGATCGTCATCGATCCGGCACGACTCGAGGCATCGTTCAACAGCCGAGGCGTCGTCGGTTGAGCTGCCAGACGGCCGAGAATCAGACTGTCGCCGTTTGACCGTCTCCCGTCGGTCATCTAAGATTCGAGACATCGAGGGACGTTGTCGATGACCGACAAGATGGACAGACCGGCACGCCACAGGACCCGCAGACTTCGCGGCGCCCATACGAACAGCCCACTCTTCGCGTGTTCGGTTCGGTGAGCGCGATCACGTCCGCCTTCTCGCGGGACATGGGTGCGATGGATGGCGGCCCGAACAACCTCAAGACTTGATCACACTCCATCGGGCCGCGGGCATGACCATCGCCGCGACCCAACCCCTACCCGGCCTCGCGACATCGACGACCAGCGGTCCTCCGGACGTCTTTCTGCATCTTGGAATCCCGGCCCCCTGGCCGCACGCCTCGGCCTCGGTTCACTTCAGCTCTGAACATTCGACACCCGACGGGTGTCCCATCGTCATCGTCCGGCGCGCCGCCGAGGGTTTTCATTTCCAGTATGCGGACGGCACGGACGTCTGGGTCAGCGAAAGCGGCAGCGACGTGTGGTGCACCTGGCGGGCCGGTACGGCAATCGAAGATACCGCGACCTACCTGACCGGACCCGTGCTCGGATTCGTCCTGCGATTGAAGGGCGCCCTGGCGCTGCACGCCAGCGCCGTCCAGATCGACGACAGCGCGCTCTTGATCGTCGGCCCGCACGGAGCAGGGAAGTCGACGACGGCGGCGGCGCTCGGCGCGAGAGGCTTCGCGGTGATCACGGACGACGTGCTGCATGCCAGGCGCTCGGCGCACGAATGGCTTGCCGAGCCGTTCGTGGGTTCGCTGCGCCTGTGGGAGAGCGGTGCGGCCCTTGCGCTCGGCGCGTCCAGCGAGCTGCCGCCACTGACCCCGACCTGGGACAAGCGCGGGCTGGCGATGGGCACGCACGGCATCCAACCAGCGCTCGCCGCCGTGCCCATCGGCGCGGTGGCGTTTCTGCAGCCGCGCGCTCGCGGCTGACGAGCAGCCCCGGCTCGAGCCGATGACGAGCGCGGACGCGCTCGTGCAGTTCGCCGTGCACAGTTCCGCCGCCCAGCTGATCGACCCAGTCCTGCGTGCGCGCGAATTCACGGCATTGAGCGAATTCGTGCAGACGGTTTCCTGCGTACGCGCGTTCGCGTCCGACAGCGCGGACAGATTTGACGACTTCATCGATCTGATTCAGGAGTGGGCGCGCCGGCGCGCGGACGTTCATGCCTAGCACCGACGAACGTCCGATCGAGCGGTGCGATCCTGCCACGCGTTTCCTGATGGCATCCCTCGCCGCAGCCGCCCCGTCACGGCCGCGGGCGTTCGCCGCCCTGAGCGACCGGGACTGGTCGCAGGTCGACACGATCGCGGATCGTCATGGCGTCGTGGCGATCGTGGTCGATCTCCTCGCTACCGCCGGATCGGTCCCGGCGGCGCCGCGTGACGCGTTGCGCGCGCGCGCTCAGGCGCAGGCGGCTCGAGCGCTGCAGGGTGTCGTCGAGCTGATTCGCGTGACACAGGGCGCTGGACGATGCGGGGATTCAGACGGTGTCGCTGAAGGGCCCGCTGTTTTCGCAGTGGCTCTACGGCGCGCCGGGGCGGCGTCGATTCGCCGACCTCGACATCCTCGTCACGCCGAACGATCGCGACCGTGCGTTTGCCGTCCTGAACAGGCTCGGCTACGAGCTGCCCACCGGCATGTCGCCACGAGCGGCGGCCGTCATCTATCGCGCGCTCGGTGCGTGGCCGCTGGTTCGGCCCGGCGTCTTGCCAATCGACTTGCACTGGCGGCTGGCACACGCCCGGTTTGCGGCACCCCTGACGCCGTCACAGGTGTTTGCGGAGAGCAGCACCGTTGAAATCGGTGGAGCCACAATTCGCGCACCGTCCGCTACGCACGTCGCATTGCTGACGCTGCTGCACGCGGCCAAGCACGTCTGGTGCACGCTCGAACAGATCGCAGCCATTGCCGCCTTGATGCGCCGGCCTGACGTGGACTGGACGGACGTGCAGGCGCTCGCGCATCGCGCCAGCGCCTGGAACGCGTGTGCGACAGGCCTCAGGCTGGCGTGCGAGATCCTTGGGGCGAGCCGCCCATCAGCGCTGGGCAATGACTGGCCCGCCGCAACCGACCGCCTGTGTCGGGAAGCCTATGCGGCACTCGCCAGGCCCGCGGGCCAGCTGCCGGATCGCTGGGACGAGCGGCGCGTGCATCGGGCGTCCTTCGATCGATGGCGGGAGCGTGTCTTGTACGATGTATCACGCACGCTGGCGCCGACTGCCGCCGAATGGCAGTGGTGGCCGCTGCCCGACGCGCTGGTGCGGCTGTATGGCCCGCTGCGTGTCATGCGGCTGGGCGCCGCCGCGCTGCGCGGCCGAGTGGACGCGGACGCGCCGCACCACAGCGCGGTATCCGCACAGCCGGACGCAGGGGCGTGGTCATGATCGGTCTCAGGGGGAACACGAGTCACATGTCCAGGGCTTTCACTGAGCGAGTACGCAGGGGGATTGCCACCACCGCGCTGGCCACGCTGGCAGCGCTCGGCACGGCGATCGGCGCGGGACGGGCCGCATCAGCAGTCGAACCCACCCAGGATGCCAAGTCGCAGCAGGTCTTCGCGACCGTGTGCGGCAAGTGTCACCCGGTCGAGCGGGTCACGGCGATGCGGCGGAGCAGGAGCCAGTGGGAGGAAACGATCACCAGCATGATCACGGCCCGCGGCGCGCAGGTCTCCGACGAAGACTTCGATACCGTCCTGACCTACCTGTCGAGGGAGTACGGCCGGGTCGACATCAACCGCGCCGAACCGGACGACATCGTCGAAGTGCTCGGCGTGACGGAGCAGATGGCGTCATCGATCGTCGCGCATCGGAAGCAGCATGGCCCGTTCGAAAATTTCGAGGCGTTGGTGAAGGTGCCCGGCGTCGATCGGGACGCCCTCGAAAAGAAACGGGACGCGATCACGTTCTAGCGGCCGATCACGGCTCGACCACTTTTCCGGGATTCATCCGGTTGTCGGGATCGAGCGCGCGTTTGATCGTGCGCATCACCTCGAGGCCGACGCCATGCTCGGCTTCGAGATACTTCATCTTCCCGTAGCCCACACCGTGCTCGCCGGTGCACGTTCCACCCATCTCGAGGGCACGCTCCACCATGCGGTCGTTCAGCCGCCGCGCTTCCGCCAGTTCGGCGGGGCTGTCTGGATCGAGCAGGTACATGACGTGGAAGTTGCCGTCTCCGGCATGACCGACCATGCAGATGGGGAACGGCGCGCCGTCGTGGTCGTGCTTCGTGTCGATGACACAGTCGGCAAGGCGTGAGATCGGCACGCAGACGTCGGTCGCCCACGATCGGCAGCCGGGGCGCAGCGCGAGCGCGGCATAGTGCGCGTTGTGCCGGGCCTGCCAGAGCCGCTCGCGATCTTCGAGGCGCGTGGCCCATTCAAAGCCGTGCCCGCCGTTTTCCGATGCAATCGACTGCACCGTCTGCGCCTGGCGGGTGACGTGCTCCTCGCTGTCGCCGTGGAACTCGAACAGGAGCGTCGGCGCGACCGGATACGTCATCTTCGCGTGCCGGTTGATCGCGTCCATCTGCACCTCGTCCAGGAACTCGATTCGCGCCACCGGCACACCGAGCTGAATGGTCGCGATGACCGTATCGACGGCGCCCTTGATGGTCTCGAATGATCCGACGCCCGCGGATACCGCTTCCGGCTGCGGATGCAGGCGCACTGTCACTTCGGTAATCACTCCGAGCGTTCCCTCGGAACCGACCAGCAGCCTGGTCAAGTCGTAGCCGGCGGCTGACTTTCGGGCGCGGGTCCCGGTGTTGAAGACGCGGCCGTCGGCCAGCACCGCCTTCACGCCGAGTACGTTCTCGCGCATGGTGCCGTAGCGGACCGCCGTCGTCCCCGAGGCGCGGGTCGCGGTCATCCCGCCGATAGTGGCGTCGGCGCCCGGGTCGACCGGGAACGTCAGGCCGGTATTGCGGAGCGCCCGCACGAGCTGCAGCCTGGTGACCCCCGCTTCCACTGTTGCGTCGAGATCGTCGGCGCTGACCCGCAGGATCCGATTCATCTCCCGGAGATCGACGGTGATGCCGCCGTGCAGGGCGTGCACGTGTCCTTCGAGCGAGGTGCCGGCGCCGAACGGCACGATCGGGAGCTTGAAGCGCTCGCTGATCTTCACGATCGCGACGACTTCGGCGGTGGTCGCCGGGAAGCAGACGACGTCCGGCGCCGCGGGCTGATGGTAGGACTCGCCGTGGCTGTGATGCTCGCGCACTACCGCCGCGTCCGACGCGCGCGTGCCGAGCAAGGCCTTGAGCGCGTCAATCGCCGAGTGCCGGGCGTCGATGTTGGTCGTCATGATGCTCGCGACCAGTGTAGCCGCCTGCGGCCGATCGACACCTTACCTGATGTGTAAGCGTTTACGTGTCGACAGAGCGAGCGGGTCGATATACGCCATCACGTCAATTCTCGAAGGTCGCCTCAGCTCAGGGCTTTAGTCCATCCGAAGGAAGACTTCCCGGAGCGTCCGGCAAAAAAGTGCAGAAATTCGGGGGCACGATGGTGGGCTGCGTCTTGCCATCTGCAACGCCATGTCGTGGGAGATCCGGATTGGCCGGTCACTCGCCTTTGGCGTTCATCCGCGGGCCGCATGGCCGCGTCTTACCCGCACGTCACGAGCGCTTCTCGTGACCGGCTACGCCGTCGCCAGCTACGCCATCGTCCTCGCCATTCTTCTGCTGCTCCTCAACTAATCGATCTGTCGACGGACTCGCGAGTCGGCGCCGGCGCGCGTAGTGGCGGGAGCACCGCTTCGATCTGTCCGCGCTGCGACTCCAGCCAGGGCGGCAGCACCAGGGACTCTCCCAGATGCGCGGGATCCTCGTCGACGGCGAAGCCGGGGCCGTCGGTGGCCAGCTCGAACAGGACGCCGCCCGGTTCGAGGAAGTAGACCGACTCGAACCAGAAACGGTCGATCACGGGCGTCGGACGTCGGCCGGCGTGTTCGATCCGGTTGCGCAACGCAAGCTGATGGCTGCTGTCGTCCACCCGCCAGGCAAGGTGGTGGATGCTGCCGACACCCCACGCGCCGCGCCCGGCTTGCGGCGCCTCCTGGATGTCCACGTACGCGCCCGAGCCGCCGCCATGCACGCCGTATCGGCGCCAGCCGTGCTCCTCGCCGACCAACGAGAAGCCGAGCACGCCGGTCAGGAAATCGACGGTTGGTCCGAGCGCGCGCTCGCGCATCCGCGCGCTCTCGAGGCCGCGAATCTGCCGCTCGGGCAGGACCGGGCTGTCGTTCCACGGCGTGAATGGTCGGGCTGCCGCATCGCTGTTCTCGACCAGCGCCACTCGCAATCCGTGCGGGTCGGTCGCCGGAATCACCGGTCTGCCGAATCGCTGCTCGATCGGCGCGACCGTAACGCCGTAACGGGCGAGCCGGTCGGACCAGTAGGCGAGGCTTCCGGGCGGAATCGCCAGCGAAACCTCGGTGCTCAGGCCGTGGCCGTCCCGGCTGGGCGCGAGATGCGACCACGGGAAGAAGGTGAGGTCGGTGCCCGGGCGCCCTTCGGCGTCCGCGTAGAACAAGTGATACGTGCCCGGATCATCTTGATTGACGCTCTTCTTGACGAGCCGCATCCCGAGGACGCCGGCGTAGAAGTCGAGGTTCTCCTGGGCCGGCCCCGCGATCGCGGTGACGTGGTGGAGACCGGTTGGCTGGCGCATGTGTTTCCTCCGGAAGCAGGGATCCGAATGACTCCGGGATCATAGACGCTGGAATGTACGCGGACGCCCCGCGCAGTCCAGCGGAAGTCGGCGCGACGGTCGCCCAAGTCGGAGTCTGCGGCCGGGCAAGGTCCAGCCGAAGCATGCTATGCTCGGGCGATGCGGCAACCGCCCCTTGGAGCTTAGAGCGAGCGACATGCGCCGGTAAATCGACCGGCGTTTTTCGTGTACGACACCTGCGGGGCGGGTTCTGCGGAGGAGGGACCCGATGGCGAGCCGACCGAAAGTAACTCAACAGAAGCGTGCGCGGGAGCGCGCCCGTCAGGAACGCCAGCAGGAGAAACTCCGTCGGCGCGACGAAGCGAAGGTCAGACGCGCGAATACCCCCAACGTCGCGGGCGGGGAAGACCCCGACATCGCAGGCATCGTCCCCGGACCTCAGCCCAGCCCCTGGGGAGACGACGATCTTCTTCCGGACGATTCAGAAGATGAAGAAGTGGAGAACTCGGCGCGTCTGAATGGCGGCAGCCAGTAGACAGCAGGGTGATTCACCGAGCCAGCGCTGCGAGCTGAGGAGGACTGCCACGGCCCGGAGGAGACCGAAGCAGCACGCCCGGCGCCTGCTGTCTACTGCCTGCCGCAAGAGCGAAAATACGCGGGCAGACACCAACTGCACAGCAACGGACGTACCACACGCCTCTGCTGAACCTCTCTGAAATTCCTAGAGATTCTGACGATCCTTAAAAACCGGGCACCCGCGGATCAGCCAATGCATTGGCCAGCGGCCAACGCATTGGCTGGCTCGGCGACGGTGCCCGGATCCCGTGAACGGGGCCAGTGCCGCGTCGCGGGTCTTCAGACCACGCGTCGGCCGCTGACCAGACCCACCACGAACAGCACCAGGGCGATCACCAACAGCACGTAGATGAAGTTGCCCATCGTGTAGCCGCTGACCAGCCCGAGCAACCACAACACCAGCAGAATCACTGCAATCGTAAAAAGCATCTTCCCCTCCTGTTCACCTGTAACAGCACAAGATGTGCCGCGCCAAACCGCTCAAAACCGGCGTTCCGACAAGCCCAGCCGCCTGAAAGTACGTCGCCCGCTACCAAGGTTATGGCGTCGTCCGATGAGTTGCGGCCAAAAGCTCGGCATCGGCTTGTCCACATCGGCGGCCCAGTTTAGGATGCAGCTTTTCAGGCAGGAGCCCGAACGATGCCATTGATTCCTCGCGCCGCCGCGTGTGCCGCCGCCATCGCGATGGCGTGCCTGGCGCTGACCGATTCCCCGCGCGTGCTGACGGCACAGGCCGTCCCGCCAGCAACGGGCGTCGATCCGGCGCTGTTCGGCGGACTCCGGTGGCGTTCCATCGGGCCGGCCCGCGGAGGGCGATCGATCGCCGCGGCAGGAAGCACGGCCCGCCCGCTCGAATACTACTTTGGCGCAACCGGCGGCGGCCTCTGGAAGACCACCGACGGAGGCATTACCTGGCGCGCCGTCTCGGATCGATTCTTCAAGACATCCTCCGTGGGCGCCGTCGCCGTGTCCGAGTCGAACCCTGACGTCGTCTACGTCGGTATGGGAGAAGTCGCGCTGCGTGGAAACGTCATTCAAGGTGACGGCGTGTACAAGTCCGCCGATGGCGGACGGACATGGAAGCACGTCGGTCTCGACAAGACGATGACCATTGGCCGCATCCGGATCCATCCCACCAACCCTGACGTGGCGTACGTGGCGGCACTCGGCGATCCCTACGGCCCCGGCGCAGACCGTGGCGTGTTCAAGACGACCGACGGCGGCGCGTCATGGAAAAAGGTGTTGTTCCGAAACGACAAGACCGGAGCGGTGGATCTCTCGATGGACGCGCGGAACCCCGACGTCCTGTACGCCGGATTCTGGGAAGTCTTTCGAACGCCGCATTCGCTCTCGAGTGGCGGGCCCGGCGGCGGGCTGTTCAAGAGCAGCGACGGTGGCAACACGTGGACCGAGCTGACGCGCAACAGCGGCCTGCCCAAGCCCATTTGGGGCAAGGTCGGAGTGTCCGTCTCCGCCGCCGACCCGAACCGGCTCTACGCTCTGATCGAGGCTGCCGACGGCGGCGTCTTCCTGTCCGACGATGCCGGCGCGACGTGGAAGCTGGTGAACGACGACCGGCGCCTTCGTCAGCGTGCGTTCTATTACACGCGCATCTACGCGGACCCGCAGGCAAAGGACACCGTCTACATCCTGAACACCGGCCTCTATCGCTCGACCGACGCCGGCAAGTCGATTCGCAGCATCCGCGTGCCGCACGGCGACAATCACGATCTGTGGATCGCGCCGACCGACGCGCGCCGCATGATCAACAGCAACGACGGCGGCGCCAACGTCTCCACCAACGGCGGCGAGAGCTGGACCAACCAGGCCTACCCGACCGCGCAGCTCTATAACATCTTCACGACGTCCCACGTCCCCTATCACGTCTGCGGCGCGCAGCAGGACAACACCACGGTCTGCGTGCCGAGCACGGGTTCGGGCGAGCTTTACGCGGTCGGCGGCGGTGAAAGCGGATACATCGCGCCCGACCCCGAGGACACCGACGTCTTCTATGCCGGCAGCTACGGCGGCCTGCTGACGCGGATCAACCGACGCACCGGGGAGCGGCGGGCCATCAACGTCTGGCCCGACAACCCGATGGGCCACTCGTCGAGCGACATGACCGAACGGTTCCAGTGGACGTTCCCGATCGTCATTCCGCCCACCGATCCCAACGCCGTCTACGTCACGTCGCAGCACGTCTGGAAGTCGACCAACGAAGGGCAGTCGTGGACGCGCGTCAGCCCCGACCTCACTCGACGCGACCCGTCGACCATGGAAGCGTCGGGCGGGCCGATCACGCTCGACCAGACCGGCGTGGAAACCTACGCCACGGTCTTCACGCTGGCGCCGTCCCCGAAGGACGCGCAGGTGATCTGGGCCGGCTCGGACGACGGCGTCGTGCACGTGACGCGGGACGGGGGCCGCAACTGGACGAAGGTGACGCCCGAAGGCCTGCCCGATTTCACGCGCATCAGCCTGATCGACGCCTCGTCGCACGATCCGGCCGTCGCGTACCTCGCGGGCAATCGCTATCAGCGCGCCGATCGCGCGCCATACGTCTACAAGACGTCCGACTACGGAAAGTCATGGACCAAGATCGTCGGCGGCCTGCCAGCCGACGACTTCCCGCGGGCGATTCGCGAAGACCCGGTCCGCCGCGGCCTGCTGTTCCTCGGCACCGAGACCGGGGTCTACGTGAGCATTGACGATGGCGGCCTCTGGCAGTCACTGCGACTCGACCTGCCGGTGACGCCGGTGCACGGCATCCAGATCAAGAACGACGACCTCGTCGTCGGGACGCACGGGCGGTCGTTCTACGTGATGGACAACATCGGCGTGCTGCGCCAGGCACAGCGGGAAACGACCAATGAGCCGGTCGTGCTGTTCGATCCGGCGAACGCCGTGCGGTCGGTGTCGCGCGGCGTGATCGTCGATTACTTCCTCAAGCAGCCGGTCGACGCGGTGACGATCGAGTTTGCCGACGCCGCCGGCCAGACCATCCGTCAGTTCACGAGCACAGCGGAACCCGCCCGCGAGGCGGCGCGTCCGGCGGATGCGGACGAGGAGGAAGGCGGCGGCCGAGGCGGCGCGGTGGCGCGCGTGACCAACACCCAGGGGATGAACCGGTTCACGTGGGACATGCGCTACCCGAACGCGCGTGAATTCCCCGGCTTGATCATGTGGGCCGCCTCGGCGCGAGGGCCGCTGGCGCCTCCGGGGTCCTTCACCGTGAAACTGACCGCCGGCGGCGCGACGAAGAGTCAGCCGTTCGAGATCCGACGCAATACCGCCGTAGCCGGCGTCACCGATGCGGATCTGGTCGAGCAGTTCCAGCTGGCGCGGCAGATCAACGACAAGGTGTCACTCGCCAACGACACGGTGATTCGGATCAGGAGCCTGAAGGATCAGATCGTGGAGCGAATGGGGAAGTCGTCGAACGCTGCGCTGAAGGCCGCAGGGGACACGCTGGTCGGCCAGCTGACGGACGTCGAAGGGGAGGTCTATCAGCATCGCAACCGCAGCAGTCAGGATCCGCTGAACTTTCCGATTCGCCTGAACAACAAGCTGGCGGCGCTGCAGGGCACGGTCGAGAGCGGCGACTTCAAGCCGACGGATCAGGCGCGGGCCGTCTTCAAGGAGCTGTCGGCGCGCCTCGACACTCAGGTCGGTCGGCTCGAGGCGCTGGTCCGATCCGAGCTGGCGGCTTTCAACAAGCGTCTGAGCGGGGCGCGGCTCGATCCGATCAAGGATGCGGGTTCCGGTCCCGCTCCACCGTCACCTCCACAACGCCGACAGGCTCTTCGGCAGCCACGAACAGGTCGTCAGGCGTCTCCGACGGTTCGCTCAATTGATAGGCCGGCCGATATGGCCGTTCGTGCATCGACAAGGTGATGTCGAGGATCTCGTCGTAGGTCGCGAGCACGACGTCCGCGATCGCGTAGAGCGTGTACTGGACGGAGCGGGCGGCGTGCATGGCGAGGGTGTCGGTGATGGCGGCGCGGACGCCCTGGCGGTATGGGCCGAAGGTCACGTCGGCGTTGCTGTAGGTCCAGCGCGCGGACAGGCTGCCGACGAGAAGCGGCGGCACCGCGTCCTCACTGCCGTCGTCGGCGCGCGGCCCCTGACGGCGGGGCAGAAAGCCGGAGGTGCGCATCACCACCAGTTGATCGATCCCGGCGATGACCGCGACCTGCGTTCCATTGCTGGTGACGGCAGCGGTACGTTGCTCGGGACTCCCCAGCGCGAAGGACTGGCCCTGGGCCTTGCCGCCAACATCCATCCGCGTCCACGGCTGCTCGAAGACCTCGACCCGCACGCGCGTGATCTGACGTTGCGCGTCGAGCACCCGCTGGCAGAGCGCGAGCGCGAACGTCTCGATCTCGGCGCCGGAATGATCGCGGGCCACCTGGTAGACGAATCGCTTCAGCGTTTCCCCGGGCACGACGCCGTCGGCGCGGCCTTCGAGGAACGACGCCGCCAGGCCGCCTTCGAACCGAACGGAGACGGTCAGATCGCGCGGGTCGTGACGGTCGCCCCTGCGGAGGATCCGCAGCATCCGCAGTCGCGATTCACCCTGGCTGCTGGCTCCCAGTCGAGGCATCGGCGAACTGTACCATGCGCGACCCCGTGGCCCGGTTGCGTTGCGGCGCGGTGACGGGCGAGGGATAATCACCTGCTCTCATGATCATCGCGAGGCGCTTCATCGTCACCGGCCGCGTCCAGGGAGTGGGATACCGGTACTACGTGCAGGATCACGCCGCCGTCGAGGGCGTGCACGGCTTCGTGCGCAACCTGCCGGACGGATCGGTCGAAGCCGTGATCGAAGGCGACGACGAGTCGGTGCTGCGCGTCGAACGCGCGCTGCGTCGCGGCCCGGCGAGCGCCCGGGTCGAGCACGTCGAAGTCGAGGAGCTGGCGCCGTCGGGGCGGGCGACCGGATTCTCGGTGCGGTAAGCGCTGCGCGCACAGTCTGCCTGCGAGGAACACGACACTCATGTCCGAACAGTTGAAGGCACGTATCCGGCACGTGCCGGACTTTCCGAAGCCCGGCATTCTCTTCTACGACGTCACGACGCTGCTGCGTGAGCCGGACGGATTCCGGATCGCGATCGATCACATGGCGGCGCCCTATCAACGGGGATCGATCGATGTCGTCGTCGGGATCGAGAGCCGCGGCTTCATTCTCGGCAGCGCCGTCGCCGATCGCCTCGGCGTCGGATTCGTACCGGTGCGGAAGCCCGGCAAATTGCCCGCGGCCACGATCCGCGCGAGCTATGCGCTCGAGTACGGCCAGGACAGTCTCGAGATGCACCGGGATGCGATCACCACAGGGCAGCGGGTTCTGGTCGTGGACGATCTGCTCGCGACCGGAGGGACCGCGAATGCGACGGTCAGCCTCGTGAAGCAGCTGGGCGGCACCGTGACGGGCATCGCATTCCTGATCGAGCTCGAGGCCCTGAACGGACGAGCGCGGCTCGAGGGTGAACAGATCCACGTGGTGTTGAAGTACTGATCGAGGCGGACGACCGTGCCCAGCACATCCGTTGCGGCGCGGTGCGGTAAAATAGGCTGTTTTGCGTCGCGCCCGTAGCTCAGCAGGATAGAGCATCGGTTTCCTAAACCGGGGGTCGCAGGTTCGAGACCTGCCGGGCGCACCATTTGCCGTGTCGGATGCGCCGCCTGTTCGGCGGAGGCAGACGGTCGGGTTGCAAGTCATCGCCGGTTCGAGGCGGCCTGGGGTCACATGAAGAGCACTGAACGTCACAAGCTGAAGGAAAACGAGTTCGCGCGGACGATTTCGCACGCGCGCGGGGTAGTCGAAACGCGCGGGTCGCAAATCGCGAAGATCGCGGTGGGATTGGTGCTGCTGGCCGTCGCCGTTGGCGCGTTCGGCTGGTGGCGCAGCAACAAGGACTCGGGCGCGAACACGCTGCTGGCAGCCGCGCTCGCGACGTACGAGATGCCGGTGGTCCCGCCGGCGCCGCCCAAGCCGGGCAGTCCGCCGCCGCTGCCGCAGCCAGGTACTTTCCAGAGCGAGCAGGAACGGCTCAACGCGTCGCTGCCGAAGTTCCTGGAGGCTGCCAACGCCCACCCGGATGCCGCGGCGGGCATCACGGCGCGCTTCCATGCGGCCAGCATCCTTGCGGCGCTCGGCCGGCACAGTGAGGCGGAGCAGCGGTTTCAGGAAGTCGTCAACAAGGCGGGCAGCACGATCTACGGCCGCACCGCTCGTCTCGGCATGGCCGAAGCCCAGGTCGCGCAGGGAAAGTTCGACAACGCGATTGCGGTCTACACGGAATTGAGCCGGGATTCGAGCTCGACGCTGCCGCTCGACAGCGTCCTGCTGCATCTGGGGCGGGCCTACGCGCGCGCGGGGAAGAAGGAAGAAGCCGTCCGCTCCTTCACGCGCGTGGTCGATGAGTTTCCGCAGTCGGCGTATGCCGCCGACGCGCGGCGCGAGCTCGAGGACGCGAAAAAGTCCTGACGCGAAGACGGCCGATCAGGCCGTCTTCGTCTCTGGCGCGGGGGTCCAGCCAGGGGCGCCAGTGACGTTCGCCTTGCGCTCTGGTTCGATCAACAGCCGCAGCGCATAGTCCGAGGGCGTGCCGGTTCGCTGGCTGCACGCGCCGACCCGGAAGATCGCCGACAGCACGGTCGGCTTCCGGAGGGCGGGCGGCAGGTCGGATCGGCCGCGCACCGAGCTGTCCACCTGGAAGTAAACGATCCGATAGAGCGGGATGGCTGGTCCCTGCAGACACTCGACGCTGACCCCGGAATCACTGACGTCGCGGGTCACCACCGAGGCCATCCGGGTCGTCCCTCTCGCGTCTTTCCACACGATCTGGCCTGGGACGGCAAGCTGACGGCGCTCAGCGGCGCGCTTCTCGGTGCGGTTGGGGTTTCCCCCCTGAACAAGTCGCAGTCTCTGTTCCATCGGTAGCCTCGCCTGAGTTGTCGCGGTGCCAGATGAATATCCAAGCTGCGGGCCGATAAACGCCCGTCCGGCAGACTTCTCGCCTCGCAGGCGATAACCAGCCTTAGAAACAGTGAATTAGCTGGAAATCGAGGGTTTGGCCTGACGGCCAAGGCTTGTATACCAAGTATTCGAATCGGGGTATTTTTCGGATACCAGGTATCCGCTTCGGCTAGAGGGCCTGGCGGGCGCCAGCGACGCCGAGGCGCTCCATCTTGAGATACAGCCCCCGGCGCGTGAGGCCGAGCGACGCGGGCGGTCTCGGAGATATTGCCGCCGGAGCGTTCGAGGGCGCTTTCGATCATCTCGCGCTCGAGTTTCTCCACTGCACCTGCCAGCGATGGTCGCCGGCCGCGGCTGAGGGCCGGAGAATCGGGCCCGGCGCCGGCCAGCGCCGGCGACAGTATGTCCGGCGTAATCAGCCCGCCGTTTGGCGCCAACGCCACCGCCCGCTGCACCTCGTTCCGCAGCTGGCGGACGTTGCCGGGCCAGGGGAAGACGTCGAAAAGGTCCAGCGTTTCCGGGCTCAATCGTACGCCTGGCTTCGCCAGCCGATCGCACGTCTCGCGCAGGAAGAACGTGCTGAGGTGCGCGATCTCCTCACGCCGTTCGCGAAGCGGCGGCACGTGGATGCGAAACACGCTCAGGCGATAGAACAGATCTTCGCGGTACGTTCCCTCGGCGACGCGCTGTTCGAGGTCGGCATTGGTGGCCGCGACCACCCGGACGTCCACCTTCTGCGGACGGGTCTCGCCGACCGGCAGGACCTCGCCCTGTTCGAGGAACCGCAGCAATTTGGGCTGGACGTCGAGCGGCAGGTCGCCGACTTCGTCGAGGAACAGCGTGCCGCCGACGGCGGTCCTGAGCACGCCCGGCTGATCCGCCACCGCGCCGGTGAAGCTGCCACGGCGGTGACCGAACAGCTGACTGTCGGCCAGCTCGCGGGTGGCGCTGGTGCAGTTGTAGGGCAGGAACATGCTCGCGCTTCTGAGCGATCCCGCATGAATCGCCCGCGCCACCAGGTCCTTGCCGGTCCCGCTTTCTCCCGTGATCAGCACGGTCAAATCGTTGCCCTGCAGGCGCTGGATCTGGTCGGCGACCCGCTGCATCGCCGCGCTGGCGCAGACGAATCCGGGCAGCAGCGGCTCCAGCTGGCGTTCCATCACGGTCGTGGCCGTCTCCACCGGCCGCTCCCGCGCTTCGCACAGGGCGAACCCCTGACGCAGGACCGCGCACAGCATGCGGAACCGCTGGTTCGCCGGCGCACTGAAGGCCCTGGCCGCCGACGCCGCGGCGAAGCGAGGGCCGGACGCATCACGACCGATCGCTTCGATCATCAGGGCAGGCGTGGGCGCGTTCACCGTTCTCAGGGCCGCTGTCGCGAACCGTCGGGCACCGTCCGCGTCGACGCCAGCCGCAGCGAGGACCTTGGCCTGTGTGGGGCCGGTCTGGATGAAGACCGCGGCCGTCTGCGCGTCGCATCCCTCGAGCAGGGCCGTCGCGCCCTCCCTCGCGAGCAGGGCCGGCAGCGCCGCCGCATCCACAATCCGCCTCACCAGGGCATCGTCTCCATCGACCTGCACGCCGACGTACCCGCCAGTTCCCGCGGTCGGGACTTCCGCCAGGGCCTGGCTGGTTTCCGCGAGCTCCGGCGCCGCGCCGAGCGCCTCGAACAGGGTCCTGGCGTCGGTGAGGTAGCGGGTCGCGCGCGACCGCGCCCCCGCCGAAGCGGCCAGCCGCCCCAGTTCCAGATAGCTCAAACCGGCCTGATACCGTTCGCCAAGGAGCTCGAACACGCTGACGCTCTGGCCGAAATCGTGGTACGCGTCGGTGGCCCGATCGGAAGCGGCCCGGACCCGGCCCCGCAGCCTCAGGAATTCCCCCCAGGTGCCGCTCATCCCGCCAGGTTGAATCCGCCGGCCGACGTTCTCGAGACGCTCGTGTGCCTCGCCCGTCTGACCGGAAGCGAGGAGCGCCTCGGTGGCAATCAATTCCGCCTGAATCGCGTAGGCGCCGGGCGCCCCCTCGGCCGTCGCGATGTCGTTGGCCATTGCCAGGGCGGACTTCTCCTGGCCGCGCCTCAGGGCAAGGCGGGCCTCCAGCACGCGCAGCGACCACTGATACCAGCGGCTCGTCTGCGCGCCGTACTCGCCGTAGGCGTCCTTGGCCTTCTCCAGCGCCCGGCTGGCCTCTTCGTGCCGGCCGCGAATCAGGTGAATCTGCGCCAGAGTGTCGAAGACGGCGCCGGTCGTTTCCCGCATGAACTGCATCGGGCTGCGGACGTCGAGGGCGCGGTTCAACGTTTCCTCGGCCCTGGTCAGGTTGCCGACGCGCACGTATATCTGGCCCAGCGAGGCCAGCGCGACGCCCAGCCCGTGCGGCGTTCCCGCTTCCTCCTGGAGCTCGACGCTCCGCTCGGCCAGGGCCATGGCCTCGTCGTGGCGATGCTGGAGGAGCGCGACGTTCGCCTGATTGCCGCAGACCGTCGCGAGGACGTCGCCGGCCTGGGCGGTGAGGGCCATCCGCTCGGCATGCCGCATCGCCACCAGGGCCTCTTCCAGCCGCCCCTCCTGCGCCAGCGCCACCCCGGACAGCGAATGGACCAGCGCCAGATAGCGGCGATCGCCGGCGGCGTGCAGCGCCGACGCCGCCGCGGTCAGGTGCTCCCGGACGATGACGGTGTCGCCGACCTGGCGATAGCAGAGGGCCAGTTCGTAGCGGGCGAGGCCGATGGCGCGAGAGTCGTGGGCCCGTTCCGCCTGGCGGAGCGCTTTCGTCAGGAAGGCAATGCCGCGGGATGGCTCACCGCGGGCGGCGGCGAGACGGCCGTGCATCCGCCACAAGTCGGATAACCGGGCCGGATCGGCGCGCTCCCGGGCATCAGGCGGACGGCCGAGCGCCTCGGTCGCCTGGCGGATGTCGTCCTGCAGCAGCCACGCCTCGGCAAGGGCGCATCGGATCTGGATCTGATCCTCGCGGCGGAGGCCGGGCTGCTTCAGCGCACGAACGAGCAGTGTCGAGGCCTCGGCCCCATGGCCTTGCTCGAGGGCATCGACGGCGCGCTCGTAAAGATCCGACATGCGGCCGCCAGTATACAAGGTATACAGGCCGGTGGGTAGCGGGTGATCGGCCCGGGCTATTTCTTCACGACCTCCCCGGAAAACCGGTAGGTCAGGATTTTGTAGACCAGCTTGGCGCAGAGGAAATTGGGGGCCATCAGCCCCGGCAGGGGACTGAGCTCGACGATGTCGCAGGCGACGACCTGACGCCGCTCGAGCGTCGCCCGCAGCAGCGCCAGCGCCTCATACCAGGACAGGCCTCCCGGTTCCGGGGTGCCGGTCGCCGGCATGATGGCCGGGTCCAGGCCGTCGACGTCGATCGAGATGTAGACCTTCTCGGGCAGGGTGTCGACGATCCGGGAGATCCAATCGGGCTGCTGGCGCATCGAGTGGTCGTAGAAGATGCGGGTCTTCAGCGAGGCGGCCGCGGCGGCTTCCTCCGTGGACATGCTGCGGATGCCGACCTGGGTGACCGGCGCGTACTCGAGCGCCCGCCGCATCGCGCAGGCGTGGTTGTGACGCGTCCCCATGTACTCGTCGCGGAGATCCGCGTGGGCATCGATCTGGAGCACGCCCATGCCCGGGTGACGCTTCGCGGCCGCGGCCACCAGCGGCGGCGTGATCGAATGCTCGCCCCCCAGCGTCACCAGGAACTTGTCACGGCTCAGGACCTCGGCGGCCACGCGCTCGATCTCGTCCATCAACGGCGAGAGCTCACCGAACGGCAGCTCCATCTGCGGCAGGGTGTAGATGCCGATCGGGTGCACGTCGACCTGGAGCTCGTCATCCCACAACTCCATATGGGACGAAGCCTCGAGGATCTCGCGCGGCCCGTTGCGCGTACCGCCGACGTACGACGTCGTGCGGTCGACTGGCACGGGCAGGATCACCGCCCGCGCGGCGTCGAATGTCGAGGGATGGGGCACGGCGCCGCCAAATACGTTCGGCACGCCGTGGTCGTACTCGAAAGGAAAACTCATCGTTCGCGTTCCTCGTATCGCGCCAGGGGCAGCGGTTGTCCCTGGACGGTCATGATCGGTCCTGACAGGTCGAACTGCAGCGGGCTCCGCGCCGCCAGCGTGTCCCGCGCGCTGTGGGCGAGCGCGGACACCAGGAACGGCAGCGCGATGGTGACGTCGGCGTGCACCGTGACCTGCTCGGCGTCGGTCGCCAGCTTGCCCCAGCTCTGGGCCTCTTCCAGCGTCGCGCCGGAGGCGCCGCCGAAGTGCGGCACGTCGGTCACGATCTGCACGGCATAGCGGTGGCCGCGCGACGCGATCGTCGTAGAACTCCGCCTGCACGCTGGCCTGGTTGATGAAATTCTTCGGGGTGCCGCCGCCGAGCACGACCGAGGCGGTCCGGGGCCGGCGAATCACCAGGTTGGCCGACTCGATGATGTCGCCGATGACGTCGATGTGCCCGGCGTTCGGATCGCGGTGCCGGGCCTGCGACAGCCCCATGCCGATCGACGAATCGGCGATCGCCGGACAGAAGATCGGCACCGAGGATCGGTAGGCCGCGGTGAGGAGACCATCGCCTCCGGTCTCCAGCCACAGGTGCTCGCCGAGGCGGAACAGGAATTCCCGCGACGTGTAGGGCCGCCGCTCGAGCGTCAACGCGAACGCCGCGATCCATTCGTCGTTCTCGATGAACTCCTCTTCGTTCGCGTAGGTGTCGTAGACGCGATCGATGCGGTCGTCCGCCAGCAGGGCGTCGTTCTCGCGCGGCGATCCGATGTAGTGGCGGCGGCCGCGTGTCTCGTGCAGGTCGTGATACAGGTTGGCGCCGGTCGCCACCAGGCAGTCGATATACCGGTGCTCGACGAGATGGGCGAGGACGAGCCGCAGCCCTCCGGCGCTCAGCGCGCCGGCGGCGCCGAGGAAGATCGTGCAGTCGTCGCCGAGCATCCGCTCCCAGATGCGCCGCGCCGTCGCGAGCGTGCGTCCCTGGAAGGAGATCTGCTCCATCGCGGCGAGCAGCTCATTCGCGGTCGCATCCGGGTTCACCTTGAACGGCTCGATCGGGACGCGCAGGAAGCGGGATCGCTCGGACATGACGCTTGTCAGAATGCTCGACCTATCCGTCCGAATGCAACGAATCGCTGCTCCCCGTCGGGACCGCCGTGACGCCAGGCGCCCCCGACCGTGAACGTCACCGGCAGCACGAAGCCGAGCACGGTATCCATCGAGACCTCTCCGCCCGCCGTCGTCCGCACGTCTGCCCAGCTGCCCGAGTTCCAGACATTGCCGCTGTCGACGAACACCGCGGCGTGGACGCTGCGAAGAAAGAACGGCAGCGTGCCGAGCCCGCGATCGATCCGGCGCAGCGGCAGACGGTAGTCGGCATTGACGACGAACGCGCGGGTGCCCGCGAAAGCGCCGTCTTCGTATCCCCGCAGCAGACCGATGGCATCGGTGCCGAAGTCGAGTCCGGACCCGAGCGGTCCGCTGCCAGCCGCACTGAAGCGGCGCTCCGCGTCGGAATCTCCCCAGGAGCGTGCGGCGGCGCCGCGTACCGCCACCACCGCATGGCGAGGACCCAGCCGCCAATATCGCCGCCCCTCGGCGGTCATGGCGAAGCCGTTGCCGTCGGCGCCAAACGCTTCGCGGGTCGTTTCCGTGGTTACCGATACGCGCCCGCCTTCTTCGGCGCTGATCGAGTAGCCGAATGCCCGCGCGTTGGTGAACTCCCAGCCGAGGCGCACCGACGTCAGATCGCGATCCACGTCAATCGGCTCGTCGCAGCTGGGGCAGTCGAAGCTGGCACGCTCGGCATGCACCGCAGCCAGCGTGGCATGAGAGAAGCGCATCCGCGAGATGCGGAGCAGCATGCCGGCCTCGAGCTCGCGAACGCGGACCTCCCCCGAGCGCCACGGGTCGGTATCATCGGCGTAGGCCCCGAAAATGGTCGGCTGCCAGCGATCGTAGGCATACGCGATCTGCCAGTCGGGTCGCGCCCGAGTGGACCAGCCCGCTTCGATACCGTAAGCATGGCGTCCGAGCGCGTCGGTCGATCCGGTAGCGGCACCCACGACCAGTTCGTCCGCGTCCGATTCGACGGTCGGCGTCCAGAACTGAGGCGCCATGGTCTTCAGCGTCGAATAGGGCCGCGCGTCCCACGCCGCGCTGGCTGGACGACGGCGCGGCGGGATTGGCGGCACCGCCACCCTCGGCTGTCGTCCATCTCGCCCCGGTGAGGTCGATCGAGAACAGGTCGTACCCGTCGACGGTGTATCCGACGAAGACGAGTGATCGGCCGTCAGGCGAGACATCCGGCGACTGCGCGCTCAACCCGGTCCCCTCGAGTCGCGACACCGCACCGGTCGCGACGTCAACGGCATGGATTCGGAACGGCTGCCCGCCGACCGCGGACGAGAAGAGCACGCGGCGTCCATCAGGCGTCCACGCCGGCGCGCCGCTGCGATGGCCCGGCAGGTCCGCCAGCACGCGGACGCTGCGCGCGACGGGATCGATCAGGACGATCTGCGCGCCGCCGCCAACCTGTCGGCGCTCGGCCGCAATCATCGTCCCGTCAGGCGACCAGCGGGGGGATCCAAAGTCCGTCGACGGCTCGTTGATGATGACCGCGGGCGTCACCGTATCCGACCCATTCGGGATGACGAACGTCGCCAGTGCCCGGCGATCGCTCGATTGCACGGTGCACACGACCGTGCCGTTCCGTGACACGTCCGGATCGCCGGCGCGGGCGTCACGCGTCAACCTCTGGCGCGAGCCGTCGCGCGGGTCGACGGCATACAGATCGGACTGCAGCGCCACTCCGCGGATCACCTCGATCTCGTCGAGCACGAGGCGCTCGCGATGAAAGCCGATCCGGTTGCCGAAATAGCGCTGCGCCACCTGTCGTGGCTGGGCACCAGCCGCGACCGTCATCAGCGACGAGACGTGGTGCGGCGATGACGCTGAATAGAACAGCGCCCCGTCGGGTGCGTGACCGTGGGCCCGAGACGTTGAAGCCGTGATGCGTCAGCCTGACCGCGCTGACCTCCTCGCCGGGCGTCCCGCCGACTCGTGCGCTGGTCGCCGCCGCGAAGTCGGTCCACAGGCCGCCGAGCGAGCGACCGAACACCTTCTTGTAGGCACGCGAGGTGAGATACGGCACACGGCGTGACGTCTCGTCGACGAGTGTCCTGATCGAATCGGCGCCGTACTTCGACGCCAGGTAGTCGTGAAAGTAGGCGCCGTACAGATACGGCGTTGCGCCGGACGGCCAGTCGACGTTGCCGCCGTTGACGCGGTCGAGCGGCTCGAACCGTCCCGCGCCGCTGGCCCGGTCCATCAACTGACGGAAGTCGCCCGCGACCACGCGCCCTTGACCGGTCAGCCCGCTCTCGCTCCATGTCGCGAGCCCTTCGATGCCCCAGATCGGCTGGTACAGATTGGGGAACAGGAGCGGCAGGCGGCCGAAACCGCGGCGCATGCCGCCGATCCAGCCGCCGGCGCGGCTCAAGTGCGCGATGTGCGTGTATTCGTGGATGAAGACCAGCCGCAGCCAGTCGTCGGTGTTGCCGATGCTGCTCTCGACCGGTGGCGCGGCGGCGCTGATCTCGATCGTGTTGTAGGGGAGTGGCGTCGCCCAGCCGTTCGAGAGGTCGTGCTGATCGACCAGGATGATCTGGACGCGGCCTACCGCCGCGCCGACCGCACGATCGACCTCGGCGGCCGCGTCGTCGACGAACGCGGCGAGCCGTCGGGCGACGTCGTCCTCACCCTGGTGGAAGTGGATGTCGAACCGCGGCGTCGACAGCGTCCTGAACCGCAGCCGTGGATCGTATCTGGTCGAGCCCCATGTCAGCGTCGCGCCGGAAGCGAGCAGCGCGAGGATGACGGTCATCACCACCCTGCCACGGCCGAGGCTACACGGACGCTCCAGCGGCGCCGGGCCACATCTTATTGATCGGCCTCGCGCTTCAGGTCGGCGAGCAGCGCGAGCGCCTGCATGGGCGTCAGGTGATTGACGTCGAGACCGCGCAGTTTGGCGAGCAGTGGATGTTCGGCGGCAACCGGCGCCTGAAAGAGCCCGAGCTGCCGGCTGCGCACGCCCTCGGCGCTGAGCGACGGCCGGCCGCCGCGCGAGAGCTCGTCGCGCTCCAGACCGTTCAGGATCTCCCGGGCGCGGGCCACCACGGGCGGCGGCAGGCCGGCCAGGCGCGCCACCTGAATGCCGTAGCTTCGATCCGATCGTCCCGCGGTGACCTTCCGCAGGAACACGATGTCGTCCTGCCACTCCCGCACGACAACGTGGAAGTTGGCGACGGTGGGCAGCGCGTCGGCGAGATCCGTGAGCTCGTGGTAATGCGTCGCGAAGATCGTCTTCGGCCTCGCCCTGGTGTTCGAGGCGAGATACTCGGCGACCGCCCACGCCAGGCTCAGGCCGTCGAACGTCGCCGTGCCGCGTCCGATCTCGTCGAGGATGACGAGACTGCGCGACGACGCCGAGTGCAGGATGTTGGCGGTCTCCTGCATCTCGACCATGAACGTGGACTGACCGCGCGCGATGTTGTCGGACGCGCCGACGCGCGCGAAGATTCGGTCCACGACGGGCAGCTTGGCCGTGCGCGCCGCAACGAACGACCCGGCCTGCGCCATCAGCGAGAGCAGCGCGGTCTGGCGCAGGTAGGTCGACTTGCCGCCCATGTTCGGGCCGGTCAGGATGATCAGCTGATGGGCGCCGGCGTCGAGCATGACGTCGTTCGGGACGAACGCGTCACGCGCGTGACGCTCGACGACCGGGTGGCGGACGTCGGTCGCCGTCAGCTCGTCGCCGGCGTGCATCAGCGGCTTCGTGTAGTTCTGCAGGCCCGCGGTTTCGGCGAGCGCCGCCAGCACATCGAGCGCGGCCAGGGCGCGTGCGGTCTCCTGCACGCGCGGCGCTTCAGCCGCCACCTGTCCGCGCAGCGCCTCGAAGAGCTCGAGCTCCCGCTCGATGATGCGCTCGTCGGCGCCGAGGACCTTGTCCTCGTACTCCTTCAGCGCCGGTGTGATGAAGCGTTCGCCGCCGGCTATCGTCTGCTTGCGCAGGTAGTCCGCCGGCACCGCGCCGAGATTCGACTTCGAGATTTCGATGTAGTACCCGAACACGCGGTTGTAGCGGATCTTCAGCGAGTTGATACCGGTCCGGGCGCGCTCCGCTTCCTCCATCTCGGCGATGCGCTGCTTGCCCGATCGGCTGATGCCGCGCAAGTCGTCGAGCTCCGGGTCGACACCGTCGCGAATCGCCCCGCCGTCCCGCGCCAGGACCGGCGGCTCGTCGACCAGCGCCGCGTCGAGGGCCTGACGCAGATCAGGCAGATCGTCGAGCTGCGCGACCAGGCTGCGGATGAGCGGCGCCTGATGCTCCTGCAGCAGGAGTCGGATGCGTGGAACGGCGCTGAGCGACTGACGCAGCGACACCAGGTCGCGCGGCCCGGCAGTCCCGAGCGCGGCCCGCGCCACCAGCCGCTCCATGTCATGGACGCTCTTCAGCGTGTCCTGGACCTTGGCCCGCTCTGTGCTCCTGAATGCGAGCTCCTCAACGGCATCGAGACGGTCCTGGATTCGCTCGAGCGAGAGGAGCGGGCGCAGCAGCCACGCCCGCAGCAGCCGGCTGCCCATCGAGGTTACCGATCGGTCGAGCTCGTGGAGCAGCGATCCGGCGCGGCCGCCCTCCGTCGATTCCACGACTTCGAGGTTGCGCAGCGTGGTCGGGTCGACGATCAGCCCGTCGCTGCCGGTGCGATAGGAGATCTCGCGGATGTGGGCGAGGTCGGCCTTCTGCGTGTCGCGCAGGTACTGCACGAGCGCGCCGGCGGCGCTGATCGCCGCCGGATGATCTTCGAGGCCGAAGCCGTGCAGCGACTGCGTGCGCAGCTGCGCCACCAGCGCCTGCCGCGCCGCTTCCATCTCGAAGCTCCACGGCTCGATGGACGTCACGGTCGTGGACAGCCGGAGGAGGTCGATCAGGGCAGCCGCGTCGGTCGACCCGGACGGCGTGACGATCTCGCGGGGGCGCAGCACCGCCAGTTCGTCGCGCAGCGCCTGGGTCGCGTCGGGTCCCACGTACTCGGCAGTCGTGAATTCGCCGGTCGACAGATCGAGCAATGCCGCGCCGAACCCGCCACCTCCGGCGACCGGCGCGATCGCCATCAGGAATGCCGGCTCGCGCGCCTCGAGGTAGCTGGCGTCGGTGAGGGTGCCGGGCGACACCACACGCACCACCTCGCGGCGCACCAGCCCCTTCGCCTTCTTGGGATCCTCCATCTGTTCGCAGATGGCGACCCTGAATCCCTTCTTGACCAGCCTGGCGACGTAGCCATCGGCCGCATGATGCGGCACGCCGCACATCGGGATGGCGCCGCCGTTGGTGTCCTTCGACCGCGACGTCAGGGTCAGCTCGAGGGCGCGCGCCGCCGTGAGCGCGTCCTCGTAGAACATCTCGTAGAAGTCCCCCATGCGGAAGAACAGGATCGCGTCGCGATGCTGGCGTTTCGCCTCGAAGAACTGACGCATCGCTGGCGTCGCATTGGCCGGAATGGATGGGACAGGGGAGGACATGGAGCAACTCTCGTCCGCCGCGACCTGCGGGACGTTCAACGGGGCCGCATGCGATCCTCGGGTGCGATCGAGCCGCTCCACGGGGAAAGACGAAGTGTGCGGCAGTATAACATCTGCATTAGCGCTGCTTGGGCGCGACCGGACGAGACGACCCTGCTAATCCTCGCACTCGACACCACCACTCGCGCCGGCAGCGTCGCCGTCCTGCGCGACCACGACCTGCTGGCCGATCTCGCCGGCGATCCGTCCGTGACGCACGGACAGCGGCTCCCCGGTGAGGTGATGCGCGCGCTCGCGGCCGCGGCGATCGATCTCGACCAGGTCGAGCTGCTGGCGGTCATCGCCGGGCCTGGGTCCTTCACCGGGCTCCGCGTCGGCATTGCCACGATGCAAGGGCTGGCGTTCGCCCGCGGACTGCGAATCGTGCCGGTCTCGACGCTCGAGGCACTCGGGCGCGAGGCGGCGCGCGAGCCATCGCCAGCCCTCATCGCTCCCTGGGTCGACGCGCAGCGGCAGGAGGTCTTCGCCACGCTCTTCAGCTCGACCCTCGATCGTACCGTCATCGCTCCTTCCTCGGCGCGGCCGGCGGACACGATCGCCGCGTGGCGCGACGTCGTCGGCACCGCAGACGTGCGCTTCATCGGCGACGGCGCGGTGAAGTATCGCGACGCGATCGTCGGCGCCTTCGGCAACCAGGCCACGTTCGTCGACCGTCCGATCTCGCTGGCGGCGACCGCAGCCCGGATCGCGGCGCTCGAACCGGATCGAGGCGTCCTGCCGCACGCGCTGGTGCCCATCTATGTGCGACGTCCGGACGCCGAACTGGCGCGCGAACGAAGCACCCCGCGATGACCGTTCCCGGCGCCGTCGTCGAGCGCGCGGAGACCGAGGCCGATCTCGATGCGGTCGCCGATCTCGAAGGGCGATGTTTCACGAATCCGTGGACCCGGGAGATGCTGGCCCGTGAGCTGGCGAACTCGGACGTCGCGCACGTTTTCGTGCTGCGGCTGCCGGGAGGGGTCGTGGCCGGCTTCTGTTCGTGCTGGATCGTCGCCGACGAGCTGCACGTCAACACGATCGCCGTCGACGCCGCGCTATCGCCGTCAAGGACTTGGATTGTTCCTGATGCGGCAGGTGATGGCCGAGGCCAGGCGGCGCGGCGCCCACCGGGCCACGCTCGAGGTCAGGGCATCGAACGACGCGGCCCGGCTTCTCTATGAGCAGCTTGGATTTAGCGTCTCCGCGATCAGGCGCAACTACTACAGTCAGCCGGATGAGGACGCGCTCATTCTCTGGAGAGAAGGCCTGCGAGACCTCGACAGTCCAGAACTTTGAAGTCGCGACTCCAGAATCTTGAAGCGCACCGCGCCTTGTGCTACCTTGCCGTCATATGAACGCCCTGTAACTTGAGTTTCAAGGAGGCGGCGATGCCGACAGACTTCGCAGAGCTGAAGCGTCAACTGCTGCAGACCGACGAGGAGTTCCGCCAACTCGCCACACAGCATCACGACCTGGACGAGAAACTGCACAATCTGGCAACGCGCAATTACCTCTCGGAACCCGAACAGCTCGAAGAAGTCACGTTGAAGAAGCGGAAACTCCAGCTGAAAGATCAGATGGAGGACATGCTCCGCAGAGCCCGCACCAGCGACTCCGCCCAGATGGTGCGCGGCTGATCCCGACAGCTACCCTGATCAAGCCGGACGCGAGTGTTCACGGGTACGGCGGGGTCGATCGACCTCGCCAGCCCGGCCCGCTTCCGGCTTTCGCTTTTTCCGACCGCCGCCTCCCATGAAAATCGACCGTGCTGGATACCCGTTTATCGCTGCGGCGCTCGCACCCGCTGTCGGCCTCGCCCTGACGCGGCGGCGTGCGTGGGCACTGCCGCTCGCGGCGCTGGGCGGCTTCTTCGCGTATTTTTTCAGGGATCCCGACCGGTCCGTGCCCCAGGAGGCCGACGTGGTCGTGTCTCCGGCGGACGGCCGGGTGATGATCGCCGGACCGAGTGACGGCCGCTGGGCGCCGCCCGGGCAGTGGAAGCAGGTGACGATCTTCCTGTCGCCGATGGACGTCCACATGAACCGCTCCCCGGTGGGGGGCCGGATCACGAGGATCGAGTATCGTCCTGGCAAGTTCCTGCCGGCCTATCGCGAATCCGCCAACGACAACGAGCTGAACGAGCTCTGGATCGACGCCGGCGGTCGGACTATCGTTGTGCGGCAGGTTGTCGGCGTCCTGGCCCGGCGGATCGTCTGTCGGGTCCACGAGGGACAGGACGTCGAACGCGGTGAACGGATCGGACTGATGAAATTCGGCTCCCGGATGGACGTGTTCCTTCCCGATGATGCGGAGCTGCTCGTCTCGGTCGGGGAGCAGGTCATTGGCGGTGAGACTATCCTGGCGCGATTCGGGAGCGTCCGTGCTTGACAAGCGGCGCGCCCGACGGCGAGAGGACCGCCCGAAGCGGTTCAAGCGCGGCGTGTACCTGCTGCCGTCGATGTTCACCGTGGCCAATCTGTTCTGCGGCTACGGCTGCGTCGTCTATGCGACCCAGCAGGACTTCGATACCGCGGCGGTGCTGATCGGCATCGCCATGATCCTCGACACGCTCGACGGCTTCGTGGCGCGACTGACCAAGTCGACGTCGGCGTTCGGCGTGCAACTCGATTCGCTGGCCGACGTGGTGTCGTTCGGCCTCGCGCCCGCCATCCTCGCGTTCACGTGGGGACTGTGGCCGCTCAAGCGGCTGGGCTGGGCGGCCGGGTTCATCTACGTCACCGCCGCAGCGATGCGCCTGGCGCGCTTCAACATCCAGACCGCGACCGCCACCGACAAGCGCTACTTCGTCGGCATGCCCAGCCCCGCCGCGGCGGGTGTCATCGCGTCGACCGTCTACTTGTTCCCGGACGGTCCGCAGGATCAGCAGATGGCGCTGGCTGCGCTCGCCATGGTGGTGGTGCCGGCGCTGCTCATGGTGAGCACGATCCGTTTCCGCAGCGTCAAGGCGATCGACGTCGGGTGGCAGCGATCGTACTTCGCGCTGTTCCTCATCGCCGTCGGCCTGGCGCTGATCGCCTCGCATCCGCGCATCGCCCTCGTCGCGCTCGCGTACACCTACACCGTCGCCGCATTGCTCATGTGGCTCTACACCAGGATGCGACGGCGACCCGGCGAGGGTCACGCCGGCGAGGTAGCCCCTGGCGCCGACATCTACGTCCTGCCAAAGACCGCGTCCGGAGATTCTCCGCCGAAGGACAGCCTCGGGTAGACTCGGCGCGCATTGTCGAAGGTCCTGTCGACCGCGGTCAACGTTTTCTTCCTCACCTACGTCGCGGCGCGAGCCATCCGGGTGCCGTTCACCTACGACGAGGCCGCGACCTATTTCCGGTTCATCGCCGCCGATCCGCTCGCGCTCTTCAGCTTTCCGGTCGCAACCAATCATCTGTTGAACACGCTGCTGGCGAAGCTGGCCTACACGGTGGGCGGCAGCGCCGAGTGGGTCCTGCGGCTCCCGAGCGTGCTCGCGTTCGCGGTGTTCGCGTGGTTCTCGATGCGCCTGATGGATCGACTCGCCAATCGCGCCATCGCGCTTGCCGGCCTCGTACTCCTGCTCTCGAATCCGTTCCTGCTCGAGTTTTTCGCACTGAGCCGCGGCTACGGGCCATCGATCGCGCTGCTGTTCGGGTCCCTCTGCTTCCTGCTCCGGTTTCTCGACGACGTCGGTGCCGCTCACGGGTCGCGAAGCCTGGCATGGGCACTCGGCCTCGCGGTCCTCGCCGTCGCCGCGAACTTCACGATGCTCAACCTCGCGATGGGCGTCTTCGGGATCGCGCTCGTCGTCTCCATGGCCAACCATCGGCGAATGCGTCGGTCCGATCGTGCGGTATCGACGGCTCGTGTCGACCGCCTACCGTGGCAGGCGCTGGCGGCGCTCGCACTGTTCGCCGCAGGGTTCGTCCCGGCAGTGCTGTCGCAGGATCTCGGGTTGTCCGAGCGGCTCTACCAGCCGGTGACGGTCACCGTCGAGGGACCCGACAGCGACCGCGTCGTCGTGCACCGTCTCGATGCGCGGGGACGGGCGTCGCGACTGTCGATGGAACAGGGAACCTGGGCCCTGCCGCGACGGCAGCACGTGGCGGGCCTGCGCATCGAGAGCCCCCGCGACGCCGACCCGCAACAGATCACGGCCGTCATCGGCGATCGTCGGATCCACAGCGCGCCACACGATCGCCAGTTCTGGACGGCTTACGACCGAGGAGCGTTGCGAATCTACGAAAGCACCCCGGCGCTATCCATCGACAGGTCTCTCATCCCCACATTCGGAAGCATCATCAACTGGTCAGGCGATGCGATCTACGCCCGCCAGGTTGCCACTCGCACCGCGGTCGTGTTGACGCTGCTGGTACTGCTCGCCGGCCTGCTGGAAGTCGTCGGCCGGCTGCTGCGACGCGTCGATCTTCTGCCGCTCGGCGACTGGCGGGCTATCGCGGTACCGTTGCTCTGGCTGGTCAGCGTGGCGGCGATCCCGCTCTATCTTCTCAAGCGAAACGGCGAGCTGTACTTCGGCGGCACCGAAGGGTTTCTCGAGGACACGGTCGGTTCGCTCATCGCCGACGCCTTGTATGGAACGACCTACGCGCCGAATCAGTCACACGTGGTTTCGGCCGTTCTGCTCCTCATCATCGCGGCGGCGATCCTCGGCGTCGTGGTGCAGGCGCGCCGCCCCGTCCGCCCGCAGTCCGGCCTCGCGACCGTTCTAACACTCACCGTCGTCGCCGTCGTCGTTCAACTGGCCGAGCAGGTACTGCTCGGTACGCCGTCACTGATTGGGAGGACGGCGCTCTTCTACATCCCGCTCGTCCTGCTCCTGACGGCTTTGTCATTCGATGCGGTCGCCTCGCTCGGACGCGTCCTCCGAGCCATCGCCGTCGCGACGATGGTCGTGGGCGCGGCCGCGGCGGTGGCCCACTTCGCGAACACGGCGAACGTCACGCACACGCGCGACTGGCAAGGCGACGCGTCGACTCGCCTGATGATCGAGGATCTCGAGCAGGCGGCGGGGCGGCCGGCGGGATCGAGGGTTCGACTCGCGGTCTATCCGTTCTTCTATCCGGTCACGAGGTTCTATGCGGGAAAGAGTCCTCTCGCCATCGACGTCGAGGTCGTTCCCGCGCGCGGGGGCTCCGACTTCCTCTTCCTGCGCGACGGCAGTCAGGAGCCCGGGATGGAGGTCGTCAGCCGGTATTCGCTGACTCGCAATGTTCTCGTGCGCGCCAGGCCGTCACCGTGATGGCGGAACGCGCTTATAGATCAACAGCTCGGGATTGATCTTGTTCAGGCTGGTGTGCGAAATGTGCGTGCCTTCGCGGAACGGCGCCTCGAGCGAGAGGATGGCCAGCGGCACCCGGTGCTTGACCCGGTGCACGACCCGGTAGGGGAGTCGTCCCTCTTCGAGTCCGAAGAACGCCGGCCCTTCGAGCGTCTCGCGGCGGAAGCGGCGGCGATAGCCGGTGTTGACCACGAGATAGTCGGGCTGTGCACGTTCGATCTCTTCGATCGTTGGAATCAGGTGGACCAGCCGTCCGGCGACGGGAGGGTGGTATTCCTGCGGTCCCGCCGTGCCGACCAGTTCCTGCGCGGTCACGTTGGCGCGCAGCCAACGCGCGGCTTCATCGCGGCCGTCGGCCGCCATCAGCAAGTTCACCGACGCGGCGCGCAGCGTCGCGTAGGCGAGCGCGACGGCCACCGTCGCGACGACGAAACGTCGTCGCTGAGGCCAGAGATCGAGCATCGTCGCAAGGCCATGACCGGCGAAGATCGCCAGGATCAGGCAGACCGGCAACAGGAATCGGTCGTAGCAGTAGCCGACGACGGCGAGAAACGTCAGGTGATACGACAGCGCCGGGAACGCGAGCCAGCCGTATCGCGCACCGTCGGCGGTCCGGGATCGAACGAGCCCGACGATCGCGGCCAGCGTGGCCGGCCAGCCGGCGCAGAACACCACCTGTCCCGCCACGTCGACCAGCAGCCACCATTGCCCGGCCGGCCCCGGATCGAAGACCCGGTATCCACGCTCGCGACACCGGTAATCAGTTCCAGGTGATCCACGAATCCGGCGAAGTTGAACGCCAGATTGTGAACCGCGGCGAACAGCCCGATCCCCAGGGCGACGGCCCACAGGATGCGCCGATCGATCAGGCGGGACAGCATGCCGCCGGGCGCGCCCTCAGGCCGCGCGCGCGTAATCGTCGCGTAGTAGATGTGCAGCGCGGGCAGCGCAAACAGGCCGTACGCCTGATCCTTGGTGCACACCGCCAGCACCGCTGCGGCCGCGAACACGAGGTAGTCGCGCTGGCGGCCGCGCTGGATGATTCGCACGTAGCCCAGCACCGACAAGGCGAACCAGCCGGCATACGGCACGTCGAGCGTCGCCAGCTTGACGTGGTAGACGAACGGCAGCACCGTCGTCCATACGACCGCCGCGAGGAGTCCGGCGCGCCGCCCGAACGCGGCCGCAGCCGACGCATACACGCAGGCGACGCTCCCCAAACCGAACGCGATGCTCACGGCGCGGCCGAGCAGGGTTTCGATCGGGTAGACCCACTGGTCGAACACCGAGAACGCGCCGATGCGCTGCGCCGCGAAGAACGGCAGCACGGTCAGGTTGATGATGTAGTAGTGAAGCGGCGGATACTTGTCGTACCAACCGCTCGAATAATTCGCCGCCATGCCGTGCGAGACGGCCGCCACGCCGATCTCGTCCATCGCCCAGTAGCCGGCGACAGACAAACCCCACCAGGCCGGATACGCCGAGAGCAGCAGGCTGAAGGCAAGCACGAGCCGGAACAGTCGATCCGAACGCAGCCCGTCGAGCTCGAGAAACCGCAGCACGGGCGGGCCCGCGAAGGCCACGAGCACCGCGGCCATCACCAGCACCCACGCGACCGCGAGCACCACGCCGACGACGGCGAGATGCCGGCGTAAGAACCAGGCGGCACGCGGCATCCGCTCCGGGGCGAGGGCGTGCGCGGGAATCGCCTGATGGCGACCCGACGGGTCGAGCCATTCCAGATTGATCTCCGGCGTGCCCTCGAGGTGCTCGTAAATCAGCCGCAGGTCATGAGCGCCAGCCGAGAGCGGCGCCTCTCGCCGCACGGCATCGCGCCCGGTGGCCTGCACGGCCAGGCGCCCGTCGATGAACAGTTGCGCCCCGTCCTTGGCCTGGAGCCGAAAACCTCGAATGCCGCCGGCAGGGATCTCGATCGAGCCGAGCCACATCACCCACTGCGGACGGTTCACGCCCTCGAGGACCTTGCGCAGGACCTCGCTCGTGAAAGCCGCGTTCGATGCGGACGGGCCCCGGGCGATCCGGTGCATCCCGCCGCTCGACCAGCACGCCGTGATCTGTCGCGGCGGCGCTGAACCACACGACGAGGGCCGACGCGATCGTCACGACCAGCAGCACGACGACGGTGAGGGTTCGAGGGCGGAACGCGGCGGCGATCGCTCGGCCGGAAGGGGAATCAGGCAGGCGCAACGGGACGCACTGTACTCCAAGGCGCGTGGCTCTGTCGTGCCTGACGCGCGGGCGTGCGTGGCGCCGGACGAACGGGCAGAGGACGTGCCGGGATCAGGCGGCCGACGCGATCGGCAGCCGAACCGCCACCGTCGTCCCGACCCCCTTCGCGCTGGTCACCGCGACCGAACCACCGTTCAACTCGATGTTGCGGCGCGCGATCGGCAGCCCAAGGCCGGTGCCGGTGGCCTTCGTCGAGAAGTACGGTTCGAAGACACGCCCCAGCGCCTCTTCGTCCATGCCCGCGCCGGTGTCGGTGACGCGCAGGACGACCGTGTCAGGCTCGACCTCGGCGGTCAGCGTCAGCGTTCCCGCGCCGGGCATCGCGTGAATGGCGTTCTCGACGATGTTGACGAGGGCGCGAGTCACCAGGGTCCGGTCGACGTGCACCAACGGCAGTCGGCCGGGCACCTGATTGACGATCGCGATCCGCTCCTCGAGGCCGGTGCGATACGGATCGACGACCTCCGCGACCAGCTCCGGCAGGTCGACCGGCGCCGGCCGCGCGGTGGGCGACGACGCGAAGCTGGAGAACTCGGAGGAGATGCGGCGCAGCAAGCGCACCTGGCCGAGGATGGAGGCCACGCAGCTCTCGAGCAGCGGTCCCATCGGCTTGCCCTGGTCGGCATGGACACGCTGCAGGTGCTCCGCCGACAACTGGATCGGTGTGAGCGGGTTCTTGATCTCGTGCGCGACCTGCCGGGCCATCTCCGCCCAGGCTTCGAGCCGATGCGTGCGTTCGAGCTGGATGCGCTGCGCCTTCAGCTCCTCGGCCATGCTGTTGAACGAATCGGCGAGGCGCCGCAGCTCGTCGGCGGAACGGACGGCGATCCGTGCGTCGAAATCGCCGCGGGCGATGCGGTTGGTGGCGCGCGTCAGACGCCGGATCGGATCGGCGATGCGCTCCGCCATCGACAACCCGATGCCGGCTCCGAGGAGGACGAAGAACAGGGCGGCCAGGTGCACGCCGCGATCGAGGTCGTCGATCTCACGGCCGATCTCGCGTTGCCGGAGCGCGAGCGGCACCGTCAGCAGGGCATCCTGCCCGCCGGCCCGCACCGGCGCGGCCGCCAGGATATAGGTGAAGCCGCCGAGCACGTCCTGACGCACGTAGCTTGGCAGCCGCTCCAGCACGATTCGCCGATAGATGTCGTCTGGCGTGCGGGTCGGCAGGACGCCCGAGGCGAACAGGTCACGCTCGGACGTGGCGACCAGGCGCGCGCCGATGAACACGTTGACGTCCTGATCGATGACCTGCTCGATCCAGACCATGAACTCGTCGCTCTGCGTGCCAAGGCCGCCTTCGGCGCTGCGCCGCAGGGTTGCGTCGCCTTCTTCGATGACGCGTTGCGCGACGGCGGCGGTCCGAGCGGCCTCGGCCTCGATGTCCGTGCGGAGGAGGTTCTCGAAATACGCGCGGATGAACAGCGCGAGGATCAGGACCGGCACCGTCGCGGCCAGGACGAACGCGAGAAACAGCTTGCGATAGAAGCTGGCGCGGATCTCCCGCAGCAGGGCGCGGCCGACGCGCGGCCGCTGGCGCGCCAGGCGCGTGAAGATGGCGGTGCCGACCAGCACCAGCACGAACGCCGTGCCGCCAAACGTCGTCAGCTCGGCAAGATGCACGAAGTGATCGAACCAGCTGAGGATCGGATAGCCGATCGCGAAAATGCGATCGCGGTCGTTCGAGAAGTAGACGCGGTGGCGCACGCCGCCGGCGCTGGCCTCGGTCCAGAACGGATCGCGTGAGCGATATAGCCGCTCGAACAGGTCGTCGGTGATTGGCCACGCCGATCGGCCGGAGGTATAGAGCGGCTGCAGGCCCCAGCCGTAGATCGCGACCTCGACGCGGCTGCCCGGCGTTTCCTCCTGCGGGTTCGCGTCGTTGGCGCGGAACACTTCGAAGTACGGGTTCTGCGACGTGATGAACGGGAGCGTCTCGAAGTCGAAGACCACATGGAGGATGACGGTGCCCCGCTGCACGGCCTCGCCGTTCTCGCCGACGGAACAGATGCCGCGCTCGGCGTGCAGCATGCGGCGCTCCTCCGCGCCGAAGGGGGACACTTCACCCCACGTCACCCAGCCGCAGCCCGAGGCGAGCTGGGTCGTGGGCGCGCTGTAGTCGGGCACGTTCAGGGCGAACGGGCTGACCAGCTTGCCATCCTGGTCGTAGAGCTCGACGTTCGACGTCAGGCGCTCGCGCGCGAGGACGGTTTGTTTCCAGACCAGGAACGCGGCATCGGAGGTGACGGCGGTCGGCGCGGACCCGTTCGTCGCGACCAGCTCCGGCAGCTCGGGAAGCCGGTCGACCTGGTCGCGGGCCTGGTCCAGCCACGCCCGCAGGGTCTGGCCGTGGTTCTGGGCCTGGACGGCGTACTGGGTGACGATCAGCTCGCGGGTCGCCCGTTCGGCGAAGAAATCCACCGACGGGTGGAGCAGCAGCGTCGGCACGAGGAAGGCGAGGAACAGGCCGAAGATCCGCGCCGCCACCGTCGTCCGCCGGTACCAGGTGGCGATGCGCGGGCCGACCAGCGCCGCCAATCCGCACACCGCGGTCGAGGAGACGAACGCCGTGGACGGCACGGCCCAGCCCCGCGCCGACGCAATCGCGGCGGCGACGATCGACGGCAGCAGCCAGGCCGCCAGGATCAGCAGGCGCGTCCGCCGTGCGCGGCGCGGCACACGATGCGGAACGATGGCCGCAATCAGGGTCAGCGTCGACGCCCACATGACGGCAAGATGCAACGCCGTCATGCCAGCCATCAGCGTCAGGCGCGTGGGGTTGACCGGGTAGACCGAGAACTCGCGCAAGTCGATCGGGACCGTGTTCGCCACCGTCCCGAGCAGCCGCTGGAACAGGAGCATCAACGCCGCCACGCCGAGGCCGGCGAGCAGCTGCCACCCGTACATCGGCAGACCGCCCTGCGCTCGCGGCGAACGCGTGCGAAAGAGCAGGCGAAGACGGGCCGCCGGATCGGCGAGGAGGCTCACGAGCGCGGCCGCAATCGTCCCGGCGAGCAGCAGCGTGGTTGGCGTCGACGGCAGCCGGCCCGACGCGACAGTGAAGGCGAGCCACACCAGCGCGCCGCCGGCAGCGGTCAGCGCGAGCGCCCCCATCGTCGCGCGAATGTAGGCACGCCGGTCGCCGGCGATGCGGCGATCGAGAAGCGGCCCGGTCAGCAGCAGCACCGTGAGGCCGATCAATCCGAGCATCCACGCCGCGACCTGGCGGCGCCAGCGCAACCGCGCGTCGCGAAGCGCCGCCGGATCGACCCAGGCTTCCGCGAGCGGCTGTCCGGATGGCGCGCGCAGGATCACCGCGCCCGGCCGCGAGCTGTCGCCGGCGCCTTCGATGCGCAGCAGCGCGGGCGCCAGGGGCGTCTGCATCCGGTACTCGATCGAGGCGATGGTCGTGCCGACCTGCGCCGGCGAGAGCACATGCTCGGTGGCGACGCTGCCAGCCCGTCGATCGGCGCCGGCCTCGATCGGCTGGACGTGCACGAGCCGCAGGCCGAGCGGCGATGGCGTGATGAACAGCGTCGACGGGCCTGAGATGCGTTCGACGGGGATGTCGGAGGGTGCGCCGGCCCACGCACGCGCGGAGGCGCCGCCATCGTAGACGGTGACGGCGACGTCGTCTGGCGTGGTGCTGGTCCGGCGTGCATCCGCGACCAGATCGAACAAGCGGCGCGCGGCGTCGGGGCCCTGCGCCAGCGATTCGGCCGCCGCCGGATCCGAGGCGATCCGCGCCGACACCGCCGAGATGGTCCGCACCATGCCGTCGAAGCGGCGGGTCAAGTGCGCGTCGACCCGGCCGGCGGCGGCGCGTTCGCCGGCGCCGAACCACCACAACTCCGCGGCGCCGCCCGCGATGCCGGCCAGCGCGGTGATCACCACGCCGCCCGCCAGCAGCCGCCGCCAACTCACGTGGCGGTCGCGGATCTCAATGGATGGCACTCGTCAAGCAGGATACCGCAAAGGTAAACTGTCACTGTACCCGCAGCAATGCCCCACGGATGAACCAGACCGGGCCGGTTGGCCACCCCATCATCGAGGCTCCGGGACTCAAGCCCACCCTGAAACGCGGGGCCCTCGTGGCTGCCGCCAACTGGCCGCTCGTGGCGGTGCAGTTCGTCGCCGAGTCCACGCTCAAGCTGCTGCTCGGCGTGCCCGTCGTCGGCGGCATCTTCCTGGTCGTCCTGCTGCTCGGCGGCAACGCCGACGAACTGCTGTCGGGCGACGTCCGGGACATCGTCGCCGAGGTGTTCGCGGGGATGCGGCACAACGTCGCGGCCCTGATCGCGTTCTCGATCGCGTTCGCGATCGTGCTGCTCGGCGGCTCGGCGCTGACGTTCGTCGTCAAGGCAGGGACCGTCTCGCTGCTCGCGAGCGCCGAAGCCAAGACCGGTCCGATCGAACGCCCGCCGGTCCGGCTGCAGGCCATCCGCCGCGCCAATGTCATCGCCATCGAACCATTCCTGGGCGGCTGCCAGCGGCTGTGGCGCCGCTACGTGAAACTGGGCGGCTGTCTGCTTGCCGTCTACGGCGTGACCGCGGTGGCCTATCTCGGGTTCGTGGTCGGCGGCCTCAGCCTGGTCGGCAATCCCGGCGTGCTCCTCGGCTGGACGGTGGCCGCCGCGCTCGCCTCGAGCGTCCTCATCGTCTGGGTCACGCTGGTGAACTTCTTCTACCTGCTGACGCAGATGATCATGGCGGTGGAAGATCTCGGGGTGCGCGCCGCGATGCGCGGCGCGTTCCGGTTCGTTCGCGGCAGCCTCCGCGAGATCGCCGGGATCTTCGGCGTCGTGCTGCTGCTCGCCACCGATCGCGACGATTGCCTCGATCGTGGCGACCGCGGGGCTGGGGCTGATCAACCTGGTCCCGCTGCTCGGCCTCGCGGTGCTGCCGCTGCAGGTTGCGGCATGGCTCGTTCGCGGGTTCGTCTTCCAGTACCTGGCACTCACGGCGCTCTGCGCCTACCTCACGCACTATCGCCATCATGTGGCGCGGATGGATGCGGCCTCCCGCCGGCACGACGTGCATCCGGATCACGAGCTCCCGGGAAAACGTCTCGCATGATTGATTACGACAAGTTCCTGTCCCGTTCCGCCGAGCTGATGCAGGAGTCCGCCATCCGCCGGATGGGGACGGTGCTCGCCCAGAAGCGCGACATCATCTCGTTCGCACCCGGGTACCCCGCACCGGAGACCTTCCCGTGGCAGGAGTTTCAGGAGATCGCCCGCGAGCTCCTGTCCGGCGCCGACGGATCGGTGCTGCAGTACGGGCCGACCCGCGGGTTCCGGCCGCTGCTCGACGTCATCGCCGGCATCATGGGCCAGCGCGGCATCCCGACCGAGTCCGATCGCCTGCTGGTGACGACCGGCTCACAGCAAGGCCTGGATCTGGTTGCGCGCGTCCTCCTCGATCCCGGCGACGTGGTCCTCGTGGAGCTGCCGACCTACACGGGCGCGATCACCGCGTTCCGGAACGTCCAGGCCGAGATGGTTGGCGTGCGCCAGGAAGCCGACGGCATCGATCTCGCCGATCTCGACGCGGTCCATGCGCGCCTCACGCGCGCCGGCCGGACCGTGCGCGTGCTGTATGTCGTGCCCAATTTCCAGAACCCGACCGGCCTGCTGATCGGCCTCGAGAAGCGACGCCTGCTGCTCGAATGGGCGGCGCGTCGCAACATGCTGATCGTCGAGGACGACCCCTACCGCGAGCTGTTCTTCGAGGATTCCGCCACCGAGCTCGACGTCCGGCCGATCAAGGCGGACGACGGGGACGGGAGAGTGGTGTATTTGAGCAGCTTCTCCAAGACGCTCGCGCCAGGCTTCCGCGTCGCGTGGATCGACGCGCCGCCGCCGCTCGCCGCCAAGATGGAGATGGCGAAGCAGGCCGAGGACCTGCTCACCGGCAGCCTCGATCAGCGCATCGTGTACGAAGCCTGCCGCCGCGGCATCCTGCAGCGACAACTGCCGCTGCTCCGACGCCACTATCAGCAGAAGCGCGACGTCATGGTTGACGCGCTGCGGACCGCGTTCGGGCAGGACGTGTCGTGGCCGGCGCCGCGTGGCGGCTTCTTCCTCTGGGCCACGCTGCCGAAGCAGATCGATGCCGACCGCATGATCACGCGCGCGATCGAGCACGGGGTGATTTACGTCGCGGGCGAGGCGTTCTTCGTGACGCCGCCGGCCGACAACCCCGGCCGCAGCATCGTCCGGCTGTCGTTCTCGGCGCCCTCAGCCGATCGCATCCGCGAAGGAGTCCTGCGCCTGGCGGCCACGGTCCGCGCCGAAGTGGACGCCATCAGCCTTTCGACGGGTCCGGCGCCGTCGGGAGGAGCACCATCTCACCCGGCAACGCCGTAAGGGGAACGATCGGAAGCGGGGGAACAGGCGAGGGCTCGAGGAGCACGATGTTCCACTTATTCTCGAGACTTCCGGTCAGCCCGACCGCAAACGGCAACCCGCCGATCCGACCGAGCAGCGGCAGCGCCACGAGGCCGGCAGCGAACGTGATGGTCCCCGCCGGCGCTCCGGTTTGCGCGACGTGGGCGGGAATCGCTGCGACTCGCCCCGGAACCACGACGTATTCGCCAAGAACCACTGGTCCCGCCTCGGGCCGGTAGCTCAGCCCCTGACGCCACTGCACGGCGCCGCTCCTTCGATCGACAGCCCAGAGGACGTTGTCCAGGGCCGTGAAGTAGACGTTCCGATCGTCAGTCGCGGCGCGGCCGAGCAGCTTCGCGCCAACATAGCGGTGCGAGCGGACCCGTCCCGAGGCGAGATCGATCTCGTAGAACCACTTGTTCTGTGTGCCGACGTAAACCCGACCGCCGATGGCGAGTGGCTCGGTCGGCGCCGATCCCACCTCGCGCTTCCAGCGGACCTCGCCGGTAGGCACATCGAGGGCAAGGACGTGACCCTCGACAACCGGGACGATCAACAGCTCGCCGTCGAGGGTCGGCCGAAACTCGACGGGCCCAACCGGCTTGCGCCAGATCACGGTCCCGTCCGACGCGCGAATCGCCACCAGCTCGCCGCCGACCGCCGCGATCAACCAGCCTTCGTGCGCGCGGGGCGGGGCGGTCAGTGGTCCACCAACCGGCACGCGCCATCGAACGACGCCACTTTCCGCGTCGAGCGCATGCAGCGCTTCGCCGGCCGCGACGTAGATTCGGTCGGTATCGGCGGCCAACGGCCGTTCTGCGGAAAGCTCGCTGGTCCACGCATGGCTGCCGTCGGCAAGACGATGACCGGCGATTGCGCCCGACTGGAGCGGCACGACCACGGTCGGGCCCGCGAGCACGGGGGATCCGGAGGGAGGGCCGACCGCGACGACCGACCAGCGTGCGAGCTCCGGCAACCCCTGCGCAACGGTCGGGGCGGAGGTCATCACCGCCGTGGCAGCGAGCATCGTGCTCATCACCATTCGGGCGATGAACCTACAACATATTGTGGTCGGTCCGCGATACACACCTTATAATAGCGCGGTCCCTTTCACCACCGTGGCTCACCAAACCATCGTCGTTCTAGATTTCGGATCGCAGTTCACGCAGCTCATCGCCCGTCGCCTTCGAGAACTGTCGGTCTACTCGGAAATCCTTCCCTTCGATACGTCGCCCGCTGAGATCGCGCGGCGCAAGCCGATGGGCATCATCCTGTCGGGTGGGCCGAAGAGCGTATCGGAGGAAGGGGCGCCGCATTGCGACCGCGCGGTCTTCGACGCCGGCGTGCCGATCCTCGGCATCTGCTACGGCATGCAGCTGATGACGGCGACGCTCGGCGGCAAGGTCGCGCCGGCCCCGCATCGCGAGTTCGGGCTGGCGACGATCCGCATCAGTCCTGACGCGCCGCTGTTCAACGCGATCGGCGGCGAGCTGCGGGTCTGGGCCAGCCACGGCGACTTCGTCGCCGCCGCGCCCGCGGGGTTCGCGGTGACCGCGACCAGCGCCAACGCCCCGGTCGCGGCGATGGCCGCGCCGGATCGCAGAATGTACGCCCTCCTGTTCCACCCGGAGGTTGCACATACTGATCGCGGCACGGAGCTCCTCCGCAACTTCGCCTTTGATATCTGCGGCTGCACCGGCGACTGGACGATGGCGTCGTTCGTGAAAGAGGCGACAGAGCGGATCCGCGAGCAGGTGGGCGAGGGGCGGGTGGTCTGCGGGCTGAGCGGCGGAGTGGATTCGACCGTCGCCGCCGTGCTGATTCATCGGGCCATCGGCGATCGGCTCACGTGCATCTTCGTCGACAACGGCGTGATGCGGCAGGACGAGGCGGCGCAGATTCGCACGCGGTTCGAACGGCTGAAGCTGCCGCTCGTGTTCGCGGATGCCGCGGACCTGTTCCTGACGCGCCTGAGCGGCATCACCGATCCCGAGCAGAAGCGCAAGATCATCGGCGCCACGTTCATCGACGTGTTCGAATCAGAGGCCAGCGCGCTGGGAACGTTCGACTTCCTGGCGCAGGGCACGCTGTATCCTGACGTGATCGAAAGCGTCTCGGTGATTGGCCCGTCGCACGTGATCAAGAGCCATCACAACGTCGGCGGGCTGCCGGAGCGGATGCGCTTCAAGCTGGTCGAGCCGCTGCGCATGCTCTTCAAGGACGAGGTCCGCGGCGTCGGGAAGGAACTGGACCTGGACGATGAGTTCGTGTGGCGGCAGCCGTTCCCCGGTCCCGGCCTCGCGGTGCGGATTCTCGGCGAGGTGACGGCATCGCGGCTCAATCTCGTCCGCCGCGCCGATCACATCGTCGCGGAAGAAGTGAAGAAGGCGGGATGGTACCGGCGCCTGTGGCAGTCGTTCGCGGTGCTGCTGCCGGTGCAGAGCGTCGGCGTGATGGGCGACGCGCGGACCTACGAGTACACGATCGCCATCCGCGCGGTGGAGAGCCGGGACGGCATGACCGCGGACTGGGCGAAGCTGCCGCACGAGCTGCTCGCCACGATCTCATCGCGCATCGTCAACGAGGTGAAGGGGATCAACCGCGTGGTCTACGACATCAGCTCGAAGCCGCCGTCGACGATCGAGTGGGAATAGACATGGCAACCGGTTGGGAGTTGACGCCGATTCTCACGTAATGTCCGATTTCGTCCATCTCCACCTGCACTCCGAGTATTCCTTGCTCGACGGCGCGTGCCGCATCGAGGAGCTGCTCGATCGTGCCGTGCAGCTCAAGATGCCGGCGATGGCGATCACCGAGCATGGCAACATGTTCTCGTCGATCGTCTTCCACGATCAGGCGCGGAAGCGGGGAATCAACCCGATCCTGGGGTGCGAGGTCTACGTCGCGCCCGGCGATCGCCGGACCAAGAGCGGCACGCCCGGGGAAACGGCCAACCACCTGGTGCTCCTCGCCGAGACCCGCGAGGGCTACCACAACCTGATCAAGCTGGTCTCGTCGGGCTACACCGAGGGCTTCTACTACAAGCCGCGCATCGACAAGGACCTGCTCGCACAGCATGCGACCGGGTTGATCGGGCTGAGCAGCTGCCTCAAGGGCGAAGTGGCCACCGGCATTCGCACCGAGCAGCAGCAGAAGGCGCTCAACGCGGCGGCCGCGTATCGCGACATCCTCGGCCAGAACAACTTCTTCCTGGAGATGCAGTACCAGGGCATCGACGAGCAGCGTATCGTCAACGTCGGGCTGCAGCCGATCGCGAAGGATCTCAACCTGAATCTGGTCGTCACCAACGACGTCCACTACCTGCAGAACTCTGACTTCAAGCCGCACGACATCCTGCTCTGCATCGGCACCGGCAAGACCGTCAACGACGCCGACCGCCTGAAGTACCACGGCGATCAGTTCTACCTGAAGACCGCCGAGGAGATGACGCGGGTCTTCGCCGACTTCCCCGAGGCGATGGCGAACAGCGTCCGCATCGCGGAACGGTGCAACGTCGACCTGTCGGGCACCGTCAACCATCTTCCGAACTTCGACGTTCCGGACGGCTTCACCCTCGACGACTACTTCGAGCACGTCGTTCGCCAGGGATTCGAGATGCGGCTGGCGCGGCTGCGCGAGCTGCAGGCCAAAGGTGTCCTCAAGCACACGATCGACGAGTACGAACGCCGGCTGACGTACGAAATCGACATGATCAAGCAGATGAAGTACCCGGGTACTTCCTGATCACGTGGGATTTCATCCGCTACGCCCGCGAGAAGGGCATTCCGGTCGGGCCGGGCCGCGGGTCGGCCGCGGGCAGCTTCGTCGCCTACTGCCTGCGCATCACCGACGTCGATCCGATCGAGTACGACCTGATCTTCGAGCGCTTCCTCAACCCCGAGCGCGTGTCGCTGCCCGACATCGACATCGACTTCTGCGAACGGCGCCGCGGCGAAGTCATCGAATACGTGACGCAGAAGTACGGCCGCGCGAACGTCGCGCAGATCATCACGTTCGGCACGATGAAGGCCCGTGCGGTCGTCCGGGACGTCGCGCGCGTGATGGATATTCCGTACGCGGACGCCGACAAGGTGGCCAAGGCCGTGCCGCCGGCGCTCGACATGACGCTCGCCAAGGCGCTCGAGGAAAGCCCGGCGCTCAAGGAGATGCAGCAGAAGGACGAGCGGGTCAAGGAGCTGCTCGCCGTCGCGCAGCGGCTCGAGGGCATGACTCGCCACGCCTCGGTCCACGCCGCCGGCGTCGTGATCGCGCCGCGGCCGCTGACCGAGTTCGTCCCGCTCTACAAGAGCCAGAAGGACGAAATCGTCACCCAGTGGGCGATGAAGGAAGTCGAGCGCGTCGGCCTCCTGAAGATGGACTTCCTGGGGCTCAGCACGCTGACGCTGATCCAGGACTGCCTCGACGAGATCAAGCGCACCGAGAACGTCGATCTCGACATCGACGCCATCCCGCTCAACGACGCGAAGACCTTCCAGCTGTTTTCCGAGGGCTGCACCTACGGCGTGTTCCAGTTCGAGAGCTCCGGCATGCGGGAGTTGCTGCGCAAAGCGAAGCCGGAGCGGCTCGACGATCTGATCGCGTTGAACGCGCTCTATCGTCCCGGCCCGCTGAAGTCCGGGATGGTGGACGACTACATCTCGCGCAAGCAGGGGAAGACCGAGGTCAAGTACGAGCTGGCCGCGCTCGCGCCGATCCTGTCGGACACCTACGGGGTCATCGCCTACCAGGAGCAGGTCATGCGCATCGCCGCGGTGCTGGCCGGCTTCTCGATGGGCCAGTCCGACGTGCTGCGCAAGGCCATGGGCAAGAAGGATCCCAAGGTCATGGCCAAGCAGCGCGAGGCCTTCATGGAGGGGGCGCGCGCCAAGGGGGTCAACGAGAAGAAGGCCACCAAGATTTTCGACTTGATGGAGTTCTTCGCCGGCTACGGCTTCAACAAGTCGCACTCGACGACCTACGCGTGGGTCGCCTACCAGACGGCGTATCTCAAGGCCAACTATCCGTGGCACTTCATGGCCGCGCTGCTGACGATCGAAGCGGCCAATACCGACAAGCTGGCGATGTACCTCGGGGAGTGCCGCGAGCTCGGCATCCCGATCCTGCAGCCGGACGTCAACTGCAGCGAGCTCCCGTTCACGGTGGCGAAGGAGGGCGTGCGGTTCGGGCTGTGCGCGGTGAAGAACGTCGGCGAAGGCGCGATTCACTCGATCCTGGCGGTGCGGAAGACGCTCGGGCGGATCGATTCGCTGCACGCACTATGTGAAGAGGCCGACCTGCGGCTGGTCAACAAGCGCGTGCTCGAGAGCCTGGTCAAGGCCGGCGCGCTCGACTCGCTGGGCTGCGAGCAGCACCGCTCGGTGCGCGATCGCCGCTCCTGCATGTTCGCCGCGGTCGACAAAGCCATCGAGCACGGCGGCCGGCACCAGCGCGACCGCGAAAAGGGCCAGTACCAGATGTTCGGCGGCGTCGACGAGGACGGTGCCGCCGAGATCATCAGGCTGCCCGACGCGCCGCCCTGGACCGAGGCGCAACAGCTCGCTGGTGAAAAAGAGGCGCTCGGACTCTACATGAGCGGTCATCCGCTCGAGCGCTTCGCCGACGAGCTGAAGACGTTCGGCGCCAAGCGACTCGCCGAGCTGACCACCTCGGAAGCCGACCTCTGGGTCGGCGGCATCGTCTCGGGACTGCGGCCGCTGAAGACCAAGAAGGGCGACCGGATGTGCGTCTTCATGCTCGACGACATCGCCGGCAGCCTCGAGATCGTCGTCTTCCCCGAGACGTTCGCCAAGCACGGGTCCCTCGTCGAAGCCGATGCGATGGTGCTGGTCCGCGGCAAGTTCGAAAAAGACGACGAGTCGGCGCGAGTCGTCGCCACCGAGCTGCTGCCGATCGCCGCGCTCAAGGAACGGACGACGAGGGAGGTGGTGATCCACCTGTCGGGGCCCGCGGCCGGCCGCAACACGTTCGAGGCCCTGGCCGAGCTGCTGACCCGGCATCGCGGCGACCGCCGGGTCTTCCTCGAGCTGGATGTCACCAGCCAGGCGAAGCCGTTGCGTGTCCGCTCCGAAGTGATGCTCCGGGTCCGTCCGTCGGAGCGGCTGGTGTCGGAAGTGGAACAAATCTGCGGCGCCGGCTCAGTCGAGTTACGCTGAGAGTCGACATGCCGCCAGAACTCCTCGAATTCGAAGAACCGATCGGTGTGCTGCTGAAGGAGATTGAAGCCCTCAGCATGCTGCCGCAGACCCCGGACCGGCTGCGATCAATCGAGAGCCTGCGCCGACGCGCCGAGGAGATCCGCACCGAGCTGTATGCCGGGCTGACGCCGTGGCAGCGCGTACTGGTGGCGCGCCACTCGGCGCGGCCGAACACGCTCGACTACGTCGAGCGGCTGTTCACCGGCTTCGACGAGCTGCACGGCGATCGTCGATTCGCTGACGACCACGCCATCGTCTGCGGATTCGCCGACTACAAGGGCCAGCCGGTCTGTGTGCTCGGGCACCAGAAGGGGAGCGACACCAAGCAGAAGATCTTCCGGAACTTCGGCTATGCCAGGCCGGAGGGCTATCGGAAGGCGCTCCGCGTGATGCAGCTGGCGCAGAAATTCTCCCGGCCGATCGTGGTGTTCATCGACACGCCCGCCGCCTACCCCGGCGTCGAGTCGGAGGAGCGTGGAGTCGCCGAGGCGATCGCGATGAACCTGCGCGAGATGGTCATGCTGGAAGTCCCGATCATCGTGATCATCTGCGGCGAGGGGGGCAGCGGTGGCGCGCTGGGGATTGCCATTGGCGACCGCGTCCTGATGCAGGAGTTCGCCGTCTACAGCGTCATCCCGCCGGAAGGTTGCGCGGCGATCCTGTGGCGCGACGCCAACCGCAAGGTCGATGCCGCGGAAGCGCTGCGGATTACCGCCCCCGACCTGCTCCTGCTGGGCCTGATTGACGAGATCGTGCCGGAGCCGGCCGGCGGCGCGCACAACGACCACGATCGCGCGAGCGCGCTGGTCGATCAGGCGCTGTCACAGGCCTTGAGCACGCTCGAGACCAGCTCGGTCGAGGAGCGGCTGGCGACGCGCTACGAGAAGTTCCGACGCATGGGCCGCGAAGGCCAGGCGTTCATCGACACCGCCGCCGCCGCGGGCCCCGATGTCGCGCCGCCGACGGCCGTCCCGATCCTGCCCGCCAAACCCAAGGCCACATGAAAACTCTCGTCTGGCAGCACCTGCCGTGCGATGACACGCAGGTCGCCACGCTCGCGGCGGCGCTGCAGCTGCATCCGACCGTGGCCCGGCTGTTGTGCCTGCGCGGCCTGTCGGACCCCGAGACCGCCGCCCGTTTCCTGCAGCCGTCGCTGGATCACCTGCACGATCCGCTGAGGCTCATGGGCATGATCGCCGCGGTCGAGCGCCTGGAGCAGGCGATCGCGCGGCGCGAGCGGATCGCGATCCACGGCGACTACGACGTCGACGGCATCACGTCCACCGTCATCCTCAGGCGGGCGCTCGAGATGCTCGGCGGGGACGTCGTCCACTTCATTCCCGAGCGGCTCCGCGACGGTTATGGCCTCCAGCCGGCGGGGATCGAGCGGCTGCACGCCGACGGCGTGTCGGTGATCGTGTCGGTCGACTGCGGCATCCGCGGGATGGAGGCGGCGCGGCGGGCGCGTGAGCTCGGCGTCGACCTGATCATCACCGACCATCACGAGCCCGACGGCGAGCTGCCGGTGGCGCTCGCCGTGATCAATCCGAAGCGGTTCGACTGCACATACCCGGACAAGTCGCTGGCCGGCGTCGGCGTCGCCCTGAAGCTGGTGCAGGCGCTCTGCGATCGCGCCGGCCGATCGAAATGGCTGCCGGCGTTCGTCAAGGTCGCCGCGATCGGGACGCTGGCGGACGTCGTGCCGCTGGTAGGGGAGAACCGCGTCATCGCGCGGCTCGGGCTGGCCTCGCTGAGCAAGGGGCCGCACACCGTCGGGCTGCGCGCGCTGCTCGACTGCAGCGGCCTCACCGGCAAGACCATCGACAGCTATCAGGTCGCGTTCATGCTGGCGCCGCGCGTCAATGCCGCCGGCCGCATGAGCACTCCGGACATCGCGACTCGCCTGCTGCTCGCCACCGGCGAGGACATGGACGCCGAAGCGCGGGCGCTGGCCCAGCAGCTGAACGACGAAAACCTTCGCCGCCAGCAGGAGGAAGCCGAGCTCGTCATTCAGGCGAAGAAGGCGATCGAAACCGACCCCGCCGTCGGCGCCCACAACGTCCTCGTCGTCGGCGGTGAGGGCTGGCATCGTGGCGTCATCGGCATTGCCGCGTCGAAGCTCGTCGACGCGTACCACAAGCCGGCCATCGTCCTCTCGATCGATGGCGACGTGGCGCACGGTTCCTGCCGCAGCATCCCGGACTTCGACATGCTCGGCGCGCTCGAGCGCTGCGCCGATCTCTTCGTCAAGTTCGGCGGTCACCGGCAGGCGGCCGGCCTGACGATGGAAGCGGCCCGGGTGCCCGAGTTCCGGCAGCGGATCAACAGCTGGGCCGATGAAGTGCTGGAACCGGATCAGCTGCGCCCGCGCCTGCGCATCGACGCGCCGCTGGCCCTGAACGGCATCACCCACGACCTGGTGCGCGGCCTCGATTCGCTCGGTCCGTTCGGGATGGGCAATCCCCGCCCCGTGTTCCACGCCAGCCCGGTCGAGATCGTCGACGGCCCTCGCACGTTGAAGGAACGGCACCTGAAGATGACCTTCAGCCAGCAGGGCCGCCGCTTCCGCGCGATTGCCTGGCGCGCCGCCGAGCGCGCCGAGTTCCTCGAAAAGCACCGCACCGGCGTCAACCTCGCCTTTTCGCTCGACCGCAACGAATACCAGGGTGAGACTTACCTCGAGCTCAACGTTTGCGACTTCCGGGCGCCCGAAGACCTAAAATAAGGGTTTCCGGGGTCACTCCCGAACCAATCGATGAGATGGCAGAAAGCGGCGCGGCTCGCGATAGCGGCCTTCGTGATCGTCTTCGGGGCGGTCGTGGCGGTCGCGCTGCGCCGGCCCGCTGCCCCGGCGGCGTCGGCCCCTCCGCCGCGCGAGGATGACAAGGCGATCGCCGAGACCCATGCGACGCCAGGCGCGCCGCTGCCGCTCTACAAGCGCACCGCGCCGGACGGCACGGTCGAGTTCTCGATTGCCTACCAGAAACAGCGGACCTACGCCGATGGGCGGACCGTGTTCGTCGACGCCACCGCCACGCTGCCCGACCGCGACGGGCGCTCACTGACGATCGGCGCCGGCGAGATGGAAGTGAGCGTCCCGCAGAACCAGGCGAAGCCGGTGACGACGATCAGGGGGACCAGCGGCGTGAAGCTGCAGACCAGCGACAAGCTGGAAGTGTCCGGCGACAGCGCGACCTACGACGAGAAGAGCGGCTTGCTCGCCGTACCGGGTGACGTGCGGTTCACGAAGGAGCGTCTGTCCGGGTCCGGCAAGGGCGCGACCTACGACCGCGACAAGAACCTGTTCTGGCTGCTCGAGAATGCCACGGTGACGGTGGCGCCGGACGAGAAGGGTGAGGGCGCGGTCGACGCGACCGCGGGATCGGCAGCGCTGGCGCGTGCGGAGCACAACGTGCGGCTGATCAAGGCCGCCCACGTCGTCAGCGGCGGCCGCACCCTCGACGCGGACGACATGAACATTCAGCTGACCGAGGACGATCGCCTGATCAAGACGGTCCTGCTCCGCGGCAACAGCCGCATCACCGGCGCGCCGGGAAGCGGCGGTGCCGAAGGCATGTCGGCCAGGGACATCGACCTGACCTACGCCGAAGATGGCCGGACGCTGCAACAGGCCAAACTGGTCGAGAACGCGATCGCCCAGCTCGCGGGTGACGCCGCCAGCGGCGCCAAGAAAATCATGGGCCGCACCATCGACATCACGATGGGCGCCGACGGCTCGACGGTCACGGTCCTCAACGCGACTCAGGACGTGCAGGTCGAGCTCCCGGCGTCGGCGAACGCCCCGGCGTACCGCATCACGGCCGCGAACCTGACGTCCGGCGGGGCGACCGGCCTGCAGACCGCGACGTTCACGGGCGGCGTCAACTATCGCGAGATTCGTCCGGCGTCGCGCGGCGCGGCGGCAAGCGAACGCACCGGCCGGTCGCAGCGGCTGATCGTCGAGACACAGCCCGGCCTCGGTGCGATACAGCGCGCCGACTTCCGCGGCAACGTGCACATCGTGGACGGCGCAACGATCGCGGAAGGGCAGCGCGCCGTCTATCACGTGGCGCAGGACAAGTTCGACATCTCCAACTCGCAGGGGGATCCCGGTCCGCTCCCCTCGGTCAACGACGGCCGCGTGCTCGTCAACGCCGGCACCATCAGCTTCACGGTCGGCACGAAGAAGCTGATCGCCGACACGAACGTTCGCAGCTCGCTGCAGCCGTCGAAAGGCGACGGACGCGGCGGCGCGGCGCCGCGGGCGACGCCGGCAAGCTTCCGTCGATGCTCAAGTCGGACGAGATCGTGAACGTGCGATCGAACCGGCTCGAGTACCGATGGCGCCATCTCGTACGCCTTGTATACCGGCGACGCGCGGCTGTGGCAGGACAAGACGACCATCAAGGGGGACTCGATCGCGGTCGACGACAAGAGCGGCAACCTCACCGCGGTCGGCCACGTCGTCACCGTGATGTTCTTCGACGAGTACGACGCGGCGACCAAGACGAAGAAGCTCGTGCAGATGGATGCGACCGGCGACAAGATGGTCTACGAGGACGCGAAGCGGGTGGCGACCTATACCACCGGCACGACCGCCATCGCCCACATCGTCGGCACGCAGGGCGATGTGGTCGCGGATCAGATCCAGTTGTTCCTGAAGCAGGGCGCCAACGAGCTCGAACGCGCCGAAGGCGACGGCAACGTCACGGTGAAGGAAGGCGGACGGACCGCCACCGGCGTTCACCTGACATACACCGCGGCCGACGACACCTATGTCATGACCGGCAATCCACTCGAGCTCGAGGAAAAGACACCGACCGACTGCCGGATCACGGTCGGCTCGAAGCTCTCGTTCAAGCGTGCGGCGGTGAGCACGCTCATCCAGAACAACGGCCTCACCCCCAACGAGTTCAAGCCGTGCGCGCCCAAGTAGCCGTCTGAATGGCGACGCTGCGGACTGAAGACCTCACGAAATCCTATGGCGGCCGGACGGTGGTTCGAGGCGTCAGCCTCGACATCGCCTCCGGCGAAGTCGTCGGCCTGCTCGGTCCGAACGGGGCCGGCAAGACCACGACCTTCTCGATGGTGGTCGGGCTGACCTCGCCGGACTCCGGGCGCGTGCTCCTCGACGGCAAGGACGTGACCTCCGACCCGATGTACGTCCGGGCGCGGCAGGGCATCGGCTACCTGCCGCAGGAGCCGTCGATCTTCCGCGGTCTATCGGTTGAGCAGAACCTGCTCGCCATCCTGGAAACGCTGAGCCTCGATGCCTCCACGCGCTACCGCCGCATGCGCGAGCTCCTGGCCGAGCTCGGGTTGACGCCGCTCGCCAAGTCGATGGCCTACACGCTCTCGGGAGGCGAGAGACGCCGCGTCGAGATCACCCGCGCCCTGGTCATGTCGCCGCAGTTCATGCTGCTCGACGAGCCGTTCGCGGGCATCGATCCGATCGCCGTCACCGACATCCAGAAGATCATCTTCCACCTCAAGAGCCGGGGCATCGGCGTGCTGATCACCGACCACAACGTGCGGGAAACACTGCGGATTACCGACCGCGCCTACATCGTGCACGACGGCGTGATCTTCCGCAGCGGCACGCCCGGAGGACTGGCCGCAGACGACGAGGTGAAAAGGATTTACCTCGGCGCCGACTTCCGATTGGACTAAGATTGTTGAGGCGGGCCACGTAGCCGACCGACCATGGCGATCTCGCAAAAACTTCACACAAACTCGTTCAGAAGCTGATCCTCACGCCGTCGCTTCAGCAGGCGATCAAGCTCCTGCCGATGTCAACGCTCGAGCTTGCGGATCTGCTGAACCAGGAGATGGTCGAGAACCCGCTCCTCGAAGAAGTACCGACCGAGGAGCTGCAGCCCGCGGAACAGCAGCAGCCGGAGAAGCAGGAAGCACAGCCCGCCACCGAGAAGCCCGACACCTGGGACGACGCCGACTACGACTACTTCTTCGGCGATTACCTCGACGACGGGTATCGCTCGCGCACGCCCTCCGAGGTCAAGGAACTGCCGCCGATCGAGAACACGCTCTCGTCGGCGGCGTCGCTCTCGGACCATCTGCTCTGGCAGCTGGCGATGCAGACCGAAGAGGAATCGGTCAAGGAGATTGGCGGCGCCATCGTCGGCAACCTGGATGACGACGGCTATCTGGTGGCCTCGGTGGAAGAGATCGCGGCGATGGGCGAGTGGCCGGTCGCCGAAGTCGAGAAGGCGCTGCAGCACGTGCAGACCTTCGATCCGGTCGGCGTCGCCGCGCGCGATCTGCAGGAATGCCTGTGGCTGCAGATCCGGCACCTCGGCCTCGAGGGCACGCCGTCAGAAAAGATCGTCACCGAACACCTGCGCCTGCTGCAGAACCATCAGGTCCCCGAGATCGCGCGCAAGCTCGGGATGCCGATCGAAGAGCTCAAGCAGCACATCGAGATCATCCGGAACCTCGATCCCAAGCCGGGCAGCCGCTACAACCCGTCGCAGTCGCAGTACGTCATCCCCGACGTCTACGTGGTGAAGGTCGAGGATCAGTACGTGGCGATGCTCAACGAGGAAGGGCTGCCGCAGCTGCGCATCAGTCCGGTCTATCGCCGGCTGCTCGACAAGAGCGGCCAGGCCGGCGGCGAGGAAGCTGGCGAGACTCGCGCCTACGTCAAGGACAAGTTCCGCTCGGCGCTGTGGCTGATCAAGTCGGTCGATCAGCGGCAGAAAACGATCCACAAGGTCGCGACCAGCATCATCAACTTTCAGCGCGAGTTCCTGGATCACGGCATCGAGTACCTCCGGCCGCTGGTGCTGCGCGACGTCGCCAACGACATCGGCATGCACGAGTCGACGGTCAGCCGCGTGGTGAACAACAAGTACATGCACACGCCGCAGGGCGTGTTCGAAATGAAGTACTTCTTCCACAGCGGCATCAGCAGCTCGTACGGCGAGAGCGTGTCGTCGGTCACGATCAAGCAGCGCATCCGCAAGATCATCGAGAACGAGGACCCGCGCAAGCCGCTGAGCGACTCGAAGATCGTCAGCATCCTGCAGAAGGAAGGGCTGATGCTGGCCCGCCGCACCATCGCCAAGTACCGCGAGGAACTGAAGATCCCCACATCGAATCAGCGAAAGGTGCTTTTCTAGAAAGCTCCCAGCTTCCAGCTGCCAGCTTCCAGCACGTGGGACAGCCGGGAGCGGAAAGCCGTTAACCGGAAGCCGATAGATATGCGACTCGACATCACAGGCAGGCACGTCGACATCACGCCGACCCTGCGACAGCTCATCGAACGACGCCTCGCCCGCCTCGAGCGGGTCCTCAACGACAGCATCGTGTCCACCAAGGTGATCCTGACGCTGGAGAAGTACCGCCACCGCGCCGAGGTCATCGTGCATGCGCGCGGCGACAACACCCTCCGCGGCCTCGGCGAAGGCAACGCCTGGCCGCTGTCGGTGCGACAGGCGGTCGAGAAGATCGAGCAGCAGGCCGCCAAGATCAAGACCAAGTGGAGCGAACGCAAGCGCAGCGATCCGCGCCGCCGGGTGCCGCGCGCCGGGCGGGCCGGGTCGGCGCCTGGCCGGGCCGGAGCCGGCGTCAGCGCCGCGGCGCAGCTCGAGCGCGCCGATCAGCCGGAGGCCGACGGACGGGCGCCGCGTGTGATTCGCGCCACCCGCTACGCCGTCAAGCCGATGTCGGTCGAGGACGCGGTCCTGCGCCTGGACGACACCGCCGAATCGTTCCTCGTCTTCCGCAACGCCGAGACCGACGCCGGCGTCAGCATCGTCTATCGCCGCAAGGACGGCAACGTCGGGTTGATCGAGTCCGACTGATCGGACCGCCGATCCGCGACCGGCAGCCGAGACGACGAGGGATGCGTACGCTCACACCATGACCGCTCCGACTCGGCCGGCCGGTGTGACCGTGGCGATGGTGCTCGACGAGTTGCGGGCATCGCCCGGCGCCGGGTTGCTCGTGGAACTGCTGGCCGGCGCCGCCGGCGTCGAGCGGCGCATCACCAACGCCTATCCGCAGAAGACCGGCCTGGCGCTGTCCGGGTTCGATGCGGCGCTGCGCGGCGGCCGCGTCCTGATCTTCGGCGAGAGCGAAATCCGCTATCTCGAATCGCTGCAGCCCGACACCCGCCGCAGCAGCCTGCGCCGGCTGTTCGCCCATGACGTGCCCGCCGTCCTCATCACACAAGGCTTTGCGCCCCCGCCGGAGTTGACCGAGACTGCCGACGACATGCCGGTGGCGCTGCTGCGGACGCGGTCCGGCACGCCCGACGCGATGTCCAGGCTCGGCGCCGTCCTCGACGATTTCCTGGCGCCACGCACGACGGTCCATGGCGTGCTGATGGACATCCTCGGGCTCGGCGTGCTGGTAGTGGGCGAGAGCGGCATCGGCAAGAGCGAGTGCGCGCTGGACCTGGTCGTGCGCGGCCACCGCCTGGTCGCGGACGATGCCGTCGAGCTGCGGTGCCGCGCCGAGTCGTTCGTGCTCGGCAGCTGCCCCGAGCTGACACGGCATCACATGGAGATCAGGGGCCTCGGACTGATCAACATCCAGGACCTGTTCGGGGTCGCCTCGACGCGCACCTCGAAGCGTGTCGAGCTCGTGGTGCAGCTGGAGCGCTGGGAGCCCGGTCGGGAGTACGATCGACTTGGCCTGGACGACGCCCGATACGACGTCCTCGGCGTACACATACCGATGATCAGAATGCCTGTCGCCCCGGGGAGGAACGTGGCGATCCTCGTCGAGGTCGCGGCGCGGAACCAGCTGTTGCGGGCCCGCGGCGACCACGCGGCGCGCAAGCTCGTCGATCGCGTCAACCGGGCGCTGGGCGATGCCAGCACCGGCAGCATCGACAGCGGAGACGATCTGTGACGCGCGAGAAGCGCCACGCCGCCCGCCGCGCCGCCCGCACCGCGGTCACCTCCCGCTTCGTCGTGCTCACCGGCGTCTCCGGGTCCGGCAAATCCCAGGCGATGCGCGCACTCGAGGATCTCGGGTACTTCTGCGTCGACAACCTGCCGGTGATGCTGCTGCCGACGCTGGCGGAGCTGACGCTGCGCGCCGGCTCCGAGATCGCCAGGGCCGCGGTCGTCGTCGACGTCCGCGAAGGCCGCATGCTCGTCGAGTTCCCCGGCATCTACCGCAAGCTCAAGGCGATGCACGGCCTCGATCCGGTGTTGATCTTTCTCGACGCCGCCGAGCCGACGCTGGTGCGGCGGTTCAGCGAGACCCGGCGGCCGCATCCGCTGGCGCCGGATCGATCCGCGCTCGAAGGCATCCGCGACGAGCGGCGTGCGATGGCCGGCATCCGCCGGATGGCCGATCACATCATCGACACGACCGAGATGACCGTGCACGAACTGCGGCACGTGTTCACCGGCGTCGCGAGCGGGCGCGCACCCGGGACGCAGCTGGTCGTCACCATCCTCAGCTTCGGGTTCAAGCACGGCATTCCGGTCGATTCGGATCTGCTCTTCGACGTCCGGTTCCTGCCCAACCCGCACTTCGTGCCGGAGCTCCGCCCGCATACGGGACGCGACCCCGAAGTGCACGAGTACCTCGATCGGTCGAAGGCGACCCACGAGTTCCTCGCACACACGCTCAACCTCCTGAAGTTCCTCGTCCCGCAATACGTGGGGGAGGGCAAGTCGTATCTGACGATCGGGATCGGCTGCACCGGCGGCCGCCACCGCTCGGTGGCGATCGCCGAATCGCTGAAGAAGGGACTGGCGGGGATTCCCGGCGTCCGCGTTCGCGTCAAGCACCGCGACATCGGCCACGAGGATCCCCGCGATATGACGGCGGCGCCGCGCGACACCGCCCGGCGGACGCCGGCGCGGAAGCCGCGATCTGCCGTGGGAGCCCGTAAATGAAGCTTGGCGTGGTCGTCGTCACGCACGGCCAGCTCGCCACCGAGCTGGTGAACTCCGCCGAGATGATCGTCGGCGACCTGCCGCACTTCGTCGCGGTGTCGCTCGGCTGGCACGACGACGTCGATCATCAGCGGGAGGAAATCGGCCGCGCCATCGAGCGCGTGCGCGCCGCGAGCGAGGAGTCGAAGGTGCTGGTCCTCTCCGACATGTTCGGCGGGACGCCGGCCAACCTCGCGGTGACGTTCGTGTCGCCCAGCGTCGAAGTGATCACCGGCGTCAATCTGCCGATGCTGATCAAGCTCGCGCGTCCGCTCGCGGCCGATCTCGATCTGCAGGCGATCGCCCATGAGCTGCGCGAGACCGGACGGAACGCGATCTGGGTCGCCTCGGATCTCCTCAAGGGGCAGCGCACGTGACCGCCTGCGCCGTCACCGTCACCAACGCGCTCGGCATGCACGCGCGCGCCGCGGCCCGGTTCGTGCACGCCGCCAGCGCGTTCCAGGCACGCGTGCGCGTCGCCCGCGGCGATCAGGAAATGGACGGCAAGAGCATCATGGGCCTGCTGCTGCTCGCCGCGGCGCAGGGCACCACCCTGACCATCAGCGCCGACGGCGTCGACGAACACGACGCCATCGCCGCGCTGCGGTCGCTGATCGAACGCGGTTTCGACGAGGCGCCGTGCAACTGAAGGGGCTGGGAGTCTCACCGGGCATCGGCATCGGGCGCGCGCTGGTCCTCAAGCGCGCCACTCGCGAGCTGCGCTTCCGCGTCCCCGAGGCGCTGGTCGGCCGCGAGCTCGAGCGCCTCGACGCCGCACGCGCGCAATCGCGCGAACAGATCGAGCACATCAAGGCGCGGATGGGCGATTCGGCGGGTCACGAGCACGCCTATCTGTTCGACGCCCAGCTCCTGATGCTGGACGACGCCATGCTCGTCGAGCGGGCGGCGGCGATCGTGCGCGAGGAACGGCTGAATGCGGAGTCGGCGCTGCAGCGGGCGCTCGAGGAGATCTCGGCATTCTTCGACCGCGTGGAGGACGCCTACCTGCGCGAGCGAAAGGGCGACGTCGCCGACGTCGTCGGCCGGCTCTGCATGAACCTGAGGGCCGCGGGCGATCCGGCAGACCTCTTCCACGGGCTCGACGGACCACTGGTGCTCATCGCCGACGAGATCACGCCGTCGGTCATCGCGCAGCTCGACTGGTCCAGGCTGGCCGCGCTCGTCACCGATGCCGGCAGCTGGACCTATCACACCGCAATCCTCGCGCGGTCGATCCGCGTGCCGGCGGTCGCCGGGCTGCACAATGCCAGCACGGTGATCGCACCCGGCGCGCTGGTTGCGGTCGACGGCGCGGCAGGCGACGTCTGGCTGGAGCCGGACGAGCAGACCCTCGCGCAGATCGGCGCCAGGCGGCGCCGCCTCGAGGCGTACGAGCAATCGCTGGACGAGTACCGCCGTCTGGCCGCGGTCACTGAGGACGGCGTCCCCATCCGGCTCGAGGCAAACGTCGAGGCGCCCGAGGACGCGGCCCGGGCGCGCGAGCGCGGCGCGGAAGGCATCGGGCTCTTCCGATCGGAATTCCTGCTCGCAGGAGGGGGCCAGTCGGCGCTGACCGAAGACTCGCAATATGCCGCCTACCGTCAGCTCATCGAGAGCGCCGGCGGCGCGCGCGTCACGGTGCGGACCTTCGACATCAGCGAGCCGGAGCTGCGGATCGAGCACGCCGGCATCGAGGGCGCGCGGGCGCCGCTCGGCCTGCGCGGCATCAGGCTCAGCCTCGCGCTCGAGGAGATCTTCCAGGCCCAGCTCCGTGCCCTGCTGCGCGCGGCCGTGCATGGACCACTTCGCGTCATGTTCCCGTTCGTGTCCGGCGTGGAAGAGCTGCGCGCGGCCCGCACCCACGTCACGCGGGCGGCCGAGACACTGCGCGGCAGGGGCATCGCCGTGCCACCGGTGCCGATCGGCGTCATGATCGAAGTGCCGTCCGCGGCGCTCACCGCCGACCTGCTCGCCGAGGAAGCGGACTTCTTCAGTATTGGCACCAACGATCTGATCCAGTACCGCCTGGCGGTGGATCGCACCGACGACCGGGTGTCGCGCCTGTACGAGCCGCTGCATCCGGCCATCCTCCGCATGATCCGGATGGTCGCGCGGGCGGGGCGGCGCCGGAAGATTCCGGTCGCCGTCTGCGGCGAGATGGCCGCCGATCCGGTGCTGCTGACGCTGCTCGTCGGCCTCGGGCTCACGGAGTTCAGCATGGCGGCCAGCGCGATCCCGGTTGCGAAGCAGCTGCTGCGCGGGGTGCGGCTCGATCAGGCGCGCACAATCGCCGGTAGTTGCCTGCGTGCGGCCACGCCGGCCGAGGTCGAGAAAGCGTTAACCGAATACCTTGCGCCGCAGCGATAGCCGCGGCAGTTCAGGATTGCGTGCATGACTCGAGTCGACAAACCCTGGGGCTACGAACTGCATTGGGCCAAGACCGACCGCTATGTCGGCAAGCTGATTCACGTGAACGCCGGCCATGCGCTGAGCCTGCAGTACCACAATCAGAAGGACGAGACGATTTTCCTCTGGGCGGGGCGCATGCTCTTCGAGATCAAGGAAGGGGAGGAGCTGGTCGCGCGCGAGATGAAGCCGGGCGAAGCGGTCCACATCACGCCGAAGACGGTGCACCGGATGACCGCGATCGACGATTGCGACATCTTCGAAGTGTCGACGCCGGAGCTGCACGACGTGGTGCGGCTCGAGGATCGCTACGGCAGGCAAACCTAGTTGCCGGCGCCGATGCCCGCTCCACGGTGACGCCGCCACGGATGTCGAAAACTGCGCGCGTCCCCGCGGCGCAGGTTCGCAGAATCTGCCCGTTTCCCGCAGTCAGAATCGAATTGACGGGGAAAACCCTGCGAATCAGAATGGCGGGGCTTTTGTAACGAAGAGCTGCGATACGTTTCATCAGGCTGCTGACTGCGGCAGCCTACTCACGGAAGGGATACCGGTCGATGGGAAGTGTGAACAAAGTCATTCTGGTAGGCAATCTCGGGCGTGATTCCGAGCTGCGCTACACGCCGGGCGGCTCACCGGTCGCCACCCTCAACCTCGCGACGACGGAGGTCTGGAACGACAAGGGGGGCCAGCGTCAGGAAAAAACCGAGTGGCACCGCGTCGTCCTCTGGGGCAAGACGGCGGAGTCGCTGAACGAATACCTGACCAAGGGCAAGCAGATCTACGTCGAGGGGCGGCTGCAGACCCGTCAGTGGGACGACAAGGACGGCAACAAGCGCTACACCACCGAGATCCGCGGCGATCGGATCGTCCTGCTCAGCGGCGGGGGAGGCGGAGGAATGGGCGGCGGCGGCGGACGTCAGCAGCCGCAGCGAAGCAGCGGCGGCGCGCCGGAAGAACCGATGCTCGAGCCCGGCTCCGAGCTGACAGACGACGACATCCCGTTCTAGCGCCCGGCTAGAATTCCCCTTTTCCCAACCGCTCCAGGGCCTGCTTCGCCAGCGTGTGCTCTGGGGCGGTGGGGAAGCTGTCCATGATCGTCTCGTAGGCTTTCCGCGCCAGATCCGGCTGTTTGAGCTGGTTATAGCTCAATCCCATCTTGTAGTAGGCGGCCGGCACGCTCTCCAACTTCGGGTAGTCCGAAATGACGCGCTGATACGCCGCCACCGCCTCGCGATACTTGCCGGCGTTGTACAGCGCATTCCCGATGTTCAGCTGGGCATCGTCTGCCAGCGTGTGACGCGGGAAGAACTTCAGGAACGTTTCGAATCCGACGATCGCGAGATCGTACTGGCCACCGGTGTAGTCCGAGAAGGCGGTGTCGTACGTCCGCTGCGGCGAGACGTTCGGCGGCGGCACGTTGGCGGGCGATGGGCTCGTCCCCGTCGCGGGCGTCGTGCCGGTTGGCGCGGCAGAAGGGTCGGCCGGATCGAGCGTGACCGGCGCCGGCGCGACCTGCGGCTGCGTCGCGATCGTCTGCCGGATGGACTCGAGCTCCTGCGTGATCGAGGACAGCCTGACGTTGGTGTCGTCCGCTTTCTCGCGCAGCACCCGGACCGTGTCGGTCATCCCCTCGACCAGCAGCCGCTGGTCGGCGAGCGCCTTGCGGCTGGTGTTGGCCTGATCGTCCATCTTGCCGGTCACCGCCTTCAGCGTTTCGGCCAGCGTGACGACGAGCTGCTGCAGCTGCTGCTGATGCTGCTGCAGCATCCGCAGCTCGGCCATCAGCTGCTGCTGTTCCTTGTTGGCCGCGAAAGCCGGGGACGTCGAACTCAACACTAATGCGACGAACGCAGCGGCAACCACAGGCGGCGCGGCCATCACTCTCATAGCACTCTCCTGATCAGCACGCGATCTTCGCACGAACTACCTGCTGGTAAGCACGAACTGCGCCCGGCGGTTCTTGGCCCAGGCCGCCTCGTCGTGGCCCGGGTCGAAGGGGAACTCCTTGCCGTAGCTGACCGTCCGCAGCCGATCGGCGGGAATCCCCAGCGACACCAGGTAGGTGCGTGCCGCCATGGCGCGACGCTCGCCGAGCGCGAGGTTGTATTCGGCGGTGCCGCGTTCGTCGGCGTGCCCCTCGATGGTGATGACCCAGGTCGGGTATTTCTTGAGAATGCCCGCGTTCACGTTGAGCGCCTGCTGCCCGGCCGAATCCACGTCGGAGGCGTCGAGGGCGAAGAACACCGGCTGGAACGGCGAGTTCTTGTTGATGTCCCCGATGTCGCGCCCGGCGATCGGGTCTTCGATGACCGGATCGGGCGGGACGGGACGCGGCTCGGTCACCGGCGTCGGCGGCGCCGGCGGGCGACGGTTCGGATCGTCGGTCGCGGCGGGCGGCGGCGGCGTCGGGCGCGCGATCGGCGGCTGTTTCTTGGCGCAGGCCCCCCCGAGCGCGAGGGCCACCAGAACCACACAAACCAGGTGCTGTCTCTGCGTCATCATCATCTCTGTTCAGTTACTCCGTTTACCTACCGCGACCAATGGGGGAAGCGATTGTTGCCGGTCCGCGTGATCTGCGTCAGTCCCGTGCCGTCCCGGTGAATCGTGAACACCTGCTCCTTGCCGGCGCGTGACGAGACGAACGCGACGTGGCGGCCGTTCGGCGAGAACGCCGGGCTCTCGTTGTTGCCGATGGCGTCGGTCAGCGCGCGGGTGTTGCCGGTGGCGAAGTCGTAGATCTTGATGATGTTGCCGCCGCCCGAACGCGACGAGTAGGCGATCTCGTTCAGCGGCGCCGGCGACCAGGTCGGACGATCGGCATGGGTTTCGTTGGTGATGCGCTTCACGCCGGTGCCGTCCGCGTTCATGATGTAGATCTGCGGGTTGCCGCCGCGCTCCGAGGTGAACGCGATCTGCGTGCCGGTCGGCGACCAGGTCGGCGTGGAATCGATCGTCGGGTGCGTGGTGAGGCGCTGCACGTTGCTGCCGTCGCGGTTCATCACGTAGATCTCGGCGTTGCCGTCGCGGCTCGACGTGAACGCGATCCTCGCGCCGTCCGGCGACCAGACCGGCAGCCAGCTCTGTTTCTCCGGCGTGCCCTTCGTCGGGTTCTGAATCGGCGAGCCGCCGTAGGGGAAGAGCATGTAGATGTCCTGATAGCCGGATCGCCAGGACGAGAAGACGATCGTCTTGCCGTCGGGCGACCAGGACGGCGAGATATCCAGCGCCTTCGAGATCGTCACGCGAAGCTGCCGCGCGCCGTCGTAGTCGGCGATGTAGAGGTTCGAGATGCCGCGGTCCGCCACCGGCCCGCGGATCCGCTCGCCGTCGCGATCGGACGTGAACGCGATCTTCGTGCGTGCGATGCCGTTCAGGCCGCGCTGTTCCTTGTGCAGTTCGTCGGCGATCGTGTGCGCGTAGAGGCGGCTCTCGTTCGGCTGCAGCGTGCGCGCCGCGCCCGAGTACTCCTTGGCCATCGCCGACGTGCCCGTCGCGACGTTGATCAGCCGGAACTGCACGATCACGCCGCTGCCACCCTTGCGCACGCTGCCGACCAGCACCGCGTCGGCGCCGAGCTCCTTCCACCGGTCGACCGGCACCTGATCGAGGGCCGCCGCCTGCGGAATGCTGCGGTAGGTGTCCCGCGGGATCATGTAGAACTCTTTCTCGAACGCGATGTCGTTCCAGAGCACTTCGCCGACCGTCTTTGCCGCCGCCTGGGTTTCGGCGTCGGGGGTCAGGGCGATGAAGTCGGGCACGGCCAGCTTCGGTGGCAGGCCGGGATCGCCGCTCGAGATGATCGTCCTGATCTCGGTCGGCTGCTGACCGGTGGGCGCGGGCGGTTGTCCGCCCTGCGGCGGTTGCTGTGCCGACAGCGTCAGCGCGAGCGCGGCCGCGGCACCGAGTACGGACATGACGAAGCGTGGTGTATGCATTAGCGCTTGAAGTCGAAGACGAGGTACACGGTCAGGTGGTTGCCGGTGAACTCACGCGGCAGCGCCGGCAGCTGCGTCGCCTTGAGCACGGCGCGGCGGGCCTCGAGATCGAGCAGCGCCTGGCCGCTCGGCTTCGACACCTCGACCTGGGTGATCATGCCGTCGCGGCGGATCGTGAACTTGATCTCGGGCTGACCGGCGGCCCCCATGTTGGGGTTCCAGTGCTGCTGGATGCGCTGCCGCATCAGCGCGATGTACTCGGGACAGCAGAAGTTCTGCACATCCAGCCGCACGTCGCCGCCGCCCCCCTGCGCGCTCGTGGCCAGACCGCCGAAGCCGGGCACGCCGCCGGTCCTGACCTTGGCCGTTCCCGACTGAATCTTCTCGCCGGTCGTCGGCGGCCGCACCTTCGCGTCCGCTGCCGGCTTCTCGACCCGCGACGGCTTCGACGGCGGCTTGACGATGCGGTCGGGTTCGACCATCTCGGGAGGCTTGGCGGCCGGCGGCGTCTCGATCGCCTTCGGCGCGTCCGGCTTCGCAATCGCCTGGACCGCACGATCCGCCATCGCGGTCCGTCCGCCGGTATCCGGCCCCTGCGGTCCGCCGATCGAGATCGTCATGACCGGCACGTCGGGATCGGCCGACGCCCGCCCCCACATCCCGGACGTCGCCCACATCGCTCCGACGAAGCTGACGTGCAACGCGAGGGACACGACGAGCATCCGGCTCAAGCCTTCGGCTTCGCGCGACCGATCCTGCAGCACCGCGCTGACGGCTTCCTGCACGCCTATCGTCCCAGCTTCGGCTGCGCGGCGAGCGCCACCTTGTCGACGCCCGCGCGTTTCAGCTCATCGAACACCGAATAGAAGTCCTGCGCCGTCACCGCGGCATCCATGCGGACGAACAGCGACTTGTCGTCACGCGGCAGGATCACCTGGCGCACGCGCTCGTGCAGCACCTCGAACCGCACCTGCTCCTCGCCGATCTGCACGAACCGCCGCTCGGCGAAGTCCGCCGGGATCGTCACGTAGATCGGCTGCGCCTTCAACGGATCGCCGCGGCGCGCCTGCGGCAGGTTCACGTTCAATCCCTGCTGCATCATCGGCGCGGTGACCATGAAGATCACCAGCAGCACGAGCATCACGTCGACCAGCGGTACGACGTTGATCTCGGCGAGGGAGCTGGCGACGCGCGCCCCGCGGCCTCGCCGGCCGCTGCCTCCGCCGCCCGTCTGTTGAACCTTGGGCATCTCTGCGTGTCTCCCGGTCCCGGCGTCGTCCTACGTGAAATTCCGCTCCGAGATGTTCAGGAACTCCAGCGAGAAGTCGTCCATCTCGGAAGCGAACTTCTTCACCTTGTTCGTGAACAGGTTGTAGAAGTACACCGCGGGGATCGCCGCGAACAGTCCTGCAGCCGTCGCAATCAACGCCTCGGCGATCGGCTGTGCGACGACGCCGAGGCTGGTGTTGCCAGCCGACGCGATCCCTTGAAACGCAATGACGATGCCCCACACCGTGCCGAACAGGCCGATGAAGGGCGTGATGCTGGCGGTCGTCGCAAGAAAGGGGACCCGGTTCTCCAGCTTATTGAGCTCGGCCGTCGTCGCGCGCAGCAGCGCCCGGTCGACCGCGTCGAGGCTCTTGAGAGTTGGACGTCCGACCCCGGCCGCCGGCTTGCCGAGGTCGCCGGGCTTGTCGGCCTTGTCGGTCCGGAGCTGCGTGTTGAGCTCGGCATATCCCGATTGGAACAGGCCGACGAGCGGGCTGGCGGTGAGGGTGGGGCACACCGCCTGGACCTCGGAGAACTTCGAGCTCTTACGGAACACGCCGAGGAAGGTGGACGATTGCTGCTCGGCGCGACGATAGGCCCAGAGCTTGGAGAAGATGATCGCCCACGAGACTGCCGAAAACACCAGCAGGATCAAGAGGACAATCTTGCCGAGGGGAGTGGCGTCAGCAACGAGACTGACGATATCGGAATTTCTCGCAAGGTCGCCGGTCCCAGCATCCGGCTGCGCGCCTTGCGCAAAAAGCGCAAGCGCGAAGAAAGGCGTGAGCAAACAGCCCTCCAACGACACACGTTTTCGACGTCGACTCGGCCGGTTTCAGTCCGAATCCGCCCGACTCGGTTCATACTGCCACGCCGCTGGGACAGCGCAGTTTCGTGAAGCGTAGCATGCGCCATATACACTGTCAAACATCTGATAAGATGGCACTTCGGGTCCGATGCTCCGCTTCCTCTCCATCCGCAACCTGGCCGTAATCGAACGGCTCGACCTGGAGTTCGAGCCCGGCCTCAACGTGCTCACCGGCGAGACCGGCGCCGGCAAGTCCATTCTTGTCGGGGCCGTCGGACTGCTGGTGGGCGGCCGCGCCTCGTCCGACCTGGTCCGCACCGGCGAGGATCAGGCCTCCGTCGAGGCCGTGTTCGAGGAGCCCGGCCGGGAGGACCTGATCATCAGGCGGGAGGTCTCCGCGCAGAGCGGTCGGAGCCGCGCGTTCATCAACGGCTCGCTCGCGACCTCCACCGCACTTCGCGAGGTCGCCGCACGGCTGGTCGATCTCCACGGTCAGCATGAGCACCAGGTGCTGCTCGATCCGGCCACGCACCTCGACCTGCTCGACGCCTTCGGCAAGCTGCATCCGGAGCGGGCCCGGGTCGCGACGGCGTTCGGCGCATGGCAAGATCTGAAAACCGAGCGCGATCGCCTGCAGTCGAGCGACCGCGACAAGGCCCGCCGCGCCGAGTTCCTCGAGTTTCAGCTCGCGGAAATCCGGCGGGTGACGCCCAAGCCCGGCGAAGATGACGAGCTGACGGCGGTGCGGCAGGTCCTCGCCAATGCCGATCGCCTGCAGCGGCTGTGCGCCGACGCCTACTCATCTCTCTATGATGGGGACGCTGCGGCGCTGACCTCGCTGGCTGCCGTGTGGAAGCGGGTCGGCGAGCTCGCCGCCATCGATCCGCAGTTCGCGCCCTATGCGGCCGCACGCGACGCCATCAAGCCGCAACTGGAGGACCTGGCGTATTTCCTGCGGTCGTACTCGTCCTCGATCGATGCCTCGCCGGCGCGCCTGCAAGAGGTCGAAGACAGACTGGCCGCACTCGAGCGTCTGAAGAAGAAGCACGGCCCCACGCTCGCGGACGTGCTGGCAGGCGCGGCGAGCCTCGAGAAGGAGCTCGATGGCATCCAACATGCGGATACCCGGCTGGCGGAACTGGAGGGTGAGCTCGAGCGCGCCCGCGCCTCGTACCGTCACGAATCCGCCACGCTCTCGAGGCTGCGACGCGAGGCCGCGGCCGACCTCACCGGACGCCTCACGCGGTCGCTCGCGGACCTGGCGATGACGCACACGCGCTGTGAAGTCCGGTTCGGCGACGATCGAGGGGAAGCGGGGTGGACCGAGCGCGGCCAGGACGTGGGGGAGTTCTACATCTCGCCGAACCCGGGTGAGGACCTGCGCCCGCTGGCTCGGATCGCATCCGGCGGTGAGCTGTCGCGAATCATGCTGGCGCTGAAGACGATTGCGTCGACCGACGAGCCGGGCAAGACCCTCATCTTCGACGAGGTCGACGCCGGCATCGGCGGCACCGTCGCCGACGTCGTCGGCGGACGCCTGCGTGAGCTGGGCGCACACTTCCAGGTGCTCTGCATCACCCACCTCCCGCAGATTGCCGCGTGCGGCTCGGCCCACTACCGGATCGAGAAGGCGGTGAAAGGGGACAGGACGGTCACCGAGGTCTGCCGCCTGTCGCCGCGGGATCGCGAGGACGAGTTGTCGAGGATGATCGCGGGCGCGGAGATCTCCGCATCCGTCCGCGCGAGCGCTCGCGAGATGCTCAAACGGAAGGCGTCGCCTGACGTCGCCCGCGCGCGAAAGTGAAGCTAAGGCGAAAGGCGAAAGCGAAACACCGTCGCCGAGTCGGAGGCGAAAGTCGAGAAAGATGGCCAGAAAGTACCTGATCGAAACCTACGGCTGCCAGATGAACGTCCACGACTCCGAGCGGATGGCCGGGCTGCTGGAGCAGGCTGGCTACGAGTCCACCCTCGACGATCAGGACGCCGACATCGTCGTCATCAACACGTGCAGCGTTCGCGAGAAGGCAGAAGAAAAGCTCTTCACGCGACTCGGCGAGTTCCGGCAGATGGAGCTGGAAACCGGACATCGCCCGATCGTGGCGGTCGCGGGATGCGTGGCGCAGCAGGAAGGGACACAGATCCTCCGGCGCTCGAAGGACGTCGACGTCATCATCGGGACGCAGAATCTGAAGCGGTTGCCGATGCTCGTACGCCAGGTCGAGGACTCGCCGTTTCGACGCTCACCGGCGGTCGATCTCGACCCGCTGGGAGACGTCTCGTTCCCGCTCGGCATCGCCCGGCGCAACGACCCGCACAAGGCGTACATCACGATCATCGAGGGCTGCAACGAGTTCTGCGCGTTCTGCGTGGTGCCGTATACGCGGGGGAACGAGCGCATGCGGCCCGTCGCGGACATCCTGGCGGAAGCCCGCCACGCGGTCGCAACCGGCGCCCGCGAGATTCAGCTGCTCGGACAAATCGTCAACCACTACCAGGCCCCGGACGACGAGGGGTGTGATTTCGCGACGCTGCTGGAGCGCCTCGACGCCATCGACGGTCTGTCGCGCATCCGCTTCGCCAGCCCGCATCCTCGCCACGTCTCGCCGCGACTCATCGACGCGATCCGGTCGGTGCCGAAGGTGTGTCAGCACCTGCACCTGCCGGTGCAATCGGGCTCGACCCGGATCCTCACCGCCATGCGGCGGCGTCACAGTCGCGAGGACTACCTGACGCTCGTCGATCGGCTCCGCACCGCCATCCCGAACCTCGCGCTGTCGACCGATATGATCGTCGGGTTCCCCGGCGAGACCATCGACGACTTCGAGGCCACGCTCTCGCTCACGCGTCAGGTGCGGTACCACAGCATGTTTTCGTTCAAGTACTCGCCACGACCCAACACGCTGGCCCTGAAGCGGATGCCAGACGATGTGCCCGAGGAGGAGAAGACCCGGCGGATCGTCGAGCTCCAGGCCCTGCAGAAGGAGATTCAGGGGGAGATTCACCAGCGCGCGGTCGGACAGGTCGTCGACGTCCTGGTGGACGCGCGCAGCCGCCGGCGGGACTGGGAACTCTCCGGCCGGACGACCGGCAACACCGTCGTCAATTTTGGCGGCGACCCGGAGTCGATCGGGCAGATCGTCCCGGTGCGCATCATCGCCGCCAATCCGAACAGTCTGAAGGGGGAAGCCGTGAACGTGCCCGCGCCGGCGCTTCCGGCCCCCGCCTAGCCTCAAACCACCACATGGCAGCCCGGGGACGGACGATGCAGATCGAAATGACAATCAAGGGACTGATGGTGGATCCAATCACCAATCTGCCGATCATCATCCTCCGGGACAAGGATGGGCAGCGGGTGCTGCCGATCTGGGTCGGCGTCTTCGAGGCCAACGCCATCGCGCTGCAGATCGAAAACGTGACCACGCCGCGTCCGATGACGCACGACCTTCTCCGGAACGTGATCCACGACCTCAAGGCTGAGATCCGCAAGATCGTCGTCTCGGACCTGAAGGAGAACACGTTCTACGCGCTCATCCATCTCGAGATCAATGGCGAGCCCCTGGCCGTGGATGCACGCCCCAGCGACGCCATCGCTTTGGCTCTCCGCGCGCGCGCCCCGATCTATGTCGAGGACCGCGTCATCGACAACGCCAAGACGATCGACTTCACGCCCGACAAGGGCGACGACGAGCGTCTGCAGAAGTGGCTCGAAAGCCTCGATCCCGACGACATGGGCAAGTACAAGATGTAACGGCCGCGGCGCCGGGCGGCACCTCAACCGCCAGCCGGCCGCGGCAAAACCACGCATCTTCGGGCCAGATCCGGCAGTTCTGGTAATTCCGCCGCAGATGGCACTAGAATGACCCCGGCCTGCGACCCAAGTACCATCCGTTTTTCCGATGATCGTAGCTATCGCCAACCAGAAAGGGGGCGTGGGGAAGACCACGACCGCCATCAATCTGGCCGCCGCGCTCTCGTTGCGAGGCAAGCCCACGCTGCTCGTCGATCTCGACCCCCAGGCGAACAGCTCCATGTCCTACCTCGACGTGCCGCAGATCACGCGCAGCGTCTACGACGCGATCATCGAACCCAACGTGGGTTTTGCGGACATCATCCTCCCGTCGACGCAGCCGAACCTGTTCATCGCGCCGTCCAAGATCGCGCTCGCCAAGCTCGAGTCGAAACTGGTCGGGGAGCTCGACGCCCATTACCGTCTCAAGGATCGCCTCGAGCCTGTCGGCGCCGACTACCCGAACATCGTCATTGACTGCCCCCCGACGCTGGGGCTGCTGACGGTGAACGCGCTGGTCGCGGCGACGCACCTCCTGATCCCGATCCAGTCCTCGTACTTCGCGCTCGAGGGCACGGACGATTTACTGGAAACGGTGGAGAAGGTCCGCGGCCGGGCCAACCCGAACCTCCGCATCCTCGGCGTTGTCATCACCATGCACGACAAGCGGACCGCGCTGGCCCGGGACATCCGGTCGCAGATCGACCGCGTCTTCGGGTCGAAGGTATTCAAGACGGTCATCACCAAGAGCGTGCGGCTCGAGGAGAGCCCGGCCTACAAGGAATCCATCTTTTCGTTCGCGCCGGAATCGAGCGGCGCGGCGGAGTATTACCGCCTCTGCGAGGAGGTCATGGACCGTGCCTAAGCGAGGACTCCCCGACACCATGCGGATGCGCCACGACTCTCATTACGTCGAGGCGCTCACGAGCTCGGCGGGTGCGCCGATCGGCCGCATGGTTGGTATCGATCTCATCGACGCCAATCCAAACCAGCCGCGCCAGGTCATGGGCGACCTCTCGGAGCTGATGGCGTCGATCGCCGAAAAGGGCATCATCGAACCGCTCATCGTCCGGCAGCGTGGATCGCGGTTTCAGATCGTCGCCGGCGAGCGCCGCTACCAGGCCGCCGTCCAGGTCGGCCTTCGCGAGATCCCGATCGTCATCCGCGAGGTCGACGACAACGAGATCGTCGAGATTGCGCTCATCGAGAACATCCAGCGCAAGGACCTGACGCCATTCGAAGAAGCCGAGGCGCTGCAGTCGCTGGCATCGAAGTGCAAATACACCCACGAGGACATGGCGCGCCGGCTGGGGAAGTCGCGGACGGCGATTACCGAGTCCCTTTCGTTGAATGCGATGCCGGAGGAGGTCAAAAACCTTTGTCGGCTGGCCGACATTCACTCCAAGTCGTTGCTTTTACAGGTAGTTAGGCAGGGAGACCACCAGAAAATGGTGGCCCTGGTCGAGAAAATCGCCCGCGAAGGCGGCACGACGCGCGAGGCCGTCCGTCGCGAGACCGCCAAGCCGAAGGTCGGCAGGCCCAAGGCCTATACCTTCAGCTACAAGGCGCCCACCAAAGCCTTCAAGCTCCAGCTCCGGTTCACCAAGTCCCGCGTCGAACGCGACGAAGTCATCGAGGCGCTCGAGGCCATCATCAAGGATCTCCGAAGCGCCAAGGACTAGCACGCCAGGCTCACGAACTGCACCGGCTCGAGAGCCTTGTCCAGAGCCCGCCAGATCAAGAGCCTGAGGGTTCAAGGCTCCGCACCCGGCTAATCCGACTCTAACCACCGCGCTGTACGGCCGACAGAAGCACCAAAAGACCAAGAATCTCTGTCGGCTGGCCGACATTCGCCACAAGTCGCTGCTTTTACAGATAGTTAGGCAGCGAACCCACCAGAAATAGCGCCAGGGCTTGGAAATGGGCCCAGCGAAGACGGCACGACCCGGCGATCGAAGCCGTCCCGCCGCCAAACCGCCAGGCCGATGGCCGCATGTGCAGGGCTGGCGCGCTCGAGCACCTGAAGACCGAACCCTCAGAAGCCGGCGACCGGCATGAAGCCGGTCCGCGCTTGAGACTCGAGTCGGAGCGCCAGAACCACGAACCACGAAGCAGCGGAACCGGGCTCAGGATCGCGGGAAGAAGAACGGTCGGCGAGCCTCCCCGAAACCCCTCAATCCGACCTTCGAGTTAACATAACACTCATTATCAGACCCAATGGTTTTCCCCAGTAAATGTGGGCTGTGGAAGGTTCGCGGATGGTTTTTCGAGGCTCCGCCCTAACCGCCGGCCCGGATCGCGGAAATCGAGGATCGCGGGGCCACGGAACCCGTGGATCGCGCCGGCCGGACCCCGGACTTTGATACCCTTCGGATGGACGATTGATGCGAACGCTTGACCGCTACGTGCTCCGGGAGATCCTGCCGCCGTTCTTCCTGGCGCTCCTGATCTTCACGTTCCTCCTGGTGCTGCCGCCGGTGATGCAGTACCTCGAGAACCTCCTCGCCAAGGGGGTCACGTGGGGAACGGCTGCCCGGATCCTCTGGACCCTGGTCCCGCAGGCGCTCGGGCTCACCATCCCGATGGCGGTCCTGGTCGCCATCCTGATCGGCCTCGGACGGATGTCCGCCGACCGCGAGTCGGTGGCGATGCTGGCGTGCGGGGTCAGCCCGTACCGGCTGCTTCGGCCGATCGGGGCGCTGGCGGTGGCCGGCGCGCTCGCGACCGGCTACGTCATGATCGTCGCCATCCCGGAGGCCAACCAGACCTTCCGGGAGATCACCTTCACAGTCGTCGCGCAAAAGGTCGAGACCGACATCCAGCCGCGCGTCTTCTATCAGGACTTTCCGGGCTGGGTGCTCTACGCCGGCGAGGAAGCCGACCCGGGCCAGAGCGGCTGGAAGAAGGTCATGGTCGCCGACACCCGTCAGGCGGGTGAGACCACGGTGTTCTTTGCGGAGCGCGGCCGCCTGGCGGTGGACCGCGTCAAGCGAACGGTCGACCTGGTGCTGACCAACGGCACCAGCTACCGGACCGCCCGCCCGGGCGGACAGCCTGGCCCGACCGACATCCACACGTTCCCCGAGCAGGTGCTCGGCCTCAACCCCGACCAGGTCTTCCCGAAGATCAGCATCCAGAAGGGGGTCAACGAGAAGACCATCGCCGAGCTCAAGGCGGACGGCGAACAGAAGGTGCGCGACGGCCATTCGAAGCACCCGGAGGTGATGGCGATCCAGCAGAGGTTCTCGTTCCCCGTCGCCTGCCTGGTGTTCGGCGTGATCGGGGTCGCGCTCGGGATGACCGTGGCGCGGGAGAGCAAGCTGGCCGGCTTCGTGGTCGGCACCGGGGTCATCTTCGCCTACTACATCGTGATGTTCCTCTGCGAGTCGCTGACCAAGGGGCATTACGTCAACATGTACCTGTCCCGATGGGTGCCGAACATCGTGCTCGGCGCGTTCGGGGTGGTCGCGCTCATCTGGCGCGCCCGCTACGTCGAGGGCCGGCTTCCCTTCAGGATTCCGGTCGCGATCACCAGGACGCCGCTGCCATGGCTGCGCGGTCGGTTACAGGGCACCGCCGAGAGGCCGGCCGCTGCGGTTGCGCCGTCGGCGATGCCTGCGCCCGTGACTGCTGGACCGACGCGGCCCCTGGCCACCCGCCGCACGCCGGTGCTGGTGATCCGGATTCCGCGGGTTCGCTTCCCCGCTCCCGGCCTCCTCGATCGCTACATCAGCCGCATCTACCTCCGTACCGTCGGGCTGTCGTTCATGGCGCTGCTCGGCCTGTTCTACATTTCGACGTTCCTCGACAAGTCGGACAAGATCTTCAAGGGCCAGGCCACGGTTGCCGACGTCCTCACGCTGCTGATCTACATGACGCCCAAGTTCGTGTACTACGTCATCCCGATCGCGGCGCTGCTCAGCGTGCTGGTGACGTTCGGGCTGCTGTCCAGGAACAGCGAGCTGACGGTGATGAAGGCCTGCGGCGTCAGCCTTTACCGCGCGTCGCTGGCGGTCGTGCTGCTGTCGCTGGTGTTCAGCGGAACGATCTTCGGCCTCGAGCAGCAGGTGCTGGCGCGGGCCAACCGCAAGGCTGAAGTGATCGACGCCAAGATCCGCGGGCGGACGCCGCGCGTGTTCGACGCGCTCAACCGCCAGTGGGTGATCGGCCGCGACGGCGCGATCTATCACTACTCGTACTTCAACCCGGAACTGCGCGAGCTGGCGGCGCTGACCATCTTCCAGCCGCGCGAGAAGTCCTGGAATCTGGAGTCGGCGACCGCCGCCGAAACCGCCGTGTTCGGCCGGAGCTGGACCGGACGGAAAGTGCGGGTCGGGGATTTTTCAGGGCCGACACCGCGCTGGAGCGACTACGCGGAGCGTCAACTGCCACTCGAAGGACCGGAGTATTTCGAGTCGGAGCAGCCGGTCGCCGAGATGATGACCGTGGTGCAGCTGCGGCGCTACGTCAGCGAGCTCTCGGCCAGCGGCGTGAACGTCGCGCACCTGGCGGTCGAGCTGCAGCACAAGCTCGCCTTCCCGTTCGTGACGCTGGTCATGACCCTGCTCGCGATCCCGTTCGGCGTGACCACCGGCCGCCGCGGCGCCCTCTACGCGGTCGGCCTCGGCATCATCCTGGCCCTCGCTTACTGGATCATGACGAGCCTGTTCGTCGCGCTCGGGAAAGGCGGAATCCTCACCCCGATCCTCGCCGCCTGGACACCCAACATCATCGTCTTGGGCTCCGCCGCGTACGTGTTCCTGACCGTCAAGACCTAGCCAATTCTTACGGGATCCGGACGAACGCCACGTCGCGCAAGGTGAAAGAACCTTGCGCGCCTGGCGCCGCGTTGGTGAGATCGACGACGAAGAGGAGCGAGGTGACGCGGCCTGGGGAGGGCATCGGCACGCGCTGGCGAGGCTGGTGCGGGATGTCGTTGGAGCCGAGGTGCCGCAGCTTCGCGAATGGCACGATCAGCCGCCGCACGTCAGGGTCGACGAAGACCGATCGCCCCCACCGTCCATGCTGGTCCTGAGCGAACCGCAGCTGCGCCGACACCCGCAGCGGCCGGGTTGCGGACGCCTCCAGCACAATCGCGTTCGCGTCCGTCGGGACGTCGCGAACGTCCACGGCCAGCGCGGCGAACTGACTGGACCTCGACTCGCCCTTCAGCGCAAACGTCAGCGTTCCACCGGACGGCTCGAGCGCCAAGGTGCCGGTGGAGCCGGGGTCCGATTCGACTCTCCACGTGGAGATGACGCCAGGAAGCGGCGCGGGGTCGGGAACGATCCCGGGGGCCGCAGCCGAGGCGAACCGGTAAATGGGGTTGCTCACCAGCCAGGGGACCGGAGGCCTGCCCGGCGCGCCCGGAAGGTTGACCTCGACGCGGTAGGAGCCCGGCAACGACGACTCGTGATCGAGGACTCCTCCACCGGCTTCCGCGATGGCCCGCCCGTCTCGAAGCAGGGACGTCACGGCTCCTGACGGAACCGCGGCGCGGATGGTGAAACGCGCCGGTCCGGAGCCCGGCGGCAAACTCTCCCCCATCACCGCGGCCGCTTCCCCAACCGACGCGCGGAATTCGAGCGCAGCCGGCGAGGCGATCGCGTCGATCGCCGTGAACACGGCGCCCGATCGAAGGGCCTCGATCACCGTCGTCGCATCGGCTGCGGCGTCCCGGCCCAGCGGACGCGGCACGCTCACGTAGTTTGAGAATGTCCGGAAGCTCGCTTCATAGGACGGGACATGGACGCGACGGCCGCGGGAGTCGCCGGTCTCGGCGCCGAGGCCACCATGTGCGTCGTGACCGGCCAGCCCGACGATCCGTCTCGCCGAGGTAAGGTCGTCCCAGCGCCGCAAGGCGCCGACCGGGCGATCGAGCAGACTCGCGAGCGCTCCCGGCGGTCTCCACAAATAGTCGATCAGCGCGCGCGACAGCCGCGGCCATCCCTCGTCGCGCCACTCGCTGTCGGCGTTGAGCCACTCGACACCGTCGAGCGGCGCATCCCAGTTCCACCACGCCAACTCCTCGCGCGACGAGACGGGATGCGCGACGAGGCCGAAGCCGCCGAGCCGCGCCACGTCCTCCGCGACCGCGTCGCCGTCGCCGCCCAGCGGATACGGAGGGTCGGCGATGCCGATGCCGATGTAGTGCCCGTCGTTGGTGCTGATCTCCACGCCGTCGAGGCACAGGACGCCGTCGATGTACTCGGGTGGATCCGGCGGCGGCACGCCGGTGCCGTGATCGGTGAAGACCGCGAAGTCGAGGCCAGCGCGAGCCGCGGCCGATGCGACCTCGCGCTTCGTCAGCGCGCCGTCCGACCGCGTGGTGTGGATGTGGATCGCTCCGCGCACGGCGATCCCGCGCGGAGATGACTGAGGGATGTTCACGTCGAGCGGCCGCGCCGGCCCGGTCGCAAAAACAACGACGGCGGCCACGAAGGCCGCCGTCGTCAGGAATATCAACGTGCGTCTGGGGAAGCTCACTGCCGCCGAATGCAATGCGTCCATTCGATCGGCAGCAGCACTGGCTGGAGCGGCGCTACACGCCCGCGTCAGCCTTCAGGCCGGTGGCCTTGTCGGTCTTTTCCCAGGTGAACTCGGGCTCAGTGCGGCCGAAGTGGCCGAACGCGGCGGTCTTCTTGTAGATCGGACGCCGCAAATCGAGCGTTTCGATGATGCCGCGCGGCGTCAGCTTGAAGTGGCTGCGCACGAGCTCGCTCAACTTGTCCTCGGCGACCTTGCCGGTTCCGAAGGTGTCCACGTAGACCGACACCGGCTCCGCAACGCCAATCGCGTACGCGAGCTGGACCTGGCAGCGATCGGCGAGACCGGCGGCCACGACGTTCTTCGCAACGTAGCGCGCCATGTAGCACGCGGACCGATCAACCTTGGTAGGGTCTTTGCCCGAAAAGGCGCCGCCGCCGTGGGGCGCCGCGCCCCCGTACGTGTCGACGATGATCTTGCGGCCGGTGAGGCCGGCGTCTCCGTGCGGCCCACCGACGACGAAGCGGCCGGTCGGATTGATCAGGTACTTCGTCTTGTTGTCGACCATGTCGGCCGGGATGACCCGGTCGATGATCTTGCTCTGGATGTCGTCGCGCAGGGTTTCGTTCGTCACGTCCGCGCTGTGCTGCGTGGAGACCACGACCGTGTCGACGCGGACCGGCCTGCCGCTGTCGTACTCGATGGAGACCTGGGACTTGCCGTCCGGCCGCAGATAGTCCATGACGCCGTCGCGGCGCGCGCACGACAGGCCCTTCACGAGCTTGTGCGCGAGCATGATCGGCATCGGCATCAGCTCCTCCGTCTCGCGGCAGGCGTAGCCGAACATCAGGCCCTGGTCGCCGGCGCCGCCCGGGTCCACGCCCATGGCGATATCAGGCGACTGCTCGTGAATCGAGGACAGCACCGCGCAGGTTTCGGAGTCGAACCCATATTTCGCGCGGGTGTAGCCGACTTCCTTGATGGTGTCGCGGACGATCCTGGGGAAATCCACGTAGCAGCTGGTGGTGATCTCGCCGGCGATCATGGCCATGCCCGTCGTGACGAGCGTCTCGCAGGCGACCCGGCCTACGGGGTCCTGAGCGAGGATGGCGTCCAGAATCGAGTCGGAGATCTGGTCGGCAATCTTGTCTGGATGCCCTTCGGTGACGGACTCCGACGTGAAAAGATATCGGCCCTTACGGCTCATGTCGTAGCGACTCCTCTTTCAGTTGTTGCCCCGGGTGGCGCGATGGATGCGCGCCCGCCTGGTGCAGCCGCAACGCGCAGATCCATCGAATTTTACTAGCTCGCTGGGGGACCGGCAAGCACGGACCGAAAACACTGCCTCAGGGCGACCTTTTCCGCTCAGCGTCGCGGGTGGAACCGGTCGTAGACCGCGCGCAGCCGCGCTTCCAGCACGTGGGTGTAAATCTGCGTCGTCGAGAGATCGGCGTGGCCGAGCATCATCTGGATGGCGCGCAGATCGGCGCCGCGCTCCAGCAGGTGCGTCGCGAACGAATGCCGCAGCACGTGCGGGCTGATGTCGCGGCTGATCCCGGCGGTGATCCCATACTCCTTCAGCAGCTTCCAGAAGCCGACACGGGACAGCGGACCGCCGCGGGCATTGACGAAGAGCCACGGCGACGCGCGCTTGACCAGCTTCGGCCTCCCCTCGGTGATGTAGCGGCGCACCCAGCCAATCGCCTCCTGGCCAATCGGGACGATGCGCTCCTTCTCACCTTTGCCGGTGCACACGAGATAGCCCTCGTCCATGCGCAGGTTCGGCAGCTTCAGCGAGATCAGCTCCGTGACACGGAGGCCGGTGGCATAGAGCACCGAGATAAGCGTCTTGTCGCGGAGTCCTCGCGGGGTCGAGACGTCGGGCTGCGCGAGCAGGCGATCGACCTCGTCGAGATCGAGAAACTTCGGCAGCGTTGGCCAGGCTCGCGGCGCGCGTATATCGTCAGCCGGACTGGAGTCGAGCTTCTGCTCCACCGCTACGAACCGGTAAAAGCCTCGGATGCAGGCGACGGCGCGGGCCGTCGATCTCGGCGACAGGCCGCTGGCCATCAGGCTGCGGACGAAGGCCTCGAGATCGCGGCGGTCGAGGGCCGACACGTCGCGCCCCTTTGACTCGGCGAAGCCCGCCAGTGCGGCGAGATCGCGCGCGTAGCTCTCCACGGTGTTCGCCGACATGCGACGAACGTCGCGTAGATACGTCAGATAGGTGTCGATCGTCAGAGCCAGGGATGCGCTCCTATCGCAGCGCCTGGCGGCGCCGCAGTAGCCACTCGGCGGACAGCGCCATGGCGAACGGAATCATCCACCACGGCGATCGAAGTGGATACGTCACGACCGGCGTGGCTGGCCGCGGCAGGCCTTCGAGATGCGCGACCAGCGGGTCCAGACGGTCCGCGGTAACGGTGACTCCGCCGCTGAGGTGCGGGATTCCGTCGAGACTCCCGGCCGCGGACGCCTGAGCGGCATCTTCACGAACGATCAGCGTGGTGTCCGCCGACGGCCCGCTACCCGCCGTCGCACGAATATTGTGCAGGCCGGCCTCGACCCTGGCGATGTCGGCTTCGAAGGTGCCGGACTCCGCCGCCGGCCAGAGGCGAACCGTCTCGAGCTCGCCGCCGGGCCGGACGATCGACGCGCTGACCGCTGGAACCTGGATGCCGTCGGGCCGCTCCGACGAACTCGCTTCGCCTCAGCCGCACGGTCAGGCGGGCGCGCTGGCCCGGCCGGACGACCGCCGGCTCCAGAGCGATCGCGACCGCCGGCGGTGCGGTCGCCGCCGCTTCGGAAATCGTCTGACGCCAGAACGACGCGAACGAACCGTGTGGGTCACCGCGGAAGCGCCAGGCGTCCAGCGCCCCGGAGAAAACGAGCTGTCCATCGCCCAGGGGCCAGCGGCAAATCACGCCGCGCCCGTCGTGCGTCGCGAGAAATGACGAGCCGCGCGTTTCGGGCGTGATCAGCAGTTCGCTGGCGCGAACGCCGGACGGCTCGATCGCCGAGGGCTCGGTCAGCAGTTGCTCGTTCGGTGCAGCCGGCAGCATTGCCGTGTAGGGACCAGATGGTCTTCGGTCCGGCAGAAGGACCACAGTCCCGCCACGGAGCGCTGCGAACTGCTCCAGCGCACGAACCTCCCCTTCGCGCAGATCCTCAGGAGCTCCGACGAGGACTACGTCGAAGCGGCGCAACTGGTCCAGGCTGATGTCAGCCGGCGGCAAACCGCCGCGGGTCGCGATGCCTCGAGAGACTCGAACGATCGAGGCGACCTCGAACGCGCGGTCCGCTTCGAGCACGCGGCGCACGAACGTCGCCGGCCAGGACGGGCGCGGCTCGACCATCGCGATCAGCGGCTTGCGTCCGTCGAACAGCGCGCGCACGGTGACGCGATTGTCGGCGATGTGATGCTCTCCTGCTGCCGGCACGACGCGCACCTCGAACGTGCCCACCCCTGACGACGGGCTGAAGAACGACAGTGAGACGGTCGCGTCGCCATCTTCGACCCACTTGTGCTCCACTCGTGCCAGCTCGACTCCCCGCTCCTCAATCCCCACGGTCGTCGTCGTCGCCGCCACTCCACGCCCACGCAGGCGAACCCTCAACGCGACGGCGCGGCCCGCGTGCACGCGCACGCTCCCCGGTGCCGCCACGATCGCGACGTCCGGCGTACCGCCCAGCGCGACAGTGGACAGCGGCGCCGCTGACGCCAGCGCGCGCTCCGGCACGGCGTCACCAATCGCAACGACGGCCGCAGCGCCGGAGACGTCTGTCAACGTCACTCGCCCCGCCAGCGCGGACTCGAGTTGCGCGCGAACCGACTGCGCTTCTGCATCGCGCTCATCGAGCAGGACTGTCACGGGAGGCGGAACCCGGCGGTTCGTGCGGAACGCCGGATCGACGAGCGCGGCGGCGGCAATCAGGATCGCCACTGCCCGGAGGGCAAGCCTCATCGTCGTTGGGCCTCGGACCATGCGCTGTGCAGGCGCAACGAGACGGTTCCATTCGACGAGACGGCAGGCAGATCGCGGCGTGCGTGGTCCGCAACCGTGCGGATCACGTCGCGCAGCGGTTGCCCGTCTGAGCGGCCGGCCGTCACGTCGAGGCGAATCGCGAGCAACCGAGCAGCAACCTGCTGCCACGCCGCATCGCCTGGCGCGACCGCCAGCGCCTGTTCCGCCGCATCGGCGAGAAGTGCGGCGTCAGCTGCCGGCGCGCGATCTCGCGAGGCATACGTTAACAGCGTCTTCAACAGGGCCCGCGTGCGTATCGATCGAGAGTCTTCCGGCACCTCGAGGGCATCGCGCGCAAGGCCGCGGGCGTCGGAGAGCGATCCAGACAACCGCCGCGACTGATCGATTCGGCTGCGCACCGGCAGCGTCCGCAGCAGATAGCGATTCCTGCCGAACGCCCGCTGTAGCGCCGCCACCGCCAGCCTTGCCTGCTCCAGCGCTACCGCGGTGTTGACACCGCTCAGCGCCTGCTCGGTGGTGCTCATGTAGCCCACCGCCCGCGAGATGTCGCGTCGCGACGTGTTCTCGAGTCGCCCTTCCTGAATCTCGTGTTCCTGCTCCGCCTCCTCTTCCTCGTCCTCGACGTGCCCACCCATCAGGAAGACGAAGTTGGCGCGCACGGACCGCTGCTCCGCGGCGATCGCGGCCGTTTCCTCGACGACGCGTTCGCGCGGGGCGGCTCGTTCCTTCCCGCGTAGCCGTTCGATCTTGAGGACGATCATCTGCTGGCTGAGTGCGTAGCGCTCGTCTTCAGGCGGCATCTCGAACCCTTCGAGCGGGGTCTGTCCGGGCCCGGCGACTTCGATGAAGTAGGTGTCGGACGAGCCAAGACCAGCCGACCCCGCGCGCTGATCCTGCGCCGTCACGCGATAGACCAGCGAGTCGCCGGGTTCGAGGCCGAGCGCCGCGACCGAGATCTTCCCGGCTCCCCGCCATGTCTGCGCCGTCTCCCGGGACACCGCAATTGGCAGCTGGCCCTCGACGAACTCGAACTGCTCGCCGGCCCCCGAAACCTTCGTGTAGCGCAGCGTCATCGCGCCGAGCGCGAGGTCATCGGTTGCCGTGGCCGCGACGTCCACTTCGGCGCGAGCGTCGGGGAGAATCACATCGCGGGCAGGGCGGTCGACTTTCACCGCCGGGGCGCGATCGGCCGTGACGTTGACGGCTATCAGCGTCATCGCGCCGTCTCGCTCGATCGCCAGGTAGCCGCTCTCCACCAACGTCATTTCGGCGATCGCGAGGGACGCCCGGTCGTGGAGCGCGATGGCGCGATCGACGAAGCGAATGCGCGGGCGGGGTCCGCTCGACGACAGCTCAACGCGCGCGTGCGTCCCCTCGATGACGTCGAGCCGCGAAGGATTGTCGACCGTCGTCGCAGGCTGCCTGGTGTAAGCGGGGGGCTGGAGGTGAACGCGCGCGGCTGGCGGACGCTCCCCGGCCTGGGCGATGACGGAGCCCGGCAGGCCATCGAAACGGTCGCGAGTCCCGGGGCGAACCACGACGGCGACGACTGCCAGGGCGAGAAGCGACACCGTAGCAGCCACCAGCGGCCTCGTCAGCGGCCCGATCGCGCCGAGGGGAACCGGGGCGAGTACGGCGGCAGCATCGCGAAGCACACGCGAACGCACCCATTCAGGCCGACCGTCGTCGTTCACGAGCTCTTCCGCGGTTACGACGATGTTGCGGCAGGCGGGCCACGCGCGTTCGATCCTCGCGGCCACTCGTGACGGCGTTCGACGCTTGCGCTGCACGATCGCGAACAGTGCTGCCCCAATGGCAGCAGCGAGCAGGAGGGCGAGCGATGGGCTCCGCCCGAGGCTCGCGACGGCGAGCCACAGCACGGCGCCGAGGCCTGCGCCCCATGCGGTGCCCTGGAGAACGTGACGCACGAGAAGACGCTGCCGCACCCGCTCGAGGAGCCGTACGACCGCAGCGACGTCGGATGCCATCTCAGGCGGCACGACGGAGGTCCTCGGTCCCTGACGTTGCCGGACGCCGGCGCACGAACGTCTCGAGCGCGAGCAGCGCCAACACCACGCCCCAGAACACCCGCGCGTCGCCCGGCGGCTCGGGCCGGGGACGGGGAGGAGTTGCGGGTGCCGTACGCGTCCAGCGCTGCAGGGATGCGGACGGAATCGACTCGACCTCGTACTCCGTCGGCAGGAGCCGTGGCGCAAGCGCCCGCAGCACTGCGTGGACCGTGGCGGCCGCCGCGTACTCGGAAGGATCGACCGACGACCGGATGACGAGTTCGGCGCCCGACGCCGCCGCCGCGACGAGCGGACGGCTCCCCTTGTCCATGAGAACCGGCACTGACCCGCCGCCGCGATGATCCTCGGCGGCCGTCAGGCCGTCGAACGCGTCGCGCAGCGTTGGATCGAGACGCATGCGAACGATCGTCTCGCGCATCCATGGCTCGCGTGGTTCGGAGGTTTGCGCACTCAGGGCGGCGCCGGGAAAGACGACCGCGACGGCTCGTCCTCCCGCCAGTGCAGGCGTGTTCGCCGCCGCTAGCGAGCGTCGCAGACGCTCGAGCCCTGCTTCCTGCCCGGCCGCCGTCACGTAACGAGGCTCGCCGCCAGAACGCGTCGCGCGTCGCAACGTCACGCGCGTCGCAGGTCCCTCAATGGCGATCGTCTGCGTGGTGGCGTCGACGCCTGCATGGGTCAGCCCGGCGGGCGGTTCAGGCAGGACGACAGACCCCTGGGCCTTGCGCGCGATCGGCACGAAGCGGACCGCGACAGCAGAAGGAATCGCCGCGAGATCGCTCTCGTCCAGCGTTCCGATCTGAAAGTCGGAGATGACGACGAGCTCGCGGCGTTCGGCCCGGGCCTCTTCGAGAGCGGCTCGAGCATCCCGCAGTCCCTGGCGGACGTCGGCGGCAGGGACATCGAGGACGACGTCGGCGCCGGCGCGTTCAGCGGCAGCGGCCTCGCCCACCGCGGCGGCGACGGGCTGCATGCTCTCGCTGATGTCCGTGACGATTGCCCGCGCCACCACCGCCTGTCCGGCCCCCGATCGTCGCGGGCTCATCAACGCGGGTTGTGCCCATGCGATCGCCGCGGCGGCGATGATTGCCACACGGATCAACAACAGCCAGACGTCAGTCGGGGACCGCATCCGCAGCGCAGCTGCGTGCGAGGAGTCGACGAAGCGGAGCGACGGGAACGGCACGCGGGTCGCGCGCTGACGACGCAGCCAGTGCACCGCGACGGGACCAGCGATCGCCGCGAGCGCCATCAACGCCGCGGGCATCAACCACTCGACGCTCATCGAACTGCGCCGGAGCGGCGTCTCAGGAGGTAGCCACGCAGAGCCGCGTCGAGCGGCTGGTCGGTGCTCACGCGGCTGTAGTCGATCCCGGCGCCGGCGCATCGCGTCCGCCAGCGCTCCAGGAAATCAACCATCTGCCGCTGATACGCCAGGCGTACGGCATCCGCGTTGGTGATTACGGTCTTCGCGGATTCGAGATCTTCGAATTCGAGGTCCCCGGTGAACGGAAACTCGATTTCGTCACGGGTCAGCACGTGGAACACGGCCACTTCATGGCCCATGCGGACGGCACGCCGCAGCTCGACATCGAGCGTGCTGTCCTCGTCGTAGAGATCGGAAATCACGATGAGAAGACCGCGGCGCTTGAGCAGATCGCCGGCACGGCGGATGGCCACGCTCATCGCCGTCAGGCCCGACGCCTCGACCCGCGACAACGCCAGCAGGATGCTGCGGAGATGCGCCTGCCCGGTACGGCTGCCGATGAACTGGCGGACCTCGCTGTCGTAGACGACCAGGCCGGTGGCGTCACCCTGCGACGCGACCAGGTATGCGAGTGCGGCGGCCAGGAGTCGTCCGTACTCCAGCTTGCTCACCCCGGTCCGGCCCGCGAACGCCATCGACGCGCTCGCATCCAGCGCCACCTGCGCCGCGAGGTTGGTCGTCTCGCGATACTGCTTCGTATAGATGCGGTCGGTGCGGGCGAACAGCTTCCAGTCGACATACTTCAGGTCGTCGCCGGGACGGTAGTGGCGGTACTGGCTGAACTCGGCGCTGTAGCCGTGGAAGGGACTGCGATGGAGGCCGGCGATGGTGCCGTCCACGGTGACACGCGCCACCAGTTCGAGGTCGGCGATCGTCGAGAGCAGCCCGGGATCCAGCGGCGTCACACTCACGACACCCGCTCGAGCAGCCGCGCCACGATCGTGTCCGCGTCGACCTCGTCGGCCTCGGCCTGGAAGTTCAGGAGTACCCGGTGGCGCAGGACCGGCAGCGCCACGGCCCGGATGTCGTCGTGCGCCACGACGCTGCGGCCGTCGAGCAGCGCATGCGCCTTGGCGCCAAGCAGCAGCGCCTGGCCGGCGCGGGGGCCGGCGCCCCATCGCACCCACTTGCGGACGAAGTCGGGCGCTTCGCTGCCGTTGCCGCCGGGACGGGTCGCGCGAACCAGCCTGGTCGCGAAGTCGATGACGTTCTCCGCCGCCGGCACGTCACGCACCACCGCGTGCAGACGTTCGATGTCGTCTCCGGACGCCACGACCGCGATCCGCGGGTCGAGGTTTCCGGTCGTCATCGCGAGAATCTGCCGCTCCTCTTCCGCGCTCGGATAGTCGATGACCACGTTGAACATGAACCGATCGAGCTGCGCCTCGGGCAGCGGATAGGTGCCTTCCTGTTCGATCGGATTCTGGGTCGCGAGCACGAACAGCGGCCGATCGAGGTCGAACCGCACACCGCTGACCGTCACCTGGAACTCCTGCATCGCCTCGAGCAGCGCCGCCTGCGTCTTCGGCGGCGTCCGGTTGATCTCGTCGGCGAGGAGGATGTTGGCGAAGATCGGACCGCGAATGAACCGGATCACGCGCTTGCCGGTCGCGCGGTCCTCCTCGATCACCTCCGCGCCGAGGATGTCCGACGGCATCAGGTCAGGGGTGAACTGGATGCGGTTGAACTTCAGCTCCACCGCTTCGGCGAGCTTCTTGATCAGCAGCGTCTTGGCCAGGCCGGGGACGCCGCGCAGCAGGCAATGACCGCCCGCCAGGAACGCGATGAGGATCTCGCGCACCACCCGGTGCTGACCGACGACCGCCTTGGCCAGCTCGCGCTCGAGCCGGCCGGCGACCTCGGCGACGCGCTCGAATGCGTCGGTCATCTCCGCCGGCCGCTGATGGCTCCGCTCCATGTTCCTGCGAGTCTACTTCAGCCGGTCTGGCAGCCCGGCGACCCGGCACGGCGAGCGACGATGGGCGCCAGGTCACGCCGTCGCGGTTTGACACTCCAGGACTCGGGGAGTACCGTAAGCGGTTGCACGAGGGGGACAAGCAAGCCTTACGGACCGTCCCGACGTCAGATTCCACATGCCGACCACTTCGAAATGGCAGTCGCTTCCCACTGAAGCCATCAATCCCGCCTCGCTCGCCATCGACAAGACGCCCGTTCGCGACATCATCGAGATGGTCGTCAACGAGGACCGTAAAGTCATCGCCGCCGTGCTCAAGGAGAAAGAGCGGATTGCGCACGGCATCGAGATCATCGCCCAGTCCCTGAAGAAGGGCGGCCGTGTGATCTTCGTCGGCGCTGGCACCAGCGGTCGACTCGGCGTGGTCGAGGCCTCCGAGATTCCACCGACCTTCGGCACCCACCCGTCCCTCGTCCAGGCGATCATGGCCGGCGGACAAGGGGCGGTGTTCCGGGCGAAGGAAGGCGTCGAGGACAACTACGAGGAAGGGGCGCGCAGTATCGGCCGCCTCCGCCTCAACAAAAAGGACGTGGTTGTCGGCGTGTCGGCGAGCGGCATGACACCGTTCGTCCGCGGCGGCCTGACCCGCGCGCGCAAGGCCGGCGCCCGGATCATCTTCGTCACCTGCTGGCCCGGATCCGAGCTGCAGAACTTCGTCGATCTGCAGATCGCGCCGGCGGTCGGACCGGAGATCATCGCCGGCTCGACGCGGTTGAAGGCGGGCACCGCCACCAAGATGGTGCTCAACATGCTGACCACCGTCGCGATGATCAAGCTCGGCAAGACCTACGGCAACCTGATGGTCGACGTCCAGACCGGCTCGGAGAAGCTCAAGGATCGCGCGCGCCGGATCCTCTGCGTCGTGACCGGGCTCGAGTACGACCACGCCGACGCGCTGCTCAAGCGCGCCAAATGGAACGTCAAGGCCGCCATCGTCATGCAGAAGGCCGGCCTGACGCTGCCGCAGGCGCTGAAGCGGCTGAAGAAGGCGGATGATTCAGTCCGCGAGGCGATCGGCGAGGACATCGAGCCGCGCCTGCGCGACCTGCTCGAGCACAAAGCGCCGGTCTAGCGGCCGGCCGCTGACGTCAGCTCGCGCGCGGCCGCCGCATCCAGGACGATGTCGACGTCGTGGTGCAGCTGCAGGAACGTCGCCGGCAAATCCGTCGTCAGCGGACCGTTGACGACGCGCTCGACGCAAGTAGCCTTGTTGGGCCCGTTCGCCAGCAGGATCACGCTGCGCGCCTGAAGGATCGTCGCCATTCCCATCGACAGGGCCTCGACCGGCACGCTTTCCATTTCCCCGCCAAACAGCGTCGCATTGCTGCGCCGCGTCTCGGGCCGCAGGGTGACGCGATGGGTGCGCGACTGCAGCTCGCGACCCGGCTCGTTGAAGCCGATGTGGCCGTTGGTGCCGATCCCCAGAACCTGGATGTCGATCCCATCCGCGGCGACGATCGCGGCCTCGTAGCGCGCGCATTCGCTGGCGGGATCGGCCATGCCGTCGAGAAAGTTGATGCGCGCCGGCGACATGTTGACCTCGCCGAACAGGTGCTGCTGCATGAACTGCCGGTAGGCGCCGGGGTGAGCCGGCGGCAGCCCGATGAACTCATCGAGGTTGAAGGTGGTCACGGACGACCAGTCGGTGCCGCGCGCCGCGCTCAGCTTCACGAGCTCGTCGTACATCGCAATCGGCGTGCGGCCGGTGGGCAGGCCGAGCACGATCGATGGATTCGACTCGATGGCGGTGACGATGCGCTCGGCGACGCTCCGGGCCGCGGCGCGGACGTCGTCGAACACTTTGACTCTGGGACTGCGGACGAGTGACATCAGTGTTTGTAAACGGGGATTGAGGCGCCGCCACGGGCCTCGTCGAGCGCGAGACGCACGGCCCCTTCGGCCGGTTCGCGATCGAGCAGCGTCGTCGTGCTGTGAGGAGCGGTCACCGGCAGCCGGCGCGCGAGCTCCTGCTCCAGCCATGGTATCGCTCGGAAAATGCCGCCGGAGAGCACAAACGTAAACGCCTCGCTCATCAGGTCGAGCCGGCGAGCCACCGACAGCGCCGATCCCTCCAGCTCGTCGGCCGCGCCCTTGAGGATCCCGATCGCCGCGGGATCGCCCTCCCGGAACGCCGTCTGCACTGATGTCGCGAGCGCGCCGATCGCGGCTGGCGACAGGTGGCTGTGGTACACGGCGTGGATCAGCGCCTGGGGCTGCGCGACCTGAAAATGCTCGAGCAGCATCTGGGTCAGCAGCGTGCGCGGCCCGCGGTGATCGGCGGCGCGCAGGACCGCGCGCAGCGCTGCCCGGCCAATCCAGTATCCGCTGCCCTCGTCGCCGAGCACGTAGCCCCAGCCGCCCGATCGCGCGGCTTGACCGGCGGTGTTGCGTCCATACGCGATCGAGCCGGTCCCGGAGATCACCACGACCCCGGGCTGTCCCGGGGCGCCGGCCTCGAGCGCCACCAGCGCGTCGTTGACGATGAGGATGCGCGCCTTGAAGCCGATGCGCTTCATGATCCCCTGGATCACCGCGTGATCCCCGGGACGATCGACGCCGGCGATGCCCAGGCAAATCACGGACGGCACGATGGCGCGATCGCCGATCGCCTGCTCCATGACCTCGTGCAGGACCTTTTCGACTTGCAGCTCGCCCACCGCCTGCAGGTTCGCGCCCGTGCTGCGCGAGCGCGACACGACGGTGCCGTGCATGTCGGCGAGCAGGCAGACGGTCTTCGTGCCTCCCGCATCGATACCGATGACGTGAGACATTCAGGGACGCTGGGCGCGAGTCGCAGGCTGGCTGGTCAGCAGAGTCACGGGAACGTGGCGGTGCGTCGCGGTCGCGACGCGACTGCGGCCACTCTACGGCCTCCCGCGCGCGCAAGTCAACGCGAGCGGGACGACGGCCGGTCGCGTTGACACTCCTGACGGCAACACGTTACAGTCGGGCATCCTATGATTTCCGCCCGATGTGGACGCGCCCGCACGCTTGCGGGGGCCGTCCTCGTCGGTTGCCTGATGACGACGGGAGCCGCCTCGAGCCGGCTCCCGGGCGTCGCCAGCGCGTCACGTCCCATCAGTTCCGAAATTCGCGCGCTGTGGGTCCTGCGCTCATCGATCTCGTCGCCCGAGGGGATCGCGGACCTCGTCGGGTCGGCGAGCCGCAATGGCTTCAACACGCTGTTCGTCCAGGTGCGCGGTCGCGGCGACGCCTACTACCGCGGCAGCGTCGAACCGCGCGCGGAGCTGCTCGCCCGGCAGCCGGCAAGCTTCGATCCGCTCGGCGAGCTGCTGGCGTCGGCGCATCGCTCCGGGCTGCGCGTGCACGCGTGGGTCAATGTCAGCCTGGTCTCGAGCGCGGTCGATCTGCCGGACGGCCGCGACCACCTGGTGCGGCAACGGCCCGAATGGCTGATGGTGCCGCGCGAGCTCGGCACGCAGCTGTCACGGATCGATCCGCGGCACCCGTCGTACGTGGCGGCGCTGGCGCGATGGACGCGTGGGCGATCCGACGTCGAGGGTCTGTACGCCTCGCCGATTCCTCCGCCTGCCGTCGACCATCTCGTCGGCGTCGTGCGCCAGCTGACGCGGCGATACGCCGTCGACGGCGTGCACTTCGACTACGCGCGCTATCCGAACGATTCCTTCGATTACAGCCGATCGGCGGTTCGCGAGTTCCGCCGGTGGATCGAGCCGCAGCTGTCGGCGACCGAGCGCCGGTCGCTGGCGTCGCGTTCCGCCCAGCACGTTCTGGCATTTCCCGATGCCCTGCCGTCGGAGTGGCGCCGGTTCCGGCAGGCTCGATTGACCACGTTGATGGCCCGGCTGCGTGACGCCGTCAAATCCGAACGTCCGCAGGCCACGGTGAGCGTCGCGGCGGCGGCGGATCTCCAGGAAGCGCGCGAGCACAAGCTGCAGGACTGGCCGGCCTGGCTGGAGCGCGGCATCGTCGACGCCCTGTGCCCGATGGCCTACACGGTGGAACCGGCGAAGTTCGGCGAGCAGATTGCGGCGGCAGTCGCAGCGGCCGGATCGCGACCGGTCTGGGCGGGCATCGGCGCCTATCAGCTGACGCCGGCGCAAACCGTCGCGCACATCGATCGCGCGCGGCGCCTGGGCGCCGAAGGGGTGATCCTGTTCTCCTACGACAGCCTGGTCGAACCACGCAATCGGGCCCGCAACTACTTGCGCACGGTGTCACGCGCCGCGTTCGCCGCGCCCGCGGCCGGCGACGGATCGCGCTGATCGTCGCGTTTCCCGAACAGCCGCCATGGTGCTGACCTGGATCGACTACGCCGTCATCGCCGCGTATCTGCTGGCGATCACCGCGTTCGGGTCCTGGTTCGCGCGCTTCCAGAAAACGACCCGCGACTACTTCCTCACCGACCGGTCGGTGCCGTGGTGGGCGATCTGCTTCACCATCGTCGCCACCGAGACCAGCACCCTCAGCTTCATCGGCGTCCCGGCCGGGGCCTACGCCGGGAACATGACGTTCCTCCAGCTCGCGTTCGGCTACGTCGCGGGCCGGGTGCTCGTGAGCGCGCTCTTCCTGCCCGCCTACTTCCGCGGCGACCTGTTCACCTCGTACGAGTTGCTGCTGCACCGGTTCGGGCCGTCGGTGAAGAACGTCGCGGCGGTGATCTTCATGATCACGCGGACCCTTGCCGACGGCATCCGGCTGTATGCCACGGCGCTGGTGATCTCGGTGGTCACGCAGGTGCCGGTCTCGATCACGGTGGTGGCGCTCGGCGTGGCGATGATCATCTACACGGTGCGCGGCGGCGTCTCCGCCGTGATCTGGACCGACGTGGTGCAGATGTTCGTCTACGTCGGCGGGGCGCTGCTGGTCTTCTTCGGGCTGCTGCAGCTGATTCCGGGCGGATGGGACGAGGTCGTCCGCACCGCGGGAGACGCGGGCCACATGCGCGTCTTCGATTTCTCGCTCGACCCGAAGCGCGCCTACACGTTCTGGGCCGGCCTGCTCGGGGGCATCGCGCTCACGCTCGCGACCCATGGCACCGACCAGTTCCTGGTGCAGCGGCTGCTCTCGGCGCGCACGCTTCGCGACGCCTCGACCGGCCTGATCCTGAGCGGCCTGCTGGTGTTCGTACAGTTCGTGCTGTTCCTGGCCATCGGGGCGATGCTCTACACCTTCTACCAGCACACGCCGCTGCCGCGGCCGCTGCGCCGCAACGACGAGGTCCTGCCTCTCTTCGTGGTGACGTCGCTGCCGGAGGGCGTCTCCGGCTTCATCGTCGCGGCCATCGTCGCGGCGGCGCTGTCGCCGTCGATCAATTCGCTGGCGGCGACCACGGTCAACGACTTCTACTTGAAGTACGTCCGGCCCGACGCCGACCAGGACACGTTGATGCGAGTCGCGCGCCGCGCCACGGTCCTCTGGGGCGTGGCGCAGATCGTGGTCGCGCTCGGCGCCCAGTACGTGACCCAGTCGGTCCTCGACTCCGGCCTGTCGGTGCTGTCGCTCGCTGCCGGACCGGTTCTCGGCGCCTTCCTGACCGGCGTGCTGACGCGCCGTGTCGGGGCGCGCGCGATGCTCGGCGGAATGATCGCCGGCACGGTCGTGCTGGCGTGGATCTGGACGAGCGGCGTCCTGGCGTTCACCTGGTATGCCTTGACCGGCGCGGCGGTGACATCGGCGGTGGCCCTGCTGTTGTCTCTCCTGCTGCGCCAGGAACCCGATGCGCGACCGGTTTGAGCCGATCGGCAGCGTCCTGCGCGACGCGATCAACGAACACGTCTTCCCCGCCGCATGCCTGGAGATCGGCGCCCACGACGGGCCGCGCTGGAACGCCGCGTTCGGTGCAATGACGTTCGATCCGTACGCACCGGCCACGACCCCCGACACGATCTTCGATCTCGCGTCCCTGACCAAGGTGCTCGCCACCACGACGCTGGCGATGCGGGCCGTCGACTCCGGCCGGATGGTAATGAGCGATCCGATCGCGAAATGGCTGCCCGAATGGCGAGGCACCGACCGCATGCTCGTGACGATCGCCGACCTGCTCACGCACCGCTCCGGGCTGTCCGCCTATCTGCCCTTGTTCCGGGACTTCACCGGGCGCACCGAGTTCGAGCACGCGATCTGCACGCTGCCGCTCGAGTACGCGCCGCGGACGCAAGCCATCTACAGTGACCTCGGCTTCATCCTGCTTGGCTTCATCCTCGAGGACGTCGCGCCGCGCACTCCGGGATTCGTCGGCGCGCCCGGCGCGTTCGATCCGTCCACGTCGCTTGCCAGCCAGTTCCATCGTGTGCGGGCGTTCATGACGCCGGAGCCGCTGGCGTTCCATCCGCCGCGCGCGTGGCGATCGCGTTGCGCGCCGACGGAGATCGACGAGTGGCGCGGCCGGCTCCTGACGGGTGAGGTCCACGACGAGAACTGCTGGGCGCTCGGCGGCGCCGCCGGCCATGCGGGGTTGTTCGGGACGGCAGCCGCGGTCGGCGCGTTCGCGCGCGCGGTACTGCGGACGCTGGCGGGCGAACCGATCCTGGCGCTGCCGGAGACCATGCGGACGTTCGTCGCCAGATCGGACGCGCCGGGCAGTTCGCGCGCGAGCGGATGGGACACGATGCTGCCGACCTCGTCGTGCGGCACCAGGCTCTCCCCCACGTCGATCGGTCACACCGGCTTCACCGGTACGTCGTTGTGGATTGACTGGGAACGGGATCTCTACGTCGTGCTGTTGACGAACCGCGTGCATCCGTCGCGCGAGAACACGCGCATCCGCCAGATTCGGCCGCGGATTCACGACGCCATCGTCGATGCCCTGACGCGCTGACGGGCGCCGCCGGCGAGTGGCCGGACGCGGTTTTTTTCCCGCCGAGCGGCGGGGATGGGCGTCTAAATCGCGTGCGCGTAGCGGGCGTTCCGGCGTGTGCGTTACTGCCCGCGGCCACCTGGGCCGCCGCCTCCGGGTGGGCCAACCGGGCTGGTCCCTCGGCCGCCGGGCCCGATCCCGGGGCCTATGCCGCGGCCTCCTGGAGCCCCACTCCGTCCGCCGGGGGTAGTGGGAAATCCGCCGCGCCCGTCTCCCATGCCTGGCTGCCCGCGACCTCTACCGCCCGGCATGTTCGATCCGGGCACCCCTCCGGGCGTATTCGCCGCGCCGGCGTGAATGAAACGCCACTCGTTGTAGCGAGTCGCCCCCTTGTACACCCGGATCGACGACTCCTTGCTCTTACTCATGACGCCGTGGATGCCGCCGCTGGCGATGCCCTGGCCGCCCACTCCGGGCTGCGGTTGCTGCGGCTGGGGAACTTGGCCCCGAGCGCCGCCGGCGCCACGCCCGCCCGCACCTGCCTGGCCCGAGGGAGTGGGATTGACGCCGGCATACACGGGCTGGAACTCGCCGTCGACCGTCATCGGATCTTTGTATTTCTTCCGCAGGAATTTCTGCTGGACCAGCATGTCGAAGTTGGGCGGCCGCGAGCCCGGGCCCATTTTTCGCTCCCACAGCTGAATCGCCCGCACGTACTGCTCGCCCCGGAACGCGAGCTCTGCTTCCTTCTCCCGCGTTGCCTGGTGACGCCACGCCGGCAGCACGGCGCTCATCAGGACCGACATCACCGCGAGGGCGACGAGCAATGTCGCCATCGCATAGCCGGCCTCGGCAGCTCGTCGGGGTTGACCCTCTAAACTCATGAGAGTATTATAGTTAGGCTGCACTATGTTACCACAATCTGCACAGTCTCGCCGGGTCGGTTCCAGGTTCGTCGCCATGATGGCGGCCACTGCATCGGCCATGATGTTCGCCCTCGCCTGTGACAAGGTCCCGCTGCTGGCTCCCACCGGCAGCGTGATCACGATCTTTCCGACGTCGACCACTGTCCCCACGAACGGGGAGATGGAGATCGTCGCGACGGTCATCGAACAGGGCGTAGCCACGAGTACCGGCACAGGCACGGGGACCGGCACGGGCGGAAACGGCACGGGTACCGGCACCGGGACGGGCACCGGGACCGGCACCGGCACGACCACCACGACGACGACCGGCGCCGGCACACCGGTTCAGAACGGCACCGTCGTCACCTTTACGACGACGCTCGGACGCATCGAGCCGGCCGAAGCGCGGACAAACAACGGACAGGTCCGCGTGAAGTTCTTTGCCGGGGCGCAGAGCGGCACCGCCATCATCACCGCGTTTTCCGGCGGCGCGTCGGGCAGGCTCGAGAACCTTCGCATCGGCACGGCCGCGGCGGAACGAGTGCTCCTCACCGCCACGCCGCAAGCGCTGGGCTGTACGGGCGGTGCGAGCCAGCTGAGCGCGCGGGTGGAGGATATCACCGGGGCCGGTCTGCCAGGTGTCCCGGTCTCGTTCACCACGACCACCGGTCAGCTCAATCCAGCGACCGCGAACACCGACTTCGAGGGCATCGCCCGCACGCAGCTGACCACCACGCGCGAAGCCGACATCACCGCCAACGTTGCCGGCAAGACGGCCACGGTCAAGGTCACGCTCAATCCGAGAACCGGCATCAGCATCACGGCGCCGACCACGCAGATTTCGGCGGGCGTTGTCAGCAGCTTCACGGTGAACGTCGCGACCACCGCCAACGTCACCAACGTCTCGCTCAATCTTGGCGACGGCACGGTCCGGAACCTGGGACCGATCAGCGGGTCGACCGTCGTGCCACATACGTATCGTGCGGATGGCACCTACACCATCACCGCGACCGCGTCGGATGCGGGTGGATGCTCGGAACAGGTGTCGACAGCCGTCACCGTGCTGCCGGCCCAGCCGCCGTCGGTGACCATCACGGCAAGTGACACCACGCCGGCGCCCGGCCAGGTCGTCATCTTCACGGCGCAGGTGCAAGGCAATACCTCGACCATCATCCGCTACGACTGGGAGTTCGGATCGGGCGCCAGCCCCTCGACCGTGAGCACGACCAGCAACCGTCAGTCGGTGGTCTACACCGGAATCGGCACGCGGACAGTGACGGTGATAGTCACGCAAGCCAGCGGTCCTCAGGGTGACGGGCAGACGGCGGTGAACGTCACCACCGCGGGGTCGATTCGCTAGAGATTGAAGCCGACCATCAGAGGGACGTCGCCTTCGGGCGGCGTCCCTTTTTTTCTGCCTGCGGTGTTCTCGCTCCTGTTCGGAGCGCGGGTCAGAAGTCGGAGTAGTTCCGGCCGTCGAGCGACGTGCCGGTGGCCCCGCTCTTGACGTCGTAGATGCCGGGCTCGGCGGAGGGATTGGCCGGATCGGGCTCCGCCGGAACGGTCTGCCAGGTATCCGTCGACTTCGTGATCGGATCGATCGGGACTTTCCTCATGTAGCCGTCGCTGACCAGCGAGTCGAGGGACGACGGATACTTGCCCTTGTCGGCGTAGTACTGATCGATCAGATCGCGCATCTCGAACAGCGCCTTCGCCAGCGTCGCCTCCTCGGTGCGCTTGACGCTGTTCCGGTACTGCGCGACGCCCATCGCCGCCAGGATCGTGATCATCGAGATGACGACCAGCAGCTCGATGAGCGTGAACCCGCGCGCGCCGCGGATGCCGGTCCTCAGTCCTGAATCCGACCTTGATATAGCCATCACCAGTCTCGATACTTCGTGCCGTCGAGCGCGGTGCCCGTCGACTTGGTGTAGACGTCGAAGACGTTCTGCCCGCCCCACGCGCTGGCGTCGGGCTTGTCCTGATACGACCGCAACCCCCACTCGGCCGAGTGGGTCATCGGGTCGATCGGGATCTTGCGCAGGAACTTCAGCTTGGTTCCGCTTTGATCGTTGACCTTGCTCACGCCTTCGACCAGCGTCTCGAGATCGGGCGGATAGCCTTCGGCGCCCGCCTTGAGGTCGAACGCGCCAATGACACCGGCATCGGCGGCGTCCTTGAACTTGTCGATGGCGACCCGCATCTCGCGCAGATAGCGGCGCAGCTCCACCTCCCGCTGGCGCTGCACCGTGACCCGCGCGAGCGGCATGATCGCCGACGCCAGGATCAGCAGGATGGTCGTGACGACCAGCAGCTCGATGAACGTGAAGCCGCGCGCGCAATCCGAACGCAAGCGGGAACGCATAGGCCTCTACCTGACGGTCACCGTGACCGGACTGAATTGCATCGTCACCGGGCCGCCGTCTGGCGTGCTGGCGACGCCGCTGGTCTGAATCACCGAGCTGCCTGGCCCGACGGCGTCGAACAGCAGGGCCGCGAGCAGACCCGATCCTGACGCGCCAACCTGATCGGCCGTGCGCGCGATCGCGATGTCGACGCGGCCGGCGGCGGCGTCGATGCGCGGCGTGAAGCTGGTGGCAACGCCACCCTGCCGCATGAACGTGCCATCCTGCACCGACCGCACCCGCAGGATGCTGGGATTGAACGTGACGGTCAGCGTCACCACCGACAGCCGCGACGCGTTGTTCACCGACACTGGCACCGTGTAGGGCCCACCGGCGACCTGGAACGTCGTGCCGGGCACCGTCAGGATGACCTGCGCGGGTGTGCTCGGGCTCTCCGGTCCGCCAGGCTTCGCCGTCGGCGCTGCCGGATCGCGCGGCGTGGTTCCCGGCGGTGTGGTGCCCGGCGGCGTGGTGCCAGCCGGCGGAGTCACCGGCGGGGCGCCCACAGGTGGCGGCGGCGTTGCCCCTGGCGGCACGGTGCCGGGCGGCGGCGTCGCCCCTGGCGGTGTAGTCGCTCCTGGTGGGATCGTGCCCGGGGGAACGGCCCCGCCTGGCGGCGTCACGCCCGGAGGCGTGGCCTGAGGCACGGGTGGCACCGGCGTGATCGGCACCGGCAGCGGCGACGTTCCAGGCGGCACGACCGGCGGACGCGCCGCCCCGCCCGGCAGGACACCCGGCGTCGACGGAATGATCTGGTTGGGAGTCGCCGAACCGACCGACGGTGCGATCTCCGCTTCCGGCGTCGGCGCAATCAGCGGCGGCGGCCCACCGAGCCCGAGATTCTGCTGCGTGCCGATGTAGATCGGCGCCAGGTCGCTGGCGGTCAACTCGTGAGTGCGCACGATGCGCGGCGTCATCAGCATGACGATGTCGGTCTGTTCGATCAGCTGATCGTTGTCGGACAGGAACTGCTTGAACACCGGCAGGCGCAGCAGCCCCGGGAAGCCCCGCAGATCCTTGCGATCGCGCTCGCGCAGCAGGCCGGCGAGCAGCACCGACTCGCCCTCGCGCAGGCGCAGCTTCGTCGTCACCTTCCGCGTGCCGAACGTCGGCGCCGACTGCCCGCCGACATCGATCGATCCGCCGAGCGTGCTGTTCTCGATCACCAGCTGATCGAGGATCACCTCGCCGTCGTAGGTGACCCGCGGCGTGACTTCGACGATGACGCCGACCGGCCGGTAGGTATACGAGGACTGCGGAATCGTCGCGAACCCGCCCTGCGCGGCGGCGCCGAACACCGTCTGCAGCACCGGGATTTCGTCGCCGAGGTTCAGCGTCAGCTTGGTGCCTTCAGCGCCGCGCAGCTGCGGCTTGGCAATCGTCTTGGTGTGCGAGTCGGCCTCGAGGAAGCGGACGACCGCCGTCGGCACGCTCATGTAGAAGTCGGCCGTGCTCACGCCCTGGCTGATGGTGTTCATGTTGAAGGGCGGCGGCGACGGCGGCGCGACGACCGGCGGCGTGCTGGTATTCGGCGGCGCGACCTCCGGGGAGAACAGCAGCCCCACGGCGTAGGCATTGAGGTTCAACCCGAACTGCTTGGTGCGCGTCCGGTTCACCTCGAGAATCTGCACGTCGATGATGACTTCGGCGCGCGGCTTGTCGTTGGCCCTGATGATCCGCTCGATGATGTCGACCACCTGGATCGTGCCCCGCGCCGTAATGGTATTGGCGGTCTTGTTGACGATCATCACCGGCGCCACCGGCATCTGCGGCACGCGCATGATGGTGGTCACCAGCTGGTTGATCTCCTGCGCGTCGGAATGCGACAGGAAAAACACCTTCACCACCATCTCGTCGTACTGCTGGCGCTTGTCGGCGCGATCGTTGACGACGATGATCGTCTTGGGGTTGACGACCTTGTAGAACAGCTGGTTCGCCGCCATGATCTGCTGCAGCGCCTCCTCGACGGTGACGTCCTCGAGGTCGATGCTGTAGGCGCGATCGGCGAACTGCTGATCGAACGTGACGCTGATCCCGGCGCTGGTCCCGATGATGTTGAGGATGTCGCGCACGCTCGACTGGTTGAAGTTGAGCCGGGGCAGCCGCGTCCGCAGGTTCAGCAGCGGCGGCGGTCCCTGGCGCGCGGCCTGGTCGCGCAGCGTTTCGATGCGGGGCCGCGGCCGTGACGCCTCGATCCGGTCGCGGATGATCCGCTCCAGCTCCGCCGCCCGCGCCGCCGCCATGCGGTTGGTGCCATCGAGCTCGACCGCGCGGCGATACTCCATCAGCGCCAGGTCGAGCTGATCCTTCTCTTCGAGCTGCCGGCCGCGGCTGATGTGCTCCTGCGCCGCCGTCTGCTGGGCCCGTTCCAGCGCGATCTTGTACTCGGGACTGTCGGGATTGGTCTGCACCGCTCTCGTGTAGTGCGTGACCGCGGCATCCCAGTCCCCGGCGCGCGCCGCCTCCTGCCCTCGGCGATATGCGCGCCCCGCCGCGCAGCCGGCGAAGAGCACCGACAGGATGACCACGATTACCAGCCTCTGCTTGCTCACGCGCGCTCCTATTTGACGCATTCCTGGCCCGTCTTCGGCAGCGTCGTACGTCCCCGGCCGTCGAGATGTTCGACGACAACGGACTGCAGTCCTATCTTCACCAGCTTGTACTGCCCGAGAATCGTTGCTCCCTCACGAACGGTCTGCGTGGTGCGCCCGACGGTGCAGTCGGTGAACACCGCCACCATCCCGCCGTCCGGCAACTGAAACGTGCCGATGAACTTCACCGTAATCGGCGGCGGCGCCGCTGGCTGCGGCGGCAGCGCCACGCCGGGGTCCTGCACCGGCGGCGCCTTCACCACCGGCTGCGGTGGCGGCGGCGGCGCCGGCTTCGGCTTGAACCGGAACGGGTTCCGTTCGGTATCGCCTGGCGACGGCCGCTCACCCGCAAGCGCCTCGAGCTTCACGTCCAGCTCCGCGGGATCGAGCTTTGGCGCCGCGTCGTCGCGCTGCTGCTGCGCCGCGCGCGTCGGCCCCGCCGCCGGCGTCGCCGGGCCCCGGGAGGTGCCGACATTCATCCACAGGGCCGCAACGAGGACTACTCCGAGCAGCACGAGTAACAGCAGCCTGGAACGTGTCACCGACGGCGATGGCGATGCGGGCGCGTCAGTTGCCATTGCCTCCGGCCATGTAATACGTCGCGATGTGTGCAATCACGCTCAGGTTCCGCTCCCCTTCGCTCCCCTGCCGCACCACCACGCTCTCGAGCACGAGGAACTCGGACGCGGTCTCGAGCTGGTGGATGAAGCGACGCACGTTGTCGTACTCGCCTTCCAGGTTCAGCGTCACCGTCAGCTTGCCCAGTCCGGTCTTGCGATCCGGTTCGGGCTGCAGGCTCGACTGCAGGCTGGTGAGGTTCGCTTTCCGCGCCAGCTGGTTCAGCGGGAGATAGAGCAGCCGCCTCGCCGCGCTTTGATCGGGCGGCAGCACGTCGCGGTAGAACTTCTGCAGCTCCGCATCGGCCTCCTTCTTCCCCGTCACCGTCCCTTTGGCCACGTCGTGTGTCCGGCGCGCGGTGTTGAGGGCGCGGGTCGCGTCACCGGCCTGCTGCTGCTCCGTCTGTACGCGATTGGTCAGCGGATACACCACCAGCGCATAGAGCGCGACGTTGACGACCAGCGTCGCCGCGATGATCCAGACGATGCGCCGATTCTCGAAGACGATGCGGCGGACGTCCATCATTGTCCGCGCCCTCCGCGTCCCGGCTTGCTGGTGCGGCCCGCGGCGGCGCGGCTCTGCCGCCGGCGCGCCGTCCGGCCGCGTCGCCTCAGGCTGTGCCGGCGTGTCGGCCGGCTTCGCACCAGGTGCGTCGGGTTGCGCCGGGGCCGTGGCCTCAGGCTTCGCGCCCGCGTCCGGCTTGGTGCCTTCCGGGGCTGCTGGCTCCTCCGTCTTCGCTGGCGTCGCCTCCGTGCTCACGTGCTGCGTGTACGACGCGCGCAGCTGCACGCGATGCAGGCCTTCGTCGGTGCGGTCCTCCTGCATGGGCAGCACCGATCCGAACGCGCCCGTCGCTTCGAGCTTCTCGATGAACTCGTCCACGTCTTCGGTCCGGCGGCCGAGCACCGTCATGCTGACGACCGGCACCTCCTGCTGGAAGGTCGGGCGCACGTCGGTCAGCATCACGTCGGGCGGCAGCGTCTCCTCGATGCGATTGAAGAACTCCGTCCACGAGAACGTGCGCTGATCGATCAGGCGATTGGCCTCCGCCGCCGCGGCGGCCGTCGCCTGCAGCTCGTCCTGGTTGATCGCGGCGCGGATCCGCTGCGCCTCGGCGCTCAACCGCTGCGCCTCGCTGCGATCGCGATTGATCAGCGCGGCGAACTCGGTGTTCTGGCGCGACAGCGAGATGATGCGGATCGCGTTGTAGGCGGTCAGCACCAGCACCAGCGCCGCGGCGATGGCCAGCACGACGTGGACGGCGCGCTCGTTGTAGAACGGCCGGGTCGACAGGTTCGTGCGCAGCACTAGGCCACCCGCTCCGATGTGGCGCGGGCCGGCCGTCGCCCCACCCGCTCCCGTAACAGGATGCCGACGCCCGCGGCCAGCGTGTCGAGCAGCTCGGGCCCGGCGGCGATCCGATCCCGCAGATCCGCGGCCGGCCGGAAGTCGATCACTTCGACGCGCACGCCGATGCGCTCTTCCAGCGTGCGCCTGATCCGCTCGGTCAGGTCGGCGCCGAGCACCGAGGCGCCGGCCAGCACGACCCGCGTGAAGCCGCCGCCGCCGAGCCGGTCCTCGTGATACATCGCGGTCTGGTGCACCAGTTCCGCGAGCTCACCCTCGCCGGCGGTCGCGCGATTGCGGTAGAAGATCATGTCGTCGCCACGGACGACCGCGAGCGTGGCGAAGTCGGCGGCGACGTCGATCAGCAGCCAGTCGCCGCCGATCGGCGGCCCGGCGAGGATGGCGTTGATCTGGTTGAAGCTGGCGATGTCGACGATGCCCGCCTGCGCGCCGGCTGCTTCGCACGCGCGCTCGTAGGACTGCACGATGTCGCGGCGCGCCACCGTCACCAGGTACTCGCGGCCGCCCCCCGGCAACGCCGCAGCCGGCTGCCACGACACCTGCGCATCCTCGATGCGGAACGGCGCCGCCTTGCGCATCTGCCAGCGAATCAGCTGCTCGAGATCATGGAGCTTCGCCGGCACCTTGTCGAAGCGGATCAGCGAGACCTTCGCCGCCGAGTCCGGCAGGACCAGCGCAACGCGCCGCGAGCGCTGCCCGAGCTGCTGCAGCACCGCGCCGACGACGCTGCTCAATCCGCGCTCGTCGTGCACGTTGGCGGCGTTCAGCGCCGGAACGGCGACGCCGGCCGCGAGCGGCTCGGTCGCGTGCGCCGTCACCGTCCGGCCGCCACCCTGGTCCGCCAGCGCCACCGCCGTGACCCGTGTCGCCGTGATCTCGATCGCGATGCCGGGTGGCGGGCTCGAAACCCAGCCCCCGGCGCGTTTGGCACTCATTCGACGAACGTCACCTTGTTGATCTCACGGAGCGTGGTCTTGCCGATCATGACCTGCTCGACCGCGCTCTCGCGCAGGAACCGCATGCCTTCTTCGCGTGCTGCCTTCTTGATCTCCGACGTCGGCCGCTTGTCGAGAATCATCTCGCGGATGTTGTCGCTCAGGTCGAGCAGCTCGCAGATCGCGGTCCGGCCCTTGAACCCGGTGCCGCCGCACTCCATGCAGCCGGCGCCCTCGAAGAACCGGCCGCTGAACTCGAGCGCGGGATCGAGCGCCGACTCCTCGAGCAGCGCCCGGCTCACCTTCGCCGGCCGCTTGCAGTTGACGCAGATGTTGCGCACCAGCCGCTGCGCCAGCACGCAGTTCAACGCCGACACGAACTGGTAGGCCTCGACGCCCATGTTGAGGAAGCGGCCGAGCACGTCGAGCACGTTGTTGGCGTGGACGGTGGTGAAGACGAGGTGGCCGGTCAGCGCCGAGTTGATCGCGATCTGCGCCGTCTCGGCGTCGCGGATTTCCCCGACCATGATCTTGTCGGGGTCGTGCCGCAGGATCGATCGCAGCCCGCGCGCGAACGTCAGCCCCTTCTTCTCGTTGATCGGGATCTGCGTGATGCCGCGCAGCTGGTACTCGACCGGGTCCTCGATCGTGATGATCTTGTCCTCGATCGACTTGATCTCCGACAGCGCCGCATAGAGCGTCGTCGTCTTGCCGCTGCCGGTCGGGCCGGTGACCAGCACCATGCCGTAGGGCTCGGCGATGTACTTGCGGAAGCGGCGCAGCTCGTCCTCGGGAAAGCCGAGGATATCGAGGCGCAGCTCGTGGAACTGCTCGCTGATCGACTCCTTGTCGAGGATGCGGATGACCGCGTCCTCGCCGTGCACGCTCGGCATGATCGAGACGCGGAAGTCGATGCTCTTGCCGCCCATGCGGACCTTGAAGCGGCCGTCCTGCGGAACGCGCTTCTCGGCGATGTCGAGCTCCGCCATGACCTTGACGCGCGAGATGATCGTGCTGTGGAAGCGCTTGTCGATCGGCCGCATCGCCGCCTGCAGCACGCCGTCGATCCGGTACTTCACGTGCACCGCATCGTCCTGGGTCTCGATGTGGATGTCGCTGGCGCGCCGCTGGATCGCGGAATAGAGGGTGGTATCCACCAGCCGGATGACCGGGCTCTGGTCGGCGGTGAGCTTGTCGACGGTGAGCTGATCTTCGGCCAGCTCGTCTTCCCGAAGGATCTGCAGCTGGAAGCTTTCGGTGGCTTCCTCCAGCACGCGCTGGGAGCTCTCGCTCTTCTTCAGGATCGACTGAATCGACGACGGGGCGCCGACCGTGACTTTGATCGGCATGGCCAGGAGCACCGCCAGCTCGTCGATCATCGGCAGGTCGGTGGGATCCGACACCACGATCATCAGCGCGTTGCCTTCGCGGCGATACGGCACGAAGCCGTAGCGCAGCATCAGGTCGGCGGGAAGGGCGCGGAACAGCTCGTGATCGATGTTGAACTGAGAGAGATCGACGAACGGCAGGCGGTACCGGTCGGCCAGCCGCCTGGCGCGCGCCGTCTCCTCGGCCTGTTCGGCGGCCGACGCCTCGGGAACGCCGACGTAGAGGTCGGCTTCGCCGCCGTCAGCCGTCGGAGTCGGAGATGAAGTCTTGCCATTCATAGCGTCAGCTCAATCCGCCCATGTTGAAGAGCGGCATGTATAAGGCGAGCAGCAGGCCGGCAATGACCAGGCCCATCAGCACCAGCAGGGTCGGCTCGACCAGCGTGATGAAGCGGCCGAGATTAGTGTCGATCTCCTCGTCGTAGAAGTCCGCCAGGCTGTTCAGCATTTCCTGCAGCGCACCGGTCGACTCGCCGACCTCGACCATCTTCACCGCGACATCGGCGAACGCGCCGCTTTCCTGCATCGCCGCCGCGAGCGCCCGTCCTTCGCGTACCTGCTGACCGGCCACCTGCAGCTCGTGCGCGATGAACCGGTTCTTGATCGACCGCGCCGCGACGTCGATCGCGTTGACGAGCGGAATGCCGCCGCCGAGCAGCGTCGCCAGCGTCCGCGCCGCCTGCGAGGTCGAAAACTTCCGGGCGATCGGCCCGAGGCCCGGCAGCTGCAGCACCCAGCGATCGAACCGCTCGCGCTGGGCCGGCTCCTTCAGCCAGAACCAGAACGCGACCGCCCCCGCCACGATCCCGATCACGATGAGCAGAAAGTAGGCGCGCGCGAACTCCGAGGTTGCCACGATCATCCGGGTCGATAGCGGCAGCTCCTGCCCGAACTGGTCGTAGAACGCGTCGAACTCCGGCACCACCCGCAGCACGATGATCGACACGACGGCGAGCGAGAGCGCCAGCAGGATGGCCGGATAGACGAGCGCGGAGATTGTCTTCCGCCTCACCGTCGCCACTACTTTGACGTAAGCGACGTACCTGCGGATGACCTGTTCGAGATTGCCGCTCTTCTCGCCGGCGAGGAGCGACGCCGTGTAGACGCCTGGGAACAGCGCGCCGTGGGCCTCGAACGCCTCCGAGAGCGAGTTCCCTCCCCGGACCCGCTCGTGCACGTCGTCCAGGACCGACTTGAAGAGCGGATTGGCCACGCGGCGCCGGAGGATGTCGAGCGACTGGACGAGCGGCATCCCGGCTTTCAGCAGAGTCGCCAGTTCCTGGTTGAAGATGAGGAATTCCCGGCTCGACACGCGCGCACGCGTCGGCAGCGGGATCTTGCCGCCAAACGCGGCGCCCCCCGCCCGTTGGATGCCGAGGACATAAAGGCCCTTGTCCTCGAATTCCTGGCGCAGGCGCGCTTCGGAGTCTGCGGCGTAGATCCCTTCGATGATCTCGCCCCCCGGGGTGCCGAGCCGGCAGCGGAACTCCACCCGCTACCCCCCGTATCCACGCCGCTCGGCGCAAGCTCTTGTCACAGTTGACATTATCGGCCGACCGCAATCCGGAAATTATATATCAGCTGAACTTCGGTGCCTCGAGGCGGAGGTCAACCGGACCTTGTGATTAGACAGGCGCAAAGTGGACGTGGCTTGGGAATTTTCGCGGGCGGCAGCGGGCAGCCCGATTCAGGGACGGAGGCGCGCGTTACTTGATGCCGGCGAGCGACAGGATTCGGGCGACATAGTCGCGCGTTTCCCGATACGGGGGGATGCCGTTGAACTTCTTCACGGCGCCCTCGCCGGCGTTGTAGGCCGCCAGCGCGAGATCCACCGTCCCGAGCCGATCGAGCAGCGACTTGAGGTGCTTGACGCCGGCCGCGATGTTGGCCTTGGGATCGTAGGGATTTCCGACCTGATACTGCCGGGCGGTCGAGGGCATCAGCTGCATGAGCCCCATCGCGCCCTTGTGCGACCGAGCCTTGGGACGATAGTTGGACTCGACCTGGATGAGCGCCTGCACCAGCATCGGGTTGACCCCGTGGGCCTGCGCCATAGTGGTGATGATTTCCGTATAGGGAGTGGCCGGCAGCGCCGACGGCTCATTCACCTCGGGCGCCTGAGCGGCTTCCGTCGGAGGCGTCGGCTCCACGTACGGAATCTCGTCCGGAACGATCTTCTCGATAAGCGACTTGTCGCAGGTCACCTCCCCGCCGTCCCGCATCTTGAGAACGATGTTTTCTCCGTCGATGCGATGGGACTTGACCGTGAGCGTGCGACCCGAGGTGAGCAGGACGACCTCTGCATTCGCAGGCGCCGCGTTCAGCATCAGGGCAAACGCCGCCGCCGGAATGTAGAGATGACCTTTAAAAATCATGCGAGACCTAATGATTCTAGCATTGTCCGGCTGAAGTGTCCAGAAACACTACAGACAAGACAGTCTGAAGCGCCCGAGATCGCCGACGAAGTGTAGCGACTGGCTACTTGGGCTCGATGAACGTGTGGAACACGCGGATTCCCAGCTCTCTGGTATCCGCGCCGCCAGGCTTGAACGTCTTATCGGCCTCGATGGAGAGTTCCGACATCTCAGCCGGACCGAACTGGGCTGCCGTGACCGGAAAAGTGACGAGCTTCCTTTCCCGGGTGTCGGCCGAGAACGTGCCGACCGGCTGCCCTGCCATTGAGACGGTAATCTGCTGCGGAGGGTTGAAGAGATCGACGCGCGCGTCGTACTCGATGTAGAACGTCGCGTCCCGCTTCGGGTTCAGGAACGAGATGGTGCCGCGCTTCTCCGTCCACTGCCACTCGGACGACGGGTTGTCCGCGGCGACCTCAGCCGGGTGCCAGCCCTCCTTGTAGATCAGGAAGATGTTCTCGGACTGCGGGAGCAGCTGCAGCTTCCCCACCACGTACTCTCGCCGCGACGCTTCGGTACCGGACAGCGGCAGTCGCGCGTCGCCACGATAAAGACCGAGCCGGATCGTCGCCTCACCGATGTAGGGGTAATTGGGGACGAAGATGGTCCGCGAGTACTCGACCGGCTGTCCGGGCTTCCACTGCGAGGTCGGCACCGGCGGCGTATGGTCGTCGTCCCAGAGCTTCTCCCCTTCGGGATCGAGGACGTGGACGAAGACGATGTAGTCGCCGTCGAACTTCGCGTCGGGCGCGACCTGAAACTTGTACGTGAGCTTCAGCGGGCTGCCAATCGCCACGCGCTCACGGCCAACGGTGAGCGACGGCGTCGCGACGGGCGTGCCGGCCTCTTCCTTGCGGCTGCAACCGGCAGCCGCCGTGACGGCCAGCATCAGCGCGAGAGCCAACCGCAACGATGAGGTGACACTCAGAAAACGGGTAGCTGTTTGAACCATGCGGAAGCGCGATGGTACTGCAGTTGTTCGAGGTACTGCAATATGTTAGCCTTCGCCCTCGTGGACGCATTAGGTCTCGTTGAAACCAAGGGTTTGATCGGATCGATCGAAGCGGCCGACGCGATGGTGAAGGCTGCCAACGTCGTGCTCGCGGGCAAGGAATACATCGGCGCCGGGTATGTCACGGTGATGGTTCGCGGCGACGTCGGCGCGGTCAAGGCCGCCACCGACGCCGGAGCAGCCGCCGCGCGACGCGTGGGCGAGCTGATCTCCGTGCACGTCATCCCCCGTCCCCACGCGGAAGTCGAAAAGGTCCTGCCGAAGGCGAAGGACTCCAAGGCTTCGTAAATGTCGGATCGCGACCCTTCGGGCGCAGGGTCGTCCCGCGCAGTGTCGAGGGACGATCGCGATCTCGCATCCGTACAGGAAGCACGGACACTCGCCCGTCGGGCCAAGGAGGCCGCCGGAGCCCTGGCGGAGCTGTCCCAGGAACAGATCGACGCCCTCGTCGATGCCATGGCCGCGGCCGTCACGCCGCAGGCCGAAGCGCTCGCGCGGCTCGCCCACGAAGAAACCGGCTATGGCGTCGTCGCCGACAAGGTCCAGAAGAACCTCTTTGCCTCCGACAAGGTCTACCGCTTCATCCGGCCGATCAAGACCGTCGGCGTGATTCGCCGGCTCGAGGACCGGAAGGTCATCGAGATCGCCGAACCCTTCGGTGTCGTCTGCGCCATCGTCCCCTCGACGAACCCGACGTCCACGGCGATTTACAAGATCCTCATCGCGATCAAGGCACGCTGCCCCATCGTCATCAGCCCGCACCCCGCCGCGGCCAGATGCATCACGCGCGTCGCCGAGATCATGAACGAGGCGGCGCGGAAGGCGGGTGCCCCGGACGGCGCCATCAACTGGATGACGACGGTGACGCTCGAGGGTACGCAGGAGTTGATGAAGGCGCGCGAGACCTCCGTCATCCTGGCGACGGGCGGCATGGGGCTGGTGCGCGCGGCATACAGCGCGGGCAAGCCCGCCTACGGCGTCGGCCCGGGCAACGCCCCCGCGTACATCGAGCGGTCGGCCGACGTCGCCAAAGCGGTCCGCGACATCGTCACCGGCAAGACCTTCGACAATGGCGTGCTGTGCTCGTCGGAGAATTCGGTGGTCGTGGATGCGCCGCTGGTCGAGGAAGTGAAACGCGCGTTCGTGGCCAACGGCGCGCATTTCCTGTCGGCCTCCGAGATCGACGCGGTCGGCAAGATCCTGGTGACCCCGCAGCGGCTGCCCAATCCGGCCCTGGTCGGCCGGCCGGCGACCTACATCGCCAGGCAGGCCGGGATCACGGTGCCGGACGGGACGCGGGTGCTGATCGCTGAACTGGCCGGCGTCGGCCGCGACTATCCGCTCTCCATCGAGAAACTGTGCCCCGTCCTCTCGTTCTATGTGGTGAACGACTGGCGCGAGGGGTGCGAGCGCTGCAAGCAGATCCTGCGGTATGGCGGCATGGGGCACACGATGTCCATCCACAGCCGCAACGACGACGTCATCCTGCAGTTCGGCCTCAAGAAGCCGGCCTACCGCATCGTCGTCAATTCGCCGACCACGCACGGGTCGATCGGGTTGACCACCGGACTCGACCCGGCGATGACGCTGGGGTGCGGCGGCTACGGCGGCAACATCACGTCCGACAACATTTCTCCGCGCCATCTGCTGAACATCAAGCGGCTGGCCTACGAGATCACCCCCGCCGTCGTGCGGAAGGAGCCTGCGTCGGTGCCGCAACCACCTGCGCTGCCCAAGGCGCCAGCGGCGCCGCCCCGGCCTCCCGGCCTGGCGGCCGAAACGCTGGCCCGGCGGATCGACCAGTTCCTGGCGTCGCGGGGCTACACCCCGCCATCGGGAGCGGCCCAGGTTGCGGAGGCGACAGCCCCAGCCGCGCCGGCGCCACCCGCGCCTGCGTCGGCTCCAGCCCCGGCCAAGCCGGCGAGTGTTGCCGAGAAGCCCGCCGAGTTCGTCTGCGAAGACGACGTGCGGCAGGCCATACGGCAGGGTCGGAAGATCACCATCGGGGAACGAACGATCGTGACGCCGGCGGCGCGCGATCTCGGAGAAGAGCACCGGATGTTCGTGCAGGCCGCGTGGCCGCGCTGACGGCTGAGGCGCCGACAAAAATGTCCGAATACTGTTGAGCATATTGGGGTTACGGTTGACCCATTGGCCCAGCAGTGCTATGCTGTCTGCCCCAGCTGTACTCAGGGTTTCCGTCCCCGGCCACGTGGTTTCGAGCCGGGGTAGACGCTTCGAAAGCTCGTCATCTTGGCAGCACGGTCGGGATGGCGGAACAAACACGGGAGCCCCCCGGCCGGGGGGCGACCTCAACAGGGTCAGTCAGGAGATGCCGTTGGTTTTGCGGCGGAGCCTGATCGCCCTCGCGGGAGCGCCCAGATGTTCAATCGTGCCTCGGTGACCACACGCCTGGCCGGCTGCTCGGCTCTGATCCTGCTGGCGACGGCGTGCGGCTCCAACCCGAAGGTCCAGAAATCGCCGGCCGTCCCCTCCCAGACCGCGCGCCTGTCCCGCAGGCCGCCACGCCGGCACCGCCGGTCCCCGATCCGGTTCTCTCGCTGATCGACAAGTCCCAGGAGCACTTCAATCTCGGCGAGCGGGAACTCACGATGGGCCATCTGGACCGCGCGCGGGTCGAGTTCGATCGCGCCGTGGACGTGCTCCTCGAGTCCCCGTACGGCGCCCGTACCGACGCCCGCATGCGGGAGCATTTCGATCGCCTCATCGACCGGATCAATGCTCACGAAGTCACCGCGCTGGCGCAGGGGGACGGCTTCTCGGAAGCGAAGACCGAACCGGCATCGATTGACGAGATCCTGAAGATCGCCACGTTCGCCAGGCCCGAGGCCGCGGCGGCCACGGAGGAAGCGGTCAAGGCCGACCTCGCGCGAACCGAGCACGACGTCCCCATCCCGCAGAACGCCAAGGTCCTGGCAGCCGTCGAGCTGCTGAGCGGCCGCCTGCGCGACTACGTGCAGGAGAGCCTGAGCCGCGGGTCGAAGTACCTGCCGATGATCCAGAACGTGTTCCGGGCCGAAGGCCTGCCGCTGGATCTCGCCTACATCCCGGTGATCGAGAGCGGATTCAAGACCAACGCGCTGTCGAAGGCGAGCGCCAAGGGCCCGTGGCAGTTCATGCGCCCGACCGCCAAGGACCACGGCCTCAAGACCGACTGGTACATCGACGAGCGGTCGGACCCGGAAAAGGCCACCGTGGCCGCGGCCAAGTACCTCAAGACGCTGCACAAGATGTTCAACGGCGACTGGCACCTGGTGCTCGCCGCCTACAACGGTGGACTCGGGCGTCTGCAGCGCGCGATGAAGTCGGCGCGCACCGACGACTTCTGGTCGCTGGCGAATTCCTCACGCTACCTCCCTCGCGAGACCCGCGAATACGTCCCGCTGATCCTGGCCGCGATCATCGTTTCGAAGAGCCCCGGTCAGTACGGCCTCGAGTACACCGCCAGCGACCCGATCGCTTACGACAAGGTGGTCGTGCCTGGCGCGGTGGACCTCCGTCGCGTCGCCGAGTGGACCGGGACGACGATCGACGAGATCCAGGCCCTGAACCCCGAGCTGCGCCGCTGGACCACGCCGGTGAAGTACCCGGACTACGAAGTGAAGGTGCCCGTGGGCACGGCCGAGCGCCTCACCACGCAGCTGTCGAACGCCTCCGGCTCCGAGCTGGGTTCGCTGAACTGGTATGCGGCCAAGCGCGGCGAGACGCTGGCGACCGTTGCCCGCAAGCACGGCGTCAACCGCAGCGACCTCGCCGAAGCGAACAACCTCAAAGTGACCTCGCGCATCCGATCCGGCCAGAACCTGATCATTCCGCGCGAGCCCGCGACGCTCCTCGCCACGCGGACCGAGCGTCCCGCGCCGGCGGCAGTCGCGTCCCGCTCGATCAGCGCTCCCGCGGTTGTCGCGAGCAGCGCTCCCGCGGTTGCCGAGAGCGTCGCGCGCGAGTCCACCAGCCGGCCCGTCACCTACCGGGTCAAGCGCGGCGACACGCTGTTCTCGATCGCCAAGCTGTTCGACACCACGGTCGCCACGCTGAAGAGCCTCAATCGCCTGCGCGGCAGCCGCATCGCGGTCGGCGATCGCCTGACGGTGCGCGCCCGCTGACACACACGATCGACCGGCGCCGGCACCCTGCCGGCGCCGTCTCTCACGTCATCAGTCGGCAGTAGAACTTTCGTACTGCGGACGTGTCCCTCGTCGCACATTCAGCCTCACGTTCAGCCTGATCGCCCGGATCGCGAGGAAATCCTCCGGCACGCCAGATTGCATCAGGACCGGCGTGCTCGCCTGCGTTCACACCGCCGCCGTCTTCGGAATCGAGGCCTGCCCCATCAGGGTCGAAGTGGACGTGTGCCGCGGCCTGCCCTCGTTCACGATGGTCGGACTGCCGGACGCGGGGATCAGGGAGAGCCGCGACCGCATCCGCAGCGCCATCCGCAACTCCGGCTACGAATTCCCGCCGCACCGCATCACCGTCAACCTCTCGCCCGCCGACGTCCGCAAGGAAGGCGTCTCGTTCGACCTGCCGATCGCACTCGGCGTACTCGCGGCGGCTGGCCTGGTGACTCGTCGCGACGTGGACGACGTGCTGTTGATTGGCGCGCTGTCGCTCGACGGCGGTATCCAGACCGCTCGCGGCGTCCTGCCGGTGGCCGCGGCGGCACGGCGCGAAGGCTACCGCGCGCTGCTGCTGCCGCGCGGCAACGCCCGCGAAGCGGCGGTCGTCTCTGGACTGCGGCTGTACGGGGTCACGACGCTCGCGGAGGCGGTCAGTGCGCTCAACGACCCGCACGGCGCCAACAGCACGATCGACGAGTCACCCGCGGTAATACCGGAATCGACGACACCGCCCCCCGACTTCGCCGACGTGCACGGCCAGCTCCTCGCCCGCCGGGCGCTGGAGATTGCGGCCGCCGGCGGTCACAACACGCTCCTCGTCGGGCCGCCGGGCGCGGGCAAGACGATGATGGCGCGCCGGGTCGCGGGGATTCTTCCACCGCTAACGTTTGACGAAGCGCTGGAGGTGACGTCGATCCACTCGGTGGCCGGACTGCTGCCGCCGGGGAGCGGACTGGTGTCGGCGCGCCCGTTCAGGGCCCCACATCACACCGTCTCGGATGTCGCGCTGGTGGGCGGCGGCGGCATTCCGCGGCCGGGCGAGATCAGCCTCGCGCATCGCGGCGTGCTGTTCCTCGACGAGATGCCGGAGTTCAGCCGGCACGTCCTGGAAGTGCTCCGACAACCCATCGAGGAAGGCATCGTCCGGATCGCGCGGGCGGCGCGCACATCGGTGTTCCCGGCTTCGTTCATGCTCGTCGGGGCGATGAATCCGTGTCCGTGCGGGTTCGCAGGTGAGCATGCGCGGCCGTGTCGCTGCACGCCCCAGCAGGTCGATCGCTACGCGGGCCGTCTGTCCGGGCCGCTGCGCGATCGCATCGACCTGGCGGTGACGGTCACGGCGCTGCCGCCGCGCGACCTCCAGGACGAGCGCGGGGGCGAAGGCTCCGCGACGATTCGGGAGCGCGTGGTGGCAGCGCGTTCACGGCAGCTGTCGCGCGACGGGATGCTGAACGGGCGTCTCGAAGGGCGTGCGCTGCGCCGGCGCGTCCGGCTCGACGAGGCGGGGCGGACGCTGCTCGATCGCGCGGTCGGCGCCCTCGCACTCTCGGCGCGCGGCTTCGACCGCGTGCTGCGGGTGGCGAGGACGATCGCGGACCTCGAGGGGCAGGACACCGTGGCCGCGCCGCACCTTGCGGAGGCGCTGCAGTTCCGGGGCGAGCGCTGACGCTACTTGGACGCCGTCGTGGCCTCGGCCAGCGACGCCATCTGCGTCCGGGCATCGTCCGCCCCGGCGAAGTCGGAACGCAGCTCGAGAGCCCTGGCAAAGGCCGAACGCGCGCGGTCCCGCTGGCCGGTCTTCATGTGGGCGAGGCCGAGATGGTAGTGATAGACCGGGTTCTGCGGCGCGCGCTCACGAGCACGCTCGAAGGCCGCGATCGCCTCGAGCGGCAGCCCTTTCTGGAGATAGATCCAGCCCACGGTGTCGTCGGCCTCCGGGCGGCGCTTCAGCACCTGCTGGGCCACCAAGGCCAGTCGCAGGGCGTCGTCCAGCTTCCCCTCTTCGGCGTAGATCCACGCGAGGTTGTTGGCGGCGACGCCGGCTTTCGGATCGGCGGCAAGCGTGCGTTCGTACGCGGCACGGGCGGCCGCGCGATCCTTCCGGGTCTCGTGCAGCATGCCGATCAAGGTCAGCGCGCTGGCGGCGCTCGACGGCGACCGCTGCGCCATCGCTTCGTACTGCTGCACCGCCTGATCGACCTTGCCCTGCGCCGCGTAGGTGCGCCCCAGCAGCTCGTAGGCTTCGATCTGAGAGGCGTCGCGCGATAGCACCTCCCTCAAGATGCGCTCGGCCGCCTGGTGATCGCCCGCGGCGATCTCGACCTTCCCGGCGAGCACGCCGAGCGTGTGATCCGAGGGGGCGGCCTGGCGCCATGTGTCCACCTGCGCCCTGGCGACGTCGACCTTCTGGTCGCCGATCTCGGCGGCGACGAGTCCGGCTCGCGCGTCGAGAGACGACGGGGCAACGCGCAGTGCTTGCTGGAACGCGGTGCGTGCCGCCTTCCAGTCGCGGCGCTGCAGCGACAGCCGGCCCATCTCGAGATGGAGGGGCGCGGAATCCGGATTCGACGCCAGCCGTCTGCTCAGCTCGCGTCCCGCGCGATCGAGGTTGCCCTGTGCCCGAAGCGTCTGCGCGAACAGCACGGCGGCCTCGGCGTCGGTCGGACGATGGCGGACCGCGAGCTCCGCTGCGGAAACGGCGGCGCCGGCATCGCCGCGCGCCAGGCGAATCCTGGCGAGCTGCATCTGCGCGGCCGCCGCGCGCGGGGTGACGCGGACCGTCTCCTCGAACGCGCGTTCGGCCTCGTCGGTGTTGCGCGCCGCCAGCGCTGCGAGGCCCAGCGTGTACTGCGCGTTGGGAAGATCGGGGTCGGCCTTGACCGCTTCACGTGCGTGGGTCAACGCGTCCTGGGCCGACGCGCCGTCCGACAGCAGCATCCGCGCCTTCGCGGTCCGCGCTTCCGCAGAGCGCGGCCGTTCCTGGATCAACGCGTCCACGATCTGGTGCGCGTCAGCCTTCCGTCCGGCGCCATAGTGGATCGACGCCACGCGAAGGCGCGCCGCGCGGGCATCGCTCTTCTCCGGACTCTTCTCGAGCTCACCCAGAACCGTGAGCGCCTGGGCGTGCCGGCCGATGCCCATGTAGTAATCCGCCAGCGCGAGCTTCCCCGCGCCGTCCACGGCCAGCGAACGGAAATGCGATTCCGCCTCGGGCGCGCGACGCGTCGTGACGTACAGCAGCGCCAGCGCCCGGTGCGCGGACTGGTTGGTTGGATCGATCGAGAGCGCCGTCTTCAGCGTCGCCTCGGCGGCGGCGGTGTCGGCCTTGGCCCACTGATAGTTCGCCAGCGCCAGCCGCGCGTCCACCGACTGCGGCGCCAGCTCCACCGCCTTCTCGAACGCCCGCGCCGCCTCCGACCGCCGCCCGCCGATGAAGTTCACCGCGCCGAGCGCGGTCCACGCCGGCGCGTAGGACGGATCGAGGTTGATGGCCTGTTCGATCTGCCGCAGCGCCGACCCCGTCTCGTTGAGCCCGGCCATCGCATTGCCGAGCAGGATATGCGCGGGAGCGTGCTTGGGATCGGTCTTCAGGGCGAGATCGGCGCGCGTGCGTGCCGCCTCGAACTCGCGGCCGACGAGCAGCAGGGTCCCGGCGCGCATCTGGGCATCGACGTTCGCCGGATCGAGATCGGCCGCGCGCGCGTACGCCGCGTAGGCGTTCACCGGATCGCCCGACTCCTCATACACGCGACCGAGCCGATAGTGCACGTCCGCGGCATCCGGCTTCGCCTTGAGCGAGTTGCGATACTCGATGATCGCTTCCTTGAACTGGCGATCGCGTGCATAGCGGTCGGCGCTCTCGGCGTACTTGCGCGCGGTGACCGTCGGGTCCTCCGAGCAGCCGGCGGACACCGTGACCACGACGAGCGCGAGCGCCCAGGCGGCGGGAGCCGATCGAAAGCTGATGGTCATGGCAGATGAGTCGAAAGATGCGGAAACAGGCTGGCGCTGAACGCGGCGAGCGAGGCGAAGGACGATTCCGGCGACGCGGTGATCGGCGTGATCAGGCGCACCAGGCCGCCGTCGGTGCGGTGAAGCCGCGCGGCATCGAGCATCAGCCATCCCTTGTGCGCGAACTCGCCGGCAATGACCCGTCCGCGCCCCTGATACCAGTAGAGAACCGCCTGGCGATCCATCCCCTTTTGAATGACGACGCGATTCACCGTCACCGGCCCGCCGGGGACGGCGATGTCCATCCGATCCGACTGCACCGGACGCCATCCCGCGCCGGGCAGGCAGTTCTGCGGCGAGTGAATCGTGTCACCCTGCCGCTGGCTCGCGTAGTAGCCGGCATAGAGTGAAATCGGCGCCGTGCCGTCGGAGAGGTAGCGACGGTTGATGTAGTCGTCCACTCCCAGCTGCGCGGCCACGTCATCGGCGAGCGGCGGCGCATCGTAGCCGGTCCGCCCCGCGATCGACGTCGGCACGCCGGCGAGCGGAGGGCGCGAGGGCACGTGCTCGGGTCCCGAGGCGCCGCGCGCGTAGGCGCCCGCGCCGATCATGATCGCGACGGCGACGACGGTGCGGGTCAGCATGCGGCCTCCGCGGTCCGCGCGGTGCGCGCCTGCCACCGCGTGCGTGTGAGCTCGATCACCTTGTGGAACGCGATCAAGCCGGCAAAGGCGACCACGAACATGATCCAGCCCGAAAACGTGTGGAAGAAGCCTTCAGCCGCGGCCGGGCTGATCCAGTAGGAGGCCAGGCCGGTGCCCGCGACCCGCGTCGCGTTCGCCACCACGGCGATCGGGATCGCCGCCGCCGCGATGAGCAGTCGCGCCCAGACGCGCCGTTCCGTGAAATAGCCGAGCACGATCGCCAGCATCACGAGCGTGATCAGCGATCGGATCCCCGAGCACGCCTCCGCCACTTCGAGGGCGCGTCCGGGCAGCATCAGCATGTTGCCTTCGCGCAGCACTGGCACACCGCTGGCCGCGATGACGGTCTCGCCGACGCGTGAGGCGAGCATCTGCAACGGGAACGCAATCCGGTTGAAGACGATCTCGGGCAGCGGAATCATCAGCAGCAGGAAGGCGATCGGAAACGCCAGGATCCTGAGGTGCGTCCACCCGAGCAGGAACAGGACGAGGCCGGCCAGCACGCCGACGAGCGACACGCGCGTCAGGAACAGCTCGGATCCGAACTGCCCGGCGATCAGGCACAGGAGGCTGGCTGCCAGTACGGCCAGACCGACGTGGCTCGGCCGACGGGACGCCGCAGCGAGCGCGTCCCGGCGTTCCCAGATGAAGAAGGCCGCCAGCGGGACGACGAAGAATCCGTGCGAGTAGTCGTCGTCATTCGCCCACTGCCGCACCAGCCCCGGCAGGACCCCGGAATACAGCCAGCCCACCGTGACCGTGAGCGCCGCCACGGCCACGGCGGTCCTGTGCGATAACGTCAGCATGTGCGTCGTCTTCGGACTCGCCGGCCGCGAAAGCGGCCGACGCGTCCTTCAGAACGATGTGTCACGTGTGACCGATGCTGTCGCGATCAGACGGCGAGCCGCGCCGCTGCCGCGCGACGGCGGCGGCGTACGGCGGCAAGGCCGGCGAGCCCTGTGCCGATCAGCAGCATGGAGGCCGGCTCCGGCACCGGGGCCGGTTCGAGGCTGATGGTGCTGATGCGGATCAGGAATCCACGACCGCCACGGCTGTCCCGCAGACCGAGCGCGACGCGCGCCTGATCGGCTCCGGACAGACCGCTGAAGATCAGGATGTCCCCGCGATGGGTGGTCTCATCTGCGGTGACCGTCGCCGATCCGCCCGCGAAGGTTGCGCTGCGCTCGAGGCCGGAGCCCTGCGCGAAGCTCAGCCCGTCGCGGTTGTTGGAGGTGGAGTACCCGGCCGGCATGTACGAGGGCTGCTCCGCCCAGTCCAGCGCGTCGTCGGTCCCCCCCATCGGATCCAGGACCTCCAGCCGGATGCCGTCGACGCCGGCCATCCCGGTCACGTCGAACGTCAGCGTGTAGTCACGCCAGGCCTTGGCGTCGCTGAAGAAGAACGTGGCCGACGCATCGGAGCCGGGCATGAACAGCGTGCCCAGGTCGATGCTGGTGCCGACGGCGGTGATGTCACCACTCTGCGTGAATCCTCCTGTCGATGAGTTCGAGGTAACCGAGATGGGCTCCCCTCGCGCCGCGGCCGGAAGCAAGGCCACGAGCGCGCATGCAAGAACTACACGTGACATAGGACAGCTGCCTCTCTTTCCACTGCAGGGTGCTCCGAACTTGTGACCGTCAGCCGCCCCTCTGGGGCGGTCGCCGCATGTCGATCCGTGAGGATCCGCTCGTTGTCAGAGCGTGAACCGCCGCACCGCCCCCGCGAGTCCGAGCAGCAGGCTGCCCGAGAGCAGGAGAGCGGCGGGTTCGCTGGTGCTTCCCGCCACCTGAACAGCAACCGCCGTCACGCTGGTGGAAACGGCGGGATTGCCGTAGGCAACGGCGGTCGCCGCAGCGAACGCCATGAGCACCAAAACCAGGACTACCTTCATTTCCTCACCCGTTGCCCATCTTCGCCAGCCCGATTCGTACTTTGCAGTTTTCAGGTCAGCGCGACGGCGATATTGCAAGCTCCCGTCCAGCCAGAGCACAGCGGTATCCGATTTCTTGATCGGGTCCCCGGACGGCCTTGACCTGCGTCAGTTGACGCAACCGCCTCATGTGGTAGAGTGCGGCGCGGACCACACTGCCAGACGTATGCGAAAGCGTTTCTTCATCGCCATCGGCAAAGAGGGCGCGGCGAATCCGCTGCGGATCTCGATCGAGATCCGCGTGCTGCTGATCGGCGCGCTCTTCCTCGTCGGCTCGCCGATGGTGTTCGTCGTCGGCACGTCGTGGGGCGCCCGGCAGGTCGTCGCCGATCTCCTGCGGCAGAACCATTCGCTCCGGATGGAAAACGCGAACTACCGCGAGGCCACGACCGAGCTCGTCGCCCAGGTGTCGAGCCTGCAGAAGGCCGCGGAAGACCTCGGCGCACGGGCCGCCATCGATCCCGAAGCGGCGCGCGCCATGGATCGACTGCCCTCCTCTATTACCAATCGCGCGATGGGCGGCGGCGTGACCGTCGCGAACATGACCGCCCCACTGTCGTCGGTCATGAGCTCGGCTGAACCGGCGTTCGGCCTGCTGCGCGAAGTGCTGCACATCATCGAAGGCAAACTGGATCAGGTCAGGCCCGACGTCGAACGGCGCGAGGCGCTCGCCGCCGCGACACCGTCGATCTGGCCCGTGGCCGGCTGGATGTCGTCGTCCTACGGGAACCGCGTCGATCCGTTCAACGGCGGTGCCGACTTCCACTCAGGCCTGGACATCTCGGCGGACTCCGGCCAGCCAGTGCGCGCGACTGCCGACGGCACGGTCATCAGCGCCCGTTACACCGGCAACTTCGGCAACCTCGTGGTGCTCGACCACGGGTTCGGGATTGGCACGCGGTACGGACACCTGTCGCGGTTCACGGTCTTCGAGGGTCAGCGCATCCGGCGTGGCGACGTCGTCGGCCTCGTGGGATCGACCGGGCGGTCCACCAGCGCACACCTGCATTACGAGGTCACCCTGAACGGCCGGTCCGCCAACCCGATGCGCCTGCTGGGCCAGTAAGACCGGTCCTCGAGCGTCCGCCGCTCCAACCCTCCCCCTCGACGTTCCCAGGTCCCCCACCTACACTTGCCTGCGTTGTCGCGATAGAATCGGAGGACACCGTGCGGTCCTGCGAATGACAACGCTGAACACTCTCCTCGCGAAAGTTATCGGCACTCAGAATGAGCGCGAGCTGAAGAAAATCCGGCCGCTCGTTGCCGAAATCAACGCAAAAGAGCCGGAAATCCAACGCCTGTCCGACGAGGGCCTGCGCGGGAAGACCGCGGAGTTCCGCCAGCGCCTGGCAAACGGCGAAGCGCTCGACGACCTCCTGACCGAGGCCTTCGCGGTCGTCCGCGAGGCGGGCAAGCGCACGCTGAACATGCGGCACTTCGACGTGCAGCTCATCGGCGGCATCGTCCTGCACCGCGGCAGGATCGCCGAGATGAAGACCGGCGAAGGCAAGACGCTGGTCGCCACGCTGCCCGCGTACTTGAACGCCCTGGAGGGCAAGGGCGTCCATGTCGTGACCGTCAACGACTACCTGGCCCGCCGCGACTCCGAGTGGATGGGGCGAATCTACCGATTCCTCGGGATGTCGGTCGGCGTCGTGCAGCACGAGTTGAACGACCAGGAACGCCAGGCGGCCTACGGCTCCGACATCACCTACGGCACGAACAACGAGTTCGGCTTCGACTACCTCCGCGACAACATGAAGTTCGACCTCGCGCAGTACGTGCAGCGCGGGCACCGCTTCGCGATCGTGGACGAAGTCGACAGCATCCTGATCGACGAAGCCCGGACGCCCCTGATCATTTCGGGTCCGGCGGAAGAGTCGACCGACCTCTACTACGAGGTCGATCGAATCATTCCGAAGCTGACGCCGGGGCGGACCACGCGGGGCGACGTCAAGGCGGAGGATCGGGAAGAGCTCGAGAAGACCGGCGACTACATCGTCGACGAGAAGCACAAGACGGTGACGTTGACCGAAGGCGGCATGGCCAAGGCCGAGAAGATGCTCGCGCATCGGCTCCAGCCCGGCGGCCTGTACGACCCGGCCAACATGCCGCTGCTCCACCACATCAATCAGGCGCTGCGCGCGCACTCGCTGTTCAGGCTCGACGTCGACTACATGATCAAGGACGGCGGCGTCGTGATCGTCGACGAGTTCACCGGGCGCCTGATGCCCGGACGGCGCTGGAGCGACGGGCTGCACCAGGCGGTGGAAGCGAAGGAGAAGGTCAAGATCGAGCGCGAGAACCAGACGCTCGCGACCGTCACCTTCCAGAACTACTTCAGGAAGTACGGGAAGCTGTCCGGCATGACCGGCACCGCGGACACGGAAGCCGAAGAGTTCGCCAAGATCTACAAGCTCGACGTCATGGTCATCCCGACCAACCGCGAGCTGAAGCGGATCGAGGAACCGGATACCGTCTACCGCACCGCCACCGAGAAGTACGAAGCGATCGTCACCGACATCCTGGAGAAGCAGAAGGAGGGCCGGCCGGTCCTCGTCGGCACGGTGTCGATCGAAAAGTCGGAGCGGCTGTCGCGGCTGCTCAAGCTCCGCGGTATCAAGCACGTCGTCCTGAACGCCAAGTACCACGCGCAGGAAGCCGAAATCGTCGCGCAGGCCGGCCGCAAGGCCACGGTCACCATCGCGACCAACATGGCCGGCCGCGGCACCGACATCCTGCTTGGGGGCAACGCCGAGTTCATGGCGCGGCAGCAGACCCTGGCCGACGAGATCGCCGACAAGCTGCCGAAGGGCCAGGAGAAGTTCATCGACGACGACGAGTTCGTCTACTTCTACCATCTGGACAATTTCTACCGTGTCCCGCGCGAGGCCTACGAGCGGATTTTCAAGGCCTTCAAGAAGCAGACGGATGCGGAGCACGATGAAGTGGTCGCGCTCGGCGGCCTGCACATCATCGCGACCGAGCGCCACGAAGCGCGGCGCATCGACAACCAGCTGCGCGGCCGCGCCGGCCGCCAGGGCGACCCGGGATCGTCGCGCTTCTATCTCTCGCTCGAAGACGACCTGATGCGGATCTTCGGCTCCGACCGCATCTCGGGGCTGATGCAGCGGCTCGGCATGGAAGAGGGCGTGCCGATCGAGCACAAGATGGTGACCAACGCCATCGCCCGCGCGCAGAAGCAGGTCGAAGCGCAGAACTTCTCCGTCCGCAAGCACCTCCTCGAATACGACGACGTGATGAACAAGCAGCGGGAGAGCGTCTATTCGCTCCGCCGCGAGCTGCTCGAGGGCAAGATTCGCCTGACTGACGACGCGGTCGTCGATTCGCGCGAGTACCTGGTCACGCTCGCCGAGGAACTGCTGGACTCCACCGTCGACGGCTACGTCGGCCAGGACGTCGACGCGGACCAGCGCGACTACGGGGCGATGAAGGCGGCCGCCGCCGACATCTACGGCATCGACGTCGCCGAGCTGGACAGCATCGATGTCGAAGGCCTCGGCACCGAACAGGTCAGCGATGCGCTGTGGCCGCCGATCCTCGCCAAGTACGAGCGCAAGGAAGGCCTGGTCCCCACGGAGATCCTCCGCCGCGTCGAGCGCGACATCATGCTGCAGCTCGTCGACTCGCAGTGGAAGGATCACCTCTACAGCCTCGATCACCTCAAGGAAGGCATCGGGCTCCGCGGCTACGGCCAGAAGGATCCGCTGGTCGAGTACAAGAAAGAGAGCTTCGCGCTCTTCTCCGCGATGAAGGACCGCATCGAAGAGGAGATGGTCCGCTACCTGTGGCGGCTCACGCCGGTGGTCGGCGAGGACGCCGAGGCCGCGCCGGTCCGTCAGCCGCCGCCGCGGCGCGCGCCCCAGATCACGATGAGCGGTCCGTCCACGGAGCAGTCAGCGTCGCCCTTCGGCGCCTTCCGCGGCAGCGGCCGCGGCTCGGCCAGCGCCGTTGCGGAGCCGCCCCAGCCCGAGCGGACCGGCGGTGACGACGTCATCCGGCAGGTCAAGCGCGAAGAGCCCAAGGTCGGGCGTAACGATCCGTGCCCCTGCGGCAGCGGGAAGAAGTACAAGAAATGCCACGGAGCGTAGACATGTGCCGCGTACGTCTGCGGCAGCGATCGGCTCGAGACGAATCAGGGGCAGCAACGACGGTTGCTGCCCTTTTGGCTTTCTGAGGGGGACATGGAAACACGCACGGACGTTCTGAGCACCGAACAGATTTCCATCGGCCTCGCCACGGCGCTGACCTTTGACGACGTGCTGCTGGTGCCGCGGCACTCGACTGTCCTGCCGAGCGCCGTCGACGTGAGCTCGTGGTTCACGCGCAACATCCGCGTCAACGTGCCGCTGCTGAGCGCGGCGATGGACACGGTCACCGAGTCGCGGCTGGCGATTGCGATGGCGCAGCAGGGCGGCGTCGGCATCATCCACAAGAACCTGACCGTCGAGGAGCAGGCGTCAGAAGTCGACCGCGTCAAGCGATCCGAGAGCGGCATGATCGTCAACCCGATCACGCTGTCGCCCACCAACCGGATCTACGAAGCGCTCGACCTGATGAAGAAATACCGGATCTCGGGCGTGCCGATCACGGCCGACGGCGGCAAGGAAGGCAAGCTGGTCGGCATCCTCACCAACCGGGACCTCCGGTTCGAATCGAACATGGATCGGCCGATCTCCGACATCATGACGCGCGACCCGCTGTTCACCGTGCCGGTCGGCACGACCCTCGAACAGGCGCGCGAGTTCCTGCACCGCCACAAGGTCGAGAAGCTGCTGGTCGTGGACGACCAGTTCATGCTGAAGGGCCTGATCACGGTCAAGGACATCCAGAAGATGATCAAGTATCCGAACGCGTGCAAGGACGCGCTCGGACGGCTGCGGGTCGGCGCGGCCATCGGCGTCAGCAAGGACACGCTCGATCGCGCGGCGGCGCTGGTCGGCGCGCACGTCGACGTGCTGGTCGTGGATACCGCGCACGGCCATTCACAGGGCGTGCTCGACATGGTGAAGCGGGTCCGCCGCCAGTACCCGGACGTCGACCTGATCGCCGGCAACGTCGCCACGGCGGAAGCGACCGAGGCGCTGATCGGCCTCGGCGTCGACGCGGTCAAGGTCGGCATCGGCGCCGGCTCGATCTGCACGACGCGCGTAGTGGCGGGCATCGGCGTGCCGATGATCACGGCGGTCGCCGAGTGCGCGAGAGCCGCCGCGCCCTACAAGGTGCCGATCATCGCCGACGGCGGGATCCGGTATTCAGGCGACATCACCAAGGCGGTGGCGGTGGGCGCGAGCTGCGTGATGGTCGGCAGCCTGTTCGCGGGCACCGACGAGAGCCCGGGCGAGATGATTCTCTACCAGGGCCGCAGCTTCAAGGAGTACCGCGGCATGGGATCGCTCGGCGCGATGCGCCGCGGCAGCCGCGACCGCTACTTCCAGGACGAGTTCGATCTCGACGCCTCGCCCGATGCCACCGAGAAGCTCGTTCCGGAAGGGATCGAGGGACGTGTCGCCCACAAGGGCAGCGTCGCCGCCATGATTCATCAGCTCGTCGGCGGCCTGCGCGCCGGCATGGGCTATTGCGGCTGCGCCGACATCCCCAGCCTCCAGCGTGAGGCAAAGCTGATTCGCGTCACCCCGGCCGGCCACCGCGAAGGCCACGTCCACGACGTAATCATCACAAAAGAAGCCCCCAACTATCGAGTTGAGTAGCCGATCGACACCCGCCGGCGATCGCCGCCGGCGTGCTCGATCCTGACCTCGTGCGCCGCTGACGGACGCGCGGGCCAGCGCTCCGGCCACTCGACCGCGACGACGTCGATCGACGAGATCAGCTCGTCGAGGCCGAGATCGTCCACTTCCCGCGGCTCGAGCCGGTAGAGATCGACGTGGTGCAGCGTCACGCGACCGCCGGCATAGACCTGGATGAGCGTGAACGTCGGGCTGGTCACGTCGCCGGGATCGAGGCCGAGACCACGGGCGAGGCCGCGCACGAACGCCGTCTTGCCGGCGCCGAGATCGCCGTGCAGCAGGATGACGTCGCCGGGGCCGACTCGTGCGGCGAAGCGCTCGCCGGTGTCGGAGGTTTCCTGCTCGCTCGCGGTCTCCACCGTCTCGGTCGCCACGGGTCGGCTAGCCGGCGCGGCTGGCGTTGCGCCGTCCGCTCAGATCGAGCATCGCGTCGCCGAGCCTGGCGGCGATGTCAGTGGCCATCAGCGCAATCTGCCCCTCATCGCTCTCCGCCAGGTCGCCAGCCGAGCCGTGAAGGTAGACCGACAGCTTGCACGCCGCCTCCGCGTCGAGCAGCTGCGCGATCCAGGCCGCAATCATGCCCGTCAGCAGATCCCCGGTCCCGCCGGTCGCCATGCCCGGGTTGCCGGTCAGGTTCACGAACGAGCGTCCGTCCGGGCCGGCGACGATGGTGCGGTGCCCCTTCAGCACCACGTGCAGCTTGTGCGAGGCCGCGAAGTCGCGCGCGTGCGTCAGCCGATCATGCTGTACCGCCTCGATGGTGCCGTTGATCAGCCGCGCCATCTCTCCCGGATGCGGCGTGATCACGACGTCCAGGCCGTCGCGGCCGGCCAGCCGATCGGGCTCGCCGGCGAACGCGTTGAGGGCGTCGGCGTCGAGGACGAGCGGCACCCCCGCGCGCTCGAGCAGGCCGTGCACGAACGCCGCCGTGGACGGCTCCTGCCCGATGCCTGGGCCAACGGCGATAACGTCAGACGACAGCTCGAGAACGCGGTCGAGCGCCGCGTAGTCGATGTGGCCGGACGGCGTCTCGTCCAGCGGGACGGTCATGTACTCCGCGCCCATCGAGGCCAGAATCGGCAGGCACGACCGCGGCGTGGCGACCGTGACCAGGCCGGCGCCCGATCGCAGCGCGCCCAGCGCCGACAGATGCGCCGCACCGGTCTTCCCCATCGAGCCGGCGACGATCAGCACGCGCCCGAAGTCGCCCTTGTGCGATTCGGCGGCGCGGCTCGGCAGGATGCCCCGCATCCGTTCGCGCGTCAGCAGCTCGAGGTAGGGTCCCTCGAGCTCGTCGAGCAGCGGCGACGGGATGCCGATGTCGGCGATGACGAGATCGCCGGCATGCGTATCGGCCGGCGGAAACACCAGCGGAATTTTCGGCGCCGCCAGCGTCACCGTCATCGTCGCTTCGACCGCCTCGCCCGGCAGCTCCGCCGTGTCCGCCGAGAGTCCGGTCGGGAGATCGATGGCGACGATCGGCACCGCCAGCTCGTTGAGATCGGCCACCACCGTTTCGATCAGCCCGGTCAGCCTGCCGCGGAAGCCGGTCCCGAGGATCGCGTCGACGACCACGTCGCACTCGGACACTTCCGAGAAGTGGAGCTCCCACTCCTGCGCGTTGGTGATCTCCACGACCGTCAGGCCGATCTGGCCGAGCACTTCGAGGTTGATGCGCGCGTCCCCCTGCACCTCCGCGACGCTGCCGAGCAGAAAGACCATCGCCTCGATGCCGCGCTGGACGAGGGTGCGCGCGACCACGAACCCGTCGCCGCCGTTGTTGCCGCGGCCGCAGAGCACCGCGACCCGGCTCGATCCCAGCGTCTCGAACGCGGCCTCCATGGCCGCCACGGTCTGGCGGCCGGCGTTCTCCATCAGCACGATCGAGGGCAGCCCGATGTCCTGGATGGTGCGGCGATCGGCCTCGCGCATCTGCTCGGTGTTCAATACACGCATCGGGTTGTGAGCGTACTGCGGGTGCCGGACACCGGTCAATTGGAGTACGATCGCGGAACACATTTCGGCCGGCGGCGGATCGTGCTGATCCAGGGCCGCGCCTGGCCACGAGGACCATCCGCACGATGCCTATTCGCGGCGCCGTCTACGTCAACGGCCGGATCACCCCCGCCGAACACGCCGTCATTCCGGTCTACGATCACGGTTTCCTGTACGGCGAAGGCGTCTACGAGACGCTGCGCACCTACAACAAGGCGCCGTTTCTCTACGAGCAGCACGCGCGCCGGCTGCGCGCGTCCGCGGAGCGGATTCAGCTCAGCGTGCCGTTCGACGACCTCCAGCTCGCCGCCTGGACGGACGACACGGTCGCCGCGGCGGACACGCAGCGCGAGGCCTACATCCGGATCCTGCTCACGCGCGGCGTCGGCGAGCTGACCTACGACGTCGACGCCACCCCTGCCCCCTCGCTCGTCATCATCGTCAAGGCGATCGAAGAACCGCCGGCGCGCGTGGACGAGGACGGCATCCGCATCTCGCTGGTCCCGATTCTCCGCAACCATCCCGGCTCGGTGAACCCGATCATCAAGTCGAACAACCTGCTGAACAACGCGATGGCGATGCAGCAGGCCAACCGCCATGCCGGCGAGGAAGGGCTGATGTGCAACTACCGCGGCGAGCTGTCGGAGTGCTCACAGTCCAACTTCTTCCTGGTCCGTGGCAACCACGTCCTGACACCGCCCACCGACGCGGGCCTGCTCGAGGGCATCACGCGGGCGTTCATCTTCGAGCTGGGGCGGCAGGAAGGGATTGAGGTGCGCGAGGAGACGCTGCGCCCGGCCGATCTCGACGGCGCGCAGGAGGCGTTCATCACCAGTACGACCCGTGAGCTGAGCCCGGTGGTCAGGATTGACGATCGGGTGATCGGCACGGGCAAGCCCGGTGCGATCACCCGACGATTGCTGGCGGCCTACCGAAAGCGGGCCTGGGCGACCACGCGCGTCGCCGTCAGGCAGTAGGCGCCTTCCGCGATCAGTCCGCGAACGCCTCGATCGGCGGGCAGGCGCAGATCAGGTTGCGATCGCCGAAGGGGTTGTCGATGCGCGCCACGGCCGGCCAGAACTTGGCGTCGCGCAGATACGGCAGCGGATAGGCCGCCTGCGCCCGCGAATACGGATGCGACCAGGTATCCGACGTTACTTCCTCGGCCGTGTGCGGCGCGTTCTTGAGCACGTTGTCCCGGGCGTCGGCCTTGCCGTCGATGACGTCCTGGATCTCCTGCCGGATGGCAATCAGCGCATCGCAGAACCGATCGAGCTCGTCCTTCGATTCACTCTCGGTCGGCTCGATCATCATCGTCCCCGCCACCGGAAACGAGACGGTAGGGGCGTGGAAGCCGTAGTCCATCAGCCGCTTGGCAACGTCCTGCTCGTCGATGGACGGCCCCGATCCATGCTTGAACGGGCGCAGGTCGAAGATCATCTCGTGCGCGACGCGTCCGTTGTGATTCGCGTAGAGCTCCTCGTAATGCCCTTGCAGCCGCGCCTTGATGTAGTTGGCGTTGAGGATCGCGTAGCGCGTCGCATCGGTCATGCCCGGGCCGCCGAGCATCCGGATGTAGCCATACGAAATCAGGAGGATGCTGGCGCTGCCCCAAGGCGCGGCAGCGATCGCCGGAATCGGCTTCGCTCCGCCGACGCTGACCACCGGATGCCCCGGCAGGTACGGCGCCAGATGCGGTGCGACCGCGATCGGCCCCATCCCCGGACCGCCGCCGCCGTGCGGAATCGCGAACGTCTTGTGCAGGTTCAGGTGGCAGACGTCGGCGCCGATCGAGGCCGGGCTCGTCAGCCCGACCTGCGCGTTCATGTTCGCGCCGTCCATGTACACCTGGCCGCCGTGCTCGTGGACGATCGCGCAGATCTGCCGGATCTCCTCTTCGAACACGCCGTGGGTGGACGGGTACGTGACCATGAGCGCCGACAGGACGTCTCGGTGCTGCTCGGCCTTGGCCCGGAGATCCGCCAGGTCGACGTTGCCATTCGTGTCGCACGCCGTGACCACCACCCGCAGCCCCGCCATGGTGGCGCTGGCCGGGTTGGTGCCGTGCGCGGAGGACGGGATCAGGACAACGTTGCGCTGGCCTTCGCCGCGGTCGCGCTGGTAGGCGCGAATCGTCATCAGACCGGCGAACTCACCTTGCGCGCCGGAATTCGGCTGCAGCGACACCGCCGTGAACCCTGTCACTTCGCAGAGCGCCGCCTCGAGCTCGCGGAAGATCTGCGCGTAGCCCTCGGTCTGCGACGCCGGCGCGAACGGGTGCAGGCGCGAGAACTCCGGCCAGGTGATCGGCAGCATCTCCGCCGCGGCGTTCAGCTTCATGGTGCACGAGCCAAGCGGGATCATCGAGGTGTCGAGCCCGACGTCCTTCCGCTCCAGCCGGCGGATGTAGCGCATCATCTTGGTTTCGGAGTGATGCGTGTTGAAGACCGGATGCGTCAGGTACTCGGTCGTCCGCGCGAGCCCGCCCGCCGCCTTCAACGCAAACGGCGCGTCGTCGCGAACCACCAGCCTGGCCTCGCGGCCACGCGCCGACGTGAACACGCGGGCGATGTCCTGCACATCCCCGATCGTCGTGGTCTCGTCGAGCGAGAGGCCGATCGCGCCATCGGCATAGTTGAAGTTCATGCCCGCCGCGTCGGCGGCGGCGCGCACCGCGGCCACGTCCGCGCCCTCGATCCGCAGCGTGTCGAAGTAGCCGCTGTTGGTCTGCCGATAGCCGGCTGACGTCACGAGGTCCTCGACCACGCGGGTCAGGTTGTGCACGCGTTCGGCAATCGCGCGCAAGCCCCTGGGCCCGTGGAACACCGCGTACATCGCCGCAATGTTCGCGAGCAGCGCCTGCGCCGTGCAGATGTTGGAGGTCGCCTTCTCGCGCCGGATGTGCTGTTCGCGGGTCTGCAGCGCCATCCGATATGCCTGACGGCCACGCGCGTCCACGGAGATGCCGATGATCCGTCCGGGCGCCTGCCTGACGAACGACTCGCGCGTCGCCATGAATGCGGCGTGCGGGCCGCCGTAGCCAAGCGGCACGCCGAATCGCTGCGAGTTGCCGACGACGGCGTCGGCGCCCATTTCGCCGGGAGGCGTGAACAGGGTCAGGGCCAGGAGATCGGTGGCGACGGCCACGAGCAGCCCGGCGTCATGCGCACGGCCGATGATCGGCCGCAGGTCCGAGACTTCCCCGGCGGCATCCGGATACTGGAGCAGGATGCCGAACGCCCGATCGAGCACCTCTGCCGTCAGGTCGTGCAGGCTGGCGAACACCAGCTTGATGTTGAGCGGTTCCGCGCGGCCGCGCAGGACGTCCACGGTCTGCGGAAAGCAGCGCCCCGCCACCACGAACACGCTCTCCTGTCCCGCCGGCGCCTTCTTCGTCTGCAGCCGATGGAACATCGTCATCGCCTCGGCCGCGGCGGTGCCCTCGTCGAGCAGCGACGCCGTGGCGATGTCCATCCCGGTGAGGTCCTTGACGACCGTCTGGAAGTTCAGGAGCGACTCGAGGCGACCCTGAGCGATCTCGGCCTGATACGGGGTGTACGGCGTGTACCAGCCGGGATTCTCGAGCACGTTGCGCAGAATCACCGCCGGGGTCACGCAGTCGTAGTAGCCCTGGCCGATGAACGACCGGTTGACGCGATTGCGCGCCGCGATCGTCCGCAGCCGCCGCAGGTACGCGGCCTCGGAATCCCCCTCCGGCAGCGCCAGCGGCGATCCCAGCCGGATGTCCGGCGGGATGGTCTGGTCGATCAGCGCGTCGAGGGAGGACACGCCGATGGCCGCGAGCATGGCGTCACGGGCGGCGGGATCGGGACCGATGTGCCGGGATTGAAACGCGCCCACGCGCGTGGTGTCAGTCGTGGTGGTGTCGAGGGTGTCCGCTGTGTGCTGTGGGTTCATTGCGTCAGTTCTGTGTACTGCCCCGCTTCCAGCAATTCGTTCTGCTCGGAGGCATCCGCAACTGCGATCGCGATCATCCAGGCACTGTGGGGATCGCTGTTCACGCCTTCCGGCTTCTCGACCAGGGCGCGATTGACCTCGGCCACCTCACCGGACACGGGGCTGAACAGCTCCGACACGGCCTTGACCGACTCGATGGTGCCGAAGACCTCACCCTTCTTCAGCGTCCGGCCGACCTCGGGCAGCTCCAGATAGACGACGTCGCCGAGCTGCTTCTGCGCGTAGTCGGTGATGCCGACACGCGCCGTCTGTCCCTCCAGACGAATCCACTCATGATCGCGCGTGTATTTCAGATCGGACGGATACATGCGAGTCCCTCAACATTCACGTGCCATGTGCCACGTGCTACGTGCTCACGTGCTCACGTGCTGTCACGTGCTCACGTGCTCATGTGCTGACGTGCCACGTGCTCACGTGCTGCGTGCTACGTGCTGCGTGCAGCACTGCTGCTACTTCGGACGCTTGTAAAACGGCATCGGCACCACCTGTGCCCGGACGCGGCGGCCGCGCACGTCCACTTCGAACTCGGTTCCCGCGGCGGTGCGGTCCGCGGGCAGATAGGCCATGCCGATCGCTTTCTTGAGGAACGGCGTCTGGGTCCCGCTGGTGACGACGCCGGCCTTGGCCCCGTCGACGTACACATCGTAGCCGTGCCGGGCGATGGCGCGGTCGAGGACTTCGAAGCCGACCAGCTTGCGCGACACGCCGTCGGCTTTCTGCCGGCGCAGCACGTCGGCGCCCAGGAAGTCGTCCTTCTTCCACCCGACGATCCATCCGAGGTCGGCTTCGACGAGGGTCGTCGTCTCGTCCATGTCGTTGCCGTAGAGGCGCATCGCCGCCTCGAGCCTCAGCGTATCGCGGGCGCCGAGGCCGGCAGGCACCAGGCCGGCCGACGCGCCGGCGGCAAGGATCGCGTTCCACACCCGCTCAGCGGCCGCGGGCGGCACGAACACCTCGAAGCCATCCTCGCCGGTGTAGCCGGTCCGCGAAATCGTTCCGGCCACGCCCGCGATCTCACCGGTGGTGAACCAGTAGTACTTGATGTCGGCGAGCGGCACGCCGGTGAGCGTCTGCAGGATGTCGCGCGCAGCCGGCCCCTGGATCGCGATCAGCGCATACCGCGAGCTGGTGTTCACCGCGACGACGTCGCCAAGGCCGGCGATCTGTTCGGTGATCCAGCTGAAGTCCTTGATGATGTTCGACGCGTTCACCACGAACATGAAGTGCTCGTCCGCCAGCTTGTAGGTCAGCACGTCGTCTATCAGCGTGCCCTGGGGGGTGGTGAGCGCGGAATACTGCGCCTGGCTCTTCGACAGCCGCGACGCGTCATTGGAGGTGATGTGCTGGACCGCCTTCAGGGCGTCCCGGCCGGCGATCTCGATCTCCCCCATGTGGCTGACGTCGAACAACCCGGCCCGGGTCCGCACCGCCATGTGCTCGCTGACCAGGCCCGAGTATTCGACGGGCATGTCCCAGCCGCCGAACTCGACCATCCGCGCGCCGAGCGCCCGATGCCGCGCATTCAGTGGAGTCTTCTTGAGGGTGCCGGGAACAGCTTGAGCCATCGAGGGAGCAACCGGGCGCGCAGGCGCACTGCAGCGGAATCAGTCGAAACACAGAACGGTACTATGAGGATCGGCTGATGGTCAAGGCAACGCGGCGCCGCGGCGGAGGGGCGCCGGACCGCGCCCCTCCCGCCACGAATCACCTCCCCGCCGACTCGTCTCTCCTGGCCAGCGAACCGCCCGGGCGGCGGAACAAGACGACGAGGACGGAGGCCGCCAGGACGAGGATGAGGACGACCGGCGCCTGGAGTGACGGCCAGATCCTCGAGACGGCCACATAGAGAAACACGCCGAGAATCAGGCCCATGATGACGTCGGCGGCGATGACGAAGATGCGCATGGTGCTCCCTTCACTGAGCGATGGCCGATAGCGGAGAGATACAGTTCAGGTACGCGAACCACGCCGATTCCGACCGCAGGATCCAGATGGTGTTGCACGCGACACGCTCGTAGGCGGCGCGGAAGAACCCCCTGTTGTCCGCATCCGACATGCACCCCTGCAGGTCGTTCCATGCGGCGGTCGACTCGGTGGTGTAGTCCGCCCAGCATTTGCCGCCGTCCCGCACCTGCCGGAACAGGCCGCGATGCTTCTCCACGAAGCGGTCCGCCACCCGCTGCGGTGCGGCGACATCCCCGGCCAGCGACGCCACGAACGCCGCCGTCGACAGCAGCGCCATGTCGGGCGCGGTATAGGCGCTGACCAACTCCAGCTCCGACAGCATCGCGCGCAGCCCGAAGACGGCCGCGGAACCACCCAGCAGCTGCTGCGCGGACTCCATCGCCTCCGCCGAGTCGATCACGATCTGGTTACCGTCGCGAGCGATGGTGAGCGCCTGCGGGGTCAGCGAGACGGTGACGACATCGCGACCGGCCCGCAGTTCAATCGTCATCGCGCGCGTGGCGCGGTCGGTCTCCTTCCGCACGTAGACGTCGCGGTACTGCGCCACCATCCACGCACTCTTCTTGTCGTGCCCACCCGAGATCGCCGCACCGCGCTGCTGTTCCGCGGCGGCGGCCGCGTCCGTCTCCGCCGCCGTTGCGACGCCCGACGGCAGCAGGACGGTCAATGCCAGCACCATCCCGGTCACTCGACGTGCCATGGTTCCCATACACCCTCCAGGACTGGCCGTCCGAAGATCGGCCAGTGGAACCCGGCACCGCAACCCTCGCGGCCACCATGGCCGCCCTGCCTTTCCGGGACGATATGCCGGAGGCACCCGGCGATTCTCCACGTGCTACGTGCTACGTGCTACGTGCTACGTGCTACGTGCTACGTGGCACGTGCCCGTCACGTGCTACGTGCTGCGTGCGCACGTGCGCGTCGCTTCGCTCAGATCGAGTCCGGCGCCGGGCTCCTCGGATGCGAGCGGCAGCGCAGGTAGGCCTGCAGCGTGTGATACGAGATACCGAGCTCGCGGCAGGCGCGACGCTTGTTGTTTTCGCATCTCTCCAGCACCAGCCTGGCGTAGCGGCTTCCCCATTCCCGCATCGTGTCGCGTCGCCGCAGCGACGGCAGGATGATGTCTTCGTAGCCGCCGAGCAGCGCTGGCGGCAGGTCGCTGACTTCGAGGCGGTCGGAGCTGCCAGCGCGATCGCGCGCTCCATCACGCGTTCGAGCTCGCGGACGTTTCCGGGCCAGTGATAGGCCAGCAGCGCGTCCACCGCCGCCTCCGAGAGGCGCATCGCGCGCAGGCCGCGGTGGCGCTCGAGGAAATACTGCGCGAGCTCGATGACGTCGCCACGCCGATCCCGGAGGGCGGGCACCTGGATCTCCACGCCGTGCAGCCGGTAGTAGAGATCCATCCGGAAGCGGCCGTCGGCCACCAGCCCGGCCAGCGGTTTGTTCGTGGCGACGACAATCCTGGTGTCGACGCGGCGTGAGCCGGAGCCGCCGACGCGCTCGATGACGAGGTCCTGAATCGCGCGGAGCAGCTTCGCCTGGGCCGCGGCCGACAGGTCGGACACTTCGTCGAGGAACAGCGTGCCTTCGTGCGCGTGCTCGAACTTGCCGCGCCGGCCGCGGACGCCGGTCGCGGTGCGATCCTCGATGCCGAACAGCTCGGCCTCGAGCAGCGTCTCGACAATCGCCGCGCAGTTCACCGCCACGAACGGTCCTCGACGCCGCCGGCTCAACTCGTGGATCTGACGGGCGACGAGCTCCTTGCCGGTGCCGGATTCGCCTTCGACCAGCACGGTGAAATCAGTCGCGGCCACGCGCTCGATGCGATCGCGCACCCGCCGGATCGCGTCGCTGCACCCGATCAGCGGCGCCGCGCCGTCAGCCTGCCGCCTCGCCTGGGCCGGCACGAGATGGGCACCCGCGCGCTCGACCTCGATCAGAATCGCCGCCACGTGCGACGCGGCCTCCATCATCTGCGTCGCCCAGTCGTCAATCGCGCGCGGCGCGTCGAACACCGCCTCGAGGCGTGCGCGCAGGTCGCCGGCGCCGAGCGGGATCGCGATGCAGATGACGTTCGGCGGCGGCGGCAACATCGTGTCCTCGCGAATCACGACGGAGCGCGCCTGCAGGGCGGAGCGCAGTTCCTCTTCGAAGCGCTGGCGCGCGCCGCGGGGGTCCCGCATCAGCGAGGCCCCCGACGTGAGCGACGCCAGGAGCGCCGCCACATCGGGCCGGCGTCCTTCCGGCGGCATGAACGGGTTTGATCCGAATGGCGGCTCTCTGTTGAACATCCGACCACCTCCCGCGGCTGAAGGTCGGTCCGTAACCAAAGGCGGTGCCACTCGGGAGATGGATGAAAGTGCGCTCATTTCCTCAGTAATCCTGCGGTTCGCCATCGTGTGTGGCCGCGAAGGGTAGGCCATTCTCCGCAGCCGTCAGTTTTCGGAAATCCCGGGGAGCAACGGCTACCCGCGCCGGGTGCCCGGTTCCCGGGCCGCATGGACCTCTCGCAAGGCAAGCGCCGAGGCGGCACGCCTCGATGGCGATCGTGGATCCCGTTGACGGGCGTGATGTTGGCGCTGCGCGGATCGATTCGCGCGGCAGCGATCGGCGAGTGCTGCTCCCGCGAACGACAACTGCAGGTGCGCGTGCGTCGCGGCCGGTGATCGACCCCAGCATCCGCGAGCGAAAGGGAGATCGGCGGGAAGTGACGATGGAGACGACGGCGATTGGGTTTGACGATACCAGCAGATACTCCGACATCATCGCAGCGGTCTCGCAGCTGCATGCCGGGTACACCGAGCGCTATCCCCACCACTCCGGGCAAACGGTATTGACCGACGAGTACCAAGCGAAGATCGGGGAGCAGATACACGACGCGACTGCCGTCGTCCGGCCCGCGGCGATGACCGGATGATTCCTCGTCAGCCGGTCCGCAGCCGGCTACGTCAAGGACCTCGTTGACGTCTTGGGCGAGGACGCGACCTCAGACGCGCTTGCCGAAACGACCGGCGACCGTGCCCAAGCGGCGAAGAAGGCGCTCGTGGCACTGACGGCGGAGGCAATCAGGGACCTTCGCTTGCCGAAGTCTAATTAGCCCCGACACGAGACAAATCGCGGAGCACATGCGGGAATTCGGGATGGCTGCACTTGGTGCGCGCTTCTGGGCCACGTGCGCAGCAAACTGCGCGCTGCTGCTTCCCAACCATTGGATGATCGAAACCGTCAACAGCGATCGGAGGTTCCGATGCGACATCCCGTGGCCGTCCCCGTCTTGCTCGCCCCCGCTGCCCTCGCGGGCTACGCCGCCGGAGCCCGTCCGGTGGAAGCGCAGTCGCAAGGGTTGCCATTCTCAATCGGAGAGATCGTCGCCTTCAGGTATGCAGACAATGGAAGCCGCGACTGTCGGATCGACGCGACGCCGAAGAAAGTGAACCCTCATCCCGAAGATTCGCTTTGCCGTGGTGATCGTGGGTGTCCTCAGGCGGCTAGGTAAACACTGCGCGACACGCCAGAATCTGTCCGCGCAACCGCGGGTCTGAGAGGACTCGGCGGGCACCTGCGACGTCCCGTGGTTTTCATCTGGAATTCAATGAACGTCTGTTCGGCTGCCCGCCCGCTTCCCTCGCCAGCCTGAGCCATCCCACGCCTGACAGTGGTAACATGCCCGGGCATCCATACGAAGGAGACAACATGCCGACGATCGTTGGATATCACGACATCACGAAGGGTCAGGACCATTGGCTGCGCTCGCCGAAGCGCAAGGAGCTGTTTGGACAGCTTGGCGTCACCAACATCCGGACCTTCGTGGATCCGCAGAACCCGAAGCGGGTGGCTCTGGTGATGGATGTGCCGGACATGGATGCGTTGAACGCCGTCATGCAGAGCCCCGCGGCTGCCGAGGCGATGGCACATGATGGCGTGGTGCCCGAGTCGCTGGTGATTCTCGTCGAGGCGTAAGCAGCGTTGCGAGCACGAGCACTGGCGAGGGGCCGAGGCCAGAGTCTTGGCTTCACGCTGGAACCTTCGTGCACGACGCCAACTTTGTATCGCGCGCGCGAGACACCTGCCCCGTGCCGCCTTCCCCGATGTGGCGGTGACGTAATACGGGCCGAGGCGGGGGTGCCAGGAATCAGGCCAAAACGCAGGGGATTATGGCGGCTTCGGCCGGATCGCTCTTGGGTAACGCCGTAGTGTTACGAACTGGCGTTGCTACGTCCCAATCCTCGAGTCGCATCCCTTCGCTGGACGCAGATAGTCCACTTTCAACAGTGCCGCCTTCCCGCAGGACGATTTCCACATCGTCATCGCCCGCCGGATCACTGCACCCGCTGTCGGACCCCTCTGTCCACTCGAACACACCGCTCTCGTCAGTGGCCAATTCAGTCCGTTCTCTACCGCGCGGAGAATCCTGCTCGTAAGACCTGTGCGCTCCTCCTTGGAGCGATCTATCATGTCGCCACTGCGAGCGAGGAGATGACGTGGCAAAACGAAGGACTAGTGAGCTGGCCCAAGGCGACCTGCGGAAGTATGCGGTGTTGGGTGCGGAAGCAAGGCTCCTGCAACTAGCGCAGGAAGCGGCAGCGATCTATCGCGCGTTCCCGGAGCTGCGGGACAGGTCGGCTTCGTCGTCAGCCAGTTCATCCCGCACGCCGAAGGCCGCCACACATCGCAGGTCAATGTCCGCCGCTCAACGAAAGGCAGTTGGCGAGCGGATGAAGGCTTACTGGGCAAAGCGTCGAGCCGAGGCGTCAGGTAAGCCAACGGGCCATCAACCTGTCCACTCGTCAAAGAGGCGTCGTCAGGCCGCACCGCAAGCGCCAAAGAAGAAGTAGCTCACCCTGCTTGAAATCCGAGCGCGCAATGCTGACAACGGGTGCCGACTAGTCGGGCTATTTGGGTGTGTTGCCTTTCGGGGCAACAAGACCTCGGCGGCGCCACGGCCTACGGCCTTCGCACCTCCCACACCGGATGCAGCTCCCAAAGCGTCTTCACGGTCGCGGGGCCGTGCTGGAATCCGGCTTGGGTGCTTTTCTTGGTCTGGTGGGTTTGGTCGAGAAACGCGAAGCCGGTGAACGTCAGGCGAGGCGGGACCCTGGGTGTCGCTGACTTCTGGCGATCCTTGAACTCGAGCAGCGTCATCAACTGCTCCTGCGCCGTCTCGGCCGAGCGCGGGATTTCGACGATCACCTCTGACGCTCCCGCCGCCGCGCTTCCCGCCACCTGGACGTGGTAGTCGCAGTCGGCTTGGAACCTGACGTGCCTCACATACCCCGTCAGCGCATAGACCCTCCCATCCTCCTCAAGCCGCGCGATCGGGTCGTTCGAGAACCGCGCCTCCTTGGGAAGGTCAATCGGCACACGCCAGTTGAGCATCTGCGCGACGGTCAGCGAAACTGGAGTATCGCTGCACGCCTCGCGGGTCTTCATCTCCCAGCGATGGTGCTCCTTGTCCTCGTCGTCGCAGTCGGGCAGCTCAGGGACGGGGGCGACTCCTGTCACTCCTGCGGGGCCAACTACTCCCGATGGCGGTTCAATAGTGATGTTTGGCCCATAGACCCAACCTTCACGCCCGGAAGGCAATCGGACCTTGTAATACCGCTCGACTGGCGTCTTGCGAAGGAGGGTGACACGGGTGCCCGCCGGGACGAGTTCAAGGGGGTCCTCATAGGCGGAGGCATCCTCACGGAGGTTCGTGCTGCGCTCCACCCTCGCCATCGTGGGAGCCTGGGCGATGACGGTGGATGCGCTGATCCACGCTGCCACGCCGACGACTGCAATCAGGCATAGCGCACCGACGATTCTACGCATCAGGCCCTCACGCCGATGAGAACTGGTCCTGCCGTTACACGGTTTTCTTGAATGCGCCCATCCTTCACAGGCGCTCCGTGGTCGTCAACGGCTGAGCGAGTGGTCGGCGGTGGTGAAGTCGAAGGTGTCGAGGGATGTCTAAGGAGGTCCCATGAAAGTATTTGCACGCAAACCCGGAACATCCGAATACGCCGGTCCACTAGAAGAAGAGGAGTTCCGGGAGCTGGTTCAGCGTGGAGAACTCCCAGCAAACGTCGAGGTTCTCGAGGCACGCGGTCAATCAAAGTAAGAGCTTGAGCACAGCACCGAGTGGAGGGAACCATCGACATCCCTGATGAGCGGGGCTGTCGCCGACCGCGGTTCTATCTCAGAACGCAGTTCGCAGGCTCAAGTTCATCCAAAGTCGGAAACCCTTCCCGCATTGACCGTCTTGTTCCGCATAGTTGCCGCTCTTGAGATGGTCGGTGGCGTAAGCTTGTGCGCGGAGCTGTGGCCTGGCAATCCCGAGCCGGGGTACACCTGGAAGACGGTCGCGTATGTCCCGGCATTGACGTGGCTGATTGCTGGTTTCGTATTCGGGCTACTGTTTTGGGCAATTGGTGATGGACTACTCTACCTCCGTGATATCCGAGCATACTTGTGCAAAGCAGAGCCACATCTGCAGGCGACTCCCAGAGCTGAGGGTTGAAGGGCCATCCATGTCGTGTGCGGCGAAATCCTGACTGCGATGGGCTCGCGTTGTATCAACCCGCCTATCAATCTTCGCGCGCCCGGGTCGACTCGGCACGACGACACCACGCGTAGAACCCGCTGCGGGTCACGCGCAGACACCGACACATGATCGGAACCGCATGATTGGCCCTCTCCGCCGCGACGAACCGGAACCTCACCGGCTTTGTTTCGCGAAGAAGGCCGTGGCTTTTTTTAGGATGTCTCGCTCTTCTTGCAGGACGCGGTTCTCCTTGCGGAGGCGTGCGAGCTCCTACTCGCTCCGCGGTCGTGAGCCCCGTCTTGCCCTTCGTCCGATCAGCTCGCGCCTGCTCAACCCACTTCCGCAGCGACGACTCCGTCAGATCAAGATCCCGCGCCGCCGCCCCGACCGTCTTCCCCTCTTCCAGCACGAGGCGGATGGCCCCGGCCTTGAATTCGTCAGTAAAGCTCCGGCGCGTTCGCTTCCGCTTCGTATCGGACATCGTGGACATCGTATCCGCCTTTCGGATCGTGTCCACGCAATGGGATCAAGCCCAGGTCGGAGCGAAAGGATTTGAACCTTCGACCCTTCAGTCCCGAACCGAGTGTTCCACCAGGCTGAGGACGTGGCCCTTTCAAGGCCAAAACACAATTACTTCTGCGTTTGCGCGTGCGTCCGTGGCGAGAGTCACCTCTCCTTGAGGGGCGCGCCAGGAACGGGTGATCTCGCCACGGGCTGGGCATCATAGACGGGCGACGCTGTTCTAAAGCGCCGCCCGGCAAATCTTCTGCAGCCGCGTCAATTCAACCGAACTCTGCTGACGGTCTGAGGCTCATCGACCTGGCCGGTGGACTCATTCCACATCCATCCGCGCGCAGACACGACGACGGCTGCGCTGCGCCGGAAGACGGCAACCGCGCTGGACCTTGCCCTGCTGACCGGGGTCACTGAACCAGAAATGGTGCGCCAGACTCCGGTTCCACCGCCACAGACGACCTCCACGCCGAAGTAGGCTCGGACCTCTCCGCTTCCGTGCTTCTGTGTGACGTTTCCATAGACGTACCCACTGCTGGAGCCAGAGCAGGTCGCGGTCCCGGCAACTAACAGACGGCCACTCGCATCGAGCGAGACGGATGTGATGGCGATTTGCACGTTCCGTGCAAGTTGCGCGGGTGAGTCCTCGACCGAGAACGTCAGTTGTCCGCCGGGGCCGCTGGCGTAGGCGCCCACCATCACGTAATACGTGACGCCCGCGCTTGCCTGGAAGGACACGGAGAAATTCCAGGCTCTCGTAGTCATCGTTGCAGGCGATTTGCGTCAACATCCGACCCGGCGTGAACGTGTAGACAGACAGCGTCGTGTCGTAATCACTGCCGAACGTGTTGGCAGTCACTGGGCCGTCCTGCGATGCTCGATACCTGAACCAGACGGTAGGGCCTTGCCCTACACACACGGGGTCGTTCATGGACGTCGTGGCGGCAGACGTGTTCAGGACGTCCTGGAAAGGCAGAGACGACACTGTCGTCGCGTGATTAACGCGGTCGTTCGATGGAGCTGCAGCGAAAGCATGCTGTGACCCGATAAGCAGTGCGACGCAGAGGAAGAGTGAACGGGCGGTCAATGGCGATCTCCTTGAAAACTGGGAAGTCGAAAAAAGGGAACGCCAGGACCAATCGCAACGCGAGTGCCAACGCCGTGGCCGATGAGGACTGTTTTGGTTTTACGACAAGCTTACCAGTTGTGCGCCGGATCGGCCAACAATGCAGGACGCCTGTTTGGATAAGAGCTGGTCCGCCTCCTCTGGATAGGTGGGCCTCACCTGCTGGGTGAGCGCCTGATCGCCGCACCGAAGGAGTGGGCCTCGAAGATTTGCCCCTTCGACCCCTCGGTCCCGACCTGAGTGCTCGTCCATCACGAGGGCCGTGATGCTCGCCGCTCTCTTCGAGGCCGTAGATAGCGGCGATGTTCGGATGCTTGCAGCGAGGCGAGGACTTCGGCTTCGCGCTGAAACCGAGCCAGCCGATCGTGATCCGCCGGACGGAAGGCGGGAGGATCTTGATGGCGACCTGGCGCTTCAGCCTCGTGTCGGTGGCCCGATACACCTGACCCATTCCGCCTTCACCGAGCAGGACGGTGATTCGTAGACGCCGAGGCGGGTGCCGGGAGGGAGGGGCAAGAGTGACGCGATTACATGGGCGGGACGGGCGGCGGGGGCGATTAGTCCTGCGTGACGCCGCAGTGTTGACGAATCGAACGACACACATTCAAGGTCTGGCCGCACGGGCTGGTACGGGCAGGGCTGTAGCTACCCTGCCGGGCTGGTCACGGATCCGCTGACGGATTCTGCACCCAGCCTCCCCCGGCTCACATCAACCTCGGTGTATCAAACGCCCGACGGGAATCCCCGCTGACGCGAGGGCGGGATGGCGCCTTTTGGAGGCTGGCTCCAGGCCTCAACGGCAACGTGGATTGAACCGGCGTCCCGACGCCGACGGGCGGACCGAGCGGCTAACCAGGCCCCCTCCTGGCCATCCTGCCCCGTTCCCTCCACCTCCCAGTGGCCGTGACCGAGGGCAGCTCCACCCGAAACCTCAACAAAACTGGGTGGTGCGGGCTCTGGACCGGTGTGTTCCCGGGCCAGGGCCGCCGTTCCTCCGTTGATCGGTACGGTGCAGCGAGTCGGGTGTCTTGCTGCGCAACGCATGCCGTCGCCCTGAGGGCGCTTCGGTGCAATGGGCTGGTGCGAGCATGCGTAAACGCTAACGACTACACCGGAGTAATCCTCTGATGTGCGTCCCTCAGCCTGCGCCGGTTCGATTCCAGTCTGGCTCACCACTCAAGTACTGCTATCCATTCACTTTTTCGATCGCGCTGATCCCTCTCCAAAAGTTGCATAGCCCACAACCGGCTCAGTCGTTTGACACGCGGTCTCTGCTGCAGACGCCTCGTCGCGAACGCGATCAGCAACGAGGAGAGCGGCCGGGACATCTGGACATTCAGACGTCGAGCGAGGGACGCTCACACGTCTGAGTTTCGGCGGGCAGAATGAGAGCCTGTCTATTTCGCCGGCACGCGCGCCTTCAACTCCTCGAGCCAGTTCTGCACGAGGATCATCTCTGACGCGCTGACCGGGGGACGCTCCTTCTGCTGGACCATCAGGAACCGCCGGCCGTCTGCCGTCACGTCGTAGCCGCGAACTGCCGTCGTCGCACCGTAGTTGCCTTGAAAGAGCACGCGCGGCGCGCCGGCCGTGAACGTCGACCGCAACCCGACGCTCACGGCCATCATTTTGGTGAAGGTGGCCTGTCCGCCGGTCGTTTGTGTCGTCGTATAGAAAAGCTCCCGTCCATCGCGCGACCATGCCGGCGCGGTACCACCGTCGGTCGACACCTGCTGCCGCGGGCCGGGACCCGGATACGGCTGGACGTAGACTTCATTGCGACCTGATTCGTTCGAGGCGTACGCGAGCCATTGCCCGTCGGGCGAGAAGTCCGCATACGCTTCGCTGAAACGCGTCTGGATGATTGCGCTGGGGCGGCGGTCACCAGAGAGTGGAAGAACCCAGATGTCCAATCCGGTCTCTGGGCGCGATTCGACGAACGCCAGCGTCTGTCCGTCGGGTGACCACGCAGCGGGATACTGCAGGGCGTCGCTCGTGGTGAGGCGCTCGGCCGGACCGCTGCCATCCGCCGGCTTCCAGAAAATGTTCTCATTCCCTCCGGTTGACGATCCAAATGTCACGCGTGTGCCATCCGGCGTCCAGATCGCGCGCGCGTTCCTCGCCTCGGACGTCAGCCGGGTCAGCGTGCCCCGGGCGAGGTCGTGCACCCAGACATTCCGGTCTCCCTGTGTCCAGAGGACGACCCGGTGGCCGTCGGGTGAGATGCGCGGCGAGAGATAGGCGCGCACCGGCAGGGCCAGCGGTTGCACCTGACCGCTGCGATCCACCCACGCGAGGGAGCGTTCCGCGTCGGGAAACATGCCGCCCGGCAGATAGAGCAGGGATCCCGTTTCGGAGACGCTGAATTGCCCGGCACCACTCTCGGACGCCTCGTTGGGCGTGTTCGCCGACTGCATGACGTCGGCGATCAACGCGACCTCACCGCCGGTCACCGCGAGACGATCGAGATCGAATGGCACCGCCATCAGCGTGCCGCGGCGCAGATACAGCAGGTGGCCCGATCGCAGGTATCGCGCATCCGCGCCCCCACGGATCAGCACCGTGCGCTGGCCGCTCGCAAGCGACTGGGCGACGATTTCCGTGTCTTCCCATGTCGGCAGTGGCGTGTGGGTGACCGTGAAGAGAACGGTCCGACCGCCGGGGAGGATCTGCGGCAACAGGTACTTCAGCTCCCCTTTCTTCGTGTCAGGCACGATGATGGCCTGTGGGGTACCGCCGGCGGCGGGCACGCTCCACAACCCAAGGTTCGCGCGGGAGTAGATGATCGTGTCATCCGATCCCCAGCTCGCGCCGAACACGGCAGGGGTCTCGCAGATCGTCGTCGCCGGACCGCTACCACCGATTGACGTCTTCTTCAGCGCGCCGCCGCTCCAGAATCCCACCCAGCGTCCGTCTGGTGAGAAGAAGGGGCTCGACGCACCCTCGGTGCCGGCCATCGGCGTCGCCGTGAGCTCGTCGAGAGCCCGGAGGTACAACTGCTGCCGATCGCCCTGGACGCCACTGAACACGATCGACCGGCCGTCGGGTGACCAGGCCATCGCCGTACGGCTCGGACGTCCTTCGGTGAGGGTCGGATCCGCGGGCAGCGCCTGCAGGTGTTCCGCTGGGGCGATGCTGACGAGGACGCGAGCCACATCCGATCCACGCTCCGTGGGCGGACGGCGTCCGAGCCCGGCCACGAGCGTCGTGGCCACGATACCGATGACGAGGCCCGCGAGCGCGGCCGCGACACCCAGGATGAGACGACCGCGGCGTGCGCGATGGGCACCGGGCGCTGCCGCCACGCGGGCCGCGGCGCTGCTCTCGTTGATCCACCGCAGTTCGCGCGTCAGGTCGCTCGCACTTTGCCAGCGGTCATCGGGATCCTTCGAGAGGCAGCGGGAGACGATGTGGTCGAGCAGCGGGGGCACCAGCGGCTGAAGCTCGATGATGGGTCGTGGCGCGTCTTTGAGAATCGAGGAGATCAGGCTGGCGTGCGTCTTTCCTGTAAACGCCCTCTTCCCAGTGACCATCTCATACAGCACGACGCCGAACGCGAAGATGTCCGTGCGAGCGTCCGCCTCCTGGCCCTCGATCTGCTCCGGCGCCATGTACTGAAAGGTTCCGAGAATCGTGCCCTGCGAAGTGAGATTCGGCGCCGTCGGCAGCATCGAGGCGCCAGCCAGAACCGACGGGCTCGACTTCGCCAATCCGAAGTCGAGCAAGCTCGCGCCCGGCTTCGTGAGCATGATATTGCCGGGCTTGAAATCCCGGTGGACGATGCCCGCACGGTGCGCCTTGTCGAGCGCCGAGGCGATCTCGATCGCCGTCTTGATCGCCTCGTCGATCGGGAGAGCGCCCTTCGTCAGCCGCTCCGCCAGCGTCTCGCCCTCGAGAAACTGCATGACGAGGAACGCGGTGCCATCCTGCTCGCCCACGTCGTACAGCGCACAGACATGAGGATGATCGAGCTGCGAGATCGTGCGGGCCTCGCGATCGAAGCGCTCGCGGAATTGCGGGTCGGCCGCGAAGGTGTCAGGGAGAATCTTGATCGCAACCGTGCGATCGAGCCGCGTGTCTCGGGATTTGTACACCTCTCCCATCCCGCCGGCGCCGACGAGCGACAGGATTTCGTACGGGCCGAGGCGAGCGCCAGGACTGAGCGACACAGCTTTGGTGGAACGCCGTGATTATACGAGGATGGCGTGGAATCACGAGGATAGGTAACAAACGCCGCAGCGGTTAGCCGAAGATCCGCCGATCGGGTGAATGGCCGAATGCCTGGACCACGCGGACCTCCTGTCAGCCGACGGCCCCCGAGCGGAATTATGGCCTCCGACCTAATCGGCTCACGGGGTCACCTCCGCCCCATCCTCCCCCGCTCTCGCCACCTTCCCCTCGCCTCTACCGATGGCAGCTCAACAAAGAACCTCAATAAAACTGGGGTGCGGGTGTGGACCTGATGAACGTGCCTGAACGCAGCCTTTCGTGTTGAGGACTGAGTTGGTGTGAGCCTGGGCTACTTGACTGGCGCGAGACGCTTCAGCTCCTCGAACCAATTTTGCACGAGAACGAACCGAGGCGACGGGGGACGCTCGTCGGCCAGACTGGTCTCCTTGATCATCAGAAACTGCTTACCGTCGGCCGACACATCGTACATGCGTCCCCACCCACTTCCGGGCGGACGGAAAAGCTGCGGCCTATCGAATACCTTGTCCGGAGTGCCGCGCTCAAATGTCGAACCCGTCCTGATCGGGACGCGCATCAAGGTGTCCATTGATTCGTAGAACAGTTCCTGCCCATTCCGCGCCCACAGCGGTTGCCTGCCGCCGGCGGTCGAGACCTGTTGCTTCCAGGCATCAACGTTCGGGAAGGGCCGCACGTAGATTTCAAACTGACCGGACTCATTCGACTCGTAGGCGAGCCACTGGCCGTTCGGCGAGATCTCAGCGTTCAACTCATCAAAAGCTTTCGCCAGGAGCGGCCGGGATTGATGCTCGCCTGCCAGCGGCATGAGGTAAACGTCACTACCGGACCGAGTTTCCAGCTTGGACGGCGGCGCTTGGACCAGGAAAATCAGCGCGGTGCCGTCTGGGGTGACCGTGGATGGAAATTGCGCGACCGTGCCCGGTATCAATGGTTCTGGGGTTCCGGTCCCGTCCGATGGCCGCCGGAACAGGCCTCGCGGAGCGCCGGCACCCTCGCCTGTGCTCGAGGCGTAAATCACGGTCTTTCCGTCAGATGTCCACACGCCGTACTGCTCGAACGTCCGCTCGAGCGTCAGACGTTCGAGTGTTTCACGCGCCAGATTCCAGATCCAGATGTCGCGTGCTTCATCACGAACATCAAGCGCGATGCGGGTCCCGTCAGGTGACAGTCGTGGATAGAAATACATGCGGGGGGGCACCCCCTTTATCGGAACCTCGCGGCCTTGGCGATCGACCCATACCAGCGTCCGTTGCCGCTGCTGGTTTTCGGGCAGCGCGTCCCTCGGCACATACACCAGTGCGCCCTGATTCGAGAGCGCGAAGTGGGCGGTGACGTTTGACTGTGCCACGTCTTCCACCAGCGGAACAGCGTCTCCCGTCACCGTCAGCCTGGTCACGTCAAAGGGCACTGCGAACAACGTCCCGTTCAGCGCGTACACGAGATGCCCGGTCGGCACATACCGCGCGTCGGTGCCACGCTCCACCACGACATTGCGCCTGCCGCTATCGAGTGACTGGACGACGATCTGCGCTGTATCCCACTCGCCGCGGCGGGCCACCAGCGTGAAGAGGATGGCGTGCCTACCGGGGAGCAGCTGCGGACCGTGGGCGATCTGGCCGGGCTCGACTTTCACGACGTGCTCCGGTTTTCCAGCTTCGCTCGATACCCGCCAGATCCCTTCGGCACCTTCCCCGGCCTGGTCGCTTTGCCCGTAGAGAATCGTGTTGTCGCTCGTCCAACTGACGCCCCACGGGATCTCCGCAGCGCACAGCTCGAGCGGCGCGCCGCCGGTGATGGAGATCTTCTTGAGCTGGCCATCCTGCCAGAAGGCGATCCACCGACCATCAGGTGAAAAGAACGGACGCCCTGCCTGGTCGAAGACTCCTGTGCCGCGGATGGGGGTCGGTTCGAGCTGGTCCATTGCCCGCAGATAGAGTTGTTGGTTCGCCGTGTACGCGAGACGGGTGCCGTCGGCAGAGAGCGTCACCATATGCGCACCAGCCCTCGTAATGCGGTGACCCGTCGGGAGCGCGATGGTGAACCGCGCGAGCGGCAACGTGGGCGCCGACACCCGAGTGAGGGTGAAAGTCGCGTACGCGGCGATCCCGGCCACGGCGGCGATCGCCACCAGGATCGAAACGGCGCGCCGGATCGTTGAGGCCGGCGATACCGCGACGGCCGTCACCGCATCGCTTTCGCGATCGATGATGTACCGAGCTATTGCGAGGTCCGCGATTCGCCGCCGCCGGTCCTTGTCGAGACACCCGCGGAGCAAGGCGACGAGGGCGGGTGACACGTTCGCTGGCAAGGCCGTCCAATCCGGCTCGCCGCGGAGCACGGCCGCCAGTGTCTCTGGAATGTCTTCCCCCTCGAACGCGCGTCTTCCCGTCACCATCTCGAAGAACACGCAGCCGAAAGCCCAGATGTCACTGCGCTTATCCGCCGCATGACCCTTGGCCTGTTCGGGGCTCATGTACGCCGCCGTGCCCAGAATCACGCCCACTCGGGTCATCATCGCCGGCGACGTGATGGTCGGCGACGCCGTGGCGTCGGTCCTGCCAGCGGAGACGGGTTCGAGGGCTTTCGCCAAGCCAAAATCCAACACCTTCACGATGCCATCGGGCCGCACTTTCACGTTGGCCGGCTTGAGATCGCGATGCACAATCCCCTGCTCGTGCGCCGCTTCGACCGCCTCGGCGATCTGCTTCGCGATCGACAGCGCGTCATCGACAGGAATGGGTCCCTGCGCGATGCGATCCGCCAGCGTCGGCCCCTCGACGAGCTCCATGACAAGGGCTGCCGTGCCGTCGCTCCCTTCGAAGCCATGAATCTGGCCGATGTTGGGATGGTTCAGCGAGGCGAGCGTGCGGGCCTCGCGGTCGAAGCGGGCGAGCCGCTCAGGATCGTCGGCGAACGACTCGGGGAGGACCTTGATCGCCACATCGCGCCCGAGTTTGGTGTCGTGGGCACGATACACCTCGCCCATACCCCCGGCGCCGAGAAGCGCGCCTATCTTGTATGGTCCGAGCTGCCGCCCCACCATTGTGGACTTCACCACGATATCGTTTGCCACCAGCTGAGACACGGAAGTATCTAGGAACCGTCGAGCGGCGGGTTGGTAGCGCAGCAGTGACTCGAGTTCCTCCTGCAGCCCGGGATTGCCTTCGCACGCCTGCTTCAGGAACTCGCCCCTCTCCTCCGTTGGCCGCTCCAACGCGGCCTGATACAGCTCCGCCAGCCGGTGCCATCGCTCAGTCGACATTACAGCCCACGTTCACCGAGCGTTGCGAGCCAATCCAAACCACAGTGCTCACGCGTCCACCCTGCGCCCGGCTGAGAAACTGATGTGACTTTTGCCGGTGACGGGCAGTTGTGGGCCGGCATGAGATTTTTTGCAGGGCGCGCCGCCGGGGCCTAATCGACAGAGGCTGGATTGCTTGCGGGATTATAGCCACTCCCCCGATCCCGACACCATCTTTCCCCGGCGTAGCGTTAGACCCTCGGAACCGGTGTTTTCGCCCTTCCTTGCATCTTCCCCCGCTCCCGCCACCTCCCGCGGGCCTCAACGGACGGCAGCTGGACGAGAAACGTCAATAAAATTGGGGTGCGGTTCTGGACCTGAAGGAGACCACGAAGGTGGGGTCGCAATCGACTCCGTCGGTGTGACGTGTGTGCGTGTGGCTACTTGATTGGCACGAGGCGCTTCAGTTCCTCGAACCAGTTGAGTACAACATGAATCTCGCGCGTGGGCGGGGTATCGAGGCCACGAATCAGGACGAATCGCCGGCCATCGGCGGTTACGTCATATGAAAGGCCTGAAACATTCAAGTAGTTGCCCTCGAATAGCACGCGAGGTCGGCTCGCATCGAACGCCGGCCGGTTTGAAGTGTTCACAACCATCCACCGTTGGCCATTGCGGTAGTAGAGTTCATTACTGTTCCGGGACCAGATTGGCTCCTCTCCACCGTCGACAGAGATCAGGTTGCTGCCGCGGACTGCTGGATAGCTCGTGACGTACACCTCTGACTTGCCAGATTTATCCGACACGTAGGCGAGCCACTGCCCATCAGGGGAAATAGCAGGCTGACCCTCATTGAAGCCACTGCTGAGGACCGAGTGCGCCTGACGATCCGATAACGAGAATAACCAAATATCGGATCGGGTGGTCGGGTTCACCTCTGTGTACGCGAGAACGCGGCCATCCGGCGACCAGGAGTACGGTATCTGATTCTTTCCACTCGACAGCAGCCGCTCCGGCTCTCCGAAACCGTCGGCACGCTGCCAAAAGACATTCCAAACATCGCCTGCAAACGAGCCAAACGTCACCCAGTCGCCATTGGGCGTCCACAATGGGTGACCACTGCTGGCGGCCGGATTCAAACGCGTCCGTGAGCCCCGCACCAGATCGTGAACCCATAACTCATTCGTGGCTGCGCTGACGATGATGGCGAGCTTGTTCCCGGCGGGAGACAACCGGAATGCTCCATAATTGTCGACGCCGAATCCCGGCACCAGTGTCACGCTGCCGCTGCGCTCAAGCGACACCAACTCTCCGGTTGTCCCGGGAGCGCCCTGCACGTACGCGAGAGTGCCGTCGCGTGAGACTGAAAAGTGGGCCGCCCCCCACGAGTCGGTCCGCACTCCGGTAAGGACCGGCGTCTCGGGGCCGTTGATTTCCCACCGCTTCTGATCGAAGGGAATGGCGAGCAGCTGTCCCGGACGAACGGCGATGAGGTGTCCGGTGGGCGTGAGTTGGGCATTCGTATATGTCGGGGCGATGAGCCTGTCATCATTCTCCGGTCGATTGAATCGCACCAGGTGAATTCCGGCCGGCCATCCAGACACCAATAGCGTGTCCTCGCCCGGAACAGCGAAAGGCCAGAATTTGCTGCCGCCGCCTGACCGCACGACCTGTGCTACGCCACCAGCGGCTGGTACGCGCGAAAGAACCATCCCGAACCCCTGAGTAAAGAAAACGGAGTCGCGCGACCAGGTGGCCCCATACGGATTGCGTGCCTCGCACAGCGTTACCGGGTCGCCACCTGAAACCGCCACTTTCTTCAGATGCGTGTGCGTGAAGAATCCGATCCACTGTCCGTCCGGCGAGAAAAACGGATTGAAGGCGCCTCCCGTGCCGGCGATGACGCTGGAGTCAAATTGGTCGAGAGGACGCATGTGCAGCTGCACGGTGCCGGCGTGCCGGCCGACATACACGATGCGCGTACCATCTGGTGAAATCGCCAGGGAAGGTCGCCCCTCACCGACGGGTGCGGCTTCCCCAAACGCAAGCTGACCACCCTCTGGCAACCGGAGCACGAGGCGTTTCGGACTTGCCGGAGGGGTCTCCACGCGTCGTGGCACGACTAGCAGGGTCAGACCCACCGCTGCGACGGCGACAAGAGGGTAACTGGCCCAGAGCAGCACAGGATGTCCCGTTGCCGGCGCACGGGTGAGTCGTAAGCTGTCTGCTGTGTTAGCACCGAGCTCGGCCAGTGCGTCGTCGATCGCGAGGAGGGCGTCACCTATATCACGCAGCCGGAGGTGTATGCGCTTCTGGAGGCAATGACGCAACAGAGCGACCACGCCCCTTGGGACGCCTGATGGGACCGCGGTCCAATCGGGGTCTTTCGTTATCACGAACGCCAGCGTTTCGGATATCCCGTCTCCTTCGAACGCGCGGGAACCTGCGAGCATCTCGTAAAGGACGCAGCCGAACGCCCAGATGTCCGCGCGGCGGTCCACGGGCTTGCCCTGCGCCTGTTCGGGTGACATGTACGCTGCGGTGCCGAGCACCACGCCAATGCCCGTCATCGTCGCCGGAGACGTGATAGTGGGCGCGAGATCAGACGATTCCAATTTCAAACCGGGATCGAGCAGCTTCGCCAAGCCAAAGTCAAGAACCTTGACGGTTCCGTCGGCGCGCACTTTGATGTTGGCCGGCTTCAGGTCGCGATGAACGATCCCGGACTCGTGCGCCGCGTCCAATGCTGCAGCAATCTGCCTGACAATCGGCAACGCCTCGTCCACGGGAATGGGTCCGCGTGCGATGCGTTCGGCGAGGTCGTGGCCCTCGACCAGCTCCATCACGAGCGCCTTCATGCCGTCGCTCTCTGCGAGCTCGTGAATCTGGCCGATGTTGGGATGGTTCAGCGAGGCGAGCGTGCGGGCCTCACGCTCGAAGCGGGCTAAGCGTTCGGTGTCGTGTGCGAGAGTCTCCGGCAGAATCTTGATCGCAATGAGGCGATTCAGCTTTACGTCGCGGGCCCGGTACACCTCACCCATACCGCCGGCACCCAGCATCGAGATGACTTCGTACGCGCCGATCCGAGTGCCAGAGGCGAGACGCATTTAAGCCCTTGCGCGGGATTATAAGCAACAGCATCGCGCCGCATCGGCGATTGTCTGCTGCCGAGCTGTCCTTCAGCCTCGTCGCCCCATTCTCCCCCTCTCCCTCCACCTCCCTCTTGCCTCAACGGACGGCAGCCCAACCTGAAACGCCAATAAAACTGGGGTGCGGCTGTGGACCTGATGCTCCTTCGACCAGTACGGTGAAGTCAGTGGCGGCCACGCGCTCGATGCGATCGCGCACCCGCCGGATCGCGTCGCTGCACCCGATCAGCGGCGCCGCGCCGTCAGCCTGCCGCCTCGCCTGGGCCGGCACGAGATGGGCCCCCGCACGCTCGACCTCGATCAGAATCGCCGCCACGTGCGACGCGGCCTCCATCATCTGCGTCGCCCAGTCGTCAATCGCGCGCGGCGCGTCGAACACCGCCTCGAGGCGTGCGCGCAGGTCGCCGGCACCGAGCGGGATCGCGATGCAGATGACGTTCGGCGGCGGCGGCAACATCGTGTCCTCGCGAATCACGACGGAGCGCGCCTGCAGGGCGGAGCGCAGCTCCTCTTCGAAGCGCTGGCGCGCGCCACGGGGGTCCCGCATCAGCGAGGCCCCCGACGTGAGCGACGCCAGGAGCGCCGCCACATCGGGCCGGCGTCCTTCCGGCGGCATGAACGGGTTTGATCCGAATGGCGGCTCTCTGTTGAACATCCGACCACCTCCCGCGGCTGAAGGTCGGTCCGTAACCAAAGGCGGTGCCACTCGGGAGATGGATGAAAGTGCGCTCATTTCCTCAGTAATCCTGCGGTTCGCCATCGTGTGTGGCCGCGAAGGGTAGGCCATTCTCCGCAGCCGCCAGTTTTCGGAAAACCCGGGGAGCAACGGCTACCCGCGCCGGGTGCCCGGTTCCCGGGCGCATCGACCTCTCGCAAGGCGAGCGCCGAGGCGGCACGCCTCGACGGGCGATCGTGGATCCCGTTGACGGGCGTGATGTTGGCGCTGCGCGGATCGGTTCGCGCGGCGGCGATCGGCGAGTGCGGCTCCCGCGAACGACAACTGCAGGTGCGCGCTCAGGACACGACGAGGCGGACGCCGAGAGCCGAATCGAAGAATGCGGGGTCTAATTCGCAAGAACTGTCGGCGACGAGCGCAAGCTTCTTGAAGAGGAGCCACGCATGGAGATGTGCAGACGCGCGCTTTTGGTAGGGGGCTTACTCGTCATCGCAGCTCATGGAGCGCGTGGACAGAGTGCGCCGCTGAACCCGGTGGATACCAAGTCGTTCCTGGGCGTGTGGGTCATCGAGATGACCGAGCCGCCGGCGTTTAAGGGGACACACACGATAAGAATCTGGGACAAGAGTGGAGCTGTCGCTGCGAGCCTTCAAACGAGCCCCAACGCCCCCGCAATCGAAGCTACTGGTCTCCACAGGGATGGCAACATGCTCGTGCTGACACTAAGCCACCAGGCCCAGCCGAAGCCGATGTTGGAGAATGGCATGCCCATTTGGGCAGTCATCTCCGCCGTGGTGGATGGCGACACGATGAAGGTCGCTCAGATGCTGGAACGGAGTCAGACCATCAAGCGCGGGGCCGGGAAGCGGCAGAACTGACTGAGCTAGGGCGGGCGTGGCCGATCTTCCCTCGCTCCCGCCACCTGCCTCTCGCCTCGACCGTGTCCGCCGCCACCCCGAAGAACCCCCCTACTTGATCAGGAGCTCGCTAGCGCCTCCGCGCACGACCCCGCATATGGCCGCGCGGCAAATCGCCAGGGGCAGCGTGCGGCCGGTCGCCACGATTTGGTAGTGCTCGTAACTGCGGTCCTGTCGCATCAGAATGGCGACCGAACACCCGGCAACTGTCTGCATCACCGCCGTTCCCTTCGGCCAGCGTCGCGCCCTAATAAGGTCGTTCAGACACGGGTGTCGAGGCGAACGAGAGTAGGGCGGCACGCCTTCGTCTTCCGCGACGGCCTTACCGAGGAACTCCTGGTGGACCCACCGGTCCAGACATTCGGCGGCCTGATGCTCAGGTGAGTATGTACGGCAGAACGGACACGTGCTGCCCGGCAGATCGTCTGGAACCTGTCGACGGTCGTCATTCTGCACGCGCGAATCATACGACAAAGAAATTGGGCGGCGCGGCCGTGCTGAGGCGGCGACGCTTAGAAGTTACCCACGGCGCCTGAGCCTCCCCATCTCCCTCCACCTGCCCGTGGCCGTAACGGACGGGAGTCGCAGAGAAAACCCAAACAAAACTGGGGTGCGGCTGTAGACCTGATGCTCCCAACTTGCGTCAATTCCTCAGCGCCGCGGCCCAGTTCAAGATCAGCGTAAAGGGGTACAGATCCTTGTTCGTCAAACGTGGTCGTCACGACCATTCGTTGACCGTCGCGGAAGATGTCGAAAGTCTGCGGCTCGAGAATTATTACTTCGCTGACATCTCAGAGGGGGGCTCGCCCCCGCAATCTCGAGAGTATCGTCGTCAGCGAGCAGATACAGGAAGAAGATGTCGCCATCTGCGCGTCCGAGCAGCGCGGCCTGCGGTCGCGCGCGTGCAACGCAGGCCGCCTGTCCGTACGACGCGAAGCCGGTGAGCACCTGTTTCACCGGTACGACGACTTCACCGCTACCGCGGAAGCATGAACTGTTCGGCAGCGAACTCAGGCGCCTTCACGCAGTACGCCTGACTGGCTTCACTGTCGACCCGGAAATGGATGCCACCGAAGATGCGACTGTCTGCTTCCTGCTGCGCAAGATCCGAGAAGCCTACATACGTGCGGGTCTCAGTGGGCAGGCCTCCCGTCCGAGGGTAGGTCACTGTAAACGGGATGTCATCCCGGCCGAAGGCAATCTGAAGGGCGCGCGCCGAAGCGGCCGACAGGCAGGCTGCGTTGCCCGCGTACGTCGGATACGGCGGCGTGGTCAGCAGCGGCGTCCAGGTGTCTTCCTGAACCGTAGCAGGATTCAGATCCTCGCTCGCGCGACGAATCGCGGTGACCGGCCGCCACAGCCCATACGTGAACTTGCTCGTGAACGACGTCTGCAAGCCGTCGTGAATACCGACCGTCAACAGCACGAACGTGCGCGCAGTATCGATGAGTGACAGCCCATGACGCTGCGCCACATCGGCGGCCACGCGGTTCCAGACGTGGAAGAAGCCGATCTGCGTGTTCACGCCTGCGTGAACCTGCGCCCACAGTGTTTGTTCGGCGGTGCGATCCGCGCTGGTCGCCGAACCGAGCGTCCTGACCTCGTTGAAGTCGGTGGCGTAGCGGGCACTCGTAAGAGTTGGCGGAGGCGGTGGCAGAAACTGCGTGGCCGTCAACATCGCGAATGGCAGCACGTGTGGATAGAACGTAAACGTCGCGAAACTGTTCGCCGGCGGCGTCGGCTGCCATAACCCCGGGAACGGGGGGAGCACGTATGTCGGGTCCGGAGCGGTGGCGGCCGCCTGGGTGGCCGGCCAGCCGTCGTTCTTCCGCCAGTCGAGAACGGCTCTTGCCGCCGCCTGGCCAACGGCTACACCTTGACGCGCGAGTCCGGGCGGCATGCCGGCCAACTGAGAAGCCAGCAGGTTGTCGAACACGGCCTGCTGTGTCGGATACAGCGCAGCCAGCACGTCTCTCGCCGCGGAAGCGGCCGCGGCTTCAGCAGACGCGCCGCGCGAACTTTTCACCTGACCGAGATACGGCGTGTAGAGCTCCTCGATTGAGTTAATCGCGTCGAACATCGCGATGTGCATCATCGGAAGCGCGCGGATGTGAATGCCAGGCCCCGTTCCGACGAACAACGTCTGCAGCGTCTGGTTCCACTGGATGACGACATTCGGTGTCTGAGCTGACGCGCGCAGTGCGCTCGCCTGCAAAAGGATAGTGGTCACGACGATGACCGCTAACAGTCTCCCCGCCTTCATGACGACCTCCTCTGATCACGCCCCGACAACGTGCCATCGAACATCCGCTGGTCGCCAACGGGGCAGAAAGGGATATCACTCTATAACGAGAGAGCTCGAGCGAGCGAGCGAAACCTGATGCGGCGCAGCCGTGCGGATTCGCGGTGGGCTCCAAAGCGGACATGGCGCCTCGTTTCACGAACCGCGTGCGCCCGCTGAGAAATCAGGCTGAAAGAAGGTGCAACGCACCGCGCTTCAAAACCACAACAGCTGGGAATGCTTCTCGTGCCGCGGGTGGGTGGCGGGCAGAAAAGAGTCGCGCGGCTGGTCGTCAACGGTTAGTTGGACGAGGCGCCCTTTCCATCTTCGCCCGTTCTCTCCACCTCCCGGTGGCCGTGACCGAGGGCAGCTCCACCCGAAACCTCAACAAAACTGGGGTGCGGGTGTGGGCCTGATGCTCCTTCGGGGATGGAGGTTTTGCAGACCTCTGCCTTACCATTTGGCGACGGCGCCGATATCACCGACTTTCAGAAATCCTTCGGAAACTCGCGCCCTTTTCGCTTTTACGAGGATTACGAGGACTACGCTAGATTATCTGGCGACAGGGCAAGTGTAGGTCAAGTGGCGGCACACGCAATCCTCTGCGGGGCTCCCACTCCAATTTCTGCGGCGCCAACAGAGTTTCACGGACTCGCGGCATTCCGTTGGGAATGCACGGAAACGAAGAATCGGACTGAGTGAGGGTGGTAGCGACCCGGTTCCCCTGGCTGGTGCCGGGTCGCCACACTAGAATCGCTGCCCAACGACGCCTTTCCCTATCGGGCCGGGATGATGCACTCGTAGTAGTTGACTGGCGCGAACAAAGTGTAGGGCTCATCACCTTGGCATGGCTGGCCCTGATAAAGGTCAGGACGTATAAACTTTACGCGATGGTGGTACACGTGGTTGTGGAATGCCCAGATGGTGTAACTCGGTGCTCCGCCATTATTGGGAATGGGCGGCCTCGGAGGAAAGCCCAAGCCTGGAGGTGCGCAGACTGTTAGGCCGGGGCTGGGATCTCTACAGGTCCAACCGTTATTCCCGAGCGTCGTGTCCGTAACTCCAGGGGAGATGTCCGTCAGTCCAGAGCCAACGTCCGCAGTCGACGGTATCGCGCTCGGCCTCGAGGGCGATGCGCAAGCTGCCAATCCGCCAAGCACCACGAACAACGCACAGGCGCGATTAAATACATTTGACATGTTGGCCCTCCAATTTTCCGCGTCTGAACCGATGACTCATCGTCGAGCCACCTCCCCCGCTCCTTCCAATTTCCCGTCCACGTGCGTCTCCCAGGACCCGTCCGTGCCTCACAGCGAACTCAGTTCTCAGTTCTTCGCTACCAGCCCCACTTCGGGGAGCCTTCGACACTCGTACCATTGGTATTGGTGATCAGGGATGCGGTGGTCGAGCCGTCGGCCTTGATCAAGAAGATCTCGCTATTGACCAAGGTGGAGCAAGGCGAGCGACGAGGAGTCGAGGACGTATACGCACTAAAGCCGATCCAGGTGCTGTCCGTCGTCCACATGACGTTGTCACGCGACGAGGCCGCCTTGCCCGCATTTTTCTTGGTGGTCACGCGCGTGGCCGCACCGGTGTCGAGAGCCAGAGAGTAGATGTCCGTGTTGCGCACACCGCCGACGTGAGGACCTGAGGTGATGATGGGGCCGGCAGTATAAGCAATGCGAGTTCCGTCCGGTGAGTACCAAGGATTCCACTCGGCGACGCCATCGGTGTTCGCCGTAAGCTGGTCCGCGCCGCCAAGCTGGTTGTAAGAATTCAGGTGCACGGTCCACAGATCGTAGTAGATGGATGCAACTATGCTCCTGCCGTCCGGAGAGTAATCGATGAAGCCAGTGAAACCTTTGGCGGGGACACCAGGATCCGGTACACCAAGCGAGTACAGATCGGCGATCACGATCAGATCGGAGAGGCCAGTGATCCTGGTGAATTCGTCGCGATCAACTCTGACGGTCATGAGCATGCTGGAAGTCTCGCTCCCCGCCACCAGAGCCAGACGGTCTCCTGCAGCGGAAAACGAACCATGTGGGGCACGGTTCGGATTGACTCCTGCGATGCCGATATCCGGCGGCAAGGTGAGCCGCACTGGCGAGCCCGAATCAGGGGTCAGCACGCCGCTGACATCGTTCAACTGTACGGCGAAGAGCCCGGAGTCAATCAGCGCAGATGAATCCCACCGGGTAATGCCTACGTAATAGAGCACCGTCACGGGGCCACTCGTGGTTACATCCAGGACCCGAGGCCCCCGATACCGATACTCGCTAGCCGGCTGCGGCAGTGGCGGGAGCGGCAGGGCTATGCGCCCGGTGCCGTCGCCACGCATGCCGTAGAGCAGGTTGCTGCAATGATCTTGAAACGCGATGATTCCAGTCTGAGCTGAAGCTGGCCACGCTGGGATAGCACCGAAAGCCGTCACCGACACAATGATCGTGCACAGGATTCTAAGCGGACTGTTACTGGATGGATGGAGCAGGAACATGAGCAACCGCCTCGATTTCCCTGAACCAGGGAGTCAGCTAATACTGGTGCCGCCGCCCCCTGCTATTGTTGCGCGTGCCGTAATCCCCGCCTACAAGCAACTGATGAAGCCTGGTGACTCCGCCGCCCCCGATACGCCGGGTGCAGTCTAGGTGCCTGTCGCCGCTTGCGCTGTTCCTTTTTGGACAGGTCCTTCTCCGGGGCGACATGCCTCAGCGCGCATCGGTCCTCGCCGAGTCCTTCGCCGGCCAAGGCGGAACGGCGCAGCAAACCCGTTGTTCCTCGGGGCGTCAGCGGCGGGCCATCCTCCCCCGCTCTCTCCAGCGCCCGGTGGCCGTCACGGACGGGAGCACGCCTCGACTGGCGATCGTGGATCCCGTTGACGCGCGTGATGTTGGCGCCGCGCGGATCGGTTCGCGCGGCGGCGATCGGCGAGTGCGGCTCCCGCGAACGACAACTGCAGGTGCGCGTGCGTCGCGGCCAGTGATCGAACCCGGCATGCGCGAGCGACGTGATCGGCGGGAATTGGCGACGAAGACGACGGCGATCGATTAGCGACGCGCGCGGAGCAACATCCCGGCGGGCTGCGACCAGCGCCGCGCGCAGGTGATGGTTGCGGCTAGCCGTGAGCGAATGACTCCATCTGCAGGTCTATGACCTTAATGCGGCCTGCAAGCACTCGAGGTCTTGCTTCACAGCGGAGAGCTGCGTGGACCTGCCGTGGAGAACTGGCGAAGGGCTCGTTCTGGAGTCCGCGCGTCTCCGTCGACAGACCAGTTAGGTGCCACAGGCCGCGAGTTCTGCGATCTGGTTGTCGTCGGCGAGGCTCAGGTACTGCTAGCACCGACGCCCAACGCGAGTGACAGCGCGACCGTGCCGCGAAGGCCGGGCTTCTGGCGAGCTGCCTCGACAGTATCCATTTGGTGCCACATCTGGAATCCGCGTCTGGTCGCGGCTAGACTTTCATCGCGATCGTTCAGTGGGCCACGCCAGTCGCGGCCACCCCAACGCGGAGTCCGTGTGCTCGACAATCTCGACAATAGGGACAGTTACCGACGCCTCCTCGAAGGCTCACCCGATGCCATCTTCATGAGCCGCAATGGTTGCATTGGGTTCGCGAATCACGCGGCGGTCCGACTGCTCGGCGCGTCTTCTCCGGAACAGATCCTCGGCCGGCCGATCGATGAGATCTTTTCTCCGCCGAGCCGTGAGCGCGTGCACGAAATCTTCCAGCGTCTCCTGCAACAAACGTCGGCGCGTTTCGAGGCCAGCATCGCCGCGCTGGACGGAACGATCCGCGATGTGGACGTGGCCGCGGCACCAGTCGAGGGCGACGCTTCGGCCATTCAGCTCGTTCTGCGTGACATCACCGATCGAAAACGAGCGGAGGCGGCCCTGCGCGAGAGCGAGGAACGGCTGACGCTGGCTTTTGCCGGCGCGCGGGAAGGCGTGTGGGACTGGAATATCGAGACCGGCGCGGTCATCTATTCACCGCGATGGAAACAGATGCTCGGCTACAGCGACGCCGAGATCGAGCCGCACGTCAGCGCCTGGGAACGACTCGTCCATCCCGCGGATCGACAACGGGCCGATCGGGCCCATGCGACTGTCGCCCAAGGCGCACCCACCTACGAGGCGCAGTTTCGATTGCGACACAAGGACGGTCACTACGTCAGCGTGCTCTCACGCGGGTTTCCCATCCGCCGCGAGCCGGAAGGGCCGGTGATCCGAATCGTTGGTACCCATCTCGATCTCACCGACCGCATGCGCGCCGAGGCCGAATTGCGGGAAAGCGAGGAGCGGCTCAGGCTGGCGTTCGCAGGCGCGCAGGAAGGAGTCTGGGACTGGAACCTGGAGACCGGCGCCGTCGTGTATTCGCCACGCTGGAAGGAGATGCTCGGCTACTCCGATCAGGAGATCGAGCCACATGTCAGCGCCTGGGAACAACTGCTGCATCCGGACGACAAACCGCGCGCCGGCGACCTGCATGAAAGCGTGCTCCGTGGGGCACAAACCTACGAGGGGGAATTTCGCCTCCGGCACAAGGACGGTCGTTACATCCACGTGCTTTCGCGTGGATATCCCGTCCGCCGCGAGCCCGGGGGCCCGGTCACCCGGATCGTCGGCACGCACTTCGACCTGACGGCGCGAAAGGAAGCCGAGGTCGCGCTGCGCCGGGCGCACGAAGAGCTCGAAGCGCGCGTCCGTGAACGCACGGCGGAATTGGCGCGCGCCAACGAATCATTGCGCGGCGAGATGACCGAACGTGAGCGCGCGGAGCGGGCACGAACCGACCTGCTCGGCCGGCTCGTGTTCGCCCAGGAGGACGAGCGCCGTCGAATCGCCCGGGAGATGCACGATCAATTTGGAGAACTGCTCACAGCGCTCGCTCGCAGGATCGAAATGCTCAGGGAGGTCTCTGGCGAACGCGCGGAGCAGTCCGCGCACGTTGAGGCGCTGGCCCTGCTCTCACAACGGCTGGACCGCGACGTCGATCAGCTCGTCTGGCAGCTGAGACCGACCGCTCTCGACGACCTCGGCCTGCGCGCGGCGCTCGCCAACTACGTGCAGGACTGGTCGCAACGAGTCAACGTCCGCGTCGAGCTCCATGCCTCGGGTCTGCTCGATGAACGTCTGCCGCGCGACGTCGAGACGACGCTCTATCGGATCGCCCAGGAAGCGCTGACGAACGTCGCCAAGCATGCCAAGGCAAAGACCGTGGAGGTAATCCTCGAGCGCCGCGCGGATCACGTGCTCCTCGTCGTGGAAGACGACGGTATTGGATTCGAGACCGTGCCGACGGAAGCCCCAAGTCAGGGCTTTGGGCTGCTGGGCATGCACGAGCGGGCCGCACTGGTGGGTGCGACGCTGGAAATCGAATCCGCGGCGGGCGGAGGCACCACCGTGCTCTTGCGATTGGCTGCCGATCAGGTTCAGCGTGCCGAGGCCGCGGCTGGCGCGGACGACCGGCACTTCGCTGATCTCGTGTAAGGGAATGGCACCTCTCCGAATCCTTCTGGCCGACGACCACGTCACGGTCCGGTATGGACTGAAGCTGATGATCGATCAGCAGCCAGACATGAAGGTCGTGTGCGAAGCGGGCGACGGCAATCTCGCCGTGCAGCTCGCCGAACAGACGGATGTCGATGTCGTGGTGATGGACATTTCCATGCCCGGGATGAACGGACTGCTTGCGACACGAAAGCTGAAACAGCTGCGGCCTGATGCGGCGATCGTCACACTCACGCGGCACGGCGACGACGCGTATCTGCAGGAGTTGCTGCGCGCCGGGGTTTCGGCCTACGTGTTGAAACAAAGCCCACCCACAGAGTTGCTGCAAGCGATTCGGGCCGCTGCGAGCGGCCGTCAGTACCTGGACTCGAGCCTGACGTCGCGGTTGACGGCCGCGTTCGTGTCGCGGGACAACAAGCGATCCAGCAAGTCGGACGGGACGATCAGCGAGAGAGAGGCCGCCGTGCTGCGATCGATCGCGATCGGCTACACGAACAAGGAGATTGCGGCGCGGTTGTCGCTGAGCGTCAAAACGGTCGAGGCGCACAAAGCGAACGCCATGCGCAAACTCGATCTCAAAGGACGCATCGATATCGTCAAATACGCCAAGTTGCAAGGCTGGTTGAATAGCGCGTGAGGCGGATCGGGTTAGGGGTTTTCCCTAACCCGATCCGATCTTCCCTACTCCGGCCCGCCCTCCTCCCGATAGATCTCGAACCCCCTCCAACATAGATTCCCTCTCGGCCTTTCATCTTGGATTCAGGGGGGCGATCATGGAGAAGCGTTTCAGGACCATCGCCGCAGGCGGTCACGAAACCAAGCCGCGATCGGGTCGGTTCGCTGATGATGCGCGCCTTGCACGCGCGGCGGCCGAGGAGTTCTTCCTCATGGGGCTGCCTCGCGTGAATGTCCTCCTCGCGGGCCGGGACGAAGTCGTCCGGCTCGTCGTTCGAACGATCCTCGGACATGTGTCGAAGCCGGTTCGGACTTTGTGTGCCGGCGAAGAGATCGCGCTGCCGGCGATTGGCCCCGGCACGCTTGTCATTTACGAAGTCGGGGCGCTCGCGCTACGGGAGCAGATTCAGCTGCTCGAGTGGTCGGGCGGCCCGCTGCGAGACACGCAGGTGATCAGCACGACATCGGCGGCGCTGATTCCGCGCGTCACCGCCGGAAGCTTCATCGACACGCTCTATTACCGGCTGAATACTGTATATCTGGACGTCACCGAACTGGAGGATGCTCCGGCATAGCACGCTGTGGTCAGCCGATAGAGGCGCGATCGAGCATCGTCGTCCGTCCGAACGGTGACAGTGCTATCCGAATCGTTACAGCGTCACGTCGCACCTCCCCATCCTCAAAGAGTTCTCACGTGGTCCTCGATCTCGGAGGCCATCGGGATGCCCGACCGACCACTTCGGTTGATGGCTACATCACTTTCCTCGAAAATCCCTCTGCCGAAGTTCGTGCTGTTTTTTGAAACGGCGCGATCTTGTGCTGAAGGCGGAGTTTGAACGACGCACGGCCGCAGCCTAGATTGCGACGGGGCACTCGGCGGTAGCCACGTTGCCCTGCTACTGAACCGACGCCGTGGCAGTCCTCGCCAGAATGATCACCGTGTCCTGGTCTTGATAGCCCAGGCTGAACCCGAGTGCGCCGTAGCCTTTGGTTCCCGCTTCTCCCAACTCTCGTCCGAGAGTCGACATGCGTCGAGTACCCAGCACCAGATGTTCCCGGCGAGCCGACGACGAATCTCGTTCCATCAAGGCGAAGTAGTGGGAGGAGATGGGCTGCATGAGAAGCCGCTTCTGGAAGGCGCCCATCGAATCGGGAACCACGGCAAAGCCCTTGGCGGCTGCAGCATCGATTTCGCGCCCGAGAGTTCCGTGACGAGTCGTCGAGATCAGCAGTATTTCCTGAGGTGACTCGCTGGCGGACGCTTCGAGAGCGATAACCACCTGCCGCCCAGTGGCGGCGCGCCGCACGCGATAGCCTTGTTTGCCATGCTCGGAAAGCTGCTGCTGTAGGACGGTCATGTCCGAGCCGACGAGGAGCACAAGCTTCGAGGATGGCGCGGGCGGAGTCGATCCTGCCAGCCGCTCCATGACTGCGACTGTCGCACCGTCGCTGCTGGCCAGACCGACGAGTGCATATCCCTTGCTAACGCTCGATGCGACGTCGCGTTGCAGCTCGGGCATTTTTTTGGTGACGATCACGTTGTACTCGAACCTGTCGGCGGCTCCTGCCCGTTCGACGACCGCGGCTGGCGTGTCGCTCCGGATACCTACCGTCCTTCCCAGGACGCGGAAGCCTTCGGCCGCCGCCGTCGCGAGATCGGCACGGAGATCGGCGAGGACTCGGTACTCCCCCGACGGATTGCTTGACTTGAAAGCGATCACCACGCCGTACGCGGCATCACCAAACGCGATCCGGTGACCCAACCCCCGCAGGCGTTCAAGCTCGCGTCCCAATTCCGGCGCGTCGTCCTTGGCCGTCAGCACGTATTCGGATGTGTTCTCAGTCGGCTGCAGATGCGGCAGCTCGGCGGCCGATACCGCCGGGCCGGAGCGGGTTCCGATAGTCAGCCCAATCCCGGCCAGAATGAATGGAGCGGCGACGTACTTCGACACCCAAAAAACCGCCATAAACGCCTCCTGTTAATACCGTGCTCGGGATGGGAGACGGGACACGGTCTGTCGAACCTCGACAGTATAGGCGCAACCCCATGCTTTTGAATCACCGAACAGCACCCCGCGCATTGAACACGTGCCAGTCCCGGCTCACTCCTATCTGAAGGCGTTACCAAGCTCGGATCTGGCTCATTTCCGCCCGGTTCGCGTCGGTCTGCGCATTCACCGGCAGGAGGACAACCATGGAGAATTCACGCAGCAGGGGATCGCTCATCCTTCCGATTGCCGTGGCACTGGCCCTCGGGCGCATCGGCTTCGGCTGAGGCAGGGACGCGAAGGCCGCCGCCACCTTGGGCAGAATCCCTGAAAGTGGGGAGACCATTCTCCGCAGCCGTCAGTTTTCGGAAATCCCCGGGGAGCAACGGCCACCCGCGTGGATCGATCCGTTCGGCAGCGATCGGCGATCGCTGTGCCGCGAACGACAACTGCAGGCGCAGACGTCGCGCCCGGCGATCGACCCCCAGCATCCGCGAGCACAGTGAGGTTTGACTCACCAGCAGACCTATGGCCTTAATGAGTCCTGGAAGCGCCCAAGGTCCTGTGCACCCTGGGAGATCCGTGAGGGCACTGTGAGACTTCGAGATGTCTGGGCCGGCGCGCTGGTGGTCGGGATGCTGTCTGCGGCGCTCGCGCATCCCGCAGCCGCCGCCGTGAGCCAGAGCCAGGATGACAAGCAGCAGTGGCGCTTCGAACCGTCCACCATCCCCGAAACTGGCGTCGTCATCACCGTCAAGGCGGTCTTCGCGCCCAAGTGACCGCGACTCGGCGCAGATCCGACATTCTCAGAAAGTTGACGGGAGCGTTTTCGACCTCGCTCCTGCAATCCGATCTCGGCCGTTCGCCAACCCTTTTTCGGAAGGGGGAGTTCCGGCGAGATGGCACCAACAGCGAGCCATTGCAGGCCCCAGCGACGTGATTCTGGCGGAGTACCGATTGAGGCGGACAAAAATTGCTGTGCTGTTCCTGCTGGCGTGTCTGATCTCCACCGCGAACGCCGTGGCGCAGCCGGACGACGAATACAGGAAGGGTTCGATCGACTGGCGCCTCACCGGCGGAGGTGCGTTGCCGGTAGATGTGAGCTCTGCCCGGCCAGATCGCCGGTTGTCCTTCGGCGCGGTCGAAATTGGCCGGATCATGACCACGAAGCATGGGCCGGGCATCCTTGCCGGGCAATTCGAGCTGTCATTGCAGATGATGCCGATCGTGGTGCGTGGGCCAGAGGATTTCTGGGGCGTAGGTTTCACGCCTGTGTCCGTCCGGTGGACGTTCTCGGGAAAACTCGTACGGCCTTTTGTTGATGTGTCAGCCGGCCTCATGCTGGTTGACTGGAAGACGCCGGGACCGGGGAGGATGCCCGGGAACTTCAACGAGCAGATGGGATTCGGTGTGCGCGTTGGCAACGCGCGCAGTCCCGGCTTTCTTATCGGCTACAGGTTTCAACACATCTCGAACGGCAGCCGGTCGCATCCGAGTCCTGGAGTCGACACACACCTGCTGTATGCGGGCGTGTCGTTCGTGAAATAGCAGTCCGGCGGGTCAGGCACCAGGACAGATCCCGCCGATCGCCGAGGCTCCGCCTGTGGGCCTGTTTGCCTATGGCTCCGTGCATCCACGCTGCAGGATAGATGCGATGCGGCCAAGCTTCATCGGTGGGCGACATTCTATTTCGACGGCACAGACTGCTTCGCCTCGTCGAGCCAGTTGAGGACCATGGTTACCGGCTCACTGATGTTTTCCTCCACCGGCTTCCCGATCAGGAACCGGCCGTCGCCGGTCACCGCATAGTTGCGACGCACGCCGGGCCGAGTAAGGGGAAACAGCACCTTGCCCGCGCCGGGCTCGAAGGTCGTCACCGTCGCGCGGTACGGCACGGCCATCAGGTTTCCATCAGCCGCGAGATAAAACAGTTCCCCGCCGTTCTTGCTCCAGGCCGGGTTGGTACCGCCGCCGGTGGAAATCGGCACCTTCTGATGGGTGGACGGAAAGTCCTGTACGTAGACTTCCACCCGGCCGGACTCGTCCGACTCGTACGCAATCCACCGCCCATCCGGCGAGAACATCCCGTTCCCTTCGGTGAACGGCGAGGCGAGGTATGGGAACGGCTTCTGTGGTTCACCCGAAGCGTCACCGGTTTGCGGGGCGATCCACAGGTCCTGGCCGGTCTTCTCTCCGGGACGCTGATACAGGACGAACTTGCCGTCGCGTGACCAATCCGTCGCCCAGCCACTAACAGTGCCCATCGTGATGAGTTTTTCATCTTGGCCAGTCCCGCTGGCGGCTTTGATGTACAGGTCGAAATTGCCGCTGCGACGTGACGGCCAGAGAATCCGACGTCCATCAGGAGACCAGATTGGAAGGTTGTCCGCCGCGGGATCGAACGTGATGCGGGAAGGCACGCCTCGCACCAAGTCCAAGACCCACACGTCGACATTCGCCCCCTCGGTTCGATGGAATGCAATGCTCTTCTCGTCCGGAGACAATCGGACGGTGCGGTACTCTGCCGCCGCAGCCGCAACGCCGAGCGGCTTGCCGCTCCGATCGACCCAGAGCAGCTCCTGGCGGAACGTCGGGCCGCCCGCCATGTAGGCCAGCGCGCCGTTCTGCGAAACGGAGAATCGGTCGACGGATTCGGCGACCGGAAACATCTGACCCATCATTGTGACCGTGTCCATATCGAATGGCTGCGCCATCAATGTCGTGTCACGGACGAACAACAAGTAGCCGCTTCGGCCGGGCACCTCGGAAGGGACATATTTCGCGACCGTGCTATCGGGCAAAAGCCGCTTGGCCTGCGTGTCCTCCTCCAGCGACGCCACGTAGATTCCATTGGCTTCAGAGCTGACTCCGACCACGTAGTAGAGAAAGTGGCGACCGTCGGGGAGGAACTGCGGCTGGAACTGCGACCCTCCGCCGATCTTCCTCACGTCGACCAGTGCGCCTCCGCTGTCGGGGACGCGCTGGATTGGTGCACCTCCACCGCGCACGAGCAGGATGATGCCATCCTTGCCCCAGGCGCCATGGGCGTTTGGCCCCACGCTAACAAGTGTTTGGGGCGGACCGCCATTGACTTGGACCTTTTTCAGTTTCCCGTCTTGAGTGACGAAGCCGATGAACTCGCTGTCCGGGGACCAAAAAAATTGGTCCTGCAGAACGGCGGTTCCTTCGGTCCCCGGCACCGCGCGCCCGTCGAGCGAATCGATCGGCCGGAGCCACAGCTTCGTCGTTGCGCCCACGCCCACGCCCGAGACGCTACCGCCGACCGTCGCGAAGGCCAGGTACCGCCCGTCTGGAGAGAGCGCGAATCCAGTGATCGAAGATTTTTCAGGAGCCGGTACCTGGAGTCGGACGGTTTGCCGTGCCGGGGGCTTCTCGCGGAAGTGAACAAATGTGAGCGTCGCTGCGCCCATCAGAGCAACGGCCGCCACGGCCCATGGCAGCGCTCGAGCAGATGAGGAACGCGCCGGCGATGGCGCGATGACGGCGGCCGGATCCGGTACGCCGGCGATGATCTGATCGAGCACGCGACGTGCGTCGCCAATATCACGGAGTCGCTGCTTCGGATCGCGCACGAGGCAGTCGCGCAACAGCGCGAGCAGTCGTGGCGGCACATCCGTCGGCAGCGCTTTCCAGTTCACGTCGCGCGTCAGCACGGCGGCGAGCGTGTCCGACACATCCTCGGCGTCGTACCCACGCTGGCCTGTGAGCATTTCGTAGAGCACGACGCCGAACGCCCAGATGTCCGCGCGGCGATCGACGGGTTTGCCTTTGGCCTGTTCGGGCGCGATGTACGCGGCGGTGCCGAGAATGATGCCGAGCTCGGTCGCCTGCGCGGTGAGCGTCGGCGAGTTCATCGCGTCGACCGATGATGCCGCATGTTCAGGACTGAGTGCCTTGGCGAGCCCGAAGTCCAGCACCTTGACCGTGCCGTCGTCGCGCACCTTGACGTTGGCCGGTTTCAAATCGCGATGCACGATCCCGAGTTCGTGCGCCGTTTCGAGCGCCTCGGCGATCTGCCGCGCGATTGGGAGCACCTCATCGAGCGGCAGACCGCGACGCGTCTCGATCAATTCCGCGAGTGTCGCACCGTCGACCAGTTCCATGACGAGCGCCGACACCGGGCCCGCGTCTTCGAGACCGTAGATGTGCGCGATGTTGGGGTGATTGAGCGAGGCGAGGACATGGGCTTCACGCTTGAACCGGGCGAGGCGGTCCGGATCGGCGGTGAAGGCGTCTGGCAGGACCTTGAGCGCGACATCTCGATTCAGCTTCGTGTCGCGCGCGCGATACACCTCACCCATCCCGCCCGCACCGATGGCAGCGAGAACCTGGTAGGAGCCAAGGTGAGCGCCGGTTGTCAGCGCCATGCGTCGCGGTTGATTCTAGCGATGGCGTGGCTCGGGGGAAAGAAAACGGCTGCTCGGGGATGAAGCCTTAGCTCGAGCACGGTGGTGGCAATGAAGCCAGGCCCTACTGCTCACGGCGAGGATCTACCCCTATGTGGAAACAGCCAGGACCATACTTCCCCGCGCCATGCTTGCCGAACCGTGGAAACCAACGAGAATCTGATCCCCTGCTGAAGGTGCGCGCCTTGCATCTCTGTCGAACCCGATTTCGACCTGGAGGTCCAACATGCGACGCCCGCTCTACGCGGTAATCGTTCTGCTCGTTCTCACCTCCAACCCAGCACGGGCCGACCCAATCCCCGTAACATCGGGATTGGCTGTGTTCACCGACGAGCCCGGCGAGTTCTTTCTCGTCGGACGCGGCTTCGAGCTCAGCGGCGAGTTCTTCCCCTCGACGGTCAGCGGCACGTTCTGGTTCGACCGGTGTCACCCCGATCTGACTGACGGCGGGTGTCTCCCAGGTGCGCGTATCGACTTCGGCACCACGACGTACGGCATCGGCGAGGGCGACCAGGGACGGGGGACCATCGGCGGCGTCGAGCACGAGGAGCTCTTCTACAGCGGTGAATGGACGTTCCATGGGCCGAGCATCATTGCGCCTACGACGCTCGACGAGCCGCCGCTCGTCAGCATCGGCCACTTCGTCTTCGAGGGAAGCATCTTCGCCTACCCGACTGACTCGCGCACCGGCACGCCACTGTTCTCGGCGAGCCTTCGCGGCAGTGGGACCGCACGTGCGTTCTTCGGGGCGGAAACCTCCGGCGTGTCAGGCCCCCGACTCGTTCTGCACGGACTCGACTACGTGTTCGACACGCAGCCTGTACCGGAGCCATCCACTCTTCTGTTATTCGGCGCGGGTCTTGGCGCGGTACTCAGATTGAGACGACGCCCAGCCACATCTACCCGTGCGAAACTCGAGGAGCGGCCCGGCCCAGCCTCACGCTAGGCCGACTCCACGAGCCGGATGCAGCGCTCGTCGAAGTAGAGCGCGCTGCGGTAGGTGACGCCGTTCTCGGGATGAATGGCCCAGACGCTGCACCGGACGACGTGGGCGGCGACTGACACGGAACACGACGCGAGCACGAACCGGATGTGAACGCGGCTCCCGGGACGCAGTTGGCGTTCGCTCTGAACCTGCGCGCCGGCGGCGCTGAGATCGATCACGCGAACCTCGCGTCCCGGCCGCAGGGTCGCCTGCGAGACGCGGAGCGCAGCGGCCGTACACCGGCGGTCGTGCCGCCGCTCCACTATCGTGCGAGCCATTGGCGAGCTCCCTGGTCGAACTGCAGCAGCCGCGTACGGCCGGTGGCGCCGAGAATCCTGATGGCGTACTGGGCGCGACGGCCGTGAATGTAGAGCGTGCCGGAGGTCGCGGTCCCGTCCGGACCAAGCGTCAGGATGCGGCTGGTACCAATCCGCACCCCGTCGCCGAACGCCGACGAGCGCGAGCCGTCGATGTCGGGGATCCCCGGCATCAGCCCGAACGCCGCGTGCGGGAACTGGTCGCGAAGCGCCTGACGCGGGACGAGCTCCGGATCGACCCGCGCCGCAATGTCGGTCGTCCGGACGCCGTCGCCATTGCCATCGAGATACTCGGCGAAGCGGTAGTCCTGCCCCACCGGCTCGAACCGCAGCGCCACGCGCGTCGATCGGCGGATCGCCTGCATGCGCGCATCCATGATGCGCGTGGCGAGATATCGCGCCGCCATGCCGGTATGGACGCGGTCGGTCGCGTCGACCGTGAGCGGCACCGAGACCGCCACCACCGTCACCGCGATCGCCGTCGCCAGCAGCAGTTCGATGGCCGTGAACCCGCCTGACGAGGGCGGCTGGCGGACTGGCGGCCATCCCCGATCGAATGGCCGCCGTCGCTCCGCTACTGCTGTGACGCGGGCGCCTTGACATCGCCGACGCTGACCAGTGACTTCAGCTTCAGAAAGCTCTTCTCGCCGATGCCCTTGACGTTCATCAGCTCCTCGACCTTCTTGAAGCCACCGTTCTTGTCGCGGTACTCGATGATCCGCTTGGCGGTGCTGGCGCCGACGCCCGGCAGCGCTTCGATCTGCGCGGCCGACGCGGTGTTGAGATTGATCACGGCGGGAGCAGCCTTGGCGGCGGGGCTGGGCTTTCCCTGCGCGGCCGCGGCCGCCGCCGACGGCGCCGCGAGCATCAGACAGACGACGAGGGTGGCGAGCAGAGCACGATACATGAGCGATCCTCCTGGAACAGAACGGGTTTGTGGGCGGTTCCGCCGGGCGTCCGGCAAGATGGAGGGTCGGGCCACGTTACACGGGACCATCCCGGGCGGAACCGGCTGAAGACAAGGCAAGCGGGAGACCGCCACGCCATGGCGCCAGCACTGTCCGCGGATATGGTTCAGCGAGAGGCAGTTCGGATGGCTATCGGGCTTGCGGAATGACGCGTCGATTGCAGTGAGGGATTGGCGACGACAACAGGAGGGGCCGGCCGCGGCGGTGACGCACGCGAAGCGCCTTCAAAGCGCCGGCAACGGTGGGACCGCGGCGGAAGCTTCAGGTTGCGGCCGCGCCGTGCTGGAACACGAAATGATCGCAGCGACGACGACGGCCTGCGGCGTCGGCATGGGGGTTACCGCGCGGCGGCCGCTCCCGCCGTGCGATACCAGTCCAGGGTGTTTTTGAGCCCGTCCTCGAAGCTGACAGTGGGCTCGTAGCCGAGGATCGTCCGGGCCTTGGAGATCTCCGCCTGCGAGTCGCGCACGTCGCCGGCCCGCGTCGGTGCGTAGTTCGGACGCACGTCGGCGCCGATCAGCGTCCGCATCTCCTCGAACAGCTGGTTGAGCGAGATCCGTCCGCCGGTCGCCACGTTGATGATCTGTCCGCTGGCGTCCGGCGCGTCCGCCGCCCGCAGCACGCCGTTGACGACGTTGGCGATGTAGGTGAAGTCGCGGGTCTGCTCGCCGTCGCCGAAGATGGTCGGCGGGCGATTCTCGAACAGCGCGGTCGCGAACACGGAGATGACGCCGGAGTACGGCGACGTGGGATCCTGTCGCGGCCCGAAGACGTTGAAATACCGAATGCTCACCGTCTCGAGGCCATAGAGCCTGGTGAACATCTGGAGGTACTGCTCGCCAATCACCTTCTGCAGCGCGTACGGCGACAGCGGGTTGGTGGGCATCTCCTCATGCTTCGGCAAGGTCGGCGTATCACCGTAGGCGGACGAGGACGCGGCGAACACGAGGCGCTTGACGCCGGCATCGCGGGACGCGAGCAGCATGTTCAGCGTGGCGTCGACGTTGGCGCGGTGCGAGGTCATCGGGTCCGTCACCGAGCGCGGCACCGACGGGATCGCCGCCTGGTGCAGGACGACCTCGATCCCGTCCACGGCCTTCCGGGCCATGTCCATCTCGGCGAGGTCGCCTTCGAGAAACTCGACGCCGGGAACGTGATCGAGATTGCTGCGTTTGCCCGTGATCAACGAGTCGGCGACTCGCACCTGGTGCCCGCGCCGCACGAGCTCTTCCGCCAAATGAGAGCCGATGAAGCCGGCGCCGCCGGTCACGAGGTAATGAGCCATGCCTTTACCTTAGCAATATCTTCGCCGGCTTGTCCTGTCCGGGAACGCAAAAGGGGACAAGCCCGTGACTTGTCCCCTCTCAGACGTAGTGCCGCCGCAGCGAATCGTAAGCCGAATTCTGTCCCCGCCTCCGCGCCGGCCTTTCAGCCGGCGCTTCGGCGCGATGACGATCATTCCTCTAGCCCCGTCATTACTGACGGGATCAAGCAGCCTACCCGGAAGCCTCGGACGGGCCGTCCGTTGAACGCGCCGTTGCCGGCGCGCCCGCGCTCCCCTATTTGGCCTTGCTCCGTGCGGGGTTTTGCCTGCCACCCGTGTTGCCACGAGCGCGGTGCGCTCTTACCGCACCTTTTCACCCTTGCTTGTTTGCCGCCGGCGGTGAAGCCGGCAACGCCCGTCAGCGGTGTGTTTTCTGTGCCACTTTCCTTCGAGTTACCCCGACCGGGTGTTACCCGGCGCACTGCCCTGCGGAGTTCGGACTTCCTCCCTCCCTCCGCCGAACCCCGAGAGTGCGACGCAGCGAGAGACGATCGTCTGACTTGCTGCGGCGGCTCTTCCCGAATTGTCTATCCGTCCGTTTCCTGTGTGATGCCGTACTGCTCGAGCTTCTTGTACAGATTGCTCCGCGGCGTCCCGATCACCTCGGCCGTCTTCGAGATGTTCCAGCCGTTCTCACGGAGCTTCCCGACCAGGAACGCGCGTTCCGAGGATTCCTTGAACTCGCGCAACGTGCCGGGGTTCCTTTCATTATCGGGGGTCGTCTGCTTCGCTTCAAGCCGGACGACGTCGCGGAGGTCGTCGACATCCACGCTATCGCCCGGCGTCATGATCAGCAGCCGCTCGACCGTGTTCTTGAGCTCGCGGACGTTGCCCTTCCAGCGCGCCTTCTGCATGTAGTCGAGCGCCGGGGGGCTGAACCGGTGCGGGCGGCGATTGTGCTCGCGGCTGAACAGCTCGGCGAAATGACGGACCAGCAGCGGGATGTCCTCGCGCCGATCGCGCAGCGGCGGCACCGTGATCGGAATGACGCTCAGCCGGAAGTAGAGATCCTCGCGGAACGTGCCTTTCTCGATCTCCTGCTCGAGGTCCTTGTTCGTGGCGGCGATGACGCGGACGTCGACCTTGATGGTGCGCGCCGATCCGAGCCGCTCGACCTCTCCCTCCTGGAGTACCCGCAGCACCTTGGCCTGCGTCTTCGGGCTCATGTCGCCGACTTCGTCCAGGAAGATGGTGCCCTTGTCCGCCTGCTCGAACTTGCCGATCTGCTTCTCGGTCGCGCCGGTGAACGACCCCTTCTCGTGGCCGAACAGCTCCGACTCGATCAGCTCCTCGGGAATCGCCGCGCAGTTGACCTGGACGAACCGCTCCCGGCTGCGCAGGCTGTTCCGGTGGATCGAGCGGGCGACCAGCTCCTTGCCGGCGCCGCTCTCGCCGAGCAGCAGGACGGTCGCGTTCGTCGGCGCGGCGCGCTTGATCGCGTCCCACACGTGCCGCAGCGCCGGGCTCTCGCCGACCATCTGGTGGCGCACTTCCACCGCGCGCTTGAGCGATCGATTCTCGTCGGCCAGCCGGGTCTGATCGAGCGCGTTCCGGATCGTCAGCAGCACCCGCTCGCTGGCCAGCGGCTTCTCGATGAAGTCGAACGCGCCGGCCTTGGTCGCCTCGACGGCGGTGCTCACCGTGCCGTGGCCGGAGATGATCACCACCGGCAGCGTCTCGTTGCTGGCGCGGATGCGCTGCAGCGCCTCGAGTCCGTCCATGCCGGGCATCTTGACGTCGAGGAACACGAGATCGGGCGATTCCTTTTCGGCCAGTGCGACGCCCTCGGGGCCGCTCGACGCCTCGGAGACGTCGTACCCCTCGTATTCGAGAATCATCCGGACCGATCGCCGGATTTCCGCCTCATCGTCAATGACGAGTATTCGTGCTTTCATCTGGGTGGTTGGTCAGTCGGAGCTACAGGGTGGCGCTGGCTATTCCACCAGCACAGTGACGAGCGAGCGCTGGTTCACCGACGGGTCGAAGACGAACATCGCCAGCACCTCGCCAGGGCGCGCAGCGGACACGATCTTCTGGTAGTCGGAGACGCCGGTGATGGTGCGCTTGTTGATTTCCATGATCACCAGGCCGCGCCGGAGCGTCGCCTGGAATCCCGATCCGGTCGGATCCACGCGTGAAATGACCACACCGTTGATGCTCGCGGGAATCTCGAGCCGACCGACGACGCTGCGATCAAGATCACGCACGGAGAGGCCGAGCGGGACCTCGCTGGGCTCGGGCTGCCGCGGCCGCGACGGCCGGCCGAGATCCTCGAGCGCGTCGGCGGCGCGCTCGCGCGGCGGACGCTCGGCGAGCTTGACCTGCATCGACTGGTGGCGGCCGTCGCGCATCACGCCGAGGCGGGCCACGGTCCCGGGCTGGCGCGAGGAGATGTCGCGGATCAGCTCTTCGTTGTTGAGGACCTGCCGCCCTTCGACCTCGGTAATGATGTCGTAGGGACGCAGCCCGGAGCGCTCCGCCGGCGATTCGGCGGACACATCCTGCACCATCGCGCCTTTCGAGACCGTCAGCGACAGCGCCCGCTGCAGCCCGGGCGTCACGTCCGTCAGGCCGACGCCGATGAAGCCGCGCGAGACGCGGCCGTGGGCCTTCAACTGCGGCAGCACGGCGATCGCCTGATTGATCGGCACGGCGAACCCGATGTTGCTGGCGCGCGAGCTGATCGCCGAATTGATGCCGACCACTTCGCCCGCCGAGTTGATCAGCGGACCGCCGCTGTTGCCGAAGTTGATCGCGGCGTCGGTCTGGATGTAGTCGTCCAGGCTGGCGTCGAACAGCTTGCGGCCGACGAACGACACCACGCCGACGGTGACCGAATGGACGTAGCCCAGCGGGTTGCCGATCGCACAGACCCACTCGCCGACGCGCAGGCTGTCGGAGTTCCCCAGCGGCGCCTCGGGCAGGTTGCCGTCGGCCTGGATGCGCAGCAGCGCCACGTCGATCGCCGGGTCGGTGCCGACCACCTGCCCGCGGAACGAACGCCCGTCCGACATCGTCACCGTGATGCGCTCCGCGCCTTCGATCACGTGCTGATTGGTCAGGATGAAGCCTTCGCGATCGACGACGAAGCCGCTGCCCGACCCCTGACGCGGTCCCTCGAAGTCGCGCCCCGGCGGATCGAGCTCGTCGCCGCGGCGCGGCCGCATGTCACGCGACGCCTTCGACGTCGCCTCGACGTTCACGACCGCGGCGTTGATCCGCTCCGCGACGTCGGCGAAATTCACGACCCCGGCTGGCGCGCCGGCGCGCGCCGGCCTCGCGAGCGGCGGCTCCTGCCGCTGCGGGGCCGACGAGACGACTGGCCCAGGCGTCAGCCCCCCGGCGACGATCACGCCGAGGAGGAAGGCCACCGAGCAGGCCAGCACGATCGTCAGAAAAGTGAAACGGCGCATGCCTAACACTGATGATGCGTTAAGTCCCTAGTATAAGCGCCCTGAATTCGTCTTCAGTGAGGATGGCGACCCCGAGCTCCTTGGCTTTGTCGAGCTTGCTGCCCGCGTCCTCCCCGACCACCAGGTAGGCGGTCTTGCGGCTCACCGACCCGGACACCTTGCCGCCGAGCCGCTCGATCGCCGCCGCCGCCTCTTCGCGGGTCATTTGCTGCAGCGTGCCGGTCAGCACGAACGTCTTCCCGGCCTGCGCGCCAGGCGCCTCAGTGGCGGGTTCTGGCTGCTGGCTGGCCATGTTCACGCCAGCCTCGGCGAGCTTGGCAATCACGGCGCGGTTGTGCGATTCGTCGGCGAAGCTCCTGACCGACGCCGCGACCACCGGACCGATCTCCGGCGCCGTCTGCAGGGCCTCGAGCGGCGCATCGAGAATTGCCGGCATGGTCCGGAAGTAGCGCGCCAGCGTACCGGCCACCTTCTCACCCACGTGGCGGATCCCAAGCGCGTACACCAGCCTCGAGAGATCGTTCTGCTTGCTGCGCTCGATCTGCTCGACGACGTTGCGCCCGACCTTGCCAAGCTTGCGGGGAACGGCACGATCCGACTTCGGTGAGCGCGGCGTCACGACGAGGTTCTCGAGCTGCGACGCCTGCAGGTGGTAGAGGTCGGCGAAGTCGCGCACCAGCGCCTGCTCGATCAGCTGGTCAACCAGCGACTCGCCGAGCCCTTCGATGTTCATGGCGCTGCGCGACGCGAAGTGCTCGAGGCCGCGGCGCAGGCGCGCCGGGCACGCGCTGTTCTCGCAGCGCCACACCACTTCCTCTTCGTCGCGCCGCAGTTCGCTCCCGCACGCCCGGCACGTCGTCGGCATCGGCCACGGGACGGCGTCGGCAGGACGCAGGGTGAGAATCGGCGCGACGACGCGCGGGATGACGTCGCCGGCCTTTTCGATGACCACCGTGTCCCCTTCGCGGAAGTCCTTGCGCGCGATGTCCTCGGCGTTGTGCAGGGTGGCCATCGGAGATCGTCGAGCCGGCGACGAACACCGGCTCGAGGACGGCGTAGGGTGTGTTGGCGCCGGTGCGGCCGACGTTCACGTCGATGCGGAGCAGCTTCGTGTGCGCCTGCTGCGCCGGGAACTTGAACGCCGTCGCCCACCGCGGGAACTTCGCCGTCGCTCCCAGCCGCTCGCGCAGCGCCACGTCGTCCAGCTTGATGACCACGCCGTCGGTGTCGAACTCCAGCTGGAGCCGGCGATCGGCCCAGGACTGGCAGAAGGCGATGACCTCGTCGATCCCCGTGCACGGCTGGAAGTGCGGTTCGACCGGAAGGCCCCACGACCGCATCGTCTCCAGCACCTCGTGATGGAGCGGCGGCAGGGACGTGCCGGGAGCGACGAGCTGATACGTGTAGGCGGCGAGACGGCGCTTCGCGACAAGGCCAGGCTCGAGGTTCCTCATGGTGCCGGCCGCGGCGTTGCGCGGGTTCGCAAACAGCGGCTCGCCTTCCGCTTCACGCTCGGCGTTGATGCGCGCGAACACGGTGCGGGGGAAGAAGACCTCGCCTCTGACCTCGACCCGCCCGGGCGGTCCGCCGCGGAGGGTCAGGGGGATGGCCCGGATGGTGCGGACGTTGGCCGTGACTTCCTCACCGCGCACCCCGTCTCCCCGGGTCGCGCCGCGCACCAGGCGGCCGTCCTCGTAGGTCAGCGCGATGCTGAGGCCGTCGATCTTGAGCTCGGCGACGTAGGGCACGGCGGCAGTGCCGAGGCCAGCCCCCTTGCGCAGGCGTTCGTCGAACGCGCGCAGGTCCTCCTCGTCGTATGCGTTGTCGAGGCTGAGCATCGGGGCGATGTGCTCGACGGTGGGAAACCCCTCCGTCGGGCGGCCGGCGACCCGCTGCGTAGGCGAGTCCGAGGTGACGAGATCCGGGTGCTCGGCCTCGAGGCGCTCGAGCTCGTGAACCAGGTCGTCGAACTCGGCGTCGGAGATCTCGGGCGACGCGTGGATGTAATACCGCTCCTCGTGGTGGCGGATCCTGGCGCGGAGCTCGTCGATCAGATCTTCCGGGGGGCGGCTGGCGGCGGTGACGTCGATGCGGCTGTTCTTCGGATCCATCGGTATCCGCGTCGACGACGCTGACGGATCAGCGATCGCGCGCGAGGACGTAGTCGGGAAGCGCGAGGAGCGCGTCGCGCTCGCGGCTCGGCGGAAACGCGGCCAGGCACGTCTTGGCGCGCTCGGCGTATTCGACCGCCCGCTCGTAGGCCAGCTCGGTGGCGCGATGCTCCTCGAGCAGGCGAAGGATGTCGCGCCACTGCTCCGCAGACACGGCGCGATCGTTGACGGCGGTACGAACCAGCTGGTCCGCCTCTTCCCCGCCGCGGCGCAGCAGGAAGATGATCGGGAGCGTCACCTTGCCTTCGCGCAGGTCGCCGCCAATCGGCTTGCCGAGCGCGACCGCATCGGCGGTGTAATCGAGCAGGTCGTCCACCAGCTGGAACGCGATGCCCAGGTTGAAGCCGTACTCGCGCAGCGCGTTCGCGCGCTCGGGGGTGACGTCGCCGAGCATGCCGCCGATCTCCGCGCAGCCGCCGAACAGGAACGCGGTCTTGCGCCGGATGATCTCGAAGTGCTCGTCCTCGGTGATGTCGACGTCGCCGGTCTTGGTGAGCTGATACAGCTCCCCTTCGATCATCCTCAGGGTGACGTCGCAGAGCAGGCGGATGATCTCGAGCGAGTCCTGCGTGAGCGCCATCGCCATGCTCTTGATGTACAGGTAGTCGCCCAGCAGGACGGTAATGTCGTTGCCCCAGCGCGAATGCACCGCGAGCCGTCCGCGCCGCAGGTCCGCGCCGTCGATGATGTCGTCGTGCACGAGCGTCGCGGTGTGGATGAACTCGACGACCGACGCGTAGAGGACGGCGCGGTCACCCTTGTAGCCGCAGAGCCGCGACGCCATCAAGAGCACGGCGGGACGCACGCGCTTGCCGCCGCTGGTCTGGATGTACCGCCCCATCTCCGGAATCAGCGCGACCCGGGACTGGATGTGACGGACGAACTCCTGCTCGACGGCTTCGAGATCGCCGCGGATAGGTTCGAAGATCTGCGCCAGGTCGGCGGTGGGCGGCGATTTTTGCGCTGTGTCGCTCAATGGGAACCGGTATGGAGACGGTCGCCTCACAATACTGAACTTCGTCGCGGGGTGTCAACGCGCTAAGCCGTTGTTGGAACGCGGATTAGGGCGCGGAAAAGGACTTTGTCGTCCCGAGTCGGGCAGGCGCGAACAGCTCAGATGGCGCCGAACACCGCGGAGAAGTTGGCGGTCACCTGCGCGCCGACCTGATCGGCCGTTTGTCCACGCAACTCCGCCAGTGTGGCCACGACCCTGGCCACATGCGCCGGCTCGTTGCGTTTGCCCCGGAACGGGACCGGCGCCAGGTAAGGGGAATCCGTCTCGACCAGGTAGCGGTCGGCCGGCACCATGCGGGCCACCTCGCGCAGCTCGGTCGCCCGGGGAAACGTGACGATCCCGGCGAACGACAGCCAGGCGCCCATCTCGAGCGCCGTCGTCGCCATCGCCGTGTCCCCCGTAAAGCAGTGGAACACGACCCGCAGACCGCTGGCCTCTTCGCGAAGGATGGCAAACGTGTCGTCGGTGGCCTCACGGGTGTGAATCACCACCGGATAGCTCGCGCCGGCGGGCCAGCGCGAGCTGACGGCGGAAGACCTCCTGCTGCGCCTCGCGCGGCGAGAAGTCGTAGTGATAGTCGAGCCCGATCTCGCCGATGGCGACGGCGTCATGGGCGGTCAGCTCCGCCTCGAGCGAGGCGAGGCTGCGGTCGAGATCGGCGGCATGGTCACCCGCGTGGTGCGGGTGGATGCCGATCGAGAACCTGACCGCGGGCCAGGCCGCCCGCACGCGCGTGGCACGCTCCCCCTCGGCCCGGTCGGTCGCCGAGAGGATGACGAGCGCGCCCGCGACCCCCGCCGCCGTCGCGCGCGCGACGACGTCGGGGAGGTCCGATGCGTATTCCTCGCCGGCAAGATGGCAATGGGAGTCGATCATCGTTTAGTTGCGCTTGGGGCCTCCGCCTTCGCGCTCGATCTGATCCAGGAGCGCTACGGCGAGACCTCGCCATAGCTGGTCGTCTTGTTCTCAGCGGCCAGCGGAGGCGGGCCACGCCCCAAGCGCAACTAAAAAAAGCCCTCACCGAACCCGCGTCCCCGGCGCGATCTCCTGGTCGAAGCCCACCAGCGTGGGCTTGCCGCCATCGGGACTGGCGGCGAGGACCATGCCATTCGACTCGATGCCCATCAACTTGGCCGGCTTGAGGTTGAAGACCATGACGATGGTCCGCCCCACCAGCTGCTCCGGCTCGTACGCCTCCGCGATGCCGGCGACGAGCGTGCGCTGCTCGGTTCCGACGTCGACGCTGAGCTTCACGAGCTTGCGTGAGTTCGGGACCTTCTCGGCGGTCAGCACCTTGGCCACCCGCAGCTCGACCTTCATGAAGTCGTCGATGGTGATGCGCTCCGTCCCGGCTGCGGCTGGTGTCGCAGCCGCCGGCGCGGGCTGCGCGGCGGGCGCGGGAGCGGGAGCGGCCGGCGTTGGCGCGGCTGCCGGCGATGCGCCACCCGACGGGGGCGCCGTGTCCTTCGGTTGTTCCACTCGAGCACTCCTCTCCCCGGACTCCAGCCGGGGCCATAACGCGTCACCCTTCAGGATCGTCCGCTCTCCGTCCGCGCGCCAGTCGGCGTCCTCCAGACGAAGCTCGGACACGGTCTTCGTTTCTCCGATCCGCCGCAGAATCTCCGCGGCCGATCCGCGGAATGATCGGGAGCAGCAGCACCGCGGCGACGCGGACCGCTTCGGCGACGTCGAACAGCACCTGCGAGAGGCGCTCCGCCTGCCCGGCGTCGCGCGCAATCGCCCATGGCTCGGTGCTGGCGATGTACTCGTTCGCCGCGTCGACGATCCGGAACGCCGCCGCCGCTCCGCCTTCCAGCGCCAGCGCCTCCATGTCGCGCTGGTAGGCATTCACCGCCTCCTGCGCGACCGCCGGCAACCGGCCGTCGGATCCGCTGCCCGGGCGACAGCCGGCCCTGGCGGTACTTCTCCGCCATCGCCGCGATGCGGCTGACCAGGTTGCCGAGGTTGTTCGCGAGATCGACGTTGTAGCGATCCTCGTAGCGCTCCCAGGTGAAGTCCCCGTCGCTCCCGAACGAGATCTCCTTCACCAGATACAGCCGCAGCGGATCGGCGCCAAACCGCTGTGCCGCCTCCAGCGGCTCCACCACCGTGCCGAGGGACTTGCTCATCTTCTCCCCCTTCAGGTGCAGGAAGCCGTGGCCGAATACCTGCCGGGGCAGCGGCACGCCGGCGCTCATCAGCATGATCGGCCAGATCACACAATGGAACCGCGTGATGTCCTTGCCGATGACGTGCAGATCCGCCGGCCACCATCGCGCGAACAGATCCGCGTCGGTGCCGTAGCCGACAGCCGTTGCATAGTTGATCAGGGCGTCGACCCACACGTAGATCACGCTGGAGGGATCGTCGGGCATCGGAATGCCCCACGCCTGTCCGGCCCGGCTGACCGAGATGTCCTCGAGCCCCGACTCGATCAGCCGGAGGATCTCGTTGCGGCGCACCTCCGGCACGATGAACTCGGGATGCTCGCGGATGTGCGCGAGCAGCGCGTCCTGATACTTCGAGAGCCGGAAGAAATAGTTCTTCTCACGCAGCCACTCCGGCTTGGTGCGATGGATCGGACACAGCCCCTCGATCAGGTCCTTGTCCTGCTTGAAGGCCTCGCACGAGACGCAGTACCAGCCCTCGTAATGGCCGTCGTAGACGTCGCCCGAGGCGGTCATCCGCCGAATCAGCTCCTGCACGCCGGCCCGATGCCGCGGCTCCGTGGTGCGGATGAAGTCGTCGAAGGAGATGTCCAGCCGGCGCCAGACGTCGACGAACTCCTTCTCCATGCGATCGCAGTACGCGAGCGGATCCTCGCCAAGCTCACGGGCGCGGCGGAACACGTTCTGCGAGTGCTCGTCGTTGCCCATGACGAAGCGCGTCTCGAAGCCGGCGAGCCGCTTGTAGCGCGCGATCACGTCGGCCGCGATCTTCTCGTAGGCCGTGCCCAGGTGCGGCCGGCTGTTGACGTAGTCGATGGCGGTCGTCAGGTAGAACTTCGGCATGCAGTCGCTTCTCTCGAGAATCAGTCGGCGGCGCGATCGCGCTCGAGCCAGGCCTTGGTGGCGATGGCCTGGACGTCCTTGATCGGAAGGCCGCTGGCGGCCGCCGCGCGCGCGCAGTCCTCGAACTCCGGCGACGCGTTCATGATCCGCCCGTCGCGCGTCGCCACTTTGACGCGGATCGGGCCGACCGGGGTCGCGATGCTGCGCACCTCGCGCTGCAGCCGCTCGCGATCCATCTCCACGTACCGGACGCCGATCGTGGTGGTGTCGGCGAACAGCACGCCGCTCAGCGCGTCGCGCCGATCCGGCGTCGCCAGCACCGTGACCAGCGTCCCGGGCCGGTTCTTCTTCATCTGGACGGCGGCGTAATACACGTCGAGCGCACCGGCACCATAGAGCCGATCCATCAACGGACCGAACAGTTGCGGGTTCATGTCGTCGATCTCACACTCAATGGAGACGATCCGCTCGATCGCCCCGTTCCCTGCCTCGTCGCCCACCATCAGCCGGAGCACGTTGGGGTGATCGGCGAAATCCTTGTCGCCGGCGCCGTAGCCGACCTGCGTCACGCGCATCGCCGGCATGCCACCGAAGCTCTCCGCGTAGGCCGTCACCACCAGCGCACCCGTCGGCGTCGTCAGCTCCGTGGGCACACCCCTGGCGTAGATCGGGACACCGGTCAGCAGCCGGGTGGTGGCAGGCGCAGGTACCGGCAAGATCCCGTGCGCACAGCGCACCGTGCCGCTGCCGACGTTGAGCGGCGACGAGACGATGCGCGACGCGCCGAGCCATTCGAGGCCGTACACCGCGCCAACGATGTCCACGATCGAATCGACCGCCCCGACTTCATGCAGGTGGACCTGCTCGACGGGGATCGCGTGGACGGCGGCCTCGGCTTCCGCCAGCCGCTCGAACAGTGCCTTCGCCCGTCGCCGGCCGGCAGCCGAGAGCGCCGACCGATCGATGTAGTCCGCGATCTCGCGCAGGTTGTGATGACCACCCGCGGCAGACGGATGGACCTGCTCGTTCCGATGAGAGTGAGGATGCGCGTGACCGTGGGCGTGCGCCCGCGCATGGGCATCGACCGCCATGGACAACGGGACCGCGGACTCGGGACTGGGGACTCGGGCGTCAGGAGACGGAGCGCGGGTCTCCTCACGGTGCGCGCCCGGTTCCACCAGCGCGAACTTCGTGGCCGCGATGCCCGCGCGCAGCACCTTGCGGGCGGCGATGGTCCCGTGGTCGATGGCGAGGCTGCCGAGCGCTGCGCGCAGCCCCTCGAGCGGCAGCCCGAGATCGAGCAGCGCACCGAGGACCATGTCCCCGGAGGCTCCGGAAAAACAATCGAAGTAGAGCGTCTTGCCCACGCCTTACAGCGCTCCCCTCTCCCGGTAACTGTAGTACTGCGCGTCGCCGAGGATCACGTGATCGAGGACGTCGATGCCCATCAGCGCGCCGGCGGCGATCAGCCGCTCGGTGAGGCGCGTGTCTTCACGGCTCGGCTCCGGATCGCCCGACGGATGATTATGGAAGACCACGATCGCGGCGGCGCCGCCGGACACTGCCTCGCGGAAGATCTCGCGCGGATGGACGATGCTGGCGTCGAGGGTGCCGATGGACAGGACGGTGCTCCGAAGGACGCGGCGCTTGGTATCGAGCAGCAGGACGCCGAAGTGTTCGACCCGGCGGTTCCCGTACTGCGGCATCAGGTACTCGGCCACCATCCGCGGGCTGGTCATCTGCGCCCGCGCACGGCCGGCCGGCGAGACGCTGCGACGGCCCAGCTCGACTGCGGCCAGCAGCTGCGCCGATCGCGCGGCGCCGATCCCCGGGACGCGCATCAGATCGTCGTGCGCGGTGCATGCGAGGCCGGCGCTGCTGCCGACCATGGCCAGCACGGCGTTCGCGAGATCGAGCGCGCTCGCCCGGCGCTGGCCCTGACCGATCACGATCGCGACGAGCTCGTTGTCCCCGAGCGCGCCAGCCCCGACGCGCGCCAGCTTTTCACGCGGCCGATCGCGCTCCGCGATGGACTTCATCGTACACCATCCCTGTTATACTTCCCTGCAATGCGCCGCCTCGTCGTCGCGATCTGCGCCCTCCTTCTGTGCGCCGCGTGCTCTGAACCACCTCAAAAGGAAATCGATCGAGCCCAGGGGGCGATCGATGCCGCGCGCGCGGCCGGCGCGGACCAGTACGCACCGGAGCCGTTCACCGCCGCGACCACCGCGATGCAGCAGACGCACGAGGCCGTCCAGCAGCGCGATTACCGCCTCGCGCTCTCGCGGGCGACGGACGCCAACGAGCGCGCCCTCGAAGCGGCGCGCCAGGCGGCCAACGGCAAAGCCCGGGCGCGCGGCGATGCCGAGAGCGCGGCCGCGCATCTCGCCACGTCGATCCGTCAGCTGGATGAGCGGTTGAAGGTCGCGGATGCGAACCGGCCGCCGGTCCGGGAGGCCGAGTCGGCGCGGCGCACGCGAGCCGACGCGGACCGGGCGCTGCAAGAAGCGCGCGCAGCGATCGGCGCGGGCAACTACCTGGCGGCGCTGGCCAGCACCAAGGGGCTTCCGGAGCGTGTGGCGGCGGAAATCCGCACCCTGAACGAGGCGGTCGACGCCCGCAGCGGCCGCGGCACAAAACGTCGGCGCTGACCCGCTCGGCAGGATCCGCACCGGCGCGCGGAGCGGCGCGTCGCAGCTACTGCAACCAGGACACGACCCAGCTGGCGCTGGACACCACCGACACGATCACCACGAACCCGACCACGTCGAGCGCGATGCCGTGCTTCATCATCGCGCCGATCGGCACGTGGCCCGAGGAATAGACGATCGCATTCGGCGGCGTTGAGATCGGCATCATGAAACCCATGGACGCGCCGAGTGTGGCGCCGAGCGCCGGCTGGAGCACCGGAACGCCGGCGGCCTGAGACACCGCGATCGCGACCGGCACGATCATGTTCGCCGAGGCGGTGTTCGAAGCGGCTTCCGACATCACGATGGCCGCAGCCGTGAACAGCACCGTCAACGCGAACGTGGATTGCACCGGCAGCCACGACGTCATGCCGCGGCCGAACGATTCGGCGAGGCCGGTCGAGAACGCCAGCTCACCCATCGCCAGCCCGCCACCGAACAGCAGGATGATGCCCCAATCGATTCGCACGGCCTGCTCCCAGGTCAGCGTGAACCGGCGCGCCCGCCAGTTGATCGGCAGCACGAACAGCAGCAGCGCGCCAACCACCGCGGCAACCGATTCCGGGAAGGCCGCGGCGAGCCAGCGCGAAACGCCGCTGCTGCCCGCGCCGACGATGGCGAGGATGCCTGGCGCGAGCCACAGCGCGACGGTGAGGCCGAACGCGATCAGCACGTTGCGCTGTCCGGGCGACATCGGGCCGAGCCGTTCGAGCTCGCCGCGGAGCGTGTCGGCCTGGCCGGTGTTGATGGTGAGGCGCCGGAGCGTCCGGAAATAGAAATAGAGGATCAGGAACCCGAACGTCAGCACGACGATCGGCACGCCCAGCGCCATCCACTCGAAGAACGAGATGTCGACGTTGGCGATCCGCTTCAGCATGCCGATGCCGATCAGGTTCGGCGGCGTGCCGATCGGCGTCCCGATGCCGCCGATCGACGCGCCGAACGACGTCATCAGCATCATCGCCGTCGCGAACTCGCGGCTGTCTGCGTTCGACTCCTTCCCCGCCGTCAGGTGCGCCACGATCGACAGGCCGATCGGAAACATCATGGCGGTCGTTGCCGTGTTGCTGATCCACATCGAGATCCCGGCGGCGACCAGGCCGTAGACGACGAGGATGCGAACGGCGCTGCCGCTGACCGCACGCGACGACAGCGCACCGAAGGCGATGCGGCGATCCAGCCCGTGCACGAACATCGCCTCGGCCAGCATGAAGCTGCCGATGAACAGGAAGATGATCGGATCGGCGAACGGCGCGAACACGGTGCGCGCCGGCGCGACGCCGAGCACGATTGCCAGCACCGGGCCGACCAGCGCGGTGACGGCGAGCGGCAGCGCTTCCGACATCCACAGCACCACCATCATCGCGAGGATCGCGGCGAGACGGTGTGCCGCGGGGGCCAGGGGCAGCGGCAGGAGGAGCAGAAGCGCGCACAGCAGCGGCCCCGCGAAGAGACCGATGGTGCGGCGCCGGCGGTTGAACAGCTCTTCGGCCGGCGAGTAGACCTCGACGGAACTGTTGGCGTCGTGGGCGCTCCGCGTCACCGCGCGCCCGTTCCCAGCCACTCGGCGGTGGCGATGAGCTCGGCCCAGCCGGTGAGGAACAGGCCGTCGCTCCCCCATTCGACCCGCTGCGTTCCTCCCGGCGACGCGACCTGCACGTCGCGCGCCGCGCCGCCGTATTGCATCGCCGCCACCGCCGCCGCGCAGGCGCCAGTGCCGGACGCTTCGGTCGGGCCGACGCCCCGCTCCCAAATCAGGATGCGCACCAGGTCGGGCCGCTCGACCGTCGCCAGCTCCACGTTCGTGCCGGCCGGGAAGCGCGGGTGGACGGCGAGCGCGGCCGCCAGCGAATGGAGTCGCGCCACGCTGACCTCGCCGAGCACGACGCACTGCGGATTCCCGACGCGGAGGGTGACCGCTTCGACCGGCGTGCCCTGGACCTGGATCGTTTCGAGCGCAATCGCGGTCGGTTCGCCCATCGCCGCCCGGAACGTGAATCGCGGCCCGTCACGCTCGAGCAGCGACAGGCGTTTCAGGCCGGCGTCCGTCTCGATCTCGATGTGGCTCTGCCCTCCGGCGTGCGCGATCCAGGCGGCCACGCAGCGAAGCCCGTTGCCCGAGATCTCCGAGGCGCTGCCGTCGGCGTTGAGCAGACGCATCGAGCCGCGCCCCTGCGCCGGCTGCGAGGTGAAGATCATCAGCCCGTCGGCGCCGAGGCCGCGATGCCGATCGCAGACCGCGCGGGCGAGCGCGGGCTGGTCGCACCCCGGCGGCACGGCGCTCTCGTCGAGCAGCAGGAAGTCATTGCCGAACGCGTGGGCTTTGATGAAATTCATGCGTGAAAACAGGTGGGACGAACGGCCATTCGGAAGGTCTACTATACCGCTCACCCCACGCGCCTCATCTTGTAAACTCCGCCCCATGCGTCCGCGTGATCCACAGCGCCTCGCCTCGGCGAGCTACGACCTGGTGATCGTCGGCGGCGGCATTCACGGACTGGCGTGCGCCTACGAGGCCGCCAGCCGCGGCCTCCGCGCCGCCCTCATCGACGCCGGCGACATCGGCGGTGGCACGTCGTTCAATCAACAGAAGACCGCGCACGGCGGACTCCGCGCGCTGCAGACGCTGTCGATCGGCCGTGCCCGTGACGGGATCCGCGAGCGCCGGGGCCTCGCGCGCATCGCCCCCTGGCTGCTCCGTCCCCTGCCGTTCATCATCGGCACCTATCGATCGGCGACGCGAAGCCGGCTCGCGCTCCGTGCCGCGTTCGCGCTCGACGAGTGGCTCGGGCGCCGCCGCAACGACGGCGTCGAGCCAGAGCTGCACTTGCCTCGCGCCCGCCTGTTGTCGCGCACGACGACCATGAAGCTGTTCCCGGGCATCCGCGCCGACGGTCTCACCGGCGGTGCCCAGTGGTACGACTATCAGATGGTCGAGAACGATCGGCTCACGTTCGCGTTCGCCGCGGCAGCCGATCGTGCCGGCGCCGATCTGGCCACCTACGTCGAGGCCCGCGACTTCCTCCGTGAGCACAACCGCGTCACCGGCGTCCACGCCCAGGACGTGCTCAGCGGCGCGACGTTCGACATCCGCGGTCAGGTCGTGATCAATGCCGCCGGCGCGCGCGCCGGAGAGCTGATGCGCGTACTCGGCGTGACGCGCCCGTTTCCGCTGCTCAAGGCGATGAACCTGCTCACGACCAGGCCCGCCGCAGACATCGCGCTGGCGGCGCCCGATCCCCAGGGCCGCATGCTCACCCTCGTGCCCTGGCGCGGGACCGCGCTCGTCGGCACCGGACAGTTCCCGGTGACCACCGGTCCGGACGGCGGCCAGTTCACCGAGCAGGACGTCGAGACGTTCATCGGGCATGCCAATCACGCGTTCCCCGGACTCAAGCTCACACGGCAGGACGTCACCCTCGTCCACCGCGGCCTCGTGCCGGCGGTGGCTCGACGCGACGGCGGTGCTGACCTGCTGATGACTTCGCAGGTGCTGGATCACCAGGCCGAGGGAGCCGACGGCGCGCTCACGGTCATCGGGGCGAAGTACACGACCGCCCGCGGCGTCGCGGAGCGCGTGGTCGCGACGATCGCGCGCCGTCTCGGCAAGCCGCTGCCCCCGTCCCGCACGGCATCCACCGTCCTGCCCTACGCCGGCATCGCCGATCACGAAGCCCTGGCGATCGAGACCGGACGACGCCTCGGCATCGAGCTGGACGGCCGGATCATCCGGCATCTCATCGGCCGTTACGCCGAGGGCGCTGCCGACATCGTGACCTTGATCGCCGCCCAGCCGGACCGAGCGCGGTCCATCACGGCATCCTCCTCGACCATCGTCGCCGAAGTGCTGTACGTCATCAGGCAGGAAGGCGCCGTCACCTTGAGCGACATCGTTCTGCGCCGCACGACGCTCGGCGCCGCGGGTCACCCTGGCGAGGACGCGCTCGGCGCCTGCGCGCAGATCGCCGCGGCAGAACTGGGCTGGGATCAGGCCCGGGTCGGGCAGGAGATCGCCCACGTCGAGGGCGCGTACCGTTTCCCCTGAGTGACGCGGACGACGGGATCGGGCAGGGACGCCGCTCCCGTCGCGCGCGACCGGCGCCGGCGTCAGGGCACGGCAAAGCCGCGAAACACCCAGGTCACGCCGGCCGTGAATCCGAACCCGGGATCGCGCGATGTCATCCCCAGAATGATGCCGGCGTCGAGCCGTACGGTGCTCCGGGTGAACCGTCCGCCGAGACGCATCGCGGCGCGGCTGTCGGTGCCTGGCGGCGTGTCTTCCGGGTCGGTTGGCGCATAGCGGCCGTTGAGCTCTCCGACGATCTCGACGCCCTGGCGCAGGGCACGGGCGATCGACAGGCCGTAGGTCATGACGTCACCCTGCTGATCCCCGCGTGTCGGATCGCCCAGCACGCCGAGACCGATGTTACCGACGATGCGCACCGACTCGACGGTCTTGCCGACCAGAGCGGTGACGAAAAAGTCGGTCGTGTCGAGTCCCAGGCCGCTCTCGTTGCCGGCATTGGGCAGGCGGGTGGCGAACCGCATCCCGATCGCCGGCCGGCCCGCGGCTTCCGACACGAACCGCACCTTGGTCGCCAGCACGAGGTCTTCGACATCCGTGGTCTGGTCGCCGGTGAAGTCGAGCAGATCCGACAGCGGCGCGCCCTCGCGTCCGGTGACGTTCAGCCGATTGTGGAAACCGCCGTCGATCTGGATCTCCGCGATGGAGCTGAGCCCGAAGCTCGCGCCGAGCGTCGGCAGCCGCAGCAGATCGCCCTGCAGCCCGGAGACCGGGTAGAAGAGGTCACGCTGAATGTCGAAACCACCTTCGAGGAGGATGAGTCCGGCCCCGATTGTCTCTGGGTCTTCCGTCAGGAGTGGCCGCTGCTGGGCAGAGACCGACGACGCGCCGCCGAGGCAGCACGCCAGCAGGAACATCGCTACGAACCGTCGCTTGACCAATACACACTCCTCATATCGCGGCGTGCCTCCCTGCCGGCCGCATGCGCTCACGCACGATCGTCCCGAGGGCTTGAACGCCTTCCATGATACTCGTGCGGCGCACTTGTCCCGGGGACATCGAGTAGAACCGCACCGGCGTCTCCAGGATCTCGGCCCGCGCCGTGAGCAGACGGGAGAGCAGCTTCTGGTTCAACATGCGATCGCCGATGTCGAGATCGAGCGCCGCCAGGTGGCGCACGCGGATGGCGCGCACACCCGACAGCGTATCTGAGATGTAGCGGCCGTAGAGCACGAGATAGGCAGCGCTCAAGGCGTGGCTGCCGATGGCGCTGGCGATACGCAGGCCCGGCGCGTGGCGGTAGCGCAGCCTCATCGACGCCTCGATGTCGCTGACCGACAGGCGCCGGCTCCCCCACACCGCGTCGAGCCGCCCCGAGCTCAAATACGCCGCCACGCCCACCACGTCCTCGCCGTGGTACATGCCCGAGGATTCGAACATCAACACGTAGTCGAATTCCGCGAGGAGGGTCTGCGGAAACCGCGTCTCGGCCGGCGCACCGGCGCGGCTGATCGGCACCGGCAGCGTCGCGGCAAACCCTTCATCGATCCCGGCGGCGCCGCTGTAGAAGACCGTCACGCTGAGCGGCAGGTCCTGGATGCCGCCACGCACCATTTCGAGGAGGGTCTGGACCAGCTTGTCCTTGGAGCCGGTGTCGTGCAGCCAGATCGCGACGCGCTGCTTCGGCTTCGGGAGGAACGACTCGAGGTACGGCACCAGCACCTTGGCCGGATCGTGGCGGCCGGTCACGCCATCCTCGTAGTTCCCGATCCGCACCAGGCGGGGATCCTCGATGCTGTCGAGCCGTCCGAGGGGCAGGTACGGCGTCTCCTGCTCGGGCCGGCGCGAATCGTTGATCAGGTAGTGCGTGATCAGGCACGGCGCCGGGATGCGCCGCCGTCCCTTTTCCTCGAGGTAATAGATCGCTTTCTCGATGATCTCCACCGCGGTCGCCCCCGCGGTCTCGGCGTCGGTCTGGATGTTGGTGATCAGCAGCTTGATCGCGGTCAGGTTCGCGGCGAGCGCGGTACTGAGCCCCTGCGTCACGTAGGACGGAAACAGCGACGAATGCTGAGTACCCGGCGAGTACACGATCAGATCGGCGGCGGCGATCCGCTCGACCAGGCGGCTGTTGATCGGGATCCGTCGCTCGCGCGCCTGCAGCGACGCCGCCACTTCATCGGGCGGCCGCTGCGCCAGTTCCTCGCGCTCCGCTGCCGACGGCGGGCGGTCCACAACGTAGATTTCCCGGATGTGATCCTGGCGGTTGGCGTCGACGATGTCGGCCTCGCTCGCGAGCAGGCGGCCGTGCAGATCGAGCGCGACCAGAAAGGCGTTGGTGCCGTCCGACACGTTCTCGATCAGCCCTGGCGGCAACCCGAGCAGTGCGCAGTAGTCGTCCACGGCGGCATTGAACTGGCGGCCGGCCAGCAGCACCGATCCCGCGAACACCAGGTTGCCGATGCTGCAGTCGGAGAAGTCGAACGGCTTGCCCGACGCTATCAGCTCGCGCTCGAACGCCGCCAGGCGGACCGCGAGCTCCGGCTGCGCGATCGACCGCAATTGCTCCAGCGCCTGGTCGCGCGTGCAGCCTTCCGGCAGCCGGACGTCGAGCAGATCGACGACGTCGCTCGGACAGGAGCGCAGCGTCCGCGCCAGGTGCGACGCGTTCTTCCGGAAATCCGACGGGCCGAGGCTGTCGCCCAGGAACCGGCGCACTTCTCCGGTCGACATGCCGTCGTCGTAGCCGTTGATCGCGAGCGTGAGCCTGACGTCGGGACGACGGATCAGCTCCTGCGACAGGACGGAGGAGCCTCGACCACCCGAGAAAACGACGACTGTGAGGGGCGCTGAGGGCGATCTGGTCACGGCGGGACGGGGCCTATGACGTGCGATTACGGCGGCGGGACGTTCGAACTTGTTCCGAAGCCGCCGGAGTATAGCACGCGGCCCGCGGCGAGCTGCGGCGCGTACAATCGTTCGTACGCATGCGCCGCTTGCTGATCGTGCCTGCTGCGGGCCTCGGCTCGCGCCTCCAGGCGTCGTCACCCAAGGCACTCGTTCCGGTCAACGGCCGACCCATGCTGGATCACCTGTTCGACGTGTGCCGGCCGTTCGTCGAGGCGGCGGCCGTGATTGCGCACCCGTCGTTCTCCCGCGCGATCGCCGAACACGTCGAGCCGTGGCGACGGCAGCTTTCGGTTGATGTCTTCGAACAGGCGCGGCCGACCGGGATGCTCGACGCAATCCTGCTCGCGCAGCCGGCCGTCTCTGCCGGGCGCGCCGACGTCGTGTGGATCGTCTGGTGCGATCAGGTCGGCCTGCTCCCGGCCACGCTCGCGCGACTGGCTGCCGCGATGGAAGCCGAACCGCCGCCGGCGCTGGCCTTTCCCACGGTGTGGCGAACCGAGCCTTACATTCACTTCGATCGCGGCGAAGACGGGCGCATCCACGCCGTCCGCCATCGCCGTGAGGGCGACGACATGCCGTCCGAGGGCGAAGGTGACATCGGACTCTTCGCACTCTCGCGCCACGCGTTCGAGACGCGGCTTCAGCAGTTCGCGTCCGAGGTGGTTCCCGGCACCGCCACCGGCGAGCGCAACTTCCTGCCCTTCATTCCCTGGCTCGCGGCCCGCGACCGTGTGACGACGATCCCGTGCACGGATGCGCGCGAAGCGATGGGGGTGAATACCCCGGCGGACCTGCGCGATGCTGAAGCGTGGCTCCGCAGCAGGACGGTTCATCCGTGAAGACGCTCTCCATCGTCATTCCCGCCTACAACGAAGAGCGGTACATTGCGACGCTCCTCGAACGGATCACGGCCGTCGATCTCACGCCGCTCGGCGTGCGCCCGGAAATCATCGTGGTGGACGACTGCTCGCGCGACAAGACCGCCGAGATCGTCGCGAGTATCCCCGGCGTCACGCTGCATCGGATGCCGAAAAACGGCGGCAAGGGACAGGCGGTGCGGGCCGGTATCGGACTGGCCACCGGCGATTACCTGATCATCCAGGACGCGGACCTCGAGTACGACCCGCAGGACTACGTACCGATGCTGGCCCGGCTGTTCGAGGGCGATGCGCAGATCGTGTATGGCAGCCGCTATCTGGGCCGCGGGCGCTATCCGAACCAGTCGCTGGCCGCCTACGTCGGCGGCAGGAGCCTGAGCCTCATCACGGTCGCCTTGACCGGACAGTACCTGACCGACACCGTCACCGCACTGAAGCTGTTCGAACGCCGCGATATCGCCGGCCTGGCGCTCGAGACGAGCGGCTTCGAGCTCGATCACGAGATCACCGCGCGGATGGTCGCGCGCGGGCGGCGGATCGCCGAGGTCCCGATTCGCTACTATCCGCGGACGCGGGCGGAAGGCAAGAAGATCGGCGCGCGCGACTGGTTCATCGCCGCGAAAACGCTGTGGCGGTACCGCCGCGGCTGAATCACTGGACGCGGTAGATCGCGACCGCCTCGTTGCGGAAGACGGGCACGAAGTAGCGAGGATCGTCGAACTTCGCCATCCCCACGGGATAGGCCTTGCGGTCGACGGCGTCGACGTACACGAAGTCGATGCGAAGGTTTCTCGCGATAGCCTGGGCCTCGGCGCCGTCGTGCGTCGCAAACAGCGCACGAACCCGCGCCGACTTCTCCTCATACTCCGGCACAAACAACAGGAACGGAGGAACAGCGGCCGCCATCCGGCGGTGACCGAACGTCGGCACCACCCACCAGCTGGTCGGGTGGCGCGCCAGCGAATCCTGCTGAACGGTGGCGTCGAGCGGCGTCTGCTCGCGGATCCACTTGAAGGCCTGCTGCTCCGCCGGCGACACGGCCCTCGTCCACGGAAATCCCGGCCCGGGCGCAAAGTTGGTCACGTCCTGGGCGTTGTAGGCGTCAATCAGCAGCGTCGGTGCACCAGCGAGGAACACGACCGCACCAATCGCGACACCGACGGTGCGCGCGCGATTCGCCGTCCACGCGAACAGGTTCGCGGTCAGCGCCGGGAGCGACACGAGCAGCAGATGCCCGGTTCTGAAGCCGACCCAGGCTTCGTCGACCGAGATGCGGACGAAGAACATCAGGACGACAGCGAGCGCCGCGAGCGACATCGCCGGAACCAGCGCCGTGGTTCTGGCGCCGCCGCGTACGAAGAGGCCGATCACGGCGGGCACGACCGCCGGCCCCAGCGAGATCATGAACGTGAACACCGGGGACCGCAGTGACGGGCCGGCAAAGCCGAACTCGAGCGCGCCACCGGCGCCTTCCGCCATCTGGTTGCCGATGCAGTACGCCAGGCCAAGGGTGACGGGGATCACGGCCAGGGCGCTGTTCAACACGCGGCGGAACGAATGGAGCCGGACGGCCTCGGCAACGGCGCCCATGCCGTATGCCGCCGCGAAGGCGGCGCCGACAAATGGGTTCATCACCACGGCCCCCGCCAACGCGATCCCGACCATCACGCCCGAGGCTGCGGACGCTCCGGTGCCGCCCGCGGCGGCCGCGGTCAGGGCGACGAGCCCGAGCGCGCCAGACATGGAGTGCTGCGGGTTGTACCAGATCGCCCGCTGCAACCCGTCGACGCGATAGCCGCCCCACGCCCAGTTGGACACGGCATCGATGTTCGTCTCGAGCAGCCCGCGCAGCGAGCGGCCCGCGCTCTCCAGCCGGTAGATCTCGGCCCATCCTTCGGCGCTCGACGCGACCAGGGCCAGGGCCACGCTCACCGCGGCGGCCGCCGGCGCGGGGACAGCGGCCCGGACGCTGACGAACAACACCGCCATGAACAGCAGCCCGTTGAGGATGGCGTTGACTTTCAGGCAGTGTTCGACATCGCGAAGCACCGCGGGCCCGGTCGACGAGATCGCCGCCGGCACCAGGAAGTAGGTCCAGTAGTAGTGAATCGGCCGGTGGCGCATGAACGGATTGCGCGGCGGCATCGCGAACTTGCCGACCTCCGCGGTCAGCGCCGTGTGCCAGACGAAGTCGGCGGTGAAGTAGGCGCGATACAGGCGGTTCCCGGCCGCGTCTCGGCTTCCCAGCTTGACGAACGGCGGAATCGCGACCACGGCCGTCAGGAGCAGCACCGCCGCGAACGCGACCGTATCGGGCCGGCGCCACGGCGCGACCGCGATCAGCGGCGTGGCGCGCCAGCTCACGGCCGTCCAGGTCACGAGCGACGCCACGGCCCAGGCGGCGATGAAGGCGAGGCCCGACGGCACGCCGGCTTTGATCGGGACCCAGATCGCCAGCGCCGTGATCGCGTAGCCGACGATCGCGCCCGCGACCCATCCGGTCGGATTGCTGCGCCCGAACAGGCGCCACCCTATCGGCAGCCCTGCAGACGCCGCGGCCCCGTAGAGAAGGACGTAGAGAAGGAGATAGAAGAGACCGGCGATCACCGGAGGACGCGCAGCGGGACGGCGCCGTCGTGGGGCACCGCCTCGCGCAGTTCCGGCAGCGGATTGAGACGTTTGTCGAGCAGGTGGCGAGTGCCGACGTTGCCGAGCGCGCGGATCATCGAGTTCTTGATCTCCGGGTGCTCGACCTCGAGCTCCGCGATCATCCGCTTGATGCGCTGGCGCTGGAGGCTCAAGTCACCACAGGCCGGGCAGCAGCAGCTGATGATCGGCAGCGACCGTTCCTTCGCGTACTGGCGGGCCTCCGCCTCGGTCACGCCGACCAGCGGCCGGACCACGACATGCTGGCCGTTGTCGGAGACCAGCCGCGCCGGCATCGCCTTGAGCGCGCCGGCAAAGAACAGGTTCAGCAGCAGCGTCTCGATGAAGTCGTCGAGGTGATGTCCGAGCGCGATCTTGGTGGCGCCGACTTCGGTGGCGAGACGGTAGAGCACGCCGCGGCGCAGCCGGGCGCACAGCGAACACGGGGTCGCGTCGCTGGCCAGCAGGTCCTCCATGACCTCGCCGATCTCGGTGTGCACGATCTTGTATTCCCAGCCCCGCTCTTCGCAGGTCCGCGAGATCAGGTCGTGGCGATACCCGTCGTAGCCGGAGTCGACCGTCACCCCGATCAGGCGAAAACGTGATCGGCGCGCGCTGGCGCAGCACGTCGAGAATCTGCAGCAGCGCCCAGCTGTCCTTGCCGCCCGACAGGCCGACCATGACACGATCGCCGTCTTCGATCAGGTTGTATTCGGTGATCGCCCTGGTGACTTTCTTGGCGATGCGCGTTTCGAGCGGAGATGCGTAGCTCATAATCCCGGTGGCGAGGGCGGCGGCCGGCCCTGCTGGTAAGGTATCACTTCAGGCGGCCGTAAGCCTGCGAACCGTCTCCGCCCACGTCAGTTCGGCGCCTCGGAGATAGGCCTGGTGGCCAAGGCGTTCCGCCAGTCCCGGCTCGTCCATCAGCTGCCGGAGCCGGTCGGCCAGCGCCGCCGGAGTCGGCTCGCAGACATAGCCGTGCACGCCGTCCGTCACGAGCTCGGCGGGCCCGCCGCTGTCGGTGCACGTGACCACCGCTTTCCGCGACGCGAACGCCTCGACCGTGACGAACCCGTAGTCCTCCTGCAGCGGCGGAAAACACACCGCGCGGCAGTGCGCGAGGTAGTGCAGCAGCTGCGCCTGCGTCAACCCGCCCGGCAGCGTGACGCGGTCCGACAGCTCTCGCGCGGCGACGAGCTGCTGGAGCCGGTCGCGCTCTTCCCCCTCGCCCGCAATCACCGCCTTGATGCCGGCGCCGGCCTCGGTTGCCAGCGCCTCGATCAACAGCTCCGCACGCTTGAGCGGCGTCAGCCGCGACACCATGAAGATGTAGTCGCCGTACCGCTCGCACTGATACGGCCGCGGCGGCGCGGGCGGATACAGCACCGTCGCCGACAGCGACGGCCACATCGCCAGCCGCCGCCGGATCGTCTCGGACTGCACGAACAGCCGATCGACGTTGCGCGTCAGCAGATACCGGTCGGCCGCGTGCATCAACGTCCGCCGCACCCGTTCCTTGACCCGCCCCCTGGGACTGAGCGAGGCGCTGAACTGATCCCACAAGTCGTAGTACTCGCGCATCGTGTGATTCAGCCAGCAGACGTGCCGCTCGTGCCTGACCGCGTAGCTCGGATAGCGCAGCGTGATGATCTGATCGATCCGGCCGCGGTCGGTCACGCCGACGTCGGTGAGCCAGCTCGCGAGGTAGGCGCCGGCCTGCCGTCCGAATCGGTTCTGCGGCGTGACGATGACGTCGGCGTCGTGGCCGGCAAGGCGCAGCGCGTCGACCAGCGATCGCGCGATGACCATGTGGCCGCCGTCAGCCATCGGCGGACTCGATGTGACGACGGCGATGCGGCTCATCTCTCCGGCCTCGGCATCACGCCGGCTGACGGCTGGTCAGGAACGACAGGTCCTCGGCGAGCACGCCGCGGCGATGGGTTTTGCGCGACACCCGGTGCAGCAGCTCGTAGAGCTGCTCCATCTTGTCCACGAACGTCTGGATGCTGTACTGCTGCGCCGTCTGGCGGGCGGCGTCGCCGAGGCGCTGCCGTTCGGCGGCATCGCCGAGCAGCTGGACGATGCCGTGGGCGAGCGCCGGGGCATCGCGCTTGGGCACGATCAGCGCATCGCGACCGTGCGTCAGGACGTCGATCAGGCCGTCGGCGTCGGTCGCGACAATCGGCTTGGCCATGGCCAGCGCCTCGAACACGGTGAGCGGCGTGCCTTCCCACAACGACGGAAACACGCTCAGGTCGAACGCCGACAGCACCCGCGCCACGTCCTTCGCGAAGCCGGCGAAGACGAAGCGGTCGCCGAGGCCGAGCGCCTGCGCCTGCGCCTCCAGCGACGGTTGCAGCGGCCCCTCGCCGACCAGGAAGAACCGTGCGTCGGGGCGCTCCCGCAGGACCGCCGCGGCCGCATCGACCAGATAGGAATTGCCCTTCGACTCGTGCAGCCGCGTCACGGTGCCGATGACGGCGTCCTCCGGACGCGCCCCCAGCTCAGCCCGCGCCGCAGCGATCTCGTCGGCGGTCCGCGGTCGGCTGAACTCGTCGAGCGGCACGCCGAGATACACGACCTTGACCTTGTCCGGCGGCAACTGCCGCGCCTTGACCGTGAAGTCGGCGGTGCTCTGGGAAACCGCCAGCGCGATGTCGGTCTCGGGCTCGAGGATCGCATCGGCGACCTTCTGGAACCACGGCGTATCGGTCAGGTTGGCGTGCTCGTGCAGGATCGCCGGCACCCGCCGGATCCCGGCGGCGACCCGCCCGAACGTGGTCGCGCCGTAGCCGTGGAGGTGCAGGATGTCGGTCTGCTTCTGCCGCATCACCCTCAGCAGCGCCGGCAGCGTGGTCGGATCGAACTTCGACTTCTGCAGGTAGGTAATGTCGATGCCGTGGGATTCCAGCGTCTCTTCCGAGAGGTCCTTCTTCCGCAGGCTGACCAGCGAGACGTTGAAGCGCTCCGGATCGAAGCGCGGGATCATCCAGGCGAACAGCCGCTTGACTCCGTGCATCCGGGACCCCTCCCATCCGAGGTGGTCGCAGACCTGAAGAACGTTCAGCTTGTTGCCGGATCTCGTCATGTGATGGGCGCTGCGGTCAGCCAGTGGTGAACGACAGCTGATCAGCCGAGGCTCAGAACCGGTGTTCGTAACATATGATAAATCCGCGAATGCCCGAACAGCACGTCGGCAACCCGGCTCACGATCGCCGTGAGCGATGGATCGTTGCCGGAGTCGTCGCGGCCCTCGTGCTGCTCCGCTCCGTCGTCTTCGTCTTCTGGGAACAGTCGTACTTCGATTCGGATCAGGCCGTCATCGGCCTGATGGCGAAGCACCTGATCGAAGGCCGCGCCTTTCCGCTCTTCTACTACGGCCAGCATTACATGCTCGGCGTCGAGGCCTACCTGGCGGCGCCGGTGTTCCTGGTCGCGGGCATCTCGGTCGCCACGCTCAAGTTCCCGCTCCTCGTGCTCAACGTCGCCGCGGCGCTGCTGCTGCTGCGGATCCTCCAGCGCGACGTCGGCCTGCGGCCGTGGGTCGCGGCGGTGCCGACGCTGTTCTTCGCGATACCGTCTCCCGCGGTCTCCGCCGAGATCCTGGCGCCCAACGGCGGCAACTTCGCACCGTTCATGTACGCCGTCCTGATCTGGATGACCCGCAGGCGTCCGGGCTGGTGCGGCTTCTTCTTCGGGCTGGGCTTCCTGCAGCGCGAGTTCACGCTGTATGCGTTCGCGGCGCTGCTGCTGCTCGAGGCGCTTCGCGGCCAGCTGTTCACCCGGGAAGGACTCCGCCTGCGCCTGGCCACGTTCAGGACCGCCGCCGAAGTCTGGCTGGGGATCCAGTTCCTCAAGCAGGTACTCGTCCGCCGCTGGCCCCGGCACCAGCATCGCCGACCTGCCGCGCGCGAGCAACAACGTGGTGGAGCTGGCGAGCCGGATCTGCACCGATCTCGGCACCCTGCCGGGCGGCATGCTCAAGCTGTTCACCGATCACTGGCCGGTGCTGTTCGGGACCCGGCCGATGAAGCTGGTCGAGTTCGGCATCGAGAGCGGCGCCACGCAAGGATTCCCGGCGGCGTGGATCGCGCTCGCCGCGCTCGTGCTGCTGCCGATCGGCGCGATTGGCCACCGGCTGGCCACGGAACGCCGCTGGCGCGCCGAGTACGACTTCTGCGCCTACCTGATCGCGATCGGCATCTTCTCGGCGATCGCCTATGTGGTCGCGCGGTGCGGGGCGCTCCACCTCTACATCCTTCGTTATGAGCTGCTCTCCGTCCTCGGCCTGATCGGACTCGGCGCCTGGTTCCTGCAGGTGACGTCGTCGCGCCCGTTGCGCGCCACGTGGATCGCGCTGGCCTGCGCCCTCACGCTGGTCACCGGCGCGCCGCACGCGCGCATGCTGGTCGAATACGTGCGGCACCCGCCGGTCGGCGGCAAGCAGCTGGTGGTGAGGCATCTCGACGCGCGCGGCATCAAGTACGCGATCAGCGACTACTGGCGCGCCTACTCGGTGACCTTCCTCACCAACGAGCGGATCATCGTCGCAGCCGGCGATTTCAGCCGGATCATCGAGTACAACCGGCTGGTCGATCAGCACAAGGCCGAAGCGGTGCGGCTGTCGCTCGACTTCTGCGGCGACGGCCGGACGCTCGTGCCCGGCCTGTTCATCTGCGAACCGTAGGAAGCGCAACAAGTCGTGATCGGTGATCAGGGACCCGTGATCAAGAACGTCGGCCAGGTCCCCGCTTCCCGCTCCCCGCTCCCCGCTTCCCGCTTCCCGCTTCCCGATCACCGCTCACGACGTCGTGAAGTAAATCGGCACCAGCCGGACCATCACGCCGAGATACCGGCTGTCGGGACTCTTCTGGTCTTCGAGAAACGGCACGAACCCGGACGAGGTGCTGATCGACACCAGGTAGATGTAGTTGGTCGGGTACTGCGCCGGCTTGTAGGGAACGCCGGCGCCCGCGCCGAGCTCGATGGTTCGCACCTCTCCCGGCGCCAGCGAGAACGACTCGCCGCCGCCACGCGACGCGACCCGAACACGGTTGGCGGCATGCCCGTTGGTGATCTCGACCTGCCACGATCGCACGCGCAGCGACGTGACGCGCTCGTCCGGCCCGCGCTGGATGGGCGCGCGCAGCACGACGTCCGCCCGCGATCCTCCCCTGACCCAGAACGTCTCGCCTTCCGGCGGAAACACGCCGTCGTCCACGAAGTACGCGCTGACGGGCGGTGTGCCGGCGAGGGTGCGGCGCGCGCGATCGGCCTGCGCGCTGACCGGGAGATCGTTGAGCAGCGTCAGCTCGACTGGCAGCATCCGCAGCGGACCCGCCTTGGCGTGTTCGCCGGGGTTGAACGATGTGTAGAACGGATTCAGGACGAGCTTGGCCGTGAACAACGCGCCGATGGCCAGCGCGACGATCACCGGCCTGGCGCTCTGCAGCCGCGGCATCAAGAACAGGAACAGCGGATAGAAGCTGAGGAAATAGCGGTTGCCGATCGGGCCTCCGCCACCTGAATAGGTGTACGGCATGTAGCACAGCAAGCCGATGGCGCCCGCCGCGAGGCCGCCGGCGGTCAGCCATTGCCACAGCCGCCACTCGCGGCGCGCCGACAGGAACATCACGGCCGCCACCAGGCCGGGGAAGAAATACGGCAGCAGTCCGCTGTAGCGACCGACCACGAAGTACCACACGTTCCAGAGCAGCACGGTCGCGGTGTCGCGATGGAAGAGGATGTCGAACGGCAGCGCGTCGGTCGCGAGTGTCTGGCCGCGGTTGTCGAACGTCTCCCAGTCGTTGGCGAAGGGGAACCCGGTCCGCCCGTAGAACGATTTCCGGAAGCCGCCCTGGAAGTTGAAGTCGCCGCTCGTCACGGCGTTGATCGTGAACAGCGCCGCGACGACCGCGCCGAACACGACGCCGAGCACCACCATCGTCCCGAACCGCCGGCGGAACAGCGCCAGGGCCAGCAGCGGCAGCAGCAGGACGATGTGCGTGACCTTCGAGAAGGTGGCGATGCCGAGCAGGATCGCGGCGGCGACGTCGGACCGCGGCGAGCGCAGGAATCGCTCGAACGCCGAACCGCCGGCCGCATCCGGCGCCACCAGCTTGTAGCTCCAGAGGAAGTACGCGCACAGCACGGCCGTGAAGTTGAACAGCTCCGGCATCAGCCAGACGAAGTAGACCGGAACCACCGAGGCGAACAGGAAGACGGCCGCGAAGGCGGCGGCGAGCGACGGCTTCGTGCCGGCGGCGGCCAGGAATCGATACGACGCCGCGAAGCACAGCGCCAGCATGAGCGCGTGGAAGATCAGGAAGCCGTTGGTGCCGAACACGCGCACGAACGGCGCGGCGAAGAGCGGATAGATGTACGACTTGCCGTAATAGAGCCGGCCGCGCGCCTGATCGGGGGTCTTGTTCAGGCGGATGAACGGAAAGCTGGACGTCCACTCGACGTCGACATTGCTGCCGCGCTTGAGGAAGATGCCTTCGGGTCCGGGAAACTCCTCCCACACCCGCACCAGGTCGTGACGTTGAAACGTGAAGTCGAGGTCGCGGGCGAGGCTGTGCGTCAGGCTGTAGTAGGTCGCCTCGTCGCTCTTGAACCCGTGCGACGCCTTCGGAAAGTCGACCGCGACGGCGACGCCGAACAGGACGAGGAAGACGGCCGCGGTGGCGGCCCGGCCGGGCGACAGGTCGCGCCAGCGGTCGAACACCGCTGCACGCTCGAAGAGGCTCGTCAGCTTGGGCAAGGGATGTGAATGGCCAGGTACTACAGCAGCCCCGACGCTCGATACCAGTCGGCGGTACGAGCGATGCCGGTCTCGAGGTCGATTGCCGGATTGTAGCCCAGCTCCGTGCGCGCCCGGGTCGTGTCGAAGGCCCGGCTCTTGCGATAGAAGTCGACCCGGCGCCGGAACAGCGGCGGCTCGATGCGCAACGGCACGCACACCGCCTCGCACAGCGCGCCGGCGAGCCAGACCGGCCAGACCGGCCAGTGCACGCGCGGCGGCGCGACGCCGAGCACACGTGCGATCAGGTCCACCAGCGCGCGAAGCGTGGTGTATTCAGGACCGGCGAGGATGTACGCCTTCCCGGCTGCGCCCGGCACCGTGCCGCACAGCTCGAGACCGCGCACGAGATCGTCGATGAAGGTCAGGTGATAGAAGACGTCGCCGCGTCCCAGCATCGGGAACCGGCCGCGTGCGAGCCCGCGGAACATCTTGAGGAACCGCAAATCGCCGGGACCATAGATGCCGATCGGACGCGCCACCACGACCTCGAGGCCGTAGCGCGCGCCGAACTCGAGCGCGAGGCGCTCGGCCTCGAGCTTGGTGCGCTGATACACGTCGCCGGGCGCGAACGGCGCCGACTCGTTCGCGGGCGGGTGCTCGATGTGACCGTGGACGCCGCCGGTGCTGCAGTGCACGACGCGGCGAACGCCGGCGGCGCGTGCCGCCTCGAGCACGTGTCGGGTGCCGTCGACGTTCACGCGCGTGTAATCGGCACTGCCCTGCCCCGCTTCGCGATAGGTCGCCGCGATGTGGTAGATGACGTCGCACCCTCGCGCCGCCGCCGCGACCGCCGCCGCGTCGGCAAGATCGCCGGGCCGAATCTCTACGCCCGCCTTCTGCAGATCGGCGGCGCGCGTGAGGCTGGCCGGGCGGACGAGCGCGGCCACGGCGTTGCCGCGGCTCACCAGGTATCGCGCGAGATGGCCGCCGGTGAATCCTGTCGCGCCGGTGACGAGGACGTTCATGCGCGCGACGGAACCTGGACGATCGATCGCGGCCGCGCCAGCCGTTCGCAGACTTCCCGCGTGCGGGCGACGTAGGCGTCGCGGCTGTAGCGGGTGCCGGCGCGATCGCGCGCCGCGCCGGACAGCCGCGCGCCGAGCCCCGGATCGTCGAGCAGCCGGGCAATCGCCGCCGCGAACGGCTCGGCCTGCGGCGCCACCAGCAGCGCCGTCTCCGCGTCGAGAACCTGCGTGTGCGTCAGCAGATCGGTCGCGACGATCGGCTTACCGGCGCGCAGGTACGAATAGATCTTCAGCGGCGTGTTCGTACCGGCGATGCGCGGCGACGCGAGGACGTCGCAGGCCGCGACGAAGGCCGGCACCTCACGAGCCGGCTGATAGCCGGTGAAGACGACCGGCGCCCCCGCCTGCTGCGCGCGCGCCCGTTCCGACTCGACCTGCTCGGGGCGCCCGCCGACGATCAGCGTGCGCGCCTCAGGATGGGTGCGCGCGACGATCGCCATCGCGTCGAACAGCAGGTGCAGTCCCTGGTAGGGTTCGAACGTGCCGGTGTACAGCACCAGCGGCGCCGACGGCGGAATCCCCCACCGCGCGCGGACGTCGGCCGGTGTCAGCGTCGGCGGCTCCTCGACATCGCCCCCCATCACGTTCTCGATCAGCACCGCGCGATCGCCCGCGCCGATCGACGTGACGTGGTCCTGGAGATCCTTGCAGATGGTCACGACCACGTCCGAGCCGAACACGGTGCGGTCTTCCATCACCTCGAACGCGCGTCGAAGCAGCCCGTTCTTCGCGAACCGGAAGTTGGTGAGCTGCTGCGGCAGGCTCGAGTGCATGTCGTAGAGGTGCGGCACGCCGAGGCGCCGCGCGAGCCAGACGCCGAGCAGCCCCATCTCCTCGTGCGAATGGATCAGGTCGTACTTCTCGCGGCCGGCCTGTCGCCAGGCGGTGGCGGCGAGGTAGACGTCCAGCACGAGCTTGGCCGCCGACGGTCCGATGCGGACCCGCGAGATGAACGGCGGCTTCGAAGACCTGATGATGCGCAGGTTCGGGAGTGAGACGTCGGCGCCAAAGGGATACGTGACGAGGTCGATGGAATGGCCCAGCTCGGACAGCGCTTTGATGCGATGGTACTCGCTGAACGGTGTGCCGCGCGGCTCGAAGAACGGCTCCGGCGCGAGCATGAGAATCCGCATTCGGTGTGCTATCCTAGTTTTCCCTGCGGCGCGCGGATCGCGTCAGCCACGCAGGCTTTCAATTCTACAGCTTGATGAATAGACCCGGCCTGAAGACGGCACTCGCTGTCCTCAAGTTGACGGTGAGCGCCGGCCTGCTGGCCGTGCTCTTCAATCGTGCCGACATGCGCACGATGCTCAACCAGTTCCGCCAGATGAACCTCGGCTGGATGAGCGCCGCACTTGGGATGTACGCCCTCATGCTTCTCGTCAGCGCCTGGCGCTGGCGGCTGCTGCTCCGCATCCAGTCGGTCGCGGTCGGGTTCGGGCTGCTGACGAAGTCGTTTCTGGTCGCGACGTTCTTCAACAACTTCCTGCCGAGCAACATCGGCGGGGACGTCGTGCGCGTCGCCGACACCGCACCCTTCACCGGATCGAAAACGGTGGCGACCACGGTCGTGCTGGTCGATCGACTGCTGGGCCTGATCGCACTGCTTGCCGTTGCCGCCCTCGCGTCGGGTGTGGCGGTGATGAGCGGCGTCAGCCTTCACGGGACGGCGTGGATCTGGCTCGCCCTCGCCGGGCTCACGGTCGGGCTGGTGATCGTGCTGAAGTGGCCGGCGACCGTCACGCGGATGATTCACGGTGCCGCGGCGGGCCGCGCCGCCGGGCTCCAGACCCGCGTCCAGAACCTGATCGCCGCGATCCATCGCTTCGCGGCCGAGCCGCGGCCGGTCTGGCTGGCGTTCGTCGGCGCGATCGCCGTGCAGCTGCTGCTCGTGCTGTTCTACGTCTGCGCGGCGCGCAGCCTGGCGGTGCCGTTCCCGATCCTGGCGGCCTCGGTCATCGTGCCGATCAGCCTCGCCGTCCAGATGGTGCCGTTGTCGATCAACGGCTTCGGTGTTCGCGAGGCGGTTTTCGCGTTCTTCTTTACGAGCCTCGGGCTCGACGTCAGCTCGGCGCTCACGCTCTCGCTGGGCAGCGCGATGCTGATCATGCTGTTCTCGTTGAGCGGAGGCGCGGTTCTCGTGCTCCGCACCCGTGATCGCCGCGCGGCCGCCACGGCAGCGCCAGAGATCGCGTAGCAATTCGGCGGCGTTCGTTTCGTCAGTCGTCAGCGTCCGTCACCAACCAACGCAGCCTCGCCGGTTCGTTTATCCAAGGGACCCCGCGTCATGACGCGCACGGCGCGTCGCCTGTCGACGAGTGCGCCTGCACTCGTGCCTGGTGTCGCCGCCACGGCATGCAGCTACACCAAGGCCTCCGGAATTCCTGTCAGGACCACGGCGGGGCGTGGGAGTTCCTCGATCTCGTTGTGGATGAGCTTCGACGTCACGACACCCGGTGAGGCTTACAACAGCAAAACGCGGCTACGTCGTCGGGCGAGGCCGGTTCGAGCTGGATCGGCTGAGGTTACACTTTTTGCAGTCCGTTGACCCGCGGCTGTTTCGTAGCTGCACACGAACCGATAACATCGCTAGCGTTCAAAGCCCACAAATTGCGGGAGCTTCCTCCTGGCGGGCTCTCGCGGACCGGTCGTCCAGCCATGAACAAAATCGTCAGTCCGGTTACACGTTTCGTCACCATCGGCGTGATCGGTCTTTCCCTGGCAGCCTGTGAAGCCAAGAAAAGCTCGAACCCGCTCAGCCCCACCGTCGCCGGTCCCATCGCCGGCGTCGAGATCACGGCACCCAAGCTCGTCGAGCCGGCCCAGGGCTTCAAGTTCAAGGAGAACCAGCTGCCAATCAAGCTGGTGATCGACAACTCCACGACCAACGGCGTACGGCCGATCACCTACCTGTTCGAGGTCGCGAGCGACAGCAACTTCACCAACAAGGTGTACGCCCGCAGCGGCGTGGCGCCGGGCGAGAACGGCCGCACCAGCGTGCAGATCGACGCCCTGGAGTTGGGCCGCCCGTACTACTGGCGGGCAAAGGCCGATGACGGCGCGAACAACAGCGCGTTTTCGACCGCGCAGTTCGAGGTCCTGCCGCGCGCGCTCCTGACCGTGCCCACATTGGTTTCGCCGGTCAACCTGCAGCAGGTGCCGGACCGCCGCCCGACGCTTCGGATCAACGCGTCCGAGCGCAACAGCGCGGTCGGCAGCGTCAGCTACTTCTTCATGGTCGCGAAGGATCAGGCGTTCACCCAGATCTCGGCGACCGGGATGCTGCAGGAGCAGACGAGCTGGACGGTTGACCGCGATCTCGATCCGAACATCCCGCACTACTGGCGCGTGCGTGCGACCGACGGCGAGACCACGACGCAGTGGTCGACGACCCAGACGTTCCGCACGCCGCCCGCCAGCGGCGGGGGGGGTGGTGGTGGTGGAGGCGGCGGAGGTGGCGGCGGCGGAAACTCCGGTTGCTCGGGTGGCGGACGCGCGGCCGATCCGGCAAACGGACAGCTGCCGCTCCCGAACATGTTCCACGTCGTCCAGTGGGTGGCCAACAACTATCCGGGCGCGCTCGCCAACTCCTGCCAGTCGCATGGCGGCACCTGGGAGTTCATGGATCGCGTGGTCGACGAACTGCGCAAGTGCGACACGCGCTGGGGCTACAACGGCAAGCGCGGCAACGCGAGCGATCCTTCACACGACGCCATCGCTTATCACTACGGGCGCGGCCCCGATGCGAACAGCATTGACGTCTACATCATCGACGTCATCGCCGGCCATTGCGGATCGAGCCCGGGACCGACCTGGGGCGACGTGACGGAGATCACGCGCCAGGGCGGGACGATCGGCCGCTGGATCTCGCGCGGGCGCTTCTGATGCGGGACGGCGCCGCGGCCGGACGACAGTCGCAGCTCCGGACGTTCCGGCAGGTATATGAAAAAGGGGCGGCGAGGTCACTCACCGCCCCTTCGTTTTGTCCGGGAGATCCGCGGTCTGCCGGGCGGCTAGAACCGCCCGCGGGTCAGCCAGACCGTGCCGAAATCGCTGACGTCGATGTAAGCCGGGACCGGGTTGGTGCCGCAGTGGCCGCCGAGCATGTCCCACGCGTAGGTCTCGCGACTGAGCTCATCGGGCCCGGCGCCATAGTGATAGGCGACTTCGTCGCGCGCGACGAAGTTCACGTCGCCCCGCCGGCCGTTATAGCCCCAGCGCGTATCCTTCTGCGCGCGCAGCTGATCGACGACGAAGTCGAGCAGTTCCCAGGTGCCGCCCTGATCCTGGCATGAGCGGGCGACGAGATCGGGACGCGAGTTGACGAGTTGGGCGATGAAGGCCTCCTCGTTCGGCTTGGGGATGCGCTGTCCCGGCGGCGGATCCGGCGTCCGGAAGGCGTAGCGGACGCGGACCGTCATGGTCGACTGCTGCCCTTCGTGGCTGGCGGTGATCGTGGCGTCGCCCTCATCGCCGGCAGTCAGGACGCCGCCGGTCGTCACCGACGCGACGCCCGAGTTGTTCGACTGCCAGGTGCTGCTCGCGGTCCGATCCTCGGTGAACCCGTTCGAGAGCGTCGCCACCGCTGCCAGCTGGCCGGTCTGGCTGCGCTGGAAGAAGTTGGAGGGACCGCTGACGCGCAGGGCGACGACACGGGCGGGCGACGGCACCGCGGGTGCGGAAGGTCCGGCCGGCACCTCGCTGTCGGCGCAACTGGCCAGCATCGCGGTGGTCAGCGCAAGAATCAATGCGGAGAAGTAACGGCGCATGGTAAGCAAATGAGTTGACTAGAAGCGCAGCCGCAGCCCGGCACCGATCTGGAATCCGCCTGCTCTCACCTCGGTATCCTGTCCTTCGGCGAGGTTGAAGTTCGCGGTGCCCCAGGTGTAACGCATCATCGCGCCGACGCCGAGCATCGGGGTGAAGGAATAGGTGGCGTCGGCGCCGAGATTGAATCCGACTGCCGATTCTTCCAGCGTCGCGATGTCCACGGCATCGATGGTCACGGTGTCGAACGAGGGGGGATTTTCACTGAACGTGATGCCCCGGGCAAAGCCCTGGGTGACGGTGAAGAACGAGGGTCCGGCGGACAACATGAAATCCACCTTCTCCACGAACGGCACGAACCACAGCGCCTGGATGTGGACGGCCTGTTCCTTGTGCTCGAGGCCGTCGGTAGTCACGCTGAACGAGCGCGGCCGGTCGAAAACGAGCGGACTCGGCAGCGAGCCGGTGATGCTGGCGGCTTCCCGTGAGCTCAATGACGTATACGTCAGGCCGACGCCGAAGCCGCCGATCGGCTTCAACCGGAAGGCGCCGCCGATGTCGAGCAGGCCCCCCGATTCAATTTTCTGGTTGAAATCGATGGTCGCGGGCTCGTCGTACAGGGTAAAGGTCTCCGTCCGATCGATGTCCTGGTTGCCAATCTGTGCACCGCCGTTCAAGCTGAAGATCAGTCGTCCGCCGAGCGGCGCCCAGGAAGCCCAGGAAGACTGTGCGCCGGCTTCCGCCGCGGTCAGGGCCATCATCACGACTGTGGCGGTCACCACGAAACACTTACGCATTCGCACCTCTTACGCTTGGAGTCAAAGCGCCGATCCTAGCACGATCGAATCTGCGCTCCGGTGCGCGGATCGACGACTCAGCCGCAAAAACCGGGCTCGAAAACGCCCCCAGTTCGGTTACAATGTGGGCCGCGGCCACTCGTGCCGCACCTACTCGACAACCTGGAGATCTTGATGTACGGGATATCGAAAACCCTTCCGATGGTGGGCTGTGCGTGCGCCCTTGCCGCCACCCTCGCTTGTAATAGTGGTGCCGACAGCCCCGCCGCGCCGAGCGCGGCTCCTCCGGTCGTCGAGACCGGCGCCGCCGCCGATGGCTCGACGCTCAAGGCATTACCGCCAACACCGATGTCGCCAACCGGCGACGTACGCCTCACCAACCGCCAACCCACCATGGTTGCGCGAAACGCCGACGGCAAGTTCGTGAACCGGACGTTCGCCTACGAGTTCCATTTGATGGACGACGGCGGGAACGTCATCGCGAACACGACGCTGTCGGCCGGCGATTCGACGACCACGTGGAACTACACCACGGATCTCGCACGCGACACGCCGTATCGCTGGCGCGTGCGGGCGACACTCGACGGCGCCTTCGGGCCGTGGTCGTCCACGTCGCGGTTCCTCACCGTCAAGGAGAACCGCACGCCGAATCCGGCCAGCGGCCGTCTGCCGCGCCCCGACATCGTCGGCATCATCAACCAGGTCATCAACGCCAACCCGGGCATTCTCTCGCCCCGCCGGTCCTGTCAGGATCCGTCACACGGCGGCGATCCAGTCACCGGCTGGGAGTTCATGGACAGGCTCATCGACACGCTCCGCCTGACCGACACGCGCTGGGGCTACAACGGCAAGCGCGGCAACGCCGCCGATCCGTCGCACGACGTCGTCGCCTACAACTGGGGCAGCCAGCCCGACGAGGGCACTACCGACGTCTACATCTTCGACATCCTGCTCGGCCATTGCGGCAGCTCGCCGGGCAGCGACACAGATCGACGTCACGGGCGTTGGCGGCGCACTCGGCCGCTGGACCAGCCGTGGCCGCTTCGCCGGATCCCAGGGCCTCCAGTAACGGATTGCCGGGCACTTTCTATCGCTGGTTTTCAGACCGCCAGAAAGAGCTGACCGGTTTCGGCAAGGCGAGACGCGGGCGCACCGAGCGCTCGCGTCTCGGTTTGCTGATGCGGCACGCTCACCCTCCCGGAGAGTTTCTCGAGATCGGTCCCGGCCAGGGCTCGCTGGCGCTGCTCGCCGTCGAAGCGGGCTGGCGGTATCGCGCCGTCGAGGCCAGCACCATCCTGATCGAACAGCTGCGCGCCAAGGGCCTCGAGGTGATCGAAGGCTGGGCGCCGCCCATTCCGGGTCCCGACGATCGCTACGACGTCGTCTACGCCGATCAGGTGCTCGAGCACATGTCAGGGATCGACGCCGCCCGCGAATTCGTGGCGGAGTCGCGTCGCGTCCTCAAGCCCGGGGGCACGCTCTTCGTCGTCGTGCCCGACTACCTCAAGGAACGCACGTTCTTCTGGGACGTGGACTACACGCACAACTTCGTGACCACGGAGCGGCGCGTGCGCCAGCTGCTCTACGACGGCGGCTTCGACGTGCACCAGATCGTGCGCAGCATCGGCGCCGCGACCGGCGTGAAGCGCGACGTGCTCGCGGCCGGCTCCGTCTTCGCGAACATCCCCGGCCTCGACACCCTGTCGCGCTACACCGGCACCGAAGACCTCCTGTTCCGGGTCCGTAAGAATCTGTTCGAGACGCTCGAGTTCGTCGCCCGCAAGCCGCTGGAGTGATTGCCAGGCTGACCGGGTCGATCTGGTTCCGAGCGCTGCTCACCGCGGCGGTGCTCGCCTACCTGGCCTCCACGATCCATCTTGGCGACACCGCGCGGGCACTGTCGAGGCTCTCGCCCGTCGCCGCGCTCGCCGTCCTCGTCCTGCTCGCCCTCGATCGTGGCGTGATCATCTGGCGCTGGATCATCCTGATCCGGGCCACCGGCCAGCGCGTGCGCGCCAAGTCGGCGGCATGGATTTACCTGGTCAGCTCGTTCGTCGGCAGCTTCACGCCGGGGGGCATCGGCGGCGATGCGGCGCGCGCCTACACGCTCACGCAGCGGACGTCGCAGGGCAGCGACGCGGTCGCCTCGATCGCGATGGACCGCGTGCTCGGACTGTTCTCGCTGATCCTCGTCGGCAGCGCCGGAATGATCGCCTGGGGCCGGCAGACCGGACGCCCGGCCGGCGCGCTGCTGATCGTCGCCGCCGCCGGCGGCATCGCGTGCGCGGCGCTGCTGTGGGCGGATCGCTGGGTCCGCACGATCCTGCCGGTGCGCTGGCAGCAGATCGGCCTGGGCCGCAGACTGACCCGGCTCGCCGACGCGATCTCGCAGTACCGGAAGCAGCCGCGGGCGCTGAGCGTCGTGCTGCTGCTGTCGATCGGTCTCCAGTTGCTGCGAATCGTCCAGGCGTATCTGCTCGGGGTCGGCATCGGCATCGACGTGCCGTTCGCGTACTACCTGGTGTTCATGCCGGTCGGGCTGATCGGACTGCTGCTGCCGATCTCGGTCGGAGGGTTCGGCCTGCCGCAGGGGTTCATCGTCGCGCTGCTGCAGGCCCAGGCGGTCGCGAAGCCCGAGGCGCTGGCGCTCTCCACCTTGATCGTCCTCAGCGGCCTGCTCGCCAACCTGCCCGGCGCCCTGCTCTACCTCAGGAGCCGCCAGCCTCGCGCCTGATCGCCTCGACGTAGAAGTTCGTGCGCATCGGCATCGGCAGCCGATCGGGGTTGACGACGGTCAGGAGCACGATCCCCGGCGGGCCGAGGTAGCGGCGGACCTTGCGGCGAAAGAACTCGGTCACGACCTTGACGTCGTGGAATGTCACCGCGAATCCGTGGCGCGCGAAACGTCGGCGGAGCTGCCGGTGGGTGTGGAGCGCGCAGTGCTCTTTCCGCCAGGCGGTGAAGCTGCGCCAGCGAATCGTTTCGAAGACGGAGTTCGTCCACTTGTTCGGCGTCTGGAGCAGGTAGCGTCCGCCCGGGGCCAGCACACGCCGCACCTCGCGCAGGTGCGCGTCGCTGTCCCGGATGTGCTCGAAGACGTCGAAGCTCAGGACCAGATCGAAGGCGGCATCGGCGAACGGCAGCGCCGGGCCCGTCACCTGCGTGAGCGGCAGGTCGCCATGCAGGCGACGGCTCTCGTCGATCATCCACGCGTTGTTGTCCACGCCAACCGCGTCCAGTCCGAGGCTCCGCAGTTCGACGAGCATGCGTCCCTTGCCGGATCCGATCTCGAGGACGCGCGTTCCGGGCACGAGCGCGCCGGCCTCACGCAGGAACCGCAGGTTCGCGTCGTAATTGCCGAAGTCGTCGCGCGCCTCGAACTGCGCAGGCTGCGGGTCGGGGACGTCCGGCCGGTTGGTCACCACGCTTTCCCGCGCCTGCGCGTTCGCCGCCAGACGAGCGCGGCGAAGGTGCCGAAGATGAGCAGCTCCGACAGGCCGACCTTGACGTTGTGCAGCCAGAAGCCGGGAAGCCAGTACCGCCGCGACACCGGCTCGAGGATGGACACCGGAGACATGAAGTAGTCGCGGCTGAACGGCCACAGCGCCATGATGCCGAGCGGCGGCGAGGTGTCCCGGCCGATGTAGTCGAAGAGGAGATGCGACGCGTAGGCCGCGCCGGCGGCCAGCGCGATCCGCAGCTGCCGCGTCCATGCGAACAGCGCCAAGGTGGCGATTGCCACCGCGCCCACGCTGTGCGTCTCGGCGCTGTGCGTGCCGACGATGAGGTCGAGGTCGGGCAGGCAGGCAATCGCGGCGAACGTCGCGGCTCGACCGAACGGTCCGCGCATGAGCTCGGGCAGCCTGGCCCGTCCCTGTCGAATCGCTCCGTGCTCGCTGACGAGCAACCCCACGGCCAGCCCTCCGAGGGCGTGCCCCAACGGACTCGGCATATCAGGGCACGCTACCAAGTTTCGCCGTCAGCCAGCAAGCGCTCAGCTTTACCGTGCCCGGATCTGCGCGTATAATCAATCAGTTATGGCCCAAGTGTATGCTCTGCGGTACCTGGCGAAGGCTGCCGCGAGCGCACCTCGCGACTTCGTCAATGCCTACGTCGCGAAGTACAAGCCCATCCATCCAACGGTCCTGATCTTCCACTGCACGTTCGTCTGCGACGCGCGGTGCGAGATGTGCCACAACTGGACCCGCGGCGATCGGAAGAGCGACATGACGCTCGCCGAGATCGACAAGGCGATGAGCTCGGGCCTCTGGAAGAACATCGAGAACTGCAACATCTCCGGGGGCGAGCCCACCACCCGCAATGACCTCGTGGACATCACGAAGGTCATGCTCGACCGGCTGCCCCGCCTCCGCAAGTTCGGGCTGAACACGACCGGGCTCACGCCGCACCGCGCCATTCCGATGCTGACCAAGATCGTCGAGCTCTGCGAGGAGCGCGGCGTGATTTTCAGTACCCGCGTCTCGATCGACGGCGTCGGTGACATGCACAACGCGGTGCGGAACGTGAAGAAGGGGTTCGACAAGGCGAACCAGACGATCCGCGCGATGCAGGAGCTGCAGAAGAAGCATTCCTTCAACTTCGGCATCTCGACGACGCTCTTCCACCAGAACCTGGAGGACGCCGAGAACATCCTGGCCTGGGCGAAGACGGAAAAGCTCGACATCGTCTTCAACATGGTGCGGTTCACGGACGCCATGCTCGGCAACAGCGACCTCGCCGGAACCTGCGCGCCGATCGGCGAAGAAGAAGAGCGGATGCGCCAGTTCTTCCTCGACCGCGTCCGCATGGACTCGCTGTTCGACGGCCAGAACTACGTCTACATGCACTACGCCGACATGATCGCCAACGGCTACCACCGGATGGCGCCGTGTCCGTTCCAGACCCAGGGCATCATGCTCAATCCGGACGGCGGCATGTTCTTCTGCGAAAACAGCGACGTCGTCGGCAACGTGAAGGACACCGATCCCGAGGAGCTGTATTTCAGCGCGGCCAGCCAGGCCCATCGCGATCAGGTGCGGGACACGAAGTGCCCGACCTGCCTCAGCCCCTGCCAGATGAACGTCGCGGCGATCAAGCAGGTCGCGCCGTACGCGAAGTTCCTGGTGCGCGCGACGCGCGAGCGGCGGCGGTTCCACAACAAGGCGGCGATGGCCGCCGAAGCCTCGGTTCGCTGAGCCCCAGACCAAACCTCTGAATTCGGCGTCGATCCTGCATGAGCGCTCTCATGCGACGTGCGATCGGCCTCACTCTTCTTCTCAGCGCTCTGGCCGCTGCTCCATCGCCATCAGCTCAAGAAAAGCGCACCGGGCCAATCCGCGTCAGCGGACGCGCGGTTGCCGACGCGCAGGGCGAGTTCCCCGCGCTGGGCGCCAGCCTGTTCTGGGCGGCCTGGGCCTACAAGCACGACCGTCCCCGGCTCGACGAGCATCTGAAGCTCCTTGCCGCTCACCGCTTCGACTACATCCGGGCCCTCGGCGTGGTCGGGCGTCAGCCGGTGTGGGCGGGCCGGGAAATCGATTGGCGCTGGCCCGACTACGATCAGGTCATCGCCGGCCTCACCGATCATGCCTACGACCGGTTCGGACTGCGTGTGGAGTGGACGATCTTCGGCGACGCCGATCAGGTCATTCCGAACGCCACCGACCGGACCGCGCTCGTCGATCGCTTCCTCCAGATGGCGCGCGGCCGCGAGCACAAGATCATGCACTTCGAGGTCGCCAACGAGAGCTGGCAGAACGGCTTCGGCGGCGCCGCGGGTGTTCAGCAGATTCGTGAGCTGGCGCAGCGCCTCCTCGCCGGCACGACCATCCCGGTCGCGGTGAGCGACTCGGAAGGCCACGACTGCGAGTCGCATCTCACGCTCTATCGCGACCTGAAGGTGCAGATTCTCACCGAGCACTTCTCGCGCGACGTCGACAGCCGGCTGCGGCACTGGGCGCCGGTCCTGGCGCCATGGGGCCTGCGCGAGTGCAAGGGCCTGCCGCCGGTGACCTCGAGCAACGAGCCGATCGGACCCGAGAGCTCCGTCGCCAGCGATACGGATCCGGTCCGCCTGGTCGGCGCCGCGGTGTCGGCGTATCTTGCCGGCGCCGGCCTGTACGTGTTTCACACCGACGCCGGGGTCTGGGGACGGAAGCGGCTCGTGGAGATGCCGAACGCGAAGCAGACGCTGGAGGCGTTCGCCGCGATGAAGCAGTATCTGCCTCCCGACATCGTCAACTGGCAGCGGCATCGGCACGATTCGCCCGAACTGCCGTTCATTCCGCACGCGGGCGGCGCCAAAGGGGCCATCTGGCCCGATGGCCACAACGACGGCGCCGCCGAGGTACTCGGCGCCGTCAACGGCGCTCAGTTCGTCGTCGTTCCCGTCGGCGTGATCAACAGCCTGACGCTCGAGGCGCGACGGCCGATGACATTCCAGGTCCTGCACCCGCTGACCGGTGCGGAAATCGAGAAGCACTCACTCGCGGCCGGGGCCACCGTGAACCTCAAGCCGCTGCCGCTGTTGATCATCAAGGGCCGGTATCAATGAGCGGGTCGCCAGTGAGGAAGTCGATCGTTCCCCGGCCCGGAGGTCAGGCGCTGGAAGCTGCCGTCAGGTGACGCCGTGGAGACGATCGCCAGATCCCAGTCCTCGCCGCGGTGGTGCTCGGGACTGACCGAGAACGCGAGCGTGCGGCCATCGGGCGAGTACGCCGGATAGTAGAGCCAGAGCTTGGGATGCCGGAAGAGCGTCCGGGCTTCCTTGGTCGCGACCGACATCACGCCGATCCGCGACGGATCCTCTCCGAGCACGTAGGCGATCTGCTGGCCGTCGGGCGACCATGCCGGGCGGCACGCCGGCTCGCCCGACGTGAACTGGACGGTGCCGGCGTTGGCTCCGCTGGCGTCCCACACGTGAATCTGGAAGTAGCGAATCGTCTGACCGGCATACGACACCGATCGTCCGTCGGGTGAGACCGCGGGCATGATCGCGCGATCGAATCCGGCCGTCAGCCGATCGACCTTCTTCGTGTCGGGCCACACGCGGTACAGCTCGCCGCGGCCATCGCGCTCCCCACTGAAGATGATGCTGCGTCCGTCGGGCGCCCAGGTCGGGTCGTGTTCGATGGCGGAGTGATCGGTCAGCCGCTGCACGCCGCTGCCGTCGGCGTTCATGACGAAGATGTCGAACGAGCCGTGGCGCGTCGAGGCGAACGTGATCCGCGTCCCGTCTGGCGACCATCGCGGATGCTCGTCGCGCCAGTCCGCGCCTTCGGTCAGTCGCCGCACGCGACCGTTCGACAGATCGAGCGTGTAGATCTTCGGGCGGCCGTCGCGATCCGACTCGAACACGAGCGTGCCGCTCAGGCCCTTGGGAAACGGCGACACGGCAGCCGGCAGAACCGGTCCCGGTGACGCGGCGGGAGCTGGGGGCCCGGCGGCCACCTGCTGCGGCGCAGGCGGCGCGGACGCAGTGACCGGCGGTGCCGCCTGGGTCGGACGCGACTGATCGTTCCCGCCGCTGCGATCTTCAGGCTGCCGGCAGGCGACGACGGCAAGCATGCACAGGGCGATCGCTACTTGACGCATATCGCCATCAGGTGCCAGCCGTAACGGCGGACGAGCGCGCGCGGCAGCGCGTTGAACATGCCGACGAACAGGCCGTTGTAGGCCGCGGCCTTCCATCCATGGTGCAGGCGCGACTTCACGGGGAACCGCTCCGGCACGATTCGCGTTTACTGAACCCGCGGATCAGTTGCTCGAACTCCGGGATCGAGTACAGCTTCAGCACCGGCGCGTCAGCATGCTCGAGTCCGACCTTCATGACCCGGGACAGCGCCATCAACCACGACACCCGGTTGTAGACCATGAAAATCGCCGTACCTCCAGGGCGCAGCACCCGCAGGGCCTCTTCGACGATGCGTCGCGGTTCGGCCGCGTACTGCAGGACCCCGTGCGCATAGAACACGTCGACGCTCGCGTCGGGCAGCGGCGTCCGGCCGCCGTCCGCCACGAGCACGCTCCCCTGCAGGCCGTGCAATATCAGATTAGACCGCGCGAGGCCGACGGCGGTCTCCGACAGGTCGATCCCCACGACGTGGGCGCCGCCTCGGGCGAATCGGACCAGATCGGTGCCGATGCCGCAGCCGACTTCGACGAATCGCCGGCCCGCGAAGGAGGAGAAGTCGACAACCTCTGGCAGGTACGCCAGCTTGTCGAACCGGTAGGCGTCGAGATCGTCGAAGAACGCGAGCGTGCCGACCGGCTGGGTGGTCATCTCGAGATCGTGGATGCGCGAATTCCAGTAGCTGCGCACCCGCTCGTTCAGCGCGGCGGCCTCACCGCCGTCCGGCGCGGCCCTCACCACGGCATCCGCGTCACGGCCGGCGGCGGTTCCTCGAATCCCTTCTCAATGGCCTCCAGGTAGATTCTCGCCATGACCTCGTATCCGAAGACGGTCGGATGCAGGTCATCCAGACCGATGAGGGACAAGTCGTCCTTCATCCCATTGTAAACGTCGATCAGGACCACCTTCTCGGCAGCGGCGAGCTCGCGGATGCGGTCGTTGAAGCCCGGCACCGTCGCGGCGACGGCATCGCGGTGGCGCAGTCCGCCCGACCTCTGCGGCGGCACGGTGGCCAACGCGACCTGGACATTTTGCGCCCTGGCCTCCGCGATCATCAGCTTGAGGTTCGCGATCGCGGTATTCGCGCCGCGGAGAGTGGCGGGCTGATCGAGCAGGTCGTTCGTGCCTTCCATCAACAGCAGCACCTCCGGCCGGTGCTGCTGCAGGACGCCGCGCAGGCGTCGCAGGCCGTCCGTGGTGAACTCGGCCGACACGCCTTCGTTGAGCACCACCGGCGACGTTCCCTGGAACCGGTAACGCAGCCGCAGCATCCCCTCCAGCTTGGCCGGATAGGAATCGGGCGCCACCACCAGCAGGAACGTCGGTCCCTGCGAGATCTCGCCCGCCGTGAGGCTGTCGCCGAACGACAGGAATCGCGTGAACTTGAGCTTGGGTGGTCCCTGAACGGCGACTACGTAGCTGCAGGACGCGTTCTGTCCGGCGGTGTCGTTGGCCGTGCAGTTGATGGTGGTCGAGCCGACCGGGAACGTCGACGGCGGGGTCGAACAGGTGACATTGACCGGAGCCCGGCCGCCGTTGGTCTGCGGCTGCGACAGCGTCACCGGCACCGGATTGCCGTCGGCGGACTGCGTGTTCACGCGCGCCGGACACGTGATGCTGAGCGGCAGAGGCGTCGGCGGCGTCGGCCCGGGCCCCGGCCCCGAATCGCCGCAGTGCGTGACGAAGAGGAGTGCGATCGCCGCGAGGCTCGCGTGCGCCCGTCGTCGAACCCGGCGGAACCGTGGCATAGAATGAGTCATCTGATGGTTCGGGACCTCGAGCGCCTGACGGCCCACGTCTTCGATGCAGTGGTCGTCGGCGGCGGGGTGTACGGCCTCGCCACCGCTCGCGAGCTGGCCGGACGCGGCTTCAGCGTCGCCCTTCTCGAGCGCGGCGATTTCTCCGCCGCGACGTCGTTCAATAGCCTCAAGACCGTGCACGGCGGCATCCGCGCGCTGCAGCACGGGTCGATCGCGACGATGCGCGAGTTCGTGCGCGAGCGCCGCGGCATCGCCGTCATCGCTCCGCATCTGGTGCGGCCGATGCGGTTCGTCGTGCCGACCACGAACCGCCCGCCGCGTACGCCGGCGATCATGCGCGCCTTCCTGGCCGCGTACGATCTGCTCGCCGCCGACCGCAACCGCGGCGTCGATCCCGCCCGCCACCTGCCACCCAGCCAAGTCGTGTCACGCGCCGAATGCCTTTCACTCAATCCCGTCATCGACCCGGACGGCGTCACCGGCGGGGCCATCTGGCACGACTATCAACTGCACAGCCCGGAGCGCTTTGCGATCGCCCTGCTGCAATCCGCCGCCGCGCATGGAGCCACCTCAGCCAATTATGCCGAAGTGCAGGGCCTTCTCCGAAACGGCTCCCGAATCGAGGGAGTCCGCGCCCGGGATCTGCTGACCGGCGCCGACTTCGACGTCCGCGCCCGGACCGTCGTCAACGCGACCGGCCCCTCGAGCCCCCGCGTCCTCAGCTTGTTCAACGTGTCGTCCCCGGCGCCCGTGCGTCCGGCGTGGTCGCTCGCATTGAACCTGGTGCTCGACGTACCGGCACCGGCCTCGGCCCTGGGCGGCGTCGCCGACGGCCGATTCCTGTTTCTCGTCCCCTGGCAGGCCTGCGCGATCGTCGGAACGAGCCACGAGCGCATCGAACCCCGGCCGACCGACGCGCTGCGCCTCGACGAACACGTCGATCGATTCCTGCGCGCGGCAACCACCGCGTTCCCGGGAGCGGCAATCACCCGCTCGAGCATCCGTCTGGTGCATCGCGGACTGCTGCCGGCGCCGGCCGCCGGTCGCGATCCGGGCGCGCTGCTCAAACACAGCGTGGTGCACGATCATCGCGCCGACGGCGCCGACGGCCTGATGACTGTCCTCGGGGTGCGCTACACGACGGCGCGCGCCACCGCGGCGGCCGTCGCCCGCCACATCGGCCGCCGGATGAACAAGGCCACGGGCCCCGAGCGTCCACTGTCCGAACCCGTCTCCGGCGGCGACATCGAGGATCTCGAACGATACGAGCGCCAGGAGATCGCGTCGAGTCCGCTCGAGGCGAGCCAGGTGCGACGGCTGATCGCGGCGTACGGCAGCGGCTATCACGATGTCGTGCGGCTGATGCAGGAGACACCCGCGCTTGCCGCGCCGCTCGGCCTGGCCTGCCCCGTGACCGGCGCCGAGATCGTCCATGCCGTGCGTCAGGAGATGGCGCTCGACCTCACCGACGCGCTGCTGCGGCGCACGATCGCCGGCTCCGGCGGCCATCCCGGCGACGACGCGGTGCGTGCCGCGGCGGCGATCATGAGTCGTGAACGCGGCTGGACCGACGACGAGCAGTCGCGCCAGATCGAGGCGGTCGATCGCGTCTACGCGATCCCGCACGGCCTCGACTGACCCGCGGTCCCTACCCGAGCACCCCTTCCCTCCACTGCTCGAACACCATCAGCGAGAACAGCACGTGAGCGTGGTTCGCGCTTCCCGCGCCATGCTCGCGCATCAGGCGCGCGACTTCGTCGGGCTCGATCAGGCCGGCCGCCCCCAGCCGCTGCGGATCGAGCAGGCGCTCCATCATCGGCCGCAGCTCACCGCGGAGCCACGTCTTCATCGGGATGCTGAAGCCTTCCTTCGATCGGTCCAGGATACTGTCCGGCACCAGCCCTCGCACCGCCTGCTTCAGCACGTACTTGCGCGTGCCGCCGCGAATCTTCAGATCGCCCGGCATCGAGAAGGCCAGGTCCATGACGTCGGCGTCGAGGAACGGCGCCCGCGTCTCGAGCGACGTCGCCATGCTCATGCGATCGACCTTCACGAGGATGTCATCGGCCAGATAGATCGACAGGTCGGCGTAAAGCTGCCGGTTCAGCAGATCGTCGGTGTTCCACCGCGCCAGTGCCTCACGGACCGGCTGATACGTGTCGGCCGCGCCGAGCGCCTCGCGGAACCGGCCCGTGTAGAGCCGCCGCTTCGCGTCGGCGGACAGGAACGTCATCCACCGGTAGTGCGCGATGCTCGACGGCGCGTTCGCCAGGCCGTCGACGAACCGTCGTGCCTTGTTGACCAGCCCCTTCTTCTTCCGCGTCGGCGGCAGCAGGCTGAGGACGGCGTCGGCTCCCCGTGACGCGGCATCGGGCAGCAAGCCTTCCCACCGCGCCGCGAGCGCCTGTGCGGCGTACGCGTCGTAGCCGCCGAACAGCTCGTCGCCGCCATCGCCGGTCAGCACGACCTTGACGTGCTCGCGCGCCATCTGCGACACCATGAACGTCGGGAACAGCGAGACGTCGGCGAACGGCTCGTCGAGGTGCACGATCAGCCGCTCGAAGAGCGCCGCGACGTCGGGCGTCACCATCCCTTCGTAGTGGCGGGTGCCGCACAGCTCAGCGATCTGCCGCGCGTACGGCAGCTCGTTGTAGCTGCCGTCCGAGAACCCCATGCTGAAGCTGCTGACGTCCGAGGCGCCCGGCAGATCCTTGAGCAGCATCGCGACGGCGCTCGAATCGATGCCGCCAGACAGGAACAGCCCGAGCGGCACGTCCGCCATCATCTGGCTGCGCACCGCGGCACCGAGCGCCGTTCGCAGCGCCTCGACCGCGTCGCTCTCGCGCCACGCCACCGGCTCGACGGCTGCGGCATCCCAATATCGGTGCACCGCGATCTGCCCGTCGCGATACGTCAGGTAATGCGCGGCCGGCAGCTTCCGGATGCCGGCGAAGATCGTTCTCGGCGCGATGATGTACTCGTAGGTCAGGAACTGATCCAGCGCCTCGAAGTCGATCTCGCGGGACACCTCGCGGCGCGACAGCAGCGCCTTGATTTCCGACGCGAGGCGCAGGCCGGTCGGCGTCAGCGTGTAGTAGAGCGGCTTCTCGCCCGCCCGGTCACGCGCGGCCAGCAAGGTCCGGGTACGGCCGTCCCACAGCGCCAGCGCGAACATGCCCCGCAGCCGGCTCAGGAAGCCCGTCCCGTACTCCTCGTACGCGTGGACGATCACTTCGATGTCGGAGCGCGAGCGGAACTGATGCCCCTTGGCGAGCAGGTCGCGCTTGATCTCCGGGAAGTTGTAGATCTCCCCGTTGGCGACGACCTGGATCGTGCCGTCCTCGTTGGCGAACGGCTGCTGGCCGCCGGCGAGGTCGACGATCGAGAGCCGACGCATCGCCAGGCCGACGCCAGGCAGCAGCACGCTGCCCTCCTCGTCCGGACCGCGATGGTTCAGCGTGCGGACCATCCGCTCGACGTCCCCCTGCGGGACGGGCGTCTGGAGATCGCGCTCGATGATGCCGACGATGCCGCACATGTGCGATCAGCCCGCCGTCGCTTCACGCCGGTCGCGGACGACCCTGGCCGGGACCCCGGCGGCAACCTGAAAATCCGCGACGTCCTGCGTGACCACCGCTCCCGCGCCGACGATGGCGTCGCGGCCGATGGACACGCCGTCCGCAACCACGACGTGCGCGCCCAGCCAGACGTTCTCGCCGACGTCGATGCCGCGCGCCGTGCGTCCCTGGTGCAGCACCGGGATGTCGACGCGATCGAACAGATGATCGCCGCCGACCAGATACGTATAGGCGGCAATCAGCGTGCGCGCGCCCACCCGCACCCGCGCCGCCGAAAAGACCTCGACGTTGAAGCCGACGTTCGCGTCTTCCTCGAGCGTGATGTCGCCGTTCTTGCAGCTCAAAATCGTGTTGCGCCCGAGAAAGACGCCGTTGCCCAGCGTGATGCCCGTATTGCTGGTGCCCTTGGCGTCGAGACAGCAGTTGTCGTCGATGACCACGTTGTCGCCGATGAAAATCTTGTGCGGATGCCGCAGCACGACGTTCATGCCGAACGCCACGTTGCGGCCGACGCGGCCGAGCAGCAGCGGATAGAGCCGGCCGCGCAGCACCAGGCCGAGTGCGCCCGGCATCCAGCTGCACAGCAGCATCGTGAGCTCGTATTTCAGCAGCGGCCACCACCCGTCCAGCCCGATCACGAGATCGGCGTAGCGCTGGCGGCGCGACCGGCTGGCGCCGAACTCCTTCTGGATGTCGGTGATCGCGGGATCGGCGACGGCGGCCCGCCGTCGATCAGCCGAACCGCTTGACGCTGACACGGGCCTCGTCTTTCGCCGGCTCGCGCGACGCGCTGTGGCGAATCTCCTTGATGACGTAGATCGGCTTGTCCTGCGACTCGTGGTAGGTCCGCGCCTGCATCTCCGCGAGCAGCCCCAGCGTCACCAGCTGCACGCCGGTGAAGATCAGCAGGATGCCGAGCAGCAGCATCGGCCGGTCGCCGATCGCCTGCGCGGTAAACAGCCGCACGCACGCGAGGTACGCGAGGATCACGCCGCCGAGCGACCCCATCGTGATGCCGAGCAGTCCGAAGATCTGCAGGGGCCGCGTCGAGTAACTGATCAGGAACTTCACCGTCAGCAGATCGAGAATCACGCGCACCGTGCGCGAGATCCCGTACTTCGAGCGCCCGTGCACCCGCGGGCGATGGTTGACGACGTGCTCCACGATGGTGACGCCGAACTCGCTGGCGATGGCCGGCAGGAACCGGTGCATCTCGCCGTACAGCTTCATCGGCTTCACGACTTCGGCGCGAAACACCTTGAGCGAGCAGCCGTAATCGTGGAGGTGGACGCCGGTCGACCGCGAAATGATCCAGTTCGCGATCATCGACGGCAGGCGCCGGCTGAAGAACGGATCCTTCCGATCCTTCCGCCAGCCCGCGACGATGTCGGCCTTGGTCTGTTCCGCGAGCTCGATCATGCGCGGGATGTCCGCGGGGTCGTTCTGGAGGTCGCCGTCGGAGGTGACCATGAACTCGCCGGCCCCGTACGCGAACCCGGCGGCGAACGCGGCGGTCTGGCCGAAGTTGCGGCGGAAGCGGATCAGCACCAGGCGCGAGTCGGCGGCCTGCAGCTGGGCCAGCAGCTCGAACGTCTCGTCAGTACTGCCGTCGTCCACGATGATGATCTCGTAGGGACGACCGAACCGATCCATCGCCGCGGTCAGCTCGCGATAGAGCTTGGCGACGTTGGGGGCCTCGTTGCGCATCGGTACAATGACCGAGACCTCTGGCTGCATGTAAGTACTTGATTGTACTAGAAATCGGGCGTCAGGCGGGGGTCGCCGGCCCGCTCGGGCGCCGCTTCTTCCACCAGATGTAGCCGAGGCCCAAAACCAGCGCGGCTATACCGAGCCCGAGCCCGACCGTATGCGCGTTCTCGCGCAGGAACGTGATGGCCTGTTCCCCGTACCAGAGCGCCAGGAATCCCACTCCGAAGTAACGCAGGCCCCGGCCGATCGCGACCGCGAGGAGGAAGTCCGCCGTCCGCACCTCTGCCACGCCGGCCGCCAGCACGAAGATCTTGAACGGCATCGGCGGCGGCAGCAGCGACGGGACGATGATCGCCAGCATGCCGTAGCGGCGGAAGACGTCCATCGCCCGGTCGACGTGGCGCGCGTGGAAGCGCTTGCGGAGGAACGCCTCGCCCCCCTTCCTGCCCACCGAAAACAGCGCGTAGCACCCGGCGATCGAGCCGAGCGTCGTCGCGAGCGCGTAGTAGAGCATGCGCTCCTCGTGCCGCACGGTCAGGAGCACGATCAACGCGTCGCAGACTTGGGGAAACGACAGGAAGGACGAGTCGAGGAAGGAGAGGATGAACAGGCCCGAGCCGCCCAGCGACTCGGAAAATCCCTGCACCCAGGCCACGAGACGCTGCATCTGCTTGAGTGTAGACTAGGGCAACGCATCTCCTGAAACGGTCACGCTCTGGTCACGACGCACGCTCCAGCCGCGGCTCCCCCTTCTGAACACACGACGACCGGCTACGCTCCTCCGCGCTGGACGCCGCGCGTCGCGGCGGCGGTCACCATCGTCATCGGCGCGGCGGTCGCCGTGTACTTCAGCCGGCTGGGCCTGGCGCTGGCGCACTACGACGCGCGGGCGCACCTCGTGGTCGCGCGCCGCGTGCTCGACAGCCTCGTGCCCGGCTGGCAGCAGATCGGCGCGGTCTGGCTGCCCTTGCCGCACGTCCTCAACCTGCTGCCGGTTCAAGTCGACTCGTGGTACCGATCGGGCGCCTCGGCGATAGCCCTGTCCGTGCTCAGCACCGGCCTGACGGTGTGGGCGATGACGCGGCTGATCGTCGGCTTCACGCGCTCGCGGGTCGCGGCGGCGGCCGGCGCGGCCCTCCTGATCGTCAACCCCAACGTCCTCTACCTGCAGAGCACGCCGATGACCGAGCCGTTGCTGCTGGCCACGACGATGCTGGCGGTGCTGTTCACGGCGGAGTGGGTGGAACGCGGCGCACCGCTGCCGCCGCGCGCGGCCGGCTGGGCCATCGTCAGCGCGTGCATGACGCGCTACGAAGCGCTGCCGATCTGCGCCGCTCTCATCGGTCTGGCCTGGCTCACACTGCTCCGCCGCGGCGTGCCGTTCCGCACGTCGACGATCGCGTGCGCACGGCTCGCGATCTATCCGGCGGTGGCGCTGAGCCTGTTCACGCTCAACAGCCGCTGGACGACGGGGTTCTGGTTCGTCCCCTCCGGATTCTTCGTGCCCGAGAACAAGGCGCTCGGCGACGCGTCGCTCGCGTGGGAGCAAGTGAAGGAAAGCCTGTATCAACTGTCGGGGACGGCGTGGGTCTGGCCGGCGTATGCCGCTGCGGCGTGGCTGGCGTGGACCTTCTTCCGGACCCGATCGCGCGCGCCGCTCGTGCTGGTCCTCGCGACGGCGGCGGCCGCGGTTCTGCCCTGGTACGCCTACTACCAGGGACACCCGCTGCGCGTCCGCTACGGCTTTCCGCTCATCCTCGCCTGCTCGGTGACGACAGGCGCCGGCATCGGCCTGTTGTGGGCGCCGCTGCGGCCGTTCGTCGCGGCACTGGTCATCGCCTGGGCGATCGGGCAGACGTCGCCGATCGATCTGCGGTCGCCGCTCGTCGCCGAGTCACAGCGGGATGCCGCCAACATGGCCACCCGCTCCGCGGTCACCGACTACCTCCGCGCGCACTGGGACCGCGGCACGATCATGATGAGCATGGGCTCGCTCGCCCACTACATGCACGACCTCTCGCATCTCGGCCTCGACATCCGGGACTTTCTCCAGGAAGGCAACGAACAGCTGTGGGTCCATGCGGCCACGCGCGGACCGCGCGGCTTCGTCAACTGGGTCGTGATCGAGGAGAAGGCCGAGGGGGGCGACGTGCTGCACCAGGCGCTGCAGCGAAACCCGCAGTTCCTGGACGGATTCGTGCGCGTCGCGGAAGGGGGCGGCATCGCGCTCTACCGGGCGCGCTGAATCGAAGGAGGCCCGACGCCTCCTCCGATTCGTGGGCCGGTTCTAGAAGCGCAGATGGAACGTGAAGGCCGTGGTCCAGCCGCCGAGATCGATCTTGTCGCCGAGGAAGCCCTCCTCGATCAGATCCTTGCCTTCGGCCTTCTGCCAGCGAACCTCGCCGCCGACGCTCCAGACATCCGCCACCGGGAAGCGGATGCCGCCGAGCACCACCGGCCCGATCGACGTTCCGCTGGCGATATAGCGATCGCGGAAGAGCGAGTCGTCGTCGAAGTCGACGAACTCGCCGACCTCCGAGTAGCGCCAGTTGAACACGCCGATGCCGGCGCCGACGTAGGGCTCGACGCCGCCGCGCCCAAGCGGCAGGAACTTCACGGTCGCGCTGAACGGAATGACGCGCAGCTTCAGTTCCTGCGCGATCTCGAAGCCGTCATCCGACACGACGTCCCAGTAGACGCTCGGGGCGGTGCGCTGGTAGAAGTTCAGCCCGACGCCCGCTTCGAGATACTCGCCAAGGCCGAAATTGAACTCCCCGCCGACGTTCGCGCCGTTGAAGTCGCTGAGATCGAACGCGAGCGACGAGAGATCGGCGAGCAGCACGTCGTCGTCCACGCGCGAGTCTTCCCCCTTCACCATGAAGTAGCCCAGGTTGAACCCGAACGAATTGCGCGATTCGACGCGCCTGACCTGCGCCTCGGCGCTGGAGGCCGCCAGCACCACCAGCATGGCCGCCGCGGCCGCGCAATGCACAGCTTTGAAGTATCTCGTCATGACACGCTCCGTCTGGCCTGGACCGCCGCGTTCCGGCCGGCTCGTGCAGACGAGTCGAGCATGAACAGTGCCAGCGCGGCTGGAGAAATCACCGTGTTTCGGCCGTAATTGCGCAGGAAAGTGTGTCTTACCGGGATGTCACTGCGTCCTGTTTCGAGAACGCGAGCGGTCGGCGCCGGTGATGATCTCGAGCATGATGTCGTGCACGCGCGCGTTGGTGGCCAGCACACTGCCCGCCCGCGAGCGGAATGGCCCGCCGTCAACGGTGGTCACGCGTCCGCCCGCTTCCTCGACGATGAGGGCGCCGGCGGCGACGTCCCAGGGCTGAATCTTCGATTCCCAGTAGCCGTCGAAGCGGCCGGCGGCCACGTAGCAGAGATCGAGCGCCGCTGACCCGAGTCGGCGCACGGCGCGGGCGCGCGCGATGAACTCGCGGAACAGGCTGACCAGCTCCTCGGGATCACGCTGAATACCGTAATGGAAGCCGGTGACGAGCAAGGAGTCGAGCAGCGTGTCTTCCGACGACACCCGCAGCGGGCGCCCGTTCAACCACGCGCCGTGGCCGCGCTCGGCCGTGAACAGCTCGCGGCGGGTCGGGTCGTAGATCGCGCCGACGGCGATCTCGCCGTCGATCTCGAGCGCCAGCGAGGAGCAGAAGATCGGGAGGCCGTGCGCGAAGTTGGTGGTGCCGTCGACGGGGTCGAACACCCAGCAGTACGGGGCGACCGCGTCACGGTCGCCGCTCGACCCGAACTCCTCGCCGAGGACGGTGTGATCGGGAAAGCGCTCGGCGATCATCTGGCGGAACTCGCGCTCGATCTTCAGGTCGATCTCGGTGACGAGGTCGATCGCACCCTTCTTGTCGATGCGGACGCCGGTGCCGACGCTGGCGAGTTGGGTTTCGCCGGCGCGAGTGACAGCTTCGATCGCGGTGGCGAGGAAGAGCGGCGGAAGCGGATCAGCCACCGATCGCCAGCTTCTTGACCATGCGCACTTCCATCCCGCCTTCCGCCCCGCGGCGAAGCGTGACGTCGTCCATGAAGTTGCGCATGAAAAAGATGCCGCGGCCGCTGGATTTGAGGATGTTCTCGGGAGCGAGGGGATCGGCGACTTCTTCGGGCTCGAAGCCTTCACCCTGATCGAGCACGCGCACAATCAGCTCGCTCGGGGCTGCCGGCGGAACCAACGCGAACTCCACGGTGACCAGCTTGCCGTAGTCCTCGCGGTTGCCGTGCTTGATGGCGTTGATCACCGACTCACGGACGGCGACCCCGATCCAGTGGATCGCGTCCTCGTCGAGGCTGGCGAGCTGTCCCATGCGGTCGCTGACGACCTGCACGAAATCCAGCATGTCGAAGTTGCTGTGGATCTGGAGCCGGACCGTGCCGCCGCGCGTCAGCATGCAGGCAGATCGAAGCCGGCGCGGGACGTGCTAAACGCCGGACGAGGGATGGAGTCAGCGGGCTCGAAACGCACGCGAATGCACAACATAGTAAACCGGATCCGTTCAAGATTGCGAATGCTATAGTGCGTTGATGCTCCGCGCGCCCGCTGATGCTGCGCTGGTCCGCCCCGCGCAGCGGGCTTCCGGCCACGTTCTGGTTCCCGGCGACAAATCCATCTCACATCGCTATGCGCTGTTTGGCGCCATCGCCGACGGCCCGACCCGGATTACCGGGTATTCGGGCGGCGCCGATTGTACCGCCACCCTGGGCTGCCTCCGGGCGCTGGGCGTCACCATCGACACCCCCGCCCCCGGCCGCGTCGACATCACCGGTCGCGGCCTGGGAGGACTCTTGCCCGCCGCCGGCCCTGTAGACGCCGCCAATTCCGGGACGACCATGCGGCTTCTGGCCGGCCTGGTGTCGGCGCACCGGTTCCGCACCGTCATCACCGGGGACGCCTCCCTGACCCGCCGCCCGATGCGACGCATCATCGAACCACTGACCCGGATGGGCGCCGCGATCGCGTCCGACGACGGGCGCCCTCCCCTGACCGTAGACGGGGCCGCGCTGCAGGCCATCACGTTTGAGCCGGCCGTACCGAGCGCCCAGGTCAAGAGCGGGGTGCTGCTGGCGGGACTGCACGCCTCCGGGCGCACCGTCGTGGTCGAGCCTGCAGCGACACGGGATCATACGGAGCGCGCGCTGACCGCGTTCGGCGTTCGCGTCGAACAGGACGGCCGCCAGGTCGCGGTCGCCGGGGGCCAGCGGCTCCAGGGCCGCCAGCTGGCCGTGCCGGGCGATATTTCGGGGGCCGCATTCTGGGGCGCCCTCGCGGCCGGCCGTCCCGGCAGCGTGGTCGAGATCCGGGGGGTCGGCCTGAACCCGTCGCGCACGGCCGTGCTCGACGTCCTGCGGCGCGCCGGCGCCGACGTCCAGGTTGACCTCGAGCACGAGGACGCCGGAGAGCCGATCGGCCGCGTCACCATCCGCGCCGCCGACCGTCGCAGCTTCGTCGTCATGCCGGAGGAAGTGCCCGGGCTCATCGACGAACTGCCGGCGCTCGGCGCCCTCGGCGCCCTGCTCGACGAAGGCCAGTCGATGGAAGTCCGCGGGGCGGCCGAATTGAGGGTCAAGGAGAGCGACCGGATCAGCGCCCTGGCGGCCGGCTTCCGCGCCATGGGCGCAGCCGTGACCGAGTTCCCGGACGGGTTCCGGATCGAAGCGCGCCCGCTGACGGGCGCCACCGTGGACGCCGCCGGCGATCACCGCCTCGCCATGGCGTTCGCGATAGCGGCGTGCGGCGCCGCCTCGCCGACCACGATCACCGGCGCCGCGGCCGTCGACGTTTCGTATCCGCGGTTCTTCCAGGAGCTGGAACGGCTCACCACGCCTGGTGACAATCGATAAGATTTATCTCGTCGGGTTCATGGCTGCGGGCAAGACGACGGTCGCACGTGCGCTGTCGGCGCGGCTCGGGTGGCGCGCCGAAGACGTCGACGAGCTGATCGAGGTGCGCGAGCGGCGGGCGATCGCCGACATCTTCGCCCGTCAGGGCGAGCCGTACTTCCGCGGCCTCGAGCGCGAGATCCTGAAACTGTTGCTGCCGCTGCGCCACGCGGTCGTGGCGACCGGGGGCGGCACGTTCATGGACGCCGAGAACCGCAGCGCGATCAACCTGGACGGACTGTCGATCTGGCTCGACGTCCCGCTCGACCTGCTGCTCGCACGCATACCCGCGGACGGACGCCGCCCGCTCGCCGCCGACAGGTCCCAGATGGAACGCTTGTTTGCCGTGCGCCAGGCCGCTTACGCGCAGGCCCACCTTCGGATCGAGGCCGGGACCGCACCCGCGGAAGAAATCGCCGAGCAGATCCTCGATCGGATGGCGACGCTGTGAGCGCGATCCGCTATCTGATCCTCTCTGACATCCACGCCAACATCGATGCGCTCGACGCGGTGCTCGCCGCTGCCGCCGATCAATGGGACCAGGTCATCGTCCTCGGCGACCTCGTCGGCTACGGCGCCGAACCGAATGCGGTGATCGATCGGGTGCTCGATCTCGCGCCCACCGCGGTCATCCGCGGCAACCATGACAAAGCATCGTGCGGGCTGGACGACGGCGAGAACTTCAACCAGGTCGCCCGGTTCGCCGCGGCCTGGACGCTGCAGCAGTTGACGCCGGCCAACCGGAACTACCTGCGCGACCTGCCGCAGGGCCCGGCGGTGATCGACGACCGCGTCGAGATCTGCCACGGCGCGCCGTTCGACGAGGATCACTACATCTTCGACGCCGTCGATGCCCAGCGCGCCCTCGACACCACCACGCGCCCGGTCTGCGTCTTCGGCCACACACACCTGCCGGTGATCTTCACGTCACGGGGGAATCAGCTCAGCGCGGACTTGCCGGACGAGGACTTGCGCTCGCTGACGTTCGAGGCTGGCGCCGCCTATTTGATCAACCCGGGCTCGGTGGGACAACCCCGGGACGGCGATCCGCGCGCCGCGTTCGCCGTGTATCAGACCGACGGCGTGATGGCGTTCCGCCGCGTCGAGTACCGACGTCGCCGAGGCCCAGCGCAGGATTTCGGCGGCCGGCCTGCCGCAAAGCCTGGCAAACCGCCTCGCGATCGGCCGCTGATCCCCCCGAACTAGCGGGCGCCGCCTCGGCCCCGCTGCCCTGCTCGCGGCGGGTTCGCGACACGCGTCGCGACGTCGCGGGCCGCCTTGGTCTCGACGCCAGGCTTCTGCAGGAAGCCCAGATCGCGGAGCCAGTCGATCAGGCGGAACTGCCACGTCCCCAGCGGAATGTCCTGACGACTGGTGAGGCCGCCGCTCATCGTCCCCCCCTCCGGGAGCGGATCGCCGGGATGACGCCCGTTGCCGTAGATGTGCATCTCGAGGTTCGGAATGCGGGCGCGCAGGAAGGCGGCAAAATACTCGTCGGCCCAGATCGCGTGGACCGCATCGCCGACGCCGCCGCTGGCAATGAACGTCGGCGGCGCATCGTCCGGGATGGCCACCTGCGTGCCGCCCCGGAATGGAGTCGGCCCGGGGTAGATGAGGCCGACGAAATCAGGACGGGCGCCGATCTTCGCCAGCGGATTGCCGGCGACGTCGTGGGTCTTGTCGAACTCCGCATACCTGACGGCGGCCTGTGACGTCAGCTCGGCGCCGGCGGAGAAGCCGATCGCGCCGATCTTCTTCGGGTCGATTCCCCAGTCCTGAGCGTAAGCGCGCACGACCTTGATCGCCTGCAGCATGTCGGCGACGGCATCGGTCAGCGGCTCGTAGCCGTCGCGACGAAGCCGGTTGCGCAGGATGATGGTGTTGACGCCGTAGTTGTAGAAGAACGGGACGAAGTCGGATCCCTCCGACCCGACGTTGAGCGTGTTGTGCCCGCCGCCCGCCACGACGATCACCGCAGCGCCGGTATTCAGGTTCGCCGGAACACGGTGCAGTTCCACCGACGGATTGTGGATGTTGACGATGCTCGCGATGCGGCCCGGCACGCTGCCAGTCAGGTTGTAGGCCTCCGCCTCCCTGATGCGGTCGGCTTTGAGGAGCGGCGAGCCCGCGGGAAAGATCGGCACGACGATGCCGCCGGGCAGGATGGCTTGCGGGGCGTAGGGCTGATCGGTCGCGGGGCCCGGAGCGGGAACGCGCTGCGGCGCGGGGGTCGCGCCGAGCACCGAGGTCGGCGGACGAGGCGGCGACGCCGGCGCGGATGTCTGCGGCGCCTGTGCCGCCGCGGCCATGCCGAACAGGACGACCGCGAACACCGAACACCACAGGCGGATCACTGGCGTTCCAGACGGCGCTTCTCGCGCTCCTCGCGGCGCTTCAACTCCGCGGCGAACGCGTCCTGCGCCGCGCGCGAGCCGAGCACCCAGCCGATCACGACGCCGACGGCCAGCACACCTGGAATGAAGATGAAGTGCGCCGCCGTCATGTCCCCCATCAGCGACCCGCACCTCCCGCGGGGCGCGGCCGCTCGGCCGCCTGCGCATCCTGCACGCGTCGGGTGACGTCGGCGATCTCCTGCTCGACGCGCCCGAGGCGCTGCCAGATCGACCAGAGGTACACCGCCACACCGATCCAGGCGACGGCATAGGCGGCGATGAGCAGGCGCGCGGCGGGCAGGGTTTCGCCGGGCGGCAGCTGATCGATGGGCAGGAACTCGTCCTGCGCCGGCTTCGGCGGCGGCTGCTGCTGCGCAGACACCACCGCCGGGCCGACGGTCAGGGCGATCAGGATCGCCGCCAGGATCAGGATCCGCCGCCGTGAGTTCGAAGACACGTCAATCCTCCAGACTGAGGTAGAGATCGTCCACGCGGGCGCGCTGGCGCTCGAGCCGGATGCGCGCCGCCATGATCAGCCCCGTCAGCAGCATGAATGCGGCGACGCAGAACCAGAACGCGCCGCGCATCCCCGGACCGAGCGTCGGCACCACCGTCGTCTTCGGATGGATCGTCCGCCACCAGTTCACCGAGTAGTAGACGAAGGGAATGTTGGCCGCGCCGAACAGGCCGAGTCCAGCGGCCAGCTTCTCCGAGCCGGGACCGCCGAACCGGCGCAGCAGCAGGTAGGCCAGGAACGTCAGCCACACGATCAGGGCGAGGGTCAGCTTGACGTCCCACTCCCACCACACGCCCCACGCCTTGCGCGCCCAGAGCGGGCCGGTGATCAGGCCCAGCAGGCCGAACACCACCGCGATCTCGGCGCCGGCGAGCGCGTAATGATCGGCGTTGCGCGATCCCTTGAACAGGTGCACGGCGCTGGCATAGCCGCAGATGAAGGCGCCGGTAAACATCGCGAACCACGACGGGACGTGGAAGTAGAAGATCTTCTGCACCAGGCCCATCGTCGACTCGAAGGGCGCGTTGGCGATCATGATCGGCGCGTAGGCGAACATCGCCGCGGCGAGGACGGTCAGTACGGGAAAGGCGCGCATGGGCCACCTGTCCGGCCGAATCAGTGAGGCGTTCCTACTCCGTCATCAACGGCTCGAACGTCCACAGGGCCAGTGTTATGAAGACTACATCGAAAAAGACGAGGAGGGAGAGCCACGCCCTGGCCGCGGCCACGTCGGGCTCCACCTGCAGCAGCGCGGCCGTGCCGCGGACGCCGGCGATGATCACGGGCACGGTGATCGGGTACAGCAGGATCGGCAGCAGCACGTCGCGGCTGCGCGCCCGGACCAGCATCGCGGCGAAGACCGTGCCGACCGCGGCAAAGCCGATCGTCCCGGCCAGCAGCAGCGCGATCAGCATCAGCGGCTCGGCCAGCAGCGGCGCGTCGAACAGCAGGGCGATCAGCGGCACCAGGATCGCCTCGACGGCGGTCAGCAGCAGGAGCACGCCGGTGAGCTTCGCCACATAGATCGCTGGCCGATCGCAGGGGGCCATCAGCAGCGCGCGAAGGGTTTCGTTCTGCCGCTCCCGCTCGAAGGTGCGGCCCAGCGCCAGCGTGCCGGCGAACGCCACCGCAATCCACAGGATGCCGGCGGCGGCGCCGTCGATGGCGCGGCCGTCCTGCACGAAGCCGAACGAAAACACCAGGACGCACGAGACGGCGAAGAACGCCGTCGTGTAGAGAATCTCGCGGCTGCGGAACTCGACCAGCAGGTCCTTCTTCACCACGAGCCAGACGGTCTGCAGGAAGGTCATGACGCGGCCAGCGCGTGCCGGAGCCGGTCGCGCAAACCACTCGTACCGGCAGGGATTTCGACCAGCCTGCCGGCGATCAGCGCCATCGATCGATCGACGACCGCCTCGACCGCTTCGAGGTCATGGGTCGTGACGATCACGATGCCGCCGCGCTGCCGCAGCGTCACCAGCCGGTCGCGCAGCGCCGTCGTGGCCGCATCGTCCAGGCCGGTGAACGGCTCGTCGAGCAGCACCAGCCGCGGCTCGTGAATCAGCGCGCGCTCGATCGCCACGCGCTGGCGCATGCCGCGCGAGAAGCCGACGACCGCGTCGTCGCGGCGCTCCATCAGCCCGGCGCTCGACAGCGCGCGAGCGACGGCGCCCTCGACATCGGGCAGCCGATAGAGCCTGGCCGCAAACCGGAGGTTCTCGGCGGCGGACAGTTCCGGGTAGATGTAGAGGTCGTGGCCGAGCAGGCCGATGCGGCCACGGAGCGCCGACCCGGCGGTGCGCGCGGCCTCGGCGCCGTAGCGCACGTCACCCGACGAAGGGGCGAGCAGCGTCGCGGCGATTGAGAGCAGGGTGGACTTGCCGGCGCCGTTCGGACCGAGCAGCGCCACGATCTCGCCGGACCGGCAGGTCAGCGAAACGCGGTTCAGCGCGCGGCGGCGGCCGAAGTTCCTGGTGACGTCGCGGAACGTGAGCGTGTCGAAATCTACAGCCACTGGCGGCAACAGGACGAGCGGCAGCGGCTCAGGACACCACTCAGGAGGCGCGCCCCACGGCGACCGCGTCGTCGTCCAGCGCGGCGTAGACGAGTTCGAGCGCCGCGATCAGCTCGCGCCGGCGATCGTTGTAGCGCTCCGGATCGATCGCCTGCTGACGCTGGCCCTGTTCCAGGGCCGCGAGCTCGTCGAACAACCGATCGCGTGTGGCCTCGAGCTCCTGACGGCGGGCGTCGTAGGGCGCCGTCGCCGACCCCGCGCGAACCGCCGACCACGCGCCGCCGGCGAGCACCACGACCGCGAGCACGAGGGCGAGCGTGCGGGCCCACGTTGAATGGTGCGGCACGCCGGAGAAACTGAAGCGCAGCACCTCGTCCGCGGCCACCGCGCCGCCCCGCCCGGCGATGTAGGTATTGCCCTGGGCCGGCATGTCGCGCTGCTCCGCAATCTGCGGCGACGACAGCCGCAAGTCGCCGATCTTCTGCGCGACCACGGCCAGGTGCGTCAGCCTGAGCGGAAGCTTCTGCTCGATGTCGACGTTCGAGCCTGCGTAGGGCATGGTGTAGGCAACCTGCACCAGCGTCCGGCCTGGAGGGAACGGGCCGGCGATCTTCACCTGTCGGCCTGCCACGGTCGCTTGAGGCGACGAGCCCTCGAGCAGCGCCGCGCCGCGCGCGTCGGACGGGAGCTCGAACTCGATCGGGCGACCCGGCTGCACTGGCACCGCCGCGTCGTTCTGCACCTGCAGGATGTAGAAGACGGAGAGGCCTTCTTCACCCGTCTCGAAGACGAACCGCGACTCCTCGCCGAGGACAACCTCGCCGGGCTGCGCCGGACTGCCCTGCCCCGGATCGGGCGGTGGCGGTGCTGCGGACGGGTCCGCCGCCACCAGCATCAGCCTGACGCCGCCGCTCGCGGGGACCGCGAACTCCTGTGACTCGAGCCGTTCGCCGCCGACGACGGCGACGGCGCGGACGCGTGAGCCGACGGCGAGGTTGGTTACCTCGGCGCGTCCAGTCTCGTTGGTCACCGCGCGCATCGGCGCATTCGCGCCGACGATCTCGACCGTCTGGCTGGCAATCGGGTTCGTCAAGGCGCCGCGGATTACCCGGACCGTGACGGTCCCGACGGGGAGATCGGAGACCGGCAGCGGTACGCCTGACATCCGACGCGGGTCGGGCTGCGCTCCGGCCGGCGAGGCGGCAGCGAGGAGCAGCAAGAGCAGCGCCGCGCGAACCATCCGGCGACCGACCCTCATGATGACGCGGTCCCCGCCAGCTTCATCCCACACCGCTTGCAGAACGTCGCATCGACATCGTTCGGGGTGCCGCAGGTGCATCGCAGACCGACGGCGGCCGGAACCGGAGCCGGCGCTGGCGCGCTGGCGCGTGAGACAGCCTTTGCGCTCTCGGCCGCCGACGTCTGAAGCCGGGCGCTGAGCTCGCGTTCGATCAGCTCCCGATACCCGCCCTCGGCATCGAGCTGCTTCATCAGCGACAGCGCGCGCGTGCGCAGGCGCGCCGACATCTCGTCGAAGTCCCTCGCCGACACCTTGCCCATGGCGCGATCGAACTCGAGCTCCTTGATCGAACGTAGCGTCAGCAGCTTCTCCCGCTCCAGCAGGGCGCGCGTCCCCTCCGCCAGCGGTTCGACGCGCGTGAGGACGTCCGAGCCGATCAGCGGCACGAGCGTGCGATAGAGGGTCGCGCCCGCGAACCCGGCCGCGCCGATCGTGAGGCTGATCAGGATGAGGTGTTCGGGCCTCGCCTGCCTGGCCATCACCACGGCGGCAGTCGCCGTGATCAGCGAGGCAAGGACGAAGAAGTGCCAGGGCTTGAAGACATCGCGCGGCCGCGCCTCGGCTGGCGGCGTCGTCGCGGCGGGTTCAATCGAGGTCGCGGAGCTCATGGTCCAGACGCGCGCGGAGCTCGGGATCGTCGCCCGACGGAGCGGTTGCGCCACCCTCTGACGCGGGACGGTGAGACCATCGCCGGGCGATGAACACGGCGATCAGCGCTCCGCCGAGTCCGATAGCTGTAGGGGACGAACCACGCGAGGCGGTTGAAGCCCTTGTCGATCGGGCGGGCGAGAATGGCCTGCGTGCCGTAGTCCCTGGCGAACGCGGCGAGCACCTGGTCGCGGTCCATCCCCGACCCGACGTAGGTGTCCAGCTTGCTGCGCTGGGCGTCGAGCCCGTGGCAGTTGGGCTCCATCGGGCAGTCGTTCATCGGCCGTCGACAGCTGCAGGTGCAGAGGATCTCCCCTTCGAGACTCTTGCGCAGCTCGGCGCGCGAGGCGTCCGGCGTCTGTGCCAGGAGCACGCCCGGCATCAGCGTCAGCACCAGCAGCATGCTGGCCGTTGCCGCGCCCGACGGCACCTTCGAGGCCGCATACGCGAACGCGGTCTCGGGCATCATCGCAAGCAGCGTCCCGAAGCCGAGGATGGTGAACCCGAACCAGATCCAGTTCACCAGCGGCGTGATCGTGACTGCGTACGTCGCGGTCTGCTCGGCCGCGTCGTAGCCGGCCAGCACCACATAGACGTCCTCGGCAAAGCCGCGCCGGATCGCCACTTCCGTCGTCGGCTCCTGCTTCTTCGCATAGAACCACTTCGCCGGCTGCATCGTGTCGAACGGCTTCCCGTCCGTGAACACGCTGATGTGCCCGGTGATCATCTGCTTCTGCGCGTCGTTGGTGACGCGGAGCGCGTCGTGGCGGACCGTGAAGTGGCCGACCGTGACCTCTTCGCCAGGCTTCAGCAGCGCCTCGGCTTCCTGCTTGAACCCTTCACCGGCGAAGCCCAGGAACATCACCGCGATGCCGACGTGGACGATGTAGCCGCCATAGCGGCGCTTCGAACGGCTGACCAGCCCGATCATCGCGGTCACCCGATCGCTGCCGGTCGCGGCGCGCCGCACTTCCGCGCCACGGATGAACTCCTGCCCGATCGTGCCGAACACGAACGCGCACATGGCGAAGCAGATGCCGGAGCTCCAGACCCGGACCCCGGACGCCACCAGCGCCCCGGACACGAGGATGGCGATCGCGACCGGCCACATGAACTGATCGACCAGGTTGGCGGTGGTCGATCGCCGCCACGCCAGCAGCGGCCCGACGCCGGTCAGGACGAGCAGCGCCAGGCCGACCGGCAGCATCCACTTGTTGAAGAACGGCGGCCCGACTGTCAGCCGCTCGCCGGTCACCGCTTCGCTCAGCGTCGGGAACATCGTCGCGAACATCACGAAGAACGCCGAGAACAGCAGGATCCAGTTGTTGGCGAGGAACGCCCCCTCGCGCGAGACCCACGAATCCAGCTCGTTGCGCGATCGCAGCAGCGGCAGGCGGTAGATCACCAGGCCGAAGCTGAACGTCAGGATCGCGATCATGAAGATCGTGAACAGCCGCGCCAGCTCGGGATCCTCGCCGAACGCGTGCACCGACTGCACGATGCCCGACCGCGTCATGAATGTGGCGAAGATGGTCAGGAAGAAGGTCGTGATGACGAGGGTCATGTTCCAGACCCGCAGCATCCCGCGCCGCTCCTGCACCATCACCGAGTGCAGGAAGGCGGTGGCGGTGAACCATGGCAGCAGCCCGGCGTTCTCGACCGGGTCCCAGGTCCAGTAACCGCCCCACCCGAGCTCCTCGTAAGCCCACAGCATGCCGAGCGTCAGGCCGAACGACAGCGCCAGCCAGCCCACCATCGTCCAGCGGCGCACCGCGCGCAGCCACGCGTCATCGAGATGCCCGGTGATCAGCGCCGCGATCGCGAACGCGAACGGGATCGTCATCGACACCAGCCCGACGTAGAGCGACGGCGGGTGGATGGCCATGTAGAAGTTCTGCAGCAGCGGGTTGAGCCCTTCCCCGTCCGGCGGCGCCGTAGTCACAAAGGTGGAGAACGGGTTGTTGTGCACGACCATCAGGAGCAGGAAGAACATCTGGGTCGCCGCGATGACCGAGACGACCCAGGGAATCAGCTCCCGATGGCGCTCCCGATTGGTGTAGACCGCGATCGCGCCGAACGCGCTCAGCAGGAACACCCAGAACATGATCGACCCGTCGAGGCCGCCCCAGTACCGAGGCCACCTTGTACGGCAGCGGCAGCGCCGCGTCCGAGTAGCGCGCAACGTATTTGATCGAGTAGTTGTTGGTGACGAAGGCGTGCACCATGACGCCCGAGGCGACCGTCATCAGCGCCGTGACGAGATAGAACGCACCGACGCCGCTCTCGACCAGACGACGCGACCGCCGCCGCGCCCCGGAGACGCTGGCCGCGATCACATAGGCACAGCCGACGAATGAGGCCAGGAGGAGAAAAGTCCCGAGGGCAGGCATGTCTATCCTTCCGTCCGGCGTTTGCGGCGGCCTAGCCGCCGGTCGTGTTCGGTATCACGCCCTTGGAGGGTTCGTACTTCGACGGGCACTTGGCGAGCACGCCGTCCTTCTCCACGTCGAATCCGGCAGTGCCGAGCGTGCCCTTCAGCACCACTTCCGATCCGTCCTTGAACGTATCCGGCACGACACCCTTGTAGTGCGCCTGCACCACGCTGCCGTTGCTCTGGACCTTGAAGCGGTACTCGAGCGAATTGCGCTTCCGTTCGATCGCGGTGACGTAGCCGTGCAGCTGCAGCCGTTTGCCGTGCCAGGCCGAGGGATCGGTCATCACCTCGTCGACCTTCTTGTAGTACTGCGTCTCCTCGCGGAGGGTCGCCATCATCAAGCCGGTCAGGGCGAGCACGACCACCACCACCGTCGCGCCGATTTTCACAGGTTTAGCAGTCATAAGTGCCTGCAGGTTACAGAGTTAACCTGAGCATACCATGCCCGATTCGCGAAGGAGGCGGTAGACCGGCGCGACCGGCAACCCGACCACGTTCGACCACGAACCCTCGATCCAGTCGACAAAACGGGCCCCGTGTCCCTGGATGGCATACGCCCCGGCCTTCCCGCTGGGCTCGCCCGTTCCCACATACCAGTCGATCTCGTCCTCGTTCAGGGCTACGAACCGAACCCGCGTCGTGACGACCTCGGCCGCTTCCCCCGCTGGCGAGATGAAGACGATGGCCGTGAGCACGTCGTGAACCGAGCCCGACAGCAGGCGAAGCATCCGCTTCGCGTCACCGTCGTCCGACGGCTTGCCCAGGATCTGCCCGGCGGCGACGACGACCGTATCGGCCGCCAGGATCGGCGCAGGGCCGGGCCGCGCGGCCGCAATCGTTCGGGCCTTGTCGCGCGCGACGCGCAGGGCGTACTCGCCAGGCTCTTCGCCGGACCGCGGCGTCTCGTCGACGTCCGCCGCCGCGACATCGAAGGTGAATCCCGCGCTCGTGAGAAGCTCGGCGCGGCGCGGGGATGCCGACGCCAGGACCAGCCGCATGCCTCTGATAGTATCGCTGGAGGTGGTTCCCCTTCAGAGCTTCGCGACCGGCGTGCTGGCTGACGTGATCAGAAGGCAGCCGCCCTCGTCTGCGCGCACCGCGTTCGCCTGGGAGCTGTCCGTCGGCACCGGCATCGCACGATCGACGTCAGTCGAGATCGTCGATCGCACCCTGATCGTCCGCGCCCGCGACACCAGGTGGGCCCGCGAGGTCGAGCGCGCCGCCGACGTCATCCTTCAACGCATGCAGCACTTCCTGGGTCGCGGGGTTGTCACGCGGCTGGAATTTGCACCGACCAGCCAGGCATAGAGATCCATGCGCGAGTCAGTCATCGTGTCCGCCGTGCGGACGCCCACCGGCAAGTTTCTCGGCGCGTTGAAGTCGTTGACGGCGCCCGAGCTGGGTGCGCTGGTCGTGCGCGAGGCCGTGTCGCGCGCCAACGCTCGATCCGGCGCTGGTCGACGAGTGCATCATGGGCAACGTCATCCAGGCGGGGAACGGCCAGAACCCCGCGCGCCAGGCCGCGCTCAACGGCGGCCTGACCGATCGGGTCGCGGCGATGACGATCAACAAGGTCTGCGGCTCCGGCCTCAAGGCGGTGATGCTCGCGGCCCAGGGGATCGCCACGGGAGACATCGACGTCGCGGTCGCCGGCGGCATGGAATCGATGAGCAATACGCCCTACCTGCTGCCGCGGATCCGCGAGGGGCTGCGCATGGGCAATGGCGAGCTCGTCGACTCGCTGATTCACGACGGCCTGTGGTGCGCGTTCGAGCAGTGCCACATGGGCATGTCAGGCGAGGTCGTCGCCGAGCGGTATGCCGTCGCCCGGTCCGAACAGGACGCGTATGCCGCGGCGAGCCACCGCAAGGCCGCGGAAGCGGCGCGCGAGGGCTGGTTCCGCGACGAGATCCTGCCGGTGTCCATCGCGCAGAAGAAAGGCCAGCCGGTGATCGTCGATCGCGACGAGCCGGTGCGCGAGGACACGACCGCCGAGTCGCTGGCCGCGCTGAAGCCCGCGTTCAAGAAAGACGGCACCGTGACCGCCGGCAATGCTCCGGGCGTGAACGATGGCGCGGCGGCCGTGGTGATCACGGCGGCCGACACGGCACGCGAGCTCGGCCTTTCCCCGCTCGTCCGCATCGTCGGTCAGGCCACCAGCGGGCTCGCGCCGAAGCTGGTGATGATGACGCCGGTCGAAGCGATCCGGCGCGTCGCGTCGAAGATCGGCTGGAGGCTCGACGACGTCGACCTGTTCGAAATCAACGAGGCGTTCTCGGTGCAGGCGGTTGCCGTCATGCGCGAGCTCGGCATCGATCCGGCTCGCGTCAACGTGCACGGCGGCGCGGTCGCGCTCGGCCACCCGATTGGGGCGAGCGGCGCGCGCGTGCTGACGACCTTGATTTACGCGATGCGCCGCCGCAGCGCGCGTCGCGGCATCGCGGCGTTGTGCCTCGGCGGCGGCAACGGCGTCGCGCTCGCGATCGAGCGCGTCTGACTCGCCGTCCCGGCGTTCGCGCCGAGCTCGCACGCCGGCGGCGACGGCGCCGCGTCTTGCCAAACGCCCCGGCTTTCAGCCATCCTGCCGTCAATGCAGATCAATCGAATCGGAGTGGTCGGCGCCGGCACGATGGGGAACGGCATCGCCCAGGTATTCACGCAGGCAGGACTGTCGGTGCGGCTCGTGGACTCGACGGCCAGCGCGCTCGACCGCGCCCGAAACGCGATCGAGAAGAGCCTCACCAAGTTCGTCGAGAAGGGCCGCCTGACGCTCGTCGATCGCGACGCCGCGATGGGCCGGATTGCCACCAGCACGACCGTGGACGTGCTCGCCGACGTGGACTACGTCGTCGAGGCGATCTTCGAGGACGCCGAGGCCAAGCGCGGCCTCTTCGCACGGCTCGATCAGATCACACGCCCCGGCGTCATCCTGTCGTCCAACACCTCGTCCATCTCGATCACGCTGCTCGGCGCCGCGACGACGCGGCCGGACAAGGTGCTGGGGATGCACTTCATGAACCCCGTCCCGCTGATGACGCTGGTCGAGCTGATCCGCGGCCAGGCGACGTCGCCCGAATCGATGCTGGTGGCCACCGAGCTCTGCATGCGATTGAACAAGACCGCGGTCGAAGCGGCGGACTATCCCGGGTTCATCGCCAATCGCGTGCTGATGCCGATGATCAACGAGGCGATCTTCGCGCTGATGGAAGGCGTGGGGACCGCCGACTCGATCGACACCGTGATGAAGCTCGGCATGAACCACCCGATGGGCCCGTTGACGCTGGCCGATTTCATCGGCCTGGACGTCTGCCTGGCGATCATGGAAGTGCTCCATCAGGGACTGGGCGATCCGAAGTACCGGCCGTGCCCGCTGCTGCGGCGGATGGTTGCCGCCGGCCACCTCGGTCGCAAGAGCGGACAGGGCTTCTACCGCTACTGAGGGGTCGCAGAATCCACGTCGTCTTCGTCGTCGGAGGCGCGGAGAAAACTGCCTCACCTCGACCGTCTAGGCGAAAGTCCAGCGGTCTTTGTAAATACATGACATGCAGTCGCTTAGTAACGACAACTGCACGTTTTTGCGCTTGACTTTCACCTCGGCACGCACCTAGAATTCAGGCGCTCCAGCTTCCACGGCGCACGGCGTGACCTCGCCTGTCACTCCCCCGTCGGACACTGGGGATGTGCCGCGGGCGGCCTCCCGCCGGGCGCCACATATCAACGTGAGAATTGTGCAGGAGCGTTATGCCCCCAGTTGAAGACCGTAACGATCGCGAGCGCGCGCGAGCCCTGGAAATGGCCGTCGGCCAGATTGAAAAGCAGTTCGGCAAGGGCTCGATCATGCGCCTCGGGCAGAAGGATGCCATCGCGGTAATCCCGGCCATCTCCACCGGCGCCGTCAGCCTCGACTACGCGCTGGGCGTCGGCGGCGTCCCCCGGGGACGTGTCGTCGAAATCTTCGGGCCGGAGTCGTCTGGCAAGACCACGCTGACGCTGCAGATCATCGCGGAGGCGCAGAAGCTCGGCGGCATGGCCGCGTTCGTCGACGCCGAGCACGCGCTGGATGCGAAGTACGCCCAGAAGCTGGGGGTCGATCTCGACAACCTGCTCGTGTCACAGCCCGACAACGGCGAGCAGGCGCTGGAGATCGTCGAGGTGCTGGTGCGATCCGGCGGCGTGGACGTCGTCGTGGTCGACTCGGTGGCCGCGCTCGTCCCGCGCGCGGAGATCGAAGGCGAGATGGGCGAAGCGCAGATGGGCCTGCAGGCGCGCCTGATGTCGCAGGCGCTGCGGAAGTTGACCGGCGTCGTCTCGAAGTCGAAGACCTGCCTGATCTTCATCAACCAGCTGCGCGAGAAGATCGGCGTCATGTTCGGCAATCCCGAAACCACGACCGGCGGCCGTGCGCTGAAGTTCTATTCCTCGGTCCGCATCGACATCCGGCGCATCGGCGCGATCAAGGATGGCGAAACGGTCGTCGGCGGCCGCACCCGCGTCAAGGTGGTCAAGAACAAGGTCGCGCCTCCCTTCCGGGAAGCGGAGTTCGACGTGATGTACGGGGAAGGCATCTCCAAGGAAGGGGATCTGCTCGATCTCGCGGTCGACCGCAAGATTGTCGAGAAGAGCGGCACCTGGTTCGCGTTCAGCGGCGAGCGTCTCGGCCAGGGCCGCGAAAACGTCAAGCAGTTCCTCAAGGACAACCCGGTGATCTTCAAGACGATCGAAGATCGCGTCCGCGCCGAGCTCGGGCTGGGTGTACCGGAGGCGGCGTCGGTCTAGCCGGGGTCAGGCCTTTTTCGTTTCCAGCACGACCCGCAGGCGTGCGTGGCCGAGGACGATCTCGTCGCCGTTCTCGATTCTCGCGCCCCGTACGCCTGCCGGCACTCTGATCGTCCGTCCCTCCCGGATGAGGCTGGTGCCTTGCGCACTGCCATCGTCGTAGACGCGGTAGCCGCGATCCTTCTCGACGAATTCGATGTGGGCGTGCTTGCGCGACACGCTCGAATTCGGCTCCGGCCCGTCCTCGAGAAAGGCGATGTCGTTCGTCCGGATCAGCCGCTGGCGCTGATCCAGCACCTCGACGCGCCGGCCGATGTCGATGCGGCCGCCGCCAAACGCATAGGCGCGATGCGCCGCGCTCCCCTTCACGATCGTCAGCTTGATCCGGAGATCGGCAGGCGCGGGCGGCTCGGGTTCGACCGCAGCCGCGGGCGCTGGCGCCTCGATCCGATCGAACTCGACGTGAAACTCCTGATGCAGCCAGTGGTCGGCTCGCTGCGGCGCAAACGCGATCTCGACCGCGATGGCGTCAGGAGCGCAGCCGGCGGCACGCAGCCGGTCGACGAGCCGCTCGGACAGTGACGGCGGTCCGGCGATAACGGCGCCGACCCTGGCCCGGGCCAGTCGATCGTCCGCATCGGCCACGCAGTGGACGATGACCCGGTTGAACGGAAAGACCCGGCGGCCGCGGCCGATCTCCTGGATTTCTCCTTCGGCGGCGTCGAGCGCGCTGTAGACGATTTCGATCGGCGCCGTGACGGCGCCGCGCCCGACGAACTCCGTCACCGCCGCGTCGACGGCCTTCGAGATCTTGCGCTCCAGCCTGCGTGCCTTGCCTGCGAGATCCATCTGTTTCCTCACCGCGCGAGGCCGAGGGCGGCGGCCGCGGCCAGGATGTCTCCTGCCGCAGGCGCGGCCCCGGCGCCGCCGTATCCGGCGTTCTCGAGTATCACCGCGACCGCGACCCGGCGGGTCGCCTGACCGTATGGGGCGAATCCGACGAACCACGAATGCGACGGGGCGTCGTCCACCTCCGCCGTCCCGGTCTTGCCCGCAACCGCGACCGCGGCCGTGCGCAGGCTCCGGCCGGTGCCGTCCACCACGACGTCGCGCATGTACGACGCGAGCTGACGGGCGGCATCGCGCGACACCAGTTCCCGGTCGGGAGCGGCGGGCGCGTCGAGCTCGAACCGTCCCTCCCGCAGCCGTCCGTCCGACGCGATCGCGCCAACCACGGCGGCCATGCGGAGTGGCGACGCCAGGACGTCCCCCTGACCGTAGCCGGCCTGCGGCAGCGTGTCGCGCACGCGCGGGATCGCGTCGTTCCGCGCCACGCTGATTTCGGCGGCGGCCGCGGCGTCGAGCAACGCACGCGGGCCGACCTTGGCCGCCAGCTGCGCGAAGTAGGCGTTGCACGACACCACCATCGCGCGGTGCATCCCGATCGTGCCGTGCGGCTCGCGATCCTTCACGTCGTCCCGGATCGGCCGGCTGTAGCCAGGGACTCGCGCGCCGACCCGATCGTCGGGAAGGCGGCTGCAGGTGTAGGTCTGCGCGGCGGCCGCAGAATCGCGACGAAGCGCGGCGGCAGCGGTGATCAGCTTGAACGTCGAGCCAGGCGCGTACTGGCCGTAGCGGGCGCGGTCCAGGAAGGCGTCGAGAGGCGGTTCTCCCGCGGCTGGAATACGCTGGATCTCGCCGGGCGCCGGCCATGGATAGCTCACGCTGGCGAGCACTTCGCCGGTGGCGGCGTCAACGGCGACGGCGGCAGCGCGTCCGGTCGCCGACCGCCGGGCGTAGTCGGCGAGGATCGCGGCGACGCGCGACTGCAGCCGGGCATCGATCGTCAGTCGCAGCTCGCGCGTCGGGTCGAGCGCCGCTTTCGTGGCCGGATGGTCGGCGTCGAATCGATTCCGGTAGACCGGCACGAGCCCGCTGTAGTCGCGGCGCAACGCGGTATTCGGCGTACCGTCACGCTCGGCGATCGGCACCAGCACGGGACGATCGTCGAACCCGCGCAGCCGCGCTTCGCGATCGCGCTCGATGAACGACGTGTTGGACGCGCTCCAGTTGGCCCGCGACAACGCGTCGCCGACGACGTGGAACGCGGCGCCGCCGAGCGGATAGCATCGCGCACTCTGATCGGCGCACACCGTGTCGAGGGCCACGCCGGCGCGCCCGTAGGCCGGCGCCGCCGCCTTGAGCCGGGCTCGATCGTCGGTCGCCAGCGGCAAACCGTTGCGATCGGCGATGGTGCCCCGCGGGATCCGCCGCGCGAGGTCGAGGATGCGCGGGTTGTACTGGAACCGGCGCATGCCGTCGGCCTGCATCCCGAGGTACGGCTTCACCAGGAACTCGTCGGCGTGCGCGACCTGCACCCGGCCCGCCACGACGATGAGCGCGACGGCGGCAACGGTCAGCGCGCCGCCAAGCCAGCGGAGGGGTACGGTGAACGCCTCGAGATCCGCGCGCGGTGCGTCGTCCGATCGCAGCGATGCGAGCAGCCCGAGCGCGGCGAAGTTCGCGATCATCGCCGAGCCGCCGAAGCTGAGAAACGGCGTGACCACGCCGGTCAGCGGGACGACGCCGAGGGTGCCTGCCGCCATCAGCAGCACCGGCACGCCAAGGCAGAGCGCGAGGATCGTCGCGAGAAAGAAGCCGAAGTCGGTCGTTGCGCGCCGCGCGGTGGACAGGGCCCTCGCGATCATCGCCGCGTAGACCACGGCGATGAGCACGAGGCCGGCGAATCCGAGCTCTTCCGCGACCGACGCGAGCACCAGGTCGGTGTGGCCGGCGGGCAGGTACCGGGTTTCGCCGAGGCCGAGGCCGGCGCCGAACATGCCCCCCGATGCCATCGACCAGACCGCCTGGGCAATCTGGTCGCCGCCGCGAGCCACGTTGTCCCACGGCGCACGCCACATCCGCATGCGGTCCGCGAGCGTCGAGGAAATCTCGAGCTGATACCCGACGAAGAATCCCGCCGCCAGCAGCGCGGCGCCGACGAGCACGAGTCCGACCTTGCCCCGCGTGATGCCGTAGGCGGCAAGGAAGATCACGGCGAGCATGAGCGCCGGGCCGAGATCGCGCTGCCCGAAGAACAGCACCAGCGCCGCCGCGACCGCCAGCAGCACGGGCAACAGGTAGCGCGCGCTCGGCACGTTCATCCACGACGGCAGCTGCACGGAGCCGACCCGATCGCTGCGGACCGCGCGCAGCAGCTCCCAGTTCCGCGAGAAGTAGCCGGCGAGGAACAGCGCCAGCAGAATGCGGATGGCCTCGATCGGCTGGAACGGACCGAGGTTGACCTTGGCGCCGCTGCCGCTCGGGCCGGAGCCCAGCGGCGACAGGAGCAGCAGCGACAGCGTGAACGCGGCAATCAGGGGCACATACGTGAAGTGCCGGATGGCCCCGGTCCGGAGGTTGACCATCGAGACGGCGAGCGCGATCGCGAGGCCAAGGATGACGCCCTGCGAGTAGCGAACGAACAGGAGCGTGTCGCGCAGCGCGTCGGGACGGCTGATCATCGCCGCGAAGCCGAGCGCAGTGAGGACATGGGCTGCGGTGAGGAGCAGGCGATCGCCGGGAATGCCTCGCGCGCGCCAGACCATCCCCACCACCTGGAAGGCGACGAGGTAGAGGGCGGCCCACAACATCAGCGCGCTGCGCATCTCGCCGCGCTCGCGCACCACGAGCAGCGGCTTGACTTGCGTCAGCTGCGCCGCGGTCAGCAGCGGCACCGACTCCGGGGCGTCGCGACCCGCCGCCTTGGCGCGGGCGCGTTCTTCCTGCAGCCGCTCGCGATACGCCGGCGCAAACGACGACTTCTCGATCGACGCGCTGCTCACGCGCGTGCGCGCGATCGCGCCGACGTTCGCCACCTGCCGCCGCTCGCTGCTGCTCCGCTGCAGAAACGCCAGCAGCTCGTGTGCGGCGAGTTTCCGGTCTCCCGGAGCGGCAAACGTTCCCTCGAAGGCGCGCTCCAGCGTCGACACGTCAGTGACCGTGTTCAGGTTGGCGACCGGCGATGACCGCCGTCCCAGCCAGTCCTTCGAGCCGCGCCGATCCCGCGTACGTCAGCGCGAACAGCAGGATCGCCACCAGCGACGTCGCGGCGAGCGCGAGCTCTCCGTGCGCCACCGCCAGGCCGCGGCTGCGGACCCGGACGACGTCGCGCTGTGATGCGGTGGTGAGGGTTACCGCCATGCCAGGAGCTCCGGTGAGTCGCCGTCCTTCTCCAGGGTGAGCTCGAGGCGCCGCTCGGCAATGCGCTCGATCGCCCGTTCAGTGCGGCGCAGGCTCACGGCCACGCCGGGGAACGCCGGGATCTTGTTATAGAGCTCCTGCGCCCGACGGTAGGCTTCGGACGCGCCGTGCAGGTGCTCGAGCTCCTGCGGCATGTCGGCGAACTGCCGCGACGTCTGCCAGAGCGTGTCTCCCCGCGCCCGGTAGCCGAAGGCGAGCTGCGCGGTCTCGCGATCGCCGGCGGCATATCCGAGCTTCTGCGCCTGCGCGATCGCGTCGGCCGCGCGATCGATGTCCTCGAGCCCGTAGATGAACGTGCGGAAGAGGCCGAGGAACGGATCGGGCCACTCCCGCCGCAGCTCCGCCGCTTCGCGGAACGCCGCCACCGACTGCGTGAACTGCTGGTTGGCGGGCACGGTCCGCCGGCGAAGCTTCTCGGCCTCGCCGTCGATCCGGTGGATGTGTCCCTCGCTGTACCTGAGCGCGGCCCGGAGCCCGCGATTGTCGGGCGCCAGCACCAGCGCCTGCTGCAGATGCTTCTGCGCCGTTCGCCACTGCCGCTCGCGGACGGTCGGGCGCGGATCGCGATAGTTCGCAATCACTTCGTCGGTCAGCGCCTCGACCCGCGCGATCAGCGCGCGCTCGAGTCGAACGATGCCCATGCGCAGGTAGCTGCGCTCCGACAGGCGCGCATACTCGGGCCACATCTCCGAAAGCGACTCGAGATCGCGCGTCATCGTCATCGCGCCGGCGCGCCGGGCCTGGAAGGCGACGCTGAACTCGTTGACGACGAGATACAGCGCCGCGATGAGCAGGAGCGTCCGCACCAGCTGCCGGCGCTGGCGCTTCTGTGACACCACCAGCGGCGCGGGACTCGCTGCAGGCGGCCGCGGCACCGCAATCGGCGAGGCGGCCGCCGGCTCGGACGGAAGCGTCAGGCGCTTCGACGTGATGCTCGGCTGCACCCATTTCGCCGGGTTGGTCTGGGTCGTCGCCGATGCGGCCGCCGCCGACCGGTCCGTTCGGCGCGTCGCCTCGAGATCGACGACCTCGGGGCGGTGCGTGCGGCGGGTAGGCGCCTCGTCCAGGCATCCGGGGAACCCGAGGGTCTGCGCCTCGGGCAGCTCACCGGCGGCGACGCGCTCGAGATCGGCCAGCACCGAGGCCGCCGACGCATAGCGATCGCTCAGGACCGGCGCGAGCAATCGCGAGACGATGGCCTGCAGCCCGGCGGGCGTCGTGGCGGGCAGCGGACGGCGATGATAGCCGGCGCGGATCTGCTGCTCGAGGCGGCGTGTGTCCACGGCGTTGAACGGCAGCGAGCCCGTCACCAGCTCGTAGAGGATGACGCCAAGCGCCCACAGGTCGGCGTGGATGTCGACTTCGGTCGAATCGAGACGCTCGGGCGAGAGGTACGGCATGCTGCCGAAGTCGTTGCGCGTGACCTTGCGGCTGAGCGACAGCGCCTTGGCGATCCCGAAGTCGAGAATCCTGATCTCGCCGGTGTCCAGCAGCCGCACGTTCCTCGGCTTCAGGTCCCCATGGACCAGCGACACGCTGGTGCGGCCCTCGAGCGTGGTCGAGAACTGATGGGCGGCGTCGAGAAAGCGGCAGAGATCCGCCGCAATCCGGCCGGCGTCGGCGGGAGCCACCGGCCCGCGACCGATCAGCTCCGACAGGTTCTCGCCGTGCACGTACTCCATCGCGATGAAGTAGTACGGCGGATGGTCGCCTTCCTCGAACACGCGCGGGACCATGCCGCACGTCTCGGCCAGCCGCTGCTGCAGCCGCGCCCCCTGCCGCTCGGCGTCGAGGATGTCGCGGGCCTCGCGGTCGACGCCAATCGGCACCAGCTTGAGCGCCACCTGCCGCGAATGCCGCGTGTCGTCGGCGAGGAAGACCGCCGCCATCCCGCCGCGGCCAATCTCGCGGACGATCTCGTACGGCCCGACGCGCTGGAAGACGGTCGTCATCGGCGGCCTCGCCCCGGCCTCGCCGGCGCCGGCGCCGGTGCTGGCGGCTCGATGAACCAGTTGTCGCGCACGATCGACGCGGCGATGGCAGGCTCCGCCGCGCTCACCGACTCCGCCCGCGAGCCGATGAACGTATTCGAGACCACTGCCGGACGCGCACTGGCTTCGACGACCAGCGCCGCGGCGGCGCCGCGGCCGGTAGCATTCCGGCTGAGCGTGTTGTGGGTGATGCGCGGCATCGCCCCCGACCGCACCATGAGCCCGACGCCGGGGTTGTCGTGAAGGTCCGCGCCGAAGAGCGATCCGGTTGCCCGTCCCGCGTAGTCAATCGCGGCCGTGTGCGCCCCGCTGATCTCGACGTCGCTGAGGGTGATGTCGGAATCGCGGACGAGGACGCCCCCACCGAGTGGCGTCGCGGAGTCGCCGACGATGCGAAACCCGGAAAGTCCCGCATCGGTGACGTCGGTCGCGACTACGGCGGCATCGACCTCCGAGGCACCCGCCGGCAGCCGCAGGGATGCGGCACGCGGAATCCGGCTGACCACCAGCACGCCGCTCTTGAGCCGGATCTGTTCCCGGTATTCGCCCGGCTCGACGACGACCTGCGAGCCTGGCGTGGCCCGGGCGATCGCGGCGCCGATCGACTCGCCCGCCTTGACTGCCAGTACCGATGGAGCGGATGCGATGCCGGGCGCGTTCGGGACCCACGGAATCCAGCTGGACACATCGGGCAGCGCGAGATTCAGGCGATCCCGCTGGAGGTAGCCGGCAGCGCCGACCACCGCCGCGAGCAGCGCAACGACCAGCAGCGTCACCCAGGGCCGCGCTCCGGGCCTTCGGCGGTTGGGTCGCACGATCGGGTGCGGAGGCATGCGCCGCAGCTGGCCCCGCCTGCTCCCTGGGGGCCGCCGGCGCGGTGCGATGCGCGCGCAGGTCGCGCGTCTCCTCGCCCATCGCGAACTGCGGACCCTCGGCATACACGACGGTGACGTTGTCCTTGCCCCCCGCTTCGTTCGCCGCATCGACGAGCGCGCGCGCGATCTCGGCCGGATGCCCGGCGTAGGCGCGCACGATCTCGGCGATCGCGGATGCGCCGATGGCGTCGGTCAGGCCGTCGCTGCACAGCAGGAGCGCGGCATCCGCCTCGAACGGCGCCCGATAGACGTCGATGAAGTTGGGGTCGTGCGGCTCGCGTGGCTCCGAGCCGACGTCGCGGTAGACCTCGTTGCGCCGGGGATGGTGCATCGCCTCGCGCTCGTTCAGTTCCCCCGCGTCCTCGCGCTCGCCGACCGGCGAATGGTCCCGTGTCAGCTTCTCGATGCGGCCGGCGCGCAGCTTGTAGAGGCGCGTGTCGCCGACATGGCCGATCACCACTTCCCCGCTGCCGACGACGGCGACGGTCAACACGCAGGCCATGCCGTGCCACTCGGGCGACTGCGCGGCCTGGCGATGGATGTCGTTGTTGGCGAGCGTGATCGCCTCGCGCACGCGATCGGCGAGCGCGCCGGTCTCCCGCTCCAGGCGCGCGCGGATGGCGGCGAGCGCGGTTTCCGCCGCGCGCTCCCCGGCCGCCTGGCCGCCCATCCCGTCGATGACGATCAGGATCTTGCGAAGCGAATCGAAGTGATAGCGGTCCTCGTTGACACCACGGAGCAGTCCGGGATGGCTGAAGCCGCCAGCCTTGAGGGCCGTGTCCACCTGCATGGGGGTCACTCGCGTTCGGCGGCCGCGGCCCAGACGAGCCACGTCGCCACGACGAAGAACATCGCGAGAACCAGGAAGCGCGACCAGAGCAGCAGCGTCATGGAGCGGCGACGATCTCGAAATCCAGGAACACCGTGTCGGCCAGACCGATGCGCGAGTTGGCCGGCAGCGGCGTTTCGACGCCGTTCTCGCGCTTCGTCCCGTCCTCGTCCACGTATCCCTTCGGCAGCCGCTGGCCGTTCACGGTCGTCCCCAGCGTACTGAGATCGACGATGAAGAACCGTCCCGAGTCTGGATCGCGGCGGATGCGGGCATGCTCGCGGGACACGTCGACCGAGGCGTCGATGCGGACATCGGCCCGATAGGCGACGCCGCCGCGGCCGATCGTCGTGGTGTCGCGGCAGACGTCGAAGGTGTGCGGCCCGGCATTGTCCTGATAGCGGAGCCGTCGCACGAACGGGAGGAGAGGTCGGCTCGGTCCGCCCGATCGTCTCCTCGCGTGTCACCGTCCGCGGGCCCACGTGCGTCGTCGTGATGCGGCGCGTCCGCTGGCCGGCGCCGAGGCCTTCTCCGCCGGTCGGAATGCTCAGCTCGGAATGGATCAGGATGTCCCCGAGGTTGAGCTCGGCGTCGGCGTCCGGGAGGAACTCGATTCGCCACTGCTGCCCGGCGTTCTCCACGGGCGGTTCGCTCCCGGTGAAGCGCTCGAGATACTTCCGGTAGGCCGGCCGGTTGTTGAGCTTTGCCAGTTCCTCGCTCAGCGCCCGCACCGTCTGCTCCTGCAGCACCGGGATGATCGGTTCGATACGGGCGAACTCGTCCGGATGGAGATAGACGACGTAGCGGCTCGGGACGAGGGTCGAGTACTTCAGCGGCTCGAGGTTGGCCCGCATGTTCTCGATCACCGCATCGATCAGGTCTCGAGCGGAACGTTTGGAGGCGGTCGCTGTGCCGGGGGTTCGCTGGGGCGCCATGGTCAGGTGTCCCGGCGGGATGCCGGGCGGGAGCGGCAGCTTATCGCTGCCTCATCTCAGGTTCAATACGAACGGCACCCGCGCAAGTTGCAGAGCACGTTCGCGGCCCCCGCGTACGCGCCGTGGAACACGCGCCGAGGGTTGCCGTTGGCGCGAACACGCTGGTATGATGAGGGTTCTGCCCGACGCGTTCATTCCGAGCCGAGGTAGCTCAGTCGGTAGAGCACAGCACTGAAAATGCTGGTGTCACTGGTTCGATTCCAGTCCTCGGCACCAATTCCTCTCGAGGGGCGGCGCCCCTCGAACTCCCCTACACGCCCTCTCGCTCGCGGCTGCGATGGCTCGCTGCGCTCGGGCGCGTAGCCAGACCGTATTCAGCGTTCGCGCTGTCCGCCGCCGCCACTGTCTCATCTCATCCACGGCGTCAGCAGCACCTTGCCACCTTTGGCGGTCTCCATCTGCGTCGATTTCACCCGCGCGTTGACAGGTCGGGTGAACGTGACGGTGTATTGCGACAACAAACTGTTGGCGACGCTCCTGAGCATCGCCTCGAGGCCTGTCGGCTCGACTATCGTCAGGCGTGTGCCGCCGCTGGATCTCGTCACCACGTTCAGCACGTCCTCACGATGGCTGGACGTGGCCGAGGTGAGACGCACCGCCACCGTCCACACGGTCGCGCCAGATTTTCTGACTGTCTCCGCCGCCTCTTGCATCGCCGGCACCGCGCTCCCGTCGCGCGCATTGAAGTCGACCACGACTATCGCCCGGCGCGGGCTCGGCTTGTCGCCGAGCTTCCGGGCGCCCTCGACCAGCGCCTCGATCAAGACGGCGTCGACCTGCCGGTTGGGGAACAATCGCTGGATGTACCGCTCGAGGGTCGGCAGCTCGCTCGTAAAGTCGACCGCGGTGACGGTCGCTCCGGCGTAGTCCAAGATCGCAATCTGCGCGTCCGGACTGCCACCCTTGATTGTCGAAACAAACGCCGCGAGACCCCGACGAAGGTCCTGGGTCGGTGCCAGCACCCCGGCGGGGGTTCGAATCGTATCGATGAGAAGGGTTACGAAGATCGGCTCGGTCGCCTGCCGCACCTCGAGCACATCGCGGGGCTCCCGATCCTCGCGCACGACGAAGTCGCGCGGACCGAGGTTTGCGACTGGCCCGCGAGCTTCTGCGACGACGGTAACGAGCGCTGTTTTCTGCACGACATCCTGCGACGCCGGCGCGGCCAGACCGCCGGTCAAAGGGACCGCCACCAGGGTTGTGCAGAGTAGACGAAGTCGCATGCGCCTCCTTTTTGGCCAGCTGGCCGATGTGCCTTCCGCCTCATTCCCTGGTCCAGTAATACGCACGTCCCTGGTTCCAGTTGACGGCGAAGATCAAGTTGCCTTCCCGGGCGGCATAGGCCTCGAGGCCGGTGGCCATGATCCGGTCGTGGTCGAGCTCCCGCCGGAGCAGCTGCGGCCACCATTCGATGCGGCGCGGCGGATTACAGGTTTGTCCGGACAGTGAGATCCCGGATCCCAGCAGCGTCCGCAGGGCATCCGCCTCCCCCTGAGGAAAGTTGAACAGCCCCCAGCGTCGATTCGAGTCGAGGTCGTGGGCTTCGCGGATCTCCTTCGTGCCGGGCGGCAGCCCGCGCGGCATCCAGCCGCGGTCGACCGCTCCCGCCGCAACCGCCTCCTGGAGCGTGGCATAGGTCTCCGTGACGACGTCGACATCGCGGCACCCGGCGACGGCGGCCGCGAGAACGAGGAGCGCAAGTAACTTCTGACTTTTCACTTTTTACTTTTTACTTCCTTCAAGCCAACTCCCAGCGCCGCGCCAGCAGCCGCGCGATGCCCAGGAACGTGGCGCCAAGCGCCGTGAGGACGGCCACCTGAGGCCACAGCTCCCACACCGCGGCGTCTCGCCAGAACACCTTGAGATAGCCGTCGAGCGCCCACGCATTGAAGGTCACCAGCCCGATCCGCTGCATGGTCTCCGTCATCAGGAACCGCGGAAACATGCTGCCTCCCAGGGCCGACATCGTCAGGATCAGGATGGTCGAGAAACCGGACAGCTGCGCCCGCGTCCGCGCGAGGGAAGCGAGAACGAGTCCGAGCGCGGCGGCCGCACCCGCGGTGACGGCGGTCATCACGAGAAAACCGGGAACGTGCGAGAACAGCGGCAGGCCGAAGGCGATTCGCCCCCACAGGAACATCACGGAGAGCTGGGCGATCCCCATCAACGTCAGGAACAGCCACTTCGCGATCAGGATGCCTGTCATCCCGACGTTGGTCGAGAGCAGGCGATCGAGCGTGCCCGACTCCACTTCTTCGAGCAGCGCGCCGCCGGCGCCGCCGACCATCGAGAAAAGCAGGAACATCACGCCGATACCGGCCGCGTAGAACGAGATCAGCGATCCCCGGCCGGTGTCGCTGCGCATCACGTCGACGACCCGAGTCGTGATTCCCATACCGCCGCTCCCGGCGGTGCCCGTCCCCTGCGACCCCTGCGACTTCAACATCGGCAGCCACGCGTCGACGGCCTTGCGCTGTTCCGGGGTCAACGCCCCGGCATTCTTCTCGAACTGTTTCATGCCGCCCTGCATCAGCAGATCGGGCGCCGCCGTCATCGTGACCTTCTGCAGCAGCCCGAGCACCATCTGAGGCGCGATCGGATCGGACGGGTCCGACAGCAGATCGATGGCCGGCCCCGTTGCCGCGAAACCCGCGTCCTGGTAGGCCGCGCCGAGACCCGGCGGAACGATCACCGCAACCGGCACCGTACCGTTCCGGACGAGACGCTCGGCGCCCGCGCGATCCAGGGCGCCCTCCTGAGGCTCGGGCCGCACCCGCAGCGCGGGCTCCTTGCCGAGCGCCTCGACGATGCGCGTGCTGAACTCTGAACGGTCCTCGTCCACCACGGCGATCTGCACGCGCGGCGTCGTATCGCGGCCCTGCCGCCCGAAGACGCTGGCAAAGATCGAAAAGAACACGATCGGCAGCAGAAACGTCAGCGCCTGCGCCACCCGGTCGCGGCTGATGTTCAGCCAGCCAATCCGAAGCAGGGTCAGGATCATTCGCGCAGCTCCCTTCCCGTGAGGTGGATGAACACGGACTGCAGGCTCGGCCCGCGCACGTCCACGTCCTCGACCGCGCGTCCGGCGAGCCGTACACGATCCAGCAGCGGCGGCAGCTCGCGGGCGACGTCGGTGAGCCGTGTGCGCACCAGCTTTGGATCGGACGGGTCGACCTCCAGGCCGTCGAATCCGGTCAGGGGCCCGTCAAGCGCGGCGTCGAGCCGGAGCGTGACGAGGCGATGGCGGCCGACGGTGCGATCGACCAGCTCGGGCAGCGTCCCGGCCGCGATGACCGTGCCGTGATCGATGATCACCGTGCGCGTGCAGCGGGCTTCCGCCTCTTCGAGATGGTGGGTGGTCACGAGCAGCGACACGCCATCGGCGGCGAGCTCTCCGAGCATGTCGTAGATGCGATCGCGGCTCTGGGGGTCGACGCCGACCGTCGGCTCGTCGAGCAGCACGATCCGCGGCCGGTGCAGGATGCCGCACGCGATGTTCAGCCGGCGCCGCATGCCGCCCGAGAACTGCTTGACGGGCTCGCCCGCCCGGTCCGCCAGCCCGGTGCGGTCCAGCGCCCGATCGACCTGTTCCGGGAGATCGCGGCCTGACAGCCCCTGCAGCCGTCCGAACGCCTGCAGGTTCTCCCGCGCCGTGAGGCTCGGATACACCGCCACTTCCTGCGGCACGATGCCGAGCTCCCGGGGTGTCGCGCCGGGACGTACCGCGCGATCGAAGACGCGAACCTCGCCGCCATCGAGCCGCACTCGTCCGGCGATCGCTCGAATCAGCGTCGTCTTGCCGGCGCCGTTCGGACCAAGCAAGGCGAGCAGCTCGCCCTGCCGAAGCTCCAGCGAGGCGCCGGCAAGCGCCGGCACGGCGCCGTAGCGCTTCACGGCGCCGGTGACGGTCAGGACGTTCACGTGCGCCCCTTGTCGCGCAGCCGCTTGGCCAGCGACTTCGCGCCGATCTTTCCGCGGCGCTTCTCTTCGATCAGCGCCCGCTGATCCTGCTGACGCTCGAGGTGAGCCTGTTCCGCCGAAAGCTTCTGGAAGCTGTCGAAGCGCGCCTGCGTCAGCCCGCCGCTCGCGACTGCCGCGGCCACGGCGCATCCGGGTTCGCCGCGATGCCGGCAATCACGGAAGCGGCACGACTCCCCCAGCGCGGTGATGTCGGTGAACGTCTCGACCAGCCCGCCAGCGTCCCACAACTGGAGCTCGCGCATCCCGGGCGTGTCGATGAGCAGGCTGCCATCGGCCAGCGTCACGAGCTGCCGGTGGGTGCTCGTGTGGCGGCCGCGGCTGTCATCCTCCCGGACCTCGTGAGTCCGCAGCAAGTCCTGGCCGAGCAGGCGATTCACGATCGTCGACTTGCCCACGCCCGACGAACCCAGCAGGGCGCCGGTTCGGCCGAACCCGAGATGCTGGCGCATCGGGACTAACGTTTCGGGCGACCGGCAGGACACCGCATACACGGGCACACCCGGCGCCAGCGCGCGCACCGCCTCGACGCAGGCCTCCGGATCGTCGACGACGTCGGCTTTGTTGAGGAGGACGACCGGCGCCGCCCCGCTCTCCCAGGCGACCACCAGGTAACGCTCGATGCGGCGCGGATTGAAATCGTGATCGAGACCGCCGACGAGAAAGACCGTATCGATGTTGGCCGCAACGACCTGTTCCTCGGTCACGTCGCCGGCAGCGCGGCGCGAGAATCGGCTCGTGCGCGGCAGGACGGCGTGGATCCGGGCGTCGCCGCCCTGCGCGGCCGGCTCGATCGCGACCCAGTCACCCACCACCGGGAAGTCGGCACGCACGCCGGCATGATGGCGCAGACGTCCGGCGACCCGCGCCAGGACTTCTCCGTCCGCGGTCGCCACCCGGTAGATGTGCGTGTGTTCGAGGCTGACCCGGCCGGGAACGCGCCCCTTGTCCGCGTGTTCCTGGAAGGCCTCGGCCAGCCGCGGGGTCCATCCGTACGCCGCGAGGTCCATCACTCGTTGAACAATGCCACAGCTCTCCGTGCCAGGTGGCCTGACAGCCACGTGCGGAGGCTAGTATGCATTGCCTGCGCGCCGCCGGCGCGATCTGTCGTGAGCGTCGGCGCCGCGGACCCGCCAGCGTTACGCGCGCGCGCTGCCCTGGGCGGCGCCGGCCAGGGCGCCCTGGTCCGGCGACACCGCCTTGGTCTTCTCGAGGCACCGCAGGACTTCGGCGACGCTCCACGCCTGCGCCACGCAGCCGCGCGGCGTGTATGGCGGTTCGGCGTCGAAGATCTCGCTGATCGACCCCACGCACGCGCTGCTCAGATGCTCCGAGAACCCCTCGAGCAGCGCGCGCGCGCCCGCCCGATCCTCCGGGTAGACCTTCAGCCACCCATCCACGAACGGTCCGATCAGCCAGCCCCAGACCGTCCCCTGGTGATAGGCCGCGTCGCGCGAGCGCAGATCGCCGTAGTACTTCGCCTTGTATTCCGGATGGCCGGGCGCGAGCGACCGCATCCCCACGGGCGTCAGCAGCCGCTGCCGCGCCACCTGGATGACCGCCTCCCACCGCGATCGATCGAGGATCGGATGATCGAGGGCGATGGCAAACACCTGGTTCGGACGGCAGGCCGGATCGTCACCGGACTCGCCGTCGACCACGTCGTAGAGATATCCCCCCGGCTCGTACCAGAAGCGGCGGTTGAACGACTCGCGCGCGTGGTCGGCATGGCGCGCCAGGTCGAGATCGCGATCGACGCCGCCATGCTCCCGGATCCACCCGTCGAGGAGGCGGAGCGCGTTGTACCACAGCGCGTTGATCTCGACCGCCTTGCCGCGCCGCGGCGTCACCACCCAGTCGTCCACCTTTGCGTCCATCCAGGTGAGCTGGTATCCCGGTGCGCCCTGGCGCAGCAGCCCGTCTGCCTCGTCGACGCCGATGCCGAAGCGCGTGCCTTTCAGGTGGTGCTCGACGATCTCCGCGAGCTTCGGGATCAGCAGGTGAAGCGTGTCGGTATCGCGAGTGACCTCGACGTAGCGGTGCACCGCGTGGAAGAACCACAGGGTCGCGTCGGCGGTGTGGTACAGCCCTTCGCGCGCGCCGTCCGGGAACATGTTCGGAATGAGGCCGTCGCGAATGTAGTGCGCGAACGTCTTCAGGATGTTGGCCGCCTCGCGGTAGCGGCAGGTCGTCAGCGTCAGCCCTTCGAGGCTGATCATCGTGTCGCGGCCCCAGTCGGTGAACCAGTGATAGCCGGCAATCACCGTCCGCACTTCTTCGCCCGCGGCCCTGGCCCTCGCCGCTTCTTCCGCACGTCCGGCCGGCGTGATGATGAACTGGTCCGCCGCCAGGATCAGCTCCGAGATCCAGGGATGCTCCTCCTCGACGCAGTCCGCCATCTTGAGCAGCCGGCTGCGCCGGTCGGTCTCCCGCGCCGCGGTATCGGCCGGCGTCGCCGCCTGAAGCGTTTCCCAGGTCTCCGTCGAGGCGACCAGGGTGACGTCCTGTCCGGGACGCAGATCGGCGCGGAAGTAGCCCGGGCTCCACATCGATCCCACCGACCCGTAGCCGCGGCTGCGCTCCATCTCGTACGGCACTTCGGTCGCGCCCTTCTCGTCGAGGGTGAGCGCGGCGCGTGCGCCGTGAAGGATCAGCCGCATCGGCGGAATCTCGTCGCCGCAGACTTCGTAGCGGCCGCCGGCGGTGCTGGTCAGCGTGTACGAGGACACCAGGTTGCGATCGACCGCGTCCTCGTAGCCGCGGAACTGGATCGACGGCCGCAGCGACAACCGCACCGCGCTGGTGCCCTCGATCATGCGGTAGGTGACATGGACGGTGTTCTGGGTGTGGGGCATCAGCACCCGCTTCTCGATCACCGTGCCGCGCAGATCGTACCGCCACACCGGCAGCCCGAGCTCGAGCCGGAACTCGACGAGGTGGTCGTAGCGATCGACGACGTTCGGGCCGGCGACGTCGCTCTCGTCGCCGAGCCACAGCACCTGACCGTCCGGCAGCCTGACGCGCTCGAGCAGGTGATTGAGCATGACCATGCGCCCGAGCGGCGCCGGCAGCGAGGCGATGAGCAGGCCGTGATACCGCCGCGTGACCACTCCGGCGACGGTACCCGAGGCATAGCCGCCCAGCCCGTTCGTGACGAGCCACTCACGACGCTGCGGATCCTCCGCCTCCAGCGAATCGTGAGGATGATGGATGACGCGATGGAGTTCGGTGCTCATCTGCTCGTGTCCTTCTTGTCGATCCTCTTCTTCGTGTCGCCAGCCCCGACGTCATCAGGCGGGCCCGGCAGCGATCGCAGCAGGACGGCTGACTCCGCCGGCACGCGCATGGCACCGTGAGGATGGAGCGCAGGCGTGCCACTTCCGCGGTAGCGGGGCGACTCGCTGCTCCACTGCAGCTTCCCAATGCGCATCGAACGGCGGCGCGAGGAGCGGTTCCGGGTTGGGCTCCAGCACGACGTCGGTTCCGAGGTTGACGACCAGCAGCCGGTCGCCGTCCGATCCCCCTTGATACCGCAGGACGAACGCCGCGGGTCCGAGCACCGCGCCTTCGGGACGCTGCCGGCCAGCCTGCCGCACGACCGGATCCTTACGGCGTAGCAGCAGGAGATCGCGGTGCAGGTCCAGCCAATGGCGATGCCGCTCGCGCTCGCCGAGATCCAGCTTGCTTCGCAGGAACGTCGCTTCGTCCTCCGCGGTGGGGATGCCGCGAACGACCTCGGGATCGTTGGCGCTCTGAAACTGCGACAGGAACTCCAGCCGCCCGGCGTTGATCGGCCCCCGCAGTTCATCCTTGTGGTCGGCAAAGTACAGAAACGGCGCCGATGCCGCGAACTCCTGCCCCTGGAACAGGAGCGGCGTCTCCGGACCGAGCAGCGTCAAAGCCGTCAGCGCTCGCAGCCGCGCCGGGCTCGTCGTCTCGTGCAGCCGTCGTCCGAAGGCGCTGTTCGCCACCTGATCGTGATTCTCGAGGTAGGCGATGAAAGTGTTCGGGACCAGATCGAGGCCTGGCGTCCCGCGCCGCTTCTCCTGCCAGCCATACCACTGGCCCTGATAGAGGTAGCCGTACTTCGCGCACGAGATGAACGCCTGCGGCGAGCCGAGATAGTCCCGATAGTAGGCCTCGCGCTTGCCGGTCAGCGCGACGACGGCGCTGTGGTGGAAGTCGTCGTTCCAGAGCGCGTCGGCGCCGTAGCCGCCGCGCGCCGAATCGCGGACGATGCGCGTGTCCTGCGGCTCGTTCTCGGCGACGAGATACAGCGTCCGGGACGGCGCCGCCTCGCGCGCGCGTTGCACCATGCTCGCCAGCACGTGCTCGGGCGAGGCGTCCTTCATGTCCTGCGTCGCGTCGAAGCGCAGCCCGTCGAAGTGGAACTCGGCGATCCAGTACCCGGCGTTCTCGACGAAGAAGTCGCGGGCGCCGCGCGGGCCCTCGAAGTTGATGGCGCGCCCCCAGTCGTTCGTGTAGCGATCGGTGAAGTAATCGGGCGAGAAGTCGGCCAGGTAGTTGCCATCAGGGCCAACGTGGTTGTAGACGACGTCGAGAATCACGCCGATGCCGTGGGCGTGGGCGCGATCGACGAACTGGCGGAGATCATCAGGCGTGCCGTAGAGGCGCGTCGGGGCGTAGAGGTTGACGCCGTCGTACCCCCACCCGAAGCGGCCGGCGAAATCGGCAACCGGCATCATCTCGATCACGGTGATGCCGAGATCGGCCAGCCGCTCGATCTCGCCGGCGGCCGCGCGCCAGGTGCCTTCGGCGGTGAAGGTCCCGACGTGCATCTCGTAGAGCGCCTGACCGTCGCGCTCGACGCCGCCCCAGGCGCCGTCGCTCCAGCGGAACGCGTGCGGATCGACGACCGCGGAGGGGCCGTCCGGGCCGTCGGGTTGAGAGCGCGAGACCGGGTCCGGCCGGAGCGCGAGCCCGTCGAGACGCAGCCAGTAGCGGTCGCCGGCCTTCAGGCCGGTGACCTCGCCGGAGAAGTAGCCGTCCTCCTCGGGCGAACAGGCGCCACGTTCGTGCGCGGTTGGCGTCGAGCACGACCTCGACGACCTTGCGTGCCGGGGCCCACACGCGGGCGTGGGAGACGCCGGGAGACTGGAGTTCGAGTCCGGCGGACAGCCGGCGCTGGCGGGTCAATGACATCGTTCGGACATCGTTCGATCGGCCTCGGCCGGTCGCCGGATCAATGGCGCTGCGCGCGGCGGCGCTCGCGACCGGTCAACCGTGCGATCTCTGCCATGAGGACCGCCGGCTCGATCGGTTTCGGCAGGTCCGTGTGTGACGTCTGGAGCATTTGTCGTACCCGCGCGTCGGTCTTCCAGAAGGCGGTCAGCGCCGCGGCCGGGATACGACCGCCGCGCGAAGGCTCGAGCGACGGCACCTTGCCAACGAGCGCGTAGGAATCGCGCTCCGGCGACGCGCTGTCGCTGACGAGGACGTCGGGCCGCCAGGCTTCGAGCGCCTCGAGCGCATCGGCCACCGAAGCGGCGGTCTTCACGGACGCGCCGCGTTGCTGCAACACCGTGCGCAGCAGTTCGCGGCCGTCGGCGTCCTGATCGAGCACGAGCACGCGCAACCCGTCGAGCGGCGGTGACGCGAAGCGCGGATCGTCGGTGGCGGACGCGCTGGCCTGCGGGATGGCGTCCGGGGGAGCGAGCGGCAGACGAATGGTGAAGACCGCACCCTGCCCGGCGTGGCGGTTGCCGGCGCGAATCTCACCGCCGTGCAGCTCGACGAGGTCCTTGACGAGTGACAGGCCGACGCCCAGGCCTCCGACGGTGCGCGTCGGCGACGGGTCCTCCTGCGTGAAGCGTTCGAACACCCGCGGCAGGAACTCGGAGGCGATCCCGGGGCCGCTGTCGAACACCACCAGCGTGGCGGCATCGGCGGACGCATCGAGCTTCAGGCCGACCTCGCCACCGCGCGGCGTGAACTTGATCGCGTTCGCGAGCAGGTGCCACGCGATCTGCCGCAGCCGCATCAGATCGCCGATGACCGGCAGCGTGGCCTCGGGAATGGTGGGCGTGATGCTGACGTTCTTGGCCTGCGCGGCAGGTATCGCCGCCATTACCGCCTGGCGAGCGGCCTCGGCCAGCGACACCGGCCGGCTCTCGAGCAGCAGGTTGCCGGTGAGCACCTTGGAGAGGTCGAGCAGATCGCTGGTCAGCTGCGCCTGCAGCCGCACGTTGCGCTCGATCGCCTCGAGGCCACGGGTCTCGGTCGCGTCGTCGAGTTTGCCGGTTCGCAGCAGGTGGAGCCAGCCGAGGACCGAGTTCAGCGGCGTGCGCAGCTCGTGCGAGATGGTGGCGAGGAACTCGACCTTCATCCGCGCCGCATTCTCGCTCTCGCGGCGCGCGTCGAGCGCGTCGCGCGCCTTCTGCTCGGCGACGCGGCGGGCCCGCCGCAGCTCGGAGACCAGCGCCGTCAGCAGCAGACCCTGGACGACGAAGAGCGCGAGGTGGGCTTGCGTGGCGCGCGCGTCAGTCGGCGAGCCCTGTGCGCCCGCGGCGCCGAGCAGCGCGCCGACGACCGTGGCGGCCAGTGCCGGTCCGGTGCCCGCGAACCACGCGCTCGCCATCACCGCCGTCCCGAGCAGCAGGAACTGGCTGCCGTCGTCGATCAGCGGGCCGAGCGCGGAATCGAGAAGAAACACGCTGCCGACGGCGGCCAATGCCACCGTAAATCGAAGCGGCGCCGGTTGGGTCGGAAATGGATACGCGTCCGCTGTCGACATCAGTACAGCCCAGCTCCCACGCCGCAAGGCGGCGATCTCCCATCAAGCGGTTCGAACTCGCAACCGGCATGCCACCGGTCTGCGGTTGTCCCGTTTCAGGCCTTGGCGCGGGTTGTCGTGGTTGACTCGGGCGCGGTCGCGTGGATCGGCTGAGGTGGTGGTGCGGAGGCCGTGTGACTGGGTGTGTCCTGGGCTTCGCTGAGCGCGGCCTTCTCGTCCGGCGTGGCGACGGATTCGACCGGTCCGAGAATCTCGTCGATCAGCCCGTACTCCCGGGCCTTCATCGCATCGAGATAGAAATCGTTGCGCTTGGTGTCGCGGATGATCTGCCGCAGCGGCTTGCCCGACCGCTGGGAAAGAATGCGGTAGATCTGACTCTGCATTTGCTTCAGGCGATCGAGATGCTGCGCCGCCGCCGTCGTCGATTGCCAGCCGGCCCACTTGGCCGGCTCGTGAATCATGATCCACGAATGCGGGAACGCGAGCCGGCGGCCGGGGCTCGCCGCCTGCAGGACGATCGATCCCATCGAATAGGCCATGCCCTGCACCACCACCGTGACCTGCACGCCCAGGGTCACGAGGAACCGGATGGCGTCATGAATCGCGAGCCCGTCGGTGACGTTGCCGCCGGCGGTGTTCATGTAGATCGTGATCGGCTTGCGGCTGTCATTCGCCAGCTCGCGCAGGCGCTCGATGACGCCGCGCGCGCTGTCCTTGTCGATGTCGCCAATGAGGTAGATGTCACGGAGCCGCTCTGACTGCTCCTTGCGGACGATCTCCCGCATCGCTTCGACGAGATCATTCAACAGCCGATCGCTGATGTCGCTCATAGTTGTCGTTGTCCAAGAATACCGGGCTTTCGACCGTCGATGCACGCATCGTGGCAGATCGCACGCGGACGGCGTGCTGATTTGTGAAACCGGGCCCTCGTCAGCGCCGCGCTCGCCGCGCGACCGGAATGACGTACTTCTCGGCGCTGTGGGTGTCGGAAAAACTCACGACCTTCACGTCGACCAGACCGGCGCGTTTGCCGGCGGCCATCGAGTCGGCTTCAGACACGACGGCACCCTTTCCCTTGCCGCGGATGACCCATAGTGCGCCGGCTGGCTGCATCCGGGCCGACAGCGTCTCCAGGCGGGCCAGATCCTTCGCGGTCCGGACGCCGTAGAAGATCGCGTCGAGCCCGGTCGCGGCGGCCGACGCGATCGTCGCGCCGGCAGCTTCGAGCTCCTGCTGCAACCCGGGATCGGGCACGCCGATGAGCGCGACCCTCATGCCGGCCTTGACGCCGAGTTTCTTGACGCGCGAGGGTGGGTTGCCGATCCGGTCGGCCCACTTCGCGGCCCCGTTGCCGATGGCGAGCGCGGCGCGCTTCGCGCCGAACGTGACGAACAGGCTCTCGCTTCGGGCGTGCACTTCGGCGACGTCGCGCAACGGGATGGTCAGCGAGGTTTCCCCGCGAAACACCAGATCCATATGCTCGAGCCGGGCGACGCCGCGGTACCGCCGGCCATCGATCGTCAGCGAGCAGTCGGCCTCGTAACCCATTCCATCTCCTCAGACGTGTTTTCGGCCTCTGCCTCGGCCGCCGGGAGACGGCCAATTCACGTCGCGGCAAATTGTTCTAAACCGGACGGCGCAGATTTCCGTCCAACTCACCGTCAATTGCAGGGTCGAGCCGTCGGGATCAGCGGTTTGCGGGGTGTTCGTTTCCGGGCAACCGGGTTCCGCAAGCGGGCAACGTGATACGGTGGTCAGCTGCGTCGGCAATTATAAGCACAGTCGTTGCAATCGGTTAGACAAGGTACTCAAGGTGGCACATCTTAGGCTTATCTGTACTGAGTCGAGTTCTCTCTCACCCGACTCAGCCCAGAGGCAGGTTCATGGTTGATATTGCACGTTCACCAAGCGTCATTCGTAAGAAGAAGATCCGCCGGGCCATCTACGGGGCGGCGGCCCTGCTCGTCATCATCCTCATCACCGTGGGTGTCTCGCGGCTGAAGCCCGCGGCGCCGAGCGTCGACCGCGCCACCGTCTGGGTGGATACGGTGAAGCGCGGCCAGATGCTGCGGCAGGTCCGCGGTTCCGGCACGCTGGTGCCCGAAGACATCCGCTGGATTCCGGCGACGACCCAGGGTCGTGTCGAGCGCATCCTGCTCCGGCCCGGCGCGCAGGTCACGCCCACTACCGTCATCCTCGAATTGAGCAACCCGGATCTGCAGCAGGCGGTCAAGGACGCGCAGCTCGCCTATCAGTCGGCGCAGGCCGCGTATGAGAACCGCAAGGCGGACCTCGAGAACCAGCTGCTGACCCAGGAGTCGGCCTTGGCGACGATCGAATCCAACTACAAGCAGGCGCTGCTGGAGCTGGAAGCGAACGAGCAGCTGTTCAAGGACAACCTGATTGGCGCCCTCCAGGTGAAGCGGAACCGCGGCCAGGTCGAAGAGCTGAAGAACCGGCTCAGCATCGAAAAGAGGCGGATCGAGATGACCCGCAACGGCATCAAGTCGCAGCTGGCGCCGCAGGAAGCGGACATCTCGCTGCGCCGCGCCGCGGCCGAACTGCAGAATCGCCGGCTCGATGACCTCCGCGTGAAAGCGGGCATGGACGGCGTGCTGCAGTGCGTCTGCTCGGGCCCGACGGCGCAGGTCGAAGTGGGCGCCCAGGTCGGTCCGGGCACCAACCTCGCCCGCGTCGCCAACCCCACCAACCTGAAGGCGGAATTGCGCATCGCGGAAACCCAGACCAAGGACATCCGCATCGGCCAATACGCCGAAGTCGACACGCGCAACGGGGTCGTCAAGGGCAAGGTCTCGCGCATCGATCCGGCGTCGAGCAACGGCACCGTCGGTGTCGACGTCACGCTCGAAGGCGCGCTGCCGGGTGGGCGCGCGTCCCGACCTGAGCGTCGACGGCAACATCCGGCTCGAGGAGCTGAACGACATCATCTACGTCGGCCGGCCGGCGTTCGGCCAGGAGAACAGCTCGGTGAGCCTGTTCAAGGTCAATGCCGCAGGGGAAGCCGTCCGCACGACGGTGAAGCTCGGACGGAGCTCCGTCAGCACCATCGAGGTCGTCGAGGGCCTGCAGCCAGGCGACCAGGTCATTCTCTCGGACATGTCGACCTGGGACGATTACCAGCGCGTGCGACTGACGCAGTAGCCGCAGGAAACAGCACCGACCGGCGCGGGTCGCCGCAAGAGATAGCGGAACGCAGCAACAGGCCGGCGCGGGTCGCCGCAAGAGACACCGGAAGCAGCAACAGGCCGTCCGCGAGGACAAACAAGGAGCTTTGAATGAACACAGCCGGTCAACCGCTCATCCACCTTGATGGCGTGACGAAGGTCTTCTTCACCGACGAAGTCGAAACGCACGCGCTCGCGGGGATCCACCTGGAGATCAGGAGCGGCGAGTACATCGCGATCGCAGGTCCGTCCGGCTGCGGCAAGTCGACGCTGCTGTCGATCCTGGGCCTGCTCGACTCGCCGACCGAAGGCAAGTACACCCTCAACGGCAAGTCGGTCGCCGACCTGCCGCTGTCGGAGCGCGCGCGCGTCCGCAATCGCGAGATCGGGTTCATCTTCCAGAGCTTCAACCTGATTGGCGATCTGAACGTGTACGAGAACGTCGAGCTGCCGCTGACCTACCGCGGCATGAAGTCGGCGGAGCGCAAGGAGCGCGTCATGGCGGCGCTCGAGAAGGTCGGGATGGCGCACCGCGCCAAGCACCTCCCCAGCCAGCTCTCGGGCGGTCAGCAGCAGCGCGTCGCCGTCGCCCGCGCCGTCGCCGGTGCGCCGTCGATTCTGCTCGCGGACGAACCGACCGGAAACCTCGACTCGAAGAACGGCGAGGCGGTCATGGAGCTGCTGCGCGAGCTCCACCGCGAAGGCGCGACGATCTGCATGGTCACGCACGATCCGCGCTACGCCCGGCACGCCGACCGCTCCATCCACCTGTTCGACGGCCGCGTCGTCGAAGAGGACGGCAGCAAGAAGGGTGAGAAAGAGCTCGAGGAGAGCGGCTTCAAGATCGACCACTGATTCGAACAGTTTCGCTGACACGGACGGCTGGCAACGGGCGCTGACGGTTGTCGGCCTCCCGTTGTCGGCATTTCCGCGATTCAGCCCATGTTGCAGGACCTGCGTTACGGCCTTCGCGTGCTGGCGAAGAGCCCCGCCTTCACCCTCGTCGCGGCGCTGTCGCTGGCGCTCGGCATCGGCGCGAACACGGCCATCTTCAGCCTCGTCAACGTCATCCTGCTGAAGCCGATTCCAGTGCAGGAACCGGATCGCCTCGCATCCGTGTTCATGCTGGACCAGCGCAATCCCGGCAACCTGCCGCTCTCGCACCTCAATTACAAGGACCTGCGCGACCAGAACCAGGTGTTCACCGGCATGGCCGCGTTCACCTTCGCGCAGATGAACTGGAGCACCGGCAACGATTCCGAGCAGGTGCCCGCGCAGGTGGTCTCCGGCAACTATTTTTCGCTGCTCGGTGTGACGCCTCACCTGGGCCGCGGCTTTCTGCCGGACGAGGATCGGACCGCGACGCCGGTCGCGGTGCTGAGTCATGGCTTCTGGCAGCGGAGCCTCGGCAGCGACCCCGCCATCGTCGGCAAGACGCTGACGTTCAATCGCACGCCCTTCACGATCGTCGGCGTCGCGCCCAGAGGTTTCACGGGCACGCTGCTCGGCGGCGGCCCGTCGGTCTGGGTACCGATGGCGATGCACGACGTCGCACAGCCTAACTTCACGTGGTACGAGCAGCGGCGCGGCCTGTTCCTGTTCGCCTTGGGCCGGCTCGCGCCCGGCGTCTCGCTGGAACAGGCGGGCGCCAACGTGCGGACCCTGTTCGCTCAGCTCGAGCAGGCCTACCCGAATGAGAACAAGGGGCGCGGCGCCGGCGCGGCGTCGCTGCTGGACACGCGCCTCAATCCGCAGGGCCAGGGGGGCGCGCCGGTCGTTCAGCTCTCCGTCATCCTGATGACCGTCGTCGGGATCGTGCTGCTCATCGCCTGCGCGAACATCGCGAACCTGCTGCTCGCGCGCGCCAACGGCCGCCGCAAGGAAATCGCCGTACGCCTCGCGCTGGGCGCAGACCGCCGCCGGTTGATCCGGCAGCTGCTGACCGAGAGCGTCCTGCTGTCGCTGCTCGGCAGCTCCCTGGGGCTGACCCTTGCCTACTGGCTGCTTCAGGCCCTGGCCGGCGCCGATCTGCCGCTGCCGATTCCAGTCGAAGACGTCTCGCTCGACGCGCGCGTGCTGGCCTTCACCGCGACGCTCGCGGTGGCCACCGGCCTGCTCTTCGGAGTCGCCCCGGCCCTGCAGGCGTCGAAACCGGACGTCGTGCCTGTCCTCAAGAACGAGACCGTGCCCTCTGGCACCGGGCGCCGTGGGCTGCTCGGGGCATTCAGTCTTCGTCAGGGCCTCGTCGTCGTGCAGGTTGCCTTGTCGCTCGTGTCGCTGGTGGCCGCCGGCCTGTTCCTGCGCAGCCTGAACGACTCACACCGGATCGACACCGGCTTCGAGACGCGCGGCGTGCTGGTGATGAACTTCAACCTCGGTCGCGAGGGATATACCCCCGAGCGCGGCCAGGTCTTCTATCGGCAGGTTGCAGAACGCGCCGCTGCGCTGCCTGGCGTGCAGCAGGCCGCCATCGCGCAGAGCGCGCCGTTTGCCGGCGGGCCGCTGCGAAGCGTGATGCCCGAAGGCGCTGACACGACGACGCGGGATCGGATCCTGGTGCAGGTGAACGGGATCAGCCCCGGCTATCTGGAAACGATGGAGATTCCGCTGCATCGCGGACGGGACTTCATGGAGTCGGACACCGCGGGCGCCCCGAGCGTGGTCATCGTCAACGAGACCATGGCGGCGCGGTTCTGGCCCGGCGAGGATGCCATCGGCAAGCGCTTCAAGTTCTTCGGCGATGCCGACTTCACGACCGTCATCGGCGTAGCCCGCGACTCCAAGTACAACGCCGTCACCGAAGAGCCGACTCCGTTCATCTATCAGTCGCTGCGGCAGAACTACACGCCGGCTGCCGTCCTTCACGTGCGAGCCGGCACGGACGCCAGCTCGCTCGCCGCCGCCGTGCGGCGAGAAGTGCAGCAGATGGATTCGACGCTGTCGGTGTTCAACGTCCGGACGCTCGAGGACCAGGTCGCCCAGTCGCTCGCGCCGCTCCGCGTCAACGTCATCCTGCTCACGACGTTTGGCGGCCTGGCGCTGCTGCTGGCCTCGATCGGCCTCTACGGCGTCGCGAACTACTCGGTCGCGCAACGCAGGCGGGAGATCGGCGTGCGGATGGCGCTCGGAGCGCGGCCCGGGTCGGTCCTGCGGCTGATCCTCGGCCACGGCCTGCTGCTGGTCGCGGCCGGGCTGGTCGCGGGCGTCGCGGCCGCACTTGCCTTGTCGTCGGCGATCCCGGCGGACCTGCTGCCGAACGTGAGCACGCGCGATCCTTTGACCTTCGTCGTCACGTCGGGGCTGCTGGCGCTGGTCGCCATGGCCGCCAGCTGCATTCCGGCCTGGCGCGCTACCCGCATCGATCCGCTGATCGCGCTGCGGACGGACTGAATGGCCGTGAGGCCTCCTCGCCGGTCTCCCCCGGCTTGGGCAACGAGCACAGGCAACGTATGCTGATCACTGATCACTTGAAGGACCGCGCCATTTCCGAACATGCACGTTCCACCGGCCGCCCGGCGGACCCGCGTGTGCTCATTGCCGACGACCAGTCCGACGTGCTCGAGGCGCTGCGCCTCCTGCTCAAGGCCGAGGGCTTCACGCTCGAGACCGCGTCGTCGCCCGCCGGCGTGCTCGCGGCGATCGAGGCGCGCGAGTTCGACGTCGCGCTCATCGACCTGAACTACGCCCGCGACACGACATCGGGCGAGGAAGGGCTCAACCTGCTGTCGCGGATTCAGGGCGCCGATCCGACCCTGCCCGTCGTCGTCATGACGGCCTGGGGCAGCGTGGAAGTCGCCGTCGAGGCGATGCGCCGCGGGGCGCGGGACTTCATCCAGAAGCCGTGGGACAACGCCCGCCTGCTCGCGATCGTGCGGACGCAGATCGAGCTCAGCCAGGCGCTGCGCAAGGGTCAGCGCCTCGAGGCCGAGAACTCGCTGCTGCGCGGCGAGGGCATGCCGAACCTGGTGGCCGAGTCGCCGAGCATGCAGAACGTGCTGCAGGTCATCTCGCGGGTCGGCCCGTCGGATGCGAACATCCTGATCCTGGGCGAGAACGGCTCCGGCAAGGGGGTCGTCGCCCGCGCGCTGCACAGCGTGTCGAGCCGCGCCACCAGGCCGATGGTGATCGTCAACTCCGGCGGCGTCTCGGAGGGCGTGTTCGAGAGCGAGCTGTTCGGGCACGTGCGCGGCGCGTTCACCGACGCCAAGACCGACCGCGTGGGCCGCTTCGAGCTCGCCGAGCAAGGCACCCTGTTCCTCGACGAGATCGCGAACGTGCCGCTCAGCCAGCAGGCCAAGCTCCTGCGCGTGATCGAGACCGGCGAGTTCGAGCGCCTGGGATCGTCGCGGACCCGCCGCGTCGACGTCAGAATCATCTCGGCGACCAATGCGGATCTCAACGACGAGGTCAACGGCGGCCGCTTCCGCCAGGATCTGCTGTTCCGCCTCAACACCATCGAGATCCGGCTGCCCTCGCTGCGCGATCGCCGCGAGGATCTGCCGCTGCTCGCGCAGCACTTCCTGCGCCAGCACGCGCAGCGCTATCGCAAGCGCCTGACCGGGTTCGAGAGCGGCGCGATGCAGATTCTCCTCGAGCACTCCTGGCCGGGGAACGTGCGGGAGCTCGACCACTCCGTCGAGCGCGCCGTGCTCATGTCGCAGGGGCCGATGGTCAAGGCGACCGACCTCGGCCTGCGGAGCACCAAGGACGGAGGCGGCGGACGGCTCGAGGACATGAGCCTCGAAGACGTCGAATGCTTCCTGATCAAGAAAGCGATGACCCGCTACGACGGCAACGTCAGCCAGGCGGCGAAGGCACTCGGCCTGAGCCGTAGCGCGCTCTACCGGCGCCTCCAGCGTTACGGCCTGTAGCAAGTCAGAAGTCAGAAGTTAAAAGGGAAAAGAATTTCTTTTACCTTTTCCCTTTTTACTTTTAACTTCCGTCAAGGATGAGCCCTCCGCGCGAGCCCCGCCTGAGCCACGACCGGCGGATCCTGTTGATGGCGCTGGCGTCAGCCCTGCCCGGCGCCGCGATCTCGTTGACCTTTCTCTGGACCGGCGATTACACCCCGAAGGTGCAGTGGACGCTGACGGTGGTGATCGTCACCGTCTGCCTCGGCTTTGCGTTCGCGCTCCGCGAGCGCGTCGTGCTGCCGCTCCAGACGCTCTCGAACCTGCTCGCGGCCCTCGGCGAAGGGGACTTCTCGATCCGTGCCCGCGGCGCCCGCGGCGGGGATCCGCTGGGCGAAGTCATGGTCGAGGTCAACGCGCTCGTGGAGACACTGCGGCACCAGCGCCTGGACGCTCTCGAGGCGACGACGCTCCTGCGCAAGGTGATGGCGGAGATCGACGTCGCCGTCTTCACCTTCGACGAGAAGCAGGAACTGAAATTCGTGAACCGCGCCGGCACCAGGCTGCTCAATCAGCCTGCCGAGCGCCTGCTCGGCCGGGACGCCGACGAGATCGGGCTGTCCGATGCCCTCGCGGGCGAGGTCCCGCGCGTCATCAACACCGCGTTCCCTGGCGGCGTCGGCCGGTGGGAGATCCGCCGCAGCCAGTTCCGGCAGGGCGGCCGGCCGCACGAACTGCTGGTCCTCTCCGACCTCAGTCAGCCGCTCCGCGAGGAGGAACGGCAGGCATGGCAGCGCCTCATCCGCGTCATCGGCCATGAGATGAACAACTCGCTGGCGCCGATCAAGTCGATCGCCGGCAGCCTCGCGACGATCATGGACCGCGACCCGCCGCCACCCGACTGGCGCGACGACGTGCAGCGAGGCCTCAATGTGATTGCGTCGCGCTCGGACGCGCTCAGCCGCTTCATGAGCGCCTACGCCAGGCTCGCCAAGCTGCCGCCGCCGAAGCTGGCGCCGCTCGACGTGTCAGCCTTCGTCGATCGCGTGGTGACGCTCGAGAAGGCGCACCACATCGAGGTCGTCCCGGGCCCGCGCTTCAACATTCAGGGTGACGGCGACCAGCTCGAACAGCTGCTGATCAACCTGATTCGCAATGCGGTGGACGCGGCGAACGAGACCGGCGGGGGCGTGCGCGTCGGCTGGAGCCGGGTGCCGGGATCCTCACCTGCGATCGTCGAGCTCTGGGTCGAAGACGAAGGACCGGGCCTGTCCAATACGGGGAACCTGTTCGTGCCGTTCTTCACGACCAAGCCTGGCGGGTCCGGGATCGGCCTCGTCCTCAGCCGCCAGATCGCGGAAGCACACGGCGGCAGCCTGCAGCTCGAGAACCGTGAAGACCGCGTCGGCTGCCGCGCCACCCTTCGGCTGCCCGTCCAGCAGACCGAGCCGGCGCTCGTCGCCTCACGCTGATTCCGCCGGCGGTGTCGTCGCCGCGGCATCCGGCCGTCGGAGCGGCAACCGGACGACGAACGTCGATCCCCGCCCGTGGCCCTCACTCGCCGCCTCGATCGAACCGCCGTGCAGGTGCACCAGATGCCGCGCGATGGCGAGCCCCAGTCCTGCGCCGGCATGCGAGCGGGTGGTCGACGAATCAGCCTGCCGGAAGCGATCGAACACGAACGGCACGAACGCCTGATCCATACCGATCCCGGTGTCCGCGACGCGGATGATCAGCGTCTCCCTGCTCCGTTCCGCCGACAGCGTGATGGTGCCGCCGCGCGGCGAGAACTTGACCGCGTTCGACAGCAGATTGCCGACGATCTGCTGCAACCGGCCGCTGTCCGCTTCGATGGTCCCGAGCGGCGCCTTGTCGTAGCGCAGCGTCAGTCCGGCCTCGTGGGCCGAGGGCCGGAACCCCTCGATTGCCGCGTCGAGGACCGAGGCCGGGTCGACTTCGCCGAGGTGCAGCCGGAGATGTCCCCCCACCACGCGCGACATGTCGAGGAGGTCCTCGACGAGCCGGGCCTGTGCCGCGGCGTTCCTCGCGATGACGCTGATCGCGTGGGGAAACATCTCGGCCGGCACCGCGCCGCGGCCGAGCATCGACGCCCAACCGACGATCGCGTTCAGCGGCGTTCGCAGCTCGTGCGAGATCGTCGCCAGGAACTCGTCCTTGGCGCGGTCGGCAATGCGCAGCCGCTCTTCCGATCGGCGCAGGTCCTCGGCGGTCCGTTCGGCGGTGTGCCGGGCCCTGACCTGGCCGCGCATCACGCCGAACAGCAGGAACGACAGATGAATGCCGCCGATGCGCAATCAGCGTCACGATGATGCCGGTGGAGGAATCACGCATCGAGTCGTCCGCGAACAGGCGGACCGTCCACTGGCGGCCCTCGATCGTAAGGGTGCGTTCGAGCTGGAAACGGCGGTCGACGATTGCCGGCTCGGATCGATGCATCAGCGACGCCTCTGACACCGCGCCGTCGAACACTTCGAAGCCGACGACGCTCGGCTCGTGGCTGTCCACGATCTTCCGCAGCAGGTCGTCGGCGCGAAACGGGCTGTAGACGTAGCCCAGGAGGGCGCGGCGGCGCTGCTCCTCCGAGCCGGGCACCGTGCCGTCGCGATAGACGGGCACGTAGATCAGGAAGCCCGACCTGCGGGTCCGGGTTGTCGCCGCCCTCCTGCACGAGCCTGACCTTGCCGGACGCGGCGGGGGCTCCCGAGTCGCGCGCGCGGGCCATCGCCGCGGCGCGGTTCGTCTCGGAGCCCATGTCGTAGCCGAGCGCGCGGCGATTCATCTCGTCGTCGGGCTCGAGATACAGGATGGCGTTGATGTCGCCCTCGGGGGACTCGGGCCAGAATCCGAAGTCGGGAAGGTCGCGGCGGATGAAATCGAGCACCGACTGGCGCTCGTCGGGACCGATGCGGCGCGAGAAGCCGATGCCGCGGACACCGGGATAGCGCCTCCCGACCTCGAGGCGCTCCACGTAGTCGGCGAAGTCTTCGCGGGTGATGTCCTCGCTGGCGGCGAAGAGCCCGGCGCCTCCCAGCAGCATCGCGACGTAGGCGTCGAGGCGGTCGACGATCGCCGTGCACACGGTGTCGGCGGCATTCACGAAGCGGAGCTGATCCTCGTTGGCCCCGGTCACGTAGGCGTACCGACCAGCCGCCGCTGTCACGATCAACGTTGCGAGCAGAGCCAGATAGGGAATCAGCTCGCGGCGCCGAGGGGCCCCCGCCATCCCGGCGATTCTATACGGTCACTCTGGTATCCTGCCGCGACGCCCGACGGGCTGAGGTGACGACGGCATGATGTGGAGACGGTTGTTCGACGGCCCGGTGGAGTGGCAGCTCATCGCGGCCGCGGTGATCCCGACGCTATTGCTCGCGTGGCTGGGCGCGCGGCTCGCCCGGCGTCTGGCGGCGAAGGCGCTCCGCGCGATTGTCGGCGACACGCTGGCGCCGTCGAGCCCCCTGGTGCGGGCGCCGCTGCGGCTGGTCGGCCTCGCCGCGTTCCTGCTGCTCTCGGTGATCCTGCTCTTCCCTGCCTTCGAGCTGGTCGGATTGAGGCCGCGGGCCGGGATCCATCTGCGCCGGCTCGCGGACTGGGCGTTCGAGCACGGCCTCCGGGTCCTGCTGATCGGCATCCTCGCCTATGCCCTGGTGCGCGCCACGCATCTGCTGGTCTCGCGCTTCGAGTACGAGCTGAACCAGCGCACCAGCCTGGATGCACTCGAGCGCGCGAAGCGCGCGCGCACCCTCGGGTCAGTGATCAACAAGGTCGCGACCGTGCTGATCTCGGGCATCGCGGTGCTCATGGCGCTGCGCGAGTTCCAGGTCGACATCGCTCCGGTCCTGACCGGCGCCGGGATCGTCGGCCTCGCGGTTGGCTTTGGCGCGCAGACGCTGGTGCGCGACGTGATCAGCGGCTTCTTCCTGCTCCTCGAAGATCAGGTGCGGGTGGGCGACGTCGCGGCGATCAACGGCACCGGCGGGCTGGTCGAAGCGATCAACCTGCGGACGATTGTCCTGCGCGATACCGAAGGCACCGTCCATGTCTTCCCGAACGGCGCCATCCAGACCCTCGCCAACCGGTCCAAGGACTTCTCCTACTACGTCATCGACCTCGGGGTGTCGTATCGCGAGGACCCCGACCGCGTCGCGGCCGTGCTGCGCGAACTCGGCGCCGAGATGCAGGCGGATCCCGCGTTCGCCCCCTTCATTCTCGAGCCGCTGGAGGTCCTCGGCGTCGACGCCTTCGGCGACTGGGCGGTGATGCTCAAGATGCGGATCAAGACGGTACCGCTCAAGCAGTGGGACGTCGGACGGGAGCTGCGGAAGCGGATCCGGCGGCGCTTCGAGCAGGAGAACATCGAGATTCCGTTCCCCGAACGGATCGTGACCGTCCGCGACAACCCGCGACGGCGACGACCGCACCAACGCCGCGGCCCGAACCGGCTGACTCAGTAGCCGCTCGGCGCCGGCGCCGCGGGTTTCTGCCCGCGCGACTCCTGGACGATCTTGACGCCGGCGCTGGCGCCGACGCGGCTGGCGCCGGCCGCCACCATCGCCTTCAGTCCTTCCAGATCGCGAACGCCGCCGGCGGCCTTGACGCCCATCTCCGCGCCGACGACGCGACGCATCAGCGCCACGTCCGCGGCGGTGGCCCCGCCCGGCCCGAAGCCGGTCGACGTCTTCACGAAATCCGCACCGGCCGCCTTCGACAGCGTGCACGCCGCGATCTTTTCGTCGTCGGTGAGCAGCGCCGCCTCGATGATGACCTTGCTGGTCACGCCGCACTGCCGGCAGGGTTCGACGACCGCCTCGATGTCCCGCTCGACCGTACGCAGGTCGCCGGATTTCAGCGCGCCGACGTTGATCACCATGTCGATCTCCGCGGCGCCGTCGAAGATCGCGCGGCGGGTCTCGTAGTGCTTGACGTCGCTGTTGGTCGCGCCGAGCGGGAACCCGACCACCGAGCAGACCCCGACGCCGCTGCCGCGCAGCAGGCGGGCCGATTCCGCCACCCACACCGGGTTCACGCAGACCGTCGCGAAATGAAACTCCGCGGCCTCACGGCACAGCTTCTCGATGTCGGCGCGTGTCGCGTCCGGCTTGAGCAGCGTGTGATCGATCATCGTCGCCACGCCGGCAGGCGCCCCGCCGGCGGCATGGACGCCGAGCCTGGTGGCGCCGGCATCCACGACCGAGCGCACCCGATCCGGACAGCAGTCGTCGACGACGGCATGGCAGGCGCAGCGGGATGGACGGCGCGGCGTCCCCTGCGCCGCGAGCACTTCGTCGGTGATGATGTCGATCAGCCGCTGCAGGTCCTGGGGATTGAGCATGCTACTCACGGGCCGCCCGCTCTTCGAGCCGCCGGATCTTCACGAGCCGGCGGATATATCGCTCTTCGCGCATCGCCGTGCCCAGCCACACCTCGATGATGCGGATCGCCGCCCCGGCATCCGGCAGCAGCGTCGCGCCGAGCGTCATGACATTGGCGCCGTTGTGCTCGCGCGAATACCGGGCGATGGTTTCGTCAGGGCACATCACGGCCCGGATGCCGCGGACCTTGTTGGCGGCAATCGCCGAACCGATCCCGGCGCCGTCGATGACGATGCCGGCGTCCGCTTCCCGGCGCGCCACCGCGAGTGCGACCGCGCCGGCGATGTCAGGATAGTCGACCGGGTCGGCGCCGTCGGTCCCGACGTCGGTGACCGCCAGCCCGCGCCCGCGCAGGTGCTGCAGGATGGCACGCTTCATCGCCACGCCGGTGTGGTCGCTGCCCAGGACGACGCGGCGGATGTCGCTGACCGGTACGAGGTCGCGGGCCTGGCCCGGATCCGAGACGCCCGGGCCGACCACCGTGACGCGCCGCGCGTTCAGGGTGTCGCGTGCGAGCGGCGTCACGTGCCCGCCGGCGGCGAGCTCCACCGTGGCGCCGATGTCCAGCGTCCGCGCATCCGCCTCGGTGATGATCTCGAACTTCCGCATCAGGCCTCGTCCATGACCGCGATGTGCGGCAGGTTGCGGAACTTCTCGGCGAAATCGAGCCCGTAGCCGATGACGAATTTGTCCTCGATCGTGAAGCCGATGTACTCGACCTTGACGTCGATCTGGCGGCGCGACGGCTTGCTCAGCAGGCACGCCGTCCGCAGGCTCTTCGGCGCTCGCGCCCGCAGGATGTCCTGGAGGTAGGTCAGGGTCAGCCCGGTGTCGACGATGTCCTCGACGATGATGACGTGCCGTCCCTCGAGCCTGGCGTCGACGTCCTTCATGAGCCGGACTTCCCCGGACGACCGCGTGCTCTTCTGGTAGCTGGACACCGCGATGAAGTCCATCGTGACGCGTGCACTCATCGCGCGCACCAGGTCGGCCATGAACATGAAGCCGCCCTTCAGCACCCCCACCAGGTGGATCTCGTCGTCAGGCGGATAATCGCGCTCGATTTCGGCGGCGAGCTCGGCGATGCGGCTCTGGATGACGTCGGCCTCCAGCAGGATCGTCATTTGCCGACGGCTCCCCGCACCTGGCCCGCCAGCGTCCGGGCCTCGGCGAGCACGGCGTCTTCGTTCAGCGTCAGTACCTTGCGGTCGCGCATCACTATTCGTCCGTTCACAATCGTGGTTCGTACGTCGTCGCCCCTGGTGGCATAGACCAGGTGCGAGAGGGGATCGTACATCGGGGTCTGCCTCGGCGCGCGCATCGACACGACGATGACGTCGGCACGCTTGCCGGGCTCGAGCGATCCGATGAGCCCGTCCATCCCGATCGCCCGGGCGCCCTCGCGGGTGGCCATCGCGACCACCTCGGCGGCGGGCAACACCCGCGGGTCGTTCGACTGCAGCTTGTGGAGGAGCGCGGCCTGGCGCATCGCCTCGAACATGTCGAGGTCGTTGTTGCTGGCCGCGCCGTCGGTGCCGAGGCCGACCGGCACCTGCGCCGCGCGCAACGGCAGCACCGGCGCGGTCCCGCTGGCCAGCTTCATGTTGCTTTCCGGGTTGTGCGAGACGCCGACGCCGCGCCGCCGGAACGTGGCGATGTCCTCCGGCGTGAGGTGGACGGCGTGCGCGGCAATCGTCCGCGGCCCGAAGAATCCCAGCGACTCGAGGTACTGCACCGGCGTGGCCTTGTGCTTCTCGGCCGCAATCTTGACCTCGTCACGCGTCTCGGCGAGATGGAGGATCAGCGGCGCCTTCTCCCGATCGGCGAGCTGACGGGATGCCTTGAGCGTCGCCTCGTCGAGCGTATACATGGCGTGCGGCGCCACCGCCGGAACGATCAGGTCATCGTTCTTGAACTCCTGCAGGAACTTCTCGGTTCGAGCCAGCCCCTCCGCCGGCGTCTTCGCGTCGGGGGCCGGGAACTGGATGATCGTCTGGCCGAGCACGGCCCGAAGGCCGGCCTCCTTGGTGACCCGCGCGATCTCCTCCTCGAAGTAGTACATGTCCACGTAGGTGGTGGTGCCCGAGCGGATCATCTCCAGTGCGGCGAGACGGGTCCCGGCACGAACGAACTCGCGCGTCACCGTCTTCGCCTCAGCCGGGAAGATGTATTTCTGCAGCCAGTCCATCAGGGCGAGGTCGTCGGCCAGGCCGCGATAGAGGACCATCGGCGCGTGAGTGTGGGTATTCACCAGGCCCGGCATCACGACATCGCCGCCCGCGTCGATCGTCTGCGCGGACCGATAGGCCGCGGCGATCGCCTGCGGCGTCCCGACGGCGACGATGTCGCGCCCGTCGATGGCCACCGCCCCCGGCGTCAGCACCCGTCCTGTTCCGTCCACCGTCACGACGATGCCGTTGGTCACGATCAGCGAGATCGGGCGCGGCGCGCCCTGGGCGGCCATCGACGTGAGGGCCAGCAGGACCAGCAGCATTGAGCGAGGCATGAAGGGGTGATTGTACTAACTCCCAACTTCCAACTCCCAACTCCCAAAACGGAGTCATTCGAAACATCTGGCTGGAAGACGCACCGAGTTTGCCCGGTCGCGGCGGCTTCTACCCGGATGTCTCCAACGATTCCGGTTGGGAGTTGGGAGTTGGGGGTTGGGAGTTGACACGCCTCTCGCCGGGGCCCGCTGACATATAGTGTCTGCCGTGCCACTGCATGTCGTCGAGCATCCTGTCGTGCACGACGCGCTGACCACGCTGCGCGACGTCGCCACGCCACCCGAGATTTTCCGGCGGATGGCCGTCCGCATCAGCCTGCTGCTCGCGGCCGAAGCGACGCGGGACGTGCCGGCGCAGACCGTATCGGTGCAGACGCCGCTCGGGCCCGCAGATGGACGGCGGGTGCGCACCGGGGTCGTCGTCGTCCCGGTGCTGCGCGCGGGCCTGGGGATGCTGGATGCCGTGCTCGAGCTGCTGCCCGGGGCGAGGGTCGGGCACATCGGCCTGCAGCGCGACGAACTCACCGCGGTCGCCTCGCAGTACTACTCGAAGTTGCCTGGCGACCTCCGCGGCAGCTACGTGCTCATGATCGACCCGATGCTGGCGACCGGCGGCAGCGCCGTCGCCGCGCTCGACCTGCTCCGGGAAGCCGGCGCCACCGACATCCGCATGATCTGCATCGTCGCCGCTCCCGAGGGGATCGCGCTGGTCGAGCAGCATCACCCGAACGTGCACATCTACACGCCGGTCGTGGACCGCGGCCTGAACGGGCACAAGTTCATCGTGCCCGGGCTCGGAGATTTCGGGGACAGGCTGTATGGTACGGCCTAAGCGCGCGCGCGGACACGCCCCGGGAGAACGCTCATGAGCACCAGAGACAAAGCGGACGCGATCGATGAACCGCGCAAGGAGCGTCGCAAGAGCGACGAGTGGCGTACCGGGCTGACCTGCATCGAGCCCAACAAGATCCTTGTCCGCGGCTACGCCCTCGACGAGGTGATGGGGCGGCTCACGTTCGGCGAGGCGATCTACCTGCTGTTGATGGGCGAGATCCCGTCACCGGGCATCGGACGGCTGATGGAGGCGATGCTGGTGTCCTTCATCGATCATGGCGCGACCCCGCCCTCCACGCTCGCGGCGCGCAATACCGCCACCACCGGCGCGGCGCTGCGCGCGTGCGTGGCCGCCGGCCTGCTGGGATTCGGCAAGTACCACGGCGGCGACATCGAGAGCTGCATGCAGTTCCTCGACAACGGCCTCGACATGGTCCGGAAAGGGGCGTCCTACCGCGAGGCCGCGGCGCGGCTGCTCGAAGGTCGCGAGGACCACGACGAGCCGCCGCCGGGCTTCGGCCACCGGTACCACACCCGCGACCCGCGTGCGGGCCGCCTGTTCCAGATGGCGCTCGAGCTCGAGGTCGAGGCCGAGCACATCCAGATGATTCGCGCCGTCGAGATGATCCTGCACGAGCAGATGACCGAAGGACGCCGGCCGGTGCCGGTCAACATCGACGGCGCCATCGCCGCGGTGTGCGGCGATATCGGCATCCCGCCGAGCATCGCCAACGCGCTGTTCATCATCTCGCGCGTCCCCGGCATCGCCGCGCACGCCGAGGAGGAACGCGTCCGCCAGCAGCCGATGCGGCAGATCGACCCGAAGGATCACACCTACGACGGGCCATCGGAGCGCCGGCTGCCCGAACGGCGGAAATAGCCGCCGTCCAGCTGGCGTTGCCGATCGCGCCGGCTTCGGATAAAATCCAGGTTTCCTGTACGCGCGATGGGCGCTTGGCTCAGTGGTAGAGCATCGCCTTCACACGGCGGGGGTCCACAGTTCGAATCTGTGAGCGCCCACCATCCAACTCACAGGAATCTTGCACAGTGCGCACGCAGGAACGGGCCTCACGGCCCGTTTTTGTTTCAGTCACGCGACGTCACCAGCAAAGGCCCAGTGCTCCGAAAAGCTCTCCGTGCCGTCGTCATCATCACGGGCCTGCTGGCTGTCGCCGGGTTCGCCATTTACGCCAGCAACGCGGCCCCCGTCGTCCCGGCCATCTCGACCGACCAGGCCAACAACGGCAAGCCCTACGTCGTGAAGCTGCACGCGCAGTGGTGCTCCGTCTGCCTGGTGACCAAGGGCGTGTGGGGGCAGATCGAGGACAGCTACGCCGGGCGCGTCAACCTCGTCGTCCTCGACTTCACCAACGACGCCAACACGGAGGCGAGCCGCGCGGAAGCGCTGCGGCTCGGGCTCGACAAGTTCTACGAGGAGTACTCCGGCGCGACCGGCAACATCGTCGTGCTCGACGGCCGCAAGCAGGTGACCGCCTCGATCAACGGCAGCCGCGATTTCGGCGAATACCGCACGGCAATCGACGCGGCGCTGAAGAGCGCGGGGACTCCGTAGCTTCCCGCTTCCCGCTTCCCGCTTCCCGCATCCCGCTTCCCGCATCCCGCACCCAGCACCCGAGTGCGCGCCCTACTCGTCGCGGAGCGCGACGACCGGATCGACCCGCGTCGCCCGCAGCGCCGGTAGATAGCTTGCGAGCACGGCAATCGTCCCGAGCAGCACCGGCACCGTCGCGAACGTGACCGCGTCGGTCGCGGTGATCCCGAACAGCAGGGTGGCCATCACCCGCGTCAGCGCGAGCGCGCCGAACAGGCCGATGACGATGCCGGCGACGGTCAGCTCGAGCCCGTGCCGCACCACCATGCCGACGATGCTGGCCCGCGACGCGCCGAGGGCCATGCGCACGCCGATGTCGTGCGTGCCCTGCGTGACCAGGTACGACATCACGCCGTAGACGCCGACCGCGGCGAGGATCACCGCGAACACGGCGAACGCCCCCAGCATCAGCGTCGAGAAGCGCTGTCTCGCCAGCGAATCGCTCATCCGGTCCGGCATCGTGCGCACGTCGTAGACGGGGATGGTGGGGTCGATGGCGTGGATCTCCCGGATGATGGCGCTCGCCGCCGCGGCCGGATCCGACGCGGTGCGCGCCACCTGGTATTGCAACAGCCCGATCGAGGGGCGGTACACCACGATCCGGCCGTCGATATCGAGGCCGTACTGCTTCACCGTGCCGACCACGCCGACAATCGTCATCTGCCGCTTCGGGTCGTTCCACAGGTGCTTGCCGATCGGATCCTCGTTCGGCCAGAAGCGCTGCGCGAACTTCTCGTCGACGATCACGACCGGCTGCGCCGTGGTCGACGAGTCGGCGTCCTCGAAGAACCGCCCCTTGACCAGCGGAATCTCCATCGTCCGGAAGTAATCCGGCGTGGCGGCGCGTTGATCGACCTGCAGTTCCTGCCCCGGCTGCGGCGTGAACCCTTCGACGTTGATCGAGCCCCAGCCCACCGCCGACGTGAACGGCAGCGACGACACCGCGCCGCGCACCTTGACGCCCGGAACGCTGGCAATCCGATCGTTGAACTGCCGGAACGCCTCCAGCGCCGCGTCCCGGTTCGCGAACTGCCGGCCGCTCGGCCCGAGCCGCATCGAGATCACCTGGTCGGGATTGAAGCCGGGCGACACGCTCTGCAGCCGCACGAAGCTGCGCACCAGCAGGCCTGCGCCGATCAGCAGCATCAGCGACAGGGCGATCTCCGACACCACCAGCAGGCTGCGCAGGCGCCGCCGCGACGACCCAAAACCGCCCTCTCCCTGGGTGTTGCGGCCGCCCGCCTTCAGCGCCGAGTTGAGGTCGATGCGCACCGCCCGCCAGGCCGGCGCGAGGCCGAACACGATCCCGGTGAGGACGGACACGCCGAGCGTGAACGACAGGACCGGGCCGTCGATGGTGATCGCGTCGAGCCGCGGAATGTTGCCGGGGTTCACCGTCCGGACGACGTAGAGCCCGGCCCTGGCGATCAACAGGCCGACCGCGCCGCCGAGCACGCCGAGCACCACGCTCTCGGTGAGCAGCTGGCGCAGCAGCCGCTGCCAGCCGGCGCCGAGCGCGGTGCGGATCGCGACCTCCTTCTGGCGGCCGCTGGCGCGCGTCAGCAGCAGGTTGGCGACGTTGGCGCATGCGATCAGCAGCACCAGCGCCACCGATCCCAGCAGCACCAGCACCGGCCGCTTGACGTTGCCGACGACCTGCTCCTGCAGCGAGACCACGTCGATCGTGAAGGTGCGATCGCGCTGATCCTTCTCCCGGATCCGGCCGGCGATGGCACTGACGTCGTCGTCCGCCTGCGCCATCGTCACGCCCGGCTTCAGCCGCGCCATGATGTTGTAGTTCTCGTCGCCGCGCTGCTTGACCGCGTCGGCGCCGAGCGGCAGCGGCAGGAACACGTCCATCTTGCGGATGCTGGCGACGGTCGGCATGACCTCGTCGTTCAGCATGAAGTCGGGCCCGAGCACGCCGACGACCGTGAACTGGTTCTTCTGCTCGCCGCCGCCGGCGATGATGCCGTTGAGCGTGAGGCTGCGGCCCACGACCGCCGGATCGCCGCCGAACATGCGCGTCCAGAACCCGTGGCTGAGGATGACGACCGGCGTCTTGCCCGGCTCGTCGTCCTCCGTCAGCAGCAGACGTCCGTGCAGCGGCTGCGCGCCGAGCAGCGTGAACAGGCTGGACGACGTGCGCAGCGCCTCGACGCGCTCCGGGCGCTCCATCCCGAGCAGCGTGCCGCCCCGGCCCTGCGAGATCGACATCAGCTCGAACGAGCGGTTCTCGTTCTTGACGTCGATGTACTGCCCGGGCGACGGCCAGTCCTGCGGGATGTTGATGCCCGGCGATCGCAGCCACAGCACCGCCAGCCGCTCCGGGCTCGGATACGGCAACGGCTTGAGCAGCAGGCCGTTGACGACGCTGAAAATCGCGGTGTTGGCGCCGATCCCGATCGCCAGCGAGGCGACGATGACCAGCGTCGTCCCCAGGCTGCCCTTGAGGGTTCGAAGCGCGTACCGGAAGTCCTGCAGGAAGGCGTGCATATGTCCTCGATTCGCGACGGAGGGTCGTCGCGGATGGTACTGCCCGGCCCGCGGAAATGCGACGGTTTTGGGACGGTCAGTCGCGGGCGCGTGGACCGGCGGTGCGGGCCGCCAGCTGCCGGATGGCGCCGAGGTGGTAGGCGAGATGAACCACGCTGCCCATCGCTTCCGTCATGCTGTCGCGATCCCACGACGTCCGCTCCTCGATCGCGGCCGCCCACGCCGCCGCCTCGCGCCGGAGCGCCGCCCGCAGCGCCGCCCATTCGTCGTCGGTGACCGAGAGGCGCGTCCAGCTCGCGGAGAAGTCCGCGTCATGCCAGGGATCCTCGCCTCGGGCCCACCGGTTGAGGAGGCTCAGCCCATAGCGGACGTGATCGACATGTGCCGCCACCGAGGTGCGGCCGTCAGGACGGGCGCTCGCCTCTGCTGCCGAGAGCGCATCGAGCGAGTGGTGCAGACCGCGATCGCCGCGGTTGAGGAAGAAGGCGGCCTCACGCGGCCCCGCGAGCAGCTCGGAGAGCAGCCCGCCGAGTGCGGCGCGGAACGAAGCAGCGTCAGGCGTCAGGATCCGCCCTTCTTCGCCTGCTGCGTGAGCAGCTCGAGGATGCGTGAATAGCGCTCGTCAGCGGCGGTGAACGACTTCACGTAATCGTCTTCCGACATCTTGGCGCGGCGCCAGTCGCCGTCGAACGCGACGGTCTTGTTCGCCTGCTCCCAGCTGTCGGCGGCGCCGTCCCCCGGCTTCGCGACCAGCCCGTCGGCTCCCTGATCCATGACGAAGATCTTCGAGCCGGCCACCGAGGCGGCGTTCAGGTCGATGTAGACGTCGCGGTAGTCCTTCTTCTCGAGCTTGGCGGCGATCAGCGCCGGCACCGAATACTTGGCGGAGACGACGAGCAGTTGCGAGCCCTGGAAATAGAGGGCCGCCACGAACGCGTCCTTGTCGGAGGGATCGGGTGCCGCGATGCTGTCGAGTTTCAACTGGTCCAGCGCGTCGCCCAGCGCCTTTGCCGCGGCGCGGGATTTCGGATCCTGCGCGAACGCCGGCGAGGAGAGCGCGACCACGGCGAGGGCCGTGAGGCAGGCAGCAATTCGACTGGCGACACGACGAACTTTCGTGGGCATGGCAACCTCTGGTGTTGAGTGCCCACGTTCTACCATCGCGGCTCCCCGCCGTCAACCGATGAACAGGGGATCTTCCTCTTCCGGCCGGCTGGCGCGACGCCGCCAGTCGTTCCCGGCTCGCAGCACGCTCAAGCCCGCCTTCAGCGCCGCGACGATGGCGATGCCTTCGCGGGCGGGACGCACGATCGCCTGCTGGACGATCGTCGAGGTTTCCTCGACCTTCTGCGAGAGGTCGGAGACGAGCCGATCGACCTTGCCGGCCTGCGCGGTCGCCAGCGCCGCGGTCTTCGAGGCTTCGTCAACCAGCGCGCTGGCCTTGGCGATCAGCGGACGGATCTCCTCACGGACGGACGTGATCGTCTGCTGCGCGGTGGTGACGGCCTGCTGCGCCTTGCCGATCGCCTCCTGCGCCTGCTTCGCCACCTTGGCCGCGGCGATGATGGCCCCGACCTGGATGATCGCCATCACGAGCGTCGCCACGGCGATGACGCCGAGGAACAGCTGGGGCCAATCCGTCACAGCGTGTCCGGCGTCCCCGGCGTCGGCGGGGTGGTCGTGCCGCGGGCCTGGTTGTAGGCCTCGCGCCCGCGCTCGATCGCCGAGCTGAAGGTGTCGCGCTGACGGTTGAGGAACTCGCGCCCCTGGCGCGCGGCTTCTTCGGCGCGGTCGCGCCCTTCGCGAGCCTTCTCGCCGAGCATGCGGCGTGTCTCTTCACCGCTGGCGGGCGCCATCAGCAACGCGACCGCAGCGCCGGTCACCGCCCCCAGCACGAACGCCACGATCATCGTCCCAGCTACCGTGCCGTCGTCCCTTGCCATCTTCCACCGCTCCTCTTTTGAACTAGCCTTCCGGGTGTTGAACAGCCTTCCGGGCGCTGCCGCCAGGCGTTGCGCTCCTAGAAGATACTGACCCGGACGTTGAGATACTTGCGCGGATCCTTGCGAATGTCCCCTATGAGCTGCCGGAGCTCGCTCGCGGCGGCATTCATGTTCTCATACAACTGCTTGTCTTTCAGCAACTGCCCGGCGCTGCCCTCCCCCTTCGACAGATTCTCGGTCAGCGTGTCGATCCGGGCGGTCAGCGAGTTGAATTTGTCGTAGAGCTCACGCTCGGTCAGCAGCCGGCCGATGGTGTTGTCGTTGCGGGTCAAGCGGGCGGAGACCTGATCCAAATTCGCCGACGCGGAGGTCAGCGACTTGGCCAGCGCCTCGTCCTTCAGCAGCCGCCCGAGGCTCCCCTCTCCGGCATTGACGCGCTTGGTCGTCTCCTGGATGTCGGCGAGGGCGGCGTTGAACCGCTGGTAGGCGGCGGGATCGCGGATCAGCATCGCCAGCGTGCCGCGGCCGCGGCCGAGCTCGCCGGCGACGACCCCGGCGGAGGCGATCAGGCCGTTCACTTCGCGATAGATCTGCTCGTCGGTGAACAGCTTGCCGAGCGTGCCCTTGCCGGCGCGGAGGTCCTGAAGAATGCCGGTGATCTGCTCGAGCGACTGGGTCGCGCCTTCCGCGACGTCGGCGAGCTGCCCGGGGGCGCGGCCGGCGGGCAGGATGTCGCCGTCGTTCAGCGGCGTGCCCTGCGTCGACGGCGAGATGTCGATGACCGGCTCGCCGAGCAGGCTCAGCGACCCGATCGACGCGCGCGACTCCGTGGTGATCCTCGGACTTGTTCTCGTTGTTGACCTTGAGCAGGACCTCGACCTCGGCATCCTGACAGCTGCACCTCCGCGACCTTGCCGACCTCGACGCCGGCGACGCGGACCACGGCGCCGCTCTTCAGGCCCTTGACGTCCGGGAACTTCGTCTTGAGCTGGTACTGCTCCCAGCTGAAGCCGCCCTGGCCGCCGACGGCGATGATCAGCATGACCGCCAGCGCGATGGCGACGACCGCGACGATTCCGATCTTGAGCTCAGACCAGGCGAGTGAGCGGGTGCGTGGCATAAGTCACTTGTCCCTTACGAGAGAAACGCATCGATATACGGATCGCGCGCGGCGGCGGCGCGCAGCTCGCCGGCATTGCCCTCGAACGCAATCCCGCCGTCGCGCAGCATGATGAACTCGGCCTCGTCACATTTGTCGGCGGACGCCTTTTCGAAGCCGATGTCGCCGCCGTTGCGCTTGGCGGTGTGCTCGGCGACGTAGAACGCGTCGCGCAGCTGGTGCGTGACGACGATCGAGCTGACGCCTTCGAGGTCCCGCAGCTTGATGATCTCCTCGTCCACCGTGATCGCGGTGATCGGATCGAGGCCGGTGGTCGGCTCGTCGTAGAGCAGGATCCGCGGCTTGGCGGCCATGGCGCGGGCAATCGCGACGCGCCGGCGCTGGCCGCCCGACAGCTCCGACGGCATCCGCTCGATGAACTCGCCGAGGCCGATGAAGCCCAGCACTTCCTGGACGCGCGCGTCCGCCTCCGGCCGCGGCCAGTTCAGCTCCTCGTACAGCTTGTAGCCGACGTTCTCGCGGACGGTCAGCGAGTCGAACAGCGCACCTTCCTGGAACACCATGCCGAGGTCGCCGCGGACCACCATCATCTGATCTTCCGACATGTTGTCGACGCGCTCGCCGTTGACGAAAATCTGTCCGCCGTCGGGCTTCAGCAGGCCGAGGGCCAGCCGCAGGATGGTGGACTTCCCGGCGCCGCTCGCGCCCAGGAAGATCTTGGTGTGCCCGGTCTTCAGCGTGAAGCTGACCTCGCGCAGGATCACCTTGTCGTCGAAGGCGAGCTGCACCTTGTCGAACACGACGATCGGACCGCCGGGACCGAGCGCTTCGTCGAGGAGCGGCGAACGGGGCGCGGGATGTGCGATGGCCATCAGTACATCAGGACGATGAGCAACTGGGTCACCAGGTAGTCGACGGCGATGACGGCGACCGAGCTGGCGACCACGGCATTGGTCGTGGCCCGGCCGACACCCTGGGTGCCGCCGTGACGTTCGCAGGCCGACGTGGCAGCCGATGCTCACGATCGCAAAGCCGAGGAAGAACGGCTTGATCAGCCCCATCCAGACGTCCTGGATGTAACAGCCCCTGCACGACCGAGTTCCAGTAGACCGACGAGGCCACCCGCAGCACGCCCATGGTGACGATCCAGCCGCCGACCATGCCGACGGCGCTGGCGATGACCGTCAGGAACGGCACCATCACCAGGCCGGCGAGAATGCGCGGGACCACGAGCTTGCGGATCGGATCGGTGCCGAGCGCGCGCAGCGCCGCAATCTGATCGGTCACCATCATCGAGCCGAGCTCGGCGGCAATGCCCGAGCCGACGCGCCCGGCCACCATCAGGCCGGTCAGCACCGGCCCGAGCTCCTTGACAATCGACGCGCTGACCAGCCGCCCGACCATCGAGCGCGCGCCGAACTGGTCGAGCGTGATGCCGGACTGCAGCGCCAGCACCATGCCGGTGAAGGTGCCGGTAAGCAGCACCACGGTCAGCGATCCGATGCCGATCGCGTCGAACTGCTGGACGACATCGCGGTAATAGAACGGCGGCGTGACGACGCCGCGGGCGGTGCGCGACAGCATGCGCACATACTCCTGAACTTCCAGGAGCGCGGCCTTGATCCACTCGATGAAACCCGCCGCCACTTAGCGCCGGCTCCCGGTCAGACCCAGCTCGCGCGTCTTCAGTTGCTTGATGCGATCGCGCAGCGCCGCCGCCTTCTCGAACTCGAGGTTCGCCGCGGCCGACTTCATCTGCTGCTGCAGCTGGCCGATGAACGCGTCCAGCTCGCCCTGGGTGCGGAAGGTCTCGCCCGGCTCGGTGCCGACGGTCACGTAGTCGCGTTCGTAGATGCTGGTCATCACTTCGTCGATGCTCTTGATGATCGACGCCGGCGTGATGCCATGGTCGTGGTTGTAGGCTTCCTGGATGGCGCGGCGGCGCTCGGTCTCCGAGATCGCGTGCCGCATCGAGTCGGTGACCTTGTCTGCGTACATGATCGCCTTGCCATGGACGTTGCGCGCGGCGCGGCCCACCGTCTGAATCAACGAGCCGCCCGAGCGCAGGAAGCCTTCCTTGTCCGCGTCGAGAATCGCCACCAGCGAGACCTCGGGCAGGTCGAGCCCTTCCCGGAGCAGGTTGATGCCCACCAGCACGTCGAACTCGCCCTTCCTCAGGTCGCGCAGGATCTGGATGCGCTCGAGCGTATCGATGTCGGAGTGCAGGTAGCGCACCTTGACCCCGAGCTCCTGATAGTACTGGGTCAGATCCTCCGCCATCCGCTTGGTCAGCGTGGTGACCAGGACCCGCTCGCGTTTGGCGGCGCGATCGCGAATCTCCGCGAGCAGGTCGTCGACCTGTCCACGCACCGGCCGCACCTCGATGACCGGATCGAGCAGGCCGGTCGGCCGGATGATCTGCTCGACCACCGCGCCCCCCGACTCATTCAGCTCGTAGGGTCCGGGCGTGGCCGACACGAACATCAGCTGCCCGACCCGGCGCTGCCATTCCTCGAAGTTCAGCGGCCGGTTGTCGAGCGCTGACGGCAGTCGGAATCCGTAGGCGACCAGCACTTCCTTGCGCGAGCGGTCGCCGTGATACATGCCGCGGATCTGCGGGACGGTCTGGTGGCTCTCGTCGACGATCGTCAGCGCGTCCGGCGGCAGGTAGTCGAGCAGGGTCGGCGGCGGCTCACCCGGCGCGCGGCCGGTGAGGTGCCTCGAGTAGTTCTCGATGCCGTGGCAGTAGCCGATCTCCTTGATCATCTCGAGGTCGAACATGGTCCGCTGGTGCAGCCGGTGCGCCTCGAGCACCTTGCCCTCGGACTCGAGCTGCCCGCGGTACCACCCCAGCTCGGCCTTGATGCTCTCGACCGCCTGCTTGGTGCGATCCCGCGACGTGACGAAGTGGGTCTTCGGGTAGACCGCGACCTTGTCGTGCTTGCGGATGGTCTTGCCGGTCAGCGGGTCGAACGACAGCAGCTCGTCCACCTCGTCGCCGAACAGCTCGATGCGCAGCGCCTGGTCTTCGTAGGAGGGATAGACCTCGACGATGTCGCCGCGCACCCGGAACGCGCCGCGCGCGAAGTCGTGGTCGTTGCGCTCGTACTGGATCTCGACGAGCTTGCGCAGGATCTGGTCGCGCTCGATGCGCTGGCCGCGCTCGAGCGGCAGCATCATGCCGTAATAGGCCTCGGGCGATCCCAGGCCGTAGATGCACGACACGCTGGCGACGATGATGACGTCGCGCCGCTCGAACAGCGAGCGCGTCGCCGCCAGCCGCATGCGATCGATCTCGTCGTTGATGATCGCTTCCTTCTCGATGTACGAGTCGGTCGTCGGCAGGTACGCTTCGGGCTGGTAGTAGTCGTAGTAGCTGACGAAGTACTCGACGGCGTTCTCGGGGAAGAACCGGCGGAACTCCTGATAGAGCTGGGCCGCCAGCGTCTTGTTGTGGGCCATCACCAGCGTCGGACGGTTCACGCGCGCGATGCACTGCGCCATCGTGAACGTCTTGCCGGAGCCGGTGACGCCGAGCAGGACCTGGGACTTGTCGCCGCGCAACAGGCCATCGACGAGCTCGTCGATGGCGCGGGCCTGGTCGCCGCGCAGCTCGAAATCGGTGACCAGCGTGAAGCGGTCGTATTTGGACGCCATGGCACAAACGGGCGCCCCGACGAGGGCGCCGAATCCGTCATCGTACCACGGGCCGCGCGGCGGATTTAGCGGGGCACGACCGAACCCGGCCCCGCCGCCGCGAAATAGCCTGGCCTGGTGCGCAGCTTCACGCCCTTGAGGTCGGGCCGTTTCAGCCTGATCTCCACCGGCCGCCACGATCCGTCGCTGCGCTCGTCGGACGACACGTAGCCGAGCGTGTAGCGGGCGGCGATCTCCTGGCGGATCTTCTCGTAGAGCGCGTCGAGCTCCTTCGGGCTGCTCGGAAAGAACGCCTGGCCGCCGGTCATGCCGGAAAACCGCTGCAGCTCCAGCTGCGCGCTGTTGCGGCCGGCGGTCGAGTGCCCCTGCAGATACCCGAGCGCATACATCGTCACGTCCGACGACTTGAGCAGGTCGGTGACCTCGCCGGCGTTGATGCTGCTGCGCGTGTCCCCGCCGTCGGTGTAGGCGACGAGGATCTTCTGGCCGTCCTGGGTCGAGGCCCCGCGCAGGTAGACGCCCAGCGCATCGTAGAACGCGGTGTACCCGCCCGGCTTCCGCATGCGGATGCGCTCGATCAGGCGCGGATAGTCGTCGGCGGCGTAGCGGGCGACGCGCACTTCGGTGTCGAAGTCGACGAGCGTGACGTCCACCGCGTGATCGTTCTGGTTCAGGAACTTGATGGCCGCGCTGCGGACGTCGCGGATGTCCGCTTCCATGCTGCCGCTGGCGTCGAGCAGGAAGCCGAGATGCAGCGGCGGCGCCGACGCCGCGTCGGCCGCGGCGAAGAACTTCACCTGCTGCGGCTTGCCGCGCTCCAGCACCTCGAAGTCGTCGAGCGTCAGCCCGCCGATCGGCACGCCCCGGCGATCGGTGACGACGACCGCGAAGTGCACCAGGTCCACGCCGACGCGGATCGGCTGCTGTCCGGACGAGGCAATGCCGAAGGTCGTGGCGAGGGCGAGAGCGACGAGAATGGCTGTGGGTTTCACCGGGGACCTCCGCCTGACCTCGGAAAAGTCAGAACATCTTATACCCGCTGATGCGCACGACCTGCGTGCCGCGCTGGCCGCTGGAGTCGATGCCCTGAAACCCGTAGCCCCACTCGATCGCCACCAGGGTGCCAAACGGCGCCGGGACTTCCGCCGCCGCGCCGATCCCGGCGTAGGTGCGGAATCCGCGGCCGAAGCCGGGGTCTCGCACGCGCGCGACATCGCCGAATCCGTCGAGCCGCAGGAATCGGCCCGGCGCCCAGGCCACCGCGTTGCGCCACACGCCGCCGGCGTCGTAGCGCACCAGGGCGGACGGATAGCCGCGCAGGCGATTGTCGAAGCTGCCGAACGAATACCGGCTGAACCGGTCGAGGTCGTGCCCGGTCATCACGGCGACCTCCGTTCGTCCCACCACTCGTGGCGACGCGACGAACGAGCGAGACACGAGTGCCCCGACCCGCTGGTAGTCGCGCTGCCCGTTGTCGTACCCGCTGCCCGGCTCGCCCCAGCGGCGCCAGCCGGCGCGCCGCACGCCTGCCCACCACGCGGACGCGGACCAGCCTGCCCACTGCCCTTCGACCCCGACACGCAGCGCATGCGCGGCCTGTGCAGCGCGGCACCTCGAACGTCGCGGCCGTCGAATCGACGCGTCCGTAGGCGGTGTAGTCGAGCTCGTAGCCGGCGCGCATGGTGAGGCGCGCCGTCACCGGCCGCAGCAGCCAGACCGAGGCGTGCGCCGGCCGCTGCGAAATGTTCGCGGCATAGATCTCGCGCCCGTCCACGAACGCGCGATCGTTGTACGACGAGACGATGCCGAACGCGCGGCCGCCGAGCTGCCAGCGCGTGCCGCCGATCGACGGGACCGCAATCGCCACTTGTCCGTAGGTGCCGCCGAAGAACCCGTTCAGCTGCGTGCCGGTGCCGAACAGATCGAAGTCGATGTAGCTCAGTCCCGCGAACGGCAGCGGCTGGCTGATGTTGGGATCGAGAATGACGCCGACGGCCACGGTCCGCACGCGCTCGGACGACTTCGCGACTGCCGGTTCGACCGCCGCGGAGCCTGGCTCCTCACCCTTCCGGCGCACCAGGTAGCGGAAGCCGTCGGCCGTGTCGCGCAGCATGATCGAGGGGGACGCGTACGCCGACTGCCGGCGGCTGTCGAACGCCTGCGGATTGATCTCGTGCCGCTCGACCGCCAGCACACGATGGATCGGCGTGCGATGCCCGGCGCCCTCATAGATCTGGTGCACCTCGGAGCGCTGCAACAGCCAGACGCCCGGCCGCTCGCGGCGGAATGCGTCGGTCTGCTCGGACGACACGATGGCGCCGCGCAGGCCGCTCTGGACGGCCGCCACCCTGACCATGGCGAAGTCGTCCGCCGCGATCCACGCGCGGCCGCTGAACAGCGCGCGCCGCGCATCGACCGGGTCGAAGCGGACCACGTAGCAGCGGACGCCGTCCACCGTGTCATCCTGCTCGAGCGCATAGCGATACGCATCGTTCAACGCGATGGCCAGCGGCGGCGAGGCCACCCGCTCCGGCTCGAGGAGCGGCAGTCGCGGCACCCGGTCACGCGGGAACGCGATGCCGTTGACCCGGATGTCGCGCTGCTCGATCTCCAGGATGCCCGCCGACGCATAGAGCACAGCCTGGGTCGTGATCGTCATCGGCGCAGGAAATCCCGGCGCTTCGAACGTCAGCGTCATCTGTCCGGTCGAGATCAGCTGCCGCACGTCACGGCGCTGGCGCGCCGCCGCGGCCTGATGCCGGGCGATGACTTCGCGCACCGACAGGCGTCGCGCGCCCACGACCGAGACGCCCTCCGCAAAACCGCCGGCCGGCGCCGCCACCGTCATCAGGCGAACCCCGCTCGACAGCGTCGCCCGGATCGCGAGCGGCGAGTCTGGAACGGTGACCGGCGGCGATCCCGAGCAGGACGCATCGATGGCGATGGTCTCCAGCGACTCCGGGTTGAGGTAAGTCGGCACAGGTCGCCCGGCGCAGCGCACCTCCACCATGCCCCCGGACAAGAGGCCGTCCACGAGAACGGGCGCGCTGGCCGCCAGGTCGCGCGCGATCGCCGACGCTGCCGTCGCGTCCGCCGGCAGCCAGACGATCCACTGTTCAGGCTGCCCTCCTGCGCCGCCGTTGGCGTCGTGCAGCGACACCACCGATGTGCCTGGCGCAGGCAGGCCCGGAAACGGCGGGACGTCGGTGGCCGCGCGGGCCTCGACGTCGAGATACGCGCCCACGCCTCGCTCGCGCAGCCGGGCGAGCAGGTCGGCCGGGGCGTGAATACCGAGGCGGACGCCGGGCGACGAGCCCCGCAACTCCGTCATGTAGGTCTTCAGCCGGAAGGCCACATCGTCCGGGGATCCACGTTCGGCGCTGAGATCGACCACGATGCGGTGTGCCGCCGCCACGGCCGGATCGTCGCCGGCCACCGCGCCAATCCCCGCCAGCCAGAGACCCGGACGGCCGCGTTTCGCGCGGACGCGCGTCGAGCAGCGGCCGCATCGCCTGGCCGTGGTCCACGCGCACCAGGATTTCCAGCTCGTGCAACGGTTCAGTCAGCCGCTCGATCTGTTCGGCGGAGCCGCCGAGGACGATACAAGTTGCGCAGGGCGGGCGCTGACGCGCCTCCGCCGGCACCACGGCCGACCGTCCACACCGCCACCAGGATGGAGGCCGCGGTAAACGCCGGGCTAGCACGGGCGTATAATGACTTTTTGGGCATGATCACGCTGCCGTGGCAAGGGGCAGTCGGGAAGAGGGTCGGCTGACGTGCGCGTATTCGCGGTCTGTCAGGATGAACTGGTCATCCGATCCCTGGACGACGTACTCCTGCCGAGCTTCGAAGTCGATTTTCTGGTCGAAAGCCGGCCACTCGCCAGACGTCTACACGAAGCCGGCATCGCGATCACCGCAGGTGACCCCCGCCGCATCGATACCTATCTCAAGGCGGACATCTCCCCCAGCACCTGCTTCATCGTCCAGAACAACGGCCGGAAGAGCGTACGCAAGATCCTGAGCGCCATTCGCGACGCCGGCGGCACGCTCACCTACGTGCTGCACACCGGCCCGCGCAATCCGAAGGCGGCCGACGAGCTGAAGTCCGAGTTCCCGGATCTCGCGGACATGGAACTGGCGGAGCTGATCAAGCCGACGCTCGTCACCGAGCTCAGCCGATCGATGACGCGGGCGCGCGTCCAGCAGTACCAGCGCTACTTCGCGGATGCGGACCGCGTGCTCATTCTGCTGCACAACGATCCGGATCCGGACGCCCTCGCCAGCGGCCTCGCGCTGCGCAACCTGCTGCGCCGCACCAAGACGACGGCGATCATCGGCGCGATGCAGGGCGTGACGCGCCCCGAGAATCTTCGCATGGCGAACATGCTCGACATCCACGTCGAGCCGATCACGCCGGCGTCGTTCCAGGACTTCGAGCGTATCGCGACGGTCGACGTCCAGCCGCACTACTTCGGCGGCCTGCTGCAGCGCGCCGACCTGGTCATCGATCACCACCCCGAGCAGCCGGGCTACAGCGCCGTCTTCAAGGATATCCGCGCCGATTACGGCTCGACCTGCACCATCCTGACCGAGCACCTGCGCGCCGTCGACGTCAACATCTCGGAGCGCACCGCCACGGCGATGCTCTACGCGATCAAGTCGGACACGCTGTTCTTCGCGCGCCACACCAACCGCGTCGATCTCGAGGCGTTCACGTTCCTCTATCCGCTCGCCGACGCGGCGCTGATCCGGAAGATGGAAGGCGCGGAAATCACGCTCGAGCGCCTGGGCTACGTGAACCGCGCGACCCAGGCCGGCATCATGCGCGAGCAGGTCTTCAGCGCGTTCATCGGCGAGGCGCCGCGCGAGGACTTCATCCCGTACACCGCCGACTTCTTCCTGCAGCTGGAAGACGTCAAGTGGACGATCGTCGCGGGCATCGTCGGCGGCTCGCTGATCGTCAGCGTGCGGAACCTGGGGTACTCGCGGAACGCCGGGGAATTCGTCAAGCGGTGGTTCGGCGAGATCGGCAGCGCCGGCGGGCACCGGGCGATGGCCAAGGCGGTCGTCCCCTACGCGCGGTTCCAGGAGAAGTACGGGCCGCTCGAGCCATCCGCGATCACGACGCGGATCGCCGAGATGGCCGAGCAGTTCCTGCACGAGACCGACAAGGACAAGAAGCCGCCGCGCGAGCCCGTCGCGCGCTGACCGAGACGCCGCGCGCTAGCCCAGCGCCTGATCGAGGTCGGCGATCAGATCGTCGGCATCCTCGAGTCCAATCGACAGCCTCGCCATGCCGGCGGTGACGCCGGCCTCACGAAGCTCCTCTTCGCTGTGCCCCCACTGCGACGTCAGCACCGGCAGGCTGCAGAGGCTCTCGACGCCGCCAAGACTTGCCGCGCGCTGGAACACTTTGAGGCGATCGAAGAAGCCCGCCGCCCGCTCGTAACTGCCGCCCAGGTCGATGCACACCATGCCGCCGAAGCCGCGCATCTGCCGGCTCGCGATCTCGTGATCGGGATGGTCCGGGAGACCCGGATAGTAGACGCGCCCGACCCGCCGATCCTGCGCCAGCCAGCCGGCCACATGCTGCGCGTTCGCGTTGTGCCGCTCGATCCGCACCGCCAGCGTCTTGAGGCCGCGGCCGAGTGCGTAGGCGGCATACGGATCGAGGATCGTGCCGAACATGCGGCGGACCTTCTCCATCTTCCCGAGCAGTGACCTGGGGCCAATCAGCGCCCCAGCGGTCACGTCGCTGTGCCCGTTCAGGTACTTCGTCGCACTGTGCATCACGACGTCGATGCCGAGAGCCAGCGGGCTCTGGTTGATCGGGCTCGCGAACGTGTTGTCGACGACGGAGAAGACGCCGCGCGCGCGGCAGGCAGCCGCCACCGCCGCGAGGTCCACGCACCGCAGCGTCGGATTGATCGGCGACTCGAACCAGACGACCCGCGTCTTGTCGCCGAGGATCTGCGCCGGGTCGCGGAAGTCGTCGAGCCGCGCGAAGCGCACCGTCACGCCCAGCTTCGTGAACATGTCGGCGAGCAGGTGCAGCGTGCCGCCGTAGATGGCGGCGCTGCAGACGACCTCGTCGCCGGCATTCAGGAGTCCCAGCACCGCCGAGGCCGTGGCCGCCTGGCCGCTCGACATGATCAGCGCCTGCTCTCCGCCCTCGATTTTGGCGAGCTTCACCTCGACGGCTTCGACGGTCGGATTGCCGTAGCGGGTATAGAGGTACTTCTTGTTGCCGCCCTCGTTGTACTCCTTGACCTGCGCGGCGCTGTCGAAGACATAGGTCGTCGTCTCGTAGATCGGCGTCGTCAACGGCTCGACGTCGCGCGGCGGAATGAACGAGCGATGGATCGCTTCAGTGGCTGGCTTCATGACGGCTGCTACTGTCCTCGAGAAAGGGAAAGGCGATCCATCATTGCGAGAGGCCTGCGGAGTCAACGCGATCCGACCGACTGCATGCGTTCGCCGCTGGCGCCGACGACCGGATCGATGAACTGCCGGTAGGCGTCCTCGTAGCCGCGATCGACGAGCTCGGCCAGCGTGTAGCGCCGGTCCGAACGCTCGTCGTAGACGCCCGCGAAGTCGAGCGGTCCGAGCGGATTGTGCTCGGGACGGATGACGTAGAGCCCGGCGAACCGGCCGGTGAACAGCTCGATGACGTCGCGCAGTCCGCTCGACTCGAACGCCCCCAGCTGGTCACCGGCGCTGCCGCGCAGATCGGCGCGCTGCGCCTGAAGCTCGTGCGGGCGCCCGGCCCGGGGCGACGCCGACAGCAGGACGACCTGCTCGGCGCCCGCGGCGGCGACTTCCTCGAGCACGCGCGACAGGGCCGCAGGCCGATCGCACAGGCGATGCGTCTCGCCGCGCCAGGGACCTTCCGGCGCGAAGGTGACGAGGTGCGGCTCGGTGGTCACGGGCAGCGCCAGCGACGCCGACAGCACGTCCATCGCATGTTCGCGCGCCACGCCGGCAAGGTCGAAGGCCTCGGCGCCACGCGGGGTCTGGGCGGTCGTCGGCATCCGTCCGAAGAACCGGGCCCGGTGCTGCTCGGCGAGGAACGCGAAGACGAGATCGTGCCTGGCCTCGAGGTCGTGAGACACGACGAGGAGCTCACGGAAGCCGGGCTGGCCGAGATTCTCGGAGATCAGCTCGACGTAGCGGCGTCCAAGCTCGGTATTGCGCGGCTGCTGCAGCGGCGCCGCGCCGCGGATCAACGTCCACAACTCCGCCGCAAACGCCTCGAACGTGGCCGCGGCCGACAGCGGACTCTCGACCAGGCGCCACACGACATCGGAGCCGCGACGCATCCGGCGGCGGCGCCCCCGCTTTCCAAACCGCTCGGCCACGATGCCGGCGGTGAGTGCGCCAAGCGCAATCAGCACGACGAGCAGCACCAGCCTGGGCACGATCGTCGGCAGCGACGCCGGCGTGAACATCGCCGCCAGCCACGACGTGAAGCGGATCGTCAGCGCGCTGCCCGCCTGGTCGAGCCCGACCAGCGTGAGCAGGAATCCGGCGAGGCCGACCAGGATGGCGCAGGCGAACAGGAAGACGGGGAAGAACAGCAGCACTCCGGCGGCGACGGCGGCCCAGCCGGCGACACGCAGCGCGCCGCGCCAGCGGTAGAACGACGCCGGCCTGCTGCCCTTCCAGACCCCGGAGGCTTCCCAGAGCCGCGCCCCGCCATCGACCGCGGCGAACATCGCGCTGACCGCCCCCATGCCACGGCCGGCCACGAGATCCGTTCGGACGCCGGCTTCGTGCAGGGCGCGCAGGACGCCCGCATGATACGCGCCGGCGGTGCCGGATCCGGTCAGCACCACGGCGGTGCGAAGCCGTGTCGAGTAGAGGCGGTCGGGAGAATCGGGAGTGATCACGGCATGGTCGCGAACGTCTGTCCGCGGGACGCGCCGCGCCGGGACGCGGCCGTCACGCTTCGTCGTGAATCGTCTGGAGCTTCACCAGCTCGAACGCACGGCTGCCGCTCGGCGTCGTCACCGTGACGTCGTCGCCTTCTTCCTTGTTGAGGAGGGCACGGCCGATCGGCGAGGCGGTCGAGATCAGCCCGTGCTCGACATCGGCATCCTCGGGCATCACGAGCTGATAAATCGTGATGCCGCCCGACGACGGGTCTTTGAGGTGGACCGTCGATCCGAAGCCCACCTTGTCCCGAGGGACCTTGTCGAGATTCATCAGGTGAATGTCGCTGACGCGCTTCTTGAGAAGGCTGATCCGCGCCTCGACGAGGCGCTGCCGCTCCTTCGCGGCGTGGTACTCCGCGTTCTCACGAAGATCGCCGAGCTCGCGCGCGCGCCTGATCTCCTGCGGCAGCTCGGTCTTCAGCTCCTTGTCGAGCTGCATGAGCTCGTCTTCGAATTTCTTCAGGAGTCGCGCCTTCATTTCACCGGAATGGTAGCACGCCGCGACGTCGCGCTGATGCCGGGCCGCGCCGGCTGGCACACGCGGAACGTAGCGTATGCGGCAGTACAATCGACGCGGATGGACCACATCTCGAGCCGCCAGAATCCGATCGTGAAGCAGTTCCGCCTGCTGCTGGATCCGGCGCGCGATCGGGCCCCGCGAACGACGGCGCCCGGCTGCTCCTCGACGGCGCGCACCTGCTCGAAGAGGCCCTCAACGCCGACCTCCCCGTCGACGTCGTCGCCATTCGCGACGATGTCGGGGACGGGCCGGCAGGCGAGCTGGTGCGCCGCGCGGCAGCGGGAGGCGCGCGCCTGGTGAGCGTCACGACATCGGTGCTCTCCGCGATCAGTCCGGTGCGCCAGCCTTCCGGGATCGTCGCGATCGCGCGGCAGAAGGCGTGGTCGCTCGACGCCGTCCTCGCACCGGCGCCGCAGCTGATCCTGATGCTGGCCGACGTCCAGGACCCGGGCAATGTCGGCGCGGTCGTGCGGGCCGCGGAAGCGTGCGGCGCAACGGGGATCATCACGTCCGCCGGCACCGCTGACCCGTTCGGATGGAAGGCGCTGCGGGGGTCGATGGGCAGCACATTCAGAATCCCGGTGGCCGCGCACCACGCGCTGCCGGCGGCCGTCCAGCACGCACGCGAGCGTGGCGTCCGCGTCTATGCCGCGGTACCGCGCGCCGGGACGCCGCTGCCACGCTGCGATCTGCGCAAGCCCAGCGCGGTCCTGCTCGGCGGTGAAGGCCCCGGACTGCAGGCCGACCTCGTCGCGCTGGCCGACGAGACGCTCACCATTCCCATGCGCGGATCCGTCGAGTCGCTGAACGTCGCCACCGCGGCGGCGCTCATCGCCTACGAGGCGTTCCGCCAGCGCGAGGCCAACGCATCATGACGATGTCGCTCTTCGACGACGGCGAATCGACCGGCGGGAAGCGGGCGGCGCCGGCTCCCCTCGCCGAGCGCATGCGGCCGCGGACGCTCGACGAGTTCGTCGGACAGGACGCGCTGATCGGACCGGGCCGGCCGCTGCGGCAGGCGATCGAGCAGGACCGCCTGCAGTCGGTGATCCTCTGGGGTCCGCCGGGAACCGGCAAGACGACGCTCGCCCGGCTGATCGCCGGCGCCACGCGCGCGCACTTCATCTCGTTCAGCGCCGTGCTGTCCGGCATCAAGGAGATTCGCGCGGTGATGACCGAGGCCGAGGAATCGCGCAAGCGCCTCGGCCGCCGCACCATCCTCTTCGTCGACGAGATCCATCGCTTCAACAAGGCCCAGCAGGACGCCTTCCTGCCGCGCGTCGAAGCCGGCGACATCGTCCTGATCGGCGCCACCACCGAGAACCCGTCGTTCGAGGTGAACTCGGCGCTGCTGTCGCGATCGAAGGTCCATGTGCTCCAGCCGCTCACCCTGGAGACGATCGTCGAGATCCTGCGGCGGGCCCTCGCCGATGTCGATCGGGGCCTTGGCGAGCTCGCGCTTCGCGCCGAGGACGAGGCGCTGATCGGGATCGCGAAGTATGCGAATGGCGACGCGCGGATCGCGCTGAACCTGCTCGATCTCGCGGCGGCGACTGCCGGCGCGGCGGGCAGGATCGACGCCGCGCTGATCGCCGATCTCGCGCAGAATCGCGCCCTGCTGTACGACAAGACCGGCGAAGAGCACTACAACCTGATCTCGGCGCTGCACAAGTCGATGCGCAACAGCGATCCGGACGCGTCGGTCTATTGGCTGGCGCGGATGCTGGAGGCCGGGGAGGATCCGCTCTACGTCGCGCGCCGGCTGGTGCGGTTCGCGTCGGAGGACATCGGCAACGCCGATCCGCGCGGCCTCGCGATCGCCGTCGCGGCCAAGGAGGCGGTGCACTTCGTCGGCATGCCGGAGGGCAACACGGCGCTGGCGCAGGCCGCGATCTACCTGGCGACTGCGCCGAAGAGCAATGCGGTCTACCGCGCGTATCTGGAGGCCGCCGAAGCCGCCGCCTCAGAGGTGGCCGAGCCGGTCCCGCTCCACCTCCGCAACGCGCCAACCAGATTGATGAAGGATCTCGAATACGGAAAGGGGTATCGCTACGCGCACGACGAGGAGGCGGGCGTGGCCGATATGGACTGCCTGCCTCCGGCGCATCGCGGCCGCGCCTTCTACCGTCCGGTCGAGCGCGGCTACGAGGTGACGATCAGCGAACGGCTCAGGGAGTGGCGTCGCCGACGGGCCGCAGCTTCCGGAACATCTCGTCGCGAAGCGGAAGAATGAACGAGAACCGGAAGTCGCCCTGCATCCGGCCGATCGGGATGCCGACGAGCTGACCCTGCGAGTTGAGCACGCCGCCGCCCGACACGCCCGGGTGGCCGTCGGTGAGGCAAGTGACCAGCTTGTTCTGGGTGCGCTGCCCGACGTAACCGGTGGCGACGATGATGCCCTTCGAGTAGTCGTTGCCAAGACGGAAGATCGGGTCGGCGAACTCGAACTGGTAGCCGAGATCGACGTTGAGCGCCGGCAGGTTGATCTCTTCCTTGACCTTGAGGATGGCCCAGTCGCCCGGATCCACCTCGACGCGGGCATCTCCCGCATCCACGACCCGCGCAGCGATCGCGCGGCCGTCGATCATCAGCTTGACCGAGGTGATGACCCGCGGGTCGGCGGCGCCTTCCTGGCCGAGCGCAATCACCCCGTGCTTGACGGTGATGAAGTAGCCGTCGCCGAGGTAGCCGGCGGTGCCGTAGCTGCTGGATCCTTTGTCGTCGTAGGAATAGAGCTCGACGAAGCTCTGGCGGCGGTCGCGGATCAGGGTCAGCGGCAGCAGGCCCATTTCGGTCTGCAGCTGGCGCTTGACGTCTTCCACGATGGCAGCATGCCGGTCGGACGGATCGACGGCGGTGACCTCGGTCGCCGCCAGTCCGGTCGTACCGGTAGGCCCTGAGGGCTGCTGCTTTCTCAGCTGATCAATTTCTGCGCGGAGAGCCGCCAGTTGTTCCTGGGCATCTCCTCCACTCGGCCGGGCGCCGAGATAGCTGCCGAGACCAAAGAACAACACGGCAAACGCAAACGCAACGACGACGGGTACGGCTAGGCGACGGTTCGACATACGAACTCCAAGTTCGGCAGCCGGAGCCGTTCACCACCCCTGATCCGATGAACGTCCGGCTTTGCGCACCCCGGTGAGGGGGTTAGCCTTTTTCGCTTGGAAACGCAGGTAGCTTCGATAGACGAAGCCCCCGCAACGACTTCTGGGATAACCGAACTGTAAACCGATCGGCGGCTTCTGTCAAGCATAAATCTTACGCAGTCAGCGGTTTATGTGTAGATGAGATCTCCTGTGTTCAGGGGAGGCGAAGCTCGCGCCATGCCTCGACAGCCTCCCGCTGCTCGTGTATCTTGTTGTCCCTCTCGCACTTCGCCGAAGAACCCTGAACGACTCCGGAGCCGTCATGCACCGATTTTCGTCCCCAATGACTCCCCGCGTTGCCGATCGGCTCGCGCGGTTCGTCCCTGCCCTGCTCATCGCGCTGCTGCCCCTGTCGCTCCTGGCGCAGAGCCCGCAGCCGTCCCAGGGGCCGCGAACCGCCGACGAGGTGATCAAGCAGGAAGGCTACGTCGCCCCACCGAAGGAGCTGGCGGATGCGGTGCTGGCGCCGCGGCACCTGAACGTCTCGCTCACGAACCTCAGCCCCGACAAGAAGTGGTTCGTCGACGAGATCGGGGACGGACCGGTCCTGATGAAGACGTTCGCGAAGCCGTTTCACGAGCTCGGCGGCGTGTTCGTGGACTACAAGGCGAATCGGGCCCGGGCCCTGACCATCCGCAACAACACCGGCATCCAGCTGATCTCCGCGAGCGACGGCACGAAGAAGCCGATTGCCCTCGCCGCGGGCACGCGGGTGTCGAACGCCACATGGTCCCCCGACAGCAGCGGCATCGCGTTCTTCGTGCACGGCGAGGATGCCACGCACATCTGGTTCGCCGACGTCGCCTCCGGCAAGGCGCGGCAACTGACGAAGACCCCGGTGCTCGCCACGCTCGTGTCCGCCTTCGAATTCAGCCAGGACGGCAAGACGATCGTCTTCGTCCAGGTGCCCGATGGGCGTGCGCCGATGCCGGCCGCGCCGGCCGCGCCGACCAGCCCCACCGTCAAAATCGCCGACTCCGATCGGAACCGGCTGCGCACGTTCCCCAGCCTGATGTCCACGCCGTTCGAGAAGGAACTGCTCGAATGGCACTCGACCGGGCAGGTTGCGCTGCTCGACGTCGCCAAGGGCGCCGTCCGCAAGATCGGCCAGCCGGCCATGGTGCGCGCCCTCGACGCGTCGCCGGACGCGCGCTACGTGCGCGTGACCAGGATGGTCAAGCCGTTCTCCTACGACGTCCCCGTCAGCAGCTTCGGCTCGATTGAGGAGATCTGGGACGCGCGACGGCCGCATGCTGGCCAAGGTGACGGATCGCCCGATCAACCTCGGCGTCCAGGACGACACGCCGCCGCAGCCCGATCCCGGCGCCGCCGCTGGCGGCGGCCGCGGTGCGCAGCAGCAGGGCAAGCGCGAGATCGCATGGCGCGCTGACGGCCAGGGCCTCTCCTTCCTCGAGCAGGAACCGGCTCCGGCTGGCGACGGCAACGGCGCCGGCAGGCGCGGCGCGGGCGCGCAGGCCGCGAACGACGACCAGGATGCCCCGGGCGCACGCGGCGGCCGCGGCACGCAGGCCCAGCGCCGCGATCGGCTCTATCAGTGGACCGCCCCCTTCGACGAGGCCAGCAAGAAGGTCATCTACGAGAACACCACCCGCATGACCGGCGTGCGCTACTCGCCCGACATGCAGGTGCTGTTCTTCTCCGAGCGGGCCGGCCAGAACGCGGTGGAGACGGCCGTCTACCTGAACGACTCCGCCCGCAAGCTCGTGCTGGCGCGCTACCGCGCCGAGGACGTCTACGCGAATCCCGGCTCGTTGATCTCGACCCGCGGCACCGCCGGTGGCGGCGGCCGCGGCGCCGGCGGTGGTGGCGGCGGGGCGGGCGGGCGCGGTGGCGGCGGAGGCTCCGGCCCGGTGCAGCTGTCAGCCGACGGTCAGAGCGTGTTCTTCCAGGGCACGCAGTACGACCGCAACCCGAACGACGTCGGGCCGAAGACCTTCATCGACAAGGTGGCGATCAAGACCGGCGAGAAGTCGCGCATCTACGAGAGCAGCAACAGCAACGTGTTCGAGCGCGTCACCTCGGTCCTCGACATCGAGACCGGCAAGTACATCATCTCGCGCGAAAACCCGGCCGAGGTCCAGCAGCAGTTCGCCGTCGATGGCGCGCGGCGCGTGCAGATCACCGCCAACCGGGACTACACGCCCGACATCACCAAGGCGAAGATCGAGCGCTTCACGGTGGAGCGCCCCGACGGCTTCAAGTTCCGGGTGACGGTGAACCTGCCCCAGGACCACCAGCCCGGCACCCGGCTGCCGGCGCTGTTCTGGTTCTACCCGCGCGAGTATCAGGACCAGGAGTCGTACGACCGCCCGGATCGCACGTTCAACAAGAACGCCTTCCCCAGCTTCGGGGTCCGATCCATGGAGTACTTCGTCCGCCTCGGCTACGCCGTCGTCGAGCCCGACTCGCCGATCGTCGGTCCGCAGGGGCAGATGAACAACAACTACGTGCACGACCTGCGGAACAACCTGGCCGCGGTGATCGACGAGCTCGATCGGCGCGCCCTGGTGGATCGCGGCCGGCTGGCGATCGGCGGCCACAGCTACGGCGCGTTCTCGACCGTCAACGCGATGGTGCACACGCCGTTCTTCAAGGCCGGCATCGCCGGCGACGGCGCCTACAACCGCACCCTGACGCCAATCGGATTCCAGACCGAACGTCGTGACCTCTGGGAAGCGCCGAACGTCTACCTGAACATGTCGCCGTTCATGTTCGCGAACAACATGACCGGTGCGCTGCTCATGTATCACGGCCTTGCCGATCAGAACGTCGGCACGGATCCGACCAACTCGATCCGGCTGTACCACGCGCTCAACGGTCTCGGGAAGACGACGGCGCTCTACCTGTACCCGCTCGAGGATCACGGCCCGGCGTCGCGCGAAACGCTGCTCGACCTGTGGGCGCGCTGGGCGGCGTGGCTCGACAAGTACGTGAAGAACCCGCCGCGGCCCGACGCCGAGAAGCGGAAGATCACGACGTCATCGGAAAACCGCTGACGTGCGTCGACGGACGCGGCGCCTCCTGGGTGCCGCGTCCCTTTGTCTTCCGCCTGAAGGCGGAAGCTACCCGCGGAAGCCGATCGCCATCTCGTGGCTTCCGGCTTTAGCCGGAAGAAGCAACCGTCAGCGGAACGACGTCCGCAGCACCGCATCCACCCAGCCGTCGATCTCACTCCAGGTCTTCGCATCGCTGAGCGACTGGTTGTGCCCCGCGCCCTTGACGAGGAGGAGGCGCTTGGGCCCGGTCAGCGCCTCGAGCACGCGCTCGGCGTGGCTCGGATCGGTGTCGACGTCGCGGTCGCCGTGAATCAGCAGCACCGGCACGCCGATCGCTTCCGCCGCCTTCACCGGACTGACGGCGTCGACGTCGAAGCCGGCGCGCTCCTCGGCCGCTCGAATCGCACGCTCGATCATGCCGGCGGTGAGATAGCGCGGCGCCCGCTCGGTCGCGACGGTCCGGAGGTCCGAGAAGACCTCGGCCGCGACGACGCCGGTGACGCGGCGATCGCCGGCCGCTTCCTGGAGCGCGACGGCCGCGCCGAGCGACGAGCCGATCAGGATGACCGGGCCGAGCGGCAGCGTGTCGATGATCTTGCGGAGGTCGGCCTTCTCGTAATGCCCGTAGGTGCAGAACTCGCCGTCCGACGCGCCATGGCGGCGGCTGTCGTAGGCGATCACCTCGAGCCCCTTGGGGGTGAACCGCTGGATTACGCCGGCGGCGCTCGCGCGATTGTCGGCAACGCCGTGGAGGTAGATCAGCGTCCCCCGGCGCCGGCCTGACGGCGCGCAGCGCCAGCCGCGGAGCGTCAGGCCCTCACCGGCGAACTCCTGCTCCACGCAATTCCGCGGCGGCGCCGGAATCTGATCGTTCCGCGACGGAGACACGAGCGCGCCGGCGGCGATCGACGGCGCCTGCGTCGCCAGGACGGCTGCCCCGACGGCCGCCACCGCGCCGAGGATCGCGACGACCGTGAGCAGTCGCCTGCGCATTCACGCGGTCACGCCACCAGCTTGCGGAGCTGCTGCAGGTAGCGCGGTACCGCCTGGCGCGGGTCTTCGGCCGCCTCGTACTCCAGGACGACGTAGCCGCGATAGTTCACGTCGCGCAGGATCTTGATGACGCGCGCGAGATCCGCCGGCCCCTTCGCCTTCCCCGTCGTCACCTCGACCTTGACCTGCGCGACCACCGCATAGGGCGCGAGCCTGGCGAGATCCGCGTACGGATCGGCGCTCTGGAAATTGCCCGAGTCGAGATTGACGCCGAACCACTCCGACTTCACCTCGCGCACGATCGCCAGCATCTGGTCGATGGTGGAGACGATGCCGCCGTGGTTTTCCAGCGCGAGGATGATGCCTCTGGTCGCGGCGTGCTCGCAGGCGCGGTGGATGGCGTCGACGCACCACTTGCGCGCGTCCGCCTCACTCGTGCCCTTCTGCAGATCGCCGGCGAAGATGCGGATCGTCGGGGCGTGCAGCTCGGCCGCCAGATCGACCCACCGCTTCACGTGGTCGATTTCCTTGTCGAGCTGCGGGCCGGGCGGGTGGGTGAAGGTGTTCCGCACCGCGGTGCCGGAAATCGACAGCCCCTGGATGAAGGCATGCCGCCGCAGCGAGCGGCAATACTGCGGCGTCGCCGGCTCGGGAAAGTAGTACGACGTCGGCTCGACCGCTTCGAGGTCGTACAACGAGGCCAGGTCGACGAAATCGTCCAGCGTCATCGACTTCTTCGGTCCGGCGAGCGCGTCGCGGAACGAGTAGGCGGCCAGGCTCAGCTTCATGCTCGGGGCGCCGGCCCGCTTGATGGGATCGATGGCAGTCGCGCCGCCGGTCAGCGCCATCGCCGGCAGCGCCGCCAGGGCGGCAGTGAAGTCGCGTCGGTTCATGCGCAGAGGGTATCGCACTCCCGAATCGGAGAAAATACGGGAGACGCGGCGTTTGACTCGGCGAGCGCCGGCTGGGCAGAATGCCAGTGCGATCACGCATTTCTTCTTCCGAACGGACCTTCATGACGACGACACACCTGTTCGCGGTTTCGATGCTCACCCTCTCGCTGCTGCAGACCACGGCGGCGCAGCAGGCCGCTCAAGGCACGGCCAAGCCAAGGCCACAGGACACCGAGGTCTGGGAGCCGGTGCCGAAGGTGGTCGCGCCAGGCGCCACCACGTCCGTGCCGCCGGCCGACGCCGTCGTCCTGTTCGACGGCAAGAACGTCGATCAGTGGGTCTCGGCCAACAAGGAAAAGTCGCCGGCAGGCTGGACCGTCGCCGACGGCGTCATGACGGTCAACAAGAAGACCGGCAACATCGAGACGAAGCGCACCTTCACCAACTACCAGCTCCACCTCGAATACCGGATCCCGCCGGGCACCACGCAGACCGGGCAGTCGCGCGGCAACAGCGGATTGTTTCTCGCCTCAACCGGTCCGGGGGACGCCGGCTACGAGCTCCAGATCCTGGACTCGTACGACAACAAGACCTACGCGAACGGGCAGGCAGGGAGCATCTACAAACAGGCGATCCCGCTCGCCAACGCCTCGAAGCCACAGGGCGAATGGCAGACCTACGACGTCGTCTGGACGGCGCCGGTGTTCAACGCCGACGGGTCGCTCAAGACGCCGGCGTACGTGACCGCCTTCCACAACGGCGTCATGGTCCAGAACCACTTCGAGCTGAAGGGGGAAACCGTCTACATCGGCGCGCCGCAGTACAAGGCGCACGGCCCGTCGCCGATCAAGCTGCAGTCGCACGGGGATCCGAGCCCGCCGATCAGCTTCCGCAACATCTGGGTCAGGGAACTTTAGCGAATGCGTGCGGCAAGCTAATCAGCTTGCCGCCGGCCGGCTGATCACCTGCACGCGATCGCCCGCCCGGATCGTTCCCGGAGTCACCACCCGTGCGTTGATGCCGCGGAGATGCAGCTCGCGGCCGATCGCGGAGTTCACGAACTTCATCGCGTCGAGGCCGAACCTGGAGACGAACTTCTCGCAGCCGGTGTGCGGCTGGCTGGTCACCTCGATCACCGCGTCGCCGATCGCCAGCCTGGTGCCGGCGGGGACATTCGCCTCGCTCAGGTCGACATCCACGAACAGCTGATCGCCGGCCAGCGCCCAGCGCTCCTTCTGCTGCGCCAGCAGTGCAATCACCCGCGAGTTCATGACGTTCAGCTGCATGTCGGGATGCGACGTGCCGTCAGTGGTGCGCCGGCTGCCGCGGGTGCCCCAGTTGTCCCCGACCAGCCCCGTGGCCAGATCGAGCTGGCCTTTGTCGAGCACCTCCCGCTCTCCGATCGCCGGCCGGCGGACGATCAAGTCGAGGTGCCCTTCGTCGCGCGGCGACCGGCGGATCTCGTCCAGCGCCGCCTCCAGTTCCGCCCGATCGAGGTGTCTGACGTCTGCTGCCATGGTCGTGCCTTTCAGATTCGCTGGAAGTTCTTCTCGACTTCCCGCCGCGTCAGCCGCAGCACCACCGGCCGCCCGTGCGGGCAGACGCTCGAGTACGCGGTCCGGCGCAGTTCGGCGAGGATATACCGCATCTTTTCCTGCGTCAGGGGATAGTTCGCCTTCACCGCGGCATGACAGGCCATGGTCGCGGCGATCCGGCGCAGCGCGTCCTCGACGCGCGCTCCGCCGCTCGTCCCCTCCAGGTCCTCGGCCAGCGAGCGAATCGCCGCCTCGCACTCGGCCGGATCGAGCAGCGCCGGCACCGCGGCGAGCATGACGCTGCCGCCGCCGAAGTCCTCGACCTCCAGCCCGAACCGGTCGAGCATCTCGGCGTGCTGCGCCAGTCCCTGCCGCTGCCCCGGGGACAGCTCGATGACGATCGGCGCCAGCAGCCGCTGGCTCTCGAGCCGTCCCGCCGTCAGCTTCTCGGTAATCTGCTCGAACAGGATCCGCTCGTGCGCCACGTGCTGGTCGATCACCGCAATCCCCTCGTCGTCTACGGCGACGATGTAGGTGTCGCGGAACTGGCCGAGCGGGATCATCGGCCGGACGTCGGGCGCATCCGCGCGCTCAGGGGCGGTCCAGGCCGACTCCGGGTCCGGCGCGCCGACGTCCCCGGCAGCGGGAGGAGCGACCGCGGCCACGGCCGTCGCGGGGCTCTGCCACGCGGCGCCGGCGGGTGACGCCTGCGGGATCGGCCGGTCGATCGGGTACGGCTCGGGCGACCACCGGCTGCCGACAGTCGCGCCGGCGAGTACGCCGGGGATCGTCATCGGGCGGGGCTCGCCGGGGCGCGGGTCGAGCGCCGTCAGCTGCAGCTCCGGCGCCGGCCCGCGGCCGAGGGCGTCCGCCAGACCGCGCCGCAGCACCTCGTGCACCAGCGACTGCTCGAGGAACCGCACTTCCGCCTTGGTCGGGTGCACGTTGACGTCGACGCGATCGGGCGGCATCTCGATGAAGAGGTGCACTTCCGGGCTGCGTTCCTTGATCGTCGCGACGCTGTAGGCGTCGCCGATCGCGTGCGCGATGGTGCGGTCCTTGACGATGCGGCGGTTGACGAAGACGTTCTGGGGCCCGCGGACCGGGCCGTGATCGCCGAGCGCGGCGACGTAGCCGTGAATCTTCAGGCCCGCCGCCTCCTTGCGCAGCTCGATCAGATCCGGACGATCACCGAACAGCTGGAAGAAGCGCTCGGCCAGCTCCTTCGCGGGCGGGCATTCGAGCAGCTTCCGCCCTCCCGACGTCAGGGACCAGCCGGTCTCCGGATAGCCGAGCGCCAGCTGCGTCACCAGCCGCGACACCTGCGTGGACTCGGCGGTGTCGGACTTGAGGAACTTGCGCCGCGCCGGCAGGTTGAAGAACAGGTCCCCGACCTCGATGGAGGTGCCGTCGCGGGTTCCGACATCGCGCACCGAGACGACCTCGCCCCCGTCGATCCGGACCTCGGTCCCCGCCTCGGCGCCGCGGGCCCGCGTGCGCAGCACGAACCGCGAGACCGACGCGATGCTCGGCAGCGCCTCGCCGCGGAAGCCGAGGGTCCGGATCGCGCCGAGATCTTCCGGTCGCGAAATCTTGCTGGTCGCGTGCCGCTCGACCGCGAGCCGCGCGTCCTCCGGCTCCATCCCCTCGCCGTCGTCCTCGACGCGAATCAGCTTCTTGCCGCCGAGCTCGATGACGACCGCGATGCGGGTCGCGCCGGCGTCGAGCGAGTTCTCGACCAGTTCCTTGACGACCGACGCCGGACGCTCGACGACCTCGCCCGCGGCGATCTGATTGGCCAGATGAAGTGGAAGACGATGAATCCGCGCCAAGGCTCCGTCCCGTTCTTTGTCCTGTCCCGACTCCCGACTCCCGACTCCCGACTCCCGAGTCCCGAGTCCCGAGTCCCGAGTCCCGAGTCCCGGCTCTTAGATCCATCCCCGCTTCTTGAAGTAGGCAATCATCGACACCGAAGGGCGACCATGATCCCGACCACCCACCAGAACTGCACGGGTTCGCCGCCCGGCATGTGCGGCAGGGGCACGTTCATCCCGTACATGCCCGTGAGCACCGTCAGCGGCAGGAAGATCGTCGAGATCAGCGTCAGCACCTTCATCACGGAGTTGAGCTGATTCGACACCGCCGAGAGGTGCGCGTCGAGGATGCCGGAGATGCGATCCTGGAAGAACATCGCCTCGTCCGAGAGCCGGACCAGGTGATCGTGGACATCGCGGAAGCGATAGGCGAGCTGCTCCGAGATCAGCGGGAACTCGCGCCGGGCCAGCCGGCCGACCGAGTCGCGCTGCGGCAGGACGACCTGGCGGAGCGACGCGACGTCCCGCTTGAAGTCGAGGATCTGCCGCGCCAGCTTCGGGTTCGGCTTCTCGAAGACCTCGGCCTCGAGCTTGTCGAGCCGCTGCTGCAGCTTCTCGATCTCCGGCCGATAGTTGTCGACCATCGCATCGACGATGCGGTGCATCAGCGCGGCGGTGCCTTCGGCGAGCAGCTGGCCGTTGCGGGAGCAGATCTCGGTCAACCGCTCGATCGACCGCGACGTTCCGTGATGCACGGTGATCAGGAACTGCGGCGCGAGGAAGAAGTCGACGTCCTTGGTCTTGAAGCAGTGCTCCCGCGCCTGGAAGTCGATGCCGTGCAGGATCAGATAGAGGTAGTCGCCGTAGGATTCGATCTTCGGGTGGTGAATTTCGTTGAGCGCGTCTTCGATGGCGAGCTCGTGGACGTGAAAGACATCCGACAGCACGCGGCTCTCCGCCGCCGTCGGATTGTCCATCACCACCCACAGCAGCACGCCGCTGTCCGGCCTCAGCCAGCTCGGGTCCACCGCGTCGACGCAGCTGGTGGACCCTCCCTGGTTCTTGTAGACCTTGATCAATCCCTGGACCTTGATCAATCCCCGCCCTTGTTGCCGAGCGCCGCCTGCGCCGCGGCCAGGCGGGCCACCGGAACCCGGAACGGCGAGCAGCTCACGTAGTCGAGGCCGACCTTCTCGAAGAAGTGGATCGACGACGGGTCGCCGCCGTGCTCGCCGCAGATCCCGAGCTTGATGTTCGGACGCGAGGCGCGGCCCTTCTTCACCGCGATCTCGACCAGCTGGCCGACGCCGGTGGTGTCGATCGTCGCGAACGGGTTCTTCTTGACGATCTCCAGCTCCGCATACTGGGGCAGGAACGAGCCCGAGTCGTCGCGCGACATGCCGAGGCCGGTCTGGGTCAGGTCGTTGGTGCCGAAGCTGAAGAACTCGGCCGACTGGGCGATCTCGTCGGCGGTGAGCGCGCCGCGCGGAATCTCGATCATCGTGCCGACCATGTAGTTCAACTTGACCTTCTTCTCCGCCTGGACCTCCCTGGCGGCCTGGTGCACGACCTCGATCTGCAGGTCCAGCTCCTTCTTGAACCCGACCAGCGGGATCATCACCTCGGGCCGGACCTTGATGCCTTCCTTCTGGACCTCCGCCGCGGCTTCGAACACCGCGCGCGCCTGCATCGCCGAGATCTCGGGATACCCGATGCCGAGGCGGCAGCCGCGGAAGCCGAGCATCGGGTTGAACTCGTGCAGCTGCGACACGCGCTGCTCGATGCGCGCCGCCGGCACGCCGATCTTCTTCGCCAGCTCCGCCTGCTGCTCCTTGGTGTGCGGCAGGAACTCATGGAGCGGCGGGTCGAGGAAGCGAATCGTCGCCGGATAGCCCTTCAGCGCCCGGAAGATACCCGCGAAGTCCTCGCGCTGGTACGGCAGCAGCTTGGCGAGCGCGGCCTTCCGCTCTTCCACCGTCTCCGAGAGAATCATCTCGCGCATCGCGTCGATGCGGTCCCCCTCGAAGAACATGTGCTCGGTGCGGGTCAGGCCGATGCCGACGGCGCCGAACGCGACGGCGTTCTCCGTCTGCTCCGGCGTATCGGCGTTGGTCCGGACGCTCATGCGGGAGGCGGCCGAGCACCACTTCATCAGCTGCTGGAAGTTCTTGAACTTCTCGGTCTGCTGCGCCGCCTTGTCGCCGTTGATCAGGCCGGCGACGATCTCCGACGGCGCGGTCTTGACCTGGCCGGCGTAGACCTTGCCGACGGTGCCGTCGATCGACATCCAGTCGCCTTCCTTGAAGGTCTGCCCGTCGACCGTCACCTTGCGCGCCTGGTAGTCGACCTCGACCGCCGCGGCGCCGCACACGCAGACCTTGCCCATCTGCCGCGCCACGAGCGCGGCGTGTGACGACACGCCGCCGCGCGCGGTCAGGATGCCCTCCGCCGCGATCATGCCGCGCAGGTCCTCAGGTGACGTCTCGATGCGGACCAGCAGCACCTTCTCGCCCTTGTCGGCCGCGATCACGGCGCGCTCGGCGTTCAGGTAGATCTGCCCGGATGCCGCGCCCGGCCCGGCCGGCAGCCCCGTCGCGATCGCCTTCGCCTTGGCCACCTCGGACGTGTCGAACACCGGCGCCAGCAGCTGCTCGAGCTGGTCGGCGGGATTCCGGATCACCGCCGTCTTCCAGTCGATCAGCTTCTCCTTGAACATGTCGACCGAGAACTTCAGCGCCGCCATCGCCGTGCGCTTGCCGTTGCGCGTCTGCAGCATGTAGACGACGCCCTCTTCGATGGTGAACTCGAAGTCCTGGACGTCCTTGAAGTGCTTCTCGAGGGTCTGGCGGATGCGCTCGAGCTCGGCATACGCCTTGGGCATCTGCTTCTTCAGCTCGGCGACCGGCTCCGGCGTCCGGACGCCGGCGACGACGTCCTCGCCCTGGGCGTTGATCAGGAACTCGCCGTAGAACTCCTTGACGCCATTCGCCGGGTTGCGCGTGAACGCGACGCCGGATCCGGAGGTGTCCCCGGTGTTGCCGTAGACCATCGCCTGCACGTTGACCGCGGTGCCCCACTCGGTCGGGATGTTGTACTTGCGGCGGTAGACGATCGCGCGATCGTTCATCCACGATCCGAACACCGCGCCGACGGCGCCCAGCAGCTGGTCCCACGGCGAGCTCGGGAACTGCTTGCCGGCCCGCTCCTTCACCAGGGCCTTGAACCGCACGACGAGCTCCTTGAGATCGGCGACGGTCAGCTTGGTGTCTTCGATGTCCTGGTGATAGCGCTCGTGCTTGAGGCCATGAATGACCGTCTCGAACGGATCGTGATCCTCGTCGGCCCGCTTCTGCACGCCGAGCACGACGTCGCAGTACATCTGCACGAAGCGGCGGTAGCAGTCCCACGCGAAGCGGGGATTGCCGGTCTTGGCCGCCAGGGCCTCGACCGTCTGGTCGTTCAGGCCGAGATTGAGGATCGTGTCCATCATGCCCGGCATCGAGTCGCGCGCGCCGGAGCGCACCGACACCAGCAGCGGGTCCTTCAGGTCCCCGAACGTCTTGCCGGTCTGCTTTTCCAGGGCGGCGATGCCGCTCTCCATCTCCTGCCGCAGGGTCGGCGGATACGTCCGCTTGTTGGCGTAGTAGTAGGTGCAGACCTCGGTGGTGATCGTGAACCCGGGCGGCACCGGCAGGCCGATGCGGCACATCTCCGCGAGGTTCGCGCCCTTGCCACCGAGCAGCGGCTTCATCGATCCGTTGCCGTCCGTCTTGCGGCCGAAGAAGTAGACGTACTTCGTGCCCGCCTTCGCGGCAGGCCGCTTCGCGGTCGACCGCTTCGGCGCGGCCTTCGGCCCTGTCTTCTTGCCCGCGGTCACCTTCGACAGGACCGCCTTCCGTACGAGCTTCTTCGCCATTTCGAGTGTTTACTCCGTTTGAGGAACGATTTCAGAAATGTCCGCGAGATCGAGGATCAGATCGCGCAGGTTGGCCATCAGCGTCAGACGCGCGGTCCTCACGCGTGCGTCTTCCGCCATTACGAATACTTCGGTGAAGAACCGGTCGACCACCGGTCGCAGCGCCGCGATCTCGGTGAACGCCCGGGTGTAATCCGCGGCGCCGGCCGCAGCGGCCACCGCCGGCCGGCGCGCGTCCAGCTCGGCGAGCAGCGCGACCTCCGCCGGTTCGGTGAGCGCCGCGCGATCGAGAACCTGCACGACCGCCAGGTCCTTGGAAATGTTCTTCACGCGCTTGAAGAGCACCGCCAGGGCCAGGAAGTCCTCCGACGTCCGCATGTCCTGGATCGCCCGGGCCAGCACGCCGCGCCCGCAGCGGAACGATATCCGCCGACGCGGTCACTGCTCGAGCGATGCGCACGTCGAAGCCGCGCTGCTCCAGCGCGAACCGGACCCGCTCGGCGGCGAACGTGATCAGCGCGTCCGCGCCCTCGGCGCCCGCGAACGCCGCGCGTGCCTGGGCGGCGAGCGGCGCGAACGCCAGCTCGCGATCGATGCCGGTCAGGTCCGGCAGATCCATCAGGATGCGGATGATGCCGTGCATCTGCCGGCGCAACCCGAACGGATCGCGCGACCCGGTGGCCCGCTCGCCTGCGTGCAGCAGGCCGACCACGGTATCGAGCTTGTCGGCGAGCGAGACCGCTGCCCACGTCACGGCTGCCGCGCCCAGCGCGTCGCGCGTCGGCGGCGCGTCGGGCTCGACGGCGGTCGGCAGGTAGTGGTGGTAGATCGCCTTCCACACCACTGCCGGCTGCCCCTCTTCACGCGCGTAGATGCCGCCCATCGTCCCCTGCAGCTCGGGGAACTCGAACACCATGTCGGAGGTGAGGTCGGCCTTGGCTACTCGCGCCGCCCTCGCCGCTGACGCGGCGTCGGCCGGCGAGGCCAGGAGCGCTTCACGCGCGATGTGTTCAGCGAGCCGCTCGATGCGCTCGGCCTTGTCCCGATAGCTGCCCAGCTTCTTGTGGAACTGCAGCGTGTGCAGGCGCTCGAGGCGCGACTCCAGCGTGACCGTGCGATCGCTCTCCCAGAAGAACCGGGCATCGCGCAGCCGTGCCGTCACCACGCGCTCGGCGTTCTTCGCGATCAGCCGCTCGTCCTTGGGCTGGGTGTTGACGACGGCGAGGAACGCTTCCTTCAGGGAGCCGTCCTCGGCCAGCACCGGGAAGTAGTGCTGATGGTGCACCAGCGTGGTCGCGAGCACTTCGGCCGGCAGCGCCAGGAACGCCGGGTCGAAGAAGCCGGCCACCACACCGGGGAACTCGACCAGGTCCGCGACCTCGTCGATGAGCGCGTGATGGTCCTTGAGCAGCACGCGGCCGTTCAAGCGGCGCGCGTGTCCCTCGAGCTCGCGCGCGATGCGATCGCGACGCTCCGAGTGCTCGAGGACGATGAAGTGCTCCTTCAGGCGCGCCTGGTACTCGTCGAAGCTGCGGACCTTGATCGAACGCCCGGCGCGGCCGCTCGTCGCCAGGAAGCGATGGCCGTAGGTCAGCGCGCCGGAGGGAATCTCCTGGACCTGCGGCCCGGCGGCATGGCCCGGCCGCCCGATCGTGAACGGCACCACGCGTCCGCCGTAGAGGAACAGCAGCCAGCGAATCGGACGGCCGAAGACGAACTCGGTCCGGCCGTCGTCCAGGGTCGCGTCCCAGCGCATCTGCTTGGGAAAGGCCATGGCGCGCAGCACGCCGCCGAGCACGTCAGGCAGGGTGTCGATCGCGCTCTTGCCGCGGACACGTTTCAGGAAGGTCAGATACTCGCCCTTCGGGCCTGGCGTGCGCGACAGCTCGTCGACCGTGACGCCCTGCTTCTTCGCGAAGCCGACGGCCGCGGGTGTGGGCTCGCCGCTGGCGTTGAACGCGGCCGAGACCGGCGGCCCGGTGACGACCTCCTCGAGATCTTCCTGCCGCTCGGCGATCTTCGCGAGCCGGACGGTCAGACGCCGCGGCGTGCTGAACGTCTCGATCGGCGCGCCGGGCGCCAGCCGGTGCTCCTTGAGCTGCGCCTCCAGCCGCTCGCCGAGCTGACGGGTCAGCCCGGGCATCCAGGCGGCGGGCAGTTCTTCGACGCCGATTTCGATGAGTAGTTCTCTATCCATGCTTTGTCGAGGCCCCGCCCCGAGCCTCAGCCGTCGGCTCGGTATCGGCGCTGCGGCTGCCGTCCGCCTGCCCCTCACCCACCCACGCCTTCGCGATCGCCACCGCCATCTGCCGGACGCGGAGGATGTAGGCCATGCGCTCGGACACGCCGATGCCGCCGCTCGCGTCGAGCAGGTTGAACATGTGCGAGCACTTCAGGCAGTAGTCGAGCGCGGGCAGCACCAGCTGCGAACGCAGCAGCGTGCCAGCCAGCAGGTAGTACTCCTCGAACAGGTTGCGATGCAGCGCGTGCAGCTCGCTGCGGGGCATATCGACCTGGCCGAACGCGTACTTCGACTGCTCGACTTCGTCGCGATGCCGGACGTCGCGGTATTTCACGCCCGGCGCCCACTCGAGATCGTAGACGTCGTCCACGTCCTGCAGCGCCATCGCGAAGCGCTCGAGCCCGTAGGTCAGCTCGACGCTGATCGGCGAGAGGTCGACGCCGCCGGCCTGCTGGAAGTAGGTGAACTGCGTGATCTCCTGGCCGTCGAACAGCACCTGCCAGCCGATGCCCCACGCGCCGAGCGTCGGCGACTCCCAGTTGTCCTCCTCGAAGCGGACGTCGTGGGCGCGCAGATCGATCCCGCACGTCTCCAGGCTCTGCAGGTAGAGCTGCTGGACTTCGTCCGGCGCCGGCTTGAGGATCACCTGGAACTGCTGGTGCTTGAACAGGCGGTTGGGGTTTTCGCCAAAGCGTCCGTCGGCGGGCCGGCGCGACGGCTGCACGTAGGCCACGCTCCAGTGATCCGGACCGAGGACCCGGAGGAACGTCTCCGGGTGCATGGTGCCGGCCCCCATCTCGATGTCGAGGGGCTGCTGCAGCAGGCAGCCGCGGGAGGTCCAGAACTCGGACAGCTTGAAGATGAGTTGCTGCAGCGTCACCATGCCGGACAAGCGACCACGCGATCGACCATCACTTCTCGTTCACCCACTCTTGTTCATCCTCTCAGCGCACGTGCCGCATCTCGCGCAGCACCCGGGCCGACTTCAGCTCTTTCTCGAGGTGCGCGCCGATCAGGCGGCGATGCGCGTCTTCCAGCTGCCGGGCCGCGCTGTCACCCAGCGGCAGATCGCGCAGTTGCTCCGGCGTGCACGCCGTCGCGCACCTCAGGAACGTCAGCGCCTCGGCCGACAGCACCGTTCCGGTGCTCGATGGCGCGCACTCGCGGCAGACCAGTATCGTGTCCCGCGGCGGCATCGAGGCGGTCTCGCCGAGCGCCGCGCCACAGGCGCCGCACCGCCGGAGCGAGGGATACACACCCTGGAGGCGAAGCAGCCAGTACTCGAAGTACCGGACCAGCGGCTCCACCGGCGCACCGGTCGCCAGCGCGTCAGTGACCGAAGCGCCGAGCCGGTACAACCGTTCGTCCGTATGGGCCTCGGGGGCCCACTCGTCGATCAACTCGGCGAAGTACCCGACATAGCCGAGCGCATCGCCGGAGGCCGACAGCGGCGATCGGGCCGGCTCCACGAAGTTCAACCGGACCAGGTCCCGCTGCTCCCGCTCGTAATACGCCACGCCGGCGCGGGTCATCGGCTCGAGGGCGCCCGAATACCGTGATTTCGGCCGGCGCGCGCCCTTGGCCACGCCCCGCTTCTTCCCCCGATCCCGGGTCAGGAACACGACAATGCGATCCGACTCGCCGAGCTTGTAGGTACGCAGAATGAGCGCCTCGGCCTGATAGACCGGCATGAAGCCTTCTATTCTATCCGTCCCCTCCCAGGTATTTCAGGAACACCGTCCCAAGCCCAAGGAAGGACAGGAAGCCGAACACGTCGGTCAGGGTCGTGATGAACACCGACGAGGCCAGCGCGGGATCGACCTTCAGCGCCCGCAGCGCCAGCGGGATCAACGTGCCGGCCGTGGCCGCCACGAACATGTTGATGACCATCGCGGCGCCGATGATGCCGCCGAGCCAGGCATTCCCTTTCCACAGCCAGACCACGATCGCCGCGACCAGGCCGCAGCCGATGCCGTTGGCGAGGCCGACCGCCGCCTCTTTCAGGAGCGCCTTGCGCGTGTTCGCCCACGTCAGCTCGCCGAGCGCGATGCCGCGGACGATCACGGTCAGCGTCTGCGTGGCGGCGTTGCCGCCCATCCCCGCGACGACCGGCATGAACACCGCGAGCGCGCTGACCTTGGCAATCGTGCCCTCGAACAGCGCGACCACCGACGCCGCCATGAACGCCGTGACCAGGTTGACCTGCAACCACGGCATCCGTTTCCGCAGCGACTCCCACGGCCGCGTGAACACGCGATCGTCTCCGGCCACACCGGCGAGACGGTAGACGTCCTCGGTCGCCTCGTCCTTGATGACGTCGATCACGTCGTCCACGGTGATGACGCCGACGAGCTTGTTCTCTTCGTCCACGACCGGGATGGCCAGCAGGTTGTAGGACGCCACCTGGCGCGCCACTTCTTCCTGGTCCATGTCGACGCGCACGCTGATCAGATCGGTGGTCATGATCCGCTTCAGCGGCGTGCTCGGCGGCACGAGCAGCAGGCGGCGCAGCGAGACCACGCCGACGAGATGGCGGCGGACGTCGATGACGTAGAGGTAGAACACCATCTCGAACTCGCGCGACCCCTGCAGCGCGGTGATGGCTTCGCCGGCGGTGATGTCCTCCGAAAGCGCGAAGACTTTCGGGTTCATGATGCGGCCGGCGGTCTGTTCGGGATACTCGAGCAGCTCGCCGACGTCGCCGCCGGCCGGACGCTTCTGGATCAACTCGAGGACGGCGGCCGAGAGTTCTTCCGGCAGGTAATCGACGATCGCCGCGGCATCGTCCGACGGCAGCTCGGAGAGGAGCTTGCCGATCTCTTCGGCCGATCGATCGGCGAGCAGCGCGGCGCCACCCTCGGGCCCCAGCTCGCTGAGCGCTTCCATCGCGAGCCGGCCGTTGCGCTCGAGCAGCAGCGTGAACGCCTGCTGCCGATCCTTGTCGGGCAGCTCCGCGAACACCTGCGCCAGGTCCGCCGGATGCTGCTTCTGGAGCAGATTGACGAGGTTCGCCGTCGCGCCTACGCGGAGGAGACGCTTGACCGAGTCGAGGACGACGTCGAGCTTGCGCTGGGCCATGGGAGTCGAATCCGAGCGCGACCGGGAACTGCTCAATTTACCACGACTTACGTGAATCCTGGTGCTGGGTGCTGTGCAGGGTGCTCGGTGCGGGGTGCTCAGTGCTGGGTGCTCAGTGCTTGGTGCGGGGCTCGCGGGTGAGGTGGGGCGGGCGGGACAAAAAAACGCGGCGGCCGGAGGATGAGCGGCCACCGCGTTGACGGAGAGAGAGTTCGATCAGCGCACTTGCGGCTGTCGGGCGTAGCCGCTTTCCTTGATGGTGTAGTCGGCAGGCACGTCGAAGAGGCCGGCTGCCGGTTCGGTGCGCACGATGTTCGACAGGGTGTATGTGGTTTCGCCGGTCCGCGGGTCGCTGTGCCTGGTCATCACGAAGATGTCGAGGTCGACGGAGAACCACTGCTCGGAGGTCACCGTGATCGGCTGCTGGTTGCCGATCGAGCCGGCGGGAATCACGACCGTCTGCCTGGTGCCGTCCACCGGCACGCCGTCGATGACCTTGGTCCCCAGCGGCTCCTTGTTTGCGCCGGTCATGGTCGGGACCGCCACGGCGCTGCCGCCGAAGCCGCCGCGGCCTCGCGCGACGACTTCGGTCTGACGCTTCTGCATCTCTTCGGACGCCATCTGCCCCGACGCCTCGGTTGGCGCGACGACCGAGACCTTGCCGGCGACGCGGGCGCCTGCTTCCAGCTCGGTGCGGATCTTGTCGACCGCCGCCGGCATCGGCGCGACCGCCGTCGCCGGGTACATGATGCGCATGGCCGCTTTCTGCGCCACCCGGGTCTGCGGATTCAACACATAGCTCACGTGCGCCACCGGGTCGTAGATGGCAATCGACCGCGGCATGCCGTCGGGACCGATCTCTTCGCGCCGCGTTCGCCCTTCACCGTCGCGATAGATCCGGACGGTGGTCTTGCGGGAGATCTTGTTGCCGTCTCCGAGGGTCTGGACGAACTCGGTGGTGGCCTCCGCGGCATACGGCCGCCCGGTCGTCACGCGCGATTCGACGACGGCCTGCGCCGGCATCGGCATCGGCGTCACGCGGGTGAGCTCCTGGCCCACCTGCTGCTCGCGCATGGCGGGTGTTGCCACCTGGCCAACCGCCGGCGCGGCCACGCCGATGGCCAGCAGGCTTCCAATCACGATGCGGTACGTCATTGTCTGCTCCTTGTCACCTGGTCCTCCAGCGCGGACACCAGCCTGATGCCCCGCGGCACACCGTCCTGCCCCACCAGCAGGTCCGCTTGCACCGCGGCGTGCGCCGCATGGGAGGAAATCTGCAGGCCGTACTCCGGGAGCGCCGAGAGCGGCAGCTCCGTGCGCACGATGGTGGCGCTCTCCAGCGGGGGCAGGCCCACCGCCGTCGGAATGGCCACGAACTCGACATCCCTGACAGGCCTGATGGGCCTGGCCGGACTGTTCGCCCGCGATGGCGCCGGCACCAATTGCCCCGGCGTCTTCACGGTCGCGGCGCTGCTCGCCAATCCGTGGCTTCCGGGTACAGCCGGACGTTCATCCGTGGCGACTCCGTAGCTTCCGGTTTTAGCCCGAAGCTCATCGTTCGCGACTGCGTGGCTTCCGGCTTTAGCCGGAAGTTCATTCCTCGCGATTCCGTGGCTTCCGGCGTCAGCCGGAAGCTCAGGTGAACGCTGAACGCTCCATACGCCGACAGCGATCAGCGACACGGCCGCGGCGATGCCCAGCCACCACCCGACGCCGGTCCCGCGGCCAACAGGTTCTCGGCTGGGCGGCTGCTGCGCCGGGAACGCCGCCAGCAGCCGGTCCTCGAGCCCAGCCGGCGCCCGGCGCACGCCGGCGCCTGCGGACAGCACACGCAGGGCCTGCGTCAGGTCGCGCTGACGGACGAGCTCCGCCGCACACGCCGTGCAAGTGCGGATGTGGGTGTGCGCGGCGTCTTCGACCGCCGCCGGCATCGGCACGCCGCGCGCCAGATCCAGAATCGCGTCACGATGGCTGCGGCACGTCATGCGATACACCTTCTTTGCGCGGCTCCCGCGCCGGCGCGCACGACGCGCCGTTGCGGCTCCGCGTGTGTCGCGTCACTTCCCGGCCGCGGTTCGTGCCGCGACTCGTACCGCGCCTCGCGGGCGGCCATCCGCGCCGCCAGCAGGCCGCGCGCCCGATGCAGCCGGGACCGAACCGTCCCGATCGCGCAGCCGAGCGCGTCTGCCGCCTCCGCGTACGACAGTTCCTGCAGGTCGCACATCACGACGACCTCCCGATAGCGCAGCGGCAAGGCCAGCACCGCGCGGCGCAGCGCCGCGAGGCGCGCCGCCTGGGTCAGGTCCGCCACCGGATCGGGCTCGACGGCCGGCGCTCCGGCCACATCGTGTTCGAGCCGATCGTTCAGCGGCTCGCTCCGGCGCTCGCGTTCGAGCCGCTGCCGGGCGCAGTTGCGGGCGATCCCGCACAGCCAGGCCGCGACCGTCGATCGGCCCGCCTGATACCGGCCCGCGTCCCGCATCACCAGCAGGAAGACGTCCTGCGTGACGTCCTCGGCCATCGCCGGAACGCCGGTCATGTGCAGGGCGAACCGATAGACGTCACCCTGACGCCGGCGGAACAGGCTGGTCAAGGCCTCGGCCCGGCCTTCCGCAATCCCCGCAATCAGGGAGTCGTCGCTGGTGTGCTCGTGATCCAGGGTCATCGGCTGCCGGATTCGACGCGGTCACTGGATATTCGGCCGGCAGGAGGGGGGAGTTCCAAAAAAGTTCGGAAGTCAAAAGTCAGAAGTCAAAAAGGGAAGTGCAGAGCCCTTTTCACTTCTGACTTTTGACTTTTGACTTTAGCTTGCCCGGCTTTCGGGTGGCGCGAGGCACGCCCATCTCGTCGAGCGCGCGGTCGTCGTTGCGCCAGTCGGGGTTGACCTTGACGCGGAGGTCGAGGAACACCCGCGTCTCGAAGGCCTCCTCGAGGTCCTTGCGGGCTTCGGTGCCGATGCGTTTGATCATGTCGCCGCCACGGCCGATCACGATCCCCTTCTGCGAATCCTGCTCGACCAGGATCGTGCAGTAGAGCCGGAGGATCCGCTCGCGCTCTTCCTCGTCGAACTTGTCGACGACGACCGCGGTCGAGAACGGGAGCTCGGCGCGGGTGTGATGCAGAATCTTCTCGCGGACGGTTTCGGCGACGAGCGTCCGCTCGGGTTGATCGGTCAGGTAGTCTTCGGGATAGACGGCCTCGCCGTCCGGGATCTGTTCCAGCAGCACCCGTTCGAGGCGATCGACCCCGTCGCCGGTCTGTGCCGACAGCGGCACGATGGCGACGAACTCGTGCCAGGTGCGCACCCGCTCGATCAGCGGCAGCAGCTTCGCCTTCGCCACCGCGTCGACCTTGTTGAGGACGAGCACCACCGGGCCCCGCACCCGGGACAGCAGGCCCGACACGAACTCGTCCCCGTGACCGGGCTGCGTGGTGGCGTCGAACACCAGGACCACGACGTCCACTTCGCGCAGCGTGTCGACCGCCGCGTCGACCATGCGGACGTTCATGCGGTGCAGCGGACGATGGATGCCCGGCGTGTCCACGAACACGATCTGCCCGTCCGGATAGTTCTTCACCCCGAGGATCCGGCTCCTCGTCGTCTGCGGCTTGTCGGACACGATCGCCAGCTTCGCGCCGACGATCGTATTGAGCAGCGTCGACTTGCCCGCGTTGGGCCGGCCGATGAACGACACCATGCCCGATTTCATGGGACCCGATTCACTTGTGACCTTCTGACTTTTAACTTCTGACTTCTGACTTCTGATTCCTACTTCCCGACAGGGTTCCCTTCGATATCGTGCAGCACGATCGGCGCGATCCCGGTGGCCTTCAGCGGCGCCTCGATCGTCTTGCGGTCGCCGACGATGACGATCGCCACCTTGTCGAGGTCGATGTACTTCTTCGCGACGCGCACCACGTCGTCCCTGGTGATGGCGGCGATCGATTTCGCGTATTGCTGGTAGTAGTCGTCCGGCAGGCCCTGGGTCCACAACGTGGTGAACGCGCCGTTGACCGAGGTGACCGACTGGAACGCCGCCGGCAACCGCTGAATGAGCGAGTCCTTGGCGACCGCCAGCTCCTCGTCTGTCACCGGCCGCGCGCCGAGGATGCCGCGAAGCTCTTTCATGAACTCGACGAGCGCCGCGTCGCTCTTGTCCGAGACGACATCGCCGGAGCTGCTGAAAGCGCCGGGCCCCTTGCCGTAGTCGAACTCCGACCCCACGCCGTAACTGTAGCCCTTCTCCTCGCGGATGTTGGCGTTGAGGCGGGACTGGAACATCCCGCCGAGCATGGTGTTCATCACCTCCAGCGCGAAGTAGTCGGGAGTGGTGCGCGGGGGGCCGGGCCGTCCGATCATCACGGTCGATTGCGCCGCACCAGGCTTGTCCACCAGGACGATCCTGGTCGGCTTCGGCTCGGGGACCGCCGGATACGTGAAGGACGGCCGTTCCCCGCCCTTGGGCCAGACCGCGAGCGCTTGTTCGACCACCGGCTTGACGGCGGCGGCGGTGACGTCGCCGACGACCGAGACCAGCGCCCGGCCAGGCTGGAAGTACGCCTTGTGAAACGCCACGACGTCGTCTCGCGTGATCGCTTTCAGTGACTGCTCGGTGACGACCCGGCCGTAGGGATGCGCGCCGCCGTAGACGACGCGGGGAAAGACCCGGTTGGCGATCGCTCCCGACTGCGCCTTCTGCTGCTCGAGCTGCACGAGCCGCTGGCCGCGCAGGCGGTCGAGCGCGGGCTCGGGGAAGGTGGAGTTCACCAGCATGTCGCTCAGGACGCCGAGCACCGCCGGAAACTTCGCCGTCGTCGAGACGAAGCTGATCGACCCGCTTTCCCCGGCGATACTGACCGAGATCGTCGTGCCGAGGAGCTGCAGCGCGTTCGAGAGCGCCTCGCCGTCACGGGTCTTCGTGCCCTCGCTCAGCATCGCCGCGGTGAGCGACGCCAGTCCCTGCCGGCCATCCGGCTCGAATTGATACGCGCCGCCGAGAAACGTGAGCGAGAAGGACACCAGCGGCAGGCCGCGCTTCTCCGACACGATCAGGTCGGCGCCGTTGGTGAGCGTCGCCTTCGTCCATGCCGGCACCGTCAGCGAAGGGGGCTTCCCCGGCTCCGGAATCTTCTTGCGATCGAACCCCTGCTGCGCCGCCGGCGTCAGCGACAGCACCAGCGCCCAGACGAGAACGAGCCAGCCCCTCATTTGCCACCTTCCGGCTTCTTCGTGTCGTAGTCCGTCACGCGCGTGCTGGCGTCCGGCTTCGCCGCCTGATCGAGCTTGCCGAGCGGGACGACGCTGAGCACGACACGGCCCTCCGTGAGGTATTTGTTGGCGACGCGCTTGACGTCTTCGGCCGTGACCGCGAGCGTCTTTTCGTAGTCGGTCCGGAACGCGCCCGGGTTGCCCTGATACCCGGCGCCGTCGGCGAGGCGGAACGACTTGCCGAGATTCGATTCCATGCTGCGGACGAACGACAGCTCCTCGCCGGCGATCGCCTTCTGCAACTCCTCCGCGGTCGGCCCTTCCTTCTTCAGCCGCTCGATGATGGCCTGGGCGGCGGCCTCCAGGTTGGTCAGCGCGTGGCCCGGCCGCGGGGTGATGATCACGCTGAAATCGCCGACGTCTTCGTAGGTGGACTGTCCGGCCATGACGGACGCCGCGGCTTGCTCGTCGTAGACCAGCGCCTTGGTCAGCCGCGTGGTGCGGGCGCCGGCGAGGATCGAGCCGAGCACGTCGAGCGCGAAGCGATCGTCGTGCGTGATGCCCACGGTCGGCCACTGGATGTAGAGGCGCGGCACCTGCACACGGTCCTCGAACGTCAGGCGCTTCTCGGCGGCGAGCGTCACGGTCGGCACCGCCGGCCGCTTGATCGGCTTGCCGCGGCCGAATTCGCCGAAGTATTTGGTGACCAGTGCCTTCGCCTGCGCCGGGTCGAAGTCGCCGACGATCGCGAGGTAGGCGTTGTTGGGCGCGTAGTAGAGGCGGAAGAAGTTCTTCACGTCCTCTTCCGACGCGGCCGAGAGGTCTTCCATGCTGCCGATGACCTCCCACGAATACGGATGCCCGGCCGGATAGGTGGCCTTGGTCAGGATTTCAGAGGCGCGGCCGTACGGCTGGTTGTCCATGCTCTGCCGCCGCTCGTTCTTGACGATGTCGCGCTGCGCGTTGAGCTTGGCGAGGTCGAGCGAATCGAGCAGGAAGCCCATGCGATCGGACTCGAGCCACAGCGCCGTCTCGAGGTAGTTGGCGGGCATCGTCTCGTAGTAGTTCGTCCGATCGTTGTTGGTCGTGCCGTTGTTCCCGCCGCCCACGCCCTCGGTCAGCTTGTCGTGCAGGCCGTACGGCACGTTGCCCGAGCCGGTGAACATCACGTGCTCGAACAGGTGCGCGAAGCCGGTGCGGCCGACCTCCTCGTTCTTGGAGCCGACCTTGTACCAGACGTTCACCGCCACCGTCGGCGTGGTCTTGTCGACGGAGAGGATGACGTTCAGGCCATTCGGCAGCGTGAAGCTCTCGAACGGCAGGTTGATGGCTGTCGGCTTGGCGCCCGGCGGCGCGGATTGCGGCAATGCCGGACCAGCCAGGCCCAGGATGATGGCGACCGCGGCCGCACTCCTGTGCAGATGTGACGTCACTGTGTGCTCTTTTCTTGATGGCGTGGAGCCCCACGCTTCTACGCGCTCCGTCCCTCGACGCTGCTCGGGACGCCCCCTGAGCTTGTCGAAAGGGCCGTGGCCTTATTCTGACTCGATCGTCGCTGCTGCCGCAGCGCGGCGGACCCGGACGCGGTGGATTCTCCGGCGCTCCGCCTCGACCACTTCCACCGTCAGCCCGTCGATATCGAACGACTCGCCGACCGACGGCACTCGCCCGACCCGCGTCAGCACGTAGCCGCCGACGGTCTCGAAGCCTTCCGGCTCAATCTCCACGTCCAGCCGCTCCCGCACTTCGTCGAAGCTGACCTTGCCGCTGAACAGGAACGAGCCGTGGCCCTCGTCGAGCACGGGCTCGATCTCGACATCGTACTCGTCGCGGATCTCGCCGACGATTTCCTCCAGCAGATCCTCGAGCGTGACCAGGCCGGCGGTCCCGCCGTATTCGTCGACGACGATCGCCAGCTGCACCTGCTTGCGCTGGAACTCCTTCAACAGCTCAGGCACGCGCTTGGTCTCCGGCACCACCGTCGCCGGCCGGATCAGGCTGTGCAGCGCCAGCGGGCCGTCCCGGCCGTCGCTGCGGATCAGATCCTTCACGAAGACGATGCCGAGGATGTTGTCGAGGTTGTCCTTGTAAACCGGGATCCGCGAGTACTCCTGCTCGCGGAACAGCGCGCGCAGCTGATCCAGGCTGGCGTCCTCGGGAATCGCGACGACGTCGGGGCGCGGCGTCATGACCTCGCGCACCAGCGTGTCGCCGAAGTCGACGATCGACTGCAGCAGCCGGCGCTCGTCGCGCTCGTCGTGGCGCTGCTCGCCCGCCTGATCGTGGCTCGCCTGCGCGGCCTCGCGATGTTCGTCGGGGTCGCCGTTGGCCACGACCGCCGGCGGCCGGTCGCGCCGCGCGTCGACGATCAGCCGCACCAGCGAGTTGGTCAGCGGCTGCAGGAAGCGGGCGGCGACGTGGAAGGGCGGCAGCAGGACCTCGAGCACCCGCTCGGGGTCGCGCCGCACGATCAGCATCGGCAGCACGTGCTCGCAGATCAGGATGAAGACGGCGACGAACACCATCAGCATGCCGATCGACTTGAGCGAGCCGGTCCGCCCGGTCAGGATCGCGATCGACATCGTCGCCAGCGAGAAGATGATGCCGAGCATCAGCCGCGCCGGGAGGAACAGCCGGATCGGGTCGTCGAAGTAGAAGCCGAGCCGGTCCTCGCGGCCGCCGCGCTCGGCCATCAACCGGAGCGAGAGCCGCATCAGGGCGCTGAAGGCAGTCTCGATCGTGCCGACGTAAACGGCGGCGACGGCGAGCAGGAGGAGAAGAACGGGGATCATTTCTTAGGCGCGTGGGGCCCCACCCCCACGCGTTCCACGCGCTTCGCGCGACGGCCTTTGGCCTTGCCGCGGCTGCGCCGCGGCCCAGAGTCATTGCGGCTTTGCGGCGCGGCGTGCGCCCGCGCGATCAGGCCGGCACGCAGTCCGCCCTTCCGGCGCAGCCGGGCCTCGGCCCGCGCCATGCGGCCGCGGTCGTCGGCGTGCTCGTGGTCGTAGCCGAGGAGGTGCAGCAGGCCGTGCAGCGCGAGGACGCGCAGCTCGGTGGCGTAGGCGTGCCCCGCCTCGCGGGCCTGTCGGCGGGCGACGCCGCTGGCAATCACGATGTCGCCGATCGGCTGACTGGCGGAGGCGCGGCGGACCTCGGGCGGTGCGGCGGGAAACGAGAGGACGTCGGTGGGCGCGTCGATCCGCCGGTAACGCGCGTTGAGCGTGCGGACCTGGCGATCCGGGACGATCGCGATCGCGACCTCGCCGCGCGCGCGGGCAGGCGCCACCGTGGCCAGCCACCGGGCCAGGCCGCCGTCCGGTAGCGGACGGCCGCGACCGTCCGTGACCGTGACGCCGAGGCGCCTACTGTCGGGATCCACCGTACGATTCGTACGCCTTCACAATCTGCTGCACGAGTTGATGCCGCACGACGTCCTTGTCGTCGAACCGGATGAACTCGATGCCGTCGATGTTGCCGACGACCTTCATCGCCTCGACCAGGCCGGACGTCCGGCCCGTCGGCAGATCGATCTGCGTGATGTCACCGGTGATCACGGCCTTCGACCCGAATCCCAGGCGCGTCAGGAACATCTTCATCTGTTCCTGGGTGGTGTTCTGCGCCTCGTCCAGGATGACGAACGCATCGTTGAGGGTGCGGCCGCGCATGAACGCGATCGGCGCCACTTCGACGGTGCCCCGTTCGATCAGCCGCTCGGCGCGCTCCACGTCGAGCATGTCGTAGAGCGCGTCGTAGAGCGGACGCAGGTACGGATTGACCTTCTCCTGCAGATCGCCCGGCAGGAAACCCAGCTTCTCGCCCGCTTCGACGGCCGGCCGCGCCAGGATGATCCGGGTCACCTTCTTCGCGAGCAGGAACGACACCGCCTGCGCCATCGCGAGATAGGTCTTGCCGGTGCCGGCGGGACCGATCCCGAAGACGATGTCGTTGCGCTCGATGGCGTCGAGATAGCGGCGCTGGTTGACGCTCTTCGGCAGGACCTGGCGCTTGCCCGAGGTGCGGGGCGCGCCGCGCAGGAAGTAGTCGGCGAGCTCGACGGTGTCGTCCTGGGCGACGAGCTGGGCCGCGGTCTTCACGTCACCCTTGGCGAGCTTGTAGCCGCCGCGCAGCAGCGCGGAGAGCTGATCGAGCACACGCTCGGCGCGGGCGACGTCTGTCGCGTCCCCCTCGACGATCAGCTCCTGCCCGCTCGTGCGAATCCGCACGCCGAACAGCCCTTCGAGATGCTTCAGGTTCTCGTCGTAGTTGCCGAACAACGATTCGGCGCCCTCGTCGGGCACCGCAATCTTGCGCATGACGGTGGCAGGCGGTATAGCGATAACTCCTTCAATGGGAGGTAATTAGAAATCATCCTACCACACGCGCGTAAACACTCGCCCGACGCGCCCGCCTCAGTCGACCTTGAGGTGCAGCTCGCGAAGCTGCTTGACGTTCACCGTCGACGGCGCCCCCGCCATCAGGTCGACCGCCTGCGCGGTCTTCGGGAACGCGATCACGTCGCGGATCGACGGCTCGCCGCAGAGGACCGCCACCAGCCGATCGAGGCCGATGGCGATGCCGCCATGCGGCGGCGTGCCGAACTCGAGCGCGTCGAGGAAGAAGCCGAACCGCAGCTTCGCCTCCTCGTCCGAGATCTGCAGCAGCTTGAAAATCAGGCGCTGCAGCTGCTGGTTGTGAATCCGGATGCTGCCGCCGGCCACTTCGCTGCCGTTCAGCACCAGGTCGTAGGCGCGGGCGCGCACCCGGCCCGGGTCCGACTCGAGCATCCCCGCATCCGATTCCAGCGGCGACGTGAACGGATGGTGCATGAACTCGTAGCGCTGCTCCGCTTCCAGCCACTCGAACATCGGGAAATCCACGACCCACAGGAACGCGAAGGCGTTCGGATCGAGCAGGTTCTCCTTGCGGGCGATGTTCAGGCGCAGCTGCCCCAGCACCGTGCTCGCGGCCTGGCGCCGTCCCGCCGACATCAGCAGCAGATCGGCGGGTCCGCACGCCGCCAGTTCGAGGGCCTGGCGGAGGGCCGGCTCGCCAGCCGCCTTGAGCGCCGAGCTCTGGACCGCGCCGTCCGGCCACCGCGCCCAGATCAGGCCCGACGAGCCGAGCTGCTTGCCCTGCTCGACGAGATCGTCGAGCTCACGGCGCGAGTACCGCGCCGCACCCGGCACCACGAACCCGCGCACCTCGCCGCCTGACTCCAGCGCGTTCCGGAACACCGCGAACGGGGTCTCCGCGAATGGCGCCGACAGATCGCCAATCTCCATCCCGCACCGCAGGTCGGGCTTGTCGGATCCGTACTTCGCGATCGCGTCCGCATACGGCAGCCGCAGGAACGGGTGCGACACCTCGCGGCCGATCAATCGCAGCATGCGATCCATCAGCGGCTCGAGCGTCGAGAACACCAGCTCCTCGGTGGCGAAGGAGATCTCGAGGTCGACCTGCGTGAACTCGGGCTGGCGATCGGCGCGCAGATCCTCGTCGCGGAAGCACTTGACGATCTGGAAGTAGCGGTCCATGCCGGCGATCATCAGGATCTGCTTGAAGATCTGCGGCGATTGCGGGAGCGCGTAGAACTCGGCGGGATGGACGCGGCTCGGCACCAGGTAGTCGCGCGCCCCTTCCGGCGTCGACTTCGTCAGCATCGGCGTCTCGATCTCGAGGAAGCCGTTGGCGTCGAAGTACCGCCGGATCTCCATCGTCGCCTGATGCCGCAGGATCAGGTTGTGCTGCATCCGCGAGCGGCGCAGATCGAGGTAGCGGTACTTGAGGCGCGTGTCCTCGGAGACCGGTCCCTCGTCGGCGATCGGGAACGGCGGCGTCTTCGCGTCGTTGAGCACGCGCACCTCGTGCAGCGCGATCTCGATCTCGCCGGTCTTGAGCTTCGGGTTGACCGATTCCGGCGTCCGCCGCTCCACCTTGCCGATCACCGCCACGACGTATTCCGGCCGCAGATCCTGCACCGCGGCGACCAGGGCCGGATTGTCGCGTGCCACCACCTGCGTGATGCCGTGACGGTCGCGGATGTCGAGGAAGGCCAGCGATCCGAGGTCGCGCAGGCGATGGACCCATCCGAGCAGGACCACGTCGGCGCCGGCGTCGGCGACGCCGAGCGCGCCGCACGTATGCGTGCGGGCCAGAGTGCCCAGGGGCTGAATGTTCATTGTGCTCTGTCGATCCTTGCCGCCAGCCACTCCGCCGCGGTCTGGCGCGGCACGGGGATCTGCTCCCCGGCCGTCATGTCCTTGATCGTGACGATGCCGCGGGCCCGTTCGTCGGCGCCAACCACCGCCACCCGCGGAATGCCCGTCGCGGCTGCGTACTTGAACTGCTTGCCCAGCTTGTCGGGCTCCGGATACATCTCGACGCGGATCCCCGCGCTTCGCAGATCGCGCGCGAGCGCGAGCGCGTCGGCGATGGGCTCCCCCTCGAACAGCGTCACCAGCACGTCCGCCGCGTCGGCATCGACCCCGGCGGGAAACATGCCGCGCTCGGTCATCACGACGAGGATCCGCTCGAGCCCCAGCGAGAAGCCGCAGGCCGGGATCTGCTCGCCGCAGAACATGCCAATCAGGCCATCATACCGGCCGCCGCCGCCGAGGCTGCCGGCCAGATCCGCGACCGCGATTTCCATGATCGCGCCGGTGTAGTACGACAGGCCGCGCGCGAGGCTCGGATCGAAGCGCAGGTGCGCGCCCGCACTGGTCGCCGCGCCGAGCGCGAACAGCTGCTCCAGCTCCTCGGCGCCGCGCTGCGCCTCGGCCCGCCCTTCCAGCCGTGCCCGCACGTCCGCCAGCGTCGCCGACTCCGGTGAACACCGACAGCAGCGCGTCTCCCGCGGCGCCGACGCCGCGGGCCTCGAGCTCACGCCTGACGCCGTCCGGCCCGATCTTGTCCAGCTTGTCGAGCGCGACCAGCGCCTGCCCGTGCAGGTCAGCGGGCACCCCCGACGCCTCGAGCAGGCCCGAGAGCACCTGGCGGTGATTGACCTTGATCACGAAATCCGAGAAGCCCAGACGCTGGAGCACGTCGGCGACCGCGGCACAGAGCTCGGTCTCGACGACGATCGAGCGCGACCCGATCGCGTCCACGTCGCACTGATAGAACTCGCGGAAGCGCCCGCGCGCCGGGCGATCCGCCCGCCACACCGGCTGGATCTGGAAGCGCTTGAAGAACCGCGGCAGCTTGCCGCGGTGCTCGGCGACCACGCGCGCCAGCGGCACCGTCAGGTCGTAGCGGAGCGCCAGGTCGGTCTCCCCGGACGACTCGTGCTCGCCCCGGCGCAGCACCTTGAAAATCAGCTTGTTGCCCTCTTCGCCGTACTTGCCGGTGAGCGTCTCGATGTTCTCGAGCGCCGGCGTCTCGAGCGGCTGGAAGCCATAGCCGCGGTAGACGGCCTCGACGATGCGGATCACGTAGGCCCGGCGGCGGACGTCCTGCGGCAGGAAGTCGCGCATCCCACGGGCGGGACGAACGGACGAAGACATTCGACGGATCTTAACAACTCCCAACTCCCAACTCCCAACTCCCAAAGGGAGCGGTGCGAGAGAACGGGGCTGAAAGGCCGCCAAAACAGCCTTCACGGCCGATTTCCGCCCCGTTGTTCGCGCGACTCCGATTGGGAGTTGGGAGTTGGATGTTGGGAGTTGACGCTTGCGTCAGCGCGGGCTCGCGCACGGTCGGGTACTTGATCCCGAGCTGCTCGAGATACGTCTTGTAGCGCGTCGGATCGAAGTAGTACTTCCGCATCTCCGGCCGGTAGCGCTCCATGATCGCCTTGTTGAGCTCGAGGGCCGGCTTGTCCTGGGCGCGGATCAGCGGCTCGTACTTGATGTCCTTGGTCTGCACGGTGCGGAAGTACTCCCACGCCTGCTGCAGCAGCTCCGGCCGTGTCAGCAGGTCCGTCATGGTCATCGCCAGCACCTTGGCGCCCGCCGTGGCGCCCTTGTGCGCGATCGGCGTCGCCATCGAGATCGAGTTGGCCCAGTTGTGCCCGGGCAGTCCGGGGATGTTCGACGGAAAGCGCAACGACACGGTGGGGACGTTCCACGAGACGTCACCGATGTCGTCGGAGCCGCCGCCGCGATTGTCGGTGACCGGGCCCTGCAGCGCCTTCGGGACCGTCAGCGACAGTCCCTGCTCCCGGCTGCCGAGCTCCTTCTGGAGCGCCTTCGCCAGTGTCTGGTCCGCCTCGCTCCACGCGGGCATCCCGACCTGCTGGATGTTGGCCCACGTCGTCTCGGCGACGACCTTGTTGAAGTGCATCGGCCACGCGCTGCCGAGCACGCGCGTCGGCAGCAGCTCGGTGCCGGTCATCATCGCGGCGCCTTTGGCGATCTCGTCGCCGATCTGCCACAGCTCCTTGATTCGCGGATACGTCGTCTGGCGGAAGTAGTACCAGACCGAGGCGGTGCGCGGCACGACGTTCGGCTGATCGCCGCCGTTGGTGACGACGTAGTGCGAGCGATGCTCGAGCGGCAGGTGCTCGCGCCGGTAGTTCCAGCCGATGTTCATCAGCTCGACCGCGTCGAGCGCGCTGCGGCCGCGCCACGGCGCCCCGGCCGAGTGCGCGGTCTGGCCGCGAAACGTGTATTCGACGGACACCAGGCCGGTTCCGGTCCGCTCGCCCCAGGACACCGTCAGTTCGTTGTCGACGTGCGTGAAGATGGCCACGTCCACGTCCTTGAAGAAGCCCTCGCGCACGAAGTAGGCCTTGGTGCCGACCAGCTCCTCCGCCGTACCCGGCCAGATGCGGATCGTGCCCGGCAGCTTCTCGCGCTCCATGAGCTTCTTCATGGCGATCGCCGCGGTGATGTTCACGGCCTGGCCGGAGTTGTGTCCCTCGCCGTGGCCGGGCGCTCCTTCGATCAGCGGCGCGTGATAGGCGACGCCGGGCTTCTGCGACGCCTGCGGGATGCCGTCGATGTCGGACCCCAGCGAGATCACCGGCTTGCCGGATCCCCACGACGCCATGAACGCGGTCGGGATGCCGGCGATGCCCTCCTCGACGGCGAAGCCGTGCTGCTTCAGCAGCGCGACCAGGTAGCGGTGGGTCTCGACTTCCTGGAAGCCCAGCTCGCCGTAGCTGAAGATCTGGTCGACCATCTGCTGCGTGAACGTGGCCATCGACTCGACGTCGTTCCGGACGGCGGTCTTGAGCGTCTCGGTCCGGGCCGTCTCCAGACGGGGCCGCGGGGCGCGCGTCCTGCCGGGCCCGCGGCGCGGCCACGAGGGTGGTTGCGATCAAAAGGAGAGCCAGCACACCGCTACGACGCATCGAACCTCCGAGGCGGCGAGAATAGCAGATAATGAAGCCCTGTCCGATGGCCCTGGTGGACCGCTTTGGAAGGCCGCTGCGCAGCCTGCGCATCTCCGTCACCGACCGCTGCAATCTGCGATGCCAGGTACTGCATGCCGGAGCCGGACTACGTGTGGCTGCCGCGTGAGACGCTGCTCACGTTCGAAGAAATCGCGACGCTGACCACGGCGTTCACCACCCTGGGCGCGGACCGGGTGCGGATCACCGGCGGCGAGCCGCTGCTCCGCCGCAACCTGCCGTCGCTCGTCGGCGCGCTCGCGGCCATGCCGGCGGTGCGTGACCTCGCCCTGACCACCAACGGCGTGCTGCTGGCCGACGCCGCCGCCGACCTGCGCCGGGCCGGCCTCCATCGCATCACCGTCAGTCTCGACACGCTCGATCGCGCCAGGTTCCAGGCGATGACGCGGTTCGACGAGCACGCCGCGGTGCTGGCCGGCATCGACGCCGCGGCCCGCGCCGGCTTCGACTCGCTGAAGATCGACAGCGTCGTGATCCGCGGCCGCAACGACGACGAGCTGGGGGAGCTGATCGAGTACGGCCGGAGCGTCGGCGCCGAGGTCCGCTTCATCGAGTACATGGACGTCGGCGGCGCGACGCAGTGGCAGCGCGACGCGGTGGTGTCGCAGCGGGAGATCCTCGAGACGCTGTCGGCGCGGTTCGGGTCGATCGCGCCGGTCGGGGGCCGGGGCTCGGCGCCGGCCGATCGCTTCGCGCTGCCCGATGGCACGACGTTCGGGATCATCGCGTCGACCACGCAGCCGTTCTGCGCCGACTGCGATCGCAGCCGCCTGACCGCGGACGGCGTGTGGCTGATGTGCCTCTACGCGCGGGCCGGCACCGACCTGCGGCGGCCGCTGCGCGCGGGCGCCACCGGCGACGAACTGGTGCACCTGATTCAGACGGTGTGGGCCCAGCGCGCCGATCGCGGCGCCGAGGAGCGGCTCGACGTCGATCGCCGCGAGCCGCTGATTCCGCTGGCGGCGCTGAAGAAGGACGCCCACCTCGAAATGCATACCCGCGGTGGCTAGGCTGCCTGCGCCCGGAGCTCTCATGTCGCGTGTCGTGTTCGTCCTCCTGACCTGCACCGCTCTTTCGATCCCCGTCCCGGCATCGGCACAGCGACCGGCCGCACCGGTGGCCGCGCTCGGGGATTTCTCGCGCTCGCTGCAGGAGCTGTCGCAGCGGGTCAGCGCCAGCGTGGTGCAGATCTTCGTCACCGGCTACGCGCCGCCCGACGGCGACGAGCGCGGAACCGGCCAGCCGGTGCTGGAACGCAGCAGCGGGTCCGGCGTCATCCTCGATCCCGACGGCTACATCGTCACCAACGCGCACGTGGTGGAGAACGCGACGCGGCTGGAGGTGGAGCTGCCGCTGTCGGCGACCGGCGGCGATCCAGGCCGATCGATCGTCAGCCGGCGCGGCCGCACGGTCGGCGCCCAGATCGTCGCGATCGATCGCGAGACCGACATCGCCGTCATCAAGGTCGAGGCGAAGGCGCTGCCGGTGCTGCCGTTCGGCGACTCCGACGCGCTGCGGCCGGGCAACCTGGTGCTCGCGTTCGGCAGCCCGCTCGGCCTCGACTCGTCGGTCAGCCTCGGCATCGTGAGCGCGGTGGCGCGGCAGCTGACGCCCGAAGATCCGATGATCTACATCCAGACCGACGCCACCATCAACCCGGGCAACAGCGGCGGCGCGCTGGTCGATGCCGACGGCCGGCTGGTCGGGATCAACACGTTGATCTACTCGCAGTCGGGCGGCAGCGAAGGCATCGGCTTCGCCGCGCCCAGCAACATCGTCCGCAATGTGTTTCAGCAGATTCGCAAGACCGGCCGGGTGCGGCGCGGCGAGATCGGCATCAGCACGCAGACGATCACCACCGTGCTCGCGGAAGCGCTCGACCTGCCGATCGACGCCGGGGTCATCATCGCCGACGTGGTCGAGGGAGGGCCGGCGGGGCGCGCCGGACTGCAGCCGGGCGACATCATCCACGGCCTCGACGGCAAGCGCATGGAGAACGGCCGCCAGTTCCGCATCAATGTCTACACGCGCGGCATCGGCGAGACCGTCAGCCTCGACGTCCAGCGCGGCGAACGGCGGCTCACGATCCGCGTGCCGGTGGTCGAGCGCGAAACCAACTCGACTCGCCTGATCGATCTGCTGACGGCGCAGAACAGCGTGCGCGCGCTCGGCGTGGTCGTGCTGGAGCTGACCCCGCAGATCGCCCGGGTGCTGCCGCCGCTGCGCCAGGACAAAGGGGTCGTCGTCGCCAGCGTCTCGCCCGAAGCGCCGTTCTCGCAGCAGGGACAGCTCGAAGCCGGGGACGTGATCTACTCGCTCAACAAGCGCGCCATCACCAGCCTCGCCGATCTGAAGAGCGCCGCCGAGTCCCTCAAGCCCAACGCCGCGGCCGTCCTGCAGGTCGAACGCGACGGCGAGCTGCTCTACATCGCCTTCCGGATGGAAGCGCGGTAAGCGGGCGCTTCGCGCGCAACTCCCAACTCCCAACTCCCAACTGTGTGAAATCCCAAGACAAGGTGGACAGTTCCAGTCCCCAGTCTTAAGCCCAGCTCCCCGCTACCCGCTCCCCGCTTCCCCGTTCCCGGATCCCCGATCCCGACGTTCGGCCACTCAACTCACCAGCCGAACACCGGCCGCGGCGCGGCTGACGATGATTTCCGTGCGCAGCGACGTCGCCTCGTCATAGGCGCGTGACACCTCGACGCTGAACCGCTCGACCGAGTGGTGCTCGACCAGCGCGATCGCGCAGCCGCCGAACCCGGCGCCGGTGAGGCGCGCCCCATGACAGCCCGGCTGGCGTTCGGCGATCGCCACCAGCGTGTCGAGCTCCGCGCACGAGACGTCGTAGAGGTCGCGCAGGCTCGCGTGCGACGCGCTCATGACGTGCCCCGCGCCTGCGAGATCGCCGGCCGCCAGCGCCTGCGCCAGCGCATCGGGACGGGCATTCTCGGCCACGACGTGCGCGGCGCGCCGGAACGTCGTCTCGTCCATCCGCCCGCGCGCGCGTTCGAGCAGCGAGGCGTCGACGTCGCGCAGGGCGCGCACGTCGGGCGCCAGCTCGCGCACCGCGGCGACGGCGCGCTCGCAGGACGCGCGTCGATCGTTGTACGCGCTCGTCGCCAGCGCGCGGCGCACGCCGCTGTGCATGATGACGATCCGGACATCTGCTGGCAGGGCCACGTCGCGGACGTCGAGGGTGCGGCAATCGAGCAGCAGCGCCTGCCCCGCACGCGCGCACGCGACCGCCATCTGGTCCATGATGCCGCAGGCGACGCCCGCGAACTCGTGCTCGGCGCGCTGCGACGCCAGCGCCGCCGCCCGCGGGTCCCACGGCCGTGCCGCGACCGCGCTCAACACGCGCGCGATCGCCAGCTCCAGCGCCGCAGACGAGGACAGCCCGGCGCCGGTCGGAAGGTTGGCGGCGAGCGCGATGTCCGCGCCGGCGAGCGGCTCCCCCGCCGCCTGCATCGCCCAGGCGACGCCGGCCACGTAGCGGAACCAGCCGCTGACGCTGCTCTTCGCGTGCGGCAGCGCCGCCAGATCGATCTCGCGCGTCTGCCGGACTTCGGAGGCCTGCACGCGGAGGAGGCGATCGGTGCGGGGAGCGAACGCCGCGGCGATGCCCTCGTCGATCGCCATCGGCAGCACGAAGCCGTCGTTGTAATCGGTGTGCTCACCGACGAGGTTGACCCGGCCGGGGGCAAACGCGACCTGGTCGGGCGGCCTCGACGCCAGCCGTTCGAAGGCACGGCGGGCCGCATGGACGGTGTCCATGTGTGTCGGGCGCGTCATCTTGCTGCGGACGCATGCTAGCATCCCTCACACACCGGACGTCCGTCGCGCCATGCCGTTCATCACACGCCTGCTGCTGCCACGCCTGCTGACCACCGTCGCCGTCGCGTTCGTGGCGGTCTTTGCGGCACACGCCGATACCTACCCGCGGCAGCCCGGCGTGGACGCGCTCCACTACCGGTTCCGGCTCACGCTGGCCGACGCGTCCAACGAGATCGCGGGGGACGCCGACGTCAGGCTGCGGTTCACCGCGGCCAACGTGCGCCAGGTGGCGCTCGATCTGGCGACCCCCGCCAGGGGCGCGGGCATGACCGTGCTCGGCGTCACGGCGCAAGGCAAGACGGTCGCGTATACCCATCGCGGCGATCGGCTCGTCGTGACGCTGCCGGCCGCGCCCGAGCCAGGCGAGGAGCTGGCGATCGGCGTTCGCTACCGCGGCGCGCCCGCGGCCGGCCTGCGGCTCCTCGACAACATCCACGGCGAGCGCACGATGTTCAGCGAGAACTGGCCGAATCACGCGCGTCAGTGGCTGCCGATGATCGACCATCCGTACGACAAGGCGACCGGCGAGTTCATCGTCACCGCCCCGGCGCACTATCAGGTCGTGGCCAACGGACTGCTCGTCGGGGAGCACGATCTGCCCGGCAACCTGCGCCGCACGCACTGGCGGCAGTCGGTGCCGATCGCCTCCTGGCTCTTCGCGCTCGGCGTGGCGCGGTTCTCGACGCATCACTACGCGGTCGTCCGCGGCGTGCCCCAGCAGGTGTGGTCGTTTCCCCAGGATCGCGAGGCCGCGACCACCCTGTTCGAGACGACCGGACAGCGCGCCTTCGAATACTTCAGCGACACGATCGGGCCGTATCCCTACGAAAAACTGGCGCACGTGCAGGCCGCAGGGTTGAGCGGCGGCACCGAGCACGCGTCGGCGATCTTCTATGGCGAGAAGGGCGTGGCCGGCGGCCGCGCCCCGGTCGTGCACGAGGTCGCGCATCAATGGTGGGGGAACGCCGTCACCGAGCGCGACTGGGACGACGTCTGGTTGAGCGAGGGGTTCGCGACCTACTTCACTCACCTGTTCACCGAACATGCCGACGGGCAGGACGAGTTCGTTCGCGAGCTCAAGGCTGACATTCCGGTGATCGTGCAGGCGCAGCTCGCGGCGCCCTCGCAGGCGGTGATTCACCGCAATCTCGCCGACATGCGGACCGTGCTGAACCGCCTCGTCTATCAGAAGGCCGGCTGGGTGCTGCACATGCTGCGGGGGGTGGTCGGCACCGACAGGTTCTGGGCCGGGATTCGCGCCTACTACCAGCGTTACCGGAACACCAACGCGTCCACCGACGATTTCCGTCAGGTGATGGAGCACGCGTCCGGGATGGAGCTGTCGTGGTTCTTCGATCAATGGTTGAGGCGTCCCGGAACCGTCAAACTGAAGGGCGCCTGGCGATATGATTCGGCTGCGAAGCAGGTCCGGGTGACCCTGTTGCAAACGCAGCCCGGTGCGCCCTATCGCCTGCCGCTCGACATCGGCCTGGTCGATGGGACCGGCCAGACGCGGGTCGAGCGGATCGAGATGAAGGACGCGAGCGGTAAGTTCGACCTGGCCGCGGAGCGCGAGCCGGTGTCGGTGGTGCTCGATCCGGGCACCTGGGTGCTGATGGAGCCCCCGGATTTCGGGCGCGAACGGCCGGCACTTGTCGCCCCCAAGGCAGATAAAGGTCGCCTCCAGACCGCCCGGTAATCGGTGAAAATGACCAAAAAGCCTCAACCTCAGCCGGGCACAACTCTCGCACTGTCGCTCGACATGCGCCCGACGCCGCGGCTCATCCTGCTCGTCTTCCTCCTGCTGCAGGTGTTCGACGGCGTGCTCACGTACACCGCCGTCCACGTGCTCGGCGTCGTCGGCGAAGGCAACCTGCTGCTGGCGACGGCGATGCAGGCAGCCGGCGCCGGCCCGGCGCTGCTCGGCGCGAAAACGCTCGCGGCGGGCTGCGGCGTCCTGCTCTATGCGCGCGGGCTCTACGGCATCCTCGGCATCCTCACCGGACTCTATGTCGTCGCCGCCATCACCCCCTGGCTGATGGTGTTTCACAGCCTCTAAACTAAACAAACCAACAGTGCTGAAAAAGCGTACGTCAATGTTTCTTCCTCTCTAGCCTGGGGGCCCATCGGCCCGGCTCCCGGCGCGACTCCCCTCGCCTTTGTCATAATCAGTGGCTTGTCGCTGACGCTCGTCGTCATGGCCGCCGGCGCGGGTGCGCGGTTCGGCGGTCCCAAGCAGCTGCAGCCGGTCGGGCCGTCCGGCGAAACACTGATCGACTATCTGCTGCACGACGCCTGGCGCGCCGGCTTCGAGCGCGCGGTGCTCGTCATCCGCGACGAGCTGACGGCGCCAGTGCAGGCGATCGTCGATCGGCACGCGCGGCGGTTGCCAATCGTCGTCACCATGCAGTCTGCGGCGTCGCATCTGCCTCGCGGCACCGTGCCCGCGGTGCTCGCGGCGCGGGAGATCCTCGACGGCCCGTTCGCGGCGTTGAACGCCGACGACTTCTACGGCGCCGAGGCCTATCGCCAGGCCGCGGCATTCCTGCGCGACCGCCGGATCCCCTCGGACACACACGCCGTCGTCGCCTTCCCGCTCGCCGCCACGCTGTCGCCGCACGGCGAGGTCGTGCGCGCGGTCTGTGATGTGAACGGCGACGTGCTGGTCCGGCTCGACGAGGTCCCCGGCCTGTCGCGGGACGGGCGCGGCATCGCCGCCGGCAATCGCCGCTTCGCCGGCGACGAACGCGTGTCGATGAACTTCTGGGCCTTTCAGCCGGGCATCCTCAGCGAGCTGACGCGCGAGTTCGAGCGCTTCAGCCGGCACCACGGCGGCCGCGACGAGCTGCTGCTGCCGGTCGCCGTCGATTCGCTGATCGCCGACCGCCGCGCCCGGGTCCGCGTCCTCGAGGCCCCCGGCCCCTGGCTCGGCCTCACCCACGCCAGCGATCTACCCGCCGCCCGCGCCGCACTCGACTCGCTCACGGCCACGGCGGAGTATCCGACGCCGGTCTGGGCGTAGCGCCGGTGCTGGTCAGTGCCGTGCGACGTCTCGTGCGAGTGCTCGGTGCCAGTGCTGCGTGCGCGTGCACGTCACGGCTGGCGGATGCACCTGCACCGACCCGCACGCGCTGAGCACCGCACGTGACCGCACGTCGCACTAGCACGTAGCACTGCACGTTATGATCCCGCCATGATGCGTTCCTGGTTCATCGCCGCTGCGGTGGTTGCCGCCGCATTCGTCACCCTCAGCGCCCAGACGTTGACGCCCGCGCCCGGCCGTCGCAGTGACGAGGGGCGGGGGCCGTTCAAGACGCTCGTCGTCCGCGGGGCGACGCTGATTGACGGCACCGGCGCTCCGCCGGTCGGCCCGGTCGACATCGTCATCGAGAACAATCGCATCCAGGCCGTGCGCAGCGCCGGCACGCCTGGGGTGCCCCTTCGCGCCAACCGGGCGCCGCAGTCGCCCGAGCTCGAGATCGACGCGACCGGGATGTACGTGCTGCCTGGATTCGTCAGCCTGCATGAACATGCCGGCGAGTCGCCGAAGAGCCCCGAGGCCGAGTATCCCTACAAGCTCTGGCTGGCGCACGGCGTGACCACCGTCGTGGGCGTGCCGCTGACCGGCCACGCGCTGGCGGTCAAGGAACGCGAGCGGAGCAACCGCAACGAGATCGTCGCGCCGCGGATCGTGAACTTCCAGCGTGCCGGCGCCGGCTGGGACAAGGGTCCGGTCGATACGCCGCTCGCCGCGTTCGAATGGGTCGAGTGGGCGTCGAAGAACGGCATCGAAGGCCTCAAGCTCGGCTCGCATCGCCCCGAGATCATGCAGGCGCTGCTCAGCGGGGCGCGCTCGTTCAAGCTCGGCTCGACCGCGCACCTGCAGCAGACCGGCGTCGCGCAGATGAACGCGCTCGATGCGGCGAAGCTCGGGCTCCGCACGGTCACCCACTTCTACGGACACTTCGAGGCGCTGCTCAAGGACTACGTCGTGCAGCCGTGGCCGCTCGATCAGGTGAACGACGATGAGCAGATGCGGTTCGGCCAGGTGGCGCACCTGTGGAACAAGATTCACACGCCGGGCGGACCGGAGTGGACGGCGTACCTGCAGGAGCACCGGAAGCTCGGCACGACGTTCGATCCGACGATGACCGCCTACGCCGCCGGCCGCGACGTCATGCGCATGCGCAACGCCGACTGGCACGCGCGCTACACGCTGCCCTCGCTGATGGACTTCTATACGCCCAGCCGCGTCAACCACGGATCGTATTTCTACGACTGGACCCTCGAGGACGAAGTCGCCTGGCGCAACTTCTATCAGGTGTGGTTCCGGCTGTTGAACGACTACAAGAAGATGGGCGGACGGGTCACGGCCAGCGCCGACGCGGCCTTCATCTACAACACCTACGGCTTCGGCAACATTCACGAGATGGAGCTGCTGCGCGAAGCCGGGTTCCATCCCCTCGAAGTGATCCAGGCGGCCACCTACAACCCCGCGAAGACGCTGTCGGAGTCCTGGGACAAGCCAATGGACCGCGGCGTCGTCCGCGCCGGCATGCTCGCCGATCTCGTCGTCGTCGATCAGAACCCGCTGCGCAACCTCAAGGTGCTGTACGGCACCGGCGCGGTGAAGCTCAACGACCAGACGCGCCAGGTCGAACGCGTCGGCGGCATCAAGTTCACGATCAAGGACGGCATCGTTTACGATGCGAAGCGGCTGCTGGCCGACGTGGCCGCAATGGCCGACAAGCAGCGGACGACGAGGAAGACGAGCTCGCTGCAATAGGGCGCTGGCGTGCTGGGTGCTTCGACGATCGACTCGCCGCGGGTCGCTATGCCGTCGGAGCCACATCGCCCCGCCGCGCCTCGGCCTACGCGCGGAAAAATGCCTCTCCGGCGCGTGTGCTGACGATGCCCGCTGCGGCTGGGGGTAATCCGCAGGCCGGCGCCCCATCACTTCGGCAACCAGGTGGTCCGGACGTCAGTGCCGAAACAGCGCTACCGCCGTGGCGGTCCACGAAGCCGTGCAGTGGCTGGGCGAGCAAACGGGCGTTGCGCCGCAGGCGATGGCCATCGGGATCGAACCCCCCCGAGGGGTGTTGGTCGATACCTTGATTGAGCGCGGCTTCTGTGTCTTTGCGCTGAACCCCAAACAGCTGGATCGGTTTCGCGACCGCTTTACTGTCGCCGGCGCCAAAGATGACGACGAGAGACGCGCATGTAGCTCGGGGATGCCCTGCGCACGGATCGTCGCGCGTTTCGGCAGGTGCGGCCCGATGATCCGCTGATCATTCAGCTGCGGGAAGTGACGCGGCTGCGGGACGAACTCCAGGAGGAAGAAGGCCGCCTCGCCAATCGGTTACGGGATCAGCTCTACCGCGTCGACGCCGCGTGGCTGATGCTCACGCCGGCGGCCGACGAGTCCTGGGTCTGGACCCTCCTCGCCGAGGCGCCAGATCCCGCGACGCTGGCCGCACCTACTCCGCCGGCGGATCGCCGCGGCCCTGCACGCCCATCGCATTCGGCGCATCCGCGCCGACGACGTCCTGCGAGGCGTTGCGGCAGCCGCGGCTCACGGTCGCGCCGGGCGTCACCGACGCGGTGGCCACGCGCATTGCCGCGCTGGTGCCCGCAGCTGCAGGTCGTCGCCGAGCAGCGCCGCGCCGCCGAACGCCGGATCGATCGGTTGCTGGAACGGCTGGCGACCCGCGAGGCGGCCGACGGTGAGCCGCGCGAGCATCGTGACGTCGAGATTCTCCAATCCTTGCCCGGAGTCGGAAGAATAGTGACCGCCACGATGCTCACGGAAGCGGCCGGCCCCGTGGCCGAGCGCGATTATCCCACGCTGCGAGCCCACACCGGCACGGCCCCGGTGACGCAACGGAGTGGCAAACGCGCCTTCCTGGTGCGCATGCGGTACGCCTGCGAAGCGGCGACTCCGCCAGGCGGTGTATCACTGGTCGCGAACCAGTATCCAGCACGATGCCGCGCGCGCGGCGCGTACACGAGGCGCTCCGCGGCCGGGGACGCCTGCAAGGCATTTTTCGAACTGACGCTGCGCGCTGGCCGCATCGCGCTGCGGCGCGATATGGCTCCGCCGCGCTGACCCGCTCTCCATGGCTGACGCTGTCGGGATCGGTGATCGGTGATCGGTGATCGGTGATGAGGTTGGGAGTTGGAAGTTGGAGGTTGGGAGTTGTCGCACCGACGCTGACGCGCTCGCGCACCTCAGCACCTGGCACCGAGCACCGAGCACCGGTGTGCCCGCGTCAGAGCTGGACGTCGAGCGGCTTGCCCTCGAACACGACGTCCTTCACGACCTTCGATCCGCGCCAGGCGCACGCGGAGTGGTCGCCGGGCCGGCGGCAGCATCCGCGATCCCGGCGCGAGGCGCAGCGTCAGCTGACGCGCCGCGTTCCGCCATGTCATCGCCAGCCTCAGGTACTCGCCTTTCCGGTAGTCGAACGTCCGGCCGTCGTCTTCGTAGAGCGCGAACGCGCCGTCCGCGCCGGGGTAGACGACCACGGTCATCGGCTCGGACGTCTGCTGCTCGACGAATTCCCTGACCGGCGCGAGCGGCAGGATGGTGCCGGCCCTGACGTGGAGGGGCATGGTCTCGAGATCCACGGCTCGTTCGATTTCCCGGCCGCCGGCCATCGACTCTTCCGTCCAGTAGTCGAACCATGACCCCTGCGGCAGGTACAGGCGCCGCGTCGTCGCTCCCTTCTCCACCACCGGCGAGACCAGCAGGTCACGTCCCCACAGGAATTGATCGCCCCGTGCCGTCGCGGCACGGTCCGTCGGATAGTGCAGCCACAAGCTGCGCATGATCGGCAGGCCGGTTTCGCAGCACTCCTTGGCGGCGCTGTAGGTGTACGGCAGCAGCTTGTAACGGAGCTCGAGATACTTCCTGACGATCGGCTCGACCTGCGCGTTGCGCAGCTCGCTCGGATCGGGATGACCGGCCCCACCGGTGTATCCGCGCAGTTCCTCCGGTCCGAGCGAACCGGTGTTCCAGCCCCACGGCAGGCGCAGATGCCAGGTGCGGCCGTGGGAGCGGAACGACGGACAGAACGTGCCGAACTGAAACCACCGCACGTGCAGCTCGCCCGTGTACTCGGGCGTCGGCACGAACCCGCCGATGTCGGTGCCCCAGTACGGAATGCCCGACAGGCCGGTGTTCACGGCGACGGGCACGTGGGTCTTGAGCGTCTCCCACGTCGAAAACACGTCGCCCGACCACAGGAACGCACCGTAGCGCTGCATGCCGACGTAGCCGTTGCGATGCAGCGCGAACGGACGCTCGTTGGCGCGGTACTGCTGCGGCCCTTCCCAGTACATGCGGATGCGGGCCAGACGCGACGGACCGTCGAGGCCATCGCCCTGGTCCGGCCACCAGCCGTCGACGCCGAGATCCATCAGCGGCTTGTGATACGGCCAGTAGCATTCGACCGCGCGGTCCTCGGGCCAGCGATTGTCCGCGGTGCGTCCGCTCGGCACGGCCTTCTCCGGCGTGCACGGCGACGTCGCGGCGCCGCTCATCCGGCGGCCCTCGATGACGATGTGCAGCACGACCTTGTAGTTCAGGGCATGCAGCGCGTCGACCGCCTGTTTGGGCTCGGGAAAATTCTCGGTCTTCCACGCGAACTCGCCGTTGCGCGTGTTCCATCCGGACGGCGTGAACTCGGTGCCGAGGTAGATGAGCGCATCGCACGGCAGCTTCTTCTCGCGGAACGTCCGCGCCACCCACATCACTTCGTCCGGGCCGGCGAGCGTGCGGTGCGACTGCATGTAGCCGAACGCCCACAGCGGCGGCAGCTCGGCATATCCGGTCAGGCGCGCGTACTCGCGCATGATGACGGCCGGATCGCTCGACGCCACGATGAACACGTCGAGCGGCATGGCGTCGGCGAACGGCGTCAGCTTCCCCTCCGGGCCGGTGAAGTCGAACGTCCCGAGCGGATGGTGGATGAACATGCCCCAGCCGTCGGTGCCGACCAGCCATTGGATGGGAACGCGGCCGCCGTGGGTCCGCAGCTGATAGCCGCCCTGCCCGTTCCGCATCCGATCCGTGGACCCCTTGCGGTCGAACTGCGGCCCGCCTTCGCCGAGACCGAGCAGCGGACCGTCGGGCAGCTTGAACGAGACCCCCGGCTGTTCCGCGTCGAGGACCAGCCGCTGGACCGGACGGCCGGCGGTCGTCTCGATCAGCAGCGTCGGCGGCTCGGCCGAGTACTTGACGACGAGGTTGCCGCCGCGCACCGCCGTGAACCGCGCGGCCGTGCGGCCGCGTGTCTCGGTACCGGACGCCGCCGCCCGCACCAGCGCGCCATCTTCGGGGACGCCACCGGTTCCGGCGAACGCGGCCGCGGTCAGACGCACGGTATTCGGGCCGGGGAACGCGACCGCAATCTCGACCGGCATGCCGGCGATGCGGATCGGCTCGGTCTGGCCGCGGATCAACCCGCCGCCGAATACGGCGCCGGCGCCGGCGCTGCCGATGTGTTTGAGGGCGTCGCGACGGGAGAGAGCGTGCGGCATGGCGTGGCATAATACCGCTTCCACAGCCGTCCCGAACGCCGCGTTCCTTTCCGGTGGAGACCTGCATGCTGAAGACCGTCCGCATCGCCGCCGCCGTCCTGTGCCTGCTGCTGCCTGGACCGCTGACGCGCAAGGCACGCTCGCCGACTACCAGCGCGCCATGACGCTGCGCGATCGCTACCAGGACACGCCGGTGAACGTCGCCGACCAGGCGCGGTGGATCGCCAACACGCACAAGCTCTGGTACCGGAAGAGCGTGACGGGTGGCCACGAGTTCGTCCTCGTGGATGCGGAGACCCGGGCGAAGCAGCCAGCCTTCGACCACGCCCGGCTCGCGCAGGCGCTCTCGACCGCGTTGAAGCGGACGATTACGCCGACCGATCTGCCGTTCACGCAGTTCACGTTCGTCGACGGCGTGTCGACGATTGAGTTCCAGGTGGGCGCCGGTCGCGGTGCGCCGCCGGCGGCAGCCGCAGGGCAGGCGCCGCCGTGGCGCTGCACGCTGGCCGACTACAAGTGCGGGGAATACGAGCGCGCCGGCCGCGGTGGACGTGGCGGTCGAGGCGGCGGCGGTCTCGCGGGGCCGGTGCGCCCGCCGTTCGAGATCAACGGCGCCGAGCCGAAGAAGTCCCCGGACGGCAAGCTCGAAGCGCTGGTCAACAACTACAACGTCGCCATCCGCGAGGTCGGCAAGCGCGACGTCACGCTCCTCAGCACCGACGGCTCTGAAGGGGGCTACTACGATCCCGATTCGCTGATCTGGTCGCCGGACTCGAAGAAAATCGCGGTCTACACGGTCAAGCCCGGCCACCGCCGCTTCGTCCACTACGTCCAGTCCTCGCCGGAGGATCAGCTCCAGCCGAAGCACTCGACGATGCAGTATGCGAAGCCGGGCGACGTGCTGGACGTCGAGAGCCCGGTGCTGTTTCACGTCGACACGAAGAAGCAGCTGTTCGTCGACAACGCGCTGTTCCCGAATGCCTACGACGTGTCGCGCCTCGAGTGGCGCAAGGACAGCACGGCCCTCACCTTCGAGTACAACGAGCGCGGTCACCAGCTCTATCGCGTGCTCTCCATCGACGCCGCCACCGCCGCGACGCGCGTCGTGATTGCCGAAGAGGCGAAGACGTTCTTCTGCTACTCGGGCAAGCGCTTCCGTCAGGATCTCGGCGACGGCGCCGAGACCGTGTGGATGTCGGAACGCGACGGCTGGAACCACCTGTATCTCTACGACGGCAAGACCGGCGCGGTGAAGAACCAGATCACGAAGGGCGACTGGGTCGTGCGCAGCGTTCTGCAGGTGGACGAGAAGGCGCGGCAGGTCTACTTCTCCGCCAGCGGCATGTACGCCGGCAAGGATCCGTACTTCGTCCACTACTACCGCATCAATCTCGACGGCACCGGCCTCACCGCGTTCACGAAGGCCGACGCGAACCACAACGTCGTGTTCTCGTCCGACTCGAAGTACTACCTGGACACCTACTCACGCGTGGACGTCCCGCCGGTACTGGAGCTGGGCACCGTCGGTGATGCGCAGGGACATGAGCTCGAGCGCGGCGACATCACGGCGCTCGTCAAGGCCGGATGGAAGGCGCCGGAAGTGTTCGTTGCCAAGGGACGCGACGGCAAGACCGACATCCACGGCGTGATCTTCCGGCCGACCACCTTCGACCCGGCGAAGAAGTACGCCGTCATCGAGAACATCTATGCGGGCCCGCAGAGCTCGTTCGTCCCGAAGTCGTTCGCCGCGTTCAACGCCATGCAGGCCCAGGCCGAAATCGGCTTCATCGTCGTGCAGATCGACGGGATGGGCACCAGCAATCGATCGAAGGCGTTCCACGACGTCGCCTGGAAGAACATCAAGGACGCGGGATTCCCCGATCGCATCCTCTGGCACAAGGCCGTCGCCGCCAAGTACCCGGTACTACGACATCACCCGTGTCGGCCTCTACGGCACGTCGGCCGGCGGACAGAACTCGCTGGGCGGCCTGCTGTTCTTCCCGGAGTTCTACAAGGCCGCGGTCTCGGCCGCCGGGTGCCACGACAACCGCATGGACAAGATCTGGTGGAACGAGCAGTGGATGGGATGGCCGCTCGGCTCGCACTACGCCGAGTCGTCCAACGTCGACAACGCGCACCGCCTGCAGGGCAAGGTGCTCCTGGTGGTCGGCGAGATGGACCAGAACGTCGATCCTTCATCCACCTACCAGGTGGTCAATCAGCTCATCAAGCACAACAAGGATTTCGAGTTCCTGATGATTCCCGGCGCCGGCCACTCCAACGGCGGCGCCTACGGCGACCACAAGCGCTATGACTTCTTCACGCGCCACTTCCTCGGCGTGACGCCGCCCGACTGGAAGACGATCGAAGACCTGATGAAGAAGTCGGCGGCCACGACGACGACGAGCAGCCTGCGTTAGGGGTCCGACCCGCCTTCGCCAAGGCTACGGCGAGGTCTCGCCGAAGCGCTGTGCGGGAGGCGGACGGGGCGAAGCCCCCCGGACTAGGACGGGGCTTCCCACTGCCCTGTCCGGGCCGACCGGAACACCGCCTCGATGCACTCCATGTTCCGGACCGCATCTTCGAGCGGCTCGGGCACGCCGGTGTTGTCGAGAATCGCCTTCGAGAACAGGTCACCCTGGATCGTGTACTGGTTGCACGCCGGGATCTCGATCCGCTCCTGTCCGCCGCGAAAGAGATCGGCGCCGCTGTCCACGAAAATCTCGCACGGCCGATCGCCGGGCGCGTTGAAGGGGATCGGCAGCTCGATCACACCGCTCGTGCCGAAGATCTGCATGCGCTGGTAGTACACCATCTGCATGCTGCACGTGCCCACCAGGTGCGCGCCGCCGTAATCGAGCATCAGCGACGTCAGGCGATCGATCTCGAGCCTCGGATCCGCGTCGACCACGCCAGACACCCGCCCCGGCTCCCGGCCGAAGATGAAGCGCGAGGTGTTGATCAGGTAGCAGCCGATGTCCATCAGCGCCCCGCCGCCAATGCCGGCCATGTTACGGATGTTGGCCGGATCGTCGTTGTAGTAGCTGAAGACGCCCACCATCGCCCTCGGCTCGCCAATGCGCCCCTCCCGGACCAGGTCGCGCGCTTTCAGCCACTGCGGATGCGTCCGCACCATGAAGGCTTCCTGCATCTTCACGCCGGTGCGGTCGCGCACCGCGACCAGCTCGCGCGCCTCCGCCGTGCTCAGCGCGATCGGCTTCTCGCAGAGTACGTGCTTGCCGTGCTCGGCGGCGCGAATCGTCCACGGCACGTGCAAGTGGTTGGGCAGCGGATTGTAGATGGCGTCGATGTCCGGGTCCTCGAGCAGCGCATCGTACGATCCATACGACTTCGCGATGCCCAGCTTGTCGGCGGCATCGCGCGCCTTCGCCGCGTCGCGCGACGCGATCGCGACGACCTCTGACCACCTGCCCTGCTGCATCGCCGGAATGACCTTCCGGGTCGCGATGCCGGCGACGCCAAGCACTCCCCACCGTACCTTCTTCATGGTCTCCTCATGGCTCCGCGAGCAGCGACTCGAACGCGTCCTCTGGCAGGTCGAGCAGCGACGCGACCGCGATGTCGGCGTCGAGCGTCGCCGCTCGGCTGACGCCAATCGTCCGGATGCCTGCCCGCCGCGCCGCTTCGATCCCGACCGCCGCGTCCTCGACGACGATGCAGCGTGAGGCTGGCAGGGAGAGGCTGGCGGCCGCGGCCAGGAACACCTGGGGATCGGGCTTGCCGTGCGTGACGTCCTCGGCCCCGACGATCGCGTCGAAATAGCGCGAGACGCCGAGCACCTCCAGCATCACGCCGACGTTCTCACGCGGCGCCGACGAGGCGATCGCCTGCTTCCAGCCCTCGGCGTGCAGGCGCTCGAGCCAGTCGGTCGCGCCGGGCAGTGCCGTCAAGCCGTGCTCGCGGGCGAGGCGGCGGTACTCCGCTTCCTTGGCGTCGCCGATCGCGCGAATCCGCTCGGGTGACGCACCGGGCCCGAGCCAGCGCGCAAGAATGCCGGCGTTCTTCTGGCCGAAGCTCTCCAGGAACTGGTCGTAGGTGACCGGCAGGCCCTCGGCGGCCATGGTGTCGCGCCAGGAGATCCAGTGGAAGTCGGCGGAGTCGACGAGCGTCCCGTCGAGGTCCCAGAGAACGCCGCGCGCCATTCCGGTCAGTACGTAATCTTGAGCAGGGACACGCCCTGGCGCGGCAGCGGGAACGTCAGGCGCAGCTCGCCGCGTTCGACCCGCGTGCGCTCGGCGGCGCCGCGCGTCTGGAGCTTCCCCGCCTTCTCCAGCGCCGCGATCTGCGCGGCGGTCGGCGATGGCGGCGACCCCATCTTCTTCCAGGCTTCGTAGGAGTTGCTCAGATCCTGATCGACGCGGTAGTGCGTCACCGTGGGGCGTCCGTCAGCCGCGCCAGAGACGACGATCTCGACCGGCGCCGCCGGCGCCGGCAGGTCGTCGTCGTGGTAGTTCCAGACCAGGATCGTGAGGTCGCGGCCGCTTCTCGTCGCCAGCGCGTTGACGTCGGGCGCCGCGCGGACGCCGCCGTCGCGAATCGCCGCCAGCGGCGCCGCGCCGGTGCTCTCGACGCGGAGACGATCGCCCTTCATCATCCCGAGCATGCGGAAGACGTTGAGCACCGGCTTGTCGATGCCGTTGGTGGCAAGGTCGCGGAACCCCGCGAAGTACGGCTGATCCTCGAACTCGAACGCCCAGGTCACCGATCCGAGCAGGTTGACCTTGTGGTGATCGGCGAGCTCGTAGGTCCGGGCGATCTGCGCCGCGGTGTAGCTCGAATACATCGTTCCGTTGCGATAGGCGTTCTGCGGGCTGGTGGCCATCGAACAGGCGGCGCAGCCTTCGGGGTCCGACTCGCCGATGACAATCGGCACGTCCTTCATCTCAGGAAACGACGCCACGATCTGGAAGCCGTTGTGAATCGCGCGCAGCTGATTGCTGATGCCCATCTGGACGTGGCCGTCGACCACGCGGGGGGCGCCCTTGGCGTGGAACGCGATGAACTCGAGCGGCGAGCCGACCTTGCCGGTCGCGAAGTTCTTGCCGCGGATGCAGTGCTCGATGAAGTCGCGCAGCAGCTGTTGCGTGCGCTGGCCGTTCGGGCCGGTCATGTGCGGCCCGCCGACCTTCGCGGTCGGGAGCGCGCGCTTGACGCCGTCGGCCGCGTAGTCGTAGAGCTTGCGGAACTCCTCGGGCGTGCCCTGCCAGTAGGCAATGTCCGGTTCGTTCCAGACCTCCCAGTACCAGCTCTCGACCTCCGCTTTGCCGTAGCGCTCGACCGAATGCTTCACCCACTGGAACACCAGCTCCCGCCACTTGTCGTAGTCCTTCGGCGGGTAGGCCCAGCCGGTGTAGATCCGGTTGTACGGCTGGCCGGGCTGCCAGTCGTGCTTGTAGGGCTGCGGCTTGCTCGACATCGCTTCCGGCATGAAGCCGATCTCGACGAGCGGCTTCATCTTGCGCTCGAGGTAGGTATCGATGATGCGGTCGACGATCGTCCAGTCGTACTTCGGCTTCCCGTCCGCGTCTTCCGTGTACGCGTTGGTCGACCCCCACTTCAACGCCGGCGTGCCGTCCCCGGTGGTCAGCAGGTTGTGGGCGCGAACATAGACCGGGACCGGGCTGAGGGCGGCGAGCTCGGACAGCAGCTTCTTGCCGTCTTTCATGTAGGTGTAGTTCGGCTCGTCATAGCCGAACCATGCCCACATGTGCCGCATCGGCGCGATGCGGCCGTTCCCGTCGACGCGAATCGTCACGGCGTTCGCGGCTGGTGGCGCCGCCGGCGTCTGCCGGGCTGCTGTCACCGTCCCGACGACGCACAGGCCGATCAGCCCGGCGCCAACTGCAAGCCAACGGTCGGAGCGCTTGGTCATGGGTGTCATGGTAACCACTACCGATCCACGCCGAACGAGAACACCGTCTGCGACCGGTAAGTCTCACCCGGGCGCACGATCGTCGATGGAAAATCCGCCTTGTTGGGCGAGTCCGGGAAGTGCTGGGTCTCCAGGCAGAACGCGCTGCGGTGCTTGTACACCGTGCCGCCCTTGCCCTTGATCGTCCCGTCGAGGAAGTTGCCGGTATAGAACTGCAGCCCGGGTTCCGTGGTGGAGACGTCGAGCGTCCGCCCGCTCGCCGGTTCGACGACACGCGCCGCGCGGCGCAGGCCGGCGCCGGTGCCGAGCACCCAGTTGTGATCGTAGCCTCGCCCGAACGTGAGCTGCTCGTGGCTGCCGTTGATCCGGGCGCCAATCGCCACCGGCTTCCGGAAGTCGAACGGCGTGCCCTCGACACGCGCCAACTCGCCGGTCGGAATGAGGTCGCGATCGACCGGCGTATACCGATCGGCGACGATCGCGAGCATGTGCTGCATCACGTCGCCGGCGTCGTGGCCTGCGAGGTTGAAGTAGGAATGGCTGGTCAGGTTGACCGGCGTGGCCTTGTCCGTCGCGGCCTCGTACGTGATGCGAAGCTGGTTGGTGTCGGTCAGGACATAGGTGACGCGCACCTGCAGCGTTCCCGGATATCCCTCTTCCCCATCCGGGCTGGTGCGGCTGAACATCACGCCCGCGTTGTCGGCCGAGGGCCTGACCTCCCAGACGTACTTGTCGAAGCCCTTGACCCCGCCGTGGAGAGAATTGGGGCCGTTGTTGGCGGCGAGCTTGTAGGTGGTTCCCTCGAGCGTGAACCGCGCGTTGCCGATGCGGTTGCCGTAGCGCCCGATCACCGCGCCGAAGTACGGATGCGTGCGCACGTAGCCGTCGAGATCGTCGAAGCCGTGCACGATGTCGGCGACCTTCCCGTTCCGGTCCGGGACCTTGATCGACCGCACGATCGCGCCGAACGTGATCAGCTGGACCTCGACGCCGTTCTTGTTGCTGAGCGTCAGGAGTTCGACCTCGGTCCCATCCGCGAGCTTGCCGAACGGCTCGCGTTTGAACCCCGGCCGGATCGATGACGGACCGCCCTGCGTGGACCAGGCCCCGGCGATGGCCTGCGCAAGCACGAGTCCCGCGATCAGCATCAACGTCGACGGCAATCCTGGTATCTGCATCGCGGGGGAAGGGTATCAGAACCGGGCGCCGCTTCCAGTTTCCAGTCCCGAGTTGCCAGTTTCCAGTTCGGATGGTCGCGGATCGGCTCCTGGTTCACGAACCTTATCCGCGGGGCTGAGCGGGACCAGCCGGAAGCGACACTTCGAACAGCGCTCCGCCACCAGGCCGGTTCTGTACGGTAATCATCCCGCCGTGGCCCTCGACGATGCGTTTGGCGATCGCGAGCCCGAGACCGAGATGGGTGCGGCGGGAATCGTCGGGGCGATAGGTGAAGAACCGATCGAAGAGCCGCGTCAGGTGCGCCTCCGGGATGCCTGGACCGCGATCGGCTACCGAGACGCGGCACGAGTGAACGTCGTGGCGCACCCGGACTTCAACGGCCGTGCCGGGTGGCGCGAAGCTGATCGCGTTCGAGAGAAGATTCTCGAACACGTGCACGATCGCGTCCCCGTCTGCCCTCGCGAGACATCTTCCCGCGACGTCGAGCCGGATCTCGGTTTGCGGCGCCGTCGCCTGGGCCCCGGCGGTCACGGCACGCACGATGTCCGGCAGATCGACGACTGTCGCCCGCCCGTGCTCGAGCTCACCGTCGATACGCGCGAGTTCCCGCAGGCCCGATACCAGCCGCTCGAGCCGCTGCACGTCGCGGGTCATCATGCCGACGAACCGTTTCCGCTCGGCGGGATCGTCGCAGTCGTCGATGATCTCAGCGGCGCTGCGGATCGCGGCGAGCGGATTCTTGAACTCGTGTGACACGTCGGCGGCGAATCCCTCCACGAGCGTGACGTGTTCGCTCAGCCGCCGCGTCAGCTCCTCGAGAGCGCGGGCCAGCTCACCGATTTCATCCTGTCGATCAGCCCCAGGGAAGTGCGGCTGAATCGGACCGCGACGGGCCGAGACCGCTGCCGCCGCGCGCCGCAGACGCGCCAGCGGGCGCACGATCGTCATCGCCGCAACGGTTGTCAGCAGGGCCGCTACGCCGAGCGACGCCACCACGATCTGAAACACGCGCAGGCGCACCTCGTAGAGCGCCTGAAGGATCCGGAACGTCGACTGCGACACCACGACGGCACCGGTGACCGCTCCGCCGTGTCGAACCGGGACCGCCGCGAACAGAGTCAGCGATCGCTGGCCCCAGGTGCGCCGCGTCGCCGCGCCGTAGCGGCCTGCGAGCGCGGCTTGCAGTTCGGCATCGAGCGCTCCCGGCTGGTCGAGAGGACCGGGATCCCGGTCCGCGGGACGCACGAGCCGGACGGCCGACGTCATCCAGGAGCGCATCCGCTCGAGCACGACGCCGACGCGATACAGTGTGCGCTGGCGGACACCGGAGGGCGCCACGTACTTCCGACCTGCAAGCTCGTCCTCGGGTTGCTGGTCCACGGCCCGCGTCGAATCCGCGATCAGCACGCCACCGGTGTCGAACACCCTGAGGCGTGCGTCACTCCTCTTGCCCAGCCGGTTCAGAATCGTTTGCGCCGATGCCGGGTCGAGTCCCTCTCCGCCGCCAAGCGCGGCGGCGAAGATTCGCGCCTGCTGCACCATCGACCGCTCCTGTGCGTCGAGCAGCCTGGCTTCGTAGATCGGCAGATACAGCATGCCGACAACGGGCACAAAGAGGACCAGGACGTTGAACGCGAGCAGCCGCAGCGCAATCCGTGAGGCGCGCCATCCGCGGCCGACGGCCGGCGGGGTCACACAGGGTCCTGCACGAAGCGATAGCCCGCGCCGTAGACCCCTTCGATCGCCTCGAAGCCGGGGTCCATGGCGATGAACTTCCGGCGGATCCGCTTGATGTGACTGTCGATGGTGCGATCGCTGACCGCCGTGCGATCCGGATACGCGTCGGCCATCAGCTGTTCACGCGTCTTGACGACGCCAGGGCGCCGCGCCAGGGCCTGCAAGAGCAGGAACTCGGTCACCGTCAACGGCACCGGCGCGCCGTTCCAGGTCACGACCAGCCGCTGCCCGTCGAGCGTCAGCCGCCCGGCGCGAAAGACCTGGTCCGGCGATGGTGACGGATCGTCGAACAGACTGGCGCGTCGCAGCAGCACTTTGACGCGGGCCATCAGCTCGCGCATCGAAAAGGGCTTGCACAGATAGTCGTCGGCGCCGAGCTCCAGGCCGAGGACTCGATCGAACTCCTCCTCCCGCGAGGTGACGAACACGATGGGCAGGCGCACCGACTTGGCACGCAGACGGCGGCACAGCTCGAGACCATCCATCCGCGGCACGCCGATGTCGAGGATGGCGAGATCAGGCAGCTCGGCATCCAGCGCCGCCCACGCTGCAGCGCCATCGTCGAAGGACTGCGGCGTGTGGCCCTCCCGCCGCAGCGCGGCGCTGATGCCTTCGCGGATCGTCTCCTCGTCTTCCACCACCGCGATCCGTCTCGAGCTGGGAACTACGCTCATGTCTCCTCACTGATGCGGGCTGGAGCCCGGCCGCTGGCTCCTGCCAATGTAGCGCACCGCACGGGCGCGCGTGATCGCCTTTGTTTGGCCACAATCCGCCTTCGTGTCTCCACGGCCGCGCCCTCGCCACGCCCCGGCCGGCTGTTCTACTGAATGGAGATTCTCTGGAGGTGACATGCGTTACTCGGCGATGGCACGGCTGGCGATCATGGCGTTCCTCACGCTCGCGCTGCTGGTGCCCATTACATGGGTCTACACGATCGTGCGGGAGCGCGCGTCGCGGCGCGACGAGGCGACCCGTGACGTCAGCGCAACCTGGGGTGGCTCGCAGATCGTCGGCGGCCCGGTGCTCTCGGTTCCCTACGTCTACACGGCGACGAACGGCGCCGGACGAAGCAGACAGTTCACGGCGCACGCGCACGTGCTGCCGCAGGACGTGAAGATGCAGGCCGCACTGGCCATCGAGCGCAGGAGGCGCGGCATCTTCGACGTGCTGCTCTATCGCGCCCAGCTCACGGTGTCGGGGCGCTTCCAGCGCGATGCCCTGAACTGGATCAAGCCGGCGCCGGATCGAATCGACTGGGCTGACGCGGTGCTCAACGTCGGCACGTCCGATCCACGGGGCCTGAGCCGGCGCGTCGTCCTCAACTGGAACGGTCGCGAGGAGCCGTTCGCCGGAGGCGTCACGGCCGCGGGCCTGTTCGCGACAGGCATCCACGCGAAAGCGCCGCTCAGCGCGCCGCAACCCGCGGACGCCGCGATCCCCTTCCACTACGTCGTCGCGCTCAACGGCACGCAGGACATCCAGTTTCTGCCGGCCGCTGAAGAGACGATCGTCGAGATGACGGCATCCTGGCCACATCCCAGTTTCGCGGGTGGGCCGCTGCCCGAAGAGTGGTCGTCGACACCGGACGGATTCGTGGCGCGCTGGCGGGTCGTGAGCATAGGACGCCCCTATGCGGGACGCTGGACGAGCGCCGATACCAGCAGCGAGCAGCTGCAGGCACGCGCCACCGCCTCTGCCTTCGGCGTGACACTCATTCAGCCGGTGGACATCTATCAGCAGGCTGAACGGGCCGTGAAATACTGCGTCCTGTTCCTCGTCCTGACGTTCCTCGTCTTCTTCCTGTGGGAAATCTTCAGGGCGACTCTGCTCCATCCGGTGCAGTACACGTTCGTGGGGTTTGGTCTCTCCGTGTTCTATCTGCTGCTGCTCTCGCTGTCGGAGCACATCGGATTCGACGCGGCCTACGCCCTGTCCGCAACCTCGATCACGCTGATGATCGGCGCCTATTCGCGGGCCGTTCTCAAAGGCACGCGGCAGGCGGGGTCGGTCGTGGCGTCGCTCGCCCTCCTCTATGGATTTCTCTATCTCCTCCTCCGCCTCGAGGACTACGCGCTGCTGGCCGGCTCGATCGCCCTGGTGGTCGTGCTCGCCGGGCTGATGTATGTGACGCGCCGGATGGACTGGTATGAGCTGCGATTGGGGGGAGAGGTCGTGAAGAGCGCGGATCGGTAACCAATGGTCGGCGACCGGTGATCGGTGACCGGTGATCGGGGGGAGGTCTTGTCGACGGTCGAGGGTCAACTTTGGCGCTCTTGCCTTCTGACTCCCGTACTTCCAGACTTCTGACTTCCCACATCCCGATTCCGCCTTCTGACTTCCGTACTTCCACACTTCTGACTTGCCCCAGTCTGCTGGCTGGCCGGTCAGGATCTCGAAGAGTCGGAGCGTCTCCTCGCCGAGGCCGGGCTATCCAGCCGTTTCGGTGTAGTCTGCTGGCGTCCATCGGAGGTTGATATGGCCGTGCGTGGTTCGATCGTCGCGTTGCTCCTGCTCCTGGCTACTGCCGCGCTGCCGGCACAGTCCACCGACATCTCCGGCAAGTGGACGGCGTCGTTCGAGACCGGGATCGGCACCCAGACCTATACCTACGAGTTCGTGGTCAAGGGCAAGGAGTTCACCGGCACGGCGAAGTCGAACTTCGGCGAGGCGACGATCACCGAGGGCAAGATCGACGGCGACAAGGTCACCTTCGTCGAGCTGCTGAAGTTCCAGGACATGGAGCTGCGGATCACCTACAGCGGCACGATCGTCTCGGCCGCCGAGATCAAGTTCACCCGGCAGGTGGGCGACGTCGCGACGGAGGAACTGGTCGCGAAGCGCGCGAAGTAGGCGGAACCACACCATGCTCACGCGACGCGCATTCGTCGTCACCGGCCTCGGCGCGATGGTGCCGCGGCGGCAGGCGCCGGCCGGAGTCCGGCGGTCCGACCGCTCAGGAGGTGTTCGAGGCCATCAAGTCCGGGCTCGGCATAACGTGGCGCGAGAAGACCGTGGATGGGTTCAAGGCCGGGGATCCCGCGACGCGCGTCACCGGCATCGCGACGACGGTGATGGCGACGATGGACGTGCTGCGGCGTGCGGCGGCGGCACGGCGCAACCTGATCGTGACGCGCGAGCCGGTCTTCTACAGCGGCAACGATGAGCCCGGCAACCGCGCCGCCGATCCCGTCTACCTCGCGAAGAAGGCGTTCATCGACGAGCGCGGCCTGGTGGTCCTGCGACTCGGCGAGCACTGGGCCGCGCGCGTGCCGAACGATTCGGTGCAGGCACTCGCGCAGTCGCTCGACTGGGCCCGCTATCGGCACGCGACGCACGAGGCCATCTTCACGGTGCCGCCGACGACGGTCGGCGCCGTGACATCGCTGGTTCAGAAGCGGCTGGGCGCCCGCGGGCTGCGGGTGGTCGGCGCCGCGGAGATGCGGGTCACGTCGGTCCTCCTCAGTCCTGGCACCACCGACCTGCCTGGCACCATCCGCGATCTTCGGCATGCCGACCTGGTGATCGCGGGCGAGCCGCGCGAGTGGGAAGCGGTCCCGTACGTCCTCGACACCGGTCCGGCCGGGCAACCCAAGGCCCTGATCGCGCTCGGCCGCATCGTCTCGGAAGAACCCGGGGCGCGCGCGTGCGAAGCCTGGCTGCGCACGCTGCTGCCGAAGGTGCCGATCGAGACCATCGCGGTGGCCGATCCGTTCTGGAAGGCACAGTCATGACCGCCGACCAGATCGTCACGCGCATCAAGGAGAAGCTCGCGGAACAGAAGATCGCCTGGCGGGCGCAGACGGTGGACACCTTCAAGGCGGGCAAGCCGGAGACCGAAGTCCGCGGCATCGCCACCACCGGGATGGCGACGTTCGACGTGCTGCGGCGCGCCGCGAAGGCCGGCCGGAACTTCGTGATCGCGCACGAGCCGACGTTCTACAACCACCAGGACGACACCGCGGCCCTGCAAGGGGACGCGACCTACGCGGCAAAGCAGCAGTTCATCGCCGACAACCAGATGATCGTCTGGCGCTTCCACGATCACGCGCACGCGCTGCGGCCCGATCCGCTGGTCGCCGGTTCGGCACGCGCGCTCGGCTGGACCCAGTACGCCTCGCCGACGAACCCGCGTCTCCATGTCGTGCCGCAGACGACGCTGCGGGCCCTGGCTGCGGACGTGGCCCGCCAGCTGAAGGGACGGGCCATTCGCGTGGCCGGCGATCCGGAGATGAAGGTGTCGCGGATCATGCTGGGCCCCGGGTGGGGCGTCCCCGCGCTCACCCCGGACTTCGACGTGGCTGTCGGCGGCGAGATGCCCGAGGCCGGCGGCAACACCGAGTACGCCCTCGATGCGATCGCGCTCGGCCAGGCCAAGGGCGTGATCGTGCTCGGCCACATGCTGTCCGAGGACTTCGGGATGAAGGAGGTCGGCGACTGGCTGCGCGGCTTCCTGACCGACGTCCCGATCGACTGGATCGCTGCCGGCGAGCCATTCTCCTAGCCCAGCCGGGCCGGCCGGCCCCACCGAAACCGACCTATGAACTTTGGCCGGGTAGCCGTCGTCTATACCTTGCGTAACAAGGTAGCTGGCGATACCATTATGACCATGGCCGAAGACGCCCCCCGCGGTGACGAACGTCGCGGCATCGTTCGCGAGCTGAAGCGTGGATCGCTCGAGCTCATCGTGCTGCACCTGCTGGCGCCGGGCGAGGCCTATGGCTACGAGATCGTCTCGAAGCTGACCGCGCAGACCAACGGCGCCCTGGAAGTCACGGACGGCACCCTGTATCCCGTGCTCTACCGGCTGGAGCGGGCCGGCTACGTCGAGATCCGCTGGGAGACCCCCGACCGCGGCGTGCCGCGCAAGTACTACCGTCTGACGGCGGCCGGCCAGGAAGAACTGGCGCGGCTCCGAGAGGAATGGACGTCGTTCGCGAAAGCGATGGCGGACTTACTCAAGCAGTGACAATCATGATGACCACAGCCGACGACTACGTGAACAGTGTCCTGGAGCGCATGCCGCGGGGGATGCCACGGCGCGCGCAGATCGGCGTCGAGCTTCACGGGCATATCGCCGAGCGGCTCGCCGCCGGTCGTCCGCTGGACGAGGTCCTGCGTCAGCTCGGCGACCCGGCCGCGCTCGCCGACTCGTACCTCGCGGAAGTGCCGCTCGAGGCGGCGCCGCACGGCCGGCGGATCGCCGCCAAGCTGGTCGACGTGCTGACCTTCTGCCTGGTGTTCGCGGTCATGCTCGTGCCGGCGATGGTCATGGTCTTCCGGAACGAGGCGCTGCACCTGCTGCCGTTCAGCATCCTGATCGCCATCGTCATGTGCACGATCCTGTTCGGCGCTTACGCGGTGGTGGCGGAGTGGCGCTACGGCAGCACGCTCGGCAAGCGCATGCTCAAGCTGCGGGTGGTGCAGGAGTCCGGGGCGCAGATTTCACTGGGCCAATCGCTCGTCCGTCAGCTGCCGGCGTTCTTCCAGTTCTACTGGATCGACGTGCTGTTCGCGCTCTTCACCGATCGGCGCCAGCGCGCCTTCGAGCTGCTCTCCAAGACGCGCGTGGTGGTGGCGGAGTGAGGAAGAGTTATCGGAGGGTACGGAGAGACCGGATCTATACCCGGAGCAACGGAGAAAACGGAGGAAACAGAGGCGGCGATCCTCTGGCCGGCGCAGTCCAGCCGCTGAAGGCTCCAACCTCCAACGCCCACCAGCACATTTGGGAGTTGGGAGTTGGGAGTTGGGAATTGACAGGGCTTACTTGTCTCCTCTAGACGAGATCGGCCTTGCGCGCGTAGCCGAGCGCTTCGATGGCGGCGCCGCGCGACCCGGCGGTGTCGCCGTTCGGCATGACGTGGATCGGGATGTCGGCCTGCTCGGCGCGCTGGGCCGGCATGCCGGCGCGGATCTCGCCGACGAACCAGTCCTGGAACGCCTTCGACGTCTCGATCGCGCCGCCGCCGACGACCAGCGCGTCGGGGTCGAAGGTGTTCACCATCTCGTCGAAGAACAGCCCGAGCGCGTGCGCCTGGACCCGGAAGATCTCGCGGCACATCGGGTCGCCGCGTTCGGCGAGGCCGCGCACCCGCTTCGCCGCCTGCGACGGCTCCAGCGCCGCCAGCTCGTGGCCCGGATAGCGGGTCAGGAAGTACGGCAGCAGGGTGCGGCGGATCGCGGTCAGCGAGCACAGCGCTTCGAGGTCGCCGACGCGTCCGCAGTTGCAGTCCGGCGACGATGCCGGCGATGCCGGCGATGCTCTGATACGGAATCAGCACGTGGCCGAGCTCGCCGCCGAACCCCTTCCGCCCCTTGATCACGGCCCCGTCCACGATCACGCCGCCGCCAAGGCCGGTGCCGACGATCGCGGACACCGACGTCGCCGGCGTGGTGCCGAAGATCGCGAAGTGCCCCCACAGCGCGCCGGCGTTGCCGTCGTTGAGATAGGTCACCGGCTTCACCAGCTTGAGCTCCAGCGCGTGGCGGATGTCGAAGCCGGCCCAGTCGTGGTGCACGAAGTTGGTCGATCCCCTGGCGCTCAGGACGCCGGTGGCGCTGGCCGGCCCCGGCGTGTCGAGCCCGACCACGGCGATGTCGGACTGCGTGATGCCGGCGCGCGAGGCCGCGATCGCCAGGCCGTCGGCAATCTGCTGCAGGCAGATCGCCGGCCCCTCCTGGGCGCGGGCGGGATGCTCGCAGAGACCGTCGATCAGCCAGCGGCCGTCGGTGGTGATGAAGGTGTAGTTGACGGCGGTGCCGCCGAGATCGACGCCTGCGGTGACCTTCATGAGTCTGTGGGTGGAAGCGAATCCGGATGCTAGCGGAACCGCGCCTGCAGCTTGTCGAGCGCGGCGCTGCCGGGACAGAGATCCTCGAACGGCACCTGCGTCAACGGCCCGGCGACGGTGTTGCCCTGCTCGTGCACATCGCTGGAGTCCGGCGACAGGTAGAGCAGCCCGGTGACCACTTCCCCTTCCTTCTGCCGCTCGCGGATGTAGGCGTACGAGCGATCGCGATCGGTGGGGTCGTAGTTCTCGGCGATCTTGCGCAGCCGCACCCAGCTGCCGTCGTGCAGCATCACGTTGCGGACGGTGCCGGCCTCGTAGTCGGCGGTGATGGTGTTGGCCGGCGGCACGAAGTCGGCCTGCACCACCTCGACGTTCTTCTCGCGGGTGTAGGCGTAGCTCTTGGTCGAGCCCTCGTGGTCGTTGAAGGTGACGCACGGCGAGATGACGTCGATGAACGCGAAGCCGTTGTGCGACAGCCCGGCCTTGAGGATCGGCACCAGCTGCGCCTTGTCCCCGGAGAAGCCGCGCGCCACGAACGTCGCGCCGAGCGTCAGCGCCAGCAGGCAGCCGTCGATCGCCTCCATCGTGTTGGCCTCCCCCTTCTTGCTGAGCGAGCCGGGGTCGGCCGACGCGGAGAACTGCCCCTTGGTCAGGCCGTAGACGCCGTTGTTCTCCAGCACGTAGAGGACGTTGACGTTGCGCCGGATCGCGTGACAGAGCTGGCCGAGGCCGATCGAGAGCGAGTCGCCGTCGCCGGAGATGCCGATGTAGATGATGTCGCGGTTGGCGGCGTTGGCGCCGGTCACCAGCGCCGGCATCCGGCCGTGCACGCCGTTGAAGCCGTGCGCTTCGCGCAGGAAGTAGGCCGGCGTCTTCGACGAGCAGCCGATGCCCGACAGCTTGGCGACCCGGTGCGGCGCGATCGACAGCTCCCAGAACGCCTGGATGATCGCCGCGGTGATCGAGTCGTGGCCGCAGCCGGCGCACAGCGTCGTGATCGAGCCCTCGTAGTCCCGGCGGGTCAGGCCGACCGCGTTCTTCTGCAGCGCCGGATGATGAACGGTGGGTTTCGAGATGTAGGTCACGCCGCCTTCTCCAGCCTGGCTTTCACGCCTGAAATCACGTGGTGCGCGCTCATCGGGAAGCCGCCGTAGTAGCGCACCGACTCGAGCCGCTCCGCCGCCACGCCGGTCTCCAGCATCAGCAGGTTGCGCAGCTGTCCGTCGCGGTTCTGCTCGACGACGAAGTTGACCTCGTGCGCGTCGAGGAAGCGGCCGACCTCCTCGCTGAACGGGAAGCCGCGCACGCGCAGGTAGTCGATGGCGATGCCCTCGGCGCCGAGCAGGTCGAGCGCTTCGGTGCACGCCGCATGGCAGCCGCCGATCGTGACCAGGCCGACCTTCGCGTTCGCCGCGAGGCGCACCAGCGGCGCCGGCACCGCGCGCGCCGCGCGCTGGATCTTGCGGTCGATGCGATCGAGCACCTCGACGTACTCGTCGCCGTCTTCGGTGTAGGCGCCGAAGCGGTTGTGGCCGGAGCCGCGCGTGAAGTACGCGCCCTTCGGGATGCACGCCCGGCAGCGTGCGCGCCGGGATGCCGTCGCCGTCGGCGTCGAGATAGCGATAGAACGTCTTGACCTCGTCGAGCTGCTCGGCGGTCAGGACCTTGCCCCGATCCGGCCGATACCCGTCGTCCCACGTCAGCTTCGGGACCATCCAGTCGTTCATGCCGATGTCGAGATCGGTGAGCACGAACACCGGGGTCTGGAACCGCTCCGCGAGATCGAACGACGCCACCGCGAACTCGAACGCTTCGCGCGGGTCGGCGGGATAGAGACAGATGTGCCGGGTGTCGCCGTGCGACGCGTAGGCGCACATCATGAGATCGCCCTGCTGGGTCCGCGTCGGCATGCCGGTGGACGGCCCCGTGCGCTGCACGTCGAACAGCACCGCCGGCACCTCGGCGTAATACGCGAGGCCGATGAACTCTTGCATCAGCGAGATGCCCGGGCCCGCGGTCGGCGTGAACGCGCGCGCGCCGGCCCACGACGCGCCGATGACCATCCCGATCGCCGCGATCTCGTCCTCGGCCTGCAGGATCGCGAACCGGTTGCGGTTGGTGCCCGGCTCCTGCCGGTACTTCTGGCAGAACCCCTTGAAGGCCTCCATCAGCGACGTCGCCGGGGTGATCGGATACCAGGCGCCGACGGTGGCGCCCGCATACAGGCAGCCGAGCCCCGCGGCGGTATTGCCGTCGATCAGGATGGCGTCCTTCGTCTTGTCGAGCGGCGCCAGCCGGATCGGCAGCGGACAGTCGAAGTTGGCGACCGCGTAGTCATAGCCGAGGTCCACCGCGCGCTGGTTGGAATCCATCAGCGCCTGCTTGCGGCCGTACTTCTCCTTGAGGAGCTCGCGGATGAGCGTGCTGTCCATCCGCAGCAGCGCCGCCAGCGCGCCGGCATACGCGATGTTCTTCATCAGGATGCGCTCGCGCATGCCGCCGAACTGCGCGTTGCACATCTCCGCCAGCGGGATCCCGAGATAGGTGACGTCGGGCCGCACCAGCCGCTGGTCGAGCGGCCAGGTCGAGTCGTACAGCAGCCAGCCGCCGGAACGGACCTCGGCGACGTCCTTGACGTAGGTCGCCGGGTTGAGCGCCACCATCAGGTCGAACTCGGGCGTGCGCGCGGTGTAGCCGTGCTTGTTGACCCGGATCTCGTACCAGGTCGGCAGCCCCTGGATGTTCGACGGGAAGACGTTCTTGCCGGTGACGGGAATGCCCATCCGGAAGATCGCCTGCATGATCAGGCCGTTCGCCGACGCCGACCCGGTGCCGTTGGCCGTCGCGATCTTGAAAGCAAACTCGTTGGTTCTGTCCATTCGTCAGTTGCTGGCTACTGGAAACTGGAAACTGCGTCACACCGCCGTCAGGGGAATCACCGTCGCGCCGGCGTAAGGGATCTGCACGACGAACTTGCGCATGTCCCAGGCGTAGGTCGGACAGCGCTCGGCGCAGAGGCCGCAGTGCAGGCAGACGTTCTCGTCCTTGACCATCAGGCGCCGGGTCTGCTTGAGCGGCCCCGACGCGAACAGCGGCTGCTCGAGGTTGAGGGCCGGCGCCAGGAACCGCGTCCGCAGCTCGGGCTCCGGCGCGTCCGGCGTGATCGTCAGGCAGTCGACCGGGCAGATGTCGATGCAGGCGTCGCACTCGATGCACAGCGAGTCGGTGAAGTGGGTCTCGATGTCGCAGTTGAGGCAGCGCTCGACTTCGACCTGCGTCTGCTCCGCCGTGAAGCCCTGCTCCACCTCGGTCGTCATCTTCTTGAAGCGCACGCCGAGGTCGACGTGCCGCATCTTCTGCCGCGGCGCGTGATCGTAGTTGTTGCTGTACGCCCACTGGTGCAGCCCCATCTTGGTGCTGGTGAGCTGCATCCCGTTCGCCGGCCGCTCGGTCAGCGACTCCCCCTGGCAGTAGTGATGGATCGAGATCGCCGCCTGGTGACCGTGTTCCACCGCCCAGATGATGTTGGCGGGGCCGAACGCGGCGTCGCCGCCGAAGAACACGCCCGGCCGCGTCGACATGAACGTCTGCTTGTCGACGACCGGCATGTCCCACTTGCCGAACTCCAGCCCGATGTTGCGCTCGATGAACGGGAAGGCGTTGTCCTGCCCGATCGCCAGCACCACGGTGTCGCACGGCAGGATCTCCCGGCCGATCACTTCCTGCTTCAGGCCGGACGGCGTTTCGGTCGACTTGAACCGGTCGAACTCCATGCCGGTCAGCTTGCCGTCCTCGATGATGAACCGCACCGGCTGCAGGTTCTCGACGATCTCGACGGTTTCCTCTTCGGCGTCCTCGAGCTCCCAGGGCGACGCCTTGAAGTACTTGCGGGTCTTGCGCGCGATGACCTTCACGTCGGTGGCGCCGAGACGCTTGGCCGAGCGGCAGCAGTCCATCGCGGTGTTGCCGACGCCGATGATCAGCACCCGCTTCCCCACCGAGTCGACGTGGCCGAAATGAATCGACTCCAGCCACTCGATGCCGATGAAGATCTGATCGGTGTCGTGGCGCCCCGGAACCTCGAGCTCCTTGCCCTTCGGCGCGCCGCTGCCGACGAACACCGCGTCGAAGCCGCCGGTCTCGAGCAGCGTCTTGAGGCTGTCGACCGGCGTGTTGTAGCGGACGTCGACGCCCATGCCGGTGATGTAGCCGATCTCGTCGTCCAGCACCTGCTCGGGCAGGCGGAACGCCGGGATGTTGATGCGCATCAGCCCGCCGGGCCGCGGCAGCTTCTCGAAGATGGTGACTTCGTAGCCGAGCGGCATCAGGTCGTTCGCCACCGTCAGCGAGGCCGGCCCCGCGCCGATCAGCGCGATCTTCTTGCCGTTCTTCTCTTTCGGCGCCGTCGGCAGCAGGTGCGCGATCTCGCCCTTGTTATCGGCGGCGACGCGCTTGAGGCGGCAGATCGCCACCGGCTTGCCGTCGACGCGGGTGCGCCGGCACGCCGGCTCGCACGGCCGATCGCACGTCCGGCCGAGGATGCCGGGGAACACGTTCGACTCCCGGTTCAGCATGTAGGCGTCGGTGTACCGGCCCTGCGCGATCAGCCGGATGTACTCCGGCACGTTGGTATGCGCGGGACACGCCCACTGGCAATCGACGACGCGGTGGTAGTAGTCCGGATTCCCGACGTTGGTTGGCTGCATGCGAGGTTCGATTATAGGGCATTCGCGGCAAATCGTTGAAATCAATGAGGGTAACGGGCGCCGCCCCGATAGAATCTGCGGCATGCGCCGGCCCCCACGGCACAGCCGGCTGTTGCAGTTCGGCGATCGCCTCGGCGAGGCCGGCATGGCTACGCCGCCACCGGCTCGGCGTCGACGTGCGCGTCCGCGCCGTGCGGGTCACGAGGACAAGGCGATCGATGTGATGCCGGTGTTCTGGGATCACCAGCGGAACGGCGACACGCTGTATGCGTATCGCCGTTCGCCGGCGCGGTGAGACTGGATCGTTCGAATCAGACGACGGGGACCGGCGTGGACAGCGCCGCCATCACTTCCTTGAACAGATAGCGCACGCCCTCGACGCCGTCCCAGGGACCGGACTCGTACTCGAGCGCGAACTTCCCCTTGTAGCCGCTGGCGAGCAGGATCCGCGTCGAGCGCTGGATGTCGTTGGTGGTCCAGCGATCCCAGAACTTCGCGTGCACCGTGGTGTGCGTGTACGGCGCGATGTCCTTGAGGCCGCTGAAGATCATGTACTCGTGTTCCCAGTTGGCGTAGTCGGGGCTCGCTTCGCAGAACGGATGGTTGACCGCGTCGAGGATGATGCGCATGTGCACGGGGTTGCAGGTCAGGCCCCAGTGGTTCTCGAGCGTGACCTTGACGCCTTTCTCGGCGCCGTAGTCGGCCATCTCCTTGAACGACTCGATGCAGGTCTTGAAGAACGGCACGATCGCTTCGTTCTTCGGATAGCCGTCGGGACCCTGCGTCGACGACGGCAGGTAGTTCGGCCCGCCGCTGTTCACCCGCATCGTCTTGGCGCCGATGATCGCCGCGGCGTCGAGCCAGTGCTTGGCGACGACGATCCCGGCCTTGCGCGCCTCTTCGTCCGGGCCCGCCATGCCGGTTGGCGCGTTGTTCGAGATGTGATGGATGCGGGTGCCGGTCTTGACGCAGTTCGAGGCGAGCCGCTCGAGCCACTTCCGTCCCGACGGTGTCGACGGATCGAAGCCGCGGCCGGCGTACATCGAGTCGTCGGTGACGTCGCCAAACAGCGACGACCAGATGTCCATGTGGACGACGCCAGGGAAGGTGTCCTTGGTGAACTGCGGGAAGTCGAGGAGCGTGATCTCGCCGTACTTCTTCTTCATCTCCTCGGCGGTCAGCGTGCCCATGCCGCGGCCCGGAACCGGACCACCGCCACGGCCCTGACCGCGACCACCGCCTTGCCCCTGACCCGCCGCGGCCTGGCCTGCGGCCGGCTGCGCGGCTGCAGGCGCTGCACCGGGCGCGGGCGCCTGTCCCGTGGCCGGTGTCTGTCCGGCGGCCGGCTGCTGTGGGGCATTGCCCGCCTGCGGCACCGCGTCCGCCGCCGCGGCCGCCACCGGGCCGTGACTTGAACAGCTGGCGCAGCGGATAGGTGTTGGAGGCGATGCGATCGAGCTTGCCCTTCTCGCTCAGCTCCTGCGCAATCGCCGCCTCGCGCGGCGTCATGACGGCCGTGGCCGCGGCCAGCCCGGCGCCGGCGGTCTTGAAGAAATCGCGTCGATCGAGATTCGTGGTCTTGGGGTCGTGAGTCATTGGTGTCCTCGCAAGTCAAACTCCAGGGAATCCATGATCGAGAGGAAGGGTCTGTCGGCTCTTACCATCCTGATCGTGGTCTGCGCATTCGCCATTCCAGCAGCGGCGCAGCTCGCGACCGGCACGGTCTCCGGGTCAGTCAAGGACGCACAGGGCGCGCTCGTTCGAGGTGGTATGACTGTGGAGCGGCTGGCGGAGGATACCAGCAGATTTCGCGCCGGAGCAAGGCTACTTCGAGAGCTGCGCGATCCAGTCCGGGAACGGCGGGCGCACGGCCGCGATGCGCTTGCTCATCGACGTCGCAGTCCGCGACAGCCACGACCCGCCCGGCCCGGTGAAGGTATCGGGCCGCTCGTAGGCGCGATCCTTCATCGCCTCCTCGAGCGAGATGAAGGCGTAGCCGCGCTGCCGCATGCGGGCGATGCTCTCCCGCAGCGACACGGAATTCAGCTCGTTGCAGTGAATCAGCAGAATCTGCGGCGGCTCGTAGCCGAAGACTTCGATGGACGCCTTCTCCGCATACTCGAAGCCGGCGTCGACCTGGGCGAGGTACGCCTGCTTGATCTTCTCGGCGGTGGCCGTCTCGCCGCGCGCGAGCTGGCGGCTGAAGACGCCGGCGAACGAATAGTCGGCGTAGTCCACCGTCACCGGCGCGACGCGGTACTGCCGCTCGGCCAGGAAGTCGACGATGCCCTGGTGGGTCTCGGCGGTCGTGCCGCTGTGCAGGAACGGATAGCGGAACCAGATCAGCTTGCCGCCGCGCTGCTCGATCAGCGGCTTCATGACCACTTCCCCTTTGACGACGTCGTCCTGGAACTGCCAGAGAGGCACGCTGTTGACGCTGGGATGCGAGTAGGTGTGGTTGCCCAGCTCGAAGCCGGCGTCCAGCCACTGCTCGAGGACCGCGGCGCGGCCGTCGCGCTGCCCCGGGACGTTGAGCTGGCGCTCGTTGACGAAGATGGTGGCCGGCACCTTCTCAGCCTTGAGCGATTCGATCAGGCCGTTGGTGATGCGCTGGAAGTTCGCGAGGTCGCGCATCTCGTTCACGACCGGACCGTCGTCGATGGTGATCGCCACGCGGCGCGCCGGCGGCGCCGCCGCCTGCATCACGGCCATGGCGAGAATCACGCGCAGGACTGGATAAAACACGCTCACGAGACCGGCCATCGTGGCGAGAGGCTACTACAATCAGCGCGATCGGATTGCGGTAACATGACCCGCCAGATCGCCGCTACCACATCCACGAGGACCCGAATGCGTGCACCACACGGCCTGCTGGCCGCCGTCATAACAGGATGGGTTGGCGTGAGCGCGCTGGTCGCGGACCAGGCACCCGCGCCGCAACAGCCACAGACGCCCCCGGCGGGGGCGCCGCAACAACCGGCCCCGGCCGGCCGCGGGCAGGGACAGGAACAGGGACGAGGCCGCGGCCAGGGACCGGCGACCTTCCCCGCGCAGCAACGCACGCTCGCGGAGCAGGCAGTCATCGATCGCGGGCGCGGCGTCTACACGGCGACGTGCAGCGCCTGCCACGGCGCCGACCTGCGCGGCGGGCAGCTGGGCGGCCCGAACCTGCTGCGCTCGCAGGTCATGCTCAACGATCAGCACGGCGAGCTGCTGCTGCCGATCATCCGCGGCAGCCGCGCCGAGCGAGGCATGCCACCGCTGCCGCTGCCCGACGACGACGTCACGGCAGTCGCCGAATTCATTCACAGCGTCACCGCATCCGCCGGGCGTCAGGGCTCGCCGCCGCCGAGCGATGCGCCGCCGCCGAACATCGTCGTCGGCGACGCCGCCGCGGGCCAGGCCTACTTCGCCGCGAAGTGCAGCACCTGCCACTCGCCGACCGGTGATCTGCAGGGTGTCGCGACGCGCATTCCGGATCCGAAGACCCTGCAGAACCTGTGGGTCTCTGGCGGTGCGGTCGGGGGCAGAGGACGGGGCGCTGCTGGAGGTCCGGCCCGGAAGCCGGTCACCGTCACAGTGACGCAGCCCGACGGACAGAAGGCGGAGGGCCGGCTGCTCCGCATCGATCACTTCATCGTCACGCTCGCGGAAGCGGACGGAACCATCCGCAGCTTCCGCCGCAACGGCGACAGCCCGAAGGTCGTGGTGAACGATCCGGTCGAGCCGCATCGCGCCCTGCTGGCGACGTACACGGAAAAGGACATCCACGATGTCACGGCATATCTGGTGACACTGAAATGACATTCAAGACGATCAATCGATTCGTGCTGGCGGCAACGCTGCTCGCGCTGCCCGTCGTGCTCGCGGGACAGGGACGCGGCATCCCGCCGAAGGAGCTCTACAAGCCACTGGGCGACCAGTGGCCGACCTACTCGGGCGACTACTCGGGACGCCGCTACAGCGCGCTCAAGCAAATCAACCAGTCCACGGTGAAGAACCTCACGCTCGCGTGGGTCGTGCGGCTCGCCGACGGCGGCGCCGCGGGCGGCTTCGGCGGCGGGCGTGGCGGTGGCGGTGGCGGTGGCGCGCTCCAGACCGGCGGCGAGGGCAAGGGAGACTTCCCCTCGGGCCCGCCGCAGATCAAGGGCACACCGCTGATGGTGGACGGCACGCTCTACGTGTCGGCGCCCGACAACGCGTGGGCGCTCGACGCGCGCGACGGCCGTCAGCTCTGGCAGTACTTCTGGAAGACGCGCGGCGGCACCCACATCGCGAACCGCGGGCTCGGGATGTGGAACAACTATCTCTACATGGAGACGCCCGACAACTACCTGGTCTCGCTCGAAGCCAAGACGGGCAAGGAGCGCTGGCACAAGGTCATCGCCGACTTCAACCAGCAGTACTTCTCCACCACCGCTCCGGTCGTGGTGGACAACCACGTCATCGTCGGCACCGGCAACGACCTCGACGCGCCCGGCTTCCTGCAGTCGTACGACGCCGAGACCGGCGACCTGAAATGGAAGCTCTACACCGTGCCGATGAACGCCGGCGATCCGGGACTCGACAGCTGGGCCAGCCTCGACGCCGCGCGTCACGGCGGCGCCCAGCCGTGGCTGCCGGGGGCGTTCGATCCGGAGACGCGGCTCTACATCTTCGGCACCGGCAACCCGACGCCGGCCTTCACCCAGGGCCGCGGCGAAGGGGACAACCTGTTCACGTGCTCGCTCGTCGCCGTGAACGTCGACACCGGCAAGATGGCCTGGTACTTCCAGACCTCGCCGCGCGACATGCACGACTGGGACTCGGCGCAGACGCCGATCCTGTTCGACGCGGTCATCGACGGCAAGCCGCGCAAGCTGGTCTCGACCGCGGCACGCAACGGCTACTTCTTCACCATCGATCGCGTCACCGGCGAGCACGTGGTCACGACCAAGTACGGGATGGCGACCAACTGGGGCAAGGGTCTCCGGAAGGACGGGTCGGTGCTGCGCGATCGCGGCAAGGATCCGTCGATCGGCGGATCGCTGGTTTCGCCGACCGCCGGCGGCACCATCAACTGGGAACCGCCCGCCTACTCGCCGGACACCGGCCTCTTCTACGTGTCCGAGCGCAACGGCTACTCGCTCTTCTATCTGACCGAGCTCGATCCGCGCGGATCGATGGGGCTGGGCGGCGTCGACCGGATCACCATCGGATCGGCCGGCAGCTTCCTCACCGCGATCGAGCCGAAGACCGGCAAGATCGCCTGGCGTCAGCAGTATCCGGCCGCCGGTGAAGGCGGGGGCGGCGGCGGCCTGCTGGCAACGGCCGGACGGCTCGTCTTCGGCGGCGACGCCGGCGGCAACATCGTCGCCTGGGACGCGGCGTCAGGGAAGCCGCTGTGGCACTCCCGCATCGGCAACGTCACGAACGCGCCGATCACCTACATGCTCGACGGCCGCCAGTACCTGCTGGTGGCGGCGAACGACACGCTCTACGCCTTCGGCATGTACGACCCTCCGGCGAAGTAGATCGGGGACTGGGGATTGGGGGTCAAGTCCCCAGTCCCCGTTTCCAGTCCCGCGTCCCGCGTCCCGAGTCCCGAGTCCCGAGTCCCGCGTCCCGAGTCCCGCGTCCCGCGTCCCGCGTCCCGTCCCAGCCCCCGTCCCCCGGTCACTGATCACCGATCCCGATCCCCGTTTTTGGTCTATCCTTCGATCCTCAACATCAACAACATGCCGGCGATCGACCTCGCCTTCGGCACCCAGATCGGCCGCTACCAGATCGTCCGTAAGCTGGGCGCTGGCGGCATGGCGGAAGTGTTTCTCGCGCGCGATCCGCGCCTGAATCGCGACGTCGCCATCAAGGTGCTCGGCGACGCGCTGGTCGAACGCCCCGGGTATCGCGTCTTCCTGCAGCGCGAGGCCCGCGCCATCGCGCTGCTCAATCACCCGCACATCGCCCAGGTCCACGACATCGTCGACTACCAGGACCGGACCTGTTTCGTCATGGAGTACATCGAGGGGCAGACGCTGCTGGACCGGCTCCGGCACGGGGCACTGCCGCTCGGGGAAGTGTGCCGGCTCGGCATCCAGATCGCGTCGGCGATCGGCCATGCGCACGCGCAGGGCGTCCTCCACTGCGACCTCAAACCCGGCAACATCTTCGTCACCACCGACGGAGCGGTGAAAGTCGTGGACTTCGGCCTGGCCCGTCCGCTCGCGGGCGCCGGCGGCGGCTCCGAGATTGGCGCCTCGCCGACCCTGGTCGCCAACCGTGCCGGCACGCCGGACTACATGTCGCCCGAGCAGTACTTCGGACGCCCGCTCGACGAGCGCTGCGATCTCTACAGCCTCGGCGCGGTCCTCTATGAACTGGCGACGGCGGCCAGGTTCGGCTCGCGGGCGCCGGCCCTGGCGCTCGGCGGTGGCGACGCGACACGGACGCTGCTCGGCGACGCCGCGCTGCCGGCCGTGCTGCGCCCGGTCCTCGAACGTACGATCGCGCCGAACCCGGCCGATCGCTTCAGCTCCGCCATCGAGCTGCAGGCTGCGCTCGAACGGATCTCCGGACCGGCGGACTGGCCCGTCACCCAGTCGCGCGCCACGACGATCGCGGTGACGCCGCTCGCAGGCGCGCCGCGCTGGCGCGGCCTCGTGCTCCGCGGCGTCATCTGGTCGGTGGCCGTCGCCGCCGGCATCACGGGGCTCGGCCTCCTCAACACGGCGGTCTTCAACACCGTCCTCGACCGCCGCGACTTCGCGCCCGAGGGGGTGGCCGACTGGTTCACGTGGGGACTGCGCTCACTCGTCGCGCCAGGCGCGCTCGCCACCGCGCTGCTCATTGCCCTGGGCATGGCGACCTCTGTCGTGCGCTACATCTGCCGGTCGTGGTTCCCGGGCCTGACCACACGCGCGGCCGGCGCGATCCATCGGTCCGGGCTGACGCATCCGACGGTGCTCGGACAGGGCGTGGCGGCGGCCGGCATCGTCGCGGTCGGCGCCATCATGTGGCGATTCAGCGCGCTGATTGCCGGCTTCGGCGCCTCCGACGGGATCAGCACGGGCGACCTCGATCGCTTCGCGATCTGGAGCAGCTCACAGTTCCTCGAGCATCGCTACTACCGCATGTCCCTCACCACCGTCGTCGTGCTGATGACCGTGGCGATCTATCACGTCCTCCAGCAGCGGCGGCGGTTCGGTCACGTCGGCGAACGCGCGAGCATCGCCACCGCGGTCGCCGTGCTCGCCGTCGCCGTCCTGCTGCTCGATCATCCATACCGGCTGCTGCAGCAGGACAACCTGTTCCCCATGGTGGAGATCGATTCGAAGCCGTGCTACCGACTGGGCGCCCAGGACGGCGAAGCGCTCGTGTTCTGTCCCTCGTCGCCCGTTCCCCGCAACCGGCGGTTCCCCGACAAAGGTCTCAAGAATCTCGGCTGTGAAGGCAGCGTGTTCGATGCCGCACCCCGGTGCGGCGCACCACAGTGATCGGCGCGAGGCGCGCCAGTCCCCAGGCCACCAGGACCCCGTACCGCACGCATCCGCTCGATCGAGCGGGAGGAGTGATTGCATGACCGGTAAGCACGTCTCACTGGCGTTCGCGTTCGTCGCCGTCCTGCTGATGCCGTCACGCGCCGCGGCAGAGGGCGGCCTGTGGGAGTTTCTCGAGAAGTTGAGCGGCCCGGGGCCGTTCCACGGAATCATGCTGGATTTTCCGATCGCGTGTGGAGTCAAGTCCGACACCGGTCCAGGCAGGGCATCGGGCGTTCAGTGCCTGCACCCGAAGCTGCTGCCGGCTTCCCTGCGCAGCAGAACGGGCTTGAGTCGCGTGTGGTCAGCAGGTGTGTACGCCGGAAGATTCACGACCAACGACAATCGCCTCACCTACGACAATCCCGACGACGTCGTCGGCGTCAACTGGGTCAAGGTGGGCGTGCGGGGAACCTGGCATATCAGGGAGTGGCTGGATCTGCACTCGAGCATCGACATCAATACGCTCACGACCAGGGATCCGGCGGCGAACAACTTCGAACGAATCTGGCTCACCACCGTGGCACCCGTGGGCGTGACCCTCAAGCCGTTCGGAACCGTGCCCGGCTGGCGCTGGGTGACGTTCTCGATCCGGCCGCACCTGCTGGTCGACAAGCTCAACGCCACGCAGTTCGGGGCACAATCCGAGGAGCTGGAGAAAGGCTGGGAGCCCACGCTGCAGTTCGGGATTCACATCGATCTCTGGAAGTAGCGGCGTTCCGTCGAGCGCCGTCGAATGAAGTCGAACTCCGTCGAACTCAGCCTGAACTCCGCCGAACCCGATGTACCGCCACGGCCCCCTATGCCCCCTGGCTCTGGCTGTTCACGATCCTGCTGCTGCTGCGCGTGATCGGCCAGATCGTCGTCGTGCTTCGGGCACCACGCTGGCTGCCGCCCATGGAGCAGTGGCAGTCGGGCCTGCTGCCCTACCCTGTCCTGCTGCTCGGCCAGGCGATCGTGCTGACGCTGATGGTCTGGATCTGCGTCGACTTCACCCGCGGCGCGGGCATGTTCGTGCAGCCCTATCCAGGCCGCGGCCGCTACGTCGCCTGGTTCGGTATCGTCTACTTCGCCGGGATGGTGCTGCGCTATGTGATCTGGATGTGGCGGCGTCCGGATCAGCGCTGGTTCGGAGGCACGATCCCGATCGTCTTCCACTCGGTCGTCGCCGCGTTCATCTACACGTTCGGGACCTATCACACGACGATAGGTCCCTAATTCCCAGCTCCCAACGCCCAACTCCCAAGCGGAGCCGCTCGAGACATCTGGGTCGAAGACGCGGCAACAAGCTGGTCGCGGCAAATTCCACCCAGAGGGTGCGAACGATTCTCGTTGGGAGTTGGGAGTTGGAGGTTGGGAGTTAGCGAGGAGTCCCCGTGATCAGCCTCGCGACGAGCTTCGCGTCCAGCGCGATGTTCCTCAACCCTCCACGCATGTCCTGGTTGTGCCCGACGAAGTAGAGATCGGGCTGGTCCCGGCTGACGACGCGGTCGCGGCGGCTGGCGAAGCCGCAGTCGTCGAGACGGATCTGTGAGCCCAGGACGCCGAGGGCCGCGCGATAGCCGGTCGCCAGCAGGATGCAATCGAAGGGTTCGTCGCTGCCGTCCTCGAAGCGCGCCCCGTTGTCCGTGAGCTCGGCGATCGCGCCCTTGATTCGGATGGCTCCGGACCGGATGGCGTCGACGAGGTGAAACCCGATCAAGGGAATTTCCGATACAGCGGCCTTCACGTGGACGCGGCAGCACCGCCGGTCCGCGCACCCATTCGGACATGCGCGCCATGCCGTGGACAATCGCCGGGTGCGCACGGCGCGGCAAGACGTGCAGGCCGGCCGCGAGGTACTGAATCGGCACGCCGAACAGCTGCCGGGGCACGCAGCGCGCGCCCGAGCGCACTGAAATGGTGACGTCGACGCCTGCCGCCGCCAGTTCCGCCGCAATCTCTCCGGCCGAGTTGCCCACGCCGACGACGAGCACGCGCTGCCCCTTGAACGGCTCCGGCCGCCGGTACTCGACGCTGTGGGTGACGTCGCCGCGGAAGCGCTCGCGGCCAGGGAGCTCCGCGACGTGCGGATTGGCGACGATGCCGGTTGCGACCACGAGCCGCCGCGCCTGGAACACGTCTCCCTGCGCCGTGGTCACCGTCCACGCCCCGGCGCCTCGAGCCACGCCGGTCACGTTCGCGTTCAGCGCAATGGGCAGGCGGAACCCGGCCGCATAGCGGTGCAGATAGTCGAGGAACTCGATCCGGCTCGGAAAGAGTGCCGTCTCCCGCGGGAAGCGCATCCCGGGCAGCGACGACAGGTGCTTGCCGGTGTGGAGCACGAGGCTGTCGTAGAGGTTCGCCCAGGTGTGCCCGATCGAGCTGCCGCGCTCGAGCACGACATGATCGACCTTCCGCCGCGCCAGCTCCCGCGAGGTCGCGAGGCCGGCCGGGCCTGCGCCGATCACGACCGCGTCGTACGACCTCGTCACGTCAAGAGCATAGCGGCTCGGCGGCCGCTCATAGCGTCTTGAGATATTCGATGAGGGCGCGGCGGTTCTCGTCCGTCTTGATGCGCGACCACAGGTCGTGCCCGGCATTCGACGAACCCTCGCGCCGGGTGTTGAACCAGTCGCGATCTCCGCCGTAACGCCGCAACAGCTGCTGTTCCCCGAACCAGCCGTGAACACGGTTGTCGTACAGCCGCTGCCCGACCCGCTCGCGATCGAAGCGTCCGCGCCGCCATGACGTGGAAGATCGCCGGGCGCTCGGCCACCGGCCCGAGCAGATGATGAAGCGTCGGCACGCTGCCGTTGTGCAGGTAGGGATAATTCGCCCAGACGCCGGTGAGCGGCGTCGCCGCGTAGCCCTTGCTCTTCACCAGCGCGCCCTCCGCCGCAATCGGGCTGTCGTCGAACGCGGCGATGAACGCGTCCGAGACGATGTCGAGACGGGCGCGGTCCGTGCCCACGTCGGTGTGCACGCCCGGCCAGTCGACGTTGCCCTTGCCGTCATAGACGCCATGACACCGGGCGCAGCCGATCGCCTTCGAGTAGAAGAGCACGCGCCCTCGCTCCGCGAGATCGCGATCGATCTCGTACGGATAGGGCGGCGGCCGCAGGTGCCGCACCACGGTGTCGAACTCCTCCTTGATGCGCGGGATGACCGTGTCGACGAGCGACTCGAACGACCGATCCTTCTCGAGCTCCATGGACGAGGCCATCAGCGGGATCCGGCCGTGGAAACTGCCGTCGGCATACCACCGGCCGCGCTGCATCTTGGCCGCCGTGTGCCAGAGCGGCGGCGTCTTGGTGTCTCCCCGTCCGACTTGCTCGACCGCCGGCATCCGCCCGTTGTGGGGCCGCATGTAGAGCTCGACGTGAGACGCCGCGAACGCGGTCGATCGTCCGCGCGTCAGCGAGTCGATCTTGTCGTGATGATGGCTGGTCAGGATCCGGAACGCGTCGGCCGCGTGCGCCCGGTCGGCCTCGTGCGCCGGCGTGCGCGAGGGCCACGCGTCGTTCGTCAGCAGCTTGAGCGCATCGCCCAGGAACTTGTCGTCGAACAGCTTCGTGCCGGCGCCGAAGTAGGCGACGCCGTCGATCTCGGCGGTGTGGCAGACCAGGCAGTTCACCGTCCACTTGAGCGGCTGATCGACGTCCGGGCTCGGCGCCATGCCGAAGGCCGGCACCCGCACGTTGTCCCGCCACGAGCACCAGGCCGACCTTGTCGCGGATGATGCTGTCGACGTCGCCGACCACCGCCTGGGTCACCAGGTTGCCGTCGAAGATCGACTGCGGAATCCAGGCGCTGCTGTCGTAGGTCTGGTAGACGAAGTCGAACAGCGCCTTCTGGCGTTCGTGCGGCGGCCGCGGATCCGCGTCGTCCCATCGATAGACGACGTTGCGCAGATCGGCGTCGAAGTCGTCGCGCAGCCCCTCCGGCGTGACCACAGCCAGACGCGACGATCCGGGCCGCGAGGACGATGTGACCGCGCAAGTCGCCACGAGCACGGCGATGCCGGCGGCGGCAGCAGGCCAATGAGCTTTGAACATGAGTGCCTCAGGGAATCCGGTAGCCGGACTTCAGCAGCTTCGACGCGCTCTCGACGCCGTCCTCGTCGTCTTCGGCGCGGCCGACGCGGATGGCGAGGCGATAGGCCGAGCGGGCCTCGGCCGGCTTGCCGGCGAGATCCGCGAGCTTGCCGAGCTCGGTATGCGCGCGCCCGCGCAGCCACTCGTGGGCGTCGCCGGCGAGCACCAGCCGCAGCTCCCGCTCCGCCGCGTCGAACTGCTTGACGCCGACGAGCGCAGCGCCGTGCGCGTAGTGCCACCGCGCCTGTTCTCCGCGCGCTTTCGGCCGTCGGTCGGCCGCGGCCATCGCCAGGCCGGTGCGCAGGGTCTCGAGCGCGTCGGCGGATCGCCCGGCCCGCAGCAGCGTGCTCGCCGCCTCGAGCCACAGCAGCCGGTTGCGCGGGTACTTGCGCTGGAGATCGGTCACGACGCGGAGCGCGTCCTGGTAGCGCGCTTCGCGGTTGTAGATGAGCACCAGCGTGAACATGGAGTTCGTCTGGACGTCACTCGGATGCGCCGCGGCCGCCTCGACGAGGCGCAGTCCGCGATCGCGTCCGCCGCCGAACCCGGCCAGACCGGCGACGAACCGCCAGTGCAGCGGCAGCGTCGACACGCCGTAGCGATACATGCCCACGACCATGCCGGCGTCCCGCCGCGCCGCGTCGAGCTCCAGCACGCGCTCGTGCTCGTTGTAAGCGGTCCGCCCGGCGCGAAGCGCCGCCAGGCCCCGCCCTTCCACCGTGCCGATATAGGAGGCGAGAAAGCTGTGCGCGGCCCCGACCTGGAAGTGCGCGTCGGCATCGCGCGGATTCCTGCGCACACGGGCCTCGGCCAGCGCCAGGGCGCGGGCGATGTGGTCGCGGAAGGCACGATCGACGTCGCCACGAAGCGGCGTCCGCTTGACGGAGGTGCGCGCCTGTCCGAGGTAGTCGTCGATCAAGACCGCGCCCTGCTCGAAGAGCGCGTTGATCCAGATCGTGGCGGCGAGCAGCCGATGCGGCGCCGGGTCGTCGGGATCCGCGGCAATCGCCGCCTTGAACGCCGCCACCGCGTCGGCGTGATCGAGGTTGTAGCCGGCTTCCAGGCCGACGGCGCGCAGGCGCGCCGATTCAGAGGGCGCGGGACTCGGAGAGGTCCGGGCCTGTGATCCGTCGATCGTCACGACCGCCGCGACCGCGGTCAATCCCGCGAGCCACAGCGGCGAAACCGCGCGTCGGAGCGGTGTCTGGTGCATCACAGCATCGACGATACGGTCTGAGGCCGGCGCAAGTGGTGAGGCGTCCCTGAAAAAGACCTGAATTTGGCCTGAGTGCGGGTGGGCGCATCCTTGACCGTGGCCGAGCCGGCATGTTACAAGGCGCGCATGTGGAACCGGTTCCGATTCGCGCTGATCACACTTCCGATCCTTGGTTTTTTCGCCCTCGCCCAGACGCCGCCCGCGACGCAACCGACGCCCGCGCCGCCGTCCGGCACCCAGGCCCCGCAGGGGCGGGGCACGCTCTCGTCGGCCACGAATGAAGGGGCGGACTTCGCGCCGAAGGCGCCGATCAAGCCGCGCACGCCAGAGGAAGAGGCCAGGAGCTTCAACCTGCCTCCCGGCTACCGCATGGAGCTGGTGGTCGCCGAACCCGACGTCATCAGCCCCGCCGCGATCCGCTTCGACGGCAACGGCCGGATGTACGTCGCCGAGTTCATCACCTACATGCGTGATGCCGACGGCAACAATCAGCACGTCCCGGAGAGCCGCATCACCCGGTTCGAGAGCACCAAGGGGGACGGCGTCTACGACAAGCGCACCGTGTTCGTCGACAAGCTCGTGCTCCCGCGCACCGTCGTCCCGCTCGACGGCAACAGCATCCTGACGAACGAGACCGCGTCCGACGACATCATCAAGTGGACCGACACCAACAACGACGGCGTCGCCGACAAGCGCGAGCACGTGTTCTCCGGCATCGGTCTCGGCCGCGACGGCAATCTCGAACACGAGCAGGCGGGCTTCAACTGGGGCCTGGACAACTGGATGTACACGACCTACAACGCGTTCCGCATCCGCTGGACCCCGACCGGCATCCTGAAGGAGCCGACCGGTCCGAATGGCGGGTCGTGGGGCCTCACGATGGATGACGACGGCAAGATGTGGTTCATCGACGCCGGCGGCGAGCGCGGGCCGATGAATTTCCAGGTGCCGATTCACTATGGCGCGTTCACGCTGCCTGACCAGTACGAGCCCGGCTTCCATACGGTGTGGCCGGAAGTCGGCCTGGCGGACACGCAGGGCGGCATGATCCGCGTGCGCATGCCGGTCGGCCGCGTGAATCACCTCACCGCCGCATCGGGCTCGGACGTCGTGCGCGCGCATCGCGTGCCGCAGGATCTCCGCGGCGACATCCTGATCAGCGAGCCGGTCGGACGGCTGATCCGGCGCGCGAAGATCGTGAAGAACGAGGGGCTGACGCAGCTGCGCAACGCCTTCCCCGGATCCGAGTTCCTCACCAGCACCGACCCGCTGTTCCGCCCCATCAACATCACCACCGCGCCGGACGGATCGGTCTACATCGCGGACATGTACCACGGCATCATCCAGGAGGGGAACTGGACGAGGCCGGGGTCGTACCTGCGCCGGAAGATCGAGCAGTATCAGCTCGACAAGGTGATCAACCACGGCCGGATCTGGCGGCTGCGCTATGACGGCGTGCCGACGATTCCGGCGACGCCCGCGGGACCGGCGGCGCAGGCCACACCAGAGATTCCGGCCAAGCCGGCGCTGTCGCTCGATCTGACGCGCCCGCGGATGCTCGAGCAGACCGCCGCCCAGCTCGTGCCGCACCTCGGTCACGAGAACGGCTGGTGGCGCGACACCGCGCAGCAGCTGCTCGTCGAGCGCCAGGACAAGTCGGTCGTGCCGGCGCTGGTGACGATGGTCAAGTCGTCCGACAACCTGCTCGCGCGCGTGCACGCGCTGTGGACACTCGAAGGGCTTGGCGCGCTCGACGCCGCGCTGCTGCGCGAGCAGATGAAGGACCCGAACCCGCGGATGCGCGTCCAGGCGATCCGCGCCAGCGAGACGCTCTACAAGGCCGCCGATCGGTCGTTCGCGGACGACTATCGGGCGATGACGAAGGACAGCGATCCGGATGTGGCCCTGCAGGCGCTCGTGACCGCCAACCTGTTCAAGCTGCCGAACGTCGAGGCGTTGATCAAGGAGACGCAGGCGGCGAACAAAGCACGCGGCATCCAGGAGATCGGGCGGCTGATGCTGCAGCGGATCGCCAATGCCGCCACCACCGCGGCGCTCAACCTCTCACCCGAGCAGCAGGAGCAGCTGAAGGAAGGGGAAACGATCTATCGCAGCCTGTGCTCGACCTGTCACGGCGAGGACGGCCGCGGCGTCGCCCTCGCCGGGTCGCAGGCCGCGGCGTCGGGCGGGGCCACGCCGATGATGGGGCCGCCGGTCGCCGGATCGCCGCGGGTCCAGGGGCATCGGGACTACGTGATCAAGACGCTGCTGCACGGAATGACCGGCCCGCTCGCCGGCCAGACCTACACCCAGGTGATGGTGCCGATGGGCGCGCAGAACGATCAATGGATCGCCAACATCGCGTCGTTCATCCGCAACGACTTCGGCAATTCCGCGTCGTTCATCGCGCCCTCGGACGTGGCGCGCGTGCGCGCGGCGACCGCCGCCCGCAAGGCGATGTGGACGTTCGCCGAGCTCGAGGCGACCATCCCCAGGCTGCTGCCGGCCGATCCCGGCTGGAAGGCCACGGCGAGCCACAACGCCGATAGCGCCGGCAACGCCCTGACGCTGGCCGCGTGGACGACCGGCGCGCCGCAGGAGCCCGGGATGTGGTTCCAGGTGGAGCTGCCGCAGCCGGCGATGGTCGCGGAGATCCAGTTCGACTCCGGGTTCCCCGGCGGACGCGGCGTCGGCCGTGGCGGTGGTGGTGGCCGCGGCGCCGGCCGCGGGCGCGGAGGTGCGGCGACTCCCGAAGGGGCCGCCCGCGGTGGCGGCGCCGCCGCGGCGCCCGGCGCGACACCGCCGCGACACCGCCCGCGCCGCAAGCCCCGCCGGCCGGAGGCGGCCGTGCGACCGCGCCGATCTTCGGCAGCTATCCGATCGCGTATCGCGTGCAGGTCTCGATGGACGGCAAGACGTGGGGCGCGCCGGTCGCCGAGGGCCAGGGCAGCAACGCGACGTCGATCGCGACGTTCCGGCCGGTCCAGGCGAAGTTCATCCGCGTGACGCAGACCGCGACGGGCGAGAACGCGCCGGCGTGGTCGGTGCTCAATTTCAGGGTGTATACGGGGAAATAGTGCTGCTGCCGCCGTAGCCGCGCCTGGAATGGGCGTGCGAAGGCGGGGGATCTATCGGGGATCGGTATCGGGGTTCGTGACGTGGATGCTGCTAGTGCTAACAGCTAATGCTACATCGAGCAGGCTGACTGCTGAACGGCGGCGCACTCGCGGAAGAAGCGGTGCGTCGTCGTCACGAACGCGCGACCCTGGTCGGCGGGGCTCCAGCCGGGAATCTTCGAGAACTTTCCCGGCTCGTGGAGCTTGTAGCGCTTGAAGTAGCTGCCGATCCGTTCCTGTTCGGCGGCGGTCAGCTGGTGCTGGGGCCGGCCGTCGGCGCCGAGCAGGGACAGCACCACCTTCGAGTCGATCCCCTTCTCGTCCTCCATCTGCATCAATCCCACAATCGTGCCGCGCACCATGCGGCCGCCGGGGATCGGCGGACCGAGCACGAGCACGTCGAAGGGGTCGCCGTCGTAGGAGACGGTCTGCGGCACGTAGCCGTAGTTCACGGGATAGCCGCCGAGACCGTGTCGGCATGATCCGATCGATGGCGCGGCGGTTGCGGGCCATGTCGAACTCCCACTTGCGGCGGTCGCCGCGCGAGATCTCGATGTAGGCGTTCACGGTGCCATCGGGGTTGACCGGCGCGGTGTCGCGCCAGGTGTGGCGGGCGATCGGGCGAGCGCGATCGAGGCTCTGGCGGAGCTGTGCGGCGGCGAACGCCGGCAGCGTATTCGAGGGCGTGTCAGTCTGCAGCGCGACGACGGACAGCAGGGCCAGGAGCAGACGCATGCTCAGATTCTACCGGCTGCGGCGATCGAGAAAGGCTCGGGCGATCGCCGCCGGATCCTCGTGCCGCGCATCGGCGGCCAGGTTCATGGCGCGCATCTCGTCGGCGCTGATCCGTCCGGCCAGGCCGTCGAGCGCGTGCCGCAGCGCTGGATGGCGCAGCAGGGTGTCGGCGCGCGCCACCGGAACGGCGTCGTACGGGGGAAAGTAGCGGCGGTTGTCGTCGAGCGGAAACAGATCGAGCGCCGCGATGAGGCCGGCGGTCGCGTCGCCGGCAATGAGATCCACCTGACCCGACGCCAGCGCGCGATAGGTCAGCGTCAGGTCCATGACGCGCGGCGGCTCGGCGAACCTCAGGCCGTACTTCTGCGACAGGCCGGGGAACCCGTCAGGCCGCTCGAGGAACTCGAAGCCGAAGCCGGCGCGCCAGCGCGGCGACACCCGCGCCGCGTCTTCAATCGTGCGCAGGTTCAGCTCGCGGGCGTCGCGTCCCCGGACCAGGATCGCGAAGGTGTTGTTGAAGCCGAGCGGCTCGAGCAGGGTTCGCCCGGTGCGCGCGTAGGCGTCGCGCACGGTGGCCAGCACCGCCGCGGGATCGGTCGAGGGCGGCTGGTTGAAGACCGCCGTCAGCGCGGTCCCCGTGTACTCGACGTAGACGTCGATGTCGCCACTGGCGAGCGCCTGTTCACAGATGAGGGTACCGCCGAGGTTCAAGCGGCGGTCGACCTGCAGTCCGGTCTCGCGCTCGATCGTCTGCGCGACGATCTCGCCGAGAATGACCTGTTCGGTGAAGTTCTTGGATCCGACCACCACCGCGGATCGCCGGCTGGTGGCGGACCATGCCATCCAGATCACCAGGCTCGCGACCACCGTCGCGGCAATGACGGGAAGCCGCCGCGATCGCCGGTGACGGCGCGGCGACAGCTGCCGTTCCAGCCAGAGCAGCCCGGCGTCGACGATGAGCGCGAGGGCCGCGGCCGGGATGGCGCCCGCGAGGATGACCGTGGCGTCGACCATCGACAGGCCGCGGTAGATGTACTCGCCAAGACCGCCGGCGCCAATCGCCGCGGCAATCGTCGCCGATCCGACGCCGACCACGGCCGCCACGCGGATGCCCGCCGCAATCGACGGCAGCGCCAGCGGCAGCTCGACGAGGCGCAGCAGCTCCCGATCGGTCATCCCCATCGCCACGCCGGCGTCGCGGATCGCCCGGTCGATCCCCTGCAGTCCCGAAATGGTGGTGCGCACGATCGGCAGCAGTCCGTAGAGGATCAGCACCACGATCGCCGTGCGCGGACCGACGCCGCCAATGAGCGGCAGCGGCAGCAGGAAGCCGAACATGGCCAGGCTGGGAATGGTCTGGACCAGGTTCGCGGCGCCGACCAGCGGCGCGCTCAGCCGTGGGCGCCTGGCCGCGAAGATGCCGAGCGGCACCGCCACCGCCGCGGCGATCAGCGTCGAGGCCGCGACCAGCAGCACGTGCTGGCCGATCAGCGTGACGAGCTCGGCGCGATGCGACGCCCAGAAGCGGATGACGTCCATGCCGTCAGGCGCGCCGATCGACGAGGACGGCGTCGAGCATCCGCCGCACGCCGGGATCCGTGGCGCGCACGATTTCGGCCGGGGGCGCGAACGCGACCAGCCGTCCCTGCTCCAGGACGGCGACGCGATCCGCCAGCGCCAGCGCCTCGGCCATGTCGTGGGTGACGATGATGACGGTCTTCTTCAGGCGGCTCTGGATGCGGCGAAACTCCGACTGGAGCTCCGATCGGGTGACCGGGTCCAATGCCCCGAACGGCTCGTCCATCAGGAGCACGCGGGGATCGGCCGCAAGCGCCCGCGCCACGCCCACGCGCTGACGTTGCCCACCCGACAGCTGATCGGGCCAGCGCCGGGCGTGCGTCGAGGCGTCGAGTCCGACCAGATCGAGAAGCTCGTGGACCCGCGCCTCGACCCGATCGGCAGACCAGCCTTCCAGCGTCGGCACGACCGCCACGTTGTCCGCGACCGTCATGTGCGGGAAGAGGCCGACGTCCTGGATGACGTAGCCGATCGCGCGTCGCAGCCGGATCGGATCCCATTCGCGGGTGTCGCGGCCGTCCACCACCACGCGTCCGGCGTCCGGCACCGCCAGCCGGTTGACCAGCTTCAACATCGTCGTCTTGCCGGCGCCGCTGCGGCCGACCAGCGCCACGACCTCGCCGGCCTCGATGTTCGCGGTGAAGCGATCGAAGACGCGCGTGCCACCAGGCGCGGTGTAGGAGACCTCTTCGAAGGTGATGGCCGGCACGCGCGGTCACAATGGCAGAAATCCCGCCTGCGCACAACGCCACCGCCGTACGGCGCAGGCCAGGGTGACGCGGTGGCCGCATGTCGAGCGAGACAAACTTGGACCAATCGAGCCGGCACATCGACAGATATGTGCCTGCGCGCGGCGCGCCCCGCGGGCGCCTGTCACCGCGCGGATCGGGGCCAGATCGGCTGAAATACCCCGATCGGCCAGGCTTGCTGACGTGGAACATCGATTGAACTGCATCCGGTGACGAGTCGATGCGGCGGTGCTGTCGCGCGCCCGGCGACTCCTTCCATCAGGAGACGATCATGATCGCCACCGCCGGCGCGTCCGTCACCTACGACGCCATGACCGCGCTCGGGCTGCTGCCAATCCCCGAGCCCAGTCGTGGCGTGTTCGAGCTGCGCGGTGCGGGGAACCGCACGCCGGTCATGATCGTCGGCGCCGGCCTCGCCGGGCTGGCCACCGCCTACGAGCTCACCAAACTCGGCTACGACTGCCGGGTGCTCGAAGGGCGGATGCGGCCGGGCGGTCGCTGCCACACCATCCGGCGCGGCACCGTGAGCGAGGAAGATGGCTCGACGGAGGTGGCCGCATTCGACGACGGGCTCTATTACAACCCGGGGCCGATGCGCATCCCGCACCACCATCAGACGACGCTTGCCTATTGCCGCGAGCTCGGCGTCGAAATCGAGGTCTTCGTCAACGACAACGAAGCCGCGTTCGTCTACCAGCATCGCGGTGGATTGAGCGGCAAGCGCCTCCGGCGCCGCGAAGTCCGCAGCGATCTGAGCGGCTACACCGCTGAGCTGCTGAGCAAAGCGATCTCGGCCCAGGCGCTCGACGCGCCGCTGAGCGAGGCTGACCGGGAGGCGTTGCTCAACTATCTACAGCGCGCCGGAGCACTGAACGATTCAGGCGCCTACACCGGCAGCTCACGGCGCGGTTACTCGGTGCCACCGGGCGCGGGACTGCAACCGGAACGGCGTCTCCTCCCCTGCCGCTCAGCGAGCTGCTGCAATCGGGTGCCGGGCTGCAGGTGCAGAGCGACTACATGACGCAGGCCACCATGTTCCAGGTGAGCGGCGGCAGCGATCGGCTGGCGGCGGCGTTCGCATCCAGGCTCGGCTCCCGCGTCGTCTACGGCGCCGAGGTGCGCGAGCTGCGCCAACATGCAGACGGCGTCGCCGTCGTCTATGCCAGGCAGGGTCGACTGCAGCTCGCCACCGCGGCATACGGCGTCTGTGCCCTGCCGCTGTCGATCGCAGCCGCGCTGCCAGTCGTGCACATTGATCCGGCGTTGAAGAGCGCGTTGGCCTCGATCCCCTACTCGTCCTCCGGGAAGATCGGCCTGCAGTTCTCGCGCCGGTTCTGGGAAGAGGACGACGGGATCTTCGGCGGCGTCAGCCGCACCGATCAGGAAATCGCGCAGATCGTTTATCCGTCCACCGGCTTCCTGACCAGGAAGGGAGTACTGATCGGCTACTACCAGAACGGCAGGAATGCGGCGGCCACCGGCCTGCGCTCGCCGCGCGACCGGGTCGAGTTCGCGCTCGCGCAGGGCGAGCGGTTGCATCCGCCGTACCGGCAGGCGTTCGAGACCGCCTTCTCGGTCTCGTGGCAGAACGTCAAGTGGAACCGCGGCGGCTGGGCGCAGTTCTCGACCGATGCCCGCCGCACGGTCTACCCTCGATTACTGGAGCCGGACGGCCGCTACTACTTTGCCGGCGACCACGTCAGCTATCTGAGCGGATGGATGGCGGGCGCGCTCGAATCCGGTCAACGGGTGTCCGAGGCCATTCATGCACGGGCGACGCGCGAGCGGCGCGCCACCATTTGAGGAGTCATCGATGTCAACACGATCGCGACGCCATCGTCGTCGCATGGTCCAGGCCACAGCCATCACGGCCATCGCGGGGGCGTTTTCTCTTCCCGCCCCTCGCCTGGCTTCGGCGCAGCAGCAACCCGCGGCGCCTGCCGCGCAGCAACCCGCCGTCGCCGCCACCCCGCCGTCCGGCGTGACGTTCTACGGTGCCTCGTCGTCCCCGATCTCGTCGGGGGTGATCATTCCAGGCGGACGCGCCACGATCTGGGTCAGCGGCACGGTGCCGCCGGTCGTTGACGCCAGCGCCCCGCCCGGCTCGCGCGCGCGCTTCGGCGATACCAGGACCCAGGCGACCGGCGTGCTCAAGAACATCGATGGACAACTGGCGAAACACGGGCTGGGCCTCGGCGACGTCGTGTATCTGCGGGCGTATCTGGTGGCCGATCCGGCCAAGGAGAACAAGATCGACGTGGCCGGCTGGAATGCCGCCTACGGCGAGGCGTTCAACACCGCGGCGAACCCGACCAAGACGGCGCGCTCGACGGTCGGCGTGGCCGCCCTGGTCAACGCCGACTGGCTGATCGAGATCGAGGCGTTCGCGGTCTTCCCCGCAGGGAAGTAGCGAACGAGGTCGGTACAAAGAAAAGGGCGGTTTGGAGGAACCGCCCTTCGCCGACGATCACACTTCCAAGTGCAATCTCACATCCATCCACTTACAAAGAGCACGACCCACTTCCGGTTGCAGCGATAGCAGGAGTGCGTCACGACAGCAGGAGCGATGAACATTCACGGTCGGTGGTGAGGCCGAGGATTCGCGAATCGCTGGCGGCGGGCGAGTGACCGGTCACAGGCCCGCCGTTCCCCGCCGCTCCGTCGCCGCCAGCGCTGATCTCTATCGCAAGGACGGTTCCAACCAGCACGTGGACACGTCGATTCGCGGCGCACGTACAAACACCAGCAAATCCGGACCTCAATCCGCATGAAGCGAGCGGCGTGGCGCCAGGAGCCGCCGGACAAATGTGGACGCTGCCTCTGCGATTCACGACAAACTTGTCTGAGGCCACATATTTCCTGAGAGGCACCTCGCGTCATCTGATGACGTCGGCAACGACGTCGACACGCACCGCGACGGGGACCCGACTGTGGTCGAGAGCGGCCTTCCATGGGCTCTGACATTTCTGCAGGACTCGTGGTTGCGCAATACAGTTCTGCAGCCGGGCTCGTCGATGTTTCCGGCCTGGCCACGGCGCACGCGCGCGGCGCTCGCACTGCGCAACGGCAGCGGCGCCAGCGTATGATGCTGGCGGATTCGCGTGCGCCTGCGATCGACCGAGGGCCGACGACGAGCCGCGGGAACGGGCGGCAGGAGCGCGAGAGGAGGCGACATGATCGTGATGAAGTCGGGATGGAGGCGGACCGGTGCCGGCGTGCTGTCGGCGGCCGCCTGCGTCGCCGGATTGCTGATGGCGGCACGGACGCCGATCGACGCGCGCCAGGCCTCGCAGGGTCAGGCGGCTCCGGCCGCGCCCGCACCATCAGCAGGCGAACAACCAAAACCGGGAGAACTGGGATACACCGACACGCCGATGATTCCCGGGCTGCCGTGGCGGGTGCACGACGTCAACCGCCCGCATCCGCCGCTGGTGACGCCGGCCCCGGCCCCCGGTGGCGCGCCGTCGGACGCGATCGTGCTCTTCGACGGCAAGAGCCTCGCCAAGTGGGCCCAGCGCGGACCGAACGGCGAGCCGATCGAGCCGAAGTGGCAGGTTCGCGACGGCTACTTCGAAACCGGCGCGAAGACCGGCTCGATGTTCACGCGCGAGGGCTTCGGCGACATCCAGCTCCACCTCGAATGGGCCACGCCGTCGGTGGTGTCGGGCACGAGCCAGGGGCGCGGCAACAGCGGCGTCATCCTGATGGGCCGCTACGAGGTCCAGGTGCTCGACATGTACAACAACAAGACCTACGCGGACGGCGGCGCCGCCTCGCTCTACGGCCAGTACCCGCCGCTGGTCAGCGCGCCGCGGCCGCCGGGTGAATGGCAGACCTACGACATCGTGTTCGAGGCGCCGCGGTTCGAAGGCGACAAGCTGGTCAAGCCCGCGTTTGCCACGGTCTTCTGGAACGGCGTGCTCGCGCAGCACCGGATGGAGCTGAAGGGACCGACCGCGCATCGCAACGTGCCGGCGTACGCGGCCCACGCCGCCGAGATGCCGCTGACCCTTCAGGACCACAGCAACCCGGTGCGCTACCGGAATGTGTGGGTTCGGAAGCTGAAGCTGGCGGAACGCTAACTCCCAACTCCCAACGCCCAAGGGGAGTCGTTCGACTCAACTGGCCGAAAGTCGTGCGGAATAGCTGGTCACGACGCCTTTCGCCCCGTTGTTCGAGGGGCTTCCCTTGGGAGTTGGAGGTTGGGAGTTGGGAGTTGAGTCGATCGCATTAGACCCACTTCCCCAGCCACGCCCACGCTTCCGCCTGCATCTCGAGGTTGAACTCGTGCGGCGCGTCGAACATCCGGCACCGCACGCGGTCTGGCGCGCCCGCCTTGGCGTAGCACTTCGCGATCTTGTCGAACGCCGCCTTGACGCCGTCGAGCGCGAAGAGGCGGTCCTGCGAGCCGTTGATCACCAGCAGGGCGCGCGGCGCGGCCAGCGCCGCGAGATCGGGAAAGTCGAGATAGCGATAGAGGCCGTTGATGTGGAACGACAGGCCCATCGTGTGGATGACGTGCTCCTTGAGCTGCGCGCCGAAGGACGTCATCCATCCGACGTCCACTGCCGCCTTGATCCGCTCGTCGAGCGCGGCGAGCAGGTAGCTGCGGTATCCGCCAACCGAGAGGCCGACGCAGCCGAGCCGCTTCGCATCTACTTCCGGACGCGACGCCAGGTAGTCGAGCGCCCGGATGTCGTCCCACAGGATCACACCCGGCCAGGTGATGCCGGCGGTGAACAGGCTGCGGCCGACCAGGGATTCGTCCTGTGACGCGCGCTGGTTGAACGCGCGAACGTCCTGCTCGCTCATCGTCACCGGCCGATCGCGGTACGAGGCCGGATCGTCGTCCAGGATCATCCGCCGCTCGCCCCAGTAGAACATGTCGATCGCCATCGTCACGTAGCCTTGCCGCGCGAGCTCCGAGGCGATGCTCTTGCCGCCGTAGCGCTGCTGCTTGAACGTCGTGAGGTAGGGGTGCTCCTGATCACCGGCGACGACCTTCTCCTTGCCCCAGAGATAGATGCCGTCGTGGCTGTGGAGGACGAGGAGTCCGGGCGCCGCGATCCGCGCCTGCTTCGGCACCAGCACGTACGCCGGAATCCGCAGATCGGGGGTGGTCTGAAGCGTCAGGTACTCTTCGACGTAATCGCCGCGATCGGTCCGGCGAATCAGCTCGGGCTTGGGGTCGACGCGCGGCGGCGCGTAGAACAGGTGCTCGAAGACTCGCGCGCGCGCCCCGCGCTGCCAGCTGCGCAGATCCTTGAACTCGCTGCGGAGGAACGACAGCTCGAACGTGGAGCGATCCGCCTGCCCCTGCACGAAGGGATACAGGTTGCCGAGGTGCGAGCCGGTTCGCACCGCTGCCGGCTGCTCCACTGACGCGCCGTCCCTCGCCCCCAGCGATGGCGCGCTGCCGAGCGCCCCGCCGATCACCAGACCTTCGCAGAATTGGCGGCGCGATATGGCCATGGAACCCTCCAGGGGGAACAACTCCCAACCTCCAACTCCCAATTCCCAAGGAGAGAGTTGTTCGAACGGCTCCCTGGGCATGGAAATTGGGAGTGGAATGACACGCGAAAACGGCGGGCCGAAGCCCGCCGTTTTTCTGTACCCGGTCTCGACCTTACTGCTGCGGCTTGTGCAGCACTTCCTGCACGTCGGACTTCTTCTTGCCGCCGCCGAGGCCCTGAATCTGCAGCGTCGGCTGCTCCTTGAGCACGTGCTGGCGGTAGAGCGCTTCCATCTGCGCCGCCTCGGGATCGAGCTTCTTCTTCGCGTCGGCGCGGGCGCGCAGCTTCTCTTCACGCGCGTTCTTGGCGATGCCGGCGTCGTCCAGGTCGGTCTGCTTGCCGACGGCCACCGCGGCCTGGTCGAGCACCAGGCGATGGTCGGTCGAGTTGAGCGGCACGTGCTTGTTGCCGGCGAAGATCTCGTGACGGCCGTGCTCCTCGTACCACTTGGTGAGGGTCGCCGTCATGTGCATCTTCTCGATGATGTTCCGCCAGCCGATGCCGGTGTTGTAGGCGCAGAAGGAAATCTCCCCTTCCTGCGTCGCATACGGGATGATGCAGCGCTCGGTGCGGCGGAAATCGTAGTTGAAGAGATCCTGGAACCACATCCCGGCGATGAACAGGAAGTTCCAGCGATCGGACCGGCGCATGTGGATGTCGTCGACGGTGCGATCCGCGGTGACCTTGCCGTAGTTGTGCCCGGACGCGCCGAAGGTCTTGTCGAACTTCTTCATCAGGTCGACGAGCTTGAAGTGCGTCGGCGCCTTGAACGGGTCGTAGTTCTTCATCAGCGCGAGCGCCATGCCGACGACGGACAAAAACCTCCCGCGGGCGGCGTCGTTGACGCTGCGAATGTCCTTCGCCAGCGTGTCGGCCTGGACGAACGCCGTGAACGGCACCGCCTCCTTGGTTTCCTTGTCGATCATCACCGCCATGCCGATGCCGCAGTTCGGGTGACAGCCGCAGGTCAGGTTGCCCCACTCCGCGGTCGGCCCGTGAACGAGGTCGGCCCAATCGGTGAAGGTGCCCATGAACGAGATCGGGAACCAGTCGCGGACCGGCTCGCCGATGTTCATCTGGTTCTTCACGTCGTGCGCCAGGTGCGACAGCGTGTAGCGCTGCGCCGCGCGGCGCTCCGGGGTGACCTCCTCGTCGCGGCCGGTGAACGACACCGGCTGGAACGACAGGAAGTTGATCTTGCGCGGGTTGTCGAGCGCGAACTGGATGATGCGGCCGACCTGCTCGTTGTTGACGCCGTTGACGATGGTCACGACCGGCACGATGTCGACGCCGGCGCTCCACAGGTTCTCGATGGCGCGCAGCTTGACGTCGAACAGGTTGCCGACCAGGCGGTGGGAGTTGGCGGCGTTGCCAATACCGTCGAACTGCAGGTAAGCGTAGCGGAGACCTGCCTCGAACGCGGCCTTGGCGAACTCAGGGCTCTTCGCGAACTCGATGCCGTTGGTCGCCGCCTGCACCGAGTTGTAGCCGACCTTCTTGGCGTAGCGCACCGCGTCGAGGAAGTACGGCGACATCGTCGGCTCGCCGCCCGAGAACTGCACCGACATCTGGCGCTTCGGCTTGAGCGTGATGGCGTTGTCGAGCAGCGTCTTGATGTCTTCCCACGGGAGCTCGTGCACGAACCCGACCTGGTTGGCGTCCATGAAGCACGGGTCGCACATCATGTTGCAGCGGTTGGTCAGGTCGACGGTGAGGACCGAGCCGCGGCCGTACTTGATGGTGCTGCTGCCGTGGTTGTGGAGCTTCTCGTCGTTATGGGACCGGATGTCGCTGCCCGGGAACGCGTCTTCGAGGTGCTTGAAGAACGCCGGGTCCATCGCCATCACGTCCTCGAAATGGCCGTGCTGCGGGCAGTCCTTGACCATCAGGATCTTGCCGTCGCGCTCGATGATCTGCGCCTTGATCTCGCCGACCTTCTCGTTCAGCAGGATCTTGTAGTCACGCTTGCCATCGAGGATTTCCTGGCGCGCTTCGCGCACGCACACGGGGCACAGCGAGTCGGTCTCGCGCGGCCAGCCGAGGGGCGGCTTCACTTTCTGCCAGGACTTCTGAAGAGGAATATCCGACCACTTGGGAATGAACGTGCTTCCCGGTTTGATGCGGTTCAAGGCATCGAAAGCGACCCAGGCACCCTTTGCGGCGTAAGTCAGTCCCTTCTCGACGTACTTGATAGGTTTGTGCATGAAATCGACGATATCGGTTTTGGACCGGCTGAGGTGTCGAAATCAGGCTAACGGGCGCCATCCGGGGGTGAACGGGCAGAAAATGACCTTCAGAAGGCAGAATTCTTGAGTCGGTTTATGCGCGTAAACCCTTACGCTCGTGCCGTTTGTGGCCGAACGCGATCGGGAGCGCGAAGCCGCCACCAGAGGCGAAAACCGAGGAGCAGCACCAGGAACGCGGCGTAGTAGACGGGCTCGCCGAGGACGACCTTGACCTTCCAGATGAAGTGCACGCAGCCGGCGATGGCGCTGACGTAGACCAGCCGGTGCAGCAGCTGCCAGCGGCGACCCAGCCGCCGGATCCACCCCTTGGTCGAGGTGACCGCCAGCGGCACCATCAGCGTAAAGGCCACCATGCCGGCGGTGATGAACGGGCGCTTGGCGATATCGGTGAGGACCTCGGCGAACTCGAAGAAGCGGTCGAACGCGATGTAGCTCAGAAGGTGGACGCTCGCATAGAAGAACGCCAGCAACCCGAACATCCGGCGGTACTGAATGATGGCGTTCCAGCCGGTCAGGCGCCGCACCGGCGTGATCGCCAGCGTGATCAGCAGGAACTTCAGCGCCCAGCCCCCGGTGGTCAGCAGGATGTCCTCGGCGGGGTTCGCGCTGGTGCGGCCCGTCAGGACGATGAAGACGAGCCAGGCGAGGGGCGTGAGGGCAAGAACAAAGACGAGCGGCTTGGCAGCTTTGCGCATTAGGTGGAATGGAGAGCCCGAGCCGGCCTGGTCAACGCCCAACTCCCAACGCCAACTCCCAAGCTGATCTCTTCGAAGAGACTCGCTTTGGGAGTTGGGAGTTGGGGGTTGGGAGGTGACCTAGTAGTTCTTCCTCAAATCCATCCCGTTGTACAGCGACGCGACCTGATCGCCATAGCCGTTGAACATCTGGGTGCGGTAGGAGGCAAAGAACGACGGCAGCCGCTTCTCGCGCGCCTGGCTCCAGCGCGGGTGATCGACCTGGGGATTCACGTTCGAATAGAAGCCGTACTCGTCAGGATTGGCGATCGCCCATGACGTCCGCGGCTGGCGGTCGACGAAACGGATTCGGACGATCGACTTGATGCTCTTGAAGCCGTACTTCCACGGCACGACCAGCCGGAGCGGGGCGCCGTTCTGGTTCATCAGCGTCCGGCCGTACAGGCCTACCGCGAGGATCGTCAGCGGGTGATTGGCCTCGTCCATCCGCAGCCCTTCGACATAGGGCCATTCGAGCGAGCGCTCGTGTTGTCCGGGCATCTCCGACGGCCGGAGCAGGGTCGTGAACTCCACGAACGTCGCCTTGGCCTGGGGCTCGGCCCGATCCAGTATCGCCTTGAGCGGAATGCCGACCCACGGGATCACCATCGACCAGGCCTCGACGCAGCGCAGCCGATAGATCCGCTCCTCGAGCTGATGCGGTTTGATCAGATCTTCGAGCTGATACGTCGCCGGCTTGTTGCAGAGCCCGTCGATCTTCACCGACCAGGGCGACGTCTTCAGGTATCCGGCGTGGCGTTGCGGGTCGTTCTTGCCGGTGCCGAATTCGTAGAAGTTGTTGTAGCTCGTGATCTCCTCGAACGTGTTCAGCTTCTCGTCGGTGGACACGACCTTTGGCTTCACGTTGGCCAGTGGCGTCTGCCCCATCGGCGCGGGCGCGGCCTCGACGGTCTCGTGGCCGCCGCAGGCCGACAGCAGCGACCCTGCCGCGGTGCCGAGCGCCCCGGCGGCCGCCAGCCGCATGAACTCCCGGCGGCGCAGGTAAACCTGCTCGTCGGTGATCTCGGACGAACGGATGTCAGCGGGGCGTCGAATCAGCATGAGGTCCCTCTTCCTCCGGACTCCATTGTGGCACGTGGACATCGCCGCCTTGAACGGCTGCGAATAGTCGCGCTTACGGGACAAAACCCTCGACGGTGCCCATTTGTTCCCCGTATTAGAATGCGGAATGGCTGATACGGCGACACCGGCGCGGAAGAAGGACCTGCTCCTTTCGCTCGGTGTGCACGAGTTCAGGACGCCGGTCACCGTTATCGCCGGCTACCTGCGAATGCTGCTGACCGGCCGGACGGGGGCGCTCACCGACCCGCAGCGCAAGCTACTCGAGGAGATTGAGAAGTCGGCGGCGCGTCTCTCGGCGCTCATCACTGAGATGAGCGAGCTCAGCGCGCTCGAAGGCGGCGGCGCTACGTTCAACCGCGGCCATGTCGACCTGACGGGCTTGATCGTCGGGGAGATCGCCGCGCTGCCGCCGATGCTCGACCGCGATGTTCGCGTCACCCTGCAAAGCGGCGCGCCGGGCGCCATGGTGAACGGGGATCCGAAGCACCTGCGCGCCGCCGTCAACTCTCTCATGTTCGCGCATCGCCGGGAGCTCGTCACCAGCGACGAGTTGTGCGTCGGAATCAACCGCGTCACCCACGCCGGCCGGCCCATGCTGCGGGTGACGATCGCGGGCGCGGATCGCATCGATCAGCTGCGCGACGTTCCACCCGACGCGCTCACCACCTTCGAGGAGTTCCGCGGCGGCGTCGGCTTCACGCTCCCGATCGCAAGTCGTATCGTCGCCGCCCACGGCGGCCATCTCTGGGCACCGCCAGACAACCCCAGGGCTGCCGCAGTGCTGCTCCTTCCCGAAGCGTAAACACCTCTCAGCCCCGGTCCAGACCGCCGGTTTGGCGAACATAACGGCCGATGTCGACACCTGCCCACGGTCTCGGGGCAGGCGCGGGCCGTGGCGGTCTCAGGCCACGCGCAGCGCGGGTTCCAGCATGGCCATCTGATCGCACAGCTGCCAGCGCCGGCGCAGGAACCAGCGGTACGCCAGATCGATGACCGGCACCCGGCGTTCCGCGAGCAGGGCCACGTGGCAGACGGCGTGCTGCTGCAGCATCATCCGGAACAGCGGGTCGCGGGCCGACAACGATGGCGAATATCCCCGCAGCATCGCCGACTGCAGCGCTCGCACCATCGAGTCCTTGTGACGATGCCGCGCCGCCATCAGCTCCAGGTGGAAATAGACGTGGCTCAGGTCGTGATGGATCGCCCCGGTCTTCGCCATCGTGAAATCGAGTGCGGTCACGCGGCCGTCGTCCCCCACCATCAGGTTCATCGGCCCGAGGTCCGCGTGGATCGGCACCGCCGGCACCGAGGCCATCCCGATGTCCCGGGCCATGCTGTCGAACCGCGCCAGAGTGGCGCGCCGGTCGGAGGCTGACAGCACGCGACCCTCGAGCAGGGCGAGGCGATCGTCGAGATACTGGCGCCGCTCGCCGATCTCCACCGCGCCCGGCACCGCGCCAATCTGCTGATAGGCGTGCACCCACTTGCCGACCCGTGACGCGCTCAGGCACAGCTGGTCGGTGGACGCGGACGCTTCTTCCAGGAGCTCGCCGAACGGCCGACCCGGCACCTCTTCGGTAACCAGCGCGCGATGTTGGGGCAGGCAGGCGATCGGTCGCACGGCGCCGATCTCATCGTCCCGGCGAAGGGCGCTGTACAACTCCTGTGTCGCCCGGTACTCACGGTTGAGCATCCGGTCCGCCCTCGCCAGCTCATCTTCTTGCTGACTGCGGGGCTTGATGATCTTCACGAAAGCGAAGGTCGTCCGCGAGGGTGTCTGGATGCTGACGCGCCGGACGCTCGAGAATGGCCCGTCAACACTGCGAATCACGGTCACGCGCGCGCCGGCCGCGCCGAATTCCGTGGACGGGTCCGCGGCGAGCGTCGTCAAGACGGCTTCAAAAGGGTCACGGGCGTACGACATTGGCGCAACGGCGGTGCAAACACCGATCCGCGGCGCTGAGGTGGGTCACGGCGCTGGCCGCTGCGGACCTTCGATGAACTCAGTAGGTGATGATGCGCACGTTCGCTGGCCGAGTCGGGGCGGCCACTCCCGGCGCCACCCCGGTGAGCAGACGACTGTAGAGCTCCGGAGTCGGCACCGATGTCCCGCCCATCCGTGCCGCCCCACCGCAGCTGGCTGTCGGCGCGGAGACGGAAGTCGCCGGCCGCCGCGTCGACGAACTGCTGTTCGAAGGTGCCGGCGAACAGGTTGCCGGCCGGATAGCGCGACGCGGACCCGCCGGCGAGGTAATTGCCCGAGACAATCGAGCCAGGAAAGAACGCGCTGATGATGCCGTTACCGTATCCGAAGTGATTGCCGTTGATGCCGTAATTCGAATGCCGGACCGCATTGTTGGTCAGGCGCACCCCGTACATCTCCCGGGGATCGGTGGCCGTGCCGCCGTAGGCAAAGACGAACGTCGTTCCGGTGTGCGAGAACGTGTTGTGGTCTACGACGACGTCGCGCGGCTCGTCGCCAATCAACAGCACCCAGCCGTTGCCGCCGAGATCCTGGCCGACCTCGTAGAACACGTTCTCGCGGAAAGCGACGTCCTGGGTCTGCCGGGTCGGCCGCGACGGGATGTCGTATCCCAGCAGGTTCACCCCGGCGGCGACGCGCCGCACGATGTTGCGCTCGAAGCGCACATGCTCGACCACGCACCAGGTACAGGCGCCACCGGAGTTGCGGGGCGTGAAGACGATCGCGTAGCCGGCCTGCGATTCCTTCCAGTGATTCTCGAAGATGTTTTCTTCGACGAGCACGTTCCGCGCGTTCTTCAGCTCGAACAGGTTCTTCACCGACCACACCGTAGCGACGCCCGCCGGCGTGCCGCTGGCGCCTGCCGTCCCGGTGTCGCGGAACGCGTTCGTCGTGACCGTCCAGAACTGATTCTGGCTTCCGGCGCTCCGGCCGTAGACGCGATACTCGGCCGCATCCGGGACCGCCTGCCAGGTGATGCGCACGGCGCCGCCATTCCCGACGACCGCGGTCACTTCGGCTGACGCGTCAGATCGCGCGGTGGTGCCCTGCGCCACTGTCCGTCTGGCGATCACGCGATAGCTGTAGGACCCGGCCGCGAGCGCGCCACCGGCTTCCGCGGCCGCGTTGACCGCCTGCGGCGTCGGAATGATCGGAGCGCGCCACGCCATCGGCCGTGACACATGGTTGCGACGGAACGTGATGCCGTCAGGCACGAGGTTCGGAATCGCGGGATCCGAGCCCCCGAACATGACGTTCTCGCCGGCGCCTTCGAGGTAGTTGTTTTCGATCAGATACGGGCCAGGCCCGTTCCACCCGCCGATCGCCTGCGTATCGATGCCGACGCCCTTGCAGTCGGCGATGTGGGAATCGCGGATGACGGTGTCACGGGCGTTGAGCGCCACGCAGCGCTTCTGCCCGAGAAGCGGGTCGCCGTGCACGTAGACGTGGCTGAGCACGAGATGATGTGGAACGCTCTGCAGCGTGTTCTGCTGCGACGAGCCGTCGCCCAGCTGGAGGATGTCCCCGTATCCGCCCTGCGTCGCGGGGAACTCCAGGTAGCGCAGCTCCCAGTGGTGCGCGCCCGCCGCGGTCTTCAGGGCGGCGACCGTATTCGCCGATCGGATACGCGCGAGCAGGTGGGGCATGACGCGGCTCGATGCGACGGCCCGGCTGCGGGAGTTGGGCGGACGGCGTCGACCGGACGACGATGGGCGCGTCACCGCTCTTGACCGGAAGGACGAAGTTGCCCACGAACTCGGCGCCAGCCTCGAGCTCGATGGTGTCGCCCGGGAGCGCCGCGTTCAACGCCGTCTGCAGATTGTCACCGCGGCGAACCGTCCGCGTCTCTGCGCCGGTGACGGCCGGGCACGCGATCGCCAGCAGCGCCGCGATCACCGGCGCGCCCGGCTTTCCGAATTGAAGAACCATGGTCGAGGTAGGGGGCAAGCCGAGTGCCCGCTAATTGCCGCGCGTACCAGTGAAAAGGTGCGCAAAAGCGGCGGTTTTTCCAGTAGAGCTCGCCGATCGCGCCAACCCGCGATTACGAAAGCGCCACGCCCTTACAAATGCGTCACGGCTTGGTGTAAGTGATCGCCGTGCCGGCCGCATTGCCGGTGAACCCGTGATTGCCGGACGGCGCATACGTCGACAGCGGTGCGCTCACGCCGGTCACCGTCAGGGTCACCCAGTAGCGCAGCATGCTCAGCGTGCCCGACTTGAACGTGCACTGGCCGTTCGCGGCCGTCACGCACGACGCCGTCTTGACCACGCCGCCGGTCCACCCCGCCGTCACGGTCGCGCCCGCCACCGGCTGCTCGTTCGCGCCGTGCACGGCCACCACGATGTCGGCTTTCCAGTAGTGGATCGCCGGATTGGTCGGGCTGTACCACTTCGCCGTGCCGCCGCTGACGACCCCCGCATGGAGCAGCCGACCCACGTCCACCGACTTCGTCGTCGAGGCCGAGGCGCCGTCGTCATCGACGGCGGTCAGCTTGACCACGTAAGTGCCTGCCGCAGCGAACTGGTGGATTGCAGGTGAGGCCGCAGACGTGGCGCCGTCGCCGAACGTCCAGCTCACCGACGCGACGCGGCCGTCGGCATCCACGCTGGCGTCGACGAAGCTGCAGACGAGATCGGTGCACGATGCCGTGAACGCGGCGGTCGGGGCGACGTTCGGAGGCTGCGACCGTGACCGTCCTGGTCACCGTGGCGGACAGGCCGGACGCGTCGGTCACCGTCAGCGACACGGGATACGTGCCTCCGGCGGTGAATACATGGCTGACCGGTGTGCCTGCGGCCGTCGCGCCATCGCCGAAGCTCCACGAACGCGACGCGATCGGATCATCCGCGTCGGCGCTGGCGCACGTGAACTGGCACGTCAGGCCGGTGCATGCGGCCGTGAAGTCTGGCGTCGGCGGCGCCGCCGCCCACCGGTCTGGCGGCGGCCCAGTTCCTCCATGTCCACGCCGATGTCGCTGCCATCCGGCGCGGCGCCGCGAAGGATGCTGCCATCGCGCACCCTGAAGTCACCGTTCGCCGCATCGACGAATTGATCGGCGAACACGCCGGCGAACAGGTTGCCAGCCGGATAGCGCGACGACGAGCCGCCGGCCAGGTAGTTCGCGGTGAAGACGTGATCCGGGTAGTAGCTGGTGAGAATGCCGTTGCCGTACGCGAACGACGCGCCGCCCATGCCGTAGCTGCCATGCTTCGCGGCGTTCGCAGACATCCGAAGGCCGTAGATCTCGCGCGGATTGGTCGACGTCCCGCCGTAGGTGTAGACGACCGTGTTGCCGTTGCTGTCGATGGTGTTGTGCTCGACGATCAGGTCGCGCGGCTCGTCGCCGACCTGCAGGAACCAGCCGTTGCCGCCGAGCGCCGTCGTCAGCTGGAACACGTTGTGGCGGATCACCACGTCGTTCGTCTGCCGGGTCGGACGGGAGGGCGAGTCGTAGCCTAGGATATTGATGCCCCCGGCGGCGTTGCGCACGATGTTGTACTCGAACCGCACGTGCTCGACGACGCACCAGGTGCAGGCGCCATTGGAGTTACGCGGCGTCAGCACGATCGCGAAGCCGGGCTGCGACTCCTTCCAGTGGTTCTCGAAGACGTTGCCCTCGACGACCACGTTTCGCGCGTTCTTCAGTTCGAAGATGTTCTTGACCGACCAGACCGTGCCGGCGCTCGTCGGCACCGCTTCAGACAAGCCGGCCGCACCGGTATCCACGAGCTCGGTCTTGGTCACGTCCCAGTAGTTAGCCTGGCTCCCCGGCGTGCGGCCGTACACGCGGTACTCGGTCGCGCCCGCAACCGCCTGCCAGCGGACGCGGACCGCGCCGGCTGCGCTCAGCGTGACCGACACCTCCGTGGACGCGGTGGAGCGCCCGTTCGTGCCCTGCCCGACGATGCCCCGCGCGACGACGCGATAGGCGTAGGTCCCCGCGGCGAGCGAACCGCCGGCCTGCGCGGTCGCGGTCACGCCGGACGGCGTGGCGAGAATCGGCTGCCGCCACGCCATCGGGCGAGCCAGGTAGTTGCGGCGGAAGGTGATGCCGTCAGGCGACCAGGCCGGGAATCGCCGGGTCGGCGCCGCCGAACATCACGTTCTCGCCCGCGCCCTCGAGATAGTTGTTCTCGATCAGGAACGGACCGGGCCCGTTCCAGCCCGCAATCGCCTGGGTGTCCTGGCTGATGCCTTTGCACTCGGCGACATACGAGTCGGCGATCGTGACGTGCGCGGCGTTGAGGGCGATGCCGCGTTTCTGGCCGAAGAGTGGATCCCCGTGGACGTAGACGTGACGCAACACGAGGTGATGCGGCACCAGGCTCAAGCTGTTCTGCGCGCTCGATCCGTCGCCCAGCTGGATAACGTCACCGAAGCTGCCCTGGTTCGCCCGGAACTCGATGTAGCGCACGTCCCAGTGATGCGCCCCGGGGGCGGTGCTGAGCGCCGCGAACTCGTTCGGCGAGCGAAGGCGCGGAAGCAGTGGCGCGTGTGCCGGCGAAATCCGGACACCATCGCGGGGCAGGAGCGTGTCGGGAGCGGCGGAGCGGACCGTGATCCGCGCGTCGCCGACCTTTTTCGGCAGCACAAAGTTGCCGACGAACTCCGCGCCCTCCGCAAGGAGGATGGTGTCGCCAGGCTTCGCGGCGTTGAGGGCAGCCTGAAGGTCGCCGCCTGCCGCCACGAAGAAGGTTGCCGCGTCGACGGGCGCGCTGCAGCAGGCGATCACCACCAGTGCAGCGACACACTTCCAGCCACTTGTCGTCATGACTGACTCCGCTAGATTGGTTTGGAGGAAGGAGACGGGGCCGAGCTCAGTGACCGGCCGCGCAACCGCAGGGCAAAGACGGTGCCTTCTGGCTCAGCGGTTCAACTTGCTGATACGTATTGGGTTTTCGCCTGCTGAGCTGAAAAAGCAGACGAAGAACGTACTGACGATTTCGTCAGAACGATTACAGCAATGTAATGGGGTGGGGCCGGAACGCGCCGGTCAGGAGACCGGCGCGACGGTTTCGCGGTAGCGATTGATCGCCGTGATCTGGGTGTAGCCGACGAGCAACGGGCGCGCGAAGCCCGCTGGCGTGTGAACCGCGATTTCCGGATAGCCGTTGTCGCGCATCAACCGGTGCAGGTCGAGGGTCTTGCCCGGCAGGTCGTTCTCCACCGCCTCGTTCGCCTGCAGGATCAGCACGGCGTGCATCGACGCCGCCTTGCTGATGATGCGGGCCATGTCCTCTTCGGGCAGGTAATACAAGGAGCAGAACGCCGTGACCACGTCGAAGGTCCCGAGATCCTTGGTCAGGAACAGGCGCATGTCGCCGGTCAGGACCTCGATGTCGTAGGACCGCATGTCGCGCCAGGCGAGAATCTTCGCGTTCAGGCGCGCGAAATCGGCGATCGCCGGCGTGTACTCGATCGCCGTCACCTCCCTGGCGCCGGCCCGCAGCATCATGAGCGGCATCGACCCGTTATTCGAGCCGAGGTCGAGGACGCGACGGCCCGCGACGAGGGGGCCCACGATCTGGCCGTTGAAGAAGTCCCAGCGGCCGGTGCCGCTGTCGGTCGACGCGATCTGCCCGACCGTGAGGCCGCAGCCGAAATCGATGGGTGCGTAATCCCGATAGCCCGCCGGGACCTTGGCCTTCAATTCCTGCAGCGCCTGACGCGCCGTGGCTTCGGTCAGGACCGACGCGCCGAAGGTGCGGTTGAACACCCGGCGATCCTCGTCGCGCGACGCCACGAACGGCACCGAGCCGTGCGGATGCCGGCGCGCCGGCGACAGATCGCCGAAGAACAGATGACCGTCCGCGGTTCGGATCAGCGACGTGAACGTCCGCGACACGCCGGTGATGCCGGCGGCGTGCGCGCGATCCATCAGCCGCTCGATCTCCTCGGGCCGGGCGTCGGCCGCCGGCGTGCCGGTTCCCTCCGGCGCCAGGAGCGCGAGCTGCCGGAGCGTATGCGCGTCGAGCTTCGATGCCGACAGCTCGGAGGCTGCGGCGAAGACACCCTGGAGCACAGGGGGCGCCGACGGTCCCCACCCGAAGCGGTAGGCCGCCCGCGGCCATGCGACCCCGCCGAGCAGATAGCCGAAATAGCCGAGTCCCCGCCGCTGCGCGACGGTCATTGCCCCGCGTGCCGTTTTCAGCAATCGATTCTTGTCTGCCATGTGCGCCGTCCTAGGTCAGCAACCGCCGTGCCGCTGAGGTTCACACAACCAAATCATTTAATCGCAATAACTTGAGTGCATCAGGCTGGCGAGTTGCGTCAGCCCCTTCCGTATGGTGGCACTTCACTTACCTATGTCAGCTATACATACCTTCACACCTGACCCGTGGGCGGCCCAACCCGCGTCGCGGGCGACGGTCACTTCACGGTGACCGTCGTCGACTGCTTGGCGACCGCGCCGTCGGCATCGGTGACCACGAGGACCAGCGGATAGACCCCGGCTCGCGCGTATCGGTGCACCGCCGAGACGCCGGTGGAGGTCCCGAAGTCTTCGTCGATGTGCGTCTGATCGTTCTTGGCCGCCCCCGGCCTCGCCGTGTATACCGCGCTGCTCAGCACCAGCTGATCCCACCCGACACCATCTTCACGCTGCTGAATCCGGATGGTCTGCGTGCCGCTCTGCGCGAAATAGACTGGCGCGGCGACCCCGTCGTAGACCGAATCGGTCCAGCCCCAGCCGGCAACGCCGGCCTCCCTCCCCTGCTCCAGGATGATGGCCAGCCCGTTGGTCGTGCCGATCCGCGCCAGGGGAGCGCCCTGGGCATCGACAGCGCCGCTGAACTGCAGCGTGAGTGAGTCATTGGCGTAGGCGTTGCCGGAGGCTCGCAGGCGCATCCACAGGTAGTACGGAACGCCGGCCGCCGCGTTGACGGTGAACTCGACGTAGCTGGCAGGAGCGGCAACGACCGAGCGCTTCGCCCCTCCCTTGTCAGGATTGAGGATCATCTCGCCGCCAGCCGCATCCGATTGGTCGGTCCTGACCCACTCGCTTCCGCGCAGCGCCGTCGCCGGCAGATCCGCGGCGCGGACGAGCACCTCGTCTCCCCAGTGCCAGCGATAGTCGAGCACTGAACCGTCGGGATCGGAGGACTGCGTCCCGTCGGTCGAGACCAGCGCGCCGACGGCCGCGGTGTAGGGACCACCCGCATCGGCCACGGGCGGTTCGTTCGCGGGGTCCGGGGCGCGGATCGTCGCCGGTGAATGGCGCCGGGAATCGCGGTGAGATTCGCGCCTGGAATCGTCCCCGGGCACGCGGCGAGCGCGACGGGGCTGTTCGGAATCAGCCGGTAATCGCCGTATCGCCGGAGCCACGAACGACACGTTCCACTGCGCGACCGTGGGGAAGCCGTTCGGCGTGGGATACAGGGAGGCCGTTCCGCCCGCGAGGATGTTGCATCGCACCACGCCGCTGGGGAAGTACTTGGCGATCGTCGGCTTGCCGACCGTCGTGCCGTCACCGTTGATCCCGTAGGTGTTATGGCGCATCAGGTTGTTCGTGAAGACGAATCCCGGCATCGCCGCGCCGTAGGCGTAGACCGCGGCGGTGTTGGTGTGAATCAGCGTGTTCGCGTCGAACACCAGGTACGCGGCGCCGTCGCCGACGAGGATCGCGCGCGCGCCCGTGCCATACGCGGTATGACTGACGTCGTCGAACAGGTTGTTGCGGAACGTGATGCGCTCGGTACGCAGCGTCGTGGCCGTGTTGTCGTAGCCGCTGATGTTCACGACGGCGGCGACGTGGCGCACCAGGTTGTTCGTGAAGGTGATGTCCTGCACCTTCGACCATGGAGCCTTGCCGCTGTTGCGCGGCGTCAGCACGATCGCGTAGCCGGCCTGTCCCGCCGCCCAGGAGTTCTCGAAGAGGTTGCCGTCCACGGTGACGCGCGCCGCGTTCTTCAGCTCCAGTGTGTTCTTCACCGTCCACTTGGTCCCGGAGGAGGCGGGCGTGCCCGACAGCTCCGACGCGCCCTTGTAGGCGAACGACGTCGACGTGGACTCGAGGTACTTCGCCTGGCTGGAGGCGGACGTGCCGCGATAGACGCAGTACTTGTCGGCGCCTGACAACCGCGCTCCACGACACCGTGACGGCGCCGCTCGAACCGACCGTTGCCGAGACCACGGCCGAAGGCGCGGACACCGCCGTCCTGGTGCCTGTCGTCATCACGGCGACGACACGGAAGTAGTGCGTGCCCGACGCCAGCGACCCCGAGCTGCCCGCGACCGCCTTGGCGTTCGCAGGCGTTTTGAGAATGGCGTTCCGCCAGGCGAACGGCTTGAACAGATGATTGCCGCGCAGGACGATGTCGGAGGGCACCAGGTTGGTGACGGCGGGATCGGCGCCGCCGAACATCACGTTCTCGCCCGCGCCCTCGAGGTAGTTGTTCTGGATGGTGATCGGTCCGGCGCCGTTGTAGCCGAGCAGGGCCTGGGAATCCGCGTTCACCGCCTTGATGTCGGAGATGTAGCTGTTCAGGACCGACAGCTGCTTGCCGTTCAACGTCACGCCGCGCTTCTGCCCCTTGTATTTGTGACCGTGGATGTAGACGCGATCGAGCGTGATGTCGTAGGGCGCCGCCGCCGTCGTGTCGTCACCCAGCTGGATGAGGGTCTCGTAGCCGAGATGAGCGGCGCCGTCGAACTCGATGAACCGAATGACATAGCCGTGGGCATTCGGCTCGGTCCTCAGCAGCGGTGCCGTCTTGTAGGCGCCGCCGCGGCCGACTATGCGTGGCAGCAGCGTGCGCGACGTGTTGCCGCCGCGATCGCTCGGCACGAGCCGCGCCCCGCTTGGCGGCAGGCTCGAATCCGCGGCATCGCTGCGGATCACGATGGTGCCGGTGCCGGTCTTCGCGCGGAGCGTGTAGTGCCCCACGAAGGTTGCCCCGGCGCGCAGCAGGATCGTGTCCCCGAACTTGGCGGCATCGATGGCGGGCTGCAGATCGGTATAGGAGCAGCCGCCGCCTGCGCATACGGTTAAGGTCGCCGCCTCGGCGCGCGACGCCAGGCAAACGGACACAGACAGCACACACACACCGACACTGAGCAGTTGACGCACGACGCCCGCTTTCTGAAATGGGAGACCTGTTGACATGGAGCAAGGTTCCCGCCAGCGCTGAACGGGATCAGCGTGCGTTTTTTCGCGGAAAGGATCGGAAGAGGTCGAAGGGGCGCGCGGCCGGTTTCACTACAGCCCGTGTAGAAATGCGTCGTTAGGGGCCACTCGGACCGAGCGCCGGCGCCGGAGCTGATCTTTATTGAATGGGCGCCGCCGTGGCCGCCAGGCCCAGCCATTCCCGCGCGCGTGTGCCGATGGTCCGCGCCATGGTCACGACGTTCATGCCGAGATCGGCGCCGTCACTGCCGACGCGGCGGAATTCGCTGTCGCTCCGCAGGCGATAGTCACGCCCGGCGTAGTTCACGAACTGCTGGGCGAAGCGATCGAGATCGGGAAACAGGTTGTCGGACGGATAGCGGTTGTCGCGGCCGCCGGCGAGAACGTTCCGGGCGAACGTCGCGCCCGGGAAGTACGCGGCGATCGAGTCATTGCCGATCGCGAAGCTCTGGCCGATGACGCCGTTGGCGTTGTGCAGCGTGATGTTGTTGCGGAAGACGAAGCGCTCCGCCTTGGCAGGGTCGGTCCGTGACCCACCGTAGGCGGTGATGATGTTGCCGGTCTGGATGATCGTGTTGTGCTCGACGATCAGCTCGGACGGCCCCTCGCCCACCTGGAGAAAGGTGCCGTTGCCGCCCCACACCTGCCGGTCGACGCCGTGTATGAGATTGTCCGCGATGCGGATGCGCTGCGCGGACCCGCTGGGGCCGACGTCGTCACGTGCCAGCAGATTGAAGACCGCGGCGACGTTGCGGATGACGTTGTAGCGGAATGTGACGTCCTCGACGGTGGCCCAGGGCGCAGCGCCGCGCTCGCCGCGCGGCGTCAGCACGATCGCGTATCCCGGCTGGGCGCCCGCCCAGTGGGTCTCGAACAGGTTGGCCTCGACGAGCACGCGCCGCGCGTTCTTCAGTTCGAACAGGTTCTTCACGACCCAGCCCTGATCGCGCCACGCGACCGGACGGGTGACGTGGTTCTTGCGAAACACGACGTCCGAGGGGATCAACCCGCTCGCCGCCGGCGTCGCGCCGCCGAGCATGAAGTTCTCGCCCGACGCTTCCAGGTAGTTGTTCTCGATCAGAAACGGGCCGGGCCCGCTCCACCCGGCAATGGCCTGGGCGTCCTGGGTCTTCGACTTGATGTCGGAGATGTACGAGCCCACCACCGTCGTCGACGCGCTGTTCAAGGCGATGCCGCGCTTCTGCCCGCGCTCCGCATCGCCATGGATGTAGCAGCGATCGACGATCAGGTCGTGCGGCATCCGATCGCCGCCCGATTGCGCGTTGGTGCCGTCACCCAGCACCAGCACATCACCTGACACGTTGGCGGTTGGGCCGATCTCGAGCAGCATCAGCCGCCAGTGATGAGCGCCTGGAGCGGTACGAATCGCCGGCGCGTCGTTGTTGGAAACGATCTTCGCGAGCTTCGCGCTGTGCTCGGGACCAATCCGGCCGGTCGCGGGCGGAAGACCAGCGGACGAGGCGGAGCGCACGGTGATGTAGCGGGGTCCCGACTTTTCCCGAAGCACGAAGTTCCCCGTGAACGCCGCGCCCGCGGCAAGCTCGACCACATCGCCCGGCTTCGCGCGGTCGAGCGCGGCCTGCAGGTCGCTTCCGGCAGCCACGCGAATGTTTGCCGGCGCATCAGTCGGCGGGTAGACCTGCAACGTCGAGGGAAGCGCCTGCAGCGCGAGCCACACCCCGAACACGACGGAACTCGTTCTCATGACCTCGGCGATATTCTCACGTCGTGCCAAGACAATCGAGCTGAGCTATACGTTATACGACACTGATCAAGGTTGGGCCGCGACGGATCATGAGCGGGAGAGAAAACCCGGAGGAGATACGAAGAGATGGAGGCCTGGACCCGGCGGGGGACGCATGAGGATTACGCGGCCCGACGCACGGCCGCGGCGAGCGCGATGAGACCGGTGCCGATCAGAACCATCACCGCTTCGTCTCGCATCACCGGAACCGGCACGGCGACACGCTGCACGGCCACGGCGGTCGGCGCACTGGCCACTTCCTCTCCCACCGCCGGTGCAGCGGCGATCGCAGGCGGCAAAAATGCCAGTCCCGCGAATGTCAACCCTACGAGCTGCCTCCTCATACGACCCGATCCTCTCCTGCGCACGAACGAGTGCGACCGATTCACGCACACCCGTCAATGACTCCGGTACGCCATCGACTCCGAAAGAGCTGCGCTGCCGCATCGTAATTACAATGCGTGTGCCAGCGGCGGATCTGCTTTGAAATCAGCAGTAATCGGCGATCCGCGCGAATCGCGCCCGTCGCGTCGCGCGTCGTACGCGGCAGACGTTTACCCAATCTTCCCCAACCCTGCGCGTTTCGGCGTGCTGTTGAGGTACAACTCTTGAATGCGGTGGTATCGCTGACAGGAGAGATGTAACGTTGACACACCACTCGACCACGCGAGCCCCAGAGCAGGGAGATAGATGAAGAAGCCTTACGTTGCGATTGTTGACGACGACTCCGCGTTCGCCGCGTACCTGCGGACCTTTCTCTCGCTGCGCGGGTATGAGGCTCGCTGCTACACGCGCGGAGACGAACTCCTCGCCTCGATGAAACAGGAAGCGCCAGACGCCGTGCTGCTCGACGTGATGATGCCAGGCCTGGATGGTCTCGCGACGCTGCGCGCGCTCAAGGCCTCGCGGCCCGAAGCGCAGGTCATCATGCTCTCCGGCCGCAACCAGGCCTCCACCATCGTCGAAGCCGTCCGCCTCGGCGCCGCCGACTACGTCGTCAAGCCCGACGATCCGGAGGGCCTTGGCGAGATCGCCCTCGACGTCGCGATCAAGAACGCGATCGAGAAGAACCGCCTGGTCTCGGAGCTGAGCGAACTGCGGCAGCAGCTGAGCGACGACGAGGACCGCGCGGTCTGGGGCAACAGCGAGAAGATGCGCGGCATCGCGCAGGTGATCGAACAGGTCGCCGACAGCGACGTCACCGTCCTGATTCGCGGCGAGAGCGGCGTCGGCAAGGAGCTGGTCGCGCGCGCGATTCATCAGCGCTCGACGCGCCGCAACCGCCCGTTCGTGAAGGTCAACTGCGCGGCGTTACCGGCCGAACTCCTCGAGAGCGAGCTGTTCGGACACGAGCGCGGCGCGTTCACCGGCGCCGCGACGACGCGCATCGGCAAGTTCGAGCAGGCCGACGGCGGCACCCTGATGCTGGACGAAATCGGGGAAATGAAGCCGGCGCTCCAGGCCAAGCTGCTGCACGTGCTCCAGGACGCCGAGTTCACCAAACTGGGGAGCAACAAACGGATCAACGTGGACGTCCGCGTGGTCGCCGCCACCAACCGCGACCTCGAGAAGATGATGGTCGCCGGCGAGTTCCGCGAGGATCTCTACTACCGCCTCAAGGTCATCGAGCTCACGGTGCCGTCGCTGCGCGAGCGGCCCGACGAGATCCCCACGCTGACCGACTTCTTCTCGGCGCGCTACTCGCGTAAGTACAACCGGCCGGCACGCCCCATCTCCGAGGAACTGCGCCAGATGTTCGCCACCTACGACTGGCCGGGGAATATCCGAGAGCTCGAGAACATGATCAAGCGGGTGGTGATCCTCCAGGACGAGCAGCTCGTCGTCCGCGAGATCCAGAGCAATGTGCAGCGTGCCGCGCCGCAGCCGGCGATGGTGGCGGTTGCGCCGGCCGTGGCGATGGCCGCCGCGGGTGCCCTGGCGGGCGGAGGCAGTCGTGCCGATTGGCATCTCGCCCTTCCCCGCTCCGGTCGTGCCCGACACCGACGAGTCCCCGGACGAGGGTGAGCCGGAGCCGGAAGGCGGTGGCTCGCTCGCCCAGGTCGCGAAGGCCGCCTCGATGAAAGCGGAGCGCGCGGCGATCGAAACGACGCTGCGACAGGTCCACTGGAACCGCCGCAAGGCGGCGCAGATTCTTGGCGTCAGCTACAAGACGCTGCTGAACAAGATCAAGGAGTGCGGCATCAGCCGAGCCTAGTCCTTTCACGCTCGAGCTCGTGACGATCGGTCCGAGCTCGGGCGTATCCGCTGCTGTTTCCTGCCTTAGAACTTCTCCCTAGTAGGTAATAAGGTTCCACCTTCGTCACGCCGTCGTGATTCGCAGCACGACGGTTTCCGCCAAAGGCACTGGAATTTTCCGAAGAATACGAAACATTTCCACTCGTGGCATTCGCCTTGCTCAACAGCACTCCGTAATGTGCCGTATCGAGCACCAGCCACTGGGAGTGGCGCGCGGATGACCCATCGTCACGTCTCGAGCCTCGAGAACTCCGTCGGCGGCAACGGCGCCGATCGGCCGCGGCGTGCGCGTGTGACCGGCGTGCTGCTCGGCCGCAACGAAAAGATGCGCGAGGTACACGACCTCATCGATCGCGTCGCGGACACGGACGTCACCGTGCTGGTCCGCGGCGAGAGCGGGACCGGCAAGGAGCTGGTCGCGCGCGCCGTCCACGCCTCCTCGCCCCGCCACGACAAGCCGTTCGTGAAGGTCAACTGCGCGGCGCTGCCGTCGGAGCTGCTCGAGTCGGAGCTGTTCGGCTTCGAGCGAGGCGCCTTCACCGGCGCGATCCAGCACAAGCCGGGCAAGTTCGAGTTCGCCAACCACGGCACGATGTTCCTCGACGAGATCAGCGAAATGCAGGCGCCGCTGCAGTCGAAGCTGCTGCAGGTGCTGCAGGACGGCGAGTTCGCGCGCCTGGGCGGCCGCAACGACGTGCGCGTCGACGTGCGGATCGTCGCCGCGACCAACCGCGACCTCGAGCGCGCCGTCGCCGACGCGCAGTTCCGCGAGGACCTGTTCTTCCGACTGAACGTCGTCTGCATCACGCTGCCGCCGCTGCGGCAGCGGCGCGACGAGATCGGGGAGCTGACGCAGCTGTTCCTGCACCAGTACTCCGAGCACTACAACAAGCCGCTGCTCGCGCTCGGTCCCGAGACGGTCCGGTTGTTCGCCGAGTACCGAGTGGCCGGGCAACGTGCGGGAGCTCGAGAACCTGATCAAGCGGACGGTGATCCTGGGCTCGGACGACTCGATTCGCCGCGAGCTCGCCGAAGCCATTGCCGGGCGGAGGTTCACGACGGGGCCAATCCCGGCACTGCAGTCGCGCGCCGCTGCGGCGTCGACCGCGGCGGCCGCACCGGTGACGGCACCGCCGATCGCACCCGCTCCGGCAGCCGCCGCCGCGCCACCCGCGGCGCTCGGATCGTTGAAGGACATCGCCCGCCAGGCCGCGCGCGAAGCCGAACGCGACCTGATCTTCCGAACCCTGCAGCAGACTCGCTGGAACCGCCGCGAAGCGGCGGAGATCCTCGGCATCAGCTACAAGGCGCTGCTCTACAAGATCAAGGAAGCGGAGCTGGGCAAAGCATCGTGATGGCTGGCGATCCGTTCCTCGAAGAGGACTTCCGCGTGCTGACTCCCGAAGCGTTCGAATTCGTGCTCAACAACGAGCTCAAGCGCGCGGTGCGGTCCCAGAACTTCCTGACCCTGCTCGTCGTGGAGCCGACTCCACGCCAGCCCGAGCAGAACGCGCAGGCGAGGGTGGTCCGCGAGGTGGCCCGGCTGGTGAGCCGCGAAGTCCGTGAAACCGACCTGCTGGCGCAGACCGACGAGGGGCAGCTCTCGGTGGTCCTGCTCGATTCCGACCTCCACAACTCGATGCAGGTCGTCGATCGTCTCGTCTCCCGATTCCAACACTACGAGTTCCCGACTCCGTTGGCGATCGAAGTGGGCGCCGCGTGCTGCCCGACGCACGGCGCGGACGCCGAAACCTTGCGTCGCGCCGCCGAATCGCGCCCGATCCGTCCACGCCGCGAGGACCGCGGCAACGCGTCGAACGCTCAATAAGGTGCTGTGATGAAGAATCTGTCCTTCTCGTGCTGCTTGGTGTTTCTGCTGAGCATGAGCTCAGCCGCTGGCGCGCAGACGCCGGCCGGGACCAGTCCGCGGCCGGTGGGAACCGCCGGCGCGCCGCCGGCCACCAGCGCGGTTCCGCCGTTGCCGGCGACCTCGCCGGCGACGCCGGGTGCGGCCGACACGCCCACCGTGAAGCCGGCCGCGAATGTCGGCGCCGACTATCGCCTCGTGCCCGGCGACAAGCTGCGGATCGAGGTCTACAAGGACACCCAGCTGTCGCAGAGCGTGCAGGTCCGGCCTGACGGCAAGATCACGCTGCCGCTCGCCAACGACGTGATGGCGGCCGGCCACACGCCGTCGGAGCTGCGCGAGTCGATCGCGACGTCGCTGCGCACCTTCATCGCCAATCCCACCGTCACCGTCATCGTCGTCGAGACGGTGCCGCCGGTGATCTACGTGATGGGCGAGGTGAACAACGCCGGCCCGCAGCCGCTCAACGGCCGGCTCGACGTGCTGCAGGCGCTGGCCGCGGCCGGCGGGTTCCGCGACTTCGCGAACACCAAGAACATCAAGATCCGCCGCGGCTCCGAGATCCTCAAGTTCAACTACAAGGACGCGGTCAACGGCCAGGCCACGCCGCTCTATCTGAAGCCCGGCGACACCATCATCGTCCCGTAGCGGAGTGACGCCCACGACGGGAACATGAGGAGGAACAGCCACACCATGCACGCGAAGACGAAGACGGCCTGCCGCATCGCGGTCACCGCGCTCGTCGTCCTGCTGCTCGTCGCGCCGGCGGTGCCGGTCGCCGGACAGCAGTCGGACCAGTCGATGGAGTTCCCGTCCTACCGGATGCCGAGCTGGAGCTTCACGCCCTCGATCGCGATCGGCACCGTGTACGACAACAACGTGGCGCTCAGCTCGCCGCGAGCCGATGTCGGCGAGACCCAGGGCGATTCGCTCCTCACCCTGATCCCGTCGGGCCAGCTCGAATACCTGGGCAAGCGCACCGAGTTCTCGGCCAACTATCGGGGCTTCGTGCGCCGCTACTTCGAGATCGAGGGGCTCGACGAGTTCTCGCAGCGTGGGGCGATCTCGTTCAAGCACCTGTTCTCGCGGCGGCTGACGTTCTATGTGACCGACAGCTACGCGGACATGCCGACGACTGACGAGGTCGAAGTCAACGGCGTGCCGTTCCGGCGCGCGGGCTCGCGCACCAACACCTTCGCGGCGATGACCGACTACCGCTTCACCAAGTTCACGACGCTGTCGACGCGCTACGACATGACCTGGGTCGAGTTCGACCAGCCCGACGTGTTCCTGACCGGAGGCTGGATTCACGCGCTCCGCAACGAGCTCAGTCATGCGTTCACCGAGCGGCTGTCGCTCGGCGCCGAGTACAGCTACCGCACCGCGTCGCTCGACGAGGGCACGCGCGACTTCGGCTTCCAGGACATCGGCGGGGTCCTCAGGTTCGTGCTGGGCCCGCACACGAGCGGCAGCACCGCCGCCGGCTTCGCGGTCCTGCACGATCGCAACAACGACCGCACGGTCTCGGGGCCGTTCGTCCGCCTCAGCGTGGCGCACGCGTTCGAGCGCGCCACGATCGGCGCCGGCTACAGCCGCCAGTACGTGCCCACGTTCGGCTTCGGCGGCGCGACCAGCAGCCAGGAGCTGGGCGGCCATCTGATGGTGCCGTTCGCACGCAGCCGGCTCTATGCGCAGGCAGCGGGAACCTGGCGCCGGGCCATGCCGTTCGAGGAGGACGCGCTCGAGCTCGACACGCTGCAGCTGCGATCGACGCTCGGCTATTCCATGACCCGGTGGGCCCGGCTCGAAGCCGTCTACGCCTACACGCGTCAGGACTCGACCATCACCGGCGGTGAAGTCGACCGCCATCGCATCGGCATCCAATTCGTCGTGTCACAACCCATGAGGATTCGGTAATGGAAGAACGTCGCTTTCATCCGCTCGATTACGTCGAGGTGCTCCGCCGCCGCAAATGGTGGTTCATCGTCCCGCTGGTCCTGTGCATCCTCGCCGGGGCCGCGCTGGCGATGTTCCTGCCGCGCGAGTACAAGTCCGAGGCGGAGATCGGCGTCGCCGAGTCGACGCTCTCGGCCGAGCTGCTGCGCGGCGTCCAGTCGTTCGACGCCAAGGAGCGGCAGCGCGCGGTCTCGCAGCAGCTCCTGAGCCGCACCGTGCTCGAGCGCGTCGTGCGCGAGGAGCGCCTCGGCGGCGCCAGGCCGGTCGAAGAAACCGCGGCCGCGCTGCGGTCGCGCGTCGAGGACAACATCGTGGTGCCGCCGCCGATCGCCCGCTCCGGCAACGCGGCCAGGGACGGCATCGAGAGCTTCCGCCTCGGCTACGTCGACAGCTCGCCGGAGCGTGCGCAGCGGATCGCCAACCGCCTTGCCATGGTCTTCGTCGAGGAGAACTCGAAGACCAAGACCCAGCGCGCGGAGAACACCTCGGAGGTCCTGGCGCAGCAGCTGCGCTCGAGCCAGGAGAACCTCGCGCGCCTGCAGGAACAGTTGCGCATCAAGAAGCAGGCGAACATGGGCCGGCTGCCCGACCAGATGAACGCCAACATCCAGATGGTCAACGGCCTGCGCCAGCAGCACGAGTCGCTGTCGCTGCAGCTGCGCGCCGAGCAGGACCGCCTGTCGATGGTGGAAGGCCAGATCAACCTGATGCGCCAGGGCGTCGGCGGCGGCGCGTTGACCTCGAGCAGCGCCGCCGAGATCAGGGGAGCGCAAGGACGGATCAACGAGTTGCAGCGGCAGCTCACGCAGTACCGCTCGCAAGGCTACACCGACGTGCACCCCGACATCGTCCAGACGAAGGAGGAGCTGGCGGCCGCGCAGCGCGAGCTCACCAGCGCACGAAGCCAGACCGCCGCCAACACCGACGACGTGCTCTCGGCCGACCCCACCTTCCAGCAGCGCCTCCAGGAACGCGACAGCGTCCGCCTGCGCATCGCCGGCCTGCAGCGCCAGATTGCGCGGGCGCTGTCGGACATCGGCTCGTACCAGACCCGCGTCGAAGCGGCGCCGCTGGTGGAACAGGAGATGTCGTCGCTGCAGCAGGAGTACGAACTGGAGCGGACCCGATACACGGAACTGTCCTCCAAGCACCAGAGCGCGGTGCTCGCGGAAGACCTCGCGCGCAAGCAGGGCGGCGAGCGGTTCGTCGTGCTGAACCCCGCGTTCCTGCCGACCCGCCCGGTCAGCCCCGACATCATCCGCCTGATGCTGATGGCGGTCGCGCTCGGCCTCTTCGCCGGCGCCGGCGCCGTCGTCGCCCGCGAGTTCCTCGACCGTTCCGTGCACGATGCGCGGGCCCTGCAGAGCGAGTTCGACGTGCCGGTGCTCGGGGAGATTCCGCATATCCATGGCGTCGCGTGACGCCTCGGTTTAGGGACTACGGGACTCGGGATTGGGATAGGGACGAGGGATAGGGACGAGGGATTTTCTATGAGTCGGATTCAAGAGATTCTGAGCAAGGCCGAGCGGGACGGGACGGCGCGCCGCACCCGGTCACTCAGCGACGACTATGCGATGCGTCCGGCGACGGAAGACGCACGGGTGGGCCGGTCGCCGGCGCCCGAATCGATCCAGGCGCGCAGCGTGATCGATCCGCCGCCCTCGAGCCGGATCACCATGCCGCCTCGCGTCACCCGCCCCGCCGTCGAGGCGCCGGTGCCGCCGGCAGTCACCGATCCGCCGCCGGCCGTGACCGGTCACGACACGGTGGACGACGTCGCCGCCGGCGATGCCTCCGGCCGCCCGCACGGTGCGCGCGGTCAGGGCCGACGGCGCCAGCGCGGTGCCCCCGCTCGCCCCCGTCGGCGCAGGTCGGCGAGCCGCTTTCGCATGGCAGCGCTCAGCTCGATCACCGGCTGGTCGCGGCCCTCGCGCCGTTGTCGCTGGCCGCCGAGCAGTATCGGTCGCTGCGGACGCGCCTCAAGCGGCTGGAGAGCACGCGCGTGCTCCGCACCATCGCGATCACCAGCCCCAACAAGGGCGACGGCAAGAGCCTGACCGCGGCAAACCTCGCGCTGACCATGGCGCAGGAAGTGCAGCAGCGGGTGCTGCTCATCGACGCGGATCTCCGCCGCCCGAACGTGCACCAGCTGTTCGGACTCGGCGACGGCCCGGGCCTCGGCGATCTCCTGATGAACGTCGCTGAACTGGATCAGGCGCTGGTGTGGCTGCCCGAACACCACCTCACCGTGCTGCCCGCGGGCATTCCGCCCGGGAATCCCGCCGAGCTCCTCGGCACGGCGACGATGCGCCGCATCCTCGACACGCTGCGGACGCGCTTCGATCGCATCCTGATCGACGTGCCGCCGGTCGCGCCGCTGGCCGACCTGCAGATCCTGGCGCCGGCGGTCGACGGTCTCCTCATGATCGTCCGCGCCGGCGTCACGCCGAAGCCGGCGATCGAACGCGCGCTCGCTGGTCTCGATCCGTCACGCGTGCTCGGACTGGTGCTCAACGAGGCCGGCGGCGAGGGCTCGGACGGCTACAACTACGAAGGCTACGGATACATCGCGGGGTAATGAGGAGCAGGGCGTCGGACGATCCCGGCGCTCAACCTTGGCCATGCAGCTCTTCAATCGCTACGTCTCGACGCGCAGTCTCACGGTCTTCGCCGCTGAGCTCTGTCTGATCTTCGGCTCGGTGGCGCTCGCCGCCAGCCTGCACCAGGGCGGCAGCGTGGGTGACAGCCTCTGGAAGATCGCGCTCGTCACGGTCGTCTGTCAGCTCTGCCTCTACTACAACGACTTCTACGACCTCACGCTCGTTCACTCCAACCGTGAGCTGATCGTCCGGCTGCTCCAGGCGGTCGGCGCCGCCTCCATCGTCCTGGCGGCGCTCTACTTCGTCGTTCCGGCGCTGATGATCGGCGACGGCATCTTCGTCTCGGCGCTGTTCGTGTTCCTGGTCGGCATCCTCGGCTGGCGCCTGCTCTTCAACAGCCTCATCGGCTCGCTCAAGCTCCAGGAGCGCATCCTGGTGGTCGGCACCGGCGAGACCGCGCGCAAGGTGGCGCGCCAGATCCTCGACCAGCACGACTTCGCCTACTCGGTGGTCGGCTTCATCGACGACGACCCGGCGCGGATTGGCGAGCGCATCGTCAATCCGGCGATCGTCGGCACGCCGGCCGACATCCCGAAGCTGATCGCCCGCTACCAGGTCGATCGCATCATCGTCGGGCTCGCCGATCGGCGGGGCAAGCTGCCGGTCGAGGAGCTGCTTCGCGCCAAGATGGCCGGCGTCCGGGTCGAGGACGCGACCACGACCTACGAGCGCGTCACCGGCAAGATCCTGATCGACGACCTGCGACCGAGCTGGCTGATCTTCTCCGACGGGTTCCGCGTCTCGCGCGCCAACCGCTGGATGAAGCGCACCATCGACCTGACGCTGGCGATGGCGCTCGCGATCGTGTCGTTTCCGGCGATGGTCCTGACCGCGATCGCGATCTACCTCGAGTCCGGCGGGCCGGTGCTCTACTGCCAGGAGCGCGTCGGCGAGAACGGCCGGACCTTCACGCTGTGCAAGTTCCGGTCGATGCGGAAGGACGCCGAGCAGGGCGGGACGCCGATGTGGGCCAAGGACGGCGACGACCGCGTCACCCGCGTCGGCCTGTTCATCCGCAAGACGCGGCTCGACGAGCTGCCGCAGCTGTGGAACGTCCTCACGGGGGACATGAGCTTCGTCGGCCCGCGCCCGGAGCGCCCCTACTTCGTCGACGAACTGGCCAAGCAGGTCCCGTTCTACCAGCAGCGCCATGCCGTCAAGCCCGGGATCACCGGCTGGGCGCAGGTGAAGTATCGCTACGGCTCGTCGCTCGAAGACGCGATGGAGAAGCTGCGCTACGACCTCTATTACATCAAGCACCTGTCGGTGTTCTTCGACCTCACCATCGTGTTCGACACCGTCAAGGTCGTGCTCTTCCGCAAGGGGGCGGCGTGAGTGGCCCCTCTGCACAGTGGGCCCCGAACAACGGCGGACAGCTCGCAACGGTCGCTCGCAACGTCTCGACCCGCTACCTGGCGATCGCCGCGGAGATGGCGCTGGGGCTGGTCATGCTGCCGTTCAACCTCGCCCACCTCGGCACCACCGAGTACGGGCTGTGGGTGCTGCTCGGATCGCTGACCGTCCACTTCTCCACCCTCGAGCTCGGCTACGGCAGCGGCCTGGTGAAGTATGCGGCGCGCTACCGCGCGCTGCGTGACGCGCGCGCGCTGAACGAGATCGCGAGCACGCTGCTGTGCGTGTTCGCCGTGTCCGCCGTCGTCGCCTACCTGCTGATCGCGGGCGTCGCGTTCAATCTCGACAAGGTCTTCACCCTGACGCCGGATCAGGCCCACACCGGACGCTGGGTGCTGCTGATCATCGGCGTCCACGTCGCGCTGAACTTCCCGTTCAGCGTCTACGGCGGCATCATCAGCGGCTTCCAGCGCTACGACGTCAACAACTCGCTGGCGATCGTCATCAGCGTCGTCATCGCCCTGACCAACGTCGTCGTGCTGCTGACCGGACACGGCCTGATCGCGCTGGTGGCGGCGACAACGAGCGTCCGGGTGCTCGCCTATTTCCTCTATCGCCGCAACGCGTTCCGCGTCTTTCCCGAGCTCCACATGCGGCCGTCGCTGTTCCGGCGGGACCGGCTGAAAGAGGTCACCGGGTTCAGCATCTACGCGTCGATCATCGACTGGGCGAACAAGCTGAATTACCAGATCGACCAGGTGATCATCGGCATGTTCCTCGGCAGCGCCGCGGTGGCGGTGTGGGCGCCGGCCGAGCGCATCATCTCCGGCGTGCAGCGGCTGACCAATCAGCTCAATGGCGTGCTGTTTCCGACGATCGTCGACAGCGACACGTCGCAGCAGCGGAAGCGGCTGCAGCAGATCCTGTTGCAGGGCACCAGCCTGTCGCTCGCGATGGTGATCCCGGTCTCCACGGCGCTGATCATGCTCGCCGACCCGCTGATTCACGGCTGGCTGGGGAAGCAGGCGGAGGCGGTGCGCGGCTGCATTCCGGTCCTGCAGATTCTCGCGGTGGCGGTCGCGGTGCGCGTCGGCGCGGCGACCGGCAACACACTGCTCAAGGGCGCGGACGAGCACCGCCTCGTCGCCTGGGTGAATCTCGGCACCGGCGTCGTCAACGCCGCGCTCAGCATCATGCTGATCAGGCGCTGGGGACTGGTCGGCGTGGCCTGGGGCACGCTGATCCCGATGGTGGTGTCGGCGGCCTTCATCCAGTTCCCCGCCGCCTGCCGGAAAGTCGGTGTTCCGGTGCGCCGGGCGGTCATCGAAGCGGTCCTCCCGGCGGTCTGGCCCGCCGTGATTGTCGGCGCCCTCATCGGCTTCGTCCGCGACATCTCATCCGGCACGCTTCTGGCTGTGGCATTGATGGCAACAGCCGGGGGCCTGCTCTACCTTGCGCTGTTCTTCACCGTGGCGATTAGCAAGCACGACCGCGCGTACTACATCGCCACGGCAGCTCAACTCACACGCCGGCGTCGGCTCGCGCCCGCCACCAGCGTGTAAACCTCCGGTGCGCTGCGGCCTCGGGAACGGGCCTGCAGAGCGAGCAAATCGAAGGGTTTTTGCCGGAAACAGCGGGGTCAACATGCGTGGGATCATCCTCGCCGCGGGGAAGGGGTCGCGGCTCAACGGGACCGCAGGCGAATCACCGAAGTGCCTGCTCGAGGTCGGTGGCCAGACGCTGATCGATCGTCAGATCGCGACGCTGCGGCGTGCCGGAGTCGACGATATCGCGGTGGTGACTGGCTATCAGTCCGCACGCGTGCGCGAGGCCTGTGGGCACGGGATTACCTACGTTGAGAACCGCAGATACGCAGAGACGAACAGCTTGTACTCGCTGTGGATGGCACGACCTCTGCTATTTGAGGGGTTCGTGGTCCTAAATTGTGACGTCCTCTTCCACCCGGTGCTGTTGAGCGACCTGATCTCGGCGCACCACGAGAACGCCCTCCTCCTCGCCTATCGTGAGGCGGACGCGGAGCCGTATGGCGATGAAGAGATGAAGGTGCGCGTGCGCTGCGGCCGCGTGACCGAGATCTCGAAGGCGATGGATCCGGCGGACGCCGACGGCGAGAACCTCGGCATCGTGAAGTTCGGGGCCGATGGCGCCGCCGAGCTGGTCGAGATCATGAGCCGCCGCGTCGCGGCCGGCAGCCTGCGTGACTGGGCGCCGCGCGCGTTCCACGACTTCGCACAAACCGGCGCGCTCCACGCCATCGGGACTCGCGGCTATCCGTGGACCGAGATCGACTTCCCGGAGGACTATCGCCGCGCCGTCTCGACGGTGCTGCCGGCGATTGAGGCGGCGGACGAGAGCGCACTGTCGTCGCAGCGGTCGCTGCGCATCCCCGGCGTGCTGTCAGTCATCGCGCCCAAGCCGACGCCGGCTGCCCGCATCGCCAGCCACCTCCGGTAACAGCCGATGCTGCCCAACAGCGCACGCCCCACCGTCAACCCGCAGCCGGATCGCGCGCACGACCACGCGACTCTCCGGATCGTGGCGCTCGGCGGGGGCACCGGCCTGCCAAACGTGCTGCGCGGACTGCGCCCCCTGCTCTTCACCGGCGACCGCGGCGAGGACGTGCGCGATCGGCTGGTGGCGGTGGTGGCGACCTCGGACGACGGCGGCAGCTCGGGACGGCTGCGCGCCGAATTCAACGTCATTCCGCCCGGCGACATCCGCAACTGCCTCGCGGCGCTGTCGGAGAACGAGTCGTTCATCGCCGACCTGTTCCAGTACCGGTTCGGATCGGGTGATGGCCTGAACGGGCACGCGGTCGGCAACCTGATGCTGACGGCGCTCGCCGACGTGACCAGCGACTTTCCGCAGGCCGTGGAGATCGCGGCGCGGGTCGTCGGCGCGCGCGGCCGCGTGCTGCCGGCGACCAGCGAGCTGGTGACGCTGGTCGGTGAGTTCGCCGACGGCCGGGTCCTGAGCGGCGAGACCGCGATCGCCTCCGCCGGCGGCGGCATCCGCCGCGTCTCGCTGCTGCCCGATCGGCCGCGGTGCAGCCAGGATGTCTGCAACGCGCTGCAGCGCGCCGACGTGATCGTGGCCGGTCCCGGCAGCCTGTTCACGAGCATCCTGCCGCCGCTGCTGGTGCCCGAAGTGACGGCGGCGGTGCGCGCCTCGCGCGCCACCAGGATCCTCGTGGCGAACCTGATGACCGAGCCGGGCGAGACGGACGACTACAGCGTGCTCGAGCACGTGCTCACGATCGAGCGGCATCTCGGCGCGCAGCTGTTCGACTACGTGATCTACAACACCAGCCCGGTCCCCGAGGCGCTCGCCGCCAGCTACGCCACGGTTGGCGCCAAGCCGATCATCACCGGCAATTTCGAGCTGAATACGCTGACGCGGCTGGGCATCCAGCCGATTGGCGTGCCGCTCGTCTCGGAGCACCCTGCGGGCAAGATTCGCCATCATCCGGACCGGCTGGCCGCCGCGATCGCTGCCCTCGGACAGGGCAAACTCGGCGCCTGGCGCCACTGGCCAGAGGCGGGGAGTTCTTAAATGTACGAACGCTTCTATCAGCTGCGGGAACGTCCCTTCGCGCTCAGTCCGGATCCCGACTACCTCTACCCGAGCCGCGTCCATCGCGAGGCGCTCGACTACCTGCGTTACGGGCTCGAGAGTCAGGCCGGGTTCGTGGTGATCACGGGGGAAATCGGCTCCGGCAAGACCACGCTGCTCCAGACGCTGCTGCGCGGACTGGACAGCCAGACCACCGTCGGCCGGATCGTCAACACCCTGCTCGAGCCGCGCGAGCTGATCGAGACGATCATGATCGACTTCGGGCTCGAGGCCTCCAACCGGAGCAAGCCGACGATGCTGCGCGACCTCGCGCAGTACCTCGTCGATCAGCGGCTGGCCGGGCGGATGGTCCTGCTGGTCATCGACGAAGCGCAGAACCTCAGCATCGCGGCGCTCGAGGAGCTGCGCATGCTCTCGAACCTCGAGACCGAGAAGTCGAAGCTGCTGCAGATCGTGCTGGTCGGCCAGCCGAACCTGCGCGACACCCTGAGCTCGCCGCAGCTGGAACAGCTGCGGCAGCGGATCACCGTCAGCTACCACCTCGAGCCGCTCGACCCGGCGGAAACGGCCAACTACATCAACCACCGGCTCCGGCTCGCGGCGCTCGGCGCGCCGCTGGAGTTCCCGCGGGAGGTCACCGACGTCGTTCATGCCCGCAGCCGCGGTGTTCCCCGAATCATTAACGTCATCTGTGACGCGACCCTGGTCTTCGGGTACGCTGAAGAGCGGCGGCAGGTGGATCTGCCGCTGATGCGGGAAGTGCTCGCGGAGCTTGAAACGACAGGCGTGCTGCCCCCGGATACGGTGCACCGTGCCGGGGAGCAGGGCCCTGTCGCGGCCGATCGGCGGCCCGAACCGGCCTATGCCGGGGCGGCAGGCGCCGTCGACACCCGGCCACACCGAGCAGGAGCTCCGGCAAGCCGAGGCCGCAGCCCGGGCCGCCATGGAACAGGCGGCGCGGCGCGCGGCGGAGATGGAACAGCGCGAGGAAGCGCTGCGCCAGCGTGAACGGGAGCTGGCGGAACAACGGCGCATCCTCGCGGAGGAATACCGCCTGCTGCGCGTGCAGCGTTCCGCTGCCTCCACGACATCCGGTCGGGCCACACGCGTACATGCGACGGCCGGCCGGCCAATCCCCGAACGCTTCACTGCATCCCGTCCCGAGGGCTTCTGGTCCTGGATCAAGCGGGTCGCCACCGGCGGCTCGCACCGGGCCATCGAAGGGAACTGAGATGTCGTGTCGCCGATGGAGGATTTGATGTCAGCGCTCGCCGCGTCACTGCTGGAGAAAATCGAAACGCGCCGCGCCCGCACGGGTGTGGTCGGTCTGGGCTACGTCGGCTTGCCGCTCGCCGTCGAGCTCGGCAAGGCCGGGTATCACGCCACCGGCATCGACCTCGATCCGCGCAAGGTCGAGGCAATCACCGAGGGCCGCTCCTACATCCCGGACGTGTCCACGGCCGACGTCAAGGCGCTGCGCGATGCCGGCAAGCTCGACGCGACCACCGACTTCTCCATCGTCAAGGAGCTGGACACGATCAACATCTGCGTGCCCACGCCGCTGCGCAAGACCAAGGACCCGGACATGCTCGTACATCGTGTCCGCGGTCGAAGCGATTGCCAAGCACCTGCATCCCGGGATGCTGATCGTGCTCGAATCGACGACCTATCCCGGCACCACCGACGAGGTGGTACAGCCGATCCTCGAGGACACCGGCCTCAAGGCGGGCGTCGACTTCTTCATCGCGTTCTCGCCCGAGCGCGTCGATCCCGGCAACCCGACGTTCCAGACCCACAACGTGCCCAAGGTGGTCGGCGGCCTGACCCCCGACTGCGCGCGGCTCGCCGGCGCGCTCTACGGCAGCGCCATCGAGACGATCGTGCCGGTCAGCTCGACCCGCGTCGCCGAGATGGTCAAGCTGCTCGAGAACACCTTCCGCGCCGTCAACATCGGCCTGGTCAACGAGCTCGCCCTCATGTGCGACCGCATGAACATCGACGTGTGGGAAGTGGTGGACGCGGCCAAGACCAAGCCGTTCGGGTTCATGGCGTTCTATCCGGGTCCTGGCCTCGGCGGCCACTGCATTCCGATCGACCCGTTCTACCTGTCGTGGAAGGCCAAGCAGAGCGGCTTCGACCCGCGGTTCATCGAGCTCGCCGGCCACATCAACGGCGGCATGCCGCACTACGTCGTCGACAAGGTGATGGATGCGCTCAACACCCGGCGCAAGGCGATGAACGGGTCGCGGGTCCTGGTCGCGGGAATTGCATACAAGCGGGACATCGACGACATGCGCGAGTCGCCCGCGCTGGACGTGATGCACCTCCTGGAAGAAAAAGGCGCGAAGGTGGATTACGTCGACCCGTACGTGCCGATCGTGCACGGCCGCGAATGGCCGGGCCGGCGCGACATCAAGGCGGTCGAACTGAAGCGGGGGCTCTACAAGCAGTACCGACTGTGTCGTGATCGTCACCGATCACAAGACCTTTGACTATGACGCAATGATCGCGGAAGCGGACCTGATCGTCGACACCCGCAACGCGATCAAGAAGCCACACACGAACGTGTTCCGTCTCGGCGCCCCGCGCCCTGAGACGGCCGGTCACGGCGTGGCGATCGCTTGACGTCGGCCGGCTCCGTAGTGGCGCCGCACTACGGGGCCGGCTGATTGGCGGGTCCACATGGAGATAGTGTTCTGGACTTCGGCTTTCGTGATCGGTTACGTCTACGTCGGCTACCCGCTGCTCCTGGCGGCGTGGTCGCGGCTCCGGCCCCGGACGGCGCGCAAGCGGGCCACCTCGGCGTCCTCGCCCTGGCCGTCGATCTCCATCATCGTCGCGGCGCGTAACGAGGCCTCCCGGCTGCCGGCGCGGGTCGAGAACCTGCTGACGCTGCCCTACGACGGCCGCCGCGAAATCATCGTTGTCTCCGACGGATCCACCGACCACACCGCGGCCGCGCTCGCGCCCTACGTGCCGTACGTGCGGCTCATCCAGGTCCCGCGCGGCGGCAAGCCGCTGGCGCTGAACGCCGGCGTCGCCGCCGCCACCGGCGACATCCTGATCTTCGCCGACGCCCGCCAGCAGTTCGCACCCGGCACGTTGACCGCGCTGGCCGCGAACTTCGCCGACGCCTCGGTCGGCGGCGTCACCGGCGAGCTCATCCTCGACTGCGAAACCGGCACCGCCGACTCGACGATCGGTGAAGGCGTCGGCGTCTACTGGAAGTACGAGAAGTGGCTGCGCCGCAAGGAGAGCCTGGTGCGCTCGACGCTCGGCGCGACCGGCGCGATCTACGCGCTGCGGCGTTCGCTGTGGCAGCCGCTCCCGGCCGAGACGCTGCTCGACGACGTGCTGGCGCCGATGCGGGCGGTGCTGGCCGGGTGGCGCATCGTGTTCGAGGAAGAGGCGATCGCCTACGACCGCACGGCGCCCGACGCCGCCGTGGAAGCCCGCCGCAAGCGACGCACCCTGGCGGGGAACTATCAGATCCTCGGCCAGGAGCCGCGCCTGCTGGTGCCGTTCGTCAACCCGGTCTGGCTGCAGTACGTCTCGCACAAGGTCGGCCGCCTGCTGGTGCCGTGGGCGCTCCTCGGGACGCTGATCGCGAGCGCCGCGCTCGCCACCACCGCCGTCGTCTACGCGCTCGCGTTCGCCGCGCAGGCGCTGTTCTACGGGCTCGCCCTGATCGGCGCCTGGCTCGACACGCACGATCGCGGCGGCCCGATGGCGCCCGAGCCGCCGTTCAACCCCAACCTCTCGATGAGCGTCGGCAAGGAGGCTAGATGATCGAGCACGTCCGGCGCGCGGCACGCGTGGCCTTCACCTTCGTGATGATGAACTACACCGCGGTCGCGGGGCTGTTCGCGCTCCGCCGCGAAGGCGGAGGCTGGAAGTAATGGAGCGGCTCGCCTTCCGGTACGGCACGTCGGGGCACGACGGCGAAGCGCCGGCACGGGCGCGGGCGGGCGAGACTTCCACCCCGCCGGATGCGCCGCCCGCCGAGACGACGGCGCCGCACCGGCCCGAGCGGGCCGAGCGCGATTGGGCCTTTCTCGGATTGCTGGCGTTCACGGCGCTGCTCTTCTTCCGCCCTCAGGACCTCTTCCGGCCGCTCGGCGCGCTGCACCTCGCGGAGCTTTCGGCGATCTTCGCGCTTGGCGCCCTGGCGTTCGGACGGCTGTCGCGCGGCCTCTCGATCACGCGGGTCACGCCGGAGTTGATCGGCGTGCTGGCGTTCGCCGCGGTCATCCTGGGCACGGCGCCGTTCGCTATCTGGATGGGTGGCGCAATCGGCACGTTCACCGAGCTCTACGCGAAGGTGGTGCTGATCTTCGTGCTGATGGTCAACACGCTCACCTCGCCGAAGCGCATCGAGCAGTTCACCTGGCTGCTGGTCATCGCCAGCGGCTACATCGCCGGCCGGGCCGTGCTCGACTACGCGCGCGGCATCAACCTCATCGAGAACGGCCGGGTGCAGGGCTCGGTCGGCGGCATGTTCAAGAACCCGAACGATCTGGCGCTGAACATGGTCGCCGTCCTGCCGCTGGCGGCAGTGCTGGTGCAGCGGCCGTCGTCGGCGATCCGGCGCGGCGCGGCGGCGCTGTGCGCGGTCTGCATGCTCGGCGCGATCATCGCGTCGCAGTCGCGGTCCGGGACCGTCGGCCTGGCGGCGATGGCGATCGTGCTCGGCGCGTTCACCGTCAGGCGCAAGCCCGGCCTGGTGTTCGCGGCCGTATTCGCGGCGGTGCTGGCGCTGCCGCTGCTGCCGTCGTCGTACTGGTCGCGGCTCGCCAGCATCACCAACCAGGAGCTCGATGAAACCGGATCCCGGGAGGCGCGCTCGATCCTGCTGCAGGAATCGTTCGACGCGTTCGTCGCGCAGCCGCTGACCGGCGTCGGCGCCGGTCAGTTCAAGAACTACAACCCCGACGGACGCCAGGAGGCGTGGCGCGAGTCGCACAACGTCGTGCTGCAGGTGGCCTCCGAGCTCGGCGTGTTCGGCCTGCTGGTCTGGGTGTTCCTGGTGGCGCGCGGCGTCTACGCGCCGATCCAGACGCGCGCCCTGCTGCGATCGCTGGCGCCAGGCCGGCGGCCGTCGGCGCGGGCGCCAGCGGCCGATCCACTGCCGGAGGACGAACACGATCTGCTGTTCATGCACTCGGCGGCGCTGTCCGCGGCGCTGGCCGGCTGGTTCGTCTGCGCGCTGTTCGCCTCGGTCGCGTATCACTGGACGTTCTACTACCTGCTCGCCCTGGCGATCGCGCCGCGCGAGTACCTCACCTCGCGGATCGCGGCCGGCCGCGCGAGCCGGCGCACCACCGCCGCCCACCCGGTCGGGGCGGTCGAGGTGCATGCATGACCGCGTCTCTGCGCTCGATGGTCCAGCGCATGCGCGACCTCGATCAGCGGCTGAGCCGCCGCGGCGATCGCCGGCGCATCCTCGTCGACGGCCACACGCCGGTCAACTTCACGATGGTCGAGCCCGTGTATCGCGCCATGCTGCGCGATCCGCGCGTGCGCTTCGTCTTCACGGCCAGCCACGAAGCTGGCAGGCTCGATGCCGTCTACCCGAAGGCGACCGGCGTCACCACGATCCACCCGCGCCGGGCCGCGTTCTCGAAGTTCGACGCGTATCTGACGTCGGACTTCCTCTGGGCCCCGCTGCTGCGCGGCACCGCACGGATCCAGATGTTCCACGGCGTCGGCGGCAAGTACGGCTTCGACGCGCCGGACCGGTCGATGCGCGAATGGCACCGGCTGTTCTTCGTCAACGAGCGGCGACTGCGCAACTTCGTGGCCAGCGGCGCGATTTACGCCGACAGCCCCGCGATTCGACTGGTCGGCATGCCGAAGGTGGACTGCCTGGTGGACGGCACCTACGAGCGCACGACCCAGCTGGCGGCGCTCGGCCTCGATCCGTCGCTGCCGACGGTGCTCTACGCGCCGACCTGGTCGCCGGCCTCGTCACTCAACGCCTTCGGCGCCGAACTGGTCGCCGCGCTCGGGCGGCTGCCGATCAACCTGATCGTGAAGCTGCACGATCGGTCGCGCGATCCTCGTCCGCAATACTCAGGCGGCGTCGACTGGGTGGCGCGCCTGCAGCCGCTGCTCACGCCGGGACGGGGCGTGATCGCCGGCGACCCCAACATCGCGCCGTGCCTCGTCGCCTCGGACCTGCTGATCACCGACCACAGCTCCGCCGGATTCGAGTTCCTGCTCCGCGATCGCCCGGTCGTCCGGATTCACCGTCCCGACTTGATCGCGCTGGCGAACATCCATCCCGACTACGTCTCGCTGCTCGCCTCGGTGTCGCGCTCGGTCGACGACCTGGCGGGTGCCCTGGCCGCTGTCGAGGGCGGCCTGTCGAATCCCGCGAGCCAGAGCCATGAGCGCCGCCGCGTCGCGGCCGACCTCTTCTATCGGCCGGGCGGCGCCACAGGACGGGCAGTCCGCGAGCTCTACGACGCCATCGAGCTCGAGCCCGCGGCGGCCGTGCTCGAGCCGCTCGTGCGTGAGGAGTCATGGCAGAAGTCAGCGTGATCATGCCGGCGTTCAACGTCGCACCGTACATCGGTGCGTCGATTGAGTCGGTGATCGCGCAGACCGCGCCGGACTGGGAGCTGCTGATCGTCGACGACGGGTCCACCGACACCACGGCGCAGAGCGTCGAGGCCTACGCGGCCAAGGATCCGCGGGTCCGGCTGATCCGTCAGGTCAACCGCGGCATCTCGGCGGCCCGCAATCGCGCCCTGCGCGAATCGACGGGCGCCTTCATCGCCACCCTCGACAGCGACGACATCTGGGAGCCGAACTTCCTCGAGGTCCAGCTGGCGGTCTTCGCCCGCCAGCCCGAGGTGGACGTCGTCACCGGCAACGGCTGGTTCCTCGGCGGACGATGGCACGGATCGCCGGCGCGTCCCTATCCCGACCCACGCCCCCAGCCGACGCTGGCGACCATGCTCGCCGACGAGACGGCGATTTTCATCATGTCGATCATGCGGCGCCGCGTCTACAGCGCGGTCGGCGAGTTCGACGAGACGCTGATCACCAACGAGGACTACGACTTCTGGCTGCGGGCCGCAGCCGCGGGCTTCAAGTTCGCCCGCAACGACGAGCCGCTCGGACACTACCGCCGGCGCAGCGACAGCATGTCCGCCAATCACGTGCGGATGGTGACCGGGATTCTCCAGGTCTACGAGAAGATGCGCTCGAGCCTGATCGGCCGGCCCAACGAGCTGCGGGTCGTGGAGGAGCAGGTCGCCAGGTTCCAGCGCGCGCGGCTGACCGCGCAGGCGCTCGACGCGCTGAACGCCGGAGAGGGTCACCTCGCCGCCGATCACCTGGACGCGCTCTACGCGCAGGGGGGCCGACCGATCGTCAAGGTCGCGGGATTCATGGCGCGATGGATGCCGCGCCTGCTGTCGCGCGCCTATCAGCTCCGCCGCGCCAGACAGGGGGCCGCATCGTGAAGTGGCTGCGTCAGGCGCTGAGACCGGCGGTGCCGGTGCTCCGCGCCGTCGACCGCGCGCTCGGCCGCATCCGCGGCGGCCGTACCGTGCTCGTCGAGGCGCGCACCCCCTTGAACCTGGCCGTGCTCTGGCCGGTCCTGGCGCCGCTGCTGAAGGACGATCGCATTCGCATGCGCTTTACCGGGACGGCGCGGGAAGACCTCTCGCGGTCGTTCGAGGAGCTCGGGATTCTCGACCGCGTGATCCCCCGCAGCGAAGCGCCCTGGACCCGGCTCGATCTCTACATCAACGCCGATCCGTGGGACGCCGTGCCGCTCTGGCGTGCCGACAAGCAGCTGAACTTCTTTCACGGTGTCGCCGGCAAGTACAACCTCGACTGTCCGTCGGATCTGCCGATCGGGTTCGAACGCTACGACCGCGTCGCCTTCCCGAACGAGGGCCGGCTCCAGAACTACGTCACCGCCGGCATCGTCCCCGCCGAGCGCGCCGTGCTCGTCGGCTACCCGAAGGCCGACGTCCTGATCACGGAGAGCGGGCAGGCGCGCGCCGCCGCGGCGGCGCTCGGCCTCGACGCCTCGCGCCCCACCGCGATCTTCGCGCCGACGTTCTCCCCCGCGTCCGCGCTCAACTTCGCCGGCGAGGAGATCATCCGGACCCTGCTCGACTCCGGGTGTAACGTCATCGCCAAGCTGCACGATCGCTCGCTCGATCCGGACCCGCGCTATTCGGGCGGCGTCAACTGGCGCGAGCGTCTCGAGGCGTACCGCGGCCCGCATTTCCTGCTCGCCGGCAGCGGCGACTCGACCCGCTACGTGCTCGCCAGCGACCTGATGGTCACCGATCACAGCTCGATCGGCTTCGAGTTCTGCGCCCTCGATCGTCCGCTGATCGTGTTCGACGCGCCGCAACTGATCGAGCTGGCGCGAATCAATGTCGAGAAGGTCGCTCTGCTCCGGTCGGCGGCCACGGTGGTGTCGGACATGCCCTCGCTCGCCGCCGCGGTGCGCGAGGCACTCGCCTCCCCTGCCGCGCGGTCGCCCGAGCGCCGGCGCGCCTCGGCCGAAGTGTTCTACCGGCCCGGCGGCGCGACCGCTCGCGCCTTGCGACTGATCTACGAACTGCTGGAACTGCCGCCGGCCGCCCACCTGGCCGCGTCGCACCGGGAGCGGCTGCTCAGCACGGTGGAGTGACGGATGAAATACTCGGTCGTCATCGCGACCTACAACCGCGCGGCGGATCTGCGGGACACGCTGGCCAGTCTTGCCTCGCTGCAACCCGACGGCCCATGGGAAGTCATCGTCGTCGACAACAACTCGCCCGACGACACCCGTGCCGTCCTCGAACAAGCCGCTCGCGCCTTCCCGGTCCCGCTGACTTACCTGTTCGAGCGCGAGCAGGGCCGAAGCCCTGCCCTCAACACCGGGATCCGGGCCGCCGCCGGCGACATCATCGTGACGACGGATGACGACGTTCGGGTGCCGGCCGACTGGTTGAATCGCGCCGCCGAAGGGTTGACGCGGCTCGAGTGCGACTACGTCGGCGGGCGCGTGCTGCCGATCTGGGGCGGCCCCAGGCCCGACTGGCTGCCGGACCACAACGGCAGACACTGGGCGGTGATTGCGCTCCTCGACTACGGCCCGGAGCCGATCGAATTCGGCAACCGGGTACCGCTCGGCGTCAACATGGCGTTCCATCGCCGCGCCTTCGATCGCGCCGGACTGTTCGATCCGCACACGGGACGGCGGGCGGGGACCCTGCTCGGACAGGAAGTGCGCGAGTGGTGCATCCGCGCGCGGCAGAGCGGCGTCCGCGGCTTCTACTCGCCAGACCTCTCGCTGCGGCACATCATCCCCGCCGATCGCCTGCGCAAGCCGTACTTCCGGCGCTGGTTCTACTGGCGGGGCATCAGCCGCGCCCTGCTCTACGAGCGCTCCGGACTCGACATGGAGTCCCCGGAGCAGACGACGCTGGACTTTTCGACGGTGCCGCACGTGTTCGGGGTGCCGCGGTATCTCTATCGCAAGGCCGTCAACACCGCGCTCCACTGGGTTCGCGACTCGCTCAAGGGCCGTCGCGTGCAGGCCTTCGAGCACGAGCTCTGGTTGTGCTTCTTCGCCGGCATCGTGCGTCAGCGGTTCCGTGACAGCCGGCTCGCGCGTCGAGCGGTGACCCGCATGGTGCCGGGAGATTGATGATGAAGACGGGTGTGCCGATACCACAGGTCGCACCGATCCGCGCCGAGGACCTCGACGTCGACGCGACGATCCTGATCTGCACCTACAACCGCGCGGACGATCTCGAGCGGACCCTCGAGAGCCTGGCGCAGAGCGCCGTCGCCGGCTTCAGCTGGGACGTCCTCGTCGTCGACAACAACTCGAACGACCGCACCCACGACGTGGTCGAAGCGCGTATCGCCTCGTTCCCGGTCCGCCTGCGCTATTTGTTCGAGCCGCGGCAGGGCAAGTCCAACGCCCTCAACACCGGCATGAACGCCGCGCACGCGGCCATCATAGTTTTCACCGACGACGACGTCGTGGTTGAAACGGGGTGGCTGCAGGCGGCGGTGCAGCCGCTGCTGAAGCGGCGCGACATCGGGTATACGGGAGGGCCGGTCAGGCCGATCTGGAAGGCGTCGCGGCCGTCATGGCTGGACGAAGCGGGCAACCTCGGGGGCGCCATCGCCGTGATGGATCACGGCCGATCGGCGTTCGTCTTCGAAGAGCAGAAGAAGACGCCGCTCGGCGTCAACATGGCGGTCCGCCGCGACGTGATCGAACGCATCGGCGGCTTTCGCCCCGAGCTCGGACGGAACGGCAAGTCGCTGCTCGGCCAGGAACAGGCGGAGTTCTTCTATCGGTCGCGGGAAGCGGGCATTCGTGGCCTCTACGTGCCGGCCATGGTGCTCAACCATGTGGTCCCGGCCTCGCGGCTCACCCGACGCTACTTCCGGCGCTGGTGGTACTGGAAGGGCGTTTCGCACGCGCGCGTCCACGCCATGCACGGCCGCACCGAGCTGGGCATCGAGCTGCAGAGCGTGCCACGCGTCCTGGGGGTCCCGCGCTTCATCGTCGGCGGCGCCGTGCGGCACGCCATCGGCTGGCTGCGGTCGATGGTGAGGCGTGACGCCCGCGCCAGAACGCGACACTGGCTGGTGCTGGCCTACAGCCTCGGCTACGCGCGTGAAGTCTGGCGGTCGCGAGCCTCGGCGGCATGGTCGGGCACCCCGCCACGCCGCGCCGGACAACTCGGTCCGGCGGTGGGCTGAAATCGGACGACACGGGACTCGGGATTCGGGACTCGGGATTCGGGACTGGGCGTGCCCAGTCCCCAGCCCTTCTGAGCTCTACTTCACTTCGAACGTCGCCATCAGCGGGCGATGGTCCGACGGCATCACGCCGTTGGCGTCGCGCGTATCGTAGACCTGCACCGCCTTGAGCACGAGGCGCGTGGCGCTCTTCGAGAAGAACACGTAGTCGATCCGGCTGTTGCGCGTGTTGCCGGCCTCGTTGCCCGCGTATGCGATGGCGGTGCCGTCAGCCTTGGCTTCGGCCCAGGAGTCGTAGGCGACCGAGGTCATGTTCGCGATCTCGGCGGCGCCGGGCCAGGCGTTGAAGTCACCGGCGAAGATGTGCTGCTGCGCGAAGCTGTTCGCCCAGGTCTTCATCTCGTTCATCTGGGCCGCGCGATAGGTGCTGGATTCCGCATCGAGGTGCGTCGAGAACACGTTCACCCGAATGCCGTTGACCACGATCTGCACCCGGGCGACCGAGCGGCTGTGACTGAGCTGATAGCCGTCGGTGCTCTCGAAGGGGAAGGTGCTCAGAATCAGGTTGCCCTGGCCGTTGGTGCCGCTGGTGCGGTGCGCGAACTTGTAGTACCAGGTCTTGCCGGTCGCCGACTTGAGCAGGGCCGCGTAGCGCGCCGGCTGGTCTTCGTTCCCGTAGGTGCCGACGTTCTTCTCGACTTCGTTGAGCGACACCACGTTCGCGCCGCTCTTCACGATCCAGGTCACGAACCGGGTGATGCTGTAGGTGCCGTCGGTGCCGAGGCCGTGATGCGTATTCCAGTCGAGCACCTTGAGCAGCGTCGAACCGCCGGCCGGGGGGGCCGTCGTGAAGGTCCGGGCGGCGCTGAGCGGGCTGGTGCCGCCGGTTGAGTTCCCGGCCTTCACCCACGCGGTGTGAGCGGTACCGGCCGCCAACGTCACCGATGGCGTCACCGAGCAGGTGGTACTGCAGACCGCGGACGACTGATACGTGGTCTGAATCACCGCCTGGCCGGCGCTGTTGTTGACCGTCAGGGAGTACTGGGTCGCGCCCGAGACGACGTTCCAGGTGTAGGTCGGCACGACCGGTACGCTGGTCCCGCTCGGGGCGGAGAGCGACGGCGCGATCAGGGTCGTCAGCCCGGCGGACGCCTCGGGGTTGAGCGTCATGTGATCGATCGAGAGACCGTCTTCACGCGTCTGGACGCGCATGGTCTGCACGCCGGTCGTCGCGAAGAAGACGAGCGGGCCGTTGACGCCCTTGCCCCAGCCGTTGTCCTGCCAGGCCCAGCCGGTGAGACCGCAGCCGCTGCATTCCTCGAGATTGATTTCCGTCGCGGCGGTGGTGCCGATGCGATACGCCGCCGCGCCGCTGGAGGTGACGCTGCCCGAGAACTGCACGAAGACCGAATCGTTCGCCCAGTTGTTCTTGTCGGCCTTGCCATAGAGCCAGAGGCGATAGCCGACGCCGGCGGTCGCGTTGAAGGTGAGCTCGAAGTAATTCGCCGGGCTTGCGAGCGCCGCGGTCAGTTTCGCGGCGCCGGCGTCGGGATGACGAAGCGTGGTGGCTCCATGCGGTGCGGTGCTGTCGGAGGTGACGACCCATTTGCCCTTCCGGACGACGGCGGTCTCGGGTGAGAGCTCGATCTGGGTCTGTGCCGCGGCGGGCGCGACGAGGGCGCCGAGCGCCGCGATGGCGAGGCCGCTGCGCAACGCCGCCAGATGCGTGAATCGTCCGAACAGTCTCATCGATCCTCCAGAAGCCGTGTGAACCTCAGCACCGCACAGTGCTGCTGTCGCAGAGGGCGCACTCGTAGCCCGTCCTCAGCAATCAGCTCAGGTCGACACGCCGCCATCGGCTGGGAATTTGTGTTGAGAGGTTGGAGAAGCTCGCGACCGCACCTGCAGCCGCTTACCGGGCACTGTTAAGGCAAGTCGGTGACCAGATCAGGGATGGGCTGTATTTATTGATCCAAACCGCATATGACCAGATTCAAGACTCAGCAATGCTAGCAATTCACAACTCTACAGTTTGTACGTTTTACACGTCATGCACTGAAAAGGCCGCCAATTGCATGATGTCAATTATATGGCTGAGTACTAATACGGACTCTGACCTATCTGCTACTGCTGAGCCACGCCGAATCCCTCTCGAGCCTGCATGCTTTCACGACACTCAGCCCTGTAGGCGCGCGGCTTGCAGAGCTGCATTTCAATGTCCGAACCTCGCCCGCTTCGAGTCGCGCTGGTCGCGCCGTCGATGGGAATCCTTGGCGGTCAGGCGGTTCAGGCCGATCGTCTGCTGCGGGCATGGAGCGGCGATCCGGCCGTTCGCGCGTGGCTGGTGCCGGTCAACCCGGTGCCGCCTGGTGTCCTCCGCCATGCCACGCGGGTGAAGTACCTGCGCACCCTGATGACCCAGGTGTGCTACTGGCCGTTACTCCTCCGCGAACTCAGGTCCGCCGACGTCGTGCACGTCTTCTCGGCGTCCTACTTCTCGTTCGTCCTCTCGCCGCTGCCCGCGGTGCTGATCGCGAAGCTGTACGGCAAGCCGGTCGTGATGAACTACCGGAGCGGCGAGGCGCCCGATCACCTCCGTCGCTCCCCGCTTGCCCGATGGACGCTGCGTACCGTCGATCGCAACGCGGTCCCCTCGCGATTCCTGAAGGGCGTGTTCGCGGAGCACGGAATCGGCGCCGAGGTCATCCCGAACATCGTCGACGTCGATCGGTTCCGGTTCCGGTCGCGGGAGCGCCTGCACCCGCACGTCCTGTCCACCCGCAACTTCGAAGCGCTCTACAACGTGTCCTGCACGCTGCACGCGTTCCGGCGCCTCCAGGACCGCTACCCGCACGCCACGCTGACGCTGGTGGGAGACGGCGCCGAGAGGCCGCGCTTGCAACAGCTGGCGGCGGATCTTCGGCTCGATCACGTCCGGTTCGTCGGCCGGGTGGCGCCCGCGGACATCTGGCGCTACTACGCCGACGCCGACATCTACCTGCAGACGCCGAACATCGACAACATGCCCTCGTCGGTCCTCGAGGCATTCGCGAGCGGCTGCGCCGTGGTCTCCACCAACGCGGGAGGCGTCCCGGCGATCCTCACCCACGACGCGCATGGACTGCTGGTCCCGTGCGGCGACCACGCCGCCGCCGCCGCGGCGATGCAGCGGCTCGTCGAGGAACCCGGACTGTCGCGGCGGCTCACGGACGCGGCGCGCGACGGCTGTGAGCAGTACCGGTGGAGCGCGGTCCGGACGCAATGGCTGGCCCTCTACAACAGCGTCGTCAACGCCCGCACGGCGGTGCGGGAAGCCTCGGCCAGCCCGGTATGACACGGGCGCTCCGCCGCTTCGCGGCCATGCAACCCGGCGAGCTGCAGTTCCGCCTGACGTGCGAGGTGAGGAAGGGCGCCGGCCGCGTGCGTCACGTTATCGCGGGGTCACAGTGGTCGCGTGCAGCGCTCGTGAGCGCGCTCGACTCCCACAGCCGATCGAAGGACTGGGCCGAGGCGCTGTCGGCGCTGAGGCGGCGCGAGCACCTTGCCGCCCACCGGTCGCTGGCGCGACACTTCAGGACACGCTCGACGCCGTTTCCGCTCGGCGCCGCGCGCCTGCCCGATCTGGCCAGCGCGGTTGGCCGCGACTTCCCTGGCTCCCGAGCCGACGCGTCCACCAGGGCCGACGCCGTCACGCGCGGTCGCTACGACCTGCTGGGATTCAAGGGGCTCGAGCTCGGCCCCCTGCCCGACTGGCATCGGGACGGCGTGTCGGACCGGCGCTCGCCGCTCCTGTTCTGGTCGGCGGTGCCCTATCTCGATGCGCTCGCCGGCGATCACAAGGTCATCTGGGAGCTCAATCGCCATCAGCACTGGCTCGTACTCGGCCGCGCTCATGCGTTGACCGGCGACCGGCGCTACTACGATCTCTTCACGTCGCAGCTCGCCAGCTGGCTGGCGGCGAATCCGCCGCTGCTCGGCACGAACTGGGCGAGCATGCTGGAGCTCGGTTTCCGGAGCCTCGCCTGGCTGTGGTCGCTGGAGCTGTTCGCCGGCGGCGCCGGCGACACCGACCGCGAACCGTGGCTCGTCGATCTGCTGGTCGGGCTCGATCGGCAGTTGACGCACGTCGAGCACAACCTCTCGCGCTACTTCAGTCCCAACACGCACCTGACCGGCGAAGCGCTGGCCCTCTATGTCGGCGGGCTGGCGCTGCCCGAGCTGCGCGCGAGCGCACGGCGCACGTCGGTCGGCCGTGACGTGCTCGTGCAGGAGGCCAGCCGCCAGATCCGGGCCGATGGCGGCCACGCCGAGCTCTCCGCCCACTACCACCGCTATTCGACCGACTTCTACCTGCTGGCGGCGATCGTCGCCCGCCACGCTGCCGACCCCGCCGCCGGGATCTTCGAGGAGGCGGCGCGCCGCCAGGCCCGCTTTCTCCGCACCATCGCCGACGACGGCGGCATCCGGCCGCAGATCGGCGATGACGACGGCGGACAGTGCTTTCCGATCTGCGGACGGGATGCCGCCGACTGCCGCGATACGCTGGCGACAGCCGCCGTACTGCTCGACGAGCCGGCGCTCGCGATCGGTCCGGTTCCAGAGGAGACGTACTGGATGTGCGGCCTCGCCGCCGCTGATGCGCTGCCCAGTCCGGCGCGCTGGACGTCCGCGGCGCTGCCCGCGAGCGGCTACTTCGTGTCACGGACCGCACGCGGCGACCAGTTGATCGTCGACGCCGGTCCGCACGGGTTCCTCAACGGAGGGCACGCGCACTCCGACGCGTTGTCGTCGGTCTTGACGGTGGCCGGCCGTCCGCTCCTGATCGACCCCGGCACCGCGACCTACACGATGGACTACGAGGTCCGCGATCAGTTCCGCAGCACGATGATGCACAACACCGTCGTGCTGGACGGCCAGCCGCAGTCGCGCCCGCGCGGCGCCTTCCACTGGACGACGGCCACGTCCGCGCGCGCCTCGATCTGGCGGACGTCGAGCGATTGCGATTACATCGAGGGCACCCACAACGGCTATGCGCCGCGCGTGCACACCCGGGCCGTGCTGGCGCTGCACGGTCTCGGCTGGTGGTTCTTCGACTTCGTGCTCGGCAGCGGCACCGCCGACATCGAGTGCTACTGGCACATCGACCCGTCATGGCACTGCACGGCAGACAGCGACCACGTGGTGCGGCTGCGCAGCGCCGACAGGTCGCTGGCGCTGGCCTCGACCGCAGCCACCCAGGTCATCGCGCCGGGCGCGCATCCACTGGCCTCGCGGTCTCCGGCGTACGGCGTGATCGAGCCGGCGCCGCTGCTGGTCGGCCGGCTGACCGCGGCCGCGCTGCCAACGACCATCGCGACCTTCATTCCGGCAACGCCGGAGGTGGGCCGTCAGCTGGTCATGGAAGAGTCGCGAATTCATACGGCGCCAGGACCCGACTGGCATGGCTGTGCGTTCCGCGTGCGGTGGAGTGCCGGCGCCATGCTCGTGCTGGCCGCCGTCGAAGCCGCCGGGGCCGCGAGCCGCGATACGTCGGCGCCGCCGCATCGCTGGGGCACCTCCGAGATGCAGACCGACGCCCGCGTGGCGGCGCTCATCGACTACTCGATGGGGCGCTCCGAGGCCGTGCTCGTCAACGGCGCCCTGGTCAGCGCCCATTCCACGCATCGTCTCGTCAACCTGCCGCGGCGGGTGCCGCTGCTGCGCATGAGCGCCAGCGCACTGGCCCCGAGCATGCATGAGGTCGGGGCTGGACTTGAACCGTAGGGAAACCCTGAGATGTGTGGCATAGCCGGTTTCGTCGACGCCGAGCGCTCGCTCGGCCGGCACGGCGAGGTGAGCGCCTCGCTGGTGCACCAGATGTGCGAAGTCATCCGTCATCGCGGACCGGATGACGAAGGGATTCACGTCGAGGCCGGCGTCGGGCTCGGCATGCGGCGGTTGAGCATCATCGATCTCTCGACCGGCCACCAGCCGATTCACAACGAGGACGAGACGGTCTGGATCGTCTTCAACGGCGAGATCTACAACTACCGGCAGCTGCGCCGCGAGCTCGAGGCGGCGGGCCACCGCTTCTACACGTCGAGCGACACCGAAACCATCGTCCATGCCTATGAGCAGTGGGGCGAGCGGGCGTTCGCGCGGCTTCGCGGCATGTTCGGCATCGCCCTGTGGGATCGCCGGAGCCGGACGCTGCTGCTGGCCAGGGACCGCGCCGGTCAGAAGCCGCTGCACTACGTCGAGCACGAGGGACGGCTGTACTTCGCGTCGGAGCTGAAGTCGCTGCTGGCCGCCGGTGCGGTCACCCCGCGGCTCGATCTCGAGGCCCTCGATCATTACCTGTCGTTCCTCTACACGCCGCCAGACCGCGCCATCCTCGCCGGCGTCAAGAAGCTTCCGCCGGCGCACTACCTGATCTGGCGCGACGGGCGGGCCGAGGTCCATCGCTACTGGCAGATGGGCACCGACGAGTCGTTCCGCGGCACCGAAGCAGGACGCGGCGAGCGCGCTCGGCGACGTGCTGGCCGGCGCGGTCGAATCGCACATGGTCTCCGACGTGCCGCTCGGCGCCTTTCTCTCCGGCGGCGTCGACTCCAGCGTCGTCGTCGGGCTGATGGCGCGGGCGTCGGCGCGGCCGGTGAAGACGTTCTCGATCGGCTTCGACGATCCGCAGTTCGACGAGCTCGAGCACGCGCGCGTCGGTGGCCCGGCACTTCGGCACCGACCATCACGAGTTCGTGGTGAAGCCGGACGGACTCGCGATTCTCGATCGGCTGATCGGGCACTTCGACGAGCCGTTCGCCGACTCCTCCGCGATCCCGACCTGGTACGTGTCGGAGATCGCCCGCCGGCACGTCACCGTGGTGCTCTCCGGCGACGGCGGCGACGAGTTGTTCGGCGGCTACGACCGCTACCTGCCCCACCCGCGGGTCGCACAGTTCGACGAACTGCCGCTGCCCGGAAAGCGTCGCGCCGCGGAGATGGTGTGGCCGCTGCTGCCGCACGGGGCACGCGGGAAGAACTTCCTCCGCCACGTGTCGCGCAGCGTCGAAGGCCGCTACCTCGATTCGATCGCGTTCTTCCAGCAGGACGAGAAACCCGCGCTCTACAGTGGCGACGTCCGCCGCGCGCTCGACGGCTACAGCCCGGAGCGCGTGCTGGCGCGGCGCTTCGATCGCTTCGCGGGGCTGCCGCCGCGCAGCCGGATGATGCGCTTCGACTTCGAGACCTACCTCCCCGAGGACGTGCTCACCAAGGTCGATCGCATGAGCATGGCGCACTCGATCGAGTCGCGCGTGCCGCTGCTCGACAACGAGGTGATCGACTTCGCCGCCACGCTGCCGGTCTCGATGAAGATCGCCGGCGGCCGCCGCAAGCACATCCTGAAGCAGGCCGCCGCCGCGCTGCTCCCGGCGGCCATCCTGAACCGCCGGAAACAGGGATTCGGCGTGCCGCTCGGGGTGTGGTTCCGCGGCGGACTCACCGACGTGTTCTCCGACGTGCTGTCCTCGCCGACCACGCGCCAGCGCGGCTATTTCGAGCCGGCCTTCATCGATCGTCTGGTGCGCGAGCACCTGGCCGGCAAGCGCGACCATACGCTTCGGCTCTGGCAGCTGCTGGTCTTCGAGCTCTGGCACCGCCAGTACCTCGACGCCGGCACGGCCATGGCTTCGAGCCTGTCACGCGGGCACCGCCCACTCGCCGTCCGCTAGCACACCGAACATGGAACCCTGGAGCCCTGGAACCCCAGAACCCGAGCATCCCTGTTCCCTCCCTGAGAACCCAAATCCTCATTCGCGCCGCTAACTGGGGCAATTACGCGTGGCACCCCGCTTGCTGAGATGGCCGGTGTGAACGTGCCGCCACAAATTCCGGTTGCCGTCTTCCTGACTCGATTCGAGCCGGGCGGCACCGAGCGGCAGATGACCGAGCTCGTCCGCAGGCTCGATCCCGTGCGCTTCCGCGTCCACGTCGCCTGCTTCGAGCGGCGCGGCGCCTGGCTGCCGCGCGTCGCCGAACGGGCCGCGTCCATCGTCGAGTTCCCCATCCGGGGCTTCGCCAGACCCGCGACGGTTGCGCAGATGCTGTCGTTCGCCCGGTGGTGCCGGCGTGAACGCATTGCCGTGGTGCATACATGCGATCTCTACGCGAACATCTTCGGCTTGCCGGCAGCGAAGCTGGCGGGCGTCCCGGTCCGCATCGGCAGCCGCAGGGAGCTCAATCCCGACAAGACCGCCGGACAGATCGTGCTGCAGCGCCAGGCCTACCGATGCGCAACGAAGGTCGTCGCGAATTCCACAGCAGCGCGGGACATGCTCGAGCAGGAGGGCCTCGCGGGCTCGTCAATTGCGGTGATCCCCAACGGCATCGACGCCGCGGCGTTCGGCGAACGGAGTCCTGACGCCGCGACGCGGCCGATTCGGACCGTGATCACGGTCGCGAACCTGCGCCCTGAGAAGAGCCACGAGACCCTGCTCGCGGCAGCGTCCACGCTGGTACGCGAGCACCCCGAGCTTCACTTTCAGATCGTCGGCGCCGGTCCGCGACGTCAGGAGCTCGAGGCGCTCGCGGCCTCGCGCGGGGTCTCGGCGCACGTGTCGTTTCTGGGTCACCGCGAGGACGTGGCCTCGCTGCTCGCCGGGGCCGACGTGTTCGTCCTGCCCTCACTCTCGGAGGCGTTCCCGAACGGCGCGCATCGAGGCGATGGCATCCGGACTGCCGGTCGTGGCCAGCTCCGTCGGCGGCCTGCTCGATCTCATCGACACCGGACACAACGGCATCCTCGTGCAGCCGGGTGACCCGGAGCACCTGGCCAGCGCGATCCGCCGCCTGATCGGCGATCGGCCGCTGGCAACGCGCCTCGGCCAGGCGGCCCGCGCGCACGTCACCCAGCGCTATTCGTTCGACCGGATGGTGCAGGCGTTCGAGGACCTTTACATCGCGGGCCTGCCGGCCCGCTCGCTCTCCGGCGCACGGCGGGCGGAGGCTGCAGGGATCTGACCAATGTGCGGGATTGCCGGCCGGTTCAACTTCACACCCCATCACCCCGTCGACCGCGCCCGCCTGAAGGCGATGACCGACGCCGTCACCCACCGCGGCCCCGACGCCGCCGGCTTCTACTATGACAACGGCATCGGCCTCGGCCATCGCCGGCTGAGCATCATCGACCTCGCCACCGGCGATCAGCCGGTCGGCAACGAGGACGGCTCCATCCAGGTCGTGTTCAACGGCGAGATCTACAACTTCGCCGACGTCCGTCAGGTGCTGCTCGCGCGCGGCCACCGGTTCCGCACCCATTCCGACACCGAAGTGATCGTGCACGGCTACGAGGAGTGGGGCGAGCGCTGCGTCGATCACTTCCGCGGCATGTTCGCGTTCGCCGTCTACGACGCGCGCGCCCGCCGGCTGCTGCTGGCGCGCGACCGTCTCGGCGTCAAGCCGCTCTACTACGCCGAGGTCCCGGGCGGCCTGGTGTTCGGGTCGGAGATCAAGTCGCTGCTCGAGGATCCCGAGGTCCCGCGCGACTGGCGGCCCGACGCGCTCGACGAGTACCTGACGCTGCTCTACGTGCCGGCGCCCGGCACGATCTACAAGGACATCCACAAGCTGCCGCCGGCGCACGTCCTCGTCGCCGAGAACGGCCGCATCCGGACGTCGCGGTATTGGGATCTCGAGTTCACCGGCGACGGCGACCCGGCGCGCGAGCGTGAGTATCTCGAAGAGCTCGACCACCTGCTCCGCGAGGCGGTCGGCCTGCGGCTGATCAGCGACGTGCCGCTCGGCGCGTTCCTGTCGGGCGGCATCGACTCGTCCACCGTCGTCGCCTACATGGTGCAGGCGAGCGATCGTCCGCCGCTGACGATCGCGGTCGGCTTCGATCAGCAGGGATACGACGAAGTCGAGCATGCGGAAAGCGTCGCGCGCCATCTCGGCTGCGAGTTCCACGCGCTGACCGCCAACCCGCGCGTCGAGGAGCTGCTGCCGAGGCTGGCCTGGCACTTCGACGAGCCGTTCGCCGATTCGTCGGCGGTGCCGACCTACTACGTGTCGAAGGCCGCCCGCGAGCTGGTCACGGTGGCGCTGTCAGGCGACGGCGGCGACGAGCTGTGGGCCGGATATGCGCGGCACAAGGTCGAGCACTGGGAGCATCGCGTGCGCGCCGCGCTCGGTCCTGCCAGCACCCGCGCTGCGGCGTGGCTCGGCCAGGCGCTGCCCCTGTCGGTGAAGGGCGCACGGTCGCTGCGGCACCTCGCGCGCGACCCGGATCAGGCCTACGCGCTCAAGCACGCCTACGGCATGTTCGAGCCGGACGCGAAGGCGCGCCTCTACTCCGGCGACTTCCTCCGCCGCGTGAACGGCCACGATCCGTTCGCGACGTTCCGCGACGCCTACCATCAATGCTCGTCCGACGATCCGCTCGACCGGTCGATGTACGTGGACGCGCACACCTACATGATCGACGACGTGCTGACGAAGGTCGATCGCATGAGCATGGCGGTCTCGCTGGAGGCGCGCGAGCCGCTGCTCGATCACAAGCTGCTCGAGTTCGCGGCGCGCATCCCGCCGTCGTTGAAGCTCAAGGATGGTCAGTCCAAGTACCTGCTGCGCAAGCTGCTCGAGACGCGCGTGCCGCGGCCGATCATCGAGCGCCGCAAGGCCGGCTTCGCGGCGCCGATCGGCGAATGGCTGCGCGGACCGCTGGCGCCCATGGCCAGCGAGCTGCTGCTCGACGGCCGCCTCAAGGACCGCGGCCTGTTCGACGCGCGCGAGGTGTCGCGGCTCTGGACCGAGCACCAGTCGGCGCGCGACGACCATCGTCACCGGCTCTGGCAGCTGATCATGCTCGAGCTCTGGTTCAGGGAATTCATCGACAAGCAGACGGCCACGCCGGCCGTCGAGGGCCTCGACACGCCGCCACCGGCGGCGCGCGACACCGTCGGCACGCCGCTGACCGGGGTCGCGTCGGCCTGATTCACACGGAACACAGCCATGTGCGGGATTGCGGGAATCGTGGCAGCCGGACGGCTGCAGCCAGACGACCTGGCGCGGGTGCCGCGGATGCGCGACGTCATCGCGCATCGCGGGCCGGACGACGCGGGATTGTTCAGCGATGAGCGGGCGGCGCTTGGCCACCGCCGGCTCAGCATCGTCGACCTCGCCGCCGGACATCAGCCGATCGCCAACGAGGATGACACCGTCTGGATCGTCTTCAACGGCGAGATCTACAACCACGCCGAGGTCCGGGTGGAGCTGGAAGCCGCGGGCCATCGCTACCGCACGCGCTCCGACACCGAGACCATCGTCCACGCGTACGAGCAGTGGGGCGACGCGTGCGTCGAGCACCTGCGCGGGATGTTCGCGTTCGCCATCTGGGACGCGCCGAAGCGGCGGCTGCTGCTCGCGCGGGATCGGCTCGGCGTCAAGCCGCTCTACTGGGCGCAGGCCGGCGATCGCCTGCTGTTCGGTTCGGAGATCAAGGCGATCCTCGAGAGCCGCCTGATTCGACCCGAGGCCGACGAGGCGCGGCTGCCCGAGCTGCTCGGCACCCGCTACCTCTCCGGTGCCGAAACACTCTTCAAGGGAATCCATCGTCTGCTGCCCGGGCACACGCTGGTGTTCGAGGACGGCCGCGTGACGACGAGGCAGGTACCTGGGACATCCCCACCGGCCGGCGTCAGGAGCAGGTCGCGGCGATGTCGGAGCGGGACGCCGTCGAGCGCTTCCGCGAGCTGCTCCAGGAAGCCGTGCGGATCCGGCTGATGGCGGACGTGCCGCTCGGCATGTTCCTGTCGGGCGGTCTCGACAGCAGCGCGATTGCCGCCCTGATGGCCGGCTTGATCGATCGGCCGCTGCAGACGTTCTCGGTGGCCTTCAAGCACCGCGCGTTCAGCGAGCTGGATTACGCGCGACAGGTGTCGTCGGCCATCAAGGCCGATGCGCACGAGATCGTCATCGACGAGCACGATTTCTTCGGCGCGATGCCGCGCCTGATCTGGCACGAGGACGAGCCGATCGCGCATCCCTCGAGCATTCCGCTGTTCTTCGTGTCGGACCTCGCCCGGCAGCACGTCAAGGTCGTGCTCACGGGAGAGGGGGCCGACGAGCTCCTCGCGGGCTACGGCAAGTACCCTCGCGCGCTGCTGAACTGGCGTGCGGGGACCGCCTACGGAGTGCTGCCCCGCCCGATTCGCACGTGGGTCGCCGACCACGTCGTGCCGAAGCTGCCGGGTCGGCTGCACCGCTATGCGAGCCGATCGTTCATGACGATGGATCGCACGCCGGAAGCGATGTTCTTCGACAACTTTGCCGCCATCCGGCTCGATCGCCAGCGCGGCCTGCTCGACGATCGCTTTGCCGGGACCACTCCGGCCGACGCTTACGGACCGTCACGTGAGTACTTCGACGCGCCGAACGGGCGGAGCACCGTCCTCGATCGGATGCTCTACGCCGACCTCAAGACCTACCTGGTCGAACTGCTCATGAAGCAGGACCAGATGAGCATGGCGGCGTCGATCGAGAGCCGCGTGCCCTTCCTCGATCACAAGCTGGTCGAGTTCGCGGCGGCGCTGCCGGCGCGCCTGAAGCTGCGCGGCTTCACCACCAAGTGGATCCTGCGCGAGGCGGTGCGCGGCATCCTGCCGCCGTCGGTGCTGTCGCGGCCGAAGATGGGGTTCCCGGTGCCGTTCGCGGTCTGGATGCGAGGGCCCTGGAACAGCGTCGCGCGCGACGTCCTGCTCGATCCGCGCAGCCGCCAGCGCGGCATCATCGATCCGGCCGCGGTCGAGGCGCTGCTCGCATCGCACGCGGCCGGCGTCGTCCAGGGCGGCGACGCGCTCTGGAGCCTGCTCAACCTCGAGCTCTGGTATCGCACCTACATCGACGGCGAAGGCGTCCAGACGCTGCCCGCGCCGCAGGCCCTCGATGTCGAGCACGACGCCATGGTGCAGGCCACGGCGTAGGCGGACCGACGATGGACACGACGACCCACGGCGACTCAAGGAGACCGGCTTCGTGAAACTGCTCTGGCTCAACGCGGGACTGCTGCTGCCCCTGGACAAGGGCGGCAAGCTGCGAACGTGGCACCTGATGCGCCACCTCGCGGCCCGGCACGACATCACCTACCTGTCGTTTTCAGACCCGGTGCAGACCGCCGCGGATCGCGACGGCATGCGTGAGGTGTGTTCGCGGCTCGAGACGCTGCCGCGCACCGATCCCGCCAAGGGGACGTTGTGGTTCTACGCGGACGCGGCCAGGTACCTCGTCGATCAGGTGCCGTATGCGGTCGCGAAGTACCGCTCCGAGGCGTATCGCGCGCGCGTCGAGCACCTGCTCCGTACCGAGGCGTTCGACGCCGTGATCTGCGATTTCCTGGTGCCGATGGTCAACATGCCGGAGCACCTGCCGTGTCCGGCGATTCTCTTCACGCACAACGTCGAAGCGGAGATCTGGCGGCGGCACGCCGAGAACGCGACCAATCCGGCGGCGACGTACCTGCTCAGCCAGCAGTGGCGGCGGATGCTCGCGTTCGAGCGCGATGCCCTCGCGCGGTTCGACCTCGTGCTCGCCGTATCCGCGGCCGATGGCCGGACCTTCGAGCGCCTATATCCGGGCTCGCTGCGCGCGCCGGTGCACGTCGTGCAGACCGGCGTCGACACGGCGTTCTTCAGCCCGGCTCCACCAGAGCGCCGCGATCGCCCGGCGCACCTCGTCTTCACCGGCTCGATGGACTGGCTGCCCAATGAAGACGGGATGCAGTACTTCGTCCGCGACATCCTGCCGATCATCCGCCGCTCGCTGCCGCAGGCGACGCTGAGCATCATCGGCCGCGCGCCGACGCCGGCCGTCCGGCGCCTCGCCGACGAAGCTGGCATCGAGGTCACCGGGCGCGTGGACGACGTGCGTCCGCACATCGCCGAGGGAACCGTCTACGTCGTCCCGCTGCGCATCGGCGGCGGAACGCGGCTCAAGATCTTCGAAGCCATGGCGATGGCCAAGGCGGTCGTGTCGACAACGATAGGCGCGGAAGGCCTCCCGGTGACCGATGGCCGGGACATCCTGATCGCCGACGAACCGGCGCGCTTTGCCGCCGCGGTCGTGCGCCTCGTCGACGACGTCGCGGAACGGCAGCGGATCGAACATGCCGCGCGGCGGCTTGTGGTCGAGCGCTACGACTGGTCCGCGGTAGCCCAGGACTTCGAACACGCTCTCGGGCGCGCGTGCGTGCACAGCCAGGAGGCCGGCGCGGTGGGCGCCAGGCGCAGGCCGGCCCACCTCACATCGGCAGAACCTCGAGAAGCGACGCCCGTCGCAGGGAGCATTTGACGATGAACGTTTCAGTGTTTGGGCTCGGGTACGTGGGCAGCGTGTCTGCCGCGTCGTTCGCCGCGGACGGCCACACCGTGGTCGGCGTCGACGTCAACCCGGACAAGGTGGCCAGCCTCAACGAAGGACGCAGTCCGATCGTCGAGAAGGGTCTTGACGAGTTGATCCGTGACAACGTCGCGAACGGTCGGCTGCGCGCGACCACCGACACCACCGATGCGGTCGCTGCCACCGACCTCTCGCTGATTTGCGTCGGCACCCCGAGCCGCCGGAACGGCAGCCTCGATCTCGCCTATCTCGAGCGCGTCTGCGAACAGATCGGCGACAGCCTGAAGGACAAGGACTCGTATCACGTGGTCGTCGTCCGCAGCACCGTTCTGCCGGGAACGACCCACGGCGTCGTCATTCCTGCCCTGGAACGAAGGTCAGGGAAGGAATATGGGAGCGGCTTCGGCGTAACCGTGAACCCGGAATTCCTGCGCGAAGGCACGGCGATCAACGATTTCCGAAATCCGCCGATGACCCTGGTCGGCCACAACTACAGGTCGGACGCGCAGCCGACCGAAGCGCTCTACACGAAGGTCGACGCGCCGTTCGTGACCACCACCATTCGCACCGCCGAGATGATCAAGTACGCGAGCAACACCTGGCACGCGCTGAAGGTGTGCTTCGCGAACGAGGTCGGCAACCTCTGCAAGCGGCTCGAGATCGACAGCCATGAGGTGATGGACATCTTCTGCCGCGACGAGAAACTGAACCTGTCGTCGTATTACATGAAACCGGGCTTCGCGTTCGGTGGCTCGTGCCTGCCGAAGGACGTGCGGGCGATGCAGTACCGGGCCAAGGAACTGGACCTGGACATGCCGGTCATCCAGTCGATCCTCGGCAGCAACCAACTGCAGATCCAGCACGCCATCGACATGGTGGTTGAAACGGGCAAGAGGAAGGTCGGCCTGCTCGGCTTCAGCTTCAAGGCCGGGACCGACGACCTGCGCGAGAGCCCGATCGTCATCCTCGCGGAAGCGCTGCTCGGCAAGGGCTACTCGCTCTGCATCTACGACAAGAACGTCTCGATTGCGAGACTGGTCGGGGCGAACAAGGAATACATCAACACCCAGATCCCGCATCTCTCGTCGCTGCTGACCGAGTCGGTAGACCAGGTCATCGACCAGTCCGACGTCATCGTCGTCGGCAACGGCTCCCCCGAGTTCGCGGAGGCGTTGAGACGGACGCGATCGGATCAGATCGTCATCGATCTGTTCAGGGTCAACGTTGAGCGGGACGCGGTTCCGGCGGCTTATACGGGCATTTGCTGGTAAGGGAGCGCGCTCACCTTCGCTCACCTCCGAGCGCCAGAAACCGCTTCATCTCCGTCCAGATGTACTCGACGCTCGCGGCGAGCTGATGGTCGTCGTCCAGCAGATGCAATTCGACGTTGGGCCGTGACGCGGCCCAGCGCTCGACGCCGACCGGATCGACCGAATCGTCACGCCGCCCCTGAAAGATTTGAATCGGCATCGACAGCGTCGCGTCGACGCAGTCGTAGCTGCACGCATCCGCATACAGCCCGTACCCGACGCTCATCATGCGGCCCAGGCCGTAGTGAAACACGTCGAGGCGATCCGTGGCCTGCCACTCGTCGAGACCGCGATCGCCGAGCGTGCGGAGGCGGCTCCCGTTGAAGTCGAGGGCCGGCGCCAGCAGCACGAGGCGCGCGACCTGCGCGGGCCGCGCCAACGCGACCTGCACCGCGACGAACCCGCCGAGGCTCGAGCCGATCAGAATGACGGGGCCCGGCGGCAGCGCGTCGACCGCGTCGCTGGTCTGGCGAATCATGCGGCTGATGGTGAGCGTCGAGAAGTCGGGCTCGTTGAAGTCAGGCGTGTGCAGGGTCAGGCCGTGCTGCGCGAGACGGCCCCCGAGGAACGTGGCCTTCGACGATCGCGTGGACGAGGCGAACCCGTGAAGATAGAAGACGTGCATCGCTCAAAGCTTGGCCCGATCGGCGCTCGGGTGCCAGCGGTTTCGCGTTATTCTTTGTCGCGATGATTGAAAAGCGGCGTTCGAGAATCCAGGGATGGGGCGTCTTCGCGACCGGGCCGATCAACAAGAACAAACGGATCGTGCACTACGCGGGGGAGAAGATTACGAACAAGGAGAGCCTGAAGCGCGAGATCCGCTACCTGAAAAAGGGGCACATCTGGTGCTTCAAGCTGAATCGTCTCTACGTGCGGGACGCCGCCGTCGGCGGCAACGTCGCCCGGTTCATCAATCACTCGTGCACGCCGAACTGCTACACGCGCGTCGTCGGCGAGACCATCTGGATCCTGGCGGCACGGAACATCCGCAAGGGCGAAGAGCTGACCTACGACTACTCGACCGACGGCATCGGGTCGATCACGTGCCGGTGCCGGCCGGGATGTGACACGAGGTTGTGACGCGCGGGTGTGCAGTGCGAGGGGCCGCGCGACGCGGCCCGGTCCTACCAGTAGCGGACGCGTCCGGTATCGACGTGGACGAAGTTCGAGGACGGATAGAAGCCGACCCCACCAAGCTTCAGTGAGCGCGCCGCGGCCCGAAGGTCGTCGAGCTTGACGCCCGGCACGCGGATATCGATGGCCTTCCCCACCATGTGCAGGCTCCTGCTGGCAACCCCGGTGTGGTCGCCGCCGCGCTCGCGCAGCATGGTGTTGGTGACCGGCGAACGGTACCCGGAAATGACGTGGAACGGGGTATCGACGTCGAGCGTCCCGCCCAACTCGTGCAGCAGATCGAGCAGCTGCGGATCGATCGGCCTGACTTCGTTCTGCCGGAAGTCGCGCAGCAGGTGATTGATCCTGGCCAGGGCCTCAGGCTGATAGACCCCGTCGCAGCAGTACGGCGTCGTGAGGCGTTCGCCGGTATGGGTGTGGAAGAACGACAGCACCCGCTCGCGACGCTTCGCCGCCGGCGTCGCCGTGGCGGCCTGCACGGTGCCCGGTGCGAGGGCCGCCGCGGTTGCGGCCGCACCGTATCCGAGGAACGAGCGCCGGTTCAGCGGCCTCTGCCACTTGGCCTGTTCAGTCATCGTGAAAACGTCCCTCCAGCTCAGGTGTCTTGCCGCCTGAGTTCATCGAACGTCGGTGTGGGTGCAGGTCCATTGGACCATGCCACGGACCTGGGATCAAGCTGAACATTCCGCCGTAACCTCATCTGAACAAGGACGTTACGGACGCGATGGCGACTCGACCAATGATATAGTCGCGGGATGGAAGGAATCATCAGCGCATGGGGCCGGATCCTCCGTGGCCACCGCCCAGCGTTGTCGGTTGAGATCACCCGCGAGTGCCCGCTGAGGTGCCCCGGGTGTTACGCCTACGGCGACGAGCACCTCGGCGGTGAGGTCACCCTCCGCCAGGTCAGCGATTTCAAGGGTCAGGAGCTCGTCGATCGGTTCATGCAGCTGATCGACGAGCATCAACCTCTACACGTTTCCATCGTCGGCGGGGAGCCCCTGGTCCGCTTCCGGGAGCTCAACGATATCCTGCCGCGTCTCGTCGAGCGTGGCATCTACACCCAGCTGGTCACGAGCGCGGTGCGGCCCATTCCCCAGGAATGGATCGGCCTGAAACGCCTGCAGATCGTGGTCTCCATCGACGGGCTCCAGCCGGAACACGACGTCCGCCGCACGCCCGCCACCTACGATCGGATTCTGAAGCACATCGTCGGGCACGCCATCACGGTGCACTGCACGGTGACGCGCCAGCTGGTGCAGCGGGACGGGTACATCGAACAGTTCGTCCGGTTCTGGTCGGACAACCCGCACACCCGGCAGATCTGGGTGAGCCTCTACACCCCGCAGGTCGGCGAGGACTCGGCAGAGCGGCTCCGCCCCGAGGATCGCGAGCGCGTGGTCGCGGCGCTGATGCACCTGCGGACCGAGTATCCGAAGCTGCGGATGCCGAAGGGCTTGATCCAGGTGTACAGCGATCCGCCCAGGAGCCCGGACGAGTGCATCTTCGCGCAGACGACCACCTGCGTCTCGGCGGACTTCAAGCGTCACATCTCGCCGTGCCAGTTCGGCGGCACACCGGATTGCGAGAACTGCGGGTGCATCGCGTCGGCGGGCCTGGGCGCGGTCGGACGGCACCGCCTGCCCGGCGGCGTGCGTGTCGGCGCGATATTCGAGCAGTCGCTGCGGATCGGTCGAACGATGCGGCGGTTCCGGGCAAGCCCGAACAGTTGATATACTCGGCCGGATTGATGCGACTCTTCAGGAAGACCAGCCGCAAAGCGCGGTCCGTACGGGAATTCGCGCGCGGCCTCGCCCGCACCGATCATCCCCTGCTCGTCCACATCGTTCCGATCCGCCGCTGCAACATCGATTGCGGGTATTGCAACGAGTACGACAAGGTGTCGAAGCCGGTACCGACGGCCGAGATGCTGGAACGGATCGACAAGCTGGCGTCGCTCGGGACGTCGGTGATCGCGTTCAGCGGCGGCGAGCCGATGCTGCACCCGGACCTCGACCTGCTGATCGCGCGCATCCGGGCGCGCGGCCGGATCGCGGGGCTGATCACCAACGGCTACCTGCTCTCGCCGAAGCGCATCCACGAGCTGAACGCGGCCGGCCTCGACTACATGCAGATCAGCATCGACAACGTCGAGCCCGATGAAGTCTCGAAGAAGAGCCTGCGCCTGCTCGACAAGAAACTGCAGTGGCTGCGCGAGCACGCCCACTTCGACATCAACATCAATTCGGTGGTCGGCGGCGGTATCAAGAATCCCGAGGACGCGCGCACCATCAACCGGCGCGCCCGCGATCTCGGATTCTCCACGTCGATCGGGATCATTCACGACGGCTCCGGCCTGCTCAAGCCGCTCGGCGACGCCGAGCGCGCCGTCTTCGACGACGTGATGGCGCGCATCAACGGCGGCCGCCAGGTCCTCAAGAACCTCTACTCCGGGATCCGGAAGTTCCAGACCAACCTGGCGGACGCCAAGCCGAACGAGTGGCAGTGCCGTGCCGGCGGGCGCTACCTGTATATCTGCGAGAACGGCCTGGTGCACTGGTGTTCGCAGCAGCGCGGCACCCCGGGCACGCCGCTCTCGAGCTACTCGATCGCGGACATCCGCCGCGAGTTCCTGGCCCCGAAGTGGTGCGCGCCGATGTGCACCATCGGCTGCGTGCACCGGGTCTCGACCATGGACTACTGGCGCAAGCCGCAGCGGCAGGGGGGCATGCCGCAGGGGTCCGTCAGCGAGTTTTCCTGACCTATGACGACCCAGCCTTCATTCGACATCACCTCCGGCGTCGACCTGCAGGAGGTCGACAACGCCGTCAACCAGGCCAAGAAGGAAGTGGCGCAGCGCTACGACTTCAAGGGATCGCGGGCCGCGCTCGACCTGAATCGGACCGACAACACCATCACCCTGACGGCTGACGACGAGTTCAAGCTCAACGCGCTCTGGGAGATCCTGCAGGGCCGGATGGTGCGGCGCGGCGTGCCGGTCAAGAACCTCACGCTCGGCACCCTCGAGCGCGCCGCCAACGACACGGTGCGGCGCGTCATCTCGCTGCAGCAGGGCATTCCCACCGAGGCAGCCAAGGCGATCGTCCAGTTCCTGAAGGATCGCAAGATGAAGAAGGTGCAGGCGGCCATCCAGGCCGACCAGGTCCGGGTCACCTCCGGATCCAAGGACGATCTGCAGGAAGCGATTCGAGTTCTGCGGGAACACGACTTCGGCATCGCGCTGCAGTTCGGCAATTACCGCGGATAGGAGCCGGAGTCATGTCGCTGGTGTTACCGCGCCGCGCGCTGCTGGTGGCCGCGTGGGTCGTTGTTGCGGTGGCGGCGGCGCCGCCATGCCGCTCGCGATGGAAGCCGCGCCGACGGCCGGCCGGCACCCGGCGGCCGGGCGCCAGACCCGCGTCAACGAGGACGCCCAGCTCATCGGCGACTTCCTCAAGCGCGTCGAGGCGTATCTCGCGGTCCACAAGAAGGCCGACAGCACCCTGCCCGAGGCGACGAACCGCGGCGCCTCGGCCGAGATCGACGCCCACGAACGGGCGCTCCAGCGGCTGATTGCCGACGCCCGCAGCAAGGCCAAAGCCGGCGACGTCTTCACGCAGCCGATCCGCGCCTACTTCCGCCGCCAGATCGCCCGGGCACTCGCCGGGCCTGACGGCGCGCAGATCCGCGACTCGGTGATGGAAGAGAACCCCGGCCCAATCAAGCTGCGCGTGAACGGCCGCTATCCCGACACCGTCCCGACCTCGACGATGCCGCCGCAGATCCTCGCCGCCCTGCCGAAGCTGCCGACGGAACTGGAGTTCCGGTTCATCGGCGATCGGCTCATCCTGCTCGACGTCCACGCCCAGCTGGTCGTGGACTACATGGACGACGCGATCCGGAAGTAGCCGGCGTGCGCCCGCTTCCCATGGTGTTCCGATCCGTCCGCCCCGTCGCCCTCTGGCTGCTCGCCTCCGGCCTCGTCGTCGGCGCGTGCATCGCGGCGACCGGACCCGCCGGCCCGGTGGCGGTGATCGCGCAGACCGCGCCCGCCGCGGCGCCGATTACCCTGCCCAACCGCGACGACTCGCTGAAGTTCGGCGTGCTCGGCGACTTCGGCACCGGCAAGCGCGAGCAGTACCAGCTCGGCGAGCAGATGGCCAGATTCCAGCAGCAGTTTCCCTACGAGCTGGTCGTCACCGTCGGCGACAACCTGTACGGCGGCAACGGCCCGCGCGACTTCCTGCGCAAGTTCGAGACGCCGTACAAGGCGCTGCTCGACGCCAAGGTCAAGTTCTACGCCTCGCTCGGCAACCATGATTCGCGCGTGCAGACCAAGTACGCCCCGTTCAACATGAACGGCCAGGCCTACTACAGCTTCAAGGCGCCGAAGCAGGACGTCCGCTTCATCGCGATCGACTCGGGCTACCTCGAGCCGGCGCAGCTGACGTGGCTGACGAAGGAGCTGCAGGGATCGTCGGAGGAGTGGAAGATTCCGTACTTCCACCATCCGCTCTATTCGTCGGGCGGCCGGCACGGCTCGGACGAGGGCCGCCGCAAGGTGCTCGAACCGCTGTTCATCAAGTACGGCGTGTCGGTCGTCCTCACCGGGCACGATCACGTCTACGAGCGCACCAAGCCGCAGAACGGCATCGTCTACTTCGTCGCGGGCTCGGGCGGGCAGCTGCGCCGGGGCAACCTGAATCGAAAAACCGGGATCACCGCCGTTGGTAACGACCAGGTCCAGATCTTCCTGGCGGCCGAGATCAACGGCGACGAGATGCACTTCAACGCGATCTCGCGCACCGGCCAGATCGTCGATTCCGGCATCATCCAGCGCCGCAAGCCCGAATAGTCCCGCCCGTCATTGCGGCGGCGAAGGCGGCGACGGCGGCGACGGCGGCGGATCCGGCGGCCGCACCGAGACCTCGGTGAGCACCAGGCCATGGACCGCCTGCATCCGGCCGTCGAGCGTCAGGCTGATCTGCGACGCCCCGGCCACGTAGCCCTGGACGATGACGTCACCGGATCCTTCCAGCCATTCGTTCACGACCACGACGTACGGGCGTCCGCCGCTGCCCGTGCCGGCAAGATAGGTGCGGCGCGGCGGCGCACCGTCCGCCGACTTGTTCTCCGTGCGCGACATCAGGGTCAGCCGGCAGGTCACCTGCCGCCCGATGGCGCTCCTGGGATCGGCGGCGGCCACGTCGCAGTGCAGGCCACGCCCGGGCGTGCACGCCCCGGGACCCGCGGTAAACAGGGTCGCCGCGTTGCTGACGCTGCGATCGACCAGCGCGCCGAGGCCGGCGAAGGCGCCGATAGTCGCGGCCACGCACGCCACGTTCGAGCCCTGGTTCTGGCATGCGTTCCCCGCACCCAGCGCCGCCCAGACGCCCCCGATCAGCGCCCCCTTCGCCAGCCCGTCGGCCGGCCGGTCGATCTGCGTCACCTGATCGCAGCGGAACGTATGCAGATCCTTGCCGCGCGCGATCGAGATCGCGTCGGACGAGAGCCTGCGCACCTTGCCGACCACCGAGCCCGCGGCGATCGTCACGCGCACGCGTTCGCCGGCGCGCACGGGAAGATCTCCCAGCGTCACGACGTTCGCAGGCCCGGGATGATTCGCGGACGGAGAGGACGGGCTGATGGCATCGGCGTGCGCGCATGCCGATGCCATCGAGAGTGCGAGCACGAGGGGAATGCGCATCCGGAGCCTCCTCGAGAGACTCTAGGGGCCGCCGGATGAAATGTCGTGAGTGGAGGCTGATCGAAGCCTGAATCACGCTTTCTGCGCGGTCTCGGCCTCGGATTCCTTCTCCTTGCCCTTGTCCTTCTCCTTGCCCTTGTCCTTGTCCTTGTCTTTCTCCTTGCCGTTGGCCGCTTCGAGCTTGGCCTCCAGCTTGGCCTCGAGCTTCGCCTCGGCCTTGGTCTGGCTCCGTTCCCAGTCGCCTTCGAAGACCTCGGTCATCCGTTTGGCCACCGACGTGTCGCTGAGAATCACGCCGACCTCGCGCCGGCCGTCGAGCTCCAGCTTGCGGAGGCTCTGGCTGCCGACGAAGGCGGCGGCGCCGTCGCGGATGATGGCGCGCACGTGCAGGCGGGGCCCCACCAGCTTGCGCGTCTCGATCGCGGTGACGCCCTTGCGGGCCTTGCCGAGCACGCGGATATCCACGCCCTGTTTCGCGCGCGCCAGCAGCAGCTTGAGCAGCGCCGGATCGCTGACCTTGGTGTCGTAGATCAGCAGCTGCTTCTTCGCCCCGTCGATGAACTCCGCGAGGATCTTGCGCGACGACTCCGGGCTGACCACGAAGCGATCGTGGCCCGGCTTGTACGGCTGGCGGGTGCTGTCCGCCTCGAACAGCGCGGTCGCTTCCTTGACCAGCCGCGGATCCTTGGTGACGACGCCGAAGCTGCGGCTCTTCTCCATGTCGAGCTTCGTGAAGTTGAAGCCGAGCACGTAGAGCTCGCCGTCGACGATCATCATCTTGCCGTGATAGCGCAGCAGATCGTCGGCGGTGCGGGCGACGATGACGCCGGCCGCGAGCATCTTGAGCTCCAGCTTGCGCAGGCTCTTCTCGCCGCCGCGGTTGGTGTGGGCGATCAGGGCGCGCACCACCACGCCGCGCGCCACCGCCGCCTCGAGCGCCTTTTCCAGCTCGGGTCGATCGAACCGGAAGATCAGGATGTCGATGTTGGTCTTGGCGTGACGGACCGCCTGCATCAGCGGCGCCAGACCATCGTCCGGCTGAATGATCAGATCCACGTGAGTGACGGCATCCGTTAGTTCTTCGCCTTCTTGTCGGTCCACTCGACCGAGGCGTGGCCGTCGGGATCGAGCTTGAGCAGTGCGTTCGAGACCCGATCGGTCTTGAGCTCCATGGGAACCTGCACATCGTAGCAGACCTCCTCGTCCGACGAGGTCCGCAGCTCGAAGGCCAGGCGGTAGCGGCGGAGGATCTCCTCGATCCGCGGCCGCTTCGAGTCGGTGTCCTTGCCGGCCTTGATCCGCAGCTCGAAGCGCTTGACGCCTTCGTCGAACGACTCGATCAGCCAGAGGATGCCGACCAGGAACAGGGTCGAGAACACCGACAGCGCATAGAGCCCGACGCCGGAGGCGAGGCCGACCGCGAGCGCGGACAGCATCACGACCGCGTCCTTGGGATCGTCGATCTTCGATCGATAGCGGATCAGGCTGGCGACGCCGACGATGCCGAAGGCGCGGGCCAGGCTGGCGCCGACCACCAGCATGATGATCGCGCCGACGACCGACAGCACGATCTGCGTCTGGATGACCGCCGGGCTGCGCCGCGGCGTGCCCGAGCGGCGCGGCCGGAACGCCAGCGCCGCGCCGAGCAGCGTCGCCAGCGGCAGCCGGATCATCGCGTCGTCGATCTCGTGCAGCGGGTGCGGCGGATGATTGTCAGTGTCCTGCCCGGCACGCGCGGGCGGTTCGGCCTGGGCCGCTTCGAGCTGCTGCGGCTGCTGCGCGAGCCCGGCGATCGAACCGGCCGCGACGAGCAGGAGCGTCGCGGCGGCGAACACCACCGCGCGCGCCCTGAGAGCGGTCGTCATGTGTCTCAATCCTTCAGCCGCAGGCCTTCGGCGGCTTTCTGCTGCAATCGGCGGATGAACCGGTCGGCGGTGGGCTTGGGATAGCCGGCGGCGCGAAACGCGTCCTGGAGCTGCTGATCGGTGAGCGCGGCGACGCGCTCGCAGATCCATCGCACGTCGGAGGGACGGATGCGCTCGAACAGCGACTTGTGGCGGCCGCTATAGTCGAACTGCACGAACCCGTTCTCGACGCCCTTGATGAAGCCGCTCTTCTCGAAGACCTCGACGTTGCCGCGCGGGGGATCGATCAGGCCGGTGCGGCCGAACGTCTGGCCGACGTCGCGCGCGACGTACCAGCGGCGCGCCCCATGGACCGGCTCCTTGAGGGTGTAGAGCGCGTTCTGGGTATCTTTGAGATCCGAGTTGCCGAGCATGGCCTGCAGCACCAGCAGGCCGTTCATCTGCGGCGTGCCGATGAACGGGTTGCGGTAATACGACCAGGTCGCGTCGGTGTCGAGGCCGCTAAGGTCCGGCGAGCGCTCACGGAACCGCGCCGGCAGCTGCGGGTTCGGGGACGTCGCCTTCTCCGCCTGCCATTCCGCGAGGTAGTAGACCGGCGGCTGGTGGTAACCGAGACCCCACATGAGCCGTGACGCGGCCACTTCGGTCGGCGCCTCGGGCGGGAACTTGACGCTCCATTCCCGCTTCTGCGGGTCGAGCACGGTGTAGCCGCGGCTGAAGCCGCCGCGCTTGATCTCGATCACGGTGTAGCGCGCCAGCGGATCCGGGGCGAGCCGCTTGCCGCCGGGTCCCCAGAACAGATCGCGCGACGCATCAGCCGGCACCCAAAGCTCGGCCATCTGGGTCTTCGTGGGGGCACCGGCGATCGTGGTCTGAATCGTCGGCTGGCAGCCGGCCACCAGCCCGGCCGTCAACGCGGCTACCCAGATGAACGAAACGAGGGGCACGCCCCTGTGCTGCACTCCGGACATATCACTCCATCACTACCGCCCCGCTGGCGGTCCTGGCCGGACAGTTTGCAAGCGGCCTGCCTGTTCGGGGCGAATCGGGGGGTCAGCTGAACTTTATCTGAAGTCGTGTGATTGCGGCTCCGGGCCGTCCCCGGTCAACGCGAGCACCCGCTCCGCCTTCACCGAGGTCACCCCTTCCTGCAGCTGGAGGGTGCCCTCCACGATCAGGTAAGGAGCGCCGACGATGGTCTGCTTCTGCGCGGTGAACAGATCGGGGCGAACGATGATGTTCGCGATGCCGGTTTCGTCTTCGAGCGTGAGGAAGACGAAGCCCTTGGCGGTGCCAGGCCGCTGGCGCGTGATGACCGCGCCGGCGACACGGACACGGCGGCCGTTCCGGCCGCGCGGCAGATCGGCCGCGCGCAGCACGCCGCGCAGCGCCAGCTCCATCCTGCGCAGGGCGAGCGGGTGCGGCCCGATCGTCAGGCTCGAACCGGAGTAATCGGCCAGCAGCCGCTCGCTCGGCGTCATCGGGCGGAGAGGCGACTTCGCTGACGTCGACGGGACTGGCTCGGGACTCGGGGCGGCGGGATTCGGGACTCGGGACTGCATCCTCTTGATCCGAGTCGCGGAACAATTCTCCCGCGGGGCGAATCGCCCGCTCGATCTGCCACAGCGCGCTTCGCCGATCGTGGCCGAAGCCGTTCAGGGCGCCAATCTCCGCCAGCGTCGCCAGCTCGTCGCGGCGGGTCCCGGTCCGCGCGATCAGATCTTCGATGGACGCGAAACGACGCGGGACGCGAGACTCGGGACTCGGGATTCGGGATTCGGGATTCGGGACTCGGGATTGAGGATTCCATTCATGCGCGCAGATGTTGCAGAACCAGCCGCCGTCCGGCGTCGCCTCGATCATCGACGCATCGTCGCAGCCGCATTTCGAGCATCTTTTTTCAATGCTCGCGGGGCCCCACCCCCGCTCGCGCTCGCTCGGCGGCCAGCCTTCGGCCGGCTGCCCTCCGGCGCCTCGCTCGGGCCGCAGGCGCTGCTGTCCCGAGTCTCCAGTCCCAGATCCCGGCGTGTTAGCGATCGCCTGCCCGACCTCGGCGCGCAAGCCATTCACATACATCAAGCCAAGGCGGACGCGGCCATCGTCGTCGACGCGGCACAGCCAGTCCGACTCCTCGACGTCGATCGGCGCGAAGTGGACGCCGCGGCGCTGCGCGTCCTTCACCAGGGTCGCCGGGTGATAGAACCCCATCGGCTGGTTGTTCAGCATCGCGGTGTAGAACGCCGCCGGATAGTGCGCCTTCAGGAACGCGCTCGCGTAGACCAGCAGCGCGAAGCTCGCGGCGTGCGACTCCGGGAAGCCGTACAGCGCGAACGACGTGATCGACCGCAGGATCTCTTCCGCCGCGTCGCCGACGATGCCGTTGCGTTCCATTCCCGCGCGCAGCTTGCCTTCGACCTGGTGCATCCGCTTCTCGGATCGCTTGAAGCCGAACGCGCGCCGCAGCTCCTCCGCCTCGCCGCCCGAGAAGCCGGCCGCCACCATCGCCATGCGGAGCAGCTGCTCCTGGAACAGCGGCACGCCCAGCGTGCGCTGCAGGATCGGCTGCAGCGACGGATGCGGATACGCGACCCGCTCCACGCCCTGGCGCCGCTTCAGGTAGGGATGCACCATCTGCCCGACGATCGGTCCCGGCCTGATGATCGCGACCTCGACGACGATGTCGTAGAAGCAGGTGGGACGCAGCCGCGGCAGCGTCGCCATCTGCGCGCGCGACTCGACCTGGAAGATCCCGACGGTGTCCGCCTCCTGCAGCATCTTGTAGACGGCGGGATCGTTCGGCGGCAGGTGGGCGAGGTCGACGCGCGGCGCGCGCGTGCCCTCGGGCTGCGCGGCGTCAACTCCCAATTCCCAATTCCCAACTTCCAAGTCGTTTGGGAGTTGGGAGTTGGGAGTTGGAAGTTGATGGTTCACCAGATACAACGCGTCCTGGATGACCGCCATCATTTTTCCCGGTCGCGGGGCCCCACCCCCGCTCCCTGCTGCCTCGGGGCTCGCAGACTCGCCCTCGGCAGCGGCCGCAGGCGCTCCCGCGTGCGTGTTATTCACCAGGTGCAAGGCATCCTGGATTACAGCCATCATGCCCAGGCCCAGTAAATCCACCTTTATCAGGCCCATGTCGGCGCAGTCGTCCTTGTCCCACTGCACGACGACGCGGCCGGGCATGCTGGCGTTCTCGAGCGGGACGACCTCGTCGAGCCGTCCCTGGCACATCACCATGCCGCCCGAGTGCTGGCCGAGATGCCGCGGCAGATCCTGGATGCGCTGCCACAGCTGGCCGAAGAGCTGCACCGTCGCGTCGTGCGCGTCGATGCCGACTTCGCGCAGGTCGCGCTCGAGCGAGTCCTGCGGATCGACCCATTCGAAATGGTTCATCACCCGCGCCAGCCGGTCGATCTGCGCCGGCTCGAGCGACAGCACCTTCCCCACTTCGCGCGCGGCACTGCGCCCGCGATAGGTGATCACGTTGGCGGTCATCGCCGCGCCGAGCTTCCCGTACTTCTGGTACATGTGCTGGATCACCTGCTCGCGCCGGTCGCCGCTCGGCAGGTCGAGATCGATGTCCGGCCACTCGCCGCGCTCTTCGGACAGGAACCGCTCGAACAGCAGCTCCATCCCGATCGGATCGACGGCGGTGATCCCGAGGCTGTAGCACACGGCGCTGTTGGCAGCCGAGCCGCGCCCCTGCACCAGGATGTCGTGCTGGCGGCAGTACTTGACGATGTCCCAGACGATCAGGAAGTAGCCGGCGAGATCCAGCTTCTCGATCAGGTCGAGCTCGCGCTCGATCTGCCGCCGCGCGCGATCGTCGTAGGGGCGATATCGCTCGCGCGCGCCAATCTGCGTCATCGTCCGCAGGAACGACGCCATCGTCTCGCCGCGCGGCACCGGATACTCCGGGAACCGGTAGCCGAGATCGGCCATCGTGTACTCGATGCGATCCGCGAGCGCCCGGCTGGCCGCGATCGCCTGCGGCAGGTCCGAGAACAGCCGCGCCATCGCGTCCGGCGATTTCAGGTAGCGCTCCGCGTTGCAGCTGAGGCGACGGCCGGCACGCTCGAGCGTGGTCTTGTGCCGGATGCAGGTGAGCACGTCGTAGAGCGGCCGATCGGACGGCTCGGCAAAGCGCACGCCGTTGGTGGCGAGCACCGGCACATGGAACGCCGCGGCGAGCTCGCGCAGCAGCTGGTTGTCCCACTCCTGCTCGCGCAGCAGGTGCCGCTGCAGCTCGACGTAGACCTGCGGCGCGCCGAACACGCCGACGATTCGATCGACGACGCCGCCGACCCCGAAGCGGCCGCCGTCGATCGCGGTGCGGCCGGCCAGCGCGATCAGGCCGCCGACGCAGCCGTCGAGATCGTCGAAGGTCAGCGCCCCCTCCCCCTTCGCCGCCCGCAGCTTCATCGTCGTGATCAGGCGGCAGAGATTGCGGTAGCCCTCACGCGATTCGATGAGCACCGGCAGCTGGAGCAGCCGCTGATCCGGGCGCGCCGGCGGGGCTGCCGGCGCGGCGCGGCCGGCGGCGGCGTACCGCATCCCGCGCGCCCCCGGCTTGGCCCGGCTGCCGGCCGCCGGCGGCGGTTCGGCGCTCGCGGTGCTGAGCGTCAGCTCGGCGCCGACGATCGCCTTGATGCCGGCACGCCGCGCCGCCAGGTGAAAACGCGGCGCGCCATAGACGCCGTCCCGATCGAGCAGCGCCAGCGCCGGGTAGCCGAGATCGACGGCGCGCTCAATCAGCGCCTCGGGCAGCGAGGCGCCGTCGAGAAAGGAAAACGCGGAGGCAGCGTGCAGTTCGATGTACATCGCGGGACACGGGCGCGGCACGCCACCTCAATCGAAGACACCCTCGAGAAACCACTGATCGCTGTCGCGATCGTGGTAGAGCCGGCAGACGGCGCCATCGCCCAGCGCCACGTCCCATTCGTCGCGATTCCACCGGACCGGATCCCACCAGCCGCCGGACGTCCGCCACGGCCCCGCCGCCTGCAGCACGATTCCGCCCGGCATGCGCTGCCGATCGATCGCGACCCGCACCGGCCGGCCGCTTTCAACCGCGACGCGGACCGCAATCGGCGGACGGAAGCGACGGAGAGCCGGATCAACTCCCAACTCCCAACTTCCAACTCCCAACTTGTTGTTCGGGAGAGCGGGGTGAAAGTCGAAGCGACCTGGCTGGTTGCCTCGGCCTTCCACCCAGAAGGTTCGAACCACCCGTTTTGGGAGTTGGGAGTTGCCCGCCGCCGCTTGCCCCATCGAATGCTCGGCAAGCTCTGGCGAGGTCTCGCCGTAGCGCGCAAACGGGTTGCGCGGAGGCGGAGGCGTTGGGAGTTGATCGACTCTCCCTGAACGCCACCGGCCCCATGACGAACCCGTCGGGGCGATGGGTGTCGAGCAGCACCGGCGATCCGCAGCGCGACTCGCCGACGAGCGCGCCGAGGCGCGCCATCAGCGTCGCCATCGTTTCCGGCGACGGCACCGCGCGCTCGAGCAGCGAATACTGGACGACGCGGCCAGGCGCCGGATCGATCTCGATCGACACGATGTCGATCGCCGCCGCCGGGGGATGCGATTCCAGATCGAGGAGCAGCAGCGTGCGCAGGACGCGCGGATCGCGCATCGGCGCCGGCAGCTGCAGCACCCGGACGTGCGTGGTCCGATCGGTGAGGCGCAGCGCGAGGTGGAGGGCCACGGCGCCGCGATCGGCCTGCTCGAGGGCCGCCGCCAGCGGGTCCAGCAGCCGCGCGAACACGAACGACAACGGCTCGAGCGTCTCGATCGGCCATTCGAGCTGGCACGACTCGACGAAGCGCCGCACGCCCGGGTCGGGAATGAGCGGCCGCGGATCGAGGCCGCGCGCCAGCCGCTGCGCGGCGACGCCGGCCGGACCGAGCCGGGCCGACAGATCCGCCGCCGGCAGCGCCGCGAGCTCGCCGATCGTTGACAGGCCCCAGCGGCGCAGCACGTCGAAGAGGCGGACGCGTGAGGCCTGGGCCGCCGCGCCCGACGTCGACGACGGGCGGGCGGCGATCGCCGCGGCGTCCACGTCCATCGTCCACTGCTCGAGCACGCCGAGCGGCACCTCGCGCAGCGCCGTTTCCGGCTCGCCGATGGCGACCGTCGCGCCCGCCTGCGCGCGGGCGAGCAGGACGGCGGCGATCTGCGAGACGGCTACGGCCACGCGCGGCGCGCCGGCCTGTACGAGATCGGCCGCGATCGCCGCCGGCGTCCCGAGCAGCCGCTGCAGCCCGGAGACGTCGAGCACCACCGTGCCGCCGGGAGACCGCTCGATGCGCGGCGAGAAATCATGCGCGATCGCCGCCAGCCGATCGACCGCGGCGCCGTGCAGCGCGGCATACAGCGCGCACGGCGGTCCGGAGGACGGCACCTGCCGCGAGGCAATCGGTCCCCCCTGCGGCAGGACCGTGGCCGCCGACGTCAGGACTTCGTCAGGCCCGACGTCCGGAATCGAGGGTGTCAGATCGTCGTACGAGGGGATGCGCATGATCGACCGTCAAGCGAAGCCCTGGACGCGCGCCGAGACGATGCGGGGGCGGACGGTGAGGCCGTGCAGCCGGCGTGAGCGCGTGCTGTCGCCGGCCCATTCACCGCGACGGTCGCCTGACGGATCGAGCGCGATCGTGACGCCGCCGGCGCTGCGCGCAATGTGCTCGGCGCCGGCAATCAGCGCCACGGTCTGGCTGCCTTCGATCACGCGCGACAGCCGCATCCAGGTGGTATGCGGAAACCGCCGGAGATCGGGCGGACGCGCATCGGCGAGATCGAACACGACGACCCCGAAGCCTCCGGCCTGGAGCACGAGGTTCATCGCCTTCAACGCCCGATCGGCCTGCCCGGCATCGCGGATCCAGAGCAGGCGCTGGAGATCGACGCCGGCGGCGGCCGCGGATGCCGGATCGAATCGATCGTGGGTATCGACGATCGCGACGACTTCCCCGCGCGCGGTTGCGGCGGCGGCAATCGCGGCGACGAGCGTCGCCCGCCCCGACGAGCGGGCGCCGACGATCTCGGACAGCTGACCGCGGCGAAGGCCGCCGTCGAGCAGGGCGTCGAGCGCCGGCGAGCCCGTCGAGGCCAGCCGATCCTCATCCGTGGCCCGCCAGGATGCCGACGAGGTCAGCGTGACGTCGAGCTTCCGCGCCCGCAACAACGATTCGAGTTCTGCCCGCGCCGCGCTCATTTTCGTGTTTTCTTCGCCTTCGCCGGGGAGTATAGCCGCCCCCCGCGCGGAGATCAAGCGAACCCGTTACCTGAAACACATCAATGGTTTGCGATTAATATGTGGAGGCTTGCCCGTCCAGTCGAACCTCCGCCGCGCGCTCGCGGCGTTTGCCTACCGTGACTTCCGGGTCCTCTGGTTCGGCGCATTCACGTCGACCGTCGGCACCTGGATGCAGAAGGTCGCGCAGAGCTGGCTCATCTTCGACCTGACCCAGTCGTCCTTCTACCTCGGCCTGGACGACTTCCTCGGACAGCTGCCCATCCTCCTGCTGACGCTGCTCGGCGGCGTGATTGCCGATCGCCACGATCGCAAGCAGCTGCTGCTGGTGTCGCAGTACGTGCAGATGGCGACGGCGCTCGTCCTCGCCGCGCTCGTCTTCTGGAACCTCATTACCATCTGGCACATCCTCGCGCTGTCGTTCGCCACCGGCATCGCGCAGGCGTTCGGCGGCCCCGCCTATCAGTCGCTGGTGCCGACGCTGGTCGAACGCAAGGATCTGCCGAACGCGATCGCGCTCAACTCGATCCAGTTCAACCTGGCGCGCGTCTTCGGTCCGCTGCTGGCCGGCGCGACGCTGGCGGCGTTCGGGACGGCGATGTGCTTCGGGTTGAACGCGCTGTCGTTCCTCGTGGTGATCGTCGCGCTGATGTCGCTGAGCGTGAAGCACATCCGGCCGGCCGAGCGGAAGCCGATCCTGCACGAGCTCAAGGGCGGGCTGCGCTACGTCCGCGGCGAGCCGTCGATCGTCGCGCTCACCGTGCTGGCGTCGCTGACGACGTTTCTCGGCCTGCCGCTGCTGACGTTCCTGCCGGTGTTCGCGCGCGAGGTCTTCCACGGCGACGTCGGCCGCTACAGCGAGATGATGGCCTACTCCGGCGCCGGCGCCGTCGTCGGCGCGCTGGTCACGGCGTGGCTCGGCAAGTTCAAGCACATGGGCCTGACCGTGCTGCTGGTGCAGCTGCTGTTCGGGGTGTTCCTGACCGCGTTCGCGATCTCGCGCGTCGGCTGGTTGAGCAACCTGCTGCTGTTCCTCGACGGCGCCGCGCTGCTGATGGTCTTCTCGATGACCGCGTCGCTGGTGCAGCTGATCGTCCCGGACCACCTGCGCGGCCGGGTCATGAGCATCTACATGGTGGCGTTCCGCGGCGGCATGCCGCTCGGCAGCCTGTGGGGCGGCTACGCCGCGACGCTCAGCTCAGCGCCGTATGTGCTCGCCGTCAACGGCGTGCTGCTGGCGCTGGTCGCGATCTACTTTCTCGTGCGGAGTCATGGGATAAGGGAGCTGTGAGCACGTGCTACGTGCCACGTGCCACGTGCGACGTGCACGTGCGCGTGCTACGTGCGCGTGCTACGTGCGACGTGCTCACGTGCCCGTGCCAGTGCACGTGGCACGTAAGCACGCGCACGTAGCACGTCGCACGTGCACGTTGCACGTAGCACGTCGCACGTGCACATGCACGTCACGTCAGCTCACAATCCAGAACACGCCCAGCGCCATCGAGCTGAACGCCATCAGCAGGCCGGCGGCCTGACCGAGGCGGGCGGCGACGGCGGCGGACATCAGCCGCGCGAAGGCGACGCCGAACAGCGACATCGACAGCAGGATCCCCACGCCGAACACCGCAATCAATACCAGCAGCGACCACAGTGACGCGGCCGCCGCCACGTCGAGGCGGTCGCCGAACGGCGCCAGCATCGTCAGCGCCCGCAGGCTGCTGAGCGCGAACGCGGCGCCGAGGATCGTCGGCAGGTGCGAGTGCGCCGAGGCCAGCGGGTGGCGATCGGCGCGGCCGATGTGCAGGTGCCAGTGCGCGGCCGGGTCGTGGCCGTGCTCGTGGGAGTGGCCGTAGATCCGTCCGGCCCGGACGCCCCAGAGCCCGATCCCGCCCAGCACGATCAGCAGCATCCCGCCGAGGACCTCGCCGGCGCGCTCGAACACGACCGGCAGCGACCAGCCCAGCGCGATCAGCGCGGCGGCGCCGAGCGCGAGCAGCAGCGCGTGGCCGATCGCAAAGCGGACCGCGACGCCGAGCGCGCGGCTGCGCTGCACGGCGGCGGTCTCCGCCGCGCCGCCCACCGACAACGCGGCGATCGCCATCAGGTGATCGGCGCCGAGGCCGTGCAGGAATCCGAGGAAGAGAGCCGAGGCGAGAAGGATCACGGGGACGATGGTCGCAGTCAGCCGCGCTTGAGCGCGATCGTCCAGCTCACCGGCACGTTCTGCGGCACATAGCAGATCGCATCGTCGCAGGCCTGATAGCGGACGATGCCGGTGATGGTCACCGTGTCCCCCTTCAGGTCCTTGCCGAGCGTGACCGGCTGGACGATGCGGAACTTCTTGCTGAAGACGCGCTGCGTTTCCTTGAGCGGCGCGAAGAAATAGGTCTCCCCGGGCGGAAACTGGATCGGCTCGGCGCGAACGCCCTCGGCGGCCTTGAGCGTCAGCGAGACCGGGATGTAGTCGTCCTTCTGCTCCGGCGCGTAGACGTGCATCTTCGGCTTCGGCGCGACGTCCACGAACAACGAGACCTTGGCGCCGGGCGCCGCCGACTTCGCGCTGGTCGACGCGCTGATCGTCAGGTGCTTGGTGTCGGTGACGAGCTGGCCCATGTCACCGGTCGTCGGACGCTGCAGCGTCGGCTGCGGCTTCGACTGCGCGGCCAGGAGTGCGCCGGCGAACAGCCCACCCAGGACGAGACTGCGAAGGAACATGTAGAAAGCGTACAACAAACCCGGGGAGCCGGCGAACGGGAGAGCTGAACGGCGGGACGCGGGACGCGGGACGCGGGAGGCGGGACGCGGGAAGCGGGAGGCAAACGAGAAGAAATCCCGCGGGCCTGGACCCGCGGGATTCTTTGGCGTCGAGAACGAGTAGCGGATTCCGAGGCCGATGGCACCCCGGCGGAACCTAGAACATGATCCGCGCCTGAAGACGAATCTCGCGACGGCCCTGGAACACGTTCGGCGTGGTGTAGAACGGGTTCACGCGCATCGTGCCGGTGTAGGACGCGATCCGCTGATTCAGGTCGTAGGCACCCGTGGCGCCGTAGAGCGAGAGCGCCGGCGGGTTGGCCACGCTGAGGCTGTCGCGGTACGGCGACGGGCCCTGCGTGATCGTCAGGAAGTAGTTGGTCCAGGTGTCCTGATCGAGCACGTTGTCGATGTTCGCGTTCAGCTGCAGCCTGGTGTGGCCCGGCAGGCGGAACTCCTGGGTCACGTTCAGGTCGAGCTGCGACAGTGCCGGGCTCCGGCCCAGGTCGTTGCGGCCGAACGGGAAGACCGGGAAGCCGCTGAACCGGAACGCGGTCGACTGCGGAATGCCGCTCGAGATGAACCAGTTGGCGCCGAGCGTCGTTCCCCACCGGAAGTCGTACACGCCCTGCAGCTTGAAGATGTGCGGCCGGTCGGTCTGGAGCGGTCCGTAGACGGGATTGCCCTGCGCGTCATAGCTCATGACCGTGTTGTCGTAGTAGCGGTTCACGTTCGGGCTGGTGCGGCCGTTCTCGTCCGAGCTCGCCAGGCCCGAGTAGTTGCCCCAGAGGCGGCTGATAAGGTAGCTCGCGGAGCCCGACCAGTTGCGGGTGAAGCGCTTGTTCAGACGGAACTCGAGGCCGTCATACTCGCGAACCGGCTTCGGCGTGATGAACGACGGAACGCTCGGTTCCATCGAGACCGCCAGGCCTTCGCCGGGATTCGAGATCAGATAGATCTCCGAGCCCTGGAAGAAGATGCCGACGTCCTCAATCGTTCGGACCAGCCACTTGTGAACGTAGCGCGCGCCAATCGACATCGTCGGCGTCAGCTCGTGCTCGAGGCCAAGCGTCCACTCGCCCTGTTTCACGGGCTTGAGGTCGGGATCGATACCGGTCATGCCGGGGCGGCTGAAGTAGGCCTCGAAGCCAGGATCCACCTGATTCGAGCTGTGGCGGAAATCGACGAACTCGATGAACCGGCCCGGGCATCCGGTGCTGCCTTCGCCGCACTGGATCGAGTTGAAGTCCGGCGTGTCGAGCGTCCAGTAGTAGTTCACCCAGTGGTCGCCACCGAACGAGCCGCGCGGCAGCTCGAGCTTGGTGATGTCGTAGTACCAGCCGTAGCTGCCGAACGCCTTCCACTTGCCGTTGCCCTTCACGTCGTAGGCAAAGCCGAGGCGCGGCGCGATCTTGTCCTTGAAGTCGAACTTGATGTCGAGCGCGTCGGGGAACTGCGCCTGATCCTTATAGGAAGGCACGAACTCGTTCTCGGTGCGCACGCCCAGATTCAGCGTGAGCCGCGAGTTCACCGACCACGAGTCCTGGAACCAGAACGAGTAGTTGTTCGAGTGGACCTTTCCAATCGTGCCCTGCTGGCTGACGATGTAGTAGCCGTAGGTGCCGGCGTTGGTCACGCCGTTGCTATCGGTGTAGCGCTGTCCCCAGCGCAGGTCGATCTCCGGCTGGGCTCGGCCGTTCAGCACGTCGTTCGCGAAGCGCTCATAGCGCAAGCCGGTCTTGAAGACGTGCTGCCCGAAGAACGACTGGAAGAAGGTTGCGTTGGCGTTGACGAAACGGCGCGTGAAGATGTCGCGAACGCGGCCGTTCGACGAGATCTTGTTGGTATAGCCGTTCGGCTGCTGGAACTGCGACGGCACGGTCGGGAAGCCGCCGGCGAGCATCGTCGAGTCGCTGTTGGCGTTGCCGAAGATGTGACGAATCTCGTCACCGCGGAATTCGGGTGGCGTCGTGTCGTCGGTGCGGTACGAGCCTCCCGAGACGTTGACGAAGAACGTCGGCCGGATCACCCAGTCGAAGTTGCCAGAGTAGCTGTCGTTGGTCTGATTGCTGCCCTGATTGAGCCAGCGATTGTTGAACGCGGTCTGGTTGATCGAGCCGTCAGGGTTCGCGTCGAACGTGCTCAGGCTGATTCCGGCACTCGGCACGCCCTGAGGATAGATGCTGCTGACAGGAAGCATCGGCCCGTTGTCCGGCTGAAGCGTCGGCAGCGCCCCTCTCGAGGCGTTGCGCTGGTTCGATCCGGCGAACTTGACGCGGATGTTGTTCGTGAGCGCGCTGGTGATGTTGTAGTTGTAGTACTTCGCGTCGGTCCACCGCTCGAAGTGGCGGTTCGTCTTGGTGACGTCGGTGCGGAAGATGGCGTCGTTCGAGAATTCGTTCTTGGTGTAGGCGCCGCCACCGTAGAACCAGAGCCGATCCTTCAGGATCGGACCGCCGATGTCAGCGACAGGACTGTAGTAGGTCCATTCGTCGTCGGGGTTCAGCAGCCCGGTTTCGGCAAGGTTCGTATCGAACGTGTTGAATCGCGCGAACGGCCGGCGGCTGCCATAGAACTCGTCGGTCTGATAGTAAGTCCCCAGCTGACCGCGGAAACTGTTCGAGCCCGATTTGGTGAGCACGTTGATGACGCCGCCGGTCGCGCCGCCGTACTCGGCGTTGTAACCCGACGACTTCACCTGCACTTCATCGGCGAAATCGAGCAGCATCGTCTTGCCGGAGACGCCCGTCTGCAGGTTCGTCGTGTCCATGCCGTCGATGATGAAGCGGTTCTCGGAACCGGACGCACCATCGATCTGCGTGCCGCCCGACTTCGATTCGTTCTGCGCGCCTGGCGCCTGGCGCAGAATCGTGGTGAAGTCGCGTCCCTTCGGCATGCGGTCGATGACGGACCGGCTGAACGTGGCGGACACCGTGTTGTTCTGGACGTCGATGATCGGCGACGACTCCGAGGTGACGGTGACGGTTTCCGCGACCGTCGCGAGATTCAGCACCATCGGGATCGTCAGGTTCTTGCCCAATTCCAGAACCGTGTTGGGCAGTCGAGCCGGCGTGAATCCCTGCAGCGTCGCCGTCAGCTCGTAGGTGCCCGACGGGAGCGCCGGGAATCTGAAAACGCCCGAGCCGTCGGCAACGGCACTGGTCAGTACCGCCCAGCGCGTTGCGGGCTTCAACAGTCGCTCCAGGGAGCACGGCCCCCTGTGAGTCCTTGACGGTGCCCTGAATGGAGCCCGTCTGCTCTTGTGCGCTGGCGACGGCGCCAAAGCACAGCAGTAGCGCAATGCAGCCCAGCAGGCTGGCACTTCTTCTCATCTTTCCTCCTCGAATGGGTCCGGGAACTTGCAAAACAGCCAACAAAAAACAGGATGAGGTGTAATTTTAACCGGCCGGAACCGAAGGGGTCAAACGCTGATTTTCAGGGACGAACTGCCGGGGCTCCGATTTCGTCACACGCCATGGCGATTCCGACAAAAGTGGCGCAAAAAGAAAGGGACGGCGCCTTTCGGCGCCGTCCCTTTTCGTCCCTGCGCTTGCGATCGGGCCCTGCGGGCCCCGATGGTTACTTCCGGCGGGTCACCTGGTCCCAGATGGCCGCGCCGCCGCCGCCAATCGCGGCGCCAATCAGCGCGCCCTTCTTGCCACCAATGGCGGCCCCGACGCCGGCGCCGGCACCGGCCGAGGAGCCGATGATGACCGCGCTCTTCGTCACCGAGCGCTTCGCCGGCCGCTCGTAGACCACCTGATTGGTGCGGACCGGACGGGCCGCGCTGGTGCTCGCCGGCACGACCTGCGCGTCGGGCAGATCGCTGTAGACCGGCTGCGACACGCGGCGCACCGGCGCCGCCGGCGCCGGAGTCGGCTGCGCAACCGCCGGCGCATAGGCCAGCTGCTGCACGGCGCCCGCCACCGGCGCAACCGCCACGCATTCCACCTGCGACACCGCGGCTCCATTCACCACGGCCTGGCGAACGAGCGTGCGCTGATGCGGCTCGCAACTCACCACGACCGGCGTGACCGGCTGCTGCGCCACGCTCAGCGACTGCGCCGAGACGCCAGACGCCGCGCCCGGCGTGCCGTTGCACGCGACCGTCAATGCCAACGCCGGCAGCGCGATCGCGGCGCCGGCCGCTTGCTTCCATCGTGACGTGAGTTCCATGGCCTTCATCACCGACCCCCTTGGGTTTTCCAGAGGAAAACCGTGCTCAGTTGTGCGCGCGCTCCGTGTGGGTGCTCACGTGCGGCGTGCCCTGAAGAACTCCAAGGACGGTGCCAGCCGGCGGGCCTGGCAATCTCACGTTTTCGGCCGTATTTCGCAGGGTTCCGCGATCACGAAACTGCCACTGTCCTCTGGGGGGCTCGGCTGTAGGAGGACGGGGGACAGATGCACGTGCTAGGTGCGAGGTGCTGGGTGCGACGTGCTCACGTGCGCACGTGCCACGTGCTACGTGCTCGTTCCGAACGTGCTCCATGCCCGTCGCACGTCGCGCGTGCGCACGCAGCACGTCGCACGTGGCACGTGCGCACGCAGCACGTGCGCACGTGAGCACGTCGCACGTAGCACGTCGCACGTGGCACGTTATACTCAGCCCCATCCGCAGCACATGTCCCGCATTCTTGTCGTCGAAGACGATCCCGACATCGGCGAACTGATCCGTCACTACCTCGAAAAGGCCGGCCACGTCGTCGATCGGCTGTCGTCAGGAGGGGCGGTGATTCCGCGCGTGAAGGTGCAGCGGCCCGACCTGGTGATTCTCGACCTGATGCTGCCCGAGCTCGATGGCCTGATGGTGTGCCAGGCGATGCGCAGCAATCCGGAGACGGCGCTGATCCCGATCATCATGGTGACGGCGCGGAGCGAAGAGGCGGATCGGATCGCGGGGCTCGAGCTCGGCGCCGACGACTACGTGACCAAGCCGTTCAGCCCGAAGGAGCTCGCCGCGCGCGTCGGGGCGCTGCTGCGGCGGCTCAATCGCGTCGCCGCCACCGGCTCGGTGCTGCGCTACGGCACGATCACCATCGACAGCGACAAGCACACCGTCACCGCGGGTGACGAGGAAGTGCGGCTCACCGCGAAGGAGTTCCTGCTGCTGCAGTACCTGCTGCAGCACCGCGGCCGCGTGCTGTCGCGCGACCTCCTCCTCACCGACGTCTGGGGATATCAATACACCGGCGGCACGCGGACGGTGGACGTCCACATCCGCCGGCTGCGGGAGAAGCTGCCGGTGCTGGCCAACGCGATCGAGACGGTCAAGCAGTTCGGCTACAAGCTGACGGATGGATGACGTTCCGCACCCGCTCGTTCATCCTCGCCCTGTTGACCGCGGGCGTCACCCTGGCGGTGGCGGTGACGATGGTGTCGTGGACGGTGCGGCGCACGGTCGAGGCCCGGATCGAGCGCACCCTGGTCGATGAGGCCCGCCTCGCGGCCGAAACCCTTGCCCACCGCCGCTCGGCCACGCTCGCCGAGCTCGACGCCGAAGCCGATGCGCTGCGGAAGCTGGTGTCCGCCCGCGTCACCTTCATCGGCGCCGACGGCAGCGTCATCGGCGACTCCGAGCTGTCGCTGAGCGACCTCGCCACCGCCGAGAACCACGCCGACCGGCCGGAAGTGCAGCAGGCGCGCGCCCAGGGTCTCGGCGTGGCCAGACGCTACAGCGCGACGATCGGCACCGAGATGCTGTACGTCGCGGTGTCGGTCCAGAATCCCGAGGCGCCGACGCTCGCGCAGGTACGGCTGGCGCTGCCGCTCACCGAAGTCCGCGAGCAGCTGAGCTCGGTCCGCCGCAGCGCCGCCGTCGCCGCCGCGGCCGGCCTGGTCACGGCGCTGGCCCTGGCCTGGGCCGCGTCGCTGCTGCTCAGCCGACGCGTCCAGTCGATCGCCGCCGTGGCCAGCCGCTACGCGGCCGGAGATTTCTCCCGCAGCGCCCGCGACTTCGGCACCGACGAGATCGGCACGGTCGCGCGCGTGCTCGACGCGTCGATTCGCGATCTCGGCCGGCGCGCCTCCGAGCTCTCCGCGGATCGCGCGCGGATGCAGGCGATTCTCGCCGGCATGGCCGAAGGGGTGCTGGTGGTCAACACGCAGGGCCTGCTCCAGCTCGTGAACCCGGCGGCGCGGCGCATGCTCCGCCTCACCGACGCCGTCGACGGACGCCACTACCTCGAGATCGTGCGGCACCCGGACATCGCCGGGCAGGTCGGCGCGGCGCTGCGCGGCAGCGGCGGCGACGCGCTCGAGCTGCCACTGCAGCAGGATCTGATCGTCGTCGTGCGCAGCGCGCCGGTCGCGGAAAGCGAGCTCGGCGCCGTCGTCGTGCTCCACGACATCACCGACCTGCGGCGCGCCGATCGCGTGCGGCGCGATTTCGTCGCCAACGTGTCGCACGAGCTGCGCACGCCGCTGACCGCCGTGCGCGGCTACGTCGAGGCCCTGCTCGACGGCGGCGGCGATCACGCCGAGACGCGCAAGTTCCTGGAGATCATCGCGCGGCACACGCTGCGGATGGAGCGGCTGGTGCGCGACCTGCTGCGGCTGGCGCGGCTCGACGCCGGGCAGGAGCACGGCGAGCACGTGCCCTGCGCCGTGGACAGCCTGTTCGCCGGCGTCGAAGGCGAGCTGATCTCGTCGCTCGAGGCGCGCAACCAGCGCGTCGAACGCGAGATCGCCGACGACGCCGCGACCGTGCACGGCGATCCCGCCAAGCTGCACGACGCGCTCCGCAACCTGCTCGAGAACGCGAGCAACTACTCCCCCGAAGACAGCGTCATCGTCATGGGATCGAGCCGGAGCGGCGATCGCGTCCGGCTCACCGTCGCCGACCACGGCCGCGGCATTCCCGACGCCGACCTGCCGCGCGTGTTCGAACGCTTCTACCGCGTCGACAAGGCCCGCTCCCGCAACGAGCGCGATCCCGGCGGCACCGGGCTCGGCCTCGCCATCGTCAAGCACCTGATCGAGCTGCACAACGGCCGCGTCATCGCCGCCAACCGCCCGGGGGGCGGGGCCATCTTTACCGTCGAATTGCCGGGATAGCACGTGGCACGTGCGCACGTGTCAACTGCAGCACGTGCGCACGTAGGACGTACGCACGTTACCGCGCGATCGTCCGCGAGACGATGAGGTATGTCACCGCGGCGATGAACGCCGAAGCGGGAATGGTGAGGATCCAGGCCCACACGATCTTGCCGGCGACGCCCCAGCGGACCGCCGACAGCCGGCGGATCGAGCCGACGCCGATGATGGCGCCGGTGATCGTGTGCGTGGTGCTGACCGGCACGCCCAGGTGGGTGGCGGTGAACAGCGAGATCGCGCCGGCGGTTTCCGCCGCGAACCCGCCGACCGGCTGCAGCTTGGTGATCCGCGATCCCATGGTGTGGATGATGCGCCAGCCGCCCGACAGCGTGCCGAGCGCGATCGCCGCGTGCGCGGCGAGGATCACCCACCAGTCGATGCGGAACGTCGGGATATAGCCGCCCGCGTAGAGCGCGCCGGCGATGATCCCCATCGTTTTCTGCGCGTCGTTGCCGCCGTGGCCGAGGCTGTAGGCGGCCGCCGACATGAGCTGCAGGCGGCGGAACCAGTGATCGACGCGTCCGGGTGAGGTCCGCGAGAACGCCCACAGGATCACCACCATCAGCAGGAACCCGAGGGTCATGCCGATGAGCGGCGCCAGCACGATGAAGATCAGCGTCTTGGTCCAGCCTGAGGCGATGATCGCGCCCCATCCTGCCTTGGCCACCGCCGCGCCCGCGTAACCGCCGATCAGCGCATGCGACGAACTGGTCGGCAGGCCGTAGTACCAGGTGATCAGATCCCAGACGATCGCGCCGAACAGCCCGGCGAAGATCACCGCGAACGACACCACGTTGATGTCGACCAGGCCGGAGCCGACCGTCTTGGCGACCGCCGTGCCGAAGGTGAACGCGGCGACGAAATTGAAGAAGGCCGCCCAGATCACCGCCTTCCCCGGCGTCAGGACCCGCGTCGAGACGACGGTGGCGATCGAATTGGCGGCGTCGTGAAACCCGTTGATGTAGTCGAAGACCAGCGCAACGACGACCAGCGTCGCGACCGCGAGCAGGTTGGAATCCATCGATTGATCAGGCGTGCTTGACGATGACGCCTTCGACGACGTTGGCGACGTCCTCGCAGCGATCGGTGGCGTCCTCGAGGAAATCGAGGATCTCCTTCCACTTGATGATCACGATCGCGTCGCGCTCCTCGTCGAACAGCGACCGGACGGCGCTCTGGTGGACGCGGTCGGCCTCGTTCTCGAGCCGGTTGATCTCGACCGCCGGCTCGGCCACGCCCTTGCGGCGCTCGAGCGCCCTCAGCGCCAGCACCATCTGTTCGGCGGACGCCTTGATGATCCGGGCCAGCTCCCGCGCGTCGGGGCGCACCTTCTCGATGCGGTAGAGCCGGACGATCGCCGCCGACGCATCAATCGCGTCCATGACGTCGTCCAGCGAGCGCGCCAGGCTGTGAATGTCCTCGCGGTCGAGCGGGAGTGACGAAGGTGCGGTGCAGCCGCTGGATGATCTCGTGGGTCAGGAAATCGCACTTGTGCTCGACTTCCTTGATTTCATCCGCCTTGTCCCACACCGGCTTGTCCGGGGCGAGCATCTCTTCGAGCAGCGAGGCGCCGTGCTTGATCTGCTCGGCCAGCGCCACGAAATCGTCGAAGAACCGCGCTTCACGCGGGATCAATCTGAACGCCACTCGGACCCTCCGCGTGAATCTTAGCAGATAGGGCGCATATTTAACCGATTCGTCGCTTTCCGGTTACTTCCCCGTTGCGGCCTGCCGAGCCTCCGTCCGAATTAACGGCCCTGTAACACCCGCGTCGTCTGCGGATCACACCCCCTCACTACTGTGAGCGCTCAGGTATCGGATGGAATGCTCACATCAGTTAGAGGGAGAGAGCAGCGTGCACAGGAAGATTTTTGCGATCGTTTTCGCCACAGCCTTGCTGGTGGCAGGACCGACTCCGCCGGCAGCAGCACAGGGCAGTCCCACCGGGACGCTCGCGGGCACCATCAGCGATCCGAGCGGTGGAGTCCTCCCAGGCGTCACGGTCACTGCCAAGAATGCACAAACAGGTCTCACCCAGCAGACCGTCAGCAGCGGCGATGGCGACTGGCGCATCCCCGGGCTGTCGCTCGGGCCATACGAGGTGGCGTTTGAGCTCGAGGGGTTCAAGAAGCTTATCCGCGGCGGCATTCACGTCGAGGCCGCGACAATCCACACCGTGCGGGTCACCCTCGAGGTCGGCGGACTGAGCGAGACAGTCCAGGTGGTCTCTGATGCCGGGCTCCTCGCGGTCACCACAGCCGCGACCTCGCGCAGCCTGACCGCCGCCGAACTTCAGGCCATACCGACATCGACTGGAAGCTTCACGCACCTCCTGTCGTCGGAGGCCGGGGTCAGCGCCGACCTTCCGCCGGTGCTGACCAACGGGACGGGAAATATTTCACCATCGGTCAACGGCACGCGGACGACGAGCACGAGCCTGTTCTTCAACGGCGTGGACGCGACCAATCTGACCTCGAACGAAGGCGCGATGAGCGACAACATCGCGCCCGCGCCGGACATGCTGCAGGAAGTGAAACTGCAGACGAGCATGTATGACGCGTCGACCGGGCGCTCGGGTGGCGGCAACTTCCAGCTCGTGACCCGCAGCGGCGGCAACGACTTCCGCGGGACAGCGATGTTCAACCTGCAGCACGAGGGGATGAACTCGAACGACTTCTTCTACAAGAAGGACGGCATCGACAAGCCGAAGGCGCGCCGGAACGAGGGGGGCTTCACGGTCGGCGGTCCCATCCGCCGCAGCCGCGCGTTCTTCTTTGGCGGTTATCAGCGGACCCAGGCGGAGACCGGGTTCGTGCCGACAGCGAGCAGCATCAGTGTGATGCCTCAAGCGTTGCAGCTCATTCAAGGCGCCAGGACGAAGGACAACGTCTGGGCGGCGTTCTCGCAGCTGAATCCATCGATCCAGACGTCGATCCCGAAAGCGCAATGCTCCGGCCCCGGCGACACCGCCTGCATTTCGGACACGGCCATCGCGCTGCTGAATCTCCGGAACCCTGTCACCGGCGACTTCGTCATCCCGGCGCCACGCACCGGGGGAACGGTGATCGGCAACGACATCACGGCGGGCACGATGGTTGGCGGCAACCCCTTCGTCCGCCAGCGCAATGTCGTCCCGGCGGAATTCACGCAGGATCAGTACACGGCGAAGATCGACGGGCAGATCACCACGAACAACCGGCTGAACGGGACGGTGTTCTACGCGAAGTTTCCCGGGCTGGATCCATTCCCGGATCCCTCGAGCATGGTTTCACCGTTCACGCTGAAGCGCGACGATGAGAACGCCACGGTCGCCATCGCCGACACCCATGTGTTCGGAAACAACAAGGTCAACGAGCTCCGCGGCGGCATGTTCTACCTCAATAACACCCGCCAGCTGGACGACCCCTTTCTCGAGCTGACCAACCAGGCAATCGGGGTGAACAACCCGGCCACGTTCTTCGATGCCAGCAACGCGACGCTGCGCCTCGGCCACTACATCGGCCGGCCCGACGGAACGATGTCACGCTTCTCGTTCGGCGGCCCGAACGACAGCTTCAACCGCCGCGAGCAGCGGACGTTTACGATCGGCAACACGCTCACCTGGACCACCACATCGCACGCGTTGCGCATGGGCGGCGAGTTCCGCCGCAACGAGTTCAACACGAACCTGCCGGAAGAGCAGGCGACCGAGTTCGAGAAGTTCGACAACTTCACGCAGCTGCTCCGCGGCGTGGGGACCGAGGGCGACACGCAGTTCGGGATCACGGACAAGGAGTTCCGCTTCAACGATTTCAACCTGTTCCTCGCCGACGACTGGAGGATTGGCAGATCGCTGACGCTGAATGCCGGACTCCGCTACGAGTTCTTCGGTCTGCCCGAGGAGATCAACGGCCGCATCGGCAACGTGGACTTCGACGCGATCACCGATACAGAGAACCCGGTCGCCGCGTTCATCGTACCGAAGAACGTGCAGAACACCGGATTCGCGGCCATTGACTCCGCGATCGCCACGTCGCGCAGGGCCGACAACAATCACACCCTCAATGGTCAGGACTGGAACAACGTCGCGCCGCGTCTGGGGTTCGCGTGGACACCCGGCGAGTCCGGCAAGACGGTGGTCCGGGGCGGGTATGGGATCTTCTACGATCGCCCGTCGGCGGCCTTCATCAATACGGTGTTCAGCAACTACCCATTCCTGCGTGAGCAGGAAGTGACGTTCCCGGCCGCCGCCGTTCCGCTGAATGGTGCCTGGTCGCAGCAGGATCCGACGTTCCCGTTCAATCAATACCTGCCGAACCGGATCGTGCGCACGAGCGGCCCGACGGGCACGTATCAGATTCGCGATGGCACGAACGTGACCCGGGGCGCCGATGGCACGCTCAACCCGGTCGATCCCGCCACCGGTCTGCCGACGCGGGGCAACATCGCCGAAACGTTCGAGTTCCGCGCGATCGATCGCAATCTCGTCACGCCCTACATCCAGCAGTACAACTTCGGCGTGCAGCGGGAGTTCGCGAAGAACCTGATGCTGGAGGTCCGCTACGTCGGCAGCAAGGGAACCGACCTGCTGGAAGCCACGGCTTTCAATCAGGGCTACGACCTGAACGCGGCCGATACACCCGACCACATTTTCGAGCGCTTCAACCGGGCGTATGTCGCCGCGATGAGTCCCAACGGTGCGCTGAACGAGGGGTCCACCGCGCGAGCGCGGGGCGTTGGACGGGCGTTTGGCTTCCCGAACACGAGCCTCGGGGGTATGGTGGATTACAACCTCGCCAACGCCAACGGTGCCCTCATCGGCTTCGAAGCGCGCACGCCGGTTCTCGGCTTCAACGTTCCCGAAGCCGTGGTGCTGAGGAACACCGGTCGCTCGCTCTATAACTCGGTCCAGTTCAATCTGGCGAAGCGAATGTCCGATGGCATTCAGTTCAACGTCGCGTACACCTATTCACGCTCGAGAGATACGAGCTCTGCCGATCCCGGGAGCACCGCCGGCGGCGGCAAGCCCGACGTCCCGAACACGGGCTTTGTCGTTCAGGGGGATCAGCGCAATCTCGACGCGAATTACGCGCTGTCGGACTTCGACCGTCCGCATCGATTCAGCGGCAGCTTCGTGTGGGAGATGCCGGGCCAGGGGCTGCTGCACGGCTTCCGCCTCTCGGGCTTCGTGCAGCTGCAGTCCGGCCTGCCCTACTCGATCTATGCGGCCGAGCCCGAACTGGGCAACGTTTCACAGTACGGCGATCTCATTCGAGGTTCCGGCGGTATCTATCGCCTCGGCTTCGGACGACCAAGCCTGTGTGGCTCGATCGACGCGCTCCGCGAGCACGGTGACGACCCGACAGAAGCGGCGTTCAACAAGAGCGTGCTCTGCTCCCCGACGACGGCGCAAGGCGGATATCCCGACAATCTGGGATTTGGCAACCTCGGGCGCAACCTCCTTCGCGGCTTCTGGCAGCGCCGCGTGGATCTGAGCCTCGCCAAGGCGTTTTCGTTCGGTGTGGCGAGGAACTTCGAGGTGAGATGGGACGTGTTCAACGTCTTCAACACCGTCAATTACGCGCTGCCCAACAACGTCATCGGAGGCGCGACGACCGACTTCGGCAAGATCACGGACTCGGTTGGCGGTCCACGCGTGATGCAGGTCGGCGCGCGTCTGAGGTTCTAAAGAACTGTCGGCTTCTGTTCTGGGGCGTGATGCCACAGGTTCGGACAGCGGATGGTGGCTTGGTTGGTATGCAGCCAGGCCACCCGGTCACCTGGCACGAATTAACGGCCGTGTAACAGTCAGTGTGACGCACACGAAATATCGGCTCAATAGGCTCGGTGACTCATGTCTCGTTGTCCTCGCTCCTCGTGGCCAGTCGTGGTGTTTCTCATCGCCGTCGCTTCCCGTGCAAGTGCCCAGGTGACACCGGCCTCCGGCTCCGCGCCACCCGACGATACGCCGTTGATCAGGGTCGGCGCCACGCTCTTCATGGATTACACCGTCACGCCGGAACCCAAGGGCACGGACGTGGACGGCAACGAGTTCACGCCGAACGCCTTCAATATCGGACGCGCCTACCTCAACGTGACGGGCAACATCTCCCACCTCGTCGCGTTCCGCGTCACGCCCGACATCACCCGGGAGACTGGCACCGGGCAGCACGCTCAACGGCAGCCTCACCTACCGGCTCAAGTACGCGTACGCGCAGTTCAACCTCGACGACTGGATGCAGCCGCGGATCGTTCGCGCGCTTCGGCATGCAGCAGACGCCGTGGATCGACTTCATCGACAGCGTCTACCGTTACCGCTTCCAGGGCCCGACCATGGAGGACCGCGAGGGCATCCTGTCCTCGTCCGACGTCGGCGCCACGTTCCGCTACGTGTTCGGCGGCAACTACGGCGACGTCCACGGCGGCTTCTACAACGGCGACAACTACAACCGGGTCGAGGCCAACGATCAGAAGGCCTTCATGGTCCGCGGCACGGTCAGGCCGGTCCCGGGGAACTGCGATGCTGCGCGGCCTCCGCGTGACCGGGTTCTACGACCATGACGCCTACGTCAAGGACGCCGAACGCCGCCGGGCCATCGTCGGGGTGACCTACGAGCATCCTTACTTCCACGCCGGCGTCAACTATCTCTCGACCGCCGACCAGACCCGGGCGATCACGCCCAAACTCGACGGCGACGGCTTCTCGATCTGGGCGACGCCGAAGACCCCGAAAGGGTACGGCTGGGAAGTCCTGCTGCGGTTCGACCACCTGTCGCAGGAGCAGGAGACGTCAACGGCCACGGGCAAACGCGATCGCGCCATCGCCGGCATCGCCTACTGGTTCCCGCGTCAGGGCGCGGTGTCGGCGGCCATCCTGCTCGACTTCGAGACCGTCGACAACCAGGACTTCACGCCGGTGCGGGCCGACGAGCGGCGCTGGGCGATCCACACGCTCATCAACTTTTGAGGTGCTTGGTGCTGATGCGTGCTCGGTGCTCGTGATTGGTGCTGAATTCCACGTTTTGAGGAGTGACACTGCAATGAGATTGATTCGTTCCGCCGTCCTGCCTCTTGCGATCGTGCTGGCGGCTGCGGCGTGCTCGGGCGGTGAGAAGCCGGTCAATCCCACCGGCGGGAGCATCGACAGCCGGTGGTGATGGCGCCCAGATCAACGGCGCCGGCGCGACGTTCCCGAATCCGATTTATTCGCGGTGGTTCTCCGAGTACAACAAGCTTCACGGCAACGTCCGCATCAACTATCAATCGCTCGGCTCGGGCGCCGGAATCCGCCAGTTGACGAGCAAGACGGTCTTCTTTGGCGCCACCGATCAGCCGATGAAGGACGACCAGCTGCAGGCGGCGCCCGGAAAGATCCTCCACTTCCCCACCGTCCTCGGCGCGGTCGTCCCGGTCTACAACCTGCCCGAGGTGTCCGAGACACTGAAGTTCACCGGCCCGCTCCTCGCCGATATCGTCCTCGGCAAGGTCACGAAGTGGAATGATCCGGCGCTCGCCAAGCTCAATCCCGGCGTCAAGCTGCCGGCAAGCGACATCACGTTCGTCCATCGATCCGACGGGTCCGGGACGACATTCGTGTGGACGGACTATCTGTCGAAAGTCTCGCCCGAGTTCAAACAGAAGGTCGGAGCGGACGCGTCCGTGAAGTGGCCGGTCGGCGTCGGCGGCAAGGGGAATGAGGGCGTGACTGGCATGGTTCGCCAGACACCCGGTTCGCTTGGATACATCGAGCTGGTGTACGCGCTGCAGAACAAGGTTCCCGTGGGCGCGGTGCAGAACAGCACCGGCGCGTTCGTGTCGCCCTCGGTGGATTCCGTGACGGCTGCGGCTGCCGGCGCCGTCGCGAACATGCCGCCGGACTTCCGGGTGTCGATTACGAATGCGCCGGGAGCCGACGCCTATCCGATCGCGTCGTTCACCTGGATCCTGCTGTACGAGAATCCGGACGACAAGGCTCAGGGACGGATGATGAAAGAGTTCATGCGCTGGGCCCTGACCGACGGACAGAAATACGCCCCGGAGCTCGGCTACGCGCGGCTGCCGCAGCCGGTCGTCGACATGGAGCTGAAAGCGGTCGAGCAGTTGAAGGTGCAATAGGTCGTGCGACGTCCGCTGAACATCCGCCCCGACGAGGTGCTGTTTCGCGCCGGCACCGGCGCGTTCGGGGTGTTGCTGATCCTCATCGTGGTCGGCATCTTCGCCATCTTGACGGTCGAGTCATGGCTGTCGATCCGGCAATTCGGCTGGCAGTTCTGGCAGACCGTCATCTGGGATCCGGTGGCGGGCGACTTCGGCGCCAGGTCGTTCATCTGGGGAACGCTCTACTCCTCCATCCTGGCGCTGCTCATTTCGACCCCCATCGCCCTGGGCATCGCCATCTACATCTCGGAGCTCTCGCCCGACCGACTGCGCCGGCCGCTCGTGTTCCTCACGGAGCTGCTGGCGGCGATTCCCTCAATCGTCTACGGACTCTGGGGCATCTTCGTGCTCGTCCCGTTCGTCCGCCAGCTCCAGGTCGCGACGCCGGACTGGATGCGGAGCATTCCGCTCTTCAGCGGCCCGCCCCTCGGCGTCGGCATGCTCTCCGCCGCGTTGATCCTGTCGATCATGGTGATTCCCTTCAGCTCCTCGGTGGCCCGCGAAGTCCTGAAGTCCGTGCCGCAGGCGCAGCGTGAGGGCGCCTACGCGCTTGGCGCGACCCGTTGGGAAGCGATCCGCATGGCGCTCTTCTACGCCCGGACCGGAATCATCGGCGCGGTCATGCTCGGCTTCGGCCGCGCCCTCGGCGAGACGATGGCGGTGACGATGGTGATCGGGAACAATCCGCAGGTGTCGCTGTCGCTGTACGCGCCGCAGTACACGATGGCGGCGGTCCTGGCCAACGAGTTCGCGGAGGCGACCGGCGATCTCCACCTGCACGCCCTCGTGGAAATCGGGCTCGTCCTGTTCGTCATCACGCTGATCATCAACGCGATGTCCCGGATGTTGATCTGGTCGATGGGACGGCAGCGGCGGCCGACGCCGCTCCGCGCCGCGAGGAAGGCCGCCGCATGACGCGCGATTTCCGCCGACGGATGCTGTCGCACGTGATCATTACGCTCTGCGGCGCCGCGGTGCTCGTCGCGCTGGTACCGCTCGCCCTCGTGCTCTTCTACGTCGTGAGCCAGGGCATTACGTCGCTGAGCTTCTCGTTCTTCACGGAGATGCCCAAGCCGGTCGGCGAGGTCGGCGGCGGCATGGCCAACGCGATCGTCGGCTCGCTCATCGTCACCAGCCTCGGCGCGCTGATGGCCGTCCCGATCGGGATCATGAGCGGTATCTACGCCGCCGAGTACGCGGGCACGCAGCTCGCCAACGCCATCCGATTCGCCGCCGACACGTTGAACGGCGTGCCGTCGATTGTCATCGGCGTGTTCGTCTACAGCCTGGCCGTCCTGCCGCTTGGCCGCTTCTCGGCGCTCGCGGGCGGTCTGGCGCTCGGCATCATGATGATCCCGCTGATCATGCGCACGACCGAGGAGCTGCTCCGCCTGGTGCCGTCGTCGCTGCGCGAGGGGGCGCTGGCGCTCGGCGCCACGCGCGCGCGCGCCGTCTTCACGGTCGTCGTCCCGGCGGCGCTGCCGGGTATTCTCACCGGCATCCTGCTGGCGCTGGCCCGCATCGCCGGCGAGACCGCCCCGCTGCTCTTTACCGCGCTCAACAGCCAGTTCTGGTCGACCGACGTCGGTCAGCCGATTGCCACGCTCACCGTGCAGGTGTTCGCCTACGCCATCTCGCCCTACGAAGACTGGCATCGTCAGGCGTGGGCCGGCGCGCTCGTCCTCGTCTCGCTGGTGCTGCTGTGCTCGCTGCTGGCGCGCGTGGCGACGGCGCGGATGGAGAGACTGCAGCGGGGCGGCTAGGTTCGCTTCTCTACGTGCTGCCGGGCGAGGTGCTCGCGGTCGATCAAGTTGGCGACCCGGTCCCGGATGTCGTCGCGAATGCGTGAGACGACGTCCGGCGGCTGGCCTTTCGGATCCGGCAGCGGCCAGTCCTCGAGGCGAAGCCCTGGCACGTACGGGCACGCATCGCCGCAGCCCATCGTGATCAGCAGGGTGGCCTCGCGCGCGAGCGTGTCGGTGAGCTTTTGCGGCGTCGCCCCGGCCAGGTCGATCCCGACCTCGCGCATCGCCGCCACGACCTCGGGATGAACGTGGTGACCGGGCGCCGTGCCCGCCGAGACGGCGCGCGCCGCGGCGGGATCGGCGAGGGCGTTGAAGAACGCGGCGGCCATCTGCGAGCGACCCGCGTTGTGCACGCATGCGAACAGGTAGGTCTTCATGAGCTCCGATCCATCTTCGCACCGACGCCCGCGCCCGAGCTCGGCTGTAGCGAGCGTAACGCACAATTAACGCCCGCGTCACTGCATGGAAATCTGTCGTCCATACGCTGTTCGCCATGGAGACACTGGGTGACGGAATGGATCGCGCGGCGACGGGCTCGGCGCAGACGCAACCCGCGATGAGCAAGTTCACGCGGGTGCTCGTCGTCGAGGACGAGCAGGACATCGCCGCCCTGATCAAGCACACCCTCGAACGGTCGGGGGAAATGCAGGCGTCGATCGTGGGCAGCGGTGACGCGGCGCTGCGGGCGATCGCCGAGCGCCAGCCGGACGTGGTGATTCTCGACCTGAACCTGCCGGTGCTGAGCGGCACCGAGGTGTGCCGCATCCTGCGCTCGCGGCCGGCGACGGCGAACCTGCCGATCATCATGCTCACCGCGCGGACGTCGGAGTCGGACCGCGTGGCGGGACTCGACCTCGGCGCCGACGATTACGTGACCAAGCCGTTCAGCCTGCGCGAGCTCGGCGCGCGCGTGCGGGCGGTGCTCCGCCGGCGCCAGCAGAGCGCGGCACCGGCCGCGGCCGTCTACCGCGGCGCCCGCCTGCTCGCGGACTTCGACGCCGTGGCGGTCTCGGTGGACGGCGCACCCGTGAAGCTGACGCGGCGCGAGTTCGAGCTGCTGCGGTTCCTGGTCGAGAACAAGAACCGCGTGCTGTCGCGCGATCGCCTGCTCGAGCGCGTGTGGGGGTACGACCGCTTCATCGAGACCCGCTCGGTCGACGTCCACGTCGGCCGGCTGCGCGCCAAGCTCGGCGTCGTCGGCTCGCAGATCGAGACCGTCGTCGGCCTGGGCTACCGCTTCGTCGACTAGCGACTCGCGGAAGTCAAAAGTACAAAGTCAGAAGTCAAAAGAGACGTTTGGACTTTTAACTTCTGACTTCTGACTTCCGATTTTCCACCCTAGTCACGCACGTTCGCCAAAAGAGGCAATCGGACTCCCACGCCGAGTGAACAGCGGTGTGACGACGGCACATCAGTCGCAACGGCGAAGACTTCGCCGTTACGTCATCTTGACAGGCCGGCGAGATCCCGGCGGCATCGTCGCAAACGACGCCGCCGGGAGATTTTTCAGAATCGTGACCTGTGTGACGCGAGGTTCGGCTGGGCTGTTGCACCACGTCCGACGCGGGGTGCACGCTTCATGAAAACACCGGTCTTCGTCGTCGGCTGTCCGCGATCCGGTACGACGCTGCTCTACTCGATGCTGGTGGCTGCGGGCGGGTTCGCCGCTTACCGCAAGGAAACGTACTTCTACGCGCTGATCCCGCGGTTTCCGGACCTGACGCGTCAAGGAACGCGGGACGAGTTCGCGCGCGAGTTCCTTGCCGGGTATCTCGGACATGTGCCCGGCCTGGACGTGGCGCCGCTCGTGCGCACGGCCCTGTCGCGCACCCAGAGGGCGGTGGACTTCCTGCCGGCGCTGATGGGCGCGATCACCTCCGCTCAAGGCATGGACCGCTGGGTCGAGGCCACGCCGGTGCACGTGCTGCACATGGACGAGATTCGTCGTGCCGTGCCCGACGCGCTCTTCGTGCACGTCGTGCGGGACGGGCGCGACTGCGCCATCTCACACCTTCGGCAGGGCTGGATCCGGACCCTTCCGTGGGACCGCACGCGCCGCATCGGCGTCGCCGCGCTGTATTGGGAATGGATGGTGCGCGCCGGGCGCGCGTTCGGCCGCGCCCACCCGGATCGCTACGTCGAGCTGCCGTTCGAGAGCCTGATCGCCGATCCGCGCGCAACGCTCGATCGCCTCGGGCGCTTCCTCGATCACGACCTCGCCTACGACCGGATCCGCGAGCACCCGATCCACGCGCTGCTACAGCCCAACACCTCGTTCCGCGACGAGCGCGGGCGCGCCGACTTCAACCCCGTCTGCCGCTGGAAAGACAAGTGTTCCGCTGCCGACCTTGCGCTCTGCGAGGGCCTGATCGGACCGCTGCTCCGGGAACTCGGCTACCAGCTGGCCGGCGGCGCGGCCCGCCCGGACCTTTCCAGACGGTGGCTCACGGCGCGTCTGCGTGCGACCTACTTGCCGTACTTCTCCGGTAAGCAGTGGCTCAAGTCCCGGACGCCGCTCGGCCGCTACCTCACGAGCACGGCCACCTGGCGAGAGCAGCCCAGACCCGATGAACAACCGGTGTGGCCGATTCCCAGCCCGGTGGCCGCGTCATGATCGGCAATGCTTTCGACATCAGCGGCAGGAGTAGCGTCCGCGACGAGCTGCCTCGTCAGCTGCCGCACTGGCCTCTGCACGTCGAGCCCGCCGTCCTCTGGTTCACAGGGCTGTCGGGAGCCGGCAAGTCCACGATTGCCGGCATGGTCTGCGACCGGCTGCGGCTCGCCGGCGTCAGGGTCGAATATCTGGACGGCGACGCCATCCGCAGCCTCTTTCCGGGCACCGGCTTCAGCCGGCACGAGCGCGACGAACATATCCGCCGGGTAGGGTTTCTCGCCAGCCGCCTCGAGCATCACGGCGTGGTGGTGGTCTGTGCGCTGATTTCTCCGTACATCGACTCGCGCGAGCACGTCCGCCGGCTGTGCCGGAACTTCGTGGAGATTCACGTCGCGACCCCACTCGACGAGTGCGAGCGGCGCGACGTGAAAGGGCTGTACCGGCGGGCACGTCGCGGCGAGATCACCAACTTCACCGGCATCGACGATGTGTATGAGCCGCCGCCGGATCCGGAGCTGCGGATCGACACCACGGAGGTGCGGCTGCCGGACGCGGTCGAACGCGTGCTGGCTGCCGTTGTCCGTCCGGTGGCTGCGGCGGCACCGCTGGTTCGGTCCGAGCCACCGCTTCGTTGACTGACGGCGACTCGCGGAAGTCAAAAGGACAAAGTCAAAAGTCAAAAGGTAGAAGTCAACAGAGACGTTTTGAACTTTTAACTTCTGACTTCTGACTTTCCGTCCCCTTCCCTTCCTGTCAGCCGGTGCGACGGGGACGCGCGGCCGGTCCGGCGTCGAGCTGCTCCGGCACCAGCCGGACACCCGCACGCTCGCGCGCCAGCGCCTGGCGGCGGCGCGCTTCGTCCTGCAGGTGCTGCTGCACCCGGAACGGTTCCTCGTCGCGGGGCCGGCGCTTCCGGATGTAGACGCCGTCGGCGCGCAGCGTTCGCGCCTTGACGTTGTCGCGGAACATCGCCCGCAGCGCCTGCACCACCGTCGCCCGGTGCCCCGGGTCCTCGATCGGAAACATCAGCTCGACGCGCTTGTCGAGATTCCTCGTCATCCAGTCGGCGCTCGCGAGATAGACGCGCTCGTCGCCGCCGTTCAGGAAGTGATACACGCGCGAGTGCTCCAGGAAGCGGTCGACGATCGAGATCACCTGGATGTTGTCGCTGACGCCTTTCAGCCCCGGCCGCAGCGCGCAGATCCCGCGCACGTTGAGCTGAATCCTGACGCCGGCCTGCGAGGCGGCGTAGAGCGCGCGGATGATCTCCTCGTCCACGAGCGAGTTCATCTTGGCGGTGATCTCGGCGGGCTGGCCCGCTTCGGCCCGGCGGCGTTCGCGGTCGATCAGCTTGACGAAGCGCCGGCGCAGGTCGGTCGGCGCCATCACCAGCTTCTTCAGCCGCGGCGGATCGGAATAGCCGGTGAGGGCGCTGAACACCGCGCTCGCGTCCTCGGCGAGCGCGGGAGACGCCGTCATCAGGCCGAGGTCGGTGTAGACCCGCGCCGTGCGCTCGTTGTAGTTGCCGGTGCCGAGGTGCAGGTACCGCCGCAGGCCATCCGGCGTGCGCTTGATGACCAGGCAGACCTTGGCGTGCGTCTTGTACCGCTGGACGCCGTAGATCACGTGCGCGCCCGCCTCTTCGAGGGCGCGGGCCCACCGGATGTTCCGCTCCTCGTCGAAGCGCGCCGTCAGCTCCACCAGCACCGTGACCTGCTTGTTGCACTCCGCCGCCCGCTGCAGCGCCGCGATGATCCGCGACCCGACGCTGGTGCGATAGAGCGTCTGCTTGATGGCGAGGACGTCGGGGTCCTCGGCGGCGAGCTCGACCAGCGTGGTCACCGGCTCGTAGCTGTCGTAGGGATGATGCAGCAGCACGTCACGACGGTCGATGACGCCGAACAGATCGGCGAGCTCGTCTTCGCTGAGCACGGCCGCCGGCTGGAGCGGCGGATCGCGCAGCGCGTCGAACCCGGGCACGTCCGCCATGCTGAAGAGGACGCGCAGATCGAGCGGGCCGGCGATGCTGTAGACCTCGTCGCTCGTCATCTCCAGCTGCTCGCGCAGCAGCGCCTGCAGGTCGTCGGACGCGCCGGCCTCCACCTCGAGGCGGACCACGTCGCTGTGCCGCCTGCGCCGGACTTCGCGCTCGACGTTCTCGAGATGCGTACGGCCGCCCTCGTCGTCGAGCTCGAGCTCCGCATCGCGGGACAACCGGATCACCGCGGACTCGACGACGGTCTGTCCGGGGAACAACAGGCCCAGGTGCGCCTTGATGACGTCTTCGAGCAGCACCCAGGCGTGGCCGCCGAACCCCGGGATCTCGACGAGCCGCGTCAGCACGGCCGGCACCTGCACGATCGCCAGGCGGCGTGCCGTGTCGCCGGGCGCGGGCTCCAGCAGCAGCGCGAGATTCAGGCTGAGCGACGACAGCAGCGGAAAGGGACGCGACACGTCAATCGCCAGCGGCGTCAGCACCGGGAGCACCCGCTCGCGAAAAAAGGTGCCGAGCGCGGCGTTCCTGGTATCGCCGAGGGCGGCGACGCTGAGGAGGCGGATGCCCTGCGCGGTCAGCGCCGGCAGCAGTTCGCCGGTGACCAGCTGATACAGGTCCGCGACCAGGGCGCGGGACCGCTGGCGGATCGCCGCCAGCTGCTCCTGCGGCGTCATCCCCGAGGGGTCCGGCACCGTGTCCCCCTCCTCCACCGCCCGCTTCACCGCGGCGACGCGGACCATGAAGAACTCGTCCAGGTTGGACGCCGCGATCGCGGCGAACTTGACGCGCTCGAGCAGCGGCGTCGAGGGATCGTTCGCTTCCTCGAGCACGCGCTCGTTGAACGCCAGCCATGACAGCTCGCGATTGATGAACAGCGGCAACCGTGCCGTCACGCCGGACCTCCATGCCTGATCACGAGCGGGCGGCCGAAGACCTGGGCGAACAGGTCGGCCCGCGCCGTCGCCGCCAGCTGCTCCATCGTCAGGTCGCCGGGGCCTTCGATGACGAGCGTCCACGAGCGTCCGTCGCGCACCAGCCGCACGTCCTTCACCTTCTGCGCGTGCTCGGCGTCGAGCGCGTTCGCGACCCGGAGAATCGCGGCCAGCTTGTTGACGATCAGCCGATCGGTCCGGTCGAGCGCGATGAACGGCAGGTGGCTCTTCTGCGGCAGGCCGCGGCGATGGTAGCGCGCGATGTTGGCGACGATCGCCGTCTCGTCGTTCGACAGCCCGAAAATCTGCGAGGCCGCCAGCACGTACTGCGAGTGCTTGTGGTGCGCTCGCAGGCTCACGTAGACGCCGACGTCGTGCAGCAGGGCGGCGACCTGCAGCAGCAGGCGCTCGGCGTCGCCGAGGCCGTGCTCTTCGCGCAGCTGCTCGAACAACTTGGTCGACAACTCGAGGACCTGCCGGCCGTGCTCGCGATCGAAGCGGTAGCGATGGCCGAGCGATTCCGCGCTCGCCAGCACCTGGTGCTCGAAGTCCTCGGCGGTGCGGCGGTTCTTGGGCCGCGCAACGTCGAGCACCACGCCGGCGCGCAGCGACGCGCCCGACACGACCAGGGTGCGGCTCGCGGTCTCGGCCAGGAGCGTGCGATAGACGAGCAGCGCCGGCAACAGCGTCTCGGCTTCGACGGCCGGCAGCCGGAACCGATCGACCAGGCGGTCCTCGTCCAGCCGCTCGACCTCGTCGCAGAACGCGAGGAACTGGTCGCGCGGAATCTCCCGGAAGTCCGCGTCGGCGTCGGCATCCGTCAGGTGGGCGGCCGCGAACCGGACGTCGCCGCCGACCGCGATCATGTGGGTGATGCGATCGAGCGGCACCTCGAGCCGGATCTCCTCGACGACGTTGGCGATCGAGCGTTTGAGCAGGGCCACCTGCAGCTCGTGCGTGTGCCTGGGCAGATCGAGCTGCTGACGCAGCCGCACCGAGCCGATCGCGTAGACGCCCGAGCGCGTCGGCTGGCCGCGGCGCAGGACGGTGAGGCTGGTGCTGCCGCCGCCCACCTCGCCCAGCAGCGTCTGGGACCCGCGGAATGCCGCGTGCTTGCCGAGCGCGTGGCGGACCGCCAGGTAGACGAGCTGGCTCTCCTCGGCCTCGTTGATGATCTCGAAGCGAATCCCGGTCCGCCCCTCGATCCGATCCAGGAACATGTCGGCGTTGACGGCCTCGCGCACGGCGCTGGTCGCGACCGCCCGGATCTTGCCGACGCCGTACGACTCCATGATCGCGCGGAAGCCGTCGAGCGCCTCGAGCGCGGCATCGACGGTCGGCGAGCGGATCGCGCCGCCGGAGAACGTATCGCGTCCAAGCAGCACGCCGCGCGACGCTTCCTCCATGATCCGCACGGATCGCTTCGCGTCGATCTCGGCGACGACCAGCCGGATCGCGCTGGCGCCCATGTCGAGGACGCCAATCAGCTCGGGCCGGGAGGCCTCGGGGTCGGTCGTGCGGACGGCGTCCTGCCCCGCCAGCCTCGCCGGCAGCAGGTGGGGATGCCCCGAGATTCGAGGTGGTAGCCATGCGAACGCTTCAGCCTACCGCAATGACCGTCAGTCTCGCCCCCTTGTCACATTCTTGTTACATCGAGCCGATCGCCGCGTGGCCGATGTTTGCACGTCCTTCATGGCCGCGTCACGCCCGGCGCGTAGTCTGCGTGGACGCGTCGCGAGGGATGTTGCCGGGGAGGTTCAGCATGGCCAGAAACACGGGGCGGGATACGGATCAGGACGGAGCGGCGGACGTGGGTACCTTGTGGACAATGCGGCGCGATGAGCACACCGCGCGCTGCGCGCTGTTCGCGCGCGCCGACGAGTGGGAGGTGCGCGTGCTCGTCGACGGCGAGACGATGCTGCGCGAGCGGTGCACGCGATCCGATCAGGCGTTCGCGCACGCCGAGACGTGGAAGGGCCGCCTGGCCGCGCAGTCATGGCGGCAGATCATTCCGGCGCGTCTACTCGCTGACGCTTCGACGCCGTCGTGACCGCATTGACCGCCGGAAAACACGAACCGGCCGGCGCCCGGTGGACGGCGAGGGATTGCGGCTGGATTCGGCGCCGGACTTATACGCCCGGGTGAACCCACCCCCTCGAAGACCGACCACCGGCCGCCGGCCGGTGACTTCAGGATGCCCGACGAGAACGACGACGCGGTGACGAATGCGTTAAAGCCCGTCGAACTCTACGGGGGTGCGGGAAAGCCGAGGAAGTGATCAGCTGCCAGAACGGCAGCGAGAAGAGTGTCCGACCGATCCTGGCGACTGGCGCGATCAGCGCCAGCCGCGGTCCTGGAGAGCCGAGACTTGTGCGTCGATCCGCATCCGGGCCCGCTCGACGCGATGCCAGTCGCGAATCTGCACCCGGCTGACGAGCTGGCTGTCCGTTTCTTCACGAACTTCCCAGCCCTCGGTCGGCGCCTCGACGATCGAAAAGCGCTTCACGTGGCCGGCCTGCGTCAGTTCCTTGGTAAACATATCGATTTGCTGAGAATCCGGTTCCCACTCCCTCGTGAGGTGAACCGTTCGTTCACAATATTTCTACGTGAGGACCGGTGGTCGCCGCTGTAAAGATTGTGTAAACAATCCTGGAGTCAACCACCCTATCCTACTGATCGGGCAGGGTTTCGGCGATTCTTGGGGTCCTCGGGAAAACGCCGCCAACGTAAGATAACGGACATGAAGGACGTCCTGACGCTGATCCTGGGTGGTGGCCGCGGTACGCGCCTGTTTCCCCTCACGCACATGCGTTCCAAGCCGGCCGTGCCGATCGGCGGCAAGTACCGCCTGATCGACATCCCCATCAGCAATTGCCTCCACGCCGGGCTGAAGCGGATGTTCGTGCTGACGCAGTTCAACTCCGCGTCGCTGAACCGTCATATCGCCCAGACCTACCGGCTCGATGTCTTCTCCGACGGCTTCGTCGAGGTCCTGGCCGCCGAGCAGACCCCTGAGAGCTCGGACTGGTTCCAGGGCACGGCCGACGCCGTGCGGCAGGCGGCCCGGCACTTCGCCGGCTACGACGCCGATCACTACCTGATTCTCGCCGGCGACCATCTCTATCGCATGGATTTCTGCGACCTGGTCGAATCGCACATCGAGAGCCGCGCCGACATCACCATCGCGGCGCAGCCGGTCACGCCGGCCGACGCGACGCAGATGGGGATCTTCCGGTTCGACTCCGACGGCCAGATCATCGGCTTCGAGGAGAAGCCGAACGGGGCACGCCTCGCCGAGATGGGCAGCAGCACGCCGCGCGGATCGATATCGGGCGGGACCACGAGCGAGAAGCCGTTCGTGGCGTCGATGGGCATCTACGTCTTCACGCGCGAGGTCCTGCTCGAATCGCTCGAGCAGCCAGGCATCGACTTCGGCAAGGAGATCATTCCGAAGGCGCTCGGCACGCACCGCGTCAACCCGTACGTGTTCCGAGGGCACTGGGCCGACGTCGGTACCATGGACGCGTTCTACGACGCCAACATCCAGCTGACGCGGCGTGGCGCCCCGTTCAATTTCTTCCATCCGCGCTGGCCGATCTATACGCATCCGCGCTTCCTGCCCGGGACGCGCGCGCACGGCTGCCAGATCGACGCCTCGATCCTCGCCGAGGGTAGCTTCCTCGACGCCTGCGAAATCCGGGATTCGGTGATCGGCATCCGCACCCGCATCCAACCGGGAAGCAAGGTGACGCGGTCGGTGCTGCTCGGCGCCGACTACTACGAGGAACAGTCGACCGCCGAGCAGATCCCGCTGGGCATCGGTCGCGACGTCATCCTCGATCGCGTCATCGTCGACAAGAACGCCCGGATCGGCGACGGCGTCCGGCTGGTGAACGAGAAGGGCATCGACGAAGCGGACGGCGACGGGTACTACATTCGCGACGGCATCATCATCGTGCCGAAGGGCGGCCGCATCGCCAGCGGCACCACGGTCTGACCCCGCCAGGCCGCCAGTCCGGAACGCGCACACCGGACCGCTGATTCCGGGCGGTGCGGTGTCCGTCCGTTCCGCAATCGCACAGCCCCGATCGATTCGTCCCTCGCACCGTCCCCCCTAATTTCGGCCGGCTCACAACTTCCGGCAGGGCAGCCCGTCTAAGCGTTCGAGTCGCTGGTTGTGGAGGCCGGCGGCTCGTTGCACTCCCTTTGAACACGGTTAGACGTATTCGGCGCGCACAGCGCGCCCGCCGGAGCGGAGCGGGGCTGCGGGGCCCCGCGAGCGACGGCGATGGGGGGTCCGGCGGGGCGAAGCCCCCCGGTTGAACGATGGATGGGGGGTCCGCAGAACACCGCGTTCTGGAGGGTCCCATGTCGTGGTTACTGTCGTTCGTATTCGCGGGCGCCGTCGCGAACGGGCCCGCCGCGGCGCCGATCGAGAGCGCATCGCTGGTGCATCCGGGCGCCGTCCGGTCCGCACGTGAGCTGCTGGCGTCGGAGTCGCGCCGCATTCGATCCTCGGAACGCCGGATCAACAAGCTGCTCGAGGACGGCGTGCGCCGCTCGCGATCGTTTGCCGATCTCGTCTCGAAGATTCACCGGACCAACGTCATCGTCTACATCGAGACGTCGCACACGCTCGAACCGGAAACGGTGGGACGCATCCTGCTGCAGACGGTGGCGGGTGGGCAGCGCTACCTGCGCGTGCAGGTGCGCGGACTGCTGCAGGGAGACATGGTCATCGCCGTCATCGCGCACGAGCTGCACCACGCGCTCGAAGTCGCCGACGACAAGTCAGTCGTGGACGACGCGACGATGACCGAGTTGTACAAGCGGATCGGGCACACCAGTCACGGCGCCAAGGGGTTCGATACCGACGCCGCGAAGGCCGCGGGCTTCCGCGTCCGCGACGAACTGATCGGCTGAAGGGCCTGGACCGTTCCCCCACTTTCGCGCGCGCGGTCCAGCCGATTCGCCTTCCGCGCGCGGTTCGCGACCAGCACCATCGCTGCCGACGGCACCGCCAGCGCGCCCAGCGTGAGCACTCGGCTCGTGACCGCCGGCATGACGCGCGGCCGCCAGCGCTCGAGCAGCGACTGGCAGGCGTCGAGCAGGCCCTGACGCAGCGTCGAGGTATCGGTCGAACAGCGTGCGCGACTCGGCCTCGAGGACGTCGCGCAGCGCGGCGGCATTCGGGATCTCTCCGTCGCCCGCGACCGTCGCCAGACGGTCGGCGAGCACCTCGCGATCGTGAATCTTTCCCAGCGTCTCCTGCGCCGCCTTGAGCGCGCGCAGGTGCCCGCGCCGGCGTGCCGTCGCGCGCGTCGAGCAGTTCGACGAGATATCGCAGCTTCTTCAACGCCACCCGCAAGGCGTGCGCGCGCCGTGGGAAGTACACGCCAGTCGCATGGTCGATCGCCGACCGCGCCTGGCCGGCTCGCTTGACGACCGCGGCGCTGACGCGCGGCGCGAAACGATCGGCGCGCCATGGAACGAGATGGCGGCGACCGGCCGCCTGCGCGGCGATCCGTGACAGGCCGTCGACGTCGACGCGCTCGAGACGCTTGATCAGCGCGCGCCGGCTCCGCGCCTGCTCGGGCAGCAGACGCGCCCGCATCGACGCCGCGGCCGGAGCCGTCATCGGCGAACGCGCTTCGACATCCCTGAGCAGGTCGAGGGAGACGTCGACGTCCCTGGCCTCGCCAAGCGCGCGGCCCATCTTCTTGATCGCGCGACCGAGATCGCGCCACGGCTCGGACGGACGGCGGCCGACCAGCACAGGCAGGACGGCGCGTACGCGACGCGTGGCGACGCGCGCGTCGTGGATAGCGTCAGCATCGCCGTCGCGGACCGACGGCAGCGCTGACAGCATGGTGTGGAAACTGGAGGTGAAGGTTTGCTCAACCGTCGACATGACGGTCAATACCATGCAAACGGCGCGCTAAGCGCCGGCATGTGACAGCTCAGCCGATCTTGCGGAGGAATCCGCGGCGGCAGGAACCACCGCAGCTCGCCGATCGCCTTGGGCGGCAGGGCGTCGAAGTCGATCCGGCACATCCCGCCCTTCTTGAACTCGATCGGCGATCGCGCGCCAATCAGGCGCGCGGTCAGCTCGCCGATGTTCGGTTCGTGACCGACCAGCGCGATGCGGCCCTTCTTCGCATGCTTGACGATCTCGCTGATCACGGCGGCCGTGGTGCCGGCCGGCGCCAGGGCGTCGCTGGCGGTGACCGCCCGGCTTGCCCTCGAGCGTTTCGGCGATGAGGTCGGCGGTCTGTTTCGTGCGCGTGAGCGGGCTGGTAATGATCAGGTCGAAGGTGATGCCGAGCTGGTTGAGCGCCTTGGCTTCCTTCCGCATCACGGCGATGCCGCGATTGGTGAGCGGCCGCTTCGAATCGTCCGGATACTCCGGGCCGCGTTCGGCGGCGATGCCGTGACGAATCAGGTAGAGCTCGAGCAGGGCCATGTGATTCAGGCTCGCTTGGCCGTGGCGGGACGGGTGTGCCCCGGACGCGACATCTTGAGCGGTTGACGGCGACGCCCGGCGGAGGCGATCTGCGGGACCACGGTGGTGCGGCAGGTCTCCGCCAGCGCGAGCAGCGCCGGCACGTCCTTGGTATAGCGCGCGTGCAGGTGGCGGTTCTCGTCCTCCAGCGTGCGCGCGATCGACTCGAGGCCGCGAACCGTTGCCCCCTGCCGCGTCGGCGGCTTCAGCTGCACGGCGGCGACATGCCCCTGAATCACGTGCAGGTCGTTGAGCCGGCCGAGCGTCTCCTGCAGCCGCTTCAGGGAACGAACCAGCGGCCGGGCGGAACGGATCCCGGCGTCCTGCGCGAGCTCGAGCACGTAGCGCAGCTTCTTTGTCGCGATCCGCACCTCGTGCAGCCGTTCGGGAACGTAGATCTGCCCGGCCTCATGGATCGCCGCGGCAAAGCGCTTCGACCGCCGTCCGATCCGGGCGGCCAGCGCCTCGCGCCAGACGACGGGATCGCCAACGGTCGAGTCGACCGCGACCTCGTCGAGGCGGCGCATCAGCTTGGCGGTGTTGAGGTCACTCAGGCGCTCGAGCATGATCTCGCGCCGCCGCTCACGCTCGGCGATGACATGCCCGCGGACGTCTTCGAGCGCGTCCCTCGGGATCTTCGGACGCCGCGCGAGCTCGTCCAGCACCTGCATGGTCACGTCCATCTCGCGGACGGTCCCGAGCGCCCGGGTCAGCCGGCGGATCTTGCGTTCGGCCTTGCGACCCCGTTTCAGCCCGATGGCCAGTACCGGGAGCCCTTCCCGGAGGCGGCGCGACGCCACCCTGGCCTGGTGCACACCGGTGTCGTCCCCGGCGACCGCCAGCGGCAGATAGCGCTCCAGCTCACGAGCCCGCCGCGCCAGTAACACGGTCGTTACCGGGGGCTTAGGGCGGATCGTGGTAGGATTGCGGCCGTTTCTGGACGTGAGCGACATCGGTAAGATGGGTGCTCAGCCAGTATATAACGGGGATATGACGGCGACTGGCGACCGTCTTCGCACCGGGCCACCCCGGGTCCCGAGCCTTCCTGTTGATGCCGCCCGCTCACTCGCTGCCCTGACTCATCTGCATGCGCCTCGCCGCCATCGACATCGGCACGAACTCCATCCACATGATCGTGGTCCGGGTCAGGCCTGACCTGTCCTTCGAGATCATCGATCGCGAAAAGGACATGGTGCGGCTCGGCGCGGGAGGGCTCGACGGGCGCAGCCTGACGCCCACGGCGATCGCGGCGGCCCTGCAGACCCTGACGAAGTTCCGGCGGCTGGCCGACTCGCACAAGGTGGACGAGATCGTGGCGTCGGCCACCAGCGCCACCCGCGAGGCGGACAACGGCGGCGACTTCATCGCCGAGGTCTACCGGCTCACCGGCATCAAGATCAAGGTCATCTCGGGTACGGAAGAAGCCAGGCTGATTCACCTCGCCGCGGCCTACGGCGTGGACATCGGCGCCTCCACCGGGGTCGTCGTCGACATCGGCGGCGGGAGCGTCGAGGTCACCCTGGGGACCGCGACGCACCTGACCGTGGGCAAGAGCTTCAAGGTCGGCGTCATCCGCCTGACCGAGCGCTTCGTGAAGTCCGACCCGCTATCGGATCGCGACCAGCGCCGCCTCGTCAAACACCTCAACCGCGAGATGGGCGACTATCTGGACCAGGTGTCGGGCCGCGGGTTCGATCGCGTGATCGGGACGTCGGGCACCATCCTCAGCCTCGGCTCCCTGGCCTCGTCCGAGGGCGGCGCGCCGATCGAGGAGCTGCGCAACCGGCGGGTCAGCGCGAAGTCGCTGCACAAGCTGCGCAAGCGCCTGACCAGCCTGTCGCTCGAGGGCCGGCTCGCGATTCCGGGACTCGACCCCCGCCGCGCCGACCTGTCGGTCGCCGGGTCGGTCCTGCTCGACACGATCATCCGGCGGCTCGGCGCCGAGGAGTTCACGCTCTGCGACCTGGCGCTGCGCGAAGGGCTCGTGCTCGACTACATCCACCGCAACAGCGCGCGGATCCGCAAGGTCGAACGCTATCCCGACGTCCGGCGGCGCAGCGTCATCGAGCTCGGTGAGCGCTGCGGCTACCTGGCGGAGCACGCGCAGCAGGTCGCCAAGATCGCGCTCGCGATCTTCGATCAGACGCGCAGCGTCCACGGCCTCGGCGATCGCGAGCGCGACTGGCTCGAGTACGGCGCGCTCCTGCACGACATTGGCGAACACATCAGTTATGAGCGCCATCACCGCCACTCGCACTACTTGATCAAGCACGGCGACCTGCGCGGATTCGGCCCCGAGGAGATCGAGATCATCGGGCTGCTCGCGCGCTATCACCGGCAGGCGACGCCGAAGAAGTCACACGAAGGCTACGGCGATCTGCGCGGCAAGCAGCGGCGCACCGTCAAGGCGCTGGCCGCGATCCTGCGGCTGGCGGAGGGGCTCGATCGCAGCCACTCGCAAGCGCTCGCCGGCATCGACCTCTATCCACGCGGCGACGATTACCTGGCGCGTCTGCGCACCACCGGCGACGTCGAGCTCGAACTGTGGGCCGCCCACCGGCACGTCGCGCCGCTGGAGCGCGTGCTCGGCAAGCCGATTCGTTTCGAGGTCGCGAGCGACTACAAGGAACCGCCCACGAATGCTGAACAATCTGACCACCCCGCACGAGTACCCGGGAAAGCTGTTCGTGGTCGAGGGGATCGACGGCTCGGGAAAGACGACGCAGCTGGCCCTGCTGGCCAAGTGGCTTAGCGCCGCCGGCCATCCCGTCTTCGTCACGGAGTGGAACTCGTCGGCGCTGGTCAAGGCCGCGACCAAGGCAGGCAAGAAGAAGAACGCGCTGACGCCGATGACGTTCAGCCTGCTGCACGCCACCGACTTCGCCGATCGGCTGCTCTACAACGTCATCCCGCCGCTCAAGGCCGGCATGATCGTGCTGGCGGATCGCTACACCTACACGGCGTTCGCGCGCGACGCGACCCGCGGCGTCGATCGCCGCTGGGTCCGCGAGCTGTATAGCTTCGCGGTCAAGCCGGACCTCGCCGTCTACTTCCGCGTCCCGATTGAAGTGTCCACCGACCGCCTGCTCGCCCGGCGCGTGAAGCTCAAGTTCTACGAAGCCGGCATGGACATGGGCTACAGCCACTCGCTGGTCGACTGCTTCCGGATCTTCCAGGGCAAGGTCATCGAAGAGTACGACCGGCTGGTCGACGAATACGGACTGAGCGTGGTGAACGCGGTCGGAAGCATCACCGAGCAGCAGCGAACGTTCCGCAAACTCGTGTCGCAGCACCTGGAGATAGAGGCCGATGACGAACAGCTCGACGAACTTGCCTGAGGAGTCCGCCGGGGGCGTGCGGCCGGGCAGCTATTACAGCTACGGGATCCCCTACCTCCCGATCGACGGCTATCCGGGAAAGATCATCGCGATCGAAGGGACCGACGGCGTCGGCCGCTCGACCCAGATCCGGCTGCTGCGCGAGTGGCTCGAGGTGCAGGGCTACGGCGTGATCGAGACCGGGTGGACCCGGTCGGAGCTGATGCAGCCGACGATCAACCTGGCGAAGTCGAGCAACACGCTCAACAAGCTGACGTTCGTGCTGCTCTACGCGACCGACTTCGCCGACCGGCTGGAGAAGGAGATCCTCCCGGCGCTGAAGGCAGGATTCATCGTGCTGTCGGACCGGTACATCTACACCGCGATGGCGCGGGCCGGCGTGCGCGGGGTCGATCGCACCTGGATCCGCAACCTCTATGGCTTCGCCATCGCCCCGCACCTGGTGTTCTACCTGAAGATCGACGAGAAGACGCTGATCCGGCGCGTGCTGCAGTCGCGCGGCATGGACTACTGGGAATCGGGCATGGACCTGAAGCTCGGCGACGACATCTACGAGAGCTTCCGGGCCTACCAGCGGGCGCTGCTCCGGGAGTACGCGTCGATGGCCGACGAATACAACTTCCGGCTGCTCGACGCCCGCCGCAAGGTGGACGTCATCCAGGACGAGCTGCGCCGCCAGATCGCCGCGTTCCTGGCTGAATCGGACACCGGCAGCGCATCGAGGCCCGAATAGCCGGTGGGCAGCCGCCTCGGGGGACGGTTACGCGGAATTTACACAGACGAAATCCACGGGAAATTGCCGCGCGCTATGTTGGGGGCGCCAGGTATATGACCCTCTTGCAGAGCCCAACGCCTCCGCCGCTCGTCGTCCCGACCCGCCCATCGTCTCCCGGCCCGACCGAGTCGCGGGACGTCATCGAGGTGGACAAGCTCAACTTCTTCTACGGCGCGAAGCGGGCGCTCGAGGAGATCTCGATCCGGATTCCGTCGCACCTGGTGACCGCGTTCATCGGTCCGTCCGGCTGCGGGAAGAGCACGTTCCTGCGCACCCTCAACCGGATGAACGACATCATCGCCGGCACCCGGGTCGAAGGAAAGGTGCTGATCGAGGGGCGCGACATCTACGCGCCGGGCACCGACGCGGTGGCGCTCCGGCGGCGCGTCGGCATGGTGTTCCAGAAGTCCAACCCGTTCCCGAAGACGATCTTCGATAACGTCGCCTACGGCGTCAAGATCAACGGCCTCGCCAAGAGCCGCGCCGACCTGAACGAGCGGGTCGAGGAAAGCCTGCGCTCGGCGGCGATCTGGGACGAGGTCAAGGACCGGCTGTACGACTCGGCGCTGGCGCTCTCGGGCGGTCAGCAGCAGCGGCTGTGCATCGCCCGCGCGCTTGCCGTCACGCCGGACATCCTGCTCATGGACGAGCCGGCGTCGGCGCTCGACCCGATCGCGACACAGCGGATCGAGGAGCTGATCTATCACCTCAAGACCCGGTACACGATCGTGATCGTGACCCACAACATGCAGCAGGCGGCCCGTGTCTCGGACCGCACTGCCTTCTTCTGGCTCGGGCGGCTGGTCGAGTACGGGCAGACGGATCAGATCTTCACCAACCCGTCCGAGAAGCTCACCGAAGATTACGTCACCGGTAGATTCGGATAACCCCGCATCGTATGCCCGAACGCCTCGTCCCACATTTTCAAGAAGAGCTGCAGCAACTGAAGACCCGTCTGCTCGAAATGGGCGGACTGGCCGAGGACCGCGTCCGCTCGATCGTCCAGGCCCTGGTCGATCGCGACGGCGCCATCGTCGATCGCGTGCTGGCCGGCGACGGGCCGATCAACCAGCTCCACATCGAAATCGACGGCCGCTGCTTCAAGCTGCTGGCGCTCCACCAGCCGATGGCCGTCGATCTCCGGGCCATCGTCTCGGCGGTGAAGATCAACACCGACCTCGAGCGGGTCGGCGACCTCGCGATCAACATCGCCGAAGCGGTCAAGCGCTACATGCGGCACCCGCCGGTCAAGGAGCTGATCGACATCCCGCGGATGGCCGACATCGCCCAGCGCATGCTGCGCGACGCGCTCGACGCCTACGTCCGCCGCGACACCGCGCTCGCCCACGCCGTCCTCAACGAGGACGACGCGCTGGACGCCCTGAAGACGCAGGTGTTCCGCGAGCTGTTGACTTACATGCTGTCGGACCCGGGCACGATCGAGCCGGGCCTGGACCTGATCCTGATCTCCCGCCACCTCGAGCGGATCGGCGACCACGCCACCAACATCGCGGAGGACGTCATCTTCATGGTGTCGGCCAAGGACGTGCGCCATCACGTCCGGGACACGGGATAGCCGCGGGCGACTCCCAACTCCCAATTCCCAACTTCCAACTCCCAAGCAGAGTCACTCGAGACTTCTGGGTTGAACGCGCACCGAACTGCCCGGTCGCCGCGGCTTCTGCCCAGCTGTCTCGAACGATTCCGTTTGGGAGTTGGGAATTGGAAGTTGGGAGTTTCCTGAATGTTGACCTTCTGAGCCCCTTCACGATTCAATAGTCAGGTTTGGCAGGCCCCGACCCGCGCTGCGTGTACTGCCGACGGGAGCTCGCGGATCCCCGCTGGCGTCCGTTCTGCAGCGAGCGTTGCAAGCTCGCGGATCTCGGGCGCTGGCTTTCCGAGGATTACCGCGTGCCGGACGACCCGGCGGCGCCGCCTCCGCCCGCCGAGCTGGACGACGAGTAGACGCTTCGAGCGACCATGGCCGACACGCTGACGATCACCGACAACCGCACCGGCAAGCAGTACCAGATCCCGATTCAGGACGGCACGATCCGCGCCGCCGACCTGCGCCAGATCAAGGTCAACGCCGACGAGTTCGGCATGATGACCTACGACCCGGCGTTCATGAACACGGCTGCCTGCCGCAGCAAGATCACCTACATCGACGGCGACAAGGGCACGCTCCTCTACCGCGGCTATCCGATCGAGCAGCTGGCGGAACACAGCGACTTCCTGGAAACGTCCTACCTGATCCTGTTCGGCGAACTGCCCACCGAGGCGCAGCTCGAGGGCTGGTCCCGCGACATCAACAGCCACACGATGCTGCACGAGAACCTCAAGAAGTTCGTCGAGGGGTTCCGCTACGACGCGCACCCGATGGGCATGTTCCTGAGCGCGGTAGGGGCGCTCTCGACCTTCTATTCGGACGCCAAGGACATCTTCAACGCCGAGTCGCGCCGTCTGCAGATGATCCGGATGATCGCGAAGGTCCCCGGCATCGCCGCCAATGCCTACCGGCACACCATCGGCCGGCCGTACGTGCTGCCGGACAACGAGCTCAGTTACACCGGCAACTTCCTGAACATGCTGTTCAAGATGACCGAGCTGCGCTACAAGCCGCACCCGGTCCTGGAACGCGCCCTCGACGTGCTCTTCATCCTGCACGCCGATCACGAGCAGAACTGCAGCACCGCGGTGATGCGCAACATCGGCAGCTCGCACGTCGATCCCTACTCGGCGCTGGCCGGCGCCGCCGCGGCGCTCTACGGCCCGCTGCACGGCGGCGCGAACGAGGCGGTGCTGCGGATGCTCGCCGAGATCGGCTCCCGGCAGAACATCCCGGCGTTCATCAAGCGGGTCAAGGCAGGCGAAGGGCGGCTGATGGGATTCGGCCACCGCGTCTACAAGTCCTACGACCCCCGCGCCAAGATCATCAAGCGGATGGCCGACCTCGTGTTCGAGGTGACCGGCAAGAACCCGCTGCTCGAGACCGCGCTCGAGCTCGAACGGATCGCCCTCGAGGACGAGTACTTCGTCTCGCGCAAGCTCTATCCGAACGTCGATTTCTATTCGGGCCTGATCTACCAGGCGATGGGCTTCCCGCTCGACATGTTCCCGGTGCTGTTCGCGATCCCGCGCACCGCCGGCTGGATGGCGCAGTGGGAGGAGATGCTCACCGACTCCGAGCAGAAGATCGCGCGGCCGCGCCAGATCTACGTCGGCTCCGCGAAGCGGGACTACGTGTCCCGCGACAAGAGGCGGTAACCCACGACGGCGAGGCTGCTTCCCGCACTCGTCCTGCTGACTGCCGCCTGCGTGTCGGCGGCGCAGCGGCCGGCCACGGCGCCGTTCGACGGCGCGCGCGCGCTCGCCCACGTCCGGCGGCTGGTCGAGATCGGGCCCAGACCCGCCGGCAGCCCTGGCGCACAGAAGACCCGCGACTACATCACCAGCGAGCTCGAGGCGCTCGGCCTCACCGTCGCCGAGCAGGCGTTCGAGGCGCGCACGCCGCTCGGCCCCGTGCGCATGGTGAACCTGCGCGCGACGCTCGGCACGCCCGGGCCTGGCCGCCGCCTGATCATCGCCGGGCACTACGACACCAAGCTGTTCAAGGAGATGCGGTTCGTCGGCGCCAACGACGGCGGATCGAGCACCGCGTTCCTGATCGAGCTCGCGCGGGTGCTCAAGCAGCAGCCGCCGGCGATGCCGGTCGAGTTCCTGTTCCTCGACGGCGAAGAAGCGGTCGTGGAATGGCAGGGGGACGACAACACCTACGGCAGCCGGCACTACGTGCAGACGGCGGCGGCGGACGGCACGCTGAAACAGATCGGCGCGATGATCCTGGTCGACATGATCGGCGACAAGGACCTGCGGCTGAAGCGCGAGTCGCAGTCGACGCCGTGGCTCACCGAGACGATCTGGTCCAGGGCCCGCGCCCTCGGCCGATCGCAATTCGTCGACGAGAGCACCGCGATCAACGACGATCACCTGCCCTTCCTCGAGGCAGGCGTCCCGGCGGTCGACATCATCGACCTGGAATATCCGCACTGGCACGAGGCGTCGGACACGCTCGACAAGGTGTCGGCGGCGAGCCTGCAGGTGGTGGGCGACGTGCTCCTGGCGGCGCTTCCGGACATCGTCGGGAAGCTTCGCTAGAGCAGCCTCGAGAATTTCCTCCGCGCTCAGCACCGTCGCCGACGCCTTCGCCCTGGCGAAGATGCGCTCGACCGCCTCGTCGCTCACCGCGAGGCCGCGCTTCTGCAGCCAGAACACGACGTTCGACTTCCCCGACATCGGGCCGATCTCGATTTCCTGGGAGCGGCCGACCATGCTGGCCGGGATGCCCGAGTAGACGGCGTCGACCAGCTCGAGATCGTTCTTGCGGTAGGCCTTGATCACGGCGGCCGCGTGCACGCCGGTGGCGGTCCGGAAGGCATCGCGGCCGACCACCGGATAGTTGGGCGGGATCGGCACGCCGGTGGCCGCCGACACGGTGTCGCAGTACTCGACCAGCGCCGAGAGATCCCGCTCCAGGTATCCCATCAGCACCAGGTTGACGAGCAGCGTGTCCATCGGCGTGTTGCCGACGCGCTCGCCGATGCCGATCGCCGCGCCGTGGAGCCGGGTCGCGCCGGCGTCGAGCGCCGCCAGCGAGTTGGCGATCGCGAAGTCACGGTCGCGGTGACCGTGCCAGTCGATGCCCACGCCGCCCCCGCACTCCTCGACAACGCCCGCCACGAACCGCACGACCGCGGCCGCCCCGACCGGGGTGGCGTGACCGACGGTGTCGGCCACGCAGAGCCGTCGCGCGCCGGCGCGGATCGCCGTCGAATACAGCCGCCGCAGCGTCTCGGGATCGGCGCGGGTCGTGTCCTCGGTGACGTACATCACCGGCAGCCCTTCACCGACCGCGAACGTGATGGCGTCCTCGGTCAACTTCAGGAGCTGATCGAGCTCCCAGCCCTCGGCGTACTGGCGCAGCGGGCTCGACCCGATGAAGGTGCAGCACTCGATCGGCAGGCCGACGCGCTGGGAGATCTCGGCGATCGGCCGGATGTCGGCGATCACGGTGCGCGCCGCGCAGTTCGCGGTCACCCGCAGCCGCTGGTCCGCGATCTCACGGGCCAGCCGCTCTACGTCCTTGACGACGTGCGGGCCGGCGCCGGGCAGGCCGATGTTGGCGGTGTCGATGCCGAGCCGCTCGATGAGATGAAGGATGCGAAGCTTTTCGTCGATGGTCGGGTTGCGGACCGACGGCGACTGCAGGCCATCCCGCAGCGTCTCGTCGTCCAGCTGGACGACCGGCGCGGCGCCGGCGCGCTCGGTGCGGTTCCAGTCGTGGACCAGCGGATGCATGGGCGCTACACCGGAGACTTGCGGGTCAGCGCGCGAACGGTCCAGAGCCCGGCGGCGAGGATGATCGACGCCCACAGCGTGGCCACCAGCACCGCGTCCCGCACGGTATCGCGCATCGCGTCGGAGATGGTGATGGCCGGCCCGCGGCCGGCCTCGAACAGCGCCTGCTTCAGCAGGTAGTCACGAACCCCGAGGGTGATGCGGAGATCGTAGAGCGCGTTCCACACGACGACGCCCAGCAGAATCCAGAGGCCGAGCGCGGTCCGCCGGGCGCCCCCCGGGGTCATACGCCGCTGTAGCGGAGGACCATGGCGGTGATGTCGTCGCTCTGGGCCGCGCCCTTGGTGAAGTCGCGCACGTCGGAGAACAGCGATTCGAGGAGGCGCGGCGGATCGAGCGCGGTGTTGCGCTGGACGCACTCGATGATGCGCGTTTCCCCGTACTCGTCGCCGGTCGACGACATCGCCTCGGAGATGCCGTCGCTGAACACGATCAGCCAGTCGCCGGGCGCGAGCTGCACCGTCTCCTCTTCGTACGACGCGGCTTCGAACAGGCCGACGATCGGTCCGCCGCACTCGAGCCGGCGCACGCCGCCGGTGCCGATGATGAGCGGCGGGTTGTGACCGGCATTGGTGTAGACCAGGCGGCCGCCCTGCTCGAGCACGCCGTACATCAGCGTCACGAAGCGCGACTCGATGCCGCGGCGATACAGCGCCAGGTTGACGCGGGTGATCGTCTTCGACGGCGCGTCGCTGGTGGCCGCCTGTGCCGCGAAGATGCCCTGCATCATCGCGCTGAGCAGGGCCGCGGGTGGCCCCTTGCCGGCGACGTCGCCGAGCGCGAACCCGAGCGACCCGTCGGTCAGATCGACGTAGTCGTAGAAGTCGCCGCCGATCGATCGGCAGGGCAGCGACGACGCCGCGGCGCGGAAGTAGGTGCCGGCGCGACCGGCCTTCGGCAGCAGCGCCTGCTGGATCTCGGCGGCGATCCGCATCTCCTGCTCCATCCGCGCCTTCTCCATCGTCTCGCGATAGAGCCGGGCGTTCTCGATGGCGACCGCGGCCTCGGTGGCCAGGGTCTCGAGCGCGGCGCGGGTCGACCCCGACAACAGCGACCCCTTCTCGCGGCTGTCGAGATACAGCACGCCGATGCGCCGCTCCTCGCCGACGTTCTCCGCCTTGTCGACGTAGCGGACCAGGCGCAGCGGCACGCAGAGGACGTTGCGGATGCCGAGGGCGACGGTGCCCATGTGGACGTTGGCCAGATCGCCGTCGAGCAGGTCCGCGACGATCCTGCGGCTCGCCGGTCCGGAACACTTCCTCGGGGATCTTGCGGCTGGTCGCGAAGCTGCCGCCCGAGAGCGTGGTGTGGCCGCGGCCGCGCGCCATCTTGAACTCGAGCTCCTCGCCGGCGCTGAGCATGATGAACCCGCGCTCGGCGCCGCTGACCTCGATCGCGGAGTCGAGCACCAGCGACAGCACGTCGTCCAGGACCCGCCCCGAGCCGAGGGCGCGGAGCCCCTCGAGGAGCGCGGCAATCTGGCGCAGGTCGCCAATCGCCGTCGTCGTGGCGCGGTCGACCGGCGGCTGCGTATCGGCGAGCAGGAACACCATCTCGGCCCCGCCGGTCCGTCCCAGCCGGACCCGATCGCCGTGCACGAGCACGCGCTCGGTGACCTGCTCACCGTTCACGTAGGTGCCGTAGCGCGAGTTCCGATCGCGAAGGGTGAACTTGTTGCCTTCGACGCTGATCTCGGCGTGATCGCGCGAGACCTCGCTGCCGGCGAGGCGCAGATCGTTGGTCTCCCGGCGACCGATCTCGAACTGACTCTTCGCGATGGGGACGATACGCCGTCCGAGGGCGTCGGTAACTTCGAGGCGGGCATCCGACATGGAATGAGTCTAGCTTAACCTATGGAGCTGCCCGGCTGTGGCGGCATCTGCCTCAGCGACGGCGCAGCAGGCCAAGAATCAGCACCATGACCGCGGCGCCGAACAGCACCCCCGCCAGCGTCTTCCAGCGGTCCGGATCGGCGGCCGTGGTCGAACCATAGCCGAGCGCAAGCGCCGCCAGCAGCATCACGCCGGCAACGATGAGGGGCACGAGCAGGCTGCGTCGTTTGACCGGGACCGCCCTTCTGACCGGATCCGTCGTCGCATGCCCGCAGCGGTAGCAGACGATGGCCTTGTCGGCTATCTCCGTGCCGCAGTTCCGACATTGCATCGGGGTATTCTATCGAAACCACTCATGATGACTATTGCGCCGCTCCTCCTCGCGCTTGCCCTGCAGGCGCAGCCGTCCACGCCCCCGTCCGTCGCGGCCGCGCCCGCCGACATCGACGGCCGCATCGCGTCGGTCGAGCAGGAGATGCTGGCGTGGCGACGGCACCTGCACCAGCATCCGGAGCTGTCGAATCGCGAGGTCGAGACGGCGAAGTACGTCGCCGCCGCGCTCAAGAGCATGGGTCTGGAGCCGCGCACCGGGGTCGCCCGCAACGGCGTCGTCGCCGTGCTCAAGGGCGGCCAGCCCGGGCCGGTGGTGGCCTTGCGGTCCGACATGGACGGCCTGCCCGTCACCGAAGAGGGGAAGCTGCCGTTCGCCAGCCGCGCGAAGGGAGAGTACGAGGGCAAGGCCGTCGGCGTGATGCACGCCTGCGGGCACGACACCCACATGGCGATGCTGCTCGCGACCGCCAAGGTCTTGACGGGGATCAAGGATCGGATCCGCGGCAGTGTCGTGTTCGTGTTTCAGCCGGCGGAGGAAAGCGTTCCGCAGGCCGAGCGCCCGGCCGGCGCCGAGCTGATGGTGAAGGAAGGGGTGCTGAAGGATCCGCGGGTCGAGGCGATCTTCGGGCTGCACGTCTTCGCCAACATGCCGGCGGGCCACATCGCGTGGCGCAGCGGCGCGATCATGGCGGCCGCCGATGCCTACGAGATCATCGTGCGCGGACGCCAGACGCATGGCGCCGCGCCGTGGGCCGGCGTCGATCCGATCGTCGTCGCCTCGCAGATCGTCATGGCGCTGCAGACGATCGTGTCGCGCCAGGTGAACATCACCGAACAGCCGGCGATCGTCACCGTCGGACAGTTCGAGGCCGGGGTCCGCAACAACATCATCCCCGACAGCGCGAGGCTGGTGGGCACGATCCGGACCTTCGACGCCGAGATGCGCAAGGACATTCACGCCCGGGTGCAGCGAACCGCCGGCAGCATCGCCGAAGCCGCCGGGGCCACCGCGGAAGTGCGGATCGATCCCGGCTATCCCGTGACCGTGAACAATCCGGCCCTGACCGAACGCATGCTGCCGACGCTGCGGCGGGCGCTCGGCGAGCGCCTGATCGAATCGCCGAAGATCACCGGCGCCGAAGACTTTTCCTACTTCCAGCAGCAGGTCCCCGGCCTGTTCCTGATGCTCGGCATCACGCCGCTGGCGGAGATGGGCAAGGCCGCCGCAGAACCATTCGCCGCTGTTCATGGTCGACGAATCCGCGCTGCTGACCGGCGTGCGGACGCTGGTGCACCTGACGCTCGGGTATGCGGAGAAGTGAAGGGCGGAGGCTCCGAAGGGTGGGAGACGGAGGTTACGGAGACACCGGATCTTAACTAACGGAGCAACGGGGGCAACGAAGGTAACGGAAAATTTGCTGTTTCGTGAGACGAGACAAGATCTTTCATCTCCGTTTGACCTCCGTTGGCTCGGTTGCTCCGTTTCTAAGATCCGATTCCTCCAAGATCTCCGTTGACTGCGAGGCTCAGAACCGCACCGATACACGATCTTGAAGTTCCGCCCCATCTCCGGGACGAAGTCCTTGATCAGCGAGAGGTGGTTCGCGTAGAGCTCGTTGGTGGCGTTGTCGAGCCGCGCCGTGACGGTGCTGGCGACGCGGTCGGTGCCGAACGAATAGGACGCGAACAGCTTCAGCAGCGAGTAGCCGTCGGTCGGCGTTTCGGCGCCGAACACGCGATCCTGCTTGGCCGTGAACACCACTTCCCCGCCGCCCTGGAACGCGCCGCGCTGGTAGTTGGCGCCGCCGCGCACGCGGAACGGCGGGATGCGCGGCAGCGGCTGGTTCGACGCGCGCAGCTCGCCCCGGACGTAGTCGAAGCCGAGCTCGACGCGGACGCCACCCCACACCTCGACGTCGGTATGCGCCTCGATCCCCTGCAGCAGGCTGTCGGCCGCGACGAACTCGATGAACGGGAACTCGCCGTGTTCGTCCCCTTCCTCACCCTCCCCGGCGTGCGCCTCGTGTCCGAAACGCTCGTCGAACTCCTCCTCGGTGATCGGGTTGCGGAAGATGTAGTCGTCGATCGAATTCCGGAAGTAGGTGATTTCGCCGGTGGCGCGGGTCGCGCGCCATCGCACGGAGAGGTCGATGCCGAGCGCACGCTCCGAATCCAGGTCGGGGTTGCCGATTTCGAACGCGAAGTTGCCGGGATGCGCGCCGAAGAAATACAGCTCCTCGAGCGCCGGATTCCGCGCCGCACGCGCGAGGTTGACGGCGAACGTCAGCTTGTCCTGGGTGGCCGCCGGACGGAACAGCACCCCGATCGAACCGGACGTATCGGTGAAGTCGCGCGCCGGCAGCCCGCCGTCAGGCTCGTACGACGCGTGATTGATGCGGCCGCCGAACTGCACCGTGACGTGCGGCCAGGTCAGCTCCTCGTAGAGGAATGCCGCGCCGCCGCGCTCCTTCACGGGAGGGGCCAGCGCCTCTTCGCCTTCGGCGAGGAAGTTGCGGTTGAGAACCCATCCGCCGACGCTGCCGGTGAGCCGTCCCGCCTGCCGGTGCCGGGCCAGCAGGTTCAGTTCGTCGGTATCGTTCTCGAAGTGCGTGCCGGTGACGCCGCCGACGATTTCGTCGTGCTGGTAGCGGCGGGACGCGAAGTCCACGCGAAATCCCGAGATCAGCCCGGACAGATCCCTGCCTTCGCCCTTCACCGCGAACATGTGGCGCCGCGGCGTCAGCTCGACCTGCCCCTCCTCCACGAACGGGATGCCGTAGCGGGTGTTGTCGTAGCCGTAGCTCGCACCGACATAGCCCCGAGTGCCGGTCCACGACCCGGCGATGGTGCCGAACCCGGCGCGGGATTGTGAGTTCTCGACCTCGCCGGCCGGGGTCTCGACGTCGCCGTTGCGCTGGCCGCTGCCGCCGGCCCGCAGCGCCCACGACCCGTTGCCCACGGTCACGTCCGCGCCGCCGACGAGCTCCTTCGACGCCGTGCCCAGATTCATGACGAGAGCGCCGTGCGCCCCGCTCACGGGGCGCGCGGGAATGGTCTCGTTGATGACGTTGACGAGACCGCCGATCGCGTTCGCCCCGTACAGCAGTGTCGCCGGTCCCCGGACCACTTCGATCCGCGACGCGCTCGCCGGGTTGACCGGCACGCCGTGATCGCCTGATTGACTGGAGAGATCGCCGACCCGCTGGCCATCCTCGAGGATCAGGACCCGGTCACCGTCCAGGCCCCGGATCACCGGGCGCGAGGGGCCTGGGCCGAAGGAGCGCTCGGCCACACCGGGCTGTCGCTGGAGCGTCGCACCGAGGGTGGTCTCCAGCTCGCGATTGAGATCGCGCCCGGCCAGCACCGAGGTCGGCTGATAGGACGCGAACTGATCCCGCGCTTCCGGACTCACCGACACCACTTCCGTGTAATGGACTTCGGTGTCGAGCAGCGCGTCGAGGGGCGCCGGCACGCCGTTGACGATGGTCAAGTCCGCCCGTAACGGAAGAAAGCCCGGGGCGCTGATGACGATGTGATCGCTGCCCGCAGGCACGCCGCTCAGCGTAAACCGCCCCTCCTTGTCGGTCGTCGTTTCAACGGCGCTGCCCTCGACAATGACGATTGCCTTGGCGACGGGCTGCAACGAGCCGTTGCGACGCACCTGGCCGGTCACGGTCATCGGCGGGCCGGTCTGCGGCGCGGCCGCGTGGAGCGCGGCAGCTGGGCGGCGACGCGGCACAGGGGCCTGCGCCGAGGCCGCGGACGCGATCGAAAGGAACGCGAGCGCGGCGGAGCACACGCTCCGCAAAAGGGATTGCCCGAACATGACACACCTGCCCGAAAAACGCTGAATGACCGAACGGCTGTTGTGGCTGGACTACAGCGCGGTCGGCGGGGCGCGGGCCGGAAGGTGCTCGAGTGAGGCGGAGAGGATCGCGGGGTCGTCGGATCGATGAAGCGGAGCGGGCGGCGTGACCTCGGCTGGCGCGACGGTCAGCGTCGCGCGGAGCGTGCGGAGCGTGCGGCTCCAGTGACAGACGGCGCAGTGCTCATCCTCGACCGCCGTCCCCGCCGCCTGGAAGCCGTGCTGTGACTCGTCGTGCTCGCCGACCGCCGGAATGGCCGCCGGCAGGCATGCGGCGTCATCTGCCCCGACGTGCGGCAGGCGCGCCGCCGCGAGCAGGAGCAGGGCCGCGATCACTCGCGACCAGCGCCGCATTCCTCTCAGGCTCATCGAAACCCAGACTAGCGGCCGCGGCCCCTCGCGGTCAAGCCGCCCACGCGGGCGGCCCCGGCTCAGCAGGCACGACAGGATCGGTATACTGGCCGACGAATGCTTCCGGTCAGCGACGTCATCCCGTCCCGGACGACGCCGTGGGTCACGATCGCCCTGATCGCGATCAGCACCGGGGCGTTCCTGTACCAGGCGCTGCTGAGCCCTGGACACGCGTCGGCCCTGCATTACACCTATGCCCTGGTGCCAGACGCCCCGGTCTGGCCGGCCGCGACGAGCGGCCTGTTCCTCCACGTCGGCTGGATCCACGTCCTCACCAACATGATCTGCCTGTGGATCTTCGGCGAGAACGTCGAGGACCTGGTCGGCCACGCGGCATTCCTCGCCTTCTACCTGATCACCGGCACGCTGGGCGTCATCGCGGCGGCCGCGATGGACCCGACGTTCATGACTCCGCTCACCGGCGCGGGTCCGGCCGTTGCCGCCGTCATGGGCGCGTACTTCGTCCTCTACCCGGGCTCCCAGGTGCTGGTCCTGGTCCATCTCGTCGTCCACCACGACGTCGTCGAGGTGCCCGCCGCGTTCCTCCTCGGGCTGTGGGCGGTGAGCGAACTGTTCACGCACCTTGCGCCGGTGAACACGCCGCTGGGCGACACGGTCACGGCGCTGGTGCCGCATGTCACGGGATTCGCGATCGGCGCGGTCGCGGGGGGAGTCTTCAGGTTCGGGTTCGACCGGGTTCGACCAGGTTCGACTAGGTTCTACTGGGTTCTACCGGGTTCTACCGGGTTCTACCGGGTTCTGCTAGGTTCCCGGTGGTTCTGGGCCGCAGGAGCGGAGATAGGCGTGCAGCCTGTTCGTCGCCTTCAGGGTCCGACACAAGAGTCGCCAGCCGATGGTGTATTCGGGCTCCGTGAAGTAGCCGTGCTTGCGCCCTTGCAGCATGTGGTTCTGCAACTCACCCAGGCTTCCCTTGGCAATGTTCACGAAGCGAGCGAATTCGCGAGGCCGGTACTTGACGAAGCCCTCGGCCAGGTTTCGCGGCGCAGACGCGGCGGCGTCTCGCCACTGGTGACGGAACCCGGCATCGAGGAGCATCGGGCCTGAAGCGCTGACCCGGTACGCCCAATGCTCGAACTCGCTGGCGAGCTGCCAGGCGATCAGGTCTTCGAACTTCCGAGCTCCAGCCATGCGCGACGGGTGGAGCACCGACAGTACCAACCGACTCGAGTCAAAACTCGGGCGCATTTCCACGAGGGAGGCAGGAACTGTGCAGAATCCACGCACCCGGCAGGGAACAACGTCGCAGAACCTGAAGAACCTGCAGAACCTGAAGAACCTGCAGAACCTGCAGAACCCAGCAGAACCCTGTAGAACCCCGTAGAACCTGGTAGAACCCCGTAGAACCCTGTAGAACCCCGTAGAACCTGGTAGAACCTAGGTCTTCGTCCTCCCCCGAATCTCCCTCGCCAGCCGCGCCAGCGCGAGCATGATGCGCTCGAACTCGCGGGCGTACTCGTCGGCCGGCATGAAGGCCTTCTTGATCTGCAGCTCCTCGACTTCGGCGGTGAGCGAGGCGCGGCGCTGCAGCAGGTCGACGAGCACTTCGTCGGTCGGCTGGGCGTCCGGCGCGGGCACGTCCAGATAGGTGCGGCTCGCCAGCGAGCCGTCCTCTCCCTGTGCCGCGGCTTCGCGGCCGATGCCGTCGCCGTTGTCGTCGAGCAGTGCCCGCTCGGTGGCGAGCTGTCCACGCTGCTGATAGTGCCGGCGCACGCCGCCGGCCGCCGCGGCGAAGGCCTCCCAGATCGACACGCGCCCGTTCTTGTCGATGTCGGCGGCCTCGTCGCGGAGCGCACCGATGAAGTACTCGGGGAAGACGGTGTCGAAGCGCTGCGCGACCGAGTCGGTGGCGCTGATCACGATGCGCCGCGGGCCGGCGAAGCGTTCGATGAACGGGAAGCTCGACGAGAACGTGTTGATCACCACGACGCGGCCGGGCAGATCGCGAAAGAGTCCGGCCCAGGCGATCGAATCCAGATCGGGGCCGACGAGATTGAACTTGGCGTCGACCCCGTCGAAGGTGCCGTGGCCGACCAGCACGACGAACAGCAGATCGGTGGCGGTCATCTGCCGGCGGATCGCGCCGAGCACGCGGCGGACGTTGGCGGCGGTCGCGGCGGTCTCGGTCGCTGGCGTGTCGGTGAGCACGGTGACGCGCGCCGGGTCGAACTTCATCCCCTCGATCAGCGCCTGCGACAGCGCCTCGGTCCACTTCGCGTACTGCTGCACGTACTCGGCCCCGCCAGACGCGCCAGCGACGATCAGCGCGTAACGCTCGTTCGCCTGCGCGACGATCGGCACCGACAGTAACAGGGTCAATGCGCCCGCGAGCAGCCGCACGCATCCGACGCCTCGCGGGTCGCGGATCGACGACGTCATCGAAGCCCCCAGCGCCGGCGCAGCAGCCACTCAGTCCCGAGCAGCGCGAGGATCGCAGCGAACGACCAGCCGTTGTGCCAGAGATCGCGCTGCACCAGCAGGGCGGCGGCGGGGACGGCGGCGCTGAGATCGTTGACGAGCGCGCCCACCTCGCCGCGCTCGACGACCCGCCCGCCGGAGCTGAGGGCCAGGCGCTGCAACACCCGCACGTTGAGGCGCGGGTCGGACATCTCCGAATCGGCGCCGCCAACCAGCATCGACGCCGACGCCGTCACGGCCGGGTGGCCCGGCCGTCGGACCTCGGCGGTGGCGCGGTAGACGCCGGGCTCCCCGGCATGGAAACGCGCGACATGGGCGCTGTCCGTGGCGGCGCCGTCGCTGGCCGCGGCGAGCGACTCGACCCGGCCGTCCGGCCTGGTGATGCGCACGTCGACGGTGGCGTCACGCACCGGTTCGAAGGCCTCGGTGCGCACGAGCACACGGAGCGGCGCCACGTCGCCGGGCGCCACGCCGGCGGGCAGCGCGATCGCCACGGGATCGGTGGCCGGCAGCGCGAGCCACCGCACCGCCTGGCGCCAGAACGTGTCGTAGGAGCGATCGTCGGCGGGCAGCAGCATCCGCCACCGCCATGCGGCCTCGCCGGTGAAGACCATCGATCGGCCATCGCCGTAGCGCTGCACCGCGATCAGCGCGCGCGGCGAGCCGCCGGGACCGCTGGTGACGGCCAGCACGGTGGCGCCGGGCCGCGGACCGCCCAGTGGCGCCGTCGAGGCGAGCGACGGTACCGCGTCCCAGCGCTTGCGCGTTTCCTCGAGACCGGACGTGAGCTGCATGATCGGATGCGCTTCGCCGGCCGCCGTCAACACCACCCGGTTCATCCCGCGCGGCGGCGTCTCGCGCCGCCGGCATCACGCCGCGGCCGCGCTCGCCGAGGTCGAGCGGCAGCAGTTCTTCGAGCGGCGTATCGCGCAGGCCCTGGCGCAGGAACGACTGCGCGCCGAGGACGAGCAACCCGCCGCCGCGGCGCCCGACGAAGTTGCGAGTCGCGTCGAGCTGCGCCGCCGACAGGGCCGCCCCCTCCATGTTGGCGAGCACGATCGCGTCATAGGCGAAGAGCTGCTCCGCCGTCGCGGGATATCCGCTGACGAGCGCCGCGCTGCGCCGGCCAGACGCCTGGATATAGAACGTGTCGCTGCCCTGCTCGTTCTTGCCCTTGCGAACGACCGAGTCGACCTCGAGCCCGGTGTCGCCGCTCCAGGCGCGGCGCAGGAAACTGTGCTCGAACCCGGGAGCCCCCTGCACCAGCAGGACGCGACGCGGGCGTGCCGGCGGCTGCACCAGCACGCTGCGCGCGTTGTTCTCGGGCACGAGCTCGCCGGCGGACGCGGGGATCTCGATCGTGTACAGCGTCGCCGCGCCCTTGCCGGGCGCGACGGTGAACACGGCGCTGATCGGGACGCGGTCGGCGGCGGGCGCCAGCCGGCGGACTTCGAGGGGACGGCCGTTCTCGAGCAGCCGGATCTCGATCGGCTCGCGGCCGTAGCCGTGGCTGACCGCGGTGACGGCGAGATCGACGCGCGAGTCGTCCAGCACGGCGTCGGCCGCGGTGACGCTGAGCACTTCCCGGTCCCTGCCGATCGACGGTGCCCCGATGCCGACGGCGAACACCGGCGGGAATCCGCTGGCGTCGTCCGCCGCGGCCGTCGAGGTGTCACCGCCGTCCGACAGCACCACGACCCCGGCGACGGCGCGGCCGCGATACCGTTCGCGGACGGCGCGCAGCGCCGCGCCGAGCTCGCTCCGCCGGGCCGTGGCCGTCAGGGAGTCGGCGGTCGCCGGCGCCAGCTCCTCGCCAAACGACAGCACGTCGGTCTGGAAACGCGCGGACAGCGCCGGCCCGAGCTCGGTCTTCAGCAGCTCACGGGCGCGATCGATCCGGCGCGCGCCGTCCGCATCCTCGATCGCCATGCTGCGCGACGTATCCACGAGGATGGGCACGACCGCATCCGACGCGCCGTCCGGCGCCGCGCTGAACACCGGGCGCATGACGAGCACGAGCAAGAGGATGAACGTGACGAGGCGGAGCGCGCTCAGCGCGTAACGCCGCGGCGGCGTGAGCGGCGCGCGGCTGTATGCGTACCAGGCGAGGACGGCAGCGGCCACCAGCGCGCCGAGCAATGCCCACCAGGGCAGGGGATTCGCCAGCGTCACTGCTTTACTTTGGCCAGTGATTCGAAATATCGGGCCACCGACTGCCGATATGCGTCGGGCACGCGCTCACTGCCGCCGGCGCTGAGCCGATCGGCGTTCAGCTTGCCGGCCAGCTTCGCCGCGACCGACGCCTCGTAGCGTTCGAGCCGCCCGTCGATGTCCTGCCGCAGCTTCTCCCAGCCGCTGAAATCCTGCTTGAACGATTCGTTGCCGGGCGACGAGCGGCTGTACTCGTGCCGCTCCGGCGTCGATCCGCCGAGGCCGTTCTGCGACTGCGGCGATCCAAGCCGGCCGAGCGCCTCGCGCGATCGCTCCAGCTCGCGGGCGTACTCCTCACGCGCGCGCTCCAGGCGCTGCTGTGCGGAGCCGTCACCGCCGCCCGCCTGCGATCCGGTCTGTCCACTCCGTCCAGGCGACGGCGTGCCCGACCGGCCTGGCTGTTGTCCGGCGCGTGCGTTCTGCTCCGCCTCGCGTACCTGCTGCGCGAGACGGTCCAGGCGTTCGCGCATGCCGCGCGTGCGATCGAGCTCGTCGGTCAGCCGGCGCGCATCGGCATTGCCACCCAGGGTGTCGACGACCGAGTCGAGCGCGCGCGACAACTGCTGCTCGACTTGCGCCTGCGAGGCCGACTGGCCCTGCGGCTGTCCGGGTGACGGCTTCGTGCCCGCGCCGGCGGTGGCGCCGGCACGCTGGCGAATCTGGCCCGCGGTTGCGCGCATCCGCTCGCTGACCTTCTCCCCCTGCAGGCGCTGTGCGGCATCGCGGAACGGGGCGCCGGCCGCGCCTGGTGTGTCGCGCTCCAGTTGCTTCGCGCCGCGCTGAAGATCGTCGACGCGATCGGCGAGCCGATCCTTCTCGCCGGCCAGACGCCGCAGCGCGTCGGCATTGGCCTGCTGCCCTTCCTTCTCGAGCCTCGCGCTCTCGGCCGCGATGCGCCGCTGCGCCTCGGCCACCTGGCGGGCCTCGAGCTGCAATTCACCCGCGGCGCGCTGACGCGCATCGGTCGACCCGCTGCGAAGCTGCCGCTCGGACTGCCGCAGCGCTTCCGCGGCACGCTCGGCGCTGGCGGCCGCCCCCTGCGCGTTCTGGCGCTGCATCTCGCTCGCGGCGTTGCGCATCTGCTCGGTCGCGCGCCGCATGTCGCCCGACGCCTGACCGTTCGATCCTCCCGGCGAGGGCGTGGCGTTCTGACGCTCGCTGCTGCCCGTACCGGGCTTGGCGCCGGGGCTGCTCCCGCGGCTGGCCTGCAGCTGCTTCTCGAGCTGCTCGGCCTGCTCCCGAAGCTCCTGCTGCTCGCGGGTCAGTCGATCGAGCTGCCGCCTGGCCTCCTCGGCCGACAGCTGGCCGTTGGCCAGCTCCCGCTGGCGACGCGCGAGCTCTTCCTGCCGTCGCGCCAGATCGCGAATGCGATCGAGCGCGTCATTGGCATCCTCGCGCTCCGGCCTGTCCGACGACTGCGGCGGCGTTTCGTAGTTGGTGCGCTGCTGGCGCTGCAGCTCGCGGTCGAACAGCGCCGACAAGTCGCGATCGGTACGGCTGGTCCCGCCCTGGCCGGCGGCGTTCGCCGACTGCTGCATTACCTGCCGGCGGCGGACTTCCGCCTGCGCCTGGAGGAGCCCCTGCAGGGCCGCCATCTCGTGCGGAATCGCGTCCGCCGTGCTCGCGCGCTCGAGTTGCTCGACGGCGCGGCCCATCGCCGCCACTGCCGCGCCGATCGGATCACCGCCCCTGCCGCGCCCGCCCTGCGGCGGCGCCGGCACGATCTGCTGCGGCATGATGCCGGGGCCGCCGCGACGGCCGCCCCTCACCATCTGCTCGACGCGCGTCTTCAGTTCCGCCTGCGCCTGGCCGACCGCTTTCATGTCAACGGCCGATCGCCCCGCGCCCGAGCGCCGCTCCAGGTTCCAGGTCGCGTTGATGATCTCCTTCTGCGCGGCGATCAGCCCGTCGATCTGCGTGCCGGCTGCGCCGCCACCCATGGCCTGGCTCTGCGCCGCGACGAACTCTTCGTTGAACGGCTTGACCTCGAGGAAGAAGATGTCGCTGCGCGTTTCGCTCGACTGCTTGCCGCGCGCCACGTCCCGCGCCCGCGCGTAGTAGGTGATGACGTCCCCTGGCTGGACCGCCAGTTCCTCCGCGGCGAGCAGGTGCGAGCCGACCTTCGCCACGTCGGTGCCGTTGACGCGCGTGAACGGCACCGTCCGCGGCGCCTTGCCCGCGACGGCATAGACCAGATCGAACTGCGCGACGCCGTGGTCATCGTCCGCCCGCGCCTCGATGGCCACTTCCTCGAGCGGCGTGATCCCCTGATCGGCGGCCGGCCTGACGATGCGGACGTCGGGCGGGCGATCGTCCATCAGCCGGATGAAGTACTCGACGTCGCCATCGGACCGCAGGCCGTCCACGTCCGTCAGCCTGACGCGGTAGGCGTTGTCCTGCCGGAGGACGAGATCCGCCGACGCGGTGCGATCCGCGGCCGTCGCGAGCGCGACCGGCCGGCCGTCGGCCAGCGAGAGCTCGCCAGACCGCAGCGGCTTGTCGGTGTGGATGCGCAGCCGCACCCGCGTGCCCGCGGGGCCGTAGATGTCGCCACTGTCCTCTTCCTCGCGCACCGCCTGCGACGTGAATGCGGGGTACTCGTAGCGCAGATCGATCCGCGTCACGCGCGCCGGAAACAGCGCCGTGACGGCGTACGCGCGCGAGGATGTCGCGCCGGCCGCCACGCGATATTGAAAACTGCGATCGACGGACTCGAATCGATAGCCGAATCCGCCCTCGGGCGTCGCCACCATCGGCACCGATCGCTGCTGGCCGTCAGCCGAGACGACCAGGGAGGGGACGACGCCGAGCAGGCGCGCCCCGCGGCCCTGCAGCGTCGCGACAATCTCGAGAGGGCGGCCGGCAGCGACGCGCGCGTCGCCGGTGATGACGGAGATCTGCAACGTGCCCGGGAACAGCGCGACCCACGCGGTTGCGCCCGCACGGAGCACATAGGGGCTCGCCGCGAGCATCGCCATCGCAAGCACCGCCGCGCCACCCGCAGCCTGGAGTGAGGCGCGACGCAGCGCCGCGGCGGGAATGACGCGGGACGGCTCGACGCCCTGCAGCATCGACACCGCGTTGGCGACGATCAGGCCCGCGAACGCGGGTGGATGTGTCCCGGGCGCCTCCGCGACCTGCACCGCGCTGACGAGCGCGTCGCACAGGGCCGCCGAGCCGGCGTCGACACCCACCTGCTCCTCCACGAACCGCGCGACCTGGCAATCGTCGGGCCGGCGCCGCATCTGCAGCGCGACGTATGCGGCAGCGGCCGCGGCACCCGTCGCCGCCAGCACGCCAAGCGCGACGAGCGTCCCCCCCGCCGGCTGGAGCAGCCAGCCGGCAAGCCCCGCCGCCGCCAGCGGAATCGACGCGGCGAGGGCCGCACGCGCGACAGTCGTGAGCGCCGCCACGGCGAACCACCGCCGGCGGATGCGTCCGAGCAGCGCTTTGAGCTCGTCATGCCCCGGCACGGTATGACCTCCCCGGGATGCCGCGGCGTGGCCGCGAGGTGTGCGCCGTCCAGCCCGGTATCATCGCGTTCTCCCCGCCACGGACTCGCCGGCGAGCGCGACCAGCATCAGCAGCAGGCCGTAGCGCCAGAGGTTCTGGCGGCCTTCGAGCTGCTGCGCCCGGCGTTCCACCGGCGCCACGAGCTGTCGATCGCTGCGCTGGACCATCGCCGTGAACTCCTCGGCGCTGATCCTGCTGGCCGACGTTTCACGAGCGTCGACGTTGACGGTGACCTGACGGCCGTCCCCGGGCAGCGTGTACGCGCCAGGCTCCGGGCGTGCGCCCCGCGGCGCGTCGGCGATCGCGTAATCGCGTCGTCCCTCGGGGCCGGACGTGATGTGCCGGACGGCCTCCTGGGCGAACGGAACGAACGCCGGATGCAGCGGAAAGTCGTTCCACCGCCGATCGAAATCGGACGCGAAGACGAGCACCCGGCCTTTGCCCTCGCGGCGTTCGAGCAGCGCCGGCGATCCGTCGGTGAACCGTGCCGCGACGTCCCACCCCTCGGTGCGCACGTGCCAGGCGCGCGAGAAGCGGACCTGCCCGAGGTTCGCGGCGAGCGGGCCAAACGCGCGAAAGATCGGATGCCGCAGGTCGGTTGCGGCCAGCACCGCGCCGTCGGCGGCCTGTTCGACGGCGGAAAAGTCCTTCCACTGCATCACCGTCGCGAGCACGTCGGGCTCGACGTCGGCGGCGGCGGCGACGAACAGCCCACCGCCCTCGCGCACGAAAGCGATCAGCATGTCGCGCGCACGACGATCGAGGTTGCGCGTGGACAGCAGCAGGACCGCCCGGTTTGCCGCCATGTCGGCGGCGGTGATGGCGCCGAGCGATGCCGCGGGCCGCACCCGCAGATCGAACGCCGCGTCGCTGTCCGCGGCCTGCAGCGCCCGCGACAGATAGAACCCCGACACCCCGTCGTCCCCGACCACGGCCAGGACGCGATTGCGGCCGGCGGGATCGAGCAGCGCGTAGCGGGTGTTGTCGGCGAGATAGCCGCCCGGGTCGTCGATCTCGACGGCAATCAGGCCGCGGTCGGGCGAGCGATAGCGGATCGGGACCTCGATCGTGACCCCTCCCGGCGCGAAGAACGGCGCGCTCGCCGCCGGCCGGCCCTCGACCATCACGCGAACCTGCCCGGCCACCGTGGACGACCCGCCGTTGCGAATCGTCGCGACCACAGCCGCGGGCTCGCGCCGCACCGCGGTGACGCCGGCGTTGGCCGAGGTCACTCCCACGGCACGCGTCTCGATCTCGAGGTTGGCCGGCAGCGCGACCGGCTCCTCGTCTTCCCAGCCCGCGCGCTGCATATCGCTGACGACGATCACCCGCGCGGGACCGAGCTCCGCGAGCTCGGCGGCCCGCATCAGCATCGGCGCGTACCGCGTCGCGCCGAAGCTCGGTCGGAGACCGGCGAGTGCGGCGCGCGCCTGCCCCGCGCTGCCCGGCGCCGCCAGGACGTCGGCGCGATCGTCGAAGGCCACGACGGCAATCCGGGCGCCACGACCGGCGCCGTCGATGGCCTCGCGGGCCATCTCGAGCGCCCGCTCGAACCGTCCCGGCACGCCCATGCTGAACGATCGATCGATCGCGACCACCTGCAGCGGCGAATCGGCGGCAGCGCCGGCGACGTACGGCCGCGCGAACGCCGCGGCGAGCAGGATGAGCGCCGCGACCCGGGCGGCGAGGAGCAGCAGATCGCGCAGCCGGCGGCGGCGCGTCTGCTCGAGTGGCGACCGCCGCAGCAGCCGGACCGCCGTGAACGGCACCTCGGGCGCCACGTCGCGCCGCAGCAGGTGCAGCACGATCGGAATGGCGATGGCGGCGGCCCCGGCGAGAAACAGCGGATACAGGAAGGACATGGCTACTTCCGCCGCTCCCGGGTCGCCAGGTATGCGAGCAGCGCGAAGTCGAGCGGCTTCGACGAGTCGAGCTGCACGTAATCGATGCCGGCGCCGCGCAGCTCACGATCGAAGCGCAGCGTCAGGCCGGCCAGCTCGCGCAGGTAGGCGGTCCGGACCGAGGACGGCTCGGCCAGCACTTCTTCGGCGCTCTCGAGATCGCGGAACCTGGACGGCTCCGCGGAACGGGAACGTCAGCTCGTTAGGATCGAGGACCTGGAACACGATGACGTCGGCGCCGCGGAACTTCAGGTGCCGCAGTCCCTTGATCACCGGCTCGGGGTCGTCCAGGAGGTCCGAGATCAGCACGACCAGGCTGCGCTTCACCAGGGCCTCGGCGAGCTGCTGCAGCGGACGCGCGACGTTCGACTGGCTGCCCGCCGCCATCCGCTCGAGCGCGAGCAGCAGGGCGTGCAGGTGCCCGCCCCGGGCCCCGGCCGGCAGGCGGAACGTGATGCGGTCGTCGAACGCGATCAGCCCGGTGGCGTCGCGCTGCCGGTGCATCAGGAACGCCAGCGACGCCGCCAGCACCGAGGCGTATTCGAGCTTGCTCATCGGCGCCGCGCCCTTGTACGCCATCGACTTGCTGACGTCGAGCAGGACGTGGCACTCGAGGTTGGTCTCTTCCTGGAACTTCTTGACGTAGTGCCGGTCGCTGCGCGCGTAGATCTTCCAGTCGATGGTCGAGAGATCGTCGCCGGGCAGGTACTGGCGATACTCGGCGAACTCGACGCTGAAGCCCTTGAACGGACTCCGGTGCAGCCCCGACAGGAATCCCTCGACCACCGTCCGCGCCTTCAGCTCCATCGTCCCCAGCCGCGCAATCACGGCGGGGTCGATGAACCGGAGGTCACGGCGAGTCGCGGGCAGGGGCATGGCTACATTCCGCTGCGGGGCGTCGGGACGGCCTCGAGCAGCCGCTCGATCAGGGTGTCGGCGGTGATGCGCTCGGACTCGGCGTAGAAGTTGGGAATGATGCGGTGGCGCAGCACCGGCCGCGCCAGCGCCTGAATGTCCGGCACCGACACGTGATAGCGGCCGTTCAGCAGCGCGCGCGCCTTGCCGGCCAGGATCAGCGACTGCGACGCGCGCAGGCCGGCGCCCCACTTCACCCACTCGCGCACGAACTGGTGATCGGTCTGGCGACCCGGCCGCGAGGCGTCGACGAGGCGGACCGCGTAGCGGGCGACGTCCTCCGTCACCACCACCTGGCGGACCAGCTGCTGGATCTCCAGGATCTCGCTGCCGTTCAGCACCCGCGACGGCGTGTACGTCATGACGCCGGTCGTCTGGGTCACGACGCGCACTTCCTCGTCTTCCGGCAGGTAGGTCATCACGATGTTGAACATGAAGCGATCGAGCTGCGCCTCGGGCAGCGGATAGGTGCCTTCCAGCTCGATCGGATTCTGCGTGGCGAGCACGAAGAACGGCCGCTCGAGCGGGTAGGTCCGTCCTGCCGCGGTGACGTGATACTCCTGCATCGCCTCGAGCAGCGCCGCCTGCGTTTTCGGCGGCGTGCGGTTGATCTCGTCGGCGAGGATGATCTGCGCGAAGATCGGCCCCTTCACGAACCGCAGCGACCGGTGACCCTCCTCTTCGTCGAGGACCTCGGTGCCGGTGATGTCGGCGGGCATCAGGTCCGGCGTGAACTGGATGCGCTTGAACGACAGGTCGAGGATCTGCGCCACGGTCTTGATCAGCAGCGTTTTCGCCAGCCCGGGCACGCCGGTGATCAGGCAGTGGCCGCCGGTGAAGATCGCCATCAGCACTTCGTCGATGACCGCATCCTGCCCGACGATGACCTTGCGGAGCTCGCCGAGGATCCGCTCGCGGCCCGCCGCGACGCGCTCGGCCACCGCGGCGATGTCGGTCTGGGAAGACGTGTTGTGCATCAGTGCGTCAGCGAGTAGACGATTTCGTTGATCTGCATCCGGTAGGCCTGCGCCGTGAACTTGACGTATCCCGGATAGTCGGCGGCGTTCGACCACTCCCAGCCGTCCCCCATGTCGGTGTTCCAGTTGATCAGGACCATGGCGCGGCCGGTGTCGTCCTCGATCGCCTTCAGGCTGGCGACGTATCCGCCCTTCTCCCAGGTCCGCCCCTGAAGAAACGAGCCGAGTCCCGGCGTCTGCGGATACTCCGTGAGCTGGTAGAAGCAGCTGTAGATCGGGTGCGAGAGCGGCAGGTCGACGATCCGGCGATCCGGAAACACCCGCTTCATCTCCTTCTCGAGGTTGTCCCATTCGAGCGGCCCGTGGAAGTCGTCGAAGGTCAGGGTGCCGCCGCGCAGCAGGAACTCGCGCAGGTTCTTGACCTCGGCATCCTTGAGGCGCAGGTTGCCGGGCTCGACGATGTAGATCCACGGGTAGTTCCAGAGCGCGGGATCCTCGAGCGTGATCACCACCGGCTCGTTGACCTGGATCGACGTCACCGTGCGCACGCGCCGCGACAGGTTCTGTTCGGCGGCCGGAAAGTCGATCGTCCACGGCTCGTCGAAGATGTCGAAGCGGCGGCCGGGGGGCAGCGTGAATGCCTCGTAGCGCACCCGCGCAAACGTCCACTGCAGGCCGGCGAATCGCGCGTCCGGCGCCACCGCGGTCTGGGCGTCCAGCCACGACAGCGTGCCCCAGGCCAGGAGGCCGAGGACCGCCGCCGCAGGGACCGCGCGAGTTGGCCTCCACATCACGTCACCGTCCGCGCTTACTTGCCTTCGACCGCACGCAGGAGCAGGTCCTGCGCCCGTTCGAACGACGGCGCGATCTCGAGCGCGGCCAGTGCTTCCTTCTTCGCCTCGGCCGGCTTGCCGGCGAGCAGGTAGGCCTCGGCGAGATCGCAGTGCGCGGACGCCTTGTCGGGCGCGCCGGCGAGCAGGGCGGCCTTGAACTCGCGGGTCGCGATAGCCATGTCCTTGCGCTTCAGCGCAAGCCGCCCGGCGCCGCTGTGGGCAACGGCGTCGAACGGATCGAGCGCGGCGACCCGCTCGTGCCCCAGCTGCGCCGCGGCCGTGTCGCCGGCCTTCTCGGCCACGATCGCGAGCTGGCGCGCCGCCTCGATCGACGCGTGGTCGTGTTCGAGCAGGGCCTTGTAGGCGCGAATCGCGCGCGGCGCGTCGCCGAGCTTCGCCGCGAGCGCGCCCATGATCGCGTTCGGACTCTGCTCGCCGGTGGCCATCGGCACCAGCGCCGCGGCGCGCTCGAGCGGCTCGAACGCCGCGCGGTCGCCCGACGCCGCCAGCGCCGCGCCGAGCGCGAGCTGCGCGGAGAAGCTGCCAGGATCGGCGGCGGCCGCCGCCTTCAAGGCGTCGATGCCGCCTTCGCCCGCCGGCTTGGCGGGGCCGCCTTCGGTCTTGCGCAGCGCCGAGACGATCCGCGCGAAGCGCGTCTCCAGCGCCTTGTCGAACGTGCCCTGGAGCTGATCCAGCGACACGCCCAGCCCCTTCGACAGGGCGGCGTCATCTTCGAGTCCCTGGCCGTAGGCCACCAGCAGGTTCCGCACCGCGTCCTGGCCGCGCGACTCCACGATGTGATCGACGAGCAGCGCCGCCTCGTAATAGGCCATGCCGATGGTGTCGCCGCGGGTGAAGCCGGCGTTCAGATCCTTGAGCTTGAGGACCTCGCCACGCTGAAGGGCCATCGCGAACGGCACCTCCATGTCCCGCCCCCACTCCTGGCGGGCCTTGCCTTCCTCGTGCCCCGAGATCCCTTCCGTCAGCCAGCGCGGCACGCGCTGATTGGACAACTGCAGCGTGATCACGTGCGCCAGCTCGTGCCACAGCGTCGCCTGCCACGAGAACGTCCCCGGCTCCTTGGCTTTCGGCGAATCCATGGTGACGACGCGGCCGAAGCAGGCGCCGAGGGCGCCGACCATGCCCGGCAGGCCGAGCGTGCGCACGGCGAAGTCGTCGTGGTTCGGGAAGACCTCGATCAGGATCGGTCCCTTGGGCGTGAATTGATATTTCGCCGAGAGCGTCTTCAAGGCCTCGTGCGCCAGCGGGATCACGTACTCGCGCATCACCGGCGCTTCGTCCGGGTGCAGCTTGACGATCAGATCGCCGCTCTTCTCGACCACGAACTTGTCCAGCGTGTCGAGCAGCGCCAGCAGGTTGAACGTGATGCGATCGTAGGAGTCGGCGCTGAACGAGCGCTCGAGCGCCTTCCGGGCTTCGGCCTCGTCACCCGTCCGCAGCAGGTGCATCCCGAGATCGCCGTAGGCGCGGGTGTTCGACGGGTCGAGCGCGATCGCCTGACGCGCCAGCGCGACCGCCTCGTCGAAGCGGTAGTTCCGCGCGGCGAGGTCGGCGGCAATGCGGTAGACGTCGCCGTAGCCGGGACTGATCGTCAGCACGCGCTTGACCTCGGCCTCGAACGCGGGCCGATCGTCGCCGACATACGCGATCGCGCCGAGCCACGAGCGGGTCTCGAGGTGCGACGGATTGATCGCGAGCGCCGCGTCCAGGCGCTTCCGCGCTTCGTCCTCGCGCGAGTTGTTGAGATCGAGCTCGGCGAGCACCAGGTGCGCGTCGATCAGCTGCGGATCGATCTCCAGAGCGCGATTCGCCGCGGCGGCCGAGGCCGGGGGATTCTCGTCGGCCAGCACCCGCGCCACGCCGGCATGCGCCGGCGCCCACTCGGGATCGGCCTTGATGACGGTCTGGAACGACTTCAGCGCGTCGGCCTTGGCGTACTTGTCGAAAAACAGCCGGCCCCAGGCCGTCTCGATCGCCGGGTCCGGCGAGAGCCGGGTGGCCGCGCGGTAGAGATCGTTGGCGTCCCGCGGGAACCCGAGGGCGTCAGCGGCACGCGCCGCGCGGAACAGCGCCTCGGCATCGTTCGAAGAGCTCTGGCGGAACACCCCTTCGAGAATCTTGCTCGCGGCTTCGGCGCGGCCGAGGAGCTTCTGCAACAGCCCGAACTGCAGCGCCGCCTCCCCCGCCGAGTCGCGAGTCGCCGCGGGCTCGAGAATCGCGAGCGCCTCCTGATACTTGCCGCGGTTGATCGCCAGCTCGGCGAGCACGGCCGCGGCCGCGGGATCGCCCGCGGGCCGCTGCTTCGCCATCGCCTCGGCCTCCTCGGCGCGGCCGCGCGCGAGGGCGCGGCGGGCGACCGCCGTGAAGCTCTGCGACTCGCTTGGCGCGGCATTCTGGCCGGCCGAGGCCGGCGGGAACGTGGCCCACGCGCAGAGGTAGAGAGCAATGGCGACGACGGGGCGGACAAACCGCGGCACGCGGAACTGGACGGGCATGGACTGGTCCTGGCCGAAGACTGGGTCGATTATAGAACGCGCCTGTTCAATCAGTTAGACGCAGTCGCCCGGCGCAAGGCTGGCCGCGCCCCGTCCCAGCACCCCAGCGGGACCATCGGTGTGGCGTTAGAACAGTTCCCGCCAGGTGAAGAAGATTGCGGCGACGAATCCCTGCAGGAGCGCGAACGTCGCCACCCACCCGGGAACCGCCCGTCCCGGGACCAGCGCGGCAAGCGCGAGGAAGATCGGAAACACCGTCGAGGTGACGCGGCCCATCGACAGCGCCCCGCCGGCGAAGATCGGTGGAACGAGGTTGACCAGGACGAACACGGCATACGCCGCCCCCAGCTTGCGGAAGACCGGCCACACCAGCACCAGGGCGAACACCGCGGCGAGCGTGTTCAGCGTGTCGTAGGGTACGCCCTGGAAGACCGGCATCACGCCTTCCGTGGACAGCCATTCCCATCCCTGCTCGAGCGGTCCGGTCCCCCACTTGCGTCCCCAGGCTTCGTGGACCCGCGCCCACACCAGCCAGATGCCTGTCAGCCGATACAGGTACGCGGTGAACAGCAGCATCGCGACGCCCGGCATCGATGCCGCCAGCAGGCGCGTCAGCAGCGGACGTAGCCACGTCGAGGCCGACATTCCCGCGCCCGCCCGCAGCGTCGTCAGCGCCGGCTGAACCGCGAGGATCGCCAGCGGGATCGAGACCAAGCAGCCGTTGGGCCGACTGAAGCCCGCGAGCAGGCCGAACAGCGAGGCATACACCAGCTGCCCGCGATGGAAGTGATAGAACGCGCCCGCGCTCCCGAGCAGGAACAACGCCTCCGTGTACGGCGCGTTGAAGAACACGGCGAATGGATACGCCGCGAGCAGCAATGGCGCCAGCGCTCCGGCCTGCCGATCGATCAGCAGATCGCCGAGCCGCGAGATATAGACGAGAGCCCAGATAAACGCGGCAAGCGACACGAACACGCCGGCCCACAGCGCCCGCAGCATGCGCTTGTCGCGCGGCAGCGACTCGTAGCGCATGCCGATGACGGCCCCGACCGGTCGCATCAGCATCGGCAGCGCCGGAAAGAAGGCGATGTTCTTCTGGCGGCCGAACTCGCGATCCCACTGATAGCCGTCGAGCGCGATGCCGCCGTACCAGCCGGCGTCGAACCGTGCCGGCAGGTTGCCGAGCGGATCGTTCGAGAAGATGTCTCCGGCGGTTTTCGGAAAGCCGAAGGTGACGACGGCGAAATAGCCGACGAAGAACACCAGCGGCCGCGTCACGAGGAACGCCCGCACCGCCGCGGACGCATGCGGGCGTGCCGCCAGTCGCGCACGCCAGCCTCGCACGGTGGCGGCCACGCTCGGGGTCGGACTGGCCGCGTGGCGGATGCCGAGCGTCGCCGCCGACAGGAAGAAGAAGAACGCCGTCGACGGCAGCACGAACTGCCACGGCCCGACGATGAAGCCGCGGCCGGCGACAACGACGAACAGAGCGCACGCCGCCAGCGCGCCGGCGGTGAGATCGACCCAGCCCGTCCACGCCGGACTGGTCGGTGGCGTCGCCGGGGCCGGCGCGATCGTGTCTGGCGGACTATCGGGCAAGGGCATCCAGCGCGCGTTCTTCGACGCGGATTCGCGCGAGCATCAGCGTGCCGAAGATGACGAGCGCCACCACACCGGCCAGCGGAGCGTGGGCCATCAGCGCCGCGCCGACGAACTCCCCGGCAACGCCGACGTAATTCGGGTGCCGCATGTAGCGGTAGGGACCGCCGGTGACGAGCGGGACGTGCGGCAGCACCAGCACGCGGAACGACCAGCGATCGCCGAGCGACGCGATCGCCCAGTACTTCACCGCCTTGGCGAGCACGAACACGAGCAGTCCCGCGTTGAACACCGCGTCGAGTGGTAACGCCCTCAGCCATCCCTCGGCGCCAATGGCGAAGAACCCAGCCGGATAGGCGACCTGCATCAGCTGGTGGACATCCCCCGGGGGCTCGATCGCGCCGGCGAGGCGAAGGCGACGTTCGTTGCGCCGGGACCCTGCCGCCTCGAGCAGCATCGGCACGAAGACGAGGATCAACGCGACGGCCGTGGCCATCATGCCGCCGTCACGTCCCCGGCGTAGCCGATGATGCGGGAGATCGGCCAGGACGACAATCGGGTCGCGAGCCCGGCGGCCCGCACCGCGGCCGGCGAGCCCGCCAGCTGCCGCAATGCGCGATTGAAGCGCCACTTGCCGACGAACTCGCGCTGCCGTGCCGCCGCGAGGCGCAGATGCGCGTCCGCGCCGCCACCCTCGAGCGCGCGCAACCCTTCCTCGGCCGCGAGCTCCGCGCCGCGAAGCGCGAATCGCAGCCCATCGCCGGTCATCGGATCGATGAAACCAGCCGCGTCACCGGCGAGCAGCAGACCCCGCGTGCCCGGCTCCACGCAATCGACGGCGAGCGGCCCGAGCACGACCGGACGGCCGATCATCGTCGCCGAGGCGAAACGATCCCGGAGGTCCGGCTCGGCATCGATCACTTGTATGAGGAGGGCGGCGCCGTCGCGAAGGCGCTGGCGGTCGTCGGAGACGACGCAGGCATTCGTCAGGCCGCCGGGGAGCGGCGCGACGCCGACATAGTGGCCCGGCCGCACGTGCATCTCGCCCATCGAGCTCATGCCGGCCACGCCGTGGAAGTAGGCGCCAACCGCCCAGCGCCGCGGGCGCGGCGGATGCGTGGCCAGCGACAACGCGCGCGCGAGGCGTGACTCGCGGCCGTCCGCGCCGATGACGAGCCGCGCGGCGACCCGCGACGGTCCGGATCGCGTCTGCAGCTCGACGCCGCCCACCACGCCGCGCGTGTCGCGCGGGTCCGGCGAGTCGCCGACGAGCGCACGCTGCACCAGCACGCCTTCGTCCACCTCGACGCCGGCGTCAGCCGCCGCCTGGACCAACGCCGCATCGAGCACGCGGCGGATCAACGCACGGCCCTGCACTCCTCCTGGATAGCGCGCCGCGACCCGAACCCCACCGGGTCCGCTCACGATCATCCCGTCCACCGGCAGCCCGCACGCCGCGGCGTCGACGTCCAGCCGGCGCAGCACCGCGAGCGCTCCAGGATTGAGCGTGTCGCCACAGAGCTTGTCGCGCGGAAACCTCGCACGATCCAGGAGCAGCACCTTCGCGCCGGCACGCGCCAGGATCAACGCGGCGACGCAGCCTGCCGGGCCGGCGCCGGCGACGACGACGTCGCGCGTCCTCTCTCCCGACCGCGTCCCCATCATGAGTCCACTCGTCCGACGACCATGGCGCTGTTCTTCGACCCGAAGCCGAGGCAATTGCAGAGCGCGGCTTCGACCTGCGCCGCGCGGCCGCGCAGCGGGATGAAGTCGAGATCGCATTCGGGGATCGGGATCGTCGAGGTTGATCGTCGGCGGCAGGAAGCCGTTGGTGAGGGCGAGCGCTGCCGTCACGATGCCCGAGGCGCCGCTGGCCCCCTGCGGATGGCCGATCATCGACTTGGTCGACGACCCGGGCACGCGGCCGGCGAGCGGGCCGAGCAGTTCGCGCACGCAGCGCGCCTCGGTAGCGTCGTTCAAGGTGGTCGACGTGCCGTGATAGTTGACGTAGCCGATCTCCTCGAGCGGGCGCCCTGAGCGCTCGAGCGCGAGCCGCATCGCGCGGACGATCTGTTCACCGTCCGGATCCATCTGGACGCGGTGATAGGCGTCACAGGTCGACCCGTAGCCGTCGATGGTGGCGTAGACGCGCGCGCCGCGGGCCCGTGCGCGATCCTCGCGCTCGAGCACCAGCATCCAGGCGCCCTCCCCCAGCACGAAGCCATCGCGGCCGCGATCGAACGGGCGGGACGCCGCTTCGGGCCGGTCGTTGTAGCGCGTCGCGACGACGCGCATCTTGGAGAAGCCGAAGATCATGCCCGGCGTGACGCACGCGTCGGCGCCACCGGACAGGATCACGTCCGCGTCACCAGCGCGGATCAGCGACGCCGCGTAGGCGATCGCATCGGTCGAGCTGGTGCATCCCGTCGACACGACGTGGCTGATCCCATGCAGCTCGAGAGCGATCGAGATCTCGCTGGAGATCATGCCGACGATGGAGACGGGAATCGCGTACGGGGTAACGCGCTTCCAGCCGTCGGTGAAGAACTCGCCGTATTGCCGCTCGGCGACGTCGATGCCGCCGGCGCCGCTGCCGACGAGGACGCCGGCGCCCGGCTCGTTCAGCCGCAGGCCGGCGTCGGCCCAGGCTTCGCGCGCGGCCAGCACGGCGATCAGCGACGCCTTCGAGTAGCGCCGCGGATCGGGACGTCCGCTCGCCGGCCGGTCCCCGGCCCGTTCGACCAGCATCGCCACGTCGTCGATCGAGACCGCCGGAACGGGCGCGGCAACGGTACAGGGGAAGGGGGACGCGTCGAAGTCGCTGATCGACCGCGTGGCGCTGCAGCCGTTGGACACGTGACGCCAGAAGCAGTCGCGCCCGACCCCGTACGGGGACACGACACCGATCCCGGTAATCGCGACGCGTGTCCGGCCGTTACCCGAGGCCGATGCCATGGCTCCTATAATAGTGCTCACCATCATGGTCGACGCGCGGCGATCGTCGGCGGGTGCTCTGCTCTTCGCCTGGTCCGGGGCCGCGCTGTTCGTCGCGTCGCTGGCCTACTTCCTCTATTGCTACCTGGTTCGGTTCGGTGCGGCCGGCCCGCCGGACACGTCGTCCGCGGCCGCCCTGCGCGCCGTACTGATCGACGCCGCCCTGTTCTCCGCGTTCGCGCTGCATCACAGCGTGGCGGCGCGCGAGCCGATCAAGACACGGCTGCGCCGGGTCGTGCCCGGCGGCCTCGAGCGCTCGGTCTACACCTGGCTCGCCAGCGTCCTGTTCATCCTCGTCTGCCGCTGGTGGCAGCCCGTGCCGGGCGAGCTGTATCACCTCACCGGCGCGTTCGCGGCGCCTGGTTACCTGGTGCAGTTGCTCGGTCTCGTGCTGACCGCTCGAAGCTCGGCACGGCTCGACGTCCTCGACCTCGCGGGCGTGCGGCCGCTGCTCGAGCCTCGCGGCGCGGCGCCGGCGCACGTGCCGCTCGAAACCGCCGGCCCCTACGGATTCGTCCGTCATCCCCTCTACTTCGCGTGGGTGCTCCTGGTCTTTGCCGCCCCGCACATGACCATGACGCGACTCGTCTTTGCCCTCATCAGCAGCATCTACCTCGCCATTGCCATACCGCTCGAAGAGCGCAGCCTCATCCGCACCTTCGGCGCGGATTACCGCGCGTACCAGAAGCACGTTCGTTGGCGCATGATTCCCGGGCTTTACTGAATGTGAAAGGTGTTACGTTCCGCGCGGCCGTGAGACGCGGTGCTATCATCGCTCGAATCGCCACCAGCCGGGGCCGCGCGCCGGTGAGTGGCCTGCACAACTTGCCACAAGAGGCGATGGCCGACACATCTCCGCAGACGCCGACGCTCCCTGCCGAACTTCCCGTCATTCCGCTTCGCGGCGCCGTCGTCCTGCCGATGACGGTCGCACCGCTCGGCGTCAGCCGGCCGGTGTCGGTCGAAGCCGTCAACCGCGCGCTCGCCGGCGACCGGCTGGTGCTGCTGCTGATGCAGCAGAACGAATCGGACGACCCTTCAGTCGACGACGTGAATCGCATCGGCACCGTCGCGGTGGTCCGGCAGATGTCGAAGGCTCCGACCGGGATGCGCGTCCTGGTCGAAGGCCTGGTCCGGGCGCGCGCGGAATTCCTGCAGTACGACAAGGGCGTGATGACCGCCCTGCTCAAGACGCTGCCGGAGACGTCCGAGCGAAGCATCGAGATCGAGGCGCGGATGCGGCGGCTCCAGGAGCTCGTCGACCATGCGCTGGCCCTGGCCACCGGGCTGTCTCCCGACATCAAGACGCTGGTGTCGACGCTCGACGACCCGCTCCGGATCGCGTACCTGCTCGCCAGCCTGCTCGACATGAAGCCGGAGGACAAGCAGAAGCTGCTCGAAGAGAACAGCCTCTCGGTCAAGCTCGACGCCGTGTCGATGGCGCTCTCGCGCGAAATCGAAGTGCTCGAGCTGAAGGGCCAGATCCAGTCCAAGGCCGAGCAGGAGATGACCGACGCGCAGCGGGAATACATGCTGCGCCAGCAGCTCAAGGCGATCCAGGCCGAGCTCGGGGAAGGCGAAGGCGAAGCCGCCGAGATTCGCAAGCGGGTTCTCGACGCGCTGCTGCCGGCGACGGTCGCGGAGGTGGCGCTGCGCGAGGTCGACCGCCTCGAGCGGATGACGCCGGCATCGCCCGAATACCAGATGATCCGCACCTACCTGGACTGGGTGCTGGACATCCCGTGGGACAAGACGACGGAGGATCGGCTCGATCCGGTCGAAGCCCGCGGTGTCCTCGACGCCGATCACTACGATCTCGACAAGGTCAAGGAACGCATCGTCGAGTACCTGGCGGTTCAGAAGCTGCGGCAGTCGCAGCGCCCGGCCGCGCCGGCGCCATCCACCGTGCCGCCAGTCTCGATTGATGTGAGCGCGCTGACCGCGCCGCTGATCACCGACGACGGGCCACCTGCCAGGCCGGCGACACCGGCAACAGGCGAGACGCCGGCCGCGCCCGCGGCGCCGGTCGCCAGGATCAAGGGGCCGATCCTGTGTTTCGTCGGGCCTCCGGGCGTCGGCAAGACGTCGCTCGGCCAGTCGATCGCGCGCGCGATGAACCGCAAGTTCGTCAGGATTTCGCTCGGCGGCGTGCGCGACGAGGCGGAAATCCGCGGCCACCGCCGCACCTACATCGGATCGATGCCCGGACGCCTGGTGCAGGCGCTCAAGAGCGTCGGCTCGGCCAACCCGGTGCTGATGCTCGACGAGATCGACAAGATGTCGGCCGGCCTCCAGGGCGATCCCTCGGCGGCGCTGCTCGAAGTGCTCGATCCGGCGCAGAACCACGCGTTCCGCGATCACTATATGGAGATCCCGATCGATCTCTCGCGCGTGCTGTTCATCGCCACCGCGAACCAGCTCGGCACCGTTCATCCGGCGCTCCTCGATCGCATGGAGCTCATCTCGCTGAGCGGCTACACCGAGGACGAGAAAGTCCACATCGCCCGCCTCTATCTGATCGCGCGTCAGGTCGAGGAGAACGGTCTGACCGCGGGGCAGATCGTGATCACGGACGATGCGCTGCGGCGCGTGATCGCGGAGTACACGCGCGAGGCCGGAGTGCGGACGCTCGAGCGGCAGATCGGCACCATCGCGCGAAAGATCGCGGCCCGCGTTGCCGCCGATCTGTCGCACACGGCGACCATCGACGCGCGCGAGGTCGAGACCTATCTCGGGCCGCCGCGCTTCCGGTCCGAAGCCGCGTTCCGCACGTCGCGTCCCGGCGTCGCGACCGGCGTGGCCTGGACCGAGGTCGGCGGCGACGTGCTGTTCATCGAAGCCTCGCTGATGCCCGGGGGGCACGGCAGCCTCACATTGACCGGCCAGCTCGGCAACGTCATGCAGGAGTCGGCACGCGCGGCGCTGAGCCACATCCGCCAGAATGCCAGCGAGCTCGGCATCCCCGCCGACTTCCTCGCCAAACAGGACCTGCACGTGCACGTGCCGGCGGGCGCCATTCCCAAGGACGGTCCGTCCGCGGGTGTGACGATGGCAACCGCCATCGTGTCCGCGGCCCGCGGGATTTCTGTCGAGCCCGAGGTCGCCATGACCGGCGAGATCACACTGTCGGGACTGGTGCTCCCGGTCGGCGGGATCCGGGAGAAGGCCCTGGCGGCGCGCCGCCACGGCATCCGCACGTTCATCCTGCCGGAGATGAACCGCCAGGATGTTGTGGAGCTGCCCGAAGAAGTGAAGCGCGAGATGCGCTTCGTGCCGGTATCGACGATGGAAGAAGTGCTGCGGATCGCGCTGCCCGCCAGCACCCATGCTTAGCTGCGTCTTCTACGTCTCCAGTCACGGCTTCGGCCATTCCATCCGCCAGATCGAAGTCATCAACGCGCTCCGGGCGGCGGCACCCGACGACGTCCAGATTTGCGTACGCACCAGCGCGGCGCCCTGGCTCTTCACACGCAACATCGTCGGTGACGTCACGCTGCTCCCCGGAGAGACCGACACCGGCGTCGTTCAGCTCGACAGCTTGCGGCTCGACGAGCGGGCGACGATTGAACTCGCCGCCGCGTTCTACGACGAGCTGCCGCGCCGCGTCGACGTCGAAGCGGCGCTCCTCGATCGGCACCGGGCGGCCCTCGTCATCGCCGATGCCCCTCCGCTCGCGTGCGCGGCCGCGGAGACGCTCGGCATTCCGTCCATCGTGTGCGGCAACTTCACCTGGGACTGGATTTATCGGGACTACCGCGATGCCTCGCCGGCGGCGCCGCTGCTGATCGCCCGGCTGCAGGCGATATACGGCCACGCCGACGCCGGCTGGCGGCTGCCGATGCACGGCGGCTTCGAAACGTTCGACACGCTCGTCGACGTCCCCTTGGTCGCGCGCCAACCAACACCCGGCTGGACGCCGGCCACGATTCGCGCCGAGCTCGGGCTGCCAGCGGAAGACAGACTGGCGCTGGTCTCGTTCGGCGGCTACGGCGTCCGCGATCTGCCGCTCGATCGCCTGGACTGCGGGGAGGGCTGGCGGGTCGTCGTCACCGAGCGTGAGCCGTCGGACGCGCCGCTCGTGCCCGGCGTCATCAGCCTCGCCGAGCCGGCAATCTACGCGCGCCACCTGCGCTACCAGGACCTGATCCGCGCCGTCGACGTCGTCATCTCGAAGCCAGGCTACGGCATCATCTCGGACTGCGCCGGCGCGGGCACGCCGCTGCTGTACACATCGCGGGGACGGTTCGCGGAATACGACGTCCTCGTCCGCGAGATGCCGCAGTTGCTCGCGTGCCACTACATTTCGCTGGATGACTTCCTGGGGGGACGGTGGCGGAATGCGCTGGACGCGCTGGTCGCGATGGCGCCGCCGGCAACGCCACCGCGGACCGACGGGGCGTCGGTCATTGCGGCGATGCTGCTGGAACAGATCGCGGGCTGAGACCGCGATCGGGGCTCGGCCGCCCCGCTTACTTGACGGCCGTGACGAGCGACCAGATCCGCGGGAAGTTCACCTTTTCGATCGAGATCGGCTCGAGGTCAGCCTGCGCCAGGAACGCCGGCAGGTCGAGGTCCGACTTGAACCCGATGTGAATCGTCAGCGGCGAAATCATCCGCTCGACACGGGAGACGATCGGATTGGGGCTCAGGAAGTGATTGAGGAACACGATCCGGCCGCCCGGCCGGCAGACGCGCCGCATCTCCTGCGCGACCTTGATGGGGTCGGGGACGACGCTGATGAGGTACGGGGCGTACACGATATCGAACGAGTCATCAGCAAATCTGAGATCGGCGGCATCCATCTGCAGCAGGCGCACACTGTGCGGGACATCCTTGCGCGCCGCCCGCTCACGGGCCTTCTCCAGCATCGAGTGCGAGAAGTCGATCCCGGTAATCGCGCAGTCCTTGGGATAGAGCGACAAGTTGATGCCGGTCCCGACGCCGACCTCGAGTACGCGGTCATCGGCCGTGATCCCCATCCGCTGAATGGCCTGCAGGCGGCCTGGATGCAGGGTCGGACCGAAGGTGAGGTCGTAGACCTTCGCAAGCTTGTCGTAGACCCCTTCTACGAAGTCGTTCTCCACCGCCGCGACGGACAGGGCCCGCGTCGCAGCATCCGAGCTGATCGTCTCTTCCTCGCGCTCCGCTTTTCGATCGAATAAGGCCATCAATCATCCTCTCCGTTCGCCAGGGGGCGACGGGACAGTGCGGCTGCCTGCAAGCCGAAGACCGCTAAAGCTCGGATAAACAACAGTTGGCGACTATACCTTGACCGTAATTGAGTGGGCAAGCCTCAACCGAGCAGCCCGAAACGGCCGCGCTGGGCGCGGTCGTCACCGTTAACGTCAGTCTGACGGGATACCTTCAGGATGGAGTCCAGGCGGTTACTGGTTCTCGATGACGTCCAGGGCTGAATCCACGACGCCGGCGGCCGTGGAAATCTGTACGCCCTGCACGAGCGGACGAACGGCAGCCATCATCTCCCGAGCGATCGCGAGCCCCTCCGCTGCCGCCCGGCCCTCGTCCTCCGCCCGCTTCATCCGCTCGACGACGGCCTCGGGCACCCGCACGCCGGGCACTTCGTTGGCCATGTACTCGGCATGGCGGAGGCTCTCGAGCGGCATGATGCCGGCCAGGATCGGCAGACGCGTGTCCTCGATGCGCTTCAGGAATTCCGCGAACCCCGCGGCATCGAAGACGGGCTGGGTAATCGCGAACTCGGCGCCGGCCTCGACCTTGTACCTGAAGCGGCGGACCTCTTCGTCCACGTCCTGCGCGCCGGGGTTCAGCGCCACGCCGATGTGGAAGGCGGTCGGCTGGCCGATCGACTGCTGGCCGATGTCGACCCCGCCGTTGAGCCGCGCGACGACGTTGGTGAGACCGATCGAGTCGACGTCGAAGACCGCGGTGGCATCCGGGTAGTCGCCCACGCGCGGCGGATCCCCGGTGACGATCAGGACGTTCCGGATCCCCATCGCGTGCGCGCCGAGCAGGTCGGACTGCATGCTGAGCAGGTTCCGATCGCGACAGGCGTAATGCAGGATGATCTCGATGCCCGCCTGCTGCTGCACGACCATCGACGCCGCGAGCGCGCTCATCCGGGCGCTGGCGCGCGGCCCATCCGGGATGTTGACGAAATCCACGCCGCGGATGCGGAGCTGCCGCGCCTGCTCCACCAGCGACTCGGCCTGATGACCTCGCGGCGGCGTCAGTTCGACGGTCACGGTGAAGAGGCCGCGTGCCAGCGCGTTCGCGAGCCGCGACTTCTCTGCGCGGGCCACCGGCACGGCCGCCGCCGAGGGGCGGAGCGCCGAATCCGTCGAATGCTTGACGCGGCCCGGTGCCGCAGGCTTGGCCACCGATGCGGCGAGCGCGCGGACCGCGGACTTGATGTGGCGGACGTGATCGGGCGTGGTGCCGCAGCAGCCGCCGACCAGGCGGACGCTGTTGTTGATGAAGCGCTTCGCGTACGACGCCATGTACTCGGGCGACGACAGGTAGATGTGGCGCCCTTCGATCTCGCGCGGCTGGCCCGCGTTCGGCTGCGCGGACAGCGGCACGTGCGCGACGCGCGCCATACGCTCCACCGTTTCGAGCATGCCGGCGGGTCCGACGCTGCAGTTGACGCCAATCACGGTCACGCCGAGCTGCTCGAGCTGCGGCACGAACGCTTCAGGCGCGACGCCGTCGAGCGTGTTGCCGTCCTCCTCGGTCGTCACCTGAGCCACGATCGGCAGGTCCGACAGCCCCTTGACCGCGCGAATCGCCGCGGCGATCTCGTTCATGTCGTGGAAGGTCTCCAGCACGAACAAGTCGACGCCGCCCTCGAGCAGCCCGGCGACCTGCTCGCGGAAATAGGCCTCGGCCTCGTCCACGCCGGTCTTGCCCCACGGCTCGATGCGAATCCCGAGCGGGCCGATCGAGCCGGCGACGTAGGCCTGTTCGCGCGCGGCGTGCCGGGCGATGCGCGCACCCTGCGCGTTGATCGCGTTGACCCGCTCGCCGAGGCCGAACGGGGTCAGCTTCACGCGGTTGGCGCCAAAGGTGTTGGTCTCGATGACGTCGGCGCCGGCGCGCACGTAGGCCTGGTGCACCTCGGCCACGAGGTCCGGCTGCAGCAGGTTCAGCTCGTCGAACGAACGGTTGAGGAAGATGCCTTTCGCATACAGCATCGTCCCCATCGCCCCGTCGCAGACGAGGACGCAGCGTGACAGCTCTTCCTGGAATGGCGTTCTTGGCATCGATCGTTTCTGTCGCGGCGCTACGCGCTCGACGGCCGCACTTCGTACTCCAGCGTCTGCCTGTCGATGAGCAGATAGGACGAAGACACCAGGTCCAGGCCGACCGACCGGATGCCTTCAGAGACCTGCTCGGTGAACCGGTGATGGTGCCCGAACAGGTGCAGCCGCGGCTGCATAGCCGCCAGCACGTCGTTCACGGGCTGCTTGCCGGCCTCGATCCGTCCGATTCGGTACGGCCGCGGCGCCTCGTGCGTCAGGAACACGTCCACGTCACGGAACGACTGGCAGGCCTCGACCTCGTCGCGCACGAAATGCCGGCGCTTGTCGGCCTGGGCCGTGGCCTGCGCCGTCCGCTTCGGCGGATGCGGCAGATCGGCGGCCGGCGTGTCGAACCACGTCGGCGCCAGGGTCCCGCCCAGCCCGGCGATCCGGACGCCGTCGATCGTGGCGAGCTGCGCGTTCGGCACGTAGTGCAGTCCTCGGGGAAACCCACCGGCCGCGATGGCGTCGAAGCTCTCGTTGTTGCCCTTGATCCAGTAGAGCGGCGACGGCAGCGCTTCGTAGTGCCCTTCGTCGTTCCCGACGTCGCCGACGCACAGCCAGAACGGCACCTCGTCGTGGCGTTCCATCACGCGGCGGGCCGCCGCGAAGTCACCATGGATGTCGCCGAGTGCGCCGAAGATCGGCATCGCCAGAACGAGCAGGCGCTGAGGCGGGCGATTCCCGGCGGCCGGCTAGCGCGGCTGGGACGGCGCCGGCGCTGCGGGCAGCGCGGGCACCAGCAGATCCTGCTTGTCCCAGATGAAGTCCTTGTTGCTGTAGACCGCGAGCTCGTAGTCCTTGCCCATGAAGATCGCGGACACCGGGCAGGCTTCTTCGCAGTAGCCACAGAAGATGCAGCGCGTCTTGTGAATCTGGTAAGTCTTCGCGTAGCGCGGACCGGCCTGCACCGTTCCGTCGTTCTCCGCCGGCTCGAGATAGATGGCGTCGGCCGGGCACGCCACGGCGCACAACCCGCAGGCGACGCACTTCTCGAGACCGTTCTCGTCGCGCATCAGGACCTGCTTGCCGCGATACTTCGGGAAGACCGGCACCTTCTGCTCCGGATAGTTGACCGTGATGGGCTTCCGGAAGATGTGCTTGAAGGTGGTCGCAAAGCCAACGAGAAACGGGCGGATCATCCGATGATCATACCAAGCCCGGGCCGAAAGCGGAACGGCAGGCCCGCGGGAGGCTCGCCCAAACCGTAGAAAATGCTATAGTTAGGGCCAGAATCTAGCTTGCATGGCACCTGATACCGGGCCGCTGTCGCTCTCGCCCGAGTACTTCCTGTTCACCACCCTGATGGCCAAGCTGGCCATCGTCGCCGTCCTGTCGACGATGCTGGTGAGGTTCCCGTGGTTCAGGCGGATCCTGCTGACCGAAAAGCGGGACTGGCCGGAGCGGCTGGTCTTCGCCATGAGCCTCGGCCTGCCGCTGACCGCGGGCGTGGTCGCGCGCATCCTGCTGCACTACGAGGCGGCCGACCTCACGCTCGCCGGGTCGTTCCTGGCCGGGCTGCTCGCCGGTCCGTACGCCGGCGCCATCGTCGGCGCGATGGTGGGTGCGCCGGCGGTGATCGCCGGCGAGTGGATCGCACTGCCCTTCTCGGTCGGCTGCGGCTTCGCCGGCGGCGGACTCCGCGAGATCTGTCCGAAGGAAGCGATCTGGCGCTTCTCGCCGCTGTTCTTCACCGACCTGCATCGCAACGTCTGGCGTCTGGTGCGGCGCTTCCAGATCGATTGGGCGGTCATCCTGCTCGCGGCGCCGATCGGTCTCGAGATCATCCGGCAGGGGCTTGGCCGATCGTTCGGCGTCGATCACATCTTCCACCACGAAGCGACGGGCCCGTGGCTCAAGGCCCTGGTGATCCTCGCGACCGTGCTCTGCGTCGCCGTCCCGATCAAGATCTGGAACAGCGCCCGGATCGAGCACCGGCTCCAGGAACAGGAGAAGCTGCTGATGGCGGCGCGGGTCGAGGCCCTGGCCAGCCAGATCAATCCGCACTTCCTGTTCAACACGCTGACGTCGATCTCGTCGCTGATCCGCTCGCAGCCGGAAACGGCGCGGATGCTGATCGTCAAGCTCTCCGGCCTGCTGCGGCGGCTGCTGCGCAGCCAGGAGCACTTCGTCACGCTGCGCGAAGAGCTCGAAGCGATTGACGAGTATCTCGATATCGAGAGCATCCGCTTCGGGCCGCGCCTGCGCATCGAGAAGTCGATCGATCCGGCCAGCCTCGAGATCGTCATGCCGAGCATGCTGCTCCAGCCGCTGATCGAGAACTCGATCAAGCACGGCCTGTCCCCGAAGATCGGCGAAGGCCGGATCACGATCCGCAGCGTGCGCGAGAAGGGGCACGCGATCATCGACATCATCGACAACGGCGTCGGCGTCGGCGCGGCGCACGCCCAGCGCGTGAAGAGCTCCGGCGGCATCGGCTTGCGCAACGTCAACGAACGGCTGCGGGTGATCTACGGCGCGAACTACCAGCTGCAGCTCGACAGCGTTCCCGGCGAAGGCACCTGCGCCCGCATCGTGATACCCGAGCTCATGGTGCCGGCGAAGGTCAGCGCATAATGGACGCCGCGCAGGAACTGCGTGCGGTTGTGGTGGACGACGAGCAGCTGGCGCGGGACGAGGTGTGTTTCCTGCTGACCGAAATCGGCGGCGTGGAAGTGGTCGGACAGGCCGCCAACGGTGTCGAAGCGTTGCAGGTGATCGAAGCGTCGTCGCCCGATCTGGTGATGCTGGACGTCCAGATGCCCGGCCTGAGCGGGTTCGAGGTGGCGCGGCGGCTCTACGACGCCGGGAACGACTCCCAGCTGGTCTTCATCACGGCGTTCGACCAGCATGCGATCCAGGCCTTCGAGGTGAACGCGGTCGATTACCTGTTGAAGCCGGTCGAGGCCGAGCGCCTGGCCACCGCAGTGGACCGGGTGAGGCGCCGGCTGCTGTCGGAACGGGGCACGCCGAAGCCCGTCGGGAACGAGCTGGACCGCCTGTTGCAGCTGCTGGCCCAGCGCCAGGGACATCGGGAGCAGCTCGCCGTCCGGATTTCGGACAGGTTCCTCTTAATCCAAGCGGATGAAGTAGTTCACGCCTCGGTCGAAAACGACGTGATCACGGTTGTAACGAACAGCTTGTCAGGAACGTCTAACTATCGGACACTGGACGAGTTGCAGGCGCGTCTGGATCCGGCGGTTTTCTGGAGAGTTCATCGGTCGCATCTGGTCAACATCAATAAAATCAAGGAAATCGTTCCCTGGTTCAGCCGCAACTTCATTCTCAAGATGAAGGACGGGAAAGGGAGCGAGATTCCGGTGAGCCGGGCCCAGACGAAACGCCTTCGCGAGTACTTGAAGCTATGAGCCACAACGACGATTTCCGCGAGGTTCCGCCGCCGGAGCCGACCAGCGCCTTGGACCAGTTCGTGCCGGTCGCGCCCGATCCGCTGCCGCTGCCGGCACCGGAGCCGCTCGTCGCCGCCGAGCCGCCGCCGGTGACGCCAGTTCAGGGCTGAGCCTTCGTGGCGCAATCTGGTAGGAAGCCGCCGCACCGAGCACCCCTGGGCCACGCCGGTGCTCGCGCAGTCGCGCGAGCAGGACGCTCCGGCCGACGGCGTCGGGTCCGATCCTGCGGATTCGATGGGGCCGCGCGACAACACCATCGGCACCCTCGGCGACGAGCCGATGGGCGGCAACCTCCGTGACGAGCCCGCGGCGCCGCCCGTGGTCCCGCTCGTGCCAGGCGACGGCACCGCCGATTCAGCGGTGAGGCGCGACGTCCAGTCGTCGGTGACGCTCAGCCGGATCAGCGAAGAGCTGTTCGCCTGGTTGAAGACGCTCGCGTCGGCCGCGGTCTATGCCACGTTGATCGTCACGTTCGGCTTCCAGGTCGCGCGCGTCGAAGGCCAGAGCATGGCGCCGACGCTGGCGGATCAGGATCGCCTGATCGTCAACAAGCTCGCGTATCGCCTCGGGCAGCCGCAGGTCGGCGACATCGTCATGCTCTACTACCCGCTCAACCCGGACAAGTCGTTCGTGAAGCGGGTGATTGCCGAAGAAGGCGACCAGATTCGCATCGTCGACGGCCGCGTCTACCGGAACGATGTGCCGATCAACGACGACTACGTTCCGCCGGAGTTCCGCAGCCACGACGACTGGGGGCCCGAGGTGGTGCCGCAGGGGTATTACTTCGTGATGGGCGACCACCGGAACAACAGCTCCGACAGCCGCCACTGGCGGTTCGTCCCCAAGAAGTACATCATCGGCAAGGTGCAGCTGCGCTGGTGGCCGCTGCCGCACGCCCGGATCTTCTGATCGCATTCGTCCACGCGAGGGTCTCTAGTCCCGATAGAGGCCCTCGATCGTGTCCTGCCAGTTCTTGTCGACGACCTTCCGCTTCACCTTCAGCGACGGCGTCAGCTCGCCGCTCTCCATCGAGAACTCACGCGGCAGAATCGCAATCCGCTTGATCCGCTCGGTACTGCGACAGCTCGCGGTTGAGCGCGTCCACGATTTCCTGATACAGCGCGACCACGTCGGGACGGGTGACCAGCTCGGCGCGCTCGCCCGGTGGCCGGCCCAGGTCCTTCAGCCGGCGCTCCAGCGCGGCGAACTCCGGCACGATCAACGCCGCGGCGTACTTGCGGCGGTCGCCGAGCAGCACCGCCTCGGCCACGATCGGGCTGCGCTTGAGGATGTTCTCGATCGGCTGCGGCGCGATCTTCTTCCCGCCCGAGGTGACCAGCAGATCCTTCTTGCGGTCGGTGATCGAGAGATAGCCATCGGCATCGATCGCGCCGATGTCCCCGGTGTGGAACCACCCGTCCTTGATCGCGTCAGTGGTGGCGTCGGGCTTGTTGTAGTAGCCCACCATCACGTTGGGCCCGCGGGCCAGGATCTCGCCGTCGGCGGCGATGCGCAGCTCGACCCCGGCGACCGCGCGGCCGACGGTGCCGGCACGCGGCGCGTGCGGCGGGTTGACGGTGAGGATGGGCGCGGTCTCGGTGAGCCCGTAGCCTTCGATGATCGGCAGCCCGACACCGTGGAAGAACTCGTTCACTTCCACCGGCAGCGGCGCGCTGCCAGACACCAGGTAGCGCAGCCGGCCGCCGACGCCGTTGCGAATCTTCTCGAACACGAGGCGATCGGCAAACATCGCCTGCAGCGACGTCAACGGCGAGAGCGACCTGCCACGGAGCCGCGCCTGCCCGCGCGCGGCGCCGACGCCGGCGGCCCACTTGAAGATCGCCGCCTTCGCCGCCGACCCCGACTGCCCTTTCTCGAGGATCCGCGCGTGCATCTTCTCGTAGACGCGCGGCACGCCGGTGAACACGGTCGGCTTCACCGCGGCGACGTCGCGGCCGATGGTCTCGAACGACTCGGCGAAGATGACGGTGACGCCGCGCAGCAGGTAGACGTACGACACCATCCGCTCGAACGCGTGGCTGAGCGGCAGGAACGACAGCGCCACGTCGTCCTGGTGGACGTCGAGGGCCTCGGCCCCGGCGTACATGTTCGCCACCAGGCTCGCATGCGTCAGCATGACGCCCTTCGGCTCGCCGGTGGTTCCCGAGGTGTAGATGATGGTCGCGAGATCCTCCGGCCCGACGCTGCGCGAGGCGTCCCGGAACTCGCGGCCGGCTCCCCACTCCGCGACCATCCGGGCGTGGCCGCGCTCGGCGAGCTGGTCGAAGGTGAGGACGGACGGGGTCGGCAGATCCGGCCCCGGCTCCATGACGACCACCGCCTCGAGCCCCGGCAGCTGGTGGCGGACTTCCTGAACCTTCTCGAGCTGCAGTCGCGTCGAGACGATCGCGATCCGCGCGCCGCAGTCCTGCAGGATGTAGCGCGCCTGCGCCGCCGAGAGCGTCGGATAGATCGGCACGGTCACGCCGCCGCCGGTCAGCACGGCGAGGTCGGCAATCATCCACTCGGGCCGGCTCTCGGACACCAGCGCCACGCGATCGCCACGCGCCATCCCGAGCCCGCCGAGGCCGAGCGAGATGTCCCTGACGCGCTCGAACACCTCCTTGCTGGGCAGGCCGTCGATCTCTCCGCCGCGGCATCGCCCGAGCATGCGCGGCTTCTGAAACCGGCCCATCACATGGAACGGCAGATCGGCGATAGTGCGGACGTTGCTTTCGGGCTCAGCCGCGGGAAGGGTGGCGGTCACGGGCGAGATTAAACCACGTGCGGGCGTCACGTGCTACGTGCTGCGTGCTACGTGCGCACGTGCTCTCTTCACGTGCTGCGTGCTACGTGCTACGTGCGCACGTGCTCTCTTCACATGCTGCGTGCTAGTACCCGCTGGCCTTGTCCACTACGTTGAGCAGCGGTTGGCCACGGTCGAAGCGACGCAGGTTGTCCGCGAACAGGCCGGTAGCGGCGTCCCAGTGATCGGTGCGGAACCCCGACGTGTGTGGCGTGATGAGCACGTTGGGGAGACTCCACAGCGGATGGTCGGGCGGCAGCGGCTCCTGGCGAAAGACGTCGAGCGCGGCACCGCCGAGGCGGCCATGCGTCAAGGCGTCGGCCAGCGCGGCTTCATCGATCAGGCCGCCGCGGCTGACGTTGACGAGCACGGCGTCCGGCTGCATCAGCGCCAGCTCGGCGCGGCCGATCAGCCCACGTGTGGTCCGCGTTTGCGGCGCGGCGATGACCAGCACGTCGGTCTCGGGCAGCACCGCGGCGAGATCGGTCGCCCCTCGGACATCGGTAATCCCCTGAGGCGCCGGCTGGTCCGGGCGACGACGGATCAGCGTCACCGAGGCGCCGAGCGCGTGCATGCGCGTCGCGGTGGCACCTCCGATCGCGCCGGCGCCAACGACGACCACGCGCGATCCGGCGATCGTGCGATTGCCCGGCGGCGCGCCGATCTCGTCCTGCGCCCATCGACGCGCGGCCTGCCGCGCGAAGGCAAGTGGGAGGCGGCGGAAGAGCGCCAGCGTCACCGCCAGCACATGCTCGGCGATGGTGTCGCCCGAGAGCCCGCGCGAGTTCGTCAGGACGACCGGGCTCGCGACCATCTCCGGATAGAGCATGCCGGCGATGCCGGCCGCCGGACTGTGCACCCACGTCAGGGCCGGCGCCGCGCGCAGGTGCTCGACATTGACCTGCGCCGAGAACGCGACCCGCGCGTCGCGGATGAGGCCCACCGCCTCCTCGTCCGTCCGGGCGTGAAGAAACGCGTGACCGGGAAAGTCGCGACGCAGCCGCTCCACGTGCGCGAGCGGGATGTTCCACATCGCGAACGGGCTGTGGATCAGGATCAGGACCGTCACGCCGAGTAGTCGCCTCCCTGCCCGCCGCGCTTCTTCAGCAGACGGATGTCGGAGATGACCATCGCCTTGTCGATCGCCTTGACCATGTCGTAGATGGTGAGCGCCGCGACCGACACCGCGGTCAGCGCTTCCATCTCGACGCCGGTCTGCGCGGAGGTCCGCACGCTGGCCTCGATGACGTAGCCGTCACGGACCGGGCGCAGGATGACGTCGGCATGCGTCAGCGGCAGCGGGTGGCAGAGCGGAATGAGCTCGGCAGTCCGTTTCGCCGCCATGATGCCCGCCAGCCGCGCCGTCTGCAGCGGATCGCCCTTCTTCACCAGCCCCGAGCGGACCGCCCGCACCGCGCCGGCCGACATCGTGATCCGCCCCTGGGCCACCGCCTCGCGAGCCGTGATCGGCTTGGCACTGACGTCCACCATGCGGGCAGCACCGCCGGGACCGACATGGGACAGCCGCTTAGTCGCCATCGCTCTCCCCCTGCGCCAGGAAGAACGACAGGCTCTCGAGCGAGACCGTCAGGTCCACGCTCTTCACCTTCACGTCCGCCGGCACCTTCAGCGTCCCCGGTGAGAAGTTCAGGATCGCCTTGATCCCCGCCGCCACGACCTCGTTCAGCACCGCCTGCGCGGACGAGGCCGGCACGGCGATCACCGCGATGCGGATGCGCTCGCGGCGGACGGTCTTGCGAAACGCGCGGACGTCCTGGATCGGCACGCCGCCGCGGGACTTGCGGCCGATCTTGTCGCGCTCGCTGTCGAACAGCGCGGCAATCTCGAAGCCTTCGGTGCGGAATCCCTGGTAATCGGCAAGCGCGAGCCCGAGGTTGCCCGCCCCCATGATGGCGACACGGACCCGGCGGTCGAGGCCGAGAATCTGGCGCAGGTGGGTCCGCAGCTCCTTGACGTAATAGCCGACCCCACGCACGCCGAACTCGCCGAAATACGCGAGATCCTTGCGGATCTGGGCCGCGTTCAGGTGAAACTGCTCGGCCAGCCCCTGCGACGAGATCGTCTTCACGCCGTCGGCGTCGAGGACGTTCAGGCACCGCAGGTAGACCGACAGCCGGTTGGTCGTCAGCTCGGAGACGGGCTCGATCGCGTCCTTGGCGTCCTTCGGGTCGCGGTCGGGCAGCGAGGCCGCTCCGGGTTTGTTCGCTTTCTTCACAAAGAGGCGATTGTAGCAATGCCCGTCGGCCGGAGAGAACCATCTAACCTGAGCTAGAATCGCGGCCGATGGCCCAGGCAAACAAACCGTCCCCGGCAACGGATCCCGTCAAGCCCACGTTCCAGCCCTACATCCCAGCCAGCCAGTCCCCGGCGGAGTTCACCGGCAAGGCGATCCTGCTCGGCGCGCTCTTCGGCCTGATCTTCGGCGCGTCGACCGTCTATCTGGGACTGCGCGCCGGGCTGACGGTGAGCGCGTCGATTCCGATCGCGGTGCTCGCCATCTCGGTGCTCAAGCGGTTCGGCGGCTCGACGATCCTCGAAAACAACATCGTCCAGACCATCGGCTCTGCCGGCGAGTCGGTGGCGGCCGGCGTCGTCTTCACCATCCCCGCGCTGATCTTCTTCGGCGAGCGCGGCCAGGGTTATTTCAGCTACTTCCAGATCACGATGCTCGCCTTTGCCGGCGGCATCCTCGGCGTGCTGATGATGGTGCCGCTGCGGCGGGCGCTGATCGTCAAGGAGCACGGCGTGCTTCCCTATCCCGAGGGCACGGCCTGCGCGGACGTCCTCATCGCCGGCGAGCGCGGCGGGGCGCTCGCCAAGACGGTGTTCATGGGGCTCGGCGTCGGCGCCTTCTGGAAGGCGCTGTCGTGGATCGTGCAGATCGTGCCGACGGCCGTCGGGCGTTCCATGCCGCGGACCGGCCTGTTCCCCAACGCCACCCTCCAGGTCGACATCTCGCCGGAGTACATGGGCGTCGGCTATGTGATCGGGCCGCGCATCGCCGGCGTCATGTTCGCCGGCGGCGTCCTGTCCTGGCTGGTGCTGCTGCCGCTGCTCAGCATCATGGGGAACTACATGACGGTGCCGTTCCCGCCGGTGCCGGCGAGCGGCCTGCGCATCGATCAGATGTCGCCGGGCCAGCTGTGGAGCGCCTACATCCGCTACACCGGCGCCGGCGCGGTGCTCGCGGCCGGGCTGATCACGCTGGCGCGCACCATCCCGACGATCGTGTCGTCCTTCCGCGACAGCATTCGCGACTTCAGCGCCAAGGGCGCCGGCGGCGGCCAGGCGCGGACCGAGCGCGACATGCCGATGTCGGTGGTCCTGATCGGCACGCTGCTGCTCGCGGTGTTCCTGGTGGTCGCGCCGGCGATGCCGACACAGGGCAACATCGTCGCCTCGATCCTGGTGGTGATCTTCGGGTTCTTCTTCGTCACGGTGTCGTCGCGCATCGTCGGCCTGATCGGCTCGTCGTCGAACCCGGTGTCGGGCATGACCATCGCGACGCTGATCCTGACCTGCACGATCTTCGTCGCGCTCGGGTGGACCGGCGACTACTACTCGCCGATTGCGCTGTGCGTCGGCGCCGTCGTCTGCATCGCGGCCGCGAACGCCGGCGCCACCTCGCAGGATCTGAAGACCGGCTTCATCGTCGGGGCGACGCCGATCTACCAGCAGTACGGCCTGATCATCGGCGTCCTCGCGTCGGCGCTGATCATCGGCTACACGACGCTCTACCTGCACGGCGTCATGACCATCGGATCGGACGCGCTGCCGGCGCCGCAGGCGACGCTGATGAGCACGATCATCAAGGGCCTCCTGAGCCAGAACCTGCCGTGGGGCCTCGTACTGGTCGGCGTGTTCATCTCGATCACGCTGGAGCTGTGCGGCATCCACTCGCTCTCGTTCGCGGTCGGCTCGTACCTGCCGATTGCCACGACCGCCCCGATCTTCGCCGGCGGCCTGGTTCGCGCCTACGTCGAGAAGAAGACCGGCACAGCCGAGGAATCGGAGGTCGGATCGGGGACGTTGTTCAGTTCGGGTCTGATCGCCGGAGGCTCGCTGGCCGGCATTCTCTACGCGATCCTGTTCGGCCGCGGCATCGTGCCCGAGGCCGATGGCGCGACCCCGCTCGCGCCGATCCCGTTCCTCCAGGAGGGCACCGGCGGGCTCATCGCCGGCGGCCTGGTGTTCTTCGCGCTCGGCATCGTGCTGGCGCGGGTCGGGCAGAAGAAGCTGCAGTAACGCGGTGCATGGCTTGGCGATGGTTGGGACGCCGTACGCGCTGACGTTCACGACCGAAGCCGACGGACTGTAACGCGCCGCGTTCAGGCGATGGCGGGCGTCTGCGGCCGCGTCCAGCGACGCCTGACCGCCCGGACGATCCAGGTCGCGAAGATCAGCATCAGCACCACGCCGACGAGCACGATGCCGGCCGCCACGAGCGGGTACTTCAGCGCGATGAAGCCGAGCCCCATCACGAAGATGTCCTCGGAGATGCTGAGGATCCAGTTCGAGAACGGCTCAGGACTGGTGTTGGCGACCGCGCGGGTGCCGGCCTTGGTGAAATGCGTCCCCGCCGCCAGCGTGCCGCCCAGCAGCGCCACGAGGCCCTCCGTGGTGGGACTGACGTCGCCAAGCGTGCTGACGGCGATCAAGGCCCCGCCCACCGGCCGGATGACCGTGTGGATGGCGTCCCACACCGAATCGACCCACGGAATCTTGTCGGCGAAAAACTCGATCACGTAGAGCACCAGGGCGGCGCCGATGATGATGTCGTTGTCGAAGACGCGATACTGCTCAGGCAGCGAGACCCAGCCATACCGCGACGCCAGGCCGAGAATGGCAACCGTGGCGTAGAGATTGATGCCCGCGGCAAACGAGAAACCCAACGTCCGCCCGAGCCCGGCAAGTATCTCGATCATGACCGTGCCTCAATCCTTCAGAGACGCTCCCCATCAACGTTCAACAGACGTTCCACTTCCGCCCGGACCTTGATCGTCAGCGCATCACGATCGTCCAGCGTCAGCCCGGCCGTTTCCACCGGCGGACCGAAGGCGACGCGGATCCGCACCGGCTGAATCCACAGGCTCCCCTTCCGCATCGCCGCCCGCGTACCGCTGATCGCGACCGGCACCACCGGCGCCTGCGCCTTCAGCGCCATGATGAACCCTCCCTTTTTGAACGGGAGGAGCCGGCCGTCCCGGCTGCGCGTGCCTTCGGGAAAGATCAGGAATGAGTTGCCGTCGCGCAGCGCGCCGGCGGCGCGCTCGATCGCGGGCAGGCTCTGGTCGCGGTTGCCGCGCTCGAGCGGAACGAACCCGGCGAGGTCGAACGCCCAGGTCAAAATCGGCAGCTTGCGCAACTCCGCCTTGTAGAGGACGCGGAGCCTCGGGAACAGCGGGCTCAACGCGTCGAACAGGATTGGCGGCTCGACATTGCTAGCATGATTGACGGCGTAGACCGCCGCCCGGTTCCTTTGCAGGTGCTCGTGTCCTGTGACGGTGTAGCGCAGCCCGCTCAACCGGAGCCCGAGCCGGACGCCGATCAGGCCCGCCTGATAGAGGATCGCGGGACTGCCGACCACGATCGCCACGAGCACGAGCGGCGTGCCCACGAGCAGGACGTAGAGCGAAACGACGACGTAGGCGAGGATCGAGCGGATCGCGGCAATCACGCGCGGATGCTCATGAAAAAAGGCCGGAACCCCGAGGGGCTCCGGCCTGGTCGGACACGGGACGTCAGAAACCGGATGGTCAGGACGCCTTGGCGGTACGGCGCGCCGACACCCGCGTGGTGCTGGCGGTGGTCGCGGCCTTGGCCGCCTTTGCGCGCGCGATTGATCGGTTCTTCATCGTGAAGCAGCGTTCCAGCGCGCGATCGACCTTCTCCTCGACCTGGGCGCTCTTCTCGTGCGCCACTTCGGAGATCTCGGAGATGACGAGGAACTTCGCGCGGTCGAGCATCCGCTTCTCGCGGAACGACAGGTTCTTGGAACGGGCCAGGAACGTCAAACTCTTCAGCACCTCGACGACGTCGTAGATCGAACCGGTGCGCATCCGATCGGAATTGTCCTTGAAGCGTCCCTTCCAGTTTTGGTGATTGTCGATCTTGCCGTCGCCGAGCAGCGTGAACAGCCGCTCGATCTCCTCGTCGCCAATGGCGCGTCGAAGGCCAACGCCATCCACGTTATCCACCGGAACGAGCACGGTTGTCTCGTTCGCGACCATCTTGAGATGATAAAAGCCGCAGGTGGTGCCGAGGATGGTCTTGGTTTCGATGCCCTGAACAACGCCGAGTCCGTGATTTGGGTAAATGACCTTGTCACCAACCTGGAATGTCACATGTCCCCCACTGAAGTAAGGTGGCTAGGTTAGGTGTGCGCCAGTGAGCAGTGCCTGGAAGTATACCGGATTCCGGGCGGATCGGCAACGGGAGAGCCCAGAAAATGGGGGGTTTTTGCTCGGTTGGCGGTTTGAGCGCGTCCCGTATCGGCTCACCGTCGGCGACCGTTTTCCGCTGAACCGATGAGCCAGAAAACAGGTAAGTAACGTGTGGCCAGCGTGTTACGGCCAAATGCCCGAGCTATTTTCAGTTAGCTCGACCGTAATCCGCATCCGTCCAACAGGATAGCCCGTGATCCGATTTTTCTTCGCCGCCGCCGCAGCCGCCGGTCTCTGGGCCGGTCAGAGCCTCGCGCCCTACGTTCCAAGCCCCCACGAAGTCGTTGATCGGATGCTGACCCTGGCCGCCGTGACGAAGGCGGACGTCGTGTATGACCTCGGGTCCGGGGACGGGCGGATACCGATCGCGGCGGCGCAGAAATACGGCGCCCGCGGCGTCGGCCTCGACATCGATCCGAAGCGCATCGCCGAGGCACGGGCAAATGCGAAGAGCGCCAGCGTCGAGCATCTCGTGGAATTTCGCCAGCAGGACGTCCTTACCGCCGACGTCTCCGACGCGACGGTCGTCACGCTGTACCTGCTGTCGTCGTCGAACGCCAAGCTGCGCCCGATCCTCACCCGTCAGCTCAAGCCCGGCGCACGGATCGTCTCGCACGCCTTCAGCATGGGGACGACGTGGCCGGCCGACAAGATCGATCGCTTCACCAGCGCGCTCGGCGACGAGATCACGCTGTACTTGTGGAAGGCTGACGGGAAGGCTCGCGACTAGGCGTCAGGAGCCGCCGTAACGGCCGAGCGCGAGATCGACGATCTCTTCCACCAGCTGCGTGTAGGTACGGCCGGCCTTGCGGGCCGCCATCGCAAACTCCGCCTTCGACGCCAGCCAGGGATTCGGGTTGGCTTCGATGACCGCCACCCGGCCGTCCGGCCGCAGGCGCATGTCGATACGGGCGTAGTCGCGCAGTTCCAGCGCCTGATACACCGCCAGCGCCGTCGTCTGCAGCAGCGACACCGTATCGTCCGGCAAATCGTCCGGGATGATCGACTTGGTGTCGCGGTAGGCGCCGGTGCCCTTCGCCCACTTGACCTCGGCGCCGGCAATCCGCGGACGGCCCTCGGGCAGCTTCGACAGATCCAGCTCGACGACCGGCAGGGCGACCGGATTCTCGTTGCCGAGGATGCCGACGTACATCTCGCGTCCCTCGACATACTCCTCGATCAGCACCGGCGAGTCGAAGTTCGCGTGCAGCCAGTCGATGCGCTCCATCAATTCGCGGATCGACGAGACGACGGCGTTGAACTCGATGCCGATCGAGCCGTCCTCGCGCGCCGGCTTGACGATGACCGGAAATTCGAGGTCGTGGGAGAAGTCGAGCCGGCCGCGGAAGGAGCGGGCAAAGACGGGCGTATGGATGCCGTGAAACTCGAGGATCTTCTTGGCGACCCCCTTGTCCTGCGCGTAGAGCAGGCCGTGCGATCCCGACCCGGTGAACCGCTTCTCGATCAGCTCCAGATAGGCCGCGATGCAGTAGTCGGCCATATCGTTGCCGGCAAAGGACTCGGCCAGGTTGAAGACGAGATCCGTGTCGGTGCGCGAGAGCGCGTGCAGGCTCTTCAGCGAGCCGTCGAGCACGTGCAGGGTGGCCTGGTGCCCGAGCTTGCCGAGCGCATCGGCCACTTCATCCTCGACCTCTTTCTTGTCGAGTGTGCGCGTGAGCGGCTTGTCCACCGCGCCCGCGGTCGTGTCTTCCGGTCCTTCCCAGCGATCGACGATGACAGTGATGTTGAGTGTGCCCACAGCGTTTCGCGCGATTATAAGGCGCGGACGCTCGTCTCCCTAGCGAGCCGTGTGATGCGAGGCCCGATCGAAATGGGCTTGATCGGAATGCGCGAGCGCGATCCACCGTCACGCCGGCTTGATGAAAGGCTTCTCCCCCGCCAGGATCTTGTCGACGCGCGCCGAAACGTCCTTGATGTAGGCCGCATCTCCGTTGGACAGCTCGGTCGTCATGTAGCCCGAGAACTTGATGTCGCTGAGCGCCTTGCGCACTTCCGGCCAGTCGATGTCGCCCTCTCCGAGATTGACCCACGCGAAGCGGCCGTTGCGACGGTCGAAGGTGAAGTCCTTGACGTGCAGCTTGACGATGCGCGAGCCGAGCGTGCGGATCCAGTCCTGCGGGAACGCGTAGAGGACGACGTTGCCGACGTCGAAGTAGGCCTTGACCCACGGGGAGTTGAACTCGTCGACGTAGCGTGCGAACTCGATCGGGCTGAGGAGGAACTTGTTCCAGACCTCCTCGACCGCGATCGTGACCTTGTAGTGCTGGGCGCGCGGAATCAGCTGCTCGCGGATGACGCGCTGCGACCGCGTGTAGGCATCGCGATACGACGTGTTCGCGTCGACCACCGCCGGGACCAGCAGCACGGCGTCGGCGCCCCACAGCGCGGCATTCTTGAACGACTGCTCCATCCCCGCCACGCTGCGCTTGACGACCTCCGGGTCGGCGCTCGAGAGCGGCGAGTTCCAGTGCTCGGCGTTCATCACCGAGTGGATCTTGAGGCCGGTTTTGGCCGACGCTTCCTTGATGGCGGCGGCGTCCTCGTCCTTGTTGATGGTCCCGATCTCGATCGCCTCGAAGCCGGCCTCGCGCGCCAGCGCGAACCGCGCTTCATACGACAACGTCCGCGGCAGCATCGACAGGAGCGTGGACTTGCGGATGCCGCCGGCCGGAGCGGCGCCGGCAGCGGGCGTCTGGCGCGCATCGAGCTCGCGAGTCAGCGCCGAGGCGGCGGCGACCCCGGCGACCGACTTCAGGAACGCACGGCGATTCTTCATGATGATCATGTCCTCCAGGCGGATGACCCGGGCGCTCAGGGCCGGGGCGGCATCGCCGCGAACGTCCGCTCGATGTTGTCGAGCACAGCCAGCGTCGACCGGACGCCGACTTGAATGTAGCGCTCTCCCTTTTCGGCCGTGGAGTTGCGCGCGTCCCCCCACGTCCCGGTCTTGGTCGCCCAGTAGACGGACCCCGGCGCGGTGAAGAAGAAGGCGGTGTGGACGGCGCCGGTGTTGCCGATCGTGTACTCGGGGAACGGCGGGAACTCGGCGTTGGCGCGATCCATGTCGACCAGATCCGGATTGATCCTGAGCACGGCGGACGTCTCCGCTTCGTTGGCGTGCAGCCCGTTCTTCAGCCCCGACCACTCCGCCACGTCCTCGGCGGTCATCCCGTCCCAGTAGTTCACCGGGAACGCCTTGACCTCGGGAGGCAGCTTGTAAGCCGCGTTGGCACAGGCATACGCGATCGCGTAGGTGTTGTCGTAATGGCCGTTGAGGAACACGATGCGCTTGAAGCCCGAGGCTGAGAACGACAGCACGAGGTCCTCAATCAGCGACATGAACGTGGACATGCTGATGTGGACCAGGCCGGTGAACCCCACATGTGGATACGACAGCGCGTAGTTGATCGGCGGCGCGACCACCGCGCGCAGGTCGGGCGCGATGCGCCGGGCGATCTCCTGCGGGATGAGCACGTCGGTGAGGAGAGGACCGTGGGGCCCGTGCTGCTCGGTGGCGCCGGTGGGCACGATCACGGTGTGACCGGTCTTCAGGAACGCCTCCACCTCGAGGTTGGTCATCTCTCCCAGGAACACGGTCTTCGGCTTCATCACCCCTCCGTCGCGCTGGCCGCGCGGGGAAGTTGTAGCACAAACGCTGCACCGATCTTCACGAATGCGGCCGCCGCGCAAACGGATGCGCCGGCGCATCCGTCTAAGCCCCGGGGACTTCAAGGAGCCGCACATGCGACGCTGGACTGAACCGCTCGGGCAGGACCTCGGCTATGCCATTCGTTCCTTCAGGCGAAGCCCGGGATTCGTCCTGGTCGCGCTGCTCTCGCTGACCCTGGGGATCGGCGCCACGTCGGCGATCTTCAGCGTGATCTACGGCGTCATCATCTCGCCGTATCCCTACGCCCGGCCGGGCGAGATCTGGGCCCCGGACATTCGGGCGCGCGACGGCCGCGGCGGGCGCGGCTACTTTCTCGATGAGCTGAAGCGCCTGCGGGAGGTGCCGGCGTTCGGCGACGTGATGGCCACCTCCGCCGAAAGCGTGCTGATGTCGGGCGAGTTCGCGCCGGAGAGCCTCCGCGGCGTCCTGATGTCGGGGAATGCGTTCAACTTCCTCGGCGTGCCGCCGGTCACCGGGCGCACCATCCAGCCGACCGACATCCGCCCCGACGGCCAGGCCGAGCCGGTCGTCGTCCTGAGCCACCGGCTGTGGCTGCGGCTGTTCGAGGGCGATCCGTCAGCCGTCGGACGGACGATCCGGCTGAACGGCAGGCCCCACACCATCGTCGGCGTCATGCCGCCGCGGTTCGGCTGGTACGGCAACGACGGCGTGTGGCTGCCGTTGTCGCCGAGCCGCACGGACGTGCAGTTCATCGCCGCGATCATGCGGCTCGCCCCCGGCGTCACGAAGGCGGTGGCCGAAGAGCAGTTGAGCGCGTTCAACCAGCAGCTGGCGAAGGAGAAACCGGCGACGTTTCCGTCGCAGGGATTCACGACCAGCCTGCGGAACTACCTCGACGTGACGGTGGCGAGCGGCGAGATGCGCACCAGCCTGCAGCTGCTGCTCGGCGCCGTGGCCTTCCTGCTCCTGATCGCCTGCGCCAACGTCGCGAACCTGCAGCTGGCGCGCGGCTCGGCGCGGGCGCGGGAGATGGCGGTCCGCATGTCGATCGGCGCCGGCCGGCGCCGCCTGGTGCGCCAGCTCCTCACCGAGAGCGTGCTGCTCGCCCTCGTCGGCGGCGGGCTGGGCGTGCTGTTCGCGTTCGGCGCGATCCAGTCGATCGTGGCGCTGATGCCCGAGTTTTACGTGCCGAACGAGTCGCGCGTCACCATCAACGTCCCGGTGCTGCTGTTCTCGCTCGGCGTGTCGCTGCTGACCGGCATCGTGTTCGGCCTGGCGCCGGCGCTGCAGACGTCACGGACCGATCTCACCGACTCGCTCAAGGCGGGACGGAGCACCGGCGCGTCCCGGCACGGCGGCGCGATCCGCAACCTGCTGGTCGTGATCGAGGTCGCGCTCTCGGTCGTGCTGCTGGTGAGCGCCGGCCTGACCGTGCGCACGTTCGTCGCGCTCCAGGGGATCGACTCCGGCGTCAGCGCCGATCGCATGCTCGTCGTCGGCGTTCCGCTGCCGCCGGCGAAGTATGCGACGCTCGACCAGCGCAACCGCTTCTCGCAGGAGCTGCTCGACCGCGTCGGCGCGACTGCCCGGCGTCGAGGCGGCGACGTTCGGGCTGCCGTTCGGCGAGCCGCAATCGCCGTTCGCCATCCTCGGCCAGCCGGCGGACGAGTCCAGGAAGATCGGCATCAACCTGGTCGGCGCCGATCATCTGCGCGCGTTCGGCATCCCGCTGCGCACCGGCCGGATGTTCGATGCCGGCGACGTCCGGCGCGGCGAACGCGTCGCGGTCATCAACGAGGCCGCCGTCAAGCTGTGGCCGGCCGGCGAGAGCCCCGTCGGCGCGCGCGTCAGGCTGGGCGTACTCGAGCGGCCTCCGACGCGGGCCCTCGCCGACACTACCCAGGTCCCCGAGGTCACCATCGTCGGCGTGGTCGGCAACACACGCAACGCCGGGATGCGCGCCGAGCCGGTGCCGGCGATGCTGCTGCCCTACTCGGTCATTGCGCCGCTGCAGCGTGTGCTCGCGGTCCGCACGGCCGGCGATCCCAACCTGCTGCTCAATCCGATTCGCGCCCAGGTCCGTGGGATCGACGTCGATCAGCCGCTTGGACGGCCGATCACCATGCACGAGCTGATGGGTCAGGAAACGGTGCAGCCGCGGTTCACGATGGCGTTGTTCAGCTCGTTCGCGCTGCTCGGCCTCGCGCTCTCGGCCGCCGGCACCTACAGCGTGCTGTCGTTCCACGTCACCCGCCGCACCCACGAGCTCGGTGTCCGCATGGCGCTCGGCGCGCCGCGGCGGCACATCCTGCAGTTGATGCTGACGATTGGCGGGCGGCTGGTGCTGATTGGCCTGGGCGTCGGCGTGGCCGCCAGCCTCGCGTCGACGCGACTGCTGCGCAGCCAGCTGTTCGGCGTCGAGCCCGGCGATCCGATCGCGTACGCCGCGGTCGCCGTCGTGCTGGGATTGGTCGCGCTGATCGCCTGCTACATCCCGGCGCGTCGCGCCGCCAACGTCGACCCGCTGATCGCGCTGCGACAAGAGTAGTAGGAAGTCAGAAGTCAGAAGGGAAAAGTCAAAACGAACTGGCTAGTCGCAGTTCGGGATGCCGAGCACGTCGCAGCGATAGATGTCCGTCCCCAGACCGACCGCCAGCATCACGAACATCAGGCTCATGAGAACCGCGACGGTTGCGTTGACCGGGAAGAACCGCCGGCGCCCGTCACGCCCGTGCAGGAGCATTGGCCGGGCCGCGATGAACGCGCCTACCGGGATCAGGAGCAGGACGACCGCGAGCAGCACGTATTCACGCGCGCTGGTGTGGAAACCCGGCCTGATCAGGGAAAAGAAGGGCTCGATCCGGCTCCCGACAATCGCGTTGGCCACAAGCAGCGGCAGGGTGAACAACGCCCCGGTAAGTGCGGCGAGTGCGGGTCGCATGGGCCGGGGCTCCTTCTGTGTACTTTTCCCTTTTGACTTCTGACTTGTAAGTGCCGGAGGTGGGGGTCGAACCCACACTCCCCGAAGGGAACGGGATTTTGAGTCCCGCGCGTCTGCCAGTTTCACCACTCCGGCCGAAGTGAGGTATTGCCAGTATAAACGAAGGCCAGTGAGCTCGGCCGCCCCTACGCTCGAGTTTTCAGTCCGGCCACGGTCGCGTTACAATAGTTTGTTTTCCTTGAACAAAACCGGCGTGCAGTAGGGTCCACGATGATTTCAGTGAATGCGGTGTCGATGCGGTTCGGCTCGAAGGTGCTCTTCGAGGACGTGACCACAACCTTTTCGGCGGGACGCCGCTACGGCCTGACCGGGCCGAACGGCGCCGGCAAGTCCACCTTCATGAAGCTGCTCACCGGCGAGCAGCCGGCGCAGAAGGGAACGGTCGTCCGTCCCGAGAAGTTCGGCGTGCTCCGTCAGGACCAGTTCGCGTTCGACGCCTTCCGCGTCATCGACACAGTCATCATGGGCAACGCCAGGCTGTGGCACGCGCTCGAGGAGCGCGAGCTGCTCTACGCCAAGGCGGCGATGACCGACGAGGACGGCATGCGCCTCGGCGAGCTGGAGGGCATCGTCGGCGACGAGGACGGCTACAGCGCGGAGAGCGATGCGGCGATCCTGCTGCAGGGGCTCGACATTCCGGAAGAGCTGCACGAGCGCAAGATGTCGGAGCTGCAGGGCGGCCAGAAGGTCCGCGTCCTGCTCGCTCAGGCGCTGTTCGGCCGGCCCCAGGCGCTGCTGCTGGACGAGCCGACCAACCACCTCGACCTCGACTCGATCCACTGGCTGCGCGAATTCCTGGTGCGCTACGAGGGCACGCTGATCGTCATCTCGCACGATCGCCACTTCCTCAACGACGTCTGCACCCACACCGCCGACATCGACTACCAGACGATCATCACGTATACCGGCGGCTACGACGACATGGTGCTGGCCAAGACCCAGATCCGCTCCCGCGTCGAATCGGAGAACGCGCAGCGCGAGAAGAAGATCGCGCAGCTGAACGACTTCATCGCGCGGTTCGGCGCCGGCACCCGCGCCAGCCAGACCACGTCGCGCCGCAAGGAAGTCGAGCGGCTGCAGACCACGGAGCTGGCCCGGTCGAACATCCAGCGCCCGTACATCAAGTTCGCGATGAACCGCCCCTCGGGACGGACCGTGCTCGAGGCGGCCGGCGTCAGCAAGGCCCACGGCGCCTCGCACGTCATCACCAACTTCTCCGCCGTCATCAACCGCGGCGAGAAGATCGTGCTGGTCGGGCGAAACGGCGAAGGCAAGACGACCTTGCTGAAGTCGCTGCTGGCGGACGCACCGGGCCTGCCCGCCGCGCCGGGGGACATCGACGACGGGCGCGTCCGGTGGGGGCACGAGGTCTCGATCGGCTACTTCGCGCAGGACTCCACCGGCGCGATCGCCAAGGGCATGACCGTCGTCGAATGGCTGCACCAGTTCGATCCCGACGCGTCGCGCCAGGAGATCCACGGCCTGCTCGGCCAGATGCTGTTCTCAGGTGAGGAGAGCCTGAAGCCGACCGACGCCCTGTCGGGCGGCGAGACGGCGCGGCTGCTGTTCTGCCGCATCATGCTGCAGAAGCCGAACGTGCTGATCCTCGACGAACCGACGAACCACCTCGACCTCGAGTCGATCAACGCGCTGAACGTGGCGCTGCAGCGCTTCGAGGGAACGATCCTGCTCGTGACGCACGATCAGGATCTGATGGAGGAAGTCGGCACGCGCGTGTGGCACTTCGGCAACGGCCGCATCGAGGACTTCAAGGGGACCTACGAGGAGTACGCCGGCTCCGCGGCCTGACGCGACCGCCTGACTCAGGCGGACTTGGCGGAGAGTTGCCGGTGACCGAAGGCCGGACTGCTGTCGCTGCGGACGGCGACGCTCAGCTGCTCGCGCTGGCGTTCGTCTTCGTTGGTCCGGCGGCGTGCCGCCGCCACGCGCATCACGGTCAGGCAGCGATTGACTTCCTGGGTCATGCCCTGCGGCGAGCCGCCGCGCTGGGCGTGCAGCCGCCCGGCGCACACCAGGAGAAGAGGAACGAAGATCACCGCGCTGCTCACCAGACGGCCGAGACGCATAACTCGTCCGTTGGCAAGGTCAATACCGCCGCCAGCTCCGCAAATCGGCAGATTTTTCGTGACTCGCCGCCGGAATCGATTACATTTCCGGAACGCCGATGAAGATCCTGCTGCTCTCGATGCCGGACTCTTTCGAGCACACGGCCCCGGTCTCGATGCGGATGCCGAACGGCGCGCTCGCGTCCCTCGCCGGCAACATCGATCCGCATCACACCGTCGCCATCGCCGACCTCATCCTTGTCCAGCGGACGGTTCGTGAAACCGTCGAGCGCCTCGTCGCGGAGCTGACCCCGGACGTCGTCGGGCTGTCGATCATGACTTTCCAGCGCACCACGGCCCGCAAGATCGCGGGCTGGTGCGCGCGCTGCGGCCCGCGGCGCGGATCGTGGTCGGCGGCTACGATCCCAGCCTCGCGGCGCAGGTCTACGAGCGCGGCGACTGGCCGGTTGACGCGATCGTGCGCGGCGAGGGGGACCTCACCTTCCGGGAGCTGCTTCGCGCGTGGGAAGGCGGCGACGAGCCCCGGCAGGTCCCCGGGGTGTCCTACCGCACGCCGGCTGGATTCGTCCGCAACCCGGATCGGCCGGCGAGCCATCTGCGCGGCGACGAGGTGCGGCTGCCGAACCGCGCGGCGCGGGTGCTCGACGGCTACACGTTCATCGGCCGGCCGATCGACGTGGTCGAGACCTCGCGCGGCTGCACCTACGACTGCAGCTTCTGCTCGATCATCGAGATGCGCGGCCGCAACTTCTACAAGTGGTCGGTCGAGCGGGTGATCGCCGACATCCTCGACGCGAAGCAGCGCGGCGCCCGGGCCATCTTCCTGGTCGACGACAACATCACGCTCGACGTCCGGCGCTTCGAGGCGCTGTGCCGCGCGATCGTCGACGCCGGACTGGCGGACATCGACTACATCGTCCAGGCAATGACCTCGTCGATCGCCGCCGCCGGCGAGACCCTCGCGCCGCTGATGCGCAAGGCCGGCTTCCGCTACGTGTTCCTCGGGATCGAGAACGTCCTCGACGCGGACCTGCAGTTCCTGCGCGCGCGGGCGAAGAACCTCCAGCGCGGTGGCAGCGGCGCGAAAGGGACCGCCACGGAAGATGCGATCCGCGTGCTGCACCGCCACGGCATGTACGTGGTCGGCGGCCTGATCGTCGGCAACCCCGGCGATACCCGCGACGCGATCGAAGCGAATCTCGAGTTCGCCCGGCAGTTCATCGACTGGCCCTACATCCAGCACCCGACGCCGTATCCGGGCACACCGATGACCGAGGACTTTCGCCGGCGCGGCCTCATCGTGAACGAGAACGTCGACGAGTACGACGGCACCACCGCGGTGGTGCGGAGCGAGTACCTGACCGCCGACGAGATCGAGTTCCTGCGGTGGCGCGCCGAGCGATGGATGAAGCTCGGCCACTTCTGGCCGACGCTCCGCCACAGTCCCTGGTTCGTGCTCCGGCACGGACCGGCGATGGTGGCCCACACGTTCCGCGGCAGTTCGCTGCGCTCGTTACTAGGCCTCGAGAGCGAGCGAGACGTTTTCGATCGTTATAAGGCCATCCGCCGCGCCGAGCGCGACTACGTGCCGTCCCTTCCCGATCCGGCGCCGGCACAGTTGCAGGCCGCCACCCAGGCCTAGACGCGCTCGAGCCCGGCCGTTGTTTCCTCTTGCGCCTTGTCCTTGTTCTGCCTTCTGCCTTCTGCCTTCTGACTTTTGACTTCTGACTTCTGACTTTGCCTCCCTGCCACCCTCTTTTCACAGTCCTGCCCCCTCTGCGCCACCGCGGTTCCGTTTAATGAGATGTAACCGATTCGGCATGGTTGCCATAGGAGCACTGGAGCATGAAGGACTCGCGCAAGCACACCAGGATCGATCTCGTCAGGCGGCGCCTCGTCGGCGCAATCATGACCGCACCCGCCATCACGCTGGTGGGATGCGGCAGCGGCAGCGACGCCGCGGCGCAGGCGCTGCCGACCGCGCCCACGGCTCTCACGCCGACGCCCGCATGCGACGACGGCGACGATGAGCCGACGCCGGCGCAGACCGAGGGCCCGTACTTCACGTCCAACTCGCCGGAGCGCGCCTCGCTCGTCGAGAACGGCATGGCCGGCACGCGCCTGACGATCACCGGCCGGGTCCTCTCCACCGCGTGCCAGCCGATCGCGCGCGCCAAGCTCGACTTCTGGCAGGCGGACAACGCCGGCGCCTACGACAACAGCGGCTACCGTCTGCGCGGCCATCAGTTCACCAACGACAACGGCGAGTTCCGGCTCGAGACGATCGTCCCGGGGCTCTACCCGGGGCGGACCCGTCACATCCACGTCAAGGCGCAGGCGGCCAACGGACGCGTGCTGACGACGCAGCTCTATTTCCCCGGCGAGCCGCGGAACGCGAGCGACGGGATCTACAGCGCGAAGCTCGAAATGGCGATCCAGGACATCGCTGGCGGCAGGGCCGCGACGTTCAACTTCGTCCTTCAGTCGTAAATCTCACCCGCGGCGCCGCTCGTGCGCGAGCAGCGCACATTCCGCTCACATTCACGCAAGCCGGCGAACAAACCTGTTCGCCGCGCCTCTGCGCGAGGCGCATGATCCACCCCGCGCCGATGCGTCATACCTCAACGCAGAGAGTCACTTAGCCGAGTGACAGCCTCGCGGCCCGATTTCTGCAAAGCCTGCCGCGGTTCCCCCCATCAGCGGACGAGGGCAGCGATGATCCGGTTGCGACACACGCACGTACGACACTGCATCCTGGCGGCGGTACTCACCGTATGCCTCCCCTGGGTGGCGTTTGGTCAAGCAGTCGTCGACGCGCGTCGCGTCGAGTTCACGCCGTCGTCGGATCACAACGCGGTGAGCAACGGGGTCCCCGTCCTCACCCGATACCGTCTGCAGATCTACGTCGCGGGCTCCACGACCGTGACGGCCTCGGTCGATCTCGGCAAGCCCGCGCCCGGCACCGACGGCATGATTCGGCTCGACTTCGTGTCGCTGATGACCACGTCGCTGTCGACGGGCGTCACCTACGAGTCGCGTGTCGCGGCCGAGGGCCCCGGGGGCACGACCACCATCCATCCTCTCGAATCAGTTCTCCTTCACGCCCACCTGCGCGCCGCCGACGCTGTCGGCAGTCAGCGCGTCGGTCGGGTCCGCCGCAGCGAGCGGCAGCGTCAACGTCAACGCGGCCACGGGCTGTGCGTGGACGGCGGCGAGCGGCGCGGCGTGGCTCACGGTCACCGCTGGCGCATCCGGCTCAGGCCCCGGGACGGTGTCGTACAGCGTTGCCCAGAACACTTCGACGGCGGCCCGTACCGGCACCATGACGATCGCCGGCCAGACATTCACGGTCACGCAGGCCGGCGCGGCCGGGTGCAGCTACACGATTGCCCCGACGAGCCGCAGCTCACCGGCCGCCGGTGAAACGACGACGGTCGCCGTCACCACCACGAGCCTGTGCACGTGGAGCACGACGGTCAATGCGGCCTGGCTCAGCATCAGCGCCGGCATGACCGGCACCGGCAGCGGCAACGTCAGCGTGGTGGTGGCCGCGAACGCCGGCACCACGCAGCGCACCGGCTCGGTCACGATCGCCGGCCAGACATTCTCGGTGACGCAGGCGGCTGCGCCGTCCTGCAGCTACAGCATCAGCCCGGCGAGCCGGACATCGCCGGTCGCCGGCGAAACGACGTCGGTCGCGGTGAGCACCGGCAGCACGTGCGCGTGGAGCTCGTCGTCGAACGCGGCCTGGCTGAGCGTGAGCGGCGCCGCAACCGGGGCCGGCAGCGCCAGCGTCACCGTCGCCGCGAACAGCGGAACGACGCAGCGGACCGGAAGCGTCACGATCGCCGGGCAGACGTTCTCGGTGACGCAGCCGGGCACGCCGGCCTGCGGCTACACGATTGCCCCAACGAGCCGCAGCTCACCGGCCGCCGGTGAAACGACGACGGTCGCCGTCACCACCACGAGCCTGTGCACGTGGAGCACGACGGTCAATGCGGCCTGGCTCAGCGTCAGCGCCGGCATGACCGGCACCGGCAGCGGCAACGTCAGCGTGGTGGTGGCCGCGAACGCCGGCACCACGCAGCGCACCGGCTCGGTCACGATCGCCGGCCAGACATTCTCGGTGACGCAGGCGGCTGCGCCGTCCTGCAGCTACAGCATCAGCCCGGCGAGCCGGACATCGCCGGTCGCCGGCGAAACGACGTCGGTCGCGGTGAGCACCGGCAGCACGTGCGCGTGGAGCTCGTCGTCGAACGCGGCCTGGCTGAGCGTGAGCGGCGCCGCAACCGGGGCCGGCAGCGCCAGCGTCACCGTCGCCGCGAACAGCGGAACGACGCAGCGGACCGGAAGCGTCACGATCGCCGGGCAGACGTTCTCGGTGACGCAGCCGGGCACGCCGGCCTGCGGCTACACGATTGCCCCGACGAGCCGCAGCTCACCGGCCGCCGGTGAAACGACGACGGTCGCCGTCACCACCACGAGCCTGTGCACGTGGAGCACGACCAGCAACGCGGCGTGGCTCAGCGTCAGCGCCGGCATGACCGGCACCGGCAGCGGCAACGTCAGCGTGGTGGTGGCCGCCAACACCGGCGCCCAGCGCAGCGGCACGATGACCATCGCCGGCCAGACGTTTACGGTGACGCAGGCCGCGCCCTGCACGCTATGCGATCGCGCCGACCACGCGCACCTCGCCGGCGGCCGGTGAAGCGACGAGCGTGAGCGTCACCGCCGGCAGCACCTGCGCCTGGAGTGCCACGAGTAATGCCACGTGGCTGACGGTCAGCAGCGGCGCCACCGGCACGGGCAATGGCACGGTCAACGTCGCGGTCGCCGCCAACACCGGCGCCCAGCGCAGCGGCACGATGACCATCGCCGGCCAGACCTTCACGGTGACGCAGGCCGCGCCCTGCACGCTATGCGATCGCGCCGACCACGCGCACCTCGCCGGCCGCCGGTGAAGCGACGAGCGTGAGCGTCACCGCCGGCAGCACCTGCGCCTGGAGCGCCACGAGTAATGCGGCCTGGCTGACGGTCAGCGCCGGCGCCACCGGCACGGGCAATGGCACGGTCAACGTCGCGGTCGCCGCCAACACCGGCGCCCAGCGCAGCGGCACGATGACCATCGCCGGCCAGACCTTCACGGTCACCCAGGCCGCGCCCTGCACCTATGCGATCGCGCCGACCACGCGCACCTCGCCGGCCGCCGGTGAAGCGACGAGCGTGAGCGTCACCGCCGGCAGCACCTGCGCCTGGAGTGCCACGAGCAACGCGGCCTGGCTGACGGTCAGCAGCGGCGCCACCGGCACCGGCAATGGCACGGTCAACGTCGCCGTCGCCGCCAACACCGGCGCCCAGCGCAGCGGCACGATGACCATCGCCGGCCAGACCTTCACGGTCACCCAGGCGGCGCCCTGCACCTATGCGATCGCGCCGACCACGCGCACCTCGCCGGCCGCCGGTGAAGCGACGAGCGTGAGCGTCACCGCCGGCAGCACCTGCGCCTGGAGTGCCACGAGCAACGCGGCCTGGCTGACGGTCAGCGCCGGCGCCACCGGCACCGGCAATGGCAGCGTCAACGTCGCGGTGGCCGCCAACACCGGCGCCCAGCGCAGCGGCACGATGACCATCGCCGGCCAGACCTTCACGGTCACCCAGGCGGCGCCCTGCACCTATGCGATCGCGCCGACCACGCGCACTTCGCCGGCGGCGGGTGAAGCGACGAGCGTGAGCGTCACCGCCGGCAGCACCTGCGCCTGGAGTGCCACGAGCAATGCGGCCTGGCTGACGGTCAGCGCCGGCGCCACCGGCACGGGCAATGGCACGGTCAACGTCGCCGTCGCCGCCAACACCGGCGCCCAGCGCAGCGGCACGATGACCATCGCCGGCCAGACCTTCACGGTCACCCAGGCGCGCCCTGCACCTATGCGATCGCGCCGACCACGCGCACTTCGCCGGCGGCCGGTGAAGCGACGAGCGTGAGCGTCACCGCCGGCAGCACCTGCGCCTGGAGTGCCACGAGCAACGCGGCCTGGCTGACGGTCAGCGCCGGCGCCACCGGCACCGGCAATGGCAGCGTCAGCGTCGCGGTGGCCGCCAACACCGGCGCCCAGCGCAGCGGCACGATGACCATCGCCGGCCAGACCTTCACGGTCACCCAGGCCGCGCCCTGCACCTATGCGATCGCGCCGACCACGCGCACCTCGCCGGCCGCCGGTGAAGCGACGAGCGTGAGCGTCACCGCCGGCAGCACCTGCGCCTGGAGTGCCACGAGTAATGCGGCCTGGCTGACGGTCAGCAGCCGGCGCCACCGGCACGGGCAATGGCACGCGTCAACGTCGCGGTCGCCGCCAACACCGGCGCCCAGCGCAGCGGCACGATGACCATCGCCGGCCAGACCTTCACGGTCACCCAGGCCGCGCCCTGCACCTATGCGATCGCGCCGACCACGCGCACCTCGCCGGCCGCCGGTGAAGCGACGAGCGTGAGCGTCACCGCCGGCAGCACCTGCGCCTGGAGCGCCACGAGCAACGCGGCCTGGCTGACGGTCAGCAGCGGCGCCACCGGCACGGGCAATGGCAGGTCAACGTCGCGGTCGCCGCCAACACCGGCGCCCAGCGCAGCGGCACGATGACCATCGCCGGCCAGACCTTCACGGTCACCCAGGCCGCGCCCTGCACCTATGCGATCGCGCCGACCACGCGCACCTCGCCGGCCGCCGGTGAAGCGACGAGCGTCGCGGTCACCGCCGGCAGCACCTGCGCCTGGAGCGCCACGAGTAATGCCACGTGGCTGACGGTCAGCAGCGGCGCCACCGGCACCGGCAATGGCAACGTCAGCGTCGCGGTGGCCGCCAACACCGGCGCCCAGCGCAGCGGCACGATGACCATCGCCGGCCAGACCTTCACGGTCACCCAGGCCGCGCCCTGCACCTATGCGATCGCGCCGACCACGCGCACTTCGCCGGCCGCCGGTGAAGCGACGAGCGTCGAGCGTCACCGCCGGCAGCACCTGCGCCTGGAGTGCCACGAGCAACGCGGCCTGGCTGACGGTCAGCGCCGGCGCCACCGGCACCGGCAATGGCAGCGTCAGCGTCGCCGTGGCCGCCAACACCGGCGCCCAGCGCAGCGGCACGATGACCATCGCCGGCCAGACCTTCACGGTCACCCAGGCCGCGCCCTGCACCTATGCGATCGCGCCGACCACGCGCACTTCGCCGGCGGCCGGTGAAACGACGGGCGTCGCGGTCACCGCCGGCAGCACCTGCGCCTGGAGCGCCACGAGCAACGCCGCGTGGCTGACGGTCAGCGTCGGCGCCACCGGCACCGGCAATGGCAACGTCAGCGTCGCGGTGGCCGCCAACACCGGCGCCCAGCGCAGCGGCACGATGACCATCGCCGGCCAGACCTTCACGGTCACCCAGGCCGCGCCCTGCACTTATGCGATCGCGCCGACCACGCGCACCTCGCCGGCCGCCGGTGAAACGACGAGCGTGAGCGTGACCGCCGGCAGCACCTGCGCCTGGGGTGCCACGAGTAATGCCGCGTGGCTGACGGTCAGAGCGGGACGAACCGGGACGGGCAACGGCACCGTCAGCGTTGCCGTCGCCGCCAACACTGGCGTGCAGCGCACCGGAACGATGACCATCGCCGGGCAGACGTTTACGGTCACGCAGGCCGCCCCATGTAGCTACACGATCTCGCCGTCCACGCACACGTCGCCGGCTGCGGGAGAGCCAGTCGCGGTGTCCGTCAACACCGACAGCAGCTGCGCCTGGACCGCAACGAGCAACAGCGCCTGGCTGACCGTCAGCTCCGGGGCTACCGGCAGCGGGAACGGCACCATTGGCGTCAGCGTCGCTGCGAACACGAGCACCGCCCAGCGCACCGGCTCGGTCATGGTCGCTGGTCAGGCGTTCACGGTCACGCAGGAGGCGCCCTGCTCCTACGCCATCACGCCCACTACACGGAATTCTCCGGCGGCCGGCGAATCGGCCACTGTCGCCGTAACAGCCGGCAGCAGTTGCGCGTGGTCCACGACCAGCAACGCTGCATGGCTGACCGTCAGCGCCGGCGCCTCGGGCACGGGCGATGGCGATGTCACCGTCGCGGTCGCACCGAATACCGGCGCGTCGCAGCGGACCGGCTCGGTGCTGATCGCCGGACAGCCGTTCACGGTCACGCAGGCGGCCACCACGTCCTGCACCTATGCGATCTCGCCGACGACGCGCAGCGCGCCGTCGATTGGCGAAACGACAAGCGTCGCAGTGACGACCACCAGCGCGTGCGCGTGGAACGCCGCGAGTAATGTCAACTGGCTGATCGTGACGTCGGGTGCGACGGGAACAGGCAACGGCGCCGTCACCGTTGTCGTTGCCGGCAACACCGGAGCCCAGCGCACCGGCACCATGACCATCGCCGGCCAGACGTTCTCTGTCACCCAGGCCGCGAGCACGGCCTGCACCTTCGGCCTCTCGCCGACCGTCCGCAGCTCGCCTGCCGCTGGCGAGACCACGGCGGTGTCGGTCACGACCGGATCGACCTGCGCATGGATGTCGTTCAGCAATGCCGCGTGGCTGACGTTCAGCGGCGCCAATACCGGTACCGGCTCAGGCGCGGTGAACGTCGTCGTGGCGCCGAACCCCGGCGCACAGCGCAGCGGTACAGTCAGCATCGCGGGCCAGCTCTTTACAGTGACGCAGGCTGCGTCGAGCAGCTGCGCGTTCACCATTTCGCCGGCTACCCGGACGTCGCCTGCCACTGGTGAGTCGTTTGCCGTGACCGTCAGTGGCGGCAGCTGCGGCTGGAGCGCGACGTCGAGCGCGATTTGGCTCAGCGTCTCACCCACCGCCGGCACCGGCAACGGTAGTGTGAATATCACGGTCGGCGTGAATACGCTGCAGTCGCCGCGCACCGGCAGCGTCGCAATCGCCGGGCAGACGCTGACTGTCACCCAGAATGCCGCGGCATGTAGCTACACGGTGACACCCAGCAGCATCTCGGCGCCGTCAACCGGCTCCTCCGGGCTGTTCACCGTCGTCACGACGAGCACCTGCACTTGGACCATCACGGGCGCTCCATCATGGATGACCGTCTCGACGGCGACACGAACCGGCAATGGCGGCCTGAGTTACACGATTGCGCCGAATACCGGCCCGCAACGCAGCGCAACGGTGGTCGTCGCCGGGCGTTCCATCACGGTGACGCAGGCGGCCTCGACGTCAGCGGCCCCGATGTCCGCTCCGTCCAACCTGCGGGTCGTGTCGCCTGGTGGCGGGAACTGAGTCGTCCCGCGCAATTCTCCGAACCGCCGGCTATCTGTTCAGCGTCAAGCTGAGTACTCGCGCATCTCACCCGCCGCACGATTTGCGGCGGGCGAGAATGCGCCGGAACTTGCATAATGTGACGCGGAGGAACAGATGGCTCAACTATCCGCATTCGTACAGCTCATCGTCGCAGCCAGCTCGCCCTTGTCCTGAGCAGCGCGTCCGGGCCCCAGCGCGCAGACCATGGGTCAGACCCGGAGGAGTTCACTGCCTTCGCCGTGAACATGGGCTCCTACGTCGTCGGCTCACGGCGAACCTAATAATCACCGTCAACCGCTGGAATACGGCGGCCGATCGCGACCGGCTGCTGACGCTGCTTCGCGAGAAGGGGCAGCAGGCGTTCTTCGAGGCGATTCGCGACGGCCAGCGGGTGGGCACGCTGCGGACGGCGCAGAGCGTCGGCTACGATCTGCGGCTGGCGATAGACGAACCCGGTCCGGATGGGGGCCGGAGGATCTTCATCGTCACCGATCGGCCGATCGGCTTCGGCGAAGCGACCTACCGCCCACCGAGCTTCGACTATCCGATGACGGTCATCGACATGAAGATTGGCGCCGACGGCAAGGGTGAGGGGACGCTGTCGCTGGCGGCGAAGGTCATCCCGGCCGGCAAGAACATCGTGGTCGAGAACTACGATACGCAGCCGATTCGCCTGAACCGGATCGAAACGCGCAAGCTGACCAAACGCTGACGCGGCGAGCGATCGCCGCCGCTCAGACCGCGGACACGTCGATCGACGCTTCCACGGCGACCGCCTTCACCGCCGCCTCGCTCCAGCGCGCGTAGGATCCCAGGGTCTTGACCCACCGGGCCGATTCCGCCAGGTGCACGATCGCGCGCCCGCATCGCACGTCGGCGCGCCCCGCCGCCAGGTCCACGTAGAACAGATACTCCCACGGCCGCCCGCGCATCGGCCGCGACTCCAGCTTGGTGAGGTCGATGTCGCGCAGCGCGAACACGCTCAGGGCCTTGAACAACGCGCCCGGCGAGTTCGGCAGCGCGAACACCACCGACGTCTTGTCGGGCGGGCCGAGCGGCTCCGGATCGCGGGCGATCAGCAGGAACCTGGTGATGTTGTCGCGATAGTCCTGGATGGCCGACTGCAGCACCGCCAGGCCGAAAATCTCGGCGGCGCGTGCTGATGCGACGGCCGCCGTATCGCGCAGGCCCTGATCGCGGATCAGCCGCGCGCTGCCGGCGGTGTCGTAGGTGGCGACGATCTCGATGTTGGGCAGGCGGCGGAGGAAGGCTTCGCACTGCGCGAGCGCCTGGGGATGCGAGCACACCCGCCGGATCTCGGAGAGCTCGGTGCCGGGCAGCGCGATCAGGCTGTGGATCACCTGCAGTTCGGTCTCCGCCACGATCGGCAGATCGTGCTCGAGCAGCAGATCGTAGTTCTGGTGGATGCTGCCGCCGGTCGAGTTCTCCACCGGCAGCAGGCCGTGTGAGGTGTGGCCGGAGGCGACCGCGGCGAAGACGTCCTCGAAGTGCTCGCAGGGCACGGTCTCCGCGCCCGGCCACGCGCGCTGTGCCGCCGCTTCGCTGTAGGCCCCGGGGGCTCCCTGGAATGCGATCCGCATGGATCCTCCTCACTGGGTGGGGCTTCGCCGTGGCCCCTCAGTACTTCGGCTGCTTGGGGTCGACCTGATCGATCCAGGCCAGGATACCGCCCTTGAGATTCTGCGCGCGCTCGAGACCTCGCTCGCGAAGCAGCTGCGTCGCCTTGGCGCTGCGGCCGCCCATCTTGCACTGCACCACGATCGGTCGACCCTCGGATGCCGCCTTGATCTCCTCCACCCGCGATCCGACCTGCGCGAGCGGAATCAGGACGGCGCCAGGGATCCGGCAGATCTGGAACTCGTTCGGCTCCCGCACATCGAGGATGTAGGGATTGCGGCCGCTGTCGATCGCCCGCTTCAGATCGAGCACCGTCGTCTCGAAGTCGGCCGGCGTGGCCGGGGCCGGCGCCGAGGCGGGGGCAACACCGCAGAACTGGTCGTAGTCGATCAGCTCACGAACGGTCGGATGATCGCCGCACACCGGGCAGTCGACGTCCCGCCGCAGCTTCAGCTCGCGGAATCGCATGCCCCAGGCGTCGTACAGCAGCAGCCGTCCGATCAGCGTACCGGGCGCGCCGAGCACGAGCTTGATGGTTTCGGTCGCCTGGATGGTGCCGATGACGCCGGGCAGCACGCCAAGCACACCCCCTTCCGCGCAGCTCGGCACCAGCCCGGGCGGCGGCGGCTCAGGATAGAGGCAGCGATAGCACGGGCCGCCTTTCGTCGCGAACACCGAGGCCTGCCCCTCGAAGCGGAAGATGCTGCCGTAGGCGTTCGGCTTGCCGAGCAGGACGCAGGCATCGTTGACGAGATAGCGCGTCGCGAAATTGTCCGTCCCGTCGAGGATGATGTCGAAGTCGCGGAAGATCTCGAGCGCGTTCTTCGACGTCAGCGCCGTCTCGTACGACTCGACGCGCACGTTCGGATTGAGCGAGGACAGGCGGTCGCGCGCCGACTGCAGCTTCGAGCGGCCGACGTCCGGCGTGCCGTGCAGGATCTGCCGCTGCAGGTTGCTCATGTCGACGGCATCGAAGTCGATGATGCCGATGGTGCCGAGGCCGGCGGCGGCGAGATAGAGCGCCGCGGGCGATCCGAGGCCGCCGGCGCCGACGCAGAGCACGCGTGCCGCCTTCAGCTTCCGCTGCCCGTCCACGCCGACTTCCGGCAGGATCAGATGCCGGCTGTAGCGCTGCACCTCTTCGCTGGTGAGCTCCGGGGTCGTCTCGGTGGCCGTCGGCGCGCCGCCGGCAACCGAGGGGACGATGCTGACGACGTCACCGCTCTTCAGTGCGGTCGCCTCGCGCTGCAGATACCGGATGTCGTCGTCGTTGACATAGACGTTGACGAAGCTGCGCAGCTTGCCGTCCTCGGCGTAGAGATGGCGGCGCAGATCGCCGTAGCGCGCGGTCAGCGACGTCAGCAGCTCGCCGACGGTCGTGCCGTCCACTTCGACGGTGTCCTGCTGGTTGGTGTACGGCCGGAGCGGCGTCGGTATCAGAACTCGATATGCCATGTGTCAGATCTCCTCGAACCCCGAGCGGTCTTCCAGCAGTCGCCAGGACTTCAGATCGCCGGGCGTGCCGCCGCTCACGGCGACGATGATGTAGGTCAGGTTGGGCCAGGCCTGCGCGAGGTCGTGTTGCGAGGGTACGGCCGGATGATCGGGATGCGAATGATAGAAGCCAGCCAGCGCGCCGCGCGCCTCCCGCGCCCGCCCTTCCGCGAGACGATAATCCTCGGGCCCGATGAGGAACCGGCGGCGGGCGCCGGCCGAAGTCGTATTGGGCAGCCGGTAGGCTTCGACGATGGAGTCCCCGGAGGCGATCAACGCGCCGCAGCATTCGTCGGGATAGGTCTCGCTCGCGTGGCGGCGGATTTCCGCCTCCGCGTCTGGCGCCAGCTGCCCCATCAGATCGTCTCTGCCTCCCAGAATCGTTCGGTGAGATACCGCGTGCCGCTGTCGGGGAAGATCAGCACGATCACCCCCTGCTGAATGCGTGCGGCGACGTCGAGCGCGACCGCGAGCGCCGCCCCGCTCGACACCCCCACCAGCAGTCCTTCCTCGAGCGCCAGGCGCCGGGTGTAGGTATAGGCCCGCTCCGTCGTCACCCGCAGATCCTCGTCGGCCAGAGTGGGATCATAGATCCCCGGACGAATCGCTGTCTCCATGTGCTTCAGCCCTTCGACGCCGTGCATCGGCGAGTCGGGCTGGACCGAGATCAGGCGGATGGAGCGATTGAATTCGCGCAGCCGCCGTCCGACCCCCATGAACGTCCCGCTGGTGCCGAGGCCGGCCACGAAATGCGTGAGGCGCCCGTCGGTCTGTTCGAGGATTTCCGGCGCGGTGGTCTCGTAGTGCGCGCGCCAGTTCGCGTCGTTGTTGTACTGGTCGGCGTAGAAGTATCGGGACGGGTCCTCGGCGAACAGGCGCCGCGCCTCGCGGATGGCGCCGTCGGTGCCCTCCATCGGATTGGTGAGCACGATCTCGGCGCCGAACGCGCGCAGGGTGCGAGCCCGCTCCGGCGTCACGTTGGCGGGCATGCACAACTTGAGTCGATAGCCGTAGGCGGCGGACAGCATCGCGTAGGCGATCCCGGTATTGCCGGAGGTCGCGTCGAGGATGGTGACGCCGGGACGGAGGCGGCCGCTCGCGGCCGCGGCGCGGATGATCGACGCCGCCGCGCGATCCTTGACCGAGCCGCCGGGATTCTGGAACTCGGCCTTCGCATAGATCTCGACGCCGCCCGCTTCGCTGGCGAACGCGCGCAGCTGCAGCAGCGGCGTGCGGCCGATCAGATCGATCACCGAAACCGGCGCGACGGGACGCGTCATCGCCAGGGGCTCAGGCGCTGCATTCGCCATCCATGACCTCGGGGTTGAACGCGTGATCTTCAGCCAGATCGATGAAGTCGGTCTCGGACGCGGCGTCCGGCGACAGTTTCTCGAGGTCGGCGAGCACCGCCTTCACCTTGGGCACCTCGACCCGCCGGAAGAACGTCAGCGGCGACTCCGAACCGCCCTCGGCGCGATACAACTGCACCAGGCGCTCGAGCGCCTCGAACGATCGACGCGCCGGCACCGTGGCGACGTGGCGACCGAAGGTGGTGCCCTCCTCCGAGGTCCCGCCACCCACCATGACGAAGTAGTGCGGGGCCGGGCGGCCGCCGACCTTGCGCAGGCTGCCCTGGAATCCGATGCCGGCGATGTGATGCTGGCCGCACCCGTTGGGGCAGCCGCTGATCTTGATGTCGAGGCCCGGCAACGCGCTGACGAGATCGGGCCGTTCGTGGAGAGCGTCGGACAGCAGCCGGCCGAGCCCGCGCGACTGCGTGACCGCCAGCTTGCACGACTCCGCGCCGGGACAGCTGGTGACGTCCGCGAGCGTCGAGGCGCCGGCTCGCGACAGTCCGGCGGCCGCCAGCCGGCTGTACAGCAGGTCGCAGCGCCGACTCGGGCACCCAGCGAAGCACGACGTTCTGATCGGAAGTGATGCGCACGGTTCCGTCGGAGTACGCCAGCGCCAGCTGGCCGAGCATGCGCATCTGCGCCGAGGTGAGGTCGCCCAGCACCGTCGTGACGGTGACCATCGCGAACCCGGCCTGCTTCTGGCCGCGCACGTTGGTGCGCCGCCAGTACTCGAACTCCTCCCCCGGTATGACGGGCTCGACGCGCGGAACGATCCCGGGCCCCGTCACCTTTCCGCTCGTCACCGCGGCGGTGATGGCGTCGGGTCCAGGGGCGGCAGCGCGGCTCTCGGGCGCGTCCTCGACTGGCGGGTGCTGCGGATCGAATGGCAGCGCCGCTCCCCCCTCGGTCCGGAACGCCTCGAGCTCCTTGTCGAACTCCGCCTTGAAGCCGTCCCACCCGAGCGAGCGCACCAGGAACTTCAGGCGGTTGCGCTGCTTGTGCTTGTAGTCGCCAAGACGGTGGAAGACGCGCACGATCGCTTCGGCGATGTTGAACATCTCGTCCACCGGCGCGAACGCGAACAGCTCGTGCCCCGAACGGGTCAGCGTCGCCGTGCCACCCGCCACCGTGACCCGGAACCCGCGGACCGGGACGCCGTCGACGGTCTGGACGCGCGCGGTCCAGCCGATGTCGTTGATCGCGGCGCTGATGTGATCGTGGGTGCAGCCCTCGAACGCGATCTTGAACTTGCGCGGCAGCGACGCGCTCAGCGGATGACGCAGCAGGTAGCGCGTCAACGCCTCGGCGTACGGGGTGACGTCGAACGGCTCGTCGGCGGCGACCCCCGCATACGGGCACGCCGTGATGTTCCGCACCGAGTTGCCGCAGGCCTCGCGCGTGGTCAGCCCCACGTCGGCGAGACGACGCATCACCAGCTCGACGTCGTGCAGCTTCAGGAAGTGCAGTTGAATGTTCTGGCGCGTGGTGATGTGGCCGAATCCCCGCGAGTAGCGCTCGGCGACCTCCGCCATCGCGTCGAGCTGCGCCACGTCGAGAATGCCCTGCGGGATCTTCACCCGCAGCATCTGGGCATCGCCGGTCTGCCGCTGGCCGTAGGTGCCGCGCACCAGTCGGAAGCCGCGCCATTCGTCGGGACCGATCTCGCCGCGCTCGAACCGCGCGAGCACGTTCACGAACTCGTCGATGTCCGCCTCTTTGGCAAACGACAGACGCGCCCGGCCCAGTGTCTCCCGATCTTCGGTTGCCGCCATGATTTCCTCCGGTAGGTCAGCGCACGGCGGCGGTCGACAGGCCGTCCGCCTGTGCCGCGCCGTCCGACGCACCCGTCATCTCTGCGCCGAGGATGGCGCCCACCCGAACCACATCTCCGACCACGATCGTGCCGGGCGCGTCGGTGCCGCGGCCGGCAACACCGTGCGGCAGCTCGGCCAGCGTGCCGATCCACACGTCCGCGTCCGGGGTCGCCGCGCCGAACACCACCGCCGCCGGTGTCGACGGCGTCCAGCCGCGTTCGATCAGCAGCGCCGCGATCGCGGCGCTCGACCCCAGCCCCATCATCACGATCACGGTCGCTGACTGCGGCGCCAGGCTCGACAGGATCGGCGCATACGCCGCCGTCGCATGTCCCGACACCACCACGAACCCCGTTGCCGCGCCTCGATGCGTGACCGGGATGCCGGCCAGCGCCGGCGCGGCGATCGCCGAGCTGACGCCCGGCACGACCTCGAACGGCACGCCCGCCGCGACCAGCGCCAGTGCCTCCTCGCCGCCGCGGCCGAACACGAACGGATCGCCACCCTTGAGGCGCACGACCTTGCGTCCGCGGCGCGCGGCGCGAATCAGGAGGCGGTTGATGAACACCTGCGGCACCTGCGGGCGGCCGGCGCGTTTGCCGACGAAGATCCGCTGCGCCGACCCGGCCAGCGTCAACACGTCCGGGTTCACGAGCGCGTCGTACAGCACCACGTCGGCCTGTGCGAGGCGGCGCGCGGCACGCCGGGTCAGCAGATCGGGATCGCCCGGTCCCGCGCCGACGAGCGAGACGAAGCCTCCCGGCGGGAGCGTGTCCACGGTCGTCTCGGCGCTCATCGCACTCCAGCCAGCGCCGCCGCCCGGCGCTCATAAAGGTTGTTGAGCGCCTCGAGCAGCATGGGCCGGCGCTCGGCCATCGGGACGCCGTCGGCGAGCCACTGGCGGCGCGCGTCGCGCGCGCAGGCCATCCAGTCCTCGAGATCCTCGGGAAGCAGCTGCTCGAGCGCTTCGCGGACGAGGCCCGCCAGCGCCGGTGCGTCCCCCTCCGTCGAAATCGCAATCGTCACACCGGCACGCCGCAGCACGGCGCCCGCATACGCGCTCGCGCTTTCCACGTCGTCCACGGCATTGACGAAGATGCCCCGGGCGTGGGCCGCAGCCGCGACCGCGCGGTTCACGTCCGGAGGGGCCGCGGCGACCACGAAGAAGACGCTGTCCAGATCGGACGGCTGGAACGGCCGCTTGATCGTTTCGACCGGCGCGGAGGCGATGTCCAGCAGGATCGTCGGGGCCACCACCCGCACCGACGCCCCGGCGTCGAGGAGCGCGCGCAGCTTGCTCGACGCGACCGGCCCTCCGCCAACGAGCAGTACCTGGCGGCCATTCAGCTTGAGGAACGTGGGAAACAACATGATCGCCTTTGGAAACAAAAAAGCCCGGGAGGCCGTGTGGCCTGCCGGGCTTTGGTCTTGATGTTCGCTTTTGAAACTAGGCGGTTAGCTCGTCACCATCCGCAAGACCACAGCCGCGACGGGCTCACAGGCCCTTCCGCAACAACAGGCGCAGGTCTTGACCGCAGGAAGGCGAAACACCTGAGCAGCGTACCCGGCGGCTGCCCCGAGTGTCAAGCGGCTCATCCTTCGCGAAGGCAGGACCGGGCCAGCGCGACATAGCCGTCGACCGCCCGTTCCATCTCGCCGATCTCGATGTGCTCTTCGGCGGTGTGGGCCAGCAGGAACGACCCGGGACCGAAAAGAAGCGGCACGCCCCAGCGATCGAGGAGCGGAATGTCGGTGGTGAACGGGAAGACCGCCGTCTCCATCGGGCTGTCCGCCCAGGTCTTGAGGCGGACGTGCGGCACCCGCAGGACTTCCTCGATCTCCACCAGCGGCCGGAGCGTGTCGAGCGCGGCGAGCAGGTCGTCGTGCGGCCCGACGGTCCGGAACATCACTTCGGCCGACGCATGGGGCGGCACGACGTTGGGCGCCACCCCCCCTTCGATCAGGCCGACCGTGTAGTACGTCTTCCCGAGTTCGGGGTCGGCGGGCAGCTCGACGCCGCGAAGCTGCATCAGCGCGTCGAGCAGGCGGTCAATCGCCGAGATGCCGTGCTCCGGAGCGCGGAGTGACAGGCACGCCCGGTGGCCCGCAGCCTGACGCGCAGGTTGCCCCGTGTCGCCAGCGCCAGGCGGCTGTCGGTCGGCTCGCCGTTGATCAGGAACCGCGACCCGATCGGGGACGCGTTGGCGACGTCGGCGCCGTCGCTGCCGCGCTCCTCGCCCACGACGAACAGCAGGCCGACGCGAACCTCGCCGTCCGCGCGCAGCCGCTCGGCGGCCGCCACCTGCGCCGCGAGGATGCCCTTCGCGTCGCACGCGCCTCGTCCGTACAGACGGCCGTCGCGAACGGAGCTGGCGAAGAAGGGCGGCACACAGTCGTAGTGCGTCGACAGCACGACCGCCGGGTTCGGCTCCAGCGTCGCGACCACATTGCTCCGTCCGTTGGCCACGGGTTGCGCGGCGACCGAATATCCGAGATCGCGAAGGCTGGAGACGAGCCACTCGCCGGCCGCCTGCTCCCGCCCGGTCGTCGAATCGATGTCGATCAGCTCGCGCGCGAAATCGACAACGTTCATCGCAAGCCTTCCTCGAGCGCGGTGCGCGCGTCCGTCTGCTCGTCGCGATACTTGACGATGACCGGCGTCGCCAGCGACAGGCCCCATTCGGGACCGCGTCCGGTGGTCACGTGGCGCGCGCCCGGCACCACCACCGCACCCTCGGGAATCACGATCGGCTTCCCCGCCTCGGGACGGATGACGCGGTCGTTCGGCAGGTCGTAGACCGGCGTCGACCCGGTGATGATCGTCCCGGCCGCAAGCACGCACCGGCGCTTCACGATCGCGCCTTCGTAGACACCGCAGTTGCCGCCCACGAGGACGTCATCCTCGATGACGACGGGCACGGCGCCGACCGGCTCGAGCACGCCGCCGATCTGCGCCGCGGCGCTCAGGTGCACGCGGCGTCCGATCTGTGCGCACGACCCGACCAGCGCGTGGGAGTCCACCAGCGTCTCGTCGCCGATGTACGCGCCGATGTTGATGTACATGGGCGGCATGCAGATGACGCGCTGTCCGAGGTAGGCGCCGTCGCGGACCGTGGACCCGCCGGGAACGATGCGCACGCCGGAGGCAAGGTCGAATCGCTTCAGCGGCAGCGTGTCCTTGTCGAAGAACGGCCACTTGCCGTGATCGGCGGAGACGTCGGCGACTTGACCGTGACGAAAGCCGAGCAGGATGCCCTGCTTGACCCAGGCGTTGACCTTCCATCCGCCTGGGGCGTCCGCGATCGGGCTCGGCGGCGCGGATCGTGCCTTCCGAGAGCGCCGCGCGAAGCTCGGTGAACGTCGCGCGAACCCGCGCGACGTCAACGGTCTGGCCGGCCGAGAACAGCGCCTCGACCTCTTTCTGGAGTGTCGCCGCAATCATCGTCGAGCGGTCGCGGTCGGTTCGAGCACACCCGCGGCGGCGAGCGCCTCGGAGATGCGGCGGCGCGACGCCTCCGAGGGCGGCACCATCGGCAGCCGGTAGACCTCTTCCAGCAGGCCCATCACGGCCATCGCCGCCTTGACCGGAATCGGATTCGACTCGACGAAGTTGGCGGTCATCAGCGGCATCAGCTGGGCGTGAATCCGTCGCGCCGCGGCGAAGTCGTTGCGCTCCGCGAGCTCCACCATGCGCGCCATCTCGGCGGGGGCTTCGTTGCCAATCACCGAGATGATCCCGTGGCCGCCCACCGCCATCAGCGGCAGCGTCAAGGCATCGTCTCCCGACAGCACGACGAAGTCGGCGGGAACGGCGCGGCAGACCTCGCACATCTGCGAGACGTTGCCGGATGCTTCCTTGACGCCGACGATGTTCGGCACCTCGCTGAGTCGGGCGAGCGTCGGGACCTCGACGTTGCAGCCGGTCCGGCCCGGCACGTTGTAGACGATGATCGGCAGCCCGACGTCCCCCGCAATCGCGCGGTAGTGCTGGAACAGCCCTTCCTGCGTCGGCTTGTTGTAGTACGGCGTCACCGACAGGATGCCGGCGGCGCCGAGCCGCTTGAACCGCAGCGCGGCGGCGATGACTTCACGGGTGTCGTAGCCGCCGGCGCCGGCGAGTACCGGCACCTGGCCGGCCGCCTCCTCGACCACCAGCTCCACGACCCGCGCCCGCTCGTCGTCCGAGAGGGTGGGACTCTCCCCCGTGGTGCCGCACGGCACCAGGAAGTGCACGCCGGCGGCAATCTGCCGCCGCGCCAGGCGGCGCACGCCTGCTTCATCCAGCGCGCCATCACGCGTGAATGGCGTGACCAGCGCAGTGCCGCAACCTGTCCAGAGCTTACGCATGCGATCTCCTCGATCTCTTGCGCGTGGGGCCCTCCGCCTCCGCGCTCGTTCATACGGTCTGCGCGCTACGGCGAGACCTCGCTGTAGCTGGTCGGCGGTTTCAGCGACCAGCGTAAGCGGGCACCCCCACGCGCGGGACCGGCCTCCGGCCGGTTGCTGCTACGAAGCCCTCTCGGCCGCCGCGAAGCAGCGGCCAACCCGGAGGGCGCACCATCAGAGCCCCAGCACATCTCTCATCGTGAACCATCCGCGCCGGCCCTTCACCCAGGCCGCGGCCTGGAGCGCTCCGCGCGCGAACACCGTCCGATCGCGGGTCGTGTGCGTCAGCGTGATGGTTTCCGCCGCCGCATCGAACCCGATCGTGTGCGTACCCGGAATCGATCCGGCGCGGGTCGACGCGATGTCGATCGGCGCCGCATACCCGCTTCCCCGCATCGCCTGCTCGAGCGCCAGCGCGGTTCCCGACGGCGCGTCGCGCTTCGCCGCATGGTGCAGCTCGTGCAGCCATGCCCCGAATGCCGGCTGATCCTTCCAGAGCTCCGCGGCTCGCTCGGCCAGCGCGAGGAACAGATTCACGCCGATCGCAAAGTTCGGCGCCGCCACGACGCCGACGCCGCTCGCCTCGACGTCCCGGCGCAGCTCGGCCTCGTGCGCCTGCCATCCCGTCGCGCCAACGACCACGTTGATGCCGCGCGCGGCCAGACGCGGCAGGTTCGCCGGCACCGCGTCGCCGAGCGAAAAATCAATCGCCACCGACGCCGCCGGCCAGCGGTCCGGCTGCCCGCACGACGCGCGATCGACGACGCCGGCCACGTGAAATCCGTACTCCGGCGCGATCGCCTCGACCAGGCGGCCCATCCGGCCGCGGCCGATCAGCAGCAACGAATCGCTCACGCCACGCCTTCGACCGCCGCCGGCGCCGCGACATGGCGCGCAAAGAACGCGGCATGAAGGTGCACCATCGCCGCCGCCGCGGCGGCATCCTGCAGGACGACGGTCACGTTCCGGCGCGATGCCGCCTGCGACACCATGCGCAGCGGGAACTGCCCGAGCGATCCCAGGATCCGCGGCGCCAGTTGCGGATCGCGCCGCAGGCCATCGCCGACCGCGCAGAGGATCGCCATCTCGCGCTCCACCCGCACATCGGCGAACGTCGACAGTTCCTCGGTCAGCTCCTGCAGCCGCGTGTCGTCGTCAATCGTGACCGAGATGCTCACCTCGGACGTGCACACCACGTCGATCGGCGTGCGGCAGCGCTCGAACACCTCGAAGACACGGCGCAGGAAGCCATGCGCCATCAGCATCCGCGTCGAGGTGATGTCGACGACCGTGACGTGACGCTTGCAGGCGAGCGCCGCCAGCGGCTCGTCCACCGGCGAGTCGGCGGTAATCAGCGTGCCAGCGCCCTCGGTCCGCCGGCTGTTGAGGATGCGGACCGGGATCGCCTTGGCGACGGCCGGCAGGATCGTGCTCGGGTGCAGCACCTTCGCGCCGAAGTACGCGAGCTCCGACGCCTCCTCGAAGGAGAGCCGCGGCACGACGTGCGTCTCGGACACGACGCGGGGATCCGCGGTCATCATGCCGTCGACGTCGGTCCAGATCTGGATCTCGCGGGCCTCGAGCACGGCGCCGAAGATCGCGGCCGAATAGTCCGATCCCCCACGGCCGAGCGTCGTCGTCACGCCGCCGACCGTGGCGCCGACGTAGCCGCCCACGACCGGAATGCGATGGGCGTCGAGCGCGGGACGCAGCTCGCTCGCGGCCGCCGCGCGCGTCTCCTCCGTCAGCGGCAGGGCCGCGCCGAAGGTGTCGTTGGTGACGAGGATGCGGCGTGGATCCGCCCAGACCGCGGGCAGCCCCGACGCTTCACACGCGCCGACGACGATGCGGCTGCTGAGCAGCTCGCCGAAGGCGGCGATGGCATCGCGGGTGCGCGGCGAGGCGTCCTTCAACGTCGCCACCGCGTGCAGCAGGTTGCGCAGTTCCGCGAGCTCGCGCGAGATCGTCGCCAGCAGCACCTCGGGGTTGTTGACCACTTCGCGGACGACCCGGGCGTGGCGCTCCTCGAGCTCGGTGACGCCCGCTTGAATTGCGGCTTCGTCGCCGGCCGCGGCGAACGACGCCAGCTGCAGCAGCCGATCGGTCACCTTCGAGAGCGCCGACACGACGACCACGACGCCGCCGCGCTGGCGCGCGGTCACGATATGCCGCACCAGCCTCCCGATTGCCTCGGCGTCTCCGACCGAGGTTCCGCCGAACTTCATGATCACCGGCCCCGAGCTCATCGATCCTCCTTACTACCTCTTACACGACCCCGTCTGTTGTTGGTTCGTTCCCGCCGCGCGTATGTCCGCGGAGCCAGCGCAAATAAAAAACGCCGGCCCCGTATCCGAGGCCGGCGTCGAGTAGTGCTGCGTTGTGCTGATGCGTCAGGACACGCGCGTATACACCACCGGCCGGCCGAGTCGCTTGACCCGCTTTCGAGCCGCGGCGGATGCACATGCCTGTGAAATCATTGGCCGCAAGTATAACCACCACACATGGGGGCGTCAACAGTCACGACGTCAACATTCAGGGGTTCGCGGCTCACGCGTGGGTTTCGTGTAGGCTCGGGCGCATGTCCTACTTCAAGCCCCTGGCGGAGCTGGCTCCGCAGGATATCTGGGACGGCGTCGTGGCGCGGACCGTCGAGGGCGCGCGCATGTCCTTTGCGGTGGTCGAGCTTGCCCCCGGCGGCGTCGTGGCCGCGCATCAACACGACAACGAGCAGATCGGCATCGTCCTGAGCGGATCGATGTCGTTCACGATCGGCGGGGAGACGCGGGCGCTTCGCGCCGGCGACACCTACAACATTCCGGGCGGCGTCGTTCACCATGCCACCGCAGGTCCGGAAGGCACCGTGGTCGTCGACGTGTTCGCGCCGGTGCGCAGCGACTGGAGCCGGTTCGAAAAGCGGCCGCCCCAGCCGCCGCGCTGGCCGTGAAGGATCGCCGCGTCAACACCTCACGCGCATGTGCCGGCGAGGCAGACGCGGTTACGGTTCATCCGCGCTGGGTCCGTAGATCTGCGGCACGGTCGATCCCATCGGCCTGAGATACGTCGTCAGCTGTCCGCGGTGGTGGATCTGATCGAAGAAGAAGCCCCACGCGCTCTCGAAGCCGGTCGCCGACATGACTTCCTGCCCCTGATAGACGAACGGCACCTGGCGTTCCCAGCCGGCCGCGTCGATGCCGTGAAGCCGCTTCGTCAGGTCCTCGTGACTGCGGTCGTAGGTGGCGAGAATCTCCTTCACCGTTGCGGGCGCCGGCACATCGACCCATTCGAACCGGCCCTTCTCGAGACCTTCGACGAGCGCCGCGTCTTCGCTCACGATCAACCACGCGATCTCGCGCGCGGTGCGCGACTTGGGGTCGGGTCGATAGTCGGATCCTTCCGGAATCCGCGAAATCACCTTGCGCGTCGTCGCGGCTTCCTTCTCCCACAGCTTCAGGAACAGGGCTTTCTCGTTCATGGGCATTGCCTCCTTCACGCTATTCGCGGTCTGGGAGCATAGGCGAATATACAGCGAAAGTCCAGCCCGGACGGAAACGGCGCCGTTCAGCGAATGATGCGGAGATTCGTCGGGGCAGCAGGCGGCCCGACCATCTGGACGATCGAGCCGAGGCTGTGGCTGACCACGTACAGCTCGCCGTTGACGTCCGTCGCGAAGGAGCTGATGTTGCCGAGGATGCTGGGACCGCCGAGATCGGTCGTGTGATCCTGCACGTCCGATGCGGTCGCCTCTCCGGTCGAGCCGTTGATCGCGAGCGCCAGCGACCAGACGCGTCCCGACACGTAGTCGGCAAGGAAGTAGCGGCCGCGGAACCGCGCACCGAGCGCGCGGCCGCGATAGACGTAGCCGCCCGTGACCGACCCGCCGAGCGAACGACCGTACTCGTGGATCGGATCGATCGAGGGTTGATACGCCGTCGGCAGGCTCTGGACGTTCGGATGCGCGCCCTCGCGATTCCTCCAGCCGTAGTTGCGCCCGCCGCGGGCGCGCGGCTCGTAGTCGATCTCCTCCCAGCTGTTCTGCCCGACGTCGCCGATCACCATCGCGCCGGTTCCGCCGAGCGCCGGATCGTCGAAGCTGAAACGCCAGGGATTGCGCAGGCCGAAGCTCCAGATCTCCGGGCGGGCCGCCACCGGAACGCCGTTGACGAACGGATTGTCGGCCGGGACCCGATAACCCGCCGGATCCGACTCGGGGACGTTGACGTCGATGCGCAGGAACTTGCCGAGCAACGATCCCGGGTCCTGCGCGCGGTGCTGCGGATCGTTGCCGCTGCCGCCGTCGCCGAGCCCGATGTAGAGATACCCGTCCGGCCCGAACGCGAGGTGACCACCGTTATGGTTCGAGAACGGCTGCGCGATGACTGGCGAGCGCTCGGGCCCCCAGCGCAGGTCGAAGCGTGACGACGGATCGGCGGTGTTCGCGGAGGTGCGGCGGAAGCGCGCAATCACGGTGTTGCCATTCAGGTCGGTGAAGTTGACGAAGAACCGGCCACTCAGCATGAAGTCCGGCGCGAGCGCGAGGCCGAGCAGTCCACGCTCGCCGCCGGACGCGATCACGCTCCGCAGATCGAGGAAGTCCCCCTCGATAGTCCGGTTACGGACGAGCCGGATCCGGCCCGCCTGCTCAACCGCAAAGAACGTCGCCTGATCGCGCGGATCCTGCACGAAGGCCACGGGCGCTTGCAGGCCGGTGACGAACACCGCGCCGCGCAGCTCGTCAGACGTCGCCTGATAGGCGAACAACAGCGTGGCAGCCGAGAGGAGTGCGAGAAGCTTCATGGGCACGGACGCGAGCAGACACTACGCTATGATCCCTTGACGATCAACATGCGCAGTCTGTTGCTCGCGTCATTCGTCACACGCCTGATCGTGGTTGCTGCATGCGGTGGCGACAGCGATGCCCCCTCGTCCGGCGGATCGTCGGGCGGCGGCGAAACCATCACCGGACGCGAACGATTCGGCTGGAGCCAGGCCGCTGACATGGCCGGCGATCTCTCCTCCTACAAGTACGCGCTCTACGTCGACGGCCAGCGCCGCATTGTCGAAGGCGCAGAACTGTTCGCTGAATGCCGCGGCCACCGCGGTCGAGTGCACGGCGCCCCTGCCGGCGCTCGGCGCCGGCCGCCACACGCTGGCGCTCGCCGCCTTCTTCACCGTCGGCGACACCGTCATCGAAGGCGTGCGCTCTCCGGTACTCGACGTGACGGTCGCGGGCGCGACCACGCCGGCGGGCGCGACCGCGCCGGCCGGCGCACCGATCGTCCAGGGCGGCCCCTTCGAAAGCTCCGACGGCCTGCAGCTCCACGCGGACGTCCTCGCGCGCGATCTCTCCGATCCCATCGACATCGCAGTGGCGACAGACAGCCGCGTGTTCGTCGCCGAGCGGCGCGGCCGCATTCGCATGTTCAGCGACAACGGCGAGGAGAGCGCCAGGCGCGACGACAACCTGCTCGACGCGCTTCGCGAGACGATCGAGACGGACTCGGCGGCCGTGCTGTCGATCACGCTGTCGCCCGACTTCGCCACCTCGCGGGTGCTGCACGTGGCCTACGCCACGATGGCGCGCGGTGAACCGGTCGTGCGCGTCGTGCGTGCCCGCGAAGTCGCTGGCGCGCTCGGACAGGCGGCGGTGCTCCTCACCTATCCGGTTCCGTCCCTCGACCTCCCGGCCGTGATGCGGTTCGGGAAGGATGCTCAGCTCTATCTGGCGATCGGAGGCGGCGGCGCACGTCCGGACGATCCGTCGACGGTCGCCGGCCGGCTGCAGCGGCTCGGCGCCGACGGCACCACTCCCGACGACAGTCCCGGCGGCTCACCGGTGATGTCTGCTGGTCATCAGGCGCCGCGCGGCCTGGTGTGGCGCCCGTCGGATTCCGCCGTGTGGGCGCTCGACGCCGACGAGTTGTTCAGGATCGCCAGCGCGCCAGACGACGCTACCGTGCCGCGCGCGCGTTCCGCTCCAGCGTCACCCGCGCCGATCCTTCGCCTCGATGCAGGACTCGCATCCTCAGGCATGACGACCGTCATGTCGGCAGAGAGTCCATTCGCCGGCGATCTGATCGTGTCGACGCTCGGCTCCCGCGATCTGCTGCGATTCCAGTTGTCCACGGATGGGCGACCACAGCTCACCGCCCGCCTGCTGCAGGAGCGGTTCGGCCGGATTGCGCAAGTCATGAGCGGCCCCGATGGCTCCATCTATTTCGTCACCGCCAACACGGACGAATGGGGAGAGGGCCACGATGTGCTGGTGCGTGTGCGACCGCGCACGGGTGCGGCGCAGAAACCACCCATGTGACACAGGTCCTTCCAAAGAACCTCAACAAGCACGCATTGGCCTGGATGGGCAGCCGAGTTGCCACTGACACTCATCCACTGATGAGGCACGAATGGTCTGGGACTGCGGCAGCTGAGCCTCGACGTCGACTCATGCTGGTAGGGATTCAGACCGGGAAATAATTTCATCATTCGGCGCGCGGCCGAGCTGAGAGCGCCTCTGTGGCCGCGTAGAGAAGCGCCGCTGAGGTCGTCGTGGCACCTCGCTTGCTCGATTCACCGGTGAATGAGAATCGACAAGATTGCAAAGGGAGGAGCCACACCGATGAAGCGCTTTACAGGATGGACGACCGCGTTCGCCGCGACGGCCCTGCTCGCAGGACCGGTTGCCGTGTCCGCGCAGCAGACCTCACCCGCGCCGACCGCCGCGCAGCCGACGACGCCTGAGCCGACGGCGAGCGCCGCCACCGCACCGCAGAGCGCGCCGACTCCGGCACAGGCCGAGCCCGCGGCGCAGCCCGCGCCGGCGCAGCAGGCCCAGGCCGATCCGGACACCGTCAAGCGTCACCTGACGGCCGCCCGCGACTCGCTGAGCCAGATCACGCAGCTGCCGGCCGCGGCGCAGCTCACTGGAGACGCCCGAACGCAGGTGTCGCAGCTGATCGCGAACTTCAACGAGCTGATCACCACCACCACGGAGTGGCGCGCGTCGTACGCGAAAGTGCAGGCCAACCTGACCGCGCTCGTCGGCGACCAGGCCGCCGATGAATCGCCGGCAACTCCCGCCACCGGTACGCCCGGCGCGGTAGGCACCTCCGGTTCGGTCGCGATCGACCCGACGATCAAGGCCAAGCTGATCGAGTTCCGCACGCACCTGCTGGCGTTCGAGAAGGCAGCGGGCGGCGCGGCGGCGACGTCGTTGTCGGCATCGCAGTCGCAGTCTGCGGCCACCAATGCCCCGTCGGCGGCGTCGACCACGTCACCGTCCGAGCCGGCGGCGGCCGCGGCCACGACGTCCACCGCACCGACGGCGGGCTCGACGGCGGCCCCGCAGGCTGCTGCCGGTACTACCGGAACGACGAGCAACGCCCCGGCGGCGGCTGCGAGCGCCAGCACCACGACGGCAACCGAACCCGAGCAGAGCCGCCCCTCGACCACCGCGCCGCAGAGCGCGGCCGGGACCGCGTCGCAGCAGTCGGGTCATGCGGAAGCGATGCGCCACATCGAGGCGATTGACGCCATCCTCAACGGCCGCACCGCAGGATCGGCTACGGCGGGCACTACCGGCACGACGGCTACGGTGACGACGCTCGACCGCGACAAGATCGAGCAAATCAAGACTCACATCGCCGAGCTGCGCCGTGCGCTGGCCCAGAGTGGCGGACGGTAAGTCGATAGCGCGGAAGAACGCAGCAGCAGAAGCTGAAGAAGGAAGACGCGCGGCCTCCGAGTCGGTTACTGACTGATCGTGACCGACTCGAACCGCGCCTCGGCGGGGGCGGTTGTCGTGTGGCTCGACACTGCCAGGCCGACGAACGCGACCTGCCCGAGCGCGATGACGGAAGATCCCACCATCGTCCAGTTGCGGCCGTCGTCGGATCGATACGCCGCGACCTGGTTCCCGCGACGCGACAGCTTCACCCAGCCAGGTACGTAGCCGGTTCCCCCGCTGGTGTGCACGCTGATGCCATCCGCGGCCGGCCGCCGCTGAAACGCGTAGCCCTTCCCTGCCGAGCCCAGCATGAACGCGTGGGCGGCGCCGCGTTCCAGTCCCGCCCGGATCATCACGCCGGCCTTCGTCCACTCGCGGGTCGAATCGATGTGCGTGATGCGCGCCACGACGTCGAGGTCACCCTCGATGGCGTGCCACACGAAATGGAAGGCGTCAGCGCGGCCCCAGATGTCCGCGCCCGCGCCTCGCACGCGAATCATCGTCGGCTCGAATACCACGCTGCCGGCGCGGCCGACCGCGCCGATGTCCGCGGACAGCCAGCCCCAGGGCGACTGAGGCGTGACATGTACGTCAGAGAACGTCGCCGTCGCAAGACCGCGCACATCATGGTTGGTGACAGCCAACCCGACCAGCGCCTCGTGGCCGAGCTCGATCCTGTCGAAGCCGATCATCCGCCAGTCGCCGCCGTCGACCGCCGTGTAGGCCTCGACTCGTTCACCCCGCCGCGAGAGCCACAGCCAGACCGGCGCCTGTCCCGGACCGCCGTCGGTGTGAGCGGAGTCAACCGTACGGGGTCGCGCGACGCTGAAAGGCGAGCCCGCGGCCCTGGGACACGAGCACCAGCGCGTAGGCCGCGCCCGGATCGCGCGACGCCCTGATCATCACGCCCGCCTTCGCCCATCGATGCGTCCCGTCGAGCGCATCGACCCGGGCGATGACGTCGCCGTTGCCGGCGAGCGTGCGCGAGACGAACCGGAACTCGTCGGCCCCGCCCCAGATGTCGCGACCACCCGCCGACACGGTGAAGCGTCCTTCCGATGCGCTGGCCCCGCCACCAACGTCGGCGCCGATGACGTCGTTCGCCCAACCGCCTTGTAGCGTGGCCTGATCCGCCGACGCGTACAGCTCGCGGATGGCGGCGATGTCTCCGCCCGCGAGACCGGCCACGATGCCTTGATACATCGGGTACATGACGTCGCCGGGGTCGCCGGAATGGGCGAGGCCGAGGCTGTGTCCGAGCTCGTGCAGCGCGACGCTGAAGACATCCCACCGGACCGGGTCGCCCGCGCCCCACGACTGCGTGTCGTTGAAATGAATGTCACCGGCGGTCGGCTCCGACATGGGCGGTGACGGGTAGAACGCATGCGCCAGCTCGGCGGGCGCGAACGGAAATCCGTCGCCGTGATCCACTCCGGCCCAGAACATGCGGACCGTGCGGGGGGCGTCCGGGCTGGCGGGCGACCAGGTCACGGCAACGGCCGCGCTCCACGCCTCCATCGCCCGCAGGATCTCGTCGCGCTGGATGGTCCAGTCAAGATCCGCGGACGCCACGGTGAACGCGTGGCCCAGTTTCGCGGCCCCGCGCCCGGGACCGTCCCATCCATCGCCGACCGTCGCGAAGGAGGCGACGACGCCTCCGGCCACGATCGCGCCGGAACACAGGCCGCCGGCCTCGAGCACGAGCTGCCCGGGCGCCGGGAAGATCCACGCGACGGCGTCGTCCTGCGCAAGCGCGCCGATCGCGGCCGCGTCGGTCGGGACGAGGGCGTAACGGGCAGGCCATGCCGCGCTCTCGATCGGGGTCGTGCCCGCGGCGGCCAGCCGTTGCTGGATCGCGCCGCGGTCCACATCGGGATGGAACTCGACGACGGTGAGGGGGTGCGACGGAAAACGCGCGGCCAGATCGGCCGTCGTCTCGGCGCTGAGGCGATCGACCGGTTCGAGCGCGCCGATCCAGCGCGCGCCGGGGATGACCGCCGCATTGAAACCGGGCGGCACGGCGACGGACAGCGTGTGATCGGGCACGTAGTGCAGCGGAGTCGCACCGGAGACGCGAAGCGCCGCCAGGGTTGCGGCATCGATCGGCGCGGAGAACTGCATCAGGACGTGGCGCGCGACCGCGCGCGGCGCCGGCTGTCCTGCCCCGAGCGCCGGTGTGCCCGACACCACGTTGACCGGCGGTACGAACGTGCGCGCTCTGAGGCGAACCGGCTGACCGAAGGCGGCGCTGTGGCCAAGGGCAGTCAGCGCTGCCACGATCAGGACGGTATGGCTGACACGGGACGCCATGCGCGCGCTCCGTGCAACCCACGTTCCCGGCTGAACCGTGCCGCAGACGGCCTCGCTGCGGAGCTGCGCGCGTCAAAAAGGACAAAATAGTTCCTGCTATGCTTCCCGGATTTCCGAGGGCGTTTCCCTCGTCTCGTACTGGAGCGTCATGACGCGATCGGTGATCGGCGCAGTGGTGTTGGCCGCGACCGCCTGGATTTCGATTTCCGGCCAGTCGGAGGATCCACGACTCCTGGAGGCGGACCTCGCCTGGGATCGCGGCGACTACCCCGCGGCGCTGAATGGGTACTTGAAGCTGCTGGATGGCGCCGATGCCGATCGACTGCTCGAGCCGATCGCCCTGCAGACCGGCGAGCTCTATCAAACGGTCGAGCTGACGACAGACGGCGGCAATCCGCGCTTCTCGCCCGACGGCAAGTACTTCACCTACGAAGTCGGGAGAGGCGTGACCCGAGTGACGCGGCTGGCCGCCAGCGACGCACCGGCAACGCCGATTGCGGAGTTGACCGGTCATGGCGCGGTGTTCTCGCCCGACAGCACCCGCCTCGCGTATCTGAAGCTCACGCCCACGACGGAGATGCGGGAACAGGAACGCAGCGCGGACGCGCTGACCGGAGCCGAACGTGCGCAGCGCCTGGCCGCACTGGCGGTCCTTGCCGAGACCACCGCGCGCGTCGTCATTCGTGATGTGACGCCCGCCGGCGCCGAGCGCGAGATCACCGTGCCCCGCCGCAAGAATGCCCTCGTGCTCGCCAACAACGGGCTGGTCCTGTTCACCGGGCCCGACGACAGCGATACGGATCAGGTCTACGCCGTGTCGGAATCGCGTCCGGTGACCGCGCTGACCTCGGGCGACACCAGGGAAAGTCCTCGGCGACATCAACGCGGCCGGCACGGCGGTGCTGTTCACCCATCGCGCGCAGGGAGGCCGCGGCCGCGGCGGTCCGGCGCCCGCGGCGCGGTTCGGCCTGATTGCCCTGCCCGATGGCGCGGTAGCGCTCGGCACCGGCTCGGCGCCGGTGTTCTCCGCCGACGGCGGCAGCGTCGCCTTCGTCGGCCGCGGCGATCAGCAGTCGCGGCTGATGGTCGCGCCGATCGCCAATCCTGATGGCGGCACCGCGGTCCGCAGCGGCCCGGAACGAATCGATGCGCCGTCGTGGTCGAAGGACGGCAGCCGCCTCGCCTTCCAGATGATGTCGGTGCACGACTGGGACCTGCACACGATCGGACGCGACGGCTCCGGCGAACAGCGGGTGACGCGGGACATCCAGCACGACCTCGCGCCGCGCATGCTCGGCGGCGATCGCCTGCTCGGCCTGATCGGCGAAGCGCGTCATCGCCGGTCGTATCTCTACGATCTCGCGTCGAAGCGGCGCATCCGGCTGTTCCACAACAACACGGTCCGCACCATCGCTCCCGAGTATGCGTGGGTCCCCAGCGCCGACGGCGGGCGGCTGCTCATCGTCGCCGAGCGCGACGGGGATACCGTCTCCCTCGAGCGCGGCGTCTACCTGATGGACCTGACGAAGAAAGTCAGCGCCGCGGACGTGCGTGCCCGCCTGACCTCGAATCTCGCCGCGGAGGAGGCGCTGCGCTCGAAAGGGCGGCGGCTGTTCGCGCCGATCGCCGACAGCGTCCGCCGCGTCGTGGCCGACGCCTCGGTGCCGCGCATCTTCGGCTACGAGCGGGCGCTGTTCGACTTCGATTCGAAGCACATCACCCGACCGGGCAACAAGCTCGCGTCCGAGTACCTGTTCAACACCTACAAGTCGTTCGGCTACGAGCCGGAATACCAGTGGTTCGCCGGACGCGGCGCCCTGGGCGGCCAGACCGCCAACGTGCTGGCGACGTTGAAGGGCACCGTCAATCCCGAGCTCGTGTACGTGGTCAGCAGCCACTACGATTCGGTCGCGGATGGTCCGGGAGCCGACGACGATACGTCCGGCACGGCGGCCCTGCTCGAAGCGGCACGGATCCTCGCCAAGACCCCGCAGCCGGCGACGATCGTGTTCGCCTCGTTCACCGGCGAGGAATCGGGGCTGCTCGGCAGCCGGGAGTTCGTGCGCCGCGCCGTGGCCGACAAGGTGCAGCTGGTTGGCGCCTTGAACAACGACATGATCGGCTGGGCGAACGATCACCGTCTCGACAACACCATCCGCTACTCCAACCCCGGCATCCGCGATGTCCAGCATGCGGCGGCGATCCAGTTCACGAGCCTGATCACCTACGACGCGCTCTACTTCAAGAGCACCGACGCCCACGCCTACTACGACGCCTACGGCGACATCGTCGGCGGCATCGGCTCGTATCCGGTGCTGGGCAATCCGCACTACCACCAGCCGCACGACCTGCTCGAAACGATCAATCACCAGCTCGTCGCCGAGGTGGCGAAGACGACCGCGGCGACGCTGATGCTGATGGCGTCGAGTCCGTCGCGCCTGACCGGCCTGACGGCGGCGCGTCAGCAGAACGGCAGCGTCAACGTCACGTGGACACCGAGTCCCGAGAAGGGCGTCACCGCGTACCTGGTTGCGTGGGGGCCGCGCGACAAGCCCGAGGCCCAGCAGATCCGCGTCACCAAGCCGGCCGCGACGATCAAGGCGGCGCCGGGCGCCGTGATCGCGGTCAAGGCCGTCAACGATCGCGGGCTCGAGGGCTGGGACTGGGCAAAGACCGAAGCTCGTTAAGGCGCGCAAAGCGCGCCCCGCCGGAGCGGAGCGGGGCATGGGCCCCCGCGAGCGACGGCGCAGGGGTCCGGGGACGAAGTCCCCCGGAAAGCTAGAACTGAAAGTAAATGAAGTCGAGCGAGGCGCGGCTGCGGAGGATCAGGATCGCGGCGAACGCCGCCCCGCACGCCACGCCCTGCAGCGCCGCACGTGGCCAGCCGGCGGCCACGACCGGCGCGGGCTGGCGGACGCCCGCGGCGTCGCGGTGCCACTCCACCCAGATGCTCTGGATCCACAGCGGCGTCGAATAGAGCAGCGCCAGCAGGAACAGGTAGAGGCCGGTGCTGCGATCCTGCGGGCTCGCCGCGAACGGGGACAGCTGCAGGTCCCTGACGATCGCCGCCAGCTCGGTCTCGCGGAACAGCAGCCAGCCGAACAGCGTGAGCACGAACATGCCGGCGGTCTGCGCGACCACGCGAAGGGCCGTCAGCGGCGTGGGCCACGCCGGCGCCGGCGACGCCGCCGGCTTCAGAATCTTCCGCGCGCGCGTCAGCACGAGCAGCACACCGTGGTACGCGCCCCACAGCACGTAGTTCCAGCTCGCCCCGTGCCACAGCCCTGACAGCAGGAACGTGACGAGGACGTTGCGCGCCCAGCGCCACTCCCCCGCCTTGGAGCCGCCGAGCGGGATGTAGACATAGTCGCGGAACCAGCTCGAGAGCGAGATGTTCCAGCGCCGCCAGAAGTCGGCCGGGGTCCGCGCCAGGTAGGGATGATCGAAGTTCTCGGTCAGCTCGAAGCCGAGCCACCGGGACGTGCCGCGCGCGAGGTCGGTGTAGGCGGAGAAATCGGCGTAAATCTGGATCGCGAACGCGAACACGCCGGCCCAGAGCAGCGGGAACGACGGATCGGCGAGCGCGAAGGCCTTGTTGGCGATGACGCCGACGTTGTCGGCGATCACCAGCTTCTTGAAGAAGCCCCAGCAGATCAGCCCGAAGCCGCTGCGCGCATGCTCGACGGCGAACACCCGCCGCCCTTCGACCTGGGGCAGCAGGAACGAGGCGCGCTGAATCGGCCCGGCGACCAGGTGCGGAAAGAACGCGACGAACGTCGCCAGGTCGAGCAGGTTGCGGCGGGCGCGCAGCTCTCCCTTGTAGACGTCGATCGTGTAGCTCATCGCCTGGAACGTGTAGAAGGAAATGCCGACCGGCAGCAGCACGCGCAGCGTCGGCTTGTCCCAGGACATCCCGGCCGACGCCAGCACCGCGTGCATGTTGTCGACGAAGAAGTTGAAGTACTTGAAGAAGCCCAGCATCCCGAAGTTGGTGATGATGCTGAGCCACAGGAACGCCTTGCGCTGCGCCGGCCTCGCTTCCATGCCGCGGGCCGCGCAGTAGTCGATCACCGTGGAGGTCGCGATCAGGATCAGGAACCACGGGTGCACGTAGCCGTAGAAGAAATAGCTGCCGGCGAACAGCAGGAGGTTCTGGCCACGGTGCGGCAACAGCCAGTAGATGGCGGTGAACGCGACGAAGAACAGGACGAAGTCGAGGCTGTGGAAGATCACTGCGCGGCGAAGAGCGTCGTGAGGCGCTCGTAGAACAGGGTGGTGTAGCGATCGCGGGCGTCACGGGCGATGTGATCGCCGTCCTCGTACATGTCGAGCGTCATCGCCGGATCGCCGGTGTCGTCATGCAAGACGCCGCCACGGCTCTCGACGTAGGCGCGCAGGTCGGCGACGTACTGCCGCAGCGCGGCGGACTGCTGTGGCGGCCGCCCGTCGATCGGCCGGCGCTGAACCCGCACCAGGCAGATCTTCAGGCCGGCGCGGGCGGCATCGCGCAGCATCAGCGGCAGCACGGACCGATCGACCACCGCCCCGAAATCCGTTCCCGGATCGACGGCCATGTCAGCCGCCTCCATCACCCGCAGGTGCTCGAGCCCGAACCGGGCGTTGGCCTCGTCGAGCAGCTCGGTCTGGCGGCGGCGCGACGACGTGATCCACGTCACCGGCGCGCGCGTCACCACCGGCTCGACCGCCAGTCGCACCCGGTCGCCGCCGTAGATCCGCTCCGCCCCCTGGTGGATCGCGAACCATGACCCTTCCAGCGCCGACCCGACGACCGCGTTCAGTTCGTCTTCCCGCTCGGCCGCGACCATGTCGAGCGACCAGCGGTACTGCTGGTCGAGACGGAACATGGTGTCGGTGAGGTTGGTGTCGCGGAAGAAGATGAACACCACGCGCGGCTTCACGCCGCTCGCGATCACCCAGTTCTTGAGCGCGAGGTACCAGAAGGCCGGGCCCGATCCGGCCTGCAGCAGCGGCGCGACCGGCGCGCCAGCCAGCTGCGACAGCAGCCGTTCGTTGATCCGCGTGCCCGCCATCGAGTCGCCGATCACGACGTAGCCGGGGTTCATCTGCTGCAGCTGCGGGATCCGATGGGCGTGAAACGCGGTCGCGCGCCGCCCCTCGAACACCGGCAGGTACGGCACGCGCGAGGGCGCGTCCGCCGCCGAGCGATGGAGCGCGCGGATCGACAGCGGCACGGCGAGCGTCAGGGCGATGACGACGAGCAGCTGCGGGATGGACGTCGGCGAGGACGAGGAAGTCACCGGCACGGCTTAGAAGAGCAACCCTCCAGCCAGGTATTCGACCACGACGCGCGTGCGGCTCTTCGTCGGCTCGGCCACCACATACCACTCATGATCGCGCCCGGACATCTGGTAGATCCAGTAGATCCGGTTGCGGAGCTCGACCTGGCCCAGCGGCATCATGTACGACGCCTTGTCGCGATCGCAATACATCACCGACGCCTTCAGGTCTGCCTTCGCCGTCTTCGCCGCGTCGTCGTGCCGGACCCATCCGCTGATGAACGTCTCCAGGCCGCAGCCCTCGTCCTTGGGGCCCGGCGGATACTTCTTGACCGCCTCGATGTAGGACACGCGCGCGTTTGGCTCCGGCAGCGGCGCCGTGTACCACGCCTCGAGCTCGGGGGCGACGAGGTCGCGCGCCTTGCGATCGAACGGATGACGCCAGCCCGCCATCGCACCGAGACCGTTGACGGTGCGCTCCTCCGCCGCCGCGATCGCCGGGCGAAGGCCCGGCAGCAACTCCCGGAAGGCGGGACTCAAGCGGCTGACGGACGCAATCGCCTCGATGCGGACGTCGCCGGCGACGGCCAGTCCAATCTTCGGGTACGGCACGGCGAAGGGCGGGACACCGGCGTTCGCGGGCGGGTAGTCGGTCCGCAGCCCGAGCCGGCGGAACCGCCCCGTCATGATCCGCACCGGCGCCACCAGCTTGACGCTCGTCGGCGCGACGTCCCTCTGGCCGGCCAGGCGCCACGTGTCGGGCTCGAACCCGCCCCACCACTCGCGCGGCACGTCGCCGACGCTGGCGGGCAGCTCCCGTCCGAACAGGTCGGCGGGCCACGAGGCCCGCCAGTCGTCGCCGTCGAACGACGCGAACGGCATCAGGATGCCGTCGGCGCGCAGGACGCCGAGATTCAGGCGCGGGTGGGACTGGCCGGACCCCGGCATCGGCTCCGCCTGGCCGTGCAGGATCGCCAGGATGGCGATCGCGCACGTGAAGGCGGGGATCGAGGCTGGGCAGCGCAGACGCATGCTCACCCGATTTTCTGCGCGAAGATCAGCACGTAGCCGTCGGGATCCTCGACGGCGAACTCGCGCATGCCATAGAACTGGTTCTTGAGCGGCATCACCACCGGCGCCTTCGGGCCGACGCGGGCGAACAGCGCGTCCACGCCCTGTTCCGGATCCGCCGCGTCGAGCGTCACGAACAGCGTCGCGGTCCCGCCCACCGCACGCGACGACAGGACGGGCAGGTCCTCCGCGGCGGCCGCCGCACTGTTGAGGAACACGCTGACATCGTCGCGCTGCAACCAGACGAACACCAGCGGTCCCTGCTCGGGCACGGTGGCGACGACAGTGAAGTCGAGCACGTCGCGGTAGAACGCGGTGCTGCGGTCGATGTCGGTGACGATGAGGTTGGGGACGACGTCGGTCAGCTTCATCGGGACTCCTTCAGACGGCTCCAAGCCTGTGCAACAGCCGCCCGAAGCTCCGGTGGACCGGTGGAGCCGAGCACACATCGAGCGGTGCTCGCAACTCCTCCATCCACGTCCCCTGCGAGTAGGAATGTAGGTAGGGCCTCTGCTTTGTTTCCCGACGAGCGCCGACAATCAGCAGCCGTGCGCTCCGAAGCCCGCGAGGTACGCCGCGGATCGTAGCACAGACATGAGGGACCGTTCAGCTGGCGGCGGTGCGGAGCGGCCTGCGCCGCGCGAGGCGAGGAGTTATGGGCGATCGAGCACTTCGCGGACCTTGGCGAGGAGCTGGTCGCGCGAGAACGGCTTGGCCAGAAAGTCGTCGGAGAACTCCAGCTCGGAGCCGCCGGCGTAGCCGGAGATGCACAGCAGCTTCAGCGTCCGTCGCCGCTCGCGCAGCTGACGCGCGAGCTCGGCGCCGCCCATGAAAGGCATGCGCATGTCGGTCAGCAGCAGGTCGATGCCGTCACCGTGCTGAGCGAACACGTTCAGCGCTTCCTGACCGTTGCGCGCTTCGTGCACGCGATAGCCGGCCCGCGTCAACGCGAGCGCAAACAGCTGTCGTACCGCCGGCTCGTCTTCGACGAGCAGAATGGTCTCGTGTTGTTGCATAAGCCTGTCCGAATCCCCGGAATCCTGGCGCGCAACCGCGCCGCAAGCGCTCCCCTACGTCGACGCTTGATGCTCCGTCTGTTCGCGCCGGAGGCCGGCACGGCGCTCCAGGATCCGCTCGATCATCCAACACAGCAGCGCCCACGACATGCCGATCAGCCATCCGGCCATGACGTCGGTCGGATAGTGCACGCCGAGGAACACCCGGCTGGAGCCGACCAGGAACGTGACGACCATCGCGATCGCCATGCAATAGTACTTGGCGAGTCGGCCCTCGGCGATCCGCATCAGCAGCGCCCCGAGCGTCAGGTAGACGGCTGCCGAGGTGAGTGCGTGGCCGCTCGGGAAGCTCGAGGTCAGCACCTCCTGCAGATGCGGCACGACGTCGGGCCGGGTGCGGGCAAAGATCGCCTTGAGCGTCGAGTTCAGCAGCCACCCGCCGACACTCGCCGCGAACACGAACAGGCCGTTCCGGTAAAGGCCGTGCAGCACCAGGTAGCCGGTGACGGCGAGGACCGTCAGCCCCAGCACCGTGGCACCGCCGAGCGCGGTGATGTCGTTGGCGATGTACCGGAGCCACCACGGCCCGATCGGCACGGAGGGGTTGTCGGGCTGGCGCAGCGCGCTCAGCATCCATTCGTCGAAATCGCGGGTCTCGCCCTCGAAGACCATGTCGGCCAGCGTGGCGAACGTCCACAGCAGCGCCAGGACCAGGACGGCGCCGGCGAGAATCTGGAGCTCCTGGCGATCGCGGGGCCGGCGCAGTCGGGGCAAGCCACTACTCTATGCAAAAGCGCTCGGGTGGTTCTACAGCGGCCGGTCAGAAGGATCCGGCGGGACGCCGGAGAACCCGATACAATGCGACCGTTCGTGACACAGGAGCGAAGCCGATGAAACGACTCGTGGTTCTGGTGATGGCACTCGGGCTGGTCGCCTGCGACGGCGACAACGACAATCCGGCCGGGCCGACGACCACCGGCCCGATCATCTTCGCCGCCCAGCTCTCCGCCGCCAACGAGGTGCCGCCGGTGATGGGCGTCGAGGGGAACGGCCGCGGATCGGTCACCATCACGATTGCCATCCCGCGCGACAGCGCCGGCAATCCGACCGATCAGGGCACCGTCACGTTCGCGATGCAGGCGCAGGGCTTCAACCCCGGCTCGGCGATCATCGCCGCGCACATCCATCCCGGGCGCGGCCGGCGTCAACGGAGGGGTGCTGGTCCCCACGACGCTGTCGGCGACCGCCCCGATGGTGCTCGCCGACGGGACCGGCAACCTGATCGCCGGGAACGCGATCATCTCTCGCGACCAAACCGCGGCGATCATGGCGAACCCGGCGGGCTACTACTTCAACATGCACACGCCGCTGAATCCGACCGGCGCGATCCGCGGACAGCTCACCCGCGTGCAGTGACCGCGTAAACACACGATCCCGACCGGCCGCGGGGCTGGCTACTTGATCTTGCCGCTCGTACCGCGGCCGACGCGCGGCCCCTTGTTGTCGCGCACCGGCGCCTGGTCGAGGTTCGCGACGCGCTGGCCCGTCGTGTAGACCAGCTGCGTGACCCGCGCCAGCTTGTCCCATTCGATCTTGTCCACTTCGTCGGTCAGGAAGTGGTAGTCGCGGTGCAGGCCGGTCGTGTAGAAGATGATCGGAATGCCCTTCGACGCGTAGCTGTAGTGATCGCTGCGCGTGTAGATCGACTGCGGATCCGCCGGATCGTTCATCTCGTAATCCAGCTTCATCGGCTTGCTCAGCGACGCGTTGGCGTCCTCGCTGACGTTGTGCAGCTCGGTGCTGATCCGATCGGACCCCACCAGGTAGACGGTGTTGGCCTCGCTCGCCTCGTCGCAGCGGTTGCGGCCGATCATGTCCACGTTGAGCACCGCGACGATGCGCTCGTTGGGCACGACCGGGAAGTCGGCGTTGTAGCGCGAGCCCTGCAGCCCGGTCTCCTCCGCCGTGTGCCACACGAACACCAGCGACCGCTTCGGCCGCGGCCCGAGCGCGAACGCCCGCGCGATCGCCATCAGCGCCACCGTCCCCGACCCGTCGTCGTCCGCGCCGTTGTTCACCACGTCGTCCGGCCGCGGCTGCGGGCGGGTCTGGCCGGTGCAGCCGCCGGGACTCGTGCCGCCGCCGCGCCCCGAGGGGAGGGTCTCCTGATAGCCGATGTGATCGTAATGCGCGCCAAAGGCGACATAGGTGTCCTTCAGCTTCGGGTCCGTGCCTTCGATGATGCCGACGACGTTACGCGACAGCTGGGTGGAGGCGACGGAGTACTCCGGCTCGACGTGGATCGTCATCTTCACGCCCTTCAGCGCAAAGCGCGGCAGCGGCTGCTGCTTCGCCGCGAGCTCCTTGAGCTCCGCGTACTTCACGTCTGACGCGCTGAAGAGGAACTCGAAGAACTCGTCCTGCGCGGTGAGCGCCGGCTGGACGGGCTGGTCGTAGCGCTGCGCGGTGCTGAAGTCGGGCGCGGACGCGGGACGGCCGGTGGTCGGCGCCTGACCGCGGCCGCGCCCGCCACGGCCGGACGGCGGCGCGATCACCGCGACCGCCCCTTTGTCGATGGCCGATCGCGTTCGTCCCGCGAGCACGCGGAACCCGTCCGATCCCGTGTTCTGCGGCCCCGACGGGCCGAGCCAGACCACGATCTTCCCCTTCGGGTCGAGCCCCGCGTAGTCGTCCTGCCTGGTGGAGGGAATCTGCAGCCCGTAGCCGACGAAGCGGATGTCGTCGCCGGTGACGGTCTGCGGTCCGCCCATGTTGCGCGGAAGCGTGAAGCCCTCGCCGTCCTTGAACATCCGGATCTCGCCGTTGACGTCGACGACGACCGAGCTGCGGCTGGCGTTCTTCACGCCAACGACTTTGATCGTCTGGAAGTAGTCCCCGTCGTCCGCGCCCGGCTTCACACCCCATTGCTTCAAGTGCTCGGCGATGAACGACGCCGCCAGGCCGAGGCCTTCCGTATAGACCTCGCGTCCCTGCAGCTCGTCGGACGCAATGTAGGAGAGCCATTCCTTCAGCACGGCGGGCTGAATGGACGACGGGCCGCCTCGCGCGTCGCTCCCTTGGGCGCCGAGGGCGATGCCCGTGACCGCGGTGGCGGCCGCGAGAAGGAATGCGCGCAGTCTCATGGTGGCTGTCATCTTACCGTTCGGGCGCCGCCTGCTTGCCGGGGACCCTGGCGCGGAACCAGCGATAGGCGTAGGGATCGAGCTGGATGTTGTGCCGGCCGTTCGCGTCGGCGGTCGCTGTCGTTGCTCCAGAGCAGATCGGTGAGGCGCCGGCTGCCGGCCGTCTCCGCGGCGATACGCGCCACCCGGCTGCGAGGCGTGAAGTTGTGCACGATCACCAGCGTGCTCTCGTTGAAGTCGTAGCGCATCACCAGCACGCCCGGCTCGTCGACAGGAACGATCCGCCAGTCGCCCCAGCTGATCTCCGGGCATTCGCGCCGGCACCGGATCTTGCGCTCGACCCAGTTGAGCAGCGACTGCGGATCTCGCCGCTGGACGTCGACGTTGACGCGCTTGTAGCCAAAGATCGGATCGGAGATGACCGGCCGTACGGTATGCCGGGCCGTCGAGAATCCGCCGTGCGGCTCGTCCGACCACTGCATCGGCGTCCGCGCGCATTCGCGCTCGGCGAGCGAGAGATCGTCGCCGATGCCGATCTCGTCGCCGTACTGCAGCATCGGCGTGCCCGGCAGCGTGAACAGCAGGCTGAACGCGAGCTCGAGGCGGCGGCGATCGTTGTCGAGCATCGGCGCGAGCCGGCGCCGGATACCGCGGTCGTAGAGCTGCATGTCCTTCGTCGGCCCGAACGCGTCGAACACCCTCTGCCGCTGCGCCGGCGTCAGCCGGCCGAGATCGAGCTCGTCGTGGCTGCGCAGGAAGTTGACCCACTGCGCGGCTTTGGGCCGCTCGTAGGTGGCTTCGAGCGCCCGGACGAGCGGCTTGATGTCTCCGGTGGCCATCGCGTAGAAGAGCCGCTGGTTGACCGGGAAGTTGAGCATCAACTGCAGCCGGTCGCCGAGCTCGCCGAAGTACTCCAGGCTCTCGTCCGGGGGAACGTTGGCCTCCGCCAGCAGCACCGCGTCGCGTCGCCGCCACTGCAGGAAATCGCGCATCTCGTGCAGCAGCTCGTAATCCTTCCGCGCCGTGATGTCCGCGCCCTTGCGCTCGATGAGGAACGGCACCGCATCCATGCGGAAGCCGGAGACGCCGAGCTGCAGCCAGAATCCCATGATCCGCATGATCTCGCGGCGCACGGCCGGATTCCACGTGTTCAGGTCCGGCTGGAATTCATAGAAGCGATGAAAGTAGTACTCGCCCGCCTCCGGGTCGCGGGTCCACGTCGCCTTCTGCACGCCGGGGAACACCATCCCCTCGTTCCAGTTGGCAGGCCGCTTCTTCGACCACACGTACCAGTCGCGGTAGGGCGACGACGGATCCTTGCGCGCCGCCTGGAACCAGGGATGGCGGTTCGACGTGTGATTGACGACGAGATCGACGATGACCCGCATGCCGAGCTGCTCGGCGTGGTTCATGAAGTCGGTGTACTCGCCGAGGGTGCCGTGCTTCGGGTGGACGCCGTAGTAGTCGCTGACGTCGTAGCCGTTGTCCTTGTTCGGCGACGGATAGAACGGCTGCAGCCAGATGCAGGTGACGCCGAGCCCGGCGAGATAATCGAGCTTCCGCGTCAGGCCGTTGAAGTCGCCGATGCCGTCGCCGTTCGAGTCGAGATACTTCTCGACGGCGAGGCAGTAGATGATGGCGTTCTTGTACCAGAGGTCGTCGATCATTTGAACGTGCTGCGTGCTACGTGCGACGTGCGACGTGCTCCACGTGCTACGTGCGACGTGCGGGTGCCACGTGCTACGTGCTACGTGCGAACGTGCGGCGCTCATTTCGTTCCCTTCGCGGTCTTGCCGATCGCGAACAGATGCCGCTCGCCGCGCACGTACATGGTGTCAGTGGCGATCGCCGGCGTCGCCATCAGCGGCTCGCCCATCGTGAACCGGCCGGCGATCTCGAACGCTGAGCCGGCCTTGACGACGAAGATGTCGCCGTCTTCGCTGGACAGGTAGAGACGGCCGTCCGCGGCGACCGGCGAGGCGCTGAAGCCGCTGCCCTGGTGGGGCAGCCGCTGGCGGTAGACCTCGGCGCCGGTCGCGAGCGTGTAGGCGTCGAGCAGGCCCTGGTTGGCGAGCACGTAGAGCACGCCGCCGTAAATCACCGGCGTCGGCATGTACGATCCGCGGCCGGTCTTCCGCCAGGCGACGTGGCCGCTCGACTGCTCCTCCGCCTTGAGCGTGAGATCGCCGCGCGCGCCCGGGCGGATCGCGAAGATCGGCCGCTCCGGCGCCCGGCCGCTCGCGACCACGATCAGGTCGCGCGAGAACACCGGGGTCGGCGCGGTGATCTTCGAGCTGCCGCCCATCCGCCACAGCTCCTCGCCGGTGTCGGGGTTGTAGCCGCGAATGAAGTTCGACGCGTTGGTGACCAGCTCCGCGGTGCGGCCGCCCTGCGCCGGCACGATCGTCGGCGTGCCCCACGACGGCAGCTCTTCGCGCACCGTCTTCCACACCGTCTTCCCGGTCCGGATGTCCGCCGCCAGCACGAACGACTCGTTCTGGGTGTCGCACTGGACGATCACCAGGTCCTTGTAGATGACCGGCGAGCTGGCGGTGCCCCATTCGGTACTCGGGCAGATCGTAGGCGCCGGTGTTCAGGACCCCGAGATCCTTCTTCCACACCGGCGTGCCCTTCATGTCGAACGCATAGAGGCCCTGCGATCCGAAGAAGGCGACGACGTAGCGGCCGTCGGTCGCGGGGGTGGCATTGGCGTAGGTCGCCTTGATGTGACGCTTTTCCCTGGGCGTCCCCTCGTAGGCCGTCTGCTGCCAGATCGTCTTGCCGGTGCGCGTGTCGAGCGCCATCACGACCCAGCGCTGCGGCGAGCGGTCGGCCGCCGCGGTGCCTTCACCGTAGAGGCCGGGCTTGAAGGTCGCGTCGGGCTGGCTGCTGATCGCGGTCGCCACGAACACACGATCGCGCCAGACGATCGGGCTCGAATGCGCCAGCCCGGGAATAGACACGCGCCAGCGGATGTTTTCACCCGTGGCGACGTTCCACTGGTCGGGAAGGCCGACGCCGTCGGCCACGCCCTCGGCGGCGCGGCCGCGGAAACCCGGCCATTCAGCAGGCGCGGACCAGGTTCCGGCGGCGACGTTCAGCAGTAGGATCCCGAGGAGAACGGCCGTCGCGCGCACACACATCCCGGCACTGTACCATTCCGGGCGGTGAAACGGCGAAGCCCGCCCGGCGCGAAATGCGCTGCCTGCGCGCGTCGTAGTTGGCTGCAGCGCGGAGCGTGTGCGCCACACGCCCGTCGTGATGTCACAGGAGGAAGAATGAAGTCAGTGTTCGTAACGCTCGCCGTGTTCGCCGTAGCCGCGGCCCTCTCGGCTCAGACGCCGGCCCCCGGCCCCGAACTGAAGGTCGGCGATCAGGCGCCGGACTTTTCGCTCGAGGGATCCGACGGCAAGACCTACAAGCTGTCGGAGCTGCGCGGCAAGCACGCGGTCGTGGTCGCCTGGTTTCCCAAGGCCTACACGAGCGGCTGCACCGTCGAGTGCAAGTCCCTCGCGGAGAACGGCCACCTGATCCGGAAGTACAACGTGAAGTACTTCATGGCCAGCGTCGATCCGCTCGTCGACAACAAGGGGTTCGCGGAACAGCAGAAGGCGGACTTCCCGCTGCTGAGCGATCCGAGCAAGGAAGTGGCGGCCAAGTACGGCGTGCTCAACGCGCGCGGCATGGCCAACCGCTGGACCTACTACATCGGCAAGGACGGCAAGATCCTGGCGATTGACAAGGCGGTGAAGCCGCCGACGTCGGCCGAAGACATGGCTGCCAAGCTCGGCGAGCTCGGCGTCGAGCCGACGAAGTAACCGACCCCGCGTCAGCGTGACGGGACGAGCTGGACCTCGAACACCTTCGGCCACAGCTTGCCCGTCACGAACAACCGATCCTTCTCCGCGTCGTAGGCGATGCCGTTGAGCACGTCCACGCCGGCCGCCTCGCGCGGATCCAGCAGGCCACGCAGATCGATCCAGCCGGTCACACGGCCCGTCTTCGGGTCGATTCGGGCGATGCGGTCGGTCTGCCAGACATTGGCGTAGATTTCCCCCTTCACGAACTCGAGCTCGTTCAGGTGCGCCACGGGCCGGCTACCGTCGCGCACCGTGAGGCGTCCCGTCTCCTTCAGCGTGTCCGGGTCGAGAAACCGCAACGCCGCCGTGCCGTCGCTCATGATGATGCGCGTCCCGTCGTGCGTGAATCCCCAGCCTTCACCGGTGTAGCTGAACGTGCGCTTCGGCTGGAAGGTGTCGCGGTCGTAGACGAAGCCGATGCCATGCTGCCACGTCAGCTGGACCAGGCTGTCTTTCCAGATGACGATGCCTTCGCCGAAGTAGCGCGCGTCGATCGGGCGGATCTGCAGCACTTCGCCGGTCTCGACGCGGACCTTGCGAATCGTCGACTGCCCGAGCTGGCCCGTCCCCTCGTAGAAGAACCCGTTCAGATAGACGAGGCCCTGGGTGAACGCCTGACGGTCGTGCGGATAGCTCCGGACCACCTTGTAGCGGTAGACCGGAACGGCCGCCGCCGTTTTGGCGCCGGCGGTCTGCGGCGCGGCCGGGGCGACATCGACGACGGCGACCCCGATGCCGGCAACAATGGCGGTCAGGACGCGGCTGCGGAGAGTGCGCATGCCCTTGTAATGTACCACTCCGTTTCCCTCGGTTCCTCCCGGCGACTGACCGTTCCCTCCCTCAATTCCGTTGCCCATTCCAGGAGCTGTCTCCCCGCCCCGTTATAATCAACGCTTCATACAGGAGTCTCCCATTTGACCTATCGAGCTTTCGCGACAGCCGCCGCGCTGGTCGTCGCCGTCTCCGTCCCCTTCACCGCGGAAGAACGCATCGACCAGGACGTCAACGCCCGGATCAGGCAGGAAGGCCTGACCAACTCCAGGATCATGCAGACGCTGCACGTGCTCACCGACGTGCACGGTCCGCGGCTGACCGGCTCGCCGGCCCTCGAGGCCGCCGGTAAGTGGGCGATCAAGCAGATGGAATCGTGGGGCATGACCAACGGCAAGATGGAGCCGTGGGATTTCGGCCGCGCCGGGTGGGGCAACGAGTTCGCGTGGGGCGCGATCACGGCCCCGGTCAAGGACAAGCTGGAGTTCGAAGTGCTGGCGTGGACGCCCGGGACCGACGGGACGGTCAGCGGCCGCGCGGTGCACATGGTGCTGCCCGACCAGCCGACCGACGGCGAACTGACCGCGTACCTCGCATCGACGAAGGACGCGCTCAAGGGAGCGTTCGTCCTGGTGGGCCGGCCGCGTGTGGTGCCGGTGGAGTTCGAGCCGCCGGTCAAGCGCCGCCCGGACGAACAGGTCAAGGCGCAGTACGACCCGGACGGCACGCCGCAGGGCCGCGGCGGCCGCGGCGGGCGCGGTGGGCGCGGCGGCGGCCGCGGCGCCCAGACGCCGCGTGAGGGCGCCCTCTCCGCGACCGAAGTCGCGACCCGGCTCGATCAATATCTGCTGACCAGCGGCGCCCGACTCCGGATCAACGACGCGGGACGCGCGCACGGCCAGATCATCGCCTTCAACGCCCGCGCCTACGACGTCACCAAGACCATCGCCACCGTCGTGATGCGCAACGAGGACTACGGCCGCATCGCGCGCATCCTCGCCGGCGGCACCCCGGTCGATCTGCAGTTCAACATCGCCAACAAGACCTACCCCGAGGGGAAGACCGCGTACAACGCGACCGCGGAGCTGCCGGGAACCGACAAGAAGGACGAAGTGATCATGCTGGGCGGCCACCTGGATTCGTGGCACTCGGCCACCGGCGCCACCGACAACGCGATCGGCTGCGCGATCATGATGGAGGCCGCACGCATCCTGAAGGCGATCGGCGTCCAGCCGCGCCGGACGATCCGGGTGGCGCTGTGGGGCGGCGAGGAACAGGGGCTGCTCGGATCGCAGGCGTATGTCGCGCAGCACTTCGGCAGCTTCGAGAACCCGAAGCCCGAGTACGACAAGCTCGTCGCCTACCTCAACATCGACACGGGAACCGGCCGGACCCGCGGCGCAGGCGCGTTCGGGCCGCCGACAGTGGCGCAGCCGCTGCGGGAGATCCTCAAGCCGTTCGAGGACTTCGGCGTGTTCGGCGCGTCGGCGACGACCAGCCGCGGCATCGGCGGCACCGATCACACCTCGTTCAACAACGCCGGCCTGACCGGCATCGGCTTCAACCAGGACCCGATCGAGTACGGCTCCCACACCCATCACACCAATCTCGACACCTACGAGCGGGTGATCGAGGAGGACGTGAAGCAGTCGGCGGTCGTGATCGCGTCGGTCCTCTATCACCTGGCGATGCGCGACGAGCCGCTACCCCGCTTCGACAAGGCGACCATGCCGGCACCGCCGCCGGCCCGCGGCAGCCAGTAGAAAAGCGCTCGACCCGGTGGTCGCGCTGCGGACCGAATAAACCCGCCTCGGTCAGGTCCGCGGCTCGGCTGGCGGCGCCGGCAGATCGACAGCGGCCTGGATGCGCCACTCGCCGTCGCGCTTGACGAACCAGTCGACGAAGCCGCGCCGGTCGTCGATCAGCTGGCCCTCGATCCGCACCTGCGCATGCTGGATGCCGGTGACGAGCGCCCCCTCGCCGGCGATGTCGATCTCCATGCCCTCGAGCCGCACGAAGACGATCTCGCCGGGAATCTGCGCGATCGCGGCCAGGAATTCGTCGGCGCGCGCAGCCGGCCCGCCATGCGAGCGATGCACGAAGTCCGGCGCGAGCAGCGGCCGGATCTCGTCAACCGCCCGGCGCGAGATGGCCGCAGCCAGCCGTTCCGAGACATCAGCGATTTGATCGCGTGCAGTCACAATCCTCCTTTGTGCCGACTGAACGAAGTTGGACGGAGAGACCGGATTTTAGAATCGGAGCAACGGAGGCAACGAAGGCGAACGGAGAATGCAAGCTTGAGAGATCTCGGTGATTCGCCGCGCGTTCCGCGCGGCCCGGTGAGATGATCCCATTTCACAAGCGACCGTAGTAGCAGATGTCGCTTGTGAAAACGGGATCGTCTCACCGGGCTACGTGCCGGCGAAGCCGGCACGGCGAATCACCGGCTCATTCCGTTTGTCTCCGATGGCTCCGTTGCTCCGTTTGTAAGATCCGGTACCTCCGAGAACCTCCGTTTGCCTTACTTGCCCTTCCCCGTCACTTCGATGTTCCGGAACTCACCGATCTCGTCGAATGAGCCGACCCCGACGCGGCCCCACGCCAGCGTCTTGTCCGTCGCCGACAGGATCGGCGTGGGGTTGTCGTCGAAGAACACGGCGATGCTGCCGGTCGCGACGTTGCGCTCGAGCCGTACGCGGTGCCAGGCCTGATCGATGAGATGGGGCTTCGAGGTCGGATCGTCGATCCGTTTGCGATCGGCGTCGTTCACCAGGAAGATGCCGTTGTGCACCGGGTCGGTCTTCGCTGACAGGTGCACGTAGTAGAACTGCGACGGCGACTGGTAGCCGACGATCAGCTGCACGTCGCGCACGGCGAGATCGACCGGCGCCGTCGAGCGCAGCTCAGCGCGGAAGGTCAGGTCGGTGAGCGGCGGGCTCTTGAGAATGGCGAGCGCGGCCGGACGACGGAACGTGCCGCCCGGCTTTCCGGCTGTCTCGAGCACCAGGGTCTGGCCCACGGCCTTCCACGAGCCGCTCCCGTCGAGATCGAAATCGGTCAGGCCGCGCGCTTCGTTGATCTCGGCCTTGACGATGACCGGCGCCGCGCCCTGCGGCAGGGCGAGAGCGACGGCCAGTGCGAGTGCGATGAGATAGGGCATCGAAAACTCCCCGCAGGCTGCGTGCAGTCTACCGTGTCACGCGCTCGCGATCAGCGCTACGAACGCCTCGCCGAGATCTTCCGCCTTGCGCGCCCCGACGCCGCGGACGTCGAGCAGCTCCGACACCGACGTCGGCTTGAGGCGCGCCATCTCGCGGAGCGTGGTGTCGTGGAAGATGACGTAGGGCGGCACGCCGCGCTGGCGCGCAATCTCGAGGCGCAGCGCCCTCAGCCGCTCGAACAGATCGCGATCGACGTCCTGCCAGGATTCGGTTTCAATCCGGGCGCGCTTGGGCAGCCGGCCCGCGACCGGCTTCCGCTGGCGCGCGAGCGTCAGGTCCGGACGCGCCGCGGCATTCTTCAGCAGCTCGACGCCGCCGGCGGTGAGCGCCAGCACGGGATACTCGTCCTCGGTCTGCCGCAGCAGCTGCTGCGACAGCAACTGCTCGATGTAGCCGCGAATCTCCGGCACCGCCGCGTCCTTCAACAGCCCGAACGTCGTCAGCGTCTGGTGGCCGCGTGCGGTCACCTGATCGGTGTCGGCCCCGCGCAGCACGTTGGCCACGTGCGCGGCGCCGAAGCGCTGCCCGACGCGCGCCACGCACGAGAGGATCTTGCGCGCGACGACCACCGATTCGCCGATCGTCTCGAGCTCGTCGAGGCAGTAGTCGCAGGCGCCACAATCGTCGCGCTCGTAGCGCTCGCCGAAATAGCCAATCAGGTGGCGGTGCCGGCAGCCGACCGCCGCCGCGTAGCGCTCCATCTCACGGAGCAGCCCGCGCCGGGCATCCGTCAGCTCGCCGTTGCGCTCGAGCATGACCCGCCATTTCAGGAAGTCCGCGGTCGAGTAGATCAGCACGCACTCGGCCTCGAGGCCGTCGCGGCCGGCGCGGCCCGACTCCTGCTGGTAGTGCTCGAGCGACTGCGGCGCACCCGCGTGCACGACGAACCGCACGTCGGAACGGTCGATGCCCATGCCGAACGCGACGGTGGCGACGACAACGTCGGCGTGCTCGTCGAGGAAGGCATCCTGATTCCTCGCCCGCTCGCCGTCGGCGAGGCCGGCGTGGTACGGACGCGCGCGGACGCCGGTCTCGCACAGCCATGCCGACAACGCATCCACTTCCCGGCGCGACGTGCAGTAGATGATCCCGGCGTGCCCCCGGTGGCGGCTGAGCACGTCGAGCAGCTGGCGCTTCAGCTGCGCGCGCGACAGCACGCGGTAGACGAGGTTCGGCCGGTCGAACGAGCCGACCAGCTCGATCGGCGCGTCGAGCGCGAGCTGCGACGCGATGTCGCGCCGCACGCGCCCGGTGGCCGTCGCGGTGTAGGCGTGCAGGCCGATGCCGGGAAACACGCTCCTCATCCGCGCCAGCTGCCGGTACTCCGGCCTGAAGTCGTGCCCCCACTGGCTGATGCAGTGCGCTTCGTCCACCGCGACGAAGCTCAGGGACGTGCGGCTCAGCATCGCCAGGAAGCTGTCGCTGCCTTCACCCGCGAGGCGCTCGGGAGACACGTAGAGCAGCTTGAAGCGTCCTTCCCGCATGCCCTGCAGCACCGACGCGCGCTCGTCCGCCGGCAGCGAGCTGTTGAAGCAGGCCGCCGCGACACCGTTGCCGGTGAGCGTGTCGACCTGATCCTTCATCAACGAGATCAGCGGGGACACGACGACGGCCATGCCGGGCGACACCAGCGCCGGCGCCTGGAAGCACAGCGACTTGCCGCCGCCGGTGGGCAGCACGACGATCGAGTCGCGGCCCTGCATGATGGCATCCATCGCCTCGCGCTGCAGCGGCCTGAACGTCGAGTAGCCCCAGTATTTGGTGAGAACGTCGAGAAGCGGGTCCACGTCAGGCTTTCATGCGGCCGGCACGTCGAAGATCAGGCTGCAGCAGGTCACCCCGGCCTCCGCCTTGTCGAGCTCGGAGACGTCGACGTCGACGATCGCCACGCCGGCGGCGCGCAGGCGCGCCGCGGTCCGCGGGTACGACGACGCACACACTACAGCAGCGCCGACGCGAAGGACGTTGGCCCCAAACGGCTCGCCAGGATCGACGTCAATCGCCGCGTGGCCGGCGAACGCGTCGCCGGACACCCACGCCGGGTTGAGCAGGATGAGCCCGGCGGCGACTTCGGTCACGGCGGACTTCAGATGGAGACAATCGTCGATCGGAATGGCCCGGACCGTATGCCCGTGCGGCGCCACCAGCGCGGCCAGCTGCTCGGCGCCGGCCGTGTTGGTGCGCGAGCCGACGCCGACATACAGCATTCGTCCGAGCTTCAGGACGTCGCCACCGTCCAGCGTCGCCGGAGCCGTCATCCGCAGCAGGGTGCGATAGGGCGCCAACGCGTCCGCAACCGAGGCGATTTCGGCACGCCGGGATTCGGCGCCAGGCCTCGTGATCACCGCCACCTCGTCCAGCACGATCGCCGCGTCCTCGACGAACACGGAATCCGGCAGCTCTGGCGTTGGGGTGATGTGCCTGACGTCGCAGCCGAGCGACGTCAACACGCGCTCGTACTCCGCATGCTGCGCCACCGCCGCCGGCACGTCGATGGGAACCCTCGGCAGATGGGTGAGCTCGCACCGGCTGATCGCGTCAGGCACGGCGCGTGTGAGGGCGATGAGGGGCATGGATCACGATTCAGAGGGCGGTCACTGCCAACTGTGACACGTCCCGGGCAGTCCGGTTGAACTTTTGGGAGTTGGCCGTTGGCCTATTGGGAGTTGGAAGTTGGGAATTGGCGTAGAAACTCCCTAGTGCATGCCGCCACCCTCGCCCGACAGCGCCTTGACGACGTCGCCGAGGACGTTCTTCGCGTCGCCGAAGACCATCAGGGTGTTGTCGGCGTAGTAGAGCTCGTTCTCGATGCCGGCAAAGCCCGGATTCATCGATCGCTTGATCGCGATGCAGGCCTTGGCCTTGTCGGCGTCGATGATCGGCATGCCGAAGATCGGGCTCGACTTGTCGTGGCGCGCCGCGGGATTGACGACGTCGTTGGCGCCGACCACCACGACGACGTCGGTCTGCGCGAGGTCGTGGTTGATGTCGTCCATCTCGACGAGCGCGTCGTACGGCAGCTCCGCTTCCGCGAGCAGGACGTTCATGTGCCCCGGCATCCGCCCCGCCACCGGATGGATCGCGAACTTGACGTCGATGCCGCGCTTGCTGAGCTGATCGTAGATCTCGCGCACCCGGTGCTGTGCCTGGGCCACGGCCATGCCGTAGCCGGGCACGATGACCACGCTGCCGGCGTTCTCCAGCAGATCGGCGGCGTCGCGCGGCGTGCCGCTCTTGACCGCCTTGGCCTCGCCCGCGGCGCCCGCTGCCTGCACCTGGCCGAACGCGCCGAACAGCACGTTGGTGAACGAGCGGTTCATGGCGCGGCACATGATGATCGACAGGATCAGGCCGGACGACCCGTCGAGGGCGCCGGCGATGATCAGGACCTTGTTCTCGAGGACGAAGCCCATCGCCACGGCCGACAGACCGGCGTACGAGTTCAGCAGCGAGATGACCGTCGGCATGTCGGCGCCGCCAATCGGGATGATCAGCAGCACTCCGAACACCAGCGACAGCACCAGGATGACGACGAAGAGCGGCCACTGCTCGGGCCGCATGATCAGGAAGACGGCCGAACCCAGCGCCACCGCGAGCAGGCCGAGGTTGATCAGGTTCTGGCCGCGGTAGGTGATCGGCCGGGTCGGGATGATCTCCTGCAGCTTGCCGGCGGCCATCAGGCTGCCCGTGAACGTGAGGCCGCCGAGGATCACTTCGAGCGCGATCGCGCCGGTCCGGAACGCCGTCAGCCCGCCCTCGTGCAGCCACAACGAGGTACTTCGCGGTGCCGACGAGCGTCGCCGCCAGGCCGCCGAACGCGTGCGACAGCGCCGTCCGCTGCGGCACCGCGGTCAGCGGCACCTTCGACAACGGGATGCCGATCGCCGTGCCGACCACCATCGCGATCAGGATCCAGGTGTAGTCGACGATGGTCGGACGGACGATGGTGCCAGCGATCGCGGCGGCCATGCCGGCGACGCCGGCGGCGACGCCGCGGCGGGCCGTCGAGGGGTGGCTGAGCCAGCGAAGCGACAGGATGAACAGGATTGCCGCAGCCAGGTAGCTGGCCTGCGTCAGGTGCTCCGCCATTACTGGCGCCTCCGCTCGCGGAACATGCGGAGCATGCGGTCCGTGATCAGGAACCCGCTGACGATGTTCGTCATGGAGGCGGCGACGGCGACGGTGCCGAGGATCAGCGCGAAGGTCGAGTGCTGCTCACCCGCGATGATGATCGAGCCGACCACCGCGATCGCCGAGATCGCATTGGTCAGCGACATCAGCGGCGTGTGCAGCAGCCGCGACACGTTCTGGATGACCTGGAAGCCGACGAAGGTCGCCAGGACGAACACGAACAGCATCGACCACATATCGAGTGCAGGCATGGATTCTCCGTTGAGGGCGAGGCCGGGCTGCCGCGACCGGTCATTGCCGACCTCCTCAGGGGCAAGACCATCGGGGATTGTAGTTCAGGAACGCGCGAAGTCAGAATGGGATCGGGCATGCTGACGGAGACGGCAGACGGACTGTTCTCGGCCGCGGGCGGCTTCCATGTCGACCCGTGGAACCCGGTCCCGCGGGCCCTGATCACGCACGCGCACGGCGATCACGCGCGGCCCGGCAGCGCGGCGTACCTGTGCGCCGAGCCCGGCGCGGGACTGCTCAGGCGACGCTTCGGCAGCGACGCGCGCATCGAGACCGCCGCATACGGCCAACGGCTCGCGCTCGGCGACGTCACCGTCAGCTTTCATCCGGCAGGCCACATCCTCGGCTCCGCACAGGTGCGGCTCGAGGCCTACGCCGCGGACGGACGCCGCACGGTCTGGGTCGTGGCCGGCGACTACAAGCGGGCGGCGGATCCGACCTGCACGCCGTTCGAGCCGGTCCGGTGCGAGACGTTCGTCACCGAGTCGACGTTCGGGCTCCCGATCTATCGCTGGGACTCCACCGCGTCGGTGATCGCGGATCTCTTCGGCTGGTGGCAGGGCAACGCCGCCGAGGGCAAGTCCTCGGTACTGTTCTGCTACAGCGTCGGCAAAGCGCAGCGCCTGCTCGCCGAGCTGGCGCGGCTGACCGATCGCCCGGCCTACGCGCACGGCATGATGCTGCCGATGATCGAGGCGTACCAGGAGCAGGGGATCGCGATGCTGCCGGTGCGATCGGCCACCGATCAGCCGCGCGGCACGTCGTTCGCGGGTGAGCTGGTGCTGGCGCCGCTGCCGGCGCGCGGCACGCCGTGGATGCGCCGGCTCGGCACGCACTCCGACGCTTTCGCCTCCGGCCTGATGCGGGTCCGCGGCGTTCGCCGCCAGCGCGCCTTCGACCGCGGCTTCGTCCTCTCGGATCACGCCGACTGGCCGGCGCTGCTGCAGACCATCGAGGAGACGGGCGCGAGCCGCGTGCTCGCGACGCACGGTCACGCCGAGCCGCTGGCACGTTACCTGTCCGAGCGCGGCCTCGACGCCGGCGTGATTCGCACGGCGTGGGAGGGAGAAGCAGGGAGTGGGGATTGAGCTGGTTGCTGCTAAGCAGCAACCGGCCGGAGGCCGGGCGCGCGTCAGCGCGCAGCGCGTGGGGGTGGGGCCCCGCGCGCAGGAAGAAATGCTGACGAGCTCTCGCTAGCCAGATTCCCTGCTGCTAAGCAGCAACCGGCCGGAGGCCGGGCGCGCGTAAGCGCGCAGCCAAGAAAGCATGCTGAGGTTTGCCCAACTCTTCGACGAGATCGATCGCACGACCTCGACCAATGCCAAGGTCGCGGCCATGGCGCGGTATTTCGGCGAGGCGCCGGCGGCGGATGCGGCGTGGGCGGTGTTCTTCCTCACCGGACGCCGCCTGAAACGGCTCGTGCCGTATGCGGCCATTCACGACTGGACGCTCTCGGCCACCCACCTGCCCTCCTGGGTCATCGAAGAGTGCTACTCCGTGGTCGGCGACGGCGCCGAGACGGCGGCGCTGGTGCTCGATCAGCTGCCGCCCGCCGAGCCCGTCGATCCGCTGCCGCTGGCGCGGTGGGTCGAGGAGCGGATCATCCCGCTGCGCGGGATGGATCCCGACGGCCAGCGCGCGCGGGTCATGGAGTGGTGGGCGCCGCTCGATCGGCTGCAGCGCTTCGTGCTGCTGAAGATGGTCACCGGCGAGCTGCGCGTGGGCGTCTCGCAGACGCTGGTGGTGCGCGCGCTCGCGCATGCCGCCACCTTGCCGATCGCCACGATCGCGGCGCGGTTGATGGGCGACTGGACGCCGGCGCCCGACTGGTTCACGTCGCTGATGGCCCAGCACTCGACCGACGTCGACCAGTCGCGGCCGTACCCGTTCTTCCTCGCCTCCCCCCTGGACGAGGAGCCGTCCACCCTGGGAGCGCCGGCCGACTGGCTGCTCGAGTGGAAATGGGACGGCATCCGCGCCCAGCTCGTGCGCCGCGCCGGCAGCGTGCATCTGTGGTCGCGCGGCGAAGAAGTCATCACGCAGCGCTTCCCGGAAATCACCGCCGCCGCCACGCATCTGCCGGACGGGACCGTGCTCGACGGCGAAGTGCTGGCGTTCCGCGACGATCGGCCGCTGCCGTTCTCGGCGCTCCAGCAGCGCATCGGCCGCCAGAAGCAGGTCGCGCAGATGGCGAAGGTCGTGCCGGTCGTGTTCATGACCTACGACATCCTGGAGGAACGAGGCGAGGACATCCGGAGCCTGCCGCTCGCCGAGCGCCGCGCCCGGCTGGTGGCACTGCTGTCAGCCGGATCCGATTCGGCCGATCGCGCCGGCGTCCTGCGCGTATCGCCGGCGGTCACGAGCGGGAGCTGGGACGATCTCGCCGAGCAGCGCCGCGAGTCGCGGACGCGCGGCGTCGAAGGGTTGATGCTGAAGCGCACCTCGTCTGCGTATGGCGTCGGCCGGCGACGCGGCGACTGGTGGAAGTGGAAGATCGATCCGTACACCATCGACGCCGTCCTCATCTACGCGCAGCCGGGCAGCGGCAAGCGCGCCAGCCTCCTGACCGATTACACCTTCGGCGTCTGGCACGACGGCGCGCTGGTGCCGGTCGCCAAGGCCTACTCGGGGCTGTCGAACGACGAGATCGCGGAAATGGATCGGTGGATTCGGCGCCACACCGTCGAGCGGTTCGGGCCGGTGCGCCACGTCGAACCCATCCATGTGTTCGAGCTGGGGTTCGAGGCCATCGCCCGCTCGCCGCGGCACAAGTCGGGCATCGCCGTCCGGTTTCCGAGGATGCTCCGCTGGCGCAAGGACAAGCGCGCCGAGGAGGCGGACACGCTCGAGAACGTGCAGCGGCTGCTGGCGTCGGCGGAAAGCGCTGCTCCCTAACTCCAACTTCCAACTCCCAACCCACGTTTTGACTTTTTCCTTCTGACTTCTGACTTTTCGCTTCTGACTTTCACCTCGCAGATACTTGCCAGCCATGCGATCCCCGCTGGCCTTGTCCATCATCGCCCTGCTCTCCCTTACGCTTCCGCTGACGGCGCAGCGCACCGGGCTCCGCTTCGATGTCGAGGAGACGACCATCGCCGAGATCCATGCGGCGATGAAGGCCGGACGCCTCACCTGCCAGGCGCTCGTCGCCGAGTACCTGCAGCGCATCGAGGCGTTCGACAAGAAGGGGCCGGCGTTCAACGCGATCGTGCAGATCAATCCGGACGCGGCGAAGGAGGCGGCGGATCTCGATCGCCGGTTCAAGGCCGCCGGGCCCGGCCGGGCCCCTGCACTGCATTCCGGCGATCGTGAAGGACAACTTCGAAACGACTCGGTCTGCAGAGCGCCGCCGGCTCGCTGGCGCTGAAGGGCTTCGTCTCGACGAAGGACGCGTTTCAGGTCCGCCGCATCAAGGCCGCCGGCGCCATCGTGCTCGCGAAGTCCAACATGGCCGAGTGGGCCTTCACGCCCTACGAGACCGTCAGCTCGATCCTGCCCGGCTACACGAAGAATCCGTACGCGCTCGATCGGGTCACGGCCGGGTCCAGCGGCGGCACCGCCGCCGCGGTTGCCGCGAACTTCGCCGCGATCGGCCTCGGCAGCGATACCGGCAACTCAATCCGCGGCCCGGCCTCGCACCAGAGCCTCGTCGGCATCCGCTCGACGATGGGATTGACCAGCCGGGCCGGGGTGGTGCCGCTGAGCCTGCTCGCCGACATCGCCGGACCGATGACGAGGACCGTCGCCGACGCCGTCGCCGTGTTCCAGGTCATCGCCGGCGCCGATCCGGACGATCCGATCACGACAGACGACGGCGTGGCGGCTCGTTTCAGGCCTGACGGCCGGCCGCAGGCGATCCCGGACTATGCGGCCTCGCTCGTTCGAGACGGCCTCAAAGGGGCGCGCATCGGCGTGCTGCGCCAGGCCTACGAACGGGACACCACCGACGCCGAGATCGTGGACGTGTTCAAGGCCTCGCTCGAGGCGATGCGGCGGGCAGGCGCGGTGATCGTCGATCCCGTCGCCGTGCCGCTCGACGGCATCCGACGCGCCCAGGGCGCCGGGCCGTGCGGCGGATTCAAGTACGACATCAATCGCTATCTCGCCGGCCATGGCGATCGGATCCCGGTGAAGAGCCTGCAGGACATCATCAAGTCGCGTCAGTTCCATCCGACGGTGCAGCGGAGACTGGAGCAGGCGCAGGAGGGCGCGGAGAACGGGCCGGACACGCCCGGGTGCAAGGCGGAAGCGGACTATCGCGCTGCCGTGCGCAGCGCGGTCGCCACGGTCATGGACGACTTGAAGCTCCACGCGTTCGTCTATCCGACCTGGAGCAACGTGCCGCGGCTGATCGGCGACCTGAACACGCCGCACGGCGACAACAGCCAGTTCTTCGCGCCGACGACGGGCTTCCCGGCGATTCAGGTGCCGATGGGATACACGCGTGGCGGCACACTGCCGGCCGGCATCACCTTCCTGGGCGGGGCCTGGGCGGAGCCGACGCTGGTGCGGCTCGCGTATGGCTACGAGCAGCAGACGAAGCATCGTCGGCCGCCCGCGACGGCGCCGCGGCTGCAGGGTGGCGGGAAATGAGCGGGCTGACTAGATCTCGGCCTTCTCGATGAGACGCAACGCGCGGTCGAGGAGCGGATACACCGGGTGCCGCTTCAGCAGCGCGGCGCCGTCGTCGAACGACGTCCAGTGGCGCTCGCGGAAGCTGTCCTCGTCCCAGGTAGCTTCCTGCTTCACGACCTGCATCAGGTAGACGGCCACGGTGAGCGTGGTTCCCCACTTCTGGTACTCGTAGGTGCCGACGGCCTTGTCGAGGAGCTTCCCGCTCAGGCCGGCCTCTTCCCAGGCCTCGTTCAGCGCGGTCTCGCGCCGCGTGTCGCCGGCATCGACGACACCCTTGGGGATGCCCCAGACCTTGGACTTCTTCCGCCTGATGAGGCACATCTGGAGCTGGCCCCGGTAGCGCCTGATGGGTATCGCCGCCGCCTGCTGCATGCCTTGTTTATCGGTCAAAAGTTGCCAGTATCCAGTGACCAGTTGCCAGCTACCAACTGGGAACTGGAGACTGGAACTGGAAACTGGAAACTGGAAACGTCTTCAGGCCGTCGACGGCATCTTGAAGACCTTGCGCACGTACTCGATGTTGGCGCGGGTGTCGGCCACGATGTCGTTGCTGGGCGCGCCGGTCTCGAGGACGAACCAGCCGCGATAGCCGATGTCGTAGTACTCCTGCGCCAGCCGCGGCCAGTCGAGGACGTCCTGCTCACGCATCAGCTTCTCGCCGTTCTTGACGTGCACCTGGTGGATGCGCTTCCCGAGCAGCTTCGGCTCGTGATACGGGTCCTGCTTCAACCGGGACTTGATGTTGCGCGCGTCGTAGTAGACGGCGACGTAGTCGGAACCGATGGCGTCGAGCAGCCGGATGTTGTCCTCGGCCGAAATCCAGTCCTCGAGCGACACGACGACGCCCGCCTTCTCGGCATAGCGCGCCACCTCCTTCATCATGACGACGAAGGTGTTGACCTCGTTCTGGTTCGCCATGTTGATGTGGCTGTCGCCGAGGATCGGCAGCAGGATGTTGTTGGTGCCGAGATTGCGCGCGACCTCGATCGCCTCGACCAGCAGGATCGCGAACGCGGGGTTCGTGTGCATCGGCAGGCGCGGCTTGCCGGGATTGCCGATCGCGAGCGAACAAATCTGGATGCCGTTCTCGAGCGCGGCGCGCTTGAAGGCGGCCTGCGTTTCCAGCTGCCCCAGGTGCGGACTGCCGTCAGTCGGGTAGGTGATGCTCACCTGGATGCCGTCGAGGCCGATCTCGCGCGCCAGCGCGATCTTGGTGATGTCGCCGCGGCGCCCGAGGTTCCAGTCGGTCATGCCGATCCGCAGCGGCAGCGGCTGTGGTTCCGGCTTCTGCCCGGCCTGCTGGCCGTTGAGCGTTGTCACGGCCGCCGATGCCGCAGCGGCGCGGCTCACGAACTCGCGTCTGGTCATCGCCACACTCGCCTCCGTTCCGGAAGGATGCTACCAGCAAAACGGCCTCGCTAGCCGGGCCGCGCCTGACGAAGGATTTCGCGAAAGCTCGGGCGGGCGCCGGCGCTGAGCAGAGCCGATGCGGAACAGCCGCGCGCCCAGCCGCAGCGCCAGCCACGTCGACGCCACCAGCACCGCGAACGCGCCGGCGACTTCCCACCACGCCAGGGCGGCGGCGTCGGTACTCGCACGCAGGATGACGACCGGGCCTGACGTGAAGGGAATCCAGGTGAGGACCCGCGCCAGGCTGCCGTTCGGATCGCGGAGCAGCAGCGTGATCAGCATGATGGGCAGGGCGGCGATCAGCGACCAGATCATCGCGAGCTGCTGCGCCTCGCGCATGTTGGTGCCGAGCGAGCCGGTGCCGATGATCAGGCCGCCATAGAACAGGAACGCCATCAGGAAGAACGGCAGCGCCAGCGCGATGGCGGTCCACGGCACCTCCATCCCGGACGCAATCAACAGCGGCACCACCCCGATCGTCGTCACCATCGCCATCAGCAGCCAGACCGCGATCTGCAGCAGGCCGGCGGCGCCGAGCCCGAGCAGCTTGCCGGCGAGAATCTCGTCCGGATCGGCGGAGGCGAGCAGCACCTCGACGACCTTGTTCTCTTTTTCGGTGGCGGTCCCCTGCATCAGATACCCCGACGTCATCAGCACCGAAAGCAGAAACAGGACCATGAAGATCAGCGGCGCGACGAGCCGGACGATGGTGGCGACCGTGCCGCCGTCCTGCACGTCACCCGACCGGGTCACGGCGAAGAGCCGGCGCTCCGCGACCGGATCGATGACGCGCGCCGCCGTGCTCGCGTCGAGGCGCTGGGCGACGACGCGGCGGCGGATCAAGTCTTCGAACGCGTCGTGCGCGTCCGGCCCGGCAAAGCTGAACGAGTCCGGCGAGTACGCGGCGATGCGGCCGGTCGCCATGAACTCCTGCGGAATCACGAAATAGCCCTTGATGGTGCGCGCGGCCAGCGCGGCCCGGGCCGCGTCCTCGCGCCCGAAGGGACGGAAGACGATGCGCGACGGCGACAGGGAGCGATCGACCGCCGCGCCCTGACCGGCGGCCTCGAGCGTGCGCCGCACGTCCTCCGGAATCTCCGGTCCGGAGGCCGCCGGCAGGTCACCGGCCAACTTCAACACCGCGAAGTCGTCGACCACGCCATAGAACGATGGCTCCTCGTCGGCCTTGTTCATGTAGTAGGCGGGAATCGCGACCACGGCGCCGTAGATCGCGACGAAGACCGGCATGCCGAACGTCGCCAGGAGGTAGCCCACCCGCCTCACGGCGGTGAGGAACTCGAACGTGGCGATGGTCGCGACCTTGCGCCAGCGCCTCACGCGCGTCCCTCCCTCACGACGCGCAGGAAGATGTCCTCCATCGGCGCGAGCATCGGCTCGAACCGGTCGATCACCGCGCCGGCGTGGATCAGCGCGGCCAGCACTTCGTTCGGCTGCGCGCCGGCGCTCATCATGACGCGCCAGTGCCCGTCGCCATCATCGGTGACGGCCTCGACGTTCCGCACGCCCGGCAGCGGTCCCTTCGCATGCACGCGAATCTCCGGCAGCGAATGGCGGCGCCGCACGTCGTCCACGGCGCCGTAAACCATCAGCTGGCCCTGGTTGATCAGCGCGACGCGGTCGCACAGCTCCTCGACCTGGTTCATGTGGTGCGTCGAGAGGATTGTCGTCCGGCCGGCGGCCCGCCGTTCGAGCAGCAGGTCCTGCACGAGGCGCACGTTGACGGGGTCGAGACCGGTGGTGGGTTCGTCGAGGACGCAGAGCTCGGGATCGCTCAACAGCGCCGCGGCGATCTGGACCTTCTGCGACATGCCCTTGCTGAGCCGATCGACCTTCCAGCCGGCGACGTGCCCGAGCTCGACCCGCTCGAGCCACGCGACCGAGCGGCGGCGCGCCTCCGCGCGCGTCAGCCCTTTCAGCGCGCCGAAGTAGGTCATGACGTCGATGACCGACTGCTTGGTGTACAGGCCGCGTTCTTCCGGGAGATAGCCGAGGCGATCGAGGTGGTCGCGGCGCCGAGGCTCGCCGAAGACGGCGACGGTGCCACGGTCGGCCCGGATGATGTCCATCAGGATGCGGATGAGGGTGCTCTTGCCGGCGCCATTCGGGCCGAGCAGGCCGAAGATCTCGCCGCTGCCGACCTCGAACGAGACGTCCCGCAGCGCCGCGGTCCGGCCGTACGACTTCTCGATGCCGTCGAAGGTCAGGATCGCCACAGCGGCTCGCGCGTCACCGTGTGGCGGCACCCCTGGCGATGCGCGCCAGCAGGATCGCGGCACGCTTGGTCTGCGACGGCAGCGTGGTGAGGTCGGCGGTCTCCTGTGGCGTGTGATCGCTGTGCCCCATCAGGCCGATGCCGTCCAGGATCAGCGGGACGTGTCCGGCGACGAACGAGACATCGGCAGCGCCGGCGCGATCCGGATCGACGGCAGTCACCGCACCCGCGCCGACGTCCTGGCTGGCCTGATCGTAGAGGGCGAGCAGGCGGCGGTTGCCGTCGGTCGGGGCCAGCGGCGGGTAACCTTCGTCGAACGTAATCGTCGCCTCGGCATGCGGCAGGGATTTCGCCACGATCTCGCGCATCCGCTTCATCGCGCTCTCGAACTGATCGCGCGACAGGGCCCGCAGGTCGCCCATCACCACGGCCCGCTCGGCAATGACGTTCTCCTTGCCCGACGCGGTGCCGCGCGCCTGTTCGGTGTCGAGCTCCGCAGCGGTGCCGCCGAGCATGACGCCGGGGTTGAACGTGAGGTGCGGCTCGCCGGCCAGCTGTGTCCGGAATGCGTCGAGGATGCGGGCGGCCTCGTAGATCGCGCCGGAGCCGATGTCCTGCCGGAAGATCTGTGAGGAGTGCGCCGACTTGGCCTTGACGCGGAGCTGCCATCCAGTCGTGCCGCGTCGCGCGATCACCGCGGTCTTCGGATTGCCGGGGCCGTTCTCGAACCCGAGCGCGACGTCTGCCCCTTTGGCCGCGGCCACCAGCGCCTCACGCGCGGCCGCCAGCGGCTCGCCGCTCAACTCCTCGTCGCCGGTCATCACCACCGTCAGGTTCAGCGTATCGAGCAGCCTGGCGGCGCCGAGCGCCTTGAGCGCGTGGATCATCACCACGTCGCCCCCCTTCATGTCGATGATCCCCGGACCGCGGGCGCTGGCGGCATCGACGCGCTCGAAGCGCTGAAACGGGCTGTCCGGCTCGAAGACGGTATCGAGGTGGCCGATCAGCAGCACCTTCGGTCCCGAGCCGCGGCGCTCGGCGACGAGATGGCCGGCCCGCTTGAACGCGGCGCCATCCACCCACCGCGTCGCGAAACCGAGCGCGTCGAGCTCGGCGCGAAACACCTGGCCGACCGCGCGCACCCCCGCGAAGTTCATCGATCCGCTGTTGATGTTGACGACGCGCTCGAGGAGCGCGAGCGCGGCGGGATTGGCGGCGTCGACGTGCGCGACGATCGCCTGCTCGTCTGATGTCAATCGGCCTCCTTGCGGCACCGGCGCCGCCGGCCGCGCCGAAGGCGTGATGGCGGCGAGGCGTCTCACCGTGTCGAGCACCAGCTCGGTGGCCTCGAGGTGGAACGCCGCCGGGATCCTGTCCGACGTGTCGGTCGGCTTGTGATAGTCGGCGTGATCCTCGACGCCGAAGTAGAGGAACGGGACGCCGGCGTTGTGGAAGGGGCCGTGATCGGATGACTGCGTCCAGTCGTCCCCAGGCTGGACGCCCGGACGATCGTGGCCGAACGTCACGGTCAGGGTGCGACCGGCCGCCGCGTCGCTCACCGCCGCCTTGAGATGCGGATTCTGGTGTGTGCCGGCGACGAACAGGACCTTCTTGTCGCCGCGGCCGACCATGTCCATGTTGACGATGGCGGTGATGCGGCGCAGATCGATGGGCGGCTTCGCCACGAAGTGCCTCGCGCCCTGGAGCCCCTGCTCCTCGCCGTCGAACGCCACGAACACGATCGACTGCGCCGGCGGGTTGCTCGCGAACCAGGCGGCGATGGCGAGCAGCGCCGACACGCCCGACGCGTTGTCGTCGGCGCCAGGGTAGGTCGCGCCGCCGCGGATGCCCAGATGGTCGTAGTGCGCCGTGACCAGCACGAACGCGTCACGCTGGTCGCGGCCAGGGATCATCCCGACCAGGTTGGTCGCGTCGGGGAACTCCCGCTTGTCGGACCGCGCTCGGTGAACGAGAACTTCTGCTCGAACGAACCGTTGAGCGGCTGCAGCTTCAGGGCCTTGAAGCGCGCGAGGATGAAGGCCTGCGCCTTACGGCTGCCGGCGCTCCCGGTCAGCCGTCCTTCCATCGCCGGGTCGGCCAGCGCCCGGAGATCGTCGGCAAGCATGCGCGCGTCGACACGCGACGTGGTCCGCGCATCCGACGGCTGAGCGGCCGCCTGCGGCGCCGCGAGCCCGACCGATGCGCCAGGCGCGGGCCACCCAAGCTCGGCAGTCGACCACGCGACCAGCACCGCGGCGGCCAGTCCACGCCATCGGCTCAGGGATCGACTCGGCGACATGCAGCGATTGTGAATGTGGCAAGTCAGAAGTCAGAAGTAAAAAGTCAAAAGGCGGTTGCTAACTCGAAGCCGACAGACCCTTTTGACTTTTGCCTTCTGACTTCTGACTTCACCTGTCACACCTCCGCCGTATCGATTCCTGACGCCTGAGTCGGCGAAGAATACAGCAAACGGTCGAGGTCGGGGGATCGGACTCGGGATTCGGGACTCGGGACTCGGGATTCGAAATTCGGGACTCGGGATTCGGGATTCGGGATGCGGGACTGGGGACTAGAGCTGGAAGCTGGAAGCTAAACAGTCACGCCCGTATGTAAGCGCCGTCGGCGCCTCGACGCAGAAAGCCCGCGTCAACCATTGCGTCGAAAATGCCCTGGCACCGGGTCTCGTCCAGCGCCCACACCCGGCAGGCCTGGTCGCGGGTGAGCCGCAGGCCGGGCACGTGAGCGTAGCCGCCAAGAATCATGTCGAGGGTCGATTCGACGTCCGCATACGCGCAACTCATGAACGACATCATGTGGCACCTTCAATTGCTATGGCTGCGCAGCAAGCAAGTGAAGTGCCACGACGGTGCTAGACTCTCGGTCGTCTAACCGTCAGCCGGGAGGCTCCGTGATGATGCGCGTTGTGCCAATCGCCCTCTTACTGGCGTCAGCGGTCGGCGCAGCTTCAGGTCAACAGACCGCGCCCCCGTCGACGTCCGAGGACACCAGCAGCGGCGTGATCGTCGGGCAAGTGATCGACCCAGGCACCGGGCGTGGGATTCCTGGCGCGATCGTGACCATCTCCGGATCGCCAGGCGCCCAGCCGCCAGCGCCGGGCGGCGCACAGCCGCGCCCGCAGCCCTCGGCGTTGACCACGGCCGACGGCCGATTCCTGTTCCGCGACCTCCGCAAGGGCACCTATCACCTCAATGCCACCAGGCCGGGATATCTGCCGGGATCGCACGGAGCGCGGCGGCCGGGTGGCGGTTCGGCCCCCGTCGATCTCGAGAGCGGCGAGCAGGTCACCGACATCGTCGTCCCGCTATGGCGCTGGGCCTCGCTGTCGGGCCGGATCGTGGACGAGGCCGGTGAACCAATCGTCGGACTCGACGTGCGCGCCTATCGGCGCGGCATCACCAACGGTCGCCGGCAATTCGCCTCTGCCGGCACCGGCCGCACCGACGATCGCGGCGAATACCGCATCCCGATGCTCAGCCCCGGCGACTACGTCGTCGCCGTCGTCTCGGCGCAGGTGTCGATGCCGCAGACCGTCGCCGACGGCTATCGCGAATCCGTTCAGCCCGGAATGGAAGTGGCCCGCAGCCCGGTCGCCGTCGCCGCGATCGAGCTCGGCGTCGTGCCGTTCCCCGGCTCGCCCGGCGCCATTCAGATCGGCTCGTCGCTGCAGACGTTGCGAGGCCCCACGCCGCCGCCGGCAACGGATGAGACTCGCGTGTTCGTCTATCCGACGACGTTCCATCCCGCCGCCCGCACGGTTCGTGAAGCGACCGTGGTGTCCTTGCGATCCGGGGACGATCGGCACGGCATCGATCTCGACCTGAAGCCGGTTCGTGCCGTTCGTGTTGCGGGCGTGACCACCGGTCCGGACGGACCTGCACCCTACATCACGATCCGCCTCGAGCCGGGAAGCGACGACGTCGTGCTCGACCCGGAAGCGTCGACGGTCTCCGACGGGACCGGCGCGTTCGTCTTTCCGTCGGTGCCGTCGGGGCAATACACACTGCGCGCGAGCCGCGTGCCGCGCCCGGGCGGAATCGGTGGAACGCCGACGATCATTCAGAGCGGCGGAACGACCATCTCGACCGTCTCGGGCCCGGCCACACCGGGGCCCCTGCCGCCACCGTCGGATCCCACGCTCTGGGCGGCGATTCCGCTCAGCGTCGGCCAGAGCGCGCTGCCGGACGTCGCGGTCCCGCTGTTGACCGGCACCCGCGTCCGCGGCCGCGTCGAGTTCGAGGGCGCCGCGGAGCGCCCCGACGTGTCGCAGCTGCAGCACATTGCGATCGTGCTGGAGCCGGAGTCCAGCCCCGGCATGCTGCGATCGACGCCGCCTGGACGCGTCGACGAAAAGGGAGAGTTCGTCACCGGCGGGGCCGTGGGTGGACGCTACTTCGTGCGCGCCGCCGTTGCGCCGCAAGGCTGGCACTTCAAGGAGACTCGATACGAAGGCCTCGATCTCGCCGACACGCCGATCGCGCTCGACGGCCGGGAGATCACCGGCGTCAGGATCGTCTTCACCGACCAGCCTGCTGAACTCTCCGGCGTGGTGCGCACCGGCCGCTCGACAGGCGATCCGGACGCCACGGTGCTGATCTTCCCTTCCGACCCCGAGGGCTGGCAGCAGCCCAACCCACGGCGCATGCGCAGCGTGCGCGTGTCGAAGACCGGCACTTACAAGACCACGGCACTGCCGTCCGGCGACTACTACGTCGTCGCCGTCCCGGACGAAACGGCGACGGACTGGCAGGATGCGAAGGTGCTGGCGACGCTCGCGGCCGGCGCGTCCCGGGTCACGATCGAGGACGGAGACAAGAAGACGCAGGATCTGCGCACGCAGGCGAGGAGGTAGTCGTGGTGGCCGACCTGCTGCTGGCGCTCGTCCTGTTCGCGGCCCAGGCCCCGCGTGACGCGGCGGCAGGAAAACCGGCGGCGCCGATCACCGGCACCGCCACGATCTCCGGCATCGTGGTCACGGACGACGACGACAAGAAGCCGGTGCGGCGCGCGCGCGTGTCGATCATGGATGGCGAACGCCGCAGCGGCTCGACGGTCGTGACGGACGACTCGGGCCGGTTCACGTTCCGGAATGTGGCGGCAGGGCGCTATGTGGTGACCCCGACGAAGGCCGCATGGATCGGCACCGCCTACGGCGCGACGCGGCCGGGGCGTCCGGGAACGCCGCTGACGATCGCCGACGGCCAGAAGGTCGAGGGCATCACGATCAAGCTCGCGCGCGGTGGCGTGATCACCGGCACGGTTGTCGACGAGCAGGGCCGCCCGCTCGAAAGGACCACGGTGGAGGCGATGCGGTTCGTGTATCAGGGAGGGACCCGGAACCTGATGCCCGCGACCGGCGCCGTCTCGGACGATCGCGGCGTGTACCGCCTCTATGGGCTGACGCCGGGCCAGTATGTCGTCGGGACGAATCCGCGCGGCACGCCCGGCGCCGCGAGCGGAACCGAGCTGCGCCAGACCACCGACGCCGAGATTCAGCGCGTGCTCGCGAATCGCGCCGCCGGAACGCGCGTCGGCGCGCGCGAGGGATCGGGCGACGACTCCGGCAGCGGCACGGTCTCGTTTGCGCCGATGTTCCACCCGGGCACGCCGACACAGTCGCAGGCGACGATGATTACGGTAGGGGCCGGCGAGGAACGCAGCGGGATCGACATTCAGGTGTCGCTGGTCCCCACCGCGCGGATCGCCGGACAGCTGCTCCTCCCCGACGGCGGCGTCGCGCCGATTTCACCGGTCAACCTGATCTCGAACGATGCCGGTGGCTTCGCGATGGAGACCTTCCGCGTCACCCGCACGACAGCCGAGGGCGACTTCTTCTTCGCCAGCCTGCCGCCCGGGAAATACTCGATCCTCTCGAGAGCCTTGCCTCCGGGCGCGGCTCCTCCGGCGCCGCCCGCGCGCGGCGCGGCCCCGGCAGCGCAGTCGGCGGCTTCGTTATGGGCGAGGACCGAGGTCGTGCTCGACGGCCAGAACGTCAGCGGCATCACGCTGACGCTGCAGCCTGGATTCACGGTGTCGGGCCGGCTCCAGTTTCGCGGCGCGCTGACGCCTCCGGATCCGACACGCATCCGCCTGCAGCTGATGCCGGTCACCAACCCCGGACAGGTCAACGTCGGCGTCGCGCCGGCCACCGCGAACGCGGACGGCACATTCGCGATTGCCGGTGTGGGACCTGGGACCTATCGCCTCTCCGCGTCGATGCCGCCCGCGCGCCCGGACGCCCCGGGCTGGGTCCTCGCCTCGGCCGTGATCGGCGGGCGCGAAACGCTCGACTCCCCGGTCGATCTCCGGCAGGGCGTGAGCGACGTCGTGGTCACGTTCATCGATCGGCCAACCGAGCTGTCCGGCACGCTGCGCAGCCCGTCCGGCCGCCCCGCACCCGAGTACTACATCGTCCTGTTTGCGGCCGATCGCGCCTACTGGACGCCGCAATCCCGCCGCATCCGCGCGATGCGGCCATCGGCCGAAGGGGCCTACACGTTCCGCAACCTGCCGCCCGGTGAATACCTGATCGCCGCGGTCTCGGATATCGAGGACGGCGAGTGGCTGGATCCCGCCGTCCTCCAGCAGCTCGGCACCGCCGCGATGCCCATCACGCTCGCGGACGGGGAGGCCAGAAAACAGGATATTCAGATCGGCAAGTGAACCATCCGGCCCGCTGGGGCGTCAAAACGTCGGCGACAGTACAGCACGTAGCACGTGACGAGCACGTAGCACCGAGCACGTGCGCACGTCGCACGTAGCACGTGTGCACGTCGCACACAGCACTTCAGCACGTCGCACGTATAACGAGGTCCCCCAATGGCGTGGTGGTCGCGGAAAACGCAGACGGACGAGGAACGGGCCGGGCGGGACGACGGGACGCGCGATCCGAGCCTGCCGCTGATCCGGCTGGACGGCATCTCCAAGGTGTTCAGGGGCGATGCCGACGAGGAGACGCACGCGCTGCGGGAGGTCACGCTCGACATCGGACGCGGCGAGTACGTGTCCGTCTCGGGACCGTCGGGCTGCGGGAAGTCGACGTTCCTGTCGATCCTGGCGCTGCTCGAAACGCCGACCGCCGGCCACTACTGGCTGAACGGCCGCCGCACCGATCGACTCACGCCGGGCGAGCGCGCCCGCGCCCGCAGCCTGGAGATCGGGCTGATCTTCCAGAGCTTCAACCTGATCGCGGACATGACGGTCTACGAGAACGTGGAGTATCCGCTGACGCTGCGCAGCGTGACGCCGCGCGAGCGGGCCGACAAGGTCCATGCGGCGCTCGACCGCGTCGGGATGACGGCCCGGGCCAAGCAGCGGCCGGGATCGCTGTCGGGCGGTCATCAGCAGCTCGTCGCCATCGCCCGCGCCATCGCCGGCCAGCCGCCGATCCTGCTCGCCGACGAACCGACCGGCAACCTCGATTCGAAGAGCGGGGACGCGCTGATGGCGATGCTGTCGGAACTGCACGCCGGCGGCGCCACGGTCTGCCTGGCGACGCACAATCCCGACTACATCGCGCTGGCCCAGCGCCATGTCTACTTGTTCGACGGCCGCGTCGTGGCTGAGCCGGTAGCTACGCGGTCCGTGAATGCACGTGCTACGTGCACCTGCTACCGCCCCTGCTGCCTCGCGATCCCGGCGCGGAGCGCCTGCAGCGTCGCCTCGGACCCCGTGAACAGCTCGTCGGGATAGCGGGTGGCGTGCTTGAGCATGTCGGCGTAGATGACGTCGCTCTGGTAGAGATTCAGCCCGAGCCCGGCGAGGTACTGCAGCCGCAGGTTGCGGTCGCGGTTGATGATCGCGTCGCTCATCCACGGCTCGAGATCGGGCCGCTTGCCGGCGTAGGTCGAGAAGAGATCGATCGCCGAGAGCATGCCGATCTCCGACAGCGACTGCGCCACGCGCGCGTACTCGGGGCTGCGCAGCTTCGCTTCGATCTTGTCGACGTCGATCTTGAGCGGCTCGACGGTGCCCATCAGCACGGTGTCGTAGCCGGCGCCGTTCTGCGTGTTTCCCCACACCACGCCGTTGGGAAACGCCTCGAGGAACGTGGCGATCTCGCTCTTCACCGCCGCCGGGTTGCTCTCGTAGAGCTGCACGAACAGCGTGACGACGCCGCCGGGATTGAGGTGTTCCTTGACTTCCTCGAAGAACTCCCGCGAGTAGAGCATCGCCGCGCCCTTGACCCACGGGTCGAGCGGGTCCGACGTAATCGCGTCGAACTTCTGATCCGTGGTCATCAGGTAGTGCCGCGCGTCGTCCAGGATCAGGTGCGTCTTCGGGTTCTTGTACACGTCGAAGTTGTGGGCGCCGAAGTGTTGTGACGCCATGATCGGCACCAGCGGCTCGATCTCGGCGATGGTCAACCGCTCGAGCTTCGGCTCGATCGACACCGCGCCGGCCGTGACGCCGGCGCCGAAGCCAATGGTGAGCACCTGCTTCGGGTTGTCCGGAATCAACGTCGTCATGTGCCCGAGCATCCGCTGGAGCCGCATGTCCTGCGGCTCGCTCGAGGCCTGCACCTTGCCGGCGTTGTGATAGTTCAGCACGCCGTTCGAGAGGCGCGTGACGGCGACCGACGCCTGCCAGCCTTCGCGCATGTCGATGACCTCGGCCTGCCCGATCCGGCTCGCGGCATAGCGGCCGTAGGCCACGAGAATCGCGGGGACCGGGCTCACGTTGCGCGCCAGCCACGCCGCGAACATCGCCGCGCCCACGATCAGGAGCGTGCCGCCGAGACGCATGCGGCCGCGGGCCTCGCCCTTCTCGTTCGCCTCCGCTGATGCGGCGTCGAGCGCCAGCAGCGAGGACATCACGGACAGCACGATCAGCAGCTGCTGCGCCCGCTGGCTGCCAACCCAGACGACCAGCAGCAGGCTCGCCAGCAGCGATCCGATGATGGCGCCGACCGTGTTGGCGGCGTACACGCCACCGACGAGCCGTGCCGGATCCTGGCGGCCGTTGGCGACCGACGCCAGCGCCAGCGGGAAGCTGGCGCCCCACAGGATCGCGCCGGGCAGCATCGCCCAGAGCGATCGCACGAGATCGAGCTGGAACGTGTACCAGGGACTGCTCGACATCGACGGATCGATCGGCCAGTACGGCAGCGACTGCGTGAGGATGAACGCGGCCCACGCGATCGCGCCGGCGAGCAGCATCTGCACCCACGCCAGCGCCAGCCGCGGCCGTGTGATGTTGCGCGAGATCGCCGACCCGACGCTGCTGCCGATGCCCAGGCCGAGCAGGAACACCGCGAGGATCAGCGAGAACGTATAAACGGTGCCGCCGTACAGCAGCGACAGGATCCGCGTCCAGATGACTTCGGCGGAGAGCGCCGTCATGCCGGAGATGCCGATCGCCACGTAGATCGCCCACGTGCCCTTCTCGCGGGTCACGGCTCCGGTTTCCGCGGCGGCCGGCGTGTAGGGCGTGACGCGCGAGATGGCGAGCGCGATGACCGCCACCAGCACGTTCAAGCCGACCGCGACAAACGTCGCCACGAACATGTCGTGCACGCGCAGCAGGTAGAACCCCGCGAGCAGGCTGCCGAGGACGGCGCCCCCGATGTTGCCGCCGTAGAAGAACCCGAGCCACGAGACGCCCTGAGGCGTGGTCTCGACCCAGCGCGCCATCGCCGGAAGCGTGGCGCCCATCAGCAGCGTCGGCGGCAGCAGGCAGAGGGCCGCGGCCAGGCCACGCAGCAGGATGCCGACGATGCCGGTACCCGCGATCGACGTGTAGACGCTGGTCAGTGCCGGCATCAGCAGCAGGATCAGGATGCCGACGACGCCGATGCCGAGCTCGAGATAGGCGTAGACCTTCAGGGGGTGATGGACGGCCGAAATGCGCCGCGGCAGCCACAGACTGCCCAGGCACATGCCGCCCATGAAGGTGCCGAGCAGGACGCCCAGCGAGACCGCCGACGAACCGACCGTGAGCTGCAGCAGCTGAAACCAGACGACTTCGTAGATCAACGCCGCGCAGCCACTGCCGACAAATAGCAACAGCAGCGCAGGCAGGTACCGGCGCTCGTTCATGCGTTCACCTTCAAGGGGTTGAGATCAGTAATCAGCCTTCGACGCCGATGGGCAACAAGTGGGCTGGAAAGGTCGAATGGTACCACGATTTACGGTGCGTTTACGACGGCGGCCGGGCCTTTGTTACGCCCTCCCGCGGCGGTGGTCGGCCCCTGCCGGATGTCGGCGCGGACCGCGACAAAGGTCGCGGCGAGCGGGCTCGAACCGGGCGCCGGAGGTATCATGCAGGAACATGCTCAGTCGATTCCTGCCAGGGTTCCCCGCCGCCTTCGCCGCGGCGCTGATGACGGTCGCCGTCGGGGCGTACGATCGCCAGGCGCCGGCACCGCCGGCGCCGCGGATCGTCGCCATCGGCGACATTCACGGCTCGCTCAGCGGGCTGCAGCAGATCCTCCGCGCGGCCGCGCTCGTCGACGACAAGCAGCGCTGGTCCGGCGGCACCGCCCGGCTCGTACAGACCGGCGACTTCACCGACCGCGGCGACCACGTCCGCGAGGTGATGGATCTCCTCATGCGCCTCGAGGGCGAGGCGCGTCGCGCCGGCGGGCGCGTCGACGTGCTGTTCGGCAATCACGAGGGCATGAACGTCCTGCACGACCTTCGCGACGTCTCGCCGGGCGCCTTCGCCAAGTTCGCCGACCAGCGGTCCGAGGATCGCCGCCGCCGCGCCTTCGACGCGCACGCCGAGATCGCCAAGCGCGCCGGCGTGGCGCTCGCGCGCGACGAATGGATGGCGGCCCATCCGCCCGGGTACGTCGAATACGTCCAGGCGCTCGGCCCCAGCGGTCAGTACGGCCGCTGGATCCGCGCGCGCAAGCCGGTCCTGCAGATCGACGACGCCATCTTCATGCACGCCGGACTGCACCCGCAGGGCACCGCGACCGTGGACGACACCAACCGCCTGGTCGAGCGCGAAGTGAAGACCTGGGACGAGCTCCTCGCCACGATGGAGCGCGCGAAACTGATCACCGGCGTCTTCACGCTGCAGGAAGTCATCAACGTCGCGCAGGTGGAGATCGGCCGCATCGCGATTGCCCAGAAGACCAGCGAGCCGCTGCCCGAGTACGTCACGCGCGAATACGTGAACCAGCTGGTGCAGCTGCAGACCTTCCCGAAGTGGGCCCTGATCGACGAGAACGGTCCGCTCTGGTATCGGGGCTACGCCTCCCCCGGCGACGAGCCGCTGCCGGGTTTCGACGGCCTGCTGACGCGCCTCGGGGTCCGGCGGTTCGTGACCGGCCACACCCCGCAGCTGCCTGGCGGCAAAATCACCTCACGCTGGGGCGGCAAGGCCATCCTCATCGACACCGGCATGCTGTCGAGCCACTACAAGGGCGGCCAGCCCTCGGCGCTCGAGATCCAGCAGGGCCGCCTGACCGCGATCTATGCGAACGGGCGCGAGCCGCTGGGCGGCGACAAGTAGCGTCACGTGCGCACGTAGCACGTGCGCACGTGCTACGTGCTACGTGCGAACGTGCACGCGCCGTCGAGCGCGCGCTCGAGCGCGTCCGCGAGCGCATCGGCGTCGCGGGCGTTGAAGGGCATCGGCGGCCGGATCTTCAGGACGTTGTGGAAGGGACCATCGGTGCCGATCAGCACGCCGTCGGCCCGCATCCGGTTCACGACGAATGTGGCTTCGTCGGCGGCCGGCTCCAGCGAACCGCGATCGCGCACCAGCTCGATCCCCACGAACAACCCGGCTCCCCGCACGTCGCCGACCAGTGGATAGCGGTCGGGCAGCGGCCGTAACCGTCCCATCAGATGGCGGCCGACACGGTCCGCGTGCTGCCGTAGATCCAGGCTCTGGACGATGTCGAGTACCGCGGCGCCCACCGCCATCGACACCGTGCTGCCGCCGAACGTGCTGAAGAACTCCATCCCGTTGTCGAACGAGGCCGCGATCGCGGGCGTGGTGATCACCGCCGCCAGCGGATAGCCGTTTCCGATCGGTTTCCCCAGGACGACGATGTCCGGGACGACCCGCTGGTCCTCGAAGGCATAGAAGCTCGAGCCCATCCGGCCGTACCCGGTCTGCACCTCGTCGGCGATGCACACGCCCCCGGCGTCGCGCACGTGCGCGTAGACCGCGGCCAGGTAGCCGTCGGGCGGCAGGATCTGTCCGCCCACGCTCGGACACGTCTCGGCAATGAACGCACTGAGGCCTCGACCGGCCTCGCGCAGCTGCGCCACGATGTCCGCGACCGGCCGCGCGTAGCGCTCGCCCGCGCGGGGATCGTCCTTCTTGAAGGGACCGCGGAAGACGTCGGGGATGGGCGCCACGTGCACCCATGGCGCGCGTCCCTCGCCGCCCGGACCGTCGAACTTGTAGGGGCTGATCTCGATGAGCGTGGTCGTGTGGCCGTGGTAGGCGGCGTCGAGCACGATCACGTCGCGCTGGCGGGTATGCGCGCGAGCCAGCCGCAGCGCGAGCTCGTTGGCCTCGCTCCCGGAGTTCAGGAAGTAGCAGACCTCGAGCGGCGGCGGACAGGTCGCGGCCAGTCGCTCGGCGAACGACGCCAGGCCGTCGTGGAGGTAGCGCGTATTCGTGTTCAGCAGCCGCATCTGCGAGGCTGCGGCGTCGGCCACCCGTGGATGCGAGTGTCCGACGTGCGGCACGTTGTTGTAGCCATCGAGATAGCGACGGCCGGCGCGGTCGAACACGTACTGCATCGATCCGCGGACGAGCGCGACCGGCTCGTCGTAGGCCAGCCGGACGCTGCCGCCCGTGGACCGGCGGCGTCTCGCGACTCCCTCGGCGTCCTGGCAGGCCGACTGGATCGTCCGCGCCGCGGCCGCCGTATCGAGCAGCCGCGGCAAGGTCCGCCGGATCGGCTCCTGACTCACGCCCAGATACTCGTCGTCTGGCCGCTCGCGCTGCTGGCGGGCGGCCATGCACACGCTCAAGGCCAGCCGCAGCAGCACCAGCGGCCACAGGACGTCGCGCTCGGCGGGCGCGAGCGGTCGTTCCGTCGAGTAGCCGCGGACGATCGCCGACGCCGCGCGGAATGGCTCGCGTTCGTCCAGCACCGCGTACGCGATGGCGACCGCCAGGTCGGCGATGGTGATGCCGTGCACCATGTCGCCGAAATCGATGACGCCGCTGACGCGTTGATCCCGCGCGTAGACGGCGTCGGTCCCGGTGACGAGCACGTTGTGGTCGTTGGGATCGTTGTGGATGACCGATCGCGGCAGGCTTGCGATCGTCCCGGCGAGCGCGCCGGCCTCCGCGGCGATCTGCCCGACCGTGGCCCTCAGGTCTGGGTCGGTCACGAGATCGAGGCGATCGCGCACCAGGGCCGCCGCGCTCGTGAGGTCCCAGTCGAACGATCGATGGACGGCAGGGGCGTCGAAGCCCGCGAGCGCCGCGTCCAGGCGTCCGACCGTGCGGCCCACCTGCTGCAGCAGCACCACCGAGTGGTGCCGGAACGCCGCGAGCGGAACGCCGTCGAGCCAGGTCACGAGCCGGAGGTCGTGCCCGTCGCGGTGCTCGACGCTCGTGCCGGCCGCGGTCGCAACGACAGCCGGACACGGCACGCCGTGCGCCGCCGCGTGCGTCATCGCCGCGTTCTGCGCCAGCAGCAGCGCACGATCGTCCGTGGCGTTCGCGATCTTGAGGACGTAGGACCCCGCGGCAGAGTCGATCCGGAAGTTCTGATCGCGTTCGCTCGGCAGCGGCGAGGCCGACCCACGAATGCCATAGAGCTCATCGACGAGCCGCTCGGCCTCGCGCGCCGACAACGACGGCGCATGTTTCAGGACGGACACTGACGGATTATTGCCGATCGCCCCGCTTCCCGCGTCCCGCTCCCTCCCGCTTCCCGCTTCCCGCTTCCACGTCCCGCGTCCCGACTCCCGAGTCCGGTCGCCGTCAGGCGACAATATCCTCATGCCCGAATTGCCCGACGTCGAGCTCTACCTGCACGCGCTGCGGGCGCGCGTCGCCGGCCGGCCAATCGAACGCGTACGGATCGGCAATCCCTTCATCGTCCGCACCTACGATCCGCCGGTGTCGGTGCTCGAGGGCGCGGTCGTGCGCGAGATCGGCAGGATGGGCAAGCGCCTCGTGTTCGCGCTGGACGATCAGCTGTTCATGATCCTGCACCTGATGATCGCCGGGCGATTGCGCTGGAAGGATCCGGGAGCGGCGATTCCGGCAAAGGTCGGCCTGCTGGCCCTCGACTTTGCGCACGGCACGCTGATCCTGACGGAGGCCGGATCGAAGCGGCAGGCGTCGATTCACATCGTTCGCGGCGTCGATGCCATGCGCGAGCACGATCGTCGTGGTCTCGAGGTCCTGGAGGCCAGCCTGGAGACGTTTCGCGAGCGGCTGACCGCCGAGAATCACACGCTCAAGCGCGCGCTCACCGACCCGCACATCTTCAGCGGCATCGGCAACGCCTACTCCGACGAGATCCTGCACGCGGCGCGGCTGTCGCCGATGAAGCTGACGTCGGGGTTGAGCGACGACGAGATCGATCGGCTGTATCACGCGACGCGCGAGACGCTGCACCTCTGGGTCGAGCGGCTGCAGGAGCAGGCCGGCGGCGAATGGCCCGACAAGGTCACCGCGTTTCACAAGGAGATGGCGGTGCACGGCAAGTTCGGCCAGCCGTGCCCGGTCTGCGGGCAGCCGGTCCAGCGGATCGTGTTCGCGCGCAACGAGGCCAATTACTGCAGCGCGTGCCAGACCGGGGGCAAGCTGCTGTCGGACCGGGCGCTCTCCCGGCTGCTGGGGCAGGACTGGCCGAAAACCCTGGAGGAAATGGAAAACCGCCGGCGTCAGGGACGGGAGTCCTGAGCCGATTCGCCCGCGCGTTCGCGCCTTCCAGGGCATGAGGGAAGACGGCCTGCTGGAGCGATGGATCAAGTTCAACGGCGTGGGGGCGCTGGGCATCTTCGTGCAGCTCGGCCTCCTCGGCTGGCTCGTCCGGCAGACCGACACCCATTACCTCTTCGCCACCGCAATTGCCGTCGAGGCCGCGGTGCTGCACAATTTCTTCTGGCACGAGCGGTGGACGTGGCGCTCGCGGCCGTCGGGCACGACCGCCACGCTGCTGACCCGGCTCGGACACTTTCACCTCTTGAACGGCACCATCTCACTGACCGGCAATCTCGCGGTGATGCGACTGCTCACCGGTTCGCTCCACGTCGACCCGCTCGGCGCCAACATCGCCGCGATCATCATGTGTTCCCTCCTCAACTTCGGCGCGAGCGAGCTGCTGGTGTTCCGGCGGGCCGCGGTGGTGCCGCTGCTGCTCCTGGCCATCCAGCCCCTCGCGGCGGCTGGCGCCGACGGGCCGGCCCCGGTCGCCACCGAGATGCTTGCGGTCGACCTCCAGCCGCGCACGATCCAGGCGTGGCAGGCGTACGAGCAGCGGGTCGACACCCGCTACGAGTCGGGGTCGGTGTCGGCATCGCCCTTCTTCTCCCTCGACGCCTTCGGCGTGGGCGGCTGGCGCTCGACGGCGATGGGCGGTGGTGTGGCGATGTCGCGGATCGAGCGCGCGCGGCCCGGCGACGGCACGTTCGACGTACCGGACGGCAAGATCCACCATTGGGCCGGCGCCGTGTTCGTACCCAACACCAGCGTCGCGGCCGTGCTCGAGAAGCTGGGACAGCTCGCCGGTCAGGAGTCCCGGCACTATGAGGAAGTGATTGCCTCGCGGCTGATCTCGAAGGAGGGGGATCGCTACAAGATCTTCCTGAAGCTGCGGCGCGCCAAGTACGGCGTCAGCGCGACCTACAACAGCGATCACGCGGTCGAGTACCGCCGGTTCGGCACGACGCGCGCGGCGGCCCGCAGCGTGGCGACGCGCATCGCCGAGGTGGAACAGGCCGGCACACCGGCGGAACGCGAGAAGAAGGTCGGCTCCGACAGCGGCTATCTGTGGCGCCTGAACGCCTACTGGCGGTACGAGGCGGTCAACAACGGCGTGCTGATCGAATGCGAATCGGTCAGTCTCAGCCGCGGGGTCCCGACCCTGCTCCGCCCCTTCATCACCGGGGTCGTCGAAGGCCTCGCGCGCGAGTCGCTGGAGCGGACGCTGACCGGGCTCCGTACCACGTTGACGAAAGTCAGCTGACGCGGCTCACGCGTCACCACGTCACGCGCGATCAGCTGCTCGAGGAGCGCGTTACTTGAACAGGTCGTCGAATGCCTTGCGTGCGCTGGTGGGTGCCTGCGACTTCGTTTCGCGCTCGACGGTCGTGCGCGGCTCGAACTCCCCACAGGTATTGCGCGCATCCTTCGGCGAGATTCGCGCGGCGATCGGCCGCTGACACTCGAACGCGGCGCTGGTGTCGAAATGCGTGCACTGCGCGCAGGTGTGCAGATCGGCGCCGCACCGCGAGCAGGTGCTCTCGGCGCCCCAGGCCGTCGCCACCGTCAGCTCGTTGCCGCAGCGCGCGCACTTCACGGCCTCGCGGAAGCCAGGCATGCTGAACGTCTTCGGCCGGTCTGGCGGCTGGCCCCGTGGCGCGTACTCCTTCTTCGGCGCCTGCGGACTGTCGCGCCGCGGCTCACGCGGTTCGTCCTGATAGCCGCGCTGGCGGTACTTGCGGTCACTCATGTGCAGCCCTGCTCGTGATGCGTGTGTCGAGTGCGTGGGGACGCCGGACCGGAGGCATGTGTCGGCCCTGAATGCCGCATGATACACCCGTCGTTGTCCTCGGCGGTCTCGGCGGGCCTCGGCGGGCCCAGCGGACCCCGGCGGACCAGCCGATGAACCCTGGGTGGGCCCGGGGCGTATAGTCCCGTCAGGAGTTGTGATGATGACAAAGGTGTGCTCGCGCGCTGTTTCGGCCCTGACGCTGGTCTGCCTGGCCCTCTCGGCAACGGCCTGCGACATCGTCACGGCCGACTTCAAGTCCCAGGAGACCGCCGAATGGCGGAAGACCTACGATCTCGAGCCCGGCGGGCGCGTCGAGATCGGCAACGTGAACGGCAGGATTCAGGTCGAACCGTCCGTCGGCAACAAGGTCGAAGTGGTGGCGGTGAAAGTGGCCAAGGCCGGTTCGCCCGAAGCGGCCCGTCAGATGCTCGAGCGGATCGAGATCGTCGAGTCCGCCTCCCCGTCGTCCATCAAGATTGAAACGAAGCTGCCGCGCGGCGGCGGGTTCATGAACATGGGAGGCGGCGAGGTCCGCTACGCCGTCAAGGTGCCGGCGTCGGCCGACGTGCGGTTCGTGACCACCAACGGCGGCGTCGAGATGCTCGGGTTGAAGGGGCGCATCTTCGCCGAAACCACCAACGGCGGCATTCAGGCCCGCGACGTCAGCGGCCCGATCGAGGCCTCGACGACCAACGGCGGCGTCGACGTCGACCTCACGCAGGTGCTCGAGCCCGGCGTGAAGCTGGAGTGCACGAACGGCGGCATCAAGCTGCGACTGCCCCCGGATGCCAAGGCGACGATCTCGGCAAACATCACCAACGGCGGCATCGACGCCAACGGCCTCAATCTCGACAAGTCGGAATCGACGCGGCGCCGGCTGGAGGCGCGGCTCAATGGCGGCGGGCCGGCAATCAGCATCCGCGGCACGAATGGCGGCATCCGCATCGCCAGCCGCTGACGCTCAACTCGCCTTCCGTTTCAGGTCCCGGGGAAGCCGGCGCTGCAGCAAGTCGAGCACGGCGGCTTCCCCATCGGTCAGCCGATCGACCGCCCGGGACACCTTCCGCGCACGCTTCGCCAGCATCTGCATCATCGACCCGTCCATGTACGACTCGAGGATGGCCGGATGGATGTAGCACTTGCGGCACACCGCCTTCGTGTTGCCGAGCCGGCTCGCCACCATCTCGACGACGCGCACGATGTTCTTTTTCGCCTGGGTATCTGACGGCGCGACCTCGAGCTCCTTCAGCAGCTGCGCGGCCAGCACGGTGCCGGCCCAGGTGCGGAAGTCTTTCGACGTCAAATCCTGGCCGGTGATCTCTTTCAGGTACGCGTTCACTTCCTCCGACCCGACCGTCTGCCGCTGTCCTTCGTCGTCGATGTACTGGAACAGATCGTAGCCGGGGAGATCGCGGCACTGCTTCACGATGCGCGCGAGGCGGCGATCGCTCAGATCGATCTCGTGCTCGACGCCGCTCTTGCCCCGGAACGAGAACGTCAGCCGGTGGCCGCTGACCTCGACGTGCCCATCCCGCAGCGTCGTCAGCCCGTACGACCGGTTCGACCGCGCGTACTCGTCGTTGCCGACCCGGATCAGCGTTTTCTCGAGCAGCTGCACGACGGTGGCGAGCACCTTCTCGCGCGGCAGGCCCTGCCGGCGCAGATGATCGTGCGTGGTGCGGCGGATCCCCGGCAGCGCCTGCGCAAACCCGATCATGCGGTGGTACTTGGTCTCGTCACGCGTCTGCCGCCACTTCGGGTGATAGCGATACTGCTTGCGACCACGCGCATCGCGGCCGGTGGCCTGCAGGTGGCCGCGCGCATCAGCAGCAGATCCAGACGTCCGTCCACGCCGGGGGAATCACCAGCGACTTGATGCGCTGGAGGTCCGCGGCGGCGCGCAGCGGACGGCCATCGGGATCGACATAGACGAAGGCGCGTCCCCGCCGCATCCGCTGAATCCCCGCCTTCGCGTCGGTGGTGTAGCGCAGCCCTGCCGACCTCGCCGATTCGACGGGATGCAGGACGATCACGGAGGCGGTGGAACGATGGGAGGAACGGGGCATGATGGTTTTTCAGGCTGTGTTAGGATGCGTCCGCCGTCCGTAACCCCTTCCCTCCTCTGAATGACCTGTCCGTCCTGCGGCTCCGAGCGCGTCTATCCATCGCGCCTGCGGAACACGGTCGAGCGGCTGCGTCATCGGTTGACCGATCGGCAGCCCTACCGCTGTCACGACTGTGGGTGGCGCAGGTGGCAGCAGATGGCATTCACGGCTCCCAACCCCGACGTCACGCCGGACGATCTTCGGGTCGGACGACGCCCCGCGCCCGTGGTCGCCGACGACCTCGATCCGCTGGATCCCCGGGATCGCGAGATTCCCGTGGTTTCCGAGCAGGATCTCGATCCGCTCGACCCTACGCCGGGCGGCTGACCCGCAGGGCGCACTGCAAACGACGCGCCCGATCCAGCTGAAGGATTTATGGCTGGGGCCGCAGGCGAGGCGTCCAGTCGTCCCCGAATGACGTGCCCAGCATCAGGCGGACCACCGCACCATAGCTCGCGATGCCCTCTTCCACCCGATTCGCGCGCAGGTAGGTGTCGTAGGCGCCGCGAGCGGCGGTGCTCACCCGCGGGCTCGCGCGCGACAGCCGCAGCCGTATGGCCTCGAGATCGGCGAGCACCGCGGGGCTGAGCGCGCTGCCAAGCGCCTTGCGATCGTCCCTCGGCAGCACCGCCGACAGATGCTGGTAGGCGGAGAGCCATCCGCTGTAGCGCGACGCGGCGGACCCGCGCAGGCACGCGAGCCAGGCGACGAAGTTCGCCTCGGATTCGTCCGCATAGCCGGCAAGGTGGGCCCATTCGTGCGCGAGCGTATGCGGCCGCTCGAACGGCAGCAGATCCGGCGTGACGATGATTTCCAGGAAGAACGGGTTGGTCATGCCGTCGATGGCCGCCTTGCGGAAGTACCACGTCAACAGCGATCGCTTCGGCGGAGCGACGAGCACGTGGGCCGACGCGCCCAGCACACGCTCGACGTCGCGCAGCGCGTCCGCCAACACGTCGTCTTCGTTCGCCGCCGGACGCGACTGCGGCGCGAGCGCGTTGAGCTGATCGACCGCCATGCGTCCGACCGTCAGCGCCTGCACGCTCGAGATTCGCGCCGCGTCGTAGGCGAGCTTGTCCTCCAGCGGCAGGCGGCGGTAGTTCAAGCCCCAGAACAGGAGGAACCAGACGTACACGACCGCCGCCGCGAACACGATCGAGAACGGCAGCGTACGGATCGACCGGCCGAACCCTGTCGTTCGCACCCGCCAGACGAATCCGGCGATCGCGATCACGAGCCACGCGGCGATGGCGACGTCGAGCAGCGCCACCGGGAAGACGTTCGACATCGTGGTGACGGCGGGCTGCAGCGCCGCGTACGCGCCGCGCGAGTACCAACGCTCGATCAGCGCCGGCGGCAGCGGCACGAGGGCCACGACGATGGCGGCCGCGACGATCGCGATCCGGAGGCCGCGCACGTCAGTCCGGCGGCGCTGGTCCGCCGGCGATCAGGCGAATCGCGCGTTGGTAGGTGAAATAGGCCCAGGCCCACTGCACCATCACGACGAGGCGGTTGCGGAAGCCGATCAGATTCAGGATGTGGACGAACAGCCAGACCAGCCAGCCGATCAACCCTTTGAGCCTGAACGTGGTGAAGTCGCCGATGGCCGAGGCGCGGCCGATGGTGGCCATGTTGCCGAGATTGCGATACACGAATGGCCGCAGCGGCTGCTGCTCCATCGCGCGCAGGATGTTGCGGGCCGCATGCTTTCCCATCTGGATCGCCACCTGGGCGACGCCAGGCAGCGGCCGTCCGTCGGCACCGTCGAGCGAGGCCAGGTCGCCGATCACGAAGACGTTCGGCGCACCGGGAATCGTCAGGTCCGGCAGCACGCGTACCCGGCCGGCGCGATCGACCGGCACGCCGAGCGACGCGCCGAGCGGTGACGCCGACACTCCCGCCGCCCACACCACGGTCGCCGTCCTGATCACGTCGCCGCCCGCCGTCACCGCGCCGTCCTCGACGTGCGTCACCACGGCCCCGGTCCGGACTTCGACGCCGAGCGCTTCGAGATCCTTCCGGGCCGCGTCGCGGAGCGGTTCGGGAAAGGCGGTCAGGATCGAGGTGCCCCCCTCGAGCAGGATGATGCGTGCGGAGCTCGGATTGAAGTGCCTGAAGTCGCGGGCCAGCGAGTGCCGCGACATCTCGGCGAGGGCTCCCGCCATCTCCACGCCGGTCGGGCCGCCGCCGATGACGACGAACGTCAGGAGCGCGCTCTGGCGCTCCGGATCGGTCGCGCGCTCGGCGTGCTCGTAGGCCAGCAGCACCCGCCGCCGAATCTCCAGGGCATCCTCGAGCGTCTTGAGGCCCGGCGCGGTCGGCCGCCACTCGTCATGGCCGAAGTAGGCGTGGGTCGAGCCGGTCGCGATGATCAGGTAGTCGTACGGGATCTCGCCGTCGGTCAGGATCAACCGCCGGCCCGCCACATCGACGCCGGTTGCCTCCGCGAGCAGCACCTCGACGTTCTTCTGGCGCCGCAGGATCCATCGGATCGGTGACGCGATGTCTCCCGGCGACAGCCCCGCCATCGCGACCTGATACAGCAGAGGCTGGAACACATGGTGGTTGCGCTTGTCGACGATCGTGAGCTCGACCGGCTCGCCCTTCAACGCGCGCGCGGCATACAGCCCCCCGAAACCGCCGCCAACGATAACGACATGAGGCATGCACTCTCGATCGTAGCCTCAAAAGTCGGCTCGCCAGCCGGCTGAGCTGGCGACGGCGGCGCTTGGCAAACCCGTTGCACAGGACGCCGGCATGGCTGTAGGACCTCAACTCACTCGCTGGGCCAGCGCTCGACTCTCGCGGCGCGTCGCTCGATCCATTCCTATCCTGGGCGCGGCGATCGCCGCCGCCACCGTCGTGGTGACGATGCGAAGGAAGGGGGTGATCAGCGGGGTGCTCGACACCGGCCTCAACGCGATGCCCGGCATCGGCGCGGCGAAGAACGTGATTGAGATCGTCCGCGGCCGCGACTTCTTCCCCGATCGCCAGCGCACGGTGCCGGTGCGGGCGCGCCGCTGACCGGGCGCCGTTACTGCGGACCGAGCAGCATCCAGCCGGCCCAGTAGATCGGCGCGGCGGTGTCCGCGCTCGATCGGATCAGCGCCTGGGCGGCGCGGAGCGCGTCGGCCGGCCGGGCGCCGGACGCGATCTGCTTGTGAAACTCCGCCAGCAGCGTCGGACCGGTCGTCGGCGGCGCACTCCATCGTGCGACCAGCAGCGACGGGACGCCCGCGGCGAGCCAGCCCCACTGCAGCACGTCCGCCGCCGACGCGCCATCGCGCATCGACGTCGCCGCGCCGTCGGAGAACACGACGATGCGTGCCCCCGCGTCCAGGTTCATCACTTCCCGCAATTCGAGCGCCCCGTCGTTCGACGCGAGCTCGGGCCTGGGCGGCAATGACCCACTGTCGGCGACGGGCTGAGCAGCCGGAGTCGCGCCCGCATCAGGAGCCGCGGACGGTGAGGGTTCGGCGGCTGCCCCCTCTGCCGGCGGCATCGTGCTCAGCAACATCGACGAGAACAGCGGGCTCGCCGCGTTGATGCGGAACGGCGCGGCCACATGGATCGCCTGAGCCGCAAGCTGTTCACGCACGGCCGTCTCGGTCGCCATCGCGCGCGACAGTGTCGTCACCAGTGCGGCGTCATACGCGCTCGACACCGCCGAGAGCTCCGGATCGGCCGACTCCGCCCCGCGCAGGTTCCACCCCGGCGCCACCTGCTTGTAGCGTGCGAGCCGGCCGGGCACCAGCTCCGGAGCGCCGACGGCCAGCAGGCGCGGCCCCGTCCGGCGCGACGCGATCGCCGCCCCGCGAATCGTGCTGTCGAGCGAACCGGCGATCGAGACGGATGTCCGATCGCCGAGCAACCGATCCTGCAGCGGCAAGGCTTCGAACGGGACGCGCCACAGCACGTCGTGCGGGAGGATCGTCACCTTCGACGCAGCGGCCAGCCGCGACTGCAGCGCCGGCGTCAGCAGCGCAACGACCTCGCTCATCGCCGTCTTCCACGCGTTCGCGTCGTTCAGGGCAGCGGCCTGCTGGATCGCCAGAACGCTGGCATTCACGTGACGGCGGTTGACGTGCGTGACGTGCGCCTCGATTTCGAGCGCCGGCGTCACGCCCGCCTCCGTCTCCTGACGGGCGATCGTCATCGCCAGCAGGTCGTCGTCGTCCAGGACGAAGGCGACGAGAAGCTCGGCCGGCCCGGTGAGCAGCGGCGCGGCGTCGACGACCAGGCGCGGCGCGCCGAGACCGCGCCACGTCTGCAGCGCCGGATGGCGTTCGAACAGGCGCCGCATCCATTCGCGCCGTGCCGTCTTGGCTTCGGCAACCGCGGCGTCGAGCGTCGCCACGCGTGCCGCGTCCGGCTTTGGCAGGGTGCGCTCGCGCGTGACCTGCGCCAGCCGTGTCAGTACCGTCGCGGCCAGCGTCCGCTCCTCGGCCCGCTCCTCCTCGGTCATGCCGCGCGCGATGTCGCGCTCGTTGGTCGCCAGGCCGGCGCGGATCTCAATCGTCCGCAGCCGTTCAGAGGTTGCGAACGCACCGGCCGCCTGACCTGATTCCGCCTGCAGCACGGCAAACGTCGCCAGCGCCCCCGCCGCTTCGGCGGTCAGGCTCGACCCTGGCTTGTCGAGCGCCTCGGCCTGCAGGCGGTCGAGGACCGCGACCGAGGCGCGGGCGACGCCGAGCGCGCGCGGGACGTCGCCGATCTTCCGCACGGCGCGAGCTTCGGCGGTGAGGGCCCGCCACAGCATGTCGTCGCTGCCAAGGGCGATGGCGATGTGCCGGGCCCGGGTCGCGGCTTCGATCGCGGCGGCGAAATCGCCGGCGCCGACCAGCGCCTGCGACAGCCCGACTTCGGACCGCGCCACCGACTCCCGCTGCCCGAGCGCGCCGAACTCGCGAATCGCCTGACGGTAGGACGCGGCCGAGTCCCAGTACTTCTCCTGGGCCGACAGCGCGTAGGCCAGCCCCGCCGTCGCACCCGCCGTGCAGCCGTCATCGCCGGCCGCCTTGCAGATCGAGCCGCTGCGGCGATAGCCGTCCTCGGCCTGCGCCAGTCGTCCGGCCACGAGCTCGGTCAAGGCCGTGGCCTGGACGACGCGCCCGACGTTGGACTGGTCCTTCATCGCCTCGTAGTGGGCGCGGCTCTCGTCGTAGCGGGCCCGTGCGACGTCGAGATTCCCGAGCCGGAAGTGCACATCCCCCAGGTTCTGCGCGGCGCTGCCGAGACGCCCGCGCGCGCTCTGGAGGCGCGGATCGCGCAGCACGGTCTCGAACGCCTCCAGCGCACCGGCATAGTCCCCCTGCGCCATGTAGACGCGGCCAAGACCTTCGAGCGCACGCGACTCGCCATCGGCATAAAACATCGTCCGGTTCAGCTCGAGGCTGCGCCGATACGCGAGGATCGCCGACTGGAAGTCCCCCTGCAGGTACGTGATGTTGCCGATGCTGAGCGAGGTGACCGCCAGGCCGGTGACGTCGTCGATGCGTTCCTGAATCGCAAGCGCTTCGCGGTACCGGGCCAGCGCTTCGGTGTACTCGGCGTACGAATAGCGGATGGTGGCGATGCCGGTGAGCGCCGAGGCGATGCCGGCCTCGTCCGCCCGTTCGCGTTCGATCGCGAGCCGCTGCTCGTAGGCGGTGAGCGCCTCGGGAAAGCGGCGCTGGAAGTAGAGCGCGTTGCCGATGTTCTGCAGCGCCTCGCCCTCTTCCTTCTTGAAGCCGCCGCGGCGGGCGATCGCGGCGAGCCGCTCGTAGATCTGCTGCGCGCGCGGGTACTGCTGACTGGTCGCGGCCGCGCCGGCGAATCGCGCCAGCGCGGACAGGAGCTGCGGACCGACCAGGTCGGGTTCGCTGGCCAGGAGCGCTTCACGCTCCTCCTCGGTGGCGGCATCCAGCAGCTCGGCGGCGAGATCGTCGGCCGCCGCGCCTTCCCGGACCAGCTTCCAGTCGGCGCCGTCGCGTTCGAACGTGAGCGCCGACACCAGGCGCGAGGTGAAGGTCGGACCGGGCGTGCCGTCAGGTCGCGGACGGCTCGTGCGCGTTCGCGTCGCGGCCACGCGCACCCGCAGCCGCCCGCGCGTCTCGACGACCCGCGTAATCTCGATCTCGGCGAACTTGTCGTCGCCCGAGTCGAAGACGTACTTCAGTTGTTCCGCCGTCGGGCGCTGGACCTTCGTGCTCCACAGCGCGAGGTAGCCGGCGGCGTCTTCCTGTTCCTGCGTCTGGTAGAAGCGCTCGACGGCCAGACGCAGGGCGGGGTCGTCCGCCCCGGGCGTCTGAGCGGCCGCCTGCAGCAGGCCGGCGAGCAGGAGTGCCGCCGCCCGAATCACGGAGTGAGGTCACCCAGCTTGAAATTGAAGGTCACGGCCATCAGGACCCGCACCGGCACGCCATTCAGCAGCGTCGGAGTATAGCGCCACTCTTTCACGGCGGTCAGCGCGGCCGCGTCGAGCAGGGGCACCGATCGCAGCACCCGCGCGTCGACGACCGCGCCGCGCTCGTCGATCATCGCCTCGATCACCACCAGGCCCTCGACGCGGGCCCGCCGCGCGATCTCCGGATACTCGGCCGCGACGTGCACCAGCTTGCGCGGCTCGCGAATCACGCCGCCGACCCGCACCGGCTGCGGACGTTCGATCGCGGGAGCCGGCGGTGGTGGCGGCAAATCCACCGTTCAGTCCCATGTGCGGCGACAGGCCATCGGTTGCGACACCGACGGACGGCAGGCCGCCGTCCGCGATCGGGCCATCGCTGCTTTCGACGTCGTCATGCGAGATGTGGTCGGCCGCGCCGGTCGGCGCGCCAGTGTCCGGCTTCGGCGTCGACGCGGGACGGTGAACAGGGAGAGGCGGCGGACTCGCCATTGCGGCGACGTAGGCCGTCGAGAGTGGCCACGGCACCGGCAGGTGCACTCCGGCCACGACTGGGGTGATGAGGAACACGAAGAGGGCCGCAGCATGGACCGCGACCGACACGGGCAGCATGGACCAGCGCATCGGGATACTCCTTCGGTTGGGCCGCAGGACGTGTTATCGCCACGCCCTGCGACCCGAATCGAGCGGCCGCTCTCCCGATAAGACACCAGCCGTGCCGGCCGGTTCCGTTCAGCTCATGCTGCCGAGCGCGCCTCCCATGATCGCCGCGCCGATCCCGAACATCAGGAACATGCCCCAGACCAGCATGAACGCCACGAAACCGATCACCACGACGATGATGGCCTTGGTGATATCGGTGTAGTCGAGGACCGACTTGACGGCGATGACCATGATCGCCATCGACCAGAGCCACGCCACCGGGTAGACGATCAGCATCAGCAGCCAGCCCAGGAGCGGGATGATCGTGACGATCGCCAGTATCCAGGGAACGGCGGCAAAGCCGATGACGCGGAACGTCTCGGGGAAGTCGGCCTTGGTGGCCGGATCCGGCATGAGCTTGGTGCCGATCAGCCAGACCGCGACCGCCCAGACGCAATAGGCGACCATCGAGGTGATGAAGCCGAACAGGATCCCGGTGATGCCGCCGTACCAGATGTTGGCCAGGCCGCTGGCAAGGGCGGCCAGCCCGATCACGCCGATGGCCTGACCGATCGCGGTGGGGTCCCGTTCGATGTCCTCGAAGGTATTAGGGTCCAGCTTCGCCGCACCAATGATGCGTTCGCCGAATGTCATCAATCCTCCTTCTGGCCTTGACTCGATCGGACTCGACCCGCTGTCGAGCCGTCCGGGCCCGGACAGTGTAGCGCAAGCGTCAGCGTCCGCCTGAGCCGCAAACTGGCACTTCACTTGCTCCCTTCAGGGTGGAGGCCGGCCGGCATCGACATGGGCGCCGGCGGCCGAGGCACGTTCTAACGGAAGAGCAAGTCGAGGTGGGATCGGGTACCCGATCCCCACTTCGTAACACAGCAAGAGACCCCAAGGTCGAGGGCGGCGTAACGTCTAACCGTCCGCCGTCCTCGAATACCTGCTACGTGCCACGTGCTACGTGCGGACGTGCCACAATCGCTTCCATGCGCCAGCCTGAGACCTGGGGGCGTTCCACGGTCCGCACCGCCTGTCCACTCGACTGCCCCGATTCCTGTTCTGTCGACGTCACCGTCGAGCAGGGACGCGTCGTCAAGATCGACGGCGCGGACGAGAACCCGGTTACCCGATCGTTCATCTGCGCCAAGGTCCGGCGGTTCGCCGATCGGGTGTACGGCGAGGACCGTCTGCTCTATCCCGCGATGCGGCAGGGAGAGAAGGGCCAGGGCACGTTCAAGCGGGCGACCTGGGACGAGGCGCTCGACGCGATCGCGACGCGCATGAAGGAGATCCGGGACGCGCGCGGCGCGGAGGCGATCCTGCCGTTCTGCTACGGCGGGTCCAACGGCCTGATCACGCAGGACACGACCGACGCCACGCTGTTCCGGGGCTTCGGGACGTCACGACTGGCGCGGACCGTGTGCGCCGCGCCGACCGGCGCCGCGAACCAGGGTCTCTACGGCAAGATGCCGGGCGTCACGTATCTCGACTATCCGCACGCACAACTGATCGTGCTGTGGGGCGTCAACCCGGCCGCGTCGGGCATTCATCTGATCCCGTTCATCAAGGAGGCCCAGAAGGCTGGCGCCCGGCTGGTCGTCATCGATCCGCGCGCGACGTCGCTGGCGCGTCAGGCGGACCTGCATCTGCCGGTGCATCCCGGGACCGACCTCCCCGTCGCCCTCGCGCTGCACCGCTACCTGTTCGAGGGCGGCCATGCCGACGAGGCCTTCCTGTCAGAGCACAGCACGGGCAGCGACCGCCTGCGCGCACGCGCCGCGGAGTGGACGATCGAACGCGCCGCACAGGTCGCGGGTATCGATGCGGACGCGCTGACGCGGCTCGCCGAGATGTACGTCGCCGCATCGCCGGCGGTCATCCGCTGCGGATGGGGACTCGAGCGCAACCGGAACGGCGGCGCCGCCGCAGCCGCGGTCCTCGCCCTGCCCGCGGTCGCGGGGAAATTCGGCGTCCGCGGCGGCGGCTTCTCGATGAGCAACTCCGCCGCCTGGGGCATCAAGGCCGCGGCCTGGATGAACGACGTCCCCGAGCCCTCGACGCGCGTCGTCAACATGAACCATCTCGGCCGGGCGCTGCTCGACTACGACGCGCCGCCGATCGAGATGCTCTTCGTCTACAACTGCAACCCGCTGGCGACGATGCCGGATCAGAACCGGGTGCTGCAGGGGCTGCAGCGCCGCGACCTGTTCACCGTCGTGTTCGACCAGGTCTTCACCGACACGGCCCGATACGCCGACGTGATCCTGCCCGCCACCACGTTCCTCGAGAACTACGACATCGCCAAGGGATACGGCCCGATCAGCCTGCAGCTGGTGCGGCCGGCGATCGAGCCGGTTGGCGAGTCGCGGCCGAACGCCGAAGTCTTCTCCGAGCTCGCCGAGCGTCTCGGCATCGGCACGGCGGAGTCGGAAACGGAGACCCTGCTGCGCGTGGTCGGACGCATCCCGGAACAGGTGGGCGCGGAGCTGATGGAACGCGGGTCGGTCACGCCGCCCTTCAACGGCGCGCCCATTCAATTCGTGGATGTCTTTCCGCTGACGCCCGACCGCAAGGTCCACTTGTGCCCCGACGAGCTCGACGCCGAAGCGCCCGGCGGCTTCTACGCCTACCGGCCCGACCCCGCGACCGACCGCTATCCGCTGGCGCTGATCTCACCGGCCAGCGAGAAGACGGTGTCGTCGACGCTGGGCGAGCTGCGCCAGCGCGCGGCGGTGCTGCAGATGCACCCGCGGGACGCCGCGGCACGCGGCCTCTCCCAGGACGACCCGGTCCGCGTCTTCAACGAGCGCGGCGAAGTGCAGGTCCCGCTCGGCATCAATCGCGACATCGCGCCCGGCACCGTCTCGCTGCCCAAGGGCCTGTGGCGCAAGAGCACCTACAACGGCTCCACCGCCAATGCGCTGGCGCCCGACACGCTGACCGACGTCGGCGGCGGCGCCTGCTTCAACGACGCCCGGGTCGAAGTAGCGTTGCTGGGGCGGCACTGAAGCACGTGCGCACGTGGCACGTGACACCCAGCACGTGACACCGCACGTGCGGTAGCCCACGTAGCACGTGATCAATAGCTAAAGAAGAAGACCAGATCGATCCCGCCGCGCTCGATGCGGCGCTGGCCGATGCGGTTGGCCGAGCCGGTGGTCTCGGGCGCGGCGTTCGCCTGCAGGCGCAGGAACCGTGACAGCTGGTATTCGAGCATGAACTCGGTGACGTTCCGCTCGCCGAACTGCTGGCGCATCTTGAAGAATGCCTTGTCGCCCACCTGCTGGCCGAGCGTCAGGCCGGCGCCGAGATCGCCTTCGTCGGTGGTGGTGGTGATCTCGAAGAGATCGAGGTCGAGGGCGCGGCCGATCGACTCCCCGAGCGGCGAGGCGATGAAGCCGGTGGCGATGCCGCCGGCGGTGGCGGCGAGCGACGCGCGCTCGCCGCTGCCGAGCTCGTTGACCGGGCGGTTGAACACGATCAGCGCGAGGATGTCGGACTCTTCGAGCGGCGGGTTGCTCGTGAGCGAGAGCTGCGGCGCCCTGGCGGTGCCCTGGATCCGCACCTGCGCCTCGACGCCGGTGTTGGAAATGAGCCGGGTCGCGGTGATGTCGAGCGCCGGGTTCGGCTGCGGCTCGCCGAGGAACCGCAGCGTGCCGCCGCGGGCGAGCTCGAAGCGCCGGCCCTGGAACTCGTAGGTGCCGCGCACGGTCTCGACGGTGCCGAGCAGCAGGATCTGGCTGTTCGCCGGCTTGACGACCTGCAGGTTGCCGCCGACGGTGATGTTCATGTCGCCGAGCGACGCGCCGGTGGGTCCACCCGGCCGCAGCTTCTTGCCGCGCAGCACGAGGTTGTCCGGAATCTCGAGCCGCATGTCGAGCTCGACGGGCGCGAACGCGCCGCCTGGCGCCGGCACGTCGGCGGAACTGCCCGCGGCGCGCGCCGACGGCACCGCCGGCGTCGATTCCGCCCGCTTGAGCGCGCTCTGGGTGGCTTCCTGGGCGCTGCCGCTGCCTTCGATGGTCCGTTCCGCGGACACGATCGCCGGCAGCTCCTCGACCGAGTACGGGTCGTAGAACAACGTCAGGATCCTGTCGACCTCGAGGCGCGCCGCCTCGAGCCGCACCGTGCCCTCGATGCGCGGCCGGCGCAGCTCGCCGGTGATCTTGATCGCGCTGTCGATGCCGACGTCGCCAAGCTCGTTGTCGATGATCTCGAAGTTGTCGGAGTCGATGGTGACGTTGACCGCGCCGACCTGGCGCGCGTGCACCGCCAGCTCGCCCGAGACGTTGAGCGGCTGGCCGTGCTCGTCGACGATTGCGAACTTCTGCAGCTTGATCGATGTCTGGCTCGAGCTCGATCCGCGTGTTGAGGCCTGAATAGGAGACGCCGCCGGCCGGGACGCCGAAGGCGCCGCCCTTGATGTCCACGAAGCCCTGCACGTGCGGGTCCTGGCCCGATCCGGTGATGCGGACATCGGCCTCGAGCGTGCCGGTCACATTGGTCAACTGATTGGTGAAGCCCTGCACCAGCCCGAGATTGAGCGCGGTGGACTTGATGTGCAGGTCGAGCTTGTCGGCCTCGGTCTCGGTCACGTGGCCGCCGGGGCTCGCCTTGAACAGCGACGTCGAGACGGAGCCCTTGGCCGTAATCGCCTCGGTGGCCGACTGCTGGAGCGTCGCGTCGACGTCGATGCGGGTGCCGCGGTAGTCGACGTCGGCCACGAGCGACTCGTACTTGTAAGTGCGAAAGCCGCCGTTGCGGACCTCGACGTGCCCGTCGACGACCGGCGCGCTGGCGGTGCCGGAGATGGTCGCGTCGGCCGAGACCGTGCCCGACAGACCGCGATCCATCAGCATCAGCGTCTCGAGCTGCGTGAGGTCGAGGTTCTTCGCCTGGACCTTGACGTCACCCGCCGGCGACTCCCCCTTCAGCGCGAACGTGCCGCTCACGTCGAGCGACTGCGCGCCGCTGACCAGCCGCACATCCTGGAGCTCGATCCGATCCTGGGCGTACTTGATGGTGGCTTCCGAGCCCGGCGCGCTGGTCCACTCCACGCCCTGCGTCCGGACCGCGAGTCTCGGCAGGTGCACTTCCTGGTGATCGGGATGGAGAATCAGCTCGCCGGTGGCGTCGAGCTCGCGGCGCTCTTCCTTGATGTTCGTGGTGAACGCCAGCCGTTCCCCCGCGAACGTCGTCTTGGCGGTGATCGCGTTCAGCTGCAGGCCGCCAACCTTGACGAAAGTGGCGGACGACTCGGCCTGCACTTGCGCCTGCTTCGGGGCGAGGTCGGGCATGCTCACGCTGTAAGTGCTGTTCAGATCCAGCGCGTTGTTCTCGCCGTAACCGATGTTGCTGCCGTCGAGCGTGCCGGTGGTCTTCAGCAGCGCGGCGTTGCCGCTCATCGTGCCATCGAGGGTGACGGTGCCGCTGACATTCGACTGACCGGCCAGTTTCGCGAGCGCTGCGAGATCGGTGGCCTCGACGTGGTACTTCAGGTTGGATTCACCGGTCCGGTCCAGCGCCACGCGCCCGGAGGCGTCAACCTTGACGTCGGGCCCGCTGACCTGCAGCCGCTTCAGATCGGCCGTCTGCGCGGCGTAGGTGCCGTCAACCGCCGCCGTCTCGATCTTCAGGCCGCCGACCACGGAACGTTCGAGCGCGACGGTGCCGGCCGCCGTGATCGAGTCCACGGTGATTGGCGCCGTGACGTCGGCGATGTCGGCGGTCACGTCGAGCGTGCCGGTCACGTTGCCGTCGAGCTCGGTGCGGTTGGCCAGCGTCGCCGGGTTGAAGTCCTCGAACCGGCCCTTCGCCTTGATCCCGAGCGCGCCGCCGTTCATGTGTGCTTCGTAGGCCAGGTTCGGCAGCCGCCCGCCGAGGATGGTCGAGTCACGCAGCGTTCCGGTGGCGTCGATCTTCATCTCCGCCAGCCGTGACTCGCCGGCGGCGGGACGCGTCGTTCGCGCGAGCTCGCCGGTCACGTCGAAGTCGCCATTGAGCTCGCCGTCGTACGCCGACTTCTGGAGGGCGTCGACGCGCAGCGCCTTGCCCAGGCGCGGCAGGTTCAGGCTGGTGACGCTTCCCCTGGCGCTGTACGTGATGCGATCCGGCGCGGTCGAGAACGTCGCGGTCAGGCCGTCGGCGAGCGTCGCCCCCTCGATCGTCGAACTGTTCAACCGGGCCGTGCCGGTGATCGTGCGTCCGGAGCCGGCGACGTGGTACTCCGCCACCGACAGGTTCGTCGCCAGCTTCGGCGCCCCGGTCTGCGCCGGCAGATCGCGGAGGTCGACGCTGTCGGCCTTGCCGCGCAGATCGAAGGCGAGCGTCCGGCCCGCCGCCGGCAGGGTGATGACGCCCTGCGCCGTCGCGCCACCGCCATAGGCCTGCGCCGCGGCGTCGAGCGTGAGGCGGCCGTCCTCGAACGTGCCGCTCGCGCGCACGTCACGCGCTTGATAACCGGCTGCCGTGACGCTCGGCCCCTCGAAGCGGAAGGTGCCGTCGAGACGGTCCACGAAGGGCGTGGACGATGGTGCCGCGGCCACTCGCAGATCGAGATCGGCTCGTCCGGTGATGTTGCTCGCCTGCGCCGGGTCCTTCAGCAGCGGCGCCAGGTTCAGCCGCTCGACGTCGACGGCGCCCTTCGCCGCGAAGGCCGGCGCCTGGACGTCGCCGGTCAACTGGCCGCGAATGTGCCCGGCCTCGCTGCGCACGTCGATCGCGAGCGCCAGCTTGTCGGCCGGACCGGACGCCTTGATGGTGAACTTTGGATGCAGCGCGTAGCCGCTCGCGCCCGGCACCACACGGCCGATCTCCGGCATCGACACGTCCCCGGTCGTCGTCAGCTTGACGACCGGACGCGCGAGGTAGTCTTCGATCACGCCATCGATGGTCAGCGAGCTCTCCGCCGTGCGGACCGACATCTTGTCGACATACAGGTTGTCGTCACGGACCGCGATCTTCCCGGTCAGCTCGGTCAGCGCGAACTGCGGAGACGACGTGCGGGCGCTCAGGCGCTCGACGACGACCGAGTAGTGGACCGGCTCGTAGCCGAAGGAGGCTTTGAGATCGAGATCGTCGATGCGGGCCGGCAGGCGATATCCGCTGGCGCCGACCTGGTCGTCGATCACGATCTGCGCGTCCGCGATCTCGATCGACGGAAGCGACAGCGCCGCGCGCGGCCCCTGGCGATCCGCTTCCTTCTCCTGCTTCTTCACGAGCCGGTTGAGATTCCAGCCGTTGTCGGTCGCGCTCGAGCCGGATGACCGGTTGCACCAGCTTGATCTCGTTGAGGATCACGCCCTTCGAAATCAGCTCGAACACGTTGTAGTCCACTTCGAGGGTCTTCGCCGCGACCACCCGCTCGCCCGAGACGTCGACGGCGATGTCGCTCACCTGCACGCCGAACAGCAGGTTGCCGCCGATGCTGCCAATCGACAGCTCCCCGTTCAGGGTACTGCTTGGACTCGCGCACGACGTAGCGGCGGATCCAGTCCCGGAACCACGGCGTCTGCGACACGATGAGCGCCACGGCCACCACCCCGACCATCAGGGTGCCGACCAGGGCGAAGACCTGCAGCGAACGGCGAAGAGCTCTCATGAACGGAGGTTCAGAAGGCGTGTCCGATCGAGAAGTGGAAGCGGTAGCGCCGCGGCTCCGGCTCGCCGTTCACCAGCAGGCCGGGGATATGGTTCAACTGGATGCCGACGTCGGCGCGAATCGGCCCGATCGGAGTGTCGTAGCGCAGGCCCGGCCCCATGTCGTACTTGAGGTCCTTGAAGTTGAAGTCCCACGCGTTCGTCCAGACGTTGCCGCCGTCGAGGAAGATCACCCCGCCCAGCTTGCCCCAGATCGGCACGCGCAGCTCGGTCGAGAAGTTCGCGAAGGTGTGCCCGCCGATCGGCAGCCCCGAGCCGCTGAGCGGCGCCACGTCGTACCGTCCCCAGCCGCGCAGGGTCGTTGCGCCGCCGAGGAAGTAGCGCTTGTAGAAGGGCACCAGCGTTTCCTCGGGTGGCTGGCCGAACTCGTCGACGGTCCCGCCAATCGCTTCGATCGACCCGGCGCGGGCGCGCACCGCGAACACGATCCGATCGGTGATCGGCAGGAAGTAGCGTGCCTCGGCGGTGACTTCGTAATAGTCGTAGTTGCCGGCGAGCCACTTGCCGGCCTGCTCGAGATGAATCGCCGCCAGGTAGCCGCGATGCGCGTCGAGCACGTTGTTGGTGGTGTTCAGCCCGGCGTCGAAGGCCAGCGATGAGCGCTGGCCGCCGCCGGTGCCGGTCCGCGGATCCAGGCCGAGCGCGATCAGCTCGTCGCGGAACGACAGGTCCGACAGCAGCGCATCGTCGATGACATAGTCCTCGTCACTCGTTGGCGTAGGTCAGCGACAGGGCCGTCGCCGGCCGCGAGCCGAACGCGGCGCCGCCGGCGCGGCCGAACTCCCGCGTAATGGTCGCGCGCCCGCCGACGTTGTCGAGTACGTACAGGTCCGGCTCGTCGTTGTGCCAGTACTGCCCCTGGAGGCCGAACGAGAACTTCGGGCTGAACAGGTAGGGCTGCTTGAACGTCAGCTTGACGCCGCGATCGAGCCCGGAGTACCGGGCGCGCACGCCCGCGATGCGCGCGCCGCCGAACCAGTTGACGTGCCGCCAGTCGGCCTCGACGCGCCCCCTCTCCTCGGTGCCGTAGCCGAAGCTGAAGTTCACCTTGCGGTGCTTGCCCTCCGTCACCGTCACGCGCGTCGGAATCTCGACCGCCTTCTCCCCCTCGGTCCGCACCGGCTGGACGTTGGCGAACTGGAAGACCTCCAGCGCATAGAGCTTGCGCTGGCTCTCGAGCAGCTTGCTCTGGCGGAACACGTCACCAGGCTTGAACGTCAGCTGCCGCTGGATCACGCCGTCGCTGACGCTGGAATTTCCCTGGATGTCGACGGTGCTGTGGTGCGCCAGGGGACCGACCTCGGCGGTCAGCGTCAGGACGCGGTGGCGCTCGCTCGATCCCGCGCGCTCGGTCAGTCGGACCGCGCCATACGGATAGCCATGGTCCTTGAGCTCGTCGAGGGCCATCTCGCGGCTCGACTGGATGAGCGCCCGATCCATCGGCTGGCCCGGCTTGACCGCCAGCCTGGCCTCGAGCGCCTGCCGATGATCGGCCGGCAGCGGCTCGAATCCGACGAACTCGATGCGCTCGGCGACGATCGGTTCCCCTTCGGCGATGTTCAGCGTGATGTCGACCGAGGTCTGATCCGGACTCAGCTGGGCGTCGAAGGACGCAACCCGCGCATCGGGGAACCCGCGATCGTGGTAGAAGGCGACGATCCGCTTCAGGTCGGCCTCGAACTGCTCACGGCTGAAGTAGCGCTTTTCTCCCCACGGCAGCTTGGAGCTGGCCCCCGTCGCCAGCACCGACTTGAGCTGACCCGCCTGCACGGCCTTGAGGCCGTTGAACTTCATGCTCGCGACCTTGACGCCGCCTTCCTCACGGCACGCCCCTGCGCCGAGCAGGGTAACGAGCAACACACAAGTGGAGGCGGCACGCGTCAGAACTCGAGCCTTCATATGCACCAGCCACGAGCTATCACAAGCTGTGCCAATCGAGCACGTCCGCACGTCGCACGTAGCACGTAGCCCGTACAAAGAGAAGGCCGGCGATCGCCCTCCCAGAGGCGACCGCCGGCCCCGACGGTGTCGCGCTGGATCGTCCGGGGCTAAGTCATTCCCGGGTGATCTCCGGCTTGCCGGCGGAAATCGCGAGCATGATGCCCAGGCCGACCGCGATCATCAGGCCGATCAGCACCCACATCGCGGAGATGTGCCGGAGCGCACCGCCGTACCACAGCGCGGCAAGCGCGCCGAGGATCAGGATGAAGTAGCCGATCAGATAAATGTTCACGAACCGCATGGGTGTCCCCTTGAAGGAGTCGTGTCCTCCGGTTACTGCACCCGCACGAGCAACGCGGCGCGCCGGTTGAGGCGTCGCGTCTCTTCGCGGGCGTTGTCATGCTTCGGACGTTCCTCGCCGTAGCTCACGGTGCGGAGGCGATCCGCCCCGATGCCGCGTCCGGCCAGGTACTCGCGGACGGCCGCCGCGCGGCGCTCGCCGAGCGCGATGTTGTACTCCGCCGTGCCGATGTTGCAGGTGTGGCCTTCGATCTCGATGCGCAGATCGGCGTTCTCCTGCAGCGTCTTGATCGCCTCGTCCAGCGCGCGCGTCGCTTCCGGCCGCAGCGAGTAGCGGTCGAAGTCGAAATGCACGTCCTCGAAGACGATCTCCTTGCGCGCGGGCCTGACCACCTGAATGGTGACGCTGGCGTTGGCGTTGCCGCCACGGCCGTCCGAGACGGAGCACATCACCGGCACCGGACCTTCTTGCATCGGTGCCGTCCACGGCGTCTGCCGATCGCCAGGCGCAGTGAACTTGCCGGTCGGCGCGCTCCACTTGTAGGTCAGCGGATCGCCGTCCGGATCGCTGGCATCGCACGTGACGGTGGACGTCCTGCCCACTTCCACCGTGCAGGGCTCGCACCGTGCCGTCACTGTCGGCGGACGGTTCTGCACCGGCGGCGGCGGGGGTGGCGGCGGCGGCGGAGGCGGCGGCGGCACGAAGATCCGGACGCCGGGGTGGTAGCCGAGACGGAACTGGAAGCCGATCGAGTCGCCGGTTTCGTCCTCGAAGCTCCCCGCGTCCGAGCGTCCGTCCATGGCTGATGCGGTAGTTCATCCCGGCGCCGGCGAACATGCCGTTCTTGCCCAGCCAGGTCAGGCCGACCGTGGCGTTCGCGGGAGAGTTGAGCGAGTCGGTCAGCGGCGAAAGCGATCCGTCAGCGCCGACGACCGGCGAGGACAACGTCAGGCTGTCGTCCGCATACTTCTCGCCGTGCAGCTCCGCGGTCAGCCGGAGATTGCGGCGGGTCGGCAGGCCGACGCCGAAGCCCCAGCGGAACCCGTTCGCGAGATCGATGGTGTCCGGATCGCCACGAATGATGAAGCCGCCGAATCCGGAGAACTCGACGCGCTCGTTGATCTCCTTGCTCACGATCGCATCGACCGCGAAATCGGCCTTGCCGGTGCCGACTCCTTCCTCATCGTCTTTTGCGGTCGGCAGCTTGATCAGGCCGCGCAGGCCGAACGCGACCGGCTGCTGGCGCCACTGCGACGCGAGGTTGATCTTCGCGCCGACCCAGATGTCGCCGAACTGGTTGCCGGACCACCCGTCACTCACGAAGGGATAGTCGTTGGCAACCCCGCCGGCGCCATCCTGGCCGGAGAAGAACAACGGCCGCGCGTCGCGATCGATGCGGCGGACGGCGTGCACGGAGGCGAAGAGCTCGGCGCGATCGCCGAGACCGACGCCAAACGTCACCGGCCAGTTCGATACGTCGGTGAAGCCTTCGTTGTAGTCGAAGTTGACGCGGTACGCGCTGAACGACCACCGCTTCGCCGGAAGGATCTCGCCAGTCGGTACGAACCACAGCCCCGTATCACCCATGTGGGTGGTCGTGGCGGGGCGCGTCTCGCCCGGTGTCATCATGCCCGGGTCCTGGGTGGGCGGTGGCCCCCCACCCTGTGGCGATGTCGTTGGCTGCTGGCCCGCAGCCCCTGCTGGTGGCGGCGTCTGAGCAGACACCGTCGCAGCCATCAGCGCGGCAACTATCGCCGTCGTTACCCGTTTCCACATACGCGCACGCCTCCGTCTCTCACGCCTACGATTGCCCGGTGAATTCCTCCGGCCTCTCCGGAGCCGGTCCCATCTCCCCTGGGCGTCGCTCGCGGAACCCTCCACCAGTCTACCGCGTCCGCCGCGGCTGATCTGCCCGCCTTTTCGACCGGCCGACCGCGCTTCTTCAGACGTCCACTCGTGCGCGGTCCCCTTCTGGTGCGCAGCGCGGCCACCCTTGCTCGCAATTTCACGCTGCTTCTCAGGTGACATCGAGGCAAACCCGCGGCGTTCCTTGCGCTCTCCGTTCACGATCCGACCCTTTGCAAAATCATTCATGGTGACTCTCTCGCTGTGGCTGCCATCCCGGCCTCCCCGCAAGACGACCAGTGGGGGCCGTCCCGGCTCGGCGGGCGGGTCCTGGATGGGAGCAGGTTTCGGTTCGTCGGTCGGAGTGTCGGGCGTACGGTCCGGACGGTCCCCATCGTCCTGTCGCGGGGGCCGCGGTTCGTCGTTGTTGGATTCCGGTTGCACGCGCGATTCCTTCGACATCATCACTACCGTCGGGCTGCAGTATCAAACGACGTGCCACGAATTGCCGTGGGAGGATGGTCGAGTTGGCGCCTAATTCATTGAAAAACGCGCAGATACTGCAAAGACCGTCGAATCACCGATGCGAATTGGAATGATTCACTACACCCAACTTTACACATGAGATGGCATCGCCCGGCTTATCGGGCGATGCCGTTTCCACTTCCAGCCGGCGGCCTCCAGGACCACTCCGGAGACTGCCGCTGGCTGGCCCAGCGCGAAGCTGGTAGCATCCCGGTATGAGCGCATGTGGAGGGCCGCCGCAGCCGTCGTCGTCCGGCAACACCAGCGGGCGTAAGGTGTTCTGCCAGAAGTTCCAGAAGGAGCTGCCCGGCCTGGACGCCCCGCCGTGGCCGGGCGAGCTCGGCGAGCGCATCTACCAGAACATCTCGGTGGACGCGTGGAGGATGTGGGAAGAACGGATGAAGATGATCCTCAATGAGTACCGGCTGATGCCGTGGCAGAAAGAGGCCCAGCAGCTGGTAACGAAGCACATGGAGGATTTCTTCTTCGGTGAAGGCGCGGCGCTGCCGCCCGGATTCGTCCCTCAGCAGTCCAAGTAAGAACTGCCGGCGGCTACGCCGGCCGGACGTCGATCGCCGGATCGATCGCGAACTGCAGATGCCGGTGCGCGGTGCGCACCGCCGCCTCCGCCTCGGGGCCGGTTGGCGCCCGGGCAAAGATGAACCCGAGATAGCTGCCCGCCTCGGGCAGCGGCTCGATCGGGTGATCGCGCTTGGCGGTAATCCGCACCTCCTCGACACCCGGCACGCGTGCCGCTGCCTGCTCGCCGTCCACGCTCCGGAACATGCCGCGGCGCGGGATCGGGATCATCATCACCGCCCCCGCCAGCTCCTCGCGTCGCAGGTCGGAGACGTCCTTCCCCACCGCATGCCGCAGCAGCAGCCATTCCAGCGAGCGCGGCTCGGCAGGCCCCGCCTCCCCACCAACGAACCGCAGCACGCGTGAGCACAGACCGCCAATCGGACGGGCAGCGACCTCGAGGACATGGACGCCCTCGGCATTGACCCGGCATTCCGCATGGACCGGCCCGTGCCAGAGCCCGAGCGCCTGCGCGGCGCGGGCGATCGTCACCTCCACCGCCCGTTGCCGATCCGGCGCCAGCGGCGGCGGGGTCACGTAGATCGTTTCCTCGAAGAAGGGGCCGTCCAGCGGATCGGGCTTGTCGAAGATGGCGAGCGTCCGGAACCGCCCGAACGTCAACAGCCCTTCGACGGCGTACTCGCGGCCGGGTATGTAGTTCTCGATCAACATCTCCTGTTCGGCACCGGTTCGCAGCGCGCGAATCTCCGCCCGCGCCAGGAGCGCGACGACGCGGCGATGGGCGGCACGCAGTTCCTCCGCGTCGTTGACGCGAATGACGCCGCGGCTGCCCGACAGCCCAACCGGCTTCAACACCGCCGGATATCGCACCCGATCGAGCACGGCCTCGAGGTCACGATTCGCAGGCAGCGGCACGTACCACGGAACCGGCAGTCCCGCGCGCGCGAACAACTCCCGCGCCTGGCGCTTGTGGGCGCTGGCCCGCGCCGCCTCGCGCGGATTGCCGGGCAGCCCGAGCCGCTCCGCAATCCGCGCCGCCAGGACGACCGGGCGGTCGCCGACCGCGATCACTCCCTGCAGCGGCCGCTCCCGGGTCGCCTCGATGACCGCGTCGACCGACGCGTCCTCCTCGTGGAACCGCACCGCGATCGCCGAATCCCGCCAGGGATCGTCCAGGGTGTGACAGCGATCGGTCGCGAAGATCAGCTCGACGCCAAGCTCCCGCGCCGCGTCCCCGAACGATCGCAGCTGGTAGCCGGTCGTGGCGGAGAGGAGTAGGACTGAGGACATCATCAACGTGCTACGTGCTGCCATTGTGCTCACGTGCGATGTGCCACGTGCGACGTGCGCACGTGCGACGTGCACGTGCGTACGTGCGCACGTGCTGCACGATAACGTGCGTTCAAATCAGAGCCACCTGCTCCGATGATGGCTCCGCTCAACAGTACCAAGGTTCGTTCAGATACGGGATCGTCGCACGCGCCGCGAGCGGGGGGCGCGGGGCCGGGGTGTCGAGTCCGGCGGCCGTGTGCGCTTCCTGCCAGACGCGCTCGAACACGCTTCGTCGATCCGCCGACAGCCGCAGGCCGACCAGGCGTTCGATCCGGCGCTGCAGCGCATCGACAGCCGGATCCGGGTGCGCCCAGGGATACGTCAGCGACGACGGGGAGTACGGTCCGACGAGCGCGCGGACGTCCTCGAGTTCGAGCAGACGCGATCCCTGCGGGATGAGCAGGCGGATCGCCAGCTGGATCGGCGCGACATGCTCGATCAGGTCCAGCCGATCGATCGTCTCCAGCAGATCGCAATACCCGGCAATCGTCGTCCACGGCGTGAACGGCACGAACGTCGGCGCCAGCGTCACGCCGGCGTCGCGGCAGAGCGCCGCGGCCCGTTCGAACCCCGCCCGCGTGTGCCCCTTCTCGAGCCTGGCGAGGATGTCGTCGTCCACCGCTTCGACCGCGCTCGTGACGAACAGGCAGCCGGTCTCGCGCAGCAGCGGGATCAGGTCGGCATGGTTCAGCAGGTGCTCGACCTTGATCGTCACGTCGTAGGTGATCCCCGGACACGCCGCCGCAAACGCCCGCAGCAGATCGGTGGCGTGACGGGTCCCGTTGAAGAAGTCCGGATCGCCGAACGTGATGTGCTGCGCGCCGGCGGCGATCTGCGCCTGGACGTCCGCCATCACGATCGGGATCGGGACGATGCGAAAGCGGCCGTCGTAGACCGGGACGATTGGACAGTGCCGGCAGCGATGCTTGCAGCCGCGGCTCGCCTCCGTGTAGCCGGCGATGCGCCGCTCGTCGCCGATGCGCACGCTCGCGTATTTGGTGAGCGGCGGCAGCCCGTCCCGAACCGGAATCCGGAACTGCACGCGCGGAACCTCGAGCTTCCCGACGCTGCCGGCGCCGCCCGCGACTGGCACAGCACCGTCCGCGGTCGACGGCGCCGCGCCGCCGACCATCATGCGAACCAGCCCGTCCTCGAACTCGCCGCCCGCAATCTCGCTGACGCCGCGCTCACGCAGCAGCTCTGCGTTGAGCGGTGCGTACAGACCGAACGCGCCGATCCGGGCCCGCGGATTGAGCTCGCGCACGCGCGCGATCACCGGCAGCGCCAGCCGCGTCGCCGTATGCATCGGCAGGAAGAAGGCCACCGCCTCGCTCCGCGCCACCAGGTCGGCGTCGAACCGCTGCCTGGCGAGATCCAGGCAGGCCACCTCGACCCCATGCGCCGCCAACGCCGCCGCCGCCGACGCCAGCCCGAACGGCTGCCGGCCGAGGTCGTAGGTGGAGACGAGGAGGACCATGGGGGTGATCATGTCACGTGCTACGTGCTGGGTGCTACGTGCGACGTGCTACGTGCGACGTGCTCGGCGTCACGTGTACGCGCCACCGTCATCCCCACCAACGTCCCCACCGACGCGAACAGCGCCGGATACACCGTGCTGATGCCCAGGGGATAGCCGGCGCTCGTCAGGCCCGCGATCTCCCAGACGATGGTCGTGATGGCGCCGGCGAGGATGGACGCGGTCCCGGCTTCGCGGGTGGCGCGGGGCCAGACGAATGCGGCGATCAAGGCCGGCGTGATGCCGGCGCCGTACATCGTGTAGGCCCACAGCGCCATCGCCAGAATCGTCGGAAACAGGCCGCCGACGACCACGGCGACGGTGCCGAGCGCGGCGACCGCGATCCGCGTGTAGCGCACGATCTGCGCATCGGTGGCGGCCGGGTTGATGAACCGCTGGTAGACATCACGGGTCAGGTTCGTCGCCGGCGTGAGCAGCATGCTGTTCGCGGTCGACACGATGATCGCGGCGGCGCCGGCGAGGAGGAGCACGCCGAGGAACGCCGGCAGCACGTCGAGCGAGACGCGGACGACAATCGTTTCGGACTCCGTCAGCGACAGGCCGGCGACGGCGAGGCTGCCGAGGACGCCGATCGCCACGATCGCCGTCTCGACCGCCACGGTCCCGACGATCCAGCCGGCCACCGCGTAGCGGGCGGCGCGCTCGTCGCGGGCCGAGGAGAACTTCTGATACATGTTCGCTTCGCCGAGCAGCAGGCACAGCGTCGGCAGGAACAGCGCGATCGACTCGCGCGGGGACAGCGCGCCGAACAGCGTCAGCTGATCGGGCCTCAGCGCCGCCGCCGCCGCGGCCATGCCGCCCGAATGCCCGAGCAGGTAGACGACCGCCGCGCCGACGCCGACGATCATCATGATGCCGTTGGCGATGTCGAGGCGCGCGATCGAGGTCATCCCGGCGAACGCCGTGAAGATGATGCAGAACGCGGCGGTGACGATCGCGCCGGTCAGGGGATCGACGCCCGCCACCAGCGACAGCAGCCGGCCGCCGCCGCGGAACTGGTACGCGGCGATCGTGGTGTAGGCGATGACGATGGTGCACGTGCCCAGGATCCCGGCCACTGGGCCGTAGCGGGCAGTCAGGATGTCCGGCACCGTGTACTGCGCCAGCCGGCGGACCCGCGACGCGATGAAGAAGACGAGCGCGATGCCGACCCAGGCGCCGGCCGATTGCCACAGCGCCGGGAACCCGACCCGGTAGCCGAGCCCGGCCCCCGCAAACAGGCTGCCCGAGCCGATCCACGTCGACAGCAGCGTGAACACGAGCACGTGCGCCGGGAGGCGCCGCCCCGCCAGCAGGAAGTCGTCGCCGGTCCGCACCTGACGCGACGTCCAATAGCCCGCCGCCGCCAACGCCAGGAGGTATACGAGGATCGCGGTCAGGTACACGCCGCCACAGCGTATCGCGATCGCGGATCCCGGCCCGCGCCGCTGATCGCCGCTCCCCGCTTCCCGCTTCCCGCTTCCCGCTTCCCGCTTCCCGATCCCCGATCGATCACCGATCCCCGATCACCGATATATGCTCTTCCCCATGACGGATTCTCTCGCGCCTGCGGTCGCGCGCGCGCCGGCGACTCACGACCGCGCCTTCTTCGGCCACCCCAGGGGGCTGTCCACGCTCTTCTTCACCGAGATGTGGGAGCGCTTCAGCTATTACGGGATGCGGGCGCTGCTGATCCTCTTCATGACGGCGCCGGTCGCGGCCGGCGGCCTGGCCTTCGACACCGCGACCGCGGGCGCGGTCTACGGGCTCTACACCTCGATGGTGTACATGAGCACGCTGCCCGGCGGGTGGGTCGCGGATCGGCTGATCGGCCAGCGCCGCGCCGTGCTCTACGGCGGCATCGTCATCGCCGCCGGCCACTTCAGCATGGCGTTTCCGTCCCTCGCCTCCTTCTATGTCGGTCTGTTCCTGATCGTCATCGGCACCGGCCTGCTCAAGGGCAACGTCAGCGTCATCGTCGGACAGCTGTACGGGCCGAAGGACGCGCGGCGCGATGCCGGCTTCTCGATCTTCTACATGGGGATCAACCTCGGCGCGTTCATCGCGCCGCTGATCTGCGGCTACCTCGGACAGCGCGTCAACTGGCATGCGGGATTTGCGGCGGCCGGGTTCGGGATGGTCATCGGCGTCATCCAGTACACGCTCGGCGGCAAGTATCTCGGCGATGCCGGCGTGCATCCCGCGCCCGCGGCGTCGCCCGCCGCCGCCGCGGCGACCAGGCGGCAGGCCGTCGTCTGGAGCTCCCTGTTCGCGTTGGCTGTGCTGGTCATCGGCGTCGGCACCTACACCGGCGCGCTGCCGGTGACGGCGACGCAAATCGCCGACGCGGCCGGCTACCTGCTGCTGATTCTCTGCGTCGTGTTCTTCGGCTGGCTGTTCCTCGGCGGCGACTGGACGCCCGAGGAGCGGAAGCGCCTCTACGCCATCGGCGTGTTCTTCCTGGCCGCGGCGCTGTTCTGGTCGCTGTTCGAGCAGGCCGGATCGACGCTGAACCTGTTCGGCGATCGCGACACGCGGACGTCGGTGTTCGGCTGGTCGTTCCCGAGCAGCTGGTTCCAGTCGATGAACTCGATGTTCGTGTGGGGGTTCGCGCCGGTATTCGCGTGGCTGTGGATCGCGCTGGGACGCCGCGGGCAGGAACCGTCGACGCCGGTCAAGTTCGCGCTGGGCCTGCTCTTCGTCGGCGCCGGCTTCGCGATCCTCATCGTGGCCGCGCAGCTCGCGCAGGGCGGTGTCCAGGTCAGCCCGATGTGGCTCACCGTCGTCTACCTGCTGCACACGTTCGGCGAGCTCTGCCTGAGTCCGGTCGGCCTGAGCGCGATGACCAAGCTGGCCCCGGCCCGGATCGCCGGGCTGATGATGGGCGTCTGGTTCCTCGCGACCTCGGTCGGCAACTTCATCGCCGGCCGCCTGGCCGGCTTCTACGAAGCGATGCCGCTGCCGACGCTCTTCACCAACATCGCCCTCTTCGGCATCGTCGCCGGCCTGCTCCTGCTGCCGCTGGCGCCGCCGATCAAGAGGATGATGGGTGAGGTGAACTGACGGCAGGACCCGAGTCGGGATCGGGATAGGGATCGGTGACCGGCGATCGAAGATGGTCCTCGAGAAATACAAACAGAAGCGCAACTTCAGCAGCACGCCGGAGCCGGCCGGTGACGTGACGCTCGCGACCGAGCGCGCGAAACAGGCGCGGCCGGACAAGGGGCTGTTCTTCTGCGTCCAGAAGCATCTCGCCAGCCACCTGCACTACGACTTCCGTCTCGAGCACAAGGGTGTGCTGCTGTCGTGGGCGGTGCCCAAGGGGCCGTCGCTCGATCCGAAGACGAAGCGGCTGGCCATGCACGTCGAGGACCATCCGTTCGAGTACGGCACGTTCGAGGGCGTCATCCCCGAAGGCTACGGCGCCGGTATCGTCATGCTGTGGGATCAGGGGACGTGGACACCGGAGTTCGAGGACGTCGACGCGGCGCTGAAAAAAGGTGACCTCAAGTTCACGCTCGACGGCTACAAGCTGAAGGGCTCGTGGGTCCTCGGTGCGCACCGGCGGACGCTGGGGCGGCGGCGACGGCCGGAGCTGGCTGCTGATCAAGCACAAGGACGACTGGGCCGGCGACGTCGACATCACCGAGTTCGCGCCGCGCAGCGTCAAGAGCGACGGCGACTTCGAAGACATCCTCGCCGCCGATCGTCCCGACGTGTGGGTGTCGAACCGACCCGCCAAGGGCGGCGAAGCGGGCGCGATGCTCGCGAAGATCATCGAGAAGGCTGCGGCGCTGAAAGCCGGGCAGACGCCGCCAGCCAAGCGCCCCGAGTGCCGCGCCGAAAGCTCGCAAGAAAGTCGCAGCGGCCGCGAAGCCTGCGCAGAAGGCTCCACGCGCACCGAAGAAGGCTCCGCCCAAACCCGCCAGGAAGTCCAACGTCAGAGTGAAGTAACGGCGAGCGGCGTCACGAACGCCGGCGACGGACCGGGGCGCCGCCCCAGTGGGCGAGAAACTGCGCGATGAATGCATGCTCGGCGGTCGCTTCGACCGCGAGCGGCGCGAGGGCCAGCGCCACAGAGAGCGCGATGTGATAGCCCACCGATCGCGAAGCGACAGCCCGCGTGTAGGCCGGATGCGCATCGTTGATCCAGATAGTGCTGTCGACGAGCCGCCCGAGCTCGATGTCTTCGGGTCGTGACTCGAACTGGACAACGAGGCCATACCGCGCCAGGCGGCGCCGGCCGGGCACTCGAGAGAGGGTTCCGACGGCCGCGGCGCCGTCGGAATGCGTACGCCCGCTGGACGACGCCTCTTGATCATCGGGTTTCTTCGCGTCGCCTGGCTGCGTTTCCCGTGGAGGATTGGGTTCGCCGGCCCCGCCAGGCGCACCGTCGGGACCGGGCGGCGGGGTGGGCTGGCTCGTGTGACCGGCGTGCCCATCTTCGCCCGAGTCCTCGCCATCAGAGGGACGTGAAGCGCCGTCTGCAAGGTTCGCGAAGAGCGATCCCGGAACACGATCGTGACCGCGGCCCGGCAGCGGCAATCGCTTCTGACCGCCCGGGCGACGGTCCACAAGCGAACGCAGTAGCGGGAAGTCGTCCGCGAGATCCTCGAGCACCCGTTCGAGATCGCGTTCGAGCCGCATCGTCCTGGGCCTGGCTTCCCCGTCGCGCGCATCGCCCCATACCGCGAGCTGACGTGACACGACTTCCTGGATGGCCTTGCGGTACGCGAGATAGGTCGCGCCCCGCGGACCCGAGCGCATGAAGTCGTTCTTGCTCAGCGTCAGGCACGCGGCGAGGTCCGGCGCTTCGATGAGCCCGCTGATCCGAGTCGGGGTTGCCGGCGTCACCCCGAGCCAGTCCCATCCCCGCTTGATGACCTTCCCGAACGTGCTGATCGCGATGCCCTGCTGATCATCCGGCAACGGCCGCTCGTGTCGTTCGACAAACCCGACGGCCGACGGCGTACGGCGCCGGCCGAGTCGGATCGACACCTGCGCGCGATCGGCGTGCCGCTCCGCTTCGGGCACGACACGGCGCCCGTCGACTTCGAATGCGACACCCGCGGGATAGTGCCGCTTCAGGACCTCGTCGAAGTCGGTCGACAGCAGCGGCTCGAAGTGGCGTCGAATCATCTCTTCGAGAAAGCCGGCATCGAGCAGCGGCGACAGCTGATTCTCGAGCGTGAGCTGCACCGCTGTCCCGCGCGCGCCGGTCAGGCCCGGCGGCGGAATCCACTTCCACGGCGCGCGATGGCGCGATGCGAGGTGCCACCGCGTCGATACGTGCGTGGCACCGCGCTTTGTCTCGGTCACGACTTCGCGCGATGCCAGCAGACCCAGCTTGATGCCCACCCCCGCAAAGCCGATTCCGTCCCCGCGGGACTTCGTGCTCGCCGCAACGTCGTGGTAACGCGCCAGGTCGCGCCGCTGCATGCCGCGTCCGTCATCGACAACCGTCAGGGTCGCGTTGGCCGCGTCGGTGGCGATGGCGATGCGGGTCGCCTCCGAATCCAGAGCGTTGGCTACGACCTCCGTCAGGATGGTTTCCTCGAGCGCGCCGCTGTAAGCGTCCCGCAGGTCTTCGAGAAGGTGCCTGAGGTCGACCCGAGTCTCTCCCACGCCGAAATCTTATCGCGCAACACTCCGTCGCTCAGGCCGACGGGCCGACGGGCCGACGTTGCCGATCCCCTTTCGGCGGCGGAGAATCCACGTACAATCGCTCACGTATGAAGAAACACGATGTGATCCTGTTCAGCGGCGGCGCGCCGGGCGCCGAGGCGGAGTTCGGCGCCTGCGCCGAGCGTCACGGCATCGAGGAGGTGAACTTCACCTTCGACGGCCACACCATTGCGCGGCACCGCGGCGTGCGCATGCTGAATCACGAGGAGCTGCAGGCCGGCGACGTCAGCCTCGCGTACGTCTCGAAGCTGATGCACCGGAAGTACACCGACAGCCCGACGCTGCGCCGCATCCTGCAGACGCTCTGGTATCAGGTCAACAGCGGCCAGGAAATCTACGTCGTCGGCGTCATCCAGGGCGATGACACGGTGCGCGGCGGCACCGGCTGGGGCGCCGAGTTCGCCAAGCTGTGCAACAAGCCGCTGTTCGTGTTCGATCAGGAGAAGGACGGCTGGTTCGAGTGGAGCGGCGAGTCGTGGACGGCGTTGAGCCAGACGCCGATCGTGACCCACCCGCACTTCACCGGCACCGGCACGCGCAACATCCAGGACAACGCCAAGCGCGCGATCGAGGATCTGATGACGACGTCGTTCGAGGCGTCGGGTGGACTGCGGAGGCGGAAGGACGATTAGGTCTGTGACAATTCCGCGACGCCCGTATCAGGGCTCCCCCACCAGTCGTAATATCTCGGTGATGACCAGGGTGTTCCTGACTCGTGCGCGGACCGCCAAAGTGCTGGCGGCGGTGGGACTTATTGCCCTTCTTGCCGGCGCGGCGGCCGCCCAGCAGTTCAACCGCGGTCGTGCGAGGGAGGTTCGCCTCGCCACGGCCGGGGACTTCGACGGCCGCTACAACTACTGCCGGCTGATGTACTCGAGCGTGCGGCGTGAGGAAGGCGGGGCGGGCTGGAGCACCGACTATCCGGATGCCGACGCCAACTTCTCCGTCCGCCTCTCCGAGCTGACCAAGACGGCGGTCAGCATCGATCCGAACGGCCGCCCCAACCACCTGGTGGTCCGGCCGATGGACGAGGCGTTGTTCCAGTGTCCGTGGGTCCAGGTCTCGGATGCCGGGACGGCAGGGTTCACGGACGAGGAAGTCGACCGGCTGCGCGCCTACCTGCTGAAGGGGGGCTTCATCTGGGCGGACGACTTCTGGGGCGACGCGGCGTTCGAACACTTCGCCGGTCAGATCGGACGGATGCTGCCGCCGGCCGAGTACCCGGTGCGGGACCTGCCGCTCGATCACGCGATGTTCAACGCGATGTTCCAGATCAAGAAGCTGCCGCAGATCCCGTCGATCCGCATCTGGCGGCCCTATCGCGTGACGTCAGAGCGCGGCGCCGAGACCGCGACGGTGCATTTCCGCGGCGTCGCCGACGCCAACGGCAACCTGATGGTGTTGATGACGCACAACACCGACATCCAGGACGCATGGGAGCGCGAAGGCGAAGACCGCGACTTCTTCCAGAACTTCTCGCCGGACGGCTACGCGGTCGGCATCAACGTGATGCTGTACACGATGGGGCACTAATCAGAAGTCAGAAGTCAGAAGTCAGAAGTAAAAAGTCAAAAGCTAGAGGATCAGAGCTGGTCAGAGGCGTTCCTCCAGCTCCATCCACCGCGCAAGCAGCTGTTCCAGCTCGGGGCCGACGACGTCGAGGCGCGCCATGACCGTCTTGATGCGATCGGCGCCGGACTTGTAGAACTCTCCCGACTCCATTTCCGCCTTCAGCGCCGCCTGCTCGGCCTCGAGCGCGGCGATGCGGGCCGGCAGTTCTTCCAGCTCACGCTGCTCCTTGTACGACAGCTTCTTCTTTGCGGCCGTGGCCGGGGCCTGGGCGGCGCGGCTCGACGACACCTGAATCTTTGGCGCGGCGTCGGGCTGCGCCGCTCGCGGACCGGGCCGCTGCCGCAGGTAGTCCTGCCAGCCCCCGACGTATTCCGTAACCCGGCCGCCGCCTTCGAAGGCGAGGGTGCTGGTGGCGATGTTGTCGAGGAACGCGCGGTCGTGGCTGACGAGGAGCACGGTGCCCTCGAAGTCGCCGAGCAGCTCCTCGAGCAGCTCGAGCGTCTCGATGTCGAGGTCGTTGGTCGGCTCGTCGAGCACGAGCACGTTCGCCGGCTTCGCGAACAGCTTCGCGAGCAGCAGGCGGTTGCGTTCGCCGCCCGACAGCGATCGCACCGGCGACAACGCCCGCTCGCGCGGAAACAGGAAGTCGGCGAGGTAGCCCATGACGTGGCGCGACTGGCCGTTGAAGACGACGGTGGAGTTGCCTTCGTTGACGCTGTCGACCACGGTCGCCTCGGGATCGAGCTGCTCCCGCTGCTGGTCGAAGTAGGCGATCTGCAGCCGCGCGCCCTGCCGCACCTCGCCACGGTCGGGCGCGATCTCCCCCACCAGCAGCCGCAGCAGCGTCGTCTTGCCGGAGCCGTTCGGACCGATCAGCCCGATCCGATCGCCGCGGAGGATGCGCTGTGAATAGTCACGGACGACGGGCACGCCGTCGTAGGCCTTCGACACGCGATCCGCTTCGAACACCAGCTTGCCCGAGCCCTGCGTGTCGTCGAGCGCGAGCCGCACGTTGCCGGCCTGTGCGCGATACGCGGAACGTTCGGCGCGCAGCGCCAGCAGCGCGCGAACCCGACCTTCGTTGCGCGTCCGCCGCGCCTTGACGCCCTGCCGCAGCCAGGCTTCCTCCTGCTGCAGCTTCTTGTCGAGCCGCTCGAGGTCGCGGGCTTCGGACTCGAGCGCGGCATCCTTCTTCTGCAGGTAGGTCTGGTAGCTGCCTGGCCATGAGGTGAGCTTCCCGCGATCGAGCTCGATGATCCGCGTGGCGAGGCGGCTGAGGAAGGCGCGGTCGTGGGTCACGAACAGGAGCGCGCCGGGATAGCCCTGGAGATACTCCTCGAGCCATTGAATGGCGTCGATGTCGAGGTGATTGGTGGGCTCGTCGAGCAGCAGCAGGTGCGGCTCCGAGACCAGGGCCCGCCCGAGCAGCGCGCGGCGGCGCCACCCGCCGGACAGATCCGCCATCCGTCGATCCGCGGGCAGGGCGAGGCGGGACACGATCAGCTCGACCTTCTGCTCGAGCCGCCAGCCGTCGCGCTCCTCGAGCGCGTGCTGCAGCTCGCCAAGCCGGACGAGATCGGCGGCGCGGTGACTCTCGGCCACCCGCGTCGCCGCATGGTGATAGTCGGAGACCAGCGCGCCGAGCTCGCCGAGGCCTGACGCGACCTCGTCGAACACCGTGCGATCGCCGGCGGCCGGGACTTCCTGGTCGAGGCGCGACACCCGCAGCCCCGGACCGCGCCAGATCGAGCCGGCATCGGGCGGCGTCTCGCCGGAAATGACCCGCAGCAGGCTGCTCTTGCCGGCGCCGTTGCGGCCGATCAGCGCGATGCGCTCACCGGCGTCGATCTGGAGGTCCGCGTCTTCGAGCAGCGGCAGGTGGCCGAAGGCAAGACCGACACGGCTGAGCGTCAGGAGGGGCAACGCACGTGCACGGAGCTACTGCCGAACGAGCGCGCCGGTGGCCTTGATCTGATATTCCTTCGATGCCTTGGCGTCGGCCTTGGCGTGCTCGCCGGCCGCCTCCTTGGCGTGCGCGTCGGTGCCGACGGCCTCGAAGACGCCCTGCGCGGAGACGCGCTTGCCCTTGGCCGACATCGGAAACACGATCACGCCGTCCTCGACCTTGAGGCGAACGGTCGGCCCCTCGGGATTGTCGGCCGGCGCCACCGCCATCCAGCATCCCATCGCCGCGCACACCGCGGTCGCGACGCCGTCGATCCGGACGGTCTTGCCGACGAACGAGTCGGGCTTGGCGGAAATTGCCGCGATCGGCGTCGCCGTCTCGAGCGTCACGCCCGTGCCGAGCTTCACATCTTCACCGGCCGGCGCAAACGCCAGGGCCAGCACAGCCGCGATTACTATCCGCATGTCATCTCCTTCAAAACGCTCATTGTACCCCTCGCACGACCTGCCCATCGCCAAGCACCGAGCACCGAGCACCAAGCACTTCGCACCCCGCACCCCGCACCCCGCACCCCGCACCCCGCACCCCGCACCGCACCGAGCACTGAGCACCGGCCCTTGTTACAGCAAGCGCCGCGCGAGCACGGCCCAGATCGCCTGCGCCAGCCGGCGCCGCTCGTGCCGTGCGTACTCGCCCCACCAGAAATCGCCGTAGACCACTTCGCACGACTCCGGGATGTCGCCGAGCGTGAGTGGACGCTTGTGCTCTTCCAGGTAGCGTGCCAGCGTGTCCTCGGACGGCCGTGCGGTGTTCATCAGGACGACGTCGATGTCGCGGCCGATGAGGGCGCTCATCTCGCGCACCGCTTCGCCGGCGGTGAAATGCCACATGCCGCGCCCCTCGGTCAGCAGGTTGCACACGAGGATGACCGGCCCCTTGACCTGCTGGACGGCTTCCGGCGCGCCGCGCACGAGGAAGATCGGCATCAGGCTCGTGTAGAAGCTGCCGGGTCCGATGATCACGGCATCGAACTGCGGGATCGCATTGGCCGCGGCCGGGTGCAGGTTGACGGAGGGCTCGAGCCACAGGCGCGCGATCTTGTTGCCCGCGGACTGGCCGGCGTCGACCTCGACCTCGCCGCGGGTCGTGCTGCCGTCGCCGTACTGCGCGCACAGGCTCGCCGACTCGACGCTCACCGGCCAGACCTTGCCGACGCACCCGAGCAGGCTGCGCAGGCCTTCGACGGCGGCGAGGAAGTCGCCGCTATAGCGCTCCATCATCGACAGCAGCAGGTTGCCGCCGGTGTGCCCCCTCAGGCGCGCATGCTCCATCGTCGGCAGCCGCGCCAGCAGGACGCGGCGCGCTTCGCGCTCGTTGCGCGCCATGGCGAGGGCGCAGCGGAGCACGTCGCCGGGCGGCAGTACGCCCAGTTCGTCACGCAGCTGCCCCGAACTGCCGCCGCTGTCGAACATCGTCACGACGGCGTTGAGCGTCAGCCACGGGTTGCTCTTGAGTCCACCGAGCAGGCTGGGCAGGCCGGTGCCACCCCCGAAACATCCGACGTTGATTGTGCGCAGTTGCATCCGCGTCCATTGCACTGGTGCCAGACCCTACTTGTCAATCGCGTGTTCGCCATATGACGGCCGATCGACGAAAGTGTCGCCAGCGGCGACGCGCGCCGGCGCGGCACGTCGCCTCGATCCGCGCATGACGTCGCGCGAACGACGATAATGGTTGGATGGCTGCTCGTGGTGAACCGATGACAACCGACCTGCGGCGCATCTTCGGGGCGCGGCTGCAATCGCTGGTCGGCTACGGAACGGCCGGAGATCAGGACGATCAGCACACGCTGGCGCTGGTCGACCAGCTGACGTTCCAGGACTTCGCGGCGTGCGTCCCGCTCGTGCCGGTGTGGCGGCGCGCCGGCTTCGCGGTGCCGCTGCTGCTCACCCGCGACGAGTTCCTGCGCACGCTGGACGTGTTCCCGATCGAGTACGGCGACATCATCGACCGCCACGTCGTGCTGTTCGGCGCCGACCCGTTCGCCGGCATGGCGGTCCGGGAGACCGACCTGCGCCGGGCGTGCGAGCAGCAGGCCAAGAGCCACCTGATTCACCTCCGCGAGGGGTTTCTCGAGAACGGCCGCGAGCCGCGCGCCATCGCGCGGATGATCTCGGCGTCGGCGGCACCGCTTCGCGCACTGGTGGCCAACCTCGAACACCTCGACGCCGGCATCGCCGCCCGCGCCGGGCTCACGCCGGCACTGCTGGCCGAGATTGCGGCGGCCGACGGCAGCACGATCTCGGAGCCCTCGGCGCTCCTCGCGCGCTACATCGCGGCGGTCGAGCGGCTGTGGCGGGAAGTCGATGGATGGAAGGAATGAGTGACGTGCCACGTGCGAACCGTCGTGACGCATGAGTGATCTGAGGAGACTCGCCGGCCTCGTCATCGTGCTGGTGGTTGCGGCGGTGACGCTGTCGGCGCAGCCGGCGCTGCCGGCCTTGACGGCGCCGGTCAACGACTTCGCGAAAGCCCTGGATGCCGGGAGCGTGCGCGAGCTGGAGCGACGGATTCGCGTGCTTCAGCAGGCGACCGGGGACGTGGTCGCGGTGGCGACGGTGCCCAGCCTCGACGGCTTCGGGACGATCGACGAGCTCGCGCTGCGCCTGTTCGAGAACGGCGGCCGCGGCATCGGCCAGAAGGGCAAGGACAACGGCGCGCTGATCGTGCTCGCGCTGAAGGAGCGCCAGGTGCGCGTCGAGGTCGGCTACGACCTCGAAGAGTTCATCACCGACGGCTACGCCGGCGAGACCATCCGCGCGACGATGGTGCCGTTGTTCCGGGACGGCCAGTACGGCCAGGGGCTCCTGGCGGGGGCGACGCGCATCATCAATCGCATCGCGCAGCGCCGCGGCGTCGAGCTGCAGGATGTGCCCCGCCCGACCCAGCCGATCTCCGCGCCACGGGCCTTCAAGGGCTTCCCGGTCGTCCTGATCGTGTGGATCGTCATCATGATGCTGTCCAACCGACGGCGACGCCGGGGCGGGCGCTGGGGCCGCGGGCCCTGGAGCGGCTGGAACAGCGGCGTCGGACCGTTCGGCGGTGGAGGGTTCGGCGGCGGCTTCGGCGGATTCAGCAGCGGCGGCGGGTTCGGCGGCGGAGGTGGCGGCTTCGGCGGCTTCGGCGGCGGACGCAGCGGCGGTGGCGGGGCGAGCGGGTCGTGGTAAAAACGTCTGTAGGTGCTGGGTGCTGGGTGCTCGGTGCTGCGGTGCTCAGTGCTAGGTGCTCGGTGCTGATGCGGGCGAATGGTTCAGGTTTGAGGGGACAATGCGACACAAGCGACTCATCGGTCTGGCGCTCATCGCCGTCGTGACGGTGGCGGCCATCTCCGGGTGCTCCTATAACAAGTTCACCGGTTCCGAGGAAGCCATCAAGGGCCAGTGGGGACAGGTGCAGAACCAGCTGCAGCGGCGCAACGATCTCATTCCGAACCTGGTCGAATCGGTGAAGGGCTTCGCGGCGCAGGAGAAGGAAATCTTCACCAACATCGCCGCCTCGCGGGAGAAGCTGGCCGGCGCGCGGACGCCCGAGGACACGATCAAGGCGGCCAACGAGCAGTCGTCGGCACTGGCCCGCCTGCTGGTCGTCGTCGAGAACTATCCACAGCTGAAGTCCGACGCGAACTTCCAGCGGCTGATGGACGAGCTCGCGGGTACCGAGAATCGGATCTCCACCGAGCGCATGCGCTACAACGAGCGCGTCCAGGAGTTCAACACCCTCCGGCGCCGCTTCCCGTCGAACGTCACGGCCAAGATGTTCGGTTTCAAGGAGTATCCGTATTTCGAGGCGCCGGCCGCGGCGCAGCAGGTTCCCAAGGTGAACTTCGGCCGCTAGCGCGGACCGCGCGGGATTCTGTCGTAAACTTCCGCATTATTTCCTTCGCTTCCCTCCCGACACTTCGACAGAGGAGCTACGTGTGAACGGACGAATTCTGCCTGTCCGCCTGGTTGGCCTGGGCCGGCATTGGACTCTGCCTGCTCGGCGGACACGCACTCATTGCGCAGGCGCCCCAGCAGGTCCCACCGGTTCCGGCGCCGGTGAACTTCGAGGCGGATCCGGTCCTGCGATCGTTCGTCTGGCGATCGATTGGACCGGCCAACATGGGCGGCCGCATCGACGACATCGCCGTGGACGAGAGCAATCCATCGACGTTCTACATCGGCCTGGCGACGGGCGGCATCTGGAAGACGACCAACAACGGCACGACCTGGGCCGCCGCTCTTCGACAAGTACCCGGTCGCGTCGATCGGCGACCTGGCGCTGGCGCCCTCCAATCCGAACATCATCTACGTCGGCACCGGCGAGCCGAACAACCGCCAGAGCTCCTCGTTCGGCGCGGGCGTCTACAAGTCCACTGACGGCGGCAAGGAATTCGTCTACGTCGGCCTGAAGGAGACCCAGACCATCGCCCGCGTCCTCGTGCACCCGAAGGACCCGGACATCGTCTACGTCGCGGCGGTCGGCCATCTGTTCGGACCGAATCCGGAGCGGGGCGTCTACAAGACCACCGATGGCGGCAAGACCTGGACGAACACCAAGTTCATCGACAACGACACCGGCTTCACCGAATTGGTGATGCACCCGACCAACCCGAACGTGCTGTTCGCGGCGTCGTACCAGCGGCGACGGCAGCCCTGGGGCTTCAACGGCGGCGGCCCCGGCAGCGGGATCTGGAAGACGACCGACGGCGCCAAGACCTGGACGAGGCTCACCGGCAACGGACTTCCCGACAATCCCATCATCGGCCGCATCGGCATGGACATCGCGCGCTCGAAGCCATCGACGATCTACGCGTCGATCGAAGTCGGGCCCAGCGGCGGCACCGGCGCCGGCGTCAACGACGACGGCACGCTCGCGACGCCGGGCCAGGGACGTGGCGGCGGTGGCGGCGGTCGTGGCAACCAGCCGCCTCCCCCGCCCGATCCCAAGAAGAGCGGCATCTGGCGGTCGGACGACGACGGGAAGACGTGGAAGTTCCTGTCGAACCAGGGCGACCGCTGGATGTACTACAGCAAGGTCCGCGTCGACCCCACCAACCCCGAGATCGCGTACCAGGGCGGTGCGCCGTTCTTCAAGACGGTTGACGGCGGCAAGACGTGGCGCGCCCTCGGCGGCATCCCGCACAGCGATCACCACGCTTTCTGGATCAACCCGCGCAACAACAACCACATCATCCTCGGGAACGATGGCGGGCTCGACGTCGTCGTACGACCAGGGCGAGACCTGGGAGTATCTCAACCTGATGCCGCTGGGGCAGTTCTACGCCGTCAGCGCCGACATGCGGAAGCCGTACCACGTCTGCGGCGGCCTGCAGGACAACGGCAGCTGGTGCGGTCCGAGCGCCACGCGATCGGGCAACGGCATCCTCAACTCCGACTGGTTCCGCATCGGCGGCGGCGACGGCTTCTACACCCAGAACGATCCGACCGACTGGGCGACTATCTACTGGGAATCACAGGACGGCGCGACCAGCCGCAGCGATCTGCGCACCGGACGGTCGACGTCGATCCGCCCGCGACCCGCGGCCCAGGCCGGACGCGGCGGCGGTGGCGGCGGCGGGCAGGGTGCGGGCGAAGGGCTCGATCCGTCGCTGGTGCAGCAGCTCACCGCGCAATTCGGCGGCGGCGGACCGAACGTCGTGCCCGCGCCTCCGCCCGGAACGGCGTATCGCTTCTACTGGAGCACGCCCTTCATCCTGTCGCCGCACAATCCCCGCACCATCTATCTCGGCGCGGATCGCCTGTTCCGGTCGTACAACCGCGGCGACACCTGGACGGCGTCGCCGGACCTGACCAATAACGTCGGCCGCAACGACCGTCCGATCATGGGTGTGGCCGGCAGCGCGCCGATGGCGTCGAAGCACGACGGCGCCGCGTCGTACAGCAACATCGTCACGATCAGCGAATCGCCGGTCGTGCCCGGCGTGCTGTGGGTCGGCACCAACGACGGCAACGTCCAGGTCAGCCGCGACGGCGGCGCCAACTGGAAGAACGTCGTCGGCAACATCAAGGGCGTGCCGAAGGAAGCGCACGTGTCCCGCGTCGAGGCCTCGCACTTCGACGGCAGCACGGCGTACGTGTCGATCGACGCGCATCGCACCGACGATCACAAGCCGTACATCTTCGTGACCAAGGACCTCGGCGAGACGTGGACGTCGGTCTCGGGCAACCTTCCGGAAGGCAACGTCAACGTCGTCAAGGAAGATCCCCGGAACCGGAATCTCCTCTATGCCGGCACCGAGTACGGCTTCTTCGTCTCGCTGAACGCCGGCCGCGAGTGGAAGCGGTTCATGAACGGCCTGCCGACGGTCCGCGTGGACGACGTGATGGTGCATCCGCGCGACAACGACCTGATTCTCGGCACGCACGGCCGCAGCATCTGGATCATGGACGACATCACGGCCCTGCAGCAGCTCTCCGAAGCGACAATGAACGCCGAGGCGCACGTGTTCGACATCCGGCCGGCGACCGCGTGGATGAACGATATCCAGAAGGCGATCCTGGTCGAGGGCGCGAAGCACTTCCGCGGCGCGAACCCGCCGCGGGGCGCGGCGATCAGCTACTGGTTGAAGAGCGCACCGGCCGGCGACGTCCGCGTCACCATCAGCGACGTCACGGGCCGGGAGTTCCGCACCATCGAAGGCACGAAGGAAGTGGGCCTGAATCGCGTGCAGTGGGATCTGGGCCTGGCCGGCGGACGCGGCGCGCGTGGCGCGCGTGGAGGCGGTGGCGGCCAGGCAGGTGCACCGGCGCCCGATGCCGCGGCAACAACGGCTATCGCCGGTCAGCCCACGCAGCCAGCCCAGCCCCTGGGCGGCGCAGTGGCAGCACCCACAACCACAGTGGGGCCCGAGGGTCAGCGCGGCGCGGCGCCGACGGGCCAGGCGGCACCGGCTGGGCAAGCTGCGGCGCGGGCCAGGCCGCGCAGACCGGACGTGGTCAGGGCGGCGGCCGAGGCGGGTTCGGTATCTCGGTTCCGGCCGGGTCCTATCTCGTCAAGGTCATCGTCGGCGACAAGGTCATCGGCCAGAAGACCGTCCTCGTCGAGGCCGACTCGATCCAGTGATGGCGATCAAGGACTCCCTGCTTCCCGAGTTCGACCACGAGATGGCGACGACGCGCCGTCTGCTCGAGCGTGTGCCCGAAGCGGAGTTCGCGTGGAAGCCGCACGAGAAGTCGATGTCGCTCGGCCAACTGGCCGGGCACATCGCCAACCTGCCCTACTGGTGCAGCGCGACCCTGGAAACGACCACGCTCGACCTGGACTCGGTGCCGAACACCCGCCCCGCTGAGCCGGAGTCGCAGGCCGCGCTGCTCAAGGAGTTCGACCGGAAGGTCGCGGACGCGCGCGGCCGCCTCACCGCCGTCACCGATGGCGAGATGCTGACGCCGTGGACGCTCAAGAAAGGCAGCCAGGAATTCTTCACGATGCCGCGGATCAGCGCGATCCGCGGCTTCGTGATGAACCACCTGATTCATCACCGCGGGCAGCTCACCGTCTACCTGCGGCTGAAGAACATCCCGCTGCCCCCGATCTATGGGCCCACAGCGGATGAGCAGTGACCGCTGATTTCCGACTCCTCGCGCTCTCAGTCGTCCCGCTGGTTCTGATCGCCACCGCCAACTCCGCCGGCTACCGGTACGGCGCGTCCGACCTCGCGTTCTACGGTCCGGCGGTGATGCGCCATCTCGATCCGCAGCTCTTCCCGCGGGACCGCCCGATCATCGAGGCGCAGGCGCGGCTGACACTCATGGACGAAACGGTCGGCACGCTCGCGCGAATCACGACCCGCGATCTGCCCGCCCTGTTCCTGGCGCTTTATGGCCTCTCGATCGCGCTGCTCGCGGCCGGCGCCGCGGCGGTTGGCGGCAGTCTGTATCGGCACCGCTGGAGCATCGTGGCGCTGCTCTTCGCCCTGACGCTTCGGCATGCCATTCCCAAGACCGGCACCAACACGCTCGAGGCGTATTTCCATCCGCGGCAGCTCGCGTTCGGATTCGGCGCCATCGCCGTGGCGGCGTTCCTCCGCGGGCGATGGACCGGCGTGCTGCTTGGCCTCCTCGGCGCGGCCCTGCTCCACCCGACGACGACGTTGTGGTTTGCGATCTGGCTGGGCGTGGCGGCATTCGTCGCCGAACCGAGGCTTCGCAAGCCGCTGCTCGGCGCCGCGGCGGCCGGCGTGCCGCTGGTGGTCTGGGCGATCGCGGCAGGACCGCTGGCCGGACGCTTCGTACGGATGGATCCAGGAGTGGCTGGCGGCCATCGGCGACAAGGACTACCTGTTTCCCTTGAGGTGGCCGATCTACGCGTGGGCGCTCAACCTCGGCTACGCGGTGGTGATCTGGGTGATCCATCGGCGGCGCCGGTCGGCCGGGCTGGCGAGTGAACGCGAGACCGCGATGGTCGCGGGCGCGCTCGCGCTGGTCGCCGTGTTCCTGGCCGCGGTCGCGCTCCAGTCGGCCGGGCTCGCGCTGGCGATCCAGCTGCAACCCGCGCGGGTGTTCTGGATGCTCGACTTTCTCGCGCTCGCCTACCTCGTGTGGGCGGTGGCGGAAGCGGAGGCGAGCTCGCCGCGACGCGCGGGCGCCGTCGCCGCGCTGATGATCGCGCTGGCGGTCGGCCGAGGCCTGTACGTGATGCGCGTCGAGTTCCCCGACCGGCCGCTGTTCGAGGTGCGGGTGCCGGGCGACTGGGGCCGCGTCATGCAGTGGGCCGGCGGCACGGCTCGCGGGTCGGGATGGCTGGCGCATCCGGACCATGCCTCGCGGTACGGCACCAGCGTGCGGATGGCGGCGGGACGCGACGTCTTCGTCGAAGGCGCGAAGGACGCGGCGATCGGGATGTACGATCGGAGCGTGGCGCTGCAGACGCGCGAGCGGCTCCGGCTGATCGATCGATTCGAGGACTGGCCTCCTGAACGGGCGCGGCAGATCGGCGCCGAATATGGCCTCGACTATTTCGTGACCGAGCAGGAGTTCGCACTGCCGCTGGCGTTCAGCTCCGGCCCGCTTCGCGTCTACCAACTGCGCTGACCCATGATCGACTACGTTCCCCGCCGTGGCCTCCGCGGCGGCCACTGGATGACCGTGTTCTGCTGGGGCCGGCCGCGGACGTTCCCGTCGCTGCCGAACGCCGAGGAGCGGCTGTTCGACGTCGCCGCCGACACGCAGGTGCTCGCCCACTGCTACTGGCAGGCGGATCGCGCGACGCATCCGCTCCTGATCGTGCTCCACGGCCTCGAGGGATCGAGCAGCGCGCATTACATGCGCGGCATCGCCGCCAAGGGTTACGCGCGCGGCTTCAACGTGCTCCTCCTCAATCAGCGCAACTGCGGCGGCACCGAGCGGCTCGCGGCCGGGCTGTATCACTCGGGCCTGACGCACGATGCCGACTTCGTGCTTCGCGAAGTCGCAGCGACCGACGGCATCGAGCGGGCGGTGATCGCCGGCTACTCGCTGGGCGGGAACCTGGCGCTGAAGCTGGCCGGCGAGTACGGTGACGCCGCCCCGCCGCAGCTGCGCGGCGTGTGCGCGGTCTCGCCGGTTCTCGAGCTCGAAGCCTGCGTCCGCGCGCTGGAGCGCCGCCAGAACGTCATCTACCAGTGGAACTTCGTGCGCGGCCTGAAGGCGCGGATGCAGCGCAAGCACGCCTGCTTTCCCGGACGGTTTCCGATCGAGCGGCTCGCGTCGATCCGGACCGTGCGCCAGTTCGACGCCGCCTTCACGGCGCCGCACTTCGGCTTCGCCAGCGCCGAGGACTACTACCATCGCGCCAGCGCGATGCGCGTGATCGATCGGATTCGCGTGCCGGCGCTGATCATCACCGCCGAGGACGATCCGTTCGTGCCGACCGCGCCCTTTCGTGACCCGCGGTTGACCGGCAACCGGAACATCACGCTGATGATGACCAGGCACGGCGGCCACTGCGGCTTCCTCGCGGCCGACGCCAACGGCAGCGACGGCTACTGGGCGGAAGACCGCATCGTCCAGTTCGCGGCAGACGCCTAGCGGTCGCTGGTAGACTGCCGTGGACATGCCGAACCGCGTCTACGTCGGAACCTCGGGCTACAACTATCCGGAATGGAGGGGCACGTTCTATCCGGAGAAGTTCAGCACCGACAAGATGCTGGCGTTCTACGCGGAGCGGTTTCCCACGGTCGAGATCAACTACACGTTCTACCGGATTCCCAACGAGAAGCTGCTGGCCGGCTGGAGCGCGGGCACGCCCGACGACTTCACCTTCACGCTCAAGGCGCCGCGCCGCATCACGCACGACTCGAAGCTGCAGCGCTGTGAGGATCTGGTGCAGACGTTCTGCCGCACGGCCCGGACGCTCGGCCCGAAGCAGGCGGTGCTGCTCTTTCAGCTGCCGCCGACGTTCAAGAAGGACGTCGGCGTGCTGCGCCAGTTCGTCGAGCTGCTGCCGGAGGGCACCCGCGCCGCCGTGGAGTTCCGCCACGACTCGTGGCACGACGGCGACGTCTTCGACGTGCTCCGCAGCCGCAACGTCGCGCTGTGCGTCGCCGACAGCGAGAAGATGAGCACGCCGGTCGAGATGACCGCGGACTACGCCTACTTCCGCCTCCGCGACGAAGGCTACCAGCAGGCCGACGTCGAGCGCTGGGCGGGGGTCATCGGCTCGCTGCCCGGCGTCTCCGACGCCTTCGTCTACTTCAAGCACGAGGAACAGGGCCTCGGCCCCGATTTCGCGCAGCGCCTGATCGCCGCGATCGGACCGATGGCGCAGCGACGCTGAAATTTCTCCCTTCTTCCTTCTGCCTTCTGCCTTGCAGGCTGCGTTTTTCATCAGCCTGCCCTAGCACCCAGCACCCCTGGAGAGTCGCAGACTCGGGACTGTCCTGCCCGGATGCGGACACTCACACGCGGCGGCTCGCCTCCATCGAACGGCGTAAGTGGCTGGGCGATTGCGCCTTAGCCACGCCGCATCGATGTGGCAGCGGTTTGGCTGTCGTGACCGCGTGCTCCAGGATCTCAAGTACGCGTGGCGCTCCCTCTCACGGAGTCCCCTGTTTCTCGGTATCGCCGCGGTCACGCTCGGCGTCGGCATCGGGTTGAATGCCGCGGTGTTCAGCATCGTCAACGTGATGCTGCTCAAGCCGCTGCCGGTCAGGGACGGCCAGCACCTCGTCTGGATCTCGTCGGCCAGCGAGAAGCCCAACGGACCGCAGGGCAACCTCACCTACCCCGATGTCGTCGAGTTCGGCGCGACCGAGGTTCTCGCCGGCGCGACGGCGTACGGCTTCTTCCAGGCCAACCTGGCGACGTCGGAGCAGGCCGTGCGTCTGGACGGCCAGGCCGTCATCGGCAACTTCTTCGACGTGATCGGCGTGTCCGCGCATCGCGGCCGCTTGATCGGCAAAGACGATGACCGCGCGGCGAGCGAGCCGATCGTGGTGATCAGCTTTGCCACATGGCAGCGCCTGTTCGGCGGGCGCGATGCCGCCATCGGCCAGGTCGTGCGTCTCAACGGGCAGCCGTTCACCATCGCGGGCGTGGCGCCGCCCGGCTTCCACGGTCCCGACGTACTCGAGCGCGCGGGCCTCTGGATCCCGATCGTGCGGGCCTCATCGGTGATGACGGATATCGGCGATCCGTTCAGCCGCACCGTGTGGTGGCTGAAGGGCGTCGGCCGGCTCGCGCCAGGCGCGGACGTCGAGAGCGCCCGCGCCGCGCTGCGGGCGCGCGCCCGAGCGATCGCGCAGGCGCTGCCCGCCTCGCACGACGGCTTCACCGTGCGCGTCGAGCCGCTTCGCGGCACGCCGCCAGACGACCGCGAGAAGGTCACATCGCTCTCGGTGCTGCTGCTCGGCGTCACCATCACGGTGCTGCTGATCGCGTGCGCCAACGTCGCCAACCTGCTGGTCGTCCGTGGCGTGGCGAAGGGACGCGAGACCGCAATCCGCGTCGCGCTGGGCGCGAGCCGCTGGCGGCTTCTCCGCGCGCAACTGCTCGAAAGCCTGATGATCGCCGCGGCCGGCGGTGCCTGCGGCCTGCTGCTGTCGCTGTGGGCGACAGAGGGGCTGTTGCAGCTCACCGGCGCGCCGCTCGAGGCCGATCTCTCGCCCGATGGCCGCGTGCTTCTGTTCACGTTCGCGATCTCGACGCTCGCGGCACTGGTGTTCGGCCTGGCGCCGACGGTGGGCCGCTTCGCCAGGACCCCGGCGCCGGCATTGAAGTCGGAGCAGGGATCGGCGGATGGCCGACCGCGCTCGCGCGTGCAGACCGTGCTCGTCGCCGGCCAGCTGGCGCTCTCGATGGTGCTGCTGACGGCCGCCGCCCTGTTCCTCAAGAGCCTGGTCAGCGCCAGTGGCGTCGACGTCGGATTCCGCCCGGAAGGACGAGTGGCGATGTCGTTCAACCTGCGGATGCACGGGTACTCGACGGAACGCGCCGAGGCTTTCCAGCGAGCCCTGCTCGATCGCGTGCGCGCCGTGCCGGGCGTGCGCTCGGCGACGCTCGCGACGCGGGTGCCGCTCGGCGGCACGGTCGACGTCGGCGGCATCACGCTCGCCGGCCGCCCGGTCGATCCTGATGCGCGACCGTTGCACGCGGCGTTCAACCGCGTCTGGCCGGACTTCTTCGACACGATGGGGATCGCGATCGTGCGCGGGCGGGCGCTGGCGGCAACCGATCTGGTCGGTCCGCCGGCCACGGCCGTCGTCAACGAGACCCTCGCCAGGCAGCACTGGCCCGACGCCGATCCGATCGGCCAGCGCTTCAGCCTGGACGGTGAGCGCGGCCCCTTCCTCGAGATCGTCGGCGTGGCGCGGGACACCATCGTCGACGAGCTCAGCGAGGATCCGTTCGCGCTCGCCTATCTGCCGGGTGGCCGGGTTCGCGAGGACGTGGCGCTGCTGGCATGGGTCGACGGCGACACGGGCCGCGCGCTGCGCCTGCTCGAACAGGAAGTCCGCGCCCTCGACAGCAGCATCGCGGTCTTCGCGCCGAAGACGCTCGCGGCCCACGTCGCCGACCGTATGGATGGCGAACGCGGCCTCAGCCGAATCCTCTCGGTGACGGGGCTGATAGCGCTTGGCCTCGCCTCGATCGGGTTGTATGGCGTCATCGCTTATACCGTGGTGCGCCGCCGGCGTGAAATCGGCGTGCGCGCCGCGCTCGGCGCCCAGCCACGCGATATCGTCCGGCTGTTCGTGATCGACGCCGGGCGTCTGGCGGCGATCGGCCTGCTGTGCGGCATCGTGCCTGCGATCGGCGTCACCGCGCTCCTGTCGAGCACGTTGGTCGGCGTCCAGGTCGCGGACCCGCTGGCGATCGGCGCGGTCATCCTGGTGCTCGGGACGGTTTCGCTGCTGGCGGCGTTCGTGCCGGCCGTCCGGGCGGTCAGGGTCGATCCGCTGGCGGCGCTGAGGAGCGAATAGTCGTGAACGACTTCCGGCTGGCTCTGCGCACGTTCGTCAAGAACCCAGGGTTCACCACCGTCGCCGTCATCACGCTGGCGCTCGGGATCGGCGCGAACACGGCGATCTTCAGCGTCGTGCACGCCGTGCTGCTCCGCCCGTTGCCCTTCGCCGAGGCCGATCGCATCGTCCAGGTGTGGACGTCGAGCCGGTCGGAGCCGAAGGGCGGTCATTCCGCGGCCGACTTCCTCGACCTGCAGCGCGAAAACCAGTCGCTCTCGGGACTGGCCGGCTACCGGAACGCGCTGTTCAGCGTGGCGGTCGACGGCCCACCGGTCGAGCTCGAAGGGGAGTACGTCACCAGGAACTTCTTCGACGTGCTTCGGGCGCCGACCCTGATCGGCCGCACCTTCTCGAGCACCGATCCCGCGGCCGCGAACGCACGCGGGGTCGTGCTCAGCCGGGCCACCGCGGAACAGCTGTTCGGCGCCACCGCCGACGTGATCGGCCGCCGCGTCACGCTGAACGGCGAGCCGCACTCCGTCGTCGGCGTGCTCGCGGCGCACGCCCAGTGGCCGCAGGACATTCGACTCTGGATTCTCTCGGACCAGGACGTCCCGCCATCGCCGCTCGACATCCAGGGCAGCGAGGCGCAGCGCGAACTGCGCTACTTCGACGCGATCGGACGGCTCCAGGACGGCGTCACCCTCGAACAGGCCCGCGCCGATCTCGCGCGCATGTCCGCGGTGCTGCAGCAGCGGCAGACGCCAGGCAACACGGTCCGCGAGGTCAAGGCGGCCCCGCTTCGCGAGCACATCGTCGGCGACGTGCGCCTGGCGCTTCTCGTCCTCCAGGGCGCGGTCGGACTCGTGCTGCTGATCGCCTGCGCGAACGTGTCGAGCCTGATGATTGCGCGAGCCGCCTCGCGCGGGCGCGAGCTTGCCATCCGGGCCGCCCTCGGCGCGGCACGCGGCCGTCTCGTCCGGCAACTGCTGGTCGAGAGCCTGACGCTGGGACTGATCGGCGGCGTGGCTGGTCTCCTGCTCGGCGCGTGGCTCGTCAGCCTGCTCGTCAGCATTCTCCCCGAGGGCGTGCCGCGGACCGAGGAGATCACGCTCGACGCCGTCGTGGCCACGCTCACGCTGGCGACGGCGGTCGCCACCGGCCTGCTCTTCGGCGTGCTGCCGGCCGTACAGGCGTCACGCGCCAACGGCGGCGTCGCGCTGCGTGCGGCCGGTGAGCGCGGCAGCTCGGCCCGCGCGCGCGGGCGCGCCGTGCTGGTTGTCGCGGAGATCGCGCTGACGTTGATCCTGCTCGTCGGCGCCGGCCTGCTCCTCAACAGCTTCGTGCGCCTGCAGGCCACGGACTCCGGATTCCGGACGCAGTCGGTCACGCTCATGAACATGGCCATCCCGCAGAGCCGCTACCCGACGGGTCCATCGCAGGCCCGTCTGTACGAGCGGCTCGTCGAGGGCCTGTCTGCGCGGCCCGAGGTTCAGTCGGCTGGCGTCGGCTTCCCTGGTCCGCTTCGCGGCAACAACGTCAGCGGCTCCTTCAACATCGAGGGGTTCTCGGCGCGCGCGGGCCGTGAGCAGCCGTTCGCGCACATCGGCTCGGTGTCGGGTCGCTACTTCGAGACGGTGGGACTGCCGCTGCTCGCCGGACGCACGTTCTCCTCGAGCGATCGCGAGGATGCGGCCCCGGTCGCGATCGCGTCGACCAGCCTGGTGCGGAAGTACTGGCCCGGCGAGACCGGCCTCGGCAAGCGGCTGCGCTTCGGCGACAACCCCACCGATCCCTGGATCACCGTCGTCGGGGTCGTCGGCGACTCGCGGCAGCTCGGCCTGGACAAGGACCCGCCGCCGGTGCTCTACATCCCGTATCAGCAGTTTCCGCTGCCGTTCATGAATCTCGCCGTTCGCAGCACCGCGCCGGACGCGGCGGTGGTGAACCTGATGCGCGAGGTGGTCACGGCCGCGGACCCACACTTGCCGCCGGGCGAAGTCGCATCGCTGGAGGCGATCATCGATCGGTCGATCGCGGAACCGAAGTTCCGCACGCTGCTGCTGAGCGCGTTCGCGGTCACCGCGCTCGTCCTCGCCGCCGTCGGCGTGTATGGGTTGATCAGCTACTCGGTGGCACAGCGGCGCCGCGAGATCGGCATCCGGGTCGCGCTCGGCGCGCAGCCGGCGCAGGTCATCATGCCGGTGGTCCGCGAGGGCCTGACGCTCGCCCTGACCGGCGCCGCCATCGGCCTGGCCGGCGCCTTCGCCGGCGCGCGGGTCATCGCGCGCTTCCTGTTCGGCGTCAGCCCGGTCGACCCGATCACCTTCGCGGCCGTGTCGGTGCTGATGATCGCGATCGCGCTGCTGGCGACGTACATTCCGTCGCGACGTGCGCTCAGAGTCGACCCAATCGAGGCGCTGAGGACGGAATAGGGCAGCAGTAGCGAAAGTCAGAAGTCAAAAGGCAAAAGCAAAAGACAAGGACGCTACTTGCCACGTTTCTTACTGTTCGCTTTCGCGTTCTTGACGATCGTATGAAGGATTGCCACGAGCTCGTTCGTTTCGACGATGAGCGGTTTCGCTCTTGGGGCCATGGCAGGCTCCGACGCGGCGATGACGCGCAGCCAGAAGCGGGCCTCGCGGGCTTCCTTCAGAGCGATGCAGTTCTTGGTGATGAAATCGGGCTTGGTCTGGCCCCCTGGGGCTTCCGCCGCATTCGCGCCGACCGAGCATCCCGCGTCGACGAGCTGCCCCGCGAGCCGCCTCATCACGAAGCCTCGATTGACCAGCAGTTGCGCAAACGCCACGACGTCGCACGCAAACAGAAACGTTCTTTCACGAATGTCGAACGGCTTCGGCATCTGCGGATAGATTGCACATTCCGATCCGAGCGGAATACCTCAGGACACATTCGACAGGAACGAAGCCGGCGCGCAAATTTCTTCCATCAGTCTGGCCACGCGAGTTGGCAGTTTCTGCCATCGTCCAACTTGGCCTTTTGACTTTTAACTTCTGACTTCTGACTTTCCATCATGCCTTTCCACCTTCGCTACGCCATTCGCAGCCTCCTGCGAGCCCCGGGATTCGCGGCGACCGCCACGCTCACGCTGGCGCTCGGCATCGGCGCCACGACGGCGATCTTCAGCGTCGTCAATGCCGTGCTGCTCGAGCCGCTGCCTTACCGCGATCCCGACCGGCTGGTCGTGACCCGGCTGTCGCTGCCGGACTATCGCGATCTCCAGCGCAGCAGCCGCTCGTTCGAGGAGACCGCGGCATGGGCGTCGAATCTCTACAACCTGCAGAACGGTGACGAGTCCCGGCAGGTCCTGGGCGGCGTCATCTCCCGCGACCTCCTGCCGCTGCTCGGCGTCACGCCGGCCCTCGGCCGCAACTTCACGGCAGAGGACGAGCGGCAGCGGACGGTGATCCTGAGCCACGGGCTGTGGCAGTCGGTGTTCGGGGGTGACCCGGACGCGATCGGCCGGGTCGTCGACCTCGGGACCGGGACGTTCGTCGTGATCGGGGTCGCGCCGGCGGGGTTCCGGTTTCCGACCAACGAGTTCCAGCTGTGGACGCCGCTCGGGCTGCTCGAGGTCGATGCGAAGCCGCAGGCAGAGAATCGTGCGCTGCGCATCTTCAGCGCGATCGGGCGCCTGAAGCCGGACGTGACGTTCGCGCAGGCCCGCGGCGAGCTCGAGACGATCAGCGCGACGCTGGCGAAGACGTATCCGGCAACCAACGCCGAGATCGTCCTGCCGCTCGAATCGCTCACCGAGCGGATCGTCGGCGAGGTGCGGACACCGCTGCTGGTCATCCTGGTGACCGTCGCGCTGCTGCTGCTGATTGCCTGCGCCAACGTCGCCAACCTGACGCTCGCGCGTTCGTCTGGCCGCGAGCGGGAGATGGCGATTCGGGCGGCGCTCGGCGCCGGCCGCGGACGACTCTTCACGCAGCTCGCGGTCGAGAGCCTGGTGCTGGCGGTGATCGGTGGCGCCTGCGGGCTGCTGCTGGCGCTGTGGGCCGTCGACTTCGTGCCGGCAGTCCTCGAAGCCAGGCTGCCGCGGGCCGAGGCCATCCGCGTGGATGGCACGGTGCTGCTGGTCGCGCTCGCGGCGACCCTGCTGACGAGCCTCCTGTTCGGGACCGTCCCGGCGCTGCAGGCGCGCGGTCACGCCGCCGCACTCAAGGACGGCGGCCGAAGCATCGCCGGTGGACGCCACAGCCGACGGCTCCGCAGCGGCATCGTCGCGGCCGAAGTCGGCCTCGCGGTGCTCGTGGTGATTGGCGCCAGCCTGCTGGTCCGCAGCTTCCTGACGCTGACGTCCCGCGACCCCGGCTTCGTTCCCGACAACCTCGTCACGGCGATGGTGCAATTCGTCAAGCTGCCGGACGGCCCGTCGCGCGCGCGTGCCTCGGCGACGCTGCTGGATCGGCTCCGCGATCTGCCCGGCGTCGAGGCGGCGGGCGCGTCGACCGGCCTGCCGCCGGTGACGCCGCAGCGCGCCAGCCGCGTGGAGATCGACGGCCGGCAGCTGACGCCGGACGAATCCAGCGCCCACTTCCTCGCCGCGACCAGCGACTACTTCCGCGCGGTGCGGACGCCCGTCCTGCGCGGCCGCGCGTTCGAGCGCACCGACGTCGCCGGCGCGCAGCCCGTGGTCGTGATCAATCGCACGATGGCCGACCGGCTGTTCCCGGGCAGCGATCCGATCGGCCGCCGCGTGCGCCTGCTGTATCCGGAGTTCGCCAACGACTGGCGGACGATTGTCGGGGTCGTCGGCGACGTCCGGTATCGCGGCTTCGAGAGCGACGTCCCGCCGGCGATCTACACGCCGTTCGAGCAGACGCCGTTTCTGTGGCTCTATGTGATGGTGCGGACGACCGGCGATACGGACGCGCTGACCCGCTCGGTCCGCAGCGTGGTACAGGGCGTGGACCCGGCGCTGTCGGTGGCGAACGTCCGGCAGATGCCGGACGTCGTCTCGGGCACGGTCGCCGAGCCACGCTTCAGCATGCTGCTGGTGTCGGGGTTCGCGGCGCTCGCGCTCGTCCTGGCCGTGGTCGGCATCTACGGGGTCATCGCCTATTCGGTCTCACAGCGGACGCAGGAGATCGGCGTGCGCATGGCGCTCGGCGCGGACCGCGGCGCGGTGCTGTTGATGATGATTCGCGAGGGTCTGACGATGGCGGCGATCGGCATCGCGGCCGGCCTCGGCGCGGCCGGCCTGGCCACGCGGCTGATGCGCGACCTCCTGGTCGGGGTCACGCCAACCGATCCGATTGCCTTCGGCGCCGGCGCGGTGCTGCTGCTGATGTTGGCGGTCGCGGCAAGCTACCTGCCGGCACGCCGCGCCACACACGTCGATCCGATGGTGGCGCTCAGGGGGGACTGAGACAAGTCAGAAGTCAGAAGGCGGAAGTTAAAAGTTGAAGGATTCAGAGCCCTTTTGACTTTTGACTTCTGACTTCTGACTTTCGTCGCGATCAGAACCGAATCCCGGCCGCGAGGATGAACGTGCGGCCGCCGTCCATGCCCTGGCGCGGGCGGGCGAAGTTCGCGTTCGACGTCGCCTTGCCGAAGTTCGGCCCCGCCACGTAGTTCATCGGCAGACCGTTGGCGTCCTTCGGCCCGGTCAGGTCAGCCGTCACGGTGGTATCCCACGAGATCAGCTGCTGGTTGTTCAAGAGGTTCAGCACCTCGAGCTTCACCCAGGGACGGAACGACTGCCACACCGGCACCCCGTAGGTGAGGCCGAGGTCGAACAGCGCGAAGTCCTCGAACTCCTGCGCGCCGCGCAGGCCGAAGAACACCGGCTGGCTCGCCGGCAGGCGGACGTAGCCAGGGTTCGAGGCCGTCTGCTGCGCGGTCAGCGCCACCGACGCGGCGACCAGGCTGAACGTGCGCGGCGAGTTGTAGCGATACATCGGCGCGACGTCGAGGCGGCCGAACTGGTGCAGGTCGAGGCTGTAGTTCGCCCACACCCGCACCTTGTGCCGCTGGAAGTCGTCCAGCCGGCCCACCGGGAAGCTGCGCTCGGCGGCGTAGATCTCCGGGTAGTCGCCAATCAGCGACGGGATCGCCGGGTTGTTCGCCGACTCCCCTTCGAAGTTGCCGTCGTTCTCGAGCTGCACGGTCCACAGGCCGTTGACCGAGAGCGCCGATCCGAAGCGATACGCGCCCTGCAGGTCGACGCCCTGATACTCGCGGCGCGCCAGGTCGGTGTTGCGGTAGACGCTGTTGTCGAACATCCCCGTCAGGCCGTTGCGGTTGATCGCGGTGCGGCCGCCGTCGACGGTGATGAAGTCCTCGACGAAGTCGGTCGCCCTGCGGTTGACGTAGGTCGCACGCGCGTAGCCCTTCTGGCCGATCTCGCGGGCCAGGGCCACCGAGTACTCCTTCGTCATCGGCGACGACAGGTCGTCGGCGAAGAACACGTTCGCGGTCGGGAACGTGCCGCTCAGCGACACCGTGTAGTTGGCCGGATCGAAGCCCGGCGCGAAGTCGCGGCCCTCGCCGGCCGGGCCGCTGTACTGCGCGACGTAGCGGTCGGCATTGCCGACGTTCGAGTTGCGCGAGAACTGGACGTCGTTGTACTTGCCGGCGTAGTGGCCGTAGGTGGCCTGCAGGATCGTCTTGCCGTCACCGGTCAGGTCGAACGCGCCGGCGAGGCGCGGCGCCAGCGTCTGCACGTCCACCGACTCGATGCCGCCGGTGGCTTCGCTGCCGACCCGCTCGAAGCGCAGGCCGAGATCGAACGTCAGGCGCGGCGCGGCGACCCAGTGGTCGTTGACGAACAGCGACGCCGTCGTGATGTCGATGGTGGCGCCGCGGAGCGGCTGCCACACCTGCACCCGCGAGGTGCCGGGCACGAAGCGCGGGATCAGGTTGCCGCTGGCGTCGAACGCCGGACGGCTGTTCTCGTCGAGCTTGTAGTCGGTCTGGAAGACGTAGCCGGTGGAGGTCTGCGAGTTGCCGCCGACGCGCGTCGACACGAAGTACTCGAAGCCGCCCTTGACCTCGTGCGTGCCGGCGCGACGCGACGACAGCATCTGCGTCACGCTGCCGGTCAGCTGGCGGTTGTTGCGCTCCTCGGGATCGGTCGAGTCGAAGTACGGCGCGTTGTACTGCAGGCTGGCCGGAATCCCGGAGGTGGTGCCGCGGGTCAGGATCGGCGAATCGAACAGGCTCGTGCTGGTGCCGCCGGCGTTCTGCAGCTTCCAGTTCTTCTGCGAGTACTGCGCCGTCGCGAACGTCCGTTGGCCGAGCGCCCCGCGCCAGGTCGCGGCGTAAGAGCCGGTTGAGGGTGGACGGGGTGGTCATCGCCGCCGGGTCGATGCTGCCGCCGAACGCGGGCTGCACCAGGTCGGTCGTGTTGTCGATGAACGTGCCCTGCAGCGTGTGGCCGGGACGGATCGTGCCGGTCAGCTTGGCCTCGTAGCGCGTGTTGTCGTTGTGGCTGGTATACGGCAGCCGGGTCTGCGCGAACGTGCCCTGCGTCGTCGTGCGCTCGATGCGCGAGCCACCGAAGAACCACACGCGATCGCGCACCACCGGGCCGCCCAGCGTCAGCTCGTAGGTCGGCGACAGCTTGCTCGCGCGGGTGGTGCCGGCGCTCTTCTCGAACGGCGTCTCGACGCTCCACGACGGGCTGGTGAAGTTGGAGCGGAACGCGCCCGAGAACAGGTTGCTGCCGCTCTTCGTGATCACGTTGACGACGCCGCCGCTGAAGCGGCCGTACTCCGCCGACACGCCCGACGTCAGCACCTGGACTTCCTGGATCGCGTCCTCGATGAACAGGGCGTTGGGCTGGCCGAGCACGTTGTCGTTGATGTCGACGCCGTCCATCAGGAACACGTTGTCATACGCGAACGCGCCGCTCACCGTGACCTGGTTGTTGTTGGGCGTGTTGTCGGTAAGGCCGGGCGCGACCTCCGCCAGCGCGAACGGCGTGCGGCCGGTCGGCATCAGCGTGAACTGGTCGGCGCGCAGGTTGAACGCGCCCGCGGGCGAGCTCACCGGCGCCGGACGCGCACCGTGCACGACCACGACCTCGGACACCGGCGCCAGCGCCAGCATCTGGTCCATCGTGACCGCGCCGCCGAGCGACACCGCGGCGTGCCGCTCCACGGTCGACATGCCGTGCATCTCGAACTTCACCGTGTAGTCGCCCGGCGGCAGGCCCGGGAGGCTGTAGACACCGTTGATGTCGGTCACGGTGGTGCGAACGCCCTGCAGGGCGGCGGACGAGACGGTCACCGTCACACCGGGCAGCCCGAGGCTGTCGGATGACGAGAGGCGTCCGCTCAACGTGCCGGACTGCTGCCCCTGTGCCAGCGCCGGTCCGGCGACGGACAGCAGCGCGAGCGCGATCACAAACAAACGACGCTTCATGACGAACTGACTCCTTGCGACGGACGCTCGCCGCCGCGGGACATGAAAGTGCTGGAGGATTACCGGCCTGGTAGAGCACGGCGCATGCCAGTACATTCCTGTCGCGCCGACTTCAGTTTCGTTGAGGGAACCGGAGAGATCGTGGCTGGCGGCCGCCAGGAGCGTGTGCGGCCGGGTTGTGCCAGTTTGAGACGCCGGGGCACAGAACCGTTGGTACAAAGCGCGACGGAGCCCACGCCGCAACACGATTGCGCCGCATCTATGGCGATTCGGCCAACCGTATGCGGGATGCGCTCACCCCACAGCTCGTCACAACCGTGCGGCGCCCTTGTGCAGGACGGCTGCCAGCGGTGTGCGCGTCAGCCTGTGCGCTTGCGGCTGCGCATCACCGCCAGCGCGAGCACCGCCACGCCCCACCCGCCGAGCGCGGCCGCTTGCGGCCACAGCAGATCGAGGCCGATGCCCTTCAGGAAAATCCCGCGCACGATCACGAGGAAGTAGCGCAGCGGGATCAGGTAGGTCAGCGACTGGATGACGCGCGGCATGTTCTCGATCGGGAAGATGAAGCCGGACAGGTAGATCATCGGCATCAGGAAGAAGAACGTCGACGTCATCATCGCCTGCTGCTGGGTGTCGGAGATCGTCGAGATGAACAGGCCGAGCGCCAGCGTGCTGAACACGTAGATGAAGCACATCGCCAGCAGCAGCACGAAGCTGCCGCGCAGCGGCACTTCGAACCAGCCGACCGCGACCGCCACGACCAGGACCACGTCGATCATGGCGATCACGCCGTATGGCAGGAGCTTGCCGACGATCAGCTCCCAGCGGCGCAGCGGCGTGACGTTGAGCTGCTCCAGCGTGCCGAACTCCTTCTCGCGCACGATCGCCATCGACGCGAGGTTGGCGGTAACCACCAGGAGCACCAGCGCCAGGACGCCGGGCAGCATGAAGAAGCGGCTCTCGAGCTGCGAGTTGTACCAGACCCGCACCCGCGCCTCGATCGCCGGTCCACTGGCGGCCGACGGCGCGCGCGTTCCCATCAGCTCCTGCGCGTAGCCCCCCACCAGGCTCGTGGCATAGCTCAGCGCCACGGTCGTCGAGTTCGAGTCGGTGCCATCCGCGACCAGCTGCAGCGTCGCGCCCTGTCCCCTCTCGATCGTCCGTCCGTACCCGGCGGGAATCGACAGCGCCAGCCACGCGTCCCCGGACTCGAGAAAGCCGGCGATCTCGTTCACGGTCGTCACCGTGGCGACGACGCGGAAGTTGGGCGACCCCTCGAAGCGCGCAACCAGCTCGCGGCTGCGTGGTGAGCGGTCGCCGTCGGCAACCACCAGCGGCACATCGCGCACGTCCGTGGTCGCGGCATAGCCCAGCATCGTGAGCTGGATGATCGGCGCCACCACCACGACCCCGAACAGTCGCGGGTTGAGCCGCAGCTCGAGGAACTCCTTCCAGACCAGGAAGCGCAGGCGCTGCACGTCAGGCCCGCTCGCGCGCCAGGCGGAGCGATGCGAGCGCGAGCATCGCCGCCGCGTAGACGGTCATGGCCGCCAGCGGAACCACCAGGCTGCCGAGCGGCGCGCCCTTGAGGACGATGCCGCGCAGGGCGAGCAGGAAGTACCGCGCCGGCACCAGGTTGGTCACGAGCTGCAGCGCCTGCGGCATGCTGGAGATCGGAAAGATGAAGCCGGACAGGATCAGCGTCGGCAGCAGGGAGATCAGCAGCGCCATCTGGAACGCGACCTGCTGGCTGTCGGCCACCGTGGAGATCAGCAGCCCGGTCGCCAGCGCGCCGACCAGGAACAGCGACAGCGCGACCAGCAGCGCCGCCCAGCTGCCCCGCATCGGCAGGCCGAACAGCGCCATCGCCGCCAGGACGATCAGCGCGGCGGAGGTGAGCGAGATCAGGAAGTACGGGATGGTCTTGCCGGCGACGAACGAGAACGTGCCGATCGGCGCCATCCTCACCTGCTCCATCGTCCCCATCTCCTTCTCACGCACGATCGACAGCGCGGTGGAGGCCACGGCCGTGATCATCGCGATGTAGGCGATCAGCCCGGGGACCAGGAACAGGGTGCTGCGCAGCTCGGGGTTGTACCAGATCCGCGGCTCGACGGTGAGCGGCGACTCGACCTGGACGTGCCCTGGCAGCGCCAGCGACGCTTCACGGACGATGCTCAGGGCGTAGCCCATGACGGTGGTGGCCGTGTTCGCGTTGTCGCCGCCGATCAGCACCTGGACCGGCACGCTCCGGCCCGATGTCAGGTCCGCCCCGAACTGCTCGGGAATGACCAGCACGGCCCGGGCGCGATTGAGGTCGAGCAGCCGCTCGGCCTCCGCCGGCGAATGCACGCTGGCGACGAGATCGAAGTAGCCGGAGTGCACGAACGCGGAGACGAGGGCGCGGCTCTCCGGTGACCCGTCGCGGTCCTCGACCGCGAGCGCCACGTTCCGGATGTCGAAGTTCAGCGCGTAGCCATAGAGCAGCAGGAAGAACACCGGGATGAACACCAGGATCATCAGCGTGCGCCGATCGCGGGCGATCTGCCGCAGCTCCTTGCGATACACGGCGCGCACGCCCCGCATCATGCCGGCCTCGCCGCCTTCTCCACCACGTCGAGGAAGACGTCTTCCAGCGACGGCGGCACTTCCGCGAGATGCGTAATGGGAATGTGCGCGGCCCGCAACTCGGCGGCCAGCGCTTCGGGATCGGTCCGGGCATCGCGCAGCACGGCGTGCACCGCGGTGCCGAAGAGGCTGGTCTTCTCCACCTGCGGACGCTCGTCGAGCGCCCGCATCAACGCCACGGGATCGGGACCGCGGACTTCGACGATGCGCCGGTTGGCGAACGTCTGCTTGACCTCGCGCGGCGAGCCGATCGCGGCGAGCGCGCCGGCGTGAATCAGCGCGATGCGGTGGCAGCGCTCGGCTTCGTCCAGGTAGTGGGTGGTCACCAGCACCGTCACGCCCGACTGGGACAACACGTCGATGAGACGCCAGAACTGGCGCCGGGCCAGCGGATCGACGCCGCCCGTCGGCTCGTCGAGGAACAGCACCGGAGGCTCGTGCAGGATGGCGCACCCGAGCGCGAGCCGCTGCCGCCAGCCGCCCGACAGGTCACGCGCCAGCGTCGACTCGCGGCCGCGCAGGCCGGCCATGTCGACGACGAACTCGCGGCGCGCGGCGAGCGCCGCGCCGGTCAGGCCGTAGATGCCGCCCCAGAAGGTGATGTTCTGATCGACGGTGAGCAGCTCGTACAGCGAGAACCGCTGCGACATGTAGCCGATCCGCTGCTTGACCCGCTCCGGCTCCTGCATCACGTCGACGCCGTCGACCAGTGCCGTGCCGGACGTCGGGCGGAGCAGCCCGCACAGCATGCGGATGGTGGTCGACTTCCCGGCGCCGTTGCTGCCGAGAAAGCCGAAGATCTCGCCGCGGCGCACGTCGAACGACAGCGCGTCGACGGCGACGAACGCGCCGAAGCGGCGCGTCAGGCCGCGGACTTCAATCGCATGGCCGGCAGCTGGTTTCACGCGTGCGCTCCACTTCGACAGTCACCGCGACGTCGAGGCGACGCGGGTCGACGGCGCCAGTGGCGCGATCGAGTCGGGCCCGGGCGAGGTGCGCACTCGCGATCATGCGCGTGCGCTCGAGCTCCGCCTGCAGCACCGCGGTCTGTGCGTCGAGCACCTCGGTGCTCGTCGCCACTCCGGCGGTGAACCGCTCCCCCACGACCCGCCTCGCCTCGACCGCGGCGGTCACCGCCTCCCGGGCCACCGGAATGGCGGCGTTCGCCGATTCGAGCTCGAGGCGGCGCTGCTCGACCTCGAAGGCGATGTCGCGGTCGAGCTCGGAGGCTCTCGCCATCAACGCTCGCGTGCCGGCCGCCGTCTCGGCCTGCTCGGCGCGGCGCCGGCCGCCGTCCCAGAGGCTCCAGTTGACGTTCACCGACACGTCCCATGAGGCGCGCAACTCGTCGACCAGCGGGAAGATGCGGAAATTCGGCCGCGCGTAATCGAATCCGGCCCCGAGCGCGACCTGGGGACGCGCGCTGGCCGCAGCCGCCGCCTCGCGCTCGCGAGATGCTCCGACCCGGCTCGCGACCGCCTGCAGTTCCGGGCGCGTCACGCGCGTCGCGCTCGTCACCGGTTCGCCGGGCCCCGGCTCGATCGACTCCGGCGGCACCACCGGCTCGATCGAGGTCGCGCCAGGTTCGTCGATCAGGCGCCGCAGATCGGCCTCGGCAATGCCGCGCACGTTTCGCGCCTCGATCGCGAGCAGGCGCTGCCGCGAGCGCTGCACCTCCGCCATCAACACGTCATTGGGCGGGATCAGCCCCTGGTCGTATCGCGACCGCAGATCGCTGACGTGTGCCTCGACGCTCTCGATCGACCGGGCCACCACGTCCTCCGCCTGGCGTGCGGTCACCAGCGCCCAGAATGCCCTGGTCACCTCGAGCCGCAAGTCGGCCCTCGCGGCCGTGACGTCGAACGCGGCGGCATCACGCTCGGCGCTAGCGGCGCGCTCGAGCGCATCGGTACGGCCGCCGGTATAGATCGGCCACTGCAGATCGACGCGCGCGCTGTAGTTGTTGGGGATGTCGGGGTAGAGCACCCGCAGCGGCTGGTTCGGCAGCGACAGCGCGAACTCGTCCACGTGATTGGTGCGCCTGAAGCCGCTACTCAGCGCGACGATCGGACGCTCCGCCGCATCCTGTCCGGCAACCGCGGCCGTCGCCCCCTCGACACGGGCGCGCAGACCGTCGATCCGGTGACTGTGCTGCTCCGCCCGCTCGATCGCCTCGGCCAGCGTCACACGCTTCGGCGCGTCCTGCGCCAGCGCCATGGCGCCGCTGCCGGCGAGCATCGCCACGGCAAGCATCACCCGGCCGCGCGCCATCACGGTCGGGCCTCCGGATCATGCGGCGCCGCCGCAGACGAGGCATCCCGGCGCGTGACGAGATCGATGAAGACGTCCTCGAGCGAAGGTGGCACCTGCCTCACGGACACCGGCTTCAACCCACGCTGCACCAAGGCAGTTTCGAACTCCCTGGGTACCGCGCCAGCAGCCATCCGGACGTGCGCGCCGTCGCCGAACACCTGCACGTCCTGCACGCCATCCATCGCGGCGATGGCGTCCACCGGCGGGCGCGGCGCATCCACGACGACTTCGAACAGCGATCCCGGCATCGCCGCCTGCAGTGCGCCGGGGGCGTCCACCGCGATCACCTGCCCCTCGTGGATCAGCGCGACGCGCGCGCAGCGCTCGGCCTCGTCCAGGTAGGGCGTGGCCATGACGATCGTCAGGCCCTGCGCCAGGAACTCGGACAGCAGCTTCCAGAACTCGCGGCGGGACACGGGATCGACGCCGGTGGTCGGTTCGTCGAGGAGCAGCACTCGTGGCTCGTGGATGAGGGTGCACGCGAGCGCCAGCTTCTGCTTCATCCCGCCGGACAGGCGGTCCGCGCGGCGGCGCCGGAACGGCGTCAACTGCGTCATCTCCAGGAGCCGCGTGCGCTCCGCCTCATAACGCCGCATCCCGTGGAGCTCCGCCTGGAACGCGATGTTCTCGTCGATGGTGAGATCGCCGTAGAGGGAGAATCGCTGCGAGAGATAGCCGACGTCACGGGTAATCGCCGCGTGCTCCGCGACCGGATCGCGGTCGAACAGCCGCACCCGCCCGTCGTCGGCGCGGAGCAGGCCGCAGGCGAGGCGAATCGCCGTCGTCTTGCCGGCCCCATCCGGACCGATCAACCCGAACATCTCGCCGGCGCGGATCGCCAGGGAGACACGGTTCAGGGCGGTGACCGACGCCGTACCGTTTGGTGACGCCGTCGAGGACGAGCGCGTCGGTCACCGCGGAATCTCCGCTTCGACCGGCATGCCCACCTTCAGCACGCCCTGCCGGTTGTCCGTGGTCACCTTGATCCGGTAGACGAGCTTGGTCCGCTCCTCCGCGGTCTGCACGTTCCGCGGCGTGAACTCCGCCTTCGGCGAGATGAACGTGATCCGGCCGTCGAGCCGCTGCTGCGCGTCGGTGACGATCGGAATCGTCTGGCCCAGCGTCAGCCTGGGCACCATCGGCTCGTCTACGTAGACGTTGGCCCAGGCGCGATCGAGATCCGTCACCACGGCGATCGGCGCCCTCGCCTGCACCAGCTCGCCGGAATCCACCAGCCGCGACGTGATGATGCCGGCAACCGGCGCCCGCACCACGGCGTCGGCCTGACTCTCTCGCAGCGCCGCCAGCTGCGCGTCGACGGCGTCGATGCGTGCCTGCGCCGCGGCGATCTCTTCGCGCCGAGGGCCGGCCCGCACGCCGGCGGCGCCTTCCGCGGCGGCGCGGGCCCGATCCTGGGCCGCCGCGACGCGCGCCTGCGCCACATCCCGCCTCGTCGCCGCATCGTCGCGCTGCTTGCGGGAGCCGGCCTTCGACGCGAGCAGCGCCTCGAACCGCTCGAGATCCATCGCCGCCGATCGCAGCTCCGACTGCGCCGCGGCCACGTCCGCCTGCGCCGACTCGGCCTGCGCACGCGATTGCCGGATGTCCTCCGGCCGCGCACCGGCCTGGAGGAGCCGCAGCTGCGCGACGGCATGGGCCCGTTCGGCGTCGGCCCGGCGGATGGCCAGCTCCGTGTCCGTGGTATCGAGCTTCGCGATGACGTCGCCGACGCTGACGCGCTGGCCTTCGTCGACCGGCAGTTCGAGGACACGTCCGGCGACTTCGGCGGCGACGCGGACCTCGGTCGCCTCGACGTAGCCCGACGCGCGGAGCGGGCCGCCGTCGCCGGCGCCGCTCCGGCACGCGCCCACCGCGAGCAGCCACGAGCACCACGACAAGTCGACCGCGCCTGCGCATCACATCGTCCCCTTGAGGATGCCGAGCGAGACCCGCTGGACGTGCGCGACGACCTCACGCCGATCGAACGAGGTCGCACCCGCGAGGCCGCCGCGACCGAGCCGGCGCCGCAGCGGCCCGCTTGCGAAGTACATCAGCAGCGGCCCGACGATGCCGCCGTGGACGAGCAGCGGATTGACGCGGCGGAAGCGGCGCGCCCGGATGCCTTGCTGCAGGATCGCCGCGAGCGCCTGGACGACGCTGGTGATGTCGGCGAGCGTCGCGGCGCCGAGGTGAGCGCCGCCTTCCGCGATCTCGCGGAACCAGATCGGCGGAAAGTGCGGGCGCGCCTCCGCCTCGTCGGCAATCGCCTCGACGAACTGTCGCAGCTTGTCCTCGGGTGTCGCGTCGGAGGCGGCCACGCTGCGGGTCCGGCTCGCGACCGCGTGGAACATGTCGCCGAGGATCTCCTGGTAGAGCGCCGCCTTGCTGCTGAAGTGGTAGTAGATCATCGCCTTGTTCACCTTGGCGGTGACGGCGATGCGGTCGACGCTGGCGCCGGCAAAGCCGCGCGCGGCGAACTCCGCGGCCGCGGCCCTGAACAGGCGCGCGCGGCTGCCGTGCGGATCCGGCTCGCGGATGCTGCGTGCCGCCGGCCTCGAGGTCCGGCGGCGCGGCGGCGGGCGCCGACTGTGCGAGCGGGCGGTGGTTCCAGGCATGTACTAACCGTTTAGTTAGTATTGACTAACTGGATAGTTAGCTCAAACGGCAATGGATGTCAACCGGTGACCGGCGCGGGCGAAAGTGCCTAGCAGGCTGCTGAAGAACGCAGCCTGAAGGGAGAAGGCAAAAGGAACAAGGGAGAAATTGCCTGGTCTTCTGCCTTCTGCCTTGTCCCTTCTGCCTTGCAGGCTGGCTTTTTCATCAGCCTGCTGGCCTAGAGGAGCTTGGCGAGGCGCGCGTAGCCGGCGCGGCTCACCGGCAGCCGGGTCCCGTCGCGGAGAATCGCGACGCGGCTGTCCTTCGCGTAGAGCTCGACCCGCGCGATCCGCTCGATGTTGAGGAAGTAGGAACGGTGGATCCGCACGAACCGGGCCGGATCGAGCAGACCTTCCAGTGCCCCCATCGTCTGGTCCTTGAGGTACTGCTTGCCGTCCGCCTTGAAGCAGACGTAGTCGTCCTGCGCCTCGACGTAGTCGATCTTCTGCACCGGCAGCACGTGGACCTGCGAGCCGTCGCGAATCAGCACCCGCTCGAGCGGACCCTGGCGGGGACGGCCTTCGGCGACCAGCGCGTCGAGCGGCGGCGCCGGCTCACGTCCCTGGATGCGCCCCCGCGCCCGCGACAGCGCCTCCGCGAAGCGCTCCTCGCTGAAGGGCTTCAGCAGGTAGTCGACCGCGTGCACCTCGAACGCCCGCAGCGCGTACTGATCGTAGGCGGTCGTGAAGATCACCGGCACGGTGCGCCCGAGCAGCTCGAGCACCTCGAAGCCATTCAGCTTCGGCATCTGCACGTCCAGATACATCAGATCGGGCGACAGCTCGGTGACCGCCTTGACCGCGTCGAAGCCGTTTCCGCACTCCGCCACCACCTCGACGCCGGGATGCGCCGTCAGATACTCGCGCACCATCGCCCGCGCCAGCGGCTCGTCGTCCACGATGACGACCCGCAGGGCATCCGCGCTGCTCATCGGGCGTCCACTGCCGGCATCGTCAGTTCGATCCGCCATGTCGATTCTCCCTCCGCCGCCACCAGCGTCGCGTCATTCCCGTGCAGCGCCCGGAGCCGCGCCCTGACGTTGGCCAGCCCGACGCCGGTGCCCGGCCGCCGCGGGCGATCGGGGTCGCAGGGGTTCTCGGCGACGATCTGCAGCGTATTGCCGCTGCGCTCGGCGGCGACGCGAACGACGCCCCCTTCGAGCATGTGGGCGATCCCGTGCGTCACCGCATTTTCCACCAACGGCTGCAGCAGGAGCGGCGGCACCAGGCAGAGGGCGGCACTGCCGGCTGAGATGTCCGCCCGGAGCCGATCGCCGAAGCGAATCCGCTCGATCGCCAGGAACCGCTCGATCAGGGCCAGCTCCTGTGCCAGGGTGATCCGGTCCTCCGCCCCGAGGGCAAGGCTCTGGCGGAGGAAATCGGCCAGCAGCAGGCACATCCGCCGCGCCGCCGGAGGATCGGCCGTGGTGAGCGCGCTGATCGAATGCAGGCTGTTGAACAGGAAGTGCGGATCGATCTGCGCGCGCAGCGACCGCAGCTCGGCCTCACGCGCGAGCACCTGGCTCTGCAGCCCGCGGCGTTCCGCCTCCTGCGAGGCCTCGAAGACCGCCGCCAGGTAGCTGACCGCGAGCGACAGCAGATACAACAGCACGCCGAAGCCGTACAACAGCGGCTGGATGGCCGCGAACGCCGCCGGCGCGTCGCCGATCCCGAATCGGCGCCACACGAAGAGGAACCAGACGCGCGCCAGAACCAGCCAGAGCGCCGACGACACCAGCGCCGCGGACAGCGCGGTTGCGACGACGCGCAGCGCGCCCGTTCCCGCGAGCGGCATGCCGCGGGCGACGTACCACGCCGACAGACACACGAACGAGAACACCGCCGCCAGCGGGATCGCGACGACCGAGGCCACGCCCCAGCCGAGCCCGCGCTGGCCGACCAGCCCCGCGGACAGGACGCCCCCGGCGATGATCCACAGCAGCAGATACAGCCACAGGTGGCTTCGACGCGCGAGCAGCGGGTGCATGCGCGATCAGTTCTGGATTTCGACGCCGGCCATGACGATGACGCCACGGAGGATCAGGCGATGGCGGCTCGCGGTCTGCGGCGGCCGCGTCTTGTCTTCGACGCCCGCCAGCACCGGGGTGATCTGCGAGACGACCGTCCAGTCGGCGGGCACGCGAATCTCGATGCCTCCCCACAGCGCGAACACGTCGATCACCGCGTCGCCGTCGATCGACGCGTTGCGCAGGTCGATCTCACAGCCTCCCATCACCGCGGTCAGGTCGCCACCCCGGAAGTTCGGGGAGTTGTTGCCGCGGACGACGCTGCTCAGGATGGCCGTGCCGGTGATGACGGCGTTGGCGTCGGACGAGGGCGAGGGCGCCGGGGTCTTGACGCGCGGTCCGGTCAGCGCCTGCCAGACCAGGAAGCCGCCGAGGAAGACCAGCAGGACCGGCCACAGGTCCCAGACGCTGATCCTGACGACCGTCGTCTGCTCGAGGAGCAGCCAGGATCCCACCAGCACGAAGATGGCGCCGGTGAAGCCGCTGCCGTCTCGCTCGCGCGACTGGAACAGCTTCAGCAGCCCGATCGCGATGATGCCGGCCGGCCAGAAGCGGATGTAGCGTGCGGCGTCGATGATGTCGAGATTGTCCAGGGTCAACAGGATGCCGGCGATGATGACCATCGAGCCCAGCAGCAGCTGGGGCGTCGGACGCATGGGGTGTGTGGCGGGAGGAGACTGACCGGGCGGCATCATGGGCGCCGCTCCCGGAACGCGCGTGACGTGTGGACTGCCATGCCCGTGACGATACGGCGGCCTTACGAACCCGGTCGCGGGCTTTCCGGCGAACTCCCGGCGCATTCCGGCGAACGGCCCAAAAACAGCACCGCCCGACGCTGAGGGTCGGGCGGCAGACAATCCGGAGAACGTTGGGAGCGCGGATTACTTGTCCGGCAGGCCGGCCTCGCGGCGCGCCTGGCGCAGCGCGGCGAGCGCTTCGTCCACTTCCTGGCGAGCGGCTTCCTTCGCCCGCGCCGTTTTCGCGTCCTGCAGCTTCTGAATTGCCTGGCGCAGCGCCCATTGCATCGCGAACGACGTCGCCGCAACGATCATCCCCTGCTTGTTGTCGAAGGCGGCGTAACCCTGCACGTCCTTCGGGGTCACCATGTTCAGGAATTCCTGATGGGTCATGGGACCAGCCATCGTGGGCCCCTTGAGGTAGTCGGGCCCGAGGATCTCGGCAATGGTGGGGGTCCGGCCGAACACTTCGATACGGAAAACGGCCCGGCTGCTGTCGGCGTTGATCACCTTGGGACGGGACAGGAACCGCTGGATGCGGTCGACGTCCACCGGCAGCGCGTCGGGGTCGACTGGAGTCGCCTCTTGCGGCTGCGCGGTCGTCGCCGGAGGCGGCGCGGCTGGCTGCCCGTCCTGGGCGGAGGCCGTGACGGCCGACCCCAGCAGCACGAGCAGCAGGCACGAAAGGCGGATCAGATGCGTCATGAAACCTGGCACTTAAGACGACAGCCTCAGGGGATTGGCTTCAAGAACGGTGCCCGCCGGCATCCTCAACCCTGGCGAGCACCGATGGCTGTTCGGCACCGGGACGGTCTTGTTCGCAACTGAACAGGCGCCCCGTGGGCCACTCGCGTAACCCCCTGCAATCAGCGGACTTGTCCTCCGCCTCGGACGGCACGCGATTCGCTCCTCGGTGCGGGCAAGGGGCTCCGTCTCACATGCTGCCAACGCCACCCCGGAACCATCAGGACCATGCTCCACGATGCGGTGCCCGATATCAAGTACGCTCCGCGTCTCCTGGTGAAGACAACCGTGATCGCATCCGCGGACGACCGTGCGGCGCTCTCAGATAGAATCGCTAGCAGGCTGATGAAAAAGCCAGCCTGCAAGGCAGAAGGGACAAGGCAGAAGGCAGAAAACCAGGCAATTTCTCCCTTCTTCCTTTTGCCTTCTCCCTTGAGGCTGCGTTTTTCAGCAGCCTGTTAGAAACCGATACCCGACGAAGCCCGTCTAACTGCCGAAAGGTCTCACCACATGGCGTTTTTCTCACGTTCCCCTCAGCCGGCTCCGGCAACTGACCCCCTTCCGGCGGATGTGGGTCTTGCGCCAAACGCCCTGATCGGGCTGCGCAACATCGAGAAGTCGTACGCGCACGGGACCAGCCGCAGCTACGTGCTCCGGCGGATCAACGTCGACATCAAGGAGGGAGAGTTCGTCTCCATCATGGGGCCGTCGGGCGCGGGCAAGTCGACGCTGCTGCACATCATCGGGATGCACGACAGCGCGTGGACCGGCGAGTACTACTTCCTCGATCAGCCGGTGCACAGGCTCGCAGCCAAGGAGCGCGCGAAGCTGCACAAGCAGTACATCGGCTTCGTGTTCCAGAGCTATCACCTGCTCGATCACCTCACCGTCTACGAGAACCTCGACATCCCGCTCTCCTACCGCGACATCAAGAAGTCCGAGCGGGAAAGCATGGTGTGCGACATCCTCGACAAGTTCGCGATCGTCGGCAAGAAGGATCTCTACCCGAATCAGCTGTCGGGCGGACAGCAGCAGCTGGTGGCGGTGGCGCGGGCGGTGATCTCGAATCCCAAAGTGATTCTCGCCGACGAGCCGACGGGCAACCTGCACACCAGCCAGGGCAAGGAGATCATGGAGCTGTTCCGGAAGTTGAACGAGGGAGGGACGACGATCATCCAGGTCACGCACTCGGAGGCGAACGCGGCGTACGGCAGCCGCATCATCCAGCTGCGCGACGGATGGATCGTCGACGAATAGCGCGCGATCCGGTCGTACGCGCAACGGGCCGGCCTCGCAAGGAAGCCGGCCCGTTGTCGTTGATTACCAGCGTGGTTCCTTGCGCCGGCCGCCGCTGAAGTCGTCGCCGCCGCCACCACCGCCACGATTTCCACCGCCGCCGCCACTGTAGCCGCCGCGGCCTCTCCCGCCGCCGGCACCGCCGCCACCGAACCCACCCTCAGGCTTGGGCCGCGCTTCGTTGACGACCAGCGCCCGCCCTTCGAGCTGATACTCGTGGAGCTCACTGATTGCGCGCTGCGCCTCGTCGTCCGAGCTCATCTCCACGAACGCGAAGCCGCGAGCGCGGCCGGTCGCCATGTCGCGCATGACGCGAACGCTGTCCACCTTGCCGGCGCGGCTGAACAGTTCGGTGAGCTGGTCCTCGGAGGACGAGTACGGAAGGTTCCCGACGTAGAGTCTCCTGCCCATGCTGTCACTTACTCCTGCCAAAATGACGCGCGAAGTTCAGCTTCACGAGCGTGCCGCCTGCGCGCAGCAGCGACGGCGCTCCGGGATAGCTCACGCGAGTTGCTGTGCGGTCTGGTAGGGCCGGCGCAGGCAAGGGGCGGGGCTTCCATGAAGCACCACCACTAAGCAGAATGCGTGCCGCAGGGCGAAACCCCATCCAATCGTTGCTCCAGCCGCAGCGCTGCCGATAGAGTGCAAAGATGTCCTGGGCGCCGACGGGAATCGTAATCATCGCGCTGGTCGCCTCGTCCGGGTGTGCGCGCCCGGCCGCTCGCGAGTACGAGCTGCGCGGTCAGGTGATTGCGCTCGATCCAGCCCGGCAGCAAGTGACGATCACTCACGAAGACATCCCGCAATTCATGCCCGGAATGACGATGGCGTTCAGGGTTGCGGATCCGACCCTGCTGAATGACCGGCGTCCCGGCGATCTGGTGAAGGCCACGCTCGTCGTGAAGGACGCCGACGCGCACCTGCGCACGCTGGAGCGGACCGGGTTCGCGCCTGTTCCGGAGACCCCGGCGTCAGCGGCGGTGTCGATGCTCGATCCAGGCGAGGCCGTGGCGGACGCCGCGTTCGTGGACGCGGACGGGACGGCGCGGCGCTTCTCCGACTGGCGCGGGCACCCCGTGGCCGTCACGTTCATGTACACCCAATGTCCGCTGCCCAACTTCTGCCCGCTCCTGGATCGGCATTTCAAGGCCGCGCAGGATCGAATCCGGTCGGACGCGTCGCTGGCGGCGACCCGCTTGCTGTCGGTCAGCTTCGATCCCCGCGATACGCCGGCACTCCTGGCCAGGCACGCCGCGCGCGTGCAGGCCGATCGGTCGGTCTGGCAGTTCGTCACGGGCAACCGCCAGGATGTGCACCGATTTGCCGGGCAGTTCGGCGTGTCGGTGATGGGAGACGATGCGGGGAGTGTAGAGATTGTGCACAACTTGCGGACAGCGATAGTCGATGGTCGCGGTCGCCTCACCGCGATTCTGGCTGGCGGCGACTGGAGTCCCGACGACCTGGTCGCCGAACTTCGTAAGGCGCGGGACGCCGAGGGCGCGCCGCGCCGATGAGCGAACGGCCTCCCCTCTCAGCATTCACGACCGCCGAACGCCGAATCATCGGGCGGCTGCGCACGCCGGCGGCCGTGCAGGCATTCCTGAACGCGCTTCCCTACAACAATGAGCCGCCGCCCGGCGGGGCCACCCTTCGGAGTTTCCGCGGCGTCGTTCGTCACGGCGCGGCGCACTGCCTCGAAGCCGCGCTGGCTGCCGCGGTCATCCTCGAACAGCACGGGTATCCGCCGCTGGTCCTCAGCTTCGAGTCGGTCGATCAGCTCGATCACGTCATCTTCGTCTATCGCACCGCGCGCGGCTGGGGATCGGTCGCGCGCTCGCGCGATCCCGGGCTGCATGGCCGCAAGCCGGTCTTCACGTCGCCGCGCAATCTCGCGCTGAGCTATGTCGATCCGTACGTGGACTACACCGGCCGCATCACCGGCTACGTCGTCGCCGATCTGCGGGTGCTCGGCACCTACGACTGGCGGCTGGCGGATCAGAACGTGTGGAAGGTGGAGCGTGTGCTGCTGGACTGGCCGCACCGGCGAATCCGTACGTCGAACCGCCGGATCGCGGCGCTTCGCGCGCGATACAAGGCGTTCAAGAAGCAGCATCCGGACTGCAAGCCGATCTACTACACGCGCCGGGATCGGTGGACGCCGATTCCGCGCGGATTCCTCGACTGCCCCTGATCAGGCCTGCCACTGAGCCTGCTAGTCGAGATCGAAATCGCGAGTCGGCTTGGTGATCGGTTCCTCGCGCGCCTGACGCAGCGCCTCCTCGAACCGGCGCGACAGGGCGTCGCCGCGCGTGCGTTCGGCGGCGACCGAATCCTGGAACAGCGCCTCGCGCCGCGCCGCCTCCTGTTCGAGGATCCGCTGCGCCTCGCTCAGCTCCGGGCGATCGCCGCGCACCGGCTCTTCGTGTCGGACCACGCGGCGCAGATTCGTGTCGAGCACGAGCCTGGCCTGGCAACAGGGGCAGGTCACGTCGAATTCGGATTTCAGGGCCATCGATGCCTCCGCGACGCGGTCACCGCGCGACGTCACTGGTCGGCGTACCGCTCAACAGCGTGCGCAGCCGCGCGCAGGCCAAGTCGCTCCGGAGCTTATGATATCCGCATGTTCGTGAACGCTGCGGGGGCCGCCTGATCGTGACCGCCCTTCTCACCAGCACGGCAGTCGGGACGCAGGCGGGAGCCGCGATTGAATTCCGCCTGCGCATCGTCCGCCCATCGCAACTCGTCGGCACGATGAACGGCTGCACGCCGGCGCAGGTGTCGGCATCGCGAGCGAGTCGTCCTCGATTCCGGACCGTGCGCGCCGCGGCAGACGGCCGCTTCCTGGGACGCTGCCACCCGGCCAGTCCGGGTCGCGGCATTGACGGGGATCGACGAGCTCGTCGCGGAACGCCGCGAGTGGTTGACGGGCCTCGCTGCCGGCGGCCAGATCGTCACGATTGGCGGCACTCCGTCACCGCCGCTGACGATCACCGCGCTCGACGCCAGCGCCCTCGGCCCGGTTCCGCCGCGTTGATGTCCGTTCTCGTCTTCCTCTTCACGCCCCACAGTCCACTATCACCTCAGCCGCCGCACGTCTGTCCGATCGCGCGCGCAAGGGTGTATGAGTACAGAGCGACGATGACGCATGCGAAGCTGCTGATCAGCGATGGGGTGTGGGCCTGGGCGAAGACCGTTGGCCCGTTCGTGTGGATCCTGGAGCGCCAGCAGTGACCGAGCACAGAGGATCGTCGCCGCACGTGGACGTCAGGATCGCCACGTACAACATCCACCGCTGCCGCGGGATGGATCGGCGAACCGCGCCACAGCGAATCGCCGAGGTCCTGCGTGACATCGACGCCGACGTCGTCGCGCTGCAGGAGGTGATCGGCGCCGGTCCGGCGGGCGCCGGCCAGGCCGAGGAAATCGGCGCCGCGGTCGGCATGGGCTGGGTGATGACCTCGGTGCGTCATCTGCGGCGGCACCTGTTCGGCAACGTCATCCTCAGCCGGTTCCCGATCGTGCACCACAGCCAGTACCGACCTGTCCTGGCGGACGTGCGAGCCGCGGGCCTGTCAGCGCGCGGATCTCGACCTCGGCCACGGCCGTGCGCTCCACGTCTACAACGTCCATCTCGGGACGGCGGTCCTCGAGCGGCGGTATCAAGCGCCGCGACTGGCGTCGTACGTTCACGATCACCGCGTCCACGGCCCGAAGGTGATCCTCGGCGACTTCAACGAATGGATGCGCGGGCTCGCGACCAAGACGCTGAGCTCGCTGTTCGACAGCATCGACATCCATGCGCACTTGAAGCGTCGGCGCACCTACCCGGGCATCTTTCCCGTCCTGCACCTGGACCACATCTACTACGAGGGTGACGTCGACGTCCGCAGCGTCGAGCTCCCCCGCACGCGCAAGGCGCTGATGGCGTCGGACCATCTGCCGCTGGTCGCGAACCTCCGCATCGGCTTCGAATAAGCCCCGGCAGTTCCTGATCGTCCGGCGACGCTGCGCTGCCTGACGGCTGCGCATCTGCGCTAGCGGCGGAGGCCGTCGGCTGCGGGCGCGGCCGGAGGCCGCGATCTAGCGAGCGGGGGTGGGGCCCCGCGAGCAATAGATATTGACCAGTTCGATATCTATGTGATATCACTTTGACATCAAGGGAGGCAGAGATGATTCGCGAGCGTGACACTCGAGCGGTGCCTGGGTTACCGGTACTCCTCATCCTGATCGTCGTCGTGGCTGCGTGCGCGTACGGCCTGGTGCAAGGCGCGAAGGCGGACTCGGCCGCGCAAGTCGTCGGCTTCGCGTTCGCGATGGTACTCGGGGTCTTCCTGATGGCTGGCCTGTTCGTGGTCAACCCGAACGAGGGGCGCGTGCTCCAGCTCTTTGGCGACTACGTCGGGACGGCGAAGGTGCCCGGACTCCGGTGGGCGAACCCGTTCTATACCAAGAAGCGCATCTCGATGCGGGTCCGGAACTTCGAGAGCGGACGCCTGAAGGTGAACGACAACGAGGGCAACCCGATCGAGATCGCCGCGGTCGTGGTGTGGCAGGTCGTGGACACGGCCGAGGCCGTCTTCGAGGTCGACGACTACAACAACTACGTCAAGGTGCAGAGCGAATCGGCGCTGCGCAACCTCGCGACGAGCTATGTGTACGACGCCCACGACGAAGCGCAGATGTCGCTGCGCGGTCACACCGCGGCAGTTGCCGATCATCTGAAGAAGGAGATCCAGGACCGGCTGTCACGGGCCGGCGTCGAAGTGATCGAAGCGCGGATCAGCCATCTCGCGTATGCGCAGGAGATTGCGCACGCGATGCTGCAGCGGCAACAGGCGGGGGCGATCATCGCCGCCCGGCAGCGGATCGTCGAAGGTGCGGTCGGCATGGTGGAGATGGCGCTCGACTTGCTCTCGCGCCGCGACATCGTCACGCTCGACAACGAGCGGAAGGCGGCGATGGTCAGCAACCTGCTGGTGGTGCTCTGCGGCGACCGCTCGACCCAGCCGATCATCAACACTGGCACGATCTACCAATAAAGCGCCGTGGCGGATCGAAAGCCGTTTCTGCTTCGGATCGATCGCGAGCTGATGGACGCGCTGCAGCGCTGGGCAGACGACGAGCTGCGCAGCGTCAACGGACAGATCGAGTTTCTGTTACGGAAAGCGCTGAAGGACGCGAAGCGGGAGAAGCCGGAGGGAAAGAGCGGCGGGCGCCGTTCTCAGGACTCTTCGTAATCCTCTTCGATCGGCGGCAGCAGGCGCGTCGACGGACGAAGCGCCTCGCGGTGATCGAAGAGCGGCAGATCGCGCACGTGCAGAGTCAGCGGGCAGCCTGGACCCTTCTCGTCGACGACGACGGTCACCGGGCTGCCCTCGACGCCTTCGCGGAAGCCGATGCGGCAGCCACAGGCGAGGCGCGCGTGCGTAAAGCCTTTCAACATCGAAGACGATCATACTACAAGAGCCGCTTGATCTCCCGGTCGAGCATCTCCTTCGACACCGGCCCCATGTGCTTGGTGCAGATGGATCCGTGGCGGTCGATGATGAACGACGTCGGGATCGCCCAGAGCGGTCCAAACGCGTCGTCCAGCATGGCGTTCTCGCGCAGGATTGGATAGTTCATCCGCCATCCGCTCGCGAACGCGCGCAGGTCCTCGGCGCCGGATCGTCCTGGCTGAGCACGCCGAGGATCACGAACCCGCGATCACGATACTGGTCGTAGGCCTCGACGAACTCGGGGATCTCGACCTTGCACGGGCCACACCAGGTCGCCCAGAAGTTCAGCAGGATCACCTTGCCCTTGTAGTCGGCGAGTCGCACGGTCGCGCCGTCGATGTCCTTCATCTCGAAATCGAGATTCGCCGTGCCCTCGCTGGTCGCGCACATCGGGCTGCCCTCGCTCGACGTCGCCGCCTCCGACGAGGCGCCAGGCTCGGGCCCGCGAATGAACGGCACCGCGAAGAGCGCCACGCCGAGCGCCGCCGCCGCGGCGGCGACCCATCGTCCGCGTCCGGCCGGCGGGTCATCTTCTGAATCCGACGGGGGCTGGGCTCCTGAATCCGACGGCGGCTGGGCAGCGAGGCGTGATTCCTCGGCGGGACCGGACGGTGCCGCCTCCGCGCTCGTCGAGAGGTCGGGATGTTCGGGCTGCTGATCGTGATGGTTGGTCATCGTCGATGGTCACTCACTCGATCGTACGGCGGACTTGCCCGGCGATGCGTTCGACGTCGGCAACCGGGCCACCGGCCACGACCGTGTAGGTCCGCCCCCTGGTGCTCCAGACGACCGCATGTTCGCCATGCGTGGTGATGGTGTCGTGGGCGAAGTGGTCGTGGCTGGCTTCGGGCGCCTGTGGAACAGCACCGTTGAGGACGTAGACCGAGAGCGGCTGACCGTGCCAGCGATACAGGAGATGGGCGACATGGCCGCTCGACGATCCGCACCGGCGTAGTCCCAGGAGCTGGAGGCTCTCGGACTCCGAATTGCCCATCACCTTGATCGGCCAGCCGTTCGTGTCCTCCCAGGCGCGGGCGAGCGCGAGCGGGTCGAGGGACCGGACGTCAGCAGGCGGCGACTGGAAACAGCGATCGTGATCCGTCACGATCTGCGCCGCGTAGGTGTCGACGCTGCTGCCCCACCCGAACATCACGAACAGGCCCGCGGCCAGCACGAGCGACGCGGCGAGCGACAGCGGCACCAGCGCGCGGCGTCCGAGCAGCCCGGCGCGGCCGGTGGCGAGCGCCCGCTGCGCCGCGCATCGGTGTTTCAAGGCATCGGGCGCGCACTCCCGCAGGCCGCTGCGTCGTGACACCAGCAAATCGTGGGTGGTGCGCTGGGTGGCGGCGCGCCCCCGACATGGTGGGCAGCGTTCGAGGTGCGCCTCGACGCGACCCCGCTCGAACAGATCCCCCTCGCCGTCCACGTACGCGGCGAGCTGCGATTCGATGTCGCGGCAGTCACCCATGCCCGTTCCTATGCGTTCCCTGGCGTCATACGACATTGGTCCTGCGCCCGGTCGCCACCGCACGGGTGGCGGCGAGTCGCTCGTAGAGGAGGCGTCGGCCTCGCGAGATGCGCGACATCACGGTCCCGATCGGGACGCCGACGATCCGTGCGATGTCGGCGTAGGAGAACTCCTCGACGTCTCGCAGCCACACGGCCTGGCGGAACGCGTCGGGCAGGCTGTCGAGCGCCGCCTGCAGGTCGGCGTCCAGCGTGTCGCGCGTCAGCAGCTGCTCCGGCGTGTGCTCCTGGGCCAACACATCGGCTGCCCGCTCCACGGTCTCGCTGTCCACGTCCACGGGGCTGCGCACGTCGTGACGACGCATGTTCCGGAACGTGTTGTGGAGGATCGTGTAGAGCCACGCCTTGAGGTTGGTCCCGCGCTCGAACTGGTTCGCCGCGCGAAACGCCTTGAGGTAGGTGTCCTGCACCAGATCCTCCGCATCGGCCGGCCGTCTCGTCAGGCGCAGCGCAGTCCCGTAAAGACTGTCGACAAACGAAAGTGCCTCCCGCGCGAACTCGTCGTCTCCCGGCGAAGCCGCGGACTCGGAGGCTGAGGGGGAGCGGCGTCGGAATACCATGCGGACACCGGCGCCCACAGTGAAGGAAAACACCTGCAGGGAGCGCCTTTATTCCTCTCGATTGTACTAAATGCCCGAAATCGGTGACGGACCCGTTCCCTTCGGAGGACAGGGGCGGTCAGCGGGCCAGTATTGTGCCGTTTAATCGAGAGATACGGTCGGCACCCACATTGCTCACGGGGGGCGGGGACGCGCGCCCTGACAAGACTTCCGCAGCCGAAATGTCCGGGTTCCAGGACGGTCGCCAGGCGGGGACACTCTGATTGCGGCGGCCGTCTTAGCTACAGTAACATCGGCCTCGCCAGGCAAAAACTGGACGTGTTCGCAGCCGGCGGCCTGCTCCCGCTGCGATTCTCTCCGAGGTGAATCATGCGTAAGCGCAGCGCACAAAGGCATTCCGTGCCTGCACGCCGTACCTGGTCGGGCGTGGTCGCCCTGCTCGTCCTGTTGATGGCCGGCTTCGTCGCCGATGCGTTCGCGCAGACGCCGTACGTGCCGTACTTCGGGAAGAACAAGATCCGGTACAACAACTTCGAGTGGCACATCTATACGACGGACCACTTCGAGATCTACTACTACCCGGAGATCGAATCGCACCTCGAGCGCGTCACGAGCTACGCCGAAAGCGCCTACCAGCAGGTCAGCTCCGACCTCAAGCACGACCTGGCGTTCAAGGTGCCGATGGTGCTCTTCAAGACGCAGAGCGAGTTCCAGCAGCAGAACATCGAGGCCAGCGAGCTGCCCGAAGGCGTCCTCGCCTTCGCCGAGCCGTATCGCGACCGCATGGTGCTGCCGATCGACGAGCCGTCCGACGCCCTCTACCGGCTGATCACGCACGAGCTGACCCACATCTTCGAGTTCGACATCATCCCGCGCTCGCTCCTGCGCCGCGGGCTGCCGCTGTGGGTCGACGAGGGGCTGGCCGATCACCTCACCGGCCACTGGAACGCCTTCGACCTGATGACGGTCCGCGACGCCGCCATCTCCGACAACATCCCCTCGATGAGCGATTTCCAGGGCGTGGCCTTCGTCGACGGACGCCTGCCCTACAACCTCGGTCACGCGGCGTTCGAGTTCATCGAGTCGCGCTGGGGCAAGGAAGGGTTGCGGCAGTTCCTGTTCGCGCTCCGCAAGAACGTGATTGGCGGCGGCGAGAGTGCGTACGAAGAGGCCTTCCGCCTGAAAGCCGAGGAATTCGACGAGCAGTTCGACAAATACCTGAAGGACCGCTTCAAGCCGTTCCGCGACAAGGAACGGCCGGCGGACTACGGCCGGAACCTGGCGCCAAAGCGCGAGCGGACGCCGTTCGTGACCGTCGTGTCAATCGAGGCGTCCCCGTCCGGCGACCTGATGGCCGTGGCGGCGGGCAACCGCAAGGATCAGGAGCTCGACATCGTCCTGTTGTCGACCCGCGAAGCGCGCGTGCTCGGCAATCTGACGTCCGGCTTCAACAAGGACAGCGGCTACGAGTACATCCGGACGCCCGGCGGATTCCGCAACAATGCGGTGCCCTGGATGTCCTGGGATCCGACCGGCGATCGTGTCGCCTATTTCGCCCGCACGGAGAAGGTCTCGACGCTCATTCTCCAGAACGTCGTGACCAAGAACATCGACCGCCGGATCGAGCTGAAAACGGTGGATCTGCCGGAGTCGCCGGACATCAGCCCGGACGGCAAGAGCGTGGCCTTCGCGGCGTTGAGCGGCGCGATCGGCGACATCTTCGTCGTCGAGCTCGAATCCGGTGCGTTGAAGAACGTGACGAGCGATCAGTTCGCCGACTACGCGCCGACGTGGACGCCCGACGGCAAGTCCCTCATCTATCTGAAGCGCGTCAGCGGCAACGACAAGCTGTTCCGGCTCGACCTGGCGAACGGCACCAAGACGCAGCTGACGTTTGGCACGCACGACGACGGCGGCGCGCAGTTCGTCGACGCCGACACCCTGATCTTCCCGTCAACCGCCCTCGATCCCAATCAGCCGATCGATCCGGAAGTGGCGCGGAACGGCAACATCTTCAATCTCTGGACCCTGAGCCTGAAGGGCGGCGAGCTCAAGCAGTTCACCGACACGCTGACGGCCAACGTCTCGCCGATCGTGCTGAAGGACGAGAAGGGCGACACCAAGATTGCCTTCGTCACCTACTACAAGGGGGAGTACGGCATCCACACCCTCAACCGCGACAAGCCGCTGTACACGGTCGCGACTGCCGACTTCGGCGCCCCTGGTCCGCTCATCGAGTTCCAGCCGCCGATTACGCACACGCTGATCAAGCAGAACGCGCGGAAGAAGGGAACGTTCGAGAAGCTGTTCCTCGAGGGGCGCCCGCCGGTCAACGTCGGGGTGACGAGCGGCGGCGACCTGTTCGGCGGCACGCAGGTGACCTTCACGGACGTCCTTGGCGACAAGCAGTTCAGCATGTTCGCCGCGTCGGTGTCGCAGTACCGGACGATGTCCTTCTCGTACGTGAACCTGTCGCGCCGCCTCCAGTACGCGGTGCAGGCGTACTCGCAGACCCAGTTCTATTACGGCTATAACCCGGGCCTGCTGTTCGCCTATGACTATGGCTACATCGACCGCGACCTGGCGCAGGCGACGCAGACCTCGCGCGGCGGGACGGCCTACGCGATCTATCCGCTGAACCGCTACGCGCGGCTCGAGCTGTCGACTGGCATCCTGCAATTCCGCCAGGAGTACAACGAACCCGGATTGCAGCAGCTCGCCGACGATTACCAAGAGCAGACCTACGGGCGGACGCTCTTCAACGACGGCACGTTCATGCCGTTCGGCATCACCTACGTCCAGGAGACGACGATCTTCCGGGAGTACGGACCGCTCGCCGGCAATACGGTGCGCATCGGCTATGAGTTCGCCCCCAGCTGGGGCGGCATGCTGTCGCGCCAGACCGCCGACGCGGACGCGCGGTACTACATGCGGATCGGCACCAATGGCGTGCTCGCGCTGCGCGCGCGCGGTTTCAAGAGCTGGGGCGAGTTCCCGGGATACATCTACTTCGGCGGCAACTCGGAGCTGCGCGGCTACGATTACCTTCAGTTCCTCGGCAACACGGCCTTCTTCGCGAACGCCGAGCTGCGCTTCCCGATCATCGAGGCGGCGCTGACGCCAATCGGCGTGGTCGGCGGGCTGCGTGGGGTCTTTTTCTTCAACCTCGGCGCAGCCGGATTCTACGGCCTGCCGATGACGGTCTGGACCTCGAACCCGGAGACCTATACGCCGCTCCTCGGCTACGCGCCGGATCCGTTCTCGCTCACCGGCCTGCAGCCGGTCTTCGGTCCGGAAACGACCATCGACGGCTTCCGCCTCGTCGATAGCCGGGCGTCGTACGGCGTCGGCCTCGAGACGTTCGCGCTCGGGTTCCCGATTCATTTTGACTGGTCATGGCGAACGCAGTTCAACCGGGCCTATGAGGACGTGCTCTACGCAGCTCCGGCCATTGCCGAGGGCTACGCTCGCGGCAGCGACTGGCTGCGCAGGGTCAAATTCTCGCTGTGGATCGGCTACGACTTCTAATCACCGGCGACGTGTGGGCCGGCTGATTCGAGCGTGACCCGTGGGAACACGTTCACGACATTGTGAGAGCATCGTGCGGCTGCTGGTGGATTTCCTCGAACACCAGCTGCCGCCCGATGTGCACGCCAAGCTCGAACGCCACCTGGCGCAGTGCCCGCGCTGCCTCGCGCAGCTCAAGACCTACGAGTGCACGGTCTCGTTGCTCCGGAGCGTCAAGGAAGACGACCTCCCGGAGGAGCTGCGGTGGACCCTCAAGTCCTTCCTCGATCGCGACTGCCGCAACTGACCACCAGCAGCGGACGCAGGGCGCGTTCTCCCTTTTGCCTTTTGCCTTCTGCCTTCTCCCATCCCATGACCACGGCGAAGCGCCCTTCTGAGTCCGCGACCGAGATGGTGCAGGTGGTCCTGCCCAACGACGCCAACCCGCTCGGGTTCATCCTCGGTGGCACCGTGATGCACTTGATCGACATCGCGGGCGCCATTGCCTGCCACCGGCATACGAGGAGCTTGCTCGTGACCGCCGCCGTCGACGGCCTGCAGTTCCTCCACCCGATCAAGGTGGGCGACCTGATCATCCTGCGGGCGCAGGTCACGGCTGCATGGACGACGTCGCTCGAGGTCGAAGTCGAGGTTTTTTCGGAGGAAATTCTCACGGGCGTGCGCCGCATGACGAGCCGTGCCTATCTCACCTTCGTCGCCATCGATCGTGACGGGCGCAGGCACCCGATTCCGGCGTTGATCCTGGAGAGCGAGGACGAGCGTCGTCGCGCGCGGGAGGCCGACGCGAGGCGTGCCGACCGCCTGAAAGCGCGCAGTGATCTGGAAGGGCGTCTTGGCGGAGTGTAGCGTGCGGCAGAATTCACATGACTAAAGTCTGAATCCACGCTGACTTAGCAGGGCTGCACTCCAGATTCCTCAGTATTTCGTCGTTGTTTCACGGCAGGCTCGTTGCTCTGTCAACCGATCAGGCGTGCTGTGCACACGCGCCCGAAGAGCCGACGTGAAAAACATCCTGAGACAAATTCGCTGGCCCCGGGCACGAACGAGTGTCTCGGACGCCGGAGCGGCCTATCTCGCGGACGGTGCGCCCGAAGCGCGATTCGGCCACCAGGCCGCGCTCGTCTACCTGTCGCGGTGCGCGCTACGAGGATCCCCCTCGACCAGCCTGCTCGGAGATGTCTGCCGCATCGCCGCCCGGGTCCTGAATGCCGATCACGTGCACGTCCTCGAGCTCCTGCCGGACAGCCGGACGCTGATCGCGAGGGCCGCTGCCGGCTGGCCGCCCGAGCGCCTGGCGCACTGGCGCATGGAGGTCACTCCGGAGTCGCGGCTTGGCCAGGTGCTGCGGACTGGCGGCCTGATCCTGCTCGACGAAGCCACCGATGCCGAGTGCGTGCCTGGCGCCGGCGAGCTGCTCCGCGAAATCCGGGTGCAATCCGGGCGTGGCGGCAGGGGTCGCACCAGTCAGCGATGCGCGGGGCCTGTTTGGCGTGTATTCGGTGCGAAAGCGCCGATTCAGCCGCGAGGATCTGCAGTTCGTGCGCGCCCTCGCCCACATCGTCGAATCGGCGCTGCAGCGCGAAGCCGAGATGAGCAGCGACCGGGCCGCGCGTGCCTCGAGCGCCGCGTCGCAGGCCGATCTCCTCCGCATCGTCGTTGGCCGACTGCGGCCGGCGTTGCGCGAGAGCGTCGGCCATCTCTGGAACTTCCGGACTCACCAGGCCGATACCTTCACGTTCCGGCGGGCGGTCAAGCAGACCGAGCGGCAGGTCGCCGTCGTCGCCGATTTCATCGAGGACCTCTCGCTGCTGGCCGAGCTCCTCGACGGCCGGATACCGGAACGGCGCAGCACTCTGCTGGCGCCGATCCTCAGCTCGCTGAGCGATCAACTGACCGAGCGGGCCACCCAGAACGGCATCGCGCTCAGCTTCGACGTCGCCGACGAACTCGTGGCGACAGCCGGCGATTCGGCGCTGCTGCGCCGTGCGCTCTTCAATCTGCTGGACAACGCCTTGCGGTTCACCGGTCCGGACGGCCATGTGACGGTGTCCGTCACCACGCCAGACTCGTCCGCGGTGGTGATCGACATTGCCGACAGCGGCCGGGGCATGACCGCGACACAGCTCGATCGACTCTGCAAGCTCCAGGACGGCGCCGCCGAATCCGAGCATCGGGGCCCCGGATTTGGGTGGCGGCTGTCGGCCGCGATCATCCAGGCCCATGGCGGGACGCTGACCGCGACCAGCGCGGGGCCAAGCCGTGGCTCACTGATCTCGATCCGGATGCCGAGGCGCGATTTGGCGGATTCTTATCTGCCTGAAGTGGCTGAATAAGGAACGTCAGCTCAGGCCCTGACGACACGCCAGGACCTGAGTGACTTTGTGCGCTGAAGGACGATCAGCCGATGCGCGCCTGGGTGGTCTCGGTCGCGTCGGTCGCCGCGGCCGGCGCCGGCAGGCAGCGGAACTTGAAGAACGGCATATGGCACTGATGCTTGCGCAGGAAATTCAAGAACGGCTTGTAGTCCTCCGCCGGCATATTGAATAGCTGCAGCACCAGACGATAGCTGCCGCGCGTCTGCGTGAGCCCGCGCGAGATGATGGCCCGCAGGTCGTCGCGGGTCATATCGCGAGCCGTGAACAGCGGATGCACGGCCGACCAGAACGACTCGCCCTGCACCGCCATCCGATCGTAAAGATCGTCGGCCCGGCTCCGCACCGGCGCCGCTTCGCCCGGCGCCACCACGGGCCCGCGTCGTGACAGACCGAGCACTTCGGTCGGCAGATCGGGCTCGTCAACCGGACCGGAACGCCGACGAACCACGAGGCGCTCGATCAGGTTCTTCAGCTCTCGAACGTTGCCCGGCCAGTCGTACGCGATCAGCGCGGCGCGCGCCGCCGGCGTGAGCTCGGGCAGGGGCGTGAGATGCCGATCGGCATACACGCGCATGAAATGGTCGAGGAACTGCGGAATGTCGTCGCGACGCTCCCGCAGCGGCGGAATCTTGATGTGCAGGACGTTCAGCCGGTAGTAGAGGTCGGCGCGGAACTCCCGCTGGGCAATCCGATCGGCGAGATCACGGTTGGTCGCCGCGACCACGCGCACGTCGCTGGTGGCCTGGACGCGATCCGCGCCGATGCGCCAGATCTCGCCGTTCTCGAGGAAGCGCAGCATCAACGCCTGCATTCGCAGGCTCGTTTCGCCGATTTCGTCGAGGAAGATGGTGCCGCTGTTGGCGAGTTCCAAGAGCCCTGGCTTGTCGCGGTAAGCACCCGTGAAGCTGCCACGTACGTGACCGAACAACTCGGACTCGAGTAGCGAATCAGGTACAGCCGCGCAGTTGAGCGCCACGAGCTTGACGCTACGGCGGCGGCTCTGGTCATGAATCAGCCGCGCAACGACTTCCTTGCCGACGCCGCTCTCGCCGGTCAGGAGCACCTTTGCGTCGGAGCGTGCCGCGTCACTGATCTCGTGTTCGAGATTCCGCATTGCTGCGGACGTTCCAATCAATGTCTCGAAAGACACAATCTCGCCTCGCTCCCGGGTGTGGCCGCTTCAATCACTGAAGTACGAGGGACGAATGCCATCCCAGGGAGGCATGCCATCCCCCTAAAAATCCGAATCACCCACAGATAATTTAGATGTGCTTAGAGCGTATCCCTAGTCCGGTCCGGACACAACATCTTTCTTCGTCTCAGCGGAATATTGGCCCCCCGCGCCGGGAAAAAAGTCTGCGCTGGCCGCCGACTTTGATCCTCGGCCCGAAACAGGTAAGTACTTGGTTTGATGCAAGTTGTCCGTCGGAACACGTCGGAACAAGGCTTGCTCATCATATGGATGAGTTAAGAACAGAGCGGCGAGACCTCCCAATGCGGCGCCGGACTTCGCGCCGACCGTGGTCCGCCGACTGCCCCAAAAGCGACAGCAGCCTCTGGAGGCCAGGGAGCCGATTGGCGATCTCACCCGACGACGTGACGGACGAGCAACTGCAGGCGATGTGGCATGCCTGCGGTGAAATCTCCAGGGAGCCGGAGACTCGCCTTGCGTGCCGTCGTCTGTCAGAGAGGCTGTCAGCCATCATCGACGCGTCCGTCGTCGTGTTCCGGCGTGAGGTTTCGCCGTGGAAGCTGGTCGCAAGCCCGGCTGGAGGGACAGCTGGTGACGAACACGACACGTCTGTCCCGGCCGCGTATCAGCTCGACGAGATCCCGCCTGCGGGCGACACCACGTACGTGCCAATCATTGGACGGAATCAACAACTCTGGACGCCGATTACCCTCGACGAGGAGCACTCGTCGCAGGTCCTGCTGCTGCTTCCGGGATCGTGGAGCCACGGACGGACGGCGCCCTGGCTCACACGATTTGCGCGCACCGCGTCGATGGCCCTCCGGCTGGTGGCGACGAGGCATGCGGCGCGCAACGGTGATCGGCTCGCCTCGCACGCGGCCTCTTTCGCACGCAAACTTGGCCTCGCTCCATCCGGCCGCGCGTTGCACCAGCTGATCGTCGATGCCGCCGCGAAGGCCGCCAACGCGCGTCTCGGCGGACTGTCCGTGTATCACGCCGAGGAAGCAGCCATGACTGTTGCCGCGACACACGGATATCCCACCGAAGCCGTCGACAACGTGCGGATTGTGCCGGGGTCCGGCATCATCGGCGGGGTGTTCTCGTCGAAAAAGCCCGTGCTCGTGCGGGACACCACCCGTGTCCCCGGCCTCTCATCACGCAGCCGGCGCTATCAAACGGCCTCCTTCATGGCGATTCCTATCGTCGCCGGTGACGACGCGCTCGGGGTCATCACGCTGGCTGACCGGCATGACGGTCGCCCCTTCACCCGGAGGGATCTGGAGGCAGCCCGGGTGGTCACAGGGCTGGCATCGCTCGCACTCGTGCGCGAGCAATTGATCCGCGTGCGCGACGAGCTCGCCCATGCCGCAGCGGTTGATTCGCTCACCGGCATGTTCAACCGGCGCTATCTTCAGTCGCGTCTCGACGCGGAGCTCGAACGGAGCCGCCGCAGCGGGTCCCCGGTTGCGCTGATGATGCTCGACGTGGATACGTTCAAGAGCATCAATGACCAGCTCGGACATCCCACCGGCGATGCCGTTCTCCGCAAGGTTTCGGAGATCATCCGCCGATCGGTCCGGACGTCGGATGTCTGCACGCGTTATGGGGGCGATGAATTCTCGGTGATCGTGCCCGAGAACGCCGACACGGCGACGCAGACCGCCGACCGCATCCGCCACCGGGTTGAGGTGTTTCGCTGGGAAACGGTTGGTGTCCCCCACGGTCGAGGCGTGACCGTCAGCATCGGGGTGTGCATCGCCAACTCAGACGACGGGTCGGACAGCCTGATCGCGCGTGCC
>CAVVSR010000014.1:0-470000 GCA_963750935.1 uncultured Acidobacteriota bacterium
CTGTCGCCCGTGTTTGTCCGATCGCCTACAGCAGTACGTCGTCGGCGACCGCGGTGGCGAGCCGGGCTGCCAATTGAGCTTGCGCGTCGCGTCGCGAAGATATCTGCATGCCGCCAATCATGTGGCTGGCAGAAACTGGGTTGTCAGGGAATGCGGCTGTATCGCAGTCTTGGCAGCCATTCTTTGGCGGCCAGTTCGGCTGAGGCGCGCGCGTCTGCGCTGAGTCCCTTGGCGGCCTGATCGCTGCCCCCGGCCAAGGAAGTGGAAGATCCAGTCTTCCAAGACCAGCTCTCCGCCAGGCTCGCTGAAATGACCGGCGTGTCGCTGTTCTGAGGCGCTAAGAACGACGATTCAGACGACGCAACAGCTCAAATGCGACCGATCACGCGAGTTCTAGAGTGAAATCACCCTGTGCTGCAAGTTGTTGAAAACACAGGGAAAATTCTGTGGCTGGGTGTTCGGGACGATTTCCGCAACTGGGTCGTCGGTGCGGCATAGCCTCAAAGAGGCGAAGACGGTTCAACACCTCACGACGCGGAGCGCGAGACCCGAATGGCGCACCGATCACTCTCGTGGTCACTCGCGTGTGCTGTTGAACCGTTGCGGGTCGGCGGCGCCGGGCGAGCAGGTTGCTCCCGCGGCAGCACGAGCATCGCCGGATCACCCATGCTGATGCGTCCGCCGCGCAGGACGGCAGCGTTCAGCGCCAGATAGCCGCCAAAGCGCCGGCCAATGTCCCGTAGGACCTCGGGATCGCGATTAAGCGTGTCCGGATCGACCGTCGTCATCGGACAGCGGCTGCGCAGCGAGTGGAGCCGCACGATCACGTCACCAATATGCAGTTCCGCGCCGGGCCACTCCCGTTCAGCCAGCCCCTCAACACCGCTGATGAGAATATTCGGACGGAGTCGCCGCACATCCCTGCCGAACGCGGCGACGGCTCCGTCTGTCGCGACGAGCAGAGGGAGCACGTCGAAGCGGTTGAGGCCGTCCGATTCCTCGAGCCACGCGTCGGAGCCCGCCGCGTCCCGGACCAGGGCAAGGGCCTCTGGACTATCCCAGCGATGGCCGTTGATCATCGGACACGAGTCGGCGTTCAACGTGCCCTTCAGGCCGAGGAGCCGATGATGTCGGCGAGACGTGCGGACCGCCTCCGGGCCGCACACCCACACCTGCCGGTCCCCGACGATCCCTTCTGGTCCAATCTCCGCAGTCGTCAACGGTTCGCCGGCCAACGTCTTGACCGGATACCGCCAGAGGGCAGCAACATGCAACGTCATCATCTGAAAATCACCACCTGTCAGTCTGATGCTCTGGAGGCCTCGAGTGTGACCGGCTCGGAGCCGCGGCCCGGCCGACGTCACAATTCACCGGCCCCGGCATCTCAAGGGCAGACCGCGGTTCGAGACCGCAAGATTGCCCTACCGGGGTGAAAGGACCGAACATGTCACAAGAGAAGCCAAAATCGAAGAACATCGCATGCGGGGACGTCGTGCCAGGCTGTGCATTCACCGCGACGGCCGCGACGGAAGAAGAGCTGATCGCGAAAGTGGCGGCGCATGCGGCTCACGACCACGGCGTCAAAGAGATCACGCCGGAGCTGGCGGCGCAGGTCAAGGCGGCCATCCGGACGCAATAATAGGTGAGCATGGTCGTCCCGACGGCAGATCCGAGCGACGAGACGCTCGCTGCGCGAGCCGCGGCCGGCGACGACCATGCCTTCGAAGAGATCGTGGCGCGCTACGAAGGGCGGGTGTTCCGGCTTGCCTGCCGTCTCACCAGCGAGACCGACGCACCTGATGTCCTGCAGAACACATTTCTCCAGGTGTATCGAAACCTGCCGTCCTTCCGCGGCGACTCGCGCTTCGCGACGTGGCTGTATCGCATCGCGACCAATGCCGCGCTGATGCTCCGCCGCGGGCGCACACGGAAACCGGCGGAGTCGCTCGACCGGTTCATGCCCCGGTTCGACGAGCACGGTATGCATGCCGATCTGCCGGCACAGCTCCTGGTCGCGTCCCGCGCCGACGAACTCCTCGATCGACAGGTGCTGGTCGAGAAGACCCGCGCCGGCATCGCGCGGCTGCCGCACGTGTATCGTGACGCGTTCGTGTTGCGCGACCTCGAGGAAATGTCTACAACTGATGTCGCGCAGGTGCTCGGGGTGGAGCCGGCGACGGTGCGGCAGCGCGTTCACCGCGCGCGGCTGATGCTGCGTGGGTATTTGAGCGACCTCGTGGGGGTGAAGCGTTGAACGACATCTCGTGCGGGTCGGGCGTCGAGCTCCTCATGGACTACCTCGAAGGCGTGCTGCCGCCAGAGATGAATGCCGCGCTCGACGCCCATGTTGCGGGGTGCGAGCGCTGCACCGCATTCGTCGCGTCATACCGGGAGACACCGCGCATCCTGCGCACCGCCACCGCGGTGGAAATCCCGGCGGACATTCAGCAATCGCTGCGCGCCTTTCTTCGCCAGTTGCAGCGCTAGCCTGCCGAGCCGCCACACTCCGCAGGCCTGCGCGGAGTGAGGGACATGCCCAAGCGATTGGGGCCATCACCCACCGACTCTGTCGATTGATCTGGAAGATCCTGCACGAGCGCGTGCGGTACGAGGAACGGGGGCCGGCCGTCAGCGAAGAGGCGAAAAAGGTGCGGGCGCGCAAGATCCATCGAGCAGTCCGGCATGATCGGGAGATTTCCGCACCTGGTTCATGCATGGTCGCCTGAGCTAGGCGAAACCTCGCACAGGGCTGGCTGCGCCAAGATGAGTTATGGTAGGCCGGTCTGGCCGAACTGAAAGGGACGCGTGACGGAGATGCCCGTACAGTCCAGTATCAAGATCTCGCCCGTGAAGCCGACCCTGACAAGACATCCAAGGTTCTTCCCAATATTGTCGTCGCTGCTGATCGTATTCGTCTTTCTGGGGTTTGCGCCGACGTATTACATGCGACCAGCGAATGCCGGCGCGATACCGGCCTATCTGCACATCCACGGCGCTGCCATGACTGCGTGGTACCTCTTGCTGCTCGTGCAGACCACATTGATCGCCATGCGACGACGCGCCGTGCATCGGCGGCTCGGCGCCGCCGGTGCGGTGATCGCCGCTGTAATCGTATTCTTGAACCCGATCGTCGTGGTATGGAGCGTCGCACATCGAGCACCAGGCACGCCGATTGAGTTGACCGCGCTGATCACTATCGGGGATCTGCTGGTCATGGCGATTTTCGCCACATTGGTGGCGTTGGCGATTTACTGGCGTCGTTATCCTGAAACCCACAGCCGGATGCTCATGTTGGCCTCGATCGCGGCCGCCGGACCTGCGCTCGGACGTCTGTCGCTTAACCTCGCCGGAACGCCGTTCCCAGGCCTTATTACCCTTATGCTGCTCCCGCTGCTGATCGTTGTTCACGATCGCGTTCTGATAAAGCAGGTCCACCCCGTGAGCGTCTGGGGAACGGCAGCCATCATCGGCAGCCTGGTGCTCAACATTGCGATCTCCAGCAGCCCCGCCGGACCTGCGATCGTTCGGTGGTTGGAATAATTCGACGATCGGTCAGTGCGGCCTCATGCCGGGCTGTGGGCCCGGTGCGCCGTTCAAGTAGAGGTGGAGGTGCATCCATCAGATCGATGACGGCGATCACAGCCTCGGGCGCAAGCTCTAACAGGCTGCTGAAGAACGCAGCCTGAAGGGAGAAGGCAAAAGGAAGAAGGGAGAAATTGCCTGATTTTCTGCCTTCTGCCTTATCCCTTCTGCCTTGCAGGCTGGCTTTTTCTTTTTCATCAGCCTGCTAAGCCTGGCGCGACTGCGACCCTCGCACGGGATTCACCCAGGCAGCGGGAAGACCTGTTTCGGATTCGAACTCGTTCAGAAGTTGCTCACGCCTTGAGGAACTGCGCCTTGCACGAGGATCAGCGGTCTCGAGCGTGACAGCTCGGGATGGGACGTTCGACATCGAACTCCGTCAACTGACGCGACCGGACTGACTTGGAGCGCGTTGTTGCCACGAAACGAGCGCAGCGAGTGAGTGGCTGTGAGGCAGGGATTCGTCCACCTTCGCCAAGGCTACGGCGGACAAGAACCCCGATAACGTGGCCCAGAGCCACCCACCCCCATTTAGAACTTAGCGGACCGCGCAAGATCGCCCGCGAGATGCTCGACGATCTCGCGCGCCTCGTCTTCAGCGCCGTGGATGAAGGTCGACTTGCGCCGGCGGAGGACGGGCAGGCCGATCGCGTACATCCCCGTCGCGTCGACGACGACGCCGCCGTCGTGCCGGAGGTAGCCCTTGTGATCGACGACCGGCACGTCGAGTTAGTGATAGTCCGGACGAAAGCCGGTGGCCCACACCACGGAGCGGATTGCGCCGCTGCCCAGATTGAGATCGAGCCGGGTAGTCGCCGGCACGCACGTCGGCTCGAAGCGCTCGGGTGGGCCGACCTCGGCGTCCCGCCCCTCGGCGCGGGCCCAGTCGTCGAAGGTGTCGAGCAGCCGTTCCATCTTGAGGTCGACACGAGCGCATTGCTGTGGACGAAAGCACTTGCGCCCGGCCAGTCTGATTGACGCTGCCTTCCGCCGAGTGCTAGCTTTCCCCTTGGCGCGCAGGGCGCCTCCCGTCCGCGGGAAGGACCGAGTCCACCTGTATCGTTTCGACCTCGTGACGGTTCTCGCGAACCTCCTTGCCGCCCGATGCAGCGGACCGGGCTTCCAGAAGGAGGCTCGTCATGGCCGCTCGCACGCTTCCGTCTCGGCCGGACCTCAGGCAACTCAGGCATCAAGCGAAAGATCTACTTCGCGCTTTTCAACGCGGCGATCCGTTCGCCATCGCCGACTTCGCCGAACATCATCCTCAGCGTCTAGACGCGGCGACAGCTCGCCTCGCCGACGCACAGCTCGTTCTCGCGCGCAGTTACGATGCGATGAGCTGGCCGCGACTCGCCGCGGCGTGCGACCTGATCAACGCAGTCGCTCTCGAGGATTTTGACAAGGTACGCGCGCTCGCCGCCAAGCATCCCGACGTGCTCATCGACGGCAACCGGGGTACCGGATGGAGCGAGCCGATGAGAGCGGCCGCCAACATCGGTCTGCAGCGCGTGATCGAAACGCTGCAAGCCCAGGGAGCGCGCGGCGTGGCCGCAGCCATGGCGCAGCCTGGACTGCACCGATGGCTCGAAGCGCTTCGCGTGCTTGCGCGCATGGGCGGACGTCCTCCTCGCGGAGCCGTCGGCGGATCGGTCGAACTCCTGCAGGGCGAGGACTTCGCGTTCATGGTTGGAATTGGTATCGAGATTGGCGCTCCGAACGAGAGGAGTGGTCCCGCGGGCGAGTACGACTGGCGTCCGCTCTGCGCGATGGCGCTCGAGACGTACACGCGCCACGCGGCCGGCAAGCATCGCATCCTCGAGGTGATGGCGGCGCAAGGCGTTCCGTTGCCCGACACGCCAGCGATGGCCGTGCACCGAGGACGGCTCGATTTGCTCGAGGCACATCTTCGGCGCGATCCCGATGTCATCGGTCGCGCACTTCCAATCGACGACATCTACCCCTTGGCCCTCGGTTGCCACGACGAGCGCGATCTCGCGCTGCATGGCGCGCCGCTCGACGGAGCGACATTGCTGCACATGGCAGTCGAGTACGAGGATCTCGACGTCGCGCGCTGGCTGGTCGAGCACGGCGCTGACGTGAACGCGCGAGCCGCCGTCGATCGAACCGGCTTCGGGGGCCACACGCCAATCTTCAACTGCGTGGTGACCTTTAACGCCGGCAGGCGCCACGAAGTACTGGGACGTTTGCTCCTCGATGGTGGCGCCGATCCGAACGCGCGTGCCTCTATCCGCAAGCGGCTCGCCTTCGCGCGTGACAGCAGCATTCATGAATATCGGAATGTCACTCCACTCGGCTGGGGCCGCGCGTTCCACGACCAGAGCTACGTATCGTCAGCGGCGATGAGTTTGCTCGCGGAGCGCGGCGGAACGGAATGACCGCTGTTGCCTCGAGCGACGACCTGTCCGGGATTCGAACTGCCGCGAGTGGCCCAAGTGGGCGCCGCTTTTCCACAACGCCACCTCCCGGCGACGATACCTTGGGCCGATCTTTGGCGGCGCTCGTGTCGGCTACTCCGCTCGGCGTTCACCTGATCGAGTAGCCCCCGTCGACGCGAATGGTCGCGCCTGTCACGAAATCGGACGCGTGCGAGGACAGGTAGACCGCGGTACCGGCGATCTCGTCAGGTTGGCCCCACCGTCCAGCGGGCGTCCGCGCCAGAATCTCATCGTTCATCGCGATCATCCCGGGCGTCCGCACGGGTGCGGTCATCTCGGTCTCAATCCAACCTGGTGCGATGGCATTGACCTGAATGTTGTGCGGCGCCAATTCGATGGCCATCGATTTGGTCAACTGGATGACCGCCCCCTTTGCGGCGCTGTAAGAGGGAATCAAGCCGGACCCAAAGAACGAATACATGCTGCCGACGTTGATGATCTTCCCGCGCCGTCGAGTGACCATCGCCGCCGCCGCCACTTTCGACAGCAGGAACACCGCGTTCAACTGGGTCTCGATGACGCCGTCCCAATCCGCCGCGTGCTCCAGCAACACGCCGCCACTGAGATTGGCATGGCCGGCATTGTTGACGAGGATGTCCACCCCGCCCAGTTCACGCTCGACGCGCAGAAAGGCGGGCTGGAGTCCCTCGCGATCCGTGACGTCGACGTTCATCACCAGCGAGGGACGGCCCAGCGACTTCAACTCATCCAGGATCCGTCCGTTCTTATCCTCGTTCCGCCCGAACACGGCCACGCTCGCACCGGCGTCGGCCAGTCCGATCGCGATGCCGCGACCGATGCCGCCGTTCCCTCCCGTCACGATGGCGACTCGACCCGTCAGATCGAACAATGCGCGAGTGTTCATAGTGTAGGAGAGAGAAATGTCGAACAGGGCCAGGACAGTTGTCGACTCGTCGTGCGAATGGCTGAGCGTGAGTGTATCGCACAATCACCGACACTCGGGTTCGCTGAGCGCGACATCACGCCGACACAGCACTCCGGCTCGCAGAACGCAGGACGCGTGTCCGCACTTAGTCAGCGTCAGGTTGGTGCGTGCCTTCAGATTCAAGCAGCCGACCAGTTCAGTCGTTGCGCCGGTTCGCCGCTCATTTGGTGGCTGTTACGATGTGCGCCGACATTGGTGCCTCGTTGCCGTCCCACCGGGCCAGTGCCGCTGTGACGGCGTGGAGGGCCCGATCAAGAGCAGACGGGTCGCGCCGCTCGATTTCTGAGCGGAAGGGCGAGCCGAGCACTAACCCCGCTGCGGCATCACGTGCTCTGACACGGCTTGTTACGACGACCGTCTCCAGCTTGATGTTGGTGAACCCAGCCGCGACCAGATCATGCGCGATGAGCGTGGGATCGACATAGCTGAATGGACCGCGCTCCATGTACGCAGGGGGATCGTCAGGAAACAGCGCTGCGACCGCGTCTCCCGCTGCCTTCGGCACCGGGTTGATATCGAGCCGGTCGAAGCTCACCAGCAGGTAATGGCCGCCAGGGCGAAGTACGCGCCGGGCTTCTTCGTTGGCGCGGACTCTTTCTGAGAAAAACATCATGCCGAACTGGCAGACAACCAGGTCGAAGCTCCCGTCGTCGAATGGCAGATCCTGCGCGTCCGCATGCTGGAAAGACACGCGGTCAGAACCGAGCCGCAGCGCCGCTGCTTCCAACATCACCGGGTTGATGTCAGTGGCGACGATCTGCGCATGCGGTACGGCCGTATGGAGCGCTCGTGTGAGGATGCCGGTGCCGGCGGCAGTCTCCAGGATACGGTCAGGTCGCAGGAAGGCCGCACGCTCGGCCACGACCTTCGCATACGGCTCGAACAGCAACGGACCCATGTATCGGTCGTACAGCGCCGGTGCTGAATGCTGGAAAGGCGTGCCCGTCTCGGTCATCTCAACGACCCCTTGAACGCGAACCTGCAACGAACCGTGTGAGGACTCGCAACAACTGCGAACCGTCTCAGAGAAAGAAGAATGTGGGCGGGATTATACGTGGGCTCCGTGCCGCCGGATCTTCGGCCAGCAGTTAGAGAACTAGAAACCTGTGCGTGGCGGCTGGTTCGTCGCGACGGCGTGCTAGTGGCGTCCCGGGCGTTCTGCGGAACGCTCCCCGCAACGCACTGAGGGAATGCATGAAACTGGAGAGGTGGCTGGGTCTTAGGGACGATTTCCGCAACTGGTTGGTGCGTGCAGCGTAACGGCACGGCGCCGCGTGGACCATCACCACCAGGAATGACCATCGGGACAAAGCCGGCGGCCGACGTCATCGTCGACCCTTCGCTCGTTCGTGCCCTCCTCCAAGAACAGCATCCGGACTTGGCGCATCTGGTGCCAGTGAAGGCCGCCGAGGGCTGGGACAACTTCCTTTTCCGCTTGGGGGACGAGTTGGCCGTCCGTTTACCTCGTCGCGCGGCGTCTGCGGCGCTGATCGAGCACGAAAATCAGTGGCTGCCTCAGCTGTCCGCGCGATTGCCGGTGCCGGTGCCCGTACCTGTTCGTGTCGGGGTTCCCAGCCCCATGTTCGGCTGGTCGTGGTCCGTCGTGCGATGGCTTCCCGGCCAGAGTGTCCTGCATGCCGCCTTCCTGGACCCGGTCACAACAGGCACAACGTTGGAACGCTTTCTTCGCACGCTCCATCAGCCCGCGCCGGTGGACGCCCCGCGCAATCCGTGGCGAGGTGTGCCGCTCGAGGCGCGCACCGCCGCCGTGCACACACATCTCCAACAGCTTGACGGCGTCATCGACCGGACCGCGGTGCTCAGGCTGTGGGATCGCGTGCTATCGGCGCCGAAGTGGCAGGGACCTCCGCTGTGGATCCACGGGGATCTTCATCCGGGCAACCTGCTGGTGAGCGATGGCCACCTGTCGGGTGTTATCGACTTCGGCGATCTCACGGCCGGCGATCCAGCAACGGACCTCTCCGTTCGCTGGATGCTACCGCGATCGATTCGCTCGAGGCTCGAGGCATGGGCGGGCGAGGAGCCGGATGCATTGAAGGTGCGCGCCCGCGGCTGGGCACTCGCGCTGGGATTGGCGCACCTGACTCAGTCTCGCGACGATGCCGCAATGACAGCCCTCGGCCAGAGGACCTTCCATGCCGCGCTGGATGAACCGTAAGGCACTCTCTCATCGCGCAGGAATTCGTCGGCGAATCCGCGCCGGGCATCTTCGTCACGCCTTCTCGCCTCCAAAGTGCCGCTTGGCGAAGGCGCGTCCCGAGCCTGTCTTCAAATAGCGCTCGAAGCGTCTCGCCGTCTTCGCATCCGCGAACTCGAGAGCGACGAGCCGACCAGGGGCGATGACGGACGGTCACGCCTGATGGACCGGTGTTGTGCCATTCGAGCCGTCGTTCGACGTCGCCCGTGAGGCCAACGTAGTGGCGAGCGGAATCGACGTCGCTGCGGAGAATGTAGACGAAGCGGCGGGATTCCATTCCCGAGACACAGGCAGTATCGCGGCCAGCGTAGCGCGCACGAATTCGCGTGAGAAGTCACACACCGAGACTTGAAGATTGCGGTTTCTGCGATCGGTGCGTGGTAGAAGATCGCAGAAAGCGACGATGTGCGGGGGTCCGCCTTCGCGCCTTCGGCGCTACGGCGAGACAGACTTCGCCTGTCGGTGAGCTCGCTGTTGGTAGGTCGGCCGCGAAGCGGCCGACCTGGACGAAGCTCGCCCGAAGGGCGAGCGAAGTCTGGCTGGGAGGCAGGGATTCGTCCACCTTCGCCAAGGCTACGGCGGACAAGAACCCCGATAACGTGGCCCAGAGCCTCCCACCCCCATTTAGAACTTAGCGGACCGCGCAAGATCGCCCGCGAGATGCTCGACGATCTCGCGCGCGTCGTCTTCAGCGCCGTGGATGAAGGTCGACTTGCGCCGGCGGAGGACGGGCAGGCCGATCGCGTACATCCCCGGCGCATCGACGACGACGCCGCCGTCGTGCCGGAGATAGCCCTTGTGATCGACGACCGGCACGTCGAGCCAGTGATAGTCCGGACGAAAGCCGGTGGCCCACACCACGGAGCGGATTGCGCCGCTGCCCAGATTGAGCTCGAGCCGGGTAGTCGCCGGCACGCGCGTCGGCTCGAAGCGCTCGGGTGGGCCGACCTCGGCGTCCCGCCCCTCGGCGCGGGCCCAGTCGTCGAAGGTGTCGAGCAGCCGTTCCATCTTGAGGTCGGCCAGCGCGAACTGGTTGCGCAGCCCGCCCGAGAACAGCGCCCGCCCGTCGCGGATCGCGGACAGCCGGCCGACGATCTGCACCCCCGCGGCGCCCAGCGCATTGAGGTCGAGCGTCGCGCGACCGGGTGTGCCGACCAGCTGCGGCGACGGCAGCCGGCGCGCCCGTGTCAGATCGTCGACCTCGTCGTAGCGCTGGTTCCAGACCCCCGACGCGTCCATCCACCACAGCACGTCGCGTCCGCGATACGTGCGCGGCAGCCGCACGTGCTCGCCCACCGAGATCGTGACGGGTCGTCCGGAGCGATGAATCTCGTCGGCGAGCTGGACGCCGGTGGCGGATGCGCCCACCACCAGCACACCACCAGGCGGCAGCTGATCGGGGTTGCGATAGTCGAGCGCGGCGAGCGACGCGAGCGCTGGCGGAAGGGCCTGGTGGAGCGCGGGCACGCTGGGCAGGTTGCACGCGCCGCTGGCGATCACCAGCGACCGGCACCGGATGTCACCATTGCTCGTGACCACCTGGTAGCCGTCGTCGGTTCGCGTCACGGAGGTGACCGTGGTGTGCGTGCGCACCGGTGCGCCCGACACCACGGCAAATCGCGCGATGAAATCGATCACCTCCGGCATCGACATGAAGCCGTCGGGATCGGGCCCGTCGTAGCGGTGGCCGGGCAGCCGGCTCTGCCAGTTCGGCGTCAGCAGCCGCAGCGAATCCCAGCGCTCGCGGCGCCACGAGTTCGCGACGTCCCCGCGCTCGAGGACGACGTGATCTATCGAGCGGGCGGTGAGGAAGCGGCTCGTCGCCAGCCCGGTGTGCCCGGCGCCGATGACGACCGTCGTGACGCGCTCGATGATTCGCTCCGCTGCCGAACCTGGGCCGCCGTCAGGCGACCTCGACCGTCACGTTGGTCGGGTTCGTGATGACGTCGTAGACCGCCGAGCGCTTCTGCGACTGCGCGACCAGCGCCTCGATGTCCTTCTTCGACGCGTCCGCGTCGATCTTGAAGGTCACCTTGATGTCGTCGTAGCCGTTGCGCACGTCGCTGTCGATGCCGAGGATGCCCTGGATGTCCATCGACCCTTCGAGCTTCGACTCGACCGAGCGCAGCTGGATGCCGCGGTTCTGCGCCACCGCGGCGACGCCGGCGGTGAGGCAGCTCGCCAGCCCGACCAGCACGTACTCGATCGGTGTAATGCCGAGATCCTCGGACGCGAAGATCTCAGGGTGATCGGCGGAGAACGAGAACTCGGTCTTGTGCTTCTGCTCCTGACCAAGCCCGTGGAACCCCGCAACCTGCGTTTCGCTGTGCGTGCCGTTCTGCCATTTGCACGACGCCCGCCACGTGAATTTGGCGGCTTCTGGCGCGCCCTTCAGCGCTTCCCGCGCGGCCAGCAGTGCGTCGACATTGACCCCGTTGTTGACAGTCGCCTGAGCCATCGTTGAGCCCCCTTGCGCGCAGCGATTCCTGCGCTATTTCCTGGATCGGAATCGGCGTACCAAACCTGACAGGCCGAACGCGTCCGGGCCTCATCCCACGAGCGCCGGGACGTGCTCGCGCAAGCTCGAGATCATACCTCGCCGCGCCGGCCAGCCGCCGTCTTATGATGGCCCGTATGACACAGCCAGCGTCGAAGGCGGTCCCCGGTTCGGTGGGGACGGTCGAGACGCAGTTCCTCGATCTTCCGGCGCCGATTTCGCTGGACTGCGGACGCGACCTGCATCCGGTCCGGGTCGCGTACGAGACCTACGGCACGCTGTCGCCCGCGCGCGACAACGTCATCCTGGTGTGCCACGCCCTGAGCGGCGACGCCCACGCCGCGGGCTTCACGCCGACGCCGGTCGCGGAGAGCACCCGGGACGGGTTCCGCGCCGAGGAGCGCGACGGCAGCGCCGGGCGCGGCCTCGGCTGGTGGGACGGCATGATCGGGCCAGGCAAGGCCTTCGACACCGATCGCTACTTCGTCGTCAGCTCGAACCTGCTCGGCGGATGCCGCGGCACGACCGGGCCGTCGTCCCTGAATCCGGAGACGGGCGCACCGTATGGCTCCGACTTTCCGGTCATCACCGTGGCCGACATGGTGCGGACCGAGCGCGCGCTGCTGGACGAGCTCGGCATCGCCCGGCTCGCCGCCGTGTCCGGCGGTTCGCTCGGCGGCATGCAGGCGCTCGAATGGGCGGTGCTCTTTCCGGACCAGGTCGACGCGATCATCCCGATCGCGAGCACGCATGCGCTGCATCCGCAGGGGGTCGCCTGGAACGCGATCGCGCGCAACGCCATCACCGGCGATCCGGACTGGCAGGGCGGGCATTACTACGGCACCGGCCGCGCCCCGAACGCCGGCATGGGCGTCGCCCGGATGGTCGGCCACATCACGTACCTGTCGGCCCCTTCGCTCGAAAGCAAGTTCGGCCGGCGCCTGCAGTTCTCCGACGACATCCGCTACCTGCTGACCGAGCCCGAGTTCGAGGTCGAAAGCTACCTGCGTCACCAGGCGCAGGCGTTCGTGAAGCGCTTCGACGCCAACACCTATCTCTACACCTCGCGGGCGCTGTCGTATTTCGACCTCGCCCGTGAGCACGGCGGCGGCCGTCTCACCCAGGCATTGCGGAACGTGTCGGCGAAGACGCTGCTCATCGCCTTCAGCTCCGACTGGCTCTATCCGCCGTCCGGCTCCGAGGAGCTGGCGGCGGCCCTTCGCGCCCTCGGCAAGGACGTCCAGCTCCACGTCATCGAGGCGCCGTATGGGCACGACTGCTTCCTGCTCGAGGAAGCGCGGCAGACGCCGATGATCCAGGACTTCCTGGCGCGGGTCCGGCCGTGAAACGAGGATTGCGAGTGGAGAGACCATCGATGGAAGAGTCCCGGCGCTTCGGATTCGAAACCCGCCAGGTGCACGCCGGCCAGCGCCCCGATCCGAATACCGGCGCCCGCGCCGTCCCGATCTTTCAGACCACCAGCTACGTGTTCGAGGACCCGGAGTCGGCGGCGGCGTACTTCAACCTCCAGGAGTACGGCAACACCTACTCGCGGATCATGAACCCGACGACGGCGGTGTTCGAGGAGCGGGTCGCCAACCTCGAAGGCGGTTGCGGCGCGGTGGCGTTCGCCAGCGGCATCGCGGCGCAGGCGGCGGCGCTGTTCACGCTGCTCCTGCCCGGCGACCACGTGGTCTCGTCGTCGGCGCTCTACGGCGGCACCGTCAACCAGTTCAAGCACCTGCTGCGCAAGATGTCGGTCGACCTGACCTGGGTCGATCCCGACGATCCGGACGCCTGGCGCGCGGCGGTGCGCGGCAACACCAAGGCGTTCTACGGCGAGACCATCGGCAATCCCGGCGGCAACGTGCTCGACATCGAGACGGTCGCGGCGATCGCGCACGAGCACGGGTTGCCGCTGCTCGTGGACAACACCTTCGCCACGCCCTATCTCTGCCGGCCGATCGAGTGGGGCGCCGACATCGTGCTGCACTCCGCGACCAAGTTCATCGGCGGGCACGGCACCAGCATCGGCGGGGTGGTCGTCGACTCCGGGCAGTTCAACTGGTCGAACGGCCGCTATCCGGTGATCGCCGAGCCGTCGCCCGCGTATCACGGCCTCCAGTTCCACGAGACGTTCGGCACGTACGGCTACCTGATGAAGCTGCGCGCCGAGACCCTGCGCGACCTCGGCGCGGCGATGAGCCCGTTCAACGCCTTTCTCTTCCTGCAGGGGCTCGAGACGCTGTCGCTGCGCATGGCGCGCCACGTCGAGAACGCCCGGACCGTGGCCAGCTACCTCGCGTCGCACGCGCTCGCGTCGAACGTGACCTACCCGGGCCTGCCGTCGAGCCGATACCACACGCTGGTCGACAAATACCTGCCGCAGGGCGCCGGCGCCGTGTTCTCGTTCGACTGCCGCGGCGGCCGGGCGGCGGGGCAGGACTTCATCCGCGGCGTCACCGTGTGGTCGCATCTCGCCAACGTCGGCGACGCCAAGAGCCTGATCATCCATCCCGCCAGCACGACGCACCGTCAGCTCAACGACGACGAGCTGCGGGCCGCGGGCGTCGGGCCAGGCACGATCCGCCTGTCGGTGGGGATCGAGGACGTCGACGACCTGATCTGGGATCTCGATCAGGGATTCGCGCGCGCCGCGGCGGCCGCCGGATCGGAGGTCGCCTCGCGATGAGCCCGCCGTTCGACCTGAGCCGCTACCAGGATCCGCTCACGATCCAGCGCGCGATCCTCGGCGCCCGCACCATCGCCATCGTCGGGCTGTCGAAGAACGAGCTGCGCGCCAGCTTCTTCGTCGGCTTCTACCTGCGGCGCCATGGCTATCACGTGATCCCGGTGAATCCGCGCGAGCGGGAGATCTTCGGCGAGAAGACGTTCCCGAGCCTGTCGGACATCCCGGTGCCGGTGGACATCGTCAACGTGTTCCGCGCGCCCGACGCGCTGCCGGGCATCGCGGAAGAAGCGGTGGCCATCAAGGCCGGCACGCTGTGGTGCCAGTTCACGGTGATCAACGAGGAAGGGGCGCGGATCGCGGAAGCGGGCGGGATGTCCGTGGTCATGGATCGGTGCATCAAGGTCGAGCACGCCCGCTACGTCGGACGGATGCACTGGCTCGGCTTCAACACCCAGCGGATCACGTCCGTCCGCGGCGGCCTGCAGTAGCGCGTTCCGCGCCGCCAGCTCCTGCCGGATCAGCGCCGCGTGCTGCGGCAGGAACGCCAGCTGGTTGTGGGCGATCAGCCGTGGATCGACGTGCTCCTCCATCAGCCCGCGCACCTCATGCGAGTTGGCGGGCAGCAGCAGGTGCCCGATCTCGTGGGCGATGACGTATCCCAGCACGGCGCCGGGATCGGCGTCGGCCCGTTCCGCCGATCGCTGCACGCGCGCGAACGAGATCCAGGCGAGTCGTGACCCGGCGGTGGCACTGCCGGCCGTGTGCTCGCGCAGGCCGAGCTTGCGGTGCATGTCTGGCGACACGATGTTGATCTGCAGGACGGAGGCGACGAACGCCCGCCGCCCTGCGGCCTCGTCCGGCATGGCCTGCCGGAACTGGTCCGGGTCCAGCCACGTGACGTCCACTCCGATCCCTTCGAAGATCCGCGTCACCGTCTGCTGGCCGCTGTCCAGCGTCGCCGGCGCCACCCCCGCATAGTCGTAGGTCACGATCCGCATCGGGATGGTTTCCGTCCGGGCGGCCCCCGGCGTCGCCAGTCCAAGCCCGAACATTCCCGCCAGCATCAGCTCCCGCAGGTGTCCCTTCTGTGCCGCAGCCATCGCGCCTCCCTGGAAGGGGCCGTGTCGGCCCGGTTCCTGAGGCGGGAACTGGCGCGGGACGGGGTAAGCCGGGTGCGCGGGCTAGAATGCCGGGGTCAGCGGGACTGGGATGGAGCAGCGAGGCGGAGCGAGTCACTCCCACCGGGCGACCGAACTGTTACGGGCATGGGGCGCGGGGGACGCGGCCGCCTTCGAGCAGTTGATTCCGCTCGTCCATGCGGAGCTGCGCCGGCTGGCGCGGCGCTACATGGGGCACGAACGCCCCGGCCACACCCTGCAGCCGACCGCCCTCGTCAACGAGGCCTACCTGCGGCTGGTGGACCTGAACCAGAAGCGCTGGCAGGATCGCGCGCTGGATGATGCGCTGACGCAGTTCGCCGCGGTCTCGCCGCGCAAGGCCCAAGTCGTGGAGCTGCGGTTCTTCGGCGGCCTGAGCGTCGAGGCGACGGCCGAAGCGCTGCACGTGTCGCCCGAGACCGTGAAGCGCGACTGGAGACTGGCCAAGGTCTGGCTCGTTCGCCAGCTGTCCGGGACGCGTGACGATGGCTGATCGCTTCGATCGGATCTCGAAGCTCTATCACGAGGTCGTTGCCCGCGAGCCGCGCGAGCGGCGCGCATTCCTGGACGAGGCGTGCGCGGGAGACGCGGCGCATGCGCGACGAGGTCGAGACGCTGCTGCGCCATGAGGACGCCGCGGCGCAGTTCATCGAGTCGCCGTCGCTCCTCGCGGCCGCGGCCCGGCGCGACGATTCGGCCGGCGACGGCAGGCTGTCGGGCCGCGATCTCGGGCCTGTACGCCGCGCTCACGCCGATCGGCTCCGGCGGCATGGGCGACGTCTATCGCGCCAGGGATACGCGCCTGGGGCGTGACGTCGCGATCAAGTTCCTGCGCATGGCCGCGGTCGCCGATCCCGCGCGCCGGGCCCGCTTCGAGCGCGAGGCGCGGCTGCTCGCGTCGCTGAACCACCCGAACATCGCGCAGATCCACGGGCTCGAGGAGCTCGAGGGCCTCCAGGCGCTGGTGATGGAGCTGGTGCCGGGGGACACGCTGGCGGACACGATCCGGGCCGCGCGTTCGCGGCAACAGGCGCTGCCTGCGGCGCAGGCGCTGTCGCTCGCGCGGCAGATCGCTGACGCCGTGGACGCCGCGCACGAGAAGGGCATCCTGCACCGCGACCTGAAGCCCGCGAACATCAAGGTCACGCCCGACGGCCTCGTCAAGGTGCTGGACTTCGGGCTCGCGAAGGCGGTCGCCGTTGACGGGATGGGCGCGGATGGCGTGTCGAGCCGTGCGGCCACGGGCCACGGAGTCATCCTGGGGACTGCCGGCTACATGAGTCCCGAGCAGGCGCGAGGGCTGCCGGTCGACCGTCGCACCGACGTGTGGTCGTTCGGCTGCGTGCTGTTCGAGATGCTGACCGGCCGGCGCGCCTTCGACGGCCCGACGCCCACCGACACGCTGGCCGCGGTCGTCGAGCGCGAACCGGAGTGGGGCCTGCTGCCACCGTCGGTCTCGCCGCGGCTGCGCGATCTGCTGCAGCGATGCCTCACCAAGGATCCGAAGCGACGCCTGCGCGACATTGGCGACGTGCGCTGGGAGCTCGATGCGCCCGAGACGGTGCACACGAAACCGGCGGCGTCGACCGGATCGCCCGGCCGCGAGCGCATGTGGATGGCGGTGGCCGCGGTCGCGACGCTGATGGCGCTCGGTGTCGCCGGCGTCTCGATGTCGCGCTACTTTGCGCCACCGCCCGCGGCGCAGGCGGTCATCTTCACCGTTTCCCCGCCGGCGCATCACGCCTTCCCGCCATTCCCCAGGTTCATGGCGATCTCCCCGGACGGCCGGCACCTCGCGTTCGTGGCGACGGCGGCCGGCACGAGCAAGCTGTGGGTCCGCGCGCTCGACGCTCGACCGCCGCGAGAGCGCTCGACGGTACGGAGGGCGCTTCGCAACCGGCGTGGTCACCCGACAGTCGCTCGCTCATGTTCGTGGACTCGCTGACGAGCGGGCGACTGAAGCGGGTGGAGCTTGCCGGCGGTGCGCCCGTGCCGCTCGTCGACTCGACCACGACAGTCGGCGCGTGGAGTACGGCGGGAGAGATCGTGTTGACCGGCCGGGATGGGCGTCTCTATCGGGTTCCCGATCGCGGCGGTGAGGCCGTGACGCTCTTCCCGCTCGACCAGGACCGCAGGGAGCTCAATCACCGGGCTGACAGCTTCCTGCCCGATGGCCGGCGATTCATCTTTCAGGCGTTCAGCCAGGACGCGACGAAGCACGCGCTGTTCCTCGGCTCGCTCGACGGGACGTCGCGCACGCACCTCCTCGACGGCTTGTCGTCGGTCGAGTACGCCGACGGCTACCTGCTGTATCAGCGCGCCGGGACCCTGCTCGCCCAACCCTTCGACACAACTGCCGGCCGGCTCGTTGGCAGCGCGATGCCGATGATCGAGAACCTCGACACCGGCGAACGGGGCTCTGCGGCATTCTCGGTGTCGGACAACGGGACGCTGGCCTACCGCGCCGCCGGGACTGCCGCGTCAGCAACCCTCGCCTGGTTCGACCGGCAGGGAAAGCGGCTGGCTACGGTCGGGGGAACCGGGCTGTACGAAAGCCCCCGGCTCTCGCCCGACGGGCGGTTTCTCGCCGTCTCCAGAAAGGGTGCGGGTCAGCAGGACATCTGGATCATCGATCTCGAGCGCAACGTGCCCACCCGGCTGACGACCCATCCCGGGGTCGAGAACTTTCCCGTCTGGTCGCCCGACGGCTCGCGCGTCATCTTCACGTCGAACCGGAGCGGGCCCGACGACCTCTACTGGCGGGCGGCCGACGGCAGCGGTGACGACACCCTGCTGTTCGCCTCTCCCGAGATCAAGCGCCCCACCGACGTCTCGCCGGACGGAACGCTGCTGTTTACCGTACGGACCGGCCCCGGCGAGCAGGCGCTCGACGTGTGGGGATTGCGGCTGGCGGATCCCAAGCCGTTTCCGGTACTCGCGTCCGCCGGGCTCAACGAGTTCAACGCCGTCTTTTCGCCGGACGGGCGTCGCATCGCCTACTCGCGGGGCGAGCCCGGTGGTCCGCTCGTCTACCTGCAGTCGTATCCGCCCGCCGGTCCAGGCATCCGCGTTTCGACGACCGCGGCCGCGGTTCCACGCTGGAGCGGCGACGGCCGGGAGATCTTCTACGGCACTCTCAATTCGCTGACCGTGGTGGACGTGAGCGACGTTCGACGCCCGGGCACGCCGCAGGCGCTGTTCCCCTGGCCGTACCAGGATTTGTGGACCGTCGATCCGTCAGGTCAACGCTTCCTCAGGCCGGTGGCCAGCGAATCGGAGGATGCCGAGACGATCACCGTCATCCTCAACTGGACGTCGACGCTTCGGCGCCCGTAGCGCGTCGCCGCCGCCTCGCGATGCCGACGGCTCGAGCCGACGTTCACGACGACACGACGGCCACGACGACAGGCTTAGGGTTGGCTCTCGCAGTCGTGCGACCCGTCCCGCGTCCCGCATCCCGCATCCCGCATCCCGCATCCCGCGTCCCGATTCCCGATTGAGATACCATCTCCCTGCCCCATGCGACCTCTGAGCTGCCTTGCTCCGGCGCTCGTCCCGGTCCTGCTGGCGGGTACGGCTGTACCTCGCGGCCGCGGGCCCTCAGCAACCCCAGGAACCCGCGCCCGGACGGATTCGCGTCGCCGTCGACGTCATCGCCGTCGACGTCCAGGTCATCGATCGCGCGGGAAAGCCCGTGCCGGATCTCGGGCCCGAGAGGTTTGCGGTGACCATCAACGGCCGCCGCCGCAAGGTGGTGTCGGCGGAGCAGATTCGCAGCGAAGGCGGGGACGCCAATATCACGGCCGGCGGCTCGCCGAACGTGCCGGGCCGCGTCATCATGCTCGCGGTCGACTGCATCAGCTTCGACGCGACCGCATCGCGGGACGTGATCCTGAGCGTCGCCGAGTTCGTGCGCGGGCTGCACCCCGACGATTACGTCGGCCTGGCGGCGTATCCGAACGGGGCGGAGATCGCGCCCACCACCGATCATGCCGCGGTCCTGCGCGCGCTGAACACCGTCGTCGGCCAGCGCGACGGTCCGGGCTTCGGCCGCTTCAACCTGCGGCCGACCGACATCATCGACATGTCGCGCGACATCGCGATGGGCAACGGTCCGACGCTCGAGGCGGTCGTGACGCGCGAGTGCGGCGAGGATCCGGCGCCGACCTGCCGCGTGCAGCTCATCGCCGAGGCGTCCACCACGTCGCTGTACTACGAGGGCCTCGGCACGGCGAGCATGGGCATGCTGCGCACGGTGGTGACGCAGATGAAGGCGTATCCCGGCCGGAAGACGCTGCTCCTCGTCAGCGGCGGGATGATTGCCAGCGACAGCCCCGGTGGCCGTCCTGAGATCGGATCGCTCGGCATGCTGGTCGGCAAGGCTGCCGCCGCGGCGAATACCGCCATCTACACGCTGTTCGTCGACTCGAGCCTGCACGATCGGTTCGGCGCCGAGACGCGGCGCGGCGACAGGACCTCGGACAACCGTGCCCGCGACAGCGCCGTCATGTCGCGCTGGCTCGAACAGTTCGCCGGCGCCGCGGGCGGCGCGCTCTACACGGTCTACGTCGGCAACGCCTCGGCCATGCTCGCGCGCATCAAGACCGAGCTGTCGTCCTATTACCTGCTCGGCGTCGAGCCTGCGGAAGAGGATCGGGACGGGCGGACGCACGAAGTGAGCGTCAAGCTCCGTCAGCCCAACATGACGATCCGCGGCCGCCGCTGGGTGATGATCCCCAAGCGCGGCGTGAGCGCCGCAGCCGCTCCCGCTGCGCCTGCTCCGGCCACGGCGGGTCCCGCACCAACGGCGTCGCCGGAGCCCGCGGCCCCACCGCCGCGCGTCGTCCATCCCGACGTTGCGGCGCTGGCGCAGGCGTTCGAGCGCGGCGGCAGCGAGGCGTTTCACAAATCGCTCGCCGGTTCGCGCGACCTGTCCTTCGTGATCCGCGCGTTCCGGCAGTCGGACACGCCGTGGCCCGACGATCGCAAGCGCACCGCGGTGTTCGCCCTCGAGCTGGCGCTCGCGGGACTGCGCAGCGACATCCGTGACGCGCGCGAAGAGGGCGGCCGGCTGCTGGCCGAATATCACGTGCGCGTTCGCGAGCCGGCCGGGGCCGACACCTTCGAGTGCTGGTGGTTCGTGACCGAGGCGGCGGCGCTCGCCGGGTTCTTCAGGCCCGAGAACTCGCTGCTGTTCATTCCGCGGGCCGTGCAGCGCTGTCCGCAGAACGCGCGGCTGAACCTGGCGTACGCCTTCGTGTCCGAGCAGCAGTGGCTGCGCGGCCAGACGCTGCCGAACCAGGAAGAGGAGATCCTCGGCCGCTACGAGCAGGCGATGAAGTTCCCGGAGACCCAGGCCGAGGCGCGGGTGCGGGCCGCCAGGTTCCTCTTCGCGCTCGGCCGGTACGATCGCGCGCTGGCGATGCTCGACGGCCTGGCCGCGCCCCCCGCGGACCTGGAGATCCGCTATTTTGCGCAGCTGATTCGCGGCCAGACGCTGCGGGCCTCGGGCCGCCAGGACGAGGCAGCCGCGGCGTTCCGCAGTGCGCTGGCGACCTGGCCCGGCGCGCAATCGGCGCGCGTCGCGTTGATGACGCTCCAGGTCCACCGCGGCAACCGCGAGGAGTCGGCGGCGCTGGCCGACGAGGTCCTCACCGCACCTGCCGATCAGTACGATCCCTGGTGGACCTACTGGCTCGGCGACTATCGGGTCTATGCGGCGCTGATCGCGAAGCTGCGCGAGCTCGCACAATGAAGACCTCCCGGGCACGCGTTGTCGGGGCGACGGCGGTGACGGTGGCGGCTCTCGCCACGATCGCGATCGGCGGCCTGTCGGCGCAACAGCCGGCGGCGCCTCCCGCACCGGTGTTCCGCGCCGGCGCCGACGCCGTCAGCGTGGACGCTTCGGTGCAGCGCGATCGGCGGCCGGTGACCGGCCTGAAGGCGGCCGATTTCGAGCTGCTCGACAACGGCGTACCGCAGGAAATCACCGAAGTCGCCTACGAGCGGCTGCCGATCGACGTCACGTTCCTGCTCGACGTCAGCGCCAGCGTGACCGGCGACGTCCTCGACGAGCTGCGCCGGGCGCTGCGGCAGGTGCGCGGCGATCTCGGTCCCGGCGATCGGCTGCGCCTGCTGACGTTCAACATGCGCGTCCAGCGGCTGATCGACTTCACCCAGCCGGGCACCAACCTGGACGAGGCGGTGGCCACGCTGCGCGGCGGCGGCAGCAGCGCCGTGTTCGACGGGCTGGCGGTCGCGCTGACGTCCGCGGATCCGCCAGGACGCCGGCGTCTGATCGTGCTCTTCAGCGACGGCCAGGACAGCAGCAGCATCAGCGACGCGGACACGCTGCTCGACGTGGCGCGGCGCAGCACTCCGACCGTCGCCATCGTGCTCGGCTCGACATCGTCCGAGCGGCCCGCTTCGCTGCTGCGTTCCACGTCCGCGCTGTCATCGGCGACGGTGGGCACGTTGACCGAGCGGATTGCCACCGAGACCGGAGGGTTCGTCACCACCGTGAAGCCGGGCGAGACGCTGTCCTCGAAGTTCCGGCGGACGCTGCAGGACTTCCGCTCGAGCTACGTCCTCTACTTCACGCCGCGCGGAGTCGAGCGCGGCGGCACCCACACGCTCGACGTGCGCGTGAAGCGCCAGGGCGTCGACGTGCGCGCGCGCCGCGGCTACGTTTGGCGCTGAAGAAAAGTCAGAAGTTAAAAGGGAAAAGTCAGAACGTGCAGGCTAGGCGCCGGGCGGCGGCCAGAGCGTGTTGCTGAAGTCCGCCGGGGAATCGACCCGGTCGTCCGCGATCGACGGCGACGGCCGCGGCGGACACCGCGATCGGCTTCTTCTTGCCGACCAGGACGTCCCACCACGCGAAGTGCATCGCCAGCAGGTGATCCAGCTCCTTGGTCTCCGCGGTGGTGTCGGCCTGATCGGGCGCGGGCAGGCAGTAGGCGGCGTGGGTGGAGGCGCGGAGCATGTGCAGCACGCCGGCCGAGAATCCCTTGCCGGCATAGGCGATGCAGCCGGCCATCGGCAGCGCGTTCAGGTCGTCGAGGGCGTACGGGATCTTCTCGTCCACGGTCCCTTCGCTGTCCTGGAACTTGCACTCGATGGCGAAGGCCTTGTTGCTGGCCTCGCACCAGCAGAACACGTCCACGCACCGGTTCTTGCCGATGATCGACTTGCCGACGCGGATTTCCCGGTAGACCTTGACGCCGCGCGCGCCGAAGCGGCGCGCCACGTACTGGGCGATCAGGTTGGCGTACTCGCCGCCGGTCACGGTTGCGGCCCCATCAGCTCGAGCAGCCCGGGGTCGTCGTCGCGCACGACGTCGGCCGGCTCGCGGCCGGTGCCGTACTCGCGCAGCCGCCGCGACGCCAGCTTCACCGACTCCGGATTCAGATCGTTGCCAAGGAAGCGCCGCCCCAGCTTCGCCGCGGCGACGCCGACGCTGCCGGATCCCATGAACGGATCGGCGACCACCTCGCCCGGCTCCGAGCTCTGGCCGATCAGGATCTCGGACACCGCGACCGGCTTCTCCGCCGGGTAGCCGCCGTGGACGCGCGGCACCGACAGCACGTCCGAGATGCCCAGGTCGGTCAGCCGGCGCTTGCCCTTCTCGAAGAACAGGATGAACTCGTAGCGCGCGCGGTAGTGATAGCCCATCCCGATCGTGCGCTTGTCCCACACCAGCGGCTTCCAGAACTTGAAGCCGGCCCGCTCCGCCTCGGGCTTGGCGACGAACATCGTTTCCGCGTCGCAGAACAGGTAGAAGTGCGTGTCGCGGCGGAGCACGCGGTAGGCCTCTGCGAACAGCTCGCCGAAGCGGGCGTTGGGGAAGATGCTGAACCAGTTGTTGCTCGACGACTTGCTGTGCTTCAACCGGGTGGTGGTGCCGACGGCGCGGTGCTTTTCGAGCGACTCGTACGCGGGATCGGTGATCAGCAGGTCCACCGACGCGGCGGGCTGGTCGCGCAGCCAGCTCACGGCGTCCTGTGTTGAGAGCTCGAACAAGGGGTTGGTCAAGAGGGGTCCTCGATGATCGGTGCGCGGCTGCGTCATTTTACGCCAGGCCGGTCGCCGGCCAGCCATGATCGCGTCGAGGTGTGACAGGCTGGGTCACGGGAAGTCAGAAGTAAAGTCAGAAGTAAAAAGGCAGAAGTGAAAAGCCCTTTTGACTTTTACCTTTTGACTTCTGACTTTCTTGAGGCCACCAAGTGCCCGAGCACGCCGGCGGCGGATCCATAGATCGCCATCCGGGCATACGGCCGCTCATAGTCGGTGCGCGCCGGCTCCCGGTCGAAGCCGATCAGCAGCAGCACCGGCGCGGCCAGGATCAGCAGCGAGCCGGCCCGCGCCAGCACCCGCGGCCCGCCGGTCCCCGCATCCGTCATGTAGAGCCCGAGCGCGACGTTCAGCAGCGCCGTGAACAGCAGGTAGATGTGCCCCGACCGGTACAGCATCCGCGGCAGATCGGCCATGGCCTCGAGGTGGCCGAGCCACCGATCCATGTATTGGCCAGTCAGCAGGAAGGCCACGAACGAGGCGAGGCCCACGACGAGATGCGCGCGACGCATGCGATTGCCGACAGCTTACACGCGAACCCCGCACCAAGCACGGCGCCGAACCCGGCGATCAGACCAGGTTGAGCTGCCAGGAGACGCCGAAGCGGTCGTTCAGCCAGGCGAACTTGCGGCTGAAGCCGTAGTTGTCGGGCGGCATCAGCACCTGTCCGCCCGCCGACAGTTGCGCGTAGACGGCGTCGAGCTCCGCCTCCTCCTCGCACTCGACGAACAGCGACATCGCCGGCGTGAACGTGAAGTCGTGCGCGATCGGCGAGTCGAGCGCGATGATCTCGTGCCCTCCCACCGAGAACTCGGCCCGCTTGATCGAGCCGGTACGGCCCTGCTCGCCGGCGGTCCAGCGCTCGACGCGGCGGACGGTCGACGCGCGGAAAACCGAGACATAGAGGGTCATCGCCTCTTCGGCCATCCCCTCGAACATCAGGAAGGTGGTGATCGATCGTGCCATGTGGTGTGCCTGCGCGTCCTCAGCCTTGCTGTCAATCCTCTAACAAGTCGTGTCCGGTTTGCCGCACCAATTCCGATCTTCACGATCAGGAGCCCGGACCGATCCGTCGGGTGGATGCCCTTAAGAAGAGGCGCTCCTTTACCCCAGCTCGATTACGATGGCGGGCAAAAGGAGCGTCTCATGCCCTGCCTCACAGGTTCGTTGCCGTCCTTCGTCGTCGCTGTCGCCCTGATCGCGTCGATGACCCAGGCGCAGCGCGGTCCCGCGCCCGATCCGCTGGTGCGCGAGAACGCGACCGTCAAGGTTGCCCCCCACACCTACGTCATTCCCGACGCGAACGTCGGCCTGGTCCCGAACGTCGGCATCGTCGTCGGCACGCGCGCGACGCTGGTCATCGATCCGGGGCTCGGGCGGCGGAACGGCGAAACCGTGCTGCGGGAGGTGGCCAAGGTGAGCAAGAACGCCGAGCTCTACGTGGCGTCCACCCACTTTCACCCTGAGCACACCACCGGCTACAACGCCTTCCCCGAGTCGGCGAAGTACGTGAACTCCACCGTGCAGGAGGCGGAGTTCGCGGAGAGCGGCATGAAGATGGTGCAGACGTTCGCGGGCCGCTCCCCGCTCACCGCGGAGCTCCTCAAGGAAGCGTCACGGCGCCCGGCCGCGGTGACCTTCGACCGCGAGCACGTGCTCGACCTCGGCGGCGTCCGCGTCCGCTTCCTCGTGGTCGGGCCGACCCACACGCGCGGCGACACCGGGTTCTTCGTCGAGGGAGACAACGTGCTCTTCTCCGGCGACGTCGTCATGAACAACTCCTTCCTCGCCGCGACGGCGGTGTCGAGCATGAAGGCGTGGCTCGCGGCCTTCGACGCGTTCGAGAAGTGGAAGCCGACGGTGGTCGTGCCTGCCCATGGCGCCGTCGGCGACGGGGCAATCATCGGCGTCAACCGCACGATCATGCAGGGCGTCCAGGCTCGCGCGCGCGAGCTGAAGAAGGAGGGACGCTCGGCCGACGAGGCCGCCACCGCCATTCAGGCCGAGTTTCAGGCGAAGCATCCCGAGTGGCCGCGGGCCAACGGCCTGGCCTCGGCAGCCCGGTCGGCGTACGCCGAGGCGCAGTGAGCCTGTCCCGCTGACGAGGCCCGGATGAGCCGTTTCCGTCGCGGCGATGTCGATCCTGCGCCGGCAGCTTCGACATACGGGTAGAAGGCCCGGTCGGTCCGCCGGGCCACGCGACAAGGAGATCGAGTTCATGCAGAGAATCAGCCCGTTCCTGTGGTTCGACACCCAGGCCGAAGAGGCCGCGACGTACTACGCGTCAGTGTTCAGGAATTCGAAGATTCACAAGATCACGCGCTACGGCGACGCCGGACCCGGCCCCAAGGGCAGCGTCATGACGGTCGAGTTCGAGCTGGACGGGCAGCCGTTCATCGCGCTCAACGGCGGGCCGCACTTCAAGTTCAACGAGGCGGTGTCGTTCTCGGTCGACTGCGGCGATCAGCGGGAAGTGGACGAATACTGGGCGAAGCTGTCGGCCGGCGGCGAAGAAGGGCCCTGCGGCTGGCTGAAGGACAAGTACGGCCTGTCATGGCAGATCAATCCCCGCGTGCTCGGCCAGATGCTCGGTGACTCCGATCCGGCGAAGGCGAAACGCGTGATGGAGGCGATGTTGAAGATGAAGAAGATCGACATCGCGGCCCTGAAGCGCGCGTACGACGCACCCTGACACCCCGGAGGGTGCCGCCACTGTCGGGTGTGGCGCGGCCGATCGGCGTGCGCAAGTAACGCCGCGCAGCTATTTCGGCGGCGCAGGAACCCGCAGCCGCTTGGCGAGCCACTCGCGGACGGTGGAGAAGTAGGCGGGGACGAAACGTTGCAGTGACGCCATCTCGGCGTTGTGTCCCCGCGCCGCTTCGAGCAGGATGTGGTTCGCCTGCGGCAGCACCTGCAGCGTGAAGTCGCGGTGGCCCCCCGCTTCGAGCGCGGCCTGCCACGCCGCCCGGTTCTTCGCCGCGACGATGTTGTTGTCGAGCCCGCCGAACAACGCGAGCGTGGGCGTCTTCATCTGGCGGATCGTCGGCGCGGGATCGTAGAAGTACAGCCGCCGCATGTATTGCCACGACGGATGGTCCTGGGTGGCGGGGAACGAGGCCGGCGGCTTGCCGAGCCGCGCGGCGATGGCGTCGCGGGCCGCCAGGTAGTCGTCCCATCCCTGTCCCGTGCGCGCGAAGTGATACTGCGCCTTCATCAGGCCGAGGATCTGCTCGACCATCTGTGGCTTCATGCCGTTGGCGTGCATCTCGTTCGCGGCGTGTTCGAGCGTGGTCTCGGCGGCCGGCACGGCGGCGCCCGACAGGCTGATCAGGAACGCGAAGTCTGGCGCGCGCACTGCCGCCAGCGGCATGATCCAGCCGGCCTGGCTGATGCCGAGCAGGCCCACCTGCGACGGGTCGATGTCGCCGCGCGTTTTCAGGTAGGTGAACGCCGCGACCACGTCGGCCGCGAGGTCGTCGAAGGACGCCTGGTTCCAGTCTCCCGAAGACCCGCCAACGCCGCGCTTGTCGTAGCCGAGCACGGCGACGCCGTGGCGAACCAGGAAACGCGCGTAGGGCAGGATCGATTCACGGTCCTGTGGACCCGAGCCGTGCACGAGGATGACGGCGGGATGTCTGCCGCGCGTCTTCGGCGCGATCAGCGTGCCGGCGAGCTGGAGTGCGCCGCTCGCGAAGCGAACGTCCTCCCGCGTCTCGACGTCGACCCGCCGCCCGATGCGTACGGCATCGCCTCGCCGCCAGCGAAGCAGCGCGATCGTGCCCGCGGCGTCGCGCTCGAACTCGATGCGTGACTCGGCTGTCCCCGGCACCGCCGCGCCCGGCCCGGCAAAGAACCGATCGCGTTCGGTCGGATACAGGGTCCGCAGGTCGCCTGAGTCGTCGAACGCCACGAGCTCGGGCTTCGCGCCCAGCTCGGTCCAGATCTGCAGGGAGACGAACGCATCCGGCGCCCACTGATAGACCCCCGCATACTCACGCAGCGCGTCTTCCGGCACGGTGATCGTCGAGACCTGCGACGCGACCCGGACGATGACCAGTCCGGCGACCGCGATTGCCACGACGGCCGCGATGCTCCGCAAGCGGTGTGACGACATGGGCGGTAAGTCTACCTGCTCGAGACGACGGTCAGCGTTGGCACACCCGGCAGTAGAACGTCGAGCGTCCGGCCTGGGTGCGGCGCCGGACGACGCCGCGCAGCCTCGGCGCTGGCAGCGGATGCCCTCGCGATCGTAGACCCGGAAGCGCGCGCCGCGGTACCGGACGCCGGTCGCGCGCTCGATCGCCTGCTCGAGCACGAGCTTGATCGCCGCCGCCAGCCGGTGCGCCGACTCGCGTGGGGCGCCGCCCGGTGTCGCAATCGTCGACGCGCGCCGCGACGGCGACAGTCCGGCGACGTACAGCGCCTCGCTCGCGTAGATGTTGCCGAGGCCGGCGACCACGCGCTGGTCGAGGAGCGCCACCTTCAGCGACGTCTTTCGGCCGCCGCAGGCGCGCGCCAGCGCGTCGCCGTCGAAGGCGTCCGACAGCGGTTCCGGCCCGAGGCCGCCGAGTGTCGGATGCGCGGGCATGTCGGCGTCGCGGATCAGGTCCATGAACCCGAACCGCCGCGGGTCGTTGAAGACGACGCTCGCGCCGGTCGAGAGCGAGAAGATCACGTGGTCGTGGCGGTCGAGCGTCGCCGGCAGCGGGGCGGCATCGGTCGCGTCGTCGCCGTCGACGGCATCGATGGCACTGATGGCATTGATGGCATTGATGGCATTGATCTCGACGCGAAACGACCCCGACATCCCGAGGTGCATGACCAGCGTCTCGCCCGACGAGACCGGCACCAGCAGGTACTTGGCGCGGCGGTTGACCGCACGCACCGTCGTGCCCTCGAGGCGCGCGATGAAGCGCCGCGGAAAGCGGGTGCGGAGGTCCGGGCGGCGCAGCAGGACGCGATCGATGCGCGCCTCGCGCATGACCGGCTCGAGCTCACGCCGAACGGTTTCGACTTCCGGCAGCTCGGGCACGCGTGACCTTCTTCTTTGGGGCCGCCTTGGCCTTCGGCCTGGCCGTGGTTCTGGCTCGCACCGCCGTCTTTGCCGGCTTCCGCCTGTTCGCCGCGAGTCGTTTCTTCGCGCCCGTCCGCGTCCGCCTTCGACGGCGCTGCAGTGGTGGCGGCCTTCGGCGCGGGCGCGGCGGAGTAGTCGTAGGCTTCCTGCAGCCAGTCGGTGATCGGGGCCTCGACTTCGTCGCGATGCCGGATGTGCAGCATGTGCGCGACCTTTGACTTCGAGGTGCGATCGACGCGCTTCACCGGCGGCGCGTTGATCGGGCGGCCGAGGAAGACGCAGACCTCGAGGAACTGCCGCTTCGGCCGCACGAAGCAGTAGCAGGACTTGCGCGAGAACATGATCGACTTGTGCGAGGCGTAGATGCGCTGGTCGCCGAACTCGACGGCGGTCTCGCGCAGCCGCTCCCAGGCGTCGCGCAGGTCGTCCGACAAATCCTGCGTCAGCGCCGCCTCGGTGGTGGTCCAGCAGTCGTGGCCGTCCCCGTCTTCGATCATCGCCTTGCAGTGGTAGCACTGCCGCGTGCCCATTCCGCCATTCTATGGGAAGGCGCGGCGCTGGCAGCGGGTTGGCGGTAGGCTGGACCCATGACACTCGACATGCTCCGGGCTGAGCTCGACCACGAGGCGAAGACGACACGGAAGCTGGTGGAACGGGTGCCGGACGATCGGCTCGATTGGAAGCCGCACGCCAAGTCGTTCTCGATCGGCGGTCTCGCGTCGCACATCGTCGACTGCTTCCAGTGGGGCGACGCGATCCTGAACGGCGACGAGTACGACTTCGATCCGGCGACGCACCGGTCGCATCAGGCGACGTCCGCCGCGGATCTGGTGGCGCGGCTCGACAGCCTGGCGGCGCGCTGCCGCGAGGCGCTGGCGCGCGCCGACGAGGCGCGGATGCTGATGCCGTGGCGCCTGAAGATTCGCGGCCGGCAGCGGTTCGAGCGTCCGCGCGTGGTGGTGCTTCGCGACTTCACCCTCAGCCACCTGATCCACCACCGCGGCCAGTTGTCGGTGTACCTGCGGCTGCTCGACGTCCCGGTACCCGGCGCATACGGCCCGAGCGCGGACGAGGCGTGATTGCTGGTGGCGTGCCACAGCTGAATCGCTATCGGCAGCTCTATCTTCCGGCTGAAGCCGGAAGCCACAAATCCCAGGACAACAACGCGTGGCTTCCGCCTTCACAGGCGGAAGGTCGGTTTACACGCCGCTTCCAGGGGACTAGCCGGCGCTGTCGTAGGCGCGCCGGACCCAGGCGATGAGCTCGGCGTTCACTTCCGTGACGTCGGCCAGTCGTACTTTGGACTGGCACATGCCGCCGGCCGGCATCGCCTTCAGCCGTGCCGTGGCCGGCACGTCCTTCATGTTGAGGCCGACCTCGACCTGGGTGTTCGTGGCCGGCCCGATCATCGCGAACTGCTTCTTCCGGCGCAGGCTGACATAGCCCTTCTTGGGGGCGACCTCGAACTCGCCGAAGGCCTGAATCTTCGCCATCAGCGCGTCGTGCACCGGCCGCAGACCGGCCTTGGGCCCGCTATAGATTCCCGCCAGCACGTCTTCCTGGGAAAGGCCGGCGGCGTCAGCCGCGGACTGCCCGTCGGTTTTCAGCGCTACGTGGACCAGCGTGTTGGCGTCGCCGTGTCCCATGCCGAGATCGCGCTTGAGCATGTCGCGGATCTCGCCATGCTTGGTCAGTCCGCTCGCGGCGATCAGCCGCGTCAGCTCGTCGAGCGACTTTCCCGACCGTTTCTCGATATTCGCCAGCTGCGTCGCCAGTGCCTTGTCCATCTGTTGCCTCCCGGTGCCGGTGACCCGGACCACGCGCGCCGCGATCGCTGCCGCGGTCGGTCCTCCAGATCCCATTACGCGCCGGGCGGGCGATCGTGTACGTGGGGTGGTGCGGCCGGCGGCGCCTCAGGCCAGTAACGCGGCCCGCGCGCGGTGGAACTTCTCGACCTCCACGTTGGCGTCCACGATCGTGTCCAGCCGGGCGAGCGTGTCGTCGAGCGCCGAGCCCGGCACCACCAGATACAGCTCGTCGTCGCCGAGCCCGGTGTAGACGCGATTGCCGATGCAGCCGATGCTCGCCACGCTGGCGCCGGATTCGAGCGAGTGCGGGATCGCCGAGCAGGCCGGGCGGCCCATCGCCGTGCCCTGATCGAACACGCCGGCGGCGCGCGCCGCCTCGCTGAGCAGCATGATCTGCCGGGTGTTGCCCCGGAAGATGACGACGTCCGGCGCGAACGCCGCGTCCTGCAGCGGTGCATAGGCCGCGAACTGCAGCGGCGTCGTGCGGTGCGGAATGGCCGGCACTTCGTCGCCGCGGAGATACTGCAGCTCGATCATGGTGCCGACCAGCCCCTCGAGCTCGGTCGACTTCTCGGGCGGCAGCGGCGCGCCGTGCGTGAAGGCGCCGAGCGGGCAGTTGAGGTGATCCTCGGCGGTCGTGTAGAAGGCGTGGCCCTCCGAGGCGTGTTTCCAATAGCCGCACGCGGCCGCAGCCGCCCGCTCGATGCGCGCCAACCCCGGCGGCGGCGTCGCGACAAAGGCCACGGCAACCGGGGCACGGGACAGACCGAGGCGGTCCAGGGCTGCGCTGTTCTGAACGGTCATGCTCACCCGATGGTATCAGCCGATGGATCAGTCGGACCGCTTCTTGATGAACTCGAGCGGCACGCGCGCGCCGTTCGGCGTCGATCGCGCGATCTGCGTGAAGTAGCGATAGACGGCGGCGGAGAGATCGCGGAGGCTGGCGCTCATGCCGTCCGCCCCGTAGTTGATCATGATCGCGACGGCGTAGGGCGCGCCGGGAACGTTGACCAGGCCCCACGCGGTCTCGACACCCTCGATGCCGCCAGGCTTCCAGGCGACCGGCACGCTGGACGGAATCGGCTCGCGGAACGAGCCGGACTTCGGCAGCTCGAGGATGCGCCGCGCCTCCGCGCACGAGGCCGCCTTCATCGGCAGGTCGCAGCGCGAGAACCGCGCCATCAGGTCCGCGGCCTCGCGCGGCGTCGAGATGTTCTCGTTGCCCCGCGCGCTCTCTTCGGGGCGGATCATCTTGCGCTGCAGCCTGGTCCCTGGCGCGCCGATCTCCGCCATGGTCGCGGTGATCCGATCCATGCCGAGCCGATCGATCAGCATGTTGGTCGCGGTGTTGTCGGACAGCACGATCATCGGGACCGCGAGATCGTGCAGCGACATCTCGGAGCCGCCGCTGGTGAAGTACTGCAGCAGGCCGCTGCCGCCGACCTGATCGGCGGCGCGGAGCGTGAGCCGCTCGCTCAGCTTCAGGTCGCCGCGGTCGGCTCGATGGAACAGCTCGATCAGGATCGGGATCTTGATCGCGCTGCCCTGCGGGAAGACCAGCGACTCGTTGATGCCGAACCGCTGGCCGGACGTCAAGTCGATCACCGACACGCCAACCACGCCCGGCGCCTGACCCGCCAGCCGCTGGAGGTCCGCCTGCAGCTTCGCCGCGAGCTGTTCCCGGTGCGGCGCCTGCGCGAGGGTGAGGACCGAGACAGCCAGGAAAATGGCGGTGGCGTAAATGACGCGATGGAGCATGCGGCATTATGTGGCTGAAGTTGTGATCGTGATCGGGACGCGGGACGCGGGAACTCCCGACCTCCAACTCCCGACTCCCAAGCAGCGCTCGGAGCTGGAAGCCGGAAGCTGAGTGTCGAGACCTTCACCAGAGCGCCTTGAGGCCGAACTGCAGCTGACGCGGCGTGTTCGCCTGGGACGTGACGACGCCGAACGAGCTCGAGGTCACGCTGGTGTTGGGCGACCCGAACTGGACCCGGTTGAGCGCGTTGAACGCCTCGATGCGCGCCTGCAGTCGAATCCCGCGCGGCATCGAGAAGTGCTTGAAGATCGACAGGTCGAGGTTGCGCACGCTGTCGGTCCGCAGCAGCGGGAACGTCGCGCCGGCATTGCCGAACGTGAACGCCGCCGGCTGGCTGAACTTCGACGTGTCGAACCATTTCTGCAGCCGATCCTCGCCCGCGCCGTCGAGGCCCGGATCCTCGCCGTTCCAGTTGGCGCGCGTCACCGGGTTGAACAGGCCGGTTTGGTTGCTCGCCGAGATCGTCAGCGGCGTGCCGCTCTGCACCGTGACGATGGCGTTCACCTGCCAGCCGCCGAACACGCCGTCGAGGATCGCCGGCGCGTTGGTGCCGAAGCGGCGGCCGCGGCCGTACGGCAGCTCGTAGAGCGCGCTCAGGACGAGCCGGTGCGGGATGTCGTAGGACGCGACCGATCGGCTCGCCGCGATGTCGTAGCTGTTCTGGTGCGCCTCGCCTTCCTCTTCGGCCTTCGACCACACATACGAGCCGGCGAGCAGCAGCCCGTGGCTCATTCTCCGGTTCACGCTCATCTGCAGCGCGTGATAGATCGACGTCGCGCCGGTGTTCTGCAGCGGGATGATGTCGGTGAACTGCGGATAGGGACGCAGCAGCTGCGCCCGGCTGATCGTCGGCGACGCGTGCACGCCCGTCGTGACGATGCCGAAGAACGGGTTCGGCACCGTCTGGTTCAGCGCCGACCCGAGCGAGAGGTACTGCGGATCGAGCTGGTTGAGGTTCAGGCCGCCCTCGGTGTTCGTCTGCAGATCGTGCCCTTCGGTGCCGACGTACGCGACCTCCGCGGCCACGCGCCACGGCAGCTCGCGCTGCACCGTGACGTTCCACTGCCGGTTCCACGGCGTCGGGCTGCCGTCGCGCAGCGGCGCCTGGATCGATCCGCCGGCGGCGGTGAGCAGGCCTTCGGCCGATCCGGGCGACGGACGGAAGCCGTCGGGATAGGGATCGCGCAGCAGCCGGAACGGGGTGATGCCGTCCACCGTCGACACCCACAGGTTCTCGGTCCGGAACCCGAACGGCCCGACCGTGCCGTTGGCCTGCTGATACGACCCGCCGTAGACGTGCGCGTAACCCGCGCGCAGTACGGTCTTGTCGTTCACCTCGAACGCGCCGCCGACGCGCGGTGAGATGTTGTTGGTGTCGGGCTCGAACTGCCAGCGGCCGACGCCGTCCTCGCCGACGAAGACGAGGCCGCCGCGCAGGTCGGGAAACTGCGAGACCTGGCTGGCCAGCGGCGATCGCGCGGTCGGATCGAAGTAGTTCATGCGATCGAAACGCTCCGTCCGCGGCGTCTCGAAGTCGTAGCGCAGGCCGAGGTTCAGCGTCAGCCGGCTGTTCAGGCGCCAGTCGTCCTGCAGGTAGCCGCCGACGTAGAAATTCTGCGAGGCGACGTTCTTCCAGTTCTGGATCAGCGCGTTGTTGGCCGTTCCAGTGCCGAGCAGCAGCGACGCGAGCGCGTTGCCGGCGGTGCTGCTGGCGGTGCTCGGGTTCGGTCCCTGGGTCATGCCGGCGGAGAAGTTGAAGGTGCCGGCGGCCCGCGCCTCCCAGACGTTGACCCGGATCATGCGCGCGTCGACGCCGGTCTTGAGCGTGTGCTTCGAGCTGGTCTTCGTCAGGCTGAGCAGCGCAGGGTAGCTCATGAACGCGTTGTAGCGATGATCGTTGCCGCCCAGCGACACGTAGTTGCTGGCGCCGATCGCCGGGAACATCTGCCGATCCACCGCATCGTCGATGGTCGTCGGCAGGCCAAGGCTGGAGGGCAGGAACCCGAGGCCCTGGTTGTCGAAGACGAAGAGCGTCCGGGCGAAGCCGATGCGCGCGGTCAGGAGCGTCGTGCGCCCGATGGTGTGGTTGTACTCGGCCACGAAATTGTGCGTGCGGTTCTCCTCGATGACCCGGCCTTCGGCGATCGCGAGCTCGTCGGGAAACGCCTGCAGCGGCGCCGTCGCGACGTAGCGGTGCGAGTAACGGGCGAAGCCACGGCCCGCGGTCCCGAAGTTGCGATCGACGCGGAGGTCGGTGTTGTTGGTGTCGAGGGTCGAGGTGCCGGTCTGGTAGTAGTTGTTGCGGCCGGTCACCGCATCGCCGGGCTGATTGGGCGCCGGATAGTACTTGATGATGTTGAGCGCCACCGGGTCCATCATCTCGCGCGGGATCCGGTTGTCGGCGAACGGATCGCGGATGAAGCCGGAGCCGCCAGGGTTGGCGCGCGTCGAGAACGGGTTGAAGATGCGCACCAGCTGGCCGTTGGCCGCGAACGTCTGCGAGAAGTCCCCCTGCCGTTCGAGCGCCGTCGGCACCGTCAGCGTGGACGACGCGAACGCTTTCTCGCGCAGGCCTTCGAACGACACCATGTAGAACATCTTCCCGATCTGCAGCGGGCCGCCCGCCGAGCCGCCGAACTGATGCCGTGAGAAGTCGCCGAGCTCCTCGCCACGCAGCTTCTGGAAGTAGTTCTGCGAATCCAGCGACGAGTCGCGCAGGAACTCGTAGCCGCTGCCATGGAAGTTGTTCGAGCCCGACTTGTAGACGACGTTGACCACGCTGCCGAGGCTGCGGCCGAACTCGGCCGGATACGTCGCGCCGAGGACCTTGAACTCCTGAATGGCGTCCACCGACGGGAACACCGAGATGCCGGAGCCGCCGGTGACGGTCGGGAACGTCGCGGTCACACCATCCACGAGCGTGTCGCTGCTCCGCGGCCGCGCGCCGTTGATGGTGTAGCGCATGTCGCCGTAGGCGTTGCCGATCGTTCCCGCGACGCCGGGCGTGAGGAAGATCAGCGAGTAGACGTTCCTGGTGTTGAGCGGCAGCTCGGCGATGCGGCGGTTGTCCACGAGCTTGCCGATGGACGAGGTGCTCGCGTCCACCAGCGAGGCTTCCGCGGCCACTTCCACCACTTCCTGGACGGTGCCGACTTCGAGCGTGAAGTCGACCCGCGCCACGTCGTCGATCGTCAAGCCGATGCCGCCGCGAATCGACGCCTTGAACCCGGTCAGCGAGGCTTCGATGCGATAGGTCCCGAGCTGCAGCGGGATCGACGTGTATCGACCCTCGGCGTCGGTGACCACGGATTCCTGCCGTCCGGTTTCCGCCTGCGTCATCGTGACGGTCACACCCGGCAGGACGCCGCCGCTGGCGTCCTTGACGATGCCGGTGATGGTCCCGGTGACGGTCTGCGCGTGAGCCGCCCAGGGCGCGGCCAGGAGCGCGAGGAGCAGCGCCGCCCGAGCAAAAAGCTGCATGGAGCCTCCGTGTAACAACAATGTAACGTCTGTGTAAACGCTGGCATCTTACGGAGTCCTGGGGATATAGACAACTCCCAACTTCCCCGCCTCCCGCCATGCACCAACGCGCGAGCTTCGGCGAGGTGGGCAGCTGGGGGTGAAATTTCGCGCGACTCCGTGGCTTCCGCCTTCAGGCGGAGGAAAAGGCGAGCGTCCGGGTCCCTTCGTCTCGAAGGCGGAAGCCACTCGGCACATGGTTAAGAGCCGGAAGTGGGCAGTTGGAAGCGGCGAGTTAGCGCAGCCCGCCTCCTGCGGCGAGCTCCTTGATCTCGGGCTCGCTGAGGGCGCGATTGAAGATGGCGAGCTCGTCGAGCAGGCCGATGTAGCTCAGGCCGAGCGCGATGACGGTCTGCTGCGGATCCCAGGTGAACGTCTGCTGGCGCGGGCTCAACTCGCCGGCCGGCGTGCCGTTCAGGAACAGGCGCGCGACGCCGTCGGGGCGCCCGGTGTTGAACCGCTCGAAGGTGACGGCGACGTGCGTCCACGTACCGCGGCTGAACGGCGGACGTTCGACGGTCACGAGCGGACGCTCGTGCGTCGGGATGTCGGCAAACACCCGCTTCTGCGGATTCCAGACCGCCAGGTCGGCGTAGACCCCGAGTCGGAAGGGAATCGAGTCGGGACGCTTCTCGAACTCGACGAAGAACGCCGCGTCGTTCCAGGCGCGCGGGGTGATCTGCACCGGATCGCAGAAGCCGGGCTCGAGCTCCCCTTGCGGATCGGTGCTCAGCCAGAACGACAGCGTGCCGTTCCAGTTCGTCGTCTCATACGACATGTTGCGCGCGGCGTGGAAGAACACCACCGGCGACTTCTTCGCCGTGAAGCGCAGCGCGTCGCCGAATCGTCCGGCGCCTTTCGCGAGCTGAACCTGGCCGTCAGGCGGCAGTCCGGGCTTCGCGTCCTGACGCTGCTTCAAGGTCGGCGCCGAGTACAGCCTGGGATCGCCGGTCGCGTGAACGGCGTCGACGCCGCCGTCGAACGAGGCGTGGAACGTCAGCGCCTGCCGCAGGCCGCCGCGCTGGCCACCTGCACTGGCGGCTGACACGGCAGCCGCCACGAGCGCGGCAATCGTCACAGTGAGTGGAACAGAGAAGCGGCTGAACACGCGTGCCTCCAGATGCCGATCAGGCGAGCGCCCGGAGGCCGCCGACCAGCCGACCGAGACCTTCCGTCACGGCGTCCGGGTTCAGGGCGCCGTACGACAGCCGGATCGAGCACGGGGACGCGTCCGCGAACGCCGACCCGGGGATGACGGCGACGCGATGATCGCGGATCAGCCGCTCGACCAGGGTCATCGAGTCGAGCCGCGACTGCACCCGCGCCAGGTAGTAGAACGCCCCCTCGACCGGCGCGACGTCACACGGCACGTCCGGCGCGGCGAGCGCGTCGAAGATCCGCCGCCGCATCTCGTCCAGCCCGGCGAGATACCCGCGCGGGTAACTGGCGCCGACGGCCAGCGCCGCCAGCGCCGCGCGCTGTGACGCCGCGGGCGGGCAGATCAGCAGCGTGTCCTGGATCTTGTTGACGGCGTCGGCGAGCCGCTCGGGGATGACCATGTAGCCGACGCGCCAGCTCGCCATGCCGAACGCCTTCGACAGCGAATACAGCGAGATCGTGTAGTCCGCGGCGCCGTCGATCGACCCCGGTGAAAAGTGCCGGGCCTGGCCGTAGGTGAAGTACTCGTAGGCCTCGTCGTGAACATGGAACAGGCCGCGCGCCCGGCACAGCGCGCTCACCGCGCGCAGCGCCGCTTCCGGATAGACCGCGCCGGTCGGATTGTTCGGCGACACCGTGACGATGGCGCGCGTGCGCGGCGTGATCGCGCGCGCGATCGCCTCGACGTCGAGCTGATAGCCCGCCGCGGTCGGCACGCCGACGGCCACCGCGCCGGCGATGACGATCGCCATCTCGTGATTGAAGTAGTACGGCGTCGGCAGGATGACCTCGTCGTCCGGATCCGTCACCGCGAGCACCGCGTTGACGAACGCCTGGTTGCCGCCCGCCGTCACCAGCACGCGGCTGTGCGGCCGCACCGTGATGCCGTTCTCGGCCGCGAGCTTGCGCGTGATCGTCTCGACCAGATCGGCCGCGCCTTCGACCGGCCCGTACCGATGATCGGCCAGGCTCGAGCCGAAGCCGACCAGCGCCGGCATCACGGACGGCGGCGGACCGTAGGAGACGATGCCCTGGCCCAGCGAGATCGTCCCGGGCGTCTCGGCGATCCAGCGCCCGACGATGGGGATGACCGGGGGTTGGACGGCGGCCAGGCGGCGCGACTCGGCGAGCGATGAAGGCACGAGATAAGGTATCTGAAGTGGTACCGCTCGCCTACGGCGTCAGCTCCCGCACCGGCCGTACTTCGATGCTGCCTTCGCGCGCCGGCGGAATCTTCGCCGCCGCCTGGATCGCCTCGTTGAGGTCGCGTGCCTCGATCAGGTAGAACCCGGCCAGCTGCTCCTTCGTCTCCGCGAATGGACCGTCGGTGACCGACACCTTGCCGTGCCGCACCCGGACCGTCGTCGCGGTCGCAATCGGCTGAAGGGCTTCGGCGGCGACGAGCACGCCCCGCTCCCTGAAGCCGGCGCCGCAGTCGGCGCACTCCCGATCCGGGATGGCGTGCAGCTTCTGCTCCTCCAGGTAGACCAGGCACAAGTACCTTCATCGGATCCTCCACTCGACCGGGCCTCCGGCTGCCTGCCGGCCGCACACCCCGCACCCCCGCACTGAACAGTCGAACGGCACTGCGGCAGATCGACACCGCCCCGCGCTGACGCGTGCTATTTCTGCAACTCGGCCAGCCGGCGCGCGAGAAAGCGCCGTTCCGGCTCCTGTTTCGACAGCGCCAGGGCCCGCTCGAAGCCGGCGCGGGCCTCCTCGGTCCGGCCGAGACGGCGGCACAGCTCGGCCCGGGCCGAGTGCGCCAGCCGGTACTTCGTCAGGTCGCCGCGGTCGAGGATGGCATCGATCAAGGCCACGCCGGCGGCCGGGCCATCGCGCATCGCCACGGCGACGGCGCGATTCAGCTCGACGACGGGGGAGTCGTCTGCGCGAACGAGGACGTCGTAGAGCCCGACGATCTCGGCCCAGTCGGTGGCCGCGGCGTTCGGCGCCTCGGCGTGCAGCGCGGAGATCGCCGCCTGGATCGCGTAGAGCCCGCCGCGGCGCGATGCGAGGGCGCGCTCGACCAGCGACACGCCCTCGGCGATGAGCGCGCGGTTCCACCGCGATCGGTCCTGATCCTCGAGCAGGATCAGCTCGCCATCGGGCGACGATCGGGCTTCGCGACGCGACTCGTGCAGCAGCATCAGCGCGAGCAGTCCCATCGCCTCCGGCTCGGGCAGCAGCTCGACCAGCAGCCGTCCCAGCCGGATCGCTTCGGCCGAGACGTCGTGCCGGGTCACGGTCGCGCCGGAGGAGGCGGAGTAGCCCTCGTTGAACACCAGATAGATGACGCGCAGCACGGCGTCGAGCCGCTCCGCCAGCTCGGTGGGCGCAGGCACCTGATACGGGATGCGCGCGTCGCGAATCTTGGCCTTGGCCCGGACGATGCGCTGGGCGACGGTGGGGGCGGGTGTGAGGAAGGCCTGCGCGATCTCCTCGGTGGTGAGCCCGCAGACCTCGCGCAGCGTCAACGCGACCTGGGCATCCGCGGCGAGCGCCGGGTGACAGCACGTGAAGATCAGGCGCAGCCGATCGTCCTCGACGCTGTCGCGTTCCGCCCCGGCCTCGGCCTCGATCGTCAGGTCGGTGCGCTCGCCGACGTCCTCGTCGAGCTGATCGAAGCGGGCGCGCCGCCGCAGGCCGTCGATGGCCTTGAAGCGCCCGGCGGAGACGAGCCACGCGCGCGGGTTGGCCGGGACGCCGTCGCGCGGCCACTGCTCGAGCGCCGCCCGGAACGCGTCCTGGAGCGCCTCTTCCGCGGTGTCGAAGTCGCCGAGCAGGCGGATCAGCGTCGCCAGCACGCGGCGCGACTCGGCCACGTAGACGGTGCTGACCGTCTCAGCCACGGTGTAGTCGGGCATGGAACGGACGATCTTTTCACGTGCGCGTGCAAGGGCAACGTGCACGTGCCACGTGCGCACGTGCTGCACGTGCTCGTGCCACGTGCGTCTGCACGCTGCAGCACGTGCATCGCACGCACGTGGCACGTAGCACGTGGCACGTAGCACGTCGCACGGCACAATCTGCCGCCCCATGCGTGCACTCGTCGCTCTGTGCCTGAGCCTGGCGGCCCTGCAGCCGTCCCCGACCGAGATCCGGCTGATCGTCAAGGGGGACGACATGGGGGCGGCGCACGGCATCAACGTCGCCACCATCGAAGCGCACACCCGCGGCGTGCTGACGACGACCAACGTGATCGTGCCGGGGCCGTGGTTTCCGGAGGCGGCGCGGCTGCTGAAGGCGAACCCGACGCTCGACGTCGGCGTCCACCTCGCGCTGACCAGCGAATGGGACAACATCAAGTGGCGGCCGCTCACCCACGCGCCGTCGATCGTGGACGAGGACGGCTACTTCTTCCCGCAGGTGCAGCCGCGGGCCGGGTCCCAGCCGAAGACCAGCATCAAGGAGAGCAGCTGGAAGCTCGACGAGATCGAGCGCGAGCTGCGGGCGCAGATCACGACCGCCAAGCGGCACATCCCGCACGTGTCGTACACGTGGAACCACATGGGCTTCACCTCGGTGGCGCCGGAGGTGGCCGACCTGGTACTGCGGCTCAGCAAGGAATACGACCTGGTCGTCCCGACCGCGCTCGGCATCCAGCGCGTCGGCGCCGTCTACGAGAGCAAGGACAGCGGGGCCGTCAAGGCCGACAAGCTCGCCGCGCGGCTCGAGAAGCTCGGTCCCGGGCTGTGGCTGCACATCGATCACGCCGCGACGGACGATCCGGAGATGGCGGCGTACGGGCACAAGGGCTACGAATGGGTAGCCGCCGATCGCCGCGCGGTGTTCGAGGCGTGGACCAGCCCCAAGGTGCGTGAGGTCATCACGCGGCGCGGCATCAAGCTGACCAACTATCGCGAGCTGTCGAAGCGGTAACATTGCGGGATCGATGCATGTTCTCCTCCGTCCCGGCGCGGCTCTGCTGTGTGCCGCATGGCTGGTCCTCGGGCCAGGCCGGCCGCTGCTGGCGCAGCAGCCGGATCCCCGGGCCGCGGTCCAGCAGCGGATCAATCGCATCGGCGCGGCGCTGTTCTCGGGCACCGATCGCGTCAAGGAATCCATCGACGAGCTGAAACAGATCCTCGCGGCCGATCCCGCTTCGGCGCAGGCCCACATGCTGCTGGGGATCGCGTACCGCATGCAGGGACTGCCCGAGATGATCGGCGAGGCGAAAGCGGAGCTGCGCCAGGCGCTGGATCTCGATCCGCGGCTGGTGCCGGCGCGGTTCTATCTCGCGCACGTCTACCTCGATCTGGGCCGTGCCGAGCGCGCCAGGGAGGAGCTCGAGGCGGCGCTGACGGCGCAGCCCAATCATCCGCAGTTCCTCGGCCTGCTCGGCGAGGCCGAACGCCAGCTGAAGAATCCGAAGCGCTCGGTGGAGCTGAATCGTCAGGCCCTCGCTGCGAATCCATCGTCCGCCGAATCACGCTACTACCTGGGCCTCGCGCTGTTCGACCTCGGCGATCGCCAGGCCGGCATCGCGGAGCTCGAGCAGGTGCTGAAGGCGGGCGTCACCCGGATCGAGGTGCTCTCGGGCCTCGGCAACGCCTACATCGAGGTCGGCCGGCTGGATGACGCGGTGGCGGTGTTGAGCAAGGGCACGCAGCTCGAGCCGGCGCGTCCGGAGCTTCGCATCCTGCTGGCGCGCGCGTATCGGTCGAAGGGTCTCCTCGATCAGGCCGAGGAGCAGCTGAAGGTTGCGACGCCGGCCGGGATCGACAGCATCGCCTCCGGCTATCAGCAGCAGCACGCCGAGTTCGACCTGCTGGTCGAGCAGGGATTGATCGCCTGGAAGCGCGGCCGGCTGCCCGCGGCGATCGCCTCGCTGCAGAAGGCGCTCGCCATGGATCCCGCACACGGGCCGGCGAACCGCGACATCGCGCAGGTCTACCTGCAGCAGGGATCGCTGGCGCTCGCGGCCGATCACGCGGCGCGCGCCGAGAAGCTCGGCTTCCCCCTTCCCGCCGCGGCGCGGAAGCAGCTCCAACAGAAGCCGCCGGCGAAAGGGCCGGGCCGTCCGTGATTCGCCGCATTGCCTGGCTGCCGGCCGTGCTCACGCTCCTCACTCCGGCGTTCGCGCTCGATCAGGCGAGTCCGGGGAAGCCTGCCGGCCCGGTCAGGTTCCAGGACGTCACGGCAAAAGCCGGAATCGGCTTCGTGCACGCGTCCGGGGCGACTCCCGACAAGTACATGTACGAGACGTTCGGCTCCGGCGTCGCCTGGATCGATTACGACAACGACGGATTTCCCGACCTCTTCTTCGTCAACGGCGCGCCGGGCTCCGCCAATGCCCTCTATCGCAACAACAGGAACGGCACCTTCACCGACGTGACGCAGAAGGCAGGCGTCGCGGACGCCGGGTCGAAGGCGTACAGAACCGGCGCGGCGGTCGGCGACTACGACAACGACGGCTTGCTCGATCTCTACGTCACCGCGTTCGGTCCGAACACGCTGTTCCGCAACAACGGCGACGGCACGTTCGCCGACGTGACTGCCAAGGCGGGCGTCGCCGGCGGCGCCGGCGAGTGGAGCACCAGCACCGGCTTCTTCGACTACGACCGCGACGGCGACCTCGATCTCTACGTGACCAACTATCTCGATTTCCGGATGGCCGACAACCCGTACTGCGGCCTGCGCAAGGACGGCCACCGGATGTACTGCAATCCGACCATCTTCGACGGGATGGCCGATCGCCTGTTCCGCAACAACGGCGACGGCACGTTCACCGACGTGTCACGGCAGGCCGGCATCGCCAACCCCGCCGGCAAGGGGCTCGGCGTCGTGTTCTGCGACTTCGATCGCGACGACGACGTCGATATCTACGTCGCCAACGACCTGGTGCGGAACTTTCTCTACCGCAACAACGGCGACGGCACGTTCGTGGACGTCGCCTATGGCGCCGGCGTCGGCTTCGACCTGAACGGCAAGCCCCAGGCGGGCATGGGCGTGGACTGCGCCGACTACGACGGCAACGGCCTGCCTGACCTGTACGTCACGAACTTCTCGGAGGAGCTCAACACGCTCTACCAGAATCGCGGCGAGGGCCTGTTCGAGGACGTCTCGACCAAGGCCGGACTCGGCTCCGGCTTCGGCCCGCTCGGCTTCGGCGCGAAGCTGTTCGACTTCGACAACGACGGAGACGTCGATATCCACGTCACGAACGGCCACGTCATCGACAACGTCTCGCTCTATCAGCCGGCGCTGACCTACAAGCAGAAGGATCTGCTCTACGAGAACGCCGGCGGGCGCTTCCGCGACATCTCGACGGAGGCCGGACCCGCCGTCCAGGTGCCGCGCGCCGGCCGCGGCCTCGCCGTCGCCGACTTCGACAACGACGGCCATGTCGACGTCGCCATCACGGGCGTCGGCGAAAAGCCGGTGCTGCTGCGGAACGAAGGCATCCGGGGCGGCAACTGGGTCATCATTCGGGCGCAGGGCACGAAGAGCAATCGCTTCGGCCTCGGCGCGCGCGTGGACGTCACCGCGGGCGGCAAGGTCCAGAGCACGGAAATCACCAACGTGGCCAGTTACCTGAGCAGCAACGACATCCGGCTGCACGTCGGCGTCGGCAACGCGAAGGTCATCGAACGAATCGAGATCCGCTGGCCGGGCGGCACACGCCAGACCCTCACCGATGTGGCGGTGAATCAGATCCTCGTGGTCAAGGAATCATGAAGGCGATGACAGAGAACATTCGGAATCGAGGCGGATTGTGAGCCGACGAGTCATCTTGGCCGCCGTGGCGCTGATCGCGGCGATCGGCGCCGGCGCCCTGATCGTGAAGATGCAGAAGCCGCCCCGCCCATCCGCGTCCGACGCGGACGCTCGCGTCATCCCGGCGTCACAGTCCAAGCGCTACCTGTTCCAGCAGCTGCAGCCGGTCAAGCTGTCGAACTGCACCCTCGAGCGTTTCGGTGAACCGCACGACGGGGGGTATCTGGTCTGCGGCAACCTGCTGTCCGCGGTCAAGAGCGGCTACTCGTACGGCATCAACGGCTTCGACGGCTGGGGCTGCGACGTGTCCAGGAAGCTCAGCGTGCCGCTGCACCAGTACGACTGCTTCAACCTGGAGCGTCCGAAGTGCGAGGGCGGCAACACGATCTTCCATGGCGAATGCGTCGGCACCGTCACCGGCATGCAGGAGGGTCGTCCCTTCGACACCATCGCCGGGCAGATCAAGAAGAACGGCGACGACGGCAAGACGCTGGTCATGAAGATGGACGTCGAGGGCGCCGAATGGGACAGCCTGGTCAACGCGCCGGAAGCGATCCTCAACCGCATCGATCAGCTCGTCGTCGAATTCCATGGCTTCGACGAGGGCCGCTACATCCTCACCGTGCTGCGGCTGAAGCAGTACTTCCACGTCGTCCACCTGCACTGGAACAACTACAGCTGCGTCGATGGCGCGGCGCCGTATCCGGCGTGGGCCTACGAGGTCCTGTTCGTCAACAAGCGCATCGGCGTCGTCGACGAGAAGGCGAAGGCCGTGCTGCCGTCGCCGCTCGACGCTCCCAACGCCAAGGACCAGCCGGATTGCCAGGTGCCGCGCTGACGGCGTTCGACGTGGCAACCATCACGATCCGACTGGCGACGATGGCCGACGCGGCGGCGGCGTATCACGTCTGCCTGAAGACCGGGGATCACGGGCAGGACGGCGAAGCGCGCTATCGCGAGGATCCCGACGCGCTCGGCCGGATTTACGTCGGCCCGTACCTGGCGTACGAGCCGGAGCTGTCGCTGGTGCTGGAAGACGAGGACGGCGTCTGCGGCTATGCGCTCGGCGCGCAGGATTCGCGGGCGTTCTATGCGCGCTACGACGCCGAGTGGCGCCGCGACGTGCTGTCGCGTTTTCCCGCGCCCTCGGGCGATCCTGGTGCGTGGACGCCGGCCGAGCACGTCTATGCCGTCTACCACGCGCCGGACTATTACTGCCCGGAGCCGTATGCCGCCTATCCCTCGCACCTGCACATCGATCTCTTGCCGCGCGCGCAGGGGCAGGGGCACGGCCGGCGGATGATCGAGCGGCTGACGACGACGATGCGGGAGCAGGGGTCGCCCGGCGTGCACCTGGGCGCCAGCGTGCGCAACGAGCGGGCGATCAGGTTCTACCGGCGCCTCGGGTTCGAGGAGCTGGTGCGGACCGGGACCGGCGAGGACGGGACCGTTTACATGGGGAGGCGTCTGTGACGCTGGCACTCTTCGGCGGCGATCCGGTCCGAACCCGCCCGTTTCCGCGCTGGCCGATCTTCGGCGACGAGGACGAGCAGCGCCTGCTCCGTGCGTTCCGCACCGGCGCCTGGGGCAAGCTCGACGGCGCCGAAGTCGAAGAGTTCGAGCGGCGCTTCGCCGCGCTGCACGGCTGCGCCCACGCGATTGCCGTCGTCAATGGGACGGTCTCGCTGCGGATCGCGCTGCTCGCGAGCGGCATCGCCGCGGAAGACGAGGTGATCGTCCCGCCTTATACGTTCGTGTCGACCGCGTCGGCCGTGGTCGAAGCCAATGCCGTCCCCGTGTTCGCGGACATCGATCTCAACACCTTCAACATCGACCCGGCGGCGATCGAGGCGGCGATCACCTCGCGCACGAAGGCGATCATTCCGGTGCATTTCGCCGGGCAGCCGGCCGACATGGCGGCGATCATGGCGATCGCGCAGACGCACGGCCTCACGGTCATCGAGGACGCCGCGCACGCGCATGCGGCGCTCTACGACGGGCGTCCTGCCGGCTCGCTCGGCCATATGGCCTCCTTCTCGTTCCAGTCCAGCAAGAACCTGACGTCCGGCGAGGGCGGCATCATCACGACCAACGATCCGGCGCTCGCCGAGGCGTGCCGATCGATTCACAACTGCGGCCGCGTTCCGGACGGCATCTGGTACGAGCACCACGTCGTCGCCGGCAACTACCGGCTCGGCGAGCTGCAGGGCGCGGTGCTGAACAGCCAGCTCGATCGGCTCGAGGAACAGACCAAAACGCGGGACGGCAACGGCCGCTACCTGTCGTCACGGCTGGCGGGGCTGCCGGGGCTCTCCCCGCAGGCGCGCTCGCCGGCGTGCACGCGCCACAGCTATCACCTGTTCATGCTGCGGCTCGATCCCGCGGCATTCGGTGCGCCGCGTGCGGCAGTGCTCCGCGCGCTGGAGGCCGAGGGCATCCCATGTTCCGCCGGCTACGGATTCTCGCTCCCGGACCAGCCGGTGTTCCGCAATCGCGCCTTCGGCCCGTACCTGCCGCAGGCCGCGGCCAGGCTCGACTACTCGTTGACGCGATGCCCGAACAGCGATCTGATCTGCCGCGAGCAGTGCGTCTGGCTCGAGCAGAGCCTGATGCTCGGGACGCGCGCCGACATGGATGACGTGGCGGCGGCGTTCGAGAAGATCTACGAGCATCGTGCGCTGCTGACGTCGCCGGACGGGCCGCGTGCCTGAGGACCGCGGCGGCGGCGCGGTTCACGCGATCCAGTCGCGGCTCGTTCCGGTCCTCTCCCGCATCACCGACAACGTCTACCTCTCGGCGATCAGGGCCGGCATGGTCGCCGTCGTGCCGCTCACCATCGTCGGCGGCCTGTTCATGATCGTGGCGCACCTGCCGGTGAGCGGGTGGGACGATCGGATCGCGCCGTACCGCGCGGTGCTCGAGATTCCCGTTGCCGCGACCTTCGGCGTCCTGGCGCTGGTCGCCTGCTTCGCGATCGCGCACGATCTCGGCCGCCAGCAGAAGCAGGAGGCGATGCAGAGCGCGCTGATCGCGACCGTCGTCTTCCTGTTGATTCAGCTCGAGCCCGGCGGAACGCTCGCGTTCGACGGACTCGGCTCACGCGGCCTGTTCACGGCCATCCTGGTGGCGCTGATCTCGGTGTCGGTGCAGCGCTTCTTCACCGAGGCACGCCTCGTCATCCGGATGCCGTCGAGCGTGCCGGCGGTCGTCGCCCAGTCGTTCCTGTCGATCGTGCCGCTCGCGGTGCTGATCGTCGGCTTCTGGATCGTGCGGTTCGTGTGGGGCCTGGACATCAACGCGGTCGTGCAGACCGCGTTCAGCCCGCTGGTGTTCGCGCTCAACACCCTGCCGGGCATCCTCACCTATGCGCTGGTGGTGACGATGCTGTGGTCGGTGGGGATCAACGGCGACAACGCGGTGGACGCCGTGGTGGCGCCGATCTTCCTGCAATATCTCGCGGCGAACGTCGAGGCGACGTCGGCCGGCCAGCCGCTGCCGTACATCACGGCCAACGGCTTCTTCACGACGTTCGTGAACGTCGGCGGCACCGGCGCGACGATCGCGCTGGCGCTGGTGTTGTGGCGCTCGGCGGATGCCGGCTTCCGCAAGGTCAGCCGGATGTCGCTGCCGACGCAGGTGTTCCAGATCAACGAGCCGATCTTCTTCGGCCTGCCGATCGTGCTGAACCCGATCCTGATGATTCCCTACATCCTCACCGCGCTGATCCTCACGGCGTCCGGCTACCTGCTGATGTCGTTGAACCTGATCGGCCGGCCGGTGGTCAACGTGCCGTGGACCACGCCTCCGATCGTCGGCCACTACCTCGTCTCGGGCGGCGACTGGAGGGCGGCGGTCTGGGGCGTCGTGTCGATTGGACTGGCCATGATGGTGTATTACCCGTTCGCGCGGGCGGCCGAGCGGCAGCGGCTGCGGGCAGCACAGGATCTCGTGTCTGCAGGAGCCTCGTGATGATGTCGTCCATGCGTGGGTTCATTGCCGCACTGGTGCTCAGTGGCGGCGCGATGCTGACGACGACCGCTGGCCTCAGCAGCCAGCAGCCGTCGTCCTATCCGCAGAAGATGCGGACGTTTCACTCGCAGGCGGAGTTCGCCAGCCGCACCGGCGGCAAGGTGACACTCGGTCGCGACGCACCCGCGGCCCTGGTCGCCGATCTGCCGTCGCCGCTGCCGGCGGGGCCGGTGACGGTGGCTGCGGCCGAATCCGCGAGCGTCACCTGGCTGGGAACGCGCCAGGGCGCGATTCGCGTGACGCGCGGATCGCCGGTCCGCGAGTACTTCGCCGGCCAGCGCTGGCTGCCCGACGATCACGTCACCGGGATCGGCTTCGACGGCACGGCGACCTGGCTGGAGACGCCGAAGGGCTTCGCGCGCATCGAGTACAGACCGATGACGCTCGAGGAGAAGTCGCGCGTCTTCGTCGAGCGGGTCCAGGCCCGGCACAATCGCTGGGGCCTGACCGCCGATTCGCAGCTGCGCGTGGCGGGCGACGTCTCCACGAACCAGATGGTGTCGAGCGACAACGACGGCCTGTGGACGGCGATGTACGTCGCCGCCGAGGCGTTCCGCTTCAAGGTCACCGGCGACGCCGGCGCGCGCGACAACGCCCGCCGCGGCATGGAGGCGATCCTGAGGCTCGAGTCGATCACCGGCGTCCCGGGCTTCCCGGCGCGCTCGTTCATCAAGGTCGGCGAGGACCTGCAGCCCAAGGACGGCGAATGGCACGACACGCCGGACAAGCAATGGCGCTGGAAGGGCGACACCAGCTCGGACGAGATCGTCGGCCATTACTTCGTCTATCCGATCTACTTCGATCTGATCGCGGACGAGGCGGAGAAGGCGCGCCTGCGGGCGGCGCTCGCGCGCATGACGAACCACATCCTCGATAACAAGTACCGTCTGGTCGACGTCGACGGCCAGCAGACGCGATGGGGATGGTGGGGTCCCGACGTGATCTGGGACGATCCCGACGAGACCGGCCTGCGCGCGCTCCACCTGCTGGCGCACCTTCGCGTCGCCCTCTACCTGACGGACGACGCGTCTCATCGCGCGAAGGTCCAGGCCGCTTACGACGACCTGATCAAGACCCACCGCTACCACCTGCTGATCAGGAACCAGAAGATCATGGTGCCCGGCTCGATCAACCACTCGGACGATGAGCTGGCGTTCCTGTCGTACTACCCGCTGCTGCGCTACGAGCGCGATCCGGCGCTGCTCGAGGTCTACAAACAGAGCCTCGAGCGCAGCTGGCAGATCGAGCGGCCCGAGCGGAACCCGCTCTGGAACTTCATCTACGCGGCCGGCACCGGCGCGGCGGAGCACGACCTCGCCGACTCGGTGCGCACGCTCCGCGAGATCCCGATGGACATGATCAAGTGGGACGTCCGCAACTCCCATCGTCCCGACGTGCCGATCGATCCGATGAACGATCGCTTCAAGCGCCGGCAGGCGCTGATCGTGCTGCCGTATGACGAGCTGCCGATGTCGAAGTGGAACGGCAACCCCTACAACGTGGACGGCGGCAGCGGCGGGAGGGGAGAGGACGACGGCGCGTACTTCCTGCTGCCATACTGGATGGGGAGGTTCCATCAGCTGATACGGGACTGATGGAAGTAGGAAGTCAGAAGTACAACGGAAGTACGGAAGTAAGAAGAGCTGGGTTATTTTGACTTTTGACTTTTAGCTTTTGACTTCCCGAAGGGGAGGAGACTCATGCGCAGGGTTGTCGCCGTCCTCGTCGTCCTGATCCTTGCCGCATCGGCGCCGACCGCCGGCCGCCAGTCCACCGACACGCTGTCCCGTCGTCTGGCCGCGCTCGGACGTGTCTGGCTGGCCGTCAAGTTTGGACATCCCAGAGTGGCACTTTCGGATCGCGACTGGGACAGTGTCCTCGCCACCGCCGTGCCCGCGGTCAAGGCCGCGAAAGACGACGCCGCGTTCGAAGCCGCGGTCGGAGCGATGCTGGCGACGCTGGACGATCCGGTCACCCGCGTGCAGAACGGACCCGACGGCAGCGCGATGATGGGGGGCATGCCGAAACCGCTGCGTCCGATCTTCACCGCGCTCCCGGATGGTGCGCTGCTCGTCGACGTTCGCGCTCCCGGTGCGTTGGCCGATCCTGCGCTGGTGCGCGAGGCGGTCACGGCAAACCTCGAGGCGATCGCGCGCGCGGATCGTCTGGTCGTCGATCTGCGCGGGTCGCGCCGATCGGGCTGGCAGGCCGCGCGGGCGTTCGAGGCCATCGGTGAGGTGCTGGTGTCGGAACCGACGATGGTGCCGTCGGCGCGTGTCGTCCGGCACGCCGGATATCGATCGCAAGGCGGCGGCGCGTCGTTCTATGTGTCGGAGATGGTCACCGAAGCCGCGAGCATGGTCATGCCGAGGCCCAACCTGTCGAAGCGCCGCGTGGCGTTCCTCGCCGATCGGGACGCGGTGATTCCGCCGCTGGCGCTGGCGCTTCAGGCGGCCGGGCTCGGCGCGATCCTGTCGGCGGGTGACTCGATCGTGACGCCGGTGCAAACGCTGGTCGAGCCGCTCGGACCACGCGCGATGGCGATCGTGCGGGTGAGCGATCTGGTCCTCGGCAATCGCCGCGTTGAAGCGGCCGTAGACGAGACGATCGCGCCGAAAGCCGGCGACGCGGCCCTGCACGCGCGCGCCGCGCAACGTGTATCGGCGCCCGGACCCGCGCGCGGCGGCATCGAGGATCCTGGTCCGACATGGCGTCCGGAGAAGACGTACGACTCGCCGGCGTATCCGGACGAGGCGCACCGGCTTCTCGCCGTGTATCGGCTCTGGGGCATCATCGATCACTTCCTGCCCTACGCCCCGCTGATGGATCAGCCCTGGGATCGGGCGCTGACGACGTTCATCCCGCGCGTGCTCGAGGCGCGCGACGCGCTCGAGTACGCCCGCGCGATCGCGGCGATGGCCGCGCTGACGCAGGACAGTCACGTGCGGGTGAGCGGCAGCCAGGCGTTGTCGAAGTTCGTCGGCGAGGTCGCGGCACCCGTTCAGGTCCGCTACGTCGAACAACGTCCCATCGTCACTCGCGTGCTCGACCCGTCGTCGGCGCCTGGTCTGAAGGCCGGGGACGAAGTGCTGACGGTTGACGGGGTCGAGATAGCGGCGATCGCCGCGCGCATCGAGCGGCACATCACCTATTCGACGCCGGCGAGCCGGAGCTGGCAGGTGGCCTCGCGGCTGTTGAGCGGGGATGCCGGATCGGTTTCGAAGGTCGGCGTTCGCGGCGCGGACGACGGCGTGCGCGAGGTTCAGGTGACACGGCCGGCCAAGTCGCCGTTGAGTACGCAGCGGGACGGTGAGGTCTACCGCATCGTCGACGGCAACATCGGCTACGCGGATCTCGAGCGGCTCGAGGTCGCGCAGGTGCCGGCGATGTTCGAGGCGTTCCGCGGCACCAACGGCATCGTGTTCGACATGCGTGGATATCCGCGGGGCACCGCCTGGGCGATCGCTCCGCGCATCAACACGCGCAAGGCGACCGCGGCGGCGCTCTTCTACCGGCCGGTCGTGGCGGCCGGATCCAAGGTCGAGCGCATCAGCTTCATGCAGGATCTGCCGCCAACCACCACCTGGGTCTACGACCGCCCGACGGTGATGCTGATCGACGAGCGCGCGATCAGCCAGTCGGAGCACTCCGGTCTGTTCTACAAGGCGGCAAACGGCACCACCTTCGTCGGCAGTCCCACCACCGGCGCCAACGGCGACGTGACGGTCATGACCCTGCCGGGCGGCCTGCGCGTGAGCTTCACGGGACATGACGTGCGCTGGCCAGACGGCAAGCAGCTGCAGCGCGTCGGCCTGCAGCCCGACGTCCGCCGTGACCCCGACGATCGCCGGGATTCGCGCGGGGAAGGACGAAGTCCTCGACGCCGCGCTCGCGTTCCTGGCCCGCAAGGGCAAGAGCTAGAGGGCAAGAGCGAGCGGCCGGCAAGAGGCGAGGAGCGCCCGGGATGTAAGCTTGTATAGGTGATCAGGGCACTCCCGCCAGCGTCTCCCGTCTTTCTCGCCGCAGGGTTCGCCGCGGCCGTGTTCGTGACGGCGTGCCGGACCACGAATCCTGAGCCCGGGCCGCCGATCGTGCAGCCGGGGGCGCCGGGACAGGCGACCCGCGTGATTACCGCCGCGCAGGCCAGCGACGTGTCGCGGGTGCAGCACACCGACGCCGACGTGCGGTTCATGCAGGGGATGATCGGGCATCACGCGCAGGCGATCGAGATGACGGCGCTGCTGCCGTCGCGCACCGGCAGCGACGAGCTGCGCAAGCTGGCGCAGCGGATCGAAGTGTCGCAGGCCGACGAGATCAAGATGATGCAGGACTGGCTGACGCGGCGCGGCCAGAAGCTGCCGGATCCGCACGCGCATCACGCGCCGGGCGCGCCGCTGATGCCGGGCATGCTCACCGCCGAGGAGATGGCGCGGCTGGCCGCGGCGAAGGGCACGGCGTTCGACCGGCTGTTCCTGGAGCTGATGATCAAGCATCACGAGGGCGCCCTGAAGATGGTGCAGGACCTGTTCGCGACGGCCGGCGCCGGCCAGGAGGCTGACGTCTTCGCGTTCGCGTCGGACGTCGATGCCGATCAGCGCATGGAAATCGACCGCATGCTCGCGGTGCTCGGCATGTTCAAACCGAAGGAGCTCGAGAGATGAGAAGGTCTGGAATCCGCGTGGCCGCGGCCGGCGCGGTGATGCTGGCGTATGTCCTGCTGGGGCGCGCGCAGGAACCGCAGAACAAGCTTCCGACGCCTCCGACGCCGCCGACTGCTCGACCCCGGCGGCCTCCCAGGCCTCGACCGATCCGCGCGTCGGGCTGAAGGCGGGATTGAAGAATGCCGGGCAGGTCGCCCGCCACATGCAGCTGGTGACGACGCTGCCGAAGCCCGAGGGCTTCTTCGATCCGAAGCAGCCGGCCGGCGAGCCGACCGGCCCCGAGCGCGGCCGCGGCGGGCAGGGCGCGCAGGAACCGCCGGATGCTCCCGAGACCCCGGAAGCGCAGCGCGGCGCGCCGCCGCAGCGATCGAGCCTCAACTTCGCGAACTCCGACCTCGCGTTCCGCGGCGAGCACCTGTTCATCGGCAACTTCAACGGCTTCAATACCTACGACATCGAGGACCCGAAGAAGGCGCGGCTGATCGGCTCGGTCGTCTGTCCGGGCGGGCAGGGCGACGTGTCGGTGTTCCGCAACCTGCTGTTCATGTCGGTCGAGCAGACGCGCGGCCGCGTCGACTGCGGCACCCAGGGCGCGCCGGACGCGGTCAGCGCCGAGCGCTTCCGCGGCATCCGGATCTTCGACATCACCGACGTGCGCAAGCCGAAGCAGATCGCCGCCATCCAGACCTGCCGCGGCTCGCATACGCATACGCTGGTCAAGGATCCGGACGACGACGCGAACCTGTATGTCTACGGATCGGGGACCGGCGCCGTGCGGTCGGGCGACGAGCTGTCCGGCTGCTCGGGCAAGGATCCGAAGGAGGATCCGAACACCGCGCTCTTCAGCATCGACGTGATCCAGGTGCCGCTGAACGCTCCGGACACCGCGACGATCGTGAGCCGGCCGAGGATTTTTGCCGATCCGTCGACCGGCGCGATCGCCGGGCTGTGGCCGGGCGGTGACCACGGCCCGGGCTCGCAGCGGTCGCGGTTGACCAACCAGTGCCACGACATCACGGTGTTCCCCGAGGTCGGCCTCGCCGCCGGCGCGTGCTCCGGCAACGGCATCCTGCTGGACATCTCGGATCCGGTGAAGCCGGTCCGGCTCGACGCGGTCACCGACAAGAACTTCGCCTACTGGCACTCGGCGACGTTCAACAACGACGGCACCAAGATCGTGTTCACCGACGAGTGGGGCGGCGGCACGCGGCCGCGCTGCCGCGCCACCGACCTGCCGACCTGGGGCGCCAACGCCATCTTCGACATCGTCGATCGCAAGCTCCGCTTCGGCGGCTACTACAAGCTGCCGGCGCCGCAGACCGACCAGGAGAACTGCGTCGCGCACAACGGGTCGATCATCCCGGTGCCGGGGCGCGACATCATGGCGCAGGCCTGGTATCAGGGCGGGGTGTCGGTGTTCGACTTCACCGACTCGAGCAAGCCGGTGGAGATCGCCTACTTCGATCGCGGTCCGCTCGACGCCAAGGAGCTGATCACCGGCGGCTACTGGTCGACCTACTGGTTCAACGGCCACATCTACGGCGCCGAGATCGCGCGCGGCCTCGACGTCTTCCGGCTGACGCCGAGCGAGCACCTGTCGCAGAACGAGATCGACGCCGCGACCGAAGTGCGGCAGTCGGAGTTCAACGCGCAGCACCAGCCGAAGATCGTCTGGCCAGCCGACGTCCGCGGTGGCGCGCGCCTACGTCGATCAGCTGGCGCGGACGAAGAGCATCGATCCCGAGCGCGCCAAGGCGCTCACCGCCGCGATGCAGCGCGCCGAACGAATGCAGTCGGCGCGCGACAACGGCGCCGCCGCCGTCGTCGAGCAGCTCGGTACGCTGGCGACGCAGCTGGAAGCGGATGCCGGCAAGGCGACGGGACGTGCCGCCGCGCGGTTGCGCGCGCTCTCCGAGACCTTGAAGGGGCGCGCCGCGGCGCTGCGCTGATTGCGACAACGATGTCGGGCGCGGTCCTTATAGCTCGACTGTAGGGCTTGCTTGCATTGCAAGGGCTCCCGACTCAGCGGATAATCCTCAACAACTTAGCCCGCGCGATCCTCGAGAGCTCCTGTGGAGGGGGTGTGCTGCGAACGCCGATCTCCGCATTCGAGGCCTGGCCGAGCCCTGACCATGGTCTGCACTCACTGCGGAAAGACGACGCCCGGCGTGCTCAAGCGCTGCATAGGGTGTGGTGCGCGTCTCGCCGACCAGCCCGGAGGCGGCGAATTCCCCACGGGTGAATTCCCGGAACTCACCGAACGACACCCGGACCCGACGGAACAGCAAGCCGCGACGGGCGTGCTGACGCCCACACCGCCGAGCCGACGCCGCCCACGCCGATGCCGGCGCTTCCGACGTCGGTCTTCCCGACACTGGCGACGGACGCCGATACGCCGGTGCCGACGCGTGCGGCGCCCGGGGCCGATCCCGGCGACGGTGACGCGCCGACGATTCTGGCCGGCGACCAGCTGACGGTCCTCGCGTCGCACAGTCAGGCAACGCCGTCAGGCCACGACGAGACGGTTCTTCTTTCGCCCGACCGCGCGTCGCGGGGCGAACGGCGGACGCACGGATCGGCATCGGCTGCCCTCACAAGCGACGACGGTCCGCTCGCCGTCGGTCAGGCATTCGGTCCCAGGTATCACATCATCCGGATGCTCGGTGTCGGCGGCATGGGCGCCGTGTATCAGGCTTGGGACGCCGAGCTCGGCGAGGCAGTCGCAATCAAGGTCATCCGTCCCGAGATCACCGCCGATCCGCAGACGGCGGCCGAGGTCGCCCGCCGGTTCAAGCGAGAACTGGTGCTCGCCCGGCAGGTCACCCACAAGAACGTCGTCCGGATTCACGACCTCGGCGAGATCGACGGCATCAAGTACATCACGATGCCGTACATCGAAGGCGACGATCTCGCCACGCTCATCAAGAAGCACAACGGCTTGCCGGTGCCGCGGGCGCTGCGCATCACGCGTTCAATCGTTTCGGGACTCGTCGCCGCCCACACCGCGGGTGTCGTTCACCGCGACCTGAAGCCAGCCAACATCATGATCGACGCCGAAGAAGAAGCGTTGGTCATGGACTTCGGCATCGCGCGCTCGACCGGAGCACCGGTCGGCAACCGGATGCCTGGCGCGCAGACGATCGTCGACAACCTGCGCCAGGTCGGCAACCAAGCCGACGCGACGGTCCTCGGGGCCGTCGTCGGCACGGTCGAATACATGGCACCCGAGCAGGCCCGCGGAGTGTCGGTCGATCAGCGCGCCGACGTCTACGCGCTCGGGCTGATTTTCTACGACATGCTCGTCGGCCGCTCCCGTGCGGCGGCGTCGGGAAATCCCATCCTGGAGCTTCAGGCGCGGATGGTAACAGCCGCCTCCGTCCGTCAAGACTCTGGTTCCGGAGGTCCCTGCCACCCTCGAGGCGGTGATATCCCGGTGCCTCGAGCCAGATCCCGACAAGCGCTTTCAGACGACGGCCGAAATGCTGAGAGCGTTGGAACTGCTCGACCAGGACGGGAAGCCGCTGCCGAAGGTCCGGCGACTCACGCGCCGAACGATCTCGGCCGCCACCATACTGGTAGCTGTGCTCCTCGGCGTCACGTTTTACGTCACGCGGTGGATTACGGCGCCGCCCAGGGAGCGCGAGCCGGTGTCCGTGCTGATCGCCGACTTCGAGAATGCGACTGGCGACGCGGCCTTCAACCGCACACTCGAGCCGATGATCCGGCGCGTGCTGGAGGATGCCGGGTTCATCAGCGCGTACGATCGAAACGGCGTTCGCAGTACGTTCGGTGCGAGGCCTCCCGAGAAACTGGATGAGGCAGCCGCGCGCGAGATCGCGTTGAAGGAGGTTCTGGGAATCGTCCTCTCCGGTTCCATTGAACGGCAGGGCAGCGGATACGCCATATCGATGAAGGCCACGGAAACCGTCACCGGCAAAGTCATCGAAGAGGCGAAGACTCGGGCCTCCAGCAAGGAGCAAGTTCTCGGCGAGGCGACAGAACTCGTGACCAGCGTCCGCGAGGCGCTCGGAGATGAAACGTCCGACTCGGCCAAGCTGTTTGCCAGGAGTATCTCGTCGACCTCTCTGGAAGTCGTTGGTCTCTATGCCGCGGCGGTTGAATCCAATTCGAATGGCAGGTCCGATCTGGCCGCGGAAAAGCTCCAGCAGGCGGTGACGTTGGATCCGAACTTCGGCATCGGATACCTGGGATTGGCGGCCATGTCCCAGAACATGTCCAGGCTGCAGGATGCGGACAAGTACATCACCGAAGCTCTTCGGCATCTGCAAGGCATGTCAGAGCGCGAGCGGTTATCCACTCGCGGTTTCTCCAACAGCCTCACCGGTGATTACCGACAGTGTGAGAAGGAATACAGCGAGCTCATCACACGAAACAAGACCAACGTCGCGGCGCTCAACCAGCGAGCGAAGTGCCTGTCGAAGCTGCGTGACATGCCTGGGGCGGTAGAGGATATGACGAAGGCCGTGCAGCTCGTGCAAGGGCGCGTCCTGTACCGGAACAATCTGGCGGTCTATTCAGTGTATGCCGGGGATTTCCAGAACGCCGAGCAACAGCTGCAGGCCATCCAGGAGCCGAACGATCTGTCGATTCTGGCGCTGGCTTTTGCCCAGTTGGGACAGGGCCGCGTTCAGGAAGCAGCGGCGACGTACGACCGGCTCGAAAAGATGAGCGCCCGCGGGGCGTCCTGGGCGGCATCCGGTCGGGCCGATCTCGCACTGTACGAAGGTCGCCTTGGAGACGCGGCGCGCCGGTTCGATGAGGGCGCCGCGGCAAGTCTAGCGGCTAATAACCCGGATCAGGCCGCACGCAAGCTCACCGCACTCGCCCACGTCCACCTGGTGAGAGGGCGGCCCGAGCTTGCAGTGGTCGCGGCCGAGAAGGCCCTGGGGCTGAGCAAAGCGACGGCAACGCGTTTCCTCGCGGCGCGACTTCTTGCGGAAGCGGGCGAGTTCGAGAAGGCCCGCATTCACGCATTGGAACTCGCGTCGTCAATCGCGGCCGAGCCTCAGGCCTACGGGAAGATCATCGAAGGAGTGATCGCGCTCAAGAAAGGCGAGTTGCAGAAAGCCATCACGATCCTGAACGATGCGAACAAAGTCCTGGATACGTGGCTGGGCCACTTCGATCTGGGTCGGGCTTACTTGCAGGCCGGGGCGAACGCGCAGGCGGACTCGGAGTTCGACAAGTGCATCAAGCGGAGCGGCGAAGCGCTGTCGCTGATGGTCGACGAGGAGCCGACCTACGGATATTTCCCTCCTGTGTACTATTTTCAGGGTCGGGTTCGGGAAGCACTGAACACGGCTGGGTATGCCGACTCGTACCGCGAGTACTTGAAGATTCGCGGCAAGTCCAGCGAGGACCCACTTCTACCTGAAATTCGCAAGCGCGCGGGCAGCTAAGTCTTTCCCACCGAAGGCCCGAGTCTCAAACCAAGCCTGTTTACGGCAACAACCGATGTCGCACGGCGGGGCCCTGAGGCCCCGCCGCACGACAATCATTATCGTCAGCTCGCGATCAACGTTATTTCGCTATGACGTTGAACGTGATGGTCGCGACGTTCGAGTCTGGACTCATCGGAACGGTGGGATCAACGCTCCAGAAGCCATTATTCGCTTTATACGTACAAGTGGCGGTTCCGAGGAAGCCTTTGGTGCCGTACCTGAAGGAGCCGTTGGCGTTGAGCGTCAACGTGCCGCTCGAACAGGTGCCGACCTGCACGGCGACCAGCAAGGAGTTCGGCGTATCGACGTCGGTATCGTTCGCCAGCACCCCTTGAGCGGCCGGAACATAGGTGTTCGAGTTCCGCAGAACACTGTGTACGTGTTGTTGATCGCGACGGGCGCATCGTTGATGGCGGTTGCCGTCGTGACGGGCAGAGTCTGCGTGTATGCGCTGAACGGCGGCTGGGTCGTCGAACGTGGCCCTGGCGCGAGTAGTGAACGGGATGCCGTTCGGCAGCGGGCCGTGAACCTTCGTTGTTGAAGTCGTTCCTCCAGCGGACATCCACGGAAACGTCGAGTTGGCCGGGCCCCGCTTGAGCTCCCACTCGTATTGGACGACGTGGCCGAACGCGGTCGGCTGCATGCGCGCCCGGATCTTGTGGTACGCCGGGTCGAACGGTGGCGGCTGCGGACCGGTGCAATCCACTCCAAGTCTGCACGTCTCGAGCGCATAGGGCGGAGTTCTCCCCTGCGCCTTCGTCGACTCGAAGTCCGGCTCCGTCGCGCCGACGTCGTTATCGCCGACGTCGTTATCGCCAACGTCGTTGTCACCCACATCGTTATCGCCGACGTCGTTGTCGCCGACGTCGTTGTCGCCCACATCGTTGTCGCCGACGTCGTTGTCGCCGACGTCGTTGTCGCCGTTGGAGAGCCTCAACAGGTTCCGCCCGGCACCGATCTGATCCAGCCGGATGTTCGCCCAGTCGTGGAACCCGTTCAGTAGCTTTGTCACGCCCGTCTGCGTGCCATCGAAATTCACGTCCTGAGGGGGCATTCGATTGTCGGTCAGCAAGTTGCCGTTCCAGTCGAACTCCGATGTCGGCAGGGAGCCGAACACGCGAGCCATCGACGGAGGCGGCGTCGATCCGAACTGCACGCCGTTGCAGAACCGTGTCGCAGCTGAAGTTACGTTGAGGCTCGCTGCCAGCGCACTCGGGAATGGCGCAAACCAGGTCGGGCGATAGGGCGTCGCGACCGACGTGTCACCGAGCACCATCGTCTCGTCGAGATCGTTGTGTTCCGTCCCGGAGTAATCCAGCTGGATCTGATCGTTCGCGTCGAACAGGCCATGTTTCTGGAACAGGTAGCTCATCGAGCTGAAGTAGTTCGGCTTGCAATTGGGCTCGATGTACGTCGCCGTGTTCTGTGCCTTGTTTCCCCAGATGGCCGGCTGTCCTCCGTGCCAGAGATTCAGGTTGTGCCCGAGCTCGTGGAATGTCGTCGAGGCTCGGACGAATGGCCGGGCGACGAACTCGTCCCAGAGGCCGAGGGTCACCATCGCGTTGCCACCTGGAAGATCCGCGATGCCCGAGGTACTCGCCGGGACGTGGTATTCCAGCGGATTGAAGTTCGGGTTCGGTCCTTTGAAGTTCGGCAGCGGCGCGACGCTGCACGCCGGATTGCCGTTCGTGTCTACCGTGTCGTAAGTTGCGGGCTGGCCGAAGCGTAGGCATGGCAGCGACTTCGGCTTGCCGAGCGCGTGGGCGTACAGGATGTAATGAAACAACCCGTAGCGGACGCGGTCGAATCGCCTTCGCCCTTCCCAGTCGAAGTTCGGATCGGTGAGTTGCTGGAGCGTGAGCTCCTCGCCGTTCTCGCCGACTGGCGCGTTCCTGTAACGGCTGAATCCGTATTTCCAGCCGACGGTGCCGGGATACGCGGAAAAGTGACAGTCTGCCTGCGTCGTGAAAGGACACGCCACTTCCTTGATCAGCTCTCCACCGCTCGCATGCGCTGTCGGAACGAGATAGTTGTCGGCTACGGTGGACGCATAGTCATCCACCCAGTCGCTGTGCGGGATGACCCCGAGCGCGTGATAGGCGGCAACGTCACCCACGTCGAAATGCGCCGTGATCGGCGGGCTGTTAGCCGCGTACCGATCGCCGATTCGTTTCAGTACTTCGGGCGTCGGCAGGTGGTGATGACCATTCAGGTCTGTTTTTGTGATCTCCGTGGCACTGTACGGAGCGGCGGCCGATCCCCAGCTCGTCCCGGGCGCGGCCCACGTCGTGTTGACCTCGATGAAAATGTCCTTATGGGTAGAGCGTCGCACCCATCGCGTAGAGATCGGGAAGTTCCTGGTCGTTCGGATCCTTCAGCGGGCCGCCGGCAGCTTCCACGCCGTCCGGCAAGCCGTCGTTGTCGACGTCGGCGACGGCCGTGCTGAATGCCACAGCTGCCCACGTGAGACAGTCGTATCCGCCGCCCCCAGCATGATCCACGGTCGTCGTGACGGTCTCGCCGTATCCGTCACTGGTATTGGTCCCCGGCTGCATCAACGCGCTCACGGGATAGGTCAGGTTCGACCACCCTCGCTGTGAGGCGGTACCCAAAGTAACCGGATTGGTCGCCAGGGTCTGAGTCGAGGAGCCTGCCGTAAACCGAATGCGTTCGAAGGCGTTCGGCTGGCCACTCCCCAAGATGTGCGTAATCTTTGCGGACTTGCTGGACTGAGCCGATTTATAGAACCCCTGGATGCTCTGAGTCATCACGTCAATCGAACTTTGGGACGCGCCCTGGACGTAAATGCCGTCGTAGAGCACGATCTTTCTCAACGGCTGCGCGAGATCTCGATACACCACCCACAAGGTCGCGCCTGCGCTCTCGGGAATATTGTTGCCATTCGTGATCGGAAGATCGACCGTGTGCGGCGTGAAGCCGTTCGCGGCCAGATCGGAACTGTTGACCAGCCTTTTGCCGGTCGGCTTGTTGTTCGTGTCCAGGAGGATGGGCAGGAACCGAAGCACGTCGGCGCGAAAAGCTGTCATGGTCACAGGACTTCCAGACGACCAGCAGCTTCCGGTTGAACCAGGAGGTGTCGAGCTCCTTTTCACCACGCTGGTATCGTCCAGGTCGAGCTCGACACCTCGAAAGCGCGCCTTTGCCTGGGACGGTTGCGCCTCGAGCGTGAGGGTTTCCCAGAACAGATACGCCGCCAGGATGTCCGCGTTGGCTGGCACTCCGGTCATCTGAATCACAGCGCCGGTCGACATGCCATCCGTGCCCGGCGGGTTTGCTTCCTCAGTCAGATCGACACCGCCGACGACGTAGTCACCAGTGACGAGATATCCCCGCGTATACGGCAACGCGTCGCCCGCGAGGGCGCGGCCCCTCGTCGTCAGCGATAAGACCAGACCGGCAGCCACCACTGCGAGCGCAACTGCATGCACTACGAGCCGCCGACGCCAATACCACCGACACGTCACTGCAAAAGCCATAAGCCTCTCCATCGTGGGAGATGTGTGTACAGTCGGAGGGGTGCGCGCGGCACGCGCGGCAGACGGCCGTTCTCGCGAGATCGACACGGCCTGCCCCTCCGGGCGAAGCGACATACGCTTCAGTCAGGCCGTGACTATTGCTGTCGAGAAGAACTCCCATGCTATTCGAAAGAGACGGAGCGGGCAAGGCAGTTTACTCAAAGAATCTGTGGAAATTTGTCAATGCCGAGCCTGACTTTTGTCTCTCTTCCGAGAGCTCTGCTTGTCGATGCGATGAAGAATGACGACGAGGCCCTCGGGTTGTCGGGCTCGCCAAAGAGAGATGACGCACGCCGAGAGACGATGCACGCCGCTGCGGTCGAGCTGGGCAACGTGCACCCGGCGATGACCGGAAACCGTTGACCGTTACCAGTGGGTCAACGATCCGTCGGGACGCCGGTAGATGTTCCGTCGGCCCGGTTCGGTGACTTCTCCAATCTGCGTGAGCAGCTTCATCTCCGCCTTCACGCCGAGGCCGGGCCGATCGTTCGCGTAGGCCTTGCCGTTCTTGAAATCCAGGCACTCGGGCAGGTAGTCAATCGGCCGGTCGCCGAAGTTGTATTCGAGCATCACCGGCCCGGAGAACGTCGTCAGGCAATTCACCAGGCCCGCGGTGGCGATGGGGCCGGTGAAGTGCGGAACGATGCCGACGGCGTGCGTCTCGCAGATCGCGGCGGCCTTCATCATCTCCGTGATCCCGCCGATGTTCGGCAGCGTGGAGCGGATGAAGTCGACGTCGTGATTCTCGACCAGCTTGTTGAAGTCCCACTTCAGTCCCCACTCCTCGCCGTGCGTGAGCGGCACGGTCGTCATCTCGCGCAGCTTGGGGATGTCCATCAGCGCGTGCTCGTCGCGCACCGGATCCTCGACGAAGAACGGGTCGTACTCTTCCATCGCGCGGCAGGCGCGCACCGCGTCATTGAGATCGAACCGCTGGTGCAGGTCGATGCACCAGTTGCCGTCGGGCCCGACGCCTTCGCGGACTTCCTTGCAGTCCTGCGCGATGCGCTTCACCGCGGTCCGGGTGTCGTAGACGCCGCCGATCGGGACATCGGCGGCGCCCATGCGGAACGCGCGATAGCCGGCTTCCATCGTCGCCGCGGCGCGTTCTCTCAGACTCAGCTTCGCGCCTTCGGGCGTGTTCGGCGGCCGGAAGCCGCTCGTCACGTAGCATTCGCAGTGATCGCGCGCGCGCCCGCCGAGCAGTTCATGAACCGGCAGGTTGAGCACTTTGCCTTTGATGTCCCAGAGCGCGAGATCGAGGGCGCCGAGCGCGTGGACCTTCTCGCGGCCCGGCGGGTAGAACCACGCGATGTACGCCTCCTGCCAGATCGCTTCGATGTGAAACGGGTTCTTGCCGATGAGCGTGCCGGCGCATTGCTCGAGGGTGTCCTTCGCGCCGCCCTCCCCGATCCCGGTGACGCCGATGTCGGTCTCGACCGTGACCACCATGTTGCTCTGATTGAACAGGGGGTTGAGATTCGGCGGGCGATAGATTCGCACCCGCGTGATCTTCGCTTTCGGGAGCGCGGCGGAGGCGCCCGCCGGATTGAACAGCCCCAGTGCCGGCGCCGCGGCGAGCGCCTTGAGAAATGCGCGTCGATCCATAGCGTGCCCTCCAGTTTGGCGCCGGTATCATACCGATTTGGGCCGGTGATTCGACGTTGGGCGCCCGTCGCGCGCCGCTTCAGCGGCGCGTCGGATTGCACGGATTTCCCCTTCCCCCCAGACGTGGCCTCCGGCGGGTGTAACATAGCCAATTCACGAGGGTTATCTCCGCATGAGCTTTGTCACGCGGCGCGTCGCGATTGGCCTGGCCACGACCTGTCTGGCCGCTTCGGTCCTGCTTCGCGCCCAGGATCAGGCTCCGGCCCAGCCACAGGCCCAGGCTTCCCCGGCGAAAATCGACTTCGCGCGGGATGTCCAGCCGATCTTCGAGAAGTACTGCGCCGAGTGCCACGGCAAGTCCAAGGCGCGCGCGAAGCTGCGGCTGCACGCGCCTGAGTTCATCCGCCGAGGTGGCAATTCCGGCGCGGCGATTACGCCGGGGAACAGCCACAAGAGCCTCCTGATCAATCGCGTCCTCGATGAGAACGAGGACGATCGGATGCCGCTCGACGCCGATCCGCTGCCTGCAGACACGATCGCGGTGCTGCGCGCCTGGATCGATCAGGGCGCGCCGATGCCGTCCGATGCGGTGGCCGCCGACGCGCGACATCGACGAGCACTGGGCGTATGTGAAGCCGGCGCGGCCGGCGGTGCCGGCCGTCGGCAACGGCGCATGGGCGCGGAACGACATCGACCGCTTCGTGCTGGCGCGGCTCGAGAAGGAGAAGCTGACGCCGTCGGCTGACGCCGCGAAGGCGACGCTGCTGCGGCGGGTCTCGCTCGACCTCACCGGCCTGCCGCCGTCGCCGGAGGAGCTCGACGCGTTCCTGGCGGATGCCTCGCCGGATGCCTACGAGAAGGTCGTCGATCGGCTGCTCGCGTCGCCCCACTACGGCGAGCGCTGGGCGCGGCCGTGGCTCGACCTGGCGCGCTACGCCGACACCAACGGCTACGAGAAGGACAACCGCCGGTCGATCTGGAAGTTCCGCGACTGGGTCATCGACGCCCTCAACAAGGACATGCCGTTCGACAAGTTCACCGTCGAGCAGATCGCCGGCGACATGCTGCCGAACGCGACCGTCGACCAGAAGATCGCCAGCGGCTTCCATCGCAACGCGATGACCAACGAGGAAGGCGGCGTCGATCCCGAGGAGTCGCACTACGAAGTGCTGGTCGACCGCGTCAACACCACGTCGACGGTCTGGCTCGGCTCGACCATCGCCTGCGCGCAGTGCCACAACCACAAGTACGATCCGTTCAGCCAGAAGGACTACTACCGCCTGCTCTCGTTCTTCGCGAACGCCGACTTCGACAGCCGATCGTTCGGTGACGGCACGCGGTTCTTCGAGCCGACGCTCGACCTCGCCACGCCGGACCAGGAGAAGGCGCGCAAGGAGCTGCAGGCGAAGATCGATCAGCTCGATCAGGACCTGAAGACGATCACGCCCGAGGTGCGGGCGGCGCAGGAGCAGTGGGAGCAGGGCATCCTCACCGCGCAGTCGGCGTGGACGCCGCTGACGCCGCTGAAGGCCGCCGCCACCAACGGTGTCGTCCTGAAGATGCAGCCGGATGGTTCGGTGCTGGCCTCGGGTCCGAACCCGCAGCAGGCGTCGTACACGGTCACGCTCGCCACCACGATGACCGGGATCACCGGAGTGCGCCTCGAGGCGCTGCCGGATCCGTCGCTGCCGCGCGGCGGACCGGGCCGGGACGGGTATGGACACTTCCGCGTCACCGGCTTCCACGCGGAGGTTGCTCCGACCGCGGCCGGAAGCACGGAGAAGCCCGCCGCGGTGCGCTTCAAGACCGTCAAGGTGGACGACTCCGCGGCGCCATTCGAGCCGGGCGACCTGCTTGGCGTGAAGCCGACCTCGTATTCGCGGAAGAGCGGCTCCTGGGCTATCAACGCGATGCGCGACACACAGCGTGCCTCGCGGCACGCCGTGCTCGCGCCCGAGGCGCCGTTCGGCTTCGACGGCGGCACGCGGCTGACGTTCCGCATCGACCAGCTCGAAGGCACGATCGGCCAGGGCATCGGCCGCTTCCGCCTCGCCGTCACCGATCGTGCGGACCCGCTCGAGGGCGCGGACTTTCCGGCGCGGCTGCGGTCGGCCCTGCAGCAGCCGATGGCCGACCGTCCGAAGGCCCAGGCCGACGAGATCGCGACCATCTTCCGCAACACCACGCCGCTGCTGAAGCCGAAACGGGACGCGCTCGCCGCGGTGCGCAAAGAGCTCGCCGACATGCAGATCCCGTCCACGCTCGTCATGCGGGAGCGTGCGTCGTTCGAGCGTCCGTCGTTCGAGCTTCGCGTCAGGGGCAGCTTCGAGAACAAGGGCGAGCGCGTCTACGCCGGCACGCCCGAGGCGCTGCACCGGATGCGGAACGATCTCCCGTTCAATCGCCTCGGCCTGGCCCGCTGGCTCGTCGATCAGGACAACCCGCTGGTCGCCCGCGTCGCCGTCAACCGCATCTGGGAACAGATCTTCGGCCGCGGCCTGGTCGAGACCAGCGAGGACTTCGGCACGCAGGGCGCGGCGCCCACGCACCCCGAGCTGCTCGACTGGCTGGCGACCGACTTCGTCGCCAACCGCTGGAGCCAGAAGTCGCTGATCCGCACGATCGTGCTGTCGGCCACCTACCGGCAGTCGTCCGCGGTGCCTCCGGCGCTGGCCGAGCGCGATCCCTACAACCGCCTGTTCGCGCGCGGGCCGCGCGTCCGCCTCGAGGCCGAGATGATTCGCGACGTCACGCTCGCGTCGAGCGGCCTCCTGAGCCGGAAGATGCACGGCCCGAGCGTGTTCCCGCCGCAGCCTGACGGCATCTGGAACATGCCGTACAACTCGGACAAGTGGGCGACGAGCGCCGGCGAGGACCGCTATCGCCGCAGCCTCTACACGTTCTGGCGGCGCACCTCGCCGTACCCGAGCTTCATGACGTTCGACGCGACCAGCCGCGAGTTCTGCACCGTGCGCCGTGTCCGCACCAATACGCCGCTGCAGGCGCTGACGCTGCTCAACGATCCCGCATCGTTCGAAGCGGCGGGCGCGCTGGCCGACCGCATGATGAAAGCCGGCGCCGATGCCCGCACCCGGGCCGCGTTCGGCATCAAGCTCGTGATGTCCAGACCGGCCGCCGAAGGCGAGCTCTCACGGCTGGTCGCGGTGTACGAACAGGAGTTCGCGCATTACGCGAGCCGCGGCCAGAAGGACACCGCCGAGCGCGCCGCCTGGACGATGGTGGCCAACGTCCTGCTCAACCTGGACGAGGCAGTTACGAAGGAATAGATGGGACTCAGAACCCTTACCCGCCGCCACTTCTTCGAGCAGACCGCCTTCGGCATCGGCGGCGTGGCGCTGGCGTCGCTGCTGGACGACGTGGCGCTGGCGCAGTCGGCCGGCGCGCCCCAGTTCCCGGCGAAGGCCAAGCGCGTCATCTACCTGTTCATGGCGGGGGCGCCGTCGCAGATCGACATGTTCGATCCCAAGCCGGCGTTGACGAAGCACGACGGTCAGGACATTCCCGAGGAGTTCATCAAGGGAGAGCGGTTCGCCTTCATCAAGGGCACGCCGAAGCTGCTCGCGTCCCCGTTCCAGTTCAAGAAGCACGGCAAGTCGGGCGCGGAGATCTCCGAGCTGCTGCCGAACCTCGCCAGGGTCGCCGACGACATCACCATCGTCCGCTCGATGCGGACCAACCAGTTCAATCACGCGCCGGCGCAGATCTTCATGAACACCGGCCACCAGGTGATCGGCCGGCCGAGCCTCGGCTCGTGGCTCAGTTATGGGCTCGGCAGCGAGAACAAGGACCTGCCGGCCTTCGTCGTGCTGCTCTCGGGCGAGAACCATCCCGACGGCGGGAAGTCGTGCTGGGGCAGCGGGTTCCTGCCGACGATGCACCAGGGGGTCGAGTTCCGATCGAGCGGTGAGCCGGTGCTGTTCGCGTCGAATCCCGACGGCGTGGACTCCGACGTCCGCGGCCGCTCGATCGACGCGATCAACGATCTCAACCGGCTGCACGCCGTCGACGTGCGCGACCCCGAGATCCAGACGCGTATCGCCGCCTACGAGATGGCCTACCGGATGCAGACCAGCGTGCCGGAGCTGACCGAGCTGGCCAAGGAGCCGCCGGCGGTGCACGAGCTGTATGGCACCGAGCCGGGCCGCCCGTCGTTCGCGAACAACTGCCTGCTGGCGCGGCGCCTGGTCGAGCGCGGCGTGCGCTTCGTGCAGCTCTATCACCGCGGCTGGGACACCCACGGCGCCTCGTTCGGCGAGGACATCGTCGAGAAGCTGCCGCACCTGTGCCGCCAGACCGATCGCGCGATCTACGGCCTGCTCACCGACCTCAAGCAGCGCGGGCTGCTCGACGACACGCTGGTGGTGTGGGGCGGCGAGTTCGGGCGCACGCCGATGAACGAGGCGCGCAACGGGTCGAAGTTCCTCGGCCGCGATCATCATCCGCGCGCGTTCACGATGTGGCTCGCCGGCGGCGGCACGAAGCCCGGCGTCACCGTGGGCCGCACCGACGAGCTGGGCTACAACGTCGTCGAAGACCCCGTCGACGTGCACGACCTGCACGCGACGATGCTGCGGCTGATGGGGATCGATCACGAGAAGCTGACCTACAAGTTCCAGGGCCGCGATTTCCGGCTGACGGACGTGCACGGAAAAATCGTCTCGAAAATACTCGCGTGAGATCGGGGGGACCCCACCAACCCCCCGGTCGTCCCCTCCGTCCAACCCCCATGACTTCCCTGGCATCAGAGCTCCGTCTGGCCATCCGCGGCCTGCTCCGCAGCCCGCTCTTCTCCATCGTCGCGATCCTGTCGCTTGCGCTCGGGATCGGGGCGAATACGGCGATTTTCACCCTGATCGACCAGATCGTCCTGCGCAAGCTCCCGGTGGCCGCGCCGGAACAGCTGGTGATGCTTCACCAGGAAGGGCATCACAACGGCAGCAACATGGGAACGCGGATGCACTCGTATCCGCTGTACCAGGATTTCCAGCAGAAGGCGGAGCCCTTTGCGGACGTGCTGTGCCGGCGGCTGGTGCCGGCGTCGTTGAGCATCGACAACCGCACGGAGCGCGTCGAAGCCGAGCTGGTGTCTGGCAATTACTTCACGATGCTGGGGGTGGCGCCGGCGCTCGGGCGCGTCTTCAACTCGGCCGAGGACGATCAGGTCTACAGCGGCCATCCCGTCGTGGTCCTCAGCCACGACTACTGGGTCAGCCGCTTTGCGCGGGATCCCGGCGTGATCGGCAAGAAGATCCTCGTCAACGATCATCCGATGTCGATCGTCGGCGTCTCGGCGGCCGGCTTCTCGGGCGTCGATCCGGCGCGGTCGCCGCAGATTCGCGTGCCGGTGCTGATGAAGCCGGTGATGCTGCCGGACTGGCCGTGGCTGTACATGGATAACCGTCGGGCGCGCTGGGTGCAGGTGTTCGCCCGCCTCAAGCCCGGCTACACGGTGGAGTCGGCGCAGGCGCCGCTGCAGGGCCTGTTCACCCAGGTCCGCACCTACGAGATGACGCTGCCGGCGGCCAAGGACTGGTCGCCGTACTCGCGCGAGCAGTTCATGAAGGGGCGCGTGGTGGTCACCAGCGCCGCCAACGGCTTCTCCGGCATCCGCAACGATTTCTCGACCGCGCTGATCGTGCTGATGTGCATGGTCGGCCTGGTGCTGCTGATCGCGTGCGCCAACGTGGCGAACCTGTTGATCGCGCGCGCGTTCATGCGGCAGCGGGAGATTGCGGTGCGGCTGTCGCTCGGCGCGTCGCGCCGCCAGCTCGTTCGCCAGCTGCTCGTCGAGAGCCTGACGCTCGCCTGCGCCGGCGGGATCGTCGGCATCGGGCTCGCCGTGGTCCTGACGCGGGCGCTGCTCGCGCTGGTGCCATCGGACGGCCAGCCGCTGCTGATCGCCGCGCAGCCGGATGCCCGCATCCTCGGCTTCACGCTCGGGCTCACGTTCGTCACCGGGATCGTCTTCGGGCTGCTCCCGGCGCTGCGGGCGAGCCGTCCGGATCCCTGGACGACGCTGAAGGACACGGTGGGGTCGATCGCGGGCGGCGGCGGCTCGCTGTTCCTGCGCAAGGGGCTGGTGACGGCGCAGGTCGCGCTCAGCTTCCTGCTGCTGTTCGGCGCCGGGCTGTTCGTCCGCAGCCTGCACAACCTCAAGACGACCGACACCGGCGTCGCGCTCGACAACCTGGTCACGTTCCAGGTCGCGCCGGCGCTGAGCGGCTACGACAACGAGCGGGCGACGCAGTTCTTCGAGCGCCTGCTCGAGCGGCTGCGCACCGCGCCGGGCATGACGTCGGCCGGCATGGCCACCGTCCCGATCCTGAGCGGCTCCGAATGGGACAGCTCGATGTCGGTGGAAGGGCACCAGGCGGCGCGACGGCGAGGACATGCAGGCGTTCATGAACGCGCTGTCGCCGGGCTACTTCCAGACGATGAAGATCCCGATCCTCGAGGGGCGCGACTTCACGCGGATGGACGCCAGGGAGAACAGCAGCGTCGCGATCGTCAACCGCAGCTTCGCCGAGCACTTCTTCAAGGGCAAGAGCGCGGTCGGCAAGCGGCTCGGCCAGGGCTCCGGGCCCAGGGCCAAGCTGACGATCGAGATCATCGGGGTGGTGGCCGACTCGCTCTACGAGGGTCCGCGCGAGGGCGTGCACCGGCAGGTCTTCCTCCCGAGATGGGGACGCAACAGCGCCGCCATCTACGTCCGGGCGCAGACCGGCTCGTCGTCTGCCTACAGCACGATCCGCAACGAGGTGAAGCAGCTCGACGCGACCATGCCGATCTACGAGATGAAGACGCTCGAGGCGCAGCTCGACGAGACGCTGCTGACCGATCGGCTGATTGCGCTGCTGTCCGGCGGCTTCGGCCTGCTCGCGACCATCCTCGCGTCGGTCGGCCTCTACGGCGTGATGGCGTTCGTCGTCGCGCGCCGCAAGAAGGAGCTTGGCATCCGCCTGGCGCTCGGGGCGCAGCCGGGCGGCGTGATCTGGCTGGTGATGCGCGAGGTGCTCCTGCTGCTGGTGATCGGCCTGGCGGTCGGCATCCCCGCCGCGCTCGGCCTGGGCCGCTACGTATCGTCGCAGCTCTATCTCATCGAGCCTGGCGATCCCTGGATCGCGGTGTCCACGGTGGTCCTGCTGACGGTCGTCTCGGCGCTGGCCGGCCTGATTCCGGCGCATCGCGCGAGTCGGATAGATCCGATACTCGCGCTTCGCTACGAGTAGGTTCAACCGGGTTCATCCGGGTTCTACCAGGTTCAACAAGGTTCGATTAGGTTCAGCCAGGTTCAACCGGGTTCTGCGGGTTCGTCCGGGTTCCTCAGGGTTCTACGGGTTCTGCGGCAGAACCCGAGGAACCAGCCGAACCCTGTAGAACCCAAGAGAACCAAGCCGAACCCGGTAGAACCTAGGTGAACCTAGTAGAACCGGCTCTGAAGGCTCCGCAGCGCAGCGAGATAACAGACCCATCCCGTCCAGAACGCCGTCGAGATCGACCACGTCAGCGCGATGCAGACGCCGAGGACGGTGGCCAGCACGGACGCGGCGCCGTTCAGGCCCCAGAGCCACGGCGTCAACTCCTGCGCGCGCGTCGCGGCGAGCTTCATGCCGATCGGAAACGCCATGCCCATGAACAGGCCGATCGGGAACAGCAGCAGCACCGCGGCGAGGATGCGGATCGGCGTCGTCAGCGGCTGGCTCCATTCCGCGACCGCCGGTGTGATCAACCCGAACACCGCGAGCACGATCACCAGCGCGAGCAGCCGGGCGCGCTGCGCCGCCGGGGACGTCAGGCCCGCCGTCAGGTAGCTGCCGATCCCGCTCGACAGCAGCATCGAGAACAGCACGACCGACAGGCCGTACGTCGGGTGTCCGAGCGAGATGATCAGCCGCTGCATCTGCGACGTCTCGATCAGCATGAAGCCGAGGCCGATGGCGATGAAGAAGGCGAGCAGCGGCGCCGTGCCCGCGAGGTTGACGCGCCGGCGCGTCAGCCAGAGCGGCAGCAGGATGCAGACCGCGGTCATCAGCGTCGACGTGATCAGGAGGATGCCGAGCGTTGCGACGGCGCGCATGTTGTGGCTCATCGCGGCGCCCATGTCATGGAGCCCGAGCTTGGCGATGTCGCGCAGCCGCAGCATGTTGAAGAAGAACGGGCTGTTGTCGGTGGTCGCCGCAATGTTGATCGGGTAGCCGTCGAGGAACGCCTGGCGGCCGGCGAGGTCGGTCAGGCGGACGAACGTCTCGTCGGTCGCCACGCGCGGGCTGAACGGCATGTCGAACTGCAGCCGCGCGGCCTCGCGCTCGAGGGTGTCGAGCTCGGCGTCGGTGAACGGGCTGCGGCTGATCAGCATGGTGCCGACGCCTTCCGGCGTCTCGGCCGGCGAGGCGCCGTAGGTGAGCGGCTGCATGTTCGCCACGATCGCGATGTGCCGGCGCGGGTCGGCGACACCCAGCTTCCGCAGCGCGTCGACCGCGAGCGACGTCGTCCGGTACAGCTCCGCCGGCCGCGACTTGAAGTACCAGCGGGAGACGCTCAGCATCCCGTCATCCGTCAGGTGGCCGAGAAACGTCGTCCAGGCCTCGAGGGTGTAGAGGGAATTCTCGCCGAGTACGAACGCGCCAGCGGCGGTGGCCGCCCAGGTGTCGATCAGGGAGATCTGAATCAGCCCGAAGCGCGACGTCGAGCGGGCGACGAAGCTTCGAGCCTCGTCGTTGACGAAGCGGACCCGCGGGTCGCGATCGAGGTGGCCGGTGAAGTCGCCGTAGCGGCCGTTGACGGTCTCGATGATGTTGGTGTTGATCTCGACCGCGGTCACCGACTTCGCGTCGAACACCAGCGCCGACAGCACGTCGCGGCCGCCGCCCGCGCCAATCACCAGCACGTCGCGATCGCGCCGGACGTAATGACCGATGTTGGTGACGTCGTACTTGAGATGGCTCCACCGTGTTCAAGTCGCCGTCGAACTTCGTCATCGTCGTGCCGGCCCAGACGTCGATGTCGAGCAGCAGCTGATGGAGCCGGGCGCCGCGCGGCAGCGTCTGGCTCAGGCCCCATCCGCCGGGCGCCGACGTCCATTCGGGATTGCCCGTCACCCGCACTCGCGAGTACGAGTTCCACTTGTCGAAGAGCGGCACCGGGTCGATGTTGTTGGAGGCCTTCGTGTAGAGAATGCGGAAGATCGGCCTGCCGCGGTGGACGAGGGCGGTGTGTCCGGCAGCCGCGGCGGCCATGAGCACGGCCACCGCGACGGCGCCGCGCTGAAGGCGGCGCGAGTCAGCCGCGCGCGCGAAGGCCACGGCGCCAAGGCCGGCCAGCGCGGCGATCCACAACACCGCGGTCGGGCCGTCGGACCAGTCGAGGACGACGATCAGCAGCACGCAGCCCAGCGCCGCGCCGGCGAGGTCCGCGGCGTAGAGCCGGCTGACGCCGCCAGGGAACCCGGTCAACGCCAGGCACACGGCGATCCCGCTCAAGACGAACGGCACCGCGATCACGGCATACGTCAGCACGATGGAGTAGATCGCGATCACCGACGGATGCAGCTGGAAGGGGATGCTCAGCTGCGTCATGAAGCTGAGGACCAGCGCGATGGGGAACAGCACCGAGGCCGCCGCCAGCCGCTGGTGGATGCGCGCGGGCGGAAACGCGCGCGGCGCCAGATAGACGAGGAGCGCGCCCGCCGTCATGCCGAACATCGCCACCGACAGCGCGACGAACGCAAAGTGGTACAGCATCGTCACGCTGAAGATCCGCGTCAGCAGGATCTCGTACATCAGCGTGGCGAGGGCGACGAAGAACAGGCCGATGTAGGTCGAAGGGCGGGGCTGGGGGGGCAAGCAGTGCGATCATACCGGGATCGGGACTCGGGACTCGGGAATCGGGAATCGGGATCGGGATCGGCATCGGCGATCCCGCATCCCGCATCCCGCGTCCCGCATCCCGCGTCCCGCGTCCCGCATCCCTAGTCCCGACGCGATCTCTTACTTCGTCCGCTTCACCGCGACCTTCGCCGTCCGCTCGCCGAGCATCAGCGTCCCCTTCATCTCTTCTCCCTCGACCGTGAGATCCAGTTTGATCTCGCGGCCGTTCGGGGTCACGGCATTGATGGTGACCTTGTTGTCGGCGATGGTGCCGGACGTGATGTTGTGCTGGTCGGTCTCGCTGCCGCCGACCGTGCCGGTCACGGTCTTGTCCTTCTGGGTCAGGATGAGGACCGCCCCGTCCTCGCGGGGGCTGCCGTCTTCGGCGGTGCCGCTGATCGTGCCCGCCCATTTGCCGGTGACGTCGGCGGGCGCGGCCGACAGGGTTGCAAGCAGGACAACGCCGGCCATCGTGAGTGTCATAAGTCCTCTCCTTCTCGTCCGTGGGTCGCGTGGAGACATTCCGAGGATGTTACGTCGCGACCCCGGAACCGGTTCCTGCGCGGACGATTCGAGCACCTCAGCCGTGATCGGTCTTTGACATGTCGATAAGTCGTAGGAAACTAGGATGTTGGCCCGCCGCGCAGGAGCGCCGCGGGTGCAACTCAAAGGGAGGAAGCTGATGAAATCGTGGATCGTCGCGGCCCTGGCCGTGTGCCTGGTCGCCGCCGGGGCCCCGCTGGCCGGGGCGCAGGAGGCGCGTGGCACGCTGCAGGGCAGAGTGTCCGATGCGAGCGGAGCGGTCGTGCCTGGTGCGACCGTGGAAATCACCAACATCGCAACCGGCGTCAGCACGCCGACGACCTCGAACGAGGAGGGCAACTTCCGTGTGCCGTTCCTCAACCCCGGAACCTATCGCGTCACCGTCACGCTCGACGGTTTCAGCAAGTTCGTCAGCCAGAACATCGACCTGCACGTCGCCGAGGTGCTGAACGTGGACGCCACGCTGCAGCCAGGACGGGTCACCGACGAGGTGACCGTCAGCGCCGCCGCCACCGTGGTCGATTCCTCGTCGTCCGGCCTCGGGCAGGTCGTCGACGCCCGCCGGATCTCCGAGCTGCCGATCCGCGAAGGCACCGCGGTCGAGCTCGTCATCCTCGCGCCAGGCGTCCAGAACACGACCGACCTGCGCTCGCGCAAGGCCGCCTTCAACAACGGCCTCTCGCAGTGGGCGAGCGACGGCGCCGGTGAGAAGCGCAACGACTTCACCATCGACGGCGTGGCCAACGTCGCCGCCGACCGCGTCGCCTACAGCCCGCCCTCGGCGGCGGTGGAGGAGTTCAAGATCACGACGGCGACCTACGACGCCGCGGTCGGCAACGCCATGGGCGCGTCGGTCAACCTGGTGACCAAGAGCGGCACCAACAGCCTGCGCGGCCAGGTCTACGAGTGGTTCCGCGGCGCCGACCTCGACGCGCCGAACTACTTCGACGAGAAGGCCGGCCGTCCCAAGCGCGACTACAAGGACAACCGCTTCGGCGCCGCCGTCGGCGGCCCGATCGCGCGGAGCAAGACCTTCTACTTCGCCAACGTCGAGGCCAATCCGTTCCAGGTGCCGACCTCGGTGCACGCTGACCGTCCCCACCGCGAAGATGCGGACCGGCGATTTCTCGGACCTGCTCGCGCTCGGCGCGCAGTACCAGATCTACGATCCGGCGACGACGCGTCCGCACCCGACCACCGCCGGCCGCTTCATCCGCGATCCGTTCCCGGGCAACATCATTCCGCAGGATCGCATCAGCCCGGTGGCGCGGAGCATTCTCGACTTCTACCCGCTGCCCAACCAGCCGGGAACGGCCGACGGCGCCAACAACTTCACCAACCCGACCGCGGTCGCGTTCGAGACGTATTACACGGCCACGGCCCGCGTCGATCACAACCTGTCCGACCGCCACCGCATCTACGGCCGATTCAGCTGGGACTTCTGGGAAGAGGAAAAGGACGATCGGTTCGACAACCTCTCGACCGGCATCTTCCTCAACCGCAAGAACCGGGTGTTCGCGCTCGACGATGCCTACACCATCAAGAACAACATGCTGATGAACGTGCGCGGCGGGTTCACGCGGCAGCTGTTCCCGGAGCGGCGCCGCAGCCAGGGCTTCGACCTGTCCTCGCTCGGCTTCGCCAACTCGCTGGTGTCGCTGGTGCCGGCCGATCTCGCGACGTTCCCGAACGTCACGTACGACGGCTACCAGGCGTTCAGCCCGTGGGAGTCCGGCGACGGCTTCTTCACGACCGACGTCTACAACGTCACCGGCAGCCTGATCTGGCTGATCGGCAACCACAACCTGAAGCTCGGCACCGAGTACCGCCGCTACGTCGAGAACTCCAGCCGCTTCCCGACCGCGGTGTCGCCGTCGATCGCGTTCGGCACCACGTGGACCCGCGGCCCGCTCGACAACTCCGCGGTGGCGCCGCGCGGCCAGGACTTCGCGTCGTTCCTGCTCGGCCTGCCGACCGGCGGCTCGATGAGCCGCGCCGCCGAATACAAGGAGCGCAGCGGCGTCACCGCGCTCTACGCGCACAACGACTGGCGCGTCCGCAACAACCTCACGCTCAACCTCGGGCTGCGGTGGGAGTACGAGTCGCCGCTGTCGGAATCCGAGGACCGCATGATCAGCGGCTTCGACTTCGATACGCCGCTGCCGATCGCCGGGACGGTGCAGGCCAACTACGCGCGCAACCCGATCGCCGAGATCCCGGTGTCCCAGTTCCAGGTGCGGGGCGGCGTGCTGTATCCCGACACCGGCGGACCGCAGGCCGCCTGGGAGGGCACCTACTCCAACTTCATGCCGCGCGCCGGATTCTCGTGGCAGCCGCAGGAAAAGACCGCGGTCCGCGGCGGCTACGGCCTGTTCTACGACGTGCTCGGCCCGAACCGCATCAGCGCCAACCAGACCGGCTACTCGCGGACGACGTCGCTGGTGCCGTCGCTGGACAACGGGCAGACCTTCGTCGCCACGCTGGCCAATCCGTTTCCGTCCGGGCTGCTCGAGCCGGTCGGCAGCGGCCTCGGCCTGATGACGAACGTCGGCCTGGGCGTCGGCTTCCCCTACGTCGGCGAGGTCCGCACGCCGCGGACGCACCGCTGGTCGCTCGGCCTCCAGCACGAGCTGCCGGGGTACTTCCTGATCGAAGGCACCTACGTCGGCTCGTACTCGGAGAACATCCCGGTCAGCCGCGAACTGAACCCGACGCCGGGCCAGTACTTCTCGACGTCGCCGGTGCGCGACGACGCCACCAACAACTTCCTGTCGCAGCAGGTCGCGAACCCGTACGCCGGACTGCTGCCGGGCACCAACATCAACGGCGCCAATGTCGCCAGGTCGCAGCTGCTGCGCCCGTACTCGCAGTTCACCAGCATCACCGCGCTCGAGACCAACGGCATCTCGGACTACACGTCCTTCCAGGGCCGCATCGAGCGCCGGATGGTGAACGGCTTCACCGTGCAGGTCGCCTACACCTGGTCCAAGACGATGACCGAGACCGGCTACCTGAACGCGTTCGACAGCGAGCTCGAGCGCGTCATCGGGCCGTTCGATCGCACCCACGTCTTCGTCACCAGCGGCATCGTCGAGCTGCCGTTCGGGCAGAACCGCCACTGGGGACGTGACTGGAACGGCATCACCGAAGGCTTGCTCGGCGGCTGGCAGGTGTCGTTCCTGTTCCGGGCGCAGAGCGGCGCGCCGCTCGGCTTCGGCAACTTCCTGTTCGCGCCCGGATCGACGATCGACGACGTGGTGCTGTCGGGGGATCGCGACGAGAACCGCTGGTTCAACGTCGACGCCTTCAACCGCGTGACCGCGCAGCAGCTGGTGTCGAACGTGCGGACGCAGCCGAGCCGCTTCGGCGAAGTGCGCGGCCCCGGCTACTCGCTGCTCGACCTCGGCTTCCTGAAGAACATCAACCTTGGCAGCCGGATGCGTGCGCAGTTCCGTGCCGAGGTCTACAACGCGCTGAATCGCGCCAACCTGGGCGGCCCGAACACCACGCCGACCAACAGCGCGTTCGGCACGATCACCGCCCAGAACGGCCTGCCGCGGCAGCTGCAGCTCGCGGCGAAGCTCAGCTTCTAGAAGTCAGAAGTCAGAAGGGAAAAGTCAAAATGAGGGAAAGGCCGGAACGTCTGGCCTTTCCCTCCCGTGCTTTTGACTTCTAACTTTTGACTTCCGTACTTTCTACACTTTCTCCTGTCATCGTCAAAAATCAACGTTCTCCGTCAGCCGAGCTCCTTCGTTCCGGAACCTCTCGGTCAGCGTGCGAATCCGGCGCTGCGCCTCGGCCAGGTTCGTGTTCTCGAGATTGAGGTTGAGCAGGTCGATGTACCAGGGCAGCTTCACGTCGCTGACCACGTAGGCGTCCACGATCGCCCGCGCGACCGGCAGCGTCGTGGTCTTCGACACGTCGTGGACGTCGCGATTGCCGGCGGCGAGCAGCTTGCCGTACTCCTCTTCCAGCAGGCGCCTGACGAAGCCGTCGGTGACGGGATCGCCAGCCTTCACGCCGGCCGCCTCGTCATCGGCGGTGAACGTGGCGCCCTTGTGCAGCCACTCCCACAGGATGCTCAACCGGATCTCGCCGGTTGCCATGTCTTCCATCAGATACAGCACGTCGTCGTTGCCGAAGAAGTCGGCGGGCTTGAGCGCGGCGGCCTGCAGCCCCTGGCCGAAGGCGTTGCCGTACTGGAGCGCGACGCTGGCGAGATCGCGCGCCCCCCTCACGGTGCGCGGCGCCGGCTCGAGCAGCGTCAGCCCCTCGGCGTCGGCAGGCGTGTAGGTCAGCGGCGGGAACCGCCGTCCGAGCTGGTTCGGCTCGCCCGCCTTTTCCCACACCGGTCGAACGATGTGGACCATCTTCCAGTGCGCGACCCATTTGCCGCTCGCGCCTTCGCGCTGCTCGCGCTCTGCGCCGGCGAGCGCGCGGGCCATGCCGGCGGCGACGCCGGCAGGCGACCCGACCGGGATGTTCGGTTCCATCCCGCCCTGCCACAGCGCGAACCGGCCGCCCCGATCGGGCGTGTTGACCGCCCGGCGGACGCGGTCCTCGTAGTTGCGCATGTAGCCGTAGGTCATCGTGATGGCGTCGATGTTCGGGTTCACGAACTCGCGTGCCCACGCCATCGCGTCGGAGACGCTGTTGATGTAGTCCCACCGCCCGGTGTTGAAGCCGACGAACCGCTCGTGCAGCGCGGCGCGAATCTCCATCAGCTGGAAGCTCGCCTCGATCTGCTCGACCAGCACGTACGTCCGGACTGTCCCGACCGGCAGCCCGAGATGCTGTTCGAGCGCCCCGAGCATGCCGTTCCAGACCGCGGCTTCCTCTGCGGTCTGAATCTTCGGCAGATACAGCACGATCGATCGGCCAGCGCGCCGGAGCGCCTCGTGGTTGTGGACGACGTAGAGCGTGGCGTCGACGATCGAGGCGGAGAAGCCGCCGCCGCCGGCGTGGCGGACGTGCCGGTCGTCGAGATGCAGGCCGCGCGGCCGGAAGATCGTCGTCGTGAAGTCGATCTGCCGCTTCCAGTCCTCGACGATCGGCCGGCCGAGGAAGTCGGCGGACCAGCGGTTCATCTCGACGGCGACCTGGCTGGCGACGTCCAGGAACTGCGGGTCGCGGCCGATCGCCAGCCTCAGGTTCCGCTGGTTGTCGAGCGACATCGTCGAGACTTGCCCGAGCGCGTCCTCGCCGTCGAACATCCAGCCGTCGGCGCCGGAGAGCAGGGCATACGCGACGTTGCGGATGCTCTTCGCGACCGGGGTATTCGGTTTGGCCGCCGGGCCGGTGCCCTGGATCCACTGCCGCTGCAGATCGGCGGGGATGTCGCTGCCGTCGAACCGCGCGTCTCGCGCCTGCTGCACCGTGAAGGACGTTCGCGGGATCGAGGACGCCGGGTCGAGGAACATGATGCGCTCGCCGTTCCTGGCGCGCCGCGCGCGCCGTTCGAGCCGGGTCCGCATCACCTCCTGGCGATCGCCGTCGAAATTGCGCAGGCTGTTGAGGGCATCGAGCACCGCCCTGGTGTACACGTCCGCGTACTGTTGGTCGAGGTTGCGCCGAATCTCCAGCAAGTCGATCTACTCCTATGAGTTGCGCCGATTCCGCTGATTTCGTCGATTCTACGACGGCGAATGCGTGAGGCGGATTGGAGGGGCGCTGCTAGTCAGGCGCTCCCGCGAGCAGCTCGTTCAAGCGCGCGACCACCATTTCGGTGACCGTCCTCGTGGTGCCGGTGCCGCCCAGGTCGGCGGTCAGGCCGTATCCGGCGGTCAGGACGTCGATGACTGCGTGCTCGACGAGCGCGGCGGCGCTGGTCTTCGCCGAGGAACTCGACCATCTGCGCACCCGAGAGGATCGCCGCCATCGGATTGGCGACGCCGAGGCCGGCGATGTCTGGCGCCGAGCCGTGCACCGGCTCGAACATCGACGGATACGTCCGCTCCGGGTTGAGGTTCGCGCTTGGCGCCAGGCCGAGGCTGCCGGTGATGGCCGCGCTGAGGTCGGTCAGGATGTCGCCGAACAGGTTCGACGCAACCATGACGTCGAAGGACTCCGGACGCCGGACGAGATCCATGCAGGCGGCATCCACGAGCAGCGACTCGGTGCGGATGTCGGGATAGTCGCGCGCCACCTCGGCGAACACGCGATCCCAGAACGCCATGCTGTAGCCCTGCGCATTCGCCTTGCTGACCGACGTGACCAGCCGCTTCTTGGCGCGGCGCCGCGCCAGCTCGAAGGCGAAGCGGACGATGCGCTCGGTGCCGTGGCGCGTGAAGATCGCGGACTGCACGGCGACCGCGGCCGGCGACTCCGGATACAGCACGCCGCCGACCTGCGCGTACTCCCCTTCGGTGTTCTCGCGCACGACGACGAAGTCGATGTCGCCGGCGCGCTTGCCGGCAAGCGGGCAGCGTACGCCTGGATAGAGGACCGCCGGCCGCACGCACGCGTACTGATCGAAGCTGCGCCGGATCGGGAGCAGCAGCCCGTTCAGCGTGACGTTGTCCTGGATGCCGGGGTCACCGACCGCGCCGAACAGGATCGCGTCGAAGCCGCGCAGCTGGTCGAGCGCGTCGTCGGCCATCATGCGGCCGTTCGCGCGGTAGTACTCCGAGCCCCACGGGAAGTTCGTCCACTCGATGGTGAAGGCCAGCCGCGCGGCGGCGGCGTTGAGGACTTCGATGGCGGCAGGGGTGACTTCTTTGCCGATCCCGTCCCCGGGTATGACGGCGATTCGATGACGGCGCATGACGGCTTCGGGCTCCGGCTGGCGTTGATCTGTCGCATCGGAGTATTGCACCGTATATGGTGAACGGGACAACAGAAGAGGTATGCCTATGCGAATGACGGAGATATTTCTCGCCGAGCTGGAGCGCGAGGCGGCCCGATCCAGGAGCGTGCTCGAGCAGACGCCGGAAGGCAAGCGCGAGTGGAAGCCGCACGATCGCTCGATGCCCTTCGGCTACCTGGCCGAGCTGGTGGCGATGATTCCCTCGTGGATTGCGTTCGCCATCACCCAGGACGAGCTCGACATCGCGCCGAAGGATGGCCCCAAGTACAAGCCCGAGCCGATGAACACGAGCCAGGAGCTCGTCGCCGGGCTGGACAAGGCGGTCGCTCAGGCGAGGGAGGCGCTCCAGAAGACCCACGACGACTTCCTCAACACCCCCTGGAAGCTGCTGTCCGGAGGCACCGTCGTCATGGAGTTTCCCCGCCACATCGTCATTCGCGACACGTTCAGCCACTCGGCGCACCATCGCGGCCAGATGACCGTCTACCTGCGCATGCTCGGCGCGAAAGTGCCGGCCGTCTACGGTCCGTCGGCAGACGAGCGCAAATTCGCCTGAGCGCGTGCGCTGAGCACGTTCGCTGAGCACGTTCGCACGTAGCACGTACAAAAGAAACGGCCGGCGTTGCCGCCGGCCGTTCGTCTTGCGATCGAGCGTTGGGAGCGTCTTAGCGACGACTCCCGGTGGTGTCTGCCATGCATGCACCTCCCGGCCGCGACCGTATGGTTGTGCCCCGATCGAATGGGGGGGCGTGGTCGCTTGAAGCCTTTGTTTGGCGCCGCGTCATTGCTGCGGCGGTCGAATTCAGGATAACACGCCGCCGCCGAATAGCCAGACGGCGGCTTTCTAACTCCCAACTCCCAATTCCCAACTCCCAAGCGAAAGAGGAGTCGGCCCAAAGCCACTCGCCTTGGGCGTTGGGAGTTGGAGGTTGGGAGTTGACTCCCTCAGAAATGCAATTTCACCCCTAGCTGGATCTGACGCGCCGCGTAGGTCGAGCTGATCGCGCCGAAGTTGGCGTTCGAACGGTTGGCGCTGGCCGGCTGGAAATTCGTCCGGTTGAACAGGTTGAACGCTTCGAGCCGCGCTTCGATGCGGCGATCGCCGCCGATCCCGAACGTCTTGTGCAGTCCGAGATCGAACTGGAAGAACGGATGCGCTCGCGCGGCGTTGCGCTCGGCGTTGCCGAACGGCTGGGTCCGGTCGGTCGGGATCTCGACCGTGGCCGGATTCAGGTAGTTCGCGATCGTCCGCTGGTCGCTCGGCGTCACCGGGTCGCCGGTCAGGTTTGGACGGTAGGTCGGGCTGCCGCTCACGGAGAAGATCCCCGACGGCGAGTACGAGAGGTTGATCGGCACGCCGCTGGTCATCGTGTTGATGCCGACGACGCGCCAGCCGCCGAGCAGGCCTTCCATCACCGGGTTGAGCTCGCGGCCGTAGCGCCGGTCCTTGCCGAACGGCACTTCCCATACGAAGCTGGTCGTGTTGTTGAACGGCTGGTCGTAGCCCGAGGTGCCGAACTCTCCCTCGATATCGCTGTAGTTGACGCGGCTGTTGTCGCCGTTCTGCACCTCGAGGTGGCCCGACGCGTTGTCGCGCGCGCGCGACCAGGTGAACGAGTTCAGCAGGTAGAGCCCGCGCGAGTAGCGATGCTCGACCTTGACCTGCAGCCCGTGATAGTCCCCCTTGCCGCCGGCGAACGCGATCTGGATTTCCTGGAAGCCCTGGATCGGCCGCCGCGCCTGCAGCGTCGCGCTCTCGGTCGGCCCGTTCGGGCGCGCCTGGTTGTAGTCGGCGAGGATCATGATGTCGCGGCTCTTGTTGCCGACGTAGCCGACGTCGACCATCAGGCGGGGCAGCACTTCACGCTGCACCGACACGTGCCAGCTCTGGACGCTGCCGCTCGGGTTGTCCTTCGGGATGTAGTTGACGCGCGCGTTCAGCGTGCTGAAGTTCGCCGGCACGTTCAGGCCCTCGGGATAGCCCTGCTGCGTGGTCCGGAAGCAGGAGGTCGGCGCGCTGGTCGCGGTGCAGAGCCCCTGCGACGGCTGCTGCGTGATGCTCAGGCCGACGACGTGAGGACCGTTGAAGGAGAGCAGGTTCTCGCCGCCAAGCCGGTTGAAGTGGATGAAGCTCTTGCCGTAGCCGCTGCGCAGGATCGTCTTGTCGGTGATCGAGTAGGCGAGGCCGAGCCGCGGCGCGAAGTTGTTGGTGTCGGGATTGACCAGCGCGCGGTCGTAGATCGAGCCGTCCTTCGCCTGGATCAGCGTGTTCGTCGACGGATCGAAGTTGGTGAGGAAGTTGTCCTTCTCCCACTGCGGCGTCGCGAACTCGTAGCGCAGGCCGAGGTTCAGGGTCAGCCGCTCGTTGGCCTTGAAGTCGTCCTGGATGTACGCGAAGTGCATCCGCTGGCGCAGGTTGGCGATGAACGGGTTGATCAGCGCATAGGTGTTGCGCGCGCCGAACATGAAGTCCGCCAGGTTGTAGGTCGCCGGATCCTGCGGCGGCGGTGCCCGGACGGCTGAACTGCCCGCCGTACGTGTCCCGCCCGTACTTCGGGTTGAAGTCGTCGATCTGCGTGTTGATCGCCTGGTACTCGTAGCCCGTCTTGAAGCTCTGACGGCCGCGAATCCACGAGTAGTTGATCCGCGGGTTGATGACCGACGGATCCTGGAACTGCGGGTTGCTGTTCTGGCGGCCCCATGCCGTCCACCCGGTCACGCCCTGTTCGGTCAGTCCGCCGGCAAACCGCGGATCCGTGGGCAGGCCGGGAATCCCGTAGCCCTCGAGCATGCCGGGCTCGCCGATGCCGACCGGCTCCTTGCCCGCCTCGGTGCGCGACACGCCAAGCCGGATTTCGAGCAGCGACGTCGGCGTCAGCGTGAACGTCATGCCGCCGGCGAACTGCTGGTTGAGGACGTGGACGGATGCGTTGGCCGGGCTGCCGGTCTCGCCCGGAATCGGCGGCGGCTCGAAGTTGTCCAGCTTGCGATGGCTGAAGCGGCCGAACGCCGTCATCCGCGTGCTGAACTGGTGATCGACCTTGACGTCGAACTTGTCGTTGTAATCCTGGCGCCGCGGCAGCGAGTCGAAGTTGTTGGAGATGCCGGGCAGCGTCGGATCCGGAAGCCCCGCCAGCACCTGGCGCGCGAACGGCGTGATCGCGCTGGCCGGGATGATGCCGTCGGCGTAGAGCTCGCCGGTCAGCGGGTTGAGGATCGGCTTGCCGAGATTGCCCTGGCGCTGCTGCAGCGTCGGGATGCTGGCGAAGGTCATGACCTTCGAGATCTGCCGGAAGCCCTCGTAGTCGCCGAAGAAGAACGTCTGGTTGCGGATGATCGGTCCGCCGAAGACGAACCCGAACTGGTTGCGATTGAGCTTCGGCTTGACGCCGGAGCTCGGCTTGAAGAACCCGACCGCGTTCAGCCCGTCGTTGCGGTTGAACTCCCACACGCTGCCGCGGAACTGGTTGGAGCCGCTCTTCATCGAGGCGTTGACGACGGCGCCGCCGGTGCGGCCGAACTCGGCGCTGAAGTTGTTGGTCTGGACCTTGAACTCCTCGACCGCGTCGGGCGAGACCTGGACGACCTGGTTCGAGAAGCCCTGGTTGCTGGTGCCGTACGAGTTGTTGTCGACGCCGTCGAGGACGAAGCTGTTGAGCGCGCTGCGCAGGCCGTGGACGTTGAACGACGCGTCGCGCGACTCGGAGATCGCCGAGCGGCGCACGCCGGGGCTGAGCAGCGCGAGGTCGGCGTAGGCGCGGCCGTTCAGCGGCAGGTTGACGATCTGCTCCTTGCCGATGACCTGTCCGCGATCGCTCGAATCGGCCTCGAGCAGCGTCGAGGCGCCGCTGACCGTGACCGTCTCGCTGACGCTGCCGGCGGCAAGGGTCAGGTCGACGCGCTGCCGCGCGTTGACCGTCACCTGGACGTTGTCCGTCTGGGCCACCGAAAAGCCTTGCAGCTCACCCTTGACGCTGTAGATGCCGATGCGGACGTTGAGGAACTGGTAGTTGCCGTCCGCATCGCTCACGGTGGTGGCGGTGATGCCGGTGCTGACGTTGCGAAGGGTGACGGTCGCGCCGGGCACGACGCTGCCGGATGAATCCTTGACGGTGCCGAGTACGGTCGCGGCGTCGAACTGCGCCAGCGCCGTCGCGGGCACCAGCGCCGCTGCGATGCCGAGTGCGAGGAGCGAGAGCCGGAATCGAGCGAAGCAATACTGCAGGGTCATTGAACCTCCTGTTGGGGCGGCGCAAGTATATGCCACCGTAGCCGACGCCGGCGTGACGCGGATCGGGATTGAGATAGGATCCAGCCGTCAATCGCCCGTTACGCCGATGACGCGGAAAAACCTGCCGGTTCGTCGCACGATTCTGCTAGTCGCGCTGGCCGCGTGCGCCACGCTGCCAGCCGTCTGGGCGAGCGCGCAGGGGCGGACAGCGGACGCGGACTCCGCGACCGAGCACTTCAAGTACGGGTCGATCGGCATCGAAGAGACCGAGGGCCTGCCGTACTGGATCTGGCAGGTGCTGCCGCGGATGTTCCCGGACAAGCTGCCCGGCGGCTATGCGTCGCTCGGGCTGATCTGGGAGAAGGGCAAGGAGCTGCCGATCGGCTTCGCGAAGAAGCGGGTCAACGGCACCGACCGCGTCGCCGTCAATTGCGCGTTCTGCCACACCTCGTCGGTACGCCGCACCCCCGACGCCGAGCCGACGATCATTCCCGGCGGCCCGTCGCACCAGTTCGATCCGCAGGGCTACGTCCGCTTCCTGCAGGCCGCGGCGAGCGACCCGCGGTTCCGCGCCGGCGAGGTCATGAGCGCGATCGACGAGCTCACCGACCTCTCCTGGTTCAACCGGCTGCGCTATCGCTTCCTCTATATTCCAGGGGTGCGAAACGCCCTCGCCAAGCAGCGGCGCGAGCTGGCGTGGATGGAGGCCCAGCCGACGTGGGGCCGCGGCCGCATCGATCCGTTCAACCGCGCCAAGTTCAGCTACCTGCGCCAGCCGCTCGACGGCACCATCGGCAACGCCGACATCGTGCCGATCTGGAACATGCGCGCGCGCCAGGGCCTGCGCCTGCACTGGGACGGCCTGAACGGACCGCTCCGCGAGATCGTGCTCAGCTCGGCGCTCGGCGATGGCGCCAGCCCGCGCTCGATCGATCTGCCCAGCCTGGAACGGGTCGAGACCTGGCTGCTCGATCTGCCGCCGCCGAAGTACCCGTACCCGGTGGACGCGGCGCTGGCGGCAGCGGGCGAGCCGGTGTACAAGGCCGAGTGCGCGTCGTGCCATGCGTTCGGCGGCGCGCGCACCGGGACCGTGGTTCCGCTCGCGGAGATCGGCACCGACCGCAATCGCCTCGACATGTGGACTCCCGGCGCGTCCGCGGCCTACAACGCCTACGCCGAGAAGTACCCGTGGGACTTCGATGCGTTTCGCAAGACGGACGGCTACGTGGCGATGCCGCTCGACGGCGTCTGGCTTCGCGCGCCGTACCTGCACAACGGCTCGGTGCCGTCGCTGCACGACCTGCTCGCGCCGGTCGAGAAGCGGGCGACGGTGTTCTACCGCGGCTACGACGTCTACGACCCCGAGCGCGTCGGCTTCGTGTCCGGCGGCGCCGAGGCCGAACGCCTCGGGTTCCGCTACGACACCTCGGCCCGCGGCAACGGCAACCAGGGGCACGTCTACGGCGTCGCGCTGCCGGACGACCGCAAGCGTGCGTTGATCGAATTCCTGAAGACTCAGTAGCCCTCAACACATGACCAGACCCGCATCGACCGCATCCGGCACCGCCGACGCCACGCTGCCACCCGAACATGGCGAGCTGCCGCGCTGGAGCGTGGCCGACCTGCCGGCGCCGCCGCCCTTCACCTTCCGCAACATGTTCAAGGTGATCGGCCCCGGCGCGATCATGGCGGCGACCTCGATCGGCGGCGGGGAATGGCTGGTGGGGCCGGCCGCCGCGGTCAAGTACTCGTCGGCGATCTTCCTGATTGCGACGATCGCGATCCTCCTGCAGGTCGTCTTCAACCTCGAGGGGATCCGCTACACGCTCTACACCGGCGAGCCGATCTACGGCGGCATCATGCGGCTCAAGCCCGGGCCGAAGTTCTGGGCCGGCTTCTATTCGATGCTCGGCTTCTTCCAGCTCGGATGGCCGGCGCTGGCCGGCAGCGCCGCCGCCACCCTGTTCGGCGCGTGGATGGGCCGCATGCCCGGCGCGCCCGATCAGGCCACCCAGGCCTGGATCGCCTCCGCCCTCATCGTCGGGGTCGTGTTGATCCTGTCGTTCGGCGGCACCATCGAACGGATGCTCGAGTACTTCGCCTGGACGATGCTGGCGGTGGTGTTCCTGTTCCTGATCGCGGTCAACGTGGCGTTCGTGCCGTTCTCGCACTGGGCCCAGACGTTCATGGGCTTCTTCAGCCTCAGCGGGCTGCGGACGCCGATCGACTGGGCGCTGATCGGCGCGCTGGCGGCGACGGCCGGGTCCGGCGGCATCGGCAACCTGACCGTGACCAACTGGATCCGCGACAAGGGCTTCGGCATGGGCGCGCTGGTCGGCGCGATTCCGAGCGCGGTGGGCGGCCACCAGATCCAGCTCTCACACGTCGGCACCGTGTTCCCCGCCACCGAGGCCAACCTGGTGCGATGGCGTGAGTGGATGCGCTACGTGCACGCCGATCAGCTGCTGGTATGGGGGCTGTTCTGCTTCCTCGGCATGTTCCTGAACGTCAACCTCGCGACCGCGATCATCCCGCACGGCACCGACCTGCAGGGACTTGCCGCCGGCGCGTACCAGGCCGAGTACCTGAGCAAGATCTGGCCGGGCTTCTGGTTCCTGACCCTGTTCAACGGCTTCTGGATCCTGTTCAAGACGCAGCTGGGGAACACCGACATCCTGGTGCGCACGATCACCGACGCGACCTGGATGGCGAGCTCCCGCGCCCGCGCATCCAAGGCCGGCATCCGCGCGCTCTACTACGGCATCCTGCTGGTGTTCTCGGTGTGGGGCGTGTTCGTGATCCGGTCGGCCTCGCCATTCCAGCTGTTCAAGATCCTCGCGAACATGGCGGGCATCGTCCTGGCCATCGCCGGCGTGCAGATCTTCCTGGTGAACCGCCGCTTCCTGCCGAAGGCGCTGCGGCCGGCGCCATGGCGCGAGGCCGTGCTGCTGCTCTGCTCGGCGTTCTACGCGTTCTTCGCCTACTTCGTGATCAGGGACCTGGTCAGCGATCGATGTTCTGAGTCCGCGTCAACTCCCAACGCCCAATTCCCAACTCCCGTTGGAAGGGGAGTTAGCGCTTAGAATCCCATCCCCTTCGTCCGCAGCTTGACGCGCATCAGATAGTCGTCTGCCGTCATGTACAGCGTCCGCCCGTCGTCGCCGAACGCGCAGTTGCTGGTGGCTTGTCCGGTGTTGATGGTGCCGAGATGCTTGCCGTCTGGCGTGAGCACGAGCACGCCGCCGGGGCCGGTCGCGAACAGGTTGCCGGCGGTGTCGATCTTCAGACCGTCGGGCAGACCCTTGCGGCCCTTGGTCATCGACGTCGCGTCGAACAGCACGCGGCTGTTCTCGATCGTGCCGTCGGCCTTGACGTCGAACACGCGAACGATCGCGGCGTTGGGATCGGACTGCGCGACGTACAGCCGCTTCTCGTCGGGAGAGAAGGCGAGGCCGTTCGGCCGGGTCATGTCGCGCGTCAGGAGCGTGACGGTTCCGTCTTTGGCGCGACGGAACACGCCGGCGTAGTCCATCTCGCGCGCCGGATCGCTCCACTGCTTCTCGAGCCCGTAGGCCGGGTCCGTGAAGTAGATGTCGCCGTTGCTGTGGAAGACGAGGTCGTTCGGGCTGTTGAACCGCGCGCCGTTGTAGCGGTCGGCAAGCGTCGAGTACTTCGGCTGCGGCTTGCCGAGCGGCGTCTCGAGCCGGGCGATGCGCCGGTCACCGTGCTGCGCCAGGACCAGCCGTCCCTCGCGATCGATCGTCAGCCCGTTCGAGCCGACCTCGCCGCCACGCGGCTCCGTGCCGGTGTAGCCCGACGGCTTGAGGAACACCCGGGCGCCCTCGCCCTCCTTCCACCGATGGATCTCGTTCGGGGGAATGTCGGAGAAGAGCAGGTAGCCGCCGTCCTTCACCCACACCGGTCCTTCCGACCAGGTGTAGCCACCAGACAGCACTTCGATCGTGGCGTCGGGGGCAATGAGCTTGTCCAGCGCCGGATCGACCCGCTCGATCCCCGGCGGCTTCGGAAAGCTCGATTTGTCCTGCGGCGACGACACCATGCCCAGCAGCACATGGCTGCCCGCGGCCGTCACACCTACCAGCGCCAGCACTTCGGTCCAGGAGCGTAGCGTGTCCATGAGGGATTCTAACTGGTGTCAGGCAGTGAATCGTGAACCATCACCAGCGTTTCACGATTCACTGCCTGACACCCAGCACCGAGCACCCAGCACCCAGCACCGGCCTTTACTTGTCCGCCGCGTAGATGAGCGGCAGGCCGCTCTTCGGGTTGCCGACCACCACTACCTTCGCGTTCGCGCTGCGGGCCAATTCCACCGTCGCTTCGATGCCCTTCCACTCGAGCAGCTTGTCGCTGATGCCCTCGCTGACGACGTTCTGGAAGTCCTTGATGCCTTGCGCCTCGACGCGCTTGCGCTCGGCCTCCTGCCGCTCGCGCTGGAGCACGAACTCCATCCGCTGCGCTTCCTGCTGCGCCTGCTGCTTCGCCTCGATGGCCTGCTTCAGCGTGTCGGGCAGCTGCAGGTCGCGCAGCAGCACGTTCTCGATGACGATGCCGCGCGGCTGGACCTGGGCCTGCAGGTCGCTGAGGATCTGGCGGGCGATGCTCTCGCGCGCGTCGGAGTAGAGGGTGCTCGCCAGGTTCGCCGCGGTGACGCCGCGGATGGCCGAGCGGAAGTTCGGCACCAGCAGCACGTCGGCGTAGCCGCTGCCGATCTTCTGGAAGACGTCGCCGGCGCGGTCCGGCTGCAGGTGGTAGAGCACGGACGCCTCGACGCCCATGATCAGCCCCTCCTTGGACGGCACGCTGGTGCGCTCCTTGAGCTCCTGGGTCTTGATGTTCAGCTCGTGGATCCGCGCCATCGGGTTCACCACGTGGATGCCTTCGCCCATGGTCCGGCCCGTGACCCGCCCGAACACCGTGACCACGCCGACGTGGCCGGTCGTGACGCACGAGATCGAGTTGAATGCGGTCAGCCCGACGACGGCGAGTATCAGCAGCTTGAGGCCGCTGCGACGTACGCCGGATGCCGCGTTGTCCACGATGATCCGTCCCACCATCTGAACCTCCATCCACCCTGCCTGCGCCCCGGCCTCGAGCCGCCAGGTGTGGCGGCCGGCTCCGGGCGAGTCATCTCGGGTGGCGGATCCAGACTAGCGCGCCGGGATTTCGGGGAAGTTACGGGATGCGAAACGCGCGGAAACGTGGCGTCTGCTGCTGCTCGCCGGATCACCGATCACCGATTACCGATCACGACTCGATCTCAGTTCACAGATGTCGGACGACACCTCAGAGCGACGAGTCGTTCGAGATTTCCTCCAGCGCCACGATGTCGCCGACCATGGTCCGGGCGACACCTTCATGGGCGGCGGCGAACTCCAGGACGGCGAACGCGCGCAGGGCAGCGGCGATGCGCCGCGCCGGCATCGACGAGACCCGCTTGACCACGCGGCCATCGCGAGCGACGAACAGTACATCGATGGGGAACTTCATCCCGAACGAGTGAACGGCGTTCGACGGCGCGATCGCCAGCAGCGTATCCGCCGGCAACGCCTGCCGGCCCAGGAGTCCACGACGGCGGCTGCGCGAGTCGAATGCCGTCTCGACTCGCGCCGCCAGGACGAAGCCGCGGGTCCGGTTCACCAGCTGGTGCGGACCCGCGTGCGCCGTCAGGAGTGGTTGAAACAAATGGGCCAAGAATGACCTCTGTGCGCCGACCGAATCGCCGTGGCCTGGCGTTTGAAACTGACGATCTGATGAGACTCCGGTGTCAGACCGCAACTGCGCGCGGCTGATCGACGCGAGATCCCTGCAGCAGCCCGCGCGGCGTGCCGCGGGAATGGCGCGGGGGCCGTTCTGCTCGGTCGTCCAGTAGCCAATCACGCTCTGAATGATCGTCTTCAGGTGCACCCGGGGCTCGTAGCCGACGAGGCGCCGCAGCTTGGAGATGTCGGGAACGCGGCGCGGCATGTCCTCGAAGCTGCGATCGAACGCCTGCTCGTAGGGCATGAACTGCAGCTCCGAGCGGCTGCCGGTCATCGCACAGACCTTGAGGGCGAGATCGCGAATCGAGACCTCCTCGCCGTTGCCGATGTTGAACACCTGTCCGGCGGCACGCGGTTCGTTGATCAGTGCGGTCATGGCCCAGACTACGTCGCCCACCCAGGTGAAGCTGCGGGTCTGCGAGCCGTCGCCGTGCACTGTGATGGGCTCGTTGTTCAGGGCCCAGCGCACGAAGTTGGGGAGGACCATGCCGTAGCGACTGCTCTGCCGCGGGCCGACGGTGTTGAACAGGCGCACGACGGTGACCGGCAGATCGTGCTCGCGCGCGTAGCCGAGCGCGAGGAACTCGTCCATCAGCTTGCTGCAGGCATACCCCCAGCGGGTCTTGTCCGGCGGTCCGAGCACCAGATCCGCGTCCTCCCTGTAGGGCAGCGCGTGGCCTTTGCCGTAGACCTCTGATGTCGAGGCGACGAGCGCGCGCTTCTTGTATCGGTGCGCGGCCTCGAGCACGGCCTCGGTGCCGTTCACATTCGTGTGAATCGTGTGAATCGGCGCCTCGCACACCAGCTTGACGCCCACGGCGGCGGCGAGATGGAACACGACATCGGACTGCTCAACGAGTGGTGCGACCGCCCTCGCGTCCGTTACCGAGCCGATCACCGACCGGAACTCGCGCCGATTCGCCAAGTGCGCGATGTTCTCCAGCCGTCCCGTCGATAGATCGTCGAGGACGATGACTTCATGTCCCTGCAAGATCAGCGTCTCGGCAAGATGTGACCCGATGAACCCTGCACCACCCGTTATCAAAGCACGCATCGTCGCTCCTAGAACCGCCGCAGCAGCGTAATGCCGCCGCTCACTCCCCTGAAGGCGCCGCTGTCGAGGCGCCGATTGTTGGTCGTGCTGCCGTGGACTTTCAGAAGCCACGGACCATAGATCCCGAAGGTCGCCTCGGCGGAGGCGTTGCTGCCCAAGCGGAAGCGGCTGTCCGCAGAGTCGCGCTGACCCCCGATGCCCGCGGACGCTCCCACGCCGACGTTCTCCGAGACCTTCCAGTAGGGCGAGACGACCACGGCGTAGTACTCGTAGCGGCGCGGGTCGTAGTAGCCGTTATCGAGGTTCTGCCGGGCGCCGAACTGATGCAGCAGCAGGCCAAGATCGAGGTTCAGCCGCTGCGTGCGCGCCACCGCGGCCCTCGGCGCGACGAAGATCTCCCACCGTGTGTTGCCGTCGGACAGCTCCTCGTACGCCGCCTCGAGCGCCAGGTGATAGCGCATCGCCATCGTCCAGTCGATCGCCGAACGGTTCGTAATCTTGGTAATGCCGAGACTCACGGTCCGCGGGGAGATCGTCGCGAACCCGGAGCTCCGTTCCGCCGCCACCGTCAGCGTGTCGGCCGGTGTGAACTTGACGAGCGCGGCGTAGGTGTTGAGCGAATGTGACTCCACACGCGCCTGTCCCACGGTGCCGCCGAAGGTAAGGGGGCCGATCCGCTGGGTCAGACCGGCCCAGCCGTGCTCGACTCTGGCGCTGCGGCCGCCCGACACGGGTTCGAGGCCGCTGCCAACACGCGCTTCGAGCTCGATCAGCTCGTAGCCGCCGTGGAAGCGCGTGTCACTCTTGAAGCCCACGTCGAGGCGCGGTGCCGCCTTGAAGATCTGCAATCCGTCCGAATCGTTGTAGAACGTCGTCGAAGGTCCGACGGTCGAGCCGAGCAACGACCGCACCAGGCTTTCAGCGTCGCGCGTATCCGAGTGGTTCGGCTTCAGCGCGTCGATGCGGGCCAGGCTCGACGCTGCTGCGCCGTGGTTCCGCAGGGACGCGAGGGCGACGGTCCTGGACAGTTGCAGCTCGTAATCGTTGGGCGCGGCCGCCACCAGGGGGGCGAGATCGCGAAGTGCCTCGCGAGGACGTCCGCTTCGGGCCAGGACGTAAACGCGCTCGCGCAGGTAGGCGTCGGTCGCGCCGAACCGGTCGCGGTACTGGTCCAGCGCATCGACTGCAGCGATGGCATTGCCGCGCCACGACTCGGCCCGTGCAAGCTCGAGCCAGGCCTCAGGCAGCGGGTTCGATCCCTTCAGGTAGTCGCGATAGGCGGACGCGGCCGCGTCCGAGTCGCCATCCCAGACGCTGACGCGCGCCAGCGCCAGGGCCAGGTCCGTGTCCTGCGGCTGCGCCTGACGGAGCTTGCGATAGCTCCGTGCCGCTGGACCGTAGTTCCCTGCCCAGGTCGCGAGCGTGGCGTGCGCTCGAAGGTACTCCTCCGACGAAGGCTGCACCGCGAGCGCACTTTCGATCGCTCGCTGCGCGGCGATGGCGTGCCCCTGCGCCGCGTACGCCTGAGACAGTCGCGACGAGATCGTCGCATCGCTCGGGCGGGCCGCGGCGGCGCGCTCGAGTGCGGCAATCGATTCACTGGCGCGGCCAAGCCGTGCCTCGATATCGGCGACGCGCAGCCACAGTTCGGCCGCGGCGGGCTCCCGGTCGAGCTGCGCGCGATACAACCGAAGCGCATCTTCCCAGCGCGCTTCGCCTTCCGCGACGAGCGCGCCCACCGGGATGTTGGTCTGCGCGCTGGCCGGACCTGCCAGCAGCACGATCAGCGCAAGAAGGGTGAGGGACTTCATTTCCGCCAGTTCCTGTTCTTCGTGATCCAGAGGTCCGTCGCAAACCGGCCGATCGTGACCAGGTCGGCGACAATCAGCACGTAACGCACGGGCATGACGGCCAGACCTTTGAAGAAGTATTCAATCCGTTGCCCCTTCGTGACCAGAACGAGCGCCGTCAGGCTGATGACGCTCTCGGCGGCCAGCGTCACCCAGAAGGCCTCCCAATGCCCCAGCAGGACCATGATCAGCAGCGCTGTCGGGAAGAACACCTTCTCTATTGCGCCGGCGGCCAGCAGCCATCCAACCGGCCGCCCGTTCGTGCGGGTGTACTCGCGGCCGAAGGCCTGCCGGTACTGCTCGCGAATGCGGCGGCGGTCATTGCCCGAGTCGGCGGTCGAGGAGCGGCCCGACCCGGCGGGCGCCGGCGCCTCCGACGCTTCCGTGGTACGGAACAGCGCCGACATCGTCGCGCCCTGCATCGGCGGGACTCCACCCGCCGTGGCCAGCGCCGGTACGGAACCGGCGGGCACGGGTGTGGAACGCCGCGGCCGCGAGGTGGGAGGACCCTGACGGCGGGCTCTCCAGCGCTTGAACGCGCGCAGCGGACTGCGGAGCAGGTCGTCGTAGTAGAAGCAGGACTGCAGATAGGAAGACGACCACAAGTAGACCTGTTGCAGCAGCCGGGTGCACTTCGGCTCCACGGTCCGCGCGTAGACATCGGTCAACTGAATGTTGCGGTAGCCCTCGTTCAGCATCCCCATGCCGATGAAGATGTCTTCCGAGTTGGTCAGGTCGTCACCGAGAATCGGGCTGACGTGGTCGAACAGGGCCTCGACGTACTTGCGTCGATAGGCCACCGCGCACCCGACCGGATTGGGGATCGTGCCGAAGAACACCATCTGCCCGCGATAGATGAACCGCTGCAGGAACAGATAGAGGACTTCCCGATAGAGGTTGGTCACGCCGCGGAGCATGGCGGGGATCGCCGCTTCGTCGGTCAGTGGCTGCCGGAAGCTCGCGAGCTTCGCGAACGACTTGACCGCGGCGTCAGCGGCAATCGCACGCCGATCGCGCCGCCGCATCGGCAGCACGGTGCCGCACGCCGACGCGATGCCGACGCCCTGGTAGAGCTCCTGGACCGTGCGTTCGATGTAGTTCGGGGATTCGAGAACCGTGTCGCCGTCGAGGATGAACTCCACGTCCGAGTCGAATTCCCGCGCCTGGCGCTTGATCGTCGGCGTCTTGCCAATCGGGGACCGGCGCTTGATTGCGACGAGCTTGAGGCCGTTCTGCCTGCAGAACGCCTTGGCGCAGTCGATCGTCCCATCCGTGCTTCCGTCGTCGACGAGGATGACCTGTCGAGGACGCATCGTCTGTCGCAGCAGGCCGGCCAGACACAGGACGATCGTGTCCGCCTCGTTGAAGGCGGGAATGACCACGTCGACGCGGGCCTGACGCCAGTCCTCTGCGGGAGTCGGTGTGGTCCGATCCGGTCCCTTCGTCAGCCCGGCGAGGCTGAGAAGGGCGTTCGGCCCGAGGACAAAGTAGGGGAATACAGCCATTACGGTTTTAGTTTTTCGCTCCTTGTTTTGTAAGGATGAGCAACCGCAGGGCCAAGGATGAGGTTTGCTGGAGAATTACTGCAAGTGACTGGATATTCAAGCGGTTAGACCGTCTTACATCTCTGCAATTGATGAGTCGCCGCGCGAAGTCTGCCCGCGGGATGAATTGTCCTGTGCCGACGGCCACAGAACCAGATGGCGGAGGGTTAAACGCGCCTCTAAAGTTCTTTAGGGGCGCACGGTGTCACGCCTGGGTTGAGTGCGGACGGGCACCGACAAGCCGGTGGAACTAGAGCTCAGAGGCTTTCGGGATGTTCGGCACGTTCGCGATGTCCGGCACGTCCGGCACGTCCGGCAGGGCCGGTGGGCGGGATGCCGGGACCGCCACGCCGGTGCGGAAGTTCCGGAAGTCCACTTTGCAGGCGTGAGCCGTCAGAAAGTTGTGGAACCGCTGATAGTCGGACTCAGGCAGGCCGAACAACGAGAGCAATGCGCGGTAATTGCCTCTCGTCTCCCGCAGCCCGCGACTGACCAGCTCGCGAATATCGTGCCGTGTGAGATCGCGTTCGAGGAACAGGGGATGGATGTGATCCCAGAACGAGTACTGACCCTGCACGAGCATGTCGTACAGCTGATCGGCGATCTGGCGCCGGCGTTCTCGCGTTCGGCCGACTATCGGGTTGACCGCGCGGACCGATTCGGGCAGATCCTCGAGGGCGATGACGCGGTCCCGAGCCAGCCAGACAGCCTGTTCGACAACGTGTTGGAGCTCACGAACGTTGCCCGGCCACCGATGGCGCAGCAGCGCACGGTAGGCTTCGTCGGAGAAGGTCAGCTGCTGCGGGGACCGGCGCAGAAAGAATTCGATCAATGCTGGAATGTCGTCCGTCCGCTCGCGCAATGCGGGCACGGCGATTTCGATCACGCGAAGGCGATAGAGCAGATCCTCTCGGAACTCGCCGGCCGCAACGCGCTGCGGGAGGTTGCGGTTGGTAGCCGCGATCAGACGGACGTTCACCGTCTGCGTCTGCTGGTCGCCAATCGTCTGGATTTCACCGTTCTCGAGAAACCGCAGCAGCAGCGCCTGCATGCGCAGGCTCATTTCGCCGACCTCGTCCAGGAACAGCGTTCCGCCGTCAGCGATCTGCAGTTTCCCGGGTCGATCCCGATCGGCGCCGGTAAAGCTGCCGCGGGTGTGTCCGAAGAGCTCAGACTCGAGAAGGGACTCGGGAAACCCGGCGCAGTTCACCGCGACGAAGCGCCGCGCCCGGCGCGGCGAGCAGACGTGCGTTTCGCGAGCGAGCAGATCTTTGCCGACGCCGCTTTCGCCGGTGATCAGCACCTTGGCTTCCGACTCGCCGGCGCGGCGGGCGAGCTCGATTACACGGGTCATCTGCGCGCTCGCGGAAATGATCCGCGGCCGTGCCACCGAATCCTGTGACATGTACCGCAGATGCATGGCAGAGTCGATGCCAGCGCGGAATGTCGGGTTGTGGTTGTGCCCCGAAGCGGATTTGTTCGCAAATGCGTGCGCTCCGCGGACTCCTCGGCGCGTGCGCCCGCACACATCCCTTACAACTGTGGTGCTCGAATCACAGTTATGAAGTGAGGCCGGGGCCTCACTCCATCGCCGTGATCGCGACGCTGTGGAGAAACCGAACCGGACGACCATCCAGCATCGCCGGCTGGAAGCGCCAGGCTTTCGCTGCACTCAACAGCATGAACTCGTGAACGTCCCGCGGCCGGGTGCGCAGCCGTACCCGTTCGACGAGGCCATCGGCTGCGATCACGAGCTCGAGAATCGTTCGATCGTTCTTGCGAAACGCGGTCGGCGGTTCGGCTGGAAACGTCGGGTAGACCTGCAGCGGCGCAGTCACCGCCGCGTCCGACCTGGAATAGATCGGATTCGCCCCCGCCTCAGGTTCAGCGGTCATGACGGAGGTCTGGACCAGTGGCGCCACGGTCTCTCGGATGTTCGACGTCACCGGCGACAACGTCGGGACGAGCAGAGGAAGCTGCGGCGAAGCGAAAACCGGTGACGCGGAGCTCCCGTCCTGGATGGCGTACCGGCTCTCTCCCCCGGATGTGGGGCGGGCTTGCCCGGGCTGCGAATCGGGTCGAATCGCGACGGGCCGCGTGCCGGACGTCCTCTGCTTCGTGCGCGCTCGACTTCTCGGTTTGGCTCTCAGGTGTGGCAGCGGTCACGGCCGCGGGCGGCGGAAACATTCCGCTGACGACGTCGACTGCGGCCGCGAAGCTGTTCTTCGCAACGCCGGTCCTGACCGACCAGCCGCCGATAGCGATCACCACGGCAGCCGAGGCGGCAACCAGCGGCCAGCGGCGGCTACGCCTGGCGGGCGCGAGTTGCGGCTCGCGAGCGTTGCGCTGCGGCTCCTCCGCATATTCGTTCAATGGCGCCGCGTTGTCAGACGATCGAGGAGGGGCGAGCAACGCCCGTTCGAAGAGACCACGCACGACTTTCTGGGCGTCGGGTCGCTCGAAATAGGCGAGTGTTTCCGAGAATTCGCGCAGGGCGCCTGTTCCGTTGTCGGCGGTCGCCTGGGTCACGGCGAGCCGCAACCTGACCGGCACGTCGTCGCTCAGCATTGCCGCGAGCAGATGACCCGCGGCCGGAAGCGCGCTTGTCGACGTCGTGCCGCCGACGCGCACCGCTCCGTCGCTGGTGATGTAGATCTCACTGGCGCCGACGAATTCGTTCGCGGAGGCACCTTTCGCGATCAGCTCACGGCACACGGCCTGGACGATGGCGACGCCTTCCTGCCACTGCACCTGGACCTGATTCGCGAGCAAACCATCGAGACGGACTGAATCCTGCGCCATAGTGTCGTTCCTCGTCCCTGCGAAAGAGAATGCCAGTGTCCCGGGCCTCTTCTGATCAGAAGAGCCCGCGCACGAAATCCACAACTGACGTGACTGTCTGCCGGATGAAGCCTTCAAGCGAGATCAGCATCCCGTCGATGCCTCCGAGCGATAGTGACCCGCTGACCAGCAACGCGAGCAGCGGCACGACCAGCATCCAGCCTTCGAACCCGCGGCCTCCTGAAGTGCGCATGTCCCTTGCTCCGAATCCTGATCGCGTTCACCGGTCCGGCGCGTCGTAGCCGCCAGCGCTTCGAATCGTGACTTGCGGCGCCGACTTGAAGCGAATCTCTACCTGTCGCCAGTGTCCGTTCCGTTCGCCGTTCGTCGACGTGTATCCGACCACGTAGCGGCGGCGCAGGTCCTCGACCACGCGCTGGAATTCGTCGGTGAGCTGACTCACATCCTGCGGCAGCAGCGCGCGCCCGCCGGACTGCCTGGCGAACTGCTGCAGCGGCTGCACATCGACCTTGGTGCCCAGCCCGATGGTGAAAACCGTGATCTCGCTCGCTTTCACCTGCTCCAGGACCTCGGAAAGCGTGTGTTTGCTGCCGGGGGCCGTTCCCGGATTGTTCTCGTCGCGCCCGTCGGTCATGACCACGACGACGCGGCGCCCTTCGGTCCGCTCGAGACGGCTGATTGCGTCCGAGACTGCGTCGTAGAGTGCGGTTCCGCCTGACGTGCGGTAGCCATCGATGGCTTCCCGGGTCGATTCACGATTGGTCGACAGGTCGTGAACGAGCCTGGCCGAGTCCGCGAACGTCATCACCGCGAGCTGATCCTGGGGCCGAAGCGCCGCGGCAAATGCCCGCGCGCTGTCGATGACCTCCGCCTCACGGTGACGCATGCTGCCACTCGCATCCAGCGCGAGGACGATCGAGACCGGCTGCGAGGCCTCGTGGAACACGTCAACCTGTTGGGGCACGCCGTCCTCGAGCACCTCGAGATCGTCGGCGGTCGCCTGGAGATAGCTACCGCCCGGATCCATGGCCGTGAACTCGAGTCGCGGCCGAATCGGTGCCGGCTTCGGTGCGAAGTAGCCGGGCCTGCTGTCAACCCGATAACCGCCCTCGGCGACCGTCACGGCGATCTCACGCCACTTGCCATCCTGCTTCTGATTGGTCGGCGTGTAGGTGAGGAGATAGCGATTCTGTACGTCTTCTGCCAGCGCGGTGTGGACGATCTCGAGCTGATCGTCGTTTGCCGGGATAAACACGCGGCCGCCCGTCTCCTGAGCGAGACGCCGCAGAACCTTCTCTCCCTTGAGCGAGATACCGGCGACACCTCCGATGGCAACGACATACACCGTGGCGCGTGCGGCCTTCACCGCCGCCAGGGCCTCTTCGACAGAGTTGGTGCTGTTCTCGTCGTAGCCGTCGGTCACGAGAATGATCGCGCGACGTCCGGGGGATTCGGGCAGGCTGTTGGCCAGTTGTGCGAGCGAATCGAGAATGGCGGTGCCGCCCCGACTCTGAATCGCACGGATCGCTTCCGTGACCGTTTTGCGATCGTCGGTGGGGCCGGTCGTGGCCAGCAGGGCTTTGGAGAACGGCGCCACGATCGTCCGATCGAGCGAACTCATGTAATCGGCCAGCGCGGCAGCGGTCCGCTGCACGAAGTCGAGCCGCCGCGACATGCTGGCGCTGCTGTCGATGAGCAGCGCGAACGTGGCGCCGACCGACTCGTGCCGTGCGAGGTCGAGCGTTTGTGGCGTGCCGTCCTCGAACACGCTGAATGACGATGACGGAACGCTCTTGACGAAGCGGCCGTTCTTGTCCCGGACCGCAGCTTCCACGAGAACGCTGGTGACCTGTGCCTCTTCGACGATGTCGAACGGCTCGAGCACGATCCGGTCGCGGACTTCGCGTCCCAAGGCATCGGTCACGGCGACGGCGATCTCGCGCCGCTCGAACGGATTCTCGTCGGTCCATTCCGCGACGTAGGGGGCGCCGTCGCTGTCCGTCTGCAGCAGCTTGCCGTCGATGAAGAACTGCACCGGACCGAGGTTCACGCCGGCCGCCGGCTGGATCTGCGCGACGATGCGGATGCCGCCGTAGGTTCCGGTCCGGCCGAGCGGCGACGTGATGCGCACCGAGGGCGCGGCCGTGACCGGGCCGCCGGCCGGACCGAACCCAGTCTGTGCCACCAGCGCGACGAGAGCGATCCAGGTGTGCATGTCAGATCACGCGTAAACGACGACTTCCTCGCGATCGTTGACGAAGTAGCTGTTGCACGCCGCTTCGATGAGGTCGAACGTGAGGTGCGGCGGTCTGTTCAGATAGGAGGCCAGCGACAGCGCCTGCTTGATCAAGTCGCGGGGCTGGCAGCCACGGAGCGCGATCTTGCGCGGCCGGTAGTAGTCGACCAGCAGCTGCTCGACCAGCCCGGCTTCCACCGTCGCGCCCAGGTCTCGGCAGCACCGGGTGAAGATGACGTTGAAGTCCTCGACCGTCGGACTCTCCGCAAAAATCTTGTACTGGATGCGCCGCAGGAAGGCCTCGTCGACCAGTTCCGCGGGGCGGATGTTGGTCGCGAACACAATCAGCGTCATGAACGGCAGCTCGAACTTCTGACCGCTCTGCAGCGTCAGGAAGTCGACGCGGCTCTCGAGCGGCACGATCCACCGGTTCAGCAGGTCGCGCGGCGAGCACTGCTGCCGGCCGAAGTCGTCGATGACCAGCACGCCGCCGTTGGCGACCGCCTGGACGGGTGCCCGGTAAAAGCCCGTGGTCGGGTTGTAGCTCAGTTCCAGCGCGCTCAGGGTCAGCTCGCCGCCGACCATCACCATCGGACGCCGGCAGCGCACCCATCTCCGGTCTTCGTTCGAGAGCGAGGTGAGGCTGTCCGCCTCGTCGTCCACGGTGATCCTCTCGTGATTGACCGGGTCGAAGAGCCGCACGATGTTCCCTTCGATCTCCAGTGCGTGCGGGATCGCGATCTCACCTTCGAGCAGGTTGTGAATGGCCTCCGAGATGACGGTCTTGCCGTTGCCCGGAGGGCCGTAGACGAACATCGAATGACCGGCATTGATCGCTGGTCCGAGCTGATCGAGGACGCCGTCGCTGATCACGAGGTGGGCAAACGCGCCGCGAACGCGCTCGCGCGTCGCCCCGCGCGGGGCCGCCGCGCGATAGGCCGTCATGTACGCCTGGTACTGCGCGAGCGGTACCGGCGCGGCACCGACGTAGTGGCTGGTTTCGAGAAACAGCGCCGCCCGGGCCCGTCCGGCGTCGCTGATGCGGTAGCGGTAGGTTGCCCCGCCAACGAATCCGCCGCCGACGATGGCGATCTGGTGCTGCGCCTTGAGGAGCTCGAGCGCCGGCGCGATGACCGCGAACTCCAGACCCAGCCGCCGCGACAGCTCGGTGCCCGACAGTTCGCCGGCAAAGTGCAGCGACTTCAGCGTCAGCTGGAGGACGAGATCGAGGGGCAGCCCCGTCTCCTCGAGACTCTGCGGGGCGCCGGGAAACGGTACAACCTCGGTGAATTCAGCGGCCGTCATCATGGTTCTACTGCTCGGAAGCGCCGTTCGTGCGCTCGGTTGTCGCGGGAACGCCATTGAGGCGCTCGTGCAAGGTCGTGACGCGGAGTCGCGCGCGGATCTGCGCGGCGCGCTCCCGTGCCAGATGAAACGTCGCGCGTGCCCGGCTCGCTTCGTCGAACGCGGCCAGCGCGCTCTTGTGGTCTCCCGCCGCGAGATGGACGAGGCCGGTGTTGTAGAGGCCGCTGGCGCGATCGCCGGCGTCGAGAAAGTGTGCCCGTGCCAGATCGACACGTCCGGCGGCGGCGTAGGCGAGCGCCAGGTTGTTGCGCGCGGCCTTCATCGTCGGATCGATGTTCAGCGCCTTCGTACAGGTTTCGATCGCCGAATCGATCCGTCCGGAGAGAAACGCCACGTAGCACAGGTTGTTGACGGCATAGGCCGCCTTGGGATCCAGCCAGCTCGCCAGCTCGTAGGCCGCCTTCGCATCCTCGAGCCGGCCGAGCGCCTGCATGATGGTCCCGTAGGTATTGCGGGCCGCCGCCGACTGCGGCGCGTAATAGGCCGCGCGGTGCGCATCGCCGACGGCGAGCTCGGGAAGACCCCAGTCGCGCCAGACCCGCGCCAGGCCTTCGTAGGCCGCAGCATCACGCGGGTTCTGCGCGATGGCGCGGTTGAAATGCCGGTAGGCCGCATCGAGCACGCCGCGCTCCCGGTACTTTTCCGCCAGGTTGCGGTGTCGCTCGGCAGTCGGCTCGCTCGACACCAGCAGGAGTTCTGCGGCGATCGCGGGATCTCTGGTCTCCAACGTCTCGACCGCCTCCTGTTTGGTCAGCGGACGCGCGTTGGCGCTGAGGTGCCGGATTTTCTGCATGAACTCGGACAACGATTCGGGACGCGCCGGCGCCGTTGCGGCCTGCTCGTTGGCTGGTTGTGACGGCTGCTGGGCGGGGCGCGGCTTTCGAGCCGCGCACCCGCCGAGCAACGCCACCGTCAGCGTGATCGTTGTCCCCCGGGAGAGTAGGTTCACGTTGATTAGTCCTCTTTGCTGAGACGCGCCGCGGCGGCGGGCGATGTAGAGCACGAACAGCACGACCATAATGACCGACCAGAATCGATTGTTGTGGTATCCACGTCATGACCTCCTGCGAAGACGAGTTTGTTTATTTGCCGACATTCATGAACACACGAACGAACGCGATCACCGCCGGGCCCAGTATGACGACGTAGAGGGCCGGGAACAGAAACAGGACCAGCGGAAAGGCGAGCTTGACGCCGAGCTTGTTCGCGCGCTCTTCCGCGTCCTGCCGGCGCTTGGTTCTCGAGGTTTCGGCGTGTGTGCGAAGCGCCTGCGCAATGCTCGTGCCGAACTTGTCGGTCTGCACCAGCAGCGCGACCAGCGACTGCACATCGTCCACCTGGGTCCGCCCCGCGAAGTTCTTGAACGCTTCCAGACGTGGCTTGCCGGCGCGGATCTCCGTCGTGATCAGGCGAAATTCGTGCGCCAGTGACGGATATGTGAATCTCGAGCTCGTCGGAGGCTTTCACGATCGCCTGGTCGAGTCCGCATCCAGCCTCGACGCAGACGATGAAGAGGTCCAGCGCGTCGGGGAGGCCGTTCGCGAATCTCGCGCTTCCGCCGCTCGGTCAGCCTGCCGACGACTAGGCCCGGCAGCAGGTAGCCGAAACCCGCGGCGCACAGCGCATACATCCATCCCTCGACGATGCCGAAGAAGGACACCGCAGCCAGCCCGAACACGATCGGCGTCACGCAGCGTCGCCAGCGAGTAGACGAACACCGCGGTCGGACTGGTAGAGACCGGCGCGTGTCAGGCGACGCCGGAGCCGGCCCAGTTCCTGTGGGGACTTCGGTACGCCAGGCAGCCGCTTGAACCGCGGATCGATGTCGACGATCGCCAGGTTGCTGGGGCCGATGATGTCGCCCGCCGGACCCGCGACCGTCAGCTGACGGAGGCGGCGGCGTTCTGGCGCTGCCGCTGAGAGCGCCGCCGACGTGCCCCAGCCGGTGACGAGCGCAATGAACAGGAATCCGGCAACCAGGGTGATGACCAGCTCGAGTGCCATGACGTCAGGCTCCTAGTAGCGAATGTTGACGAGTTTGCGGATCATGATCGTCCCGATGACCTGCATCGACCCACCGACGATGATCATCTTGATGCCAAGGGGATCGGTGAACATCACTTTCAGATGATTGGGCGAGACGATCGTGAGCATCAATCCCACGGCCGGCGGCAGGCAGGCGAGCACCCAGCCGGTGATTCGTCCGTGCGCAGTCACCGACCGCACGTGCCGTTTGACCTTGAAGCGATCGCGGATCACGCTGGACAGGTTGTCGAGCACTTCCGCGAGGTTGCCGCCGGTCTCTCGCTGCGTGAGCACGGCCGTGACGAAGAACCTGGCGTCGAGAATCGGGATCCGCTTGGCGAAGTCCTTGAGGGCGTCGCTCATGGGCATGCCAAAATTCTGGCGGTCGTATACGAGCTTGAACTCCGCGCCAATCGGGTCGGCCATTTCTTCGGCAATCATTTGCAGACCTGTCGGGAACGCATGACCGGCACGCAGTGACCGCGCCAACAAATCGATCGCTTCCGGAAACTGCTCTTCGAATTTCCCCAGCCGCCTCGTTCGCATGAAGTGCACCACGTAAAACGGACGCATGCCGCAGAGCGGCGCGGCCGCGAGGCCCAGATACGTGTAGTAGGTGAACCACTTGACGAGCAGATACCCCGCGCACGCGAGCAGCAGCGACGACATGCACGAGTGTGCCGACCGTGATATTCAGTCCCGACTGCGTGACCAGCCGCTCCAGCGGACCGGAGACGCCTTTGGTTCGCACGAGCATGGCCTGAACCGCCTGGACCCCGCTCAGTCTGTCGGCCGGGCGCTCGAGTTCGCCGGCGCTTCAGCAGGTTGCTGGCCACACCGGTCTTGCCGAGGCGCTTGAGCAGCTTCGATCGCTCATCGCCCTCCGGGCGCACGACGAACAGGTAGTAGGCGCCGAAGACGAGCGCGAAAATCAGGATGAACGTAAGGGCAACAATAGCCATGTCTGCCTCGCGGTTAGCCGACGAGTTTCATGTGCTCGAACATGTCCGTGGGCAGCTGAACGCCAGCCAGGGCGAGCCGCTCCGCGCACTTCGGCCGGATGCCGGTCGCTCGGAACCGGCCCCGCACACGGCCCTCCTGTGAAATCCCCATGCGTTCGAACACGAAGATGTCCTGCATGGTGATGACCTCACCTTCCATGCCGGTGATCTCGGAGATCGCCGTGACTTTCCTCGTGCCGTCCGCCATGCGGCTGGCCTGAACGATCAGGTTGACGGCCGAGGCGATCTGCTGGCGGATGGCCTTCTCCGGAATGTTCAGGTTGGCCATCGCGACCATGGTGTCGAGCCGATACAGGGAGTCGCGAGGGGAGTTGGCGTGAATGGTCGTCAAGCTGCCATCGTGGCCGGTGTTCATCGCCTGCAGCATGTCGAGCGCTTCCTCGCTGCGCACCTCGCCGACGACAATGCGATCCGGCCGCATGCGCAGAGCGTTGACCACGAGATCGCGCTGCTTCACCGCGCCTTTGCCTTCGATGTTCGCCGGCCGGGTCTCGAGGCGCACGACGTGCCGCTGCCGCAGCTTCAGTTCGGCGGCGTCCTCGATCGTCACGACCCGCTCGTGGTCGCCGATGAAGCTCGACAGAATGTTGAGCAGCGTCGTCTTGCCGGCACCGGTGCCGCCGGACACGATGACATTGAGGCGGCAGCCCACGGCCGCGTCGAGGAAATCCTTCATCTGCGGAGTCCAGGACTCGCGCGCGACGAGGTCGTCGGCTCCGAGCTTGTCGGTGCGGAACCGGCGGATGGACATCGCCGATCCGTCGAGCGCGAGCGGCGGGATGATGGCGTTGACACGCGACCCGTCGGCGAGCCGGGCGTCGACCATCGGACTCGACTCATCGATGCGCCGGCCGATCGCGCTGACGATCCGTTCGATGATCTGCTGCAGGTGACGCTCGTCCTTGAAGGTGATGTCCGTCGGCTCCAGCCTGCCGTTGCGCTCGATGTACACCTGGTCGAAACGATTCACCAGGATGTCGGAAATCGCCGGGTCGGCAAGCAGCGTTCTCGAGGGGACCGAGACCGAACAGCTCGTGCATCACGTCGCTGACGATGCTCTCCCGCTCGTAGAGGCTGAGCGGCGTCTTGTCTCGCTCGCGTTCGAGCATGCCGGTGATCAGCGAGCGGATTTCCGGCTCCGCATCCTCGCGCTTCACGCGAGTCAGACGATCGAGATTCAGTCGGTTGAGCAGATCCTGATGGATCCGGCTCTTCAGATCCTGATAGGCCGCGTTGCGCATGTCAGCGGCGGCCGGGGGCGTCTCGAGTACGGTTAACGAGGTCATGGATGTCTTTTCTCGGATGATCAGCGTTGACTAGCGGCGTCCGGACAGGAAGCCCTTGAATCCGCCCGACGCCTTCTCGGTTTTCTGTTTCTCGACTCCCGCCAGCTCGCGCGCCAGAGCCGTCAGCGACGCGGACAACTCATTGTGGTTGTCGAGTGTCAGCGGCCGGCCCTTGTGCATCGCCAGCAGCGCACGGCGATAGTCACTGGGGAACTGGTGGTCAATCGTGCCGCCGACCGCCTTCTCGACATCGCGCTGGCCGATCTCCGCACGGCCGTCGGTTCGATTGATGATGGTCGTGACTTTGGTCGTCGGATACCGGGATCGCAGGGCCGACGCCATGCGGCCGGCGTTGCGCACCGTGGCGAGCTCCTGGTTCGCGACGACGACGAGGTTGGCGACGTGGTCGAGGCTGTCGAGCACCGCCAGATCGGAGCGCGGCACGTCGAGCACGGTGTAGGCATATTGCGTCGCGGCAAGCTGCACCACCGAACCGATGCGACGGAGGTCGATCAATTTGGTGGCCGGCCGATCGGCCGATGCGAGCAGATCCAACCCCGAGTTGGTCTTGACGACGAGACTCTTGAGGAACTCGGCGTCAAGTCGATGGATGTTCTCGAGCGCATCGAGCAGCGAAAACCGGGCATCGGCGCCGACGAATACCGCGGCGTCACCGTACGCCAGATGCAGGTCGACGAGCAGCGTCCCACCCACCGACAGCTTCGCCAGCGTGGTGGCGACGTTGACCGCGGTCGTCGTCGTTCCGACCCCACCTTTGGCGCCGACGAAGGCGAACACCGGACCGCCGGTGACCACCGGTCGCTGTCCGAGCAGGCGCGTGATGGCGGCGTCGAACTCGGCTTGCTTCAGCGGTTCAGCAATGCACTCGTTGACACCGGCGCGCATGCCCTCGAGCATCAGTGCCGGTTCGAGCGTGGCTGCCAGCAGCACGACGTTGGTCGTCGGGTGCAGCCGTTTCAGCGCCGCCAGGTCCGACGGGACGCGCCCGCTTCGGCGCACGTCCACGAGCAGCGCGTCGGGCTGCCCGGCCTTGGCGTCCATCAGTGACGAGAGATCCGAGATCCACGTTACCGTCGAGATGCGCCCGGAAGCACGAACCACTTCTTCGAGCTGCGGGTCGCGCGAACCAACGATTGTCAGGAAAGCAGCCACGTTATACGCCTCGTCTCTTAACGGACAAGAATGACGGTTGTGAGAAACGCCGATTCCGGATCGGTCGCGCCATCGCCATCGGCCAGCGCGGGATAGTGCGTCAGATATCCGATGACGTCGTTCCCGGGGGTAATACCTTGAATCCAGAATCCCAGGATCTTCGTGACCACGACCTCGGTGCGGCCGCCGGCCCGGGCCGCATCGTAGGTGTCCGGGTTGAAGACCGCGACCGCGACGTATCGCGGGCTGATGCCACAGGTCCCCGCGGCCATGCACCCACCAACTGGCGCCCCGCGCCCGCCATTGGCCGAGGCGCTCCATGTCGCGTCGGGATCTTGTGCGATCAGGGCTTCCACTCCATGCGACGTCGGGCCGACCATGTTGCCGGGCTCGACGGTGAGCGGCATGCCAGGACTGATCACCGTCGGATCGCAGGTCGCGATGTTGGCTTCGTAGTTGGCACCACCCGGGCCTTCCACCGGATTGATGACGACCGGAAAGAAGAAGCCCGGTCGGATCGCCTGCTGCGGGTTGCCGTGCTTCAGCGTCAACGGCGTGCCGTAGTCGGTCTCAACGCTGAAGCCCGTGTGGCCCTCGATCCCGGGCGCCACGTAGGCGTCGGCGGGATCGAGCACGGCGCCGGCGTTCTGGCCGTTCTGCACGTAGCGATTGAAATCGTCGTCCGGCGTCCAGGCGTTGTCCTGCGGCGTGTCGAGCAGTCGTTCCACTTGTCTGGCATGGCCCACGGCTTGACGCAGGTCGCGCTGTCGCCGGTCAGAATCCGCGCCGTCGCCGTCGCCCGAACGCCCTGCTCGGTCATGCCGAAGACCTTCGCGAGATAGGTCGGCAGCGGGTTGCCGCCGGCTCGCTGATTGCGGAAGACATCGACCTTGACGCAGGTGTCCTCGCCCATGCCAGGAGTCGGCGGGCATGCCGGGAAGGTGACGTCGGCATCGGTCACGTCCGGCTCTTCGCCCCAGACGAGATTGGCCTTGGCCACGGCGATGGCCTTCGCCCGCGCCGCGTCGAGGTCATCCGGGTCGTCGTAGGCGAGCGCGAGTGCGCCGGCGAGCGCTCCCGCGTCGGCCGCATTCTGCGCCTGACGCCGGCTCGACCACATCACGCCGTAGTCGAACACGAACGCCGTCAGAGCCAACAGCCCGAGCATCGCCACGGCGACCTGAATCAACACGGCGCCGCGTTCGTGGCCGACCGACGTTGTACGACGAGCCCTGGCAGTCATTACTGTTTCTCAGCAGGTGCGGGTTTGGCGTTGCGCGGAGCGTCGACGGCGCCACCCGCGCCATCGAGCTGCTGTCCGATGTCGCCGCGCTTGATCAACGGGCGAATGCTGGTCGGCAGCGGCGGCACCTCGTCGGGATTCAGCGGGCGCACCAGCCGCGGCGTGATCAGCACCATCAGCTCGGTCTCTTCCGCGCGATCCGCCTTGCTCTTGAACAGGTTGCCGATGATCGGCAGCTTGCTGAGAAGGGGCACTGCGGCCGTGTCGTCCTGGCGGATGTTGTTGAGGAGCCCGGCGATGGCAAATGACTGTCCGTCGCGCAGCTCCACGTCGGTCTCGGCCCGGCGCGAGTGTCAGTGCCGGAATTCGAAATCCCTCGAGGGTGATGCCGTTGGCGAAATCCAGCGAGCTCACTTCAGGCCGCACCTTCAGCCGAATCACGTCGCCGGCGATCGTCGGGCGGAAGTTGAGACGGATGCCGAACTCCTTGAATATGACGGTCACCGCTCCAGTCGCCCCCTGCACGATTGGCACTGGGAACTCGCCGCCGGCGAGGAAGCTGGCTTCCTGGCCGTTGTAGGCAATCAGGTTCGGCTCAGCCAGGCTCTGGAATCCGCCGCGCGACTGCAGCGCCCGCAGCACACCGCCGATGCCTTCCTCGGAGTTGAAGTAGAACAGGTTCAGGAAGTCGCTGAACACCAGGCCGTCGTCCTCGTCGAAGTCCGGGGCGGCGAACTGCTGCGTCGTCGACCGCGAGAGGAAATCGGCGCGCGTCGTGAACAGCGAGAGCCCGAGCTCGGTCAGGGCGCGGCGATTCACCTCGGCGAACCGCACCTGCAGCATCACCTGCTGGCTCTCGCTGCCGCCGGGAACCTGCAGCATGTTGATGATCTTCGTCTTGGTCGAGGACGCGGTGGCGATCTCGCCTGCCCGCAGCATCACCGTCGTGCTCGACACCTGGCCCGACAGAATGATGGCTTCCTCGCTGACGCTGACCGCGATGTTCTCGCCCGGGAACAGCGCATGGAGCTGCTGCTCGAGCGTGGTGATCGCCGGCTCGACGACGATGTCAGCTGCCGGCGCTGGTCGGCGCCCCACATGATCAGGCTGACCGTCCCGGCGCGCTTGCCATCGACGAGGATTTCTCGAGGCTGCACGACGACCGCGTCGGCGATCTCCGGGTTGGTGATGGCAATTCGGGTGACCGCGAAGTCGCTCGGCACGACGGTCGACCGGCCGGCGGTGACGACCACGCGCTCGGTACTGCAGTCGCGCTGCGGCTGCCTGGCCTTGTGCCTGAGCGGCGGCCGGCGCGGCCTGCTGCGCCGACATCGGCAGGTCACACTGAATCGTCAGCAGAATAGTGAGGAAGGTCGTTCCCGCCGCAGCACGCTGCGGCAGAACAGAGTTGAAGATTCTCATTTCACGGTCTCCTCTGAGCGCTTGCCGCCCCGAAGGGCTTCGACGGTGTACTCTGGCTGCGCTGGGGTCGGGGTGTCAACGACGGGTGGCTTCGCGGTCGCGGCCCGCGCCGGGCCGGCCTTCGGCGCCTTCTTGGGCGCGGCTGGCGCCGGCGCAGTGCCGAGCAACCCCGCGGTGCGCACACCGGGCGTGTTCGTCGTCGCGGTGTCGAGCGGATTGCGCAGCGCCAGCATGATCTGGCCTTCCGAGGCAGCGAGCGCGATGCGTTCGCCATCTTCTGGCGTCACGAGCAGTGTCACGACCGTGGTCGGGATCGGCTTGCCTTCCTTCTTGGTGTTCTCCTGGTCGAACCGCGTGCCTGCCGTCAGCACCTGCGCGTTGCTGACGACGACGCGGGTCGTGCTGTCCTCGTTGTTCTGCTTGCCCTGCAGCGTGACCATCACGTCGACCCGGGTTCCCGGCACAACGAATCCGGCGACGCCGATGACCTCGTTGACTTTGACCGAAATGGCGCGCATGCCCTGGCGGAATCGACGGCGGCAGCCCGGCGCCGGCCTCGATGGGCGCGAGCTTGCTCGTCGTCAGCGGCTCGTTCTGTCCGACGTCGACAATGACGCCGCGCTCGACCACGTCTTCGACCTTGGCAAACGCGTCCGGCATCTGGGTGTCGGCGGGCCACTTGGCGAGCTTGACGTGGTCCTTGGTGAGGCGCGTGCCCAACTTCAACGGGTGCTGCGCGACGACGACGTCGACGGTCTTCATCTCGACGCCGGTCTTGGGTATCCGGGAAACGACCCGATACATGCCAAGGCTGGCTACTGCCGCCAGCAGGACGGCAACGCCGACGACCGTGGCTGTACGTTTGCTGCGATCCATGAACCTCTCCTTCGTAGTGTTTCTAAGAGCCTGCGACGATTTCCGTTCGCATGTTCGAAACGGCGGTGAGCGTGGCGGTGGCGTAGCTGGCGCCGAACATGGAACCGATGTCCGGCAAGAACGTGAACGTGTAGGTGTAGGTCACGGTCACTCTCCTGGACGGCATGGTGCTGGCGCCGGCGGACACCGTGATCGGCGACCGATGTCACCACCGGATTGGTCGCCGTCGTGGGCACGCCGCCGCTCGTGAGGTAATCCGCCACGCGCGCCTTGACGTCGTCTTCGGTGTAGCCAGGCAGGACGGCCATCCGGGCGCCCTCGCGGGCGGCGTTGGTTACGATCTCGTAGCGCTGGAAGATGAACCCGAACTCGACGATTCCCAGCATGACGAGGAGCAGCAGCGGCAGCACGAGCGCGAACTCGATGAGATTTCCGCCGTCGTCGCCGCGGAACCGCCGAAGCATCTGCTTTACTTGAGCCATAAGCGTCACCAGTGTTCCAATGGCGATGGGAAACGCGTAGGCGAGTCGCGGGCCCTTCGCGCCAGTCAGTGAAACCGTCTCCAGCGGACGGATGCCGCCGGACCGCCAATGTGCCAGCAGCAGCCACAGGTTGGTCAGCGCGGTCCGAAGATAGCCGTATCCGAGCGCCACGATCAGAGCGATCACCCCGCCGGCGATGCTGGTCATCAGCGCCACCATGGCCACCTGGCCGGGGCCGAGCCAGGCGCCGACGGCGGCGAGCAGCTTCACGTCGCCGCCGCCCATTCCGCGCAGCGCGAACAGAGGGAAGAACAGGAGAACGCCGACACCATAACCAGCCACGCTCCAACCAGCGGCGTTCCATCCTCCGCTGAGGAGATGAAACAGCACCGCGGCGCCCGCAGCCGAAAAGGTCAGCACGTTCGGGATGCGCCGCGTCCGCAGGTCGGCGATGCACGCGAGCGCCAGAAGAGTGCCGACAAGAATGTGTAGAGCAGTCATAACAGTCAATCCGGGCAGAGTGTTTGCGATCAGAGCCAGGCCACCGACATCAGCACGTCAACACCCGCCGCCGCCAGGATCAGGCGTGCACGCCGACAGGTCTTGCGCCGCCGTCTCGGCGCTGGTGTAGGCGTCGCCAACGCTGCCGACGATCAGTTGCCAGGTGAAAAAGGATGCGACCCCAACCAATGCTGCCAAAAGCGCGTATTCGATCAGGTCCTGTCCCGTGTCGTCACTGACGAACCGGTGCAGCAGCTCGTTGTCGACGGTGGCGCGTGTGGTCTTGGTCACAGCTGCGCCGCGGCGTTGAGCACCGTGATCAGGATGACGTTGTAGAAATTCTGAAGGCCATCTCTCAACGGCGGCAGCAGTGTGACCGCCGTGATCGAAATCAGACCAGCGAGCAACGCGTACTCGATGAGATCCTGGCCGGTCTCTTCTGTGGCGAACGGGCGGAGCCTGGCCATCCCGGTTGCAACCATGAGATGAGAGCGTCGTGATTGATTCATCGCTAGTGTCCGTGAAAAGTGCGACACGCCGGAGCTGTGCTCCGGCGTGTCGCGTGTGGACTAGCCGAGCGCGGTGATGACGTCCTGGAACACGCCGTCGATCGCCGTCGCCACCAGGGGCAGCGTCGCCACGAGCGCCACCGCGATCAGGGCCGCCAGAAGGGCGTACTCGATCAGGTCCTGTCCCTCTTCCTCACGAACGAAACGAGCAACCAGATTCTTCATTTGTCTACTCCTCACACACGTTGGTTAATAAACTGACGTTGTCTGCAGGGACCCCCCTGCCGGGTGTGGTTCGGCCCGTTCTGTTCGTGGGCACGCGACGTTTTTGCTGAACGCATCTCACCAGATGTGGTGAATGGCCCCGCGAACGGTGTCGAACCTGGCGCAGTCCGTAGGCTGTGACATCCGCTGCGCACCCCGGATGCCTGCCAGTGCCGCCCTTATGCCGGGCGGCAATTTCACTGTGCGCTGATGTGCAGCGGCACCATGCCGCTGAACCGCACTGTCGCCGCGTCCACCGCGGCCGCATACCTGCGCAACGATTGCGCAGCGGGCCGCTCGAGCGGCAGGAACTCCAGGCCGACGTGATGGCGGTCGCCGGCGCCAGCGAGCCGCGCACAGCGCGCGACCCTCACGTAGTCCCTATAGGTCGTTCCCTCGATCGTCACGGTCAGCACCGCGACGGCGCCGGCTGGAAGGGGGGAGGTGCTTTCCAGCAGGCAGCCGCCGCGGCTGACTTCCACCAGGCCGACTGTCACATGGCGATCGAGCAGTCCCACGACATCGGGCGTCAGAATCGCCGACAGAAATTCCATCACTCGCCTCGCTCCGCCGCCGCGCGCCGGTCGGGGACCGGCGAGATGATCTCGAGCCGCAGGCGGTGACGCAGGGCGCCCTGGACAATCTGGGGCTGGCTCTCGGCGACTCTCACCACGAACTCCATCTGGCCGGCGCCGTTCACTAGCGCCAGCGTCAACTCTTCGCCCACGACGCCGGGCGCGTCGCTGAGTACCGCGAGGTCTCTCGTGCGGTCTCCAGCCTGCACCGTCACGTCGCGTGAGATGCGCAACCGGCCATCCAGCGGCGCGGCCCCTCGAAATCGCTGATACGCTCGTCGGCCGCTCACTCGCCCTCCGCTGTCGTCACGCCGTTTGCGCCGGGCCGGGGCGTGCTGTCGAGCCTCTCGTCTGCCTTCGCCCCATCGCGTCCCACGCCTTCCTATATCGCAATGGGAGTACCCAAACTCATCAGGCGGATGATGTGCCGTATCTACTTGAAACTAAGTGGTTTGTCGTCGAGGTGGGAAACAGGCGTGCCTGGCCGGGGTGGTGGGTCTTGTGCCCGGCGGCATAACAACGTCCACGAAACGAAGACTTCTCTCGTTTCCGGTGCTGCCGAGCCACGACGCTGTGATCCTGTTTACGCTCTCGTAACTGGGCAGGCAACTAATGACAGCGCGCGACGGCTGCCTCACGCGCCGTAACCGTATTCAGATGTGTAAGATGGCGAGCGTGTGGGTGAACGGCCGGGTTTTGGCGCGATAATTGGCGGCCATCGAACAGGGGATCAGTACCCTTCGCGCCGGAGATACTGCAGCAGCTCGTGGCGGCCGCTCACGCCCAGCTTCTGATAGACATGATGAGCGTGGATCTTGACGGTGCCGATGGTGAGCCCAAAGCGCCGTGCGATCTCTTCGTTCTCGTACTGGCTGGCCAGCAGGCGCAGGACTTCCAGCTCACGGGCAGTGAGCCGGTCCGCAAGCGACTGCTCGACGCTGGCGCGCTGAGCCAGCCGTTCCGACAGGTTCTGTCCCTCGACAGTCAGCCACTGGCCGCCCGAATGAACGGTCCGAATGGCGTCCTCCAGCATGCGCGGCGCCATCGCCTTGAGAACCACGCCGCGCGCTCCGAGCCGTACCGCTTCGAGAAGATCCTCCTCGCTGTCTGTCGCGGTCAGCACGACGACATGCGGCGCACTGCGTCCCGTGAGCGCGCGCAACAGACTGAAGCCGTCGCCCTCTCGCAGTTTGAGATCGAGAACAAGGACATCGGGGCGCAAGGTGTCGATGGCCTGAAGGCCTTCTTCGACCGTCGCGCATTTGGCCAGGACCTCGAAGCGGCCGTCGAGGGTCAGTAACTGCTCGAGGCCGTCGAGCAGAAATGGATGGTCGTCGACGAGAACGAGTGAAATCGTCATGGGTTCAGATCGAGGCCTGAGCAACCGGCAGGGTGATCCTCACCGTCGAACCTGACCTGCTGGACTGGATGAGCAATTCACCGCGGAGCTCCGTGACGCGCTCTCTGAGCGTGACCGGCCCTGCATCGAGGGCCGCGAGCGCGGCGAGGTCGTGGGACACCGATGAAGTCGAAGCCCTTTCCATTATCGATAATCTCGGTGACGATTGACGCTCCGTGCGTCGCCAGCATCACACGAACAGTAGTCGCATTCGCGTGTCTCGCGGCATTGAGCACTCCCTCCTGGACCATCAACAGCAGTTGTTGTTTCAAGTCCTGAGGCAGATCATTCACGGACGGAGCAACCTGAAACGCGATCGTCACGTTCCACTGTTCGCCAACGCGATCGCCGAACGCCTCCAGCCGCTTCGCGAGCGGTTCGTTCAGCGCTTCCGTCATGTCCCGCGAGCGCGGTCGCAACCCCTTGATCAGTCCGCGAATTTCCCGCTCACTTTGTTCGAGCTGACGCTGCACCTCTTCGATGGTGCGTTTGGCAGCGCGAGGATCGCGGTCGAGCACGCGGCTGATGATCTCGAGTTGTACGCCGCTGCCCGCCAGCGATTGCAGGACGTTATCGTGGAGGTCTTGCGCCACGCGCAGCCGCTCGTTGAGCGCAGCGGTTTCGCGGTGACTCTCGGCGAGGTAGGCGCTCTCCAGGCGGGAGGCGGCAATGCGCGCGACAAGGTCGCCCACGACCAGATCGTCGATCCGCATGGGTCGTCGGCCGACCCAGAAGAGGCGACCTGTGACGAGGCCGCCGACGATCGGTGACGACTGTACGGCGCGCATGCCGAAGCGCTCCCGCAGCGCCTCGTTAATCGGTGGTCCCGTCAGTCTGTCTGAAACGCCCCTTGTGCCAGAAATCCACACGGCCCGCGCGGTCAGAGGCGTCCGAAGCCTGAAAACTCGCGCTGCCGAGCGAGGCGATCACCACGGGCTCGTAGGTGTCTCGTCGCTCGCGACTGGTCTCGATGCCACGCGTGCCACGCCAGGCGACGTTGACGTGCTCCTCATCGCGCTCCTGCCAGACCAGCACGATCTGCGGGGCGGGCAGGATCTCATTCGCCCGCTCGATGATGTCGACGACCGCTTCGGTTCCATCGTGCGGAATCAGGTGCGGCCACGAGGCGAAGCGAAGGACCTCGCGCAGAGTTCTGGTGTGGACGGAGCTCACATACGCGAGCAGTGCACCGATGACCGCCAGTTGCACGATTCTGATCACGAAGCGGTCGGACTGAAAGCCCGGATTGGTGAGGACCTCGATACCCCCCGCTCAGCGCGTACGCGGCAAGCGCAGCGGCGGCCGTCAACAGCGCCCCTTTGGCTTCCCACCGGAGGGCGCCACAAATCACGGAGAAGACGAAGTACACGTAAAACGGACTCGACGTGCCTTCGGTCAGGAGCAAGATGATCGAAAAGATTCCGAGATCGAAGAGGTGGCCACCGAGGGCCCACCCTCTCGAGAAATCAATCGGCTTCCAGACGAGCGCGAGCGTTGCGGCGCTGTGAATCAGGTAGGCGACCAGCAGGGCGTAGGTCAGAGTTTCATATTCGGAGGGGGTCGCCGGATCGAGCCAGATGGCGAACAGCGCACCGACCGCCAGGACGACGCGGGCACCGGCGATCACCCATTCGATACGAGCGCGGGGCGGATAGTCCGGGTGGACCTGAGATGCGGGTGGACCCATTCAGTCGAACACCGACTCACGAAAAGGACACAGGAATCATACCGTGACGGCTCGAAGTCGCCGCGCCGGCCGCCTTTCGGCACACCCGGAGGCGTCAACGACCAAGCGATGCTGATATTAGTCTGGCCGGGCAGAGACTTGTCGAACCCGGCACCAAACCGTCCACGGCTACATCCGTTCGGATATATACCGGCAGAGTAAGGCTTTGCACACGATTTCGCACACTGGCGCCGGGCCCTGCCGGAGACGGCACCCGCCTTGTAATCTGGTGATTGACACAAATCAAGGAGAAGGCATGTCAGGATTCGACGCCCCCCGGCCCGGATACAACTCGAGGCGCGCGCAAGATTGGGTGCCGTGCCTGGATCGCCGGCAAGCAACCGATCGACGCGGTGGACCTGCGCGTGGCGGCCGCCGCATCACTGACGCGCCACAGGAGCCGCTCGTAGCGGCTGTGTCGAAACCGCAAGTCCGTCAGCTGGATTGGTTCGGCCTGTGGGTCGCGGCGACGAAGCTGCAGGCGACGTTCCGCCACATGCGGCTGCACATGTGGTAGACAGAAAAGGCAAAGGGAAAAGGCAAAAGGGAAAAGGCAAAGGCAGACGGGAGACGTTCACATCTCCCGTCTGCCTTTTTTGCGTCCGGAGGGTCGCTGTCAGAAGCCGACGATGAACTTCAATCGGAACGTGGTACCACCGAGATTGTCTTCCTGAAAGACTGCCGAGATCCCTGTTTCACCGAGCACGTCGGGCACCGCGGTCCACTGCGCCTCTCCCGCGACGCCGAGCCACCGGGTCAGCGAATATTCAACGCCTCCCACGACGTGATAGCCGAGACCGGATTCTTCAATGCTCCCGGCCGCGGGCAGTGAGGGCGATTCCTCCGTCAGCGTGTGCCAGCCGATCCCGGCGCCGAAATATGGTGCGAATGGGCCGGACGTTGCCGACCGATACCCGGCCGTGACCTGGATCGGCCTCAGCGTGATCAGCGCGGTGCTGTCCAATGTGAACACCTGCTCGCCGGAGACCAGCGCTCGAGAGCCGGTGTCGCGGAAGCGATCGACGCTCACCTGAGCGAACGCGCCGTTCGGAAAGACGATCTGTCCGCCGCCGCCGAACACGGAACCGACCCAGCTTCCGAGGATGGTCTCGAAACTGTCCCGGGCATCGAAGAGGGTGCCGCCGCCGTGCGCGAAGCCCCGCACCTGGAGACGCCCCGGCCGCTTCGGTTTGGCCGACGGCGCCGCTACAGCCGCGCCGCCTTCGACGTATTGCTCGTGCAGCCAGCCGCGCTTCCACGCGGCGTCAGCGGCTGGCGCCGCAACCAGCAGCCATTTGCCCTGCCGATCGAGGACCTGCACCGCGTCGCCGGCCTTGACCGTGCCGACGCTGATGCCGTCGCCGCGCGGTTGCTCCAGGACCACTGCCTGCCGCCTGACGCGGACCGTCGTCTGGTCCTGTGCCGCGGCCATACCCGGGAACGTCGTTAACGTGAGCGCAAGAATCGCAACCAGCTGAAATCGGTTGTTCATGGCAGTATCGGCCTCGTTACTTTCCCGCACCGTTCGGCGTGTCGAGCAGTTTCAAATATTGAGGCGCGATCGCGCGCAAGGGCTGCGGCGCCACAACGGCGGCGGGTCCGGACAGCCGATCGAACGACATGACGGTGCGCCCGCTGCCCTGTCCTCCCTGATCGCCGCTACCGGTGAAGACACCGCTGACGATCTGCACGTTTCCACCATTGTTGACGAGCACGGTGTAGTTGGTCCGGCCGACGCCGCAGCTGCTCCAGTAATCGACGCGAACCGTATAGGCACCGCGCGGCGCCCGCCCGGTGGGCCACGTGATGTTCTCGTTGCGTACGCCGTCGATCCGGCAGCCGGCGTTCGAGTCGAGATCCAGCGTGCCGCCGCTGGCGGCCTCGCGGCGGCTGTAGAAGACCTCCTCGCCGCCGGGTGCGACGACATGCAGATCGACGTCGCTGTCGGCGTCCCAGGAGAGCGTGACCTGGATGTCGCCCGTGCCGACCTGCGTCACGCTGGTGGTGAATCCGACATATGGACCAACCGCTCCCGCCGGAGCCGCAACCGCAAACTGCAGATCGAATTCGGTGAGCCCGATGCTCTGTGGATACGTCAGGAGGACGGTCGCGGAGGTTTGCGCCGACGGCAGCCGAATCTCGTAGTAGCCGTCGATGCCGCCGCCGCTATCGCCGATCAGGCCAACGCTGCGCCCGCCCACGAACACGAACACGGTATCGAACGGCGCGTCGGCCGAAATCGAGACGCTCTGCGTCCCGCCGTTGATGACCCGCTGATTCCCTGAGGCCGTGATCCGCGGACCGCCACTGGATACTGGCGCGGAGCCATTCCTGCGGACTCCGCTGGCGTCGTCGGCAGACGCCGACGCCGCGATGTTGTCGATGGCCAGTCTCTGCACGCCGGAAGGGAAGAGCGGCGAGTTCACGGACTCGCGAGTGCATCCCGCCAGTGCCAGGCACGTCAGTCCCAGCCCCAGTACTGTCGTCGAACGCAGCAGTACCACTGAAATATCTCCTGATTTGCCGGCCGTCCGGGCCGGCCGCGTCACGTCGTCACTCGTACCTGAACGAAGATCGACCGCGGCGAAGCGCTCGCCGCGGTCGACGACCCGGCACCGTGCCGGGTGGTTCGCCAAGAGAGGTTGTTGCAGATGCTTACTGAACCTCGCCGTAGCCGCAGAATGGGCTGCCGTGATTGGCGACGTCGAGCTGCTGCTCGAGCGCGAGCATCGTGGCGGAATCTCCTGAAGCCAGCGCCGCGTTCACCAACTCGATCACCTCCGACGCCGTCCACTGATAGGTGATGCCGGAGTGGACGCTGTTCAGCAGCGCCGCGACCGCGTTCCGAAGCAGGATTTCCGCTTTCTCGACAGGCGTGTTACCGCCTTTGAACTTCAGCGCGTCCTCGAAGGTCTTGTTGGCGAGTGCACCGGCGAAGCTGCCGAGGGCGAACGCGCTGCCAAGCGTGCTGTCCACCGTGTAGGCCGTCGGCCACACGGACGTGTGGTTCTTCCAGTAGCCATGACTGCAGCCCGCGAATACCGAGAGCGCGACGGGGCACGTGACGGTGACGGTCACCGGGCGAACGACCTCGAGAACGTCGTTGCCGAAGTTGGTGCCGGACCCGGCGAGCGTGCTGAACGTCTCGTCGAGCGTGTAGGTGGCGCACGGGGCGGCGCCATCGACATTGACGACGACCGTCTTCGAGTAGCCATCCGCGAGCGGTCACCGGCGTCTGGGTGTAGTTTCTCGTCTTGTCGAGATCGATCGCGGCGAGGGCCTCGCAGCTCACGGTGCCGTCGCCATGGATCGACCACTCGGCGCAATACGACACGCTCGGCGGATTCCTGGCGCCGACTTTTCCGGCGATACTGTCGATGCTCGCCTGGAAGCTGCCGGCTTCGCCTTGCACGATACTGAGATTGTTCGGCGTGACCGACACACTGAGGATCTCTCCTGCTGACAACACCGTACCCGCAACAGCGAGCACGCACGCCGTCGAGACCGCTGCTCCGAGTTTACTGAGGCGCATTTCTGGCTCCTTGCGTTGTTTGAGACTGCGCGCGTGCTGGGGACTCGCGCGCAAGCCGGAGACACCGTTCCGGCTGCATCTGTCAAACGCAAGCTCAGCGCCACAAGCTCTGCCTTGCCGGAATAACCAAATCTGCGCCCATTATTCGAGTTTTTCGACGAATCGTCCGATCGCGCTTCAGGGTCCCACCCTGAAGATCGATGCCTTTGTTGTGGCGACGGTCACAGATCGCCGGTCGCGAATACTCCTTGAACGACGCCCTCGTGCTGCTCTTCCGCGAAGTGCTGCAGCAGTGCCTCGTCCAGCATCGCGCGCAGATCCTCGACTGGCGCCAGGCCGGTGAACAGGTGCAGCAACACGCGTTTTCTGCTCGGTCCCGAAGTCGGGATCGCCTCCACGCGCAACAGCAGCCGTGCATCCCGGTTCTCCGGAGATTGCTGAACAGCGACCCAGTTCAGCGTGAACGCGTAGCGCGTTTCGCCTATCGAGCACGAATGACGATTGACGACGGAGTGAAGAACGTCGTATCTCACGGCACTAGTCCTCTGGTTTGGGAAGGTGCCCTGTCTCGAAGCAAGCTCTGGTCCGCTCGGAATTGGGCCTGGAATTGCGATGTCGAGCACAGTCCGCTTCGCCGGCTGTCCCGGCCTGGCACACGGCCTGGCGCGCAGGACTATCTATCTCGTTGATCCGATGTGGTTTGGTGACGTTGTTTCGAAATGGCGCAGCCAGAACCGAAACGGCACACGTGAACGGGATCTCAGTTCACAGATGCGTCTTCAGAAAATCGAGGATCGCCACGCGTCCTTCGGGCGTCTCCATGTGCCCGACGTCGTAGCGGAGCAGCTTCCACCGTTCGGGATGGCCATGTTCGGCGTAGACGCGCGTGAGCTCGCGGTCGATGATGTCGAGGCCTTCGACCGGCGTCAGCGTGTCCTGGGTGCCGGCCAGGCCGAGGTGCGCGCGCGGGGCGATCAGCGCGTTGATCTGCGAGGTCGTGAACGACTTCAAGAGGCCCGGGACGTAGTAGTAGACGCCGTGGCCCGACAGGCCCTTCTTCGCGAGCAGCGTGTGGAAGTCGGTGAGGCAGCAGATGTCGACGGTGACCTTCACGCGTTCGTCGAGGGCGGCCAGCCACCACGCCATCGTGCTGCCCATCGAGATCCCAAGGGTTCCGATCCGGCCGGCATCGACGTCGTCGCGCGCGGCGAGGATGTCGAGCGCGCGCATGCTGTCGTAGACCATCATGCCCCACAGCACCTGCCCCTGCCAGAGCATGGCCTTGAACATGTCGGCTTCGGTCGTGTGGCTGCGCTCACCGAATACCCAGTGATCGATCGCCATCGCGACGTAGCCGAGATCGGTCAGCGCCTTCGCGTACGGGACCGGCTGAAGGTAGCTGCGCCCGTTCACGAACTCGAGCTTGCCGATCTTGTAGCCGCCGCCGTGCGAGTGGTTGAAGAGCACGGCGGGCCGCCGTCCCGCGGGCGCGGCAGGCCGGGCCACGTAGGCGGGCACCGGCTCGATGCCGTTGAGGTCGAGCTCCCAGGTCTCGAGGATGTAGCCATCACGCGCGGTCTCGTCCCGCTTCGTGGTGGTGACGCGGCGTCGGCGGTCCGGCAGGTCGCCGAGCAGGGCGTAGAGGTCGCGGCGCCGGGCGGTGGGCGAAGTCGTCATGTCAGCGGCCGGCGTGCGCGGCTGTTGCGCGAACCGCAACGGTGGCCATGCGGCCAGGCCGCCAAGAGCAAGGACATCGCGCCGCCGCCACGCATCCGTCGCCATACCTGACTCCTCTGTAAACGCTGCGGACCTTACCACACGCGCGGTATCCTTCGGCACGGGCGGCGGACTGGTCGCGGCCGGCAGAAGGAGAGACAGGAGGAGACACATGACGCCGATGCCTCGCGGTCTTGCCGAAGAGTCGATGGCGCCAGACGAGGCGGCGGTGGTGGCCGAGTTCGTCGCGTTCCTCCAGGACGCGAGCCGACGGCGCCATCCCGCGGGCCCGATCAAGCGATTCAATCAGGGGCGCCACACGGCGTGCGTGACCGCCGAGTTCACGGTCAGCCCCACGTTGCCGGAGGCGCATCGCGTCGGGTTGTTCGCCGAGCCGCGCACGTATCCCGCCGTCATCCGGTTCGCCAACGCGTCTTCCGCGTCGGATCGCGAGCGTGACACACGGGGCATGGCCATCGCGGTCGAGGGCGTGGACGGCGTCAACCTGACGCCCGGCAGCAACCGTCAGGACTTCGTGCTCAACAGCCATCCGGTCATGGTTGCGCCGGACACCAGGGAGTTCCTGGAGCTGCTGCGCGCGATGGAGGCTGGCGGCATCCGCCGCCTCGTCTATTTCGCGACGCATCCGCGGGCGGCGCGGATTGGCCTCGCGTCGCGCGGCCAGCCCTCCAGCCATCTCGACATTCCCTACTGGAGCACGACGCCGTATCTCTTCGGGCCGGGCCGCGCGGTGAAGTACTCGGCGCGCCCGTGCTCCGATCGGACCAGCCCGATCGCCGTCGTCTCGGGGTGACAGTTACCTGCTCGACGCGATGCGTGCCCACCTCGCGCAGTCGGATGCCTGTTTCGATTTTCTCGTCCAGTTCCAGACCGATCCCGAGCGGATGCCGATCGAGGACGCGACGGTGGAGTGGAACGAGAAGGCGTCGCCGTTCGTGCCGGTGGCGCGCATCCGCATTCCCCGCCAGGCGGTCGGCGGCGCCGTGTCGATGCAGCAGTGCGAGCAGTCCGCGTTCAACCCATGGCACTGCCTGGCGGACCATCGTCCGCTCGGCGGCATGAACCGGGCGCGCCGTGAAATCTACGAAGCGATGAGCAGGTTCCGAGCTACTTTCCGGCAGCCGTGATTGGCGTCACCGTCACCTTGCGGTACCAGACCTTCTCGTGATCGCCCTGGATCATGATCGGGCCCGGCTCGGATTCCTTCGCGTCCAGCGCGCCGCCGGTGATCCCGGGAATCCGCGAGTTGTCGTGGATCTTCTGGCCGTTCAGCGTGGCGCTGACGCAGTTGCCGACGATGGTGATCTGCGCGGTCTGCCATTCGCCAGCGGGCTTGCTCGCCACCACCATCGGTTCCTTGCGCGCGTAGATGGACATGTGGCCGTGGCTTTCCGGCTTGGTGCCGGCATCGTCCAGGACCTGCATCTCGTAGCGGCCGCGCAGGTAGATGCCGCTGTTGCCCTTCGGCGAGACCTTGTACTCGGCGTCGAGGCGGAAGTCGCGGAACTTCTCCTTCGAGACCAGGTTGTTGGCCTTGGGCTGGTTGGTCATCGCGCCTTCCTCGACGCTCCAGCCCATCGGGCGATCCTTGTGCTGCACGTCCCAGGGATCGAGGCTCTTGCCGTCGAAGAGCGCGACCGCCTTGCCGAACGTGTGCGCGCCGTTGGCGTTGCAGGCGTCCCACTTCGGCGGCCGCACCCCGACGAGCTTGATCTTCGAATCGATGGAGCCGGTCAGCTTGCCGTCGGCGGCGCGGAGCGTGACGACCGGCTTCTGGCCGGTGGGAAACACGAACGACAGGCTGCCGTCCGCGATCTTCACGTCCTGGACGGCGACCGGACTGCCGCCGCGATTGAGGAACATCGCCGACAGCTTGCCCCCCTCGTCCTTGACCTCGAGCCAGTAGACGTAGTTCTCGTTCGGCGCCTCGCCGGTGAGGTTCCAGGTGCCGAGGAAGGGACTATTCTGCGCGCGCGCCGGCACGAGTGCCGACGCCGCCATCAGCGCGACGAGCGCGAACCTGAACAACCGCATGTGACCTCCTCGCGAGCGGATCGCGATGGATCCGCTCGCAGCAGGCCAAGAATATACCCGGTTCCGACGCCGGCGGCGGCGTGAGGCAGGGGGATCAGTCGAGCGCGGGCGTCTTGCGTGCCGGGCGACGGCGCTGCTCGGAGGGCGGCGCCACCAGCTCGCGCTCGGCGCGCAGCCAGTCGTCAAGGTCCAAGCCATGCTGGCGGCCGCGGGCGCAGTACAGCTCGAACGCGCGGCGCGCGATCTCGGTGGTCGGCGCCGCCGCAGCGGCCGCGACCACGATCTGCGCGTCTGTCGGGGTCTTCTTCCGTCGATCTGCTTTCGGTCTCACACTACTTACCATCGGTCTCCCACTTGATGAAGCGTTGAGCCTCAATCGTAACGCAAGGAGGCGCCGGATGGACACGACAAAAATGTCGCATGAATGTGACGATCAGGACAAAAGAGACGTAGCTGGACAGTCGTGATCGGGGAGCGGGAAGCGGGGAGCGGGAAGCGGGAAGCGGGAAGCGTTTCAGGCTCGTTCACTCATTCGTAGTGAAGCGCGACCATGGGATCGACGCGCGAGGCGCGGCGCGCCGGCAGGTAGCCGGCGATGCCCGAGACCACGATCATCAGCCCGACCGCCGCGGCGATCGTCAGCGCATCGGTCGGCGCGAGCCCGAACAGCAGCGTCGTCACCAGCCGGCCGGCGCCGAGCGCCGCCGACACGCCGAGCACGATCCCGATCACCACGAGCAGCATCGACTCCCACATCACCAGCCACAGGACGTCCCGGCGCTGGGCCCCGAGCGCCATGCGGATGCCGATCTCGTTGGTCCGGCGCGCCACGCTGTACGACATCAGGCCGAACAGGCCGATCGAGGCCACCAGCAGCGCCAGGCCGCCGAACATCGTGTAGGCCTGCGCGAAGACCTTCTCGTTCTGGAAGCGGCGTTCGACCTGCTCGAGCTGCGTGGAAATGTCGGTGAGCGGCAGGTTCGGGTCGATCTGCCTGACCGCCTCGCGCACCGCCGCCGGTGACCGACGTCGGGACGCCGGCAGTACGGATCACGAACGTCGCCGAGATCGCCCTCGCCTGCAGGAACGGCACGTACATCGTCGGCGGCGCCGAATCGCGCACGCTGTCGTACTTGGCGTCCTTGAGGACGCCGACGATCTCCAACTGGCTGGTGGTCTCGACGCTGTGACCGAAGCGCTGGCCGATCGGGTTCTCGTTGGGGAAGTACTTCTTCGCGGCCGCATCGTTGACGATCACGACCTTTGGGCCGGTCTCGTGGTCCTGGGCCGTGAAGGCGCGGCCGGCCAGGATCGGAATCTCCATCACCTCGAAGAAGTTCGGCGAGATCACCAGCCGGTTGATGCTGTCGCGGTTGTCGGTGCCGTAGGTCCGTCCGCGCACGAAGATGCTGCTGGAGTTGACGCTGCCCGACAGCAGCGCCGGGTTCGTCAGCGCCGCGCCGCGCACGCCGGGCACCGCCGCGATGCGGGCCAGCATGTCGTTGTAGAGCGCCAGCGTGCGCTTCTCGTCGTAGCGGTTGAGGCCGGGGCTGACGCGGAACAGCAGCAGGTTCTGCGGGTTGAAGCCGACGTCCACGTGCCGGAGGTTCTGCAGCGTGCGCAGGAACAGTCCGGCGCCGACAATCAGGACCAGCGACACCGCCACCTGGAACACCAGCAGCGACTTGCCGAGGATGCTGCGGGAGGCGACGACGCTGCGGCTCGTCTGCTTGAGCGCGTCGCTGACGTTGCCGCTGGTCGCCCGCAGGGCCGGGGCGATTCCGAAGATGATCCCGGTCAGCCCGGTGATCGCGACGATGAAGGCGAGGACGCGCCAGTCGAGCAGCGGCGCCTGCGCCGCCGATCCGGGCAACAGCTGCTTGCCCCAATGTCCGACCAGCATGCCGAGCGCGCCGCCCAGCGCCGCCAGCAGCAGGCTCTCGGTCAGCAGCTGCCGCACCAGCCGCATCCGCGTCGCGCCGAGCGACAGCCGCACCGAGATCTCTTTCTGGCGCGCGGTCGCGCGCGACAGCAGCAGGTTGGCGACGTTCGCGCAGACGATCAGCAGCACCAGCGCGACCACCACGGTGAGGATCGTCGCCGAGCGGAGCTCGTTGGTGTTGGTGTCGTAGACGCCCCGGCGGCCCGAGTCGGTCAGCAGCCGCGGCACCTCGCGCCGGTTCCGGTTCACCGTCGTCCCGCGCTCGGTCTCCGAAAGCGTCGCCATGTACGAGTCGAGTCCGGCGCGAGCGGTGCTCTGGAACACTCCTTCGAGGTTCCCCTGCACCTGCTCGATGGTCGCGCCAGGCTTCAGCCGCCCCATGACCTGCAGCCACCAGTAGGTCGGCTGCTGCGAGCGCGGCGGCTCGTTGCCAGCTGCGGGCGACAGCTGCGCCTGGAGCGAGAGCGGCACCGAGATGTCAGGCGGTTCGGCGGTCGGCTGCTGAATGCCGGTGAACTCAGGCGGCAGGATCCCGACGATGGTGACCGGCACGTTGTTGACGTTCACCACTTTGCCGATGGTGGCCGGGTCGGTGGTGAAGCGCGTGTGCCAGTAGCGCGAGCTGATCACCGCCACCGGCGGCGCGGTCGGCTGGTCGTCGTCGGGCACCAGCGTCCGGCCCATGCGTGCCGAGACGCCGAGCATCTGGAAGTAGTTGCCGCTGGAGATGAACGCGTTCGCGAGCTCCGCCTGCCCGTCGATGACGACGTTGACGCGGCCGAACGGTGCGCAGGCGACCAGGTCCGACATCGTCCGGTTGTCGGCGGCGAACTGCCGGTACATCGGATAGGAGAACGTGGTGCGGATGTTCTGGCCGTCAGGGCCGCGACCCGAGAAGCCGTAGTCGCTCGAGCTGGTGACCATGTCGTTGCGTCCGACGTAGCGCAGACGCACCAGCGAATCGGGGTCGCGGACCGGCACTTCGGTCAGCAGCAAGCCGTTCAGCACGCTGAACAGCGCGGTATTGGCGCCGATGCCCAGCGCGAGCGACAGGACGACGACGATCGTCCAGCCCTTGGCGTGGAGCAGCACGCGGATGGCGTGGCGAAGATCCTTGAGCATCGGCCCTCCGGCGGGATTGCGTTCCCGGAGGGCAGACTATCGTCCAGCTATGGCCGTGTCAAAGACTGAGGGATGGATGGCGCGGTTCGCGCGGATCGAGCAGGCCGGCGCCGCCGAACGCCTCGATCAGCCGTTCGGCCCCGTCGCTCGCGACCGGCCGCGAGAAGAAGAATCCCTGCGCGAACTCGCACCCGAACCGCCGCAGCTGCGTGCACTGTTCGAGGGTCTCGACGCCTTCGGCGACGACGTCCATGCCGAGCGTGTGGGCGAGCCCGATGATCGCCTTGACCATCTCGTCGCCGTTGTCCGCGCCGCCGATGCGGCTGACGAACGAGCGATCGATCTTGACGGTGTCGACCTGCAGGCTGTGGAGATGGCTCAGCGACGAATAGCCGGTGCCGAAGTCGTCGAGGCTGCACTCGACGCCGAGCGCGCGCACCCGGCTGAGCGTCAGCTGCGCCGCCAGCAGGTCGCCGAGGAACGCGCTCTCGGTGATCTCCAGCTTGAGGCTCGACGACTTCAGCCGCGCGTCGGCAAGGATGTGCTCGATGTGGCCGGCGAGCTCGGCATCGGCGAACTGCCGGCTCGACACGTTGACGCAGACGACGCGCGGGGCGCGGCCGCCGAACTGACGCTGCCAGCGGGCGAGCTGATGGCACGACTCCTCGAGCACCATGCGCCCGATCTGCAGGATCATCCCGGTGTCCTCGGCGACCGGGATGAACTCGGACGGGCTGACCAGGCCGCGCGGATGGCGCCAGCGGGCGAGCGCTTCGAAGCCGGCGATCGACCCGGTGGCGAGCGACACGATCGGCTGGTAGAACACCACGAAGTCGCGGTTCTCGACGGCGCGGCGGAGATCGGTCTCGACCTCGAGCCGTGCGATCGCGCGCTGGCGCATCCCGGCATCGAACAACTCGCACCGCGTGTTGCCGTCGGCCTTGACCCGGTGCAGCGCCGTCGCCGCATCGCGGAGGATGTCGTCCGGCGTGTCGTAGCCGGTGGTGCTGACCGCGATGCCGATGCTCGCGGACGTGAAGACCTGCCGCCCGTCGACGTCGAACGGCTGCTGCAGCGCGAGGCGCAGCCGCTCGGCCACCCTGAACGCGTCGCTGACGTCGGCGATGTCGTCGAGCAGCACGGTGAACTCGTCGCCGCCGAGGCGCGCCAGCGTGAACTCGTGGCCGGTGATGACGTCGGTCGACCGGAGGCTCGCCTGGAGCCGGCGGGCCACCGCGACGAGCACCCGGTCGGCGGTCTCGAGGCCAAGGCTGTCGTTGACCGTCTGGAAGCGGTCGAGGCCGAGCGCGAGCAGCGCGAAGCGGTAGTCGCGGCGGCGCTCGCTTCGCTTGATCGCGCGATCGAGCAGGTCGACGAACAGCAGGCGGTTCGGCAGGCCGGTCAGCGCGTCCGCGACCTTGGCGTCGGTGATGTCGGTCAGCGAACCGGCCAGGCGCGTCGCCGCGCCGGCGGCGTCCCGGATCGCCGCGCCGCGGCAGCGGACCCACCGGTAGGTGCCGCTGTGATGCAGTATCCGGTGCTCGCTCTCGTAGTGGCCGTCGCCGCCGTGAAGATGCCGTGCCAGCGCCTCGCGGACGCGGTCGATGTCCTCGTGATGGACCCGGCTGAACCACTCGTCCGGGCCGGTGCCGATCTCGCTGTCAGCGAAGCCGAGCAGCGACTTCCAGCGCGGCGACCAGTGGACCTCATTGGTCCGCAGGTTCCAGTCCCACAGCCCGTCGTTCGCGCCATGGACCGCGAGCGCGTAGCGCTCCTCGCTCTCGCGCAGTTTCTCGACGGCGCGCTTGTGCCCGAGGTGGGTGCCGATCCGCGCCATCGCGACGGCGAAGTCGATCGGCTTGGTGACGTAATCGTTGGCGCCGAGCCGGAACGCCTCGACCACGTCGTCCCCGCTGGTGCGGGCGGTCACCATGATGATCGGCAGGTCGGTCTGCGAGTACGACCCGCGCAGCTCGGTGAGGACCTCGAGCCCGCTCAGCCCAGGCATCTCGACGTCGAGCAGCACCAGATCGAAGGGCTGCCGTCCCACGAGCGCCAGCGCGTCGGGCCCGTCCGCGGCGACGGTGACCGCATAGCCGCGGTGCGCCAGCAGCTGCGACAGCGCGTCGCGATTCAGCTCGTTGTCGTCGACGACGAGGAGCGAGCCGCCGGTCATGGCAACGACTGGGGTCGTGACTTCAGAGGACATTGACGTGCTCTATAGTGCAACATCGTCGCCGTCCTTGATTTGGCCCGCCATGCGACGTGGCAAGTCCTTATTTTGCAGTAGATTGTCGGCATATTTGCCATCAGGATCATGGAGTCGATCGTCGCGATGGCATGTGCCTCTTTAGGACAATATGGCGGCATGCGAAGCCTGGCTTATGGGATTAACCCATTGCAGATAAAAGGCATGCGGCCTTATGCTCCGTTTCGGAGCAGGGTCTGGTCCACAATGGCGCAGTTCCGGAGCCTTCCATGACACTCACTTCTGCGCAGGTGGACGCTCGCCCGGCCGACGGGGTCGTGGCCGGACCCACCCGTCTCACCTCGCTCGACGCCTTCCGCGGCGCCACGATGCTGTTCATGGCGTCGGAGATCCTGCGCATTCCGAGCCTGGCCCGCGCGTATCCCGACAGCCCGGTCGCGCGGTTCCTCGCCAGCATGCTCGACCACCGGCAGTGGGTCGGGTGCGCGCCCTGGGATCTGATCCAGCCGGCCTTCATGTTCATGGTCGGCGTGTCGCTGCCGTTCTCGGTCGCCAGCCGCCGCGCCCGCGGCCAGAGCTTCCAGCAGATGCTGGTCCACAGCGTGTTTCGCGCCGTGATGCTGGTGGCGCTTGGCATCTATCTGCGGTCGGACGGCCGGGCGCTCACTTACTTCACGTTCGAGGACGTGCTCACCCAGATCGGGCTCGGCTACGTCTTCCTCTTTCTGCTGGCGTGGACCCGGCCCCGCGCGCAGTGGACGGCGGCGCTGCTGATTCTCTTCGGCTACTGGCTCGCGTTCGCGCTGTATCCGCTGCCGCCGGAGGGCTTCGACACGCGGAGCGTCGGCGTGCCCCCCGACTGGCCGCACAAGCTGGCCGGCTTCGCGCAGCACTGGGACAAGAACACGAACCTCGCGCAGGCGGTGGACGTCTGGTTCCTGAACCTCTTCCCGCGCGAGTCGCCGTTCCTGTTCAACCGCGGCGGCTACCTCACGCTCAATTTCGTGCCGTCGCTGGCGACGATGATCTTCGGGCTGATCGCCGGCGGGTGGCTGCGGACGCGGACGATCGCGGCGTCAACCGGCACCGCGCCTGCCGATCGCGGCCTCGCCGCCATCCGGCCCTTGCTGGTGTGGGGTGTCGCCGGCCTCGCCGCCGGCGCGGCCCTGCACGTGCTCGGCATCTGCCCGATCGTCAAGCGGATCTGGACGCCGGCCTGGACGCTGTTCAGCACCGGCTGGGTCGTGCTGATCCTCGCCGCCTTCTACTACGTCGTCGATCTGCGCGGCCACCGCCGCTGGACGTTCCCGCTGCTGGTCGTCGGCATGAACTCGATTGCGATGTACGTCATCGTGCACGTCGCGACCGACTACATGTTCGAGACGCTGACGACGCACTTCGGACGAAACGTCCTGACGGTCGTGGCCAAGCCGTTCATGCCGATCGTGCTGGGGTCCGTGACGCTGCTGGTGTTCTGGCTGACGTTGCTGTGGATGTATAGGCGGCGGGTCTTTATACGGATCTAGATCAACTCCCAACTCCAACTCCAACTCCCAAGGGAGTCGTTCGGCCTTCTGGGTGGAATTGCCGCGACCAGCCAGTTGCGCGTCTTCGACCCAGAGGCTCGAGTGATTCCGTTTGGGAGTTGGGAGTTGGGAGTTGGGAGTTAGAGAGAGAACCCCTTCCGGTATTCCCGCGTGAGGAACTGGTTGGCCGCGTCGTTGTTCGTGACGCGCATCGCCTTGGCGTCGTAATACAGCTTCGACTTGGCCCGGAGCGAGACGACGCCGAGGAGCATGATTTCGGTGAGCAGGGCGCCGTACTCGAAGTCCGATGAGAGCTGGTCGGTGCCCTTGATCGCGTTGATCCAGTTCATCTCGTGGTCTTCGTGCGGGATGCGGGCCAGGCGTTCCCTGGGAGCGCCGTACCAGTTGTGCTTGCCCGCGGGCAGCAGGCGGGGTGCGCCGCCGTCGTGGAGCAGCTTGCCCTTCTTGCCGACGTAGAGGATGCCGCCGCCGGGATTGAGCTGGCCGCCATCGAGCTCCGGCGGATCCGGCGGCATCAGGCCGCCGTCGTACCAGGTCAGCTTCACCGGGCCCTTCGGTGAGGGCAGCTCGTAGTGGGTGGTCGTTGCGTCAGGATAGGACGCGCCGTTGAACGGCGTCGACTCGGTCTCGATCACCGTCGGCAGGCCGAGGCCGAGCGACCATACCGGGAAGTCGATCAGGTGGGCGCCCATGTCGCCGAGGGCGCCCTGTCCCCAGTCCACCCAGCCGCGCCAGTTGAACGGGTGATACACCGGGTGGTACTCGACATCGGGCGCGACGCCGAGGAAGAGATCCCACGCCAGCCGATCCGGCTTCGCGACGCGTTCGGCCTTCATCGCCGCGGCCAGCCGATTGGTGATCCCGCGCTCGTCCCAGCGCGTGTCCCGCGCGTCTCCGGGCATCGCCGCGGGCCGCGGCACACCCTGCGGCCAGAACCCGAACGGGCGGTTGGTCCAGACGTGCACCTCGTTGACGTCGCCAATCGCGCCGGCCTGGATGTATTCGACCGATCGCCGGTTGGCGTCGCCGGAGTGGCGCTGGTTGCCCTGCTGCGCCTTGACCTGCTTCTCCTTCGCTTTCTTCGCCAGGTGCCGCGCTTCGTGCACCGACCAGGTCATCGGCTTCTGCACGTAGACGTGCTTGCCGGCATCCATCGCGTTCGACGCGATCACCGCGTGCATGTGATCGGGAGTGGCGACGATCACCGCGTCGATGTCCTTCTGCTTCTCGAGCATCTCGCGGTAGTCCTGATACTTCGCGACCTTCGGCAGCTGCTGCTCGACGAAGCGCTGGAGGCTGGCGCGCGGGTTCCCGTCGGGCCACCTCGCGTTCGCGGCCTGTTGCGCCTTGGACGGACCGAAGACGCGGAAGCCGTTGACCATGTCGCCGGGCGCCTGGGGCGGCGCCTGCTCACGCGGCGGCGCCTGCGCTTCCTTGGCCCAGCGGCCGAGCGTGGCGTCGAGGAGATCGAGGTCGACGTCGCACAGCGCGGTGACGTTCTGGCTCATCACCGCCCGCGTGTTCGACGCGCCCATGCCGCTCACGCCGACGGTCGCGACGTTGACCGTATCGCTCGGCGCCTGAAACCCACGGCCCAGGACGTGGCGCGGCACGATCAGGAAGCCGGCGCTGGTGGTCGCGGCGGTGGTGATGAATTGGCGGCGAGAAAAATCCCTCATCCCTTATCTCCAATCCCGAATCGCCGATTCGCGCACCCGAGCACCGAGCACCGCAGCACCCAGCACTGAGCACCCAGCACCGTCTTTAGGCGCGCCCCGCGAACTCGCGCGTCTCGGTGTGGACCTTGACGCGCTCGCCTTCCTTGATGAACAGCGGCACCTTGATCTCGAGGCCGGTCTCCAGCGTCGCGGTCTTGGTGACGCCGCCGCTTGCCGTGTCGCCGCGCACGCCCGGCTCGGTGGACGTCACCGTCAGCTCGACGTGGGGCGGGAATTCGATCGCAATCGGGTTGCCGTTGTACTTCTGGATGTCCACGAGGACGTTGTCCACGAGCAGCTGGCGGCCGTCGCCGACGATCTGCGGCGACAGCGTCAACGTCTCGAACGTCTCCTGATCCATGAAGTGAAAACCGCTGCTGTCGGCGTACAGGTATGTGGCGGGCGCCGACGACAGGTCCGGCTCCTTGAACTTCTCGCCCGCCTTGAAGGTCTTGTCGAAGACCGCCCCGGTCAGCAGGTTCCGCATCTTGACGCGCACCAGCGTCTGTCCACCGCGCGCGGTCGGCGTCGAGATCTCGACGCCGAGGCAGTGGTAGGGCGCGTCCTCGAACTCGAAGTACATCTTGCGCTTGATTTCGATCGCCTCGATCAGGGCAGCCATCCCGCCATTTTAGCGGCAGACGTGTGAAATCGTGTGAAATCTGCGGCATTTGCCGGCCGCTCCCTCGGTGAACTCGATCAACAATTCATGCAATCCGGCCGTCCGCGGCCGGCATCGGGGAGGAAGGCATGACCCGAGGCATTTCCAGAAGGGTACTGTTCAAGGCGCTCGGCACCGCTGCGCTCGCGCCGGCGGCGGCTGCCGCCCAGACCTCGCCGGCCCGCCCGTTCAGGATGCCGGCGGAAGGCCGGGATACGCCGAAGATCTGTCTCGGGTATGTGCCGCCGGACGAGGCGAGCATGCGGCGCGTGAAGCAGATCGGCGTGGACTACGTCCTCACCGGCGGTCCACGCATCCCCTGGGACGAGGCGGATCTGCGCGCCCGCATCGACCGCTTCAAGGCCGGCGGCCTCACCCTCTACAACCTGATGATCTCCGGCTTCAACGACGTCATCTGGGGCCGTCCTGGCGCCGATACCCAGATCGAGCAGGTGATCGCCTCGATTCGCGCCGCGGGCAAGGCTGGCATCGCCGTCGTCGAATACAACTTCTACGCGAACCGGTTGATGGAAGGCTACAAGGAGGAGATCGGCCGCGCCGGGGCGGGTTATACGGCCCATGACTACGAGCTGTCGAAGGGGCTGCCGCCGCGCGACGGCGTCGGCACGCACACCCGCGCCGAACAGCTCAAGCGCGCCGAACACTTCCTCAAGGCGGTCGTGCCGGAAGCCGAGAAGGCCAACGTCCGCCTCGCGCTCCATCCCAACGATCCGCCGGTGCCGATCAGCCGCGGCTCCGAGCAGATCATGGCCACGGTCGAGCACTGGAAGCAGTACCCTGAATCTCGTCAAGAGCCCATACAACGGCATGACGTTCGACTGCGGCGTGACGCGGGAGATGGGCGAGGACCCGATCGCGGTCTGCCGCTATCTCGGCGAGCGTGACTGCATCAACCACGTCCACTTCCGCAACGTGGTCGTGCGCAAGCCGTACGTCGACTACACCGAGGTGTTCCTGGACGACGGGCAGGTGGACATGTTCGGGGTGATGAAGGAGCTGGTGCGCCAGAAGTACGCGCGGACGATCTATCCGGAGCACCCGCGCGCCATCGACGTCGATCGCGAGCGGGGCGCGATTCAGAATCAGTATCCCGGGGGCGGCGGCTTCGCCGGCGAAATCTACAACGTGGCCTACACGAGGGCCATGCTGCAGGCGGCCCTCACTCGATGAGCGCGTCGGCCGAGAGCACGCACGAGGGTCGCCTGGCGTCACGTCCTCATCGCGCTGGGACTCGTCTCGGCTGTCAAGCACCTGGTTGGGGGTCCGCTTCCGCGCCTGCGACGCCGACACGGAGCAGGTGGCCAGGCAGCCGTCTCCTGCTCCGTACCAGTCGTAACGCGAACTACTCGAGACCCAGCTTCTTCAGGACCTCGCCAGGACAACCCGTCCACTCGGGGACGAAGCGGTTGCCGATGTACTGCAGATCCTCGATGCCCATCTTGCTGGTGAAGAAGCCGCTGGCGGTCAGGTCACGGAAGCTGTTGAAGAAGGCGACGCCGTGCGACAGCTCCGGCCTGGCCTTGTGCGGCCACGAGATGTCGTCGAGCACCTGCGTCCGCTCGGCGGCGGTGCAGGCGAGGAACGTCTTGTCGAAGCGGCTGACGCACTCGCGATCGATCCAGGCGAGCCCGCCGCGCATCGCGATCTGCCGCGCCGGCTGATCGACCATCATGAAATCCATGAACTGCGGCACGCCGGCGGCGGTGGCGCCGCCGGAGCGCTCGTCCTTCGGGATGATCAGATCGACGAGCACGTTCACGGTGGCGTATTCGTGACGGGTGAAGAACTTCGGCCGGAACGGCGTGGCGGCGCGCGCCGGCGTGGCCTGGGCGGCGTGTGCCTGCTGATGCGCCTGCTGCGCCTCCGCCTCGGTCCAGGCGAAGCCGGCGGCGGCCGGCGCCGCCGACAGGGCGCGCAGGATGGTGCGGCGATTCGGCTTCGACATCACAGCGTCCCTTTCTTGCGCTCGTCGGCGATGTACTCCGCGGTGCGCATCGCCAGCGCGAGGATCGTCCAGGTCAGGTTCTTGTCGGCCTGCGAGACGAACGGCCCGGCGTCGGCGACGAAGACGTTCTTCGCGTCGTGCGCCTGGCAGTACTTGTTGAGCACGGACGTCGTCGGGTTGTCGCCCATCCGCGTGACGCCGGCCTCGTGGATGATCCGGCCGCCCGCCTCGATGCCGTAGCCCTGTTCGCGCGTCGGCATCTCGCTGGTCGCCCGGCCGCCCATCTCCGTGATGATGGCGCGGAAGGTCTCCTGCATGTGCTTTGCCTGGTTCAGCTCGTAGTCGCCCCACTTGAAGTGGAACCGCAGTACCGGAATGCCCCACTTGTCGACCACCATCGGATCGAGCTCGCAGTAGGTGTCCTTGTTCGGGATCTGTTCGCCGCGCCCTGCGAAGTTCACGGTCGCGCCGTAGAGGCGGCGGTAATCGTTCTTGAGCTCGGCGCCGTAGCCGCCGAAGGCGAACGGCCGTCCGGCCAGATCGTTGGTCGTGAAGTTGTGGATCCCGCCGCCGAAGCCGGCGTTCGGCATCCGCCGTCCGCCGCTCGGCTCGATGTGATAGCCGCGCGGGAAATCGAGCTTGCGGTTGTCCAGCCACCACGGCGTATAGAGGTGCATGCCGCCGGTGCCGTCCTCGTTGTGCGGGATGCCCTCCATCAGCGCCGGGATGAAGCCGCGCACGCTGGTGCCGGTCGAATCGGTGAGGTACTTGCCGACGTTGCCGGTCGAGTTGCCGAGCCCGTGCGGGAACTTCGACGACTTCGAGTTGAGGAGGATGCGCGCCGATTCGCACGCGCTCGCCGCCACCACGACGATCCGCGCCGCCACGTGGTTGTCGCGGCCGGTGGTCTTGTCGACGTAGGTGACGCCGGTGGCGAGCCCGTTCGGCCCGACCGTCACCTCCCGCGCCATCGCGTTGGCGATGATCTTCAGCTTGCCGGTGTCGAGCGCCGGCGGAATCAGCACCGACGGGGACGAGAAGTTCGAGTGGGTGGCGCAGCCGCGGCCGCACTGGCCGCAGTAATGGCACGCCGGCCGGCCGTTGTGGTTGGCGGTCAGGATCGACAGCCGCGACGGCACGCTCGGGACGTTCAGCCGGCGCTGCGCCTTCTGGATCAGCAGCTCGTAGCAGCGCGGCTTCGGCGGCGTCAGCCAGATCCCGTCGGGCTCGTTGGGGAAGTCCGGCAGGTTGGTGCCGAAGATGCCGATCAGTTTGTCGATCTTGTCGTAGTACGGCTTGACGTCGTCGTAGGTGATCGGCCAGTCGTCGCCGAGGCTGTCCAGCGACTTGCGGCGGAAGTCGTCCGGGCCGAAGCGCAGCGAGATGCGGCCCCAGTGATTGGTGCGTCCACCGAGCATGCGCGAGCGGAACCAGTCGAACTGGCTGCCGGGCGCCGAGGTGTAGGGCTCGCCCTCGAGCGACCAGCCGCCGAGCGCGGCGTCGAACTCGCCGAAGTGACGCTCCGGCGTCGCGGCGCCGCGGCGCGGCGTGTTGTAGGGCCACGCATACATGAACGTATCCGTGGTCGCGTTCCACATCGGCCCGGCTTCGAGCATGAGCACGCTGGCGCCGGCCTGGGTGAGGACCATCGCGGCCATCCCGCCGCCCGCCCCGGACCCGATGACGCAGACGTCATACGTCGTGCGGCTTCGAATGATCTGCATCGGGGGAATATAACGCCGATCCGGGGACTCGGGACGTCGGGACTCGGGATTCGGGACTCGGGATTCGGGACGCGGGACTCGGGACTGCTTTAGTCGAGCTGAGAGAGCTTCGGCCCGGATGAGCCGACCGGGGCTGGCTGCGTCCACGCGATGTCGCCGTTCGACTCGAGGATCCTGGCGCGGACGTACCCTTCGTCTCCCTTGAAGGTGTAGCTGGCGGCGACGTCCGCCTGTTCGGCCAGGACGCGGCCGTCGCGGCCGATGAACTGGACGCGATACTTGCTGAAGGTCGTGGCCTTGATCTTCAGCGCGATGCCGGTGGCGGTGGCCTCGTACGCGGCGAGCTCGACGCCGGTGGAGGCGTAGAAGTCGCCGCGCTCCATCGCCTCGACGATGGCGCGCGCCTCGAGCCGGGGCGCCCGGACGTAGACCCAGCCGCGGCCAGGCCCCGACGCCGCCGGATCGCCCGGCCGCTTGAAATGATGGGCGTCGTCCACGGCGATGCCGTAGAGGAGGCGGCCGCTGGTGAGGATGCGGTCCCAGATCTCCTCGAGGCCCGGCACGCCGCCGCCGCCGTCGTTGTTCACCTCGGGGTGGCCGTTGAATATCTCGAAGAGCCGCGTCCGTTCGAGCTGCGCGAGGTCGTCCGTGGTGAGCGCCCAGCGGAAGTTGGGATGGTTGACGTGCGGCACGCCCTTCGCCGCGCGGATGCCGTCCACGCTCAGCTGCAGCACTTCTCGCACCGTCGTCGGCTTCGGCGGCGGCACGAACGACTCGAGCGCGAGGCCGTTGACGTGAACCGGCCTGGTCTGGACGGTGCTCGTCACCTCTTCGCCGGGGATCACCAGGAACTTGTCGCTGGCGCCGTGCACCGCGTTGAGGCCGTCGACGCTGGTCAGGTAGTTGTGGTCGGTGAGCACGAGGAACTGATAGCCGTGCTCGCGATACCAGCGCACGACCTCATCGGGCGTGCTGTCGCCGTCGCTGTTGACCGTGTGGGTGTGGGTGTTGCCCTTGAACCAGCGCTGAGGCGCGGCTCCCTGAGGCGCCGCTGCCTGCGTCGCCGCGGGCGCGTTCTGCGACCGCGCCACAGCGCTGAGAACCAGCAGCAGCACGCAGGCGGCCGGCAGCAGGAGGCGGGCAGAGGGGCGCATCGAGTGTCTTATACCGTACGCGCGCGACGGGCGGATTGCGAGCCCCGGCTGTTTCCAGGGTGGAGCGGCCACCGGCCCTGGTGTCTGTCCAGGGCAACGGAGGCGTTGGAGGCACCGGATCTTAGAATCGGAGCAACGGAGAAAACGGAGACGAACGGAGAACTCAGGAGAGCTGCCGGCGCCGGCCTCCGGCCGGCGAAGGCGAGCGGGTAATCCGCGGAAAACGACAAGCGCGGTCGCAATCTGGCGCTTGGGTTTTGCCGCGGGTTACCCGCTCACCTCGCGCGCGAAGCGCGCCCGGCAGCCGCGAGCCTTGCCATTTGAAATCTTGAATTCTTCCGTTCCCTCCGTTGGCTCCGTTGCTCCGTTCCTGAGATCCGGTAACTCCGTAACCTCCGCGATCCTGACCTACGCCACCGCCTTGTCCGTGATCGCCAGCGCCTTGTCGATGATCGCGAACCCGTCCCGCAACTCCTGCTCGGTGATGCAGAGCGGCGGGTTGGTGAAGAAGTAGTTCCAGCGCACGAAGGTGTAGAGCCCTTCCTGCCGGAAGAACTTGCCGAGCTCCGTCATCTCCGGGGACGTGCCGTTGAAGGGCGCCATCGGCACGCGGGTGGCGCGGTTCTTCACCAGCTCGACGATCCCGAAGAGACCGATCGATCGGACCGCGCCCACCGACGGATGCCGGACGGCGAGATCGGCCAGCAGATCGGCCATCAGCCGACCCGTGCTCTTCGCGCGCTCGACCAGCCGGTCCTCTTCCATGACGGCGATCGTGGCGAGGGCGGCGGCGCAGGCGAGCGGGTGGCTGTTGTAGGTCAGGCCGCCCGGGAACGCGGTGGTCGTGAAGTGCTCCGCGATGTGGCGCCTGACCCCGACCGCGCCGAGCTGGACGTAGGCGCTGGTCAGCCCCTTCGCCATCGAGATGAGATCGGGCACCACGTTCCAGTGGTTCACGGCGAACCACTCGCCGGTCCGCCCGAAACCGGCCATGACCTCGTCCGCGATCATCAGGATGCCGTACTTGTCGCACAGCGCCCGCACGCCCTGGAGGTAGCCGTCCGGCGGAATCAGGATGCCGTTCGTGCCGGTGACGGTTTCGAGGATGAAGGCGGCAATGGTCTGCGGCCCCTCGAGCTGAATCACCTCTTCGAGCGTGCGCAGCGCCTCGTCGGCGGAGTCCCAGCCGCGCTCGATGCCGTGGTACGGATCGAGCACATGGACGATCCCGGGCATCGGCGGCTGCGACCAGCGGCGCGGGTCGCCGGTCGCGCCAATGGCGCCGGCGGTGCCGCCGTGATACGAGCGGTAGCGCGCCAGGATCTTCGGCCGGCCGGTGAACGCCCGCGCGATCTTGAAGGCGTTCTCGTTGGCCTCGGCGCCGCCGTTGGTGAAGAAGAAGACGTCGATGTCGCCCGGCGTCAGCTCGGCGAGCTTCGCCCCGAGCCGCGCCCGCGGCTCCGTCGCCATGAACGGGTTGACGTAGGCGAGCGTCGCCGCCTGGTCCTGGATCGCCTTGATCACCCGCTCGTCGCCGTGGCCGATGTTCACGCACATCAGCTGGCTGTTGAAGTCGATGTAGCGCTTGCCCTCCGGCGTCCAGAAGTAGACCCCCTTGGCGCCGGCGACGGGAATCGGATCGATGGCGCGCTGCGCCGACCACTCGTAGATGGTGTGCTTCTTACAGAGAGCGACTATTTCTTCGCTTGTCATGGAGGTCGTCGTCATCGATCAACTCCCAACTCCCAACGTCCAACTCCCAAGACGAGAGGCTCGCACAATGGGGCAGAAGTCGTGGCAAACGTGCCTGTGCGCCGCCTTTTCACCCCATTGTTCGAACACCGCGCATTGGGAGTTGGGAGTTGGAAGTTGGGAGTTAGCGCGATTCATGAGCGCGGACTCCTCTTCAGGAACGCGCCCCCGCCTGCTTTCCCCGTGAACTTCCCCCCGTCGATGATCACCTTGCCGCGGCTGATGACGGTGTCGGTGACGCCGGTGACCTCGCGACCTTCGTACGGGTTGTAGTCCACCTTCATGTGCAGCGAGTCGACCGACAGCCGCATCGTCCGGGTCGGATCGAAGATGACGAGGTCGGCGTCCGAGCCGGGGGCGATCGTGCCCTTGCGCGGGAACAGGCCGAAGATCTTCGCCGGCGACGTGGACGTCAGCTCGACGAAGCGGTTCAGCGAGATCCGTCCGGTGCGGACGCCGCCGTCGTAGACCAGGCTCATGCGGGTCTCGATGCCCGGAGCGCCGTTGGGAATCTTCGAGAAGTCGCCTTCGCCGAGCGTCTTCTGCTCTTTCATGCAGAACGGGCAGTGGTCGGTGGAGATCGCCTGCAGGTCGTTGAACGCGAGACCGCGCCAGAGGCGATCCTGCGTTTCCTTCGGGCGCAGCGGCGGGCTCATGACGTACTTCGCGCCGTCGAACCCTGGCTCCTCGTAGTTGTCGTACGGAGAGGAAGAGATACTGCGGGCAGGTCTCGGCGAACGCGGGCAGGCCGCGGTCGCGCGCCTCGGTCACCATCTCCAGCGCCTCGGCCGCCGAGAGATGGACGATGTAGATCGGGACGTCGGCGATCTCGGCCAGCGCGATGGCGCGGTGGGTGGCTTCGGCTTCGGCCCGCGCCGGGCGGGTCAGCGCGTGGTACTTCGGCGCGGTTTTGCCCTCGGCCAGCGCCTGCTTCACCAGCACGTCGATGACGCCGCCGTTCTCGGCGTGCATGCAGATGGTGCCGCCGTTCTTCCCGGTCCGCTGCAGCGCCTTGAAGATGCTGGCGTCGTCCAGCATGAACACGCCCGGATAGGCCATGAACAGCTTGAACGAGGTGACGCCCTGGGTGACCAGCGCGTCCATCTCCTCCTCCACCTGATCGGTCAGCTCCGTGATGATCATGTGGAAGCCGTAGTCGATGGCCGCCTTGCCCTCGGCCTTCTTCATCCACGTCTCCCAGGCGTGGTGGAGCGTCTGGCCGCGGTACTGGATGGCGAAGTCGACGACCGTGGTGGTGCCGCCATGCGCCGCCGCGATCGTTCCCGACTCGAAGTCGTCGGCGGACGTGGTCCCGCCGAACGGCATGTCGAGGTGGGTGTGCACGTCGATGCCGCCGGGGAAGACGTACTTGTCGCTGGCGTCGATCACGCGGTCCGCCGCCATGACGAGCGACGTGCCGATCGCGGTGATCCGCTCGCCGTCGACGAAGATGTCCCCCTGGTAAAGATCGCTGGCCGTGACGATGGTGCCGTTCTTGATCAGGAGGGTCATGGCAGCTGCTCCGCCATCGGCCCGTAGGAGTCGGGACGGCGGTCGCGATAGAACTGCCACACGCGCCGGACCTCCTCGATCATGTCGAGGTCCATTTCCGCGACGACCAGTTCGTCCTTGTCCTCGGATCCCGTCGCGAGGAAGTTGCCGCGCGGATCGACGAAGTAGGAGGAGCCGTAGAAGCGGCCGATGTTCCACGGCGCCTCGGTGCCGACGCGATTGCTGCAGGCCATGAAGTAGCCGTTGGCGACGGCGTGGGCCGGCTGTTCGAGCTTCCACAGGTATTGCGAGAGCCCGGCGACGGTGGCCGACGGGTTGAAGACGATCTCGGCGCCGTTCAGGCCGAGCAGCCGCGCCCCCTCGGGGAAGTGGCGGTCGTAGCAGATGTAGACGCCGACGGTGGCGAAGCGGGTCTTGAACACGGGGTAGCCGAGATTCCCCGGCTTGAAGAAGTACTTCTCCCAGAACCCGGAGGTGTGCGGGATGTGGTTCTTGCGGTACTTCCCGAGATAGCTGCCGTCGCTGTCGTAGACCGCGGCGGTGTTGTAGTAGACGCCGGCCTGTTCGCGTTCGTAGACCGGCACCACCATGGCCATCTGGTATTTCTTCGCGTACTGCGCCATCAGCTCGGTGGTGGGGCCGGGCACTGCCTCGGCGATGTCGTACCAGTGCGCATCCTGCGACGGACAGAAATACGGACCGTTGAAGATTTCCTGCAGCCCGAGGATCTGCACGCCGCGCCGGCCCGCCTCTTCGATCAGCGGGATGTGGGCGTCGATCGAGGCCTGCCGGATGCGATCGATCGGCGTCGCCGGGTCGGTAATGGGGGACGCGGCCTGGATCAGACCGCCGAGTACGCGTCGGGGCATCGCTGTCTCCAGCCTGGGGTGCTGCCGAATGCAGTGAGCTATAGTAAGCGCTTTCCGGAGGGCGGAACACGATGCCATCCCAGCTGAGCGTCACCTTCACGGGGCTGCACTTCGACAACCCGTTCCTGCTGGCGTCGGCCCCGCCAACGGAATCCGACAGCAACATCATGCGGGCCTTCGAGGCCGGCTGGGGCGGCGTGGTCACCAAGACGATCGGCCTGCATCCGGTCGTCAATGTCGCCGGTCCCAAGACCAAGTTCATGCGGGCGATGCCGGACTCGCCGCACTTGTCGATGCAGAAGCGGCCCGGCACGGCGCTGCACTCGTCGTGGAACTGGGAGCTGATCTCCGACAAGACGCTCGACTGGTGGGTGCCGCGCATCGCCCGGATCAAGCAGGCGTTTCCCTCACGCATCCTGGTCGCGTCGATCATGGCCGGCTCGGGCAGCGACAAGGAGCTGTCGCACTGGCAGACGCTGGCGAAGGCCTGCCAGGATGAAGGAGCGGACGCGCTCGAGCTCAATCTCTCGTGCCCGCACATGGACCGCCAGGACATGGGCTCGAACATCGGCCGCGATCAGGTGCTGATCTCGAGCGTGACGCACGTGGTGAAGGAAGTCGCGCGCGTGCCGGTGTGGGCCAAGCTCACCCCGTCCACCACCGAGATCGTGGTCGAGGCGCGCGGCGCGTTTCTCGGCGGCGCCGACGCGATCACCTCGTCCAATACCTTTCCCTCGCTGCCGCTGGTCGATCCCGAGACGCTCGAGTTCGAGGTCAACGTCGACGGCTACGTATCGTCCGGCGGCCTCGGCGGACCGGCGATCCTGCCGCTGTCGCTCGCGAAGATGGCGCAGTTGACGCAGGCGTTCCCCGATCGCGCCTTCTCCGGCATTGGCGGCGTCGCCGAGTTCGCGCACGCGCTCAACTACTTCCTGATGGGGTGCGGCACCATCCAGGTCTGCACCGCCGCGATGCTCGATCACGCGATCGGCCCGAACGTGATCAAGCGGCTGACCTCGGGCATGCAGGAGACGATGGAGCGCCACGGCTGGAGCACGGTCGAGGACTTCCGCGGCAGCCGGCGCGACCGGATCGTCCCGCACTCGAAGATCCGGCGCCCGGACGCCGACGCCTACCGCGGCGGCTACGACGTCGAGGGCTACGCGGCGACGGAGGCGGCCGCGGCCGAGCGACCGCGATGATCTCGGCCGCGCCAACTCCCAACGCCCAATTCCCAACTCCCAAGGCACGGGGGTCGGAGAGACTCGGTTTGGGAGTTGGGAGTTGGAGGTTGGAAGTTGACAGGGTTCGTCACGGATGACGGCCACGTCCTCAGCCGACGTCGTCGAGCTCGACGAAGACCTCAGTCACAGCCCGTTGTGGAACCCGGATCTGGCGCCGACGCCGCTGTCGCGCCGGACCTGGTCGACCTATCACATCGCCGCGCTGTGGATCGGCATGAGCGTGGTGATCACGACCTACACGCTCGCGTCGGGGATGATGCAGCAGGGCATGACCTGGCTGCAGGCGATGGTCACGATCCTGCTCGGCAACGCGATCGTGCTGCTGCCGATGATCCTCAACGCTCACGCCGGCACCAAATACGGCGTGTCGTTTCCGGTGCTGTGCCGCGCCAGCTTCGGCGTGCGCGGCGCCAACGTGCCGGCGATGCTCCGCGCGCTGGTGGCCTGCGGCTGGTTCGGCATCCAGACCTGGATCGGCGGCCTGGCGCTGAACACGCTGCTGGCCGCGGCGTGGCCGACGTGGGCGTCAGTGCCGGGCAACATCTGGATCTCGTTTGCGATCTTCTGGCTGGTGCAGGTCGCGATCATCAACCGCGGCCTCGAGGGCATCAAGTACCTGGAAAGCTGGTCGGCGCCGCTGCTGCTCGCCGGCGGCGCGCTGCTCCTGCTGTGGGCGGTGCGGCGGGGTGGCGGCCTTGGCCACGTCCTCAGCGAGTCGACGCGCCTCCAGTCTGGCCAGACGCCGTTCTGGCAGCTGTTTCCCTCGGCGCTGACGGCGAACGTCGGCTATTGGGCGACGCTCAGCCTCAACATTCCGGACTTCACGCGCTACGCGAAGAGCCAGCGATCGCAGGCGCTCGGCCAGGCGCTCGGCCTGCCCGCCACGATGACCGCGTTCGCGTTCATCGGCGTCGCAGTGACGAGCGCGACAGTGGTCATCTACGGCGAAGCGATCTGGGATCCGGTGGCGCTGATCGCGCGGATAGGCAATCCGCTGGTGATCATCTTCGGCGCGCTGATCATCCTGATCGCCCAGCTCACCACCAACATGGCCGCCAACGTTGTGTCGCCGGCCAACGACTTCTCGAGCCTGGCGCCGCGGCGGATCAGCTACGTCGCCGGCGGCCTGATCACCGCCTGCATCGGCGTCGTCATGATGCCGTGGAAGCTGTATGCCGACGCGGCGGCCTACATCTTCACGTGGCTGGTCGGGTATTCGAGCCTGATGGGGGCGATCGGCGGCATCCTGATCGCGGACTACTGGATCGTTCGAGGCCGCACGCTCGACCTGCCGGAACTGTTCAATCCGGCAGGCCGCTACAGCTACACCAACGGCGTGAACTGGCGGGCGATCGCGGTTCTGGTGCTGGCGATCCTGCCGGTGGTGCCAGGGTTCCTGCGCGCCGCGACGACTCCCGGAGGCCAAGTCCCGGATCCGACGTTCCTCGACGTCATCTATACCTACGCCTGGTTCGTGACGTTCGCGCTCAGCTTCGTCCTCTACCTGCTGATCGGCGGCGGCCGCCGCGACGAGGCGGCGCCAGCGACGCGAGGCGGGCGCTGATCGTGGCGTCGATACCGGGCAAGGTCGCGCTCGTGACCGGATCGACGTCCGGCATCGGCATGGGGATCGTCGAGCATCTCGCCTCGCTGGGCGCACAGGTCGTGGTGCACGGACGGGATCAGGCGCACGCGGCCGACATCGCCGAGCGGTTGCGGCGCGAGGGGTATGCCGCCGCGTCGGTCGTCGGCGATCTCGCGGAGGTGGATGCCTGCCGCAGCGTGGTGCGGTTCGCGATCGAGCGGTTCGGCGGGATCGACATCCTGGTCAACAACGCCGCGAACACGTCGCGCGGCTATCTCGAGGACGTGCCGGTCGAGCTCTGGGACACGATCATGCACGTCAACCTGCGCGCGCCGTTCCTCTGCCTCCAGGAAGCGGTCGCCTCGATGAAGACGCGCGGCGGCGGCTCGATCGTCAACATCGGCTCGGTCAACGCCTACATCGGCGAGCCCAAGCTCGGCCCCTACTCGGTGTCGAAGGGGGGACTGATGACGCTGACCCGCAACGCCGCCTCCACCCTCAATCGCTACCGGATCCGGGTCAACCAGATCAACGTCGGCTGGACGCTGACCGAAGGCGAAGAGCGCGTCAAGCGGCTCGAGGGGCTCGGCCCGGAGTGGGTGGAGGACGCGGTCGCGACGCGGCCGTTCGGCCGCCTGCTCACGCCGCGCGACGTCGCGATCGCCGTGGCCTACTTCGCGTCCGACGACAGCGAGCTCGTCACCGGCACGGTGATGGATCTCGAGCAGTATCCCGTCGGCGCGCCCCCCAACTGGTAAGTACCTTAACTCCCAACTCCCAACCTCCAACTCCCAAGGGGAACCGCTCGAACAACGGGGCGCAAGACCTCCGAACCAGCTGTTCCGCACGACTTTCACCGAGTTGCCTCGAACGGGCTCCTTGGGAGTTGGGAGTTGGGAGTTGTCATAATCCAACCATGCCCACCCCCTGGCCGCGCATCAGCCTGTTCCCGAAGTGCTACTTCGACGACTTCGTCGAAGGGCGGCGGACCTACGCCAGCTGGATCCGGGAGGCCGCCGCGCTCGGCGGCGAGGGCATCGAGCACTACGACGGCTTCTTTCCCAGCCTCGAGCCGGCCGACGTCGATCCGATCGTGCGGCTGATGAACGAGACCGGACAGATTTCGTCGATGCTCTGCTTCTCACCCGACTTCACGCACCCGGACGCCGACGAGCGGCGCCGGCAGGTCGAGCGGCAGAAGGCCGCGATCGATCTGACGGTCCGCCTTGGCGCGCGCCATTGCCGCACGCTGAGCGGCCAGCGCCATCCCGGGATGTCACGGGCCGAAGGCATCGAGCGGACCGTCGACGGCATCACCCGTGCGCTCGACTACGCGGCCTCGCGCGACGTCGTGCTGTGCATGGAGAACCACTACAAGGACGGGACCTGGCACTACCCGGAGTTCGCGCAGCCGGAGGACATCTTTCTCGAAATCATCGAGCGGATCGACTCGCCGCACTTCGGCGTTCAATACGATCCCTCGAACGCCGTGGTCGGCGGCTTCGATCCGGTCGCGTTCCTGGAGAAGGTCAAGCACCGCGTCGTCACGATGCACGCCTCGGATCGCTACCTGGCCCCCGGCGCGACGCTTGCCGATCTGAAGACTGCCGACGGCGGCACCGGCTACGCCACCGCCCTCAAGCACGGCGAAACCGGCAAGGGGATGAACGACTACGACGCAGATCTTCCGCATCCTCTCCGGGGCCGGCTTCACCGGCTGGATTTCGATCGAGGACGGCATGAACGGCCTCGACGAGATCGCGCGCTCGGCGGAGTTCCTGAAACAGAAGCGGCTGGCCTACTATCGGCCGGGAGCCTGACGATGACGACGCCGCGAATCCAGTCGCTGCGGGTGCGCGCGGTCCGCGTGCCGATGCGCGAGCCGCACCAGACCGCGAGTGGTGCGGTGACCGAGTCGCCGCTCGTCCTGACGGACGTCATCACCGATCACGGGGCGTCGTCGGGCACAGCCTGGTATTCACCTACACGGCGATGGCGCTCGAGCCGACGGCGAAACTGGTCAAGGCCCTGGAGCCGTTGATCGCCGGCGAGCCGCTGGCGCCGTCGGCGATCGAGCAGCAGCTGTCCCGCCGCTTTCGCCTGCTCGGCCCGCAGGGACTCGTCGGGATCGCGCTCGCCGCGATCGACATGGCGTTGTGGGACGCGCTGGCGCGGCTGCACGGGACGTCGCTCGTGCGGATGCTTGGCGGCGTGCCCAGGGCCGTACCTGCATACGGCGCGATCGGCTACGACGGGCCGGACCATGCCGCTCGCGTGGCGGAGGACTGGGCATCGCGCGGCTTCTCGGGCGTGAAGGCCAAGATCGGCTATCCGACCGTGCAGGAGGATCTGGCCGTCATTCGCGCGATCCGCGGAGCGGTCGGCACCGGCGTGTCGATCATGGTCGACTACAACCAGTCGCTGACCCCGGCGGATGCCGTCCGCCGCATCCGCATGCTCGAGGACGAAGGGCTCGAATGGGTCGAAGAGCCGACGCTGGCCCACGATTATGCCGGCCACGCGCTGGTGGCGCGTGAGGTTCGCACGCCGATCCAGTGCGGCGAGAACTGGTGGGGCGTGACCGATCTCCAGCACGCGGTCGATGCGCAGGCGTCCGACTACGTGATGCCCGACGTGATGAAGATCGGCGGCGTCTCCGGCTGGCTGCGCGCCGCGGCGATCGCGCACGCGCGGGGCCTGCGGGTGTCGAACCACCTCTGGCCGGAGATCAGCGCCCAGCTGATGTCGGTGACGCCGACGGCGCACTGGCTGGAATACGCCGACTGGTGGAACCCGATCGTCGCCGAGCCGCTCGAGATCGTGAACGGGCTGACCAGTGTGGCGGAAGCCGCCGGCACGGGCGTCGAGTGGAACGAGAAGGCGGTCGAGGAGTACGCGATCTCAGCCCCGATCCCGATCCCGATCACGACAACATCGGCCGCGGTCAGCTGCACGCCGTTGAGCTCGAAATTGAAGCTGAGGTCGGTGCTCGACGGCGCGGACTGACTCCGCTTCCGTCCGGGGACTGGGACGGGGTAGGCTACACGCGGCGCCTCGGGACCTGCGACCTCAGAGGCGTCGTCAACTCGCTGATGTCTGAAGACAACCACCCGCGGCAGCCCTTCGAGGAGCAGGCCGCCGAAGCAGAGCTCGAAGGCATCCGCCGTGAGCTCGACGAAACGCGGCGGCGCCGCAAGCAGGCCTCGGAGGCGTTCGACGCGTTCCTGCGTTCGTTCGGACCCCGAACCGGCCGCGAGCCTCAGCCGATCGGCCAACGTCTCCCTGAGCCGCCGCCAGCGCCCCCGCGAGCCAGCGAGCCGCAGGCACCGCCGCCGCTGACCGTCGCGCCACCGAAACCGCCACTGCAGACGCCCGCGCCAACCGCGCCACCGCTCATGCCTGCGCCTCCGGGCATGCCTGCGCCGGCGGCTCCGGCCGCAGCTCCGGCGACGCTGTCGCCGCCACCAAAGCCGACTGAGTCTCCGGCGATGTTGCCGCCACCGGCAGCAAGTGGTCCGACCTCGGCACCTGCGGTGGTCAGTCCGTCCGCCGCGTCTTCGACCGAACCGCCAGGTCTTCCGAGTCCGTCGACGATCGCGCCGACGACTACTGATCCACAGTCCGTATCGCCCCCGCGTGAGGCCGGTACGCCGGTTCCCGGTCGTGCCGATTCGTGGATCCCCGAGCCGACGCACGCCGCTGGAGATCATTCGCGACAACGGTGAGTTCGATTGGCTGATCCCCGAGACGCCGAAAGCGGGCGATCCGGGCGCGTCGGTACCGCGCATCTCTACCCCGCCCGTCGTCCCCGCGGGTCTCGGCGGCATGCTGCGTCCGCCGCAGTTGAAGCGGAGCCACATCGGGCTGGTTGCCGTTGGCGTCATCGTGCTTGCCGCGATTTTCCTGTGGCCGCGCGGAAGCGACGAACCCGAGACCGGGCGGGAGCCGACCCCTGTCGCGTCGGCCCCTGCCTCCGCGCCCGCATCGGCGGCGCCTGCCGAGGCGCAGGCCGCGCCTCCCCAGGCGCAGCCCGCCTCCTGCCGCCGGCGTCCAGATCGAGCTCACCACGTTGCGGCGCGTCTGGCTGCGCGTGGTCGTGGACGGCGAGCGCACCATCGAACGCGAGGTCGACGCGAACCAGCGCATCCCGGTGATCGCAAACCAATCGATCGTCGTGCGGGCCGGAGATGCGGGTGCGCTGCGGGTCAACGTCGCCGGCAAGGATGAGACGTTCGGCGCCGAAGGGCTGCCGGCCACCCGGTCGTTCACGCGCCCGCGCTGACTGTTCGAGGCTCGACGCGGCGGCGGGGGAGGGGGGAGTGGGGTGTCAGGCAGTGAATCGTGAACGGCGAGAGGCGAAGCCCGCACCGCCGTTCACGATTCACTGCCTGACACCAATCACACTTACTTCTTCGTCGCGGTCCAGCTCGTGCCGTTGGTGCCCGTAGCGGTGCCGCGCATCGAGGTTCCCTCGACCTTACCGGTGTAGGTCGCGCCGCCGGCCTTGAACGTGATCTCGTCGCCGCGCAGCTTGCCTTCCGAGATCGCCTGCGTGCCGAGCGTGCCGGTGACGTTCTGGAACTGCTGGCTCAGCTTGAGCTCACCCTGGCCCAGCTGCCACGAGCCTTCGACCTTGGCCGGAACGATCCACAGCAGCGCCGTGCACCAGCTGGTGCAGTCGCCGGTAATCGTTTCGGTCTGGTCCGCTTCCCAGTCCTCCATGTTGAAGGAGTTCGACACGATCCGCGTGCCCGGCTTCAGGTCGAGGATCTTGGGCCGCAGCTTGATGTTGATCGAGGGCAGCAGGAACATCGTGATGACCTGCGCCTTGGAGAAGTCGGTTTCGAAGAGGTCGGCCTTGGTGAAGGACGCCTTGTCGGTGACGCCGGCAGCGGCCGCATTCTTCTTCGAGAGCTCGACCATGTCGGGGTTGTATTCGATGCCGAGCGCCCGGCTCCCCCGCTTGGCCGCGGTGATGACGGTGCGGCCGTCGCCCGAGCCGAGGTCCATCAGGAAGTCCTGCGGCGTGAGCTTGGCGATGTCGAGCATCTTGTCGACGAGCGCCTGTGGCGTCGGCACCCAGACGACGTCCTTGCCGCCCTGTCCAACCTGCGGCTCATAGGGTTTCTGGGTTTCGCTCGCCGGTTTCTGGGTTGCCGTCGCCTGTGCCCACGCGGACGAAGCGGACAGCGAGGCGACGAGCAGGAACGCGAAGGGACGAATGACGTGACGTACATGCATTGATGAAGTCTCCCGAATAGCCACCCGCGGTCCCTGGACCGCAGCCTTATCGCTGAGCAGGCCGGCTAGAACGCTCAATCATAGACCAGCCGCCGTGCGTATTACGCCGAACGTGTCATGGTTGATTCACGTTGGCGGCAGGGAACCGGATGGCGGCCGCCGTCGTTATCTATACAAACACGAACTAATGTGGTATTCCCTCTGCGCATGAAAGGTGAACGAATGGGGGAGTTCGAGGAGCTGACCCTGCTGGCGGTGCGTGCTCTCGGCGATCACACCTATGCCGTGCCGGTGCAGCAGTTCGTCGAGGAGGCGACCGCGCGGGACGTCTCCATCGGCGCGGTCTACTCCGCCCTGTCGCGGCTCGAGGCCAAGGGCTTCGTCCGATCGGCGATGGGCGATGCGACGGCGCGTCGCGGCGGCAAGTCCCGCCGGCTGTTCGAGGTGACGCCGCTCGGCCTGAAGACCGCGCGGGAGCTGCACCGGGTACGCGAGAAGATCTGGAACACCATCGCGGAGGGACGCCGATCGTGACGAACCGAACGCCGCCCGCTCCCGCGCGCTGGCTCCTGCGCCTGCGCCCGCTTGGCAGCCGGCGGACCGAGATCGAAGCCGACCTGCTGGAGCTGTTCACGCTGCGGGTCGAGTCGCGCGGCGTGCGCCACGCGCGGTGGCGCTACTACCGCGACGTGCTCAGCCTCTGGACGTCGGGCGCGACTGACGTTCGATCCGATGCCGCGCTCGACGCTCGGGCTCGACGCCGGACGCTGGCGCTTCAGCCCGGGAGAGATCGCTCAGGACCTCGCGTACTCGGCGCGGCTGATCCGTCGCAGCCCGGGTGTCGTGGCCGTGGCAGTACTCGGTCTCGGCCTCGCGATCGGTATCGTCACCTCGGTGTTCACGCTGACGAACGCGGTGCTCTTCCAGGGCGGCGGCATCGACGATCCCGCGTCGGCTGTCGCGGTTCAGCGGCGGATGAAGAATGGCGCCGGGCATTCGTGGCCCTACTCCGCATACCTCGACCTCCGCGAGGCATCCCCCGACGTGCGGCTCGAAGCCTCGGCGCTCGAGCCGGCGCCGGTCCCGCTGGAAGGCGAGGGTTCGAGGTCCGTGTATGTCCGGTTCGTCACGGGCGGATACCTTCGCGAGCTGCGCGGAGACTCGACGGTGGGCCGGCTCCTGACCAGCGAAGACGATCGTCCGGGCGCCGAGCCGGTCGGCGTGCTGAGTCACGGCTACTGGTCGCGCCAGCTCGGCGCGGACGCGGCGATTGTTGGCACGACGCTTCGCCTGAACGGTGTCCCGGTCACGATCGTCGGCGTGGCGGCGCGGCAGTTCTCCGGCACCGCCGATTCGCCGCCGGCCGTCTGGGTTCCGCTCGGAAACTATCATCGTCTCCTCGGCGGTACGCCGCTGGATCGCGGCGCCTCGCTGCCGGTCGCCGTCGTGGGCCGCGTCGCTGACGGCGTCGGTCTCGAGCAGGCAGAGGCGCGTCTTGGAGCGCTCGCCGTCGGCGTGATGGACACTGGCGCTGCTCCTGCTGACGAGCGCGATCAGGTGACGGGCGTGCGATTGTCGCCGGCCTCTGGCGACATGACACCGGCCAAAGTCGCGCGTCTGACGCTGGTGCTGGCGGTCATCGGCACCACGCTCGGCCTCGTGCTCCTGCTCGCGTGCATCAACGTGGCCAACCTGATGCTCGCCAGCGGCATCTCGCGCCAGCGCGAGCTCGGCGTGCGCCTCGCCATCGGCGCGAGCGCCGGCCGCATCGTCCGGCAGCTGATCACCGAGAGCCTCGTGCTCGGCCTCAGCCGCGGGCTTCGTCGGATTGCTGGCGAGCATCTGGATGGTGCCGGTGCTGGCCTCCGTCACGCAGTTTCCGCCCAACACCGACATCTCCGTCGACGTGCGCGTGCTGATGTTCCTCGTGCTCGTCTCGGCCGCCTCCGGCATCGGGGCCGGGCTGATGCCGGCGCGCCACGCCGTCCGTCGATCGCTCATCGGCATCCTGAAAGGCGCGACGGCCGATTCCTCGGCGAGTCCGATTCGCGCGCGCGGTCTTCTCACCGGCACTCAGGCGGCCGCGTCGATGGTGCTGCTCGTGCTCGCGGCCCTGACGACGCGCGGGATGGTGGAAGCCACCCGGGTCGACATCGGCTTCGACGCGGGCCGCCTGCTGGTGGTGTCGGCGTCGATGCCCCGCGATCGATCCGGCGCAGACGCAGCAGCGTACTGGCGGGCGATGGACGATCGGCTGCGCGCTGTTCCCGGCGTCACCAGCACCGCGCTGGTGTCGTATCCGCCGTTCGGCGGGGCGAGCAGGGTGACGATCTTCAGCGGCGGCGGACGACGGTACACGGTCCAGCACTTCGACACCGACGCGAACTATTTCGCGACGCTGGGGCTGCCAATCATCCGCGGCCGCGCCTTCACCGCCGACGAGTCCGCCACGAAGGCGAACGTCGTGGTGATCAGCGAAGCGCTGGCCCGCGACTACTTCCCCGGCGAGGATCCGATCGGGCAGCGCCTGGATCGCATCATCGAGCGCTCGCCGCGCGTCATCGTCGGCGTGGCTGCGAACGCGATCACCGCGCGCCTCGGCGAGCGCAGCGGCGCCGCCACCTACGAGCCGATCGCCGAGATCACGGCGGCCCGCCTGATGGTGCGCACCACCGGCGACGCCGGCGCGCTCGCGCGATCGGTCCGGACCGCCGCCGAGGCGGTCGATCCGCGGACCAGACTGGACGTTCGCCCGGTCTCGGACGGACTGGAGCGCCAGATGCGCGAACCGCGCGTGGTCGCGTCGCTCTCGGGCGTGCTCGCGGTGTTCGCGCTCGCGCTCGCGGTGATCGGGATGTACGGCGTGACGAGCTTCGTGGTCGGTCAGCGCACGCAGGAGATCAGCGTGCGCATGGCGCTGGGGGCAAGCCGCCGCGACGTCGCCCGGCTCCTGCTCGCCGACAGCCTGCGCCCCATCGTCATGGGGATCTCGGCGGGCGTGCTGCTGTCGGTCCTGGCCAGCCGCGTGTTCCTGTCCCAGGTGTTCTCACGCCTGCTGTTCGGCATGAGCCCGCTCGATCCGCTCGCCTTCGGCGCCGCGATTGGCGTCCTGCTCGCCGCCGCGACGATCGCCGTCATTCTGCCTGCCCGCCGCGCCGCCTCGATCGAGCCGGCGTCGGTCCTGCGACAGCTGTAGTGCGAACTCCCAACTCCCAACCTCCAACTCCCAACGAAGACGCCGGCTCTATCGAGCCGGCGACGCACTAGCGCACCGTGTCAGGCAGTGAATCGTGAACGCGCCGTGTTGCCGTTCACGATTCACTGCCTGACACCGCGTGGGCAGCACCGAGCACCCAGCACCGCTATGATGTGCGCCATGACGCGACGACTCTGCCTGGTGCTCGCCCTCGTGCTCGCGGGCCTCCCGTTCCATGCCCAGGAAGCGGGCCTCCCGAACGCGGTGCGGACAGCAGCGGACAGCATCACCGCCGAGCAGCTCGGGCGCGATCTGGCCTATCTCGCGTCCGACGAGCTGCTGGGGCGCAATACGCCCTCGCCGGGCTTCGACAAGGCCGCCGACTACATCGTGAAGCGGCTGGAGCAGGCCGGCGTCAAGCCGGCCGGCGATCGCGGCACGTTTCTCCAGACCTACGTGATGCGCGAATCGCAGGTGACGACCGACGAGACCTACGTCGAGTTCGGGGCGCAGAAGTTCAAGTTCGGCGATCACTTCGTGCTCCGGTCGTTCGCCGCGCCGCTCGCGGGACATCGGCCGATGGTCTACGTCGGACACGGCTGGACGATTCCGGCGCAGGGCATCGACCCGTACGCGGGCATCGACGTGCGCGGCAAGTTCCTGCTGGTGCATGGTCCGCGCGCGCTGCCCAAAGGCGTCGCGCTCCGCCAGCTCGGGCGGGTGACGGTCGGCGCGAATTCGCCGCTCGAGGAAGCAGACCGCCGCGGCGCCGCCGGCGTCATCTTCCTCTCCCCGGCCGGCGCGCCGGACGACTGGGCCGGGATGCGAACGCAGAACACGGTGCGGCGCGAGCTCGAGCCGCGGGTGCCGTCGGCTTATGCCGCTCCGGCGGTGACCTCGATCCTGCTGGCGCGCAAGGTCGCCGAAGGACTGCTGGCGGGTGAGCACATCGAGGGGGCGGCGCTGCTCGAGCGCGGCGATCGTCAGGATTACCCCTCGTCCTTCGAGCTGGGCAAGACGGTCGCGCTGCACGTCCCCGCCACCCACGTCGACCATCGTCCTTACAACGTGGTCGCGATGCTGGAGGGATCCGATCCGGTGCTGAAGGACGAATACATCACCATCGAGTCGCACCTGGACGGCGCGGTGGGGAGCAGGGCCGTCAACGGCGACAGCATCTACAACTCGGCGGACGACAACGCGACCGGCAGCGCCGGCACCCTCGCGATCGCCGAGGTGCTGGCGCGCGCGCCGCGGCCGAAGCGATCGCTCATCTTCATCTGGGACAGCGGCGAGGAGCGCGGCTTGTGGGGGACGCGCCACTTCGTCCAGGTCCCGCCGGTGCCGCTCGAGAAGATCGTCGCCCACATCAACGTCGACATGATCGGCGCCAACCGCGCGCCGGGATCAGCGGACGCCGAGGCGAAGGCGGCGACCGGCCCGAACGAGGTCTACGTCATCGGTCCGCGCGTGCTGAGCCCGACGGCCGCGGCGCTGCTCGATCGCGTCAACCGCGCCTACCTGAACATGCGCCTGAACGACGACCTCGATCGCGTGGAGAACGAGTTCTTCTATCCGCGCACCGACGCCGGTCCATTTCTCGAGCGCGGCATCCTGACGATCGGCTTCACCACCGGCATGCACGCGCGCTATCACGGCCCCGCCGACGAGGCCCGCTATCTCGATCCGAAGAAGATGGAGGCCATCACCCGCACCGTGCTCGCCTCCGCCTGGATGCTGGCGGACGCGCCGGACCGGCCGCGCATCGAGTCGCCGATGCCCGAGACAGTGCCTGACTATCGGGAGGAAGAGAGTAGAAAGTCAGAAGGGAAAAGGGAAAAGTCAGAAGGCAAAAGTCAGAAGGCGGGTCAGTTCGCCGTGTCGACCAGGCCGAACCACTGGCGCGCCGTGGATTCTTCGGGCCACACCGCGGCGCCGCACACCCACATCTCGCTCGTGAGCATGCTCTTCCAGACCAGGTCCGCCTGCAGCGACATGTCGTCGGACAGCCGCAGCTGGAACGACGGCGGGGGAATGCCGCCGTCACCGGGCCGGATCTCGAACTTCACGCCGCCGTAGCTGACGTCGACGATCTTCGCGGGCTGGTTGCCGACCTGCGCGGTCAGGCCGACGACCGCCTTGCGGCGCCAGCGCCGGGGCACGGCGAAGGCCGGCGGGTTGCTGCCAAGCTTCGTGCGGATGAGCTCGAGCAGCCGCTCGGGATCGAAGGGCTTGACCAGGTACTCGGCGCCGCCGCGGCGCGCTTCAGCTTCGAGCACGGCATCGGCGTAGCCGGTGATCACGATCGCAGGCACGCGATGCTGCCCGCTGATGACCAGCTGCAGTCCATTGAAGGAGCCGAGGCGGACATCGGCGATCAGGAGATCCGGCGGGGCTTCGCGGAGGATGCGGCGGGCCTCCTGGAAGGTGCCAGCCGTCACGACATCGTACCCGGCGTTGCCGAGCATTTCCGCCAATCCGAGCCGGGTGACGCGATGATCGTCGACGATCAGTATCGTGGCCATGCAGGCGGCACGCGACGGTCGACTGGCGCGTGCTTGGTGCAGTGTATGTCAGAACGGCAGCGATTCGCGATAGCATCCACTTCCCACATGCCTGTGTCCACGGCGGTCGAGCCGCCAGTTCGAGTCCGGCCGTTCCTGAAATGGGCAGGCGGGAAGCGTCAGCTGCTGCGCGAGCTGCGGCGTTTCATCCCCTCCACGTTCAAGGCCTATCACGAGCCGTTCCTGGGGAGCGGGGCGGTCTTTTTCGATCTCTGGCGTGACGGCGCCCTGACCGGCCGGACCTGCCGGCTGACCGACATCAACCCCGACCTGGTCGGCGTCTACCGGGCCATTTCCAGCAACGTGGACGAGGTCATCAGCGAGCTGCGGGTGCTGGCCGCCCGCCATCTCCGGCTGGGCAGCGACGCGTACTACCAGGTGCGCGACGAGGTCTTCAATCCCCGGCGCCGCGAGCTGATGACGAAGGCGTCAGCGTCAGCCGCGTACCCGGCCGACCTGGCGGCGATGTTCATCTATCTCAATCGGACCGGCTACAACGGCCTGTTCCGGCTGAACGGCCGCGGCGACTTCAACGTGCCGGCGGGCCGCTATCCGAACCCGCGTATCTGCGACGTCCACACGCTGCAGTCGGTCGCCGAGGTGCTCGGCCAGCGGTCGGTATCGCTGCGTCACGACTCGTTCGCCAGCGTGAGTGCCCATGCCCGGCGGGGCGACCTGGTTTATCTGGATCCGCCGTACGCGCCGGTCAGCCCGACCGCGCGGTTCACCTCATACACCAGCGCCAGCTTTTCAGACGAGGACCAGGCCCGTCTGCAGGAGCTGGTGATCGCGCTGGCGGCCCGGGGCTGCCACGTGATCCTCAGCAATTCGACCGCTCCTCTGGTCACGGCGCTCTATGGCGCGCCCGAGGCCAGGGCCGCCGGCCTGCGTGCCCACCGGGTCAGCGCCCGGCGCGCGATCAATTCGAAAGCGTCCAGCCGCGGGGAAGTCGACGAATACATCATCAGCAACCGAACGCCGGTTCCATAACTCCCGTAACTCGTCATATAATAACGGTTTGCCTCCATGGGAACCGACGCAACCACAACCGGTCCGGTGCGTGAAACCGATACGCCGCTCGACTTCATCCGCTCGATCGTCACGGCGGACGTCAAGGACGGGAAGCACATGGTCGTGTGGCCACCCGCTTCCCTCCCGAGCCGAACGGCTACCTGCACATCGGCCACGCCAAGTCGATCTGCCTGAACTTCGGCGTCGCCGCCGAATTCGGCGGCACGTGCAACCTCCGCTTCGACGACACCAATCCCGCGAAGGAAGACGTCGAGTACGTGGACTCGATCCAGGAGGACGTCCGCTGGCTGGGCTTCCACTGGAGCGGTGAGCCGCGCTACGCCTCGGACTATTTCGAGACGCTCTACGGCTACGCGGTGCACCTCATCGAGCACGGCCTGGCCTATGTGGACAGCCTGACCGCCGACGAGATGCGGACCTACCGCGGCACGCTCACCGAGCCGGGGAAGGACAGCCCGTACCGCAGCCGCGCCGTCGAAGAGAACCTCGACCTGTTCGCGCGGATGCGCGCCGGCGAGTTCGAGGACGGCGCCCACGTGCTTCGCGCGAAGATCGACATGGCGTCGCCGAACATCACGATGCGGGACCCGGTCCTCTACCGCATCCGGCGCGCGCACCATCATCGTACCGGCGACGCGTGGTGCATCTATCCGATGTACGACTTCGCGCATCCGCCGTCGGACGCGATCGAGGAGATCACCCACTCGCTCTGCACGCTGGAATTCGAGGATCACCGGCCGCTCTACGACTGGCTGGTCGCCAACCTGCCGGTGCCGGCGCAGCCGCGGCAGATCGAGTTCGCGCGGCTGAACCTGACCTACACGGTGATGAGCAAGCGCAAGCTGCTCGCGCTGGTCGAGGAAGGGGCGGTGACGGGCTGGGACGATCCGCGCATGCCGACCATCGTCGGGATGCGCCGCCGCGGCTACACGCCCGAGGCGATTCGCGCGTTCTGCGATCGGATCGGCGTCGCCAAGCGCGAGAACGTGGTCGACGTCGCGCTGCTCGAGCATGCCGTCCGCGAGGATCTGAACAAGCGGGCGCCGCGCGTGATGGGCGTGCTCAATCCGCTTCGCGTGGTGATCGAGAACTACCCGGAGGACGGCGTCGAGGAGTTCGAGATCGTCAACAACCCCGAGGACGCGTCCGCCGGGACACGGCGCGTACCGTTCTCGCGCGTGCTCTACATCGAGCGCGACGACTTCATGGAGCAGCCGCCGAAGAAATTCTTCCGGCTGGCGCCGGGCCGCGAAGCGCGGCTGCGCGGCGCGTACTTCATCACCTGCACCGGTGTCGACAAGGATGCGTCAGGCCAGATTACCGGCCTGCGCTGTACCTACGATCCGGCGACGCGGGGCGGCGACGCCCCGGACGGCCGCAAGGTCAAGGCGACGCTGCACTGGGTGTCCGAGGCACACGCCATCGAGGCGGAGGTGCGGCTGTACGATCGCCTCTTCACCAGCGACATGCCGGGCGCCGCCGGCGACTATCACGCCGACCTGAACCCGGCCTCGCTCGAGATCCGGCGCGCCTGCAAGATCGAACCGAGCGTCGCCGGCGCCCCCGCCGGGACCCGGTATCAGTTCGAGCGGCTCGGCTACTTCTGCGTCGATCCCGATTCCGCCCCCGGCGCCCTCGTCTTCAACCGCACCGTCACGCTCAAGGACAGCTGGGCGAAGGTCGCGGATAAGGAAAGTCAGAAGGCAGAAGTCAAAAGGTAGAAGGCAAGTGCGGAACAGCAGCTTCCTGCAGGACGCCCGGTATGGCGCTGCGCAGCCTCCGCCGCACGCCGGCCTTCACGTTCGCCGCGCTGCTCACGCTCGCGCTGGCCATCGGCGCGAATACTGCGATCTTCACCGTGGTGAACGCGGTCCTGCTCGCGCCGCTGCCGTATCCCGCCCCGGATCGTCTCGTGACCCTGGTCCGCCACGGCGTCGACGGCCCCGGCCCGAGCCAGGATGGCCGCCGCTACCTCTTTTTTCGCGACCACCTGCGCAGCGTCGACGCGCTCGCGGCGTATGTGGGCCTCGGATCGATGAACCTGACGAACGGGACGTCGGCCGAGTTCGTGTCGACGCTGGGCATCTCGAAGGAGTACTTCGCGGTCTTCGGCGTGCAGCCGTCCCTCGGTCAGGCCTTCACCGTCGAGCACGACACCACCGGCGGCCCCGACGTCGTCCTTCTCAGCCACGGTTTCTGGCAGCGCTTCTTCGGCGCCGGCAGGAGATCGTCGGCGGCGTCGTCCAGCTTGGAGACAAGCCATTCACGGTGCTCGGCGTGATGCCGGCATGGTTCGATGCGACGTCGCGGCCGGACGTCTTCCTGCCGCTGCGGCCCGGACTGAGCGGGCGCGGCGGCGGCTTCAACTACACCGTGGTTGGCCGCCTGCGCGGCGGCATGACGCTCGAGCAGGCGTCGGCCGACGCGGCCAGTGTGTGGCACGCGTTCGGCCGGGAATTCCCGCCGTCGATCCTGAAGTCCGAACGGCCATCAGGGTTCGTGACGCTGCAGGAAACGCTGGCGATGAACGTGCGCCAGGCGCTGCTGGTCATGGCCGGCGCGGTCGGCCTGCTGCTGCTGATGGCATGCGCCAATACCGCCAACCTGCTCCTGGCGCGCGCCTCGGCTCGCGGTCGCGAAGTGGCGGTGCGGGCCGCGCTTGGCGCCGGCCGCGCGCGCATCTTCCGCCAGATGCTCACCGAGAGCGCGCTGCTCGGCATCCTCGGCGGATGCGGCGGCGTCGCGCTCGCGTACTGGCTGGTGCCGACGTTGATGGCGTTCGCGCCCCCCGCCTACGCGGTGTCGCAGGAGGTCCGCATCGACGTCACGGTGCTGGCCGTCACGATGCTGGTGGCGGTGGGCACCGGCTTCCTGTTCGGGCTGGTACCGGCGCTGAGCCTGTCGCGCACGGATCTGGTCGAGGCGTTCAAGGACGACGGCGCGCGGTCGAGTGGATCGGCGCACGGCGGATGGCTGCGGCGGTCGCTGGTCGTGGGCGAGGTGGCGTTGTGTGTGGTGCTGCTGGTCTCGGCCGGCCTGCTGGTGCAGACGTTCCTCAGGCTGCGCGCCATCGATCCCGGCTTCGATCCCTCCAGCGTGCTGACGGCGCGGATGTCGCTGCAGGGTGAGCGGTACGCGACCCCGGCCGCGCTGAACCGCCTCTACGACGAGGGCCTGGCGCGCATCCGGCGCGTGCCCGGGGTGCGCGCCGCCGCCGTCGTCAATGGTCTGCCGCTCGAGCGCGCGCTCAATCTCAACGTCGACGTGCTCGACGGTCCGGCCGAGGAGCGCGTCGAGAACCAGCTCACGGATTGGCGCTATGCGACCGCCGGCTACTTCGACGCCATGCGGATCCCGATCGTCGCGGGCCGCGGCTTCACCGACGCGGACGTCGCGGGCGCGCCGCCGATCGCGGTCGTGAGCGAGACCTTCGCGCGCCGGATGTTTCGCGGCACCAGCGCGATCGGCCGTCACATCCGCATCTACGACGCCGACGGCTCGATCGAGATCGTCGGCGTGGCCAGGGACCTGAAGGAGGGCGGTCTCCGTTATCGGCCCCCGGCCGTGATGTACGTGCCTGTGGCCCAGACCCACGCCACGGCGATCCGGACCACGCACAGCTACTTTCACGTCAGCTGGGTGGTGCGCGCCGATACCGTCGGCGCCGGCTTGATCCGGCAGATCGAGGAGGAAATGAGGGCGGTCGATCCGCTCCAGCCGTTCTCCGCCTTCAGGACGATGGACGAGGTGAAGAGCCGGGCGATGGCGGTCGAGCGGTTTCAGATGACGCTGCTCGCGACATTTGCCGGCATCGGCCTGCTGCTGGCGACGGCGGGCATCTACGGCGTGGTGTCGTACTCGGTTGCGCAGCGCACGCGCGAGTTCGGCATCCGCATGGCGCTCGGCGCCAGCACCACGCGACTGTTGCGGTCGGTCGTGCGGCAGGGCGCCGTCCTGGCGGGGCTGGGGATCGTGGCTGGACTCGCCGGCGCGTTCTTCGCGACGCGGGTGCTGCGGAACTTCGTGTGGGGCGTGAGCACGCTGGATGCTCCGACCTTCGCGATCGTCGCGGTCCTGCTGTTCGTCGTCGCCTGCGTCGCCAGCTTCATTCCGGCGCGGCGCGCGGTGCGGCTCAACCCGGTCAGCGCCCTGCGCGAGTGACGCTCGCGCTCACGCCTTGTGGGCCAGAGCCGAACGAGCCGAGGTCGTGCCCTTGCCGAAATCTCCCGGCGCCTCGACATCCTCGTAGCGCCGGGAAGCCGTCAGAACCTGTAGCGGATGACCACGCCGACGCGCGTCAGGTTCAGGTCCTCCGGCATGTCGGGCCGATCGAACTGCTGATCGCTGAAGACGCGCTCGAACCGGGCGTCCACGCCGAGGACGATGCGGCCGGTCAGCGGCAGGTCGATGCCGCCGCCGACGGTCAGCATCGGGTCGGTGGAGGTCCTGGTGATCGCAAATGGGAACTCGGTGTCGCGCAGCTCGCGGCGCACGTTGGCGAGGCCGCCGCCGGCCGCGATGTAAGGCTGGATCGCGCCGAACCTGATCGGCAGATCGGTGACCAGGCTCACCGTTGCGGACCGCGCGCGGGCGTGCACGTTGTACGCCCCGGCGCGGAACAGGCTGATGGTCGTGTGGGGTGTCATCAGGGCGCACATGCGATCCGGCAAGCAGAGCGGAATCTGCCCGAAGTCGAGATCCGGACGGTACGCCCCGTCGACCTCGAAGCGCAGGACCTGCGTGATCCGGATCGTGGCGTTGACGCCCACGGCGGGAGCCGGTCCGCCGTCTCCGAACGATCCGCTGACGAATCCGCCGAGGCCGCGACTCCGTGGCGGCTGGGTCTGGGCGTCGCTGAGCGCCGGAACCAGGGCCAGTGCCACCGCGGCACACACGACGCGAAGAAGAGGATGGGGTGAACGCATGGCTTCCTTTACACGTGCAGGCTGGCGGCGCGGCTTCACGTGAATCAATCGATATGCCAGACTGAAGCCTTCGTAAGTCGTTGGTTCCGCAGTTCGTCACAGCCCGACGATCCATCTCGCCGTGTTCCGGTTCAATCTGTCGAACTCAACCATCTTCTTTTGGTCCCACCGGGATAGCTGGTGAGCCTCGGTCCACTGCCGATCGATCCGCACCTGCCCGACATCGTGGCCCGAGTCCGCGAGCGTCGCGCGCTGGTGCTGACAGCTGCGCCGGGTGCCGGCAAGACGACTCGTGTGCCGCCGGCGCTCGCGACCGACGGACCGGTCATCGTGCTGCAGCCGCGGCGCATCGCGGCCCGGAGCATCGCGCGACGAATTGCAGAGGAGCGTGGCTGGACTGCGGGGCGCGAGGTCGGCTGGCACGTCCGGTTCGAGCGCCAGTTCAGTGCCCAGACGCGCGTGCTGCTCGCGACCGAAGGCATCCTCACCCGGCGGCTGCAACAGGATCCACTGCTCTCGGACTTCGTCACGGTGGTGCTCGACGAGTTCCACGAGCGCAGCATTCACGCGGACCTCGGCCTTGCGCTCGTCCGACAGGCCTGGCTCGCCAGGCCGGATCTGCGGATAGTCGTGATGTCGGCGACCATCGACTCCGCGCCGATCGCTTCGTACCTCGACGGGTGTCCGGTGATCGATGTGCCCGGTGCGCTTCACCCGATCGACATCCGCTACGCGCCGTCCGCGACGATCGCGGCCACCGTCCGTGAGGCGTTGTCGGACGGCACCGGACAGGTGCTGTGTTTCCTCCCCGGCGCGCCCGAGATTCGCCGGGTGTCAGCCGAGGTGGCAGCCGGCGCCGCGCCGACGGGCGCCGAGGTGATTGCGCTGCACGGATCGCTCAGTGCGGCCGACCAGGATGCCGCGCTCGCGCCCGCGACGGGCCGCCGCGTCATTCTCGCGACCAACATCGCGGAAACGTCCGTGACCGTGCCGGGCGTGCGCGCGGTCGTCGACACTGGCCTGCATAAGGTCGCGCGCTACGACCCCGATCGCGCGATCGACAGCCTCGAGACGGAACGCATCAGCCTGGATTCAGCCCGTCAGCGTGCGGGCCGCGCCGGCCGTCTCGGCCCCGGTACGGTCTGGCGGCTGTGGGCATCGAGCGACCGGCTGCGGCCCCATGGACAGCCGGAGATTCATCGCATCGATCTCGCCGGACCGGTGCTCGAGGTGCTGGCCTGGGGCGGCGATCCCCGCACCCTCGATTGGTTCGATCCGCCTGGGGCGGCCGCGCTGGTTGCGGCCTTCGATCTCCTCGAGAGACTCGGCGCGGTCGCGGGTGGGAAGTTGACCCCGCTCGGGACGCGCATGGAGGCGATGCCGCTCCACCCGCGGCTTGCGCGGATTCTGATCGAAGCGGGCGGTGCGCGTGCCGTTGCCGTCGCCTGCGCCCTGCTGACCGAGCGGCGCACCGACGCGATCGCGCCCGATCAACGCGGCGCGACGACGACCAGCGATCTGCTCACGCTGGCCGGCGCCGCGGATCCACCGCCGCACGTTCAGCGCGTCGCCCGCGAGTTGGAGAAGCTGGCGGGCGGCACCGGCTCGGGGATAGACGATCGCGCGTTCAGGCGCGCCCTCCTCGCCGGCTACCCCGACCGGGTCGGCAAGCGCCGAGCGCCGGGATCGGCGCGGGTGCTGCTGGCATCGGGACACGGCGCCGTCATCGGGCCGGAGAGCGGCGTGCGCGATGCCGAGTATCTGGTGGCGCTCGACGTCACCGCCGGCCAGCGCGGCGAGAACGCCGAGGCGCGAATCCGGATCGCGAGTCAGGTCGATCGCGAGTGGCTCCAGCCGACCGACGTGCGCGTCGAGCACGTTCTGGATGCGGCGTCCGGCAGCGTCCGCGCCTCTGAACGCGACTACTACGGCGCGCTCGTGCTGACCGAGCGACCGATCCAGCCGGATCTTGCGCAAGCGGCCGCACTGCTGGCCACCGAATACCTCCATCGAGGGCTGACGGCGGAGGACGAGCAAGTGATGCGGCGGCTTCGCTTCGCCGGTATCCAGCTCAGCGCGGACGCCCTCGTCAGGGCTGCGGCCCATGGCGCGCGTACGCTCAAGGACATCGACCTTGCCGGCGCCCTCGACTGGAGCGTGCGGCAGACCCTCGATCGCGACGCGCCCGCGCGGCTCCCGCTGCCCGGCCAACGCTCGGTCGCCCTCGACTATCGCGACGACGGGGTCGTGGTGGCGGAGGTGAAGCTGCAATGGCTGTTCGGGGTGAGGGAGACGCCGCGGATCGGCGCGCGCCGTGAACCGGTGCTGCTGGCTCTGCTTGCGCCGAATGGACGGCCGGTGCAGCTGACGCATGACCTCGAGAGCTTCTGGTCGCGCACCTATCACGATGTGAGGAAGGAGCTGCGCGGCCGGTATCCGAAGCACGCCTGGCCCGAGAACCCATTCGACGAGCCTCCACGACGCTAGTCGTTTCCCTCCGGCGCCTCGACTGTGGCCGCCGCGCGTTGCAGCCATCGGCGCGAACGGGCGTCACGGACCGACACGCACGGCTGCGAGCCGGTGAGGTGTTCTTCGATGAACGTGAAGGGTGGGACTGGCGCGCCATCGCGACCACCGGGTCCGTCTATGAGATCGAGCCGTTCGACCTCGCCTGGATCGCGCCAGACCACATGGCCGGTCGCGGTGATCGGCCTGGGGCCGGCCTGGCGAATGCGATAGGCGCCGACCGCCAGCCACAGGACGTGCAGGGCGCCGGCGCCGACGCCGATAACAATCGTGGTGACGAGCGCGTACACCAGCAGGGTCGAGACGCTCATCGCGGAAAGATCAAACTTTCACCCTGATGGATCGGTCTAAGGAAAGCAACATGCGCATCCGGCGAGGTCTGTCGAGCCGTCTTCTGCCGTGCGGATGTCTCGCCGGGATCTACGAGACATATCGCGACGAGATCGTCGCGATCGTTGACGCGCGTCACTCGGGCTGTGCGGATCCGTCGCACAACACCGGGAACGTGATTCCCGCCGTCTTCCCAGCCGAACCTCCCTCCGCCAATCACGACACCCACCGCAGCTGACCCGGCAGGACTGCCGGACGCGGTAAAGTGGACGTGTCCGCTGCGCATTGCCGTCACTTGTCCGCTGGTGGCAAGAGCAGTGCCGAACCTCAGCGCCCGCTCGGATGAAAATCGCGACCTGGAACGTCAACGGTATCCGTGCCCGCCAAGCTCAGGTGCAGGAATGGCTCGACGCCGAACGTCCCGACGTCGTCTGCCTGCAGGAGATCAAGGCGACGATCGATCAGCTGCCGGTCTGGCTCTGTGAGCTCGAAGGCTACTGGTGCTACTGGCATGGCGGCAAAGGCTATTCGGGCGTCGCACTGCATGTGAGCAAGACGATCGCGCCGGAGCGTCCCGCGTTCGCGCATCCGGAGTTCGACTATGAGAACCGGATCGTGACCGTGACGCTGCCGCAGGTGACGGTCGCGTCGGTGTACGTGCCGAACGGCGGCAAGGATTTCCCGGCCAAGGTCCGGTTCCTCGCGGCGCTCGAGCAGTTCGCGATGCAGCTGCATGCGGAGTCGTCGCGGGTCGTGATCTGCGGCGACCTGAACATCGCGCGCACGGACATGGACGTCCACCCGAAGGAGCGCAAGCCGGCGGCGATCGGCCAGCTGCCGGAGGAGCGCGAGCAGCTCGAACGCATCATCGGTCACGGCCTCGTGGACGTCGGCCGGGCACTCGAGCCCGACAACGACCAGATGTTCACGTGGTGGGCGCCGTGGCGCAACATGCGTCAGCGCAACATCGGCTGGCGCCTCGACTACCTGCTCGCCAGCCAGTCGGTCTACGACACGGTCCGCCGGTGCGTGGTCCAGAAGGACGTCGGCACCAGCGACCACGCACCCGTCCTGGGCGAGTTCGGGCTCTCTGATAAAGAGAAGGACGAATAAAGCGTGTCAACTCCCAACTCCCAACTACCAACTCCCAAATTGGACAGCTTGGGAGTTGGAGGTTGGGGATTGGGAGTTGACGTGCTGCGTTTTCAGCTTGGTGTTGACATCGACTACTAATTACTAAATACTTAGTAGTCATGAGGCAGGCGCATCCGACGCTCACGCCCAACGAGCTGGCGATCATGAAAGTGATCTGGCGGCTCGAGAAGGCAACCGTCCGCGAAGTCTACGAAGCGCTCCGCGAGCGCCGCGACATCGCCTACACCACGGTGATGACGATGATGAAGATCCTGGAGGAGAAGGGCTACCTGAAGAAGACGCGTGCCGATCGCGCCTATCTCTACCGCCCGTCCCAGCCACGCCATCAGGTCATCGGCGCCATGGTCCGCGACTTCCTCGATCGTGTCTTCGACGGCGCAGCGACGCCGCTGCTCGTTCAGCTGGCCAAGGACGGGCGGCTGTCGAAGGACGACAAGGACACGATCCGGCGTCTTGCGAAGGAGATTGACGAATGAGCCTGCTCACGCTCTCCAATCTGCTGTCGTGGAGCGCGCAGGTCGCCGCGATCGTGGCGGCGGCGCTCCTCACAATCAAGCTGGTGCGCCTCGATGCGCCGGCGGTCCGCTACCTGTTCCTCAGGATCGTTCTGGCAGCGTGCCTGCTCCTGCCGTTCGTGCAGCCCTATCGCGCGACGCCGCTGCAGCAGGAGACGACCCTGGCACGCGCGACGGCTGCGGGTGCAACGAGCGGCGCGCGGCCCGCCAGTCCGGCGCGAGCCGGAAGCCAGCCGATGTCGATCGTGCCGGTCGCGGTGTGGCCCGCGCTGCTGCTGCTCGTCGTCACGGGCGCCGCCGCCAGGTTCGCCTGGATCGGGATTGGGGTTTTCCGCCTGCGCAGGCTGCGGCACGCCGGTGAGATCGCACCCCATGCGGACGACATACTCGAGATCCAGTCCATCGTAAGGACGACCGCGACCATCCGCTATGTGGAGGGCCTGGGACAGCCGGTGACGTTCGGCTTCCGGAGTCCCATCGTCCTGCTCCCCGGCTCGCTGCGGACGCAGCCGGACACGATTCGTCGCGCTGTCCTCGCACACGAACTGTGGCACGTCCGCCGCCGCGACTGGATGTGGACGGTCTGCGAGGAGTCGGTCCGCGCCATCTTCTGGTTCCACCCCGGCGTCTGGATGCTGCTTTCCGCGATTCAGTCGGCCCGTGAAGAGGTCGTGGACGAGCTGACCATCCTGTCCACCGGTTCGCGACGGAACTATCTGAACGCGCTGTTGACGTACGCGGATCGCCCGCCGCTTCTTGCCGCAACGGCGTTCGCCCGGCGCAGACATCTGATGTATCGCGTGATGCTGATTTCGAAGGAGGCTGTCATGTCCTCGAGACGGGTCGTCGCATGCGGGGCGGTGCTGGCCGCTGCCATACTTTCAGTGGGCTATTACTCGGTCCACGCCTTCCCGATGACGGATACCGCGGCGGCGCCGCAGAGCGTGGACGATCGCGGTCCGCTCGAGCGAAGCGCCCGTCCGATCACGCCCGAGAATCCGATTCCGCGGCGCACCTTCAGCGTGCCGGCGGAATACCCGACCGAAGCCGAGCGGTTTGGCCTGCGCGGCACCGTGACCGTGCGGGTCACGGTGGATGAAACAGGACGCGTCGCGGAAACGCGGCCCGTCGGTTTCCGGTTCGCGTCGGGCTCGAGCGGGACGCAGCCCGCGACGAGGGCTCAGGAAGAATTCCAGCAGGCGTCGCTGGCGATGATGACCGCGGCCACGACGGCAGTGGGACAGTGGCTCTATGCCGCTCCGGCGGAAGGACCGCTGTCGTTCTCGGTGAGCGTGCCGGTTGGCCCGGCCGACGACATGCCGCCGCCACCTCCACCACCGCCCCCGCCGACGGTCCGCGGCGTCTCGGCGCCGCCGCCCCCTCCGCCACCACCTCCGCGGACGATCCGCGGCGTCGGGGCTCCGCCGCCGCCACCGCCGCCCCCGCCGGGCATGACCACCGGGTGGGAGTACTCAGACGGCACGGCCCGCGTCGGCGGGGCGATCAAGGCCCCAATCAGGACGCGCCACGTGAACCCCGTCTATCCGCCCGAAGCCCAGGCCGCCCGGATCCAGGGCATCGTGATCCTCGAGGCCCGCATCGAGCCGACCGGTCGCGTCAGCGAGGCGCGCGTCATTCGCTCGGTCCCGGAACTGGACGATGCCGCGGTCGAAGCAGTTCGGCAGTGGCACTTCACACCCACCGTCGTGGACGGCGTCGCGATCCCCGTGATCATGGTCACGACGGTTAACTTCACGCTGCAGTAAGAAAAAGTCAGAAGTACGGAAGTACAACAAAAGTACGGAACGAGCCCGGTGGCTTCTTCCGTACTTTTTCACTTTCGTTGTACTTCCGTACTTCTTACTTCCTGTCCGTCCCCGCCCAGTTCCTTGCCACATTGACAATCACTTCCACCGCCTTTTCCATGTCCTGCACCGATACCCACTCGCGCCGCGAGTGGAAGTTGTGCTCCCCGGCGAAGAGGTTCGGCGTCGGCAGGCCCATGAACGACAGCCGCGAGCCGTCGGTGCCGCCGCGGATTGGGTTCTCGATCGGCTCGATCCCCGCCTGACGCATCGCCGCGCGCGCGCGCTCGATGACCTGCGGATGGTGTTCCAGGACCTCGCGCATGTTCCGGTACGACTCGTCGATGCGGATGTCCACCGACGCGCCCGGGTACTCGTTGACGACCTCCCTGGCGATGCGTTCGACCAGCGCTTCCTTGACCGTCAGCTCCGCCGTCACGAAGTCCCTGATCAGCACCTTCACGCGCGTGCGATCGACCGAGGCATCGAGCTGGTAGGGGTGCACGAACCCTTCGTAGCCTGACGTCGTCTCGGGCGACATGCCTGCGGTGGGCAGCCGATCGAGAAACCGCGCCGCTACCCGGATGGCGTTGATCATCTGCCCCTTCGCGTATCCGGGATGGGTGTTGAACCCGCCGAAGGTCAGGGTCATCGCATCCGCCGAGAAGCTCTCGTATTCGAGCTCGCCGCGGCTGCCGCCGTCGAGGGTGTAGGCGCAGATCGCCCCGAACCGGGCGACGTCGAAGCGATCGGCGCCACGGCCGATCTCCTCGTCCGGGGTGAACCCGAGACGGATCGGACCGTGCGGAATCTCCGGGTGCTGCAGCAGATACTCGGCCGCCGTGACGATCTCGGCGACGCCAGCCTTGTCGTCCGCGCCGAGCAGCGTCAGCCCGGACGCCGTCACGATGTCGTGCCCGTGCTGCTGGCGCAGCGCCGGAATGTCACGCTCCCGGAGCACCACCGAGGGGTCGTCGGGCAGGACCAGGTCGCGGCCGTCGTAGGCCGCATGGACCAGCGGCCGCACGTCCGTGCCGGACATCTCCGGTGACGTGTCCACGTGCGCGATGAATCCGATGACCGGCGCCTCCACGCCCGCCGTTGCCGGCACCGTGGCCATCAGGTAGCCGTGCTCGTCGAGGACGACGTCGTCCAGTCCGAGAGCGCGCAGCTCCTGCTCGAGCATCTGCATCAGCACGAGCTGGCCCGGCGTGCTCGGACACGCCGTCGACTGTTCGTCGGATCGCGTGTCAACCGTGACGTAGCGCAGGAATCGATCGAGAACGGACATGGTCTCCCGTGTGCCGCAGCTGCAGGTCCGCGGCGCGGACCGCTGCGACGAATGCGGATGGATCGGAATGGCCGCTGACGAGGGACAGCGCCAGCGCCAGGCTGTCGACGACCGCGCCGAGCCCGCCGTGCTGATAGGCCGCCCAGCTGGCGAAGAGGTGCGCGGCGAGGAACGCCTTGCGCGCGTGATCCAGCGGAGGGGGTGACGACGGCGCGCCGCTGTCGCGCCGATCGCGAGCGCGCGCGAACGCGTCGACAATCCAGCTTGCCAGTGATTGGCGTCCAGGACTCCAGCGGCAGGCCTCGCGCGTGGCCGACGTGATGATGGCCAGGGCGGTCTCGGCGTCATGGCGTCGCGAATTCAGGACCGCCAGGCCCTCGCGTTCCCACGCCGCGTAGCCCTCGAGATCCATCAGCATGCCGTCGCGCAGCAGTGGAGGCAGGACGGCGGTGGCATCGAGCCCTTCGACGTCTCCGCCGAGCGCGATCGACGGCGGCGCGTCGACGATCGTGATGTCCCCGGCCGAGAGCAGCAGATCCGCGGCGGTCGGGCAGTAATGCGACAGCGTGACGAACGTCCCGCGCGGATCGCGTAACGCGACGCGGGGAAAGTTGCGGCAGGCGACCGGCAGGAGCGCCTCTCCGGCAGCCGCATGAATGGCGCAGCGGCCGTCGCCGTCCACGTCATGGAAGACACACGAACCGTCCTGACGCTTGTCGATCAGCACGGCGCCGTCGTCCTGCCGCGGCGACGATCCGAGCGTGTCCGTGCCGCGGACACGGCGTGTACGAAGTTCGAGCGCGCGGGGTGTATCGATCGCGATGGGCCACCCGGCGGTGCAGCACGCGCCGGAGTGCCGGCAGCCGTATGCCGCATGGATGCTCAGGCAGTAGGCCCGCATGTCTGGATCATATCGGCTGGCCCGCGAGCCAACGGCCAGATCCGCAGGTGGCCAAAGCTGCCATTTCGAATCGGTCAGTTCGATTACAAATCTGCGACAGGCGGAAAACGGGGGCGGTTGGACCGGCCGAAAAATCGCGCGAGCTGATGGGCGCGGCTCTTGCTCCACAACGGGATAACCGCCATGTCCGACAGGGATACCTTTGGTCCTCGGCTGCGGAGCGAACGTGAGCGCCGCGGCATTTCACTCGAAACCATCGCTTCGGTCACGAAGGTCGGTGCGGAGCTCTGGGAAGGGCTCGAACGCAACGATTTCTCACGCTGGCCGACCGGCATCTTCGCCCGCGCGTTCGTGCGGGATTACGCCCTCGCGGTCGGACTCGACCCAGACGAGGTGATCGACGAATTCTGCCGGCTGTTCCCGATCGGCGATCGGCGCGCCGAGCGGTTAATCAAGGCGCACGGCGAGCTGATCGGCCACAACGTGGCCTCGGATGGGTCGATGATTCCGCCTGGCGGCGATCGGCGCGCGTCGGGACGGATGAAGGCCGAGCAGGCGCGCGCGCGCCGGATCCGGCTCGCGCCCCGATCGGTGGCGGCCGGCATCGACACGGCCAACGCCGTGATGCTCGCGACCGGCGTGTCCGTGCTGCTCGACACCGGCTTCTGGACGACCGCCGGGACCGTCGGGCTCGCGTACTATGCCGTCTCGACGATCGCGCTCGGCAACACACCGGGCGCGCGCGCCGTGGACGCGCTGCGCCAGCGCGTGCCGGCGCTGTTCACTGTTCCCGACCGTCGCCGCGCGCACGCGTAACTTCGCGCCGCGCGGCGATCGAACCGTTTCGCCGGGTGGGAGCCGTCTCCGTGGCTTTGGTGTCTAATGACACTGAAGCACGTATGCGGCTCACGTCGCCCCCCGTATTCTTTTTCTCCCTTACAACCGAATAGGTTCGTCATGATGCGCCTGCTGCAGCTCCGCGTCCTTGCCGTCGTTCTGTGTCTCGGGTTGTCGCCCAATGCGGCGGCAGCCCAGACCGGCACAGCTCAGCCATTGCGGGTCCTCACACACGGTCCGGAAGGTGAGGTCGCGTCGCTGGAAGAAGCGAAGGAAATCCGGGTGGTGTTCTCCGAGCCGATGGTGACGCTCGGGAGGATCCCGGACCGCGTGACCGCGCCGTTCTTCCGCGTGTCGCCGGCGCTGCCGGGCACGTTCCGGTGGTCGGGAACCACGATCCTCATCTTCACGCCCGATCCCAAGCGCCCGCTGCCGTTCGCGACCCGATACGCCGTCACCATCGACACGTCCGCGACCGCGGTGAGCGGCCGGAAGCTCGCGCGGCCGCACCAATTCAGCTTCGTGACGCCGACCGTGAAGCTGCTCGAGACCAGCTGGTATCGCCGCGACGGCCGCGCCGGCGCGCCGATGGTCATCCTGCTTCGGTTCAACCAGCCGGTGGACGCAAACGCCGTCGCGCCGCACATCTCCACCCAGTTCGCTCCCCACGAGTGGACGCCGCCGGCGCTGCCGGGCGACGCCGCGGCGCGTCTGAAGAGCCTCGATCCGACGTCGATCGACCGCTTCAACGCCAAGGTCGCGGCCACCCGCGCCGTGACCACGTCACAGGCGCCGATCGGGCTCGAGCTGACGAACGACTGGGACAAGAAGCAGCACCCGCCGGGCCGCAACCTGGTGGTGTTCGAAACGACCACCGCCGTGCCGCCCGATGCGTGGGTGCGCGTGAACGTGGCGCCCACCGTGCCGTCGGCCGCCGGCCGTGAACGGCCGCAGGGCCCGAGCGAGTTCACGATCAAGGTGGAGCCGACCTTCTTCGTCGACGGCTTCTACTGCACGACGCAGTGCCCGGCCGACGCCGGCAACCCGTTCCGCTTCACGACGAGCCTCCGCACCGTCGACTACGCCGCGGCCGTCCAGGCCACCGACATCACGACGCGGGCGAAGCCGGTGCCGGTGGTGAAGTCCAAGCCGAAACTGCGCACGTCAAGCGTCGACACCGACTTCACGTCGGCCTTCTCGCTCGAGGACGCCGGCTTCGAGCGGCAGCCGCCGGCGCGGACCTACGCGATCACGGTGGCCCCCTCGCTGCGATCGCTCGACGGCCAGACGCTTGGCTACACCTGGTCGGGGACGGTCGAGAACTGGCACGAGCGCGCCTTCACCAGCTTCGGCGACGGGCACGGCGTGTGGGAGCACGCCGCCGGCGCGCAGTTGCCGTTCTACGCGCGCAACTTCCGTACGGTGCGGCAATGGGCGCAGGGCATCGGTGTCCAGGATCTGCTCCCGACCATCCGCCGCCTCGAGCAGATCGGCGTCGACTCGCGTACCCGGCCGGATTTCTCTGAGGCTCCCGCCTCCGAGGCTGTGGCGCGCAAGCTGAACGTCACCAACGATCGGATCCAGTCGCACGGCCTCGACCTCTCGAAGGCGCTCGGACCACAGGGCACGGGCCTGGTCTGGGCCGCGGTCGAAGAAGGCGATCCGATTCCCCGGGCCGATCGCATCAGCACCGAGCATCGCGTGCGCGCGTCGATCGTGCAGGTGACGAACCTCGGCATCAGCGTCAAGGACAGCCCGCTGAACACGCTGGTGTTCGTGACCCGGCTCGACAACGGCGCGCCGGTGGCCACCGCCCGCGTCTCGATCATCGACCGCGACAACAAGTCGGTCTGGACCGGCACCACCAGCGACGACGGCGTGGCGATTGCCCCGCGCACGCCGACGCTGCGCAGCGCCGACGACTGGTGGCGCTTCTCGTTCGTGGTCACGGCGGAGAAGGACGGCGACATCGCGTATGTCGGCAGCGACTGGAACGAAGGCATCCTGCCGTGGAACTTCGGCGTCCCGTTCAACCTGCGGCAGGCGCAGCCGATGCTGCGCGGCACGGTCTTCAGCGATCGCGGCGTCTACCGCCTCGGTGAGGAGGTGCAGTTCAAGGCCATCCTCCGGCACAACACCGCGCAGGGCGTCCGGCTCCTCCCGGCGGGGACGCCGGTGACGGTGTCCGTTCGCGACAGCCAGAGCCGGCTGGTCGCGGAGCGGACGCTCAAGGTGAACACCTGGAGCAGCGCCGAATGGACGATGACGCTGCCGGCGGAAGGGAACCTCGGGCACTACTCGGTGCGCGCGATCCTGGAGAGCGACAAGCCAAAGCCGAGAAAGCCGGAAGAACTGCAGCCGGGTGACGATCCGGGGCCCGATCTCGACGAGTACGTCCAGTACCAGAAAGCCGTCCACGGCTCGTTCCTGGTCGCGGCGTATCGCCGGCCGGACTTCCGCGTCGACGTGACGCTCACGGCCGGTGCGGCGATGGCGGGGGACGCCGTCAAGGGCACGGTGGCGGCGCGCTACCTGTTCGGGGCGCCGATGCCGGGCCGGCCCGCGACCTGGACGTGGTCGCGCTCGCGCGGTTCGTCCGCGCCGCAGGCGGTGGAGGAGGCGCTGCCGGACGGCGACCGCTGGGTCTTCGTCGGCTGGAGCGAGTCGGCGCCGCCCGACGAGTCCGCGGTCGTCAGCCGTGAAGCGAAGACGGCGCGTTCCGGCGATCTCACGGTCGATCTGCCGACGAAACGCGATGCGGGCGTGCCGTACCACTACCTGCTCGAGGCCGACGTCGAGGACGTCTCCCGCCAGCACATCGCCAACCGCGCCAGCGTCGTCGTGCATCCCGCGCCGTGGTACGTCGGCGTGAAGCGGCCCGAGTACTTCCTGCAGCAGAAGAGCGGCCTCAGCACCGAGATCGTGACGATCGCGCCGGCCGGGCAGATCGTCGCGGGCGTGCCGGTCGAGATCAAGCTGACGCAGATTCAGTGGAACAGCGTGCGCCGCGCCGAGGGCAACGGGTTCTACACCTGGGATACCGAGCGCAAGGAAGTGCCGGCCGGCACCTGGACGGTGACCACCGCGGACAAGCCGGTGCCGCTGAACGTGCCGCTGCCGTCGGGCGGCTACTTCGAGGTCGAGGCCACGGCGCGCGAGGCCTCGGGGCGCTTCGCGGTCACCCGGACGTCCTTCTACGCGCTCGGCGCCGGCTACACGGCGTGGGAACGGTTCGACCACAACCGGATCGCGCTGGTCGCCGACAAGCCGCGCTACAAGCCGGGCGACACCGCACGCATCATGATCCAGTCGCCGTGGGAGCAGGCCACGGCGCTCGTGACGACCGAGCGGGAGGGCATCCGCTCGCACCGGCAGTTCGCGCTCACCTCGACGCAGCAGTCGATCGCGATCCCGGTGACCGAGGACGACATTCCCAACGTGTTCGTCTCGGTGCTGCTGATCAGGGGACGGACTGCCGTACCGGTCGAGGCGGCCGATGCGCCGCGCGGCGGTCCCAACCACGTCGAAGATCCGAGCGATCCCGGCAAGCCGTCGTTCCGTCTCGGCTACGTCCAGCTGCACGTCGAGGATCACTCCAAGCGCCTGACCGTCACCGTCAACGCGAATCGGCAGGAGTACCGGCCGGCAACCGACGCACAGGTACGCATCCAGGTCGCCGACCATCAGGACCGGCCCGCCGCCAGCGAGGTCACGCTGTGGGCGGTGGACTACGGCGTGCTGTCGCTGACGTCCTACCGCACCCCGGATGTGCTCAGGTCGGTCTACGTCGAAAAGGCGCTGCAGGTGATGAACACTGACAGCCGCCAGCGCATCATCAGCCGCCGCGTGCTCACGCCGAAGGGGGAATCCGAGGGCGGAGGCGGCGGCGTCGCCGCCGACGGCGTGCGGAAGGACTTCCGGGTGCTCGCGTTCTGGCTGGGATCGGTGACGACTGACGCCAGCGGTCGCGCCTCCATCGACGTCAAACTGCCCGAATCGCTGACGACCTACCGGATCATGGCGGTGGCGGGCGACCGCGCGTCGCGGTTCGGCAGCGGTGAGAGCGAGATCCGCGTCAACAAGCCGCTGACGATGAAGCCGGCGTTTCCGCGGTTCCTGTCGGTTGGCGATCGCGCGCTATTCGGCGCCGTGGTGACCAGCCAGCTGCCGACGGCCGGCGACGCCACGATCACGATCCGCAGCCTCGACCCCGGCGTGCTGGAGTTCGGTGCCGTCGCCGAGCAGACGATTCCGATCCGTGCCAATGGCTCGATCGAATCGCGCTTCGATGCGGTGGCGAAGGCCATCGGCCGCGCGCGCGTCCAGATGACCGTGCGGCTCGGCAACGAGACCGATGCCTTCGAGGACGTCATCCCGGTCGAGGTGCTGGTGTCGCCGGAGACCGTGGCGGCATACGGCCAGCTCGCGGGCGAGACACAGAAGGCCACGGAAACCCTCACCATTCCCGAGCGCGTGGTGCCAGGCTACGGCGGCCTGTCGGTCGAGATGTCGTCGACGGCGATGGTCGGTCTCGGCGAAGGCGCGCGCTACCTGGTCGAGTATCCGTACGGCTGCGCCGAGCAGCGCGGGTCGCGGGCCCTGGCGCTGCTGCTCGCCGCCGACCTTGGCGATGCGTTCACGCTGCCCGGCATGGACACGGCCAAGATGCGTCCCGCCGTGCAGCAGACGCTCAAGGAGCTCGAGCGATTCCAGTGTGCCGACGGCGGGTTTGCGTACTGGCCCGGCGTCTGTGAGTCGCGGTCCGCGTATCTCACCAGCTACATCCTGCACATCTTCAAGGTCGCGTCGGATCTCGAAGTACGACGTGGACAGCGGCGTGCGTCAGCGCGCCTACGGCTACCTGGCGCGCGAGCTCGCGCTGCCGCCGCCGACCAACGAGGGCTGGTGGCCGGCCTATACGGCCTGGCAGGCGTTCGCGGTGAAGGTCATGGTCGAGGGCGGCCGCAACCAGGATTCCAATCTGACGCGGTTGTACGCCTACCGCGATCGGATGCCGGTCTTCGCGCTCGCCTACCTGCACGACGCGATGCTCGCGAAAGGTGAGAGCAGCGGCGCTCGCGTCGACGACCTGCGCCGCCGCATGATGAACGCCGTGCTCCCCGAAGCGGGCAGCGCGCACGTCGAGGAGCTGAGCGACCCCTACCTGCTCTGGTACTGGAACTCCAACATCCGCTCGACGGCGATCGTCCTCAACTCGCTGGTCCGTGCCTCGACCGGCATCGAGCAGGTTCGCCCGATCGTCCGCTGGCTGATGTCGGTCAGGAAGGACGGCCGCTGGGGGAACACGCAGGAGAACGCCCACGCGATGGAATCGCTGGTGGCGTACTACCGCCGCTACGAGAGCACCGTGCCCGACTTCACCGGGGTGGTGATGCTCGGCGACGCCACGCTCGCACGCGAGCAGTTCAGGGGGCGCGCGACCGAGTCCACCACCAGCCGACATCCCGATGCCGAAGGTGCTGTCGGCCGCCGCGCCCGGCACGACGCAGGCGCTGACCTTCGCCCGCGACGGCGCCGGCACGCTCTTCTACACCACCAGGCTGCGCTACGCGTCGGACGAGGCCTACCCGAAGGGCCTGGACAGCGGCTTCATCGTCGAACGCTCCTATGCACCGTTCGTCGAGAACGCCAGCCGCCCCGCGGCGACGACCTACAAGGCTGGCGACCTGGTTCGCGTTACGCTGACGTTCCGGTTGACGAAGGAACGCCGGTTCGTCGCCGTCACCGATCCACTGCCGGCCGGCTTCGAACCGCTGGAATCGTGGTTCGCGACCACGGCGCGAACCCTGAACCAGGACAGGATCGAGCGGGACGACGCGGAGCAGTCGTGGGAGTCGTGGTGGCAGCGCGGCGGCTTCGATCACGTCGAGCGGCACGACGATCGCGTGCTGCTGTTCGCGACCCGTCTGGCCGAGGGCACGCACCAGTTCACGTATGTCGCGCGCGCGACGACCTCCGGGACGTTCAAGACGGCGCCGGCACGCGCCGAGGAAATGTACGAGCCGGAGATCTTCGGCCGCACGGGGACGACGGTCATCACGGTGCAGCGATGACGGCATCCGCTCCCCCGGGAACCACGCGGCCGATCGCGAGGGCGCGCGGCTGGCTGCGCCTCCGTCGGCGGCGTCTCGCCGCTCTCGCGGTTCTCTGCGCCGGCGCCGCGCTCGTGTGGCTGCGCTGTGGTCCACTCCCGGCCGGCCTGCTCGACTCCGCCGCCACGCCATCGACCGTGGTGGTGGATCGCCACGGCGAGCCGCTGTACGAGGCGCTGACCGGCGACGGCATCCGCCGCGTGCAGATGACGGCCACGACGATTCCCGACATCGTTGCCGCCGCGACGCTCGCGGCCGAGGACCGCCGGTTCCGATCGCACTACGGGGTCGATCCGGTCGCCATCCTGCGTGCGGCCAGGGTCAACCTGGCCGAGCGCGGCATCGTCCAGGGCGGATCGACGATCAGCCAGCAGGTTGCGAAGCTCCTGTTGTCGCGGCAGACCCCCGGTCGTTCGAGAGGCTGGAGCGCGAAGATTCACGAGGCGGTCGTTGCGCTGCGGCTCGAACACCGGCTCACCAAGCCGGAGATCCTCGCGCTCTACCTGAACCTGGCGGCGTACGGCAATCAGGTCACCGGCGTCGAGCGGGCGAGTCGCGCCTACTTCGGTGTGGAATCGCGGATGCTGACGCCGGCGCAGGCGGCGTTCCTGGCCGGCCTGCCGCAGCGTCCGACGACCTTCAATCCCTATCGTCAGCAGACACTGGCGCTGTCGCGGCAGCGCGTCGTCCTTCGCCGCATGGTGGCGTCTGGCGTGCTCAGCGCCGCCGACGCGGAGCAGGCGCGCCAGGAGCGACTGAACCTGACGCGAGCCGGCCGGCCGTTTCTCGCGCCGCACTTCGTCGAGATGGTGCTCGCCGATCTGCCGCAGCCGCGGCCGGCGCGCGTCGTGACGACGCTCGATGCCGGCCTGCAGGAGGACGTCGCCGGCATCGTCGCGGCCCAGCGGGCGACGCTGCAGCGCCACGGCGCGGCCAATGTCGCGGTCGTCGTGCTCGACAACGTGCGCGGCGAGTGGCTGGCGTGGGAAGGGTCGGGAGAGTACTTCGATCGCGCGCACGGCGGATCCATCAACGGCCCGCGCGCGCTGCGGCAGCCGGGATCGGCGCTCAAGCCGTTCACCTACGCGCTGGCGTTCGAGCAGGGGTTCACGCCCGCGTCGGTCCTGCCCGACGTGCCGATGCACTTCCCGACCGCGGATCCTGGCGTCACCTATTCGCCGCGGAACTACGACGGCCGCTACCGTGGTCCGCTCCTCGCCAGGGCCGCGCTGGCGGGCTCAGAGAACGTCCCCGCGGTGTGGCTCGCGTCAGACCTCGGCGTGCCGTCCCTGCTGCGGTTCTTCCATCGCGCCGGATTTTCCACCTTCGACAAGACCGCGTCGCACTACGGCCTGGGCCTGACGCTCGGCAATGCCGAAGTGCGTCTCGACGAGATGGTCGCCGCGTACGCCGCATTTGCGCGCGGCGGTACCTGGCGCGCGCCGTCGTACCTGGCGTCGCGGCCAGGCCCGATCGAGGAGCGCGCGCTCGTCTCGCCGCGGACGGCGTTCTGGCTGACCGACATCCTCTCGGACAACGAGGCGCGCTCCTACATCTTCGGGCGCGGCAGCAGCCTCGAGTTCCCGTTCCCGGTCGCGGTGAAGACCGGCACGTCGCAGGCGTACCACGACAACTGGACGATCGGCTACACCAGGCGGGTGACGGTCGGCGTCTGGGTCGGGAACTTCGATCGCCGGCCGCTGCGCAACTCGAGCGGAGTGACCGGTGCGGCGCCGATCTTCCAGGCGGTGATGCTGGCGGCCCATCGTCGCGCGGGCGAGATCGAGCAGCCGCTGACCAGCCCGGACTCGCTGCTCACCAGCCGCGACATCTGCGGCCTGTCGGGCGAGCCGGCGAACCAGTGGTGCCCGGTCAGGCGACGGGAATGGCTGCCCGCGACCGGGGACGCCGTCGGCTGCACGTGGCATCACGCGTCGGACGAGGGCGTGATCGTGGTGTGGCCGCCGCACTTCCGCGAATGGGCTCGCCAGCATGCGCCGTCGAGTGCGGTGGCTCGCACCGCGCCGCCGGCCTCGCGCCCGGCGGTCGCGCGCGTCGCCATCACGGCATCGCCCAGGTCGCGTCGACCCCTGGAACTGGTGAACCCGCCGTCGGGCGCAACCTATCTGCTCGACCCGACGCTGCGCCGCGAGTTCCAGACGCTGCCGTTGCGCGTCGTCGCCGCCAACCCGACGACGATCGAGTGGAGCGTGAACGGCGCGGCGCTGGGCACGTCGAGCTCGGAGCGGGCGTTCTCATGGCCGCTGCAGCCCGGCCGGCATCGCATCGGCGCGCGCGATGCGGCCGGTGCCACCGTCGAGTCGATCATCACGGTTAGGTGAGGGCGTTCGCTCCCTGCGCACGGACGGAGGGCTGGCGTGTATCATCGACCCGCCCGCTGTGAATGACTGGCTCTTCGCCCTTCCCGTCATCTGGACAGCCGTCATCATCCTCGTGACGATCTACGCCGCGACGGCCGTGATCTACGTCCTCGTCATGACGCTCGCGACTGGAGAACGCGCGCCCGCGTTCAAGGCGATCTCGGGCGGGATCCTGTCGCCGCTGGCAATCGTCTTTGCGCTGCTCGTCGGGTTCCTCGCGGCACAGGTTTGGAGCGACGCCGATCGCGCACACGCCGCGGTCAACCACGAAGCTGGCGCTCTCCGCGCCATCGTGCTGCTGAGCGCGGCCTTCCCAGGCGACACGGACCGGCGGCTGCGTGACCTCGTGCGCACGCACATCCAGGACGCGGTGACGCACGAGTGGCCGGAGATGGCCCGCCACAACGTCACGCTGAGGTTGATCCCGGTGCCGCTGGCCGAGGCGCTGCACCTGACGCTGACCCTGGTGCCGCAAGGCGACGGCCAGGCGGCAGCGCAACGCGCCTTGGTCGATGCCATTCAGACGGTGCTCGAGGCCCATCATTCGGTCGGTTTACACCGATGCTGCGACCGGGACGCCGAGAGCGTTCATCACCTCGCGAGCGGTCCGCTCGCCGCTCTCGACCCCGCCGTTCAGAAAGCCCTGACTGAATGTCGATGTGTGCTCCCCGGCGAAGTGGACCGGTCCCTCCCGGAGTCCCAAGAAGCCCCAGAAGTCGGTGTACTGGCCGGGGCCGAATCCGGCGTAGGACCCACGGACCCACGTGTCGTCCACCCATGAGTCGAGGAACGCGAGACCGTTCCACGCGGCTGTTACACCCGGCACGCCCCGTTCCAGGTTGGCGAGCACGTCCGCGACGACGGATGGCGCCGCAGGGGCGTGAGCCATGCCTGTCGGATAACTGGCACCCTCGTTCCCGCCGTTGTAGACCGTCAGCACCGGGGTGCCCGGCGCAGGACTCGTCTGCCCGTAGGTTGTGTCCCAGGTCAGGTAATGAGGCTCATCGCTCGGGAAACTCCCCGTCCAGTCGAGCGCGGCGAACGAGCGGTCAAGCTGCAGGTTCAGCTTCGCGTTCGTCCCCATCGCGAGCTCCGCGATCGCTCGACGCTTCCGCGAAGACAACGCGAGGCCCGAAAGGTCGAGGTCTCGGAGCACGGTGAACGGCAGCGCGAAGACGACGCGATCGGCCACCACATCGTTCGCCAAGCCCGAGAACCGCAGGCCCACGCGTCCGTCCCCCCGCGTCCAGGCCGCCTCCAGTCCGTGGCCGGTCACGATCGCCCGAGGCGGCAGGGCGCGCTGGAGCCCCTGCACGATCATGTCGTTGCCTCCGGCGACCCGGAAGCGCTCGTCCGCGCCCGGGTAAGGAATCACGAACACCTCGAACAGGTTGATCGCAGACATGTCGTCGGGCTCAAGGCCGAAGAAGCTCTGCATGAACGTGCCGAGTGCCAGACCGAGCAGGGAGCCCGCTCCGCCGGGCAGGTTCGTCTCGAACCACTCTGTCATCGTCATCTGATCGAACTGGACCGCCTCGGGCCCGGCCTGGTTGTAGAAGTACCGACCGACGCGCCGGTAGTCGGCCCGCAACCGGCGGATGAAGGCATCGAAATCGGCGAACACGTCCGCCATGTCGCGCAGCCCCCCGTCGAGCCAGATCGGATCCAGACTGCCCGCAGGGAAAGACTGCTCGAATTTGTCTACGAGTGGGATCCGGAGCTCCTTGGCGAGCGACCGGATGTGGTGATGGCGACTGTCGATGTACTGCCCGCCGTGCTCGGCGGTCTGACCGGCGTCGAAGAAACCACGGAGCGAGAAGCACCGACCTCCGATCCGCTCCTGCGCCTCGTAGAGCGTGGCCGCGATCCCGTGGCGGTGCAGTCGGTAGACGCATGAGAGGCCAGCGAGGCCGGCACCGATGACGACGACCGACGCGTCCTTCCTCGCCGGGGCGGCCCCGGATGCTCTCGCGAACCCGAACGAGGTCGCGGCGAAGGTTCCTGCTGCGACCAGACCCCCGCGGCGCAGCAGCTCACGACGGGTGATCGTTCGGCCGACACGCTCGGCCTCGTCTGCGCCAATGACTTCGGTCGCATCGATCGAGGGTGTCCCCGAGGTGTCCTGGTAAGCGCTTGCCATCCTTCGAAGCTGTCTGACGAGGGGCGATCCGAGTGCTGGCATCTGTGTCACTCCCACACGTCGGTGAGGCGCCCACACTACCCAGCTCCTAGTTAGTCGGTCAAGAGCGACCGCTCGGCAGAGGTGCATGGCTGGGTGTAAGGGACGGTATTCGCAACTGGCTGGTCACGGCGGCCTGAGCGCGCAGCGTTTAAGTCAATGTCCCGTGACCCGGTTGACTGGCGACTTGCACATCTTGTAATCGAGGGCCGTCCAAAATCTGTATCTCGCGGGATTACCGTCGTCGGCATTGGTGAGTGCGAACGACGAAGGCGACTGTGACATGGAACGCTCCGTGCGAAGTCCATATAGCTCGGGTGGTGTTTAGACGAGGTCTGGCTGGGAGGCAGGGAGACGCAACACTGTAGGGACGATTTCCGCAACTAGTTGATCCGTGCGGCGTGATGGCAGTCCGCTAATATCGGGTACCGATGCTCGACCGCTGGACAGACCGAGTGCCACCCCTGCATGGCGACCTGACGACGCTTCGCGAGGTCGCCGCATCCGACGTTCATACGCTGTTCACCTTGTTCGCGGATCCTGCGGTGACTGCGTACATGGCTCCTCCGCCCCCGACGCTCGCCAAGTTTGCGGGATTTGTCGAATGGTCACACCAGCAACGCGCGCAAGGCCACGGCGTCTGCTTCGGAATCGTTCCTGATGGCATGACGGCAGCGGTCGGCATCCTCCAGGTCCGCCTGGGGCCGACGTCGTCCGACGCCGAGTGGGGATTTGTGCTGAGTACTCATTTCTGGTCCACGGGCGTGTTTGCCGACGCAGCCAACGTGCTCGTGGAGTTTGCGTTCACGACCATGCACGTCGAGCGTCTCGAAGCGCGCATCGCTCTCCGCAATCAGCGGGCGCACGCCGCCGTGCGAAAACTCGGTGCGCGGTTCGAGACGACACTCGCGGAGTCGTCACCACAGGGCATTCCGCGCGATCCCGAGTCTGTGTGGACCATGCGGGAACACGACTGGCGGAACCGGGCGCGCCATCCTCGTGTGTCAGCCGACGACGCGGTGCAACGGATCCGGACGGCGGTCGAAGCGGCGGAGAGCGAGTTGCGGCGAAGCGACGCGCCTGAGACAGTCGAACCGTATCCGTTGTTCTTGTTTGACCGCCGCCGAAGAGAATGACGCGGCTTCGTCGAGACAGCCTCCGCATGTTGACCTGTTCGCTGCGGAGAGCTGACAAGAGCCTGCCTAGTCGTAGCTCACCCGAAGGGTGAGCGGAGGCTGGCTGGGAGGCAGGGATTCGAACCCCGATAACGTGGTCCGGAGCCACGTATTCAGGTACCATCCGGCGCGAGGGGCTTCGAGATGAAGAGACTGCTGATTCCGCTTGTGATGTTCGCGGCGCTCGCCGCATACCCATCGGCGCAACCGCAGCCGGGCGCTGTCACCGTCTTCACCAATGTTGCCGTGCTGCCGATGGACCGCGCCGGCCTCCTGCGCGACCAGAGCGTCGTCGTGCGCGACGGCCGGATCGAGCAGATCGGGGCGGGGACGGCGATCAAGGTGCCGCAGGGAGCGGTAACAGTCGACGGTCGTGGCAAGTTCATGATGCCGGCGCTCGCCGAGATGCACGCGCACATTCCCGCCGGCGGCGATCCCGATTCCGAGGTCGAGCGCGTGCTCCTCCTGTATGCGGCCAACGGCCTCGGGACGATCCGCGGCATGCTGGGCGACCCGCGCCACTTGACCTATCGCGATCGCGTGGCGAAGGGCGAGGTGGTCGGGCCGCGGATCTACACGTCCGGTCCGTCGATGAACGGCAAGACCGCGGCGACGCCAGAAGCGGCGCAGGCGGCGGTGATCGCGCAGAAGGCGGCCGGTTACGACCTGCTGAAGATCCACCCGGGTGTGCCGCGCGCCGCGTTCGACGCGCTCGACGCGAAGGCCGACGAACTGGGTATCCCGTATGGCGGCCACGTGCCGCTGGAGGTCGGCCTGCATCGCGCGCTCGAGGCCAAGTACCGCAGCATCGATCACGTCGACGGCTACGTCGAAGCGCTGTCACAGAACCCGACGAAGTCACAGTTCTTCGGCGCCAATCTCATCAACGAGGTGGACGAGTCGAAGATTCCGGCGCTCGTGAAGGCGACCCGCGCGGCCGGCACCTGGATCGTGCCGACCCAGGTGCTGTTCGACAGCCTGTTCAGCGACGAAGACCCCGAGGTGATGGCGAAGTGGCCCGAGATGACGCACGTGCAGCCCGGCGTGCTCGCCAAGTGGATCGGCCAGAAGAAGAGCGTGCACTCGCAGTTCCCGGCGGCGGATCGTCAGAAGTTCCTGGAGTTGCGCCGGCGGCTGCTGAAGGCGTTGTTCGACGGCGGGGTGCCGATCGCGCTCGGCTCGGATGCGCCGCAGTGGTGGAACGTGCCGGGCTTCTCCGCGCACCGCGAGCTGAAGTCGATGGTGCTGGCCGGCCTCACGCCGTTCCAGGCACTGCAGACCGGCACCATCAACGTGGCCCGGTACTTCGGCACCGAGTCGTCGACCGGGTCGGTCGCCATCGGCAAGCGCGCCGATCTCGTGCTGCTCGACGCGAATCCACTCGACGACATCAGCAACACCCAGCGGATCGCCGGCGTGATGCTGAACGGCACATGGATGCCGAGGGCCGAGCTGGACAAGAGACTCGCGAAGTAACGACGGCGTCCACCTCTGCCGTAGCGTCGCTGGTCTGCCGCTTGCAGTTAATCGCGGCGGTGAAGACTGGAGGATGCTGATGGGGATTCTGTCGTGGATTCTGTTCGGCCTCGTGGTTGGGGTGATTGCGAAGCTCTTGATGCCGGGTCGCGACCCGGGCGGCTTCATCATCACCATCCTGCTGGGCATTGCCGGTGCCCTGATCGGCGGCTTCGTCGGCCGGGCGATGGGCTTCTATGGTCCAAGTGAGGGGGCCGGCTGGCTCCTGTCCATTCTGGGGGCGATCATCCTGCTTGCGCTCTACCGGATGATGGTGCGACGCACCGCCTGACGCCTCCGATTTCGGAGGGGAGGATCACGGTCCTCCCCGACCTTTCCGCGTCCGCGACTTTCCTGTACCACCAACGCCAGCCGCCACTAGAATTGATCTGCTTGCCCGCGCTTCATCGACTTTCAGGAGGCATCGATGCGCCGTCTTTTCCGTGCTGCGTTCATCCTGGTCGTGCTCTCGGCGGCCGCCGCGGCGCACGCCCAGACTGTCGACGAGATCGTCGCGAAGAACCTTCAGGCCAAAGGTGGCGCCGAAAAGTGGAAGGCGGTCAACACCGTCAAGATGACCGGCAAGATCACGATGCAGGGCATGGATCTGCCGCTGACCGTTTACGCCAAGCGTCCCAACTACAACCGGCAGGAGATCGTCCTCCAGGACAAGCAGCTGGTCCAGGCGTTCGACGGCACCACCGCGTGGCTCCTGAATCCGATGATGGGCAGCGAGGTGCCGCAGGAACTGCCGGGGCCGGCCGCTGAGATGATGAGGAACAGCGCCGACTTCGACGGCGCGCTGATCGACTACAAGGGCAAGGGCCACACCGTCGAGCTCGTCGGCAAGGAGAAGATGGACGCGACCGAGGTCTACCACCTCAAGGTCACGATGAAGAACGGCCACATCCAGCACTACTATCTCGACGCCCAGAGCGGCATCGAGCTGAAGACGACGGCCGACGTCGATCTCGGCACCGGCGCGAAACAGCCGCTCGAGACCGAGATGTCGAACTATCAGCCGGTGAACGGCATCATGATCCCGCACACCGTCAAGCAGATGCTGAACGGCAAGCCGGTCGTGCAGATGACGATCGACAAGGTCGAGTTCAACTCCGCGATTGACGACGCGTTGTTCAAGATGCCCAAGAAGTAAGAGCTCGCGGTTTCCCGGTTTCAGTGCAGGCGGGGTGCTGGCGCCCCGCCTTCGCCATGTACGGAGATGTCGATGCGCAAGTGGCTGGTGGCGTGCCTGTGTGTCCTGGCGGCGGCGTCCGTGCGATCCGCGCAGGAGAAACCGGCGCCGGCGTTCGATTCCGCGTTCATCGGCGACCTGCGGGCGCGCGCGATCGGGCCGGCGGTGATGAGCGGCCGCATCGCGGCGCTCGACGTCGTGGCCGACGACCCGCGGATCATCTACGTCGGCAGCGCCGGCGGCGGGCTCTGGAAATCGGTCAACGCGGGACTCACGTTCGCGCCGGTCTTCGACGACCATCCGATGTCGATCGGCGCGGTGACGATCGATCAGGCGAGGCCGGACACGGTGTGGGTCGGCACCGGCGAAGCCTGGACGCGGAACAGCGTCTCGATCGGCCAGGGCATCTACCGCACCACCGACGCCGGCAAGACCTGGACGCACCTGGGCCTCCGCGACAGCGAACGGATCGCCGCGATCGCGGTGCGCCCGCGTCAGCCGGACACCGTCTTCGCCTGCGCCGTCGGCCAGCTGTGGGGCAGCAACGACGAGCGCGGCGTGTTCAAGACCACCGACGGCGGCAAGACCTGGAAGAAGGTGCTGTTCGTCGACGCGCAGACCGGCTGCGCCGACATCGAGATCGATCCGCAGGAGCCGGCGACCATGTACGCGGCGATGTGGCAGGTCCGCCGGGAGCCCCACTTCTTCACCTCGGGCGGTCCTGGCAGCGGGCTCTACAAGAGCACCGATGGCGGCGAGCAGTGGACGCGGGTGACGCGCGGCCTGCCTGAAGGTCCGCTCGGACGCATCGCGATCGCGGTCGCCCCGTCACGCCCCGGCACCGTCTACGCCCTGGTGGAATCGAGCAACACCAGCGTCTATCGCTCGGACGACGCCGGCGAGAGCTGGCGGCTGGCCGGCGACGGCCGCACCGCGATCACCGTCCGGGCGAGGCCGTTCTATTTCGCCAACCTGCGGGTCGATCCGTCCGACCACACGCGCATCTACAACCCTGGACTGATGCTGGCGGTGTCGGGCAACGGCGGCCGCACCTTCGAGCTGCTCACCAACAGCCGCGCCGTGCACCCTGACACGCACGCGCTGTGGATCAATCCGGAGGATCCGCAGCATCTCGTGCTCGGGACCGACGGCGGCGTCTATATGTCTCGCGACCGTGGCGCGACCTGGGCGATGGCAGGCACGCTGCCGGTCTCGCAGCTGTATCACGTCACCTACGATCTGCAGCGCCCCTACAACGTCTACGGCGGCCTCCAGGACAACGGATCCTGGTACGGCCCGTCGCGGACGGCGGCCGGCGGCGTCCGCAACCGCGACTGGGTGAACGTCGGCGTCGGCGACGGCTTCCACGTGTTCCCCGACGCCCGCGACCCGACGATCGTGTTCTCGGAATATCAGGGCGCCCAGGCTGCGCCGCCTGCACCAGGCGACCGGCGAGATGAAGGACATCCGGCCGTTCCCTGGCGCCGGCGATCCGAAGTACCGCTTCAACTGGAACGCGGCGTTCACGCCGAGCGCCGCCGATCCGTCCGTGCTCCTGCTCGGTGGCCAGTTCGTCTTCCGCTCGCGCGACCGCGGCGATTCGTGGGAACGCATCTCTCCGGACCTCACCACGAACGATCCCGCCAAGCAGCGCCAGGGTCAGTCGGGCGGCGTGTCGAAGGACAACAGCGGTGCGGAGAACCACTGCACCATCGTCTCGCTGGTGGACTCCGCGACCGAGCCGAACGTCATCTGGGCGGGAACGGACGACGGGAATCTGCAGGTGACGCGAGACGGCGGCAAGACCTGGACGAACGTGATCGGCAACGTCACCGGCGTGCCGCGGCACACCTGGGTGTCCGGCATCGAGGTCGGTCGTCAGGCGCCAGGAACCGCGTTCGTGACGTTTGACGGCCACCGCGCGGGCGACATGCGGACCTACCTGATGGCCACCAGCGACTACGGGAAGACGTGGCGGTCGCTGCGCGGGTCGGGACTGGACGGTTACCTTCACGTCGTCCGGCAGGATCCGGCGAATCCGTCGCTGCTGTTCGCGGGAAGCGAGCTCGGGCTCTTCGTCAGCATCGACGCCGGCGGCAACTGGGCGCGCTGGACCGGAGGCCTGCCCGCGGTGGCGGTCTACGACATCGCGATCCATCCGCGCGAGCACGACCTGATTCTCGCGACGCACGGCCGCGGCTTCCAGATCGTGGACGACATCACGCCGCTCCGGCACCTGACGCGCGACGTGCTGGCGAAGAACGCCGCGGTGCTGCCGACGCGCCCGGTGACGCAGGCGATTACCCTGATGACGCAGGATTTCCCGGGCGACGGCGAGTACAGCGGCGCGAATCCGCCCGAGGGTGCGATCATCACCTATTACCTGAAGGACCGGCACATCTTCGGCAAGCTGGCGCTCGAGGTGCTGGACAGCGCCGGCACGGTACTCAAGTCGCTGCCGCCGGGCACTCGTCAAGGCATCAACCGCGTCAGCTGGAACATGCGGCTCGATGCGCCGAAAAGTGCCGCCGCGCCGGGCCTTGGCCCGCGCGCGCTGTCGGGTCCGATGGTGCCCGAGGGGCGCTACACGGTGCGGCTCACGAAGGGCGACGAGGTCGTGCAGGGCACGATCGATCTGATTCCCGACCCCCAGACGCGGCACGCCGCCGCGGATCGCGCCCGCCAGCAGGCGCTCGTCATGCGCCTCTACACGATGCAGGGCGATCTGGCGTTCCTCGGCGACAGTTCGGGGACGCTGCGCGATGCGCTTCGCGCGCGCGTGAAGGGCGTGACCGACACGTCGCTGGTCGGCGAACTCGAGGCGCTCGCCTCGGCGTTCGACGCCTTCAACGAGACCCTGGTCGATCGGACCGGCGGCCTCGCGCAGGGCGATCCGAGGCTGCGGGAACGCCTCGTCGATCTCTACGGCGCGGTGATGTCGTACGGCGGCGCGCCCACCGCGTCCCAGGTGTCCTACGCGAACGCGCTGACCGCGGAATTGAAGCAGGCGACGGCCGAGTTCGCGACGCTGACGGGCGCGCGGCTCGCGTCGATCAACGAGCGGCTGAAGACCGCCGGCGCATCACCGGTGGTGCCGCCGAAGCGATAGCCGTCTCGGAGCTTGTGCTGGTCTGGAGAATGAACGAGGGGTGACGCGCTAGGCCGTGACGTTGGCAAGCGCCCGCTCGATCCGCTCGAGCAGGTCCTCGCGCGTAAACGGCTGCACCAGCACGTGATCCACGCCTTCGGGGGTGCCGGGATAGGCCACGAACACCGTCGCCAGGCCGGGGCAGTGCCGCCGCAGCTGCTCGGCCAATGTCGGTCCCGAGACGTCCGGTCCGCTCAGCTCCGCCACCAGCACGTCGAACTGCTCGGTGCGGCCGAGGAGCACCGCATGGCCCGAGTGGGCCACCGCGCGCACGTCGTAGTCCTGCGATTCCAGGACCCGGGCTACGACGGTCCGCAGGTCGGCCTCGGCGTTCACGAACAGGACGCGCCGCCGCGCCGGTGAGGCTTGGCGGCAGGTATCGTCAATGACGGGTATCGAAACCCGCCTGGTAGCGATGGGTTGCATCGGTGTCGAACTGTTGAGGAATCCGTCCCGGCCATAGGCAAGGGGAGTGCCGGGCGTTTTCAGGCCGGAAATCCCGCGACCGGCATTTCCCAGCCGGCCGCGGGGTCACCAAACTGAACACCGGTTACGAATGCGTTAGCTAAACTCCCAACTCCCAACTCCCAACGCCCAAAGGGATTCGGGCGAGGCAACTCGCTGAAAGTCGTGCGGACCTAGCTGGTAACGGCGTCTTTCACCCCATTGTGCGAGCGACTCCGCTTGGGAGTTGGAGGTTGGGCGTTGGGAGTTGACCCAGATCCGTTCAAAGACCCCGTCCCAGCCGATCCTGGAGCTTTTCGCGGTAGCCGCGGCTCAGGGTGAGGCGGGTGCCGGTCCGCAGCAGCACCGCGTACTCCCCGTTCAACCAGGGCTGGAGCTCCTGGATCCGCTCCATGTTGACGATCCGCGACCGGTGGATGCGGAAGAACTTCTCGGGATCGAGCCGCGCCTCGATCGCGTTCATCGTTTCCCGCAGCAGGTGCGACGTCGTGCCGACGTGGAGGCGGACGTAGTTGCCGGCCGCTTCCACCCAGTCGATCTCGTCCGCCCTCAGGAAGAACAGCCGGCCGCCGGACTTGACCACCAGCCGGTCGGATCGCGGCTGATCCCGCCGCAGATCCTTGACCAGCGCCAGCAGGCGGCGGCCGAGATCGCCGGTCTCGTCGCGTTCGATCTGCTTGCGGGCGCGCTGGAGGGAGTCGGTGAAGCGTTCGCGGTCGAACGGCTTGAGCAGGTAGTCGAGGGCCCTCACCTGGAACGCCTTCAGGGCGTGCTGATCGTAGGCGGTCACGAAGATGACGAGCGGCATCTTGTCCGCGCCGACCGCTTCGATGACCTCGAAGCCGTTCATCTGCGGCATCTGGACGTCGAGGAACACGAGGTCGGGGGTGTGGTCGTGAATGGCGGTCGCGGCTTCCTCGCCATCGCGCGCCTGCCCGACGAGCTCGACGTCTGGTTCGGTCGAGAGCAGGCCCGCCAGCCTCTCCCGTGCGAGCGGTTCATCGTCTGCGATCAGTGTCCGGATCTTTTTCATGACTGGTCCTCAAATCGGTGAGGTGAGGGTGGAGGGGTCCTGGTTGGAGCGGTCGGCATACGCTGCCGGGGACTGTTGCGCGCCGAAGAGCGAACGGCCGTCGACGCCGTCGGCGGCGTCGTCGGAGGGGGCGCCGTTGCGTGGCATGCCCGGCTCGGTCCGCCACGGCAGCGCCACGATCACCGCCAGGCCCTGCGCGAGGCGGTGGAACTCGAAGCGGAAGTCGGCCCCGAACAGGTGCTGCAGCCTGGCGCGTGTCGTCGAGACGCCGATCCCCTTCTGCAGCGCCGTGAGCGCGTCCTCTGACAGCCCGATCCCGTTGTCCCGAACTTCGAGCCGGAGCTTGTCGCCCTCGCGCCGCGCCGAGATGTCGATGTGGCCGGTGCCGGCCCGCCGCGCCACGCCGTACTTGATGGAGTTCTCGACCAGCGGCTGGAGGATGAGGCTCGGCACGCGGGTGTCGAGCGTTTCCGGCTGGACATCGAAGCGCACGACCAGACGATCGGCGAACCGCGTGCGCTCGATCTCGAGGTACTTCGCGAGCGCCGACAGCTCCGCCTCGAGCGCCACCTCCTGGTTGCCGAGGTGCTCGAGCGTGATGCGCAGCAGATCGCTCAGCTGCATCAGTACGCGGTCGGCGGCCTGCACGTCCTTGTGCATCAGCGCCGAGATCGCGTGGAGCGTGTTGAACAGGAAGTGCGGGTGCAGCTGCTGCTGGAGCGTCTTCAGCTGGGCTTCGACCAGCTTGGTCTCGAGCTGCACGGCCCGCACGGCCCGCTTGCGGGACTCGCGGTAGTAGACCAGCGCGTGGGTCAGGCCGACGATGGCCCAGTAGGTCATCATCTCCCAGTCGACGTAGAGCAGCCCGGCGCGCTCAACTTGCGACCACCATGCGTACGGCTTACCCGCGGAGTAGGCGAGCCACCAGTTGACGGCTTCCATCGCGGCGATGTGCGCGAACGAGAAGAGCACGACGGCCGGCAGGTGGACCGCAACGGCCCGGATCAGCGCGCCCCGCTCGAACTGGAAGCGGCGCGCCAGCCACATGACCTCCGGGGCCATCAGCGCCCAGAAGTACCACCAGCTGAAATTGAGCACGACCAGCGTGTTCAGGGGCGTCGGCGACTTGGCGAACAGCTGAGTGAACTGCCAGGCGAGCGTCGTCGAGAGCAGCGCCAGCGCCGTCGCCACGGTCAAGATGTGGGCCCCGCGCACACCGTGCGGCGCCCGGTTGAAGGCCGGGACGTCGGTGCCGGTGCCGCGGAGGTCGAGCAGCCTGTCTGGAGGCGGTTTCATGAGCGGGTAACCGAAGGCTCCGCCCGTCAAGGGCCGAGCGTCGACACGTTAGACGTAGGGAAAAGGGTTTCCGTCTTGTTGCTTCTGCAGTTCGTTTTGCATTGAGCCCGCCATCCGGCGTCGTCGGCTGGAGGCCGAGGCGACGAGGCGTGGCTCATCAGCCGTATGCGGTCGTTCGACCCTCATAACGGCACGTTCGTCCCATCGCGCTGTTTCGCGAGTGACCTGCACGTCATCGGCGCGCGTCGGCGTCGCGCCATGTGCACCTGCGCACAGTGACCGGCGTCGAACAGCGGCGTCCCACGGACGGACGCCGGGAGATCGTCGTCCTCCGCGGCGAGGAAAGCTGTGTATCATGTTCGCGTGAGCTCACCCGCGACGCGTGGCCGTAACTGGCAGACAGGCGAGGTCTTCACTGTTACTGACGCGGCCGAGCTCTATGAGGTTGGCCGCTGGGGGAAGGGATACTTCTCCGTCTCCCCTTCGGGGCACGTCCTGGTCCATCCCACCAAGGACCCGGCCAGCTCCATCGACCTGAAACAGCTGGTCGACCACCTGATGCTTCGCGGCATCCAGCTGCCGGTGCTCATCAGGTTCCGGGACATCCTCCGGCACCGGGTCGCCGACATCCACAACGCCTTCCGGACCGCCATCACCCAGCACCAGTACCAGGGCGGCTACGTCTGCGTGTACCCGATCAAGGTGAACCAGCAGCGGCAGGTCGTCGAGGAAGTGCTCGATTTCGGCCGCGAATACGGCTTCGGGCTCGAGGCCGGCTCCAAGCCGGAGCTCCTCGCGGTGGCCGCCCAGGCGTACAACGACACGCCGATCATCTGCAACGGCTTCAAGGACGCCGAGTTCATCGAGATGGCGATGCTGGCCCAGAAGATCGGGCGCAACGTCATTCCGGTCGTCGAGAAGTACACGGAGCTCGGGCTGATCCTGAAGTACTCCGAGAAGGTCGGCGTCCGGCCGCAGATCGGCATGCGCGTCAAGCTCGCCGCCCGCGGCGGCGGCCGCTGGCAGGGCTCGGGAGGATATCGCTCGAAGTTCGGCCTCACCGTGGCCGAAGTGCTCCGCGGCCTCGAAGAGCTGCGCTCGCGAGGCATGGAGGACTGCTTCAAGCTGCTGCACTTCCACCTCGGCAGCCAGATCCCCAACATCCGCATCGTCAAGGGCGCGTTGAACGAAGCCGCCCGCGTCTATGTGGAGCTGGTCAAGGCCGGCGCGGGACTGCAGTTCCTCGATGTCGGCGGCGGGCTCGGCGTGGACTACGACGGCTCGCAGACCAACTTCGAATCGAGCGTCAACTACACGCTCGAGGAGTACGCCAACGACGTCGTCTATCACATCCAGACGGTGTGCGACGACGCCGGCGTGAAGCATCCGACCATCGTCTCCGAGAGCGGCCGCGCCATCGTCGCGTACCACAGCGTGCTGGTGTTCAACGTGCTCGGCGTCTCGTCGTTCGGCGAGGAGAAGATCCCCGACACGATCTCGCCGGACGAGGCCGAGCAGCCGGTCATCGATCTGCTCGAGACGTTCCAGAACCTGAGCGTCCGCAACGCGCTCGAGAGCTATCACGACGCGCAGCAGGCGCTCGACATGGCGCTGAACCTGTTCACCGGCGGCTACCTGCCGCTCGAACAGCGCTGCCAGGCCGAGAATCTCTACTGGGCGATCCTCGTCAAGCTGCGCAAGCTGGTCGCGCAGATGGACGACGTGCCCGAGGATCTCCAGGGCCTGGACGACGTGATGGCGGACACCTACTTCTGCAACTTCTCGCTGTTCCAGTCGTGTCCGGACTCGTGGGCGATCAAGCAGCTGTTCCCGGTGATGCCGATCCACCGGCTCAACGTCCTGCCGACCCAGCACGCGGTGCTGGGCGACATCACCTGCGACTCCGACGGCAAGATCGATCAGTTCATCGATCGGCGCGACGTCAAGCGGACGCTGCCGCTGCACACCGTCAACGGCGAGCCCTACTACCTCGGCGTGTTCCTGGTCGGCGCCTACCAGGAGATCCTGGGCGACCTCCACAACCTGTTCGGCGACACCCACGCGGTGCACGTCAGCCTCGACGAACGCGGCAGCGTCGTCCTCGACGCGGTGATCAAGGGGGACACGGTCAGGGAGGTGCTCGACTACGTGGAGTTCGACGCCGACACGCTGGTGCGGAAGCTGCGCACCGACGTCGAGCTCGCGGTGCGCCAGGGCAAGATCAGCTACGAAGAATCAGGCCGGCTGCTCGAGTTCTACGAGGAAGGGCTGCACGGCTATACCTACCTCGAGGATCCGAAGGAACGGTAGACCTCGGAAGTCAGAAGTCAGAAGTCAGAAGTCAAAACGCTTAACTTTTGACTTTTGACTTCCGTTGTACTTCTCACTTCTTCAGACTTTCCTCCCTCTTCGCCCTGAACTCATTCCCCGGCTTCCATTCCGGCAGCCTGTCGGTATTCGCGACGCGATAGCCGACGTTGAACATCAGCACGGCGTCCTCGACGGCGCCGGTGAGATCCCAGTCCGGCTTCACCTCGTCCGACGGGGCGTGGTAGTCCTTGTTCGTGTACTCGTCGCGCTTCTGCTTGCTGTAGCCGGCCGGCTTGTCGACGAACTCGATGCCGGTGTCGACGTAGAGCGCCGGCACACCCTGCTTGGCGAAGTTGAAGTGGTCCGACCGGTAATAGAAGCCCTTCTCCGGTTCCGGGTCCGGCCGCAGCGTGCGGCCCTGCGCCGTGGCCGCCTCCCGCAGCACGTCGTCCAGGTCTGACGCGCCCATGCCGACCACCGTGATGTCCTTCGTCCGCCCCCACTGATTGATTCCGTCGATGTTGATGTTCGCGGCGGTCTTGTTCAGCGGATAGACGGGCGTGACCGAGTAGTACTGCGAGCCGAGCAGGCCCTGCTCTTCGGCCGTGACCATCAGGAACAGCACCGATCGCTTCGGTTTCGGCTCGGCGGTCTGGAACGCGCGCGCGATCTCGAGCAGCGACGCCACGCCGGACGCGTTGTCGAGCGCGCCGTTCGCGATCTTGTCGCCGTTCACCGGCGCGACGACGCCGAGATGGTCCCAGTGCGCGGTGTAGACCACGTATTCGTCGCGCAGCCGCGGGTCGCTGCCTTCGACCTTGGCGAGCACGTTCTTCGAGTCGAGCGTCCGCATCGTGTTCTTGATGGCGATCGACGCCTTGAGGTCGAGCGGCACCGGACGGAAGTCGCGCGTGAGCGCCTGCTTCTTCAGCGCGTCGAAGTCCTGGCCGCCCATCTTGAGGATGGCCTTCGCCGCGTCGAGCGTGACCCAGCCTTCGATCGACGCGCGTCCCATGTTCTTGTCGGGCGTCACCAGGTCGAACTTCTCGTTGAGGTTGCCCTGGACCACCGGGAACGGGTAGCCGGCCGGTCCGGTCTCGTGCACGATGAGGATTCCCGCGGCGCCGCGTCGCGCCCCTTCCTCGAACTTGTAGGTCCAGCGGCCGTAGTAGGTCATCGCGTTGCCGTTGAACACCTTCGCGTCGAGCTTCGAGCCGTCGGCGGCGTCCGGCACCTGCGGGTCGTTGACGAGGACGATGATGGTCTTGCCCTTGACGTCGACGTCCTTGAAGTCGTCCCAGTTGTATTCCGGCGCGGTGACGCCGTAGCCGGCGAAGATCACGTCGGAGTCCTTGATCGACGCGCTGTCGGCGACGTGCTTCGACCACGCGACGACCTCGTCCGACCACTTGAACGTGCGCTTCTCCGTCCCCTTGGTGATCGTCAGCGGCTGTGTGTTGCTGCCGGTGATGCCGACGAGCGGGACCTTCTGGACGTAGGTGCCGTCGGTGTGACCCGGCTTCAGTCCGAGCTTGCGGAACTCGTCCTCGAGATACTTGACGGTCAGCTCCTCGCCCTTCGTGCCGGGCTTGCGCCCCTCGAACTCGTCGGCCGACAGGGCCTTCGTCCGTTCGAGGATCGACGCCGGATCGATCTTCACGGCCGGCGGCGCCGACGCCGCTGCGGCAGCGGGCGCCGGCTGCGACGCGGCCGGGGCGGGGGCTTCAGCTTTCGAGCACGCCGCCGCAAAGGCGAGCGCCAGGACAACCAGGGACGGTCGACGCATGAGTCCTTCCTGAGGGAAAGGGAACAGCCGGCTATGCGGTCGCGGCCGGCGGTGGGACGTCCACACCTGCGCGCGCCCCGAGCTCGCGGTCCATGTCGAGGATCGACGCCGGATCGTCGCCGATCATCTTCAGCTTGGTGACGATCTCGCGGCCGGTCTTCTCTTCCTCGACCTGCTCGGTGAGGAACCACTGCAGCTCGGCCACGGCCGCGAACGCCTTCTCGTTGAACGCGGTCTCGTACAGCGAATCGATCTGGCGGGTGACTTCCTGCTCCTGCTGCAGCGCGCGCTCGAACACGTCGAGCAGCGAATTGAAGGGGAGGGCCGGCGGCTGGATCGGGCGGAGATCGACGATCGGAGTTGCGGGCCAGCAGGAAGTCGAAGAGCTTCATGGCGTGCATGTACTCTTCCTGGCTCTGCAGCCGCAGCCAGCGCGCGGCGCCGGTGAGCTTCTGGCCCTCACACCAGGCGGACATCCCGAGGTAGGAATACGACGCACTCAGCTCGGAATTGACCTGACGATTGATCGCCTCGACGACACGTGGATTCATCTGACTCGCCTTTCTCGCATCTGCGCCGTCACAGGACGGCCTGAAACCTCGATTCTATCAACGCCGGCGCCGGCGTGCGGCCGGGGCCGCCACGGGCGCGAGCTCCTCGCTGGTGACCTCCCGCCATTGTCCGGGCTGGAGACGTCCCAGTTCGAGCGGCCCGAACGCGACGCGCTTGAGCGACGTGACCTCGTGTCCGACCGCCAGGCAGAGGCGGCGGATCTCACGGTTCTTGCCCTCATCCAGCTCGACCACGAGGTGGGTTTCCCGACCCGAGCGCTTGCGCACGTGCACGGCGCGCGCGCGCAGGTCGTCCACGCCGTCAGCCATCCGCGCCGCCTCGTCATCCGTCAGCGCACCCCGCACCGTGACGACATACCGGCGGATCACTCCGGATCGGGGATCGGCGAGGTGGTCCGCGAGCTGCGTGTCGGTAGTCAGGACGAGGAGCCCGGTCGTGGCGGCGTCGAGCCGTCCGACCGCCACGAGACCGGCGGCGGCATCGCCGAGTACGTCGAAGACCGTTCGCCGTCCTTGCGGATCGCGCCGGGTCGTGACGACGCCCCGGGGCTTGTAGAAGACAATCGTCCGCCACGCGGCACGATCGGCGTCCCCGCCGTCCACCGCGAACCGCATGCGCTCCGGATGCACGGGCCGGCCCGGATCGCGCACCGTGCGTCCGTTCACCGAGACGCGCCCGGCGCGCACCAGCGCGTGCGCGTCGGACCGCGACGCGATGCCCAGTTTCGACAGCGCGCGCTCCAGCGACACGAAGCCGGGCGCCCGCGCCCCTCTGCTATCCTTCCGCATGCGTCTCCCGCTCACCGCCATTCTCGCGTCCACGCTGCTGTTGTCGTCCGCGCTTCGCGCCAGCGACGCCGTGCACTGGCCGCAATGGCGCGGCGAAGGGGGCACCGGCGTCTCGACGGCAACGGACTATCCGACGGAATGGTCGCCCACCACGAACGTCGCGTGGAAGACGCGCATCCAGGGGCGCGGCCATTCGTCCCCCGTCGTCTGGGGCGATCACGTGTTCCTCACCTCGTCCATCCAGGGCGAGCACGTGCCGGATCACAAGGCGCCCGATCATCTCGGCTACGACCTGAAGCCGGGCTACCTGCACCCCGACAGCGTTGGCGCCGACTACAAACATGCGCTGAAGGTCCTGGCGCTGGACGCGCGCAGCGGCGCGCTGCTGTGGGAGCACACCGCGTACGACGGCCTGATGCACGACAACCGGCACCGCAAGAACACGTATGCGTCGCCGACGCCGGTGACCGACGGCACGCTCGTCTACTTCTACTTCGAGGCGGCCGGCCTGTACGCGTATGACTTCAAGGGCCGCCAGGTCTGGAAGAGCGAGGCGCTCGGCACGATCGCCAAGGGCGGGATGGGCCCGGGCACGTCGCCGATCCTGTACGAGGATCTGCTGATCGTGCAGGCCGATCAGGAGATGGGCGCGAACTCGGCGCTGGTGGCGCTCGACAAGAAGACCGGGCGCGAAGTGTGGCGCGCGGCCCGCACCACGCGACGGAGCTGGGCGACGCCGCTGATCGTGCGCGCCGGCGCGCGTACCGAGCTGATTGCGTCCGGGGCGGAGATGGTCGCCGGCTACGATCCGCGGTCGGGCAAGGAGCTGTGGCGCGCCCGCGGCACGGAGAGCCATCCGATTCCGAGCGCCGTGTTCGGACACGGCCTGCTCTTCTTCACGGCCGGGAGCCAGGCCAAGCGCGCGATGGCGATCCGGCCGGGCGGCGACGGCGACCTCACCGAGAGCGCGATTGTCTGGTCCTATCGCAAGGGCACGGCCTACGTGCCGTCGCCGATCCTGCACGGGGACTATCTGTATCTGATGACCGACGCCGGCCTGGTGACCTGCCTCGACGCGAAGACCGGCGAGGTCAAGTACCGAGGGCGGACGCCCGCCGGTGCCGGCGACGTTCACGGCCTCGGTCGTCGCGTATGGCGATCGGCTGCTGATGACCAGCGAGGACGGCGACACCTTCGTGCTCAAGGCCGGCCCGGCGCACGAGATCCTCCGCACCAATTCGGTGGGCGAGCCGGTCTACGCGTCGCCGGCGCTCGCGGGGCGCACGATCTATATCCGCGGCGCGGAGCATCTGTTCGCGATTCGAGCCCGGTGAGAACGTTGGAGGGCACTCAGGCAACGGAGGGATCGAGATACCGGATCTTAGGAACGGAGCATCGGAGGCAACGAAGGTAACGGAGAGGATTCGCGGTGATTCGCCGGCGGCTTTGCGGCACGTCCGTGATCGATCCATTTACGGCACCGATGTCAGTGTCGCTTGTGAAAATGGATCGATCACCGGACGCGCGAAGCGCGGCGAATCACCATGATCTGTCTTCTCCGTTATTCCGTTCTCCGTTGCTCCGTTTCGGATCCGGCCTCCGCAACCTCCGATTTCTCCCGCATCACGTAACGCGCCGCTCCTCCTGTAAACCAACCGCACCACGCTCGGCTCTGCGCCGGCGCTGCGATGCGTGATGCGGATCGTGAGCCGGCCGGCGGCGTCGAGCGCCCAGACCTCGACGTGCTCCTCGATCGACTGGGTCTCGCCGCCCGACGCCGTGAACACCTCCCGCTCGATCCGCAGCGTGTTGTCCATCCAGCGCGCCGATCGCCGCGTCTGACGGCCGCTTCCGCCGACGGTGCCGCCGATCAGCCCGACCTGATGCGACTCGGTGCGACGATCGGCGCCCGTTCGCCATTCGACGGCCATGGCCGTATAGCCGCGCTGCTCCGTGTTCGTGATGGTGAGTTCCGCGGGCGCGGACGCCGACGGTTGAGCGGGCTCGACCAGGAGCCATCGCCCCGAAAGGTCGGGCCTGGAGGCTAATTGGCCGGCGACGCATCCACAGAGGAGCAGTACGAGCAGCGGCATACCTGATTGGACACCGGGATCGCGCTCCGGCCCGGACGGTTGATGGCGAGCCCGCGCTCAGACGAGCAGGCAGATGAACTCGCCGAGCACCATCGCTGTCGCTCCCCAGACGCGATGGCCCGACAGGTCGAAATACGGGTACTCGATGGCCACGCCTTCGCGGACGTGCGTGCCGGTCCGGATCCGCGACGCGTCGCGCAGCTCCTCGAGCCGGACCTCGACGATCTCGTCGACTTCGCCGGGTGCGGCCTGGAACGGCGGACGCGCATCGGTGATGCCGACGATCGGATGGAGCGTGAAGCCGCTGACCAGGACGTGCACCGGCGTCAGCTCGCCGAGCACACGGACAGCTGACGGGTCGATGCCGATCTCTTCCGAGGCTTCGCGCAGCGCGGCCTGCGCGAGCGTCTCTCCAGGATCGGTCGCGCCGCCGGGCAGGCTGATCTGTCCGGCGTGTCTCGCCAGCGTGCTGGCGCGGACCGTGAGCGGGATGGCGACGCCGCCGTCGCCGGGATAGACGAGCAGGAGCGCCGCCGCCGTACGCGTATCGGGCGGAAACTCTCCGGCCTTCCACCCGGGACGCGCCGGAAACGGCGCGAATCGTACCTGCGCCTCGACGCCGGGCAGCGTGCCGGCCAGCCTGGTGCGCAGTGTCCGTTCGACCTCAGGCAGCTTCATGGATCGATCGAGTCTACAGGAGAGCGACCGGGCGGATCGCTCCGCGCTCCCTCCGGCCGCCCGTCACGGCGCGAGTACAATCGCCGGATGATCGTTCCGTATTTGCTGCTCCATCTCGCGCTGGTCGGTCCGCGCGTTCGCATCGCAAGAACGGCCACGCGCGGCGCCCCCGTCACGTAGCGACCGAGCTCATCGCGATCGCGGAAGTAACATGACGGGAATGGCCGGCTTTCCCGCGATCGACGCGCAGACGGGCGCGAGGGTGCTCGAGCTGGTGCGCGGCTGCACCTTCGACGACTTCATCCTCACGCCGCACTACAGCGTGCTGCCGCGGCGCGATCCCGACACCATCGACCTCTCCTGCCAGCTGACGCGCGGCATCACGCTCAAGCGTCCGATCGTGTCGGCCAACATGGACACGGTCACGCGCGCGCCGATGGCGGTGGTCCAGGCGGAAGAGGGGGGCATCGGCATCATCGATCGCGGGTACCGCCCCGGCGAAATCGATCCGCAGGTGCGCGAAGTCGAGAAGGTCAAGCGCACGCAGCACGGCGTGATCGGCGATCCCTACAGCATCGGACCGAAGGCCGCGCTCGCCGACGCGCGCGGGCTGATGGCGCGTTCGCGGGTGGGCACGCTCGTGGTCGTGGACGACCGCGGCCGGCTGCAGGGACTGTTGACCGAACGCGACCTGCGCTTCGTGCAGCCGCAACAGCTCACCGTTGCCGACCGCATGACGCCGCTCGACCGGCTCGTCGTGCATCGCGGGCCGGTGTCGCCGGCCGAGGCCGAGCGCGTGATGGTCGAGCGCAAGGTCAAGAAGCTGCCGCTCGTCGATGCCGACGGCGTGCTCCAGGGCCTGGTGACGGCGAAGGATCTCGTGCGGCAGCGGCGCCGGCCGTTCGCGACCCGCGATCCGCAGGGACGCCTGATGGTGGGGGCCGCGATCGGCGCGACCGGCGACTACCTCGAACGCGCCGCCGAGCTGCTGAAGGCGGAAGTCGACGTGCTGGTCATCGACATCGCCCACGGCCACTCGGTCGTCATGGACCGCGCGATGCGCGAGTTCCGCAAGCGCTTTCCCGACGTGCAGCTGATTGCCGGCAACGTCGCCACCGCGGAAGGCGCGACGTTCCTGATCGATCGCGGCGCCGACGGCGTCAAGGTCGGCATCGGGCCGGGCGGCGGCTGTACCACCCGCATCACGACCAGCTTCGGCGTGCCGCAGGTGCAGGCACTGGTCGAGTGCCGCCTCGTCGCCGGACCCGCCGGCGTGCCGATCATCGCGGACGGCGGCATCAAGCGCCACGGCGCGCTTGCCGAGGCGCTGCTCTTCGGCGGCGACTGCGCGATGCTGGGCAGCGCGTTCGCCGGAACCGAGGAGGCCCCCGGCGAAGTCGTGCAGAAGGCGGTGGTGCTGCCCGAGTCGCAGAAGACCGTCAAGGTCCCGTTCAAGGTGCTCAGGGGCATGGCGTCGATCGAGGCGATCCGCGATCGGCTCGACGTCGAGGAGGCCGACACCCGCGAGCTCGAGGCGATGGGCGCCGAAGGCATGGAGATCAGCGTGCCCGCACGCGGCTCGGCCCGCACCATCGTGCGCGACATGATGAAGCACCTGTGCTCGTCGATCAGCTACGGCGGCGCGTCCACGCTCGCGGAGCTGCGCGGCCTGTTCTGGGCCAATCCCGACCGCTATCTCGTCAAGCTGTCACATTCCGCGCGCCGCGAATCCTACGAGCGGTAGGGCGCACGATCGGCCCCGGACGCGAGCACACGCGTCAGCTCCGACGGCGCGTCGACGAACAGCTCGCCGCCGCGGAACGAGTCCTCGCCGAACCGGTACCCGAATCCGTAGCGCGCGAGGCAGACCTGCGAGCCCGCGTTGCGCGCCGTCTGCAGGTCGATGGGCGAATCGCCGACCAGCACCGTCTCCCCGGGTGTGGCTCCCGCCCGCGCCACGATCTGCAGCAGCCCGCCCGGATCGGGCTTGCGGCCCGCGGCGGTGTCGCCGCCGACGACGTCCCCGAACCGTGACGCGAGATCCAGGGTCTGGAGAATCTGCTCCGTCGGCCGCTGGGGCTTGTTCGTCAACACGGCGAGGGCGCACCCGCCGGCACGGAGGTCGTCCAGCGCGTCGGGAATCCCAGGATACGGCCGCGTAAACGCCGTGAGACGTTGCTGGTAGTGGACCAGGAACCGATCGAGCGCGCCGGGCGTGTCCGGGTCGAGCGAGGCAGCGATGAGCGCCCGCCGCACCAGCACCGCCGCGCCCTCTCCGACCATGGCCGTCACCGCCTCGACCGTCAACGGCGTCCCGCCGAGCTCCACGATCAGCGCGTTGGTGGCGTCGGCAAGGTCCCGGCTCGAATCGATGAGGGTACCGTCGAGATCGAAGACGATCAGGCGCATATCCCCCAAGAATGCCAAAATTGGCGGCGATTGCCCAAGCCGCATTTCCGCATGAGGACCCTTGCCCTGTTCCTGGCCGCGCTGCTGGTCCTGAAGCTGGCCGTGCTCTGGCTCGAGCCGAAGATTGCCTTCTATCCGACGACTGGCGTCCAGACCACGCCGGCGGCCGTGAGCCTGCCCTTCGAGGATTTGCGCATTCCCACAAGAGACGGCGAAACGCTGCACGGATGGTGGCTCGAGCACCCGCAGCCTCGCGCCCAGGTGGTCTTCTGGCATGGCAATGGCGGCAATCTCTCCCTCTGGATGGACATCGTCGTCGAGCTGCGACGACGGGGGTTCAGTGTGCTGGCGGTGGATTACCGGGGCTACGGGCTCAGCACCGGGACGCCCAGCGAGCAGGGCATCTACCGCGACGCCGAGGCCGCGGTGCGCGAGTTCGTGCGCCGGCTCCGGCGCCCCGGCATCCCCGTCGTCTACTGGGGCCGCTCGATTGGATCGCCGGTCGCGGCGTCGAGCATCGCGGTCGAGCGTCCCGACGCGGTCGTGCTCGAGAGTCCGATGCCGGACGCGCGCTCGGTGGTGCGCGGCAACCCGGTGCTGCTGCTCTTCAGCTATTTCTCGTCCTACACGTTCGCGACGTCGCAATTCCTCGCCGGCTACGACGGGCCGCTCCTCGTCATTCACGGCGATGCCGACAGCATCGTCCCCTACAGCGCGGGTCAGCAGGTGTTCAAGGACGCGCGAGCAGCGAAAGGCGTGTTCGTCACGATTCCCGGCGCGGACCACAACGATCTGCATGTGGTCAGGCCCGACCTGTACTGGCAGGCGATCGATCGATTCGTGGCGGCGCTCGGCACGAAGCGCGAGTGACGAGCGCTGATGCTCGACTGGGTTCGCGCCAGCTTCGTGTTCTTCGCCTACGTGCTGGTGGCGGCGTCGTTCGTGCGAGGCCTGCCACTCGGCCGCCGGCTGCGGGCGACAGCCGGAGCCGTCGCCGGCCTGATCGTGACGGCCGCGGCGCAGGCGCAGCCGCACCACGCGGTCCTGCACGACTGGATCGTGCCGCCGGCGCTGCTCCTGCTCGGCTACTGGGGGAGCGGCCTGCTGTTCGCCGCGCCGATGCCGCGCGCCGAGCGCACGCTCGCCGAGCTCGATCGCGCGCTCGACATCGACCGCACCGCCGCCAGGATGCCTCGCTCGCTCGCCGAGCTGCTCGAGATCGCGTACGGCGGCGTCTATCCGCTGATCCCGATCGCGTTCGTGATTCACCTGCTCGCGACCCCAGAGCCGGATCCCGAGCGGTTCTGGACGATCATCCTGGTCACCGACTACATCTGCTTCGGGTTCCTGCCCTGGGTGCAGACGCGTCCGCCACGCGCCTTCCGCGCCGGCGATCCCTGGTTCGCGCGCTTCCGCCGGATGAATCTCCGCGTCCTGGGCAAGACGAGCATCCAGGTCAACACCTTCCCGAGCGGCCACGCCGCCGAAGCACTCGCCGCGGCGCTGCTGGTGATCGGCGCGCCGCTCCCATGGGTCGCGGCCGTGGCGATTGGCGCCGTCCTGGTGTCGGCGGGTGCTGTCTTCGGCCGCTATCACTACGCCGCCGACGCGATCGCCGGATGGATCGTCGCCGTCGCGGTGTGGGCGGCTCTCTAGGGAGAGAGACGAACACGGGTGTCAACTCCCAATCCCTCCGAGTTAAGACACGACGGCACCGGATAGGATCGCCCGATGCGACTGAGACCATCGTCCGGACCGGCTTGGCTGCGGATCGCCGCATGCGCGGCGTTCGTCGCCATCACCTTCGCGGCACCCGCACTCGCGCAGCCGGAGGGACACACCGCGCTGCTCGCGTTCCAGAAATGGCAGGCCGAGGCCGTCAACGCGAAGCTGGGGTATGACGACGCGCTGAAGCGCTACCGGGAACATCTGATGGCTCAGGGCCTGAGCGCGTCGGCCGCGGATCGGACGATCCGCCTCGTCATGGCCCACGACGAAGGCGTCCTGTACAACCGCGTCTACGCGTCGCCGCCCGACTTCAACACCAAGCCGAACCAGCTGCTGGTGAGTGCCGTGGAAGGCGTGAAGCCCGGACGGGCGCTCGACGTGGGCATGGGGCAGGGACGCAACGCGCTGTTCCTGGCCGGCAAGGGCTGGGACGTCACCGGATTCGACGTGGCCGACGTCGGGCTGAAGCAGGCGCAGCAGTCGGCGTCGGCGACCGGCGCGAAGATCACCACGGTCCACGCGTCGGACGAGGAATTCGACTTCGGCCGCGAGCGCTGGGACCTCATCGCCATCATCTACGCCATCGAGAAACGCAGCGTCCATCGCGTTCGCGACGCCCTCCGGCCCGGCGGTCTCGTCGTCATCGAGGCCGGTCACCGCGAGACGTCCAAGGCCGAGTTCGAATACGACACCAACGAGCTCCTGAAAATCTTCGAGGGCTTCCGGATCCTGCGCTACGAGGACGCCGGCGGCAGCTACGACTGGGGACCCGAGAAGATTCGACTGGTCCGGCTGGTGGCGCGGAAGCCCGAGTGACGATCGCTTCCGTGGTCTACACTGTGCCCATCATGCCGCGACGCTCAGGGACGCTGATGAACCGCTACCTGCCGCTGGCCCTGATCCTCGCCAGTGTCGTGCCGGTCCTGGCCCAGGCGCCGGCGCCGCCGGCCCGAGCCAACCTCTGGATTGATGTGTCGGCCGCCGGTCGCAACGACGCTGCCGTCACCGATCTGCGTCCCGAGGAGTTCGAAGTCTGGATGAGCGGCTATCGCATTCCCGTCACCGACGTGGTGGCGGTCACGCCCGAGAGCGGCGTCAGCCGGACGGTCGTGATCGTGCTCGACAACGCCGCGGTGCCGCTGACGCTGGTGCCGAGGGTCAGGGAGGCGGCGCGCCTGCTGGTGGACAAGCTGGGACCCGGCGATCGGATGGGGGTCACCACGCTTCACGGCGGCGTGCTGGAGCTCACCGACGATCGCGCGAAGCTTCGCGCCGCGATCGACAAATACTCGGTGCAGGGCTTCCCGTTCCGGATCGACGACGCGGGCGAGCACGTGCTGCGGACGATGACGGCGCTGTCCCGCGCGCTCGCGGAAGTGTCGGATCGCCGCAAGGCCATCGTCGCGATCGGCGCCGGCTGGATGTTCGACACGCCGCTGCCGCCGCCGGGCATCCGCGATCTCGGCCCGCAGTGGGTGGGCGCGATGCGTGAGATGGGGTCGGTCCACGCGACGCTCTACGTGATCGATCCGGCCGGCATCGGCGTGGCGCCGGGGCCGTTCTTCGGCGGTTCCTCCGGGTTCGCCCACGAGACCGGCGGCTATGCGTTCATGAACAGCAACGACTTCCGCGCCGCCGCCGACCGCATCTGGCAGGAGAGCAGCTCGTACTACATGCTCGGCGTCGTCAATCCGCCGATCCGCGAAGACCGCCGATCTGCGCGAAGTCGAGGTGAAGGTGCTGCGCAAGGGCGTGACCGTCCGCAGCCGCAAGGCCATTCGCGGGAAGTAGACGTCACGCGCCGCCGGGTGCGAAGTCACGGGCCCCGCGTCACGTACCGAGGTCAGCGCTTCCCCGCCGGCTTCGGGGCCGCCGCCAGCCCCTCGCTCAACTGGAAGCCCTGGAAGATCGCGTCAGGATCTTCTTCGTCGAAGAGCAGGCCCGGTTGCTGCGCGAGCGTGCGCCGCCGGTAGGACGCCAGTCCCCAGGTGATCAGCAGCGTGATGCCGCAGAACACCGCGAAGCGCGACGGACGACGTAGCAGCACGCTCTCGACGACCGCCAGGAAGACGGAGTAATAGAAGAAGAACATGATGTAGAACGGCCACAGCGTGAACACCCGCGACTTACCCGGAAAGTAGCTGCAGGCGAACGGCAGCTTGGTCGTTCGCGCGATGAGCAGCTCGGCGAACGCGGTGCCGACGACCAGATCGAACGTGGCGTGCAGCAGCGCGAGCCACGGACTCCAGAAGATCACCCCCTGCAGGAACGCGAGCGCCACCGTTGGCCACACGATCACCACGAGCATCGTGTCGCGTGCGGCCGTGACCGCTTCGCCGCGATCCATCGGCTCACAGGCGCGAAACGCCCAGCGTGCCTTCGGCTCGGACGGGACCGAGATGATCACGCGCAGACCAACGAGCAGCAGGAACTGGATGACGAGCGGCAGCGACAGCATCGGCGGGCTCGGCACCCAGAGCGCCGCGCCGTTGTTGCGCACGGCAATGGATGCGGCGGAGGAGATGACGATCGCCAGCGCGACGCCCGCATAAATCGACAGCATCATGCGGTGGCTGCGGCTGCGGAAGAGCGTGTTGATGGCGAATTGCCGGATCGCACGGCGCATCGGCGAGTTGAAGCCGTGGCGCGTGGTCCGCTGGAACCGCGGCACGAACGCCCACAGCCGGCGGCTCGTTGCGGGCGGGCCTTCGAGCGCCCGCCGGCACAGCGCCGAGTACGACGACATGTACAGGCCCATGGCCAGCAGCACCGTGAGGATCGTCGCGCCGATGGCGATCTCGGCCCGCAGGACTGACGCGGTATCGGCGTGGCCGACGAGCGTCTGATAGAAGCCAAAAAACCAGGTCTGCGGCAGTGCCGACACCAGGCCGACGCCGTGTGGGCCTGGCTGCAGCATCTCGCCGATCTCCCCAATGAAGACGAGCAGCTGTACCAGCCCGACCGCGAACAGGATCTGGAACGTCATCGATGCCGCCTGCGCGGCCCGCCGTCCAAACAGTACGAGCAGCAGGCACTGCGCGGCGATCAGTGCCGCGAACACGAACGTGCAGGCGAGCGCGACGGTGAGAAAATGCGCCGTCACCGCGTGAATGCGCGAGACGTCGCCGTACGCCCCGACCATCAGTCCGAAGATGAGCGCCTGCGGCACGCAGATCGGTCCGGCGAACAGGACGAATACCTGTCCGAGCGCGGCGAGCCGGGCCAGCACGAAGCGGTGCGTCGGGATCGGCAGCGTGCCGAGATTCCGGATGTCGCGGCGATCGGGGAATACGCCGTCCCAGATGATCAGGCCGACCACGCCGATGGCCACCATGGACAGGGTGATCAGGATGATGTGATCGGAATCGAATGGCTGCCGCTTGAGGATCAGCGGGTAACCCGTGGTTGGAGTGGCGGCGAGCAGGGCGCCCCACAGGATCAGCTGCACCTGCGGCAGGCCGTCCGGCATGAGATCGCTCTCGAACATCCGGGTGAAGAACGTGCGCGAGAGCAGGCGGATCTGGTTCATGAGTGCCGCGCCCCGTCTGAGGAAAGGCGCCGAAGACAACTTCCAACGCCCAACTTCCAACTCCCAAACGAGGAGGAGAACGGATGGCCGTATCTCGCCTTGGGAGTTGGGAGTTGGAGGTTGGAAATTGACATGGCTTTCGCCATTCGGTTAGGCCTTCATCACCGACACCAGGTCCGCCGCGACGCCGTCCAGGTCGGTGTCGATGACGAGATTCTTGAAGACCTCTTCCAGCGACGACAGCGCCATCAGCTCACGCAGCCGCAACACCGAGTCGTGCGCGACGACGTGGCCGTCGTGGAGGATGAGGACGTCGGTCGCGACCTGCTCGACGATCTCGAGGACGTGGGACGAGTAGATGACCATGCGCCCGTCGCGGGCCAGCCGCTGGACCAGCCGCCGCAGCACCAGCGACGTCGTGACGTCGAGGCCGGAATTCGGCTCGTCGAGCACGATGATCAGCGGATCGTGGAGCAGGGCGGCCGAAATCAGGATCTTCTGCCGCATGCCCTTCGAATACGCCGACATCGGCGCATGCACGTCGTCCTGCAGCCCGAACAGGCGCAGGAAGCCGTCGATCTTCTCGGCGAGGCGGCGCGGCGGGATGCCGCGGAGGCCGCCGATCAGGGCGAGGTATTCGGGCCCGGTGAGGTAGGTGTAGAGGACCGCCTCCTCCGGGACGTAGCCGATCCGGGTCTTGTAGGCGAGCAGGTCGTCGCGCACGTTGACCCCGTCGAGCAGGACGGTGCCGCCCGACGGCTCGAGCAGGCCGGTCAGGATCGACACCGTGGTGGACTTGCCCGAGCCGTTCGGACCGAGCAGTCCAAGGATGCCGCCGGGCGCCACCTTGACGCTGACGTCGCGAATGGCCGGAACCGCCGCGTAGTACTTGGTGAGCGACCGCGCTTCGAGCATGCAGGTATTTGACACCCTTCCGGCGGGCGGGTTCCTTACCGCCGGAGCGGAGCGGGGTTTGGGGGCCCAGGCGATGGGGGGTCCGGCGGGGCGAAGCCCCCCGGTCTAGAATGGCCCTCATGTATGCCGCCGTCCTGCTCGTGCACTCCTGGCTGCGCTGGTTCGTCATTCTCTTCGCCCTGCTGGCGATCGTCCGGGCGATCCATGGCGCCGCCACGAAGCGGCCCTGGCTGCCCGCGGACGACCTGGCGGGGAAGCTGTTCATCCGCTCCCTCGATCTGCAGATTCTGCTGGGATTGCTGCTGTATTTCGTGCTGAGCCCGATTACGAAGGGTGCGCTCGGCGATTTCACCGGCGCGATGCAGGTCTCCGCGACGCGGTTCTGGGCGGTCGAGCACGTGTTCGGCGTGATCGTCGGTGTGGCGCTGGCGCACCGCTGGCACTCGCGGATGCGGCAGGTTCAGGATGCCGGACGGCGCCACAAGGCAACGATCATCTTCTATTCGCTGGCCCTGGCCGCGATTCTCGTGTCGATACCGTGGCCAGGCACGCCCAACGCGCGGCCTCTGATCAGGTGGTAACGATGGCTCGTCCTCTCATGTGTGTGTCCGCGGCGCTGGTCGGCGCCGCCCTGGCAGGGACCTCGCTGGTGCGCGCGCAGAGCGGCCGGGCGATGACGATCGACGATCTGCTGGCCGCGGTGCGCATCGCCGATCCGCAGCTCTCGCCCGACGGCCGCTCGGTGCTCTACATGCGCACGACGACGGACCTGGCCAGTGGCCGGCGCAATGCGGACATCTGGCGCGTGCCGGCCGAGGGTGGCGCCGGCCGGGCGTTGATCGCCGGCGAGCGCAGCGAGAATACGCCCCGCTACTCGAACGACGGACGACGGATCGCGTTCATCTCCAATCGTGAGGGCACTTCGCAGGTCTTCGTGGCAGACGCCGATGGCAGCGGCGTGCGCCAGGTGACGGACCTCGCGCTGGGCGTCCAGCCGCCGCTGGTGTTCTCGCCGGACGGGTCGAAGGTCGCGTTCGTCTCGGACGTCTATCCGGAATGCCCGGACGAGGCGTGCAACAAGAAGCGGAAAGACGAGATCGAGAAGAACCCCGTCAAGGTGCGGCGGCTGACGCGCCTGCTGTCGCGGCACTGGGACGAATGGCGGGAAAACGTCAGGCACCACGTCTTCGTGGCCGACATCGCGTCCCGGCGCGCCGTGGACGTCACGCCCGGCGACTACGACGCGCCGCCGGTCCAGCAGGAGGACGCCGGCATCGCGTTCTCCCCGGACGGCCGCGAGGTGGCGTTCGTGTCGGGCCGCGAGGGGAACGACAAGGAAGCCTGGACGACCAACCACGACGTCTGGATCGTCGACGCCGGCGGCGGCACCGCGAAGAAGCTCTCGACCAACCCGGCGGCCGATCTGCAGCCGGTCTTCTCACCCGACGGCAAGACCGTCTTCGTGCGCGCGCAGCGGCGTCCTGGGCTTCGAGTCGGATCGCTGGTACATCGACGCCTACGACCGCGCTGGCGGAGCGAAGCGTACGGTCTTCTCGACGCCGGACCTGTCGGTCGGGGACTTTGCGCTCTCGAAGGATGGCGCCTCGATCTGGTTCACCGCGGCGCAGGACGGGCGCGAGCACCTGTTCGTGGTACCTGCCGCCGGCGGAGCGCCCAAGCGGATCGCCGAGGGAGGCGCGATCTCGGCGGCGCGTCCCGGCGACGGCTTCGTCGTCTACTCGAAGTCGACGCTTGACCTCGCCGCCCGAGCTCTTCAGGGTCGATGCCGGGGGCGGCAACGAGAAGGCGATCACCCAGGAGAACGCCGCCCGCCTGCGTGAGATTGCCTTCGCCGCGCCGGAGAGTCAGACGGTGAAGGGCGCCGGCGGGACGCCGGTGCAGTACCTGGATCGTCAAGCCGCCGCAGTTCGACCCCACCCGCAAGTATCCGGTCGTCTTCCTGATCCACGGCGGCCCGCAGGGCGCGTGGGAGGACGCGTGGTCGGCACGCTGGAATCCCTCGCTGTGGGCGGCGCAGGGCTGGGTCGTCGTCGCGCCGAATCCGCGCGGCTCGACAGGTTTCGGCCAGAGGTTCGTCGACGAGATCACCGGCGACTGGGGCGGCAAGGTCATGGTCGATCTCGACGCCGTGTTCAACACGGTCGCGAAGCTGCCGTACACGGACTCGACGCGCATGGGGATCGCCGGCGCCAGTTACGGCGGCTACGCCGTCAACTGGATCATCGGCCACAGCAACCGGTTCAAGGCGGCGGTGTCACACGACGGCGTGTTCAACCTCGAGTCGATGGCGATGACGACCGAGGAGCTGTGGTTCACGGAGTGGGAGTTCGGCGGGACGCCGTGGAGCTCGAAGGCGCGGGAGCAGTTCATGACCTGGTCCCCGCACCTTCACGCCCACAAGATCAAGACGCCGACCCTGATCATCACCAACGAGCTCGACTTCCGCGTGCCGGTCGATCAGGGCCTGCAGATGTTCACCGCGCTGCGGCGCAACGGCGTGCCCGCCGAAGCGCTGGTCTTCCCCGACGAGGGGCACTGGGTGCTCCAGGCAAACAACAGCCGCGCGTGGCACGAGGCGGTGTTCGCCTGGATGAAGAAGTTTCTCTGATCGTTACTTCCGGTTGACCTTGATGCCGCCGTTCGAGGTCCGCACCTTGAGCGGCGCGCCGCCCGAGCCGAGCTGCACGGACAGGTCGCGCTCGCGCGGCGACCGTGGCGCACCCGGATAGTCGATGTTCATGCCGCCGTTGTGCGTCGTCGCCTCGAGCCTCGCCGAGTAATTGTCGGGGATCGACAGCCGCACGCCGCCGTTGCTGGTCTCGACATCGAGTCCTTCGCCGAGCCAGGACGATCCTTCGAGGTCGACGTCGATGCCGCCGTTCGCGGTCCGGCCGCGGACGTCACCGGCCAGCCCGATCAGCTTCACGCCGCCGTTGGTGGTGCGGAACTCGACTTTCGAGTCCACTTCCTGGATGCGGATGCCGCCGTTGGTCGTCTGCACCGACAGGTTCAGCGCGCGCGGGACCGCGATCCGGAAGCTGACCGACCAGCCTTCGCGGTTCAGGTTGCGGGGACCGTCGGCTTCGATCCGATCGATCGTGGCGTTGATGCGGACGGCGTTCGCGATTTCGCGGGCACGCGCCTCGGTCTCCGCGGTCGCGACGACCTTCGCCAGGATCTGCACATCACCGCGCGCCTGGCCTTCGACCTCGATGCCACCGTTCGTCGTCTGGACGCCCAGCGTGCCGCCGGTCGCCGCCACCGTCATCTGGCGGACGTCGCAGACGCCGGCGCGATCCCGTCCCCAGTTGTCCTGACGGCACCAGTCGTCCGTCTGCTGCGCCGATGGGCGCGATCCGCCGGGCGCCAGCACCAGTAATCCGAGCGCGAGCGCCGAAGCTCGGGTGTGAGTCAATCTGCTGAACATGCTCAAAGCGACCTCCGCACCCTTTGACGGAAGCGGTCCGCCGTGCGTTGTCCGGACCTTCAGAAGGGTGGGACGGACGGGAACATAGGTCCGGGTCAGCCGTCTAACTCCCTATGCTTCTGCAGGATATCCGCTACGCTTGGCGTTCCCTGACCAAAACGCCGGGGTTTACGGCCATCGCGGTCGCCTGCCTGGCCCTGGGTATCGGCATCAACACCACGATTTTCAGCGTGGTGGACGGGGTCATGCTCAAGCCATATCCCTACCCGGATGCCGACCGCATCCTCGTCGTGCACTCGCGCAACCAGCGCGCCGGGGTGAACCGCGGCGGCATCTCCTACCTGAACTACCGGGACTTCCGCGACCAGACGACGACGTTCGATTCGCTGGCGGCCTTCTCGATGCGAAGCCTGACCATCTCGGACGGCACGTCGGAGCCGGAGCGTTATGTCGGCATGACGGTCACCTGGAACCTGTTCGAGCTGCTCGGCACGCCCCCCATCCTCGGCCGGAACTTCGTGCCGGACGACGATCGTCCGGGCGCCGAGCCGGTGGTCATCCTCAACCACGAGGTCTGGCAGAACCGCTACGCCGGCGACCGCAACATCGTCGGCCGCTCGATTTCAGTGAACGCGCGTCCACACACCGTGATCGGCGTGATGCCGGAGCGGTTTGCGTTTCCAGAGAACACGCGTCTGTGGGTCACGCTGGCGCCGTACGGAGAGAAGACGGCGCGGAACGTTCGCAACCTGCAGGTGTTCGGACGCATGAAGCGAGGCGTCACCGCCGAGCAGGCGGCGGCGGACCTGACGGCGATGGCGGGGCGGCTCGCTGATGCGTATCCGGCGGAGAACCGGGATTGGGGCGCGGCCCACCGTGCGCTCAGCGACTGGATGCTGCCCGCCCAACCGAAGCTGATCATCCTCTCGATGATGGGCGCGGTCACGCTGGTGCTGTTCGTGGCGTGCTCGAACGTCGCCAACCTGCTGCTCGCGCGCGCGTCGGTGCGTCACCGCGAGATCTCGATCCGCGCCGCCCTCGGCGCCGGCCGCCTCCGCATCGTCCGGCAGCTGCTGACGGAGTCGATGATGATCGGCCTGTTCAGCGTGCCGCTCGGGATCGTCGTCGCGTGGGGAGGACTGGCGCTGATGGACAGCTCGATTCCTCCCGACAGCATTCCGTACTTCATTCACTGGACGCTCGATTCGCGTTCGTTGATCTACACGGTCACGATCGCGCTGGCGACGGGCATCATCTTCGGTGCTGCGCCGGCGATCCAGGCGACCGGGGCGAGCCTGCAGGAGAGCCTGCGGGAGGGCGGACGCGGATCCGCGGGCGAACGCCGCGCGTGGCTGCGCAACACCCTGGTCGTCGCGCAGGTCGGGCTGGCGCTGATTCTGCTGATCGGGTCGTCGCTCTTCGTGCGGAGCTTCCTGAACCTGCAGGGATCGCAGGTCGGGTTCGACACCGCGCCGTTGATGACGCTGCGCTTCTACCTGCCGGGCGAGGCCTACGAGCCGGCCGACGCGAAGGCCAGGCGCGTCGAGGACATCGTTCGACGCGTCGAGAGCGTGCCGGGCGTGCAGGCGGCGTTCGGGTCGAACTTCGTTCCGCTGGGCGGTGGTGGCGGCGGCGGGGACGTGCTCGTCGAGGGCAAGCCGGTCGAACCCGGACAGGAACCCAACGTCTCGATGATCGCCGCAACGCCCCACATCCGCCAGACGCTCGGCATCGCGCTGGTGCGCGGGCGCGATCTGACCGACACCGAAGGCGCATCGAAGAACCCGCTCGCCCTGGTCAACCAGACGATGGCGAAGCAGCTGTGGGGCGACGAAGATCCGATCGGCCGCCGCTTCCGCTTCAAGTCGGACACCATCCCCGACTGGTTCACGGTCGTCGGCATCGTCGCCGACTTCCGGCACTTCCAGGGCGACAGCGATCAGACGGTGTTCCCGTCGGCCTACGTGCCGTATCCGTTCGAGCCGGCCCTCAACACCGGGCTCACGGTCCGGGTCGCCGGCGACCCGGCGGCGCTCACCACGGCGCTCCGCGAACAGATTCGGTTGTCCGATCCGTCGTTGCCGGTGTTCCAGGTTTCGACGATGGAGAATCTGCGGCAGCGGAGCTTCTGGCAGTACCGGCTGTTCGGGGTCATGTTCCTGCTGTTTGGCGTGATCGCGTTGGTGCTCGCCTCGATCGGGGTCTACGGCGTGCTGTCGTATTCAGTGTCGCAGCGGACGCAGGAGATCGGCGTGCGCGTGGCGCTCGGTGCGGCGCGGTGGGACGTGATGCGGCTGGTGGTGGGCCAGGGGATGAAGCTGGCGGGCATCGGCATCGTGCTCGGCATGATTGCCGCGGTGTTCATCACGCCCGCGGTGCAGTCGATCCTGTATAACGTCACGCCGACCGATCCGCTCAGCTTCAGCGCCGTCGCGGTATTCCTCACCTGCGTGGCGACCGCGGCGAGCTACATTCCTGCACGCCGCGCCATGGCGGTGGATCCCATCGTCGCGATCAGAAACGACTGAGCTCACGAGCTCGCACGGCCACGACTCGCAGGGCTCGGGTTATCCTGTGGTCCGTGCAGCTCGAGCTTCCATTCCTTCGTACTCCGGATCCTCCTGAGCTGAAGCTGCATTTCGTCCGCGTTCGCCGCGCGCGCCGCTACATCATGCGCGTGCGCCCGGACGGGACGCTGCGCGTGACGATTCCTCGCGGCGGATCGCGTCAGGAGGCCGAGGCGTTCGTCGCGACACATCGCGAATGGGCCGAGCGCGAGCGCCTGCGCGTGGCGGCGCAGTACGCACCGGTCGAGTGGCATGCCGGCGACTCGATTCTCTTCAATGGTCAGCCGATGGTGCTCCGCGTGGAACCGGGTCCGCGCGGCGCGTGGCTGTGTATCGGGCCACAGCGCGTCCGGATCCCCGATGGTCTCGCCGACCTGCGCCGTCCCGCCGAGGCGGCGCTCCGCCGGATCGCGGCGCGCACGCTGATCCCCAGGCTGCACGAGCTCGCCGCGCAGCACGATCTCCGGGTGGCGCGGGTCACGATTCGCAACCAGCGCTCGCGCTGGGGCTCGTGCTCACGGCGCGGCGTCATCGCGCTCAACTTCAGGCTGGTGCAGATGCCGCCGGAGGTGTGCGAGTACGTCCTGCTGCACGAGCTGATGCACCTCCGCCAGCCGAACCACTCGCGGCGCTACTGGAAGCTGGTCGAGCAGGTGTGTCCGGCGTTCCGCGACGCCGAGCGCTGGCTGCGCGAGGAAGGGCGGTCGCTGTTCTAAGCCCGGGAATCACGTGCACGCCGGTGCCGGCAGGAGCATCGCGGACTTGCCGACGGCTCAAGGCCCGACGGCGCGACGGCACGACGGGCCCGACGGAAGAACGTGGGGTGTGGTGACTCGTCGCGAACCACGACACTCCTCACGGCCTTCTTGATCCCCGATCCTTGATCACTGATCACGACCCCGTCGCACTGCACCAGCCTCCCTGGGAAAATCCGGCCGCGCGATCACCTGCTCCGCCTGCCACAGGTGCCGGCGATCGTGCGCCGCGATCACGTAGAGGCCGGTCGCCACCTTTACCCGCAGGATGCCGAGGAACGGGTTGGGAAACGTGGCCCGGTTCGCGTCGATCGTCGCCGCCTCGCGGATCGACTGCTTCACGCGCTCGTGGGCCGCATGGTAGCGCTGCAGGATCTCGGCGCGGGTGAGCTGCGAACCCGGACGGACCTTCGGCGGCGCGCCGACGCGGCGTTTCACCGGCGGTTCCTGGCTGGCGATGAACTTCTTGCCGAAAAAACCTGGCGTCAGCGGACCGGTGCGCGGCCAGCCGTTACGCCGCGCCAGGTCGATGCCAGACTGGACGGCGCCGCCGTAGAGCACGTTGATCGTCGCCAGGTGCTCGAGGCATTGGGCGACACTCCAGCTCCTCCCGCCATCGGGCTGCCAGTGGAACTGCGCTTCTGACAGGCCGGCTGAGAGCGACTCCGCCGCGCGGTCCGCGTCTTCGATGTCCGACAGGATCTTCTGCAGGTCGGGTGGAAGCGCCGTCGCCGTCGAGGTCATCGTCCGATCTTAGATCCGTCCCGGCGTGCCGGCGGGAATGGCTATCGCGAGCGTGCATTACACTGACCCGGACATGAGGCCTGCTTCGCCGCGATGCCTCGCGCTCGCCTGTGCGCTCGCCGCCGGCGTGACCCTCGCCTGCCATCGCGCCACGATCGTCCGCCCCCCGGAGGCCCTGGCCGCGGAGGTGACGATCCGCCGCGACAGCTTCGGCATCCCGCATATTCTCGCGAGCTCCGAAGAGGCCGCCGCCTACGGCTTCGGCTACGCCCAGGCCGAGGACCACGCGCTCGAGATCGTCCGGCGGATGATCAGGGCGCGAGGGCAGACCGCGAAGTATTTCGGGGACGCCGGCGTCGAGAACGACTTCGACATGGCGCAGTTCGACAACATCGGCGAGGCCGAGCGCGGGCTCGCCGTGCTCTCCCCGCTGTTTCGGCGCATCGTCACTTCCTATGCCGCCGGAGTGAACAGTTACCTCGCGCAGCATCGCGACCGGCTGCCGGAATGGGCGGGACCGATTACTCCCGCGGACGTGCTGGCCAACAGCCGCGCCGGCGCCGTGAACGCGCTGGCGGGAAACGCGCTGCTGCAACAGCTCCGCACCAAGTATGAGAACCGGGCTCCCGGCGGCGATCCGCCGGAGTACATCGACGAAGATGCCGGGTCAAACGCGTTCGCGCTCGCTGGTTCGCGCACCGTCTCCGGCCGCCCGATCCTGCTGGGCAATCCGCATCTGAGCTGGTCCTCGCTCTACTGGGAGGCGCACGTGCGCGTGCCCGGGCGGATCGACTTCTACGGTTCGACGCTGGTCGGGATCCCGGTGCTGCGCGCCGGCTTCAACGACCGTCTCGGCTTCGTGACCACCAACAACGCTCCCGATCTGGACGACGTGTATGCGTTGACCGTGGATCCCGATCGCGCGGACAGCTACCTGTTCGATGGACGGTCCTTCCCGCTGACCCGCCGCGACGCCACGATTCAGATCCGCGGCGCGGACGGAACGATGCGGGAGGACACGCGAACGTTCTGGACGACCGCGCTCGGCCCGATCGTCTATCGCACGCCGTCGCATGTGTTCGTGGTCAAGTCGTCGCGCCTCGCCGCGCATCGCTACTTCGAAGGGTTCTACGTCCTGAGCAAGGCGCGGAGCCTCGACGAGTGGCTGGCGGCGCTGCGTCTGAACCTGGTGCCGACGTCGAACTTCACCTACGCCGACGCCGACGGCAACATCCTCTATCACTGGAACGGCCAGGTCCCGGTGCGCGGGGATCCGGCACTGAACTACGAGCTGGACGTGCCCGCGCGATCGGCGCGCGACATCTGGTCGCAGCTCCACCGCGTCGAGGATTACCCCCGGCTGTTGAACCCTCCCGGCGGATACGTGCAGAACGCCAACAACCCGCCGGCGTTCGTCTCGGCGCGCGACCCCATCGACATGACCGCCTACCCGTCGTACTTCGAGCGCGGCCCGCTCGCGCTCCGGCCGCAGCTCGCCGTCGATCTGCTCGAGAGCCGAGCCAGGTTTGGTGTCGAGGACGTGATTCGCGCGAAGTACGACACGCGGATGCTGCTGGCCTCGCGCGTGCGCCAGCCGCTGCTCGACGCCGTCGAGGCCGCGGCCGACGCGCCCGAGGCGGCGCGGGACGGCGCCGCCGTGCTCCGGGCCTGGGACGGCACCGTCAGTGCCGGCAGCCGCGGCGGCGTGCTGTTCCAGCGGTTCTGGGACGGCTATGCGAGGCGCGTCAGGCAGCCGTTCGCGACCCCCTGGAACGCCAGCGACCCGTTCAGGACGCCGGCGGGGCTGGCCAGCCCGGGCGCCGCCGTCGAGGAGCTCGCCGCCGCCGTTCGCTCCACCCGCCAGCAGTTCGGCTCGGAGGCCGTGCCCTGGGGGGACGTCAACCGCTTCAAGGTGGGCGCCGTCGATCTGCCTGGCGACGGCGCGACCGGAACCTACGGCTGTTTCCGCGTGCTGCGGTTCGATGCCCCGCCTGGGCAACCGTCGGCAATCCGGGTCGCCGGCAACGTCGATTCCACCCAGCCGCTCACCGGGTTCGGAGATGCATGGGTTCTGCTGGTAGACTTTGCTGCGCCGGTCACGGGGTGGTCGGTGCTCGCCTACGGCCAGACCACGGACCTCGCATCGGCGCACAGCCGCGACCAGATTCGCATCTTCGCGCGCCACGAGCTCCGCCGCGCGTGGTACACCGAGGCCGAAATCCAGGCGAACCTCGAACGGTCGTATCGACCACGTTGACGGCTATCCTCCAAGAAACGCGATAATCATCAAATGTCCGTCGAGTATCTGATCAAGCAGTACGGGCTTCAGCAGGGCGCGCTCGAGATTCAGTACATCGAGGAGTTCTTCCTCGACTTTCCGCGGAAGAAGAGCGCCACCGAGGTCATGCAGCGGCTGTCGAACCGCGACCATCAGATTCTGATGGCCGAAGCGGCGCTGCCGGAAGAGCCCGGCACCTTCGTGCCCGTGTCGTTCAAGGTGTCGCACGAGCTCCGCGCCATCGAGACCGATCCCAAGCTGGCCGACCTGGTGGCGCAGCTCGAGGACTGCGTGGAGTTCGACGGCCGGCGCGTCCTGTATCAGTGGATCGGCGGCACGCGCAGCGACTGGCGCGGCCAGGGCCACTTCCGCGCCCTCACCGAGGAGCAGGAAGTCTGGGCGATGGACAACGGCTTCGACGAGATCATCGTCAAGACCAAGAACAAGTTCTACGAGATGCGCAGCACGCTCGCGCAGCTGCGGTTCGACATCATCCGCTTCGTGCAGCACCCGGTCGAGACCGGCGAATCGAAGCTGTTCTTCAGCAAGCGGCTCGGCCAGCACGTGATCGACGGCCATCGCAGCCGCCGCTCCGTCGTCCGCACCGACGAATGATCCACTGGATCCCGTCTGCCGACGACGGGCGCCTGGAAGCCTACCGGCACGTCGGCGATCCCGACTGGATCCGTCAGCGCGACCTGTTCGTCGCGGAGGGCCGGCTGGTCGTCACCCGCCTGCTCGAGCTCGATCGCTTCCGCATCGCCTCGATCCTGGTCAACCGCGCCGCGCACGACGCGCTGCTCCCGGCGCTGTCCTCGGTCGACACCGAGGTCTACGTCTGCGACGACGCGACGCTGTCGGGGATCACCGGCTTCAACTTCCATCGCGGCTGCCTGGCGCTGGCGTCGCGGCCGACGCCGCAGGCCACTGCGACGCTCCTGGGCGGGTCGAGGATCCTGGCGCTCGAGGGGGTCGGCAATCCCGACAACGTCGGCGGCCTGTTTCGCACCGCGGCCGCATTCGGCGTGGACGGAATCCTGCTCAACGCCACCAGCGGCGATCCGCTGTACCGCAAGGCGATCCGCACGTCGATGGGGGCGGCGCTGCGCCTGCCCCATGCGCGATCGGCGGACTGGCTGCCTGAGCTCGACCGCTGCCGCGCCGCGGGGTTCACGGTGGTCGCGCTGACGCCGCACCCGTCAGCCGTGACCCTCGCCGAGTTCGCGCAGGCGTTCGATCCGAAGGCGCGTCTGCTGTTGCTGGTCGGCGCTGAGGGGCCGGGGCTGGGCGATGCCACGCTCGACCACGCCGACGCGCGCGTGCGGATCCCGATCGAGCAGGCGGTCGACTCGCTGAACGTGGTCGTCGCGGCGGGGATTGCGCTGGAGCGGCTCAGGAATTAGCCGAGCGCGGCGCGCCGCGCCAGGGCGCGCACCGCTTCGACCATCGACATCAGGCCCATGCCTTTGCCCATCGAGATGTTCTGCCGGAAGATGCGCTCGACGATCGACGAGTCGACCTGCGCGATCGCCTCGGCGGGGAGCCCCGACAGCGAGCGCTGGAGAATCGCCGCGAGCGCCCGCGCCGACACACCGGACGGATTCTCGACCGCGAAGTGCAGCGTCAGCGTGCCGTCCGGGCGGTGCATCGCCCAGACGTAGGCGTCGGACTCGCACTGCGGGACCTGATGCGACTTGTCGAACGGCCTCGTGGCGATCTCGGCCGGCACCTCGCGGAACTGATCGGCGTAGCTGAGAAGCAGGCCGGTGCGATCCACGGGATCGGGAAACAGGTCGAAAGTCTCGAGGACCGCTTGTAACGGCGCTGGCAGGTTGGCCAAGTGAGTCCCTAGTCCCGAGTCCCGAGTCCCGATCCCGATCCCGATCCCGCGTCCCGTCTCATTTCTCAATAGGCACATTCACCAGATTGCCCCACTCGGTCCACGATCCGTCGTAGTTGCGGACGTCGTCGAAGCCGAGCAGGTACTTCAGCGCGAACCAGGTGTGGCTGCTGCGTTCGCCGATCCGGCAGTAGGTGATGGTGGGCTGCGACGGCGACAGCTGCCGTTCGTCGCAATAGATCTTGCGGAGCTCCGCGGCGGTCTTGAAGGTGCCGTCCTCGGGGTTGACGGCGCGGGCCCAGGGAATGCTGCGGGCGCCAGGGATGTGGCCGCCGCGGAGCGCCCCTTCGTTCGGGTAATCCGGCATGTGCATGCGGGTGCCGGCGAACTCCTCCGGGCTGCGGACGTCCACCAGCTGTCCCCGCGCCTGCATGTGGGCGAACACGTCGTCACGGAACGCCCGGTTCGGGCCGTCGGTGCGGTCCTTGGCCGCGTACCGCGATCGCGCGTACGACGGGATCTCGCGCGTCAGCGGGCGCCCTTCCTTCTCCCACTTGATGCGGCCGCCGTCCATCACCCGGGCGCGGGTGTGGCCGAACAGCTGGAACACCCAGAACGCATAGCAGGCCCACCAGTTGTTCTTGTCGCCGTAGAACACGACCGTCGTGTCCGGCGTGGCGCCGAGCCTCGACATCAGCTGCTCGAAGCCCTCGCGCGTGATGTAGTCGCGGCGGAGGTGGTCGTTGAGATCCGCCGTCCAGTCGACGTGCACCGCGCCCGCGATGTGGCCCGAGGCATAGAGCAGCGTGTCCTCGTTGGATTCGATCACGCGGACGTTCGGGTCGTTGAGGTGCTCGGCCACCCATTCGGTGCTCGCCAGCGCCTCGGGGTGGGCGTATCCCTTGTCTTCGATACGGACGGTCATCGGCGGACTCCGGCCAAAACCCAATTATGTGCCTGTTGTCGAGCTCTGAGGCTATCCTTTACCGCATGATTCGGCCCGACGCCTCAACCACTTCGACGTCATCGCGCCTGCGCCTCCCGCGCGCAGGAGCCCTCGCCCTTGCGGCGTGCTCGCTGATCGCGAGCGCGACCGTGTTCGTGGCGGCGCGGCCTGCCGCCGAACGCCAGGAGCGCGCCTCCACGCCGATCAAGACGGGCGTCTCCCTCGTGTCGGTCGACTTCCTCGCGATCGGCCGTGACGGCCGTCCTGTTCCCGATCTGAAGCCGGACGAGGTGACGCTGCGCGTCGGCGGCCGCGCCCGGCCGGTCGACTCGCTGAACATGATCGATGTCGCCGCGCCCACCACGCCCGGCGCGCGCGCGGCGATCTCGCCGCTGCCGGCGCCGTACGGCTCGAACATCCAGTCGCACGACAGCCGCGCCTTCGTGCTGGTCGTGGACGACGACTCGTTCCGGGTCGGAACGGAGCGGGCGCTCCGCGAGGCGGCCGACACGTTCCTGGACAACCTGGCCCCGACCGATCAGGTCGCGCTGGTGACGATGCCCTACGGCGGGACCCGCGTCGATCTGACCACCGAACAGGAGAAGGTGCGGGCGTCGCTTGCGCAGGTCATCGGCCAGGCGGCGAGCGAATGAGACCGCCGAGGACATGGCCTGCCGGACCCGGCGCACCCTCGACTCGCTCGCCGGCCTGATGCAGGGGCTGGCTGGCGCGTCGTCGCCGGTGACCGTGGCGTTCTTCTCGGCGAGCCTGGTCGGACCCAACCAGCAGGTGATCAAGTCGGAAGGCCGCGTCGCCACTTGCGCGCTGATGCCCGAGATGTTCCAGCAGGTCGGCAACGCGGTCTCCGCCGCCGGCGCGCGGCTCTACATCATCGAGCCGGTCGGCTTCGCGAACCAGGTCGCCGGCCTGGACCATCTCGCCGGCGTGACCGGCGGCATCCGCCTGCACCTCGGCGGCACCGAGGAGAACGCCTTCACGCGGATCCTGCGCGAAACGTCGGCCTTCTACCGGATCGCCTTCGAGCCCGAGCCTTCGCAGCGCAACGGCGCCTCGCATCGCCTGGAGCTGCGCGTCTCGCGCCCGGACGTCACGCTGCGCGTGCGTCCGAACATCACCATCGCGAAGGCTGATCCGCGCGCCGCGCGCTCCCCGGCGGACATGCTCAGGCAGGCCGCCGTGTTCCGCGATCTGCCGCTCCGCGTCAGCGGCTTCGTGTCCAGGGAGACCGGACAGACCCGGCTGAAGGTCGTCGCCCTCGCCGAGACGGCTGACGCGTCAGTGACGTTGACCGGCGCCGCCGCCGGGCTCGTCGACGGCAACGGCAAGCTGATCGCCCAGGCGCCGCTCGAAGCGGCGCAGCTCAAGGGCGGGCCCTACGTCACCGCGATGCTGGCGCCGCCGGGAACCTACCGGCTGCGCTTCGCGGCCGTCGATTCGCTGGGCCGTACCGGCACCGCGGATTACGAGATCACCGCCGAACTGCGGCAGGCCGGCACGCTGCATCTGAGCTCGCTGCTGCTCGGCCTCTCCCGGGGCGGGTTCGTGCCGCGCATGCAGTTCGCCAACGAGCCGGTGGCGCTGGCGTATGTGGACATTTACGGCGGGAAGCCTGGCGAACAGGTGGCCGCGACGTTCGAGCTCGCGCGATCGCTCAATGGCGCGGCGGTCGTGACCGTACCCGGCGCGCTGGCCGCCGCCGGCGATCATCACAGCGCCACCGCCGCGATCCCGATCGGCGCGCTGACGCCTGGCGACTACATCGTCCGCGCCACCGTCGGCATCGCCGGCCAGCCCGCCACGCGCGTCGAGCGCACCTTGAGGAAGGTGGCGATCGAGCGGTGAACGTGTGATCCGTGTCGGGATCGGTGATCAGTGATCGGTGATCACCGATCACGACTCAATTCACCCAAGATCAAGCGTACGCGGCGCCGACCATGATGCGGCGGATCCGGAGGTATGGAGATCCGTGCGTGATGCTGTTGGTCTGCGTCGGCTGGCCCTTGGCGTCGCCGCCGGTGCCGAACATCTTCCAGGACTCCTTGCCGGAGATCGCGTCGAGGTTGGCCCAGAAGTCGGTGGTGATCGCGTTGTAGGTGACGTTGCTCACCATGCGCGTGATCTTGCCGTTCTTGACTTCCCAGAACGCGTTGCCGCCAAACTGGCCGTTGTAGCGCTGCTGATCGATCGAGTAGCTGCCGCGGCCGTCGATCAGGACGCCGTCCTTGGTGTCGGCGATGATCTGTTCGGGCGTCGGCGAGCCGGCCGGACCGGCGTCGACGTGCACGTTGGGCATCCGCAGGAACGGATAGTCGCGCCACGAATTCGCCGAGGTGCAGCCGCGGCTTTCCTTCTCGCCGATGAGATGGGCCATCTCGCGGTTGGTCTGCAGGCCGACGAGGATGCCGTCGCGGACGATCGGCCACTCCTGCGTCTTCACGCCGTCGTCGTCGTAGCCGACCGTGCCGACACCGCCGGCGATGGTGCGGTCGGCGGTGACGTTGAACAGCTTCGAGCCGTATTTGAGCTTGCCGAGGTCGGAGATCTTGATGAAGCTGGTGCCGGCGTAGTTGGCCTCGTAGCCGAGGATGCGATCGAGCTCGGTGGCGTGGCCGACGATCTCGTGAATCGTCAGCATCGCGTGCGACGGGGTCAGGATCAAATCCTTGAGCCCCATCTCGACAGGCTTGGCGGTGCAGAACTCGACCGCTTCGGCGGTGATCCGCTCGGCGTTCTCGACCATCTGCGCCCGCTCGGCGATTTCCCATCCGCCGGTCATCATCTCGCCGGTGTAGGTGCGCGACCGCGTCTGGCCGTCCTTGCGCGCCGTGACGGTGAAGGAGGGGGTCGAGGCCCAGACCTCCTGCTCGATGTAGGACCCTTCGGAGCTGGCGAAGTACTTCCACTCGTGCTCGATGCCGACCGAAGCTGAGACGTTGACGACGTCCTTGTGCTTGGTCGCGATGTCCACGACTTTCTGCACCAGCGCCTGCTTCTCCTCCTGGGGGATCTTCGCGGGATCCTTCTGGACCGCCGTGCTCCAGTATTCGGTGTAGGCCCGCACCGGCGCCAGCACGACGTCGCGCTGCCTGGCGATGGCGCTGGCCTTGGCGATCTCGGTGGCCATGCGGGTGATGCGGCGGATCTCGTCCTCGGTGACGATCGGGCTGCTCGCGAAGCCCCAGACGCCGCTGTGAATCACGCGGACGCCGAAGCCGGCCGCGCCGCGCCCGGCGGTCTCGTCGGCGCCGCCACCCCCGAATCCGCCACCGCCACCGCCGCCGCCGAATCCGCCCCGTCCGCCGCCGCCGCGCCCTCCACCCCGTCCGCCGCCGCGTCCGCCGAAGCCCTCGGCGAACTCGCTATTGCCGCCGTTGGCGTTGACGCTGGAGTTGGTGCGGCGCGTGAAGCGGATGTCCGCGTACGAGCAGCCGCTGCGTTTGGCCTCGGCGAGCGCCACGTCGGAGAGTCCCTTGAAGCGGGACTCGAGGACCTTGCCCTGCGGCGTCTGCGCGATCAGATCGCCGACGAGATCGGACGCGGCGATGGCGACGCTCGATGCGGCCACACCTTTCAAAAACGTTCGCCGTTTCATTTGCTTTGTCCTTATTCGTCCTCGCGGACGGCCCCTTGTGACCAGGGGGCCATCTTGCGGCTCACGAACCTTGTTGCCTCGCGGACGGCCCCTTGTGACCAGGGGGCCATCTTGCGGCGCTCTACTTTTGACTTTTGCCTTTTGACTTCTGACTTCCCTACACCGCCGGCGACACCGACGTCATGTAGAAGTCTTCCATCCGGACCGGCGGCACCAGCGCCGTACCCGGGCCGTCGTACGACTCGCCGGTGTGGATCGGTGACGGCTTGCCGACAGCGGAGATGTTGTTGAAGCCGACGATCGGCGACATGTTCCAGCGGAAGTTCTGCACCGGTCCGGCGATCTCGCCGTTCTCGATCAGGAACAGGCCGTCGCGGGTCATGCCGGTGTTGAGGAGCGTCGGCTGATCGACGGCGCGGATGTACCAGAAGAAGGTCACGAGCAGGCCGCGGCGCGTGCCCTTGATCATCTCCTCCACCGACATGTTCGAACCTTCCATCACCAGGCTGTTGTTCGTGGTCGCGGGTGTCTGTTCCTTCTTCTGGCGCTGCGCCCACTGCCGGTCGTAGTTGAGAGTCTTGAGGACGCCCTTCTCGATCCAGGTGACGTCGCGCGCCGGCGTCCCGTCGTTCGCGATCGGCGACTGCCGCAGGATCGGGTTGCCGATGTCGCTGCGCAGCGTGAACATCTCGCTGAACACCTTCTCGCCGACCTTCGAGGTGCCGCGCTCCTTGCCGGAAAAGTAGTTGCCGACCGGCCCTTCGACCGTTCGCGCGTTGAACAGGCCGAGCATCAGCGACAGGAATCGTGCTGCCGGCCTCGGCTCGAGGATCACCGTGTAGCGGCCTGGCTCGAGCGCGCGCGCCTTCTGGCTCTTGAGCGCCTTCTCGGACGCCGTTTCGGTGAGCTGCACGGCGTCGATCAAGCCGGTGTCCTTGACCCCGGTGATGCCGGCCCAGCCCGAGCCCATCCCGTCCTTCGTGCGAACGGTGAGGATGAAGCTCGCCTCGGCGTACTGGTAGTAGGCAAACAACCCCTTCGAGTTGGCCGAGCACGTCGTCTGATGGACCTTCGGGATGTAGCCGGAGCCGAGGACGCCTTTCTTGTTGCAGATGTCGAGACTCTGGCGTACCGCGCGGGCGCGCTCGGCAGGGCCGTAGCTGACGCCGCTCGGCAGCGCCGCGTCGACCGGCTCGTAGTCCTGCGGCCCGAGCAGCACCGCGGGCTCCTGCGCCTCCCGCGCCGCTTCGGCGCGCTTGGTGGCATCGGCAACCGCCTGCTTCAACGTCGCGTCGTCGAAGTCGCGAACCGTGGTCGACCCGGATTTGTTGCCGAGGTGGATCGTCAGCGAGACGCTGCGATCGAACTGCACCATGTTCGCCGTGATGTTCGAGTTGGCGAACCGGGTGGCCGAGCGCTCGCCGCCGTTGAACTCGACTTCGACGGCGTCCACCTTGGCCATGTTGATGACCTTGTCGGTGATCGCTTTGACTTCTTCGCGTGAATACATAGAAAGGGGAGGCTACTACGGCTCAGGCGCGGCGGCAAAATTGCGCGGGTTCCTGCCGGGCGGCCTGGTGCGGTGAGGAGGATCGAGAAGAGCCGCGACAGCAAAGGGAGAGAGGACGCGGGAGTTGGGCAACCGCAGGCGCGGCACGCGTGGCCGTCGGCCGTGCGCTCGCGGCGCTCGCCAGCTAGATGCGCGCCGCCCGCGTCAGTGACAGCCGCAGCGTCCGCCCTGGGCGCCGCAGACCGGCGCCGGCGCCGCGCACGAACCCGGCTGCGCAGACGCGGCACTCACCATCCCCGGCCGCGACAAGAGCTTCGACAGTTTCTCGCCGTGGCACGACGGGCACGTCGGCTTCCGGTCGACGGTGACGAACGCCTCGAACTCCCGCTCGCAATCGCCGCACTGGTACTCGAAGATGGGCATGGGAGAATTGTAACGCGAAGCTAACGCCGAACCCTTAACGCTTGTGCTCGTCCTGCTGGAACTTCACGAACGCCTGGATTGCGGCGATTGCTTTCGCGTCGGCGGAGCTGATCGCCAGCCTTCCACCCGACGGCGTCTCCTCGAACCGATACTGGATGTCCTGACGTCGCGCCTTCATCACGTCGGCTCCTGGCGGGTCCTGCGCATGAATGAAGACCGGCTTGCTGAAGTCGCCAGCCTTGAAGAGCTTCGCGACCTCCTTGAGGTGCCCGCGAACCTGGCTGATGGTCACGGCGTCGGCAGCGTCGAGCGCCGCGACGTCGATGGTCCCACCGTCGGCCGACGGCGAGAACGTGTGCTTCACCTTGGCCTGGTCGAAACCCATGGCCTGGTGTCCGCGATGATCCATCGCTGCTTTGTGCTGGGCATGCGGATCCTGCGGGGCGGCGGCCGGCGAAACCAGGGCCAGGGTGACGGCGACGAGCGCGGCGACGGTCATGAAGCCTCCTGGCTATGGGTAACACGCACGTTGGCGCCGATATTCCCTTGAGCACCGCATGCATCACCTCGTCCCCAATCCCGCGTTCGTGGCCCTGTCGGGCGATGACGTCTTCACGGTCGGGCCGTCGACCGTCATTCGCGTCGGCGAACATGCCGACGACCACTTGCTGTCCGTTGCCCGCTATGTCTCGGCGCTGATCGGCCGGGCGGCCGGCCCCGAGCCGCCGCGCATCGAATCGTCGTCGTCCGAATCATCCGACCCGGCAATCGTGCTCGACATCGGCACCGTCACCGAAGCTGGCGACGAGGCCTACGACCTGGATGTGTCGGCCGCGGGCGTGACGATACGGGGGAGGACCCCAGCCGGCGTGTTCTACGGCGTCCAGACCTTGCGCCAACTGATGCCGGCGTTCGTCGAGTACCGCGCGGCCCGTGTCGAGAAGGGACGGGCCCTGCGGGTCCCATGCGGTCGCGTGGCTGACACGGCCAGGTTCGAGTGGCGCGGCGCGATGCTGGACGTCGCGCGCCACTTCATGCCGGTGGACGAGGTGAAGCGGTTCATCGACGTGATGGCGCTGCACAAGCTGAATCGTCTGCACCTGCACCTCACCGACGACCAGGGCTGGCGCATCGAGATCAAGTCGTGGCCGCGTCTCGCCACACACGGCGGCAGCACGCAGGTGGGCGGCGGCGCTGGCGGCTGGTACTCGCAGGCGGACTACGTCGAGCTGGTGCGCTACGCTGCCGAGCGATTCATCACCGTTGTGCCGGAGATCGACGTGCCCGGCCATACCAACGCCGCGCTCGCCTCCTATCCCGAGCTCGGCGCCGCTGCGGCCCCGGCACTGTATACAGGCATCGAAGTCGGGTTCAGCGTGCTGAGCGTGGACCGCGACCTCACCTACACGTTCGTCGACGACGTCGTCCGCGAAGTGTCGGCGCTGACGCCAGGGCCGTTCTTCCACATCGGCGGCGACGAGGTCCGCACGCTCGCGGCGGATCAGTATGCGAGCTTTATCGAGCGTGTGCAGGACATCGTCCGCGCGCACGGCAAGCGGACGATTGGGTGGGACGAGATCTCGCCGGCGCGGCTGCTGCCGGACACGATCGTCCAGCACTGGCGTCCAAAAACGACGCCGCGGGACGCGGTCAGCCGCGGCGCCCGCGTGATCCTGTCGCCGGCAGAGCGCGTGTACCTGGACATGAAGTACGACGTGGAGTCGCCGATCGGACTGACGTGGGCCGGCCTCATCGACGTCTCGCGAGCGTATGAGTGGGACCCGGCTTCAGCAGTGGATGGCGTGGACGAATCCGCGATCCTCGGCGTGGAAGCGCCGCTCTGGACCGAGACCGTCGCAAACATGCGCGACGTCGAGTATCAGATGTTCCCCCGCCTCGCCGCGATCGCGGAGGTGGCATGGTCGCGGCCGACGCGGCGGGCGGTTGACGAGTTCACGGTGAGGCTCGGTGCGCAGGCGGAGCGCTGGACGGCGCTCGGCATCAATTTCCACCGGGCGCCAGGGATTCCCTGGATCGTCGGGTCAGCACCTCCTCGATGATGTCCGCGGCGGCGCCGGCCCCGTTCTCGTGGCCGACGAACTGGGCGGCTGCGGCGGCGCGTGCCGCGTAGCCGGCATCGTCGATGAGGGCGCGCAGCGACCCGGCGGCCGTCGCGCCCGAGTACTTGCGCCGCGTCAGCGTCCTGGCGACGCCGAGCCTCACCATCCGCCAGGCGTTGTCGGGCTGATCGTGGCTGTAGGGCACGATCAGCATCGGCCGCCCGGCGCGCAGGCACTGTCCGGTCGTCCCGATGCCTCCCTGGTGCACGACCGCCGCCGCCAGTGGAAACAGCTCGGAGAAGGGTGCATAGGCCGCGACCGCGAGGTCGCTGGCAGGCTCCGGGAGATCTTCGGGGTCCGGGCCGACCAGGAGCACCGCGCGGCGGCCGAGTCGCCGCGCCGCGTCTGCGCTCTCACGATAGAACCCGCCAGGATCGAATACGGCCGCCGAGCCGAGCGTGAAGACGATCGGCGCCGCGCCGGCGTCGAGGAACGCCTGCAGCGACGCCGGCATCGGCTCGTGGTGGTCGTAGAAGGCGAAGCCCGTCGTCCGCGCGTTCGCTGGCCAGTCGGGCTGCGGACGGCCGACCAGAGGGGAGAACATGCCGAGCAAGGCGTCCGCCGTCGCGCGGGCCGCGAAGAGCGGCTCGAGACCGCGCGGCAATCCCAGCCGGGCGCGCAACTCGTAGATCGGCGCGCCCCACTGCCTGGTCGACCACTGCCCGAATCGCAGCAGTGCGGCATAGGCCCACGGCACGACGTCGGCCATGGGCCGCAGCCACGGCGCCGGCGGCAGCGCCGGCGGATCGTGGCGTGAGAAGAACGTCATCGGCGCCATAGTCAGCGCCACCCAGGGCAGTCCCGTCACCTCGGCGACCACCGGAGCGGCGTAGAGGAGATCCGTGCCGACGAGCAGGTCGGCGCCGCGCACGCCCGCGGTGAGATCGTCGAAGGTATCGCGGACTGCCGGCATCATGACCTGCCTGACGAGGAACTCCGGTCCGTGCCGTCCGTCCATTGTCTGGCGCAGCAGGTCCTTGTCGGCGGGAGTCAGGTTCGGCCGGAGCGCGTGGAAGGGCAGCCCGGTCGCGGCGATCTTTTCGCGGTAGTACTCGGCAGTGGCGAGGACGGGATCGTGACCGCGGCGCTGCAGCTCGAGACCCAGCGCCAGCACCGGATGCAGGTCGCCGAGCGATCCGAACGTGGCGAGGACGATGCGGGCGATCGCGTCAGCTCTTGGCGACGGCGACCGCGGCCGGCCGCAGCACCTCGTCGCCGATTCGGTATCCGTGCCGGACGATGCCGATCACGAGGCCGTCCTGATCGGGCGATGCCGGCACGACGGAAACCGCCTCGTGCAGGGCGGGATCGAACGGCTGGTCCAGTGAGTGAATCCGCGAGACGCCGAGCGCCTCGAGCTTGGCCAGGAACTGCCGCTGCACCATCTGAACGCCTTGCAGCAGCGCGTCGGCGCGATCGCCGCTGCCCTGCGCCGCGTCGATCGCGCGGTCGAGGTTGTCGACGACGTCGAGCAGGTCGGCGAGGATCTCGCGCCGTCCGCGCTCGACATCCTTGGCGATCTCACGCCGCAGCCGCAGCCGCGACTCCTCGAACTCGGTCGAGGCCTGTCGATACCGCCCGATCGCCTCCTGCAGCTGCTGGTCCTTTGCGGCGAGCTGCCGCTCGAGCTCTTCGACGTAGGTCGGCTTCAGTGAGGCGGAGGTTTTTGACGAGTCGCCGCTGCTCTGCGAGTCCTGGTTGGCCCACCAGCGTCGATCGACGACCTTGACCGGGATCTCGTACTCTTTGTCTGACATCAGGGATCGCTGGCGCTACTCGCCTCTCGGCGCGTAGTTGAATGCGAGGGCGCCGTCCTTCAGGTCGATGGTGACGGTGCCGCCGTTCTCGAGCTGGCCGAACAGGATCTCGTCGGTGAGCGGATCGCGCACCTCGGTCTGGATGACGCGGCTGAGCGGCCGCGCGCCGAAGACGGGATCGTAGCCCTTGGTCGCCAGCCACTCGCGGGCTTCCGGCTGCAGCGTGATGGCGACCCGGCGTTCGGCCAGCTGCGCCTCGAGCTGCAGGATGAACTTCTCGACGATCGTCTCCATCACGCCAGGGGTCAGCGGTCCGAACGTCACGATCGCGTCGAGGCGATTGCGGAATTCCGGGCTGAACACCCGCTCGATCGCCTGCTTGGAGCGCTGCTGCGCCGTCTTCTGACGGGCGTCGATGGCGCGGTCGGACGAACCGGATTCCCAGAAGCCGATCGACCCGGCGCTCAGCTCACGCGAGCCGGCGTTCGAGGTCATGATCAGCACCACCTGCCTGAAGTCCGCCTTGCGGCCGTTGTTGTCGGTCAGCGTGGCGTGGTCCATCACCTGGAGCAGGATGTTGAAGATGTCGGGGTGCGCCTTCTCGATCTCGTCGAGGAGCAGCACCGCGTAGGGATGCTGCCGGATCGCATCGACCAGCAGCCCGCCCTGCTCGAAGCCGACGTAGCCGGGCGGCGCGCCGATCAGCCGCGCCACCGCGTGCTTCTCCATGTACTCGCTCATGTCGAAGCGGACGAACTCGTTGCCGAGATGCAGCGCCAGCTGCTTCGCCAGCTCGGTCTTGCCGACGCCGGTGGGACCGGTGAACAGGAAGCAGCCGGCCGGACGATCGGGCTGGCCCAGCCCGGCGCGCGAGCGCTTGATCGCCCGGGCGACCGTGCGGACCGCTTCCTCCTGTCCGAACACCACCCGCCCGAGCGACTCCTCCAGCGTCCGCAGGCGATCGCGGTCGGACGATGACGCCTGCTTGGCGGGGATGCGGGCGATGCGGGCCACCACTTCTTCGATTTCCGCCGCGCTCACGTCGATGATCGGAATCTCCTGGCCCTGGCGTTCCTGCGGCGGCACCCGTGCCTGGCGCATGCGGACCCGCGCCCCCGCTTCGTCCAGGACGTCGATCGCGCTGTCCGGCATCTTGTAGTCGCGCAGGTGGCGCGCCGCCAGCTTGGCGGCGGTCTCGAGCGCTTCGTCGCCGAACTTGACGCGGTGATGCGCCTCGTAGCGCGAGCGCAGGCCTTCGAGGATGCGTACGGTCTCCGGGATCGAAGGCTCGTCAATCGTGATCTTCTGCAGCCGCCGCGCGAGGGCCCGATCCTTCTCGATGTGCTTGAACTCTTCGTGCGTCGTCGAGCCGACGACCCGGAGCTGGCCGGCGGTGAGGATCGGCTTGATGAGCGTCGCGAGATCCATCGTGCCGCCGGTCGTGGCGCCGGCACCGACCGTGGAGTGAATCTCGTCGATGAAGAGGATGGGCATCCGGCGCTTCGTGAGCGCGTTGATCACCGCCTTGAACCGCTCCTCGAAGTCGCCGCGGAAACGCGTGCCCGCGAGCAGCGCCGCGGTGTCGAGCGAGTACACCTCCGCGCCTTCGAGCAGCTCCGGCACGTCCTCCGACAGCAGCCGGGTCGCGAGCCCCTCGGCCAGCGCGGTCTTGCCCACGCCGGCGTCGCCGACGAAGACCGGGTTGTTCTTGCGCCGCCGGCAGAGGATTTCCATCGTGCGCTCGAGCTCGCTGGCGCGGCCGATCAGCGGATCGAGCTCGCCGGCGCGGGCGCGGGCGGTGAGGTTCGTCGCGTAGGCGGAGAGCGGATCGCGCGATGTCGCGGTGCCGCGCTCGCCGCCGCCGGCATCGGCGTCGGCGGCCGTCCCCTCGTCGTCTCCGCCGGCTCCCGCGGGCGGGACCTTGCTGATGCCGTGGGTGATGTACTCGAGCACGTCGAGGCGGGTGACGCCCTGGTTGGCGAGGAGCTGCGCCGCGAAGGACTTGTTCTGCTGGAGCGTGGCGGCGAGCACGTCGCCCGACTGCACTTCCTGGCGGCCGGCGCTCTGCACGTGCAGCACCGCGGTCTGGAGCACGCGACGGAAGGCGAGCGTCTGCTCCGGCTCCTTCTGCTGGCCGCGCCCGAACTGCTCGACCGACTCCTTGAGGTACTTGTCGAGATCCTTGCGGAGCTGCGGCAGGTCGGCGCCGCACGCCGCGAGGATGCGCTCGCCGTCCGGATCGTGCGCCAGCGCGTAGAGCAGGTGCTCGAGCGTGAGATGGGTGTGCCGCCGTGACGTCGCCTCCCGATAGGCGACGGTGAGCACGATTTCGAGTGCAGGACTGAACACGACGTCGATTACCCCTGAATCACTCCGGCTCCATCGAGGCCAGCAGTGGGAAACCATTCGCGCGCGCCCGCTCGATGACCGCCGCGACCTTGGTCTCGGCCACCTCGAACGGATAGACGCCGCAGAGCCCCTTGCCCTGGGTGTGCACCATCATCATGATCCGGTGCGCTTCGGCGGGCTGCTTGTGGAACACCGCTTCGAGGACGTCGACGACGAAGTCCATCGTGGTGTAGTCGTCGTTGAGCAGCAGGACTTTGTAGAGCTCCGGCTTCTTGGTTTCCTGCCGTGTCCGCTCGAGGACTTCTCCTGATGTCTGACGATCGGGTCCAGCCATGGCCGCACGTCGATTGTAGCAGCCCTGATATAAGATGCCGGGCAACCCCGGCAGGGTTCCCAATCCATGACATCCCTCGCATCCGGCATCGATTTCGTCGATGTCCAGTTTCTCGGCTTCCCGAGCATCATCGCCACGGCTGTGCTGCATGGCACGTCGGGCGTGGCGCTGATCGACCCTGGCCCGACGACGAGCCTGGGCAACCTCCGCCGCGCCCTGGCGCACAAGGGGATCGACGTCCGTGACGTCACGCAGATCCTCCTGACCCACATCCATCTCGATCACGGCGGAGCGACCGGCACGCTGCTGCGCGACAATCCGGACATCGAGGTGTTCGTCCACGAGCGTGGCGCCGCGCACCTCGTCGATCCGTCGAAGCTCGTCGCGAGCGCGGGGCGGCTCTACGGCCAGGACATGGAGCGCCTGTGGGGTGAGATTCTTCCGGTGCCGGCGGCCGCGATCCGCATCCTGCGCGGTGGCGAGCGGGTGGCGGCGGGCGGACGTCCGCTCGACGTGGCGTACACGCCGGGCCATGCCTCACATCACGTCAGCTTCTTCGACGCGTCCGCAGGGATTGCCTTCGTCGGGGACACCGCCGGCATTCGCCGCGGCAGCGGCGCGTATGTGATGCCGGCAGCGCCGCCGCCGGACATCGACCTCGAGATCTGGCGCGAGAGCGAAGCGCGCATCCTCGCGTGGGATCCGGACACGCTCTTCCTCACGCATTTCGGGCCGTTCAACGGGGCGCGTCCGCACTTCCAGCAGCTGATGGATCGCCTGGTGGAGTGGAGCCGGATCGTGCGCCGGCTGCTGGCCGATCCGCAGCTGACCGACGAACAGCGGCAGGAGCGATTCGTCGAAGATGCCACAAAGGAGCTGCGGCAGGTCGTCGGCGTGCAGGAAGCCGAGCTCTATGGCCGTGCCGGCAGCCTTGACTACTCGTGGCAGGGACTTGCGCGGTATTGGCGGAAGAAAGGATGATGTCGGGACTGAGGAGCCTGCCATGAGAAATCGAGCCGTCTGCCTGTTGATTGTCACGTTGGCCCTGGTGTCCCCCTCGCCGGCGGCGGCTCAGCTCACCTCTCCGATGCCGGCGGTGACCGCCGAGTACGAGTCCTGGTACCTGAGCAATGCCGCCATCAACGTGGGTGGCGTCATCTACTATCCGTCCGGCCCGGTGACGCACTTCAATCGGAACGAGATGGTGTTCACTGGTCTTTTCGAGCGGATCCCGATCTTCAAGCGCACCACGCAGGAACCCGGAAGCGTCATGTACGTCCCGCTGGCCGGAGGGCTGGTCAGGCCGTACGAGCGACGCCGCTCTGGCGACCTGGCGGGCACGGTCGGAAGCTCGGCCCCGTCGTTCCCGGTGAACATCCCGGCCGCTGAAGTGACCCAGACGGCGTCGGTTGCCGCCTACTACACCGTGCCGACCGCGGTCGTGCCGCGCCCGGTGGGGACCACCGGCTTCATCTACGGGACGCCCCAGCAGGAGCAGCCCACGAGCTTGTCGGCGCCGTACGTCCCGGTGCCCGTCGGGACCACTGGTATCAATCCGGATCTGCCGCTCCGATCGGGTCCGGCCCGGATCGAGACCGCACAGCGGCCTGTCGGGCTGAACACGATGTTTCTCGAGTTCCGTGACACCCGCTGGTTTGCCGGCGGTCCGGCCGTGCGGTTTGCGGATGGACAGTTCACGCGCGTCGGCGACTATCACGGGTTTCCGGTGTACGAGGAGAACGGGCGCAAGGACGTGATCTTCGTGTCGCAAGTCCCCGGCGAGCCCGCATTGGTCGTTCCCTACAAGTCCCGCTAGCCGGTTCTCTCGCGGTCTCGCGCCAGGCCCGCCGTCGCGGTTGCGTATACTCGCAGTGTGTCGCTGCCTCGACGGCTGATTTTTGGCTCCAATCCCAGGCGCACCGCCGTCCGCATCATCGTTCTTGCCGCCGTCAGCTTCCTGATCTTCGGCTGGGTCCTCACCCCGATTCGCGTGCGCGGAATCAGCATGGATCCCACCTACCGCGACGGCGCGCTGAATCTCGTCAACCGCGCCGTGTTCCGCGTCCGTGACCCGGCGCGCGGCGACGTGATCGCGATTCGGCTCGCAGGCCCGCACGTCCTCTACGTCAAGCGCATCGTCGGACTCCCCAATGAGCGGGTCGCGATCGTCGGCGGCGTGATCCAGATCAACGGCGTGCCGCTGCCGGAGCCGTATGTGTCGCAGCGGCGGCCGTGGGACGTCGTGGAGGTCACGGTCGGCCCGCGCGAATATTTCGTGATCGGCGACAATCGGGGCATGCGGGCCGGGGACCATGACTTCGGGCGCGTCGACGCGCGGCGCGTGCTCGGCACGCTCGTGTTCTGATGAGCAAGCGCGCCCAGGCGGGGCTCGTTGCGATCGTGGTCGTCGGCATGGCCACGTTCTGGATCTGGCGCGCCTTCGGAACACCGGCAGAGCGCGAGATTCGGCAACGCCTTCACGGGCTCGCGGCGGAGTTCAACGAGGCCACGACCGACGGCCTCGGCACGGTGGCGCGGGTGGCACGAATCGGCCAGTTCTTCACGCCAGACGTGGTCGTCGAACTGGGGCAGGGCAGTCTGCCCATTCAGGGCCGCGAAACGCTGATGGGCATGGCGGCGCGGCTCCAGCCGCGAACCGCTGCGTTCGAGGTCGAGCTCAGCGATCTGAACGTCGCGCTCCACGGCGACGATCGCGCCGAAGTCGCGCTGACGATGGTGATCCGCCGGCGCAGCATGGCGTCAGAGGACGAGTCGCTCGACGCGCGTGAGTTCTCGACCGAGCTGCAACGCCTCGACGGCGCCTGGCGCATCAGCCGCGTCGTGGCGATCGACACATTGCGATGAGGTGAAAAGAGCAGGCATGGCACTGGAACCAGGAGACGAGGCCCCGGACTTCGAGCTGCGCAGCCATCGGGGCGGCAGCGTGCGGCTGTCGGACTTTCGCGGCAAGAAGAACGTCGTGCTGGCGTTCCATCCGTTCGCGTTCACGCCGGTCTGCGCGACGCAGATGACGAACTACGAGTCGGATCAGCGGGAGCTGGCCGATCGCGACGCGGTGGTGCTCGGCATCAGCATCGACCCGCAGCCATCGAAGACGGCCTGGGCGCAGACCCTCGGCCCGATCTCGTTCGATCTGTTGAGCGACTTCTATCCACACGGCGAGGTGGCGCAGAAGTATGGGGTGCTCCGGCAGGAAGGCTTTTCGGAGCGCGCTATCTTCGTCGTCGACAAGCAGGGCCGGATCGCGTGGGCCCGGACCTACGCCATCCCCGAGCAGCCGAACAACGCGGACTGCCTCAGCGCGCTCGAGGCTGTCGCGGCTCGCAGCACGTAAGCACGGTCGCACGTGGCACGTCGCACGTAGCACGTGCGCACGTAGCACGTGGCACGTAGCACGTTGAGTAGTTGTTTGAGGTGTGATGTCGAAGGAGGAGGGCCGATGCCCTCAACCTTCGACGGAACCTGGCCGCGGGCGCCGTTCGCCCGGGAGCGGGGGTAACGAGCCGATCTGTTCGTGGCTGACGAGGCAGGTAGTCAGCCGACCGGCGCCGGTGGGTTTCCCGTCTAGCTCTACGCGACTGCCAGCGACTGGCCGCGTCTACGTTCGAAATCCGCGTCGGCGCTGCTCCGTCCAGGCGGACGAATGCGCCATCGCGGGTCTGGGACAAGAACTTGGCGTCCACCAGGGCGCCAAGCAGTGCGTCACAGACATCACGCTCCAACCCCCACAGGCGCTGTGCCTGTGAGGCGGTCAGTCGGAGCCCTGGCATCTCGACGAACTCCCCTTGTATTCGCTGGAGCACTTCATCGATCAGCATAGGGGTCCCTCCTTATCATCGCCGACGGACCGACGTTGGCGTTGCTGTGTGTTCCCCTATATAGCAATTCATATGCCTTGCTAACCAGTCGGCGAGGCACCCCGAGCGTGGCCCGGATGCCGGCTGGTAAGTGGTTCCGGACGTTCCAGTTAGCTGATCAGTACCGGATCCGCACACGATGGGCCGGCAGCCGCTCGGGCTGGAAAACGTCCGATCATCGACCTTTTCACGTCTGGAATTTATACAGAAGCTCTGCGGTATTACACTGCCACGTTAAGTGGCTGCAAAGACGAGCTTTAGGCGAGAGGTTCTCGCCAGCGGACAGCGGTCCGACGGAGATTCCGGACAGATGGGCGGAAGGCGCCTCAGAGCTGGCGCAGTGCCGTGACGATGGGAAGCCTGGCCGCCCGGACGGCGGGGAAGAGCCCTCCCAGAAGCCCCATGATGGCGGCGTAGAGGAGTCCCTGGCCGAGCAGGTCCGGCGTGACCTTGAACGCGAACGCGACCTGGCTGAAGGACTGCCAGTTCATGGTGGCCGTCTGGTAGCCGTCGAACGCGGCCCAGGCCAGCAGGCCGCCAAGGAGGCCACCGATCAGGCTCAGCAGCAGGGCCTCGCCGAGCACGGACAGGACCACCGGCGTCGCGCCGAATCCCAGCGCCCGCAGCGTCGCGATCTCGCGGGTCCGGGCAGCAACGGCCGAATACATCGTATTGACCGCGCCGAAAATCGCGCCGAGCCCCATCAACACCGCGATCGCGATACCGACCGTGCGGATGACCATCTGCAGGACCTGCGACTGCTGCTCGTAGTACTCGGGCTCGCGCACGACCGTGACGTTGAGCCGCGGGTCCGTCGTCAAGGCGTCCTTCAGCTTCTGGAGACCGTCCATGGTCTCGAGCCGCAGGTATACCGACTGATAGGAGTTACCGCGGCTGTAGGCTCCCTGGAGCACGGCGGCGTCGCACCACAGCTCGGACTCGGCCACGCTGCCGTCCGCGTCGAAGATCCCGACCACGCGCCACGGGTTCTTCCCGGAGTAGACCGTCGATCCGATCGACACGCCGCTGAACTGCTTGGTGGCGGCGCGCCCGACGACGATCTCGGACGTGCCGGTCTGGAACATCCGGCCTTCGGTGATCTTTACCGTCGGCCGGACCGTCAGTGCCTTCGGGCTCAGCCCACGCAGCGGCACGTTGGCGTCGGTGCCGCTGCGGGCCAGCGGCACCGCGATGATGACGAACAGCTCCGGCGACGCGTGCACACCGTCGGCGCCGCGCTCGATCCCGGGCGCCTCGGTGATGAGCCGCGCCTCTTCGCCTGAGAACGCGCTGGTCATCTCGGTGTCGCTGCCCGATCGCATGACGATCACGGTCTGCGGGTCGCCGGTGCCGCGCATGGCCAGCCTGAAGCCTTCGGCAATCGAGAGCACCGCGGTGAAGACGATGACGACCCCGCCGATCCCGATGATCGCCACGATCGACGATCCGAGCCGCTGCGGAATCGATCGCAGGGTGACGCCCGTGATCGCCAGCGTCTGTGAAATCCAGTTCATGACCTGCTCTCCAGAGATCGCACCATCAGCCCCACTGCACCCGACGCTCGTCTAGCCGACCCGCCTGAGGGCGTCGACGATCTTCAGCCGGCCGGCCTGCACCGCCGGCAGCAGCCCCGTCCCGATCCCCAGCAGCAGGACCAGGACGATGCCGAACGCGACGTCCCGCGGCGGGAAATGGAAGATCGGAAGGAATCCGCCGGTCGGATCGCCCTGGGCGATGAAGAGCCACGACAGCGCCAGCCCCAGCCCGCCGCCGATGACGGCGACGATGGACGATTCGAGCAGGACGAGGAAGAGGATCCTGCCGTCCTGGAAGCCGAGCGTCTTGAGCACGCCGAGCTCGTTGATCCGCTCGCGGATCGACTGCGACATGGCGTTGCCGGCCACGAACAGGATGAAGCCCATCACCACCGCGGTGATCGCCACCATGATCGCGCCGATGTCCCCGACCTGCTTGGCGAAGCCGGCCGCGAACGCCTTCTCGGTAGCGGTCTTGGTCTCGGCCTGCGAGTTCTCGAACATCGCGTCGACCCGCTTGGCGAGCTGGTCGGCGGTGGACGGATCGCCGACCCGGAAGATGTACCAGCCGATGATGTCGGCGAGCCCGACCTTGGCGGCGCGCAGCGCCTCGTTCATGTAGTTGTAGTGGAAGAAGAACTGCGTCTTGTCCGCACCGGCCAGGGTCGAATCGTAGATGCCCGAGATGTTGAAGTCCCACGGCGATCCATCCGGCTTGCGGTAGATCGGCGAGATCAGCGGGACCCGGTCGCCGACCTTCCAGCCGAACTTCCGTGCGGTGTCGATCCCGACGACGGCCCCGGCGCGGTCGGCGAACCAGGCCTTCTTCTGTTCCTCGGGCAGCTCGTACTCCGGGTACATCCGCAGCCAGCTCTCCGGATCGACGGCGAAGTTCGCGAGGAAGTTGCTCGGATCCTGGTAGTAGCCGCCGAACCAGTTCGCGTGCGTGATGTCGGTGACGCCGGGCGTGGCGAGGATCTTCTCCTTGTAGCTCTGGGGCAGCGGCTGGATGAACGACATCTTGTGGATCACCATCAGCCGGTCGGCGCCGGCGATGTCCACGCCCATGCTGAAGGCGGCGCGAATCGCCATCAGCACGCCGAACAGCACGAACGCGATCATGATCGACAGCACGGTGAAGATCGTCCGCACCTTGCGGCGCAGCAGGTTGCGCAGGACAAGCGGCATGAACTTCATGCGACGGCCTCCTTCACGAGCAGGCCCTTCTCCAGGTGCAGCGTTCGCTTGGCCCGCGCCGCCGCGTGGGGATCGTGGGTGACCATCACGATGGTCTTGCCGTGCTCGCGGTTCAACGTGGTCAGCAGCTCGAGGATTTCGTCGCCGGACTTGCGATCGAGATCACCGGTCGGCTCGTCGCACAGCAGCAGCGTCGGGTCGGTCACGATCGCGCGCGCGATGCCGACGCGCTGCTCCTGGCCGCCCGACAGCTGGCGCGGGTAGTGGTTCGCCCGCTCGCCGAGACCGACCACGTTCAACGCGACCTGGACCCTCCGCTTCCGATCCGCGGCCCCGAGCTTGGTCAGCAGCAGCGGCAGCTCCACGTTCTTCGCCGCGGTGAGCACCGGCAGCAGGTTGTACATCTGGAACACGAAGCCGACGTGGCGCGCCCGCCATGCCGACAGCCGTCCGCCCGACAGCTTGTCGATCTGGTCCCCGCCGACCTGAATCGATCCCTCGGACGGCGTGTCCAGCCCTCCCATCAGGTTCAGCAGCGTCGTCTTGCCCGAGCCGGACGGGCCCATGAGCGCCAGGAAATCCCCTTCCGGGATGTCGATCGTGACGCCCTGCAGCACGTCGATCCGCTCGCTGCCGCGGAAGTAGACCTTGTGAAGATTCCGGATGGCGACCAGTGTGTTCATTCAGCGCTCCTTCACCCTTGCCCCGTCGCTGAGCGTCGCGGGACCCTCGACCACCACGCGCTCTCCCGCCGACAGCCCCGATGCGATTTCCACCTGCCCCGCGTCGTCCAGGCCGGTCTTGACGGCGCGCCGCTCGACCCGATCGCCGCGGATCACGAAGACCACCTCGGCGCCGTCGATCGTGCGTACCGCCGGCCGCGGCACCAGGATGCGCGGGCGGGCCGGTTCCTTCGCCGCCTCGACGGTCCGTTCGGCGAGGAATGAGGTCTTCACGCTCATGTCGGGCAGGATGCGCGGGTCGAGCTGGTCGAAGGCGATCCGGACCCGCACCGTGGACTTCTGCCGATCGGCCGACGGCACGGTGGTGATCACGTGCGCGGGGATCCGCCAGTCGGGATACGCGTCCAGCACCGCCTCGACCGGCTGATTCGGGCTGACGCGAATGATGTATTGCTCGCTCACGTCGACTTCGACTTCGAGCGACGACATGTCCACGATCGTGCAGATGCCGGTGCGCGTGAAGCCGCCGCCGGCCGACACCGGCGAGATCATCTCGCCCGGCTGCGCGTCCTTCGAGATCGCCACGCCGTCGAACGGCGCCCGCACCACCATGTCGTCGAGATCGATGCGCTGCGCCTCGACCTGGCTCTGCGCGACCTTGACCTGCTGCTCGGCGAGCGCGATGCGCGCCTTGAGCGACTCGACCTGCGCGTCGGAGGACTCGAGCTCCGCCCGCGAGATGACCTTCTCCTTCACGAGCTGCTGGTGCCGCTTGAGCGTCTGCTCCGCTTCCCGCAGCCGCGCCTGATCTTCCGCCGCCGCCCGCTGGGACGCGGCCAGCTGCGCTTCGGCGACGGCGAGCCCGGCGCGGACCTGTGAGGCGTCCAGGCGCGCCAGCACCTGTCCGCGCTTGACCGCCTTGCCTTCCTCGACGAAGACCTCGAGCACCTTGCCGGTCACCTTCGACGACACCGTCGCCCGTCGCCTCGCCGTTACATACCCGGACGCGTTGAGGACGGCGCCCGCTGTCGCCGAGGCGCCCGTTCCGGTCGTCACCGCCGCGACCTTGACCTCCGCGACCGGCTCGCGGCCGAGCCAGAACCATCCGGCGCCGGCCGCCGCGAGGAGCAGGACGAGGAGGGTGATCCAGAGGCCGCGCCGGCTGGTCCCTCCGCGAACCGAGTGATCGATGCGGAGGGACGCGAGCTCTTCTTTCAGATTATTTGACGTCACGATTTCTGCTGCAGAGGACCGGCTCGGCCGGTTCGCTCAGTATACATACGGACTCTACGAGGTCGGCGTGGCGGCGGCGAGAGGCAGGCGGCGAACAGCGGGATCGCGGCGGTCAGCGGAGGAGACCCGGGTCAACTCCCAACTCTCCAACTCCCAAGCACAAATCGCTCGCACAATGGGGTGGAAGTCATGCCGCCAAGCTATTTCGCTCGACATTCGACCCAGATGCTTTCGAGCGGTCTCGTCCTAGTTGGAAGTTGGGAGTTGGGAATTGGGAGTTGACCGCCCGTTCACCTCAGCGTGCCTGGCAGCCAGCCGCGGGTCAAGTAGTCGGCCATCGTGAACGTGAACATGATCATCAGCCAGAAGAACCCCGACGCGACGATCACCCAGGTCAGGCGCGTGCTCCACCGCACGTGCATGAAATACAGGACGACGAAGGTCGCCTTCACGATCGCGACGGTGAGCATCACGACGTTGTTGAGCGCACCGAGATCGTAGAACGCCACCAGCACGGTGAGGGCCGTCCCCAGCATCAGGATCCCGAATACCCCGAAATACAGCTTCAATGGTGCGACGTGACCGCTCATCGGCTTTGCTCTCTGCGATGCTCGCGCGCTGCGCTCAATGGGCCCCGCCGTAGTGCCGGCCGATCAGGTAGAGCAGCGGGAACAGGAAAATCCAGACGATATCGACGAAATGCCAGTACAGCCCGGAGACTTCGACCGGCGTGTAATAGGTGCTGTCGAACTGCCGCCGCCACGCCATGATCGCGATCACCGTCATGATGCCGATGCCGATGATCATGTGGACCGCGTGCAGGCCGGTCATGATGAAGTAGAGCGAGTAGAACTGCTCGACGCCGGCCGGGTGCTCCCACTGCGACTTGTCGAAATTCGGCCCCGGCACGATGCGGTGCGCGAACTTGTCCGCGTACTCGATCACCTTCACGCCGAGGAACATCGCCCCGAGCACGATCGTCCCGAGCAGCCATCCGACCTGGGTGGTCCGCGACAGGCTGGTCTGCGCGGCGCGGACCGCCAGCGCCATGGTCAGCGAGCTGAAGATCAGGACCGCGGTGTTGAAGGCGCCCCAGCGAATCGACAGGTGGGCGCTCGCTTCCTGGAACGCCTCCGGCGACGCCGACCGGTAGACGATGTAGGCCATGAACAGCCCGCCGAAGAACATGATTTCGGTGACCAGGAACACCCACATGCCGAGCGTCGACGCCTCGGCCTGCTGGTCCATGTCATCGAAGTGATGCTGCAGCTTCGGATGGTGCTCGTGGTGCGCGTGCACGCGCGGCTCTCCCGAACGTCCGGCGTAGCCGGACCCGGAGTGCACCGGCGGATTGTGGGTCGGCCCCGGATAGTGCTCGGCCGAGAAATCAGACAATGCCGACCTCCTTGCTGGGCGCGTACTGGTGCGTGCCGTGGGTCACGATCGGCGACACCGTGAAATTCTCGGTCGGCGGAGGCGAGGGAATCTCCCACTCGAGCCCCTTCGCGCCCCACGGATCGGCCGGCGACTTCGCTCCACCGAACAGCGAATAGATCAGGTAGACCAGCGGCAGCATGTAGCCGACGGCGAGGACCGAGGCGCCCGCGGTCGACAGGACGTTCAGGACCTGGAACTCCGGCGGATACACGTGGTAGCGCCGCGGCATGCCGACGTAGCCGGCGATGAACTGCGGGAAGAACGTCAGGTTGAAGCCGACGAAGACGATGACGGCGGCGAGCTTCGCCCAGGGCTCGCTGTAGATCCGGCCGGTCATCTTCGGCCACCAGTAGTGCAGCGCGCCGAGGTAGCCCATGATCGCGCCGCCGACCATGATGTAGTGGAAGTGCGCCACCACGAAATAGGTGTCGTGCACGTGGACGTCGATGCCCATCGCGGCGAGGAACAGCCCGGTGAGGCCGCCGATGGTGAACAGGCCGATGAAGCCGAACACATAGAGCATCGGCGAGTCGAGGCTGACCGACCCCTTGTAGATGGTCGCGGTCCAGTTGAAGACCTTGATTGCCGAGGGAATGGCTACGACGAACGACAGGAACGAGAAGAGGAGCCCAGCGTAGGTCGACTGCCCGGCGACGAACAGGTGATGGCCCCACACCAGGAAGCCAATGATGGCGATGGCCAGCGACGAGAACGCGACGAACGAGTAGCCGAAGATGTTCTTGCGGGCGAACGCCTGGACGATCTCGCTGATCACCCCCATCGCCGGCAGGATCATGATGTAGACCGCCGGATGCGAGTAGAACCAGAACAGGTGCTGAAAGAGCACCGGGTCGCCGCCGAGTGCCGGATCGAAGATGCCGAGGTGCAGGGTCCGCTCCGCCGCCACCATCAGCACGGTGATCGCGACAACCGGCGTGCCGAGGATCATGATCAGGCTGGTCGCGTAGTGCGACCACACGAACAGCGGCAGCCGGAACCAGGTCAGCCCCGGCGCCCGCATCCGGTGGATGGTGACGATGAAGTTGAGGCCGGTCAGGATCGACGAGAAGCCGGTGATGAACACGCCGAGCGCCGCGGTCATGACGTGCGAGTTCGCGGCCGCGGTGCTGTACGGCGTGTAGAACGTCCAGCCGGTGTCGACGCCGCCGCTCAGCGCCGCCACCAGCGTGAAGATCCCGCCGAGCATGTAGATGTACCAGCTCAGGAGGTTGATGCGCGGGAACGCCAGGTCCTTCGCCCCGATCATGATCGGGATGAGGAAGTTGCCGAGGACCGCGGGAATCGACGGGATCAGGAAGAAGAAGACCATCACCACGCCGTGCATGGTGAACAGCTTGTTGTAGGTCTCGGACGAGGTCAGATCGCCGGCCGGCGTCAGCAGCTCGAGCCGGATCATCATCGCGAAGAAGCCGCCGATCGCGAAGAACGCAGTGATCGCGATGAGGTACAGCAGCGCGATGCGCTTGTGATCCTTCGTCAACAGCCACGACGCGGCGCCGTGGCCGTTATTGAGGTAGTTCAACGCTGGTGCTTCCATAGAAGGTTCTACCGCTTGTGCTCGAGCGTCTACCGGCCCGGGGGCCTCGGCGCGGTGGCGCCCCCCGAGCTGCTCAGCGACTTGACGTAGGCAATCAGCTGCATCAGCTGCTCTTCCGAGACCAGGCCCTGGTAGGTCGGCATGATCGGCTGGAAGCCCGCCACCACCTTGGCCTGGGGCAGCATGATCGATTCGCGGAGGTAGGCGTCGTCGGCGATGACCTTGCGGCCGTCGGTGAGCTCGACCTCGTGTCCGAAGACGTTGTTCAGGATCGGGCCGCGACCCTGGCTGTCCTCACGATGGCAGGTGATGCAGCCGTTGGCGGTGAACAGCTTGGCGCCGGCGTCCACCGGCGAATCCTCCGACTTGCCGCCGTCGAGCCACGCCTGATACTCGGAGGGCTCCATCGCGATGACGCTGCCGATCATCCCCGAGTGCTTGGTGCCGCAGGTACTCGGCGCAGAACAGGTGATAGGTGCCCGGCTTGGTCGCCGTGAACCACATCGTGTTGTAGCGGCCCGGGATGACGTCCGCCTTCACGCGGAAGGCCGGGATGTAATAGCTGTGCAGGACGTCCTCGGATCCCATGATCAGCTTCACCGGACGCCCGACTGGCACGTGCAGCTCGTTGATCTCGCGCTTCCCGTCCATGTGCTGCACTTTCCACATCCACTGCTTGCCGACCACGAACACTTCCATGGCGCCGGCCGGCACGCGGTAGAGGTCGAAGAACACCTTCGCGCCCCACGCGAACATGCCCATGCAGATGACGAACGGGATGATCGTCCACAGCAGCTCGAGCGCCAGCGACCCGTGAATGGCGACCCCGACCTCGTTGTCGTGCCGGCGCCGGAACTTGAACGCGAAGGCGACAATGAGGCCGGCGATGAGCAGCGAGAAGAAGGCCGTGACCGCCACCATGAAGAAGTAGATGGCGTCGACCTGCCCCGCCTGTACCGAGGCCTGCTGCGGAAACAGCGGAAATTCTTTGAACATCGTTAAATGTCGGGGCTCCGCCCCGGGCCCCGGCCCGGTCGCTCGTGCGACAGGTCGCCGCCTGACGGACCGTTGAAAGCCACCTCACCGCCTCTGTCGTTGCGCTCACGCCGAAGACTGATGAACAGGAACGACAGGAACGCCAGCACGGTGGCGATGCCGCCCAGCCGTACCAGCCGGAGCACGGCCGCGCCGTACTTTCCCGTGGACGGGTCGTAGTGGTAGCAGAACAGCAGGAAGTCGTCGATCGCCGTGCCGATCCGCTCCTCGGACGCCTCGATCAGCCCGAGCCGGATGTCGCGCGGCGAGTACTCGATGCCGTAGAAGTACTTCGAGATCACGCCCTTCGGCGTGATCACCTCGATGCCGGCGCCGTGCGCGTACTGCTTGATCGCCTCGTCGTACTCGTAGCGGAAGCCGACCGCGTCGGCCAGCTGCGTGATCGACGACTCGGTGCCGGTCAGGAAGTGCCAGCCAGCCGCGGTGTGCGGCCGCTTGTAGCGGTCCATGTAGGCGGCCTTCTTCTGCGACGCCAGCCCCGGGCCCTCGCGCGGGTTGAAGCTCACCGCGATGACGTCGAACTCGCGGCCCGGCTCGAAGTTCATCACCCCGAGCGCCGTGACCAGCCCGTTCAGCACCTGCGTGCACAGCATCGGGCACTCGTAATAGACCAGCGCCAGAATCACCGGCCGCTTCCCGAAATAGTCGCGGAGCGTCACCGCCTTGCCGTTCTCGTCGACGAACGGCAGATCGAGCGGCACCTGGTGGTTCAGCCGCTGATCGATGCGAATCTTGCTGAGGAGTCCCGGCTTGGACTTCGCCGCGTCGCCCGGCTCGGGCGCCGTCCGCCCGACCTGCGCCAGGGCCGAGCCCGAGCACACGACCACCATCAGGCCCGCCGCGCACATCCGGCTCCACACCCGCGACGACATCCCCATCTCAGTGCCCACCGTGCGGCTTCGCCGCCGGCGCCGGCGTGCCGCCCGCGGGCGGCTCGGGCAGCGGCACCGTGATCGCGCGCCCGCCGGAGGCCTCACCCACAGCCGGCACCCGGGTGCCGAGGGTCGGCGTCACCGTCGTGTCGGCGCGAACCGGCAGCCCGCGCACGACGATCAGCTTCTTGGCCTCGTCGATCGGCATGTACGCGACGCCGGTCTTCTCGTCGACCCAGCCGTACCCCTGCAGCCGCTTCAGCTGCTCGGCCCGGTACTTCTCCAGCGCCATCGGCTCGTTGGTGAGCAGCTGCGGCGCGGGCACACCCTGGCTGAAGTGCGGGTCGGTGGTGGCGCTGGGCATCTCGGTCGCGGGCCGCGACAGCGGCGACACCTGCGGGTCCCTGGCTGCGGCTTCCCGCTCGAACCATCCGAACAGGCCGTACATCAGCACCATCGACCCGATGACGACGACGGTCAGGACGACCGCCGAGGTGATGACGGCGCGGATGTCGACGTCGCTGTGCTCGTGCGCCACATCTTCGTTGTGCAGCGGATCCTCGTCGCCCGGTTCGTGATGGCGGTGCACCACGCCGTCGTCGTACGGGCTGGGCGCGTCATCGCGGATCGGATACCCGCCGTGGAGGCCAGGGCGGCGCGGCTTCGGCGGTCCCGCCGACGCCTTGGGCGGAGGCGGATCAGTGGGCTTCATGCGCGAAGGCCTCCTTGAAGTACGGGTCGTTCACCGGGAACAGCGGGCGGGCGCGGAGGTTCCGCACGAACAGGAAGATCCACAGCCCGGTCAGCCCGATCGGGATCGCGAGGTCCATCCAGTGCATTCCCGACGCCGTCATCACACCGTGCGCGCCGCCGGCGTCGGCCGGCGCGAACTGCCGGAAGGTCGGCGCCACGAGCCAGATCAGATCGACCAGCCGCATCGCCAGCACGAACAGCGCGACCTTGGCGATGGTCCCGCTCCGCTTCTTCAGGTTCGCGGAGAGCAGCAGCGCAAACGGCAGCGCGAAGTGGCCGATGACCAGCGCGATCGCCACGTAGCCCCAGGCGCCCGTCACCCGGGCGACGTACCACGGGATCTCTTCCGGCAGGTTGCCCGACCAGATGATCAGGAACTGCGAGAAGTTCAGGTAGGCCCACAGCATGACGAACGCGAGCAGCAGCTTGCCGAAGTCGTGGAAGTGGCGCGGCGTCAGGTACGAGCCGGCGGGACGATCGCTGTCGATCGCGGCGAGGACGGTAATCGTGAACGCAATCGCCGTCAGGCCGTAGCCGGCGATCGTCAGCAGGCCGAAGATCGTCGAGAACCACTCGGGCTCGAGCGACATGACCCAGTCCACGGACGCGAACGTCACCGTCAGCACCAGGAACAGCAGGCCCGGCGCGCTGAGCGTGCGGAAGCGCACCGAATCGCGCTTGGTGAGGGCTTCGCCGCGGTCCTGCGCCGCCGACCACTTGTTGAGCAGCCAGACACAGGCGAGCCAGAACAGGAAATAGAAGATGGCGCGCCCGACGAAGAAGCTGACGTTGAGGTACGGCTCCTTCATCTGCAGAATGTGGCTGGCCTGGACCTTCACCGGATCCGCCCACACGAACAGCCGCTTCAGGCCGAACACGACCGGCAGGAAGAGGATCGCGACCACCGGCAGCGTCCGCGTGCCCGCCTCGAAGATGCGCCGCCCCACCAGGCCCCACTGACCGCCGGAGAGGTGCTGCAGCATCAGCAGCGCGAGCGAGCCGAGCGCGAGGCTCAACACGAACAGGAACCCGATCAGCCACGATCGGAAGAACTGGTCGATGTTCGTGGCGGCTCCCACGGCGCCGGCAATCAGCCCGATCGCGCCGACGATCAGCGCGCGCTGCTGGAGACGGCCGAGGCCCGGGGCGTCGATGTTCGGTAGCGTCTGCATGGATCAGTGTTTCACCGGCCCCGGCGCGGGCGCCGCGGGTTTGGCTTTGGTCGGATCGCCGCCAGGGATGTCGGCCTTGTCGGCGTGCTGGCTCAGTTGCAGCGCGCGGATGTAGGCCACCACCGCCCAGCGATCGCGCGCCGACAGCTGCATCCGGTAGTCCGGCATCGCGCCGAAGCCGTTGGTCATCACGTCGAAGTAGTAGCCGGGGTCGGCCATCCGCAGGCGCTCGTCGTGGAACGACGGCGGCGGCCGGTAGCCGCGCTGGACCACCATGCCGCGGCCGGACCCGGTCGAGTCGTGGCACGGCGTGCAGAAGATGTTGTAGCGCTCCTGGCCGCGGTCGAGGACGTGCGCGTCGACCGGGAAGGGCAGCTCCTTCACCGCGGTGTTGCCGACCTTGCCGGTGAAGAACGCGGCGTCCTCCTGGAGCGTGCCGCGCGCGATCGTGCCGTCGACGAGCGGCCGCGCACTGGACCCGTCGGCGAAGAACGCGGACGAGCGCAGCGGCCGGTACTTCGGCTGGTCGTGCATGTCCTGCCGGCAGCCGGCCGTCAGGACCAGCCCGACCAGGGCGAGCAGCAGCGGCTTAGTGCGGGATCTCATTGATCTCTCTCGCGCCCAGTCCCTTGAGGAACTCGGGGGTGCGGCTCCGATCGAACTTCGGGTCGGTGGACTCGATCGTCAGGAAGAAGCCCTTCTCGCTCGCGATCTCGGTGAAGCGGGGCACGTTGAATACCGGGTGGTACGGCAGCGGCAGCCCGTTCAGCATGATCCAGCTGAGGACCGCCGCGAACGACGCGAACAGGATCGTCAGCTCGAAGGTCACCGGAATGAACGACGGCCAGCTGTTGCCCGGCCGGCCGCCGACGTTCATCGGGTAGGCCGTGGTCGAGACCCAGTAGCAGAGGCCGAACCCGGCCACCATGCCGAAGATGCCGCCGAGCAGGACGTTCCGCTGTACCCGGTTGTCGTGCGCGTGCAGCGCGTCGAACAGCTCGTGAATCGGGTACGGCGAATACGCGTCGGTCTGGCGGTAGCCCTCCGCGTGCGTACGCTTGGCCGCCTCGACGAGACTCGTCGCGTCGGGGAATTCCGCCATCAGGCCGAAGATCGGGTGTGATGCGTCCATGGCGATGCGGCTAGTGGCTGCCGCCTCCCTTCACTTTGGCCTCGGGCACCATCGTGCGCATTTCGAAGATCGAGATCATCGGCAGCACGCGCACGAACAGGAACATCAACGTGGTGAACAGGCCGATGGTGCCGAAGAACGTCGAGAAGTCCCAGAACGTCGGGTAATACATGTCCCACGCGCCGGGCAGGAAGTCGCGGTGGAGCGACGTCACGATGATGACGAAGCGCTCGAGCCACATGCCGACGCTGACGATCAGCGACATGATGAACAGCCAGACGGTGTTGGTCCGCAGCCGCTTGATCCACAGCATCTGCGGCACCAGGCCGTTGCAGAAGATCAGGGCCCAGTACGACCAGGCGTAGGGCCCGGTCATGCGGTTCATGATCATGTACTGCTCGTACTGGTTGGCGCTGTACCAGCCGAAGAACGCCTCGGTGGCGTAGCCGTAGCTGACCATCAGCCCGGTCACCAGCGTCACCTTGGCCATGTTCTCGAGATGGCGCATGGTGATGAAGTCTTCCATCCCGTACCACTTGCGCAGCGGAATCGCGAGCGTGAGCACCATCGCGAATCCGGCGTAGATCGCGCCGGCGACGAAGTAGGGGGGGAAGATGGTCGCGTGCCAGCCGGGCACGAGGCCGACCGAGAAGTCGAAGCTGACGACGGTGTGGACCGAGAGGACCAGCGGCGTCGACATGCCCGCGAGCAGCAGGTAGGCGGTCTCGTAGCGCTGCCAGTGCCGCGCCGAGCCGCGCCAGCCGAGCGCCAGCGAGCCGAAGATCCACGCCACGTACTTGTTCTTGGCGCGATCGCGCAGCGTCGCGAGGTCCGGCACCAGGCCGGTGTACCAGAACAGCAGCGAGACGGTGCCGTAGGTCGAGACCGCGAACACGTCCCAGATCAGCGGGCTGCGGAACTGCGGCCAGATGCCCATGGTGTTGGGATACGGCATCAGCCAGTACGCCGCCAGCCACGGCCGGCCGGTGTGGATCAGCGGAAACAGCAGCGCGCACGCGACCGCGAACAGCGTCATCGCTTCCGCGAAGCGATTGATCGACGTCCGCCACTCCTGCTTGAACAGCAGCAGGATCGCCGAGATCAGCGTGCCGGCATGGCCGATGCCGATCCACCAGACGAAGTTGATGATGTCGAACGCCCAGCCGACCGGCTGGTTGTTCCCCCAGATCCCGATCCCCTTCACCAGGAGGTAGCCGACCGAGACCATCAGGCCGTTCAGCAGGAGGAACGCGATGAAGAAGACGACGTACCACGGGAGCGGATGCCGCCCCTTCAGCACGACGTTGCTGATCTTCTCGGTGACCGAGGTCATCGTGTGACCCGGCTCGATGACCGGGTATTCCTTGTAGTCGAGCGCACCGGCCGCGGCGCCGTGGCCGGCGGGGCGCGGCGCCGTGACGTCGGCGATCCGGTCTTTCCGGTCCGATTTCGGATCCATCAGTGTCCCGTCGTATGGCCCGCAGCCGGCGCCGGGGCGAGTTCGGGGTTCGGGTTGCGAATCTCAGCGAGATAGGTCGTGCGCGGACGGGTGTTGAGCTCCTCGAGCACGCCGTAGTTCCGTTCCTGCGCCTTGAGCCGGTTCACCTGGCTGTTCGGATCGTTCATGTCGCCGAACACGATGGCGTCCGACGGACAGGCCGATGCGCACGCCGGCACGACTTCGCCGTCACGGATCCGCCGGTCCTCCTTCTTCGCGTCGATGCGCGCGTGGTTGATCCGCTGCACACAGTAGGTGCACTTCTCCATGATGCCGCGGCTCCGGACCGTGACGTCCGGGTTGCGCGCGCCGTGCAGGCTCAGGGTGTCCCAGTCGGAGTAGAGCAGGAAGTTGAACCGCCGCACCTTGTAGGGGCAGTTGTTCGAGCAGTAGCGCGTGCCGACGCAGCGGTTGTAGGTCATGTCGTTCAGACCTTCCGAGCTGTGCGTCGTCGCCGCGACCGGGCAGACGACCTCGCACGGCGCGTTCTCGCACTGCATGCAGGGCACCGGCTGGTGGAACGACTCGGCGTTCTCGGGATCGCCGGCGAAATAGTGATCGACCCGGATCCAGTGCATCTCGCGGCTGCGCAGCACCTGGTCCTTGCCGACGACCGGGATGTTGTTCTCGGCCTGACAGGCGATCGTGCACGTGCTGCAGCCGGTGCACGAGCTGAGATCGATCGCCATCCCCCACTTGTATCCGGTGTATTCGTGGTCGGGATACAGCGTCAGCGTGCGCGGCGGGGTATGGCCCTGGTCGTGGATGACGGCGGGGCGCGCCTTGTACTGCTCGAGCGTCGCCGACCGCACCGGGGCGCGGCCCTCCATCGAGTGGTGCTTCTGCGTCGTCGCCAGCGGATGATGGTCGCCGGTCTTGACGATCTCGAGCCCCGAGCCGAACCAGGGCGCATCCGACGTCCGCAGCAGGAAGGCGTTGAACTGCTGCGCGGCGCCGACCGCGTTGCCGACCCGGCCGGCGCTGCGGCGGCCGTAGCCGAAGAACACCGTGACCGACTGGGCGGGATGGCCGGGGACGACGAAGATCGGCATCCGCACCGTGTTGCCGCGGTAGCGGAGCTCGATGATGTCGCCGTCACGCAGGCCGCGCTCGTCGGCCAGGCTCTTGGCAACCCACGCGGTCGTGTCCCAGGTCAGCTTCGTGAACGGCTTCGGCAGCTCCTGCAGCCAGCCGTTGTTCGCGAAGCGGCCGTCCCAGACGGTGGGATCGGGCCGGAAGATGATCTCGAGTCCGCCGGCCTGCGGCGGCGTCGCGCCCTGGGCGGGCGGCGCCGGTGCGGCGGCTGCGGGAGCCGGCGGGCTCGTCGCGGGTGCGGCCGGAGCGGTGCTGGTCGGCGGCTGTTCCCCTGCGCCCGCCGGCGTCGCCGGTCCGCCCACCGCGACTCCCACGGCGACTCCGGTGCCGGTCTGGAGCGGGGTCGCCGGACCACCCTCGGTGACCGCGGTGCCGCCGAATGAAACCTTCGTGCAGCGCCGTGCGCCACACGGCGTCGGCGTTCGCGAACGCTTCGTCCCGCGGATGCTTGAAGGTCCAGCCGCCCTGCCCGGTGCTGTACACCTTCGTCCAGAAATCCTTGACCGCGGCCTGCCCCTGCTTGTCCGTCTGCCCCGTGAAGACGCTGAGGAATTCATGCGGCGAGTGGCCGTCGTAGAGCGGGGCAATCAGCGGCTGGCTGAGCGTCACGGTGCCATCGAACGATCGGTAATCGCCCCAGCTCTCGAGGGCATGCGCGGCCGGGATGTGCCAGTGGCAATGCGGCGTCGTCTCGTCGGCGAAGTCGGCGTAGTAGACCGACAGCGGCACTTTGGTCATGCGCTCCGCGAAGCGGAGATCCACGGGCGCGGTGAACGCCGGGTTGCCGCCCATGATCACGAGCAGCTCGACCTGGCCGGCGTCCATCGCCTGCGCCAGCTCGGCGATCGAGCTCGACGTCAAGGGCGCGGCCTCGATGTTGGCCCCGTAGGTGACCGTCGTCCCGGAATTCCCGAGCGCGTCGTTGATCGCCCTGGCCGCCGCGTGCACCGCGTCAGGCTGGAAGTCGCCGGCGACGACGACCGCGCTGCCCTTGTGGGCCTGCAGATCCTTCGCAATCGCCGCGATCCATTTCGTCTCGTCGGCGCTCGGCGTGCGCGACGGAGTGCCGCCGCCAGCGCCGACCGCGGCGGCGAGGCCAGCGGCGAAGCCTTCGATCTCGCCGGCGCGGAGCGCCAGCCGATGGTCGGCCTTCGCGCCGGTCAGCGACGGCGTGCTCTCGATCGCGTAGAGGCGGTTCATCGCCTTGTTGTCGTCGGTGACGCGGCGACGGCTTGCGAAATCCTTCGAATACCGCACCGATCCGGGGCCGCACGCCAGGAAGTCGGCGTCGAGCGCCACGACCACGTCGGCCTTGTCGAAGTGGTAGACCGTGCTCGACCGGGCCCGGGCCGGGCTGAGCGCCGTCGGCCGCGCGATCGGGTCGTACTGGTGCCAGCGCGCATTCGGATAGTCGCGCTGGACTGACGCCACCATCTCGGCGAGCGACGGCGATGTGATCGGCGGAGTCAGCAGATGCAGGCCAGCGCCGCCGCGGAGCCGCTGCGCGCTGAGCGCTTGATGCATCTCCGTGACGAACACGCTCCAGGCGCGGACGGACCCGCGGAACATGATCGTCTGGGCTCGATCCGGATCGTAGAGGTCGAGGACCGCGGCCTGCGTGAAGATGTCGGTGCCACCGCGACTCGCCGGATGCTCCGGATTGCCTTCAATCTTGGTCGGTCGCCCCATATGGCTTTCGACCAAAACAGGCATCGCGGTCCCGCTTATGGTGATAGCGCTCGCGAAATAGAGCGGCCGACCCGGCACGATGTCCTCGGGCTGGCGCACGTAAGGGACGATGAGCTCGGAGGGCTGCCTGGTGCAGGCGCCGACGCCGGCGAGGGCCAGCGACGCGCTCATCAGCTTGAGGAAGTGGCGGCGCCCTTTCGGATCGTTCCACTCGGACGCCTGCTCCGGAAACTCGCGGTGCAGGTACTCGCGGAACTCCGGCGTATCGGCGAGCTGCCCGAGGCTTCGCCAGTAAAGGCGGCCGTCGGAGCCGGCGAGACGTGAGCGGATGGCTGCGAAATCCATAGTAGTCGTCACCGGTGACACGTGGAGCAGCTGGTCAACTGCGCCACGCTTCCGATCTTGTATTCGGTCACCAGCCGCTCCCCGAGTCCGGGGTCGTCGGCCGGGCGCGTCCAGGCCATGTTGTAGACCTGGTCGCGCGGTCTCACGTATTTCGCCGGATTCCGGTGGCAATCCAGGCACCACTGCATCGTCAGGGGCGCTTCCTGATACATCAGCGGCATGCGATCGACCGGGCCGTGACAGGTCGCGCAGCCGACGCCCTGTTTCACGTGGATGCTGTGGTTGAAGTACACGAAGTCGGGGAGATCGTTGACGCGCGTCCACTGCAGCGGCGTCTCGTTCTGGAAGCTGGCGCGGACCTTCTCGAGGATCGGCGAGGTATTCCAGATCTGCGCGTGGCAGTTCATGCAGGTCTTGGTCGGTGGAATGTTGGCGAAGGCCGATTCCTCGACCGAGGTGTGGCAGTACCGGCAGTCGATGCCCATGCCGCCGACGTGATGGGCGTGACTGAACTGGATCGGCTGTTCCACGTAGGCGCTCTGGCCCGTGTAGAACCCCCCGAGGTGCACCAGGCCGATCACCCCGCCAAGGCCTGCGACGAAGAGCCCGAGAGCAACGATGCTGAGCCGTGAATAGATGTTGGTGTGGCGATGGAAGAGCTGACTCATCGTGTCGACGTCCGCACCGTGCCTGCGAGCTCTGGCGCCATGACCTCGTGGACAGGCGCAGCCAAACGCTTAAGCCTACTCCAACGACGGCATCGGCAGAAAGTGTCGGCGCGCCGGATTCAGCGAAGGTGCGTCACGCACCCCGCCTTTATAGTGTGAAACTTTTCACAAAGTGTCAACCGGCACGTGCGCCGTGGCCACTGGTTAGCGCACGCGATCGTGCGACGAACGCGCCAGGGCTGAGCGCTGACAGTCCGGAGCGCTGACAGCCGGGAGCTCTCATCCGATCAACTGCCGGCTGCTGGCATCCGATCAACAATCGGACAGAACCATGCGGCACGTTTTTCAACTGATGGTCATCGTCTTGACATGGGCCGGGACTGCGTTCGCGCAGCCGGTCGTGTACCGCGTCTCGTTCCCCGCGCCCGAGCATCACTACGCCCAGGTCGAGGTCACGTTTTCCGGCGTCTCCGGGACGGTCGAGGCGCGCATGAGCCGGTCGTCCCCGGGCCGCTATGCGCTGCATGAGTACGCGAAGAACGTGTTCGACCTGAAAGCGTTCGATGGCGCGGCCAAACCGCTGCCTGTGGCCCGGCCGAACCCGTATCAGTGGAACGTCTCCGGGCACGACGGCACCGTCCGCATCGTCTACAAGGTGTTTGGCAACCTCGTCGACGGGACCTATCTCGGCATCGACGCGACGCACGCGCACATGAACATGCCGGCGACGCTGATGTGGGCGCGCGGCCTCGACGCGCGGCCGGTCCGCATCACGTTCGCGGCGCCAGCCGGCCTCAAGTGGACGCCGTCAACGCAGCTCTTCCCGACGCCGGACCCGTGGACGTTCACCGCTCCCAACCTTCAGTACCTGATGGACAGTCCGACCGAGTTGAGCGAGCAGTCACGGCGTTCGTTCAAGGTCCGCAACCCGGACGGCAAGGAGTTCACGATCGTGGTCGCGCTGCACCACGACGCGACCGAGGCCGACGTGGACGAGTACGCGTCGAGCACCGAGAAGATCGTGCGCGAGCACGGCGCGGTGTTCGGCGAGTTTCCCGAGTTCGATACCGGCACCTACACCTTCCTCGGCGACTACGTGCCGTGGGGCGGCGGCGACGGCATGGAGCACCGCAACAGCACCGTCGTCGCGCAGGGGGCGTCGATTCGCGGCAACGTCGAGGGCGTGCTGAGCACCGTCTCGCACGAGTTCTTCCATGCGTGGAACGTCGAGCGGATCCGGCCGGCGTCGCTCGAGCCGTTCAATTTCGAAGAGGCCAACATGTCCGGCGAGCTGTGGCTCGCCGAGGGATTCACCACCTACTACGAGGACGTGATCATGGCGCGCGCTGGCCTGATGCGGCCGGAGCAGGCGATCGTGAACCTCGCCCGCTCGGCGCTCGCGGTGGCTGACAGCCCGGCGCACCAGTTCCGATCCGCCGTGGAGATGAGCCAGATGGCGCCGTTCACCGACGAGGCGCGGTCGGTCGATCCGACCAACTTCTCCTACTCGTTCATCAACTACTACCCGTACGGCTCCGCCCTGGCGCTGGCCCTCGACTTGAGCCTGCGCGACCGCAGCGGCGGCAAGGTGACGCTGGACGACTACATGCGTGCGATGTGGCGCGCGCACGGCAAGCCGGGCGGGGCGCAGCCGGGTCTCGTCGCCAAGCCGTACACGACGAAGGATGCGCGCGATCGCCTCGCCGAGATCTCGGACCGCGCCTTCGCGGACGACTTCTTCGATCGCTACGTCGAAGGGCGCGAGGTGCCGGACTACGCGAAGCTGCTGGCGCCGGCCGGCGTTCTCGTCCGTAAGCGCAGTCCCGGCGCCGCCTACACCGGCGCGGCCATCGACGACAGCGGACGGGTCACCGCGACGCAAGGAGTGATGCCCTGGGGCTCGCCGGCTTTCGTCGCCGGCCTGGAGCACGGCGACGTCATACTCTCGATCGATGGGAAGCCGCCGTCAGGGGCGGCGCTGAGGGCGGCGAAGCCGGGCGACGTGGTCGAGCTGCAGGTGCAGCGGCGCGACGGTCGCACCGCGTCGTTGCAGCTGCGATACATCGAAGATCCCCGGCTGGACGCCATTCCAGTCGAGACTGGCGGCACCCGGCTCACCGCGGCACAGAAGGCGTTTCGCGAGGCCTGGCTCGGACCCAAACGACGGTAGAACCCCGCGCGCGATCCGGGGCGTCTCAGATCCCGGATACGCGCGACTCCGACAGATGACGTTCACTGCAGGCACTCGGCTCGGCCCGTACGAGATCACCGCGGCGCTCGGCGCCGGCGGCATGGGCGAGGTGTATCGGGCCGAGGACGTGCGGCTCGGACGCCAGGTCGCGCTGAAGGTACTGCCGACCGCGCTCAAGGCCGATCCCGACAGCCGCGCCCGGCTGCTGAACGAGGCCCGTGCCGCGTCACTGTTGCGGTCGCCCAACATCGCCGTCACCTATGACATCGGCGAGGACGCGGGAGCGGATTTCATCGTCATGGAGTACGTGGAAGGGCAGCTGCTGTCGGCGCGCGTCGCCAACGGGCCGTTGCCGATTCGTGAAGTGATCGACGTCGGCGTCCAGGTGGCCGACGCGCTGGACGAGGCGCACGTGCGCGGCATCATCCACCGCGACATCAAGAGCGCCAACCTGATGCGCACCGAGCGCGGGCTGATCAAGGTCCTCGACTTCGGCCTCGCCAAGATCATCCCGGGGCAACCCATCAACGATCGCGTGACCCAGCCGGAGGTCTCGATCGCCGGGATGGTGGTCGGCACCATCTCCTACATGGCGCCGGAGCAGGCGCTCGGCCGTCCGGTCGATCGGCGCGCCGATCTGTTCTCGCTCGGGGTCGTCCTCTATGAGCTCGCCACCGGGACGATGCCGTTTGCGGGCGCGTCGCCGACCGAGATCATCGATCGGATCCTGCACGAGCCGCCGATTCTCCCCAGCACCCTCAACGCCGAGCTGCCGCGGGCGTTCGACGCGGTGATCCAGCGCGCGCTCGAGAAGTCGGCGACGTTCCGGTACCAGACCGCCCGCGACATGGAAGCCGACCTGCGCAAGATCGCCGGCGAGCTCGAACGCGTGTTCACCGTCAGCGCCAGCGGCGCCGCCACCGCGATCGCCGCCCACACCGCGTCGGCGATCGAACGCTCCGTCGCGGTCATGACGTTCGTGAACATCACGCGCGAGCCGGCGGACGACTGGATCGGCACCGGCATCGCCGAAACCGTCAGCTCGGATCTCAAGAACATCCACGGCCTGACCGTCATCGGCCGCGCCCGCGTCTTCGATGCGCTGCGGAACCTCGCGTCCAACGCCAGCCTCGACGAGTCCCTGGCGATCGACATCGGCCGGCGGCTCGGGGCGACCTGGGTGGTCGTCGGCGGCTTCCAGAAAATGGGCGATCTGGTGCGCATCACCGCCAACTTCGTCGAGGTGGCGACGGGCACGGTGCGCCGCACCGTGAAGGTCGACGGCCGCGTCGGCGACATCTTCGCGCTGCAGGACAAGATCGTCTACGAGTTGAGCCAGGGGTTGAACCTGGTGCTGCGCGGCACCGAGGTCGCCGAGATCGAGCGCAAGGAAACGCAGTCGGTCGAGGCCTACGAGAGCTTCGCGCGCGGGATGATGAACCTGCGCCTCGCCAGCCGCGACTCGATCGAGCGCGCGATTGCGGCGTTCGAGACCGCGACGCGTCACGACCCCGAATATGCGCTCGCCTGGGCCGCGCTGGGCGGCGCCTACAGCCTCAAGGGTTCGTTCCTCAGCCTTCGCGATCTCATCGAGCGGGCGATCGAGATCGAACGCCGCGCGCTCGCGATCGATCCCGATCTCGCCGACGCCCACACCTGGCTCGGCGCCTCGTTTCTCAATCTTGGACGCACCGACGATGCGATCGCGGCGATTCGCGACGCGATACGCCTCGAGCCCGACAACGGCCAGGCGCACCAGGCGCTGGCCCGCGCGTTCTGGGTCGGCAAGGGGGACTTCGCCGCCGCCATCCCGGAGTTCGAGCGCGCCATCGAGCTGAATCCGGAAGCCGGCTACTCGTACCTCCAGCTCGGGCTGCTGCTCGCCTGGGAAGGCAACTTCGCCCGTGCCGAGGAGATCTGCCGCCGTGCGGTGGAGCTCCAGGATCAATACATTTCCGGCAACGCCGGCCTGCAGGTCGTCGGCGCCAACGGACGGCTGGGTTACGTGTTCTACCTGCAGGGGCGCTACGACGAGGCGCTGCGGGAGTACGAGCGCGGCCTGTCGTTCGTGGCCTCGTCCGACCACGCCCTGAAGGATCGCACCGCGATCGAGCTCAACATCAAGATTGGGGCCGCGCATCAGCGCCTTGGCCGCGACGCCGACGCGACGCGGCATTTCACGCGGGCGCTGAAGATGTTCGACGCGCTGATCGCGAAGGGCGCGGACGATCCGTTCACGCGCTATTACGTCGCCTGCGTCCACGCCCTGACCGGGGCGGCCGACCGCGCCTTCGACTCGCTGCAGAAGGTCGGCGGCAAGCTGCCGGCGCTGACCGCCGCCCGCATGCAGCGCGATCCCGACCTCGATCCGCTGCGCCAGGATCCGCGGTTCGAGGCGCTCGTCCGTCACCTGCAGCAGCTGTAAGTACGTTTTGACTTTTCACTTCTGACTTCCGACTTGTCAGTTCTCCATGACGTCATCGTCGTCGGCGCCGGACCGGCCGGTCTGAGTGCGGCGCTGATTCTCGGGCGCTGCCGGCGGCGGGTGCTGGTGTTCGACACGCGGACGCCGCGCAATGCCGCTTCCCGTGCGCTCCACGGTTTCATCACTCGCGACGGCATGCCGCCGAACGAGTTCCTCGGGCTCGCCCGTGAGGAGCTGGCGAAGTACGACACCGTCCAGGTGCACGACGTCGAGGTCACCGAGGCGCAGTGCGGCAGCGACGGCATCTATACCGTCGTCGTGGCGGGCGGCGAGCGATACCAGGCGAAGAAGCTGCTGCTCGCGACCGGGGTCTGCGACAACCTGCCGGACATCCCGGGCTTCCGGGACTTCTACGGCACGAGCGTGTTCCACTGCCCGTACTGCGACGGCTGGGAAGTCCGCGATCGGCCGCTGGCGATCTACGGCCGCGGCGCGCGCGGTTTCGGGCTGGCCCTCGAGCTGACGGCCTGGAGCCGCGACCTCGTGCTGTGTACCGACGGTCCGTCCGAGCTCGAGGCGGAGGAGCTCGATCGTTTGCGGCGCAACGACATCGCCGTCCGCGAGGAGCGCGTCACGGCGCTCGACGGACACGACAAGCAGCTGACGCGGGTCGTGTTCGCCGGCGGCGACGCCATCGATCGGCACGCGCTGTTCTTCACCACCGGCCAGTACCAGCGCTCGGGCCTGCTCGAGCATCTTGGCTGCGAGTTCAACGACAAGGGCACTGTCCGGACGGGGAAGTACGAGACCACCCACATGCCTGGCCTGTTCGTGGCGGGGGATGCCTCCCGCAAGGTGCAGTGGGTCATCGTCGCGGCCGCCGAAGGCGCCGAGGCGGCCTTCGCGATCAACACCGATCTGTTGAAGGACGAGACGAAGTAGTCCGCGCCGCCGACTCGCGCCCCGCCTCGATCCAGCCGATCCGTGTCAGCACGGATCCGATCAGCGTTGCGACAGCCGCCAGTTGACGCGCGTTGGACGATCCTCTCCCGAGCAGTCGCAGCGCGAGCGGCACCGGTCCGGAGAGCAGCTCACCCGCCCGCGTCACCTTTCCGGAGCGTCCCGTCCGCAGCGGATCGAGTGCGGGTTCACGTCGTGTTTCCAGCCTGAGGCCAATGGCTGTCTCAACCGCCGCGGCGCCGATCGCGATCTTCGACAGCGCCCGGCTCCGGTGGCCGAACACCTCCAGCAGCGACACCGCGGCGCCGAGTCCGGAGGCGCCGAAGTGCACCGGCAGGAGTCCGACGTTCCGCGACCAGACTGGAATCGCGGTCGCGCCGATCAGCACGCCCGTATAGGTCGCGAGCACCAGGCCGGATGCCGCGGAGACGATCTCGGCGGCGTTGCCGATTGTGCGAACCGGCGTCGACGGCCCGCGCCCACGGCTGACCAGATCGGCGAACGCGGCCGCGGCGGCGGCGGTCGAGAACGTGACCATGGTCCAGGTGCCGACCGACATCGGGCTCTGCAGCTTCACCACGCGCAGCATGTTGAGGAAGCGCTCGGGGCGTCCCAGGTCAGAGATCAGCAGGGGAGGAGAGGCGGCGGCGCCGGCCACGGCGATCCACCGGGCGTGGGTCACGAGAGACGATGGCGCGCCGGCGGCGCGCGCGACCGCGCCGACCACCGCGGCTGCTCCAGCGGTCCCGCCGACGAAGAAGTAGGCGGGAACCTCCCACGTCCAGACCGGGCCCTTGAGCTGCGGCAGGCCATAGTAGCCGGTCGGTGTCGACGCTGGGGCTGACGGATCGCTCACGGACGCCGCGCGGGCGGTGAGGTATCGGGCAGCGCGAAGAGATCGAGCGCGTCGGGCTCGATGAAGACGCCGGACTTCGCCGCATACGCGCGCCAGCGTACTCGCTCGAGGAGCGTACGCAGCATCTCGACGCCGGTGTCGCCTTCGGCGGACGCGACCGCGGCGCGCACGGGATCGTCGCCGCCGAGATCGATCGCGAGCGCATGGTCGTCGCCGCGAAGCTCACCACGGCCGTTGCTGAAGCGAATGCCCGGGGCCGCCGCCTCGACGGCCCGCATGACCGCGTCACGGCTGCCGAGCGGCGGCGCCGTCTCGATCTGTTCCGTTCCATCCGACGGCTGAAGGTTGAGCAGCAACAGGCCGCGAATGCGCACCGGCACCCGCATCTGGCGCTGTCCGGAAACGTGCGGGGCTGGCCGCAGGTCGTCTGGCGGCGCCGCCGGCTCGGTCTGTTTCCCCCGCCTGAACCACTTCAACGCCATCGGACACACCTATCCGCCGTTCGTCCCGCCGGTATCGTTCGACGGCCCTCGATGGCCGTGCTGAGCCTCCACATGATGACTCAATCGCTTCCCGTCGCAGTATGCGCCCCGTGCGCGTCCTGCGATTGTAGTCCGCCGAATCGCGACCTCGACCACGCCCTACGGCCGCGCTTGGTCTGAAAAGAATGCCAACGCCGTGCCCACCAGCATCGCCGCGGCGCCGATCGCGGCCGACCTCCAGCCCCGCGTCAGATGGACGGTGGGCACTTCCGGCGAGGCCGGCAGATTGTAGTCTTCCGGCCGGCCGCGCAGTACGAACACCGCATGCGTGCCTTCGACGCTCGTCTCCCGCGGGTCATAGACGACGGCGTCGTCGATCCCGCGCGCCTGGAGCTCCTCGACGCGTGCGGCCGCCTTCGCGCGGAGCACCTCGAGATCGCCGAACACAATCGATTGCGTCGGGCACGCCGCCGCGCACGCCGGCTGCAGACCGGCCTTCTGCCGGTCGTAGCAGAAGGTGCACTTGAACGCGCGCCCATCGCCGGGCCGCCGGTCGACGACGCCGAACGGACAGGCCACCACGCAGTAGCCGCAGCCGTTGCAGACGTCAGGCTGGATGAACACGCCGCCGAACTCGGTGCGCACGATCGAGCCGGTCGGACACGCTTCGAGGCAGCCGGCGTTCTCGCAGTGCTTGCAGACGTCCGACGAGAAGTCCCACCGGAAGGTGTTGCTCCGGTAGCCCGCGTCCGGCGGTACTGGCGCTCCGCCGGCCATGCGTTCGACGAACTTGACGTGGCGCCACGTCGAATGGCCGAGCGCCTGCGTGTTGTCGTAGGAGAAGCCGGTGAACGTGAAGCCGTCGCCCGGCACGTCGTTCCATTCCTTGCAGGCGACCTCGCAGGCCTTGCACCCGATGCACAGCGTCGAGTCGGTCAGGAAGGCGGCGATCATGACGGATCGCGTTCCACGCGGCAGACCAGCACCTTCGCCTCCATGATGCGCACGTTCGGCTCCTGTGAGATCGCGACGAGATCGTTGACGACGTCGCCGGTGACGAGGCCGCGGCCACCGAAATGGTAAGGCAGGCCGACTTGATGGATCGTCCTGCCCTGCACTCGAAGCGGACGCATGCGCGCGGTCACCAGGGCGCGGGCCCGGATCGATCCACGCGGCGTCGTGATCACCGCGCCGTCGCCGTTGGCGATCGAGAGCGAGGCAGCGAGCTCCGGCGACAGCTCGCAGAACAGCGCCGGCTGGAGCTCGGCCAGGTGCGACAGCGTCCGCGTCATGCCGCCGGCGGTGTGGTGCTCGGTCAGGCGATACGTGCTGAGGACGTGGGGATAGCGCGGGTCGTCCGGCGACTCCGCGTAGGGGTTGTCCGGGCGGAGCTTGGCATCGGCCGCCGGATTGGTCTGCTGGCGATAGACCGCGTTCGCCACCGGCGATTCGAGCGGTTCGTAGTGCGCCGGCAGCGGACCATCCTTCAATCCGCTCGACACCCACAGCCAGCCGACGCCGTCGGCGTGCATGATGAACGGCTCGTCACCGGCAATCGCGTCGAGGCCTCGCGCCCCCGAATCCGGTCGATAGTCTGGCGCCGTGGTCCGGCAGAAGTCTGGTGTGTCGAAGCCGGTCCACTCGCGCGAGGCGTCATCCCACCACACCAGTTTCTTGCGTTCGCTCCACGGCCGGCCGTCAGGACGCGCCGACGCGCGGTTGTAGAGGATCCGTCGATCCGCCGGCCAGGCGAAGCCCCAGCCGTGCGCGTAGCGGCCCTGCGGCCGGCGCTCGCGCGCGCGGTTGCGGCCCGGCTCAGGGTGCACGCCGGAATAGATCCAGCACCCGCACGACGTCGAGCCGTCGGCCGCGAGCGCGTGAAAGCCCTCGACCAGCGACTCCTCGCCCGGCGCGTCCCGCCGGCGGCCGTTGATCTCCTGGAGGACCGCGGTGATGTCGGGTTCGTGGTGCGGTCCGCCGGTTGGGTACGACCACGTCAGGGCGCGGAGGGCCGCGTCGGCCGCATCGTGGCCGGCTTCCGCCCTCGACTTGAGGCGGCGCCCGAGGTGGTAGACGAACCAGCCATCGCTCCGGGCGTCCGCCGGCGCCTCGACCGCCTTGTCGTGCCACTGCAGCAGCCGCTGCGTGTTGGTGTAGCAGCCATCCTTTTCAGCGTGAGCCGCCGCCGGAAAGAAGAACACTTCGGTCGCGACGTCGTCTGTTCGCATCTCGCCGCGGGCGATCTCGGGCGAGTCGCGCCAGAACGTCGCCGTCTCCGTCTCGACGAGATCGCGGACCACCAGCCACTGCAGGTTCGCGAGCGCGCGGCGTTCGAGCCTGGCGTTCGGGGCGCCGACCGCAGGGTTCTGCCCCATGACGAACAGCCCTTCGATCGTGCCGGTGGCGTCAGCCATGTCGAGCCAGTAGCCGAGATGCGAGTGATCGCCGCTGATGCGGGGCAGCCAGCCGAACCCGAAGTCGTTGGCCGCGGTGGCCGCCTCCCCGTACCAGGCCTTCAGCAGCGACACGATGTAGGCGTCGAAGGCGTGCCAGGTTCCTGCTTCGAGGCGGTGCCGCGCGACGTAGCGGTCGAGTGTTCCTGCATCCGGGCCAGTCGACGGCATCGGCAGGTAGCCGGGAAGGATGTCGAAGAGCGTCGGGATGTCCGTGGAGCCCTGGATCGACGCGTGACCGCGCAGCGCGAGGATGCCGCCGCCAGGCCTGCCGACATTTCCGAGCAGGAGCTGCAGGATCGCCGCGGTCCGGATGATCTGGACGCCGACCGAGTGCTGTGTCCAGCCGACGGCGTAGCAGATCGCCGCGGTCCTGTCGGGGCCGGAGGCGCTGCAGAACACGTTGGCGACGCGCAGGAACGCCTCCGCGGGCACACCGCAGGCGTCCTCGACCATGGCCGGCGTGTAGCGGGCGAAGTGCCGCTTCAGCAACTGATAGACGCAGCGCGGATGCTGCAGCGACTCGTCGCGCTCGGCGTGGCGGAGATTGACCGGCTCGCCCGCGCCCTGCTTCGACACCCCGGTATGCTCCTGGCTGCGCGCCCCGGTGCCTTCGAACGCCCACGAGCTGACGTCGTACTGCGCACGGCTGGCGTCCCATCCCGAGAACAGGCCGTCGAGCTCCTCCGCGCCGGCGAAGTCCGCCGACACGATGTGGGCGGCATTGGTATACGGGATGACGTAGTCGCGGAACTCGAGGCCGTTCGTGAGCACGTGGTTGACGAGCGCGCCGAGGAAGACCGTGTCGCTCCCCGCGCGCAGCGGCACCCAGAGATCGGCCATCGCCGAGGTGCGCGAGAACCGGGGATCGACGTGGATGACGGTGGCGCCGCGCTCGCGCGCCTTCAGCACCCAGCGGAAGCCGACCGGGTGGTTCTCGGCCATCGACGAGCCCATGATCAGGATCGCGTCGGCGTGCTCGAGATCCTGTTGTGCCGTCGTGGCGCCGCCGCGCCCGAACGAGGTGCCCAGACCGGGCACCGTGGAGCTATGTCATATCCGGGCCTGATTGCTCAGCGCGACCATGCCGAGCCCGCCCGTGAACAGCTTCTTGATCAGGTAGTTCTCTTCGTTGTCGAGCGTGGCGCCGCCGAGGTGCGCGATCGACGCGCACTGCATCAGCGGCTCGCCGTCCCGTTCCACCGCGAAGTGCCGCCGCCGCGACGCCCACACCCGCTCGGCGACCATGTCCATCGCCGTCTCGAGATCGATCTCGGTCCAGTCGTGCGCGTGCGGCGCGCGGTACTTGACCCTGGTCGCCCGTGCTGCATGCGTCAACAGCTCGTAGGTGGCGGCGCCCTTCGGACACAGATGGCCCTCGGAGATCGGCGACTCTGGATCGCCTTCGACCGAGATGACTTGTCCATCACGGTGAAAGATCAGCTGACCGCAGCCGACTGCGCAGTACGGGCACACGGAGCGGGCCGCCGTCGCGCCGTCGTGCTTGGGTCGCAACGCCCACGTGCGCGCGGTCATCGCCTCGACACCGGTACCAGAACCGCCGGTCAGCAGCTGACGAAGGACAGGCCACATGGGCGCTAATCGTAGTCGTGATCGGGGGCTCGGGAATCGGGAATCGGGGATCGGGACTCGGGACGCGGGATTCGGGACCGGATTAGGGATTGCCACTATCATGAGTATCCATGTCCCACCGGTTCACCGTCGGCGTGGAGGAGGAGTTCCAGATCGTCGATCCGCAGACGTGGGAACTGCGCTCCCACGTCACGGAGCTGCTGGCCTCCGGCGCGCCGACCCTCGGTGAACAGATCAAGCGCGAGCTCCATCAGTCCATTGTCGAAGTCGGCACCAAGATCTGCGGCGACATCTCCGAGCTCCGCGACGAGATCTTCCGCATCCGCCGCGAGCTGACCGGCGCCGCCGAGCGCGTCGGCCTCGCCGTCGCCGCCGCCGGCACCCACCCGTTCTCGCACTGGAAGGACCAGGTGCTTTCGCCCGGCGATCGCTACGACACGATCGTCGAGGAGCTCCAGCAGCTCGCCCGATCGCTGCTGATTTTCGGGCTGCACGTGCACGTCGCGGTGCCGGATCGCACGACCATGATCGACCTGCTGAACATGGCGCGCTACTTCCTGCCCCACCTGCTCGCGCTGTCGACCAGCTCGCCGTTCTGGATGGGCCGCGACACCGGGCTCAAGTCGTACCGCACCACCGTGTTCCGCCGCTTCCCGCGCACCGGCGTCCCCGATCACTTCGAATCCTGGAGCGAGTACCAGAACTACGTCCAGCTGCTCGTCGAGCTGCACAGCATCGACGATGCGAAGAAGATCTGGTGGGACGTGCGCCCGCATCCGACGTTCGGCACGCTCGAGTTCCGGGTCTGCGACGTCCCGACCAAGCCCGAGGCGGCGGTGATGATCGCCGCGCTCTGCCAGGCGATCATCGTCAAGCTGTACAAGCTGTATCGCCGCAACCAGGGCTTCCGGCTCTACCGGCGCGCGCTGATCGAAGAAAACAAGTGGCGCGCGGCGCGGTGGGGGCTCGACGGCAAATTGATCGACTTCGGCAAGCGCGCCGAGGTGCCGATGCGCGATCTCGCGATCGAGCTGCTCGAGTTCGTGGACGACGTCGTGGACGAGCTCGGGAGCCGGAGCGCGGTGCAGTACGTCCATACCGTGCTGGCGGAAGGCACCAGCGCCGACCGGCAGCTGGCCGTCTATCGCGCCACCGGCGACCTCAAGGCGGTCGTCCAGCACATCGTCGAGGAAACCCGGGCGGGCGTCGAGCGCGCGGTGTGAGGTGCATCTGTCGCAAGTTCGACCACCCGAGCAGCAAGAGGCGCATCTGCCGCAAGTTTGACCACCCGAGCAGCAAGAGGCCGTCCGCGAGGACGTGAGGCGCATCTGCCGCAAATTCGACCACCCGGGCAGCAAGAGGCCGTCCGCGAGGACGTGAGGCATCTGCCGCAAATTCGACCACCCGAGCAGCAAGAGGCCGTCCGCGAGGAGTAATAATGAAAATCGGATTGTTGTGCGGCCGGGAATACAGCTTCCCGCCGGCGTTCATCGACCGCGTGAACCAGCTGGGCGCGCCGCACGGCATCACCGCCGAGATGGTGACCTTCGACGGCACCAAGATGGACGAGCCGCTGCCATACAAGGTGGTGGTGGACCGGATCTCCCACGAGGTCGAGTACCTACCGCGGCGCCCTGAAGCACGCGGTGCTGCACGGGACCTACGTCATCAACAATCCGTTCTGGTGGACGGCCGACGACAAGTTCTTCAACTATGCCGTGATGCACAAGCTCGGGGTCGCGATCCCGAGGACGGTGCTGCTGCCGCAGAAGGGGTATCCCGCGGACGTCGACCTGACCCCGGAGTCGCTTCGCAACCTGAAGTACCCGATCGACTGGGACGCGCTGCTCGACTACGTCGGCCGCCCGGCGATTCTCAAGCCGTACTCCGGCGGCGGCTGGAAGCACGTCTACAAGGTGCACGATCGGGACGAGCTGCTGGCCGCCTACGAGCAGACCTCCCCGTACCCGATGACGCTGCAGCAGTTCATCAACTTCGATCGCTACGTCCGCTGCTTCACGTTCGGCAAGACCGACATCACGCCGGTGGCCTACGACCCGAAGGAGCGCCGCTACCTGGTCGAGCACGAGTACCTCACCGCCGGCCTCGGCGCGCGGGTGGTCCGGGACGCGCAGACCATCAACCTGGCGCTCGGCTACGAGATGAACACGATCGAGTTCGCCATCGAGGGGGACGTCCCCTACGCCATCGACTACCTCAATCCGGCCCCCGACTTCGAGCGCGACCGCATCACCGACTTCTACTTCCGCCACGTCGTCGAGAAGATGTCGCACCTGGTGATCGATCGCGCGTTGAACGGACATCCGTCGCAGTGCTGGCCGCGCTGGGAGGAGATGCTGGGCATCGGGCCGTCGACCGGCTTCACCGGCGCGCCTGGTGAGCCGTGATGGATCCGATCGGCGAGTGGCTGGACCTGCTGCGGCCGGACCAGGAGCTCGCGCCGGAGTATTGCGCGCGGCTGGCCGGGGCGATGCGCGAGCGCAAGCTCACCTTCGGCGACCGGGTCCACTGCTCGGTGCTGCGCCCGTTCTTCCTCAGCGCCGCTGACGAGTCCCGGATTCGCCTCGCTTCGGAAACGATTGCCGCAATCGGCGAGCGCGTCGTCGAAGCGGCGATGGCGGATCGACGGCTGATCGAGGCGCTCGGGGTGACCGAGGCCGAAGAGCGGCTGGTGCGAATCGAGCCCGGATACGCGACCGCGAGCACGGCGTCGCGGCTCGACGCGTTCCTGCTTCCCGACACCCTCCACTTTGCCGAGTACAACGCCGAGTCGCCGGCCGGCCCCGCCTACACCCAGCGGCTCTGCGAGCTGTTCGACTCCCTGGAGCCGATGGCGCGCTTCCGCGCGGCGCGGCCGGTCACCTTTCACCGCACCATCCCGGCGCTGCTCTCGGCGCTGCTCGACAGCTACCGGGAGTGGGGCGGCACGGCGTCGCCGCCAACCGTGGCCATCGTCGACTGGCGCGAGGTGCCGACCTGGACCGAGTTCGAGCTGTTGAGCGCGGCGTTCAGCGAGCGTGGCGTGCCGACGGTGGTGAGCGATCCGCGCGATCTCACGTTCGACGGTGCGATCCTGCGCGCCGCGGATCGCCCGATCGATCTCGTCTACCGGCGCGTCCTGATCAACGACATCATCGCCCGCCCGGACGAGTGCGCGGCGCTGATGCAGGCCTACGAGCGGCGGGCCGTCTGCGTGGCCAACACGCTGCGGTGCAAGCTGCCGCACAAGAAGGCGTTCTTCGCCGTGTTGACCGATCCGCGGCATGCCGATCTCATGTCCACGGCGGAGCGCGCACTGGTCGAGGCGCACGTGCCGTGGACGCGCCTGGTGGCCGACGCCGCGACCGACTGGCACGGGCGCCGCGCCCCGCTGCTCGAGATCGCGCGCAAGGAACGCGATCAGCTCGTCCTCAAGCCGAACGACGAGTACGGCGGCAAGGGCGTCGTCCTCGGCTGGGAAACGCCAGCCGGGAAGTGGGACCAGGCGCTCCAGGCCGCGATCGCCGATACGCCCGGCGCCTGGGTCGTGCAGGAGCGGATCCCGGTCCGGCGCGAGGTCTTCCCGTACTTCGACGACAAAGGCCAGGTCACGATGCGGAACATGCTGGTCGACCTGGCGCCGTATCTGTTCCGCGGGAAGATGAGCGGGTATCTCACCCGCCTGAGCGAAACCGGCCTCGCCAACGTGACGTCCGGCGGCGGGCAAGTGCCGGCTTTCGTGGTGGGTTGACTCAACTCCCAACTTCCAACTCCCAACTCCCAAGCGGAGTTGCTCGAACAACTGGGTGAAAGTCGTTGGTATCAGCTGGCTCGGTCGACTTTCACCCCGTTGTTCGAACGGCTCAATTTGGGAGTTGGGAGTTGGGAGTTGGGAGTTGATACGACTCCGTCCTGAACCCTTACAATCGATTTGATGACCTTTGGGCCACCTGAGCCGGATCTGATGCCCGGCGCCCGGAACGCCGTTTGTACCTGCCTGGCGGTTCAGCCCGGCGAGCGTGTGGCATTGATTGCCGACGAGGCGAGCGCGCGCGTGGCCGCGAGCCTGGAGCGCGCACTCAGCGAGCGCGAGGCCCGCGCCGAGTGCGTCCTGATCGAGTCGGTGACCAGCCGTCCGATGGCCGCAGCCCCGCAGCGGGTGCTCGACGCGCTGGAGGCGGCCGACGCCGGCATCCTCTGCGTGCAGCCGCGCGAAGGGGAGTTGTCCACGCGGATGGCCATCGTCGGCGTCGTCGAGCGGCGCCGCATCCGCTACGCCCACATGGTCGGCGTGACCTCGCAGATCATGCGCGAAGGGCTGCGCGCCGATTACACGCTGGTGGACCGCTTGAGCCAGCAGCTGTGCGAGCGGATGCAGACGGCGACGCGGCTGCACGTCACCACCCGCGGCGGCACCGACTTCACCGCGACCTTCGAGCCGTCGCACGTCTGGGTCAAGACCAGCGGCCTCATCAACCCGCGCTACTGGTCGAACCTGCCGGCGGGCGAGGTCTTCACGACGCCGCGGTCGGTGGACGGCATCTTCGTCTGCGACGGCACCGCCGGCGACTACTTCAACGGCAAGTACGGCAGCCTCGAGGCGACGCCGCTGGTGCTCGAGGTTCGCGGCGGCACGCTGGTGCGCGCCGAGTGCGAGCGCGCGGACCTGCAGAAGGATTTCTGGGACTACTGCCACACCGACGTCAACAGCGATCGCGTCGGCGAGCTCGCGTTCGGCACCAACTACGGACTGCGCGAGATGATCGGCATCCTGCTCCAGGACGAGAAGGTGCCCGGCGTGCACATCGCGTTCGGCGATCCCTACGGCAGCCAGACGCATGCCGACTGGACCGCGAAGACGCATGTCGACGTGCTGACGCGCGGCTGCGACGTGTGGATCGACGACGAGCAGGTCATTGCCGAGGGGCGCTACCTGCTCGATCGCTTCGACCTCGGCGATCCGGCGGCGCGCTCGACGGTGTCAACGTCATGAGGCGCCGACTCACGCCGGCCGTCGCCGTCGTGCTGCTGGCTGGCCTCGCGGTGGTGTCCGCGGCGCAGCAGGAGGCCGAGGAGCTCTCGTCGCCGACGCTCCGCATCGAATGGGCGGCGTTCAAGAAGCTCTACGACGCGAAGCAGATCGAGGTCGTCGACATCCGCGACCGTGACGCCTTCAAGCTGGGCCGCATTCCCGGGGCGCGGTCGATCCCGCTCGACGACGTCGGGAAGCACGTCGAGACCCTGAAGAAGCTGAAGAAGCCGATCGTGACGTATTGCGCGTGCCGCGGCGAAGACTCCAGCGCCCGGGCGGCGTTGCTGCTGCAGAAGAAGGGCATCGATGCGCGCGCCCTCGTCGGCGGGTATCACAAGTGGCTGGAGGTCGAAGCCCGCGCCGAGCGCGGACTCACCACCGGCCCACGTACTCCCTGAGCATTTCCTTCCAGAACGGCCAGTCGTGGCCGCCCTTCGGCCCCCAGTCGTCCAGGTGGTGCCGGATGCCTTTCCTCGCCAGCACTCCCGAGAACGTGTACGAGTGGCGGCTCTCTTCCCACGGACCGGTGCCGGTCACAATCCGCAGCTCGCAGCTGGCCAGTTGCTCGTGAAACCACGGATCGTTGAGGTTGGCGACGTAGTCGACGGGATTGTGGAAGTAGAAGTTGTCGTCGTACATCCCGTTCATGAAGCGCCGCAGATCGTAGACCCCTGAAAACGCCAGGCACCGCTTCACCAGGTGCGGATAGCGGAGCAGCGTGTTGGCCGCGTGATACGCGCCGAGCGAGGCGCCGAACGTCGTGATCGGGACGTCCGGCGACTGGCAGTGCGAGTGAATGAACGGAAACACCTCGTCGCGGATGTACTCGTCGAACATCCGCTGCCGCCAGCTGCGATGGTAGGGATGCGCCTGCTTGTTGAGGAACGAATCGTGGTTGTTGGATCCGACGCAGAACACCTTGACCCGGCCGCCGTCGATGAAGTCGGCGATCGCGTCGAGCAGCCCGTGCCGCTGCAGTTCCCACTCGTCGCCGTGGCTGGTCGGGAACGCGAGCATGGGTGGTCCCCAGTGGCCGAAGACCGCGACCCCCATGTCCCATCCGATCCGAGGTGAGTACCAGCGATGGTGCTCTGTGCGCATCCGCGGAATTATGATCGGTGGAACTGCGTCGTGATCGGGGAGCGGGGAGCGGGGAGCGGGGGATCGGTGATCTCGCCGTGATCGGTGATCAGTGATCGGTGATCACGAACGTGTGACGCTCGCTCCCGCCTCCCGCCTCCCGCCTCCCGCATCCCGCGATCCCCGATCCCCGATCACGACGCGATCACGCGAAGAATCAACGACTTACCGCCCTCATGCTTTTTCAGGGCGCGCTCACGAACGGCCGGGCTGTCCTCGCTACTATCGCTGCATGTCAGCCAGCTACCGGCGAGTCATCGACATGCTGCAGCACGATCCCGGCGCGGATCCGATCGAGGTGCTGCGCGCGCTCCGACCCGAGACGCAGCCGGCGCCTCCGGCCGTGCCAGGCGGCAGCGCCGCCGACCGCGATGCGATCGCGGCGCGCTGGGCCCTGCCGCGAATGCCGGTCTCGTCCCGGCCGGCACTGCTGAACGACGATGGCGAGGGCGGCGAGATCTACAGCCGCAACGTCGAGAACTTCATCGGCACGGTGAGAGTGCCGGTCGGCCTGGCGGGGCCGCTGCGCGTGAACGGCACCAACGCGCGGGGCGACTACTACGTCCCGCTGGCCACCACGGAGGCGGCGCTGGTGGCGTCGTACTCGCGCGGCGCGCAGATCATCACCCGCGCCGGCGGCTGCACGGCCGTGCTCCTGAGCGAGGGCGTTTCCCGCGCGCCCGCGTTTGCGTTCGACACCCTGCCGCAGGCCGCCCTGTTCGCGGCGTGGGCGAGCGCGTCGATCGACGCCTTCCGCGAGTGCGCGGCGGCGACCACCAGCTACGGCCGGCTGACCGATCTCCAGGTCGAGGTCGAGGGCAATCACGTCTACCTGGAATTCGCGTTCACCACCGGCGACGCCTCCGGCCAGAACATGGTGACGATCGCCACCGACGCGATCTGCCGCCACATCGTCGAGCACTCGCCGATCCGGCCGAACTACTGGTTCGTCGAGGCCAACCTGTCCGGCGACAAGAAGGCGACCACCCGGTCGTTCACCACCGTGCGCGGCAAGAAGGTGAGCGCCGAAGTCGTGCTGCCCGCTGCGCTGGTCGCGGACGCGCTCCACACCACCACCGCCGCGATCGTGGACTACTGGCGTGTGTCCGCGATCGGCGGGGTCATGAGCGGCAGCATCGGCGTGCAGGGCCACTACGCGAACGGCCTCGCGGCGCTGTTCATCGCCTGCGGCCAGGACGCCGCGTGCGTCGCCGAGGCGGCGGTCGGCGTCACACGCCTCGAGGCGATCGAGGGCGGGTCGCTGTATGCGTCGGTGACGCTGCCGAACCTGATCGTCGGCACGGTCGGCGGCGGCACCTCGCTCCCGAGCCAGCGCGCCAGCCTCGACATCATGGCGCTCGCGGGCCCGGGCCACGCGCGGGCGTTCGCCGAGGTCGCGGCCGCGCTGGCGCTGGCCGGCGAGCTGTCGATCGTCGGCGCGATCGCCGCGGGTCAGTTCACCTCCGCCCACCAGCGGCTCGCCCGTGCGCCGCGGGAGTCGGTCCGGTGACCCGCTGGCTGGTGTATCAGCGCGAGCGGTTTCCCCTGCTCGCGCATGGACCGCTCGTCGCCGCGTTCAGCGCGTCGGCGGTCTGCTTCTCGTCGCTGGTCCGCGGCAACGTGGCGTGGCCCGCGCTCTGGCCGGTGACGGTCGCATTCCTGACGGCGCTGCTGTTCTTCCTGCAGCTGCGCATCGCCGACGAGTTCAAGGATGCCGCGGACGATGCGCGGTGCCGGCCGTATCGCCCGGTGCCGCGCGGCCTGGTGACGCTCGGCGAGCTTGGCGTCGTGGCGATGGCGTCCGGCGTGGCGCAGCTGCTGCTCGCGCTCTCGCTCGACCGGTCGCTGATCTGGTTCCTGCTGCTGGCATGGGCCTACATGGCGTTGATGTCGCGCGAGTTCTTCGCGGCGGACTGGCTGAAGCGCCGGCCGCTGGCGTACCTCGCGGCGCACATGATGATCGTGCCGCTGATCGATCTCTATGCGACGGCGTGCGACTGGCGCGTCGCCGGCCTGTCCCGTCCGCCAGACGGCCTGTCGTGGTTCCTGGTCGTCAGCTTCCTGAACGGCGTCGTCGTCGAGATCGGACGGAAGACGCGAGTGGCCTCGGACGAAGAGCCGGGCGTCGACACGTATAGCGCGCTGTGGGGGATGCGCGGCGCCGTTCGCGCGTGGCTGATGGCGATCGGCCTCACCGCCATCGCCGCATGGCGCGCCGCGGACCGCATCGGCACGGCTGCGCCGATGGTCGTGCTGCTGGCCATGCTGGCGCTGACGTGCGTCGTCGCCGCCTGGTGGCTGGTGCGGCGGCCGCGGCCCGGCTCGGGCCGGACCGTGGAGCTGATGTCGGGGGTCTGGACGCTGGTCATGTATCTCGGCCTCGGCGCCGGTCCTCTGGTTGTGGAGATGTTCCGGCAGTCCTTGCGAGGGAGCGTCTGACATGGCTACCGTCCTCGAACGCGAACGCGCGGTGTCGGCGATCCTCGGCGCCCGTGACGCGACCAGCGCGCCGGAGGCCGGCGGCAAGGCTCGCGGGCTGGCGCTGGCCGCCGATCACGGGATCGACATCCCGGCCTGGTTCGTGGTGCGTGGCCGCGCGCTGGCCACGAGCACTCCCGATGCGGCCTTCAGCCGCGAGCTGTCGTGCGCGCTGGAGCGGTTGTGCCCGGCTGGCGAGCTCGTCGCGGTGCGATCGTCGGCCGTGGAGGAAGACGGCGCCGAGCGCTCGTTCGCGGGGCAGCTCGAAAGCGTCCTGAACGTCCCGCCGGCCCGGGTCTGGTCCGCGCTGCGCGTCGTCCACGACTCGGGCACGAGCGAGCGCCTGCTCGCGTATCGCCGCGCGCGCGGCGTGACGGCGCCGCCAGAGCCGCCGTCGGTGCTGGTGCAGCGGATGGTTCGCGCCCGATGCTCGGGCGTCGCCTTCAGCGCGGATCCGGTCACCGGCCGCCGCGGCATGGCGGTCGTCAGCGCCGTCAACGGCCTCGGCACCGGCCTCGTGTCGGGCGAGTGTGACGCGGACACCTGGCACGTCGACCGCGCCGGCGCGATCGTCCATCGCGCGATCGCGGCCAAGCGGCGCATGCACGTCGCCGATCCCGGGGCACCCGGCGGAGTCTGCAGCGTGGGAGCGCCGCTCGACCGGATCGAGCAGCCGGCGCTCGAGCGACGCCGAGGTGATCGCCGTGGCGCGGCTGGCGCGCCGCTGCTCGGCAATTTTCAGCTCGCCGCAGGACATCGAGTGGGCGTTCGAAGGGGACCGGCTCGTGCTGCTGCAGTCGAGGCCGATCACGTCGCTGGCCAGCCTGCCCGATCCCGACGCCCCGCCGGTCATCTGGGACAACAGCAACATCGTCGAGAGCTACAGCGGCGTGACCACGCCGCTGACGTTCTCCTTCGCCAGCGAGGTCTACGCGCACGTCTACCGGCAGTTCTGCCGCTTGATGCGAGTCCCCGGGCCCGCGGTCGCGGCAGAGGACGACGCGTTCAGGAACATGCTCGGGCTGGTGCGCGGCCGGCTCTACTACAACCTGCTCAACTGGTATCGCGTGCTCGCGCTGCTGCCCGGCTTCTCGCTCAATCGCGCCTTCATGGAGCAGATGATGGGCGTGAAGCAGCCGTTGCCGCAGGAGATCGCCGACGGCATCGCGCGCGCCCATCGTCGCGGGCGTCTGGCCGACGCGTTCTACCTCCTGCGCACGATCGGCGGCCTGGCGGTGAGCCACTTCACGCTCGAGCGACGCATCGCGGCGTTCCGCCAGCGGCTGCAGCTCGCGCTGGCGCCTGCGGATCCGCCGCTCGCGGACTGCCGCATCGACGAGCTCGCGGGCCAGTACCGCGAGCTGCGGCGACGTCTGCTGCTGTCGTGGGATGCGCCGCTCGTGAACGACTTCTTCGCGATGATCTTCTACGGCGTGCTGCGGCGGCTGGCGACGTCGTGGTGCGGCGATCGCGAGGGGACCCTGCAGAACGACCTCGTCGCCGGGGACGGTGGAATGGTCAGCGCCGAGCCCGCGGCCAGGATTCAGGAACTGGCGCGGATCGCGGCGCGGCGTCCCGGCACTGACGAAGGCGCTGACCTCGGCCAGCCTCGCGGGACGCGAAACACGCCGTCGCCGGCGAGCCGGAGTTCCACCGCGCGCTCGAGGCCTATCTCGAGAAGTTCGGCGATCGCACCGTCAACGAGCTCGAGCTCGAGAGCATCACGCTGCACGACGACCCGCTGCCGCTGCTCCGGAGCATCGGCGCGCTCGCCGAGAGGCTGCTGCACGAGGCGCAGCCGGACACAACGACGCCGCCGGCCGGTCGGCGACTCCGCGAGGCGGCTGCCCGAACGGTTGACACGACTCTGGCGCGCAGGCCGCTGCGCCGGCTGGCTGTTCACGTGGGTGCTCCGCCACGCGCGCGCACGGGTGCGCGACCGCGAGAACCTGCGGCTGGATCGGACGCGCCTGTTCGCGCGGGTCCGGCGCATCTTCGTCGAGATCGGGCGGCGGCTCCATGCGCAGGGCATCCTCGACGATCCCCGCGACGTGTTCTATCTCGAAGTCGACGAGGTCCTTGGCTTCGTCGAAGGACGTTCCGCGACCACGAACCTGCGCGGCCTCGTCGCGTTGCGGCGTCAGGAATTCGACGGATATGCGTCCCAGCCGGCGCCGGCCAGCCGGTTCGAGACCCGCGGCGCCGTCTATCACGGACACGATTTCACCGGCGGTGTCACCCAGCCGGAAGGCTGCGATGGCGACGTGCGTCAGGGCATCGGCTGCAGCCCCGGACGCGTGACCGGGGTCGTGCGCGTCGTCGCGGATCCGCGTCGCGTGGATCTGCGGGAACGGTCGGTCCTCGTGGCCGCCCACACGGATCCCGGGTGGATCATGGCGTTTCCGTCGGCGCTGGCCGTGGTCGTCGAGCGCGGCAGCCTGCTCTCGCACGCGGCCATCGTCGCCCGCGAGCTGGGCATCCCGGCCGTCGTGTCGGTGCAGGGCGTCACCGAATGGCTCCGCGACGGAGACGTCGTCGAGGTCGACGGCGCCGCCGGCACGATCCGGATCGTCCGCAGAGCGGAGGCTGCGCATGCGGAGTGAAGCCGCGGCGCGCGCGGATTTCTCGGGCATCCGCTACGCCCAGGTGTGGGAGGACGCCGACGTGCTCCTCGAGGCGCTCGACGTGCGGCCAGGGCAGGTGTGCGTGTCGATCGGGTCGGCCGGGGACAACGCGCTTGCGCTGTTGACGAAGCAGCCGGAGCGCGTGGTGGCCGTCGATCTGAGCGCCGGCCAGCTGGCGTGCCTCGAGCTGCGGGTGGCGGCGTTCCGGACGCTCGACTACCACGAGATCCTCGAGCTGATCGGATCGCGGCCGTCGGCCCGGCGCCCGGCGCTCTACGCGCGCTGCCGGCTGGCGCTCTCGCCCGATGCCCGCGCCATCTGGGACGCGCGGCCCGGCGCCATCGCCGAGGGGATCGGCGGTGCCGGACGGTTCGAGCGGTACTTCGCCCTGTTCCGGTCGCGCGTGCTCCCGCTGGTCCATCGCCGCCTCGTGGTGAACGCGCTGCTGGAGAAACGATCGGTCGACGAGCGGCGGCGGTTCTATCGCGAGCGATGGGACTCGTGGCGATGGCGGGCGCTGTTCCGGCTGTTCTTCTCGCGCGCGGTACTGGGTCGCCTCGGCCGCGATCCCGAGTTCTTCCGCTACGTGTCGGGCGACGTGGCGGCGCGGCTGCTCGAGCGCACCGAGCACGCCCTCACCGAGCTGGATCCCTCCGACAATCCTTACGTGCAGTGGATCCTGACCGGGACGCACGCGGCGTCGCTGCCGTACGCGCTGCGCGAGGAGCACTTCGACACCATCCGCGCCAACCTTGGCCGGCTGTCGTGGGAGCGGGTGTCGCTCGAAGCGTATCTGCAGCGGGCCGATGCCGGATCCGTCGACCGGTTCAACCTCAGCGACCTCTTCGAGTACGTGTCGCTCGACCACTATCACCGGATGCTCGGCGCGATCGTCCGCGCCGGCCGCCGCGGCGCGCGGCTGGCCTACTGGAACATGCTGGCGACACGCCGGCGCCCCGACTCCATGGCCGACCGGCTCCTGCCGCTCGACGATCTTGCCGACCGGCTGCACTCGCGCGATCGCGCGTTCTTCTATGGCGCGCTGCGCATCGAGGAGGTCCAGTGAGCGTCTGGATCGGCATCGGCGGAGCGATGGGCGCGTTCCTCACCCTCGTGGCGGGCCTGCGGATCTATGCCCGGTCGGCGTCGCCTCGACCGGATGTCACCCGCAAGCTGCTGCACCTTGGCTCGGGCCTGCTGACGCTCGCGTTTCCGTTCCTCTTCGGCGAGCTCTGGCCGGTGCTGCTGCTGACGGGCGCGACGACGGCGCTGCTCGCCCTCGTGAAGTTCCATCCGTGGTGCCGGCGCGGCCTTGGCGCGATCGTGGGCGCCGGCGGGCGCACGACGTTCGGCGAGCTCTATTTCCCGATCGCGGTCGCGGCGGTGTTCTGGCTCGCGCGCGCCGAATCGCCGCTCCTGTTCGTGGTGCCGATCCTCGTGCTCACCGTCGCCGACGCCGCGGGCGCCGTAGTCGGGTTCCGCTACGGGATGCACCGCTATTTCAATGCGACCAAGACGCTCGAAGGATCCGCCGCGGTCGCGGTGGCCACGTTCATCTGCACGGCGGTGCCGCTGCACGCGTGGGGCGGGGTGGGGATGGCGGAGTCGTTGCTGATCGGGCAGCTCCTCGCGCTCGTCGTGGCGCTGCTCGAAGCAAGCGCGTGGCGAGGGCTCGACAACCTGTTCGTGCCGATCGGCGGCTACTTCGTGCTTCGCGCGCTGATGCCGCTGGACGTCGAGATGCTGGTGGTCCGGCTGTTCGGGACCATCGGCCTGACCATCGTGCTGCTACTCGCTCAGCAGCGTGTCATCGTTGTCGATCATTTCCCGGGCCGCGTCTGCGTGCGGCTGTCGATCGCCGCCTGGGCACTCTTCCTGGCGATGGAGCTTTCCCAGTCATGAGCGGCCGGCAGTCTCCGCTTCCGGCATCCGGCTTCGACGTGATCGAGCTGGGGCCCGCGGACTCCTGTCCGCGGCTGGCCCATCTGCCCGAGGTGCCGCCGCTATCCGACGCCGACCGCGCCGAGCATGCTCCGGACTGTCACCTCATCGTTCGGGACGCATCCGGGATCGTGGTCGCGCGCGGCTCGTGCTGGTCGACGGGCTTGCCGCCGCTCGAGGGGGACCGCGTCGGCGCGATCGGTCACTATGCCGCGTCAGGTCCCGAGGCCGGTGCTGTGCTCCTCGCGCACGCGTGCGGACGCCTGCAGTCCGCGGGATGCGCGCGGGTGGTCGGACCGCTGGACGGGAATACCTGGAGGTCCTACCGCCTCGTGAGCGACGCCGGCACCGAACCCGCCTTCTTCCTGGAACCGTCGACGCCGCCATCGTGGTGCGCACACTGGCGCGACGCCGGCTTCAGCCCGATCGCCGAGTACACGTCCGCGCGCGCCGATGACCTGTCCGCCGTCGATCCGCGCGTGGAGCGCGCCGCCGCCCGCCTCGCGGCGGCCGGCGTCGTCATTCGCCAGCTCGCGACTGACGCCTGACGACGACCTGCGGCGCATCTTCGACGTGGCTCGCGAGAGCTTCGCCGGCAATTTTCTCTATTCCCCGATCGAGGAGGCCGAGTTCCTCGAACAGACCAGACGTCTGCTGCCGTTCGTCCGGCCGGAGCTGGTCCTGCTGGCGGAGCGCCGTGGCGCCAATGGCGACGCGCGTGTCTGCGGCTTCGTCTTTGCGGTGCCCGACCTGTTGCAGATGCGGCGTGGCGGCGCCGCCGACACCGTGGTGGTCAAGACCGTGGCCGTCCGGCCGGCGTGTGGCGTGCAGGGCCTCGGCAGCGTGCTGGTGTCGCGCGTGCACGACGCCGCGCGCCGGCTCGGCTACCGTCGCGCGATCCATGCCCTCATGCACGAGAGCAACGTGTCGCGAAACATCAGCCGGCGCTATGCCGCCACGATGCGGAAGTACGCGCTGTTCGGCAAACGGCTGGCGGCATGAACATCGCCTGCGTGCTCCGCGATCAGGCGCGACGGCGTCCTGGCGATCGGGCGCTCGTGGACGGCCGACGGGCGATCGCATTCTCGGAGCTCGACGCCGAGGTCGCCGGTGCCGCGGACGTGCTGGCGCGCGGCGGGCTCCGGCCGGGTGACAGGGCACTGGTGTTCTGTCCGATGTCGATCGACCTCTACGTCACGTTGATCGCCATCTTCCGGCTCGGGGCGGTGGCGGTGTTCGTGGATCCGTCCGCCGGACGGGCGCAGCTGGGCGCATGCTGCGACAGGCTGCGTCCGCGCGCCTTCGTGGCCACCCGCCGCGCCCATCTGCTGCGGCTCACCTCCGCCGGCATTCGCCGGGTGCCATTGAAGTTCGCCATCGGTGGCGGCGTTCCCGGCGCGCCGCTCGTCACCGCGCGCGATCGAACGCCGGCGCCGCGCGACGTCATCGAGCCCAGGGCAGAGGACGACGAGGCGCTGATCACGTTCACGAGCGGCAGCACCGGCGCCGCGAAGGCCGCGGTCCGGTCGCACGGGTTCCTGCTCGCGCAACACGGCGTCCTGGCCCGGGATCTCGAGTTGCAGGCCGGAGAGGTCGATCTGACGACGCTTCCGATCTTCGTGCTGGCGAACCTGGCCTCCGGCGTCTGCAGCGTGATTCCGGATGTCGACATGCGGGCGCCGGCCGATGCCGATCCGGCTCGCCTGATCGAACAGATCCGCCGGCATCATGCCGGCCGAACCGCGGCGTCACCCGCGCTGCTCGATCGACTCGTCCGGGACCTCGCGGCACGTGGGGAACAGCTCGAGCTCCGCCGCATCTTTACCGGCGGCGCTCCCGTGTTTCCCGCGCTGCTGGATGCCCTCGCCACGGTGGCGCCGCGCGCCAGCATCACCGCGGTTTACGGATCGACCGAGGCCGAGCCGATTGCCTCGTTGCCGCGCGACGCCGTCGGCGCCGGCGACCGGACGCGGATGCGCGATGGTGCAGGCCTGCTCGCGGGGACGCCTGTGACGGCGATCGAGTTGCGCATCATTCCCGACCGCTGGGGCCAACCGCTCGGGCCGTACGACGCCACCGGCTTCGACGCCACATCTCTTCCGCCCGGACAGCCCGGCGAGATCGTCGTCAGCGGTCCACACGTGCTCGGCAGCTATCTCGAGGGGCGCGGCGACGACGAGTCGAAGATTCGCGTCGGGCCCTGCGTCTGGCATCGCACCGGCGACGCCGGCTACCTCGACCCGTCCGGGCGCCTCTGGCTGCTCGGACGGTGCGCCGCGCGCATGGACGACGCGCTCGGCACGATCTATCCGCTCGCGGTGGAATGCGCGGTCAGCGACATCGACGGCGTCATCCGAACCGCCTTCGTCCAGCATCGCGGCCGCCGCGTCCTGGTCGCCGAACTGTCGGCAGGGCGACGGCCGGTCCTGATCCAGTCGATCCGCGCGCGCCTCGACTGGGCGCACCTGGACGACGTGTTCGTGGTCGATCGCATTCCGGTCGACCGGCGCCACAACGCAAAAATCGACTATCCGGAGCTGGAACGGATGATGGGAAGAGGGTGAGCACTCTTCCCTTCCTACTTCTGACTTCTGACTTCTGACTTTCACTTTCTTCCCACCCCCCACACCGCCCTGCCCGGCTTCGCGCCGGTGTGCTCCCCGTTCGCGAGCACGGGCACGCCGTTGACGATGACGTCGCGGACGCCGACGGCGAACTGGTGCGGCTTCTCGAACGTCGCGGTGTCCGCAATCGTCCTCGGGTCGAAGACCACGACGTCGGCGAACATCCCGGCCTTCAGGAAGCCCCGGTTCTGCAGTTCGAGGTTGGTCGCCGGCAGTCCGCTCAGGCGGTGCACCGCGTCGGCCAGCGTAATCACCTGCTCCTCGCGCACGTAGCGGCCGAGCAGCCGGGCGAAGTTGCCGTAGGCGCGCGGGTGGGCCGACGATCGCGTGAACGGCGGCTCCGGCGCCATGGACGAGGCGTCGGAACCGAAGGACATCCACGGCAGCCGGATCTGCCGCCGCAGGTTGTCCTCGGACATCATGAAATACACCGCGCCGACCCGCGATCGATCCTCGAGCACCAGGTTCATGATCGTGTCGACCGGATCCTCGCCGCGCGCCTTCGCCACCGCCGCCAGGGTCCGGCCGGTCAGCGGCTTGAGCGCCTCCGACTTGAACTCGACCAGCAGCACCCGTTCAGCCGAGCCGGCGGCGAGATAGAGGTTCTCCCAGTCGCCCGACGGCGTGCGGATGGCCGCGGCAATCTTCTTCCGCGTCTCCGGATCCCGCAGCCGCTTGTACGCCGCGTCGTAGCCTCCGTCGAGCACCCACGGCGGCATCGAGGCGTCGAGCCCGGTGGCTCCCGCGGGATACGTGTACATGTCGGCGGTAATCTTCAGGCCGTCGCGCCTGGCCGCCTCCACCAGCTCGATGACGCGCGCCAGCTTCGGCCAGTTCTTCTCGCCGGCCGCCTTCAGGTGATAGATCTCGGCCGGGATCTTCGCTTCCCTGGCGATGCGCAGCAGTTCCTCGACCGCCTCGATCAGCCGGTTGCCCTCGCTCCGCATGTGCGAGATGTACTTGCCTCGATGCTGCGCCGCGACCTTGCACAGCTCGATCAGCTCGTCGGTCGTCGCATAGAACGCGGGCGCGTAGATCAGGGACGATCCAATGCCGAGCGCTCCCGCCTCCATCTCGCGCCGGACGATGGCGCGCATGGCGTCGAGCTCCGCCGGCGTCGGCTTGCGGTCCTCGAGCCCGATGACGTGCTCGCGCACGGTCGTGGCGCCGAGGAACGACGCCACGTTCTGCGACACCCCGCGCCGCTCCAGCTCCCGCAGGTACTCCGACAGCGTCGTCCAGGTGATCTCGAACTTCAGATCGCCCATCTGCTCGACCATGCGCGCCTTCATGGCCGGGTTGAGCGGGCCCATCGAGCTGCCTTCGCCGAAGATCTGCGTGGTCACACCCTGACGGATCTCACCCTGCGAGCGGCCGTCCACGAGCAGCGATTCGGTGGACCACGACAGCATGTTGATGAAGCCCGGGGCGACCGCGTGGCCGCTGGCGTCGACGATGGTCCTGGCCTGCGCCGAGGCGAGATCGCCGACCGCCGCAATCCGATCGCCGCGAATGCCGACGTCGGCGCGGCGGCCGGGACTGCCGCTGCCGTCGAGGACCGTGCCGTTGCGGACGAGGAGATCGAAGACCTGCGGCTGAACGGCGGCAGGGGTCATGGTGAGGCACGCGCAGGCGAGTCCTGCGGCGGCCAGGCGCAACAGCGGCATGAAGCGGATCATTCCTGGCGCAGCAGCGCCTGAGGATCGACGCGTGCGGCACGACGCGCCGGCACGATCGCCGCGACCGCGGCGGCGACCAGCAACAGCGTCAGCACCAGCGCGTAGGTCAGGGCGTCATCGGGGGCGACGCCGAACAGCAGACCGCGCAGCGCGCGGCTGGCCGCGAACGCCGTCGCCACGCCGAGCAGCGCCCCGGTTCCCACCCGCCAGCCGGCGCGGCCGATGACGCCGTTGAGGATCGCCTGGCGGGTCGCGCCGAGGGCGAGCCGGATCGCGAACTCGCGCTGCCGCTGCGCGACGTCGAGCGCGACCAGCGCGAACAGCCCGAGCCCCGCCAGGGTGAACGCCAGCGCCGCGAACAGCACGAACATCCACATCGTCAGGCGCCATGGCGCCTCGGCGCGCTCGACCACCGCATCGAGCGTCGTCACGCTGTCGACGATCGACCCCGGATCGAGCTCGCGTGCGATCGAGCGGAGCGCGGGCGCCACCACCATCGGATCGCCGGACGTGCGGACCAGGATGTTGTCGGCGGGGCGGCCGGTCTGCAGCGCCGCGTCGTAGACGTCGAGCTGCACTTCCTGGAGGCCGCGGTAGCGCACGTCGCTCACCACGCCGACGACGGTGCGCCACATCGTGCGCGGCGCACCCGGCGTGAAGCTCGACATCGAGATCCGCTTGCCGATGGGATCCTGTCCTGGCCAGAGCCGCCTCGCCGTCGAGTCCGCGACGATGGCGACGCGCGGCGACTCGCGGGTGTCGCGGTCGTTGAAGAACCGGCCGGCGCGCAGGCGGATGTTCATCGCCTCGAAGTAGCCGACGCTGGCGATCTGATGGTTGAGCGTCGGATTCGACTGCGCCGCCTCCCGCGTGTCGGGCTGGCCCTCGAGGCGCACCAGGACGCCCTGCCCGATCGGACCGAGCATGAGCGGCCGGAGGTAGATGGCGCCGGCGGCCTCCACTCCCGGCTGCGCCCGTACCCGCGTCAGCAGCTGCTCGATCCACGCGTTCGGCGGTCCGCCGATGGTGCGAGGCTGAACCGTCGCGCTCAGGACGCGTGCCGGGACGAAGCCGAGATCGACGCGGGTCAGCGCCGCGAAGCTGCGCAGGACGAGTCCCGCTGCCACCATCAACACCACCGACAGCGCAATCTGCACGACCAGCAGCGCCGAGCGCGCGTGCAGTGCCGATCGGCTGGAGGTGGCGCGGGTGCCGTCGAGCGCCTGCGTGACGTCCGTCCGACCCGCCTGCAGCAGCGGCACGACGGCGGTGAGCAGCGAGACAGCGACGACAACGGCGAGCGTGAACAGCGCGACCGGGGCATTCACCGCGATCTCGCCGACCCGAGGCAGGTCGTCGGGAGCCAGCGCGACGATGCCGCGCGCGAGCCAGTACGCGACGGCGAACCCGAGCAGGCCGCCGGCTCCCGCCACGACGAGCGTTTCGGTCAGCCACAGCCGGGCGATGGCGCCGCGCGTGGCGCCCAGCGCGAGACGGATGCTCTGTTCGTTGCGTTTGCGGGCGACCCGTGTCAGCAGCAGGCCGGAGACGTTGGCGCAGGCGATCAGCAGCAGCACCGCGACCGCGACCCACAGCACGCGCAGCGCCGGCCGCACCGGTCCGAACACGTAGTCGACGAACGGGGTCACGACCGTGGCGGTGCCCCATTTGAGGCGGCCCGGATTGCCGGCGTCGAGCCGCGCTTCGGTGGCGTTGACCTCCGCGCGGACGCCGCTCATCGCCAGGCCCGGCCGCAGCCGCCCGACCACGTAGAAGACGCCGAGGGTGTCGAGCGTCGACATGTTCGGCGGCGTCCCCTGCGCGAGCATCGGGACGATCGGCACCCAGAACTCGGCGCCGCGCGGGAAATCGACGCCTTCGGGCATGACGCCCACGATCTCGACGGCATCGCCGTCGAGCGTCATCCGCGTCCCGACCACGTTCGGATCCGATCCGAACCGACGCACCCAGGTGCTGTGGTTCAGCACCGCGACCGCCGGTCCGTTCGGCACATCGTCCGACGGTCGAAGCGCGCGCCCGAGCATCGCCTGCACGCCGAGCGTGTCGAAGAAGGCGCCGGAGACGCCGGTGAACCAGAGCCGCGTCGGCTCGCCGCGTCCCTGCAGCACCGCGCTCCAGTTGTGCGATCCCATTACCGCGGCGCTCGTGAACGTGGTGCCGCTCTCGGTCCATTCACGGAGATGCCGCTGGGTCAGCTCGATGACCGCCTGGCCGCCCTCGTCGGTCTGCCACACGACGGCCAGGCCTTCCGGGGCCGAGACCGCGAGCGGACGGAGGAGCACGGTGTTGACCGCGCTGAAGATGGCGCTGTTCGAGCCGATCGCGACCGCGAAGGTCAGCACCGTCGCGAGCGTGAACCCCGGTGCCTGGCGCAGGTGACGAACGGCGTGACGGACGTCGTGAATCACGGACATGTTCACGGGACTATATGCCCCGGGGGCGTCGGTGCAAAGGCGTCAGCGATCGATGAACCCCGGGCGATTGAGGAGCGTCGGCTGCGTCCGCTGCGGCTGCTTCAGGCTGTAGCGGTAGGCTTCGATGCGCCAGCCGCCGTCCCGCCGCTTCAGGACCAGCGTGCACAAGCCATCGACCGGCGGGAGCGTGGTGCCCTTCCCGTCGGTGACGCCGCGCAGGTCCCAGCGCGCGTCCGCGATGGCGATGTCGCTCGACAGGCAGCGGATCTGCCCGATCGTGAGGGCATGCCGCGAGCCGGCGTATTCCGGGCGCGCGAACAGCGCCGCGCGGTTCTCTGTAATGGTCTGCGCCGACGGTTCGATCGTGCCGTCCGGATGGATCATGTCCCCCTCGGGACTCCAGAACCTGCCGATCCGCAGCGCGTCGAGGTCGAGCCACGCCGAGGAGAAGGCCGGACCGATGCCGCGGATCGCGCGATCGTCGCCGGGCAGGCACTCGTCGGCCCGGGCACCGGGCCGGCGCGTCGCCGGCGGCGGTGGCGGCGCGGACACCGGCGCGCTGCCGGTCGCCGGCGGCGGCGTCGTCCGGCGGAGATCTTCGATGTCGGCGCGCACCGCGTCCAACAGCGTGTTCATGAACGCCGCGCCCTTCTCGCGCGTCGCCAGCGTGGCGTCGCCCCAGACGCCGCTGGCGGAGAAGGTGCCGCGTCCGCCGTCGCGACGGGTCAGCGTGAGCGGCACCGTCTCGTTGCCGAACTCCCGCGTCGCGCGCGGCATGTCCACGGCGGACGGCTCGACGAACAGCATCATCGACGTCTCGATCTCGTCGGCATGCCCGCCGATCGGCTGCCGCCGCAGCTGGCGTGCGATCGGTTCGAGCCGCGCCCGCGGGTCTGTGTAGCGCAGCAGGATGCCTTCGCGCAGCAGCGCCTGCGCCGCCGCCGACAGCGCGGGCAGCGGCGCGGCGCTCGTCGTCACCACGTAGAACCGACGGGGTCCATAGCGGGCCAGGCTGCGCACCACGTCAGCGGTCAGGTCGCGCGCGGTGTTCAGCGGCAGGGACGTCGACCCGGGGTACTCGGTGAACCCCGGCACATGGTGATACGCGAGCGTCGGGGCTACGACGACGTTGAGGTCCTGGACGATCCGCGTGGCGACATACTCCGCGAGGCGCTGGTCGGTACCGAGCGGCAGGTGCGGGCCATGCTCGGATGCGCCGGCACCCAGGGGCACCACCACGACCGTCTCGGGCTTCAGCTGCTGATCGGCGACCTGCCACGACACCTGATCGAGGCGCGTGCCTCGCGCCGCTGCGGGCGCCGCCGGCGGCTGCTGTGCATGGCTGCTGCCGCCACTGTCACCAGCGGCCGCAACGAGTACGAGCGACGACACGATCAGCGACAGCCGCATGGGTACCTCGCGGTTGACGTCAGGGAAGCGTTTCGGCACGACTGTACACTAGGGTTTCGGCGGCGATTGGGTGAATTCGATGCGTTACCGGCACCGGGCTGCGACTGCGCTTCGGTCGTGCCGGGCCGCTCCGCGGTTGGAAAAAGAGCAGATGAGCGACTGGGACGCGTCGAAATATCACCGGATCTCCGAGCCGCAATTCGAGTGGGGCCAGCGCGTGCTGGCGCGGCTCGAGGCCGGTCCGGACGAGCGGATTCTCGACCTCGGCTGCGGCACCGGCCGCCTCACCACCCAGATCGCCGCGTCGGTGCCGCGCGGGCGCGTGGTTGGGCTCGATCGATCCGGGGCGATGCTTGCGGTGGCGCGCGCCTCGCGCGACGAGCGTGTGCGGCCGACGGCCTACGTCCAGGCGGACGGCGCGGCGGTGCCGTTCGCCCAGGCCTTCGACGCGGTCTTCAGCGCGGCGACGCTGCATTGGATTCCGGATCACCAGCGCGTCTTCGACAGCGTGCGTGACGCGCTGCGGCCGGGCGGCCGATTCATCGCGCAGTGCGGCGGCGCCGGCAACCTGCATCGCCTGCTCGAGCGCGCGGATCGGCTCATGCGCGAGCCCGAGTACGCCTCGTACTTCGAAGGGTGGCGGGATCCCTGGAACTTTGCCGATGCCGGCGTCACCGCCGAGCGCCTGCACGCGTCCGGATTCGTCGCCGTCAAGACGTGGATCGAGAGTGCGCCGGTGCACCTCGGCGATCCGGCGGCCTTTGGCGAGTTCATCGCCGTGGTCTGCATTCGCCATCATCTGGATCGCCTGCCCGTGGAGCATCGCCAGCCGTTCACGAGCGCGCTCACGGGCACGTTCGGCGACGACGACCCGCCGTTCGTGCTGGATTACCAGCGGCTCAATATCGAGGCGCGGACGCCGCCGGGATGATCGCGCGATACGAGCAGCGGGCCGCGGAGGCCGCAGCGCAGCGTGACCTCGAGCAGCGGCTGTCGGTCCGCATCGCGCGGGCCAGGCTGGCGGCGTTCCTGCCGGGTGCGGGCCTGATCATCTGGAGCCTGTCCAACGACCTGGCCACCCTGCCGCTCGCGTCCGGTCTGGCGCTGCTGCTGGTGTTCACGGTGCTGGTGTTCTGGCACGCTCGCGTGGAGGACCGCGCGGCCTGGCATGACGCGCTGCATGTCGTGAACCGGCATGCGCTGGCGCGGATCGGGCGCGCGTGGGATCTGCTGCCACCCGCCGAACCGGTGCTGCCGCCGTCGGCGGCACTGGCGGCGCCGGCGTCCGCGGGCACCGCCGCGATCGATCTCGAGCACCACCCGTTTGCCGCGGATCTGGATCTCTTCGGGCGCGCGTCGTTGATGCAGTGGCTCGGGCCGGCGGCAACCGCGGCCGGGACCGAGACGCTCCAGCAGTGGCTGTTGCATCGCGGCCGACGCGCCGGCGATCGCGAGCCGCCAGGAAGCGGTCGCGGAGCTGGCAGCCGCGCTCGACTGGCGCGAACAGCTCGGCGCGCACGGACGCCTGGCCGCCGGCGTCCGGCCGCAGGAGCTGGCCTACTTCCTGCGCTGGGCCGAGGGTCCCGGCGCGATGCCGGCGTCGCGCGTGGCCTGGCTGCGCGTGGCGGTGCTCGCCATCGTGGCGTCGATCTGGAGCCTGATCGCGCTGCACGCGGCCGGTGTGGTGACGACCGGGTTCTGGCTCATCCCGGTCGCGGTCGGCGTCACGCTCTCGTTCGCCACGGCGCATCAGGTCCACGGCGAGTTCCAGCGCGCGGGCGCCGGGCAGCATGCCTTCGTACGCTACGCCGATCTCTTCGCGCATGCGGTGGCGGCCCCGGCCGGCGCGGCGCATCTCCGCGCGATTCAGTCCCGCCTCGCGGGCGGCGGCGTCGCCGCCCCGGCGCGCATGCGTCAGCTCAATCGGATCCTGGGATTCGCGAAGCTCGCGTCGGGCGCCGGCATCTTCCATTTCGCCATCCAGGCGCTGACGCTGTGGGATTTTCACGTCTTCTTCGCGCTGCACCGATGGCGCACCGAGGTCGGTCCTGACGTGCGGGGGTGGATGGCCGCGCTCGGCGAGCTCGACGCGCTCGGCGCGTTCGCGCAGGTCAAGACCGACAACCCGGAGTGGGCATTCCCGTCGATCCGCACCGGTTCGTCGCCGGCGGATCGGACGTTCGCCGCGCGCAGCCTCGCGCACCCCCTGATTCACGGCGAACGCCGCGTCGCCAACGACGTCGAGGTCGGACCGCCCGGCACCTTGCTCCTCATCACCGGGTCGAACATGTCCGGCAAGAGCACGCTGCTGCGGGCGATCGGCCTGAACACCGTGCTCGCGCAGGCCGGGGCGCCGGTCTGCGCGGTGTCCGCGAGCCTGCCGCCGATCGCGCTCGAGACGAGCCTGCGCGTGCAGGACTCGCTGGAGCACGGCCTCTCGTACTTCATGGCGGCGCTGGCCCGCCTCAAAGGGATCGTCGATCGGTCCAGCCATCCGGCGGCGGGACGGACCGTGCTCTACCTGCTCGACGAGATCCTGCAGGGCACCAACACCGCGGAGCGGGCGATCGCGGTCCGCGGCGTGGCCCGGCATCTGCTCGACGCCGGCGCGATCGGCGTGATGACGACGCACGATCTGGCGATTGCCTCCGAACCGCCGATCGACGAGGCGGGCCGGCTGGTGCACTTCACCGAGACCGTGGACGAGCACGGGGCGATGTCGTTCGACTACCGCCTGCGCCCCGGCATCGCGACCTCGCGCAACGCGCTGCGGCTGATGGAGTTGATTGGGATTGAGGTGCGATGAAACAACACGTGCTACGTGCGACGTGCTACGTGCGCACGTAGGACGTAGCACGTCGTTCAAGCACGTTCGCACGTAGGACGTAGCACGTCGCACGTAGCGGTATCGGTCGTCATCCGACGACCGTCGGCGTGTTTCTGAAGATCACGGTGCCACGCTCGCGCTGGGCGTGCTGGCGGGCGTGGTATCCCAGCGTCTGATGCCGGACCCACCACCACGACGCTACAGCTGAGCCAAGCATTCCCGCAAGGTAAGCAAATGTGCGTTTGGTCAAGACGGTTCCTCCACCTCTATCAAACGCAACCTCAATGCCAGCCGCCGCTGCACCCAGTACCAGGCACCAACACCGAGCACCCAGCACCGAGTCCCGCCTGGGCATTTTCCGTGGCCTCCCGTTTGCACGGTCGGGGGCCGTGGTAGTGAAGGTTCCGGCCGGATTCGCGCGGGGTCGATGGACGGGATTGGCCTGGTTTTCGGCCGGAGTCCTCGCGGTTGTGCTGATTGTCGGGTGCCGCCGCGGCGTGCCGGTGCTCGACACCGGACCCCGTCCGATCCAGGCCGAAGGCACGATCAGCGGCACCGTACGGGGGCCTGAGAGCGCCAGCGCGATCGAAGGCCGGATCGTCGAGGTCATCAACGTCGAGACCAACGAGCGCCAGCGCGTCACGACCAACAACGCCGGCGGCTTCACCTTCAAGGTGAAGCCCGGTAAGTACCGTGTGGAGCTGACGCTCCGCGACGGGGAGTCCCTGGTCAGGCAGCCCGGCGTCACCCACGTGAACCGCAGCGACGTGGACGCGCACGCCGACTTCGTCATCGGCAGCGCCCGCGCCTCCCGCCCCCGCAGTCCCGGCTCCCGCACCGACGGCCTCGGATCGCCGATAGCCTGAACGTACACGTGCGACGTGCTACGTGCGAACGTGCACGCACGTATACTTTGCCCATGCCCCGAGGTCTTGCCGCACTGCTGGCCGTGGGCCTCGCCGCGGCCGGGTCGGCACAGACCACCCGTTATGACGTCGTGATCGTCGGCGGTCAGCTGGTGGACGGCTCGGGCCAGCCGGCGCGCCGCGCCGACGTGGGCATCCTCAACGGCCGCATCGCGGCGATTGGGTCGATTGCGCCTTCGCAGGGCACCGAGGTTATCGACGCGGCCAACCACGTCGTGGCGCCGGGTTTCATCGACGTCCACACCCACGCCGATCGGATCGTGGAACGGCCCCTGGCCGAGAACTTCGTCCGGATGGGCGTCACCACGGTGGTCGCCGGCAACTGCGGCAGCTCTGCGCTCGATGTCGGCGAGGCGCTGGCGGAGGTCGAGCGGACGCGGGTGGCGGTCAACTTCGCCACGCTGATCGGCCACAACACCGTCCGCCAGGCCGTGATGGGCACCGAGAACCGGATGGCCAGCATCTCCGAGCTGGCGAAGATGCGCTCGCTGGTGTGGCGCGGCATGGCCGACGGCGCGGTCGGCTTCTCGACCGGTCTCCAGTACGTGCCCGGCACCTATGCGCGGCCGACCGAAATCATCGACCTCGCGCGCATCGCCGCCAACGTCGGCGGCGTCTATGCCACCCACATGCGCAACGAAGGCACCGCGCTCGAGCAGGCGATCGACGAGTCGCTCCGCGTCGGCTTCACCACCGGCGCGCGGGTGCAGATCTCGCACCTGAAGGTGGACAGCCCGAACAAATGGGGCGCGTCGGAGAAGGCCCTGGCCCTGATCGATGCGGCGAAGGGCCGTGGCATCACCGTCATGGCCGATCAGTACGCGTATACGGCGGCCAGCTCCTCGCTCGGCATCCGCTTCCCGGCATGGGCGCTCGAGGGCGGCGCCGCGGCCATCGCGGCGCGGCTCAACGACCCGGCGCAGTGGGAGAAGATCAAGAAAGAGATGGGCGCGCTGCTCGCCGAGCGCGGGCTGAGCGATCTGTCGTTCGCCGTGGTCGCGTCCCACGCCGCCGATCCGTCACTCAACGGCCTGTCGATGAAGCAGGTCGCGGCGAAGCTGAAGGGCGCGGACACCGCCGACGCCCAGCTCGAGGCGGCCCGCGACCTGATGCTCGCCGGGGGCCCCTCGATGGTCTACCACTTCATGTCCGACGACGACGTCGAGCGCATCATGCGGCACCCGCTGGTCGGCTTCGCGTCCGACAGCGGCGTGCTCGCGCCGCCGGGCTCGCCGCACCCGCGCGGCTACGGCAACAACGCGCGCGTGCTCGGCGAATACGTTCGGAAGCGCGGCACCATCCGGCTCGAGGAGGCGGTCAGAAAGATGACGTCGCTGCCCGCCGGCCACTTCCGGCTGGATCGCCGCGGGTTGGTGAAGGAAGGATTTGCCGCCGACCTCGTCGTGTTCAACCCGGCGACCATCCGGGACACCGCGACCTTCGAGCAGCCGCACCAGTATCCCGAAGGGATCCCCTACGTGCTCGTGAACGGGGTCGTCGTGGTGAAGAAGGGGCAGCACACGCGGGCGCTGCCGGGCGAGGCGATCGCGAAGCCGATCGTCCCCACCCGCTGACTCACTCGTCCAGGGCGAGGTAGACCACGACCGGCGCCAGGACGATCCAGATCCCGACCGCGAGCAGCGGCAGCGTCGTGTAGGCGGCGGCGCTGAGAATCCACGAGAAGCTGATGTCGCCGCCGGGCAGCGATCCCCAGTCGGCGGCGCCAAGCGAGGTAATCAGCGCGCGCAGCCAGGCCGACGCCGCCGGGGCGACCGCCAGCGACGCCACCGCCACGCACACCGTGGCGACTGCCTGCACCAGCGCGATCGGACGCGACGCGATGCGCGCCGCTTCCTCGCGGGCGCGGATCTGCGATCGCCACCACACCACCGCGCGCGGGCGGGACCTGCGCTTCGGCGCGGGCGACCTCCCGGTCCTCCAGGAACGCCACCGCGATCTCGACGACGTCGGCGCAGATGGCGCAGCCGGCGACGTGCTCGCGCAGCGACGCATCAACGCGATCAGGCCAGCGGTTGGCGGCGGCCGCGTCCAGCAGATCCTGTTCGCGAGGGCATTCGAGCTTCATGCCTCGCTCCTTTCCGTCGCGGGGCGTACGCCGCGCAGCAGGTTGGCCAGCCGCCGGCGCGCGCGGAACAGCAGCAGCTTGACGCTGCCGGTCCGCAGCCCGAGGCAGGCGGCGATTTCCCGGTGTGACGAGCCCTGCGCGTAGGCCAGCCAGAGCAGTTCCCGTTCGCGCGGCTTGAGCCGCGACATCGCCCGGCGCAGATCCGTGGCGCGTTCAGCCGCATCGACCGGAGCCGGGTCGGCGGCGATGGCATCCTGATCGGTGTGGGTCAGGATCGGCGAGGTGCGCGCGCGCCGACGGCTGTCGTGCACCAGGTTGGTCGCAATGCGGAACAGCGCGTTCCGCCGGTGCGCGTCCCCTTCGTAGTTGCCGCGCGCCCGCAGGAAACGGTAGTAGGCCTCCTGCAGCAGGTCGTCCGCGAGCCCGGCGTCGCCGGTCACGCGCGCCAGGTAGGCCCGCAGCGTGCGGGCCGTCCTGTCGTAGAAGCCGCGGAATGCCTCTTCGTCCATTTCGAGCGGAACCGCATTCGCGGAGGAGTCTGCCCGCAGGCGCTCGATGTCGGTGATGGTCAGTTCACGCATGGTCAGGCACAGGCCGGTCGAGAAGTCCGAGCCGCCGCGACAGGATATACGCCGCGCCCGCCGAGACGATGAACCCCGCTCCCATCGCCGTCGCCAGGCAGCCGGCGATGTAGAAGACCTCGCGCGCCTCCTGGATCGCCCGGCCGCTCAGGAACAGCAGTCCGACGCCGCTCACCAGCAGGACCGATCCCAGCTGCACCGACCAGAGGATGCGGGACAACGGCGCGCTCAGGACAGTCACGGTCTCCTGCAGCGGGCTCGGTCCCGACTCCAGGAACCGCCGTCCCGACGGCGTCTGCACGTAGGACAGCAGCTCGTCATTGGTCGAGAACCGGTCCATCAGCTTGGTGTGGACTTCCGCCTGGATCTTCGACAGCCGGTTCCAGCGCCGGTGGTCCACGATGGTCCGGATCAACCAGACCAGCGTGCTCAGGACCACGATGAAGGCGGTGAAGCCGGCCAGCCCGGCCAGGACCACTTGCGTCATCTCCTCACGAGTAGGGTTTCGCTGGTAGTCGTGCCCGATCTGGATGTGCTCGAGGTAATAGGGAGCGTTCAGCGCAACTTCCGGATGCTCCTCCAGGAACTGCCGAACCTGTGGATACGACGACAGGTAGGCCTCGTTCCGCATCAGCGACGGGTCCAGCTTGAGGACGCGGCCGACCGACGGGGGATGCCGCTCCAGCAGCTCCATCAGCGCCCGCCGGGTGGCGTCCGCGTCCATCTGGCTCGCGAGCCGTTCCGTGGTGCCTCGGTGCGGCTGTCGGCTGCCGGGTCGCCGCCCGGGCCTGGGCCGCGGCATCGGAGACAAACGCGCCGGACGCCAGGAGGAGGACGGGGAGGGTGAGCGTCGCGGCGCGAAAAGCGGTCGAAAAGGGTGTCATGCCCTCTAGATACGCAGCAGCGCCGCCGGAGTTAACAGTTGGTCAGTCGAAAAGCGGTCCGAGCTCGGCGCCGATGCGGCGCAGCCCCTCGCGCAGGAATGGCTCCCGGCCGCCCAGCCAGATCCGCAGGTACCCTTCCAGCCCGACGTGGACGCCCGGCACGATCAGGGTGTTCTGCCTGACCCGCACGCGGTCGGCCAGCTCCAGGCTCCCGATCGGGGCGTCATAGCGGACCAGGGCGATGGCGCCGGCCTGAGGCTCTCGCCACGTCAGCCGCCCGCCGAAGCCGGCGATCCACTCACGCGCGATCGGCAGGTTGTGGCGCAGGATCTCGCGGGTTCGACCGTAACAGCGCTCCCGGTTCGAGGGCTCGACGGCCACCCGCGCCAGCCGGTCCGACAGCTTGTTCGGGCCGATCGTCAGGTAGTCGTGCTGCGTCCAGCACGCGTTCACGAGCGCCGTTGCCCCGACCATCCAGCCGATGCGTATCCCCGGGATGCCGTAGGCTTTCGACAGCCCGCTCGTGACGATCACGCGATCGCTCATCCCCCAGAAGCTGCGCGTCCGCGGCCGATCGATCTCGGCGCCGAGGTACACCTCGTCGGCGATGATCATCGTCCCCGTCTGCTCGCAGCGCGAGACGATGCGCTGCATCGCGTCGTCCGAGAGGACGGCGCCGGTCGGGTTGTTGGGATTCGAGAGGTAGAGGAGGCGCGTCGAGGGCGTCACCGCCTGCTCGAACTGTTCCCAGTCCGGCTCCCAGCCCGAGTCCTGCCTGAGCTGGAACGGCCGGACGGTCGCACCGAGGCTGCGCGCGACGCCCGGCATCTGCATGTAGTTCGGCACTTCCATCGCGACGGTGTCGCCGGGACGGAGCTGACTCAAGGCGATCAGGTAGTTCGCCTCGGACGTCCCGTTGGTGACTTCGATGTGATCGACGGTGGAGCCCGCGTAGCCCGCGGTGAGCCGCTCGCGGAGCTCGATGGTGCCGTTCGACTGGCTGTAACCGAGCGGCTGATCGAGGAAGGCCTCGAGGTCGAACCCCATCGCGACCAGCTCGCGGAGCGTCTGCGGCCGCACGCCGCTCTCGCTCATGTCGTAGTCGACGAGGTTCTCCCACGTCGACTGCATCCGCTCCATGTCGAATCGCTCGATCGCCATGACGTTCAGCCTCAGACCGCCGCGTCCGACGTGTGGAAGTAGCCGGCCAGCTGGTCGGCGCCGACGTTGCCGCCGCTCACGATGGCGACGATGGGCCCGGTGTTCGGCGCCGCTCCGCTCAGCACCGCCGCGATGCTGGCCGCGCCGCTCGGCTCGGCCACGATCTTCGCGCGCGTGAACGCCCACCGCACCGCCGCGATGATCTGGTCGTCGTCCACGGTCACGACTTCGTCGATGTAGCGGCGCACCAGCTCGAACGTGAGATCGCCCGGCCGCATCGGCATCAGCCCGTCGGCGACGCTCGACGTGCGCGCCAGCGTGACCGGCGCGCCGGCGCCGAGCGACGACTTCATCTTGGCGGCGCCCGTGGGCTCGACACCAATGACCGCGACGTCGGAACGCGACAGCTTGATCGCAGTCGCGACGCCGGCGGCAAGGCCGCCGCCGCCGATCGGGACGACCACGGACGCGACGTCGGGACACTGCTCGAGGATCTCGAGCCCCGCCGTGCCCTGTCCGGCGACGATCCACTCGTGGTCGAACGGCGGCACGATCGTCAGGCCGCGGCTGGCCGCCTCGGACTCGGCGCGGGCCTTCCGCTCCGGCGAGGTCGTCCCCGCGAAGATGACCTCGGCGCCGAGCGCCCGCGCGCCTTCGACCTTGATCGCCGGCGCGGTCGTCGGCATCACGACGACGGCCGGGGCGCCGAGCTCGCGCGCGGCGAGCGCGACCGCCTGGCCGTGGTTGCCCGACGAATACGTCACCACGCCGCGCTGCCGCTGCTCACCGGTGAGCTGCGCGACCATGTTGTAGGCGCCGCGGATCTTGAAGGCGCCCGCCGGCTGCATGTTCTCGCACTTGAGGAACAGCGGCCGCCCCGCGGCCGCGGACACGTCCACCAGCGGCGTGATCCGCGCCACTCCCGCGATGCGCGCGCGGGCGGCGGTGATGTCTGTCAATGTCACGGTCATATCAGTCTTCAGTTTCCAGTCTTCAGTTGCCAGTTGCCAGTCTTCTCTTTCCAGGTTCCAGGTTCCAGGTGCCCGCATCCCGCATCCCGCATCCCGCATCCCGCTTCCCGATTCCCGCTTCCCGATCCCGATCCCGATCCCGACAAGCGTCAGCGCCTACTTCCATCGCTTCCTGATCATCAGCACCAGCACGTCGCGCGGCGGGAACGTGCGCGTGTAGACCGGGCCGGTCGGGCCGGCGACGAAGTTCACCGCGGTGCCGGTGAGCATGTTCTGCCAGATCGCTTCCGGCATTGCTTCCGAGAACGTCAGCGTCACCTCGCGCGGTTGCGCGGCGTCGTGATTGATGGCGACGAGCAGCAGCGCGTCGTGCGACTCGAGGAGCCGGGCCGTGATGCTCGGGTCGTTGCCGCTCACCGTGACGTCCGGCGCCTCGGCCCGCGAGAGGCGCGGGCGCAGCGGCGCGTAGAGCGCGACGTTGCGGGTGATGTGATCGGCGAACTCGACCGCGGCGGTGAGGGCGTCGGGATTGCGCGACAGCGCCGCCCATTCGCCGAAGATGATGCCGCGCGCGCCCATGCTGAGGTAGTACCAGGCCGCCAGCCGCACCTGCGCGGCGGAGCCCGACTCTTTCTCGGAGATCGTCGCGACGCCGGCCGCGTGCACACGCGCGTTCGCGGCGCCGCCGAGCAGCCGTTCGATCAGCCCGAGCTCCATGTCGGTGGTCGACTCGGGTGAGAGCGCCACCACGTTGAACCGCAGCCGGCGGAACTCCTCGAGGTCGGTGCGCCGCCGTCCCGCGTCCGCGTCGAGCGCATGCCGCACGCCGACCGGCACGATCTCGTCGATCCGCTGGCCCGCCGGCGCTGCCGCGAGCGCGGCGACGACGACGCAGGTGGCGATCAGCCGGGGCTCGGGAAGGGCGCGCACTATTTCAGGGCCGTGCTGAAGAAGAGATCCTGGTCGGCCGGCGGTTCGAATCCGGCGAGCCGCACCGCCAGCGTGATCTGCGCCCAGTGACGGATCTCGTGCAGCCCGATGTGAAAGAGCAGCTTGCGCGAGCTCATCGGCCACTGCCGATCGCGCACGTCGAACGTCCTGATCTCGTCGGCCACGTCGGCGTCGAGATCCGCGGCGAACTGCTCGAGCTCGCGGCGGACGGACGATCCGTAGGCGAACAGCGGCGGCGCGTTGTTGCCGGTCAGGCCGGTCGAGTTGGAGAGCGGCGATTCCGTCAGCCGCTCGATGTGGCGGCGTTCGACCAGGAAGATGTGATCGATCAGCTTGCCGACCGTCGGGAACCGGCCGCCGGGCTGCACCGGCGCATCCATGGCCGCCGGATGCTGGACCAGCCAGGCGCGCCACTTCTCGCGTTCGGCGTTGGTGAAGCGGAGCAGCTCGTCGAGAGTGAGGCTCAGCTGGACATGACGGTTCTTCCACGGCCCGTGCGTCGCTCGGGCCGCTATAGTTTACAGGCGTATGTTCTCAGCGAGGCTGCCGTCGCGGCTCGAATCGAACGCGCTGTCGCACGCCATCGCGCGGGCCCGCCGCTCGGGCCGGCCGCTCGTCGACCTGACGATCAGCAACCCCACCGCCGCGGGTATCCGCTATCCCGAAGGACTGTTCCGATCGCTGGCCGCCGCGGAGGTGGCCCACTATCAGCCGAGCCCGTTCGGGCTGGCGAGCGCGCGCGAAGCGGTGTCCGCCGATTACGCGCGCCGCGGTCGTCGCGTCCCCCCGGATCGCATCGTCCTGACGTCGAGCACGAGCGAGGCATACTCATTGCTGTTCAAGCTGACGTGCGCGCCGTGTGGCGACTCGGTCCTGGTGCCGGCGCCCAGCTATCCGCTGTTCGAGCACCTGACGGCGCTCGACGGCGTCACCGCGCGTGCCTACCGCCTCGATTACGATGGACGATGGTGGCTGGACACGAGCAGCGTGGACGAGGTGTGGGAGGCCGGCACGAAGGCGGTCCTCGCCGTCAGCCCCAACAATCCCACCGGCTCCGTGCTGACGCCGGCAGAACAGGCGGCCCTCGAATCGAGGTGTGCTGCGCGAGGTGCCGCTCTGATTGTCGATGAAGTGTTCGCCGACTACCCGCTTGCGGAGGATGCGGCGGTCACCGCCGCGGGCGCGGCCGCACCGGACGCGTTGACGTTCCGGCTCGGCGGACTGTCGAAGTCGGCGGCGCTGCCGCAGATCAAGCTTGGCTGGATCGCGGTCGACGGTCCGGCGACCGTCGTCGATGCGGCGCTGGAGCGGCTCGAACTCATCTGCGATACGTATCTGTCGGTGTCGACGCCGGCCCAGGTGGCGGCGCCCGACCTGATCGCGGGCGGCGAGGAGCCGCGGCGGCAGGTGCTGGCCCGCATACGATCGAATTACGCGGCGCTCGGGCACGCCGTCGCGTCGCGTCCGGCGGTCGAGGTCCTGCATGCGGACGGCGGCTGGTCTGCTGTCCTCCGAATCCCCACGCGCGGCTCCGAGGAACAGTTCGTGATCGATCTCCTAGAGCAGGATGGCATCGTGGTGCACCCCGGCTTCTTCTTCGACTTTCCTCGCGAGTCGTACGTCGTCCTGAGCCTGCTGCCGGATCCGGAGGTGTTCCAGGCGGCCGTCGAGCGCGTGCTGGAGCGGGCGGATGGCTGAGCGCCGCGACTTCCATCACGGCCGCCATGCGGGCGTGCTGGTGCCGCTGTTCTCGATTCCGTCGCGCGCGAGCTGGGGCGTCGGCGAGATTCCCGACCTGCCGCGATTCGCGCGGTGGCTCGAGCAGGCCGGCCTCGATTTCGTGCAGCTGCTGCCGGTGAACGAGATGGAGGAGGGGCAGAACTCTCCGGTACTCGGCGCTGAGCGCGATGGCGATCGATCCCGTCTTCATCGCGTTGCCCGAGGTGCCCGAGTTCCACGACTGCGGCGGCGAGCGCGTGCTCGGCGCGGCGGATCGCGATCGCCTGGCGCGGGCCCGCGAGTCGCGGGCGGTGGATTTCCGCGAGGTGCGCTCGCTGAAGTCGCTGGCGCTGCGCGAGTCGTTCGCGGTGTTCCGCGATCGCCATCAGGGCACCGGCTCCGAGCGCGACCGGGCCTTCCGCGAGTTCGCCGAGCGCGAACGGTGGTGGCTCGACGAGTACGCGTTGTTCCGCGCGCTGCACGACGAGCACCGGGCGAGCTACTGGCGTGACTGGGAGCCCGAGTTGCGCCATCGCGATCCCGGCGCGCTGGCCGCCGCGCGCGAGCGCCTGGCCGCACGCATCCGCTATTACGAGTACCTGCAGTGGCTCGCCGACGATCAATGGCTCCGCGCCAGGCGCGACTGTGCCCCGATCGGTATCTTCGGCGACTTCCCGTTCATGGTCAGCGGCCACAGCGCCGACGTCTGGTCGCGCCAGCACGAGTTCCGGATCGACGCGTCGGTCGGCGTGCCGCCCGATGCGTTCTCGGAGACCGGGCAGGACTGGGGACTGCCGGTCTACCGGTGGGAGGTGCACGAGCGGGCCGGGGATGAATGGCTGCGCCAGCGCGCACGTCGCTGCACCGAGCTCTACGACGGCTTCCGCATCGATCATCTGGTCGGCTTCTACCGCACCTTCGTCCGCGAAGCCGACGGCCGCAAGTACTTCACGCCGGGAGACGAGCTGTCGCAGCTGGCGCAGGGCGAACGGCTCATGACGATCTTCCGCGACAGCGGCGCGCGCATCATCGCCGAGGATCTCGGCATCGTTCCGGACTTCGTGCGCGAGTCGCTGGCGCGCCTGCACATCCCCGGCCTCAAGGTGCTGCGCTGGGAGCGCCACTGGCATACGCCGGGCAAGCCGTTCCGGCAGCCGTCGGACTACCCGTCGAATCCGTGGCAATCAGCGGCACGCACGACACCGACACGCTGGCCGAGTGGTGGGACGGCGCCAGCCGCGAGGAGCGGTTGCTGTGCTGCGACCTGCCGGGCGTGCGCGCCGCGGGTGCGCTGCCCGACGCGCCGTATACGGCGGGGCTGCGCGATGCGCTGTTGCAGCTGCTGTTCGCCGCTGCGTCGGACTACGTGATCGTCCCGATCCAGGACGTGTTCGGCTGGCGCGATCGCGTCAACGTCCCGGCCATCGTCAACGACGAGAACTGGACCTGGCGGCTGCCGTGGCCGGTCGACGAGCTCGCGACGCAGCCGGAGGCGCAGGAGCGCCGGGCGTTCATCCGCGGGTTGGCGACGGGGGCTGGACGGGTTTAAGGCCACATCAACTCCCAACTCCCAACTCCCAAGAGGAGAGCCGTTTGAACAACGGGGTGAAATGTCTCGGTACCAGCTATTGCTCAGGCCTTCCACCCGGCAGTATCGAGCGGCTCTCTTTGGGAGTTGGGAGTTGGCCCTCGACCCGGCTCGGGGCCACCCTGAGCTTCGTCGAAGGGTGGGAGTTGATAAGATCCGGCCCTATGCCTGACACCGTCGCTTCTCCGGCCCGCGTCGACCCATCTGCTGTTCGTGCCGCCCGCGAGCGTCTCGATGCGCACGTGCGCGACATCGTGCGCTGGCACTTCGATCCGGCGACCGGCTGTCCGTTCTGGCTCGAGAAGGCGCGCGGGTTCGATTTCGATCCCCGCACCGACGTCAAGGGTTACGACGACCTCGTGAAGTTCGGCCCGTTCCAGGACGAGTGGCTGCGCGGCGGACCGGTGCGGCGCTGGGTGCCCAAGGGGATCGCCGACAAGCCGATCTACGTCTTCGAGACCGGCGGCAGCACCGGCGTGCCGAAGTCGCGCATTGCCCACGAAGATTTCCGCATCGACTACTCGAACTTCAGCGAGACCCTGCCGGACGAGTTCTTTCCCAAGGGCTCGGACTGGCTGATGGTCGGACCGAGCGGCCCGCGCCGGCTGCGTCTCGCGATCGAGCATCTGGCCCAGCATCGCGGCGGCATCTGCTTCATGGTCGACCTCGATCCGCGCTGGGTCATCAAGTTGATCAAGAACCGGCAGATGGATCAGATGGAGGCGTACAAGCGCCATGTCATCGATCAGGCGCTGACGCTGCTGCGCGCCCACGACAACATCAAGTGCCTGTTCACCACGCCGAAGCTGCTCGAAGCGCTGTGCGAGAAGGTGTCGCTGAAGAAGATGGGCATTCGCGGCGTGTTCTGCGGCGGCACCGAGATGACGCCGCAGTTCCATCGCTTCGCGGTCGAGGAACTGCTCGACGGCATCTACTTCGCGCCGACCTACGGCAACACGCTGATGGGGCTGGCCACGCACAAACCGCCGGAACCCGAGGACAACTACGCGGTCATCTATTACCCGCCGAACCCGCGGGCGATGATCGAGGTCGTCGATCCCGATCAGCCCGATCGTGTCGTCGAGTACGGCGGCACCGGCCGCGTGCGCCTGACGACGCTGACGAAGGAGTTCTTCATGCCGCGCTTCCTGGAGCGCGACGAGGCCGAGCGCGAGCCGCCGTCGAAGCTGTACCCGTGGGACGGCGTCCGCAACGTGCGGCCGTTCTCGCGATTCGGGGCGACGGTGGTCGAGGGCGTGTACTAGACAGAGTGGCCGGAGGTTTACGGCGAGTTACCGGAGGTCACGGAGACACCGGATTCTCACAACGGAGCACCGGAGAGAACGAAGGTAAACGGAGAAGAGTTCGATGTGATCGGTGATTCGCCGCGCGCTCCGCGCGCGCCGGGGATTCGGATCCCATTTTTCACAAGCAATCACAGCGATCAGTCGCTTGTGAAAATGGGATCTGAATCCCCGGGCGACGTGCCGGCCAGCCGGCACGGGCGAATCACCGGAAGCAAACAGTCTTTTCCGTTTTCTCCGTTGGCTCCGTTGCTCCGTTCCTGAAATCCGGTACCTCCCTAAACTCCGTTCCCCCAGCATCCAAAGCTCGACCTTCTGTCCGTTCCCGAACAGGCCCGGTGCCACAGCCGGACATGTGAGGGAAACGTACGAACGATTGCAGGCGTAGACGGCCTGAATTTCACACGCGCGCTGGCATGCGGGTTGAGTGAAGGGACTCCCGATGCTCGCTGAACTTCGACACGCGCTCCGGCTGCTCCGGCGCGCGCCCGCCTTCACGGCCGCGGCAGTGCTGACGCTCGCCATCGGCATCGGCGCGAACGTCGCCGTCTTCACCTTCGTGGACGCGGTGCTCTTCAGGCCGCTCCCGTTCGTCGAGCCGGATCGGCTCGTGTCGATCTCCGAGAGTCATCACGAGACCGGGCAGGACCGCGCCGGCGTGCTGCCGGGCAGCTTCGCCGATTGGCGGGTGCGGAGCCGCAGCTTCGAGTCGCTGGCGATGCACGCGCGCACCACCTTCCTCGTGACCAACCGCAACGACCCCGCCCGCGTCCTGGGCGCGAGCGTCTCGCCGTCGTTCTTCGAGGTGCTCGGCATCACCCCGGTGCTCGGTCGCACGTTCCCCACGACGGACGAGGCGATGACCGGCCACGAGCGCGAGATCGTGATCAGTCACGGCCTGTGGCAGCGGTGGTTCGGCGGCGAGCCCGGTGTGCTCGGCCAGGCACTGCAGGTCAACGGCGCGGTCCCGCTCACGATCGTCGGCGTGATGCCGGAAGGCTTCGCGATGCCGCGCGGGGCCGAGATCTGGCACCCGCTGGTCTGGGACGCGGCCTCGGGGCGCGGCGATCGATCGCGACAGGCGGTCGCGCGCCTCCGGCCGGGCGTGTCGATCGATGTGGCTGCCGCCGAGTTGCGGCAAATCTCGAGCGTCCTCGCGACCGAGCATCCCGCGACGAACGCAGGATGGATCGCGATCGCCGATCCGCTGGACCGCGCTCTCGTCGGGGCCGCGCGCCCGCCGCTCGCCGCGATGCTCGCGGCCGTGGGCCTGGTGTTCCTCATCGCGTGCGTGAACGTCGCGACGCTCGTGCTGCAGCGCGGTATCGGACGGCAGCGCGAACTGGCCATGCGGGCGGCGCTCGGCGCCTCGCGTTTCCGCCTGGCCCGGCAGAGCGTGCTCGAGCACGCGGTGCTGGCGCTCGCCGGCGCGGCGGCCGGTGGTTTGCTCGGTCTCTACATCCTGGACGTGCTCGTGGCGCTGGCGCCAGCGGCGATCCCGCGGCTCGACGCGGTCGCGATTGACGGCCGCATTCTCGGCTACCTCGTGCTTCTCGCGCTCGTGACGATGGGGATCACCGGGTTGCTGCCGGCGCTGCGATCGTCACGCGTCGACGCGACCGCGGTCCTCCGGAGCGGAGCCGGAGGCTCGAGTGCCGGCCGCGCCGGCCGCGCCTTCATCGTTGCGGAGCTGTCGCTCGCCCTGGTGCTGATGGCGGGCGCGGGATTGATGATTCGGACGATGCTGCATCTGCAGCGCGTCGAGCTCGGGTTCGAGCCCGACGGCGTGACATCGACGGAGCTGGCGCTGCCGATGACGCGCATGGTCGACGGCCCGCTCGTGGTCGGTGTGCGGCCCGCCTGGGATCGGCTCGCCCTCTACTACGAGGACGTGGTCGCGCAGGTCGCGGCGCTGCCGGGCGTGCGGCATGCGGCACTTGTCTCGACCCCGGCGCTCGAAGAGAGAAATGCGTCCTGGTTTGCGCGCACGGGCGTCGTGCCGCCGCGGTCCGACGGATCCCCCGATTGGCGTCCCATTCAGCGCCGTGTCATTACGCCAGCCTACTTCGACGTCCTGCGGCTTCCGCTGCAGAGCGGCCGGCCGTTCAGTGCCGACGATCACGCGATGGAGTACCTGCGGACGGGTAAGGGCCGCCGGCGCGGCGCAGCCATCGTCAATCAGGAAGCCGCGAGGCGGCTGTGGCCCGGCGCCGACGCCGTCGGCCGCACGATGACGGTCGACGGCGACTGGCGCGTTGACGGCCGCGTCGTCGTCGCGGTTGCGGCGGACGCCCGCGATCTCGCGCCCGACGTCCCGCCTGTACCGATCGTCTACGTGCCGTTCGCGGAAGCGCCGGCGTTCTCGGTGACGCTGGTCGTGCGCGCCGCCGACGGGATCCTGCCGGCCGCTGACATCCGCACGCGTCTCCGCGCGCACGATCCCGTGCTCATGATCGGTGCCGCGCAGCCGCTCACCGAGGCCTACGCCACGTCGCTCGCGCCGCGTCGGTTCATCGCCATCGTGCTCGCCGCTTTCGCGGCCGCCGGGCTCGTGCTCACCGCGGTCGGGCTGTACGGCGTCGTCGCGATGTCGGTGGCGGCGCGAACGCGTGAGCTCGGCATTCGCATGGCGCTCGGCGCGTCCTGGCGTGGCGTTCGCGGCCTGGTACTGCGCGAGGCGGCCGGCCTGGTGGCGGCCGGGACGCTTCTCGGCGCGCTCGGCGCGGCGGCGGCGACGACGTTCCTGCGGACTCAGCTCGTCGGCGTGCATACCGTCGACGCCGTGACCTGGGTCGGAGCCGTCGCGATTCTTGGCGCGGCCGCGCTCGGAGCCGCCTGGATCCCGGCGCGCCGCGCGGCGCGAGTCGATCCCATTCAGGCGCTGCGGCACGAGTGAGCCGCGAAACGGAGTCTTGGTGAGGACGATCACGCTGGTGTTCTGCGTCGTGTCCGCCGCGAGTGCGGTCGTGCACGCGCAATGGCCGCAGTGGCGCGGCCCTACCCGCGACGGTGTCGTGGCCGCCGCGCACGTGCCCGCGTCGTGGCCGCAGGCGCCGACCCTTCAATGGAAGCAGGCGATCGGCGAGGGCTACTCGTCGCCCGTCGTCTCGGCCTCCCGCGTCTTCGTGCACAGCCGCCGCGATCCGGACGAGATCGTCAGCGCCTTCGATCTCGCCTCGGGCAAGCCGATCTGGTCCGCGACGTATCCGTCGGCGTTCACCAGGAACAAGTACGCGATGAGCGTGACAAAGGGGCCGTTCTCGACGCCGCTCGTCGCCGACGGCATCGTCTACACGCTCGGCACGAGCGCCGTGCTGTCAGCGTTCGATGCCGCCAGCGGCAAGGTCCGCTGGCGCAAGGACTGGTCGAAGGAGATCGACACGTCGCGGATGTTCACCGGCACCGCCATGTCACCGATCATCGACAGCGGCCTGCTGATCGTGCACGTCGGCGATGACGATGCCGGCGCGTTCAGGGCGCTCGACCCGGCCACGCGGCGCCGAGAAGTGGACGCTGCCCGGGCCACGGACCTGGCTATGCGTCGCCGATCGTCTCGACCGTCGGCGGTGCACGTCAGCTGATCACGATGACCGACAAGGCGGTGGTCGGCATGGATATCGCGAGCGGCCGTGAGCTGTGGCAGCTCGCGTTCCCCGACGAGTTCAACGAAAACATCGTCACGCCGGTCATCGCCGGCGATGTGCTCGTCATCTCGGGAACACGGAAGGGGACGTTCGGCTACCGGCTGGAGAAGACCGCAACCGGGTGGGGACTGAAGCAGCTCTGGCACAACACCGACCTGCCCATGTATATGAGCTCGCCGGTTGCGGACGGGTCCTTCCTCTATGGCTTCGGCAACAAGCGCAAGGGCCAGTTGTTCTGCCTCGACGTGAACACGGGCACGGCGACGTGGACGACCGAGGGGCGTGGCGGCACCAACGCCGCGATTCAGAGCGCCGGTCCCCATCTCGTCGTGCTGACCACCGACGCCGATCTCATCGTGCTGAACCGCAATCCCGAGAAGTACGAGGAGGTGCGGCGCTACAAGGTCGCGACGTCCCCGACATGGGCGCAGCCGGTTGTCCTCAATTCGGCGCTGGTTGTCCGCGACGGCGATTCGGTGGCGGTGTGGGCGCTGAAATAGCTTCCCGCTTCCCGCTTCCCGCTTCCCGTTTCCCGTTCCCGCATCCCGCTGAGCTAGTTCCTCAACAACTCCTTCGGATCGACGCGCGCCGCCTGGCGTGCGGGGTGCCACGTTGCCAGCAGTGAAGCGATGGCGACGGCGAAGATGACCATCGCCAGCGTCGAGGGATCCGCCGGCCTGACGCCGAACAGCTGCGATTCGATCCATCGCCCCGTGGCCATCGCCGCGGCGGTGCCGAGGACGGTCCCAGCCGCCACCAGCCGCAGCGTGGACCGGAGCACGAGCCGTCGGACCGCGCGCGCGTCTGCGCCGAGCGCCATCCTGATCCCGATCTCCCGCGTGCGCGACGCCACCAGGAACGCCATCAGGCCATAGATGCCGATCGTCGAGACCACGAACGCCAGCATGCCGAAGCCGGACACGACGCGGGTGGCCAGCAAGCGATCCGCAAAGTGCAAGGCGTACTGGTCGTCCACGAATTCGAGCTTGAGGATGTTGCGCGGATCGACGGAACGCACGGTCTGATAGAGATCGGCGGCCCGGTCGCGCGAATCCACGCGCGCGGTGAAGGCCATGAAGCCGAACCAGCCGCCGGTTGGCGGCGACATGCTTCGCGAAGCCGTGGCGGCCGCGGGCGGCGGCGGTTGCCGTTTCAGGTAGAGCTGAAAGTACCGCGTCGGTCCGGTGGTGCCGTCCTGAGCCATCCGCACGTGTTCCACCACACCGATGACGTGGTACCACGGCGTGTTCGGCGACTCACGGAAACGCCGGCCGATCGGATCCGCGTTCGGCCACAGGCGCGCCGCCAGCGGCGCGCTGATGATGGCGTTGGTCGGCGGCTCTCCCGGCTCGAACATCCGGCCGGCCACGAGCGGAATCTTCAACGTCGCGAAGTAGTCCGGATCGACGCGCAGCTTGGGGAGGGCGAGGTCCGAGTCGACCGGCGGACGATCGTCCACTTCGATCTGCTGAATCCGCATCGGCGAATCGCCGGTCGACGGCGGCGGCGCACCTTCGAATGCCGCGATGACGCCGGGGCGGGCGCGGACGCGGCTGAGGATTTCGTCGGCGACGACCGCGCGCTCGGCGGCCGTGCCGAACGCCTGCGGGGGAATCGTCAGGTTCATCGACACGACGCCCGAGCTGTCGAAGCCTTTGTCGAGTTGCATCAGCGCCGTGTAGGTCCGCACGTAGAGCACGCTGCCGACCAGCAGGAGGACGGCCAGGGCGATCTGCACGACGGCGAGCCCGCCGCGGAAGCGCGCGCCGCCCCGCGAGGCCGACGCCGACGAGCCTTCGTGCTTGAGCAGGTCGAGCAGGTTCGCGCGCCACGCGAAGACGAGGACGGGCAGCGTGGAGAGCAGCCACGTCGCCGCCGCGACGGCGAGCATGAACGCCGCGCCGCGCTCGTCGAGATCGATGGGATTGGCGCTGCCGGTGGCGATGTGCGGTGGGACGACGTTGGTGAGCGCGCCGGCCGCCGCGGATGCGAGCCATGCCGCCACGGCCGCCGCGGCGCCGACCAGGATGAGCCCTTCGAGCAGCGCCGTGCGGACCAGCGCCGCACGCGACGCCCCGATCGCGATCTGGATCGCATACACGCGCGCGCGCCGCACCGCGCCGGCAAGCTCGAGCGAGGCCACGTTGGCGCACGCGAGGAGCAGGAGGCACGCGGCGGCGCCGAGCAGCACCAGGAACATGCGCCGCTGAGTGTCTCCGGCCGATCTCGCGTACGAACGGCACGACGATGGCTTCGTAGCCGCCACGTGCACCGGTCGCCTTGCCAATCTCGACGCTCCGCGCCTGGGCGATCGGCGCCACTGCCTGGAGGGACGCGCCGGGGGCGAGCCGCGCCAGTGCGCTGACCGTGCCACCGGTGCCGGCCGTCAGCGGACCGCTCGGATCGAGCGCCCGCCAGATGCGCACCGTGCCGGCAGGGAAGCGGAACGAGCGCGGCATCACGCCGACAATCGTCAGCGGCTCGCCTGTCGTCTCGAGGCGTTGACCGATCGCACGAGCCGGATCGCCGAAGCGCTGGCGGGCCAGCGACTCAGCGACGATCACGGTCTGGACGTCGGTCTGTCGCTCGTCACCTGCGGCGAACGGCCGTCCCCACGCCGGGCGCGCGCCGAGCAGCTCGAACAGGCCGACGGTCACGTCCGACGCGGGCACGAGCTCGGGCTCGCCGGCGCCGCTCAGGAAGATCGTCTTGTAGAGATGGCCTTCGACGCCGCTGAAGAGATCCCGCTGCTTCCGCCACTCCTCGAATACCGCCACAGACATGAAGCTACCTGAGGGCGCGCCGGTGCGTGCGATCGCGCCGCTGCAGCTCGACGAGCTGGTCCACCTGCCGGAACGGCGCGCGTCGGAACACCAGCGAGTCCGCGGCGGCAAACACGAGCGTGTTCGCGGCGAGCGCCACCGCGAGCAGCGCCACGGCAAGGATCGGTTGCCAGCCACGGTGCCGAACGTTCCGCCAGGCCCATCGCAGGTCGGTCATCTGCTGCCTCCGGGGTTAGGGACGACAGGGGCCGGCGGGGAGTTGGAGAATCTCCGACGGATGGGTCTGCGCTCAACTCCCAACTCCCAACTTCCAACTCCCAATGCCGGAGGCGTTCGAGGCAACTGGCTGGAAGTCGTGCGGGTTAGCTGGTGCCGACGTCTTTCGCCCCGTTGTCTCGAGCGGTTCCGCTTGGGAGTTGGGAGTTGGGCGTTGGGAGTTGGCAAATGTAAACTGACCCCATGCTCCACCTCCCTATTCTCAGGCAGGGCGAACCCTACAAGAGCCTCGATATCGTCCGCGTGCCGCACCACCGCACCCGTGAGCCGTTCGTCGAGATCAGCCAGGCCAACCCCGGCTTGATCAGGCGGGACCTGCGGCCGGAGCGGCAGGCGGCGGCGCGGCAGGCGCTGGCGCGGATTCCGTTCGACCGCCTGATTGCCATGTGTGCCGAGGCGGCTGACGTGTTCCTGAACGATCGGCTCCCGCTCGGCGATTCGCAGCAGTCTCCGGACGACTACATGCTGCAGCTGTCGGCGACGACCGGCATGCCGCACGCGCTGGTGCGCCGCAACATGCAGCGGGTCGCCGGGGTGATGCGGGAGATGCGGACGGTACTGCGTGGGCTGACCCGCGGCCTCGACATGTCGATCATCGACGCCGGGTTCGGCGAGCACGGCGGCCATGCGATCAGCTTCTATCCGCGGACCGATGCGCTGGGCGTGGTGCTGCCGAGCAACTCGCCGGGCGTGCACTCCCTGTGGATCCCGGCCATCGCGCTGAAGATTCCGCTGGTGCTCAAGCCGGGCAGCGCCGAGCCGTGGACGCCGTTCCGCATCGCCCAGGCGTTCATGAAGGTGGGCTGTCCGCGTGAGACGTTCAGCTACTACCCGGCCGATCACGCCGGCGCCGGCGAGGTGCTGCGCCGCACCGGCCGCAGCATGTTCTTCGGCGACGTCGCGGCGGTTGGCGGGTGGGAAGGCGATCCGCGGGTCGAGCTCCACGGGCCCGGCTACAGCAAGATCCTGATCGGCGACGATCTCCTGGCCGGCGGCGAGTGGGAGAAATACGTCGACCTGATGGCGGCCTCGGTCGCGGAGAACGGCGGCCGCTCCTGCGTCAACGCGTCGGGCATCTGGGTGGCGGCGTCGCACGCCGAGCGCGTGGCGGCCGCGGTCGCCTCCAGGCTCGCCACGATCGTGCCGCGCGCGGCGGATGACGAGCGGGCGACGCTGGCGCCGTTTGCGGATGCGCGCGTCGCGGAGAGGATTTCGGCGCAGATCGACAGCGGCCTGCAGAACGACGGTGCGCGCGAGGTCACGCTCGACCATCGGCCGTCGGCGCGGCTCGCCACCCTCGACGGCTGCACCTATCTGCAGCCGACACTGGTGCTCTGCGATGCGCCCGATCACCCGCTGGCGAACCGCGAGTTCCTGTTCCCGTTCGCCGCCGTCGTCGCGGTCACGCCGGAGCAGATGCAGCGGATGCCGGAGCCGATGGGCAAGACGCTGGTCGTGACCGCCCTGACGCGCGATCGCCGGCTGATCGACCGCCTGCTCGCGTCGCCGCTGGTCGATCGCCTCAACGTCGGCGCGATCCAGACCAACACCATCAGCTGGGATCAGCCGCACGAAGGCAACCTGTTCGAGCACCTCTACGCGCGCCGCTCGTTCCAGCAGTCCGCCGACGCCGTGCTCGCCGCCGCGGACGCGTGAGGATCCTGTCGTTCACCGGCGGTGCCGGCGACATGTACTGCGGCAGCTGCCTGCGCGACAACGCGCTCGCCGCCGCACTGCTGGCCCGCGGCCACGACGTCATCCTCACGCCGGTCTACACGCCGACCCGCACCGACGAGCGGAACGTCAGCCAGGCCCAGGTCTTCTTCGGCGGCATCAGCGTCTTCCTCGAGCAGCAGGTCCCGCTCTTCCGCCACACGCCGCGGCTGCTCGATCGGATCTGGGACGCAACCTGGGCGCTGCGGCTCGCCACCAAGCGGCAGATCAAGGTCGACCCGAAGAGCCTCGGCGAGATGACCGTCTCGATGCTGCGCGGCGAGCAGGGCTTCCAGGCCAAGGAGATCGACAAGCTGCTCGAGTGGCTGCGGACGGAGCCGCGGTTCGACGTCATCAACCTGCCCTACGCCCTGCTGCTCGGCCTCGCCGAACCGCTGAAGCGCGAGCTGAAGGCGCCGATCTGCTGCACGCTCCAGGGCGAGGACCTGTTCCTCGAGGGCCTCGGCCCGTCGCATCGCGAGACCTGCCTGGCGCTGATTCAGCAGGCGAGCCGCCACGTCGACGCGTTCGTGCCGGTGAGCCAGTACTACCTGGACTTCATGCCGGAGTACCTCGGCCTGCCGACCGAGAAGATGCACCTGGTGCCGCTCGGGATCAACATGCAGGGCTTCTCGCCGCGCCCGCCGCGCCGGAACGAGGTCTTCACGATCGGCTACCTCGCCCGGATCGCGCCGGAGAAGGGCCTGCGCGAGTTGAGCGAGGCGTACCGCGAGCTCCGGCAGCTGGCCGTGCCAGGTCGATCCCGGCTGGTTGCTGCCGGGTATCTTCCACCGGAGCATCAGGGCTATCTGAACGACATCAGGTCGCGGATGCGCGAGTGGGGCCTCGATGGGGAGTTCGAGTATCGCGGGGAAGTCGATCGCGCGGCGAAGACGGCGTTTCTGCAAGGCCTCGACATCTTCTCGGTGCCGACGACCTACGAGGAGCCGAAGGGCCTGTTCCTGCTCGAAGCGCTCGCCAACGGCGTCCCGGTCGTCCAGCCACGCCGCGGTGCGTTTCCCGAGATCGTCAACAACACCCGTGGCGGTGTCCTCGTGCCGCCGGACAACCCGAAGGCGCTGGCGGCCGCGTTCCTCGACCTCTGGCAGCACCCCGACAAGGCCGCGGCGCTCGGCGCCGCCGGCGCGGAAGGCGTGCGCGAGCACTACGACGTCGGACGCATGGCCGAAGCGGCCGAGCACGTCTACCGCACGATTGCCGGGATCAACTGAATCGCCATGCTGACGGTCGACCGCGTCTCGAAGCGCTATCCCACCCCGCGCGGTGAGCTGTCGATTCTCGACGAGGTGTCGCTGTCGGTCGCTCCTGGCGCCGCGATCGCGATCATGGGGCCGTCAGGCAGCGGCAAGAGCACGCTGCTCTACATCCTCGGCGCGCTCGAGCCGCCCTCGTCCGGCACCGTCACGCTGGACGGCCAGGATCCGTACGCGCTCGACGAGCCCCGGCAGGCGGCGTTCCGCAACAGCCCGGATCGGCTTCGTCTTCCAGGATCATTCGCTGCTGCCGCAGTGCTCGGTGCTCGAGAACGTGCTGGCCCCGACGCTGGTCGCGCCGCGCGGCGAGCAGAAAGGGGAGAGCGACGGCGATCGCGCGAGGGCCCTGCTGACGCACGTCGGCCTGGCGGATCGGCTCGATCACCGTCCGGCCGAATTGTCCGGCGGCGAGAAGCAGCGCGCCGCGCTGGCCCGCGCGCTGATTCGCAACCCGCGGCTGCTGCTGTGCGACGAGCCGACCGGCAACCTCGATCGCGCCTCGGCCGACACCGTCGCCGACCTGCTGCTCCAGCTGCACGCCGCGCGTCAGACGATCCTGGTCGTCGTCACGCACAGCGCCGCGCTGGCGGAGAAGTTCCCGGTACGCTACGAAATGAACCAAGGGAGGCTCGCGCAAGTCAGAAGTCAAAAGTGAAAAGTCAAAACAGCGGGGCAACGCCCAGTCCTTTTCACTTTTGACTTTTGACTTCTGACTTCACCTTATTCGCCATGTTCTCCCTAATCCACCGCAGCCTCGTCTACCACTGGCGCACCAATCTCGCCGTCGCGCTCGGCGTGGCGGCGGCCGTGGCGGTGCTGGGTGGGGCGCTGCTGGTCGGCGACTCGGTGCGCGGCAGCCTGCGCGATCTCGTGCTCTCGCGTCTCGGCCGCACCGGCCATGTCGTCTCGTCCACCGGCTTCTTTCGCGAGGCGCTCGCGGCGGACCTGTCGGCGTCGGTGCCGGCCGCTCCGCTGATTGCGACCACCGGCTTCGTCACGCACGAACCGTCGGGACGGCGTGCCGCCAGCGTGCTCGTCTACGGCGTGGACGAGCGGTTCTGGCGATTCCACGGCCTCGAGCCGCGCGAGGGTGTGTATGCATCGCCAGCCCTGGTCGCCGAGCTCGGCGCCGCCGCCGGCGACGTGCTGCTGACGCGCCTGCAGAAGCCGTCGGAGATTCCGCTCGAATCGCTCTACGCGCGCAAGGAGGACATCGCCCGCACCGTGCGGCTGACGCTGACCGCCGCGCTGCCGCGCGAGTCGCTTGGCGAGTTCTCGCTGCAGCCGCAGCAGGGCGACGTCCGCGCCGTGTTCGCGCCGCTCCGTCGGCTGCAGCGCGATCTTGCCGCGGCCGGCCAGGTCAACACCGTCCTCGTGCAGGACAGCGCAGACGACGCCGCGGTGAACGCGGCGTTTCAGCGCGCCGTGACGCTCGACGACATCGGCGTCCGCGTCGCCGCCACCGACGACACGCTGGCGCTGCGAGTCGAGAGCGCGAGCGGGATCATCAGCGCGCCGCTCGAAGAGGCGGCGCGAAAGGCCGGCACCGCCGCGGGCCTGCCGGCGCCGCTGCCGGTCTTCACCTACCTCGCCAACACGATTCGCATCCGCGATCGTGAGGTGCCGTACTCGCTGGTGACAGGCATCGATCTCGGCGTGCTGCTGCCGTCCGCGCCGTCCGCGCCGCGCGCGTCCACCGCGCCGCCATCGGGAGTCGCCGCGACGCCGCTCGTGCTCAACACCTGGGCGGCGCGTGAGCTCGACGCCGCGGTGGGCGATCCCGTCGAGCTCGAGTTCTATCTGTGGGACGCGAACGCCGGCTTGCGAACGTCGAAGGCCCCATTCGTGGTCAGCGCCATCGTGCCGATGACCGGACTCGCGGGCGATCGGCATCTCGCGCCGGAGTATCCCGGCATCACCGGCGCCGAAAGCCTGGCCGACTGGGATCCACCGTTTCCGCTCGACCTGGCGCGAGTGCGCAAGCAGGACGAGGCGTACTGGGATACGTACCGCGCCACGCCCAAGGCCTTCCTCCCGTACGAGCGCGCCCGCGATCTCTGGGCGACGCGATACGGCGCGGTCACCGGTCTGCGGTTCGCCAACGTGCAGCCGCAGGACGTGCCGCGGCTCGTCGAGTCGATGCGCAAGGCATTGCGCGACACGGTGTCGCCGGCCTCGCAGGGGCTGGTCCTGCTGCCGTCGCGGCGCATGGCGCTCGACGCCTCCGCCGGCGCGACCAACTTCGGCGAGTACTTCACCTACTTCAGCTTCTTCATCGTCGTCTCCGCGGTGCTGCTGGCGATGCTGTTCTTCCGGCTCGGGGTCGAGCAGCGGCTGCGTCAGATTGGCATCCTGCGGGCGACGGGATTCACGACCGCGGGCATCAGGCGCCTGCTCCTCACCGAAGCGCTGCTGCTGGCGGCGGCTGGCAGCGCGATCGGGGTTGCCGGAGCGATCGGATACGCGCGGCTCATCGTGCACGGGCTGCGGACCTGGTGGGTTGGAGCGGTCGGCACCACGTTGTTGAACGTGCACGTCACCACGACGAGCCTGGCGCTCGGCGCGGCGGGCGGGGTCGTCGCGGCGCTGGTGTGCGTGCTGCTGTCGCTCCGCACCGTGGCGCGCCGGACGCCCCGCGCGCTGCTCGGCGCCCAGTCGCTGGAGCCGCCGCCCGGAGCAGACGGCGCGCGTTCCCGGCGATCGTCGCGCGCCGGCGTCGTGGCCGCGCTGCTCGGCCTGTCGCTGATCGCGCTCGGCTTCGTCAGCGCGGGGACCCAGGCGGGTGCGTTCTTCGGGGCAGGCGCCGCGCTGCTGACGTCGTTCCTCCTCTTCCTGTCGTCGTGGCTCCGGGCGCGTGACGCGCGCGCGATCGCCGGCCACGGCGCCTGGGCGGTGGCGCGGCTCGGCTTCAGGGGCGCGGCGTTTCGCCCCGGCCGCAGCGTGCTGTCGGCGGCGCTCGTCGCATCGGCGGCGTTCATCATCGTCTCCGTTGACGCCTTCCGCCGCGGCGGCGGCGAGCTGACGCAGGATCCGCGCTCCGGCACCGGCGGCTTCGTGCTGCTGGCCGAATCAGAAGTGCCGATCGTCCACAACCCGAACGAAGCGTCCGGACGCGAGGCGCTGCTGGTCCGCGCGCCGGAGCTGCAGCGCGCGCGCTTCAGCCGCTTCCGCCTGCGGCCGGGGGAGGACGCGAGCTGCCTCAATCTCTATCGCCCGGGCAATCCGACGATCATCGCGCCCGAGCGGAGCTTCGTCGAGGCGGGACGTTTCACGTTCAGCGGCTCGCTGGCCGAGAACGACGCGGAGAAGGCCAACCCGTGGCTGCTGCTTCAGCGCACGTTCGAGGATGGCACCGTGCCGGTCATCGCCGACGCGACGTCGCTGCAGTACGTGCTGCACGCGTCGCTCGGAGACACCATGTCGATCGACGTTGGCGCGAGCCGGCCGCTCGTGCTGCGGTTCGTCGGCGCGCTGCGCGACAGCGTGCTGCAGGGCGAGCTGGTCATGGGGGAGCAGGCGTTCGTGCGCGCGTTCCCGGGCGAGCAGGGCTTCCGGTTCTTCCTGATCGAAGCGCCCGACGTGCGCACCACCGAAGAGGCGAGTGCGCTCGCCGAGGTCGTGGAGCGCGAGCTGGACGCATTCGGCGTCGACGCCGTGAGCACGACCGAGCGCCTGGACGCCTTCCACCGCGTCGAGAACACCTACCTCTCGACGTTCCAGGCCCTCGGCGGCCTCGGCCTGCTGCTCGGGACGATCGGGCTGGCGACGGTCATGTTCCGCAACGTGCTCGAGCGGCGCCGCGAGCTGGCGCTGCTGCGCGCGGTCGGCTACAACGCGCGCCACGTCACGCTGATGATTCTCGCCGAGACCGCGATCCTGCTGGTCTCGGGCGTCGCGGCGGGAACCATCTGTGCGCTGATCGCGATCGTGCCGGCCTGGCTCGAGCGCGGCAGCACGCCGGGCGTCGGGCTCGCGCTGCTGCTGGCCGGTGTGCTCGTCGCCGGGCTGCTGTCCGCGGCCGCGGCCACTCGCGCCGCGCTCAGCGGCGAGCTGCTGCGCGCGCTCCGCGCCGAGTAGGCCTCAGCGCTCCGATCGCCGCGGCTCGCGGCTGTCGTCGCCGACGGTATCGCCCACCCCCGTATCGCGCGTGGTCTCGCGGCCGGCGCCGGTCGAATTCGGATTGTCGCCGGGTCGATCTACGACCTCGCGTCGTTCGGTCTCGGCGCCTACACCCTTGTCGGTCTCGCGTTCGGGCTTCGGTTCGCTCATGGGTTCCTCTCAGTGTGCTGGAGCGATGGTGACACGTGACACGTGCTACGTGCGACGTGCGGCTCCGGAAAAACCTACCACCGTCGATCGGAGATGTGAGGCACACGCACATCGAAACGCTTTCGGCCGGCGGGCAGTAAATGCAGATGGCATGCAGCACGACGGCGGTGATGCGCCAGGGCAAGGTCGCTGGCAGTTGTGGGCTGCCGTTGTGCTCGCGCTCCTGCTGCTCTGGCGCACCTGGGTGTGGATCGCGTCGGCATCGTAATATCTGTGACGCGGACGTGACTTTTTACGGTCGAGGCGGCGCGCTTCATGCTCGTCATCATCGTGCTCGTCCTGATCGCGGTGGTTGTCGTTGGCCTGGCGGCGTCAGCGGTGATGACGTGGGCCAGCGACCGTTCGGCGCTCTGGAACATGGTGTTTGGCGGCGTTTTGGCCTTGGCGGTCATGGCCGGCGCCCTCGTTATTGCCTACCTGCTGACCCGTGCGGCATACCCCTGAGCTCCAGCTCAGGGGCGGTATCGACGGGCCAAAATGTGGCGACTCGACCACGAAGCCCATGCTTTGATTTCTGCGGCGAAACGGCTACTCTCCATCTTTGCCTGCTGGCCGTGTCCCCCGTGTCCCCCGTGTCACCGGTGTCGGCCGCCAGGCGATGGCAGCGAAGGGCTGATGGTTATGCACAATTTGTCTCGGCTCCTCCTTCTCTGCTCGCTGATCGTCAGCAGCGTCGGGTGCGATCAGGCGACCAAGGCGATCGCGAACGCGGCGATCGGCTCTGGTCCGGCGCTCTCGTACTTCGGCGACACACTCCGACTGACCTATGCCGAGAACCCTGGCGGTTTTCTGAGCGTCGGCGCCACCCTGCCTCCGCTCCTTCGCAGCGTGCTCTTCGGCGTCATTCCGGCCGTCGTCGTCATTGGCCTGATGATCCCGCTGGTGCGGAACCACTCGCTCAGCCGCGCCGAGGGCATTGCGCTGGCGCTGATCGTGTCGGGCGCGCTCGGCAACCTGATCGATCGGCTCGCGCTCGGGGCGGTGCGGGATTTCCTGAACGTGGGGATTGGTCCGCTCAGGAGCGGCATCTTCAACGTCGCGGACGTCGCGGTGACGGGCGGCGTCGCGATCTTCTGCTTCCTCGCGATCACCACGCAGACCGAGCCTGACCAGGAGATCGTGACGCCAGACGACACGTCTCCCGACGATCGCGCAGACTCACCGGCATTGCCCTGACGCACTGAGGAGGTTCGATGCATCGCCGCGACTTCGTTCGGCTCGCTGGAGCGGGCGCCGCCACATCGGTGGCCGAATCCATCGTCTCGGCCCAGGTCGCCGCCCAGCCCTCGACGCGCAAGCCGTCCGCCGCGTCCCGCATTCGGATGAAGGCCGGGACGCAGCATGGCGACGCCGACTCGATCCTGCGCGTGCTGGCCGGGTTCGGCGTCAATCACATCTGCAGCCGCCTGCCCTCGGCGAAGCTGGACGAGGCCTGGTCGGTCGAGGCGCTGACGAAGCGCCGCGAGCACGTCGAGTCGTTCGGCCTGACGCTCGACATGGTGCCGCTTCCCCTCAGTTCGAGCGAGATCTCACGCAGCGAGAGCCCGGCGATCCTGCTCGCCACCGCCGATCGCGACAAGCAGATCGACGATGTCTGCCAGATGATCCGCAACACCGGTCGGGCCGGCATCCCCTCCGTCAAGTACAACCTGACGTTCATCGGCGTTCCGCGCAGCGCGCCGACGGTCGGCCGCGGCAAGGCTCGCTACAGCACCTTCGTCTACACCGAAGCCAAGCAGGACCCGCCGCTCACGGTCGCCGGAAAGATTGACGCGGATACCTACTGGGAGCGGATCACCTACTTCCTCGAGCGCGTCGTGCCGGTCGCTGCCGAACACAAGGTGCGGCTCGCGTGTCATCCGCAGGATCCCGGCATGCCGCGCGGCAAGGGCTGGCGCGGCGTCGAGACCGTGCTCGGATCGGTGGACGGCCTCAAGCGCTTCGTGTCGATCGCCGAGAGCCCGTATCACGGCCTCAACTTCTGTCAGGGCACGGTCTCGGAGATGCTGGAGAAGCCGGGGGAGCAGATCTTCGACGTCATCCGCTACTTCGGGACGCGCAAGAAGATCTTCAACGTGCACTTCCGCAACATCGCCGGCGGCTTCCTGAACTTCCGCGAGACCTTCATCGACGACGGCGACGTGGACATGCTCAAGGCGATGCGCGTCTACAAGGACGTCGGCTACGACGGGATGATCATGCCCGACCATGTCCCGACGATCGAGGGAGATACCGCCAACCTGCAGGGGTTCGCATTCGCCTTCGGCTATATCAAGGCGCTCCTTGCCGCCGTGGCCGCCGAGAGCTGAGCCGACCCTTGATCCCGGAATAGTAGGATTGGAGAGGTAACCCTCTGCGTACCCGAGCTCATCATGTGTCGGAACATCAAGACTCTCGCGAACTTTTCTCCGCCGGCGACCGACGAGGAGATCCGTGCCTCAGCGCTGCAGTTCGTCCGAAAGTTGAGCGGAACGGCGCGCCCGTCGCGGGCCAACGAAGCGGCATTCGACCAGGCGGTCGAGGCGGTGACCACCGCCGCGCATCAACTGATCGCGTCGCTGACATCGTCGGCGCCGCCGCGCAGCCGCGAGGAAGAAGCGCGCAAGGCGAAGGAGCGCTCCGCGCGGCGCTTCGCCACACAGTGATGCGCCGGGGCGTCGCTTCCACCGTGCTGCTGGCAGCCGTCGTCGGTGCGGGACTCGGCCTGAGCGCCACGCCGGTGCTGACGCAGCCGCCGTCTTCGCCGCCGGCCTCGCCGGGCGTCGTCAGCTCGAACTTCATCTTCGAGCAGGTGCCGTTCGCGAGCGCGCACGCGTCCACGATCGTCGAGACCAAGGGCGGGCTCGTCGCGGCCTGGTTCGCCGGCACGCGCGAGGGCGCGCAGGACGTCGGCATCTGGGTGTCGCGGCTGACCGGCGGCAAGTGGTCCCAGCCGGTGGAGGTCGCGACCGGCCAGCAGACGGACGGCACCAGGCATCCGTGCTGGAACCCCGTGCTGTTCGAGATGGCCGACCGCACGCTGACGCTGTTCTACAAGGTCGGACCGAGCCCGCAGACGTGGTGGGGCATGACGCGGACGTCGAAAGACGGCGGACAGACCTGGAGCGAGGCGCAGCGTCTGCCCGACGGGATCCTCGGGCCGATCAAGAACAAGCCGGTCCGGCTTGCCGACGGCACGCTGCTCAGCCCGACGAGCACGGAAACGCCCGAGAAGCCGAGCAAGTGGCGCGTGCACTTCGAGCGCAGCTCGGACGGCGGAAAGACCTGGACGATCGTGCGTCCCGCCGAGGCGCCGACCGACGCGCCGATCGACGCGATCCAGCCGAGCATCCTCACGCATCCGAAGAACCGCCTGCAGGCAATCGGCCGGTCGCGGTCGCAGCGGGTCTTCGAGACGTGGTCCGACGACGGCGGCCGGACCTGGGGTGCGGTGACGCTCACCGCCCTGCCGAACCCGAGCGCAGGCACCGATGCGTCGACGATGGCCGACGGCAGGCACGTGCTGATCTACAACCACACCGAGAAGGGACGCTCGCCGCTCAACGTCGCGGTCTCGCGCGATGGCAAGGTCTGGGAAGCGGCCGCGGTGCTGGAGAGCGAACCGGGCGAGTACTCCTATCCGGCGGTGATTCAGGGCGCCGACGGCCGGCTGCACGTGACCTACACGTGGCGGCGGCTGCGCATCAAGCATGTGGTGATCGATCCCAAGGGGCTGCGTCCGGCACCGATGCCGAATGGGGCATGGCCGGCCGCGGGCAAGTAGCCCCGGATCCCAACCCGCCTCGTCACGGACGCGTGTCGCCACTCTTCAGCCGCCGCTCCTTCGTCCGCCTGGCGGCGTCTTCCGCAGCCGGGGCTGCACGAGCCTGAGCCCAGAGCCATGCCCACCCATCACGTTCATCGGATATTCGCCGTTGCGCTGACGTTCGCGGCCGCCGCGACCCTCGCCGCGCAGGATTGGGACCAGTGGCGCGGCGCCTCGCGCACCGGCGTCACGACGTCGTTCACGCCGCCCGCGAAATGGCCCGACAAGCCGGTTCGCGCCTGGCAGGTGAAGATCGGGGCCGGGCATTCGTCGCCAATCGTGGCCGGAGGCAGGGTCTATCAGTTGTCCCGGCTTGGTGAGCAGGAAGTGGTGACGGCACTCGACGTGGCGTCCGGCAAGCAGCTCTGGCAGCAGCGCTACGACGCGCCCTACCAGGTCAACCCCGCGGCCGAGTCGCACGGCAAGGGGCCCAAGTCGACGCCAGCGCTCGCCGGCACGCGGCTCTTCACGCTCGGCATCAGCGGCACGATCTCGGCGTTCGATGCGGCGACGGGGAAGGTCCTGTGGCGGAGGCAGTACACGAAGCCGTTCGACGCATCGGCGCCGGACTTCGGCGTGGCGATGTCGCCGATCGTCGAGAACGGACTCGTGTGCGTCCACGTCGGAGGCAACACGAGCGGAGCGTTCGTCGCGCTCGACGTCGCGACCGGTGCCGAGAAATGGTCGTGGAAGGGCGACGGACCGGCCTATGCGTCGCCGGTCGTCGGCGTGTTCGGCAAGACGCGTCAGCTCATCACCCAGTCCCGATCGCACCTCGTCGGTCTCAACGTCGCGGACGGCTCCCTCCTGTGGCAGATCCCGCTCAAGACCGCCTACGACCAGAACATCATCACCGCCGTCGTCGTCGGCGAGAGGGTCATCTACTCGGGCATCGAGAAGCCGCTGACGGCGGTCCGCATCGTCCAGGCCGGAGGGAAGTGGACGGCGCAGCCGCTCTGGCAGAATCCCGATCTCCCGCTCTACATGACCGCCCCGGTCGCGGCCGGCGGACAGCTGTTCGGGTTCACGCATCGCAACAAGGGGCAGTTCTTCGCGGTGGACGTGACGTCGGGCAAGACGTTGTGGACCACGCGCGGTCGCGAGGCCGAGAACGCGGCGCTGGTTGCCGCCGGCGATCTGCTGCTGGCGACGACGACCGAAGGAGAGCTGGTCGTGGCGCGGCGGGATCCGGCGGCGTTCGCGATGATCAAGCGCTACACGATCGCCGACTCGCCGGTCTGGGCGCATCCCGCGCCGGCCGGGCGAGGCGTGCTGATCAAGGACGCGGAGTCGTTGGCGTATTGGACTTTCTGAAGAAGTCAAAAGTCAGAAGGTGGAAGTCAAAAAGTAAGGACCAAGGACAGCCATTCGTAGGCGTAAGGGTCCCATCTACATTCTGACTTCCGTACTTTTGACTTCCTACTTGTTGAGCCCGGCGTGCACAACCCGCCCGCGCCCTGCGACGAGCTTGCGCAGAATGTCGAGGATGGCCCGATCCAGGTTGTCGCCTGTCGGCACGCTGCGGAGGTTTGACACCAGCACGCGAAGCTGGGGATCGTCGTTGTCGCTGAGCCTGCGGATCTCGCCGCTCGGCGAGATCAGGAGTCCGACGATCTGGCCGCCGCTCTCCGACCATCGCGCCAGGCCGTCTCTCGTCTCCTTGTCCCACCAGCCGCCGCGGCAGCAGTGCAGGAGGCGCGGCATGACGATCGTCGCGCGCGCGGTGAGGTCGGTCGTCGCATAGGGCGGTTTGGCGACGAACGGCGCGCCCCATTCCCAGCTGGCGACCGGGGCCCCGACGATGAACAGCGTGCCGGGTGGCGCGGCGCGGACCTCACGTTCGAGCTCCCTGGTGGCCAGCTCCGAGACCGCCGAGCGCAATCGCCAGTCCGTGATTTCGTGGTGCAGCCGCACGCCGTACAGGACGAGGATCGCCACCGTCGCCGTCGTGACTACGCGAGTCCAGACACTGGCGCGGCGCGATTCGGCCGCCGGCGCGCGCCCGACTGGCATGTGGCGCAGCGCATCGAAGCCCAGACCGATCAGGATGGTCCATCCTGCGGCCGCGAGGTAGGCGTGCCGGGGCGACTCGTATCCCGCGGCCACCGTCGGCGCCAGACCGAGCGCAACCCAGACGATCGCGAAGTACGCCGCCGCGCGCAGCGTGCGGTTGCGGAGCTCGGCGTCGGCGCGAACGAGCGCGGCGACCGCGGCCGCGGCGTAGATCCCGCCGAACCACATCACCCGTTCGTCCACGCCGCGCAGGTCCCACCACACCATGCGGTGGAGGTGCCGTGACAGGATGCCGCCGAACTCGGCGAAGCGCTGCGACGAGAGCTGGCTCTCGCGCAGCACCTCGCCGAGAATCAGGTAGCGAAGACCGAGAAATCCGGCCGTCATCAGCGCGAACGGCACGTACGGGCGTATCCAGGCCCAGGTGGGACGGATCGGGCGCCGCAGCACCATCCAGTCGTACGCCGCCACCGCCGCCACCATCGTGATGGTGTTCTGCTTGCTCAAGAGGGCCTGGAACAACCAGACCAGCGACCAGATGTACCAGGAGTTCGCGCCGCGCGGATCGCGCCGCCACATCACGTAGCTCAGAAAGGAGAGCAGGTAGTAGAACGCCGGCAGGCTGTCCACGCGTCCGGTGATCCAGGCCACGCTTTCAGCACCCAGCGGCAGCAGCGCGAACGCGAGCGCCGCGATCGTGCTGGCGGCCAGCGACATCAGGGCGGCGCGCCGGGCGATCGCCAGCACCAGGATGGCGTTGGCACCGTGCAGCAGGACGTTGAGGATGTGGTGCCCGTGCGGCACCGATGCGCCGGGAAGCGCGGTGATCTGATAGGACAGCGCCGTGAACGGACGGATCTCATCGGGGGTGTAGCCCCAGATGAACTCCATCCACGGCATCGTGAACCAGAGCGGGAACGTGTGCCACGGCTTCGCCGCGAGCAGCTGCATGCCGCCGAAGTCGTCCTGGACGAAGTAGTCGGGAATGGTGCGCAGGTAGGGCACCACGGCCGCCAGCGCGACGGCCGCGATCGCGAGGTTCCGGCGGCTCACGCGCGCCATTCAGCCTGGGCCTTCGCCGACAGGAACCGGTGGCCCAGAATCAGGGCGATCATCCGGAAACCGGTGCGAAGCGTGCCGCGCAGGTTGCCCGTGATCTTCGATTCGCCGACCCGGCCGCGGTAGTTGACCGGCACTTCGATGATCTTCAACTTGTTGCGCAGCCCGGCGATCACCATCTCGGGCAGGAAATGGGATCCGCCGACCTTGAGATCGTCCTGGATGCGATCCAGCGCGGCGCGATGGGTGAGGCGAAGCGTGCAGCCGCAGTCGCTCAGCGATGGGCCGTTGTAAAGGAACTGGATCATCTTCGCGACGGTCCAGTTGCCGAGGCGGAGGAACCAGCCCATGTTCGCCTGCGCCCAGATCAGCTCGCGTGTGGTCCGCGTGCCGCAGACCATGTCGAAGTCGTCGCTGTAGGCGAGCAGCTTGAGGATGTCGCGGCCGACGAAGGTGCCGTCGGGCTCGGCCAGGATGACCAGGTCGCCCGTGGCCTCCCGGATGCCGCGGCGCAGCGCGTGACCGTAGCCCTGCGCGCTTTCCTGCACCACGCGCGCCTTCGTGAGCCGCGCCTCCTCGAGCGTGCGATCGCGCGAGTTGTTGTCGACGACGATGATCTCGTCCACGACGCCGTTGACGAAGAAATCCTCCACCGCCTGGCGGATGTACAGCTCCTCGTTGTAGGCGGGGAACACGACCGAGATCGTCCTGGAGGCGTACATCAGCGCCAGGCGGAGGGGAGGTTCCGTCTGATCTCGATGTCGGCGAACGGCGTGCTGGCCTGCGGCCCCTGTGCCTTGACCCAGCTGGCCATCGCGGCGAGTCCGGCGTCGAGACCGGTCGGCATCCGATCGCCGAAGATCCGCCGGGCCTTCTCGTGCACCGAATGCGCGTGCAGCACCTCCATCCGCGCCGGCAGGTGCTCGACGCGCGGCTCGACGCCCATCGCCCGCGCCACCGCCGCCGGCCAGCTCGTTCAGGCTCCAGACCTGATCGGCGCCGACGTTGATGACCTCGTTCCACGCCTCCTTCACGTCGAGCGCGTCGGCCATCACCGGCGCGACGTCCTCGATCGACGTAAAGGCGCGGGTCTGCGAGCCGTCGCCGAAGATGGTCATCGGCCGGCCCTGCAGGATCTGGTTCATGAAGATGCCGACGACGTTGCGGTAGCGATCGGCGATGTTCTGGCGCGGCCCGTAGACGTTGTGCGGCCGGAAGATGACGTAGTCGAGGCCGAACATGTCGCGGGTGACGCGGAGCTCCTGCTCGACCGCGAACTTGGCGATGCCGTACGGATCCTCGGGATGCGGCACCGTCGCCTCGGTCATCGCGGCGGCCGGCGTGCTGCCGTAGACGGCAATGGACGAGGCGAAGATGAACCCGCGCACGCCGGTGTTGACCGCGGCGTTGATGAGCGTGACGCTGCCGAGGACGTTGTTGGTGTAGTTGAACCGCTTGATGAAATGGCTGAGTCCCTCGGCGGCGTAGGCAGCCAGGTGGTAGACGTAGTCGAACGACGAGTCGGCGAACAGGCGGTTGACCACGTCGGCGTCGGTGACGCTGGCCTGGACGAACACCGTGCCCTCGGGCACGTTCCGGGGGATGCCGCCGCTGAGGTCATCGAGGACGGTGACCTGGTGACCCCGCCGCACCAGCGCTTCGGCCACGTGCGATCCGATGAACCCGGCTCCGCCGGTGACGAGAATTCTGGACACGTGCTGGAAAGTTTATCGCAGCGGCCGTGTCACACCGGCGCGTCCCCGGGCGTATTGAGGGGGCAAAGGGGCAGGCAGCCGCCTGCTAGGATCTCCCCGTTGGAGGCTTTTCGCATGAAACGCGCGTTTGTCACGGGAATGGTCGTGGTTGCGGCGGTAACGGCCCTGTCGGCGGAGAACTGGCCGCAGTGGCGCGGCCCGTCCCTCAATGGCACCAGCGCCGAGAAGGGGCTGCCGATCAAGTGGAGCCCGACGGAAAACATCGCCTGGAAGGTGCCGATGCCGGGGCGCAGCGGCGCGACGCCGATCATCTGGGGGGAGCACATCTTCCTGAACATCGGCACCGCGGACGGGTCGGGCGATCTCGAGCTGTGGGCGCTCGACCGCAACACCGGCAAGGTCCTGTGGAAGGGCCCGATCGCGGGCGGCAACCACATCGAGCGCAAGCAGAACATGTCGTCGCCCTCGCCGGTGACCGACGGCCGCACCGTGTGGGTCATGACCGGCGTCGGCGTGCTGAAGGCGTTCGACTTCGCCGGCAAGGAGCTGTGGGCCCGCGACATCCAGAAGGACTACGGCAAGTTCGGCCTCAACTGGGGCTATGCCTCGTCGCCGCTCCTGCACGAGGGCGACCTGTTCGTGCAGGTCATTCACGGGATGAAGACCGACGACCCGTCGTACATCCTGCGCATCGAGGGGAAGTCCGGCAAGACGCTCTGGCGCGCCGAGCGGCTGACCAAGGCGATCAGCGAATCGCCCGACTCGTACACCACGCCGGCGCTGCTCCGTTACGGCAAGTCGACCGAGATCGTCATCACCGGCGGCGACGTCGTCACCGGGCACGACCCGGCGAGCGGCAAGGAGCTGTGGCGGATGGATGGCCTCAACCCGCAGAACAACCCGAACTACCGGATCATCGCGTCGCCGCTGGTCGTCGCGGACATGGTGATCGCGCCGACGCGCGAGCGGCCGATGCTGGCGATCAAGGCGGGCGGCCGCGGCGACATCACGTCGACGCACCTGGCCTGGAGCTTCAACAGCGGCCCCGACGTGCCGACGCCGGTCAGCGACGGCACGCTGCTCTACAACGTGACCGACCGCGGCGTCGCGTATGCGCTGGACATGAAGACGGGACAGACGGTGTACGGCCCCGAGCGCCTGAAGCCGGACTCCTACAGTGCGTCCCCGACGCTGGCAGACGGAAAGATCTACGTGACCAGCGAGAACGAGGGCCTGACGTCGGTGTATCGCGCGGGACCGAAGTTCGAGCTGCTGTCCGAGAACCCGCTCAACGAATACTGCCTGAGCTCGCCGGCGGTGTCGGAGGGGCAGATCTTCATCCGCACCACCGGGCATCTCTGGGCGATTGGGCAGCGAAAAAAGTAGGAGCTGGAAACTACTTCCTCGGCACCAGCTTGTTCAGCTCGTCGAACCAGTTCTGCACGACGAGGATGGTTGGCGTGGACGACTGGTCCGGCACGGCGACCTTGATCATGAGGAACCGGCCGTCTTTGGAGACGTCGTAGGTTCGTCCGAAGGCCTCTCCGTAGCCGAAGTAATACCGATCGGCGCCGAACAGCTTGGTTGGCGTGGTACCAGTCCAGCCTGCCCCGCCAGGGATCGCCACCCGCATGACCGCGCCCGTGAGATCGCGGTAGAACAGCTCGCGGCCGTCGGGACCCCAGAGCGGTTGAAAACCGCCGCCAGCCGAGACCTGCCAGCGCCCGTCGTTCACGTTGGCAAACGGGCGGACCCAGATCTCGGCTCGCCCGGAATCATTGGATTGGTACGCCAGCCACCGGCCGTCCGGCGATACTTCGGCGTTCTGCTCGCTGAAGGTCGTGTGCAGGACTGGTTCGATGCGATGGTCCGGTCCGAGTGCCAGACGGCTGATATCGAAGGCTTGCGGCTCGCCGTCCCGAAAGATCACCCAGGAGCCATACACGCTGCTGGGCGCCTTGTCGACGTTGGTCGTATTGCGAGTCAGCTGCTCCACGGCCCCGGTACCGTCACGGGCCTGCGAGAACATGTTCCGGAGCTCGGTGCGCGCCGACGAGAAGATCACGCGCCGGCCGTCCGCCGTCCACACGGGAAACCGGTCAGGACTCGGGTCGAGCGTGAGGCGTGTCAGCTCGCGGCGCGCAAATTCCCAGATCCAGATGTCGCGCTCCTGATCCCGCACGTCGATCGCCACCCGCGTGCCATCGGGCGAGATCCTCAGGTACTGATACGTGCGGGGCGGGGCGGGAATCGGTTCCTCACGGCCAGCGCGATCGACCCAGACCAGCGCCCTGGCCGGTTCCTGCAGGCCCCCTGGCACGTAGACGAGGGTGCCGTCCGACGACACGTCGAAGTCGGCGGCGCCGGCCGGCGTCGTGAGCAGCTGCGGCACCACCGGAACCGGCGTGCCGAGGACCTCGAGCCGTTCGAGATCGAAGGGGACCGCGCGAAGCGACCCGGCGGCGGCGTAGACCAGGTGGCCGCTCGCCAGGTAGCGCGGCGCACTTCCGCCGCGGAGGAGTACTTTCTGCTCGCGGGACTTCAGATCGAACACGGCGATCGCCGCATTGTCGATGCTGCCCTTGGCGATGATGGTGAACAGCACCGCCTGACCTCCCGGCAGAAACGATGGCCACGCATGATCGGTCTCGCCGCGCTCGCGGTCGGGCCGCGTCAGCTCTGTCGGCGCTCCACCGTCTTCGGAGATCTGTTCCAGGCCGGTCGCGGAGCCCTCGGTCGCAAAGATGATGGTGCCGTCCTCCCCCCACGTCGCCCCGAGCAGCGACCGCGCGCCGAGATTCAGGAGATTCTGGACGGCGCCGCCGTTGACCGCGGCCTTGCGCAGCACGAACTCTCCGACGAATCCGACCCACTGACCGTCGGGCTTGATGAAGATGCTGCTTGGAAAGTCGGCGCCCGGCAGCGGCACCGAATCGGGCTGGTCCAGCGCGCGGACGAACAGCTGCCTGCCGTTGTTCCCCACGTAGACGACATGCGAGCCATCCGGAGCGATCACGATGTCCCGGCCGGCGACCGCGAGGGCCGACGGCCCGGCCGCCGGGATCGCGAGGCGGGCGACGCGGCGTGCGGCCGGGCGCGTCTGGAGCCAGACCGCCGCGGCGCCGCCGGCAGCCGCCAGGACCATCGCCGCGAGCATCACGACGCTGCCGCCGCGTCGCCGGGCCGGGGCGGTCGCGATCGAGGCGCTCGTCGCGGGTCCGGCCGCCTGTAGCTCGTTCAGGAGGAACGTCGCCGTCGAGATGTCCGCAATCCGGCGCTGACGATCCTTCTCGAGGCACCGCTGGACGAGCAGCCGCACCGAAGACGGCGCTGCGTGCGGCAGCAGGCTCCAGTCAGGGTCGCTCCCGAGCACCGCCGCAATCGTGTCGGACACGTTGTCCTTCACGAACGCGGCCTTCCCGGTCAGCATCTCGAACAGCACACAGCCGAACGCCCAGATGTCCGCGCGCTTGTCGACGGGCCGGCCGCGCGCCTGCTCCGGGCTCATGTACGCCGCGGTGCCGAGGATGACGCCCGACCCGGTCATCGCCGCGGCGGTGATGGTCGGCGAGACAGACGCGACCGGTGTGCCGCCGAGCGGCTCCATCGCCTTCGCCAGGCCGAAGTCGAGCACCTTCACGGCTCCGTCCGGGCGAAGCTTGATGTTGGCTGGCTTCAGATCGCGATGAACGATGCCCTGCTCGTGCGCGGACGCGAGCGCTTCGGCGATCTGCTTCGCAACCGCGAGCGCCTCGTCGAGGGGAAGGGGGCCGTCCGCGAGCCGCTGCGACAGGTCGTCACCCTCGACCAGCTCCATCACGAGCGCCGTGACACCGCTGCCGTCCTCGAGCCCGTGGATGGCGGCGATGTGCGGATGATTCAGCGAGGCCAGGACTTCCGCCTCGCGTTGAAAGCGCGCGAGCCGTTCGCGATCGGCCGCGACCGACGGCGGCAGCGTCTTGATGGCGACCTGGCGTTTCAGCCTGGTGTCGGTCGCCCGATAGACCTGCCCCATGCCACCCTCGCCGATCTGCGCGGTGATCTCGTAGACGCCGAGGCGTGTGCCGGGGCTGAGGGACAGGTGCCCTGGATTATATCGGCGGAACCGCGATTGGAACGCCTGGCGGAAGGAGCGGGACCCAACCTAGTCAACTCGGTGCTGCCGGAGCACCGAGCGGGCGGAGTGGAGCGCCTTGCGGTGGACCTCGAGGGTGTGCCCCGTTTCGCTCGCCAGCCGCGGGCTCGCTTCGAACGCGTGCCGGACGACGTCCGGCGCGATGACGACCACCGCGGTGTCCTCGAGCGCGACCGCCCGCATCGTCGCGGCCTGGTGGCCGTGCATGCCGGTCTCTCCGCAGAACTCGCCGGCCTGAATGGTCGCGATTTCGCTCACCTGACGATCCCTGACAATCTGCAGCGAGACGGTCCCCGACACCACGAAATACACGCCGCCGAGGTGATCGCCCTCGTCGAAGAGTCGTTCCCCCGCGCCAAAAGTCAGGGACCGGATCCGCGCCCGATCGTCGGGCGGGATCTCGGGAAGGCGCGGGAACTGGGTGAGCAGATCCGCCGCGTCGCCGTCCGGGGCCGTGAAGGGGCGGTCCTGTTGATGCTGCAAGGCGACGTGCACCGGATAAGGCATCGTGAAACCGTGCCGCTTCGCCATGTACCAAATCCGGGTGACCAGTTCGTTCTTGACCGGCCATCGGTCGCGCTCCGCGGTCTGGTAGATGAGGCGGTACTTGATGCTCGAATCACCGTAGCCGAGGGTCGCCGCAATCGGCGCCGGCTTCTCGAGCACGCCGTCGGTCTCGCGCATCAGGTCCGTCAGCGCCTGACGCACCTGGTACGGCGGATCCTGGTAGCTGAACGCGACGTCCACCATCTCCATGCGCTGAGGTTTGGGCCGTGAGAAGTTGACGATCGTCTCCTTGTTCAGGGTCGAGTTGGGGACGACCATGATCGAGCCGCCGATCGCTTCGATGTGCGCGGATCGCCAGTTGACCTCCCTCACCTCTCCCGCGACGCTGCCGACTTCGATGGTCTCGCCGACCTCGAACGGCCGCTCCATCAGCAGCATCAGACCCGAAAACAGGTTGCCGAGCGGCTCCTGCAGCGCCAGCCCGACGACGATCGACGTGACGCCGAGTGCTGCGAGCGCGTTCTCGATTTCCCGCCCCCAGACGATGGAGTAGACCAGGGCCAGACCGATCGCGACCAGCACCAGGCGGATCAGATCGCGCAGCAGCCTGGGCACCTTGCGCTGCCAGCTTCCAGGTTGCGCCGATTCGAACACCACGTTGTTGACGACGCCGATGATGGCGATGATCACGCCGGCGAGGCACAGCGATTCGGTCATCCGCACGGCGAAGCCGGTCGGCGGCATCAGCGCGACCCACCGCAGGAACAGCACCACGGCGACAAGCGGCACCACCCAGGTGCGGACGAATCGAACGGACGCCGCAACCGGCCGGCCTGCCCGCGCCAGCGAGAACGCCCACTCGCTGAGCATGACGAGCAGCGCCGGAAACGCGATGACGAGGCCGAGCGCGACCCGCCACTGCTCCCGCACGAGATCGAGCAGGTCGCTCATGCGATCGCCTCGTCGAGAACCGAGAACAGCTCGACCGAGCCCATGCCGCGCACGTCCGCGCGGGTGGCAGCGCCAAAACCCACCAGCTCGTGGACGCGCTCGTAGACGGGCCGCGTGACGAGGATCGACGTTCTGCCGTCGGACTCGATCCCTTTGGCCACTTTCACCGTGTCGCCCCACAGGTCGTAGATGAACTTCCGCCGGCCGACCAGCCCGCCGATCACCGGTCCGGTGTTGATGCCGATCTCCGCCGCGAGTCGGACGCCGCGCTCCGCGTTGAAGCGCCGGACGATGCGCACGACCTCGCGGGCGAAGGCGACCATGCGGGCCGTGTGGTCGGGACGCTCCACCGACAGTCCCGAGACGGCGAGATACGACGAGCCGATGGTGCGAACCTTTTCGACTCCCTGCTGCTCGGCGGCCTCGTCGCAGGCGGCGACGACATCGCTGAGCAGGGCCATCGATGCGTCTTCCCCCAGCTCCGGCGAAAGCGACTCGAAGCCCACGAGGTTGATGAACGCCACCGTGACGTCGGCGAACGACTGCCGCGCTTCGGCATTCCCCTCGCGTACGTGCGCGGCGCCCGACGCAGGCAGGAGACTCACCAGCAGGCGCTCGTTCTCGAGCACCTGTCGATCCAGCTCGTACCGGTTGGTGCGCACGCTTTCCACCATCTCGTTGAACGCCTCACCCAGTTCGCGGTACTCGTCGGTGGCGGTGACGTCGACCCTGACGTCGAGGGCGCCCTGGCTCACCTGTTTGGCGGCCCTGACCAACGCCGTGATCGGGCGCGTCAGCATCTGCGCCAGCAGCAGCGCCATGACCGTGGCCAGCAGCGCGAGGCCGACGCCCCAGGTGAGCACGCGCCTGGCGTAGTCACCGAGCGGCGCCATCGCCTCGGCCTCGTCGATTTTCGCGATCACGCCCCACCGCAACGAGTCCAGGTCGACCGGGCCGTACGCCATCAAGGCCGGGATGTCACGATAGCCGCTGATCGCCTTCAGGCCCGTCTCGCCCCGAAGCGCCGCCCTGGCGGCCTCGTCCTCCACGGGCACCACCAGGATGGTGGTGCCGAGCTTGTCGATAATGTCGACCGTGCGTGTCGTGAGGCTCGATCGCCGCAGCGTCGCGAGGAACGCCGCGCGGTCCTCGATCAGGAACCGGGAATCGTTCCGCATCGTCCGATCGGGGCCGACCAGGTAGACCTCGCCGGTCTTCCCAAGGCCGTCCGCCTGCCATTGCCGATTGCCCGACAGCGCGTTGCTGATCGGCTCGATGGGCAGCCTGAGCAGCATGATCGCCGCCATCCGCGGACCGTCGAAGACCGGCGTGGCGACAAAGGCCTTCGGATCGCCGAGGGCCGGGTAGTAGGCCTCGAAATCGGCCACCTTGTAGTCGTTCTCGTTCTGCGAATGACGCAGGCCCTGCACGAGCCTCGACATCTTGCTGGCCGCATAGGGACCGTCGATCAGATTGGTGCCCAGAACGGAGCTCTGTTCGAGGCTGAAGAACACGTCGAGCGTCTCGGGATCGACCAGGGTCAGGTTCCCCTGATCGAGCAGACGGACGATCCCGTGCAGGTTCGCCGACGCGCGGGCCGCGGCCTCGCCGTAGCGGCTCTTGTCCGTGGCCGAGAGATTGGGTCGTGTCTGGCCGTACGGTTTGGGTCCTGTCGCGACGTAGTGATAGTGCAGGTACCACCCCGTCGGCGTCGTCGGCAGCAGGCTGTCCTCGGGCGGCTCGATCGCCGCGCGCTTGGTCAGCGCCGGCCGGAACTCCTCCCGGTAGAAGCGCCTCACCTCCGCCTGCATCTCCGGGGTGACGGGCTCCGCGGCGAGCTGCCGGTAGGCCGGCAGCAGTTCCCGGGCCGCGTCGGTCAGGGCCTCGGATGCCGACAGGCTGAGGGCCTCGTTGCGCGCCGAGCGGAGGATGTTGTGGACCAGCGCGGATTTCGATCGCTGCAGGCCCATGAGCTCGCGCTCGGCGGCCGCGCGGAGGCTGTCGCGGGCGCTGGCGTAGCCGATCCAGGCCATGACGCCGATCGCGGTCATCGTCAGCGTGATGAAGGCCAGAATCAGCTTCGACTGAACGCTCAGAGAGCGAGAGTGTGGCATGTGGACGGGCCGGTGCCCGTCGTCACTGAGGCACACCGCGTACCGGCGGGCCGTCGATCGTCAGGTGAGGCTAAGCCGTTGCCGCTGTTCGACTAGCGACTGCCGGCGTTCCGGGACGGAACCCGCGCTCACAGGATTCCGTGAGCGCGGCCGCCGACATACCGTTAGGGGGGCGACTGGGGCGCGGCGGGTCAGGCCCGGGTCTTTACCCCTGAGGTTTGTTGTAGAGCACGAGCCCGGCGCCGATCGCGGTGATCAGGAAGCCGACGTACAACATCGGGCTCGGCGCGGTTTTCGGCGGATGGGTGGCCATCGTGTAGAGGACGTTGACCAGCGGCGCGCCGCCAAAGACCAGCGGCATGACGTAGGTCGGCGTCCCGCCGGTCCGGAACGAGAAGATGATGCAGACGGCGCCGAGCGCCCCGAGGGTGCCGGCCACGGTCGCGAACGTGGTGCCGCTGCTGTTGAACCCGCGCAGCCCCTGGCCCTGGGCCGCGAGCACGATGATCGGCACCACCACGCCGACCAGGAAGTAGGCGACGCCGACACACAACAGCGCCCGCATCGGGTTCCCCAGCTTCACCTGCCCCTGATGCAGCATCGCGCCATAGACGCCCCACGACATCACCGCACCAGCCACGAACGCTAACCAGGTCATCAAAGCCTCCCAAATACTGCAGTCAACTCCCAACTCCCAACGCCCACTCACTCCCAACTCCCAAACGGCGCCGTTCGCAGCCGCGGGGTGAAAGGCGTGCGAACCAGCTGATCCCCGCGTCTTCCACCCAGATGTCCGAGCGGCTCCCCTTGGGAGTTGGAAGTTGGGAGTTGGGAGTTAGAACGTCACTCTCACCCCAACTTGCCCCTGCCGTGCCGACGTCACCGTGTTGCTGATGCGGCCGAACGTGGCGAGCACCGGCTCGCCGTCGCGGGCGCCGGCGAACGCGCGCAGCTCGGGCACGCCGAAGTTGGCGCGGTTGAGCACGTTGAACATCTCGACGCGGAACTCGATGCGGGCGCCGCCCTGCGTGAGCGCTGCCGTCTTGATCAGCGAGAGATCGAGGGTGCGCAGGTTGGGGCCGGTGAAATCGCCGCGGCCGGTGTTGCCGAAGGTGCCGGCGGGCTGAAGCGCGAACGCGGCCGGATCGAACCACTGCTCCGGCCGGCCGAGGACTGCGTTCTCGGGCCCGTAGCCGGGGGCGTAATCGGGCCGATCCTGTCCGATGCCGGGGCCGCGCGACGGGTTCCACTGCGACCGCGACCGGTTGGTCGTCACGAACACCGTCAACGGATTGCCGCTCCTCATCGTCCAGATGCCGGACACGTTCCAGTTGCCGAGCACGGCGCGGGTGAGCCCGGTCATGCTGTTGGTGCCGGGCAGCGCCCACGTGAAGTTCAGCACCCAGTTGTGCCGGATGTCGAAGTCGGACGGTCCCCGGTTGTAGTCGGGGATGAACTCGGGGAGCGCCGACGTCGTGCCGTTGGTGGCGTCCGAGAAGAACGTCGAGGCCTGGGTGGTGTCCTCGCTCTTCGAGAACGTGTACGACGACTGCGCCGACAGGCCGCCGCTCCAGCGGCGCCGCACCTCGAAAATCAGCGCGTTGTACCAGGACTCGCCGTCGCTGCTCTTCAGCTCGATGGTCGAGAACGCGGTGTTGATGCGGGGCGTGCCGGCCGCGATGAAGGGCCGGCCGTCGGCGGTGGTGCCGGTCGGCTGCGCCAGGTTGACGTCGCCGCTGCGGAGCAGGTGCTGGCCGCGCGACCCCGCATAGCCGACGGTGACCGCGGTGCTTCCCCAGATTTCGCGCTGCAGGTTGACGTTGTAGACGTGGACGCGCGGGTTGTCGAGCTCGAACTGCACCGGACGCATCGAGATCGCCGTCGCCCGATCGAACGGCGGGTTCGGAAACGTCGGATTGACGATGACCGGCCGCGGCGTGAAGGGCGGATTGGTCACCGTGACAATCAGGTTCTGGTGATTGTTGGTGTTGAAGTAGAGGCCGTAGCCGCCGCGGAGCGCGGTGCGGCCGTCGCCGAACACGTCCCACGCCGCGCCGAAGCGCGGCGAAATGTTCGTGGCGGTGGGATTCCGATACAGCGGTCCGACCACCGGCTGCGAGGCGGTGAGGTCGGGCAGGGCGGAATCGCGCCCGTATTTCTCTTCCGGCAGCGTCGAGTACTCGTAGCGCACGCCGGCGTTCAGCGTCAGCCGCGGCGTCAGCTGGAAGTCGTCCTGCAGCGTAGACGCCGAACAGCGTGAATCGCCAGTAGCGATCGAACTGCGCCTCCGGCGTCAGCCCGACGAAGCTGGCCGGGCGGTTGGTCAGGAACGCACTCAGATCGGCGAACGTGAAGATGCCGAGGCTGAAGGTCGGGTTGACCATGTTGTCCTGATAGTGCTCGGCCAGGCCGCCGGCCTTGATCACGTGACGGCCGCGGGTGTGCACCACGTCGCTCTGGGCGCTGAACACGTTCTGCGTCAGCCGCAGGTTGCCGGAGCTCTGCGGACCGAAGCGGCGCAGGCCGCCGATGTCGATGTCCCCCATGCTGTCGCGCGTGGCGATGAACGTCGGCAGCGGGGTGGACGTGTTGGCCTGCACGTTCTGGCCGATGGCTGGTGCGGCTGTAGCCGATCCGCGACGTGCTCAGCGTCCTCGCCGAGAACACGCGCCGGTATTCGGCGGTGAAGAACTGATTCCTCGAGATGAAGTTGCGGGGAAACTGCGGGTAGTCGGTGGGCAGGAACTGGTCGGTGTCGTCGAGCGTGTAGCGCGCGAAGAACTGGTTGCCCGATCCGAGGTTGTAGTCGAGGCGGCCCTGCGCGAAGTGCTCGTCGAGCCGCTGATCGAACGGGAAGTTGAAGGTCGCGAGCCCCTGTCCGAGCGCCGGTCCGTTGGCGCGCGGATACTCGGCCAGGTACGGCGCCACCGCCGCGTTGATGGCGACCTGGCCGCTCGGCAGGATGCCGAGCCGCGCGTTGTCGTCCGGCACGACCGTGCTGACCGTCCTGCCGAGGCGTTCGATCAGCGCTTCGTAGCCGAGGAAGAAGAACGTCCGGTCCTTCGCGATCGGTCCGCCAATCGTCGCCCCGAACTGGTTGCGATAGAAGTCCGGCTGCTCGCCGGCATCGAAGTAGTTGCGGGCGTCGAGGGCGTCGTTGCGGTGGAACATGTACGCGCTGCCGTCGACGGTGTTGGCGCCGGACTTGGTCAGCACGTTGATCTGCCCGCCGGAGTTGCGGCCGAACTCGGCGCCGTAGGCGTTCGCCTCGACCCGGAACTCGCGGATGGTCTCGGTGCCGAGCGACGTGCCGGCGGCGCTGCCCGCCGGGCCGTTCGTGAAGTCGTTCTGGATCGTGCCGTCGAGCAGGTAGACGTTCGATCGCGGATCCTGCCCGTTGACGCTCATGCCCAGGCCGTGCGCGACGACCGATCCGCCGTCGCGATGCGGATAGGCCAGCACGCCCGGCTGCAGCAGCGCGAGGTCGATGTAGTTGCGGCCGTTGAGCGGCAGCCGCTCGATCGCATCCGATCCCACCAGGTAGCTCAGCTCCCCGCTCGACGTGTTGATGACCGGTGTCTGTCCCGTGACGGTCACTTCCTCGCTGAGGCCGCCGACTTCCAGCGTGATGTTGAGGACCAGCGCCTGCGCGACGGTGAGCCCGATCTCGCGGCGCACGTGCGGCTTGAACCCCGACAGCTCCGCGCGCAGCTCGTAGGTGCCGGGCGGCAGCCCCGGGATGACGTAGCGCCCTTCCGCGCCGGTCACCACCGTTCTTTGCAGCGCCGTCCCGACGTTGCGCGCCGTGACGGTGACGCCGGGCAGCACGCTGCGGTTCGGATCGTCGACGATACCGCTGATCGTGGCGGCGGTCTGCGCAGCGGCTTCGGGAATGACACCAGGGGCCAGAGCCAAAACGAGCAACAACATCACACCGGGAACGCGCATGTAGGCAGGATCTCCTTGGAACGTGCTCTGCAGGGCTTGCGAACGCCGCGGCCGGGCAGGCACACGGCAGATCAATTGTATCAGCCGCTTGCCGGTGGCCGTTCGAACGTGTGATAAAGACGTTCCGCCTCTGTCTTCCGTTTTTCAGCGAGGAGGTCTGTCTGCATGGTCCGGTTCGGCTGGCTCGTCCTGATCGTCGCGCTCTGGGGGCTGCACCAGGATCTGTGGTTCTGGCGCGAGGCCCGTCCGCTCGTGTTCGGCTTCCTGCCGGTCGGGCTTGCCTATCACGGCGCCTACTGCCTTGCCGTCGCCGGCCTGATGTGGCTGCTCACCCGCACCGCCTGGCCCTCGCATCTCGAGGGCGCCTCCACCGCTGACAAGGACTCGCGTCGTTGATTCCGTCGCTGATCGTCTTCGCCTACCTCGGGATCATTCTGTACATCGGCATCTTCGCGTGGCGCGGCCAGCGTGGCGGCGCCGCGGTCGAGGAGTACTTCCTCGCCGGCCGCTCGCTCGGTCCGGTCGTGTTCCTGCTGTCGCTGTTCGGCACCAACATGACGGCGTTCACGATCCTCGGCTCCGCCGGCCACGCCTTCGCCAACGGCATCGTCACCTTCGGGCTGATGGCCTCGTCGTCCGCCTTCGTGATCCCGCTGACGCTGTTCTTCATCGGCACGCGGATGTGGGCGCTCGGCAAGCAGCACGGGTTCATCACGCCGGTGCAGATGTTCCGCGATCGCTGGGAGTGCGGCCACATCGGCACCGCGATCTTCGCCGTGCAGGCGGTGCTGCTGGTGCCCTACATCATCATCGGCGTGATGGGCGGCGGCACCGCGCTCAGGGCGATCAGCGGCGGCGGCATTCCCTACTGGCTCGGCGGCGCGATCGTCGCCCTGGTCGTCATGAGCTACGTGTTCTTCGGCGGCATGCGCGGCACCGCCTGGGTCAACGCCTTCCAGACCGTCCTGTTCCTGTCGTTCGGGGTGATCGCGCTCACGGTCATCGGCCGCGGCATCGGCGGATTCTCCGGCGCGATGGAATCGCTGCTCGCCAATCCCGCCAGCGCGCCGCTGCTGACGCGGGAGCGGGTCTCGCCGCTGTTCTTCTTCAGCTACACGTTCATTCCACTCTCGACGATCGCGTTTCCGCACATCGCGATCTTCTGCCTCACGGCGCGGCGGCTCGTGCAGTTCAAGCGCACCGTCATCTTCTATCCGCTCTGCATCCTCGCGATCTGGCTGCCGTGCGTCTTCCTCGGCGTCGCCGCCAACGCGATGGTCGACACGCCGCGGATCGCCGCGAAGCTGCACGCCCGCCAGACGCTGGCCAGCGCGCCGGCGACGATGCCCGCCGAGACGCGCGCCGCCCTGCGCCGCGAAGCCGCGGGCGACGACGTGGTGCTGGTGATGCTGGACTGGTTCGCGCCGGTGTGGCTGGCCGGGATGCTGGGGGCCGGGATCATGGCCGCGGTGATGGCGAGCGACTCGCAGATCCTGGCGCTCTCCACGATGTTCACCGAGGACGTGTTCACGTTCTACGGCGGCACCAAGCGGTTCGGCGAGGCGGTCCAGGTGCAGACCGGCCGCGCCTTCGTCGTCATCCTGACGATCGCGGCCTACGTCATCGCCCTGCGCGCGCCGCCAAGCATCTTCGACCTCGCGGTCCAGTACGCGTTCTCGGGCTATGCCGCGCTCTCGCCGCTGCTGGTCGCGGCGCTGTTCTGGAAGCGCAGCACGAAATGGGGCGCGCTCGCGGTGACGGTGTGGGTCGCCGCCGCCGTCCTCTACACCGCGCGCGTGCCCGGCGCCCTGGCCTGGTTCGGCCTGATGCCGGTGGTGCCGATGACGCTGATCTCGGCGTCGCTGATGGTCGTGGTGTCGATGGTCACGCGCCGCCCCTCACCGGCCACGTTGGCGCGGTATGGATGGTGGCGGTGACACGTGCTACGTGCCAACGGTGCAACGTGCCAAGTGCCCACGTGCGGCGTGCGCACGTCCTGACGTGCTCACGTGCTACGTCATACGTGCGCACGTGCACGTGCTCGTGCACGTGCGCACGTCGCACGTCGCACGTCGAGCACGTCGCACGTCCGCACGCGGCACGTGAGCACATCGCACGTGACTAGCACATGGCACGTTCGTAGATCTCGATCGCGCCCGCGGCATCGAACGGCCGTGGATTGAACGTGCCGGTCCATTGCTGGGCGGCGAGGCCGGCGAGCTCGGGGATGGCGTCGGCGGTGACGCCGGTGTCGGCGAGCTTGTTCGGCAGGCCGGCGGTCCTGGTGAAGTCCTCGATGCGGCGGGCGAGGGTCTCGGCGGCGGTGACGTCACGGGCCCGGCGGCGCGGCGAGCCGAGCAGCGCGGTGTAGCCCTCGACGGCGTTGGGCGCGTTCCAGCGGATGACGTGGGGCAGGAGGATGCCGAGCGCGGCGCCGTGTCCGAGCCCGAACCGCGCCGTCAGCGGATTGGCGCAGGCGTGCGCGGCGCCGAGCATCGACTGCTCGATCGCGAAGCCGGCCAGGTGGGCGCCGAGCATCATCATCGCGCCCGCTTCGGCATCGCCCGGGTGCAGGAGGAGGCGCTCGAAGGCCTCCGAGAGGTGATGCCAGGCCTGGTGCGACAGGACGTCCGACCACGCCGTCCGCTTCGTGGTCACCGCGGTTTCCACGGCGTGTGCGATCGCATCGATCCCGGCCGCCGCCATCACGGCGCGCGGCGCCGTCTCGGCCAGCGCCGGATCGAGGATGGCCACCCGGAACGCCGCCGACGGATCCCCACAGGCCATCTTCATGTGGGTCGTGGGATCCGAGATGACGGCGTAGCTCTGCGCCTCGCTGCCGGTGCCCGCGGTTGTCGGCAGGCCGATCATCGGCAACAGCGGCCTCGCCGCCTTGCCGTAGCCGCGGTAGTCGGCCATCTGACCGCCGTTGGTCAGGATGAAGCTGATGCCCTTGGCGCAATCGAGGGAGCTGCCGCCGCCGAGGGCGACGATCGAGTCGACGTGCGTGGGGCGCGGCGAAGCGCGCGCCCGCGGCGACCATGTCACTGTCGGGGTTCTCGCCGAACTCCGAGAACCGGACGACGGGGATGCCGGCGGCTTCGAGGAGGCGCTGGATCGTCGCCGCGTGTCCGGCAGAGACGATGCCGGGGTCGGCGACCAGCAGGGGGCGGACGAAACCAAGCTCGCGAGCGACGTGACCGGTGCGATCGGAGCTGCCCCGGCCGAAGATCACCCGCGTCCGCGGGTGAAAATCGAAGGGAACCATCGTGAAGTAAACTCTATCACCCGCTGGAACGTCATCATTTCTGACGATCCTCGACCGATATCCAGCTTATGCCGAGCGACTCCGTGTCGAATCCCCGCCTGACGCCTATCCAGTGGCTGATCTGCGCGATCGCCGCCATCGGCTTCGCGTTCGACATCTACGAGATCCTGATGCTGCCGCTGATCGTGCGGCCGGCGCTGCTCGAGCTCACCGGCGCGGTCCCGGGATCGCCCGAATTCCAGATGTGGGTCGGCCGGCTCTTCTACATTCCGGCGTTCGCCGGCGGCATCTTCGGCCTGGTCGGCGGCTACCTCACCGACCGCTTCGGCCGGCGCCGGGTGCTGACCTACAGCATCCTGATCTACGCGTTCGGGGCGTTCATGTCCGGGTTCGTCACGTCGATCCAGCAGCTGCTGTTCCTGCGCTGCCTGGTGTTCATCGGCGTGTGCGTGGAGTTCGTCGCGGCGGTGGCGTGGCTGGCGGAGCTCTTCACCGATCCCCGGCAGCGCGAGAAGGTGCTCGGCTACACCCAGGCGTTTTCATCGCTCGGCGGACTGCTGGTCGCGACCATCAACGGGCTGTGCGTGAGGTTCGCGACCAGCCTGCCGGCGATCGGGGCGTTCGACATCGCGGTGCAGAACCCGCACGCGCCGTGGCGCTACACGCTGATGTCCGGCGTCATCCCCGCGATCCCGCTCATCCTGATCCGGCCGTTCCTGCCGGAGTCGCCAATCTGGCAGCAGAAGCGCGAGGCGGGCACGTTGAAGCGGCCGAGCATCGCCGCGCTGTTCGCGCCGGAGTTCCGCCGCACGACCATCGTCACCACCATCATGTTCGCGATGGCCTACGGCGCCGCGTTCGGCGCCATCCAGCAGATCCCGCAGATCGTGCCGGGGCTGCCGGAAGTGCGGCAGATGGTGCAGGGGCAGTCGCCGGCCGACGCGCGCCTCACCACGCAGCGCGTGGCCTCCGACGTCACCAAAGTGCAGGAAGTCGGCGGCCTGGTCGGACGCACCCTCCTCGCCGTCCTCGCCATCTACGTCGTCAGTCGCCGCAAGCTGATCCGGATGTTCCAGATCCCCGGGCTGATCGTCATGCCGATCGTGTTCGCGTATGCCGCGACACGCGATCTGCAATGGCTGTACGTCGGGATCTTCTTCGCCGGACTGTTCACGGTCGGGCAGTTCAGCTTCTGGGGGAACTACCTGCCGCGCGTGTACCCGGTCTACCTGCGTGGAACGGGGGAGAGCTTCGCCGCGAACATCGGCGGCCGGCTGATCGGGACGTCGTTCGCCTGGCTGACGGCGACGCTCGCGGTCACGTCCGACCGCGCCAATGCGCCGGCCAAGGTCGCGCTCGTCGCGGCGGCCGTCGGCTTCAGCGTTTACCTGGTCGGATTGATTGCCAGCTTCTGGCTGCCCGAGCCCGGTCCCGAGCACGAGGAAGCGCCAGTCGTCGCACGGAGGGCCTGATGGCGCGATCACTCGTAGCGGCGCTTCTCGTGCTGACGCTCGGCGCGGCCGGCGCGGCGCAGACCGCCGACTCGAACGGCGTCGATCTCCAGGGCAAGCTGTATCGCTCGGTGTTCAGCTCGGGCGTCGGGCTGCTGACGCCCGTCGACGTCGAGAAGGTGCCCGAGCCGCTGCGCGCGCGCCTGTTCACCTTCCTCGGGCGCTGGACCGCGTTCAAGACGACCTACAAGAGCGCGCCCGACGACATGAAGATGATGCGCGCCGATGCGAAGCGCCGGGTGCTCGAGCGTTCGATCGTCTCGCTGGTCGATGCCCCCGGTGTCGAGAAGCTCGCGGCCGCGTTCGTGGCCGCGGCGCCGATCGCCCACGAGTGGGAAGGCCTGCACGACGGCCCGATCAGGGAGGCGACGTTCGCCGAGAACGAGCTGAAGAAGGATCCAGCCTCGCCGATCGCGCCCTGGCTCTATCTGTTCATCGCCCAGCGCCAGCGCGTGGCGTTCGAGAGCTACGAGAACGAGGGCGACGTGGAGGGCATGAAGGCGGCGGCCAGGAAATACCGGGCCTCCATGGAGCGCGTCCGCGCCATTCCCGACATCGCCTACCGCGCCGTCGCCGACGACATGGAGCGGCAGCCGTTCCTCTACATCAAGAGCAAGGGCTCGAACCATCCGAAGGACTACAACCCCGGCGCGTGATGCAAGTAGCAGCAGCCCGGTCCGGGCTGCTTAAACTCCCAACTCCCAACTTCCAACTCCCAACGGAATCGCTCGAGACATCTGGGTAGAAGTCGCGCCGACAGGGCCGTGTCCCTGCGTCTTCAACCCAGATGCTTCGAATGACTCTGATTGGGAGTTGGGAGTTGGGGGTTGGGAGTTGACACCGGCGCTGTACCACTGTAAGTAGTACACCAATAGGTGTCCTACCTCTTGTAGTACACCTAAAGCGCCATGCTGCCGTTCAGCATCTCGCTCCGCGCGGGGCTCCCGATTCACGACCAGGTGGTCTATGCCGTGACGCGGGCGATCGTGACCGGCCAGCTCGCGCCGGGAGACGCGTTCCCGTCCGTCCGGGCCCTCAGCCAGGAGCTCGGCATCAACCCGAACACCGCCCACAAGATCGTCGCGACGCTGACCGGTGAGGGGCTGCTGGCGGTTCGTCCGGGGGTCGGCACGGTCATCAGCGAGGCCGCGACCGGCGGGCGCCAGGCGATGCCGGACGACGAGATCGAGCGGCTCGTGATCCAGGCGCGGCGCGCCGGGCTGACGCTGCAGGATCTGCTCGCCGCGGTGCGGCGGCATTGGACCAGCTCGAGACCGAAGTCGGACTGAGTGGAGTCGCCGATGGAGCATCTCATCGAGACCGATGGCCTGACGCGGACGTTCAGGCGCCTCGAGGCCGTGAGGGGCCTCGATCTCCGGGTGCCGGCCGGCAGCATCTTCGCGCTGATCGGCCCCAACGGCGCCGGCAAGACCACGACGATCAAGCTGCTGATGAACCTGCTGCGGCCGACGCGGGGGCAGGCGCGCGTCCTCGGCGTCGACTCGCGCCGGCTCGGGGCCGCGGAATTCCGGCGCATCGGCTACGTCTCGGAGAACCAGCGGCTGCCGGACTGGATGACCATCGACCGGCTGCTCGACTACTGCCGCCCCCTCTACCCGTCCTGGGACGAGGCGCTCGCCCGCACGCTCCGTGCGCAGCTGGGCCTGACCACGGCGGCGACGCTGCGGCAGCAGTCGCGCGGCACGCGAATGAAGGCGGCGCTGCTGACCGCGCTGGCGTTCCGGCCGGACCTCGTCGTCCTCGACGAGCCCTTCACCGGACTCGACCCGTTGGTGCGCGACGAGCTGGTCCGCGCCCTGCTGGAGATGCCTGGCGCGCGGCCGTTCTCCGTCCTCGTGTCGTCGCACGACATCGAGGAGGTCGAGCGCCTCGCCGATCACGTGGGCTTCATGCTGGACGGCCGGCTGGCCGTGTCGGAACCGGTCTCGTCGCTGCTGGAGCGCTTCCGGACGATCGAGGTCATCGTGCCGGAAGGTGGGGTGGCGGTTCCGCCGGCGCGGCCCGAGTGGCTCGTGCAGGGCGTGTCGGGCAGGACTCTCCGGTTCATCGACACCGATCACCGCGGCGTCGATGCCGAGACGCGCATCCGCTCGGCGTTCGCGGGCGCGGAGGTTCGCGCCACGCCGATGACGCTGCGCGAGATCTTCGTGACCCTCGCCAGGCCCGCCGCGCCTGAGGTGGCCTCATGAACCTGATCCTGCATCTCCTGAAAACGGACCTTCGCCGATTCCGGGTGTTGATCGCAGCGTGGCTCGTGCTCGCGATCGCGTCCACTGCACTCGACATCGCCCGCCCGGCCACCGCGGGCAACCCGAGATTGCTGGTGGCGCTGGGAACTGCCGCCGCGCTGGTGTGGGTCGCGGCGCTGTTGCTCGACGTCATTCTCGTCGGCCTGGTCGTGCATGCGCATCCGCTCGTCGGCAGCGACGGGTTCTGGATGACGCGGCCGATCCCGCCGGTGACGCTGATGCTCTCGAAGGTCGTGCTGCTGTCCGCGCTGTTCCTCGTGGTCCGGACCCTCGGCGATATCGCGATCATGGCGATCTACGACCTGCCGGCGGGGTGGATCGCGAGGGTCGCCGCCGAGACCATCCTCACGAGAGCGATGTGGCTGCTCGCGCTCATGGCGGGCGCCGTGGTCACGCGCACGCTGGCTGGTGTCGGCCTCATCTGGGGAACTGCGCTGCTGTCGCTGGCGCTCTTCCTCGTCATCGCCGGCTTGATCGTGTCCAGCCGCATGGAGGCAGAAGGGAGTGGGTGCGGTCGGCGGCGGTTTCGCGTCACAGTCGATCGGATTTGGCGCCGAAAACGGCGGCGGGCCCATCGCCGGCCTCGTCTTCGAGCTGCTGACGATTGCGGCCGGCCTGGCGCTGATCGTCGTGCAATATCGCCTACGTCTCCGCCGCTACTCGGTGGCAGCCGGCGTCGCCGGTCTGCTCGTCGCCTACGGGATGTCGACGTACGTGCCGTGGCCCGACCTGCATGCGGCGCCCGCGCTTCCGGAATGGGCGACGGCGCCGGGGGCGCTGAACCCCGCCGCCGATTCGGCCAGCGTGACGTTCGACGCCGAGCGGGGATGGATCGGGCTCGAACGGCGATGGCGGATGGGACGGGCCGGGGTCAGCCTCGGCGCCGTACCGGCGGGCTGGCTGCCGAACATTCGGGTCGAGCGCGCAACGGTCGCGCTCGCGGACGGTCCGAGCCTGGAGAGCGGGAGACTCGAGTACGGCGAACCGGCCATCCTCGATCCGAACGAGCCGGCTCAGGAGCGTAAGGTCCTGCGGGACGTCCTCGGCGTGGCCAGGCTCTTGGACTTCAACCCTCCGGGTTCGCCGCCGATCCTTCCCATGATTGTCGCGCTGCGCGAGAGCGATTTCGTCGCGCAGACCGGCAAGACCGGCGCGTACTCGGGCACGTTCGAGATCACCCTGAACCGCTACGAGATCGCGGCGACGTTGCCGCTGCAACGCCGCGCCCTGTTTCAGGATGGCTCCTATCGGTTCCTGATCGAGGACGTCCGCCGCAGCGGCGGGCTCGCGCTGCGGGTTCGGACGAGCAACGCGAGCTCGTGGCTCGGCGGTGGTCCGCCGCGACCGCGCACCTACTATCTGCGGAATCGAAGCCGCGGCGAGGCCGCCGTCCTGATGTCGCGGCCGCTGCTGCAGAACTGGGTGCCGCTCGGCATGACGGCCGGCTCGGTGGAAGGTCTCGGGGCTGGCTTCGGCGTCAACGCCTCGCTGCTGACCGTTCCACCATCACTGCCGATCGATGAAGCCTGGACCGCCGACGCCGAGCTGGTGATCGTTCGCACGACCGAAGGCGCGTCGGTGACCAGGACGCTCGAGCTGCCGCGGATCGAGCTACGCGCTACGGCGCCGAGACAGTGAATCGCGGGAAGCGGGAAGCGGGAAGCGGGAAGCGGGAAACGGGAAACGGGAAACGGGAGCTGATTCACTCCCCGAGGCAGAACAGCTTGCCGTCCTGCGAGCCGATGACGACCCGCCCGGACGCGAGCGCGGGCGAAGCCGACAGCGGCCCGCCGGCCTCGAACTCGAACACGCTCTTGCCGGACGCGGCATCGAGCACGTAGAGCTTGCCGTCGTTGCCGCCGATGACGACGCGGTTGCCGGCGATGACGGGGGACGAGTCCACGCGCGCGCGCGTCGTGAAGGTCCACACCGGCTTGCCGGTCTTGGTGTTGATGGCGTGCACCATCTTGTCGCGGCCGCCGACGATGACCCGGTCGCCGGCAATCGCGGCCGACGAGTAGAACGGGAAGTGCCGCTCGGCGTGCTTGTAGCGCCACACGATCTTCCGCGCCTTCAGATCGACCGCCAGGACCTCGTTCTCATAGGTGCCGTAGTAGGCGCGCCCGTCGACGATCACCGGCGAGGCGCCGGTGTAGGCGCCCGACGAGATCGCGAACACTTCCTTGCCGTCGCTGATCCGGATCGCGCGGAGGATCTCGTCGCAGCCCGCGATGTAGGCGACCCCGTCCACCACGGCCGGCGTGGCGTGCACGTAGCCGTCGGTCTGCACCTTCCACAGCAGCTTGCCGTCCTTCGCGCCGAGCGCGTAGAGATGCGAGTCGTAGGATCCGATCAACACGCGATCGCCGACGACCACGGGGGACGACTTGATCTCGCCGCCGGTCTTGAACGTCCACGCCGCCTTCCCGGTCGCCGCGTCCACCGCGTGAACGATGCTGCCGAGATCGCCGAAGTAGACGAGTCCGCCGGCCACCGCCGGAGACGACTCGCCGATGCCTTCCACCGACGCCTTGTACTTCCAGCGCGGCTTGCCGTCGGCCAGGTTGACGGCGTGCAGCTCGCCGGGCTGCGCGCCGACGTAGACCACGCCGTCCGCGATGGCCGCGGAGGATTCGATCGCCTCGCCGGCCTCGTAGGTCCACAGGACCTTGAGCTTGTCGGGGATGGTCGCGGCGCTGGTGCCGATCAGGTTGGGCGAGCCGCGGAACTGGGTCCAGCGATCCGCCGGCGCGCCCGCCGGCGCGCCTGTGGACGCCGCGGGCGGCGCCTGAACGGCCAGGCCGACGGTGAGGAATCCCGTCGCCAGCATCGAGACCGAGAGGTGCAGAAGAGGAACCATAGACCTACCTGATGCCCACGAGCTGGGTCTGCGTCCGCAGGATCAACGTCTGGCCCGCCACCGCCGGCGTCGCCATCGTTACTTCGCCCATCCGGTTGGTGGCGAGGAGCTTGAACTCGCGACCGGCCTGGACCACGAACACGTCCCCCTCTTCGCTGGCGAGATAGAGGCGGTTGCCCGCCGCGATCGGCGAGGCGCTGAAGCCGGCGGCCTCGGGGCTGACGCGCTGCTGGTAGAGACGCTGGCCGGTCTTCGCGTCGTAGGCGCTGAGGATGCCGTTGTCGGTGCAGGCGTAGACGATGCCGTCGTGCACGAGCGGCGTGCCGGTATACGGCGATCCGCGCTCGGCCTGCCACGCGACTGCCTTGGCGCCGACGTCGCCCGATCCGCCGGGGCGGATCGCGTAGATCGGCCGGCCGCCGGGCGGGTAACCGCCGGTGACGATCACCAGGTCGCCCGCGACCACCGGCGTCGGCACTTTCACCTGCGTGTTGTTGTCGGCGAGGCGCCACAGCTCGCGGCCGGTCTTCGGATCGAAGCCGCGAATGTGTTTGCCGGCGTTGGTCACGATCTCGACACGACCGCCCGTGCGCACGACCGTCGGCGTGGCCCACGACGGATATTCGTCGTGCGCCGCCCGCCACACTTCCTTGCCGGTCGCGAGGTCGTAGGCGGCGAGGTACGAGTCCTTGTGGCGGTCGTTCTGCACGATCACCAGGTTGTCGAGGATCACCGGCGAGCTGGCCGGACCCCACTGCAGGCCGGGATCGTCCACCAGGCCGACGTCCATGACGCCGAGATCGACGCGCCACTTCTGCTTGCCGGTCATGTCGAAGCAGAAGAGCCCTTCGCTGCCGAGCAGCGCCACGATCGACGTGCCGTCGGTCGCCGGCGTCGCGGAGGCGTGGCTCGCCTTGACGTGGCGCTTCATGCGCGGCGGGCCCTCGTGCACGGCGCGATCCCAGAGGACCTTGCCGCTGGCGGCATCCAGCGCGAGCAGCCGCCAGGTGTGCGGTCCCGTGTCGGTCGCCGAATCGACACCCGACTTCTGCACGTCGCCGGTGACGACGCCAGGCTTGCCGCTGGCCGCCACGGCCGTCGTGACGTAGATGCGGTCGCCCCAGACGATCGGGCTCGAGTGGGCGAGGCCGGCGATCGGCGTCTTCCAGGCCACGTTCTTCGACGACTGGAGATCCCAGGAGATCGGCAGCGCGGCGGCCGTCACCCCGGTCGCATTGGCGCCGCGGAACGCGGGCCAGTTGGTGCTTTGCGCGACCGCGTTCGACAGCGGCGCCGCGATCGCGAGACCCGAGGCGATCAGGATGACCGAGGCCGGCCGTCGCATTACTTGGCCTGGGCGATCGAGAACAGCTGGTTGCGGTTGACCAGGAACACCGCGCCGTTGGCCGGGACCGCGGTCGAATACACGGAGCTGCCCATGTTGTTCTCGGCGATCAGCTTCATCGCCTTGTCGGCGGCCAGGACCGCGACGTCGCCGTCTTCGTCGCCGAGGTAGACCTTGCCGTCGATGATCATCGGCGAGCCCCAGATCGCCGCGAACATGTCGTGCTTCCAGTAGGCCTTGCCGGTCTTGATGTCCACGGCGTGCAGGAAGCCGCTGAAGTCCGAGTAGAACAGGATGCCGTTGTAGATCGCGCCGGTCGAGATCGATCGGCGGATGTCGCCGTAGTGCCAGAGCTGGCCGGTCTTCGTGATGTCGCCGCGCTTGGTGGCGTCGATCGCGTAGAGGTGGCCGACGCCCTCGCCGTGCTCCGGGTCCTGCCCGTTGGCGATGTAGACGACGTTCTCGTAGATGACCGGCGTGCTGATCACTTCGTTGCGGGTCTTCGGCCAGACCGAGTCCTTGGGGTTGAGGTCGAACTCCCACAGCGCCTTGTTCTGGCCATCCTTGTGGGCCTTCGCGTCGTAGCCGCGCACCCAGCCGTCGCCCTGGCCGATCACCACCTGCACGACACCGCCGATGCTTCCGACCGCCGGGGACGACCACTGGCCGTGCAGCACCTTCTCGCCGACCGGGTTGTCTTCCCACACCAGCTTGCCGGTGGTCTTGTCCACCGCGATGATCGACGGCGCCTTCGGCGACGGCACGTTGACGTGGCTCTCGTCCTGGCCGTTCGAGGTGCTGACGTAGACCAGGTTCTCGAACACGACCGGCGACGAGTTGGCCATGTTGTGCTGCTGGACGCCGAGCTCTTCCATCATGTCGAAGCGCCAGATCACGTCGGCGTCGACTTCGCGATTCAGCTTCTCGTCCTTGACCAGGCCGTCGTTGGTCTTGTCGCGGAAGCCGTCGGCGTCGACCGCCATCAGCTCGCCGCGGTTCGAGACGTAGTAGACGACCCGTTGTCGACCAGCGGCGACGAGCAGATGCCCTGGAACGGCCAGTCGTTGGCGCGCCCGGCCGCGAGCTTGTCGTGCACCGCCTGCCACAGGAACTCGCCGTCCGACTCGCGGAACGCCATCAGGATGCCCTTGTCACCCTTGATGTTCGGATCGCGCGGCGATTCGTTGTTGGTGCCGACGTAGACGACGCCGTTGGCGACGACCGGGTTGCCGTAGGTCTGCGAGCCGAGCTCGGTGACCCACTTCACGTTCTTCTTCGCCTTCACGTCCCAGGCGGTCGGGATCCCCTTCATGCTCGACAGCATGTTGCGATCGGGTGTCCCGCCCCACATCGGCCAGTCGCCCTTGGGGTTATCGCCCGCGATCAGTGCCAGCGAGCTGGCGCCGAGGACGACGGCAGTCAGTGCACACGTCAGTTTTTTCATGTTATTTGCCGGAATTTCGATAGACCTTGATGTTGTCGTAGAAGATCTCGGAGCCGCCCTGCGGCGCCGAGTTCAGGGCGTCGGCATAGATGCCCGGGCTGCCCTTGTGGCTGCCGATCGGGTCGATGCGCTCGATCAGCCACTTCGCGGGCTCCTGCTCGCCCTTCGGCCAGACCTTGCCGCGCGCGCGGACCTTGGTGCCGTCGAGCGACTGCACTTCCAGCTTCATCACGTACCACGTGTCGGGCTTCCACTTGTATTCGACGCGCTGGGTGCGCTGCGTCTCCGGCTGCCACGGCTGCAGCTCGAGCCGCTGGTGATTGCCGAACAGCACCAGCTCGTACCGCTGCGCCACGATCCCGACGTCCGACATCTGCCGGCGGCGCTCCATCGAGCGCACGTCGGCTTCGATGGTGTAGTTGCTGACGTCGGGCGGCCCGAAGAACGGCCGGGTCCGCTTGGCGAACGCGAACGGGTTCTCGGCCAGCTTCACCAGCACCTTGTTGCCGTCGACGGCGCGGACGGCGTACTTGCCCGTGGCGTTGATCCAGTGCGCGGGCGGCGTCTCGCCGCTCGACTCGAAGTCGAAGGTCCACGGCAGGTCGGGGATGACGCGCAGCCGCGCCGCGCCGGTGAGGCTCCCGGCCGTGGCCTTGACGAGGCCGGCCTGCGCGGCGGCGGCCTTGTCGGCGGTGAACTGTCCCTTCTCGATCGTGCCCTTCAGGCCCTCGAGCTCCCACTTCACGTCCGCGGGGGCCGCCGCTTCGCGTCCCTGCGCGTCGAACGCCTTCACGGTGAGGGCGATGTTCTGTCCCGGCTTGATCGTCAGCTCGGTCGGCGTCACGAGGATCGTCGCCGCGGCGCCCGCGGCGGCGGCGGGTCCGGCGGGCTTGGCCGCGGCCGGCGGCGCCGGCTTGCCGGCTGGCGCCGCGCCCTTGCCGCCAATCGCATAAATCGAATCCATCGACGTCACGTAGACGCGGCCGCGGGCCGCGATCGGCGACGCGACGATCAGCTCCGACTTCTGCGGCGTGCCGAGCCAGTCCTGATCGAGGATCTCCGCCTTGTCGGCGTGCGGCCGGACGATGAAGAACTTGCCGCCCGCGTCTCCCGTGTTCTCGGTGCCGATGTACAGCTTGCCGTCGGCCAGGATCGGCGAGGCCTTCGCGATCGTGCCCAGCGTCTGGTGCCAGAGCTGCTTGCCGTCCTTGACGCTGAACGCGAACAGCACGCCGCCGTTGTCGAGCACGTAGATGCGCTCGCCGTCGGACACCGGCGAGGCATAGCCCGCCTGCACGCCGCGGACGATCCAGCGCGCGTCCTTGTCGGTGAGCGCGCCCTTCGACGTCGCCGGAACCGCGGCGAGCATGCCCATCTCGCTCGTGCCGAGGTTCTCCTCGCTGTGCGAGACGATGATGTCGGGGCCGAGCATGAGCGCGGCGGTGTTGAGTCCGCGCTGGCTGACGCGCCAGTTCCACAGCGCCTCGCCGGTGGCCGCCTTGATCGCGTGCATCGCGCCGTCGCTGCCGCCCGAGAAGAACATCCGCGTGCCGCCGACCTCGGCGATGTAGGGGTTCGCGTAGATGGTGTCGGTGGGACGTCCTTCCGGCGCGCTCATCCAGATCACCTGGCCGGTCGCCTTGTCGAACGCGATGAACCGGTGCGCGCCGCCGGCGTGCTGCCCCCACAGGAACGTCAGGCCGCTGACGATCACCTGATTGCCGTCGATCACCGGCGAGGACACGCGGCCGCCGTGCGTCGTCCACATGCCGAACTCCTCGGCGAGCGACCGTTCCCAGAGCAGCTTGCCTTGCGGCGACAGCGTCATCAGGAGGCCGTTGCCGCTGAAGGCGACGACGTTGCCGGTGGCGGGATCGACGGCGGGCGAGGCCCAGGCGATGCGGTGCGGCGGCACGTCGCTGGTGAAGAGGTTGTACTTGTGCTCCCAGAGCAGCTTGCCGGTGTCGGCGTTGAACGCCATCAGCCGCTCCTGCATCGTCGCGCCCGAGCCGGACGTGTTCTGCAGGTAGAGGCGATCGCCGAACACGACTGGCGAAGATCGACCGCCGTAGGGCGCCTTCCAGGCGAGGTTCTCGCCGGCCGGTGACCAGGCCGACGGCAGGCCGGTCTCGGTCGAGACGCCGGTCCGGGCCGGGCCGCGCCACTCGGGCCAGTCCGCGGCGCTCAGGAGAGCGGCGGCCGGCACCAGCGCGGCGATTGACAGCAGCAAGGACGAGCGGAAGTGTCGTGTCATAGATCCTTTAAGGATAGGTCGGGATCCGTCCAACTCCCAACCCCCAAACCCTCGCGTCGACGGGCTTGCGGTGGCCCGGCTGATGCGCCGGGGAGCATGGATCCCGCTCAACGGGTAAGGACGTCGAGCACCCTCATACCGTTTCGGGCCGCATCTCGTCACCGCTGAACGACATCCGGTGACTCGACCGGTGCCGCTGAGCCCTGACCGGGCCGTCCGTCCGGAGGCGGCGCCTATAATCGGGCTTCACCCAGAGGAGCGTTCATGTTTCGTCGTGGTCTGATGCTGTTCGTCGTGGGTCTCGCGTGCGTGGGCGCCGCGGCCGAGTTGGGCGCGGAGAACTGGCCGCAGTGGCGCGGACCGGGCGGACAGGGGGTCTCGACCGAACCGGCGCTGCCGACCGAATGGCAGCCGGACCGCCACATCGCGTGGAAGGTCGCGCTCCCGCCGGGCCACTCGTCGCCGATCGTGTGGGGCGATCGCCTGTTCCTGACCTCGGTCATCGAAGGCGAGGTCATCCCGGGCGCGAAGTCCGTCGACCACATCCTCGAGGGCAAGCCTTTCGTCCATCCCGATGCCGTCGCCGGCGATCGCAAGCACACGTTCAAGGTTCTGTCGCTCGACACCAGGTCCGGCAAGACGTTGTGGGAGCACGTCGCCTACGAAGGCCCCGTCCACGACTCACGCCATCGCCGCAGCTCTTTTGCCGGCCCGACCGCGGCGACCGACGGCCAGCGGGTCTACGCCTACTTCGGTCCCGAGGGTCTGTATGCGTACGACATGAACGGCAAGCCACTCTGGAAGGCGGTCGAGCAGTTCGCGACGCTCGGGCTCGGCACCGGCACATCGCCGGTCCTGCACCAGAACCTGGTCATCATCCAGCGCGACGAGGACAACGGCGAGCGATCGTCACTGGTCGCCTACGACACGAAGACCGGGAAGGAAGCCTGGCGGGTCAAGCGCACCGTGCAAATCAGCTGGGCCACGCCAGTGCTGGTCGAGGTCGAAGGACGCACCCAGCTCGTCACCAACGCCAACGAGTTCATCATTGCCTACGATCCGGCGACCGGGAAGGAGCTGTGGCGGACCACCGGCGTCGAGAGCAATGCCATCCACACTCCGCTCGTCGGCCATGGCCTCGTCATCGTGACCGCCGGGTATCCGGCGAAGAAGGTGATTGCGGTGCGGCCTGGCGAAGTGGCGCCCGAGAAGCGCGTGGCGTGGGAGTACGCGAAGGGCACCGGCTACGTGCTCTCCAACATCCTCTACGGCGATTATCTCTACCTCCTCACCGACAACGGCATCGTCACCTGCCTGGATCCGAAGACGGGAGAGGTGAAGTACCGAGGGAGGGCGCGTGCCGACGCCGTCGCGGTTCATGGGATCGCCGGTCGCGTTCGGCGGCTTCATCGCGATGACCAGCGAGGACGGCGACACGTTCATGCTGAAGGCGGGCCCGAAGCACGAGATCGTCCGCACCAACTCCGTGGACGAGCCCGTGTATTCATCGCCGGCGATCGCCAACGGCCGCATCTATATCCGCGGCGAGCAGCATCTGTTCGCGATCGGCGGTTAACTTCCAACTCCTAACGCCCAAAGGAGTCCCTCGACCAGGTTCCCTTGGGAGTTGGGAGTTGGGAGTTGGGACTTGTCGCGATCTCAGAAGATCGCCCTCACCCCAAACTGAATCCGGCGCGGCGAGCCTGCCGACAGCACCTGGCCGAATGTCGGCGAGCCGAGGAACGCGTCGGGCAGGTCGAGGTTGGTGCTGTTGAACAGGTTGAAGGTCTCGAACCGCAGCTGGAGGCGGGCGTCGTCGCCGAGCGGCAGCAGCTTGACGACGGCGAGGTTGAGATTGCGATAGCCGGGTCCTTCGAGGCTGTTGCGGCCGGTGTTGCCGAAGGTCCCGAACGCCGGCATCGTGAACGCGGCGGTGTCGAACCAGCGCTCTTCGGTCCGGTCATCCAGGCTGCCGTCGCCGGTGACGTTCGGCCGATCGTTGTAGCCGAAGCCGAGGTTGGCACGGCCGGTGTTGCTGGCGTCGATGTCGGGGTGCACGGCCACGGTGAACGGACGGCCGCTCTGGTAGGTGGCGATGGCCTGCAGGCTCCAGTCGTCCAGCCAGGCGTTGCCGGACAGGGGCAGCTCGTAGGTCACCCCGGCCGAGAACCGATGCCGCACGTCGAAGCTGGATCGGCTGCGCTCGGCGCCGGGGTCCAGGCTGTTCTGCGGAAAGTTCGGGTCTCCCGCGCTCGTGAAGAATCCTGACGCATCGTCTGTCGACTTGCCGTAGGTGTAGCTCGCGATGTACGAGAGCCCGTGCTCGACGCGCTGCACGTACTTGATCTGCATCGCGTTGTAGCGCGAGGACGCGCGCGACTCGATCAGGGTGATGTCGGCGTACAGCGGATTCGGCCGGAGGTTGAAGGGATTGGGACTGGCCGCCGGCTGGTTGCCGTCGCGCGCGGAGATCAGATCGTGCCCGCGCGACCCGACGTAGGCGACCTCGATGGCGCGCCCGACGCCAATCTGCCGCTGCACGTTGACGTTCCAGTGCTCCATCCACGGCGTCTGCAGGTCGCGCTGATAGGCGGTCGCCGACTGCGGGATGTAGACGGGGAAGTCCGCCGGGAACGGATTGTTCACCGTCAACGGCGGCAGGCCCTGGGCAGGGAAGTAGACCCCGAGGTTGAAGTACGGCGGGTTGAAGAACAGCCCTTCCGACGTCGCCAGCGCGCCCTGGTTGTAATAGGTGCCGTAGCCGCCGCGGACGACCCACTGCGAGAGATCGTCGAGGGTCCAGGCGAAGCCGACCCGCGGCGAGATGTTGTTGCGATCGGGCTCGAAGCCGCCGCGCGGCATGCCGTTGGTGCCGACCGCGACCACCGATCCCGTCGTGAAGTCGTAGAGGTTGGCGCGATCGTCCTTGTCCACCGGCGGGCTCGCATAGTCGTAGCGCACGCCGGCCGAGATCGTCAGCGTGCGGGTGGCGCGCCAGTCGTCGTGCGCGAACAGGCTCCAGTTCTGCGCCCGCAGGTTCTGCGGGTTGTCGAGCTGCGCGCCGCCGGTCAGCACCGGCAGCCCGAGCAGCAGATCCGCGAGCGCGTTGCCGGTGTACCCCTGCGCCACGAAGGTGAGGAACCCGCGCGCCTGGACGTCGCGATACGCCGACTGCCGCACCCCGTACCATTCCCCGCCCAGCTTGAACAGGTGCCCGCCCCGGACCACCGTGGCGGTGTCGCTGATCTGGAAGGTGTCCGACGTGCTCTCCTGCGGGTTGTTGTATTCGTGGCCGATCGGCGAATAGCCGCTGACCGAGATGAAGCTGAGGCCGAGATCGCGCGGATTCGTGGTCAGCGAGGGCAGACCCACCGAGGCGTTGCTGGTACCGGGATTATCCGGAAACACACCGATCCCCACGCGATTGAAGCCGAATCGCAGATCGTTCACGTAGCCCGGCGTCGCGCTGGTGAACGTCACGCCGAGGTTGTGGGCGCGCCTGTCGACGTCGTTGCCGAAGCCGGGCACGGCCGAGAACGTCGTGCCGGCGAACGGCTCGAGCAGGCCGCGGTCGGAGAAGCTGTAGCGCGCCGCGATCCGCGCCGAGGCGCCGACATTGTGCTCGACCTTGCCGTCGAACTGATGCACGTCGTCGCTCAGCGTCGGCGACGACACGAAGTTGGCGAACGGCGCGTTCCGGTTCGGCACGGGGTAGAGCGCGGCGATGGCGCTGCCGATCGGGTTCTGGAAGAACGAGGGGAGGATGCCTCCCGGCAGCGGCTGCCCCGACCCCGGGTCGATGGGACGCGCGAACAGGCTCTGCGAGAAGTCGCCGGTCCGCTCCGCGGCGGTGGGCACGTTGGTGACGCGCGTGATGCCCTCACGCAGCCGCGTATGCTCGTAATCGGCGAAGAAGAAGGTCCGGTTGCGCGCGATCGGACCGCCAATCGAGCCGCCGAACTGATGCCGGCTGTACTCCGGATCCTCGACGTCGTCCGGCGCGAAGTGATTGCGCGAGTCGAGCGCCCCGTTGCGCAGGAACTCGTAGGCGGTTCCCGAGAACGTGTTCGAGCCCGAGCGGCTGACGACGTTGACCTGCCCGGCCGCGTTGCGGCCGAACGAGGCGTCGTACGTCGAGGTCGCGACCTCGAACTCCTGGATGCCGTCAACCGGCGGCCGCACCGCCGGGGTATTCAGCTTCGGGTCGACGTTGTAGACGCCGTCGAGCAGGTAGTTGTTGAAGTCCTCGCGGGCGCCGTTGGTGACGAAGGCGAAGTCCCCGCGCACCGAGCTCGCAGACCCCTGCGGCGCCGGCACGGTGCCCGGCGACAACAGCGCCAGCTCGAGGAAGTTGCGGCCGTCGAGCGGCAGGTTCGCGATCTGGTCCTGGAGGATGACGGTGCTCAGCGCCGGCGAATTCTGTTCGAGCAGCGGCGGCCGCGCTTCGCCGGCGGCCGTGACCGTGGCGGTAGCCGTCACCGCGAGCTGGGCCTCGATCCACAGCTCCTGACCGACCGCGAGCTGCGCCCGGTTGCGATAGGTGCTGAAGCCGGCCAGCTTCGCCTCAATCGAGTACCGACCTGCCGGCAGCTCGGCGAACGTGAACCGGCCCTGGCTGTCGCTGGTGGAGTGCCTCGCCTCGGCCGTCTCCTCGCGTGTCACGACCACGGCGACGTTGGGCAGCCGCGCGTCGGTCTGATCGAGGATGACGCCGCGGATGGTCGCCCGAGGCGTCTGGGCCATGGCTGGACCGGTGACGAACAGCGTGATGGCGGCAAGGATCAGTGAGCGGAAAAACAGTGATCTCATAAGTCAGCGGATTAGACGCACAGGAGGGCGACATGGCCCCGGTGGCAAAAGGTGAATATTATCGCGATGTGAAGCCCATCCTTGCGACCGTCCTCGTCCTAGCGATCTCGACCTCGGGTTGCGCGCTGCGCATGTCGTCATCCGGTGCCCGGCCCGGACCAGTGTCCGAATCGTCCGTGCGCGCACACATGGAGTTCCTGGCGGGTGATGCGCTGAACGGCCGGGGCAGCGGCACTCGCGACGAATGGATTGCCGCCGCCTACGTCGCGTCGCACATGCGACGCCTCGGCCTCGAACCGATGGGTGAATACGGCGGCTACATTCAGGGTGTTTCGACGAAGGGGGACGGCCGCACCTGGAACGCGGTGGGCCGTCTGCCGGGCAGCGATGCCCGCGCCCGCCAGGAAGTGATCCTCTTGAGCGCCCACCTCGACAATCTCGGCAACCGATCCGACCGGGCCGGCGCGCCGCCCGACGCGCTCTACAACGGCGCCGACGACGATGCGTCGGGGTCGATTGCGGTGCTGGAGCTGATGGACGCGCTGGCGACCGGCCGGCGTCCGCGCCGCACGATCGTGTTCGCGCTGTTCGGCAGCGAGGAGCGCGGCGGCCTCGGCTCGCGCTTCTTCGCCGATCAGCCGACGGTGCCGCTCACCGACATCGTCGCCAACCTGCAGTTCGAGATGATCGGGCGGCCTGATGCCAAGGTGCCGGCGCGCACGCTGTGGCTGACCGGCTACGAGCGATCGAACCTCGGACCCGAGCTCGCGCGCCGCGGCGCCAGGCTCGTGCAGGATCCGCATCCGGAGATGAAGTTCTTCGTCCGCTCCGACAACATCCAGTTCGCGCGCCGCGGCGTCATCGCGCACACCGTCTCGAGCTACGGGCTCCACAAGGACTACCACACGCCCGCCGACGACATCACCCGCATCGACTTCACGCACATGACCGACGCGATCCGCTCGATGATCGAGCCGATCCGCTGGCTGGCGAACGCGTCGTTCAAGCCGGCGTGGAATGCGGGAATGAAGCCGTAATGATCGAGTCGTGATCGGTGATCGGGATCAGGAAACGGAGCCGTGGAGTGATCGATCTTCGATCACCGATCCCGATCACCGATCACGACGCGATCACACTACGGTCCGACCACCCGCAGTTCCTTGAGCAGCCAGTCTTCGACCGGGTGCAGGCGCAGGTAGCGCGTCGTGATGTCGGGCAGCGTCAGCTGCACCGGCACCCTGACCTGATCCTCGAGCGCGCCGGCGATCGCGGCGCCGCCGGTCCAGTCCTCCCAGATCGTCTGCCAGCTGACGCCGTCGGGTGAGGTCTCGATCGCGAAGCGTCTCCCGAACTCGGGCCAGAACTCACGCAGCGTGAACTCGATCGTGCGGACGACCTTCGTCGCGCCGAGGTCGAGGACGACATGGCTGCGCGGCTCCTTGGTGACGGTATAGGCGTGCGGCGTGCCGCCGGACGGCCGCCGGTCGTGCGGCTGCGCGCGCAGGATGTACGACATCCCGGCTCCCGACACGTCGCCGCGCTGGATGCCGGGAATCGATTCGATCAGGCGGCGGAAGTCGCCGGCGGGATCGCGCCGCTCCGACACGATGATCAACAGCGTCCGGCCGCGCGCGAGCTCGACGACGGCGGAGGGATCGTCGCGGCGGAGCGACTGGCAGAGGATGCCGTAGTGGGTCGGGATGTGGCCGCTGTAGCCGTTGATCAGCGGCAGCCGGTGCGACATCGATCGGAACATCGCCCCCACGCTCACGGCGGCGTCGTCTGGCGGCAGTTCGAGGACGGTGGCGGCCGGTACACGCGGCAGCTCGACGCGGCCCGGCGCCGGCGAGACCGGCATCGGGTCCATCAGGCCGTCGATGCCGATGCCGGCGGCGATGAGCGAGGCCAGGACCATCCGCAGCCGTCCGCCGGCAGGCAGCAGCAGGTGCAGGGTCACGCCGCCCGCGACCGCCAGGCAGAGCGCCATCAGCATCGCGTAGCGGACGGGGACGCGGAGGCCGTTGTAGCCGGGAAGCCGCACCAGCCACTCGGTACGGTCTCAGCCATCCCGCCGCGCCGGCATCGGGCGCCGCCGGTCCGAACGTCAGCGCCGCCATGCACAGTGCCGCGAGGACGTAGAAGATGACCGTGCGCCGGACGTCGGGCTGGATCGTCGCGCGCCGGACGGCCATCGAGATCAGCCCGGCGACCACGATGGCGACGATCGTGAGGCCTGGAAAGAGGAAGTCCTCGATGGTCGGGACGTTGCGCGGCGGCCAGAACGCGAGCATGTGCGGCGGGTTGAGGAACGAGCCCGCGTGCGCGTTGAACTGCATGATCTCGGTCCGGCCGCGCATCAGTCCGAGCGCGAGGTGGATCTCGCGGTACTTCAGCACCGTCGGCAGCAGCGGCAGCGAGGACACGGCCAGGGCCACGCCGATGGCGGCCAGGTCCCGCCATCGCCTGGGCAGGATCACGAACCAGCCGATCCACAGCATCAGCAGCACCGGCGCGAACAGCAGGTAGTAGCCGTTCGAGAGCCCCTGCAGCACCCAGGCGATGCCGAAGACCACGAGCCAGCGGCGCCGCCGCGTGTCGAGGAACGCGTGCAGGCCGACGAGCTGCAGCGGCAGCCACTGCGACGTCAGCACCTGCAGGTGCGACAGCTGTCCGGCGCGGAATGGCGCGAAGGCGTAGGCCAGCCCGGCGCACAGCGCGGCGGCCGTCGATCCCGTCAGGCGCTGGACGAGCAGGTAGGTGAAGAAGCCCGAGAGGGCATACGAGAGCAGCAGCGCGACGTTATACGCGAGCGCCGGTGAGCCGCCGAGGAGCAGCAGCGGCGTGGTGAACAACCCGATGCCGGCGAGGTGCTCCGAGAGCGCCAGCGCGCCGCGCATCGGGTAGAAGATCGGCGGGTTCCACCACTCGTCGGTGAAGGGCACCGCCTGCGCGTTCCACCAGAGGATCCAGGTGTTGAGGAGCGGATCTCCGGGATCGAAGGCGATCCGCGAGGAGATCTGCGTGACCAGCGGCCAGGTCCCGGCGACCGCCAGGACGGCGAACAGCGCCGCAACCGCGAGCGGATGAGGATGGCCGAATCGCGCAGTCACCCTCACCCGTCCCGTCGTGCTTCAGCGAATGGCCGGCGCCGTCGCGGTGCCGCGGCCGCGCCCGGCCGGCGCGGCGACCGGCTTGCGCGGCAGCTTCTCGTCGCGATTGGCCGCGTGGTAGGCGAACGCGGCGACGATGACCGCGTTCTTGCGCATGTCCTCTTCCTGCACGCGCTCGTAGGTGTCCATCGTCGAGTGATGGGTGCGGGTGTCGTACTCCACCTCGTCCTGAATGAACTGGAACCCGGGCAGGCCGACCCGATCGAACGACTGGTGATCGGTGCCGCCGGTGTCCCTGATCGTGATCGCCTGCATCCCGAGATTGTGGAACGGCTTCATCCAGGCGTCGAAGACGGCGCCGATCGCCTCGTTGCCCTGGAGGTAGATGCCGCGAATCGCGCCGGTGCCGTTGTCCACGTTGAAGTATCCCGCGAACTTGGCGTGTGCGGGCTTGAACGCCGCGTCGGTCGCGCTGCCGAAGTGCGCGGTCACGTACTCGCGCGATCCGATCAGCCCCTGCTCCTCGCCGCCCCACAGCCCGATCCGCACGGTGCGCCGCAGCCGCAGTCCGCTCTGCTTCAGGATGCGCATCGCCTCCATCATCACCGCGGACCCCGCGGCATTGTCGGTGGCGCCGGTGCCGCCGTGCCACGAATCGAAGTGCGCGCCGAGCATCACGATCTCGTCGGCCTTGTCCGTCCCGGGGATCTCCGCGACGACGTTGAACGAGGTCGGGTCGTCGTGGAACGTGTTGCGGATGTCGAGCTCCATCGTGACCGGCATGGTCTTCTCGAGCGTCCGGACGATGCGGCCGTAGTGCTCGACGGCGATGGTCAGCGCGGGCAGACCGACGTCCGCGTTGGGCTGGCGGTTGGCGCTGGCGCCGCCGACGAAGACGTTGCCGCCGTCGCCCCGTCCCGGCGTCACCGTGGCGAGCACGCCTTCATCCTTCAGGAACTGGGTGCGGCGCTGCGCGAACGACACCCCGCCACCGCCACGTCCCGCCGGTCCACCCTGACGGCCGGGTCCGCCGAAGCGGCCGCGCCCGCGCGGCGTCGAGTCCGATTCGCGTTCCAGCGCCTCGAGCTCCGCGTCGGTATAGCGGGTCGCCTGCGGCGTCCACAGCGCCGGGACCTCACGCAGCGCCTGCGTGAAGACGACCTTGCCCCGCAGCTTGCCCTTGAACTTCGCCAGATCCTCCTCGGTGTCGAGCACCGCGAGGACCGCGTCACCCAGTCACCGCCCCGCTGGTGCCAGGCGTCCACGCCGTCGACATGCCGATCACCGGGAAGCTGCCGCCGGGCGTCGTGGCGGTCACGGCGAACTTCTCGTTCGACCAGCCGCGTCCGAATGGCCCGAACGGCTCGAGCTTCGCGTTGGCCAGCCCCCACGACGTCATCTCCTTCACCGCCCATTCGCCGGCCTTGCGGAAGCCGGGCGAGTTGGTCAGGCGTGGACCGTAGACGTCGGTCAGCCAGCTGGTGATCTCCATCACCTTCGATCGTTGAAAGCCTTCGTCCTTGATCTTGTAGACCGCCTCGTAATCGACCCGTTCCGGCGCCTGCTGCGCCGACAGCGGGGTCAGCGCCAGTCCTGCAGCCAGCGCTGCGCCCGCGAGCAGCGGCCGCTGCCCTATCGTGAATCTCATCGCGTCCTCTCCGGTTTGAATCAGTAGTGCAAAGCGTACAAAAAGGGATTCAAGGATAACCCGACACCCGGTTACAGAATCGAATTCGACCCCACAGGCCTGTAAATGCGCTCCCGCCGGCGCTCGTCCCGAGAGGCGCGGAGTTATTGGGAATACGGGACTTCCTGCCCTCGCCACGGTCGCGCTGGATTGTGGTCCAAGGGTTGCACAGCGGGCCCGCAAGGTTCTCCTATGAGTCTGGCATCTTCTTCCCTCGACCACGCGGACGCCCCGCTCTTTGCCGACGGCCTCGGCGAGCGCTCGGTGGCCGCTGATGCGACCACCGGCGAACTGCTGCAGATCCTGCGGCTGCGGCCGGTGTTGACGGCGGTGCCGTCGTTCGAGTTCGCGCTGCGCGAACGCACCGCGCGCCTCGCCAACTTCCGCCATGCCTACTATGCGCGCGTCCGCCGCGTCGATCGCGTGCAGGCGAACGGGTCGCTGGCGATCGTCTCGGATCACGTCGAAGGCACACGGCTGTCGGAGATTCTTCGCGTCGCGCAGTCGCGCCGCCTGCAGCTCGACATCAACGCCGCGCTGTGCCTGATCCGCCAGCTCGTGCCGGCGGTGGCGCTGATGCACGAGAACGCGCGCGACGCCTCGCACGGCCTGATCGCGCCGGAGCGCATCGTCGTCACGCCGCACGCGCGCCTGGTGATCGCCGAGCACGTCGCCGGGTCGGCGGTCGAGCAGCTCCAGTTCGGACGCGAGCGGCTGTGGCAGGAATTCCGGATCGCGATGCCGTCGTCCGCGGGCATGGGGCGGTTCGATCATCGTGCCGACGTCAACGGCATCGGCGTGACGGCACTGTCGCTGGTGCTGGGCCGTCCGCTGGCGGCCGAGGAGTTCCCGCACGCGATTCCGAGCCTGCTGATGCAGGCGCGCGAGCGCTCGCCCTATGGCGAGGAGCGGCCGCTGTCGAATGTGTTCCGCAACTGGCTCGCGCGGACGCTGCAGCTGGACGTGCGCCGCGCCTTCGCCTCGGCGCCCGAGGCGCTCGCCGGGCTCGAAGAGATGCTGGCCAGCGATGCGACGTACGTCGCCGCGCCGGTCGCGCTCGAGACGTTCCTGTCCCAGTACACGGCCGCCGTCATGGAACCGCGCGGCGCCGCGCCGGTCGCACCCGTCGCATCCGTCGCGCCAATGACCCTGGCCGCGCCGGTGCCGGCCGCGACTCCGGTATTGCGAGCCGTCGAGGCCCAGGCGCCGATGGTTCTCGACGTTCGCGCGCCGATGCCCGTGATCATTCCCGCGCCCGCTGCGTTCGTGCCGCCGGCCGCCGTCGCGTGGCCAGTCGCCGCGGAAGCCGCGCAGCGTTGCGCGAGGTGCCGGCGCCGCCGTTGGCGTCGAGGTGGCTCCGTCGCTGCGCGTCGACGCGCCGTCGCCGGTGTCGCGATCGATTCAGGAGTTGCCGACGCTCGCCGAACTGCTCGCCGAGCGCGAGATGAAGCGCGCCGCCGACAAGATCCCGGCGCCAGTCTCCGTCGTTCCGCCCGTCGTCGAATCCATCAAGAGCCCTGAGCCGGCGTCAACCGTCGTGCCGACGGTCGAACCCGCTGCGCTGTCTGGCAACTTCGAGGATCTCGACGGCATGTTCGGGCCAGTCACCCCGGTCGTCAGCGAAGACGAGGGCGTTGAGGAAGAGGCCGTGGCGCCGGTCGTCAACGACACGCCGGCGCCTCCGCGCCAGCGCTCGCGGCTTCGCCTGGTGGCGGCGGTGCTCGCGGTGATGGCGATTACCGGCGGCGGCGCACTCGCGGCCAAACTCTACGGCGGCGGCGCCGGCACCGCGGCAGCAGCCGACCTCGGCATGCTGATCGTGCAGTCGAGCCCGGCGGGCGTCGAGGTCTTCGTCGACGGCGTTTCGCGCGGCATGACGCCGGCGCGGGTATCGCTGCCGTCCGGTTCGCACATCCTCGAACTGCGTGGCCGTGGCGTTCCGCGCGTGATTCCGTTCCAGGTTCCGGCGGGCGGTCAGGTGTCGCAGTATCTCGAGTTCGCCGACACGCCGCTGACCGGTCTGCTGGTCGTGCACTCGCAGCCCGCAGGCGCGAAGGTCACCGTCGACGGCGTGGCGCGCGGCGTCGCGCCGCTGACGCTCGAAGGCATGTCGCCCGGCGATCACGAGGTCGTGCTGACCAGCGACGCCGGCACATCCAAGCACACCGTCAAGGTCCTGGCCGGCACCACCGCGTCGCTGGTTGCGCCGGTCATGCCCGCGGCGGCGGAAGGCCCCGTCTCGGGCTGGGTCAGTGTCAAGGCCCCCTTCACGGTGGAGATTCGTGAAGACGGCCAGTTGATCGGGACGACCGACAGCGACCGGCTGATGATGGCGGCGGGCCGGCACGTCCTCGAGCTGGTGAACCAGACCCTCAACTACCGCGCGTCGCGCGTCGTGCAGGTGTCGCCGGGCAAGGTCGCCACGTTCTCGATCGACCTGCCGAAAGGCTCGGTCAACCTCAATGCCTCGCCGTGGGCCGAGGTGTGGATCGACGGCAAGCGCGTCGGCGACACGCCGATCGGCAACCTCGAAGTGCCGATCGGACCGCACGAGATCGTGTTCAAGCACCCGCAGTTCGGCGAGAAGCGTCACGCGGTGTCGGTGACGGCCGCGGCGCCGGTCCGGCTCAGCGTGGTGATGAAGTAGAGACTGAGTCGGGATCGGTGATCGGTGATCGGGGACTGGTGATCACTGCGATCCGATCCCGTTCCCCGAATCACCGATCACGACGAGCAACATCGTAAGGGTCCAAGAATGAACAGAGTGCTGGTGGCGGCCTTCGTAGTGTCGATGGGCGCGAGCGTTCCGGCGTTCGCGCAGGACGGACCGTTGGGCGCGGCCAAGGACCTCTATGCGTCGGCGCGCTACGACGAGGCGCTCACCGTGCTCAATTCGCTTCGCGGCCGCGACAACGTGGATCGCCGCTCGGTCGAGCAATACCGCTCGCTGTGCCTGCTGGCGCTGGGCCGATCGGCGGAGGCCGAGAGCGCCATCGCTGCCGTGGTCGCCGCGGACCCGACCTATCGTCCGGGTGACGCCGAATCGCCGCGCGTGCGCGCCACGTTCTCCGACGTCCGCCGCCGCGTGCTGCCGGACATCGCCACGTCCCGGTACGTGACCGCGAAGGGCGCGTACGACAAGCGCGACTGGGTGGAAGCGGAGCAGCAGTTCCGCGTCGTGCTGTCGCTGATCGACGACCCCGATACGGGCGGCAAGCTGACCGACCTCCGCATGCTGACGGTGGGATTCCTCGAGCTGAGCGCCCGCAACGCGGCGCCGCCTCCCGAGCCGAAGCCGGAGCCGGCCCCGGCGCCACCTGTGACGGCCGCGAAGCCGACGTCGGCGCCGGCCCGCGAACCCGCAGCCATGTCCGCGCGTCCGGCAGGTCCGGTCGCGGGTCGGACCTACAGCGCGGACGATCCCGAAGTGAAGCCGCCGACGGTGATCCGCCAGGAGATCCCGAACGTGCCGTCAAGTGTGATCAGCATGGCCAAGCCGCGCGGCCTGCTCGAAGTGATCATCGACGAGCAGGGGCGCGTCGTCGCCGGATCGCTGCGCGGGACGATTCATCCCGCCTACGACAGCCAGCTGCTGGTGGCGGCTCGCGACTGGAAGTACAAGCCGGCGACGTTCGCGGGTCAGCCCGTCCGCTTCCGGAAGCTGATCCAGATCGCCGTGAAACGCTGACCTGTCGCGTCCGAGGTCGTGCACCGGCGTGCATTCCGCGTATGCTCCCGGTGTGTAATTTCGGTGATTCAGTGCCCTCCAGGATGCTCAGCCGTCGATCGCCGCCGGGCTGTCGCCAGCCGAATTCCCGCCTGATTTTTTCAATCCTTACCTGAGCCTGACTGATGGCAGGGAAGTCGCAAATCTCCCGCCGAAATGCACAGGCACAACGCTCCAGTTTCATTGGCGGATCTGTCTGCGGCCGGGGTTCGACTTCGACCGTTCGAAGCGGCGACGATCGTACGCGAGCTGGTGCTGCAAGTCGCCCGTGGTGACGTGGCTGGCGTGCCGTCGTCACAGGTCATTCGGCTGTCTGGTTCGGGTGTGGTGTCGGTCGAGGGACCGGTTGGCGCCGATGGGCCATCGGTGAAGCGCGCCGCGCAGCTGCTCGATTCGCTGTTGCCGCCGATGGATGCGGTCAGCAGCCAGTACCGCGTGCCGGGCGGACTGCGGCTCGTGGTGGCGCGGGGGATGGGCGCGCTCGACCTGCCGCCGTTCGCCTCGCTCGCAGCCTTTGCCGATGCGCTGTCGCGGTTCGCGGCCACCGATGCCGTGGCGGTGGTGAGCACCCTCGTCGTGACCTCCGGCGACAACGTCGCGGCGAAGCAGCCGGTCGCGGCGCCGGTTGAGGACGTCAAGGCGCCGACGGCGCTGGCGCGCGTCGAGCCATTCGTCGCGACGCGGACGGCCGACGCGCATGTCGTGCGCAACGAGCTGACGGTGTCGGACATCCGTCGCGCCCGGCGCGCGACCGGCCTCACGCTGACGCAGGTGGCGAGGCGCAGCCGCATTCCGCTGGCGCTGCTGCGGCAACTCGAGTGGGGCTACCTGTTGAACTGGCCATCGGGGCGCTACGGCCAGACGCAACTGGTTCGCTACGCGCGGTCCGCGGGCCTCGACGAACAGGTCGTGCTGTCGACCATCACGCCGCTCATCGTCGAAGCCGAGGCACGTCGACGCGCCCTCCTCCCACAGGTCCGGCCGGTCCGGCCGTCGCCGCCGATCGTCGACGAGCCCGTCGTCGAGGTCGAAGTGCTGCGGGTTCAACCAGTGCTCGATTCACACCTGCGCACGTCGAGGTCGCGAATCGCCGTGGCGGCGGCCGCGGTCATGGCGATGGCGAGCCTGGTGCTGGTGCCTTCGTTCCGTTCGAATCGAGGCGCCGAGCAGGCCGAGCAGCTGCCGGCGGTCGTGACGGTTCCCCCGCCGTCGCCGTCAGTGTCGTCGACGCGTGTCAGCTCCGCGCCGCCGTCGGTGAGCGCACCAGTGCCGGCGACCGGCACCGTGCCGGCGTCATCTCGCCAGCGTCATCTGCGCCAGCGTCACCAACGGCTACGGCGGCGGCGCTCGATCGCGCCCCGGTGCCGGTCGAGACCGCGGGCCGGCAGCCGCGAGCGGAAGGGGCGGCCGCACCCACAGATGCATCCGACGCTGGCTACAGGCTGGCGGCGGACGGCGTCACCTACTCACCGTCGTTCGGCGCGGTCGGAACGGCGATGTTCTACCACGCGCCGGCAAGCGAGGGTTCGTCGCTCGTGCGCGCCGACACCGACAGCAGCGGGTCGGTCCTGAAGGTCACGAAGATCGTCGACGATGCGGCGAACAACTTCCACGTGAGGCCGTCGCCCGACGGAACGCGGATCGCGTTCGACTCGGATCGCGACGGCACGCGCGGCGTCTACATCGCCGACAGCGACGGACAAAACGTGCGGCGCGTCAGTCCCGAAGGGTTCGCGTCGGTGCCGAGCTGGTCGCCGGATGGCCGCACCCTTGCCTTCGTCAGGGGCGAAGGGCCGAACGACAGGGTCTGGAATCTCTGGACGCTGGAGCTGGCGAGCGGTCAACTCCGTCAGATCACCAACCGACGCTACGGGCAGCCGTGGGGCGGGTCGTGGTTCCCGGACGGCCGGCGCATCGCCTACAGCCACGAGGATCGGCTGATCGTTCACGATCTCCAGACCGGGGAGGAGCGCGTCTTCAAGTCACCGCGCCCGGGACGCCTGGTTCGAACGCCGGCGGTCGCGCCGGACGGGAAGCGGATCATTTTCCAGGTCTACCGTGATGGCACCTGGCTGCTCGAGCTCGGGGACGACTCGATGCGCCGGGTCCTCGAAGACGACACCGCCGAGGAGTACACCTGGTCGCCCGACGGCCGGCGCGTGGCGTATCACAGCCGCAAGGCGGGGGGCTGGGGGGTGTGGGTCATGGCGCGGCGCTGAGATGGGTCGCGCTCGTACGTTCCCGAGACACTTCTGATCGTCGGATCTTCGCCTTGCCATGGAAAAGTCACGAAAACATTAAGTAATTTCGTTACGGTCGAGCTATCACTACTGCCGAGCATGCTAAACTGCCGTCCATCTGATGCTCAGGCAGACCCTCCCCCTGGCCGTCCTCGTGGGGACGTTGGCCGTCGGCTGTGCCCGGTCGGAGCCGGCACCTCGGCCGGTGTCCGTGGCGGCGGTCGCGGACGTCCTGCTCAAGGCTGAGACGGCAGTCATCGAGGCGCGCGTCCCGCGCCACGCCACGCTCGACAGCATCCTGCGCCAGCATCAGCTATCCACTGACCTCGTCAACGCCGCGGTCCGCTCCGCCGCGTCGGTGTTCAACCCGCGTCAGCTCCGCGCCGACCGGCCGTACCGGCTGGTGCTGTCGTTCGACGGCTTCCTCCGCGAATTCGAGTACGAGATCGACACCGATCGCTTCCTGCGCATCATCAGCCGCGACCGCGGCCGGCCCGAGGTCCTCGACGCCGAGGTGCTGCCGTTCGAGAAGGAATCGAACGTGGTGGCGATCCGCGGCGAGATCGACGCCGAGCATTCGTCGCTGATCGCCGCGATGGGCGAGACCGGCGAGAACATCCAGCTGGCGATGGCACTGGCGGACGTCTTCGGCGGCCAGATCGACTTCAACAGCGACCTGCAGCCGGGCGACAGCTTCGAAGTGCTGTTCGAGAAGTCGACGCGCGAGGGCGCGTTCGCCGGCTACGGGGCGATTCTCGGGGCCACGTTCGTCGCCGACGGCCGACCGCACCACGCGTTCCGCTGGGTCGACCCGGCGACCGGCAAGGCCAGCTACTACGACGAGGAAGGCCGCTCGCTCAAGCGCTTCTTCCTGGTCTCGCCGCTCAAGTTCGAGCCGCGCATCACCTCGCACTTCTCGCGGCGCCGCCTGCATCCGGTGCACAACACCGTGCGCGCCCACACCGGGGTCGACTACGGCGCGCCGCACGGCGCGGCGGTCGTCGCTGTCGCGGACGGCACGGTCGTCTCGGCAGGCTGGGCCGGCGGCGGTGGCAACCAGGTCCGCATCCGCCACCAGGGTGGGATGGAGACCTATTACATGCACCTGTCCGCGTACGGCCCGGGTGTCCGCACCGGCGCGCACGTCGAGCAGGGGCAGACGGTCGGCCGGGTCGGCGCCACCGGCACCGCGACCGGTCCGCATCTGCACTTCTCGCTGAAGCGCAACAACGCCTTCGTCGATCCGGTCGCCGAACGCCGCCGGCAGCCTCCCGGCGAGCCGATCCCGGCGGTGCACCTCGACGCCTACCGCGCCGCGCGCGACGCGATGCTCGGTCAGATCGAGACGGCCCTGGCGGCGGACGCACCGATCCCGAATCCCTAGTCCCGCATCCCGAGGCCCGGATCCCGAGTCCCGGATCCCGGCTCCGCTTTGCTTTCCCCGCTGCCTTGGGATAAGCAGTGACGCAGACATGCGAGCGACGCTCGTCCGTCAGGCGTTTCCGGCAGCGATTGCCGCCTGTCTTGCCGCGGCGACCGCTGCGCAGGAGCCGGCGCGGCCTCAGGCCCTCCCGTCCGCGCAGTTCCGGGCCGGCATCGACCTGACGCGGGTCGACGTCACCGTGCTCGACAGGCACACGCGTAAGCCCGTCACCGGCCTGACCGCCGCGGACTTCGTCGTCACGGTCGATGGCGACGGGCAGCGTCTGGCGACGCTGGCTGAAGTCAACGCTCCCGTGGCCACCGGCGCAGCCGCGCGTTTCGTGGAGGCAGGACGGGACGTTGCCAGCAATGCCGAAGTGCGGCGCCGCCTCTTCGTCATCGTCATGAACGACGCCGCCGGCGGGAACGATCCCTACGATCGACAAACCGGCATCAGGATCGCGGAGCGGTTGATCGATGGACTCGGTCCGGAGGATCAGGCGTCGGTGGTGTTCACTCGGGACAATCGGCACGCTCAGGACTTCACCGCCGACCGGATGCTGCTGCGTCGCGCGGTGCGCCGGTTCAGGCCGATCCGGTCGATCGGCGCCTCGCCATTTGGCGTGCTTCAACGTGCACAGCGATTCCTCGCCGACATGCCCGGCTACCGTCGAGCGTTGGTCCTCATCTCGCCAGTGGCGACCGACGGCGACGCCGGGGCCGGCCAGGAATTCGGGATCAAGGATGCAACCGAGTCCGCGTCCCGCGAGCTGGCCGCGGTTTCGTCGAGCGCCCGCATCAGCCACGTCCCCATCTACTTGTTCAGTACGCATGGACTGCACGCGCCGACCGCGCAGGATCTTCGCTGGAGCGGTGGCGTCAACGCCGCTTACGAGATTCACGTCGAGACGCTCAGGACGATCGCCGGCCTGACCGGCGGCCGCGCCATCGCGGCGAACAACGCGCCCACCGACAACGCGGCGGCCCGCACAACCGGTCACGCTGCTGACCGAGATCGTTGACGGGACTGGGGCGCTCGTGCAGGCGGTTTCTCGCACTATCAGGGCAGATGCCTTCGTGGACGGGGCTGGCGTGGAGCACCGCGTCGAGCTGCCGCGCGGCTCCCTGGCAGCCGGCAGCTATCTGCTGCGATTCGTCGCCAGTACCGGCCCGTCGCGGGCGCAGCGAGACGTCCGTTTCGAGATCCTGCCGTAACTGACCACCGATCCCCGATCACGACAACAGCCCGCGAAGCACTAAAATAGCGGGATGGCTTTCATCCAACCGTTCCGGGCCTTGCGCCCGACGGCCGGAAGTGCCGCCGCCGTCTCGTCCGTTCCTTACGACGTCGTCAGCACTGACGAAGCACGCGACCTGGCCGCCGGTAATCCGCTGAGCTTTCTTCACGTCACTCGATCCGAAATCGATCTGCCGGCGACCGTCGATCCGTACTCGCCGCAGGTGTATGCGAAGGCGCGGCAGAACCTCGCCTCGATTCGCGAGCAGGCGCCGCTGGCGCTCGAGGAGCGGCCGGCGCTCTATTGCTACCGCCTGCGCATGGGGTCGCACGAGCAGACCGGCATCGCCGGGTGCTTCTCGTTGGACGAATACGAGCGGGACGTTATCAAGAAGCACGAGCGGACGCGTCGCGACAAGGAAGACGATCGCACCCGTCACATCTCGGAGCTCCGCGCGCAGACCGGGGTCGTGTTTCTCATCTACCGCGGATCGGCGGGGGTGGACGGCGTGGTGCGCCGCGTGATGTCGGGGGCGCCGCTCTACGATTTCACCGCGCCCGATGGCGTGCACCACACCGTGTGGGCCGCCGGCGATCGCGAGACGCGCGAGCTGGTCGAAGCCTTTGCCGGCATTCCCGCGCTCTACATCGCGGACGGACATCACCGCGCCGCCAGCGCCGCGCGTGCCCGGGCCGAGCTCACGAAACAGCCCGACGGCAACGGGCAGGAGGCGGACACGTTCATCGCCGTGGCGTTTCCCGACAATCAGATGCAGGTACTGCCCTACAACCGCACCGTCCGCGATCTCGCGGGACGAACGCCCGAGCAGTTCCTCGGCGCGCTGCGCGAGCAGTTCACCGTCACCGACGGACAGCCGGTGCCGCCGCGTAAGGGCGTCGTGTCGATGTATCTCGCCGGCCGCTGGTATGCCATCGATCTCAAGGGGGCGGACGCCGAGGACGACACGCACGCGAGCCGTCTCGACGTCGCGCTGCTGCAGCACAACGTGCTCGAGCAGCTCCTGGGCATCGGCGACGTGCGCAGCGACAAGCGCATCGACTTCGTCGGCGGCGCGCGCGGCACCGCGGCGCTGGCGCAGGCGGTCGACTCGGGCAAGGCGGCGGTCGCGTTCTCGATGTTCCCGGTGACCGTGGACGACCTGATGGTCGTGTCGGATGCCGGCGGCATCATGCCGCCGAAATCCACCTGGTTCGAGCCCAAGCTCCGCGACGGCCTCCTCGTGCACCTGATCTGATCGAGGACGGGCATGAAGGTTCTAGTCGCCGACAAGTTCGAAACCAGCGGGATCACCGGCCTGCGGGCCGCCGACTGCGAGGTCATCAGCGATCCCGACCTCAAGGACGACGCGCTCAAGGAGGCGATCGCGCGGACCCAGGCGGACGTGCTGGTGGTGCGGGGCACGAAGGTCACCGAGCCGATGCTCGACGCCGGACGCCTGTCGCTGATCGTGCGGGCCGGCGCCGGCTACAACACGATCGACGTCAAGGCCGCATCGCGCCGCGGCATCTACGTCTCCAACTGCCCGGGGAAGAACGCCATCGCCGTCGCGGAGCTGGCCTTCGCCCTGATTCTCGCGCTCGACCGGCGCATCCCGGACAACGTCGCCGAGCTGCGCGCCGGCAAGTGGAACAAGAAGGAGTTCTCGAAGGCCGAAGGGCTCTACGGCAAGACGCTCGGCCTGCTCGGCGTGGGCAACATCGGCCGCGAGATGATCCGCCGGGCCGCGGGGTTCGGCCTCAACGTCGTGATCTGGAGCCGGCGGTTCGACGGCGAGGCGCGTCCGCTCTCGGATCAGGACGCGCGCGAGCTCGACGTCGAGGCGGCGATGCGCCAGGTGTCGATCGATCTGGTGCCGACGCCGGCCGACGTCGCGGCGCGCGCCGACATCCTCAGCCTGCATCTCGCGCTCGACCCGGCCACCCGCAACATCGTCGATGCCGGATTGCTCGCGAAGCTGAAGCCGGGCGCGCTGGTCATCAACACCGCGCGCGGCGAGGTCGTGGACGCGGCGGCGCTGGCGGCGGCGGTCAAGGAGAAGGGCATCCGCGCCGGGCTGGACGTGTTCGCCAACGAGCCGGCCTCGGTCACCGCCGACTTCAGCGACGCACTTGTCGGGCTGCCCGGCGTCTACGGGACGCATCACATCGGCGCATCGACGAACCAGGCCCAGGAAGCCATCGCCGACGAGACGGTCCGCATCATCCGCACCTACAAGGAGACGGGCCGGGTCCCGAACGTCGTCAACCTCGCGACGCGCACGCCGGCCACGCACATGCTGGTCGTGCGGCATCGCGATCGTCCGGGCGTCCTGGCCCACGTCTTCACCCACCTGCGCCAGGCCAATCTGAACGTGCAGGAGATGGAGAACATCGTCTTCGACGGCGCCGAAGCGGCGGTGGCGCGGATCAACCTCGACGCCGAACCGGCCGCCGCGCTCTGCAGCCGCATCAAGGAGAACGCTGACATCCTCGACCTGCAGGTGATCACGGTCTAGCAATCATTTTTCGCTGTCATCAACGAGGCAATCGCATGGCCACTACGACTCAGACCCGCATCCACAATTTCTCGGCCGGACCGGCAGTGCTCCCGGTCGAAGTGCTCGAACAGGCGCAGCGCGATCTGCTCGCCCTCCCCGGCGTCGGCATGTCGGTGCTGGAGATCAGCCACCGCTCGAAGGCGTTCGACGACATCATCGACGGGTGCGAGGCCGATCTGCGGACGCTCGGCAAGATCCCCGACAACTACAAGGTGCTGTTCCTCCAGGGTGGGGCCAGCCTGCAGTTCTCGATGGTGCCGATGAACCTGATGCCGCCCGGCGGCTCGGCCGACTACGTCGTCACCGGCGTCTGGTCGGACAAGGCGGTCAAGGAAGCCAAGCGGGTCGGGACGGTCAAGGTCGCCGCGTCGACGCAGGCCGAGAACCACTCGCGCGTGCCGCGGCAGGACGAGCTCACGCTCGACCCGCAGGCCGCCTACGTCCACGTCACCACCAACAACACGATCTACGGCACCGAGTTCCAGCGCATGCCCGACACCGGCAGCGTGCCGCTCGTCGCCGACGCGTCGTCCGACATCTACAGCCGGCCGATCGACGTCGCCAAGTACGGGTTGATCTACGCGGGCGCCCAGAAGAACCTGGCGCCGGCCGGGCTGACGCTGGTCATCATTCGCGAGGACCTGCTCGCTCGCACCCCGTCCTCGATCCCGACGATGCTGCAGTATCCGGTGCACGTCGAGAACAAGTCGATGTACAACACGCCGCCGGTGTTCGCGATCTACGTGATGCGGCTGGTGCTCGGCTGGCTGCTGAAGTCGGGAGGGCTCGAGGCGATCGAGCGTGTCAACACCCGGAAGGCCGACAAGTTGTACGCGGAGATCGACAGGACCGGGTACTACCGGGGACACGCGGCCAAGGACAGCCGGTCGAGGATGAACATCACCTTCCGGCTTCCCAGCGAGGAGCTCGAGAAGAAGTTCGTCAAGGAGTCCACCGCGGCCGGCCTGGACGGCCTCAAGGGGCACCGGTCAGTGGGGGGGCTGCGGGCCTCCATCTACAACGCGTTCCCCGAGGCCGGCGTCGACGCGCTCGTGCAGTTCATGCAGGAATTCGAGCGCAAAAATGGTTGATTGCGCACAATTTTCGCCAGTACAGAAGTCTTACATTCGTCCGCCGGGGGAACTGTTAATTTGAGTGAATGACAGCTCGCGCAAACGACCGGCCTGAGTACTCGCACGCGAATTTGAACTGGGTGACCGCGGTTTTCATGGTCCTGTTCCATGTGGCCGCCGTCGCCGCCTTCTGGTTCTTCTCCTGGACCAACGTCATCACCGCCGTGGTGCTGCACTGGTTCGCCGTGGGCTTCGGCATCAGCCTCGGCTACCATCGCCTGCACACCCACCGCGGCTACAAGACGTCGAAGGCGTTCGAGTATTTCCTGGCCGTTTGCGGCACCCTGACGCTGGAGGGCGGGCCGATCTTCTGGGTCTCCACGCACCGGGTGCACCATCAGCATTCCGACCAGGAGGGTGACCCCCACACGCCGCACGACGGCGGGTTCTGGGCCCACATTGGCTGGATTCTGTTCGGCGATACTCACCACAACAATACGGCGCTGATGGCGAAGTACGCGCCCGACCTGGCCGCGGACGGCTTCTACCGCTGGCTCAACACCTATCACTACGTGCCGCTGACGGTGCTGGGGCTGATCCTGCTGGCGGCCGGCGGGTGGGACCTCGTGCTCTGGGGCGTGGGGCTGCGTGTGGTCTTCGGCCTGCACGCGACCTGGCTGGTCAATTCAGCCACGCACATGTGGGGCAGCCGCCGCTTCAACACCCGGGACGACTCCCGGAACAGCTGGTGGGTGGCGCTCCTGACCTTCGGCGAGGGCTGGCACAACAACCATCACGCCCACCCGGTGTCGGCCCGCCACGGCCTTGCCTGGTACGAGTTCGACGTCAGCTGGATCACCCTCAAGATGCTCGCGGCCATCGGCGTCGTGAGCGACCTCAAGGTTGCCAAGATCAAGGAGCAGCAGCTGCAGAAGGCGGCGTAATCTAATCGCCGTAATCGCCGTATTCTGTAGGACATGATCAGCGGCCGACGACGGTCGGTCATCTTCTTCACCGTCCTCGGCGTCTGCCTGGTCGCGCTGGCGGTCACCCTCAATGTCGGGTGGGTCGTCATCAGCTGGCAGCAGGGCGTGCTCGCCCTGCTCGGCATCGTCTTCTTCCTCGTCATCATTGCCGGGATGGTGCTGAACACCATCTTTCTGGTCCGCGAAATCCGCCGCAACGAGCAGCACGACTCCTTCATCAACGCGGTCACGCACGAACTGAAGACGCCGGTCGCGTCGATCCGGCTCTACCTCCAGACACTCCAGACGCGCGAGCTCGACGAAGCCAAGCGCCGCGAGTTCTACCGCATCATGCTCGAGGACAGCGATCGGCTCCTCAACACTATCGAGCAGGTTCTGCGGGCCGGCAGCGTCAGCTCGCGGCTCCGCCGCCCCGCCCGGTCCCGCGTCGACCTCGCCGAAGTCTCGCGCGAGTGCGTGCAGCTCGCGCGCACGCGCTTCCGCCTGGACGACGACGCGCTGGCCTACGACGAGCGGCTCGGGCACCGCGCCGCGATTGTGTCGGGCGACCCTGACGAGCTCAAGGCCGCGGTCTGGAACCTGATCGACAACGCCGTGAAGTACTCCCCGAACGAAGTGCAGGTGCGGGTGGTGCTGGAAGAGACCGAGGACGATCGGCTCGCGGTCCGCGTCCTCGACCGTGGCGTCGGCATCTCGCCGGCCGAGCTCAAGCGCGTCTTCCGGCGCTTCTATCGGGTGCCGACGGCGGTGGCGGTGCGCGCGAGAGGCAGCAGCGGCCTCGGATTGTTCATCGTCCGCTCGGTTGCGCGCCGCCATGGCGGGCGCGCGTTCGCGGAAAGCGAAGGGGCGGGGCAGGGGAGCACGTTCACGTTGCTGCTGCCCCGGGCCGCTGAAGCATGACCGTCCCGGCCCGCATCCTGATCGTCGAGGACGAGCAGCATCTCGCCGAGGTCCTTCGCTTCAACCTCGAAGCCGAAGGCTATGCCGCCGACGTCGTGGACACCGGCGAAGCCGCGCTCGAGCGCCTGCTGAGCGGCGACCGGTCGCCGTACGACGTGGTCGTGCTCGACGTGATGCTGCCAGGCAAGGACGGCTTCGCGGTGGTCGCGGAGATGCGGGCGGCCCGGCAGTTCGTTCCGGTGCTGATCCTGACGGCGCGCGGACGTCCGGAAGACGTGCTCAAGGGCTTTGGCGCGGGGGCCGACGACTACCTGCCGAAGCCCTCGGAGCTGGCGATTCTGCTGGCGCGGGTGGGCGGCCTGATCCGCCGCAGCGACTGGTCGCGGCGCCAGCCGGCCCAGGATCGCTACACGTTCGCGGGCAAGACGATCGACTTCGACACGCTGGAGCTGCGCGTGGACGATCGCACGCTGCCGCTGACGCTGATGGAAGCCAACCTCCTGAAGTACCTGGTGGCGCACGAGGGCAAGGCGGTCTCGCGCAAGGCGATGCTCGAACAGGTGTGGGGCGTGCGCGAGGACACCGACACGCGCGCCATCGACAACTTCATCGTCCGGCTTCGCAGGTACATCGAAAAGGAGCCGGCGCGGCCCGAGCACCTGCTGACCGTGCGTGGCGTGGGCTATCGCTTCATCAGCAACCCGAACAACCAGAGCAACCCGAGCAACCCGGCCCCGAACCCGGCGTAATCGCGCGAGCTATTCCTGAGGGGCGACGTAAGGGGCGCGCGGACGGCGCCGCCGCCGCCGGCGCCGCTGGAACGGTCCGGCCGGGGCCGCCTCTCCGCCCGCGTGCGGCTGCTGCTGGATGCCCTGGGCCTGCAGGTGGCGCCAGTGCGCCACCACCTCCGGCCGATCCCCGTGCACTTCGAGCCAGGTCAACGCTTCCGCAAACGTCGAGCGGTGCAGCAAGGCACGCTGGGCGCGGGCGGGCGACTGCACGTCGAGTAGGCGCTGCTGAAGGGCGACGATCTGCTGCAGCCGTTCCATGTCGCGGCGCGGGATCGGCAGCAGTCCGAGCTCGACCCGCCGCTCGAGCGGATCGGCGGAGAAGCGGTTGCGCCGGTTGACCAGCCCGAGCGGCTGGAGCAGCGTGCCCGCGAGGATCGCGTTGCTCAGCGTGTCGGGCGCACTCTCGAAGCCGGCGCGATAGCGATCGAGCGCGGCGATGGCGCGCCACAGCGGCTCCGGCGCGGCGGCGAGCTCGGGCGTGATCGCCTTGAGCAGGCCGGTCGAGCGCAGCTGGCGGAAGGCTTCCGCGGCGTGCCCCGAGCGCAGGATCTTGAAGTACTCCTCGAGCAGGCGCGCCGGCGCGCTGCGCGCGATCTCGTGCTTCTGGGTCTCGATCGATTCGAGGATCGGCTCGTCGATCGTGAACTCGAGCCGGGCCGCGAGCACGACCGCCCGCAGCATGCGCACCGGGTCCTCGAGGAACCGGACGTCCGGCTCGCCGATGCAGCGGATCAGGCGCGAGTGGAGATCCTGCAGGCCGCCGACGTAGTCGATGATCGAGAACGTCGCGATGTCGTAGAACAGCGCGTTGACGGTGAAGTCGCGCCGGAACGCGTCTTCCTCGGGCGTGCCGTAGGTGTTGTCCCGGTGAATCAGCCGATCGCGCTGGCGTCGCGCCGCGGCGGCATCGCGCTCCTCGTCCGGTGGCAGGGGTTCGCCCGGTGCGACGACGTCGGCCGGCTCGACCTCGGCGATTTCCTGTTCGACCGTTTCGGAGGCGTCGACCTGACGGCGGAACGTCGCCACTTCGATCGTCTTGGTCCCGAACTTGACGTGGGCGAGACGGAACCGGCGGCCGATGATCCAGCAGTTGCGAAAGAGTTTCTTGATCTGATGGGGATGGGCCGACGTCCCGATGTCGAAGTCCTTCGGTCGTCGCTCGAGCAGCAGGTCACGAACGCCGCCGCCGACCAGGTAGGCGACATAGTTGTGCTCGTGCAGCCTGTAAAGGACTTTGAGAGCGTCGGGATCGACCTGGCGACGTGACAGCAGGTGCGCGGACCGCGGAACGATGGTCGGCTCCACCATCACCGCGGGATTATAGCCCATACCTTCGCCTGTCTTCACTAAGCTGTTGAAGCCCATCAAGTTAACGCCCAACTTCGACAGGGTTTCCACGGTTCGTTGGCCGCTGCCGGGGTTCGTTGTACGATCGGGCGCAATGCGAGTGCTGCTGGCGGCGCTGCTGTCGATTGCCCTACTCGGCGTCGCCCCGGCACTTGCCGCGGACCCGCTGGCCGAGGCCCGCCGTCTCTACAACCTCGGGGAGTACGACGCGGCGACCCGGTACGCCCACGAGGCCATGAAGGTGCCGGCCACGTCCGAAAGCGGCCGCCTGGTCCTGGGCCGGGTGCATCTCGAACAATACCGCCGCAGCGCCGACCCCGAGGATCTGACCCGGGCCCGCGACGCGCTGCGCGCCATCTACCCGGAGTCGCTGGACCGGAGCGAGCGGGCCGAACTGACGATCGGGCTGGGGCAGTGCCTGTTCCTCGAAGATCGCTTCGGGGCCGCGTCGGAGTCCTTCGAGCGCGCGCTCGACAGCTCGACCGCCCTCGGTCCCGTGGCGCACGAACGGGTGCTGGACTGGTGGGCCACCGCCCTCGATCGCCTGGCGCTGTCGCGGCCGCGCGACCTGCGCGAACCCTTCTACGCCCGCATCGTGACCCGCATGGAGAAGGAGCTCGCGCTCGACCCGACGTCGGCGCCGGCGGCGTATTGGCTGGCCGCGGCCTTCCGCGGCATCGGCAACCTCGATCGCGCCTGGTACGCGGCCGGGGCTGGCTGGGTCAACGCGATATTCAGCCGGGATCGTGGAGCGGCCCTTCGCGCCGATCTGGATCGGCTGGTGGTGCAGGGCATCATTCCGGAGCGGGCCGTCCGCCTTCAGCCCAGGGATTCCAAGCAGACGGCGGCGGGGATGCTGGCGGAGTGGGAAGCGCTCAAGGCCGGTTACACCCGATGACCCGTTCGCGTTTGCGCTAGCTCTTCGCCTCTTTCCAGTTCTCGCCGACGCCGACGTCCACGGTCAGCGGCACCTTCAGCGCCACCGCCCCCTCCATCATCTGCCTGACGAGCGCGGCCGTTTCCTCGGCGGCCTCGCGCGGCGCTTCGAACAGCAGCTCGTCGTGCACCGTGAGGATCATGCGGGCACTGCTGCGGGTGCGCACCAGCTCGCGATGGACGTCGATCATCGCGCGCTTGAGGACGTCGGCGGCGCTGCCCTGAATCGGGAAGTTGACGGCGTAGCGCTCCGCGCCGGCGCGGATCTGGCCGTTGCGGCTGGTGAGATCGGGCACCAGGCGCCGCCGTCCGAACATCGTCTTGACGACCCCGGTCTGGCGCGCGGTCGCGAGCAGGTCGTCGATGAACGCGCGCACCGCGGGAAAGCCCGCGAAGTAGGCGTTGATGAACTCCTGCGCCGCCTGCTGGCTGACGCCGATGTCCTTCGCCAGCGTGAACGCCGTCTTCCCGTAGAGCAGCGCGTAGTTGATGATCTTGGCGCGGCGCCGGAGCTCGTGCTCGCCCAGCCCGCTGTTCTCGCCGAACACCTTGGCGGCAGTGCGATCGTGGATGTCCTCGCCGCGGCTGAAGGCATCGGTGAGCGCGGCGTCGGCCGAGAGGTGCGCGAGCACGCGAAGCTCGATCTGCGAGTAGTCGGCCGAGATCAGCACATTCCCAGGCTCGGCGACGAAGGCCCCGCGGATCTCCCGCCCCAACGCGGTGCGGATCGGGATGTTCTGCAGGTTGGGATCGCTGCTGCTCAACCGGCCGGTCGCGGCCACCGCCTGGTTGAAGCAGGTGTGGACGCGTCCAGTCTCGGGGTTGACCAGCTGCGGCAGCGCGTCGATGTAGGTTCCCTTCAGCTTCTGCAGCGCGCGCCACTCGAGGATCAGGCGCGGCATGTCGTGCGCGAGCGCCAGCTCCTCGAGCACTTCGACGGCGGTCGACGCCGTCCTGGTCTTGATGTTGCGCTTGAGCGTCGGCAGCTGCAGCTTGTCGAACAGGATGCGTGACAGCTGCTGCGGCGAGTTGATGTTGAACTCCTCGCCCGCCATCTCGAAGATCTGCGCGCTGCGCGTCGACAGCTCCTGCTCGACGTGGCGGGCCTGCGACGACAGGGCGCGTCCGTCGATTCGGATGCCGGCGCGCTCGAGATCGACGAGCACCGGGATGAGCGGCAGCTCGAGATCCTGGTACAGCGTGGCGAGCTGTTCTTTCTCGAGCAGCGGATCGAGGATACCGCCGAGCTGCAGCGCGAGATCGGCGCGCTCGCTCGCATAGTCCAGCGCCGACTGCAGCGGGATCGCGCGAAACGGAATCGCCTTGGCGCCGCGGCCGCAGAGATCTTCCTCGCGCAGCGCCTTGTAGCCGGCGTGTTCGAGCGCGAGGTCCTCCAGCGGGTGGTCGGACCGCGTCGCGTCCAGCAGGTAGCTGGCGAGCATCGTGTCGGTCGCCAGGCCCCGCAGCGTGATGCCCTGGCGCGCGAGGACGATCGCGTCGAATTTCAGGTCGTGGCCGACCTTGCGGATGCTCTCGTCCTCGAGCAGCGGACCGAAGACCGCCAGCACCTCGGCGAGCGACAGCCCGGCGTCATCGGCCGCCTCCGCGGCGCCGAAGAGCCCTTCATGCGGAGCGCCAGCGATCGGGACATAGCGCGCCTTGCGCGGCCCCAGCGCGAACGAGAGTCCGACGATGGCGGCGCGCATCGCGGACGGATCGTCGGACAGCACGCGCAGGCCGATGATTCCCGCCGCGCGCACGTCGCCGGCGAGCGCGCGCGCATCGTCGACGGTGCGAATCGCCGCGTAGTCCTTGCCGATCGTGTCGGCGGTGGGCGCGTACTCCATCACCAGCGAGCGGAAGCCCATGCGGGTGAAGTGTTCGAAGCAGCGTTGCCGATCGGCGCCGCGGTAGCGCAGCGCCTCGGGATCGAATTCGACCGGGACGTCGGTCCTGATCCTCGCCAGCTCGCGGCTCTGGCGTGCGTCGTCGGCGTGCTGCTGCAGGCCTTCGCGGTAGCGCTTGTTCGAGACCTCGCCGGCGTGGGCGATCAACGCGTCGAGCGTCTCGTAGCGGGCGATCAGATCGCGTGCGCCCTTCTCGCCGATGCCGGGCACGCCCTTGATGTTGTCGATCGAGTCGCCCATCAGGGCGAGCACGTCGACGACCTGCGTCGGGCTGACGCCGAACTTCTCCTTCACGCCCTCGGCGTCGTACCAGGTGCCATCGTCGCGCGGGTTGTAGACGGTGATGCCGTCGTGCACGAGCTGGAAGAAGTCCTTGTCGCCGGTGACGATCGCGACCTCGAAGCCGGCCGCCACCGCCTTCGTCGCCAGGGTGCCGATGACGTCGTCGGCCTCGTAGCGTCGCGAGGTGATGATCGGGACGCCGAGCGCCTCGCAGGCTTCGTGTACCCAGGGGATCTGCTCGGCGAGATCCGGCGGCATCGGCGAGCGGTTGGCCTTGTAGTCGGAGACGAGCTCGTCGCGAAACGTCGGTCCCGGCAGGTCGAACGAGGCGGCGATGAACTGCGGATGATGGTCCTGTATCAGCTTGCGCAGCATCGTCACGAAGATGTAGACGGCGTGCGTGGTCTTGCCTTCGGGGCCGCTGAGGCCGCCGCCGCGCATCGCGTGATAGGCGCGGTACATCTGCGAACTGCCGTCGATCAGGAACAAGCGCTCGGACGTGGACATCTCGTGGGCGGGGGGCGAAAAAGCCGTGAGAGGAAGCAGTATATCATTCGAGGAATGGTCTCAGTGGACGCGCCGCGGCCCGCACGGGCGCCGCGCGCGAAGTGGCCAGCCGCAATCGCGATCCTCCTGCTGGCTGGAGCAGCGTTCTGGTTCAGGTCGAGCCTCACCGACGTCTTCGGCAAGCAATACGAATACGAAGAGGATCTCACCATCGCGCTCGACGGTTCGGCGACGCTCACGGTGAACGCGTCAATCCCTGCGCTCGTCGCCCTGCGCGGTCTCGATCTGGATCCGGCCGCGGAGACGGTCGACCGCGATCGCGTTCGCGCGCTCTACGATTCGCCGACCTCGCGCGTGGTCAGCGTGCCGCGGCCGTGGCGCCGACGCGACCGCCAGTTCGTCCAGATCAACCTCACGATTCCCGACATCCGGCGCCTCCACGAATCTCCACCGCTGGCCTGGTCCAGGTACGAGCTGACCGCCGCGAACGGTGAGCACGTGTTCCGCCAGGCGGTCGGCGCATCCGCGCTGAAGCCAGGCACGCTCAAGAACGTCGGCTGGGACGGCACCGAGGTCGTCGCCTTCCGCGTGCACCTGCCCAGCCGCATCGTGTCGCACAACTCGCGCGACCTCGACAAGGACGAACCGCTCGGCGTGCAGCGCGGCAACATCCTCGCGTGGGAACAGCACCTCGCGGATCGGCTCGAGAGCCGGCCGGTGAACGTCGAGATCCGGATGGAGAGCCAGTCGATCCTCTACCGGACGCTCTGGCTGTTCGCGGGGGCGTTCGTGGCGGCGGTGATCACGCTGGGCGCGCTGATCTGGTGGACGATGCGGCGCGGGCGGGATGAGGACGTCGTGGGGGAGTAGGGTCAACTCCCAACTCCCAACTCCCAACTCCCAAACCGAGCGGTGCGATGGAACGGGCTGAAAGACGCCTCAACTAGCCTTCAAGGTCGATTTCCACCCCGTTGTTCGGGCGCCTCCGTTTGGGAGTTGGGAGTTGGGAGTTGGGAGTTCGTGTCACCGATCGGTGCGCAGCTCGTTGTGGACCGCGAACTCGCCGAACCCGGTCGCGAGCGACCGCGCCAGCGCGCGCTCCACGTTGCTGTTGACGACCCCTGTCAGCGTGACGCGGCCGTTCTCGACGATGACGTGAATCGGCGGGTTGGCCATCGCCGCATAATTCCAGAACGACGGATTGCCGTAGATGGCGCGGGAGATCCGCCGGCGCAGCTCGTCGTCGAATATCGACACCGGCAGCACGGAGATCTCGCTGCGCATCTCGCGCACGCCGTCGAGGCGGGCGACGCGCCGTTCGATGTCGTACTTCTTGTACGGCATCGTGACCTTGCCCGTCAGCACCACCACGCCGCCGTCCACGTGTCCATTGACGTCGTCGAAGATCGTGAACTGCGGGTAGGTGCGGACGCTGGCGGAGATCTCGTCGGCGAGCTGCTGGTCGCGATCCTGCGCGAGCGCACCGCTGGCCATCACCAGCACGGCGATGGCGGACATGACGATCAACCTGGCTTTCATGGAACTTCCTCTGAGCCGTTTCGTGCGATCGGCTCACCGGCAATTGCCGGCTTTCAGCTCTAGAGATGGCAAAGCCAGTGCCAGGGGAATCGTGCGAAATACGGGCAGTTTTACCGGCTTGCGGTGGGCCGCGACGTCAGCCGCTGTCCTCGTGCACCTTTGCGAGGACAGCGCGTCCGCAGGACCGTCGGTCAGGCTTCCAGCAGGACGATGGTGAGAATGCCGGCGCCGATGAGCAGGAGCTGCTTGGCCGGTCCACCCTGGAGCCCGCCGCGGTGCAGGTCGGGAATCAGGTCCGACATCGCGACGTAGAGGAAGCTTCCCGCCGCGAAACTGAGCACGAACGGCAGGGCATGCGGCAGCGTCTGCGAGGCGAACAGCATCGCGAGCGCGCCGAGCACGCCACCGATGCCGGCGAGGATGTTCACCGTGAACGCCTTGCCGCGCGAGTAGCCGGCGCGGAGCAGGATCGCGACGTCTCCGACTTCCTGCGGAATCTCGTGGGCGGCGACGGCGAGGGCGGTGGTGATGCCGAGCGGTATCGAGGTCACGACCGCGGCCGCGATGACCGCGCCGTCCACGAACGTGTGAAAGGCGTCACCGACGATGACCAGCGACGCCGCGCTGCTGGTGTGGACCTCGCATTCGTGCGCGTCGTGGCAGTGGCGCCACAACACCAGCTTTTCGAGCAGGAAGAAGGCGAGGACGCCGCCGAGGAGCGTGCCGAGGGCGGCCGTCGGCTTCAGCGTCTCGAGCGCCTCCGGGAGCAGCGCGAGCAGCGCCACGCCCAGCAGCGTGCCCACCGCATAGCTGATCAGCCAGGGCACCAGCCGGACGCGAATCTCATCGCCAAGCAGGAGAAACGCCGACGCTGTAAGAAGGCCGCCGATACTACCGAGGACACTCAGACCAATCGCCGCCGCATACACCTGCACGCACGGAATATATCTCACGGGGGTGCTGGGTGCTCGGTGCTCGGTGCTAGGTGCTTGGTGCTACGTGCCAGGTGCTCGGTGCGCACCAAGCATCAGCACTGAGCACCCAGCACTAAGCACCCAGCACCCAGCACCGGCCTTTAGGGCGTCGCGATGTAACCGCGGCGGGAGCGGACGATGTAGTCGACGTTGTCGATCACCTCGAGGCGAATCGAGTGCCAGCGGCCGTCCTTCGATGCCCCGGCCGGGTAGCCGAGGAAGTACTGGCGGCTCAGCTCGTCGGCGATGCTGCTGGTGGCGCGATCGAGATCGCGGGCCACGCGGATCACTTCGGTCCGGCCGCCGCTGTGCTCGGTGATCTCGCGCAGCACGCCGAGGTTGAGCGGTTCGTCACGCGCGCGGCCGCCGGAGTCCGTGGTTGGCCCGCCGGGATAGCGCGGTGCCGGCCCGCGCGGATCGTTGATCGGCCCCCGCGGATCGCGCGGGTCGCTGACCGGGCCGCGCGGGCGCGGGATGGGGAAGGGGAACGGCCGCGGCCGGGGGACGCCACGGCCCTGGAACAGTGTCGTCGCGGACGTGGTCACGATCGAGAACCATGGGACCCGCGTCGGCTGCGACGTCGTGTACGGCATCGCGTCGATCCCGATCGCGTACACCAGCACTTCCGACTCGTGGATCATCGACTTCAGCTCGCTGATCCGCGTGTAGCTGCTCGAGTCGTTCCCGTCCGAGATGATCAGCAGGGCCTTCTTGCGATGCCGCCCCTTCGCCACCATCGGCAGCGCCTGCGCGATCCCGTCGTAGAGGGTCGTGGCGCCGCGCGGCTGAAGCCGCCGCAGCTCGTTCCAGATCCGGTCGCGATCGGTCGTCCAGCCGTGCACCAGCTGCGGCTGATTGTCGAACCGGTAGAGAAACACCTCGTCTTCGGGACCGAGCAGATCGAACAGCAGCCGCTGCAGCGCCTGCTTGGCCGCCGCCATCTTCTCGCCTTCCATGCTCGTGCTCGTATCCAGCACGATGCCGAGGCTGACCGGGACGCGTTCGCTCGTGAAGTGGGTGATCGGACGCAGCTCGCCGTCTTCGTAGAGGCGGAAGTCCTCCTGACGAAGGCCGGAGACGAACCGGCCCTGGCGATCGCTGACCGTGGCGGCGACGTTGATCAGCTCGACGCCGGAGCGGAAGCGAAACGAGGACTGGTCGGATCCCTGCTGTTCCTGGGCCGTTGCCACCGCAACGGTCGTCAGCGTCAGTGCAGGACGCGGCGACGGCGAACCTCAGTGCACCCATGGCGCGCTCCCCGAACTGCCTGTGTTGCGCGCGGACGATCCGGGAGTGCGGCGGTCGACATGCGCGACGACCGTTCCGTCCGCTGCGCGGAAGCCTACACGATACCTCGCGATCGGGCCTCGAACCGGGACTTTGACGACGAAGCTCGATTCGTCGCCCGGGGCGAGCGTGACGTAGTCGAGCGGCGCCCGTCCTGTCCCCGCCACGCTGCCGTCGGGAGCGAAGACCACCGCCGCCACGGATACCTGCGCCGCCGCGACGCCGCCGCGCGGATTGAGGACGGCGCCGGTGATGGTGAGACCGTCGCTGTCCTGCGCATCCCGGAGCGTGACCAGCTCGAGCGGAGCGATGGGCTTCGGCGCGACCGCACCCGATCTTCCGGATCCCCAATACAAAAGTCCGTAGCCCGTCAGCGCGACCGTAATCGCGGCCGCGCCCGCGACCGCCAGCCGGGGACCCCACGGCGTCGCCGTTTCGGCGTTGGTGAAGAGGGTGCTCGACGCGATGGCCGCGGGCACCTCGTCTTCCTCCTCCTCGGTCAAATCAGCGAACGCCTGCCGTCGTGTCAGCGCGGGTTCCGTGGCAGCCGCCGCGCGCAGCACTGCGACGCGGGCGTCTGAGCGGAGGCGCTCCTCGCGCAGCAGCTTGAACACGATGCATCCCATCACGATCGCAAGCACGAGCGAGATGGCGGTGATGACTAGCAAAACGGCGTCCATAACCATTGACCCCAGGGCTACCGCAGCTTGAACTCGACCGCGACTTCCACGAGCACGTCGACCGGCGTGCCGTATCGCCGCGCCGGCGCGAACTTCCACTGCTTCACGGCGTCGGTCGCCCGGGCATCGAGCCCGGCGCCGAGCCCGTTGACGACGCGAACCGCGCCGACGCTGCCATCGGAGCGGACGACGACTTCGAGCACCACCTCGCCTTCGACGCCGCGGCGACGGCCTTCTTCGCTGTAAATCGGCTTGACCTCGCGGAGCAGATCGGGCGGCGTGATGCCGGCGCCCGGTCGATACGGTCCGCCGCCGATTCCCGCGGTCGAACCGGGGCCGATCCCGGCGCCCGTCCCCTCACCGCTGCCCGTCCCCTGTCCGGTCCCGGTGCCGCCGCCAGTCCCGCTGCCGTGGCTCGTGCTCGGGGCCGCCGGGGCCGTCACGACGCCGGCGCGATCCTCGACGTCGGACGGCGCGGTGACGACCGGCGCGACGACCGGAGGTGTCGGAGCCGGAGCCGGTGGAGGGGGGACCGGCTCCGGCGCCGGCTCGGGCACCACGACTGGCGGTGGAGTCTCCACACGCGTCGTCGGGGGCTCGGGGCGCGTTTCGCGACTGACGCTGACCGGGCTGCGCAGCTTGCTTCGGCCTTCGACGGCCGCCGCCGGGGCCGGCCGCGGATCGCGCAGTCCGCCGCCTCCGCCACCGCCACCCGGGCCGGGAGTCGTGAGGAATACGAGATGCACGGTTTCCTGAACGCGACGGCTCCGTCGGCTCGCTCCGCACGCCGAGGCTGGCAATCAGCACCATCACCGCCAGCGCTCCCGCATGGAGCGCCCCGGAGGCGGCCAGCGGGACACCGGTCCGTGATTTGGCAGGCCGGACGGGGGCGAACAGGCGACGTGGGCTGGTCCATCCCCGCCGCGCCGCGCGCAGCGTTCCCACCACGTGGATCGCGTCGATGAACGGCACGTATCGACCGCGCACGCGTGCGATCCCGTCGGCCTCGAGCGCATTCGCGACGTCCGCCGCGGACACGTCCGCCACCCGGGCGATCTCGTCGACCGTGAAGACTTCCGGCGGCGTCGGTGATTCGACGGACATGGCTTGCGCAAACGCTGAGGGGCAAAAGACTTGCCGCGGTTGTTCGGACGCCTGACCGGTGTTTTCGGCCGTGAATCGCGATCGGATCAGGGGAATTGCCCGAGGGGCTGTGCTCCGCGTAGGACAGGAGTGCGGCGGATTGGGGACTGGCTCGGGTTCCGGGCTCGCGGCAACCTCAGCCGGTTACACCCGCCTTGACGCCTTCCAGGAAGAGCACGCGCGCACGCTCGGCAATGGTTCGGACGCCGCGGAACCCTGCACCACTCAGCACGGCTTCGAGATACGACCGGGAAGACGATGACTGGCCCGGGCGCGCCTCCACCAGTCAGCAGCCCGGCGAGACCGCCGCGGCGCTCGTCCTCGATGACCGCACAGCGCCCGCCAGGACGGAGCACGCGGAAGGCTTCGGCGGCGAGCTGACTCTGCTTCGGCGCGTCCAGTCCCTTCAGCACGCCGCGGAGGACGACGACATCGAAGCTCTCGGCCTCGAACGGGAGGGCTGAAAACGGCGCCTCGAACGGTTCCACGAGCACGCCCTCGCGTTCGACGGCGGCGTGGCGTGTGACGGCGTCACGATCGTCGACCATGCACGTGCGGCCGGTCAGTCCGGCCTTCGTCGCCAGCGCCACGATCAGCGGAACGTCGGTCGAGCCAACGATGAGCAGGCGATCGCCGAGCTTGATGCTCGACAGGGATACGGCCAGCGGTTCTTCGTTCGTCTGTTTACGGATCCACCAGGTCATCGGCGAAGCACTGTCGTCCCGGACGCCCGCGCGCGTCGTTACTGAAGTATTACTCGGGGCGAGACCCGTTCGTCCGCGCCCCGGGTGATATAGTCGCCTGTTGTGAAGAATCCACCAAAAATCGCTGTTCCTAAAGGGAAATTGGGTGTTTTGCTGGTCGGCATGGGCGCCGTCAGCACGACCACGATCGCCGGTGTGCTCGCGGTTCGCCGCGGCCTCGCGAAGCCGATCGGATCGCTCACCCAGATGGGTACCGTCCGCCTCGGCAAGCGCACCGAAGCGCGGTCGCCGCAGATCAAGGAGTTCGTGCCGCTCGCCGGGCTGGACGACCTCGTCTTCGGCGGCTGGGACATCTTCGAGGACGACGCCTATGCGGCGGCGAAGACGGCCGGCGTGCTCGACGCCGATCTGCTCGAGCAGATTCGGCCCGACCTCGAAGCGATCAAGCCGATGTCCGCGGTCTTCGACCGCCGCTACGTCAAGCGGCTCGACGGCCCGAACGTCAAGACCGGCGCGAACAAGCGGGAGCTGGCGGAGCAGCTGCGTGAAGACATCCGGCAGTTCAAGGACACGCACCAGCTCGAGCGCCTGGTCCTGATCTGGTGCGGCAGCACCGAGGTGTACCTGACGGAGTCCGAGGCGCATTCGAGCGTGGCCGCGTTCGAGCGCGCGCTCGAAGCGAACGACCCCTCGATTCCCTCGAGCATGGTCTACGCGTATGCCGCCATCAAGGAGGGCATCCCGTACGCCAATGCCGCGCCGAACCTGAGCGCCGACATTCCCGCCCTCCTGGAGCTGGCGCAGCAGACCGGCGCGCCGGTGGCGGGCAAGGATCTGAAGACCGGCCAGACGTGGATGAAGACGCTGGTCGCGCCCGGCATCAAGGCGCGGCTGCTGGGCGTCGAAGGCTGGTACTCGACCAACATCCTCGGCAACCGCGACGGCGAGGTGCTCGACGATCCGGAGTCGTTCAAGACGAAGGAAGAGAGCAAGAAGTCCGTCCTCGACTACATCCTCCAGCCGAATCTCTACCCCGATCTCTACGAGAAGCTTTGCCACGTCGTCCGGATCAACTACTATCCGCCCCGCGGCGACAACAAGGAAGGCTGGGACAACATCGACATCTTCGGCTGGCTCGGGTATCCGATGCAGCTGAAGATCAACTTCCTGTGCCGCGACAGCATCCTGGCGGCGCCGATCGTGCTCGACGTGGCGCTGTTCATGGATCTGGCGAAGCGGTCGGGGATGGCGGGCATCCAGGAGTGGCTGTCGTTCTATTTCAAGAGCCCGATGCACGCGCCCGGCCTCTATCCTGAGCACGACCTGTTCATCCAGCTGATGAAGCTGAAGAACACCCTGCGCTACCTGAAGGGTGAGGATCTGATCACCCATCTCGGACGGGAGTACTACGACTGATGGCTTCGAGGCTGCAGCCCGCGCTGTTCGGCGGCGTGTTCATCGGCGTGCTGTCGTCGCTCCCGTTCGTGAGCGGCTTGAACGCGTGCTGCTGTCTCTGGGTTATTTCAGGCGGGGTGCTGACCGCCTACCTGCTGCAGCAGCGGATGCCGCTGCCGATGACCGCGGCCGACGGCGCGCTCGCGGGGCTGATGGCCGGCGTCATCGGCGCCCTCATCGCCGGCGTGCTCAGCGCGACGATTGCGGCGATGACCGGCATGTCCGGCGCGGAGACGTTCGAGCAGTTGCCGCAGGGGATGCCGCCCGAGGTCGAGCAGATGTTCGAGCGCGTCCGGGCGCTGCCGCCCGCGGTCTGGATCATTCTGCCGTTCGTGGTCTTCCTGTTCGTCTTCCCGATCTTCGGCATGCTCGGCGGGCTCCTCGGGGTCGCCATCTTCAAGAAGAGCCCACCGCCGCCGGGAACCGTGGAAGTGCTGCCGCCGCTCTAGATCGCCCGCGGAAGCCTCGCGGCACAGCGGCGCCCGCGCCCGCGAGCTAGAATGTCCCCTTATGGCCGAAATCGACGCCCTGCTGAAGGAAGACCGCCGCTTTCCTCCATCTGGTGAGTGGAAGACACGCGCCACCATTTCCGATCCCGCGATTTACGACCGCGCCGCCAGCAATCCCGAAGCGTTCTGGGAGTCGTTCGCGCGCGAGCTCGAGTGGATCCGGCCGTGGGATCAGGTCGTGCGCTGGAAGTCGCCGGACGTGCAATGGTTCGTGGGCGGCAAGCTCAACGTGAGCGTCAACTGTGTCGACCGTCACGCCCGCACCGCGCGCCGCAACCGGGCGGCGATCATCTGGGAAGGGGAGCCCGGCGATCGCCGGACCCTGACCTACTGGGATCTCTATCGTCAGGTCAGCGCGTTCGCGAACGTGCTCAAGACGCTGGGCGTGAAGCGCGGCGATCGGGTCGCGCTGTACCTGCCGCTGATTCCCGAGCTGGCGATCGCGATGCTGGCCTGCGCCCGGATCGGCGCCGTGCACAGCGTCGTGTTCGGCGGCTTCAGCTCCGAGTCGCTGCGCGATCGGATCAACGACTCGCAGTGCGTGCTGCTCGTCACCGCCGACGGCGGCTATCGCCGCGGCCAGATCGTGCCGCTCAAGCAGATGGCCGACGAGGCGCTGAACGGAACCCCCTCCATCAAGAACGTCGTCGTCGTCCAGCGCCAGGCCGGCTCGCCGATCCCCGTGGACATCCAGGAAGGGCGCGATCACTGGTACCACCGCCTCATGCAGCACGCCTCGTTCGAGTGCGAGCCGGAGGCGATGGATGCCGAGGACATGCTCTACATCCTCTACACGTCAGGCACGACCGGGAAACCCAAGGGCATCGTGCACACGACCGGCGGATATCTGGTCGGTACCTACGCCACGACGAAGTGGGTCTTCGACCTGAAGGAAGACGATCTCTTCTGGTGCACCGCCGACATCGGCTGGGTGACCGGGCACAGCTATGTCGTCTACGGACCGCTCGCCAACGGCGCGACCGTCCTGATGTACGAGGGGGCCCCGGACTGGCCGCAGAAGGACCGCTTCTGGGAGCTGATCGAGCGCTACGGCGTGACCATCTTCTACACGGCGCCGACCGCGATCCGTGCCTTCATGCGCTGGGGCACCGAGTGGCCCGCCAAGCGGAACCTCAGTTCGCTGCGGCTGCTCGGTTCGGTCGGCGAGCCGATCAATCCGGAAGCGTGGATGTGGTACCACGCGAATATCGGACACGAGCGCTGCCCGATCGTCGACACCTGGTGGCAGACCGAGACGGGCATGATCATGATCAGCCCGCTGCCCGGCATCACCGCGACGAAGCCGGGATCCGCGACGCAGCCGTTTCCGGGCATCACCGCCGAGATCCGCGACGGCAAGGGCCAGCGCGTCGAAACCGGCGGCGGCCTGCTCGCGCTCACCAAGCCGTGGCCGGCGATGCTGCGCGGCATCTACGGCGATCCCGAGCGGTTCGCGAAGACCTACTTCTCCCGCTGGGACGACGGGGTCTACTTCACCGGCGACGGCGCGCGGCGCGATGACGACGGGTTCTACTGGCTGCTCGGCCGCGTGGACGACGTGCTGAACGTGGCCGGCCACCGCCTCGGGACGATGGAAGTGGAGAGCGCCCTGGTCGATCACCCCAAGGTCGCGGAAGCGGCAGTCGTCGGCAGGCCCCACGAGATCAAGGGGCAGGCCGCGGTCGCCTTCGTCACGCTCAAGGAAGGCGTGAAGGGGACGCCGGCCATGGAAGACGAGCTGAAGGAGCACGTCGTCCGGAAGATCGGGGCGATCGCGCGGCCGGATCAGATCCTCTTCGCCGCGGACCTGCCGAAGACGCGCTCGGGGAAGATCATGCGCCGCCTGCTGCGGGACATCGCGGAGGGCAAGACGCTTGGCGACACGACGACGCTCGCCGATCCCGCGGTCGTGGCGCGGCTGAAGTCTGATTACGCGGACAAGGAAGGCTGATCGATCAGTCGCGCCGTCGGTACTCGGCGATCTGCTCGCGCGTGATGCGCAGGTGGCGGCCGCGCCGGGCGGCGGTGAGATCGCCACGGCGGACCAGCCGCATCACGTCGCGGACGGTCACACCCATCAACGTCGCAGCGCCGGGGATCGTCAACGCCGTCGGCAGGACAAGGACGCGCTCGAGACGGTTGCCGCCGTTCATCTGCGCGCGCACCACCGCCGCTTCCGCCTCGGCCATCACCAGACGCGGATCGAGCTCCGCGTTGACGAGATCCGTGCCCACCACCGCCGCGCTGAGCGTGACGACCGCGGTGGCCTGGGTCTTGTGCTCGACCAGGACCAGCCGCTGCCGGACCATGTCCCGGAACTGCTCGGCGACGTCGGCGGCGCGGTCGACAGGCGTTTCCGGCAGCAGCACCACGATCGAGTCCCCCCGTAACGCGCGACCGTGTCGTGATGGCGGAAGAACTGGCGCGAGAGGATGCCGAGCCGCTCGAGCAGCCAGTCGCCGGCGCCATGTCCATGGGTGCGGTTCAAGGCCGCCAGATCGTCGATATCGAATAGGACGAGGACGACCCCGTGGCCGTGACGCAGGGCCCGGACGGCCTCCTGCGCGAGCACGAAATCGAACAGCGGCGCCGACAGCAGGGTGGTCAGCTGGTCGCGCAGCGCATGGGTGGCGCCATAGGATTCGGCGATGACGGCCGATATCTCGACAGCAGCGATGCTGATGCCGCGGGACGCGATCTGCCACGATTCGGCGTTCGAGCCGATACTCTCGTCGAGCGACAGCTCCCCGACGGCGGTCCGTTCCGCATGGTGGACGGCCCGAATCAACTGGCGCACATTCAAATGCTGGGAAAACCGGGCGAGGTCCTGGATCGACGGGGTCCGGGCGTCGACCCAGCCGGATTTCACCGTCGCGCTCAGAATCGTGAGGAGAATGCCGGCGAAATCCGACAGATTGACGCCGTCGAAGCCAGGCTCCGTGGACAGGCCGTTGCTGAGATCCCGAAGGAGCTTGGGCCGCCGCAGGCGCAGCGCCGCGGTCGTCGTCTCCCGGATATCGGCAGGCACCTCGTCCAGACGCGCGGCCATCCGAAAATCTTACCCCGGGCAGCCTTTTCAGGGGTCGGTCGGGACGTGCAGTTTCAGGACACTGCTGTGAAATATTCTCGCCGCTGGAGGATCCCGTTGCGCTTCCGGCTCAACCGTGCGTCAATAGGTAGTTCCCCAAACACAGGGCGTTTTCTTGCGGGACGCTCTGAAATGGGCGCGGTTACCGGCATCGAGCTGGGGCCGGGCTCGTGCGTGCTCGTACGCGCCCGACAGCGCAAATCCGGGACGGCCGTGTCTTCGATATACGGTCTGCAGCCGGAGGAGTCTCGCGGGCCACAGGTCGAGCTCCGGGACTACCTTCCGCGGATCCGGCGAGAGATGCGGTTCCCGACGCGCGCCCGCGTGGTCGCCTGGGGACGGCACCCATCAGCATCCATCGAGGATCCCGGAACCGATGCGATGCTCACGCCTCTCCGGGAGGCCGGGTTTCGTGTCGACGAGGTGTTCACGCCGTCTGAGGCGCTCGCGCTGCTCGCGCGGCAGCGGCCGCGCGCGGCCGGACGGGCCGGAACGGCGTGGCTGGCGTTGAACCGGCACGGCGCGGCGATCGCGATCGTCAGCGATGGGCAGCTGATATTTTCGAAAGAACTCGGGTGGCAGTACCGGCCGGGCACGACCCCACGTGAAGAACTGCTTCAGCGGTACACGCTGATCGCCCATCTCGCGCCGGAGCTTCGCCACGGCATCGAGGCGGTCCGGCAGCGGGGGCATCCGGTCGATGCGATCGTCGCCTGCGGCGATCTCCCGGATCTGCGGTCGTTGACCATGCCGCTGATCGAAGAGCTCGACATGGAGGTCGAGACGCTCGACACGCTGGACGGGCTCGACGTCGATCCGGCGGTCGTCGAAGCCATCGGCGACCGCGCGGCGGCGATGCGGCTGTCGGCTGCGGCCGGGATGGGCCGGTCGCCCGCGGCGGAGTCGTCGCACAGGCGCGTCATGGCGGCCGCGGCCGCGCTGGTGCTGCTGGCGGCGCTCGGATGGGGCACGATGCGGGTGGTGACGACCGACGATGCGGCGGACCCGCCGCACGCCGTGTCGCCCGGACCTGCGGAACCGGCGAGCACGGCGCAGGCACACGGTCCCGCGACGACGCCGACGGTCGGTCACGGCGCAGAGGTTACGAGCCCGGAATCGAACCGGCCGGCCGGTGAGCCGGCGCGTGTGGAGGCCACGACCGGACGGCAAGAGCCTTCAGGAAGCTCAGAACCCCGTGGGGTGGGGCGGAAGAATCATCGAGGCCATCGCGCGGTGCCGGGGTGAGCGCTTCGGACCTAGCGCAATCGGCCGCCGAACCGATTCCGCGGGTGCGGACTCCACGTTCGCCGGCGGCGCGGCCCGACGCGCCACTGACGGATCCGGTACCGGTCGTGAACGCGATTCTGGTCGCACCCGACCGCCGCATCGCCGTCCTGGATGGGGTCATCGTTCGCGAAGGAGATGCGGTCGGCGCACGCGTGCTCATCCGGATCGAACCGGACGCGGTGCTGCTGCGGGAACCATCAGGGCATCAGGTTCGTGTACCGCTCCGCAGGCGGGTGAGTACAGATGCCGGCGTCTAACCGCCGGCGGTCGGTATCCCGGACATCTTCCGGGATGAAGGAACGGTATCGTGCGTAAGAAGATCGGCGAGTGTCTGATTCAGGCGGGGCTCATCACCGAAGATGATCTCCAGGTCGCGCTGGCCGAGCACAAGCGCACCGGCGAGCGCGTCGGCGCCGTGCTCGTGCGCTTGAATCTCGCCACCGAAAAACAGATCACGAAGGCGCTGGCCTACCAGCTCGGGTTCCCGTACGCGAGCCTGGCCGAGGAGCCGCCCGATCCCGCCGCGATCGTCGCTGATCCCGAAGGAGTCGCGCTGAAGCGGATCTGCGTCGCGGTAGAAGCTGGAAAAGAACCTGCTCACCGTCGCGATGTCGGACCCGCTGCTCTTCAGCCTGGTCCAGGACCTCGAGTTCCAGACCGGCTACCGCATCCGCCAGGTGGTGGCGACCGCGCACCGACATTCTCGAGGCGATCGAGAACGGCTATCCGGACAAGGCGATCGCGCAAGTACACCGGCGGCGCCGGCACCTGCGAGCCTGACCGTCGCGCCCGCCGAGGCGAAGCCGGCGGCGGCCGCAGAAGCCGGCCGGCGGGCCGCCGGCAACACCGCGCTGCGTGCGCCGCGCCCGAAGAGGAAATCTTCGAGCAGCCGTCGAACTCCACCACGACGCGCGAGTCGAGCGACACCGCGCCGATCATCGACCTCGTCGATCTGGTCATCAACAGCGCCATCACCAGCCGCGCCAGCGACATCCACATCGAGCCGATGGAGAAGGGCGTGCTCGTCCGTCATCGCCTCGACGGCATCCTCAAGGAAGTGATGGATCTGCCGAAGTGGGTGCACGAGGGCCTGGTCGCGCGCATGAAGATCATGGGCGGGAATGGACATCGCCGAGAAGCGGCTCCCGCAGGACGGCCGGATCCGGGTGAAGACGGACGACGGCACGACGTCGATTTCCGCGTCTCGACGCTGCGCACGCTGCACGGCGAGAAGATCGTGCTGCGCGTCCTCGATCAACGAAAGGGCGCGCCGCCGCTCGAAGAGCTCGGTCTGTCGGCCGCCGACGATGGAGGAGCTGCGGTTCTTCCTGCAAACACCAGCACGGCATGATGCTGGTCGTCGGCCCACGGGCAGCGGCAAGACCACGACGCTCAGCTCGGCGATCAGCTCGATCAAGTCGGGCCGCACCAACATCATCACCATCGAGGATCCGATCGAGTATCAGACTGCCGGGGGTCAACCAGACGCAGGTGAACGAGAAGGCCAAGCTCACGTTCGCCAACGCGCTGCGCGCGATCCTGCGGCAGGATCCGGACGTCATTCTGGTCGGCGAGATCCGCGACCAGGAGACCGCGAAGATTGCGATGCAGGCGGCGCAGACCGGCCACCTCGTGCTCTCGACGCTGCACACCGACGACGCGCCGTCGACGATGACGCGCCTCGCCGACATGAACGTCGAGCCGTATGTGATCGCCTCGGCGCTCGCTCGGCGTCGTCGCGCAGCGGCTGGTGCGGCGGCTGTGCCCGTCCTGCCGCCGCCAGTACACGCCGGACTTCGGAAACGCTGCGAGCGCTGAACATCTCCGAGGACGATGCGGCGCGGCATCGCGTTCTATCGCGCCGTCGGCTGCGAGGAGTGCAACAGCACCGGCTATCGCGGACGGATCGCGATTTACGAGGTGATGCGCGTCAACGACAAGATCCGCCGCCTGATCGCGCAGAACGGCGGGGAGGATATGGTACGCGAGACGCGCGGTCGCGTCGGGCATGCTGACGCTCGGCGAAGACGGCCTCGCGCAAGGTCAAGGCGGGCGTGACGACGCCCGAGGAGCTGCTGCGGGTGGTCACCGAGGTGCGCGAGATGCGGACGATCTGTCCGGGCTGCAGCGGCGCCGTGGCGATGGAGTTCATGGCCTGCCCGCACTGCGGGCACAAACTGAACAAGGGCTGCGGCAAGTGCGGACGGTCGCTGCAGCCGGGATGGGCCTTCTGCCCGTACTGCGCCAGCAGCGCGGCGCCGAAGTCGTCGAAGAAGCTGGCCGGCAGCGAAGCATCGTGAGCTGCCGGCGTCCAACATCGCAGAGTTCAAGAACCAGAATCGTTGAAGACCTACTACGAGCTTCTCGAGATCGAGCGCGACCGCGGAAGCCGAAGAGGTGAAGCGGTCGTTCCGGCGCGAGATCGCCCGGTACCATCCCGACAAGGTCCAGCATCTCGGTCCTGAGTTCCAGGAGATGGCGGCGACCAGGGCCGCCGAGCTGACCGAGGCCTATCGCATATTGATGGACCCGGCGGCACGTGGCGCCTACGACGCGTCGATTGACGCCGGTACGGCTCTGGGGCCGCGGCCCGCCGTCCCTCCCGCGGCCCGCCGCCCGGATGCCGGCGGCAGCCCGGCGCCGGCCCGCGAGCCTTCATCGACCGCGACGGCCGACCGTCCCCATACCCCCATTCCGGAATCGCTGCGACAGACCCAGGCCACCCTCTCGCAGTTCGTGAGGAAGGCGACGATCGGACGGCTGCGCGAAGGCATCGACGCGATCTTCGGCACGGTCGAGCCGCTGGCGATCGAGGGGTTCGACGCCGCCTATGTCGTGAAGCCGCGGAAGGGACTTTTCCGGAAGCAAGAAGCCGCGGTAAGCCTGCTCGCGCGCGTCGTCGCGAAGGTCGACCCCGCCTCGGTCGAGGATGCGTGGCCGGTCGCCGTCAAGGCCGGCAGCCCGGAGCGCATGGTGTGCCTGCTGCTGCTCGGCCTCGGCATGGCGCGCGACCCGCGAGCTCATCCGGATCGAACCGGACGCGGTGCGCTGCGGGAACCATCAGGGCATCAGGTTCGTGTACCGCTCCGCAGGCGGGTGAGTACAGATGCCGGCGTCTAACCGCCGGACCCGTCTGACCGCCCCCGTCCTCGTGCCGGTCGACACGCGCGACTGGAGCGCCCTGTTGCCGCCGGAGACGCCATCGGATGTCCGCAAGCTCCTGGACCGGCTGAAACACGGCGCCTGACTGCTCCGTATACGTTGTCGTCCACCCGATTCCGCATTACAGTTTTCTATCTATGGCCCTCATCGAAACCCGCGAGTTGTGGAAGACCTATGTCATGGGATCCGAGGAAATTCACGCCCTGCAGGGCGTGTCGATCCAGATCCAGCGCGGTGAATACGTCGCGATCATGGGGCCGTCAGGGTCCGGCAAGTCCACGCTCATGAACCTCATCGGGTGCCTCGATACCCCGTCGAAGGGCAGCTACCTCCTGAACGACAAGGAAGTGGCCGCGATGAACGACGACGAGCTGGCGCGGATCCGGAACGAAGAGATCGGCTTCGTGTTCCAGACGTTCAACCTGCTGCCGCGGGCCACGGCGCTGCACAACGTCGAGCTGCCGCTGATCTATGCGGGTGTGCCGTCCAAGGACCGCCAGGAACGCGCGAAGGGGGCGCTGGAGAAGGTCGAGCTCACCTCGCGCGCCGGCCACCGGCCGAACGAACTGTCTGGCGGCCAGCGCCAGCGCGTCGCGATCGCGCGGGCGCTCGTGAACAACCCGTCGATCCTGCTCGCCGACGAGCCCACCGGCAACCTCGACTCGAAGACCGGCAACGAGATCATGGGCGTGTTCGAGCGGCTGCACTCCGCCGGCAACACCATCATCCTGGTCACGCACGAAGCGGATATCGCGGCGTATGCGCACCGCGTCATCTCGATCCGCGACGGCCTGGTCGAAAAGGACGTCAACCGCGGCGACGTCGCGGCCGTGGCCACGCCCTGATCAGGCTCGCGGCCTCGATCCCCGCTCCCCCGATCACCGATCACCGATCACGACTCAATATCTTGCAGAGAGCCATCGGCTCACGAAGTTGAAGAAGTTCTTCGTGGCGTTGGCGTACTGGCCCTTCTTCGTCTCGCACTCGCTGCAGGGCTCGATGTTGTGCGTCGCCCCCTCGACGACGATGAAGTCCTTGTCCTTGCTCGCCGCCATCTCGTAGACCATCTCGTTGTCGCGAAGGCCGGTGTTGCCGCCCATCGCGGCGACCAGCAGCGGCACGCTGATGCTGCCGACGGCGCACGGCGTCGAGTGGTTGCTGGAGCACCAGTCGACACCGGTCATCGGGTGCGTCGAACGGATGGCGTTGGCGGTGAGGAACGACCGCAGCGTCAGCAGGCGTGCTCCGCCGTCGAACCGCGCGTTCACCGCCGGATCGACGGGGCGTGCCGGGCGAACCGGCTCGACGATCTCGGTCACGATGCGGTCGTTGTTCTTGAGATGCTTGCGCGGCTCCCTGGTGCCGTTCCCGGCTGCGCTGTCCGCATCGGAGAGTCGCGCGCCAGACGCGCGCACGATCAGGAAGGCATCGTCATCCGGAAACGGCGCGTCAGGCCGGCCGAGACCATTCGCGCGCTCCAGCGCCGAGGCAATCAGGCGGTTCATCCGGGCGGACTGCGCGGCGAAGTACTTCTCCTTGAACTCTGGCGAGTAGGTTGATCCGGACGGCTTGAAGCCGTTCGCCGGGTTGAAGGGATCGAGCGCCGGATCGATCGCCCTCGGATCGCCCTCTTTCGTGACCGCGGGATTCAGGCCGCGCAACAGCCCCACCGGATTGCCGAGCGACGCGTCCACGAGGATCAGCCCGTCCGCCTTCGGCAGGTTGGCGAGGTCGCTGCCGCACGGAGTCAACTTGCCCGGCGCACTGCAGTAGGCGGTGCCCTTCTCCGCCACCGCCTGGTAGTAGCTGAGGCTCGCGGCGCCGCCGCTGTGGCCGAACAGCACCACGCGGCGGACTCCCGGCTGCTTCCGCAGGTAGTCGATCCCGGTCCGGACGTCGAGGGCGATGGCATCCCACACCACCGACGCCTCGTTGTTGTCGAACCGCGAATTCATCGTCAGCACCACGAACCCACGCGCCGAGAGCTCCGCGGCCGCGAGGTGCCCGAGGTAGTTGTTGACGCGATGGATCAGCAGGACCCCCACGTTGCGGACGCGGTCGTCGGTCGGACGGTAGAGCACGCCCTTGACGGTGAACGGCTCGAACTGGACGTAGGTCGGTACGACCTGGGCATCGGCCGGTCGGGCCGCGACGGTGAGGGCGAGCAGGCAGAGCATCAGCCCGAGCAGCCGCCGCGGGCCCCGTCGCCGGCGCCGGACGGGCGCCGGACGCACTAGCATTCCATTGGAGAATACTTTACAATGCAAAGACATGAGGCGCGGTCCGCTGCGTGTCAAGTTCATCCTGCCGGCACTCACCGAAGCCACCAGCCCATTCTGGCGGCCCGTGAAGTACTCGCTGTTTCCGCCGCTCGGGCTCGCGACGCTTGCGGCATACCTCGACCCGGGCGACCACGCCGTCATCGAGGACGAGCACGTCCAGCCGCTGTCGACGGGGGATACGCCGGATCTCGTGGTCATTCAGGTCTACATCACCAACGCGTATCGCGCCTACCGTCTGGCGGACGACTATCGCGCGAGAGGCTGCACCGTGGCGCTTGGCGGACTCCACGTCACCTCGCTGCCTGAGGAGGCCGCCGCTCACGCCGACGTCATCTTCCTCGGGCCCAGGCGAGCAGACGTTTCCGCGCTTCCTGGCCGACTTCCGTGCCGGCCGGGCGGCACGCCGCTACGAGTCCACATCCGGCCGCACGCTCGAGAGCGTTCCGCCCGTACGCCGCGATCTGATCTCGCGGCGACATTATCTCGTGCCGAACTCGATCGTGGTCACGCGCGGCTGTCCCCAGCACTGCGACTTCTGCTACAAGGACGCCTTCTTCGCCGGCGGCCGGTCGTTCTACACGCAACGGGTCGACGCCGCGCTCCTCGAGATCGAGCGGCTGCCCGGACGGCATCTCTACTTCCTCGACGATCACCTGCTCGGCGATCGCCGCTTCGGCCGCGCCCTGTTCGACGGCATGAAAGGCATGCGCCGGCTGTTCCAGGGCGCCGCGACCGTGGACTCCATCCTCCGCGACGATCTCATCGAGCGCGCGGCCGACGCCGGGCTTCGCAGCCTGTTCGTCGGCTTCGAGACGCTGACACCGGCCAACCTCGCCCACAGCAACAAGCGCCAGAACCTCGGGCGCGACTACCGCGCCGTCACCCGCCGCCTCGAGGATCTCGGCATCATGATAAATGGCAGCTTCGTGTTCGGCATGGACGAGGACGACGGCGACGTGTTCGCGCGGACCGTCGAGTGGGCGATCGACGCCGGCATCACGACTGCCACGTTCCACATCCAGACCCCGTATCCGGGCACGCGGCTGTTTGCGCAGATGGAGCAGCAGGGGCGCATCACGACCCGCAACTGGGATCTCTACGACACCCGGCACGTCGTCTATCGGCCGGCCCGGCTGACGCCGGCGGCGCTCGAAGCGGGGTACGACTGGGCCTATCGCGAGTTCTATCGCTGGTCGTCGATCGGCCGCGCCGCCCGGTCGCATGCGTCGGTGAAGCACCAGGTCAAGCATCTCGCGTACTCGGCCGGGTGGAAGAAGTTCGAGGCGGCATGGAGCGCCGTGATCCGGCTGCGCCAGCTGCGGCGGATGACCCCGATGCTGGAAGCGGTGCTGTCGAAAGTGACCCGGCACGAGGGCCCGGCGCGGTCAGCGACGGCGCCCGATCAGACGGCAGCCCAGTGCCCGGCGCCAACCTCGCGCAGCGACGCGGCCTGGTCGAACGAGGCCGGATCGAGCGTGATGCGCTGACGGGGAACGGCCGGATCCGGAACAGGAATCGCCGACAGCAGCGCGCGCGTGTAGGGGTGCGCCGGCGCCTCGAACAGCAATGCGGTGACGCCCATCTCGACGATGCGGCCGCGATACATCACCGCGACGCGGCTGCAGATGTGCCGCACCAGCCGCAGGTCGTGCGCGATGAAGAGGTAGGTCAGGCTCAATCGCTCCTGCAGCTCCATCAGCAGATTGACGACCTGGGCCTGCACCGACACGTCGAGCGCCGAGACCGGCTCGTCGGCGACGATCAGCGACGGGTTGAGCGCCAGCGCGCGCGCCAGGCCGATCCGCTGCCGCTGGCCGCCGCTGAACTGGTGCGGGTAGCGATCGACCTCGGAGGCCTCGAGGCCCACCAGCTGGAACAGCTCGGCGACGCGCGCCCGTCGCTCGGCCTTCGCGCCTTCACGATGGATGATGAGCGGCTCCTCGACGATGTCGCCGACCCGCATCCGCGGGTTCAACGACGAGTACGGATCCTGGAAGACGATCTGCATGTCGCGGCGGGCCTGCCGCATCCGGCTTCGCGAGAAGCGCAGCACGTCCTCACCCTTGAACTCCACCGCCCCCGAAGTCGGCTCGATCAGGCGCAGGATGCACCGGCTCGTCGTCGTCTTTCCGCTCCCTGATTCACCAACCAGGCCGAACGTTTCGCCAGGCTCGATCGAGAACGTGATGTCGTCGACGGCGCGCACGACGGCTGGCGCGCCGAACAGGCCGCGCGCCCGTGAGAACTCCTTCACGAGATTGCGGACGGCGAGCAGCGGCATCAGGCCGGACCAGCCGTGCTCACGGTGGCCGTCGCCGGCGGCGCGCCAGGCGGCGCGACCGCAGGTTCCACGGCGGGGCCGTGCAGGTAGCACTTCACCGTGCGGTCGCCGCCGAAGTCGGTGACGCCAGGATGCGCGGTCGGGCAGGGCTCGAAGCGCGACGGACATCGCGGCGTGAAGCAGCATCCCGGTGGCAGCGATCCGGGGGGCGGAACGGTACCGGGAATCGCCGTCAGCCGCGTGCCCGGCGCGCCACCCGGAATCGACGCCATCAACCCGCGCGTGTACGGATGTTTCGGGTCGCGGAACAGCGGAGCGACCGGGGATTCCTCGACGATCCGCCCGGCGTACATGACCGCGACGCGGTCGGCCATCTCCGCGACGATGCCGAGATCGTGAGTGATGAGCAGCAGCGAGAGGCCGAGCCGCTGCTGCAGGTCGCGCAGGAGCTCGAGGATCTGCGCCTGGATGGTGACGTCGAGCGCCGTCGTCGGCTCGTCGGCGATGACGACCTCGCGGTTCGCACGCGAGCGCCATCGCAATCAGCGCGCGCTGGCGCAGGCCGCCCGACAGCTGGTGCGGGTAGTCACGAACGCGCTTGTCGGGCTCGGGCACCTTGACCTGATCGAGCAGCTCGATGGCCTGTTGCCGCGCCGATCGGCGGGTGGCGCGGCCGTGCACCAGCAACGTCTCTTCGATCTGGCTGCCGATGGTGAAGACCGGGTTCAGCGCGGTCATCGGCTCCTGGAAGATCAACGCGATCTGCGCGCCGCGCACCGGCTGCATCTCGCGATCCGAGAGCGTCCGCAGGTCGCGCCCCTTGAACAGCACGCGGCCGCGCTCGATCCGGCCTGGCGGCTCTACGAGCCCCATGATCGACAGCGCGGTCAGCGACTTGCCGCTGCCGGACTCGCCGACGAGTCCGAGCGTCTCGCCGGTGCGCAGCCGGAAGCTGACGTCGATCACCGCGGGAACGAAACCGTTCCTCGTGTCGAAGCCCGTCGTCAGGTGTTCGACGACGAGATCAGACATCGATTTCTTTGTGCTCCCCGAAGACGTCGCGCAGCGTGTCGGCGATCTCGCCGACGGTCGCGCGGGCCTCGACCGCCTGCACGATCGGCGGGACGAGGTTGGAGCCGTCGCGGGCGGCGGTCGCGACGCCGTCGAGCGCCGATCGCCACGCGGCCTGATCGCGCGCGGCCCGGACCCGGCCGACGCGCTCGCGCTGCCGCTGCTCGATGCCGGGATCGATCGCGAGGATGTCAATGCCCGATCGCTCGTCGGTCGTGAAGCCGTTGACGCCGACCACGATCGTGTCCCTGGCGTCGATGCGCTGCTGGGCGCGGTAGGCGGCGTCCTGGATCTCGCGCTGAATCAGCCCGCTCTCGATCGCCGCCAGCGTACCGCCCATGGCGTCGATGCGCTCGAGTATCGCGCGGGCCTCGCGCTCGATGGCGGTGGTGGCATGCTCGATCGCCCACGAGCCGGCGAGCGGGTCCACCGTGTTCGCGACGCCGCTTTCGAACCCGATGATCTGCTGGGTCCGCAGCGCGGTGCGCGCGGAGTCCTCGGTGGGCAGCGCCAGCGCTTCGTCGCGGCCGTTGCAGTGGAGCGACTGCGTGCCGCCGAGCACCGCGGCCATCGCCTGGACGGCGACGCGCACGATGTTGTTGTCCGGCTGCTGCGCCGTCAGGGTGCTGCCGGCGGTCTGGGTGTGGAACCGGAGCTGCTGCGCGCGCGGGTTGGTGGCGCCGAAGCGGTCGCGCATGATCCGCGCCCACAGCCGCCGCGCCGCGCGGAACTTGGCGACTTCCTCGAGGAAATCGTTGTGCGCGTTGAAGAAGAAAGAGAGCCGCTGCCCGAACGAATTGATGTCGAGTCCGGCCTGCCGCGCCGCCTCGACGTAGGCGATGGCGTTCGCGAAGGTGAACGCGACTTCCTGCGTGGCGGTCGAGCCGGCCTCGCGGATGTGATAGCCGCTGATCGAGATCGTGTTCCAGTTCGGCAGCTCGCGCTCGCAGAACGCGAAGATGTCCGTGACGATACGGAGCGAGGGACGCGGCGGGTAGATGTAGGTGCCGCGCGCGACATATTCCTTGAGGATGTCGTTCTGCACCGTGCCCGACAGCGCCGAGAGCGCGACGCCAGCGCGGCGGGCCACGGCGACGTAGAGCGCGAGCAGGATGATCGCCGTCGAATTGATCGTCATCGACGTCGACACGCGCGCGAGCGGAATGCCGTCGAACAACTCCGCCATGTCTTCGATCGAGTCGATGGCGACGCCGACCCGACCGACTTCGCCGGCCGCGAGCGTGTGATCCGAGTCGTATCCCATCTGCGTCGGCAGATCGAACGCGACGCTCAGGCCGCTCACGCCCTGATCGAGCAGGTAGCGGTAGCGCCGATTGGATTCGGCGGCGGTGCCGAAGCCCGCGTACTGGCGCATCGTCCAGAGCCGGCCGCGATACATGGTCGGCTGGATGCCGCGCGTGAAGGGAAACGTACCGGGAAATCCCAGCTCGTCTGGAGGATTCCAGTCTTCGAGCGAGGCGGGATCGAAGTACGGACGGGCGGCGTCTGTCACTGTAGGGTTACTCGAGTGCGAACGTGATCGCGCGTGCGGCTACGCATTGTAGCAAGCGATGGAGAAATGGCTGTGGGCCCACAATATCTAGCGGACGAGCCATTGACAGTCCTTTGGGGGCACGTCTACAATGGCCCCCAACGGTCCCGCGCTGCAACTCCTTCTATATGCATACATTTGGCGCTCCGTCCGAACCACCCGAACGGGGTGGAGTTTGGTCGGGGAGACGCCCCGGTGACCCGGCTCCGGCGGCGGTCAGGAGGTCCCAGAATGGATGACGTCGTTAATCGCATGGCAAGGGAGCTGTCCGACGCCATTGCTGCCGCCGTCGCTGACGATCCGCGAGTCGAAGCCTGCCGCGAGCGCGCGCGTGCCGCCGGCTTCGAGCTGCGCGTGTCGCTCGAGGCAGTGATTGGATTTGTGAATCGCACGACACCCGGCGCGCTGGCGAAGCTGCCGGCGCCGCAGAAGGGCGCCCGCACGACCGCCGAGCGGCGCCCGTTCGAGATCAGCGCGAACGATCGCCGGTTCCTGCGGTCGCTTCGCATCGCCGCGGATGAAACGCAGGAGAAGGAAGTCGAGTAGCCCGCGACTGCATCTGCGACAGGATTCGAGCGCCGGCCCGTGCCGGCGCTTTTCATTTGTACGGCCGATCAGCGCGTCTGCGCCTCGAGCTCGACCGCATGCCGGACGTCGGCGTGGTCAGTCGCGGCCGGCCGCCATTCGACCAGCCGGCCGTCGCGCGGGATCCTGAGCATCACCGGCTGGGCCTCCGGGAGCGGGACCGGCTTGCGCGGGTTCGCGTAGACCGGATGCTTGCCGTGCGCCCGGTTCCACTCGGCCACGGTGGCGTTCTGATACATGTTCTCGACGATCTGCCGCCAGCCGACCCCGGTGTTGTAGGCGCAGAACGAAATCTCCCCCATCTGCGTGGCGTAGGGGATGATGCACATCTCGGTGCGGCGGAAGTCGTAGGTCCAGAGATCCTGGAACCACATGCCGGCGACGAACATCAGCAGCCACTCGTCCTGCTTCCGATCGACGTTGTCCCGCGCCCCGAGCCGGCCGCCCAGCTGCCCGCCGCTCTGCTTGTCGTACTTGTGGAGCAGGTCGACGAGGCGGAACCCGCGCGGCGCGCCGGCCGGCGAGTAGTTCCGGAGCAGGCTCAGCCCGGTCTGCAGCTTGGTCAGGAACGATCCGCGGGCGCTGTCGGCAATCGACGCGGGCATCCGCCAGAAAACGTTCGACGTTGATGAACGAGGCCAGCGGCGCCCATTCACGGGTGCGCTTGCTGACCATGAACGCCGTGCCGATGCCGCAATCGGGATGGCAGCCGCACTTGAGCGTGCCCCAGTCCGCCCCCGGTCCCTTCAGCAGGTCGGTGACGTCCGACAGCGCGCTCGAGGCCGAGAGCGGGAACCAGTCACGCAGCGGATCGGTGACCCCGGTCTGCCGCTTCACGTCCTCCGCCAGGTGGGAGAGCGTGTAGCGGCGGGCATGCCGGTCGGCGTCGGAGATGTCCTCGTCGCGTCCCGTGAACGACACCGGCTGGAACGACACGAAGCTGACCTTGTCGCAGTTCTCCAGCGCGAACTTGATGATCGTGCCGACCTGGTCGTTGTTGACCGAGTTGACGATCGTGACCACCAGGCAGACGTCGATGCCGGCCTCGTGCAGGTTTTCGATCGCCCGCAGCTTGACGTCGAACAGGTTGCCGACCTTGCGATGCGCGTTCGCCGCGTCGCCGACGCCGTCGAACTGCAGGTAGGCGATCCGCATGCCGGCGTCGCGCGCCTGGCGGGCGAACTCGGGATCCTGTGCGAACCGGATGCCGTTGGTGGCGGCCTGGATGCTGAAGTAGCCGACCTCGCGGGCGTAGCGAACCGCGTCGAGGAAGATCGGCGAGATGGTCGGCTCGCCGCCCGAGAACTGGACGGTCATCTGGCGCCGCGGCTTGATGCTCACCGCGTCGTCCAGCAGCTGCTTCACCTCGTCCAGCGTCAGCTCGTGGACGTAGCCGACCTGGTTGGCATCCATGAAGCACGGGTCGCACATCATGTTGCAGCGGTTGGTCAGGTCGATGGTCAGGACCGCGCCGCGGCCGTGCTTGATGGACGACGTGCCGTGGTTGTGGAGCCGATCGGTGATGGCGTCGAAGTCGCGCCCGGGAAAGAGGTTTTCCAGGCGACGGAGGAACGCGGGGTTCACCGCCAGCGTGTCCACGAACGTGCCGTGCGTGGGGCAGGTCTTCTCGATGACGACCTTGCCGTCGCGCTCGACGATCTGCGCCTTGATCTCCCCGGTGTGCTCGTTGACGAGCGATTCGATCGACTGTTCGCCGCTCAGAATCCTGGCCCGCGTCTCCTTGACGCACGTGGGGCACAGCGAGTCGGTGGTGCGCGGCCAGCCGAACTCCGGGCGGCTGCGCTCGCTGCTCTTCATCAACGGCGCGGGAGCCCACTTCGGATGGAACGGTGTGGATGCCAATTGCCGGTTGACGGCCTGAAAAGCCGGCCATGCGACCCTCGCGCCGTAGCTCAGCGCCAGTTCGACCGGTTTCCACACGTTCATCCGGAAAGCCTCCTGAGTGGTTGGGGGATTGCTGCTAGGGGCAGAGGAGTCAAGGCGTTGCGGCGATTATAGTACACCGGCGCCCGACGCCCCACCGAGATGCGCCGCGACGATTTCCTGCAGTTGCCGGCGATCGGTCTTGCCGCGCTCGGTCAGCGGAATCCGCTCGAGCGGAATGATGGTCCGGGGGATCTTGTACGGCGCCAGCCGTGCGGCGCAGAACTGCCGGATGGCCATGACGCCGGCCTCGCCGGTCCGGCGAACGATGCAGGCGACGATCTGTTCGCCGCGCACCGGGTCGATCGCGCCGAGGACGCGCACGTCCGCGATATCGGGCATCTCGCGCAGCACCGCCTCGATCTCTTCCGGCTGCACCTTTCGACCCGCGACGTTGATGAACGATGACGCCCGGCCCGTGAGGACGAGACGGCCGCTCTCGCCGAGGCGGCCGTAGTCGCCGGTCAGGAACCCGTCGTCCGTGAACGCGGAGTCGGCGGCTTCTCCCACGTACCCGGACGAGACGGCGGTGCCGGCGACGTGCACACGGCCTCCTCCGGCCGGTGCTCCCTCTTCCGCCTTGAGGGTGATCGTGACGCCGGGCATCGGCCGCCCGACTGTGCCGTCCTCGACCGGCTCCGGTGAGTCGTCGAACGCGATCCCGCCGGTTTCACTGGTGCCGTAGAACGATCGAATCTTGACGCCGAACGCGGTGTGGAACGCGCGAGCGGTGGTCATCTCGAGCTTCGCCCCGGCGCTGATCAGGCGTTCCAGCCGTCGCGGCCACGCCTCGGACGCGAAGTGGTCCTTGAAGTGGTCGAACATGAACGGGACGCCGGGGAACACCCGCGCGCCGTAGGCTTCCGCGTCGCCGAGGAACTGGTGCGGGACGAATCCCTCGCGCAGCACGACGGCGGTCCCCTGCACCAGCAGGGGCAGCAGGAGGTTGCCGATCCCGTACGCAGTGCGAGAGCGGGATCGACGCCATCTGGCAGTCGTCCGGCCTGATGTCCATCGCGGTCGTGATGTGATCGACGTCGGCCAGCATCTGCGCCTCGGTCGTGAACGTCGCCTTGGGCAGGCCGGTCGATCCGGACGTGAGCTTGAGCACCGCCGCACCCGCGAAGGCACGGCGGCGAGGGGTTCACGCGCCGAGGCGTGACCCTGACCAGGCCTGGCACGAACGGCGCCACGGAGCCGAGCTCGGCGGCGGCCGGCGAATCGGGAAGCACCGCATGGGTGGCGCCGAAGCGCTCCGCCAGCGCGGCCAGCTCGTGGATCGTCGTGCCTGCGTCCACCGGCAGCATCGGCGCGCCGAGGGATCGGCAGGCGAGCCACAACCCGAACAGCTCGGGACGATTGCCGGTCGCGCTCATCACGAGATGGTCGCGATCGACCCCCGCAGCCGTCAGGGCCGCGCGCTGTTGGGCCCCCGCAGCCCAGAGTGCCGATGCCGTCAGCGTAGACGCCGAGAGTGGAAGGTGAACGAGCGGCCGGTTCGGGGTGTCGCGGCGGATCCGGTCGAAGTGCTCGACGATCTGACTCGAGGTGCCCTGCATGGCGCCTGGGGAATCAGGACAGTTCTTCGAGTCCCAGGTGGCCCTTGGCCGGCGCCTCTTCCCGCCGGTAGACCCAGCCGAACATCGGCCCCGCCATCAGCGTCGTCCCGATCGCCATCATGACGAGGATCGTGAACAGGGTCGGCGTGATCAGGCCGCGCTCGAGGCCGATGTTGAGCAGGATCAGCTCCATCATGCCGCGCGCGTTCATCAGCGTGGCGACGCCGAGCGCGTCCCGTGGCGACGAGCCGGTGGCCCGCGCGGCGATCCAGCACGCCCCTCCCTTGCCGAGGCACGCGGTAGCGAAGGTCACGACCGCCAGCGACGCCACAGCCAGCGAGTTCACGAGACCGATCTGCGTATTCAGCCCTGAGTAGGTGAAGAACAGCGGCACCAGCAGCGCCGTCGTCGTGGGCTCGAGGACGCGCTGCAGCTCCCGCGTCAGGAGCCCGCGCGGCATGGCCGCGCCCAGGATGAATGCGCCGAACACGGAATGGATGCCGACCGAGTCGGTGAACCAGGCCCCGAACGCCAGGGCCGTGAGCGTGGTGCCGATCATCCAGGGCGCCACGGCGCCTTGCCGTTCGGCGGCGGCATTGAGGCGCCCGAGCAGCGGACGCCCCAGCAGTACGGCCAGCAGCACGTAGGCGATCGCCCCGAGCGCCGCGGCGAGCCCCATCCAGGTGCTGCCGGTGAAGCTGCCGACGACCAGCGCCAGGATGATCCAGGCGGCGGCGTCGTTCAACGCGCCAGCGGCGAGGCTGAGGGTGCCGACACCGGTGCCGCTGATGCCGCGCTCGGAGATGATCCGGGCGAGCATCGGGAATGCCGTGATCGACATGGCGGCGCCCACGAAGAGCACCGCATGGAACGGCCTGACCTGTTCGGTGAAGAAGCCGCCGCGCTCGTACAACGCCATCGCGAGCAGCCCGCCGAGCGCGAACGGCACCACGATGCCCGCGATCGCCACGCCGACCGCGCGCCGCGCATGCCTGACCATGATGTCCGCCCGGAACTCCAGGCCGACGCAGAACATGTAGAGGGCGAGCCCGAGCTGGCTGACGACGTAGAGGATGTGCAGCGACGGCTGCGGGAAGAGCTGTGCCTGCGCCGACGGCAGCAGCCAGCCGAACAGAGACGGTCCGAGCAGGAACCCGGCCACCATCTCGCCGACGACCTGCGGCTGGCCCGCCTTCTGCCCGAGCCATCCGACGATCCGGCACGCCAGCAGGATCACGCCGACCTGAAGGAAGAAGAGCGCTGCGAGTTGGGTGTCCGTCATCTCCGCCATCGGCCCGGGTCCACCGCTCAGTATACTGAACCGAATCGTGGCCTATCCGCTCGATTTCCTGCCACATCAGCCGCCGATGCGGCTGATCGAGACCGTGACGGAGCTGATTGCCGGCGAGCGCGCGAGCGGCGGCCGCCGCGCCGCGTCGACCGACTTCTACTTCGACGGGCACTTCCCCGGCGAGCCGGTCGTGCCCGCGATCATCCTGGTCGAGATGCTGGCCCAGGTTGGCGGACTCGCCGCCGCGGCGCCAGCCGACGGCAATCCGGTTCAGCCGCTGCGCCTGCGGGTCGCGGGCTTCGGTCCGTTCAAATTCCCGTCGGCCGCGAGACCGGGCGCCTGGCTCGAGGCGCGCGCCCGCGTCGCCGGCAAGCTCGGCACGATGTTCAAGATTGAGGGGGACGTGACCGCTGACGGCGAGGTCGTCGCAGTTGGAAGCGTGACGCTGGCCGGGGTGAACAAGTAAGAAGTACAGAAGAGAAGTCAGGAGTCAAAAGGAAAGCGAGACCACGCCTTCGATTTCGACCAGCAGCTCCGCTCGGCAGATGCGGGCGAGCGCGGTCTCGATGCGCAGCGATTCGGCGCTCCTCGATCGCAGCTCGAGCTCCACCGTATCGATGTCCTCGGGCCGCACCACGTAGATGCGCGCGTCGGTGAGCTGCTCAAGCGGCGCCCGGCCGGTGACGCCGGCGTTCAGAATCAGCGCCTCGATGTTCCTCAGGATCTCCATCATCTGCGCGCGGATGTCGCCGGGATGGCGTGACTCCTCGCCGACGATGCTGGCGGTGCCGGCGACGAGCAGGACGCGCCGACCGTCGAGGGTGGTGATGGAGCCGCGGGCGAAGCAGGGTGGCTTGGGCCCGTATCGGCGCGAGTAGCGCCACGACGCGATCTGCCGTGGATTGTCGACCGGCGTGCCGCCCGAGTCCGCGGCCAGGCAATCGATGACGAGATCCTGGCCGGTGATGCCGACCGCCGACGCCGTCGGGACGCCGCGGTCCAGCGGCTCGCTGCCCTCCCAGCCGGCCGCGTACGCCGCGTGCCGTCCGCGATTGAACGCCATGTAGCGATCGATGCCGGGCGTCAGCGCGTCGACGATCCCCGGGACGTAGTTCCAGAATCGGAGCGGCGATTTCTTCGCATCCGACAGCAGCGTGCCGAGCCGCGCGTACCGCTCGGCGACGATCGCCGACAGATCGTCGGCATCCAGGAGCACGGCGTTCGGAATGCGGGTCGTGACGCGCAGGAAGGGCTCGCGCCGGACGACGTCGAAGAGACCGAGGTAATCGTGCGCGGGCGGCGGCGATCCGTCGGGGCCGCGCAAGAGGTCGTGGACCCAGGCCGGCGGTTCGGGCTCGAGCGCTCTGACGGGTGGGCGCAGGGATGATGTGAGCCGTGCGAACGCCGGGGTTGTCACCTGGATGGGGTCCTCCGGCCGGTCATGTTACCCCGATCATCCCGGCGTGCGCGTGGCAGAATGCTCGCTGTTCATGCCGCGTGCGAGTGAAACGATCCCGTCGCCGCCGGCCGCAAGCCATGTGCGGCGGCTGGTCCATCAACTCCGCACCGAAGGAGGCACGCCGGCACGAGACGCGATCGCCGTCGGGCTCGGCGTATTCGTCGGCTGCTCGCCGTGGTACGGCTTCCATTTCGTGCTCTGCTGGGGTCTCGGCTGGCTGCTCGGTCTGAACCGCCTCAAGATGTATCTGGCGGCGAACATCTCAAACCCGCTGGTCGCGCCGTTCCTGATCCTCGGTGAGCTGCAGACCGGCGCGTGGATCCGCCGTGGTGAACCGCACGCACTCACCCTCGACACCGTTCGCACGACCGATCCCTGGACCTTCGGCGCCGACCTCGTCGTCGGCAGTCTCGTCGTCGGCGCCGTGCTCGGCACCTGTCTCGGGCTCGCGACCTGGCTGAGTACGCGGGAGCGCGATCGCGATCCGGTGTTCGGCGCGCTGGTGACGCGCGCCGCGGACCGCTACCTGGCGACCAGCATCACGGCCTGGGAGTTCGCGCGCGGCAAGATGCGCGGCGACCCGCTCTATCGGACCGCCCTGACCAGGGGGCTGCTCGGATCGGGTGGCGTGCTCGTCGACGTCGGCTGCGGCCAGGGCCTGATGCTCGCGCTGCTGGCCGAAGCTCGCGATCTGTGGCGTGCCGGCGGCTGGACGGGCCCCGCCGCCGCGCCGGTCTTCGACACCTTGATCGGCATCGAGACGCGGCCTCGCGTGGCGGCCCTGGCGAAGCGGGCGCTCGAGGATGCGGCGACGATCGTCGCCGGCGACGCCCGCGCCTATGCGCCCGGCGGCTGCCGTGCCGTGCTGTTCTTCGACGTCCTGCACATGATGCCGGAGCGCGATCAGGACCGACCTGCTGCAGGCCATGACGCACGCGCTCGAGCCGGACGGCGTGATGCTGGTACGTGAGGCCGATGCGGCGGCGGGCCGGCGCTTCACGGCGGTGCGCCTCGGCAACCGTCTCAAGGCCGTGCTGTTTGGAAACTGGCGGCAGACCTTTCACTTCCGCACGGCGGGGCAGTGGCGGCAGGCCTTCGAGCGGCTGGGATTCCACGTCCAGGTTGTCGGAGCGGACGAGGGCACGCCGTTCGGCAACGTGCTGTTCGTTCTTACTCGGTCACGCCCCGTGTCTGAATGAAGCGTCCGATCTGGACGACCTGTTGAAGCGGCGTCCCGTCCCGGTCGAACTCCGCGCCAAACCACAGCGCGCACGACAGCCTCGCCCCGGCATCGCCTTCGCCGATGATCGGCTCGACGCGCGGCGCGCCGCTGCCGTCCGGGTTCCAGCAGAAGCGAATGTCCGACCACAGCACCAACTCCCGCCCGTCACGCTGCGCCACGCGTGCGGCGAACGAGAGGTGATGGACCGCGAGAAAATTCCGGACGACCGACAGCGATCGCGACGCCGTGATGGTCGGGCCGTCGGCTGCGGCAGGCCACGACAGGACGAGCCGCGCCTGGCGGGATGCGCCGCTCGCCAGCCAGTGCCGCAGCCGGCCATCGGCGCGATCGAACACGTGCCACTCGGTGAGCCGGGCCCAGCGCGCCTCGACCATGGACGCGTCCGCGGCGACGTGGGCGGTCCCGGCGGTTTCGCGGTATGCGGCGACAGCGCGGGTCGCGAGGACCGTCTTGGCGGCCAGGAACATCACGCACAGCGACATGCCGATCGTCGCCGCGCGGCGCGATCGGCCGCGCGCGAGCATCGTTACCGCGACGCCGGCGATCAGCAGTGCCGCGAGCCAGGGATCGGCCATCGCGACCAGCGGCAGGCTGACCGTGCGGTCGTCGATCGGCCACAGCACGCGGATTCGCGCGCTCGACAACAGATCCAGCAGGACATGACTCATCGCGCCGGCCCACGCAGCGCCGGCGAGCGTCCACAGCGGGGTCTGTCGCGCGAACAGCTTGACGACTGCGCCCGTCAGCAGTCCGCAGGCGGACGTACCGATCGCCGTGTGCGTGCCGATCTCGTGCACGCGGAGGTAGACGTCCCATCCGACGGGCATGAAGACGGCGTCGATGTCCGGCGCCAGGGCGCCGAGGGTGGCAGCCACCGCGAGCGCCCGGCCGGTGCGGGGTTCGGGAGCGAGGGCCGCGAGGGTGCGTCCGAGGGCCGCGTGCGAGAACGGATCCATCCCGCTCAGGCCAGCCCGTCGTAGGCGTCGTCCTGGGCGTCCCAGTATCGGTAGAAGTGGTACCAGAACTCGGGGTGATCCTTGATCCGCGCCGCGAGGGCATCAGCGACGCGCTGCGCCGCCTGCTGGATGGCGTCGTCGCGCGGGCGATCGCGGAGGACGTAGATGGGCGCGTGCGGCTGCGGCGCGAAATAGCCGGGCCTCAACCGCTCGATGAACACCGGCACGATCGGCGCGCCGGTCGCGTAAGCCATCAGGAACGGTGTCCGCAGGAACCAGACGCGCCGATCGAACATCGTCACCGGCACGCGGTCGCGGCCGTAGTGGCGATCGACGAGCATCGCAACCATGTGATTCTCGGCGAGCCGGCGGCGGATCTGGAGCGCCGTGTCGAACGACTGGCGAACTTCGAGCGTGTCGGCGCCGAGCATCTCGCGAATCTGGTGACGTAAGCGGTTGACCTCGGGATCCGCCTCGGCCATCGCGACGATGGTGAGTGGAAGCGCGAGGGTCTTGCGGATCAGCAGGCTGCCGATCTCCCAGTTGCCGTAGTGCCCGGTGACGAGGATGATGCCGCGGCCCTGCGCGAGCAGCGACTGGAACAGCTCACTTGACTCGTTCGCGGTCTGGAACACCGCGTCGGCGCTCGCGGACGGCGAGGACAGCGCGCGAAGGAAATCGATGGTGTCGCGCGCATAGCTTCGCAGCGTCGTCAGCGCGCGGCGCTCCAGCGCCGCCGCCGATTCACCGGGAAGCACGCCGGCAAGGTTCGCGGCGATCGCGCGCCGTGTGTCGGACATCGCCCGCCACGCGATCCACGTGCCGACATAGCCGATCGCGTACGAGACCCCGCGGGGAAGCAGCCGGACGCCGTGGAACGTGGCGCTGAAGATCGTGCCGTTGTTCAACCCGTGGAGCGTCCAGCGGCGGGGAACCGGCGCCGTTTCTCTCACCGCTGCGGCCGGGTGGCGGACCGGTGTCGTGTCGATGCTCATGCGGGCCGCTGCACAGCCGACTGCTCCGGAGCCGCACCGGCGAGGAACGCCGGCAAGACGACCACGGATGCGATCGAAAGGGTGACGACCGCGACGATCGAGACCACGCCGATGGATCGCAGCGGCGGGTAGCTCGACGTCACGAGCGTGCCGTAGCCGAGCAGCGTAATCGCCGCGGCGACGAGGATCACCGGTGCAAGCTCCTCGATCGCCCGCCGCGCGTCACCGTGCTCGCGGCAGCGATGCACGAGATGCACGCCGTAGTCGACGCCGATGCCGACGAACGTCACGACCGCGAAGACGGCGAACAGGTCGAGCTCGACCCGCGCCAGCGCCAGCAGGCCGGCGGCCCAGACCAGGCCCATTACCGCCGGCGCCAGCGACAGCAGCGACGAGCGCCAGTCTCTGAACGTCGCCACGATCAGCACCAGGACGATGACGCTGCCAATCGCGAGACCTTTCGCAAACTGCGGCATGAAGCGGGCGGCGAGCTCCTGGTTGACCAGCGGCAGACCGGTCAGGCGGCTTCCGTCGTTGGCGTCGCCGACGAGCCGCTGCAGCGTCCCCACGTCCGCAGCATCCGATGGCAGCGCGTAACTCGCGACGATCCACTCCGACCCCTGCTTCTTCACGAACCGGGCGGCGAGATCGGCCAGCCCGTGCTCGCCGAAGCCCTCGACCGAGATCCGCGATCCCGAATTCAGCAGCTGCGGCAGTCGCGCCTGGAAAGGGGCAAACGCATCACGCCTGAATCCCTCGCTCTGGGCCGTGGCTTCCAGCTCCGCCGCCACGGTCGCGGGCGTGAGCCCGGCGCCTTTGACGATCGCGGCGCGGTCGGCTTGCGCGGCCGACGACGGCAGGAGGGATGACGCGGCGTGGAACTCGAGCCGCGGCAGCGCGCCGGCGATCCGGTCGCGCAGCCGTTCGTTCGCGGCCAGCAGGCCGTCGAGGTCGGCCCCGCGCTGCATCACGACGTAGACATCCTGGGGCAATCCGAACTGCGAGCGGATGCGGTCGAGCGCGACGGCGCCGGGCGTGACCGACCGCAGCCGGTCGAGCGTCGGGTTGATCCGCACCTGCACGGCCGCCGCGCCCAACGCCGCGGTGGCGACCGCGGCCCCGACCAGGATGCGCGTTCGATGCCGCCCGACCCAGCCGGCCAGCGCGGGCATCGTGACCGACCGCCGCGTGCGCCGCATCGCGCGAGGCAGCAGCGCGGGAACGAGCACCAGCGTGAGGATGCCGCAGATCACCATGGCATGGCCGATGAGCGCGCCCAGTTGCTGCAGGCTGGGGAAGTCGACGAACGTCAGCCCGTAGAAGGTCGCCGCCGTCGTCCACATGCCGAGCAGCATACTGCTCGCGGGACCGGTCAGATGGTCGACGCCTGCCGCGGCGCGTCCGTCCTGGATCGACAGCGTATGCACGACGTAGAGCAGCACCACCCCGTCGACGCCGAGCCCGAACAACATCGCAGCGGATGCGGTCGCCGCCGCCGACAGCGTGGAGCCGATCAGGCCGAGCAGGCCGAGCACCGCGAGCAGCGCCAGCGCGGACGGCAGGGGCCCGACGCCGAGCAGCCACGCGCTGCGGAACACGACGAACAACAGCGGCAGGATCAGCGCGAGCGACATCACGCTGTTCATGATGCTCTCGCGCCTGACGACCGATTCGGTTTCGATCGCGATGCGATGGCCGCCGGCGAACTCGATGTTGAGCGGCGGCAGCGGGTCTTCGTCGGGTGGAGAGGCCGGTCGCCCCGCGGCGACGTCCTGCTGCGTGCGCTCGAGCATCGCGAACAGCGCGTGCGATGCGGTGGTGTCATACGGCGGTCGCGCTGGATGCGCGATGACCAGCCGGCTCCGTGAATCCGCGGAGACGTATCCGTCTTCGCCAGCGGACGCGCTGATGCCCATCGATTCGCCGAGCTGCGCGCCGAGCAGGTCGTAGAGCCCGAGCGGATCCTGCCGGACGACCCCGGCGATCGACGGCGACGGCAGCGCGAGGAGCTCGCGCCGGCCGGCAACGGCCGTGCGCATTCCGTCACCGCCGAAACGGCCGAGCGCCGTCCGTAGCGTCTCAGTACGCATGAGCAGCAGCTGCCGGTCGGCCAGCCATTCGAGGTTGCGCGACGGATCGGCGAGGCCGGCGTCCACGCGCGCGATCTGTTCGGACGTGCGCAGCCGGCCGATCCAGCTCTCGATGTGGTCACGGTAATCCGAGATCGCATGTCCCTCGGGCGCTGTGAACACGACGTAGAGCTCGTCGAGGCTGCCGAAGTGTTCGACGAAGGTGCGAAACGCGGGAATGACGCTGGCCGGTGCGCGGCAGCAGGCTCAGGACGTCGGTGTCGAAGGTCAGACGCGTGGCGCCGAGCATCGACAGCGCGGCGAGGCAGACGGCCGCGAGCGCCACGATCACGCGGCGCCGGTGGGCCCACGAAAGCAATAGGGAAACCGGTGAGATCACGGGGCCGGGATCGAATCGCGCACGGGACTCTCACCCTGCCGTGTATGTTACGCTGCGACCCTTGCCTATGCACGTTCTCCTGCTCCGGCCGGTGCCGGGCAACGATCGATTCGGGCTCGGCCCTTTCTTCCGGATCGAGCCCCTCGGCATGGAATACATCGCGGCGGCGCTCGAAGCGCGTGGTCATGCCGTCACGCTCGCCGACCTGCGGTTCAGCCGTTCGCTCGAGCACCAGCTCCGCGCGGCCAGGCCCGAGCTCGTCGGCATCGCCGCCATGCACGCGCTCGAGACCGACGAAGTCCTGGCACTGGCGCGCCAGGTGCGGGATCTCGTCCCCGGCGTCCCGATCGTCGTCGGCGGCCACACCGCGGCCGCGTATCCCGGGCCCTTTCTCGACGGCTGCGTCGACGCGGTCGTCCTGGACGATGGCGAGCGTGCCGTGCCGCGCATCGCCGATGCGCTGGCGCGCGGCGGCACGCTCGGTGACGTGCCCGGTCTCACGCTCCGCGATCGGACCGGCGAGGTGGTGACCACCGCTGCCGATCCCGAGACGTTCGTCCTGGACGACGTGCCGCTGCCGGCCCGCCGCCACGTGGCGCCCTGGCGCCGGCAATATGCCTGTCTCGCGCACCGTCCCGCGTGGCTGATCGAAACGGCGCGCGGCTGCCCGTTCCGCTGCTCGTTCTGCTCGATCTGGCAGCTGCACAGCCGATCGGTGCGGGAGCGGTCGATCGACTCGGTGTGTGAAGACTTCGCGGCCGCCGGCGATCACATCTTCGTGGCCGACGATCTGTTCTGGTATCACCCGTCGCGAAGTCTCGCGCTGGCGCAGGAACTGCGGCGCCGCGGCATCAGGAAAGACTGGGTGCTCGTCCAGAGCCGCGTCGATCTGGTGGCCAGGCACGCGGACCTGCTCGAGGCGTGGCGCCCGATCGCCCGGCAGTTCGACATCTTCTTCGGGCTCGAGGCGGCGACCAACCAGGGGCTCAGCGGGCTGATGAAGGACGCCACCGTCGATCACACGGCCCAGGGGATCGAGGTCGCGCGATCGCTCAAGTACGGGGTCACCGGCAACTTCGTCATCGACCCGGCGTGGTCCGAGGCGGACTTCGAGCGGCTGTGGGCGTTCGTGGAGCAGCACCGGCTGTTCCAGGCGGGCTTCACGATCCTGACGCCGCTGCCCGGTACCGCCTACTTCGACGAGATGCGGCCGACGCTCCGGGCGCGGCGCTGGTCGCAGTTCGACATGCACCACCTGCTGTGGGAACCGGCGCTCGGCCCCGAGCGGTTCTTCGAGCTGTACTGCGAGACGTGGCGCCGCTCGGTGCTCAATCTCCGCGGCCGCAAGAGCCTCTGGCGCTGGCTTCGCGAGGTCGACCTCCGCAACATGCCGTTCCTGCTCCGCGCCCTGTCACGCACCCAGCGGATGATGGATCCGGCGCACTACCTGGCGGAATACGACCTCGCCACGACCGCCGCCGTCCCCGTCAGCGCCGCCCTGCACACGCCCGACTCCCAGCGCGCCTGACGTCGCGCGCACGTTTCTTCCGCCTGAAGGCGGAAGCCACGAGATATCGTGCAGCGCGCCTGACCGCGTAGCTTCCGCCTTCAGGCGGAAGTGTGGGCGTTTGCAAAACCTATTTCACGCCGTCGACGTGAAACATCGCGGGATCGATCGGGGCGTTCGGCTTGACGTCGGTGAACGTCATCACCTTGCTGTCGCCGTTCGGGAAGGTCATCGTCATCGACGTCATCAGCAGCGAGGTCGCGTCGATTGAGAGCTCCAGCCGCGACAGACCTTCCTTGATTTGCTTGCGCGTCGGCACCATCGTCACGAGGTAGCCCGACGGCTGCGGCGCGGCCGCGATCTCGAAGTGGCTGCGCAGCTCACGCGGGGAGCCGTCCACGAAGTATTTCTGCACGCGCTTCTGGGAGGCGGCGATGTCCCGCGTCTGCCGCACGCTGCGCGACGGCCAGACGATCGTCATGCGATCGCCGTCGATCAGGACGACGCGCTGGTCCGGTTCGACGTAGCGGAGCACGACGCGCGCCGGACGCTCGACCGCGACCGTGCCGCGCGCCGTCAGCGGCCTCGTCAGCAGCGTCGACGTCGTGGTTTCCGTGAATTGCGCGATGAAGGTGCGGAGCGTGCCGTTCTGCTGCTGGCCGCGGCGGTAGAGATCGTCGAAAAGATCGAAGGTGCGAGCGCTGGCGAGCGCGCCAGCCAGGACCATCACGATCGAGAGCGGCAGCGCGCAGATCGCCGCGTGGCGGGCGCGTTCGCGGCGTTGAACGCTCATGATCGCAATGGTAACGTACGGCCCGTGAGCGAACTGGGGCCGCATCGTGCCGACGGTGACGAGGGATCGATCCACGTCACGGGCATCGGCGTCGTCTCGGCGCTCGGCCACTCGCACGAGAGCTTCCGCGACGCGCTGCTGGCCGGGGTGACGGCGATCGCACCCGATCCGCGCTTCACGGACGGCACCTGCCGCTCGGTCCTCGCCGCCCGCGTCTCCAGCTTCGACCCGTCGTCGTGGATCTCGCCGATGAAGCTGCGGCGGATGGATCGGACCGGCCCGCTCGCGCTCGTCGCCATCCAGCTGGCGATGGAAGACGCGCGCTACGCGGTGACCGGCGACGGTGACGATCGCGCCGGCGTGGTGATGGGCACCTACAGCGCCGGCGGCCAGGCCACCAACGAGTATCTGAGCGCGTTCTTCCAGGGAGGCCCGCAGTGCGCGCCGGCCCTGCTGTTCAATTCGACGGTGGCCAACGCCGCCGCCGGGCTCGCCGGACTCGAGTTCAAGCTGCGCGGACCGAACGCGACGATCAGCCAGAAGGAAGGATCGGGACTCGCGGCCGTGGTCACGGCCGCGGACCTGCTGCGCATGGGACGGGCCGACGCCGTTGCGGCCGGCGGCATGGATTCGATCTACGAGGTGTTCTTCAAGGCCCACGATCAGTTCGGGGTCATGAACACGGCGACGGCCGCCGGCGCCGTCACCGCCCCCTTCGATCGCTGCCGCCGCGGATTCGTGCTCGGGGAAGGCGGCTTCTGCCTCTGGCTCGAGCGCGGCGACCGCTGGCGAACCCGGGATGCCCCCGGTCATGGCGAGCTCCTCGGCGTCGGTGCGGCGAGTGCTGCCATTCCTCTCAACGCCTGGCCGGACCGGCCGGATCCGCTGGTGCGCACGATGACGATGGCCCTGGAGGACGCGCGTCTGAGTCCGGCCGACGTCGACGTCGTGTATGCGTCGGCGAACGGAAGCCGCGGGCTCGACGACGTCGAAGCGTCGGCGATTGCGCAGGTCTTCGGTGACGCCCGGCCGGTGGTGACGTCGATCAAGGGCGCGCTGGGGGAATTCGGCGCGTCCGGCAGCGCCGCCTGCGTGGCGGCGCTGCTGTGCGGCGCAGCCGGCAAGGTGCCACCGATCGCCGGCCTCGCCGACATCGACCGCGCGGCGTCGACGCTGCGGCTCGCCGCCACGACCATGGACGCGCCGGGACCGATCGTGCTCGTCAACAGCGTCGCCAGCGGCGGCGCGCTGTTCTCCTGCGTGCTCCGCGTCGGCCGCTGAGCTTCTGCTATCATCGAAACGCCAGCCCGCAGGACCGTGTCCTTCGACAGTCTTCAGCTCAACGGCCGCGTCGCAGTCGTCACCGGCGGTTCGCGCGGCATCGGCCGCGGCATTGCCGAGCTGCTGTCCGAGCGGGGTGCGGCCGTGGCCGTCGCCTATCGCGAGCGGGAGGCCGCGGCTGCTGAGCTCGTCACGGCGATCCGCGAGGCCGGCCGGCAGGCGTGGGCCGGACAGTGCGACGTCGGTGACGAGTCCGCGGTGAAGCGCTTCTTCGCCGACGTCGAGCGCGAGCTCGGCCCGCCCGACATCCTGGTGAACAACGCCGCCATCACCCGGGACACGCACATCGTCCTGATGGACTCGGCGCGATGGCACGAGGTCCTGCAGGTCAACCTGCAGGGGGCCTATTTCTGCACGCGGGCCGTGGTTCGCGGGATGCTCCTCAAGCGGTGGGGACGTATCATCAACGTCTCGTCGCCGAGCGCCCGCATGCCGCTGCCGGGACAGACCGGTTACGCGGCGTCGAAGGCGGGTCTGGAGGGCTTTACGCGGGCCCTGTCCCGCGACCTCGCCGAAAAGGGTGTGCTCGTGAATGCGGTATCGCCGGGATTGATCGAGACCGACATGCTGGCAGAGATGCCAGCGCAGGCGCGCGACACCTACCTCGCCGCGGTGCCGCTGAAGCGCCCGGGCACGCCGCGCGACGTCGCGTCGCTGGTGGCGTTTCTGGCCTCCGACGCCGCGGCCTACATCACCGGCCAGGTGATCGGCGTCGACGGCGGTTTGCTCTGAACCCTATGTCCCTTTCAGTGAACATCAAGGACGAAATCAAGCAGGCCATCGTGCGGAGCCTCCGGCTGCCGATCTCGCCTCAGGAGATCGGGGACAGCACGCCGCTCTTCGGCGAGGGGCTGGGGCTCGACTCCATCGACGTCCTCGAGCTGGTCCTGGAGCTCGAGCGTAGCTTTGGCGTGTCGATCACGGACGAAGCCACCGGGACCCGGGTACTGCGATCGGTCGATACGATCGCCGAGTTCATCGCGGCCGAGGGCAGCAGGAATCCTGCATGAACGTGCCGGCGGACACGCCCGCGCGTCCAAACGCGTTGACAGTGGACGTCGAGGACTGGTTCCACATCTGCGGCGTCGGCGGGCCGCTCGAACCCGCGCACTGGGATCGCCTGCCGTCGCGCGTGGTGGAGACGACGCGGATGCTGCTGGATGATTTCGCCGCTGCCGGCGCGCGCGCCACGTTCTTCGTCCTCGGCTGGATCGCCGAGCGCCACCCGCGGCTGGTCGACGAGATCCTGCGCGCAGGCCACGAAATCGGCTCGCACGGACACACGCATCACGCGCGCGTACGAGCTCGGTCCTGACGGCTTCGTCGACGACGTCCGGCGCAGCGTCGCGGCGCTGACCGCCGCCGGCGCGCCCGGCGTGCGCATGTTCCGCGCGCCGGAATGGTCGATCAACGATCGCTCGATCTGGGCGCTCGAACTGCTGGTCCGCGAAGGCTTCGCGGTGGACGCGAGCATGGCGCCGCTGCGCATCGTCGGCAGCGTGAAGTATCCGCGGCAGCCGCACGTCCGGCACACCGCCGCCGGTCCCATCCTCGAGCTGCCGCCGTTCGTGACGACCCGTTTCGGGCAGGTCATGCCGCTCGGCTGGGGCTGGGGCCTGCGGATGTCGTCGCCGGCGCGGGTGCTGCGGACGATCGAGACGGCGAATGCCGCCCGCGTGCCGGCGGTGCTGACCATCCATCCCTGGGAGATCGATCCCGACCCGCCGCGCGTGGCGCTGCCGCCGCGGCTGCGGTTCGCCCATTACTTCCGCCTCGACGGATTCCGGCAGCGCCTGACCCGCGTCCTTCGCGACGGACGCTTCGGCGCGCTCGGTGATCTCGCCGCATCCCACTGATGTTTTTCCCGCGCATTCTGGGGCCACTCGTCGTCGGCATTCTCCTGGCGGTCGGGACGTCAGTCGTGGCGGCGCAGGACAGCACTGCGGTGCTGCCGCGGGTTGCCATCGAAGACACGTTCGCAGGGGAGGCTCCCGCCGTTCTGCTGTCCGGCCGACCGCTGCCGGTGCCGGTCGCGGTGCGGGTGGTCGTGGCGCCCGGTACCGACGACCGCGTATTGGAGGAGCGCCTGGCGCTGTACCGCGCGCGGCGCATCCCGATCTGGCTCGCCGTCGGCGTACCGTCCACCGCCCAGGAGGTCACCGCGTGGCGCACGCGGCTCGGCGCGGTACTCTCGCGACTCGAGGACTCCGCGACGATTCTCGAGATCGTCACCGGCGCCGAAGACGCGACGCTCGTGGCATTCGCGGTGCGGGTCGCGGCAACGGACGCGCGAGCCCGTCGCGCGTCGATCCGCATTGCGCTCGGCGGCGCGCGGCTCCGCCAGTCCAGCGTCCGCCTGCAGGTCTACACGACGGAGCTGGCGCCCTACGTCGATCTGCTCGCGATTCCCGCCGACAGCAACCTGGCGAGCGCGGTCGCGGATCTGGAGGCGCGCGATCCGTCGGCGCGGATTGCGTTGACCGGCAACGATCCGGGGACGACGGCGGATGGCGTGCGACGGGTGCTCGACGCCCACCTGCAGGCGCTCGGCACCGAGGTCGTCGCTCACGCGTGGCAGCCATCGGCCGCGCTCGAGCCCGGGCTCCGCGCACTGTCGCCGATTGCGGCCCTGATCACCGGCGAGGTCACGGCCCTCGATCCCGCCGCCGCCACGCTGTCGATGACGGCCGGAGGGCGCGACGTCACGCCATCGGTCCGCCATCGGCTCCTCTTCGAGGAGCGCACGTTCGCGACCTATCTCGTCTACTGGTCGGAGACGTCACCAGACCGGCTGCAGGTTTCGATCACGCTCCCCGTCGAGGGGGTTCCGGCGGTGCACGGGCTGGTCGACGGCTCCAGGCTGCAGGCGTCCGACTATTCACGCAGCGCGGAGAACGGCCGGGTGCGCGTGGCTGTGCCGCAGCCGGGCGGCCCGGTGCTGGTGGACTTCAACGAAGGCGCCAGCGAGGTCTTCGTCGATCGGAGCGGCGTCGCCGCCGAGCGGCAGTTGACGGTGGAAGAGATCATCGCGCGCCACCAGCAGCAGCAGCGGGCCCAGGACGGGCTGCTCCACAGCTACATGGCGACGGCCCGGATGGAGCAGCACTTCCGGCCCACCATGACCGATCCCGGGTACGACGTGGTGACGGAGAACCGCTACTACGTGGCCGAGGATGGCATCGAGTGGGAGGAGCTGTCGTTCTCGGTGAACGGCTCGAAGTGGGGCAGCGATCGGCCGCCGTTCCCGCTGCTGCAGGCCGAGAAAGTGCTGTCGCTGCCGCTGCAGCTGCGGTTCGGCAGCGACTACCGCTACCGGCTGGCCGGCACCGAGCGCGTCGGCGGGTACGACTGCTACGTGGTCCGCTTCGATCCGATCGCCGACGGCCAGTCGCTCTATCGCGGCACCATCTGGATCGAGCGCCGCAGCTTCGCGCGCGTGCGCGTGCAGGCCGTGCAGACGCGGTTGTCGGCGCCGGTCGTGTCGAACGAGGAGATCCAGACCTACGAGCCGGTGACCTCGATCGGCAACACGCCGATCTTCCTGTTCACCGGGCTCGACGCGCGCCAGATCATGATGATTGCCGGGCGCAACCTGCTGGTCGAGAAGCGCGTCGCCTTCACCGACTTCAAGGTCAACGATCCCGGCTTCGTCGAGCTCCGCACCGGGGCGCGCCGGAGCGAGCGCATCATGTATCGCGAGACCGATCGCGGGCTGCGCTACTACGTCAAGCAGGGGGACGAGCGCGTGATCAGCGAGCGGGCCACGACCAGGGCCAGGGCGATGGCGATGGGCGTCACGCTCGACCCGTCGTACGCCTTCCCGCTGCCGATCTTCGGGATCAACTACCTCGACTTCCAGTTCCGCGGCCGCCAGGACACGCAGCTCGCCATCCTCTTCGCCGGCGTGCTGGCTGCCGGCAACCTGCAGCGGCCGAAGTTCATCGGGCCGCTCGACGCGAGCGTCGACTTCTTCGCGATCGCGGTGCCGTCGACCGATCGGCTCTACGACGCCAGCGCCGAACGCGACGAGGAGCGTCTGCTGACCTGGCCGCTGACGACCGGCGCCAACCTTGGCTGGCAATACACGGCGTTTCAGAAGCTGACCGCCCAGTACCAGTTCCGGTTCGACGGCTACGCGCGCGAGCGGACGACGTCGGAGGACTTCCGCGTGCCCGCGAGCACGATCACGAACGGGATCGGCGCCGCCTGGGAATACCGGCGTGCCGGCTACAACCTCGTGCTCAACGGGACCTGGTTCGGCCGCGCCGGCTGGCGCGACTGGGGGTTCGTCGAGGACGGCGTACCGGTGGAGGACGTCCAGCACCAGTACACGAAGTACAGCGCGAGCCTGTCGCGCGACTTCTATCTGAACGCCTTCCAGAAGATCCATCTCAACGCCGCCTGGTTCGGCGGCCATGACCTCGACCGGTTCGCCAAGTATCAGTTCGGCATGTTCGACGACACCCGGATCCACGGCGTGCCGGCGTCCGGCGTCCGGTTCGGCGAGCTGTCCGATGGCTGCGCGGCTCGTATTCGTTCAACATCTTCGACCAGTACCGGCTCGACCTGTTCCTGGAACAGGCCTGGGGCCGGGACACGGCGTTCGACGACAGCTGGCAGCCGATTACCGGCGTCGGCGCCGCTCTCAATTTCCGGGCGCCTTGGAATACCATCCTCAGGGCGGACCTGGGCAAGAGCTTCCTGCCGGACCGTTACCGCGGCGTCGGATCCGCGACGCTGCAGATCATGCTGCTCAAACCGCTGCGCTGACCCCGCAGCTTCGGAGACCCAGGGACCCTGTGATTCGCGCAGACGACCAGTCGCCACGCCGTGCCGACCTGCACGTGCACTCGTGCCACTCCCTCCAGAGCGGCAACATGAAGTTCCTCAAGAGCCGCGACTGCTACTCGCGGCCCGAGGACGTCTACCGCGTCGCCAAGGCGCGCGGCATGGACTTCGTCACCATCACCGATCACGACAGCATCGACGGCTGCCTCGAGCTCCTCGATCGGCACCCCGACGTCCGGGACTTCTTCATCTCCGAAGAGATCTCGTGCCGGTTCCCGGGGACGAAGCTGGACGTGCACATCGGCGCCTACGGGCTGCCCGAACGGCTTCACGGCGAAGTCCAGCGGCTGCGCGCGAACGTCTTCGACGTGTGCGCCACGCTGCGCCAGCACGGCGTGTTCTTCAGCCTCAATCACCTGCTGCATTTCTATCGGGGCCAGGTCCCGGTCAGGGACTACCTGCGCCTGCTCGACGAGGTGCCGGCGCTCGAGACCCGCAACGGCACGATGCTGGCCGCGCACAACCAGCTGGTGACCACGATTGCGTCGCGGCGCTCGCGCGCCGGCGCCTCGCTCGGCCGCGTCGGCGGCAGCGATGCGCACACGCTGCGCCGCATCGGCCTGACCTGGACGGAGGCGGCCGGCGACAGTCCGGCGGCGTTCCTGGCGAGCCTGGCCGCGGCGCGGAGCGACGTCGGCGGCAGCCACGGCAATGCGCGGTGCATCGCGGCCGACGCCTACGGCGTGATCGGCAGTTACGTCGCCAGCCTGCTCGGCCGCGGCCCCCGCGATCATTCCGGACTTCATCGCGCCGCCTGCCTGCTCTTTTCGGCAGTGTCGCTGCCCGGACAGATGCTGCCCTTCATCATCGCCACCAGGGGCAAGCGCGCGGAGGCGCGCGAGGTGCGGCGGATGTCGAGCGCGGTCGAGGAGTTCCTGCGGCGCGCCGAGCGCGGGGCGGAGGCGCAGGCATGAGCCGGCGCATCGCGATCACCGGGATCGGCCTGGTGACGGCGCTGGGATCGACGCGCGAGCGGAGCTGGACCGCGCTGGTGGCCGGCGAGTGCGGCATGACCCCGCTCACGCTGTTCGCGTCCGAGGGCTATCGCAGCCGGGTCGCCGGCCAGGTTGCGATGGCCGACATCGACGCGCGCGTTCACGCCGCTCGAACGCCGCCGCCTGTCACGCAGCGACCGCTTCGGCGTCGTCGCCGCGCAGGAAGCGATCGACGACGCGGGGCTCCTCGACGGCGTCGATCGGACGCGGGTCGGGGTGCTGCTCGGCGCCGGCACCAGCGATCTGCTGCGCAACGAGCGCTATTACCACACCGCGATCACACGGGGGTTCGACAAGGCGCGCCCGTCCGAGGCGTGGAACCACTTCGCCAATACCCCGGTGGACATCATCGCGTCGCGCTTCGGCTTCGAAGGCGTCCGCTCCTGCGTCGTCGCCGCCTGCTCGTCCAGCACGATCGCCATCGGCCAGGCGGCCGACGCGATTCGAAGCGGCCGCATCGACGTGGCGCTGACCGGCGGGACCGACGGTCTGGCCCAATTGACGTTCAGCGGCTTCAACGCGCTGCGGCTGATGGACAGCGAGCCCTGCCGGCCCTTCGACCGGGGCCGTGCCGGCATGAACATGGGGGAAGGGGCGGCGATTCTCGTGCTCGAGGAGATGTCGCGGGCCCGGTCACGCGGGGCGCGAATCTATGGCGAGCTGGCGGGCTACAGCTTCGCGTGCGAGGCGTTTCACCCGACCGCGCCGGAGCCGGATGGCCGCCCCGTGAGCGCGGTCGTCGCCGAAGCGCTGCGCGACGCCCGGCTCGATGCGTCCGCGGTCGATCACGTCAATGCCCACGGCACCGCGACGCCTCAGAACGATCGCGCCGAGGCGCGCGGCTTCAGGACGGTGCTCGGCGACCGCGCGTCGCGCGTGCCGGTCACCGCGCTCAAGTCGATGATCGGACATTGCCTTGGCGCGGCCGGCGGGCTGGAAGCGGCGGTGCTTGCGCTCACCGTCTCACGCGGCGTCATCCCGCCGACGATCAACCACGGCGAGACCGACCCGGACTGCCCCGTCGACATCGTCGCCAACACGGCGCGGGAGCAGCCCGTGCGATGCGGCGTCTCCACGTCGCTCGGGTTTGGCGGCAACGATTCGGCGGTGGTGATTACAGCGGTCTGACCACCGCCGACGGCGCCGCGGCGGCCGACGCCGCCTCGGCGGTGCGAATGAACAGCGGCGAGATGTCGACCGGCTCCCGGTCCTGCACGAACCGCGGCAGCGACGGGTTCTGCTCGATCGCGAACGCCTGCCAGGTGCTGGCGATCCGCTCCAGCAGCGCGAAGTTCCTCTCGAGCCTGGCCCGCAGCGCGTCGTCTTCCATCATCGGCCCGGCCAGGCTCGCCTGCAGCTCACGCAGGATATCGACGCTGACGACGTTCGTGAAGTCGTCGGCGTAGACCCTGGCGTCGGCCACGTCCCACGCGCGCAGGAACTGCTGCATCCGCGCGTGCAGCACGAAGAACCGGCGCATCAGCGGCTCGATGCTGGCGATGAACTCAGGCCGGCGATACCGGCGCTGGAAGTAGAGCAGCGCGGTGATCGCCCAGTAGGCGCTGTTGTCCCAGGCGGCCTTCGCCGTCATCACCTGGGCGTTGCCCATCAGCGGATACTGCCCGTCGTAGACGCGGATGAAGGCGTCGAACAGGTGCAGGTAGGTCGTATTGAAGGCTTCGACGCGCTCGGTGACGTCCTCGCCGCGAGCCGTCCGCGTGATCAGATCCGCGGCGCAGTCGTTGCCCATCGCGATGAAGTCGGATCCCGGCGAGTAGAAGGGATCGGTGAAGACGCCCGCTTCGCCGACCAGCGCCCAGCGATCCGGCGAGAACACCCGCTCGCAGCCGTGCGCGTAGTGCTTGAGGGCGAGGAAGTCCTCCAGCCGATCGGCATAGGGCTCGACGATCTCGGCGCACTGCGGCTCGTGCTCGCGCAGCCAGTCGATGGCGCGATCGTAGCGGTTCAGGCGCGAGTAGGGGTGGAGGTCAGCGTCGCCGACGATGCCGATGCTGGTGCTGCCCGAGCCGAGCGGGATGAGCCACACCCAGTAGCCGCGTCCCATCAGGTGGTTGGTGCTGTGCCATCGCTCGCCCGACGGGACGCGTGCCTTCCACGCCGGATCGCTGCTCCAGTCGTCGATGTCGACGCGGCTCTTGACCCGCCACCAGCAGGCGTTCGCGCGGTGCGTGCTCGTGCGCGTCAGTCCCAGCTGCCGCCGGATGATGCCGGCGCGGCCGCTGGCATCGGCGATCCACCTGGCTCGCACCGTTCGTCGTGCGCCCGCCGACTCGAGCTCGACCTCATGGAATGCCTTGCCGAGCGTGACGCCGCGGACGGCGCACGCATCGTGCACCTCGACGCCCTCCTCGCGCAGCGACGCCAGCAGATAGTTCTCGAGGCGTCCGCGATCGAGCTGGAACGAGGGCACGGGCGGGTATTTCGGCGGCCCGAGCTCGACGCGGCGCGTGACGTCGCGGTTGCCCTCGTGCGGGAAGAAGTAGCGGAGGCCGAGCTTCTCGAGCTGCTGGCTCCGCAGGTGCGGCTCGAGGCCGAGCACGACCCCGAAGTAGTGGGCGCCGATCTCGACGCTGGACTCGCCGACCTTGAACGCCGCTTCCGGCACCGGGTGCTGACGCTTCTCGGCGACGAGCAGCGTGACGTCCGGCGCCTCGCGCTGGAGCTGCCGGGCGAGGGTCAGGCCTGCCAGACCCCCGCCGAGAATGACGACGTCGTATGGGCGATCAGACGATCCGACGCGCATGTGACGGCTAGGGCTTCGCGGCGCTCTGCTGCGCCACCCGCGCGGCGGCCTCTTCCGCCGCCTTGGCGTCACCGAGGTAGTAGTGACGCGTCGGCCGCAGCTGTTCGTCGAGCTCGTAGACGAGCGGAATCCCGGTCGGGATGTTCAGCTCGACGATCGCCTCGTCGCTGATGCCGTCGAGATACTTCACGAGCGCGCGCAGGCTGTTGCCGTGCGCCGCGATGAGCACGCGCTTGCCGCTCTGGATCGACGGCGCGACGACGTCGTGCCAGTAGGGCAGGAACCGGTCGACCGTCGACTTGAGCGATTCGGTGAGCGGCAGCTCGGACGGCGACAGTCCGGCGTAGCGCGGATCGCGGCCGGCATGGCGAGGGTCGTCCGGGGTCAGCGGCGGCGGCGGGATGTCGTAGCTGCGCCGCCAGACCTTGACCTGCGCCTCGCCGTGCTTGGCGGCGGTCTCGGCCTTGTTCAGCCCCTGCAGCGCGCCGTAGTGGCGTTCGTTGAGCCGCCACGTGTTGACGACCGGCAGCCACATCTGATCGAGCTCGTCGAGCGCGATCCACAGCGTCCGGATCGCGCGCTTCAGCAGCGACGTGTAGGCCAGATCGAAGGCGTAGCCGCCTTCCTTGAGCAGCCGTCCGGCTTCGCGGGCTTCCTCGCGGCCGCGGTCGGACAGATCGACGTCGGTCCAGCCGGTGAACCGGTTTTCCTTGTTCCAGGTGCTTTCGCCGTGGCGGAGGAGAACGAGGGTCGGCATGGCTATTTGGCGACGCGCTGCTTGAGTGCCGCGCGGCCCGCGTAGCGGCCGCGGCCGGCGAGCTCTTCTTCGATGCGCAGCAGCTGGTTGTACTTGGCGACGCGATCGCTGCGGCTCGCCGAGCCGGTCTTGATCTGGCCGGCGGCGGTGCCGACCGCGAGGTCGGCGATCGTGGTGTCTTCGGTCTCGCCCGAGCGGTGCGAGATGATGCTGGTGTAGCCCGCGTCCGAGGCCATCGAGATCGCGTCGAGGGTTTCCGAGACGGTGCCGATCTGATTGAGCTTGATCAGGATCGAATTGGCGACGCTCTCGCGGATGCCGCGTTCGAGGATGGTGGTGTTGGTGACGAACAGGTCGTCGCCGACCAGCTGGACGCGGTCGCCGAGCGCCTTCGTGAGCAGCCGCCATCCTTCCCAGTCGCCTTCGGCGACACCGTCCTCGATCGAGACGATCGGGTACTGCCGCACCCAGTCTTCGTACAGCTCGACCATCTGCTGCGGCGTGCGCGTCTTCTCGCCCGACTTCTTGAACTCGTAGGTGTGCGCGTCCTCGTTCCACAACTCGCTCGAGGCGACGTCGAGCGCGAGGAAGATGTTGTCGCCCGCCTTGTAGCCGGCCTGCGCCACCGCCTCGAGCACCAAATCGACCGCTTCGCGGTTCGACGACAGGCTGGGCGCGAAGCCTCCTTCGTCGCCGACGCCGGTCGCGTGCCCCTTCTTCTTCAGGATGCCGCGGAGCGTGTGGAAGATCTCGGCGCCGGCCCGCAGCGCTTCCGCGAAGGACGGCATGCCGAGCGGCATCACCATGAACTCCTGGAAGTCGACGCTGCTGTCGGCGTGGGCGCCGCCGTTGAGGATGTTCATCATCGGCACCGGCAGCACCGTGCCGCCGTCCTTCGCCCCGTGCAGCTTCGCCAGGTGCACGTACAACGGCACGCCGGCCGCGGCCGCCGAGGCGCGCGCCAGGGCCATCGATGCGCCGAGCAGGGCGTTCGCGCCGAGCCGGCCCTTGTTCTCGGTGCCATCGAGCTGCACCATCGCGGCGTCGACGGCGCGCTGATCCGCGTCGCGTCCGACCAGCGCCTTGGCGATCTCGCCGTTGACGTGGCTGACTGCCTTGGTGACGCCTTTTCCGAGATAGCGCTTCTTGTCGCCGTCGCGCAGCTCGAGCGCCTCGCGCTGGCCCGTTGAGGCGCCGGACGGTACTGCTGCGCGTCCGGACGCGCCCCCTTCCAGCACCACCTCGACTTCCACCGTTGGATTGCCGCGCGAGTCGATGACCTCGCGGCCGTGCACACGCTGAATCTTCACTACGTCCCTCTCGTTCGTGATTGTGGTCCTACCGCTCGGATCCCCGGCGATCGAACTCGGTCTCGTTGCGCAGCGCCTCTTCGCCGATCGGACCCGTGAACGGCTCGTCTTCCTTGGTCACCACCACCACGCCGTTGTCGCTGATGGCGTGCCGGCGCCGATCCTCTTCCTCGTTGTACCCGATCAGCGCGCCGCGCGGGATGAAGACGTCGCGATCGATGATGGCGCGCCGGATGCGCGCGTGCCGCCCGACGCGGACGCCGGGCATGAGAATGCTCTGGTCGACGTCGCAGAAGCTGTGCACGCGCACGTTCGGGCACAGCACGCTCCCCGACACCCGGCTGCCCGAGACGATGCAGCCGGCGGAGATGATCGAGTCGAGCGCCTGGCCGCAGCGCCGGCCCTCGTCGGCGAACACGAACTTCGCCGGCGGCGCCTGGACCTGGTAGGTGCGCAGCGGCCACTCCGGATCGTAGAGATTGAACTCCGGGTTGACGTGGCAGAGGTCCATGTTCGCTTCGTAGTAGGCGTCGAGCGTCCCGATGTCCCGCCAGTACTTGCCCGCCTTCTTGTTCTCGTCGTAGAAGCGGTACGCGTAGACCGGCACCTGCGAGATCAGGCCGGGCAGGATGTCCTTGCCGAAATCGTGCGAGCTGTCGTTGTTGCGCGCGTCTTCCTCGAGCGCCGGCTCGAGCACCGCCATGTCGAAGATATAGATGCCCATCGACGCGAACACCTGGTCGCCCGGCGGCAGATGCTTCGGCTTCTCGAGAAAGCCGGTGATGCGGTCCTCGTCGTCGACCTCCAGCACGCCGAAGCGGCTCGCCTCCTCGGAGGGCACCTCGATCACGGCGAGCGTGACGCCGGCGCGGTGCTCGTTGTGGTACCGCAGCATCTTCGCGTAGTCCATCTTGTAGACGTGGTCGCCCGACAGCACGATCAGCTGCTTCGGGTTCTCGCGCAGGATGGAGTAGAGGTTCTGGTAGACGGCGTCGGCGGTGCCCAGATACCAGTGTTCGCCGACCCGCTTCTGCGGGCTGAGGATCTCGATGAACTCGCCGAGCTCGTCGGCGACCACGCTCCAACCCATGCGGAGGTGGCGGCTGAGCGACAGCGACTTGTACTGGAGGGCGATGAAGATCCGGCGCATCCCCGAGTTCGTGCAGTTGCTCAGGGTGAAGTCGATGATGCGGTACGGACCGCCGAAGTAGACGGCGGGCTTGGCGCGCTCCTTGGTGAGCGGATAGAGACGCTCGCCTTGGCCGCCCGCGAGCACCATGACCAGGATGTCGTCGAGCACCGTACCCCTTTCAGCGCTGCTGCACGAGCTGCCGGGGGCCGTCGGGGGCCGTCGGGGACGCCGTCAGACCCGCGACGCGCAGCGGAAGGCAGGACCGCCACGTCAAGGAACGCGGCACGCGCGCCATAGAAGCGGTGATGATATCACCCGTCCGCGCGGCCGGCGGGTTACGCCGCGGTGATGCGTCACCCGCCGGCGAGGCCCGGAATCCGGGCTGCCGCGCGTTGCAGTATCATCGGCCGGTCGATCTGGCATGGGCGAAAAGCAGTGGTTCGCCGCGGGCGTGATCGCCGCCGTCGCATTCGGCGGCCAGCTGCTCGCGCAGCCGCTGACCGACCGCCGTCAGCTCGAGAAGATCGAACAGACGCTGCGCCAGGAAGGTCAGGCGGTCGTGGCCCTGGCCGACGCCGCCGCCGACAACGAGTCCGTGCCCAGGGACGTCGCGATCGACTGGCACAACGACTTCCTCAAAGCCCAATCCGGCACCTTCGTGCCGTTCATCGTCCGGATCGTGCCGCCGCCGAAAGCAGAGGCGGCGCTGCTCTACGTGCGCGTGACGCGCCGCACGGCCGAGCCGGCGCAGAAACCGGCCCGGCGGCGGGGCGACGTCGCCTTCGTGACCTACGCCGTTCGAGGAGATCTTCCCGGTCGATCTCGCCGGCAGCCGCGGCGAGCCGGTGCGGATTGCGCGCGGCTTTTCGCTGCCGTCAGGGGAGTACGACGTCACGGTCGTGGTCCGGGAGCGCGAGCGCGCCGCCGACCGCGGCCGGGCCCGGCTGGCCGGCGTCCTGCGCCGGCCGCTGAGCGTGCCCGACTTCGCGTCCGGCGAGCTGACCACGAGCACGGTGATGGTGGCGGACCGGCTGACGGTGCTCGGCCAGATACCCGGGACGGACGAGCTCAGGGAACGGCCGTACGTGGTGGCGGGGCGGGAAATCCAACTGGCGCCCGACACCGTATTTCACCAGGACGAGGAGCTGATCGTCGTTTTTCTGGTCTATAACCCGGTCGTCACTCCGGACAAGCAATTTGACCTCGAGGTGGAGTACCATTTCTTCCGGAAGAGCGGCCCCGGGGAGGGGTATTTCAACAGGACAGAACCGCAGCGGTTCACCCCCGCGTCGCTCGGCCCTCAGTACGACCCGTCTGCAGGACACCCGGTCATGGCCGGCCAGGGTGTGCCGCTCGCCGGGTTCCAGGAGGGGGACTACAGGCTTGCGATCAAGGTGACGGACCTGATCTCGGGCCGATCGATTTCCCGCGAGGTAAGGTTCACCGTCCGCCCCAGAGGCGGATTGGGGGCGGCCCGCGTGGACCTATGAACGGCGTGCACTGGAGGAAGCCATGGAACGCCAACCGCGCATCTTCTCGGCGGCGTTCGTCGGCGCGGCGGTTCTGACTGTCGCTGCCTGGCCGCTCGAAGCCCAGGGACCGCGGATCGCGGCGACCGGGATGCAGGCGCGCGTCATGAGCGGCAGCGTCTCCGGCACCGTCACGGACGAAGGCGGTGCGGCGCTCCCGGGCGCCATGGTTTCGGCGATGGGCGTCACGCTCGCCAGCGCCGTCACCGACCAGTCCGGCCGCTTCGCGTTCGGCCAGCTTCCCCAGGGCGAATACCTCATCCGCGCGCACATGAGCGGGTTCGTCGCCTCGGGCGGCACTCGAGTCCGCGTCGGCGGATCTCCCACGACCCATCGCTTCGAACTGCGCCGCGCCGAGACCGCCGTCGCCACGGCCGGAACGACCGCCGCGCCGGTGAGAACCCGACCGATCATCGCCGCCGGTTTCGATCTCCCTCGCGGCCCCGAAGCGGAGTCCGAGGCCGAATCCGCCAGCAAGCATCCGCACGACGAAACCGCATGGCGCCTCCGCCACTTGAAGCGCAGCATCCTGAAGGACTCGGCGCCGCTGGTGGTCCTCACCGAGGACCAGCCGGAGTTGTCGAACGGATCGTTGTTCGGCCGGGCGATGGGATCGGCGGCCAACCTTGCGACCTCGCTGTTCACGGATTTCCCGTTCTCCGGTGAAGTGAACTTCCTGACGACCGGCGCGGTCGCGCCGGGCGCGGTGCTGTCAGCGACCGCATTTCCGCGCGGCGTCGCCTATCTGGCGCTCGCGGCGCCGATGTCGGGCGGCGACTGGTCGATCCGGGCGGCGATGAGCGAAGGCGATCTGTCGGGGTGGATCGTCGCCGGGTCGTTCGCGTCGAAGCCGAATACCGGCCAGCACACCTACAGCATGGGGCTGTCCTACGGCACCCAGGAATACATCGGCGGGAATCCGGCGGCGCTTGCCGCGGTCACCGATGGCAGCCGCAACGTCGGCGAGCTCTACGTCTTCGACAGGTGGGCGATCACCCGCGCGCTCGCGTTCGACTACGGCGGCCGTTACGCGCATTACGACTATCTCCAGCGGCCAGGCCTGCTGAGCCCGCGCCTCGGGTTCACGCTCGAAGCCTCGCCAGGCGCGCGGGTCCGCGGGACGATCTCGCAGCGGATGGTGGCGCCGGGGGCCGAGGAGTTCCTGGCCACGACCACGCCCGGACCATGGCTGCCGCCGGAGCGGACGTTCGCGCCGTTGCACGGCGGGGCCGATGCGTTCCGCGTCGAGCGCGCGCGGTCGTACGAGCTCGCGTTCGAGCGCGATCTCGGCGCCGCGGTCGTGCTCGGCATCGGCCGCTTCCATCAATCGGTGGACGATCAGCTCGTGACGCTGTTCGGTCTGCAGATGCCGGGTGGGCCGCAGTCGGTCGGGCACTACTACGTCGGCAGCGCCGGTTCGGTGGATGCGGACGGCTGGAGCGTCAGGCTCGATAGTCGTCCGACCGCTCGGATCCAAGGCTCCGTGCACTACACCATGACCCGGGGCAAGTGGGTGGTCGGCGGCGACATGGACGAACTCCTGCCGATCGCGCCGGCGGCGATCCGGGCCGACGTCGAGGACCTGCACGACCTCACCAGCTCGATCAAGGCCGACATCACCGAAACGTCCACGCGCGTGTTCGTCCTCTACAAGTTGAACAACGGCTTCGTGCGGGCCGATCGTCCCGGCCTCGACGGCCGCTTCGAGGTCCAGGTCAATCAGTCGCTGCCGGTCACGTTCGCGGGCACCAAGTGGGAGGTGCTCGTGGGCCTCCGCAATCTCTTCCGGGATCCTGCCGATCCGGCGTCCGTCTACGACGAACTGCTCGTCGTCCGGCCGCCCAAGCGCTTCGTCGGCGGAGTGCTGGTTCGCTTCTGACGTTCGCGCCGGATCCAGTTCCGGCGCACACCTCCTTCACGCCTCCGAGTTTTTGAATCGCCAGTCCGGCTGCTTGAAGTCAGGGCTGCTGTATCGTACGAAAACGATTGAAAAACAAGGACTTATGGCGCAAATGCGGGGTCGGACCAGGGAACGGGCTTTGCTAACTTCGACCCCGTCGACGTACGTGTCCACTACTGATCTGCAGATGCGCGCGGGAGCCAGGCGGTCGGCCTGGTTTCGGCTGCTGGCCCAGGCCGCAGTCGTCATTGCGCTGATCTGCCTGGCGGTGGCGAACGTCGCGGTGCGCTGGACCTGGTGGGAGCTGGAGGACGGCGTCCTCTGGCGCATGCAGCCGGAAGAGCGTCGTCGCGGCGGAACTGGCGCCCGGGTCGGCCGGCGCATCGCCGGCGGCGTTCGCCAGGGCGACGTCCTGCTGCGCTGAATCGGCAGGAGATCCAGCTCGGTCGACGAGGTCGTGCACGCCTTCCATGCGCGCGAAGCCCGGCGACAACGCTGACGTATACCGTTCTGCGATTCGGGTCGCAGGAGATGCTCGAACGTCGCGGTGGCGCCGGTGCCGAGCGGATCGCGCGCGCTCTACCTCGCGCTCGCCACCGTCGGCATCTTCTCGCTGCTGGTCGGGGCCTCGGTCAGGCTCAGACGGCCGGATCACCAGGCGACGCTGCACTTCTTCTGGCTGTCGATTGCGTTCTTCGGCGTGCTGACGCTCTCGTTCAGCGGCCGGCTCGATACCCTCGACAAGGTCTTCTACTGGGGCGACGTGGTGGCGATGCTGATGCTGCCGCCGCTGTTCGTGCACTTCGCGCTGATGTTCCCCGAGCGGCCCGACGCCTGGGCGCGGAGCGAGACCGGCCGGAACCTGATGCCGCTGCTGTATCTGCCGGCGCTGCTGCTCGGCGGCGCGCGGGTCACCGCGGTGGCCCGTTCGGGGCTGCACGGCGAGATCTTCTCGAACGTCCTCATGCTCGTCGAGCGCGGCGAGCTCCTGCACTTCGGCGCGAGCCTGGTCGGCGGGCTGTGGATCATGACGCGCGCGCTGACCCGCGTGCGGTCGGTGACCTCACGCCGCCAGCTGCGCTGGATCGTGTGGGGGACGGCGCTCGGCGCGGTGCCGTTCGTCTTCGGCTACGCGCTGCCGTTCGCGCTCGGCCTGGAGCCGGTGCCGGGAGCCGAGATCACCGCCATCCTGCTCGGCCTCGTGCCGCTGGCGTTCGCCTCCGCCATCGTGCGCTACCGGCTGATGGACGTCGAGGTCATCATCAAGCGCGCGCTGGTCTATGCGGCGGCGCTTGCCGCGATCGCCGCGATCTACGGCGTGCTGTTGTGGCTGGTGAGCGAGGTGTTCTTCGGCGGCGATCCCGCCGGCCGCAACGACATCATCGCCCTGCTCGCCACGCTGATCGTGGTGCTGCTGTCGCGTCCGCTGAAGAACGCGATTCAGGCCGGCCTCGATCGCGTCTACTACCGCGATCGCTACGACTATCGCCGGGCGCTGGTCGGCTTCGCGCGCGACCTGAACAGCGACCTCGACCTCTTCCGCCTGAGCGAGCGGCTCGTGCATCGCGTCATGGAAACGCTGGTCATCGATCGCATGGCGCTGATGCTGGCGCCGGTGACGGCCGGCCGGGACGGCCACTTCACGACCATCGCCCACGTCGGCTTCGGCTCGGAGCCGCCGCTGCTCGGGCGCCCGTCCGATGTCGCGACCCGCCTCATCTCCGGCCACACGCTCGCGCTCGACGATCCGCTGGCGCAGCGTCGCATCGACCTGCGCGAGCTCGAGTTCTGGCGGGATGCCGGGATCCACTACTTCGTTCCGTGCGTCTCGAAGGAAGGGACGATCGCGGTCATGGCGCTCGGGCGTCGCGCCAGCACCGAGCCCTTGAGCAGCGAGGACATGGCCCTGCTCGCCGCCGTGGCCGCGCAGGCCGCGACCGCGCTCGAGAACGGTCGGCTCTACCGCCAGCTGACGGTGAAGGCGGACGAGCTCGAGCGGATGCGCGAGTTCAGCGAGAACATCCTCGAGTCGCTGAACGACGGCCTCGCGGTCGTCAACCGCGACGACCGGGTGGTCCGCTGGAACCGGCGGCTGGAGGAGCTCTACGGCCTGCGCCACGAGGACGCCGTAGGCAGGCGGGTGTCCGAACTGTTCGACGGCGGCTTCCTCGAAGTGCTGTCCTCGCCGACCCGGCAGTCACCCGAGGGTGCGGCCTTCTATCGCGTGCCGATGAGCACCCGGCACGACACCGCGCGGCGGCTGCTGGTCAACGTCGCGACCACGCCGCTCCGGGACTCGGACGGCGCGATTGCGGGAACGATCATCATCATCGAAGACATCTCGACCCGCGTGCAGCTCGAAGAGCAGCTGCAGATTTCCGAGAAGATGGCGTCCATCGGTCTGCTCGCCGCCGGCGTGGCGCACGAGGTCAACACGCCGTTGACCGGCATTTCGAGCTTCACCCAGATGCTCCTGCAGAACTCCGATCCGGACGATCCCCGAACCAAGGTGCTCGAGAAGATCGAGCGCCAGACGTTCCGCGCCGCGAAGATCGTCAACGGGCTGCTCAACCTGGCGCGGCCCGCCCAGGTCGATGCCGGGCCGATCGATCTGCACGCCGTCATCAACGACGTGCTGTCGCTGCTCGAGCACCAGCTGAAGAACGGCAGCATCCAGGTGCGCAAGGAGCTCACGTCGTCCGGCCTGATCGTCCAGGGCATCGAGTACAAGCTGCAGCAGGTGTTCTTGAATCTGTTCCTCAACGCGCGCGACGCGATGCCCCGCGGCGGCTGGCTGACGATTGCGACGACCGTCCGCAGCGACGGACGCGCCGCGGTGGTCGACGTCTCCGACACGGGATCCGGCATCCCACCCGACCAGCTGTCGCGCATCTACGATCCGTTCTTCACCACCAAGGACATCGGCAAGGGCACCGGGCTCGGCCTGTCGATCACCTACGGCATCGTCCAGGAGCACGACGGCACCATCACCTGCGACAGCTCGATCGGCAAGGGCACGCGGTTCTCGCTGGCGCTGCCGCTGGCGTCGATGCGCGAACTGCGGCGTGATGCCGCCCAGCAATAGGGCGCGGTGGCTACCATGACCCGCACCGGAACCATCCTCGTCATCGACGACGAAGAAATCATGCGCGAGATCCTCGAGGCGCTGCTGACGCGCGAGGGGTATCACGTGCGCCTCGCGTCCCACGCGGCGGAGGGGCTCGAGCTCGCCCGCACCATGCCCTTCGACGCGGCGATCGTCGACATGATGATGCCGGGCATGGACGGGATCACCGCGCTCGACGAGATCAAGAAGATCGACGACGACCTGCCGGTGATGATGATCACGGCGTTCGCCTCGGTCGAGAACGCGATCGCGGCGATGAAGCGCGGCGCCTTCGACTACGTCACCAAGCCGTTCAAGAACGACGAGGTCCTGGTCGTCGTCCGCAACGCGCTGGCGCAGCGGCGGCTGGTGGCCGAGAACCGCGCGCTGCGGCAGAACCTGCAGGCCCACCAGAACCGCTTCGGCGAGATCATCGGCCGCAGCTCGCGCATGCGCCAGGTGTTCGATCTGATCATCCAGGCGGCGCCGTCACGGACCACGATCCTGATCAACGGCGAGAGCGGCACCGGCAAGGAGCTGGTGGCGCGGGCGCTGCACCAGAATTCGACGCGCTCGGACCGCGCCTTCATCACCGTGAACTCGGGCAACCTGCCGCCCGATCTCCTCGAGTCGAACCTGTTCGGCCACGTCAAGGGGGCGTTCACCGGCGCCGTCTACCCGAAGAAGGGGCTGTTCGAGCTGGCCGACAAGGGCACGATCTTCTTCGACGAGATCGGCAACATTCCGCTCGAGACCCAGGCCAAGCTGCTGCGCGTGATCCAGGAGCGCGAGTTCATGCGGCTGGGGGGCGTCGAGACCATCAAGGTGGACGTCCGGATCATCGCCGCCACCAACGTCGATCTGCGGCGGTTGATGGACGAAGGCAGGTTCCGCGAGGACCTCTACTACCGCCTGCACGTGATCACCGTGCAGCTGCCGGCGCTGCGCGAGCGCAAGGACGACATTCCGCTGCTGGTCCAGCACTTCTTCGAGAAGTACGGCCGCGAGAACAACAAGCCGAATCTCGAGCTGACGCCGGACGCGCTGGATCTGCTGTTCGAACACGACTGGCCGGGCAACGTCCGCGAGCTCGAGAACGTCATCGAGCGCGCCGCGGTACTGACCTCCGGCTCGCGCATCGACGTCGATATGATCCCCGAGCACGTGCGCAGCAGCCGCCGCTTCCAGATCCCGCAGGTCGCGATTCCACCCGAGGGCATCTCGTTCCGGGAAGTCATCACCGACTTCGAGAAGCGGCTGATCGAGTCGACGCTCGAGGCCGCCGGCGGGGTGCAGAAGAAGGCCGCCGAGCTGTTGCGGATCAAGCCGACGACGCTCAACGAGATGATCAAGCGCCACGACATCCGGCCGCGGCGCAAGCGGAGCGGCACGCTCGCCCGTCCCGGCCAGGAACCAGCCGACGATCAGCCGGCCGACGACGACGAGATGGAAGAGGTCTCGAAGTAGCGGCTAACGCTTCACGCCCTGGCGCAGCCTCGAGAACATGCGCTCGTACTTGCCCAGGATCACGTCCCACCGGTAGTTCTGCTTCACATAATGGCGGCCGTTGCGGCCCATCGCGGCCCGCAGCCGGTGGTCCGCCACCAGCAGCTTCAGGCACTCGGTGAATTCGTCGCGATCGGCGTAAAAGAGGCCGGCGTTGCTGCGATGGCAATGGTCGACCAGCACCTCGCTGCGGGCGTTGGCGAGCACCGGCGTGCCGACGGCGAACGACTCCAGCGCGAGCAGCGACAGGCTCTCGTAGGGCGACGGCACCACCACCACGGTGGCGGCCTCGAGCGCCTGCAGACGCTCCTGATCGGAGAGCCGGCCGGCGAAGCGGATGAACGGCTCTTCGGGGAGCGGCATCAGCTTCACGCCCATCAGGGTCAGCGACGCCTCCCCCCCTTCCTGCACGTAGGTGCTGAAGTACTCGATCAGCTCCTCACAGCCCTTGCCGGGATCGATGCGCCCGCCGTAGAGCACGAACGGCCCGTGCAGCCGGTGCCGCCGCCGGAACGCGGTCCCGCGGTCAGCCAGGTGCGGGCGGAAGCTCGGCGAGGATTCGTCGGGACGCCCGTCGTCCTCGGAGGATCCGTCGTCGGTGGTGTCGGCCGGCCGCTCGGCGGCATTGCGATCGCGGCCATGCGGCTGGCTCTGCGGCAGATCGACGCCGCAGCCGACCGTCTCTTCCTCCACCGCCCGGATCGAGAAGTGCGTCGTCAGGAACCGGCGCTCGACGTCGGTGTTGTAGGCGAGGCCGGCCGGCAGGCTGAAGAGCTCCTTGTAGATCTCGAGGTGAATCGCCGGCTCGTCGTGCGCGGTCGGCACCAGGATCGTCTTGTGCGGCGCCACCTTCGCGCCGAGCACGGTCGGCGCGTAGAGATAGGTGAAGAAGATCAGGATGTCGTACTGGTGATGATTGCGTTCGAGGTACTCGAGCAGCGACGGGCACCACGGGCCCTGTTGCCGCAGCCACTCGATCTCGTCTTCACGATTGTGCGGGTTGCTGAAGATCCATTCCGAATAGCGGTTGAAGGCCTGGATGTCGCGGGTCCTGGCATTGGCGAAGCGCCGGACGGTGACGCCGCGCACGCGGTCGGAGCCTTCGGCGTACTCGTTCTTCCAGGTGATGTAGTCGGCGGCGCAGGTCGTCAGCACCTCGACCTGGTGACGCGGCGCCAGCCGCTCGGCGATCAGCCGGCAGTGGTATTCCGAGCCGCCGAGGATCTCGGCGCCGTAGCGCTGGACGATGAATGCGATTCTCATGGGGACTTGCGAGCGGCTCCTCTGCTGTGCGCGTGGCGGCTCATGCGCCAAGCGGCGCCAGGACGTCCTTCAACCGCGCCTCGATCCGATCTGGCGCGAAATCACGCAGCCGCCGGCGCTGCCCTTCGAGTACCCGCTCCCGCACCGGCCGATCGGTACACGAGCGTTCCGAGCATCTCGGCGGCGAATTCGAGGTCTTTGGGGGCGAACAGGACGCCGGCGCCGCCCAGGGTCTCCGGCACCGCGCCCGCGGCATAGGCCAGGACCGGCACGTCGGCGGCCATCGCCTCGACCAGCGGCACGCAGAAACCCTCGTGTTCGCTGAGCGACACGTAGGCGTCGGCCCACCGGTAATAGGCCGCCAGGTCGTCGTCGGGCACGCCGCCGGCGAACAGGAACCGGTCGGGCAGCATCTGGTACTGGACGATCAGCGCCCGGACCATGGCGTGGTACCGCGGCAAGCCGTCGTAGCGGCCGACGAAGATGAAGCGGTAGTAGCTGTCGATGTAGCGCTTGTACGCCTCGGCGAGGCGAATGTGGTCCTCGATGCGCTTGTTGGGGACGATGCGTCCGACGAAGAGGATGTTGATCAGCCCGTCGCCGAGGATCTTCTCGAGCGCCGGCCGGCGCGGCGCATTCGTGATGCGGTCGGTGTTGACGGCAATCGGCATCACGCCGGTGGGAGCGAAGCCGAGCGCCTCCAGCTCCTGGCGGTTGAATTCGGAATCGCCGAGCGCGAGATCGATGCGGCCGACCAGCGTGCGCAGTTCCTGACGGCCGAGCGCGGCCAGGCGGAACATGCCGGCGTCGTAGGGGGCGAAGAAATGGGCCGGCGTGATGTTGTGGTACTGGAGCACCCGCAGCCCTTTCAACGACGCGAACGCCTCGGTCATCGGCGACGGCAGGGCGAAATGGAAGATGGTGATGTGCCCCTCGCGCGCGGCCGGGTCGGAAAAGGGGAGGACGTCGTCGCGCAGGTCGTCGTCGATGGTGAGCGCGAAGAGGTCGGACTGGTGACCGAGCCGCGCGCAGCATGTCGCGAACCCGCCGCGCGCTGTCGCCGATCGCGTCGCCGCGATGCGCCGCCGGCACCCACTGGTTGACGATCATGCGCGCGGGACGGCCGGTCCGGCCGGGGCCGGTGGATCTGGCGGCGCCGACAGCGCCCTGTAGAGGGCCGGCCGGAACTGTCTGAGCTCCTCGAGCCGCTCGAATTGCTCGAACTGCGCCCAGAAATCGAAGGCAACTTCCGGGGCCTGTCGCGGCGGGTATTGCAGCGCGCGCTCGACGAACCGCAGCAGCGTGCCGGAGAAGTCCTTCTGCTGCAGCCGCGCCAGCGCCGCGTCCTGCGAGGCGACGACGGCGCGCTCGATCTTCGGCGTGGTCAGCACCGCGTCCATCAGCCTGGCGACGTCGGCCGGATCCCTGGTGTCGTAGAGCACGCCGGCGCCGTCCATCGTGGCGGGCACGGCGCTGGCCGCATAGGCCAGGACCGGCACGCGCTTGTGAAACGCCTCGACGATCGGCACGCAGAAGCCTTCGTGCTCGCTGGCGCACAGGAACAGATCGGCGACGTCGTAGAGGGCCGACAGCTCCTCGTTGGACACGTGGCCGAGGAAATGGACGTCGGGCGTGCCGAGCCTGGCGACCAGCGCGTGCAGCATCGCGAGATAGCGCTCGAAGCCGCTGTACGAGCCCACCAGCAGCAGGCGCGCGCGCGGGTTGTGGCGCGTCCGGTAGACGTGGAACGCGCGGATCACTTCCTCGAACTTCTTGTTCGGGATCACCCGGCCCACGAACATCACGTTGGTCCACTCATCGTCGAACCCGCCGGCCAGGGTGTGGTCGGGGCGGACGTCGAGGTGCGTGAAGTCGGGGACCACCGGAAGGACGCCGGTGTCGGTGAAGCCGAGCGTCTCGAGCTCCTGGCGGTTGTATTCCGAATCGCCGAGCGCGAGATCGCAGCGCGCGATGTAGGCGGTGAGCTCGCGGCGGCCGCGGAAGCAGAGCTTCACCAGATCCTTGTGCACGCCGATGAAGTATTCGGGCGGCGTGATGTTGTGGTAGACGAGCACCATGCGGCCCGGCAGCGCGTAGGCGGTGCGCGAGGCGCGCGAGCCGATCGAAAAATGATGGATCAGGACGTCGTCCGGCGTCGCCACGCCGACCAGATCCCGATAGTCGAGCGTCAGGTCCTCCAGGCGCGGATCGGCGGTTTCGACGTAGATGTCCGACTCGTAGCCGGCGCGGCGCAGGGCTCGCTGGATGCCGAGTACCTCGTGGCCGATGGCGTCGCCGTAGCCGAGGGTCGCCAGGACCTGGTGGACGCGAGGCGGGCGCGTCGGCGAGGCGGTCATGCCGACCGCGCTCCGGCGACGGGACCGGACGGGATGCCTGCCAGCACCGTCTCCGCGGCGGGAATCGTCGCCTTGCGGCGGGCGAACCAGCCGGGCAGTGGATCGAGCGCGGCCGCGGGCGTGGTGGAGCGTCCGAGCTGCTGCCAGCATGTCGAGATACTTGCGTTCGATCACCGGCCAGGCGTAGTGCCGCTGGAAGTAGTCGCGCCCGTTCAATCCCAGACGGGCGTGCAAGGGTCCGTTCGACTCCAGCGAGTAGAGCGCCTCGGCGAACTCCTCGAACCGTTCGTAGTAGAGGCCGGCATTGCTGCGGATGCACTGGCCCTTGAGGACATCACAGCGGCCGTTGGCGAGGACCGGCCGCCCGAGCGCCCAGGCTTCGAGCGCGACCATCGAGAGGCTCTCGAAGTAGGAGGGCATGATCAGGAGATCCGAGGCGGCGAGCGCGTCGAACTTGTCCTCGTCGCTGATGAAACCGAGGTGGTGGATGCGCCGGTGCTTCGGGATCGGCATCATCGCGCTGCCGACCAGCACGAGGTCGAGCCCGCGCGGGAAGATCGCCGCGTAGCGCTGGAAGTAGTCGAACAGCTCGCGGCAGCCCTTGTTCTCGTCGATGCGTCCGATGTAGATCGCGAACGGGCGGTTGATCTTGAATTTGCGGCGGAAGCGCGCCGGCTCGGTGCGCTCCGGCACGTCCGACCCGACACCCACCACGACGCCGGGCACGGCCTGATTGCCGGTGGCGGCCTGGATCATCGCGCGCTCTTCCGGCGAGTTGTACATCACCGCGCGCACGCCCCTGAAGACCGGCCCGAACAGGCTCAGCGCGATCGACGGATCGCGCTCCGCGGTCGGCACCAGCAGTGCCTTGGCGTGCAGGCGCCGGGCGGCGTGCCAGGCGTGGTAGTAGCGGTAGCTGAACAGGATGGCGTAGTCGATCGGCGCCGTCGCCAGGTAGTCGATCATCGCGGGGCTGGCCGGTCCTTCGCTCTCCAGCCACGCGAGCTCGTCGGCCAGCGAGTGATGGCGCGTGAACACACGATCGGAGAGCCGGCCGAAGTCGCGGGGATTCCGCTCGTGGCGCACCGGAAATCGCCGGACCGCCACGCCATTGACCCGTTCGACGCCCGGGGACAGCTCGTTCCGCCAGGTGACGTAATCGCGCGCGCAGGTCGTCACGACCTCGACGTCGGCGTGCCGTGCCAGCCGCTCTGCGATGTATCGCGCGTGCAGCTCGGCGCCGCCGTTGATGTCGGCGCCGTACCGCTGAACCGCAATCGCGAGCTTCACGACTCCGACGAGGTCTCCGGCGGTGCTGCCGACGGCCCGTTGGGTGCCGGTCCGGCGTCGCCGTGATCGTCCTGAGTCGATTCGCCTTCGCTCCCGCCCGGGCGACCCTCACCCCGCTCGCCTGGACGGCGGGTACGGCGCCGGCGGCGCCGGCGCGTGCGGCGTTCGGCGTCGCCCTCAGACGGCCGGCCACCGCCGCCGCCCTCCTGCGTAGGCGGCTGCAGCGGGACGGCCGCGCCGGGGCGGTACATCACGACGCCTTCGAGCGCGCGGGCGCGACGCTCGTCGAAGTCCAGCCGGCTCGACATCGACTCGACCCGCATCTTGAGGTTCTTCACCTCGATGCCGAGCCGCGTCAGCTCGAGCACCAGGTTGTGCATCACCTCGTAGTGCAGCGAGTCGAGCTCCTCCCGCTTCGCGTTGCGGGTGTTGAGCGACGACTGGATGTGCAGCGCCTGGATCAGCGGGTTCGGGTTGAAGAACAGCTTGAGGATCGGATTGAGGAGCTTGCGGATCCAGCGGATCAGGCCGCGGTGCGTCTCGTAGAGGGTCTCGTCCTCGAACGAGAAGTTCTCCGCCGCCGGCATCGCCGCCTTCGAGCGCCGGAACTGATCGATGAGATCGGAGCGCACGCCGCGCGGATCCAGGAACTTCTCGAGCTTGACCGTCGCCAGCTCGCGAATCTCTTCTTCGGTGTAGTCCACGCCGCGCTTCTCGCGAATGCGGGACCTGATCTGCCGCATGATCTGTTCGACGTCGACGTTGTCGGATCGAACGGTAAAGTCGGTCATAAGGTGTGCAGTCTCTGAAAACTACTGCCGCTTCCCGGCGGTGGCGTGCCGCCGGCGCGACGCGAACTCCGGAGCCTCCTTGACACAGGTGCCGAGGATGCCGATCGACTCCTTCAGGGCGCGGACGCCGGTCTTCTCGATCTGCGCTGCATCGGTGCCGACGTCGGGGAAGCCGTCGGCCGTGCTCGCGACCTGCTCCCAGTTGCGGAACAGGCGGCCCCATGGACTGTCGAGCACGTCGTGCATCAGCCGCTTGGCGTTCAACGGGTACCAGAAGCTGTCGTGGTAGAGGACGCTGGCGATGTAGGCCCACGGCGCCAGCACCGTCTTCAGCGACCACTCGATCGGCTTCTTCATCGGGCCCCAGTAGATGTGGTGCTGCATCCGCGAGGCGAACGTCATCTTCTTGAAGGGGCCGACGAAGTGCCAGTTCTCCGCCGCGGCGGAGACGTCGCCGACGATCTCGATCTCGCGCGGATCGCCGCAGCCCAGCCCGAGGTCGTGGGCCAGGCGGATGAACTTGATCGACAGCGGATCCATCCCCATCAGTTTGGCCGCGACGGCGTCGATCGCGACCTGGTCGGCGCTCGCCAGGATCACGTTCTTCACGTGCGGAATCATGCAGCGTGGCCCCGGACCGTCGCCGGCGAACGTGCCGTCCATCACGGCGAAGATGCCGCGGTGAATCTGCTTCTGGATCATCAGCAGATCGACGAGCGTCTCGTGGATGACCGGATGCGTCCAGTGCCGCCGCTCGTTCAACAGGCCGCCGAACGCGTTCTTCATCGCGCCGGTGGTGGTGGTGAAGACGTGGGTCTTCACGGTCGGGAGGTGGATGATGTTCTCGCCGATGAACCGCTTCGGGATCATGAACCCGGACGGATAGACCTCGTTGAGGCAGAGGAACTTCCGGGTCAGGTCGCCGACCGCGTCGCGGATGTTGATCCACTCCTCGGTCTCATAGATGTGGATGTTGCGGAGGCCGTGCGCCTCCACGACGTTGACCTGCTTGTTCTCCCGCTCGCCCAGATGCGCGTCGATGACGACGGTCCGGTTGTGGCAGGCGTGAATGAGCGACGGATCGAACCCGTCCTGCTTCATCGCCCGCACCACGCCGTCGAGCTGCCAGGGGGTCGTCGAGCTGCCGGGGAAGAAGAAGTGCCAGGAGATGTTCACCTTGAGCGCGGTATCGGCGTCCTTGGCCAGGACGTCCTGATAGCCGGCCAGGTTCATCAGCGTGTGATAGTCCCGCAGCACTGTCGCCGGGGACGTCCTCAGAATCGCGACTTTCGACTTAGCCATAAATGATGATCGCCACCGTTACCGCCCAGAGCGCCACGCACGCCAGCAGCGGCCGGTCGCTCAGCAGCATGTCGGATGGGCTGCCACCACCTTCTTTCTGATGCACCAGATAAAGGTACCGGAAGATGCCGTAGAGCGGAAACGGCAGCGTCAGGCCGAGCCGGTCCGTGCCCAGTTTTTCGATGGTTTCCGGGCTGACCGTGTAGATCGCGTAGGCCACCAGCGTGGACGCTGTCACGACCGACACCATCTGGTCCAGCAGATACGGGCTGTACTCCCCGAGAATCGGCCGGTGGTCGGTCGCCTGGTCCGCCAGCAGCACCAGTTCGTGGCGGCGCTTGCTCAGCACCAGGAACAGCGCCAGCAGGATGGTCAGGACGTAGAGCCAGGGGCTGACCGCGACGTCGATCGCCACGGCGCCCGCCACCGCCCTCAGCACGAAGCCGACGGCGATCGTCACGACGTCGATGATCACGATGTGCTTGAGCGGCCCGGAATAGAGCGCCAGCAGCCCGAGATAGGCGAGCGCCATCACCCCGAACATCGGCCGCAGCCAGAACGCCGCCGCGACCGCCACGAGGGTCAGCGCCGCGGCCAGCGTCAACGCCGCGGCGACCGGCACTTCACCGGACGCGATCGGCCGGAACTTCTTGATCGGGTGCAGGCGGTCGCCGTCGCGGTCGACCACGTCGTTGATCAGGTAGACGATGCCGGACAGGAGGCAGAAGATGACGAACGCGGCGGTCGCCTGGAGGACGGCGACGGGATCGAACAGGCGCCCCGCCAGCCCGAGCGGACCGAAGACGATGAGGTTCTTCGTCCACTGCGACGGGCGCAGGGAAATGAAGAGGGCGAGCGCCAGCGGCCTGGAGCCCGCGCGGGCCTCAGCCCTCACGGGCCTGGCCCCTTCGATGGTGTCCGGAAACGGAGGTCGCGCCATCCTGAGCGCGGCGGGGTTCCTGCGGGACGGCGCCGTCACTCCGCTCCGGCGTGGTGCCAGAGCCGGATGGTGGCGCCATCGCCGCGGTTACGAGAAGCTCTTGATCGCGTCCTGCTCGACTTCGTAGGTTTCGAAGACCGTGAGCAGTTTGGTGATCGCGAGCAGGTCCTGGATGCGCTTGGTCAGGTTGAGCAGCTTCAGCTTGCCCCCCTGCCGGCTGACAGTCGTGTAGGTACGGACGATCTCGCCGAGTCCCGCGCTGTCGATATACGGCACTCCTTCGAGATTGAGCAGCAGCTTCTTGCGGTCCTGCTGGATGAGCGAATTGATTTTGTCCTTCAGGAGCTCATCGCCTTCGCCGAGCGTCATCTTGCCCTTGAGGTCCAGAATCGTCACCCCGTCGACGACCCGTTCGTCGATCTGCATCGCCGCTCTCCTCGCTTTACCAAGTCCGACGTCCACTCCCGGTAGGCCGGTCCGCCGGATCCCCGCCTGTGATCCGGCCGCACACCATCGGGCGTTCGACCCGAGCGTTACTCAGGGCCGCACGTTTAACAAAAAAAGACCGGTCAGCGTACTACGCAACCGAAAAGAGTGTCAAGAAATCGCCCGATTTTACGCAGGTTGCGTCTCCCGATCGCGCCGGCCGCCGATCTTCCCCCGGATCGTCTGCACCACGACATAGAGCACCGGGATGAAGACGATGTTCAGGAAGGTCGACAGCAGCATCCCGCCCGCGACGGCGGTGCCCACCGAATTGCGCGCCTCGCGGCCCGCCCCGGTCGCGAACATGAGCGGCAGCACGCCAAGGATGAACGCCAGCGACGTCATCAGGATCGGGCGAAGACGAATGCGCGCCGACTCGACCGCGGCTTCCGCGATCGACATCCCGCGCCCCCGCAGCTGCTCCGCGAACTCGACGATCAGGATCGAGTTCTTGGCCGCCAGCCCGACCAGGACGAGCAGGCCAATCTGACAGTAGACGTCGTTGGCGTAGCCGCGCAGCCACTGCCCGGTCAGCGCCCCGAGCACCGCCAGCGGCACGCCCAGGAGGACGATGAACGGCAAGACCAGGCTCTCGTACTGGGCCGCCAGCGTCAGGTAGACGAGCAGCAGGCCGAGCCCGAAGATGATGAAGGACTGCCGGCCGGCCTTGCTCTCCTCGAGCGACAGCCCCGACCACGCGAAGTTCATGCCCTGGGGCAGCGTTTCGCCGGCGAGCCGCTCCATTTCCTGGAGCGCCTGCCCGGAGCTGAAGCCGGGCACCGCTGTTCCGCTGATCGACGCCGAACGGAACATGTTGAAGTGGTTGATGACCGCCGGCGCCGTCGTCTCGTTCATGCGGACGACGTTGCCGAGCGGGACCATCTGGCCTTCGCGGGTGCGGACGTACAGCTGCTTGAGCGCCTGCGGATCGGAACGGAACGTCTGGTCCGCCTGCACGTAGACGCGATACGCGCGATTGTTGAAGTCGAAGTCGTTGACGTACTGCGAGCCCAGATAGATCTGCAGCGCGCTCGTGACCTCCCCGATCGGCAGCCCCAGCGCCAGCGCCCGATCGCGATCGATGTCGACGGACAGCTGCGGGTCGTTGACCGTGAACGAGCTGAACAGGCCGGTCACGCGCTCCGACTTGTTGCCCGCACCGACCAGCCCGTAGGTGGCGTTGGCCAGCGCGCCGATGTCGGTGCCGCCTTCGTCCAGCACCTGCATCTCGAATCCGCCGAATGCCCCGACTCCGGGAATCGGCGGTGGCGCCACCGGGAGGACCATGGCGCCGCTGATCGCGAACATCGGCCCGCGCAGCCGGTTGAGCACGGCGGTCAGCTCGTGGTCCGTGCCCTTGCGCTCCTCGAACGGCTTCAACGACGAGAAGATCAGGCCCTGATTCGGCGACGAGCCGCTGAAGCTGAAGCCCATGACCGCGAAGACGCCCTGGACGTCCGGATCCTTCATCAGGATCTGTTCGGCCTGGCGGGCGATCTGCCCGGTGTACTCGAGCGAGGCCCCGGAGGGCGCCTGCACGACGGTGATGAAGTAGCCGGGATCCTCGGCCGGAATCAGCGCCTGCGGCACGATCCGGTACATCAGGTAGGTGGACGCAATGCCGGCGATGAACAGCGCGATCACGCGGTCTTCGCGCGCATCAACCGTCCCAGCGTGGCGATGTAGACATTGGTGCCGGCCGAAATCACCCGCTCGACGCCACGGAAGAACATGTTCTTTCCGTGATGGGAGCGGTCGAGCAGCAGCGCGGCCAGCGCCGGCGTCAACGTCACGGCGTTGAAGGCGGACAGGGCGACCGAGAACGCGATCGTGATTGAGAACTGCGAGTAGAGCCGCCCCGTCGTGCCGGGGAAGAACGCGACCGGCACGAACACGGCGATCAGGACCAGCGCCGTCGCGATGACCGCGCCGAACACTTCCTTCATCGCGTCGGACGCCGCCTGCGCCGCCGACTTGCCGTACTCCACGATGTGCCGCTCGACGTTCTCGATCACGACGATCGCGTCGTCCACGACGATGCCGGTGGCGAGGATGATGCCGAACAGCGTCAGCGTGTTGATGGAGAAGTCCATCAGCTTGATGAACGCGAACGCGCCGATGAGCGACACCGGGATGGTGATGGTCGGGATGATCGTCGTGCGCCAGCTCTGGAGGAACAGGAACATGACGAGGACGACCAGGGCGATCGCTTCGGCCAGCGTGATCAGCACTTCGCGGATCGACGCGTCCACGACCTGCGTCGTGTTGAAGGCGACGCGGTACTTCATGCCGGGCGGGAAGTGCGTCGCCAGGCGATCGAGCTCGGCGCGGACGTCGCGCTCGACGTCGAGGGCGTTCGCGGTCGGCAGCTGCGAGACGCCGAAGCCGACGGCGTCGAAGCCCTGGAACCGCAGTTGCGTGGTATAGGTCTCGGCGCCCAGCTCGGCGCGGCCGACGTCGGCGAGGCGGACCAGGCCGCCGGTCTCGCCGGCCTTGACGATGATGTTCTCGAAGTCGCGGACCTCGCGCAGCCGGCCGGCGGCGCGAACGCTGATCTGGTAGGTCTGACCCTTCCGGGCCGGCGCGTCGCCGATGCTGCCGGCGGCGACCTGCACGTTCTGCTCGCGCAGCGCGTTGACCACGTCGCCGGCCGTCAGCGAGCGGGCGGCCAGCTTGTTCGGGTCCAGCCACAGCCGCATCGAATACTTCCGCTCGCCGAAGATGATGACGTTGCCGACGCCCGGGACGCGCTTGAGCGCGTCGCGCACGTAGACATCGAGGTAGTTGCTTATGAACAGCGAGTCATACTCGGCGTTCTCCGCGTAGACGCCGCCGCCGAGCACGAAACCGGACGTCCCCTTCTGCACCGTGATGCCGGTGGTCCGCACCTCCGCCGGCATGCGGCCGAGCGTCTGGTTGACGCGGTTCTGCACGTCCACCGCCGCGACTTCGATGTCGCGCGTAATGTCGAACGTGACGATGATCTGCGAGACGCCGGAGTTGGTGCTCGACGACGTCATGTAGAGCATGCCCTCGACGCCGTTGATGGCCTGCTCCAGCGGGGTGGTGACGCCGGTCTCGACCGCCTGCGCGTTGGCGCCGGTGTAGAAGGCGGTGACGTTGATCTGGGGCGGTGCCAGCTCGGGATACTGGGCGACCGGCATCGTCGGGATGGCGGTCAGGCCGGCGAGGATGATGATCAGCGAGCAGACCGACGCCAGGATGGGCCTGCGGATGAACGTATCTGTCATTGCAGTCTCTTGATGGCGCGACGCGATCGCGCACGCCCCCTCGGCCGATGCAGGGGCTTATTCGGGTTTGATCGGGGCGCCGTCGCCAATCTTCTGCACGCCCGACACGATGACCTTGTCGCCGGGCTTGAGGCCGCCGCGGACCACGTAGTCGTCCCCCTGCACCTCTCCGACCTGCACCGCACGCTGGCGCGCGACCAGGCCCTGTCCCTGCTGTTCGGCCACGAAACAGAAGTACTGGCCGCTGAGGCGATTGACCGCGACGATCGGAATCGTGATCCCCGGCTCGGTGCGCCAGATCACGCGCGCGCGGGAGAACTGCTGCACCCGCATCCGTGCCGGCGCATTCTTCAGTAGCACTTTCACGAGCACGGCCTGCGTGCCTTCCTCGACGCGCGGGGCCACGAACGTGATCGGGTTGGTGGCGGCCGGCTTGCCGTTCTCGTCGAGCAGTTCGACCGGGAGGCCCACGCGCAGGTCCGGTGCGCGGTCGAGCGGCACTTCGATGTACGCCTCGAGCGCCTCGTTCTCGTCGATGGTCGTGATGACGGTCTGCGGCGTCACGCGATCGCCGGTGCGGACGGCGATGTCCCCGACCACCCCGGACTGCGGCGCGTCAACGCGGTAGTACCGCAGCTCCACCTGGTTCTCACGCACCTGCGCGTCGAGCGCGGCGAGGCGCGCCTCGGCGGTCCGGAGCGTGTTCTGCGCCTGATCGAATTCCTGCCGGCTGATGGCGCCGGCGCCAACCAGCGACTCGAGGCGCTTGACCTGCTGCCGCCAGTACTGGACGTCCGCCTCGGTGCCGGCGCGGCTGGCTTCGGTGGCGCGCACAGTCGCCTGCTGCTTGTCGGCGTTGATCTGGACGAGCGGCGTTCCTTCGCGGACGCGATCGCCCGACTTCACGAAGATGCGTGTCACCAGCCCTTCCACGTCGGGCTGGATCGTCGTCGACCGCAACGACCGCACGGTCGCGATGAACTCGGACGACTGCTGGATGGGTTTCTGCTCGAGCGTCAGGAGTGTGACGCCGGTAGGCGGTGGCGCCGGAGGCGGGCCCTGGGCGGCCTGCTGGCCGCGGCAGGCGACACTGGCCGCCAGCGCGCCGGCGACGGTCGCCGCCAGCACAGAGTTCTTGAGCATGAGTGCACGTGACAGACATGAGAGGTACTAGCGAACGTTGGCGGCTGGCGTGAACGAGTCAGCCGGACTGCTGAGTCGACCGCATGCCAGGCGTCGAACTGGCCCGCATCGTCGACTCCAACAGCTTACCTGCATTGAGTGAAGTTAGACGCCCGAGAGTGATCGATGGATTCGGGCGGGTTTTGACAACAAAAAAGGCCACGCGTGAGCGTGGCCTTTCATGCCAGCGAAGCTTCAGGACTAGACGCTAGCCGCTCCCGCGAACTTCCGTTGCTGGAAGCACTCGCGACAGAAGACCGGGCGACCTTGGGTCGGCCGGAACGGGACCGTTGTTTCTTTGCCGCAGGCCGAACAGTTGGTCGTCGTTTCCACCCGCTCCCGTGCGAGTGGGGCCCCAGCCGAGGGCCGCGACGCCCGCTTGGCCTTGCAGCTCTTGCACCGTTTGGGTTCGTTCTTGAAATTCTTGTCGGCGAAGAAGAGCTGTTCGCCAGCCGTCCAGAGGAACTCCGTTCCGCAGTCCACGCAGTTGAGGGTTTTGTCCTGGAACTCCATCGGTCCTACCTCTCACCAACTCGTCGCCTGCCCGCGCCCGCAGGGTGGGATCGCCGGCGCGGCGAGCGTTGATGCCGCCGGCCGGTGAGCCCTTGTCAACTCGGTGCAGCTAGTCCGACTCCCGGCGCTGCTTCTTGCGCGTACGCTTACGCGCCAGCGCCTGTTTGGCGCGGCGCCGATCGCCCGGCTTCAAGTAGTAAGAGTGCTTCTTGATATCCTTGATGATATCTTCCTGCTGCACCTTCCGTTTGAAGCGACGGAGCGCGCTTTCAATCGATTCGCCTTCCTGAACTTTGACTTCAGCCAAGCCTAAAACACCCCCCTTGCGGCCACGGCAGTGTCACTGTGAGACCAGTGGGTTCCCGAGGAATATGTTAGGCTATCACAGGTAAACGCGGATTCTAGGCGGAAAGCTCAGCCGCCGTCAATTCAGTAATCCCGCACCTGAACTCCGGCGAAGTTGCGGTTCGACCCACTATGAAAATCCTGGTCGTCGGCAGCGGCGGGCGGGAGCACGCCCTCGCGTGGAAGCTCGCTAAAGAGTCATCCGTCACCGAAGTTCTGGCCGCTCCCGGCAACCCCGGCATCAGCCAGGTCGCCCGTCTCCTGCCGATCGACAGCGGCGACGTCGACGCCCTCGCGGCCGCGGCCGCCGAGGAGCGCGTCGACCTCACCGTGGTCGGCCCCGAATTGCCGCTCGACCTGGGTATCGTGGACCTCTTTTCGTCACGCGGTCTCCGGATCTTTGGCCCTTCGCGCCAGGCTGCTCAGCTCGAGTGCAGCAAGGTTTTCGCGAAGGATTTCATGGCCCGCCATGGCATTCCCACGGCCCGATACCGGACGTGCCGGACCGCGGCCGAGGCCCGAGCCGTCATCGGCTCGGCCGAGCTGGGGATCCCGGTGGTGGTCAAGGCCGACGGGCTCGCGGCCGGCAAAGGCGTCGTCGTCGCCACCGACAAGGTCAGCGCCGAGGCGGCGATCGCGGCGGCGATGGAGGAGCGCCAGTTCGGCGAGGCCGGCGCGCAGGTCGTGCTCGAGGAATGCCTCGAAGGGCCGGAAGTGTCGTTCTTCGCGATCTGCGACGGCCGCCGCGCGATGCCGCTGGCCTCCGCGCAGGATCACAAGCGCGTGTTCGACGACGACAAGGGGCCGAATACCGGGGGGATGGGCGCGTTCGCCCCGAGCCCATTGCTGGACGCGGCGCTCGAAGCCCGCATCATGGACGAGATCGTCGACCCCGTGATCCGCGGCATGCGCGACGAGGGCCACGAGTATCGCGGCTTCCTCTACGCCGGGTTGATGCTGACATGCCAGGGACCGAAGGTGATTGAGTTCAACGTCCGGTTCGGCGATCCGGAGGCACAGGTCGTCGTGCCGATGATCGACGGCGATCTGGCGCCGGTACTGGCCGCCGCCGCGGACGGCGCCTTGGGCAACGCGCGCGTCCCGATGCGTCCGCTGAAGCATGTCGGTGTGGTGCTCGCGGCCGGCGATTACCCACGGGCCGGATCGAAGGGACTCGCGATCGCCGGTCTCGACCGCCGGCAGCCGGACGACGTGCTCGTCTTTCACGCCGGCACTGCGACCGACGCCTCGGGGCAGATCGTCACATCGGGCGGGCGCGTGCTGACCGTGGTCGGGCGCGGCACGACCTACGACGACGCCATCGGCCGCGCCTACGGCGGCATCGCGCACATCGCTTTCGACGGCATGCACTACCGCCGGGACATCGGCCGAAAGGCGCTGTCGCGCACCTGAGATTCGCCAGGCTTGTCCGCGCCGGCGGTTTGGCGGCAAGCTATGGTTGATATGTCTCAGATATCCGTCCTCATCCTCATGGGATCCGATTCCGACGCGCCGGTGATGCAGGCGGCGGTCGACGTGCTTCGTGAGCTGCAGATCCCGTGCGACATGACCGTCGCCTCGGCGCACCGCTCGCCCGAGCGCGTCATGCGGCTCGTGCGCGAAGCGCCGGGCCGCGGCGTCAAGCTCTTCATCGTCGGCGCCGGCGCCGCGGCGCACCTCGGCGGCGTGGTGGCCGCGCACACGACGCTTCCAGTGATCGGCGTGCCGATCGATTCGTCGGCCTTGAAGGGACTCGACGCCCTGCTCTCCACTGTGCAGATGCCGCCAGGCGTGCCCGTGGCCACGGTCTCGATCGGGAAGCCCGGGGCCACGAACGCTGGCGTGCTCGCGGCGCAGATTCTCGCGATCGGCGACCCGGCCGTTGCCGCACGCCTCGATTCCTACAAGAAGAAGCTCGCCGACAAGGTCGAGCAGGCGGCGGCGAAGCTCCAGCAGACCACCACGAGCTGACGTCCACCCGTGCCGGGCGGGGCCGATTCGATGAAGTACTCCATCGTCACGTTTGGCTGCCGGGTCAACCAGGCGGACTCGCTCCGGCTCGAGGAGGACTTGCGGGCGCGCGGCGCGTCGGACGCGGCGCCGGCGGAAGCCGACCTCGTCATCGTCAACACCTGCTCGGTGACGGCGACCGCGGATCAGGGCGCGCGTCAGGTGGTGCGCCGCATTGCCCGCGAGAACCCCTCCGCGCGAATCGTGGTCACCGGCTGCTATGCCACACGACAGCCCGGCGACGTCGCGGCGCTGCCCGGCGTCGTGCGCGTCGTCGCCAACGACGACAAGCTGCGAACCGTCTCCCTCCTCGCTGACGACGGCATCGTGCCGACGTCGGACCGATTCGGCTCGGGCGACGGCCCTTGCGGCGCGCCGATCGAACCCGGTGTCGCGGGGCGGACGTCATTCACGCTACGCGTCCAGACCGGCTGTGAAGAGCACTGCAGCTACTGCATCATCCCGACGACGAGAGGGGCCGGGCGAAGCCTGCCACTGGCCGACGTGGTCAGGGAGGTGGAACGAATCGGGGCCGCGGGGTTCAAAGAGATAGCGCTTACCGGCGTGCATCTCGGATCGTACGGCGGGGATCTGCTGCCGCGCACGTCGCTGTACGAGCTGCTTCGCGCGCTCGCCAGTGTCGAGGCCGACGTGACTTTCCGGGTCAGCTCACTCGAACCGATGGATTGCACGCCGCAGATCGTCGAGCTGATCGCGTCAACCGGCGGCCGGTTCGCGCCGCATTTCCATCTACCGCTGCAGCACGCGAGCGACCGCATGCTGGCGCTGATGCGCCGGCCGTATACCCTCGACTTCTACCAGCGGCTCGTCGACGGGATCGTCGACCGTCTGCCGCGCGCGTCGATCGGCTCGGACGTCATCGTCGGTTTCCCCGGCGAGACCGACGACGACTTCGAGCGCAACCTGGAGTACCTGCCGCGGTCGCCGCTGTCGCACCTGCACGTCTTCCCGTATTCGGATCGGCCGGGCACGGCGGCGAGCGTGATGAGGGGCAAAGTGGCAGGACCGATCGTGCGCGAGCGTGGAGCTCGCATTCGCGCGATCGGGGGAGATCTCGCACGGCAGTTCCGTCACCGTCAGCACGGATCCGTGCTGCCCGGCCTGACGCTCGAGGACGGCACACTCGTGGTGACCGACAACTTCCTGAAGGTGCGGATTCCGCACGGGCATGCCCGCAACGAGCGCGTGCGGGTGCGCTTGCAGGAGGACGACAGTGGAGTGGCTGTCGAACAGGCGATTGTTGACGCGCGTCCAGGCGCCGTTCCTCTACGCCATTAAGCGCCGCCGCCGCTCGCCGGGTATTCGTGGCTTCCGCCTTCAGGCGGAAGGCTTCAGGCGGAAGACGACGACATCGCCATCGCCAGCCGGCGGCCTGGTGCCTCGCTCCGCGCGGACTCCGTGATCAGCTGACCGCAGGCGGCGCGAATGTCGCGGCCGCGTGATTTCCGGACCGAGACCGTCACCCCGCGATCGGCGAGGATTTTCGCGAAGCGATTTACCGTCACGTCGGACGGTCGCTCGAAAGGAATGCCGGCCGCTTCGTTGAGCGGCAGCAGGTTGACCTTGGCCTTGATGCCCGAGAGCAGGCGCACCAGCCGGCGCGCGTCGTCCGGCGTGTCGTTCACGTCCTTCAACATCACGTATTCGAAGGTGATGCGCTCGCGGCGCTTGAGCGGGAAGCGGCGGCAGGCGTCGAGCAGTTCTTCGATGCCGTACTTGCGGTTGATCGGGACGAGGGCGTCGCGCTGCGCTTCAGTGGTGGAGTGCAGCGAGATCGCCAGGTTCGGCATCAGCGGTTCGGTGGCCAGCCGCTCGAGGGCTGGCAACACGCCGACGGTCGACAACGTGACGCGGCGCGGGGCCACCGCAAGGCCATGGTCGTCGGCCAGGATGCGTATCGCCTTCATCGTTTCGTCGTAGTTGTGCAGCGGTTCGCCCATCCCCATCAACACGATCGTGAAGCGGCGATCGAGTGCATCGAGCTCGCGGCAGAGGACGCGGACCTGTCCGACGATCTCGCCGGCGGTGAGGTTGCGGTCGATGCCCATCTTGCCGGTGAGACAGAACGCACACCGCATGGCACAGCCGACCTGGGTCGAGAGGCAGAAGGTCAGCCGGTCGGCGGCGAGCGTGCCGGTAGTGCCGTCGGAGTTTTCGGGGATACAGACCGATTCGATGCGCTTGCCGTCGGCGAGCCGCAGCAGCAGCTTGGTGGTACCGTCAGCCGACTCTTCCTTGCGCACGACCGTCGGCGTCGTCAGCGTGAAGTGCTCGGCGAGCTGGAGCCGCAGATCCCTCGGCAGGTCGCTCATCGACGCGAAGTCGGTGACGCCGCGCTTGTGAATCCACTGAAATATCTGCCTGGCGTGAAACCGCGGCTTGCCGATCGCCGTCAGCGCATGCTCGAGCTGGCCCAGCTCGGTTTCGGCGATGTCGACGGGCTGATGAGTCTCCATGGCGGTTTCTTGCGAAAGAGGGATTCCTATTCTACTACTTCGGCTCGGATCGGGCCCGTCCGGCATCCATCAACGGAACTTGAGGTCGTCCTCGCCCGCGTGATAGAATCCGATTTTCTGGCCTTTCTGGTAATTCCTTCATACACAATGACTTGCGGCATTCACTTGCCCGGTCCGCCGGAGTCGCAGCGTTGACAGTCCCCACCCCCCACGACATGGTCGTGCGCGAAGTCCTCGACAACGGGCTCCGCCTGATCACAGAGACGATGCCGCACGTGCGGTCGGTGACGATTGGCGTGTGGCTCACGCGCGGGTCCCGGCACGAGAGCGACGAGCGCGCGGGCATCGCCCATTTCGTCGAGCACATGTTGTTCAAGGGCACCGGCACGCGGTCGGCCGAGGACATCGCGCAGGCGATCGACTCGATCGGCGGCCAGCTCGACGCGTTCACCGCGAAGGAATACGCGAGCTACTACATCAAGGTGCTGGACGAGCACGTGCCGCTGGCCGTCGACCTGCTCGCCGACATCGTCCGCCGCCCGGCGTTTGCGGCCGACGAGATCGAGCGCGAGAAGAAGGTGATCCTCGAAGAGATCAAGATGGTCGAGGACACGCCGGACGATCTGGTGCACGAGCTCTTCACGCAGCACTTCTGGGAAGGGCATCCGCTCGCGCGCCCGATTCTCGGCAGCCGCGAGACGGTCGAAGGATTCAGCCGCGACACGATCCTGAACTACTTCTCTGACGCATACGTGGCGCCGAACATCGTCATCTCGGCGGCGGGGAACCTGCAGCACGGGCGAGTGCGCGAGCTGGTGCAGGGCGCGTTCGGCGATCTCACCGCGGATCGTGCGCCGTTCGGGCAGGATGCTCCGCGGGTGAGCCCGCAGGTCGTGACCCGCACCAAGGAGCTCGAGCAGAGTCACGTCTGCCTCGGCACCAACAGCTATCCGCAGAGTCACGCCGACCGGTACGTCAGCTACATCCTCAACACGGTGCTCGGCGGGTCGATGAGCTCGCGCCTGTTCCAGAACATCCGCGAGAAGCGCGGGCTTGCGTATTCGGTGTTCAGCGGCCTCAGCGCGTATCGGGATGCCGGCAACATCACGATTTATGCGGGCTGCGCCAACGAAGCGGTTGGCGAAGTCGTCGATCTCTGCGTCGAAGAGCTGAAGGGCATGAAGCGGACGGCGGTGCCGGATGCCGAGCTGCGTCGCGCGAAGGACCATCTCAAGGGCAGCCTCATGCTGAGCCTGGAGAACACGGCCAGCCGCATGTCGCACCTCGCCCGACAGGAGATCTACTTCGACCGGCACTTCGGGCTCGACGAGACACTGGCCGGAGTCGAGGGAGTGACGGCCGCAGATATCCAGCGCGTCGCCTCGGATCTGTTCTCGAACGGATCGCTGGCGGCGACGGTCGTCGGTCCGTCGGCGCCGGAATTGTCGCGGCAGCGTCTCGATCTGAGCTGATCTTCACGGTATCCACGCGATGATCCCGAGATATACGAACCCCGAAATGGGCGCCATCTGGAGTGACCAGCGGCGCTACGAGACCTGGCTGGAGGTCGAGCTCGCGGCGGCGGACGCTATGGCGCAGGCGGGAGTCATCCCCGCCGACGCGGCGCGGGAGCTGCGTGCGAAGGCCAGCTTCGACATCGCCCGGATCGAGGAAATCGAGCAGGTCACGCAGCACGACGTCATCGCGTTCACGACCGCGGTCGCCGAGCACGCGGGCCCCGCCGCGCGCTGGCTGCACTTCGGCCTGACCTCGTCGGACGTGCTGGACACCGCGCAGGCGATCCAGATGCGCCAGGCCTGCGACCTGATCGTGAAGGATCTGGCGGCGGCCATGGACGCGGTCCGCGCGCGTGCGGAGGAACACCGGCTGACGCCGATGATCGGCCGCACCCACGGCGTGCACGCCGAACCGATGACGCTCGGCGTGAAGCTCGCGCTCTGGTACGCCGAGCTGCAGCGGGACCTCGATCGGGTGCTGCGCGCCCGCGACATCGTCAGCGTCGGCAAGATCTCCGGCGCGGTCGGCATGTTTGCGCATCTCGATCCCGCGATCGAGGCGCGTGTGTGCGAGCGGCTCGGGCTGCAGCCGGCCCCGGTCTCGTCGCAGGTCATCCAGCGCGATCGGCACGCCGAGCTGCTGTCGGCGCTGGCGATCACCGCCGCCTCGCTCGAGAAGTTCGCGCTCGAGATTCGCGGCCTGCAGAAGACCGAGATCGGCGAGATCGAGGAGCCGTTCGGCAAGGGGCAGAAGGGGTCGTCGGCGATGCCCCACAAGCGCAATCCAATCGGCTGCGAGCAGATCACCGGCCTCGCCCGGCTGGTGCGCGCCAACGCCATGGCGGCGCTCGAGAACGTCGCGCTCTGGCACGAACGGGACATTTCGCACTCGTCGGTGGAACGCGTGATCCTGCCCGACAGCTTCATTGCGCTCGACCACATGCTGCGGCGGTTCACGCGGATTGCGCGCGGCATGGTCGTGTACCCGGATCGGATGCGCGAAAACCTCCAGCGGTCTCGAGGCGTCGTATTCTCAGGGACGGTGCTGCTCGAGCTCGCCCGCCGCGGCATCTCGCGCGAGCAGGCCTACGAATGGGTGCAGCGGAACGCGATGCGCGCCTTTCACGAGCAGCGGGATTTCAAGGAACTGCTGCTCCAGGACGGGGACGTCACCAAGGTGCTGCCGCCCGACGAGATCGAGAAGGCGTTCGACCTGGACGAGCACTTCCGCAACGTCGACGCGATCTTCGCGCGAGTGTTCGCGCCGGTCGCCGTCGGCGCGGGCGCCTGAGGCGCCCGCCAGCAGGAGGGAAGCGCTGCGGCTTGAGCGAGGCGACGGAGTGGAGCCGGCCAGCGGCCGGCCGCCGAGCGACCGCGAGCGGGGCCCCGCGAGCAGGAGAAAAGCGCCTGCGGCTGGAGCGAGGCGACGGAGTAGAGCCGGCCAGCGGCCGGCCGCCGAGCGACCGCGAGCGGGGCCCCGCGAGCAGGAGAAAAGCGCCTGCGGCTGGAGCGAGGCGACGGAGTAGAGCCGGCCAGCGGCCGGCCGCCGAGCGACCGCGAGCGGGGGTGGGGCCCCGCGAGCAGGAGAAAAATGAAAGCACGAGTTTTTGTCACACTGAAGCCGTCGGTGTTCGACCCCCAGGGCCGGACCATCGCCGAGGCGCTGCACTCGATGGGGTATGCCGGCGTCGGTGACGTCCGCCAGGGCAAGTACTTCGAGCTCGAGGTCGACGCGTCGAACGCTGACGCGGCGAAGGCGCTGGTCGCTGACGTCGCCGACAAGCTGCTGGCCAACCCGGTGATCGAAAGCTACCGGGTCGAGGTGGAGTGAGAGAGCCATCATGAAGTTCGCCGTCGTCGTGTTCCCCGGGTCGAACTGCGATCACGATGCCTATCACGCCGCGAAACACGTGCTGGGCCAGGACGCCGAGTACGTCTGGCACAAGGACACCTCGCTGGGCGCCGCCGACGTCGTGATCCTGCCGGGAGGCTTCGCGCATGGCGACTACCTGCGGACCGGAGCCATCGCCAGGTTCTCGCCAATCATGGCCGCCGTGCGCGCCTTCGCCGATGCCGGCAACCCGGTGCTCGGCGTGTGCAACGGCTTCCAGATCCTGCTCGAGTCGGGCCTGCTCCCCGGTGCGATGCTCCGCAATCGCGGCCTCAAGTTCATCTGCGAGCACGTCACGCTCCGCGTCGAGGCCACCGACACGCCATTTACCTCGTCGTGCACGGCAGGTCAGCGCCTGAGCATTCCGATCAACCACGGTGAAGGGAACTACTTCGCGTCCGACGACGTGCTCGATGCGCTCGAGCGGGAACACCGCGTGATCTTCCGTTACGTGGATGCGTCGGGCCAGCCGACGGATGCCGCCAATCCGAACGGCGCGGCTCGGAACATCGCCGGCATCTGCAGCGAGCGCCGCAACGTCGTCGGCATGATGCCGCACCCGGAGCGCGCGTGTGAGCCGATGCTCGGCAGCGGCGACGGTCTGGTGCTGTTCGAATCGGTCGTCAATTCCCTGAGTACGCATGGTGCGGTGAGGACCGCGTCGTAATGCCTGTCGACTCCGCCGTACTCGAACGGCATGGCCTGAAACCGGACGAATACGAACGGATCGTGCGCGCCCTCGGACGGGATCCGTCGCTCACCGAGCTCGGCATCTTCTCAGTGATGTGGTCGGAGCACTGCAGCTACAAGAGCTCCCGCATTCACCTCAAGAAGCTGCCGACGCGCGGGCCGCGCGTGCTGCAGGGACCGGGCGAGAACGCCGGCGCCGTGGATATCGGCGACGGCCTTGCGGCGGTCTTCAAAATCGAGTCACACAACCACCCGTCGTTCATCGAACCCTATCAGGGCGCGGCGACCGGCGTCGGCGGCATCATCCGCGACATCTTCACGATGGGGGCGCGGCCGATCGCGCTGATGAACTCGCTGCGCTTCGGCCCGATGGACGGGCCCACCGGCACCCGCACCCGGCGCATCGTCGAGGGGGTCGTCGCCGGCATCGGCGGCTACGGCAACAGCATCGGCATCGCGACGGTCGGCGGCGAGATCGCCTTCGACGAGTCCTACGCCGGCAATCCGCTGGTCAACGTCTTCTGCCTCGGGATCGCGCGCGCCGATGCGCTGGTGAAGGGCACGGCGGCCGGCATCGGCAACCCCGTCTACTACGTCGGCGCCAAGACCGGGCGCGACGGCATCCACGGCGCGACGATGGCATCGGCGGAGTTCGACGATCGCTCGGCCGAGAAGCGTCCGGCCGTGCAGGTCGGCGACCCGTTCATGGAGAAGCTGCTGCTCGAGGCCTGCCTCGAGCTGATGCAGACCGACGCGCTGATCGGCGTCCAGGACATGGGGGCGGCTGGCCTGACCTGCTCGACCAGCGAGATGGGTGCCCGCGGCGGCAGCGGGATCGAGATCGACGTCAGGCACGTGCCACAGCGCGAGACCGGAATGACGCCTTACGAGATCATGCTGTCCGAATCGCAGGAACGCATGCTGCTCGTGGTCAAGCACGGGCGAGAAGCGGAAGTCGAGCAGATCTTCGACAAGTGGGATCTCCACGCCGCGCACATCGGGTTCGTGACCGACGACGGTCTGCTTCGCGTCAAGGATCACGGCACGGTGGTGGCCGAGATCCCGAACACTGCGCTGGTCGACGAAGCGCCTGTCTACGATCGTCCGACGAGCCGGCCAGGCTACCTGGACGAAGTGCAGAAGCTCGATCTCGCGCGGCTGCAGCCAGCCGAGCCCGGACAGGCGTTGCTGGACGTGCTTGCCTCCCCGACTATTGCCAGCAAGCGCTGGGTGTACCGGCAGTACGACACGATGGTCCGCACCAATACGCTCACGCTCGCGGGCATGGGTGCCGGCGTCATCCGGATCAAGGAGTCTGGTCGCGCGCTGGCGATGTCGACCGACGGAAACGGGCGCTACTGCTTCCTCAATCCGCGCCGCGGCGCGATGCTGGCGGTGGCCGAGGCGGCCCGCAACGTCGCGTGCGCAGGCGCCGTCCCGATCGGCGCCACCAACTGCCTGAATTTCGGCAATCCCGAGAAGCCCGAGATCATGTGGCAGTTCGTCGAGGCGGTCGAAGGCATCGCGGACGCCTGTCGTGCGCTCGATATCCCGATTACGGGTGGCAACGTCAGCCTGTACAACGAAACGGACGGCAAGGCGATTCACCCGACGCCCATCATCGGCGTGGTCGGCTTGATCGACGATGCGTCGTTGGCGATCGGGCGCGCGTTCCGGCAGAGCGGTGACGAGGTCGTCCTGCTGGGGGATCCAGCGGGCACGCTCGGCGGCAGCGAGTATCTGAACACCGTCCACGACACGATCGCCGGCGATGCGCCGGCGCTCGATCTCGATCGCGAACGCGCCCTGATCGCGCTGTTGTCACGGGCGGCAGGCGAGCGGCTGATCCAGTCGGCGCACGACTGCTCGGACGGTGGGATCGCCGTCACGCTGGCGGAGTGCTGCTTCGACACGTCTGGCGTGGGCTGCACGATCGACCTGCCGCGGGCGCCTCATCACGACGGCGGCGAGGCATGGGCGGGCATCGCACATCTCTTCAGCGAAGCTGCCGGCCGCGTGGTCGTCTCGGTCTCGGCGGGCAAGCGAGATGCGCTGCTTGCACTGGCTCGCACAGGTGGCGTCCCGGCTACGGTCATTGGCCGAACCGGAGGCACGCGGATCGAGATTTCTCTCGTGGGCGCCAAGCTGGTCGATACAGCGGTCGTCGAAGCGGAGCAGTTATGGGCATCTGCCATTGGGCGTCACTTCAAGGGCAAGGCGGCGTAGAATACGCGCGACGGCGACACGTCGCAGATCGCGGATCGATCCGACACGACGGCGCGGCGCGGAGGCGGCTCACGCCGGGGACCAGCAGTACTAGCCAGCGAGCGCGGAACGCGCGAGCGACTCATGCCATATAAAGACGAGTGCGGCATCTTTGGGATTTTCGGTCACCCCGAAGCTGCAAGTCTGACTTCGCTGGGCCTGTATGCGCTTCAGCATCGTGGTCAGGAGAGCGCCGGCATCTCGGCCGGCGACGGTCAGAAGATGCGCGTCTTTCGCGGCATGGGCCAGGTCGCGGATGCGTTCAAGGAAGACATCCTGGAGACGCTGCCCGGCCATCTCGCGATTGGGCACACGCGCTACTCCACCGCGGGCGAGAGCAAGCTCCAGAACGCCCAGCCGTTCCTGATCGATTGCGCGCACGGCCAGATCGCGGTCGCGCACAACGGCAACCTGGTCAACGCCCAGGAACTGCGTGACGAACTGGTCCAGGCCGGGTCGATTTTCCAGACCACGAGCGACACGGAAGTCGTCCTGCACCTGTATGCGCGGGCGAAGTCGCCGTCTGTCGAAGAAGCGCTGGTCGAGTCGATCGCGCAGATCAGCGGCGCGTTCTCGATGGTGCTGCTGACCAAGAACCGGTTGATCGCGGCGCGCGATCCGCATGGATTCCGTCCCCTCGCCCTGGGACGGCTCGGCGATGCCTGGATCGTCTGTTCGGAAACCTGCGCGCTCGACCTGATCGGTGCGACCTACGTCCGCGACGTCGAGCCTGGTGAGCTGCTGGTGATCAGCGACGGCGGGCTGCGATCGATCAAGCCGTATCCGCCGTCGCAGCTCGCGCACTGCGTCTTCGAGCACGTCTACTTCGCGCGGCCCGACAGCTACGTGTTCGGCCGCAGCGTGAACGAGGTTCGCACCGCCCTCGGCCAAATCCTCGCGCGCGAGGCCCCGGTCGACGCCGACGTCGTGGTGCCGATTCCCGACTCCGGCGTGTGCGCGGCGATTGGCTATTCGGAAAGTGCCGGCATCCGGCTGCAGTTCGGGTTGATCAGGAATCACTACGTCGGCCGGACGTTCATCCAGCCGCAGCAATCGATCCGCGACTTCGGCGTGAAGGTGAAGCTGAATCCGGTCCGGAGCATCCTGGACGGCCGGCGCGTCGTGCTGGTGGACGATTCGATCGTGCGCGGTACGACCAGCCGGAAGATCGTGCGCCTGGTCAGGGCCGCCGGCGCGCGCGAAGTGCACGTCCGAATCAGCTGTCCGCCGACCGTGTCGCCGTGCTTCTACGGCGTGGATACCCCGAGCCGGAAGGATCTGATCGGCGCGACGCACAGCATCGACGAGATTCGCGACTACGTCGAGGCCGACAGCGTCGGCTACCTGAGCCTCAGCGGCCTGCGCGAAGCGGTCGGCGAGCGGCAGAAGGACTACTGCACGTCCTGCTACACCGGCATCTATCCGGTCTCGTTCCCCCAGAACGAGGAGGCCTACCTGCAGCTCGCGCTCAAGGCCGTCGACTGAGTGCTGATGGCGTCGAGACGGATTGCCACGTGCCTGACGATCCTGTCGGTCCTTGGCACTGCGACCCTGTTTGCCTTACAGCCTCCCGCGCAGGCGAAGCCAGCTCCCGCACCCGTACCGGCCGGTAAGGTCACGCCCGAGCAGCTGAAGGCGGCCGTCGGTCTTCTCGGCTCCTTCGAGTTCCCCGTGCGCATGGAAGCGTCGCGAACGGTCCGCCGGGCAGAACCGGCGATGGCAGTGCCGGTGCTGACCGACACCGCGACCAACCCCGCGGCGGACTGGTACGTGCGCTTCAGGGCGCTCATCCTGCTGTCCGGCTTCAACGATCCCCGCACCAGCGACACCATGCTGCGGATGCTCCAGGACAAGAACGATCGGCTGCGCGCGGTCGCGTACGCGTGGTTCCAGCATCACCCGGATCCCGGCTCGATTCCACGTCTGCTGGCGGCGGTGGACAAGGAAGAATCCGAGTTCGTTCGTCCCGCGGTGACACGGTCGCTTGCGGCGTACGGCAGCGATCCGAAAGTCCGCGAGACGATGAGCGCGCTGGTCATGCGCGGGCAGGATCTGTTCCGCGCCGTGGTCATCGAGGCGCTGGGTGAGTATCGCGGCGCCTACGCGCTCCAGCCGATCACCGACGTCGCCAAGCTCGAAGGGCCACTCCAGGACGATGCGATCCTGGCGATCGGCCGGATCGGCGACAAGCGCGGCCTCGCCGTGCTCGCCGATCTGCAGCGCACGGCGCCACGCACCTTGCAGCCGTCGATCGCGGCGGCGATCTGCCTGATCGGCAGCAACTGCGCGTCGCATGAGGCGTACCTGCTGGAGACGCTGAAGTTCGGGATTGCGAATCCCGGTTATCAGGAACTGGTCCGCGCCGCGGCTGGCGGGCTCGCCGCGCTGGCGGTTGCCGGTCGCAAGGACGCGGCCGCGACGCTGTTCGAGGTCGGCGCACCGACCCGCGATCCCGAACGGGCGGCCATCGCGCTGGCGCTCGGGACCATTGCGCTCCGGAACACACCGCTCCTGCTCCAGGTGCTCGAGAGGCCGGGCGATCTGCAGGCCTCCACCGAGCTCCTGCGCGAAGCGTTCGACATGCTCGAAGAGGACTTCGACGAGGAGCGGTTCTTCGTCACAGTCCGGCGAGCCTACTGGGCCGCCGCGGCCGGATCGCCCGCCCGCAACGTCGCCGAGACGCTGATACAGCGACTGGAGTTCTGAGAGCCCCGCACGCCTATGGATTACAAACAGTCGGGTGTCGACATCGACGCCGGCAACGAGGTCGTCCGCCGCATTCGCTCGCTGGCGAGGAGCACCTTCACCGGCGGTGTGCTGTCCGATATCGGGTCGTTCGGCGGACTGTTCGCCATGCCGGGCGGGCAGGGCGCGGACATGGTGCTGGTCTCCAGCGCTGACGGCGTCGGCACGAAGCTTCGTGTCGCGTTCATGACCGGCGTGCACACGACGATCGGCGTCGACCTCGTGAATCATTGCGTCAACGACATCCTGGTGCAGGGGGCGCAGCCGCTGTTCTTTCTCGACTACCTCGCTACTGGCCGGCTCGACCCCGATGTCGCGGTGCAGGTCGTCGAAGGACTGGCGTCAGCCTGCCGCAGCAATGGCTGCGCGCTGCTCGGCGGCGAGACCGCGGAGATGCCGGGGTTCTACGCCGACGGCGAGTACGACGTCGCCGGTTTCATCGTCGGCGCGGTGCGGCGCGATCGGCTGATCGACGGCAAGAGCATCCGCCCCGGTGACGTGTTGATCGGTTTGCCCTCGTCAGGCCTGCATACCAACGGCTACTCGCTGGCCCGCCGGATAGCCTTCGAGAGCGCCGGCTTGAAGCCGGGAACGTTCGTCGACGAGCTGGGGACGTCGATTGGCGAGGCGCTGCTCACGCCGCATCGCAGCTATCTGCCGATCGTCAGGCCGCTGCTGGACGGTGGACGGATCAAGGGGATGGCCCACATCACGGGCGGCGGCATCACCGAGAACCTGCCCCGGATCCTGCCGGACGGCACTCATGCGCAAATCGACCGGCGGGCCTGGACGATTCCGCCGGTCTTCGCGTGGCTGCAGCGTACCGGTCAGGTGCCAGTCGCGGATATGCTGCGCACCTTCAACATGGGGATTGGCTTGATCCTGGCCTGTGCGCCCTCGGACGAAGCCGGGATCCTCGAGGCGCTGGCCCAGAACGGCGAACCGGCAGCGGTGCGCATCGGCGTGGTCGGCGACGGTGGCGAGGGCGTGAGGTACGTCGGTGAGTGAGCGCACGGCGGACGCGGGCCGAGCGCGCCTCGGCGTGCTGATTTCGGGCCGCGGCAGCAACCTGCAAGCACTGATTCACGCCATCGAGCGTGGGGAGCTCGACGCCGAGATCGGGGTCGTCATCTCCAACCGCTCGAGCGCCGGCGGGCTCGACCTGGCGCGCGCCGCCGGAATCGAGACCATGGTCCTCGATCACCGGCAGTTCGCGACGCGCGAGGACTACGACGAGCGGCTCGCGCAGGAGCTCCATGCGCGCAGCGTGACGCTGATCTGCCTGGCCGGCTTCATGCGCCTGGTCAGTCCGAGGCTGCTCGATGCATTTCCCGACGCGGTCCTCAACATCCACCCGTCGCTGCTCCCGTCGTTTCCCGGGGTCGACGCGCAGCAGCAGGCCCTGGCTCATGGGGTGAAGGTGACGGGCGCGACCGTCCATCTCGTGACCAGCGAACTCGATGCGGGACCGATCGTGCTGCAGTCGGCGGTGCCGGTTCAGGACGACGACACGATCGAGACGCTGTCCCAGCGCATCCTCGTCGAGGAACATCGCATCTATCCGGCCGCGGTGGCGGTGGTGCTGGCGGGGGGCTGGCGCGTGGACGGACGTCGATTCCTCAGGACTCGCTGAGGGCGACCCGGCGATCAGGAACCCGCGGGAGCGATCCGGAGCACGGCCACTTCGGGCGGGCAGTTGACGCGAACCGGAAGGTAGACCGTCCCCACCCCACGGCTGACGAATACCGCTGTGTTCTCCCGCCTCGCCGCGCCGGCAATCACCGGAAATTCACGGGCGGCGATCGGCCCCAGCCCAGGGAGCACGATCTGCCCGCCGTGAGTATGTCCGCTCAGCAGCAGCGGCACCGACAAGGCCGCGGCCTCAATGAGCCGCTTCGGCGTGTGCGCCACCATGATCAGGGTCGGTGAGGCCCCGCGAATCACCCGCGCGATGTCAGGCACGCGATGCGTCCAGTAGCGAAGGCCGGCGATATCGATATCTTCGCCGCGAACCTCGACGCGCGTCCGCGCGTCCTTGAGCACTTCGAATCCCGCCTCGACCAATGCCCCTGGCACGTCGCGTTCGTCGTCGTGGTTGCCGAGCACGGCGAACACGCCGTTGGGCGCCGACAGCCCCCGAAGCGCCTCGGCCGCTGGCTGGACGTACCGGCGGTCGCGATTGGTGACGTAGTCGCCGCCAATGACGATGAGATCGGGCGCGTGCGCCATCAGCGCGTCCACGGCGTGCCCGATGAGCTCGTGCGATACGGTCGCGCTGCGGTGGAGATCCGTGAGGAAGCCGATGCGGAAGCCCCGCAGCGGTTCGGGCCAGCCGAGCACCGCCAGCGTTTCCTCGGTGACGAGCGGATGATGTCGCTCGTAGAGGTAGCCGTGCGTGGCGGTGCCGGCGGCCGTGCCGATGGCCGCGGCGCCGAGCCCTCGCAGCACCATGCGCCGCGTCGGGCGACTGGCCTCGGGTGCGGGAGACATGCCGAAAGTATGTTAGCGCGGCCGCGCCGCTGAGCCCGGCCGAACCTCGGCTGGCAGCAGATATAGTGGGCAGGCCATGTTCGAGCCGAACGTCGAGCTGATCCTCGAGAGGCTGAAACCCGGCGCGGTCGTGCTGGACGTCGGCGGCTGGGCCTGTCCTTTCAATCGCGCCAACATCGTCATGGACGCCGAGCCGTTCGCGACGCGCGGGTATTACAAGACGCTGGGCTTGCCCGCGTTCCAGGGTGGCGTCGAGGAGCACTTCACCGCCGCGTCGTGGATCCAGCGCGATCTCTGCGCGCGAGAGCCCTGGCCGTTCGAGGACAAGTCGATCGACTTCGCGATCTGCTCGCACACGCTCGAGGATTTGCGCGATCCGCTGGGGGTCTGCTCCGAGCTGGTGCGGGTGGCGAAGGCTGGCTACGTCGAGGTGCCGTCGCGGATGGCTGAGCAGTCGCGAGGCTGGGAACATCCGCGCATCGCGGGGCTGTCGCACCACCGGTGGCTCATCGACATCGCCGGGTCGCACATCACGTTCCTCATGAAGTACCACCTGGTGCATGCCGACTGGCGCTACTCGCTGCCGGTGTCGTTCCTGCGCAGCCTGCCCGAACGCGATCAGGTGCAGTGGCTGTTCTGGGACGATCGGTTCGAGTTCGAAGAGCGTGTCATTCACGGCTCCGACGCGCAGGCAGCGGAGCTCGAGCGATTCGTTCAGGCGACGCACCCGTATGGCCCCGCGGTCCTGCGTGCCGCCGATGCGACCGGCCATGCGCTCGGCCTGGTGCGGCGCGGTCTGGACAAGGCGCGCCGCACGCTCGCCGCGGGCGACGACCGGGACAAGGGATAATTGCCCGACATGACGATTGACGAGCAGATCGCCTATCTCACCAAGGGCTGCGTCGACGTGGTCCGGTTGCCCGACCTGAAGGCCAAGCTCGAACGAGCGGAGCGCACGGGCAAGAAGCTCGTCGTCAAGGTCGGGTTCGATCCCACCGCGCCCGATCTGCATCTCGGTCACACCGTGTTGATCCGGAAGATGAAGCACTTCCAGGATCTCGGGCACACCGTGGTCTACGTGGTCGGGGCGTTCACCGCG
>CAVVSR010000014.1:475000-972121 GCA_963750935.1 uncultured Acidobacteriota bacterium
GGTGATCTACCCTTGGCCAGGGTGAAGTAGAGGTAACACTCTATGGAGGCCCGAACCAGTGTTGGTTGAAAACAGCTTGGATGAGCTGAGGGTAGGGGTGAAAGGCTAATCAAACCTCGTGATTGCCCGTTCTCCTCGAAATATCTTTAGGGATAGCCTCGGGAGGTCGGCGTTGGTGGTAGAGAACTGAATGGACTAGGGGCCTTACCAGGTTACTGAATCCAATCAAACTGCGAATGCCAACGACACGTATCCCGGGAGTCAGACAGTGGGGGCTAAGCTTCATTGTCGAGAGGGAAACAGCCCAGACTACCGGCTAAGGTCCCTAAATCTGTGCTAAGTGGTAAAGGATCTGAAGACGCTCAGACAACCAGGAGGTTGGCTTAGAAGCAGCCATCCTTTAAAGAAAGCGTAATAGCTCACTGGTCAAGCGGCTTTGGGCCGACAATATAACGGGGCTCAAGCACAGTACCGAAGCCGTAGAATAGACGAGATCCTGCGGGATCTCATATTGGTAGAGGAGCGTTCTCGCGCGCAGCGAAGTCAGATCGAAAGAACTGGTGGAGCGCCGAGAAGTGACCCTGCCGGCATAAGTAGCGATAAGGGAAGTGAGAATCTTCCCCGCCGTAAGCCTAAGGTTTCCTGAGGAAGGTTCGTCCGCTCAGGGTCAGTCGGGTCCTAACGCGAGGCCGAAAGGCGTAGCGGATGGATATCCGGTCAACATTCCGGAACTACCCACTTCTCGTTATCACGATGGGGGGACGCAGGAGGCTAACCGGGCCCACGATTGGACGTGTGGGTTCAGGCATGTAGGGGGATCTTCCAGGCAAATCCGGAAGGTCACATTCCCTGAGGTGCCATGTCGAGGGTCTACGACCCGCAAAGCCGGTAACGCCACGCTGCCGAGAAAAGCCTCTAAGGAGAGAAGTAGGTACCCGTACCGCAAACCGACACAGGTAGGCGAGGAGAAAATCCTCAGGCGCGAGTGTGATCCCTCGTTTAGGAACTCGGCAAACTAGCCCCGTAACTTCGGAATAAGGGGTGCTCGATTAGTGTGTACGATCCTCGCGGTCGTATGCATGAACGAGTTGCAATAAAGAGGCCCAAGCGACTGTTTACTAAAAACACAGGACTCTGCTAAGTCGAACACGACGTATAGGGTCTGACGCCTGCCCGGTGCCGGAAGGTTAAAGGGAGAGGTTAGCCGCAAGGCGAAGCTTCGAACTGAAGCCCCGGTAAACGGCGGCCGTAACTATAACGGTCCTAAGGTAGCGAAATTCCTTGTCGGGTAAGTTCCGACCTGCACGAATGGCGTAACGATTTGGGCGCTGTCTCAACGAGGGGCACTGCGAATTTGTGGTACCGGTGAAGACGCCGGTTGCCCGTGACTAGACGAAAAGACCCCGTGCACCTTTACTACATCTTAGTAGTGAATGCTGGCGTGTTATGCGCAGGATAGGTGGGAGGCTTTGAACCCAGGCTCTTGGGCTTGGGGGAGCCAACGGTGAGATACCACCCTTAACACTCCGGCGTTCTAACCTCGACCTGTTATCCAGGTCAGGGACACTGCTAGGTGGGTAGTTTGACTGGGGCGGTCGCCTCCTAAACTGTAACGGAGGCGCGCGAAGGTTCGCTCAGGCTGTTTGGAAATCAGCCGTAGAGTGCAAAAGCATAAGCGAGCTTGACTGCGAGTCCTACAAGACGAGCAGGTGGGAAACCAGGCTTTAGTGATCCGGTGGTTCCGCGTGGAAGGGCCATCGCTCAACGGATAAAAGGTACGCCGGGGATAACAGGCTGATCCTAGCCAAGAGTTCACATCGACGCTAGGGTTTGGCACCTCGATGTCGGCTCATCGCATCCTGGAGCTGTAGCAGGTTCCAAGGGTCCGGCTGTTCGCCGGTTAAAGCGGTACGTGAGCTGGGTTTAGAACGTCGCGAGACAGTTCGGTCTCTATCTGTCATGGGCGGAGGAAATTTGAGTGGGGCTGTCCTTAGTACCAGAGGACCGGGATGGACGCACCTCTAGTGTACGAGTTGTCGTGCCAACGGCAGCGCTCGGTAGCTACGTGCGGAAGGGAGAAACGCTGAAGGCATCTAAGCGTGAAACCCTCCACAAGATGAGATTTCCCAGGCCGTAAGGCCTCTGAAGGCTCCTGGAAGATGACCAGGTGATAGGTCGGGTGTGGAAGCACAGCGATGTGTGGAGCTTACCGATACTAATCAGCCGTGAGGCTTGACCATTTCCTTATTTGCATGCCCGCCGGTTCACACCGGCGACATTGCGAGTGTGAAGTCGCCGCCGCCCTTCGGGGATGGCGCGACAGTGGGACGAAGAAACTACCGTTTGCAGGATATTCAGTTGACTGAATAGTTTTCAGTGCTCAGTCGCCAGTTTCCACTGGTACCTGGTCACTGAAAACCATTCAGAGTTCTTTACAAGATAGTCTGGGACGATCTTCGCTCGAGCCGCGCCGATATCTGGCACGCCGCAAGTGAAGAACCCCAGGCAACCACGATTCCGCCGCCGCGCTGGCGCGGCCAGGCGGATCAAGTTTCCCGGTGGTCATAGGAGAGGGGTCACACCCGTTCCCATTCCGAACACGGAAGTTAAGCCCTCTACCGCCGATGGTACTGCGTGCGAAAGTGCGTGGGAGAGTAGGTCACTGCCGGGAGTATTTCCCCAGGCCCGATGCGAAAGCGTCGGGCCTTTTTTTGTTTGCCGAGCGGCTCGATGTCACGGCGTGTCCTCCACTGGCTCTGGAGCGAACGCCCCAGCCCGCAGGTCATCGAGGCCCGGCCGCACGAAGCCAGCAAGCCGCAGGAAAACGGCGATCGACGGCACACCGCAGCGTCTCGAGCAACTCCACCAACCCGCCAATCCGCCCGTCGTCCGATGCGGACTCGACGCGGCGCCAGGCCGCGAGCGAGCGGTCGATCCCAATCAGGGCCATCTTCCCCGACGCCAGCGCATCGTCGTGAAGTACTCGCTGCCGCGCGCTGAGGTGGTCGCTGACCAGGGCCCGGTAGGTCTTGGCCGCAATCATCACGTGATACCAGGCGATGACCATCAGCGGTTCGCCATGCGGGCCGCCAGGTCGCTCGCCGACGTCGATGCCCTTCATCAGAAGGAAGCGGCCGGCCTGCACTGCGTAGTGCCGCGCCAGGAGCTCCAGCGGGTCACCGAGAGCGGGCGCGCGCGGAGCGGAGGACGGATCCGCCAGACGGACGTCAAGGTCTGCAACCGGCGTTCGGGTCGCGTCCGCAACAGCGCGAGCGAAGGCGATGCCCTCCTGGATTTCCTCATCGAGGTCGGCCTCCCTTGACGATACGTCGCCCGCAAGGCCGGCACTGAAGAGCAGGCATCGCGACGTAACAGGGCAGGATGGGCACCACATGTCGCAGTAGTCGTAGATGTGTGGAATGAACGCCGGGTTGCGGGCGAGCTCGATGATCTCCTTGCGCATGCCGTGCATCAAGCGCAACGCAGATGCCCGGATGCTGCGGCGTGGAATTGTTCGAGAAAGCGCGTCAGACGGAAGGCGTTACCCGATCGGGTCGCAAACCCTGCGCTATCGCCGCCTCTGGCGCATGGCAGAATCAGCCCACATCCCAGCGTTGCCGTAGCCGCTCCGCGCCCGGGATGATCCCCGACAGTCCCGGTTCTTCTACCGCAGCGCCTCGCGATACGTGTCCCAGTCGCGCTTGAGATCTGTGAGCACCTTCTGTACCTGCGGCGACTGTCTGACCGGATCGAGGAAGCTGTCCGTGGCGAACACCGGATAGCACGGCAGTCCCCAGTCGATCGTCTCCTTCAGCCAGCGTGCGGCTTCGGCGGGATCGTTCTGCACGCCTTTCGTCTGCGCGAACAGATAGGTGAGGTGGTGGTACGTCCGGTTCTTGACGGCCATACCAAGTGCGCGGGTGATCGCTTCGTTCGCCTCACGATGGCGCCCCTGGAGCGATCGAAGCAGGGCGAGCTCGGCAATCCTCCAGGCGTCGGATGTCTTGGCGGCGATGGCCTCGAGCTGCGGTGCCGCCTCGGCTACCTGGCGCTTGAGCAGAAAGTACCGGTAGTCCGGTGTTCCGTCGTCGAGGAGGCGTTTCTGCGCGGCCAGGCCCTCGTCTGGCCGATTGATCAGGAAATGCTCATTGACGTAGACAAGGCGAGCCCCGCGGTTCGTCGGGTCGCGTGCGATGGCGTGCTCCTGGACGCGGCGCCAATCGTCAATGAACCCAAGGTGCGCGTAGCCGGCGCCGAGCTCGACGTCCGGAAGGCCAGGATCGAGCTGCTCGGCGAGCCGGTACTCGCGGATCGCCTCGACGATCCGCCAGCCCTCGTACCAGGACCAGAGAATGACGGCGCGATTCAGATGGATCTGCCCGAGATCCGGTCGAATCTGTTCCGCGAGGCGGGTTTCTTCTTTGGCGCGGTCAACCAGCGAGGGATCGTTGTCGATGAACACCGCGGTGTGCGCGTAGGCAAAGCCCAGCTTGGCGTGGGCTTCTGCGTAGTTCGGGTCGAGGGCAACGGCGCGCTGCAACGTGCTGATCGCCTTGTCGCTGTGGTCACGCACTCTCGGGTTGTAGCCGCGCGAGGACAGATGATACTTGCCACGCAGGAACGCATCATAAGCTTCGGGGTTGGTGGTGCCGCCTCCATGGCCTGTTCGCGAGCGGGTCGCGGAGTCGACTTCGAGCCGAAGCCGCGAGACCAGTTCGTCCGAGACGCGATCCTGAATCGCGAACACGTCACTCGCTGAAAAATCGTATCTATCCGTCCACAGTGATGTCCCGGTGTCGACACGAAGCAGGTTGACGCTGACGCGCAGCCGGTCCGCCTCACGCTGCCAGGTCCCGTCCAGGATGACGTCGACCTGCAACTCCCGCCCCGCGGTCACCGCATCAGAACCCTGCGCCGCATATTTCGTGATGGCGGTCGTCGGCCGGACGGTGAGGTCCGGTGCGCCGGAGCTCAACCTGGATATCACGGCATCGGCGATACCGAGCCCGAGGTAGTTCTCGTTCACCGCCGTCAGCGGCTTGAAGGGCAGGATCGCTACCGAGCGAACATCGGGAATGGCCGCCTTGGGAACCAGAATCCATCGTGCCGTGGCGGCCGCCGCGGCAACGAGCAGGAAGGCTGTAGTGATGACGGCAGCCGTTTTCCACCGCCTGATCGGCGGCCTGAGGCCTGCGCCGCCATCGACGGGGCCCGCCAGTTCCGGCCGCGCGATGTCACGCAGATCGCCGGAACCCTGCTGCAGGTTCTCGAGGTCCGTGGCCACGTCCCGCACACCCTGATAGCGGCGCGATCGGTCCTTTTCCAGGCACTTGCGAACAATCCGTTGCAGCTCCGGGCTGGTGGTCGGCGCAATCCGCCCCAACGGCGAGTGGCTCCGCTGAAAGGACGGCCGAGAGCGTCGCCATCGGCGAGCCGGCTTCGAACGGCGAGCGGCCGGCGATCGACGTGTACAGCAGGGTGCCAAGACTGAAGATGTCGCTGCGTCCGTCGAGCGGTTCTCCCCGCACCTGTTCCGGGGACATGTACGCCGCCGTGCCGACAATGTCGTGGGCGGCGCTGTATCCGGTCGCGGTCGCGCCCCCGCTGTCGGTCTCAGTCACCACGCGCGCGAGACCGAAATCGAGGACCTTCACGACACCCCGCTGGCTGATCATGACGTTCTGCGGCTTCACGTCACGATGGAGCACGCCGTGGTCGTGAGCTTCCGTCAGGGCGTTCGCGATCTGCGTCGCGATCCGCACGAGCGTCGGTTCGTCGAGGCCGCGTCGATCGAGGGCAGCCGACAACGTCTCACCCTCGATGTATTCCATGACGATGAAGTCGTGGCCGTCGTGGTGTCCGACATCGAAGATGGTGCAGATGTTTGGATGGCTGAGGGCGGAGAGCGATTTGGCCTCGCGCTCGAACCGCCGGCGCGCGTGGGCGTCCGCGATCAGCTCTGGTCTGAGCGTCTTGATGGCCACCCGGCGGTCGAGCCGCGTGTCGCGCGCTTCATACACCTCTCCCATCCCGCCCTGGCCGAGCGAGCCTACGATGGCGTACGGGCCGAGCCGCGCACCAGCTGCGAGGGACATGGTCGTGAGTGTGGGCCAGATTATATAGGGTTTGAGTCGCCGGGCCGGTCGCAGCGAACCCGGGCAAATTCCTCACCGCCCGACACAATCCGAACTGGAATACGATGGGAGCCCCACGGAAGTCCGAATGGCGAACACCGCACCCTTCGCCCCGCCGGGCCGTCTCGTTTCGATCGGTACCCACCGGCTGCACCTGCACTGTCTGGGCAGCGGCTCGCCCGTCGTCCTCTTCGATGCCGCGCTTGGCGGATCGTCATTGAGCTGGACCTTCGTTCAGCCTGCGGTCGCCAGCGTCACGACGGCCTGCGTCTACGATCGCGCGGGTTTCGGCTGGAGCGACGCCGGCCCCATCCCGCGGACCGCGTCACGGCTCGCCGACGAGCTCCACGCCCTCATTGCCGCTGCCGGACTGCAGGGTCCATTCGTGCTGGTCGGGCACTCGTTCGGCGGATTGACGATTCGTCTCTTTGCTGCGCGTTACCCGGCACTGGTGGCGGGCCTCGTCTTCGTCGATCCCGCGCATCCCGAGGACTGGATCGATCCGCCACCGGAACAGCGCGATCGCATCCTCCGGGGCGCCAGGCTCTGTCGGCACGGCGTTCTCGCGGCCCGCCTCGGGATTGCGTCGCTGGTCGCCGCGCTCGCGTCCGCCGGCGCCGTCGATCTCGCCCGCGGCATCGCAGCCACCGCCAGCCGACGGACCCTGCGGCGCGACGACGAGGAGATCCTGGCGCCGGTGACGAAGCTGCCGATGGAAACCCGCCGGATGCTGCGCTGGATGTGGACGCAGCCACGCTTCTTCGAAGCACTCGGCAGTCAGATCGAGAATGTCTGTGCGAGCGCCGCCGACGTCGATCCCGCGCCGCGCTTCGCCGATCTCCCGCTCGTCACCATCTCTGCGACCGACGTCAGCGCGCGCCGACGACAGCTGCAGGACGCCCTCGCCGGTCGATCGATGACCGGCCGGCACGTCATCGCCACCAACAGCGGCCACTGGATTCCGCTCGACGAACCGGACACGATTGTCCAGGCAATCAAGGACGTGGTCTCCATGTGCCGCGTGTCTTCGAAGGTCCGGTCGTGATACCCGTCATGCTTGCCCCCGGGGCTCTGCATCTGCCGGAGTACCTCGCGCCGGAGGAGCAGCGGGCCATTGCCGCCGAATGCCTGGAACTCGGCGCGCGCGAGGCCGGCTTCTACACGCCGATCGTGCGCGGTGGGCACCCCATGAGCGTCCGCATGCTGTGCCTCGGACGGCACTGGAACGCGCGGACCTACGCCTACGAGCACGTCCGGTCCGACATCGACGGCCTCCCGGTTCCCGATCTGCCGCGCTCACTGGCCGCCGTTGGCGAGCGGGCCGCACGGGCGGCCGGATTCGACGTCACGCCCGATCTCTGCATCGTCAACTGGTATGACGCGGCCAGCCGGATGGGGCTGCATCAGGACAAGGACGAGAGCGACGAGTCGATCGCGTCAGGGGCGCCGGTGATCTCGCTCTCGATTGGCGACACCGCGATGTTCCTGTTCGGCGGGATGCGCCGGAAGGATCCGGTCGAGAAACTCGAGCTGACGTCGGGAGACGCGTTCGTGTTCGGCGGCGAATCCAGGCTGCGGTACCACGGCGTATCCCGGATCCAGCCAGGGACGGCGCCTCCGGGACTGCCGTTCGAGGGACGGCTCAACCTCACCTTCCGCCGATTCTGAAGGGCAACCGCCCTCGCCGGCGCTACCTCTGGTGTTTGCCCCCCGGCGATGCGGGTGCTATCCTGCCCCGCGCCGATGCTCACGCCCCCCTGCCGCTGACCTCACACTATGAATCCAACAACCGTCAAGCTGTCGATCATGATGTTCCTCCAGTACTTCGTCTGGGGGGCCTGGTACGTGACGATGGGCCCGTACCTGAACGAGGTGCTCAAGTTCGACGGCCGGCAGATCGGTCTCGCCTACGGGGCGACGGCGCTGGCGGCGATCATTTCGCCGTTCTTCGTGGGGATGGTTGCGGATCGCTTCTTCGCCACCGAGCGGATCCTGGCGGTGCTGCACTTCGTCGGCGGGCTGCTGCTGCTCTACGTCTCGACCCTGACCGACTTCCGGACGTTCTATCCGGTGCTGATCGCCTACACGCTGTGCTACATGCCGACGCTGGCGCTGACCAACTCATTATCCTTCCACCACATGAAGGATCCGGGGGCGGAGTTCCCGCGGGTCCGGGTGCTGGGGACGATCGGCTGGATTGCCGCCGGCTACGCGATTGGCCTGCTGGCATTCGGCACGTCGCCGGCGATGTTCCGCACCGCAGCGGTGGCCTCGTTCGTGCTCGCGGCCTACAGCCTGGCGCTGCCACACACGCCGCCGGCGAAGCTCGGCCACGCGATCACCGCGCGCGACGTGCTCGGTCTCGACGCACTGAGCCTGATGAAGGAGCGCTCATTTGCGATCTTCGTCATCGGCTCGTTCCTGATTTGCATCCCGCTGCAGTTCTACTACACGTTCGCGGCGGCTTTCCTGAGCGAGCTCGGCGTGACCAACGTGGCGTCGAAAATGACGCTCGGGCAGGTCTCCGAGATCTTCTTCATGCTGATCATGCCGTGGTTCTTCCGGCGGCTCGGCGTGAAGTGGATGCTGATCGTGGGCATGGTGGCATGGACCGGCCGCTACCTGCTCTTCGCCTTCGGCGACAACGCGTCGCTGGTCTGGATGCTGTACCTCGGCATCCTGTTGCACGGCATCTGTTACGACTTCTTCTTCGTCACCGGTCAGATCTACGTCGACCAGCGCGCCCCGGTGTCTCTGCGCGCGGCGGCGCAGGGCTTCATCGCGTTTGTCACACTCGGAGCCGGCATGTTCATCGGCTCGTACCTATCGGGCTGGGTGGTGGACGCGTACCGTCTCGAAGGCGCCACGGTGCCGCACGATTGGCAGTCGATCTGGGTGGTGCCGGCGGCGGCGGCCGCGGTGGTGCTGGTGCTGTTCGCGCTGTTGTTCAACGCGCAGCGGGGATCGGAGACGTCGCGCCAGCACGCCGCGCAGCGCGTCTAGCGACTCGGTCCGCAAGAGCGCGTGGAGGCTGTTCCGTCGGTCCTGAATCTTGGATGCGGGCGCAAGCACCGCGCCGGGGCGGTCAATCTCGATCGCACTCCTGCCTCGAATCCAGACGTCGTGCACGACCTCGACGTCACGCCGTGGCCGTTCGCCGACAACCGGTTCGACCAGGTCTACGCCTTCGACGTGATCGAGCACCTGGCGGACGTCGTCGCGGCGATGGAGGAGCTGCACCGGATCTGCCGCAACGGGGCTTCGATCGAGATCAGCGTTCCGCACTTCTCGTCGGGCAACGCCTTCACCGATCCGACGCACCGGCATTTCTTCAGCCGCTTCAGCTTCGACTACTTCGACAGCTCGCACGAGTTCGCGTTCTACTCCGAGGCGCGCTTTCGCGTAGTGCGATCCAACCTGATCTTCGCGCGCTCACCGCTCAACCGCCTGGTCTCGCGCCTGGCGAACCGCTATCCGAGAAAGTACCGAGGCGCGCTGGGCCTGGATGTTCCCGGCGTGGTTCCTGTCTGTGCAGCTGCAGGTCCTGAAGTGAGGCCGCATGGCGGCGGCGCGCACAGCGCGCCCGCGAGGGAGCGGCGCGGGGCATGGGGCCCCCGCAAGCGACCGAGCCGGGGTCCGGGGCGGAGCCCCGGACTGAGCTAGAAGCCGACGAGTACGCCGAGGACGGGCCCGACGGCCTCGATATCCGGGTTGCGGCTGCGGCCGGCGAGGCCGTTGTTGGACACGTGAACCCAGCGCAGCCCGGCGAGCGCATGAAGCCGGGGCTTCAACCGCCAGCTGACGCCGGCGCCGCCGAGCACAACGTAGTTGAAGCGCGTCCCGCCAGGCGGCACTAGCGTGTCGGAGTCGGAGATCCCGGCCTCGACCTCCCAGAACAGGGACCACCGTGGCCGGCGCAGGAACCGGCTCCTGACGCCCCACGTCAGCCCGAGCAGGTAGCCGTCTGTACCGCGCTGCCAGACCCGGTAGAGCGGCGATTCCACCTTGATGACGACGCCCTTGCCGAGCCCGTAGCTGACCCCGGTCACGAGGGCCAGCATTTCCTCGTGCGAGATGTTGTAGTTCCACGTCTCGAGCGCCCCGTGCGCGGCCAGCTCGATGTGCCATCCCCGCCGTGCGAACGGATCATCGGCGGGCGGCGGGGCTGACGACGTGGTCTGGGCGCTGGCGGAGAGGATCGGAAACAGCGCGATCGCGACGGCCAGTACGACGGATCGGAAGGAGCGGTGCGCTAATGTTAGGCGCATGCCGACGCGGGGGGTGTGTGCATTCCTGACGATTATCGTGTGGGCGGCGGGCTTCACGCAGGTGGCCCGCGCAGGCCAGGGCCTGGTGCTCGGCGCGGACGTGATCTTCTACGGCGACAACACCGAGTTCAGGAACCCGTTTCGCGAGGGCGAGACCATCTTCGGAGCCGCCGCGCGGCTCGACGGCCGCGTCGAGATCTCCGAGTCCGTGACCCTGTCGCTCGGGGTATTCGGCAACCAGCGGTTCGGCAGCGATCAGTCGTTCGAACAGGTGCGTCCGGTCGTGGCGATGTCGGTTCGGCAGGGGCCGTCGCGATTCATCTTTGGCACGCTCTCGACGCCTCGTGCGGCGTGGCCGTCCGGGCCCGATCGCACCGGGCCGCACGGCCTGTTGCCGCCGCTCCAGCGCGAAACACTGGCGTTCGAGCGACCCTATGAAGCCGGACTTCAGTGGACGGTCGACGCGCGTGACTACGAGCACGACACCTGGCTGCAGTGGCAGCGTCTCAACACCGAGGAGCATCGGGAGCGGCTCGACGCCGGCGCGCGCGCGCAGTGGCGCATGAACGGCGTGCTGTCGCTGCCGGTCCACGCGCACATCGTGCACGAGGGCGGGCAGCTCCATGCGTCAGGCCCGGTACGCGACAGCGTCGCCCTCGCCACGGGCATCGTCTTGTCGAGACGCCCGCAGGCTTCCCGCGAGCAGTCCATCGTCGGTCCTCGATCCGTCCCTCGAGCTCCTCGCGCTGTGGTCTCATGACACGCCCGACCGTGAACAACCGCAACGCACCCGCGACGGCGCGGCATTCTTCGGACGCGCCGCCCTCGAGGGGCTGGCATGGCGCGCGCACCTGATCGTCTGGCGCGGCGACGACTTCATCAAGGACGAAGGGGATCCCAACTACTTGTCGATCAGGCGGGACGGCACGCGCTATCGGGGCATCCGCGACTACGCGGAAGCTGGCATCACCAAGAGCTTCGACGTCGCGCGCGCCAGCCGGCTCGAAGCCTCGTTCCGCGTCCACCGCGTGGAGCGGCACTACGAATACTCCTACCGCGTGCTCGGCGTGGTGCGGGTCAGGGCCAGGGTGAAGTGAGCTCAGTGCTTGATGACGACGCCGATGCCCGCGGTCCAGTAGCGCAACTGGATGGGGCCGATCGACACCGGGGGATCGATGGTCGTCCAATCCGGTGCGTCGATGGCCCTGAAGTAGCGCAGATCGAATCGCAGGCCGACCCGCTCCGTCAGGAGGCCGACGGCGCCCCCGCCGACGTTCATGCCGAGCATGTCGAGGTCGTTGATCGGGATGATGTCCTGGGTGTCGCTCCGCGAGGCGTGAAGCAGCCCCAGCCCGCCGGAGATGAACGGCCGCAGGCCGTATCGGTTCCAGCCGCGGGGCGTCGCCAGTACCGCGTTCCCCATGAACGCGTAGGTGCGGCTGCCGGTGATGCAGGTCACGGCCACGTTGCACACGGTTTTCTCGCTCTCGAAGAAGCCTGGTGTGCGGACGAAGTAGGCTTCGACGCCGAACGGGCTGTCGCCAATCAGCATGACGGAGCCGCCGAAGTTCCAGTGCGTCTCCTCGCTGCCCAGCTCGAGGTCCACGAGCGTCGTCGAGCCATTGAACGTATAGCCGAGGAACGGCGTGAACTGCCATTCGGCGGCAGCCGGCACAGGTGGGGCGAGGATGAGAAGCGCGGCAACTGCGAGGACCCACCGCGCCCTGCGCACTGCGAGATCTCAAAGCAGCATGCGGAGGAACACCGACGCGAAGAGCGACCGCGTGACATCCCCCGCCTCGAGCTGATAGGGGTGCACCAGCCCGTCGCTGTTCGCGAGCAGGATCATCGTGGCCCGACGCGAGGGCACCTTGACGATGAGCGCCGAGTAGGCGTTGGGGACGACGCCGAAGTGCCAGACGACCGGTGTGCCGCGATAGTTCTGGACGAACCAGCCCAGACCGGTGGGAAGCGGCGAGCGATCCGGCGCGAGCGTGGGCGACCAGGACGCGGCGAGCGTGTCTGGGTCCATGAGAATGCCCGAGTCGAGCGCCGCATCGAACCTGGCGAGATCGCGGACCGTCGAGACGAGTCCGCTTGCCGCGGTGAGCCCGTCGACAGGCAGCTCGTTCCTCGTGGCGCGGCGGTTCTTGTCGACCCGGTAGGGCACCGCCATCCGTTCGAGCGTCCGCGCGTAGCGTTCAAGGGCGACCTGTGCAAACAAGCCATCCGCTGCCGCCTCCGGGCCGCGCATGTCGCGCCCCGGCACCGAATCGATCATGGCCAGCCGCTCGAGCAGACGATGGGCGACGCTCTTGCGATAGGGCTGCGGCGCGCAGGTACTCCATCGCGCCGGTGAGCTGGGCGTATCGCTCGGGATCGTACTTGAAGGCGCCGCCGGCCGCGTTCGCGCTGTGGCTGAGGAGTTGCCTGAGCGTGGCCGACTGGTCCTGTGTCCTGACGCCGTATTGCTGAAGCGGCGCGTCGAGCGCGAGTCGCCGCTGCTCGACGCACTGCAGCAGCAGGACGGCGGCAAACGGCTGGCTGAGATCGGCCACCGGATACGGCGTATCCGGCGTGGCGCGGACTTTCCCTTCGACGTTGGCGAACCCGAGACCGCGCTCCCACACGACGACGCCATCCTGGACGAGCGCCCCGGAGATCGCCGGGATGCCGGCCTGCTGGCGGAGCGACTCGACGTAGCTTTCGAAGGCGGTGGTGCCGATGTCCTGCGTGCCAGGGCTCTGCCGCGCCGCCGTCGGGGCGGTGAGCACCAGAGCAAGCAAGGCAAGGGACGCCAGCCGTCGCATGAAGACCTCGTCAGTTTAATCGAAAATGCCGCGGGCGTCCGAATCGTGGGGCATGCGGTGCCCGGCCCGGGGGCTTCCCCTCATTTCGGCCGACCGGGCGGCTGACGTCAGCGTCATGGCCGGGCTCGGCCACGTAGTATCCTGCGCGGACCATGCCGAAATCGTCGCTGTCCAGCGTCGCCCGAAGCTTCCTCGTCTCGGATGGCGAGCGGTTCCGTCTCAAGGAGGTCAAAACCGGGGACACCCGCGGCGTTTCTGCCGCCAAGGAGGAAGCGGACGGGCTGCTCCGCGAGCTCGTCACCCAGATCTCCCTCCAGCAGGAGACGCTCTACGCGCAGAACCAGTGGGGCGTCCTGCTGATCTTCCAGGCGATGGACGCCGCTGGCAAGGACAGCGCCATCAAGCGCGTCTTCTCCGGAGTGAATCCGCAGGGCGTCCAGGTCTACTCGTTCAAGGCTCCGTCCGCCGAGGAAATCGACCACGACTTCCTGTGGAGGACCTCGGTGCGCCTGCCCGAGCGCGGCCGGATCGGCGTGTTCAACCGGTCCTATTACGAGGAAGTCCTGGTCGTCCGGGTACACCCCGAGATCCTCGCCTCCGCGGGCCTGCCGGAAGGCTGCCTGTCGAAGCGGATCTGGGAGGAGCGCTACGAGGACATCAACGCCTTCGAGCTGCACCTGGCGCGCAACGGCTACCTAATCCGCAAGTTCTTCCTCCACGTGTCGAAGGAGGAGCAGGCACAGCGATTCCTGCAGCGGCTCGAGGAGCCGGACAAACGCTGGAAGTTCTCGCTGGGCGACATCCGCGAGCGCGAGCGCTGGGCGGAATACATGCGGGCGTACGAGGACACGATCCGGCGTACCAGCACGCCCCACGCGCCGTGGGTGGTGGTCCCTGCGGACAAGAAATGGTTTGCCAGGCTGGTCATCGCGCGCACGGTACTCGACGGGCTCGAAGGGCTGAAGCTGCAGCCGCCGAAGGTCACCGCGGGTCAGGAGCGGGAGCTCGCTGCGGTGCGTGCCGCGCTGAAGAAGTCGACGGACAAGCAGCCACCCAAGAAAGGCCGGTGATGTCGCTACGTCCGGGCCGCCAGTAACGCGTCCATTTCGTCCATCACCTGGTTCATCTTCTTCATCGTCAGCTCGAGCGGCTCGTCCGTGGTCATGTCCACGCCGGCGTCCTTCAGCAGGTCGATGGGGTACTTCGAACCGCCCGAGCCAAGGAACCTGAGCACCCGTGCGGTCGTGTCGGTGTCGCCGCTGAGGACCTTCTCCACCAGCGCCAGAGAAGCCGTGAACGACGTCGCGTACTGGAAGACGTAGTAGGTCCGGTAGAAGTGCGGAATGAACGACCATTCGTGGGCGATGTAGTCGTCCACGATGCAGACGCCGGCGTCGTGCCCGTAGTACTTCCTGGTGATCCCGGTATAGAGCGCGTCCAGTGACTCGCCCGTGATCGAGTGCCCCTGCTCCGCGCTCTCGTGCATGCGGAGCTCGAATTCCGCGAACTGGGTCTGCCGGAACACCGTGCTCTTGATGCCCTCGAGATAGTTGCCGAGCAGCGACAGCTTCGCGCCGTCGTCGGTGATGTTCTTCAGCATGTGCTCGACGAGCAGCGCCTCGTTGAGTGTCGACGCGACTTCCGCGACGAAGATCGGGTACGACGCGGTCGGGAACGGCTGCCGCATGTTCGAGTAGTAGCTGTGCATCGTGTGGCCCAGCTCGTGTGCCAGCGTGCTGACATCGTTGTACTTCCCGTTGTAGTTCATCAGGATGTACGGGTGCACGTCGTAGGCGCCGCCGTTGGAGTAGGCGCCCGAGCGCTTGCCGTCGTTCGGCATCAGATCGATCCAGCGCTCGTTGAACGCGCGCCTCAGCACGGAGATGTAGTCCGGGCCCAGCGGCTCGAGCGCGGTCAGGACCAGCGCCTCGGCCTCGTCAGAGGTGTAGTCGAGATCCGCGGAGGCCACCAGCGGCGCGTAGAGATCGTAGTAGTGCAGCTGGTGGACGTTCATCATCCGCTGCCGCAGCGCGAGATAGCGGTGGAACGTCGGCAGGTGACGGTTCACGCCCTCGACGAGGCGCATGTAGACGGAGCTCGGGATGTTCGTGCTGTCGAGCGCCGCCTCGAGCGACGTCCGGTACTCCCGGGCGCGCGCGAAAAAGATATCCGCCTGGATCTGCGAGTTCAGAGTCGTTCCGAATGTGGCGCGGAAGGCGCCGAGGCTGCCGAAGAACGTCGACATGACGGCTTCCCGATCGGCGCGATTCTGCGAGCTGCGCAGCACGGTATACATCGCGCTGTCCAGCTTTGCCGTCTGCCCGTCGTGCAGCGTCACCGATGGATGCGGGAAGTCGGCGTCGAAGAACACCCCGTACGTGTTGGACGGGCCGTTGGTGACGGTCGCCACGCTCGCGAGGAGCTTCTCTTCGGCGTCCGAACGGGTGTGGGCGCGACGGCGCTGGATGTCGCCGAGGTAGAACGTGTAGCTGGCGAGCCGCGGCTCCTGCGCCACGAACGACTCGATGGTGGCCTGGTCGGTCTTCAGGATCTCCGGCTCGATGTAAGCGGCTTCGGCGCCGAGCTGCGAGGCGACCTGGATCATCTCCTGCTGCAGCCCCTGATACCGGCTGATCCGCGTGTCCTCGTCCGACAGCATGCTGGCGTAGACGTACGCGCGGCCCAGCTCCTTGTTCAACCGCGTCACCAGCTCGAGCGCGTCGGCGAGCGTCGATGCCGACTGCGCCAGCGTGCCGCGGAAGCGGCCGACCTCGGGAATCTCCGAGACGATCTGTTCTTTCGCGATCCGCCACGCCTCTTCGGAGGCATAGAGATCGGCGAGATTCCATTTGTACTTGTCCGGGACTCTGGCGCGGTCCCGCTCCTGGGCTTCGGCGCCGGCGCTCATGGTCGAGGACGAGAGGGTCGCGCGGCGGGCAGTGATGTCGGTCATCACTACTAGGATACCGGGAACTGGCAGGGAGGGCGCCTGGCGGCGGGAGGAGGGAGGCGCTGCTCCCGGACGACCGGCATCCGGGAGCAAACGCGGCGAACGGAACGCTCAGCGATCGAAGAGTCCGGCCGGCCCCATGCTTTCGATCTTCTTCACGATGAGATCGCGGCGCGCCAGGATGCTCTTGATGTGACCGTCGTCGAGGTAGTCGCCGAGCTCCTTCTTCAGCGTCGCGCGATCCAGCAGCTTGAGCTTCTCGAACACCACGCGATCGCAGCGCGTGACCGATGCCGGGTTCTTGAGCGTCGTGTGCTTCCGGAAGGCACGCGTGTGATCGATCGCCCAGAGCCGCCAGTGCGTGGTGTAGAGGATGTTGCCGAGGTTGCGGTCGGTGTTGGCGATCAGCTCGTCGAACAGCTTCATCATCGTGAACTGACGCGACCACATCGGCTTATCCGGTGGCTCGATACTCTTCTTGGTGCGATCCCCTTCGTCCATCAGGTAGTCGTCGACCCACCAGGTGATCGCGGCGCGATTCGAGCGATAGTGACCCGGGACGCTCACCGGGACCATGTTCAGGCCGATCAGGCGATCGAGCCTGTATCCGGCGACGTTGTAGGTCCAGCTGTCGCGGAAGTCGAGCTCGACTCCCAGCGTCGAACGGAACTCCCGCTTGTACTCGTCGATGGTCTGGATGTGCGCGTCGTGGGTGATTGTGCCGTCCGACATCGTGGCCTGGGTGGAGTCGGTCACACCCTTCTTGGTTCCCTTGGTCTTGAGGATCTTCCCCTGCTTGAGGAACCGCTCCATTTCCGCGTCGCTCGGGAGCGGCGTGGGAGCCGCAGCTGGCACCGCAGCTGGCACCGGCGCGGGCGCCGCCGCCGAGGCCGGGGCGGGAGATGCGGCACGTTCCTGGGATGCTGCGTCAAGACCAGCGAGGGGCACGGCGAGGACGAGGGCAATCGAGAGCGCGGAAACCATCACACGAGCGCGTTCGCGCATTTCAGCCATTTGCAAGCCTCCGGACCGGCCCGATTCTTGCCCGTCAGCCGTCGGAACGCAAGCTCGAAAACGGCTGCACCGGGCAACGAGTTGCTCCTTTATACGAGCGAACGACCCGCGCGGGATCATGGCTCGCAAACGATGGTTCGCCTCGGTCTAAGGACGTTTCGGCCGTGTTTCGACCATGTCCGGCTGCTCCCGGATGCCTTCCTAGGGGCCGTGCCGCCGCCGAAATCGAGCAAGACTTACGTGGATACCGACATTTTGCGACAGCGAAGCCGCACAGCGTCTGGAAAGGCCTGAAAACCGACGATTCCGGCGATCGTGGATGAGGTGTGCTTCTTGCAGAGTCCGGCGCCATGCCGCGATGCATCATCGTCGATGACCACGGCGACACCCGGGCGGGTTACGCGGAATTCCTCACAGCTTTCGGTTTCGACGTCAGGACCGCCGCCGACGGCGACGAATTTCGCACGGTCCTGAAAGAGTGGCCGGCTGACGCGATCGTGCTCGACTTACAGCTTCCACGTACCGACGGCTGGCAGTTGACGCGGGAAATCAAGGCCGATCCCGCGACCCGTCATATCGCGGTGGTCGTCGTGTCCGCCTGTGTGATGCCTGCGGAGCGCGCCGCCGCGGCGGCTGCCGGCTGCGACGTCTTCATCGGCAAGCCGTGCGACCCCATCCAGATCATCGACGAGTTGAACCGTCGCCTGCGCGCCCCCGCCGACTGAACGCGCGTCACCGCGCCAGCGGCTGGTCCACCCTCGCGCGCACTTCCCGAACGATCAGATCGATCAACTGTCCCGCGCTGAGCGCGTTGAGCGAAGGCGACGAGAGATCGCTGAGCTCGTGTGCGCGGACGATGTTCACCAGGTGCCAGACGGACATCGCGGCGAGCTGACGTCGAAGCAGCGCCTCGCCCTTCCGGTACACCGAGAACGGGTTGAGGATGCTTTCGGTAGGCGGCGGGTCGTCCGCGACATCGGGCGCTGGTCCGTCGAAGTGCGGCGGCGCGGGAATCTTCGCGGTCGGCCGCACCAGCGGATGCAGGGCGCGCTCGAGTGCGCCCTCGAGATACACCGCCGTCAGTCCGGTGGCCCAGTAGACCGTGTCGGTCCTGTTCGGTTGCGTCGTCTCCCGGCCTGAACGGAACGCTTCCTGTGTCGCAGGATTGACGAACTCCAGCCATCCCTGCCAAAGGCCGGTCTCGGCTTCGGCGCCGCAGGCCCGCGCAACGTACAGCTTGCTGTCGGTGCCCCGCACCGGATCCGTGAATTCCACCAGCACCTCGGCCATCGCAACCTCCGGCCGGCTTAGCTTGCAAGATCGTTTCCGCCCCGGCTGTCGACATCGACGAGGGGTTTGGACTCCCGGCGGCCGGATGCGCGATCATCAAGGGCATGGCGACACGCGGCAACGATTCCCGGAGGGAGCGCGGATCCGTTCGTCTTCTCACGGTCGACCTCGACCGCAGCGTCGTCTTCTATACCGACGTGCTGGGGTTTGGCGTCATCCATCGTGAGAAGACGCTTGCTCTGCTGGGGGGCGCTGGTTTCGACATCCATGTCGTCCTGTCGACGGATGGTGTCGGCACGGCATCCACCGAGCCGTGCCACCTCTCGGTCCGGTTCGACAGTCGCGAGGGGCTGGCTGGCGCGTTGGGCGCGCTGGCCGACGCCCGCGTCGCCATCGAACGCGCCGAGGACACCGGCTTTCGCGACGCGATCTACGTGCGCGATCCCGATGGCCATCTGATCGAGCTCTATCGCGACCGGCCCCGGGACGAGTGGCGGCTGGCGGAGGATGGCGCGTTCGCGTCACCGCGGGGGCTCGACCTCGACGAATTGCGCGCGCTGGCTCGCACCGGCGCGCAGCCGCCTGTCACGGCGGCGGCGCTCTCGGAGCCGACGCGCTCGCGGCTCGCCGACGTCCGCATCCGGCTCCTGAACCTTCACAAGGTCCTGCTGGACGACGCGAAGACGACTTACGAACTGGATCGGGGTCGCATCGGGTCCAACGCGAGCCTGCTGCAACTCGTGATCAACGATCCCTGGTTCGCCTGGCTGCACCCGCTGTCGGAGCTGGTCGTGCGCATCGACGAAACCCTGCAACCGGACGCGCCGGCGACCGAATCCGACGGCGTCATGATGCTGGAACAGGTGGAGCGCCTGCTGTCCCCGGCTGCGGCGACGGAGGAATTCGCGCAGCGCTATTTCGAGGCGCTCCAGCGCCAGCCGGCGGTCATCGTCGCGCACGCGGAGGTGCGGCGGATCCTGAAGCAGGCAAGGTAAGGCTGTTATGATCGACGGTCTTGGATCCCACCTCTACCGCTTCCGCGACTGCTGAAGCTCCACCAGGATCGCCCGGCGTGACGCCGGAGCCGGCGGCCGCAGCGGTGGCGCCGGGACCGGCCGGGCGTGCCCGGCACTTCGATCGGTCGATCGTCGAAGGGCCGATCGCGCCGGCGGTCTGGAAGATCGCGTGGCCCACCGTTCTTCAGAACGCGATCGGCGGGCTGCAGGGGATCATCGATCACGCGATGGTCGGCCACTTCGTCGGCTACACGGCAAACGCCGCGATCGGCGTGAGCTGGCAGATCTTCCTCGTCGTCATCGTCTTCATCAGCTCGATCTTCACCGGCATGGGCGTGCTGGTCGCGCGCGCCGCGGGTGCGAACGATCACGACCGCGTCGACCGCGTCGTCTATCAGGCGTTTCTCGTCGCCGTCCTGCTCGCCGTGGGGGTGCTGGCGCCGACCGGGTACATCTTCGCGCCGTATCTGCTGACGCTCGTCAACGCCAGCCCCGAGGTGATGGCGCACGCGCTGCCGTTCCTGCAGACGATGTTCCTCTACAGCATCGGCATGCTGCTGTTCTTCATGCTCGGCGGCGCCCTGAGGGCGGCCGGCGACGCACGCACGCCGCTGCGGCTCGGCGTGGTCATGACGCTGCTGAACGTGATCCTCAACGTCGTGCTGATTTCCGGCGCGGGTCCGATTCCCGCCATGGGCACGCGCGGGGCGGCGCTGGGCACGGTGATCGCGAGCTGCACGGTGTCGGCGGCGGCGCTCTGGATGATTCTCACCGGCCGCCTGGTCGTGCACTTCAAGCGCGGCATGTCGTGGAAGCCGGACCTGGCGATCATCCAGCAGCTGTTCCGGTTCGGCCTGCCGGCGGGGATCCAGGGCGTCGCGATGAACGTGGCGGGCGTGCTCCTGCTGCGGTTCATCGGTTCGCTCGAGCACAGCGCCGAGGCGCAGGCGGCGTACGCCGTCGCCTACGCGGAGTTGTTCTCCCTGATCACGTGGACCTCGGTCGGGCTGATGGGGGCGGCGGCCGCGGTGGCCGGGCAGAATCTCGGCGCCGGCAAACCCGATCGCAGTGCGCGAGCCGTCCATCTCGCCGCCCGTATCGGCCTGATGGTGGCCGCCTCGATGGCGGCGCTGTTCCTGGCGATCCCGCACTGGCTGCTGGCGATCTTCGGCATCGACGATCCCACCGTGGTGGCGCTGGGCACGCAGCTGCTTCGCTACCTGAGCGTGTCGGGGTTCTTCATCACGGTCGCGCTGACGTTCACCGGCGGGCTGCAAGGCACGGGCGACACTCGCGGGCCGCTCTACATCACCCTGGTCTCGCAGGTCGTGCTGCCGATGGGCATCTGTTTCATCCTGCAGGCCATGAACCAGTTGACCGCGGCCGGGGTGTGGACCGCCATCGTCATCGGCCATGCCACGCGGTGCACACTTTCAGTGTGGCGCTTCGAACAGGGCAAGTGGAGGACGATTCGGGTCGAGTGAAGTGGGTCACACGGGGCGATGTGTTCGGCTGGCGGCCGACTTGCACATCATCTGAGCGGAGGGTAAGCCGATGAGGTGGACGCCAGGGGACCGTAGCAACATCGAGGATATGCGTGGCCGCTCCGGCGGCATGGCGCTCGGGGCCGGCGGCCTCGGAATTGGCGGCGTCCTGCTCCTGCTAGTGCTGAGCTGGGCGACCGGAATCGACCTGACCTCGATCGCTGGCGGCGGCGGTGCCGCGCCACCACCAGAGACGGTCGGGACCTCAGGATCGGTCACCGCTTCCCCTGAAGAAGAACGGATGGTCGACATGGTCGACGCGGTGATGGACGACGGGCAGGCGACGTGGGCGAGGCTGCTTGGCGGACGGTATCAGGAGACGCGCGCGGTGCTGTTCCGGGACGCGATCAACTCCGCCTGTGGGTTCGCGCAGTCTGCGACCGGCCCGTTCTACTGCCCGGCCGATCGCAAGGTTTACCTCGACCTCGGCTTCTTCAACGAGCTGCACCGCAAGCTCGGCGCGCCGGGCGACTTCGCCCAGGCCTACGTCCTGGCCCACGAGCTCGGCCACCACGTCCAGACGATCACCGGCATCGAAGGACAGGTCCGTGAGCGTCAGGCGACCAGTCCGGCCTCGCGAAATGCGCTGTCGGTCCGGATGGAACTGCAGGCCGACTGCTACGCTGGCGTCTGGGGCCATCACGCCAACAAGGGCGACGGCCGCGTGCAGCTCGACGAAGGCGACATTGGAGAAGGGTTGAACGCCGCCGCGGCGATCGGCGACGACCGCCTCCAGCGGATGAGCGGTGGCCGTGTGGCTCCCGACCGCTTCACGCACGGATCCTCCGAGCAGCGCGTCGAGTGGTTCAAGCGCGGTCTCCAGAGCGGCGATCCGAACGTCTGTAACACTTTCCAGTAGGCATCAGGGGTTCAACCCGTGAACCCCTGAACCAACAGTACAATCGCCCACCATGCGTTCCGCGGCGATTGGGCAATCCATTCCGCGAAAAGAGGCGCGCCACAAAGTGACGGGGCGCGCCCGTTACGTCGACGACCTCACGCTGCCGGGCATGCTGCACGGCGTGACGGTGCGCAGCAGTGTGGCGCGCGGCGTGATCCGCGACATCGACTTCGAGCCGGGCATTCCCTGGGACGAGCTCACCGTCGTCACCGCGGACGACGTGCCCGGCACGAACCGCGTCGCGCTGATCGTGGACGATCAGCCCTACCTCGCCAGCGACGTCGTCAACCATCCCGAAGAACCGGTCGTGCTGCTCGCGCACCACGACCGGCAGCTGCTCGAAGAGGCGCGCCGGCGCGTGAAGATCGTCGTCGAGCCGCAGCCTGCCGTGTTCACGATCGACGACGCGCTGGCGCGGCGGCAGATCGTGTGGGGCGACGACAACCTGTTCAAGTCCTACGTCGTCTCGCGCGGCGACGTGGATGCCGCCTGGGCCACGGCCCACCTCGTCGTCGAGGGGGAGTACGAGACGGGTGCGCAGGAACAGCTCTACATCGAGCCCAACGGCATGCTGGCGGTGGCCGACCCCGAATCGGGCGTGACCGTCTGGGGCTCGATGCAGTGCCCCTACTACATCCATCGCTCGCTCCTCCGGCTGTTCAACCTGTCGTCCGAGCGCGTGCGGGTCGTGCAGATGGACACCGGCGGCGGATTCGGCGGCAAGGAGGAGTATCCGTCGATCGTCGCCGGCCACGCCGCATTGCTGGCGTGGAAGTCGGGCCGGCCGGTGAAGATGATCTACGACCGCCTCGAGGACATGGTGGCCACGACGAAGCGGCACCCGTCGCGGACGCGTCACCGCACCGCCGTGGACGCGGACGGCCGGCTGATCGCGATGGACATCGAGTTCGTGATCGACGGCGGCGCCTACTGCACGCTGTCCCCGGTCGTGCTCTCGCGAGGGACGATCCACGCGTCGGGACCGTATCTGTGTCCGAACGTCCGGATCAGGTCGAAGGCGGTGGCGACCAACGCGCCGCCGCACGGCGCGTTTCGCGGCTTCGGTGCGCCGCAATCGATCTTCGCGCTCGAGCGACAGATGGATCGCGTGGCCGCTGCCGCCGGCCTCACGCCAGAGGAATTCCGCCGGCGCAACTTCATCCAGACCGGACAGACGAGCGCGGTCGGCCAGGTGCTCCGCGACCCGATCGAGATGCCGGCGCTGATGGATCGCGCGTTCGCCTTGTCCAACTATCACGCGCAGCGGGAGGCGTTCGCGCAGGAGCCTGCGACCGCGGACGTCAGGCACGGGATGGGGTTTGCCTGCTTCATGCACGGCGCCGGCTTTACCGGATCGGGCGAACAGCATCTGGCGTCCGTCGTCAACGTCGAGGCCGACGCCGAGGGCCGCATCCGCGTGCTCGCCGCCAGCACCGAGATCGGGCAGGGCACCAACACGATATTCGCGCAGATCGTGTGCGACGCGCTCGGCATCGACTGCGAGGACGTCGAGGTCGCGCAGCCGGATACGGCGATGGTTCCCGACAGCGGCCCGACGGTGGCCTCCCGCACCTGCATGGTGGTCGGGAAGCTGGTCGAAACCGCGGCACTCGGCGTGAAGACGGCCTTGCTCGGATCGGGGCTGCTGGAGTCAGGCTACGACTCGGCCGCCTTCCGGGCCGCCGCGGCCCGCTACGTCGCGGAGCACGGCGCGCTCCGCGGCACGGCGCAGTATCAGCCGCCCGGCGATCTCAAGTGGAACGACGACACGTATCAGGGAGACGCCTACGGCGCCTACGCGTGGGCGGTCTACGTCGCCCAGGTCGCCGTCGACATGCGGACGTTCGAAGTGCGTGTCGAGGACTTCGTCGCGGTCCAGGAAGTCGGAAAGGTCATCAACCCGGTGCTCGCCGCCGGCCAGATCGAAGGCGGCGTGGCGCAGGGCATCGGCTGGGCGCTGTACGAACAGGTCGTGTGGCGGGAAGGCCGCATGGCCAACGGACAGATGACGAACTACATCATGCCGACGTCGATGGACCTGCCGCCGATTCGTGTCGAATTCCTCGAGTGCCCCTATCCGCACGGACCGGCCGGCGCCAAGGGCATCGGCGAGCTGCCGATGGACGGCCCGGGCCCGGCCATCCTCAATGCCGTGCACCAGGCGACCGGACTCGACGTGCGGCAGCTGCCGCTGACGCCTGAAGCGCTGTGTGATCTCGCGGTCGCCGCGCGGGAGCCCGCACGTGGCTGATCGCGAGGCCACGCTGGCGCTCACGGTGAATGGGTCGGCCGTGACGGTCACCGCGCATCCGATGGCGCGCCTGCTCGACGTGATTCGCCAGCAGCTGCACCTGACTGGCACCAAGGAAGGCTGTGGCGAAGGCGAGTGCGGCGCCTGTGCGGTGCTCGTCGACGGCGACCTCGTGAACAGCTGCCTCGTTCCGGTCCTCCAGGTCGAGGGCGCGAACGTCACCACGATCGAGGGCGTGGCGGTTGGCGATCGCCTTCACGCCGTGCAGGAGGCATTCATCGCGCACGGCGGCGCCCAGTGCGGCATCTGCACACCGGGGATGGTGCTGGCGGCGGTGAGCCTTCTCGATCGCGACGAGCAGCCGGACGATGACGCGATTCGCGCGGGGCTGGCCGGCAACCTGTGCCGCTGCACCGGCTACATGAAGATCTTCGAGGCCGTCCGCCGCGCGGTTGGCGACTCGCGCGAGTCGAGCTGATCCCGCATGCGTTCGTACCTGCCCTCGTTCGCCTTGCGCCAGGCCCGGTCGCTCGACGACGCGCTGACGGTCATCGCCCAGCCGCCTGGTGCGTGGCGGCCGTTCGCGGGCGGCACGGATCTGATGGTTCAGCTCGCCGCCGGCTCGCTGCGGCACCAGCACTACGTGAGCATCTGGGGTCTGCCGGAGCTGCGACGGATCGACGTCAACGCTGACGATGTCTTCCTCGGGGCGGCGGTCACGTTCACGGACGTCCAGCGGCACGAGACCCTGCGGGCGGAATTCCCGCTGCTGTGCCGCGCGGCGGCGGACACCGGCGGCGTCGCGAACCAGAATCGCGGCACCGTTGGCGGCAACGTCGCCAACGCCTCCCCGGCTGCCGACACGCCGCCCGCGCTGCTCGTCTACGACGCCGAGCTCGAGCTGGCGTCGGTGCGCGGGCGCCGGCGCGTCCCGTATCAACGCTTTCACACCGGCTACAAGCAGATGGACCTGGCCCCCGACGAGCTGATCGTCGGCGTGCACCTGCCCCGGCGCGCGGGTTGGGTACAGGACTACCGGAAAGTCGGTGCGCGCCGCGCCCAGGCAATCGCGAAGGTGTGTTTCTCGGGCGCCGCGAGAATCGAGCATGGACGAGTCGGCGAGATGCGCCTGGCGTTCGGCAGCGTCGCCCCAACCGTCATTCGCGCGACCGCGACGGAGCGTGTGCTTATCCGGATCGGACCTCTCGCCCGCGGCACGCGAAGCGGCTGTCGCCGCGCTGGCCGCCGAGCTCGCGCCGATCGACGACATCCGCTCGACGGCGCGATACCGCTCCCGGGTCGCCCTCAACCTCCTCGAAGACTTCCTCGCCCGCTGCGCGCAACGCTGAGCCGTGCGCGCAGGTTCGATGTCCGAGCCTCATCACCGTGGATGCCCGCCTCCGCGCGCCCGGATTCACGACCAACGCGGTAAGATGCCCCGATGTGCCGGCTGATTCTCACGCTTCTTCTAGGGGTCGTCGCGGCGGGCGTCGGGCAGGCGCGGGGACAGCAGGTCGAAGGCGCCCCGCCTGACACCGCGGCGGTGCACGCCGCGCTCTCGAAGGTCGCCCCGAGCCTCGTCCGTATCCACGTCGTCTCGATCGATCACCAGGACGGCCGCGAGCTGAAGCGCCAGGCGTCCGGCAGCGGCACCATCATCACCGCCGAAGGCCACGTCGTGACCAATCACCACGTGGCCGGCCGTACCAAGTCGATCGTGTGCACGCTGGCGACGCGCGAGGAGATCCCGGCGGAGCTCGTCGGCACCGATCCGCTCTCGGACATCGCGGTGCTGAAGCTGAAGCCGCCGACGCCGCGCACGTTTCCGGTCGCGAGCTTCGGGTCCGCGCGCTCGCTGCGCGTCGGCGATCGCGTGCTGGCGCTCGGCAGCCCGCTGGCGCTGTCGCAGTCGGTCACGATGGGCATCGTGAGCAATACCGAGATGATCATGCCGCAGCTGTTCTGGCCCTTCAATCGCATGACGCTCGACGGCGAAGACGTCGGATCCCTCGTGCGCTGGATCGGGCACGACGCCGCGATCTTCGGCGGCAATTCCGGTGGCCCGCTGATCAATCTTCGCGGCGAGATCGTCGGCGTCAACGAGATCAGCATGGGGCTGGCCGGCGCCATTCCGGCCGATCTCGCGCGCGATGTCGCGATGGCGATCATCAAGGAAGGCCACGTCAAGCGCAGCTGGATCGGGCTCGACGTCCAGCCGCTGCTGAAGTCGTCGTCGGCGTCGCGCGGCGCCCTGGTGGCCGGTACGATTGCGGGATCGCCGGCGGCGAACGCCGGTCTTCAGCCGGGGGATCTCCTGCTGAAGCTGGCGGGCGAGGACGTCACGGTCCGCTTCGCCGAGGAGATGCCGCTCTTCAACCAGCAGGTGATGCGGTTGCCGCTCGGCAAGCCGGTGGAGATCGTCTTCTCCCGGAACGGAGAAGAACGGACCGTGCGGGTCACGCCGGAGCCGCGCGAAAGCGTGGAGGCGCGCATCACCGAGCTGTCGCAGGTCGGGGTCACCGCGTCGAACCTGACCGCATGGTCGGCGAAGGAACTGAAACGGGAGAACCGCAGCGGCGTCCGCATTCGCGGCGTCCGTCCGGGCGGCCCGGCGGCGGAAGGCCGGCCGTCGCTCGAGCAGGACGACGTGATCGTCGAGATCGATGGCACGCTGGTCGAGCACGTCGAGGCGCTGTCGAAGGCGATCGAGCAGCGGACCAGCGGCAAGGAAGAGGCGGTCTCCGTGCTCGTGACGTTCGATCGCGGGCGCCAGCGGATGCTCACCGTCCTCGAGGTCGGCCGCGCCGGACTCGAAGATCCGGGCCTCGAGACGCGCAAGGCCTGGATTCCGGTCTCGGTTCAGGTGCTGACGACGCCGCTCGCCGAAAAGCTCGGCCTCGCGGGGCGCACCGGCGTGCGCGTGACCCGCATCTTCGGCGGTTCCGCGCAGACCGCCGGTCTTCGCGTCGGCGACATCGTCACGGCGATCGACGACACGCCGATCGAGGCGTCGCAGCCGTCCGACGAGGATCTGTTCGCGACGATGATCCGGCAATACAAGATCGGCAGCACGGTGCAGCTCGCGGTGCTGCGCTCCGGCAAGGAGCAGAAAGTGGCGGTGAAGCTCGATCAGTCGCCGCGGCTGCCGCGCGAGATGAAGAAGTACCGAGGATCCGAACTTCGAGTTCCGTGTCCGCGACATCACCGCCGCGGACCAGGCGGAGAAATCGTGGTCCGAAGCCGAGCGTGGCGTGCTCGTGGAGGCGGTCCGGGAAGGCGGCTGGGCGGCGCTCGGCCAGCTCGCCGACGGCGACCTGCTGCTCGAGATCGACGGGCGTAGTGTCGCCGACGTCGAGGCCGTCCAGCGGACCATGCAGAGGGTCGCCGAGTCGAAGCCCGCCGCGGTCGTGCTCAAGGTGCGGCGCGGGATCCGGACGTTGTTCGTCGAGTTGCAGAGCGGTTGGCCGAGCACTGCGGCGACTGCGGGAGGACGGCGTGAGCCATAGGGCGGTGTTCAGCGGGATCGTCCTCACACTGGGGTGCCTGGCGACGGTCGGCACCGGCGTGTCGGCGCAGGACGAGCGGGCCAGCGCGCGTGAGATCGTCAAGCGCTGGCAGTCGGCGATCGTCAACGTCCGCGTGGTCCTGAAGATGCGCGTCTCGGTCGGCGGCCGCGAGATGCAGTCGATGGACGAGTCGGTCGAGACCGTGGGCACGGTGATCGATCCCAGCGGGCTCACGGTGCTGTCGCTTGGCTCGCTCAATCCCGGTTCGATGATGAACAAGATGATGGGATCGGGCGGCAGCGGGCAGGACCGGATGGAGATCGGCAGCGAGCCCACCGACGTCAAGCTGCGGCTGCCGGACGGCCGCGAGCTCGGCGCGCGGATCGTGCTCCGCGACGAGGATCTCGATCTGGCGTTCCTCCGTCCGATCGCGAAGCCGGAGAAGCCGCTGGTCGCCATCAACCTCGCCGACGAGGGAAAGCCGTCGCTGCTCGACCCGGTCGTGATCCTGTCGCGGCTCGGGCGCGTCGGCGGGTGGACCCCGGCGGCGTCGCTGCAGACCATCGGCGCCATCATCGAGAAACCGCGCACGTTCTATGTCATCGAGAACGGCGGCACCGGGGGCATGGGGACGCCCGCGTTCACCTCGTCAGGCAAGGTCGTCGGCCTGCTGACGATGCGATCGGTCCAGGCCGGACGGCCTGGCATGTTCTCGATGATGGGCGGGACCGAGAGCCTGGGTCTCCTGCCGGTCATCCTGCCCGCGGCCGACGTCCGCGAGATCGCCCAGCAAGCCCCGGACAAGTGACGCTGATGTCGGAGCGGACATCGAACACTCGCTCATGAAGATGCCGCGCGCGGTTCGCTGGATCGTCATCACCGTCGGCGTGATCCTCGTCGTCCTGGCGATCGTCGCGGGAGCCGGATCGCGCACCGAGACCCTGCGCCGCCTGGTCGTCGACACGCTGGCGGATCGGCTCGACAGCGACATCGAGCTCCAGTCGTTCAGCGTCGATACGTTTCCGACCGTGGACATCCGCGGCCAGGGGCTGGTGATCCGCCTGCATGGACGCACCGACGTGCCGCCCCTGGTGCAGATCCGCAGCTTCGCGATCAAAGGCGGCATGCTGGGGCTGCTCAGCCGTCCGCGGCGCTTCCGGACGGTGACGCTCGAGGGGCTCGAGATCAACATTCCGCCCGGCGGCGCGAAGCTCGGGACGTCCCACGGCGCCGCCGCCAGTCCCGAGTCCGGCAGCTCGTCGTCTCCAATCCACATCGAGCGGCTCGTGTCGAGCGACGCGGTCCTCCGGCTGATCCCGAGGCGCGCTGACAAGACACCGCGGGAGTTCGCGATTCACCAGCTGACGATGACGGGCGTCGGCGTCGAGGAGCGGATGCCGTTCGAGGCCGAGCTGACCAACCCGCTGCCGCGCGGGCACATCAGGACCGAAGGCCGATTCGGCCCATGGAATCGGGGCAACCCCGGCGCGACGACGCTCGACGGCAAGTACGTGTTCGACAAGGCGGACCTGTCGACCATCAAGGGCATCGGCGGGATCCTGACGTCCACCGGGGAGTTCGGCGGACAGCTCGAGCGCATTCAGGTCAAGGGAGAGACGCGGACGCCAGACTTCCGGTTGAAGCTGACCGACAAGCCGGTGCCGCTCACGACGCAGTTCGAGGCGGTCGTGGACGGCACCGACGGCGACACCTACCTGAACGCCGTCAACGCACAACTCGAGAAGACCGCGATCTTCGCGAAGGGGGCCGTCGTCGGCACGCCCGGGGTCAAAGGGCGCACCGTCCAGCTTCACGTCAAGGTCGACGACGGGCGGATCGAAGACTTCCTGGATCTGGCGGTCAAGACCGACCGGCCCGTGATGAGCGGGCGGATCGCGCTGCACACCGACTTCGTGCTGCCGCCCGGACCTCGCGACGTGGTGGAGAAGCTGCGCCTGAGCGGTCAGTTCGATCTGTCGTCGGCGAGGTTCACCGATCCCGGCGTTCGCGAGAAGCTGTCGTCGATGAGCCAGCGCGCGCGGGGAGCGCCCGGCACGCCGGGGCAGGACGTCATGTCCGACGTCGAAGGCCAGTTCCGGCTCGCGGACGGCACGCTGTCGCTGACGCCGGTACGATTCAGGATTCCGGGCGCGGCGGTGCAGCTGTCGGGTACCTACGGCCTCCAGTCCGAGGCGCTCCAGTTCGACGGAACGCTGCGCATGGAGGCCACGATCTCGGAAGCCGCCGGCGGCGGGCTGAAGTCCGTGTTCCTCAAGATGGTGGATCCGTTCTTCAAGAAGCGCGGCGCCGGTGCGGTGCTGCCTATCCGTGTTCGGGGCACGCGTCAGGATCCCAAATTCGGCCTCGACGTGGTGAAGGCCCTGACACCGAAGTGATCGGCCCGGCGTCACACTGATGGGGCGTTGCGGCCTGCGTCACGACGAAAGGAACGACTGAGAGTCATGGCATCGAACACGAAAACGTATCCCGTCCAGAAGACCGAAGAGGAGTGGCGGCAGACCCTGACGCCCGAGCAGTACCACGTCATGCGCGAACATGGCACGGAGCGCCCGGGCAGCTGCGCGCTGCTGCAGGAGAAACGTCGCGGCACCTTCAGTTGCGCCGGCTGCGGCCAGGCGCTGTTCGTCGCGGATCGGAAGTTCGAGAGCGGGACCGGCTGGCCCAGCTTCTTCGCCCCGATGGAGGGCGCGATCGGCGAAACGGTCGATCGCAGCCACTTCATGACCAGGACGGAGGTGCACTGCAACAGCTGCGGCAGTCATCTGGGCCACGTGTTTCCGGACGGCCCGCCGCCGACCGGCCTGCGCTACTGCATCAACGGCGTGGCGCTCGCGTTCGAGCCGGCCGCCGACTGACGTCCGGACGAACGGCGACGGCCCGTCAGTCGTCGCCGATCATGAACGTCCAGCTGTTCCAGTTGTCGACGCTGCGATCGCTCCGACGGTGCTCGCGCGCGGCGCGCGCCTCCGCGTCACGGGCCCTCCGCTCCTGCTCCTTGAGATCCTCGAGCTGGCGGGCCCGGGCGCGCTCGAGCCCGCCGCCCTGGATGAACGCCACGATGCCGTGCAGCTCCCCGGGGTCGAGGAACGTGCCGTGCCCCTTGCAGACATCGACGATCGTTCCGGAGAGCCGTCCGAAGTTGACGCGGTTCATCATCTTGCCGCAGCGCGCGCACGGCCGATAGCGGACGCGGCCGGCAGCCGGCGCTCGGGCTCTTGTCGAACCGGTGGATGACCGCCGCCTGGGCTTCCTTGTTCGCGCAGAGCGCTTCGAACACCTCGGCGTCCATCCACACCGCGTCGCAGCCGCCGCATTCGAGCAGCGGCGTCGCGCCCACCTCGATCCGGCGCATCGGCGTGCGACAGCCAGGGCAGGCCACATTCGCGTCATCCCCGGCGGCGCGCGAGCGGCGTGCGCCGCAGCGCGGGCAGAAGGCCGCGCCGTCGAACATCAGCGCGAAGCAGGACGGACAGCTGACGGTGGCGAGACGCGCCTCGCAGAAGCCGCATCGGCGGGCCTCCGGCTCGGCGGGCGCGCCACAGTTGGGACAGTGCAGCGACGAGGCGTCGGCAGCCATTTGCATAGAATAGCGCCGACGCGAGATGAACTTGTCTTTCCGCATCGCCACCAGCGACGACGTGCCCGCCGTCGCGATGCTGCGGGCCGCCGTCGCCGCCGATCTCACCCGCCGCCACGGCCACGGCCACTGGTCCGCGACCGCGACCGAAGCCAGCGTCCTGCGTGACGTCGTCAGCTCGCGCGTCCTCCTTGCCAGGCAGGGCGAACAGGCGATCGGCACGCTGCGGCTGGCGACGAAGAAGCCGTGGGCGATCGATCCCGCGTACTTCTCGCCGTGCAAGCGCGCGCTCTACCTCACCGACATGGCGGTGCTCCCGGAGGTCCAGGGCCGCGGCATCGGCCGCGACTGCCTCGAGGAAGCGCGCGCGATCGCCGCGAAGTGGCCGGCCGACGCCATCCGCCTCGATGCCTACGACGGCCCAGCCGGCGCCGGGGCCTTCTACGCCAAGTGCGGGTTCAAGGAGATGGGACGGGTGACGTATCGCAAGACGCCGCTGGTCTATTACGAGTTGGTGCTCTAAGCAGTGATCTCGTCAACTCCCAACCTCCAACTCCCAACTCCCAAGGAAATTTCCAGCTCCCAAGGAAACCGACGAGCCCCTCTTTTTGGGAGTTGGAAGTTGGGAGTTGGGAGTTGACGCCGATCAGTACAATATCCGTCTGGAGGCTGAAGACGATGGGCATCATGGACTTTCTCAAGGGCGAGCTGATCGAGATCATCGAGTGGACCGATGATTCCCGCGACACGCTCTCGTTCCGGTTCCCCGACGAGGACAAGGCGATCAAGAACGGCGCGCAGCTCATCGTCCGTGAGTCGCAGCAGGCGCAGTTCGTCTACGTGGGGGAGTTCGGCGATACGTTCGGCCCCGGCAAGCACACGCTGACGACCGACAACATCCCGATCCTGACGCGGCTGAAGTCGTGGAAGTTCGGGCTGCAGTCGCCGTTCAAGGTGGACGTCTACTTCGTCAACACCCGGCTGTTCACCGGCAACAAGTGGGGAACCGCCAACCCGGTGATGATGCGCGACAACGATCTTGGCGTAGTGCGCGTCCGCGCCTTCGGCACCTACGACTTCCGGGTCGTCGATACCAAGCTGTTCCTCAAGGAAGTCGCCGGCTCCGATCACAACTTCCGGCTCGACGAGTTCGCCGAGACGATGCGCTCGCGGGTGGTGAGCGTGTTCGCCGACGCGCTGGCGTCGGCCAAGGTGCCGGTGTTCGACGTGGCGAGCCGCTATGGCGAGCTCGGCGAGGCGCTGCTGCCGCTGATCAATCCCGTGGTCGCCGCGAAGTACGGGCTCGAGATCACCAGCTTCGTCGTCGAGAACGTGTCGGTGCCGCCGGAAGTCGAGCAGGCGGTCGACAAGCGCTCGAGCATGGCCGCGGTCGGCAACCTGAACGACTACGTCAAGTTCCAGATGGCCCAGGGCATGGAGAAGGGCGGCGGCGCCGGCAGCATGGCGACCGAGATGGCGGTCGGACTGTCGATCGCGCAGCAGATGATTCAGCAGCAGGGGCTGACGCCAGGCGCCGGTGCGCCTGCGCCGGCGGCTGCGGCCGCAGCCGCGCCCGAGCTGCTCGCGCCCGCCGACGTCGCCAAGGTCCTCGGCGTGCCCGAGCAGGACGTGCTCAGCATCATCGAATCCGGCGAGCTGAGCGCCAAGAAGATCGGATCGTCCTACCGTATCAAGCGCTCGGCGCTGAACGAATACCTCGCGGGTTGATCGCGGGCCGGGATGTCTCAGCTCGACGCGCTTGACAAGTACCCGTGCGCCGCATGCGGCGCACAGGCCCAGTGGAATCCGTCGAAGCAGTCGCTCGTCTGCACGTTCTGCGGCACGGTCACGCCGTTCTCCGTCGATCCCACCGGCGCCATCGTCGAGCTCGATCTGGTCAAGGCCCTGCGCGAGATGCCGGACGACGAGCGGGGCTGGCTCGAAGAGCGCCGATCGGTCCAGTGTCAGAGCTGCAAGGCGGTCTCGGTGTTCGACCCGAGCCGCGTCGGGCAGAACTGCGATTTCTGCGGCTCGCCAAAGCTCCTGCCGTACGACGAGATCAAAGCCCCGATCCGCCCGCAGAGCCTGCTGCCGTTCAAGATTACGGACGGTCAGGTCCGGGAACAGATCCGGCGGTGGTATGCGAGCAAGTGGCTGGCCCCGAACAGCCTGAGGAAGAAGGCCCTCGTCGATCGCGTGCACGGCATCTACATCCCGTACTGGACGTTCGACGCGCACGTCGTCTGCCCGTGGCGGGCGGAAGCGGGCCACTACTACTACACGACGGAATCGTACCGGGACAGCAAGGGCAACCGGCAAACGCGGCAGGTGCGCCACGTCCGATGGGAACCCGCGTCGGGCGAGGTGCGCCACTTCTTCGACGACGAGCCGGTGGCGGGGACGCACGGCGTCTCGATGACGCTGCTGAAGCAGGTCGAGCCGTTCCCGACGGCAGAGCTCGTCCCGTACGGCACCGCCTTTCTGTCCGGATTCGTCGTCGAGCACTACCAGGTCGTGCTGGTGGAGGCGGCGCAGGCCTCCCAGGCGCAGATGACCGGGAAGCTGCACGACATGTGCGCCGCGGAAGTGCCCGGCGACACGCATCGCAACCTCGAGATTCACCCGACGTTCTCGGGCCAGACGTTCAAGCACATCCTGGTGCCCGTGTGGCTGCTGACCTACATGTATGCGAACAAGCCGTGGCAGGTCGTGGTCAACGGCTACACCGGACAGATGGCCGGCGACTACCCGAAGAGCCTCGTGGAAAATCGCCGCACTGGTGTTGGTGATATTGATTGTGGTGTTGATCGTGCTCTCGATGCAGGAATAGGTTCGGGGGCTGGAGGGTTCCAGGGTTCAGGGGGGAATGATGCAGAACAAGTTGCGGATGCCGGCGAAAGACGAGGCGCTGCCAGGGCGGCAGGACCGGATGCCGGTGCCGGAGACGCATTTCGTGAACGGCGCGCGGCTGCAGGCGCCGTTCCCTGACGGCCTGCAGCAGGCCGTGTTCGGCCTGGGCTGCTTCTGGGGCGCCGAACGCAAGTTCTGGCAGCTGCCGGGCGTGTATACGACCGCCGTGGGATACGCCGCGGGCTACACGCCGAATCCGACCTACCGCGAAGTGTGCTCGGGCATGACCGGCCACAACGAAGTCGTGCTCGTCGTGTTCGACCCGAAGAAGGTGTCGTACGACACGCTGCTCAAGACGTTCTGGGAGAACCACGATCCGACGCAGGGCATGCGGCAGGGGAACGACGCCGGCACGCAGTACCGCTCGGGCATCTACTATTTCGACGACGCCCAGCGCGAAGCCGCGGAGCGCTCGCGCGAGGCCTATCAGGCGCAGCTCTCGAAGTCCAACTTCGGCCGGATCACCACCGAGATCATCCCGGCCGGGGAGTTCTACTATGCCGAGGACTATCACCAGCAGTACCTCGCGAAGAACCCCGGCGGCTATTGCGGTATCGGCGGCACGGGGGTCAGCTGTCCGGTGGGGCTGGAGGTGCACTGAGTCGATCCCGGATCACCGATCACGAGAACGCGCCCCGTCGACTTCGTCTACAATCCCCGCGATGGAATGGTGGCACTGGCTGCTGATAGGGCTGATCCTCGTCGCCCTGGAGATGGCCGCGTCCGGCGGGTTCTACGTCATCTTCTTCGGCATCGCGGCTCTCGCGATTGGCGCCCTCCATCTGTTCGATCTTGCCGGCCCCCTCTGGTGGCAGTTCCTGCTCTTTTCCATCATGTCGGTCGCGTCGCTCGTCGTGTTTCGCGGCCCGGTGCTGCGCTGGCTGCAGCTCGATACGCCCGGCGTCGATGACATGGACTCGCTCGTCGGGCAAGTGGCGATGCCGCTCGAAGACATCGTGCCCGGTGCGGTCGGACGGGCGGAGCTGCGCGGCACAGTCTGGTCGGCGCGGAACAGCAGCCCTGGGGTCATCGCCCGTGGACAACGATGCACGGTCGTGCGAGCCGAGCGTCTGATGATTTTTCTCGAGCCTGAAGGAGCACACTGATGACCGGCGGCTTGGTACTGTTTTTCATCCTCGCGGTCTTCGTGCTGATCGTCATTGCGAAGACGGCCATCGTGGTGCCGCAGCAGAGTGCCTACGTCGTCGAGCGGCTGGGGCGGTATTCGGCCACGCTCGGCGCCGGGTTTCACATCCTGTTTCCGTTCATCGACGCGATCCGCTATCGCCACTCGCTGAAGGAATCAGCCGTCGACATTCCCGCCCAGGTCTGCATCACCCGCGACAACGTGCAGGTCGGCGTGGATGGCGTGCTCTACCTGAAGGTGCTGAACCCGGAACGGGCCTCCTACGGCATCTCCGATTACATGTTCGCCATCAGCCAGCTGGCGCAGACGACCCTGCGCAGCGAGGTCGGCAAGATCGATCTCGACAAGACGTTCGAGGAACGCACGAACATCAACACCGCCGTCGTCAGCGAGCTGGACAAGGCGTCCGAGGCGTGGGGCGTGAAGGTGCTGCGCTACGAGATCAAGAACATCACGCCGCCGCAGGACATCCTCGCCGCGATGGAAAAGCAGATGCGGGCCGAGCGCGAGAAGCGGGCGGTGATCCTGACGTCGGAAGGCGCGCGCGACGCGGCGATCAACACCGCCGAAGGCGCGAAGCAGGAGACGATCAAGCATTCCGAGGCGCGCAAGCAGCAGCAGATCAACGAGGCCGAAGGCCAGGCGTCTGCGATCATGGCGGTGGCGAGCGCGACCGCCGAGGGCATCCGCCGCGTCGCCGAAGCGATCAAGCTCCCGGGCGGCTACGAGGCGGTGCAGCTGCGGGTCGCCGAGCAGTACATCGGACAGTTCGGCGAGCTGGCGAAGAAGAGCAACACGCTGGTGCTGCCAGCCAACGTCGCCGACGTCGGCTCGATGGTCGCGCTGGCGATGGCGGCGGTGCGGGGCGCCGACGGCGGCGGCCAGGTTCCCCAGCCGCCGCGCGTTCCGCGATAGCCCGAGGCACGGTCGGACTCAACCACGCCAGCGCTGCATCTGCGTCTCTACCGCTTGGGCAACGAGCCTGCGAGCCTCTGCACGCTCCACCGCGCGCGATAGTAGTTCGTCATACGGCGTGTGGGCGTGCCGCACATGCGCACGAACCGCCAGTTCAATCGCTTCCGTCTCGAACGCTCTAGCTTCGGCGGAGCGGCCGACGCGCCCTGAGTACTTCTGGCACGCGTGCTCGGCGATCGCTGCTCGTTCGCCAGTCGGACACGACGGAAACAATTCGCCGATCCGGTCTGCAAACTGCTTGACATACTTCGCATCGAGGATCTGACGCCGTTCCTCCGCGCGCACGCGAGCGCACCGCCTGGCCTCTGCATCGGAAAGACACTCTTGTTCGGCGCGAGCGAGCGCAGCCTCGTCGACCATTACCCCTTCGCGTTCGTACCGTTGTCGCGATCGGCTGAACCGGACGACGACGGCCTTGAGCGTCGAGTACTTGCTCGCCCGCCGGGTCAACGCCGCATCGCCACGCGCCAGGAACACGAGGTGATCGAGATCGGCACACGCGAGACACAGCGGTCGCTCTGCTTCCATGCGAAGGAACTGGCCCCTGCCGAGCTCATCACCGCACTCCGCACAGGCCGAGTCCCGGACGGTCCAGAACACCACGATTTCACTCGGTGCCGGGACCGCATCCGCGTTCGTATTCCTGGAGCTCATGTTTGTGATCGTGCCCGTCACCGCCGGCGGCAAGCGCCGGTCAGACTTCTAGCGGGTCAGTGTAACGCCGGGCACGGCGATTCAGGCTTCCCGCCACGATCGGAGGGCGCGTTGGTGCGCCGGTGGAGAGGTCGAGCTGATCAGTCCCGCCACCTCGGCGATACCTCGCGCACTAGCCCATCGCCTTCTCCGCCGAAGAAGAGCGTGGCCTCGTACGCATTGTGCGCACGGCATCGAAGCTCGATGTTCTCCGTCGTCGCCATTCCGCCGGCGGCGTACGGCATCAGATGATGAAACTCGAGGAAGCCGGTCGCACGGCATCGGCCGCGCGTGCCGATGAAGGCGCACTGTCCACCATCGCGCTCCCATACCGCCCGCCTGACCGCTGCCGGAATATGACGCGATGCGGACGTCCCGGGCAATCCTGAACGGGGCGATGACGTCGCCGCACAGCGCCGACGCTCGAGATCGTCGAGGAGAGCGGTAATCGCTCGATCGAAGATCTCGCTGAGGTCACCGGCAGGGATGGTGTGACGCAGCAGATCCTGCGCGCGCCGCAGCTTGTCGTGCACGGCGGCCGACACGGTGAGCTGGATCCTGTAGCGTTCGGGCGCCAGCGGAGTCACCCTGGGCTGGAACGCCCGAGCTTGGATGGCAGGCGGCGCGGAGGTCTCGTTACCCTTGAGGGAGGGTTTACACGCCTCGAGCAGCGTCGGCATCCGCCCTTCGGAGGCCGCGGTCATTCAATTTCGCGGCGGCGTTAGCGATCGGATTCAGGTGCTGATCGCTTGTCCCGGGACAAGTTCCGTGCACTAGAACCTTTCTCCCCGACTCGTCTGCATATTCCCAAACTTCGTGTTCATTGTTCATCACTGGTCATGTGCGTCGCGGCTACCGAACCAGTTATCAACCCCCGAAGGCGCGGTTACCGGAGGCGACGACGGATCGGTGAACCGAATCTGCGTCTCCTGAGTCAGCGCCCGTAGCCGAAGGAGCTTTCGACCCAGTGAAACTGCGCCGACATCTCCGAGCTCGCGGAGTTCACCCCAGTGGTCGCGAATCAATAGGCCGCTCAGCAACTGCTTGAGCTCGGCGACGAACTGGCGCTCATGCGGAAACAGTGGCCGACCGATGTGGTTTCGCTCGAACCAGGGCATTTGGTGTGTGCCTAGCGTGTAGCAACCCGCAAGTATCGCCTCCCTGCGGCGGCGATGCCCGTTGCACAAAAGGCACGTACGCACGCAACACGTCGGAAGACTGCACGTCCGCGCAGCCATATACCACGTAGCCCGTGCCCTCACCGCGCCAGCGGCACCACCAGGAACGTCTGGGGCTGGCCGATCGGCGTCACCGTTTCACCGGTCATCTTGCCCAGCGTGACGCGATAGCGGCCGCCCGCGACCAGCGGCGCCTGGTTGCCGCGGCCGAACCCGGCGAACGCGGGCTGTTCGTCGCCGCCGCCACCGCCGGCTCCGCCAGCCGCTCCAGCACCAGCCGCACCGGCCCCGGCTGCGCCTTGCGCACCTGCTGCGTCCGGTGGACCCGCAGCGCCTCGCCCGCCGGCGCCCTGACCGCGTCCCGTGCCGCGCCCGCCACGTCCGTCACCGCCCGGCGCCTCGCCGCGCAGATTCCAGGTCACCCGATTGATGCCCGCGGATTTCGGGGCGTCGAGCCGGCGGATCTGGCGGCCGCCGTCGTCGGTGATCGTCAGCACCAGCCGCGCATCGCCTTCAGGCGGCTTGCCGACGGTGTAGGTGAACACCGCGCCAACCTGCGGGTTCGGTGTCGTGACGTTGCCCCACGCCGCGCTCTGCTGGCCGAACTCCTCGAATGAAAAGGCATCGCGCAGCGGCAGCAGCTTCGCCTCCTCGGTGAACGCCTGCGCGTTCAGCTCGCGCAGCGCCGAGAAGTCATCGAGCACGTAGGCGCCACGGCCGAACGTGCCGACGACGAGATCGCTGTCGCGGCGCTGAATGTGGAGATCGCGCGCCTGGATGGTCGGGATGCCCCCCTTCAGCTGGACCCAGTGCTGACCGCCGTCCACGCTCGTCCACACGCCGAACTCGAGACCGGCGAACAGCAGGTCGCCGTTGAGGTGATCCTGGACGATGCTCCAGGCGCCGGAGCGCTCGGGCAGGTTGCCGGCGATCGACGTCCAGGTGCGGCCGCGGTCGGAGCTCTTCACCACGTACGGCTTGTAGTCGCCGCGCTGGTAGTTGTTGAGCGTCACGAACACCGTGTTCGCGTCGCGAGGGGAGGCGAACACGTCGGTCACGTACAGGTACTCGGCGACCCCGGGGAGCTTCTCGACCTTCCGCCAGGTCTTGCCTCCGTCCTCCGTCACCTGCACCAGGCCGTCGTCCGTCCCCGCGTAGATCAGGCCGTCGAGCAGCGGCGATTCGTCGATGGTGGTGATGGTGCTCAGGGTCGTGGTGGCCTGGTTGAACGCCACCGAGTACGGCGGCCAGACCTTGCCCATGATCTCGATCTTCGCGGGGTCGAGCTGCCGCGTCAGGTCCGGGCTGATCGTCGTCCAGCTCTCGCCGCGATCGTCGCTGCGGAACAGCCGGTCGCCGCCGTAGTAGATGCGGCGGTTGTTGTGCGGGCTGATGATGAGCGGCGCATCCCAGTGCCAGCGGCCGATGCCCTGGCCGCGTCCGCCGCCGCGCCCTCCGGCCGGGCGCCGCCGCCGCCGCGGCAGGGGCCTTGCCGTCGACGGTCGTGTTCAGCGAGGTCGGACGGACGCCGTTCGAACGGCCGGTCCGGAGGTCGAGCCGGCTGAGGCTGCCGTTCTGCGACTGCACGAACACGATGTTCGGATCCTCCGGATCGACCCGCGCCTGGAAGCCGTCGCCGCCGCCGACGCTGTACCAGTCGCTGGTGCGGATCCCGACCCGGTTGAACGTCCGCGACGGGCCGCAGATCGTGCCGTTGTCCTGGGCGCCGCCGCAGACGTTGTAGAACGGCCTGGCGTTGTCGGTGTTGACCCGGTAGTACTGCGACAGCGGCAGGTTGGTGAAGTGCCGCCACGTCTTCATGCCGTCGTAGGTCTCGTAGACGCCGCCGTCGTTGGCGAGGATGACGTGGTTCTTGTCGGTCGCGTCGAACACGATGTCGTGGTGATCGACGTGCACGCCCGGCATCGGCACCGTCTGCCAGGTCTTGCCGCCGTCGGTGCTGCGGTCGACGTTGGTCTGCAGCGACCAGATGGTCTCGGGGTCGTGAGCGTCGACGTAGATCTCGTTGTAGTAGCCGGGATCGCCGCCGCGATAGCAGTCGTCGCCGCCACCACCACCGCGTCCACCCTGGGGCGCCGCGTCAGCGGCCGGCTTCTGCACGCTCGGATCGGCCGGTCCGCAGGCCGCTGCCGGCGCTGGCGCCGCCCCGGTGCCGCCGGCCCGCCCGCCGCCACGGCCACCGCCCACCATCCGTCCGATGCGCGTCCAGCTCGCCCCGGCGTCGTCCGACCGGTAGAAGCCGCCCTGACCGAGCTGCGACGTGACGAGCGCGTAGACGGTGCGCGGGTTCCGCCAGTTGATGCCAAGGCCGACCCGTCCGAGCTCCACCGTCGGCAGGCCTTTGGTGAGCTTCGTCCACTTCTGGCCGCCGTCGGTGGACTTGTAGATGCCGCTCTCGGGACCGCCGCCAATCAGCTGACCGACGGCCCGCCGGCGCTGATACGCCGCGGCGTAGAGCACGTCGGGACTCTTCGGATCCATCACCAGGTCGGTGACGCCGGTGTCCTTGCTGATCGAGAGGATGGCCTTCCACGTCTGGCCGCCGTCGGTGGTCTTGTAGAGGCCGCGATCGCCGCCCGCCGCCCAGAGCGGCCCGATCGCGGTCACGTAGACCACGTTCGAGTTGCGCGGATCGATGACGATGTTCTGGATGTGCTCGGAGTTCTCGAGCCCCATGCGCTTCCAGGTCTTGCCGGCATCCGTCGACTTGTAGATGCCGTCGCCGAAGGCGACGCTGCGCTGGTTGTTGTTCTCGCCGGTGCCGAGCCACACCACGTTCGAGTCCTTGGGGTCGACGGTCACCGCGCCGAGCGAGTACGAGCCGTGATCCTCGAAGATCGCCGCCCAGGTGTTGCCGCGATTCTCGGTCTTCCAGAGATTGCCGGACGCCGCCGCCGCATACCAGACGTTCGGGTTCCTGGGATCGACCGCGATGTCGGAAATGCGGCCGGTGGTCAGGCTGGGGCCGAGGCTCCTGAATTCGAACGACTTGAGGGCGTCGACGGTCAGGCCGGCACTGCCCTGGCCGTGCAGCACGGCGACTGCGGTCAGCGCGCCGGCCGACAACAGCAGCGTGCGCACGGCGATATCCAAACGTGTCATGGGTCGCGTCTCCACTGGCGATGACGATGAGGGGCGTAGAAGCTGCGCATTCTCCCATTGCCGGGCGTCGAGGCGCAAATGGGCGCCCGCGGTGGACGCCCGCGCGGTGGACGCCGGTTTACGATGAGGAGATGCCGTACCCTTCAGATCGCGCCCGGCGGTGGGCGAACGGCCTTCTGGTCGCCTCCGCGGTCCTGGCGATCTGGGCTGCCGCGATTGCGCTGACGGGTGGGTTCCGCATCGAGCTCGGGCCGATCCGGATCTCCTCCCGCAACGCCGTGCGGGCGGCGCTGCTGGCGGTGTTGCCGGCGCTGGTGGCGTGGCGCCTGGCCTACCGGGACTGGGTGCCACAGCGCATCGAGTCGTGGCGCCCGCGCGCAAACCGGCTGGCGCTGCCGGCGGTCGCGCTCCTTGCCGCCGTCGTCCTGATCATCGGGATCCGGTACGGCGTCCGCGGGGCCACGGCGGCTGACGCGTCCGGCTACGTCAGCCAGTCGGCCCTGTGGGTCGGCGGCGCCCTCAAGATCGATCAGTCTGTACGCCGCGCAGTTTCCGTGGCCGCACGCGAAGCAGACGTTCGCGCCGCTCGGCTATCGCATCGGCGCGGACCAGGCGATGGTGCCGACCTACGCGCCCGGCGTGCCGCTGCTGATGGGCGCGCTGCGGCTCCTGACACCGTGCGGCCCGTATCTCGTCGGCCCGCTCAGCATGGCGCTGCTGATCGTCGCGACCTTTCTGCTCGGGCGCCGGCTGTTCGGAACGGCGCCGGCGTTCGTGGCGTCGGCCCTGGTCGCGTGCAGTCCGCTGGTGCTCTTCATGGGGCTGTCGCCGATGGCGGATGTGCCCGCCGCCGCGTTCTGGACGGCCGCGCTCGCTGCGGCGCAGAGCCGGCATCGCGCCGGCCCGGCTGTCTCCGGCGTGCTCACGGCGGTGGCGATCGTGATCCGTCCGAATCTCGTGCCGCTCGCCCTGTTTCCGTGGCTGCTGACGATCGTCCGCGTGCCAGCGTGGAGCGCGCTCGCCACGAGAACCGCGCTGTACGCGGCCGGCAGCGTGCCCGGCGCGTTGTTCGTGGCGTGGGTCAACGACTATCTGTACGGCTCACCCCTGACGTCCGGCTACGGAGCCCTCGGCCCGGGCTTCTCGCTCGACTTCGCCTGGACCAACGTCCGCCAGTACTCGGAATGGTGGTGGACCAGCCAGGGGCCGCTGGCGTTCCTGTTCGGTGCCGCCCTCTTCAGGCGCGGCCGCCGCTTCGGCCGAGAAGTCGCCGTCCTCATCGCCTTCGCGGGCGCGCTCGGGCTGCTGTACCTGTTCTACCAGCCGTTCAACGTGTGGTGGTTCCTCCGCTTCCTGCTGCCGGCCGTGCCCGTGGTCTTCCTGCTGTGCGCGGACGTCGTGGACTGGGCCGCGCGAGGCCACGCCACCGCCCGCATTGCCGGCCTTGCGGCGCTCCTTCTCGTCGCCGGGGGCAGTGCCATCCGCTTCGGCGACGTGCACGACGTGACGGCGATCGGGACGGGCGATCAGCGCTACGTCGAAGCGGCGCGGCACATCGCCGACTCGACGCCTCCCGACGCGGTGATCGTGACCATGCAGCACAGCGGCAGCGTGCGCTATCACGCCGGACGCCTGACGCTGCGCTGGGACTGGCTGGAACCCGAGTGGCTGGACGTGGCCATCGCCACACTGCAGAAGCGCGGCGTGCCGACCTACGTGCTGCTCGAGGCGTGGGAAGACGCCGAATTCCGCACGCGCTTCAAGGGCCAGCGCCTGCTGGCGGAGCTCGACAAGGGCCCCGACGCCGTCGGCCGGGGCGGTCAGATGCGGTTCTATCAGGTGCCGCCAGCCGGCCGAACCGTCGTCGTGCAGCCCGCGATCATGCAGGCGTATCCCGAGCCCGAGTGCCTCGACGTGGCGCCCGGGTACGTCGAGCCGCCTGCGGTACGACGCTACGTGGCGCTGCCGATGAATCGAGTCATCGGAGGTAGGGGAGAACCGGATCTCAGAAACGGAGCAACGGAGGCAACGGAGGCAAACGGAGAAGAAAGGGCTGGGCCCGGACTTGGCGTGATTCGCCCGCGCGCTCCGCGCGCAACATGCCGGCGTAGCCGGCACGAGGCGAATCACGCAGTGCCCGCAAATACATCCGTGATTCCGGATGTGTTCCTGTCTTTTCCGTTAATCTTCGTTGGCTCCGTTGCTCCGTTCCTGGGATCCGGTATCTCCTAATAACTCCGTTGTCTGCGCGCGCGTCAGATGCCGCGCAGGCGCTCGGTCGCGCGCTCGAGCGTCTCGTCCTTCTTCGCGAAGCAGAAGCGCACGACCCGCGGCGCGGGCGACCGCACCAGCATCGGGGACGTCGGGATCGACGCCACGCCGTGCTCCTTCGTCATCCAGATGGCGAAGTCGGCGTCGGGCAGCTCGCTGATGGCCGAGTAATCCATCAACTGGAAGTAGGTCCCCCGGCAGGGCAGCGGCCGGAACCGCGAGCCCTCCATCTGCCGCAGGAACAGGTCGCGCTTGCGCTGGTAGAAGCGCGGGATCTCGTCGAGGCCGGTTCGGGCCGCGAAGAACTCGGCGATCGCATGCTGGAACGGCGTGATGGTCGTGAACGTGACGTACTGATGGACCTTGCGCAGCTCCGCCGTCAATGCCGCCGGCGCCACCGCGTATCCAACCTTCCAGCCGGTCACGTGATAGGTCTTGCCGAACGACCCGACGATGAAGGAGCGGGCGGCGAGCTCCGGGTAGCGCGCCAGGCTTTCGTGCTGCGCGCCGTCGAAGATGATGTGCTCGTAGACCTCGTCGCTGATGACGAAGAGGTTCGAGTCGCGGACGATCGCGGTCAGCGCCGCGATGTCCTCGGACGAGATGATCGAGCCGCTGGGGTTGTGCGGCGTGTTGATCATCAGCAGCCGCGTGCGCGGCGAGACGGCGTCGCGGACCGCCGTCCAGTCGATGCGATAGTCGGGCGGCTGCAGCGACACCACCACCGGCACCCCGCCGTTCAACGCGATGCCGGGCACGTACGAGTCGTAGCACGGCTCGAGCACGATGACTTCGTCGCCGGGATGCACGACCGCCGCGATGGCGTCGAAGATCGCTTCGGTGGCGCCCGACGTGACCGTCACCTCGGTCACCGGATCGTAGGAGGCGCCGTGCGCAGTGCGGTAGTGTCCGGCGATCGCTTCGCGCAGCGCGAGCACGCCCTGCATCGGCGGGTACTGGTTGAGGCCGGCGCGCATGTGGCGCGCCACGGCGTCGACCAGCGCCGGATCGCAGTCGAAGTCGGGAAACCCCTGCGAGAGATTGATCGCGCCGACGTCTGCCGCCAGCTTCGACATGACGCTGAAGATCGACGTGCCGACGTTCGGCAGGCGCGAGCGAAGCGTGTCGGTCGTCATGGCTGCGGCTCGACGGCGTCGAGCGGCTCGAATACGCCGATCGTCTTGTTCTTCCGGACTCGGTCCCAGGCGAAGTGCCGGCCGTTCATCGCGACGTAGACGCCAGGCGGCAGGACCTGCACGAACGACAGCGCGCTGCCGAGATTGAACAGACCGTCCGAGCTGCCGAACGCATACGGCACCATCGCGCCGGTCAGCACGATGGTCTTCTCGACGAGCCCCGCCTCAGCCAGGGCGCGGGCGGTCTCGACCATGGTGTCGGTCCCGTGCGTCACCACCAGGCAGGTCTCGGACGCATGGCGGCACCGCCGGACGATTTCCGCCCGCCCCCGATCGTCGAGCTCGAGGCTGTCGATCATCATCACCGTTTCGACGGCCGCCTCGACCCGGCTGCGCCCGCGCCGGAGCATCTCGGGCACGTGCGTGTCCTGGAAATAGAGCCGGCCGCTCAGTTCGTCGTATTCCTTGTCGAACGTCCCGCCGGTCACGAGGATGCGGATGGAAGGCATACGCTGTCCCCTACTGTAACCGGCCCCTCCGACCCCTCGGAACGTGTGCGCCTAACCGAATCTGAAAGGCGGTTGACCGAATCGTGCCCGCGGAGGGACGACGGAACTGTGACCGCCCTCCAAGCTCTGCCGTAAAGTGCTCAAAACAGGAGCTTTGCATTCGGTGCCCCACGGTGGCCTGGCCAGGTACCCGGCTTGCGAAGAACAGGGGCTGGAGGTCCTTAAGATGGTCGCAGCAGTTGCAACGCTTCTCGTTGGTGTCGTCGGTATTTTCTTCGTCCGCCGCCGCAGTGAGCGGAAGCGGTCCAGCGCGGCACCGACGCGCGCCTGAGCGACGCGTCCGTCCTCAGCACCCTACCGTTCCCGATCCCGGGCGCCGCTCGCGCGGAACAGGTCGTCCGCCGACGAGAGGACGATGCGCCGCAGGCGCTCTGGATAATCCTTCGATACCCGCTTCAGAAACGCACTCACCATCAACGCGGCGCTCGCGGACTGATGTCCGCTGAGCGTCGCGTCCATCCATCGCTTCGGGAAGAAGATGTCGCCGGTGCGCTGAATCTCGCGCAGCAGATCGAGGCTGGCCGGAATGTGCTTCTCCGCGGCCGCGGCCCGCAGCGGATGATGCAGGTAGCCGAGGCCCTGCAGCACCCATGACTCGCGTCCGCGGTTGCGCACGTCGCGCAGGCTCTCGAAGAACGCGTCGCGGACGGCGACGTCGGCTGACAGCGCGGGCCGCACGAAGGCGAACTGCGCCCGGCGATCCGGATTCTGGATGCGCGCCTGCTGATCCTCGAGGATGCGCTCCCATGACGGCACCGCGCGCACCGCGAGGTCGAGCGCCAGGTTGATGTCGTCGGGTTCCGCGAAGGTCAGACCGGGGACGGTTGCCTTCCTGTCCCAGACGCGTTCCAGCCACGCCAGCGTCGGCGGCGTGAGCGCCACCTCGCGCAGCGCGCTGAACCAGGCCGACTTGATGCTCTGCGTCGGCGCGGCATCCAGGCCGCGTCGCAACATCGCTTCCAGCGGGGCGGCGTGGGCGGTGCGCTGATCCGGCGACAGGAACTTCCAGAACAGGCGCTGCGTGTAGGTCAGCATCCGCGCGATGTTCAGCTCGTCGGTCTCTCGCGGCAGCGATTGCTGCAGCAGGGTGAACATCACCTCGGGCGGGACGCGCGCGTCGAGCATCTCCTCCCACAGGGTGACGAGGGCGGCGCCGCGGGTGAGCGGATCGTCGAATCTCGTGAAGCCGCGTCGTCAGATAGGCGCGGCTGTCCGGGTCGAGCACGAAGTTGCCGTAGCCGATGCCGCCGCCGGTGGGGAGCACATAGCGCGGCTTCCCGCTGACGTGATTGATCGACGCGCTGTATTCACGGCCGCGCGCCGCAACGTTCAGTGCGTCCGTCCGGAGCCTCTCATCCACGTCGACCACGACGTTGAGGCGCTGGGTCCACGAAAGATTGCCTTCGTGTTCGGGATCCGCCTGCTTGAAGGTCATCAGCAGCGTGCCGTTCTGCAGCCGCACGTCGCTCGTGATCGTCGGCCGGCCCGCTTGTTCTACCCAGGCCCGGCTCCACGCCGCGAGATCGTCAGGAGTCCGCCGATCGAGCACCTCGATCAGATCCGGCCAGGTCGCGTTGGCGTAGGCGTGGGCCCCGAGGTATTCACGCAGCCCGTCGCGCAAGCCATCGGGCGTGACGATCATCTCGAGCTGGCGCATGACGATCGGCGCCTTCTGGTAGATGATCGCGCCGTACAGGCTGCCCGCCTCGTTGAGGTTGTCGAGCCGCTGGCGGATCGCGTTCGTGCCCTCGGTGCGGTCGACGTCGTAGGCGGCCGGGTAGTGCGCGTAGAGGAACCGGAGCTCGTGATTGATCTTCGGGAAGCTCGGGTTCACGATCTTCGCCGCCATGAAGTTGGCGAACACCTCCTTCATCCAGACATCGTCGAACCACGCCATCGTCACCAGGTCGCCGAACCACATGTGCGCGGTCTCGTGCGCGATCAGGCTGGCGCGGCCGAGCTGCTGGTTCTGCGTCGCCGAGGGATCGAGGAACAGGGACGCCGCGTTGTAGAAGACGGAGCCGGGATGCTCCATGCCGCCGAACTGGAAGGACGGCACCAGCAGGAAGTCGAACTTCTCGAACGGATACGGGATCGCGGTGTACTGCTCGAGCCAGGCCAGCGCCGCGGCGTGCAGATCGAAGATCGTGTCGCGGTTGCGAGCCACCTTCTGCGCGTCCGTTTCGCGATGGAGCATCCGCAGCTGGCGTCCACCGCGTTCGGCGGTTTCCACCGAGAACCGCCCCGCGGCGAACGCGAACAGGTAGGTCGGGATCGGACGGGTTTCGGCAAAGGTCCGACGGATGCTCGATCCCTCCGTGGTCCGCTTCTGCTCGGCGCCGTTCGCGATCGTCTCCCAGCCGGCCGGCGCATCCAGCGTCAGCTGATAGCGCGCCTTCAGGTTCGGCTGGTCGAAGCAGGGGAACGCCAGACGTGCGCGCGCCGGCACGAACAGCGTGTACATGAACTCGGGATTGCGATTGAGCGCGAGGTCGCTCGAGTCGAACGACAGCGTGAGCTCGTTGGCGCCGCGCCGCAACGCCGAGGCGGGAAACACGACGTGCTCGTCACGGACCGTCGGCGATACGGCTGTGCCCTGCGCGCGCACGTCCCGGACGCTGGCGGCAGGTCCGGCGAAGTCGAGCGCCAGGGCCCGCGACGCGTCCGACAGCTGGAATCGCAGCGTGACCGTGCCGCGCACCGGCGTCGCGACCGCGTCGGGAATGGTGACGTGCAGCTCGTACCGGAGATCGCTGACGCGGCCGGCGCGGTCCTGCGCCAGCGTCAGCGGGACTCCTGCGGCCGGCACGTCAGGCGCGGCGTCTCGATCGGCCATAGGCTGCGACTCAGAGCACCCACACAGCGCGCCGGCCAGCATGACGCCTGCAAGCAGCATCAGCCGTGTCATGGCCGGCGATGATATCAGGCGATTCGACGCAGCCTCAGCGTCACCATCGCGCCGATCAGGATCAGATAGCACACGGTCACACCCGAGATCGCCATGAACGCGCCGTAGGCGCGCCGCCCGATCACGTCATAGATCGTGAAGGCGATGATCGCGAGCGCGACCCACGTCAGCACCCGCAGCGGCGACGGCAGCTCGCGGTCGCCGTTCACGAGATACATCACCGCAGGCGTCGACAGCAGGAAGACGTAGTCCCACCCCTGCGGCGAGAGCAGCGGGATGCACGTCAGCAGCATCGCCGCTTCCAGCCCGGCGGGAACGCTCACGCGTCGCCGTGCGAGGAACGCGATCCCCACGACGCCCAGCAGCGCGATCGCGGTGACGAGGGTCAGGGTCGCGGCCGTCGTCGAGGCGCCGAACCATTTCGTGTACATCCCGGCCAGCGACACGTTGTCCGCGTTGAGCAGGTTCGGGGCCGTGGATTCGGTCACCGTGCGCCACCAGTCGTGATGGAGCGCCACCGTGCCCGGAATGCCGTACGCCAGGGCGGGCAGCAGCAGCGCGGCCGCCAGGGTCAGGCCCGCGACCGCGAGTGCCGTCACCGCGCGCTGCGCCGCCAGCCACGGCAGGAAAATCACCGCGTAGGGCTTGATGATCACGGCCAGCGTCATGAGCAGGCCAGCCTCGACGCCTCGCTGCCGCTCGCCGGCCAGCACCGCCAGCACGACGACGACGGCGAACAGCAGGTTGACCTGCCCCAGCACGAGCTCATGTCCGTAGAACTTCGCCATCGCCACCAGCGTGATGGTGATCAGCAGCCATGGCGGCTTGTGCATCACCGCCAGCAGCTGCAGGCTGAGCGCGAGCAGCGCCGCGACGAGGGCCACGGAAATCGTGAACCAGATGCCCTTGGCCACGGTGAGCGGGAGCAGCGCGGCCGGGATCGCCAGCATCGCGAACGCGGGCAGGTACTTGAACTGGTAGTGACCGTCCTCCTCACGATAGAGCGGTTCGGCGGCCATCGCTCGCGCGCCGGCCCGCCAGTAGACTTCGAAGTCCGGCATCTTGCCGGCGGCCTTGAAGGCGAAGGCGGCGCCAATCGTCAGCGCGGTGAGGATGAGGGCGGAGAGGAGGAGCGAGTAGGGGACGGGGCCTCGGGACACACGCCGTTCGCTCACGTCACGGGTTGCGCTCGAGGCCGACGAGCGTCCAGCCGTCACCGGTCTTGCGGAAATAGGCGACCAGCGGATGCGACCAGCCAGGGTGGTCGGCATGGAACGCGCGCAGCCGGACGGACACGTAGTCAGGGCGGGCCGACAACAGCGAGGCGGGCGCCTCGGCGCGCGGCTGCGACAGCTTCTGTTCGGGGCCGGCGTCCTCGTGCGTGCCGGCGGCGTTGTCGAAGCGGGACCACTGCACCGTATAGCGCTCGGCGGCCTTGCCGACGCCGGCCTTTTCGGCCGCATTCGCAAACGTCAGCTCGCCGGCGGCGCTGAGCGCGACGTCGACGAGCGGGTTGGTCCCGTTCAGCCACGCGGTGAGCACCTTGCTCTTGCGCTCGAGCAGGATCCTGGTGAGGTACGCCGACGCTTCAGGATTGCCGTAGTTTGCGGAGCCCACCAGCGCCCCGATCGCTTCGTCCGTGAAGGCCGCGACGATCCGGGCGGCCCAGAAGCGATCCTCCGGCCGCGCGTTCTTGAACGCCGGGTTGGGGTAGTCCGGCTTCCAGTCCTCGGCGCGGTAGTACGTGGACTCGAGCCGTCCGACCGCGGGAATCTCCGGATAGTCGACCTTCAGCCACGGACGCACGTAGAGCCCGAGCGTCAACATGGTGATCAGCGTCGGCCGCGATTCCCAGACGAACTCGTTGCCGGCCCGCCGGCTCTGTGCCTTGACGCTGCCGCTGCCCAGCGTGGATCCGAAGTCGAGCAGATGATGACGGACGACCTGCCGCGTCTCCGACGCGATGACCGAGTCGTGCGAGTTGCTGCTGCGGACCTCGTCGTGGTTCAGCCAGGCCGCGAACACCGACAGCCCGCGCAGTTCGCGGCGGTGCTCGTGCGGAAAGATGTCGTTCGGATCGTCGGGCCGCGTCCCGTAATAGCGGAACGGGCCGAGTGGACGCCCCGCGATGTTGCGGCTGGCCAGGACGCGATACGTGCCGTCAGCCTGGACGGCGGCATTCTCGAGAATCTCGTCGAGATCCTGACGGGTCAGGCGCCGGCGGCGGCCGTCTTCGTCCTTCATCGTGGCGTCGGGCGCGATCTCGAGCGGCGTCGGGCCGCAGCGTCGCGAGATAGTTCTCAGGGACGTGGTAGCCGAAGGCGTGGAAGAACTGGGTCGAGATCACCTCGGCGCCGCTCGCCATCTCCGGAAAGCCCTTCGGGTCGAACTTGATCCAGTAGATCTCCCCGGTGCTGTCCTTGATGGTGAACCCCGGGGTGACGCCCTCGCTCTTGCGGCTGGTGATGGTCCAGGTGCCGGCAGCCGGCGGCCGGCCGGCGTTCGTCCCCTTGAGCAGCGTGGGGATGTGCAGCGGCTCGCTCATCCGCGGTCCGACGCGGTTGGTGAACCAGCTCGAATCGGGGACCTCGTCAACGGTGTTGACGTTGACGGCACGAACGGCGCTTTCCTCGCCGGCGCCCAGGAACGAGTTCTCGATGAGGTCGTACTGGTCGCTGACCTCCACCGGCTTCGCCTGCGAGGCGTCCTGGCTCTCGGGATCCTTCCAGATCGGGTCGTCGGAGTAGAACTTCGGCGCGGCGCCGCTGGCGCCGGCCGTGAGCATCCAGCCCGCGAGCGACGCGGACGCCACCATCAGCACTGCGCGGAGGTGCACGGCCTGCAACATCGTACCCATCGATCAGAACACCTTGCTGAACTTGAAGCTGTAGTTCAAGCCTTCGCCCGCCCCGGTCGCGAAGTCGAAGCGGAAGAACACCGTCTTGGGGGTGTTGAACCGGAAGCCGATCCCGTACGCCGGCTTCAGCTCCGACAACAGATCCGAGGCCTCGGCGGCGACGCTGCCCCAGTCGGTGAACAGCGCCATGTCGAGCAGGCCGAACGCCTCCCAGCGGTACTCGGCGTTCATCCAGAGCGCGTTGTTGTCGCGGAACCGGTAATCGGTGACGCTGCGCAGCGTGGTGGAGCCGCCAACCGTCGGGCGCATGAAAAAGGGAACCTCGTGACCGTCGCCGGCGCTCCGGCCGATGAAACCGGTCTGGAACGCGAAGACGCGCTTCTTGTCGAAGATCGGCACGAACTGCTGGAAGAGCAGGTCCACCGACGTGAAGCTGTAGCGATCGAAATCCTGATCGGCGTAGCGACGCACCGAGACGGAGTAGAGCCCGCCGGCCCGCGCGTTGCCCGGCTCGTCACGGTAGTCCACCTCGGCGAAGCCGTCGCCGTAGCGATAGTCCGGCTGCATGCTCAGGCCGGGCGCGGTCTCGTCGGTGAAGGCCTGCTCGACCGAGGGGAACCGGTCGTCGGTGCCGTGGCCGACGTGCGTGGTCAGCTGGCCGAGCCGCGTGCCGAAGCGCAGCCACGGCTTCGGGCTGACGATCGCGCGCCCCTGGTACTGCGATCCCTTGAACAGGAAGCTGACCCGATCCTCTTGAGCCGAGTCCACCCCGAGGCCGTAGAAGTCCTCCTGGGGGTTCTTCCGGTAGACCCCCTCGATGCCGATCTCGAGGTGGTCGTTCGCCAGCCGCGGCAGCGCGAAGTCCGCCCGGTACAGCCGGTAGTTGCGGAAGCTGATGCCGGCCTCGAGCTCGACGCGGGCACGGCGATCGAACAGGTCGTGCCGAAACCCGCCGGAGAACGCGTTGCCGGAGCCGACTGGCTTGTAGGTGTAGCCGTACTCCACGAAGAAGCCGTTGTGGGGGGCGATCATCCGGCGGAGCCGTCCCTCCTCCGCCTGCATGATGAGCTTTTCGAGCTTGCCTGCCTGGTACGGCTTCAGCTGCGTCGCCTTGTCGGCGCGCTGCTTCTCGAGGACCGCCTGGCGCGTGTCCTGTGCGGTCGCCAGTGTCGGGAGGACAGCCGCTGTCGATCAGGGCCGCCACGAAGGCACGCATAGGACAGAGACATTACTACAACTTCCGAGGCGGGCCGGAGCGGCGCGGCGCCCGCGCCGGCGGCCGGAACGGCGCCGCGCTTACTCCGATCGCAGCGCCGAAACCGGGTCGAGCCGCGTGGCCCGCCGGGCCGGGATCAGGCAGGCCGCCAGCGTGACCACGATGAGCACGCCGATGATCGTGGCGAAGGTCACCGGATCGCGAGCCGGGATCTGGGCGACCATGGATTGCAGCGCCGCGCTCGCGAAATACGCCATCACGGTGCCGAGCACCAGGCCGATGGCGAGCTGGACCAGCCCGCGTCGAAGGATCAGCCAGGAGACCTGGCCGGCCTGGGCCCCGAGCGCCATGCGCACGCCGATCTCCGACGTGCGCTGGGTGACCGAATACGCGGTCACCGCATAGATGCCGACCGACGAGAGGACCAGCGCGATGAAGGCGAAGATGGTGAACATCGTGCCGAACACGCGGTACGGCCAGCGTCCCTCCGCGAGGAACTCGTCCATGGTCTTGACGTTGAACACCGGCAGATCGGGATCGAGGGCCTGAACGGCTTCCCGAACCAGCGGGGTCAGCGTTGCCGCGGGCACGTGGCTGCGCGTGAGGATGCTCATGCCCCCCGGCGCGTCCATGCGGTACGGCTGGTAGACCACCGAATCGGGCTCGGCGCGCTGCGGGTTGCCCTGCCGGACGGTCGGGGTGACGCCGACGATGGTGAGCCAGGGCCCTGGCTCCAGCGGGCGTCCCTGGCCTCCCCCGGTATAGAGCCGGATGCGCTTGCCGATGCTGTCCTGGTCGGGGAAAAACTGCGACGCAAGCCGCTCGTTGATCAGCACGACCTCCGAGCCGGCGGCGCCGTCGGTGTCGCGGAGGTTGCGGCCGCGCCGCATCGCCAGGCCGAGCGTGTCCATGTAGCTCGGACTGATCCTGACGGTGGACGCGAGCGGCGCTTCCTCGGGCTTGGCGACCGGCCGGCCGTCGATCTCCAGCCGGCGCTGTTCGGAGCCGCCGAACGGAACGGCCGTCGAAATCGCGGCGGACTGCATGCCGGCGATCGACTGCAGCCGCGTCATCAACCTGTCGAAGAAGATGCGCCGCTGTTCGGGCGTCGTGTACTTCTGCTCGGGCAGCTGCACGCGCAGGACGAGCATCGGCGCGGTGTCGACGCCGAGGTTGAAGGAATACAGCTTCAGGAAGCTGCGAATCATCAGGCCGGCGCCCACGAGCAGGACCACCGTCAGCGCCAGCTCCGCGACCACCATCGTCGAGACGAGCCGCCGCGCGCGCACCGCGCCCGAGCTGCCGCGGCCGCCCTCCTTCAGCACCTCGTTGACGTTCGTCCGCGACACCTGGAGCGCCGGCGCCAGGCCGAAGATGATGCCGGTGGCCAGGCAGACCACGGCGAAGTAGGCAAAGACCACGGGGTCGAAGGTGAACTGAATCCAGTACGGCTTGCCGGTGTCGGCGACCGCCGCCTCGAACAGGCGGATGGAAACCTGGGCGAGGGCGAGCCCGAAGACGCCGCCGAGGGTGGAGAGCAGCACGCTCTCGACGAGCAGCTGGCGAACCACCCGGGCGCGGCTGGCGCCCAGCGCGAACCGGACCGCGATCTCGCGGCCTCGGCTCGCCGACCGCGCGATCTGCAGGTTGGCGACGTTGGCGCAGGCAATCAGCAGCACGAAGCCGACTGCGCCGAACAGCGCCAGGAACACCGCGCGGATCGGCCCGCCGTTGAAGCGCTCGTTGAACGTCATCACCACGACGCCGACGTCCTTGTTGGTGTCGGGGTACTGCCGTTCGAGCTGCTGCGCGATCCCGCTCAATTCCAGGTGCGCCTGGCGCCGATCCGAGCCCGGCGCGAGCCGGCCGACCACCGCCAGGTTGTTGGTGTTCCGACGCGTGAGATCGTCGCCGTCCGCAATCAGCGGCCGCCAGGCGTCGGCATTGAACGGAAATTTCATGCCTTCCGGCATGACCCCGATCACCGTGCAGCTGACCTCGTTGACCTTGATGACGCGACCGATGATGCCGGCGTCGCCGGCGTAGCGCGACTGCCAGACGCCGTAGCCGAGGATGACGACGGGCGGCGCGTCCTTCTTGTCTTCGCCGGCCATGAACCCGCGGCCGATGAGCGTCTGCTGGCCGAGCATCGTGAAGGTGTTGGCGGTGACGTTGACCCCCTGGAGCCGCTCCGGCGGCCGGCCGCCTTCGGTGACCGTGAAGCTGGCGGTCCGATAGGCCGCGATCTCCGTGAAGGCCTTCGTCCTGGCCCGGTATTCCTCGAAATCCAGCCACGAGATGCCGAAGTCGTTGGTGGTCCCGTTGGTCCGGCCGCCGATATGGAAGATCTGCTCCGGGTTGTGGAACGGCAGGCCGCGGATCAGGACGGCGTTCACGAACGTGAACACCGTCGCATTCAGGCCGATGCCAAGCCCCAGGGCCAGCACCGCGACCAGCGTGAACACCTTGTTCTTGACGAGCATGCGGGCGGCGAACTGCAGATCCTGGATCATGGAAGGAGACCTCGAAGTGTACAGATACGAGCGGCTCGGGGGGGCAGTTCGCGCCTGGGACGGGTCTCGAAGTGCGGCCGTCGCCGCCCGGGATGCTAGAGTGGGGGCACTCGGAGATCAACACTGCGTGAGCTGGCCCCTGTTACCACCCTCGTACGAACAACAACTCGGACATGCCCGTCGCGTGGAGCTGGCCTCGGATCGCCGGATCCGCACGCGCAACAAGATCAGCTACCGGTTCGCGCACTGGCCGCTCTGGATCTGGGTCTTCTTCATCGCGCCCGGTCCGCTGACGTTCGACCTGTTCGAGCGCGGCTTCGATCGGCGGATGGCGCTCTGGCTGGGAGCCGTCCTGGTCGGCACCGGCATCGCCGGCCTGCGCGGCCGCCTGCCCGGAGTCGAGCCGGCGCCGTACATCCTCCGATTCACCGAGGATCGGCCCAACCCGCTCTATCGGCGCGTCTGCTACACCCTCGCCTGGAGTGAAGTCATCGCCTTCGCGGTGCTCAACCTCGCCGGGTTGAGCTACGCGATCGTGTCGGGCGAGTGGCGTATGCGCCAGCTGTACGACGCCGCGTACTTCCCGATCGTGATCACCATCTGGGTGCTCGGCGCGGTCGGCTGGCTGCCGCGCGTGAAGCGCTCGACGCAGGGGGAAGGTCACGAGCGGCGCTTCTTCTACGGCTCGGTCTGGGCCGTCTGCATTGCTCAGCCGATCCTCTGGCTCCTCTGGAGGGTGCTCCCGCACACCCGCAGCGCCGACATCGTCAAGCTGGTGGTCTTCGTCGGCGTGCTCGCCTGGGTGGGGAACATGGCGCGCCGGGGCCTGCTGCCGCGCACGCGTCCGATCCTGCCTGGCGAAGTGATCGTGTCCGACTGATCCGTGTCCGCGCCTGCGCGAGCGTTATCCTGTAAGCATGTCTCTGCATATGGATGAACGCGGCGTCATCGTCAGCTGCAGGAACTGCGGGCGCAGGAACCGTGTGCCGTTCACGGCGAAGCAGGCGAGGTGCGCCGGCTGCCAGGCGGCGCTCGACGCCGTCAACCAGCCGATCGAAGCGCCCAGCGCGGCGGCATTCGACGCGCTGATCGCGGCTGCCCCCACGCCGGTCATCGTCGACTTCTGGGCGCCGTGGTGCGGACCCTGCCGCGTCGTCGCTCCCGAGCTGGAACGCGTCGCCGCGTCGAACAGCGGCGCCTACCTGGTCGTCAAGGTCAACACCGACGCCGTGCCGGAGCTCGGCGAGCGCTTCCGCATTCGCTCCATTCCTACTATGGCGGTCTTCGAACGGGGCCGCGAGATCGCCCGCACGGCGGGCGCGCGTCCCGCCGCCGACATCGAAGCGTTCGTGAGCCAGTCGCTCGCGACGGCACACGCGCGCTCGTGACGACCGCGGGCCGCGCCGATGGCCCGTTGGCGCCGTGGTGGGTGCGCTCGTCCGGCTGGGTCATCCGCCGGCTGCCGGCCGGCCGCTTCCGTGCCGCGGCGCTCGTCGCGAAACGATCCGGCGCGCCCTTCATCACGCAGCTGTCGCCCGAGCACGGCGGCGCCCGGTTCTGGTGCGATCTCGACGACGACATCGCGCGCGACGTCTGTTTGATCGGCAACTACGAGCCGCAGGTGAGCCGTGTCGTGATGCGGCTGCTCTCGCCCGGCATGACCGTGGTCGACGCCGGCGCGAACTGGGGCTACTTCACGCTTCTCGCCGCGAGTCAGGTCGGGCGCACCGGGCGAGTGATCGCCTTCGAGCCGGATCCGCGGGTCTTCGATCTGCTGCAGCGCAACCTGGCGCTGAACGCGTTCCCGCACGCCGTCGCGTTGCCGATGGCCGCGGGGCGTGCCGCCGGCACGCTCACGCTCGACGGCTACGACCCGCACGCGCACAACCGCGGCATCTCCCGCGTGCGGGAGGGCGGCGCCGCCGCGTCGCCGACCTCGTTCACCGTCGCCGCTGCCCGCCTCGACGACGTGCTCCGCGAGCGCGGGGTCGGCGAAGTGGACTTCATCAAGATCGATGTCGAAGGGGCTGAAGACGCCGTGCTCGAGGGCATGCGTGACGGCCTCGCGGCCGGCCGGTATCGCCGCGTGTTGCTCGAGCTCCATCCGGCGCTGCTCGCGGAACGGGGCCTGACGCCCGACGGGTGCTGCGAGATCTTCCGGGCATCGGGGTATGCCGGGTGGGCGTTCGACCACACGCCGGCAGGCGTGCGGCGGGCGGCATACGCCACGTCGATGGACACGTCGGCGCTCCTCGAGCGGACCGACAGGGTCCCGGCCTCGGACCCGTGGCCGCACATGTTGTGGACCCGCGCTGACTCGCCGCCGCTCTGATCACGCGGGATTCGGGATGCGGGATGCGGGATGCGGGATGCGGGATGCGGGATGCGGGACTGCGGGATTCGGGACTCGGGATGGAGATTCGGGATAATTGAACATGCCTGATGCAGTGCGGCCGGCCCTGACCGTGCGCGGCCTGGGCGAGTTCGTGGCCGAGCGTTATCCGTTTGCGGTGGCGCCGGTCGTCGCGGCGCTGGCGGCCGCGGGCGGGGCGGACGCGCGCGGCGAGGCCGCCATCGACGCGCTGCGCACGCCGTTCCGGGAACAGCTGCAGTCGCGCCTGCGCGCGATGACGCCCGCCGATCTCGGCGACACGACGCCGGGCGTCTCCGCGTCGTCGCGGTTCGAGGCGGCCGCGACCGAACTGCTCGACGCGTGCGACGGGTTCCTGCGCCGGGCCGCGCTGCGCGCGTCGCTGACCGATGCCGAGCGGCTCGAGATCCTGCGCGGCATGATCCTGACGCGCGCCACCGACAACCGGCTGAAGACGTTCTTCACGAGCGGCGAGGTGCGTTACGGCGACGCCCCGTTTCAGGGCAAGGGTTTCCGATCGCTCGGCCAGGAGGCGATCTACGGCGCGGCCATCCGGTTGCGGCGCGGCGATACCTATCGCGACGGGGATGAGTGGCGCGGCGACGTCATCGCGCCGCTGATCCGCGATCTCGGCGCGACGCTGGCGATGCGTCCGGGAGCCGGGACCATCCGCATGGTGCTGTCGGCGCAGATGGCGAAGGCCGGCCCGCCGATGGACGGGAAGGACCTGCACCTCGGCGACCTCGCCTACGGCGTGCTGCCGGCCTCGGCGCCGCTCGGCACCGGTGCGTTGACGCTCTCGGGCATGGCGATGGCGTTTGCCCGCGATCGAAGCGGCCGCGTCGTCGTGTCGCTCATCGGCGAGGGTGGCACGTCGCTGGGCGAGTACCACGAGGCCATCAACCTGTGCTCGGCGAGGCGGCTGCCGGCCATCTTCTGTATCCAGAACAATCAGACCGCGCTCTCCACACCGGTGCGGGACCAGTCCGCCGTCCGCGTGTTCGCGGACAAGGCCGCGGGCTACGGCATCCCGGGGATCACGCTCGACGGGACCGACCCGGACGAGATCGCCGCCGCCTTCACCTGGGCGGCGGAGCGGGCGCGGGCCGGTCTGGGGCCGACGCTGATCGAGCTGGTGTCGATGCGCATGTGCGGGCACGCGCATCACGACGACATGCTCTATCTCGGGAAGGACTTCGCCGGGTCCTGGGACTATCCGACGCCGAGCGAGCAGGGCTACGTCAACCGCGACCTCTGGGCCTACTGGGCGACGCGCGATCCGATCCCGGCGTACGCGGCGCGGCTCGAAGCCGACGGGGTGATTGGTGGCGAGGACGTCGCCCGCTTCAAGCGCGAGGCTGAAGCCCTGGTCGAATCGCAGGCGCGCCTCGTTGCCGAGGCGCCGTGGCCCGAGGCCGAACACGCGGCCGAGGGCGTGTTCACCGATCAGCCGCCGCGGCGCCGCATCGAGGTGATGGAGCCAGCGTGGCGCCAGGCGGTCGCGTGCGATCCCGATCTGCCCGGCGTCGATCCCGGGCTGCCGTTCGATCGCAAGGGCAACACGTTTCTGGAAGGGGTAATGCTCGGCCTCCAGGACGTGATGCGGGCCGACGAGCGGGTCTTCATCTTCGGCGAGGACGTCGGCGGCCGCTACGGCAATGCCTTCCTGCTGCTGCGGCCGCTGCTGCAGGAGTTCGGCGAGCGCATCATCAACTCGCCGATTGCCGAGAGCGCGGTGCTCGGCGCCTGCGTGGGCGCGGCGCTGGCCGGGCAGCGGCCGATCGGCGAGATGCAGTTCAACGACTTCGTCGCCACCGGCTTCAATCAGCTCGTGAACAACGCCGCGAAGATCCGCTACCGCTGGGGCGCGTCGGTGCCGATGGTGGTGCGGATGCCGTGGGGCGGCCTGCGCCATGCCGGTCCGTATCACAGCCAGAACACCGAGCCCTGGTTCTACCGGACCGCGGGCTTGAAGATCGTCGTGCCGTCGACCCCCGCGGACGCGCGCGCGATGATGGCGGGCGCCGTGGCGGACCCGGATCCCGTGCTGTATTACGAGCACATCGCGCTCTATCGCGATCCGCGAATCAGGCAGGCGCTGGGCGACGCGCCGCCGGCGCCGCTGATGCCGGGGCGGGCCGCGCTTCGCCGCGCCGGCAGCGATCTCGCGATCATTTCGTACGGCGCCTTCGTGCACGTCGGGCTGCGCGTGGCGGAACGGCTTGCCGCCGACGGGATCCAGGCCAGCGTCCTCGACCTGCGGTCGCTGGTGCCGCTCGATCGCGAGATGCTGCTGACCGTGGCGCGGCACTGCAGCCGCGTGCTGGTCATTCACGAAGATTCGAGGACCGGCGGCATCGGCGAGAGCCTCGCGGCGATCATCCAGGAAGAAGCGTTCGAGTCGCTCGACGCGCCGGTTCGCGTGATCGGCGCCCTCGACACGCCGGTTCCGTACTCCCCTCCCCTCGAAGCGTTCTACCTGCCGTCCGACGCCGAGATCGAGCGGGCGGCGCGCCTGCTGATCGACTACTAGCCAGCGTCGGAGATATTTGACCCCGGTCGAATGTGTCATTAGTGTGTCAAAGCGTGTATCTAGATTGACACACGGCCAAAAAACCTAGAGAATGTAGCATTCTAGCGCCACAGCTTTCCGAGTCTTGTCGAGTGATCACACATGCACGTGCAGACGCCGTATCCGTATGAACTGACGGGGCCTTCCCGGCTCGTCAAGGACGCCCTGGCCGAAGTCGAGCGTGCCGCGGCCGACGATCGCGGCATCCTGGTGACCGCGGAGCAGGGCCTCGACGTCGAGTCCGTCGCGCGGACCGTGCACGCACGGAGCAGCCGGCAGAGCGGCCCGTTCGTGGTCGCCCACGCGGAGGACGCGGCCGCCGATCTCGAGCGCGGCCTGTTCGGCACCGTTCAACGCGGGGTGCCGCCGACCGCCGGCCTCGAAGTCCTGTCGCCGTCGAGCGCGCTGTTCCGCGCCAACGGCGGGGTCCTGTTCATTCCGACCATCGGCGACCTGCCGGCGGCGCTGCAGAAGCGTCTCGCGCGCGTGCTCCGCGACGGCGAAGCGCGCATCACGCGTCGCACCGACCCGGTGGCGCTCGACGTGCGCGTCATCGGCGCCGCCGAGAATCGCCCCGACAGCGGACTGCGGGACGACTTGTCGCGCCGGCTCCCGATCACGCTCGAGATCCCCCCGTTGCGCCAGCGCCGGGAAGATGTGGCCTCGATTGCGCAGGCGATGCTCGAAAGCTGCGGTCACGGACGGAAGTTCACCCCCGCCGCGTTGATCGTGCTGGCCGCGCTGCCGTGGCGGCGCAACACGGCCGAGCTCTCGGGGCTGATCCAGCGGCTGGCGTCCGCCGACGGCGAGGCGCCAATCCGACAGGAGGACGTGCTCGCGGAAGTCCAGCTCGATCGAACGCCGGCCCGGATGTCTGGCAGCCTCCGCGACGCCCGTCGCCAGTTCGAGCGGGAATACATCGCGTCGGTCCTGCGCGATCACGAGTGGCAGATGCGCGAGGCGGCGCGCGCGCTCGGGATCGAGCGCGCCAACCTGTATCGCAAGGCGCGCCAGCTCGGCATTCCGTTGCGGCGCGACGACGCCGCCGCGTCACGGATTACCCGATGACGTACGGATTCTGATCATGTTGTTACTCGCCACCCTCTTCACCCTGTTCACCTACGCCGGCGCGCAGACGCCGCCGACGTCGGCCCCGCCGGCCGACTACGTCGTCGGGCCGCAGGACGTCCTGAACGTCGTCGTGTTCGGCGAGGCCGATCTGACGCGGATGGTCTCGCTCGACGCCGAGGGCACGTTCGATTTCCCCTTCATCGGCCGCCTGAAAGGCGGCGGCATGACTGCCCGCAAGGTGAGCGAGGAGATTGCCGGCCGGCTGAAGCGGTACTTCGTGAATCCGCAGGTGAGCGTCGAGGTCGTGAAGTTCCGCAGCCAGAAGGTCATCGTCATGGGCCTGGTGCACGCGCCGGGACAGTACCCGTTGACCGGCTCGATGTCGGTGCTCGAGGTGCTCGCGGCGGCCGGATCGCCGACGTCGGCGGCCGCTTCGTACGTGACGATCCGGCGCCCCGGCGGCAACACGCCGCCGCTGCCGCAGCCGGAGCCCGGCGGTGGCACCAGCCTCCGCTTGTCGATGAAGGAACTGCAGTCGGGGCAGGTCCCGGCCGGCTTCGCGCTGCGGGACGGCGACACCATCAACGTGCCCAAGGCCGAGACCGTCACCGTGATCGGCCACGTCAAGACGACGGGTCCGGTGATCCTCGACGGCGAGATGACGGTCATGCAGGTCATCGGGCTTGCTGGCGGCGTCACCGAGAAGGGCGCGCTGAATCGCGTCAGGATCCACCGCACCATCGACGGAAAGATGCAGGAAGTGAAGGGCGTCAAGCTCAGCGACTTTGTCCGGGCCGGCGACACGATCGACGTGCCGCAGCGCTACTTCTGATGCCGGCAACCGCCAGCGTTCTTCACGTCGCCGCCGGCAATGGCTACGGCGGCATCGAGCGCATGCTCGTCGCCTTCGCCGGGACGCCGCACCCGCGGATGCGTCAGCACTTCGTCGTGGCGTTCGGCGGTCGCCTCGAGCGCGAGCTGCAAGAGGCCGGTGCGTCGGTGCATCGCCTGCCGTCGCCGCGAGCGTCGCGCCCGTTGATGATCTGGCGCGCCCGCCGTGAGTTCGCCGCGATCCTGGCGAGGCTTGCGCCGGACGCCGTGATCTTCCACGGCGCCTGGCCGCACGCGATGTTCGCGGCGGCGTCCAGCGCGCAGGGTGTTCGCATTGGGTTCTGGCAGCACCAGCCGATCGCGCGGCCGGCATGGCCGGATCGATGGGCGCGCCGCGTCCGCCCGGATTTCGCGTTGTTCAACAGTGCGTTCACGCAGATGCGGCCCGCGTTTCCCGACGTGCCGGGCACGGTGATTCACTGTCCGGTGTCTGCGACCGTCGACATCGACCTCGGCGATCGGCTCCGCCGTCGTGCCGCCCTCGGCGTCGCCGACAACGACGTCGTCGTGCTGATGGCGGCGCGGCTCGAGCGCTGGAAAGGGCACGAGGTGCTGTTGCACGCGGCGCGCGCGGTGCCGGAGGGCGTCCCGCTTCGGGTATGGATCGCCGGCGGGGCACAGAAGGTGTCCGAGGTCGCGTATCAGAAGACGCTCGCGGCGCTGGTCGCGGCCCCGGAGTCGCGCGGCCGCATTTCGCTGCTCGGTGAGCGCGAGGACGTGCCGGAGCTCATGCGCCTGGCCGACATCTACTGCCAGCCGAACCTGCGAGGCGAGCCCTTCGGGATCGCGATCGCCGAAGCGATGCTCGCGGCGAGGCCGTGCGTGGTGTCGGCCGCGGGCGGCGCGGCGGAGCTGCTCGACGAGAGCTGCGGCGTGGTGACCGGAGCGGGTGACGCCGAGGGCGTCGCGGCGGCGCTGCAGCGGCTCGCCGAAGACCCGGCCGAACGTGCACGGATGGGGCAGTGCGCCCAGGCGCGCGCGGCGCAGTTGACCGATCCGGCGGGCCGTCTCGAGGAGCTGGCCGCGGTGGTGGCGGCGGCTGCCGTATGACATCCGGTCGTCAGCGGCTCGTCTGCCTGACGACGTCATCGGCATGTGGCGGAGCGGAAACAAGCCTGCTGACGCTGCTCGCGGCGCTGCGGCGTCTCGAGCCCGAGTGGGCGATCGCGGTCGTCGCGCCGTCGGACGGTCCGTTCCTCGAGCGCTGCCGCGATCTCGAAATCGAGGCCGTGGTGCTGCCGTATCCGCCAGCGCTCCAGACGCTCGGCGAGACCGGCGCCATCGGCGCTGACCGGCGCACGTCGAGGGGACAGTTCATCCGGCAGGGACTGATGACGGCGGTCACGATGCCGCAGTACGTGACGGCGCTGCGCCGCACGCTCCGGCAGCTCGGTGCGACCGTGGTGCACAGCAACGGCGTGAAGGCACACATTTCAGCGGCGCTGGCGAGGCCGGCCGGGCGTGCGCCTCGTCTGGCATCTTCACGATTACGTGCAGTCGCGGCCGCTGACGGCAACGCTGCTGCGGCGGCTGGCGCGGCGCGCCGACGCGATCGTCGCGAACTCCGACAGCGTCCGGCAGGACGCGTCGGCCGCGCTCGGCACGGGCCGCGAGGTGCGGCGGATCTACAACGCCGTCGACGGCGGCCGGTTCAGCGCCGACGGCCCGGCGCTCGACCTGGCCGGGCTCGCGGGCCTGCCAGGCGATGACGGCCTCGTTCGCATTGGACTGGTTGCGACGTTCGCACGCTGGAAGGGGCACGAGACGTTCGTCGACGCGATCGGCCGGCTGCACGCGCGCTCGCGCGTCCGCGGCTACATCATCGGCGGCCCGGTCTACGAAACCGCCGGCAGCCAATGGTCGATGGAGGAACTGCGGGCCGCTGTCGCCCGGGCCGGACTCTCGGACGTGATTGGCCTGACCGGCCCGATCGCCGACGTGCCCGCCGCGATGCGCCGGCTCGACGTGCTCGTTCACGCGAGCACGTCGCCGGAGCCATTCGGGATGGTGATAGCGGAAGGCATGGCCTGCGGACGGGCGGTCGTCGCCTCAGCCGGCGGCGGCGCGTCCGAGCTGTTCGAGGACGGGGTGAATGCGCGGGGGCACCGCGCCGGGCGACGCGGCCGATCTGGCCCGTGTGCTCGACGCCCTGGTCTCGAGCGCCGAGGCGCGGCTGACGCTTGGCGCGGCGGCGCGTGAGACCGCGCGCCAGCGGTTCGCGCCCGCGTGCATGGCGGCGGCGTTCAGAGAGGCATATCGCGGATGATTTCAATCGGGCTGTGCGGCGTCGCGTTCGTGCTGTGCATGCTGATGGGCCGGCGCTCGCTGGTGGCGGGCCTGTGCTCGCTGTTCACGATTGGATACCTGTACGGCATCGTCCGCGCCAACCTGCCCGACGGTTTTTCGCACCTGATCTTCGACGCCGGCGTCCTCGGTCTGTACGCCGCGCAGCTGACCCGCCCGCAGCAGCGCTGGCAGCACATGCGCTCCGAGGAACTGCGCACCTGGGTCATCGTCCTGATGATGTGGCCGGCGCTGCTGTTCGTGACGCTCTGGCAGGACCCGCTGATTCAGCTCGTCGGCCTGCGCGGCGCCATCTTCCTGCTGCCGTTCCTGCTCCTCGGCGCGCGCCTGACCGGCGACGACGTCTACAAGCTCGGGCTGTGGCTGTCGCTGCTGAATCTCGCGGTCGGCACGTTGGCGATCGTGCAGTTCTTCGTCGGCGTGGAGATGTTCTTCCCGCGCAACGCCGCCACCGAAATCATCTATCGCAGCCGGGACCTGGCGAACTACACCGCGTACCGCATTCCGTCCTCGTTCAGCAACGCGCACGCCTACGCCGGCACCATGGTGATCACGATCGTCCTGATCGCGGCGTCGTGGGTGCAGCGCCACCACGGCAAGTGGCAGCCCCGCCTGCTCGGCGCGGCGCTGCTGATCTCGATGCTGGGCGTGTTCATGTCGGCGACACGGCTCAACGCGCTGATGCTGTTCGCGCTGGTGGTGACGACGGTGTTCATCGGCCGCGTGCCGGCCGCGTACCGCTTCCGCTGGCTGATCCTGCTCGGCCTGCTCGCGTACCTGGTGGGCGGCGACGAGCGTCTGCAGCGCTTCCGCACGCTGCAGGACTCGGAGTTCCTGGCCGACCGCATCGCCGGCAGCGTCAACCTGTCGTTCGTCGACCTGGTGCGGCAGTATCCGCTCGGCAACGGCCTCGGCGGCGGCGGCACGAGCGTCCCGTACTTCCTGCAGGATCGCATCCGCAACCCCGTCATCATGGAGAACGAGTACGCCCGCATCCTGCTGGAGCTGGGGCTGCCCGGCCTCGTCATGTGGACGCTGTTCCTCGGATGGGTCTTCACGCGGCGCAAGATCCATCGCGACGACATGTTCCATTTCGGCCGCCGGCTCGCGTTCGTCGCCTGCGCGTGCAGCTTTGCGACCGGCCTGATCGGTCTCGGGCTGTTCACGTCGGTGCCGACCACGTCGGTCGTGCTGCTGTTGACCGGCTGGATCGTCTCGCCTGAAGTGCCGTTCGCGCCGGTGGCCGAGGCCCAGGCGCGCGCGGCCGTCGTGCCCAACTCCGCGGTGACGTATGGCCGTGCGGGCTGACGCCGCTCCGTGGGTCGTCGTGGCCGGCGGTTTCCACGACCGCGGCGGCATGGATCGCGCGAATGCGGCGCTGGTCCGGCATCTGCTCGACGCCGGCACGCCCGTGCACCTCGTCGGTCACGAGATCGATCGGGCATTCGTCGCGCATCCACTGACGACGACGCACGTGGTGAGAAGGCCGAGAGGCCTGCCCGGCATCGCCGAACGGCTGCTCGAACGCGCCGGCCTGCAGGTGGCGGCGGCCGTGACGCGCCACACTCCGCTCGCGCGAGTGGTCGTCAACGGCGGCAACTGCCGCTGGCCCGACATCAACTGGGTGCACGCGCTGCACGCGGCGTGGCCGGTTCGCGACGACGGCGCGCGGTGGTGGAGCCGTTACCGGAACACGTCCCTGAAAGCGCTGGCCCGCCGCCGCGAAGCCGCCGCGGTCGGCCAGGCCCGCCTCGTCATCGCGAACTCCGACGCGACGCGCCAGGGCATCGTCGATCGGCTCGGCGTCTCGCGTGAGCGTGTGCGGACCGTGTATCTCGGCTCCGATCCCGCCTGGAGCCTGGTCGACCCCACGGAGCGCGCGGCGGCGCGCGCGGCGATCGGCGTGCCCGCGAACGTTCCGGTCGTGGCCTTCGTCGGCGCCCTGGGCAGCGACATCAACAAGGGTTTCGACGTCCTGTGGTCGGCGTGGCGGCAGCTGCAGGCGCGCGGCGACTGGGACGCGCATCTCGTCGTCGCCGGCGACGGCTGGCGCAGGCGCGAGTGGCAACGCGCGGCCGAGCGCGAGACCGCCCGAGGCTCGGTGCATTTTCTCGGCTTCACCGCGAAGGTCCGCGAAGCGCTGGCGGCCTCGGATCTGCTCGTCAGCCCGGTGCGCTACGAGGCGTACGGCCTCAACGTCCACGAAGCGCTGTGCTGCGGGCTGCCGGTGATGGTGACGCGTACGGCGGGGGTCGTCGAGCGGTTCGACGCGGCGATGGCGCCGGCGCTGCTGCCCGAGGACGTGACGGCATCGGATCTCGCGGATCGGTTGCGCGGATGGCGGCGCGACCAGCCCGGATGGAGGGCCTCGGCGGCCTCGACCGTGCACCGCATTCGCAGCCGCTCATGGGCCGATATGGCCGCAGAGATCGTCGACGCGGCGCAGGATCGCCCGCAGAGGATTTCCGCGTGACCAGGACCCAGCGGTTCCTCGGCGGATTCGTCAGCGGGTACGCCCACCTGGTCGTCGCCACGCTCGCGGGCCTGTGGCTGACGCCGTTCTTTCTGTCGCATCTGGGACAGAGCACCTATGGCCTCTGGCTGGTCGGCACGCAGGTCATTTCCTACCTGCTGCTGCTCGATCTCGGCATCGTCGCGTTGCTGCCGCGCGAGACGGCCTACGTGACCGGACGGACCGGCGGCGCGCAATCCGCGGAGCTGCGTCAGGTCGTCGAGCAGGCGCTCACCCTGGCGGTGGGGCAAACACCGTTCGTGCTCACTGCCGCCGTGCTCGCCTTGTTCTGGCTGCCCGAGTCCTGGGCCGCGCTGCGGGCGCCGCTGGCGGTGGCGCTCGGCCTGTTCGTGGTGACGTTCCCGCTTCGGGTCTTCCAGGCCGCCCTGACCGGCCTGCAGGATCTGGCGTTCGTCGCGCGCGCGCAGTTCGCCGCATGGACGGCCGGCATCCTCGTCAACATCTGGCTCGTGGTTGCGGGATATCAGCTCACGGCACTCGCCGCCGGCTGGTGCGTGACGCAGCTGCTGATGATCGGCGCGTGCATCGTGCGGGTGGCAACGAGGTTTCCCGCGGCGCTGCCGCACCGGCTCGCGTTTCGCGAATCGCTGTCGGCTCGCGACTACATCGTCCGTTCCGCCTGGATGTCGGTCACGCAGGTGTCCCAGGTGCTGTTGAACGGCACGGACGTGATGATCGTCGGCGCCCTGCTCGGACCCGCCGCGGTCGTGCCGTACGCCTGCACGGGCAAACTGGTGTCGGTGCTGGCGAACCAGCCGCAGGCGATCCTGCAGGGCGCGGCGCCCGCACTGAGCGAGCTGCGCGCGATGCCGGACCGGACGCGCCTCTTCCAGGTGACCGCCGCGCTGGCGCAAGCCACGCTGGCGGTGAGCGGCCTCGTCGCCTGTGTCGTGCTCGCGGTGAACGGCGGCTTCGTCGCGTGGTGGGTCGGTCCGGAGCAGTACGGCGGCATCGGCCTGACGGTGCTGCTCCTGGCCGCGATGATGATCCGTCACTTCAACACGACCAACGTCTACGCGCTCTTTGCGTTCGCGCTCGATCGGCGACTGGCGCTGACCGGGCTCGCGGACGGCCTGGCGACGCTCGTGCTCAGCTATGCGTTCGTGTCGGCGTTCGGGATCGTCGGCGCCCCGCTTGGCGCGATGGCGGGTGTCTTGTTCGTCAGCGGCCCGCTCAACCTGGCCGCGCTGTCGCGGGAAACCTCGGTCGAGCGCTGGCGCCTGCTGGCGACCCTCGGGCCCTGGCTGTGGCGTTTTGCCATGTTGTCCGCCGTCCTCGGCTTCGCCGGCGCCCGGTTGCGGCCGTCCTCGTTTCTGGTACTCGCGCTCCTCGGTGCAGGATCCGCCGCGCTCTATGCGCTGGTGGTCGTGACGCCGCTGCTGCGCTCGCCGGCCGGCGCCTACTTGCGGCCGCTGCTGACGCGGCTGAAGGGGGCCACGAGCCTCTGGCCGGTCCGGAAAGAAGAAGGGCAGGCATCGGCCACGCCATGACCGAACCGATGGTCGCCCACATCGTGCCGGCGCCGTTCGATGCCGAAGACGGGGTCGTCGGCGGAGCCGAGCGCTACTCGTTCGAGCTCGCCCGCCACATGGCCGAGCGCGTCAGGACGCGGCTGATCACGTTCGGCCGCGACGAGCGCACCACGCGGATCGGATCACTCGAGGTTCGCGTCCTGCGCGGCCACTACGTCCGCGGCCAGCGCAGCAACCCGGTGTCCGCCGGACTGTGGTCCGCGCTCGCGGACGCGACCGTGGTGCATTGTCATCAGCAGCACGTGGTCGCCAGCAGCCTGGCGGCGCTGTTCAGCCGGCTTCGGCGCCGCCGTGTCTTCGCGACCGATCTCGGCGGCGGCGGCTTCGACGTCTCCGGCTACGTGTCCACCGACCGCTGGTTCCATGGCCACCTGCACATCAGCGAATACAGCCGGCAGGTGTTCGGCCACAGCGGAAGCCGGCGCGCGCGCGTCATTCTCGGCGGCGTGGACGTCGAGAAGTTCTCGCCCTCGGGCGAACAGGCCGACGCCGTGCTGTTCGTCGGACGCCTGCTGCCGCACAAGGGCATCCACGATCTCATCGACGCGATCGCCCCGGGCGTGCCGCTGCGCATCATCGGCAGGGGCATGGATCCCGACTATCTCGACTCGCTGCGCGTGCGAGCGGCGGGGAAGTGCGTAACGTTCCTGCACGACACCGGCGACGACCAGCTGGTCGAGGAATACCGGCGCGCGCTGTGTGTCGTGCTGCCGAGCGTCTATACAACGCCGGACGGCCGCACCACGCAGGTTCCCGAGCTGCTCGGACAGACGTTGCTCGAAGGCATGGCCTGCGGGCGGCCGGCCATCTGTACTCGCGTCGCCAGCATGCCGGAGGTCGTCGTCGATGGCCAGACCGGGTTCGTCGTGCCGCCCAACGACCCTGGCGCGCTCAGCCGCGCGATCGAGTCGCTGCGGGCGAGCCGCGGCCGCGCCGCGGCGATGGGCGCCGCGGCCCGCGACCGTGTGCTGACACATTTCCGATGGGAGCAGGTGGTGGATCGCTGCCTCGACGCGTATGCAGCGCTCTGACCGCACCACCTGGCACATCCTCACCGGCGAGTACCCTCCCGATGTCGGCGGCGTCTCCGACTACACGGCGACCGTCGCGCACGAGCTCGTCAAATCGGGCGACGACGTGCACGTCTGGACGTCCGGGACGAGTGGCACCAGGCGCGGCGCCGTGACCGTCCATCGCGTCTTTGGCAGCTTCACCGGGCGCGGTCTGGCCGCCGGCGCGCGGCTGCTCGACGCGCACCCGGGGAACGGCCGTGTGCTCGTGCAGTGGGTTCCGCATGCGTTCGCGCGCCGCGGCGTGAACTTGCGGTTTCCCCTGTGGCTGTACTCGCGCAGCGTGCGCCGCGATCAGCCGGTCGACGTCATGGTGCACGAACCGTTCATGCCGTTCGAAGGATCGCTCCAGCGTCAGGGCGCTGCGGCGGCGCAGCGGGTCATGACCGCAACCGTCCTGCGCGCGGCCAGCCGCGCCTTCGCCGGAACCCCGGCCTGGATCGAGGCGTGCCGTCCGCTCGCCGAGCGAACGCCGTTCGCGTGGACGCCGATTCCCACCGGCATCCCGGTGACTGCCACAGCCGCGGAGGCGGACGCGTTTCGTCGCGCGCTCGCCGCTTCCGTAGACGCGCCGCTGATCGGATGTTTTGGCCGTGCCGGTGAGTTTCAGGAGGCGGTGCTCGACGAGCTGGGCCGATTGCTGCTGGACGCGGCGAGGCCGGCGCAGGTGCTGATGATCGGCCTCGGGAGCGAGGCCACGCGCGCGCGGCTCGTCACACGACGGCCAGCCCTCGCACCCATGCTGCACGCGACCGGCTCCGTCGATCACGCGCACGTGTCGGCGGCGGTGACCGCGTGCGACGTGATGCTCCAGCCGTTCATCGCCGGCGTCTGTGGACGCCACAGCAGCGTCAGCGCGCTGCTCGCGCACGGCTGTGCGATCGCCACCAACTCGGGCCGCTTCACTGAGCCGGACTGGATCGAGAGCCGTGCCGTCGCGCTCAGCCGCGGTGCCGAGCCTGCGGCGATTGCCGCCGCCGCCATCGCCTTGCTGGGCGATCCGGCCGAGCGCCGGCGGTTGTCGAAGGCGGCGCGACAGCTCTACGCCACGCGCTTCGACGTGCGTCACACCATCGCGGCGCTCAGGGCCTGACATGCGCATTGCCGTCATTGCTCATTCGGCGACGCGTGCGGGCGGGGTGGAGACCTATCTCGCCGGGGTCATCCCGGCGCTGATGGCTCGCGGGCACGAGGTTGCCTGCTGGTTCGAATCGGCCGGCGAGGACCACGAGCCCATCGTCGCGATCGGCGCATCAGCACCCGGTCTGGATCGCGACGGCCGGCGACGACCGGTTTCGTTCCCTTCGCGAGTGGCGCCCGGACGTGATCTACCACCACGGCCTGCGCGCGGTCGAACTGGAGCGGCAGCTGCCCGGCATCGCCCCGGTCGTCTTCTTCGCGCACTCCTACTACGGCTCGTGCATCAGCGGCGAGAAGGCCACGCGGGTGCCGGCCGCCACGCCATGCCACCGCGTCTTCGGGCCGGCGTGCCTGGGTCACTACCTGCCGAGGCGATGCGGCGGACTCAGTCCGCTGACGATGGTGCAGCAGTACGGCGTGCAGCGGCAGAAGCAGGCGCTGCTGCGTGAGTACGACGCAGTCCTGGTGGCCAGCGGTCACATGGCGCGCGAGTATCGGGCGCAGTCGGTGACCGCGGAGGTCCTGCCGTTGCCAGCCGGCGCGGTGACGGCAGCGCCGGCGCCGCGCCCCCGCGATCGGGTCACGCTGCTTTATCTCGGCAGGCTCGAGCGATCGAAAGGTGTCGACGTCGCGATCGAGGGAGTGGCGCGCGCCGCGACAGCGCTCGAGCGCCCGGTCCGCCTGGTGGTGGCCGGTGAAGGATCGCAGGCGCACGCGCTGCAGGCGCGAGCCGCCCTGGTGATGCGAGACCGGCCGCAGCTGTCGATCGAGTTCGCCGGCTGGCTGACGGACGGCCAGCGGGCTTCGGCCCTGGCCGATGCCGATCTGCTGCTGGTGCCGAGCGTCTGGCCCGAGCCGTTCGGCCTGGTCGGGATCGAGGCCGGCCTGTCGGGCGTGCCATCCGTGGCCTTCGACGTCGGCGGCATCGGTGACTGGCTGACCGATCGCGTCAACGGCCGGCTGGTGCCGCTCGCAGGGGATCGCGCGGACCGCTTCGCCGCCGCGATCGTCGACACGCTGCGGCATCCCGACGCGCTCGAGTCGATGCGCGGCGCCGCCGCGACAATCGCCCGGCGATTCTCGATGGCCGCGCATCTCGACGGGCTCGAACGGGTACTCGGAGACGTGCGTGCTCGTTCGCGACGCCACGCGCCGCAACCGGTATGAGCCTCCGGATCCTGTTTGCCATTCATGGGCCGGCGGATGCCAGGACGGCCGTGTTCCTCACGGTCTCGAAGCGGGCCGACTACCTGCGTGGCGCGGGTCACCACGTCGACATCGTCTCGCCGGCGGACTTCGCGGTCGGCACGTGGTCGCGGCTGCAGCCGATTCTGCTGCCACTGGAGCTCGCGACGCGCGGGCGCCTGCGCGACTACGACGTCGTCGTCTTCCACAGCTACCTCGCGTGGGCGCATGCGGCGGCAGCCCTGGGCGGACGCCGCCGCCCCGCCGCGATCGTCGCGTTCCACGGGCTCGAGCCGCTGTATCACGCCGCGGTGTCGAGTGAGCTGGCGCGGACCGGCGAGCGCGTGTCGGGTCGCTTCCAGTTTCTGCACTCGACGATCGTGCCGAAGCTGCTGCGGCTGGCGTGCCGCAGGGCCGACGGTGTCTTCTGTCTGAACGCGCAGGAACGTTCGTTCCTGCTGGCGAACGGCTGGGCCGAGCCGGCGCGCGTGTCGGTGCTGCCGAACGGCGTCGACGCCGAACTGCTCGCGCCGCCGCGGTGCCACCGGCCGCTCGCCCGGCGCCTCATCTTCACGGGACAATGGCTGCGTGCGAAAGGGATCAGGTACCTGGCTGACGCGTTCACGCGGATCGCGAGCAGATATCCCGACGTGGAGCTGACCTGTGTCGGCACCGGTGCCGGATCCGACGTGGTCTTCCGCGACTTCGATCCCGCGCTGCACGGCCGGCTGCGGGTGTTGCCTCGCGTCGGCCGGAGCGAGCTCGCCGCCGAGCTCGCCCGCGCGGACGTGTTCCTGTTCCCGTCGCTCTCCGAGGGTTTCAGCGGCGCGCTGCTGGAGGCGATGGCGTCGGGCCTTCCAGTCGTCGCCACGCCGGCCGGAGCCGCGCCGGACCTGCTGCAGCAGGACGTCACCGGCATCGTGGTTCCGTTCGCCGACGCCGGTGCGCTCGCCGACGCCGCCAGTGCACTGCTGGACGATCGGCCGCGGCGCGAGGCGCTCGGTGCGGCTGCACGCCGGATCGCGACGACCTACGAATGGGACGCGGTGAACGCCGCGTTCGCGGCGCAGATCGAGCGGGTGGTGGCCGGCATCGCATGACGGACGGCCGCCACACTCGTGATGTCTATGACGCCTGGCACGAACGCGTGTCCGGCGCCGCGGCCCTCGACACGCCGTGGCACCGGCTGGTTCAGGACGTCCTCGATGTGCCGCGCGATCTCGACGGCCGGCGCGTGCTCGAGATTGCGTGCGGGAGGGGCGACTTCGCGGAGTGGTGCGCGTCGCACAGCTCGCCCTCCTGCCTGCTCGCGGCAGACTTCTCGATGGGCGCGGTCGGCCTGGCCCGGCGCCGTCTCAACGGACATCGCGCCGTGCGGTTCGTCCAGGCCGATGCGCAGGCGATCGCGCTGCCGTCGAACGCGATGGATACCGTCATCTGCTGCGAAACGATCGAGCACGTGCCCGATCCGTCGCGCGCGGTGTCCGAGCTGGCGCGTGTGCTCCGTCCGGGCGGCCGGCTCTTTCTCACGACGCCGAACTATCTCGGTCCGATCGGCGCCTATCGTGGATACCTGCGGCTGACGGGCCGCCGGTTCACCGAGGAAGGGCAGCCGATCAATCATTTCCTGCTGGCGCCGCGCGTCCGACACTGGGTGCGCGCCGCCGGCCTGCGCATCGTCGTGACAGAGACGTCCGGCCACTACCTGCCATTCCCCGGCCGCCCTCCCATCCTGGTCGTCGACCGGACGCGCTGGCTCGCGCCGTTCGGGTTGCACGCGCTGACCGTGGCCGAGAAGCCGCGATGAGCGGCGCGGCGGGAACGGTCTGTTTCATCGTCGAAAGCGGGACCGACGCGCGCCTCGTCGAGGGGCTGGCCGCCCGCGTGCCGCTCACACGTGCTCGCGCGTGCGATCCCCGGCGGCCGTGCGATCAGCCAGCCGACCGGGGTCACCGTGGCGATCGCGGCGCCGGGACGGGTCGCGTTCGCCTGGCGTGTCTTCCGGACGATCGTCCAGGGATCGGCCTGCCGATCGGTGCTGGTGCAGGGCTACGGGCTGGCGGCGCTGGCCGCGAACGTCGCGGCGCGGCTTCGGCGCATTCCGTGCTGGATGCTGGTGTGCAGTCCGGTGGCCGAGTACTACGCCACGCGCAAGGTGGCGGGCGTGTCGTTCTCGCCGGTGACCCTCGCCGCGATCAACGTGCTCGCCCGCCTCAACGGCCTGTTCGGGCGCGGCTATGTCGTGCTGAGCGCACACCTCGGGGACGTGGTCCGGCGCTATGGTCCGGGCCAGCCGATCAAGGTGATTCCGGTCTATGGTGTTGATGTCAGCCGTTTTGTGGATCGTCCGGACCGTGCCGCGGTGCGCGCGGAACGCGGCCTGCCGCCGGCCGGGTCGATCATCTTCAGCAGCAGCCGCGTCGCGCCGGAGAAGGACACCGCGACGTTGATTGCCGCATTTGCCGAGCTGGTTCGAGAGGGTCGCGACGTGTATCTGCTGCATCGCAGCGGCGGTCATCGGGAGTTCATGGCGGACGCGGAGCGTGCCGGGATTGGCGCGCGGGTGATTGCCACCGACGCGGTCGATCCGCGCGGTGATCTGCCGCTCGATTACGTCGCGTCGGACGTGTGCGTGCAGGCCAGCCGGGCCGAAGGATTGGGCTTTTCCGTGCTCGAGTCGCTCGCGTGCGGCACGCCGGTCGTGGTGTCCGCTGTCGGCGGACTGATCGAGACGGTGCGCAATGGCGAAACCGGCTGGTCGGTGCCGCCCGGCGATCCGCGAGCCTTGGCGGCCGCGCTGCGCGAGGTGCTCGATCGGCCCGATGAGGCCCGCCGCCGCGCCGCGGCCGGCGCCGCCATGGTCCGTGAACGATTCAGCAGCGAGGCCGCGTTCGCGAGCCTCGCCGATCTCCTCGGCGGTTCGGCGGCACGATGACACAGACGGCGGACCTCTCCGGGCGCGTGGCGGTTCTGCACGACATGGCCGAGGAACAGTGGCCGAGCATGGACCAGATGGGCCACCTGCTCACGACCAGGCTGCCCGTGTTCGCGCCCGGCTTGTCGGTCACCGCGATTCGCCATCCGCTGGTGCCGCTGGTTTCGGCCGGGCCGATGCGCCGGGTGGGCCCGCTGTTCTTCGGCGACCGCGTCCTGAACCGGATGGTGCTCTATCCGCGGCGCGTCCGTCGTGCCGTGCGCGGCCGCTTCGACATCTACCACGTCGTCGATCACAGCTACGCGCAGCTCGCGCTCGCGCTGCCGCCGCACTCGACCATCGTCACCTGCCACGACATCGACACGTTCCGCTGCCTGGTCGAGCCCGCGGAACATCCGCGGCCGCTCGCGTTCCGGATGATGACCCGCCGGATTCTCCGCGGTCTCCGGCGCGCGGGCATCGTGGTGTGCGGCAGCGCCTCCGCGCGCGACGATTTGGAACGCTTCAACCTTGTCGACCCGTCCCGGCTGCGGGTCGTGCCGAACGGCATCGATCCCGCCCTGCTCGACGACCCGCCCGAAGCCGCCCGCCAGCGCGCCGCCGAACTGCTGCCGACGCAGCGTGGCGTCTTCGACGTGCTGCACGTCGGCAACGACATTCCCCGCAAGCGCCTGGACCGGCTGATCGAGATCGTCTCGACGCTGCGCAAGCGTGGACACTGGATCCGGCTCGTGCGGGTCGGGTCCGCGATGCGTCCGGAGACCCGCCAGCGCGCGATGGAGCTGGCATTCGTGGATTTCGTCGAGCTGCCCTTCGTCGAACGCGACGTCCTTCGCGCGATCTACGACCGCTGCGATCTTCTGCTGCTCACATCGGACCGGGAAGGCTACGGCCTGCCCGTGCTCGAGGCCTTCGCGGCCGGGAAGCCGGTCGTGGCCAGCGATATTCCGGCGCTCCGCGAATCGTCCGGCGGCCTCGCCACCTGTGTCCCCCCCGACGAGCTCCGCGACTGGGTCGGAGCGATTGAACGTGTCCTGTCGACGCCGGACGAAGGCGGTGTCCTGGCCGCTGCCCGCCGTGCGCACGCGGCGGGCCGGACCTGGAACGATCACGTCCGTCAACTGCTGCCCGTATACGCCGAGCTCCTGGAACATTCGCGCAGGAGCGGTGCGTCGCGTCCGCCAGCAGTGGCGATCGCCGCCCGGCGATGAGAGTCACACACCTGGGCAAGTTCTATCCGCCAATGCCGGGTGGCATGGAGCGTGTGCTCCAGGCCCTGTGCGAAGGCGAGCGCGAGCGTGGCGTCGACAGCCGCGCGCTGGTCGTCGGCACCGGCCGCGCGACTGTGACCGAAACGATCAATGACGTGCCGGTCACGCGCGCGGGATCGCTGTTCCGGATCGGCTCGGTCTGGTTTGCGCCGGCGTTGATCGGGCTCCTGAACGAGGTCAGGACGGACGTCCTCGTGCTGCACGAGCCGAACCCGATGGCGCTGCTCGCTTACGCGATTGCGCGGCCGCGCCACCGGCTGGTCATCTGGTATCACAGCGAAGTGATCCGGGCGCGGTGGCGCTACAAGTTGATCTACGAGCCGTTCCTGAAGACACCGATCCGGCTTGCCGCGCGCATCATCGTGTCCTCGCCCGCACTGATCGAGCATGCCGAGGCGCTGGCCCCTCATCGCCAGCGTACGGTCGTCGTGCCCTTCGGCCTGGATGTCCCCGAGCCCGATCGTTCCGGCAGCCATCCGTCTGTTGCCGGCGTCCGTGCGCAGTGGCGCGGGTTCGTCGCACTGTTTGTCGGCCGGCTGGTGCCCTACAAGGGCGTGGACGTCCTGCTGCAGGCGCTTCGGGACGTCGACGTGGCGGCGGTCGTCATCGGGGATGGCCCGCTGCGCGCACGGCTGGAGCAGCAGGCGCGCGAGCTCGGCGTCTCGCAGCGGGTGTTCTTTCCTGGCCATCTGGACGACGAGGCGGTGGCGGCATGGTATGCGGCGGCCGACGTGCTGGTCCTGCCATCGGTGACGCCCGCGGAAGCATTCGGCCTGGTTCAGCTCGAGGCAATGGCGCGCGGCACTCCGGTGATCAGCACGAACCTGCCGACCGGCGTGCCGTGGGTCAACGCCGACGGCGTTACCGGGATCGTGGTGCCGCCGGGAGATCCCGATGCGCTGCGCGGGGCACTCGCCCGGCTTGCCGCTGACAACGACCTGACGCGGCGGCTCGGCGAGTCCGCGCGTGCCAGGTATCGTTCGGAGTTCACGCGCGGCCGTATGGCCGAGCGGACGGCGGCGATTTACGACGTGGTGAGCAGAGAACCGGAGCCAGCTCCGCGCGCCCCGCTCAAGCGTGCCTTCGACGCGCTCCTCGCGGGTGCGGGCCTGATCCTCTCGGCGCCGGTCTGGGCGGCCGCGGCCGCGCTGATCAAGCTCGAAGACGGCGGACCCGTCTTCTTCCGCCAGGACCGCGTCGGGCAGAATGGCGCGATCTTCAGCGTCCTCAAGTTCCGTTCGATGGTGGTGCACGCGGAGCGCGATCACGGGCCGCTGCAGGCATCGGCCGGCGATCCCCGCGTCACGCGCATCGGACGTGTGATGCGCGCCACCGCGATGGACGAACTGCCGCAGCTCGTGAACATCTTCAAGGGCGACATGAGCTTCGTCGGCCCGCGTGCCTTGCGTCCGGGCGAGATCGAGACCAGCGGAGATGGCAGCGTCGTGGCGATGGAAGACATCGAGGGCTATCGCGAGCGGACGGCGGTGCAGCCGGGACTGACCGGCATCGCGCAGATCTACGCGCCGCGCGACGTGACGCGGCGGCACAAGTTCCGCTACGATCGGGTCTACGTCAACCGCCGGTCGTTCTGGCTCGACATCCGGCTGATTCTGCTGTCGTTCTGGATCAGCATGCGAGGCACGTGGGAGCATCGACAGCGGAAGTTCTAGCGAACGAGTGGGACGTGCTGGTGGTCGGCGCGGGCCCGGCCGGCCTCAGCGCGGCGGCGAGCCTCGCCGCCGAACAGGTGTCGGTGCTCGTCCTCGAAGAGCACGACACGGTTGGCGATCCCATCCATTGCACGGGCGTGCTCGGCGTCGACGCGTTCGACGAGCTCGACCTGCCGCGCGACACCATCTGCACCATCAGCAGCCTCGCCCGCTTCTACGGGCGTGATGGCCGCGCCGTCGTCGTCGACGGCGGCGATGTCACGGCTGCGGTCGTCGATCGCGGGAGATTCGACCGCGCCCTTGCCGACCGGGCGCGCGCTGCCGGCGCCACCATCCTGCGAGGGGTCAAGGTCCAGGCCGTGGACGTCACCGAGCATGGCGTGTCGGCAACGGTTCGCGATGCCGGCGGCCGCGACGAAACCGTACGCGGTCGCACCTGCGTCCTGGCGTGCGGCGCGCAATATCGATTCAACCGTCACCTCGGCCTGGGCATTCCACGGACCTACCTGCAGACCGCTCAGATCGAAACGCCGTTCGTGCCGGTCGACGCCGTCGAGATCGATCTGGATCGCTCGCTCGCCCCGCGCGGCTTCGCGTGGACCGTGCCGTTCCGGAGGGGCGACTCGCACATGGCACGGATAGGGCTGATGGCGAGCGACGGCGCGGCACGAAGGTTCAAGGAGTACACGCTGCGCCTCGCGAAGCGCTACGGCGTCGCCACCGTTCGCTCACGGCCGCGACTCAAGCTGCTGCCGCTGGCGCCGGTGAAGCGTACCTATGCCGATCGCGTGCTCGCGGTCGGCGACGCCGCCGGCCTGGCCAAGCCGACCACCGGCGGCGGCATCTACTACAGCCTGTTGAGCGGCCGCTTCGCCGCCGAGACGCTGACCGAGGCGTTGCGCCAGGACCGCACCGACGCCGCCGCACTGCGCCGCTACGAAACGCTGTGGCAGGCGCGGCTCGGACCAGAGCTGCGCGCCGGGCTCGCCTTCCGCACCCTCGCCGCGCGGTTCGACGATCGTGCGATCGACGCGCTGCTCGAGCTCGCGGCGGTGGACGGCATCGTGCCGCTGCTGCGCCGGACCGCGAACGTGAACTGGCATCGCGCCACGGCGCTGGCGCTGCTGAAGAATGCCGGCTTCAGGCGGATCGTGCTGTCGAGTCTCTGGACCTGAGCCGCAGTCCGCGCTCCACTTCTTCTCAAGCCGAGCACCGCACTGTCGTCAGGAGCGTCGCTGGCGGGGGTCGTGGGGCAGGGTGGCCGGCTCTTTCCTGGACTGAAACCAGTCGCTGAGGCGCACCAGCCGGCCGCGGCGCGTCGACAGCAGTTCCTGCAGACGCTCGACAGCGTCGAGACACTGCGCCAGCGTCGTGACCACGCCGATGCCGCGCGCTTCGGCGCCTTCACGGAACTTCTCCTCCGCGGCGCCGCGCGCGACGAGCAGCGCCTTGGCGTTGCTCGCGCTGATGATCTCCATGCAGTTGATCAGGCGGTCGTCGATCGCGAGATCGAGCCGGAGCGATCGCGCGACCTCGCCCCGCGCGCCGGCCGGCGTCGTCAGCACCGAGGGGAGAAAGAACCCGAGCCGCTCGAGCCAGACCTGCGTCTGCAGCTGCACGGCATCCCCGGCGCTGGCCGGACGGCTGGTGAGGAAGAACACCTCCCAGCGGCCGCGTCTCGCTTCCGCGTACAGCCGGTTGACCTGGTCCGGCTCGTAGGCCGGCAGCGTGACCCACCAGTTCGGGCTGTCGGCGACAACCTTCCAGAGACGATCGACGTCGGCCTTCGTCAGCTCGGACTCGACGTCCTTCGCGGCGATGCCCAGCTCGCGCTCCGCGAGGGTGCGGAAGGCGCTCTGGAAGTCCGCGACGACGCCGTCGACATCAATGCCCAGCCGCAGCATTCGATGTCTGTCGGGAGTCGTGCACGAGGATGGCCGCCGCGACGGCGGCAAGCATGCCGTTGGCGGGAAGGGTCAGGCCGGTTTCGAAGATGCCCTGCACGGCGACGCCGAGCAGGGCCGCGGCGGCGCCGATGCGCATCCACTGGATCGACTCGTCGCGCTGCCCGAGCAGCCGGAGCCCCGCCACGCCGATCCCGGCCGCGGCGGCGAGCGCCGGGATCACGAGAAGCGCGCCACCTTCTGCAGCGATCTGCAGGTACTGGTTGTGGGCTTCGTTCCAGAAGTAGGTGCGTTCCGACGTCTGATACACGCGCATGGAATCCGCGAAGCTGCCGGCGCCGACGCCGGCCAGTGGAAAGTGGCGAATCATCCGGAGCGTATCCTGCCAGATGGCGATCCGTCCGGAGAATCCGAGCTGCCGGGTCTCGTCGATGCGCGACAGGATGATGTCGAGGTCGGCGTAGGTGAGCAGCGCCAGCGCGGCCACGATGCCGAACGCCGTCATCCACAGCCCGTTACCTCGTCCGTCGGATCTCCGCGGCGCGGCCCAAGCAACATAGCCCGCGGCGCACGCCAGCGCAAGCATGGCGGAGCGCGACGCGCCGAGCGCGATGTGGATCGCGAGCAGCACCACGGCCAGCATCAGGATCAGGCTCCGGCCGTTCAGCGCATGCGCGAGCCGGCTTCGCCAGCTCCAGCCCCGCGATGGCGACGACGAGGCGCGCCGCCACCGGAAGCAGCCGAAGCAGAGCAGCAGCGCGAGCACGCTCCACGTGCCGGCATGGTTCCGGTTGATGAACGGACCCAGCGGCCGGGCGCCGGCATCGTAGGGACGCCAGAACCCGTAGACCAGCGGCGTATCGACGGCGCTCTGTGCCAGGGTGACGAGGACCAGGGCGACGGCAATCCAGGCCAGCGCCGTGACGAGCGTCCGGATCCCCCCTCGCGCGACGATCGCGCGCGCGATCCAGAACGTGGCGATCACGCAGAACGCCGCCAGCCAGGCGTGCACCGTCCCGCTCGGATTGAGTGTGAGCGGCAGCGCCCACGGAATCGAGGACTCGAGCGTGGCGGCGCGCGCGAACGCGACGTGGCCGGGCGACAGGAACGAGAGCAGGACGACCGGAAGGGGAATCAGCTGGACGGCGATGACCGCGAGGATCGCCAGGAGCGCGAAATCGACCACGCGCAGCGGACCGCGGGTCGCGATTGCCGGCCTGACGAGGATGCCGCAGGCGACCAGCCCCGCGGCCAGTAGGGCGGCGCTCCAGAAATAGACGCCGCCGAACAGCGCCACCGCGGCGCCGAGCAGCGCCGCGAGCAGGTAGACCGGCCCGCGATCAGGCGGCCGCGTCGCTCGCCGGCATGTCGCTGCCGTAATAGCTCTTGTAGTGGTAGCCGTAATAGCGCGAGTAGTAATACTTGTTCCGGTTCAGATCGACGCGGTTCAGGACGACGCCGATGATGTTCGGCCTGCCGCTCTGAATGGTTTCGATGGCGCGCTCGGCATGCGCCCGCCGCGTCATCTCCGCGCCCACCACGAACACGAGACCGGATACGTACGGCGCAACGATCACGGCGTCGGTCACCGCGAGCACCGGAGGCGTGTCGATGATAACCCAGTCGAACGGCCCGCCCTGCAGGTTGGTGATCAGGTTCTGCATCCGCGCCGACGACAGCAGCTCGGACGGATTGGGCGGCGTGCGGCCGGCCGTCATCACATAGAGGTTGGGCTCGCTGGTCCGCTGCACCGCCTCACGCACACGCGCCTGGCCGGTGAGGACGTGCGACAGGCCGACCTCGTTCTGCAGGCCCATCGTGCGATGCAGGCCGGGGCGGCGCATGTCGGCGTCGATCAGCATGACGCGCGAGCCGCCGAGCGCCAGCGCCACCGCGAGGTTGCACGCCGTCGTCGTCTTGCCCTCGAGCGGCTGCGTGCTGGTCACCGCGATCATCCGCTTGCCGTCGGTGCCGTTGGTGAAGACCAGCGACGTCCGCAGCGATCGGAACGATTCGCCGAAATCGTGGGGCACCGGGTTGGTGAGTACCGGGACCTTGCCGCCGGACACCGCCGGGACCAGGCCGAGCAGCGGCAGCTTCAGGCGGCGCGTCACGTCGTCGGGAATCTTGACCGTGTCGTCGAGGTACTCGACGGTGTAGGCGAAGCCGACGCCGAGCGCGAGCCCGAGCACCAGCGCCATCAGCCAGTCGCGGCCGTGGTTCGGCGTGTAGGGGCCGCCCGGCACTTCCGCGGCGTCCATCAGCTGCACGTTGTTCGCGCGGCTGTTGCTGACCACGCGCATTTCCTTTTCCTGCTGCAGCAGCGCGTTGTAGACGTTGCGCTCACCCTCGGCCTCGCGCTCCAGGATGCTGTAGCTGATGTTCTTCCGGTTGAGATCCATCGCCTGGCGCTTCTGCTCGTCGAGCGAGGCGCTGAGGCTCTGTTCCTCGGCCAGGGCGGTCCGGTAATCGTTGCCGATTGCCTCGAGGACCTTGTTCGTCTCCGACTGCAGGCGGGCGGTCGCCGCCTCGATCTGGCTGTTGATCGTCTGCACCTGCGGATGCGCTTCCTGCAGGCGCTGGCGGAGGCTGGCCTTCTCGGACCCGAGGCGCGCGATCTGCTGCTTGAGCTCCTGGACGGTGTTGTTCTGCGCCACCACCGGGAACGTGTCCACCCCCGGCGTGTCGGCCGTCACGGCGCCCATCTGGCGGTGCAGGGATTCCTTCTGCAGGCGGGCGGTCTTCGCCTTGGTGACCGCCTCGTTCAACGAATTCAGCCGCGCGATGACGATGTTCTGGCGGTCGTCCAGCGACATCGCGTTGTGGCCTTCCTGATAGTTGGCCATCGCGCGCTCGGCCGTCTCGACCTTCTTGCGCTGTTTGTCGAGCTCGTCCTTCAGCCAGTCGAGCGTGTTGTTCGTGTTCAGCAGCTTCGAGTCGAGATTCTGCTGGACGTACTCCTTGGCCACGGCGTTGGCGGCGACCGCGGCGTACTGCGGATCGGGTGACGTGTAGACGATCTCGACCAGGCGCGTGCCCTTCACGGGCACGATCTCGAGGCCGCCGAGGAACGCGCCGATCGCCGCGCTTTCGATCGCGGTCTCGTCTCGCTGCGGCGCTTCCGACTTCGCCACCGGCTCAGGGCGTCGCCACCGGTTCAGGACCTGGCGCGGGAACGACATCGCACGCGACACCGCGCTCGGCTGCGCCGCCGGCGGCGGCGGAATCGTCTTCACGATCCGGCGGGCGAGGCCGCGGCTCTGGAGAATGCGGTACTGGGTGTTGAAGTACGGCTCGGGATCCTGCCAGTACGCCGGGTCGGTCGAGTTCAGCGTGCCGATTGCCGTCGAGCGCTCGTCCTGAATCACGATGCGCGCCAGCGACTTGTAGAGCGGCGTGGCCGAGTAGGACTCCAGCATCGCGATCGACACCACCACGGCAAACACCGCGGCGATGAGCCGCATGTGCTTGAACACGACCGCCAGCCGGTCGAGCAGATGCACTTCCGGCATGGTGTCGAGCATCGACGAGCCGGTCGACGCCGCGAGGTCGTTCTTCGGAGCCGGGCTGAACTGACGTGAACTGGACATTGCAGGAACCCTAGAACCTGGCGCTGGCCGGCTGCTCCCCGTTGCCGATCGCCATCACACCAAGGGTAGCGGCCGACGCGATCACGGCCGCCGCCGCATTGTTGAAGAACCCGTTGAACCAGGGGACGTGGGTGCCGAGCCTGATGAACGTCGCGACGGTTTCACCGGGGCCCACGCTGAACATCTGTCCGACGCCCCTGATGCCGCCGTCCTCGTCGACCAGTTCGACGATGTAGCTGCCGGACGGCACCATGGCGAATGAGAACCGGCCGGCTGCGTCCGCCTGCGTGCTGCTGATGATGCGCCCCGACGTGACGTCGCGCAGCCGGAGCAAGGCGTGCGAGACCGGCGTGTTATCGCGGTGCCACGCGATCCCCGTCACGGTGCCCGGCTGCTGCACGACGCTCGTCACGCCGAGCGCCGCCTGCGGGACGGCCGGCTGGCGGCCAGACACCGGCACCGGGAACCACGCAAGCGCCACAGCCGCAGCCATGGCGAACCGGGGAATGAGGGCGTTCATAGCTCACCTACCGGAGCGCAGAGACGGACATTACTTGTTGGAGCCAGAACATTGTAGCCGAAATCGGTGACTTTGATTACGAGTATTGCATAAAAAAATCAATTATGTCATATTTTGTCATCTTAAGTCATATATCATTGTTTACCAAGTGGCCCTATCCCCAGAGGAGCCTCTTAATGGTCCCTGTACGCCCGGGTTCGTCGATCGTCGTCGTGTCTTTGCTCTGTCTGCTCGTCCCCGCATCCACCCTCACCACACCGGCTTCGGACTGGCGCCTCGGCGACCTGTTCGTGGCGTCCTCGGTCGTCAGCGGCAAGCCGTCCAGCATGCGCGGCGAGTACGTCGTCTACGGTCCTCAATGAGCTGAACAAGTACGACATCGCGACCGGCACCGTGGTCCTCGGCCTCGGGCCGTGATCGCGTCGTGATCGGCGATCGGGGATCCGTGATCGATCCCCGATCCCCGATACGCCGATCACGACCGTACGTGGTACATTCCGGCCATGCCGGTGGCATCCAGGACGCGCACGGTCGATGCGCTGACCGCTGCAACCCTCAAGCACGTGCGCGACGAATGGTGGGATGACGCCTTTACGTCGTTTCTGGTCGAGCGGCTGAGGCCGCGGGCGGGCAACCGGATTCTCGACGTCGGCTGCGGCACGGGCACCGCCGAGCTGCGGCTGTCCCGGCTGCGCATGTCCCAGGTCACGCTGGTCGGCGTCGATCTGTTCGCGGAACGCACCGCGATCGCGGAGCGCACGGCGGACGGCCACAACATGCGCGCGTCCTTTGCCGCGGCGGATGCGCGGCACCTGCCATTTCCCGACGGCACCTTCGACTCGACGTTCTGCGTCGCCGTCCTCCAGCACATCAACGACGGCAGCGAGGCGCTGCGGGAGTTCGCGCGGGCGACCCGTCCCGGCGGCCGTATCGTCGCAGTCGAACCCGATAACGCCTCGCGCTACTGGTACAGCTCGGCGCCGGAGGGCATGCAGGCGTACGCGGCGTCGCGGACATTCTTCGAGACCGTCGCGCGCGCGCGCGGCGATGTCCTCGAGCCGCGGGTCGGCCCGATGCTGCCGACGCTGTTCGCCTCGGCCGGCATCGAGCCGCTCGAGGTGCAGCTGTTCCCGGTCTCGGTGTCGCGCCTCGGGTCTCCAGAGCCGGCGGTGTGGGCGGCGCGCCGCGCCGCAATCGAAGCCGCCATGTCGGGCACCACGGATCCGGCCGTGCGCCGCGCCGGCGACGACTACCTCCGCACCATCGATGAGTACAAGACCGCCGCCGCCAATGCCGGGTCGGGGTTCGTCGAAATCCACAGCACGCTCCTGTTCGGCGTCGTCGGACAGCGGGAACAGTAGCCTCCTCCTGCGCCATGGCTGAAGGATGGGAGGGGTGGGACGAGTACGCGCCCTTCTACGATTGGGAGAACGCGCAAACGGTGGCGCGCCGCGACGTGCCGTTCTGGCAGCGGCTCGCCGCCGCGCAGGAGGGGCTGGTCCTCGAGCTCGGATGCGGCACCGGCCGCATCACCGTTCCGGTGGTTCGCGCCGGCGCGAACATCGTCGGCATCGATCGCTCGGCGCCGATGCTGACGAGAGCACGTCAGCGGCTCCGGCGCGCGCGTGCGTCGGCGATGCTCCTGCGCGGTGACATTCGGCACCTGCCGTTCCGGCGGCGCGCCAAGTTCGACCTGGTGATGGCGCCGTACGGGATCCTGCAGTCCCTCACCCGCGAACGCGACCTGCGGGCCACGCTCGAGTCGGTGGCGGGCGTCGTGCGCAAGGGCGGTCTCTTCGCGATCGACCTGGTGCCGGATCTGCCGCGCTGGTCCGAATACGATCGCCGCGTCAGCCTCGCCGGACGGCGTGGTCGAGGCCACCTCACCCTCACCGAATCCGTCCGTCAGGATCGCCGCCGCGGCCTGACCATCTTCGACCAGGAGTACCGAGGAACGGCGCGGCCGGGCGCGCACGGTCCGACGCTTCTCCCTGACCTTCCGCACCATCACCGTTCCGCAGATGCGGAGCCGGCTCGAGGCCGCGGGCTTCCGCGTCGACGCGGTGCTCGGCGACTACGATGGCGGTCCGTGGGATCCCCGCGCCGACGTCTGGGTGATGCTGGCTCGGCGGCGGTAGCGACCGTTCAGGGGGGCACCTCCTGAACCTTTTGGCGGCCAGCGCCTTCGTGGTAGCATGGGCGGTCATTTTCGGGCGCATTTTCACGCTTTTCGGGGGATTCTGAGCCATGTCCGGCCATTCCAAGTGGCACACAATCAAGCACAAGAAGGGGGCGGCCGACGCCAAGCGCGGCAAGGTCTTCACCCGCATCATCAAGGAATTGACGGTCGCGGCTCGCGCCGGCGGCGGTGACATCGACAGTAACCCGCGGCTGCGCACCATCGTGGCCGAGGCGAAGTCGGTCAACATGCCGGCCGACAACATCAAGCGCGCGATCCAGCGCGGCACCGGCGAGCTTCCCGGCGTCTCGTACGAAGAGATCACCTACGAAGGCTACGGTCCGGGCGGCGCGGCGCTGATCATCGAGACGCTGACCGACAACAAGAACCGGACGGTCGGCGAGATCCGGCACCTGCTCGGCAAATACGGCGGCAACCTCGCCGCCGAGAACAGCGTCGCCTGGATGTTCGACAAGAAGGGCTACATCGTCGTCGAAAAGGCCAAGGCCGACGAGGACACGCTGATGGCGGCGGCGATCGAAGCCGGCGCCGACGACCTGCGGGACGACGGCGACAACTGGGAGATCGTGTCGGCGCCGGACGCCTTCCAGAAGGTGCTCGAGGCGGTCAAGGGCCTCGGCGTCGAGCCGGGCGCCGCCGAGATCGCGTTCCTGCCGCAGAACTACGTCAAGCTGGAAGGCAAGCCGGCCCAGCAGATGGTCAGGCTCATGGAGGCCATCGAGGACTACGACGACACGAGGAAAGTGTGGTCGAACGCCGACATCGAAGAGAAGGAGATCGAGGCCTCGTTGGCGTGAGAATTTTCGGGATCGATCCCGGCTCCGAGCGCACCGGGTACGGCTGCATCGAATCGGCCGGCGCCCGCCACCGCCTCGTCATCTCCGGTTTCCTGTCCGCGCCCGCTCGCGCGACGTTCTCCGAAAAGCTGCTGGTGATCCACTCCGGGCTGAAGGCGCTGCTCGAACGCCACCGGCCAGACTGCGTGGCGATCGAGGACATCTTCTACGCCAAGAACGTCCGCAGCGCACTCAAGCTGGGTCACGCGCGCGGCGTGGCGATGCTCGCGGCCTCGCAGGCGGGGATTGCCGTCGTCGAATACAGCCCGGCCGAGATCAAGCGCGCGGTCGTCGGCTACGGGCGTGCGGAGAAGGCGCAGGTGCAGGAGATGATCCGGCTGCTGCTCGAGCTCGACACCCGGCCGTCGCCGCACGACGTTGCCGATGCGCTGGCCGTGGCGGTCTGCCACGTGCACATCAGCACCAGCGCGGTCGCGCGCGCCGCCGGCGCCAGCGAAACCGTCCGCGCCGCGCGATCGTGGCGGCACTATCGACCCTGATCGCCCTGACCTGAGAAAATTGCCATCGGATGATCGCGCTCCTTCGCGGCACGCTCCTCGAGAAGAGTCCCAGCAAACTGATCGTTGACGTCTCCGGCGTCGGCTACGAGGTCATCGTTCCACTCTCGACCTTCTATGCGCTGGGCGATGCCGGCGCCGAGGTCACGCTGCGGACGCACACGCACGTGCGCGAGGACGTCCTCGCGCTTTACGGATTCGTCTCGAAGCTGGAGCAGGATCTGTTCGAGCGGCTGATCTCGATCAACGGCGTCGGGCCGAAGCTGGCGCTGTCGGTCCTGTCGGGCATCGAGCCGGCAGAGCTGATTCGCGCCATTCGCCTGCAGGACGTGGCGCGGCTCACCGCGATTCCCGGGGTCGGAAAGAAGACGGCGGAGCGGATCGGCCTCGAGCTGAAGGATCGGCTGCCCGCGACGCTGCAGGCATCAGGGCCGGCGGCGGCCGCCACCGCGCCGGCGGATGTCCTGCGCGACGATCTGCTGTCGGCGCTCGTGAACCTCGGGTATCAGCGCGCGACCGCCGAGAAGGCGCTCGAGAAAGTGCTGAAGGCCCAGCCGGACGCCCGCTTCGAGGACGCGCTGAAGGACGTCCTGCGCGCGATGATGAAAGGCTAGGCCATGTCCGACCAGCGCCTCGTTGCCGCATCGCGGGTGGCCGACGACGTCCAGTACCGAGACCGGGCTGCGGCCGCGGACGCTCGACGACTACATCGGGCAGGATCGCCTCAAGGAGAACCTCCACGTCGCGATCACCGCGGCACGCCAGCGCGGCGAGGCGCTGGATCACGTCCTGCTCTACGGTCCGCCCGGCCTCGGCAAGACGACGCTCGCCCACGTGATCGGCAACGAGCTCGGTGTGGCCGTGCGCGGCACGGCCGGTCCGGTCATCGAGCGTCCAGGCGACCTGGCGGCGATGCTGAGCGCCCTGCAGGCGCGCGAGGTCCTGTTCATCGACGAAGTCCATCGCATGTCGCCGGCGATCGAGGAGATCCTCTATCCGGCGATGGAGGACTACGAGCTCGACATCATCATCGGCGAGGGCCCGGGGGCCCGTTCGATCAAGATCCCGGTGCAGCCGTACACGCTGATCGGCGCGACGACGCGGACCGGGCTGCTGACGTCGCCGCTGCGGGCCCGCTTCGGGATCGTGCTGCGCCTCGACTTCTACTCGGAAGAGAACATCCGCCAGATCGTGCTGCGATCGTCGCGCATCCTCGACACCCCGGTCGAGCCCGAGGCGGCCGCCGAGATCGCCAGCCGGTCGCGCGGTACACCGCGCGTCGCCAACCGCCTGCTCCGGCGGGTCCGCGACTACGCGCAGGTCCGCGCCGACGGCCGCGTCACCAAGGACGTGGCCGATCGGGCGCTCGAGATGCTGCAGGTCGATCGTCACGGGTTCGACGAAGTGGACCGGCGGCTGCTGCTGACGATCATCGAGAAGTTCAGCGGCGGTCCGGTCGGGCTCGGGACGCTCGCGGCCGCGCTCAGCGAAGAGCGCGACGCCATCGAGGACATCTACGAGCCGTTTCTACTGCAAATCGGGTTTCTCGAGCGGACGCCTCGAGGCCGCGTCGCCACCGCGCGCGCGTATGAGTTCTTCGGGCTGAACGGGCCCGGAAAGGATCGTCTCTGGTGAAGCAGCTTCGACGGGTCCGGATCGCCGGCCTCTCCACCTACGTGCCGCCGCGCGTGCTCAACAACGCGGATCTCGAGAAACTGGTCGAGACGTCGGACGAGTGGATTCTGCAACGGACGGGCATTCGCGAGCGCCACATCGTCGAGCGACGGCATGGCGACGTCGGACATGGCGAAAGTGGCCTCGATCGGCGCGATTGCGCAGGCCGGCATCGCTCCGACCGACGTCGGTTTCATCGTCGTCGGCACGACCACGCCCGACACGATCTTCCCGAGCACGGCCTGCGTGCTGCAGGACAAGATCGGGGCCACCAGATCGTGGGGCTTCGATCTGGGCGCCGCCTGTTCCGGGTTCACTTACGCGCTGACCGTCGGGATGCAGGCTGTCGCGACCGGCTCGACTGACTACGCGCTCGTGGTCGGGGCCGACACGATGTCGAGCATCATCGACTACACCGACCGCACCACCTGCATCCTGTTCGGGGACGGCGCCGGCGCGGCGATCCTCGCGCCGGCGGGCGAAGACGAGCCCGCGATCATCGACTTCGCCCACGAGATCGACGGCAGCGGCGGCCCGGCGTTGTGCATGCCGGCGGGCGGCAGCCGGATGCCGGCGTCGCGCGAGACCGTGGACAACCGGATGCACTACGTCAAGCAGGACGGTCAGGCGGTGTTCAAGTTCGCGGTCCGCAAGACGGAGGAGATCTCGCGGCGGCTGCTGGAGCGCAACGGGCTCGACCCGTCCGAAGTGGACCTGTTCGTGTCGCACCAGGCCAACCGGCGAATCATCAACGCCGCGGCCGAGCGGCTCGGGCTGCCCGATTCGAAGGTCGTGATCAACCTCGAGCGGTTCGGCAACACGACCGGCGCGACGATCCCGCTCGCGCTGGCGGACGCGATGGCGGACGGGCGGCTGAAGCGCGGCGATCTGGTCCTGCTCGCCTCGGTCGGCGCGGGCTTCACCGTCGGCGCCGTGCTGCTGAAGTGGGGGATCTAGGGGCTGGAGTCAACTCCCAACTCCCAACTTCCAACTCCCAAAGCACACGAAGCCGGGTTACATCGATGCCGCGCGTCTTTCTGCTGTCACCGGCCAACTGCTCCGGCCGGCGCGCGAAGATCCTGCTCTCGGAGCGGGCCAGCTTCGACCTGGCGACGCGGCTGCGCGGCCGCGACGGCGCCACCATCGGCGAGGCGTTCGCCTTCATCAGCGGCCTCTACTTCAAGGGCAAGCTGGCGTATGCGCTGGAGTTCGCGCGGCCGCCCGAGCCCGACCTGCCGCTGACCGCCAGCGGGGCGCTGGTCATCACCCCGAACGCCGGGCTGCGGCCGGCCGAGACCGCCGTCACCGCTGAAGCCCTGCAGCGGTTCGCGGGCGTGGACATCGCCTCGAACGATCCGCGCTACCGCACGCCGCTGCTGTCGAGCGCGAGGACCCTGCACGACGAGATTGGACCGGACTGCGACGTGGTGCTGCTCGGCAGCATCGCCTCGGCGAAGTACGTCGACATCCTGCTCGACGTCTTCGGCGAGCGGCTGCTGTTTCCGATCGACTTCGTCGGCCGCGGCGACATGAGCCGCGGCGGCCTGATGCTGCGGTGCGTGCGCGGTGGCGAAGAGCTCAGCTACGTGCCGGTCCAGGGGGCCGTCCGCCACGGCCCGCGCCCGCCGAAGCTGCCGCCGATCAAGGGCATCACGACCAACTTCCGCCGCGGCGAATAGGCACGTTCGCACGTAGGACGTAGCACACAGCCGCACCCACCTCCGCAGGATCCCGATCCTTCCAGATAGCGCGCTGAGGTGTTGGCGGCGCACACACCTCCTTTCCTAACGTTTCCTTGACAGAACGCCGGTATCCTGCGGGTCACAGGATGGCATGGCGTCGCCCTTGGACCGTGTAAACGGAAGCCTCGTCAGGCTGACGGTTCTGCTGACGGTGGTCTTCCTGCCGCCGGCCGTCGCGCTCGTCTGGCTCGGGTTGAATCTGCTGGCCCAGGAACGCGACCTTCAGCGTCAGCGTGAGGCGGACCGTCGTGAAGCCGCCGCCGAGGCCGTGACCCGCACGCTGGTGCAGTCATTGACGGAGATCGAGCGCGCCCTCACGGGCGGCGCGCTTCAGGCTGGCACAGTCCGGCTCAGGATGGGGCAGTCCGGGGTCGAGGTCGCTCCCCCGGGGGCCCTTGCATGGGTGCCGGTCCCTGCTGTCCTGCCCGAGTACGCGTCGGCGCCGTTCGAGGCGGCGGAGCGCGAGGAGTTCGCGGATCGCGGAGACCGTGGCCGCCGTGTCTATCATTCGCTCTCCGCCTCGCCGGATCGCCTTGTACGTACCGGCGCGCTGGTGCGTCGCGCCCGCCTGGCCCGTCGTGAGAGCAGGCTCGACGAGGCCCTGACGGCGTACCGGGAACTGGCGAAGGAGACGGCCGTGGCAGTGAACGGCATGCCGGCCGATCTGGTGGGGCGCAGGATGATCTGCGACATCCTTCGCGCGATGGGCCGAGGCCCGGCGCTCGTCGCTGAAGTCGCCGCGCTGCGCGGGGACTTCGCTGCCGGAAAGTGGCTGCTCGATCGGACCTCGTGGGAAGTCGCCGCAGCCGACATCGCCGCTCTCACCGGCACGGCGGACGCATTCGCGACGCCTCGAGCGCTGTCGGCGGCCGCAGACGCATTTCATGCCGCGCGGGCCGAGACCACTGCGTCCGTACACGGCCGACGCGTCGTCGTTGCCGATGGACGATCCGTCACGCTCCTGTGGCGGAGGACGCAGGCTGAAACCGTGGTGCTGATGGTGCCTCCGGCATCCGTGCTGGCATGGGTGGAAGAGCTGCCGGGGCGAGATCCGCTGTCCCCGGTGCAGGTAAGTGTGTTCACCGACCGCGGCGATATCGTCGCGGGACCGGCGGCAGCCGACGAGCGCGGGGCGGCGGTCCCGTCGATTCGCCTCGCGGCGGAAACCGGACTGCCCTGGAACCTGCGCATCGCGGTGGCGCCGTCAGCGGCCGCCAGGCGGCAGCTCGCCGTCCGGCAGCGGCTGCTCACGGGCTCCCTGGTGGCGCTGGTCGCGCTGATCGCCGCGGGCGGTTACCTGGTGTGGCGCGTGGTGCGGCGCGAGGTCGAGATCGCCAGGCTCCAGACGGACTTCGTCGCCGCGGTGTCCCACGAGTTCCGTACCCCGCTGACATCGCTGAGACACGTCACCGAGCTCCTGCAGGAAAGCGACGACATGCCGGCGGAGCGGCGGCAGTCCTTTTATGGGGTTCTGGCCCAGAGCGGCGACCGGCTGCACCGTCTCGTGGAAACGCTGCTTGACTTCGCTCGGATGGAAGCGGGCCGGCACCCCTGGCAGCTGCGGCCGCTCGACGCGCGCGAGCTGTTGCATACCGCTGCCGCGGAGTTCGAGACGACGCACCCCGACCGTGTTCTCGAAGTATCGATAGATGCTGACGCAGCCGCGAAGATCCTGGCCGACCGCGACGCGATGATGCAGGCGCTGGCCAACCTGCTGGACAACGCCGTCAAGTATTCCCCGGACGGCGGCCGCATCGGCCTGCGGCTCGCCCGCACCGCGTCCGCCGTGACCATCACGGTGACGGACGAAGGTCTGGGGATTCCGCCAGGCGAGGTGGCGACGATTCCGGGGAGGTTCGTGCGCGGCCGCCAGGCGACCGAGCGCCGCATCAAGGGTACCGGCCTCGGCCTCGCCCTCGTCGCCCACATCGTCCAGGCCCACGCCGGGCGCCTCGAGATCGCCAGCCGCGAGGGGCGCGGCAGCTCGTTCACGCTCGTGCTGCCGGCCGGCGCAGATGCCGCCGCGTTGCCGTCACCAGTCGCCGCCACCGTCGATGCCCCGCATCCTCATCGTTGAAGACGAGCCGGCGATCGTGCTCAGCCTCGAAGAGGATCTTGGGCGGCAGGGATATGCCACCGAGGTGGCGCGTGACGGCGCGTGCGCCATCGAGCTGGGCATGCACCAGCGCTGGGACTTGATCCTGCTCGACGTGATGCTGCCCAAGGTCGACGGCCTTGATGTCTGCGCCGAGCTGCGCCGGGCCGGGGTGAAGACGCCAATCATCCTGCTCACCGCCCGATCGCAGGAGGCGGAGAAGATCCTCGGCCTCGACTCGGGTGCGGACGACTACGTGACGAAGCCCTTCAGCCTGCGAGAGCTGCGCGCCCGCATCCGGGCCCAGCTGCGCAGAGGCGAGCAGCGTGCGGCACGAGTCGTGCGGTTCGGGGAAAATGAAGTCGATCTCGATCGCGCCGAGGCCAGCTGCCGGGGCGCGCGTGTTGAGCTCACCGCGCAGGAATTCCGCCTGCTCGAGGTGTTTCTGCGCAACGCGGGGCGGGTGATGAGCCGCGATCAGCTGATCGACGCCGCGTGGGGACCGGGCATGGCGATTACCGATCGCGCCGTGGATACCCACGTGTTCAACCTGCGCAAGAAGATCGAGCCGGTGCCGGCCGAGCCGAGATTTCTGATCGGGGTTCGCGGGCTGGGCTATCGATTTGAGCCGGGGCAGTGACGATGCGCGGCCTTAACCGACTCTTGACGCCGCGCCACTCGCCACGTGACGCACGAATCGGAAACTGCTGCCCGGAGGTTGTCATGAAGCGAGTTGTTCTGGGCGTGAGTCTTGTCGTGGCGTTGGCGTTCGGACCTGACACTGTCCTGCGCGCGCAGCCTGACCGGGCCGAGAGCGCGCTGCGCATCGCGATCGAGACGGAGACGGTCAAGGGAGATTTGAAGGGCGCGATCGAGCAGTACACCAAGATTACGGAGCGCTACGGAGCGAATCGCGATGTCACCGCCCAGGCACTGTTGCGACTGGCCGGGTGCCTGAGCAAGACAGGACAACCTGGACCGGCCCGCGCCATCTACGATCGCATCCTCCACGAGTACCCCGATCAAGCGCAGGTGAGGGCCGCCGCAGAGCGCAAGGTGTCAGGTGGTGGTTCTGTCCCGCGGGGACTTACCGAGCGCATCGTTTGGTCCGGAGCAGATGTCACGCTGGATGGCAGGCCTTCGGCCGATGGCCGATACGTCGGGTTCACGGACTGGGAGTCGGGTGGCAACCTCGCCGTTCGGGATCTGAACTCCGGTACGAACCGTCTTCTCACACGCCACGCGAGCGTCGTGATGGGCAACTACCAGTACGGAACGGGTGCGTACACGGCGTTCCCGAGGTTCCTGCCGGGAGACAAGGCGATCCTTTACAACTGGCATGCTGGCGGCGTCGTCCAACTGCGGCTGATCGGGATCGACGGATCGGAGGATCGATTGGTTCTCGCGAACCAGGAATTCGAGCCCTGGCTCGGAGCTGTTTCACCGGACGGCCGGAGTGCTGCCGTCACCCTGTGGCGCGGAGATCGTACGCGCCAGCTCGCGATCGTCTCGATTGAGTCTGGTGTGGTCAGGCCTCTCAAGTCGCTGGAATGGCGGGAACCGGCCATCGGCAACTTCTCGCCGGACGGGCACCGCATCGCGTACTCGGTTCCGGTTCGTCAGAACAGCGAGGAGCGGGAGATCTTCACGATCGCCATCGACGGCTCCTCCGAAGCATCGGTGCTCCGCGGGCCCGGAAAGCACCTGTCACCGTTCTACAGCAATGACGGAAATCGGCTTGTGTTTCCGAGCGACCGATCGGGTCAGTGGGCTCTCTGGACCGTCCCGCTGTCGAAGGGGCGAGCGACTGGGCCGGCAACAGTGGTCAAGCAGCATGCCGGTCGTACCGCCATGGGGTTCAGTCGCGGCGGGTCGTTCTTTACCGGCGAGGTGTTCTCGAGCGCGACCACTTTCGTGGTGGATTCATTGAAGACCGGTGCTTCGAGCCGTCCGAAGGCTCTGACCGACCGTAACGGGGACACCCACCGCCCCAGGTTTTCGCCTGACGGCAAATATGTCGCGTATGTCTCCGACGTTCGCGCTCTCGACTCGGGGAGAGTAGTGTGGACGATTCGGGAACTGCCATCAGGCCGAGAGCGGGAATTCACCGTGCGATTGCCGCGGAACACCCCAGCCTATGCCACAGCCCTGCACTGGGCTTCCGACAGTCAGCGGTTGATCGCACCAGGTTTCCGCGATGAAACGGGCGCGATGCAGCCGGGCTTTCGCTACATCGACGTGGAGACCGGACGCGAAGCGAACCTCCTGGCCGCGGATATCCCGCCGGCCCAGGTCGCTTTCGCTCCCGGCGAGCGATTCATCTTCTCCTCGCCTCGCGAGTCGCCGCAGCCCTCGCAGACAAACCGACTGGGGACTCTGCTTCGCCATCCCGTCCCCGTCGGGGTGCCTGACACCGTACACACGGCGCCGACTCGCACGGGCCGGTTCGATTCACTGTCGCTGTCTCCAGATGGCAGTCGACTGCTGTTCACGCAGGATCAAACCATCCGTGTCATCGCGATCGGCGGTGGCGATGTCAAGACTCTCGTCATTGTTCCGGATACATTGGAGCTTGGTGATGTCGCGTGGATGCCTGACGGACAATCCATCCTGTTCGTGCAGGCGCAAGGAGTGAATGCGGCAAGACAGTCTCGCGTCTACCAGATGGCCATTGGCGGCGCTCCGATCGCCACCGAAATCACGATGCCTTGGATCACGAACTTGAGCATCCATCCTGACGGCCATCGGCTCGCATTTCGCGGCACCACAGGCAAGCAGGAGATTTCGGTGCTGGAAAACCTGGTCTTCGCCGGCGGGACGTCGCAGGCAGGCGCGGCGACGCAAATTCCACCCAAGGCTGACAGAAACCTGACAGGGCGGTAACACCAGCAGAACGCTCCTCGGTCATGCTGAGTTGCATGCTGGTCGAACTCGTGCTCACGCTCGTCATTCCTCTGGGACTGGACCTCTACATGCCGGTCCCGGAGGACAACCCCCTGACCGCCGAGAAGATCGAGCTCGGGCGTCAGCTGTTCTTCGACCCGCGCCTGTCGCGTACCGGACTGGTGGCGTGCGGCACCTGCCACCAGCCGGCGCGTGGCTTCGCGGACGGCAACCCGGTGGCGGTCGGCGTCGATGGCCGGCGCGGGCGGCGCAACGCCCCGGCGCTGATCAATCGCGGCTACGGGCGCGCCTTCTTCTGGGATGCGCGGGTGACGACGCTGGAAGAACAGGTGCTGCGTCCGATTGAAGACCCCGACGAGATGGGCTCGTCGTTGATCGAGGCCGCGGCGCGCGTCGGCCATGAGCCCGGTGGAGCTCTCGCGCGCCCTCTCGAGCTTCGTGCGTTCGATCCTCTCCGGGAACTCTCCCTTCGACCGCTTCATCAGCGGCGATCGCGAGGCGCTGAGCGTCGAGGAACAGGCCGGCCTGCGCATCTTCCGCGGCAAGGGCAATTGCACGTCCTGCCACGTCGGTCCGAATCTGACCGACGAGCGCACGCACAACACGGGCGTCGCCTGGAATGGCAGCGCCCTCGCCGATCCTGGGGGCGGGCGCGGCGACTTCAAGACGCCGACCCTGCGCGAGGTCGAGCACACCGCGCCCTACATGCACGACGGCAGCCTTGCGACGCTGGACGACGTCATCGACTTTTACGACGGCGGCGGCCGCGCGAACCCGTCGCTCGACCCCGAGATCCGGCCGTTGCGGCTGTCCGCTGAGGAGAAGCGGCAGCTCGTCGCGTTCTTGCGCACCGTGTCCGGTGCCGTGCAGTTCGGCACGCGGTGATTCCTCGATCGCAGGGCCGGCGCAGGTCGTACCATCATTCCGCCGTGTGCCGGAGCTGAGCATCACGGCCGTTCCCCGTCTTCACACAATCAACACAATCCAGCCACCGTGGCCGCACCATCCGGCGAGTACACTGTCGCTGCCCCCGATGCGATCCTCCGGTTCCCGTGCGCCGCGCCCTCTGATGGCGCTGGTTCTCACCATCACCGTGGTGCCGCTTGCGGTATTCCTCTGGCTGGGGTGGAAGCTCACACAGCAGGATCGCGCGATCGAGCGGCAGCAGCGGGGCGAACATCTGCAGCTCGCGGCGGGCAAGGTGATCGCCGCCGTCGACCGGGCCATCTCGGCATCGGAGCAGGCCCTCGCCGCCGGCAAGACCGATTGGCCCGACGGCGCGGTGGCGGTAACGTTTGCCGACGATCGCATCGCGGTGGCGCCGCCAGGGCGCCTCGCATACCTGCCCATCGTTCCCCGCGTGCGCGAAGTGCCGGCGAAGGCCTTCCGTGAAGCGGAAGCGATCGAGTTCCGCGACCGGGATCGCCCCGCCGCCGTCGGTGCGTACCGGCGACTGAGCGCCTCGCCGAACGCCGCCCTGCGTGCGGGCGCTCTGCTCCGTCTCGCCCGCAATCTCGCGGCATCAGGCCAGGTTGAAGCGGCGCTGGATGCGTACACCGCGCTCGGGCGTATCGACGACGTCACCGAGGCCGGAGTACCGGTCAGTCTTGCGGCCGCATGGGGACGGTGCGCCCTGTTCGCCGAACGACGGCGCGACGATGAGCTCCGCGTCGAGGCGCGAACCCTGCTCGATCGGCTGCGCGCGGGACGCTGGCCTGTGACCGAGGCGGTGTACGCGACCTACGCGGCCGACGCTGCGCGTTGGAGCCGCGTCGAAGGGCAGCCCGCAGCCGCGGAGCTGCTGGCCGCGGCGGTTTCGCGCGCGTGGAAGACGGACGCGAGCTCGCGGACTCCCTTCGTCGCGCGGCCGATGCGCGAACGGCTCGAAGCTGGCGGCTCGCCCGTCATCGTTCTCTTCCACGCCGGGCCGCCGCGACGAGGGCTGTTCGTGCTGCCCCCGTTCGTCGAGGCGGCGTGGCTCTCGCCCGCCCGGATGCTGGCCGGGGCCAACGGCATCGGAATCGTCTCTCCGGCTATCGGTGGGATCTCCGATGTCGACGCTGGCGGCAAGCTGGGCGCCGGGGAGCTGACTATCAGTCCGTCGCAATCAGGCCTGCCCTGGCCGATGGCCTTCCACGCCGGTGGTGCTGGACCCGCCGCGGATCTCGCGGCTCGCCGCCGCCTGCTTGCCGCTGGGTTCGTGTTGCTCGCGACGCTATCCGTCGCGGCGAGCGTGCTGATCCTGCGCGCGGTCGGACGGGAGATGGCGGTGGCGCGCCTCCAGTCTGATTTCGTGGCGGCGGTATCGCACGAGTTCCGCACCCCGCTGACGACGCTGCGGCAATTCACCGACCGGTTACGTGGGCAGCCGGACCTGAGCTGGGAGCGGCGCGTCCAGTGCTACGAGGCGCAGGCGCGCGCCACCGATCGGCTGACGAAGCTGGTGGAGTCCGTTCTCGACTTCGGACGGATGGAGGCGGGCGCGCGGCCGTATGCGCTCGGGCCCCACGATTGTGCCGCCCTCGTGGAGCACGTCGTCGCCGACTTTCGGGACACGCCGCAGGCCGCTGGCCGGTCGCTGACCCTGCGCAGGAATGGCTGTATGGCCGTCGATGCAGACGAAGAGGCCCTCTCGAGGGCACTCTGGAATCTGCTCGACAACGCCGCCAAGTACTCCCCCGAGGGATCGGAGATCGCGATTGACCTGTCCACCGCGGCAGACGAAGGACGCATCGCCGTTCGCGATCGGGGGCTTGGCATTCCGGCCGCTGAGCGGCAGCGTTTGTTCTTGAAATTCCAGAGGGGTGAGCAGGCGCGCCGCCTCGGCATCAAGGGCACGGGGATCGGCCTGGCGATGGTGGATCACATCGTGCGGGCACACCAGGGGCGCGTGGAAGTCGAGAGCGAACCGGGCGAGGGCAGCACGTTCACCATCGTGCTGCCGCTGAAAGGGTGAACGTGGCGAGAGTGCTGGTCGTGGAGGATGAACCGGATATCGCGCTCGGCCTGCAGCTGGACCTCCAGGACGAAGGGCACCATGTGGAAATCGCCGTTGACGGCCAGGAGGCGAGCCGGCGCGGGCCGCGAAGCCGGATGGGACGTGATCCTGCTCGACGTGATGCTGCCGTTGAAGGACGGCTTCGAGGTGTGCCGCGAGCTGCGCCGGGCCAGGGTGCGCACCCCGATCATGATGCTCACCGCCAAGGCGCAGGACGCGGAGAAGGTCATGGGACTCGACATGGGCGCCGACGACTACGTGACCAAACCGTTCAGCCCGCGAGAGCTCCGCGCGCGTGTCCGGGCCCTGCTCCGCCGCTCGAGCCAGGCAGAGCCCCAGGCGGTTCATCGCGTCGGCGACTGCGAGATCGATTTCGCCCGGGCCGAAGTGAGGCGCGGCGGACACGCGGAAGACCTGACCGCGATCGAGCTGAAAATGCTCGAGGCCTTCCTGCGCCAGCCGGGCCGCGTGATCACCCGCGCGCAGATCATCGACGAGGTCTGGCGTGACGTCGCGGTCACCGATCGCGTCGTCGATACTCACATCGTGAAGCTGCGCCGGCGCATCGAGGTCGATCCGGCGCAGCCCCGTCACATCGTCAGCGTCCGCGGGATCGGCTACCGGTTCGAGCCATGACGACACCAAATCGTCACCGTCACCGCGTCAGCGCCGCACACGCGATGCCTAGAGTGGCTGGCGTGGAGGTTGGGGTTATGCGACAGATACTTTCGGCGTTGTTCATTGCCGGCCTGCTGGCGACCGTTGCGATGACCGCTCAGCAGAGACCGCAGGATCTGGAGATGCAGGCGGCGATTCGTACGGAGACAGTGACGGGCGATCTCAGCAAGGCCATCGCACAGTATCAGGCCATCGTGAGCCGGTACGAGAAGACCGACCGGCCGGTCGCTGCAACCGCACTGCTCAGGATGGCGGAATGCCACCAGAAGCTGGGTAATGCGCAGGCGCGGGCCCTGTTCGCGCGTCTCGTGCGTGACTTCAACGATCGGCCCGAATCCATTCGCGCGCGGGCCGGCCTCAGGGGGGATGCGGCCGACGGAAGGGCGGTTTCGGCCGGTAGTCGGACCCTGTGGGCACCGACGGGAGATGTTGTCATACACGGCAAGGCGTCACCCGATGGCCGCTTCATTCCATATCTGACCGACCATCTCTTCTTACACGATCTGGTCACCGGTACTGATCGCCAGCTGACAAACGAGACGGGGCGCTCCCTCCAAGAGGCCGAGTACGCCGAAGGCTCGGTGTTCTCACGTGACGGCCGCCAGCTCGCGTACGGTTGGCGACTCCGGGGGCGCAACGTCTACCAGCTTCGAGTCGTGTCGCTCGAAGGCAACGGGATACCGCGACCGACAGTTGTCGTCGACAACGACAACGTCGAATGGCTCGCCCCGTACGACTGGACGCCGGACGGCAGATTCGTGGCTGTGCTGCTCAGACATCAGGACGGAACCGCGCAAATCGCCATGGTTTCGGTGGCGACCGGTGAATTGCGCCCGCTCAAATCGATGGAGTGGCGAGCGCTTTCCAATCTCGCTCTCTCCCCGGACGGCCGCTACATCGCGTTCGATTTCGTCGCGGTCGACGCCCGCCGGCGGGACCTGCACGTACTCGCGACGGATGGATCAGGCGAAACGGGACTGGTCACGTCGAGCACCGATGAAGCTGTCGTGGGATGGTCGCCGGACGGGAGACACGTCGTCTACGTCGGCGATCGCACCGGCTCGAGCGACCTCTGGTCCATCGGGGTCGCGGCAGGCAAGTCGATCGGTGAGCCGCAGCTGCTGAAGCGTGACGTCGGTCAGTTCTGGCCTATGGGCGTCAGCGCCTCGGGGACGGTTATTGGTGCGACATTCTCACCGCCGTTGTCCGGCAAGCTGAAGCTCACCGCGTTGACGTCGCCCGAACGTCGCGGCGCGGGAGGGACGCAGGTGCTTGACGAGTTCACTGGACCCGTGACCGACGTGCGGTGGTCGCCCGACGGGCGGTCCTTTGCGGCCATCGGGCAATGGTTCGGCATCAGGCCCCTGACCCCGCGCTATCCGGACTTGATGACGATGCGGTTCAAGGTCTGGCAGCCGGGCCAGAGCGAACCGCGGGAGATTCGCACGAATCTCGACTATGTGAACAATTTCGAATGGACGGCCGGCGGAAATTCCTTCGTGGTCACCGGGGAGGACCGCAGGCGGAGGCGCGGTCTCTTCAAGGTAGACGCACAGACCGGCGACACGGCGTTGATCGTCAGACTTCCCGAGCGCGACGAGCAGCCAATCCTGATCCCTCAAGACGAAAGCGCGGACCGGACGATCTACTTCAAGGTCAACAGAATCTCCGGGAGGCGCAGCGAGGCAGCGAAGCTGATGGCCGTCGACCTGTCTTCCGGCGTCGGCCGTGACGTCATCCCTTATGGGGACCGCGCCGGCTTCAATATCCTGCGCATCTCCGGTGACACGATGGTCAGGCTCGAGGTTGCCCCGGATGCGAAGGCCGAGCGGATCGTGGCCTCCCGGACCGACGGCAGCCAGCCGCGTGAGTTGTTTCGCGCCAGCGCGCCCGAGACTTTCGCGCGTTTCGCCTCGTCCAACCAACAGGTCCTGTGGGCGCCCGACGCTCGATCGCTCTTCGTGGTCAAGACGACGGGTTGCAATGCGGACTCGATACCATGCGCCTCTGCCGGGGAGCTTTGGCAGATCCCTTTGAATGCGGCTCCCGTCAGGATCAGCGAGCGGCCGGCACCGCTGGTCGATGCCCGCGCCTTCGGTTGGAGTCCGGACGGCCGATCGCTGTTGCTGGTTCGTGGCGGAGGATCTGCTGGTCCCACCGAGGTGTGGCGCTGGCCGCTCGGCGCGGAGCCGCTGCGCCTCGACATTACCATCGACGGTGCGCCGGTTGCGCCGCGGTTGAGCCCCGAGGGGCAGTGGCTGGCCTACACGGTACGCGATCAAACCGCCAGCCGGCCTCTCGAGATCGTGAGCTTCGAGAACGTCCTGAGCGTGGCCGCTCCAGGCCGCGTCGGAAGGCGGTAACCTGCAGATCGGTTCGGCCGAAAGCACCTGACACGACCTGTACACAACCCTGAGGCACGGTGGACTTCGGGAGGGTATGCTTACGCCCTCCCGATGTTCTTCCGAAACAGAGGCCGATCTCCGCACGCGCACCTCGTGCCAGACGCCGCCACTCGTTCAGAGCGCCAGCAGATCCGAGGCGGGCATCTTCTGCAGAAGGAACGCGTCCGCCGTCGCGAGCTTCCAGCCGCGCAACCGCGCATGCCCCGCGAGCAGCCGGTCGAACGGATCCCGGGTCCAGCTGATCTCGCACGCCGCCGCGAACCAGCGGGCCGCGGGCGGATCGTCCAGCCGCCATCGTTCATCGGCGGCCAGCGTGGCTGGCGAAGCCTCGGAGGCGAACCGGACGCGCCCCACCTCGGCGAGAAACTGCAGTTCGAGCACGGTCGCGGGAGAGAGATGCAGCCGGGGCAGCTGCTCGAGCGGCCGGGCGCGCCGGTGCCCCTGCAGAAGCCAGATGGCGGCGTGCGTGTCGAGCAGGATCACCGCTGCTTCCGCCGCGGTGCGAACTGCATTCCCTTCGTCGCATTCGCCCGCCACGTCCACTGCCCGCTGCTCACCGCCGGGTCGACGAAATCGAACACGGCTTCGTCAGCCGCGACCGCCTTCCGGGCGGCTTCGGCTACCACTCGGAACCTGACGCCGCGCCGCTCGATGACGACCGGTAGTCCCTTCTCGGCCGCATCGAGAATCTCGCCGAACCGGGCCCGGGCCTCCGCGACTTTCATGTTCCCCATGGCTGTACATCTGCACACACATCGCCGTGGTCAACCAGAGCGCGCCGCCGGCCTGACGTCGCCACGACGGGCGGCCGCTACAATGCCGACGTGCCGCGCGTCGTGATCCCGAAGGCAGGTTCCTCCAAGGTGACGGTCAAGGACCGCACCGTCCAGCTCACCAACCTCGACAAGCCGTTCTGGCCCGAGCTCGCCATCACCAAGGGCGACTTGATCCAGGTACTACGCCGACGTCGCGCCGGTGCTGCTGCCGCACATCCGCGACCGCGCGATGGTGATGAAGCGCTATCCGCATGGCGCCCACGGCGAGTTCTTCTTCATGAAGCGGGCGCCGTCGCCGCGCCCCGACTGGATTCGGATCTGCCCGATCGAGCACGAGTCGGGCAACGTGATCGACTTCCCGGTCATCGACGATCTGCCGTCGCTGCTGTGGGTCATCAACCTCGGGTGCATCGATCTCAACCAGTGGTATGCGACCTGCGACGACGTCGATCGGCCGGACTACCTGCACTTCGACCTGGATCCGGGGCCGGGCGCGGAGTGGGAGCAGGTGCTGGAGAGCGGCCGCGTGGTCCGCGACGCGCTCGAGTCGCTGCAGATGCCGCCGCTCGTCAAGACCACGGGGTCACGGGGCCTCCACGTCTACGTCCCGATCGTGCGCGGGCCGACGCAGAAGGACGTCTGGACGTTCGCCAAGGCGCTCGCGGTGGAGCTCGCGTCGAGGCATGCGGCGCTGATGACCGCCGAGTACAAGGTCGCGAAGCGGCCGCACGGCCGCGTCCTCATCGACTACAACCAGAACGCGTGGGGACGCACGCTGGCGTCGGTGTATTCGGTGCGACCGCGTCCGAAGGCGACGGTGTCCGCTCCCGTCACCTGGAAGGAGATCGATCGCGGCGTTCGGATCGAGGACTTCAGGCTCGACAACGTCCGCCAGCGAATCGCGAAGGTCGGCGACCTGTGGAAGCCGCTGCTGCAGGCACGCGGACGGGTCGATCTCGGGCGCTATCTGGGCGGGACGCGGCCGCCGCGGCGGCGTGAGCGGCGATAGCGCCGCACCCGCGACAATCCGGGAGCCGTCAGCGGGCGAGGAGAAGACCGACCGGCACGTGTTCGAAGATCTGGCCGAGGAACATCCACGCGTGCTCGGTGGTCACGGTCGGCTTGATCTCCGCGCCGGTGATGGCATGGTGGAACGTGCGCTCGCCGAGCTCCCGCGGGATCAGGACGCGCGACGTCTTCCACCTGTCGCCGCCGAGCGGCGCGGCGGGTGCGAGGTCGTTCGCGTCGGCCGGTTGCGAGAGGCGCGCGCACAGCCTCGGGCCGACGACAATCACCGCGCGTTCGCCATGGACCCTCGCGAAGGCCACCGCTCGAGCGGCCACGGTGACATCGGTATCGAGCGGGACGTAGGCACCGTCGAGGAACAGTTCGGGGTCTGCTCGCCGCAGCCGCAGGCCGACCGCGGTGGTGAGCAGCTTGATCCGCCCGTCGCGCCATTCGCGCATCAGCTCGGCGAGGCGCTCGATCCGCGCTGGCGGCTCCAGGGCGAGCACCGAGTCGACGTCCTCGAGCATCGCCTGCCGGAGCGCGAAGTCCACCGGCCGCCGGTTGTCGGGATCGACGAGGCTGAGGTCCCACAGGTCCGTGCCCTGATAGAAGTCCGGGATCCCGGGCGAGCCCAGCTTCACCAGGACCTGTGAGAGCGAATTCACCATGCCGGCGACCGCGATCCACCGTTGAAACGGCAGGATCAGCGGCAGGAACCGCGCGCCTCCGCTCCCGGTGAGCACGCGCTCGACGAACTGGCTGAGCGCGTCTTCGTACGCCTGGTTCTCGGTCAGCCAGCTGGTGTGGACCTTGGCTTCCCGGACCGCCTTCAGCATGTATTCCTGGAGGCGCGCGACGAGCGCGGGCGGCGCCTCATGCGTCGACGCCGGCAAGTCGAGCGGCCAGCAGCCCACGAGCGCCTGGTAGAAGCGGTACTCGTCGTTGCGATCGGGCGCCGGCTCGGAATCGACCACCGTACGCAGTCCCTTGTTGGCGCGCATCCATCGCGACACGTCCCGCGTCCACTCGACGGGCAGCTCGGAGATGACGTTGATGCGCGCGCGCACGTCCTCGCCGAGCTTGGTGTCGTGCGTCGCCGTGGCGAGCATCTCGAACGGCCAGTCGCGCCGGCGGCGCACCGCGGCGTCGTGAAAGTCGGCAATCGAGCGGACGAACTGCGCCGGATCGGCGCCGACCTCGTTGATGGAGATCAGCACGTTGTGGCGATAGAAGGCGGTGTCCTCGAGGCCCTTGGCCTCGACCGGTCCGGTGTATTGCTGCAGCTTCATCGCGAAGCGCAGCCGCTCGCGGGCCTCCTCCTGGGTCGCCGCCGGGTAGCCGCCACGGCGGTCGTTCGGCAGCGGATCGCTGTCGACGTCGCGGGGCAGCATCACCTCGCGGAAGAAGTCGAAGAGCGACGATTCCATCGCCGGATTGCGCCGGCGCGCCCGTGCGATCGCCCGTTCGACGACGGCGCGATCTTCCGGCGTCCAGCCGTCCTCGTCGACGTAGGTGCGATAGACGGGGAATGACGCGACGAACTCGACGATCGCGTCGCGCAGGGCGTCGCGCGTGAAGTCGCGCGACTTGCGGCTGCTCTCCGCGATCCGGTCGAGCATGTGGGTGAGCACGGTCAGCTCGCTCGCCATCGCCGTCTCGATGATCAGCCGCTTGCTGCGATACAGCACGTCGTCGAACGGCCCGAAGTGGCCGGTGAGCTTGGCGTAGGCACGCCGGAAGTGGCGCGCCTGGTCCATGTCGATGTAGATGCCGTTCAGATCGTTCAGGAAGTTGTAGCCGGTCGTGCCGTGCACGGCCCAGCGCCGCGGCAGCGCTTCGCGGCCGGAGAGGATCTTCTCCGCGAGGACCAGCAACGGCCGGTCCGGCCGGCCGTCCCGGTCGCCCTCGCGCGCGATCCCCCACGAACGCGCCGCGAGATCCTGGAGCGCCGAGAAGTAGCGGGCGGGATCGAACAGGCCGTCGGTGTGGTCGATGCGAAGGCCCTGCACCTTGCCGTCGGCGATCAGCTGCCCGATCAGGCGATGCGTCTGCTCGAACACCTCGGCGTCCTCGACCCGGAGGCCGACGAGCGTGTTGATGTCGAAAAAGCGCCGGTAGTTGATCTCGTGCGACGCCGTGCGCCAGTACGACAGCCGGTACGGCTGCGACTCCAGCAGCTCGTGGAGCGCGTCGAAGCTCTCGGGCCGGCCCGGCTCGCCGTTGAAGCGCTGGACTTCCATCTCGATGCGCTCGCGGATGATCGGCGCCTCGTTCACCAGCCGCGCCAGCCGGTTGCGCGCGACCTCCTTCTCGCGCTGCCGTTCCGCCACGCGCGGCGCATCCGTGGCCGTGTACGGCGGCATGTTCTCGAGCGACGCGATGATGCTGAGGAACTCGTGCAGCTGCGGGTCGTCCCGCCCCAGCGTCTCCTCCAGCGTGACGGCGGCGGCGCGATACACCCGCGGCGCCTGGCGCGGGTTCACCGGCAGCTCGTTGTCGAAGTACGTGAGCACCAGGGCGCCGGACCGGAACGTCAGCTGCAGCTCGCCACGCTCCAGCACCTTGCCGTACTGATCGCCGAGGATCGGCAGCAGCAGCTTGGCGTGCAGCTCCGCCTTCACCGGCGTCCAGTCGATGTCGAAGAACTTCGCCGCGGGTGAGCTCGGCCCCGTTCTCGAGCACGTCGGTCCACCACGCGTTGGTGCGCGTCCCGATGCCCATGTGATTGGGCACGAAATCGACGATGTGCTGCAGCCCGTGCGCCTGGATGGCGTCGGCGAACCGCGCATGCGCGTCGGCGCCGCCCACTTCCTCGTTGATCTCGTTGTGGTTGCAGACGTCGTAGCCGTGCGTGCTGCCCGGAGCCGCGGCGAAGTACGGCGACGTGTAGACCGCCCCGACTCCGAGCCGTGCCAGGTAGCCGGCGATGTCCCGCGCCGCGGTCAGCGGAAACCCGCCGTGCACCTGGAGCCGATAGGTGCTGACCGGCACGTAGCGTGGCCGCTCGTGATAACTCGTCATCCGACTCTCAGGATCACGGCGCCGGGTCGCTGGAAGTCGACGGCGAGCTCGCCGCGCCCGATCGTCACGCCCGCCGGCGCCGGGTCCAGTGCATACCGTGCGTCCTCGGTGGTGAGGACGACGGCGGCCGCTCCGTCCTCGACGCCCGGGGCCGAGACCCGCACCGGACCGCGCCCGGTGAGTCGCGCCGCGATGAGGAACCTCTCTTCGCCCGCCTGACGCCGGACGACGATCGCGCCCGCATCGATGGCCTCCGCGTCGCCGGACGTCGCGCTGTCGCCGCCGAGCGCGGCGTGGTTGCGGCGGAGGTGCAGCAGATCCGTGTAGAGGGCAAGCGTGGCCGCGTGCACGCCGCCGGCCCGCTCGTGCCAATCGAGCGTGCTGGCCGTGAACGTCGTCTCCGCTTGCGGATCCGGAATCCGGCTGCGGGCTTCCGGGGTCGCGAAACCCGGAAATTCGCGGAACTCATGACGGCGGCCCTCGGTGACCATCCGTCCCAGCTCCGGTTCGAGATCGGTGAAGTACTGGAACGGCGCGCTCGCCGCCCACTCCTGTCCCATGAACAGCAGCGGCGTCATCGGCGCGGTCAGCAGGATCGTGCTGGCGGCGCGCCAGGCGGCGGCGTCGATCCGATGATGCAGGCGGTCGCCGGTGGCGCGGTTGCCCACCTGGTCGTGATTCTGCAGGCACACCACGAACCGGTCCATCGGCACATGCGCCGCATCGGTGCCGCGGCTGCACCGTCCGTGCGCGGAGTGCTGGCCCGTATACAACCAGCCGTGCCGGATGGTCCGGGCGAGCTCCTCGGTGGTGCCCTTGAAGTCCTCGTAGTAGCCGTGCGCGTCGCCGGCCAGCAGCCGCCGCACGATGTGATGGAAGTCGTCGGCCCACACGCCGTCGAGTCCCCACCCGCCTTCCGCGACCGGCTCGATCAACGACGCCAGGTTCCGGTGGTCCTCGCCGTGCACGACGATCGGCCGGGCCGCGTCGCGCCGCACGGTGTCGGCGATCTCCGCGACGATGTGCGGCCGGCTGGAATCGATGAGCGTGTGCGTCGCGTCCAGGCGCAGGCCGTCCAGGCCATACTCGGCGATCCAGTGCCGCGCGTTATCGATGATGAAAGCGCGGACGAGATCCGAGCCGGGCCCGTCGAGATTGACGGCGCCGCCCCACGGCGTCGCGTGCAGCGTCGTGATGTAGGCGGGGTGGAACTGGGGCAGGTAGGCGCCCTCGGGCCCGAGGTGGTTGTAGACCACGTCGAAGATCACGGCGAGGTCGAGTGCGTGCGCGGCATCGACCAGTTCACGCAGATCGTCGGGGCGGCCGTAGGCGCGCGACGGTGCGTAGAGGCAGACGCCGTCATAGCCCCAGTTCCGGCGTCCTGGAAAATCGGCGACCGGCATCAGCTCGATGGCGCTGATCCCGAGCGCGCGCAGGTCCGGCAAACGGGCCCGGGCCCCGGCGAACGTGCCCTCGGGTGTGAAGGTGCCGACGTGCAGCTCGTAGACGACGAGCTCGGTGAGCCGCAGCGGCCGGCCCAGCCCGTGCTGCCACTGGTACGACCGCGGATCGACGATTTCGGAGGGTCCATGCACACCCTCCGGTTGATAGCGCGACGCCGGATCCGGCCGCAGGGAATCGCCGAGCGCAAACTGGTAGCGATCGCCGGCAGCCGCGCGCGGCACCACGAACTCCGCGATGCCGCGATCGATCGACTGCGGCGCATACTCGCCGCTGGCCGCGCCGGTGAGGAAACGCAGCCGGATCGCCGCCGACGGCGCGAACGTCCGGACGCGGACGACGTCGTCGAGCACGACCGCGCCGAAGCCGCCGGGGCGCGCGTCGAGCGTCGTCCCGCCCACCAGGCCGGGGCGTGGTGTCGAACCGTTCAGCAGGTGATCGTTCACGCGTGCGTCAATCGGCTTCCACGATCTCGAGCACGCCGCTCAGCGGAATCCGCAGCCAGTCCGGCCGGTTGTTGAGCTCGTAGTTGAGCTCGTACAGCGCCTTGGCCAGCATGAACAGCTGCAGCAGGGCGTCACGCTGCGAGGGCTCGGTCGGGATGAAGAGCGCGTTACCCGCGGTCGAGAAGTAGCCCTTGAGGAACGCGGCGCACGTCCACGTCTGCCAGACGCGTGCCCACGCCTGATCGTGGGGCAGGTGGCCCGGCCGGCGGGCCTGATGCTCGAACAGGGCGGCGGATGCCGCGTAGCTGAACGAGCGCAGCATGCCGGCGACATCCTTGAGCGGCGACTGCTTTTCACGGCGCTGCGCCAGCGGCCGCGCCGGTTCCCCCTCGAAGTCGAGGATGTAGAAGTCCCCCTCGGCCCAGAGGACCTGGCCGAGGTGATAGTCGCCGTGGATGCGCGTCTTCGAGACGGAGAACTCGAGCGCCGGGAGGGCGCGGATGCGTTCGAAGAGCTGCGGTTCGCGTTCGAGCAGGCGGCCGACCAGCGCGGCTGCGCCATCCTGCGACCCGCCATCCAGGCGGACTGCCGCCCGCGACTTCAGCGCATCGAGCGCCTTGCGCGCCTGCGCCGTGGCGTCGATGGTCACCGCGTGGAGGTCGTCCTTGGTGAACGGCGCCGGGGCGAACGCCGGATCCGCGGCATTGCTGGCGAGCGCGAGGTGGACCTCCGCGGTGCGCCTGCCGAGCGTCTCGGCGGTTCCGAGATATGCGCCCATCACGTCCAGGACCGGCCGCGGGGCCACGGCCGTCGTCATCTCCGTGAACGTCCTGGGCAGGGGCGTTGTCGGAACCGGCCGGCCCTCGATCTGATCGTAGAACCGGCTCAGTTCGTCGGTCGCGTGACGCCAGCCGTCGGCCTGGCTCTCGAGCAGCTGCTGCACCATGGCGATGGTGGTCGGCTGTTCGGCCGCGCCGCGGTACTCGAGGGCGCCCGCCACCGCCGGCACGCGCGGATAGCGCACCACCTCGGTCAGGTACTGGCCGATCTCGAAGTCCGGGTTGACGCCTTTTTCGAGCCGCCGGAACAGCTTCAGGATCAGGCGATCGCCGTAGATCAGGGAGGTGTTGGTCTGTTCGGCCGACATGCGCGCGATCCGCAGGTCCTCGCGTCCGCGCAGCGCCGCGAACATGGAGGTCTGGAGGGCGTGCAGCGAGCCGCGCCGGGTGCGGGTCTCTTCGTGCGTCTCGACCGCCTCGAGCAGCGTCCGGGCGAAGCGATCGTCGAGCCAGGCGTCGAACAGGACGCCTTTCCGCGCGCCGGTGACGCGGGCGAGCACGGCGCCCGGCGTCCGTTCCTCGACGCCCCTGGCGTCGGTGGCGGCGCAAATCGCCAGCGGCAGAAAGTAGGTCTCGCGCTCGCCGTCGTCGAACTGCACTTCGACGAGGGTCAGGAACAGCGGCTGCGGGCCGCGGCGGAGCAGTCCCCAGTCGACGAAGCGGGCCGCGCGCAGGCGGCGCGCCTTGCCGCCAAACCAGCGCTGGCGGAGCAGGAACGGCGCCAGCAGATCGCGTTCGATCAGGGTCCGGACGTTGCCGTCGAGCGCCGTGTCCCACGCGGCGCCGACGAACAGGGCCGGCGTCTCGCCGATCTTCACGGCGGTTTCCGGCGCGACGCGCGCGGTGATCGGCGACGGCGACTGCTGCAGCCGGAACCAGTAGAACGTGTACCCGGGGAGCGTGAGGAAATACGGCAGCTCGCTGATGGCGGGGAACTCGGTCAGTCCCAGCATCTCGACCGGCGTCATGCCCTTGAACTGGCTCAGGTCGAGTTGAATCGGCTGGACCGAGCGCGCCAGGTTGGCGACGCAGAGAATGATGTCGTCCTGGTAGTGCCGGACGTAGGCGAGCACCTTGCGGTTCTCGGCGGGCAGGAACTCGATCGAGCCGCGGCCGAACACCTTGAACTGGCGCCGCAGGCCGATCATCCGCTTCATCCAGTTCAGCAGCGAGAACGGCGACCGCTCCTGGGCCTCGACGTTGATGGCCTGGTAGCCGTAGACCGCGTCCATGATCGGCGGCGCGTAGAGTCGGGCCGGATCGGCGCGCGAGAACCCGCCGTTGCGATCGCCGGTCCACTGCATCGGCGTGCGCACGCCGTTGCGATCGCCGAGATAGATGTTGTCCCCCATCCCGAGCTCGTCGCCGTAGTAGAGCACCGGCGTGCCGGGCATCGAGAACAGCAGGCCGGTGAGCAGCTCGATGCGCCGGCGGCTGTTCTCGAGCAGCGGCGCGAGGCGGCGGCGGATGCCGACGTTGATCCGCATCTGCGGGTCGGCGGCGTAGGCCTGGTACATGTAGTCGCGTTCCTCGTCGGTGACCATCTCGAGCGTCAGCTCGTCATGGTTGCGCAGGAACATCGCCCACTGGCAGTTGTCCGGAATCTCCGGCGTCTGCCGCAGGATCTCGACGATCGGGTGGCGATCCTCCTGCCGCACCGCCATGAACATCCGCGGCATCAGCGGGAAGTGGAACGCCATGTGGCACTCGTCGCCGTCGCCGAAATACGGGCGGACGTCGGCCGGCCACTGGTTCGCCTCCGCCAGCAGCATGCGGTCGGGGTAGCGCCCGTCGAGCGCCTTGCGAATCTGCTTCAGGACCGCGTGCGTCTCCTCGAGGTTCTCGCAGATGGTCCCCTCGCGCTCGATCAGGTACGGCACCGCGTCGAGGCGCAGCCCGTCGACGCCGCGATCGAACCAGAACTGCATCACCCGCGTCACGTCCTTCAGCACCATCGGGTTGTCGAAGTTCAGATCCGGCTGATGGTGGAAGAAGCGGTGCCAGTAGTAGGCCTTGGCGGTGTCGTCCCAGCTCCAGTTCGAGGTCTCGGTGTCGGTGAAGATGATCCGGACCCCCTCGGTACTTGCGGTTGGTCTCGCTCCAGACGTAGTAGTCGCGCTCCGGCGACCCGGGGGCCGCGCGCCGCGCCGCCTGGAACCAGGGATGCTGATCCGAGGTGTGATTGATGACCAGCTCGGTGATGACGCGGATGCCGCGGCGATGCGCCTCGTCGAGGAAGCGATCGAAGTCGGCGAGCGTGCCGTAGCTCGGGTGGATGTTCTCGTAATCCGCGATGTCGTAGCCGTCGTCACGGAGCGGCGACGGGTAGAACGGGAGCAGCCACAGCGTGTTGACGCCGAGGTCCTGCAGGTACTCGAGCTTCTGGCTCAGCCCGGGGAAATCTCCGACGCCGTCGTTCGTGCTGTCGAAGAACGCGCGCACGTGCGCCTGGTAGACGACGGCATCCTTGTACCAGAGCGGGTCTTTCGAATCGGTGGTCTGCATCTACGGTGTGCGACCGCGTCAGTTCTTTAAGGGCAGCGGCCCGTCGTCCTGCGGTGGCGGCGAGGACAGCTGCACCTGCAGGATGTGGGCGACGCGGGCTTCAGGGTCGAGCCGCACGTAGTTCCACTCACCCCGCCAGTAGTAGCGCTCGTTCGACAGCAGGTCGAGGACCTCGACCGCCGAGCCGGTGGTCAGCCCCCAGTCGGTGAGCGGCAGCTGCACGAAGCCGTGCTGCATGTGGTGGGGGTCGAGATTGACGATCACGAGGACGACGTCGCTGCCGTCCACGGTCCGCTTGCTGTAGCAGACGATGTGCGGGTTGTCGGTGTTGTGGAACCGCAGGCCGCGATCGCGATGCAGCGCCGGATGCTGCCGCCGGATCATGTTGATCTGACGCACCAGCTCCGCGAGGGAATGCGGCTGAGTGAAGTCGCGGATCCGGATCTGGTACTTCTCCGAGTCGAGGTACTCCTCGCTGCCCGGCTTGACCGGAACGTTCTCGGCCAGCTCGTAGCCGCTGTAGATGCCGTAGGTGGCGCCGAGCGTCGCCGCGAGGATCAGCCGGACCTGGAAGGCCGGCCGTCCGCCATGCTGCAGATACTCGTGCAGGATGTCCGGCGTGTTCGCGAACAGGTTCGGGCGCAGGTATTCGCGCACGTCCGTCCGCGTCAGCTCGGTGAAGTACTCGACCAGCTCCTCCTTCGCGTTGCGCCACGTGAAGTAGGTGTAGGACTGGGAGAAGCCGGACTTCGCGAGATAGCGCATCACCTTCGGCCGGGTGAAGGCCTCCGACAGGAAGATGGTGTCGGGATGACGCGACTTCACGTCGGCGAGCGCCCACTCCCAGAAGCGGAACGCCTTGGTGTGCGGGTTGTCGACGCGGAAGATCTTCACGCCGTTCTCGACCCAGAAGTCGATGATCCGCTTCAGCTCGCGCCAGAGCGACTGCCACTGGTCCGAATCGAAATTGATCGGATAGATGTCCTGGTATTTCTTCGGCGGGTTCTCCGCGTACTTGATGGTGCCGTCGGGACGCTGCCGGAACCACTCGGGGTGCTCCCGGACGTAGGGATGATCGGGGGAGGCCTGATAGGCGAGATCGAGCGCGATCTCGAGGCCGAGGCGCTCGGCCGACTCGCGGAAGCGCCGGAAATCCTCGAGCGTGCCGAGCCCTGGCTCGACGGCGTCGTGGCCGCCGGCGTCGCTGCCGATCGCCCACGGGCTGCCGACGTCGTTCGGGCCGGGCTCGAGCGAGTTGTTCTTGCCCTTGCGAAAGCTCGTGCCGATGGGATGGATCGGCGGCAGGTAGAGGACGTCGAATCCCATCGACGCCACGTAGTGGAGGCGCCTGGTCGCTTCGTCGAAGGTGGCACTGCGGCCCGGGTCGTTGCCGGCCGAGCGCGGGAACATCTCGTACCACGCGCCGAAGCGCGCGAGCTCGCGCTCGACGGTGATGCCGAGGACCCGATCGTAGCGGGTGGCGCGGCTGCGGTCGGGATTGCGCTGCATCGCGTCCGCGAGTGACGTCGTCAGGGCGCGGGCAATGCGCTGCGCCTGATCGATGGCCTCGTCGGCCAGCGCCGCCGACGTCTGCCGCAGCAGGCTGCCGTCGCTCGATCCGTCACCGAGCCTGGCCGCCGTGTCGCGCACGAGCGCGGCGCCCTCGAGGAGCTCGCTCTTGACGTCCTGGCCCGCGCCGACCTTCTTGGACAGCTCGTGCCGCCAGCTCTCGAAGCGATCGACCCAGCCCTCGACCGTGTACTGGTACGGCCGCAGCTCGTCGATCGTGAAGCTCGCGCCCCAACGGTCGTTGCCGATCGCGACCATCGGGACTTCACGCCACGCGTCCTCGCCGGCGCGACGGTAAAGCAGCGCCGCCGCAAGCGTGTCGTGGCCGTCCGTGAAGATGTCGGCGCTGACGAGGACAGGCTCGCCGACCGTGCGCTTGATCGGAAACCGTCCCGCATCGACCTCGGGATGCACACCTTCGACGATGACCCGCCGCTGCAGGTCGCGGTCGAGCCGCTGCTCGCTCGCACCAGCCGCCGCGGCCGCCGGCGCGAGCGCCGAGGTCCCGTCGCTCGCCGCCGCCCGCTTGCGCGGCGCCGTCGACCGCTTCTTCGTATCCGTCGCTGTCTTCGCCATCGTCATGCACTCGTTCGCCGGATAACGCAACTCCCGTCCGCGCCCGGCAAATGAACGTTGAACCTGGCCACGTGCACAGAACCGCGCAGAACCCCGCAGAACCCGCAGAACTGCGCAGAATCCTGTAGAACCCGCAGAACCCGGTAGAACCTCGCAGAACCCAGGTAGAACCCGCGTAGAACCCGCCCTAGTAAACCCCCGCCGGCCCCCAGTCCGCGCTGCGCCGCCGATCTTCCTTGCGGCAGTTGAGCCGGAGTACCGCCATGGAACGCCCCTGTAGCTGATATCGGTCGCCGGCGCGCAGGCGTTTGGCCGGCACCCACGGATCGGCGGTGTCGATCAGGGTTTCCCAGCGCTCCTCCGGCGCCGTGGCCGGAACCGCGAAGGCCACACCCTGGGTGTCGGCGTTGAAGAGCAGGAGCAGCGTGTCGCCCACGACCTGCTCTCCGCGTTCGTTGATCTCGCCGATGGCATCGCCGTTGAGCCGGACGCCGAGCCGGCGGACGTCCGGGGAGCTCCAGACCTGGTCGGTCATCTCGCGGCCCGAGGCGTCGAGCCAGGCGATGTCCTGGACCTCGGCGCCGCGGATGCGGCGGCCCTGGAAGAACTTGCGACGGCGCAGCACCGCATGCTCCTTCCAGATCCGGATCACGCGGCGCGTGAAGTCGAGGAAGTCCTGATCGCCAGGGGAGAGCTCCCAGTTGGTCCAGCTGATCTCGTTGTCCTGGCAGTAGGCGTTGTTGTTGCCGCGCTGGGTCCGCCCCATCTCGTCGCCGCCACTGATCATCGGCGCGCCGACCGACAGCAGGAGCGTCGCCATCAGGTTGCGTCGCTGCCGGACGCGGAGCTCGAGCACGCGACGGTCTGCGGTCGGACCTTCGACGCCGCAGTTGAAACTCAGGTTGTGGTTCTCGCCGTCGGCATTGCCTTCGCCGTTGGCCTCGTTATGTTTCTCGTTGTAGCTGACGAGATCGGCGAGCGTGAAGCCGTCGTGCGCGGTGATGAAGTTGATGCTGGCGTAGGGCCGGCGTCCGCTCTGCTCGTACAGATCGCTGCTGCCCGAGAGGCGCGTGGCGAGCTCCGACAACACGCCGCCGTCGCCGCGCCAGAAGCGCCGCACCGTGTCGCGGTACTTGCCGTTCCACTCCGTCCACTTCGTCGGGAAGTTGCCGACCTGATAGCCGCCCTCGCCGAGATCCCACGGCTCGGCAATCAGCTTCACCTGCGACAGCACGGGGTCCTGATGAATGATGTCGAAGAAGGCTCCAAGCTTGTCGACGGCATGCAACTCACGAGCCAGTGCGCTGGCCAAATCGAAGCGGAACCCGTCGACGTGCATCTCCTGCACCCAGTAGCGCAGGCTGTCCATGATCAGCTGCAGCACGCGCGGGCTGCGCATGTTGAGCGTGTTGCCGCAGCCGGTGAAGTCCTGGTAGAAGCGCGAGTCGTGCGGCTGCAGGCGGTAGTACGACGCGTTGTCGATGCCGCGCAGCGACAGCGTCGGACCGAGGTGATTCCCTTCGGCCGTATGGTTGTAGACGACGTCGAGAATGACTTCGAGACCGGCAGCGTGCAGCGCCCGCACCATCATCTTGAACTCGCGCACGCTCTCGAGCGGCGACGAGGCGCATGGCGCCGCGCAGATCCGGCGCGAAGTAGGAGAGCGTGTTGTAGCCCCAGTAGTTGTGGAGGCCGCGCTGCACGAGGTGCCACTCGTCCGTGTGATGATGCACCGGCATGAGCTCGACCGCGGTCACGCCGAGCGACGTGAGATGGCGGATCGCGGGCTCGGTGGCGAGGCCGAGATAGGTGCCGCGCAGCGACTCCGGAATGTTGCGGTTGAGCTTGGTGTAACCCTTCGGATGCAGCTCGTAGATCAGCGTCTCGTGCCACGGAATCCGCAGCGGCCGGTCGTCGCCCCAGGTGAACGCCGAATCCACGACCGCGGCGATCGGCGCGTACGGCGCGCTGTCACGATCGTCGAAGGTCGTATCGTCGCCGCCGGTGCGGAACCCGAACAGCGAATCGTGCCAGCGGACGGCGCGACCGATGACCTTGGCGTAGGGATCCAGTACAAGCTTGTTGGGATTGAATCGATGACCGAGATGCGGCGCGAACGGCCCGTGAACCCGGTAGCCGTACAGCTGTCCCGGATGCACGTCGGGCATGTAGCCGTGCCAGACCATGTCGGTCTGTTCGGTCAGCGGAATCGTCAGCGATTCCACCTCCGCGTCGACCGAATCGAACAGGCACAACTCGACCCGCGTGGCGTGCTCGGAGAAGATCGCGAAGTTGACCCCGACACCGTCCCAGGTCGCGCCGAGCGGATGGGGAGCGCCTGGCCATACACGGAGGTGGCTAGTCGGCACAGCAGACGTTGGTACCACGTTGCGACGCAGGATGGCAAACGGGATCGCGGCCAGCGTCTTGAATTGGCTGCACTCGTGTGCATGCCCGTACCGTCCGCATGAAATCGCGAGTGCTGCCGCGCGAGGTGACGATGGACGCGCTGCGCCGCTGGGCCGTGCTGCTCGACAGCGCATTTCGCGTCCCCGGCACCAGCATCCGCTTCGGCCTCGACGCCATCATCGGGCTGGTCCCCGGAGTCGGCGACATCTCGACCCCCGCCTTTGCCGCGCTGCTCCTGCTGCAGGCCGTCCGCATGCGCCTGCCGCTGGTGGTGCAGGCGCGGATGGTCCTCAACGCCGCGCTCGACATGCTGATCGGGGTCGTCCCCGTCCTCGGCGACCTGGTGGATATCGGCTGGAAGGCGAACCTGCGGAACCTCGCCCTGCTCGAGCGCCACGCGAACCCCGGCATCCCGCCGGCGCGCGCCGACTACCTCTTCGTGACCATCTGCATCGCGCTGCTGGTGCTCATCGCGGTTGCACCGGTGCTGCTCCTCGGCTGGGTGATCTCCAGGTGGCCTCTCATCTAACTCCCAACTCCCAAAGGAGAGCCGCGCGAACAACGGGGTGGAAGGCGCACCCAATTGCCCGGTCGCCACGACTTCTACCCGGATGTCTCGAACGATTCCGTTTGGGAGTTGGGAGTTGGAAGTTGGGAGTTGACTACTCACCCAGCAATTCGCCGACCGCCTGCAGATCTTCGACGCGGTCGCAGATCGACTTGACCATCATCATCATCGGCACCGCGAGGATGGTGCCCCACACGCCCCAGATCCAGCTCCAGAACAGCAGGCCGACGAAGATCGCGACCGGGTTCATCTGCGCGGCGCGGCTCATGAGCATCGGCGTCAGCAGCCAGCCTTCGAGGCTGGTGATCGCGAGCGTCGCGCCGCACACGTAGGTGGTGCGGAGCAGATCGTCGAACTGCATGAAGGTGACGACGCCGAGGCCGGCGGTCACGAAGATCGGGCCAAGGTAGGGGACCGAGTTGAAGATGCCGGCGAGCAGCCCCCACACCACGAACTGGCGGACGCCGAAGTACCACAGCACGAGCGCCGTGAGCGTGCCGACCAGCGCGCTGGTGATGACCTGGACGCGCAGGAAGCCGCTGATCTGCCGGTTGATCTCGTCCATGATCTGGACGCTGATTTTCTTCTTCGTGAGGGTCGGCCCGGCAATCTTCACCAGCTTGCGCTTGAACAGGTCGCCGGTCACGAGCAGGAAGAAGACCAGGAACAGGACGACCGCGAACTGGCCGAGGAAGGCGACGATGTTGCGCCCCCCGGCCCAGAGATAGTCGGTCGCCCGGAACGCCGGCTCGACGACCTGCACGCGCTGCACGCCGGACGGCGTCGGCACCGGCTCGGCGGCCGCCGCGGTCGCCTTGTCGATCTCGGTTGCCGCCCGCTGCATCTTGTCGAGCGCGCCTTCTTCCGACGTCCGTCGTGGTGCCTTGAGGCGGTCGGCCATGCGCCGCGTCGCGTTGGGCAGTTCCTCGACGATCGACATCGCCTGCGGAGTCAGCTTGTAGACGCCGAAGCCGAGACCGGCGCAGAGGCCGATCAGGACCAGCCCCGACCCAATCCAGCGGTTCACGCCGCGACGCGCGAGCGAGTCGACGATCGGCCCGAGCACGTAGCTGATCAGCACGCCGATGACGACCGGGATGAGGACGGGCTCGGCGTACTGGAGGACCAGGATGACGGCGAGCGTCGCGATGACGCTGAGTTGCGCGTTGCGAACGTCGGTGACGCTGGGGTCGATCGACGTTACCTCGGCGTCGGCCTTGTCGTCGGGCTGCTTGTCGGGCTGCTTGTCGGGCTGCTTGTCAGGCTGCGCCCCTCTCGAGCCCGCCTCGTCGCGCGGTTGAGTCTGGGAGCGTACCGCGGGCGAATGGTCGGGCTGTTCGTGGGACACCGTGGAAATTGTACTGTGCCGTGGGGACGCAGCACGTGAAGCACGTCCGCACGTGGCACGTAGCCACGTTGCACCTGGCACGTAACACGTGACTCACACGACCAACATCGCGTCGCCGTAGCTGTAGAACCGATAGCGCGCCTCGACCGCGGTCCGGTACGCGGAAAGCGTGCGCTCCCGGCCGGCGAACGCGGCGACGAGCAGCAGCAGCGACGATCGCGGCAGGTGGAAGTTCGTCATCAGCGCATCGATGACCTGGAACTCGAAGCCCGGGTAGATGAACGTCGAGGCGGTCGCCGGCCCGGGAATCACCTCGCCGGCGCCGCGCCTGGCCGCGTCCTCCAGCGCCCGCGTGGTGGTCGTGCCGACCGCGACCACCCGCCGTCCCTCGCGCCTTGCCCGGTTGATGGCCTCGGCCGCGCCGGCGCCGATGTCGTAGTGCTCGGGATCGACGACGTGGTCTTCGACGAGGTCGCTGCGGATGGGCTTGAAGGTGCCGTAGCCGACGTGCAGCGTGATGGCGGTGCGCTCGACGCCGCGCGAGTCGAGCGACTGCAGCAGCGCGGGCGTGAAGTGCAGGCCCGCCGTCGGCGCGGCGACCGACCCCGCCGCGTTCGCGAAGATGGTCTGGTAGCGCTCGCGGTCGCTGGTGGTGTCGGCCCGCCGGATGTACGGCGGCAGCGGCATGTGTCCGAGCCGATCGATCAGCCCGGCCACGTCCACCGAACCGGCCGAACCGGCCGAACCGGCCGAACCGGCCGAACCGGCCGAACCCGTCGAACCGGCCGAACCCGTCGAACCTGCAGAACCCGCAGAACCTGCCGAACCCGGCTGTAACCTGATCCGCCGCCGTCCGAAGTACTTGCGCTCGAGGATCTCGCCGATGAGCGCCATGCCGGAGCCGTCGGCCGCTTCGAACCGGACGATCGCGCCGGGCTTCAGCTTCTGTCCGGGATGCACTAATGCGTCGCAGGTGATCGCGCCGCTGTCATCCGGCGCCGGACGCGACAGCAGCAGGCACTCGACCGCGCCGCCGCTCGGGACGCGCACGCCCAGCAGCCGCGCCGCAAAGACCCGCGTGTCGTTGACCACGAGGAGGTCGCCGTCGCGCAGGTACGACGGCAGATCCCCCACCATCGCCTGGTGCGTGCGGCCGGTCGCGCGCTCCACTACCAGCAGTCGCGCGGCGCCGCGCGGCGCCGGGTCCTGGGCGATGAGTTCGTCGGGGAGGTCGAAGTCGAAATCGCTGACGAGCAAGGGATGGTTCCGCCGTGTCGGGACGATATAGTAACCAGCCGTGAAGCTGCGCTACGAGGAGTTCGACGTGTCGGGCGTCCGGACGTACCCGCTCGCGTCGCGCCGCAGCAAGGCCAACGCGGCCGACTTCGCGCGTCCCTGCCCGGCTGGCGCGTCCGTCGCCGCGTGGCTCGAGACGCTGCCCGACATCCTCGCCGGCGCCGACCTCAAGGCCGTTGTCGACGCGCTGCGGCGCGCCCGCACCGGCGATCGCGCGATCGTCTGGGGACTCGGCGCGCACGTGATCAAGACCGGGCTCGGACCCGTTCTCGTCGACCTCATGGAGCGCGGCTACGTCTCGGCCATCGCCACCAACGGTGCGACGGTCATCCACGACGTCGAGCTGGCGCTCTCGGGCTCGACGTCAGAGGAAGTCGAGGAATCGCTCGGGCCCGGCCGCTTCGGCATGGCCGACGAGACCGGACGGCTGCTCAATGCCGCGATCAACGACGGTGTCGCGCAGGGCCTCGGCATCGGTCAGGCGATCGGCGCCTGGCTGGGATCGATCCGGCCGCCGCATGCGCACCTCAGCATCCTGGCCGCGGCCGAGCGCCTCGGGATCCCGGTCACCGTGCACATCGGGATCGGCACCGACATCATTCACATGCACCCGGCCGCCTCGGGCGCGGCGCTCGGCGAAGGCAGCCTGCGCGACTTCCGCTACTTCGTGTCCAACGTGGGGCGGCTCGCCGACGGGGTATACCTGAACTGCGGTTCAGCGGTGGTCCTGCCCGAGGTCTTCCTGAAGGCCGTCGCGCTGGCGAGGAATCACGGGCTCCCGCTCGATGGCCTCACCACGGTGAACCTCGACTTCATCCGCCACTACCGTCCCCACGTCAACGTGGTGTCGAGGCCCGTGTCGGGGATCGGGAAGGGCTACTCGCTGGTCGGCCACCACGAGATCCTGATCCCGCTGCTGGCAGCCGCGCTCGTCGAGATCCGCTGACAACGCGTGATACAATTTAGGTTTCCTGCCGGTGTAGCTCAGTTGGTTAGAGCACGCGGCTCATATCCGCGTTGTCCGGGGTTCAAGTCCCTGCACCGGCACCAATTCTTTTCGATTCACAAAGGTGAAAGGTAGGGCCGCCGCCTTTACCTTCGCATATGCCGCTCATCGGCCGTGTACGGCGCACCATCCGGAAACACGCGCTGTTTCCCCGCGGAGCCCGTGTGCTCGTGGCGCTCTCGGGCGGCGCGGATTCGGTCGCGCTGCTCCACGTCCTGCGCGAACTGGCCAGTGAAGGCGATCTCACGCTTGCGGGCGTGACGCACTTCAATCACCAGCTGCGCGGGGTCGAGTCTGATGCGGACGAGGCGTTCTGCCGTGAGGCCGCATCCGCGCTCGAGCTCCCGTTCGAGGCCGGTCGCGCGGACGTGGCCGCGCTGGCGCGGCGGAGCGGCCGGTCGATCGAAGATGCGGCGCGCTCGGCGCGCTACGCGTTCTTCATCGAGATGGCAGACCGGCTTCGTGCCGACGTGGTGGCGGTCGGCCACAGCGCCGACGATCAGGCCGAGACGTTCCTGCTCCGGCTCCTGCGCGGCGCCGGCCCGCGCGGCCTCGCGGGTATCAGGCCTCGCGCCGGCCGGATCGTCCGTCCGCTGCTCGAGGTCGAGCGTGCCGAGCTGCGGCGGTACGCGGCGGAGCATGAGCTCGCATTCCGCGAGGATTCGTCGAATGCGGACGTGCGGATTCCGCGCAATCGCGTGAGGCACGAGGTGATCCCCGCGCTTCAGCTGTACGCGCCGGCGATCGCGGTGGTCCTGGCCCGCGAGGCCACGATCGCGAGACAGGACGAGGAATATCTGGAGAGCCGTGCAATCGATCTGGCCCCGTCGATCGTCTTAAGAACTGAGTGCGGCATCGAGCTTGACACCGCCGCACTGAGGACCCTGCCCCCGGCACTCGCGACCCGCGTCGTCCGGCAGGCTCTCGGAGCGACGGCGGCGGGCCGGTTCATCGGATTCCAGCACATCGAGCGGGTTCTGGACCTCGCCGCGGCTGAGAGCCGCGACGGCGCAGCCGTCGCGCTGCCCGGGCAGGTCGCGAGGCGGCGGGCGGGGAGGATCGTGCTGGAAGCCCCTGCGGGCGAGCCGTTTTCGAACTTCTTTCGGTTTCCGCTGTCTATTCCGGGTGAGGTCGCGTGCCCGGGCTGGGCAGTGTCGGCCGAGCCGGTCAGCGGGGCGGTCGAGGTGGCGGCCCGGCGGGCCAGGGGCGGGGAAGCGATCGTCGCGGCGGCGCCGCTGCGGGGGCCCCTCGCGGTCCGGACACGGCGGCGGGGCGACCGGTTTCACCCGCTCGGCATGGGGGGCGGGGACGAAAGTTGCAGGATTTTCTGGTCGACCGGAAGGTTTCCCGGACCGAGCGGGATCAGCTCCCCCTGGTGGTCGACCGCGACGATCGGATTGTCTGGGTCGTCGGCCAGTCGGTGGCCGAGGATTTTCGCGTCACAGAGCCCTCACAGGGCGTGATACTCTTGAAAGCAAGGCGGTTAGGAGGCGTAGGTTGAACTCAACCCTCAAGAGTTTGCTGTTCTGGATCGTCCTCATTGTCGTGGGGGTGATGATCTGGAACTTCTCGACAACGTTCAACCGTGGGCCGGCTCCCATTTCCTTCACGCAGTTTCTACAGGACGTGCAGGAAAAGCAGGTGGTGTCCGTCGTCATCACGGGCAACCACATCAAGGGAAAGAAGAACGGCCCGGGCGGCGCGGTTGAAGAGTTTCGGACCTACGCGCCGACGCAGTACGACCGGCTCGCCAATCAGCTCCAGGAAAACAACGTCCGGATCGAGGCGCAGCCGGAAACGACGAGCCCCTGGGCGACGCTGCTCTACTCCTGGGCTCCCATCCTGCTGATGATCGGCTTCTGGATCTTCATCATGCGGCAGATGCAGAGCGGAGGGAACAAGGCCCTCTCGTTCGGCAAGAGCCGCGCGAAGCTGTCCTCGAGCAGTCAGAAGAAGGTCACGTTCAAGGACGTCTCCGGCGTCGACGAGGCCAAGGAAGAGCTTCAGGAAATCATCGAGTTCCTGAAGGAGCCCCAGAAGTTCCAGAAGCTGGGCGGACGCATTCCCAAGGGCGTGCTGCTCATGGGCCCCCCGGGAACCGGCAAGACGCTGCTGGCGCGCGCGGTCGCGGGCGAAGCCAACGTTCCGTTCTTCTCGATCAGCGGCTCCGACTTCGTCGAGATGTTCGTCGGCGTCGGTGCCTCGCGCGTCCGCGACCTGTTCGAGCAGGGCAAGAAGAACGCCCCGTGCATCGTCTTCATCGACGAGATTGACGCGGTTGGCCGCCATCGTGGGGCCGGCCTCGGCGGCGGACACGACGAGCGGGAGCAGACGCTGAACCAGCTCCTCGTCGAGATGGACGGCTTCGAGTCGAACGAAGGCGTCATCCTCGTTGCCGCGACGAACCGTCCCGACGTGCTCGACCCGGCGCTGCTGCGCCCGGGCCGTTTCGATCGCCGCATCGTCGTCAATCGCCCCGACGTGAAGGGCCGCGAGGGCATCCTCGCCGTGCACACCAAGAAGATCCCGCTCTCGGACGACGTGAACATCCACGTGCTGGCGCGCGGGACGTCAGGGTTCTCCGGCGCGGATCTCGCCAACCTGGTGAACGAAGCGGCGTTGAACGCCGCCCGCTACAACCAGAAGGTCGTGCGGATGCTCGACTTCGAGTTCGCGAAGGACAAGGTCCTGATGGGATCCGAGCGCCGCTCGATGATCATCAGCGAGGACGAGAAGAAGGTCACCGCGGTGCACGAGGCCGGACACGCCCTGCTGGCGGTCATGCTGCCGCACGCCGACCCCGTCCACAAGGTCACGATTATCCCGCGCGGCATGGCGCTCGGCGTCACCATGCAGCTGCCGGTGGACGACAAGCACAACTACTCGCGCGACTACCTCAACGATCAGATCGCCATCCTGCTCGGCGGCCGCATTGCCGAAGAGATCACGATGCACGGCATGACGACCGGCGCCGGCAACGACCTCGAGCGATCGACCGAGCTCGCGCGAAAGATGGTCTGCGAGTGGGGCATGAGCGACGCCATGGGTCCGCTCACCTTCGGCAAGAAGGAAGAGCAGATCTTCCTCGGCCGCGAGATCGCGCAGCACCAGGACTACAGCGAGGACACCGCGATCCGCATCGACCAGGAACTGAAGCGCATTGTCACGGACAACTATGACAAGGCCCGCCAGCTGCTCGAGCAGAACCGCGTAGCGCTCAATCGCATCGCCGAGGAGCTCCTTGCGCGCGAAGTGCTCGACGCCGAGCAGGTCCGCCGGATCGTGGCCGGAGAGGCGCTCGAAGAGCATCGTCCGCCAACCGCCGCGTCGACGCCGGACGACGGCCGCCGGCAGCCAAAGGAGCGGCCGTCGATCGTGCCGCCGATGCCGCCGCTGAACAAGCCGCTGCCGCAAGAGTAAGGAAGTCAGAAGTCAGAAGTTAAGAAGTCAAAAAGGCGGGGGAAGAGGGAAACACAACGTTCCTCTTCCCCCGTTTCTTTTTGGCCTTACGTTTTGACTTTTGACTTCTGACTTTTGACTTGTCGATGTTCCAATCGCGCAAACGCTACACCGTTCCTCTCCCGATCCGCGCCGGCTGGCTGAAGGACAGCCAGGGAATGGGCCGCGAGCTGCGGCTCGGTGACCGCACGCTCGTGATGGGTGTGCTCAACGTCACGCCCGACTCCTTCGCGGACGGCGGCGTGCACTTCGACACCGCGCGCGCCATCGAGGACGGCTTCCGCATGCTCGAAGAGGGCGCGGACATCATCGACGTCGGGGGCGAGTCGACGCGGCCAGGCGCCGAACCGGTCAGCGTGGAGGAAGAGAGGCGCCGCGTCCTGCCGGTGATCGAGCGGCTCGCGGCCAGGCCGGACGTGATCGTCTCCGTGGATACGTCTAAAGCCGTGATCGCGCGCGAGGCGGTCGCGCTCGGCGCGGCGATCGTCAACGATGTGAGCGCGCTCCAGTACGACCCGGAGATGGCGGGGGCCATCGCCGGAAGCGGAGCGGCCGTGGTGTTGATGCACAACCGCGGGCGGTCGCGCGACATGTACCGAGAGGCCGACTACCGCGATGTGGCCGGCGAGATCGTGAGCGAGCTGGATTCGGCCCTGTCACGGGCCATGGCTGCCGGCATTCCGCGCGATGCCATCCTGCTCGACCCGGGGCTCGGCTTCGCCAAGAAGGCCGAACATTCGTTCGACGCACTGGCCTTCCTGGATCGGCTCGCCTCGCTCGACCGGCCGATCGTGTCTGGCCCCTCGCGAAAATCCTTCCTCAAAGCCGCGCTCGGCGACGTCGGCCCCGGCGATCGCGAGTGGGGCACCGCCGCCGCCGTGGCCGTGAGCATCGTGCTCGGCGCGCACGTGGTGCGCGTCCACGGCGTCAAGGCGATGGCCGAGGTCGCGCGTGTAGTGGACCGGTTACGCGAGTCAGCGGAACGTTCCAGTGGCTGAGCTGTGCTCTACATCCGTTGTAAGATCTCGCGCAATGACATCAACGGGGCGAAACGAACCCTGCCCCTGCGGAAGCGGCCGGAAGAGCAAGGATTGCTGCGCGGGTGACGAGGCGCGACTGCTCGCGCAGTCCAGCAGCGGCGCCCGCGATTCCGCGATTGCCAAGCTGCTCACGTTCGCGTTCCAGCCTGCCTTCGACAACGACCACGCCGTTGCGGAAATCGTTTTCTGGGGGGACCTCCTCCGGGATCCGTCGGCCTCCGAGCTGCAATGGCTGATGGAATCTGAGGACGCCAACATCAAGTACAACACCTGGTTCCTGTTCGACTGGGAGGTCGATGGAGCCGGCACGGTGGCCGATCTCTTTATCGCGGACGAGGCGGCGCGTCTCAGTCAGGCGGAGCGACTGTTCCTCGGCCGCCTCGCGAAGGCTCACCTGCGCCTCTACGAAGTGGAGTCGGTCGAGCGTGGTCACGGCCTGAGCATCATCGACCTCTGGACCGGCGACCGCATCTTCGTCGTCGAGCGCACGGCGACGGCGCAGATTGTGCGCTGGGATCTGCTTGGCGCCCGCGTCGCTCCGGACGGTCTGGGTGGGTTCGTGTTCGAAGGCGGGTTGTATCTCTACCCGGCCGAGTCGAAGGACGAGATCCTTGCCCACTTTCGCAGGCTGCACCGACGGCATCAGCGCAAGTCGCCGTCAGACGATGCGGCGACGTTCTTCCGCAAGCACGGGATGGTGTTCCATCACCTGTGGCTGAATCTGGTGGCGTTCCCGCAACCGCCGCAGGTCACTACCTCGGAAGGACACACGCTGATCTTCTGTCGCGTGGTGTTCGAGAGTGCGCACGTCGACGAAGTCCGGAACACGATCGCCCGGCAGCCGGATGTCCATGCGCAGGACGAGGGCCGGCTCGGGTGGCGGGAGCGCGTCAACGGGGAGGAACGCGAGATCGGGACCTGGACGTTCGAGAAGCAGCGCGTCGTGTTCGAGACGACCTCCCAGGAGCGCGCGCTCAAGGGACGCGGCTGGCTCGAGCACCTGGTCGGCGACCTGGTGCGGTTCCGCGCGACCGCGCTGGAGACCGTCGAGCAGGCGATGAACGCCCTGCGCAAGCCGCGGCCGCTGCGCGTGCCAGACGAGCCGGCCGAGGCCGACACTGGCGCAGTGCGGGAGCTTTACGACCGGCACTATCATTCCTGGCTCGATCGGCCGGTGCCCGCCCTGGGGAACCGCACGCCGCGCGTGGCGGCTCAGACCAAGATCTGGCGCCCGCGCCTCATCGACCTCCTCAAACGCATCGAGAACGGGGCCGAGCGGGCCGCCCTGGCTGGCCGGCCGCCCTACGACTTCTCGTGGATCTGGAAGGAACTCGGGCTCGATCGCCCGGCATCCTGATCGCACGGCCGTCCCGGGCCGTTCGCGGGCTCCTGAGTTAAGCTACGCCCGTGCCCGACTACCTCACCGGCATGCTTCGCCGCCCGCCCGTGGGCTGGTGGGACGTGCTCGACATCGCGATCGTCTCGGTCCTGATCTATGAGTTTCTCAAGCTCATCAGGGGCACGAGGGCGGCGCAGATGGCTGCCGGGTCGCTGCTGATCGTCGGCCTGTTCTACGTGTCCCGGCTCGCGCCGCTGCAGACCGTGAACTGGATGATCCAGAACATGCTGGTGTACGTCGCGTTCGCCGCGATCGTCATCTTCCAGTCCGACATCCGCCGCGCGCTCGCGCACTTCGGCCAGGCGCCGTTCTTCCGCTACCTGAATCGGACCGAGGCGGCCAACGAGACCATCGAGGAGCTGGTCGTGGCGGCGACGATGCTGTCGCAGCAGCGGACCGGCGCGATCATCGCGATCGAGCGGGAAATCGGGCTGCGCAACTACATCGAGAGCGGCATTCCCATCGACGCGACGCTGACCTACGACCTGATCGCGACGATCTTCCAGCCGGGATCGCCGCTCCACGACGGCGCGGTGATCGTGCAGGAGGATCGCATCGCGGCGGCCGCGTGCTTCCTGCCGCTGACCGTGAATCCGCGGGTCAGCCGCGAGCTCGGTACGCGACACCGCGCGGCGATCGGGCTGACGGAGGAGAACGACGCCGTGGCGATCGTCGTCTCCGAGGAGCGGGGACAGATCGCGCTCGCCATGAACGGCCGCATCGATCGGGCCCTCAGCTCCGATCAGCTGCGCGAGCGGCTCCGCACCTTCGTCGTCCAGCGTCGCAGCAGCGGGCGCGCCGCCGCCGCGTACGACGCCTGATGGCTTATCACCCATTCCGCCATCTCTGGCTGAAGGTCGTCGCGCTGGTGCTGGCGACGCTGCTGTGGCTGTCGGTCGCCGGCGAGCACACGGTGGAGCGCACCATCCGCGTGCCGCTGGAGTTCCGCGACATCCCCGCGGAACTCCTGATGGTTGGCGATCCGCCGGCCAATGTCGACGTGCGGCTGCGCGGATCGTCGACGCTGCTCAGCAAGCTCGGGCCCGGTGAAGTGATGGCGGTGCTCGACCTCGGGCACGCGCGTCCAGGCTCCCGCATTTTTCACATCCGCAACGAGGAAGTGCGTGTGCCGTACGGCGTCGAGGTCACCCAGGTGGTGCCCGGAACGCTCGGCATCGAGCTGGAGAAATCGGGCCGGCGCCGCGTTCCGGTGATCGCGCACATCGAAGGGGAACCGGCGCCGGGATTTGCCGTCGGCCAGTACACCGCCGAACCAGCCACGGTCGACGTCGTCGGACCGGAGAGCCGGGTGAAGAAGCTGGCCAATGCGACCACCGAGCCGGTCAGCGTCGCCGGGATGCGCGAGAACGTGAGGGACGTCGTCGCCGTCGGCCTGCTCGACTCGTCGATCCGGCTGGTCGAGCCGCAGAACGTGACGGTGATCGTCGACGTGTTGCCGGCGCCGGTAGAGCGTGAGCTGCGCGACGTGCCGGTCCGGGCGCGCAACCTCGAGCAGGGACTTCGCGCGTCGGAGGTTGCCCCGGCCGCCGTACGCGTGTCCATCCGCGGCCGGCGCGACGTCCTCTCGAGCGTGCGGCCCGACGAGATTGGCGCGTTCGTCGATCTCGCCGGACTGGGTCCCGGCCGCTACAGCCTGCGCGTCCAGTTCGATCCGTCCCAGCAGTTCGGCGTCCACGACGTCACGCCCGTCGAGGTCACGGTCCACGTCCGGGCGATCAAGTAACCCCGGGGCGTTGCCAAATACGCCATCGATGCCAGAATTGGGGTTCGGGATCGCGGTAGGACGGCGTCAGCACCACTCACAACGCCGGCCTTTCTCCAGATATGACAACGGAGCCTATGGCACAACGGCTTTTCGGTACTGATGGTGTTCGCGGCAAGGCGGGAGAGTTTCCCCTCGATCATGAAACCGTGGCGCGGCTGGGCGCGGCGCTGGTCCGGGCGATGCGCGGCGACGGCCGCCAGCTTCGATTCATCCTGGGGCGCGACACGCGCGAATCCGGGGAATGGATCGAGCGCGAGCTCGCGCGTGGAGTACGGTCCGAAGGCGCAGCGATCACCAGCGCCGGCGTGCTGCCGACACCCGCCATCGCCTACGTCACCCGCGAGATGGGCTTCGACGCGGGAATCGTGATCTCGGCGTCGCACAATCCATTCGAGGACAACGGCATCAAGGTGTTCTCCGGGCGCGGCGAGAAGTTCACCGAGACGCTCGAGCGCGAGGTGGAATCGATCGTCGCCGACACGAGCTGGCAGGTCGGCGGCTCCGCGGACGTGCCGGTCGAACGCACCGACGTCATCGACGCCTATATCGCGCACGCGCGCCTGGCGCTGCCGGATCCGCAACGGCTCGGACGGATGAAGATCGCGATCGACACCGCGAACGGCGCGACCACGACTGTGGCGCCGCGGCTGTTCCGCGAGCTCGGCTTCGACGTTGAGGTCCTGAGCGCCACGCCGGACGGCCGCAACATCAACCTGGACTGCGGCTCGACCCACCCGCAGAACCTGGCGCGCGTCGTCGTCGAGCGGGGGTGCCGGCTCGGCGTGGCCTTCGACGGCGACGGCGATCGCGCGATCCTGGTGGACGCCGCCGGCCAGCTCGTCGACGGCGACGCGGTGCTGCTGATGTGCGGCCGCCACATGCAGGCAGCCGGCCAGCTCACCGGCAACGGCATCGTCGCCACCGTGATGAGCAATATCGGTCTCGAGCTGGCGCTGCGCGACAGCGGCATCGAGATGGTGCGCTGCCCGGTCGGCGACAAGTACGTGATGGAAGAGATGATCAAGCGCGGCCTGGCGCTCGGCGGCGAGCAGTCGGGGCACATCATCTTTTCCGATCACCTGTTCACCGGTGACGGCATCGTCACCGCACTCAGCGTGCTGCGCGTGATGGCCGACACCGGCCGCGAGCTGGGCGACCTGGCGGCGGAGCTCGTGACGTATCCGCAGGTGCTGCTCAACGTCCGGGTTCGCGAGAAGAAGGATCTCGGAACGGTGGCGCCGATCGCGGCGGCGATGCAGCGGGTCGAGGAGCGGCTCTTGGGGCAGGGCCGGCTGCTGGTCCGCTATTCCGGGACCGAGCCGCTGCTGCGCGTGATGATCGAAGGCAAGGATCAACGCGAGATCCAGGAGTGGGCCACCGAGATCGTGAGCACCGTGAAGGAGCACCTCGGATGAAGACGGGCCGTTCGGCTGCCAAGCTGAGCGTCAACGTCAATAAGGTCGCGACGCTCAGGAACTCACGCGGTGGCACCATACCCGGCGTGGTCGACGCCACACGGGTCTGCGTGGCCGCGGGATCACCCGGCATTACCGTGCATCCGCGCGCCGATGCGCGGCACATCACCTTCACCGACGTGCGCGAGATCGCCGCGGAGCTGGGGCGGCTCCGGGCGTCGGACGCCGCCTACGAGGGGGTCGAGCTGAACATCGAAGGCGATCCCCGCGCCGACCTGCTGGCGCTGGCGGAGGAGGTCCGGCCCGATCAGTTCACGATGGTGCCGGTCCGGGCCGGCGAGATCACCAGCCAGGCCGGGTGGGATCCCGCAACGCCGACGGGAGAGCTGCGGCGGATCGTCAGCGATCTGCACCGCGCCGGCGTCCGCGTCAGCGTCTTCGTCGATCCGGATCCCGACGCGGTGCGCTGGGCCGCATCCCTCGGCGGCGACCGCATCGAGCTCTATACCGAGCCCTTCGCGAAGGCGTTTCACACCAGCCCTGACGCCGGCCGGGACAGCTTCGCGCAGTATTCGCGGATGGCGACGCTCGCGCACGAGCTCGGGCTGGGCGTGAACGCCGGTCACGACCTCGATCTCGACAACCTCACGCTGTTCCGTCACCTGCCGCACCTGGACGAGGCCTCGATCGGCCATGCGCTGATCAGCCATGCCCTCTACGTCGGCCTGGCCCAATCGGTCAGCGATTACATCCAGGCGCTCGCCAGCGACACGGCACCGGGGCGGTGACCACGGTGGCGGAGCACGGATGGCTGCGGCGGGCGACTCGCACCGGGGCGGTGCTCGCGATGGTGTTGTCGGCTGCGCTGGCAGCCGTCGAACCTGGTGAAGCCGCCACCCGCGTCACGCTGCGAACGGACGACGGGTTGACGCTGGCGGCGACCTGGTACGAGCCGTCGTCTCGTCCTGCGCCGGCGGTGATCCTCGTCCACATGCTGCACCGCTCGCGCCGCGAGTGGGAAGCGCTGGCGCAGCGGCTCGCCGCCGAGGGCATCGGCGCGCTGGCGGTCGATCTTCGCGGCCATGGTGAATCGCCCGGCGGCGTCGGGGCCGGTTCCGACCCCACGCAGGCCGACTACTCGACGATGGTGCTCGACGTGAAGGCGGCGCGGCGATTCCTGGCGCAGCGATCCGACGTCACACAGACCCGGGTGGGCATCGCCGGTTCGTCGATCGGGGCCAACCTTGCCGCCCTCGAGGCCTCTTCCGACGGAACCGTCGCCAGCCTCGCGCTGCTGTCGCCGTCGCTCGACTATCGCGGGCTGCGGATCGAGGCGGCGCTGCGCAAGGTCGCGGAACGGCCGGTGCTGCTGGTGGCCAGCGACGACGATCCTTATGCGCTGCGGTCGGCCAAGGAGCTCCAGAAGGCCGGCGGCGGGCTGCGCGAGCTGCTCGTGCTGAAGCAGGCGGGCCACGGCGCATCGATGCTGACGCGCGACCCTGATCTGGTCCGCACCCTGGTGGACTGGTTCCGACGAACGTTGTTATGATCGATGTTTCGTGTCCAAAGAATCGGTGATTTTCGGCATAGCCGGGGTGTTTTTCGGGCTTCTCGCCGGCTGGCTGATCGGCGTCCAGCAGGCCCGCGATGCCGCGTCTCCGCCTGCGGCCACTGCTCCAGCCGCCGCGGCCGCGCAGCCCCAGACACCGCCGCCGTTCGACGAGAGCCGGGCAGGCGCGCTGCGGGCGGCGATCGAGAAGAACGGCGCGGACGTCCAGTCCCGCGTCCAGCTCGGCGACTTGTACTTCGACGCCGAGCGCTTTGCCGAGGCCACGAAGTGGTACGAGGACGCGCTGCGAATCGAACCGCGGAACGTCAACGCCAGCACCGATCTGGGGATTGCCTACTACTACATGAACCAGGCGGATCGCGCGCTCGAGCAGTTCGACCGCTCGCTGGCCATCGACCCGAAGCATACGAAGACGCTGCTGAACATCGGCATCGTGCGCGCGTTCGGCAAGCAGGATCTCGAGGGTGCCGCGAAGGCCTGGCAGCAGGTGATCGATCTGGCGCCCGATTCCCCCGAGGCGCGGATGGCGCGCCAGGCGCTCCAGGGCCTCCGCTCGGCTCATCCGACCGGCCAGGGGACGCCGCAGCCCGCCGCGCCCGGCAAATAGGCGAACGCCGATGACGGGGCTCATCCTCAAGGTCATCCTCTTCCTGCTCCTCGTCAGGCTGCTGTGGACGTTCGTCCGCGGCGTGCTCGAAGGGGTCGGGCTGCGTGAGCAGCCGCGCCGGACGCAACCCTCGGTGAAGCTCGTGCGCGATCCGGTGTGCGGCGTCTTCGTCGTGCCGACGCACGCGCTGACGGCCGGGTCGGGATCGAATACCGCCTACTTCTGTTCGGAGAAGTGCCGGAAGGAATGGGCCGGACGATGAGCCGCGAGGCACAGCTCCGGGCCGATATCGTCGAGGTCGGACGCCGCCTCTACGCACGCGGCTACACCGCCTCCAACGACGGCAACATCAGCGTACGCCTGGACGAGGCGCGGCTGCTGATGACGCCGACCAGCGTGTGCAAGGGCTTCATGGCGCCGGAGATGATGTGCATCACCGATCTCGACGGGCGCAAGCTGCAGGGCGATCGCGATCCCTCCTCCGAGATGCAGATGCACCTCGAGGTCTACCGCCGCCGCCCCGACGTCCAGGCGGTGGTGCACGCGCATCCGCCGACTGCGACCGGGTTCGCGACCGCCGGCGTGCCGCTCGATCGCGCCGTTCTCGCCGAGGTGGTGACGACGCTCGGAAGCGTGCCGATCGCGGAGTATGCGACGCCGTCGACGAAGGAACTGCCCGAGGCGGTCCGGAAGTACGTGCAGGCGCACGACGGCATGCTGCTCGCCAACCACGGCGCCCTGACGCTCGGCAAGGATCTGTTCTCCGCGTACTACAAGATGGAGACGATCGAGCACTTCGCGAAGATCAGCCTGGTCGCGCGCCTGCTCGGCGGCGAGCGCGTGCTGTCGCGCGAGGAGGTCTTCAAGCTGCAGGATCTGCGCGGCCGCTACGGGATTGCCGCGCCGGCGCCGATCTGCGCCGAGCCGGGGCAGGACTTGCCCGCGGACTGCCAGGTCGTGCAGGCGCCGTCGGCGCCCGGCCAGCGGCTGGTCCCCGATCGCCTGGCATTCGGACCGGGCGGGGCGGCCGTCCCTGAGGATGCGGAAATTCGGCTAACATACAGCGAACTCACGGCACTCATCGAGGATGCTGTAAGAAGTTTGAAGTAGTTACCAGTTTCCGGTTCCGGACAGGTCCGTTGGTAGCCTGGGGCAGCCGAACGGTCGCACTGAGAACTGGCAAGGACTGACAACAGCCAAAGGCGCGCGCGGCGCGCCTGCGAGGAAGCGGCGCGGGGCGAAGGGGCCCCCGCAAGCGACCGAGCCGGGGTCCGGGGCAGAGCCCCGGTTAAAGAGGAGCTCAAATGGGAGAGGCGCTCGGCATGGTCGAGACCAAAGGCCTCGTCGCGATGATCGAAGCGGCGGATGCGATGGTCAAGGCAGCCAAGGTGACGCTCGTCGGCTGGGAAAAGATCGGCGCCGGATACGTCACGGCGATCGTGCGCGGCGACGTCGCCGCGGTGAAAGCGGCGACGGATGCGGGCGCGGCCGCGGCGCGGCGCGTCGGCGAGCTGGTGTCGGTCCACGTCATTCCCCGTCCTCACGCGAACCTCGAGGACGCGCTCCCGATCGGGAAGGCGACCGCCAACGCGAAATGATCCTCGCCAAGATCGTCGGCACCGTCGTCGCGACGCGCAAGGACGAGCGGCTGGTCAGCAGCAAGCTGCTCGTGGCGCGGCCGATCGATCCGCGCGGCAAGGCTGAAGGCAGCTACCTGGTCGCGGTCGATACGGTGCACGCCGGGGTCGGCGAGACGGTCCTGATCGTCAGCGGCAGTTCGGCGCGGATGGCCTCCGGCTTGAAGGACTGTCCGGTCGACGCCGCCATCGTCGGCATCGTGGATGCCGTCGAAGTGCCCGAGCTGGCACAAGCTGGTGCCGTGCGTCAGGAGCACTGATGCAGCTCGCCCAGGTGATCGGCGAGGTGGTGGCCACCATCAAGGACGAGAACCTGGTCGGCACCAAGCTGCTCATCGTCCAGCCGATCGCGGCGTCCGGTGAGCCCGCGGGACGGGCGCTGGTGGCGCTCGACTCGGTCGGCGCGGGGGTCGGCGAGCACGTCTTCTTCGTGCGCGGCCGCGAGGCGGCGTTCCCGTTCTATCCCGCCGAGCCGCCAACCGATGCCGCGATCGTCGGCATCGTCGATCACTGGGACCTCGGCTAGCGGCAGCCTCATGCAAATCGCCCGCGTTGTCGGCACCGTCGTCTCGACGCAGAAGAACCGCAAGCTCGAAGGGGCCAAGCTGCTGCTGGTGCAGCCGATGTCGCTCGAGGGGACGCCGCGCGGCACGGCGCTGCTGGCGATAGACGCGGTCGGCGCCGGCGTTGGAGAACAGGTGCTGGTGGTGATCGAAGGCAAGGCCGCCGGGGACGCGCTGGGACGGAAGGCCGCCGCCGTCGACGCGGCCGTGATCGGCATCGTCGACACCGTCGACTACAGGGACAGCGAATGAACGAAGATGTCCTGCGCGCGATGGTGCGTGAGGCGGTTGCCAGGCGGCTGACGCCGGGGGACGCGCCTCCAGGGCGAGGCACAGCCGCTCATCCTGACGGCGCACGCCAGTCATTTCCGGTATGCGCTGCCGCCCTCGGGCGGCCCCTGTGTCATCGAGCCGTCGGTGCCGTGCAACCATTGCGGCTATTGCGAATCGCACGGCCACTGAACCATCCCGGGCGCCCAGCGCCGCGTGACCCTTCATCGTGACGACCTCCCGTCCTCCCGTACTCCTGACCCGGCGGATCCCGTCAAGCCTGCTCGAGAAGCTCGCGGCTGAATGCGAGGTGGACCTGCAGGAGGCGCCACTGGCGCCCGAGCAGCTGCGGGAGCGGGTCCGCGACAAGCACGGGATGATCTGCGTGCTCACCGACCGCATCGACGCCGCGGTGCTCGACGCGGGCGCGGCGCTGAAGGTGGTCGCGAACATCGCCGTCGGCTACGACAACATCGACGCCGCGGCGGCGAAGGCGCGTGGCGTGATCATCACGAATACCCCGGACGTCCTCACCGAGGCGACGGCGGAGCTGACCTGGGGCCTGATCCTGACCGCGGCGCGCCGGATTGGCGAAGGGGAACGGCTGGTTCGCCGCGGCGGCTGGAAGGGCTGGACGCTCGATTTCATGCTCGGCACCGAGCTGCGCGGCAAGCAGCTCGGGATCATCGGCCGCGGCCGGATCGGCCGGGCGGTCGCCGCCAGGGCGCCGGCGTTCGGCATGACCGTGCGGTTCGCGAAGCAGGACCTCTCGATCGACGAGCTGCTGATCTCGTCGGACGTGATCAGCATCAACACGTCGCTCCGCCCCGAGACCAGGCACCTCATCGACCGCCGCGCGCTGATGCGGATGAAACGGTCGGCCATCCTCGTCAATACCGCGCGCGGTCCGATCGTCGACGAGGAGGCGCTGGCCTGGGCGATGCAGGAGCGGCTGATCGCGGCCGCGGCGCTCGACGTCTACGAGCGCGAGCCGATCGTCCACGAGGGGCTGCTCGGCATGGAGAACGTGGTGCTGGCGCCGCATCTCGGCAGCGCCACCCGCGAAACGCGCACGGCGATGATCGACCTCGCCATCCGGAACGTCATCGAGGTCGTGCACGGGCGACCGCCGCTGACGCCGGTCTCATGACCGCCGCGGCGATGCGTCCGCCGCAGCGGCAGCTCTCGCCGCGGGCCCGGATCAACACCGTCATGCGCCGCCTCGGGCGCGCCATCGCCGGCCTCGACGAGCCGGCGGTCGAGAAGATCGCGCAGGATCAGGAAGACGATCCATTCCAGGTGCTGATCGCGACGATGCTGTCGGCGCAGACGCGCGATGCGGTGACGCACGCCGCCTCGACGCGATTGTTCGGCGTCGCACGCACGCCGCACAGCGTCGCGAAGCTGACCGTCAAGCAGATCGAGCGGCTCATCTACCCGGTGAGCTTCTATCGGAACAAGGCCGTCCACGTGAAGGACGCGTGCCGCCAGATCCTGAGCCGCTTCGGCGGACGGGTGCCGCGGACCATGAGCGAGCTGCTGACGCTGCCTGGCGTCGGACGGAAGACCGCGAACCTGGTGCTGATCCTGGCGCACCGGAGCGCGGAGAACATCTGCGTCGATACCCACGTCCACCGCATCTCCAACCGTCTCGGCTGGGTGGTGACCCGAACGCCCGACGACACCGAGCAGGCGCTCTACGCGGTCGTCGAGCGCAAGTGGTGGCCGCTGGTGAACCTGTACCTGGTCACCTGGGGGCAGAACGTCTGCCGTCCCCTGTATCCGCTGTGCGGCAGTTGCGCCGTCGCCGATCTGTGCCCGAGAATTGGCGTCGAGCGAGTCGGCAAGCCGCGCGCCGCGACCGCGGCGGCGCTGGCGAAATGAGGTTGTCATGAGCCTGAGAGTCATCGCGGCGGCGCTGCTGGTTGCCGCCGTCGTCGTTCTGCCCGAGGCGCCCGCGGCGCAGAAGCCGGCGCCGGGTCCGGTGATCGTCCTCGAGACCACGAAGGGGACGATCGAGATCGAGACGTATCCCGGCGACGCGCCGAAGACGGTGGCGAGAATCCTCGAGCTGATGAAGCGGAACTTCTACAACGGGCTCCGCTTCCATCGTGCCGAGAAGCGGCTGGTCCAGATCGGCGATCCGGTGTCGCGCGACATGTCGCGCCAGGCGACTTGGGGGCAGGGGGGCAGCGGCAACTCGATCGGCGCCGGCGAGATCACCGAAGCGCCGGCACGGGCCGGGCACGGTGGCGATGGCGCATGCCGGCGATCCCAAGTTCGCCGACAGCCAGTTCTACATCACCAAGGTCGCGACCCCGGAGTTCGACGGCAAGTACACCATCTTCGGCCGCGTCACCAAGGGGCTCGACGTGGTCGCCAAGATTGAGAAGGCCGACATCCTCAAGAAGGCTTTCGTGAAGCCGTGAGCATCGGCTGCTCCGGCAGCAGCTTCACGATGCCCTTCAGATCCGGATACCGCTCGACGAACTCGGGCGGGTATTCGCCGTCCAGCTCCTGTCCCAGCTGCGTCTTGAGGATCGCGGCATTGGCCACCGACTTGGCCGAGAAGTGGTTGTTGGCGTAGAGATACGCCTTCTTCACCGCGCGCGACGCATCCTTCGCCGCTTCGGCGAACGGCGCCAGCTCCTCGGGCGTGTAGAAGTAGTTGTAGCGATCCTCCGACTTCTCGTGCTTCCACCACTGCTCGGCGTTGCGGCCGTGCAGGCGCAGGTAATAGAACGTCTTCACGTTGGGGCGCAGCGTCTGACGGATCGAGGTCTTGAACTTGGGCTCGTCGATCTGCGCGAGCGCCGCCTCATATTCGCCCAGGAGCGCGGCGGTCCCCGCCGCGTCGTCGCTCCAGCTGCGATGGCGAAGTTCCACCGCGAGCGGGTACTCGCGGAATGCTTTCAGCAGCCATTCGAGATAGCCGCGCGACTCGTCGTCGTTCTTGAAGCTCGCGGGGAACTGCGCGAGCAGGGCGCCGAGCTTGCCCGCATCCGCCAGCGGTGCGATCGCGGCGCGGAAGTCGTCGACGTCCGACATGCCCAGCCGTGACGGATCCGCGCCGGTCGCTTTGGCGAACATGTCGGGGTGCGTGAACTTCTGGTACAGCTTGAGCGAGAACTCGAATCCGGCTGGTGTCCGCTCCGCCCACTTCTGGACCGTGGCCGTCGCCGGGATCCGGTAGAACGACGAGTTCACTTCGACGGTGTCGAAGTGCTCGGCGTAGAAGGCGAGCTCGTCGAATTTCGGGGACCCGCGCCGGCGGCGCGCCGGCTGGCGGGGATAGAAGATGCCGTTCCACGTGCCGGCCCCGGACGGATAGCTCCAGCCCGACGTGCCGACCCTGATCGCGCGCGCGCGTGCCATGGCAGATGGCGACTATCTCACAGCTTGTCGTACGCGTCCTTCTTGAACCCGAACATCACCTGGCTGCCATGGACGAGGATCGGCCGCTTGATCAGGTTCGGCTGCTCCATCATCAGGTCGATGGCTTCCGGCTTCGAACGGGGCAGGGACCGCTGCTTGAAGACCGGGCTCCGCGTGCTCACGAACTCGAGGAAGTGGTCCTCGGCGATGTGCCGCTCGAGAAAGGCCCGATCGGGCGGGTCCTTGTTGATGTCGCGCTCGGCGACCTCGATCCCACGCTGCTCCAGATAACTTCTGGCGTTGCGGCAGGTCGTTCAGGTCGGCTTCCAGAAAAAGACTGGCTTCGACATCTCGCTATCTTAGACGAGCCTTGGCGGCGTCCCGTCCAGGCAAATCCTCCCCCGTGCCCGTTGGGTACAATACCTGTCGGGCAGCAGTGCTGACGATCAACGAGATTTTCCACTCGATCCAGGGGGAGTCGACCCACACCGGGCGGCCGTGCGTCTTCGTCCGGCTGACCGCGTGCGACCTCCGCTGTTCCTGGTGCGACACGGCCTACGCGTTCACCGAGGGGCACAAGATGTCCCTGGACGAGGTGATGGCCGAGGTCGAGTCCTACGGCTGCGGCCTGGTCGAGATCACCGGCGGAGAGCCGCTGCTGCAGCGCGAGGTGTATCCGCTGATGGACCGCCTGCTCAGTGCCGGGCGAACCGTGATGGTGGAGACCGGCGGTCACATGAGCATCGAGCAGGTGCCGGAGCCGGTCATCAAGATCGTGGACGTCAAGTGCCCGGGCAGCGGCGAGGCGCACCGCAACGAGTGGGCGAATCTCGATCGACTGGCGCGGCACGACGAGGTCAAGTTCGTCATCAAGGACCGCGCCGACTACGAGTACGCGCGCGACGTCGTCCGGCGGCACGGCCTCGAGCGCCGGGTTGCGGCGGTGCTGTTCTCACCCGTGCACGGCGTGCTCGACTCGAAGCAGCTCGCGGCCTGGATTCTCGAGGACAAGCTCGAGGTGCGGCTGCAGCTGCAGGTCCACAAGTTCATCTGGGGTGCGGATGTCCGCGGAGTCTAGCCGGTGAAAGCGGTCCTGCTGCTGAGCGGCGGCCTCGATTCGTATACGGCGGGTGCACTGGCAGCGAAGGACGGATACGAGCTCTACGCGCTGACGATTCGCTACGGCCAGGTACACGCGCGCGAGGTCGAGGCCGCGCGAACCGTTGCCGCCGCGCTCGGCGCCGCCGCGCACGCCGAGCTCCAGGTCAATCTCGCAGCGTTCGGCGGATCGGCGCTGGTCGGCGAAGGCGACATTCCCAAGGACCGCGACCTCGGCCAGCAGGACATCCCGTCGACTTACGTGCCGGCGCGGAACACCGTGTTCCTCTCGCTGGCGCTGGCCTGGGCCGAAGTCGTCGGCGCCACCGCGATCGTAATCGGCGTGAACGCGCTCGACTACTCCGGCTATCCGGACTGCCGGCCCGAGTATCTCGCGGCGTTCGAGCGGCTGGCGTCGCTCGCGACCCGCGCCGGTGTCCAGGGCACACGGCTACGCGTGGTCGCTCCGCTCATCGACATGTCGAAGGCGGAGATCGTCCGCGCCGGCACGTCGCTCGGCCTCGACTATGGCCTGACACACAGCTGCTACGATCCCGACCCTGAGGGCCGGCCGTGCAACCGATGCGACAGCTGCCGCCTCCGCGCCAAGGGCTTCGCCGAAGCCGGAATCCCGGACCCTTTGACAACCTGACACCGCGACCAGCACAAGCACCGAGCACCGAGCACCAACAAAACGACCATGACCGCCCGCCTCTACTACGCCGATCCCTACCTCTCCGAGTTCGACGCCGACGTGGTCGAGACCTTCAGCCTCGACGGCCGCACCGCAGTCGTGCTCGACAGGACGGCGTTCTACCCGACCTCCGGCGGCCAGCCGTTCGACACCGGCTCTCTGGGAGAGGCGAGGGTCATGGACGTCACGGACGCAGACGACGGGCGGATCGTCCACGTGATCGACGGCGAGGCGCCGCGCGGCCGCGTCAGCGGGACGCATCGACTGGGAGCGGCGCTTCGAGCACATGCAGCAGCACACGGGGCAGCACGTGCTGTCCGCCGCGTTCGACCGGCTCTCGGCCGTGCGGACGATGAGCTTTCACCTCGGCGCCGAGTCGGCGACCATCGACCTGGCGCGCGAAGTGACCCCGGCCGAGATCGCCGGCGCGGAAGATCTCGCGAACCAGGTCGTCTGGGAGGACCGGCCGGTCTCGATCCGCTTCGTCGATGCCGCCGATGCCGCGTCCCTCGGACTGCGAAAGGAGTCGGCGCGAACCGGAGAACTGCGGATCATCGACGTCGATCGCTTCGACGTCTCCGCCTGCGGCGGCACGCACGTCGCCCGGACCGGCGCGATCGGGATCATCGCCATTGCGTCATGGGAACGCCTCCGCGGCGGCTCGCGCATCGAGTTCCGCTGCGGCGTGCGGGCGCTGCGTTCGCACCGGGCGCTGCGCGACACCGTGGCGGCCTCGACCCGCTTGCTGTCGATCGCCGCTGACGAGTTGCCGCAGGCGGTCGAGCGACTGCAGACCGAGAACAAGGACGCCAGGCGTCGCGGCAAGGAGCTGGAGGGCAGGCTGGCAGGGTTCGAGGCGGAGTCGCTTGCCGGCCGCGCCGAAGAGATCGCCGGACGCCGCGTCGTCCTCGAGGCCGTGGCCGACTACGACGTCAACGGGCTGAAGATCCTCGCGCAGGCGATCGGCTCGCGGCCCGGCTACGCCGCGGTGCTGTGCACCGACACGCCGCCACTGGCCGTCGTGATCGTCCGCGCGCCCGACGTGACGCTCGATGCGTCGGCTCTGATCAAACAGCTCACGGCGCGGTTCGGCGGCAAGGGCGGGGGCAGGCCGGATCTCGCCCAGGGGGGCGGCCTGAGCGGTCCCGCGCACGAGGTCCTCGCCGCCGCGCGCGCGGCGATCGCCTGATTACTTGGTCTGCAGCTTGACGATCGTCTGCCCGGCTTCGCGGGCGACGTCGGGGTTGCGATCGCCGGACGCCTTCCGCAGCGCCGGCAGCGCCGGCGCGGCGACCGCGGGCTCGAACGATCCGAGTGCCGCCGCCGCGGCGCGCCGGACTTCCGGATCCTGGTCCGCGAGCCCGGCGATCAACGCCGGAATCGATTCGGCCGGCCGCTCGTGAATGATGCCGACGTAGGTCGCCGCGACCGCTCGCACCCCGGGGTCCGCATCCTTCAGCCTGGCGACGAGCAGCGGCACGACGACGTCGCCGTCGAGCGGCGCCCGTTCCTTCAGCTTGCCGATCGATCGCAGCGCCTCGCGGCGGACGATCGGATCCTTGCTCGAGAGTGCCTGTCGCAGCGGCGGGAGCGCCGCCGGTCCCATGAAGCTCAACGCCAGCGCGGCCTCGACCGTCAGCGCCGGCTCGGCGAGCACGTCCGCCACGTCTGAGACGATCGGCGAGGCCCTCCGCCCGAGCAGTCCCGCGGCTTTCAGCGCGGCCTTGAGCGTCTCGGCCTCGGAGTGGTCGTCGCGCAGGGTCTGCTGGATGATCGGCAGCGCTCCGACGCCCAGCTGTTCGAGCTCGCGCGTGGCCTCTTCGACTTCCTTCGGGTTCTGGCTGTAGAGCCGCTTCAGCCACTCCGGCGACGGCGTCGGCGGCGGCGCGACAGTCGACACCGGCTCGGCCTGGCTGCGGCGGTACTGCCAGGCGGCGGCCCCGGCGCAGGCCACGACGACGAGGGCGATCAGCAGACGCTTCATGGCGATCGGTGTTTTCGCGTGAAGTTGGCCAGCACCTCGACGCCGAGGTCGGCGATCCAGTTGACCGTGGCGGCCGGGATCACGAAGTCGTTCGCGATGATGGAGAACAGCAGCATCTCGCCGTCGCGCGTGCGGACGTAGCCGGACAGCGCCCGGACGTTTGCGATCGATCCGGTCTTCGCCACGGCGTTGCCTTCGGCGCGCGACCGCCGCATCCGTGTCGAGATCGTGCCGTCCTTGCCGGCAACGGGCAGCGACGCGACGAACGGCTCGCGATGGCCCACGTCGGAATACATCCGCTCAAGGATATGCCCGAGCAGCTGCGCGGTGAGGAAGTTGTAGCGCGACAGTCCCGAACCGTCGGCCAGGACCAGGAACCGATCGTCGATCTGCCACTGCCGCAGCGCCGACTGGATCGCCGCCCGGCCCCCGCGCACGCTGCCGCCGCGCCCGGAGGCCGCGCCGGCGGCCTTCACCAGGGTTTCCGCGTAGAGGTTCTGGCTCACCTTCATCAGGACCGATGCGATCTCCCGCAGCGGCGGCGACTCCGTCCGCACGAGCACACGCCGATCCGGCGTCGCGCCGGCATTCGCGCCTCCCGCCACATCGTCGAGATCGACCGGATCGCCCAGGACCTCGATCCCGTTCACGACGAGTGCGTCCTTGAACGCGTTGACGAAGTAGAACGTCGGATTGACGACGGCGACCTGACGGGCAACGGTGCGGAGCGGCGTCTCGGCGACGGGCGGCGACGCCGGCGCCAGCGGCACGGTGCCCGTGACCTCGAGGACCGGACGATCGAGCGCCCGCCGATACTCGACGGTTTCGGGCGTGCCGGCCGGAGCGGTGGTGGCCCGGTTGATCAGCGTGAGCCCGGACCCTGACGTGAGCGTGACCGCTGCGGGATCGCCAGCCACCGCGCCGGGCTTCACCGTCAGCTCCGCGATGTCCTCGTTGTATTGCAGCGCGCCGACCGGCGCCGCATATCCGTACTGCAGATCGTCCCACGCCCAGCCGCCGCCCAGCCCCTCGTCGTCGAACGCCTGATCGTCGCCGACGATGCGGCCGTCGATGCGGGTGATCCCGGCGGCCTTGAGGGCGGCGATCCATTCCGCGAACACCGCGGCGCCGCGGCCGTTGCGGGTGTTGATGGTTGGATCGCCCCCGCCGCGGACGACGAGATCGCCGCGCAGCACGCCGGCCTCGACCGGCGCACTCGTCTCGAGCGTGGTCACGAAGCGGTAGTCCCACGTCAGCACGCCGGCCGCTCCCGCCAGGGTCACGACCTTCATGTTCGACGCCGGCATCATCAGCTTGTCGGGGTTGAGCTCGAACAGGCGCTCGCCGGTGTCGAGCGAGCGGACGACGACCGCCCACGTGGCGTGCGACGTGATCGCGGCGCCGAACACGGCATCGAGGTCGCGCCGCAGCTGGACGACGGCGTCGTCCGGCTTCCGAGACTGCGATCGCGCGGCGGACGCCGGAGGGGTGGGAGGAGGATTTGCGGGAGCAGACGCGCACCCCGCCGCGAATGTCAGCAGCAGGGCGCGCGCGATCGCGGAACGAGTTATTTGAGCTCCTGGAGCGCCTTGACGATCGAGTCCACGGTGGTGGCGTCGATCTTCGCGGTGCCGGGCTCGCCGGCCCGCGACGCGAACGCGTCGGCGCCGGCCTTCGCGAAGGTCACCCGCTCTTCCTTGCCCTCGTCGAACTTCACGGTGGCCGTGAACTCGGGCGCCGCCAGCGCCTTTGCCGCCGCGGGTTCGTTGCCCCAGGCGCTGGCGCGGGCGCCGGTCAATGCCGAGAGCAGCGTGTCGAACGACGCCGGATCGAGGTCTCGCGCCTGCGGCGAGATCTGCCGCCACTTCTCCTCGTCCTGCCCTTCCTTGTTCTTGACCTTGGTCTTCTCGAAGGCGCTGGTCTGTCCCGCGCGAACCAGCTCGACGCGCGTCGCATTGAACGATCTGGCGTCGAAGAGATCCTTCTGCCGGTACTCGAGCGGATCCTTCTTGAGGTCGTCGAGCACGGACGACTCGACGGTGAAGACCGCCGGCCGGGACAGGTCTCGCGCGTAGACCGTTCCTTCCTCGGCGGGCAGCCCGATCACCACGGACGCCTGTGACGACCCGGTGCCGAAGCGGATCGTCGCGACCGGCTTCTCGAGCCCGAACTTCTTCGGGTCCCCATCGGCTTCGGCGATGACGGCCTTCATCTGCAGGCCGGTGATCCGGCTGATCAGGCCTTCGATCGCGCTCGAGTCCGCCCGACCCTCGGCCGGCGCGGCGATGCGCCACTCGCCGGCGGGCTTCGCGAAGCGAGTGGTGCGATCTCCCGACACGATCTCGACGGCATCGAGCTTGTCGCGGTCCACCTTCACGGCCGACTTGTCGCGCAGGTCGAACGGCTTCTTGTTGAACGTGCCCTCGACGTGCACCGGGATCAGGAAGACCTTGTTCTCGTTGCCGCGGCGCGCGTACAGGTCGCTGCCAGGCGGCGTCTTCTGCCCGATCTGCAGCGTCTGCGGCTCGCCGCCGGCCTTGAAGGTGACCTCGATACGCGGCTGCGCCAGCCCGTACTCCTTGAGGTCCGGCGCGTTCTCGTCGACCACGCGCTGCATCTCGAGGGTCGACAGGTTCGTGGTCAGCTGCGAGATTTCCGAGCTGTCCGGATCGGCCGCGACCGGCGCGACGATGCGCCAGGCGCCGCCGGTTTTCTGGAGCCTGGTCTGGTCGCCGCCTTCAGCCTTGATGCTGATCTCGTCGATCTTCTCGGCGTCGACGGTGAAGACCTTGTCCTTCTTGGGCTCGTCGTCTCCGGGCGCGCGTTGCGTGTCGCGATAGACCAGGTAGCCGAGCGGGATCGCGATGACGACGAGGATGATGAGCGTCCGCAGTCCGCGCATGCCTACCGCCTCCGCCACCAGGTCTGGACGCCCGCCAGCAGGATGATGCCGGGGATGCCGAGGACCGTGATCAGGAAGATGCGGAACTGCTGATCGCGCGTCAGCGTGACGCGGCGATCCTGCGGGTCGCGCGGGCGGATGGCGATCAGGTTCTCCTGCTGGGCCAGCCAGTTCACCGAGTTCATGAACAGGTCGCGGTTGCCCGGAATGTTCAGCCCGGAGTTCGAGGCGAAGTCCGAGTCGCCGAACACGACGATCCGGGTTTCGGGCTTCGGCGTGTCCTCGGGCTTGGCGCCCTCCGCCGGCGCCGGAGCCGGCGGCACGTCGGTCGCGGGAGACGAGACGGCGGCGGCCAGCGAGACGGGCCCGGCCTTGTCGCCCTGCTCGAGATCGCGCCCGACCTTTCCGGTCGTATTCAGCGTCTTGATGTCCGTTTCGGCCCAGCTCTGGGGACCGGTCTCGACCAGGCTCTGCGCGAACTTGCCGCTGGTGCTGCCGGATGCCGGCGCGATCGACCGTGCGAGCCGGTACGCGGTGAGCAGGGCGAAGCGATCGGTGATCGGGTGCGGCTGGTACTTCGCGGCCACCGGCACCTCGGGGCCGGTCCCAAGAAGCTGGCCCATGCCGCTGACGTCGACCACGATGTCGTTGCCGACCTCGATCGCCCACTCCTTGAGCAGGGCGATGACGCGACGTGATCTCGGCGCCGCCCGCCTTGTCGGGCGGGTCCAGCATGAAGAAGACCTTGCCGCCCTTCGCCAGGTAGCGCTTGATCATCTCGAGCTCGGGCGCGAAGAAGTCGGTCTTCGGGCCGGCGATCACCAGCACCGACGCGTCGGCCGGGACCTCCTTCTGCTGGGCGAGCACGACCTTGTCGACCGTGTAGTTCTCCGCGGTCAGCGCCTGGCTGATGCTCGAGAAGCCGTCACGATCCGAGCCGTCGCTCGCGCGCTCGCCGTGCCCCTGGACGAAGTAGACCTTGTGCTGCTTGCCCTGGATGACCTTGATCAGGCCGTTGGTGACGTCCTGCTCCGCATCGGAGGTGACGCGCTCGGTGCGGCCGTCGTAGTCGAACACGATGGTGCCGAGCTGCTGGACGCCAGCCTGGTTGGCCCGCGACGGCGACTTGACCGCGTCGATGTACTCGACCGTGACCTGCTTGGTCACGTACTGGTACTCGTCCAGCCGATCGCGGAACCGCGGGAAGTCGTTCGAGTCGGCGAACACGCGGATGGCCACGGGCTTCTGCAGACCCTCGAGGATCTTGCGGGTCTGATCCGAGAGGGTGTACTGCTTGGCGGCGGTGACGTCCCAGCGCTTGTTGTGACGCGACGCCAGGTAGTTGAGCGCCACCAGGATGGCGAGCACGATCACCGCGCTCACGACCGCCAGCGTGCCGAAGCGCGCCTCACGGCCGCCGAACGACCGGGCGATCTCGCGCCACTGGCTGAGCATGTAGATCAGCACGCAGACCAGTCCCGCAATCGCGAGATAGAACCGGTGCGGCCATTCCGGGCGCAGGAAGAGCAGGGCCAGGGCCGCCATGACCAGCGCGACACCCAGCCAACCCAGGAGGTCGAAGATTCTCTTGAGCATGTCTAGCCCCGCCACCTTTCGCTGTCCACCGACTTCGCCGTGAGGAACAGCCCGAACGTGATGAAGCTCAGGTAGTAGACGAGGTGCTTCGTGTCGATGATGCCCCTGGCGAAGTCGTCGAAGTGGTCGATGATCGAGAGGTGCGTCAGCACGGCCCGCATCCACGGGCCCGACTGGTCCGCGTTCCAGCTGATGATCCACAGCATCAGGAACGCGGCGAAGGTGATGACGCCGGCCACGATCTGGTTCTTGGTGAAGCTCGAGATCAGCAGCCCGAGCGAGATGAAGCAGCCGCCCATCAGCAGCAGCCCGAGGTAGCCGGCGGCGATCGGCCGCCACTCCGGATCCCCGAACCAGAACAGGATCGCCATGTGGAGCAGCGTGACCAGCAGCATCGCGGCGTAGAGCCCCATCGCGCCGAGGAACTTGCCGAGGATGATCTGGAGGTCGGTCAGCGGCGAGGTCAGGAGCAGCTCGATGGTGCCGGAGCGCTTCTCCTCGGCGTAGGTCCGCATCGTGATCATCGGCATCACGAACAGGATGATCACCGCCGAGTTCATCAGCAGGTAGCGGATCATGTCCTGGTTGATGTTGTGCGAGCCGCCGCCCATCGGTCCCATCCCGGAGCTGCGCTGCACGAAGAAGGCGAGATAGACGTCGAAGAACCGGCCGAAGATCAGCGCGAACAGGCCGATGATGATGTAGGCAATCGGCGACGCGAAGTAGGAGCGGAGCTCCTTGTCGGCGATCGCCAGAACGTTACGCACGCTGTTCACTGCGCGCCTCCTCCGGCATTTCCTCGGTTGTCACCTGCAGGAAGATCTCTTCCAGGCTCATGCGCATCGGACGGAGCTCGAGGAGGCCCCATCCACGCGTGACGACGGCCCGGGCGATGTCGCGCCGGATATCGCTCCCGCGCGCGCTTTCGATCTCGAACGCATCCGTGACGGCCCGCTGGTCGGCGGCGGCCACCCGCGTCACGCCGGGAATCTGCTGCAGCAGCGCCGCCGCGTCCTCGCCGCCGGCGTCGATGTGGACGTACATCGTCTCCGCCCCCTTGAGCCGCCCCGTCAGCCCCTCAGGCGTGTCGACCGCCACCACGTGCCCCTTGTTGATAATGACGACGCGCTGGCAGGTCTGGGCGACCTCGGGAAGGATGTGTGTGCTGAGCACGATCGTGTGGTCCCCGGCGAGGCTGCGAATGAGGTCGCGGGTTTCCATGATCTGCTTCGGGTCGAGTCCGGCCGTGGGCTCGTCGAGGATCAGCACTTCCGGGTTGTGAATGATGGCCTGGGCGAGCCCGACGCGTTGGCGGTAGCCCTTCGACAACTTGCTGCAGTGTTTCGCCGCGACGTCGTCGATGCGCGTGCGCTGCATGGTCGTCGTCACGCGTTCCTTGCGCTCCTTCGCCGGCACGCCCTTGATGCGCGCCACGAAGTCGAGGTACTCGCGCACGGTCATGTCCGGGTAGAGCGGCGGCGTTTCGGGCAAGTACCCGGTCCGCAGCTTGGCCTCGACCGGGTGCGTGAAGACGTCGAAGCCGGCCACAGTGGCGCGTCCTTCCGTCGGCGGCATGTAGCCGGTGAGGATGCGCATCGTCGTCGTCTTTCCAGCGCCGTTTGGCCCGAGAAAGCCGAGGATCTCGCCGCGTTCGACCCTGAAGCTGACGTCGTCGACGGCAGTGAAGCGGCCGTACCGCTTCGTGATGTGTTGGACCTCTATCACAGACCTCTCCAGAAGAGCTGCGCGTGACGCGCAGCGTCTACCGGGGTTGCCACCAGCCGCGCGCCGGGACGACGCGCCGTGAGAACCCGTTTATTACAGGCATGTAAGGTATAGGCAGTAAGCCAATTACACAAATTTGCATGGTACTGACTGCGCGAAAAAAGTGTCAAGACACACGACGTCCGCGCGCCATTTTTCCCCTTGCCTCCGGTCCAGCCGTTCGCTAAGGTATATATGAGCGCTTGCTCATATATTCAGATATGTCGAACGACTGCGAGCTCCCACACCCCCATCTGCACCTGCCGGAAGCCGAGGCGGCCGATCGCCGGCAGCGGCTCCTGACCGGCCGGACCGTCGAGGCGATTGCCGAGACTTTCCGGGTGCTCGGGGACCCGACCCGGGTCCGGATTCTCGATGCGCTGGCCGCCGGCGAGCTCTGCGTCTGCGACATCGCCGGCTTTGTCGGGATCAGCGAGTCGGCCGTCTCACATCAGCTGCGGCTGTTGCGGGGCATGCGGCTCGTCCGGGCCCGCCGCGCCGGCCGGCAGGTCTTCTATTCGCTCGACGACCAGCACATCGTGCAGCTGCTGACGCTGGCAGTCACGCACGTCGAGGAGGGAGCCTTGCCCCGGCAGCTGGGTACCTCCGACCAACGCCAGCTGCCGCCTGCCCCACTGGCGGCAGCCTCGAACTCCTGACGATGTCTGCGAACTGTTCCGCCTGTCAGCTGCACGCCGAGTCGGTGTTCCGCGTGGAAGGGATGGATTGCCACGAGGAAGTCGCCATCCTCGAGCGCACCCTGAAGCGCCTGGCGGGACTCGAGTCGTTCGACGCCGACGTCCTGGGGCAGCGGCTGCGGGTGAGGCACGACGCGGCCCAGCTGCCGACGTCGCGCATCGCGGAAGCGGTCGCCGAGACCGGCATGCGCGCGTGGCTCGAACATGAGGAAGCGCGCCCGGCCTCCTCCGACTCCGCGCTCCGCCTGCGTCTCGTCTGGGGCTCGGGCATTGCGCTGGTCGCTGGCCTCATCGCGGAGCTGGTGCCCGTGCTCGCGTGGTGGTCGTGGCTGCCGCTCGCGATCGCCGTCGTCCTGGGCGGCATTCACACCGGGAAGCGGGCCTGGCTCTCGCTTCGTGCGCGAGTGCTCGACATCAACGTCCTGATGCTGGTGGCGGTCGCGGGCGCGATCGTGCTGGGCGAGTGGTCCGAAGGCGCATCGGTCGTCTTTCTCTTCGCGCTCGCGCAGGTGCTCGAGGGGCGCGCCATGGAGCGGGCTCGCGGCGCCATCCGCGCCCTGATGGATCTCGCGCCGGCCGAGGCCCTGGTGCGCCGCGGCAGCGTGGAGCAGCGCCTCGCGGTCGACGAGGTGCGCGTCGGCGACGTCGTCGTGGTGCGCCCAGGCGAGAAGATTCCGCTCGACGGCACCGTGCACGCCGGCGAGAGCCACGTCAATCAGGCGCCGGTGACCGGCGAGTCGCTGCCGGTCGAGAAGGGCCCCGGGGCGACGGTGTTTGCCGGCACGATCAACGGTCGCGGTGCCCTCGACGTCGTCGTGACGCGGCTGCGCCGCGATTCGACGCTCGCGCGCATCGTGCACCTCGTGGAGCGTGCCCAGGCGCAGCGCGCGCCAAGCCAGACGTTCGTCGATCGCTTCGCGCGCGTCTACACGCCGGTGGTCCTGGTCCTCGCCGTGCTGGTCGCGACCGTCGCGCCTCTCGTTGCCGGCGCCTCGTGGAGCGAGTGGTTCTATCGCTCGCTCGTGCTGCTGGTGATCTCCTGCCCGTGCGCGCTGGTCATCTCCACACCGGTCTCGATCGTGTCGGCGCTCGCCGCGGCGGCGCGCAAGGGCGTGCTGATCAAGGGGGGAGCCAGGCTCGAGCGGCTGGCCGACGTCCGCTGCGTGGCGTTCGACAAGACCGGCACCCTGACGCGCGGTGAGCTCAGGGTTGTCGACGTCGCGGCCACCAATGGCATCGGCTCGCTCGAAGTGCTGCGTCTCGCGGCCTCGCTCGAATCACGATCCGAGCACCCGATCGGCCGGGCGATCGTCGCGCGCGCACACGAGCACCGGCTGTCTCTCGGCGGCGCCGCCGGCTTTCAGGCGCTGCCTGGCCTCGGCGCCGAAGGCACTGGTCGACGCGGCGCCCGTGGTCGTCGGCAACCATCGGCTGTTCGAGGAGCGCGGGCTGTGCTCGGACGTGGCCCACGCCGGGGTCGAGCGCATGTCGGCGAGCGGCTGCACCGCGGTCATGGTGGCGCGCAATCACGAGACGGTCGGGATCATCGGCGTCGCCGACGAGCCGCGCGAGTCCGCCGCTGCGGTTGTCGACATGATTCGCAGCCAGGGTGTCGAGCACGTCGTCCTGCTCACCGGCGATCACGAGTCGGCGGCACGCGCCCTCGCAGGCTCGCTCGGGATCTCCGACTATCGGGCGTCGCTGCTGCCGGAGGACAAGGTGGCGGCGGTCGAGGAGCTGCGGCGGAAGTACGGGTACTGGCAATGGTCGGCGACGGCGTCAACGATGCGCCCGCGCTCGCGACCGCCGACGTCGGCATCGCGATGGGGGTGGCCGGCACCGACGCCGCGCTCGAGACCGCCGACGTCGCGCTGATGGCCGACGAGCTGGCGAAGATCCCGTTCGCGATTCGCCTCAGCCGGGCCGCCTCGAGGAACATCAAGGTGAACATCGGCTTCTCGCTCGGGCTGAAGCTGGCGTTCCTGGTGATGGCGTTCGCCGGCGCCGCGACGCTGTGGATGGCGGTCGTCGCCGACATGGGCGCGTCGCTGATCGTGATCGCGAACGCGCTGCGCCTGCTCCGAGAGTAGTTTTGACTTTTCTTGACTTCTGACTTCTGACTTCCGGAAGGCTAGGCCTTCCGGTTGCTGAAGAAGTGCTGGTCGACGAACTCGTCGATCGCCGCCTGATCGATCGATTCGACCTTCTCGAACTGCAACCCCATTCCCACCCGGCGATCGCTCCACGCAACCCGGCATTCGGCCTCGATGTCGCGCTTCGATCCGGGGAGCCGGAACCGCACCTTCAACTTGGCGCTTCCCTGGAGGGGACTCATCGTCCGGATGGCGACGCCGCCCTTGCTGAGATTGAGCGTGAGTGCCGCGGCGATCGTGTTGCCGAAGCGGTACGCGACCGGGATCCCCAGCACCACGCGCGGGCTGCCGCGCCGGTTGAAGTTGTCCGGAAAGAGGTGCGGCGCCAGCGACGGCAGGATGTGCTGGACCGCGCTGTACTCGTTGACGTAGCCGGCCACCCCGAGCGCCGCGAGCTCGCGGACCTCGTCTGCCGTCGCGATGGTTCCACTGAAAACGAGGATTGGCAGGCGGCCCTCATCGAGCTTCCGGATCGTCCGAACCAGCTCGACACCACCGGCGTGAGGCAACCGCAGATCGAGTACGATCAGGTCGATGCGCGCGAGGTCGGCACGCACCCGGGCGAGCAGTTCAGCCGCGCTCTTGACGGTGAAGGCCGTATGCCCCGCGCTGAGGAGCGCGGTGGCGAAGCGGTCACGCACGAAGGCGGTGTCATCAGCGACGATGACGGTCTTGATCGTAGGCACAAATGGAGCCGTCGGAGGTCGTATCGGACCCGTTGTTTTCGGGCGTTAGCCTCGTTGCAGAATTTATCAGGTTCTCGTTATAATCCGAATTCTTACGCAATCGTGGGACGCGTCACCGAGTGATGAGGACGCGCCCGCCAGGAGCATGTATGGCCACCTGCCCGGAATGTGACGCCGACATCGAGGTCGACGAGTTCGACGTCGACAAGGGCGACCTGATCAGCTGCCCAGACTGCGGCGCCAATCTCGAAGTGACCAGCACGTCCCCCGTTGAACTCGAAGCGGCCGACGACGACGACGACGAAGAAGAAGACGACGACGAGGAAGCTGAAGAAGAAGACGACTTCGACGAGGATGACGACGACGCCGAGAGCGACGACGAAGAGACAGGCGGAGGAGACTGGGACGAGTGAGCCACGCGCCGCTGGCCGAGACGCCGCGCCCGAGGGCGGCCGACGCCGGCGCGGAACAGGGCGGCGGCGAGCGCGGCCCCGGCGCACCCGAGGCCGAGCTCGATCGCAAGGACGCAGCGCTGCGGCGCACCCTCCAGCAGTTCCCGTCGATCATCGTGGCATACAGCGGCGGCGTGGACAGCGCCTATCTCGCCTACGCCGCCACCTCCGCGCTCGGCTCCCGCGCAATCTGCATCACCGCCGACAGTCCGAGCTACCCTGACCGCCACCGGCAGCTCGCGATCCGTCTGGCCCGGGAGTTCGGCTTCCAGCACGAGGTGATCCGGACCGGCGAGCTCGAACGCCCGGAGTACCGCGCCAACCCCGCGAACCGCTGCTACTACTGCAAGCACGAGCTCTATACGCATCTCACCGCGATCGCCAGCGAGCGCGGCATCGAGGCGATCGCCGACGGCAGCAACGCCGACGACCGTGGCGACTATCGCCCCGGCCGCCAGGCGGCACGCGAGTTCGGCGTGCGCAGCCCGCTCGACGACGCGGAGCTCACCAAAGCCGAGATCCGCGAGCTGTCGCGGCGCGCCGGGTTGCCGACCTGGAATGAGCCCGCGTCCGCGTGCCTCTCGTCGCGCATCCCGTACTTCACCGAAGTCACCGACGAGAAGCTCCGGATGATCGAGCGCGCCGAGAGCGCGCTGCGCGACCTCGGCTTCGTGATCTGCCGCGTCCGGCATCACGACACGATCGCGAGAATCGAGCTCGGGCGCGACGAGATCGCCCGCGCGCTCGAGCCCGACATGGCCGACACGATCGACCGCGCGCTGCGCGCGATCGGCTATCAGCATGTCACCGTCGATCTGCGCGGCTACCGCCTTGGCAGCCTGAACGACGCGCTGCGGTTACGCCCCGTCTAATTCGACGTGCGCAGACAGCTCGGCCTGCTTGCCGTCCTGTTCCTGCTGGCGCACGTGCTGTCCCTGCCACCGACCCTCGAGGACATCGACTCGATCAACTTCGCGCTCGCGGTTCGCGACTTCGACGTGGCGCGACACCAGCCGCATCCGCCCGGCTATCCGGTGTTCGTCGCGGTGTCGAAGGCGTCGACGGGACTGCTGCGGGCGCTCGGTGTGCCCGGCGCAGCCCATCTCGGACTGTCGCTGCTCAGCGCCGTCGCCGGCGCCCTGCTCGTGCTGCTGCTGTTCTCGCTCTACCGCCGGATCACCGGCGATGCGGCGCTGGCGTGGTGGGCGATGGCGGTCGCCGTCTGCTCGCCGCTCTTCTGGTTCACGGCGCTGCGGCCGCTCAGCGACGTCACCGGCCTGGCCATCGTCGTCGGCGCGCAGGTGATGCTGATGGCGGCGCTGCGCGAGGCGCAGGGCCATCCTGTCTCCGTGCCCGACGATCTCGAACCCGCCGGGCGCCTGTCGTTCCGGCCGGGCCACCTCCTCGCCGGTGGAGCGCTGCTGACGGGCCTGGCGGCTGGGGTGCGGGCGCAGACGGTGATGCTGACGGCGCCCCTGCTGGTCGCGGTGATGGTGTGGCCGCGCGCGGGCTTCTCGATGCGCGACCGCGTCATGGCGATCGGCGGCGCCGTCGTGGGGGCGCTCGCCTGGGGCCTGCCGCTGCTGATCGCCAGTGGCGGCCTCGGAGCCTACCTCACGGCGCTCGGCACCCAGGCCGGCGAGGACTTCGTCGGCGTCGTCATGCTGTGGACGACGCCGCGGCCGCGGGTCGCCGTCAACGCGGCGCTCTATTCTTTCGTGTGGCCGTGGAGCTCCTACGCGCTGGGCGGGAGCGTCGTCGCGCTGGCGGCGATCGGCTTCGTGCGTGCCGCGTGGCGGGCGCCGGCGATGCTGCTATTCGTGCTGATCGCGTTCGCGCCGTACGCGATGTTCCACCTGCTGTTCCACGAGACGTTCACCGTGCGGTATGCGCTGCCGCTGGTCGTGCCGGTGGCGCTGCTGGCGGTCTACGCCGGCGGCCTGGCCGGGCGCGCCGGCATGGCCGTGTCCGCGCTGTCGATCCTGATCGCGTCGCTGATCGCGGTGCTGCCGGTGTCGCGCGCCTTCGCCCGCGACGGCAGCCCGACCTTCCGCGCGTTCGAGACGATGAGGAACACCGCCGCGTCGAGCGCCGCGAGCGGCCCGCGGCCCGACACGATCGCGATGCACGCGGTGATGCGCCGGGTCGAGGAGTGGCTCCGCGACGGCAGCGGACCCACCGTCATCCACGGGGCGCACGGACGGGAATGGCTGCCGCTCGTGGAGCACTGGCGCAAGCAGCCGGACAGCGTCGTCCGCTTCGTCGCCGACCCAAGACGGACCGACCTCGTGCTGTTCGATCCCCAGACCCGCGTGCTCGAGCGGACGGATCGCTGGTCGATCCCCGAGATGCCTTACCTCGCCGGCAGCCGTCCGGGCGCGACAGACGTCTATTTGATGCAGCCGCCCGGCTGGATGCTCGAGCGGGGCTGGGCGCTGACCGCGGAAGTGGGTGGCGTCAGCGCCAGGGAAGGGGTCGGCCCGCACATCGAGCCGAGCGTCGCGTGGGTCCGGGCGCGAGCTGAGCCGGCGGCGCTGATCATCGGCGGGCGGAACCTGGGCGCGCCGGGCGACCCTCCAGCTCGTCTGACGCTGTCGTCCGAGGCCGGCCCGATCGGCACCTGGGAAGCCCGCCCGGGATTCTTTCTCTGGCAGGTTCAGCTGCCCGCCGGAACCATCCTCGGGAGCGGATACGTCCCGCTGCGTGTCAGCGCCGCCGCGGCCGACGCCTCGGGCCGTCCCGTACGCGTGGCGCTGGAGCAGTTCGACCTGCAGTCGGACGGCACCGTGATGTTCGGTTACGGCGACGGCTGGTACGAGCCGGAGTACAGCCCCTCGACCGGGCGCGCCTGGCGGTGGATGTCGGAACGGGCACGGTTGTGGATTCGCCCGGTCGATCGCGACGTGACGCTGACGATCTCGGGCGAGTCGCCGCTCCGGTATTTCGAGACGGCGCCGGCGATCCGCGTGACGGTCGCAGGGGCGGAGCTGTTCCGATTCACGCCGACCGGCGACTTCGTCCAGGACGTCACGATCCCGGCCAAAGCGATCGCCATCGGCGGTGGGTTGATTGCCCTCGAAAGCGAGGCGTGGTTCACGCCGCAGGAACGCGGCGAGTCCGCCGACCAGCGGCATCTGGCGCTGCGGATCTATTCGGTCGGCGTCAAGTGAGCCCTACGGCTTGCGGGCCAGGGTCAACAGCGAGCTCCCGAGCGGCATGTTCACGACGCGGAGGGCGGCCGCCTCGATCGCCAGCAGGCCCGAGAGTGCGGTGTTGACCGGCGCCCAGGGGACCGTCATCTCGAGGTTGGATTCGTGATGGCCGCGGAACCGCTGCGCGAAGCGCACGCCGGCGATCATCGGCAGGATCGCGGCGTTGGTGTAGGTCAGCCTGGTGACGCCGAACCCGGCGCGCTCGAGATGGGCCCGCAGGCCGCCCCGGGTGTAGCGCTGGACCTCGCCGCCGAGCACCGAGTGGTTGCCGCGCAGGGCGGGAAGCGCGGCCACGTTGAGGACGAGATGGCCGCCGGGCTTCAGGACCCGGTGCATTTCCGACAGCGCGATCGCCGCCAGTTCGTCGTCAAATGCGTAAATCACGTCGAAAGACGTAACGAGATCGAACGTTGCGGCCGAAAAGGGAAGTGAGAGTGCCGATGCGCGAGCGACCAGCCGTTCTCCGTGAGCGCGCGCGTAGGCGAGACCGCTGAATGTCAGATCGATGCCACAGGGCCGGCCATGGGCCCTCAGCAGTCGCAGGTTGTTTCCGGTGCCGCACCCGCAATCGAGGATGCGCAGGTCGGTTCGACCGCCTGCCGCCTGGTCGAGGAGCGGCGTGACGAATCGGCGGAAGCCCCGGAACCAGAAGTGCTGTTGTTCAGCGCGCGCGGTCGCGTCGAGCAGGCGATCCATGAAGGCGTGTTGAATTGACAACCCAAAAATACGGACGATAGGCTCCAATTCTAGAGGAGAGGTTGATGAAACGCAGCTTTCGAGTGTGGGCCACGGTCGCAATGCTGGCCATTGCGCTGACGGGAGGGGCATGCAAAAAGAAGCCGCCCGTTGTCGATCCGCCGAAGCCGGAAGCGGCGCCGGCGCCGCCGCCAACCAAGCCGGTGACTCCGCCGCCGCCCAAGCCGGCACCGCCGCCCGAGCCGCCCCCCAAGCCGACCGAGGATGAGATCTTCAAGAGCATGTCCCTCGACGACTTGAACAAGAAGGGTGTGTTGAGCGACGTGTTCTTCGGGCTCGACTCGACCGATCTGAATCCGGAAGCGCGGGCCGCGATCCAGAAGAACATCGACTACATGAAGCGCTGGACGTCGACCAAGATCATGGTCGAGGGGCACGCCGATTCACGAGGCACCAACGAGTACAACCTGGCGCTCGCCGAGCGGCGCGCCGGGGCGGTGCGGGACTATCTCGTGAGCCTGGGGCTGGCGGCCGACCGCGTGACCATCGTCAGTAAGGGCGAGGAAGCGCCGTTCTGCACCGAAGAAGCGGAAAACTGCTGGCAGCAGAACCGCCGCGGCCACTTCCTCTTCACCGCGAAATAGCGCTTCGGATCTCCGATCCGATCCGCTCCGCTGCTTCACGGGGGTCGGGCGCGCCGATGATCGGCCGCCCGACCACCACGTAGCTGGCCCCCGCCTGCACCGCCTCCCCCGCGCTCATCGTCCGCTCCTGGTCGTCCTTCGCGGCCGCGGCCGCTCCGCCGCGGATTCCCGGCGTCACGATCGAGAAGTCCGGGCCGCACAAGGCGCGGACGACGCTGGTCTCGTGCGGCGACGCCACCACGCCGTCCAGGCCGGCGCGCTGCGTGAGCTGCGCCAGCCGCGTCACCTGATCCAGCACCGATGAGGTGACGCCGACCTCCGCGAGCGCCGAGGCGTTGAGGCTGGTGAGAACCGTGACGGCGATGAGCAGCGGCGCCGGCCGGCCTTCGGCCAGGGCCGTCGCACGCCCGGCTTCCGCGGCCGCCTGCATCATCCTCAGGCCGCCGGACGCATGGACGTTGATCATCCAGGCCCCCAGCGACGTCGCCGCCGCCACCGCCTGGGAGACGGTGTTGGGGATGTCGTGAAACTTCAGATCGAGGAAGACGCGGTCGCCCTTGGCGGCCAGCGTGCGCACGATGACCGGGCCCTCGGCCGTGAACAGGCGCTTGCCGATCTTGAAGCCCCCGACCGCTCCGCGCAGCAGGTCGGCAAGGCGGAGCGCCTCGCCGCCGGTCGGCACGTCGAGCGCAATCAGGAGCTGATCCATGCGTGCTCTTCCTTCGACGTGTCGAGCGTGCCGGTCACCTCGTGCAGGCTCGCCAGACCGTGCCGCTGCATGTAGCCGCGGAGGCCGTCGAGAACCGGCTGCCACAGGAACGGATCGACGAAGTTCGCGGTGCCGATCTGCACCGCGGTCGCGCCCGCGATCATGAACTCGAGGACGTCGGCGGCGGTCGCGATCCCGCCCATGCCGATGATCGGGATCCGCACCGCCTGCCGGCACTCGTAGACCATCCGCACCGCGATCGGCCGGATCGCCGGACCGCTCAGCCCGCCGACGATGTTGGACAGGCGCGGCCGGCGGGTCTCGACGTCGATCGCCATGGCCAGGAAGGTGTTCACGAGCGAGATCGCGTCGGCGCCGGCCTCCTCGGCAGCGCGCGCGAACGACGCCACGTCCGTGACGTTCGGCGTGAGCTTCGGGATGACCGGGAGCCGTGTGACCTTGCGCACGGCGCTCACGACCGCGTGCGTTCCAGGCAGGCTGCAGCCGAAGGTGATCCCGCCCTCCTTGATGTTCGGGCAGGAGATGTTCAGCTCGATCGCGGCGACGCCCTCGGCATCCGACAGGATCCGCGCCAGCTCGACGTACTCCTCGAGCGTCGTCCCGCAGATGTTGACGAAGACGACGGCGCCGCCGGCGGCGCAGCTCCGGCAGCTTCTCGTCGATGAACCGGTGCACACCGATGCCCTGCAGGCCGATGGCGTTCAGCATTCCCGACGGCGTTTCGACGATGCGCGGCGGCGGATGGCCTTCGCGCGCCTTCAGGAACAACCCTTTCACCGCGACGCCGCCGAGTGAGGACAGATCGACCGAGTCGGCGTACTCGACGCCGTAGCCGAAGCAGCCGCTCGCGGCAATCAGCGGGTTCGCGAGACGCAGTGAGCCGAGGGGGACGGAGAGATCCATGTCAATGCCTGAGCGCGTCCCAGACGATGCGCCGTGCGTCGAACACGGGGCCGTCGATGCACGAGCGCTGGAAATGGGGCGTCTCGCCGTGATCCCGGGTCAGGACCACGCAACTGTAGCAGCCGCCCATGCCGCAGCCCATGACCTGTTCGAGCGAGACGTCGCACGGACGGCGGAACGAAGCGGCAAGACCCGCGACCGCGCGCATCATCGGCGTCGGGCCGCACACGAACAGCTTGATATCGGCGCCTGGCGCGGCGCTCTCGAACGCGTCCTGGAGCGGAACGGTGACGCGGCCACGGCTGCCGCGAGTGCCGTCCTCGGTGGACAGGACGACGTGCACGCCGAGCTCTTCGAACAGCTCGACGTAGTACAGCTCCGAGGCTGTTCGCGCGCCGTAGAAGAGCGTCGCCGGCGTGCCGAGCTGCTGCAGGCGTGTCGCGAGCGTGATGAACGGGGCGAGCCCAACGCCGCCAGCGACCATCCAGGCTTCCGCCGGCGGCCCCACGGGCTCGAACGGACGGCCGAGCGGTCCGAGACATCCGACGGTCGTGCCCGGTTCGGCGTCGTAGAGCAGGCCGGTGCCACGGCCGGTGCGCTTGTTGAGGATCGAGATGGCCACGGGTGTCCCGCCGGCGTCGCGGCGCACTTCGAACACCGAGAACGGCCGGCGCAGGAGCGGGTCGCTGCCGTGGGACGGCTTGAGCATGACGAACTGTCCAGGTTGTGCGGCGGCGGCGATGGCGGGCGCGTCGAGCACGAGCACGCTGTAGTGCTCCGACAGCCGCCGGTTCTCGATCACGGCGGCATCCACGTCAACGATCATTGGCGAAAGTATATCAATCAGGCATCACTGATCCCCGATCCCGAGTCCCGAGTCCCGAGTCCCGAATCCCGTATCGAATCGGATTTGGAAGTGGATTCGCGATCGGGGATGAGGGATAAGGGATCGCGTGCGCTTCCTGAGGATGGGAACGAATTCGCTGCTCGCGGGGGCGCTGGGTGCGGCGTATCTGACCGTGCTCGTGCTGCAGCTGAACCCGCACGTGCCGCTGCTGTCGCAGACGGCCTGGCGGTGGTTCGCGACGCTCGGGATCTTCTACGGGCTGCACCTCGCGGTCGCCTTCTACGTGCTGCTGGTCATCCGCGAGTTCCTGAGCATGGACGCGTTGTCGCCGGGGTGGGCGAGCGTGCGCGTGCTGGCCTGGCTGTCGGCGGCCGGGGCGGCGGTGGCGGCCCTGCTGATGTGGTTGAACGCCAGCGGCTTTCGGGCGGTGCTCGGCGATCTGGCGGCGCGGAGGATGCTCGTCGGTGCGGTCGCGACGGCGGCGTCGGCGGTGGTGCTGGCCGCGATCGCGATCGCGCACTACTCGACGGGGCGGCGTGGCAGCCGGGTCGGGGGCGCGCTGTTCGCGCTGGCCGCACTCGGCTCGCTGGCGCTGCCGCTGGCGGCGCGCGGCGGCGCGGTCGAGGCCGCTCCACCGGTCCGCCAGCCGCTGCTCGGCGCACCCTCGCCGGTGCTGAACCCGCGGGTCTTCATGCTGCTGCTCGACGGCGCGTCGCTCGAATACATCCGGACGCGGTCGGCCGAAGGCCGGCTGCCGAACTTCTCGAAGCTGCTCGAGGGCGGGTCGTCGCTGTATCTGGCGACCATCCGGCCGACGCAGCCGGGTCCGGTCTGGGCCGCGGTGGCGACCGGCATGTATCCGGCGAAGAACGGCGTCCGCTCGGCCTCGCTCTATTTCGCGCGCGGCGACAGCCGGCCGCTCTACATCCTGCCCGATCACTGTTTCTCCCACGCGCTGACGCGGTTCGGGGCGATCCGCACCGAGCTGATCGACGCCGACGCCTGGGCGGTCCGGCCGCTGTGGAGCATCCTGTCGAGCGTGGGCGTGCCGTCCGGCGTGGTCCGCTGGCCGCTGACCTATCCCGCGCAGCCGACGCTCGGATTCCTGCTGACCGATCACTTTCCCGATCTGCTCGAATCGATGGCCCAGTTCGATCCGCACGCGGCCTACCCCGAGGACGTGCTCGTGGACGTGCGGCGGTCGCTGGCGGAGGCCGATGCCGCCGACGCCTCAGCCGATCTCGGCGAGCCGGCCGAGATCGCCGCGTCGCGCCGCGACCGCGTCTACAGCCGCGCCACGCGCGCGCTGCTGACGCGATGGGATGCGCAGGTCGTCGCGCTGCGCCTGCAGGCGATCGACCTGGTCTCGCATCGCCAGTACGAAGACGGCCAGCCCTCGCGGTTCGGCGCCGGTGACGACCGCGATCGGCGCGCCCGCGCGCAGCAGCTCGAGCGCGCGTACCGCGATCTCGACGACGATCTCGGGCTGACCATCGACGCGCTCGCGCCCGGCGACCTGCTGCTGGTCGTCTCGGGCTTCGGCATGCAGCGCCTGCATCCGCTCAAGGAGCTGCTCGCCCGCGTGCTCGGGGATCCGGTGGCGCGGGGCACGCACGAGCGCGCTCCCGACGGGTTCCTGCTCGCCTACGGCCGCGACGTGCAGGCCGGCCGCCTGCCGCGCGGCTCGATCGTCGACATCACGCCGACGGTGCTCTATTTTCTCGGCCTTCCGATCGGCCGCGACATGGACGGCTTCGTGCGCACCGACCTCTTCACGGGCGCGTTCACGGCGGAGCGCCCGATCGCCTTCATCGCCACACACAATCGGTAAAGGCCGGTGCTGGGTGCTGGGTGCTGGGTGCGCGGTGCTGAGCACCTGAGCACCGAGCACCGACACTGATAGAATCCCTCTGAACTCTTTAAGCGCGGTCCTGAGAGGCCGCCAAGAGGTGCTTGTGACACGTCCTGCAGCAGCAGCGTGCCGGCGATCGCCGCACGCGACATCCCGACCACACGAACCGCGCGTTCGATCATCCATGCGAGGGCGCCGATGCCCGAAGTGATGGATGCCGATCGCATGTCCCGCGCGCTGACGCGGATTGCCCACGAGATTCTCGAGCGCAATCGCGGCACCGGCGAGCTCGCGCTCGTCGGCATCCGCACCCGCGGCGTGCCGCTGGCGCGCCGGCTGGCGCGGGCACTGAAGGAGATCAACGGCCACGACGTCCCGACCGGCGCGCTCGACATCACGCTCTATCGCGACGACCTGATGCGGAACGCGGTCGGGCCGCAGCCGGTCATCCGCCGCACCGAGATCCCGTTCTCCATCGACGATCGCAAGATCCTGCTGGTGGACGACGTGCTCTATACCGGCCGCACCATCCGGGCCGCCCTCGACGCGCTGATCGACTTCGGCCGGCCGCGCGCGATCCAGCTGATCGTGATGGTCGATCGCGGCCACCGCGAGCTGCCGATCAAGGCGGACTTCGTCGGCAAGAACCTGCCGACCTCGCTCAAGCAGAGCGTCCAGGTGCGGCTCCAGGAGATCGACGGCGTCGACGAAGTGGTCATCGAGGGGGAGGCATGAACGTGGATGCGCCTGTGGACACCGTCGCACCCGCCACGTCAGGCGCCAGCCGCCTGAAGGGGCGTCACCTGCTCGGCATCGCCGGCCTCGACGCGTCCGAGATCACGCTGATTCTCGACACCGCCGAGGCGATGAAGGAGATCGTCAGCCGGCCGATCAAGAAGGTCCCGACCCTGCGCGGCCGCACTGTCGTCAACCTGTTCTTCGAAGCGAGCACCCGCACGCGCACCTCGTTCGAGGTCGCCGAGAAGCGGCTCAGCGCCGACACGCTGTCGATCGCCACCGCCACCTCGAGCGTGACCAAGGGAGAAACCCTCGCGGATACCGTGCGCAACATCGAGGCGATGGCCCCCGACATGATCGTCATCCGCCACGCCTCGTCCGGCGCGCCGCACCTGCTGTCGCGGATCTGCCGCTCCTCGGTGATCAACGCCGGCGACGGGATGCACGAGCATCCGACCCAGGCCCTGCTCGACGCCTTCACGATCCGCGAGCACAAAGGGCGGCTGGCCGGGCTGAAGGTCTCGATCATCGGCGACCTGCTGCACAGCCGGGTGCTGCGGTCCAACGTGCTGCTGCTGAAGGCGATGGGGGCCGACGTCTGGCTGTGCGGGCCGGCGACGCTGATGCCCCCGGCGGCCCATCGCTTCGGCGTCAGGACCACGACGCGCATCGACGAGGCCGTCGACGCCGCCGACGTGGTGATGATGCTCCGCATCCAGCAGGAGCGGATGCAGGGGCATTTCATTCCGTCGCTGCGCGAATACTTCGCGCTGTTCGGCCTCACCCCGGAGCGCCTGAAGCGGGCCCGGGAAGACGTGATCGTGATGCACCCCGGCCCGATGAACCGCGGCGTCGAGATCGATTCGGAGGTCGCGGACGGCCCGTACTCGGTGATCCTCGAGCAGGTCTCGAACGGCGTCGCGGTACGGATGGCGGTGTTGTATCTGCTGGCGGGGCGCGACTCCGCGGAGCCACTCGAAGGATGAAGCTGCTGCTCAAGGGAGGGCGGGTCGTCGATCCCGCCACGGCGCGTGATGGCGAGCTCGACGTGCTGATCGACAACGGCGTGGTGGTGAAGATCGGCCGCGGGCTGCCGGTGGACGGCGCCGAGGTCGTGGAGCTGAAGCCTGGCTGGATCGTCGCGCCCGGCCTGATCGACCTGCACGTGCACTTCCGCGAGCCCGGCCAGGAGCACAAGGAAACGATCGCGACCGGCGCCGCCGCCGCGGTCGCCGGCGGCTTCACCGCGGTCGCGTGCATGCCCAACACCGATCCCATCAACGATCACGCGGGCATCACCCAGTTCATCCTGAAGAAGGCCTCGGAAGCCAACCTCGCCCGCGTCTATCCGATCGGTGCGGTGTCGATCGGGTCGCGCGGCGACCAGCTCGCCGAGCTGGGCGAGCAGAAGGCCGCCGGCTGCGTCGCCTTCTCGGACGACGGCCGCCCGGTGGCAACGGCGCTGCTGATGCGCCGGGCCCTCGAGTACGCCTCGATGCTGGACGTGCCGATCGTCGATCACTGCGAGGATCCGTCGCTCAAGGGGGACGGCGTCGCGCACGAAGGCTATTACGCCTCCGCGCTCGGCCTGCGCGGCATCCCCGGGGTCGCCGAGTCGCTGATGGTCGAGCGCGACATCTCGCTGGCCGAGCTGACCGGCGCGCACGTCCACATCTGCCACATGAGCGCGCGCCAGTCGATGCGGGCGGTGCGCGACGGCAAGTCGCGCGGCGTCCACGTCACCTGCGAAGTCGCGCCGCACCATTTCACGCTCACCGACGCGCTGCTCGACGGCCCGGTCAAGTACGACACCAACCTCAAGATGAACCCGCCGCTGCGGGAAGAGGCCGACCGCGACGCCATGCTCGAGGGCATCGTCGACGGCACCGTCGACGTCATCGCCACGGACCACGCGCCGCACCACAACGACGAGAAGATGGTCGAGTTCGATCGCGCCCCGTTCGGCATCACCGGCCTCGAGACCGCCGTCCCGCTGGTGTTCGATCGGCTCGTCCATGCCGGCCGCATCCCGGTGTCGCGCGCGATCGAGCTGCTGTCGAGCAACCCGGCGAAGGTGCTGCGGCTGCCCGGCGGCTCCCTCGCCGAAGGCGCGCCCGCCGACGTCGTCGTGATCGATCCCGATCGGGCGGTGACGGTCGACGCGAGACAGCATCGTTCCAAATCGAGAAACACACCATTCCACGGATGGGAGCTGCGGGGCGGCGTCGCGATGACCATCGTCGGCGGCCGTATCGTGCATCGGATGACTTCATGAGGACATACGCGGTGAACCGGCAAGACGAACTCAAGCGGCAGGCGCTCAAACAGCTGCAGGACCTCGGCGTCCTGATGCGGACCGGGCATTACGACTACGGCAACGGCTATCACGGTCGGGCGTATCTCAACCCGCACCAGCTGTTCCTCCACCCCTCCACCATCTGGCGGCTCGCGCAGGACCTGCTCGCCACGCTGCCGGGCGATCTGCTCGAGCGCACGCAGGTCGTGGCCGGTCCGGTGACCGGGGGCGCGCTGCTGGCGCACACGATGGCCGGGCTGCTCGACGGGCGGCGCGCGCTGACCCACCCGCCGTGCGAGTTCGCGCCGTTCACGTTCGTGAACGACGGCTTCGTGCTGCGGGACTTCTATGCGGCGCAGATCGCCGGCAAGCGGGTGCTGCTGGCCGACGACGTGCGGAATACCGGGAAGACCTTCCAGCGCTGCGCCGATCTGGTGCGCGCGGCTGGTGGAACCGTGCTCGCCACCGTCGAGATCTGCGACCGCCTCGAGGCGGTGGACGGCCTCGACATCACCAACTACGCGCTGGCCGAGTACGAGGCGCCGGAGAACTACCGGGCCGGCGCGTGTCCGATGTGCCAGGCCGGGGAGCCGATCTCCACGTTCTGACGCACACGGTGCCTGAGCTCGCCCCGGCGCTCGATCGCCTCTACCACGACTACAACCGCGAGGACTCCGCCAGCGATCCGGTCCACCTGGTCCGGCCGTTCGCGGACCCGGCGGATCGGGAAGTGGCGGGATTCTGCGCCGCGGCCCTGGCGTTTGGTCGCGTCGCCAGCGTGATCAATTCCATCCGGACGCTGTTCCGGATCATGGGGCCGAGCCCGTCGCGCTACGTGCAGACGTTCGATCCCCGGGCGCCGCACCCGGAACTCCGCGCGATGGTGCACCGCTGGACGCGCGGCGTCGATCTCGCGGCGCTGCTGTGGATGCTGCGGCAGATGATCGAGCGATCGGGCAGCGTCGAGCGGTTCTTCGTGGAGGGTCTTTCCGCCGGGGACGTGGATGTCGGCCCGGCGCTCGACAGCTTCTCGGGCCGCGCGCTCGCGCTCGACATGCGCGAGGCCTACGGCCGCGTCCCGAAGCGGCCGGGGGTGTGCTACTTCTTTCCGCGGCCCTCCAAGGGCAGCGCGTGCAAGCGGCTGAACCTCTACCTGCGCTGGATGGTGCGGCGCGACGAAGTCGATCTCGGCGTGTGGAGGCTGCTCGACCCGGCGCGGCTGATCGTGCCGCTCGACACCCATGTGATCCGGCTGTCACGCTGCCTGGCGCTGACGCGCTACATCAGCCCGGGCTGGAAGATGGCGGCCGACATCACGGCGTCGCTGCGCCGGCTCGATCCGGCCGATCCGGTGCGCTTCGATTTCTCGCTCTGCCACGTCGGGATGATGAATGCCTGCGGGTTCGGCCGCAGCCAGGGAGACAGTCAATGTCCGTTGAAGGGATTGTGCCGGCCGCGCGGCCGGCGATCGCGCCGCGCCACGGCCGCGCTCGCCTCGCGCTCACGCTGACGCTTGCCGCCGCGGCGCTGGCCGGCTGCGGCAGCGAGCCGCCGATCCACCTGATCGCCAGCGAGACGGCGCCAGACGCCGCGCACGTCGCGCTGGTGCGGCTGGTGCCGTGCGACACCGTCTGGTGCGAGAGCCTCTGGATCGGAAAGACGCCAGAGGACGCGTCACGCGTGTCGACCCTGCCGTACGGGGCCGAGCGCTCCGACGAGATCGCCTGGACCCGCGACGGCAAGCGGGTCGCGTTCCTCGTGAACGGCTACCAGCTCCGCCTCTACGACGCCACCACGCATGCCCCGGCCGGGCTGATGGACCTGGTGCCCGCCGACGCGAAACCCACCACCCGCATCGCCCGTGGCGTGACGTTCTCCGACAACGGCGCCGCCGTGACGTTCGACGACTGCCCGCGCGATCGCTCGGGCTGCAAGCCGGGCTTGTTGGGGATAAGGCGTTAACAAGTACGGAAGTCAGAAGGAAAAAGTCAAAAGGCTTCCAACTTCTGACTTTGACTTGTCCGACGACTCGTTCGTAGACCACCAGCGTATTCCTCACCATCACGTCGGACGTGAAGCGCTCACGGACGCGCGCCAGGCCGGCTGCGCCCATCCGCTCGCGCAAGGACGCATCCGAAAGCAGGCGGACGATGGCGGCGGCCATCGCATGGTGATCGCGTGGCGGCACCAGGATGCCGGTCTCGCCGTCGACGACCACTTCGGGAATCCCTCCGACGGCGCTGGCCACGACCGGTTTGCCCGCGGCCATCGCGTCGAGCAGCGAGGTGCCGAGGCCCTCGGTCACCGAGCTCATGACGAAGATGTCGAAGGCCTTGTGCAGCGACAGCACGTCGGGGCGGAAGCCGGCCAGCCTCACGTGCTTCTCGAGATGATGCTGCTTGATCTGGTGCGTGAGCGCGTCGCGCAGCTCGCCCTCCCCGGCGATGACGATGCGCGCGTCCGGCTGCTGACGGACCACCTCCGCCGTCGCCTCGATCAGGTAGCGCTGGCCCTTGTGGGGCACCAGCGCGGCGACGTTGCCGACGAGCGGCGCACCGTGCGGCAGCCACAGCTCCCGGTGCAGTTCGGCGGGCGGGGCCGCCGCGATCTTGCCGAGATCGATGCCCTCGTGGACGGTCACCGTCCGGCTCTTGGCCACGCCGTCGCCCGCCAGCATCTCGCGGATCGCCTCGGACGCACAGATGAAGCAGTCGACCTGTCGGTACTTCCAGCGTGACAGCGCGTTGCGCGCGAGATGGAAATCGACCCGCCGCGCCGCGATCAGCCGCGGCTGCTTCGGCTGCGTGCTCATCGATCGCGCCAGGGCGGCCATCGCCACGCCGTGCGGATCGTGGGCGTGGACGATGTCGGGGCGGAGCTGCCTGATGACGCGCGACAGGCGCCACGCCGCGGCGAGATCCAGCTCGGTCCGCGGCGCCAGCGGAATCAGGTCCAGGCCTTCAGCCGCGCGCTGGCGCAGCTCGCCGCTCGGATGGGCGACGAGCACCGCACGGTGGCCCTGCGCCCGCAGCCCCAGCACGGTGACGAGCACCTGGTTCTGCCCGCCCCGCCAGCTCCGCGCCGTGTCGATGTGGAGGGAGAACATGCGGCGTCACGACGACGCGTCGTGCGTCCGCGCGGCGTCGGGCTGCTCGCGCCGCTGCTGCAGCTCGAGCAGCTTCGCGTGCTTCAGGAACACGTAGTACCAGTTGAGCAGGGACACCAGCAGACCGGTCCGCCCGTCGCGGAACCCGCCCCGCAGGATGTAGTTCCGGAAGAACGCCAGCCGCGGATAGACCATCGCCCGCAGCGCCGACCCGCGCCGGCCTTCGGCCTCCCATTCCTGGGCCGCGAGTGTCGTGTAGTTGTCGATCTTCCTCAGGTGGTCCGACATGTCGCGATAGGGGTAGTGCAGCATCTCGCCGCGCAGGCGCGGCAGGGTCTTGCCGCCTTTCGCCTTGCCGTTCACTTCGACCGATTCGTGCACGCGGCGCTCGCTCCATCGCGCGACGCGGCGGTCGTAGAGCCGCAGGTGGAAATCGGGGTACCAGTCGGTGCTGCGCACCCAGCGACCGAGGTAATGCGCGACGCGCGTGATCTGGTACCGGGCGCGACCGGACCGCGCCGCATGACGTCGCGGACTTCGTCGGCGAGCTCCGGCGTGGCGCGCTCGTCGGCATCGATCGACAGAATCCAGTCGTGGGTGGCGCGATCGGCGGCGTAGTTCTTCTGCGCCCCGTAGCCGGCCCAATCGCGCACCTCGACCACCGTGGCGAGCGGCCGCGCCAGTTCCGCGGTGCCGTCGGTGCTGTGGGAGTCGATGACGATGATCTCGTCGGCCCAGGAGACCGATGCGAGCGCCGCCGCGATGTGAGACCGTTCGTTGTGGGTGATGACCGTGACGGTCAGCTTCGTCACGGTCTGCAGTGTAACAGAGGGCCGCGATCGGGCCCGAAGCGGGTGGTGCGCGGCGCGCGGGACCCGGCGGTCCCACGCGCCCAGGTGATCGAAGGCTAGCGGACGGCCGGAGCCGTCTGGATCGTCTCGAAGGCGATGATCGATCGGTTGTAGTCGATCATCGCGTTGACCTCCTGCTGCCGCTGCCGCGCCAGGTCGCGCTGCGCCTGCACCAGCTCGAAGGTGGTCGAGAGGCCGACCGTCATGCGCTTCTCCTGCGCCTCGAGCCGCCGCTCGGCGCGGTCGCGCGCCTTGCGGGTGGCCTCGACCCGGCGCAGGTTGGTGTCGACCTGGCGCGCGGCGTCCCGCACCGAGGTCGCCACCGCCAGCTCGAGCTCGCGCAGGCTGACGTTGCCCTGCTGCCGCTGCAGGCGCGCCCCGGCGAGGTTGGCCTCGGCGATGCTCGTGCCGATCGGGTAACTGAAGTTCAGGCGCACGCTCCAGGTGCGGAAGTCCTGGCCGAAGACGTCGCTGCAGCGCTTCGGTGAACGAGCGCTGCGACTGGCTGAGGACCGGCGGCGGGAAGCCATCGCCGAACACACGCTCCGTGCCCCCGACGCCGATGACGTTGTAGTTCGCGGTGACGTCGAGGTTGGGCAGCTTCTGGTTGCGCGCCAGCCGGATGTCCAGGTCGACGTTCTCCAGCTGCTTCTTGGCGCGCGCGATGTCGGTGCGGTTCGCCAGCGCATTGGCGATCGCCGCCTCGACGTCGATCGCGATCGGGGTCAGCGCCGGCGCATCGGCTGGCTCGATGCGGATCGTCCAGAAGTCCGGCTGGGCCGAGTTCAGCACCAGCGAGCGCAGCCGATCCTCGATCGTCTTGATCCGCGCATCGGCGTTGATCAGGTTCTCCTCGTTCGCGGCGACCTCGGCCTCGGCCTCGATGATGTCGATCTGGGCCAGCGTGCCGACCTCGACGCGCGTCTGGTTGTTCTTGAGCGAGGCGAGCGCGAGATCGAGCGACTGGCGCGCCACCTTCTGGCCTTCGATGGCGCCGATCAGCTCGAAGTAGGTGTTGCGCACGGCCTGCGTCGTGATCGCCACCTGCTCGCGCAGTCCGAGGTCCGCGATCACCTGGTTGTTCTGGGTGGTCGCGATCTGCTGGCGGATGTTGTCGAAGCCGAAGTTCCTCAGCAGCGGCTGCGTGACGCTCGCCGCGAGATTGCTCGAGAGCTGCGGGTTGAAGCGGCTGTCGATCGAGCTCGTCGTCGCCTTGCCGCCGTCGAGCGACAGCGAGTACTGCCCGCCGCCCCAGGGGATGAACTGCTGAATCCCGCCGCTCTGGCTGAAGGTCTCGTTGGTCAGGGTCGCGCTGGTGCCGCTGATGTAGCTGCTCGGCGGCTGGGTGCTGCTGCGCGTGTTGAAGGTCGTGAAGAGCGATGGCGCATACGCCGCCCGGGCCTGCGCGATCGCCAGGGTATTGATCTGCGGCGCCAGCCGCTCGGCCTGGATGCCGAGGTTGTTCTCGAGCGCCAGGCGCACGGCCTCGTCAGCCGTCAGCCGCATCAGCGCGCCGGTCGGCGGCGGGGCGATTACGGGTTGCGAGACGGGTGTCTGCGGGGCGGGCTGCGCCGGCGCCTGTTCGGAAGCGAACAGGGGACGGCCGGAACCGAACAGGGCCGCCGCCAGGCCCGCGCCAGCCAATGCGGCCGAGAAAGCAGAAAAATGGGACTTCAAAGGCATTGCACGTATCTCCACCAACCTGTTGTCGAACGAGTGATGCCCGGGAGGTAGCAAGAACCGGGCTCGGGCTGTACGATTGGGGCTCCCAGAACCCTTGGCTCAACCTGAGCCGTACGCCGGCCAGGGCCTCGAACTGACCCCTGAACGAAGGATTAGACGGTCATGCGCGCATTTCGTGCTGTTGCGGTCGCGGTTTTCCTCGTCTTCCCCGCCCTCGTCCCGATCGTTGCCCAGCGCGCCGCGCCGGCGCCGGCCGCGGCCCGGCTCCAGCTGTCGATCGACACGATCATGAAGGGACCGGACCTCGTCGGCTGGCCCCCGAGCGCGGTCCGCTGGTCCGCCGATTCACAGAAGCTCTATTTCGACTGGCGCAAGCCGGGCGAGAAGGAAGCCGCCACCTACGTAGTCGACCGCGCCGGGGGCGAGCCCCGGAAGCTGTCGGATGAGGACGTGAAGCAGGCCCCGTCCGCCAACGGCCGCTGGGACAAGGCCCGCCGCCGGCTGCTCTATGCCGATGGCGGCGACGTCGTGATCCACGACGGCACGACCGGCAAGCGCGTCCCGGTCACACGCACGTCCGGCGGCGAGTCCAACCCGCGCTGGGCCCGCAACGATACGCACGTCACCTACGTCCGCGACGGCAACCTCTTCATCGTCCCGGTCAGCGCCGACGCCGCGGGCTCCTCGACGATGGTGACGCAGCTGACCGACGTCGCGCCCCGTCGCGCCGAGCCGCGGCTCACCGACAGCCAGAAGTTCATTCGCGACGAAGAACAGAAGCTGATCGAGTACCTGCGCCAGCAGAAGGAACAGAAGGACAAGGCGGAGGAGAAGGCGAAGAAGGACAAGCTGCCGTCGTTCGAACTGGCGGATCGGCAGACCGCCGTCGACCTGATGCTGTCGCCGGACGAGACCCATGTGTTCCTGGTCGTCGGCGAACGTCCGGCCGGCGCCAAGAACACTATCGTGCCGAACTACGTGACCGAGAGCGGCTACACCGAGGACATTCCCGCCCGGACCAACGTCGGCGATACCCAGGATCGCCGGCTGCTCGCCATCCTCAACCTCAAGACCGGCAAGTCGGTGTGGGCCGACGGCAGCTTCGCGCCGCCGGTGGCGGAGCAGGAGAAAGCCAAGCCGACGCCGGGCGAGAAGCCGGCGACCGACCCGCCCGCTCCGGGTCGCCGGGCCGAGCGCGAGATCCGCTGGTCGATGCCGGTGGTCTCGGCCGACGGCCGCCACGTGGTGAGCAGCGCGCGATCCGGCGACAACAAGGACCGCTGGATGGTGACGCTCGATCCCGAGAGCGGCAAGACCAGCGTCATCGACGTGCTGCGCGACGAGGCCTGGGTGCGCGAGACCGGTTTCGGCGGCGGCGGAATCGAGTTCCTGCCCGACAACCGCCGTATCGCGTTCCTGTCCGAGCGCGACGGGTGGATGCACCTCTACACGCTCGACGTCTCCGCCGACGACGTCAAGGCGAAGCAGCTGACCAGCGGGTCGTGGGAGGTGTCGTCGGCCGAGGTGGCCCGCGACGGCAAGAAGTTCTACATCACGACCAGCGAGGTGCACCCGGGCGAGCGCCACCTCTACACGCTGCCGCTCGACGGCGGCGAGCGCGCCCGCCTGACGACGATGGCGGGCTCGAACGACGCGACCGTGTCACCGGACGAGTCGACGCTCGCGCTGGTGCATTCCTACAGCAACAAGCCGCCGGAGATTTTCGTGATGCCGAACCGCGCCGGCGGCGCGGCGACGCAGATCACGACGACGCCGACCGCCGAGTGGCGAGCCTTCGGCTGGATCGACCCGAAGGTGGTCACGTTCAAGGCGCGCGACGGCGTCGACGTCTACGCGCGCGTGTTCACGCCCGAGATGATCGGCGCGCGCCGCGACCCGTCGCGGCCCGGGGTCGTGTTCGTGCACGGCGCGGGCTACCTGCAGAACGCCCACCGCTACTGGTCCAGCTACTTCCGCGAGTACATGTTCCACAACCTGCTCGCGTCGCGCGGCTACGTCGTCCTCGACGTCGACTACCGGGCGAGCGCCGGCTACGGCCGCGACTGGCGCACCGCCATCTACCGTCACATGGGCGGCAAGGACCTCGAGGACGTCGTCGACGGCGCGAAGTACCTGGCGGCGAAGGAGCAGGTCAATCCGCGGCGCATCGGCGTCTACGGCGGCAGCTACGGCGGCTTCATCACGCTGATGGCGCTGTTCACGACCCCGGACGTGTTCGCGGCCGGCGCCGCGCTGCGGCCGGTGACCGACTGGGCGCACTACAACCACGGCTACACGTCGAACATCCTCAACATCCCGCAGCGAGACGCCGAGGCCTACCGCAAGAGCTCGCCGATCTACTTCGCCGAGGGGCTCAAGGGCGCGCTGCTGATCTGCCACGGGATGGTCGACACCAACGTCCACTTCCAGGATTCGGTGCGGCTGGCGCAACGGCTGATCGAGCTGCGGAAGGACAACTGGGAGCTGGCCGTCTACCCGGTCGAGAACCACGGGTTCACCGAGGAGACGAGCTGGGCCGACGAATACAAGCGGATCCTGAAGCTATTCGAGACGAACCTGCGAGGCAGGAACGGGTCGACGACCAACTAGGGCGAGCTAACGAGGGCGTCGGAGGCACCGGACCTCCCTCGTCAGATCGATGCTGGCCGCGTCGGCGACGGTGACGTAATCACCCGCTCCATCGAACGACATCGCGCCGCCGGTCTTCCCGGCCGCGGACCACGTAGCGCCGGTGATGGTGCCGGTGCGACCGTTGCCGGTCGCGTCGGTGACGCTGGTGCCGGCGCCGGCGTTGAAGCTGTACGCCGCAATCAGCGACGTGTCCGCCGGCGGCGGACCGGTTGACACCACGAGCGCGACGGCGCTGTTCGGCGGCGCGGTCGCACCTCCCGCCGGGTTCTGGCTGACGACGGACCCGGCTGGAATGGTCGGATGCGCGGCGTTGGTGATCGTGCCCACCGTCAGGTTCGCGGTCACGATCGCGGCGGTCGCTGCGGATTGAGTCAGGCCGACGACGGTCGGCACCGACACTGGCGGAATGTTGGCGACCGTCACCTGGCGATCGGCGGCGCTGGCGGGAAGGCCCGCCGCGTCGCGGGCGACGGCCGACAGCGTGTAGCTGTGTTCGGCAGAGCCCGGGCTGCAGCGAGCCGGCCTGGACGCCCATGTCCGCGAAGAGGTTGACGGTCGCCTGCCGGACCGCGGTATCCGCCGCCGCCGATCCGCGATCGTGGTTGTTGTCGAGTCCCCACGACCACTGCACGGTGCCAGCGCCGAACACCAGCGCGCCGCTGCTGTGACGATAGAGCGTGAGCGTGTGCGTGGCGTTGCCGGTGCCGTAGGTCGAGCCGTTGTCGAGCAGCTTGCTGACGCCCGTGACCGACGTCGACGACAGCCGCGTGAGGCCGGCCGGGCGCGAGCCGTTGTTCAGGTCCTCGTCCCATTCGTAGTTCAGCATCCCGGCGGTCAGGGTGGTGCTGCCGGTCGAGGAGAGCGACGCGACGCGCGTGTTTCGCCAGAACGGCTGCGTGCGATACGTGCCGGTGACCCTGATCGTCGCTTCCTTGCAGCAGTTGACCGTGAAGATCTGGCCGGTCAGCGCGTTCTCGGGGCGGCCGCCGTCGGCCGGCGGGCTGAAGCGCTTGTCGCGCCAGGTGCCGGTCCAGGTCGGCGTCCGGATCGATCTTCGCGTTCGCGAGCGTCTCCTTGTAGGTCACCAGGGTGCGGTAGGGCGTGGCCAATCCGTCGGCGCTCGAACTCCCACCGCGTCTTCCAGAAGACCTCGTTGCCGCTGAAGAACGCGAGGTGGACGCCGCTGCCGCGCGCGTTCTCGACGTTCGTGCGCTGCGCTCCCGACCAGTACTCGTCGTGGCCGACCGAGAGGAACACCTGGTGCTCGAGCAGATCGTTCGGCCCGCGGCGATCGGTGTCGACGCCGGTGCTGTAGGTGACGTCGTAGCCGTTGGCCTCGAGCCAGCGGACCATCGGGTACTCCGCGTTGAAGACCCAGTCCTCCGGCGTAGTTGCCGCGCGTGATGAAGGGACGGTTGTAGCTGACCTTGTAGGCGCGGCTGGCGAGGCGCGCCGACGTAGAGGCTGTTGCCGCCGTAGGTGTTGTAGGCCTGCCACGTGGTGTCCAGAAATCCCTGACGACTTCCGGGGCGAGTACGGCTGGGCCGGCGCGCGCGATCGCTGCGATAGACTCTGAGTCGCATGACACAGAACGAGGCACTCGATCTCTTCCGCCGCTCGGGCGCGCTGCTTGAAGGACACTTCAAGCTGACCTCCGGATTGCACAGCGATCGCTACATGCAGAGCGCGCTGGTGCTCCAGTATCCCGATCTCGCCGAGGCGCTCGGCGCAGCGCTCGCGGAGCGCACGCGGCATCTGCAGCCGACCGCGGTTCTCTCACCCGCGCTCGGCGGCATCGTCATCGGGCAGGAGGTCGCGCGCGCGCTCGGCGTCCGCGCGCTGTTCGCGGAACGGCAGGAAGGCGCGTTGACGCTGCGGCGTGGCTTCTCGCTGTCGAACGCCGATCGCGTCCTGGTCGTGGAGGACGTGTTGACGACCGGCGGCTCGACGCGCGAAACCGCCGCCGTCGCGATCGCCGCCGGCGCGCAGGTGGTCGGCGCCGCCGCCATCGTCGATCGAGGCAAGGATCCGGCGCGGCTCAACCTGCCGCTGCAGGCGCTGATTCAACTCGACGTGCCGACCTACGATCCCGCGGCCTGTCCGCTCTGTGCCGCCGGGCAACCGGTGGTGAAGCCGGGCTCGAGATAGCGATGCGCACGTCACCACGCAGCACGTCGCACGTGCGCACGCAGGACGCAGCACGTCGCACGTGGAGCACGTTCGCACGTAGCACGTAGCACGTGGCACGTCGCCCGAAGACATGCCACGCACTCTGAAGCTCACCCTCCAATACGACGGCACCGACTACGTCGGCTGGCAGCGCCAGCCGAACGGGGTCTCGATTCAGGGTGTGCTCGAGGACGCGCTGGCGCCGATCGAGGGCGCTCCCGTGACCGTGCACGGCGCCGGGCGCACCGACGCCGGCGTGCACGCGCTCGGACAGGTCGCGAGCGTGACGCTGACCAGCGACATCGCCGAGCCGACGCTGGCCCGGGCGCTGAATGCGGTGCTGCCGGTCGACGTGCGGGTGCTGGCGGTCGAGGCGATGGACGAGACGTTTCACGCCCGCTTCAGCGCCCGCGCCAAGACCTACGAATACCGGATCGTGAACGCGCCGCTCGTGTCGGTGTTCCTGCAGCGCTACGTCTGGCACGTGCCGCAGCCGCTCGACATCGAGGCGATGCGCACGGCGGCCGGGCCGCTCGTCGGCACGCACGACTTCGCCGGGTTCCAGGGCGCCGGCTCGAACGTGGCCACGACCGAGCGGACCATCCTCGCCCTCGACGTCGAGGACGGCGGCGGGTTCGACCTGCCGCTCGTCATTCGGGTCAGCGGCGACGGCTTCCTCCGCCACATGGTCCGGACCATCGCCGGCACCCTCGTCGAAGTCGGCATCGGGCGCTGGGATCCGTGGACGCTGCTCGCGGTCCTCGAGTCCCGCGATCGCGCGCAGGCCGGGCCGACCGCGCCGGCCAAGGGGCTGTTTCTCGCCGCCGTGGCGTACTGAACCCCTAAGCTTTATAATTCAAAGTAGAATCGGGCGGCGTCCGCAGCCGGCCGCCGGCCGGGCCCGGCCGGACTGCACGGATCCTGTATCATCGAGGTTTGCGCATGGCGCTCGAAGACATCCTGTCCGTTGTGTCCGCCGGGTCCGCCGAGGAGAGTCTGGCGAGGCAGGTGGACTTCAGCCGGCTGCCCAATCACCTCGCGGTCATCATGGACGGCAACGGTCGCTGGGCCGCGCAGCGCCATCTGCCCCGGGTCGAGGGGCACCGCGCCGGCATCGAGTCGGTGCGCGAGGTCGTGGAAGGGTCGGCTCGTCTCGGCATCCGCGTGCTCACGCTGTATGCCTTCTCGGTCGAGAACTGGAAGCGGCCGGTGTCCGAAGTATCGACACTGATGATGCTGCTGAAGCGGTACCTCCGCCTCGAGCTCAACACGCTGCTTCGGAACAACATCCGTTTCCGGGTGATCGGCCGCGCCGAGGACCTCTCGCCGGACATCCGCAGCGAGCTGGCGCGCGCCGAGGAGAAGACCGCCGCCAACACCGGCATGCTCTTCAACATCGCCCTCAACTACGGCGGGCGCGCCGAAATTGTCGAGGCGGTCAAACGGCTGCTCGACGCCGGCGTTCGCGCCGACGAGATCGACGAGCAGCGGTTCGCGGGCTTCCTCTATACCGCGGGTCAGCCGGATCCCGACCTCCTCATCCGCACCAGCGGCGAGATGCGGGTCAGCAATTTCCTGCTCTGGCAGATCGCGTACGCGGAGATCTGGGTGACCGACACGCTGTGGCCGGACTTCCGCAAGCGGGACCTGCTCGAGGCGATCCTCGCCTACCAGAAGCGCGACCGCCGATACGGCGGCATCAACCAGCCGGCGGTCGCCGGCAGATGACCAGCTCCCGCCGCGTCACCTCCCGCAGGGTCGAGGGATGATCCGGCTCCTCACGGCGCTCGTCCTGCTTCCGGCCGTGCTCGCCGTCATCTGGTTCCTTCCCCCTCTCGCCACGCTCCTCCTCGCCATCGTCGCCGCCGAGCTGGCGATGATCGAGTACTCGCGTATCGCCGCGGCACTCGGGGCAACGGTGCCACGGCTCACCTCGGCGTTCGTCATCGCCGCGTGCGCGGCGCTCGGCACGGAGGTGTTCCCGCTGGAGATCGTCATCCTCGCCGCGCTGGTGGTGCTCGGCGCGATCGCGGTGTTCACCACGTCGCCAGGTCCGCACGCGCTCGCGTCGACATCCGCCGCAGTGTTCGGCGTGGTCTATATCGGCCTGCCGCTCGGGGCGCTGGCCGCGGTGCGGACGATCGGCGGCCGCGAAGCGGTCATCCTCCTGGTCGTGACGATCGTGGCGAGCGATTCGGCCCAGTACTACACCGGGCGCGCCTTCGGCCGGGCGCCGCTCGCGCCGGCGATCAGCCCCAAGAAGACGCGTGAAGGGGCCATTGGCGGCGTCATCGTGGGATCGGCGGCAATGATCGCGGGCGCGAGACTGGTGTTTCCCGCCGCGCCGCCGGCGCCGCTCGTGCTGACGGCCGTCGCGGTGGTCGTGCTCGGCATCCTCGGCGATCTGTTCGAGTCGCTGCTCAAGCGAAGCGCCGGCGTCAAGGACTCGTCGTCGCTGATTCCCGGCCACGGCGGCGTCCTCGATCGCATCGACAGCTGGCTGTTCGCCAGCCCGGCGTATTACCTCTTCGTGCGCTACCTGCAAGTCTGATGAACCGCCTCGCCGTGATCGGCTCGACCGGATCGATTGGCTGCAGCACGCTGGCGGTCGTCGACGCGCATCCCGATCAGTTGCGCATCGTCGCCCTCGCCGCGGGCGCCAACGCGACGCGGCTGTCCGAACAGGTCGCACGTCATGCGCCGTCGATCGTCGCGATGTCGAGCGAGGCCGCCGTCGCGTCGCTTGGCGGCGAGCTCCAGCGCCGCGGCGTGACGGTGCCGGCGACCGTGTGCTGCGGCGTCGAGGGCCTCGTCGCGGTGGCGACGCATCCCGACGTCGACACGGTGCTGTTCGCATCGACCGGCACCGCCAGCCTCGACGCGGTGCTCGCCGCGATCGACGCCGGCAAGCGCATCGCGCTGGCGAACAAGGAAATCCTCGTCATGGCCGGGCAGATGGTGATGGAGCGGGCGCGGGCCCACGGCGTCGACGTGTTGCCGGTGGACAGCGAGCACAACGCCATCCATCAGTGCCTCATCGGCCGGCCCCTTCAGGAAGTGAAGCGGCTGATTCTGACGGCCTCGGGCGGACCGTTCCGCGGGCTCTCGGCGGCGGCGCTCCGGACCGTCACGCCCGACGATGCGCTGCGCCATCCGACGTGGAACATGGGGCCGAAGATCACCATCGACTCGGCGACGCTCATGAACAAAGGGCTCGAGGTGATCGAGGCGCGCTGGTTGTTCGACGTCACGCCCGACCGCATCGCCGTCGTCGTCCATCCGCAGTCGATCGTGCACTCGATGGTCGAGTTCGTGGACGGCTCAATCCTTGCACAGCTGGGCGTGACCGACATGCGGCTGCCCATCCAGTACGCGCTGGCGTATCCCAATCGCTGGCCTGCGATTCTGCCTGCCCTCGACCTCGCGGCCTGCGGCACCCTGACCTTCGAACCAGTTGATAGCGCGCGATTTCCGTGTCTCGACCTCGCGTTCCGGGCGCTGGCGGGACCGGCCGGACTGCCGATCGTGCTGAATGCCGCCAACGAGGTCGCCGTGCCGGCGTTTCTCGAGGGCCGGCTCGCGTTTACGTCGATTCCGGGCGTCATCTCCGCCGCGATGGACTGGTATGAGGCCGACAATCCCGCCGAGGTGCGGAGCCTGGACGACGTCCGGACGGTGGACCGGGAGGCGCGCCGATTCGCGGCCCGCTCGGTCAGCGAGTTACAATCAAAAGTCGGGTAATTACAGGGACTCCACAGCGTGACCACACTTCTCGCCTTCGTTTTCGTGCTCGGGGTACTGATTTTCGTACACGAGCTCGGCCACTTCATGATGGCGCGCCGCATCGGTGTGCGCGTGCTGACGTTCTCACTCGGCTTCGGGCCGAAGCTGCTGTCGTTCCGACGCGGCGACACCGAGTACGCCGTCAGCGCCATCCCGCTCGGCGGCTACGTGAAGATGGCGGGCGAGAACCCCGAGGACGCGCGGACCGGGGCGTCGGACGAGTTCCTGTCGAAGTCGAAGTGGCAGCGCTTCCAGGTCCTGATCATGGGCCCGGTGATGAACCTCATCCTCGCCATCATCGTGATGACGTTCGTGCTCTATCAGGGCGCGGACATCCCGGCGTTCGACGCGCAGTCCGTCGTCATCGGTACGACGGTCCCGGATACGCCCGCCGCGCAAGCCGGCATCAAGGCCGGCGATCGTGTCGTCGGGTTCGACGGCAACCCGGTGCCGACGTGGGAGGCGTTCTCTCAAGCGCTCCTGACGAAAGCCAACAAGGACGTCCGGCTGACGATCGAGCGCGACGGGAAGCAGTTCGATCAACCCATGCGCATCGGTGCCCGCGGCAAGTACAGCGAGCCGGTGTTTGGCGGGCTCCCGGCCATCCGCGCGACGATCAGCGTTATCAACCCGAACAGTCCCGCGGCGGCCGCCGGCCTGCAGCGCGGCGACGTCATCGTGGCGATCAATGGCGAGCGCACCAGCGATTCGACGCGGATCAGCGAAGCGATCAAAGCCAGCGAGGGGAAGCCGCTGACGCTCATCGTCGAGCGCAGCCGGCAGGAGCACTCGTTCCAGATGACGCCGACGATCATCGATGGCGCCGTCCGCGTTGGCATCCAGTTCAGCCAGTTTGGCGAGTTCACGACGGTGAAGCCGTCGTTCGTCGACGCGATCGGCCTCAGCTTCCAGCGCAACTGGCAGTGGGCGTCGATGATCGTGGAGACGCTCGCCGGCCTGTTCACGCGCGACACGCCGGTCAATCAGCTGATGGGCCCGATTGCGATTGCGGGTCTCTCCGGTGAAGCGGTGGCGATCGGCTGGACGTCGCTCTTCAGCCTCATGGCGATGATCAGCCTGAACCTCGGCCTGCTGAATCTCATGCCGGTGCCCGTGCTCGACGGCGGCCACATCACCATCCTGGCACTCGAAGGCCTGTCGCGCCGCGACTTCAGCATGAAGGTCAAGGAGAAGATGATGCTCGCCGGCTTCGTCCTCCTGCTGATGCTGATGGTGACGGTCATCTACAACGACCTGACGCGCATCCAGTGGTTCCAGAAGCTGATGATCTGGCGCTGAGCCACGGTCCGATGCGCCCGTGAGAACCAGAGCCACCACCATCTGCCTCGCGTGGCTCCTGGCGTGCGGTGTGTTGGTCACACCAGCCGCTCAGGACGTCCTTCCCGAATTCCCAGGCACCTTCTCGATTCTCGGCTACGACCCCGATACCGGAGAGGTTGGCGGCGCCGTCCAGTCGCGGGTCTTCTCGGTCGGCAACGGTGTGCTCTGGGCCGACGCCGACGTTGGCGTGGTGGCGACGCAGGCGATCGTCGACGTGAGCTACGGTCCGAAGGCGCTGGCGATGCTGCGCACGGGGCTCAAGCCCGACGCGATCGTCAAGACGATCTGGGACAGCGATCCGGATCCGGGACTGAACGGGCGGCCGTGGCCGAAAGAGGGGCGTCAGTTCGCGGTGATGGACGCCAAGGGCAACTACGCCGCGTTCACCGGTCCGAAGGCGACTGCCTGGGCCGGGCACAAAGGCGGCCGGTACTGCACCGCGCAGGGCAATATCCTCGCGGGTGAAGCCGTCGTCGCCGGCATGGTCGCGGCGTTCGAGAAGGCGACGGGCCATCTCTCGCTGCGGTTGATGGCGGCACTCGACGCCGGCCAGGCGGCCGGCGGGGACACGCGCGGCAAGCAATCGGCCGCGATGCTGATCGTCAAGAAGAACGGCGGCGTCTGGCTGAACAACGACGTGGTGCTGCGCCTGCAGGTGGACGATCACGCGGAGCCGCTCCAGGAACTGCGCCGGCTGGTCGAGATGAACGCCCGGCGCTTCAGAAACCGCTAGTCATCCGTCTCCCATCCGGGGATAGTCATCCCTCGTGTTCCGCTCACTCCGGCAGGAATTCCGTCCGATGTTCACGCTGGCGATCCCGGTCGTCGTGGCGGAGCTCGGCTGGATCACGATGGGGATGGTCGACATCCTCATGGTCGGGCGGCTCGGCGCCGAGGCGATCGGCGCGGTCGGCATCGGCACCGCGATCTTCAATGCCGTATGCGTGTTCTCGCTCGGCATGCTGCTCGGGCTCGACACGCTGGTGTCGCAGGCCTTCGGCGCGCGCCGCCTCGACGAGTGTCATCGCTGGCTGATTCACGGCGTGGTGCTCAGCGCCGTGCTGACGATCCCGGCGATGCTGCTGCTCGTGGCGATCGGCCGGTCGCTCGACGGGTGGGGCATGGATCCCGAGGTGCTGCGGCTCACGCATCCCTATGTCGATGCCGTGATCTGGAGCGTCCCGCCGCTGATGCTCTACTTCTGTTTCCGCCGCTACCTGCAGGGGATGGGATCGGTGCGGCCGGTGATGATCGCGCTGGTCGTCGCCAACGCCGCGAACGTGGTGGTCAACTGGGTGCTGATCTTCGGGCACTTCGGCTTTCCCGCCATGGGCGTCGCGGGCGCGGCGTGGGCGACGGTGTTCTCACGCGGCGTGATGTGCGCCTACCTGATGATCGCGATCGTCTACCGCGAGCGTGGCCGCCGCCCGGGACTCTTCGAGACGCCGCTGCGCATCCAGGCTTCGTCGATGTGGCGGCTCGTATCGCTCGGCACACCCGCCGCGCTGCAGCTGACGCTCGAGGTTGGCGTCTTCGCGGCGGCGTCGGCACTTGCGGGCCGGCTCACGCCGACGGCACTCGCCGCCCACCAGATCGCGTTGAACCTCGCCGGCTTCACGTTCATGGTGCCGCTGGGCATCGCGTCCGCCGGGGCGGTGCGGGTCGGCCACGCCATCGGTGCCAGGGACGGTCCCGCCGCGTCCCGCGCCGGCTGGACGGCGCTCCTCTTCGGGACGACGTTCATGAGTTGCGCCGCGGCGATCTTCCTGCTGCTTCCCCGCACGCTGATCGGCGCCTTCAGCTCCGATCCGGGCGTACTGGACATCGGCATCGCGCTGCTTGCGGTCGCCGCAGTGTTTCAGCTCTTCGACGGCCTGCAAGGCGTCGGCACGGGCATCCTTCGCGGGCTCGGCGATACGCGTACGCCGATGTTGTGGAACCTCGCTGCGCACTGGATGCTCGGCCTGCCGGTCGCGTACCTCCTGGCCTTCCACACGAGGCTCGGCGTCATCGGTCTGTGGTGGGGACTCTCGATCGGCCTGATCATCTGCGGCGTCGTGCTGACGATCGTCTGGTGGCGACGCATCAGGGGGGTGCTGACTTCGTTAGAGGTAACAAGTCAGAAGTCAGAAGTTAAAAGTTAAAAGGCCGGGGCTATTCGAAGTCCTTTTCCCTTTTGACTTTTGACTTCTGACTTTTCTCTTTACTGAGTACTTGTCTGGAGCTTCTTCGGGTACTTGTTTTCAACGTAGCTGTCGACCAGCTCGCGGAAGGCGGTGGCCAGCTCGTCGTAGTTGCCGCGGAGCGTGGTGTGGTGCTGGCCGTCGATGAAGACGGGGCAGTTCGGTGATTCCCCGGTTCCCGGCAGGCTGATGCCGATGTTCGCGGCCTTCGATTCGCCGGGGCCGTTGACCACGCAGCCCATGACCGCGAGGGTCATCGTCTCGACGCCCTCGAACTGCGTCTTCCAGTCGGGCATCCGTTCGCGGATGTATTCCTGCGTCTTCTCGGCCAGCTCCTGGAACGTGCTGCTGGTGGTGCGCCCGCAGCCCGGACAGGCGGTGACGCTGGGCGAGAACGACCGCAGGCCGAGCGCCTGCAGCAGCTCGCACGCGGCGTAGACCTCCTCGCGACGATCGCCGCCTGGGCGCGGTGTCAGCGACACCCGGATCGTGTCGCCGATGCCCTCGTTCAGCAGCGTGCCCATCGAGGCGGCCGACCACACCAATCCCTTCGTGCCCATGCCGGCCTCGGTCAGCCCGAGGTGCAGCGGCTGGTCGGTCCGCTTCGCCAGCTCGCGGTAGATGGCGATGAGATCGCGCGGCCGCGAGGTCTTGCACGAAATGATGATCTGATCCTTGCGCAGGCCGGACTCGAGGGCGAGCTCGGTGGACTCGATCGCCGAGACCACCATGCAGTCGTTGATGATCTCTTCCGAGGTCAGCCCGAGATCGCGGTCGGTGTTCTCCTGCATCTTCGCGACCACGAGCTCCTGATTGAGCGACCCGCCGTTCACGCCGATGCGGACCGGCTTGCCGTTGTCGCGAGCCACCGCGCAGATCGTCGCGAACTGCTCGTCGCGTCGTCGTCCGGTGCCGACATTGCCGGGATTGATCCGGTATTTGTCGAGGGCCTTCGCGCAGTCGGGGTATCGGGTGAGCAGGAGGTGCCCGTTATAGTGGAAGTCCCCGATCAGCGGTGCGGTGACGCCGGCGTCGAGCATGCGCCGCTTGATCTCGGGCACCGCTTCCGCCGCCGCCGGGAGGTTCACGGTCACGCGAACCATCTCGGATCCCGCCTCCGCCAGCTCGATGCACTGCCGCGCGGTCCCTGCCGGGTCGGCGGTGTCCGTCATCGTCATCGACTGGACGACGATGGGAGCGCCCCCGCCAACCTGAACCGTGCCGACCCGGACGCCGACGGTTTTGTGGAGCCTGACAAGACCCATGGATACTTCATGATACCAAGTGCCGGGGCAGCCGCGGTTCGGCTGAGCTTGGGCGGTATCGAATCTTGCACAGAAACCGAAAAGAGAGGTGAACGTCCTTTGTGATGGACAGTCGCTGTGCATGAGCCGACGGCGAGGCACCGCGATCAGGTAATGGAGAGAACGATGATTTCACAGGGAAGGCTGCGAACGATGATTGCGGCGGCGCTGCTGTCGATCGCCAGCGTGGCGGCGGCGCAGCAGAGCGTCAGCTCTTCTGATATTCAGCGGTTGCAGGATCAGGTTTACCAGGCGGGGGCCGACGTATCGCGACTGCGATCGACCGACTCGGCCCTCGCGTCGCGGCTCGAGACCGAGCTCGATGACCTGCGCGACGAGGTCACCTACCTCAAGGTCAAGATCCGCAAAGAGGGGACAGTCAACCGGTCGGAGTATTCGGACCTGCGCGATCGGCTGCAGGAGATTCGCTCGCGCGCGCGCGGCGAGTCGTCTGCGTCCGGCTCGTCCCGCAGTTCGAGCTCGGGATCGGGAAGTGGTTATGGAATCGGCTCCGGCAGCGGCTCCGGTAGCGGCTCCGGCTCCGGCAGCGGGTCGGGTGTCTCGGGCGGGGTCTATGACACCACGCGTCGCGACGATCGGCGGTCGAGCGGACGATCGGCGATTCCGGAAGGGCAGGAGATCGACGTCCGGCTGCTGACGCAGCTGACTTCGGACACGGCGCAGGTCGAGGATCGGTTCGAGGCCACGACCGCGGCCGATCTGTACCGCGGCAACGACGTCCTGATTCCCTCCGGCTCGGTGCTGCGGGGCGTGGTCAGCTCGGTCAACCGGGCGTCGCGGACCGAGCGCAAGGGGCAGATGACGGTGGCGTTCGATCAGATCACCGTCAACGGCCGGCAGTATCCGCTGCGCGGCACCGTGACGGAGGCGCTGGAGAGCGAAGGGATCCGCGGCGAGGCCGGGCGGATCGGCGCCGGTGCCGGTGTGGGCGCGATCATCGGCGGCATCATCGGCGGCGTGAAGGGCGCGGTGCTGGGCGTGCTGATCGGTGGCGGCGGTACGATTGCCGCGACCGAGGGCAAGGACGTCACCTTGCCGGCGGGCACCATCCTGCGCGTGCGGCTCGATTCGCCGCCCGAGATCAGGTAGTGGGCAGGGCGGCGCAGACGGCTCGCGCCGCCTTGATCGTCCGGTCGACGTCCTTCTCGGTGTGCGCGCCCGAGAGGAACCACGCCTCGAACTGGGAGGGGGGCGGGTAGATCCCGCGCTCGAGCATCCCGCGGAAGAACGCCGCATACCGGGCCGTATTCGCACCAGCCGCCGAGCCGTAGTCCCGGACCGGCGTGCTGGTGAAGAACGGCGTCAGCACCGAGCCGAACGCGTTCACCTGCAGCGGCACGTTCGCCGCGCGCGCCGCGTCCGCCAGGCCGGCCGCGAGCCGGCCTCCCAGCTTCGCCAGGTGGCGGTAGAGCCGCGGCGAGAGCTGCTCGAGCGACCACAAGCCCGCCGTCATCGCCAGCGGATTCCCCGACAGCGTTCCCGCCTGATAGACCGGCCCGCTCGGCGACATCATCGACATGATGTCGGCGCGTCCGCCGTAGGCGCCCACCGGCAGGCCGCCGCCGATGATCTTGCCGAGGCACGTCAGGTCTGGTTTGACCGAGAAGAGCTGCTGCGCGCCGCCCGCCGAGGCCCGGAAGCCGGAGATCACTTCGTCGAACACCAGCAGGATCTGCTCGCGCGTGCAGATCTTCCGCAGCCCGTCCAGGAATCCCTCTCGCGGTGGCACCACGCCCATGTTGCCCGCGATCGGCTCGACGAAGATTGCGGCGACCTTTTGATGATTCTGATCGAGCAGCCGCTCGACCGAGTCGAGATCGTTGTAGCTGGCGACCAGGGTGTCCTGCGCCGCGGCGGCCGGGACGCCGGGGCTGGTCGGCGAGCCGAGCGTCATCGCGCCCGACCCCGCCTTCACCAGGAACGCGTCGGCATGCCCGTGGTAGCAGCCTTCGAACTTCACGATCTTGTCGCGGCCGGTGAACGCACGCGCCAGCCGCGCCGCGCTCATCGTCGCCTCGGTGCCTGAGCTGACGAAGCGAATCCGCTCGATCGACGGCATCAGCGTCGCGACGCGCTGTCCCAGCCGGGTCTCGAGCTCGGTGGGCGCGCCGAAGCTCGTGCCCTGTGCCGCCGCTGCGGCCAGCGCCTTCACGAGCCCCTTCGGCGCATGCCCGTGGATCAGCGGCCCCCACGACATCACATAGTCGATGTAGGTATGGCCGTCGGCGTCTTCGAGGTGCGCGCCGCGGCCGCGCGCGATGAAGAGCGGCGACGCGCCGACCGCCTTGAACGCCCGGACCGGACTGTCCACGCCTCCGGGCAGGATGCGCGACGCCGAGGCGAAGAGCTTTTCTGATCGCGGATATCGGGAGCGGGAACGGCGGAGCATCGAGGATCGATTATGACAGGTTCACCCGTTGCCGGTGCCTGGACGTCAAGCCTGGATCGGCAGGCGCAGGACGGCGCGGCAGCCCTTCGCGTCGGTCCGGTTCTCGAGCGCGAGCGTGCCGCCGTGGGCCTCGGCGATCTGCCGGCTCAGCGCCAGCCCGATGCCGGACCCCGCCGGCTTCGTCGTGAAGAACGGCACGAACAGGTTGGCGGTGTCGGGCAGCCCTGGTCCTTCGTCCTCGACGGTGAGCTGCATCGAACCGTCGACCTGTTTCCAGTCGATCCACACGCCCCCGTTGGTTTCGAGCGTGGCATCGACGGCGTTGCGGACGATGTTGATCAGCAGCTGTTCGAGCTGATCGGGATCGGCGTTCACCTCGAGGTCGTCGGTCGTGCGCACCGTCACCGGCAGCCGGTTCTCCAGCTCGGCGATCCGGTGGGCGAGCGGACCGATCTGGATCGGGCGCTGCTGCGGTTTCGGCAGCCGCGCCAGCTGGGCGTAGGCGCGCAGGAAGCGGCCGAGCGATCCGGACCGGGTCTCGATCAGGTTGAGGCCGTCCTGGATCTCCGCGGCCCTGGGCAGGTCGGGCACCCGCGACAGCATCCGCTTGATGCTGTGCGCGATCGACTTGATCGGCGTCAGCGAGTTGTTGATCTCGTGCGACAGCACCCGCACGATGCGCTGCCACGCCTGCTGCTCTTCCTCGCGCAGCGCGCGGCTCAGGTCCGCGAACACCAGCAGGTGATGCGGCTTGCCGTCGCGGCGGAAGCTCGATCGCCGCAGCTCGAGGCGGCCGCTCTCCGGGCCGAACGGACGTTCGATCAACCGCGGCGTCTCGCCGGTGAGGTAGGCGGCCAGCCGCAGCTGCTGTGCCTCGAGCCCGAGCAGCGACGCGGCGGGCCTGCCGATCAGCCGCTCGGCCGCCGGATTCACCAGCACCAGCTTCGCGTCCATGTCGAACGCGAACACCGCGACGTCGATCGCGGCCATCACGCTGTGCAGGAGCCTGGTCGATTCCACCGCCTCGGTGCGCTGCCGCTGCAGCGTGTCGCCGAGCGCGTTGATCTCCTGCATCACCAGATACACGGCGCTGCCCGCCTCGGCGCCGGTGCCGCGGATCGAGTAGTCCCCTTCCCGCAGCGCGCCGAGCAGGTTGGCCTGCAGGTAGAGGATGCGCGTCACCATCTGGTAGGCGAGCGCCGCCGATCCGATCCAGACCGCGCCGACCACCGTCGCCACGGTCCAGCGCACCTCGAAGCTGTATTGCTGCTGCCATAGGATGTAGAGCAGGGCGAGGCCGCCCGGCAGGCCGGCGAGCAGCGTGAGCATCAGCACCGCGCGCTCGAGGTTGCGGTGCACGCGCGTCGACGTGTGGCCGGTCGCCTTACTCACGGACGCCGTACTGCTGAAGCCGGCGGTAGAGCGCGCTGCGGCTCATGCCGAGCTGCTGCGCCGCCAGCCGCACGTCGCCGCCGTGCCGGGCCAGGACCTTCTCGATGAACACGCGCTCCGCATCCTCGAGCGACTGTGGCGATACCTCCGCGGCCGGCCGCACGCCGTGCAGGCCGAGGTCGCGTGACGTCACGGCCGTCGGCCCGTGGGTCCGTCATCAGCACCGCCCGCTCGACGACGTGCGCCAGCTCGCGGACGTTCCCGGGCCAGCTGTGCGCGCAGAGCGTCGAGTGCGCCGCCTCGTCGAAGCGGGCGAGCGGCTTCCGGTACTTCGCGGCGTAGTGGGTCAGGAAGTGCGCCGCGAGGGCGTCGACGTCGTCGCGCCGCTCGCGCAGCGCCGGCAGCCGGATGATCACCGTGTTCAGGCGATAGAGCAGATCCTCGCGAAACCGCCCGGCCGCGATCTCCGCTTCGAGGTCGGCGTTGGTGGCCGACAGCACGCGGACGTTGACGTAGCGGAGCCGCGACGATCCCACCCGCTGGACCTCGCCGGTCTGCAGCACGCGGAGCAGCTTGGCCTGGAGCCGCACCGGCATGTTCGCGATCTCGTCGAGGAACAGCGTGCCCTCGTCCGCCATCTCGAAGCATCCCAGCCGGTCGTAGCGGGCGTCGGTGAACGCCCCTTTCACGTGGCCGAACAGCTCGCTCTCGGCGATGCCTTCCGCCAGCCCGCCGGCGTTCATGGTCACCAGCGCCTTCGACTTGCGATCCGACAGCGCGTGGATCCAGCTCGCGACGACTTCCTTGCCGGTGCCGTGCTCGCCGGTGATCAGCACCGCCGCGTCGGACGGCGCGATCCGCTCGATCGTCTGCCGCACCTCGGCGATCGCGTGCGACGCGCCGATGAAGGACGGCAGCGCGCCGCGCTGCAGCCGGGAGTGCGCCTCCTGCAGCCGGTGCGTCCGCCTGACCGCGCGCCGCAGGTCGATCTGGGTGCGCACCGTCGCCAGCAGCCGCTCGTCGTCCCACGGCTTCTCGATGTAGTCGCGGGCGCCGCGCCGCATCGCCTCGACCGCGCCGGCGACGCTGCTCCAGGCGGTGATCACGAGCACCGGCAGCGTCGGGTCGATCGCCTTGATGCGCTCGAGCAGGTCGAGGCCCTCCTGCCCCGACGTCGTGTCGCGCGTGTAATTCAGGTCCAGGATCGCGAGATCGAAGTCCGCCGCCTCGATGCGTTCCAGCACCTCCGCAGGCGAGCGCGCCTCGACGACGTCGAAGCCCTCGTCGAGGAGCAGAAACCGCAGCGCGTTGAGGATGTCCGGCTGATCGTCGGCGATCAGGACGCGGACTGGAGTAGTGTCGGCCATTCAGCAAGCGCGGCCTGGGCCGCGCTACTAAGATATATGCGAACTGCGGGCCGCGAACGGTTTGACGCCGCTGATGCGGCGGCACGCCGCCGGCGAGCCGCCGTTCGTCCCAGGCGCCGGCGTCGCAGTCGCGCCAGTGGGACGAACGGTCGCAGGCGTGGGACTGCGCGCGCGGACTCCACCGGGACATCAGTGTTTTGACGCGGGAATCCGCGCGGCGCGAACCGCGATGGTGCGGTACGCGTCTTGGACCATGCGCTCTCGGCCATGTTCGAGAGCTTTACTGTCTATCGCATGCCTTCGCCGACCGACCCAACCCCGGCCCGGATACTGGTCGCCGACGATCAGCCGGACGTCCTCGAGGCCCTGCGCTGGCTGCTCACCGGCGAGGGCTACGAGCCGCAGTTCGTCAACTCGACCGAGGCGGTGATGGAGCGGCTGCAGGCCGAGCACTTCGACCTGCTGCTGATGGATCTCAACTACTCTCGCGATACGACCTCTGGTCGGGAGGGGCTCGAGCTCATTCCGCGCGTGCGGCTGCACGACGCGTCGATGCCGATCGTGGTCATGACCGGGTGGGGCAGCATCGACACCGCCGTCGAAGCGATGCGCCGCGGCGCCAAGAGCTTCGTGCAGAAGCCCTGGGAGGACGTCACCCTGCTCGAGATTCTCGAGCGCGAGATCGCCGAGTCGCGGGCCGCGCGCCGGCGCGATCAGCGCCAGCAGCGGGAGCTCGAGGACGCGCGCCTGATCCAGCGGGGACTGCTGCCGACCAGCGTCCCGCAAGTCGGCGGCATCAACGTCGCGGTGGCATGGCAGCCGGCCAACGGCGTCGGCGGCGACTGTTTCGACACCCTCGCGTTCGGGGCCGCGCTCGGCATCTCGATCGCCGACGTCGCCGGCAAGGGACTGCCCGCCGCGCTGCTGATGTCGAACCTGCAGGCGGCGGTCCGCGCGTTCGCCCAGGAAACCGCGCCCCCCTCGTCGGTCTGCAGCAACGTCAACCGCCTGCTCTGCCGCAACATGGCGAGCGGCCGCTTCGCGACCTTCTGCTTCGCGCGCATCGAGCGTGACGCCCGGCGCATCGTCTACTCGAATGCCGGCCACAACCCGCCGCTGCTCGTCCGCGCCGACGGGACGACGGCGCTCCTGTCCGAAGGCGGCATGGTCCTCGGCATCTTTCCGGACAACACCTACGAACAGGCCGAGGTCGCGATCGGCCCCGGCGATCGCGTCGTCTTCTACACCGACGGCATCACCGAATCACGCGATCCGGCGGGCGACGAGTACGGCGAGGATCGGCTGAAGGACGCCGCGATCCGCTCCCGCACCGCTTCACTCGAGGCGATGAAGGAGCAGCTGCTCTCCGAAGTCAACGCCTTCACCGGCGGGAAGTTCGACGACGACGCGACGCTCATCGTCGTGGGCGTGGACTAGGCGCAGACCCTGAATCCTTCTTATGACCGACCTTCGCTACGCGCTCCGCAGCTTGTTCCGTCAGCCGTCGTTCGCGATCACGGCCGTCATGACGCTGGCGCTCGGGATCGGCGCCACGACCGCCATCTTCAGCGTCGTCAACTCGGTGCTGTTCCGGCCGCTGCCGTTCGCCGAGCCGGACCGGCTGGTGGCGGTCACCAACTTCAGACAGCCGCACCGGGACGCGAAGCCTGAACGTCTCGGCGCCCGACTTCCACGACTGGAAGCAGCAGAGCCGCAGCTTCGAGGCGATCGCCTACTACCAGGGCGGCGAGTCCAGCGTCACCGTCAACGACAACGCCAGCTATGCGTCGGTGATCCACGTGAGCCCCGGGTTCTTCGAGGCGCTCGGCGCGCGCGTCGCGGTGGGACGGCTGCCGTCGGCCGACGAGCAGCGTCCCGACGGCCCGCTCGCCGTGATCATCACCGACGCCTTCTGGAAGCAGCAGTTCAACGGCGACCCGGGCGTGCTCGGATCGACGGTCAAATACTCGGATCGGCTGCTTCAGGCATCACCGGCGTGCTGCGCGCCAGGGCAGCGGTTTCCGACGCGGGCCGACATCTACGCGCCGTCGTGGATCTCGCCCGAGACGACGTCGCGGTCGGCGTCACAACTATCGCGTCATCGCGCGGCTGCGGCGAGGACGTGAGCGTCGGCGCGGCGCACGCCGAGATCGCCGCGATCGCGTCACGCCTCGAACAGCAGTATCCCGACAGCAACACGCAGAAGTCGGCGGTCGTGCTGCCGCTGAAGGACCTGATCGTCGTCAACACGCAAGGCCACGCTCGACGTGCTCCTCGGCGCGGTCGCGCTGGTGCTGCTGATCGCGTGCGCGAACGTCGCCAACCTGCTGCTCGCCCGATCGACGGAGCGCTCGCGCGAAATGGTGGTCAGGGCGGCGGTCGGCGCCAGCCGCCGCCGGTTGATTCAGCAGCTGCTCACCGAGAGCGCCGTGCTCGCGGCTCTTGCGGCGATCTGTGGCGCGTGGCTCGCGCGGCTCGGCGTCGTCGGCGCTGATCGCCATGGCCCCGGCCGACCTGCCCCGCGTCGAAGAGATCCACGTCGACGCCACCGCGCTCGCTGTTCGCGCTGCTGGTGTCGATGGTGGCGAGCTTCATCTTCGGCCTGGCGCCGGCGCTGCAGATCTCGCGCGTCCAGCTGGTGGACGGCCTGCGCGAGGGAGGCAAGGGGACGTCGATCGGCGCGCGCGGCGGCTGGGCGCGCAGCGCGTTCGTCGGTCGCGGAGATTGCGCTGGCGATGGTGCTGGTGGCCGGCGCCGCACTCCTGGCACGCAGCCTCGCCGCGCTGTCGGAGGTCGAGATGGGCTTCGATTCGGATCGCCTCCTCGTGGTCCGGACCGCCGTGCCGATCAAGGGACGCGACGATGCCCCGCGCGCGACCGCCATGTATCGGGATCTGCTGGCCGATCTCCGCGCCCTGCCCGGCGTCGAGACCGTCGGCGGCGTCACCAGCCTCCCGACCGCGGTGCGGTCGAACGGTCGCTACACCGTCGAAGGCGTGCCGGCGCCCGCCAACGGCCGCGGGCCGCAAGCCATCCTCAACGTCGTCACGCCCGACTACTTCAAGACCCTGCGGGTCCCGCTCAGGAGCGGCCGTGACTTCGCGGATGGCGATCGCCTCGACGCGCCGTTCGTCGCGATCGTCAACGAGTCGCTGGCGCGGACGTCCTTCGCCGGCCAGGACCCGATCGGCCGGCGCATCCAGTGCGGCCTCGACTCGCGCGAGTTCATGACCATCGTCGGCGTCGTCGGGGACGTCCGCACCTGGGGACCGAACCTGCAGATCCAGCCGGAGATCTACATGCCCTACGAGCAGCACCCCGGGGCCGGCGTCGTCGCTCAACCTCGTGGCGCGGACGCACGCCGGCGACCCGCTGGCGCTGGTCGACACGATCCGCCGGAAGATCGCCGCGCGCAACCCGGACGTGCCGCTGCGGGCGGCGACGATGGATACCACCATCGAGACCGCGTCCGCCACACCGCGATTCCGGACGTTCCTGCTGGTGGTGTTCGCCGGCGGTCGCGCTGCTGCTGGCGCTCGCGGGCGTCTACGGCGTGATGGCCTACACCGTCAGCCAGCGCGTGCCGGAGCTGGGCGTGCGCATCGCGCTCGGAGCCAGCCCGGCCAACATCATGGGGCTGGTGCTCGGCCACGGCGCGAAGCTGGCCGCTCTCGGCCTGGTCCTCGGGCTCGTGCTGGCGGTGCTGTCGGGCAAGCTGCTCGAGGGGCTGCTCTTCAACGTCGAACCGCGCGACCCGGTCATCCTGATGGCGGTGACGATCGTCGTCGCGATCGCGACGTTCGTGGCGTGCTACATCCCCGGCCGCCGCGCGGTCCGGGTCGACCCCATGCTCGCGCTACGACGCTAAGCACCCGGCACCCAGCATCCGGCCTTCAGAGTGCCCTTGCCGCCTCGCGAGCGTAGTAGGTGATGATGATGTCGGCGCCGGCGCGGCGGATCGCGGTCAGGGTTTCCATCATCGCGCGCGGCTCGTCGATCCAGCCGTTGCGGGCCGCGGCCTTGAGCATCGCGTACTCGCCGCTGACGTGATACGCGGCGGTCGGCAGCCGGAACTCCTCCTTGACGCGGGCGATCACGTCCAGGTAGGTCAGCGCCGGCTTGACCATGACGATGTCGGCGCCTTCCTCGATGTCCAGCTCGACTTCGCGCAGCGCCTCGAGCGCGTTGGCCGGATCCATCTGGTGCGATCGCCGGTCGCCGAACGCCGGCGTCGAACCGGCGGCGTCGCGGAACGGGCCGTAGAACGCGGAACAATACTTCGCGGCGTACGACATGATCCCGACCTGCGTGCACCCGGCCTCGTCCAGCGCATCACGGATCCGGCCGACGCGGCCGTCCATCATGTCCGACGGCGCGACGATGTCGGCGCCGGCGACGGCGTGGGACAGCGCGGCGCGCACCAGCTGCTCGACGGTGGTGTCGTTGGTGATCTCGTTGTCGACCAGGATGCCGCAGTGGCCGTGTGAGGTGTATTCGCAGAGGCAGACGTCGGTGACGACGAGCAGGCCCGGCACCTCCTGCTTGATGGCCCGCACCGCGGACTGCACCGGCGCCTCCGGATCGTAGGCGGCCGATCCGATCGTGTCCTTGTCGTCGGGCAGCCCGAACAGCAGAACGCCCGGCACGCCATCCTTCTGGGCCGCCGCCGCCTCGCGGACCGCTTCGTCCACCGAGAGCTGGAACACGCCCGGCATCGACCCGACCTCGCGCCGCTGGCCCTCGCCGCTGCACACGAACATCGGGTAGATGAACATGTCGGCGGACAACCGCGTTTCCCGCACCAGCGAGCGCATCGCCGCGGAACGGCGCAGCCGCCGCGGCCGCCGGCGGAGATCGAGCTGGGTATGGCGGTCGTGGCCGGCCGGGTGATGGAGGTGAGTCGTCATCATGGCACCGTGACGGGATCCGGATGATTCCTGAAGTGTTCGACCAGCGCGGACACGAGCGCGGGGATCGTGTACTCGTCCGGTACGACGGCAGCCGTGATCCCCATGTTCTGCGCCGCCTCGGCGGTGACCGGGCCGATCGCCGCCACCGTCGTCGTGCGCAGCAGGTCGGCGGCCTGTTCGCCGCCGAGGAGCTGCGCGAAGTTCCTGACGGTCGACGCACTCGTGAACGTGACGGCATCGATCTGCCGGTCGAGCAGCATGCCGTAGACGTCCTGGCGCGGTTCGCCGCCGACTTCGGTCCGATAGGTGGCGACTTCGGTGACGTCGGCGCCGGCCTTGCGCAGCTCCTCCGCGAGCACCTCGCGGGCGATCTGCGCGCGCGGCAGCAGGATGCGTGTGCCGCTGAGGTCGCCGGTCGCCGTCAACGCCGCGGTCACGCCCTCGGAGCGGAACTCTTCCGGCGTGACGGCGACGCGGATACCCAGCCGCTCGACGCTGGTGGTGGTCGCGGGACCGACCGTGCAGATGCGTACGCCCTTGAGATCGCGGATGTCGCGGCGGACGAGGAACCGCGACATGAAATGCTCGACGCCGTTCACGCTCGTGAACACGATCCAGTCGAAGGACTCGGCGGCATCGCAGGCCTCGTCGATCGGCGTCGGGTCCTCCATCGGCAGGATGCGGATCGTCGGCATCTGGATGGTCTCGGCGCCGAGGTCCTCGAGCAGGCGACTGAGCTCGCTCGATTGATCGCTCGATCGGGTCACGACGATGCGGCGGCCGAACAGCGGACGACGATCGAACCAGCGGAGGTGCTCGCGCAGGCCGGCGACGGCGCCGACCACGAGGAGCGCGGGCCGCGTCGGAAGGGCGAGGTCGGCGATGGCCCCGAGTGTGCCCGCCACCGTCTGTTGCGCCGCGGTGGTGCCGTCGTAGACCAGCACGGCGGCTTCGGCCGGCGGGCGGCCGTGAGAGAGGAGCGCCTGCGCGATCGCGGCGATCTGGCCGGCCCCGGCGTAGCACACCAGCGTGCCGCCGATTCCGGCGACGTGTGCCCAGTCGACGTGCGCCGGCGCGTCGGTCTCGGCTTCGTTGCCGCGCACCAGGACCAGCGCGTCCCCCGCCTCGGGGTAGGTGACCGGCACCCCGGCGTAGGCGGCGCCGGCAATCGCCAGCGGAATGCCGGGCACGACCTCGAAGGGAATGCCCTGCTCGTGCAGGAAGATCGCTTCCTTGCCGCCGCTGTCGAACACGAACGGATCACCCCACTTCAGCCGCACCACCGTCCGGCCTTCGCGCGCCTTCTCCGCCAGCAGGTAGGTGATCGCATCCTGGTCGAGCGGCTTGGGGGCGGCCGCGCCGACGTCGATCCGCTCCGCCGAGGCGGGCGCTGCCGCCAGCAGCCGCGCATCCACGCGATGGTCATAGACGACGACCTCCGCGCGGCGCAGGCAGTCGAGGCCCCGCACGCTGATCAGCGAAGGATCTCCGGGGCCGGCACCGACGATGTAGACACGCATGGCTGGGGTCAGTAACTCCCTTCGATGGGGCCGTCGACGCGCCGGACCGCGTCCAGAATGCTGCCGGCGCCGTCCGCGGCGAGCCGTTCCGCGACGCGGCGTCCGAGCGCCACGGGATCGGCGGCCGGTCCGCTCTCGCGCGCGCGCAGCACGCGCGTGCCGTCCGCCGAGCAGACGACCGCGTGCAGGTCGAGCGCCTCGCCGCGGACCACCGCGAGCGCGCCGAGCGGCAGCTGGCAGCCGCCGCCGAGCGCCGCGACCACTGCGCGCTCCGCATCCAGCGCGACCGCCGCCTGGCGATCGTTCACCGACTGCACCGCGGCCCGGGTGCTGTCGTCTCCCTGCCTGATCTCCATCGCGATGATGCCCTGACCCGGCGCCGGCACGCAGTGGTCGACCGGAAGCGCCGCCGAGATCCGGTCCCCGAATCCGAGCCGGCGGATGCCGGCCGCGGCGAGGACCAGCGCATCGTACTCACCCTGATCGAGCTTGCGCAGCCGGCTGTCCACGTTACCGCGGATCGGCGCGAACACGGCGCCCGGAATACGGCCGGCCAGCTGCGCGATGCGCCGGGCGCTGCTGGTGCCGAGGCGTGGCCGCTCGCCAAGGCGTGAGAGCGCCGACGAGATGTCTCCGCCAGGCGTCCCTGACGGCAGCACCAGGACGTCGCGGGGATCCTCGCGCGGCAGCGTGGCGGCGACCGCCAGTCCGTCCGGCAGCTCCGCCGGCATGTCCTTGGCGCTGTGCACCGCGACGTCGATCTCGTCGCGCAGCAGCGCGTCCTCGATCTCCTTGACGAACAGCCGCTTGCCCCCGACCTCGGAGAGCGGCGCCGTCTGCAGCCGATCGCCGGTCGTGCGGATGATCACGAGCTCGGAGGCGATTCCCCGCGCCTCGAGGGTGGTCGCGACGGTGCGCGCCTGCCATAACGCCAGCTGACTGCCTCGCGTCCCGATCCGCAGGGGCGAGTGCATTACTCGCGTCTCAACGGGGACACTTTCGCCTTGCGCCGCGGCGCCTGCGCCGCCTCGTCGGACTCGAGCCGGAACAGCTGGTTGAGCGCGTCGGTAAACGCGGCGCCGGCCTGCTCGTCGCGCAGCGCCTTGAGCTGTTCGGTCGGCGCCAGCAGCAGCTTCTGGACGATCAGCTGCGTGACCTCGTCGAGCCGTTCGCGCGCCTCCGGCGGCAGCCCCGAGAGCTTCGGTTCGAGCCGCGTCAGCTCCGATTGCCGGATCGCTTCGAACCGCTCGCGCAGCGCCACCACCGTCGGGATGACGTCGCGCGAGTTGAGCCAGGTCGTGAACTTCATCGACTCTTCCTCGACGATCGCCTCCGCGCGCTCGAGCTCGCCCGATCGCCGCGCCAGGTTCTCCTTCACGATCCCCTGCAGGTCGTCGATGTTGTAGAGGAAGACCTGATCGAGGTCGCCCACCGACGATTCGACGTCGCGCGGCACGGCGATATCGATGATGAACAGCGGACGGTGGCGGCGCGGGCGCATCACGTCCTGGATCACGCTGCGGGTCAGCACCGGCTCGGTTGCGCCGGTCGCGGTCACGACGATGTCGGCGGAGGCGAGCGCGGGCCCGAGCTCGTTCCACGCCACCGCCCGTGCGCCAAGCTGCGCGGCCAGGGTCTCCGCCGTGCGGAGCGTGCGGCTGGCGATGGTGATCTGCTGCACCCGCTGCGTGCGAAGGTGCATGCCGGTGAGCTTGGCCATCCCGCCGGCGCCCAGGATGAGGACGCTCAGCCCGGCGAGATCGCCGAAGATCTTTCGCGCCAGCGCCATCGCCGCGTAGCTGACCGACACCGCGCCTTCACTGAGGCCGGTCTCGTGCCGCACCCGTTTGCCGACGCTGAAGGCGGTGTGAAACAGCCGGTTGGTGATCGCCGACGTGAAGCCGTTGTCGCTGGCGAGCGCGTAGGCGGTCTTCACCTGTCCGAGGATCTGCGGCTCGCCGACGACGAGCGAGTCCAGGCCCGCCGCGACCCGGAACAGGTGGCGGGCGGTTTCCGCGCCCTGACGCACGTAGAGGTGCTCGGAGATCCGCGCCAGCGGCAGCTGATGGTAGTCGGCGAAGAACCGCGCGATCGCGTCCGGCCCATCCGGCCCGGCGACGGCGTAGATTTCGGCGCGGTTGCAGGTCGAGAGCACGACGATCTCGCGGCTGACGCCGCGCTCGGCCAGCGCCGTCAGCGCGTCCACCGCCCCACCCCGGGAAAAGTCCACGGACTCGCGCAGCTCGACCGGCGCGGTGCGGTGGCTCAGGCCGATGGTGTAGAGACGGGCCATCAGAAGTTGTGGCTCTTGGTCAGGAAGTAGCCGACCGGAACGAAGTTCAAGAGCACGATCACGAACGCCAGCGCCGACAGCCAGGCGGCGCGGCGGCCGGTCCAGCCGATCGCGCGCCGCGCAATCAACGCGAACGAATACACGGCCCAGCTCACCAGCACCAGCAGGATCTTCGGATCCTGCACCGACATCTCCTGCACGCGCGGATCGGGCGAGCTCTGGATCTGGCTGACCCAGATGCCGCCGATGGCGATGCCGAGCGTCAGGAAGATCCAGCCGATGGTGACGACGCGTCCGTTCATGCCGTCGAGGACCTGCAGCGACGGCAGCCGCGCGTAGAAATACCCCAGGTGCTTGGCCTTGATCTCCTTGAACAGCAGGACGTAGGTCACGCCGATGACGCAGGCCAGCGCGAAGCTCGCGTACGCGAACAGCATCGTCACGACATGCAGCGTGAACAGCGGGCTTTGCAGCACGGCGGGGCGCGCGCTGACACTGGGATCGAAGACCGGGATCAGGAACAGCAGCGTCAGCAGCGCGGTCACGAGCACGCCCATCGCGCGCTCGTCGGTGGTCAGCTCCACGTAGAGATACGACATGCCCAGCAGCCACACGAAGGCGGAGACCGCCGCGGTCGTGCCGACGAGCGGGGCATGACCCGCCTCCACCGTCTGCATGCCGATCAGGAAGGTGTGTGCCAGGATGGCGATGCCGAGCAGCCCGGTGGCGGTCCGCGCCGTCGTGCGATCGCGGCGCGCGAAGTGGGCGACGTAGGCGGCCGTCGCGCAGCCGTAGAGCAGCAGGGGGATGAAGCGCATGGCCAGCTAGTACGCTCGCGGCGACCCGCCGGCAAATACCCCTGGCGCGTCCGCCCGACCAGTTCCGGACGCATGACCTTGACGCTGATGCGCCGCCACGCGCCGTTGCGCTGCTGGTTCTTCGAGGTGTAGCCAATCGAATACTGGCTGGCCAGTTCCTGGGCGATCTGGTCGTAGATCTTCGGCAGCTCGCTCACCGTGCCCGGATAGAAGACGCGCCCCCCGGTCTCCTGCGACAGCTGCCGGAGCACGAACTCCGCCTGCTTGAAATCGCGCCGTCCCTGATCCTGGTTACGCAGCCCGATGGCGTAGATCACCGTTTCGGAGCGCTTGGCCAGGTTGAGCACTTCGTCGTACGCGACCAGGCTCGACGTATCGTCGCCGTCCGAGAGGACGATGATCGCCTGGCGCCGCAGCTCGGACTCCTTCTTGGCGCGCACCTTCTGCAGGCTCTTCAGCGAGATATAGATGGCGTTGTAGAGCGAGGTCGAACCGTTGACGGTGGCCTGGCGGATCGCGCGCTCGAGCGCGGCCACGTCGCCGGTGAACGGCTGCAGGACGTTGACCTGGCTGTCGAAGTCGACGACCTCCATCACGTCGCCCTGACGCATGTGGCGGGCGAACCCGATCGCGGCTTCCTGCGCCGTTTCCAGCTTGCTGTCCATGCTGGCGCTGGTGTCGAGCAGCACCGCGAGCGCGAGCGGCTGCTGGAGCTTCGAGAAGAACGAGACGTCCTGCTTGATCCCGTCCTCGTAGACTTCGAAATCCTTCTCGTCGAGATCGGTGACGAAGCGCGCTCCCTCGGTCACGGTCACGCTCAGCGAGACCAGGTCCACGCCGGCACGGAACCGATCCTGGGCGGCTGGAGACGCGGCCGCGAGCGCCAGGCACACGAGCAGCGTCGACGACGCAACCCGGGCCACGAGCGACACGCGAGCCGGCATCACCATTCAGCGATTGATGAGTCGCGTCCGCGCCCTGACGGTGACGTTCGAACGCGTCGAGCTGACGTCGAGCTTCTCGGCCGGCACCAGCGTGTCGGGACGGCTGTAGGTGAGGACCACCTGGTTGATGAGCTCGTCAGCCGCCTGTTTCATCTTCTCCGGCAGGCCCGACACCGCCAGCACTTGATCGCGCCGGCCGCCGGTCCGCGCCGTGCCGTCGGCAATGACGATGTTCCGGTTGCGCATCTCGTCGGTCAACGACGAGGACGGGCTGCCGACGGCCAGGACGTGCAGCGCCGCGCCGCTCTTGGCCAGCTCGTCGAGCACGAGCTGATGGTGGCGGTTGCTGTAGTCGATGCCCTCGAACGAGATGGCGAGGATCACCGGACGATCGGCCTCGCGCTTTGCCAGCCCCCGACTCGCGTCCATGATCCCATCGAGCAGATAGGCGCCGGAGCCCGACCGCGGGAAGATGCGGCCGGTGCGCTGCTTCAGCTGTTCCATGTCCTTGGTGTACTGCGAGACGACCGTCGGCCGCTCGCCGATCGTGATCAGCGAGATCTCCGCCTTGCCGTGCATGCGCTCGAGGAACGCGGCCAGCGCTTCGCGGAGGTGGGAGGTCGCCTCGGTCGCCGCCTCGCTGTCGTCGACCAGCAGCGCGATCTGCAGCAGCTTGTCGGCGGGGCGGACGTCGATCACCTCGCGAACGCGCCCGTCTTCCTTCACGAGGAAGTCCGCGGGCGTCATGTCGGTGATCGGGGCTCCTCTCCTGTCGAGGACCGATACGTACACTTCGCGCGAGCGCTCGGCACCCGGACGTGCGGTCTGCCCGTACGCCGTCGCAGCCGCCGAACAGATCAGGACTACGGGAACGAGCCGACGAGCCACTTGTCTCATTAGCGGCAGTATAGGCTTGTGCCGGAGGAGCGTCAAGAACGGCGGCGTCTCAGAAACTATTGTAAAAACAGGAGTTGCGAGCACAGGCTGAGCGGCGGAGCGAGCGCCGCGCGGGCGGTGGCTCCGCACGTCGTGTTCCTGCGCTCCCGGCATTCGGTCCGATGCCCGCTGCGATCGCGAACAACCTCGGCAATCCCGCTCACCTGCGGCACGTCCGCAACGTGAAACCTTTCACAAGTCTGTATAATGAGCAGTCGGGCATGTGATGACGAACGCGCCTGAGGAGAAACCCCGCAAGGACGGCCGGCAAGGTCAGCAAGGTCGCGACGAAAGCGATCGGCTGGTCGATGCCGTGGTCGGTCCGGCGAGCGGACTGCAGGACAGCTTTCAGCGCGCCGGCAGAACGGCCGGCGCCAGCTACACGCTGATCGGCGCCATCGTCCTGCTCGGCGGGCTGGGGTATTTCGGCGATTTGTGGCTGGGGACCGACCCCTGGCTGATGGTGGGCGGACTGTTATTCGGCATGGTGGTCGGGTTTTACGAGCTGGCGCGCGTGGTATGGGGACGAAAGCGCTGACGCGGATGGCGGCGGCGGCACTTGGCTGTTCGGTCGTGGTGTCGCTGCTGACCGCCGGACGCAGCCCGCTCGCCGTATTGTTCGGCATGCTCGGCCCGCTGGCCGCGGCCCTCGCGAGCTGGGTCCTGGTCGAGCGCGCCTACCACCAGGCGCCGGCACGGGCTTCCGCGCTGATGGTCAAATTGTTCGGCGCGAAGATGGTGTTCTTCGGCGCCTATGTCGCGACGGTGGTGGTGCTGCTGCTGCCCGAGGCGAGAATCCCGTTCGTCGTGAGCTTCGTCAGTCACTACATCCTGCTGCATCTGATGGAGGCCCTGTGCCTGCGGCGCCTGTTCGCCGCGCGCGACGTTGACGGGCAGCGCCTGAGCGTCAGCTGATTCCCTCTATGCTTCAACACGCTGCACAAGAGCACGCCCCCGCCGTGGCGTCGGAAAAGTTCGATGCGGGCAAGGTCATCATCGAGCACGTTTCCAATACTTCGCTCGACCATCCGCTGATTCATCTCCCGCACCTCGGCCCCATCGACATGTCGGTGACCAAGCACGTGCTGATGCTGTGGATCGTCGCCGCGGTGGTGCTGCTCGTGTGCATCGTCACGGTTCGGCGCTATCTGGCGCAGCAGCGGATGGTGCCGTCCGGGCTGATGAACCCGCTGGAGGCGCTGGTCGAATTCGTGCGCGACACCATGGTGGCGCCCAGCGTCGGCCGGAAATGGGTGACGATGTGGACGCCGCTCATCCTCACGCTGTTCGTCTTCATCCTCGCGGCCAACGCGATCGGCCTGATTCCGGTCTTCGAGGTGGTCGGCCTGCTCGACCGGTTCGTGCTGCACACCGATCACGAGTCGTTCCTGAACCGGGTGCTGCACGGCGGCACCACCGCCACCGCCAACTTCAACGTCACCGCCGGTCTTGCCGTGGTCACGTTCTTCGCGATCATCGTCGCCGGCACCCGCGCACACGGTTTCGTCCAGCACTGGATGAACCTGGTGCCGCACGGCCTCGCCTGGCCGATCTACATCCTGCTCATTCCCATCGAGATCATGGGGATGCTGGTCCGTCCGTTCGCCTTGACGATGCGTCTTGCGGCGAACATGACGGGCGGCCACATCGCGATTCTCGCGATGCTGTCGTTCGTGTTCCTGTTCGCGGACCTCGCCGGCCGGGCCATCGTCGGCATCGGCGTCGGCCTGCTGTTCTCGGTGCCCCTTGCGGTCGCCATCACCGCGCTGGAAATCATCGTCGTGCTCGTCCAGGCGTACGTGTTCTCTCTTCTGACGGCCGTGTTCATCGGGATGGCCATTCACGCACATCACTAGCCAGTGAGTGCACGGAGGTAAAGCGAAGTGAATTTTCTACATTATTTCGGCGCGGCGCTCGGTCTCGGGCTGGTGGTGATTGGCGCGGGTCTGGGCATCGGCAAGCTGGCGGCGGCGGCCGCCGAAGGCGTGGCGCGGCAGCCGAGCGCGGCGGACAAGATCACCGGCGCGGTCAACCTGCCGCTGTTCCTGCTCGAAGGCGTGGCGATTCTCGCCGAGGTCTTCATCCTGCTCGTCGTCTTGATGAAGTAGGCAGGATCGACGTCTCGCCGGTCTGGCAACGTTGAGAGGTAGGTCGCGTTCATGAACAACCCGCTCGTACAACCCGATCCAGGGCTCTTCATCTGGACGATCCTGACGTTCCTGTTCCTGCTGGCGCTGCTGTCCAGGTTCGCCTGGAAGCCGCTGCTGGCAGCGTTGCAGGCGCGGCAGGATCGCATCACCCAGGCGCTCGAGGACGCGCAGCGCGCCCAGGACGAGATGGAACGGGTCAAGCGTGAGTCGGCGGAGATCATCCGGCAGGCGCACGTCGAGGCGAACACCATCGTCACCGCGAGCCGGACCGACGCCGAGCGGGTACGCGAGGAGACCAAACAGAAGGCGCGGACCGAAGCCGCCGGCATCGTTGCGTCGGCGCAGCGGCAGATCGAGACGGATGCGCTCCGCGCCCGCGACGAGATCCGCCGCGAGGCCGCGGAACTGGCCGTGGCGATCGCGTCCAAGCTGATCCGCCGCAACATCTCGGTCGAGGACAACCGCGTCATGATCGACGAGATGATCGGCAGCCTGCGGCGTCACTGACGCCGCTGCCACGCCGGCGGCCGCGACACGACGCGGCGCCGGCAGCCCGCCCCGGCCGATGCCCACGCCACCGCAGGGCTTACCACCCCTCGACGCTCACCCCGTGTCCGATGCCCCGCTGCCCAGGGGCCACACCGTAGACATCCTCCTGCTCCTGATGACCGTCATCTGGGGCAGCAACTTCGCCGTCGTCAAGAGCGCCTTCCGGGAGCTCAATCCGCACGCGTTCAACGCGATGCGGATGACGGTGGCGGCCTTCGCGTTCCTCGCGATCATGCTGGTGGTGCGGCGGCTGCGGCCGCGTGCCGAAGCCGGGCGGCCGGCCGGCGGCGGCGACGTCGCGAGCATCTTCCACACGCCGGCGCGCGTGACCACCCGTGAATGGATCGCGCTCGCCGTGCTCGGCGTCGTCGGCCACGCCCTCTATCAATACTTCTTCATCGGCGGCCTGGCCCGGACCAGCGTCGCCAACGGATCGCTGATGCTCGCCGTCACGCCGGTTCTGATCACGCTCCTCAGCGCGCTGCTCGGCGAGGATCGGATCGGCCCGGCGCAGTGGCTGGGCGCCGCCATCTCGTTGTTCGGGATCTATCTGGTGGTGGGGTCCGGCCTGGCCCTGGGCGGGCAAGGTCTTACGGGCGACCTGATGATGTTCGGCGCGGTCTGCTGCTGGGCGACCTACACGATGGGATCCCGCCCGCTGATGGCGAGGCACTCACCGGTGGCGGTCAGCGGCCTGTCGATGGCCTTCGGGACGGCGATCTACGTGCCGCTGCTCTGGCGCGAGGTGAGTGGCGTCGCCTGGCTCGAGGTGAGCGGATGGACGCTGTTCCTGCTGGTGTATTCCGCGCTGTTCGCGCTGTGCGTGGCGTACACGATCTGGTACATCGGCGTCCGCCAGCTTGGCAGCGCCCGCACGTCGGCCTACTCCAACTTCATTCCCATCGTCGCGATGGTGTCGGCCGCGCTGTTCCTGGGAGAGCCGATCGGGGCCCGGAAGATCATCGGCGCCGCGGCGGTTCTTGCCGGGGTCGCTTTGACGAGAAGCAAGTAGAAAGTCAGAAGTCAGAAGTCAAGCAAGTCAGAAAGGACTTTTGACTTCTGACTTCTGACTTTCGACTTCTTGAGCGCCCCAGTTCGTATGCGGCGCGCGATTCTCGATGAACCACCCGTACAGCAGCTCGCCGTAGGTGCGCCAGCGCGTGCCCTTGCGTTCGTAGAACGGAACCAGGATCTGCTGCAGCCGGGGCAGGTGGTAGAACGGCACGCCCGGGAAGTAGTGGTGTTCGAGGTGGTAGTTGGAGTTCAGGAACGCGAAGTCCCAGAACCAGTTGCCGCGCATCAGCGTGCCCCACTTCGCCGGATCGTCCGGGTCGATGTCGTAGTGCTGGCCGAGGCGGTTCAGCGTGAACGCGATCGGGAACACGAAGAAGACCGGGATGATGTTCGTGCGCAGGGCGGCATAGAACCCGAACCCGTACCACACCGCCGCCAGCGCGATGAGGTGCGCCGCGATCGAGACCCGGCGTTCGAACCCGATGCGCGACTGCAGCTCCGCGTCGTAGGTGGCGGACTCGCGCCGCGCCGCCCGGAAATAGATCGGGAACAGCGCCGGCGTGCAGTACAGCAGCTTGTACCAGCGCGCGTTCACCTTGGGCGACAGGTGATGCCGCTTCGGATCGTCCTCCTCGGAGCCGAGCTCCGCGTGATGATCGAGATGCCAGCGCGTGAACTGGCTCGGAGAGATGCCGCTCGGCACAGCGTAGAGGAACCCGAGCACCCGTTCGAACAGCGGCCGGCGCCGGCCGAACACGTTGTGGTGCACGACCTCGTGGAGCAGGATGGTGAAATTGAAGACGGTGAAGCCCTGGACGAGCGCGAGCGGGATCCAGATCAGCGGGTGCTCGAAGCGGATGAGGCCCCACGTGGCCAGCCCGAGCATGAGGAACTGACGCACGGCGACGATCCCGTGCCGCCACGCGGTTTTCTGGTGCAGATCCTTCAGCTCCTGGCGCGGAAGCGCGTCCGCCAGCTCGGCCTTGAGAGCCACCGCGTGCTGCGCGTAATAGTGTGAGCCCACCGGTCCTTCAATTCTAACAGGTCGTTTCGGGACGCACCGTGGCCCGGATCCTGCACTCGGCCCTCAGCCATGCTGTCGAAGATCCTGAGCGCCGACCAGGATGAGCTGCTCAAAGACGAACGCCGGGTGCTGGCGCGGCTGCGCACCGCCCTCATGCGATTCGACGCCGCTCCCGAGCACCAGGATGCGCTCGCGCGCTCGATCGAGCAGCTCGACGAGCTGTTCCTGCTGGTGATCGTCGGCGAGTTCAATGCCGGCAAGAGCGCATTCATCAACGCGCTGGTCGGCTCCCGCGTCGTCGCCGAGGGCGTGACGCCGACGACCGCGCAGATCAACGTGCTGCAGTACGGCGAGTCGATCGATCGCCAGGTGCGCGAACCCAACCTGCACGTCATCACCGCGCCGGTGCCGCTGCTGCGCGAGATCCACATCGTCGACACGCCCGGCACCAACGCCATCATCCGCGAGCACGAGGCCATCACCGCCGACTTCGTCCCGCGGTCGGACCTGGTGCTGTTCGTCACCTCGGCCGACCGGCCGTTCACGGAGACCGAGCGCGTGTTCCTCGAGCAGGTGCGCGGCTGGGGCAAGAAGGTCGTCGTGGTCATCAACAAGGTCGACATCCTCGAGAACGCGCGCGAGGTCGACGCGGTCAGGACGTTCGTGGCGGACAACGCGCGAACGCTGCTCGGATTCAGCCCGGAGATCTTCCCGGTGAGCGCGAAGCTCGCGCTCCGCGGCAAGCAGGGGGACGCGGCGGCGTGGCCGGCGAGCGGGTTCGATGCGCTCGAAAACTACATCGCAACGACCCTCGACGCGCCCGGGCGCGTGCACCTCAAGCTGCTCAACCCGCTCGGCGTCGGGGCGTCGCTCACCGAGCGCCACGGCGGATTCGTTCGCGAACGGACGGCGCTGCTCAAAGAGGACTTCGAGACGCTCGACGAGGTCGAGCGCCAGCTCGCGGTCTATCAGCAGGACCTGTCGCGCGACTTCGAGTTCCGCATGGCCGACATCGATCGCATCCTGCTCGAGATGGAGCGCCGCGGGCAGGAGTACTTCGACGAGACGATGCGGATCGGCCGGGTCATGGACCTGCTCAATCGCAGCCGCGTGCAGCAGGGGTTCGAGCAGCAGGTCGTCGCCGACGCGCCGCAGCAGATCGAGCGCAAGGTCGGCGAGCTGGTCGACTGGCTCGTCGACGCCGACCTCCGGCAGTGGCAGGCGGTGACGACGCACCTGGCCGATCGCCGGCGCAAGTACCGCGAACGCATCGTCGGGGAAGAGGGCGGGGCGAAGTTCCACTACGACCGCACGCGCCTGATCGATGCCGCCACCCGCGAGTCGCAGAAGGTGGTGGATTCCTACGATCGCCGTCGCGAGGCGAGCGAGCTCGCCGACGGGGCGCGCAACGCGGTGGCCACCGCGGCGGCGGTCGGCGCCGGCGCGCTCACGCTCGGCACCATCGTCACGGTCGCGGCCAGCACTGCCGCGGCGGACTTCACCGGCTTCATCCTGGCGTCGGTGCTGGCGGCGATCGGCTTCTTCATCCTCCCGGCCAAGCGCGCCAGGGCCAAGGAGGAGATGCGGCGCAAGGTGGCGGACGTGCGGCAGCGGCTCTCGGCGGCGCTCCGCGGGCAGTTCCTCAAGGAGATTCAGCGCAGCGGCGACCGCATCCGCGAGGGCATCGCGCCCTACAGCCGGTTCATTCGCGCCGAGGGGGAACAGTTGAAGATCGTGGAGCAGGAGCTGCGGGAGATTGGCAACGAGCTGGCGGCGCTTCGCGCCCGGGTCGAGCGCATCGCGGCCTGACGGCGGCCGGAGCGGAGTCGATCCCGCTCCAGCCCGCGTCGATGAAACCGGCTGCTTACCCGCGACGGCAGTCGCGTGACTTACTTGATCGTCCAGTAATAGATCGTCCGGCCCTGCACGTCCTGCGTCTTCTCGGGCGGCCACTCGGTGCCCATGTCGAAGCTGTGCGAGACGATGCGGGTGCCCGGCTTCAGCTGCTTCAACTTCGGGATCAGCTTCACGTTCAGCGACGGCAGCAGGTAGAGCGTGATGACCGTCGCCTGGCTCATATCGGTCTCGAACAGGTCCTGGTTCAGGAACTTGACCTTGTCACCGACCATCGCCTTGGCCAGGTTCTCGTTGGCTTCCTTGATGCGCTGGGGATCGATGTCGATGCCGACGGCGCGCGCGCCATGCTTCTGCGCGGCGGTGATCGGAATGCGTCCATCACCAGAGCCGAGGTCGTACACGAAGTCCTTGTCGGTCACCCGCGCCATCGCCAGCATCGCATCCACGACTTCCTGCGGCGTGGGGACGAAGATGACGTCGGGTGAACGGAGGGTGCCTGCCTGCTGCGCCGCCGCCGGCGCCGCAATGAAGGTCATGAGAACGATCGCCGCTAGTCTCGAAAGCCGAACTCGCATCCGTCGGGCTCCTTTCACGCAGTCAGTGTCAAGGTTATATCAAATGGCTCAGTATCCCATTTCGCGGCGGATGCCGCGGACGATCCGGTCGAGCTCGTCGACCAGGCGGCCGCCGCCCGCCTCCCGAAACGATCGCACCAGCCGCTCGTAATACGCCATCACGTCGTCTGGCGCTGCGTTGAAGCGCTCCCAGACGGTTTCGCCGCTGTTCCTGAGATCGCGAAGAATCGCGTAGGCATTGTGGACCTTGTCGGCGGCGGACACGCGCAGGCTGGACCCCTTCAGGTGGCGGGCGTGCTCCGTGTAGGCCTGCTTCCGCTCGGCCCATGGTCCCTTGGGTGTGTCCCAGGAGTCGGTGCAGTCCTCGACGATCCCCGCGACGACGTCGCCGAACCGTGCCCGGATGTCCTCGAGGCGCTCGCGGCCGCCGTGATCCTCCGCGGCATCGTGCAGCAGCGCGCCGATCGCCTCGTCTTCCGTCCCGCCGTCATCCAGGACGATTGAGGCGACACCCATGAGGTGGCCGATATACGGCGCGTTCGTCCCCTTGCGCTGCTGCGCCGCGTGCACCTCGTGCGCGTAGCGAAAGGCCTCGTCGAAGCGTCCGCCGAGCTTCGTCATGGGACGATTTTCTTCCCAGACACGACCCTGAGCAAGCGAAGGCACGGATCTTTCTAATGAAATGCACTGATGTATTCAGTTACCCACGTTTCGACGGGACGGGCCCTGATGGTCGGGATGGTGGCGCTCGTCGCCGTCGTGCTGATGTCGGTGCGTTCGGCCGGTTCCGATCCGCCTCGGGTGCTGCACGGACTGGCCTCGTACTACGGGCCGGGCTTCCACGGGCAGGAGACGGCGAGCGGCGAGATCTTCGACCAGTGGGAGATGGTGGCCGCGCACCGCACCTTGCCCCTGGGGACGCGCGTTCGCGTCACCAATCTCGACAACGGGCGGTCGGTGGTGCTGCGCGTGATCGATCGCGGACCGTACGGCCGCAACTTCCGGCGCGGCACGATCATCGACGTTTCAAAGGGGGCGGCGCGGCGCCTGCGCTTCCTGAGAGGAAGGTCTGGTGCGGGTGCGGGTCGAGATCCTCCAGCTGCCCAGGGACCGCGATCGCTGATCGGACCCGCACGCCGCCTACAATGTCAGCCAGCATGGCTGACGTCCGCACGCCAATCTTCGACGCGCTGAGCGCGCTCGCCATTCCCTACGATCTCTACGAGCACCCGGCGGTCTTCAACTCGGAGGACGCAGCGGAGCACTGGCGCGGCATCCACGGAACGCCGGTGAAGAACCTGTTCCTCCGCAACAAGAAGGGGGACCGCCACTACCTGGTCATTCTCGGCATCGAGAAGCAGGCGGATCTCCGGACGCTGGTGCGCATCGTCGCGGACGATCGCCTCAGCTTCGGGTCGCCCGAGCGGCTGATGAAGTATCTCGGCGTGACCCCGGGCAGCGTCTCTCCGCTCGGGCTGATCTTCGATACCGGCAAGGCGGTTCGCGTGATTGTGGACAGCGACCTGCGCGCGGCGGAGCGGCTGATCTTCCATCCCAACGACAACACCGCGAGCCTGACGATCAGCGGAGCCGATCTCGAGCGGTTCCTCGATCAGCGGGGGAACGTCGTCAAGTGGATAAAGCTCTGACTATGCGTCAGCCCGCTTCGGGCGCATGTTCGCGGCCAGCACGCGCTTGCGCAGCCGGATGCTCGTCGGCGTGACTTCGACCAGCTCGTCGTCGTTGATCCACTCGATCGCCAGTTCCAATCCCAGCTTGCGCGGCGGGATCAGGCGGACCGCTTCGTCGGCCGACGAAGCGCGCATGTTCGTCTGCTTCTTTTCTTTGGTGATGTTCACGTCCATGTCGGACGCGCGCGCGTTCTCGCCGATGATCATGCCCTCGTAGACCGGCTGGCCGGGCTCGATGAAGATCTCGCCGCGCTCTTGCAGGTTCCAGATCGCGTAGGCGGTCGCCACGCCCGTGCGGTCGGCGACCAGCGCGCCGTTGGCGCGCGACGCGATCGCGCCGTGCCACGGTTCCCAACCCGCGAACAGGTGGTTCATGATGCCGGTGCCCTTGGTGTCGGTGAGGATCTGCGAACGGAAGCCGATCAACCCGCGCGCCGGGATCCTGAATTCGAGGCGCACGCGGCCGCTCCCGTGATTCACCATCTTCGTCATCGTGCCCTTGCGCATCCCGATGGCGGCGATGACCACGCCCTGGAATTCCTCGGCGACGTCGATGATGAGGTCTTCCACCGGCTCCATCCGCTGTCCGTTGACTTCCTTGGTGACGATGTCGGGGCGCGAGACCTGGAGCTCGAAGCCTTCGCGCCGCATCATCTCGATGAGGATCGACAGCTGCAGCTCGCCGCGCCCGAGCACCTTCATCTGCTCGGGGGTGTCGGTCGGCTCCACCTTGATCGAGACGTTCCCCAGCAGCTCGCGGTCGAGGCGGTCCTTGATCTGCCGCGAGGTGACGAATTGGCCATCCCGCCCCGACATCGGTGAGGTGTTGACGCCGAAGATCATCGAGACCGTTGGCTCGTCGATAGCGATGATCGGCATCGGATTGGGATGCTCGACGTCGGCGATGGTTTCGCCGATCGTGATGTCTTCGATGCCCGCCAGGCAGACGATGTCGCCGGCGGCGGCCTCGGTAATGTCGATACGTTTCAGCCCCTCGAACGCGAGCAACTTGGTGACCTTGGTCGGATGCGTCTTGCCGTCCAACTTGCAGACCACGACCTGGTCCCCGATCTTCACGCGGCCGTTGAAGATGCGGCCGATCGCAATGCGCCCCAGGTAATCGCTGGAATCCAGGTTCGCCACCAGCATCTGCAGCGGCGCCTCGGGATTTCCCTTCGGGGGCGGGACGCTCTCGACGATGGCGTCGAACAACGGCCGCAGGTCCGTGCCCGCCGTCTCCATGGACGTCGACGACGTACCCGCACGGGCGCTGGTGTAGAGGATCGGGAAGTCGAGTTGATCTTCGGTCGCGTCGAGGTCGATGAACAGGTCGAAGACCTCGTTCACCACTTCCTGGATGCGCGCATCGGGCCGATCGATCTTGTTGATCACCACGATGGGCGTCAGCCGGCGCTCGAATGCCTTCCGCAGGACGAATCGCGTCTGCGGCAGGGGGCCTTCCGAGGCATCCACGAGCAGGACCACGCCGTCGACCATCGCCAGCACGCGCTCGACCTCGCCGCCGAAATCCGCGTGCCCGGGGGTGTCGACGATGTTGATCAGCAGGTCGCGGTAGTGAACGGCGGTGTTCTTGGCCAGGATCGTGATGCCGCGCTCGCGCTCGAGGTCGGTGTTGTCCATCGCCCGCTCGGCGACCCGCTCGTTGGCGCGAAACATCCCGCTCTGATGCAGCAGCGCGTCGACCAGCGTGGTCTTGCCGTGGTCGACGTGGGCGATGATGGCGACGTTTCGCCTGAGCGGGTTGGCGATCGCCGTTGAGGTTCTTCCGGTCGCGAGCATCAGGACAGTATACCTGCTCGGTGGCGGTATTTCCGCCACCGAGCAGCTGTTCCTGCTCATTGCTTACAGATCGATCACCGATCCCCGATCACCGATCACCGGACTATTGTCCGCCTTACCGTCCGAGGTTGTACGACAGACCGCCGTAGAGCCGCCAGTAGTCCGGGGCGAGATCGTTGGCGGCGAAGCGGCGCAGGTCGCCGCGCGCGACCCAGCGGTCGTTGAGGGGATACTTGACGCCGCCCCCGAAGTTCACCGACAGCTCGTTGGACGACAGGTCAGGCAGGTCGAGCGCGTCCCTGAGACCGTAGTTGCTGCGCTCGAAGCCGAGGCCGAGCGTGGCGTACGGCGTCACCCGCCGGACGTCGAAGTGATAGATCGCGTTGGCGCTGAACGTGGTGACCGACCAGTCGACGTCCGCGGTATCGCCGGCGACGTCGAACAGGTGACTGAGTTCACCTTCGAACCCGAGGTTCGACGTCCAGTCGTAGCCGACGGCGAACCCGAGGCCCAGCGAATTGTCGGGAGCAGGGTCCCCGACGTCCACTGATGTGTGTAGAAATGGCGTGAGCGTCCATGAATGGGGACGAGCAATCGACTGGGCTGCGGCCGGCGCCGCGGCGCCCAATGTCGAGGCCGAGATGACCAAGGCTGTAACGAACCAGCGCATTCACCCTCCGTTTCTGTTAGAGATCCGACCGTTTAGACGGTCAGCCGTGCAATATGGCTGCCTATACGAAATCGTCGGCTTCACCGATCAACCGCGCGGCGGCTGGCTGCGTCATATGGATGACACGGCCAGCCACAGCGGGAATGTGGGGCCTTGCGAGCCACGAACGCTCGCTGGCAAGGATGTGCGCGCTGGCTCGATACGCCTTGCATGGCTGACACGGATCTGATCACCCGCGCGGCGGGCGGCGACTCGACCGCCTTTCAGGCGCTCGTCGAGCGTCATCGATCGATGGTGTATCGCGTCGCCTATCAGTTCGCCGGCAACCACCACGACGCCGAGGACATTGCGCAGGAAGTCTTCATCAAGGTCTATCGGTCACTCGACAAGTTCCGCCAGGACGCGCAGTTGACGTCGTGGCTGTATCGAATCGTCATGAACGCCTGTATCGATCACCAGCGCCGCAGCCGTCCGGCCGGCTCGGCGCCATTCGGAGAAGAAGCCGAGCAGCGGCTCCTCAACACGCCGGAAGAGCGCCCAGGGCCCGAGGACAACGCGTATGCCGGCGAGCTCGGGCAGGTGCTTGAAGCGGAAATCAACCGGCTGCCGAACGGACAGCGGATCGTGTTCATCATGCGCCATCATCAGGGGCTGAAGCTCGGAGAGATCGCCGAGCATCTCGGGCTCGCGGAAGGCACCGTCAAGCGCCAGCTGCACGCCGCCGTGCATCGGCTGCGCGATGCGCTGACGCGCGCGAACGTGGCCACGGTCGCGTCCGGCACCGGGGGAGGACACGCATGACCTGCGACATCCAGGCCGCCGGCACCATCGAGCTGTATTTCTACGGCGAGCTGCCGCCGGACGAGCGCGCCACCGTGCAGGCGCATCTCAAGCAGTGCGTGGCCTGCCGTCAGGCGCTCCAGGATCTCGGGATCATTCGTGCCGCGCTGGCCTCGCGTCCTGACGTCGCGACCCCGCCGGGCGGCGACTGGTCGGGATTCATGGAGCGGTTGCAGGTCGCCGTTGCGCAGGACGCCCGCGACGCCGGCGCCCCGGTCCCGACGAACCACCCGACCGCGCGCGTGCTGCGCATGCCGGTCCGGTCGCGCGTGATCGCCGCGCTGGCGACCGCCGCGCTGCTGACCCTCGTCACGATGTCGGTGCTGCAGGTGACGAGAAACCGCGAGGTTCCGGAGCTCGTGACGAAAATCCGCGAGGTCCCGGCGGTCGAGGATGTGCGCGTGACCACGCCGCCGCCGGCGACGACGCGCCCCAGCGGCGAAGCCGACCCGGAGCTCGCCAGCCTGAGCGGCGCGCATTTCGAGCGTTCGAAGCTCGTGGTCCTGGGCCTGGCGACCAAGGACTCGAGCGCACCCGGCGCCGGCGACTGGTCGTACGAGCGCGATCTCGCGACGTCGCTGCTGCGGGATACGCGGCTCTACCGCGTCGCGGCCGAGGAGCGCGGCCTGAACCGGCTCGCCGGCGTGATGCGCGATCTCGAGCTGGTGCTGCTCCAGACGTCGATGTCGGCCGAGCCCGACACCGCCTCGCTCGAGCAGCTGCAGCGGCTGATTCGCCGCCGCGATCTGATCACCAAGATGAACACCGTCGCGATGGCGGGGCCGTAGCCATTGCTTCAGCACGAGTCAGCATGCGCGTAGCACCGTGGTTCAGGGGAGTCGAGGCAGTCATGAAGTACATCGGTGGTCTGATAGCCGCAGCGGCGGTGTCGTTCGCGACGCTTGCGGGCAGTGGCGTCGTCGTTGACGCCGCGCCGGGGGCCGGCGGGAGCGCGGCGCGCGCCGATGGGTTCGAGCCGTCCGAATCAGCGCGGATGGTTCGGGCGAAGGATTTGATCTCCGAGGATCGCTGGGCGGCGGCGATCGCCGAGCTGCGCGCCGCGCTGGTCGATCCGAAGGAGCAGGGCAAGGACGAGGCGTTGTTCTGGCTGGCGCACAGCCAGAACCAGGTCGGCGATCTCGCCGAAGCCGTGGAGAGCATCCGTCGCCTGCAGCGCGACTACACCAAGAGCCGCTGGTCGGCGCCCGCGTACTCGCTGCTGATCGAGCTGGCGCAGAAGCTGGGACGCAACGACGTGCTGTGGCGGCTCGCGCCGCCGACGCCGCCGCCACCGCCGACCCCGACGACGGTGCGCCGCGGCGGGCCTCGCACACCACCACCACCGCCGCCGCCAACCACGACCGTGCCGCTGCCGCCCCCGCCCCCTTCTCCGGCAGATCCCCCGGCGCTCTGGGTGGCCGAGACCTACGCCCCCGATGCCGATCTCCGGATCCAGGCGCTCGGCCGGCTGATCAAGACGGATGCCCAGAAGGTGATTCCGATGCTCGGCACCATCGCGCTCGAGCAGAGCAATCCCGGAGCCGCGCGCCGTGCCGTCTTCGTGCTGGCCCAGTCCGGCGATCCGCAGGCGCAGCTGATGGTGGTCAACGTGGCCAAGAAGGGGCCCGATCCGGTTCGCGTCGCCGCGGTGCGCGAGCTCGGACGGTTCGGCGGCCCGACGATCTCGAAAGAGCTGTTGCAGGTGTATTCGACCGCCAACATGCCGGTGAAGCAGCAGGTGGTGATCTCGCTGGGCCAGCGGTCCGAGACCGCGGCGCTGCTGACCATCGCGCAGTCCGAGGGCAATCCCGATCTGCGCGACACGGCCGTGATCGCGCTCGGCCGCGCCGGCGGCCGCGATCAGCTGCGCCAGATGTACTTCAAGTCCTCGGTGGATATGCGCCGGGCCATTGTCCGCGGCCTGTTCACCGCGCGCGACGACGATGGGCTGATCACGATTGCGGAGCGGGAGGAGGAGCCTCAGCTGCGGTTGTACGTGCACGAGCGGCTTCGCCTGATGGGCACCACGCGGGCGCGGCAGTATCTGGAGACCGCCAGGTAGCCGTCCGCGTTCGCATCTCGGCGTCTTCTTTCCTGCCTTCTTCCCTGGCGTTCCGGCCGGCCACGTCGCCGGCCGTTTGCCGCTATCATCGGCGTGATGACGCCGGCGAACGGAAATCCCCTCCTCGACAACCTCCGCATCGAACCGACGCCGGGCGCCACGACCATCGTGATCTTCGGGGCCTCCGGTGATCTGACCCGGCGCAAGCTGCTGCCGGCGCTGCACAGCCTGTCGCGCGGTCAGCGGCTGCCGGCCCGGTTCGCCATCGTCGGCGTCGCCCGTACGGCGACGACCGACGATCAGTTCCGCCAGCAGTTCCAGGACAGCCTGCGCGAGTTCGCACGGGACGACGCGGCGAGCGACGAGGTCGCGCGCTCGCTGCAGGCGCAGATGTATTTCGTCGCCGGAGAGATGGACGATCCCGGCCTCTACGCCCGGCTGGCGGAGCGCCTGCGCAGCATCGGCTCGGAAGGCATCCTCTTCTACCTGGCGATTCCGCCGTCGGTGTACGGCACCGTGGTCGAGGGGCTGGAGGCCGCGGGACTCGCCGGGACGCCGGAAGCGGGCTGGCGGCGCGTCATCGTCGAGAAGCCGTTTGGCACCGACCTCGCGACCGCGCGCAGCCTCAACGCGCAGCTTCACCGGCATTTTTCGGAAGAGCAGATCTTCCGCATCGATCACTACCTCGGGAAGGAGACGGTCCAGAACCTCCTGGTGCTGCGGTTTGCCAACGGGATGTTCGAGCCGATCTGGAACCGCCGCTACATCGATCACGTGCAGATCACCGCGGCGGAGACCGTCGGCGTGGAGCGCCGCGCGTCGTACTACGAAGGCGCCGGCGCGCTCCGCGATATGGTGCAGAACCACCTGATGCAGCTGCTCTCGCTGGTGGCGATGGAGCCGCCCACCGAGTTCACTGCCGCGAGCGTGCGCGATCGGAAGATGGATGCGCTGCTCGCGGTGCAGCCGATTCTCGGCGGCGACGGGCCGACGCCGGTCGTGCGCGGGCAGTATCGAGCCGGCTGGGTGGACGGCAAGGAAGTGCCGGGCTATCGCGAGGAGCCCGGCGTGCAGGCCGAGTCCGCGACCGAGACCTACGTCGCGATGCGGCTCATGCTCGACAGCTGGCGCTGGGCGGGGGTGCCGTTCTACCTGCGCACCGGCAAGCGCCTGCCCAAGCGCACCACCGAGATCGCGATCCAGTTCCACCGGCCGCCGCTGCAGATCTTCCGCCGCGTCAACCCGACGCCGCTGCCGTCCGACCTGCTGGTGATCAACGTGCAGCCGGACGAAGGGATCTCGCTGCGGTTCAACGCCAAGATTCCCGGCACGCGCATGCAGGTCGCGCCCGTCATGATGAATTTCCGCTACAACACCACGTTCGAGGGGGAAGTCCCGGAAGCGTACGAGACCCTGCTGCTCGACGCGATGCTCGGCGACGCGACGCTGTTCGCGCGCCACGACTTCGTCGAGGCGTCGTGGGCGCTGGTCACGCCCGTCAACGAGCTGTGGCGTGAGCAGGGCGCGGCCTCGCTGGCGCCCTACGAGTCGGGCGAATGGGGTCCGGCCGAAGCCGATGCGATGCTGACCCGCGACGGCCGGCGCTGGCGGACGCTATGAGCCCCGCCGCCGCGAATCGCGCCCGTACCGCTACCGTGGTCGTCGTCGGTCCGGCGGAGCGCCTGACCGAAGCCGTGGCCGTCCTCGGCCGCGATGCCGGGGCGCTGCGGATCGTGCCGATCTCGACGGAGTCGGAGGTCGCCCCGGCGATCGAGACCACCCCCGACGTCGTCGCGCTCGGCGGCCTGCGTCCCGAGTACGTCAACAACGCGATCGCCGGCGTGCGCTTCTCGAGCCTGCCGACGGTGGTGTGGTGGCGCGGCGGCCTGCCCGAAGGGCTCGACGGCGTCGCGAGCCTGGCCGACCGCGTCATCATCGACGCGCTCGATCCCTGGCCGCTGTGGACGAGAACGCCGGCGCTCTACGAGGAGACGGCATTCACCGACCTGCGATGGACCCGGCTGACGCGCTGGCGGTCGGCAATGGCCCATTTCTTCGACTTGCCACAGGTGCAGGCGTTGTCTCCGACCCTGCGGCGGCTGACGATCTGCGGCAGCGATCGCGCACAGGGCGCGCTGTTCGCCGGATGGCTCGACGCGTCGCTCGCCTGGAACGGCCGCGTGGCGATCGAGTTCGGCGACGGCCGCGCGCCGATGGAGTCGGTGACGCTGGCCGCCGACGAGGGCGCGCTGTCGCTCGCGCTGCTGCCCAACCAGACCTGCCTCGAAACCGAAGCCCGCCGCGCGAAGGAAGTGCTCGCCTCGAGAGTCGTCTCGCTCGGCGACCAGCACCTGCACACCCTGGTGGCCGAGGAGCTCCGCGTCCGGTCCCGCGACCTGGCGTTCGAGCGGGCGCTGGAACGAGCGATTGCGTTGCCGCGCTGAGCATCCGCCTTCGCGACCGGCCTTGCTCCGTCGCTTCGGCGCGGCAGGCTGTTCGCACGCAGCACGTGCGCACGTTCGCACGTTCGCACGTAGCACCCAGCACGTAGCACGTGCCGTGTTGTGGTAGCTTTTTCCACCCATGAACCATCATGCGACGTCGCTGAACCTGGCGAGCGTGCTCGAACACAGTGCGCGGATCCTGCCCGACCGCGAGGCCATTACCTGCGGGCAGGCGCGGATGACATACGCGGAGCTGGACGCGCAGGCGTCGCGGCTCGCCGCCGGCTTGCAGGCGATCGGCATCGCACCAGGCGATCACGTCGCGCTCGGTTCACCGAACCTTCCGCTGTTCCCGATCGCCTACTACGCCATCCTCAAGGCGGGTGGCGTGGTGGTGCCGCTGAACGTGCTGCTCAAGCCCCGCGAGATTGCCTATCACCTGAAGGACAGTGACGCGAAGGCGCTGATCGTGTTCGAGGGGACCCCCGAGCTGCCGATGGCGGCGATGGCCCGGGCGGCGTGCGACGAGGTGCGCGGAGTGCAGCTGGTGGTGATGCCGGCGGCGTCCACCGCATCGCCGGTCCCGGGCGCAAGGACGGTCCAGGAAGTCATCGAGGGCGCGGGTCCGGCGAAGCTCTCGTCGCGGCGGCGACGGCCGGACGATACCGCCGTGATCCTTTACACCTCGGGCACCACGGGACATCCGAAGGGCGCCGAGCTCAGTCACGAGAACATGCTGCTGAACGCGCTGGCGTCGCGCGACATGTACCTCCCCGCGATGCGCGGCGGCTTCCAGCAGGATGTCGCGCTGGTCACGCTGCCGCTCTTTCACTCGACCGCCCAGACCTGCCTGATGAACGCGGGCCTCGCCGGCGGCTTCCGGCTGGTGCTCCTGCCTCGCTTCGATCCAGCCGCCGTCCTCGAGACGATGCAGCGCGAGGAGGTCAGCTTCTGGATCGGCGTGCCGACGATGTACTGGGCGCTGCTGCAACACGTCCGCCACCACCAGGTCGACACCGAACCGATCGCCCGGCACCTTCGGCTGTGTATCTCGGGCGGCGCCGCGATGCCGCTGGAAGTGATGCGGGAGTTCGAGGCGGCGTTCGGCGTGCGCATTCTCGAAGGCTACGGGCTGTCGGAGACATCGCCCGTGGCGTGCTTCAACCAGCTGCACCGGCCGACCAAGCCTGGCACCGTCGGCCAGCCGATCTTCGGCGTCGACGTCCGGTGCGTGGACGATCAGGACCGCTTCGTGAGCGACGGCGAGCCGGGTGAGATCGTGATCCGCGGACCGAACGTGATGAGGGGCTACTATGGCCGGCCCGAAGCGACCGAAGAGGTCATGCGCGGCGGCTGGTTTCACACCGGCGACATCGGCACCATCGACGCCGACGGCTACGTCACGATCGTCGACCGCAAGAAGGACATGATCATTCGCGGCGGCTTCAACGTCTACCCGCGCGAGATCGAAGAAGTGATGATGGCCCATCCGGCGGTCGCGCTGGCCGCCGTGATTGGAGTACCGGACGAGCGCCACGGCGAAGAGATCAAGGCGTACGTCGTGCGGCGGCCGGGTGTCAGCCTGACCGAGGCCGAGTTGATTGCCTGGTGCCGCGAGCAGATGGCTGCCTACAAATACCCACGCCAGGTCGAGTTCCGCGACGCCCTCCCCGTCAGCGCAACAGGAAAGATCCTCAAGCGCGAGCTGAAATCTCCGGCCTGAGTGGCCGTCGGCTTGCTTTCTCATCCCGTTGGCGCCGCAATCATGCGGCACCTCAAGTGGGGAGACGCAACATGGCCACGTGTAAGGAAGTGATGACGCAGAATCCGGTGTGCTGCGAACCGGGCGATTCGGTCAGCCGGGTTGCCGGCGTGATGCGGCAGCAGGACGTCGGCTCGGTTCCCGTCGTCGACTCGCAGAAGGGCAGGCAGCTCGTCGGTATCGTGACCGACCGCGATCTCGTCGTCAAAGTGCTGGCCGACGGCCGCGCGGCCGATCAGGCGACCGTGAAGGATGCGATGACGGCGAATCCCGTCTGCTGCCGCGAGGAGGACCAGGTGACTCAGGCGCTCGACCGGATGAAGGAGCGCCAGGTGCGACGGATGCCGATCGTCGATGGGACGGGCCGGCTCGTCGGGATTATTGCTCAGGCGGATATCGCGACCCGCATCAATCGCGACCAGCAGACCGGAGAGCTCGTGGAAGCGATCTCCGAGTCCGGGACGAGCCGCCGCTAGGCGGCTCCCGGATTTGCACGGATCGTCGCGTTGCCCCTTGTCTGACTGCAGGTTGTCGCGTTGCCCCTTGTGTAACTGTGGGTTATAGTCGGGCGGCATGGCACTCGAGCTCCCAACCCACCATCGTGCGACCGGACTCGTCGACGTCCTCGATCGCGTGTTGGACAAGGGGCTGGTGATCGCTGGGGACATCAAGGTTTCTCTGGCTGAGGTCGAGCTTCTCACCATCCGCATTCGCCTGCTGGTGTGCTCACTCGATAAAGCTCAGGAAATCGGCTTGGACTGGTGGCGGTACGACCGCGAGTTGTCTCCGGGTGCGCAGCGCCGGGCGACCCAGGTCAACGACCAGTTGCAGGCACAGCTCAACCAGCTCGAGCGGAAGGTCGAGGCGTTGACGGCCGCGGCGACGCCGCGTCGCAAGCGGTCACGATAGAGGCGGGCGTCACCAGCAGGAGCAACGAATGGCAGTTGAACGAGCGCCAGGCGGGACAAGTCTCATCGACGTGCTCGACCGCGTCCTGGACAAGGGCATCGTCATCGATGCCTGGGTCCGTGTGTCGCTGGTCGGCATCGACCTGATCACCGTCGAGGCGCGGGTCGTGGTGGCGTCGATCGACACGTATCTCGAAGTACTCGGAAGCCGTTGGCCAGGTGACGCCGATGTCGCGTCCGCAGGCTGAGCTGACCGCGCACCAGAACGTCATTGCCGAGAACGCGGCGCTTCGTGCGGAGCTGGCGGCGACCAAGACGGCGGCGACCAAGACGGCGGCGACGAAGGCGAAGGGTACGCGGCCGGCGCGCCGGCGTTCGACTACCGAGGCTTAACGGGTGCGCGGGGCCGTTGCGCCGGTCGTGCAGGTCGCGGCCAGTGAGCTCGAGGCGAAGCTTGCGCTCGCCGAGTTCCTGCTCGCCAGCACGGACCTGCAGATTTCGGCCCGACGCGCGGTCGACTGGCTCGTCTCCCAGACCACCATCCGCCACGCCGCGGTGGCGCTCGCGGAACCGAGCACCAGCCAGGTGCTGCTGGTCGCCGAGCACGGCATCTCCAGCTCCGCGATCGTCGATTTCGTCCTGACCCGCGAAGACGAGGGGCACCCGCTGATCACGGCGATGAACCGGCGCGAGCCGACCTACTTCGACGGCGGCCAGTCGTTCCGGTCGCCGCTCGACGGCCGCTTCCACGCCATTCCCCTGCGATCGGACGACGACGCGGTGGCGCACGGCCTGCTGCTGGCGAGCAGCAGCGGATCCGAGCCGACCCCCGAAACGCTCTGGCTCGCCAACGTCCTCTCCAAGCAGGTTTCCCGTCTTCTCAGCCGCCAGTCGCTGGCGGAAACCCGGTTCGGGCAGGAGCGGATGCTGCTGTACAGCATCATCAACGCCGTCACCGACCCGATCCTGCTGACCGACACCGAAGGCAAGTTGATCATCGCGAACAGCCACGCGGAGAAGCTGTTCGCCGCTCCCGAGGACGCCAGCGAAGGATGGCGGCGCGCGGTCGGCCTCAACAACATGCTGTTCTCCGCCGCGCTGTCGACGAGCGCCGTGTCCGATCTCGAGCTGGCGCGGCGCGAGCTGCTGCTCGTGGATCCGTTGGAGGGCAGCGACCTTCTGTTCGAGCTCCTGAGCTCGCGGGCGAAGGACGAACGTCAAGGCACCTACGTCGTCTCGATCCTGCGGAACGTCACCGATCTGGCGCGCGCGAAGGAAGAGATCGAAGAGAGCTACCGCACCCTGCGCATCGCGCAGGCGGAGGTTCGCGACGAGCGCCACCGCCTCGAGCTCATCATCGACTCGGTCGCCGACCCCATCCTCGTCACCGACGAAGAAGGGGACATCGTGCTGATGAACGAGCCGGCCGAACGGCTGTTCAATGTGCCGAACACGGCCGACGAAGGGGCGCAGCGGTGCGTTCGCGCGAACGGTGCGCACCTGACCTCGTTCGTGTCCAACGTCCTGACCCGTTCGGGTGAACAGCGGTATCGCGGCGAGATCCAGTTGTCCGACCCGGTGACCGGCAATTCGCTCCCGGTCGAGGGCGTCGCCGGCACGATCCTGTCGGAGCAGGGCGAGCTGATGTGGGTCGTGACGATCCTCCACGACCTCACCGAGGCGATCGAGAAGGCCCGGCTCTACGAGCAGCTGCGCCAGGCCTCGGCGCAGCTCGAGCTCAAGGTCCAGGAAGCGACCGCGGAGCTCGCGGAGCAGAACGAGCTGCTGCGGCGGCAGCACATCGCGCTCGAACAGGCGTCGGCGTTGAAGTCCCAGTTCCTCGCCAACATGTCGCACGAGTTCAGGACGCCGCTCAACGCGATCCTGGGCTATACGCACATGCTGCTGAACGGCGTCACCGGCACGATCTCGGACCAGCAGCGCAAGAGCCTGACGCGCATCGACTCGAACTCCCGGCACCTGCTCGCGCTGATCAACGACATCCTCGACATCACCCGCATCGAGGCTGGCCGGATGCCGCTGAACCTGACGAGCTTCGGCATTCCCGAGCTCGTCCACGAGGTGATGGCGGAGCTCGAGCCGATCATCAAGCAGCGCTCGACGCTGGTCGTCTCGGCGAAGATGCCGCGCGGCCTGCGGACGCTGAAGAGCGATCGTCAGAAGGTCAAGCAGGTCGTGCTGAACCTGCTCAGCAATGCGTTGAAGTTCACACCGGCCGGGTCGGTGATCATTGCGGCGGCGTATGATGAGGACGGGAAGACGGTTGCCATCTCGGTGCAGGACACCGGGGTTGGCATCTCGCGCGAAGATCAAGCGAAGGTGTTCGAGGACTTCCGGCAGCTCGATACGTCGCCCACTCGCGGGTACGGCGGGACGGGCCTGGGGTTGTCGATCTGCCGGCGACTTGCCCAGATGCTTGGTGGCAGCATCGAGCTCCTGAGCGACGTCAGCCGGGGTTCAACGTTTACTCTGAAGCTGCCCGCACGGTTGCGGCGACGGTGAGCGACACAGGGATGGACAAGGCCACTAACCAGCCGCTCGTGCTGGTTGTCGAGGACTACCAGGACGCCCGCGAGATGTACGCGGCCTACCTGATGTTCTCCGGCTATCGCGTCGCGGAAGCCACCAACGGGATCGAGGCGATCGAGAAAACCGTCGAGCTGATGCCGGATATCATCCTGATGGATCTCGCACTCCCGCGAATGGACGGCTGGGAGGCGACGCGGCGCCTGAAGCTCGACGAACGGACGAAGCACATTCCGATCGTGGCCCTGACCGGTCACGCGCTCGCCGGCCACGCCGAGGGCGCGCGTCAGGCCGGCTGCGACGCCTTCGTCACGAAGCCGTGCCTGCCGGACGCGCTGGTGGCCGAGATCCAGCGGATGCTCTCGGGACGAGCCGAGTCGGCGTCCGGCAAGAAGAACCCACGGTCAGGACGCGCCCGGTAACCCTAACCCCTTCGCAGCGATGGCCAAGACAACCACCCACAAGAAGCTCAAGAGCCGGGCCAAACCGAAGCGGGCGACCGCCGCCCCCACCCGCGAGCGCGCGACGCGTGAACGCTCGGCGCCGGCGATGCCGGCGGCGCGCGGCCGGCTCGATCGCGTGAAGATGCCGTCGCCGTCGGCCAAGTCCGCGCGCGCCGACTCCGCCGCCGCGGACGAGTCCAACGAGGGCAAGTACGTCTACTGCATCATCAAGACGCAGTCGCCCCTGACCTTCGGGCCGCTCGGCATCGGCATCGATCCCGCGAACACGCACACCGTCAACTACCGCGACATCGCCGCGGTCGTGTCCAACACGCCGATGGTGGTGCAGGACCCGACCCGCGACAACGTGCTCGCGCACCAGCGCGTCAACGAGACGGTCATGCAGCAGCACACCGTCATCCCGATGTCGTTCGGCACCGTGTTCAAGACCGACGACGACATCATCGAGCTGCTGCGCTCGGCCTACGACGCCTTCACCGACGTCCTCAACAAGATGCAGGACAAGTTCGAGTTCGGCTTGAAGGTGTTGTGGGACCGCGACCAGATCATCCGCGAGATCGAGGAGGAGGACGAGGACATCCGGCGGCTCAAGGGGGAGATCTCGTCGCAGAAGGGCTCGACCTACTTCGCCCGGATGCAGTACGGCCGGCTGATCGACGCGGCGCTGCAGGCGCGCTCCGAGCGCTACGTCGCCGAGATCTTCCAGGCGCTCCGCGACGTCTCGGTGGCGTCGCGCTCCAACAAGCCGATCGGCGATCGCATGATCATGAACGCCGCGTTCCTGGTCGGCCGCGAGATGGAGCACGCGTTCGACTCGCGGGTCAAGGACATCGGCCAGCGCTACGACAAGCTGACGTTCAAGTACACCGGCCCGTGGCCGCCGTACAACTTCGTCAATATCCGGCTGAAGCTGGAACGGGCGCATTGACCGGTCGCTGAGGCGCGCGTGGTCATCCTCGACACCATCCTGATCGGCGGCCTCCGCTTCGTGTTCGACAAGATCGCGGCCGCGGTCGACACCGAGCTCAACGACGACACCTCGCTGCGCGAGCAGCTGCTCGCCGCGCAGATGCGGGTCGAGCTCGGCGAGATGAGCGAGGCGGAGTTCGCGGCGTTCGAGGAAGACATCCTGACGCGGCTGCGCGAGATCCGCGAGCGCCGCCAGGGCGCCGAGCCGGCCGCGCTCTCACCCAGCGAGTACAAGATCACCGGCATCGATGCGACGTTCGAAGGCGACGAGCATCGCTGACCCCCGCGTCCCGTCGAACACTCCTCGATACACGTTCGTAGGCGGAAAGGGCGGCGTCGGCAAGACCACGTGCGCGGCCGCGATGGCGATTCGCGCCGCCCGCGCCGGCTTCGCGACGCTGGTCATCTCCACCGATCCGGCGCCGTCGCTCGGCGACGCCCTCGATCAGCGGCTCGCCGCCGCGCCCCGTCCGGTCGCCCGCGTCCGCGGCCTCCACGCGGTCGAAGTGGACGCCGCCCGCGCCCTCGATGCCTGGATCGCCGAGCGCCGCGCCACGCTCGAGGAGATCGCCCTGCGCGGCACCTGGCTCGATCGCGACGACGTGTCCCGCCTGCTGAAGCTGTCCCTGCCCGGCATCGACGAGGTCGCGGCGCTCCTGCGGATCGCCGACCTCGGCGGCTCCGGCCGCTACGATCGCATCATCGTCGACACCGCCCCGACCGGGCATCTGCTGCGCATGATGGAGATGCCGGGCGTCCTCCGCGGCATGGCGCTGGTGTTCGATCACATGCAGGCGAAGCACCGCATCATGGTCGAGGCGCTCCGCGGCGGCTGGACAGCCGATGCCGCCGACGACCTGATCCAGCAGATCGGCCAGGAGGCCGAGCGCATGGCGGCGCTGCTTCGCGATGCGACGCAGGCACGCGTGGCGTGGGTGACGCTGCCAGAGCAGATGGCCGTCGACGAGACTGCCGACGCGCTGACGTGGCTGAGCGGCCACGGCATGACGGTCGATACGGTGCTGGTGAATCGCGTCACCTTGCCGCCGCCCCAGCCCTGCCGCTGGTGCCAGGGACGCCGGCGCATCGAACGTGCGGCGGTCAAGCGCCTCCGGCGCGGCGCATCAGGGCGGTCCCTGATACTGATCCCGGCCGCGTCACGCGAGCCGCGCGGCGTGACGGCGCTCGACGCGATCGGCGGCGCGATCGACGGATCGGCGCCGCTGTCGCCGATCGGTCGCCAGTCGCGCCACGGGCCGCGTGACCGCGTCGTTCCCCGCATCGCTGCGCGTATCCGCACCGCCCGCGCTCGTGGATGCGCGCACGCGGCTGGTGATGTTCGGCGGCAAGGGAGGCGTCGGCAAGACGACCTGCGCCGCCGCCGTGGCGGTGAGGTTGGCGGTCGCCGATCGCCACAAGCGTGTGCTGCTGCTGTCGGCGGACCCGGCGCATTCACTCGGCGATGCCCTCGGCGCTCCCGTGACCGACGATCCCGGACCGATCCGCGGCGGCCCGCCCAACCTCTCGGTGCGCGAGCTGGACGCGCAGCGCGCGCTGCAGCAGCTGCGGGGCCGGCTCGCCGACGCGATCGAAGGATTGTTCGCGCGGCTGACAGGCAGCGGCGGGCTGGAGGCGGGGTTGGACGCCGGGCTGGCCGTGCACGACCGCCGCGTGATCCACGACCTGATCGATCTCGCGCCGCCCGGCATCGACGAGCTCGTGGCGATGATCGAAGTGCTTGCCGCGCTCGATGGCTCGCCGGACGACGAGACCCTGCTCGTGATTGACACCGCGCCGACCGGGCACGCGCTGCGGCTGATCGAGATGCCGGCGCTCGTCCACGACTGGGTCAAGGCGCTGATGGCCATCCTGCTCAAGTACCAGCCGGTCGTCGGCGTCGGGGAGCTGGGTGCCGTCCTGCTGAGGCTGTCGCAGGGGCTGGGACGGCTGCGGGAGCTGATGGCCGATCCAGTCCGGACGCGATTCATCGCCGTGACCCGCGCCGCGGTGCTGCCCCGCGCCGAGACGGTTCGCCTGTTGAAGCGGCTCGGTGCCGCCGGCGTCAGCGCGCCGCTGGTCGTCGTCAATGCGGCTGGGGCCGGGACCTGCCGCCGCTGCCGCGTTGACGCGGCGACCCAGGCGACGGAGATCGCCGCGCTTCAGCGCCAGACGGCGACCCGCGGCAAGGGGCCGGCGACGCTCGTGGCACGAGCCGAGATGCCGCCCCCTCATGGGCCGCGCCGGCTCGGCGAGTGGCAGACGACCTGGCGGGCCGTGACCGTCGCCGGAGCAAGGCCGGGCCGCGCCGCGGCCGGATCGCGAGGCCGGAGGTGACGCGCGCGGTGCGATATCATCCGATCCGGTCGCTGTCCTCCTGAGGCTTCATGTCCCGCGCCGTATATCTCTATTGTGTCGTCAGCAGCGCGCGGAAGCCGCGGATCGGCGGCGTGCCTCCAGGACTGCCCGGCGCCGAGCGGCCGGCACCCGTTCAGCTCGACGACGGGTTGTGGCTGGTGACGGCGTCCGTACCGCTCGATCGCTACGGTCCGGAACCGCTCGAGGCATCGCTGCGCGATCTCGACTGGGTCGCGTCGATCGCGCTGGCGCACGAAGCGGTGGTGGAGTTCTTCGTGCGCTCGCCCGGCGCCTCGGTGATCCCGATGAAGCTCTTCACGATGTTCTCCACGGATGGACGGGCATCGGCCGAGATGCGCAAGCGGCGCCGCGAGCTCGCGCGCGTGTTCGAACGGATCGCAGGGTGCGAGGAGTGGGGCGTGCGCGTGATGCAGGGCCGGCTCCGTGTGCCTCGCCGCGCCACCCTCAAGCCGCCGGCCAGCGGCGCGGCCTTCCTCCGCGCACGGAAAGAGGCACGCGACGAGTCCCGCGACGCGGCGGCGGCCACGTTCGAAGCCGCCGATGCCGCGTTCGCCGCGCTGTCGGAGATCGCGCGCGAGGGGCGCCGTCGTGCGGACGAGGCCGCCGGGGTCACGGCGCCCGCGCTCGACGCCGCGTTCCTGGTTCCGCTGCGCCGCCGTGCCCGCTTCCGCACCGCGGCCGCGCGTCTGGCCAAGACCGTCTCCGCCAGCGGCGGCGAGATGACCCTCAGTGGCCCCTGGCCGCCGTACAACTTCGTCAGTCCATCCCCGGGCGAGCCGCGGCCGTGAGCCCGAAGGCTGTTCGCCATTCGACCATCCCGCGAGCGTTTCCGCCCAAGCGGAAGCGTGAGCCGCCGCTGCCGCCGCGCACCGCGAAGCCCGAGCCGCCGCCACGGCGTCAGGTCGCCCGCATCATCGATCAGTCCGATTCGTCGCTCCTGGACGTGCTCGACAACCTGCTCAACAGGGGTGTCGTGCTGAACGCGGACATCATCCTCGCGCTCGCCAACGTCGATCTCGTCTACCTGAAGCTCTCGGCGCTCCTCTGCGCCGCCGACCGCGTGCTGTCAGACGATGGCGCGCGGTGAGGCGGAGTTCTACGTCTACGCGCTCACGGATACCGGCTTGCCTGAGACGCTTCGGGTCCAGTCGCGAACGCTCCGCACCCTGCGCGTCGGTTCGGTCCTCGTGATCGGCGACCGCCGGCGGAAGCGCACGTCGCCGACCGCCGAGGCTCTTCAGCATCAGCACGCCGTTGTCGCGGCCCTGATGGATCGGACGGACGCGCTGCTGCCGGCGCGGTTCGGATCGAGCCTCGGCGAAGCCTCCCTGCGTGAGGCGATCGCGAAGCGCGAGGCGTCGCTGGTCGAGGCGCTGGCGCTGGTGCGCGGGCGCCGGCAGATGACGATTCGGGTGTTCGGCGAGCGCGAGGCGGCAGATGCGAGTGCAGATCGCCGATTGTCCGGCACCGAGTACCTCAAGGGACTCCAGGCGCGCGCCCATCACGTGCCGCCTGAGGTGACCGCGATCCGGCGTGCCATCGGCGGCCTTGCCGCAGCGGAGCGAGTCGAGCCGGGCGAGCGCGGGCTGCGGGTCACCGTGTTTCACCTCGTCGCCACGGGGGATCTCGCTGCCTACGGCGAACGGGCCGGGCGCCTCGATCTCCTTCCACACCAGGCGCGCGTGTCGGGGCCCTGGGCGCCGTTCGCGTTCGCTCCCGACCTGTTCTGATCCGGCCAACTTCATAGACTAGTCATGCCTGAGCGAACGAAGAAGAAGGCGCGCACCGCGAAATCCGCCCGCCCGGCGCGGGCGACGGCACGGCGTGCGCCGCGGGTGGCGAAGCTGGCCAGCGTCGAGGTCGAGGAGCTGGATTCGATGCGGGATGAGTTGGAGCGGCTCGCCCGCTCGGCCGCGCCGCCGCGCTGGAATGCCGATCCGGAGGACGTCCGCCGCTCGGTGGCCAAACTCGTGCTTACGCTGGTCGAGTTCATTCGCCAGCTCCTGGAGCGACAGGCGATCAGGCGCATGGACGCCGGCACGCTGACGCCGGATCAAACAGAAGCCGTCGGTCTCGCGCTGATGCGCCTGGAGGAAACCGTGCGCGACATCGCGACGCAGTTCGGCCTCGCTCCCGAGGATCTCAATCTCGATCTTGGTCCCGTCGGGAAGCTCATGTGACTCGCGCCCGGGTCATCCTCAATCCGTCTTCGGGCAAGGAGCGGGCGGCCGACCACGTCGAGACGCTGACGAAACGGCTCCGCGAGCACTACGACGAGGTTGCGGTCGCGGTGACAACAGGCGACGGCGATGCGGAGACTGCCGCGGCGGCGGCCGCCTCCGACGGCTGCGACGCCTTGTTCGTTGCCGGCGGCGACGGCACGCTGAACGAGGCCGTCAACGGCCTCGCATCGAGCGCGGCGCTCGACCGAATCCCTGTCGGCATCATTCCGTTCGGCACCGGCAACGACTTCGCGGCGGCCCTCGGCCTGCCCGCGGAGCTGGACGCCATCCTGGACGTGCTGCTGCGCAAGCGCGAGCTGCGGGTGGATCTGGGCGAGGTCAACGGCCGGGTGTTCGTGAACACTTCGGGCGGCGGGTTCATCGCCGAGGTCTCCGTGGCGGTGACGCCCCACCTGAAGACCATCGCCGGACGCCTGGCCTATCTGATCGGCGGCGCACAGGCGCTGATGGAGTTCGATCCAGTCGACGCCACGATCACGCTCGGGCCGGACGGGCGCGAGCTGCGCCGCCGGCTCTACGCGTTCGCGATCTGCAATTCACGGCTGATCGGCGGCGGCCGGGTCATCGCGCCGCACGCGGTGATCGACGACGGGCTGCTCGACGTCTGCCTGATCGAGGCGATGACCGCGCTGGAGTTCGTCGCGCTCGCGCGCAAGGTTGCCGACGGCGATCACGTCACCGATCCGCGCGTGCTGTACATGCAGGCCCCCTCCATCCGGATCGACCTCGAGCGCCAGATCAAGATCAACACCGATGGCGAAGTGTTCGAGGGGAGCCGCTGCGAGTATCGCGTCCGGCGCCAGGCCGCACGCTTCTTCGCCGGCGACGCACCGTTCGCCGGCGTCTCTCCGCACGCAGCCTGAGCGTCAGGTCCCGTCCCGGTCAGCGTGGTTCGAACGCGTAGCAGCCGGGCGTGACCAGCACCCGCCCGCCGGGCGTGAACGACAGGCCAGTCGGCGAGACTGGACCCGCCGCGTGGAAGGCGACCGTCCGCTGCTTGTCGCCGGCCGCGTTGTAGACGTAAGTCACCCCGACCGGGAGCGAGATCCAGAGGTTCCCGGACGAGTCCGCGGCGGCGGCGTAAACCGACGGCAGCACCAGCGGCACCTCGCCTTCATCCGTTCGCATGCGCTTCCAGGTGGACGGCAGCTCCTGGATGAACTGGTCCATCTCCTTCCCTTCGATGTGGCGCTCGAACACGAGCCGACCCTCGGCGTCGTACTTGCGGAACTGCGGCAGGCCCGCCAGGAACACGAAGTAGAAGCCTCCGGCCGGGTTCGCGACGACGATGCCGGAGTTGAAGGCCAGGTGGAGGTCGCGGTCGGCCTCGTGACCCGTCTTGCGCAGCGCGCCGAACGTGCGCGCCGTCTGCCCGTCAGGGCGATACTCCGCGATCAGGGCGCCGAGCTCTGGCAGGTTCAGGAAGAGCGATCGGCCGACGTACTCGATGGCGCCGAGGCCGTTGAGTACCAGGCTGCGGGTCATGATCCGCGGCACCGCCCGCCCCTGCAGGAAGAAGCCGTTGATCGTCGATCCCGACGTCGTGAAGATCTGCACCCGTGGCCGTCCGCCCGGCGCGTCGGCGACGGCGAACGTGTTGTCGCCGGCGAGATCGAACGCCGTCGGGTCGAGCACGCGGCCCGGCTCGGTGCCGATCTCGATCAGCTTCTGCGCCCGCTCGAGGTCCGGCGGCGCGATGTAGACGGAATGCGCGCGGCGATCGAATACGAAGTAGACGCCGTCGGTGTTCTGGCGGCACGCGGTGAGCTGCTGGAACTGGACGGCGACGTGCGCGGGCAGGGCGGCGACCGACTTCAGGATCTGGATCGGCGCGCGTGTGGTCTGACGCGCCTCGGGAGCCGCCAGCATCGCGATCGCCGCCAGCGCCGTGACCGAGCGAAGGCGGCGGACCGGCGGGATCCTGGACACGGGCCTGATGCGGTCAGTAGCGGGCGGTTTCCTGGATCGCTTTCAGGATGTCCGACGACTGCGGCAGGATCGCTTCCTCGAGGTCCGGGTAGTACGCCACCGGGACGTCGAGCGCCGCCACGCGCCGGACCGGCGCGTCGAGGTGCTCGAACAGCTCGCCCGCCATGCGGGCGGCCAGCTCGGCGCCGAAGCCGCACGTGAGCTGATCCTCGTGCGCAACAACGACGCGGTTCGTGCGGGCGACCGCCGCGGCAATGGTGGTCCAGTCGTACGGCATGATCGTGCGAAGGTCGATCACCATCGCGCTGATGCCGTCCTTCTCCGCCTGCTGCGCCGCCAGCAGCGACCGCTGCACCAGCGCGCCCCAGGTGATGACCACGACATCCACGCCCTCGCGGCGGACCGCCGCCTTCCCGAACGGGATGGTGTAGTCGGGGCCCGGGTATTCCCCCTTGTTGTAGGTCTGCCGGTAGAGGTGCTTGTGCTCGAGGAACAGGACGGGATCGTCGCAGCGGATCGAGGTCCGCAGCAGTCCCGCCGCATCGGCCGCGTTCGACGGGAACACGACGCGGATGCCGGGGCAATGCGCGAAGATGCTCTCCCCCGACTGGCTGTGGTACGGCGCGCCGCCGCGCAGGTAGCCGCCGGTCGCGACCCGAATCACCATCGGGCACGAGAACGCGTTGTTCGAGCGGTACCGCAGCATCGACATCTCGTCGCGCATCTGCATCATCGCCGGCCAGATGTAGTCGAAGAACTGGATCTCGACGACCGGCTTCAGGCCCCGCACCGACATGCCGATGCCGCGGCCGATGATGTTCGCCTCGGCGAGCGGCGAGTTGAACACGCGCGCGCCGCCGAACTTCCGCTGCAGGCCGTGGGTGACCTTGAAGACGCCGCCCTTGCCGGGCACGCACTCGAGCGCGGCTTCACGGCTGCAGTCCGCCACGTCTTCGCCGAACATGACGATGCGCGGGTTGCGCTCCATCTCGTCTCTCAGCGTGTGGTTGATCGCGGCCACCATCGTGTCCGGCTTGCCTTCGGGCGCCGCCGCCGAGTCGAAGGCCTCGGACGTCGGATCGACGGTCGGCGAATACAGGTACTGCAGCACCGTGTCGCGGGTCGGCTTCTCGGCGGCCTTCGCCAGTTCGGCCGCCTCGTTCACCTCGCGCTCGACGTCCTTGACGATCGTGTCCAGCTCGGACTCGCTGGCGAAGCCCTCGCCGCGCAGGAATTCCGCCATGCGCGCCAGCGGATCGCGCCGCGCCTCGGCGGTGCGCTCGTCCGGCGTCTTGTACAGCCGCTCGTCGTCCGACAGCGAATGCGAATACGGCCGCGTGACCTTCGCGTGCACCAGGGCAGGACCCTTGCGCTCTCGCGCGTAGGCCACCGCATCGTGCATCGCGTGATAGCTCGCCAGGAAGTCGGTGCCGTCGATGCTCTGCACGAGCAGGTCGGGGAAGCCCGAGACCAGCTTCGAGATGTCGCCGCCGGCGGTCTGGACTTCGACGGGCACGGAGATCGCGTAGCCGTTGTCTTCGACGACGTAGACGACGGGAAGCTTGCCGAGGCAGGCCGAATTCAGCGATTCCCAGAACTCGCCCTCGCTGGTCGCGCCCTCGCCGATCGAGACGTAGGTCACCTCGTCGGGGTGGGACGGCGCCTGGTCGCTGCGCATCTGCCTCGGACTGCTCATAGAGCAGCGCGGACTCGGCACAGCCGATGGCATGGAGGCACTGCGTGCCGGTCGGGCTGGATTGCGAGACGATGTTGAGGTCCTTGTGGCCCCAGTGCGACGGCATCTGCCGGCCGCCCGAGTTCGGGTCGTCCTTGGCGCCCACGCCGCTCAACAGCATGTCGAGGGGCGTCATCCCGAGGGCCAGGCAGAGGGCGCGGTCCCGGTAGTAGGGGAAGAACCAGTCGTAGCCGGGCCTCAGGGTGAGGGCGGCCGCAACCAGGATGGCCTCGTGACCGGCGCCGCTGATCTGGAAGAAGATCAGGCTCTGGTTCTTGAGCTGGATTTCCTTGTCATCGATCTTTCGCGACAGCACCATCGTGCGGTAGGCGCGAAGGAGATCGTCGCGGGTCAATCCGAGGGTCTGGGCGCTCTTCCCGTTGCTGACTGCCGTACCCTTCATGCGCGGAACATCCCTTCCGTAGGGCGCAGGCTGGCTGCGGCTGCGGCGCTTTTTAAGCCGGATCGAAAGCTGGTGTCCCGTGGCAACGGAACACTAGATTATAGTGTCATCCGCCCGAAAGGACAGCCGTGACCACGACCGCCGTTCGACTGCATCGCTGGGACGAGATCGCCCTCGAAAAAGTGACCGAAATGATTTCCCGCAAAATCGTCACCGGCGAGCGGGAAATGGTGGCCCAGGTCTACCTGAAAAAGGGCGCGCTCGTGCCGATGCATTCCCACGAGAGCGAACAGATGACCTACGTGCTCCAGGGGGCCCTCAAGTTCCTGATCAACGGCGAGGAAATCACGGTCCGCGAGGGGGAGGTCCTGCACATTCCCTCCTGGGTCGAGCACCAGGCCGAGGCCCTCGACGACACCTTCGAGCTCGATCTGTTCAGCCCGATCCGGCAGGACTGGCTGGATCACACCGATACCTACTTCCACCAGGCCTGACCGCCGTTCCCCCACGAGCATGAGACTCAGAGCGGCGTCGGGCAATGCGTTCGAGTTGCTGGTCCTGCGCTACGAATTCCCCGACATCACCGAGGACCGCTGGGACGCGAACTGGCTGGTCGTCAGCGGAAAGGTCACCACCGCCGACAACGGCTGGCAGTTCGTTCACCCGTGCGTCACCACCTTCGAGCTGGCGGACTTCGCCGACTGGCTCGAGACGCTCGGCACCGACGGCGAGCAATACGCCTTCACCGAGCCCAACCTCGAGTTCACGTACTCGGCGCGGCCCGCGCCCGTCCTGCGGGTCCGCTTCGCGCACGAGAGTGCGCCGCCGTGGGTCGCGGGGGACACGCCGGAGCTGACCCTCGATTTTCCGCTCGACGAAACCGACCTGCACGCCGCCGCGGACGACCTGCGCAACGCGCTGATCGAGTACCCGATTCGTGGCGGGGCCGCGTAAGCGCCGGCGGACCACCGTGTCAACGGCGATCACCATCCGCGACGCCACCCCCGACGACGCGGCCGCCATCGTCGGCATCCTGAACCCGATCATCGCCGCGCGCATCTACACGATCTTCGACGCCGAGTTCAGCGTCGAGGCCGAGCGCGACTATATCAGCCGGTTTCCGGCCCGCGGGATCTTCCACGTGGCGCTGGATGCGGCGGACGGCACGATCGTCGGGTTCCAGAACATGGAGCCGATTGCCACGTATACGCGGGCGTTCGATCACGTCGGCAGCCTCGGCACCTACGTGGCGCTCGGCCGCAGGCGGCAGGGCATCGCCAGCCGGCTGTTCGAGGCGACGTTCGCTGCGGCGCTCGAGAAGGGCTACGAGAAGGCGTTCACGTTCGTGCGCGCGGACAACCCGGCCGCACAGGAGACGTACCTGCGGCACGGGTTCCGGATCATCGGCCGCGCGGAGAAGCACGCGCGCATCGACGGACGGTTCGTGGACGAGCTGTTGATCGAGAAGCTGCTGCGGGCGGATCAGTGAACGTTGCGGTCCCAGTCGGAGCGGCCGCCCGAGTAGACGTCGAACTTGCGGCGCAGCCGGTTCATCTTCCACTTCAGGTAGCGGTACTTGATTTCGGCGGTCAGTCCGCCCCGCCCGCCACGGAGGTAGAGATAGCCGATGATCAGCCCACCGAGGTGGGCCGCTTCCGAGACCTGGCTGTTCGGCGCCGACAGGAACGCCATCACGCCGACGATGGCGACGAAGTATTTCGCCGGAATCGGGAACAGCAGGAACATCAGCAGCGGCCGATCGGGAAAGTAGTAGGCGAAGGCCATCAGCAGGCCGTAGAGCGCGCCTGACGCGCCGATCGTGATGGCGTCGTAGGTGTGCGCGGTCGCTGCGAAGGGCAGCAACCCGACCAGGATGACGGTCAAGCCGGCGCCGACGCCGGTAATCGCGTAGTACTTCAGGAACTGCCGGGTTCCCCACATCCGCTCGAGCTCGACGCCGAACATCCAGATGCCCAGCATGTTGAACAGGATGTGCACCGGGCCGCCGTGCAGGAACATGTAGGACACGGGCTGCCAGAACCACTGGCGCTCGATGACCAGCTGCGGAGCGAGCCCGAAGATCGGGATGAGGCGCGGGGATAGCAGCGTGACGAAGAATGCCGCGACGTTCGCGATGATGATCCACTTGACCGCGGGCGACCAGGGGCCGGGCCCGAAAGAGTAGTGGATGGTGCTCGGTCGTGCGGCGTAGCGGGACATCGTTCTGATGGGCCGAAAGAAACTATCGTACCACGTCGCCTTGTCAGAGGGGGTCTGACGCCGGCGGCGTCGCCACACGAACCGGAGCCCGCGCCGGCAGGGGCAGCGCCAGCAGGGCGGCCGCAATCGGGAACAGCGACAGTCCCCGCAAGGTCGCCTCGATACCGGCGCGGTCGGCGATCATGCCGACGAATGGCACGCTGAGGCCACCGCTGCCCCAGGCGAAGCCCATCATCAGCGACGACACGGTCGCGGCGCTGACCGGCGCGAGCGCCTGGCCGAACGTCACGTTCACCGGCAGCGTGGACTGCAGGAAGAACCCGCCGATCGCGACGAGCAGCGTGAATGTCCAGCCGGTCGTGAGCGTGGCCGCGAACAGGAACGGCACGGCGAGCACCAGCGACAGGGCGATGACGCGCCGCGCGCCGTAGCGGTCGGCGAGCGGACCGCCGAGGAACCCGCCGATCCCGCTCGCAAACAGATACGCGGCCACCGAGCTCCCCGAGTAGGTGAGCGACTGGCCCTGCCGGGTCAGCATGACCGGCATGAACGTCGCGAAGGCGATCGACGTCAGCGTCCTGAGCACGACGATGAAGTAGAGCAGCGCCAGCGGCTTCGCGTACGGGCGCAGCGCGCCCAGACCGCGGTGTTCGACGGTCGGCAGCTGCACCTTCGGTACGCCCGTCAGCAGCACCGCGATCACCGCGAGCCCGGGAATCGCGAGCAGCGGCGTCCATTCGATGCCGAAGCGCTGCGCGAACGGGGCGAAGAGCAGCGGCCCGAGCGAGAAGCCGAGCGACCCGCCGGTGATGTGCACGGACATCGCCAGGCCGGGCCTATCGCCCCCGAGCCGGTAGGCCAGCGCCGCCGCGGGCGGATGGAACGCCGCGCCGCCAAGCCCGCCCGCGATCAGCACACCCGCCAGCATCAGTGCGGACGAGGAGGCGCCGACGAAGCTGAGGACCGCGACAGAGACGATCGGCCCGACCAGGAGCAGCACCCGCGGCCGCCAGCGATCCGCGACGTGGCCGAACCCGACCTGGGCGACCGACGCCGCCAGCTGAAACAGCATCGTCATCGTCCCGGCGGCGGCGAGGCTGAGGTCGAGCCGCGCGATGATCAGCGGCAGCAGCGGCGCGAAGATGTTGCCGTAGCCGTCGACCATGAAGTGGACCGCGGCCAGTCGGATGACGGTGGGGTGAAGACCGAGCGGAACGCGGGCGAGTGACACCGTCAGCGGCGCGCCGGCGCGATCCGCCGCATGATGCGCGCCACGGCCTGATCGAATTCATCGATCCGCAGGAGCCGCGCCGAGATCGCCAGCGCCACGACCGCGGCGGCGATCGACACCGCGACGCGCATCGCTTTCATGAGCTCGCCGGCGCCAGGATAGGCATCGTCGAACCAACGCGAGACCAGCACCGCGACGACGGCCATGACCGCCGACGCCGGGATGATCTTCGCGACCGCGACGAACAACCGCCGGCCGTCGAGGCCATCGAGCCGCCCGCGCAGCAGCCACAACAGCACCGCGGCGTTGAACAGCGCGGCGATGGCGGTGCCGAGCGCCAGCCCGCGAAAGCCGTAGTAGCGCACCAGCACGAGGTTGAGGACCAGGTTCATGGCCACCGAGGTGATGCTGACGATGGCCGGGGTGCGGCTGTCCTTCAGCGAGTAGAACGTGGGCGACGCGATCTTGACGATCGAGTAGCCGAGCAGCCCCGGCGCGTAGCAGATCAGGGCGGCCGCGGTGGCCGCGGTGTCACGCGCGTCGAACATGCCGCGCTGGTAGAGCAGGGCCACGATCGGATCGGCGAGCACCATCAGTCCGGCCATCGCCGGGACGTTGAGCATCAGCATCATGCGCAGCGCGCCGGACACCGTGCTGCGGATCGAGCCGATGTCGTCGGCGACGGCGTGGCGCGAGATCTCGGGCAGCGCCGCCGTGGCGATCGAGACGCCGAACAGGCCGATTGGCAGATACATCAGCCTGAAGGCGTAGCCGAGCCAGGACACCGCGCCTTCGGGCTCGTTGGTGGCCAGCCAGGTATTCACGAGCAGGTTGATGTTGACGGCGGCGACGCCCAGCGTGCCCGGCACCATCATGCGCAGCACCTGACGCAGTTCCGGATCGCGGAAGTTGACGATCGCCTGGTAGCGGAATCCTTCGCGTCGAAGCGCGGGCCACTGCACGGCGATCTGGCCGAGGCCGCCGAGGAGCGTGCCGATCGCGATCGCGAGGATCGGCTGGTAGCCGTAGTAGGTGAGCAGCGGCACCAGCCCGATCGCGCACCCGATCGTCGCGACGTTGAACATCGCCGGCGACAGCGAGGGAATGAAGAAGCGGTGCAGCGAGTTCAGCATCCCCATCATCGCCACGGCAACGGCGACGGTAGTGAGGAAGGGCAGCATCACCCGCGTCAGCATCGTCGTCAGTTCGAGCTTGCCCGGTACGCTGGCGAACTCCGCCGCGACGATCGCCGACGTGATCGGCTCCGCGAACAGCATGCTCAGGATCACCACGGCGCCGGTGATCAGCAGGAGCGCGTTGATCACCAGGTTGCCGAGCCGCCAGGCGTGCTCCCGGCCGCGCTCGGCAAGGGTGCGGGTGAATGCCGGGACGAACGCCGCGGTCATCGCGCCTTCGGCGAACAGATCGCGCAACAGGTTCGGCACCCGGAACGCCACGTTGTAGGCGTCCATCTGCATGGAGGCGCTGGCGCCGAAGTAGTACGCCAGGACTGTTTCGCGAACGACCCCGAGAATACGGCTGGTGAGAGTGGCGATGCTGATGAGGCCCGCGGAGCGGGTCAGGCGTGAGCTCATCGAAGGGTGAAAGCGTACCACACCGATTCCTGGCCGGTTCCGCACACACGGCTGTCCGGATCCGGAACCACTCACAGCCGGCCGTCACAGATTCGCGACAGCCTTAACAATCTCTTAACGGTTGGGTACAAAAAAAGGCTCCTGTCTCGCGACAGGAGCCAAATGGAGGATGGATGAGAGGCTTGTGCGTGCCTTTCAATCTGTTTAGACGACGGGCGCGGAAAAAGGTTTGCGGGACCTTCAGCTCGTGAGCCTGGCGCGTACGGCCTCGTTGACGGCGCGGCCGTCGACGGTGCGGCCGGCGAGCCGGTTCATCACAGCCTTCATCACACGGCCGAGATCCTTGGCGCTGGTCGCCCCGGTTTCCGCGATCGCGTCGGCCACGGCCGCGTCGAGCTCGGCCGCTGAAATGGGGGGCGGAACGTAGGCCTCGAGCACGGCGATCTCCGCCGCTTCGCGGGCGGCCAGATCGTCCCTCCCTCCCTTGGTGAACTGTTCGATGGAGTCGCGCCGCTGTTTGATCTGCGACGCGATCACCTGTTCGGCCTCGGCCTGTTCGAGCGCCCGGCCCTTCTCGACCTCGCGATTCATCATCGCCGCCTTGGCCATGCGCAGCGCCGACAACCGGGCGGCGTCCTTCGCCCGCATCGCCGCCGTGATGTCCTGTCCGATCCGTTCCATGAGAGTCATAGCGTCCTCATTATCGAGCCGATTGCGATCGAGCCGATTGCGCCGGCTGCTCGTGCTCGTTCCGCGGTCGGCGCGCGCAGTGGTCAGGGTAGGCAGTGATGTCAGGCAGTGAATCGTGAATTCACGATTCACTGCCTGACACCCACCCGGCCCTGGTGCGCGCGCGTTCGTAGATGTCGCGGTACTGGGCGGCGACGGCCGCCGGGCGGAACAGGCGCTCGATCGCGTCACGCGTTGCCGGAAGCGTCCGCCGCGGGTGCTGGAGGAACCGCACGATCGCGGCGGCGAGCGGGCCGGGTTGTTCGCGCGGCACCACCGCCACATCGTCGCCGAACACGCCATGCAGCTCGACGCCGCCCGGGTTGTCGCTCGAGAGCACCGGCGTACCGGACGCCAGCGCTTCGACCGCGACGGTCGGCAGCGCCTCGAGAATCGACGGCAGCACGAAGAGGTCCGCGGCCGCGCAGTAGCGCGCGATCGCCGCGTTGTCGATCAAGCCGGGGAACGACACGTGGCGCTCGACGCCGGCGCCACGCGCCGCGGCCTGCAGATCCTCGAGCAGCGCTCCCGAGCCGCAGATGACGAGCCGCACGTTCGGGTGCGCAGCCACCACCTCGCGCATCGCCTCGACGAGGTAACGCTGTCCGGCGAGCGGGTGCAGCCGCTTGACGTTGAGGAGCAGCGGGCCGTCGGGAATCTCGAGCTGACGGCGTGCCTCTGCCTGGGCAGCCTGGTCGTGCCAGGAGAACGCCGGCGGCACCGACGGGTAGACGACGTGGAGGTCGGGCCGATCCAGCCCCAGCTCGTGCGCACGCTCGAGCAGCCGGGCGCTGTAGAAGGTCACGGCATCAGCCGCGCGATAGGCGCGCGTGAAGAGGTCCACCGTCGATCGCCGCTCGGCGTAGTGCCAGATCTCCGTGCCGTACAGCGTGAAGACGACCGGCTTGCCGGCGCGCTTCGCGAGCAGCACGCTGAGCTCTGGGAGCAGGCCGTTGCTGTGCACGTGCACGAGATCGGCCCGCGCGATCGGACCGGCCATCGCGCGCCGGACGCGGTAGGCGCCGCGCACGGACCCGAGGCGCAGCGTGCGATCGACGAATCCGCCGGTGCGTCGAGGAACCCAGGTCACCGGGCCGGCCAGCGGCATAGACGCCGCGGATACGGCGGTGCGCGGCGGATTCGCCACGTACTCGACCGTGTCGCCGGCCGTCCGGGCCCAGTCGCCGAGATGCCAGGGCAGCAGCGCGTTGGCGGCCTGGTCGGGCGGGAGGTGAGACGTGACGTGGACGATGTGCACGGCGGGAATGGGACGGTCAGTGCACGTAGTGCGCGCGGAACTCCGAGAACGTCGCGGGGACGGCGCGGAGCTCACGGACGGCGTACTCGAAGAAGCGCTCGAGCCGATCGCAGAACGCGTCCAGCTCCGCCTGCGTGCGGTTGTAGGGGCTGCCGCCGACAATCGCCTCGCTCGAATGGAACAGCAGGTTGAGCACCGGCTCGTTCCAGCGCGCCAGGTCCCGGGCCAGCGTGCGCATCTCGTCGAGCGACGAGTACCGAGGGACGCAGCCAGCGCATTCGCACCAACCCCATGGCGTTCAGGATGCGCTTGGTCTGATACGGCTTCGGTGCACGCGCGTACGCGAACTGCAGCCATCGCGGCAGCCGCCGGTTGAGTGCCGCGGACACCGGGATCTCCAGCAGCTCGCTGCTGCCGGCCTCGACGGCGCTGTCGTATGCGAGGAAGTACGGCTTCAGCGGCGCCTCCACGAACTCCGGGCCGCCCTTGTGGGTTTCATAGAACAGCGGCGCCACGCTCGAGTCCACCTGATAGCCAAGCCGCTCGAGTCCGGCGACGTGATCGGCGGAGAACCCGAACCGGCCGGATCGGTACGACACCGGCCGGCGGCCGACGGCCGCCTCGATCGCCTCCGTGAGCGACGCGAGCTGCGCCTCGAAACGCGGGCGCGCGAGCTGGCTCGCATAGACGTGACGCCGCACGTCGTCGTCGGTGCAGGGCGGCGTTTCCCAGGCGTGATGGTGTGCGCCGATCTCGCAGTCGCCGCCCGCCAGCACCGTGCGCAGCACGGCGGCGGACCGCTCGTCGCGAACCACCGGGTAGGTGACGACGTAGGTCGGACGTACCCCGTGCCGCGCGAACAGCGCGTGCAGCCGGGGCAGCGCGTAGATGTTCTCGAAGCGCTGGTTCACCCGCGCCGCGGCATCCCACTGGTTGTCGCCTTCGGTATCGATGCCGACGAGCAGGTGCATGCGGCCCGCTATCGATCCTGGTCCGAGTCACCGAGCGTGATGTGCCACCGGTCGGTCTCTTCGTAGAACGACGACGGCACCTCCACGGCGTTGACCTTGACGACGAATTCCATCGTCGACTTGACCTGGAAGTAGCCGCCCCTCTTCAGGGCCTGCCTGAAGACGCTGTGCATGGCGAACGCGCGGATCTTGTCGGAGTCGGCGCGCCGGGCTTCGCGATCGACCCAGCCGAGCAGCGTCGCGAATCCCTCCTCGTCCTCGGGATCGGTGAGGAAGTCGACGAGCAGGGTGACGCGGCCACGCGGCTCGTGCAGGTGGCGATAGACCGCGTAGCCGACGTTGCGATCGTCGCGGCGCAGCGCGGCGATCGAGTAGCGGACGTGCGGCGCGCTCGTGTACTTCCAATTGAGGTAGGCGGCGTCGCGACGGACCGCGAACTCGAACTTCGGGGCGATCGAGTCCCACAGCGCCGTGAAGCTGTCGTCGAACCGCTGGAGCAGCCGCACTTCCGCGCGAAGGGGACGGTTCCTCGCCACGATCTTGACGATCGGCAGCGTCAGGGCGGAGACCACGCGGTTGAGCGGCTGCGGCCAGTCGGGGCGGCGCAGCGCGCGCCGCGTCAGCGGCTTGACGAAGCAGGGAACCGGGCCGACGTCCGGCCACCGCAGCTTCTGGAAGAGGCGGTACGACGATTCGGAGAGGCCGAGGCCGAGCGACGCGCCGACGTTGCGGTCCCAGGTGCGGAACAGGACTTCGCCCAGGCCCTGGCGCTGCCGCTCGGGCGCGACCATGACGTCCATGCCCCACGAGCCGCGCACCTCGGTGCCGCGAACCGAGAGCCGCACCGGCATCGTCGCGTACTGGCCGATGATCGCCGGGCCCTCATGGGCGATCCAAATCTCGGGCTCCTTGCCGGGATTGTTGGGGTTCTTGCGATACTGCCATTCCCAGCGCAGCCGGCTCGCCTCGGCGGCGTCGATGCCGAAAACGCGACGATACAGCGCGTCGACGGCGCGGCGATCTTCACGGCGGTAGCGCAGGACTTCGGCCACGTGGGCTAGGCTCCCCCTGCCGCGGGCGCCGTGCGCACGGGACCGGCCAGCACGTACTCGACGGCGCTGATCAGCGCGTCCTGCGTGAGCGGACTGCGGCCCAGCCAGCGCGCGAGCGGCCCGGGAAGACGGCGGACGCCGGCGGTCACGTGCAGATCCTCCTGGACGATCTCGAGCCCGGCCTCGGCGATCTGCCGGCGCAGCCGCACCACGGTCACCTTTTCGAGCAGGTCGTCGTCTTTGACCTCGCCGCGCATCGCCGCCTGGATGAACGAGTTCTCGTTGGCCGGCTCCTTGAGCGTCCACGGCGCGTGCTTCGCGAGCCACTGGAAGGTGCCAAACGCGATCCGGCGTCCGGCGATGAGATGCAGCGGCACCGGCACCTTCAACCGCGGCAGGTGCGCGCCCGCGAACGACAGGTACGGGGCGGTCGACAGGTACATGCGGCCGCCTGGCGCGAGGACGCGCGCGCATTCGCGGAGATAGAGCGGGGCGTCGGCCACGTGTTCGATGACGGCGTGGGACAGCACGAGGTCGAACGAGCCGCTGGCAAAGGGCAGCGCCATGCCGTCTGCGAGGACGAAGTGGAGGCGATCGAGATGATGCTCGCGGCCGAGCCGGATGCCGGCGTCACGAAACCGCGGAATCGGGTCGATGCCGACGACCGACCGCACCTCTTCGGCGAGCGAGACCGGCATGCCGCCGCCGCCACAGCCGGCGTCGAGCACCCGTCCGCGCAGCGCGACGCCGGTCCGCTCGAGATACGCAATCACCTTGGCGCTGCGGTAATACTCGAAGAGGGCGTAGTCATATTCGGATCGAAACCGCTGATCCGCGTGCGCCTTGATGGCGCCCTGATCAATTACACGCACGGCCCAAGTCGTCTCCGGGCCGGCCTGCTGGCTGCCGCCCACCAAACTTGTCTACCAATGCCGCGCGATCGGCGCCCGTTCTGGTTTCGGCGACATCGAACGTCATGACCACACGCCGCTCCGGATAGGCGGCGATCACGTCGTTGATCACCGGACCTTCGTACCCGACGCAGGGAGCGACGTAAGTCAAAATATATCGCACGTCATCACGCTGCCTGCGATCGTCGTAATTGCCGAAGTTGCGCCCGACGAACACCGGCTTGATGTGATTCTCGAGCGACAGGCCGTTCGCCAGCTTGCCGTGGACCAGCGTGCCGGCCGGCAGCTGCCGTCCGACGGCGATCGACGCCGCGATGTTCTCGTAGCTGCGCCCGCGCGCCCAGTAGACGAACAGCGTGACGTCCACCGCGCAGACGATCGCCGTGAACGCCACCGCGGCCCGCGCCGACCACTGCACACCCGCCAGGGCGCGCGACAGTCGCGGCCAGCCCGCGTAGATCGCGATCGTCGCCAGCAGCGCCACCGCGGCCGAGAGCCGACGGTGGACCTCATCACGCCGGCGTGTATCTCGGGCAGATAGAGCAGCCTGATCAGCGCCGCGGCGGCGACGTAGCAGCCGTACGCCACTGCCGGCAGCGCCAGCATCGCCCGCGCGCGGGTGACCTGCGCGAGCTCGACGCTCGCGGCGCGGCGGCCGGCGAGGGCCAGGGCGGCCGTTGCCGCGACGGCGGGAATGAACATCACGAACCGGCGCTCGGCGACGTCGTGCACGAACAGCTCGATCGTGCCGAGGCCGATCCACCAGAGCAGGAGCCGCTCGCCCGCGGCCAGCGTGCGCCAGCGCGCCAGCGCGGTCAGCGCGCTCGTCGTGGCCGCGACGATCAGCAGCCAGTTCTGCGTGAAGACGTCGTGCAGGACGGGGAACCAGCTGGCGCGATCGAGCAGCGACTTGAGGTCGTAGCTCGGCTTCCGGGTCACCGACATCTGCCAGTTGTAGAAGCGGTACTCGGTCCAGTACGGTCCGACGAAGATCGCCAGGGCGACGAGGAACCCCGCCGCCAGGCCGGCGATCGCCGCCATCGATCGGCGCCGGGCGGCCTGCTGGTCCGGCTGCGGCAGCAGCCACGACACGACGGCATCGAGCGCCAGCGCCGCGACGAAGAATGCCGCGGCCGCCTTGGTGAAGAACGCGAGCACCGCAAACCCGCCGGCGGCGACGCCCCACCCCGGACGGTCCTGCGCGCGGACGTAGCAGTACCAGCTCGCGGTCATCATCGCGACCATCGTCGATTCCATGAGCGCGGCGCGGTTGTACATGACGTAGAAGAAATTGGTGCCGACCAGCGCCGCCGCGATCAGGCCCGCGGTCGATCCGGCGAGACGCCGTACACCCCCGGCGATCAGCAGCACCGAGGCGAGGCCGCCGACTTCCGACACCAGCCGGGCCTGCCAGACGCCAACGCCGAGCAGCGCGAAGGACACGTACTCGAGCACGGTGAACACCGGCGCGATGAACAGCGGGTTCCACGCATCGGTCGACCACGTGCCCCAGAGCACGCGGTTGCGGGCGTTGTGCACCCACGCGCCCTCGTCGTGCCAGACCACGCCGACGGTCGGGTTCCAGGGCGGATCCGCCGTGGGAAACAGCGTCCGCAGCAGTGCCGCCAGAACCAGCACGCCGAACAGCGCGATCCAGAACCGTCGCTCAGTCACGTCGCAGCCAGACCTCGAACCCGTCCGGGGCCGGCGCCGCACGATAGTGCTCGCGCAGCCAGCCGCCGAGGGTCGGATGGTTCATGAAGAAGGGCGCCGAGTCGTCGACGTCGGGCGCCCAGTCGTGGACCTGCAGCGCTACCACCGCCGGACGGGATCGATCGAGGTCGGCCTGCACCCCGGCGGCGCCGTACCCCGGTTTATCGGCATTGAACCCGGCAATCACCGGGCGGCTCCAGAAAAAGCGCGACCCGCTGGGACGGTTCGCGCGCACGTAGGCCGCCGGCGTGAATCCGAACACGTAGACCGGCGCTCCCGGAGCGCTGTGCTCCTCCATCACGCGGGCGAGCTCGACGGCCCCGAGCGCCGTGTACTTGCGCCCATCGACGTAGCGCGCCAGATAGCGATCCTCCGGGATCCGTTCCGCCATCCGCTGCGCGTCGAATATCGTCTGCTCGACCAGCTTCGGGAACTGGTTGACCCGCCACACCGCGACGGCCGTCAGCGCCAGAGCGCCGGCCAGGGCGAGCCGCGATCCGACCGGCGACAGCCGCGTCCGGGCGACGCCGCGCAGCTCCCACGCCGCCCATGCCGCCGCCAGCGCCAGCGCCGGCGCCACTTGCACGAAATACTGCGGCAGCCCGCGGCTGCCGTTGATCGCCACTGACAGGCATCCGGCCCCCACCCAGATGACGGGAATCCAGCGGGCGGGCCGCGCGAAACCCATCACGAGCAGCACCGCGCAGCCGGCGCCGCCGATCGTCCAGAGCGCGTCGATCCGCGCGTGCTCGATCGGAAACGTCAGCAGGTAGCGAACGAAGTGCAGCGGTCCGGAGTAGGTTTCGCCGGAGTACCGAACGTTGTAGGTGATCGTGGCCTCGTACAGCGGCACCAGCGCCGACCGCAGCAGCCACAGCAGCGCCAGGGGAACGACGGCGAAGCCGGCGCAGAGCGCCAGGACCGAGCGCATACTCAGCGCCCGCGCCGCGATCAGGACGCCCACCGCCGCGACCGCGTAGATCGCCGCGTTGTACTTGTAGGCGAACGCGAGTCCGAGCAGTAGACCCCCGAGCGCCGATCGCGTCGAGGTCAGCGGCACGCGGCCGGCGAGCATCCACACGGCGCCGGCAATGGCAACGGCGATGAACGTCTCGCCTTGCGCTCGCACGCGGACGCCAGCAAGCCTGGTGAACGCCGGGTTGGACAACAGCAGGAACAGCAGCGCGGCGCCCACGCCGACGCCCTGCGACGCCAGCTGACGGCCGATCAGCCACAACAGCGCCGCGATCGCCGCCGCCGCCGCGAGATCGGCCAGCGCCACGACGCCGTCGGCCGGCCAGATCAGCCGCATCACCGCGTAGGTGTAGTGGATCGCCGGCGGCTTCTGATCCCAGGCGTCGACGTAGGGAAGCTCGCCCTGCAGGATGCGCTCGCCGACGTAGGCGTAGAGGCCTTGATCGGCGCCCATGGGCTGAACCAGTGAGGGAACTCGCACCGCGATGAGGCACGCGGCGAGCAACAGCAGGACGGCTGACCGCATCCGGATGCGTGTGGCGGGTGAAGCGACTGCATTATAGTGCTGAAGAGTCAGATCCTTGCCGCCTGCCCCCCCGTCTCTCTCCATCATCGTTCCGACCTACAACGAGCGCGATCGGCTTCCCGAGCTCGTGACGGCGATCTTCGCGGCGTATGCCGCCGAAGGGCTCGAGGGCGAGCTGATCGTCGTGGACGACAACTCGCCGGATGGGACCGGGGCGCTGGCGGAGCAGCTGGCCCGCGAGCACCGGATCACGGTGGTGCACCGCAGCGGCAAGCTCGGGCTGGGCACCGCCGTCATCGACGGCTTCGCGGCTGCGTCGGCCGACGTGGTCGGCGTGATCGACGCCGACATGAGCCATCCGCCCGCGCTGCTGCCGAGGATGTTCGCGGTGATGCAGCACGCGAACGCCGACGTCGTCGTCGCCAGCCGGTACGTGCGCGACGGCGGCACCGAGAACTGGTCGGGGATGCGGCTGCTGATGTCTCGGCTCGCCTGCGTGATGGCGCGCGGCCTGACGCCGGTGCGCGATGCCACGTCAGGATTCTTCCTCATTCGCAGGGCGCTGGCGCAGGGTGTGCGGATCTCGGCGGGGGGGTTCAAAATCTGCCTCGAGCTCCTGGTGCGCGGGCGGCCGGCGACCGTCGTCGAGGTGCCGTACGTGTTTGCGGGTCGCACCGCCGGCGAGAGCAAGATGAACCTGAAAGAAGCGCTGGGCTACCTGGTGCAGCTGCGCGATCTGCACCGTTTCCAGCGGGCGCTGCCGCGGTTCGCGCAGACCTACCGGCGGCTGACGGCGGACGGCCTGAAGCGGGCGGGTGACAATCGAGCCGGGCTATCGTGACCCTGCAACCGTCTTCGCCGCGCCGAGCGTGGTCGAGGCCGCGCCGCCGCCGTGCCCGGTGTCCGTTACACGGCCTCCGAACAGCGTCCTGACGAGCACCTGCCAGACGATGCCGCGCTTGGTGAGGGCGAGCCTGGCGATGTCGCCGGCGTGCCGCGCCAGGTAGCGCGGACGCAGGAAGAACCGCCGCTTCGCCCGGTTGATCGCCTCCATCACCACCTTCTCGTTGAGCCCGTTGCCGTCGAGCAGGTAGTAGGAATACTCCATCTTCGACCAGTCGTCGGCGTCCGGTCCGAGCAGGCGGTCGCGCACGCACTTGTCGTACAGCGCCGTGCCGGGATAGGGGACCGCCGGGTAGAAGTTGGCGAAGTCGGGATCGAGCCGCACCGCGTACTCGGTCGTCTGCAGCATCGTGCGCGGGGACTCGCCGGGGTAGCCGAAGATGAAGAACGCGAACGAGCGGATCCCGGCGTCGCGCATGTTCCGGAACGCGGCTTCGATCTTCTGGCTTTCGAGCCGCTTCACCATGTCCTTGCGGACGTCGTCCGATTCCGTTTCGATCCCGAGCGCCAGCATCCAGCAGCCGGCTTTCTTCAGCCGGTGGACGAACGCCGGATCCGTGAGGTTGTCGGCGCGGGCGTTCCCGAACCACTGAATCGGCAGCTTGCGGGCGATGAGCTCGTCGCAGAACGCGGTGAACGACTTCACGTTCAGCGTGACGGTATCTCCCCACAGATAGAAGAACTCGACGCCGTGCTCGCGGTAGCTCTTCTCGATCTCGTCGACCAGCGCGACGGCGCTGCGCTCGCGGAACTTGTGCCCCTGGTGGATCGGCGCCACGCAGAAGTCGCAGCTGTACGGGCAGCCGCGGCTGGTTTCGACGATGACGTAGGGGCGATCGACGAGGGGAAGGGCATAGCCGCCGAGATCGAGCAGATCCCACGCGGGCTGCGGCATTTGCAGGAAGCCCGAAAAGCTGCCGTGCTGGCGGTGCGGGACGACGCTGCCGTTCCGGCGCCAGGTCAGCGACGGGATGTCTCCGAGCGCGTCGAGCGACGGCAGCTGCGCGAGTTGCAGTACCGCGTCCTCCGGCTCGCCGACGAACATGCCGTCCACGTGGGCGGCGCGGGCCATCGATTCAGCCGGCGCGGTGGAGGCGTGCGGGCCGAAGCAGAACAGCGGCGCGCCGTACCGCTGCTTCAGCTTGTGCATCTCGGCGACGTCGGGCTGCAGCGTCGGCGTCGTGGTCGGAAACACGACGAGCGTCGGCGAGAAGCCGTCCGCCTCGAGCTTCGCGATCACCTGTTCGGTGGTGAGCCGCGCCGCGGTCGCGTCGATGAGCCTGACCTCGCAGCCGGCGTTGCGCAGCAGCGTGGCGAGCAGGGCGAGGGTGTACGGCGGCTTGGTGGTGCCGAGCACGTCCTCGCGTTCCTGGCAGCGCCCCTGGCGGGTGAACGCGATGCCGTTGATGAGCGGCGGATTGATCAGCAGCGTGCGCGAACCAAGCATCGGCGTCACCGCACCACCGTCAGCGGAATCGCGCGCCGCGGCGGGGCCGCCACACCTGCGCCGAAGGGTTCGGCCACCGGCTGCGGCGAGAGCTCGACCTTGCAGCACCGGCGGCAGACCGGGAAGATGCCGTTCTCGACCAGGGTCTTGCGCATAGAGACGTACTTCTCTCCGTTCCAGACCTCTTCGAGCGACGACTGGGTCAGGTCGCCGACCTCGACGCGGATGAACGGGCAGAAATAGACCTTGCCCGAGAACGAGACCCGCGCGTGGAGGAAGGGATACAGGCACCGGCCCTCGAGGCGGGCGCCCGGCGTGTAGTAGTTGTCCATCAGCTGCGGATGGACCTTGGGCCGGAAGTCGAACAGCACGTTCTTCTGCCGGCACTTCTCCTTGAGCGCGCCGACCTTGGTGCGCACCCGCTCGATGTCGAGTCCGGGATCGGGCGTGACGAAGGTGCTGATGACCGAGGGGTCGGTGCCGCCGCTGGGATCGATCAGCCGGACCGTTTCCGCGACTTCTTCCGGCGTGCTGAACATCAGGTGGTTGAGCCCGATGGCGTCGACGCCGAGCTCCTCGGCCACGTCGACCATCTGATCGAGCGCTTCGAGCGTTTCGTGCGCGACCGTGGTGTTGATGCTGACGCGCAGCGGCGCGCCCTTGCGCTTCGCGGCCGCCTGCAGCCGGAGCAGGCCGGTCGTGGTGCGCTCGAACGTGCCCTTCACGCCGCGTGCGTTGTCGTGCAGCTGCCCGGGGCCGTCGATCGAGACGCTGATGTGCTTGAGGAACCCGGCGGCGGCCAGATCCGCGAGCGCCTCGGCGCGCTCCTCCGTGATGATGGTGCCGTTGGTCGTGAGGTAGCCGCAGGCATAGCCCTTCTCGCGGAAGAGATTCAGCACGGACATGATGTCCTTGCGCATGAAGATCTCACCGCCGGTGAGGCTGACCTGCAGGCCGGCCTGATCGGGGAACGCCTTGCTCAGCGCTTCGAGCGTCAGCTCCTCGCGCCACTCACCCTCGATGTTCAGGATGTCGCCGACGTAGCAGAACTCGCAGTGCAGGTTGCACCGCATGGTCGCTTCGTAGACCGCGCCCATCGGCAGGCGGTCGGCGCGACCGGTCTTCTCGTCGAGGAAGCGCTGGATCCGCCGCTCGTAACGGCGCCGACGGAAGCGCGCCCACGCATGACGCGCGAGCGGCAGCGCACGCGCCTGCAGGGCAATCGATTCGCGCAGTTTGTCGGCCAGAACCATCGAGCTGTCAGGTCTCCAGGATTCGAATGACGAGCGGGGGCCATCTCATCCGCTGAGGCAATTATCGGAGAAAGGGACCCACCATTGTAGCCTCTTCAACCCACCCTCTGCCACCACGGGGCGGACGGCTGAGCGTTCAGTTTCAACGTGTTGCAAGCACGGCCGTGCGCCGAACAATGCCGTTGAGTCAGCGTCGCGGCCGCGGATTGACTGCCGGCTCCGTCTCGATCCGATCATCCGGGACGTCGGTCGAAATGATCTCACCCGCCAGCTCGGTGGAGTCCGGCGACGGCATCGGCGGCGTGGTCCGGGCCGACACCGGGCGCCGCACCCTGGCCAGCGTGGCGAGCTCGGCTGCGTTGAAGAACCCGCTCATCCACAGGAGGCCTCCAAACACGGCGACCACGGTCGCCGGCCGCAGCACGACTGCAGCCAGCGCAGGCATGTCGGGAAGGAGCCACCCTGCGAGGAACGCGACGACGCCGGCGATGGTTATCCGGGCCAGCCGGCTGTATTCGTAGTGCACCGGGTAGAAGCGCTGGGAGAATCTGAAGGCGATGGCCGTCTGCAGGGCATAGGCGGCCGCGTTCGCCCACGCCGCCCCCATCATGCCGTAACGCGGGATCAGCACGAAGTTCAGCGCGACGTTCGCGATCGCGGCGGCAATCGTCGCGACCGGGTAGTACTCGGTCCGTTTGGTGAGATTCAGGCCGATCGAGGTGAGGAGATAGACACCCTGGAACAGCACCGCCAGGCTCGTCCACGCCACCACGGGCGCGGAGTCGAGGAAGCGGCCCTTGGTCATGAGATCGAGCAGATCCCTGGCGGTGGCCGACAGCGCCGCGGCCAGGAAGACCAGCGCCGCGACCCCATACGTCGTGACCGTGCGGAACACCTCGGCGGCGCCCGGCTCGCGCGCGGTCGCGTAGTAGAACGGCGCCCACGCCGATTCGAACGCGCTGAGGAACAGCTTCAGGGTCAGGCCGAAGCTGACGCCCATCGAGTAGACGCCGAGCTCGCCAAGCGAACGGAACATCGGCAGAATGAGCTTGTCGGCGACGGCGATCACCTGCTGCGCCGCGGCATGCGGCAGCCGCGGCAGGCCGAACCGCAGGCTCTGACGCAGGATGTCCGCCGAGAACACCGGCCGAATCAGCGGCACGAAGTGTCGCGCCAGGACCAGCATCAGGATTGCCGTCACGATCACGTCCGCCAGAACCACGCCGAGCACGCCCTGGCCGAACCCGACGATCAGTACGAGCCGGAGGACGACGGTGACGACCGAACGGGCGAGGGTCAACAGGCTGTATTCGATCGACCGCTTCTCCATCCGCAGCACGTGGAACGGCAGGAAGGTGAAGCTCATGACCAGCGTGTTCAGCAGCACCAGCCGCAGCGCGGTCGTGCCTTCTTCCGAGTACAGTGCCGACGCCAGCCACCGCGACCCGAGCATGGACGCGAGCAGCAGCACGCCATTGCTGAACAGCAGGAAGAAGAAGATCGAGCTGGCCAGCCGCTGGCGATCCTCCCGCTCCGGGCTGTCGTAGAAGAACCGCATGAACGAGCCGTCGAGCCCGCAGCGGGCGACGATCTTCGTCAGCACTTCCACCGCCCCGAGCTGCGCGAGGATGCCGTAGTCCACGTCCGTCAGGTACCTGACGTAGAGCGGGAGCAGCAGGAAGTTGACGATCGAGACGGCGACGTCCCCGAGCCCGTAGATGGCCGAGTCCTTCGACAGCTCTTTGAGCTTGTGGAGCAAGCCGCTACGCCTTACGAAGCGTCAGGAGGCTCAGGAGGCACCAGCCGGGGACCGGCAGCAGGCGAGTCAGCAGCCAGTGCAGCGGCAGCAGCCGGCGCGGGTGCCGCCGGATGAAGCGCGTCAGCACCGGGACGGTCGGAAAGATGCCGCGGCATTGGACGAGGGAAAACCCGGCCTTCCGCGTCAGGGCCAGATATTCGGCGAGCGGCCGGTCGCCCGGATGCTTGTCGATGGATGCCGTGCGTATCAGCCGGCCGGTGAGCAGGAAGTGCACGCGCGACTGCAGGTGCGCGAGGTTGGGGACCGAGACGAACAGCTCACCGCCCGGCTTCAGGACGCGGTGCAGCTCCGACAGGGCGATCGACTGGTCATCGTAGGGAAGATGCTCGAGGACGTCGAGACACAACGCGCGATCGAAGGTGCCGTCGCTGTAGGGCAGCGCCAGCAGCGACCCGGTGCGTACGCGATCGGACGAGTAATTGGGATCGAGCCCTTCGATGGCGAGGGTCGAGGCGAACTCGTCCACCAGCACACCCTCGCCGCAGCCGGCGTCGAGGACCCGGCTCTGACCCGGCAGGGCACGCAGCCACGCGCGAACGGCGTCGAGCTTCGCGAGATAGGTCGGGTAGTAGTCCCAGTCGGGATCGAGCGCGCGGTGATAGTCGCCGCGCGTGGCGTACTCCCCGTGACGGCTCACCGGAGCGCCGTGCATGCCGTGATCTTATCAGCGGCCCGGACAGGCTATACATATGGGGCGCCTGAAGATGCCGGCGCCTCACCATCGCATGGTCGTTGACATGACGGACGCCCCCGCTCCAATCGCGAAGCCCGCGGCCCGTCTGCCGGCCAGCGAGATGGTCAGGGCATGGGTCCTGCGCTGGCGCTCGCCGCGAACCGTGGCGCATGTCCTGGCCGTGCTGATCACCCTGTACGGCGCGCTGCTGCGGCTCGACGCCTTCGTCGCCAAGCACGGCGCCGTCGACCATCCCGCCTGGGCGCGCATCGCGACGCACCAGATCGCCCCCCTCGCCGACTACGTCAGTCCCGCGCGCATGAACTGGCCGCGCGAGCCGCGGCCGTTCATCGGCGGCGATCCGATCAACTACCTCAAGTATGCGCGCGAGATGCAGGGCTTCTATCAGGCCCATGTCCGCGAGCCCGTGTACCTGGTGCTGACGCGAGTCGGGCTGTGGGCGATGGACGATCAGGACCTCGGAATCGGGCTGGCGTCCGCGCTCGGCTCGACCCTCGCGGTGTTCGCCACCTACCTGCTCGGCACGGCGCTGCTCTCACCAATCGCCGGCCTGCTGGCGGCGCTCGTTCTGGCGGTCGAATTCGAGGCCATTACCTGGGCGCCTGACGGCTGGCGTGATGACACGTTTACCGCGACCGTCCTGCTGTGTGCGTGGGCGTTCCTGCGCTTGCGGGCGCAGCCGTCGTTACGGGGCGCACTCCTCACCGGTGCGCTCGCCGGCCTGGCCTGCCTCACGCGCATCACCGCGATGTCGTTCATCGGGCCCGCCGCAGTCTGGTTCGTCCTCGACGGACCGAAGGGCGATCGCCGGGAACGCCTGCGGCACGCGGCCGTTGCCATCGCCGTCTGCGCGGCCGTGGTCGCGCCGTACTTGATCAGTTGCGCACTGGTGACCGGCGATCCGTTCCTCGCCATCAACTACCACACCGTGTACTACCGGCACGCCGAGGGATGGCCGGTCGATCAGCCGATGGGTGTCGCGGATTACCTGCGCACCAAGTTTGCCGAGCGTCCCGTCGCCACGTTCGACGTCGGGCTGAGCGGCCTCTTCGTGCAGCCGTTCAGCACGAAGTGGAACGGCCTCAATCTGTGGCTGCCGGAGTTGAGCCTGTTCCTGCAGTGGTCCGCGCTCGCCGGGCTGGCGTTGCTCCTCTTCCTGGTCCGCGGCCGGCTTTTGCTGGTGATCCTGCTCACGTCGCTGCTGCCATACACCTTCACGTGGAACCTGGGCGACGGCGGGGCATGGCGCTTCACCATGCACGCCTACCCGTTCTACATCGTCGCGGCCACCAGCGCGCTGGTCGCCCTCGCACGAGGCGTTCGGGCGGTGACCCGTCAGCCGGCTTTGTTGAGCCGCTCGCTCGTCCTGGGTGCCGCGTGGCGGGCGGGCCTGGTCGCGACGCTAGCTGCTGTTGGCGTCGTCACGTATCACGCCCTGCCCTGGTATGCCATTCGCGAGGCGATCGCGAAGGGGGACTCGACCAGCATCGAAACCGGCGCGCGCGATCGGGTGTTCTATCGAAGCGGATGGTCGCCGCCGCATCGTGACGGCGTCATGGTCCGGGTGTCGCACGGCGATCGATCAAGCGTCCGGATTCCACTTCCCGATCGGCGCGCCTACGACATCGTGCTGCGCATCGATCCGGTCGTGCCAGCCACGCAGGAGCGCGTCCAGGTCCTGTTCAACAGGCATCTCGTGGGCGCCTTGAAGCTCTCCTGGAACCCTGAGCGGGTCGGCTCCTACCGCATGCCGATCCGGGCCCACATGGTGAGGGTGGGCAGCAACGAACTCACGATCATTCCCGAGACGCTGGTCTCCGCGCCATCGGCCGGCCCACGCTTCGCGTGGGTCGATCAGACGCGGCAGCTCGGCGTGCGCCTGTGGTACGTGAGAGTGCTCCCGATTGCGCCGTGATTGTTACTGCCGGTCCTCTCCGCCAGGGCCTCCGGGGCCCACTGGACCACCACCACGCCCGGCCGGGCCGGGAATCGGCCGCCCATTAGGACCAAGCGGCGCGTAGGGGTTGTTCGGTTGCTGCGGCTGCGGGAGAAGACCAGGTCGCGGCGACGTGACCGGCGCCTGGTTCGGCGTCGTCACGTTCGGCGGCATGTTCGGCACCTGACCAGGGAACGGCATGCCTGGCTGTTGCATTCCCGGAGGAACCTGCGTTCCAGGCGGCCCGTTCGGACCCTGATCGGATGGATCGCCATCGTCGTCGTCCGGAGGCGGCTGCGCCGGCATCGGCGGCGGGAACGCCGGCCGATTCTGGTTGGCGTTGAAGGGCTGCGGAGCGGTGTTAGCGGCTGGTGGCCGGCTGGTCGCCAGAATGATCACGCGGTCGTACAGCGAGGCACCCGGCACCGCGGAGGGACGCGGAGCGGTCATGTAGCCCGCCGCCGTTCTCAACAGGATGTCGAGCGCTTCCTTTTCAGGCACGTCGATCAACTGCAGCGAGATGGGCCCGCCAACGACCTTGTCGGCGCCCACCATCTGCGTGCTGCCGACGCGCGCCCATTCAGCGAGGATCTGGCGCAGGGGCACGTCCTGCGCGATGACCGTCACCCGGCCGTCCGACATCTTCACCGTCAACTCGCCCGCGACCGCCGTCGAAGCCAGACCAACGGTGAGCGCCGCGAGAACGAGGCAGCGGAGGGACTTCTGCATTTCCATATTCTCCAGGGTGGCCTTTGAGTATACGCCCTTGAGACGACCAATCGAGCTGTCCAGACTGGCAAAGATGCCCGAACGGCGGAGCCGGAATCGAGCTAAGTGTTGAGCCGGGCGGGTTTGGAGCTCAGGCGCGCGGAGACTGGGTCAGCTTGGTGACCCAGAGCGGCGAATCCTTGCGCGGAAGGTCGCAGGACCGGCAGATGTCCGGTCCACCGCTCTCGAGGTGCTGTCGCCGCGCCAGCACATACGGCTCCGCGTTCCAGACTTCCTTGATGGTGGAGGTGTTCAGGTCGCCCAGCACGTTGCGTCCGTCGAAGTCCGCGCAGCACAGGGAGACGCGGCCGTCCCACAACACCGTGAACGTCAGCCACGGCCGGTAGCACGGATAGTTGACGTCCGATTCCTGGTTCAGCGTGCCGGCCCAGTTGTGCAGGTCGGTGATGTGGATCTTGTCGGCGATCTTCTTCCAGTGCTCGATGAAGGCCTGCTCATCGACCGAATTGTTCTGCCGCACGAACGAGAGGATCAGCTTCGGCCGGCGCTTGCCCATCTCGGACCGCAGCCGTACCAGCCGCTCGATGTTGGCGATGACCTTGTCGTACTTGAGGCCGAGCCGGGTCGATTCGAACACTTCCTTGCCCGACGCGTCGACGCTGATGTTGATGGCGTCGAGGCCGGCTTCGATCATGCCGCGGGCGACCTGCTCGGTGATCAGCGATCCGTTGCTGATCATGCCGACTTCCTTGATGCCCTTCTGCTTGGCGTAGCGGACCTTCTCGACCAGACGGCGATCGACGAAGGGTTCGCCGTAGTTGTGCACCCGCACGTGCGTGATGCCGAGCTCGACGCACTCGTCGACGATCTTCTTGAACAGCTCGAAGCTCATCACCCCCTGCTTGCGGTGCATGTCGTCGCGGGGGCAGAACACGCACTTGGCGTTGCAGATGTTGGTGCTCTCGATCTGGACGATCTCCGGCATCACGGGAGAACGGTCCCGGCCGGTCGCGAGCATCAGCCGCCGAATGGGCTTGGCCTGGCTGCGCAGGGCCGCTTCGACGACGCGGCGTGCACGAGCCTTGACCTTGAGGGATGACATCTATTGCTGCCGAAAGTACTCGATTACCCGCGTGACGATCTCGTCGAGCTCGACCGTCGGCGCGTAGCCGGTGAGGGCGCTGATTTTGGAAATGTCAGGAACTCGGCGAGGCATGTCTTCGAAGCCAGCCTCGTAGGCCTGGTCGTAAGGGATCTTCACGATCGGCGAGTTGCTGCCGGTCAGCTCCTTGACCCGGGCCGCGAGCGCATTGATTGAGATTTCTGTGCCGTTGCCGATATTGAAGACCTGCCCGACTGCGGCAGGCTCGTTGATCAAGGCTACCATAGCGCGCACGACGTCGCCGACGTAGGTGAAGCTGCGGCTCTGGGCGCCGTCGCCGAAGACCGTGATGGGCTGGCCGGCGAGGGCCTGGCGAACGAAGCTCGGCAGGACCATTCCGTACTGCCCCGTCTGCCTCGGGCCTACGGTATTGAACAGCCGGACGATGATCACGGGCAGCTTGCGTTCCTTCCAGTACGCGAGCGCCAGGAACTCGTCGATCATCTTGCTGCAGGCGTAGGCCCAGCGATGCTTCGCGGTCGCGCCGAGCACCAGGTCGGCATCCTCCCGGAACGGCACCTCGACACTCTTCCCGTAGACCTCCGACGTCGACGCGATCAGCACCAGCTTCTTCTTCTTGTTGGCGTGCTTGAGCACGACCTCGGTGCCGTGGACGTTGGTCTCGATGGTGTGCACCGGGGCTTCGACGATCAGCTTCACGCCGACCGCCGCGGCCAGGTGGACCACCGTGTCGCAGCGATCGATCATCTCCGCCAGCAGCGGCTCGTTGGTGACCGTGTCGATCGTGTAGTGGAAGCGCGGGTGGGACTTGAGGTGGCCGATGTTGTCGATCGAGCCCGTGGAGAGGTTGTCGAGCACGAACACTTCGTCGCCGCGTTCGAGCAGCGCTTCGGCAAGGTGTGATCCGACGAACCCTGCACCGCCTGTAATGAGAACGCGCACCTGTGTGTCTCTTTCTCCGGCCTACGGTTTCGGCCCGATCAGGCCGAGGACGAGTGATGCCTGCGTATCCGCGGCGCGTCCGGTGGGCAACATGCCCGATGCCGCGGCCACCTTCGCAGACGTGCTGCAGAACTGCTGACGGAACACATCATCATACAGGAGCCGCTGCAGCGCCGGCCCGATTTCGCCGGCCGCCGCCGCCCCCGCGATCGCCCCGGCCTCCACGAACGGCGTGAGGTTGTTGGGGAGGCCGATGCTCAGCGCGGGGATGCCCAGCGACATCGCGTCCAGCGCGACGGTCGAGTTGACGGTCACCACCGCCTGGGCCGCGCGCAGCAGCGGCGCCAGCGGCGCCGACGCCGGCAGGACGCGCACGTTCTCCCGTCCCTGCGCGAGCGCCTCGTACGGCTCGGGCGTTTCCGCGGGGTGCGTCTTGATCGCCAGCTGCGCGGCCGGGATCGACGCCATCGCGTCGAGCAGTCCCGGCAGCACCGATCGCGCCTCGGTGAACTTGGTGACCAGGACCACCAGCGCGCGGCCGTCGGCGCCGGCGGCGGTTCGCGCCGCTCCGATGTCGGCGTCGGTGAGGGTGTGAAAGGCGGCGGCCAGCAGATCGAGCTTGGGACTGCCGGTCACGGCCAGCGCTTCGCGCGGAAACCGGCCCGCCCGGGTCAGGTGCTCGGCCGCATATTCGTCGAACAGCAAGGTCAGCGCTGGACGGGGAAACCCGCGATCGGGCGAGGTTCCGCCGAGGGGCTGCATCTCGTCGGGTTCGTGCAGGTAGTTCAGCCAGTGCCGGTAGATGAACCCGTGCTGCAGGCCGGCGAGCGGGATGCGGCGCCGCCGCGCTTCGAGCGCGAGCGCGCGGCCCCATCCTCCGGCTTCCGCGTAGGTCACGGCTGCCGCCGGTTGCAGCGCATCGAGGGCGGCGCCCGCTTCGTCCATCGCCCGCGCCGACCACGGAAACTGCAGCAGCGCGATCCCGGCAAGCGCGGGCTCGATGATCGGCCAGCAATCGCAGCCTCGAATCACCGCGGCATTTCGCAGATCCGGGCTCGCGCTCATCGCCCGGCGCATCGCGTGTCGCGCCGCCCAGATGCCGGACGAACCGGCGAGCGCCGCACGCGGGACCAGCTGCTCGATCGGCCGGACGACGTCCGCGGTCGGGCCCCCCCGCCGCCACCAGCGCCTGGCCCTGAAGTTCCGCGTCGGCCCGACGCCGACGTAGGCGATCGCGTCGGCCGGGAGCTGCTGCTCTAGCGCGTGGAGAACCGGCCCGATGTAGGACTCGGCGCTGCCGTCCTCGCCGCCGCCGCGCCAGAACGCGCGGTGGACGAACGCGGCGAGACTGGTCTTCGCTGCCGCGGGCTGCCGTCCGGGCCGATCGGGTGAGGCGACGGCAGCGAGCATCAGTCCGGGTACTGCGCGCGTCCATGCGCAGCAGCCGGAGCGGCGACGTCGTCGGGGCCGCAGGTCCCTCGTAGGGAATGTGGCGCGCGCGACCGAGCTGCGCCACGACCAGTCGTGCGATCTCGTCGCCGCTGTCGAGGCGGATGCTGCGAGGGTGCTCGCGATCGAGGAGCGCCGTCACGGCATTGATGGTGCGGAACAGCGCGAGTACGCCGCGATCCTTGTGGAGATACAGCTCGGCGAACCACCACAGGCTGTCGTCCCGATAGGTGAAGCGCTCGCGGAAGGAGCGCCCGTCGACGCGCGCGTGCCTGAGCGCCTTGATCCACGCATTCGCCTGGACCGCCGCATCCTCCTCGGCGTCGGCGTCGAGGTACGAGCCGAGCGATACCTGTCGGTACCCGGCGGACGTCTCGATCGACAGGACGGCATCCACGGCGATCACCCGCGCGACGAGCCAGCTGGTGCGCGCACGTGCTGGCCGCGTTCGAACGTCCGTTCGACTGCCTGGTAGACCATCTCGACGTCGATGCCGGTCAGGCAGTCCGGAATGTGGCCGACACACCGCTCCGGCGGCAGCCGGATGCGGTTGCACGGACTGCAGGGCAGATCGATGCGCACGATCTGGTGCACGGGATCGGACGGCGCGTATCGTGCCGGGTCCGACGGGCCGAACACGGCGACGACCGGCGTGCCGACCGCGGCCGCGAGGTGCATCGGTCCGGTGTCCCCGGTGATGAATACCTCGAGCTGCTCGAGCACCGCGGCCAGCGTCGGCAGCTCGATCGCGCCGGCGAGATCGACGACGCTCTGACCCGCAAGCGCTCGCACGATCGGCTCGACCAGCCGGCGATCCTCAGAGGTCCCGGTCAGCACGATCGTGGCGCCGTGCGCGTGGGCCAGCCGTACCGCCAGCTCGCGAAAGCGCTCGGGATCCCACTGCTTGATCGGCCGGCCGCCGCTCACGTGCAGGCCAACCAGCGGCTCGCGCCGGCCCGCGAGCAGCTCGCGCGCCCGCCGCCGATCGTCGGCAGTCAGCAGCAGTCGCGCCGCGTCGGTTCGAGGGGGTACGTCAAGGACGGCCGCGACGAGCCGTTGCGCGTTGGCGACGGTGTGCGCGGCTGGCGCATACGGCAGCGCGATGTCGAGCAGTGCGCCGCCGCCTCCCGTCGAGAAGCCCGCGGTCCGGGAGGCGCGGCTCGCCGCCAGCAGGAGGTTGCTGCGGATGTCCGGCTCGAAATTGATCGCGAGGTCGTAGTGGCGGCCGCGCCACGCGGCAGCGCGCTGGAGCATTGCCGTGAGGGTCAGCCCCTCCGTCTCCCTCGCGAGCCACCGCGCGTCCACCGTGTCGACCCGGGTAATGCCGCGGATGCGACGCGCCAGTTCGAGGTTCCAACTGCCCACGACGAGGTCGATCTCGGCATCCGGTGCGGCGGCGCGAACGTCGTGGATCGCCTCGAGCGACATCAACAGATCGCCGATCCGCTCCAGCCGCAGCAGCAGGATGCGACGTGGCGGCGCCGCCGCCGGGCGGCGCATCAGCCTCACCGCGGGGGACGCCACGCGCAGCGCGAGATCGGCGACGCCGACCAGGCGCCGGTCGCGCCTGTCGTAGATCTGGAGATGCTCGAACATGCGCCGCGTCCTGCGGGCTATCTTACCTGCACCCGATCGACCATGACGCCGAGGTCGCGGCCGTCCGGCGATCCGATGACGCGCTGCGGATTCCACACCGGCGTCACCAGGCGGAGGCGGACCAGGTCGTTGGTCCGCGCCGCCCGCGCGGCGAGGTCCGGCGGGATGGCGAGGTGGTACGGGCGGAACCCGTCGCCCACGTCGATCGTGCCGAGCAACTGGTCGTCGAGGAACACACTTACGGTTGCGGCATCCGCCGCGGCCGGACGTCCTCCCGAGCTCATCTCCAGGATCACCTCGCGCGCTCCCTCAGGCAGCGAAGGGACGGAGACGAACGACTGCCGCTGAGTCCACCGCATGGTGCGGCCGTCCGCCATTTCCTTCGCATGGAAGCGGACGACGTGCAGGTCGTCGCGGATGCCGACGTCGAGATCGAACCAGATTCCTGGCGCCGGTGCCGCCGCCGGCAGCAGCTCGTACAGCCCGAAGTCGAACTCCTTCATGCGCACGCCGCGCGGCAGCCCGGTGACCGAGACTTCGTACTCAGGGACCTGGAACCGCTGGCTGGCGACGCTCCTCGCGCTCCATCGCGACGACAGCAGCTCGGTGCCGCCGCCGCCGAGGAACAACACGCGGCCGTAGCGGCCGCGCGCCCACTCGAGGAACGGCGCGAACGCGTCGCGATCGGGGCGCGGCGACGACAGCACGAGGACGTTCCGCGCGTAGATGTACGCCAGCGGCAGCGCCATCACGTGCGCGTCGGACCCGGCGTCGCGCGACTCGACGAGCAGCAGTTCGCCGTCGCCGACTTGACCGGCCAGCTGCTCGAGCTGCGGAATGATGCCGGCGTACTCGACATGCTCGACCAGCGGCCGGGCGGCGCGGGCGTAGTGGCTCGCCAGCAGCCCGACGAAGACGACGCCGATCGCCGTGCTCAGCCAACGGCGGGCGCCCGTTCGCTGCAGTCCCCATCCCGCGGCAGTGCACGCGAAGATCAGTACGCCCGGCAGGATCACGGCCAGGAACCGTCGCGACATCCAGAAATGCTCGGGGACGATGCGGATTTTGTAGAAGAGGAAGAACGAGAAGACGGCAACGGTGGTGAATACTTCCGGCGCGCGCCAGAACGTCTGCCGCGCCGCGGTGACGTACCCGATCGCGGCGGCCATGACCGCCGGGAGCGTGGCATACAGCGTCGTGAACGTGCGCAGCGACTCGGCGTCGTGGATCGCGAGCTTGCCGGCCTGGCGCCGGAAGAACAGCCCGTAGATCGTCCCCAGCACGACCGCTGCGCTCAGCAGGACCGGTGCGAAAGCGACTGCGCGGCGGACGTGCGCCGGCCCAGCGCCTGGCGGCGGCAAGCGCCACCAGCGCGCCGACGACAGCTGCGGCAATCGCCAGGTAGTGCCAGGTGCTCAGGCCGTAGAGATAGACGATCGGTCGATCGATGTAGGCGCGGAGAGGGCCGAGATAGTAGGGGATGGCGGCGAGCGCCGCGGCGCCCGCGGTGACGGCGAGCGACGCCGGAATCCGTCCGCCGTTGCAGCACGATCAGCACGAGCCCGGCCGCGACGCCGGCGATCGCGAGCACCGCGTCGAACCGCAGGAACAGCAGCAGCCCGAGCATCAGCCCGGCGACCGGTGCGAAGAAGGCGTCCTCGTCCGCATGCGCGCGCACCGAGGCCAGCAGCCCGGCGAACACCAGCGTCTGCATCACCATCTCGGCATTCGGGTATCGCGCGAACCACACCTCGATCACGTGCAGGGACAGCAGCGCGGCGGCGGCGAAGGCGGCTGGAGTGCCGACGGCGCGCCGCGCCAGGAAATACACGGCGAGCAGTCCGAGCACCGCCCAGACGCTCACCGCTTCGCGCGCGCCGCTCAAGCCTCGGATGCCGTAGCCGATCGCGATCGAGGCGGGAAAGAGGTGCGGGAACTGACCCACGACCGCGCCGGTCTGTGGATTCGTGATGAAGAATCCCATGAAGCGAATGCCGTAGTAGTCGCTGCGCTCGTGCGATGGGAAGAAGAGATCGCGTGCGAACGGCGGCACCGACGCCACCACCGGGTCGTGGTAGACCAGCGTGCCGCGCTGGGCGATCTGGATGCCTTCGGCAACGTAGACGCCCGGGTCCTTCCCCCCGATCACGTACTCCGACGGCGGAAAGAAGCGCCAGCACCCGAGGCCGATCAGCGCGATCGCCAGCAGCACGCCGGCGCCGGGCTTCGGCGCGGTCGGCCCGAGCTTCAGATCGAATCGCGCGAGTGCGGCCAGGCCGGCGGCAATCAGGACGTCGGCGACAATGAGGCGCTCGACGCTGTAGCGATGGATGTAGGCCAGCCCCATCACCACCGCGAGCGACGTCGCGAGGCTGAGGAGCACGGCCCAGAACACCCGCTCTTCGGCGGGAATCGCGGCGCGCACCTCGCGCCGCGCGTACGGCAGGCGAAACAGGATCGCGCCGGGCAGCCAGCCGATTACGACGAGTTCGAGCAACGTCATCGCAGACATCGGCAATCGAGCCCGGGCTCAGGCGGAGGAGGCGGCATGCGCCGCAGACTGTCTCGGCGCGCCCGCGCCTGCGGTCGTCACCGGCCAGGCGCCGTACGGACCGCGGCCACGACGGCATCGACGGCGTCGTCCGCGAGTGACGGGTAGAGCGGCAGCGACACGACTTCCTGCGTCACCCGGTCGGCGACCGGGCATGCCGCGGGTGCGCAGCTGGCCAGCGCCTGCTGTCGTGGAATCGGAATCGGGTAGTGCACCAGCGTCTCGACGCCGTGGCTGCGCAGGTGGGCCTGCAGCGCGTCGCGCGACGCGCTGCGCACCGGAAACAGGTGATAGACGTGGCCGGCGTCGCGCTCCGGCGGCACCACGACCGCGGTCGCGTCCCGAAGCCCCTCGCGATACCGGCGCGCCAGCGCCCGCCGCCTGGCGGTCCACTCCGGCAGGAACGTCAGCCGCGCCCGCAGGATCGCCGCCTGCATCTCGTCGAGGCGCGAGTTCACGCCGAACTCGGCGTGGTGATACCGATCGGTCTGGCCGCCGTTCCGCAGACGCCTGGCGCGGGCGACGAGATCGTTGTCGCTGGTGGTCAGCGCTCCGCCGTCCCCCAGCGCGCCGAGATTCTTGGTCGGGTAGAAGCTGTACGCCGCGGCAGCGCCGAAGCTGCCCACCGGCTGCCCGCCGCACGTGGCCAGATGCGCCTGGCAGCAGTCCTCGACGATCCCCAGGTTGTGCCGGCTCGCGACGTCGACGATCGCCGGCATGTCTGCGGCCTGGCCGTACAGGTGCACGGGCATGATCGCGGCCGTCCGCGAGGTCACGGCCGCGGCAATCGCCGCGGGGTCGATGGTCAGGCGGTCAGGGTCGATGTCCGCGAACACCGGCGTGGCGCCGGCCATCATGATCGCGAGCGCGCTATACGCGGCTGACAGCGGCGACGTGATCACTTCGTCGCCGGGCCCGATGCCCATCCCGCGCAGCGCAATGTGCAGCGCGTCGGTGCCGGTACCGACGCCGACGGCATGCGTCGATCCGCACGCCGCCGCGTACTCGCGCTCGAACGCCTCGAGCTCGGGGCCGAGCACGAACCAGCCGCGATCGACGACGCGTGCAATCGCGGCGTCTACGTCGGCGCCGTCGACACCTGGCGTGAGCTTCAGGAAGGGAATCAACGACGTCGGTTCAACCACGGTCCCCGGACCGGGGTGGGACGGTGGCGGCGGCGGGCTCGGCCGCCGCTCGCTGCTGCCTGCGGTGCTCGCCGCGAACCACCAGCGCGACCCAGAGCTTCATCACGTCGATGCCGGTCGTGAACAGGCGGCGGAAGTTGAAGAACTGCGAGCGCCCGTAGGCGCGATGGTAGTGATGCACCGGGACTTCAGAGATGCGAAACCCGGCATCCTGAATCTTCTTCATCATCTCGAGGCAGATGACGCCGCTGTTCTTCTCGAGCAGCACGCGATCGAAGATGGCGCGACGCATCAGCCGGAAGTCGCAGTCGACGTCGCGCACCTTCAGGCCGAACAGCAGCTTGACGGTGTGGTGATAGATGCGGCCGATCAGGATGCGGTGCAGGGGATCGGACCGGCTGATCTTGTAGCCGTTCACCAGATCGACGTCGTCGGTGAACGCTGCCCAAAGCGCCTCCATCTCCGACGGGTCGTATTGCGCGTCGCCATCGGTATAGAAAACGAGGTCGCGCGTCGCCGCCGCGAAGCCGCTCCGGAGCGCGCCGCCGTAGCCGCGGTTCTTCTCGTGGTGGACCACGCGGACCTGCGGATACGTCCGGGCGAGTTCGTCCGCGATCTCCGCGGTCGCGTCGGCGCTGCCGTCGTTGACGATGATGACTTCGAAGTCCGGCGTGAGGCGTTGCGCCGTCTTCAGCGACGTGATGACGAGGCTCGCGATTGTCCCGCTGTCGTTATAGGCGGGGAAGAAGACACTGAGCCCCAGGTGGCGCGTGGACTTTGGCATCGAACAGCCCGTAAATGTTAGCGGCCGCGTGACTTGAAGACAAGCGCGCGTTCGTACGCAGCCTCGAACTGGCTCGCGGTCCGTTCCCAGCCGAATCGGGCGGCCGCGGCCTCGCGCGCAGCTGAGCCGATGGCGTTCCGCAGGGCCGGGTCGTGGATGAGGCGTCCCACCGCGGCGGCCAGCGCAGCCGGGTCCCGTTCGGGCACGACCAGCGCGGTTTCTCCGTCGGTGACGACGGCGCCGATGCCTCCGGCCAGCGTCGTCACCAGCGGTGTCCCGGACGCGAGCGATTCCATCACCACGTTGGGCAGCCCGTCCACGTTCCCGGCGTCGTCGCGGACCGACGGCACGACCACGATGTCGGCGGCGGCGAGGTAGTGCGCGACGTCGTCCTGCGAGATCGCACCCAGGAAGCGCACGGAGGCCGAGGCGCCGCTGCGCTCGGCGCGGGCCCGGAGCTCCGCCATCCAGGTCGCCGGCGCCGCCGATGGCGAGGACCGCCGGCCGCGTCGCGGTGATCGCCGGCATCGCGTCGATCAGGTACTCGAAGCCCTTCTTCTTCACCAGCCGCCCGACCGTGAAGATGAGCGGCGTCTCAGGCTGCAGGCCGAGGCGAGCGCGCCATTCGGCGCGTGAGATCGGATCCGGCTTGAAGCGGCGGACGTCGACGCCGTACGGCACGACGTCCACCCGATCGGGGTGGGCGCCGATCGCAATGGCCCGCCGCGCCAGGTCATCGCTGCATGCGGTGACGGCTCCGGCCCGCGCAAAGGCCGCCCGCGCCGCCGCGCGAGCCGGCGCCGACGTTTCCGCGACGTAGACGTCGGTGCCGTGAAGGCTGATGACCAGCGGCAGCCCCGGTGTCGCGAGCGCCGCCGTGACGCCGCCGGGAATCAGCCAATGCCCGTTCATGATCGTGGCGCGATGACGCCTGGCGACGCGCCTCGCGGCCCGCCAGCCCTGGGCGAGCGCGAGCGGCGCCACGGCATACGCGGCGCCGCGCAGGGAGACGTCCGCGCGCATCGCCGCGGCGTAGCCGAAGATGTTGAGACTGGGGACCGGGGCGTACTTGTAGAAGTGGAAGGTGACGCCGTCTTCGTGCTCGCCGCGCTGGAGCAGCGGGTGCCACGGGGCGACGATGTGGACGTCGTGTCCGCGCGCCGCGACGCCCTTGGCGATCGGCTCCATGAACGTGCCGACGCTGTCCCCGGGAAACCGCGGATATGACGTCGTCAGCATCACGACGACGTGGCGAGTGCTCACCAGTGACGGTCCTCGGCTGCGGTCAGGCTTTGCGGCCGCGGAATATGAGCCGCCACGGCACGATCAGCGACTCGGCGAGTACCCGAGCCGAGACCTTGCTCTGCCCCTGGCGGCGCTCGATGAAGATGATCGGCACCTCGCCGATCGTGCAGCCGCGCCGCGACGCTTCGAACAGCATCTCGACGATGAACGCGTAGCCGTTCGAGACCATGGCGTCGAGCGGCAACTGAGCCAGCGCTGCGCGGCGCCAGCAGCGGAAGCCGCTGGTGCAGTCGGTCACCGAGATTTGTGTCACCGCCCGCACGTAGCGGTTGGCGAAGGCGCTGAGGAAGATCCGGTGCAGCGGCCAGTTCACGACGCTCACGCCGGTCAGGTAGCGCGAGCCGATCACGACGTCGTACTTGTCGGCCGCGGCCGCGATCGCCGGCAGGTGCTCGGGGTTGTGCGACAGGTCGGCATCCATCTGAAAGATCAGATCGGCGCCGGATTGCAGCGCATGGCGCAGGCCGTCGATGTACGACCGGCCGAGCCCGCGCGGCCCGGTGCGATGCATGACCTCGACTCGTCCCGGATGCGCGCGCGCGAGTTCGTCTGCCAGCGCCCCGGTGCCGTCGGGTGAGCCGTCGTCCACGACCAGCAATCGGAAACCCGGGTGCGCGAGGATCCCCGCCGCGAGCGTCGGGAGGTTCTCTTTCTCGTTGTAGGTCGGCACGACCACGACGACGTCGCGGGCCGGCGTCATGCCGCCCTCCGTGCGCCGCGGTCACCGCCGATCGCCTGAACCGCCGCGGCGGCGCCAATGATGAGGACTGGATCGATCACGGGAATGCGGAACCGCTCCTGCGGAAAAAACACGAGCCCAACGAGCACCGACGAGGCGCCAAGAAGCATGACCGCGATCGGCCGGTGGCTGTCGGCCCAGAGCCGCCGGAATCCGGCGACGGCGAGCGAGAGCACGACCAGGTAGGAGATGACCGACGCGGCCCAGTACTTCGTCGAGTGTAGCGTATACGACGGGCCGACCGGCACGACCGTGAAGAAGATCTTGCGTCCGATCAGCACCAGCCAGCGGCCGGGATTGGCCGCGATCCACGCGACGGCGTCGCGATAGTAGAACGGCTCGAGCTCCTCGGCGGTCAGGCCGGCATGGGCGCGACGGAATTCCAGTTCGGCGACCTTGAGGGCCGGGTTGGCGGCGAGGTCGCCTTCGCCGCGCGCGAGCCGATGGTTGCCGGTCCAGAAGGTCACGCCGCCTTCGGAGGCGACCAGCACGAACCGCCCGTAGGTGCGGACGTTCCGCACGGTCCAGGGCGTGACCACCAGAATCGTGGTAGCGACGAGCGCGACCGCGAGCGTCCCGCGCCTGCGCGCGATCAGCCAGAGCACGGCCAGCGGCAGGAAGAACAGCATCGCGGGACGGACCAGGATCGACACGCCGGCCATCAGGCCTGAGGCGAGCGCCAGCCACACCGAGCGAGGGTGGCTCGGCTGGCCCGGTTCGTTCGTCACGGCGCGCTGCAGCGTGTGCGCGGTCAGCAGCGCCAGCGCGGAGTACAGCGCCTCACTCAGGACGTACGAGCAGATCCACACGAGCGGTGGATAGACCGCCGCGATCGCCGCCGCCGCGGCGCCGGCGCGAGGGCCGGCCGCGCGGCGCGCGATCGCCGCAATGATCCAGACCGTGAAGGCGCCGACCGCCGCCTGTGCGACCTTGACGCGCGTCGGCGCGGTCGAGTGATCGGCGGATCCTGCACCGATCAGTGCCAGGAACGCCGGGTATCCAGGGGCGCGGCCGAACTGTTGTGCGGTGCCGGTGTCGTGGGAGGCGTCGTACTGGAATCCGCGTCCCTCCGAGAGGCTCGTCGCGAGCGCCAGGTACTCCCGTTCGTCGTGTGTGAGCGGCTTGTCGACCCAGTAGAGCGTGCCGAATGCGATCCGGAGAACGAAGCCGGCCGCCACAGCCGCGAGCACCCACTGACGCGCCGCCCGATCGGTCAGGTTCATCCTCGCGGTCTGTTCCCGCCTTCGAAGCGCAGCGCCGAGATCTGCTCGGACACCAGGCCGACGAGGAACACCACCACCGAGAACAGGATCAGGAGCACGGAGCCGTTGGGAATCCGCGCGTGCGCGGCCACGTTCCAGACGCCGTAGGCCAGCCCGATCAGCAGGCTGATGGCGGCGATCGGGAGGAACACGCGCAACGGGCTGAAGATCGTCACGATCTTCAGGATGATCATGAAGAACTTGGCGCCGTCGCGCGCCAGGCGGATCTTCGACGTGCCGACGCGCTGCCGCGCCTCGGCCGGCTCGAACGCGACGTTGTAGCCGGCCTTGATGAACGCCAGCGTGGTGGTCGTCGGCGTCGAGAATCCGTTGGGGAGCAGGTGGATGAACTCGAGCAGGTGCTCGCGCCGCGCCGCGCGGAATCCCGAGGTCAGGTCCGGAATCTCGCGTCCGGTGAGATAGCTGGCGAAGCGGTTGAGCGCGCCGTTGCCGTAGCGCCGCGCCTGCGTCGCCTGCGTGCTCTTCGATCGCGCCCCGATCACGAGGTCGTACTCGCCGAGCCGCGCGATCAGCCGCCGCGCGTCGTCCGCCTGGTGCTGGCCGTCGCCGTCGAGGATGAGGATGTACTCGCCGGTCGCGCGCCTGATGCCGCTCTTGACGGCGGCGCCGTTGCCCTTGTTGTACGGGTGCCGGACGACGATCGCGCCGGCGGCGCTGGCCCGGGCGCTGGTCTCATCCTGCGACCCGTCGTCCACGACCACGATCTCGCGCCACGGTCCGGCCGCGCCGATGGCGGTCACGACCTGGGCGATGGCCTCCGCTTCGTTGTACGCGGGGATGACGACCGAGACCACGGACGGCTCCGCCAATCAGCGCTCCCACCGGTCGCGCGTGCGGCTGGCGCCGCCGGCGCGGCTCGAGCCCGGGGCGACCGGCTCGCGATCGACGCCGGCATCGGCTTCCTGCTTCGGCAGCTCGAGCGACCGGATGCGGTAGACGAGATCCTCGAGCAGCTTGCGGTTCGCCGAGATCACGTCGGCGAGCAGGCCAATCAGGATGATCTGGAAGCCGACGATCATCAGCACCGAGCCGATGATCAACGACTGCGTGAACTGGCCGCGATAGACGTAGGAGGTCAGGTATTCGAAGACGAAGCGGATGACCGGGAACAGGCCGACCAGGAAGGTAGTCAAGCCGATGTAGGTGAACACCTTGAGCGGCTCGTACATCGCGTAGATGCGGACGATGGTCGCGCTCGAACGCTTGATGTACGAGAACAGGCTGTCGAACAGCCGCGACTTCCGGGTGCGCGGGTTGGTGGCGATCGGCACGTGCGCGACCGCCATGCGCTTCTTGCCGGCCTGGATGATCGTCTCGAGCGTGTAGGAGAACTCCGACACGATCGTCATGCGCAGCGCGGCGTCGCGGGTATAGGCACGGAAGCCGCTCGTGGTGTCCGGCACCGACGTGTTCGAGACCTGCCGGACCACCCAGCTGCCCAGGCGCTGCAGCTGCCGCTTCCGCCACGACATGTGCTGGAGGTCGGCGATGTTGCGGTCGCCGATCACGATGTCGGCCTGGCCTTTCAGGAGCGGCTCGAGCAGCTTCGGGATGTCCTTGCCGGCGTACTGATTGTCGGCGTCGGTATTGACGATGAAGTCGGCCCCCTGCTTCAGCGAAGCGTCGATGCCGGCGGCGAACGCCGCGGCCAGACCCTTGTTCCGGCGCAGCCGCACCACATGATCGACGCCACAGGCGCGGGCCACGTCCGCGGTGCCGTCGCGCGACCCGTCGTCCACGACCAGCAGCTCGACGACGTCGATGCCGGGAATCGCCCGCGGCAGGTCGGCGATGGTGGCCGGCAGCGTGTCCGCTTCGTTGAGGCAGGGAATCTGGATGATGAGCTTCACGGAGCGACCAGCCTCTCGATGACGCCGTCCCAGCTGATCTGGCTCGCGATCTCGTAGCCGGCATCGCCCATCGCCGCCGCCCGGCTGCGGTCCGCGGCGACCCGGTTGATGGCGTCGGCCAGCGCCGCCGGCGCGGGCTCGCAGACGACGCCGTTTTCGCCGTCGACCACGAACTCGTTCGGGCCGCCGGAGTCCCGGCACGTGATCACCGGCTTTCGCGCCAGAAAGGCCTCGAGGGTGACATAGCCGAAGTCTTCGTCGAACGGCGGATAGATCACCGCCAGTGCGCGTCGATAGAGCTCGACGAGCTCGTCGTCGCCGACCGACCCCAGGAACGAAACGCGGTGCGTCAGGCCGTGCTGTTCGGCCAGCCGCTCCACGTTCGCCCGCTGCGTGCCGTCGCCGGCGATGATCAGCCGGATCCGCGGATCGCAGATCGCCATCGCGTTCACGATCAGGTCCACCCGCTTGACCGACTCGATTCGGCCGACCGAGAGCACGTAGTCGTCGTAGGGCCCCGTCAATAGTCTCGGCGCGAGCCGCGGAGGATGATACAGCGGCTCGGCCGGAAGGGCGTTGTACTTCGCCAGCCTGGAGGCGGTGTTCCGGGCGTTCGTGAAGACCCGGCGGCATTCGCCCAGCATCTCGGTGTCGAGCCGCATCAGGGTGTCGCGGAGGCCGACGTCCGATTCGTTGTGTCCGAAGTCGCTGTAGGGCGTCCCGCACAGCTCGTAGGCCGCGCGATATTGGTGGATCAGCCACGCGACCTTGTGGGCGTGGCGCACGAAGTAGCTCGGGAACTTGGTGGCGATGACCAGGTCGATCGGCCGGCCGTTGCTCTCGCTGAGATCGAGGAGCCGCCACGCCGCCGCGTGCGGCAGGATCTCCTCCTTCGGATACCACTTGAACGGCACGCTCACCAGCTCGGTCTCGTAGCCGCGGGCCCGCAGCTCGCGCGTCAGCTCGCGGACATGGACCTCGGCCCCGCCATGCACGAACGGCACCTGCGCCTCACAGACGAGGATCGTCCGCGGCTCCATTACGTCGCGTGTCGGAAGTTGATCACGTCGCCGTCGAGGACGACGTATTCCTTGCCTTCGAGCCGGAGCTCCGCGTGATCCCGGCAGGCGGCGAGGGTGCCGCGCGCCAGCAGATGTTCGTAGCGGACCACCTCGGCGCGGATGAAGCCGCGTGAGATATCCGAGTGAATCTCTCCTGCGGCCAGCACCGCGGACGTCTCCCGCGGGATCGACCACGCACGGCACTCGTCTTCGCCGACCGTGAAGAAGGAGATGTAGCCGAGCAGGTCGTAGCTGGCGCGAATCACGCGATCGAGCCCCGATTCCTTCAGCCCGAGATCGGCCATGAACGCCGTGCGATCGGCTTCGTCGAGCTGCGCGATCTCGAGCTCGATCTTGGCGCAGATCGGGACCGCGCGCGTGGCGGCGCCGCTGAGGAACTCGGAGATGCCTGCAAGCGTGATCGCGTCCGCGGCCTGCGGCAAATCGGCTTCGTCGAGATTGAGGACGATCAGCAGCGGCTTGGCCGAGAGGAACTGGAAGCCGCGCAGGCGCTTGGAATCGTCGGCGTTCAGCTCCAGCGCCCGTAGTGGCCGCCCGCCTTCGAGGGCCTCGCGGCAGCGAAGCAGGATCTCCTGCTCTTTCTTGAGCTCGGCGGTGTTGCCCTTCTTGAGATCGCGTTCGAGCCGTTCGAGCCGCCTCTCCACGACGCCGAGGTCCGCGAGGATGACCTCGTCCTCCATCGCGCGGACGTCGCGCGCCGGATCGACCGATCCCGCCGGATGGGGAATCGACGGATCGCGAAACATGCGGACGACGTGGAGGAGCGCGTCGGCGTTCCGGAACGGGGCGACGTCGAGGAGCGCCTGCGCGCCGGCTTTCGCGCCACCGACGCCGGCGATGTCCGCGAACTCCACCGTCGCGGGCACGTGCTTGCGCGGGTTGAAGAGTGCCGTCAGCCGATCGAGCCGCTCGTCAGGAACCCGGGACACTCCGACGTTCGCGTCGGACTTGCCGCCGCGGGCGGGGGCGTCGCGGACGCTGGTGAGCAGTTGAAAGAGAGCGGTCTTGCCGGCGGAAGGAAAGCCGATGAGTCCTGCGCGAAGCATTACGAATTATGTCGTCGTGTCGGGAGCGTTGATCGCGCCGCGTTTCCCGTCCCAGGGTTGTCTGTTCATGGCCAGCCCTTTCAGTGACGAAGGCTGAGGTTGCCATGGTGGAGCGGGATGCCTCGGCAGCGTGTTTTCGCTGAGCCAAATCTGCACATCGTAGCATGCAGCCGCAACCCGACTGAGCAGCTCGTCGGTTTCGCCAGTTGGCGAAAGTAAGGCGTAACCGCAATCGAATGTTCATTTTGCGGTTGACAACCCAACAGGCCTTCTCTACCATCGCCGTGGATTTTTGTGGAGCAAAGTGGACCAAAGGCCGTGCTCCGAGGGAATCACACGGCCAAGATTGATGACAAGGGCAGGCTCAAGATCCCGAACGCCTTCCGCAGCCTCGTCGAGGAGCAATACGGAGCTGAGCTGTTCGTGACGAGCCTGACCGGGGAAGACGTCCGCGTCTACCCCCTGCCGGTCTGGCTGGCGCTCGAGGAGCGCCTGGGACGTATGCCGTCGACGCACCCTTCGCGCCTCAAATACTTCGACCGGGCGAACTACTTCGGTCAGATGGCCGAGATTGACGCCCAGGGGCGCGTAATCATCCACGCCCGGCTCCGTGATTCCGCGGGCATGACTGGCGAGGTCGACGTGCTCGGCCAGTACGACCGCCTCGACGTGTGGAACCACGAACGCTTCCTCGCGAAGCTGCATCGCGAGCCCTACACCGACGAGGACGCCCGCGCGCTCTCCGAGTTTGGCATCTGAGTCATGAGCGAACCGATTCACGAACCCGTCATGGTGGCCGAAACCATCGACCTGCTCGCGCCGTCCCGGGGCGGGCTGTTCGTGGACTGTACGGTGGGGCTGGGGGGACATACGCGGGCGCTGCTCGACGCCGGCGCATCGCGGGTCCTCGGCCTGGATCGCGATCCCGACGCGCTGCGCATCGCGCGCTCGCGGCTCGAATCGTACGGCGATCGGGTCGAGCTGGTGCACGCAGACTATCGTGATCTCGGTCGCGTCCTCGACGAGCATCAGATCGCCGGGGTTGACGGCGCCCTCGCGGACCTCGGCGTATCGTCGATGCAGCTGGATACCGAGGGCCGCGGCTTCAGCTTCCGTCGCGACGAGCCGCTCGACATGCGAATGGATCGGTCCAGCGGGCCGACCGTCGCCGATCTTCTTCGGGACGTGCCCGAAGAGGAGCTCGCCAACGTGATCTTTCAGCACGGCGAAGAGCGCTTCTCACGGCGCATCGCGCGGGCGATCGTCGAGGCGCGCCGGACCACGACGATCGCGACGACCGGTCAGCTCGCGCAGATCGTCCGACGCGCGGTGCCGACGCGCGGCTATCAGCGCATCGATCCGGCGACGCGAACGTTCCAGGCGCTGCGCATCTGGGTCAACCGCGAGCTCGAACGGCTGGACGGCTTTCTCGGCGAGGCCTGCGAGCGGCTGCTGGTCGGGGCCCGACTGGCGGTGATCTCGTTCCACTCGCTCGAGGACCGGATCGTGAAGCACGTGTTCCGGGCGCTGGCGCAGGGCCGCGTCGCGCTGCGCATCCTCACCAAGCGTCCGCTCGTGCCCGGCGAGGCTGAGCTCGAGCGCAACCCGCGGGCACGCAGCGCCAAGCTGCGAGCGATCGAGAGGCTGGCATGAGCGTCCGTCGCGAGCTCGACTTCGAATACGCCATCAAGAAGGACGTCCGCAACAACCCGATCGTCCGCGAGATCGACGAGGAGCGGCAGCAGCAGTTGTGGCGCACGGCCGGGATCGGCGCCGTCCTCGTGCTGGTGCTGCTGTTCTCGGCGTGGCAGACGTTCGAGCTGATCCGGCACGGCTACGACATCCAGCGGCTCGAGCGCGAGCGCGCCAGCGAAGAAGAGATCAACCGGCACCTGCGCCTCGAGATCGAGACGCTGCGGTCCCCGCGGCGGATCGAGGAAATGGCGATCAGGGATCTCAAGCTGGTCGCGCCCGATCGCGACAAGGCCATCGTGATCGAGCGGGTGACGCCGTCGGCGCCCCCTGAAAAATCCATCGTTGCCCTGCGCCGGGATCGGATCGAGGAACCGCGCCGCCGGGACGCGGCGCGCTGACGGGTCCGGCGCAGCAGGAGGATCGATGGCAGACGAACAGGCCGGAAGCGGCGCAGAATCTCCGCGTGCATCGCGCAGCGTGATGCGGGCCGACGCCCAGGCGCACGCCCATGCCCTCTCACGCTGGCGCCACGTCCTGCACTCCCGCCTGGCGGTGGCGGCCGTGCTGTTCGCGCTGTGGACCACCGGCATCCAGGCCCGCCTCGTCTATCTGCAGGTGGTGCAGCACTCCGACATGAAGGCGCGCGCCGATCGCCAGCACATGCGGACGATTGCGGCGCCGGCCAAGCGCGGCGAGATTCTCGATCGCAACGGCCACGTCCTCGCCTACAGCGTCGACGCCGACACGATCTTCGCGGATCCGTCCGAGATCGAGAGCGTCGACAAGGTCGCGCAGCTGGTGTGCGGCGCGCTCGACCAGTGCGACGCCAAGATGCGCCACGAGATGGCGCGCAATCTCCGCCGCGACACCCAGTTCGCCTTTCTCGCGCGCAAGGTGTCGCCCGACGAGGCGCAGCGCGTCAAGGCGCTGGAGCTCAAGGGCGTGGCGTTCCTCAAGGAGAGCCGCCGCTACTATCCGAAGAAGGAGCTGGCCTCCCACGTGCTCGGCTACGTCGGCCTCGACAACACCGGCCTGGCCGGGCTGGAGTCGACCTACGACGCCCAGGTCCGCGGCAAGGAAGGCAAGATCCTCGTCCAGACCGATGCCCGCCAGCACGCGCTCCAGAGCCGGGTCGATCGCGCCGCCACCGCCGGTGCGTCGATCGAGCTGACGGTCGATCAGTTCCTGCAGCACATCGCCGAGCGTGAGCTGCGAGCCGGCGTCGAGCAGAATCGGGCGGCCGGGGGCACGGCGATCATCATGGAGCCGAACACCGGCGAGATCCTCGCGCTCGCCAACTATCCGACGTTCAACCCGAACTCCTTCGGCCGCGCCGAAGACCAGGAACGCCGCAACCGCGCCATCCAGGATCTCTACGAGCCCGGTTCGACCTTCAAGATCGTGACGGCGTCGGCGGCGCTCGAGGAAGACGTCATCAACACGTCGGACCTGATCGACTGCGGTCCCGGGCGGATCGCGTTCGGCAGCCGCGTGATCGACGAGTACGCCTCCCACAACTACGGCGTGATCTCCTTCGAGGACGTGATCGTCAAGTCGAGCAACGTCGGCGCAATCAAGGTCGGTCTGCGCCTCGGGCCGGAGCGGCTCGGCCGCTATGTCAGCCGCTTCGGCTTCGGGCAGGCGATCGGACCCGACTTCCGCGGCGAGAGCCCCGGCATCGTCTGGAATCCCGCCCGACTCGATCCGAGCGCGCTCGCGTCCGTTTCCATGGGGTATCAGGTCGGCGTGACGCCGCTGCAGATGGCCGCGGCGGTCAGTTCGGTCGCCAACGGCGGATCGCTGCTCGAGCCGCGCGTCATCCGCGCCATCATCAAGGACGGCCAGCGCGCGCCGGTCGCCCACAAGACCCTGCGCCGCACCGTCTCGGCCCACACCGCGGCCGAGCTCACCACCATCATGGAGGCAGTCGTCGATCGCGGCACGGCCAAGTCCGCCCAGGTCGAGGGCTACACGATCGCGGGCAAGACCGGCACCGCGGCCAAGCTGGTGAACGGGCGGTATTCGAAGTCGGACTACAACGCTTCGTTCGTCGGGTTCCTGCCGTCGCGCCAGCCGGTCATGACGATTCTCGTGGTCATCGACTCGCCTCACGCCGGTCCGTACGCGGGCGGTGCGGTCGCCGCGCCAATCTTCAAGCGCATCGCCGAAGCGTCGCTGCGCCACCTGGGTGTCGCGCCGACGATCAACGCGTTGCCGCCGGTGCTGATGGCGCGTCACGACGTGGAGGCCGCGCCGGCGGTGCCGCAGCCGGTGCGCGATTCCGGCGTCGTCGAGGCGGCCATCACGCCGCCGCAGCCGGGGACGATGCCGGACCTGCGCGGACAGAGCGCCCGCGAAGCGGTGCGTATTCTCACCAGCATCGGCGGCTCCGCCCGCGTGGTCGGCAGCGGCTTCGTGCTCGAACAGTCTCCGGAACCCGGAGCGCCGCTCGCCGGTGGCGACATCGGCGTCCTGAAGCTTGGACGGCGCCTGCCGCCGGCGCCTGCCGGGAGCGGGTCGCAATGACACTGGGCGCGCTGCTGCGCACGTTCGCCGATCGCGCTGGCGCGGCCGTGCCCGCGCTCGACGCTGCGGCAGATGCGCTAAACGTGTCCGGGGTGACCCATGACTCGCGACAGGTGCGATCGGGATCGGTCTTCGTCGCCCTGAAAGGCCTGCAGGCTGACGGGACGACCTACGCCCGCGACGCGATCGGCAAGGGCGCGATCGCGGTCTTCAGCGAAGCGCCGGCGCCGGCCGACGCGCGCGCGGCGTGGATGCCGGTGCCTGACGCGCGCGCCGCGCTCGCAATCCTGGCGGCCATCGTCAATGGCGATCCGAGCGAGCGGCTGCTGCTCGTCGGCATCACCGGCACCAACGGCAAGACCACGACGTCGTATCTGCTGGCCTCGGTCTTCGAGGCCGCGGGCCTGATGTGCGGCCGTATCGGCACCGTCGGTTACCGGATCGGCCGCAAGGAAATCAACGCCGAGCGAACCACGCCGGAGGCGCCGGAGCTGCAGTCGATGCTGCGCGACATGGTCGCCCAGGGATGCGGCGCCTGCGTCATGGAGGTCTCGTCGCACGCGCTGGCGCTGCGCCGGGTCGACTCGCTGCGGTTCGCGGCGGCGATCTTCACCAACCTGACCCGCGATCATCTCGACTTCCACCGCAACATGGAGGAGTACTTCGCCGCCAAGCGACGGCTCTTCGAGCTGCTGCCGGACAACGCCGTCGCGGTGGTGAATCTCGACGACCGGCGCGGGCTCGAGCTGACCAAGGGCGTCAGCCGCCCGGTGACTTACGCGATCGATGCCGCGGCCGACGTCAAGCCGCTGTCGATCGTGTCGTCGCTCGACGGCCTGCAGCTCGAGGTCAAGACGCCGCGTGGCACGCTCCATCTGCGGTCCAGGCTGGTGGGCCGCGCCAACACCTACAACGTTCTCGCGACGGTTGCGACCGCGATGGCCCTCGACGTCCCGTTCGGCGCCATCGAGCGCGGCATCGCCGATCTCACGCACGTGCCCGGCCGGTTCCAGGTCGTCTCCGACGCGCGCGACGACGTCCGCGTCGTCGTCGACTATGCGCACACGGACGATGCGCTGAAGAACCTGCTGGAGACGGCGCGTCCGCTCGCTACGGCGCGGGTGATTACCGTGTTCGGCTGCGGCGGCGATCGCGATCGCTCCAAGCGGCCGCTCATGGGGGCGGTGGCGGCTCGATTGAGCGACGTCGTGATTGTCACCTCCGACAACCCGCGTTCGGAGAACCCCGCCGACATCATCGAGGAAATCAAGCGCGGCATCGTCCCACCCGAACACGTCGGGGCGCGGCCGAAGGCGGCACAGCGGGACGTCCGGTACATCGCGCTGGTCGATCGGAAGGACGCGATCGAGCGGGCCGTCCGTGAGGCACAGCCCGGCGACCTGGTCCTGATCGCGGGCAAGGGACACGAGAAGTATCAGGTGATTGGCGATCGGGTGCTGCCGTTCGACGACGTCGAGGTGGCGAAGACCGCGCTGGAACGACGGCGCGCGGGCAGCAGGGTGTCGTAACGAGGTGGAGTGGTTTCCCTTGAGCGCGGCTGAAGTGGCGGAAGCGACGGGCGGCACCATCAGGCAGGGCGATGCCGCTGCCGCGATAGGACGCGTGTCGATTGACTCGCGCGCAGTCGCACCGGGAGACCTGTTCGTGGCGATTCATGGCGAGCGGTTCGACGGCCACCGGTTCGTCGCCGATGCGCTGAGGGGTGGGGCCGTCGGTGCGATGGTCCACATGGTGCCGGCTGCCCTCGAGGCAGGATCGGGGCGGCCGGCGCTGCTCATCGAAGTCGACGACACCACGCGCGGCCTGCAGGCGCTCGCGCGGGACGTGCGCCGCCGCTCAGGAGCCAAGGTCGTGGCGATTACAGGCAGCGCCGGCAAGACCACGACGAAGGAAGTCGTCGCCGAGCTGCTGGCGACCCGGTTCAACGTGTTCAGGAACAAGGGCAATCTGAACAATCACATCGGCCTCCCGCTGTCGCTGCTGGAGCTGCGCGGCCGGCCCGAAATCGCCGTCGTCGAGCTGGGGATGAACCACGCCGGCGAGATTCGCACGCTGGTTGGCGTGGCCGAGCCCGACGTTCGCGTCTGGACCAACGTCGGCGATGCCCATCTCGGATTCTTCGAATCCGCCGACGCGATTGCGGCGGCAAAGGCCGAGATCCTCGAGCACGCCCGGACCGACGACGTGCTGGTCGCCAACGCGAACGACCCGCGCGTCATGCAGCATGCGGCGGCGTTCGCCGGCTCGGTCATCACGTTCGGCATCGAGACGAAGGCCGACGTCAGCGCGACGCACGTCGAGCATCGCGGCCTGGAGGGGATGCAGGCCGAGGTCACCACCGCCGCCGGCACCGGTGTGCTGCACAGCCCGCTCCTCGGCAGCGGCAATCTGGCCAACGTCCTGGCCGCGATCGCCGTCGGCACGCACTTCGGCGTGCCGCTCGACGAGATGCTCGAGCGAACCCGACGTCTGGCGCCGGCACATCATCGCGGCGAGCTGCTGCGGCTGCCCGGCGGCGTGAGCTTGATCGACGATTCCTACAACTCGAGTCCCACGGCGCTGCGCCGCGCGCTCGAGACCGTGCGGTCGGCGACCGGCAGCGCCCGCAAGGTCGCCGTGCTCGGCGAGATGCTCGAGCTCGGTGCGCATGCCGAGCGCCTGCATCGCGAGTGCGGCCGCGCGGCTGCGGAGTCCGGACTCGATCTGCTGATCACCGTCGGCGGAGAGCCGGCGGCGGCGATGGCGCGAGAAGCCGTGGCGCACGGCATGCCCGACCGCTGCGTCTGGCACGTCGCGGCGAAGGACGAGGCCGCCGACCTGGCGCAGCGGCAGGTACGCGCCGGCGACCTGGTGCTGGTGAAGGGCTCACGCGGCATCGGCACCGACCTGGTAGTAGAGCGACTCAAAGGGGAGTTCGCCTGAATGCTCTACTACCTGCACACGTTGAGCGGATACGTGCCGCTCTTGAACGTGACCCGCTACATCACGTTCCGCACCGCGGCGGCGAGCCTGACGGCGATGGCCATCGGCCTGTTCGTTGGCCCGATGATGATCCGCAAGCTGCGCGAGTTCCAGATCGGCCAGGTGATCCGGCAGGAAGGGCCGGCCACCCACCGCACCAAGGCCGGCACGCCGACCATGGGTGGGTTGCTGATCCTGTCCTCGGTGATCGTGCCGACGCTGCTGTGGGCCGACCTCTCGAATCCGTTCGTGTGGATCGCGATGCTGTCGACGACGGCGTTCGGCGCGATCGGCTTCGCCGACGACTACCTGAAGATCGTCCGCCGCTCGCACCACGGCCTGCGTCCCCGCTACAAGATGGGCTGGACGATCATCGCAGGCGTCTCAGTTGGCGCGGCGCTTCTGGTCCTGAACTCGTACGACCAGTACAGCACCCGGCTGATCTTCCCGTTCTTCAAGACCTGGATCCCGGACATCGGGTTGTTCTACCTGCCGTTCGCGACTCTCGTGCTCGTTGGGTCGACCCACTCGGTCAACCTGACCGACGGCCTGGACGGACTGGCGATCAGCGTGTTCGGCATCGCGGCCGCGGCCTTCACCGCGCTCGCCTACGTGTCCACGCACCGCGAGTTCGCGAACTACCTGCAGCTCGTGCGGCTCGACTCCGCCGCCGCGGAGCTGACGATTTTCTGCGGCGCCCTGGTTGGCGCCAGCCTCGGCTTTCTCTGGTGGAACTCGTATCCGGCGGAGATCTTCATGGGCGACGTCGGCTCGCTGGCGCTCGGCGGCGCGCTCGGCACGGTCGCCCTGCTGATCAAGCAGGAGTTCCTCCTGATCATCGTCGGCGGCGTGTTCGTGCTCGAGGCGCTGTCGGTGATCATCCAGGTCGGCTCGTTCAAGTCCACCGGCAAGCGGGTCTTCAAGATGGCGCCGCTGCACCACCACTTCGAGCTCAGTGGCTGGAGCGAGCCGAAGGTCATCGCCCGGTTCCTCATCGTTGCGATCGTCTTCGCCTTGTTCAGCCTGACGACGTTGAAGCTGCGATGAAGGCGACCAGCGAGTTCTCGGTTCGTGGCAAGCGCGTGGTGGTGATCGGCGCGGCACGGAGCGGCGTCGCCGCCGCGCAGCTGCTGGTCCGGCGCGGTGCCACCGTCACGCTGTCGGACGTGCGCGACGAGGTCGAACAGGCGGGCGAGCTGGAAGCCGCGGGCGTGACGCTGGAGCTCGGCGGCCACACCGAGGCGACGCTCAGCGGCGCCGACCTGATCGTGCTGAGTCCGGGCGTTCGCGCGAATCAGCCGGTCATCGAGGCGGCCCGCGCCGCCGGCATCACCGTGATGGGCGAGCTGGAACTGGCATCGCGCTGGCTGTCCGGCCGCATCGTCGCGATCACCGGCACCAAGGGGAAGTCGACGACCACGACGCTGACCGGACGGATGCTCGAAGCGGGCGGGCACCGCGTGCTGGTGGGCGGCAACATCGGCCACGCCCTGAGCGCGCAGGTGGACGACTCGACGTCCGACACCATTCACGTCGTCGAGACGAGCAGCTTTCAGCTCGAAAGCGTCGCGGCGTTCCATCCGTGGATCGCGGTGCTGCTCAACTTTTCGCCGGACCACCTCGATCGGCACGCGAGCGTCGAGGAGTACGCGTTCGCCAAGGGCCGCGTCTTCGTCAACCAGACGTCGGCCGACTGGATGGTGCTGAACGCGGACGACGAGCCGTCGCTGGCGATCGCGAAGGACGGCCGGGCGCAGCGGCTGCTGTTCTCGATGCAGGACCAGCTGGTGGACGGCATCGCGATCGAGAACGGCACCATCGTGCGGCGGAGCGGTCCGCGGCGCGAGGAGCTCGTGCCGCTGTCGTCGGTGCGGCTGCTGGGGCGTCACCTGATCGCGGACGTCATGGCGGCGTCGGCGGTGGCGAGCATCGCCGGGGTGCAGCCGGAGGCGATCACCCGCGCCGTGGAGGGCTTCACCGGGCTCGAGCATGCGCTGGAACCGGTGACCGAGATCGGCGGCGTGCGCTTCGTGAACGATTCGAAGGCGACGAACGTGGAGGCGGCGAAGCGGGCGATCGAGAGCTTCGGCGCCGGGCTGGTGGTGATTCTCGGCGGCCGCTTCAAGGGCGGCAGCTTCGGGGATCTGACGGAGGCGCTGCAGGCGCGCCAGGCGACGGTGATCGCGATCGGCGAGGCCCGCGAGTTGATCGCGACGGCATTCGCGGGACGCGTCACGGTGCAGTCCGCCGACGACCTGCACAGCGCCGTGAGGAAAGCATTTGCGGCCGCCCCGCCCGGCGGCACGGTCGTGCTCGCGCCGGCATGCGCCAGCTTCGACATGTTCCGGGACTATGCGGAGCGCGGGCGGGTGTTCAAACAGGAAGCGCGGCGGCTCGAGATGGAGTGGAACGGTACGCCTGAGCAGTGAGCGGTCATCAGCCCCCACGGTGCGGTAAAGAGCCGTCCGCTGGGAACGCAGGCTGCCCCGGTCTGCGAGGGTGGTGTCTTTGCCCCCGGGGGGGCTGATGCACCGCTGACTGCTCAGGCGTGCACGAACATGCACCGGTCGGTAGGTCCGTCCGGTCACAGTTCAGATTCTCGGCGGCAGTGGTCGAAGACTGTAGCAGGCGGCAGGGCCTCGACCACCGGCCGGGGGCGAAGTATGGCGCGAAAGCTCAAATCAGACAAGCTGCTCTTCGTCGCGACGCTGCTGCTCGTCTGCACCGGCATCGTGATGGTCTACAGCGCCTCGGCGGTGATGGCGATGGAACGGTTTCAGCAGCCGTATCTGTTCCTCGTCAAGCAGCTGGCGTGGGCGGTCATCGGCCTGGCGGCGTTGCCGATCGTGATGCGCGTGGACTACCGCAACTACCGGCAGCCCGCGGTGATCTGGATGGGGCTCGGCGTCGCCTGTCTGGCGCTGGTGGCGGTGCTGTTCGGGCCGTCGCGCAACGGCGCCACGCGCTGGCTGGTGGTCGGCTCGCTCGGCATCCAGCCGTCCGAGCTCGCCAAGGTCACGCTCATCATCTTCATGGCGGCGCTGCTCGAGCGCCGGATGGAGCGCATCGACGACGTCCGCTACTCGCTGCTGCCGATCGGCATCGTGCTCGGCGCGATCGTCGGGTTGATCCTGCTCGAGCCCGATCTCGGCACCGCGGTGTGCGTGGTCGTGATCGCCGCCGCGATGGTGTTCTCGGCCGGCATCAACTACCGCTATGTGACCGGTGTGTTCCTGGCGGCAGTGCCCGCGTTGTACTTCGTGATCGCCACGTCGGAGTACCGCCGCCGCCGGGTGCTCGCGTTTCTCGATCCCTGGGCCGACCCGCTGGGCGACGGCTGGCAGATGATCCAGTCGATGATCGCCGTCGGGACCGGCGGCCTGTTCGGGCGCGGGCTGATGGGCGGCGTGCAGAAGCTGTTCTACCTGCCCGAGCCGCACAACGACTTCATCTACTCGGTGATCGGCGAGGAGTTCGGGCTGATCGGCACGTCGCTGGTGCTGGCGTGCTTCTGCGTGATCACCTGGCGCGGGCTGCGGACCGCGGTGCGGGCGCCGGATCGCTTCGGCGCGTTCCTGGCGATCGGCCTGACCACGATGATCGCGTTCCAGGCGTTCTTCAACATCAGCGTCGTGCTCGGGCTGTTGCCGCCGAAGGGGATTCCGCTGCCGTTCGTCAGCGCCGGCGGATCGTCGCTGCTGATCAACCTGATGGGGATGGGGATCCTGCTGAACGTCTCGCAGCACGCCTCGTCGTCCCACGTCGTCACCACGGCACTGCCGGCCGCAGATGCATGAAGCCCCTAGCGGTCGTGATCGCGGGCGGGGGCACCGGGGGCCATCTCTATCCGGGGATCGCCGTGGCGCGCGAGTTGATTCGGCAGGTGCCAGACGCGGTGGTGACGTTCGCCGGAACGGCGCGCGGCATCGAGGCGCGGGTGGTGCCGAAGGAAGGCTTTGCGCTCGACCTGATTCGCAGCGCCGGCCTGAAGGGCACGTCGCCGGTCGCGTTGTTGCGCGGTGTCGCGCTGCTGCCGCTTGGCGGCGTCGACGCGTGGCGGATCCTGTCGAAGCGGCGCCCCGACCTGGTGATCGGGGTGGGCGGATACAGCTCAGGACCGGTGGTGCTCGCGGCCGCGGCGCGGCGGATTCCGACCATGCTGCTCGAGCAGAACGCCGTGCCCGGTCTCACCAATCGATCGCTCGCCCGGGTGGTGGGCGCGGCAGCCGTGACGTTCGAACCGACGTTGGCATTCTTTGGCAGGAGGGGATTTGTCTCAGGCAACCCTGTTCGTGCGGAGTTTCTGCAGACGGAACGAGCGGACCGGCAGCGAGTCAAGCCCTCGGACGCCGGGTCGCCGGCAAGGATCCTGATCTTTGGCGGCTCCCAGGGCGCGCACGCAATCAACATGGCCATGGTGGCGGCGGCGCCGCGGCTGGCAGCTCACCGTGGCGGGCTGGCAATCACGCATCAGACGGGAGAACGCGACCTGGCAGCCGTTCGGGACGGCTACCGCGCCGCCGGCCTCGATGCGAGGGTTGAGGCGTTTCTCTACGACATGCATCGGGAAATGAACGCTGCCGATTTGCTGATCTGTCGTGCCGGAGCGACCACCATCGCGGAGTTCACCGCCGCCGGCAAGGCCGCGGTACTGATTCCGCTGCCGACGGCGGCCGACGACCACCAGCGCAAGAACGCCGAGGTGCTGGCGAAGGCAGGGGCCGCGGAATTGATCGAGCAGCGCACCCTGACCGGGGAGCTGCTCGCGGAACGGATTACCGCGCTTGCCGGAGATCAGACGCGGCGGAGCGCGATGGCGGAGGCGGCTCTGACGTTTGCGCGGCCCGACGCGGCGCGCGTCATCGTGGCTCGCGCGCTGGAGCTGGCGCGTCGTTGAATGCCAACGGGGGAGATGTCCGGGACGACGGTCCCGATCGTGGGAGCCGTCGCGAGCGGCGGCTGCTCGGGCGTACCCGGCGCGTGCATTTCGTCGGCATCGGCGGCATCGGCATGAGCGGAATCGCGGAGTTGCTCGCCAATCTTGGCTATGAGGTCAGCGGATCCGATGCACGAACATCCGAGGTCACCGTCAGGCTCGCCGGGCTCGGCGTCGACGTTCGCGTCGGCCACGATCCGTCGCACCTGGGAGCGGCCGACGTGGTAGTGATGTCGTCGGCGATCCGGCCGGACAACCCGGAGATCGTCGAGGCACGCCGCCGTCGCGTGCCGGTGATTCCGCGGGCCGAGATGCTCGCGGAGCTGATGCGCCTGCGCTTCGGCATCGCGATCGCCGGCGCGCACGGCAAGACCACCACGACGTCGATGGTGGCGCTGGTGCTGGAACGCGCCGGCCTGGATCCGACCGCCGTGATTGGCGGCCGGCTCAGCGCGTTCGGGAGCAACGCCAGGCTCGGGCAGGGTGACTCGATCGTGGTCGAGGCCGACGAGAGCGATCGATCGTTCCTGACGCTGTTCCCGGCGATCGCGCTCGTGACCAACATCGATCGCGAGCACATGGAGGCGTACGGGAGCTGGGACGCGCTCCAGGACGCCTTCGTGGAGTTCGTCAACAAGGTTCCGTTCTACGGCGCGGCGGTGCTGTGCGTGGACGATCCGGCGGTTCGTGCGCTGCTGCCGCGGATCATGCGCCGGGTGATCACCTACGGCCTGCTCGGGGAGCGCGACAGCGCGCCACCCGATGTCGCCGCGCACGACATGCACCTCGAGCCGTTCGGCGCACGCTGCACGGTGAGCCACCTGGTCGACGGACGCCGCGTCGAGCTGGGGGCCCTCCGGCTCGCGGTACCCGGACGCCACAACCTGCTGAACGCGCTTGGCGCGGTCGCGGTCGGGCTCGAGCTCGACGTCCCGTTCCGGCGCATTGCCGAAGCGCTCGCCGAGTTCGGCGGCGCGGAGCGGCGCTTCCAGATTCGCGGCGAGGCTCGAGACGTGATCGTCGTGGACGACTACGGCCATCACCCGACCGAGATCGCGGCCGTGATCGCCGCGGCCCGCGCCGGAACCCGCCGGATCGTCGTCGTGTTCCAGCCGCATCGCTACACGCGGACGCGCGATCTGATGGACGAGTTCGGCCGCGCCCTCGGCGCCGCCGACGAGATCGTGCTGACCGAAATCTACCCGGCCGGCGAAGCGCCGATTGACGGCATCACGATCGAGCGGCTCGCCGACGCGGTCCGCGCGCGGTGCTCCAGTCCGCTTCACGTCGTCCGCGCGCTCGACGAGATTCCGGGACGGGTGGCGGAGCTGGCTCGACCCGGCGACATGGTGATTACGCTGGGGGCCGGCTCGATCGGCGGCGTGGCCGATCGCATCCTGCAGCGCCTGGCCGGCACCAGCGAGCAGGGAGGTGGCGATGGCCGTTAAGGCTCCCAGCCGAGCGCAATTTCCGTCGCGCCCGGGCCAAGCCGTCGCGGCGTTCGCGCTTTCGTCCGCGCCTGTCCTGGCCGGTCGCGCGGCGCATGCTGAGCGTGGTGCTGCTGGTGTTCGGCGTCTACCAGACGGTGGCTCTCGCGTTCACGACGCCGCTGCTGCGCGTCAGGAAGATCGCCGTCACCGGCAACGTCCGGCTGTCCAGCGGCCAGGTGCAGGCGCTGGTCGAGGATCTGCGCGGCACCAGCATCCTGAGCGCGGACCTCGACGCGTTCCGGCGCCGCCTGACCGATTCGCCCTGGGTGGCCGACGTGGCGCTGCGCCGGGTGCTGCCGTCGACAATCGAGGTGTTCGTGTCGGAGCGGCGGCCGGTCGGCCTGTGCCGGCTCGGCCACGACCTCTATCTGATCGACGAGACCGGCACCGTCATCGACCAGTTCGGCCCGCAGTACGCCGAGTTCGATCTGCCGATCATCGACGGCCTCGTCAACGCGCCGAACACGCCGGCGAGCGCGCACGGCTCGCTCGATCCCCAGCGCGCGGGTCTGGCGGCGCGCGTGATCGCCGCGCTCGGCCGCAACCAGGCCATCGCGAAGCGGCTGTCCCAGGTCGACGTCAGCCGTGCCGACGATGCGGTGGTGCTGCTGGAGGGGGACGGCGCGCTGCTGCACCTGGGCAACGACAAGTTTCTCGAGCGCGTGCAGGCGTACCTCGATCTGTCGAGCACGCTCCGCAACAGCGTCGCGGACATCGACTACGTGGATCTGCGGTTCGACCAGCGCGTCTACGTGCGGCCGGCCGCCGCGGACCCCCGCGCGGGGCGGCCGCGCGATCAGCGCCAACCGGCGACCAGGCAGTTCTAGGAGTGCAACGCGTGACCGACCTTCGGCAGCATTTGGATCGGCGATCAAGGGGGACCTGTGGGACGTAAGGAACGCTACCTGGTCGGGTTGGACGTCGGCACGTCGAAGATCACGGCGATCGTCGGCGAGGCCGGCGACGACGGCGATCTCGACGTCATCGGCATCGGCCTGGCCGATTCAAAAGGCATCCGCCGCGGCGTCGTCGTCAATCTCGAGGCGGCCGTCGAGTCGATCAAGAAGGCGATCGACGAGGCCGAGCTCACCGCCGGCGTCGAGATCGACTCGGTGCACCTCGGCCTGTCCGGCGCGCACGTGAAGGCGTTCAACAGCCGCGGCGTGGTGGCGGTGGCCGGCAAGAACCGCGAGATTACGCGCGAGGACGTCCGCCGCGCGCTCGATGCCGCGAAGGCGGTGGCGCTGCCGAGCGGCCGCGAAATCCTGCACGTGCTGCCCCAGGACTTCGTCGTCGACGAACAGGACGGCATCGGCGCACCGGTCGGCATGACCGGATCGCGGCTCGAGGTCAACGTGCACGTGGTGACCGGCAGCGCGTCGTCGACGCAGAACGTCGTCGCCTGCGTGAACCGGGCCGGCGTCGCCGTCCTCGACACCGTGCTGGAGCAGCTCGCGGCCAGCGAGGCGGTGCTGACCCACGACGAGAAGGAGCTCGGCGTCGCGCTGGTCGACATCGGCGGCGGCACCACCGACTTCGCGATCTTCGAGCGCGGCAGCCTGTGGCACACCGGCGTGGTCGCGGTCGGCGGGGACCACTTCACCAACGACATCGCGGTCGGCCTGCGCACGCCGATTCCGGACGCGGAGAAGATCAAGCGCCGCTGCGGCTGCGCGCTGTCGTCGATGGTGGACGAGGACGAGACGATGGAAGTGGCCAGCGTCGGCGGGCGGAAGCCGCGCGTGATGGCGCGCCGAATCCTGTCCGAGATCCTCCAGCCGCGGGCCGAGGAGATCTTCCACCTGCTGTGGGACGAGATCCGCCGCGCCGGGTTCGAGAAGTCGCTGAACTCCGGGATCGTGCTCACCGGCGGTGGCGCAATGCTCGAGGGCATGGCCGAGATCGGCGAGCAGATCTTCGATCTGCCGATCCGCCGCGGCAGCCCGGCCGGCGTCGGCGGTCTGTCCGATCACGTGTCGAGCCCGGCCTTTGCCACCGCCGTCGGGGTGGTGATGTATGCGCACCGCAATCAGGCCGGCGAGCCGGCGCGGGCGGTCGGCGCCGGAGCATTCGGGCGAGTCGCGGGACGGCTCCGCGGCCTGTTCAAGGAATTTCTGTAATGCCGTCGGCGTGGCCGACGGCGACGTGCGAACTGCGAAAGTGCCCAGGGAGGCGAAATGCCTGACGTAAAGAACACAACGGCCACCAACGACCCATCCACGTTGCGACTGAAGCTGGAAGAGGAGGGAAGGACCGGCGCCCGAATCAAGGTCGTCGGCGTCGGCGGCGGCGGCAGCAATGCCGTGAACCGGATGGTCACCGCCGGCCTCGACGGCGTCGAGTTCATCGTCGCCAACACCGATCTGCAGGCGCTGAAGCTGAACCCGGCGCCGTACAAGCTGCAGATTGGATCGAAGCTGACGAAAGGGCTCGGCGCGGGAGCGGATCCCAACGTCGGCCGGCAGGCCGCGCTCGAAGACACCGAGAAGCTGATCGAGGCGCTCGACGGCGCGGACATGGTGTTCGTGACCACCGGACTGGGCGGCGGCACCGGCACCGGAGCGGCGCCGGTCATCGCCAGCCTGGCGAGCGAGCTTGGCGCCCTCACGATCGCCGTCGTCACCAAGCCGTTCAAGTTCGAGGGGCGCAAGCGCCAGCTCCAGGCGGAGCGCGGACTCGACGAACTGCGCGAGTGCGTCGACACGGTCATCACCATCCCCAACGAGCGTCTGCTCGCGACCATCGGCCGCTCGACGTCGCTGAACGAGGCGTTCACCAGCGCGGACGACGTGCTGCGTCAGGCGATTCAGGGCATCTCGGACCTGATCCTCGTGCCCGGGCTGATCAACCTGGACTTCGCCGACGTCAAGACGATCATGGCCGGGATGGGCTTCGCGATCATGGGCACCGGTCTCGCCGAGGGAGAGAATCGCGCGATGAGCGCCGCGAACGCGGCGATCTCGAGCCCGCTGCTCGAGGACGCCTCGGTGCGCGGAGCTCGCGGCGTCATCATCAACGTGACCGGCGGCCCGGACCTCTCGCTGGTCGAGGTCAGCGAAGCCTCGGCCATCATCCAGGAAGCGGCCCACGACGAGGCGAACATCATCTTCGGCGCGGTCGTCGATCCCAAGATGCAGGGCAAGGTCAAGATCACCGTCATCGCCACCGGCTTCGATCGGCCGTCGGCGGCGCATGCCATCGCCGCGTCGGCGGCACAGACTCCGGTGGACCTGCAGTCCTACGCGGCCTGGAAGCAGGACTCCGGCGACCGCGCCGTAGCGGCGGCTGCGGGCGGGGGCGGAGGGCGCCTGAGCTTTTCGCGGCGGCCGGTCCTCGACGTGCCAATGCCGTCGTTGACCGCGGACGTACTGGGTCCCGGCGCGGAATTCGAACCGGCCTCACCGCTCGACGTCCCCGCGTTCCTGCGGCGGCAGAGCGAGAGCTGATTCGCGGACCGAATCCCAGGCGATCGTGTCGCCTGACCCTGCATCGACTTCGGCAGTCGGCGCCATGTATGGCGCCGGCTGAGCCGAGCCTTCCCCCTTGCTGCGCCGTGCCGGCCTCGCGCCGGCCGGCCCATGCCCGGTCGAGTCAGCGTGTCCTGCCGCGTCGTCCCGGTCCGGCTCATCGGGATCGGCGTGGTAGATTAGATAGATTCCGGGCACCCGTGAACGGCGCCTCCTGACCCGGAGGTTCCGAACCCCCCGCCCCTCCGTCGGCATGTCAATGAAGAAGTGGCAGAAACAGCGCGACCGCGCGCGCGACACGCTTGCGCGCGAGATCGGCTTCGTCCAGAAGCCGCATGGCGGACGTCTGCGGGTCGCGCTGGCCTTCCCGAACACGTACTTCGTCGGCATGTCGAGCCTCGGCTACCAGACCACCTACCGCCTGTTCAACGACATCGAGGACGTGGTGTGCGAGCGGGTGTTCCTGCCGCCCAAGCAGGAACTGCAGGCGCAGCTGGCGTCGGGCTCGCCGCTGATGACCCTCGAATCGCAGACGCCGGTCCGCGACTTCGACGTCCTCGCCTTCTCGGTCTCGTTCGAATGGGACTACACCAACGTCGTCACGATGCTGAGGCTGGCGGGACTGCCGCCGCGCGCGGCCGACCGCGGTCCGCGCCATCCGCTCGTGGTGATCGGCGGCGCCGTGACGTTCGTCAACCCGGAACCGCTGGCGTTGTTTGCCGATGTGATCGCCGCCGGTGAAGGGGAGATGCTCATCCCCGATCTGATGTCGTCGATTCGCGACGCAGGCTCGCGCGACGATCTCCTGGGGCACCTGGTCACCCATCGCGGCTTCTACGTGCCCTCCTTCTACGACGTCCGCTATGCGGACGACGGGAGCGTGGCGGCGTTCGAGGCGAAGGCGGGGACCGGTGCGCCGGCGACGGTGCGCAAGGCCGCGGTGAAGACCACCGAGCGGCTCGACCCGCCGGCGACGTCGATCTTCACGCCCGACACCGAGTTCGGGTCGCGCTTCCTGATCGAGGTCGTGCGCGGCTGCGCCAACCTGTGCCGGTTCTGCTGGGCCGGCTACAACTACCTGCCGGTTCGAGCGTTCCCGACCGATCGCATCCTGGAGCTCGCGCAGCGGGCGCGGAAGTACTCGGGCCGCGCCGGGCTGGTGTCGATCGCCCTCTGCGATCACCCCGATATCGATCGCATCCTCCGCAGCCTGATCGACATGGGCTACGCGATCAGCCCGGCGTCGCTCCGGCTCGACGACCTGACCGCGCCGATCGTGCAGATGCTGCGCGAAAGCGGCGAGCGGTCGATCACGATCGCGCCCGAAGCGGGCAGCGACCGGCTGCGGCGGGTGATCAACAAGACGGTCACGAACCAGGAGATTCTCGATGCCGCGGAGCTGATCTTCGCCAACGGCATGGAGAACCTGAAGCTGTACTACATGATCGGCCTGCCCACCGAGACAGACGATGACCTGGTGGGGATCCGCGATCTGACGCTGCAGATGCGCGACGCGATGATGCGATACGCCAAGCCGCGCGGCCGCGTCGGCCGGATCGTCGGCAGCGTGAACCCGCTGATTCCGAAGCCGGGCACCGCCTACCAGTGGCTGCCGATGGAGGATCCCGCCATCACCGATCGCAAGGGCAAGCGGCTGCGCGAGCTGCTGGCCGGCGTGGACAACGTCTACTTCAGCATCAAGTCGGAGCGGCATTCGTATTACCAGGCACTGCTGTCGCTGGGCGATCGCCGGGTCGCGCCGACGATCGAAGCGGCCGAGCGCAACGGCGGCAACTGGCGCGCGGCCGTCGCCGAAACCGGCCTCGACGCCGACTTCTACATCTTTCGCGACCGCTCCCAGGACCGCGTGCTGCCCTGGGACATCATCGACGGCGGCATGAAGACCGCGTTCTTCCAGTCGGAGTTCCAGAAGGCGCTCCGGGAGGAATGGACGCTCCCCCCGAAGCGCCAGAAGGACAACATCACGCTGCTGCCGGTCCTGCAGTAGCCGCACGACCGCGACGGCAAGCCGGTCAGGCGACGACGGGATCGGCTTCGTGTTCGGCGTACGCCTGCAGGATCAGCTCTCGGATCCGATCCTGCGCCGTGGTATCGGCGATCGGCCGCAACAGCGCGAAGCTGCGGCGCTCGCCGTTCACGGAGTACTGGCGAGCCGGGAACGTGACGTTCCGGCCGCTGCCGGTCTTTCGCTCCCATACCGAGAAGCCAATCAGCTTCAGGCCCGCGAACGGGCCGTCAGCGAAGTGCAGTTCCGCGTCGGCGAGCTTGCCCGGCGGATTTCCCTTGTCGTTGCGCAGGATCTTGACGGTCATGACGGTTCTCCAGCGGAAGGAAGGCGGCAGGCGCCGCCACACGTTCTGCCGGAGCGTCAACGCAAGCGCTCGTCCGGATCCGTGGCCGGCAGGGATGGCGACGAAAGGCGCTGACAGTGCGCCGGTTAGGGGAAGACGCGAGGGCCGGCGTCGACGGGCCGCAGGCGCGGGGGTTCGGGGATGACGCCTGCAGTTGGCGGCGACGCGAGCGTCAGTCGCCCAGCAGCATCACCTGGGCGAAGGCGAGCGTGTCCGAATGGGTAATGGTGACGAGGCTGCGCGTGACGTGCATGGCCTCGGCGCGGCGCGCCGCGCCGCCGTGCAACCGCAGTTGCGGCGGACCCCCGGCGCGGACGACTTCGATGTCCTTCCAGAGGACGCCGCGCGAGTGGCCGGTGCCGAGCGCCTTCATCGCCGCCTCCTTGACCGCGAAGCGGCCGCCGAGATGCGGGACCGGGTTTCGCCGCCGCGTACAATAGGCGATCTCCGCCTCGGTGAAGACCCGCTGCAGGAAGCGATCGCCGTAGCGCTGGAACACCTGCGAGATCCGCGGCAGATCGGTCGCGTCCAACCCGATACCAATGATGTTCATGACCCAGCCCCAGCCTAGCGGCGGATTCGAGTGGACGCAAGCGCCGTGGGGCCTGGCGCTCCGCTGCGTCCCGCTCGAGGCCATCGCACCGCACGTCTTCACGATCGGCAACCTGGAGCTCCGCAGCCGGGAGCCGGAATGGCAGGCGCTGGCAGGCGCGATGGGCGTCGCGCGCGATCGGCTACGTCTGATCAGTCAGGTGCACAGCGCAGATATTGCCGTGGTCCGACGCGACGGCGGATCGTGGACGCCCCCTCAGGCGGATGGACTGGTGACGGACGACGGGAGCGTGGCGATCGGGGTCCGCGTGGCGGACTGCGCACCGATCCTGATTGCCGACAGGACGCGGCCGGCCGTGGCCGCCGTGCACGCCGGCTGGCGCGGCACCATGAAGCGGATCGCCGAGACGGCGATCCGATCGCTCCAGGACGAGCTCGGATGCGATCCGCGGGATCTCGTCGCCGCCATCGGGCCCTGCCTGGGACCCTGCTGCGGAGAGATGGGTCCAGAAGTGGTCGAGATGTTCGCTGCTGCCGGCCACACGCCGTCCACGCTGCAGCGCTGGTTCACGCCAGGTCCGTCCGGAAAGCCGTACTTCGACGCCTGGCTGGCGAACCGCGAGCAGCTCGAACAGGCCGGTGTGCCCGCGGACCAGATCTTCTCGTCGGATCTCTGCACCAAGTCGCACGCGCCGATGTTCCACTCGTATCGCGCGCAGGGTGCGGGAACGGGCCGGATGCTGGGGATGATTCGTGCGGGCGCCTGGGAACGGCGCTAGAAGAGACCGGGCTGACCCTTGGGCGCGGAGGAACGGGCCTTGACGCTCAGTTCCTGCTCCTGGCGCAGCGCTTCTTCGGCCGCATCCATGCCGAGGTTCGACAGCCGATCCGCTTCCTTGTTGAATTCGCGGCGGACGTGGGTGAACGTGACGTCGCCCAGCTGGCCGATGAGGAGGCGCGCGCGCGCCGCGAGCGGCTGCAGCCCCGGATGCTTGACGCGGTACTCGCCGCGCATCTGCTTGACCAGGAGCTCGGAGTCGGCCCGAATCTCGACGTCGGACTCCCCGTGATCGACCGCCCACTTCAGCGCCGCGAGCAGGCCGTTGTATTCGGCGACGTTGTTGGTATTGATGCCGAGGCCGCCGTGCAGCTCCTCGATCAGCGTGCCGTCGGCGGCTTCGATGCGGGCGCCGTAGCCGGCCGGACCCGGGTTGCCGCGGGCACCCCCGTCGATGTAAGCCCTGATCATGACCGCCGCCTCAGGACGCCTGTCCGGCGGACGCCGACGGGGCCGGCGGGATGAAGTACAGGATCCGCGTACAGCTCTCGCACTGGATGATGTTGTCGTTCCGCCGCACTTCGTTGTAAATCTGCGGGCGAAGCCGCACGTGGCAGACCGTGCACAGTCCGTCGCGGGCTTCGGCCATCGCGATGCCGCGGCGGCCGTGGGCGACGCGGTCGAACACGACCATGGTCGGCTTCGAAATCTGGGCGACGACGGTCTGGCGCTCTGCGGTGGTTCGCTGCAGCTCCTGCTCGACCGTGGACTTCTCGGCCTCGAGCTGCTGCCGGTCGCGGGTGATCTCGGCCTGCTCCGCCTTCAGCGCGGCTTCGGCCGCCTTGAGCTCGATCGCCAGCGCGTCCGCCTCCTCCATGCGTTCGAGCATGCGGGTTTCGTGGTTGCCGATCTCCTGCTCGGCGACGCTCATCTCCTTCTGCATCGCCTGGTATTCCTTGTTGGTCTTGACCTCCATCAGCTGATTCTTGAACTTGCTCAGCCGACCCTGCACCGCCGCGAGATCCTTCTCGATGTCGCGCCGCGCCGCCTGACAGGCCGCGATCCGCGCCTTGACGGCGTCGACCGTGGCGGTCCGCTGAGCGATCCGCTCGTCGAGCGCCGCCTGCTGGATCGGGATGTCCGTCGCCCGCCGTCGGTGCCGCTCGGCAGCTGAATCGAGTTCCTGAAGGTGAATCAGATGCTGAAGGTCTGGATGCAAGGGTGTTGGTGAGATTCTACCCGCAGACGGGCCGGCGGTGGCCGTCTGCGCGCCCGCTTCCCGTGATTTCTCTTGCCTCACCGTCCCTCAGGCCTGCCATGAGCGAGCGGACGAAGCGGTCCTTCGACTCGCCCCTGAGCAGGGCGCGATCGAGAAGGCTTGCCAGCCGTAGCTCGTTCTGACGCGAACTCGCCCGCCTTCGCCGTTACCACCGGTCCACCTCCGCGGCTGCGCCGCTACGGCGGACACCTTCGCGTGGGCTTGCCCGCCGGAGCTCGCGCGCGTGCAAGCGCGAGCGAAGGTGGGCCCACCAGGATTCGAACCTGGGACAGGCCGGTTATGAGCCGGCGGCTCTGACCGCTGAGCTATGGGCCCGCAGGCGACTATAACAAGTCAGAAGGCAGAAGGGAGAAGGGAAAACGTTCTGCCTTGTGCCTTCTCCCTTCTCCCTTGACACGCGACGCGCCTAGGTCCGCCCTTCCAGGAAGGCGCGGAGCTTCCTCGAACGTGACGGGTGGCGCAGCTTGCGCAGCGCCTTGGCCTCGATCTGGCGGATGCGCTCGCGAGTGACGGCGAAGTTCTGGCCGACCTCCTCGAGCGTGTGCTCGCTGCCATCGCCGACGCCGAACCGCATCTTGATGACCTTCTCCTCGCGCGGGGTCAGCGTCTTCAGGACCGATTCGGTCTGTTCCTTGAGGTTCAGGTTGATCACCGCGTCGGACGGGGACACCACCTGGCGATCCTCGATGAAGTCGCCAAGATGCGAATCCTCCTCCTCGCCGATCGGGGTCTCGAGCGAGATCGGCTCCTGCGCGATCTTGAGCACCTTGCGGACCTTGGACACCGGGATGTCCATGCGCTTGGCGATCTCTTCCGAGGTCGGCTCGCGGCCCAGCTCCTGGACCAGCGCCCGCGACGTGCGAATCAGCTTGTTGATCGTCTCGATCATGTGGACCGGGATGCGGATCGTCCGCGCCTGGTCGGCAATCGCGCGGGTGATCGCCTGGCGGATCCACCACGTCGCATAGGTCGAGAACTTGTAGCCGCGCCGGTACTCGAACTTGTCGACCGCCTTCATCAGGCCGATGTTGCCTTCCTGAATCAGGTCGAGGAACTGGAGGCCGCGGTTGGTGTACTTCTTGGCGATCGAGACGACCAGCCGCAGGTTGGCCTCGACCAGCTCCTTCTTCGCCTGCTCCGCCTGGATCTCGCCGCGCGAGATCGTCTCGAGCGTCCGCATCAGGCGATCCGGCGTTTCGCCGAGCACCTCGGCGGCCGCCTTCATGGCGACCTTGGCCTCCTTCTGGCGCTTGGCGAGGTTCTTCTTGTCCTCTTCCTTGAGTCGGACCTTCTTGTTCTTGGGGTTCAGCTGGCGCTCGATCTGATCGACCTCGCGCTTGAGCCGCATCACGCCCTCGACGGCGTCCTTCAGCTGGTCGATCAGGCGCCGCTTCACGAGCTCGGTGAACTCGATCTTGCGGAGCAGCTGCGACACTTCGACGCGCGCGCGGAGCGCTTCCCACCGGGTGCGGCGGTACTTCTTCTTCTCGCGCGTGGTCGTGCCCTTGTTGGTCTTCTCGAGCTTCTCGTTGCACTTCTCGACGTTCTGGAAGGCTTTGCGGACCGCTTCGATCTGGCGCAGCACCTGCCGCTTGCGCTCTTCGATCTTGTCGTCCGTGATCTCCTCGTCCTGGAAGATCACGAGCTCGCGCACGCTCCGCTCGTCGTTCTTGAGCTGATCGCCCATCGTCATGATGGCGTGGGCGACGGTCGGCGTCCGCGAGATCGACTTGATCACGGCGAGCTTGCCGCGTTCGATCCGCTTGGCGATCTCGACTTCGCCTTCGCGCGTCAGGAGCGGGACCGTGCCCATCTCCCGCAGGTACATGCGGACCGGATCGTTGGTCTTGTCGAGCGCGCCGGGGGTGAGATCGAGCTCCAGCTCCTCCGCCCCCTCGCCGGTACGGTCGAGGAGCTTGTCGTCGCGATAGGCCTTCTCCGAATCGACGACTTCGATACCCGCGCTCCCGAACGTACTGAACAGATCGTCGAGCTCGTCGGACGACGTGATGTCGGCCGGCAGCAGCTCGTTGACCTCGTCGTAGAGCAGGTAACCTTTTTCCTTGCCGATGGAGATGAGCTGTCTCACTTCATCGTATTTTTCTTCGATCGACAACGGCGTGTCCTCCAGACGCTCTTCGCTCGGCCCCCGGTTGGGCCGCATTTCCTGTCCCGTCAGTGCTTCTGGCTCGTGCGCCTGAGCGCGGCGTCGGCGACGCCAGCCAGAGCCTGTCTACTCTTGTCCTGCCAGTCGGCCGCCGCCACGTGGGGCGCGTCCGCGACCTGCGCATCAATCTGCTGCTTGAGTGCCAGCTGCCGCATCCCCAGCTCGTTGATGCGGTCGTCGTCGCTTGGAATGCCTTGTTCGAGGAGGCGATCCATCTGGCGCTGAATGTCTGCCCGTTCCCGCGCCAGCTGCAGCCGCCGGAGCTCCGCCACGCAATCGGCGGGCACGCGTACCGGGGGTTCCGGCTGGGCGGTTATCTCCGCCACGAGGCCGGCTTCCTGAGTACTTAGACGCTCGAGCAAGGCCTGCGGTAAACCCTCAATCGGCCATCCCTGCAGAGATCGCGCCTGTTCGAGGATGGGACCGGTGGCCAGCCCGCTCAAGTCGGTCGTCTCCAGGTCGGCCAGCGCCCCGAAGCCGGCTACCGGGTCGCGTACCAAGGCCCAAATCAGGCCGCGCTCGAAGGTTTTCACCTGGCCGAGCGAGGGCACGTGACGCCGATCGACCACGGTTTCCTTCTGGACGGCAGCCTTCCTGATCTCGGCCCGTACGACCTCTTCAGTAATCCGCGCGCGGTGTGCGAGCCTGTCTGCAAACTGGTCACGCGCCGCGGCATCCGGAATCCTCGCCGCCACCCCGAGCATCCGGTTGAGGAACTCGCGGCGTGTCGTCGTCTTTTCGCAGGTCGTATTCCGACGCCGCCCTGTCGAGGAGGTAGTCGAGATACTGCCGGGATTGCCGAAGCTGGGCCTGATACGCGGCCCCGCCATGCTTGCGGATGAAGCTATCGGGATCGTCTCCAGCCGGCAACATCGCCACATTCACCTGGAAGCCTTCGGCGACCAGCAGCTCCGACGACCGGACCGCCGCCCCCTGCCCGGCCGAATCGGGATCAAAGTTGAGAACGACCTTCGCGGCGAAACGTTTCAGGAGACGGGCCTGTGCGGGTGTGAGCGCCGTGCCCGACGAGGCCACGACGTTCTGGATCCCGGCGTGAAAGGCCTGGGCCAGGTCGAAGTAGCCCTCCACCATGACGGCGTAGCGCGCGCGCGAGATCGCCTGCTTGCTCAGATGGAGTCCGAAAAGCGTCCGGCCTTTGACATAAATCGGGGTTTCGGGGGAATTCAGATATTTCGGCTGCTGACCCGCCTCCATGGCGCGGCCCCCGAACGCGATGACTGCGCCGTTGTCGCGACAGATCGGAATCATCAGCCGGTTCCTGAACCGATCGACGAGGGTGCCGTCGTCGCGCTGGACGGCGAGGCCGCTCTTGACCAGCAGCCCCTGCGAAAATCCTTCCTTGCGGAGCCGTTGGCAGAGTCCGTCGCGCACCGCGGGTGCGTAGCCGGCCGCGAGCAGCTCGGTGATCTGCGACGTGACCCCGCGTTCCTCCAGCAGCCGCCGGGCGGCTGCACCCACCGGCGCCGCGAGCTGCTCGCGGAACCACGCCGCGGCGAGTTCATGCGCCTTGAGCAGCGATTCGCGTTCGCGCTGCGATTCCCCGTCCTGCTTCGCGTCGTCCGATTCCGGCACCGTGAGGCCGGCCCTGGCCGCAAGCAGCCGGACGGCTTCGGGAAACGCCACCTTGTCGAACAGCTCGATGAACTTGATCACATCGCCGCCGACGCCGCAGCCGTAGCACTTGAAGAACCCCTTGTCCCCATAGACATGGAAGGACGGGGTCTTTTCGCCGTGGAACGGACACAGCCCCTTCCACGTCGCGCCGCTGCGGCGGAGCGGGACGCGTTCGTGGACGACCTGCACGATGTCGGCGTGCGACTTCAGGTCCTCGATGAAGTTCGCCGGGAAAAGGCCCAGAACGCTACTCCTTCAGTTCCACGACGGTGACGCCACCGCCGCCCCGATCGCCGGGTGCGGCGGCGAAGTTCGCCACGAATGGATGCGCACGCAGGAACTCGGCGATGGCCCTGCGCAGCTGGCCGGTGCCGAAGCCGTGAATGAGGCGGAGGCTGCGCTGTTCGGTCACCACCGCGTCGTCCAGGAACTTCGCGGTGCGCGACAGCGCCTCGTCGACGTTGCAGCCGATGACGTTCAGCTCCGACAGGCTGCCCTCGCGCGGCTGCAGGTCGACATTCACCGTGACGCGCGTCGGCTGCGCCGCAAGTCCCGCGGCGGGGGTCAGCACCCGAAGCTCGTCGCTTCGCGCCCGCAGCCGCTTGCCGCGGACGTCGACTTCGGCATCGCGCCCGCTCAGCGACAACACCACCCCTTCGAGCTGCAGCGCGCCGACCAGGACTCGATCGCCGACGGCGGCGGGACGTGAGGGTATGCTCGGCGCCGATGGTTCGACCGCGGTGGCCGGCGATCCGCTGGCGCTCCGGCGCAGCCGCTCTTCGATCGCGTCGATGGCTGCCCGCGCGTCAGCCCTGGCGCCGCCGGTCTCGCCGGTGGGAATCAGCCGGCTCGCAGCGCGCTCCGCCTGCGTGGCCATCGTTTCCGTGCGCGCCTTCAGGCGCCCGACGACCGCGTCGATCTCCCGGCGGGCCTCGCGCAGGCGCTCCTCGATCTTCTGATCGAGCCGGCGCTTGAGCATCTCCTCGCGGTTCTTGAGGTCCTGCTCGCGGGACCGCAGCTTACCCGTCGCGTCGGCCAGCGCCTGCCGCTCGTGCGACGCGATCCGCCGTTCGTGTTCCAGCGTCTGCATGTCGCGCTCGACCCGCGCCAGGTGATCCGCCAGCTGCGTCTCGCGCTCGCTCCGATGCGTGCGGGCCCTGGCGATGATCGACTCCGGCAGGCCCAGACGGTTGGCGATTTCGAACGCCAGGCTGCTGCCCGGTGACCCGTAATTGAGCCGGTAGGTCGGCGCGAACGTCTTTGGATCGAACCCGAATCCCGCGGGCGTCACTCCGGTCGTGGTGGACGCATACGTCTTGAGCGCGTCGTAGTGCGTCGTGGCGATAACCATCGCGTCCCGCAGCCGGAAGTGCTCGATGATCGACATCGCCAGCGCGCCCCCTTCGACCGGGTCGGTGCCGGCGCCGGCCTCGTCGAGGAGCACGAGCGCCGGCGTCTGCAGCGCCCGGTCCATCGCCACGATGTTGGCGATGTGGCCGGAAAACGTGCTCAGGCTCTGCGCGATCGACTGCTCATCGCCGATGTCGGCGAACACCGACCGGAACACCGTGATCACGGAGCCCTCGTCGACCGGAATCAGCAGGCCGGCCTGGGCGAGGAGCGGCAGCAGTCCCGCGGTCTTGAGCGCCACCGTCTTGCCGCCCGTGTTCGGCCCGGTGATCACCAGGACTCGGACCGGCGGCAGCAGCAGGATGTCGACCGGAACGGGGTCCCGTTCTGCCGGCCGCTCGCCCGCGTCGCCATCGTCCTTCGGAGTCGCGCAGGTGACGCCTGACCGCGGGAATCAGCAGCGGATGCCGCGCCGCGCGCAGCTCCATCCGGTCGTCCGTCGCGATCGCCGGCTCGATGCCCCGAACCATGACCGAGAACCGGGCGCGCGCATTGAGGACGTCGAGCTCGGTTGCCGCCTCGACCGTCCGTTCCAGATCGTCGGCGCGGCCGCGAAACAGGTCGGTGAGCTCCAGCAGGATCCGGCGGACTTCCTCCGCTTCCTGCTGCTCGAGCGCGACGATCTCGTTGTTGATCTCGACGGTGCTGAGCGGCTCCAGGTAGAGGCTCGCGCCGCTCCCCGAACTGCCGTGCACGATGCCGGCGATCGCGGACCGGTGCTCGGCCCGAACCACCAGGACGTAGCGGCCATGGCGGTCGGTGACGATCTGCTGCTGCAGGTACTTCGCGGTGTCCTTCCCGCGCAGGTACGACTCGAGCGTGTTGCGCAGCCGCGATCGCTGCCGGCGCAGCCGGTCGCGGATGCTCCGCAGCTCGGGCGAGGCGTCGTCCACGACCTCGCCGGCGGGGTCGATCTTCCTGCGGATGTCCCCGATCTCCCGCTGGAACGAGGCGGCGCGATCGGCGATCACGTGCAGAATTGGAAAGGACGCCCGGGCGCGCCTCACCGCCAGGCACGTCGTCTCGACCGAGGCCAGGAAGTTCGCCAGCGCGATCAGCTGAAGAGGCTCGAGCGGACGTCCCTCGACGAGGAGGCCGCCGAGCACCGCTTCCATCTCCGGCGGCGCCTGGACCGCAATCTGTCCGACCGAGAGAAACCGGGTCGTTTCGCTGGTCGCGGCGAGCGCACGCCGAACCACGCCGTCATCGTCGGCAGGCTGAAGCGCCGCGAGCCGGACCTCTCCCCGTGGCGTCTGCGCGAAACCACGGATCACGTCGACGATGCGGTCGAATTCGAGGGCCCTCAGGGCGCCGGCGTGCATGATTTGGTTGAAGGTGTGATTGCCCGGGTAGCGCCCTCATGCCACCCGTCGGCGCTGCCGCGCGCCTCGGGCCACTGACGTTAGGGCAATCGTTAACTATAGATCAGGCGAGGGGCGTCAACAACGTTTGTCGACGAAGTAAACGACAGTGCGTTTCCGCTAGGCGCGGAGGGGCGATTCCGGCAGATGATTAATGGAGCTCGCGACCGCGGCCGCCCCGAATCCGTTGTCGATATTGACGACCGACAGCCCGCTGGCACAGCTGTTGAGCATGCCGAGCAGCGCGGCCACGCCGCCGAAGCTGGCGCCGTACCCGATGCTGGTGGGTACCGCGATCACCGGGACGGAGACGAGTCCACCGACGACGCTGGGAAGGGCGCCTTCCATGCCGGCGACGACGATGATGATGCGGGCTGAGAGCAGCCGGGCGTGCTCCGCGAGGAGCCGGTGGAGGCCGGCGACGCCGACGTCGAACAGCCGGTCCACGTCGTTGCCCATGATTTCCGCGGAAATGGCCGCCTCTTCCGCGATCGGGAGGTCGGCGGTGCCGGCCGAGGCGATCAGGATCGTGCCGGTGCCACGGGCGGTCGTCGGCGAGGGACGGGAGATCGTGCGAGCGGTCGGATTGAAGATCGCGTCGGGTATTTCTGCAGCGACCGCAGCGTACGCGGACAAGTCGGTCCGTGTCACCAGCAGCGCCTGGCCGGTCTCGGTGAGCCGCCTCGCGAGCGTGGCGATCTGCTCGGGGGTCTTTCCGGGGCCGAAAATTACCTCAGGAAAACCCTGCCGGATGCCCCGATGATGATCGAGACGGGCGAACCCGAGGTCTTCGAAGGGGGACTGGCGCAGATATTGAAGGATGCGCTCGTGCGCAGCCTCAGGTGTAAGGGAACCTGACTGCACGCGCTCGAGGAGATCGTGGAGGTCACGGCGTGTCAACGGGCCGATGACTCCAAGTACTTGACGTGCGTTGACTTCCAGCTTCGGAGCGCTATAGAATCGCCGATCGTGCGACGTGACGGATTCATCTTCTTATGAGCCTGCCTCAGACACTGATTCTGGTCTCTTACTTCTTTATCCTCAGCATTCTGGCGATTTACGGCTGGCATCGCTATTACCTTGTTTATCTTTACATGAAAAACAAGGGTCAGGCGCCGAAGCCATTGCCCGCGCCGAGCGTATTGCCTCCGGTCACAATCCAGCTCCCCATCTTCAACGAAATGTACGTCGCGGACCGCCTGATCGCGGCAGTCTGCGAGATGGACTATCCCAAGGAGCTGCTCGAGATTCAGGTCCTGGACGACTCGACTGACGAGACGCAGGACATTGCCGAGCTGGCGGTTCGCCGGCATGCCGCCCGGGGCTTCAACATCCGCTACCTCCACCGTGTCGATCGCCGCGGCTACAAGGCCGGGGCGCTCGAGGCCGGGCTCAAGGAGGCGTCGGGTGAGTTCATCGCGATTTTCGACGCCGACTTCATTCCGTCGCGCGACTTCCTGATGCGCACCCTGCCGTACTTCGAAACCGACGAGAAGGTCGGCATGGTGCAGGCCCGGTGGGGGCACATCAACCAGGACTATTCACTGCTGACGAAGATTCAGTCGATCCTGCTCGACGCGCACTTCGTCCTGGAGCACGGCGGCCGCAACCGGGCGGGGTGCTTCTTCAACTTCAACGGCACCGCCGGGGTGTGGCGCCGCACGGCGATCGACAGCGCCGGCGGCTGGCAGCACGACACCCTGACCGAGGACCTCGACCTCAGCTACCGCGCGCAGCTGCGCGGCTGGCGCTTCATCTTCCTGCCCGACGTCGTCTCGCCGGCGGAAGTGCCGGTCGAGATGAATTCGTTCAAGTCGCAGCAGCATCGCTGGGCCAAGGGCTCGATCCAGACCTGCCTGAAGCTGCTGCCGCGCATCCTGCGATCGAATCAGCCGATCAGCGTCAAGGCCGAGGCGTTCTTCCACCTCTCAGCGAACTTCAATTACCTGCTGATGACGGTGCTGTCGATCCTGATGTTTCCGGCGATGTACGTCCGCTACAACATGGGATGGTCGGAAATGCTGCTGATCGACGTGCCGTTGTTCGCGGCGGCCACGCTCTCGGTCTGCAACTTCTACGTCGTCTCGCAGCGCGAGCTCTACACCGACTGGCGCCAGCGCCTGAAGTACCTGCCGTTCCTGATGTCGATCGGCATCGGGCTGTGCGTCAACAACACGCGCGCGGTGCTCGAGGCGATCTTCCGGAAGCAGTCGGAGTTCGCGCGCACCCCGAAATACGGCATCGAGCGGGACAGCGACGAATGGGTGGGGAAGAAGTACCACCAGGCGGTCGGCGTCCAGCCGATCATCGAGCTGGCCCTCGGCCTGTATTTCACCGGCACCGTCTACTACGCGCTCGCCAACCAGATCTACGGCACGCTGCCGTTCCTGATGCTGTTCCAGATCGGGTTCCTCTACACCGGCCTGCTCTCGATCCTCCAGCAGTACACGGGTGAGAACGTGATGCTGAAGGCGCCGGAAGTGGCGAAGTAGGCCGGCTCACAGCACTCTCAGTTGCCAGTTGCCAGGTCCGTTGCCCGTTCCTCGATTCGGGACTGGTGACGGGAAACTGGCAACTGGAAACTGCCACCTGACATAATCCCGAGCATGACCCTCGACACGAAGCCCAAGGGCGGCCTCGAAGACGTCGTCGCCGCGACATCAGCGATCTGCTATCTCGATGGCGATCGCGGCGTGCTCGCGTACTACGGCTACGACATCCACGATCTGGCGCGCGGCGCGACGTTCGAGGAGGTCTGTTACCTGCTCTGGCACGGGCGGCTGCCGAGCCGCGCCGAGCTCGGCGATCTGCAGTCGCAGCTGGCCGCGGCCAGGCCGCTGTCGGAATCGATGCTGCGGCTGATGAAGCAGCTGCCGTCGTCAGACGGCATGGACATGCTGCGCACGCTGACGTCGGCGCTCGGTCACTACGATCACGAGGTCGCCGACCAGTCGCCGCAGGCGAACTTCCGGAAGGCGGTGCGGCTGACCGGGCAGATTGCGAGCCTGGTCGCCACCTACGGACGCATGCAGGCAGGCGGCGGGCCGATTCAACCCGATCCGGCGCTCGGCCATGCCGCGAATTTCCTCTACATGCTCACCGGCACCCGCCCGAGCGCGCTCGCCACCCGCGCGTTCGACGTTGCGCTGGTGCTGCACGCCGACCACGAGCTGAACGCCTCGACGTTCGCGGCCCGGGTCGCCGCGGCGACGCTGACCGACATCTACTCGGCGATCGTCGGTGCGATCGGCGCGCTGAAGGGGCCGCTCCACGGCGGCGCCAACGCCGACGTCATGCGGCTGCTGATCGACATCGGCCAGGACGCCACGGCGGAGCGGGTCGACGAGGCCATCCGCTCCCGGCTCGCGAAGAAGATCAAGATTCCGGGGTTCGGCCACCGCGTCTACCGCACCGAGGATCCACGCGCGACGCACCTGCGACGGATGTCCAAGGATCTCGGCGAGCGCGCCGGCAACCTCCGCTGGTTCGAGATGTCGCAGCGGATCGAGCAGCTGGTGACCGGCGAGAAGAAGCTCTATCCCAACGTCGACTTCTACTCGGCGTCCACCTACTACACGCTCGGCATCCCGGTGGACCTCTACACGCCGATCTTCGCGGTCAGCCGCGTCTCGGGCTGGACGGCGCACTGCCTCGAGCAGTACTCGAACAATCGCCTCATCCGTCCCCGCACCGACTACATCGGGCCGCCGTATCCCCAGTCGTTCGTCCCACTGGAGCAGCGATAAGCATCAACTCCCAACCTCCAACTCCCAATTTCCAAGGGAGAGCCGGCGCCGCGGTTTCCTTGGGACGTTGGGCCTCGGGCCGTTGGGAATTGATTGGCGTCACGAGGCCGACCCGGCCGCCACGGACGGCTATAATCAAAGACTTAGCTGACCATGGACGCGCGCCACATACGTAACTTCTCCGTCATCGCCCATATCGACCACGGCAAGTCGACCCTGGCCGACCGGTTCCTCGAGATGACTGGCGCGCTGCAGGCCCGCGAGATGGAAGCGCAGGTGCTCGACAGCATGGATCTGGAGCGCGAGCGCGGCATCACCATCAAGGCGCACGCGGTCCGGCTCACCTATCACGCGGACGATGGGGAGGAGTACATCCTGAACCTCATCGATACGCCGGGCCACGTCGACTTCTCGTACGAAGTGACGCGATCGCTGGCCGCGTGTGAGGGGGCGCTGCTGCTGGTGGACGCGTCGCAGGGGGTCGAGGCGCAGACGCTGGCCAACGCCTACCTGGCGGTCGACAACAGCCTCGAGATCATCCCGGTCATCAACAAGATCGACCTTCCCGGCGCGCAGCCGGACGAGGCCAAGCGGCAGATCGAGGAGATCGTCGGCCTCGACGCCGCCGGCGCGATCCTCGCCAGCGCGAAGGAAGGCATCGGCGTCAAGGACATCCTCGAGGCCATCGTGCACCGGCTGCCGCCGCCGCAGGGCGACCCGTCGGCGCCGCTCAAGGCCCTGATCTTCGACTCGTGGTACGACGCCTACCGCGGCGTCATCATCCTCACCCGCGTCCTCGACGGCGCGGTGACGCCGGGGATGAAGATCCGGCTGATGGCGAAGGGGCAGGAGTACGAGGTCGATCAGGTCGGCGTCTTCTCGCCGAAGCCGGTCGCGGTCGATTCGCTCGGCGTCGGCGAGGTCGGATTCATCTTCGCCGGCATCAAGACGGTCACCGACGCGCAGATCGGCGACACCATCACGGAAGCCGCCAGGCCCACGTCGGAAGCGTTCCCGGGCTTCAAGGTGAGCAAGCCGATGGTCTTCGCCGGGCTCTACCCGGTCGAGGGCAGCGAATATCCCGAGCTGCGCGACGCGCTCGAGAAGCTCCGGCTCAACGACGCCTCGTTCTTCTTCGAGCCGGAGACGTCGGCGGCGCTGGGTTTCGGCTTCCGCTGCGGCTTCCTCGGGCTGCTGCACATGGAGATCGTCCAGGAACGCCTCGAGCGCGAGTTCGACATGGACCTGGTCACCACGGCACCGGGCGTCCTCTACCGCGTCACGACCACCGACGGCGTGGTCCAGGAGATCGACAGTCCGTCCAAGCTGCCCGACACCGGCCGGATCGAGGCGATCGAGGAGCCGGTGATCACGGCGATGATGCTGACGCCGTCGGAGCACGTCGGGGCGATCCTGCAGCTGTGCCAGGAGAAGCGCGGCGTGCAGAAGTCGATCGAGTACCTCGCCGCCGACCGCGTGCTGGTCACCTACGAGCTGCCGTTCAACGAGGTCGTCCTCGATTTCTACGATCGCCTGAAGACGCTGTCGCGGGGCTACGCCTCGCTCGACTACCACGTCACCGGCTACCAGGCGTCGCCGCTCGTCAAGCTCGACATCCTGGTCAACGAGGAGCCGGTCGACGCGCTGTCGGTCATCGTCCATCGCGACATGGCCTACCAGCGCGGCCGCGCGCTCGCCTCCAAGATGCGCGAGCTGATTCCCCGGCAGATGTTCGAGGTGGCGATCCAGGCGGCGATCGGCAGCCGGATCATCGCCCGCGAGTCGGTCAAGGCGCTGCGCAAGAACGTGCTCGCCAAGTGCTACGGCGGCGACATTTCGCGCAAGCGCAAGCTGCTCGAGAAGCAGAAGGAAGGCAAGAAGCGGATGAAGCGCGTCGGCCGTGTCGAGATTCCGCAGGAGGCGTTCCTGGCGGTCCTCAAGGTCGGCCAGGAGTAGCTGCCATGTCCGACGCCAGGAAGTCCGTCGTCCGCGAGTACTTCGAATCGATCGTCATCGCGGTGATCCTCGCGCTGTTCGTCCGGACCTGGGCGGTCCAGGCGTTCAAGATCCCGACCGGGTCGATGGAGAACAACCTGCTGATCGGCGACCACCTGCTGGTGAACAAGTTCGTCTTCGGTCCGGCCGCCACCCCGCTCGAGCGCACGCTGCTGCCGATGCGGGAGATCCGCCGCGGCGACGTCATCGTCTTCAAGTATCCCGACGAGCCCGAGCGCGATTTCATCAAGCGGGTGATTGGCCTGCCCGGCGAGACGATCGAGCTGCGCAACAAGAAGGTGTTCGTCAACGGACAGCCGCTCGACGAGCCCTACGTGCATTTCCTCGACCCCACCCACAGCGCCCAGGAGGTGACGTCGTTCGACGTCCGCGAGCGATACGGCCCGGTGCAGGTGCCGGACGGGCAGTACTTCGTGATGGGCGACAATCGCGACAACTCACAGGACAGCCGCTACTGGGGGTTCCTGCCGCGCGGCCACATCAAGGGCAAGGCCCTGATGATCTACTGGTCGTACGACACCGGCGCGCAACCGATCGCCGAAGAACCCGGTCTTGGCGCTACAATCAAGCGGGTCTTTTCCGTCGTCACGCATTTCTTTACCCGAACGCGCTGGGAGCGTTTGCTCCACCAGATTCACTGAAGGAGCGCAGCCATGCTGCGAAACCTGCTCCGGCTTGCCGTCGTCCTGCTGATGGGGCATGCCCTGTACCGGTTCGTGCCGGTCTACGTGCACTACTACCAGTTCAAGGACGCCGTGGCCGAGACCGCGCTGTTCGCCAAGGAGCGCACCGAGACCGACCTGGTCGATCGCGTGATGGCGCTCGCCGAGCAGTATCAGATTCCGATCGATCGCGACGCGGTGCAGGTTTCCCGCGACAAGCAGTTCACCTACATCAACATCGCCTACGAGGAACAGATCGAGTGGGTGCCGTCCTACCGGCGGCCGATGCCGTTCACGATCGCGGTCGAGGGCTGGCACGTGCGGCCGCCGACCGGCGTCGACCCGCTGCGGTGAGCCGGGGACACTAGTCGGTCAGGCGCGCCCGCGCCGCCGCGGCGCCGCGTGACGTCTCCTCGTCCAGCGTCAGCACGTCCTGCGTCACCGCCCCGGCGTACGCCGCATCCTTGACGCTCCCCAGGTTGATCTCGACATTCAGCCTCGCGCCACGGCTCCCCGCGCCGAGCAGTTCGAGGGCGACGCCGACGTCGCTCGCGGCGTTTGGATTGCCGAACGCCGCGGTGACCGTCGGCCTGTTCGACCGCGGCGGCGCACTGGCGCATCACCTCGAGCGGCACGTCGGTCGCGGCGCGCAGCGCCTGCTGGATGCGCCCCGCTCGCGCCGTCTTCTCGTCTGCCGACTCCTTCGGCAGCTTGTAAGCGGCGACCACGCCTTCGTACGCGGCGGCATCCTCGTCGACCAGCGCGGCCAGCCGGTCGCTGATCTCCGCGCAGAGCCGCGCCGCGGCCTGCAGCCGATCGACGTCGGCCTCGGATGGCGCCCGGTGCTTCGGCATCGCCCCGACCATGGCCAGCAGCGCCGCGCCCAGCGAACCGGCCAGTGCCGAGGCCGACCCGCCGCCTGGCGTCGGCGCCGGCGAACGAAAGGCCGCCAGCAGATCGAGAAACGGACGCTCGGTCAACTTCATCGTCGGTCCTCACCAGTGCCAGGCAGCCGGCCGTGCACGACCCGCCCGGCTGCCAGTACGGCTGCGATCGGACTGGACCCGATCCGCAGCAGATTGAGCGCGTCGCCCTCGACGATGACCGCGTCGGCCGACTTGCCCGCTTCGAGGCTGCCGGCACGGTCGGCCCGATCGAGCGACCACGCGGCATTGATCGTCGCGGCCACGAGCGCCTCCTCGAACGTCATCGCCATCGCGAAGCAGGCCAGCGCCATCGCGAACGGCAGGCTCGGGGACAGACCGCCTCCGGGGTTGACGTCGGAGGCGATCGCCACCGGGACGCCCCCGTCGATCAGCGCGCGCGCCGGAGCGAATCGTCCGAGCTTCAGGTAGAAGGCGGCGACCGGCAGCAGGGTCGCGGTCGTTCCCGCCGCGGCCAGGGCCGCGATGCCCTCGTCCGAGACGAAGACCAGATGATCGGCGGACCGCGCACCCACCGCGGCCGCGACATGCGAGCCGCCGGTGGAGCCGAGCTCGTCGGCGTGGATACGCGGCTTGAGCCCCGCCCGCGCCCCGGCGCGCAGGATGCGCTCCGACTCCTGCGGCGTGAAGACACCCGCCTCGCAGAACACGTCGGCCCATTCCGCGAGCCCCTCGGCCGCGACCGCGGGGATCATCTCGTCGACGACCAGGTCGACATAGGCGCCGCGGTCGGCGCGGTACTCCAGCGGCACCTCATGCGCGCCCATGAACGTGGCCGCGATCGAGATCGGATGTGACTGCGCGAGCGTCCGGATCGCGCGCAACATCTTGAGCTCCGATGCGGTGGTCAGGCCGTATCCGCTCTTGATCTCGCAGGTTGTCGTGCCGCAGGCCAGCATCTCGTCGAGCCGTCCTCGCGTGGCGTCGACCAGTTCCTGCTCGGAGGCGTGGCGTGTCGCCGCGACCGTCGAGACGATGCCGCCGCCACCGGCCGCGATCTGGGCGTAGGTCTCTCCCGCGAGCCGGCGCCGGATCTCGGGGCGCCTGTCGCCGGCGTAGGCCGCATGCGTATGCGCATCGACGAAGCCGGGCACGATGGAGTGCGCGTGCTGCAGATCGACGACGCGCGTCTGCCCGGATGCGGGGAATGCGGCGCGCACTTCGGCAGACGTGCCGGCCGCCACAATCCGGCCGTCGCGAACGGCGAGCGCGCCGTCGTCGACAAGTCCGGCCGCGCGCTGGTCGGCGCCGATTCTGGGCGCCGGCCCCGCACACGTGTAGAGCTGACGGGCGTGAACGAGAAGGAGGGTGTCGGTCACGAATCCGGGTTGAGGCGGCGACGCACGTCCTCTGCGGTGAAGCCGTCGATGCGGAGCCGCTTGTCGCGGCTCTTCTCGCCCGAGACGATCGCCACGTCCCGCCGCGAGCAGCCGAGCGTCATGGCGACGAACGCGATCAGGGCGTCATTGGCCGCGCCATCCACCGGCGCGGCGGCGAGCCGGACGAGCACGGCGTCGCCCCGCATGCCCGCCACCGCCGTCCGCCCGGCTCGGGGAATGACCCGGATCGTGATGATGGCGGTCGCCATCGCGAGGCCGCGGCGCGATCAGCCGCGGTCTTCCGCCACGCGCGGCGCGTCGGGGCCGAGCCGCGACTGTGGCGACAGATCGTTCTGACGCGGCCGGTGGAGCAGGACCTTGTCGTCGGGCCGATCCTGTTCGCGAATGAACTCGAGCGCGTGATAGAGCGCCTGGATCGAGGCCTCGAGCGATCCCTCGACGCCGCGGCGGCGCAGCCGCATCTCGTTGATGTCGCGCTCGACTTCCTCGAGCCGCAGCTGCCCCTTCTGGAGGAGCAGATCCGCGCGTCCCTGCGCTTCCTTGACGATCAGCTTGGCTTCGTTCTGGGCCGCTTCCTTGATCTCGTCGGCGAGCCGCTGCGCCGTGAGCAGGGTGTTGCGGAGATTGGCCTCGCGCTCGCGGTGCTCGGTGAGCAGCGCCTCGACCCGGATCAGGTCCTGGCGCAGGCGATCGTTCTCGCGCAACGCCTGCTCGTAGTCGTCCGCGCCTTCGGTGAGCAGGCTCACGACCTCGGTCTTGTCGAACCCCCTGAACACGGTCCGGAAGCGATGCTGGCGCATGTCGAGCGGGGCGACCCGCATCAGCCGCTCGGGCGGCGCGGACCCCGGCTCGGCTGGAGCAGGTGTTGCCGGCGGGTTCTGACGTTCATACATGGGCGTCCTCGTTTCCGAATGGTTTCCGAATGTCAGAGTTTCACACGTTTCCCGAAGATCGCGGTACCGACCCGGACCATGGTGGCCCCTTCCTCGATCGCCGCCTCGTAGTCGTGGCTCATGCCCATCGACAGCTGGTCGAGGGAGGCGGCTGGGATGCCGCGGGCGATCAGCCGGTCCCGCAACTCGCGCAGCCGCGCGAACCAGGGCCGGGTCACCTCCTGGTTTTCGTTCCAAGGCGGGATGATCATCAGGCCCGCGAGACGGACGGCGCGCGACTCGAGGGCGGCCCGCACAATGGTTTCGACGTCGGCCTCTGCTGCGCCGAACTTCGTGTCTTCGCTGGCGAGGTCTGCCTGGACCAGCACAGCAGGCGAACTGCCGAGCTGGGTGGCGGCCGCGTCCACCCGCTGCAGCAGATCGACCGAATCGATCGAATGGATCGCGGCGAACGCCGCCGCCTTCTTTGCCTTGTTCGACTGCAGGTGACCGATCAGATGCCACCGTGCGCCCGGGAGGTCGGCAACGGTTGCGGCCATCTTCTGTTCGGCCTCCTGGACCTTGTTCTCGCCGAAGTCACGCTGCCCGGCCTGCCACGCCGCGCGCACGTGGTCCGCGTCGAAGGTCTTCGAAACCGCGATCAGGGTGACGCTGGAGGGTTCGCGGCCGGACCGGCGCGCCGCATCCGCGACGCGGGTGCGCACTTCGTCCAGGTGTTCCGCGATGAGCTCGGGCGAGGCCACGTGAGGAAGACGCCGGTCCGCGAGTGCCGCGGACCGGCATCGTGCCCCGATCCTTACTTCTTGATCTGCGTCAGGATGCCCTTGGCCTGCTCGGCGTACTGACCCGTCGGCGCAAGCTTGAGGTACTCCTCGAACGACTTGGCGGCGTCGGGCATCTTGCCCTCGTTGAGGTTGGCCATGCCGAGCCAGTAGTGCGCGTCGGCCAGCTTCGGATCGAGCTTGACCGCTTCCTCGAAGGCCTTCTTCGCGTCCGCGATCTTGCTTGCGTTCCACGCGATGACGCCCTGGTTGAACACCGACGAGGCGCTGGCGCCGCCAGGCGCCGTGGCGCCCAGCTTCTGCGCCTGCGCGCTGGCCTCGGCCGCCTGGTCGAACTTCTTCTGCGCGTTGTAGAGGTTCGCGAGCCCGCTGTAGGCCTCGAACGAGCTCGGGTTGATCTCGATCGCCTTCTTGTAGACCGCTTCGGCCTGGTCGTATTCCTTCTTCCGCATGTGGACCGCGGCGATGTTGGTGTAGCACTCGACGCACTTGGGCGCCTCGGCCAGGACCGCGTTGAACTTGGCGATCGCCTCGTCGTGGTTCCCGGCATTGCTCGCCTGCACGCCCGCTTCGAAGTTCGCCTTCACGGCCGCGACGCGCGCCTCGGCTTTCTTGCGCTCCTCGGCCGATGCGTCGCCGCCGCCGCCGCCCGGCGTCAGCGTGAGGTTGACCTCGGCGGCGTCCAGCGAGATCCGCTGCTGCCGGCTGTCGCTCAGGTTGTCCTTCTGCGCGGTGATCTTGTATTGCCCGGGCTGGAGCCCGATCTGGATGTATTCCCCACGCCGGTTCGTCTTCAACTTGAAGGACCGGCCCATGCCGTCGGTCGCCTCGATCGTGACGACCGCGCCCTCAACGGGCTGGCCCTTCGCATCGGTGACCCGGCCCTTCACCTGCCCGGTCTGCGCCTCGGCCGACTGAACGGCCAGCATCAGGCCGAGCACCATCGTACCGACCACGATTGCGCGGCGGATAACTGCGCCCTGCATCGCAACCTCCGTCTTGCATTTACTTGTAATCGCGGCCGCAGCCGCGGTGACGTCTGTCCGCAACGGCCCAAGTGTACACGACTTCCGGCGACAGCCCGGCCGCGCCGGACCGCCGCCAGCAGGCGTCCGGGATGGTCATCGGCCCGCGCATATGATGACCTCGGGAGGTGCGATGGCAAAGAAACGCAGCGAGGCCTCGACGCGGCAGTCCGGGGGATTTACCGGTCGATTGGCGGCCACCGTGACACGGTGGGCAGGCAGCAGCTGGGGCTTCGGGCTGGCGCTGCTGACCGTGATCGTCTGGGGCGTGACCGGACCGCTGTTCCGCTGGTCCGACACATGGCAGCTGGTGATCAACACCGGCACCACCATCGTGACGTTCCTGATGATTTTCCTGGTGCAGCGCACGCAGAACAAGGACGGGCTGGCGATTCAGCTGAAGCTGAACGAGCTCGTCGCCGCGATGCAGGGTGCGAGCAACCGCTTGATCGACATCGAGGATCTCTCGGAAGAGGAGCTCAAGACCCTCCACACGCACTACCGGCGCCTGGTCGAGATGTCACGAGACGACGTCGACCTGACGTCGTCGCATTCTGTGGAGGAAGCCGAGGGGCGGCACGAGGCCAAGGCTGGCGGACGGGTTCACGACGTGCCGTCGAAGAACCGTTCGACGTCGTCGAGTGCGTGAGTGACGGGTGCCGGCGGCAGCGATGTCAGGAAGCGGCGACCATAGCCCATCGTCTTCAGCCGCGGGTCGAGCACGGCCAGGACGCCGCGATCGAGGCGATGACGGAGCAGACGCCCGAGCCCCTGCTTCAGCGCGAGCACGGCCAGCGGAATCTGGTACTCGCCGAACGCCGATCCGCCGCGCGCGTTGATCGCCTCGATGCGGGCCGCGACGATCGGATCGCCGGGTGACGCGAACGGCAGCTTGTCGATGATGACGCAGCTCAGGGCGTCGCCGACGACGTCCACGCCCTGCCAGAAGCTCGACGTGGCCAGCAGCACCGCATGCGGCGTGGCCTTGAAGTCGCGCAGCAGCGCCGATCGGGGCGCCGTGCCCTGGACCAGGATCGGAAACTCGAGCTCGGCTTCGGCGATCGCCCGGACCTCGCGCAGGTTCGCGTAGCTGGTGAAGAGCACGAACGCGCGCCCCCTGGTCCGGCGCAGGATTTCGACGATCTCGCGGCCTGCCGCCTGGACGAACTGGGGTGAGCGCGGGTCGGGCATGCGCCGCGGCAGGTAGAGGATGGCCTGGTTGGCGTAGTCGAACTCGGAATCGAGCCGGATCTCCTCGGCGTCGCGGATGCCGAGCCGATCGCGCAGGTACGCGAACGATTTGTCCGTGGTGAGCGTGGCCGAGGTCATCACCACGCCGGTCATCCGCTCCAGCAGGACCTCACGGATGATCTCGGAGACGTCGATAGGGGACGCGCGCAGGTAGACGCCGCGGCCGCGCGACTCCAGGAAATAGACATAGGCCGGATCGTCGGCGCGGAGCAGGAAGCGGAGGTCGTCGCGCAGCTCTTTGGCTCGGCGTCCCAACGCGAGCACTTCTTCCGGGACGTCCTTGGCCAGGGCGATGTCGGCTTCGATGCCCTCGAGCGAGCCGATGAGCGCGAGCCCCTCGTCGGCGACCCTGGCCATGTGCGACGGGCGGATCCGGATCCGGCTCTCCGCCGTCCCGACGCTGCCGGAGTCCATCCGCAGCATCGACAGCGCGGCGAAGAACATCCGCGCGTGATCGCGAATCCGGGTGACGCCGGTGGCGATGTCGTCAGCCCGATCGCGATCGGGAATCGTGGACGCCGACACCGCGCGATCGAGATCGCGAGCGAGGTCCTCGGTCCGGTAGTTGCTGGCGGCGCGGCCGAAGTACTGCGTCGCCACGTCCTCGAGCTGGTGCGCCTCGTCGAGCACGACGTAGTGGCACTCCGGGATCACCTCGCCGTAGGCGTTCTGACGCACCGCCGCGTCGGCGCAGAGCAGATGGTGATTGACGATGACGATGTCCGATTCGGCGGCGCGCTGGCGCATCCGCGTCACGTAGCAGTCGGTGAAGCGTGGACAGTCGCTGCCGATGCAGTTCTCGGCGCTGGCGGCGATGTCGTTCCAGAAGTGCGCGTCCTCCGGCAGATCCTCGAGCTCGGCCCGATCGCCGGTCTCGGTGTCGCGGCGCCACTCGTCGATCATGCGGATCTGGCGTGTCACGTCCGCCGTCTTGAACTCGGGGCCGTCGCGCCAGGACTCGAAGCGATGCAGGCAGAGGTAATTGCTGCGTCCCTTCATATACGTGGCGCTGAAGGGGACGTCGAGGGTCTGCCGAAGCACCGGCAGGTCCTTGAAGTAGATCTGCTCCTGCAGGTTCTTGGTGCCGGTGGACACCAGCACCCGGTGGCGGCTCAGGATGGCGGGAATCAGATAAGCGAGCGTCTTGCCGGTGCCGGTCCCGGCTTCAGCGAGGAGCACGCCGCCGTGCTCGAAGACGCGCGAGACCGCGTCGGCGAGCGCCAGCTGCGCGGCCCGTGTTTCGAACGCCGGAATGCTCAGCGCGAGCGGCCCGGTCGGCGCCAGCGCCTGGGCGACTGCCGCGCCGAGCTCTACGGTTCGGGATACAGCGGGAACTTCCGGCACAGCGCCTCGACTTCAGTCCGCACCATGGAGAGGGCTGCGTCGTCTTCTGGCGTCGCCAAAGCCCGGGCGATGAACTCCGCGATTTGATCCATCTCGCTTTCGCGCATCCCGCGGCTGGTGACGGCTGGCGTGCCGATCCGGATGCCGCTCGCGACCATTGGCGGGTTCTTGTCGAACGGAATCGCGTTCTTGTTGACGGTGATACCGGCGCGCCCGAGCGCGGCCTCCGCGACCTTGCCGGTGAGTCCCTTCGAGAACACGTCGACGAGCATCAGGTGATTGTCGGTGCCCCCGGACACCAGCCTGAAGCCGGCGGCGGCGAGGCCTGTCGCGAGCCGCGTGGCGTTGGCGACGATCTGCCGCTGATAGTCGGCGAATCCCGGCTCCATCGCCTCCTTCAGGCACACGGCCTTGGCGGCGATGATGTGCATGAGCGGCCCGCCCTGGATGCCGGGGAAGACCGAGCGGTCGAGATCCTTCGCGTACTGCGCCCGCGACAGCACCATGCCGCCGCGCGGTCCGCGCAGCGTCTTGTGCGTGGTGGTGGTGACGAAGTCGGAATGCGGCACCGGGCTCGGGTGGACCTTGGCGGCGACCAGGCCGGCGATGTGGGCCATGTCGGTGACGACCGGCGTGCCAATCTCACGGGCGGTCCGGCCGATGCGCTCGAACTCGATCACCCGCGGGTAGGCGCTGGCGCCGACGATGATCATCTTCGGCTTGTGCTCGCGGGCCAGCCGATCGAACTCGTCGTAATCGATCCGCTCGTCGTCCTGGCGGACGCCGTAGGGAATGATCGTGTAGAACTTCCCGGAAAAATTGAGCGGGTGGCCGTGGGTCAGGTGGCCGCCGTGCGCGAGGTTCATCCCGAGCACGGTGTCGCCCGGCTTGAGCAGCGTGAAGTAGACGGCCATGTTGGCCTGCGCGCCGGAATGCGGCTGGACGTTGGCGTGCTCGGCGCCGAACAGCGCGCGGGCCCGCGAGATCGCCAGCGACTCGGCGACGTCGACGTGCTCACAGCCGCCGTAATAGCGCTTCCCGGGGTAGCCCTCGGCGTACTTGTTGGTCAGGACCGAGCCGGCCGCCTGCAGGACCGCCTGGCTGACGAAGTTCTCCGAGGCGATGAGCTCGAGGCCGGAATTCTGGCGCTGCACTTCGTCGTGAATCGTGCGGGCGATCTCGGGATCGGTATCGGCGAGCGTGCGCCAGCGTGAGTGAGTGGCAGTCGTCGGAGGCATAGGTCGTCGGTGTGAATGCTAGCGTTTGTCGAGTTGCGTGATCTGATCGACACGCCGCTGGTGGCGGCCCCCCTGGAATGGCGTGTCGAGCCACAGTTTCAGGATCTCGTCGGCCAGGCCGGCGCCGACGATCCGGCCGCCCATCGCCAGCACGTTGGCGTCGTTGTGCTCGCGCGACATGCGGGCGGTATAGAGATCGTTGCACAGCGCGGCGCGTACCCCCGGGACCTTGTTGGCGGCGATCTGCTCGCCCTGGCCGCTGCCGCCAATGACGATGCCCCGCTCGGCGCGCCGTTCGGCCACCGCTCGCCCCACCTGGGCGCAGATGCCCGGGTAATCCACCGGCTCGGTGCTGTGCGTGCCGAAATCGTCGACTTCGTAGCCCAGGCGTTCGAGCGTGCCGACGAGGTGCTGCTTCAACGGGAAGCCCGCATGGTCGGCCCCGATCGCGATCCGCATGGCCTACGGATTATAGACCGGGTAGTTGGGGCTCGGTGCTGGGTGCTCGGTGCTGGGTGCTGGGTGCTTGGTGCTGGGTGCTCGGTGCGTTTCCGATTTGCGAGTAACGTAGACGACGTGTCGACTGCGACCGTCAGCAAGCGCGCCGAAGAGCGGATCCGGCGCGGGCATCCGTGGATCTACAAGTCCGACGTCATCCGCGCCGAGGCCGAGGCGGGGACGATGGTCCGGGTCGTCGACGGCCGCAGTCGCGTGCTCGGTCACGCCCTGTACAGCGATCGATCCGAGATCACCTTGCGGATGTTCACGCGGGGCGCGGAGCCGCCGTCGCTCGACACCTGGCGCGCGCGGCTGACGCAGGCCTTTGCCTTCAGGGACACGCTGGCCATCGACGCGACCGCCTGGCGGCTGGTGCACGGCGAGGCCGATCTGCTGCCGTCGCTGGTGATCGACCGGTACGGCGACTATCTCGTGCTCCAGGCGCTCTCGCAGGCGACCGACCGCCTGCTGCCGGACATCACGGCGCTGCTCGTCGAGCTGGCGGCGCCGGCCGGGATCCTCGCGCGCAACGATCCCCGCGTGCGCACGCTCGAGGGGCTCGAACAGCGCGTCGACGTGCTGCACGGAACCGTGCCGCCGGCGATCGAGGTTCGCGAGGGGAAGATCGCGTACCAGGTCGATCCGTACCACGGCCAGAAGACCGGCCTCTTCCTCGATCAACGCGAAAATCGCATCGCGGCGGCCCAGTACGCGCGGGGCCGGCTGCTCGACGCGTTCAGCTACAACGGCGGGTTCGCGCTGGCGCTCGCCGCGACCTGCTCCGAGGTGATCGCGGTGGACATCTCGGAGTCGGCGGTCGAGCGCATCCGTGAGAACGCGGCGCGCAACGGGCTGAGCCATGTGCAGGCGCGTGCGATGAACGTCTTCGACGAGCTGCGCGAGCTCGAGCGCCGCGGCGAGCGCTTCGACACCATCGTCCTCGACCCGCCGGCGTTCGCGAAGAACAAGGCGTCGATTCCGAAGGCGATGTCCGGCTACAAGGAGATCAACCTGCGCGCCTTGAAGCTGCTGGCGCCCGGCGGCGTCCTGGTCACCTGCAGCTGCTCGTACAACGTCAGCGAGGCGGCGTTCGCGGAGGTCATCGCCGAGGCCGCCATCGACGCGCATGCCGACGTCACCGTGATCGAGAAGCGGATGCAGGGACGGGATCACCCGGTGCTGCTGACCGTCCCCGAAACCTATTACCTGAAGTGCTTCATCCTGCGGAAGATCGTCTGAGGTCCGCCGCTCACGTCGACTAATCGTGGCGAAGCGCCGCGACCGGGCTGATGCGGAGCGCCCGCGCGGCGGGGACGCAGCTGGCCGCCAGCGCCGCGCCGGCGAGGGCGACCGACACGACCACCAAGGTCGACACGTCGGTCGCGCTGATGCCGTAGAGCATCGACTCGAGCAGCCGCGTCGAGGCCACAGCCATGACCAGGCCGAACGCGAGGCCGACGCCGATGACCCGGCCGCCTTCGCGCACGATCAATCCGAGCACCTGTCCCGGCTGCGCGCCCAGCGCGACCCGCACGCCAATCTCGCGCGTCCGCCGCACCACCGCGTAGGCCACGATGCCGTAGATGCCGACTACCGATAGCAGGAAGGCGAGCGCGCCGCAGACCGTGACCATGGTGGCCGTGAGGCGATTGCCGGCCAGGCCGTCGGCGAGCTGATCTTCGAGCGTGATCGTGCGGAAAATCGCCACGCGGTCGTCGATCGCGGCCGCCTTGCGCCGCACGGTGTCCGCGAGGGCGCGTGGATCGCCTGGCGTCTTCGCCACCAGATAGGCGCGCCCGGTGAAGTCTCGGCCCAGCCGCAGGAAGACAATGGGGAGCGGCACGTCCTGCAGGCCGCTGCGCCGATTCACCGGGACCACGCCGATGATCTCGAGCTCGGGACCGTTCCCCATCCGGATGCGGCGCCCGACCGCCCCCTCGGTGCCGTAGTAGCGGGTCGCGAACAACTGGTTGACGACGACCATCGGCGCGTCCGCCGGATCGGACGCGGAGAAGACACGTCCCTGGCTGGGCGACATGCCCATCACGTTGAAGTACTGGTGATCGACGGTGTTGACGTGCAACTCCATGTCCTCACCGGCCCGCGGCACATACCCGGGTATCGAGAAGATTCGCCGGGATCCCCCCGCCACCGGGATGGTCCGCGCGATGGTTGCGCCCTCGACGCCGGGCACGGCGTCAATCGCTTCGGTCAAGGCCGCGTAGTAGGCCAGACCACGCGCCGGCGGCGTGCCCGCCGGCAGTTCGACCGACAAGACGAGGGCGCTGCGGGTCGAGAACCCGAGGTCGGCGTATGCCGCGTTCGACAGGCTGCGGGTCAGCAGCACCGCCGCGACGAGCAGGACCGACGCCACCGCGACCTGTCCGACCACCAGCACGTTGCGGGCGTTGACGGTGCGGTGCGAATCTCCGGCGCGGCCCGAGTCGCCGCGCAGTGCGCCCGCAGCCGGCGTGCGGAGGCCGTGGAATGCCGGCGCGAGCCCGAAGATCAAACCGCTCACGAGCGCGATCGCCGACGTGAACGCGACGACGGTCCAGTCGATGCCCGCGTCGAGCAATCGCGCCTGCTCGGCCGGGAAGAATGACGGGAGCACCTCAGCCGTCCAGAGCGCGAACAGGAGGCCGACGCCGCCGCCGGCGCTGCTCAGCACCACGCTCTCCGTCAGCATCTGCCGCAGAATGCGTCCCCGGCTAGCCCCGAGTGCCAGCCGTACGCCGACTTCCCGAGCGCGGGCGGTGGCGCGTGAGAGCAGCAGGCCGGCCACGTTGGCGCAGGCAATCAGCAGAACGAGCGCCACGGCGACGGTCAGCGTCGCGCCGATCATCGCCACTTCCGATCGGAATCTCGGATGCAGGCGGGTGTGCCGCACCACGGCTATCGGCCGCGGATCGTTGGGCCGCGCGAGCGTGCCGCGGTTGGATCCGGGATATTCCGCGGCCAGGCGGGCGGCGATCCCGTCGAGCTGCGCCTGCGCCTGCCGCAGGTCCGACCGCGGATCCAGCCGGCCGACGATCGACAGGCTCCTGTTGCCGCGGGCCGACGGGTCATTGCGTGGCGCGAGCGGTACCCACACTTCGGTCAGCGTCCCGAGGTCGAGACCGTCGAACCGCTCCGGCGCGACGCCGACGATCGTCATCGCCGTCTCGTTGACCGTCACTCCCGAGCCGATCGCCGACGCGCTGCCGCCGAACACGCGTTGCCACAGGCTGTAGCTGATGACCGCCACCGGCGCGCCCCCGTCGGCGTCGGCGCTCGAAATCATCCTGCCCGCCACGGGCTGCAGGCCAAGCACCTCGAAGAAATCTCCGGCGACCGTGGCCGTCCGGACGCGTTCGATGGTGCCTTCGGTGCGGATGGCCGACAGCGGTCCGCCCGAGTAGGCGGTCACGCCGCGGAACGCCGAGGCCTCGGTCTTGATTGACACGTAGTCGGGATACGAAGACGTCCCATATAGTCCGCTGCTGTAGTCGCTGGTATAGAGGGCAACCAGCGAGCCCGGTTCGGGGATGCCGGGCGCCGGCCTCAGCAGCAGGGCGTTGACGAAGCTGAAAACCGTGGTGTTGACGCCAATGCCGATCCCAATCGTCAGCAGCGCCAGCGCGGTGAATCCTGGCGCCTTGGCGAACGATCGCAGGGCATAGCGGAGATCCTGCAGCAGTCTGTCCATGCGCGTCGATGAGCGAGAGGCGTGCCACAATGGGGCGGCGCGGGCCATTCACCTTTTCCCGCCGTTTCCTTCACCCGGCGGCCGAAATGGCGCGGCCGGCTGTTCAGTTCCGGCACGGGGCGTCCCGCCGCCGGACAGCGCCGGGACCGACGCCTCGAAAGCCGGTGCTATATTGCGAAACACGCCCATGAGCACACATTCCCGGACCTCGTTCACGCCGCTGGCTGCCAGCGACTTCACCGCGGCCTTTCCCGGCTCCCGCAAGGTCCACGTCGAGGGGCCAGGCGTGCGCGTGCCGATGCGCGAGGTTGCGCTCTCGAACGGCGAGGCGCTGCGCGTCTACGACACGAGCGGTCCGCAGGGCATCGACGTCAGGGCCGGTCTCCCGCGGCTGCGCGAGGGCTGGATCGCGGATCGGCGTGGCGCCGGCGGCGTCACCCAGCTCCACTTCGCGCGCAAGGGTGTGGTGACGCCCGAGATGGAGTTCGTGGCGATCCGCGAGGGGCTCGATCCGGAGTTCGTCCGCAGCGAGGTCGCACGCGGGCGGGCGATCATTCCCGCCAACGTCAACCACCCCGAACTGGAGCCGATGATCATCGGCCGGCACTTCGCGGTGAAGATCAACGCCAACATCGGCAACTCCGCCGTCTCGTCGTCGATCGACGAGGAAGTCGAGAAGCTGCGCTGGGCGACGCTGTGGGGCGCCGACACGGTGATGGACCTCTCGACGGGCCGCGACATTCACGAGACGCGGGAGTGGATCCTGCGCAACGCCGCGGTCCCGATCGGGACGGTGCCGATCTACCAGGCGCTCGAGAAGGTCGGAGGCAAGCCGGAGGATCTCACCTGGGAGGCCTACCGGGACACGCTGATCGAGCAGGCCGAGCAGGGCGTCGACTACTTCACGGTGCACGCCGGCGTGCTGCTGCGCTATATCCCGATGACCGCCCGCCGCGTCACCGGCATCGTCTCGCGCGGCGGCTCGATCATGGCGCGCTGGTGCCTCGCGCATCATCAGGAGAACTTCACCTACACGCACTTCCGCGAGATCTGCGAAATCATGCGGGCCTACGACGTGTCGTTCTCGCTCGGCGACGGCCTGCGCCCCGGCTCCATCGCCGACGCCAACGACGAAGCGCAGTTCGCCGAACTCAAGACGCAGGGAGAGCTGACGCGCATCGCCTGGGAGTACGACGTCCAGGTCATGAACGAAGGGCCCGGTCACGTGCCCATGCACCTGATCAAGGAGAACATGGAGAAGCAGCTGGAATGGTGCGACGAGGCGCCGTTCTACACGCTGGGGCCGCTGACCACCGACATCGCGCCGGGCTACGACCACATCACCTCGGCGATCGGCGCGGCGCAGATCGGCTGGTACGGCACCGCCATGCTCTGCTACGTCACGCCCAAGGAGCATCTCGGGCTGCCCGACCGCAACGACGTCAAGGCCGGCGTGATCGCCTACAAGATCGCCGCCCACGCCGCCGATCTCGCCAAGGGCCATCCGCGCGCCCAGGCCTGGGACGACGCGCTGTCGAAGGCGCGGTTCGAGTTCCGCTGGGAGGATCAGTTCAACCTGTCGCTCGATCCGGTCACCGCCCGCGCCTATCACGACGCGACGCTGCCGGCCGACGGCGCCAAGGTCGCGCACTTCTGTTCGATGTGCGGCCCGAAGTTCTGCTCGATGGAGCTCACGCAGCAGGTCCGGGCGATGGCCGCCGAAGGGATGGCGGAGAAGTCGAAGGAGTTCCTCGACCGCGGCGGCGCCATCTACCTGAAGCAGGAGTAGGCGCATCGCTTGCGCATCCCACGGCCCGGCTGTAGTATCCCGGCCGTGCGTGACCGGTCTGTCAGGACATCCACGCTCTCGCTGCTTGGCAGCCTCGTAATCGCGGCGGCGGCCGCCGCGCAGCAGGCCACGCCTGAACCTCTCCCCGTGCTCACCACCATCAAGGCGGTCCGGGCGCTCTCACAGGACGAAGGCGGAAAAGGCTATCCGGTGCGGGTCCGCGCCACCGTCACCCACTACGACGAGCGCGGCCGCAGCGGCCTGATGATTCACGATGGCCACTTCGGCCAGTTCATCGTCGCGCCGCCCAACGCCGCGGCGCTGGCATCCTGGCGCAACCTCAAGCGTGGGGAACTGATCGAGATCGAAGGGCGGACCGAGCGGGGCGGGTTCGCGCCCAACGTCGTCCCGGACACCATCCGCCATATCGGCCGGGCGCCGCTTCCCGCGCCCAAGCGCATCGCCTACGCCTCGATGCTCACCGGCCGCCACGACTGCGACTACGTCGAGATCGTCGGGGTCGTCCAGCGCGCCTGGCTGTCGTCCGATCCGAAGAGTATCCACACGCTGTTCGCGGACGTGGCGTTCGAGGAAGGAGTCGTGCGTGCGACGTTCTGGGACTATTCGCCGGCCGACCTCGAGCGGCTGATCGACGCGCGGGTCCGGCTGCACGGCAACGTCGGCACGCTGTTCGGGCGCACCGAGCAGTTGCGTGGCGTATCGCTGTTCGTCGGGCATGCGAGCGACGTCGAAGTACTCGAGTCCCCACCTGATCCGTTCTGGCTGCCGACGCGGTCGATCAGCAGCATCTACAACTACTCGGCGGCAGGCGAGGTGAATCGCCGCATCCGCGTCCGCGGCGTCGTCACCGGCTACATCCCGGGCCGCACCGTCGAGATGAGCGACTTCACCAGCACCGCGATGTTCCGCTACATCCGCCACGTCCTCTATGTGGACGACGGCACGGGCAGCGCGCGGATCGAGACCGAGCAGCCGCAGCGCGTGCGGCCGGGAACGGTCGTGGAGGTTGCAGGCTTCCCCGCGGTCACGCCAGGGAAACCGATTCTGACCAATGCGATCTTCCGCGTCCGCGGCGAGGCGACGCAGCCGGCGGCGGTATCGCTGACCGAGCCGGCCAACGTCCTGACTCCCGACAACGACGCGACGCTGGTCCGCATGACCGGCACCTTTCTCAGCATGCTGACCAATCCGGCCGAGCGCGTGCTGGTGCTGCGGGTCGGCGAAACCGCGTTCCACGCCAGCCTCGACTCGGAGGCGGCCGCGCAATCGCTCGATCGGATCCGTCCGGGAAGCACCGTCGCGGTGACCGGCGTGTATTCGTACCAGTGGGGACCGCCCCCCGCTTTCCGCCTGTTCCTGCGCTCAGCCGACGACGTGACGGTGATGGCGGCGGCGCCGTGGTGGACGCTGCAGCACACCGCCGTGATGATCGTGATGCTCGCGCTGGCGGCCTGCGGGGCGGTGATCTGGGTGACCACGACCGGCAGGCGCAAGCGCCAGCAGTTCCAGGCGGTGCTCAACGAACGCAGCCGCGTCGGCCGCGAGCTGCACGACACCTTCGAGCAGGGGCTCGCCGGGATCGCGCTGCAGCTCGAAGCGGTGGCCGGCAGCCTGCAGGCGTCACCGGAGGCGGCGACGCAGTCGCTCGACGTCGCCCGCCAGATGCTCCGCTACAGCCAGGAAGAAGCGCGCCGCTCGGTGATGGATCTCCGGTCGCAGGCGCTGGAGCGCGGCGACCTCGCGCGGGCCCTCACGGATCTGGCGAGCCAGATGACCTCGGGCACACGGACCGTCGCCAACGTCATCGTCGAGGGACCGACGCCGGCGTTGAGCGCTGAGCAGGAACATCACCTGCTCCGGATCGGCCTGGAGGCGCTCACCAACGCGATCAAGCATTCCGGCGCCCCGCGCATCACGATCACGCTGCGGTTCGGTGAGTCCGGAACGGAGCTGTCCGTGCATGACGACGGGTGCGGGCTCGGGCACAGCGCCGACGACATGCCCGGCGGCCACTTCGGCCTGCAGGGCATTCGCGAACGCGTGGACAAGCTTGGCGGCGTGTTGACGATCGACAGCGCGGCAGGTTGCGGCACGCGCCTCACGGTGACTATTCCTGGCGACGAGCCGCCCTCGGGCCGCGGCGTCGCCAACCTGGATGAATCATGGCGGACAAGCTGAAAATCATGCTGGTCGACGACCACTATCTCGTCAGGATGGGCCTGGCCAGCATCATCGCGCTCGAATCGGACATGACGCTGTGCGCCGAGGTGTCGACCGGTGAACAGGCGCGCGCGACGTTCCGCGTGCACCGCCCGGACGTCACGCTGATGGATCTGCGGCTGCCGGGGATGAGCGGATCGCAGGCGACCCAGGCGATTCGCGCGGAGTTCCCCGACGCCCGCATCGTCATGCTGTCCACCTACGTCTGCGACGAAGAAATCTACTCGGCGCTGCAGGCCGGCGCGATGGCGTATCTCGTCAAGTCGGTTCAGCGTGAGGAATTGACGACAGCGATCCGCAAGGCGGCGGCGGGGCACCGCCACATACCGGCTGAGGTGGCGGCGCGGCTCGCCGATCGCGTCTCGCGCTCGCAGCTGTCGTCGCGCGAGCTCGAAGTCCTGCGGATGATGGTGGTCGGCTGCCGCAACCGCGAGATCGCCGACGCACTCCTAATTGCCGAGGGCACCGTCAAGCTTCACGTCAGCAGCATCCTCGGCAAGCTCGGCGCGCCGGACCGCACTCGTGCGGTGACCGTCGCCCTCGAGCGAGGCATTGTCCAGCTTGGCGTGTAACGCCAATATGTCTTTCGACATACCTGCACACCCACCTTCAGCGGGTTGACGGCTTCTTCATCCACTCATACATTCCCGTAGTGCTTTCACGTTAGACCGACACGCGTGTGCGCGTGTGGGATCCGCTGACGGCCAGGGAGACCGGTGCTCATGGTGATGCGTCCCTTCTGCGAAGTGGTCCAACAAGCCAGAGCCTTCATGCGCCAACCACGCAGCACGTCACTGAGCCTCGGATGTGCCGGGGCTGTCCTTGTCTCCATCCTTCTGTTCCCGGCGAGCGTACTTGCGCAGGGATCGACTGCGACGATCCGCGGCACGGTGCAGGATCCGACCGGCGGCGTGCTGCCGGGCGCGACGGTCACCGTCACCAACACCGGCACCAAGGCCGTGCAGACAACCGTCACGGACGAGCGCGGGGGCTATCTCCTCGCCGGCCTGTTCTCCGGCAGCTACGACTTGAAAGTCGAGCTCACGGGCTTCAAGACCTACGAGCAGAAGGCGCTGTCGATCAGCCCGGCCGACAACCGCGGCATCGACATCCGCCTCGAGATCGGCGCTCAGACGGAAACGGTCACCGTGTCGAGCCAGGTCGAAGTGATCCAGACGCAGACCGGTGCCCGCGAAGGCGTGCTGACCGCGAAGCAGATCGACAACCTGTCGATCATCGGCCGCAGCGCGCTCGAACTGCTGCGCATTCTGCCGGGCGTCGTCAGCGAGTTCAACGTGGGCGAGTCGGTGAGCTTCGGCTCCGGCGGCAACGACACGCAGGGCTACACCGTCAACGGCATCCGGTCGTCCGCCAATACGGTGCAGCTCGACGGGTCGTCGCTCATCGACGTCGGCAGCAATAGAGGCGTCATCATTTCCCTGAACAACGACATGGTCGAAGAGGTGAAGGTCCAGAGCGCGAACTTCGCGGCCGAGTACGGCACCGGCGGCATGAACGTGAGCGGCGTCACCAAGGCCGGCACGTCGAGGTTCCACGGGTCGCTGTACGACTACTGGCGCGATCACCGCTTCGCGGCGAACGACCGCTCGAACAGCATCGCCGGGACCCCGAAGCCGAAGAGTACTTACCAGTACCCGGGCGGCAACATCGGCGGACCGCTGACGTTCGGCGACGACTACACGAAGAACCGCGACCGGCTGTTCTTCTTCGTCGCGTTCGAAGGGCAGCGCCAGCAGGTCGATTCCGGCTCGCACTTCACCCGCACGTATTCGGAGGCGATGCGCAACGGCGATTTCAGCGAGCTGCTCGCGAATCGCGGCTCCAATCTGAACAGCATCCCGCAGCTGCGCATTCCGCAGGGGCACCCCGACGCCGGACAGCCGGCGCCGAACAACAACATGCGGCCGTACATCCACCCGACCGGCCGCTACCTCTCGAGCCTCTATCCGCTGCCGAACTACAGCGACCCGGGCAATCTCTACAACTACGTCTACAGCCGTCTCGAGCCGACCAACCGCTGGGACTTCAAGGCCCGCTTCGACTGGAACATCAGCAGCAGCACGCGTGCCTACATCCGCGTCGCCCAGGAAGGGGAAACCGCGGAGAACCCGCGTGGCGTGTGGTGGGCGCCGCCCAACGTCGTGGCGCTGCCGACCCCGAACATCGGCGAGAACCGCGGCCGCTCCTACGCCGCCAACATCGTGTCGGTGCTCAGCCCGACGATGACGAACGAGGTCGTGGTGAGCTACAGCCGGCTCACGCTCGACAATCGTTTCGGCGATCCCAGCCTGCTGGCGCAGGGGGCCGGCGGCATCACGTTCAACGGCATCTTCCCCGCGGGCTCGACGAGTCCGTATTTGCCGACCGACCTCCTGCACGGGTGGGACGGCAGCGGTCAGGTCGGCAATCTGTGGGCGAAGGCCAACGATGTCTTCGCGTACAACGACGCGCTGCAGTTCAGCAACAAGCTGACGAAGCTGGTCGGGTCGCACAGCCTGAAGTTCGGCCTTGCGGTCGAGCGCGGCCAGAAGCAGCAGAACTTCGAGAACAAGGAAGCCGGCGAGCTCTGGTTCGGCGTCGATAACACCACCGGCACCGGGAACTCGGCGGCCGACATGCTGGTGGGCCGGGTCGGTCAGTTCACGCAGGGGTCCGCGGTGTCCGGCACGCCGTCGGCCGGCCAGCCGTACGGCGAGTTCCGCTTCTGGAACTTCGACGCGTTCGCGCAGGACAGCTGGAGGCTGCGCTCGAACTTCACGGTGGAGTACGGCGTGCGCTTCGGCTACTGGACGAACAACCCCGAGCTCTCCGGGACGCAGGGTGGCTATTTCACGGAAGACCTGTACGACCGGACCAAGGGGTCGTTCCTGGACCCGGGGACGTTCCAGCGTGTGAACGGCGTCTGCTACGTCTATAACGGCTGCGCGCCTGACGGCATTCTCGAGGATCGCAACCCGTTCGCGCTGCCGCGCGTCAGCGCGGCGTGGGACATCACCGGCGACGGCGTCAACGTCCTCCGCGGCGGCTACGGCCTGTTCTACAACCGCAACATGGGCAACGTCGAGTACGGCCAGACGATGCGCCTGGCGCCGAACGCCTACCAGGTCAACACCGAATTCTGGGTTGGCGGCGGCTACGGCAACGGCCTCGGCCTGACCTACGACACGATCTCCCAGGCGACGTTCGCCAGCCGCGTGGGGAGCCTCGGCATCAACACGCTCGACCAGGATTCGTTCGAGTTCCCGAAGACGCACAGCTTCAGCCTGGGTTTCCAGCGGCGGATTCCGGGGAACCAGGTGCTCGAGGCCAGCTACGTCGGCACACGCGGCTTCGACCTGGTCAGCCGCACCAACGGCAACGTCATGCCCTACGGCGCGCTCGCCACGGGCACGTTCAACGGCGTCGATTTGTCGGTGCCGGTCAACCGGGTCGCGGTGGCGAGCGTGGACACCAATCGCGCGTCCTTCCGGCCATTCAACGCGCTCAACTCCATCACCGTCTACGACTTCCAGGGCAACTCGACTTACGATTCGCTCCAGGTCACGTTGAGCCGCCAGACCGGGCGGCGGCTGCAGTACTTCCTGGCGTATACCCTCGGCCGCACCAAGGGCACGCTGGGTGACGAGTACTCGAACATCGATCCCTACGATCCCGATCGCACTTATGGCGTGCTCACTCAGGATCGTACGCACGTCCTGAACGTGTCCTGGAACGCGTTCCTGCCGGACGGGGCGCGCGGCGCGATGAACAACGTCATCGGACGCGGGCTCCTCAACGGCTGGCAGCTGTCGGGCATCTCGTCGATGGCGAGCGGTATCCCGTTCAGGCTGAGCTTCACGGGCGCCGCGGCGAACGAGACGATCTCGGCCGCCTACTTCGGCACTGCCGACGTCGTCGGCCCGAGCAATACCCGTGGCAACGGGCTGGCCCCGGTCTACTCCTGCGACCCGCGGATCGACGGTGACGGCAAGCCGGGCGAGAAGCTCCTCGACATCGGCTGTATCTCGGTGCCCGCATTCGGCGAGAACGGTGATCTGATCCCGCCGTACAACCTGCGGCAGCCGACGCGGTTCAACCACGACCTGACCCTGTTCAAGAACTTCGGGATCCGCGGCGATCAGAAGCTGCAGTTCCGCGTCGGGTTCTTCAACATCTTCAACCAGGCGTTCGCGACCACGGCGGTCAACGGCACCGACATCAACCTGACGCTCGACACCACCTGCAACGTCATTCGCAACGGCATTCCCGACGGCACCGGCGCGCTGCGCGACAACGTCTGCGATCCGACCGGCGGGTTCAGCTACACGCCGCAGACGCTGCTGAACTTCGGCAAGATCAACCTGAAACGCGGCCGCCGCGTGATCGAGCTGGCGCTGAAGTACTACTTCTGAGCCGCCATCGGCCTCGTCCACGGGGCCACAGCTCGGGCGTATCGAACATGAGGGGGCGCGCCGGTCGGGCGCGCCTCCTCGTCGCGTCTTTGGCGATACACTACCGGCAGCGCCGAACGCGGCACTCACCGATGAAACGGGCCCCGATCGCTCCTTTTCTCCTGCTTCTCCTTCTGGTGCCGGCAGATGCACGCCTTGCGGCGCAGCAGCCGAAGGCCCAGAGCTTCGAACAGCTGTTCACCCGCGCCGTCGAGCTGCAGCAGGCCGGCGACCTGCTCGGCGCGATCGACACCTACAAGGCCGCGCTGACGATCGTTCCCGGCAACGCCGACGCGCTGTCGAACCTCGGCGCCGCCTACGTTCGGCTGGGGCAGTACGCCGAAGCGATCGCGCAATACGAGGCGGCGCTCAAGACTGAGCCGCTCAACCACGTCGTCCGGCTCAACCTGGCGCTCGCTTTCTACAAATCGGCGCGGCCGAACGATGCGATTCCCCAGTTGCGGCGCGTGCTCGCGGCCAGCCCCGAGTCCCCGAACGCGTATCTCATTCTGGCGGACTGCTACCTGCAGACCGGGCAGGATCAGGAAGTCGTCACGCTGCTGCAGCCCCGCGAGCAGATGTTCGGCGCGGACCTCGCCTACGCCTACCTGCTCGGTACCGCGCTGCTCCATGCCGGCAACTCACGCGACGGACAGAAATACGTCGATCGCATCTTCGGGGCCGGCGACTCGGCGGAGGCGCGCCTGTTGATGGGGATCGCGCACCTCGGATCGAAGGACTTTCCGGCCGCGAAGATCGAGCTCGAGCGGGCGGTAAAACTGAACCCCAAGCTGCCCACGGCGCACTCGCTTTACGGGCGATCGCTGCTGGCGCTGGGCGAGGCCGAGGCCGCGGAGCGCGCCTTCCGCCGCGAGCTCGAGGTCAACATCAACGACTACGAGGCGAACCTGCAGCTCGGCCACCTGCGCCGGGGAAACCAGCGGTTCGACGAGGCGTCCGTCTATCTCGAGCGCGCGCTCGCCATCCGCCCCAGGGATCTCACCGCGCGCAAGCTGCTCGCGGATTTGCGGCTGCAGACGGGGAAGACGGAAGAAGCCGTGCAGATGCTCGAGAGCATCGCGCAGGAGGCGCCGGACCTCGTCGAGGTGCACGTCCAGCTGGCGACGGGATACAACCGGCTGAAGCGCACAGAGGACGCGCGGCGCCACAAGGAAATCGTCGACCGCCTCAACGCCGAAGCCGCGGCCAAGCAGCGGGGCAAAGGATCGCGGCCGTGAGCACTCGGTCTTGCGTCTCCTGGCTCATCGCGCTCGCGTGTGTCACGCCCATTGCGGCGGCGCAGACGCCTGGAACCCAGGCACCTCCGGCGAACAAGCCCGCCACGGCGAAGCCGCCGGCCAGGCCGCCCGCGGGCGGCGCGACCGGTCCGGAGTTCGAGCGGCTGATCAAGCAGGCCACCGAGGCGCGGCAGGCCGAACGCTGGGACGAGGCGATCGGTCTGTACGCGAAGGTGATCAAGCTGGCGCCCGACTACGTCGAAGGGCACTGGTATCAAGGGACCGCCTACTACAGCCTCGACCGCCATCTGCCGTGTCGCGACGCGTTCAGGAGGGTGGTGCGGCTCGCGCCGAAGAATGGCGCGGCCTACGCCTTCCTCGGCCTGTGCGAGTTCGGCCTGAAGGACTACGACCGGTCGCTGCAGCACCTGCTCCAGTCCCGCGAGCTGGGCGTCGGAGACGTTCCGGATCTCGCGGGCATCGCCCGCTACCACGCCGCGATCCAGATGACGCGGATCGAGCAGTACGAACAGGCCCTGCAGACGCTCGGCGAGTTCGCCAACGAGGGCAACGACAACCCGCGCGTCACCGAGGCGATGGGGATCGCGACGCTGCGGATGCCGCTGCTGCCGGTGGAACTGCCGGCCGAGCGCCGCGAGATGGTGCTGATGGCCGGGCGCGCGAGTTACATGATGGCGACCCGCAACACCGCGGGCGCGGACGCCGCCTTCGGGCTGCTGGCCACGCGATACCCGGACAGCCCGCACGTCCACTACGCCTACGGCGTCTTCCTGCTGCAGGAGCAGGCCGACAAGGCGCTGGCGGAGTTCAAGCGCGAGCTGGAGCTGCAGCCGTCGCATCCGTGGTCGCTGATGCAGATCGCGTACGAATATTTGAAGCGGGGCGACGCCGCCACCGCGCTCACCTGGGCAAAGCAGGCCGTGTCGATGGCGCCGAATGCCTTCCCGGCGCGGAAGGCGCTCGGCCAGGCGCTGCTCGAAACGGGTGACATCGAGGGGGCCATCCGTGAGCTCCAGGCTGGCCTCAAGATCGCGCCCGACAGCCCGGGGCTGCACTTCACGATCGCGCGCGCCTATCAGCGCGCTGGCCGGCTGGACGATGCCGAGAAGGCGAGGAACGAGTTCACGAGGCTCGATCGCCTGTCGCGAACGCAGCGGAGCGGCGCCCAGTCGGTCGGCGGCCACATCGATCGATAACGCACCATGCCAACTCCCAACAACCAACTCCCAACCTGCCAAGGATCGCGGGTCGTTGCCACTCGGTGAACAGGCCCCTACTCGCTTTGGTAGTTGGAAGTTGGGAGTTGGGAGTTATCGCAGGACGGTGTCGGCAGCCCTCTTGATCGCGTTGACGGTCCCCTCGATTTCTTCTCAGGAGAAGCCACAACGCGCGCCCGGCACGGTCCGCGAGGGTGTCACCGCTGTCCTCGTCGACGTCGTGGTGCGGGACAAGCGAGGCCAGCCGGTCCGCGACCTGACCGCGACCGATTTCGAGATCCTCGAGGACGGCCAGCCGCAGGCCCTTGGCTCGTTCACCCTGTTCTCCGACGGCGGCGCGCCAGCCCGCACGGCAGCGTCGGCGCCGGCGAACGCTCCCTCGTCCGCGACCCTCGCGCCAGCGCCGGCGAGCAGCGACGCGCCCGGCGTCACCGCGCTGGTCTTCCATTCATTGAGCCCGGATTCGCGGCGCCGCGCGGTGCAGGCCGCGCGCGGCTACGTCGGCGGGAACGAGCAGACGGCGGCGAACTACATCGGCGTCTTCGGCCTCGATCTGTCCCTGTTCCCGGTCGTGCCATTCACGCGCAACGCCGTCGCCGTGCGGCAGGGACTCGAGCGGATGGCGACGCGCGGGACGCCGATCGCGAACAGTCCCGAGCAACGGCGCGAGCGGAACAATGCCGAGCTGCGGGCGGCGATGGCGGCCGAGGCGGCGGCGTCCGCGGCCGCCGGCCAGGCTGGCGGTGGGCGGGGGGCCGCGGGTTCGGCGGCCGGTGCGGCCGGCGCAGATGCGCAGCTGGCGAGGATGTATCTCGACATGCTGACCGGCTTCGAGCTCATGGAGCGCGATCAGCAGGGCTATGAAGCGATCAATGGCCTCTTCTCGATCGTCAACACGCTGGGCCGGCTGCCCGGGCGGAAGAGCCTCATCCTGTTCTCGGAAGGCATCGCCATCCCGGCGGCGGTCCATCGCCTGTTCCTCGGCGTCATCGACGCGGCCAATCGCGCCAACGTCAGCATCTACACCATCGACGCGGCGGGCCTGCGTGCCGACAGCGATCAGGCCGCCATCCGCGATCGCGTCAACGCCTCGGCCGCGGTCGGGATCAACACAGGCTATGCCACCGACGGCGGGGGCGGCGCCATGACCGGCGCGCTCGAGTCCAACGAGTACGACCTGCGGAGCGACCCGGCGACCGGCCTCGGCCAGCTTGCGCGCGATACCGGCGGTCTGCTGTTCAACAGCACCAACAACCTGACCCCGGCCTTCGAGCGCATCGACAGCGATCGCCGGAACTACTATCTCCTCGGCTACACACCGTCGAACACCGCGTTTGACGGCCGGTTCCGCGCGATTCAGGTCAAGGTGAAGCGGCCCGGGGTGTCGGTCGCCGCGCGCAAGGGGTACTTCGCCGTCCGCAACCCGGGCGGATCGCCGATCAACGAATGGGAAGCGGCCGCGCTCGGCGTCCTCGAACAGAAGCCGATCCCCAACGCGTTCCCGGTTCGCGCCGCGGCACTGCAGTTTCCGGAGCGCGGACGCCCGGGGCTCGTGCCGGTCGTCGTCGACTTCCGGACGACGCCGCTGACGTTCGAGCCCAAGCCGGACGGCAAGAGCTATTCGTCCGACTTCACGGTGCTGGTGCGGTTCGTCGATCAGAACAACCAGGTCGTCCGCAAGGTCAGCCAGCACTACGAGGTGACCGGCGCCATCGGTGAAATCGACCGCGCCCGGCAGGGTGACGTCATCTTCTACCGCGAGTCGGAACTGCCGCCCGGCACCTACTCGATGGAGACCATCGTCCACGACGCGCCGTCCGGGAAGTCGAGCGTGCGCTTCTCGACCGTGGAGATCCCGAAGCACGTCGACGGCCGGCTCCGGATGAGCAGCCTGATCCTCGTCAAGCGCGGCGAGGCCGTCCCTGAAAAGGAGCGGCGCGCCGACAATCCGCTGATCGTCAAGGACGTCATCCTCCATCCGAACCTTGGCGATCCGATCAGCCGCGCGACCAAGGAGCTCGGCTTCTATTACGCGATCTATCCGGTGCAGAACGGACCCTCCCCGGACGCGATGATCCACCTGCTCCAGAACGACAAGGTGATCGCCCAGGTGCCGATGCTCGTCGCCGCGGCCGATGCGGCCGGGCGCATCCAGCAGGTCGGGCGGCTGCCGATCGATCAGCTGGCGCCGGGCACTTACGAGCTGCGCGCCATCGTCAGGCAGGGAACCGAGCAGGTGTTTCGATCGACGATGGTGCACGTCACCAACTGAACGGCCGCGTCGGATGTCGAAAGGCCAGTCATATGCGCAAGGCGCCTGTCGTCGCGGCGTTCGCCCTGCTGGTCGTCACTGGCCCTGACGCGCAGTCCCGCCAGCAGCCCATCGTTTCCTCGGCAACCGCGATCCTCGTCGACGTCGTCGTACGCGACCGTAACGGACGTCCGATCACCGATCTCGCCGCCGATGACTTCCGCGTCTTCGAGGATGGCGTTGCCCAGACGGTGGATTCGTTCACACGCGTGTCGAGAGGGACGGGCATTGGCATCGGCGTGGCGTTTCGATCGCCGTCGCCGCCGATTGCGGTCGCGCCGTCCGCACGTCCGGAGGGAGGCGTGCCCCAATCGGCACAGGACGATGCGACGACCGCGTTCGTCTTCGACCACCTGACCGCGGAGTCGCTGCGACTGGCGCAGCGGGCGACCCTCGACTACGTCCCGAAGAACGGCGACTCGGCGGTCAAGGTCGGTGTCTTCGCCACCGATCCGGGCGTCCGTGTGCTGCAGCGCTACACGAACGATCGAGCGCTCGTACGGCGCGCGGTCGAGCGCATCGTGCCGTCCGGGACGTCCGCCGCCGACCAGCAGGCGGACCGTGCCGAGGAGCTCATGACGCGCCGCCGCGAGCTTCAGCGTCAAGGGGACGCCGCGACCTCGCAAGCCACCGGCAACACCGCGGTGGTGGCGCAGAACGCCTCCGGGTTCGGCATCCGTGACGCCGAACTCCGGCTGATTCAATCCGAGCTCAACATGCTCCGGTCGTTCGACAGCCTGGATCGTGACGTTCGCGGCCACGATACGACGCTGGCGCTGCTCGGCGTCATCGAGTCGCTCTCGTTCCATCCCGGGCGCAAGACGATCGTCTTCTTCTCGGAGGGCCTGCCGGTCTCGCCGGTGCTCTCCACGCGCCTCGATCGGGTGATCGAGGCCGCCAACCGCTCCAACATCACGGCATACGTGGTCGACGCGCACGGCCTGCGCGCGGCGAGCACCACGACCGCGATGCGGAAGGAGATGCAGGACTTCGTGGACGAGCGCTTCCGTCAGCTCGCGTCGGCCTCCGACCACACCAACCAGCCGTTGACGATGGGCTTCGAGCGGGTCGAGGATACGATGCGGCTCGACTCGCGCACCGGGCTGGCGCGGCTCGCCGAGGATACCGGCGGCTTTCTCGTCGACGGCACCAACAACCTGCGCGACGCGTTCCGGCGGATCGACGAAGACTCGCAGTTCCACTACCTGCTGACCTATTCGCCGACCGACACCAACTTCGACGGGAAGTTCCGGCGCATCGACGTGCGTACCGCACGCGCGGGCGCGCGGACCTTCTCGCGGCGAGGCTACCGAGCCGTCAGGATGCCGGCTGGAGCCAGTGCCGGCAGCTACGAAACTGCCGCGCTCGCGCTGCTCGCGGTCTCACCGCTGCCCAACGCCTTCCCAATCACTGCTGCCGGCTTCAGCTTTCCGCACCCGCTCCGTGCCGGCCTGACGCCGGTGGTGGTGAAGGTCGGCACCGGCGCGCTGCGGTTCGACGTCGACGCCCGGCGCGGCGTCTACGCCGGACAGTTGACGGTGCTGGTGCGGCTGCGGGACGAGCGAGGCCTGGAGGTCGACAAAGTGAGCCAGCAGTACCTGCTGGCCGGTGACGCCGCGGATCTCGGGGCCGCGAAGAGTGGAGAGATCCTGTTCTACCGCGAGATCGATCTGCCGCCCGGGGTCTACACGATGGAGGCGATGGCGTTCGACGCGATCGCCCAGCGTGGCAGTGTGCGGGTCTCGACGCTGACCGTTCCGCCGGCGGATCCGTCGGTGCTCGCGCTCAGCAGCATCGTCGTCGTGAGGCGGGCGGAGCAGGTGAGCGATCCCCCGAGCGACTCCGCCACCACGGCGCCGTTCTTCGTCGGCCGGACGCTGCTCTACCCGAACCTGGGCGAGCCCATCCTCAAGTCCGAGGCCCGTGAATTGCCGTTCTTCTTTACCGTCTACGGCAACGTCGCCGACGTGAAAGCTTCGGTGCAACTCCTGCGTCACGGCACACCAATCGCCGACGCGCCGCTGCCGCTGCCGCCCGCAACCGGCACGCGGGTCCAGCACGTCGGCCGGTTGCCGATCGACATGCTGCCGCCGGGGACGTACGAGCTCCGGATCCGAGTGAGCGACGGACGCCACGACGCGACTCGTGCGGTGTACTTCACGCTGCGCGAATCCTGACGTCAGCGTTTCTTGAGCTGGTTCGTCCAGACGTCCACCCACGACGGCGCGGGTGCGCCAAGCGAGAAGTTGCCCACGACAATGTCGGGGTCGCCGTCGGCGTCGAGATCCCCCACGTCCAGCGTGGCGTGGCGCGGAAACCCCATCTCGATCGTGTGGCGCGCGAACGTTCCCGGCTTCGTCTGTTCGAGCCACACGAGTGCGGGCAGCGTGCGTTCGTCCACGTCCGCGCCGCCGGCGAGCAGCGCGGCCGCGACGATGTCGAGATCGCCGTCGGCGTCGAGATCCGCGAGCTTCGCCGCGTGGACGCCTGGCATTGTCGCCAGCGGACGATCGACGAAGGGGAAGCCGCCGCGGTTCTCGAGCCACTGGATGCCGTGGTACGGCTTGACGATGCCGTCGTCGAACGTATCGCCGTGGGCGAGCACGACGTCGAGATCGCCGTCCTTGTCGAGGTCGCCAACCTGGATGCCCGACGAGCCCCAGTTCGGGTGGGGCGCGGCGTAGATCACCTGACGGTCGAAGTCGAACGCGCCGGTGCCGCGATTGATGAAGGCGAGGACGGTCTCGTGTTCCTGCGCGAGCAGCGTGACGATGTCCATCCGGCCATCGCGGTTGAGATCGACAGGAACGAACTGGATGGCGCCTGGCTTGGGCTCGATGATGTGGGTCGCGAAGTCGGGCTGCGTCGGAGTCTTGGTGCGGTTCTCGAGAATCGCCAGGTGGCCGGTCTTGCGCCAGCCGAACGCGGCGGCGCCGATGTCGAGCTTGCCGTCGCCGTTGTAGTCCGCGGCGGCGACGCCGGCGACTCGCGGCCAGCCGTCGAGCCAGAACGCGCCGTACTTCCCATTCGCCTGGCCGCGCAGCCAGATCACCGACCCCTTGTTGTGATCCTCGGGAAAGAACCCGCCCATGTCGGCCACGAGCAGGTCGGCGGTCCCGTCGCGGTCGACGTCAGTGACGGCGACGTGGGCAGGATGCGGAATGCTGGCGACGACGGACAACGCTGCTTCGGTGGCGGCTGGGCGTGCGGCGAACACCACGCTCTGACGCATGTCGGTCCCGAGCAGATCGAGGCGCCCGTCGCCATCCATATCGACCAGGTTGACGTTGGAGACCGCGGGCGGACCGGGCATGTCGCGAACCGCCAGACCACGGCGATCGAACGGAACGGGTGATTCGGACGGAGCGGGCCAGGGGTCCGGCGCCGGCAGGCGGTCCGGGGCCCTGGCTGCGTAGTAGTCGAGCGCCAGCTGCATGTCGGCGGCGAGCTGCACGTTCTTGAAGGCCATGCCGGGCGGACCGATCGGCGGGACGCGGTTGTCGCGGATGAACATCATCCGGACGATCTCGTCGCGCCACGCGTCCTTTGGAAGGATCTCGGGTGGCGGCATACGGTGGCATCCGCCACACGTCACGCGCGTCTGCGCCTCTGCGGTCCCGGAAGCGCCTTGTACGGCGGCGGTGGGAGAGGACGACTGCTGGCGCGCCGATCGATCCCGCGCACTCGACACGCCGTTCCAGATGGCGATCAGCGCGACTGCCGCGACGATCGCGCGCGTGCCACGCCCGTGGGCCGACATGCGCCCGATGCTAGCACGCCGTCGCGTGGACCACGTGGTAACCTCGCCGCATGTTCAGACCCTCGCGTCGTCAGGTGCTGCACCTGATGGGGCTTGCCGGCCTGTCGTCGGCCGCGGGCCGCTCAGCGATGCAGTCGGCGCCACTCTTCGAAGAAATCCTCCCGGCGGTCAGCGGCATTTCGTGGGTGCACGACAATGCGATGTCCGACAACCGCTATCTCCCCGAGACCATGGGACCAGGCGTCGCATTCGTCGATTACGACAACGACGGGTGGATGGATGTGTTCCTTGTCAACAGCGGCGCGGCTGACTTTCACACGCCCAAGGCGCCGCTGAAGAACGGGCTGTATCGAAACAACCGGGACGGTACCTTCACCGACGTCACCGACAAAGCGGGTGTGGCCGGCGGCCGGCAGTTCGGCCAGGGGTGCGCGATCGCCGACTACGACAACGACGGCTACCCGGACATCCTGGTCACGGCGTATGGCCGCTGCACGCTGTATCACAACAACGGCAACGGGACGTTCACCGACGTGACGGAGAAGGCCGGGGTGGGGACGCCTGGCTGGACCACCAGTGCCGTGTGGTTCGACTACGACAACGACGGCCGGCTCGATCTGTTCCTGTGCAGCTTCGTCCAGTACCTCCGCCACCAACGACGTGTTCTGCGGCGACAACAAGCTTGGCAAGCGCTTCTACTGCATCCCCCGCGTCTTCAAGCCGACGCCGAGCCTGCTGTTCCACAACAACGGTGACGGGACGTTCACCGAGGTGAGCGCGGGCACGGACATCCGTCGGGCGATGGGCAAGGCGCTCGGCGTGGTCGCCACCGACATCAACAACGACGGCTTGATGGATCTGTTCGTCGCCAACGACACGGTCCAGAACTTCCTGTTCGCAAACCGGGGCAAGGGCAAGTGGGAAGAGATCGGGCTGATGGCGGAAGTCGCGTTCAGCGCGAACGGCACGCCGCGATCGGGGATGGGCGTCGATGCCGCCGACTTCGACGCCGACGGCAAGCAGGATCTGTTCGTGGCCAACGTGGACCAGGAGATGTTCTCGCTGTACCGCAACAACGGCACCGAGTTCTTCTCGGACGTGGCCGCGACCAACGGCGTGGCGCAGGCGACCAGGCTCCTGAGCGGCTGGGGACTGAAGTTCTTCGACTACGACAACGACGGCCACGTCGACCTTATCCTGGCCAACGGGCATCCGGACGACATGATCGATCGCTACTCCCAGCAGGTGCGTTACAAGGAGCCGCTGCTCCTGTTCCATCACGACGGGACGAAGCTGTCGAACGTCAGCGCTCAGGCCGGCCCGGTGTTCCAGAAATCGTTCCCCGCGCGCGGCCTCGCCGTCGGCGACTACAACAACGACGGACGCATCGATGTGCTCGTCGGCAACAACGGCGAAGCGCCGGTCCTGCTCAAGAACAACGCCGGAGCAGGCCACCACTGGCTGGGGCTTCGGCTGCAGGGGACGACGTGCAACCGCGATGCGGTCGGCGCCACCATCACATGGTCGGCCGGCGGCAAGACCCGCAGCCGCTACAAGTCGAATGGCGGCAGCTACCTGTCGTCCCACGACATGCGTGAGGTGCTTGGCCTCGGCGCCGCGACCAAGGTCGACTGGGTCGAGATCAAGTGGCCGCTGCCGAGCGGCCGGACCGAGCGCCTCACCGACCTGCCAATCGATCGTTACGTCACGATCGTCGAGGGCAAGGGCCGGGTCGACAGTGGACCGGGCTGACCTTCTCACACCGTTACAGCCGCGCCGAGGTCGAGCTGGGCAAGCTGGCTCAGCAGAAAGCGCGGAACAGTCAGGTCAAGGGACGTTGAAGAAACATCTCGAACACGCCCGTCATATTCAGGAGGGCCTGGAAAGTCGCGGACCTAGGCGAGCGTCGCCGGCGACTACTTGCCAGGCGCCGCGATCGGCGGGACGGGGACGAGCTGGATGACGGTCTTGAAATGTGAAGGCTGCGCTTTCGGCTTCGGGTTGAGATAGCCCTCCGACCCGCCCCATGTGTAGTCCTTCACCGTGACCCCGGGCGGGAACGCCATCGACTCCTCGCGGAAGCGCCCGACCTCGAACATGTGGACCGCCGGCAGCTCGAACACGAGCTCGCCGCGTTGCTTCAGCATGGTTCGATAGTAGGCGACGATCTCCCCAAAGGTGGCCGTGGTTCCGTACAGGTAATAGCGCTGGCCGCGGCCTGCGTCGTACGACGTGATGAACTGCGAGCCCGGGTAGAGCGGCAGTCCGAGCGTCTGTTCGCTGGGCTCGCCGGCAGGTGCCTCAGCAGCGGCAGGCTGCGTCACCGGCGGCAGCACCTTCGGTTGGGGCTGTGATGCGGGCGGCGGCGCCGACGGCTGCGGCCGCGACGGTTCGCCGGGCTTCGGAAATGGCTGCGGGGTCTGTCCCCAGGCGGTCGAGGCCAAGGCCACGAAACCGCAGACGAGCGCGAATGCGGGCCAGATGATGCGGCGCTTCATCGTCTCGATTATATCCCCGCACTAAGATACGCCTCGCGATGCACCCGCTTCTTCACTACACGGAATCCCAGCAGGACTGGCTGCTCGAGACGGTCGAGGCACTCGTCCGCGCCGAGTCGCCGAGCACGGACAAGACCGCGGTGGATCGCTGCGGCGCCGAGCTGGCCCGGCGTCTCCGGGACATCGGCGCCGACGTCACGCGCAGTCCTCAGACCGCGCGCGGCGACCATCTCGTCGCGAGGTTCGCCGGTGAGGGGCCGCCGATCCTGATCCTTGGCCACTTCGACACCGTCTGGAGCGTGGGGCAGATCGCGCGGATGCCCTTTCACCGCGCCGGCGAACGGCTGCACGGTCCCGGCATCTTCGACATGAAGGGCGGCATCGCGACTGCGCTGCTGGCGCTGCGTGCCCTCGACGCGCAGCGGCTTGTCCGCCCACAGACGACCATGCTGTTCACGACCGACGAAGAGATCGGCAGCGCCACGTCGCGCCAGCTGATTGAAGACACTGCCCGGGCCAGTGCGGCGGTGCTCGTGCTCGAGCCATCGCTGCCAGGTGGTGCCGCAAAGACGAGCCGCAAGGGCGTCGGCGAGTTCGAGATCACAGTGCACGGCGTGTCGGCTCACGCCGGCATCGCGCCGGCGCAAGGCGCCAACGCCGTGCATGAGCTCGGACACCAGATCGTCCGCGCCCAATCGCTTCAGGATCTCGGACGCGGCCTGAGCGTCAACGTCACGGTTGCCACCGGCGGAGAGCGCACGAACGTGATTCCTGATCTTGCCCGCGCGACCGTCGACGTTCGAGTGCCGACGATGGCCGACGCGACGTGGATCGACCAGGCGATGCGCTCGCTCTCCACGGTGGTGCCGGGGACACGGCTCGAGATCGCCGGCGGCGTCAACCGGCCGCCGCTCGAGCGCACGCCGGCCGTTGTCCGTCTCTTCGAGCTGGCGCAGGGCTGTGCGCGCGAGCTCGGCCGGGAGCTTGGCGAAGGGGGCACCGGTGGCGGGTCGGACGGGAATTTCACTGCCGCCGCCGGGGTTCCAACTTTAGACGGCCTCGGTCCGGAAGGGGATGGTGCGCACGCGCTCCACGAACACGTCCTCGTTGCCGACCTGGCCTGGCGGGCCGCGTTCCTCGCGGTACTGCTGACGCGCTTGGGGCCTCGTGCAGAGGTAAAATAGAGCCATGGCCAACGGATTGAAGACCGCGTTGCTGCTCGGCGCGCTGAGCGGCATGTTCTTGCTAATCGGCGATTACTTCGGCGGGCAGGGTGGTCTGATCGTGGCGTTCGGAATCGCCGCGCTGATGAACCTCGGCTCGTACTGGTTCTCGGACAAGATCGTCCTGCGCATGTATCGCGCGCAGGAGGTCGCGTCGTCGCACCCGCTCTACCAGATGACGGAGCGGCTGGCGCGCAAGGCCGGACTGCCGATGCCGAAGGTCTACATCATTCCCGATGCGTCGCCGAACGCCTTTGCGACCGGCCGTAATCCGCAGCACGCCGCCGTCGCGGCGACTGAAGGGATCATGCGCGTGCTGTCGCCAACAGAGCTCGAAGGGGTGATCGCGCACGAGCTCGCGCACGTCAAGCATCGCGACATTCTTATCAGCTCGGTTGCGGCGACGCTGGCTGCGGCCATCATGATGGGCGCACGGATGATGATGTACGCGGGCATGTTCGCGGGCAGCCGCGGCGACGATGACGAAGGGCACGGCAATCCCATCGCGATGCTGGCGATGATGATCCTGGCGCCGTTCGCGGCCATGCTGATCCAGATGGCGATTTCGCGCTCGCGCGAGTTCGCGGCCGACGCCGGCGCCGCGCAGATTACCGGCAACCCGCGCTCGCTTGCGGATGCGCTCCGCAAGATCGACGCGATCGCGCACGGCACCCCGCTGGACGCGAACCCTGCCACGGCACACATGTTCATCGTGAAGCCGTTCTCGGGGAAGGGCCTGATGGGGCTTTTCAGCACGCACCCGCCGACCGAAGCGCGCGTGCAGGCTCTCCTTCAGGGAGCCCGGTAAGCAAACCCGCTCCTACCTGATGGTGACGGGGGACCTCGGGCTGGCCCAATCGGTCGGCCCCCGGACCTCCGGTGCCGTTGGTCCCTCCCCGTTTCACCCCAGGAAAGCCACGCCAAAGTGAGAAACCGGCCGCCCCGACGGTTTGGCGTGCCTCTTGCTGTTCGCAGGTGACAGATGTCCCGGCTAGCGCCGGGCGCGGAGTGGGAGGCGGCCGTGGAAGACTTCGACATCCCGCAGAACAAGCTGGCTGAGTCGGCTGAGCGCGTGGTCGATCGGGCGCTCGACGAGGCGCGTCGTCGTGAACATGCGCTGCTGACCAACGAGCACGTATGCCTGGCGTTTGCCCAGGTCGAGTGGGACATGTTCGGCCAGGTGATGCGGGACGTGAACCTGAACCCGCACGAGATCCTGCAGGCGCTCGAAGAGCACCTGCGGGTGCTGCCGAGTGTGCCCGGACGCGAGCTTCGCGTGGCCCCTTCGACGAAGCTGCTCTTCAAGCTCGCGCTGCTGCATGCGAGCCGGTCAGGCCGTCACACCGTAGAGGCAAGTGACCTGTTTTCCGCCATTTTCGAGGAAACGCAGGGCATTCCCGTATCGATCATCCGGCGCCACGGAATCGAGCCAGACGCCCTGGTGTCGAGGCTCGCCACCCGCATGCGCGACCACGAGCTGCGCGAAGAGCGGCTGAAGAAGCGGTTCGAGCTGCCGCCGTTTCTCAAGCATTTCGCCACCAACCTGAATCAGCTGGCGCGCCAGGACAAGGTGCCGCCGGTCTTCGGCCGCGACCTCGAGATGGAGCAGGTGCTGGAGATCCTCTGCCATCGCGAGCGCGCCAATTCGGTGCTGCTCCTCGGCGAGCCCGGCGTCGGCAAAACCGCGATCGCCGAAGGACTTGCGCGCCGCATCGAGTTCGAGCCGGAACGCGTGCCGGTGCGCCTGCGCGACTGCCAGATCGTCAACCTGCAGATGAACACGATGGTCGCGGGCACGATGCTCCGCGGCATGTTCGAGGACCGCATCCAGAACGTGATCCGCGAGATCAAGGAGCGGCCGAACCTGATCCTGTTCATCGACGAAGTGCACACGATGATTGGCGCCGGCTCGGCGCTCGGCGCCCCGTCCGATGCCGCCAACGTGTTCAAGTCCGTGCTCGCGCGCGGCGAAGTGCGCATCGTCGGCGCGACGACGATGAGCGAATACAAGGAGTTCATTCAGGAGGATGAGGCGCTGGCGCGCCGGTTCCGGACCGTCCACGTCGCCGAGCCGACCATCGACGAGACCCGTACCATCCTCTACAATCTGCGGCCGCGCCTCGAGCGCAATTACTCCGTCCGCATCAAGGACGACGCGATCGAGACCGCACTGGAGATGTCGCCGCGCTATATGCGGCACCTGCAGCTGCCGGACAAGGTGATCGGCTGGCTGGACACCGCGTCCGTCCGCGCCGAAATCGCCAAGCGCTGGGAAGTGGGCGCCAACGACGTCGTCAACGTGATTTCGAAGGTGGCGCGCATCCCCGAAGACATGGTGTTCCGCGAGGTGACGGACCGCTTCCGCGACGTGGAGGAACGCCTCGGGGATCGCGTGATCGGCCAGCGGGAAGCGATCCGCGCCGTGGCGCGGCGCCTGGTCCTGAACAAGGGGCCGCTGAAGGACGGGTTCGACCGCCCCGACGGCGTGCTGCTGTTCCTCGGGCCGACCGGCGTCGGCAAGACGGAACTCGCGAAATCCGTGGCCCAATTCCTGTTCGGCGACGAGAAGAAGATGATTCGCGTCGACATGTCCGAGTACCAGGACGGCGCGGTGGCGGTCGATAAACTCATCGGCATGCCGAGGGGCATCGTCGGCTCCGAGCGCGGCGGCGTCCTGACCAATCAGCTGAAGGACAACCCGTATTCGGTGGTGCTGCTGGACGAAGTGGAGAAGGCCAGCCCGGGGATGCTGAATCTGTTTCTTCAGGCGTTCGACGAGGGCTGGATCAGTGACGGTCGTGGCAAGCGCGTCTATCTGAGTGACGCAATTGTAATCATGACGTCAAATATCGGATCCGAGGTCTTCCGGAAGCTGACGAACCCGTTAGGGTTCCTGTCCGGGCAGGTGGGGGTCGACCAGGTCCGCGGCGAAATCATGCGGGAGGTCGAGCGCCGGTTCTCGCCGGAGTTCCGGAACCGGATCGACGAGATCGTGGTGTTTCAGCCGCTCTCCCGCGACGAGGTGCGGCAGATCACGATTCAGCAGGTCGCGAAGATCGAGCACTCGCTGGCGAAGAGCAACCGGCGCCTGGACGTCACGCCGGACGCCCTCGAGCAGCTCGTGCACGATGGCTACAGCATGTGCTACGGCGCGCGCTTCCTGAAGCGGACGATCGAGGACCGGCTCAAGTTGCCGATCAGCCAGCACTGGACCGAAGGCGACGTGTTCACCGCCGATCTGCGGGACGGCCACATCGAAGTCACAGTCTCGCGCAGCGCGGTGGGCGGCGCCTTCACCGACCTGGCGGCGACGGCCTGACCGCGCGCAAGAACGTACCAATCGAAGGCCGCCTGCTCAGGGGCGGCCTTTTCCGTGTCTGATTCGTGATCCACCACTGACAGTTCTGCCTTGCGCGTCCGTCGCATCCGCACGCCGTACCGCGCCTGCAGCGCGCTGACCATCGACTTGATCGAGTTCGCGTACGAGGACGGCGCGTAGGCGCCACGATAGAGCTTCTCGAATCCTTCCAGCATCGACGGAAACTCCTTGGCGATGAAGCCGAGAAAGTGATCCCTGGTCCCGCCCTTCAGATACATCACGTTGGCGCCGGCGAATGCCGCTCCGTGATCGGCAATCGCCTTGACGGTCGCTTCGAGCTGCGCGCGCGTGCTGGAAAAGCCCGGAACCACCGGCGCCATCAATACGCCGACATGGACGCCGGCGTCGCTCAGCTGCCTGACGGCGCGCAGCCGCTGCATCGGATGTGCGGTGCCAGGCTCGAGCGCGGTCCACGCGCGCTCATCGACCGTCGGCACGCTCATATAGACCGTCGACCCGCTGGTGCGGCCCATTTCCGCCAGCAGGTCCGCGTCGCGCACGACCATCGGTCCCTTCGTGACCAGGCCAATCGGGGTGCGGCTCGCGTGGAGCGCCTCGAGCGCGCGCCGCGTCAGCTTGTAGTGCCCCTCGATCGGCTGATACGGATCCGTCGCGGTCCCGACCGCGACCTGTTCCCTGGCCCACGATGGACGGTCGAGCTCTTCCTTCAGCACTTCGACCAGGTTCGTCTTGACGAAGATCACGGAGGAGAACTCGTCGCCCGGGCCGAGCTCGAACTGTGTCTGGTAGCGGCGCGCGAAACAGTAGTGACACGCGTGGGTGCAGCCGCGATAGGGATTCAGCGTCCAGTTGAAGGGCATGCCCTTGACCGGGTTGAGGGCGGAGCGGCAGGTGACTTCCTGATATCGGGCCGCGTCCGCGCGCAGCTGGGCTTGATCGAGGGCCGCCACAGGCCCTTCGTCCCGGATGCGGAGGGCGAGCGTTTTCGTAGTGGGAGCCTGCGCGCCGATCGCGAAGAATGCCTCTTGTTTCGCCACGTTTTCGCCTTAGTTTCGCTCCAGCCGCGGGGGCTGTCAACAGCGATTTCGGGCAGCGACCGACCGCGTCAGCCGGGGGCCGTTCAGAAGACGTAGGCGAGCGCGAAGCCAACCTGCGCGACGAACATCATGCGGTACATGTGCGCCCACGAGACGTGGTTCTCTTCCACGGCGAGATCCTCGGGGCGGCGCAGCATCAGGTAGCAGACGTAGGCGCCGTACACGGTCATCACCATCGAGAGCGCCTGCAGCAGAACGAAGTTGCCGGTCAGAATCCCCGCGAACGTGCCGGCGGAGATCATCAGGAAGGGAATCACGAACGAAGGCGAGATCATCCAGGCCGCGCGACGCACGCCGTAGATGATCGGCAGAGTCCTGCAGCCGCCGCGTGCGTCGCCTTCCATGTCGGCGAAGTCCTTGGTGGTCGAGGCGCCGAGCAGGAAGAGGCCGAAGATGGCGCCGATGAACCACGGTTCGACGCCGGCCACGGTCTTCACGGCCGACCAGCCCGCGACCTTCAACAGGACGCCGCGTGGGATCGCGATCGTGACATTCGCCCAGATGCCGAGCCGCTTGGTGCGGAACGGCGGCACCGAATAGATCACGGTAATCGCCGTGGCGATCAGGACGATCCAGAAACACTCGTGACGTCCCGCCGGCGCCACCAGCCACGCCAGGACCAGCGCGACGGCGTAGCTCACGATCGTGAAGGTCCAGGCCTCGCGCAGCGTCAGCCGTCCGGATGGCAGCGGCCGCCGCGGTTTGTTGATGCGGTCGATCTCCAGGTCGTAGATCTGGTTGAGCGCGTTCGATGCGGCATTCAGCACCGCCGCCATCGTCAGGCCAATGGCGGGATAGACGAACAACGCCGGACCGAGCGGCTCGCCTGGATAGGCGCCGGCCGCGGTCACCGCTCCCGACGCGAATCCAAGCGCGGGGGCCACGAGCGTGAAGGGCCGCGACAGCTCGAGCCACACGCCGGCGCGCGATCCGCTCATGCGAGGAGACCCGCCAGCGACACGGACGCGAACGCGGCAACGGCGGTATTGATCAGGTTCAGGGCGTCGTTGTCCAGGATGCCAGGGCCCTCGAACGCCGCGGCGAGCAGGCTCTCGACCAGCGATCCTGCCATCGCGCCGGCGACGACGGGCCCGAGCGCATTCGACGGAATCAGGCCGAGTGTGAGCCCCAGGGCCGCCATGGCTGCGGCGCCGATCAGACCCGCCGCGGTGCCTTCGAAGGACATCGCCCCGGGTGTGCCCGGCTGCACCGGACGCGGCGGAACGATCGACCATGTGCGCCGCCCCCACGCCTTGCCGATCTCGCTGGCAATGGTGTCGCTGGCCCCGGCGGTCAGTGCGGCGGTGAAGGCGATCAGCGCACCAATGTGCGCGTACGAGACCACCGCCAGGAACGCCGCGATCGCGGCGACACCCGTATTCGCAATCGCATTCCCCGCGCTCCGTCGCCCGCCACGCTCCTCCTCGATGCCGAGCAGGGTCTTCCGGCGCAGGCCGACGCGGGACGTGATGGCGGCGCACAGGAACGCCGCGATGAGCATGACCCAGCCGCTCCACCCGGTGCAGACGAAGATGATGGTCCCGATGATTGCTCCGGTGATCGCGCCGGATGCGCCCACCGTCCGCGAGACGTAGCCGGCCCAGGCGACAAGCGTGTTCAACGGCAGCGCGACCGCGAGAATCGGCGGCGCGGCGACGACGGCGGCGATCAGCAGGTCCTCGTTGACGAACGAGAGCGCCCACAGGACCGCGGCCGCGCTGAGTGGAACGGAGAGATTGTCGTCGAGCCGGATCCGGGACGTTTCGACGACGGCCGCGACGAGCGCCGCCACCACCGGTCCCGCAAGCGAGAACCAGCCAAACGGCGGCGGAATCACGACGTCGCGGCACCACCAGGCCAGGCTCGAGCCGGCTGCGGCGCCGGCGACGAAGAACGCCGCCGATCCGGCGATGCTCTTGTGCCGGTTCCAGGACCACTTCGTCGTTCCGTAGCGCCGGCCGACCAGCGTTGCTGCGCCGTCGCCGGCGGCGAGGATGCCCCACGCGGCGGCGACGATGTCGGGCCGTGACGGCAGCATCAGCAGCAGGAGCAGGACCGAGGTCGGATAGAGCACCAGCCCGGCGGGCAGCGCCTGATCCCGCTCCTTCGGCCGGTGCAGGCGATGGCGTGTGATGACGCGGAGCAGCCTGATGTTGACGATGACGGCGGCCGCGGCAAGGATGACCGCCTGATGCCAGGTCAGGTACCGCAGCAGCAGCGCCGCGGCGCCGAAGCCGATATGCACCCACTTGCGGAGCGTCTCGGAATACGGGGCCGGATCGCCGCCTGCCGCAGGCCGGCGCGGCATCCGGTCCGATGCCGTCAAGGCCTCGAGCCTTCCGTCTTCACCGCGCCGCGCCAGTATTCGAGCAGATCGGTGAGCGTGCGGTCGATTGGGATCCGGGGCTCCCAGCCCGTATCGGCTTTCAGGCGTTCCGCGCTCCCGAGCACGACCGGGTTGTCGCTCGGTCGAAGCCGGGCCGGGTCGGTCTCGACGCGAATCGCCACCCGCGACTGTCCTACCAGACGCTCCATCAGATCGCCGACGCGGTACGCCTCGCCGCGACAGACGTTGTAGGGCTGCTTCGGCCGGCCGCGCTCCATCAGCAGCCGGTAGGCACGGACGGTATCGCGTACGTCGGTGATGTCACGCATGGAGTCGAGATTGCCGACGCGCAGGATCGGCTCACGGAGTCCAGCCTCGACTTCCGCGATCTGCCGGGCGAAGCTCGAGGTCACGTAGGCGTCGGCTTGCCGCGGTCCCGCGTGATTGAAGGGGCGCGTCAGGATCACGCGTCCGTCCGACGCGGCGCCGACCATTTCCTGCGCGAGCTTGCTGACGCCGTACGGACTCGACGGCCCGAGCGCGGAGTCCTCGGTCAGCGCCGCGTGGGACTTCCGATAGACCAGCGCGGAGCCGGTCACGAGCACGGGAATCTCGAGGCCGGCACGCTGCACGGCGGTCAGCAGCGTATGCGTGCCCATGACGTTGACGCGGAGCGCCCTGGCGGAGTCGGCCCAGCTGCTGCCGACGTCGGCGATGCCGGCGCAGTGATAGATCGCGGACGGGGTGATCGCTTGGAGCGCCGCGGTGACGGCGGTGATGCTGGTCACGTCGACCGCGGCCCAGCGGACGTTTTCGGGACCACGATCGAGGGGCGTCCTGCGGCCGGCCGGGTTGCCCCAGGCCGCGACCTGTCGCTCGTGTTCCAGCAGGTGGTCGAGCAGGTGGCTGCCGGCGAAGCCTGCTGCGCCGGTCACGAGTGGGATGCCCTTGGACATGCTCTGCGCTGGCGTTGCGGGCCGAGGCGCTCAGGCGGCCAGCTGACCCTTCAATCAGCGGCCTTGCTGCCCTCCAAACGCGCCGAACAGGTTGGAGAAAGTCCCGACTCCGGCGAGTGTGAACGAAATGTTGAAGCGGCGGTCCTCTTGAACGCCTGGAACGCCGACGCCCACCAGCGAGCCCTGGAGGTTATACGTCTGGTACTCGAACCCGATGCCGCAGCACTGCGCATTGTAATACGCCATCCAGCGCTGCTGCAGGAAGCGATCGTTGAGGAGGTCGTAGTTGAAGGTGTAGGTGCCGCCGATGCGGTTGCGGTAGCCGCGCAGGTTGGCGGCGGCGTTGATGTACTGGTCGGCGCGATTCGGGTCGTTGAAGCCGGGCAGGTTCTGCACGAACCGCCGCTGGCTCCAGCCCGCCGACGTGTGCAGCCAGTCGCCGCGCGTGTAGCTGCCGCTCGCCGAGATCGTCAGCAGCGCGTCCTCCTTGGTGTCCCACTCGGCCCGGAACTCCGCCTGGAGCCCGTCGACCGGCGAGCTCCGCGCCGACAGCGCGATCGGCGACAGCTTGCTGTTCTTCCGCGACGTGAAGCTGGTCTGGTACTGCTGGTCGTACTGGGCCGCGGTCTCCTGCGAGTAGTAGGTCTGGCCGATGTTCACCATGAACAACTCGCGGATGTTCTCCTTCTTCCCGTAGAAGCGATTGGTGAGTCCGTAGCTGACGCGGGTGGTGCTGCCGACCGTATAGTCGCCCGACTCGAGCTTGACGATGCGGTCGAACTCGTCGATCGCGGTGATCCGCTGCACGACCAGGTTCGGCTCGATCACGTGCTTGAACTTCTGGCGCGTCGATCCCTCCTGCGGGTTGAACACGCGCGTCAGCACCGGGCCGGTGATGCGGGCCAGGAAATCGAAGTACTGGCGGCTCAGCGCCTCCGAGACCTGCCGCTGCGGCTGGCCGGTCACCGGCGCCGTCAGGCTTTCCGTCCAGAAGGTGCCGCGCCAGGAGATCGCCGAGGTCACGCCGAGAAACGGCCAGCGGGAGAACGGAATCCGCACGACCGGACTGATGTCCATGCGGGTCAGCCCCAGATCCGACGTCTTGACGTCGTCCAGCGACGAGCTCCGGAGGATCGTGACGTACTCGCTGTTGAGGCCGAAGTAGACCGGCGCGCCGAAGAGCGGCGTTTCCGGCTTGCTGACGTTGACGCGCGGCAGGCTGCCGTAGGTCGAGAGCGACTTCTCCGTATAGAAGTAGTCGCTCCTATCCGCCAGCACGCTCACCTGGAACTGCCCGAGTGAGCCGGTGACGTGGGATCCGAAGCGGCGGTTGCGGTTGGTCGCCCGCATGACGTCCTGCTGGTACTGCTGCTGCGTGACCACACTCGAGAAGTAGTCGGCGTTGGCGCGCAGCCGGAACGTGCCTGGTAGCTGCTGGCTCACGTCACCGTTGATGCCGTAGCTGCGCCGCGGACTCTGGACGCGCACCGTCCCGTCCGGGAGCGCCGTTTCGATTGCCTTCTCCGCCAGCCAGCGGACCTGCGCGTTGCCCTGCGAACCCGGTGCGAGGACGTAGCGGTACTCGCCGCCGACCTGCTGCCCGGCCTTCGTCATCCAGTCGTGGTACACGGTCGCGTCGTGGCTGCGGTTGATCGCCCAGAAGAAGAAGTTGCTGAGCGTCTGTCCCCGCAGCGTCGCCGAGCCGTAGGTCGGCATCAGGAAGCCGGTGGCGCGGTCGTCTTCCTGAATCGGGTAGTAGAACGCCGGCAGGTACATCAGCGGCACGCCCTTGACCCGGAACACCGCATTCCGCAGCAGCGCGTAGTCGTCGAGGTTGATGGTGAACGAGCCCGACGAGATCTCCCAGCGCGGCGTCGGCTGCACGCAGGTGCTGAAGGCGCCGTTGACGATCCGGTACTTCTTGGGACCGACCTTGTGCAGCTCGGCGCCACGGAAGTAGGCGTCGGGCTCCTGGGTGCCGAACATGCTGCGATCGACGCGGCCGCCGAGGCTCATCGTGCCGGCGGCGTTGTAGAACGTGCCGGTCTTCGTGCGGGTGTTGAACTCGGCGCGGTCGGCGGCAATGCGGGTGTCGCCCGACACGAAGACGACGTTGCCGCGGGCGCTGACGAAATCCTTCTTCTTCAGGATCTCGATGTAGTCGGCGAAAAACTGCAGCTCGTCGCAGTCGATCCGGACCGCCGTGTCGGCTGACCCGTAGAAGCGCGACACGTCCTCGAGCCGCTCGGCCTGCGAGAAGAGGGACTGGTAGACCTTGCAGCTCGAGAGATCGTTCAGATCCTGAGCGAACAATGATGAGGGGGCCAGCCAGAGACCGGAGAGGATGACCAGCGTCAGACGAAAACGGACCATGAAAATCGAGGCAAAACGAGGCGCAGACAGTCGTGGCTTATCGCGTTCGCAGAATACCACGCAGCGAACCGATCAAGAAGATGGAGCCGGCGACGACGACGCGGGGATGATTGCGCGATGCATGAGTCAGCGCCGCCTCGGGGTCGGCGACCGACTCGACTGTCCAGCGGGCCCCGGGAACCGATCGCGCGATCGCCGCTGCGGCCTCCGCGTCGAGCGCCCGCGGAGTCGGCGCGGTCGTGGCGATCAGGCTGCCGACGACCGGCGCGAGCGCCGTCAACATCGCGGCGACGTTCTTGTCCTGCATCGCACTGAAGACGAGCGTACAACCCGACCATCCCGTCTCCCGCAGGTACTGGGCCAGGGTTGCTGCGCCGGCCGGATTGTGCGCGGCATCGATGAGGACGTTTGTGCCGCGATAATCGAAGCGCTCGAGCCGCCCGGGCCAGGCGACGTCACGAAGCCCGCTGCGGATGGCCTCGGCGTCAACCGCGATGCCGGCACGGTCGACCTCGTGGAGCAGACGCGCGGCGATGCGCGCGTTGATCGCCTGGTGTGCGCCGCGCAGGCCCAGCGCCACGTGTTCGACCAGCCCATCGATCCCCTCCTCGTCGTCGAAGCGGACCAGGCGCGCCTGCCGTTCGGCGCAGACGTGGGCGATGACGGCCTCGGCGTCCGGGCGCAGCGGCCCGCAGACGACCGGAATGCCCGGCTTGACGATCCCGGCCTTCTCGAAGGCGATCGACTCGATTGTGTGACCGAGCTGGGCCTCGTGATCGAAGTCGATCGAGGTAATCGCGGCGGCGATCGGAACGATGATGTTGGTGGCGTCGAGCCGGCCGCCAAGGCCGACCTCGATGACGGCGACTTCCACACCGCCCCTTCTGAACAGCTCGAACGCGAGCGCGGTGACGCTCTCGAAGAACGTGGGCGGCGCCTCGAACGCGCCGGCACCCTGCAGCCGCTCGATGGCGTCACGAACCACTCGGGCCGACACCTCCAGCTCGTCGGACCCGACCTCGTGTTCGCCGATCACGAACCGCTCCTCGAGGCGCTCGAGATGAGGCGAGGTGTAGCGCGCGGAGCGATGTCCGGCGGCGACCAGCGCCTGATGGACCATCGCCGTCACCGAGCCCTTGCCGTTGGTGCCGGCGATATGGATCGACTGGAAGGCCCGCTCCGGATGTCCGAGAGCGGTGCAGAGCGTCGTGATGTTCTCGAGGCCGAACTTCATGCCCAGCCGCTCGAGGCCGAACAGGTACTCGACCGCGGTCGTGATCAGCTCCCCTGCACTGGCGGCGGTGGCGCGATCGGCACCCGCGTGGTGACCGCGGGCTTGGGCGTGACGCCGCCGAAACGCAGGACACGGGTGATGACGTCCTTGAGCTCGCGGCGATCGACCACCATGTCGAGCATGCCGTGATCCAGCAGGAACTCGCTGCGCTGGAACCCTTCGGGCAGCTGCTGCCGGATGGTCTGCTCGATGACGCGCGGTCCGGCGAAGCCGATCAGCGCCTTCGGTTCCGCGATGTTGACGTCGCCCAGCATCGCAAAGCTCGCCGTCACGCCGCCGGTGGTCGGGTCGGTCAGCAGGGAGATGTAGGGCAGGCGGGCCCGATCGAGGCGGGCCAGGGCCGCGCTGATCTTGGCCATCTGCATCAGCGACAGCGCGCCCTCCATCATCCGGGCGCCGCCGGAGCACGACACGATGATGACCGGGAGCCTCAGCTCGATCGCCCGTTCGATCGCCCGCGTGATCTTCTCGCCGACCACGACGCCCATGCTGCCGCCGATGAACGAATACTCCATCGCGGCGACGACGGTCTGGATGCCGTTGATGCGCCCGGTCGACGTGATGACCGCGTCGCTCATGCCGGTCGCCGCCATCGACGCCTTCAGGCGCTGGGCGTACGGCTTGGTATCGGTGAACTGCAGGGGATCGGTCGAGGCCAGGCTGCGGTCGTGCTCTTCCCAGTCGCCGTCGAACAGCGACCGAAGCCGCTCGGTGGACGACAGCCGGAAATGGTGGCCGCACTTCGTGCAGACACTGAGGCTGGCGGCGAGGTCCTTGTTGTAGATGATTTGCCCGCAGGACGGACATTTGACCCACAGCCCCTCGGGCACCCGGCTTTCCTTGTTCGCCGCCTCGATCGGCTTGCGGACCTTTTTGAACCAGGCCATCGAGCGAGGATAACCCATCAGCCCCTGAACCGGGAGCGGTCACACGCCCGAACCGCCGCCGCTCACCGCCCGCCGATTGAGCAGCTATACTTTCGGCTTGCTGTTCAGGCACATCGCCATCGAGGGACCGCCAGGCGTGGGGAAGACCGTGCTGGCCGAGCGGTTGGGTGCGCGTCTCGACGCCACCGTCGTCCTCGACGAGGGCGACAACCCGTTCATCGCGGACTTCTATCAGGAGCGTGCCGGCGCCGCGTTCCAGGCGCAGTTGTTCTACACGCTGACGCGCTACCGGCAGCAGGGCACCCTGCGTCAGTCCGACCTGTTCAGCCAGCTCCTCGTCTGCAACTACCTCTTCGACCGGGACAAGATCTACGCCTACGTCAACCTCGACGACAACGAGCTGTTCATCTATCAGCGGCTCTACGAGCTGCTGGCGCCGGACATTGCGCCGCCAGACCTGGTGATCTACCTGCAGGCGCCGGTCGACGTCGTGCGGCGCCGGCTCCGCGAACGATCGAAGGCCGACCCGGCGGTGGCGGTGCCGGACGCCGACTACGTCCGGGAGCTGAACGAGGCGTACAACCACTTCTTCTTCCACTACACCGCGACGCCGCTCCTGACCGTCGAGACCTCTCACGTCGATCTTTCGTGGAACGAGGACACCGTCGCCGACCTCGAACGGCAGATTCGATCGATGGGGAAGGGCACGCGCTACTACGTGCCCCGCACCGACGGCCGCTGATTCCGGTCAGCCCTCGAGCTGGCGCGGCGGGTGGCCGGGAGACGCGGGTGCGGGTTACGGGGTTGCGATAGCATGGGGTCCGTGCGGATTGACCGGATCGAGCTGCGCGTCCTGCGACTGCCGCTCGTCCGGTTCTTCGAAACCAGCTTCGGGCGCATCGACGATCGCACGTTCCTGCTGGTCACCGTCGGGCAGGATGGCCTGGTCGGGTACGGCGAGTGCGTGGCCGACGCCCATCCGTACTACAGTGCCGAGACCACGACGACGGCCTGGCACATCATCGCGGACTTCATCGCGCCGATCGTGCTGGGACGGGTCTTCGCACATCCGGCGGACGTCTTCGATGCGCTGGCGATCATCCGCGGTCACAACATGGCGAAGGCAGCGGTCGAAATGGCCGCCTGGGATCTGTTCGCGCGCGAGCAGCAGGTGCCGCTGTGCACGGCGCTCGGCGGCGTGCGCGCCGACATCGCCGCCGGCGTGTCGATTGGCATTCAGCCCACCATCGACGACCTGCTGCGCCGCGTCGAAGCCGAGGTCGCCGACGGTTACCGCCGCGTCAAGATCAAGATCAAGCCGGGCTGGGACATCGCTCCGGTCGAGTCGGTCCGCGCGCGATTCGGCGATCTCCCGCTCATGGTCGACGCCAATGCCGCCTATCGGCTGTCGGACGCCGCCCACCTGCGCGCCCTGGACGACTACGCGCTGATGATGATCGAGCAGCCGCTCGACTACGACGACGTCCGCGATCACGCGGCGTTGCAGCGCCAGCTGCGGACGCCGATCTGCCTCGACGAATCGCTGCCCTCGGTGCGCCTCGCCGAGGACGCGATCGCGGCGGACGCCTGCCGGATCATCAACATCAAGCCTGGGCGCGTCGGCGGACACCAGCCCTCGATCCGCCTGCACGATCTCGCGGCCCGCCACGGCATTCCGGTGTGGCACGGCGGCATGCTCGAGAGCGGCATCGGCCGCGCCCACAACCTTCATCTGTCAACGCTGCCCAATTTCACGCTGCCGGGGGACGTCGCGGCGAGCCGCCGCTACTTCGTCCCGGATCTCATCGATCCGCCGATCGACGTCAGGCCCGACGGGACGATTCCGGTTCCGTCCGGCATCGGCCTCGGCGTCGCCATCGACGTCGAGCGGATCGAAGCCGCAACCCAACAGAGCACCGTGCTCAGAGCCAGCTGAGTTCCTGTTCCGATGCGATTGACATTCACGACACGTCCGCCGTCCTCACGCGCCGTTGCCGTTGCCCTGCTGGGCCTCGTTGCCGCCGCCTGTGCCAGCGCGCCGCCGGCCCCGCCAAAGCCAATCGTGATTCCGTACGAGCAGAAGCTGACCTGGATCTTTCAGCTCGAGGATCAGCGGCTGCTCAAGCTGCCGGATCCACCCGCGCCGCCGCCGGCTCCCGTCGTCAAGGGCCGCAAGCCGGCGCCGGTGCCGCCACCACCCACCTCCGCGCCGGATCTCGCGAAGCTCGCGACCGATGCCGAGGCCCGCATCCGTCGTCGCGCCGCCATCGCCATCGGACGGGTCGGGCTCAAGGAGGGCGTGCCGGTACTGGCGCCGATGCTGACCGATTCCGACAGCGAGGTTCGGCAAGCCGCGGCATTCGCGCTGGGCCTGCTCGGCGATCGATCCGCCAGCGCTGCGCTGCTGCCGCTGCTGTCCGATCAGGACCCGCTGGTGCGCGGCCGCGCCGCCGAAGCGCTCGGGTCGGTGGGTGCGGAGGATGCCGCGCCGGCGATCGGGAAGGTTGCGGCTGACTATGCGCGTACCGCGTCGGTGTCGGGGATGGCGCCGGACGACGAGCGCTGGCCGGCGCCGCCCGAGGCGGAGGCGTTCAAGCTGAGTGTGTTCGCACTGGTGCGGTTGCGCGCGTACGAGCCGCTGGCCGCCGCCGTGCTCGACAACGGGAAGCCGGTCTCGACCTGGTGGCCGGTCGCGTTCGCGCTCCAGCGCATCGGCGATCCGCGCGCCGCGCCGGCACTCCGCGACTTGATCGCGGTCAAGGGCCGCTACACCCCGGCGTTTGCCGCGCGTGGCCTCGGCGGCACCAAGGACGGCAAGGTCGCCGACGTGCTGCTGCCGCTCATCGACGTCGGCTCGCAGCCGCGCGAGGTCGTGGCCTCGGCGATCCGCGCGCTCGCCCAGGTCGGCGCCACCCAGGCGGCCGAGCGGCTCGGAAAAATCGCCTTCGACGGCGCCATCGAAGGCAACCTCCGGCTCGAAGCCGTCAGCGCGCTGGGAACCCTCCGCGCGACCGAGCAGCTGCCCAACATCCAGGACCTGATCACCGATGAGTGGCCGGCGATGCGCGCCGCGGCGATGCGCGCCGCTGCGCAGATCGACGCGGACAACTTCGTGCTCACGCTATCGGGGCTCGAGACCGATCGGCACTGGACGGTCAGGGCGGCACAGATGGACGTCCTCGCCACCTTGCCCGCCGAGATCGCGCTCGAGCGGGTCACCGCGGCGTTGAAAGACGAAGATCGACGCGTGATTCCCGCGGTGCTTCGCGCGCTGGTGCGGCTGCGCGCGCCGGATGCCGCGGCGGTGCTGCTCGCGCATCTGAAGGAAGCGGACTACGTCATCCGCGAGACGGCCGCGACGTTGCTGAAGGACATGAAGCCCGAGGGCGGACTTGCGGCGCTTCGGCAGGCGTACGAGGCCGCGCAGCCGGATTCCGCGTACGGCGCGCGTGCGGCGGCGATCGAGGCCATGGCCGCATACGGCGCGGAGGCGCTCGAGTCCGTGCGCGCGGGGCTCACGGACCAGGACTGGGCGGTGCGCGTCCGGACGGTCGAGCTGCTCGCGAAGCTCGAGCCCGCGGCCGATCACCAGCTCGCGATCCGTCCGGCGCCAGGCGCGCCGCCCGCGCCCTATGACGATGCGACCCTGGCCGCGCCGGCGTACTCGCCGCACGTGTTCATCGAAACGGTGCGAGGCACGATCGAGTTCGAGCTGGCGGTCCTCGACGCGCCGCAGACCACGCGCAACTTCATGGCGCTGGTCCGCAAGGGGTACTTCAACGGCCTGCAGGTCCATCGCGTCGTCCCGAACTTCGTGATGCAGGACGGCGACCCGCGGGGAGATGGCGAGGGCGGGCCGGGTTATACGATTCGCGACGAGCTGAACGATCGGCCGTATCTGCGCGGCACCGTCGGCATGGCGCTGGCGTGGCGCGACACCGGCGGCAGCCAGTTCTTCATCACGCACTCACCGCAGCCACACCTCGACGGGCGGTACACGGTCTTCGGCCACGTCGTCAACGGCATGGAGGTCGTCGATCGGATTCAGCTGGGGGATGTGATTCAGCGGGTGCGGGTGTGGGACGGGAAGGGCTGGCAGTAGTACACCAAAAAGGGGGCGACCGACGCCCCCTTTTCAGCGGGTTCACGGGAGGCTTACCGCTTCTTGCCGCCCTTCTTCTTCCCGCCCTTGGCTGCAGTTTTCTTGGCCATTACGCTTATCCCCCCTTTCGCTCGTGGGTTTTGCGTGAGCACTCACCGCATCACAGCGCCGCTGCCGTCCGGCACGTGGCCTGCGCTTGCGGCGCCCTCGCTTCTTTGGGTTAACTCCCGCGAGTGCGGGAGGTCCGCATCAAAAGAGGGGGTGCCAATCGCTTGGGGCACCCCCGCACCGGTTCAAGCGGCGTCTAGCGCTTCTTTCCGCCCTTAGCCGTCTTCTTCGCGCCGCCCTTTGCGGTTTTCTTCGCCATTATTCCTCCTTGGAACTTGGCAGCTCAGCTGTTGACTGACAACGCATGGTCACAACAGGTGGGCTGAGCGGACCACCCTCATACGAGATGTAGATTACGGGTGAGAAGAATGAGGTGTCAAGCACAAACTGCATCAACTTGTCAAAAACACGCACAAAGAGTTTGTCGGACGTGACGCATGCGACCTGTAGGGCACAAGCTCAGAATGTGGAGGGTTGTCAAGTTGGTGAGAACGCGATGAGAACGGGGTGAGAACCGCGCGCGTGCGGCGGTGAGCGCGGCGTGCTGCGCGCTGCGCCGACGATGTCAGCGCGCGCCGAGCCGCGCCAGCGCCCGCGTCGCGGCGGCGCGTGTATCGGCGGCGGCGCCGAACAGCGTCGACGCGATCTTGTAGGCGGAGATGGCGAGCTCGCGGTGGCCGAACCGCTCGTGCAGGCGCGCGGACTCGAGGTAGACGTTGCCGAGCACCGGCGCCGGACAGTGCGACGCGCGGCGGATCGCGGTGTCGTACTGCTCGAGCGCGGCGGCGTCCAGGCGACGCGTCTGCAGCAGGCGGCCGTAGCGGTAGCGCGCCACGGGATCGTCGGGCGCGAGCGCGAGCGATCGCTCGAGCGCGGTCGTGGCGCCGGGCACATCGTTGCGCTCGAGACGCCGCCATCCGTCGAGCGAGAGGCGATACGCCTCGGCACGGCGTGAGTCCGGCGCGCGCCGCATGTGCTCGACGGTCTGGCCGCGCACGTCGTACGGATCGAGCGGCGGCACCGCCGCGACCGCGGATTTGTACGCGGCCATCGCCGCCGGGCGCGCGCCCATCCGATCGTGCGCCTGCCCGAGCTTGAGGAACGCGAGCGCGAGCGTCGAGTACGGCTCCTTCGACTTCAGCGCCGTGGCCGCGCGCAGATGCTCGATCGCGTCGTCGGTGAGGTGCATCGCTTCCAGCATGCGCGCGGCGCCGAGCCGCGCCTGCACCTCGGCGAGTGCCGCGTTGTTGGCCCGCTGCTCCCGCGCCGCCGCGAGCAGTGTGCGCCAGGTCTCGAGGCTGGCGGTGACGTCGTGCTCGTAGGCGTCCTGCACGTGCGCGATCTGGGCGAGATAGAGCGGATTGGCGGGGTAGCGTGCCTGCAGCGCGTGCAGCAGCTCCAGCGCGCGGCGCGGCTGCCGCTCGTACCACAGGTAGATGACGTGCAGCTGGTAGTCCGCTTCCCCCTGCATCAGCCGGCCCCGGCTGCGTGCGCGCAGCATCTCGCGCATCCCTTCTTCGCGATCGCCGCCGGGCAGCAGCAGCAGGAATCGCAGGAAGCGCGCCGCCGCCGGTGCGACATCGGCGTAGGTACTTGTACATCCCGAGCCCGAAGTAGGCGTCGTCCAGGCCGGGCTCCAGCGCGATGGCGCGTTCGAGCGCCAGCTTGATCTGTTTGCCGTCGCGAGCGGCCGCGAGTTTCTCGCCGCGCAGCACTCGCCACTGCACGCGCGCGCCGTACGCGCCGCCCAGGTAGAACCACGCCTCCGGATCCTGCGGGCGTGCGCTCGGTCCAGGCCTCGGTCGCCCTGATGGCGCGCTCGACCGAGGCCGAGAACGCGGCGTCGAGGGCGCGGCTCTCGGGATCGAGCTGAATCTGCCACCAGAGCGCGGTGGCCTCGAGGACGTTGCACGCTTCCGCCGGCGCCGGGCCGCACGCGCGGCGCAGCTCCGCCTCGACCTGGTCGAACCTCGCCTCGAGGATGTATTCGTAGGCGCGCACCAGCCCGTCCTCTCCGCGCAGCTCGTAGCGGGGCGGCAGCGTCGTCGTCGATCGGCGGAGCGTGTCCTGGGAGGCGGACAGGACCAGCGGCGTGAGCCAGAGCGCTGCGACGCAGGCGGCGAGCTTGGGCACTCGGCGCCAGATGGTCATGTCAGGCTGGTGCGGAGCTGCTGTTTCCCGGCATGGCGCTCGAGCGCGAGGACAATCAGGCGATCGAGCAGCGTCGGATAGTCGACGTTCGTCGCCGCCCACAGCTTCGAGTACATGCTGATCGTGGTGAAGCCGGGAATGGTGTTGACCTCGTTGACGAAAATCTCGCCGGTCGACCGCGACACCAGGAAGTCGACGCGCGACATCCCGGCGCCGTCGATGGCGCGGAAGGCGGCCAGCGACAGGCGGCGGATCTCGTCGGCGGTCTGCGGCTCGAGCTCGGCGGGGATGATCACCTGCGAGCGATCGTCGAGGTACTTCGCCTCGTAGTCGTAGAACTCGCGGGACGGGATGACCTCGCCGGCGACCGACGCTTCAGGATGATCGTTGCCGAGCACCGCGCATTCGATCTCGCGCGCATCCGGCACCGCCGCCTCGACGACGATCTTGCGGTCGAACGAGCCGGCGAGCTCGAGCGCCTTCTCGAGGCTGTCACTGTCCTTCGCCTTGGAGATGCCGACGCTCGATCCGAGGTTCGCCGGCTTCACGAACATCGGGTACTTCAGCGTCGCCGCCAGCGATTGCAGCGTCTCGCCGCGCGCGGCCTCCCACTCGTGCCGCAGGACGACGCGATACGGGCAGACCGGCAGGCCATGGGCGGCGAAGATCAACTTCATCGCCGCCTTGTCCATCCCGACCGCCGAGGCCAGGACGCCGGCGCCGACATACGGCACATTAGCGAGCTCGAGCAGGCCCTGGATGGTGCCGTCTTCGCCGTAGGGACCGTGCAGGACCGGAAAGATGACGTCGAGGTTGAGCCCGGTGACCGTCGCCTTGCCAAGCTCGTCGGCCCGGCCCTGACTGCGATCGATCGACAGCACCGTCTCTTCGCTCGGGCGCGCGATCATGTGCACTTCGCGGCCGCTGCGAAGGGGACGGGCGGCGTCGAGGCGCGCCTGCTCGATCACTTCGCCGGCCGACATCGCGGTTGGCGCGCGGTCGGCCAGGCACCAGCGGCCGTCCTTTTCGATGCGGATCGGCACCGGCTCGTAGCGCTTCTTGTCGAGATGCGCGAACACCGCCGCCGCCGACGCGAGCGACACTTCATGCTCGCCGGATCGTCCACCGTACAGCACGCCAACGCGGAGGCGCTTCACACATCAAGGATACAGGAGTGCCCGGCCGCCCGTCAGGAGAGACTCGGGCCCGAGGCTCAGGCGAGAATGACGGGATGGCCTCCGGCGCATTCGACTTCCGGGTCACCCACCGCGACGGCGCAGCGCGTCGCGGCGAACTGCGGACGCCGCACGGGGTGGTGCAAACCCCCGCCTTCATGCCGGTTGGCACACGCGGAGCGGTCAAGGCGGTCACCCACCGCGATCTGGAGGACGTCGGCGCCGAGATCATTCTTGGCAATACCTACCATCTCTTCCTGCGACCCGGCTCCGATCTGATCGCGCGTGCCGGCGGCCTGCACCGGTTCATCGGATGGCACCGGCCGATCCTGACCGACAGCGGCGGGTACCAGGTGTTCAGCCTGGCGGGCATGCGTCGCATCCGTGAGGAGGGGGCGGAGTTCCGCTCGCACCTCGATGGCGCGCTGCACCTGCTGACGCCCGAGCTGGCGACGGATATCCAGGCCCAGCTCGGCTCGGACATCGCGATGGTGCTCGACGAGTGCATCGCCACGCCGGCGACCGCAGAGGACGCGAGCGCGGCGATGGAGCGGTCGGTGCGGTGGGCGCAGCGGGCGAGGGCACGGTTCGTTCAGCTGCAGGACGACCCCGGCGCCTGTCGTCGTCAGCAACCCCGGGCAGGCGCAGTTCGGGATCGTGCAGGGCGCGACGTTTCCCGATCTCCGCAGCGCCAGCGTGCAGGCGACGGTCGAGATCGGATTCGAGGCCTACGCCATCGGCGGCCTCAGCGTCGGGGAGGCGCCCGACATCATGTACGAGGTGGTGGCGCACACGGCGCCGCAGCTTCCGGAGGCGCGGCCGCGCTACCTGATGGGGAGCGGGATGCCGGACGACCTCATCGAGTGCGTGGCGCGCGGGATCGACATGTTCGACTGCGTGCTGCCGACCCGCAACGCACGGAACGGACAGTTCCTGACGAGCAGGGGACCGCTGGCGATCAAGAATGCGCGGTTCGCGGAGGATCCGGAGCCGCCCGATCCGGGCTGCGGCTGCTATACCTGCCGGCACTTTTCGCGAGCCTACCTTCGCCACCTGTACATGTCGGGGGAAATGACGGCTGGCACCCTCAACTCGTTGCATAATTTGCACTTTTACCTTGACACGATGCGGAGGATTAGGGAGGCTATAGTGTTCGGGACGTTCGAAAAACTCCGTGTGGAGTTCCATCGAACGTTTTCTCGCCGACCCCGAGACTGAATGGAGCAGTCGTTGACCCACGTCGTGTTCGCGGCGGCAGGTGGAGCGCAGCAAGGCTTGCTGCAGTTCCTGCCGTTCGCCCTGATCCTGGCGATCTTCTATTTCCTGATCCTGCTGCCGATGAAGCGTCGGCAGAAGAAAATCCAGTCGTTTCAGGAGTCCCTGAAGGTCAACGACAAGGTCATCACGACCAGTGGCATCTACGGGACCATCACGCGCCTCACCGACAAGACCGTCCAGGTCCAGATCGCGGACAAGGTGCGGATCGAGGTCGCGCGTCAGGCCGTCGCCGGCTACCAGGGCCAGGAACCCGTGGTGACCGAAGGCGGCAACCTCTAGGACGATCAATGAAGAATCTTCGCTGGAAACTGCTCACGGTACTCGGCGTGTTCGTCGTGTTCTTCACCATGGGTGTCTATCCGATCCTCGCCGCCAGGTACAACCTGCCGGCACCTGCCTGGGTGAAGGCCAAACAACTCAAGCTGGGTCTGGACCTCAAGGGCGGCGTGCACCTCGTCATGCGCGTGCACACCGACGAAGCGCTGACGACCTCCGGGCAGACGACCGGCGAGCAGCTGCGCGAGCGGCTGCGGACGGCGGGCGTCACGATTGGCGCGATCACCACGCCGGCACCGGCGACGATTCGCGTCGAGGGCGTGCCGCAGGATCGCGACGCCGAGTTCCGGACCGTCTCGGACGAAATCCTCGGCACGAACTACGAACGGAACCCCGGCGCCGGCGGCGTCTACGAGTTCAAGCTGCGGCCGAACATCGAACGGGACATGCGCGAGCAGACCGTGGTGCAGGCGCAGGAAACCATCGATCGCCGCGTCAACGAGCTCGGCGTGACCGAGCCGAACATCTCGCGCTTCGGCGATGCCGGCGATCAGCTGCTGGTGCAGCTGCCGGGCGTGTCCGAGGTGGCGCGCGCGAAAGAAGTCATCCGGTCCACCGCGCAGCTCCAGTTCAAGCTGGTCGAGAGCGGCCCGTCCAGCTCGCAGGAGGCGCTGCTCCAGTCGCACGGCGGCAAGGTGCCGCCCGACATGGAGGTCGTGTCCGGCGCCGCGGGCTCGGCCGAGGCCGGCACGTCGTACTACCTGCTGCGCCGGACGTCGGTGGTGACCGGGCAGGATCTCCGCGTCTCGCGTGCGACGCTCGACGAGAACGGCCGCCCGGCGGTGGGCTTCTCGCTGACCCGCGAGGGCGCGGCAAAGTTCGGCAAGGCGACCGGCGAGAACATCGGGCGATTCCTGGCGATCGTCCTCGACAACCGCGTCCAGTCGGCGCCGCGCATCGAGGGCCGCATCAATGACGAGGGGCGCATCGCCGGCAGCTTTACCCAGCAGGAAGTCGCGGATCTGGCGCTGGTCCTGAACTCCGGTGCGCTGCCCGCTTCGATGAGCTATCTCGAAGAGCGCACGATTGGTCCCACCCTCGGCGCCGACTCGATCCGGTCCGGCGTCGCGGCCTCGCTCGCGGGCCTCGCGCTGGTCGTCGTCTTCATGCTGGGGTATTACAAGCTTTCCGGCATCAACGCCGTCCTGGCGATGATCGTCAACCTGGTGATGGTGCTCGGGCTGATGGCGTACTTCGGCGCGGCCATGACGCTGCCCGGCATCGCCGGCTTCATCCTCACGATGGGCATGGGCGTCGACTCGAACGTGCTGATCTTCGAGCGCATCAAGGAGGAGCTCGCGGCGCAGCGCGGCGCGCGCGCGGCCGTGCACGCGAGCTTCTCGCGCGTGTTCCTGACGCTGCTCGACACGCACATCACGGCGCTCATCGCCGCCGCCTTCCTGTTCCAGTTCGGCACCGGACCGATCCGCGGGTTCGCCACCACGCTGGTCGTCGGTCTCGTGACCAACCTGTTCACGTCAATTTTCGTGTCGAGGACGCTGTTCGAGGCCGCGCTCAGCCGGCAGTCAGCGGCGCAGCCCTCCTTGAGCATCTAGGGTCATCATGCAGCTTTTCACGAACACCAATTTCGACTTCGTCCGCTGGCGCTGGCACGCCATCGGGCTCTCCCTCGTGGTCATCCTCGCCGGCATGGGGCTGATCGCCACCCGCGGCCTTGCCAAGGGCGTCGACTTCGAAGGCGGCACCATCGTCATCGCCCGGTTCGATCAGCCGAAGCAGATCCAGGAAGTGCGGGCCGCGCTCGCCGCCAACCTGCCGAACGGCGGGGATTCGGTGGTCCAGGAGTACGGCCCGCGCGAGAACAACACCGTGATGATCCGGGTGCGGCGCACCGGGTCCGAGTCCGGCGGCGACCTCAGTCGCGAGGCCGACCTGGTGGTCGCGGCGCTCAAGAAGAGCAACCTCGGTGGGTTCAGGGTCGAGGGCACGGAGATCGTCGGACCGGTGATCGGCGAGCAGCTGCGGCGCCGCGGCGTGCTGGCGACGGTGCTGGCGCTGGCCGGGATCCTCGCCTACATCGCGTTGCGCTTTCAGCTCAGTTTCGCGGTCGGCGCCGTCGCGGCGACCCTGCACGACCTCCTCGTCACGATGGCGTTCCTGGCGTTCTTCAACTACGAGCTGACGCTGAACATCATCGCCGGCCTCCTGACGATCACCGGCTACTCGGTCAACGACACCATCGTGGTGTTCGACCGCGTGCGCGAGAACATGCGGGCGATGCGTCGTGACAACCTGGCGCACATCGTCAACGTCGCCGTCAACCAGACGCTCAGCCGCACGGTCATCACCGCGGGCACGACGCTGCTCAGCGTCATCGCGCTGTATCTGTTCGGCGGCGAGGTGCTGGAAGGCTTTGCCTTCACGATGCTGATCGGCATCATCAGCGGCACCTACTCGACGGTGTTCATCGCGGCGGCGATCGCGATCATGATTCAGGGACGCAAGCCGATTAAGGGGCAGGTGGCACCGGCCGCGCCCGCCTCGGCCCAGGCCCCCGCGGCGCGCAAGCCGGGCCGCCGGCGCGTCTCCTGACGCCGGCCTGGTGACTCTGATCGCTGCCGCGCTCCTCGGGATCGTCCAGGGACTCACCGAGTTCCTGCCGGTGTCCTCGACGGCGCACCTGCTGATCGGCGCGCGGCTGATTGGGTTCGATGATCCGGGCGGCGTCTTCACGGTGACGATCCAGCTCGGAGCGATTCTCGCGGTCATGTGGTTGTACCGCGAGAAGATCCTCCGCGTCATCATCGGGCTGCCGTCGGATCCCGACGCGCGCCACTTCGCCCTGATGGTGTTCGTGGCGTTCCTGCCGGCCGTCGTGGCCGGCGCGTTGTTCGCCGGCTACGTGAAGCGCGTCCTGTATACGACGCCCGCGGTGATCGCGTGGTCGTTCATCATCGGCGGCATCGTGATGCTGATCGCGGAGCGGTATCGTCCTGAGCCGGTCGTGCGGAATGCCGATCACACGTCGCTGGGGCGCGCGCTGGCGATTGGCGCCTGCCAGGTGCTGGCGATGATTCCCGGCGTCTCGCGATCCGGCGCCACCATCGTCGGGGCCATGCTGCTGCGGCTCGATCGTCCGGCCGCGGCCGAATTCTCGTTTTTTCTGGCGATGCCAACCATGACGGCGGCGTTCGCGCACGACATGCTCGAGGCCCGGCACAGCCTGGGAACGGACCGCCTCGCGGAGATCGCGGTGGGGTTCGTCCTGGCGTTCATCGCGGCGCTGGTCGTCGTCAAGCCGTTCCTTGCGGTGGTGCGGCGGGTCGGCTTCGTGCCGTTCGCCTGGTACAGGATTGGCGCCGGCGTGCTCCTGTTGATCGCGCTGGCCGCTCGCGCGTTGTAGGGGCGGCGCGATGCAGTGGTTGCGGCGCACCTTCATTGCCGGGTTCTTCGTCACGGTGCCGCTCGTGATCAGCGTCGCCGCGTTCGTCTGGATCTTCCGCGTCGTGGACGGGTTCGTCGGCCCGTTCTATGACGACTGGCTCCAGCGTCTCAGTGGCGATCCCGCCACGCCGATTCACATTCCGGGCCTCGGCATCCTCACCACCGCGCTGATCGTGCTGTTCGTCGGCGCATTGGCAACCAACGTGCTGGGCAAACGGGTGCTCCAGCGAACAGAGGGGTACCTGTTGAAGGTGCCGGTGTTCCGGACGATCTATTCTCCCGTGAAGCAGCTAGTTGTCGCCTTCTCGCCAGATAACGAGTACGGATTCAAACGCGTGGTGCTGGTCGAAGACAGCGCGCGCGGATTCCTCCTCGGCTTTCTCACGAAGGAATTCACGGTGGATCGCGGCGCCGGTCCGGAGCCGCTGGTGGCGGTCTACGTGCCGACCAATCATCTCTACCTGGGTGATGTCATCATCTGTCCGCGCGACAAGGCCTCGTACCCCGACATCACGGTTGAACAAGGCATCCGGATTTTTCTGACCGGCGGCGTCGCGCTCTCCAGCCGGCTGCGCGCCCGGCGCGGCGGCGATCGCGTCGCCGACTTCCGCGTCTGACGACCTGGGCCGGGGGCCGGCCAGATTCCTCCGTCATCAGCCCGGGTTCGACGAGCATCTATCGTACGATTCGGGGCTTTTATGTGCCGGGAACGTGACTGTTTTCAGAGGAGACCAATGCTGCAGATGTTCCGCTCACGCCTGACGTGTCTCGTGGGAGTGCTCGTTGCGCTGTTGCTCTCGCTGCCGGTCGCGCTGGCGGCCCAGCCGCCTGCGCCGGCGGCCCCGCAGGAGCAAGCCCGTCATGCCGGGGGTGAAGCGAACCTGGTTCTGCCCGACCTCGGGCAGGTCGAGTTCCAGGGCATCAACGGCCGCACCTTGCTGATGGGTGGACTCCTGGTCTGCGTGATGGGCCTGGCCTTCGGCATGGTCATCTTCACCAGGCTGAAGAACCTGCCGGTGCACCGGTCGATGCACGAAATCTCGGAGCTGATTTACGAGACCTGCAAGACCTACCTGATCACGCAGGGCAAGTTCATCCTGATCCTCGAGCTCTTCATCGGCGTGATCATGGTGTTCTACTTCGGGGTGCTGCAGCACTTCGCGGCGGTGAAGGTCGTCGGTCATCCTGCTGTTCAGCCTGATCGGCATCGGCGGCAGCTACGGCGTCGCCTGGTTCGGCATCCGCGTCAACACGTTCGCCAACTCGCGCGCCGCGTTCGCCGGCCTGCGCGGCATGCCCTATCCGATCTACGCCATCCCGCTCAGCGCCGGCATGAGCATCGGCATGCTGCTCATCAGCGTCGAGCTGCTGCTGATGCTCTGCATCCTGCTGTTCATTCCGGGCGACTACGCCGGCGCCTGCTTCATCGGCTTCGCGATCGGCGAATCGCTCGGCGCCGCCGCGCTGCGGATCGCCGGCGGCATCTTCACCAAGATCGCCGACATCGGCGCCGACCTGATGAAGATCGTCTTCAACATCAAGGAAGACGACGCGCGCAATCCCGGCGTCATCGCCGACTGCACCGGCGACAACGCCGGCGACTCGGTCGGCCCCAGCGCCGACGGGTTCGAGACCTACGGCGTGACCGGCGTGGCGCTGATCTCGTTCATCCTCGTCGCCGTGTCGAGCCCGACGGTGCAGGTGCAGCTGCTGGTCTGGATCTTCGTCATGCGCGTCATGATGATCATCGCCAGCGGCGCGTCGTACCTGGTCAACGAGGCTTGGGCCAAGGCCAGCTTCGGCACCGCCAAGACGATGAATTTCGAGACGCCGCTGACCCGGCTGGTGTGGCTGACGTCGCTGGTGTCGGTGGCCCTCACCTACGTGGTGTCGTACTGGCTGATTCCGAACCTGAACGGCGATCCGTCGCTGTGGTGGAAGCTCTCGACGATCATCACCTGCGGCACGCTGGCCGGCGCGATCATCCCCGAGCTGGTGAAGATCTTCACGTCGACCGAGTCGGGGCACGTGCGTGAAGTCGTGACCTCGTCGCGCGAGGGCGGGGCGTCGCTGAACATCCTCTCCGGGCTCGTCGCGGGCAACTTCTCCGCCTACTGGCTCGGTCTCGTCATCGTGTCGCTGATGGCCGCGGCGTACGGCGTCAGCACGCTCGGCCTCGGCGGCACCGCGGAAGCGCCGCTGATGATCGCGCCGGCGGTCTTCGCCTTCGGCCTGGTCGCGTTCGGGTTCCTCGGCATGGGCCCGGTGACGATCGCGGTCGACTCCTACGGCCCGGTCACCGACAACGCCCAGTCCGTCTACGAGCTCTCGATGATCGAGACGCTCCCGAACATCAAGCAGGAGATCAAGAAGGACTACGGCTTCGACGTGAACTTCGAGCGCGCCAAGCACCTGCTCGAGGAGAACGACGGCGCCGGCAACACGTTCAAGGCAACCGCCAAGCCGGTGCTGATCGGCACCGCGGTGGTCGGCGCGACGACGATGATTTTCTCGATCATCGTGATGCTGACGCACGGGCTGACGCAGAACCTCGACAAGCTGTCGCTGCTGCACCCGCCGTTCCTGCTGGGGCTGGTGACCGGCGGGGCGATGATTTACTGGTTCACCGGCGCGTCCATCCAGGCGGTGACGACGGGCGCGTACCGTGCGGTCGAGTTCATCAAGGCCAACATCAAGCTGGATGGGGTCGAGAGGGCCTCGGTCGCCGACAGCAAGAAGGTGGTCGAGATCTGCACCCAGTACGCGCAAAAGGGGATGTTCAACATCTTCCTCGGCGTCTTCTTCGGCACGCTGGCGTTCGCGTTCCTCGAGCCCTACTTTTTTGTCGGCTATCTGGTGTCGATCGCCCTGTTCGGGCTGTATCAGGCGATTTTCATGGCGAACGCGGGCGGCGCGTGGGATAACGCCAAGAAAATTGTCGAGGTCGAGCTGAAGGAAAAGGGTTCGCCGCTGCACGGGGCGACGGTGGTGGGGGACACGGTCGGCGATCCGTTCAAGGACACCTCGTCCGTGGCGATGAATCCGGTCATCAAATTTACAACGCTGTTCGGCTTGCTGGCCGTGGAGCTGGGCGTGCAGCTTGCAGCGGAATACGGGAGTCGGACGGGTTTGGTCTTGTCTGGAGTGTTCTTTGTGGGCTCAGTCGTCTTCGTCTGGCGCTCCTTCTACAGGATGCGAATCGTCCGCGAGCACGCCTGAAGTCTGCCTTACAGCGGACCAATGCGCATGCCGCCTCTCATGGGCCATTTCGCGGGTTGTGGTGTCTAAATCTCGCAAGGAAGGTTCGTTGACACTGGTTTTTCGGTCTGACTATAATTCGCGGTCTTGCAAGGCCCCAGATTTGGCGGTATTGCGAGGTAAAAGGCCGCGAGGAGGGCTCAACCGTGCCGCGTGATATGTTCGGCGACGTCGTCGAAACGTCAATCAAACTCGGGTCGCAGAAGTGGTACACGGTGCCTCTCTCGATCATCGCGCACGTGGTGCTCTTCGGTGCCGTCATCATCATTCCGTTGATGGCGACGGACGTGCTGCCGACCCCACAGACCATGATGGCGTTTGCGGCACCGCCGCCACCGCCGCCACCGCCGCCACCGCCGCCTCCGGCCGCGGCTGCACCGCCGAAGGTGACGCCGACGCCGGTGACGAATCCCAACGCGGCGCCGACCGAGGCACCGAAAGAGATCGCTCCGGAACCGCCGGCGACCACGGGCGTCAGTGAAGGCGTACCGGGCGGCGTCGAAGGCGGCATTCCCGGCGGCACCATCGGTGGCGTCGTCGGCGGCCTGCCCTCGGCTCCGCCGCCACCCCCCCGCCGCCGACGGCGCCGGTCCGCGTCGGCGGCAACATCCGGGCCCCTACGCGCGTGAAGAACGTCAACCCGATCTATCCGCCGATCGCGCAGTCGGCGCGCGTGTCGGGCATCGTCATCATCGAGGCGACGATTGGCCCCGACGGGCGGGTCAAGGATGCCAAGGTCCTGCGCTCCATTCCCCTGCTGGACCAGGCCGCGCTCGATGCGGTGAAGCAGTGGACGTACACCCCGACGCTGCTCAACGGCGTCCCGGTGCCGGTCATCATGACCGTGACGGTGAATTTCACGCTGCAGTGATATCCAGATTCTGACCGTCGAGCGGCGCCACGCACGGCGTCGCCCGGCGGTCCGTGTTCGGATTGAGGCGGGGCTCGTGGCCCCGCCGTTTGTTTCGATTAGGTGTGCAATATTCCCTGGAGAGTCTCCAGGACCGGAGGAGTGGCGCAATGGACTTGATGCACATGTGGGATCAGATGGGCTTCGTGGCGAAGGCCATCGGCGTGATTTTGATCATCATGTCGATGATCTCGTTCGGCGTCGCCATCGAACGGATCTATACGTTCACGCAGGCGCGTAAGCAGTCGAAGCTCTATGCCCCCCAGGTCGCGAAGCACCTGAAAGAGGGACGGCTCAAGGACGCCATTGCGATTTCGTCCTCGAAGAACTACCGCTACAGTCATCTGGCGAAGGTCGTCCTCGCCGGATTGCAGGAATATCAGTTCCAGCAGGAAACCGGCGCCAATCTGAGCCGCGAGGACCTGGTGGACACCGTGCGCCGCGCCATTCAGCGCGCCTCGGCACTCACCGCGAACGACCTCAAGAAGGGCGTCGCCTCGCTCGCCACGATCGGCTCGACGGCGCCGTTCGTCGGACTGCTCGGCACGGTCGTCGGCATCATCACCGCGTTCCAGGGCATCGCGGCCACCGGCTCCGGCGGTCTCGGCGCGGTCTCGGCCGGTATCTCGGAAGCGCTCGTCGAAACGGCGCTCGGCCTCGTCGTCGCGATTCCGGCGGTGTGGTTCTACAACTACCTCACCGGCCGCATCGAGTACTTCAACGTCGAGATGGACAACTCGTCGTCCGAGCTGGTCGACTACTTCATCAAGAAGACCACCTAAGGCGGCTCACGTTTCCGGCATCAGCAAGGAGTCATCCCCATGGCAATGTCAACCGGTAAAGGAGGAGGACTAAACTCCGACATCAACGTCACGCCGCTCGTCGACGTGATGCTGGTCCTCCTCATCATCATGATGCTGATCGCGCCAATGCTGCAGAAGGGCGTGCCCGTGCAGCTGCCGCTGGCCGACAACACCGTCCAGAAGCCGGAAACGCAGGACCAGACGGTGCTCGCGGTCGACCGCAGCAACAAGTTCTACGTGAACAGCATCGAGGTCGACAGAGGGTCGATGGCGGATCGCGTCAAGGCCGCGCTCGAGGACAAGACCGAGCGCATCGTCCTGATCAAGGCTGACCAGGACGCCAGCTACGCGGCGGTCATGCAGGCGATGGACGACCTCCGCAAGGTCGGCATCGAAGACATCGGCCTCATCACCGATCCCAAGACCCGTCAGCCGGCGACGGCGGGAGGCAAGTAATGGCTCACGCACATTCGCACCACGGCGCCGAGCGCGTCGTCAAGGGTGAGACGCCGCACGCCAGTGCGGACATGAACGTCACGCCGCTCATCGACGTGCTGCTCGTGCTCCTGATCATCTTCATGGCGGCGCTGCCGTTGACGCAGAAGGGCGTCGACGTCAACCTGCCGCTCGAGACGAAGTCGGCGGACCAGGTCGTCGATCCCAACCAGATCGTCCTCGACATCACCGCCGACAAGTCGATCTCGGTGAACAAGCAGGTGGTCGCGCTCGACGGTCTGCAGGAGTTCCTGCGCACGACCTTCGAGGGGCGCAAGGAAAAGACGATGTTCATCATCGGCGCCCCGACCCTGAAGTATGGCGACATCATCGCCGTGATCGACGCAGCCAAGGGCGCCGGCGTCGACAAGGTCGGGATCGTCACCGAGGGCATGCGGGGCACGACCGCGTCGAACTGACGGCGGACGCTTCAGGACACGAAAAAAGGGCGGCACCGTGAGGTGCCGCCCTTTTTTGCTTCGTTCAGGCTCGGGCCCCCGGCGCCCGCGCTCCCTGCCGCCCTGTGCCCCCTGGGTCCGGGCCCCGTTCCCCTTCGTTCGTTCCTCTCGGGACGCCCTGACCGGCCTGCTGCGCCTCGTCGGGCCCGTCTCACGGAAGCGGTCGGACGTCTTGACCTCGTCGCACCGCCTCGCGTGGGGCCGGGCCCGCCGGTTGGCTTACTGGCCGGACGGCTTGCCGCCGGTCTTCTGCAGCGACATCGCCTTGTTGCGGAGCTCGTCGGCTTCCTTGATGAGCGCCTGCTGCTTGTCCCGGTCCTTCTCGAGGTTGGCCTGCTGCCGCAGCAGGATGTTCTTGTAGACCAGCGCGTCGATGTAGTTGCCGTTGAGCGCGAGGGCCTTGTTCTCGGCCTCGATGCCCTTGGCGATGAACTCACGCTTCTGGGCGTCGTTGATGCGGAAGTCCTTGGCGGCCTTCTCCTGGTAGTAGCTGCCGACCAGGTGGTAGCCCTGCGGGTTGTTCGGTTCGAGGTCGGCGGCCTTGTGGAAGGCCTCCATGGTCTTGTCGAACTCTCCCTGGCGGTTGTAATAGCCGGCGATGGCGTTGTAGACGGCCGGGTCGTTCGGCTTGGCCTCACGGGCCTTCAGGAGCGCCTGCTCGGCATCGTCGTACCGGCCGGACTGTTCGTAAATCTGCGACAACTGGAAATAGGCGCCCGGATCGCTGGGGTCCAGTTGAATCATCCGCTGGACCACCGGCTCGGCCTGGGCCGGGTCGTTCAGCTTGTCGGCGGCGTACGCGGCGACCAGGTATTCCAGCGAACGGCGCTTGATCAGGGGGTCCTTGGACCGTTCGGCGGCAATCGTGTAGTTCTCGATCGCCTTGGTCATGAAGCCGTCGTTCTCCGCCTCCCCCTTCTTGGCGGGCTTGAACAGGTTGTCGTAGCTGTTGCCGAGGAAGAAATAGGCCGCCAGGAAGTCCGGCTGGGACTCGTAGTCGGGGTTGGCGGCAAGGACCGCCTCGTACCGCTCGATGGCCTCGCGCCACCGCTGACTCCGGTAGTGGTCGTTGGCTTCCTTGAAGGCCTTCATGGCCTTCAGATTCTGGAACGAATACTTGCCACAGCCGGCGGTCGCAGCGCTGAGGCCGATGACGAGGACTGCCATCGCCACCGCGACTGCCCGAATACGGGTCTTCATGTTCTCCCTCGAAGGCGCGAGACGCTGTCACGTGGCGCGCTGAAAGTGGGTATTAGAATGGTGCAGGCACGGACGGGGGGACTGCCGGGCGCCTGAACCGGGTCAGTATAGTGAACCAAAAAACGCGCCGTCAACCTGCCCCCATGAGCTGATTTGGTCGACTGCGCGGGCCTTTCCAACGCAAGCTTCCGTCCTGAAGGTTTAGACACCGACATAAATGATCCGGTTCGAGGACCTCGTCGAAAAGGTCCGGATATCCAATCCGGACGCCGACATCGAGCTGCTGAGGCGGGCGTACGTCTTCTCCGCCTTCGAGCATAAGGGACAGGTCCGCCATTCGGGGGAGCCGTACCTCGTTCACCCGCTCGAAGTCGCCGACCAGCTCGCCGACATGAAGCTGGACGTCGTCGCCATCGCCGCGGGCCTGCTCCACGACATCGTCGAGGATACCCAGACCCCGATCGAGCGAATCAAGGAGCTGTTCGGCGTCGACGTCGCCCACGTGGTCGAAGGGGTGACCAAACTCGGATCGATCCAGTTCTCGTCGAGCGAGCAGCGCCAGGCCGAGAACTTCCGCAAGATGCTGCTGGCGATGGTGGACGACATCAGGGTGATCCTGGTGAAGCTCGCCGACCGGCTGCACAACATGCGGACGCTGCACCACCTGCCCGAGGAGCGGCGGATCAAGATCGCGCAGGAGACCCGCGACATCTACGCGCCGATCGCCAACCGCCTCGGCATGAGCAAGGTGAAGAACGAGCTCGAAGAGCTCGCCTTCAAGTACCTCGAACCGAAGTCCTACGAGTCGCTGCGCCACCGGGTCGAGTCGCGGCGCCGGGCGACCGAGGGCATGATCGAGGAGCTGAAGAAGAACATCACCGCGAAGCTGGTCGACGCGCAGATCCCGGTGATCCAGATCGACGGCCGCATCAAGCGCCTGTTCAGCATCCACCAGAAGCTGAAGCGCCAGAAGATCGATCTCGAGCAGGTCTACGACCTGGTGGCCCTGCGCATCATCACCGGCTCGGTCCGTGACTGCTACGCGACGCTCGGCATCATCCACCAGACGTGGGCGCCGGTGCCGGGGCGAATCAAGGACTTCATCGCGATGCCGCGCCCCAACGGCTACCAGTCGCTGCACACGTCGGTGGTCAGCGAGCGGGGCTTTCCGTTCGAGGTGCAGATTCGCTCGGCGGATATGCACCGGATCGCCGAGGAAGGGATCGCCGCGCACTGGAAGTACAAGGAAGGCCGCGTCGGCGCCGATCGCGACGAGCAGTACTTCATCTGGCTGCGCCAGCTGCTCGAGTGGCAGCAGGAGGTTCGCGATCCCCAGGAGTTCCTGCAGAACCTGAAGATCGAGCTCTACCCGGAAGAGGTCTACATCTTCACCCCGAAGGGCGAGGTCAAGGCGCTGCCGCGCGACGCGACGCCGGTCGACTTCGCCTACGCCATTCACACGGACGTCGGCCATCAGTGTGTCGGCGCCCGCGTCAACGGCAAGATGGTGCCGCTCCGCACCAGGCTGCGCAACGGGGACATCGTCGAGATCGTCACCACGCCGGGCCACAAGCCGAGCCGCGACTGGCTCAACTTCGTCGCCACCTCCCGTGCCCGCAACAAGATCAAGCACTACATCCACGCCGAGGAGAAGATCCGCAGCCTCGAGCTGGGAAAGAAGCTGTTCGACAAGGAAGCGCGCCGCTTCGGCCTCAACGTGAAGTCGCTCACCGACGGGGAGCGCTTCGCCGCGCTGTTGACCGAGCAGGGCCTGCAGAAGGCGGACGAGCTCTTCACCGCGATCGCCTACGGACGGCTGTCGGCGAAGGCCGTGCTCGGCAAGCTGGTTCCCCAGGAGCAGCTGAAGGAGCCGCAGCAGGAAAGCGCGCTGTCGTCGGTCGTCCGCCGCGTGCTCGGCACCGGCGACGAGAAGATCAAGGTCCGCGGCATCGACGATCTGATGGTGTTTCGCGCCCGCTGCTGCAATCCGATTCGCGGCGAGAAGATCGTCGGCTACATCACCCGCGGCAAGGGCGTCTCGGTGCACGCCGCGGCCTGTCCGAACGTCGTCAACCTGCTCTACGACCCGGAGCGGCGCATCGACGTCGAGTGGGACAAGGGCTCAGACCCGTCGCCCTACACGGTCAGGCTGAGCATCCAGGTCGAGGATCGCAAGGGCATCCTTGCGGACGTCAGCTCGAAGATCGCGGGCATCAACACCAACATCCGCAACGTCGAGGCGACGACGACGGATCAGATGGGGCGGATTGACATGACGGTGGAGATCAGCGACGTGAAGCACCTGCAGAAGGTGATCAAGTCGCTGCGCAGCGTGGATGGGGTCGTCGACGTGGAGCGGGCGAGCCGCTGAAGCACGTGCTACGTGCTACGTGCGCACGTGCGGTCGTCAGATCTCGGCGATGACGTCGATCTCGACGCGCGCGTCCTTGGGGAGCCTGGCGGCCTGGATCGTGGCGCGGGCCGGAGCGGGCGACGCGAAGTAGGTGCCGTAGACCTCGTTCATCGCCGCGAAGTCGTTCATGTCGGCGAGATAGACCGTGGTGCGGACGACGCGATCGAGGGAGCTGCCGGCCGCTTCGAGGATGGCGGCCAGGTTCCGGAAGACGCGATGAGTCTGGACGGCGATGTCGCCGTCCACCATCGTGGAGGTTTCCGGGTCGAGCGGGATCTGTCCCGACACGAACAGCAGCGTCCCCGCGCGAACGGCCTGGGAGTACGGGCCTATCGCCGCCGGGGCTGCGGGGGTCGAGACGGCCTGCCGCATCGACGCTACGCGGCCTTGGTGACCTTGCCCGAGCGGAGGCAGCGCGTGCAGACCCGCAGCCGCTGGATGCCGCCGTTGACCAGCGCACGGACGCGCTGGAGGTTCGGCTCGAACCGGCGCGGGGTGACGTTATGCGCGTGGCTGATGTTCCGGCCCACGACCGGACCCTTACCGCAGATTTCGCAACGTTTAGCCATGATAGTGAAGTGACGTCCCCGACCGGTGCGGCAGGGCCCATCATGGCCCGGCAGGGTCGGCGCAAACGACAGATTATAGCATCCGGCCCGCGCCCAGGTCCAAGCGCTGGCCAACGAATGTCGCCTCCCGCGGCGCCCCGGTCCAGACTCTTGATCGCAGCCCCCGTAATACCGTGACAAAACACGGGGGGCGCTACGGTATGACAGTTGCAACAGGCTCAGCAGCCGGAGACGTCTTCCGGATACGGAGGTGGGATCCCATGGAACCTCGTCCGATCCTGCAGGAGCAGACACCAGTCGAATACTTCAAGGAGTTGGTGGAGTCGTCGCTCGCCCGACAGCACATCAAGGCTGGCGACCTGACGGAGTACTACCTGGTCAACCTGCTTTGCCAGTACGTCCGGCTCGACGGCGCGGCCGATGCCGAGATGGGAGAGCCGCTCGCCGTCCGCCTTGCGCGGGCGATGCAGACGGCAGGGATGGAGCAGCGCACCCGGCTTCGCAATCTTGGCGATTTCTCCCTGTTTACGGCCGGTTTTTTCTCAGACAGCTTCAAGCGGCGCCACGTCGACGTCGATTATTACGTGTCGATGGGAGAGTACGCGTATGGGTCGCTGAGCCGCGCCGAGGATGCCTTCCGCGAGGTCTTCGTGGAACTGTCGCGGAAGTTCGTGGGCTACAGCGACGTGCTCGCGGACATCAGCGAGCGGACGGCGATGGCGTCCAGCACCGACGTACTCCGCATGTATGAGAAGTGGCTGCGGACCGGTAGTCATCGCGACGGCCAGCGCCTCATCGAGCGCGGCATCGTGCCGAACAGCTCAGTAGGCCAGCGTTTCCTTCAGTAGTCACCTGTCCCCCTGATGCGCCACAGGCCATGAAGGCACGTGGCGCATCGCCTACACATTTGTAATTCCCGTACAGCTCTGCAGTTCAAACTTACCGAACCAGATCGCGGGTGTCTGGCGTCTAAAGCTTCAGTAGCGTAGCCAGACGCGCCTACTTGACGGAGATACGGGTTGTAAATTGTTGCAATCAAAAGTGATAACACCACATAGCTGCCGTGGACGAGGTGCGTGAGGGACAGGTCGACTGCTGACCTGCCACCTCCCCCGCCTCGAGTCACCTCAGAATTTTCACGGTAGCGCTTCCCGGGCAAGCCGGCCGTGGTGTAAACTGACAGGATTTATTACGTGGCAAGTCCGTTGCATATCGGCCTACGAATTATTCGGCGTGGGCCGTGCGGGAGAGAAGGAGCGGAATCATCATGAGCGTCAAGAAAGTGCCTGGTGGGCAGATGAACCGGGATCGGTACGCGGAGCTGAAGCGGATTCTCGAGGAGCGCCGGCGGGAAATCCTCAGCGCGGTGCACGACAAGATTCGCGATGTGCGGACCGAGGGAGCGAACAGCACGACTCACGGAGTCCTCGACGCCGCGGAGACCTCCGAAGCGGATATTCAGGATGAGATCGAGTTCGCGCTGATTCAGATGAAGGCCGAGACGCTGACCAAGATCGAGGAGGCTCTGCGCCGCCTCGAGGAAGGCACGTTCGGCTACTGCTTCGAGTGTGGCGAGGAGATCTCCGAACGCCGCCTTCGCGCGCTGCCGTTCGCGGTCCGCTGCAAGGATTGTGAAGAGGCTCGCGAGGTCGCGCAGCAGCGCGAGCGCCTGCTGCAGCGCCGTGGTTCCGCCTCCCTCTTCCTCGATATGCAGGGCTGAGCAATGACCTGGGGCGGGCCACCCGCCCGCCCGCGCACCCGTGCTACATTTCCGCTGACCTCCGGGGGCCACTCCGGCCCCCGGGGGCGGCGAACAGACAATCCCTGAACAGATGAATCGCGGCTACTGGTGGGGTCGGCCGCTCGAGGAACATCGCCCATGGCAGGAATGAGCGATCAGGACGATCCGGTCATCGTCGACGAGACCGGTGCGCTCGGTGATCGACCGCTCGTCATCCCGGCCGAACTCCCCGTGCTCCCGCTCCGGGACACGGTGCTGTTTCCCAATTCGTTCATGCCGCTGGCGGTCGCCCGCGAGGCCTCGGTCCGCCTGATTGACGAGGCCACGACGGCCGGGCGGATGATCGGCGTCTTCACGCAGCGCGAGGCGTCGGTCGAGGAGCCGGTCCAGGAAGACCTCTACCCGATCGGCACCGCGACGCACGTGCACAAGATGTTCAAGCTGCCCGACGGCAGCCTGCGGCTGATCGTGCAGGGACTCGCCCGCATCCGCCTCGATCGCATCACCCAGAACCGGCCGTACCTCAAGGCCGCGGTCTCTGCCGCCGATGAGCAGCTTCGCGAGGAGGACCACCTCGAGATCGACGCGCTCCAGCGCAACATCAAGAGCAACTTCCAGCAGGTCGTCTCGCTGTCGCCGCTGCTGTCGGACGATCTCCAGGCGCTGGCCGCCAACATCACCGACTCCGGCAAGCTCGCCGACTTCATCGCGTCGAGCCTTGCCACCATCGGCACGGCGATCAAGCAGGAGATCCTCGCGACCCTCGACATCCGCGCCCGCATGGATTCGCTCAACCGGATCCTGATCAAGGAGCTCGAGGTCCTGGAGCTCGGGTCGAAGATCCAGTCGCAGGTGCAGTCGGAAGTCGGCAAGAACCAGCGCGAATACTTCCTGCGCGAGCAGCTCAAGGCCATTCAGAAGGAGCTCGGCGAAGGCGACGAGCAGGCCAAGGAGATCGAGGAGCTTCGCGCCAAGATCGAAGGCGTCGGGATGCCCGACGCCGTGAAGAAGGAAGCGCTCCGCGAGCTCGATCGGCTGTCGAAGATGCCGGTCGCCGCGGCGGAATACACGGTTTCCCGCACCTACCTCGACTGGGTCGTGGCGCTGCCCTGGTCCAAGCGCACCGAAGACTCGATCGACCTGAAGCGCACGAAGGACGTGCTCGACGCGGACCACTCCGGCCTCGAGAAGGTGAAGGACCGCGTCCTCGAGTACCTGGCGGTGCGGAAGCTGAATCCGGACGTCAAGGGACCGATCCTGTGCTTCCTCGGTCCTCCCGGCGTCGGCAAGACCTCGCTCGCCAGGTCGATTGCCAATTCACTCGGCCGGAAGTTCGTCAGGGTATCGCTCGGCGGCATGCGCGACGAGGCGGAGATCCGCGGCCACCGCCGCACCTACATCGGCGCGCTGCCCGGACAGGTCATCCAGGGCCTGCGCCGCGCCGAGTCGAAGAACCCGGTCTTCATCCTCGACGAGATCGACAAGCTCGGCTCGGACTTCCGCGGCGACCCGGCCTCGGCGCTGCTCGAAGTCCTCGACCCCGAGCAGAACAACACGTTCCGCGATCACTATCTCGACGTGCCGTTCGATCTCTCGGAAGTGCTGTTCCTCACCACCGCGAACGTGCTCGATCCCATTCCACCGGCGCTGCGCGACCGGATGGAGGTGCTCGAGCTCGCCGGCTACACCGAGGAAGAAAAACTCAAGATCGCGACCGAGCACCTGATCGGCAAGCAGGTCGCCAATCACGGGCTGACCGGCGACCACGTCGAATTCCAGCCGGCCGCGATTCGCAACGTCATCCGCGGCTATACGCGCGAAGCCGGCGTGCGCAATCTCGAGCGTGAGATCGGCGCGCTCTGCCGCAAGGTCGCCCGGCGCCGCGCCGAGGGAGACGAGACTCGCGTCGTCATCACGCCGGACGTCGTCATGGACATGCTCGGCGCGCCGACCTTCCTCGACGAGGAGATCGAGAACCGCACCAAGGACCCCGGCGTCGCGGTGGGCCTCGCCTGGACGCCTGCCGGTGGGGACGTGCTGTTCGTCGAAGCCTCGCGCATGCAGGGCGGCGGCACGCTGACCTTGACCGGCCACCTCGGCGACGTGATGAAAGAGTCGGCCAGGACCGCCCTGTCATGGGTCCGCGCCAACGCGCAGCGGTACAGCGTGGATCCGAACTTCTACAAGGAAGCGGAGATTCACTTGCACGTGCCGTCGGGCGCGATCCCGAAGGACGGCCCGTCCGCGGGCGTGACCATGGTGACAGCGCTGGCGTCAGAGCTCGCGAGCCGCCCGGTGCGCGGAGACATTGCGATGACCGGCGAAATCACGCTCTCGGGCCGCGTCCTGCCGGTCGGCGGCATCAAGGAGAAGGTCCTCGCGGCGCGCCGTCACGGCATCACCGAGGTCATCCTGCCGCGGCAGAACGAGAAGAACATCAAGGAAGATCTGACCGACGAGCTGCGGCGTGAGTTGACCATCCACTACGTCCAGCACATCGAGGAAGTGCTCGCCCTGGCGCTGACGCCCTCCGCCGCGCAGACCCACTCGGGCCTGCCCATGGACGAGGAGATCCAGCAGGCGGTCCAGTAAGGCGACATGCCCGACCCCGATCGCCTCCAGCATCAGCGCACCTTCGACGGCAAGGTCTTCGACGTGGACCGGGACACGGTCCGGATGCCGAACGGCCGCGAGGTCACCGTCGACGTGATCCGCCATCCGCCGTCCGCGGTGATTGCCCCGGTGCCCGAACCAGGACACGTCATCCTCATCCGCCAGTACCGCTATGCGGTGAACCGCTGGCTGTGGGAGCTCCCGGCCGGGAGCGTTGACGAAGGGGAAACTCCCGAACAGGCGGCGCGGCGCGAGTGCCACGAGGAGATCGGCCAGGTTCCCGACACCATCGTCCGGCTCGGGTCGATGTTTCCGACGCCCGGCTACTGTGACGAGGAGATGTTCTTCTTCCGTGCCTCCGGCCTCAGCGTTCCCCCCGAAGCGGCGGAACTGGACGAGGACGAGGACATCGAAGTCCGCACGTTCACCCTCAAGGACGCGCGCGAAATGGTCCGCCGCGGCGAGATCACCGACATGAAGACCGTCGTCGGGCTCTCGCTCCTCTGATTCACAGCTCTTCCTGCGCCGCGAGGTCGTCGAGGATGGCCTCGAGCTCCGGCGGCAGCGGCGAGTCGAACTCGACGCGGCGGCCGTCGCTCGGATGCGTGAAGCACAGCCGCCCGGCATGCAGGAACGGCCGCTCGAGCCGCAACACGGCGCGAAGGTGGTTGCCGACGCGGCGGTGCACGCCGCCGTAGGTGACGTCGCCGACGACCGGATGGCCGATGTCGCTCAGGTGCACGCGAATCTGATGGGTCCGTCCGGTGGCGATCGCGACCTTGATGAACGTCACGCCCTTGAAATGACGCGCGAAGGTGACGCGCGTCACCGCGCTCCGCGCCCGGCGCGCCCTCGTCGACATCTTCTGCCGGTCCTTCGGGTCGCGCCCGATCGGCGAGTCGATTCGCTTCCCGGCGTGCACTACGCCCCAGACCAGCGCGAGGTACTCCTTCTCGACCTCGCGGTCCTGGAATTGCCGCGCCAGCTCCTGGTGCGAGCGGTCGTGCTTCGCGACCACCATCAGGCCTGACGTGCCGCGATCCAGCCGGTGAACGATACCCGGTCGCGCCTCGCCGCCGATGCCGCTCAGGTCCTTCACGTGATGGAGCAGCGCATTGACGAGCGTGCCGCTCTCGTGTCCGGCGCCCGGATGCACGACCATGCCGGCCGGCTTGTCGAGCACGACGAGGTCGGGATCTTCGAACACGATGCGCAGCGGCAGCGCCTCGGGCTCGGGCGTCGCCCGCTTGATCGCCGGGACGTCCACCGTATAGCGCTCGCCGGCGCGGACCGGTGTGCTGGCGCGGAACCGGCCCGGTCCGGTGACGCGCCCCTCCCGGATCAGCCGCTGAATCTGCGATCGCGACTGGCCGGCCAGAACGGTGGTCAGGAACGTGTCGAGGCGAAGCCCCTCATGTTCAGGTTCGACAACGAGCTCGGACGGGGCGTCTGGCATGGTGTGCTCGATCGTCGCCGTTTCCTCGCGCGATCAGGCGGCGCGGCGGCCGGCCGCGACCGTCGGCGCGGGCTCGGTGCGGCGCGACAGGTAGAGCAGCATGGCGATGCTGACCGGGACGATCAGCAGGGACACGAACTGCGACGTCGAGAACATGGCGACGGCCCCGCGGGCATCGCCGCGGTAGAACTCGATGGCGAAGCGCGACAGCCCGTACATCAGCATGTAGGCCCAGAACGTCCGCCCCGGAAACGTCCGGCCGCGCTTCTCGGTGGCCAGCAGCAGGCCGAGGATCAGCAGCTCCGCGCCGGCCTCGTACAGCTGCGTCGGATGGAGCGGAACGTTGAGCGGCGTGCCGACGTTCCGCGCGGCGTACTCATTGTGGAACGTCACCGCCCATGGCACCGACGTCTCCCGGCCGAAACAGCAGCCGGCGAAGAAACAGCCGAGCCGCCCGATCGTGTGCCCGAGCGCGATGCCGGGTGCGAAGACGTCCGCGACCGACCACATCGGCATGCGGTACTTCCACAGGTAGAACAGCGCCACCGCCACCGCCACGATCAGGCCGCCGTAGAACACGCCCGCCGAGCGCACCAGCGTCAGCATGTCGGCGCCGCTTCGCGAGTAGGTGTCCCACTCGACGACGAGCAGCAGCAGCTTCGCGCCGACCAGGGCGCTGACGATGATCCAGATGCCGAGGTCCATCACCCGCTCGGGCTTGAGTCCACGCGACCGGGCGCGCACCAGCGCGAACTGCAGGCCGAGCAGGTACGCTGCGGCGAGCATGACGCCGTAGGTGTAGACGGGGAAGCCCCGAATCTCAAACAGGATGGGATGCATGGTGCTGCCGTCCGAGACCGATCATGTCGAGCAGGACGAGCGTCGCGCCGATGGTGATTGCCGCATCGGCCACGTTGAACGCCCAGAAGTGCGTCGTCCCCCAATAGACATCGACGAAATCGACGACGTGCCCGACCGCCGCGCGGTCGATCAGGTTGCCGAACGCGCCGCCGAGAATCAGGGACAGTCCGAACCGCGCCAGCCGCTCGTGGAAGCCGAGCTGCGCGCCGTACGCCGCGATCGCCACCAGCGCGATCGCCGCGATCCCGATCATGATCACCGGCTTGTAGGGGAAGTCGGCCGCATTCAGCAGGCCGAACGCGGCGCCGGTGTTCTGCACGTGGGTCAGATCGAGGAACCCCGGAATCACGTTGAACGTTTCGTGCAGGGGCAGCATCTTCCGCACGATCAGCTTGGTCAGCTGATCGAGCAACAGCACCGCGAGAATGGTAACGACTTCGGTCGGCCGGGCGAACGCACGCGCCGCGCCCTGCTGCGGAACCTCCGGCGACGAGGCCGAGGCGGTCACGCCGCCTGCTGCCCCCCGACGGCAGTGATACAGCGGTCGCAGATGCCATCGGTCTGCGCCTCGGACGACAGCGCCTCGACGATGCGCCAGCACCGGGCGCACTTGTGGCCTTCGGCGCGCACCACGTCGATGTGCAGCGCATCCTGCTCGCCGAGCGACGTGTCCAGCTCCGCCTGCGAGACGATGAACAGCATCGGCAGCTGGTCGCGATAGCTGGCCAGCAGCGCGCCGGTCGCCCCGCCGGCGCGGAGCGATACCCGTGCGCCCAGCGAGTTGCCGATGGTCTTTCCCTGCCGCGCGCCTTCGAGCGCGCGATTGACCTCGTCGCGAATCGCGATCAGCCGTTCCCATCGCGCCACCAGCGCCGGATCGGTGAGCGCCTCGACGGCGGCGCGGACGGGGAATTCGGCGACGTGCACCGAGGCCTCGCGCGTGCCGGGCAGGTGGCGCCACATCTCGTCGGCGGTGAATGGCAGGATCGGCGCGAGCAGCCGCGCCAGGCCGTCGGCGATGGTGTACATCGCGGTCTGCGCGGAGCGGCGTTCGGGCGATCCCGCCGCGAACGTGTACAGGCGGTCCTTCGACACGTCCGCGTAGAACGCCGACAGATCGACCGTCGTCAGCTGGTTGATGCGCTGGAAGATGGTCGGGAAGTCGTAGGCGTCGTAGGCGTCGAGCACGTCGCGCGCGCTGGCCGCGTAGCGCGCCAGCGCGTAGCGGTCCACTTCCTGGAGCGCGTCGACCGCGACCTGGTCGCGCGCCGGATCGAAGTCGTAGAGGTTCGCGAGCAGGTAGCGGCACGTGTTGCGGATCTTTCGATACGCCTCGACCACGCGCTGCAGGATCTGCTTGCCGACCCGGAGCTCCTCGCGGAAGTCGCTCATCGCGACCCACAGCCGCAGCGTTTCCGCGCCGCTCTCCTTGATGACTTCCTGCGGCAGGATGGTGTTGCCGAGCGACTTCGACATCTTGCGGCCGTCGACGTCGATCAGGAAGCCGTGGGTCAGCACCTCGCGGAACGGCGCCCGTCCACGCGTGCCGAGCCCGACCAGCAGGGAGCTCTGGAACCAGCCGCGATGCTGATCGCTGCCCTCGAGGTAGATCTCGGCCGGCCACGTCAGATCCGTTCGGACCGACAGCACGGCTTCGTGGCTGGAGCCCGAATCGAACCACACGTCCAGGATGTCGCGCTCCCGCTCGAAGCTGGTGCCGCCGCACGACGGGCACGTCAGGCCGGGCGGGATGAACTCTTCGAGCGGCCGCTCGTACCAGGCGTCGGCGCCGTATTCGTCGAAGACGAGCGCGGCCCGTTCGACCAGTGCCGACGTCAGCAGCGCCTCGCCGCACTTCGTGCAGTCCACGGCCGGGATCGGCACACCCCAGGCGCGCTGCCGCGAGATGCACCAGTCGGGACGGTTCGCCAGCATGTTGTAGATGCGGTCGCGCCCCCACGACGGGATCCATTTGACGTCGCCGTCCACGGCATCGAGCCCGGCCTGACGCAGCGCCTTCCCCTCGATCACCGGCTCGCCGTCCATGCGGATGAACCACTGCGACGTGGCGAGGAAGATCACCGGATGGTGGCAGCGCCAGCAGTGCGGATAGGTATGGGCGAAGTCCTCGCGGTGCCACAGCCGTCCGCGCTCCTTGAGCGCTTCTTCGACCCGCGGGTTCGCGTCGAACACCCGCTGGCCGCCAAACAACTCGACGGTATCGAGGAAGTGGCCGCCGGGGCCCACCGGTGCGTAGATCTCGAGCCCGTAGCGCACACCCGTGTTGAAGTCGTCGGCTCCGTGGCCAGGCGCCGTGTGCACCGCACCCGTGCCGGCCTCGAGTGTGACGTAGTCGCCGAGCACGCCCACGGACGGACGGGCGTAGAGCGGATGCTGAAACCGGATGTGCTCGAGCAGCGGCGCCCTTCATCCGCGCGACCGGCGGTCCGAACGTGCGGCCCGCCACTGACGCCACGCGCTCCGCGAGCGCCTCCGCCACGATGATCGCGCGGCCGTCGACGTCGTACGCCGCGTAGTCGAAGTCGGGGTGGAAGGCGATCGCCAGGTTCGACGGGATCGTCCACGGGGTCGTCGTCCAGATCAGCACCGACACCTGGCGCCCGGCGAGGGCCGGGACGCGCGACGCCAGCTCGTCGGCGCTGGACGGATCGAGCATGAACTCGACGTAGATCGACGGCGAGGTGTGATCCTCGTACTCGACTTCCGCTTCGGCGAGCGCGGTGCGGCAATGGATGCACCAGTGCACCGGCTTCTTGCCCTTGTAGACGAGGCCGCGGTCGACGAACCGTCCCAGCGCGCGCGCGATCGCCGCCTGGTACTTGAAGTTCATCGTCAGGTACGGGTGCTCCCAGTCGCCGAACACACCCAGCCGCTGGAACTCCTCGGTCATCACGCCGATGAACCGCTCGGCGTAGGCGCGGCAGGCGCGGCGGAAGTCCGCCGGGCTCATGTCCCGCTTCTTCGACCCCAGCTCCCGATCCACCTTGAGCTCGATCGGCAGGCCGTGGCAGTCGTAGCCGGGGACATATGGCGAATCGAACCCCGCCATGGTCCGCGACTTCACCACGAAGTCCTTGAGGATCTTGTTCAGCGCCGTGCCGAGGTGAATCTGGCCGTTGGCGTACGGAGGGCCGTCGTGCAGCACGAATTTCGGCCGTCCGGCCCGCGCCTGGCGGATTTGCTCGTACAGCCCCATGTCGGCCCAGCGGGCGAGCGCCTGCGGCTCAGCCATCTGAAGATTGGCCTTCATCGGGAAATCGGTCCGGGGCAGGTTGAGTGTGTCCTTCCAGTCGGCCATGGGTATCCGCTCATTTTAGGGCACGGACTACATGGATGGGAACGACGCCATTTGGGAGGCTGCCGCGTCCCAGACCAAAATGGACGGATGGACGGGGGGGAACTGCGGTCGCGGGTGGCCGCGCTGCGCTGGTATCACTCGATCGATTTGGGCCAGGGCGTCGTCACGCCGGGCACCGACAACAGCCCGTATCGCCTGGCCCGCCTCGATCTTCCGGCGTCCCTGGCGGGCAAGACCGTGCTGGACGTCGGCGCCTGGGACGGCTTCTTTTCATTCGAATGCGAGCGGCGCGGCGCCGCGCGGGTCGTCGCGGCGGACTTTTACTCGTGGCACGACACCGGCTGGGGCACGAAAGCCGGGTTTCAGCTGGCGCGCCAGGCGCTGGGGTCGCGGGTCGAGGACGTCGACATCGACGTGATGGACCTCTCGCCGGAGCGGATCGGGACCTTCGACGTGGTGCTGTTTCTCGGAGTCCTCTATCACCTCCGCCATCCGCTCCTGGCCCTCGAGCGGATTGCCTCGGTCGCCCGCGACCTGCTGATCCTCGAGACCGTGGTCGACATGGTCGGCGTCAGCCGCCCGGCGATGGCGTTCTATCCGGGGCGGGAGCTGAACAACGATCCGACGAACTGGTGGGCGCCCAACATCCCGGCCGTCCACGGCATGCTGAACAGCGTGGGGTTCCACCGCGTCCGCACCGTGACCGATCCGCCCGGTCCGGTCTATCGCGCCGCGCGCGCGGTCTCGCACCACCTGCGCGGCAAGAACCGGCTGGTGCCAGCGTATCGCCAGGACCGCGCGGTCTTTCATGCCCGCAAGGGCTGACGGGGCTGCGAACCGACCCCACAGAAAAAAAGGCTGGCGATCCAGCGGATCACCAGCCTTTTCCGTGTCGACCGAGTTGTCGTTACCGGCGCGAGGCGCGCTGGATAGTGGCGCGGTAGCCACCCTGGTTGTCGGCCACGTGGTCGTCGTTGATCCCGAGGAACAGCTGTCCGTTCGCCGGCATGGTCACCATCGATCCTTCGCTGATAACGAAGGGGGCGCTGTTGCCGACGCGGCCGATGAGCGCGCCCGCGGGGGCCTGCGGCAGCGGTGCGTTCGCCGACAAGCGGCCCGCGCGCGACCCGTTCGGCGCCGACACGTCCGCGGCGTCAGTGCTCAGCCGCGCTTCACCGGTGGCATTGATGGTCAGCGATTCGCCGCGTCGTACCGTCAACCCGGTTGGCGTCCAGGCCTGGGTCGCCGACACGGCGATGCCGGAACCTTCCGGCACGCTCACGCTGCCCGAGGACGACCCGCCGCCCGTGCCAACGCTGCGGCCGCCCGAGAAGTAGACGCGCCCGACCTGGCTCGCGGGGACACGGCGTTCTTCACCCGCCGTGGTGCGGAAGATCACGAGGAACGTGGAGGACTCGTCTCCTGCCTTCTCGTGTCCGAGCTCGATGATCTGCCCCTTGACCACCGCTCCGTCGCGCATCACGACGGCGTTCTCCGATCCGCTCAGCTCCACCGTGCTGTCCGGCGTCCCGCCGAAGTCGACATACGCGACCTGGTCGACGTTGACGCGCGGTTCCTCGTGCAGGCTGACGCGCACCGCGAGCTCGCGGCGGTCCACCCGGTAGGTCAGGTTGCGGCCGGTATGCCGCTGACCATTTTTGAGGACAATGGTTGAGTTGGTCTGTGCGTCCAAGGGAGCGGTTGCCGCCCCAATGCCCAGGACGAGTGCCAACATGCTCACTCTCTTGAACTTAGCGAACATCTTTTCCTCCTGAAGAGCTGCCGCCCGCGCCTCAATCGCTGCCGGCGGATATCGTTTCAACGTTCATGCTCCGGCTCAATGCAAGTTGGCAGCCCAGGCAAGCCCAGCCGTGCGCGAACTATTCCTCGGCAGCGCCCCGGAACGCCGGAATCCGGCCGATATAATCGAGCCATGGTCCCCCTTGCCGCGCCGTTTCCCGCATTTCTACGCGCTGAAACGCTCCAGAACGGCTTGCGGGTGCTCGTCAAGGAAGTGCATACGGCGCCGCTCGTCTCGGTGTGGTGCTGGTACCGCGTCGGCTCGCGTGACGAGGTCACCGGCCTCACCGGTGCGTCGCACTGGGTCGAGCACATGAATTTCAAGGGCACCACGAACATCCCTCGCGAAGACATGAAAGGGATCGTCGAACGCTTCGGCGGGATGTGGAACGGCTACACCTGGATCGACCAGACGACCTACCTCGAAACCGCCTCCCGGGACGCGCTCGACCAGATGCTGTTCATCGAAGCCGAGCGCATGCAGGAGAGCCTGTTCGATCCGGACGAGTGCGAGTCGGAGCGGACGGTCATCATCTCCGAGCTGCAGGGGGGCGACAACGATCCCGAGCAGGTGCTCGACACCGAGGTGACGGCGACGGCGTTCCGCGCCCACACCTACCGGCATCCGACGATCGGCTGGCTGCACGATCTCCAGTCGATGACCCGCGACGACCTCTATCAGCACTACCGGCGCCACTACGTCCCCGCCAACGCCACCCTCGTCATCGTCGGGGATGTGGTGACCGACGACGTGCTCCGTGGTGTCGAGCGCCGGTTCGGGAGGATTCCAGAGCGACCGCGGCCCGAGCGGCTGCGGATGGTCGAGCCGCCGCAGCTCGGCGAGCGGCGCGTGGCGATCGAGCGCGAAGGCACCACCGCCTACCTCAAGTTCGCGTATCACGCGCCGTCGGCGACCGATCCCGACTTCTTCGCGATGCTCGTGCTCGACGCGGTGCTGACCGGCGCCAAGGGGCTCAATCTCTGGTCCAGCTTCCGGGTGGCCCCGCCGCAGCGGAAGTCGCGGCTGTATACGGCACTGGTCGAGCGCGGCCTGGCCTCGCAGGTCAACGGCGCGCTCCTCGCGACGGCCGATCCGTTCCTGTACACGCTGTCGTTCACGGCGGCCGACGGCGTGCCGCTGGCGGCGCTGGAAGAAGCGGCGCTGGCGGCAATCGAGCCGGTCGCGGGCACGATCACCGAAGATGAAGTCGCGCGGGCGAAGCGCCAGCTGCGGGCGCGGCTCGTGTTCGAGGACGACAGCGTCACCACCGTGGCGCATCAGCTCGGCTTCTTCGAAACCGTCGTCGGGCCCGGCTACTACCCGCGGCTGCAGGAGTGCATCGACGCGGTCACGCCCGAGGCCGTCAGCGCCGTGGCGTGCCGCCGGCTGCGCCGGTCGTGCCTCACGATCGGCTCGTTCCAGCCGACCGAGGGGGCGCAATGACCGCCACGCTCGCCGAAGGGCTCTCGCCCGTTCGGGCCGAGCTGGACAATCGCGCCGTCGTCATCGTCCAGGAAACGTCGATGACGCCGGCCGTGACGATCAGCGCATCCTTCCGCGCCGGCAGCATGTTCGATCCCCCGGGGCTCGAAGGGCTGTCGTACCTCACCGGGCGGACCATCGATCGCGGGACCGAGCACCGCAGCGCCGGGCAGATCGCCCAGGCGCTCGACGATCTCGGCGTCTCGCTCAAGGTCTCGACCAACCGGCATGCGATGACGCTGTCGTGCACCTGCCTGTCGGAGGACTTCGACAGCGTGCTCGCCGTGATCGCGGACGTCTCGCGGCGTCCGACGTTCCCGGAGGACGAGATTGCCAAGCGCCGCGTCGAGGCCCTGACGACGCTGCGGCAGATCGAGGACAACCCGGCGACGCGAGCGATCGATGCCGTGCTCGAGCTGCTGTACACCGGGAATCATCCGTACGGACGGCCGCCGAAGGGGACGGTCGCCGGTGTGGAGCGCGTGTCGGGCGCGGACATGACCGCCTTCCACGCGCGCCGGCTGCGGCCGTCGGTCCTGTCGCTGGTGATCGTCGGGGACATTCCCCCCTCGCACGCGCTCGCGCGCGCCGCGGCAGAGCTCGACGACTGGCGCGCCGAGCCCGCCGAGCGCTATGACGTGCCGGCGCCGCCGCCGCCGTCCGGCCGCCACCAGCGCGTCATTGCGATGCCCGGCAAGCCGCAGGCGGACGTGGCGTATGGCCTGATGGCGATCCGCCGCCTCGATCCGCGCTACGACGCCCACTGGATGATGAACAACATCCTCGGCCAGTTCGGCCTTGGCGGACGCCTGGCCGAGAACATCCGCGAGCGACAGGGCATGGCCTACTACGCGTTCAGCTCGCTGGAGCCGGCGGCCGTGGAAGCGCCGCTGCTGATTCGCGCCGGCGTCGACCCGGCCAACGTCGATCGAGTCCTCGACGCGATCAGCCACGAAGTCGCGACGCTGGCGGCGGACGGTCCGACCGAACGGGAAGTCGAGGAAACGCGCGCCTACCTGATCGGATCGATTCCGCGGATGCTCGAAACCAACCAGAGCATCGCCGGCTTCCTGCAGATGGCGGAGGAGTACGGCCTCGGGCTCGATTTCGATCAACGCCTGCCGGGCCTGCTGCGCGCCGTGACCATCGAGGAGATCCGTTCGGCCGCCGCCGAGACGCTCCAGCCCGATCGCGCCGCGATCGCGATCGCCGGGCCGCCTCCGGGCGCCGAACCCGATCGGGCGGGCGCATGACGCCACCGGCTACGCGCCGGCCGACGCGCGCGGTCTTCTTCGACGTCGACTTCACCCTGATCCACCCCGGGTCCGATGTTTCAGGGCGCCGGGTATCGCGACTTCTGCGCCAGGTACGGCATCACGACCGACCCGGCGCGGTTCGGCGACGCCGTCGCCGCGGCGTCGGCGCTGCTCGACTCGTCGGGCGGCATCTACGATCCGCAGATCTTCGTGAACTACACGCGCGAGATCATCGAGCGGATGGGCGGTTCTGGACCCGGCGTCGATCAGGCCTCGCGCGACATCTACGAGGAATGGGCGGCGTGCCAGCACTTCTCGCTCTACGACGACGTTCCCGGCGTGATTCGCGAGCTCCACGCACGCGGCCTGACCATCGGCCTGATCTCGAACACGCAGCGCTGCCTGTCGTCCTTCCAGTCGCACTTCGACCTCGACGGCATGTTCGCGGTCGCGGTGTCGTCTGCGGCACATGGCTTCATGAAGCCGCATCCGAGCATCTTTCAGGCGGCGCTGGCGCAGGCGAACGCCACGGTGGACGAGGCGGTGATGGTTGGCGACAGCCTCGACCATGACATCCATGGCGCCCGCCGCGTCGGCATGCGCGCGGTGCTGGTGTCCCGCTCCGGCCTGCCGGCGTCGTGTCCGGAGGACGTGCCGGTGATCACGACCCTGCGCGACCTGCCGGCGCTGCTGTGAGCGGCGCGTGAGAGTATTGGCCTGACACGTTCGACCGAGCGGCAACCTGGCATCAGAGGAAGGACACAGCGATGAACGGCAACTCCCTGGTCGCACCCGTCCCGGGCGCGGAGCGGAAGGAAGTCGGCGGCGTCGTCGTCGACATCTCGCCGGCCGGATCGGGCCGGGTGAAGCGCGTCATCTATCAGCCGGGCTTCCGGTGGTCGACCCACATGCGTTCGATTGTCGGCACCGACCTCTGCATGCACGCGCACGTCGGCTTTCTGCTGCAGGGCGAGGTGCACGTCCGCTACGGCGACGGCTGCACGCAGCAGTTCAAGGCTCCGCAGGCCGTTGCGATCGAGCCCGGGCACGACGGCTGGGTGGTCGGCGATCAGCCGGCGGTGCTCGTCGAGTTCGATTTCGAGGGACAGACCGCCAGCCGATTCGGCATGCCCGCGGTCCACGCCCACAGCTGATCGGCCCCGCCGGAGCCGACCTGCCGCCATCGATGCAGATCCGTCCGCTCACGACGGTGGAGGAGTGCCGTCACGTCGCGGCGCTCGAGCGCGTCATCTGGGGCTACACCGACGCGGAAGACGTCGTCCCGCCGCCGGTGCTGATCGTCTCGGCCAAACGCGGCGGCATCCTGCTCGGCGCCTTCGACGGCGACCGCATGGTCGGGTTCGTCTACTCGATTCCCGCGGTGAAGGATGGCCGGTTGTCGCAGTGGTCGCACATGCTCGGCGTGCTGCCCGAGGCGCGGGACAGCGGGATCGGTGCGCGGTTGAAGCTGGCGCAGCGCGACGCCGCGCGCGCGGCCGGCATCGACCTGATCGAGTGGACGTTCGATCCCCTCCAGGCGCTCAACGCGCATTTCAACTTCGCCAAGCTCGGCGTCGTCGTCCACGAGTACCGAGGAGAACGCCTACGGCGAGTCGACGAGCCCGCTCCACGCGGCCACCCCAACCGATCGCTTCATCGCCGAGTGGCACGTCACGCTGCCCCACGTCGAGCGTCGGCTTGCCTCGTGGAACCAGCCCGTCGTGCGCGACCGTTCGATTGCGGAGGCGCCGCTGGTGAATCCGGCGGTGGCGGGGCAGACGTGGATTGCTCCCGGTCCACCCGATCTGACGCTCGCGGCGCGGCGCGTTCTCGTCGAGATCCCGGTGGGGTTCGGTGAGATGCAGCTTGGCGACCCCGCGCTGGCGCGGCAGTGGCGCATGCACACGCGCGAGGTCTTCCAGTCCTACTTCCGCCGCGGCTACCGGGCCGTGGATTTCTTTCTCTCGAAATCGGCCGGCCGCGGCCACTACCTGCTCAGCCTTCCCTAGCCGCGACCCGCGCCGCGTCAGCGTTTCTTGACCGCCTTGCGGGTCCGCGATCCTGTCGTTTTCTTGCGTGACGCCGTCTTGCGCGCGCCTCCCGACGTCTTCTTTGCGGACGTGCGCGTGGTGCGTTTGCGCGCCACCGACTTGCCTCCCTTGCGGCCGCCGCGCCGCATCGGCTCGTGGTTCTCGGGCTTGCCGTAGCCGCTGCCGCCAGGTTTCTCGCCGCCGCCGTGCACCTTGTTGACGGTCGCCCAGGCGCGGCGCTCCGCCTCATCTTCCGGGACGCCCTGCGCCTCGTAGCCTTCCTCGATGTGCTCGGCCTGACGCTTCTGCTTGCCCGTGTACTTGCGCTTGTCGCCTCGTGGCATCGTGCTCTCCGTTCGTCAGCCGGCCCAGGCCGGCTGACGACGAACGAGCATATTCGAGGCCAATCCGGCCTAACCCGGCGGCCAGTGGAGGGAGCGTCCGCCGAGCACGTGGAGATGAATGTGGAAGACCGTCTGCCCCGCATCTGCGTTGCAGTTGAAGACGGTTCGATAGCCGCGGTCGCCGTGGCCGTGTTCCACCGCCAGCGCGGCAGCCCGCCTGATCATCTCCCCGACCAGCCCATCGTCGGCGGGCGTGAGGTCGTTGAGGGTGGCGATATGCCGGCGCGGCACGATCAGCACGTGCATCGGCGCCTGCGGATTGATGTCCTTGAAGGCGATGAGGTGCTCGTCCTTGTGGACCAGCGTCGCGGGGATTTCGCCCGCGGCGATCTTGCAGAACAGGCAGTCTGCCACGTTACCTCCCCAGCACGAGGGTTCGGGGAATGCCCTGCAGGTCGTGGAGCACTTCCTGGATCCGCCACCCGGCAGCCTCGGCGATTCCGCGAACCTCGTCTTCCTGCCCGAACCCGAATTCAACAATGAACCGTGCTGACGGGGCAAGGTGCCCGGACGCGGACGTCAGCAGCCGTCGCATCACCGACAGACCGTCGAGGCCTCCGAACAACGCGGTCGACGGCTCGTAGCGGACGACGTCGGCGGGGAGCCTGGCCGCGGACTGATCCGGCACGTACGGCGGGTTCGACACGATCAGGTCGGCGACGACCGCGAGGCCCGCCATCAAGTCGGCGCAGACGAAGTGCAGGCGATCCGCGACGTCATGACGGCGCGCGTTGCCGGCGGCCACGCGCAGCGCGTCGTGCGAGATGTCGGTCGCGATGACCCGGGCCCGCGGGCGCTCGTGCGCGAGCGCGATCGCCAGGCAGCCGGTTCCGGTGCCGACGTCGACGATCGTCGCGTCGCGGTCCCAGGGCACGAAACGCAGGGCTTCCTCGACGATCATCTCCGTTTCCGGCCGCGGCACGAGCGTAGCCGGCGTGACCTGGAAATCGAGCCCCCAGAACTCGCGATGGCCGGTGATCATCGCCACCGGCTCGCGCCGGACCCGCCGGTCGATGGCCTGCCGATACCGCACCGCGAAGCCTGGCGGCGCAGGGTCGCGGCCGTGCGCGAGCAGCCGCGCGCGATCCCAGCCGAGCACGTCGCGCGCCAGGACCTCGGCGTCGACGGCCGCGTCCTCCGGGCGGAACCGGGCGTCGACGAGCTCCTGCCGCGCCGCGGCAATGCGGCCGGTCAGGCTGTCGGCGTGATCGCCGCTCGCTCCGGAACTGCTCATGGTCGCGCGCGCTGGACGGGCGAGGACGGGATCAACGCCCGTTCGAATTGTCGAGTGAGTTGTCGGCGTCGGTCGAGGCCTTCAGCTTCTCCGACTGATCGCTGGCGACGGCCTGGTCGATCAGCTCGCCGATGTTGCCGTCGAGCGCCTCGGTCAGCTGGTGCATCGTGTAGTGATACCGGTGATCGGTGATGCGGTTATCGCGGAAGTTGTAGGTGCGGATCTTCTCGGAGCGTTCGCCGGTGCCGACCTGCGTGCGCCGGTCCTTGGCGATCGCTTCCTGCTGTTTCCGCATCTCCATCTCGTAGAGGCGCGAGCGCAGCACTTTCATCGCCTTCGCGCGATTCTTGATCTGCGACTTCTCGTCCTGCTGTGAGACCACCAGGCCGCTCGGGATATGGGTGATGCGGACGGCGGAGTAGGTGGTGTTGACGCTCTGGCCGCCCGGACCGCTCGAGCAGAACGTGTCGACGCGGAGATCCTTCGCATCGACGTGGATGTCCACTTCCTCGGCTTCGGGCAGCACCGCGACGGTCGCCGTCGAGGTGTGGATGCGGCCGCTCGCCTCGGTTTCGGGCACCCGCTGCACCCGATGGACGCCGCTCTCGAACTTCAGCCGGCTGTAGGCGTTCTTGCCTTCGACCAGGGCGATGACTTCCTTGATGCCGCCGGCGCCGCTCTCGCTCAGGTTCATGAGGTCGATGCGCCAGCCCTGGCGCTCGGCATAGCGCGAGTACATCCGGAACAGGTCGCCGGCGAACAGCGCCGCCTCGTCACCGCCGGTGCCGGCGCGGATTTCGAGCATGACGTTCTTCGCGTCGTTCGGGTCCTTCGGCACCAGCAGGACCTTCATCTCGGCGAGGAGCCGATCGCGCTCGGTGGTCAGCGTCGCGAGCTCTTCCTGCGCGAGCTCGCGCATGTCGGGATCCTTCAGCAACTCCTCGGCGGCCGTGATCTGTTTCACGACCTCCTTGTACTGCCGGAAGTGCTCGACCAGCGGCTGGATCTCGGCCAGTGACTTCGAGTGGTTGCGGAACGTCGCCGCGTCGGCCTGCACCGACGAATCGGCCATCTCGACCATCAACTGGTCGTACTTCGCTTCCACCGCGCTCAGCTTGTCAAACATGAGAAATCACTAATCCCTAGTCCCGACTCCCGCGTCCCGACTCCCGCGTCCCGAGTCCCGACTCCCGCGTCCCCAATTCCCCCCGACACTGGCGGCAGGAACGCGACCTCATCGCCGGGGGCGAGCGGGGTCGTGAACTTCGCGTACTCCTCGTTGACCGCGCACGAGATCACGCCGGTGTAGCGCGCCAGCTCGGGATGCTCGCGCTCGAGCAGGTGCCAGACGTCCTGTGCCGTCGCGGCGTCCGGGACCTCTCGTGCCAGCTCTCCGGTCCCGGCGATGTCACGCAGCCGGGCGAAGAGGCGGACGTTCACGCGCATGCGCGGGCCATCGCCTGGCTTCGGGCGTCCTCGTCGTCCGGATCGGCGGTGGCGCCCTCGATCCACACGTCGCCGCCTTCGAAGTGCTCGTGCTTCCAGATCGGGACGATCTGCTTGATGCGCTCGATCGCATACCGGCACGCGGCAAACGCGTCGGCGCGGTGCGCCGAGCCCGCGGCGATCGCCACGCTGGCCTCGCCGATCTGCAGGCGTCCGATCCGGTGATCGATCGCCAGCCGCGCGCCGGGCCAGCGCTCGGCGGCTTCGTCGCCGATCCGCTGGAGCGCCTTCAGGGCGAGCGCGTCAAAGCACTCGTACTCCAGGAACAGCACCTGCCGGCCGGCATTGTGATCCCGAACCAGGCCGACGAACGTGGCGACCGCGCCGTGTCCCGCTTCGCTGACCGCCGACGCCGTCCGGGCCGGATCGAGCCGTTCGCTGGTGATCCGGAATCGGGTGACGCCACTGTCGCGAACGCTTCCTGAAGAGGCGGTCACGTCTTCAGTATAACCGCCACATATGGTTGAGCGGGCCGTGTCCGGTGCCGATCGCGGGGGCGTTCAGCAGCGCGCCCTCGAGATACGCGCGCGCCTCTCGAAGCGCCTCGGGCACGCTCAGACCCCGCGCCAGGTGCGCGGCGATCGCGGACGACATCGTGCATCCCGTGCCGTGCGTACTGCGCGTGGCGATGCGTTGTCCGCGCAGTTCGATGACCTCGTCCCGGGTGCAGGCGACGTCAATCGACTCGGCGCCCTCGAGGTGCCCGCCCTTGACGAGTACGACGCGCGGCCCCAGATCGAGGATTCGGCGTGCCGCGTCCCGCATGTCGTCGAGCGACGCTACGCGGCGGCCGGTGAGGGCCTCGGCCTCCGGGACATTGGGCGTGACCACGTCGGCCAGTGGGAACAGCACGGTCCGGAGCGCCTGCACGGCTTCCTCTTCAATCAGGCGGGCGCCCCCCTTCGCCACCATCACGGGATCGACGACGACGTGGGGAAGCTGACGGTCGCGGATGGCTTCGGCGACCGCGCGGATGATGCCGGCGTTGGCGAGCATCCCGACCTTGACGGCATCTGCGCCGATGTCGTCGACCACCGACGTGATCTGCGCGACCACCAGTTCGACCGGCAGCGCCTGCCATGCCTGGACCCCGAGCGTATTCTGGGCGGTCACGGCGGTGATCGCGCTGGTCCCGTAGACGCCGAGCGCGGCGAAGGTCTTCAGGTCCGCCTGGATTCCCGCCCCGCCGCCGGAATCGCTGCCGGCGATTGTCAGTGCTGTCTGCATACAGTAAAATTCCGGGTTCTATGACCGTTCGCGCTGCACGCGCAGAAGCCATCACGCTGCTCGGGACGCTGGCGGCACGCCGCAACCTGGATCGACCGATTCAGATCGCCGGCGTGCTCTTCATTACCGCGCTGACCGCAGCCGCGGCGCAAATCAGCATCCCGCTGCCATTCACCCCTGTTCCCTTCACGTTGCAGCCGATGGTGGTGCTGCTCGGCGGGGCAGCGCTGGGCTCCCGGCTCGGCATGGCGAGCCAGGTGCTCTACCTGATGCTCGGCATTGCCGGTCTGCCGGTGTTTGCCGCCTCGCCCGTCCTGCCGCAGGGGGTGTTCCGTCTGCTGGGCCCGACCGGCGGCTACCTGTTGAGTTATCCGTTCGCCGCGTTCGTCACCGGCTTGCTGGCCGAGCGCGGTTTCGATCGCCGCTACCTGACGTCGGTGATCGCGATGGCCGCCGGCCTCGCGATTGTGTTCGCCAGCGGCGTCGCGTGGCTCGCCTGGTTCGCCCGGCCGACCCATCTCGGCCTGAACGCCGCGCTTGCCACCGGGCTGTATCCGTTCGTGCCGGCCGACCTCTTCAAGATCTGCCTCGCCGCCGCGGTGATGCCGGCTGTCTGGCGAATCGTCGGCAGCCCGCGCCGCTGACCGCGCCGGGGTTCGCTACTTCACATACCCGAGGCTCCGCAGCCGATCGATCATCTCCTGATCGAGCGGCTGGCCGCTGCGGCGCGCCTGCCCCGCGGACGGCGCCCCATACGTCGTCACGTCGCGTACCGGATAGCGGCGCGCGAACTCCACCGAGAACAATTCGACCAGCGGACGTCCTGACAGCTCGCGGCTGATCGGCACGCCGAGCGCGTGCAGCACCGTGGGCATGATGTCCGTGGGCCGGGCCACGGCGTCCCTCGCGAGCGGATTGGCCGCGCTGCCCTGGATCGCGAAGAGACCGGCGGTGCCGCTCTCGACGCGCCCGGGCGACGTCAACACGACGACCGTATCGGCGCCGCCGGGGGTCAGCACCGGCGCGAGCAATCTGTCGAGGAAGACGTAGTACGCGTCGAGCGCCTCGAGCCGCGCCGCCATCGCCGACGGCGCCGTCGCGGCGCCGTCGCCGCCCGACATCAGCCCGTGCTGCGCGAGGTCGAGCCCGGGGAGATACGTGCACACCAGATCGGTCTCGCGCGTCCGTGACGTGTCGAGCGAGCTCGAGCTGAAGGGTATCGAGCTCCGCGGAGCGGTGGAGCAACGAGTGCTGCTCTGACGCCGTCACGGTCTTGGCTGTTTCCGCGGCGCGCTGACGCAGCTCGGGCCAGCGGGCGCGCAAGGCCTCATACAGCGCCGGCGGCGCGATCTCGGCGTCCAGCTCGCCGCCGCGCTCGAGCCGAAGCGTGGCACGGTCGCGTGATGACCGTACCGCTGTCGGCCGGAGCCGGCCACGTCGCCCACCAGTTGACGACCGCCGTCCGCAGGCCCGCGCCCGACGCGACTTCCCAGAGCGACTTGACGCGCCGCTGGTCGCGGCTTGCGATCGAGGGCCGCGTCAGGCGGACGAGATCGGTCGCGGCGCCGAGCGCACGTGCCAGCGGCGACGGTTCGCCGGCGGCGAGCGATCCGTCCAGGCCGAGGACACGCCGGGTTTCGAGGCCGCGCACCGCGTGCTTGTCCGCGGTCTGACCGGTGGCGATCGTGGTCCAGGCCCGCGCGGGATCGCGCGTGTCGTCAATCTGCACGGTGGCGCGGGCGACGATCCGGCCGGATGGCGGTGGTGGCGTGTGCGGGAGATCCAGCGCCGCCGCGAGCGCCGGGATCCGCCCCGCCTCGGCGAGGCGCGTCGCGATGCCGGGGTCGAAGCCGTCGATCGCGAACAGGCGGATGCGAAGACCGCTCGGCACGACCGTCAGCGCCGGGACGGCGGCCGCACCTCGATCGGCGCGCGAGGACAGCGTGAACAGCAGCACCGCCCCCGCAAAAGTGAGCAGCGTGGCCGCGATCAGCGCCCGCCGCGACGCCCCGGGCACACCGCGCGTCGCGACATCGCTCGCGCCGCGGGCCACGCTCACCGCCAGCGACGCCACGGTGACGAGGTGTCCGATCAGCAGGCTGACGGCGGCGACGAACGCGAGGGCCAGCGCCGTCCACAGCAGTCCGCCCGCACCGGGCGCGGCGCTCAGCGTCGAGGCGTCCCACCACAGCGTGAGATACGCCAGGCTCGCGCCCGTGATCGCGACGCCTGCCGCGATCGCGAACGCCCGGCTGCGTCGCGGGTTCCGGCCGGCCATCGACGACACCAGCAGCGTGGCGAGCAGCGACGCCGCGAACACACCCGCGGCAAACAGGGCGCCGACGTAGACGGCGACGACGAAGCCGTCACGCGGACCGGTGATGAGTCCGGGCATGCGGGTGGCGATGCCGATTGCGGCAGCCGGGCCCATCAGCAGCGCGGCCACGATGCCGATGCGCAGGCTGGCGAGCGCGGCAATCGCCAGCGGCCGCCGCGTCTCGCGGGCCGAGCCGAGCACGAATCGATCGACGCCGGCATCGAGATAGCCGAGCGAACGCAGCCGCTGCCGCAGTTCGTCGACGCGGGGATCCCGCTCCGTGCTCATCCCTACATCATCCTGCCGGCGACGAACTCCGACAGCTCGCGCAGCCGATCGGCGCGCCGCCCGAAGGGAGCGAGCGCGCGATCCGCGGTGTGACAGAGCTCGCCGGCGAGCTGCCGCGCCCCCGCCACCCCGCTGAACGACACGAACGTCGTCTTCTTGAGATCCTCCCGCACCGGCTTGCCGGTGATCAGGGGATCGCCTTCGACGTCGAGCAGGTCGTCGATGATCTGGAACGCGAGCCCGAGGTTCTTCGCGAACGCCTGCAGCAGCGCGATCGAGTCGGCCGGGCCGTCGACGGCGATGGCGCCTGCCGTTGCCGCGGCGCTGAACAGCGCGCCGGTCTTGCCGCGATGGATGCGCTCCAGCATCTCGAACGTAATCTGCTGATCCGTGGCCAGCAGGTCGGCTGCCTGCCCGCCGATCAGCCCCTGCGATCCGACCGCGTCGGCGACGAGCGCGGTCAGCTTCGACGCGGCCGCCGGCTCGTACGAGCGCGCGATGACGCTGAAGGCGCCGTCGAGCAGGCCGAACGCGGCGAGGATCGCGATCGCTTCGCCGAACTCGACGTGGTTCGCCGGCTTCCCGCGCCGCAGCGGCGCGTTGTCCATCGACGGCAGGTCGTCGAGGATCAGCGAGGAGGCGTGGATCATCTCGATGGCGCAGGCGGCGGGAAGCGCCTTCGCGCGGTCGCCGCCGCACAGCTCCGCGGCCAGCATCGCGAGGACCGCGCGCACGCGCTTCGACGGCGCGTGAAGCGTGTAGCCCATCGATGCCTCGACGGCCTCGACGGCCTCGACGCGATCGCGACTGTCCGGAACCAGGCGGCGCAACTCCGCTTCGACGCGGACGTGATAGTCCGCGAAGAACGGCGGCACCGGCGTCATTTCCGGGCGAAGACCAGCATGTATTGATACGGCGGGATCGTTTCGGTCGACAGGAGCCGGAGGCCCGCGGCCTCGGCATCGCGAATCACGCGTTCGGGTTCCACGCGCTCTTCCATCGACGGGCCTGGCCCCAGTCCCTTCTTGGTGAATTCGACGATGCCGAGGCGTCCGGTTGGCTTCATCGCGGCCGCGACGTTCCGCAGCATGACCACGGGCTGACGCCACTCGTGGAAGGAGTCGACGATCAGGACGGCGTCCACCGGCACGCGCAGGCGGGGATCGGAGTCGGTGCCGAGAATGGGCACGACATGCTTCAGCGCCGCCTTTTCGACCCGGCGCTTGATCGCCTCGATCATCTCGGGCTGCACGTCCTCGGCATAGACGCGACCGTTCGGCCCGACGCGAGTCGCCAGTCGGACGGTGAACCAGCCGGCGCCGGCGCCGAGGTCAGCGACGCTGCTTCCCTCGGCGATCTGCAGCGCGTCCATTATCTGTTCGGGACGCTGCCAGGCGGCTCGATCCGGCCCTTCGAGCATCCCGAGCTGGTCGGGAGGAAACAGACGCCCGTGCTGAGCCGTCATCGGCAGCACGGCGGCCGCGATCAGCGCCAGCACGGCGGCGAGGCGGCGGGGTCTTAGCGCTCTTCTTGGCACGGCTCTCTTCATTCTCACCCGGGATGCCCGGTGACGTCATCGCCTTCGCCGACAGGATGCGATCGAGCCGGTCGGGCGGGACCAGCTTGCGCTGCCGCACCAGCTCGCGGACCGGCGTGCCGGTTTTGACCGCCGTCTTCGCGATGTCGGCGGTCGCGGCGTAGCCGATGTACGGGCTGAGCGCGGTCGCCACCGCGGTGCTCCGATCGAGCAGCTCGGTGCACCGCTCGACGTCGGCCTGGATGCCGGCGACGCAGCGCGCCTGGAGGACGCGCATCGCCTGCCGCAGGATCCGCGTCGCGTGCAGGGCGTTCCAGGCGATCACCGGCATCATCACGTTGAGCTCGAGCTGGCCGGCGTCGGCGGCGGCATGGATCGCGGCGTCGCAGCCGACGACCTGGAAGCACACCTGGTTGACCATCTCGGGCACCGACGGGTTGACCTTGCCCGGCATGATCGACGACCCGGGCTGCACGGCGGGCAGCCGGATCTCGGCGATGCCCGCGCGCGGCCCCATGCTGAGCAGCCGCAGGTCCGACGCCACCTTGCCGACCTCGGTGGCCAGCCGGCGGAGCGCGCCCGAGTAGCCGAGCAGGTCGCCCATGCTCTGGGTGACGCGAAACGGGTTCGCGGCCGGCCGCACGCGCAGGCCCGTCGCGGACGCGATCGCGCCGATCGCGCGCGCGGTGTAGAGCGGGCCGGCGTTCAGCCCGGTGCCGACGGCGGTGGCGCCGAGATTCAGCTCGAGGAGCTGCTCGGCGTTGCGCGCCACCTCGTCGATCGCATGCGTCACGTTGGCCGCGTATCCGCCGAACTCCTGGCCGAGCGTCATCGGCACCGCATCCTGCAGGTGCGTCCGGCCGGTCTTCAGGACGTCGGCGAACTCGCGGCTCTTCTCGTTGAGACCGGCGGCGAGCTCGCGCGCCGCGGCGATCAGGTCCGGCAGCATCTCCAGGACGGCCAGACGCGTCGCCGTCGGGAACACGTCGTTGGTCGACTGTCCCATGTTGACGTGATCGTTCGGATGGACCCGCGAATAGTCGCCGCGAGTGGCGCCCAGCCGTTCGGCGGCCCGGTTCGCCAGCACCTCGTTCGCGTTCATGTTGTGCGAGGTCCCGGCGCCGGCCTGGTAGACGTCGACCACGAACTGATCGCGCAGCTGGCCGCCAAGGATCTCGTCGGCCGAGGCGATGATCGCGGCGGCGATGTCGGGCTCGAGGCGGCCGAGGCTGGTGTTCGCGATCGCCGCCGCCTTCTTGATCTGGATCGTGGCGGTCACGAGCTCTGGCGGCGCGGTGAGGCCGCTGATCGGGAAGTTCTCGACGGCGCGCCGGGTCTGGGCGCCGTAGTAGGCGGTGGCGGGAACGCGGACGTCGCCGAGCGGGTCGGTTTCGATTCGCGTGGACGGTACCGCCGTCGCGCGTCGCGGCCGTCCTGCCCGACGCGGCGAGACGTGGGCCATTTGGCTCAATTATACTGCTCGAATGTTGCCGTCCTTCGTTTCGAGCATGGTCGATCTCATCACCCGCACCTCGACCGATCTGCCTCCCGACGTGCGCGCCGCGATGCGGGTCGCGGTGGCCACGGAAGAGAAGTCGTCGCGGGCCGGGCAGGCGCTCAGCATCATCGCCCAGAACATCGATCAGGCCGCCTCGTGCGAAGGGCCGATCTGCCAGGACACCGGCATGCCGACGTTCGAAGTGCGGGTTCCGGTCGGCATCAACCAGATCTGGATGAAGCAGCAGATTCGCGAGGCGGTTGCCGAGGCGACCCGGCGCGGCAAGTTGCGGCCCAATTCCGTCGATTCGATCACCGGCGAGAACTCCGGCAACAACCTCGGCCCTGGTACCCCGATCGTGCATTTCGAGCAGTGGGAAGAGCCGCACATCGAAGTCAGACTGATCCTGAAAGGCGGCGGCTGCGAGAACACCAACGCGCAGTACGCGCTGCCCGCCGAGCTCGATCACCTCGGCCGCGCCGACCGCTCGCTCGACGGCGTCCGCAAGTGCATCCTGCACGCGGTCTGGAAGGCGCAGGGCAAGGGGTGCAGCCCCGGCGCCGTCGGCGTCTGCATCGGCGGCGATCGCACCTCGGGCTACCTCCACGCCAAGGAGCAGCTGTTCCGCACACTCGACGACAGCAACGGCGATCCGCGGCTGGCCGCGCTCGAACAGTCGGTGATGGACGAAGGGAACCGTCTTGCGGTGGGGCCGATGGGCTTCAGCGGCAAGACGTCGCTGATCGGGTGCAAGGTCGGTGCGCTCAACCGGCTGCCCGCCAGCTTCTTCGTGTCGGTCGCGTACGACTGCTGGGCGTTCCGCCGCCTCGGCGTCCATCTCGACGCCTCGTCTGGCGAGATCACGAAATGGCTCTATCGCGAGGACGCGCCGTCACAGCCGATGTTGTCGCCCGAGGAGGTGGCCGCCGGCTTCCCGCGCACCGGCCGAGAGATTCCTCTCGAGGCGCCGATCTCGGACGAGCAGATTCGATCGCTCCGCGTCGGCGACGTGGTCCTGGTGTCCGGTCGCGTCTACACCGGACGCGACGCCGTCCACGCCCACCTGATGAAGCACGAGCCGCCGGTGGATCTGCGCGGCGGCGTGCTGTATCACTGCGGGCCGGTCGTGGCGAAGGAGGGAGACGGCTGGCGCATCAACGCCGCGGGGCCGACCACCAGCATCCGCGAAGAGCCGTACCAGGCCGACATCCTCGCTCGTTACGGCGTGCGCGTCGTGATCGGCAAGGGCGGGATGGGGGCGAAAACACTGGCCGGACTCCAGGCCTCCGGCGCCGTCTACCTCAACGCCATCGGCGGCGCGGCGCAGTTCTACGCCCGCTGCATCGAGCGCGTCGACGGCGTCTCGCTGACCGAGTTCGGCACCCCCGAGGCGATGTGGCACCTCCAGGTCCGCGATTTCCCGGCCATCGTCACCATGGACGCGCACGGCAACAGCCTGCACAAGGACGTCGAAACGGAGTCGGGCAAGCTGCTGGCGACGCTCACGCTGCGATAACTCCCAATTTCCCAACTCCCAACTCCCAACTCGGAATCGTTCGAGACATCTGGGTAGAAGTCGCGGCGATCGGGCAGTTCGGTGCGTATTGAGCCCAGATGTCTCGGATGACTCTGCTTGGAAGTTGGGAGTTGGAAGTTGGGAGTTGACGCTATCGATCCTTCAGAGCGTCCGCGAAGACCCGCTCGATGGCGGCGGCCGGATCGGCGGCGGTGACGTGCAGCCGGACCACGCGACGGTCGTGCGCCTCCAGCGTCTCGAAGTCGCCGAGCGCCTGCGCGCGCTTCAGCACCGCAAACGACGAGCCCGCCTCCGGGATCTCCGTCTCGCTGTCGTCGTCGGCCGTGATCACGAATGCCAGTGCCGTGTTCGGTCCGCCTTTGTGGTATTGCCCGGTCGAGTGCAGGTAGCGGGGCCCGACGCCAAAGGTGCTCGCGGCGCGCGACCGGCGTCTGATCGCGAGTCGCGCTTCGGCGATCGCGCGTTCGACCTCAGGTGTCGCTGGGAGATAGGAGAGGAACGCGACGTAGTCGCCCGGCTTCAGGGACGCGATCGCAGCGCGCACGACTGCGGCGGGACTCGACCCCGCGAAGTCACGGGTGAACACCGCGACACCGTCTGACGTGGCCAGCGGCGACCCCTCGTCGAAGCGCCTCTGCTTCGCGTGGACCGCGAGCAGCGTCCTGGTTTTCTCCTTCGCTTCCGACACGTTCGGCTCGTCGAACGGGTTGATGCCGAGCGCCGCGCCGGCGACCGCCGTCGCGAACTCCCACCGGAAGAACTCCGCGCCCAGGCCGTCGAGCCGGGTGCTCAGGCGCAGCACCGGGTACCCCGCCGCCGCGAGCTCCGCGAGCCGATCCTTGTCCGGGGCGTCCCGGTCAGACGCCAGCGCGACGAACGCGCGATCCTGGCCGTATTCGTCCGGCCGACCGAGCGGCTCGTCCACCACGGGCAGGGCCCCCTTGCCGTGCTTGCCGGTGCTCTCGGCCACCAGCTGCTCGATCCACAGACCCAGCGTCGCCAGCGAGGGGGGCAGGACGACCGTCAGCTTGTCGCGTCCCGCGAGCGTCGTGGCGGCGATGAACGCCCCCAGCTCGAGGCCCGCGTTGGCGTGGTTCTCCTGATGACATCCCTCGGCCATCGCGGTGCCGGCATCGAGCAGCTGTCGCGGCGAGGCGCCGAGGAGGGCGGTCGGCACCAGCCCGAACAGCGACAACGCCGAGAAGCGGCCGCCGATGTCGGCCGGATTGACGAACGTCTCGCGGTAGCCGCGGCTTGCCGCCAGCTGTCTCGAGCGCAGTTCCCGGATCCGTGATGGCGATGAACTGCCGTCCGGCGCGATCGCCCAGCGCCGCGGCCACACGCGACCAGAAGAACCGTTCCATCGACGCGACTTCGACCGTGCCTCCGCTCTTGCTGGCGACGATCACCCATGTGCGCTCGGGAACCATTCGCGCCGCGGCGTTGACGATGGTGCGCTCGTCGGTGGTGTCGAGGACGTAGAGCTCGGGATGCCCCTCAGCCACGCCGGAGACCGCGCGCAGGACCTCGGCGCAGAGGCTGCTGCCGCCCATGCCGAGCAGGTAAACAGCTTCGACCTGCTCCTCGCGCGCGGCGCGTCCGAGATCCGTCACCCGATCCAGATGCGGCGCCATCGTCTTGCCGACGTCGAGCCACCCGAGCCGGTTCGAGATCGATCGCGCGGCGTCCGAGTCGGGTGCGGCGTTCCACACGGAGATGTCGCGCTTCCAGATGCGCGACACCACATGGTCGTGGAGCAGGCGGTTGGCGAGCGCGGCGGCGGGTTCGTACGGAAGTGTCATGGTCCTGCTCAGGAAAGCTGCCGGTTGATGACGAGGAGCCGTGGCTCGGCGTCGAACTCGGCGGGGCCGGCGAGCCAGGTCCGCGCCACGACTGAGCCGTCGAAGGGGTTGGTAATCTCGAGGGGACGGTCGGAGCGGCCGGGCTTGCCCGCGAGGTAGAACGGAAACTCGCGCACCGATGAATCCTGACACAGCGGCCGCAGCGCGACAACGGGGACGTATGGCCCCGCTGCGACGTCTAATCCCTTGAAGACTAGTGACTTAACCGTTGTGCCAGGTGGGCGGCCCGCGGCGGTCGCGGTTGAACGCCGGGGCTGCAGCCGCTATAATTCTGTAAGTCCTTGGAAGTTCAGGAGATTAGCTGATGATCAACGTCACCGAAGTTGCGGCCTCGAAAATCAACGAGCTGCTCACGGAAGAAAACAAGTTGAACGCCGGGCTGCGCGTGTTCGTTCAGGGCGGCGGCTGTTCCGGGTTTCAGTACGGCCTGATGATCGACGAAGGCGAAGGCGACGCGACCACCGACGCGGTGATCGAGTCGAACGGCGTCAAGCTGCTGGTCGACCCGATCAGTGCCAGGTATCTGACCGGTGCCGAGGTCGATTTCGTCGACAACATCACCGGCGGTGGCTTCACGATCAAGAATCCGAACGCCAAGTCGACCTGCGGCTGCGGTTCATCCTTCAGCGTCTAGTGTCGATGGCTTCCAGCTCACAGCTGTCAGCCGTCAGCAGTCCACCGGCACGCGACTGCTGACGCTGATGGCTGGCAGCTGACGGGACTGGAGAGCTGTCATGGAACCGACGTCTGCCTACCTCGACAGCCTGAGGCCCGCCGGCAGCAAGCGCTCCGGCAAGCGCGACCTCATCGTCAACGTCTTCCTCCGCCAGGAAGGCCACCTCACGGCCGACGACCTGTACGATCTGATCCGCCGCGAGGATCAGAAGATCAGCCGCGCCACCGTCTACCGCACGCTGCAGTGGATGGAGGAGGCTGGCATTGCGCGCAAGGTCGACTTCGGCGAGGGCCGGTTCCGGTTCGAGCACTCCTATCGCCATCCGCGCCACTTCCACCTGATTTGCAAGACCTGTAACCGATCGTTCGAGTTCCTCAGCTCCGACATCGAGGCGTTGCTCGAGGAGGTGGCGGCGGCGCGGAACTTCACGGCGCGTCAGAGCATCCTCCAGATTCACGGCACCTGCGAGGCGTGCCGCACCGGCCGTGCGCCGATCGCCGAGGGGGGCACCACCGAGCTGCTGTTCGCGCGCGACGCCCTGCGGATCGCGATTGCCACCGAGCGGAGCGGCCTCGAGTTCTACTCGCGCGGCGCCCGGATGACGAAGGACGCGCGCGGCCGCAAGGTCTTCGAGAAGCTCGCCGAAGAAGAGAAGGAGCACCTCGGTACGCTCGAGGCGCGCTACAAGGAGCTGCTGCTGCAGGACCCGCTGCTCGAGTCGCGGCCGACGTTCCTGTTCTTCAAGGGGGCCGCCAACGGCCTGTTCGCCGCCGGCGCCGAGCAGCTCTCCAAGGGCGTGGACGATCGGCAGGCGCTGATGATCGGCATCCGCTGCGAGCGCGCGTCGCACCGCTTCTTCAAGCGCTACGGCGATCGCTTCGAGGACTCCGAGGGCAAGCAGATCTTCCTCGAGTTCGCCACGGAAGAGCGCGAGCATCTGGAGCTGCTGATTCGTGAATACCGCGCGCTGCTCGAACGGCAGCGGCGCCGGCCCGGGCCCAAGCGCAAGACGCGGCCGCAGGCCTCGGCCTGATCCGGTCGCCCGTGCCTCCCGCCTCACGTCACGCGACGTTTCTCAGTCGAGTCCGCGAGTGACCTGCCGGTGATCGATCTGCATCTCCACACCACCGCGTCCGACGGCCTGTTGTCGCCGACCGCGCTGGTCGAGCGCGCGCGCGAGGTCGGGCTGACGGTGATGAGCGTGACCGATCACGACACCGTCGGCGGCATCAGCGAAGCCAGCCGCGCCGCCGCTGCCTGCGGCATCCGCGTCGTGCCGGGCATCGAGATGACCGCGGTTGAGCAGGAGCAGGACGTCCATATCCTCGGCTATTTCATCGATCCCGACGACGTCGCCCTGGCGGCGTTCCTGACCGGGCAGCGGAGCGATCGGCTCAGGCGCGTGACGATCATCGCCGGCCGGCTCGCGTCACTCGGCCATCCCATCGACGTGACCGCGCTCCTGTCCCGAGCGGACAGCAGCAGCCGGAGCATCGGGCGGCCGGCGATTGCCGACGCGCTGGTCGCGGCCGGTCACGCCACCGATCGCGGCGATGCGTTCGAGCGCCTGCTCGGTCGCGGCCGGCCGGCGTTCGTGCCCCGGCGCGGCGTGCCCGGCGCCGACGTCGTACGCGTGATTCATCGCGCCGGCGGCATCGCGTCGTTGGCGCATCCCGGGATCGCCGGTGACGACGCGCTGATTCCCGCGCTGGCCGGGGCCGGCCTCGACGCCATCGAGGTGTGGCACAGCGATCATCGGCCCGACGACGTCGCGAGGTATTCGGCGATGGCCGACGAGCTCGGGCTGGGCAAGTCCGGAGGCTCGGACTTTCACGGCGACGGCGTCCACCGCGCCTGCCGGATCGGCGAGATCGCGCTGCCCGCCGACGCGTTCGCGGCACTCGAGGCGCGAGTGCGCCGGCGATGAGCGCGCCGGGTCCGGAGCCGGTCCTCGAAATCCGCCAGGTCGCGAAGAACTACAGCGCGCTGCGGCCGCTGCGGATCGCCGAGCTGACGATGATGGCAGGGGAGCGCGTCTCGATCGGGAGTATCGACGCCGGCGCCGGCGAGGTCATCGTGAACCTGGTCACCGGGGCGTCGGTGCCGGATGCCGGCGAGGTGCGCGTCTTCGGCCGGCCGACGTCGGCAATCGCGGACGGAGACGAGTGGCTCGAGTTCCTCGAACGCTTCGGCATCGTCTCGCCGCGCGGCGTGCTGCTGGAGGGATCGACCCTCGAGCAGAACCTCGCGATGCCGTTCACGCTGGCGATCGATCCCGTCCCGCCGGCCGTGGTCGAGCAGGTGCGGCAGCTCGCGCGGGAGTGCGGCATCGATCCCGACCGCTGGCTGAGCGTGCAGGCGGGACAGCTGCCGGCCGACGTGCGCGTCCGCACGCACGTGGCGCGAGCGCTCGCGCTGAATCCGGCGTTCGTGGTGATCGAGCATCCGACCGCCGACGTCGCGCCCGAGGCGCTTCCGGCGCTCGCCGCCGACATCGCGCGTGCCTGCGCGGGACGCCAGCTGACCGCGCTGATCCTGACCAACGATGAAGGGTTTGCGAAAGTCGCCGCGCCGCGCAACCTGATGCTGCACGGCGCGACTGGAGCATTGAAGCGGATCGGAAAAGGCTGGCTGTCCTGGTGACCCGTCCGCGGCCGCTACTTCACGGTGATGGTGATCTTCTGCGACACGATCGGCTTCTCGTGCGGGATGTGGAGGTAGTCACCCAGCACCAGCTGCAGCGTGTGCTTGCCCGGCGGCAGCGTGAGCTCGGTCTCGGTCTGCCCGGCGCCGAAGTGGCGGATGTTGTCGGTCACCGGCAGCGCGGCGTTGAAGTCGGGCTCCTTGGCCATGTCGACGAGCAGGTGATGATGGCCGGTGTTCGCCTGATCGATGCCAGCCGGCGCGACTCCCATACCCTTGAGGCCGAATCGGATCGTCACCGGCGACGACACCGTCTCGCCATCCTTGGGCGACAGGAAGTAAACCGTGGCGTTCTCCGGCGCCTTGCTCTTCGGCACCTGGGCCAGGCCGGTGGCGGCAAGGACCGCGAACGCAACACAGGTGAAAACAGGCTTGTTCATGACGTGTACTCTCCAGTGGGGAAATCATATGACAAGCGACCTCGGGACCGGTGGTGATGGAGTCCAGGCACAAACTCGTTCTCTTTGACATCGACGGGACGCTGGTGCTGACCGGCGGCGCCGGCATCCGCGCCATGAACCGCGCCGGCCAGTCGGTGCTCGGCGTGCCGCGCATTCTCGACGGCGTCCCGGTCGCGGGGCGCACCGACTGGAGCATCTTTCGCGACGCGCTCGACCGGATCGGCCGCGACCTGGACGGCGAGCTGTTCGCGCGGCTCCGCGAGGCGCACGTCGCCAACCTGCGCGAGGAGATTCTCGCGCGCGGCGACGGCGTCAAGGCGGTGATGCCGGGCGTCCACGATCTGCTGTCGGCGCTGGGCTCGCGCGGCGACGTGTCGCTCGGACTGGTGACCGGCAACTTCCACGAGGCGGCGCGGATCAAGCTCGAACACTTCGACCTGTGGCGGCACTTCCGCTGCGGCGCGTTCGGCGAGGATGCGGTCGATCGCAACGATCTGGTACCGTTCGCGCTCGAGCGCGCGCGCGGCTGCGGCGTGCCAGACGTCCCCTACGAAGACGTCCTCGTGGTCGGCGATACGCCGCACGACGTGGCATGCGCGGCGGCGGTGGGCGCCGTGCCGATCGCGGTCGCGACCGGGACGTTCACGGTCGACCAGCTGCGCCAGGCCGGCGCGCCGGTGGTGCTGTCCGACCTGAGCGACACGGCGGGATTCGTGCGGCTGATGGACGACGGTGCGGCGCGATGAGCCACGTGCTAGCAGGCTGCTGCGAACGTGCTGACAGGTCTCGCCGAAGCGCTGATGCGCCGAAGGGCGGACTTGGCGATGCTCTGCCTCGCGCCGATGCAGCTTCGGCGCGCGCAGGGGCGTGGCTTTGGTCCGCCGAGGCCTGGGGCGTAGGTCAGTGAGGCGCGCCAAGGGCGCGCCCCGCCGGAAGCGGAGCGGGGATCGTGGGGCCCCCGCGAGCGACGGCGATGGGGGTCCGGGGGCGAAGCCCCCGGGTCTATAAGGAAGCGAATGGGACCCGGTGGTCCTCCCGGTCTTCAAAACCGGTCGCTGCCCGCGTTGCGGGCAGGCTGGGTTCGACTCCCAGGCGCTTCCGCCAACTATCCACGTGCTACGTGCCACGTGCTACGTGCTACGTGCTACGTGCGACGTGCTCAGCTACTCGCCGAGGCCGGCGAGGTAGGCGACGAGCTTCGGCAGCTCCGTCATCACGAACCTGATCTCGCTGCGTCGCCGCCACCAGCGGGTGGGCGCGGACGCGCTGTAGCGGCTGCCGCGGATCACGATCTCGACGCCGTGCTCCTTGAACTGACGACGGAAGGCGAAGCCGGTGCGGCGCGTGTGGTACGGCGACGTGACCACGATGATGCGGCGCAGCTGACCGGAGAACATCCGCTGCAGCGCCGCGGCCTCCTGCGCGGTATTGTCCACGTCCCCTGCGAGCACATCCACCGCACTGGCCGGCACGCCGAGGGCGACCGCCGTGTCCCTCGCCAGATCCCCATCGCGCGGATACATGACGCCGCGCTTCCGCAGATCGATCTCCGCGAGCTCGATCTGCCCGGGGCTCATCACGAGACGCGGCGCCCAGCCTTCCTTGTACAACTCGATGCCTTCGAGCACGCGCTCGACCCGCGCCCCGGCGAGCACGTAGATCAGATCGGACTTGGCGAGCGGATCCTGATGATCGAGGAAGCGGCCGGCGAACGGCAGAAAGACCAGGAACGCGACGAAGGCGAGACCGGCGAGGAGAACGGAGAGCCTGAGCGCGCGAACGGCGAGAGGGTGCCGCTGGGCGGCGCTGCTCATCAGGGGGACGCGAATGGGGGCTTTGAGGGGCTGTGTGAAGCGGGACGCGTCAAAGCGTCCCGCCTCAAGGACCGCGGGATCAGCTTTCGATCAGTCGAACTTCTCCGGCGCGCGGGCCCTTGCCCGATTCCTCCGGAGTGAATTCGACACGCTGCCCTTCGCGCAGTAGCTCGAACACGGCGCCCCTGACCGAGCTGCGGTGGAAGAAATGCTCGATTCCGCTTTCATCGCGGATGAAACCGAAGCCCTTGTCGATCAGAAGTCGAGCGATCGTCCCGCTTGGCATACCGTGTCCTCCGATTCAGCGGCCCCCCAGGAACATCCTGGAGGTCGGTCAAGCTCGGTAAACGGAGGAGGGGCCGGCGGAGGACGCGGCCCGCGCAGTATCCGGGAGCGCCGACGACCGTCCGAAACTTCCCATCCTCGAGCGGACGCCGCCGTCGTGTCAGGCGCACGCTGAGCTTGAAACCGGGGGCCACTATAGGGAGTTCCTTAGGCGAAGTCAAGAAAACGCACCAGAATTTCGCTGACCGGCCGGACCCCTCCCATGGCAGGATTCTGCCGTGTCCAGGCGCGATCGCATCGTCGGGATCGTGCTCGCGGCGGGGCAATCCCGCCGGATGGGCCGCCCTAAAGCTCTGCTGCAGTGCGGTCCTGGCGGTGAAAAGTTCGTCACCCGACTCATCCGTGTGCTCGTCGAAGCCGGAATCCGCGATGTGGTCATCGTCTCGCGCCCCAACGACGCCGCACTCGCCGCGGCGGTGGCGGAGGAGCCCGGTGCCACGCTGATTGAGAATCCTGATCCCGATCGCGGCCAGTTGTCGTCGCTGCAGTCGGGCATCGCCGAGGCCGAGCGGCGGGGGGCCGCCGGCGTGCTGGTGATCCCCGTCGACATCCCGATGGTGCAGGCGGCGACGATCGCGCGCGCCGCCACATTCTTCAAGGCGTCGGTCGCGCCAATCGTGCGGGTGACGCACCAGGGACGCCACGGGCACCCGGTGGTGTTCGCCGCACAACTGTTCGACGAGCTGCGCCGCGCCGACGTGGCGGTTGGCGCGAAGGCGGTGCTCTCCAGCCACGCCGCCGATCTCGTCAACCTGGAAGTGGACGACCCCGGCGTGCTGCGCGACGTTGACGAGCCCGCGGACTATCGCGCGTTGTTCGGGCAGTCGCCGATCGAGGTGGACCGCAGCGACTGAGGCGATCCGCTCAGGACGGCGCGCCCGCGAACGGGCTCTCGTCGGCGGTCGGTCCGTAGATGGAGGGCAGCGCCACGCCGAGCTGCCGCAGATAGACCGAAAGCTGGCCGCGATGGTGGTACCAGTGGTTCAGCATCAGCGACCGCAGCAGCCCGATCCGCGGAGTCGCCCACAGCTCGCGCTCGCCGTCGACCATCCGCCACGTCTCGCCAATCCACGCGTCGTCTTTTCCGCCGAGGATCGACCGTACCTTGGCCAGGCTCGCCTCGAAGGCCGGCACGAGATCGGCGGCGCTGGCCGCGCTCGGGTGTTCGAACCTCGGCGCCTGGAACGGGGACTTCGTGGCTATCTCCGCGATCGCGCCGGGGACCACGGCCACGTGCAGCGACAGCTGACCGAGGCTCATCGACTTGGGATGCGGCCGCCACGCCAGTTGATCGTCAGGGACGCGCTCGAGCAGGCGGCGCGTCGCCCGGGCTTCCTGTTCCACTTCCTTCAGCAGCGTTTCCGCGATGGTCATGCAGGACTCCAGTCGGGGTCGGCCCCGATGCGGCGGGGCGCCCTCGTTCGATAATAGTTCTACGGGTTCTACGGGTTCTACGGGTTCTACGGGTTCTACGGGTTCTACGGGTTCTACGGGTTCTACGGGTTCTACGGGTTCTACCAGGTTCTACGGGTTCGACGAGGGGCGCGTCCGGCCGAGCCGGCCGCCGCCACGCGGGAGGACCGTGCCGAGAGTCCGCAAGGCCGTTCAGGAGTCGCGCGATCTGCAGGTGCTGCGCACCATCGCCGAGGCGTTGAACGCGGCACCCAATGTCGGCGACGCGCTCACCACCACGCTCGACCAGGTGACCACGCTGCTCGGCCTCGAAGCGGGGTGGATCTGGCTGATCGATCCGCAGACCGGCCGGTTCTACAGCGCGGCGGCGCGGCAGCTGCCGCCGTTCCTGCGCGAGCCGGTGCGGATGACCGGGCAGTCCTGCTGGTGCCTGAAGGCGTTCAAGGCCGGCGAGCTCACCGCCGGGAACATCGACGTGATGGAGTGCAGCCGGCTGCGCGGCGCCGTCGCCGCGCGCGATCGGGCCGGCACCCGGGGCCTGCGCTCTCACGCCAGCATCCCGCTGTACTTCGCCAATCGACCGCTCGGCATCATGAACGTCGCCGCGCCGGCATGGCGGCGTCTCACCCGGCGCGAGCTCGATCTGCTCTCGACGATCGCGTCGCAGGTCGGGGTGGCGATCGAGCGCGCCAGGCTCGCCGGCGAACGCATCGCCAGCGCCCGGATCGAGGAGCGGACGCGCCTGGCGCGGGAGATTCACGACACGCTGGCGCAGAGCCTGACCGCCATCGGCCTGCAGATCGAGAGCGCGCTCGACGCCGCGCCGTCGGCCGCGGCCGCGCCGCTGCACCGTGCGCTGGAGCTGTCGCGGTCCGCGCTCGATCGCACGCGCGACTCGATCCGCGCGCTGCGGTCGGCCGACGTGGCGCCGCTGCCGGAAGCGCTGGCTGGCCTCGCCCACACCGTCGCCGCCGACTCCGGCGTCCGCGTGCACGTACGGACGGGTGGCGCCTCCAGCCTGACCGTGGAACAGGAAGAGGAAGTGATCCGCATCGCGACCGAGGCGCTGACGAACGTCCGCAAGCACGCGCACGCCACCGACGTGCACCTCTCGCTCACGATGCGCGGCGGCGGGCTGCGGCTCGAGATTGCCGACAACGGCCGCGGCTTCTCGCCGCGCGCCGCCTCGTCCGGCTTCGGGATCGTCGGCATGCGCGAGCGGGCGGCGAATCTCGGCGGCCGGCTGGCGATCGCGAAGCCGTCGCGCGGATCGGGCACGCGGGTGGTTCTCACCATCGGCGGGCGGAGGGCCACCCGATGATCCGCGTGGCGATCGTCGACGACCACCCGATCGTGCACGACGGCGTTGCCGCCGCGCTCAATCGCACGCCGGACGTCCGTCTGGTCGACGCCGCCGAGAGCGTCGAGGCGGCGATCGCGGCGCTGCCCCGATCGAACCCCGACGTCATCCTGCTCGACGTCCGGCTCCACGGCGCCGACGGCCTGTCGTCGATCGCGACGCTGCTGGCGGCCCGCCCCGCGGCGCGCATCATCGTGTTCTCGGCCTACGACCTCGACGAGTACATCTTCGGCGCGATGCGGTCGGGCGCCAAGGGCTACGTCCTGAAGGGCACGGCCGGCACCGAGCTGGTCGCCGCGATCCGCCGCGTGCATGCCGGGGACTCGTACGTCTCGCCCACGCTCAGCGCCAGGCTGGTGGAGCAGCTCCAGCCGCGCACGCGGGGCTCCCGCACCCTGACCGCACGCGAGCTGATGGTGCTGCGTCTGGTGGCCTCCGGCCTCTCGAATCGCGACATCGCCGCCGCGCTGTCGATCACCGAACGCACCGTCAAGTTCCACGTCACCGCCATCCTCAACCGCCTCGGCGCCGACAACCGCACCCAGGCCGTCGCCCTCGCCGTTCGCCGCGGAATCCTCAATATGTGATCGTCGTCGGGACGCGGGACTCGGGACTCGGGACGCGGGACTCGGGACTCGGGATGCGGGACGCGGGATGCCCTGTCCATTAGTCCAGTGACGCCCCTGCCAGGTCGCCGGGACCGCGGCGGCGGCGGACGGGCGATACTCTTCGCGAACGGAGGGTTCGCATGAGCGACAGGCAGCGGGTGGCGGTCGTCACCGGCGGCAGCCGGGGCCTGGGGAACGTGATCGCGCGGGTGCTGGCGGTGCGCGGCTACGACCTGGTGATTGGCGGGCGCGAGAAGAGGGCACTGAACGACGCGGCGACGACGCTGCGCGGGCTGGGGCGGCGGGTCGTCACCGTTGACGGGGACATCTCCGACCCGGCCGTCTGCACCTGGCTCGTCGACGAAGCGCGGCAGCTCGGCGGCCTGCAGGTGCTCGTCAACAACGCCTCGGAGCTCGGCGGCGTCAAGCCGCTCGCCGACACCGACGCGCCGCTCGCCGAGCACATCCTCCGCGTCAACGTCGTCTCGCCGATCGTCCTGGTGAAGCTGGCGACGCCGCTGCTGCAGCAGGACGGCGGCCTGATCGTCAACGTGTCGAGCGACGCGGCCCGCGGCGCGTACCCTGGCTGGGGCGTCTACGGCGCGAGCAAGGCCGCGCTCGAACTGATCACGAGGACGATGGATGCGGAGCTGCGATCGGGGCGGGTGTTCGCCGTCGCCGTCGATCCGGGTGACATGCGCACGCGCATGCAGCAGGAAGCCTTTCCCGGCGAGGACATCTCCGACCGCCCCGAGCCGGAAGTGACGGCGCCGTTCTGGAACTGGCTGTTTGCGCAGGATCCCGCCGCGGTCGGCGGCCAGCGGTTCACCGCGCAGGAGGATCTCGAGCGATGGCTGCTGCCGGCGTAATCGCCGACTTCGAGCTGCCGGCGTCGCTCGAAGCCGCGGAGCCGCCCGAGGCCCGCGGCCTGGCGCGCGATTCGGTGCGGCTGCTGGTGTCGAACACCGCGGACGACACGATCACCCACGCGCGGTTCAGCGATCTGCCGCAGTGGCTGGACGAGGGCGATCTGATCGTCGTCAACACCAGCGGAACGCTGAACGCCGCGCTGTCGGTGGACGCGGACGGCCGTCCGTACGACCTGCATCTCTCGACCCGCCTGCCGGGCGGCTTCTGGAGCGTCGAGCTGCGGGTGTTCGAGCAGATGAAGTCGCGGCCGACACGGGACGCACGCGCGGGGCTGCACCTGCGATTGCCCGGCGGCGGGAATGCCACGCTGCTGGCGCCTTACCCGTTCGATCGTTCGCCGGCGAGCGGCTCGCGCCTCTGGCTGGCCGCTCTCGATCTTCCCGAGGCCGTCGAGCCGTACCTCGCGCGGCATGGATTTCCGATCCGCTACGGGTACGTGCCGGAGCCGTGGCCGGCGTCGATGTATCAGACGATTTTCGCGACCGAGCCCGGCAGCGCCGAGATGCCGTCAGCCGGCCGCCCGTTCACCGACGCGCTGGTGACGCGGTTGATCGCGCGTGGCGTGCAGGTTGCGCCGCTCCTGCTGCACACCGGCGTGGCCAGCCTGGAAGATCACGAGCCGCCGTACGAAGAGTTCTACCGTGTCTCGGCGGAGACGGCCGAGCGGGTGACCACGGCGCGCCGTCGCGGTCATCGGATCATCGCGGTCGGCACCACGGTTGTTCGCGCCCTCGAGACCGTGACCGACGGGAACGGTGTCACCCACCCCGGGTCGGGCTGGACCGGCCTGGTGATCGGGCCGGACCGCCCGCTGCGCTCGGTCGACTCGCTGATCACCGGCCTCCACGAGCCGCGTGCTACCCACCTCGCCATGCTCGAACGGGTACTCGACGCCGCATCCCGCGCCCGCTCGCGTGATGCGCGCGTCACCGAGAGTCTCTGCGGTCCCTGCCATCTCGACCGCGCCTACGCCGAAGCCCGCGCCGCCGGCTACCTCTGGCACGAGTTCGGCGACTCCCACCTGATCCTGGGACCTCAATAGGGATTCGGGAAGCGGGATTCGGGAAGCGGGATTCGGGAAGCGGGAACGCGGGGACGCGGGGAGCCGGTTATGTTAGCCTCCCCATCATGTCCCCACTCACCAGACGCGAGGCGCTTGCCGGCGCGGCGGCCATGCTGGCTGCGCCATCCATAGCATCCAGCCAGTCACCCGGTCAGGGTAAAGCCGTGGTGAAGGGCCGCCTGAAACAGTCGGTGTGCCGGTGGTGCTACGCCAAGATCCCGCTCAACGACTTCTTCAAGGCGGTCGCGGATATGGGTCTGACCGCGGTCGATCTCCTCACCGAGAAGGAGTGGCCGATCGCGGCGGAGCACGGCCTGATCTGCTCGATGGGATCGGGCGCGGGCGGCGGCATCAACGACGGCCTGAACGTCAAGGGCAATCACGACAAGATCGTCGCCAGCCTCGAGCGCGCCATTCCGATCGCGGCGAAGGCCAAGGTGCCGAACCTGATCACGTTCTTCGGCAACCGCCGCGGCATGGGTGACGAGGAGGCGGCGGCCAATTGCGTCGAGGGGCTCAACCGCATCAAGAAGGTGGCCGAGGATCACGGCGTGACGATCTGCCTCGAGCTCCTCAACAGCAAGGTCGATCACAAGGACTACCACGGCGACCACTCGGCGTTCGGCGTCAACGTGGTCAAGGCGGTCGGATCACCGCGCGTGAAGCTGCTCTACGACATCTACCATATGCAGATCATGGAAGGGGATCTGATCCGCACCATTCGCGACAACCGCGAGTACTTCGCGCACTTCCATACCGGCGGCGTCCCCGGCCGCCACGAGCTCGACGACACCCAGGAAATCCAGTGGCGATCCGTCGCCACGGCCATCGTCGACATGGGCTTCCAGGGCTACTTCGCGCACGAGTTCATCCCCGTGCGCGATCCGCTGCCGTCACTGCGCGAAGCAGTCGTGCTGTGCGACGTTTAAGCACGTTCGCACGCAGCACGTAACCCGCGCTACGATTTGCCCATGACGACTTCCTCATTCCTCCGCCGCGCCGCCTGGTTCGCCGTCGCCGGCGCGCTGATGCTCTCCACGCTGCCCGTCCGCGGGGCGGACAAGCGGATTGTGCTGATTGCCGGCAAGCCGAGCCATCCGCCCGGCATGCACGAGTTCCGCGCCGGGTGCCTGCTGTTTCAGAAAGCGCTGGCCGCGGTGCCCGGCGTCACCGTTCAGGTTTACGACATGGGCTGGCCGGCGAAGATGGTCGACGGCGCGCGCGTCGACGACAGCGCCGCCCTCGACACGGCCGACGCGGTGCTGATCTATGCGGACGGCGGCAAGGGTCATCCCGCGATCCAGGGCGAGCGGCTCAAGGTCATCGAGGCGCTGGCCGCAAAGGGCGTCGGCCTCGGCTTCGCGCACTACGGCGTCGAGGTCCCGACCGGCGTGCCTGGCGACGCACTGCACCAGCTCATCGGCGGGTTCTACGAGGACAAGTTCTCGGTCAATCCGATGTGGACGCCGTCGTTTCAGAAGATGCCGAACCATCCGGTGACGCGCGGCGTCGGACCGTTCGCGACCCACGACGAGTGGTACTTCAACATGCGCTGGACCGCCGATCCCGCGGTGAAGTCCCGCATCACGCCGATTCTCGTGGATACGCCGAGCGACGACGTGCGTGACGGGCCGTACGTGTACCCGCGCGGGCCCTACGAACACGTCGTGGCCGACAAGGGCAAGGTCGAAACGATGATGTGGGTCTACGAACGGCCCAACGGCGGGCGTGGGTTCGGGTTCACCGGCGGCCACACGCACGCGAACTGGGGCGACGCCAACCAGCGTCGGGTCATGCTCAACGCGCTGCTGTGGATCGCGAAGATCGACGTGCCGGCCGGCGGCGTCGTCGACAAAATCACCGCCGAGGATGTGACCCAGAACCTCGACGACAAGCGGAAGAAGTAAGCCGGCGGTTCAGCGCACGCCGGCCAGCTCGCGAATGCGATCGAGGGTGAGGTCGGCAGCCGACGACAGCTCCAGATCGGCCCCCTCGAAGTCATGGGTCAGGCGATTGAGGTGATGGGGAATGGCGACGGTGCGCATCCCGGCCGCGCGCGCCGCCGTCAGCCCCGGTCCCGAGTCCTCAATCGCGACGCAATGCGCGGGCTCGACGCCGAGCCGACGCGCCGCCTCCAGATACACGTCAGGCGCCGGCTTCGGGTGCGCCACCTGGTCGGCTGTGACGATGACGTCGAACGACGGCGTCAGGTCCAGCTCCTCCAGCGCCCGGGCCACCCAGTTCGATGAGGCCGCGGAGGCGATCGCGCGCGGCACGCCCGCCGAGACCAGAGCGGTGACCAGCGTGGCGATTCCCGGCATCGGCTCCATCCGCAGGTGGTCGACGAAATAGGTCCGCGTTTTCTTGCGGAATCGCTCGTAGCTGGGGGGCGTTGCCGTCCGCTCGCACAGCCAGTCCCACCAGTGGTTCCGCGGCTGCACCCGCCCGATGCACGTGCACCACTCCTCCTCGGTCAGCTCGACGCCGTGTTCGGCAAAGAACTGCCGGTGTGACTGATATTCCGCGCTCTCACTGTCCAGAATCGTTCCGTCGAAATCGAAGATCACCGCAATCATCGGCACGTTGACTGGTATCCGTTCCTGGCTGCCGGGCGCCCCATCGCCGCCGTGGCATGAGTGTCCCCTCTCAGAGGTAGGATACGTTCGTTTCAAGGAAGGATCCCGATGGTGGCTGGGCTTTGCCTCATGCTTGTCGCCGTGCTGTGGGCGCCGCAGCAGGCGGCCCCGGTGCGCGACGCCAGGGCGACGCCGGGCGGCACCGCGACAGTACGCGGCCGGATCACGGCCGCTGCCAGCGGTCAGCCGCTCCATCGCGTCCGCATCACGCTCAACGGCGCGGTGCAGAACGCGCCGACCGGCGTCACCAACACGCGCGGCGAGTTCGAAGTCACCGACGTCCCGCCAGGTGTCTATACCCTCACCGTCGCGCGAAGCGGCTATCTCACACTCCAGTACGGCCAGCGGCGTCCGCGCGAAGCCGGACGCACGCTCGAGCTGGCCGCCGGCCAGGTGCTGGAGAAGGTGGATATGCAGATGTTCCGCGGCGCAGCGATCGCCGGACGCATCACCGACGAGCTCGGCGATCCGGCTGCGGGCGTCCGCGTCGAGGCGATCGAGCTGCGCTACATGCGCGGCAGGCGGGTCGCGGTGCCAGCCCGAATCGCCACGGCCAATGACGCCGGCGAGTACCGGCTCGGCGGCCTCGAACCCGGCAGCTACCACGTGCGCGCGACCTCGACCGAGATGTGGGCGGCCGAGGACGGCAAGCAGACGTACGCCTACGGCGCCACGCTGCATCCGGGCGTGCCCGGAACCGATCAGGCCCAGAGCATCACGCTTGCCGTCGGCCAGGATCAGGGCGGCGTCGACTTCAGGATGATCGCCGGGCGCGCCGCACGGCTGACCGGGGTCGTCGAAGACGCGGCAGGCAATCCGCTTGCGGATCAGACCGTCAACGTCGACGTCATCACGCGCACGGTCGGCGGGGCGCTGCTGAGCGCCGGCTTCGGCGGCCGCGCCAGAACCGACGCCAAGGGCGGGTTCGACTTCGCCACGCTCGCACCCGGCGAATACATGGTCTACACGGGCGCGCAGACGGAGCGCGTGGCGGTGCCGGCGGTGCTCGGCGAGGGCGACGTCGAGCACGTCGTGTTGTCGCCTCGCAAGCCCACCGTCGTCAACGGCATGGTGATCACCGACGAGCAGACGCCGCCGCCCTTCCCCGCGGCACGCATCCGCGTCGCGGCGATCGGCGCCGATCCTGCCCAGGCGCTGCCGCAATGGGGCGCACCTGGTGAATCGGCGGTCAGGCCGGATTGGGCCTTCAGAGTGGGCAACGTCGAGGGGCCGCACCTGTTCCGCGTCACAAGCCTGCCCTCCGAGTGGATGCTGAAGGCCGTTACGCTGGGCGGCCGGGACATCACCGACCAGCCGCTGACGCTGATCCGCGGCGCGCCGGACGTCGACGGCCTGCAGATTGTGATCAGCCGCAAGGGCGCGAAGGTCAGTGGTGAGGTTGCCGATGCCGGCGGCGCACCCGCACCTGACGTGACCGTGATCGTCTTCGCCGAGAACCCGGCGCAGTGGGGCGTCGGCTCACGCTTCGTTCGCGCGACCCGTCCGGACGACGCAGGCCGGTTTTCGATCGCGGGCCTGCCCGCCGCTGCCTATCGCGTCGCGGTTCGGACCGTCATTGCCGACGGCCAGTGGGAGGACCGCGAGTTCCTGCTGGAGCTGATGAAGGACGCGGTTCGAGTCGAGCTGGCCGAGTCCGGCGCTGAAGCCATCAAGCTGACGACGGTGGAAGGACGATGATCGCGCGTGTGCTCGTGCTCGTGATGGCCGTCATCGTGCTGGCGTCGGCCCCGTCGGCCGCGCAGACCGCCCCGGCGCCGCCCTCGCCCGAGAAGCCCGCCAGCATTCGCGGCCGCGTGACCGCGGTGGACACCGGACGGCCGCTGCGTCGCGCGCGCATCACCCTGCGCAGCGTGTCCGAGACGGCGGGCAACGCGCCGATCGTGGCGAACAGCAATGTCGCGGGCCACTTCGAGCTCGAGAACGTTCCGCCTGGCGGCTACATCGTGCACGTCGCGAGAGCGGGATACGAGGGCAGCCAGTACGGGCAGCGGCGGCCCGGCGACCGCGGCATGACCATCGACGTCGCCGCCGGCCAGGCCGTGACCGGCATCGACGTCGTGCTGGCGCGGGCCGCGGTGTTGTCCGGCCGCGTCTTCGACGACCTTGGGGAGCCATACGCCGGCGTCCGTGTCGACGCGCTCACGACCCGGTACTTGCGCGGCCAGCGCGTGCCGGCGCCGGCCTCGGTCGCCACCACCGACGATCTCGGCTACTACCGCTTCTCGGGTCTGGCGCCCGGCCGCTACTACGTCGTGGCCTCGTCCACCGAAACGTGGAAGACGGCGAAGAACGAAACCCACGGCTACGCGTCCACGTACTTTCCGGCCGGTGGCCTCGACACGGCGCAGCTCATCACCCTCGGGCCGTCCGAGCAGCGCACCGACCTGAACATCACGCTGTCCAGCAGCCGCGCCGCGCGCATCAGCGGCCGCGTGCTGCGCGAGAACGGCGAACCCTCGCCGGCCGCCGGCGTGCAGCTGTCCTACAGCTATCCCGGTGCGATCATGGTTGCCGGATCGCGGACGGTGCGAACCGGCGGCGACGGGTCGTTCGAATTCAAGGACGTGCCCGGCGGCGTCTACATGGTCGGCGGCGGCAGCGCGGACCAGATCGTCACCGTCGCCGGCGCCGACATCGACAACATCGTGCTCGTGCCGAAGACCGGCAGCGTCGTCACCGGAACGATGGTGACCGACGACGGCGTGGCGCCGCCGTTTCCTTCGTCCGGCGTGCGCGTGACGCTGACGGCGCCGTTCGCGAAGGTCCTGCCGACCGGGTATGTCAACGCCGTCGATCCGAATTGGTCGTTCAAGCTGACCAACCTGGGCGGGCCGTTCATGTTCCGCGTCGCCGGCCTGCCGCCCGAGTGGACGCTGACCTCGGTCCGGTTGAACGACAAGGACATCACCGACGTGCCCTGGGACGTGCCCACCGGCGGCAAGGAGATCGCCGGGCTCCAGATCGTCGTGTCGCGCCGCGTCGGGCGCATTTCCGGCTCGGTCCTCGACGGCCGCGGCAAGCCGTCGTCCGCCGCGACGATCCTGGTGTTCCCGGAGGACAGCGATCACTGGATTCCTGGATCGCGGCTGGTCAAGACCGCGCGGCCCGGGCCCGACGGAGCGTTCACACTCCGGGACCTGCCGGCCGGTACCTATCGCGCGCTGGCCCGCGACTACGTCGAGGAAGGACAGTGGGAAGATCCGAAATTCCTCGAGAGCGTCCGCGATGCCGGTGTGCGGGTCGTGCTCGCTGACGGCGGGACGGAGTCGGTCACGCTGAAGCTGCCGGCCGTGCGCTGATGGGGCAGTTGATCTTCCGTCTAGAGAGAGACGAATAAGACGTGTCAATTCCCAACTCCCAACTCCCAACTCCCAAATTGGACAATTGGGAATTGGAGGTTGGGGATTGGGAGTTGACGCGCTGCGCTTTTTTTACGCGTCGGCCGACCAGCGCTTGACGAGAATCGCCCGGGCGTAGAGCAGCTCGAAGCCGCGCCGCATCACGTTGTCCTGCGAGCGCGTGCCGGGTGCGGTGGCCACCACCGCGAGACCGCAGCCGGCGGCCTGCGCCTCGAGCAGGCGGTGCTGCACCAGCGCCTTCTGCACGCCACGGCCGCGGAACGCGGGCAGGGTGCCGGCGCCCGCCATCTGCGCGATGTCGCCGTCGATGCGCATCGCCGCTTCGCCCACCGGTGTGCCGTCGATCCGCGCCAGGTACCGCACCAGGCCGGGCATCGTCGCGTAACTGTGCAGGGTCTCTTTGAGCTGCTCGCGCGACAACGTGTCGTCCGGCACGCTGCCGGTGCCGTCGAGATTGAGGAAGGCATCGATGGCGATGTCGGCCCAGACGTCGAAGTCGCCGTCGCGGAGTGGTTCGACGGTGACGCCGGCCGGCATCTCGTCGGGCATTGTGCCGTTGATCGGGCACGCCAGCACGTTCTCGAAGCCGTGCAGCCCGTAGCCGCGATCGGTCAGCGCGCCGCCGAGCGCCGGGTCGGTGAGGATCGACATCTCGATGCGCACCGGCTCGCCGCGGTCGCGCCACTGGTCTTCGATCTCGGCCAGCGCCGCCATGTCCAGCGGCTGATCGAAGCCAAGGCCAATCAGCTTGTTGATCGGGGAGCCCTGGCCCGCGAACACGGCGACGCCGCCGCTGATCGGCAGCACCAGCGGCCCCATATCCTGGCCCGCCCCGTTGCTGCCGTAGTCGGCGAACAACGCGCACATCCGGCCTTCCGCACGGTCGATCCGGGCGCCGAGCGTCGAGTCAGCAAACATGTCGCGCATTGTACGCCTCGGTGACGGGAGTCGGGACGCGGGACTCGGGACGCGGGACGCGGGACGCGGGACGCGGGGACGCGGGACGGGGACTGGAGCATCTCAGACCCGGGCATGAGGTTTTGGGAGTTGGAAGTTGGGAGTTGGGAGTTGACAACCATCCCCATCCCCGTCTCTCTCTAAGAGTCGAACCCCGAGGCTGCGGCGATTTCCGGCGCCCGGCGTTTCATGAAGGCGATCAATTCCGGCCAGTCGGGATGGGTACGGAGCGGCGCCAGCATCGCGTCGAACTCGTCGACGAATCTGGCGGCGACGAATCCGCGTTCCGCGGCCCGGCGCAGCCACATCATCGCGTCGTCTGGCGCGCCGGCGTGGGCGAGGATCTGCGCGAGCTGCCAGGCGAACTGGTCGTCCACCATGGCAAGCCCGGTGACGATGGGGTTCTCGAGCGCCTGGCGGGCCCCGGCGAGATCGCCGTCGAGCGAGCGGGCGAACCCGTCGGCAAGCAGGCCCCAGAGCGCCGCGTTCTCGCGGTTGATGCGGCCGAAGTGGCGGCGCGCGACGTCGAAGTGGCCGGCCGTCGCGCTGAAGACCGCGAGATAGAAGCGCGCGGCCTCGTCGTGCGGCTCGCGCTCGACCGCCTGCGCCACCGGCACCAGCGCCTCGTCCGGCCGGCCCATGAAGCAGAGCGGCACCGCGCGCGCGCCGGTGATCATCGGCGTCAGCGGATCGAGCTCCGCGGCGCGGCGCCCGTACTTCAATCCGAGCTCGGGCCGTCCGGTCTGGCTCAACATCAGCGCGAGCCAGAGATGCGCGTCCGCGTGCCGTTCCGACTGGCAGGCGCGGTGAAGCAGGCGCAGCACGAGCGGCGAGTCGACCTCCGGCGCATGAATTTCGAGCGAGCGCCTTCGCGACCAGCGCCTCGGCGAGATCGGGTTCGATCGCGAGGGCGTGGTCGATGCACACGTACGCCTCGTGCAGGGCCTCGGGACCGCGCGCCCCGATGTTGTGCAGGTTCCAGAGCAGCGACCCTTTGAGCGCGAGCAGCGGCGCGCGCTCGCCTTCGATCGCCATGGCGCGCTCGACCAGCTCCATCGCCTGGTTGAGCGCCGAGTCCGAGAACTGCAGGTTGAGCTGCCGGGCGCGCAGGTACCACTCGTACGCCTGGACGTCCTGGATGGTGCGGGCAGCCAGCCGGCGATCCTCGTCCGGACTCAGCCGCACCTCCAGCGCCTCGACGATCTGCCGGGCGATCCGCTCTTCGATCTCGAAGACCTCGGCGACCGTGCCGGTGAACCGCTCGGCCCAGAGCTGGGTGTCGGTATCGGTCGCGACCAGGTGCGCGGTGACGCGCAGCGACGTCCCGGCGCGTCGCACCGTGCCCTGCAGCAGATAGCGGACGTTGAGCTCGCGCCCGATGGCGCCGGTCGTCTTTTCGCTGTCCTTGTAGCGCGCCGACGAATTGCGCGAGATGACGCGGAGGTCGTTCACGCGCGACAGGTCGGTGATGATCTCCTCGGTGAGGCCGTCGGCGAAGAACGCGTTGTCGGGATCGGGGCTGAGGCTCGTGAACGGCAGCACCGCGATCGATCGTTCGGGCCGGCGCGCCGGCAGATCGGTGAACGTCGCCGTCGACTCGTCGCTGAGCGCGGTCGCGAACGCGGCGGCGCTCTGGAATCGATCCGCGGGATCGCGCGCCAGCGCCCGGGCGATCACCGCGTCGACGGCGGCCGCCACGTCGGCCCGCCGCTCGCTGACGCGCGGCGCCGGCTCGGTGAGGCGGCGGGTCATCACCGCCTGCGCGTTGCCGCCGGTGAACGGCCGCTCGCCGGTCAACATCTCGAACAGCACGCAGCCGAGTGAATAGACGTCCGACCGCCCGTCGAGGCCGGCATCGCCGGCGATCTGCTCGGGGCTCATGTAGGCGGGCGTCCCGATCACCGCGGTCGCGTGGGTGATCGTCTCGCCGCCCGGCGCGGTCAGCGCCCGGGCGACGCCGAAGTCGGTGACCAGCGCATGCCCGCGCGACAGCATGATGTTCTCGGGCTTGATGTCGCGGTGCACGATCCCCGCGCCGTGCGCGTACTCGAGCGCGCCGGCCACCTCGCGCGCGATCCGCCACGGCTGTCTTCCACGTCCAGCAGGCGCTCGCGGCGCAGCCGCTCGCGCAGGCTTTCCCCCTCGATGAACGGCATCGTGTAGAAGGGCAGCCCGCCGGTCGTGCCCGGTGCTCAGCACCGGGACGATGTGGGGATGCTGCAGCCGGGCGGCGACGAGAATCTCGCGGCGGAAGCGCTCCTGCGGGACGCCGGCCGCGAGCTCGGCCGAGAGCACCTTCACCGCGACGCGGCGGCCCAGGGTCTCGTCGACGGCGACGAACACCCGCGACATGCCCCCCTGCAGCTCGCGCTCGATCGTGTAGGAGCTGCCGAGCGCGCTGCGCAGCGCGGTCATCACCTCGTCGGTCATCTTTCGATTCTACCGTCCCCGCCATGCCGCATGCGTCCGCAGACCGCAGGAACGTGTGCCGGTGACGACTGTAAGAGAATGATGGCTTCATGCCCTATCCCGATGTGTTGCGCTGCCGGCTTCGTACCCAGCACGTCGCCGGCGCGCCGCTGGCCACGCCCGACGCGGTGGTCCACTGGCTCGGCGCCGTCCAGTCGCAGGACTACGCGGCGGCGCGGTGGGCGGTCGGCCAGCGTGTCGGTGTAGCGACGGCAGCGACGGCAGCGACGGCAGCGACGAGCCGACGAGGTCGATCGCGCCTTCAACCGCGGCGCGTTTCTTCGCACGCACGTGATGCGGCCGACCTGGCACTTCGTCGCGCCCGGCGATCTGCGCTGGCTGCTCGCATTGACTGCGCCGCGCGTCAACGCGCTCAGCGCCTACTACTACCGGACCTATGAGCTCGACGGTCGTGTCTTCGAGAAGAGCCAGCGGACGCTGGTGGAGCTGTTGCAGGGCGGCCGCTGCCTGACGCGGCGTGAGATCGTCGCGGCGCTCGAAAAAAAGCGAATCCTCCGGACTGCCGACAGCCCGCATCGTGGCGCCGGCCTGCTGATGCGCGCCGAGCTCGACGCCGTCATCTGCAGCGGGCCGCGCCAGGGCAAGCAGTTCACCTACGCGCTGCTCGAGGAGCGGGTGCCGCGCGCCAGGACGCTCAGCCGCGACCAGGCGCGCGCCGAGCTGACGCGGCGCTTCTTCATCAGTCACGGACCGGCCACGGTCAAGGACTTCGCGTGGTGGTCCGGGCTGACGGTCACCGACTGCCGCGCCGGTGTCGAGTCGGTGCAGTCCGAGCTCGAACGCGAGGCACTCGACGGGCAGGAATACTGGCAGGGTCCGTCCGCGCCCAGGCCGCGGCGCGGCTCGCCCACGGCCTACATGCTTCCGGCCTACGACGAGACACTCATCGCCTATCGGGACGGCCGCGAGTTCTTCAAGCCGTTCGCGAAGCAGCTGACGCGCGACTTCGGCCAGCTGATCGTGGTCGACGGCAGGACGCTCGGGTCGTGGCGGCGCCGCGAAGGACGTGGTGGCCTCACCGTCCACGTCACCCCGTTCGCCGCGCTGACCGCGAAGGAGCGGCGCGCCATCGACGAGGTCGTGGCGCGATACGGCCGATTCCACGAGCTCGACGCGACCGTCGCGTACGAAGGACGCTAGGCCCTGAACACGCGTGCGCCGGAGTATCATCCGCCCGTCGGGCCGGCGCGTCGGCCCCTTGCCGTGAGGTCATCGATGAAACGACTGTTGTGCTGCGCGATCGTCGCCATCGCCGCGCTGGTGCCGCTCCATGGCCAGCCCGCGGGCAAGCCGGTGCCGCTCTTCGACGGCAAGACGTTCAAGGGCTGGGAAGGAGACACCGCGAAGACCTGGCGGATCCAGGACGGCGCGCTCGTCGCCGGGTCGTTGACCGAGCAGGTGCCGCGCAACGACTTCCTCGTCACCACCGCCAGCTACGGCAACTTCGTGCTGCGGCTCAAGTTCAAGCTGCTCGGCAACGAGGGCTTCGTCAACGCCGGCGTGCAGTTCCGCAGCCAGCGCGCCACCAAGCCGGCGCACGAGATGGTCGGCTACCAGGCGGACATGGGCGCGAAGTACTGGGGTGCGCTCTACGACGAAACGCGGCGCAACAAGGTCCTCGCCGAGCCCGATCCCGCCATCATCGCCACGGTCGTGAAGCTCGGCGACTGGAACGACTACGAGATCCGCGCCGAAGGGCCACGCATCCGCCTGTCGATCAACGGCCGCCAGACCGTGGACTACACCGAGCCGGACGCGTCGATTCCGCAGACCGGCCTGATCGGGCTCCAGGTCCATGGCGGCGGCAAGGCCGAGGTCCACTACAAGGACATCACGATCGAAGAGCTGCGCTGAGCACTTCCGAGAACCTCACCGCGAGGCTCCACGCGCACGCGCGCGACTGGCGGGTCGCGATCGATCACGTCTCCGAAACCGCGACCTCTCTGATCGCTTTCGGCTCCCGCGGTCCCGATCCCGTCGTCCTCAAGGTTGTTCGAGCCGCCGGCGACGAAAGGCGGTCCGGCGAGGTCGTCGAGGCATTCGGCGGCCGAGGGGTCGTCCGGGTCCACGACCAGACCGCGGGCGCGATGCTGCTGGAACGTCTGCTTCCTGGCCATTCGCTCGTCCAGCTCACGCTCGAGGGCCGCGATTCACGGCGACCTGCACCATGACAACGTGCTGTTCGACAGCCATCGAGGGTGGGTCGCGAGCGATCCGAAAGGTGTGGTTGGCGAGCGCGAATACGAGATCGGTGCGGCGTTGCGAAACCCAGGCGAATGTCCGGCTCTATTCCTGCCGTTGGACACCATCGAGCGCCGGCTGACGCGCTTTGCGGCGGCGCTGGATCTCGACGTCGCCCGCGCGCGGCAATGGGTGTTTGCGCAAGCGGTGCTGTCCGCGGTCTGGATGATCGAAGATCGGGAACCCGTGGGCGAGGCCTCGCCGGTCCTTCAGCTGGCGACGACGATTCGATCGACGTTGCCGTCCCCGCCGTGACCGATGGTTGCGGGATACGGCGGCCGGCAGTAACGTCACGCCATGGCCACCTGGCGTCCCGCTCGAGCCGAAGACGACGACGCGATCGTCGAGATGTCCCTGTCCCTCTATGGTCCGAGTCCGCCGTACGGCGCGGTCACCGAAGCCCAGATCCGCACGACGCTCGCGACCTTCCGCGCCGAGCCCGTCCGCGGTCGCGCGCTGGTTCTTGATGACGAGGGCGCGGCGGTCGGGTATGCCTTCCTGGTGTCGTTCTGGTCGAACGAGCTGGGCGGGGAGATCTGCACGGTCGACGAGCTCTACGTCGCGGCGTCGCTGCGCAGCCGGGGTTACGCAACGACGTTGATGCAGTCGATCATGATCGGGCCGCCGCTATGGCCGCGCCGGCCGGTCGCGCTCGAGCTCGAAGTGTCGCCGTCGAACCCGCGCGCCCTGGCGCTGTACGAGCGGCTCGGCTTCACGTCGCGTCACAACGCCACGCTACGGCTGAGGATCGCCAAAGACGAGGCAGGCGCGATTCGCGGAGAATGACCGGCTCAGGACTGGCGTGGGCGGCGTTATGCTGTCGCGAGACATGTGATCGTTGCGATCCACGTCAGCGTGAGCCGGAGGTGAGATGGCGAAGGCGTCGGCGGCAGTGCCCACCCGCCCGTTCGGGCGAACGAAAATCCCGGTCTCGATCATGGCCCTCGGCGGCTGGCACATCGGCGTGCCGAAGACGGAGCGCGAGGCGACCCGGCTGGTCCATGCCGCCATCGACGGCGGCATCACGTTCATGGACAACGCCTGGGACTACAACGAGGGCGTCAGCGAGTCGCGCATGGGCAAGGCGCTGGTCGGGCGGCGCGATCAGGTCTTCCTGATGACGAAGGCCTGCCCGCACGGCCGCGACGGGCGCACCGCCATGCGGCAGCTGGAGGACTCGCTGCGCCGGCTCAAGACCGATTACCTCGATCTCTGGCAGATCCACGAGGTGATCTTCGACGACGAGCCGGCGAAGTATTTTGCGCGCGGCGGCGCGGTCGAAGCGCTCGACAAGGCCCGGCGGCAGGGCAAGGTGCGGTTCGTCGGATTCACCGGGCACAAGGATCCGGCGCTGCACCTGGAGATGCTGGCGTACGACTACCCGTGGGACGCCTGCCAGCTGCCGCTCAACTGTTTCGACGCGTCGTTTCGCAGCTTCGAGCAGCACGTGCTGCCGGAATTGAACCGGCGCGGCATCGCGCCGATCGGCATGAAGAGCCTCGGCGGCGACGCCCGTTCGATAAAGGCGCGGGCGGTCACGCCGCAGGACGCGATCCGCTACGCGCTCAGCCTGCCGATCGCGACGCTGGTCAGCGGCATCGACACGATGCGCGTCCTCCGCCAGAACCTGGCGGTCGCGCAGGGCTTCCGTCCGATGTCGGCACGCCAGCGCCAGGCGCTGCTCAGGCGAGTGGCGCCGAATGCGGCCGACGGCCGGTTCGAGATGTACAAGATCTCGGCCGCGTTCGACGGCAACGAGTCGCGACGGCAGCACGGGCTGCCGCCGATGGACGAGTTGACCGCGTAGGCAACTGCGAACGAGTCGGGATCGGTGATCGTGATCGATCGGTGATCGGCGGCGCGAATCCTGCGCCGCTGTCCTGCTGAAAACCCCAGTTCTTCCGTCGTGCCCGTCGTGTCGTCGTGACGGGCGGAACCGTCGGCTGTGACGCGACGCAGTTGCGCACGTGGCACGTCGCACGTGCGGTTCCGTCAACCGCCGAGGATCGCTGCGGCGATCTGCACGATCAGGATCTTCGCCACGGTCACCGTCGGAAACACCATCGCGTAGCCGATGTCGGGGCGCTCCGTCGGGACGGCGCGGTTCGCGTACACCAGGATGGCGGGATTCCCGGTCACGCCGGAGATGATGCCGAAGAGATCGTCGGCAGGAATCGAGCCCAGCCGTCCCGCGATCATCGTCACCACGATCATCACGAGCATGATGACGGCGCCGAGCAGGAGCAGCGTGAACCCGCTCTCTGCCACCGTCGTGACGAATTTGGGGCCTGACGCGATGCCGACCTGCGCCAGGAACACCGTGAGCCCGAAGTTGCGCAGCACCATGTTCGCCGAGAGCGGCAGCGTCCAGACGATGCCGGTGCGGCGGACGTGACCCAGCACCAGCGAAACCAGCAGGACCCCGGCGAGTCCCAGCGTGATCCGGCCGACGCCGGGAATCGGCAGCGGGATCAATCCGACGAGGAGGCCCATGGCCGCGCCGACACCGAGAGAGATGTAGCTGAAGTCGGCCACGCCCTTGATGGAATCGCCGAAGAAGCGGCGCACGGCGTCGAAATCCGCGCGATTGCAGAGGACGCCGACGCGGTCGCCGTATTCCAGCACCAGGTCGTCGTCCGGCAGCAGATCGACGTCACCCCGTCGCACGTGGATGTACCTGTAGGCGAAGCCGCCCGGGGGCGTCAGGCGGCCGAGGGGCATGCCCACGACGCCGCCCCTGGACGCGAAGACACGGATGTAGTCGAGCGCGGTGCGATCCACCGCGATCGCCGCGGCCGCTTCGCCGAGCAGCTCGAGCGCCTGTCCAACCACCGCCGGATCGCTCCCGACGAGCAGGACTACGTCGTCCGTGTGGACGACGCTGGCGGGATCGGGGACGCGGTTCTGCCCGCCGCTGCGGATCGCCACCGCCTGCACGCCTTTCGGCAGGCTCCGCTGAAGGTCGACGAAGCGCTGTCCGATCAGCGTCGTGTTGTGCAGACGCACCTCGACCGGCTTCATCAGCCGGTCCGCTTGAGCGGCGATCTTCGGTTTGAAGACCGCGAGATAGATGTACATCAAGAGAATTGGTCCGGCGACGCCAAGCGGGTACGCGAGGCTGTAGCCGACCGCGGCGTCCTGGTTTCCCAGCGCGTCGAGAACCGCCTGCAGCGTCGGCGTGCTCGTGGTCGCGCCCGCGAACATCCCGAGCGATTCCGCCAGGCTCGCGGCGCCGGTGCGCTCGAGCGCCAGCGCGACCATCGCCGCGGCTGACAGGCCGCAGAGTGCCACGGCGTTGGCTCTCAGCCCCGCGGGCGTCGTGAGCCCGCGATACCATTCGCCGCCGTACTGAATGCCCACGCAGTAGAGGAAGAGCAGCAGGCCGAGGGTGCCCAGCATGCCGGGCGGCGCGGACTTCGGCGCAAAGGCGCCGCATGCGAGGCCGACGAACAGCACGGCGCCCGAGCCGAGCGCGAACCCCTTGAAATTCAGCTCCCCAACCAGGTAGCCGCCCGCAATGACCAGGAACAGCGTGGTCATCGGCGACGTCTCGAGAAGGGTTCTGAGCCAGTCCACGCTGCTTCTCCTGTTCGCCTGTGGTCAGGCGACTCGACGGCACGAACCTACGGTCGGAACGCCGCCGGCGATCGTCAAAACGCGATGACCGTCTGCAACATGGGCACCCAGCCCGTCATACCTGCGGTGTACGGAGTAAAGGCGCCGCTATAGGGAGCCCTGTGGATCCGGAACACCTCCGTGGTGAGCCAGAGTCGCTCGGTCGGAAGGAAATGCCACTTCACCCCGGCGCCATACTCATGCGAGTCGCCGAACTCCCCGCGCACCCAGGATCCGCGCACATACAGCATCCACGTTTTCGGGTCGACGAAATAACTTGCCGAGAGCTCACCGCCGACGTCGAAGGTGGACTCGAGCGGAAGCGGTCCATCGGCTTCGAATTCACTGAGCTTCCGCATGAAGTACTGCCCGTTGACCGCAAGCCCGCTCCATTTGATGCCGCCGTCGATCGCCCACATCCTGTACGTCGCCTTGTCGACCGTGACGCCCGGCGCGAACGCACCGGTCGAGAAGGACAGCACGCCGTCGGAGTTGTAGAGGGACGTGTTCTCGGGACTGGATTGATCGAGATTCGAGAAACGGTCCTCGCGGGATCTCGTAAACGAGGTACCGATGCGAATGCGCACGTCGTCGGAGGCGAAATAGTCGTCGTACATGTTGCGTGACTTACCGGGTGGCGCGAAGTTTCCCAGCGGTTCCCACCAGACACTGCCGGACACCAGCAGATGCGTATCGATTTTGTTGGCCGAGATGCTCAGCGTGTTGAGACCGTTGCCGACGAACGCCAGGTAGTTCAGCCCGTTGACGGGTTCGCCGTTCGCCCAGACTCCCTGAGTGAATCCCGGGCGGAAGAAGTTGTCGGCCATGCTCCTGTCGGTGGCCGAATAGTACGGGAACGTGTTGACCAGCGAGCGGCTGCCTGGAACGCCGGTGTAACCTCCGGTGATCGCGAGGCCCTTGTTGAATTGCCAGCCGATGTTGCTGGCGACAATGATCGACGCGGCCCCGGCGGACGTCCACACGGTGAAGCTGTATCGCGCCCTCTGGTCGAAGATGTAGCCACCCAGGATGAACATGGCGCGATTCACCGTGATGTCGTTGCGCGTATGAACGTCGCGGCTCACGCCCAGGTGATCGGTGTACGTCGTCGTCGCTGTCCATCGTGTTGAGATACCGGAGCTGGGTATTGACGTTGAATCTCAACAGGAATGGCACCTTCGCGTCCGGGGCCGTTTCCCAGATGATGATGCCGTCTCGATAACGATCGGTGGGGGGCTGTGGCGCGGTGCCGGCTGCCGGCTGTTCGGAAGCACTTGCTGAATCTGCGGCCGCCGGCGGGGCATTTACCGCGGCAGTCGCTGCCGGTACCGAGCGCATCAGCGGTTGGCGGCGGGACAGCTGGCTGATCGACCGTGCTTGTCTGGCCGGGCCGCGGGAGACTGTCCGGAGGCAGCAGTCGTGAAGCACGTTGCCGAGGCCAACGCCAGTGCGACTGAAGACGTGATGAATGCGCGCGGTATCGACACGTGAGATGTCCCTCTTCGAAGCCATCCCGAGATGATTGAAGTACAGGGATAGCGACACGCCGCCAGGCCACGGACCTTCCCATGACTCGGCGAGCGATCGCCGGGGAAGCAGGAGAGACTCCTCGTCGAACCCTCTCAGGCCGGGTTCGAGCGAGGAGTCTCCTTCGATCAGCAGAGCGTGACGGAGAGGGCGAGGCCAGCCTCGCTGGTTTCCTTGTACTTGGCGTTCATGTCCTTGGCGGTTTCGGCCAGGGCCATCACGGTCGCGTCGAAGTCGACGCGGTGCCGGGACGCGATCTCGTTGCTGGCGATCGCGTAGGCGGTCCAGGCCTTGACGGCGCCGAACGCGCACCGCTCGATGCACGGCACCTGCACGTAGCCGGCGACCGGGTCGCAGGTCATGCCCAGGTGATGCTCCAGCGCCGATTCGGCAGCGTTCTCGACGACGCGCGATTCGGCGTCGTACGCGGTCGCGATCAGGGCCGCAGCCATCGACGACGCGACGCCAATCTCCGCCTGGCAGCCGCCCTCGGCCGCGGACAGCGTCGCATGGTGCTTGCAGAGGTAGCCGATCGCCGCCGCCGCGAGCATGCCCTCACGGACCTTCTGCCGATCGACCTTCCGGACCTCCATGAGCCCATAGACCAGCGCCGGCATCACGCCGGCCGAACCGCCGGTCGGCGCCGTGATCACGAGGTGGCCGCGCCCGTTTTCCTCTGATGCCGCCAGCGCGAAGGCCGACAGCGTGCCGATGCCGCGGTCTGATTGGAACTTGTCGTCCATGGCGCGCTTGTAGACGGTTGCCGCCTTGCTCTGCAGCTTGATCGGGCCGGGCAGCACGTCGTCTTCCGGCATTTCCAGTCCCGACTTCACCGTCGCGACCATCGCGTTGATGATCTTGTCGACGAAGGCATACACCTCTTCTTCCGACTTGCCCGTGATCGACATCTCGTTGGCGAGCATGATCTTGGCGATCGTGGTCTTGTTGCTGTCGGCGTGGCCCCGCAGTTCTTTCATCGTCCTGAACGGGAACTTCGGCGCGTTCTTCTTCGGGGGCTCGTAGCCTTTCCACTCGATGAACCCGCCGCCCACGGAGTAGTACTCCTGCTCGAGCAGCACCTCGTTGCCGGCGAGGAGCTTGACCGTCATCGTGTTCGGGTGCTTGAAGTCGCCCTTCGGCTTGTCGTAGATGACGTCCTTGAGGCTCACATCGATCGTCTTGGCCCCGAGCTTCACCTGAAACGTCTGGTCGGGCTTGTCGCGCAAGCTGTCGAGGAATTTCGGGTCGACCGTCGCCGGTTCCTTTCCGACGAGCCCTGCGAGCGCCGCGCGTTCCGTGCCGTGTCCCTTGCCCGTCGCGCTGAGGCTTCCGAACAGGTTCACCTGAAGCTTCGTCGCCTTGGCCAGCTTGTCGGCCGGCAGTTTGGCGGCTTTCTGGTAGAAGTCGTAGGTGATGCGCATCGGACCGATCGTGTGCGAGCTGGAAGGGCCAGGCCCCACCTTGTAGAACTCTTCCACGGTCGTCAACACCGGCCCCTGCCCCTTCTTGACGACGTTCAAGTCCTTGTCGAGCGGCGGCGGCGCTCCCGCTGGCTTGGCCTGCGGCGGCATCGTGGCTACGGCCATCGCTGTACGCTCTTCGGCCGAGACCAGGCGACCGGTCATCACGGCGGCGGCGCCGCCGACAGCGCTCCGGATCAGGAAATTGCGGCGATCCACGCCGGGTGGAACGTCTTGCGAGATCAGTCGGCTGGTATCCGCCAGCGGATCTTCCCGGCCGGCGTCACGGGGGTTCTCTACAGAGCTCCGTTTGTCATCGAATTTGTCGTGCTCGTTGTTTGACATGGCAGACATGCTCCCTTTCAGGGCGATTCAGCGTTGCGACCCGTGCCTCCACAGCAAGGACCCGTCTCTTCCTGGTCTCCGGTACGGTCGCCGCCGTGTCGGTGCCGCAGGGAGCACCTTTCGCGGTGGGCGACACACAAAGCGCCGCGAACAGCACCACCGCCAAGGGCATGTCGTGTGCCAGAGCTGGGGAGCCCGGAACTACGCTGTCTACATGCGTTCCGGGAGGCCTCGTAAGTCCGGTCCGCTGGAGCCCCTCCGAAATGCCGTACTTTTCGCCCTGGTAAACGGCAGGCCGTGAGTCAGTGGGGGGTGGTTGAACGCGAGTGGCTGAGGCGGGGATGCCACCTTCGCTGGCGGGGGAGCGTCAGACTACTGCGATCGGATCCCGGGGCGGCATGGATCGACCTGGATCTCGCGCCTGCTCAGGCGGGACCGCTCTCGCGCGGCGTGGATGGCGCCGCCAGGTGCCGCAACTTGTCCGGATTGCGCACCACGTACAGCGCCCGGATCAGGTCGCCCTCGATCTCGAACGCCGCGGTCTGCACCGCGTCCATGGGGTGCGTCGACGATGACACCGGGCAGGCCGTTGACGGTCGCAAAGCGCAGCGTGAAGTCGTCGCGCCACCACGCACCTGCACGTTTGCGCGTGGCGCCCACAAGGAATCGCGCCGCGCGATCGGCGCCGTCGATCACGTTCAGCGCCGACGCCACCTTGCCGCCGCCGTCCGTGACGACGCGCACGTCGCTCGCGAGCAGCTGCGTCAGCGCGTTGAGATCGCCCGACTGCGTGGCCGCCACGAATGCGGACATGAGCTGCGCATGTTTCGGAGCGATCTCGCCCGAGCGCGCCGGCGACGCGGTCGCGCCGCGTGGTCGCGCCGCGCGCACGTGCGCGCGTGCGCGGGCGGCAAGCTGCCGGCACGCGGCCTCGCTCCGCTCCAGTGCCGTGGCCACGTCGCTGAACGGGAAATCGAACACGTCGTGCAGCAGGAAGGCCGCGCGCTCGAGCGGCGACAGGCGGTCGAGCGTCAGGAGCAGCGCGATGGACAAATCCTCGGCGAGCTCGGTGCGGCTGTCGGGCGCGAGCGCCGCCGTGTCGACAACCGGCTCCGGCAGCCAGGGACCGACGTACTCCTCGCGCCGCGCGCGCGCCGACGTCAGCACATCGAGACAGATCCGCGCCGTCGTGGTCATGAGAAACGCTTTCGCGTTCGACACGTTGTCGCGGTCGGCCCCATGCCAGCGCAGGTAGGTCTCCTGCACCGCGTCCTCGGCGTCAGCCATCGACCCAAGCATGCGGTAGGCAAGACCGAGCAGGCGCCGGCGGTACGGCTCGAAGCTCGCGGCCGGATTCGACATCGCGTTCACGCAGTTCAGCCCGTACGCACCGCGCCGTCAGGTCGTCCGGCGGGAGCGGGCGAGAGCCAGCCCACCGAGGGCCATGCCGATCAGTCCCACCATCATGGCGACGATTCCCCCGCCCAGCCCGTTGCCGGTGCCGAGACCACCGTCGGCAGTCGCCACGACCAGCCCACCGATGACCAGGCCGATCGGCCCCAGCACCAGGGCCACGAGGGCTCCGCGTCGCCCGCTGCCGGCGCCGAGACGAGCGGCGGAGCCGGCCAGAGGAGGGCTATGCCGATCAGTCCACCATCATGGCGACGATTCCCCCGCCCAACCCGTTGCCGGTGCCGAGACCACCGTCGGCAGTCGAGACGACCAGCCCACCGATGACCAGGCCGATCGGCCCCAGCACCAGGGCCACGATGGCTCCGCGTCGCCCGCTGGCGGCGCCCATACGACCGGCGGAGCTGGCCAGCGCCCGTCCACCGATGACCGCGCCGATCAGTCCGACCACGGCGGCCGCGCTGGCCACGATTCGCTTGGGTGTGGTCACGGTGGTCACGTCGGCGGCGGCCGGCTGGACCGACATCTGTGCGGCCGCCGGGGCAACAAGCGCGAACCCGCAGACCAGGGAGGCGGCAAACAGAATCGCCGTCCGCAGTGCCCATCTGAACATTCCGTTCCTCCTGTCTCCAAGGGTGAGACGGGAAAGGGCCTCGGAATGTGACATGGGCAGCCGCCGAGGCGCTCAGTGCGAGGCCGCGATCAGCCGAGCGACGTGTGCTCGAGCTCGGTACTCGGCGAGCACCGTCGTGACCGGGGTCGTCGTTGAGAGCGTCAGGCGGAGACGCGAAGACGGCATCCGTCGCACCGCGTCGCCGGGTGTCGCCCACAGGATCTCGCCGTCGCCGCGGCCGACCGGAATGTCCGCCGCCTGTCCGACCACCGTGTCATCGACGTTCGTCAGGCTGAGCGTGACGCTCTCCGATCCCGACAGGTCGGCGCGCAAAGCCAGCACCAGCAGATCGTCGCCGGGAAACGCCGCGCAGGGCACCCGTTCGCCTGGTGACAGGGAATAGAACCGCACCTGCACCCCGTCGCGCTGGATGCGGTTGAGCAGGGAACGGGACACGACGCCCTCGAAGTGCCCGCGTCGCACGACCGCTGAGAGTCCGGCGCCGAGCGACGACATCGCCGCCAGCCGCGCCGAGCAGTCGTCGCACGAGAAGAGGTGCTCTTCGATGGCGTCGACCTCGTTCGCCGGCGTCGCATGGATCCAGTAATCGAGCAGCGCTTCTTCCGGGAGCGGCGTGTGGCAGCGGGGCATCATTGAAGCGTCCCCGATGCCGCCATGCAGGTGCGCAGCTTTGCGATCGCGCGGTGGCGAATCACGCGTACGTTCCCTTCGGTCATCGTCAGTTCGTCGGCGACATGGCGGGCCGTTCGCTCGGCGTAGAACGTCAGCAGCACGACCATCCGCTCGCGCTCGGCCAGCCGGCCGAGGCAGCCCTCCAGGCGATCCGCGTCGAGCGCTGCACCGTCGTGCGGATCCGACCATGACGCCGCCGCGGGAAACGTCTCGAGCAGGCGCTCGCGCCGCCGATCCCGCCGCTTGAGATCCAGCGAAATCGTCCGGCTGACGCCGAGGATGAACGAGCCGATCTGATCGACCTCGCGGATCGCGCCGGCGCGCAGCTTCTCGATGGTCAGCAGCATGACCTGCTGGACGAGGTCGCGCGCCGCCTCTTCGTCACGCAGGTGACGGAGTCCGTAAAGACGCACGCGCGGCGCGAAGCGGCGATAGAGCTCCGTCTCCGCCTGTTCGGCCAGTCCGGGCACCCTCGCCGCTACAGCCCGCGCCACATCGCCATCGTTGGATTCCACACCCGGCAACATCGCGCGGCAACCGTAGCAGCCGGCTGCCGCGGACGTCAACCGTCCTTGCCCGAGCGTCGTCATCCCGTGACCTGCAGCGGCGTCACCGCGGCGGTGACGTCACGAATCACGTCGATGCTCGCCGTCAGCAGCGCGGCCCCGTCGCCGACGAACGTCGAGCCGTGCATCGCCGCGAGGGTGCGCGGCTTCAGCGACGCCAGCCGCTCGAGCTGCCGGCGCGTGTTGTCGTTGTAGGGCACGTAATCCATCAGCACCGGCGACGCCTGATACGTCTGCAGCGCATGACGATACCGGTCCGTGATGTCCGTGGACGTCACCGGCTCGACATCGCCGATCTGGTGCAGGAGATCGGAGCAGAGCAGCACCCTGTCGGCCTCCTCGAACAGCACGCCCGCATCCCAGCCGTGGGGGAGATGCGGCGTCGGCACGAACCGGAACCGATGGCGTCCGGTCTCGAGGATCTCATCGGGCTTGAGGGCACGCGGCGGCCGGTTGGAGAAGTCCCCGATATTGATCATCGCGCCGAGCTCACCGCAGACGGGCAGGGCCTTCGGGGCGATGGCCAGCCATTCGTTGAGCGCGCCGCACTCGTCCACCTCGAAGTGGCTCCAGCTAATCCAGCGCAGGCTCTCCGGCGGGATCAGCGCGGCGACCGCCTCGCGCACCGCGGGGAACATCCCGCGCATGCCGGTGTGGAACAACAACGGTTCGTCGTCCCGGATGAGGAAGTGGTTGAACTGCAGGTCGAACTGCGGGACGTAGACACTGATTCGGTACAGGTCCGGGGCGACTTCGTCGATCCTCGGGGTCATCACGCCTCCTTGCCGCGCCTCTCTGCGCGTTTGCTCAGGAAGTGTCATGACCCGCGACTTCGTTACACCGCGTCGGTTACGGCAAGATGTGCGCCGCGGCGCCCTCTACTTCGTCTCGCGGATCTTCACGTTGCGATACCAGCACTCGTCCTGATGGTAGGTGAGCATGATGTGCCCGGCGATCTTGTCGCCGAAGCCCGGATGGCCCTTGAACTTGCTCTTCTCGATCCCGGCCCTGACCGCGGCGCTCCCGAGCTCGTAGGTGAGCACGTGCGTGCCATTCAGCCAGTGCTCGACGCGGGGTCCCCGGACGACGATCCGCGACGAATTCCACTCGCCGGCCGGCCGGATCGGCTTGTCAGCCGCGGCGGGCAGGACGTCGTAGAAGTCGGCGGTCCGCTGGTTCGGTCCGAGCTTGCCCGGGTAGCCCGTGTCGTCGATCATCTGGTACTCGTGGCCGGGCGACTGCGGCCGCGTCTCGGTCACGAAGTACTTCACACCGTTGTTTCCGCCCGCCGCGACCCGCCACTCCCAGGCGAGTTCGAAGTCGGTGAACTGCTGGCGCGTGATGAGCTCGCCGCCCTTCACCTTCGCGACGGTGCGCAGCGTGCCGTCCTTCACCTCCCAGCCACTGTCCGGCAGCGCGTCGCGCCGATAGCCGCGCCAGCCGTCGAGCGTCCTGCCATCGAACAGCAGCTGCCAGCCGGCGGCCTTTTCCGCCGCGGTCAGCGTATTCGCGGCGGTGTTCGTCGCTGCGGCCGGTGGCAGCTGGAGCGACACGGCGAGAACGGCGAGTGGGATGACCTGGTGCATGGCGAGCCTCGCGCCAAGAATATCCGAACGCAAGGCAATCAGAGGATCGCCCGGAAAGTCGCAGCACTCGCGAAAGTGAGAGAATGGCTCAACCAGTACATGTCTATCGCCAGCGGCACTCGCCTTGGCTCGGTACGGACTTCACCGCGCGGAAGTGCGATGAGCGCCCGCGAGCATTGGAGTGTCGCCTGACGACAGCGTCCGGCGCGGTCTGATTCATCAGACGCGACGGCGGCCAAGGCATCGAATACACCGAATAGATGTCCAATGCTCTGACCGTCCGTATCGTCTCGGGATTGTTGGCGTTGGCGGTACGTGGCGACGGTCTTCGTGGTGAAGATCGCCCATCGCATGCCGGACTATCAGGTGTACAGGACCGCCGCCGGCCGGGTCCTTTCCGCCGAGCCGCTCTATCGCGAATCAGATGGGCACTGGCAGTTCAAGTATCTCCCTGCATTCGCCGTCGTGACGTCGCCGCTGACGGTCGTCCCGGACCCGATCGCCAGGGCGGTCTGGTTTGGTCTGTCGCTCGGGCTCCTCGTGGTGCTGCTGCGAACGAGCGCGTCACTGATCCCCGATCGGTCGTGCTCCCGCGGCTTGCTGATCGGCACGACGGTCGTCCTGCTGGGGAAGTTTTATGCGCACGAGCTCGAGCTGGGCCAAGTCAACATTCTGATGGCGGTGCTCATCGTGGGCGCCGCCGCGAGCATGAAACGGGGCAGCGAAGCCCTGGTTGGTGCGCTCGTGGGGTGCGCGATCATTGTCAAGCCGTACGCGATTCTGTTTGCGCCGTACCTGGTAGCCCGAGGTCGTGCCGGTTCGCTGCGCGTCCTGGTTGCCGTCCTGGCCGCGGCGCTGATTGCGCCAGCGGCCATTTACGGCGTCGAAGGGAATGCGAGGCTCCTGGCCGCATGGTGGGAAACCGTCACCGGTTCGACCGCGGTGAACCTGAACAGCTCGAACAACGTCTCGGCCCTGTCCGTCTTCACCCGGGCTCTTGGCCCCGGCGGAGCGGCCCGTCTGCTCGCGGCAATCACGATCGGCGGGCTTCTCGCGACGGCCGTCTTCGTGTTCGTCCGGCGCGGCCGGATTTCGAGCCCTGAGGGGCTCGAGATCGGGCTCCTGCTGACGATGGTGCCAATCATTTCACCCCAGGGATGGGACTACGTCTTCCTTGTCGCCACGCCGGGCGTGATGTATCTGGTGAACTATCGGGAGAAGCTGCCGCCTGCGGTTCGCGCGCTGGTCGTCACGGCGTTGTTGATCGTCGCGTTCAGCATCTACGATCTGATCGGTCACCGCGCCTACGCAACCTTCATGTCGTGGTCGATCATCCCGTTGTGTTATGTCGTCCAGATCGGCGGGATGGCCGTGCTCAGGGCGCGGGAGATTGCGTAGCGTCACTGCGCTGCCCTCGGCCAGCCTCACTCATCACGCAAGGCAATCAGAGGATCGATCCGGGCCGCGCGCCGGGCCGGTAGATAGCTGGCGAGGAGCGCCACCGCGATCAGCACCACCGACACCGCCCCATACACACCGGGATCTGTCGGCTGGACGTTGAAGAGCAGGGTCGTCATGGACTTGCTGAGGAGCGCGGCGCCAATCAGGCCCAGCACGACGCCGATGCCCCCTTTCCACAACCCCTGTCGCAGGATCAGATTGGCAATCTGCCCGCGCGACGCACCGATGGCGCTGCGCACGCCAATCTCACGCGTCCGCTGCGACACGTCGTAGGCCAGCACGCCATAGATGCCGAGGGCCGACAGGAACAGGGCCAGGCCGGCAAACGCCGCGAGCAGCAGCATCACGGCGCGACGGTTGTCGAACGACGAATCCACCGCCTCCTGCAGGCCGCCGGCGTCGAACAATGGAAGCGCGGGATCGATGCCGCGCACCTTGTCGCGCAAGGCCGACACCACGTCACCCGCCGCGCGGTCCGTCCGCACGAACATCGTGAATCCGCCCGGGCGTCCTCCCTGTACGACCTGATAGATGAAAGGGTTCCCGCTCTTCTCCTCGACCCCGTTGTGCGGCACGTCTTTCACCACGCCGATGATCGTGGGCCAGTCTTCAGGTTTTGCCGGCCGGCCGCCAAACGCGAACTTTCCACCGAGGGCAGAGCCCTTGGGGAAGAACTTCCGCGCGAAGCTCTGATCGACGACAAACGCGCGCCGGCCGGGAGTCATATCCGCTTCTTCATAGAAACGGCCTTCCACCAGCTTCAGCCCGACCGTCTCGAGGTACCCCGGAGTCACGATCACCCGGTACGCGCCCGGCTGCGGCGAACCTGGCGGCAGCGTATCGTTCTCCAGGGTGAACGCGTTGATCGGCAGACCCCCCTGGAAGGGCGTGGATGCGGCAAGTGCGACGGACGTCACGCCCGGAATTTCCCGCATCGCCTGCAACAGGCGTTCGCGGATCTTCATGGCGGCCTCGTCGCTGGCGCGATGTTCCCGCGTCAACGCGACGCGCGCGGTCACGACCTTCGTCGGATCGAGGCCGGTGTCCACGCGCAGGGCCTGCGCGAAGCTCTGGATGAGCAGGCCGGCGCCGGTCAGCAGCATCAACGCCACGGCGACCTGGGCCACGACGAGCACACCGCTCAGCGCGCGGACGCCACGGCTCGACGACGCGCTCCGCGAATTGCTCTGGATCACCTCGGCCAGGTTCGTGCGCATGAGGTGAAACACCGGGATCAGGCCGATGAACAGGCCGATCACGAGTGCGAGCGCGACGGCGAATCCGAGCACGCGCCAGTCGAGCGACGCCGGCAGCGACTGGGGCAGCATCCTCGCCAGGTAGTAATTCGTCACCCGCAGCGCGCCCCAGGCCACGCCCAGCCCCAACGCCGCGCCGAGTGAGGTGAGCAGCAGGCTTTCCATCAGGAACTGCCGGGCGATCGACACGCGGCTGGCCCCGAGCGCGGATCGAATGGCCAGCTCCGACTGGCGGGCGTTCGATCGGACGAGCAGGAGATTCGCCACGTTGAAACAGCCGATGAGCAGGACGAACGCGACGCCGCCCTGCAGCATCAGCAGCGTCGGCCGCACCGGCTGGACGCGCTGCTCCTGCACCCCGCCGACGTTCATCGTCATGCCGGAGCGTTCGGCAAAGGCCTTCAACTGTGGTGGTCCGGCGTCGACGTAGCGCTTCTCCAGCGTCTTGGCCTCGGCGTCCGCCTGGCCCGCCGTGACGCCCGGCTTGAGGCGTCCGAACAACTGGATGCCGACGCCGTAGCGGCCCTGCGGGTTCTCCGCTTGCGCGGGCCAGCTCAATGGCACGACGAACTTCATCCGCGCATCGAACGCTTCCAGCACCCGCGGCGCCACGCCGATCACCTTGTACGCTTCATCGTCGATCCGCACCTCCTTGCCCAGGACTTCCGGACTCTCCTGGTACTGGCTCTGCCAGTAGGACTGCGTGAGCACGATGACCTTGTCGGCGCCCGGTTTGTTCTGCTCCTTGGTGAAGAAGCTGCCGTGCACGGGCTGTATCCGCAGGATGTCGAAGAGCTCGGCGGTCATCCGTACGCCGGGAAGGCGGACCACCGAATCTTTTTCTCCCACCAGGCCGTAAAAGAACGTCCACAGCCCAAGCTTCTCGTAGGAGGTCCCGTTCGCCGAGTAATCCAGGTAGAACGGGACGTTGGCCGGCATGCGGTTCAAGCCGGCCTTCACCGCGGACGAGTACAGCTCGACGATCCGCTCCGGCTCCTGATACGGCAGCGGCTTCAACATCAGCGAATAGACGGTGGAGAAGATCGCCGTCGTCGCGCCGATGCCCAGCGCCAGCGTGAGGAGCGTGATGGCGGTGATGCCCTTGGACTTCCACAGCAGGCGGAAGGCATGACGCACGTCAGTAAGGGAGCCGGTGAAGATGCCGGGGGACGTCGACGCTGGGGCGTGGTGCGATGAAGTCATCGTAGAAGACTCGGAGAAAACTCGGGTTCGATGGAAAAACGAACGACGGGATGGTACCTGTCGCCGGGCGCCCCGGTCCAGCCATGGGGAGCGCCTCAGACCATGACGCGAGATGGCTCAGGATCGTTCCACCGGCGCGGCATTTGACAAGTCTCGACGATTAGCTAATCATCTAATCGTGAGCACCGTATTCAAGGCCCTCGCGGACCCGACTCGGCGGCAGGTGCTGCAGCTGCTTCGTCAGGGTCCCAAGTCGGCAGGGGAGCTGGCGGAGCACTTTCCGGTCTCCAAACCGACCATGTCCGCCCACTTCGCCGTGCTGCGCGAGGCCGGGCTCGTGGACAGCGACAAGCAGGGCAAGGCCGTCATGTACCGCCTCAAGATGTCGGTGCTCGAAGAAGCCTTGATGGAATTCTCTGAACTGCTCGGGCTGAACCTGACTCAACGCGCGGGGAAGCCGTCCGGTCACCCGATTCTCAGAAAGGCATCAACCAAATGATTCTCAAACGGATGTCGGTGGCCGTCGCGGTCGCCGTCCTGATTCTGGGAACGGCCGCAGGCCTGAGCTACGCGCAACGCCTCGACCTCATCGGACCGGACGCCGCCAGGCGGACGATGCAGGTGATGATCGGCCTGATTCTGGCGGCGTACTCCAACCTGATGCCGAAGGATATCGGCCGGTGGCGGGCCTCGGTGCTGGCCGCGGCGAGAGCACAATCGGCGCTGCGTGTCGGTGGCTGGTCGATGACGCTGGCCGGCCTCGCCTACGCCGCGCTCTGGGCCTTTGCGCCGCTGGGCTTCGCCGATGTCGCAAGCACGGGCGTGGTCGCCCTGGCGATGCTGATCACGATGGGATATGGCGGGTGGACGCTGCTGGCCTGCCGCTCGAAACACACGAGCCTCTTGATCGCACGTGGTCGGGATCGGGTGATCGGTGATCGCCGCAGAGCAGGAGGGGAGTGTTTTTTTTTTTTTTTTTTTTTTTTTTTTTTTTTTTTTTTTTTTTAAAAAAAAAAAAAAAATGCGCTTCGAACCGGTGGCGGTCGCCCACGTTGCCGTCCGCGACTTCAATACTTCTTTGGCGCATAGAGCCGCAGCGCTACGCCAAAGTCGAAAACCCGTCTTAGAGCGAAAAAGACAAAAAAAAAAAAAAAGGGATATGGCGGGTGGAAGCTTCTCTCCTGCCGCTCGAAACAGCCTCTTAAGCGGTGATCAGTGATCAGTGATCGGTGATCGCGCACCCCTGCACCGAGCACCCGGCACCGAGCACTGAGCCCGAGCGCAGCCAGTTGCTTTCCTTGTCCTTGCCGGGCGAGTCGCTCTGGATGTACAGCGTCAGACGCCCTCGGCATCGAACGTCAGGTGACTGCGGTCGCCGAGCGCGTAGCGGTTGATCGGGTTGGCGACGAGATAGGCATCGTCGTCGTACATCGTCAACGACCAGAACGCGTCGACCGGCGGGATCCGGCCTTGGTGAATGCACGCTGTACACATTCGCGCCATTGAACGGTTTGCCGTCGCCGTCGAGTTCAGCAAACGGGTACACGGCATCCTCGGGCAGGTTGCCGCCGACGCCGAAGAAGGTCCAGCCCGCCCGGTAGGTGTACTGGTGCCATAGCGCCCCATGTCGAGCGCAATCTGCCAGCCGTTGACCACTTTGCCGCGGACGGTCTCGCGCATCGCCTTGATCCCGTCGGCGACGCCGGCCTCGATCGCTTTCCGCACCTCTGGCGTGAGCGCGTCCATGCGGAACGTCGCTCCCGGTGCGATGCCGAGCGTCGCCAGGCGCGCCATCGTCTTCGGATCGTCCGGTTCTGGCGGGTTCGTCACCAGCAGGCGATTGAGACGATTGAAGAAGCCCTCGGGCGACAGCGCCAGCACTTGCTTCGGCACTGGCGTCTTGGCTCGACGCCTTTTTGAGTGGCACGTTGTCCGGCGGCGTGTACGCCTGCCCCATGACGAGAGACGGAACCAACTGGTACTGGTCCTGTAGCGCGTGCACGGCTGCGTAGTCGTCAGGTCCGCCGGTATACGTGCGTCCGCCAAGCAGCGTCAGATTCGTGGGCACGCGGAGTTCGGTCACGCCTTGGGGCAGAGCGCCCTTCCACGTTGGACCGACGATGGCGAAGTGACCGCCTTTGCTGCCGACTGTGCGCGAGCCCGGCGCATGCGGGACGTTGTTCCACGCGTCGATGATCTGCATCACCCAGAACCGCTTCCCATGTCCGGCACGGAGAGGACCATGGGTTCCTGCGACAGGTCCAGGTTCGCCAGCGAATACAACGTATCGACGTTGAAGCCGACCACGGTTCGGTTCGACGCGTCGGGAAACGCCCGATAGTGAGCGAACTGGTTGATTGGGGCATGGCCTTTGTCGACTGTGGACACGTGCGTGGATGTGTCGATCTGGATCTCGACGAGCCGCTGAGCGAGGCCCGCCGCAGGCTCCGGTATTCCGGAGGACCTCCGGCACACGATCAAAATTCACACTGCTCCCCGCAGCCGTTCGGCGCCCCTTCATCGTGTTCTGAGGCTCGTCGTGCGGCGGTCCTCTCCGCGTGTCGCGTCAGTCATTCGTGGCACCAGATTTGCCCCTCAGGCCGCGGTCAAGAACCGCACGGGCGGGGGAGGCCTCCGTGAGTCTCGCTCCGAAGGATTTGACGCCGGTCTACCAAGCGACCATCGGCAAGGGCGCCGGCGCGCGTCGATGGCAGCGCCCTGTCTACGTCGATCATCTGCCGCCCTGCAATCACGCCTGCCCGGCCGGCGAGAACATCCAGGCCTGGCTCGCCCTGGCGCAGGCGGGCGACTACGAGGGCGCCTGGCGGAAGTACATGGAGGAGAACCCGCTGCCCGGCACGCACGGCCGCGCGTGTTATCACCCCTGCGAAAGCGCCTGCAACCGGCAATTCCTCGATTCAGCCGTCTCGATTCATTCGCTCGACCGCTTTCTCGGCGATCTCGCCAACGAGAAGGGGTGGACGATCGCCCCCGGTCCGCCCACCGGCAAGCGCGTGCTCGTGGTCGGCGCCGGCCCGGCGGGCCTGTCGTGCGCCTACCATCTGCGGCGGTTCGGGCACGACGTCGAGATCCGCGACGCGAACCCCGAGCCGGGCGGCATGATGCACTACGGCATTCCCGCGTACCGCCTGCCGCGTGAGGGGCTCGACAAGGAAATCGCGCGCATCGAGGCGATGGGCGTGACGATCGTCCGCAACTCGCGCGTGAACGACGTGCTGGCCGAGAAAGCCGCGGGCTCGTTCGACGCGGTGTTCCTCGGCATCGGCGCCCAGGTCGCGAACCACCTCGACATTCCGGCGATGGACGGCGGCAAGATCATCGACGCCGTGACGCTGATGGAGCGCGTGGAGAAGGGCCGCGCCCCGTCGCTCGGACGCGTCGTCGGCATCGTCGGCGGCGGCAACACCGCGATGGATGCCGCGCGCATGGCGAAGCGGCTCGGCGCCGAGGAGGCCGTGATCATCTTCCGCTTCGACAAGGCGCAGATGGAGGCCCATCCCTACGAAGCGATGGAAGCCTTCGCCGAAGGCGTGAAGATCAAGTGGCTGTCCACGGTCAAGCAGTTCGGCGAGGACGAGATCGTCGTCGAGCAGATGGAGATGCTGCCCGACGGCTCGGGCTGCGTGGGCACCGGGCAGTTCCAGACGCTCAAGACCGATTCGCTGGTGCTGGCCGTCGGACAGCATGCCGATGTCGAGTTCCTGAAGAAGGTGCCGGACATCCGCATCGGCCGGGGCAACGTCGTCGAAGTGGACGCGCGCATGCGCGCGAGCGACGGCATCTTCGCGGGCGGCGACATGATCGGCGGCGCGCGGACGATGACGGCGGCGGTCGGCCACGGCAAGAAGGCGGCGCGCAACATCGACGCGTGGCTGCGGGGCGGCGTCTACGAGAAACCGCCGCAGCATCCGCCGGTCCCGTACGAGCTGCTCAACCTGACCGTGTTCCTCGATGCCGACCGGCGCGAGCACGCCGAGCTGCCGGTGGCGAAGCGCACCGGCTTCGACGAAATCGTGGCCGGGCTCTCGGAAAAAGAAGCGCGCTACGAGGCGACACGGTGCCTCTCCTGCGGCAATTGCTTCGAGTGCGACAACTGCTACGCGGCGTGTCCCGAGCAGGCGATCGTCAAGCTGGGAAAGGGCCGGTTCTACCGGGTCGAGCTCGACCTCTGCACCGGGTGCGCCACGTGCTTCGAGCAGTGCCCGTGTCATGCCATCGACATGGTGCCGGAGCCGGGGATCGAGGGCATCGGTTCAACGCCCCGCAGCCGAGAGAGTGCCCGCCCGCTTCACGGTCCGGGCGTAGAGCATCAAGAGCGCCTGCGGCCCGAGCGAGGCGCCGGAGGGCAGCGGCCGACGGCCGCCGCCGACAGAGCGAGCGGGGGTGGGGCCCCGCGAGCATAAGAAATGAGTTCACCCATGTCCGTGAAGTCGGTCGTGATGGACGGCAACACCGCCGCCGCCCACATCGCCTATCGCGTCAACGAGGTCTGCGCGATCTTCCCGATCACGCCCTCGTCCACGATGGCGGAGCTGGCCGACGCCTGGGCCGCCAAGGGCGTCAAGAACATCTGGGGCCAGGTGCCGGTGATCCAGCAGATGCAGTCGGAAGGGGGCGCGGCCGGCGCGGTGCACGGCGCGCTGCAGAGCGGCGCGCTCACCACGACGTTCACGGCGTCGCAGGGATTCCTGCTGATGCTGCCCAACATGTACAAGATCGCGGGCGAGCTGACGCCCTGCGTCTTTCATGTGACGGCGCGGGCGATCGCCACGCAGGCGCTGTCGATCTTCGGCGACCACTCGGACGTGATGAGCGCGCGCATGGTCGGGTTCGCGATGCTGGCCGCGTCGTCCGTGCAGGAAGCGCACGATCTGGCGCTGGTGGCGCAGGCGGCGACGCTCGAAGCGCGCGTGCCGGTGATGTTCTTCTTCGACGGGTTCCGCACGTCGCACGAAGAGAACAAGATCAGCCTGATTCCGGACGAGCAGATCAGGGCCGCGATAGACGATGACCTGGTGCGCGCGCACCGGGCACGCGCCCTCACGCCGGAGCGGCCGGTGATCCGGGGCACGGCCCACAATCCGGACACCTTCTTCCAGGCCCGCGAGTCGTCGAATCCCTTCTACGCCCGCGTTCCCGACATCGTCCAGCGCGCGATGGATCGCGTGGGCGCCCTGATCGGACGCTCGTACCGCCTGTTCCGCTACGCCGGTCATCCCGAGGCGGAGCGGGTCGTCATCGTCATCGGCTCGGCGTTCGAAGTGCTCGACGAGACCGCCGCATGGCTGAACGCTCACGGCGAGAAGGTCGGCGTCCTGCACGTGACGCTCTACCGCCCCTGGGACGCGGAGCGCTTTCGTGCGGCGCTGCCGCCGACCGTCAAGCGCATCGCGGTGCTCGATCGAACGAAGGAACCCGGCGGGCCTGGTGAACCGCTGTATCTCGACGTCGTGACGACATTCGCCGAGGCGCTCGCCGCGGGCCGCATCTCATCGATGCCCGTGATCGTGGGGGGCCGCTACGGCTTGTCCTCGAAGGATTTCGATCCGGCGATGGCCAAGACGGTCTTCGACGAGCTGAAGAAGCCGGAGCCGAAGCGCGGGTTCACGATCGGGATCACCGATGACGTGACGCACACCAGCCTGGCCGTCGACCCGAGCTTCGACATCGAGCCGCCGGACGTCGTGCGCGCGCTGTTCTTCGGCCTGGGCGCCGACGGCACCGTCGGCGCGAACAAGAACTCGACGATCATCCTGGCCGCGGACCCCGAGCGCCATGCCCAGGGCTATTTCGTCTACGACTCGAAGAAGTCCGGCTCCTACACGATCTCGCACCTGCGGTTCGGCCCGCAGGCCATCCGCGCGCCGTATCTGCTGAAGTCGGCGAACTTCGTCGGCATCCACAAGTTCGACTTCCTCTACAAGCTCGACACGCTGGCGGCCGCCGCGCCTGGCGCCACCGTGCTGATCAACAGCCCCTACGGGCCCGACGACGTCTGGAACGAGATCCCGCGCGAGGTGCAGCAGCAGATCGTCGAGAAGAAGCTCAAGCTCCACGTCATCGACGCGTCCGGCGTGGCGTCCGGCCTCGGCCTGGGCTCCCGCGTGAACACCATCCTGCAGACGTGCTTCTTCGCGCTGTCGGGCGTGATGCCCCGCGACAAGGCCATCGAGGCGATCAAGCGGGCGACGGAAAAAACGTACGCGAGGAAGGGCAAGGCGATCGTCGAGAAGAACTTCGCCGCGATCGACAGCGCCCTGGCGAACCTGCACGAGGTTCGCGTTCCGGCGAAGGCGACCGGCAAGCGCGTGCGCCTGACGCTCGTCCCGGATACGGCGCCGGACTTCGTGCGCAACGTGACGGCGCCGATCCTCGCGCTGCGCGGCGACACGCTTCCCGGTCAGCGCCCTTCCCGTGGACGGCACGTATCCCACCGGCACGGCCAGGTACGAGAAGCGGAACATCGCCGACGAGGTGCCGGTCTGGGAATCCGACCTCTGCATCCAGTGCGGCCAGTGCGCCATCGTCTGCCCGCACAGCGTGATCCGCGCCAAGTACTACGACGAGAGCCGGCTCGCGGGAGCGCCGGAGGCCTTCAAGGCCGCGCCCATCAACGCGCGCGGCTATCCCGACTCGCGCTTCACGCTGCAGGTCTACGTCGAGGACTGCACGGGGTGCGGCGTCTGCGTCGAGAACTGTCCGGCGCACAGCCCGACCGACTTCGCCATCAAGGCGATCAACATGAAGGACCGGCTCGAGCATCTCGAGGCCGGCCGCGAGAGCATCCGCTTCTTCGAAACGCTGCCCTGGGCCGACCGCACGCGGGTGAATTTCGCCAACGTGCGCGGGGTGCAGTTCCTCGAGCCGCTGTTCGAGTTCTCGGGCGCGTGCGCCGGGTGCGGCGAGACGCCGTATCTCAAGCTGATGTCGCAGCTCTTCGGCGATCGGCTGCAGATCGCCAACGCGACCGGCTGCTCGTCGATCTACGGCGCCAACCTGCCGACCACGCCATGGGCGGCGAACGCCGCCGGCCGCGGACCCGCGTGGGCCAGCTCGCTCTTCGAGGACAACGCCGAGTTCGGCCTCGGCTATCGCCTCGCGATCGACAGCCAGACCTCGCAGGCGCGGGCGCTCGCCGAGAAGCTCGCCGCGCGCATCGGCGAGGATCTGGTGACCGCGATCCTGCAGGCGCCGCAGGTGACCGAGTCGGACTTCCGCGTGCAGCGCCAGCGCGTGGACGCGCTGAAAGCCAGGCTCGCTGGCACGACGGATCCCGATGCGGCCAATCTGCTCGCGCTCGCGGATTTCCTGATGCGGCGATCGGTGTGGATCGTCGGCGGCGACGGCTGGGCCTACGACATCGACTCCGGCGGGCTCGATCACGTCCTCGTCAGCGGGGAAGGACGTCAACATCCTGGTGCTCGACACCGAGGTCTATTCGAACACCGGCGGCCAGGCGTCGAAGGCGACGCCCCTCGGCGCGATCGGCGAAATTCGCCGCCGCGGGCAAGACGACCCCGCGCAAGGACCTGGCGCTGATGGCCATCGCCTACGGCAGCGTCTACGTCGCCCAGATCGCCATGGGCGCGAACAACGAGCAGGCGCTCGTGGCCATGCGCGAGGCGGAGGCCTACCCCGGAACGTCCCTGATCCTGGCCTACTCGCAGTGCATCGCCCACGGCATCGACATGCGCCACGGCATGAAGCAGGCGGCGCGCGCCGTGGCTTCCGGCTACTGGCCGCTGTTCCGCTTCGATCCGACGATGCGGGGACGGGGCATGAACCCGTTCCGGCTGGACTCACCGCGGCCGCGCATTCCGCTCGAGGATTACCGCTACAACGAGGTGCGGTTCAAGTCGCTGACGCAGACGCACCCGGACGCCGCGAAACGGCATGCTCGATCAGGCGCAGCGGGGCCTCGAGGAACGCTACCGGGTCTACGAGGATCTGGCGACGCGCGACGGCAGCCGGTTCGAGCTGGCCTCGCAGGACATCCCATCATGAGCCTCGCCACACGCTATCTCGGCCTGCAGCTCGCGCACCCGATCGTGGCGGCTGCGTCCCCCCTCACCGCCACGCTCGACGGCATGCGCCGGCTCGAGGATGCCGGCGCCGCCGCGGTGGTGATGGCGTCGCTCTACGAGGAGCAGATCCGCGCCGAGGACACCGCCTACGCCCTCTACACGGAGCACGGCTCGAACAGTCAGCCCGAGGCCACCAGCTATTTCCCCGACCTGGCCGACTACGACAGCGGGGTGTCGGGGCATCTCGAGACGCTCCAGCGCGCGAGCGCAGGCGCTCGACATTCCGGTGATCGCCAGCCTCAACGGCACGACCTCCGAAGGGTGGATCGGGCACGCGCGCGCCCTCGAACAGGCGGGAGCCGCGGCGATCGAGCTCAACATCTACTCGATCCCGATTGATCTCGAGGTCAGCGGCGCCGAGGTGGAGCGGCGGTACGTGGAGATCGTCCGCGAGGTCAGGTCGAGCGTCCGCATTCCCGTCGCCGTCAAGCTCGCCGCCGTACTTCACGTCGCTGCCGCACATGGCGGCCGAACTGGTGCGGGCCGGCGCGGACGGCCTCGTGCTCTTCAACCGTTTCTACGCGCCGGACATCGACCTCGCCACGCTTCGCGTGACGCGCTCGCTGCCGTTGTCCACGGCCGCCGAGCTGCCGCTCTCGCTGCGTCTGGATCGCACTCCTGTCGCGGCGCCTCGCATGCTCGCTCGCGGCCAGCCGCGGCGTCGAGACGGAGGTCGAGGTCGTCAAGTACCTCCTCGCCGGCGCCGACGTCGTCATGACGGCCTCGGCCCTGCTGCGGCATGGGCCGGAGCACGTCGCGACCATGCGCGAGGGACTCGAACGCTGGCTCGGGGCGAACGGCTTCGACTCGGTGGACGCGATCCGCGGCCTCAAGGACGCGACGCACGTCGAGCACGTCGACGCCCTGTTCCGCGCGCAATACGTCGCAAGCCTCACCGAATACGTGCCCGGCAAGCTCGTCTAGCAGGCGGATGGCTCGGCTCAAGGTTCGAGCTTCTTCGGCCCGACGCCCGTGACGACGTTGTCCGTTGTGATCTCGGTGCGCGGCGACTCCACGATCTTGGTCGCGGTGAGATTCATGCCCTGACGCAGCTCCATCGCCTCGACTTGCTTTCCCTCCACGTCGAACTTCATTCCAGGAGGGACATCGTACTGTTTGTTCTCGTTGTTCTCGAGCGTCAGGATCACGCTCGTCGGCCCGGCGACCCAGACTCTGCCCTTCAGGGTCGTGATCGTCCGGTCGGTAATTGGCGTCTCGGTCACGGTCACGTTCGCCGTCAGCACGGTGCCGATCGGAGCCTTGTTCAGCGGCATCACGACGCCGTCGATCGTGGCAGTTTTTCCCGGTCGCAGCTGGAAGAGCCTGTACGTCCCGCTCGGGATCATCTTCGCGATGAGGTAGTCGCCTTGAATGAAGGCAACCTCACCCGTCAACTGAGTCGTGGTGACCTTGGGCGCGCCGGGGACCGCCTGCTTGGCCTGCGTCGGCTGAGCCCAGGCACTCACCGCGAGGCCATGCGCCGCGACGGCGACGGCAAGAGCGCCCAGTGTCCGGCTGAATGCGTGTGTCATCTTCGTTCCTCGCTTCCAACTGGCCTCCGGCCGGCCGGAGGCATCTCCGTGAATCCACGCGCACGGAGTGATCGTTGACGGCCCTCAGGTGATTTGTGCGCCCGAAAACGCGGATGACGGCCCATCGCGCGCCGGGACGCCAGAGCGCTTAGCAGGTATCGTGCCCGTGCGCACCGGCGACCCCGACGCGTGGATGCTGGAGGGTGGCGGCGAAACGGCGCCTACCGAGCCTGCGGGCTGGTCAGCGGAAGTTCTCGACCAGCATCAGATCGTTGACGGACGAATCCACGCGCGCGAAATAGATCGTGCGCCCGTCACGGGACGCGGCGACGCCAGTGGCGACCGTGCCGAGATTCGCGGCGATGACGCGGGACTGGTGCGTCGCGAAATCGAAGTAGCGAAGCCGCGCCTCTCCGGGGACCTGCTCGATGTAATAGACCCCGCCGTCGATCACGTCGAAGCTGGTAGAGACGACCCCGTCCACGAGCTTGACCGGTTCGCCGCCATTGACCGGCAGCCGCCAGAGTGGGCCTGGCGCGCCGGTGTTCCTGGCTTCGACGTGGTAGACGTGCGCGCCGTCGGGCGACTCGATCGCCAGAAGGCCCAGTCTCGTCGAGACCTGCACCGCGGTTCCCCCGGACACCGGAACCTTCCAGATGAGTGGCTCTCCGCTTCGGACGGAGCTGAAGTAGATCCACTTGCCGTCGCGGGAGAAGCTGGCAATCGCATCGTTCGCGGGATGTTGCGTGACGTTCCGCGGCTGGCCGCCTTCGGCGGGGACGACGTAGACGTCGCCCATGAGATGGTGTTCGGCGTTGGTCTGAAACGTGACGAGACTGCGATCCGGAGACCAGCGCGGATAGCCCGGGTTGGCGCCGAGCGAGGTGAGCTGAACCGCGTTCGCGCCCGACGGGTCGGCGGCCCAGACCTCCGATTCACCCTGAACGATCGGAGATGAATGCGACTCTCTGGCCGTCATGCGAAAGGCCGGCGTGGTCGTCCCGCCGGCTCGACGCGATCGCGACGACCGGCGGCGACGTGGCCGGCGCGCCCGGGCCGGATGTGTCGATCCTCCAGATGTTGATGTCGGCGAAGCTGCGGATATATGCGAGACGCGACGGTTTCCCCGGCTGGGGAGCAGACACGGCCGGCATGATGCCGTCCTCACCCACGAACGGCAGGCGCTCCGGCGTGCTGCCTGCCGCGATGCCGCATCCTGAACAGCGAGCCCTTCGCCGCGAAGACGATCTCGCTGTTCGATATCCACTTGGGGCCGTAGGCCGTGAGCAGGATCGACGTGAGGTCCCGCGGTTCGCCGACCTGCTTCAGTCCGGCGTTGAGCCCGACGACCTGAAGCCGGCCCGAAAACGGAGCGACGTCGCGGCGGAACACCAGCCAGCGGCCGTCCGGCGAGATCGCCGGATCGGTGTCCGCGAGCATGTTCTCCGGCGGCGTCGTCAACTGCCGCTTTTCTCCGGTCAGAAGCGACACGACGAACAGCACATCGGGCTTGGTCGTGTCGGACGATGACGCATCCGGCACGACCAGGCACGTCGAGTCCGGGCACCAGGCGAACGTCACGGCGCGGAGGAATCCACGCGGCTGGATGTCGATCACCTTGCGGCCGGTTCCGCCGAGCGGCGGGATCAGCCGAAGCTCATGGCGCCGATCGGGCAGCTGGCGAAGGAAGGCAATCCAGCGCCCGTCCGGCGACCAGGCGGGACTGTAGTCGTTCGCCGGGTCGGTCGTCAGCTGCAGCGGCGAGCCGGCGCCGATCTGCTGCACGTAGATGTCGGGATTGTCCCGCTTGGGTCCGTTCCAGGAGAACGAGACGTGATTGCCGTCGGGGGAGAACGACGGGGCTCGCATGACGCCGGGAAGCGCCGCGAGCGGTACGGCGCGGAGCTGCGGCGCAGGAGCTTCAGGCGATCGCAGCGACTGCGATCCGAAATATGCGGCAATGAGCACGAGCGGGATGAGCGCCGTCCACGCCCACCGCCACCGTCGCGCTCCCCGCACCACTGGCGCCTGCGCCAGCTGCCCGGAGGCCGAATCCGTCGCGTGATCGTCGAGCGCCACTTTGAGGTCCGCCATCGTCTGATAGCGGCGCGCGGGATCCTTGCGCAGGCAGCGCAGGATGGTTCGCTCCAGTTCGGGTGAGATCGACGTGGCGATCGTGCTCGGCGGCACGGGGTCTTCGTTCAGGATCTTCGCGAGCACCGACAGGCTCGAATCCCCCGTAAACGGCCGCCGGCCCGTGACCATCTCGTAGAGGACCGCGCCGAAGCTGAAGATGTCCGACCGCGCATCGACCTTCCGGCCCTCCGCCTGTTCGGGGGACATGTAGGCAGCGGTGCCCACCACCATCCCGACGTCGGTCACCGGCGAGGTCCGCGTCGCGATCCCGGACGCGCCCTCGGCCGGATCGACGAGCTTGGCGAGCCCGAAATCGAGCACCTTGACCCGGTCCTCGCCAGTGATGATGACGTTCGACGGCTTCAGATCGCGGTGAACGATCCCCGCTTCGTGCGCCCTGGCGAGCGCGTCGGCGATCTGCACGGCGTAGCGAAGGGACTGACCGATCCCGAGCGCCCCCGCCGCGATGATCTGCTCGAGCGTCCGCCCCTCGGCGTACTCCATCACGATGAAGTCGACGCCGGCATCGGAGCGGATGTCGTGGACGGTGACGATGTTCGGGTGGTTGAGCGCGCTCGCCGCCTTGGCTTCCTGGACGAAGCGCAGCTTGCGGTCGGGATCGGCGACCTTGTCGGGGGGCAGGACCTTGATGGCGACGATGCGATTCAGCGAGGTGTCGCGGGCCTTGTAGACCACGCCCATGCCGCCCTCGCCGATCTTCGATTCGATGCGGTAGCGGTCGAGCGTCTGGCCGATCACCAGGCTGCCTGCATGTGTGCGCCTATCTTACTGAATCCCGGTGCTCGGCGAATCGGCTGACGATGGGCTATCTCGCCCCACGACGATGTTTCACAAATCCGTCGTGCCGTCGTGCCGTCGTGCGGCGCGGAGCGCAACTCGTGTCTGATTCAGCTCCTCGCGATTTCCGCTTTGACAACGAACGCGTCGAGGTCAAAGTGTTGGTGTGACGCTGCTCCTGAACGGCCTGTCGGAGGATCAGCAGCGCGAGCTGCTGGCGGCCGGATCCCCGCGAACGTTGAAGCCGCGCGACGTCCTGGGCGCCCAGGGCGAGCCGGCCGACTCAATCGCCCTGGTGCAGGTCGGCCATCTGAAGCTCGGGCAGCTCAACGCCGACGGCGCCGAGACGCTGGTCCGCTTCATCGGCCCGGGAGACTGCTACGGCGCGATCGCGCTCCTGCCCGGCAAGCGCTTTCCCGTGTCCGCGGTGGCCGTCGAACCCTCGAGGGTGCTGGTCTGGCCGCGGCTGGCCATCGCCGGCCTCGCCGAGCGCATTCCGCAGATCCGGCTCAACCTGTTCGACGAAGTGACCCGGCGGATGGGCGGCGTCCTCTCGGCCGTGCAGGACCTGGCCGCGGAACGTGCGCCGGTCCGGATCGCGAGAGCCCTGCTTCGCGTCGCCCAACATGGCGGTGAGCAGTCGCCCCAGGGCATCCGGATCGTGCATCCGATCACGCGCCAGGAGATTGCCGACCTGACCGGCACGACGCTGTTCACCGTCAGCCGCGTGATGTCGAAGTGGGAGTCCGACGGGCTGCTTCGGACCGGCCGCGGCGCCGTCACGATCGTGGACCCCGAAGGGCTGGAGCTCGCCGCCTCGTCTTCCGATTAGCCGGGGGGCTTTGCCCCCCGGAACCCCCCGACTGGCTTGCTCGCGGGGGCCCCGACGCCCCGCTACGCTCGCGAGAGCTCGCTCGCAGCGCTCGTTCGCTGCTCGATAGGCGAGCGTCTCGCGGGTTGCGCCAACGCAACGACGGCCTCCGCACGCACGCGTAACCTCGTTGACAGGTTGCGCATGCGGTTCTTCCCAAACAGCACCGTCGGCGAGGTTGCGGCGCGGTTTCCGGCGACCGTCAGGGTGTTCCAACGGCGGAAGGTGGACTTCTGCTGTGGAGGAACCCAGACACTGGCGCAGCTGTGCCACGACACCGGCACGTCATACGAGCTCCTGACGGTCGAGCTCGAGGACGCGGTCCGCCAGGCGCCCGCCCGCGTGACGTGGGCCGACCGGCCGCTCTCGGAGCTGACGGACCACATCGCCGAAACCTTCCACCAGCCGCTTCGGCTGGAGCTTCCTCGTCTGCGCGCGCTGATCACGCGGCTGGAGAGCCACGGCGCGCACCGTCATGTGCTGACCGTCGTCGGGCAGGAGATCGGCCGGTTCGAGACCGGGTTCCTCGCGCGGGTGACGGCGGAGGAGAGCGAGCTGTTTCCGCTCATCGACCGGCTCGAGGCAGACGGTCCCGGCGAGGGGGATTCGTCCCGGCTCGCCGCGCTCAGCAGCGACGCCGAAGCATTCCACCAGGATGCCGCGGGGACGATTCGCCTCCTGCGAGCCATCACCGACGGCTACGTACCACCGTCGAACGCCTGCGCAACGCTGCGCTCGCTCTACCGCGGCCTGGAAGAGTTCGAACAGCTGATGCAGCTGTTCGTCCACCTGGAAACCAACGTGCTGTTTGCGCGGGCCGCGGCATGGATGTGCCGAACATGAGCCTCATGCTGCCCGCCCACCCGGAACGAATCTGCTGGGGCTGCGACAAGTACTGCCCCGCCGAAGACCTCGCCTGCGGGAACGGCACGATCCGCACGCCTCACCCGCGCGAGCTGTTCGGCGATGACTGGCTCGAGTGGTCGAACTCGCGACGGAAAGACGCGGATCGATCCGGGACCTGCGAGGACGGACCGAAACGACCGGGCGAAGCAGAATGAGCGCCACGCCCCGCCACGTTCCGGCGACCGGGCTCCCGCTCCTCTACTTTGCGTTCGCGCATGTCTGCCTCGCCCTGGCGTTCGCCGCGCTCGTCGTCAGCCCGGGGCTGCCGGCAGGATTCTTCCACCACCCGCGCATGGTCGCGCTCGTCCACCTCGTGACGCTCGGGTGGATCACGTCGTCCATCCTCGGCGCCTTCTACATCGTGGGCCCGCTGGCGCTGCGGATGCCGCTGCCGGCGGGCCCGCTGGATCGCCTCGCGTTCGCGGGCTACGCGGGCGGGGTCGCGGGCATGGTGTCGCACTTCTGGATCGGCGAGTACAGCGGGATGGCGTGGTCCGCGGGCCTCGTCATCGCGGCGGTTATGCACGTAGCGGTGCGCGCGTGGAAGGGACTGGCCGCCGCACCCATACCGTGGCCCGTGAAACTGCACGTGGCGCTGGCCTTCGCGAACATGCTCGGCGCTGGCGTGCTCGGCATCATCGTCGGGCTCAACCGGATATACGGCTGGTTCACCTGGTCGCCCATGTCGGCCGCCTTCGCGCACGCCCACCTGGCGGCAATCGGCTGGGCCGTGATGATGGTGGTGGGGCTGTCCTACCGGCTCATTCCGATGATCGTGCCGGCGGCGATGCCGACGCGCGCCTCGATGGCGTACAGCGCCGTGCTGCTGGAGGCCGGCATCCTGGTCCTGGCGGTCGGCCTCGTGCGCCACCCCGCGGCGACTCTGCCCGGCGCGATCCTCATCCTGGCCGGGTTCGGCTCGTTCCTCGCTCACGTTCGCGACATCGTCAAGCACAAGCTGCCGCCGCCGGCGGCCCTTCCACGTCCTGACTGGGCGACATGGCAGACCCACGTGGCGTTCGGCTGGCTGCTGCTGGCCGCGATCACCGGACTCGTCCTCACGCTGCCGGTCTCGCTCGCCTGGACGATGCGCATCGGATGGATCTATGGCACGGCCGGACTGCTGGGTTTCCTGGCGCAGATCGTCGTGGGCATCCAGGGACGGCTGCTGCCGCTGCACGGGTGGTACCGCGTGCTCGTGAACGAGGGGATGCAACCGCCGCGGCGGTCTGCCCATTCCCTGGCCAGCCATCGCCTGGCGCGCTGGATCCTGCTCGCCTGGACGTTCGGTGTGCCGCTGCTGGCAGGCGGACTGGCCCTCACGCTGTTGCCGCTGGTCCGGCTGGGGAGTGCCTTCCTGCTGGCCGGCGTCATCCTCAACGCCGCGCAGGCGACCGTGATCGCGACCGCCCAGGCCGGCACGTCGTCCACATCGCCGAGGCTCGCATGACGGCCGTCATGTGCGCCGAGCACCATGTGCGGAGTCGTCGATGAACGTGAAATCCGTACTGAACGCGTGCGAGCTCGAGATCGACCTCTTCTGCCGCGGCATGCGCGTGCCCGCCGATGTATCGCTGGAGGGCGCACGCGGCGTTTCGCGAACGCGCGCGGGGCTCGGATCCGGCCTCGAGGTCGTGCTGCCGGCAGCGTCGGCGTTCCAGAAGGACATCTGGGTCAATGTGCCGGTCGCGGAACGCTTTGCCACCGGTTCGCCGTACCGCTTGACCGGCGGACCGACGGATGGCTACGCCATCGTGGACGAGCGCACGTCTCACGCCTACGCGGCGCGGCTGCCGGTGCGACCGCGGTGGTATTCGCGGCTCACGTCGCGAGACGTGCCGATGGAACGCATCGGTCAGCTGCAGGGCACCTACCTCGGGATCTACATCAATCCTCTCTGTGCGTTCTGGAATTACTCGCCCGCGCTCAACTGCCGGTTCTGCACGACCGGCCAGAACGTCGGCACCACTGAAGCTGCCGACAAGCCAGTCTCCGACGTCATCGACACCTGCCGCGCCGCGCAGGCCGAGTCCGGCGTCACGTTCGTGCACCTGAACGGAGGGTTTCAAGGCTCTCGAGGTCTCGAGTTCGCGACCCCCTACGTCAGGACCATCAAGCGCGACGTCGGCATGCTCGTCGGCCTGCAGCTCGCACCCGAGCCGGTGTTCGCGCGCTACGACGCGCTCATCGCGGCCGGTGTCGATCACCTGTCGTTCTGTCTCGAGCTGCTCGACCCGGAGTGGTTCGCACGGATCTGCCCCGGCAAGCAGCGGATGCATGGACAACAGTTGTTCATCGACGCGATGAAGCATTGCGTGGCGCGGATGCCGCGCGGCGCGGTCTCGGGCGAGATCATTGCCGGCATCGAGCCGATCGAACGGACGCTCGAGGCGATCGACCTCATCACCAGCCTCGGCGCCTTTCCGACCGTGTGCATCTTCAGGCCGACCATCGGCTCGGACATGGAGGATTGGCCCTCGCCGTCGTACGAGGACATGCGGCGAGTCATGGCGCACGTCTACGAGTCCTGCCGGCGCCACTGGCTGCCGATTGGCGCCGCGCCCAACATCGAGGTCAGCCTGGTGGTCAACCCGGACGACGCGTCGATGCTGGCCGAGCCCAGCATCGGGCACTACGCCTACGAAGCCTTCCGGCGGTTCGTGAAGATTGCCGCCCGGCCGGTGTTCGCGCATCGCATGCGGCCGTACGCCCGCGCGTAGGGTGTGCGCCTGTATGCTTCCCTGGTGCCGGTGCCGACGCCGCTCTTCAGGATTCATGACCTGGTCAAGGTCTACAACATGGGGGAGGTCGCGGTTCACGCCCTCCGCAACGTGAACCTCGACCTCTATGAAGGGGAGTTCGTCGTCCTTCTTGGACCGTCGGGATCGGGGAAGTCGACGCTCCTCAACATCATTGGCGGCCTCGACGTGCCGACCAGCGGCGAGGTCTTCTACCGCGACACCGAATTGACCCGGGCCGACGAAGCGGCGCTGACCGACTACCGCCGGCGCTACGTCGGGTTCGTGTTCCAGTTCTACAACCTGATTCCGAGCCTGACCGCCGCTGAGAACGTCGCGCTGGTCACCGAGATCTCCGACCATCCCATGCCGCCGGAGGAGGCGCTGCGCCTCGTCGATCTCTCGCCGCGGGCGAGCCATTTCCCGGCGCAGCTCTCCGGCGGGGAGCAGCAGCGGGTGGCCATCGCCCGTGCCGTCGCGAAGCGCCCTGCCGTGCTCCTCTGCGACGAGCCGACCGGCGCGCTCGACATCTCGACCGGCATCGTGGTGCTCGAGGCCCTGACCCAGGTGAACACCGAGCTCGGGACCACGACGGTGGTGATCACGCACAACGCCGCGATCGCGCAGATGGCGGACCGCGTGATCCGGCTGGCCGACGGGCGCGTGGTCGCCGAGGAGAAGCGAACGTCCAAGCTTGCCGCCAGCGAGCTGTCATGGTGATGCCGCTCAGACTGTCGGCGTTGAACCGCAAGCTGGTGCGCGATCTGCTGGCGATGAGGGGACAGGCGTTCGCGATCGCGATGGTCGTGGCCGCGGGCGTCTCGATGTACGTGATGTACCTCTCGAACTTCGCGTCGCTGCAGGGCACGCGGGCGGCGTACTACAGTCAGCAGCGGTTTGCCGACGTGTTCGCGTCCATGAAGCGTGCGCCCGAGCGGGTCGCCGGGGAGATTGCCGGCCTGCCGGGGGTGACGGCGATCGAAACGCGGGTCGTCGCCAGCGTCACGCTGGATCTCGAGCAACTCGACGAGCCGGCGACGGCGCGGCTCGTCTCGATCCCGGCCGACCGCCGCCCTCGCGTCAACGATCTGTTTCTTCGCCGCGGCCGGTGGATCGAGCCGGGCCGCCGCGACGAAGTGCTGGCCAGCGAGGGATTCGTCACCGCCCACGGGATGAATCCTGGTGACCACGTCCGCGCCGTAATCAACGGCCGGCGCCGCCAGCTGACGATCGTGGGCGTCGCGCTGTCTCCTGAATTCATTTACAGCATCCGCCCCGGCGAGCTGGTGCCTGATGACAAACGCTACGGCATCTTCTGGATGGACCGGCAGGCGCTCGGCGCCGCCTTCGACATGGAAGGCGGGTTCAACGATGTCGTGCTCAGGCTGGCCCCGGGCACCGCTCCCGACGCGACCATCGCCCGGCTCGATCGCATCCTCGAGCCCTACGGCGGGCTGGGCGCGATCCCGAGGTCGCTGCAGCTCTCGCACTGGACCGTGGAGAACGAACTGGCGCAGCTCGAGAGCTTCGGCTTCATGTTGCCCCTGGTGTTTCTGCTCGTCGCCGCCTTCATCCTGAACGTGGCGCTCACGCGTGCGCTGGCGCTGCAGCGGGCGCAGATCGCGGCGCTGAAGGCGCTCGGCTATGGCAACCTCGCGATCGGATGGCACTATCTGAAATGGGCGCTGGTCATCGGCGCCATGGGCGTCGTGATCGGGCTCGGGGCCGGCGCCTGGCTCGGTCACCTGATCATCGGGCTCTACAACCAGTTCTTCCGGTTCCCGCAGCTGCTCTTCAGCGTGCCGTTCTCGGTCGTGATCGGCGCGACCGCCCTGACCCTGTTCGCGGCCGCCGCCGGCGCGTTCAACGCCGTGCGCCGCGCCGTGCGGGTCCCACCCGCGGAGGCGATGCGGCCGGAGGCGCCGGCCGGCTATCGCCGGTCGGTGTTCGAAACGCCGCTGATATCCCGCCATCTCGGCGCCGCCGGGCGCATGGTGCTGCGCAACGTGACCCGGCATCCGCTGCGCTCCGCCGCCTCGATGTTCGGGATCGGATTCGCCGTCGCGATCCTCATGATCGGGTTCGTCTTCTCGGATGCGATCGATCGGCTGATCGAGACCCAGTTCTTCCTGGCGGAGCGCCAGGACGTGACCGTCGGATTCGTGGAGCCGCGCGCCGACGATGCCCGCCATGCGCTGGCGCGACTGCCCGGGGTCGTGTCCGTCGAGCCGCAGCGGTCAGTGGCGGTGCGGGTTCGTTCCGGTCATCACCAGCGCTACCTCTCACTCACCGGTGTGCCGCCGGAACCACGTTTCAAGCTGATTGTCGATCGCGACGGGAAAGCCCTTCGCATGCCCGCATCCGGCGTGGTCCTGTCGCAGATCCTTGGCGATGTGCTCGGCGTGGCGCTGGGGGACACGATCACCGTGGAAGTGCTCGAAGGCGCCCGGCCGGTGCGGCAGGTCGAGGTCTCCGGGCTGGTCGACGACACCATGGGGCTGGCGATGTACATGGACCTCGCCGCTGTTCATCGGATGATGCGGGAGGGAGAGGTGGCATCGGGAGCGCTGCTGCTGATCGATCCCGCTCAACAGGCGGCCCTGTCCCGGGCGCTCAAACTCCTGCCGGTGGTCGCCGGTGCGGGGTTCAAGCGGGCGGTGCTGCAAAGCTTTCGTGAAACGATGTCCGCGAACATGAACCTGAGCATCCTGATCAATCTGATTTTCGCCGGGGTGATTGCGTGCGGCGTCGTCTACAACGCCGCACGCGTGTCGCTGTCCGAACGCAGCCGTGAGCTGGCGAGCCTGCGCGTGCTTGGCTTCACGCGCGCGGAGATCTCCTTCATCCTGCTGGGCGAGCTTGCGCTGCTCACCCTGGCGGCGCTGCCCGTCGGCGCCATCCTGGGCTATGGTCTCTCCGTGCTCATCGTCGGGACCGTTCAGAGCGAGGTCTATCGCTTCCCGCTCTACGTGTCGAGGCAGGCGGTGGCGTGGTCGTTTCTCGGCATCATCGCCGCGGCGGTGGGGTCGGCGCTGGTCGTCAGGCGGCAGCTGGACACGCTCGATCTCGTCGCGGTGTTGAAAGTGAGGGAGTAGGTCCGCCGGTCCGGTCACCGGCCCGTCATCATGCGAATACTGAAGAATCCGCGACTCCTGGCAGTCGTCGTGGTCGTCGCGCTGATCCTGGCGGCGGCGCTGTGGCCTCGCTCGGTCGAAGTCGAGGCCGTCCCGGTCGAGCGCGGCCCGATGCAGGTGACCCTCGACGAGGAGGGCGAAACGCGCGTGCGCGAGCGGTTCGTCGTGTCGGCTCCGGTGATGGGACGAGTCGAGCGCATCGAGCTCGAGCCGGGCGATGTGGTCGTTCGCGGCAAAACCGTCGTTGCCCGGCTGACGCCGGCCGCCGCGCCACTGATCGATCCGCGGTCGCAGGCGGAGCTGAGCGCCGCCGTGGAGGCGGCCCGTGCGGCGGTGGGGCAGGCGCGAGCGGAGCGGGAACGCGCGTCAGCCGCGCAGGCGCGCGCCCAGACCACCGCGCGCCGGCTGGAAACGCTGCTGAAGGGCGGCGCGATCTCCGGCGACGAACTCGAGGCCGCGCAGACGGCGCTGAAGACTGCCGAGGAGATGGTGCGGGCGGCAGATTTCGCGGTCGCGAGGGCCGAGCACGAGCTGCAGCTGGCACGAGCGCGGTTGAAGCCGTCGAGCGGGGGCGGCGGCACCGTCACGCTGGTCGCGCCGGTCGACGGCGTCGTGCTGAAACGGCTTCGCGAGAGCGCGTCGGTCGTGCCGGTCGGTGAGTCCCTGCTCGAGATTGGCGATCCGGGGACCCTCGAGGTCGTGGCGGATTTCCTCTCGACCGACGCCGTCCGCATCTCCCCCGGCCACACCGTGGTGATCGACCAGTGGGGCGGCAGCCATCCGCTGGAAGGACGGGTCCGGCGGGTCGAGCCGTCCGGCTTCATGAAGGTGTCGGCGCTCGGCGTCGAAGAGCAGCGCGTCAACGTCATCATCGATTTCGCGGATGACAGTGAGTCCCCCAGGCTTGGGGATGGATATCGGGTCGAGGTGCGGGTCATCGTCTGGCGCGACGATCGCGTCCTCGAGGTGCCGGTCGGCACCCTGTTCCGTCGCGGCGAGGAGTGGGCCGCCTTCGTCGTGGACGGCGATCGCGTCCGTCAGCAGCGCGTGGTGGTCGGCCAGCGCAACGATCGGCAAGCACAGGTGCTGGAGGGGTTATCGGAAGGTCAGCGCGTGGTGCTGCACCCTCAGGACACGCTGGTCGACGGCGCGCGCGTGACGGTCCGGCCGCGCGCTGGTCAGTAACGGCATGCGACCGCCTTCGTCGAGGAAAACGAGCGCGTCGAGCTCGTGCGTTCGCGCCGCCCGAGCACGTGCACTAGCAGCAGACCCGCGGCGGCACCTGGCGGGCCGCCCTACTTCTCCCGCCTCAGCACCGCCCAGAGCGTCACGGTGACGGAAGTGACCATCCGGCGCACGCTCCAGAACACCGCCGGCTTCCCCGTGCACACCCAGTGGTTCGAAGGGCGGTCACGATTGTTCGTCCTGAATCTTGAAGAACCGCGCGACGATGCCGGTCGCGTGCTGCCAGGCCGCCTCTTCCGCCGCGAGGCGTTTCCGGCCGACGTTGGTGAGCGTGTAGATCTTGACCTTGCGCCCGCTGTCGGATTCTCCCCACGAGGCCCGGATCCAGCCCGCCTGCTCCAGTTTGAGCAGGGCGGGATACAGCGTGCCCTGGTTCAGCGCCAGGTGGTCGCCGCTGATCTGCTCGATGCGCCTGGCGATGCGATAGCCGTGAAGGGGACCGAGCGCCTCGAGCGTCTTGAGAATGATGAGACCGAGGCTGCCGTAGAGCACGTCGGTCCGCTTGTCGGTCATGTGTTGGCAGGGTACTGATGCAACGGTGGACTGTCAACAGATGCCAGCGCCAGTCAGCTTGCTGGTGGCCATTCCACGGTTTCCACGTGCCTGGCGCGTCGGGGAGCGTTTTGCAGTCGGTGGCTAACACGAGACGATGAGCATGCGAGCAAACGGAGGATACCGAGGTACCGGATCTTACAAACGGAGCACCGGAGGCAACGCAGGCTATCGGAGGTTCCATTCGCGGGCCGCGCGCTCCGCGCGGCGAAGTGCCGGCGATGCCGGCACCCGCGAAACTGTCTTCTCCGTTCCCTTCGTTGTCTCCGTTGCTCCGGGTAAAGATCCGGTCTCTCCGTACTCTCCGATAAGTCCGGGCCGGTCCGATGCGCCGCCCACCGCAGTCGTTCGGACGCGAGCTCCTACTCCTCGCGAAGGCCGGCCAGCGGATCGATCGTCGTCGCGCGATGCGCCGGCAGCACGCACGCGGCGAGCGCTACCGTCACCATCACCGCCACCGCCAGGGCGATGGTGGCCGCATCCGTCGCCGTGAGCCCGAACAGCAGGTCGGCGATGACGCTGGCGGTGAACCGCGCGGCAGCCACCGCGGCCAGCGTGCCGGCCACCAGCCCAAGCCCGAAGACGACCATCGTCTCGCGCAGGGATTCACGAATGACCGACCAGCGATCCGCACCGAGCGCCCGGCGAATCGCCAGCTCCTTGGTCCGCTGCGCGACGGTGTACGACGCCACGCCGAAGATGCCGATCGACGCCAGGAGCAGCCCCAGGAAGCTGAAGAACGCGCTGAGCGCGGCCACCATGCGCTCCTTCGCGATGTCCCGGTCGATGTCCTCGTGCATCGTCCTGATCCCGACCAGCAGCTTCGGGTTGATGCGCTGAATTGCCTCGCGGATCGCCGGCACGATCGCCTCAGGCTCGCTCGCGGTTCTGACCTGGAGCGAGTTCACGCGATCCGGTTCCTTCATCGCCATCGCGAACATCGTCGGGCGGGCCTCTGTGCGCACGCCATCGATCTTCACGTCCTTGACCACGCCGATGATGCCGATCTGCCTGGCGACAGGGTCGTCGTTCGGAAAGTAGCGCTTGACCCACGATTCGTTGACGACGAAGAGGCCGCGCTGATCGCCGGCGAAGTCGGCGGCGGTGAACGTCCGGCCGCGAAGGACGGGAATGGCCATCGTCTCGAAGAACGCCGGCCCGACGTCGGCGCCGTCCCACATCTCGCCTTGACCGAACTCGACTCCGGGCAACCTGACCGCCATCTTGCTGAGGCTGTGCCGCAGGATGGGATTGCGCACGCCGGTGACCGACTCCACTCCGGGAACAGCCGCCACACGCTCGAGCAGCAAGCGGTAGACGTCGCCGACCTGGCCCTTGCCGTATCCCGCGAAGCGGGTGTCGATCGACACTTGCAGCAGCCGATCGGGATTGAAGCCGACATCCTGGCGCGACAGGTTCCGAAGCGTCTGCACGAAGAGTCCGGCGCCGACCAGCAGCACCACCGAGAGGCCAACCTGGCACGCCACGAGGACACGGCCCAACCGGCGGACGTTCCGCGGCGCGGTGCTCCCCTGACTCGATCTGAGGCACGCCGTGGCATCGACCTCCGTCGCGCGCCACGCCGGCGCCAGCCCGAACAGGAGCGCGCTCACCAGCGAGACGCCGGCGGCAAAGCCCAGGACTCGGGCGTCAACGTGAAACATCAGGCTTTCCGGGATCGCCGGTAAGGGCAGCATCGACACGACGATCGAAACGCCCCATCGCGCCAGGACCAGACCCAGGGCGCAGCCGACGGCGGCGAGCAGCGTGCTTTCGACGAGATACTGGAGAATCAAGCGCGATCGGCCGGCGCCGAGCGCGGCGCGTACTGTCAGCTCGCGATTCCGGGCGGCATTCCTCACCATCAGCAGGTTGCCGACATTCGTGCACGTGGTGAGCAGCACGAGCGTAACCAGGACCATGAGCGCCAGCAGCGCGCCCCTGTACTGGCTCCGCAATTGCGAGAGTCCCTGGCCGGCGGGGACGAGCTCCGTCTCCATTTCTATGTCTGGAGGCAAACGGTTCTGCAGGAACGGACGAATGAGCCCGTGCAGGGCACCCTGAGCTCGAGCGGCCGTCACGTCAGGCGCGAGGCGCGCAATCATCATCATGTCCCTGGCCGCCGCGGGAGACGAGACCCAGATGTCCGCGGAGCTCTCGACCATGAAGCCGTGAAACCGTGGCGGAGCGACGCCGATGATCGAGAACGTCTGCCCGTCGATGCTCACCGTGCGGCCGAGCACGCTGGTGTTCCCATCGAATCGGACTCGCCACCAGCGGTCGCTGATGATCGCCACCGCGTCATCCGATGGGGCCGGCGCCCGGCCGATGACCGGCGTCACGCCAAGGTCGCGGAAGAAGTTCGTCGTGATCCGGTCGACGTCGCGGGCCGGTTCCGCCGCGCCGTCGACGGCGATCGTGGGACGGTCGAGGCGCAAGAAGCCGACGACCTCCGACACGACATGGCCCTGAGCCCGCACCGCATCGAAGACCGACGGCTCAAAAACGGGAAACGGTTTCCTGAACCCGCCCGGCAGGATCGGGACGACCTGGATTTGCACGATGCGATCCGGCGCGCGGACCGGCAGCGAGCGCAGCAGCAGACTGTCGACGAGGCTGAAGAGCGCGGTGTTGGCGCCGATGCCGAGCGCGAGAGACAGCGTGACGACCATGGTGAACGCGGGGCTCTTGCGGAGCATGCGGACCGCGTAGCGCACGTCCTGGGCGAGGATGTCGAGCGCGGGCAGGCCGCGCTGCTCGCGGTGCACTTCGCGGAGACGGTCCGGCCGGCCGAGCTTCAGCAGGGCCTGGCGTCGCGCCTCCGCGGCGGAGAGCCCGCGCCGCTGGAATTCGTCGGTCAGGAGCTCGAGGTGGGTCGTCAGCTCCTCGTCGAACTCACGATCCAGCCGATCCTTCGTGAGCAGCGATCGCAGCCGCGACCAGGTCAGGCGAAGCCAGGATGTCATTGGCCGGATCCTCCATCGGCAAGAAACCGGCCCATCATTGCCGCCACCCGCTGCCAGTTTTCGGTTTGGGCCGCGAGTTGTTTCTCGCCCGGTCTGGTGATGGTGTAGAACCGCGCGCGGCGGTTGTTCTCCGAGACGCCCCACTTCGAGCGAATCCAGCCGCGCTCTTCGAGTCGGACGAGCGAGGTGTAGATCGTGCCCTGATTCAGCAGGACGTGATCACCGCTGACCTGCTCGATACGGCGTGCGATGCCATAGCCGTGCAGCGATCCGAGCGTGGAAAGCGTGCGCAGCACCATCAGATCGAGGGTGCCCTGGAGAATGTCGAGCTTGTCTTTCACGCGGATGGCGCTCCTGTGGAAGTCCCACATGTGACTATGCCACCGCTCATGTGGAAATTCAACAGGAGAGCCGATTGCCCGTGGCCTCTTCAACTTTTCACGGCGTTTTCCCGCTTCCTGATTAGGAGGCAAGATGCCATGACGAAGAGGATCCATCGGAGAGTGTTGCTGTTGGCGTTCGCGATCGGATGTTCTGCCTGCGACGGAAGGCCCCCGTCAGAGCCGACACCGCCGCCGCCCGGCGCGCCCAGCACGCCCGAGGTGACGGCGATCTCGCCGTCTACGGGTTCAACGGCTCGTCCCACACGGGTCATGATCATAGGGACAGGGTTCCTCGCCGGAGCAACAGTGACGATCGATGCCATGGCGCGGAATGTCACCGTCGTCAACAGCGCGACGATCACCGCAATCGTCCCCGCCCACGCCGCCGGGCTGGCCGACGTCGTCGTGACCAACCCGAGTGGTTTGGGCGGGACGCTGACCGCGGCCTTCACCTATTCCGTCGAAGGGCCCTTCACGGTGACGCCCAGCACCGACCTGGTTGACGCCGGAGGCCGAATGAGTGTGAGTTGGACAGCCCCGACGGCTCGATCGGGCGACTGGATCGCCCTGTTCAAGGTGGGACAGGGCTACGACGACGACTGGTACGGTCTTACGAAGGGCGCCACATCCGGCACGCTGACAGTCACTGCGCCGACGCGACCAGGCCAGTACCGAGTTCCGCTACCTGACTGACGACGGCTTTTCTGACGACCACTCTCTCGCCTTGGCGCACAGCAGTCCGGTAACAGTCCGATGAGTCCCCCTTACGACGTCTCGTTCGAGGAGCCATCGAGGCCACGCCGTTTCTGTGCTACCGGGTGCGCAGCGTGAGATTGCCGGCGATCAGCCTGGGGCTACCGTCACTCCAGCCCGGCGAGATACTCGGCGACCGCTTTCATCTCGTCTTCGGTGAGACGTCCAGCCACGAGACGCATGATGCGCACCCGGTCGTTGCTGCGCGTGCCGCTCTTGAAGGCCATGAGTTGCTGCACGGTGTACGCCTGACGCTGACCGGCCAGGCGGGGATAGCGTTCAGAGCCGACGCCATTGGGCAGGTGACAGCCGATGCACCCCGGCACACCGGTGGCGCGGTTGCCCTCCTCGTACAGCACCTTGCCCCGGGCCGCCAATTCTGGACTCTCCACCGCGCCCCGCGCCGGCGCCTGACCGGCGAAATGGGCCGCCATGCCGGGAATCTGCTGCTTCTTCAAGGCCCCGAGTATGGGGGCCATGATGTCGCTCTTGCGCCTGCCGGACAGGTATTCGCGGAGCTGCTTCTCCAGGTAGGCGGCATGCTGTCCGTCCAGCTTGGGGAAGTTCGGTGCCGCCTGCGGCCCCGCCGTGCCTGCAGCGTGACAGGGGAGGCACGCCGCGACCGTGACCGACCCCGCTTCCTGCGCGAGCATCGAGGGGGAGGCTCCCAGCACCAACAGGCCCATCCCGACGAGCGTCGATACTGTCCGCACGATGATGCCTCCTTCGGGACGCGTGCTGACACGCCTCGCCCTGGCTCCAGAAGAATGAATAACCTGTCAACTCCCAACCTCCAACTCCCAACCCCCAAAGGATTCCCGGTCGATCGGCAGAGAGATTGTGGGAGTTGGAAGTTGGGAGTTGGGAGTTGTCTCCGGCTCGTTGTTCAGCACCCCGCTGGATTTCACATCTCGTACCGGAACAACGCCCCGAAAAGGTGCACCTTGTAATCCTGCGGGCCGAAGTCGAGATACGCGCCGTTGTTGGCCGGCATCGGATTCACGCTGATGCCGTCGTAGTGCCAGTCGCGGATCCGGGCGTCTTCGAACCGGTAGACCAGGCGCAGGGTCAGCCGCTTGTACAGCGGCATCACGGCGTTGGCGTCGACGAAGTTCTGAACGAAGACGAGATCGGACCACCCGTCGCCGGCCAGTCCCGCCTGTGCGGCATTCACTCCCAGCGCCACGGCGTCGTACTCGTATCGGATTCTCGTACGGCCGTTCGAATAGGTGTATCCGATCTCCGTCAGGATCCGGCCCAGCCCGTAGTGAAAGCCGAGACCCGTGACCGTGTTGCGATCGTCGTGCGACGCAGTCCACGTGCGGCTGACGGGAAAGAGCGGACTGGTTGCCGAGGCCGTCCCGCACAGCGACCTGAAGTTCGCCGGCTGCACCTGCTGGGTCCCGACGACCGTCGTCCCGGGCGGGGGTGGCGGTGGAACTCCGGTCGCGCTGGTCTGCACGGTGCCGTCGCTGAGGAAGTAGTAGAAGTTCCCCATCACGCAGGCGTTCGGCTGGAGGCCGGCCTGACGTTGTCCGCCGTCCTGAAACGAGTAGAACGCGTACGCGCTCGTGGTCGGAGCTGGCTGCCAGCTGACTTCCACTGACGGCGACGTCAATTTTTGATGGTCGTTGCGTCCAAAGTCCGACGCCGGATACTCCACGTCTCGCACCTGCACGCCGACGCTGGCGTCCACCGTGGGAGCGATGCCGTAGTTGAATCGGGCGTTCAAGACGTGCTGATTGCGATCCGCCACATCGAACCTCCGGAACTGGTCGACGTTGCGGAACCACGTGGCCACGTTTGTCGTGTTCGCGGTCGGCACCGGCCCGAGTGAACTGCTGTAGAACTCGTCCAAAGGCGCCGACACGAAGTCGCTGCCGCGACGACGGCCGTACTCATACCCGACGCGGAGGGTTCCGGTCGCGGCATCGCGGTTGACGTAGCCGAGCCGAACTTTGTCTTCCCACGTCTCGTCGCGTTCGCGGTAGTCGCGGCGGAAATCCTCGCGCTCGAACGCGCCTTCCAGACTGTTGGTCCGATTGATACGGTAGTCGGCCGAGACCACCGAGTTCAGTTGGCGATACTCGTAGGGGGCGCTGCGGACAGGCGCGTCTCCCGCACTCGGTGCCAACCCCAGGGCCTGGGTGGCAGCGTAGTCACAGCCCGTGCCGTTGTAGCCGGTGTTCAGCGTACCCGCCGGATTGTTGCCAACGGTCAGGTTCGGCGTCGCGAAGGACCCTCCCGAGCCATTGTTCAGCAGACGGCCCCACTGCCCCGTCAGTGGGTTGCATGCCACGTACTCGGTGCTGTTGTCGGTATCGAAGTAGCGGACCTTGCCCCTCACGGCCAGCGCTCGCGAAGGATTCAGGATGATGCCGACGTCGGCAAGCGTCGTGTCGATACGCGCATCGGCCGACAACCTGCTCAGCGAGGCGGTCGTGTTCCACACATCCCCTGTCGACACGCCGTTGATGGTGCCGCCCGCCAACGGGTCGATCGCCCACGGCAGCAGGTCGTCGTTCTGCTGCGAACGGGCGATTGAGACCACGGCGGTGATGCGGCTCTTGAGAAACGCCGGGAACTTCCTGCCGAAATCCGCCTTCAGGTTGTAGGAGTCGTTGCTCGGGTACAGGTCGAACTGCCCTTGGGTAAAGGTCGTCGCCGGCACGCCCGCGATCGTATTCGTCGTGATGAACAGCGGGTTCTGGAACATCATCGCGCCGATGTCGTTCTGGAAGAACGAGCCGGCCGCCTGCACGCTGAAGCTGGTCAGCGCGTTCGCGAACTGCAGTCCTGCCAGCACGTCCTGCGTGTCGTAGTCGATCGATTCCGGGATCTCCAGGTTGCCGCCACCGCCGCCACCGCCAAAGACGGCGTCAAAGGGGCGAATACCTTCACGACGTTCCCGGGTATAGCTGGCGAAGGCTTTCCAGTTCGCAGGCAGCGTGAGATCGAAGCGTGCCCGGCTCTTCTTCCGGGTCAGTTCCGGAGCAGCGGACGGCGCGGCCGAGATCGCCAGGAGCATGTTCGCCTGGGTCGTATTCGCGTCGGTGGTGCCTCCCGGGCGAAGCCCTGTCAACGTGAGCACGCCGCTGTCGGCCCCGTCCCACAGCGACCTGTAGGTCGACGTGAAGACATGGGGCGTTTCGCTGAACGAGCCGCGCACTCTCCACGTGTTGTAGCGACCGACATCGAAGCCGTAGTACTGGTCGGTGCGGGCCACGCCACTTCCGACCGCGTCGAGGTGAAAGGCGCTGTCCGGCTTCTCGAGCATCAGGGAGAAGCTGTTCAGGAACGCGCCGCTGTCGAGGTCCTTGTATTCACGGAACTTGGCGACATCCTTGTCGCCACCGGTTCCAGTGCCGCTGAACTCGACCATCAACCGGTAGAACAGGCCGCCCGAGGTTCTCGACGGCACCTTCACGAGCACCGGGCTGGCTGTGAGCAGTCCCGAAGGACTCCGGGAATTCTCGCCAATGCCGAGCCCCTCAGGGTCGCGTTCCACGATTGAGTTGACGCCGCGCGGATTCATGGCGTTGCCGGCCGGAGCGTCCTGCCCGTCGCCGGCATACACCAGGGAGGTCGTCAACCGCAGCACCCCGATGCCCACGATGATGACTGACGCGGACGAACGGATCTTCATCTAAGGTCTCCCGCAGCGTTGTCCCGGGGCCCTGGGCCTGGTTCAACGCTGGAACCGCGCACCGGCCGGATGATTGCTGCCATGGATCTGTGAGTGGCAGTTCTGGCACGTGCGCGCGATCACGCGTGGACTCTGGCCTCCCCCCTGCAGCGCACCGGCAGCCGACTGCCCGTCCCGGTAGAACGTGCCGCTATGACCGATCGACAGGTTGTGGCATTGCTGACACAGGTAGGGACGCGCCCCCACGAGCAACTTGTCATGGTTGGAGCCATGAGGCTGGTGACAGGTGACGCAACTCTCGCGGACAGGCGCGTGTTCCCAGAGGAACGGCCCCCGCTTCTCGGCGTGGCAGGTGTAGCAGACGTCGTTGACGGAATCAGCGTTCAGCAGGGATCGGCTCGACGAGCCGTGCGGGTTGTGGCAGTCGACGCAGGACATCTTGCCTTCCGGCAGAGGCATGTGCGAACGCCTCCGGAACTCGGCGCGCTGCTGCTTGTGACACTGGAAGCAGGTCTCAGAGATGGTCTGCCTGGCCAATAGACTGTTGGCCGACTGCTTCTGCATGGGATTGTGGCAGTCGGCGCACCCGAGGTTGGTCTTTTCGTGGGTCGATCCTGGCCAGTGCAGGCGCGTGCCACCCTCGTGGCAGGTCAGGCACTGGGCATTCTGGACGTCCACCGGCGTTCCCCAACGTTTGGTGAACCCGATGAGCGCGGTCTTGTCGAGCGCGTTCCTGGCGTGATTCGAGCCCGGTCCGTGGCAGGCTTCGCAACCCTGTCGCTGACCGTCGTTCTTCGGATTCAGCCGGAAGACCTTCGCATGCAGCGTCTCGCTGAAATGCTTGTTCTCCTGGCCGTGGCATTCGATGCACCGCGCCTCGCCGATGTACTCGGCGGTCTTCACGGCAGGCTGCGCAGCAGGCTGCACGTCAGGCTGCGCGGCCGGCTGAGCGGCGGGCTGCACGGCAACCTTCACGGCAAATGCCTGGCCCCAGCACACCACCAACGTGACGACGGCCATCACGATCGTTGGCCGCACCCTGGACTTGTGCCCGATCGTCCGCATGCGCTCCTTTCGCTCCATGCTTCCGCATCAGGCATGCCAGCGTTCGCCTCAGGACCATGGACCCGCCAGAGCAGATCGACGAGCGCGATTTACTTGGACATCGGCGGTGTTCTCAGGGCCATAGATGGGCCGCCTGCCATTCAGCTCATCAACGTCCTCACTTACAACCTTGGTTTCGGTTTTTCGCGGAGAGAAAACCTGCTGCTGATCAGAAATCCACGCGTAGGCTGATCCGCGCCGTTCGCGGCGCCACGGGATGCATGTGGATGCCGTTCACTCCGGCGGCGGGCTCGCCACGAAGGCGTGACGAGTAGTAGTAGTCGATATCGCTGGCCTTCGCATCGAACAGGTTGAGCACGTCGAGGACGAGGCGGGTGCCGCGTGCGATGCGATAGTTCGCTTCGGCATTGAACAGCGTCGATCGTTTCGCTTCCACGCTCCCGTCTTCGACGATCGGCCGCGGGCCGAGATATCGCATGCGCAGCTGTCCCGAGAAACCGGCGAGATCGCTGACGGAGATGCCAGCCGAGGCGACCAGGCCAACGGCGCCCGGGATCAGCGGTCCAACCGGATCGCCGTCGGTGAAACGCGCCGACGACCACGACAGATCGGCATCGAAGGTGAGCCACGGCCGCGGACTGTAGTAGTTCGTCCACTCCACGCCAAACCGCCGGCTGGGTCGTCCCGCTTCGGTTGTACCGGCGTCCCCGACGAAGACCAGCTCCGAGTCGAGGGCCAGGCCCCACACGGCGACCGTCGTCTGGAGCTTCGGGATCAGGATCGAGCGGACGCCGAATTCTCCGCCCCGCGTGCGCACGAGTGGCGTGACCGTGTCCGCGGGCTCGCCGCTTGCCGGGTCGATGCTGATCGTCGCTCCCCGTGCATCGTTGCTGTGATAGCCGTACCCGAAGTTGCCGTACAGCTCGAGCCTGGTCGCGGGTGCGAACACGATGCCGAGCTTGGGACTGACGAGACCTGTTGATGGAGTAGCGGTGTGTGTACTACGGCCGAAACCGTGAAATGGATGAGCGATACCACAGGGACAGTCCCTACCTCAGTCGTTCCGCAGCTGCGGCCCCGTCATAATTGAGAGGAAGGTGTCTCGCGGCACGCTCAGGCATTGGAAGACCGAAATGGGGAAGGTGTGACATGACCCAACAGCGATTTGCTCTCGAGTGGGACCGCCCGTTCCTGCCCGACGCATCGACGCACGTCAGCCTGTTCGACGGTGGCAAGGATCCGCTGCATGTGGTCGCCTCCGGCCACGGTGCAGGCGACGCGAATGCGCTCAGCGATCTCCTGACGACGCTGAGGGAGGGGCATGAATCCGCTGACGCGATCGCCTACGTGTCCGCGGAGTACGCGGCGCTCACCGAAAAGGTCCCGGCGCATTCATGGCCTTGATATTGGTGCCCGCGTGTCCTGGAAACTGGCTCTCTGACACGCGACCTGGTGCGCTGTCGTATTCCCTCTGGGAAACCGGGCAGCGCAAGGTCTGTATATGCACAAGTCGGTAGACGCTCCCCTCAGGCGATCGCGCCTGGGCCAATGGTTGATCGGGCTTTTCATCCTGCTAAGCGGCGCAGGTCTCGTCTGGTACTACGACATCGGCCAGGACCAGCCGCAGCCGACGGGGATGGGGCCCGGCGGCAGGGGTGGCCGTGGCGGCGGTGGCGGACGCGGAAACGACCTGCCTCCCGTCCGGGTAGTCCAGGCCGAAACCCGCAGCATCGCGGTTGCGCTCAAGGCGCTCGGCACGGTCACGCCCGTCAACACGGTCGTGGTGCGCAGCCGACTGGACGGCGAACTCGTCCGAGTACCTCTTCACCGAAGGCCAGCGCGTGAAAGCGGGCCAGATCCTGGCCGAAATCGACCCCCGTCCCTACCAGGTGGCTCTGGCGCAGGCCGAGGGGCAGCGGGTGGAGAACCAGGCCCGCTTGACCAACGCGCGCGCCGACTTGGAGAAATACCGGTCCCTGTTCGAGCGGCAGCTCATCCCCAAGCAGCAGCTCACGGCCCAGGAATCGCTGGTCAACCAGGTCGAGGGTTCGGTCCAGTCCAACGACGCGCAGGTGAACAACGCGAAGCTCCAGCTGTCGTTCACCAAGGTGGTGGCGCCCATCCCCGGGCGGCTTGGCCTCCGCCAGGTCGACGTCGGCAACCTCGTACGCAGTGGCGACACCAACGGCATCGTGGTCATCACGCAGATGCAGCCGATCTCGGTGCTGTTCACCGTGCCCGAGATTGACCTGCCCGCGGTCCTCGACGCGATGCGCGCCAACAACTCACCGGCCGTCGAGGCCTGGGACCGCGCCGAGACGACCCTCCTGGCGACGGGCACGCTCCAGACGATGGACAATCAGATCGACACGACCACGGGGACAATCAAACTCCGGGCGATCTTCGAGAACACCGACGAAAAGCTCTTCCCGAACCAGTTCGTCAACATCAGCTTGAAGCTGTCCACGCAGCGTGCCGCCACGGTCGTGCCGTCGGCCGCCATCCAGCGGGCGTCGTTCGGGACCTTCGTCTACGTCATCAAGCCCGACGGCAAGGCGACAATCCGCAAGGTCACGCTCGGCGTGTCGGAAGGTGAGCGAGTCGCCGTGACGGAAGGCATCGCGCCGGGCGAACGGATCGTGCTCGAGGGCGTGGACGCGCTGCAAGAGGGGGTGACGGTGGAGATCGTCGGGTACAGGTCCGGTGCCGCAGCCGTCGACCGAGGTTCCGGCGCCCGCCCAGCGTGGGCGAGGGCAGGCACCGGCCGGCGCCGGTCCCTCCGGTACGACCCAGCCCGGAAGGGGCCGGCAATGAACATCTCGCGCCCGTTCATCGTGCGGCCGGTCGCCACGACGTTGTTGATGGCGGCGCTGCTGCTGTCGGGAGCGCTTGCCTACCGGCTGCTGCCCGTCTCGGCCCTTCCGCAGGTCGACTACCCGACGATTCGCGTCCTGACGTTCTACCCCGGCGCGAGCCCCGAAGTGATGACCAGCGCCGTCACGGCACCCCTCGAGCGCCAGTTCGGCCAGATGCCAGGCCTGGATCAGATGTCGTCCACCAGCTCCGGCGGCGCATCGGTCATCACCCTGCGCTTCTCTCTCGACAAGCCGATAGAGGTTGCCGAGCAGGAAGTGCAGGCGGCGATCAACGCGGCCAGTAACCTCCTGCCCAACGATCTGCCCCAGCCGCCGGTCTACAACAAGGTCAACCCCGCGGACACGCCGGTACTGACGCTGGCGGTGACGTCGCCGACCATGCCGCTGCCCGAAATCTACGACCTCGTTGACACGCGGGTGGCGCAGAAACTGTCCCAGCTCCCCGGCGTCGGCCTCGTGAGCCTCGCCGGCGGGCAGCGTCCGGCGGTGCGCATCCAGGCCAACCCTCAGGCGCTGGCGGCCCACAACCTGAACCTCCAGAGCCTGCGCAACGTCATCTCCGCCGCCAACGTCAACCAGCCGAAGGGCAACTTCGACGGCCCCGAGCGGTCCTTCATGCTCGACGCCAACGATCAGCTGCGATCGGCCGACGCGTATCGCGACCTGATCATCGCCTACAGCGCCGGCGCGCCGCTGCGGCTCTCCGACGTCGCCGACGTCGTCGACGGCGCCGAGAACACCCGCCTCGGCGCGTGGGCCAACGACCTGCCCGCCGTGCTGGTGAACGTCCAGCGTCAGCCCGGCGCCAACGTCATCGACGTCGTCGATCGCATCAACGCGCTGCTGCCGACGTTGACGGCCAGCCTGCCGTCGACGCTGACGGTTGCCGTCCTCAGCGACCGTACGCACACGATTCGCGCGTCGGTGACCGACGTCCAGCACGAGCTGATGTTCGCCGTGGCGCTGGTCGTGGCCGTCACCTTCGTGTTCCTGCGCAACATCGCCGCCACGATCATCCCGAGCGTGGTGGTGCCGCTGTCGCTGATCGGCACGTTCGGCGTGATGTATCTCGCGGGCTTCTCGATCAACAACCTCACGCTGATGGCGCTCACCATCGCCACCGGGTTCGTGGTCGACGACGCGATCGTGATGGTGGAGAATATCGCCCGCTATCTCGAGGAAGGCGCGACGCCGATGGAGGCCGCGCTCGAGGGCGCCCGCCAGATCGGCTTCACGCTCGTCTCGCTCACCATCTCGCTCATCGCGGTCCTGATCCCGCTGCTGTTCATGGCCGACGTCGTCGGCCGTCTGTTCCGCGAGTTCGCCATCACCCTGGCGGTGTCGATTCTCATCTCGCTGGTGGTGTCGCTCACGCTGACGCCGATGATGTGCGCGCGCCTGCTCAAGGCCGAACGTGCCGAAGAGCACGGGCGTCTCTACCACCTGACGGGCCGCTTCTTCGAGGGCATGATCGCGTGGTACGGGCGACTGCTCACGGTGTCGCTGCGCTACCAGACGGTGACGCTGCTGGTCGCGGTCGCGACGCTGGCGCTGACGGCCGTGCTGTACGTGATCGTGCCCAAGGGCTTCTTCCCGGTGCAGGACACCGGCGCAATCCAGGTGATCACCGAGGCGCCGCAGTCGGTGTCGTTCGCAGCCATGGCCGAGCGGCAGCGCGCCACGGCCCGGGCCATCCTCGAGGAGCCCGGCGTCAAGGGCTTGTCGTCGTTCATCGGCGTCGACGGCGCCAACGCCACCTTGAACAGCGGTCGCATGCTGGTGACGCTGGCGCCGCGCGACGAGCGATCGCGCACCGCGACCGAGATCATCGCCGGCCTGCGCGAGCGTGTCGCCCGCGTGCCCGGGATCGCCGTCTACATGCAGCCGGTGCAGGACCTCACCATCGAGGACCGCGTCAGTCGCACCCAGTTCCAGTTCACGATGGAGGATCCGGACGCGACGCGTCTTGCGGAGTGGGTCCCGAAGCTGGTCGAGCGGCTGCAGCGGTCGCCCTACCTGGCTGACGTCGCCAGCGATCTCCAGGACCGCGGCCTCCAGGCCTTCCTCGACATCGATCGCGACGCCGCCAGCCGCCTCGGCATCCGGGTCGCGGCCATCGACGATGCGCTCTACGATGCGTTCGGCCAGCGGTTGATCTCGACCATTTACACCCAGGCCAACCAGTACCGCGTCGTGCTCGAAGTGGCGCCGCGCTTTCAGATCGGTCCTGAGGCGCTCGGCCAGGTGTTCGTCGCCACCGCCGATGGACAGCAGATTCCGCTCTCCAACATCGCCAGCATCGACCATCGCAACACCGCGCTCGTCATCAACCACGCCGGTCAGTTTCCGGCGGTCATGATGTCGTTCAACATGGCGCCTGGAGCGTCGCTGGGCAACGCCGTCGAGGCCATCGAGGAGGCGCAGCGCGAGCTCGGCATGCCCGCGAGCATCCAGACGACGTTCCAGGGCGCCGCCGCGGCGTTCCGGGCGTCGCTCGACAGCACTCTCCTCCTCGTCCTCGCCGCCATCCTCACGATGTACGTCGTCCTCGGCGTGCTCTACGAGAGCTACGTCCACCCGATCACGATTCTCTCGACGCTGCCCTCCGCCGGCGTCGGTGCCCTGCTGGCGCTGCTCTTCACCGGCACCGATCTCAGCCTGATCGCCGTCATCGGCATCATCCTGCTCATCGGCATCGTGAAGAAGAATGCGATCATGATGATCGACTTCGCGCTCGACGCCGAGCGCAGCGAGGGGATGAGCCCGCGCGACGCCATCTACAAGGCGGCGCTGCTGCGCTTCCGCCCGATCCTGATGACGACGCTGGCGGCGTTGTTTGGTGCGCTGCCACTGATGCTGTCGACGGGGTCCGGCGCCGAGATGCGCCAGCCGCTCGGTCTGGTCATGGTTGGCGGTCTGCTTCTGAGCCAGGTGCTGACGCTGTTCACCACGCCGGCGATTTACCTCTTCTTCGACCGTCTCGGCCGCGCCTGGCGGCCCTCGGCGCGGTCCCTTGCAGTGAAGGACGCGACGGCATGAATCTCTCGGCGCCGTTCATCGCCCGCCCGGTCGCGACGACGCTGCTCAGCCTCTCGATCGTGCTCGTGGGCGTCCTCGGCTACACCCTGCTGCCGGTGTCGCCATTGCCACAGGTCGACTTCCCGGCGATCACGGTGTCGGCATCCCTGCCCGGTGCCAGTCCCGAAACCATGGCGTCATCGGTGGCGACGCCGCTCGAGCGCGCCCTCGGCACCATCGCCGGCGTGAACGAGATCAGCTCGCAGAGCTCGCAGGGATCGACGCGCATCAACATCCAGTTCGACCTCGGCAAGAACATCGACTCGGCCGCGCGCGAGGTACAGGCCGCCATCAACGCCTCCCGGTCGCTGCTGCCGAGCGCGCTGCCGGGCATGCCGTCGTACCGCAAGATCAACCCGTCGCAGGCGCCGATCATGCTGCTGGCGCTCACCTCCGACACCGCCACGACGAGTCAGCTCTACGACTTGGCGTCGACGGTGCTGGCCCAGAAGGTTGCGCAGGTCACCGGCGTCGGTGACGTCACGGTGGGCGGCGGGTCGCTGCCGGCGGTGCGGGTCGAGCTCCAACCCCAGGCGCTGACCCAATACGGCATCTCGCTCGACGAAGTCCGCCAGGCGATCAGCAGCGGCAACCTGCGGCGGCCGAAGGGCATGGTCGAGGACAGCGAACGGCAGTGGCTGATCCAGGCCAGCGACCAGCTGGTGACGGCCGAGGAGTATCAGCCGCTCGTCATCACGTATCGCAACGGCGCGCCGGTGCGGCTGTCCGACGTCGCCCGGGTGTACAACGGCGTCGAGGACCGCTACAACGCCGGGTACTTCAACGACAAGCCGGCGGTGCTCCTGGTGGTGAGCCGTCAGGCGCAGGCCAACATCATCGCGACCGTCGACGGCGTCACGGCGCAGCTGCCGGCGCTGCGGGCATTCCTGCCCGCGGGCGTGTCCCTCGACATCGCGAGCGACCGTTCGCCGACCATCCGCGCGACGCTGCGCGAGGCGCAGCAGACGCTGCTCATCGCCGTCGGCCTCGTCATCCTCGTCGTGCTGCTGTTCCTGGGCAGGCTGCGCGCGGCGATGATCCCGGTGGCGGCGGTGCCCGTGGCCCTGATTGGCAGCTGTGCGGTGATGTACCTCTGGGGCTTCTCGCTGAACAACCTGTCGCTGATGGCGCTGATCGTCGCGACCGGCCTCGTGGTGGACGACGCGATCGTAGTGCTGGAGAACATCAACCGCCACGTCGAGATGGGGAAGACGCCGCTCGTCGCGGCGTTGACCGGCGCCAGGGAAGTCGGCTTCACCCTGCTGTCGATGAACCTCTCGCTCGTGGCGGTGTTCGTCTCGATCCTGTTCATGGGCGGCATCGTCGAACGTCTGTTCCGCGAGTTCTCGATTACGCTGGTGTCGGCAATCGTGATCTCCCTCATGGTGTCGATTACGCTGACGCCGATGCTCTGCGCGCGCTGGCTCGTGGCCCGCGACTCCGACCGGCCTGGACGCCTGCAGGTGGTCAGCGACCGCGTCTTCGGATGGCTGCGGCGCGGCTACGGGCGCACGCTCGACTGGGCGCTGGCGCACTCGCCGATCGTGCTGATGATTTTCATCGGCGTCGCGGCGTTCACCGTCCATCTCTACATCAACGCCCCCAAGAGCTTCCTTCCGCAGCAGGACACGGGGCAGCTCGGCGGCTTCATCCGTGGCGACGACGGGATGTCGTTCCAGCTGATGCAGCCGAAGATCGAGGCGTTCCGCGAGGCCGTGCTGCGCGACCCGGCCGTGGAGAGCGTCTCCGGCTTCATCGGCGGCGGCCGGGGCATCAACAACGCCCAGGTGTTCGTGCGCCTCAAGCCGCTCGACGAGCGCCAGGTATCGGCCCAGGTCGTCGCCGAACGGATCCGGCGCGACCTGCCGAAGGTACCCGGCGCGCGGCTGTGGCTCAACGTGGATCAGGACATCCGGTTCGGCGGCGGCTTCGGCGGCGGCTCGTACCAGTACACGCTGCGCTCGGACAGCCTCGCCGAGCTTCGGGTGTGGGCGCAGCGCGTGCGAGAGGCACTCAAGCCGCTGCCGGAGCTGACCGGCATCGAGGACGAACTGGTCTCGAGCCAGCAGATTACCCTCGACGTCGACCGCGAGGCGGCGCGCCGGCTCGGGATCGAGATGGCCACGGTCACACAGGCGCTCAACAACGCGTTCGGCCAGCGCCAGGTCTCGACCATCTACAACGCGATGAACCAGTACCGCGTCGTGATGGAGGTCGCGCCGCGATTCGCCCAGGGTCCGGAATCGCTCGACCAGGTGTACGTCGTGACCGCCACGGGAAGCCGGGTGCCCTTGTCGACGTTCAGCCGCTACACGCGGACGTCTGCCAACGACCGCATCAGCCGCAACGGCCAGTTCGCCTCCGAGAACGTGTCGTTCGAGCTCGCGCCAGGCGTCAGCCTGAGCCAGGCACAGACGGCCATCGACCGCGCGGTGTCGATGCTCACGCTGCCGACCTCGATCCAGGGAAGCCTGCAGGGCAACGCCAGCCTGTTCACACGCATGCAGGGAAATCAGGCCGTTGCCATCCTCGGCACGCTGCTGATCGTCTTCATCGTGCTCGGCGTGCTCTACGAGAGCTACCTCCACCCGCTGACGATTCTGTCCACGCTGCCGTCGGCCGGCGCCGGCGCGCTGCTGGCGCTGCTCCTGCTCAAGACGGAGTTCAGTCTGGTCGCGCTGCTCGGCCTGTTCCTGCTGATCGGCGTCGTGATGAAGAACGCCATCCTGATGATCGACGTCGCGCTCCAGCGGGAGCGCGAGACCGGCGCGACGCCCGAGGAAGCGATCCGGGAGGCGTGCCTTCTCCGCCTGCGGCCGATCCTGATGACGACGATGTCGGCGCTGCTCGGCGCGCTGCCGCTGATGCTGGGCACCGGTGAAGGCGCCGAACTGCGGCGGCCGCTCGGCATTGCCATCGTGGGCGGCCTCGTCGTGAGCCAGCTGCTCACGCTCTATACGACGCCCGTCGTCTATCTCTACCTGGAGAAGATCCGCGTCAGCGTCAACCGTCGCCGCGGGCACACCGTCGCCGATGAGGTCGTCCCGGTGGGACGGTGACCGATGCGGGGATCCCGGCCCGGCACTTTTGATCAAACGCGAGGGGGCCGCCGGACTCGGACAAGGCACTGACGCCACTGTAGGTTCGTGGATGTCCTCGGTAATCGGGATCGCTACGGGCAGCATCACGTCCGTCATCAGCGAAAAGGTCGCTGCGCGTTCAGGGCCGTAGACTTCTCACGACGAGTGCGGCCCACGGGATCTGGTCGTAGAAGATGACGAGTAGAAACCCGGCCGTGTACGCCCGCTCGAGCCAGACCTGCCCTGGTGCGAGCTGCGCCACGCCCATGGCCAGCAGCAGCCATCCGAATCCCGCGACGGGCGCGAACAGATACGTGACACCGCAGAACAGCAGGAGCCCCAGGTGACGCGTCACCGATGACGCCCCTGGCATCGGCAGCAGCATCGACAACGCCACCGCGGCTTCCAGGGCAAGGATGCCCCAGGTGGAGACGGCAGAAAACCATCGCAGGCGCGGCGGCTCGTGAATCGCCGGCGTCTCCAGCAGCTCGGCGCCTTCTGCGAGCAGCTTCAACGCTTCACGATTGGTCGCCAGCTGTTCGGCCGGCAGCCCGCCGACAAGTTGTGCGGCCTCACCGAAGCGGGGATCGGTCAGGACCGTGACGCGGAAGAAGCGTCCGTCAAGAAAATCCGGCGACAGAACGGCCTTCCAGATCACGGCGAACGCGAACGCCGATCCGATCAGCCATCGGCTGTTCCACGAGAGGAAGCTCGCATCGGTCGACGCCCGCCGCGACAGCGCCATCGCGAGCGTCCAGTAGCCCAGAAGATAGATGTGGTTGTCGGCGAGCGGCCAGTCTTCGGCAATACGGACGGCGATCATGAGCGTGATAGCAGCCCAGGTCCATGAGTGCCGCAGTACTGCCGGCGACACGAGCGCCAGCACCGCTGCGGCCAGAATCACGGGACTGACATACCACGGACCCATCGGTCGCAGCAGCAGTGCCACGGCGGTGAGTCGCGCGGCCGTGTCGCCGGAGCGACGTTCGATGCCAGGCCCCGGTTGCCGGTCGCTCACGGCTCTGGCGCGACGTAGACGAACGTCCGAATCGTGCGGGTGGACGGTCGCAGCGTGGCTCGATCGAAGTCCGCTCGCCACGCCGTCACCGTGATGCGCGTCGCCGCGCGACCGTATCGCGCCTCGCGGGCCACGACTCCTTTAGCCAGCTGATTCATCAGCCAGTCGGCCGGGAACGCGGCGGCGCGTGCTGCGGCCGTCTCGAGCGACGGGGGAATCTCGAGCATCTCGGATCGGTCGGGCGCCTCGATGAGGACATCGACGCCGCGGTACGCACCGTGGTCGAGGGTCGAGAACATGCCAAACCCGCCGCCTTTCCAGGCGGTCAGGTGCGCAGCGTGCGCGAGCACGATCTGCAGGAGGGCAATCGCGACTAACAGCGTCGGCGGCACCAGCTTGAAACGCATGGTCAGAGCGCCCCCGTAGCGCTCAGGGCCCAGGATCGATTCAGTGCAACGGAATGCGGAACAAGTTGCGCTGAACGTCCGACTTCACGAAGACGAACGTCGAGGGGTCTGTCGCCAGGGCGAGGTTCGCGCGATCGATCACCTGCGTGCCTGGCGGCCCGGTCCACGCCGAATCGAGCGGCACACCGTCCTTCGGAAAGTCAGGCAAGGGACGGCCGGGTGGCACCGGGATGACGAGCGTTCGGCCGATCGACGACTGGCCCAATGCGCCGCTGCCGCCCTGGGTCGTCACGTAGAAGAATCGTCCATCCGCCGACCAACCGGATCCGCACCACTGCGAGCAAATCGTGACCGGTGCGCCGCCGCTCACGGGAATGGCGGCGGTGTACGATCCCCCGGCGGCGGTCCCGCGCGTCATGAAGGCGACCACCCACGCTCCGTCCGGCGACCTCCGATTCTTGTTCAGAATGACGAAATCGCCGATCCGCGTTCGGCCGTTGCCGTCGCGCGTGACGCGCTCCAGGTGATTCGAGCGTTGACCGAGCGCGCGCACGACCAGCTCGCCACCGGGGGCGAACGACACGCCATCCGCACCGTCGATCACGCGCCGCGGCGCGGAACGCCGATCGAGCGAGGCGATCCAGACCTGGGACTCCCCGCCTGCCGGGCGTGTGGTGAATGCCACTGCTGTTTCGTCCGGTGAGATGTCGAAATCCGCGATCGCAAAACCCGGCAGGATGCGATCGGCCGCGCCCGCCGCCGTCAGATCCCTGCTCCAGAGCTCCGCGGGAGACGACGACGTCTGGCGGGCGAGAAAGTACACGCGCTTGGCGTCGCGCGAAAAGGCCGGTGCGAACGTGAATCCCTCGCCCGAGAATGTTCGCTCGCCGCCGGCGTCCCGAATCCAGATCGAGCTGCGGTTGACCCCGACCGACGTGACGAGCGACTGACCGTCGGGGGCAACCGCCAGGCCCTCTTCCTGGGTCGGTCCAAGCGTGATCTGCTCGGGCGCGCCGTCCGGGAACCTTTGCCTCCACAGGTGGAAGCTGCCGTCGACTTCGGAGTTGAAGTACATCCATTTCCCGTCGGGCGACCAGCCCGCGGCGAGGCACCGGCCTTGCGGCCCGACCTCCCGGCCAGCGGTGCTTCCCTCGAAGGAGACGAGGCGGCAGCGCTGCCACGTCGCCGTGCGATCCATTTCGACGATCAGCACGGAGCGACGGTCCGGCGACGGCCACGAATAGTGCGCCATCCCGCGCTCGTGCGCGGGAAAGTAGATCTCCCGATGATCCATGCGGCCCTGAGTCGAGGTCACGATGCCCATGTGGATGCCGGGCGGCTTCATCTCGGAGAACAGGACCCGGTCGTCGCCCAGCCACACGAGGCTGGCCGCGTTCCTGAGGAACGGTGCCGGCTGACCGCCGACAACGGGAACCGTCCACGTGTCCCATGACGCGGGACTGCGCCCGCGATCGACCAGCGTATAGGCCACGCGGGAGCCGTCCGGCGTGAACACCGGCGCGAGCTTCGGCCCGGGATGGTCCGTGAGCCGCACCACGTCGCCGTTCGGCAGGACCTTGACGTAGATCTGTCCGGCGCTGAGAAAGAAATCGCCGCCGCCGATGAACGCCACCATGCGGCCATCCGGCGACAGCGCCGGCGCAGTCGCCGAATCGGCAAGATTCGTCAGCTGCACGTATTCCGACGGCGAAGTCACCGGCGACCGCGGGTAGTACACGTATGTCGCCGCCGCCGCCATCACGAGCAGCACGATCGCCGCGGGTAGCGTCAACCGGCGCCACGATCGTGGAGGTCTTCCGACCGGCTCAACCTCGACGGCGGCGCGCGGGATACTCCCGCGAGACGGGCTGCCTGCCGCAATCGCTCGATCGCTGCTTCTGCTGACGCGCTTGAGATCGGCGCGAACGTCCGCCGCCGACTGGTACCGCGTTTCGCGATCCTTGTCGAGCAGGCGGTCGATGATCCGGGCAACATCGGCCGAGACGGCCGGATTGCGCTCGTGCACGGGAACCGCGTCCCGGCTCAGGATCGCCTCGAACACCACGGCCGGTGTCGGGCCTTCGAAGGGCCTGACGCCGGCCGCCATCTCGTAGAGGACGACGCCGAGCGCCCACAAGTCCGTGCGCGCGTCGATGGGCTGGCCGCGCGCCTGCTCGGGAGACATATAGGCGGCCGTGCCCACCGTCATGCCGGCGTCGGTGATCAGGGCCGCGGCCGTGACGGCACTGGCGGCGGTGGGGCGGCTGGTGGCGAGGCCGAAGTCCAGGATCTTGATCTGTCCCTGACGGGAGATCATCACGTTCGCCGGCTTGAGGTCGCGGTGAATGATCCCCGCGGCATGGGCCGCGGCGAGACCGTCGGCCATCTGAATCCCGATCTCGAGGAGCTCCTCGACGCTGCCGACAGGCTCGAGCGGCGTGCCGTCCACGAACTCCATGACCAGGTAGTTCGGTCCGACGTCGTAGAGCTGGCAGACGTGCGGAGTGTTGAGCGCGGCGATGGCCTTTGCTTCGCGGTCGAATCGCGCCGAGAATTGCGCGCGCGTCACCTTGATCGCGACGATGCGATCGAGCCGGGTATCCTTCGCGCGATACACGTCACCCATGGCGCCGGATCCAACGGGCGCGAGGATCTCATACGGGCCGAGACGTTCGCCTGGAGAGAGGGTCACGTGTGTGAGTTGCCGCCGGGGGCATTCTACGCTGACTGACGCAGCTGACGGCGGGGACCAATCGTCAGGCGGGCCGGCCGACAGCTCGAGGCAATCGAAAACGTTGTCAGCGCGGCTTCGCGAGCGGCTCCATCGATCGCGGCTTGCCGATACGGCGCGCTTCGATCGTCTGAAAGTTCTCGATCCACGACTTCCCGCCGTCGTCAGACCGATCCGCGGCCCACGAGAAGCGATCGTTCTGAACGTTGAAGTAGCGGATGCGGAGCGTGCGCGGCGCGCCTTGTGCGACGAGGAAGCGCTGCTCGAGGCGCATCTCGGCGCCAACCCGGCGTCCCGTGCCGAAGTCCTGAAGCCCGTTCGCCCGATCCATCCCGATCAGCTCCCACTGGTCGGCGACGCCGTTGTAGTTCCGGACCGTGGTCGTGACGTAGATCGTCTCGTTCTTCTCGTCGACCACGCGGTATTCGTCGAGAATCTGCCCTTCGCTGAGCCGGACCGCGCTCCAGAATCCCTTGAACTCCCCGAACTCGCGGCTCTTCGCGGTGAACGCCCAGTCCCCGAGCAGGTAGTCGAAATCGCCTTTGTGCGCCTCGTACGACTTCTGAATCTCCTCGGCCGATTTCTTGGGCACGGTTTGCGCGGCAAGCGGCATCGCGAGCGCGGTCAACGCGAAGAGCACACCAATGGACCGATGCATAGAGCCTCCTTTCGCACATTGTCGCGAAATCGCCAGCGTCGATATGTCATCAGCGTGGCAGCGCGAACGCGACCACGTAATCCGCGGTCGGCAACCCCTGCGGCACGCCGTGGCCACCCGCGCAGACGACAACGTACTGGCGGCCGTCGCGACCACGGTAGGTCATGGGCGTCGCGCGGGCGCTGGTTGGCAGCGCGCCTCGCCAGAGCTGTTTGCCTGTCGCGACATCGAAAGCATAGATCGCCCCGTCGAGCGTGCCGGCTGCGAACACGAGCCCACCCGCGGTGACGATGGGCCCGCCGAGCGCGATCGAGCCCCAGCGATCGGCTTCGGGCATCGTCTCCGCCCACGGAAGGCGCCCGAGCGGTACGCGCCACGCGATCTCACCGCTGGTGGCCTTGATCGCGGCGAGCGTCCCCCACGGCGGCGGCGTGCACGGCAACCCCGTTTTCGGACCGAGCAGAAAGCGCCGTACAACACCGTACGGCGTGCCTCGCTGCGGATGAAACTCGAACTGACCGCTGAGGCGGCCGGCCTTCCGCTCGGCATCGACGTGCTCGCGGGCGACGAGGCGGACCTCCGCAGCCAGATTGTTCACGGGCATGATCAGCAGATCGTTGACGCGATCGTGCGCGATGCCGCCCCACGCCATCCCGCCGACATTGCCGGGGACCACGAGCGTTCCCTTCAACGACGGAGGCGTGAAGAGCCCCTCGGCACGCAACCCGGCCATCGTCTCGCGGCACCAGGCGCGATCCTCGTCAGTGGCACCCCAGGCGCGCTCGGCGTTGAGCGTGAGCGCCGCCAGCGATGGCGGCGCCGTCGGGAACGGCTGCGTGCTCGCTGCGACTTCACCGGGGACATCGCTCTTCGGCACGGGTCGTTCCTGGACGGGAATCAGCGGTCTGCCGGTCTCGCGATCCAGGATGAACAGATGGCCGGTCTTCGACGCGACGGCGACGGCCGCGATGGTCTTGCCGCCGTTCCGCCAGTCGAACAGGATCGGCGGCGAGGCGACGTCGTAATCCCAGAGATCGTGATGAACGGTCTGGAAATGCCAGACGCGCTCGCCGGTATCGGCGCGGAGCGCCACGACCGAGTTCGCGAACAGGTTGTCGCCGAGGCGCTCGCCGCCGTAGTAATCGTGATTCGGGCTGCCGGTCGGGACGAACACGAGATTGCGCGCCGGATCCGCTACGATCACCGACCACGCATTCGCGCCGCCCGCGCGACGGCGGCTGTCGCCCTTCCACGTGTCCGCACCAGCAGCCGTCGGTTCCTGCGGAACCGGGTCCCACGTCCAGCGCAGCGTGCCCGTGATCGCATCGAAGCCGCGCACTTCGCCGCTCGGATGCGGCTTGTCGGTGCCGTCGGCAATTGCGGAGCCGACCACGATCGTGTCTCCGATCACCGCTGGCGGTGATGTCACCTGATAGTCGGCAAAGCCCGTCGGCGGGATTCGCAGGCCTCGACGAAGATCGACGATCCCCTGCTCGCCGAAACCAGGAACGGGTTTCCCGGTCGCCGCATCGAGCGCGATGAGGCGCGCGTCGATGGTGGCGACGATGATGCGGCGGTCGGCGCCGCGCTGCCACGCCGCGACGCCGCGGCTGGCGAAGTCGCCGTAGCCCATGTCGCGCGGCACCTTCGCGTCATGGACCCACCGCTGCTGTCCTGTCACGGGGTCCAGAGCGATGACCCGTCCGACCGGTGTGCTGAGATACAACGTGCCGTTGATATGAAGCGCGGTCGCTTCGAGCGCCGTCGGCCGGCCGTTCTTCGGTTGGTAAGAGTCACCGGTGCGAAACGTCCAGGCGGCCTCCAGCGACGCGACGTTCTCGCGTCTGATGGCATCGAGCGGAGAGAAGCGTTCCCCACCGGCATCACGCCCATAAGCCGTCCAGTCTCCGTCAGGCAGCTGTTGCGCCCGGACCAGGTCGCGGCGAACGGGTGGGGTCCAGAACGTGAGGAGGAGGAGAAGGACGAGGACCAGGCACCAGGTCATGGTGCCGCCTGGGCGCTCGAGACCTCGGCGATGAACGTCTTGACGAAACCCTCGATCTGGGCGGGCGGCAAGTCGTAGCGGGCGCGGGTATCCGGCTGGCCGAGATTGCCGCTGATGACGAACGCGCGCAGTCCAGCCCGGGCAAGGTTCTTTGCCTGCGCGATGCTGAGCCCGCCGACCACCTGCACCGGGGCGGTCTTGCCGACGCGCTCGAAGATGGCGCGGGCCATGTCACCGAGATAGTCGCTCTCGATGAGTTTGGCGTCGGCGCGCCGCGCGTCGCTCTGCAGGTGAACGCCGACGGCGTCCACACCGGCCTCGAGCATGCGGAGGGCGACGTCGCCGGCCTGCGCGGCCGGGCCCTGGTGCGGCACGAGGATATCGGCGAAGACGAGCCGCGGCAGTTCGGGGCCGGCGCGCCTGAACTCGTCGCGCACGGCGCAGATCGCCTTCGCCGTATCCACACCGGCGAGCGCGAGGAAATCGATGATGTTGCCGCCGCCCGCGAAGACGGCGCGCGCCTCGAAGCCACCGCCATCCATCGTCTTCATGTCGGCCAGCAGGAGCGCCTCGGGAAACTGCTGCCGGAAGGCTGGCACGACGTTCGAGACGCCTGCGTTCTTGAGCAGCGGCGTCCCCATTTCGACGATGGTGACCCCGCCCGCCAGCGCCGCAGCGGCAACCGCGCGACCCTGCTCGATGGTGGCCACGTCGACTGAAATCTGGAACGTGAAGCGGGTTCTGAGCCGCTCGAGCACGCGGGCGGAGGCTGCGTGGGGCTCCTTCGCCGCCGGCTGGGCCCAGACAGCGTTGGGCCGCATCATCTCGAAGATGGCGCCGCCCGTCAGCCCGCCCACGGCGAGCCTCCCCGCGCCGTGGAGGAACGATCGCCTGTCGATGTGCTCGCCGGACGCCTTCTGACGCTTCATGTTCGCAGCTCCTCGAGGGACGGTAGCGCTCGAAGTCTACACCGCGCTATCCGCCGACACGTCCGGCACAGTCAATCGACTCGGTACGTCTTGCTCCACCTTGGAACCCGATCGTCTCGAGCTAGCTGAGCACGCCCTTCTTACTCATCGCACGAGCGTATTTCGCCAGGAGTGCGGCGAAGACAATGGGGAATACGGTGAGACCCAACTCACTCGCTCCGCCCATCACCTCCATCCCGCCAAGAAGAAACAAGCCGCCGAGATTGACAACGATCGCCCCGATCACTGAGGCGAGCAAGACATGAAACGCGAGGCGGTTCTTGAGAAGCAACAGGAGACACCCGATCACGCCACCAAACACGCCGATCGCCCAGAATGCCACGGCCCACAACGGGAACGATGCGAAGTACTCGCGTTGCTCCGGAGGAAACCGGCTCATGACCGCTTCGACGTTCATCTGAGTGAGCATGAAGGACAGCACACCCATCGCACTCCACAGGGCTCCGATAATCCCGATCAACCACAAATGCCACGGCCTACCTGGAGTCGTTGTCCCCCTCATTGATTCGTCCTTCTCGAATCGAGCGCCGACGCCGCCGCCACTTGCAACACGGGCAAGGCTATCGTGCGGGCTCGAACAGCTCGATCGGATTTCCGTCCGGATCTTCCACCTGGATCTGTCGGCCGCCCGGACCAGCCTCCATCTCATTGCGAAACGTCACCCCGGCGTTCTTCAGCGCGTCGATCCGCGCGGGAAGATCTTTCGCAATGGGCCACCTCCTTGATTGCTTTATCCAGCACGTCATGCGCCGCTTCGAGGCGTACGATCCGGTCACCAACAGCTGGGAGACCAAGGCGTCGTTGCCCACCGAGCGTTACTGGTTCGCTGGTGGGGTGATGAACGGCCTCATCTACGCCGTCGACGGCTACAGCCCTAGTATGGCGACGGTCGAGGCGTCACGATCCCGCCACCGGCGCGTGGACGTCGCGCGCGTCGCTGATGCCCAGACGCTCGAGCAAGCCGTCCAGGTAGATACCGCTGCCACTCTCAAATACGCGATCGACTTGGCGTGCAGCAAGGCGCGCTTGAACGCCTCAACCGTTCTGATGTCGGGCCTGGGACTGCCTGCCCTGACTTCAACGCCGATACGGCGAGCACCGTCGCGATGGCGCGAGCGGTGAAGACCGTGATCTCAGGGGCAGCTCGAACAGCGGGATTCGCCATCGCGACTGCGATGGCCACGGCTGCGACGGTCGCGTGCATTGGCATTGCGACGGCTGCCGAAGTCGGCCAGGAAATACCCGGATCACCTGGTTCGAGCCGATGACGACGCTCGGCGCGTCACCGCTATAATGCCGCTCTTGCCGCTGCCCCCTGGTGCGTGTGTCGGTCCGTACGTCATTGTCTCTGCTCTTGGAAGGGGTGGTATGGGCGAGGTCTACCTCGCCGACGACCCACGGCTCGGGCGGCAGGTCGCGATCAAGGTCCTCAATTCGCAGGCGGCGGCTGCCGGCAGCGGCCGTGAACGCTTCCGGAACGAAGCGCAGATGGCCGCCCGGCTCGATCATCCGAACATCTGCACTTTGTACGAGATCGGAACGGACGGGGACGTCGATTACCTGGTGATGCAGCGGCTGCACGGCGAGACTCTCTCCGATCGCCTGGCCCGAGGCGAGCGCGAAGGCCATGCACTCGACCTCGCCATCCAGTTGACCGAAGCGCTCGCGTACGCACACGCGCACGGTGTCATCCATCGGGACATCAAGCCGCAAAACGTGATGGTGACACCCGAGGGACGCGTCAAGCTGATGGACTTCGGCCTGGCCAAGGCGCCGGGCCGAATCGACGGCGCCGATGAGACGCGGGCAGCGCTCACGGCACCAGGCGCCTTCTTCGGCACGCTTCAGTACATGTCGCCCGAGCAGTTGGAGGGCAGCGCCGCGGACCATCGCAGCGACATCTTCAGCCTCGGCATGGTCATCTATCAGTTGTTCGCCGTGAAGCACCCGTTTGCCGGGGCCACGACAGCGGCCATGATCACCGCGATCACCTCGCGGCCGGCGCCCCGATTGAGCGAGACCGCCCCGCACGCGCCTCCCGGTCTCGACCGCGTTCTCGCGAAGGCGCTCGCACGGGATCCGGCGGAGCGGTACCACTCCACGGCGGATCTGCTTGGCGACCTCCACGAGATGCACCGTGACACGGTACACGCGCGCGCGGACGCGTTGCCGGCCGCTTCCGGCGTCCGCCCCTTCGGCCTCAGGAACCGCGCCATCGTGGCGGCCCTCGTCCTGATGGCTGCCGGAGCCGCCGCCCTCTACTGGTCGCGGCCCGTGGCTGCGCCACCCGCGACATCGGCCGCCGCGCCGGCGGCGCCGGTCGCCTCGATGACGACCTGGCTCGAGGTCGAGCCGGTTCGGGCGGGCGTCCAGCAGGACACCTACGAGTCGGTCGGCGGCGATACGCTCGCTGATGGATGGAGGTTGAGGGTCCACGTGGGTCCCAGGGCCGCCGGCTACCTGACGGTGCTGAGCGACGAGACGGTGCGTGGGAACAGCCTATCGAAGCTCACGGTGCTGCATCCCCCGACCTTGAGCGGCCAGCGCAGCGTCACCGACTGGAATGTCATTGACGGCGAGCCGGCGGACATCGCCATTTGGGTGATATGGTCTGCCACAGCGGTCGAGTTGCTGGACGGCCTCAAAGCCTACGAGAACCCACGGGATGCCGGGGTTGTACGGGATCCGCAGGCCGCGGAGCGCCTCAGAAACTGGCTTGGGCCGAAAGCGTCGCTCGGGAAGCGGTCGGTCACAGAAGGGGCGGCCCGGCTCACCGTGGAGGGTTCCGAGCCCCAGCTCGTACATCGGTTCGTCGTCAAACACTGAAGGTTGCGGTGGAACCAATGGTTCGCGAAGCACTCATCGCTGCTCTCGTCATCGGTGGATGCTTGGCCCTCTCCGCGCAGGGCGAGACGACTCGCTCCATTACCCCTGCACGATTCCTGAAGGCGCGCCCCGCCGCGACGACCACGAAGAAGGCGCTGGCTACGCCAACGTACCGCCGGGTGACCCGTGCGGACGGCGCCGCCAGTGACGCCGACACTGTGGACCTCGGTGTCACCATCTGGCGTCTGCGGACCGCCAAGCCCGCCGACGTGGCGCGTCTGCTCGTCCAGGACCGCGATACGACGACGGAATGGACGCCCGAGCGCGTGGCCGTCGGCATGCCGCTCGTCCTTGGCGATCGCGTTCGGCTCAGCGTCGAGTCCCCGCGCACCGGTTACCTCTACGTCATCGACCGGGAGCAGTACGCCGATGGCTCCGAAGGGGCGCCGCATCTGATCTTTCCGACGAAGCGGACCCTCGGCGGCGACAATCGCGTGACCGCCGGCCGCCTCGTCGAGATTCCGGCACAGGATGACCGGCCGCCATTCTTCACGATGCGCCCGAGCCGGCCGGACCAGACAGGCGAGCGACTCACCATCCTCGTGACCAACCAGCCAGTGAAAGAGATCGTGCTCAGCGACGACGCCGTGCCGATGGCGGCGGCGCTGGCTGTCGAACTCGAGTCACGTGGCGCCGGGTCGGTCGAGCGCCTCGAGCTCGTGGGCGGTGAAGGGCGTGCCTGGTCGCGCGCGGAACAACAGGCGGGCGCCGACGCCACGCGCCTTCTCCGCCAGGACGATCCGCCGCCGCAGACGCTGTTCCGGGTGTCGGTGAAACAGCCGGAGCTCCTCGCCGTGAACCTCGTCCTCGCGCACGGCAAACGCAAGAGTCCGTAGGCGGGGCAGTCCGGTGCCGACGGGCCGTCGCAACCCCGGCATCGATCGGGTAAGGAGGGTGCAGATGGCGATGTACAAGCTGCTGTTCAGAACCAACGGTGTCAGCAACGGGCCGGGCTATTACACGGATCAGGGACCGGAAGAGGAAGAAGGCGGCTGGTGCGCCGCCGCCTGGTAACGATGTTGCGAACGCGATCGGCGGCGACAGGCGTATGGCTGGCGGTGATCACCGGTGTGGTGCTTGCGCAGTCGCCCGCCGCGCCTCCCGGCGCCAGGCAGACGCTCGGCGCCGGGAGCACGTCCGAGTCCGGCCTCCAGCGCGGGGAGCGGCACGTCTATCGCGTGCCGCTCGAGGCCGGGCAGTTTCTCTATCTGACAGCGCAGCAACGCGCGCTCGACGTCGGTCTGCGATTGCTGGCACCCGATGGCGCGTTGCTGAGGTCGACCGATACGATGAATGGCTCCTATGGGGTCGAGCGCATCGCGATCGTCGCCCCGGCCGCCGGGGATTACTCGCTGGAAGTTTCGACCGGATCGGACAGACCCGCGGGCCGCTACGCGCTCACCGTCGTCGAGCTGCGAACGGCGACGCCCGAAGACAGCCGGCATGCCGCGGCGGAGAAGACCTACGCCGACGCCGAAGCGCTACGGCTCCAGAACACGGCGGACGCGCGGGCCGCGGCCATCGCAAAGTATCGCGAGGCTGCCGCGACCTTTCAGCCGCTGGGTCTCCACTATGAGACGGCGATGGCGTTGTTCTCGACCGGGATTCTCCAGCTGACCAGCGGCGACGCGCGGGGCGCAGCCGTCACGCTCGCAGCCGCCTTGCCGCATGCCCGCGCGCTGAATGATCCGCTCGTGCCCAGCGTGACGAACGCGCTCGGCGGCGCCCATGACATTCTCGGGGATCTCACCGCGGCGATGGCGCACTACCGGGAGGCGCTGGCGGGCTTCCGCAGCCTCGGCAACCGCAACGGCGAGGCGAATGCGCTCAACAACATCGGGAAGATCCATGGCGACCTGGCCGACTGGCAGCAGGCCCTGGAGCACTACCGGATGGCGGCACCCATCTGGAAGGAGGTCCAGGACGTGCGGCGTGAAGGGGTCACGCTGAACAACATCGGGGTCACGCTGTCCAGGGCCGGCGATGTGCAGCGCGCTCTGGACTATTTCGCCCTCGCCATCGAGCGCCGGCGTGCCGCGAAGGACCAAGCGGGGGAAGCCGATACCCTCAGCGCGATGGGTGGCGCCGAATCCAGGCTGGGGCAGCACCGCAAGGCGCTCGCGCTCCTCGAGCTGGCGCTGACACTCCGGCGTACCGTCGGCGACAAGCGTTCCGAGGCGTCGACGATGGATGCCCTGGGTCGGACACACCTCGACTTTGGAGACGCGCAGCGCGCGGCTGCCTGCTTCGAGCAGGCACTCGCGCTCTATCAGGGGACAGGCGACAAGCGAGGGGAAGCGGTCACGATCGGCGATCTCGCTGCCGCCGAAGCCGCGCTGAAGCGCTACCCCGAGGCGCTCGAGCACGGGCACCGCGCGCTGGCGAGCCTCCGCGAGATCGGCGACCGCAGCAACACGGCCGGCACCCTCTACCTCCTCGCTCGCACTGCGCGCGACAGCGGCGACCTCGCGGCGGCCGAGCGCCACGTCGCCGAAGCGCTGCGAACCATCGAAGAGGTCAGAGGACGGGTCGCGAGCCGGCAGCTGCGCACCGCCTATTTCTCGAATCAGTACCGAGGTGGCACTGCTCCACGTCGACGTGCTGATGCGGCAGCACACGGGCGATCCCGCCGCCGGGCACGATGTCCGGGCGCTGGCCGTCAGCGAACGGGCGCGGGCGCGCAGCCTCATCGATCTGCTCGCGGAAAGCGGGGCCCGCGATCTCCGGCGGGGAGCCGACCCGCAATTGCTCGCGCAGGAGCGCGAGGTCGGCGCCGCGTTGGGTGGCAAGACGGCGCGGCTGCTCGACCTGGCCGCCCGTGGCAGCCGGACCGCCGAAGCCGAGACCCTCGCCACCGAGGTGCGGGCGCTCGAGGCCGAGTACGACGCGATCGAGGTCAAACTGCGCTCGACGAGTCCGGCCTGGGCCGCGATGGTGCAGCCGGCGCCGATCGACGTCGCCGCGATTCAGCGCAACCTCCTCGATTCCCGGACGACGCTGCTCGAGTATGCGCTCGGGGAAGACGCGGGCTATGTCTGGATCGTCGACCGGAACCGGATCCGAAGCGCCAGGCTGCCCGCTCGCGCAGTCGTCGAAGCGGCGACCCGCAACGTCTACGATGCCGTCACCGCGCGCGGAAGGTCCGTCGCCGGCGAGACGGACGCGACACGCCGCGCGCGCATCGCCGCCGCCGACGCCGCGCTCCCTGCGGCGCTGGCGGCACTCTCGACGATGATCCTCACACCGGTGCTGCCGATTGCCGCCGACGCGCGGTTGCTCGTCGTTGCCGACGGTGCGCTGCACTACCTGCCGTTCGGGATGCTGCCGCTGCCTGGGCCCGCCGCTTCGCCGCTGATCACCCGCGCCGAGATCGTGAACCTCCCTTCGGCATCGATGCTCGCCGTACAACGCGGCCTGCTCGCGGGCCGGACGCGCGCCGGCAATACGCTGGCGATCGTCGCCGACCCGGTCTTCGACGCGACGGATCCACGGGTCGCGCAGTCCGGCGTTGCTGCCCCGCAGCACCTGAGGCAGCGGACCGGTCGCGCCTGCTCCAGCACCTGGCGCCCACATCGGTCGCAGGCGCGCGCGCCGTCATACCCCGCCTGCCCGCGACCGCCGCCGAGGCGCGCGCGATCACCGCCGCCGCTGGCGGCGCGGGTCTGGTGGTGACGGGCTTTGACGCGCGGAAGGCCGCGGTCACTGGTGACCGGTTGAAGGGTTACCGCTACATCCACTTCGCAACGCACGGCTTCGTTGACAGCGAGAACCCGTCGCTGTCGGCCATCGTGTTGTCGCTCGTGGACCGGGATGGCCGCCCCCAGGACGGATTCCTGCGCGCCGACGAGCTCTACGGCCTCGAACTGTCGGCGGACATGGTCGTCCTCAGCGCCTGTCAGACCGGGCTGGGCAAGGAGATCCGCGGCGAGGGACTCGTCGGGCTGACTCGTGGCCTGATGTATGCGGGCGCCGCCACCGTCGTCGTAAGCCTATGGAGCGTCAGCGACAACGCGACCGCGGACCTCATGGCGCGGTTCTACAGGGAGCTGATCTCGGCCGGCCGGTCTCCGGCCGCGGCGCTCCGCGGCGCGCAGCTGTTGATGCTGAAGCAGCAGCGCTGGACGCATCCGTACTACTGGTCCGCGTTCACGATCCAAGGAGAGTGACCCATCGCTTCAGGCGACTTGCCGGACGAGCATGGTCCCAACCATCTCGGCAAGCGTCTCCTGTGAAAGCTTCGGCAGGACGCGCGGCATCATGTCCTCCT
>CAVVSR010000015.1:0-151486 GCA_963750935.1 uncultured Acidobacteriota bacterium
GCGTCCATCGTCAGACCCTCGCGGTCCCACCCAGCGCGAGCTGGTCTATCCCCAGCGCCACACACCGCGCTGCCCACTGCTCCTGCGTCACCTTCCCGGTCGCGACGGCCATCACTTCAGCGAACACCCGCAGCTCGTGCCCGTCACGTCGGAACACGAACTCCTCACCCGGCGACGTCGTCACAGTCCAACCCGCATCGAGCAGTGCCAGCGACAGCATCGTGGTCACGACATGGACCTTCTGCAGGACCATTTGATCGGATTCGCTGAGCACCGCGCCGGCCTTCAAGCGCCCCGCAAATGGGAGGCTGGTGATCGTGACGTCGGCGAGAAGACGGCCTTCTTCCTTCACCGCGCGACGCCACATCGGAACGTAGACGGTCTCGAGCACCTTCTCCCATGCGACCGGTGTTAGCGAGCGTGCCCACTCCTCGTTGATCGCGGTGGCGAGGAGGCGTCGTTCCCAGCGGCCGGGGTCAGCCAGCAAGGAGACGGCCGGACGGACGTCGCCGTCGCTGCCCTTCGTGAGACGTTCGAGCGCCGCCACGCGCTCGCGGAGCGGTGGATGCGTGTCGTAGGGATCGGACTGGCCTTCGGCCTCTTCACGACGGACTGCCACCGCGACGTTGGCGCTGACCGCATCGACCCGGACGAACATGGCGAATCCGTCCGCCAGCGGGGGGAGGAAACCCGAGTTGAGGATCGGACTGACCTCCGCGCTCCAGTACCTGTGGAACGCCAGAGCTGCGCCATGCACCTTGCGCAGGGCCGAGGCCATCACGCCGGCGCCGGCAGCGTTGGCCGCGACCTCGTCTGCGATGAACTCCTGACGGCGGGAGACGGCGTGCGTCACGCGCAGGAACATTTGGCCGTAGACGACGAAGACCTTCTGCAGAACGCTGTCGGACAGCTTCTCGATCGTTCGGCCGATGGCCGCGCGCGTCTTGTAGATCCACGGCCCGATGCTGACGTCGCCGGCATGATAGTGACCGAACTCGTGGGCGAGCACCGCCTTGAATTCCTGCACGGTGAGCGACTGCAGCAGCGGCAGGCCAATGCCCATGACGCGCTTGCTGCCGACACCCATGACGCCGCCGCGCTGCGTCACGAACGCGTTGACGTCGTTGACGAGATACACATGCGCAGGCATCGCCTGAGCCGTCGTCGCTGCCACCTCGTTGAGGACGGTGAACAGCTGCGGCGAATCAGTGCTGGTCAGCTCCGGCCCGGGCGGGACAAAGCGGTCGATGCGCGGCAGCACGGCCCAGACAATGGTCGCGGCGCCGGCAAGGCAGAGCAACGAGATCTTGGCCGGCAAACGGACCTCGTTGACGTACGCCTCGTACGGAATGAACAGCAGCCCGGCGGCAATGCCGAGCGCGAGTGCGTAGAAGCTCACCATCAGCACAATCGCCAGCGCCGCGCGCTGAACCAGCCACGATGTCTGTTTCATAGATCCACCGCCTGTCTCGCCGACGTGAAAGGCGGGGACAGAGCTCTCGCAGACGCGTTTAGTCAAACCGTCGTGAAGAAGCTTCTTCTGTGGGACGCGAACGACGGTCCGACGAAGAAGCGAGACCGATGGCCTGCGCAGGTGGTCGCGGAGGCCCGACAAATTGCTGAGGGACGAGGACATGATCGCATTGCGATACGCCTCCGTCAAACGAATTCAAAACACGTGACGGCCATTTTCCGCACTCTCACCGTGTCGGACTTACACGCGGTGACAACGTTTGTCACCGCGTCTGGAAACTGGCACATCAGAACTGCCAGATCCGCTCACTGCGCGAACGCCGAGAGATGAACCACCTGCTCCTCGACGACAAGCGCCGCACCCGTGAGGCCGTGTGCGGTCAGGCGCACATCGGCGCCGAGCCCGACGGCGGGCGCGGAGTGCGCCGGCGACTGACCGACCGCAGCCATGAACTGCTCGCACATCGACCGAAGCGGCACGTGGTTGACGGGCATGTCCTTGTCGGGCACTGGCGAGTCGAGCACGTCCACGGCAACGCTGCGCACGATCTTCGGCAACAACCTGCGCAACGTCCGCTCATCGTCGAACAGGTCGAACCCGACGATCCGGTCGTTGATGGCGAAGAGGGCGCCGACCTGGCCGTCCGCCGGCTGGAGCGCGGAGACGCACGAATCGATGAACGACGCGTGGTCGGTGAAGATGGCCTCCATCGCGCCGGTCGGTGACGCGGTGCGCAGCTTGGCCGACTTCTCCGCGATGTGCGACCAGACGTCGGCCTGGTCGGCGCAGTACATCCCTCGCATCTCCATCGAGCTGGTGACCTGGGACATGCGGCGGGCGCGGCCGCTCGCATACTGCGTCCGCGGCGCGGAGGAGAACGACCGCGATCGATGTCGCCATCGCCCGGCCTCGACGCACGAGACTGGAATCCTGAGCTCGAACTCGGCCGGCACCATGATCGTGAGATTGACGACGCGATTTTGCTTGGCGCCGACGAGCTCCTCGCCGTCGAGGACGAGCAACGCCTTGCGTCCGCGATTGACGACGCGCAGCTCGGGGACGCTGCCCTGCTCGGAAATTTCGGTCACGTCGACATCTCCAGTCGCGAGACCTTCGTCCAGCGTCGCGTAATCGAGCGCGGGGCCTCCGCGCGCACCTCGTCGCAGCAGCGGATACATAGTCAGGTTTCGATGAGTCGCCTCGAGACCGAGAGCAACCGACGACAGCGTGGATTCGAGCGGTGTGATGTGCATGGGACGACACTAAGCCGTGCATAGGACAGGGGTGGTCTCAGAGTCGATGGAATCGTGATCGGTGATCGGTGATCGGTGCCAAGTCGCTTCAGAAGGAGACTTTGCTGCGTCGGATCGGCGCTCGGCCGGCGAAGGCAAGGCGTATGACCAGCCCTGTCACGGCCTCCCGCTAAGATTCGCGCATCAATCCATCACTGGCGTCCTTCGCAAGGGTCCGACCATTGCCGCAAGAAAGGGCACGCATGTCGCGAGTAGGCCGCCCGCGAGGAAAAACAATGTCCGCCCGTTCTCTACCCCTTCTGATCTGTGAAGGGGATAGAGAACGGAGAGGACAACATGACGAAATCGACCAAATGCGTGACCTGTGGACGACAGTGCTGGAACTGCGCGAAGTGCAACAACCGGACGTACTGCGAGTTCTGTAACTCGTGCAACCTGCACGGGCAGGACGAACCGGCCGCGGAGATGATTCGTCCGCCGCGTGAAGAACGCGGACGGCTGTTCGTGGTGCTGGTGTCGTTCGAGACGGCACGAGGATGGAGCCGCGAGTTCGAGGTGCGGGTCCGCTCGCAGGGAATGGCCGGCGCGGTCTGGAAGGGCGTCCGCGAGGCACGGCGCGTCAACCTGCAACCGCGAACACGCGTCAAACGAGCCCGCGTGACGGCGGCAGCGGCATGAAGGGGAAACTCAATGGCCCGCAATAGCGAAGTCATCCGGCAGTGGCACATCCTTCGCGAGATCGACGGCGCGCGTGTCGGCCTCACGGTGGCGAAGCTCGCCGCGTCCCGACAGGTGCACCAACGCACGATCCGCCGCGACCTCGACGCGCTCTGCGCGTCGGGGTTCCCGCTTCGTGACGAGAAGATCAATGGCTCGACGGTCTGGAAACTGGAGAACAAGCCGTTCCGGGCGCTCGAGCAGACGGGCCTGGGGCTGATCGAGCTGTGCGCGCTGTACTTCAGCCGCACGCTGTTGACGACGATGGCGGGCGCGCCGCTCGGGGAGGACGCGGAGCGGGCGTTCGTGAAAATCGAGAAGGCGCTGCCGGTCTCCTGCAGGAAGTTCCTCGATAACCTGCCGGTGCTCTTGAAGGCCAGAGTCGCGGGACGCAAGAAGCAGGACGACAGGAAAGTCCGCGAGCACATGACCCGGGCGCTCGATGCCTCGCTGACGCACCGGCGCATCACCATGCGGTATCACTCCCACGCGTCCGCCCGCACCCGCGACTACGTCGTCGAACCGCTCCGTATCGCCTATGCGGACGGCGGGATCTACCTGACCGGCTGGGTGCCTGAGTACGGCGAGCTCCGCACCTTCGCGGCGGAGCGGATCAAGACGCTGGCGGTGATGGACGAGCACTTCGAGCCTCGCCCGCTGCCGGCGGAGCCGTTCGCGAACTCGCTGGGCGTGCACACCGGCGCGGCCGAGCGCGTCGAGATCGAGCTCGATGCGCAAACCGCCGACTACGTCGCGAGCCGCGAGTGGCACGAATCGCAGACGTTCGAGACACGCGCTGACGGCACAGTGCTGATGCGGCTGGACGTCAGCGTCGATCGGCCGCTGCGGCGCTGGATCCTCGGCTTCGGCGCCAGCGCCCGCGTCGTCGCGCCGGCACATCTGGCGCAGGAGATGCTCGACGAGATGGAGCGGGCGCGTCAACGCTACATGCCGCGGTTCGAGCTCGAGATGGTGAAGATGTCAATGGACTCGAGAGCTGACATAGCCGGCGGGCGCGAACGACTCGAGCCGCGCGCCATCAGAGGCGGTCGGAGCTGGAACTGAGCTCTTCCGGCTGAAGCCGGAAGCCACCTAGCGTCGTGCCGTCGTGCCGTCGTCGTGCCGTCGCGGGAAGCCGTCCGCTCGTAGCGCCGAGCGTCGACGGTCGCGTCGTATGATCGGCGCACCCATGCGCACCTACGCTCGCTGCCCTCGTCATCCTCGCGACCGCCACTGCGCTGGCTCAGCCGGCGAAGGACTGGCACCTCGAGGTCACCCAGCTCACGCGCGGGCCGATGCACCACTTCTTCGGCTACATCGGCCAGTCGCGCACCATCCCCTGGAACGAGGGCAACCGCTACGTCATCGCCATGCGCATGGCGTTCCAGGAGCGCATGCCGGCGCCTGGTGACGCGGCGGAGGTCGTGCTGATCGACACCACGCGCGGCGGGCAGGTCGAACGTGTGGACGAAACGCGCGGCTGGAATCCTCAGCAGGGCACGATGTTCTACTGGAACCCGGCGGCGCCGGCGACGCAGGTGTTCTTCAACGACCGCGATCCGAAGACGCAGAAGATCTTCACGGTGCTCTACGACATCGCGGCGCGGAAGCGCGTCCGTGAGTTCCGCTTCGACGAGACGCCGGTCGCCAACAGCGGCGTCGCGCAGAAAGGCGGGCGCTTCCTCGCCATCAACTACGGGCGCCTGGCGCGGCTGCGGCCGGTCACGGGATATCCGGGCGCATTCGACTACACAGGCGAAGAACTGCATCCGTCGAACGACGGCATCCACATCATCGACGTCGCCGGCGGTACGCGACGCCTGCTCGTGTCCTACAAGCAGCTGGCCGACCTGATCCGTCCGACGCGCCCGGACGTCGATCGCAAGCCGCTGTTCATCAACCACACGCTGTGGAGCCGCGACGACAGCCACATCTACTTCTATGTCCGCGCCGAGTTCAATGACACGAAGGAACGGATCGACATTCCGTGCACCATCCGGCCGGATGGCACCGGCCTGACGATGCATCCGCATCTCGGCGGCCATCCGGAGTGGGAGTCCGGCCGCCGGACGATGGGAGCGGAGGGACAGCGGCAGGTCATCTACGACGTCATCGACCGCCGCGTGGTCGAGCAGCTCGGCACTCCCGAGATCTTCCCGCAGCCGGGCGGCGACATCGCGCTGTCACCCGACGGCCGGTGGTTCGTCAACGGGCACAGCGACGCGGGCAACAACTACTACACCGTGCTTCGGCGCGCCGACAGCACGTGGGAGCGGACGCCCGCGATGTCGCGCGGCAAGTACACCGGCGGCGATCTGCGCATCGACGGCGCCCCGTCGTGGAACCGCACCAGCGACGCCATCCTCTTCCCCGGCCTCGATCCCTCGGATGGCACCCGGCAGATCTTCGTGATCCAGATTCGCCGGAAGTCGTAGGACGCACAACTCGCGCGCCTTAACGATGACCGGGATCGGCCGCCAGCGCAGACACCGCGGCATCGCGTGACGCTTCGATCCTGAACTCCCCCAACAGCCCGGCAAGGTCGAACGCCAGCCGGACCGGCTCCGGGAGGCTGCAGAGCGCGAGCCGGACGTCGCGCTGGCGCGCGGTGGCGGCCGCCTGCTGCAACACCAGCAGCCCGGCGCTGCTCATGTAGTCCACGCCTTCAAGATCGATGAGGATCGGGGCCTGCCCGGAAGCCAGCTCTTCCGTGATCGCGGCGCCCAGCCCGGCCGACCCGGCCACGCCGAGACGTCCCCTGACCACGAGAATCCTGACGCCGTCGCGCGCGTCACCCGCGATGTCCAGGGCCCAGAGCCGCGCCGATTTGGACTGTCGCTGCCCCCCCGGATCGCTCATTTGCCCCAGAAAATCTACCACTCGGCACGCCTATGCTATAACTCAGCCCACATTTCTTCGATCGGCGCGCGATCGTCACCAACTTTCCACGACCTGCCGTGTATTTCATTCAGGAGCCCGATGACGCCACGCTGGTGGCCCGATCGCTCGCCGGAGACACGGCGGCATTCGAAGCCATCGTCGTGAAATACGAACGGGTCCTGTTCCGAGTGGCGCTGCGGATGCTCGGCAACACCGAGGATGCGCGCGACGCCACGCAGACGGCCTTCGTCAGCGCGTATGGCAAGCTGGCGAGCTTCGACGCGAATTTCCGGTTCTTCAGCTGGTTGTATCGCATCCTGCTCAACGAGTGCCTGAATGCGAGGCGGGATCGGCGCCCGCACGAGCCGGTGACGCCGGAGATGGTGCTGGCGGCGAGTCCGCTGGACGCACTGGAAGCCTCCGAGCGACGGCATCGGGTGCAGCTGGCCCTGCTCGCGCTGCCGCACGACTACCGCGAAGTGATCGTGCTGCGGCATTTCGCGGAGATGGGATACGACGAGATCGCCTCGACGCTCGGCATCGCGCCGAAAACGGTGAAGTCGAGGCTCCATACGGCGCGACAGCGGCTCACCGAGCTGCTCATTCTCGAAAAGACTGGCACATGAACGACAGGAATCACGGTCCACACGCAGTCGACGCCGCCGCGGATCGGCTCGACGCGCTGCTCGACGAACTGAAGGACGCGGACTCCGCACCTGCAGTCGTGCACGACGTGATGCGGCACATCCGCGCAACCCCGCCCCCGGCCCTATACCGAACGACAGGAGTCTCTCGAATGGCGAAGAAAGCACTCATTGGGATCGCCGCGGCCGCCGCGGTCGTGATTGGCGTGTTCGTGACGACCGGGTGGCCCCCGGACTTCTCGGGCACGGAGGGGGCAATCGGCGCGGCAAAGCGCCACCAGGCACAGCAGATGACGCCGGAGGACGTGAAGCTCGGCGACACGAAGACGCAGGAATTCCTGCAGAGTGATGTCGTCGCCCGGCTGATGGCCGATCGCGGCGCCCGTGCCGCGCTGGCCGACCCGCAGGTCCGCGAAGCGCTGGCTGCCCGGGAGCTGCACTCAGCGCTGACCGACCTCGAGCTGAAGGCGATACTCGAGAACTCGGCGGCGCGCGCGTTTCTGGCCGACGTGGCGGTTCGGGCTGTGATGACGGACGCCAAAGTGCGGGCGACACTCGACGATGTTAGCGTGCGGTTCGCGCTCGCCGACGCCGCGGTGCAGGACGCGCTGGCGAAAACCGACGCCAAGGCGGCGCGGTTCGCCTTGGATCAGGCGGCGCATGCGGCACGCACCGCCCGGTTGGCACGCGGCGAGGCGGTTGCTCAAGCGGTCGACACTGCCGCGTTGCAGCAGGCGTTCAACAACAAGGCTTTCGTAGAGGCGATCAAGACCGCAGCCTTCCTCGAGGCGATCGAGGCCGTCGAATACCGGCAGGCGTTCGAGAACGCCGCCGTGCAGCAGGCGTTCAGCGTCGCCGGCTTCAAGATGGCGATGGAAAGCCGCGCATTCCGGGAAGCGTTCAGCACCGACGCCGTCCAGCAGGCATTCGCCAGCCAGGCCATGATGAACGCGCTGGGTGCTCGCGCGGCCGAGTTCGAGGGACGCATCGGCGCCAAGAGCGAGTAACACCCGGGACCCAAGCAACTCCCAACTTCCAACCGCCAACTCCCAAAGGTTCTTCGGGCCGCCGGGCCTGAAGTCCTTTGGAGGTTGGAAGTTGGGAGTTGCCCGTCGTATCCTCGTCCCGCCACCCCATGCCACATCCGACACCGGCGCTGCGGCCGGTGCGCCACGGGCTGATCTTCTGCGTCTCTTCCGCGCTCGTCTTCTTCGCGGCGCTCGCGGCGGCCGGCCGCGCGGACGCGCAGCTCGCGACCATCGAAACGCCGCAGGTGCGCCTCGTCTACTTCGAGGGGTCCGAAAGCTACCTGGTGCCCCACACCGCGCGGGCCTTCCTGAACGCGCTGGAGTTCGAGCAGAAACTCTTCAAGTTCACGCTGTCCGATCCGATCACCGTGCTGCTGGCCGATTTCTCGGACTCCGGCAACGCCGCGGCCGGGTCGGTCCCGCGCAACGTCATGGCGCTCCAGATCTCGCCGCTCAACTTCGCCTTCGAGACCATCGCGGCGAACGAGCGGATGACGATGCTGATGAACCACGAGCTGGTTCACGTCATCACGATGGATCAGCCCGCTGGAGCCGACCGCGCCTTCCGCCGGCTGTTCGGCGGCAAGGTCGCGCCCTCTTCTGACCATCCGGCGTCGATTCTCTACTGGTACCTCACGGCGCCGCGCGTCGCCGCGCCGCGGTGGTATCACGAAGGCATCGCGGTGTTCGTCGACACGTGGATGGCCGGCGGCTTGGGACGCGCCCAGGGCGGCTATGACGAGATGGTCTTCCGCGCGATGGTTCGCGATGAGGTGCCCTTCTACGATCCGCTCGGCCTCGTCTCCGAGGGCACGAAGATCGACTTTCAGGTGCAGGCGAACTCCTATCTCTACGGCACGCGGTTCATGACCTGGCTGGCGCGCCGCCATACGCCCGAGAAGCTGATCGAATGGGTCTCGCGGGGCGAGGACAGCCGCGGCTACTACGCCGCACAGTTCCGCAAGGTCTTCGGGATGTCTCTCGAGCAGGCCTGGCGCGCCTGGGTCGAAGAGGAGCGTGCATTTCAGCAGGCCAACCTCGCGGCGGTGCGGAAGTACCCGATCACGCCGCATACCGATGTCACGGCGAATCCGCTGGGGTCGATCTCGCGCGCGTTCTACGACGCCGACACCGGCTCCATCTACGCCGGCCTCAACTACCCCGGCGCGGTCTCGAACGTGGCGCGCATCTCCGCGAAGACCGGCGCGATCGAGCGCCTCGTCGACATCAAGGGTCCGCTCATCTACACGGTGACGTCGCTGGTGTGGAACCCGTCGGATCGACAGCTCTATTACACGACCGACAACGGCGCCCACCGCGATCTCGTCCGCCTGGACCCGGCCACGGGGCGCACCAAGCAGCTGCAGAAAGACCTTCGCGTCGGCGACCTCGCGTACAACGCGGCCGACCGATCGCTGTGGGGCATCCGGCATCTCAACGGCCTCGCCACGCTGGTGCAGATCAAGGCGCCGTATACCGATTGGGAGCGCGTGATCACCTGGCCGTACGGGACGGTGATGTACGACCTCGACGTCTCCCCCGACGGCACCCGCGTTGCCGCATCATTCGGAGAGATCAGCGGCAAACAGGACGTCCGGGTGTTCGACATCGCCGCGCTGCGCAAGGGTGACACGACGCCTCTCACGCGGTTCGACTTCGACACGTCCGTGCCCAATGGCTTCGTCTTCTCGCCAGACGGACGCTACCTCTATGGCAGCTCGTATTACACGGGCGTGTCCAACATCTTCCGCTACGACCTCGACGCCAAGAAGGTCGAGGCCGTCAGCAACACCGAAACCGGCCTCTTCCGGCCGGTCCCGCTCGCCGACGGCCGCCTGCTCGTCTTCCGCTACACCGGACGAGGGTTCGTGCCCGCCTGGATCGATCCGAAGCCGCTCGAGGACATCAGCCCCATCGAGTTTCTCGGTGAACGGCTGATCAGCGAACAGCCTGTCCTGAAAAGCTGGATGCTCGACTCGCCGGCCAGGATCCCGTTCGACACGATGGAGAAGACCACCGGCACCTACGGCCTGGGCGGCAGGCTCCGGCGCGAATCGATCTTCCCGATGATCGAAGGCTACAAAGACTCGGCGTCGGTTGGCGTCGCACTCAATCTGTCCGATCCGCTGATGCTCAACCGGCTCCACATCACCGCCGGCTGGTCGCCGACCACGTCGCTGCCGATGGAGGAACGGCTGCATCTGTCAGCTGACTACGAACGCTATGACTGGCGTGCCGCCGCGTCGTTCAACGACGCCGACTTCTACGATCTGTTCGGCCCGACCAAGGTCGGCCGCAAGGGCTACAGCGCGCTCGTCGGCCACCGCAATACGCTGATCTTCGACGAGCCGCGGCGCCTCGAGCTCGATCTCAGCGGCCGCGTGTCCGGCAACCTCGATCGGCTGCCCGATTATCAGAACGTGCCGGTGGACGTCGAGACCATGGTCACGCTGAAAGCGGCCCTCTTGTATTCCTACGTCCGCAACTCGCTCGGCCACGTGGACGAGGAGACCGGCCGCAAGTGGTCCCTCGAGCTCAACACCGACGTCGTCGATGGCGACGTCTATCCGAGGCTGCACGGGACGTTCGATCGCGGCGTCGGCCTGCGCGTCGGGCACTCGTCGCTGTGGATGCGCACCGCTGGCGGGTACTCGCCGCGCAGGCGGACGCAGCCGTTCGCCAACTTCTTCTTCGGCGGGTTCGGCAACAACTACGTCGACCGCGGCGACGAGAAGCGCTACCGGCATGTCGACAGCTTCCCTGGCGTCGAGCTGAACGAGATCGCCGGTCGCAACTTCGCGAAAGCGACCCTCGAATGGAACCTGCCGCCATGGCGCTTCGCGCGGCTGGGGACGCCCGGCTTGCACGCGACGTGGCTCCGGCCCGCGGTGTTCGTCACCGGCCTGGCCACGGACCTCGATTCGGACGCGCTTCGCCGCGAAGCGGTCAGCGCCGGCGGTCAGGTGGACGTCAGGTTCACCGTCCTGTCCAACCTCGACATGACGCTCTCGGCCGGCGCGGCGGTGGCGTTCGAGCGCGGCCGATCCCCGCGACGAGAGGCGATGTTCTCGCTCAAAGTGCTGCGGTGAACGTCGCCGTTGCCCTGGTCCCGGTCCTGCTGCTGCTCGTCCTCCTGCAGCTGATGGACAGCTTCAAGCTGGTGCGGTTCCGATCGGTCACGATCGCGATCGGCGCCGGCGCGCTTGCGGCGATTGCCTGCCTGCTCCTGCACGACACGATCCTCTCGCGCGTCGACATCGAGGCCCGGCTCTTCATGCGCTATGTCGCGCCGGTGACCGAGGAACTGTGCAAGGCCGCGTTCATCGTGCTGCTGCTCTGGCGGAACCGGGTCGGCTTCCTGGTCGACGCGGCGGTCCAGGGATTCGCCGTCGGAGCCGGCTTCGCGCTGGTGGAGAACGTGGACTACCTGTGGCATCTCGGCGACGCCGGGCTGGCGCTGTGGATCGTGCGCGGGCTGGGCACGGCGGTACTGCACGGCGCCACCACCGCGGTGTTCGCGATGGTGTCGAAGACGCTGGTGGATCGACGCGCTGACAATCGCGCGCTCGGGCTTGTGCCCGGGCTGGCGGTGGCGATCGGCATTCACTCGGGGTTCAACCATCTCCCGCTGCCGCCGCTGGCGATGACCGCGCTGCTGCTCCTCGTGCTGCCGCTCGTGGTCGTGTTCGTCTTCCAGCGAAGCGAACTGGTGACGCGGGAGTGGGTCGGCGCCGGCCTCGACCTCGATCTCGAGCTGCTGGACCTGGTCCGCTCCGAACATTTCGCTTACACACGTTTCGGCCAGTATCTGCAGGAGCTCCGCACGCGCTTCAGCGGGCCGGTCGTCACCGACATGTTCTGCCTGCTGCGACTGCAGCTGGAGCTCTCCGTCCAGGCGAAGGCGATGCTGCTGGCGCGCGAGTCCGGTCTCGAGGTCCCGATCACCAGCGATCTGCACGACAGCTTCCGGGAGATCGACTATCTCGAGGCCTCGATCGGCCGGACCGGCCTGCTCGCGCTCAAGCCGCTGCAGGTGACGTCAGGCCGGGATCACTGGCACCGGCACGTACTTGGTGATCGGTGAGCACGTGCGCACGTGCCAAGTGCTACGTGCGGACGTGCCACCGATCACCGATCCCGGATCACCGATCACCGGTTACCGGTCCGCTACTTCAAGACATTCCTCGCGCCATAGCCCGTGAAGTCGCGCTCCAGCTCGGTCGCGTGCGCTTCGTCACGGGCGCGGGTGCCGAGGACGATGCCGCCCTGGTTGATGCCGCGCTCGTAGGCGACGGCGCGTTCCTCGGGGATGCCTGCGCCGATCAGCGCGCCGATCAGGGTGCCGGTCGCACCGCCAGCCCCGGCGCCGGCGATGGCGCCCGCGATCGGACCTGCCACGACCAGGCCGAGGCCCGGAATCGCGATGGCGGTCGCCGCGGCGACGAGAGCGCCCAGTGCGGCGCCGACGCCCAGGCCGATGCCGCCGCCGATGCCCGCGCCCTCAGCGGCTTTCGAGCCTTCCTTCAGTTCATGACCCGGACTGGCGTCGCCGAAGTGGCGCTGGCGCGTATCCTGCGACATCAGCACGCTGATGTCGTCGGCCTTGTAGCCATGCCGCGTGGTCAGATCCTGATACGCCTTGCGGGCGGTGTCGGGCGTCTCGTACAAGCCGGTGACGAGATGCCGGTCGGACCATGCGCCGGACGTGCGCGGCGACGCGCCGCCAACGGCATCGTTCTGCGCCTGGCGACGGCGCCCTTCGGCGTTCTCCCGCTCCCCTTCCCGCTCCAGCCGCTCGTTGTCGAGCACGGCGCCGGCGGCGTCCTTGGCGGCGCCCTTCATGCGCTCGCCGAGCGCACCGACTTCTTCGCGAATCGAGTTCGGCGGGGTCGACGGCGACACCGTGCTGGAACCTCTGCCAACCGTCGCGCCGGAGACGCCGTCGGTCTCGTCGAACACGTCGTTGCGCGCCTGGCGAGCGCGGCCTTCCAGATTCTCCCGCTCCCCTTCGCGCTCGAGCCGCTCGTTGCCGGTGATCGCGCCGACTCCATCCTTGGCGGCGCCCTTCACTCGCTTGCCGAGTGCCGACGCTTCTTCCTTCAGTGAGTCGTCCGGGTGCTTGTTGTCGTAGGCCATGGGTACCTCATCTACCTGGGTTAATAGGTCGGCGGCACGCACGACAGCGTGCCGTCAACAATCACCCCGGAGTTGAGCAACGTGGCTGCCAGCGCGACGTAATGCCAGACCTTGACCGCTGGCACGATGAGGTGAATGGAACGGATTCACGTACATGAACGGCGAACGGCCACAAAAAGAAAATGGGCGGCACCGAAGTGCCGCCCACGTCATTGCACGAGGTCGCGCGTGCTTACCAGCGCGGCTCGGACCGGCGACGGCCGTTGCCACCGCCGCCGAAACCACCACCACCGCCCGAGCTCACCTTGGGGCGAGCTTCGTTGACGGTGAGGTTGCGGCCGCCAAAGTCACGCTCGTTGAGCATGCTGATCGCCTTCTGGGCCTCCTCGTCGGTGGCCATCTCCACGAACGCGAACCCGCGGGCCTGGCCAGTGGCCATGTCGCGCATCAGGTTGACGGTGTCCACCGATCCGGCGGACGCAAACAGGTCCTGGAGATCCTGCTCGTTCGTGTTGTAGGGGAGATTGCCGACGTAGAGTTTTCTTGCCATTCTGAACTACTCACTTCCGCTCCGCGACGCGGAGCATTCCGACTAGGTAATGTGGAATCCGACACGGATCCCTCGGATGGATTGGGCGGGTGCTAAGCAGTCAACGTTGCGGGGAGAAGCGAGACTTCAGAGGGCTCGATTCGGCTCGTGGCGCGGGCTACAGCAGAGGCTGTCCTCCACCTGACGCACGAATCATAGCACACGGTCACTCCTTCAACCACCCCCCGGCAACCAGCGGCCGTCCGGCCACTGCCGTACGCAGGCCGAACAGCGCCAGCCCGGCGGCAATCGCGAGCACCAGCCATGAGTGCGTCGAGTACCAGAGGTGGGGCTCGAGGACCATTGGCGTCCGGTCGAGCAGCGGCACCAGGAAGCTCATGACAATGAACGCGAGCAGCCCGACGCGCACCACGATGACCGCGGTCACCACCGCCACGAGCAGGCCGAATGCCGACGTCGCGGTGAGGCCACTCTGCGTGATGGTCAGCAGCGCGTACACGACGGCGAGCACGCCCGCAACCAGCACGCGGCGCCGGAGCACAATCGTCAGCAGGAACACGACCAGCACGAACGAGGTGGCGACCAGTACCGCGCCGCCGATGTACGACAACACCGCCGCGAGCAGCTCCGCGATGGAGATGGCGGGCCCGGTTGCCGGCGACAGGACGGGCGCGTCGCCGAACCAGCGCGGCGCCACATAGCCGACCTGCGTCAGCAGCTGGACGCTGGTTGCGCCGAGCACACCGATCAGGATGTCGCGGCCGACGCGCGGGTCGGTGAAGTGACCGGCGAGCACGCGCGTCCACGAGATCAGCATGTGCGGCGCACGCCGCCGCAGATCCGGCTCGAGCGCGACGTAGAAGATCCAGGCGAGCGCTCCGATCAGGAGACCGCGGGCGACGAGGCCGGTCAGCACGCCGGCGATCCAGGACGGACTGAGGTTGTGGTCGGCGCCGAGCACGCCGGCAGCGGTCTGCGTCAGGAACAGCACGAACGCGAGGCGCAAGGCACCCGCCTGATCGCCGCGCCCGAGGCGGATGTTGCGCCGGACCAGCAGCAGGGCGCCGATCATCAGGCCGCAGGCGGCGGCAAACAGCGCGATCCCGAACAGTCGCAGCACGCGAGACGTCGACCCGGGCACCAGGGTCGTCCGGCTCCAGGGCTCGAAGATCTGGAAGAAGACCGGCTTGCCGGACACCGACGCCGCCTCGATGTGGACGGCGATGTCGGGGCGATCGGGGTAGACGCCGTCCCACGCCGCGCGGGTGTCGGCAAACACGGGAGGCGTCCACTTCACCGGCGCCGATGTGAATCGCGACAGATCCAGGCCCGCTTCCCGGAACAGCGCGCTCCAGTCGGGCGCAGGCGACGCCTGATCCTGAAAGCGCGGGGCAACGACCATCAACTGGTGCAGGTGGCCGTTGAGGTCGAGCATCATCGCGACTTCGCCCGGGATGCGCAGCGTAGGATCGCTCAGGCGCACGCGGCCTGCCCGCGAGAACCCATCGGCGATCAGATCCGACGGACTCTCCCGATACCAGAACGTGAAGCCGGGCGGCTGCCCGGCCCTGAGGTTCTCCCATCGCGACGGCGACCGATCGCTCGTGCGCAGGTACGTGATGTAGTCGGTGCCGGTGAAGCCGTACGATCGGTCGCCCGCGATGGTCGTATAGCCCAGCCGGCGCACGATCGATTCGGCCTGGTCCGCAAGGATCTCCGGCGCCTTGCTGGCGGGCGCGTAGCGGATCGGCTGGGTGCGGCCGCTGAGCAGCACGACGACAACAAGCCCGATGAGTGCAGCTACGGTGCAGGCGACCGCGATCGCGGGCGTCAACGCGCCAACGCCGCCCGATGCCGCCACCATCTGCGGCGACGGTGTTTCGCCGGCAGCGAGGGCCGCGGCCAGCGGATCGCCGCCCGGCAGCGCCGCCGCAACCGCCAGCGCGGACGCCGGCCGGTCCACAGGGTCCTTTGACAGGCAGCGCTGGATGACCCGCTCGACGACGGGGTCGGCGTCGGAAAGCACACGCGACAGGCTGGTCGGCATCGACTCGTGATGCAGGCGCGCCAGCTCGCCGATCGTCGCGGCGGTGAACGCGGGCTTGCCGGCGAACATCTCGTAGAGCACGAGTCCGAGCGCGTAGATGTCGGACTGGATCGACGGCGGCTTGTGATCGAAGAGCTCGGGCGCCATGTAGGCCGGCGTGCCCGCCAGCGCATGCCGGCCCGATTCCTCGACCAGCGAGGCGAGGCCGAAGTCCGCCAGCCTGACCTTGCCCCGGCCGTCGATCATCACGTTCGCGGGCTTCAGATCGCGATGGAGCACGCCCTTGTCGTGCGCCGCGGCCAGCCCCGCGCACAGCTGACGCGCCATGTCGACCGCCGTGTCATGCGGCAGCCGGCCGATTCGCCGCAGCAGCGACGTCAGGTTCTCGCCGTCGATGTACTCCATCGACAGGAAGGGATGCCCGTCGATCTCGCCGATGTCGTAGACGCGGCAGACGTTCGGGTGCGACACTTCGCGCGCCACCCGCACCTCGGCGCGGAACCGCTCGATCCGCTCGGTCCGTTCGGCGATCTCGTCCGGCAGGAACTTCAGCGCGACCTGCTGCTCGAGCACGAGATCGTCGGCGCGATAGACCTCGCCCATGCCGCCGCGCCCGAGCAGGCCGGAGATGCGATAGCGGCTCGCGAGCAGCGCGCCGGGGGGAAAGCGGCCTTCGAGCGTGCGCTGCGCGAGGGAGGTGTTCGTCAGCCGCACCGTGGACGGGGGAAGCACCGATGACCCAGGCGTGGCCGGCCCCGGCAGCGCCATCGTCACGGCGTCGGGATCGTTGACCGACGCGCCGCAGCCGGGACAGAAGCGGCCCGGTTCAGAAAACACCCGGCCGCAGGAAGGACACGTCATCGCGACTGCGGCATTCTATCGCGGCGTGCGAACGCGCTAAGTCAGAAGTCCAGAAGTGCGGAAGTTAAAAGAGCTGGCCCGACGGCGCCTCGAGAATACGTGTGAGTGAGAGGTCGAATCTGGGAAGGACCGACGAACGGATTGGCTCGTCGGTCAGGAAGAAGAGCCGGCTCTCGAAGGCGCCCCCGGAGAACTGGATCACCTCGACTTCGTGTTCGGGCTGACGAACGAGCCAGCACTCGCGGACGCCGTACTCCGCGAACCACTGCAGCCGTTCGTCGAGGCGGCCGATGCGGACCATCGGCGACAGCACTTCGATGACGAGATCGGGCGCGCCGCGCACCCGGTCGGTGACGATGCGCAGCCGATCCTTCGACACGACGATGAGGTCTGGCTGGACGACCAGGTGGTCGACCGGATCGAGGACGACGTCGATCGGGGCCATCCAGACGCCGGTGGCGTCCTCCGGACGCAGGTGGAGCGAGAGGGCGAGGAAGAACTGACCAACGATCCATTGATGACCGGGCGTCGGCGCCGCGGCGTCGCGCACCATGCCGTAGACGAGTTCCCGCGGCTGCACCGTCTCATCACCGCGCAGGAACTCGTCGGTCGAGATGCGGGCATCACTCATGGTCTAACCTCCCCGACGACGACGATGCCATCGTCTGTAGGAGGCGTCAAGAGGGGGAACTAGGGATGCGGGATGCGGGACTGCGGGATGCGGGATGCGGGACGCGGGATGCGGGACTGCGGGATTCGGGATTGATTTATCGGCCCGCCAGCCGCACGCGCACGCCGGCGGTGACGAGTCGCGGCGAGCCGACGGTGGTCGGGAGCGTGCCGACGAAGTACTCCTCGTCGAACGCGTTCTGCACGCCGATGAATCCTTCGACGCCGCGGCCGATGGCGCGCGAGGCCGTGAAGGAGAACAGCGAGTAGCTCGGCAGACCTGGCTCGGTGAGGCCTGGCACGGTGCGGACGTTGAGGTCATCGTCGAACTGCGTGCCGACCATCTGCAGGGCGACCGAGAACGTGAGGATGCGCGGGTTGGCGTAGACGGCGCCGATGGCGCCGCGGTGGCGCGGGACCTGGGGCAGCGACTTGCCGACCAGAACCGGGTTGGCGGCGAACTCGCGCACCTCGGCGTGCTCGTACATGTAGCCGGCGGTGAATCGCCACGACGTGCCGAACCGGACCTCGGCGTCCTGCTGCAGGCCGCGAATTCGCGTGCGGCCGAGATTCTGGCGCTGCTGGGTGACGTTCGCGCCGACCGTCGTGAGCGTCACGTTCGACACCGGATCCTCGACGCGGTTGTCGAAGTACGTGGTCCGGTACATCACGTTGCGAGCCGGCAGCCACGTGACGCCGAGGTTGCCGCCGACCAGGCGCTCCGGACCGAGCTGGTTGTTGGCCAGCGTCAACACCGTCCCGACGCGGAACTGCCGATACAGCTCGTTCAACGTCGGCGCCCGGAAGCCGGCGCCGATGTCACCCCACACGCTGACCTGCTCGTGCAGCTGATAACGGGCCGCGATACGCGGGCTGACGACGGTGTCGTCGCGTTCCGGCAGGTTGGGATTGTTGTTGACGGTCGGCGTGCCGCTCGGGAACGCGGCCTCGAGGTTGTGCGCGTCGTAATTGCGCCAGTTGTCGACACGGGCGCTCAGCGTCATGGTGACGCGATCGGTCGGCGAGATGACGTCCTGGACGAATACGCCCAGGCTGCGCTGCGTGCCGCCCGAGACGCGCTTCAGCGTGACCTGCGTGCCGGTGACGGCGTCGAGGCCGTCCTCCTCGCTGTCGCCGTCGACCCAGCGCCAGTCGGTGCCGGCGGTGAACAGCTGCCGGCTGCCGAACGCGCGCGCCCACTGGACCATGCCGCCAATCGCCTTGCTCGGCACCCGCTGGTTGAGGGTCATGCGGCCGATGCTTCGCGGCGGGGTCGCGGCCGGCACCGCCAGGAAGTTGCTGCGGAACTGCTCGACGTCGCCGAACAGGCTGGCCTGCAGGTCGCCGCCGCTGCCAAGCCGGAGGCGCACGCCGCCGCTCGCCGACTTCCAGGTGGTGTCGTTCTTCTCGTCGGTGAAATCGATGGTGCTCGCCTTGCCGTTGATTCGCTCCTCGCGGAAGTAGCCGGCACGGAAGAACGCCTGCACCCGATCCGACGCCGTCACGTCACCCTTGAGGTTGATGTTGTGGAACTTGACCGAGACGTTCTTGTCGACGGCGCCGCGCTCGGCCACACCAGCGGGGTTGATATCGACGACGATCGGGTAGCCGTCGGTGCTGAAGACCGCGCCGTCGAGCACCATGCCGACCTTGCCCCAGACGTCGCCGGCCCGATAGTCCACCTTCGGGCTGTTGCGATTCCCATACTGGGCCTTGACGTCCAGCGTGCGCCGGGCCGCGGGGAGCGTGACGATGTTGATGACACCGCCCATCGCGTAGTTGCCGTACAGGCTCGAGCTCGAGGAATCGACGACCTCGATGCGGTCCGCCGCGTCGAGCGGCACGCGCGTCCAGTAGACCCAGCCGCCGAACGGGTCGTTGAACGGGACGCCGTCGAGCAGGACCAGCGTGCGGCTGACGCCGCTCGGGCCGATGCCGCGCAGCGACACGCCCTGCGCGGTCGGGTGCGACGCGAGGCTGCTGGTCCGGCGGAACAGGCTGAACGTCGGAATCTGTCGCAGCACATCGTCGGCCACGACCGCCGGCGAATAACGGATGTCTTCCTGGGTAATCACGTTGACGCTGGCCGGGACGTCGCGAAGACGCTGCTCCATGCGCGACGCGGTCACGGTCACGGTCTCGGCCAGGGCGGCCGGCTCGAGCACCACGGCCACGGTCTGCGTGCCGACGCCGGTCGCGACGCTCTGACGCGCTTCCGCGAATCCGGTAGCCCGGACGATGACGAGGACTTCGCCCGACAGCGGCAGCGTGGACGTGAACGCGCCGTCGGCGGCGGTGACGACCCGCTGCTCGGCCGAAGCCGAACGCACGATCACGACGGCGCCGCGGACGCTCTGGCCCGAGACGTCCCGCACGGTACCGACGATCGTCGGCGCGGAAGAAACCTGGAGCGCGACAATCGCCGCGAGCACCGTCATTGTCATCGTAGTCACATGCTGCTTTCGCTGATGAGGTCAGCGCGGCGCGAGCACGACGACGCCCCAGGGGCTGCCGCCGGTGGTGATGCGCGCCTCGACCTTGCCGCTTTCGATGTCCACGACCGACACGTCAGCGGACGGACCGTTGGCCGTGTACAACTTGCGGCCGTCGGCGCTGATCGCGATGCCCCACGGACGCGTGCCGACGTCCTCGATGCTGCGGACGTGCTGCCGCTTGGCGACGTCGATCACCGCGATCGACTTGGCCCGCCCGAGCGAGACGTACGCGTGGCGGCCGTCCGGCGACATCACGACGCCCATCGGACGCGGCACGGTTGGCGTGCCCTTGGTCGGCGTGATCGTGATGGTCTCGGTCACGGTGTGCTTCGTCGTGTCCACGACCGACACGGTGGCGTCGTTCTCGTTGGCGACGAACGCGGTCAGGTTGTCGGCCGTGAACGCAATCCCGCGCGGCCGCGCTCCGGCCTTGATGCGCGCGACGACCTTGTTCGACGCCGTGTCGACAGCCACGACCTCGTTGTCGGCCTCGCAGCCGACATAGGCCTCGCGACCATCCGGACGCAGCGTCACCGCCTCGGGCTCCTCGCCGACCTTCACACGGGAGACGATGGTGCCGCTGGCCAGGTCGAGCACCGACATCTCGGCGGCGTCCTCGTTCGAGACGAACACCCTGGAGCCGTCCTTCGACACGTCGAACGCCTCGGGATCCTGTCCGCTGCGATGCGTCCGAAGCAGCTTGCCCGTGGCGATGTCCACGACGCCGATGCCGTCGGCAGATCGGTCGGGCGGGGGCAGCTTCGATTCGTCCACGCCCGGTCCGGCGATCGGCGATCCCGAGAGCGCCACCAGCAGCTGCGTGCGATCGGGCGACAGCAGGATGCCCCGGGGCCGCTTCCCGACGGGGATCTTCCCGATGGCCTGCCCGGATTGCGTGTCGATGACGACGACGTTGCCGCCGGTTTCGTCGGAGACGTAGAGGCGCGGACCGGTTGCCTTGTCGGGCGGCGCCGGCGGAGCCGGTGCGGCGGGCGCAGCGGGCGCAGCGGGCGGAGGCCCCTTCTCCGCATCCTGCTGGGGACTGCACCCGGCGAGGGTGAGGCCGATGGCGACAAGCGTGAGGAATTTCGTTGGTTTCACGTGACTACGATACCTTTTCAACTCCCAACTCCCAACTTCCAACTCCCAATTCTCAACTCGCAATTTCCAAGCGAAGAATGCCGCCAACCTGCCCTGTTTTGGGAGTTGGGCGTTGCCCGCCGCCGCTGGCGGTCGGTCACGTCGCCAGCTCTGGCGAGGCCTCGCCGGAGCGCGTGCATTGGACGACGCGCGAAGGCGGGGAGGTTGGGAGTTGACGCCAGTGTTCGCTAAAAGTCGAACTGATCGATATTGGCCTTGGTGAATTTCAACGGCGGCCCGAGGATGATCTCGCTGCCGCGAATCTGCAGCGGGCCGAGCCTGCCGCCCTCCATGCTCGTGGCCCCGGCGGCGAGCTTGCCCTGCAGCATCTGCATGCCGGCGTGGATCGTCAGATACCCCAGGTCGCGCGTATTCCACAGCACCACCGTCTGCACCCAGTCGCCGTGCACGTACGGCTTGTTGATGTTGGGCAGCGACAGGCCGATCACGTTGACGTCCCTGCGCCCGGCCTGCTTCACCGCCTCGGCGGCGCCCGGCACCGCCGGGGCGGAGATCGCCATCACCAGTTTCACGTTGGGATACACCCGCAGCACCGTTTGTGTTTCAGCGAACGCCTTGTCCCGGTCGTCGTCGGTCGGCCTGATCGTGGCCAGGGTGAGTCCCGGGTGCTGCTCGGCGACGCGCTTCTTGATGAAGGAGATCCATTCGTTCTGGTTCGCGGCGCTGAGGGCGCCGGTCAGGATCGCGAACTCCCCCTTGCCGCCGAGCAGGCGGGCCGCCTCGTCGGTGAGCGTGTTGCCGATGCCTTCGGACGTCGCCTGGTTGACGAAGAAGTCGCGGGCGTCGGGCTCGGCGTCCGCGTCCCAGGTCAGGACCTTGATGCCCCGCTGACGGGCCTTGCGGAGGACGGTGGAGATCCCGGCGCGGTTCTCGACGGCGACCGCGATCACGTCGACCTGCCGCGTGATCCAGTTCTCGATCACCTCGTTCTGCTGGGCGGCGTCGAGGCCGGTGGGGCCGTCCCAGATCAGGTCGACGCCCAGCTCCTTGGCCGCCTCCTCCGCGCCGACGCGGCAGCTGACGAAGTAGGGATCGCCCTTGGCCTTCGGCATCATCGCGATCACCGGCCGTTTGGCGGTCGACGGTGCCGGACCGGCCGCCCCGCCCGCCGCCGGCTGCGCGGGTGACGGCGCGAGCGAGCGGACCAGCCACACGTTGGTGCTGGCGACGATCAGCGACCCGGCGATCACGGCCGCGCACAGCACGGCGACCTGACTGTTCTTCACGTCTGCGTCCTCTGAGATGTGCGCGGCGGCGCTCGCGGCCGTCACCGCCTGGGTCCGTTCGATGCTGCGGATGCGATCGATCGCGATCGTGACGAGCAGCAGCGTGCCGGTCAGCACCCCGGCCAGCTCCGACGGCAGCGCGGCGAGCCGGAGGCCGTTGCGCAGGATCGCCAGCGCGAACAGCCCCAGCACGGTCCCGCCGAGCGTGCCGCGACCGCCGAACACCGAGGTCCCGCCGAGCACGACCGCCGTAATCGCGTCCAGCTCGTAGCCGCTGCCGGCGTCCGCCCGAGCTTGTCCGAGATGCGCGACGTAGATGATACCCGCGAGGCTCGACACGATTCCCGACAGCAGGTAGACGAGGCCGACCCGGCGCCCGACCGGAATCCCCGCGAACCGCGCGCCGCCGGGGCTGAAGCCGATCGCGTAGAGCCCGCGGCCAATGACCGAGCGGTGCAGCAGCACGACGTAGGCGAGCAGCACGAGCCACGAAGATCGGCAGCTGCGCCGGAATCACGCCGCCGAGATAGCCCTGGCCGAGCATCAGGAACCCGGGGGGAAACCCGGTGTAGTTCACCGCGCCGTGCGTGATCCCTTCGGCGATGCCGCGGAACAGCGACAACGTGCCGAGCGTGACGATCAGCGGCGGGATCCCCAGCCGCGCCACTAACACCGCGTTGAGGGCGCCGCCGGCGCAACCGAGCAGCAGGGCGATCAGCGCCGCGGCAGGAACCGGAAGGTTCCAGTCGCGCGAGGCAACCCCGAACACGATCGCGGCGAGTCCCATCATCGCGCCGACCGACAGATCGATGCCGCCGGTGATGATGATCGGGGTCAGCGCAATCGCAAGGAGGCCGAGCTCGACGCTCAGGCGGCTCAACTCGAAGAAGTTCCCGACCGTGGCGAAGTTCGGCGCGATCGCCGAGAACAGCGCGATCTCGGCCAGCAGCGCCAGCAGGAGAATCCACTCGTTGTTCGGGAAGAAGCGCTTCATCGGCGGCTCGCCCGGGCGTGGAGCTGCGGCCGCACCGCGTCGAAGGCGACGGCGGTCAGGATGATGGCGCCCTGGATCGCGCGCTCCCAGTAGGCGCTCACGCCGAGAAACGTCAGCGCCGGACCGATCGCGCCCAGCAGGACGACGCCGAGCAGCGTGCCGCTCACGCTGCCGCGTCCACCGGTGATCGCCGTGCCCCCGACCACGACCGCGGCAATCACCTTCAGCTCCAGCCCCAGCCCGGTGTTGCTGGGAATCTGGTTGAAGCGGACCGAGTTCAGCACCGCGGCGAGACCGGTGAGGGCGCCGGACAGCGCGAACACCGAGAACGTCACCATCAAGGTGCGCACGCCGGCAAGGCGGGCCGCGTCCAGGCTCGACCCGGTCGCATACACGGCGCGTCCCAGCGCCAGGTGCCGCAGGCTCCACGCCAGGATCGCCACCATCGCAACCACCACCGCCGTGACGATGACGGGGTAGACGCGATCGCTGGTGCCGAGCCACTGGTATCCGGCCGGGAGATCCTGGATCCACGCGCCCTCGGTGGTCCAGCGCAGCGCATCACGCAGCGCCACCATCGTCGCCAGCGTGACGACGATCGACGGAATGCGGACGTAGGCGACGAGCCCGCCGTTGACGCCGCCGAGCAGGGCGCCGAGCGCCGCGGCCGCGACCACGACCAGCGGCAGCGGCAGCCCCTCCTTGGCGAGGAGGCCGGAGCCGACGGCGCAGATCGCGAAGATCGAGCCGATCGAGATGTCGATGTGGCCGGTGAGGATGACCACCGTCATGCCGAGCGCGGCGATCAGCACCGGCATGTTGGCGAGGAACAGGTCAGCGAGGTTGTCGCGCGCGAAGAAACCCGGCGCCGCCACCGCCATGATCAGGGCGAGCGCGCCTATCGCCAGCGCAACCGACCCCTCCCGTCGTCCCAGGCCGGCCATGGCTCAGGCGTGACCCTGCTGGTTGAGCGCGAGGGCAAGGATGCTGGACTGCGTCGCCTCGGCGCGGGTGAGCACGCCGCGGATCGCGCCGCCGTGCATGACCGCGATGCGATCGCTCATCCCGAGAATCTCCGGGAGCTCCGACGAAATCATCAGGATCGCGAGCCCCTCCTCGGCCAGCATCTGCATGAGGCCGTGGATCTCGGCCTTCGATCCGACGTCGACGCCCTGCGTCGGCTCGTCCAGGATGATCACCGACGGCTTGGTCGAGAGCCAGCGGGCCAGCGCCACCTTCTGCTGATTGCCTCCCGACAGCGTCCCGACGTCGGCGAGGACCGAGGACGTCTTGATGCGGAGGCGATCGACGAAGTCCTGGGCGCGCGTTCGCTCGAGGCCGCGGTCGATGAGGCCGCGAGTCGAGACCGCGCCAAGACTGGCCAGGCTGGCATTGGCGGCCACCGACATGTCCAGCACGACGCCGTGCTGGCGCCGGTCCTCCGGTACGTAGGCGATGCCGGCGCGAATCGCATCCGCCGGCGACGAGATGACGTGGCGCGCGCCGTGCACGAGGATCTCACCCGCATCCGCCGGCGTGATGCCGAAGATCGTCTCCGCGAGCTGGGTGCGCCCGGAGCCGACCAGGCCGGCGAGGCCGACGATCTCGCCGCGATGCACGGTCAGCGTGACGTCTTCGATTCCCGCCTCGCGGTTCGAGACGCCGCGGATCTCGAGCGCGGCGGCGCCCCTGGCGATCTCCCGCTTCGGGAACACGGCCGACACTTCCCGTCCGACCATCATGCGGATCAACTCGCCGCGGTCCACCTCGGTGACGGCGCGGGTCGCCACGGTCTGCCCGTCGCGCAGCACCGTGATGCGGTCGGAGACGGTGAAGATCTCCTCGAGCCGGTGCGAGATGTAGATGACGCCGACCCCCTGGCTGCGAAGCCGCGCAATCACCGCGAACAGGCTCTCGACCTCGCGCTCGGTCAGCGACGCGGTCGGCTCGTCCATCAGCACGATCTTCGCGTCGGCGCCGATCGCCTTCGCGATCTCGACGATCTGCTGTTCCGGCATGCTCAGGGTCTCGACCAGCCGGCCGGGATCGATCGCCGAGCCGACGCGCCCGAGCAGGTCGGCGGCGCGGGCCCGGCGCCGCGTCCAGTCCACCCGGCGCCAGGGCGTGCCGGACTCGAGCGCCAGCGCGATGTTCTCCGCGACCGTCAGATGAGGAAACAGCGACGGCTGCTGATAGATGACGGCAATGCCCATCGCCCGCGACGTGGCCGGGTCCATGTGCCGGACGATCTGGCCGGCGACGGCCAGCGCGCCGGCATCCGGCTGCTCGGCCCCGGTGATGATCTTGATCAGGGTGGACTTGCCGGCGCCGTTCTCGCCGACGATGGCGTGCACCTCGCCGGGCAGGAGATCGAAGGACACCCCTTTGAGCGCCCGGACGCCGGCGAAGGACTTCTCGATGGAGGTGGCCTGGAGCAGGCGCGGCGCCGCCTCGGACATGTGCGCGCGCATCTTACCAGTTCGTCCGTGCGGCTCGGTTGAAGCACGTCCGCGCACGCGGGCGTATTTCACCCGGCGCTGCAAAACGGCCGCTGTGACATCGCTTCCGGTTGGTTTATACTGGCGGCACCATTTCGCATCGCGCAACACTGAGCACAACCGACTCAGGTAGCCACGGCGCACCGAAGCTACTTTCCCGGCAAAGGTCCAGCAATTTGACGATCGCCGCGGTCCGAACTCGTTGTGCAGTTCGCAATATGCCGACTATCGGGCCAGGAAGACCATGAGCACCAAGAGCACTGGGGCGCGGGATCCCTACCTCGTCAAGTCCGTCGTCCATTCCTCGCAGCTGCTGTCGGCGTTTCGCACCTCGGGTGAAGCGCTGCCGCTCCGCGAGATCGCGGCCCGCAGCGGCCTGCCCAAGAGCATGGCGTTCCGCCTGCTCTACACGCTCGAGCGCTGCGGGATGATCGAGAAGGTCGGGGAAAACCTGTATCGATCGCACGTCCGGCCGTTCAAGCAGAAGCCGTTCAGGCTGGGCTACGCGGCCCAGGGCACCGACTACCAGTTCTCCAAGGAGATCTCGGTCGGCCTGCAGCGGGCGGCGGCGGCGCACGGCGTCGAGCTCATCTGCGTCGACAACCGCTACAACCCGAAGATCGCGCAGCGGAACGCCGAGGTCCTGGTCAGGGAAAAGGTCGACCTCGTCATCGAGTTCCAGACCGACGAGCACGTCGCGGCGACGGTCGCGGCCAAGTACCGCGACGCGGACATTCCGCTGATCGCGCTGGAAGTGCCGCATCCGGGCGCGACCTACTTCGGCGCGAACAACTACGAGGCCGGGTTGATCGGCGGCCGCCACCTTGGCCGCTGGGCCAAGCAGGCCTGGCACAGCGAGGTCGAAGAGATCGTGATGATCGCGCTCGAGCGCGCGGGAAGCCTGCCGAAGATGCGGCTCACCGGCATGCTCGTCGGCATGAAGGAAGTGTGCCCGCAGCTCGAGCACTGCCGCGTGACCTACGTGGACGGCGACGGCAAGCTCGGCGAAAGCTTCGAGGCCATCCGCAAGCACCTGCGGGTCAGCCGGGCCAAGAAGATCCTGGTCGGCGCCATCAACGACCCGAGTGCGCTCGGCGCGCTGCGCGCGTTCCAGGAGGCCGGCCGCAGCGACTCCTGCGCGGTCATGGGCCAGAACGCCGCCCCCGAGGGACGAGCCGAGCTGCGACAGCCGGGCACGCGCCTGATCGGCTCGGTCGCGTACTTCCCGGAGAAGTACGGCGCCGAGATCCTGGCGCTGGCGCTCGACATCCTCCACCGGCGCCCGGTGCCCCCCGCCATCTTCGTCAAGCATCAGCTCGTGACGCCCGAGAACGTCGACCACATCTATCCGAACGATCGGCTGATGCAGTTGACAGGGGGCTTGTAGAAAGTCAGAAGTTAAAAGGGAAAAGTCAAAAGGGCTTTTCACTTTTCCCTTCTGACTTTGTACTTTTCCAATGACTCCGAAAGTCCTCGTCCGCGATCTGACGAAGCACTACGGCCGCGTCGAAGCGGCCCGCGGCATCAGCTTCGACATCCAGGACGGCGAGATCTTCGGGCTGCTCGGGCCCAACGGCGCAGGGAAGACGACCACCGTCGAGTGCGTGATCGGCCTGCGCGAGCCCGACAGCGGCACCGTTGAAGTGTGCGGCATCGACGCCCGCCGCCGGCCGCGCGACGTCAAGCAGAAGATCGGCGCCGCGCTCCAGACCACCGCGCTCCAGGACAAGATCACGCCGCTCGAAGCGCTGACGCTGTTCGGCTCGTTCTACCAGCACCGCGCGAAGCCCGCCGATCTGCTCGAGCGCTTCGGGCTCGTCGAGAAGGCGCACGCGCCATTCGACTCGCTCTCGGGCGGGCAGCGTCAGCGGCTCGCGCTCGCGCTCGCGTTCGTCAACAATCCCGAGCTGGTCTTCCTCGACGAACCCACAACCGGCCTCGACGCGCAGTCGCGGCGCGAGCTGCACGGCGAGATCCGGCGGATGAAGCGCGACGGCCACACCGTGCTGCTGACCACGCACTACATGGAGGAAGCCGAGCTGCTCTGCGATCGCCTCGCGGTCATCGACAAGGGCCGGATCGTGGCGGCCGGCCGGACCGCGGAGCTGATCGCCGCGTCGAGCACGGCGCCGTCGATCACGCTCACCACGTCCCAGCCGCTCGAGGCGTCCATCTTCGCCGGGATGGCGGGCGTGTCCGAGCTCCAGGTCGAAGCCCCGGAGGCAACGACCGCGCGGTTCCGCGCCACCGACGTGACCTCCACGCTTGCCGAGCTGACCGCCCGATTGTCAGCGCAACGGATCGGGATTCTCGAGATGCACGTGCAGAAGGCAAGCCTCGAGGACGTCTTCCTCGAGCTGACCGGCAGCGCGCTGAAAGACGGCAACCCGTTGACGTCGTGATGACCCCGTTCATCCACCAGCTTCGCGTCAGCCTGCAGCTGCACTTCCGAAACCGGATGGCGCTGATCTACAGCTACCTGTTCCCGACGATCTTCCTGATCGCCTTCTGGGTGCTGTACCGCTACGACCGGGTCCCGCTGATCCGACACATGGGCGAGCTGCTGACCGTGACGGCGCTCGGCGGCGCCTGCTTCGGCCTGCCGACCACGATGGTCAGCGAGCGGGAACGCGGCGTGTGGCGCCGCTTCCGGCTGGCGCCGGTGGCGACGGGCACGCTGCTCGGGAGCACGGTGACCGCGCGCTACCTGCTGCTGCTCCTCGCGGGCCTGCTGCAGGTCGTGCTGGCGATGGCGATCGGCATGCCGGCGCCGGCGCATCCGCTGGACCTCTTCGTGGCGTTCACGTTCGTCGCCTTTGCGCTGCTCGGCCTCGGGCTGGTGATCGCGACGCTCGCGGACAACGTGCCCGCGGTGCAGGCGCTCGGGCAATGCATCTTCCTGCCGATGCTGATCATCGGCGGTGTGGCGGTGCAGCTCGCCAGCCTGCCGGCGTGGGCGCAGCACCTCTCGGCCTTCTTCCCCGGACGCTACGCCGTCGAAGCCATGCAGGCGGCGGTCAACGGCGGCGGCCTCGACAGCACGCGGTTCAGCCTGCTCGCGCTCGCCATGATCGGCGCCGCCGGGTTTCTCGCGGGCATCAAGATGTTCCGGTGGGACGCGCAGCAGCGCTTCGCGTCGCGCGGCGGCAAGGGCTGGCTGGCGGTCGCGCTCGCCGGCTGGGCGGCGGTCGGCCTGCTCGCGGAATCACGCGGCTTGATCGGCGTCACCGAAACGCGGGCGCAGCTGCAGACCACTCGCGCCACGGAACCGCCCCCGGGCGAAGCCGCGGTTGATCCGGCGCCGCAGGTCCAGCCGCAGCCGACGCCAGCGCCAACACCGCCGCCGACACCGCCGGCCGAATCGCCAGGCGCGCCGACGTCGAAGCCGTCAACATCGCCCGGATTGCCGACCGCGCCATCGTCTGCGCCGTCCGCGACCGACCCGGGTTCCAAGCCAAAGCCTGAACCCAAGTCACCACCGGTCGTCGACAAGCCCGCGGTGACACCGCCGCCGTCGTCCGCCCCGCCGCCGGCGAATCCACCTCCGCCTCCGTCCCGAAACGCCGGCCCGCCGGAGCCCGCGTCCTGGCAGGACGTCACGCAGGCGCACTTCGAGGAGATCGTGTTCAGCCGGCTGCCGCCCGACAGCGGCGTCGTGTCGCCGATTGCGCCGGCCGACGAACCGCTCGATCCCGACGTCCAGTCCGAGATCGACGACGTCCGCGCGCGGCTGCCTGGCTGGCGTCCCGGCCAGGTCGCCGACCCCGTGCAGCGCGTGCGCAACATCCTCTACGTCGCGGCGGTGCCCGACGTGTTCCAGCTGCCGGTCGAGCGCCATCTCGCGCACGTCGTCTTCGAGCGGCTGCAGGCGGACATCCCCAAGCAGGATCTGCCGAAGATCCTCTACTGGATCGCGACGCATCCGATGGGCGGCGACGACAGCGCGGTCGACGATCTGCGCGCCGCCGGCCTGAGGACCGCCGGCCCGAGCGACATCGAGCAGGCGCGCGAGCGCGTCATGCTCTACGCGCTCAAGCTGCTGGGCCGGGTGCTGGGGAAGATTCCTACCTAACTCCCAACTCCCAACTCCCAACTTCCAATCGGAATCGTTTGCACAACAGGGTGAAAGTCGCAGCTGATTGCCCGGTCGCCAGGACTTCTACCCGGCTGCTTCGACCGGTCGCTTGGGAGTTGGGAGTTGGAGGTTGGGAGTTGAGCTTATCTAAACACGACTCTGACCCCCACCTGCGCCGTCCGCCCAGGGCCGAAGTGCGTGCCGCTGAACGGATTGCCGAAGTTGTAGGCCCAGCGGCGGCCGGTGAGGTTGAGGAGGCTGACGCGCAGGCTGAGGTCGACGGCGCCGCGGCGGAACAGGCGATGCGACGCGGTGGCGTCGAAGACGGCGCGCGGCTTGACCCGTCCGCGCTCGATGTCCACGAGCTCGGCGCCCGGGCGCTCCTCCAGCTCGTCGAGGTCATCGTCATCCACTTCGAGCGGCGTGCCGCTTTCGTAGCGGCCGGTGACGGAGGCCCAGAAGCCGCGCGTGTCGGCATCGAACGACACGCCGAACGCGCCGACGTTGCGCTGGTCGTGATCGGGCGTGAACGCGGTGCCCGGGCCGATTTCGATCACTTCGTCCTCGAGGAACAGCCCGCCCTCGATCGGGCCGTACTGCGTGACGCGTGAGTTCGCGTAGCTGACGTACCCCGACCAGCCGCGCCGGCGCGGCACTTCGAGGCGCACGTCGATGCCGGCGGCCTTTCCTTCCGCGACGGAATTCGGGAACAGGATGGTGGTGCCGAAGAAGACGTTGGGGTCGGCGACGTCCGTCATGCTGCGACGCCAGTACGCGAGGTCCATGCGCACGAACCGGCCGAGGGCGCGTTCGAGGCCGACTTCGAAGGCGGTCTGGCGTTCGGGCTCGAGCGCGGCGCCGCCGCCGGTTTCGGTCCGGAACGGCGACAGCTCCCAGGCCTCGTCGGACGACGCGAGCAGCAGGTTCTCGGGCTGCGGCGGCTGGAAGAACCGGCCGAGCGACGCGCGAAAGGTAGTGGCGGCGGCGTCCCAGCGATACGCCGCGCCGATCCGCGGGCTCACCTGCGACGCGTGCACGAGCAGCCGGCTCCAGTCGACGCGGACGCCGGCGTCGATCGTCAGCGTGTTCGAGACCCGGATCGCATCCTGGAGATAGATCGAGAACAGCGACGGCGCCGCGGACTCGCTGAAGCGGAACGGATCGTCGAGCGTGTGCTCGAGCGCTTCCTCGCTGAGCCCCGCTTCCTCGCCTTCCTCTTCGTCGGTGACGGCGAAGGTGAAGTCCTCGCGCAGGCGCAGCCACGACGCTTCCGCGCCGGCCTTGATCAGATGACGCGAGGCCTGGTGCGAGACGCTGCCGAGGATGCCGGTCCGGCGCAGGCTGCGATCGGCACTGGTGAAGAGCGGCGTGTCGCGCGGGCTGCCATCCAGCGTCGACGTGCCCGCCCGGTGATAGCCGGCAAGCTGCGACACCGTGGACGAGGTCCAGGCGCGCTGCCACGACGCGCTGCCCCACGCCTGCCCGAGGCGCTGCCGCTGATCCTGCCCGGCCTCCTCTTGATGCTCCCCATGCGGGACGTCGAACGTCGAGCGGTTGCCGCCGCCGACCACCGTGAGCGTATCCGACGCGGACGGGCTCCAGCCCACCTGCGCCCCGCCGCTCCAGGCGCCGCCCGAATTGTGCAGATTGTCGGGATGCACGGGGTCGAGAAAGCGCTCGGACGACTGGCGGGTCATGCCGAACGTCAGCGACGTCGCGCGTCCAGCCGATCCGCCCGACACCACGGACAGATCGCGCGTGGCATCGCCGCCGGCGAGCAGATCGATCGCGCCGTTCCAGCGCTCGCTGGTGCGGGCCGCGGATCTGACCTCGATGACGCCACCCGACTTCCAGCCGAACTCCGGCGGAATGTAGCCGGTGACGACGTTGAGGGAGTCGACCATGGCGGGATCCGGCGCCATCCCGAACAGGCCGTCGAGGCGCTCGTAGACGGGCACGCCGTCGATCACGTAGAGGAACCCGTCGTCCACGCCGCGCACGTGGAGGAGGCCGTTGTCCTCGGTCGCCCAGCCCGGAACCGTGGCGATCGCGTCCTGCAGGCCGCGGCTGCCGATGCGCGCGGGAGCCCGCCTCACGGCTTCTCCCGCGAGCGTCACGCGGGTCGTCGATTCGGGCTGCGAGGCCTCGGCCTGGACGACGATCTGTTCGGCGGCGACGGCTGACAGCCGCAGCTGAATCTTCACCGGGAGCGCGCTCGTCACGGTGACGTGCTGCAGCGTCGCCTGCAGCGGCGGCGCCTCGGCGCGGATCGCGTAGGTGCCCGGCGCGACGTTCGGCACGGTGAACGCGCCCTGTGTCGCCGTGACGGTCGTGAGGGGTGCACCGAGGGGATCAAGCAGGACGACGGTCGCGGAAGCGGCGGGCTGCCCGTCAGGCGTCAGCACCATTCCGGTGATCGAGCCGTGCTGAAGCTGTCCGGCCGTGACGGAGGCGGCGCGTACGAGGAAACAGACCAGCAGACCCACCAGGATCGATCGGAGACGCATCGGATGAGTTTACCTGACGGCGGTCCCCGATCACCGATCCCCGATCACCGATCACGTCACGACATTCGCGACTACTGTTCCTGCTGATACAGCAGCGCCTGCTCGTCGCTCTCGAAGAACAGCGACCACTCCTCGTCGGCGGCGAACTCCTCGTCGGGCGGGAGCAGCGCCTGCGAGGCGGAGACGCGGACGCGCACCTGGAGCTCGGTTTCGGCGCGCCCTTTCATGGTGCCGATGGTCGGCGGCACGTCGGCGTAGTCGCGGCCGACGGCGGTCCGGATGTGGCGGTTGCCGGTGATCACGCCGTTGGTCGGATCGAAGCCGACCCAGCCGAGGCCGGGCAGGAGCGCCTCGACCCACGCGTGCGTCGCGCCTTCGGCCGAGCGGTCGTGGTGCAGCTCGTCGTGGAACAGGTATCCGCTCACGTAGCGGCACGGGATGCGGAGGCCGCGCACCACCGCGATCATGATGTGGGAAAAATCCTGGCACACGCCCTGGCGCGACGCGAGGCTGACGTCGATCGGCGAATTCACCGCGGTGCTCTTCTTGACGTACTCGAAGGCGCCGTTGATGGCGTTCGAGACGTCGACGACGAGCGACAGCGGATCGCGGCCGTCCGGAACATCGAGGCGGTGCTCGCGCGTGAAGTCTTCGAGCTGCGGGCTCGGGCGCGCGTAATGGCTCGGCATCAGCATCGGCCAGTGGTCTTCCTCCTCGATCAGGTGATTGAGGTGCTCCCACGACTCGGTCGGCAGCGACGACGGCAGCGCGTCCGGCATCTCGAGGTTGACGAGCGCGTCGGCGACGATGGTGAGCTCGCGGTGGTGCGCCGGCAGATCGAAATGATGGACGTGGTTGCCGAAGTGATCGACGAACGCGAAGATGCGCGCGCGCGGGTTCACCGAGAGCTGGAAGGTGAAGCAGCGCTGCGTGTACTCGGTGCGCGGGTGCATCCGGACTTCCATGATGCTCTGCCACGCCGGGCGGCTGTAGCGGTAGCGGGTGACGTGCCGGATCGCGTAGAACACCGTTCAGCCCTCGAACGCCATCTCGATCGGGTAGTCGATGTAGGCGTCGTGCACGGCGGCGTGCAGCGCCCGGCATTGCTCGAGCACCCCGTTGAGGAACGCGTGCAGATCCCCGGCGAGCAGCTCCGACGTGGTGGCGAACGCCAGCGACGATCGCAGCCGGCCGATGACGCGGTTGATGTGGCCGCGATGGCGGCTCGCCGACTGCCCGGTGATCGCGCGCAGCGCCACGTAAATCCGCTCCACCGAGTAGCGCACCGAATACGGGAACTCCGGGTGGACGAGCAGCAGCTCGGCGATCCGGTCCTGCTGGAGATCCGCCGTGAACACCTTGCAGTAGGAGTCGAACGCGGCGCAGCTCGTGAGCAGCGCCACCCAGTCGAGATCGTCGGCCTGCTCGGCCATGCCGAAGTACGCGTCGAGCAGCAGCGACACGAAGCAGGCCCGCTCCGTGAACTTGCCCAGCTGCACGAACCGCCAGCCTTCGCCGTGCGTCATCGTCGTTTCGCTGACGCCGTGGAACGCATAGGACGACTCGCGCACCGTCGTCACCAGCCGCATCACCGACTCGTCGTCTTCGACGCTGACCGCCAGCGAGATCACCTCGTGATACATCCGGTTGAGCTGCTCCCACATCTCGGAGCTGATCTCCTCGCGGACCTGGGAGGCGTTCTCGCGGGCCGCGGCGAGGCAGGCGATGATCGAGGAGCGGTTCGAGACGTCGGCCGAGAGGCGCATGATCGCCTCCTGCGGATCGGCGCTGGCCGGCTCGAGCTTCAGGCCCGTCACCGTCAGGGCGCGATACCAGCGCTGATCGGTGTCGGTGTCGGTGCGGCTCAACATCAGGCTGTGGGTCGCGTCGATCACGCGCGCGCAGTTGTCGGCGCGCTCGAAGTAGCGGCTCATCCAGTAGAGACTGTCGGCAACGCGTGAAAGCATGTTGTCAGCTCTGAAGCACCCACGTGTCCTTCGACCCGCCGCCCTGCGAGGAGTTGACGACCAGCGAACCCTTGCGCAGCGCAACGCGGGTCAGGCCGCCGGGCGCGATCGTCACCTTCTCGCCGAACAGCACGTAGGGGCGCAGGTCGACGTGGCGCGGCTCGATGGCGCCGTCGACGAAGCACGGCGCGGTCGAGAGCGCCAGCACCGGCTGCGCGATGTAGTTGCGCGGATCGGCGGTGATCCGCTCGCGCATCAGCGCGCGTTGATCGGCGCTGCTGTGCGGACCGATCAGCATCCCGTAGCCGCCCGACTCCCCCACCGCCTTGACGACGAACGACTGGAGGTTGTCGATGACGTGCGCGCGCTGCGTCCGCTCGGTCATCAGCAGCGTCTCGACGTTGTCGAGGATCGGGTCCTGATCGAGGTAGTACTTGATGATCTTCGGGACGTAGGCGTAGATCGCCTTGTCGTCGGCGACGCCGGTGCCGAGCGCGTTGGCGAGCGTCACGTTGCCGGCGCGATACGCGCTGAACAGCCCCGGCGATCCCAGCGCCGAGTCGACGCGGAACGCCAGCGGATCCAGGAAGTCGTCGTCCACGCGCCGGTAGATCACGTGCACCCGCTTCAACCCTCTCGTCGTCCGCATGTAAACGTAGTTGTCGTGGACGACGAGGTCGCGGCCCTCGACCAGCTCGATGCCCATCTGCCGCGCCAGGAACGAGTGCTCGTAGTAGGCCGAGTTGTAGACGCCTGGCGTCAGCAGGACGATGGTCGGCTCGACGCAGCCGTCCGGCGCCAGCGACTTGAGCGTCGAGAGCAGCGCCTGGCTGTAATGCTCGATCGGCCGCACCCCGCACTTGCGGAACAGCGTCGGGAAAATCTGCTTCATCACCTTGCGGCTCGAGAGCATGTACGAGACGCCGCTCGGCACGCGCAGGTTGTCTTCGAGCACCACGAAGCGGCCGTCGGGCAGCCGCACCAGGTCGGTGCCCATGACGTTGACGTAGACGCCGCGCGGCACCTTGACGCCCATCATCTGCCGGCGGAAATGCTTGCAGGTGAAAACGACGTCGCCGGGGACGACGCGGTCGTGCAGGATCTTCCGCTCGTGGTAGATGTCGTTCAGGAACAGGTTGAGCGCGGTGATGCGCTGGGTGAGGCCGCGATCGATGGTGTCCCAGTCGGCGGCCGAGACGATGCGCGGCAGCAGATCGTGCGGGAAGATGCGCTCGGTCTTCTCGTTGCGGCCGTAGACGGTGAAGGTGATGCCCTGATTGAAGAAGGTCAGGTCCGCCTTCTGCTTGCTCCGCAGCAGTTCCTCGGGCGTCAGCCGGGTCAGCTCCTTGTGCAGCTTCCGGTACGGACGGCGAGCCTGCGCCTTGCCGTCGAACATCTCGTCGAAGGCGTCGGAGAGCGTGTAGCCGGCGAACAGGTCAGGCGCGGCTTGGGTGGGCACAGGTGCTACGCCGAGGGGTCACCGAAACCGGGAAATGCGCCGAGCGAGCCATGCGCATCGCCATGCAATGGTCGAGCCGGATGTCCTACGGAACGCGCACGCCGGTCTCCTGGGCCTGCGGCTGCGGCTGTGCGGGCTGCGGCTGGCCGTCGAATTCGATTTCGGGCAGCTGTTCGACCGCGCGCCGGAGCGACTGCTCCCAGGAGGCGTGAATCAGGTTGAGGTCGGGATCGGTCGCCCCGAGGCGGCGGTAGCGCGTCACCGCCAGGCTGTCTTTCTTGTACAAAAGCAGGTCGATGGGCGGTCCGACGGTCACATTGGAGCGCATCGTCGCGTCGAACGACAGCAGCGCGTACTTGGCGGCGACCTCGAGCGAGGTGCCCGCCTGGATGCCGCGATCGAGAATCGGACGCCCGTACTTCACTTCACCGAGCTGCAGGTACGGCGAGTCCTCGGTCGCCTGCAGCGGGTTGCCCTGTGGATAGATCAGATACAGGGTGGGCGGTCCGCCACGGACCTGTCCACCCAGCAACAGGTGGACGTTGAAACTGAAATGATCCCGTTCGAGCGAGGCGCGGTCGATCTCCGAGACCTGGCGCACGCAATCCCCGACGATGCGGGCGGCGTGATACACCGAGGGCGCCTGGGCGAGGCCGAGGCCGGCGTCGAAATCGGCTCTCAGCAGCGACACGACCGACTGGCTGATCGAGAGGCTGCCGCTCGTGAGGATGACGAACACGCGCTCGCCCTCGGTCACGAAGCGGTACATCTTGCGGCACACGTTGACCTGATCGAAGCCGGCGTTCGATCGCGAATCGGAGGCCATTACGAGCCCCTCGGAGGTCACAATCCCCAAACAATAGGTCACGGTCCCTCGCGCTGCTGTGAACGGTCGCGTCTGGCATCATGATACACGCCTTGCCGGAAGCGCCGGATTGCGCGTGCTAGACTCGCTCGACCGCCCGATCGCGGCACGGATCCTGCCACAACGACCTGCACGTCTATGCTCATCCGACTCGGCTACGACATCCGCTTCGACATCACCGCGCCCGTGCCTGTCGTCGCCCTGCTCAAGGTGCACCCCTCTCGACGCCACGATCTCCGCGAGCCGGACGAGCTGCGGATCGAGCCCTACGTCGCCATTGATGAGTATCGGGACCTGTTCGGCAACATCAGCACGCGCTTCGTCGCGCCGGCCGGCTCGATCCGGCTGTTCAACTCCACGCTGATCGAGGACTCGGGCCTGCCCGATCCGGTCTGCCCGGATGCGCGCGAGGTGCCGATCGCGGAGCTGCCGCCCGAGACGCTGCGCTACTTGATGGGCAGCCGGTTCTGCGAGGTGGATCTGCTGTCGCCCGCCGCCGTCGAGCTCTTTGGCAACGCGCCGCGGGGCTGGGGGCGGGTGCAGGCGATCTGCGACTGGGTGTACTCCAAGGTGACCTTCAGCTACGCCCACGCCCGCCCCCAGCGCACGGCGCTCGACGTCTACACCGAGCGGATCGGCGTGTGCCGCGATTTCCAGCACCTGGCCGTGACGTTCTGCCGGGCGCTGAACATTCCGGCACGCTACACCGCTGGCTACCTGGGAGACATCGGGATCACGTTGCCGCCCGCGCCGATGGACTTCAGCGCGTGGTTCGAGGCGTATCTCGAGGATCGCTGGTGGACCTTCGACGCCCGCCACAACCAGCAGCGCATCGGCCGCGTCCTGCTCGCGACCGGCCTCGACGCGATGGACGCCGCGATCACGACGTCGTTCGGCGCAGCGAAGCTCACGCAGTTCACCGTCGTGAGCGACGAAATTGTGTGATGGTGTCGTCGAGGCAACGAAGTTGTCTGGAGGTCACGGGATTGCTCAGGCAACGGAGTGGTCTGGAGGCACCGGATCTTACAAACGGAGCAACGGAGCCAACGGAGGGAACGGAAGTTCAATGGCGCTCGCTGTTCGCTGCGCCGGCCTCCGGCCGGCGTGGTCGGCAGGTCCGATCGGGTTTCTCACAAGCGACGTCCGTCGACCTTGTCGCTTGTGAGAAACCCGATCGGGCCTGCCGATAGCCGCGCAAAGCGCGGCCGCGAACATCGAACGGACGAATTCAGCCCGGCAGCCAGAATTCACTACTGTCTTCTCCGTTTTCTCAGTTTTCTCCGTTGCTCCGTTCCTGAGATCCGGTATCTCCGTCCCCTCCGCTCTCTCAAGGCAGCAACGAAAATGTCCGGCGCTCGGGCGTCGCGCTCCATTTCCGTTGCCTCACTCACGCGAAGTACACCCACAACCCGATCACGAACACGACCAGGAACACCGTCGACAGCAGATGCACGCGGAACAACTGCTGCGATCGCGCCGACGACGGAATATAGGCGCTCTCCAGCGTCTTGAACGTCAGGCCCCGCAGCCTGGCCAGGGACTCGGGCTGTGACGCCAGCGACACCAGCACCAGCAGCACCGAGCTGACCACGAACAGCACGATCGCGAAGTGCAGGAAGTTCATCGTCACCAGCGGCGCGACCAGCGGCGACTGGGCGAGGGCGCTGCCGCGATTCAGTTCGAGGATGAAGCGGGCCGAGCCGAGCACCGCGCCGGTGGCGAGCGCGACGATCGCGCCGTGCCGGTTCGCGCGCGGCCAGAACACGCCGAACAGGAACACCGCGGCAATCGGCGGACTGACGTAGGCCTGCACGCTCTGCAGGTAGATGTAGACCTCGGTGCTCAGGTAGCTGATGAACGGCACCCACAGGATCCCGAGGCCGACCATGACGACGGTGAACAGCCGGCCGACGGCGACGAGCCGCGCCTCGCTCGCCGCGGGATTGAGCTTCTTGTAGACATCGAACGTGATCAGCGTCGACGCCGAGTTGAAGGTCGCGGCCAGCGACGACATCAGCGCCGCCAGCAGCGCCGCCACCATCACCCCGACCAGCCCCGACGGCAGCAGCCGCACCACCAGCGTCGGATACGCGTCGTCTCCGGTGATGTCCGGATAGAGGGCGCGCGCGATCAGGCCCGGCAGCACCAGCACGAAGACCGGCAGGATCTTCAGCAGGCCGCACAGCAGCGCGCCGCCGCGGGCGTCCTCCTCGGTCTTCGCCCCGAGCACCCGCTGCACGATGACCTGGTCCGTGCACCAGTACCAGATGCCGAGAATCGGCGCACCGAAGAAGATGCCGGTCCACGGGAAGTTCGGATCCGAGACCGGCTTGATCATGTGGAAGAAGTCGGCCGGCAGCGCCGCCCGCAGCCCCGCCATGCCGCCGGCTTCGTTCAGGCCGATCAGCGTCAGCGCGATCGCGCCGCCGAGCAGCACGATCGCCTGCAGCAGCTCGGTGTAGATCACCGCGGCGAGCCCGCCGAAGATCGTGTAGATGCCGGTCGAGATGACGATCACGGCCGCCGACGTGTAGAAGTCCCAGCCCACGGTCTGCCGCAGCACCAGCGCCCCGGCGTAGAGCGACACCGAGATCTTGGTGAAGATGTAGGCGAGCACCGACACCGTGGTCAGGTACCAGCGGCAGGCCGCGCCGTAGCGGCGCTCGAGGAACTCCGGCATCGTGTAGACGTTGGTGCGGACGTAGAACGGCACGAACACCCACGCCAGCGTCATGCACATGAACACCGCCAGCCACTCGAAGTGCCCGACCGCCAGCCCCGAGCTCGCACCCGATCCGGCAAGGCCGATGAAGTGCTCGCTCGAGATGTTGGTCGCGAACAGCGACGCGCCGATCGCGATCCAGCCGACGCTGCGATCCGCGAGGAAGTAGCCGCGGCTCGTTTTGGCGCGGCGGAAGAAGTAGATGCCGATGCCGAACACGACGGCGAAGTAGGCGGCGACGATCAGCTGATCGAGTGTCGTCATGGGCGGCTATTGTCCTGCCTGGAAGATTTCGTCGTGGGAGTTTACGCCGAAGTCGGCGGGCCAGGCGCGGGCACCGTCCGGGGCTCGCCCGGCGCGGTGGACAGATGCGTGCGGAAGAACGCCTCGACCATCGGAAAGATCGGCTGCGCGCACTCTTCGATGCGTTCGCGCCCGTCACGGTGCACGCGCACGTTGATGTGCCGCACCGGGCCGTCGTCCAGATGGGTCCGATTGAGGAAGCCGTGGCCGAGCCCGTGGACGAGGGCAAGGGTGACGTCGTTGCGATGGGCGGCGAGCGCCTCGTAGAGCCGCTCGCTCTGGCGCGGCCCGACCGTCGTGTCGCTCAGCCCGTGGAAGATCAGGAAGGGCGGCGCGCCGGGCCGCGCATACGTCACCGGGTTGGCCTCCCGCACCCGGGCCGGGCACGCCGTGATCGGCGCGCCCATCAGCAGGGACTCGAACGAGTCGCCGTCCACCGATCGCATCCCCATCGGGAGCGACAGGTTTTCGGGATCGATCCGGACGCTGCCTTCCGCCGGGCGATCGGCGTCGAGGCGCAGGAAATCGACCGGCGCGTAGCCGAGCACGACGGCCTGCACGTCGCTGCGCTGATCGAGGTACGCGGCCCCCGCCGGCTCGAAGACGCCACGGCCGCAGAGCGCGGCCAGACCCGACAGATGCCCTCCCGCCGACACGCCCCAGAGCCCGATGTGGTCGCCGTCGAGCCCGTGCGCCGGCGCGATGCTGCGGATCCAGCGGATGGCGGTCCGCAGATCCTCGATCTGCGCGGGAAAGATCGCGCGGTTGCTGAGGCGATAGTCCACCGTCACCATCGCGAAGCCGCGCGACGCGAAGAACCGCGACAGGTCAGGCGCGGCGCGACGGCTGCCGAACAGCCAGCCGCCGCCGTGCACCCAGACGATGACGGGGGATGGAGCGGCGCCAGGCTGCGGCAGGTAGAGGTCGGCGCACAGCCGCACGCTACCGTGAACATCGTAGGCCTGGCTGGTGATGATCGAGACTCGACTGGTCGCGTCGCTCATCGCTTGGGACCGGGCTTGGGACCGGCTTGGGACGGCTCGGTGCGGCGCGCGCCGACAGCCGGCGCAGCCTCGCTAGACATCATGCCGCATTACAATCGCGGTGTGTCGCCCCGTCGCGCATACCTGGCGTCTCGGCTCGGATGGACACGCGCGGGGTCTTGCCGCACTCGTCGCCATGGTGGCGCTCGTCGCGCTGGCAGGCGGCGCCACGCAGCAGGCGCCCACGTTCGCGTCGCACGTCGCCTCGCTGTCCGAGCCCGGCGGGTACTTCGACACCGACAACCTGATCTCGAACGAACGATCGTACCTGCAGATCCTGCCGGAGCTCCGCCGCGCCAACCTGAGCGGCGGCGCGTACGTCGGCGTCGGACCCGACACCAACTTCAGCTACATCGCCGCGGTCCGCCCGGAGATCGCGTTCATCATCGACATCCGCCGCGACAACCTGCTGCTGCACCTGCTGTTCAAGGCGCTGTTCGAGCTCTCCGCGACCCGGCTCGAGTACCTCGCGCAGCTGCTCGGCCGGCCGCTGCCGCTGGCCGTCGACGGCTGGCGCACCGCGCCCATCGAGCGCCTCGTCACGTATCTCGACCGCGGCACCTCCGCACCGCCCGCCCTGCAGGCGCTGCGCGGCCGCGTCGACGCCGCCGTCAAGCGAACCGGCGTATCGCTGACCGCCGAGGACCTGGCGACGATCGCGCGGTTCCACCAGCGCTTCATCGACGAAGGGCTGGGGCTGCGCTTCAACAGCGCCGGCCGGCCGCCACAGGCGCACTATCCGAGCTACCGCGACCTGCTCCTCGAGACCGATTCGGCCGGCCAGCAGGGCAACTACCTGGCGTCGGAGGAGGCCTACCAGTTCGTCAAGTCGCTCCACGCCAGGCACCTGATCATTCCGGTCGTCGGCGACCTGAGCGGCCCGTCGGCCCTGACCGCGATCGGCAAGCTCCTGTCGACACGCGGTCAGCAGCTGACAGTGTTCTACGCGTCGAACGTCGAGTACTACCTGCACGGCCAGGGCACGTTCGCGCGGTTCGTCACCAACCTGCGTCAGATGCCCCGCACCAGGAACAGCGTGATCATCCGATCGGTCTTCGGCCGCGGCCTCCGCAATACCCGCCCATTCGACGGCAGCAGCTCGCACGTGGAGGCTATCGAAGACGTGATCAAGTAGGACCCTAGTTTCCCGCCACCTCGGCCCGGAACGCCGTCCAGGCCGCCTGCATGCGCTCGACCTGGCCGGGCGTGAACATGAACATGCAGGAATCCTGCGAGTAGTCCATGAAGTTGAAGATTGGGTCGAGGCCCTGGCGCGAGGCGCCAGTGCAGGTGTCGCGGCCGATCGGGCAGCCGAAGGCCGGCGCGAACTCCGCCGGGGTGTCGGCGATCGAGTCGCCCTTCGTGCCGCACTTGCCGTCGAAGGTGTGGAACAGCGCCAGCCAGTGGCCGACTTCGTGCGGCGCGGTGTCGCCTTCGCTGTAGATCGCGAACGTGCCACCAGGCAGCGAGCGCCAGTCGAGCACGACGCCGTCGAGCACCGAGAACTCCGCCGACGTGAGGATGTTCGGGAAGTAGGCGAAACCGAGATACGGGCCACCGTCAACCGTATAAATGTTCAGCGTCTCCGCCCCGCCGCGCTTGAGCGCGCGCTTCGCCTCGAGCTCCACCTCGATGTCGGTCGCCATCTTCTCGAACCAGTCCTTGTTGATCGTGCGGGTCACGCCGGCCAGTTGAAAGTCGAAGCCAGTGCCGGCGCCGCCCGTCCGCCCGGAGAACGAATCGTCGAGCACGCGAATCTGACTTCGAATGGCGTCCTCGGAGAGCTCGCCGTTCGCGAATCCCGATCCCCTGGTGATGACGTGCACCCACACCGGAATCGTGACCAGCGCCTTCGACTTCCTGACGCGGGCGATTCTCTGCTCGATCTGCCCCACTTCCTCGAGACTCGGCTGCCGGGTCCCGCATCGCTCCTTCTGGGGCTGGGCGCCCGGCGACGTCCACACCGCGCTGGCGAGCACGACGGTCATCAGGGTCTTGGCTTTCATGAGCTCTCCTTGGTTCCGGATGAGTGATGACTGGGACGAATATCGGTACGCGGGCGGCGGGGCGGTGTCAATCGGGTGCGGACAGCTGCAGGGTGAAGATTTTGAACCCTCGAACAGGTAGAGTTCGGCCATGAAAAACGCACCTGGATGGCTGATGGTGGCAGCGGCGTTCGCGGTCGGGGCGGCGGTGATGCCCCTGTCGGGGCAGCAGACCGCGAATCAGGACGTCCTGAGCGCGCTGCTGACCGAGGTTCGGGGACTACGGCTGGCGATGGAGCAGATGAGCTCGGCGGGCGCGCGCGTCCAGCTCGCCATGGGACGGCTGCAGCTCCAGGAACAGCGCGTCAATACCCTGCTGCGCCGGCTCGACACCGTGCGCGAGCAGCGCCTCGGGATTGAGCGCGAGGTCGCGAGCCTCCGCGACGAGGCCCAGCAGATGGAAGAGGCGTCGGAGTCGGGGACGAACCCGGAGGAACGGAAACTCGCGGCGGCGCGGAGCCGCGCGCTCATGGCCGCCGCCGATCAGCGCGCCGTCGATCTGCAGCGGCTGGTCGCGGAGGAAGCGGAAATGAGCACCGGCATCGCTGCCGAGCAGGGTCGGTGGAGCGAGATCAACAAGGCGCTGGAAGAGCTCGAGCGGACGCTGACGCGTCGTTGACGCTCAGGACGCCTGGAACCGGTAGTGCTCGACGCGCTCGCTTGGTGACGACGCCGGCCGCCGCGCCGCGTCGTCGGCGAACCGGTAGCGGTCGTCGGCGTCGCAGTAGAGCGTGCGGTCCTTGACCAGGGCGTCGAGCACGCGCTGGCAGACGTCCGGGCGCAGCCCGAACAGCCGCTGCGCCTGCAGGCGCGTCAGGCGCAGGCAAGGCATCTCGGCGAATTCGGCGCGAACCCGGCCTATCAGCTGAGTGCGCGACACTGGATCTCGACGATCGGGCAATGCCCGGAGACGGGTGGCGTCCATCATCAGTCCTTCCTCATCGGGTAGCGACGTCGCGACACGAGCGACGTTGTCCCACGACATGAATGCGGGGGCCTTACAGAGAAGGGATACACCTGACGAACGACGATGGCGTGACGGCGGCATGTCCGCAGGGAATCAACCTGCGCGTGTGCCGCGGAGGGACGGAAGGAAACTGCTGGCGTGAACGGATATTACTCCCGCCGCAGTCGATTGCCTCCCGGAAATTCGATCGGCCTGCAGAAATGTGCAACGGCGTTGAGCCGGCGCGGCGCGTTCCGCGGCTATAGTAGGGGCCGTCAACGAGGGACTATGCATCGACTACTTCGCGTGAGCCTGGCCATCGTTCTGATCCCGGCAGCGTTCGGCGCGGCAAGCCGTGCGCAGGCGCCGGCGGCGCAGGAGCCCAATCCCGACAGCCACTATCAGCTCGGACCCGATTCGCTGCCGCGCGAGGGCGTGGCCAAAGGCGAGGTGCGCGGACCGTTCACGCTGCCGAGCGAGGCTTACCCGGGCACGCAGCACACCTACTGGGTCTACGTGCCGGCGCAATACGATCCGGCGGTGCCGGCGAGCCTGATGATCTTCAACGACGGTCAGGCGTTCAAGAACATGGAAGGCGACCTGCGGGCGCCGAACGTGCTCGACAACCTGATCGATCGGCGCGAGATCCCGGTGATGCTCGCGGTGTTCATCAACCCCGGGCGACGGCCGGATCAGCCGGAGCCGACGCCGCAGGAGTGGGGCGACCGAACCACCAACCGGCCGACCGAGTACAACTCGCTCGACGACAAGTACGCGCGGGTGATCGTCGACGAGCTGATGCCGGCGCTCTACAAGGAATACAACGTCTCGAAGGATCCGGAGCAGCACGGCATCGGCGGCGCCAGCTCCGGCGCGATCGCGGCGTTCACGGTCGCGTGGGAACGGCCCAATCACTTCCGCAAAGTGCTGAGCATGATCGGCAGCTTCGTGAACCTGCGCGGCGGCCACGCCTACGCCGACATCGTCCGCAAGAGCGAGAAGAAGCCGATTCGGGTTTACCTGCAGGACGGCCGCAACGACAACCGCGGGCTCGGCCGCGACGGCACCTACAACCGCGATCGCGATTGGTTCTACAACAACGTGCAGCTGATGCAGGCGCTCAGCGAGAAGGGCTACGACCTCACCTATCAGTGGGGCATCGGCCGCCACAGCCAGAAGCACGGCGGATCGATCTTCCCCGACATGATGCGCTGGCTGTGGCGGGATCATCCCGCGTCGACCGACGTGAACGACAAGGTGGAACGCGCGTTCAACGGGCCGATCAAGAAGGACCCGAAGTAACGGCCGGCCTTCTTCACACCTTCGATCAACTTGCGGTTCGCCTCCGGTCCGGCGGGACCGATGGCGCCCTGGAGCTGTGCCGGCTCCGCCCCCATCTTCCCCGCACGCACGTCGTCCACGAGCCGCCCGATGTCCATGTCGACGTAGGGAGCGCCGAGCGCGCGATAGGCCTGGCTGCGAATCCACCGGTACTCCTCGAGTGAGAGCCCGGCCTCGTTGAGGGCGTCCACCTGCGTGCGCTTCGCGTCGATCAGGACCGCGGCGAGATCGCGATACGCGGCGATCAGCGCCGGCGCGTCGCTCAACGATGCCTGCGTCTTCTCCGTCAGCGCCTTGTATTTCGTCTCGAGTGCCGCCATGCGCTCGCCGATGCGCGTGCGCACCTGCGTTTGCACGCGCACCAGCCTGGCCACCTGCGCCTCCGTCAGTTCCTCGGATGCCGGCCTACACGGAACCGCACGGCGCCGAGAATAGATGGGCTACGCGAGGCGGAAAACGCTCACCGCTTCACGGCGACGAGCGCGCCGCGTCCAAGCGCGGTGGGCACCAGCGACGGCGACGCAAAGCCGGTGGCGAGCAAGCCGGCCGTGATCTCCGACACCGAATAGCAGCGCCCCTGCGTCACGTGCATCAGCAGCACCGAGTACGCCGCCACGTCGACCGGCCCCGTCTTCCCGGCGTTCAGGAAAGCGTCGTGCACGACCAGTTGCCCGCCCGGCGGCAGCGCCGCCGACGAGGCGCGGAGCAGCTGCTCGACGACGTCCACGTCCCAGTCGTGCAGCACGTTCGAGAACAGGTGCACGTCATAGCCCTCGGGCAGCGGCTCGGCGAGCATGTCGCACGCGACGGTATCCACCCGATCGTCGAACCCTCGTCGCGCGATGGCTCGGGCGGCGACCCGATCGACGGGCGGCTTCTCCAGCACCGAGGCGCGGAGCCCGGGCTGCGCCGCCGCGAACGCACAGGCGAAGACGCCGGATCCGCCGCCGATGTCGAGCAGGCGCTGCCGGCCGTCCAGCCGCACGCTGCGCGCGAGCGCCGCGCCGGTGATCATGCCGCGGCAGTCCATCGCGGCGAGAAACTCCTCGGCAAACGTCTCGGTCTGCATGGCAACGTGCCAGTCGTCTTCGTCGGCGCGGCTCGCGAACCGTGCCGGCTGCCCGGTCCGGAGGACTTCGAGCAGATCGCCGGCGATCGGCCGATCGCTGACCCGTGGATAGTAGGGACCGATGAACCACGGCGAGCTGGCCACGAGATGTTCGCGCGCGAGCTCGCTCGCCCGCAGGATCGACCCGTCGCGCACCAGCAGCCCCATCGCCACGAACAGCGTCGTCATCACGTCGGCGGGCCGGCGCTCGACACCGAACTGACGCATGACGTCGTCCAGCGTGCCGGGATGCGCGTCGATCCAGGTGAAGAAGTCGAGCCCCTTCAGCGCGGCGACCAGCATGTCGGTGGCGTAGAGCTCGTCGCGCGAGCGATAGAGCGTGGTCGGATCGGTCGCGGGAACGGCGGTCAGATCGGTCATGTCACACGTCGATGAATCGGCGGCGGTGCTGCGGAGTCGGCAGCGGACAGGTCTCGAAGCGCCCGAACAGCCGATAGCGGAACCGGGCCACGAGATCGTAGAAGAAGTCGAGCAGCGGCGTCGGGAGAATCGCGAAGGCGGTCACGAGGCGCCAGGGCCACCCCAGCGCCCGGGCCACGAACAACGCCGCACGGGCTTTCGCCAGGACGACCGGCGCCGTCGAGCGATAGTCGCCGACGACGTAGAACGTCGTCAGCTCGGCGTGGCTGTGCCCGAGACGCTGGAGGAGGGCGTGTCCGGTCGGACTCTGAAGTGACGCGAAGTCGAACTGCCCGCCGGCGTCGTGACGGAGCACGAACTGGTTGACGCGGTTGCAGAGGCCGCAGATCCCGTCGTAGAGGAACAGGTGCCGGCCGGTGCCGGCGTGTGGGATTTCTGCTGATTCGGACATGGCGGCGTTGGCGTCCCGCCATTATCGTCGCCACGCCCGCCAGACGCCCAGGCTCGCGCTTACGGCATGACCGGAGGCGCGCTGTAGGTCGAACGCGCCGCGCGCCTCCCCTGCCAGTGCGTGAACGCATTGCTCAGCACGGCGCCGAAGCCGCTCGCCCAGGCCAGGAGTTCGACGGCGAAGCCGGCCGCCACGAGCAGCCACGCGAACGGCGTCGCCGGCCAGCCGGCCAGCGCCAGCAGCCGGCCGAACAGCAGCGGCGACAGGATCACCAGCACGCCGATGACGACGCTGATGAAGGCGCCGGCGCTGCCGAGCGCGAAGCGGCGCTGCACGCCGCGCCCGATCGCCGCGGCCGTCCCGGCGAACCCGACCAGCGCCATCAGGATCAGTAACAGCACCACGAACGGCAGCAGCAGGAGCAGCGGGATGCCGATGAAGGAGATCGCCAGGACGAAGGCGGTCAGGAACAGCACCGGGGGAATCAGGATCTCGGCGACGAGGCCGACCAGGGTCGTCTTGAGCGGATTGTCGGCCACGCGCTCCGCCGACGCCTCGACACTGCGCCGCGCCACGACCAGCACGATGCCGGTCAGCAGCAGGAGCAGCAGCGTGCGCAGCCCGCTGCCGATCAGCCGCGGCACCGCACCGAACGCACCGAACCACGAGGAGGGATTCCAGCCGTCGACCCAGGGGGGAATGTAAACGCCCACATTGTTGCCGTCGAGCGACACTTCCGTGACGCTGCCGCGTGCCTGCGCCTCCGAGGATTTCCGGATCCGTCCGCCCACCGCGACAACATCGCCACCGACGACGGCGGTCGGCCCGAGATCGACCGAGCCGAAGACGGAGACGACCTGGTCGTTCACCTTGCCGTCCACGCGCACCGACCCGAACACCGCCACCGCCTGCCCGGAGATCTCTTCGTCCTTGTCGACGACGACATCGCCGAAGATGCGGACGCGATCGCCGCCCGACCGGCGTGAGCGCCGCGGCCCATCATCGTCGCGCCCGGGCGCGGGCTGCTCCACCGGAAGGGGATCGGCCGTCGGCGCGGCCGGTGGGGCGGCAGCGGGCGGCGGCGCGAACAGGGTCTTCTGCTCCGCGGCGCTCAAGTACGACACTTGCAGGAGGGCGTCCGCGTCGACCGGCAGGCGATCGCGCAGCTCGCGTCCGGTCACGGCGACGCCGTTCACGTCGATGGCGCCGCCGGCAATCTCGATCAGCCGGACTCCCTTGGCGCGCGCCTGCGAATCGCGCGGCCGCAGCGCGATGCCGTCGCTCAGCGGCACGATGTCGTAGTGCTGCTCGATGCGCTCGCGCAGCTCGCGGCGATCCGCCGTCGCGGGCTGGGCCACGACTCCGGCCGTGCCCACTGCGATCGCCAGCATCAGCGTCAATGCGATCCACGATTTCATCTGAATGACTCCCTGTCGGAACCGAGCAACCGCTTCAGCACCACCAGCGCCGCGATGGCAAACGCCTGCACCGCAAAGATCGTGATCGTCACCGCCGGATTGGCGATGATCGCGGCCGTCGCGCGGCCAAGACTGGACACGATCGTCCAGCCGTCCGGGCCGGACTGCACCGCCGTGGCGCCCGAGACGACCCCGGCAATCGCCACGTTCAACAGCCACACCACCGTCGCCGAGAGCGCGGAGCCGATGAACCCGGCGCTGAAGTAGCCGGCGACGAGCAGCATGGCCGCGGCCACGGGCAGCACCACGCGCCGCACGACGCGGGCACGCCTGGCGTCGCGCGCGGCCGCCGCGGCCACCGCCTCCATCGTGCGGGCCGTGAACGCCCGCGACACCGCCGGTTCCGGCGGCATCGACTGGAACAGCCCCGTAAAAGCGGCGTCCGCCTCGTCGTCCCGGGCCTCGACCTCGGCGTCTCGCCAGCGCTGATACTGCCGGTTCACGTTGTCGTTCATCGCTCGGTGCGAGTGCTCCTGTCTGGCTTACGTGCGACCGGCCCGCGGCGTTGCACCCGCCGGCGCCCAGCCGGCCTCGGCCAGGTGGCGCGCCATTTCCTTCCGGGCGCGATGCACGTGGGACCGCGCGGTCGCTTCGGGCACGCCGAGAATGTGGCCGATCTCGTCGAACGCCAGGCCCTCCTCGTAGCGCAGCACCACGGCGGCGCGGTAGTCGGGGCGAAGGTGACCCAGGGCCGCGACGAGCGCGTCGCCGAGGGCCGCCTGCTCGACGGGATCGGGGTCGGGTGGGCTGGAAAGCTGCCTGGGGGCCTGTTCGTCCTGACCGTGCGCATCCAGCGGGACCGTGATGGCGGAGCCGCGCCTGAGCGCGTCGATGGCGGTGTTGTGGGCGATCCGGAACAGCCAGCTCGAGAGGCGGCGGGAGGCGTCGAACGCCGACAGGTTACGGAAGGCCTTCACGAAGGCCTCCTGCGCGAGGTCCTCCGCGAGGGCGCGGTCGGCGACCATCCGGGCGATCAGGCCAATCACCGGACGCTGATAGCGGCGGACGATCTGCTCGAACGCGGACTGCGAACCGGCCAGCGCCTCGGCCACGAGCCGGGCCTCGGTGACTGTCTCGAGATCGATCGGGATGGTGCCGCCCTCCTTTGGGCTTACGTGACGCGCGGCCGGCGCGTTGCAACGACCCGGAGGGCGGCTCTAGCGTGCTACTTCAGCAGGACCCTGGCCGATGCCCTGCCGCCCTTGGCGCTGTCGTAGGTCACGGTCATCTCGCCGCTGCCGCGCACGAGGTACTCGAGCGTTCGCGTGGTGCGGCCGGGATGGCCGTTCCGGACCATGATGCGCGTGAGGTCCTTCTGGTCGATCAGCTCGGTCGCCCCGGGCCTGAACTTGCTGGCGACCCAGCCGGCGGAGATGATCTCCAGCCCGCCGTTTCGCGCAGCACCGTTGCCGTTGCCGTTGCTCGCGGCGCTGCCATCCGTGCTGGCCGACCCCGCGGAGGCGACGATCAGATCGGGGCGGACGACGTTGTTCTCCGCCGCCTTCGCGAGGATCGTCGGCGTCACCTTGGCGTTCGTGAAATCCACCCGCACACGGTAGACGCCGCCGCCCAGCCCCTCCACCTTCGTCTCGCCGCTCGACATCTGCGGCATCTCGTCGGCCTGGATAGAGCGAGAAGGCCATGTTGCGGTGGCACAGCTCTTCGTTCATGAATCGCGGCGGCACGCGCCCCTGCGTCTTCTTCCATCCGCCCATCTCGACCTTGCCGAACTGCGGATGATCGAACTCCTTCCACTCTACGTACTGGTCGCCGAACTCGAGCAGATCATCGAAGAAGTACTGCGCCGTGCGGTTGTTGATCGGGCTGTTGGGATCCTGCTGCTGCTGCACCAGCGCCGGGCTGTTGAAGTACTGCCCGCCGTTCCACAGCTCGTTCGAGAACGAGAGAATGCCGAGCCCGTCGTTGGTCCAGTCGATGAACCCGCCGTGCACCGTGTACAACCCGCTCCAGATCACCAGGTAGCGGTAATACGGCAGCATCCGCTCGCCCTGGCGTCCGAGCTCGTCGTAGACGGTGACGTCGGCGCGCGGGTACTCCCCCTGCCACTCGGCGCCAGGCCCGCGCAGGATCATCCCGCCGCTGTTGTGGTACGACTGCACGCCGGCGACGTTGGGATGCGCAATCAGGAAATCGTTGACCGCCTTCGCCTCGGGCAGCTGGAACGGATAGTCCATCGCGCCGCCCTGGATGTAGTTCGGCTGCCAGTTCGACGCCCAGTTGCGGTTGCCGTCGTAGCCGCCGACCGGATCCTCGTTGACGCGGCCGTCGCCGTCGTTGTCGATGCCTTCGCTGCCGAGCAGCACGTAGTCCCCCTGCTGCCCCGCCGGCACCGGCTCGAGGATGCGCGGATCCACGCCGCTCTTCCGCAGCGTGCCCTGCCCCGGCACGTGCTTGCGGATCTGCTCGATCACGCCGTTGCCGTTCAGGTCGTCGTCGCCGTCCTCGTCGTTCGCGCCGTCGTTGTCGTCGTCCACCGGCACGTGTCCGGTGCGGGCGCCGGCGCCGCTGCCCTTCAGGAAGTAATCGCGGCCGTCGGGATTCACGGTCGGGATGACGTAGAACGCGCGCTCGTTCACGAGCTTGGTGATCTGGCTGATGCGGCCGTAGTTCTCCATCAGGTACCAGACCGTGTAGAGGCAGACCTCCGCACCCTGGATCTCGTTGCCGTGGACGTTGGCCTCGATGTACATCCCGGGCTTGGCCGTGTCCGGGCCGGTGTCCGGGTTGTTGATCGTCATCAGGATGATGTCGCGGCCGCCGTGGCTCTTCCCGAGCGATGAGTACTTCAGGAATTTCGGCCAGGCCTTCGCCATCTTCTCGAAGTCCGCCTTGAGCTCGGCGTGGTCGTGCCAGCGGTTGAAGTCAAGCCGGACCTTGAACTGCGGATCCGAGCCGGAGGCGGGAACCTGGCGGTCCTGGGCGCCGGTGGAAAACGGGTTCAGCGCGAGGGCCGCGGCGATGGCCAGTCTGGAAATCGAAGCATGTGTGATCGACATGGTCTCTGTCCTCGTAAGCGCGTCAGGCCCGTTACTTCAGCGTCAGCGTCGTCGACGCCGTGCCGCCCTTCTGGGCGACCACCTTCAACGTCACGGTGGAACCGGGCTTGCCCCTGACGATCCATTCGTAGGTCTGGCGGCGCTTCGAGCCGGCCAGCGCCGGGAAGAAGCTGGTCTTGGCGGCGCCGGTCACGATGTCGTCCGGGTTGACGCCAAGCTGCACCATCGTGGGCTTCACCGACCGCGCACGGACGCCCTGCGCCGTGGAGGTGGGAAGGAAGCCGCTGTTCTCGATCTCGGCCTTGATGCGGTAGAGGCCGCCGCCATGGCTGGTCACGGCGGTGTTGGCAATCACGACCTTGGGGAAGAGCGACGTCAGGTAGGTCACGAACTCGATGTGCGACTTGCCCAGCTCCGCGATCTTCGACGCCGGCGGGTTGCTCACGGCATACGGCCGGAAGCCGCCGATCTCGACGTCGCCGAGCGTCGGATGCTTGAACGGCTGCCAGGCGACGAAGCCGTCGATCTTCTCGCCGTCCAGCCATCGCGCGAATCGCAGGTCGAACGCCGCGACGCCCGTCGCCGCGCCGGCCGTCGCGCCTCCTTCGGCGGCCGCGGCCGCTGGTGGGTCGGCGGCAGGTCCGGCGCCCCTTCCGCCCGGGGTGCCGAGTGCCGGATGATCCGCCGGCTGCCGGCGCGATGCCCCACCCCGGCGTCGAGAACGAGGGAACGCCGAACTGGAAGTAGCCGTAGTCGAAGAATGCGCCGCCGGGCGTGCGGGTCGGCGGCGCGTTGCGAATCCCGGTCAGCTGGCGGTAGCGATCGCTGATCGTGCGGAAGTACTCGACGTCAGAGGTATCCACGGTGGTGGCCGGTGGCGTCGGGCGTGGTTGTCCGCGGCCGCCGCCAGCCGCACCGCGACCACCGGCCGCGTCGTCGTCACCGCCGCCACCGCCGCGGCCACCGAAGAACTGCGCGGCCGGCCCGCGGAACACGCCGATCTGCCGGGCCGGGGCGACGCTGTCGTTGGCGAACGCAATCAGGTCGAGGGTGGCGGCCGGCGACAATTCGCCGCGCCGGGTCGGCGCCGCGATCAGGTTGTCGCTTTCGCCGAAGGTGAGGATCGCCGCGACGTTGCGCCGCTGCAGCACGTAGTCCATCACCCCGCGCGACTCCGCCTCGCTCAGCATGTGCGGGCCGGCGTCGGGCTGGTAGTAGGGATACTTGTGCTGGAAGTTGCGATTCAGATCGATGCCGCCGGCGCCGTCCTCGTTGTAGAACCCGTCGCCATCGTTGTCCGTGCCCTCCCAGTAAACGGCGTAGCCGCCCGCTTCGCCGCGCTGCGCGTCGGCCCGACGCATCAGGCGCGCGTCGTCCGGATGGATCATGTACGGCCCCTGCGGGTCCTTGACGCGCATCATCGAGATGACGCCGTCCTTGTTGAGATCCTCCGGACCGTCTTCGTCGACGCGGCCGTCGTTGTCGTTGTCGAAGCGCGTCCCGTTCGTCTTGCGTCCGGTCTTGAGCGCCGCGAACATCAGCTCAGCGCCGTCCGGATTCACGCGCGGCAGGATGTAGAACGCGTGCGAGTCGAGCCGCTGCTTGATCGTGGGGTTCGACGCGTAGCCCGTCAGCAGCGCCTCGGCGACGAACACCGACAGCGCGCTGCCAATCAGCTGATCGCCTTCGAAGTTCGCCGCGATCAGCAGCGCCGGCCGCTCCGCCACCGGCGTGCCCGCCGGGTTCGCGATCTCGATGGCCCAGACGACCCGCCCCTCACGCGTCTTCGCGACTTCGACGAGGCGCGCCAGCGTCGAGTGCGTCTTCACGAGCTCGCGCAGCGCCGCGGTCATGTCGTCATACGAGTGGTACCGGGTGTAGTCGGCGGCCGCCAGCGGCTGGTGCGGCGCGGTAGCCAGCAGCACGCACGCGGCGGCCACGGCGGCACTCCGGCCGCGCAGAAATGACTGGATCGTCAACACTCATCCTCCATCGAGAGCGTGGGTGGGAGCGTGTACGGTAGCACACGACCGAAGGTGGTAGGCTAAACGATGCACCCGGCTTCGCGACTCACCGTCATCGCGCGCACCTTTGCGGTCGGCCTCGCCGCCGCCGTGACGGTGCACGCGGCCACCACCTCTCCCGCCGCGCCATCGTTGAAACAAGTACCTGGCCCGCGCCGGCGACTACTCGGTCTCATACGGAGCTGCGCTCGCCAGCGTCATCGCCGACGAGACCTTCACGCAGGAGATCGTCCTGCGCCGTGACGGGACCACCGAGCAGCGGCGCCTGCTCGAGTCGGAGATTGCGTTCGTCAAGCTCGCGGGCACCATCGAGTGGCTGGCGTTCCGCGGCGTGCTGCGTGTGGATGGCGGCAACGTCGCCGGGGGATCGGGACGACTCGAACGTCTGATGCGCGACGCCCCGCGGTCGGCGCTGAGCCAGGCGCGGGCGATCAGCGACGAGGGGGCGAGGCATCATCTCGGTCCGGTACAGCGCAACTTCAACGTGCCGACCACCGTCCTGCAGTTCATCCTGCCGCAGCACCAGGATCGTTTCCGCTTCCGCAAGGCCGGTGAGGAACGCGTCGACGGCGAGCTGGCCTGGATCGTGGAATTCCAGGAACGCGATCGCGCCACGTTCATCCGCACTCCGGACGGCCGCGATGCGCCGTCCCGCGGCAGCCTCTCAGTCGTGCCCGACGACGGCCGCGTGCTCGCGAGCCGCCTCGAGGTGAAGGCCGTGATCGAGGCCAGCGTGGAGGTGCGGTGGCGGCGCGACGACCGCCTCGCGCTGTGGGTCCCCGCCGAGATGCGCGAACGCTATCGTGGCCGCGAGCTGGTCCTGACCGACGCCGCCGGCAAGGACGAGCCGTTCGAGCTGCGCGGGCTCGCGACGTATACCAACTACCGGAGATTCGAGGTCGATTTCCGGATCGTGCGGTGAGGCCTTCCGCCTGAAGGGGGCCTTCCGCCTGAAGGCGGAAGCCACAAAGCACGTGGATCCGTAGCTTCCGCCTTCAGGCGGAAGACGCCGAGCCGTGCGCACACAGCACCTCGCACGACCGGCTCACGGAAGTTGACTGTCCTTGCGATTTCTGTTATTTCTGTTTATACAGAAATGACTGACACATCGAAACCGGCGCTCACTCCCATGCAGCAGCGGTTCATCCTCCACTGGGGCGAGATGGGCACGCGCTGGGGCATCAATCGGACGGTCGCCCAGATTCACGCCCTGCTGTTCCTGTCGCCGGCGCCGCTCAACGCCGAGGACATCGCCACGGCACTCAACATCGCCCGCTCCAACGTCAGCACCAGCCTCCGCGAGCTCCAGGGCTGGGGCATCGTCCGCGTCACCCACATCCTCGGCGATCGCCGCGATCACTTCGAGAGCCTCAAGGACGTCTGGGAAATGTTCCGCGTCATCGTCGAACAGCGGAAGAAGCGCGAGGCGGATCCGACCCTGGCCGCGCTTCGCGACGCCGTCGCCGAAGCGAAGAAGCCGGGCGGCGCCGACCCGTACACCCGCGAGCGGCTCACCGACCTCCTCGAGTTCTTCGAGACGATGACGACGTGGGCGGATCAGATGCGGAAGATGCCGACGCCGGCGGTGGTGCGGATGGTCAAGATGGGCGAGAAAGTCGCGAAGCTGCTCGGATGATCGCGCGCCTCGCCGTCGCCTCGGTCTGGCTGGTGCACGGCCTCTACAACAAGCTGCTCGGCGGCTCGGCGCGGCACCTCGCCATCGTCCAGTCGGTGCCCGGGCTCGAGGGCGCCGCGGGTGAGGCGATGCTCGTCGCGGTCGGGTTCGCAGAAGTCGCGCTCGCGGTGTGGATCGTGTCGGCGAGAGCCCCGCTCGTCTGCGCGACCGTTCAAACCATCGGGCTGCTGACGATGAACGTGGTGGAGCTCGCGTTCGCGCGGCACCTGCTGTTGTGGCCCGCCGGGCTGGTGCCGGTCAATCTGCTGTTCCTGGCGCTGGCCTGGATCGCGGCGATCGCACCGCGCGAGGCATCGCTCCTGACCCGGCTGCGGCGACATCCGATTCCGATCCGCGCCGAGCTCGAAGACTGCCTGACGCTCACCTACGCCGTTCCCGCGGAGAGACTCAGGCCGCTGCTGCCGCCGGGACTCGAGCTCGAGACGCTCGCGCGGCCACGGGTTCGTGGCCGTGGCGCTGGTGCGGGCGCGGTCGCTGCGTCCCGCCGGCCTGCCGTCCCGACTCGGCCAGGACTTCTTCCTCTCCGGCTACCGCGTGTTCACGACCTTCCGTCAGCCCGACGGCCGCATCGTCCGCGGCTTGCGGATCCTCAGGAGCGACGCCGATCGCGCGGCGATGGTCACCGGCGGCAACCTGCTCACGCACTACCACTACCATCGCTGCGACGCACGAGTCGATGCCTCGCCACAGCGGCTCGCCTGCGCGGTCCGCAGCGATGACGGCGCCGCCGATCTCGACGTGGCCGCCGATCTGACGCGGCACGACCTTCCGCCGGGCTCGCCGTTCGCCTCGGTGCGTGAAGCCCGTCGCTTCGCCGGCCCGCTGCCATTCACGTTCGACTACGAGCGCGAGACCCACTCGATCGTGGCGATCAACGGCCGGCGGACGCACTGGCAGCCGACGCCGGTGTCCGTGGACGTCCGCGCGATCGCGTTCTTCGATCAGCCGGCGTTTGCCGGCTGCACGCCGACGCTTGCGGCGGCGTTCCACGTCCGGAATGTCAGCTATCGGTGGGAACGTGGCGTGCGGCACGCACTCGATTCGGCCGCGGAGAGGCTGGCGTCGTGATGCGCGGCGTGACCCAGATCGTGCGCCTCAACTGGCCGTTCTATGCCGGCGCGTGCGGGCTCTCTTCACTCGGCCTGTTCGCGATCGCCGCGGCGCCCGTCGGTGCGCCTGCCCGCGGCGTCCTCTACGCGGCGCTCGGAGCCGCGCTGATCGGGATCGGGAACTCGCTGATCGCATCGTGGCTGGTCTACGACCGCTCCCCGTTGATGCGGTGGGACTGGATCCCGGACGCGCTCGGATTCCACCCGTCGTCCTGGATCAACGTGCACGCCGGCCTGGACGAGTCCACGCCGGCACTGCGGCGCCTCATGCCCGCGTCGCGGGGCCGCGTGTTCGACATCTTCGATCCGCGCGAGATGACGGAATCGTCCATCCACCGCGCGCGGCGGCTCGCCCGCCTGGAGGAGACGCCCGAGCCTGTGGACTACCGGCACCTGCCCGCGTCCGCGGCGTCGGTCGAGGCGGTCCTCCTGCTGCTGTCGGCGCACGAGTTGCGAACCCACGACGCTCGCTGTGCACTGCTTGGCGAAGTCCGCCGCATCCTGGCGCCCGGCGGCCGCGTCGTGCTTGCCGAGCACCTGCGCGACGTGCCCAACCTGTGCGCGTTCGGTCCGGGATTCCTCCACTTCCATTCACGGCGTTCCTGGCGCCGCGTGCTTCGCCGACGCCGGGCTGGCTGTCGATCGCGAGTTCGCGATCACGCCGTTCGTTCGCGTCTTCGTTCTCGGGAGGACAGATGAGCGCTGACACCCTCGTCCTTCATCTCCGCATCGTCGGTCTCGTGATGGCGTGGCTGGTGGTCGTCAACGTGATCGTCCCGAAGTGGTTCCGGTGGCGGGAGGAGATGGCGGCGTTGTCGCTGCTGAACCGTCAGATTTTCCTCGCGCACAACGTCTTTCTGATCCTGTCGCTGGCTATGCTGTCGGTGCTGCTGCTGACCTCCGCGCCCGTGCTTCTCGAGCCGACGCGATTGAGCCGGATGGTGCTGATCGGGCTGGCGATCTTCTGGGGGCTCCGGGCGGTGATGCAGTGGACGTTCTATTCCCCGGACATCTGGCGCGGTCACCGCTTCTACACCGCGATGCACTACGTGTTCTCGGCGGTGTGGATCTACGTCACGGCCGTGTTCACCGTCGCAGCCGTTCACGTCGGGTAGCCGGGCGTCAGCACCGCCCGTTCACTCGTCCATTCTCAGCGCACGCACCGAGTCGATCGACAGGGCCCGCCGGGCGGGGATGTAGCTCGCGATCAGCGCCATCGTCGCGAGGGCGGCAGCGGCGATCGCGAACGTCGTCGGATCCCACGGCTCGATACCGAACAGGAGCGTTGTCAGCAGCTGCGTCAACAGGTACGCCAGGACGACGCCGACGAAGATGCCGGCCGCGGTGACGCGGGCGGCGCGGCCGAGGACCAGCCGCAGGACATCTCGCCGGCTCGCACCGAGCGCGGTCCGAATGCCGATCTCCCGCGTTCGCTGGCCGACCCCCTGGGACGTCACGCTGTAGATCCCGATCGACGCCAGCAGCAGCGCGATGCCGCTGAACGCGCCGAACAGGATGGCGTCGAATCGCGGACGTCCCAGCGAGGTGCTGAGCACGTCCTCCATCCGACGAATCTCCGAGACCGGCAGATCCTTGTCGAGGCCGCGAACCTGCTCGCGGACGAGCGAGGCGGCCGCGAGGGGGGCGCCCTTCGTTCGCACCAGCACGGTCAGCGCCGACTGCGGCTCCTGCATGTGCGTCAGGTAGATCTCCGGCGCCGCGGGCTGCGCGAGTCCGGCATGCCGGACATCGCCGACCACGCCGACGATCGTGATCCAGGGACTGAACAGCAGACGAACCCGCCGGCCGAGGGCGTCGGTGTCCGGCCAGTAACGGCGTGCGAACGTGTCGTTGACGATCGCCACGGGTGCGGGCTGCGGCTCGTTGAAGCCTGGCGGCAGCGGCTGCTGCGGGAACCAGCGGATCAGCGGCACGGCCCGCCGCGCGTCCGAGGGCGCGAACAGCCGGCCCCGGAGCAGCGGGATCTCCATGGCCTGGAAATAGTCGCCGGCGATCGTGCGCAAGGACGCACGAAGCTCGTCGCCGCGTCCGGCCGGTGCGCGGCCTTCGATGTCGAAGGACATGCGGTTGTCACCCGGCACGAGCGGCAGGTTGCTGACCGCACCAGCCACCTGCACACGGTCCAGCGCCGCGAGACGCGCGCCGAGCTCCTCGAACGCCGCGGCCCGCTGCGTCGGCTGCGCGTAGCGGCTGCCGGGCAAGGCGACGGGCACGGCCAGCACGTCCTCGGCGTTGAAGCCGGGATCGACGCGCGACAGGCGCAGGAAACTCTGGATCAGCAGCGCCGCGCCGACCATCAGCATCATCGCCAGGGCGACCTCGGATGCCGTCAGCAGGTTCGAGACACGAGCAGGCGAGACGGCCGAGCCGCGCGCGCCGTCGGACATCGCGCCGCGCAGCGACGCGCGTGACCCGCGGAGGGCCGGGAGCAGTCCGCACAGCGCTCCGGTCAGCAGGGCCGTGGCCAGGCATACGCCGAGCACGCGGGGGTTGACCGACGCTTCAGCCAGCCTCGGAATGTCCGCGACGATGATCGCCGGCAGCAGGTCGACGATCCAGGCGGACAGAAGCGCCCCGAGGGCGCCGCCGGCCACGCCGAGCAGCAGGCTCTCGATCAGCAGGAACTGCACCACCCGTCGTCGTGGCGCCCCGAGCGCAACGCGGACGGCGATCTCGCCCTGCCGCGAGACCGTGCGCGTGAGCAGCAGGTGGGCGACGTTGGCGCACGCGATCAGCAGCACGAACGCGACCGCGCCAGCCGCCATCAACAGCGGACGCTTCGCCGCACCGACGACGTCGTCGTGGAGGCGGATGACGTGGGCCGTGTGGCCTGACTCGAAGTCGGACTGCTCCGCGGCCATCTGCACCGAGATCGCGCTCAGCTCGCGCTCGGCTTGATCTCGCGTCGACTCCGGCCTTCAAGCGACCGACCACCTGCATGCCATGCCGGCCGACGCGCTGCGCTTCCAGCCGCAGGTCGACCGGCACCCACAGATCCGGATCGAGATCGCCGGCCGACGGCATCACCCCGACGATCCGATAGGGCAGGTTATCGAGGATGAGCGTGCCGCCGACCGCGGAGTCGGCGCGGTTGAAGCGCTGAAGCCACAACCGGTCACTCACCACGACCAGCCGGTTCGCGCCGGCCCGATCTTCGTCGGGCGCGAACGTGCGACCAATCCGTGGGCGCGCGCCGAGGACGTCGAAGAAATTGGCGGTGGCGGCCACCGCGCGGACGAGCCGCGGTTCGGCGCTGCCGGTCAGGTTGAAGGAGAGGTAGGTGAACATCGCGAGGCCGTCGAACACGCGCGTGCGCTCGCGCCAGGCCAGCACCTCGTGAGCCGACAGCGATCCGCCCGGCACGCCGTTCCGCCGTTCGTGCACGTTGACGAGACGGCCGGGGTCCGCGAACGGCAGCGGCCGCAGCAGGACGGCGTCGAGCAGGCTGAAGACCGTGGTGACGGCGGCGATGCCGACCGCGAGCGTCACGACCGCGGTTGCGGTGAAGCCGTGCGAGCGGAACAGGTTCCGGCTGGCGTGTCGCAGGTCCTGGATGACCGACTCCATGCTCACTCCTTGTCGAACGAGGCGTGCCGGGAGGGATCTAGCGAAGGATCTGCCATCGGGACGGACCGCGCCTAAGACATTCGCGGTCAGAGTGTTACGCGGTTGTCTCGCAGGGAGGCCGGGGACGGCAAGTGTTCACCCGCGCGCAGGTGAAGTCCCGGAAAGGGACAGGAGGGACGCGTGCGACGTGCCGCCGGGGGCACGTCGCACGTCGCAGGTTATTGAAACAGCTGTGGCGCGAACTCGTTCAGATACAGGCGCCAGTTGATCCAGGTGTGGCCGCCTTCGGTCTCCTTATAGACCGGCGCGAAGCCGTGCTTCTTCAGCAGGTCCACCGTGGCGTGCGTCGTCTGCAGCAGGAAGTCGTCCTTGCCGGTCGCGAACCAGACCAGCTTGAGGCCCTTCTTCAGGCCCGCGTTGTCGAGCATCTTGGCGTGCGCCGCCTCCCATTCCTGGACGGTCTGCGGTCGGGGTGCGGCCGGAGCTGGCGTTGCGGCCGGTGTGGCCGCCGCTGGCGTTGCGGCCGGTGCGGCCGCCGGCGTGGCCGGCGCGGCAGGGGCGCCGCCGCGGCCGACGTTCGGAAACGCGCCGAGCAGGCCCGAGCTGTAGACCCCGATGTAGGCGAACTTGTCGAGCCGCGGGAAGCCGATGTGCATCGTGTGATTGCCGCCCATCGACAGGCCGGCGATCGCCGTATTGGCGCGATCGGTCAGCACGCGGTAGTGCTTCTCGACGTAGGGCATCAGGTCGGTGTTGAAGTCCTTGACGAACTCCTCGGAGGCAAGCGCGCCGCCGCCACCGCCCGTGCGGCGCGTGTGCCCGGCGGGCATCACCATGATCATCGGCTTCGCCTTCTTCGCGGCGATGAGGTTGTCCAGGATGAAGCCGGCGCGGCCGACCGAGCCCCAGGCATGGTCGCTGTCGCCGGCGCCGTGCAGGAGGTAGAACACCGGGTACTTCGTGTTGTTGACCTCATAGCCGGGCGGCGTATAGACGTGCATGCGGCGGAAGCCGCCGAGCGCCGTCGAATAGTAGGTGACCGCCGCGATCGCGCCGTGCGGCACCTGGCGCGTGTCCATGAAGTCGGAGCCGGGGACGTACACCATGCTCCAGACGTTGGTGTTCGACTCGCTCGTCATGTGATTGCGCGGGTCGATCGTCGAGACGCCGTCGACGTTGAAGTTGTATCGATAGGCGCCAGCGTCGACCGGGCCGAGCGTCACTTCCCAGACGCCGTTCTCACCCTTGGTCAGCTGCGTGTTCTGGCCGGTGCCGGGAATGTCACCGGCTGCCAGCCGCACCGCCTGCGCGTTCGGCGCGTGAACCCGGAACGTCACCTTGCGATCGGCGGCCACCTCCGGCGAGACGAACTGCGGGGTGTTGCCCCGCCCGCCGCCCCTGCCCTGCGGCGCCGCCGGCGCGGTCGCCGGCGCCGGCGCCTGCGCCACCGCCCGATCCATTGCCGTCCCCGCGACGAGCACCCCTACCGCACAGATCTGCAAAACTCTTCGAATCACATCTGCCCCCTTCGCCTGTTCATCCAACCAGCACGCGAGCCCCAAACTCGGGTCTCGCTCATTTTTTCAACATCCCCGGCGACTGCCATTGAATCACGTGATACGTCGCCGGCGTCGTCCCGACGTTGCGGATGGTGTGCATCGAATTCGAGGCCTGGAACACCACCGATCCCGGCCCGATTCGCTTGTACTCGCCGTTGACGAGCGACTCGACCGTGCCTTCCTTGATGACCATCAGCTCCTCGGCCGGATGCTGATGCGGCGGATGCGACTCTTCCCCCGCCCGGAGCGTGGTGATGTGCATCTCCAGCTCGTCGAGCGTGACGGTGGGGGCGCGGACGACGTCCCGCCGCGCGCCGACCTTGGTTTCGCGAGCGGTCATCGCCGTCCAGTCGAACACCTGTGAGCTCAGTTTCGCCGGCTGGGCGACCGTGGTGGCAACGGTCGCCAGCGTCATCGCCGCGCCGGCTGCAACCATGGCGACGTCTCTTCGGGTCAGCATGCGTGGAGTTATAGCACGGGGCGATCACCGTGCTACGTGCTACGTGCTACCGCAACTCGACCCGCGCGAAGGTCTCCAGGATTCCCGCCTCGGACGGCGGCTGGATGATGTTGCGGGCGGCGAACTCCTCGGCCTGCGGATAGCTGGTCCGGCGGATTCGCGCCGCGGCCGCGGCGAGGTCGTACTGCGTGCGCCGCAGCTGCACGTCCGGACCGATCAGCAGCCAGTACGCGCCGGGGTCCCCGAACGGCATGCCGACGCTGCCGGCGTTCACGACGCGGGTCTGTCCCACCAGCCGATCGAACTGCATGTGGGTGTGGCCGCAGACCGCCACCACGACGTTGAGACGGCCGAAGATCGGGACCAGCCGCGGCTCCGGCGTGAGCCGCGTGAAGATCTCGTTGTCGCTCCGTGGCGTGGCGTGGCAGAACAGCACGTCGCCGAGCCCGGCCGAGCGCCAGCCGGAGGATCTGCGGCCAGCCGGCGAGCAGCGGCTCGAACTCGGGATGCAGCTCGGTGGCGTTCCAGGCGATCGCGTCGCGGAACTCCACCGGCACCGACAGCGGCTCGACGCCGCGCATGCGCGCCAGCACGTCGCGGTCGCCGTTGCCCTCGATGAACTGCACCGGGATGTCGAGCGCGAGCAGGTACTCGATGGTCTCGCGCGGCATCGGCCCGGGCACGACGTCGCCGCCGACGACGATCTGATCGACGCCGGCGCGCCTGACGTCGGCGATGACCGCCTCGAGGGCGGGAAGGTTGGCGTGGATGTCGTAGAGTGCCGCAACGCGCATGGCTCGGTTCCCCCGGATGGCCTCGGCGCCCGATAGCGCCGGCAAGCGGGACCGCCGGCGGCCAGTCGAGGACCATGGCCGAGGTTGCAGCGAAAGATACATTTATCGGTTGCGGCCTGTCGATCCGGCGGCTGGCGGTTCGACCAGCCAGTAGAACGCAACGGCCGCCAGACGAACCGGGCGGCCAACGGTCGGAAACGGTCGAAAACCGTCGGAAGAAATGAGGAGTATCGAAGATGCGATTCATAGTGCTCGTGAAAGCCAGCAAGGAAAGCGAACGGGGCGTGATGCCAACCGAGAAGGAGCTCGCCGAGATGGGCAACTACAACCAGCAGCTGGCCGACGCCGGCGTGATGAAGGCTGGTGAAGGACTGCACCCCACGTCGAAGGGCAAACGTGTACGATTCTCGGGCGCCGACCGCACCGTCATCGACGGGCCGTTCGCCGAGACCAAGGAGCTGCTCGCCGGCTTCTGGATTTGGGAGACGAAGTCGATGGACGAGGCGGTCGCATGGCTGAAGAAGGCGCCGTTCGACGGCGGCGCGGAGATCGAGCTCCGGCAGATCTTCGAGTCGGATGACTTCGGCGCCGAGCTCACGCCGGAGCTGCGCAAGCAGGAAGACAAGATCCGGCAGCAGATCGAGGGACGCAAGTAGTCCCGCAGCAGCCTGACGGACTCCGTCAAGGCCTGCACTGAGCGAGCGCAGCGAGTCGAAGTGGAGGATCGATGTCAGGCGATGAGGCACTGGTGTCCGTGGCGGCGTTCGTCGCCGGTCCGCTGCTCTGGATCCTGTGGCTGCTGCGGATGTCCCGGCTGCCGCGCTTCAACCGGCGGCGGACCGCGGTCACAGTCATCGCCGCCGCACTCATCGTTTCGGCCACCATCCTGCTGATTGTCCTCAAGACCGGCGCGTCGTTCGACGTCGTGGACGCGCCGAGCTACCTGGCGATGTATGTGGTGCTCGGGCTGGCCTGGTCCAGGCTGACGGCGATGACCTTCCCGCTCCTCGGCGTCAGCCTCCGGGACGACGTGGTCGAGCGGAGGAACACGGCGGCCCTTCTGGCGGTGGTCGGAGCGATCCTGGGCGTCACGCTGTGCTACGCCGGCGGCAACATCGGCGACGGCCCAGGATGGTGGGTGGTCATCTTCTCGGCCGCGCTTGCCACGGCGACGCTGTTGATGCTGTGGGCCGCCCTCAACCATCTGTCGCCCGCGGCCGACTCGATCGCCATCGACCGCGATCCGGCCGCTGGCATGCGGGTCGGCGCGTTCCTGCTGGCGTGCGGCCTGGTGCTCGGCCGTGGCGTCGCCGGCGATTGGGACTCCGCGGTCGGCACCGTCCGCGACTTCCTCGTCGCGCTGCCGCCGGTCGCGGTGCTGCTGGTCCTGGCCATCGTCGTCGAGCGCGCGTCGCGGCCGACGGCGCTCCGCCCGGCGTCTCCTCCGGTCAGGCTCGGCGTGCTCCCGTCGGTGGTCTATCTGCTCGCCGCGATCGGATCGATCTCCCTGATGGGCCCAGAGCGTTGAGCGATCCGTGGATCGCCGCCCCACCGCTCGATGACGCCGCCTTCGCGCACCTGAGACGACGGGCGATCTTCGACTGCTGCAAGTGGGACCCGCAGGTCGGCGACGCCTGCGTCATCGCGCGCGCTCCGCTCGTCATCACGAAACAGGCCTGGAACGAGGTCGTCCGCCTGGCCGAAGCGCTGGCGGCGGAGACGCTTGAGGCGGAAGCCGAGTTGATCGGCCGGCCCGAGCTGCACAAGCTGCTCGGCGTGCCTCGCGCGGTGCGTCGCGCGCTACGCACTGTCGAAGCGAGCGGCCGCGCCGAGGGAATTGCTCGCCTGGTCCGTTTTGACTTTCACTTCACGAGCGACGGCTGGCGCATCTCCGAGGCGAACTGCGACGTGCCGGGGGGCTTGAACGAAGCCTCCGGTTTTCCGCCGCTGGTCGCCGCGCACTATCCCTGGGCCGCGCCGGTGGGCGATCCGTCAGCGGCATATGTCGCGGCGCTGTCGCGCGCGCTCGAGGGGCGCGGCACCGTCGCGCTCATCCACGCCACCGCCTACAGCGACGATCACCAGATGATGCGATTCGTCGCGCGCGGCCTTGCCGAGGCGGGGCTCGCGACGCACCTCGCCAGCCCGAGCCACTTGCGCTGGCGCGACGCGCGCGCCCGGCTCGAGGCCGAGTGGTGGAGCGGCCCGCTCGATCTGATCGTGCGCTTCTTTCCCGCCGACTGGCTGGCGGGCCTGCCGGCGCGGACCGGATGGCCGCATCTGTACGCCGGCTCGCACACGCCGATCAGCAATCCAGCGGCGGCGCTGCTCGCGCAGAGCAAGCGGTTTCCGCTGGTGTGGGATCGGATGCGGACGCCGCTGCGGACGTGGCGCGCGTGCCTCCCCGAGACGCGCGACCCGCGCGACACGCCGTGGGCGTCGTCTGACGAGTGGGTGATCAAGCCGACGTTCGGGCGGGCCGGCGAAGGCATCGGCATGCGCGGCGTGACCGAGCGGACGGAGATGGCGCGCATCAACCGAAGTGTGCGATGGTTCCCCGGATCGTGGGTGGCACAGCGACGATTCGATCCGTTACCGCTGGACCGTTATGGGGAGTCCGTCTTTCCCTGCCTGGGCGTCTACACGCTCGACGCCCGTGTCATCGGCGCCTACGGCCGTGTGTCGAGGCGGCCGCTGATCGATGGCCTCGCGCAGGATGCGGCAGTGCTGGCCGCCTGAGGAGCAAAGGGTGTGGCCGTGATCTCGAGTGAAGACGCGTTCGCCACCTGGGCGCCGGAAGGCGTTCGATGGTCCGACTGGGCCAAGCCGGTGATCTTCGTGCAGGCCACCGACAGTGCTTCCGGCCGACCCGCTGCCCGATGCGCCGGCGCCTGCGTTCGCCGCCACTGTTCCGCTCGACTCGGCGGTCATCGTCGATCTGCCCGGCGCTGAGTCGGTGCAGGCCGGACTCGCCCTCGCGGCGCGCGGATTCCGGCCGGTGCCGCTGTTCAACGGCACCGACGGCCCATCTGCCGTGATCGACGTCAGGCCGATCGTGGCCGCGCTCGGTGCTGGCGTCGAAGTCTTACGACGCACCTCGCTGGCTCCGGAGGCGCCGCCAGCGTTCCTCCTCGACTCGCGCCGCAACGGCCCGTTCCCGGAGGTCCGTCCCGGCTCGTACGACAATCGATGGGTCACGCTGCCGCAGGACTTCCCGTCCGCGTCGCTGCTGATCAGCCGCGGGATCCGGACTGCGAGCATCGTGCAGCACGGCGGCAGCGCGGTCGCACCGGACCTGGCGCATACGCTCAAGCGCTGGCAGGATCACGGCATCAGGCTGCAGGTGATCGACCTGCAGGGCGGCGCTCTTCCGGCAGCGATCACGGTGACCGCCCCGTCCGGCTTCAAGCTGGCCTGGTATGCGGCGATCGCGGTGCTCGGGCTGCGGCGCAGCAACGTCGGCGGCTTCGGCTCCGCCGTTCCGGAGCAAACCAGCAGCAGCGGCTTTCACGGATGATCCGATTCCCGCGTTCACGGGTCTCGACCGGAGGTCGGCACATGCGATCGTGGATCTGTCTCGCGGTGGGACTTGCCTTGACCATGGGCACGGCGTCACGGACGCAGCAGCCGCGGCCGCCCAACATCCTGCTGGTGATCGCGGACGACTGGTCGTACCCGCATGCCAGCGCCTACGGCGACTCGACGGTGTCGACGCCGGCGTTCGATCGGATCGCACGCGAAGGTGCGCTGTTCACCAGCGCGTTCACCGCGGCGCCGTCGTGCACGCCGTCGAGGGCGGCGCTCCTCACCGGGCAGGCGCCGCATCGCCTGGCCGAAGGAGGCAACCTCTGGGGATTTCTGCCGTCGCGCTTTGCCGTCTATCCCGATCTCCTCGAGAAGGCCGGCTACGTCGTCGGTCACACCGGCAAGGGCTGGGGACCGGGACGGTTCGAGGCGGGAGAGCGGCCGCGGAACCCCGCGGGGCCTCGCTTCGACAGCTTCGACGCGTTCCTCGCGAAGCGATCGAAGGACCAGCCGTTCGTCTTCTGGTTCGGCAGCACGGATCCGCACCGCCCGTACGACGCCGGCTCGGGCGCAGCCGCGGGGCTGCGCGCCGCAAGTGCCGCGGTGCCGGGGTTCCTGCCGGACACGCCGGACGTGCGCGGCGATCTGCTGGACTACTACGCCGAGGTCCAGCGATTCGACAGCCAGATCGCGCGGCTGCTCGACGCCCTGGAGAAGACGGGCGAGCTGAACAACACGATGGTCGTGGTCACGTCCGACAACGGCATGCCGTTCCCGCGCGCGAAGGCCAATTTGTACGACGCCGGCACGCGCATGCCGCTGGCGCTGCGCTGGCCAGCTCGCGTCAAAGCCGGCACGAAAGTGGACGCCTTCGTCAGCCTGGTCGATCTGGCGCCGACGTTCCTCGAAGCCGCGGGAGTGAGCGTGCCCGCCGACGTCACCGGCCAGTCATTGCTGCCGCTTCTGACTGGTGGCGCGACGGCCGGGCCCACCCGCGATCGGGTATTCATCGAGCGCGAACGCCACGCCAACGTGCGGCGCGGCGACCTGAGCTATCCGGCGCGAGCAATCCGGACCGCCGGGCACCTCTACATCCGCAACTACCGACCCGATCGCTGGCCTGCCGGCGATCCAGAGCTCTACTTCGCGGTTGGCCCGTTCGGCGACATCGACGATGGCCCGAGCAAGCAACTGCTCCTCACCAGGCGGACCGATCCGGGGGTTACGCGCTTCTTTCAGCTGGCAACGGCGATGCGGCCTGCCGAGGAGCTCTACGATCTGCGGACCGACCCTGGGCAGCTGGTGAACCTCGCCGGTGACGCCGGGCATGCGGCAATCCGCGCGAAGCTGAGGTCGCAGCTCGAAGCGTGGCAGCGGGCGACGGGCGATCCGCGGATCGTCGAAGACGACGACCGGTGGGATCGCTATCCCTACTTCGGCACGCCCGCCAAGTAGAACCGCGGGCTATTTGAACGTGACGCTCGTTTCCTGGCTTTCCTTGTAGCCGTAACGGATCGCCTTGGCGCGCAGCGTCATCGGCGCCTTCACGACGATCGGTCCCGTGTACATCCGCCACGTCGCCTTCTCGCCCTCGTCGGTCGTGTAGCCGACCGAGGCGCCCTGTGTCGGCACGTAGATGACGACCTCCATCGGCGCGGTCAGCTCAATCGTCTGCGTCCGCGCCGGATCCGCCGTCGTGCGCCGCGGCACGATGTAGGGCTGTGCGGTCTCGGGCTGGACGCCGCCCGGCCACATCCGCTGGATCATCTCCGGCTCGTTGATCAGCCCCTGATCGCCGGCGCGCGTCATCCAGTCGGTCACGGCGGCGCGCATCTTCTCGAGCGTGGCGCGATGCGCCGGCAGCTCGGCGAGGTTCTCGATCTGATGCGGATCCTTGCGGACGTCGTAGAGCTCCTCGGCCGGGCGATGGGTGCGCATCCACAGCGCGGCCGGCCCGGCCAGCGAGCCGTCCGCCTGCATCCGCAGCCACTCCTGCATGATCGCGCTCTGGTTGCGGTAGATGATGTGTCCGGCGTACGGCAGCTCGGGCGAGAAGTTGCGGATGTAGAGGAAGCGGCCGTCGCGCGCCGAGCGCATCATGTCGTATTCGATATCCATGCGATCGCGGGCGCCGAACACGTAGCCCGGCGCCGGGCCGGCCTTCGGCCCGATCAGCGCGCGCCCCTGCATGTGCGCCGGGACGTCCACGCCGGCCAGCGCCAGCACCGTCGGCGCGAGGTCGATCATGCTGACGAGATCGTCGCTGACCGAGCCGGGCGCGGGAAACGCGCCGAGCCCTTTCGGCGCCCGGATCATCAGCGGCACGCGCAGCCCCGAATCGTAGAGCGATCGCTTGGCGCGCGGCACGCCGTCGCCGTGATCGCTCCAGTAGAAGACGATGGTGTTGTCGGCGAGGCCGTCCTCGTCGAGCTGACGGAGGATCTCGGCGACCTGGCCGTCCATGTCGGCGATGTTGTCGTACATCCGGGCCAGCTCCTCGCGCACCACCGGGCTGTCCGGGTAGTACGGCGGCACACGGATGTTCGCGGCGTTCGTCACCAGCGGCTTTCCCTTGCGCGCCGGGCTCGACGGGAAGATCCGGCTCTCGTGGGTGATCTCGAGATTGAAGACCGAGAAGAACGGCTGCGTCCGGTCGGGACGGTTGCGCCAATGCGCGGTCTGGCCGAGATCGTCCCAGATGGTGAATGGCACGCCGAACTGATAGTCGGTCTTGGCGCGGTTGCTGGTGAAGTAGCCCGCGGCGCGCAGGTATTCGGGGAACGCCTTGACGTAGAAGGGCGGCACCGCGAGGTAGGGCCCGGGCAGCTCCGGCACGCGATCTTCCGTCGTCCGCATGTGCTGGGCGCCGATCGACGTCTGATACATGCCGGTGATGATGGCGGCGCGGCTCGGCGCGCAGACCGGCGCGGTCGTGAACGCGTGCGTGTAGCGGATCGCCTGGGTGGCGAAGCGATCGAGCGTCGGCGTGCGCGCGGTGCTGTCGCCGTAGACGCCGAGATGCGGGCTCATGTCCTCGTTGGAGATCCAGACGATGTTCGGCCGGGTCGCGGCGCGCGCGGCCGCCGGCGCCGCGGGCTGTGCGGCGGAGGACGCGGCGCGGCCCGGAATCGTCGCGGTCGCGATTGCCGACGCGAGCAGGCCGAGCGCGAGTGCCGATCTCATTTCGTCTCCTTGCTCGTGCCGTCACCGGCGCGGACGAGCCGGAAGCCGAGGTTCGACGTGCCGCTGGTGACCTCCGACTTGCCGCGGCTGCCCACGAGGTATCGCGCGCAGTACTGATCGGTGCAGAGGTAGGAGCCGCCGCGGATGACGCGCTTGGCCGCGCCGGGCTCGGCCGGATCGAAGCTGTCGGCAGGCCCGCGCGGGTCGGTCGCGACCTTGCCCTGCGCGACGAGCGTTGCGTAGTAGTCGGGGCGATACCAGTCGGTGGTCCACTGCCAGACGTTGCCGCCGACGTCATAGAGGCCGAAGGCGTTCGGCGGAAACGCCGTCACCGGCGACGTCCCCGCATACCCGTCGTCTGCCGCGTCGCGGGCCGGGAAGCGGCCCTGCCAGATGTTCGCCGCCGCCTTGTTGCCGGGACGCAGCTCGTTGCCCCACGCGAACATGTTGCGATCGAGGCCGCCCCGCGCCGCGAACTCGAACTCGGCCTCGGTCGGCAGCCGTTTGCCCGCCCACGTGGCGTACGCCATCGCGTCTTCGTAAGCGATGTGCACGACCGGATGATCGGCTCGCCCTTTGATCGACGTGGCCGGGCCTTCAGGATGTCTCCAGCTCGCGCCGGGCGTGTACACCCACCACTGCAGCGGATTGTCGAGCGCCACCGGCGTTGTCGTGGGCCGGAACACCGCCGACCCCGGCACGAGCTTGTCGGCCGGCACGCCTGGAAAATCCGCCGGACGCAGCGGACGCTCGGCCACAGTGACGTACTTGGTTGCCGCCACGAACCGCTCGAACTCCGCGTTGGTCACGGGAGTCGCATCCATCCAGAAGCCGGCGACGGTGACGAGATGGGACGGCAGCGCATCCGGCATGCCGCAGTTCTCGCAGCCCATGTAGAACGTGCCGCCCGGCACCCAGACCATGCCCGCGGGCGCCGGTCCGGGCGGCGTGGCCGGATTGGTGCGAACGGAAGAGTCCGGCGCCGGCGTCGCGGGAGCCGCCGCCGGCGTGTGCGCCGCGTGCTCGTCGCGGCCGGCATTCGAGCAGGCGATCGACGCGATGGCCAGAACCGCCGAGCAGACGAGAGAGGTTCGCGGCATTGTGAGTTGGAATGTTATGTCGCCCGGCCTGAGCGGCGCGAGTCGAAAGGACCTGCCCTGAGCGAGCAAAGCGAGTCGAAGGGTATCCTAGCGAGCCATGCTCACACCTTCCTTCCGGCTGCTGCTGTGCGTTGCCTCGTGCGTGCTGGCGCTCGCGCTTCCGTCCGGAGCCGTCCGGCCGGCGCTCGCGCAGCGCCTGCCCAACATCGTCATCGTCTTTGCCGACGATCTCGGCTACGCCGACATCGGCAGCTTCAGCACGCGCACCGGCGACGCCAGGCCGCGTACCCCCAACCTCGATCGCATGGCGGCCGAGGGCATCCGCCTCACCAACTTCTACGTCGCGCAGGCGGTGTGCTCCGCCTCGCGCGCGGCGCTCCTCACCGGCTCCTATTCGAACCGCGTCGGCATCAACGGCGCGCTGAACCATCGCGCGTCGCACGGCATCAATCCCGATGAGGCCACGATCGCCGAGGTCCTGAAGCCGCGCGGCTACGCGACGGCGATTTTCGGCAAGTGGCACCTCGGGCACGAGAAGCCGTTCCTGCCCACGCACCACGGCTTCGACGAGTACCTGGGACTGCCCTATTCCAACGACATGTGGCCGCGTCATCCGACGCAGAAGGACTTCTATCCGGAGCTGCCGCTGATCGAGGGCGACACCGTCGTGAAGCTCGATCCCGACCAGTCGCAGCTGACCGCGATGTACACGCAGCGGGCCGTCAGCTTCATCGAGCGTCATCGCCAGCAGCCGTTCTTCCTCTACCTCGCCCATGCGATGCCGCACGTGCCGCTGTTCGCCTCGGAGACGTTCCGGAACAAGACCGGCCAGGGTCTCTACGGCGACGTCATCGCCGAGATCGACTGGTCCGTGGGTCAGGTGCTCGACGCGATCAAGCGGGCGGGAGCCGACGACAACACGCTGGTCATCTTCACGTCGGACAACGGGCCGTGGATGTCGGTACGGCAACCACGCCGGATCGCCGGGGCCGTTCCGCGAAAGCAAAGGGACGTCGTTCGAGGGCGGCGTCCGCGTCCCGTTCGTCGCGCGCTGGCCGGGCCGCATCCCGCCCGGCGCGACCGCGTCGCTGCCGGCCATGACCATCGACCTGCTGCCGACCGTGGCGCAGCTCGCCGGCGCGCCGATCCCGAAGGCGCGCGTGATCGACGGCCGCGACATCTGGCCGGTGTTGACGAACGCGCGCAACGCCAGGGCGCCGCACGAGGCGCTGTACTTCTACTGGGGCACCGAGCTGCACGCGGTCCGCAGCGGGCAGTGGAAGCTGCACCTGCCGCATCCGTATCAGTCGCTCGTGCAGATCGGCAACGACGGCGCGCCCGGCAAATTCGAGCGCAAGGAGATCGAGTTGTCGCTCTTCGACCTCGAGAAGGATCCCGGCGAGACCACCAACCTCGCGAGTCAGCAGCCCGACGTCGTGAAGAAGCTGATGCAGCACGTCGAGGCGGCGCGCGACGATCTCGGCGACTCGCTGACCAAGCGCGTCGGCAAGAACGTCCGGCCGGCCGGGGGCAAAGTGCAGTAGAGAGCGCGCGGTGTCGGGGGACAACGGAGGCGTTGGGAGATACCGGATCTTAGGAACGGAGCAACGGAGGCAACGTAGGTATCGGAGGTAACGATTCGCGGGTGCCGGCCTTCGGCCGGCATGGCGGTGAGTCAGATCTCCACCTCACACAAGGCTCGTAGCGCAGGGGCCTTGCGTGAGGTGGAGATCTGACTCATCGCCAGCGCGCAATGCGCGCCCCGCGAATCCTGCCATGACCGCGTGTCTTCAGGATTTTCGTCCGCAGTTTTCATCCGTTTCCTCCGATGGCTCCGGTGCTCCGGTTATGAGATCCGGTACCTCCGTCCCCTCCGGCATCACATCCGTCCAAGACGTGCCTCGCCCTATCTGATCAGCTCCTAGCAACCAGCCTCCCCACCCGTCCGTCTAAGTCCCCATGTCTGCTTCTGTGTTCCGGCCGCTGATCTGTCTGGCTGTGAGCGCCGTGCTCGGGCTCGCGGCTGTCTCGACAGTGAGTGCGGCCGAGCCTGCCGGGCGTGACCAGGCGAAGCCGCGAGCGCCACGGGCCGAGCTGCGGCCGCCGCGCGCCGCCGAGCCACCGTCGATCGACGGCGTGCTCGACGACGAGGTGTGGCGGAACGGTCCGCTCGAGACCGGCGAGTGGCTGTCCTACAACCCGCTGCACGGCACCGCCATTCCACAGAAAACGAAGACGTGGATCGCCTACGACGGCGACTATCTCTACTTCGCGTTCCAGTGCGACGATCCCGAGCCGTCGCAGATCAAGACGTCGATCACCAGGCGCGACAACATCTGGTCCGACGACTGGGTCGGGCTCAGCCTCGACGCGCTCGGCACCGGGCAGCTCTCGTATCACCTGCTCGTCAACCCGAGCGGCGTCCAGCTCGACATGCTGAACAGCGCGTCGGGCGGCGAGGACACCTCGCCCGACTACGTCTGGGACAGCGCCGGGCGCCAGAACGCCACCGGCTATGCCGTCGAGATCCGGTTACCCCTGCAGACGATCCGGTTTCGCGGCGGCGACGACGTGCGCATGGGGATCCTGTTCTGGCGCCGCGTCAGCCGCGCCGGGATGTCGGTGTCCTGGCCGGCGCTCACGCCCGGCACCTGGGTGTTCGAGCAGCATGCGTCGCTGCGGTTCAGCGACCTCCGGGCCCGGCTCGCGCGCGAGGTCATCCCGTCGGCGACCTACGCGCGAAACGAGTCGCGCGCCACGCCGTCAACGCTGGGGCGCGGCGGACGACGAGGGCGACTTCGGGGTGAGCGCGAAATACGGCATCACCTCCACCGTGACGCTCGACGCCACCATCAACCCGGACTTCAGCCAGGTCGAGAGCGACGCATTCCAGGTCGAGGTCAACCAGCGCTTCCCGGTGTTCTTCTCGGAGAAGCGCCCCTTCTTCATGGAAGGGTCCGGCATCTTCACACTCGCCGGCGAGGGCAACGACAACAGCCTGCAGCGCGCCGTCCACACCCGCCGCATCGTCGATCCGATCTTCGGCGCGAAGCTGACCGGCAACGTCGGGCGCTTCAGCTTCGGCACGCTGACCGCGCTCGATCAGGCGGCCGGCCGCAACCTGCCCGAGACGGATCCGGACTACGGCAAGGATCGGCTCTACAACGTCGTGCGCGCGCAGTACGGGCTCGGACCGTCGAATTACGTGGGCGGGCTGGTCGTCGACGCCGAGTTCGCCGGCGGCTTCAACCGCGTCATCGGCGGCGACCTGTCGTGGCGCGTCAACTCGACGCAGCGCGTCAGCGGCTTCCTGCTCGCGTCCGACACGCGCGATCCGCACGAGGCGGAGTCGAGGACCGGCATCGGCGCGCAGCTCGGCTACGAGTACTCGACGCGGCGGCTCGTGCTGATCGGCTACGGCGAGCACTACGACACCGACTTCGAGATGCAGACCGCGTTCATCAACCGGGTCGGCATCACCAGCGGCTGGGGCTACGGCGAGTACAGCTTCTATCCCGACACCAAGAAGTATCCCTGGCTGCTGCGCATCTCGCCGTTCTCGTTCACGCAGGGCGGGCGCGATCGCAACGCCGGCGGCACCGACCTGCTGCAGGTCACCGGCGTACGCGTGCGGTTGAGCCGTCAGGGCTTCCTGCGCTTCGACCGCTTCGACGGGCACGAGACCTGGGAGGGCCAGCAGTTCGATCGCGGCAACTGGCGCAGCCAGGGCAGCGTGCAGCTGTATCGCTGGCTGTCGCTGGACGGGCAGCTGATGACCGGCGCCGCCGTCTACTACGACCCGGAGGAGCCGTTTCAGGGACGGATCGCCGACAGCCGCGTCGGACTCACCCTGCAGCCGAGCGGCCGGCTGTCGCAGGCGCTCAGCTACCGCCACGTCTCGTTCGATCGCGAGTCCGACGGCAGCAGCGTCTACGACCTCGACATCATCTACAGCCGCACCACCTATCAGTTCTCACGCCAGTTCTTCGTCCGCGCCATCGTCCAGTCGGACAGCTCGCGGTATCGCGTCCTCACCGACTTCCTGGTGTCGTACGAGCTGCGCCCCGGCACCGTCGTCTACGCCGGCTACGGGTCGCTGATCGAGCAGCGCGGCTTCGAAAACGACGAGTGGGTGCTCGGCCGCGGCGACTATCAGGCAAGTCAGCGGGGGCTGTTCTTCAAGGCGTCGTATCTACATCGGTTCTAGTCACGTGCTACGTGCTGCGAGCTACGTGCGCACGTGTCTCACTTCCCCCGCAGCTTCTCGACCGGCCCGTCCACGCCGTTCGGTATCGACTCGGTCGCGAGCTGGTTCTCGTCCCGCGCCGCCTGCTGCACCTTCACGAGCTCCGCCTTCAACGTCTTCGCCAGCGCGTCCTGCCCCGGCTGCCCGTACAGGTTGTGCAGCTCGTGCGGGTCGTTGACCAGGTCGAACAGCTCCCACTCATCCGCCTTCCAGTAGTGAATCAGCTTGTGGGTCCGGGTGCGGACGCCGTAATGCGCGCGCGTGTTGTGGTCGCCGGGATCGTGGTAGTAGCGGTAATACATCGACGTCCGCCAGTCGCGCGGCGTCCGGCCGCCGAGCACCGGCAGCAGGCTGCGGCCCTGCATCTCCGCCGGCACCGGCAGGCCCGCGGCCTCGAGGAAGGTCGGCGCGAAGTCGACGTTGAGGCCCATCGCGTCGCTGCGCGTCCCCGCCTTGATCGCCGACGGCCAGCGCACCAGGAACGGCATCCGCAGCGACTCTTCGTACATGAACCGCTTGTCGAACAGGCCGTGGTCCCCGAGGAAGAAGCCCTGGTCGCTCGTGTAGACCACGATCGTGTTCTTCGCGAGGCCGTTGGCGGCGAGGTAGTCGAGCACGCGGCCGACCCCGTCGTCCACGGACTGGACCGTCGCCAGGTAGTCGCGCATGTAGCGCTGGTACTTCCAGCGGGTCAGCTTCTCACCGGTCAGGGTCACCGCCTGGCCGCCCTCTTCGATCGTCACCGAGTCCGGTTTCGTCCGCTGCCATGCGGTGAGGGCCTCGTCCTCGAGGTCCGCCGGCGGCGCCAGCTTCAGGTCACGCCGCGTCAGGTCCGCGGCAACCCGCTGCTGGTTCTCGCGCAGCGCGCCGGTTCGCGTCTCGTAGGTGTCCCACAGGGTTTCCGGCTCGGGGATCCAGCGATCCTTGAACTGCGCCGCGTACTTCGCGTCCGGCTGCCAGGGGCGGTGCGGCGCCTTGTGATGCAGCATCAGGAAGAACGGCTTGTTGCGCGGGCGGGTCTCGAGGAAGTCCAGGCCCAGCTCGGTGATGACGTCGGTGATGTAGCGGCCTTTGTAGGTCTTCTCGCCGGTCGCGGTGTAGAGCACCGGATCCACGTAGGCGCCCTGGCCGGGCAGGATCTCCCAGCGATCGAAGCCGGCCGGGTCGCTGCCGAGGTGCCACTTGCCGACCATCCCGGTGTGATAGCCGCCCGCCTGGAGCAGACGGGCCACGGTCGACCGCGCGCTGTCGAACCGGTTGAACATCGTCACGCCGTTGAGGTGCGAATACTGGCCGGTCAGGATGGCGGCGCGGCTGGGCGTGCAGATGGCATTGGTGGCGAACACCCGGGTCAGCAGGGCGCCCTCGCGCGCCAGCCGATCGAGGTGCGGCGTCTGGTTGACGCGCGAGCCGTAGGCGCTGATGGCGTGCGCCGCGTGATCGTCCGACATGATGAAAACGATGTTCGGACGGTCGGCCGTGCCGGCCGGAGGCGTGAGCAGGACGAGCAGCGTCAGGAGCAGCAGGAGTCGGCGCATGGGTCACCCGGGATTATCGGCACTTTTTAAACTTTTACCTTTCCGGACCTTTTGCTGAATAATCACCCCACTCCCCCGTGGATTACGAGCGCTTCCTGCTGGAAAACCTGGGCACGGTTGAACGGGTCGTCGCCTACGTCGCGCGCCGCCACCGGTTGTCGCGCGATGAGGCCGACGAGCTCTCTTCGGCGGTGAAGCTCAAGCTCGTCGACCACGACTACGAAGTCCTGCGGAAGTACGAAGGCCGGAGCAGCCTGCGCACCTACCTGACCGCGGTGGTCATCCGCCTGTTCCTGGACGACCGCGTGGCGCGCTGGGGCAAGTGGCGTCCGTCGGCGCAGGCGAAGCGGCTCGGCGCGGTGGCGGTCCTGCTGGATCGACTCCTCACCCGCGACGGCCTGTCGCGGGACGAGGCCATCGAGGTGCTGCGCACCAACCACGGCATCAGCGCGTCTCCGCAGGAGCTGCAGCAGATCGCGGCCCAGCTGCCGACGCGTACACCACGCCGCTTCCTCGAGGAAGACGCCCTCCTCGACGCGCCGGCCCCCGAGCACGCTCCCGATGCGCTGCTGGCGGAGGATCGTGAGGTTCACGAGGCGGAGCGCATCGAGCTGGCCCTGGCCGCGGCGCTCGACAAGCTCGCCCCGGAGGAGCGCCTCGTGCTCAAGCTGCACTTCACCGACGGCCACCAGGTGTCGACGATCTCACGGCTGCTGACGCTCGACCAGCGCGCGCTGTATCGGCGGATCGAACGGGTGAAGCAGGTGCTGCGCGCCGAGCTCGAGGCGCGCGGGGTCACCTGGGAGGCGGTCACGGCGATTCTGGGGCACCCGGCCGTCAGTCTGGCCCCGGTGGTCCGCTCGGCTGCCGGGGAAAACCCGCCGGCGCGTCCGTCGTTCGGATGACGGGCATGCGCGGCGCGTCGGAAACACACGATGCCTGAACACGGAGTACCTGCCTGCCCGGATCTCGAGACGCTGGCCGCCTTTGTCGACGGCCGGGTCGACGCATCGACCAGCGCGGCCATTGCCGGGCACCTCCCGGGGTGCGAGCGGTGCTACGAGCTGGTCTCCGAGCTGGCCATGGAACTCGCAGAGCACACGGCGGCGCCGGGTGCGGCCCCGGTTGCCGCGCCGCCGGTGGAGCCGATCGCGCCGGCGGCCACGACGCCGGCACGATCGGCCTGGAACAGCGGCTGGATGCGCCTCGCCGCCACCGTCGTCCTGGTCGGCGGCACCGCGGCCGGGCTGCAGCAGGCCAATCCCGGCTGGTGGCAACGGCTGATGCGAACGGCGCCCGACTCCGCGCTCGCGCCGCTGGTGCAGGCCGTCGGCGACCAGAGGCCGATCGAAGGGCGGTTGAGCGGCGGGTTCCGGTACGGCCCGCTGATCGAGCCGACCCGCGCCGCGACGCTGGCGACCGACAATCTCTCGCTGGCCGCGGCCGCCGGCACGCTTCAGAAACAGGCGGACGCCGATCGGTCGCCCGGCACCCTCCACGCGTGGGGCGTCGCGCAAGTGCTGGTCGGACGCCTGGACGAAGGGATCCGGACGCTGACGCGGGTGCAGGCGGATCACGCGAAGGTCGCGGCCTATGCGAACGATCTCGGCGTCGCCCACATGACGCGCGCGCTCGCGTCCGACCGCGCCGACGACCTGCCGCGCGCCCTCGACCTCGTCGAACAGGCCATCGAGATCGATCCGCGCTTCGCGGAGGCGTGGTTCAACAAGGCCATGCTGCTGCAGCGCCTGCGTGTGCGGCAGCAGGCGATCGACGCGTGGGGCCGCTATCTCGAGCTGGATCCCGGCGGTGCGTGGAGCGCCTACGCGAAGCAGCAGCGCGACGCGCTGGTGGCGCAGCCGCCGCAGGGGCGGTGGCCGGTCCTCGAGAAGGAGCTGCGCGGCGGCGCGGCGGCGCCGTCAGCGCTTGCCGAAGCGGCGCAGGCCTACCCCGAGGACGTCCGCGATCTGGTGGTGCGCGACTGGCTGCCGGAATGGGCCGCGGCGGTGGCGGCGGGCAGGCAGGACGAGGCTCAGCGCGTGATGGCACGCGTCCAGTCCGCGTTCGCGGCGATGCACGCGGCGCATCCGGATCCGTACTTGTCACTCGTGGCTTCCGAGCTCGCTGGAACGCCCGCGTGCCCGCCCGCCGTTCACGCAGGCGCCGTCGTGCGGCTCGGTGAAGGACTGAAGGCGCTCGCGACCGACAACAACCGCAGCGCGCGGGATCCGCTCAACGAGGCGGAGCGCGGGCTGGCTGCGTGCGGCTCGGCACTCGCGACCTGGGTGCAGCTGGATCAGGTGCGGCTGGCGTATGCCGATCGGGATACCGCGGGCGCGCAAGCGATCCTCGACCGCGTGAACGTCGAAGCCGCTCGTCTCGACTCGCCGGTCCTGAGGGGCCGCTCCGGCTGGCTCGGCGGGATTCTCGCCTTCACGATCGGGGAATGGCGCCGGGCCGCCGCGGAGTATGACGGGGCCTTGCGTGCTGCGGCGCGCAGTGGCGAGACGCAGCTGGCGTCGCGCGTGCATCTGAACGCCTCCGTGCTGCACCGGTTTCTCGGGAACCGCGAACGCACGTGGTTCCATCGCCAGGCCGCCGTCGACCTGGTGCCGGCGCACCGGCCGTCGCAGTTTCACGGCTACCTGCTCACCGGCGCGATCACCGCCGCGCTGCAGTCGCTGCCGCGCACGGCGCTGCTGTTCCAGAACGAAGTCGTGGCCTTCGCGCGCGAGCGGCTGCCGGTCAGCCACAGCAGCGAGGGACTCTTCACGCGGGCGCGTATGCGCGCGCGCCTCGGCCAGACCGCCGCGGCCGTCGCCGATCTCGAGGCCGCTGACAAGGCGGTGCAGGCGTTTACCGACCCTCTCGTACGCGAGCGCGTGCGTCGCTCCTACTCGGTGGCGGCCGCCGAGGTCTATGTCGACCTCGATCCACGCCGAGCGGCGGGGCACGCGGCCGATGCGATCCGTTTCACCGGCAACGCGGAGCGGATGCGATCGGCGGAGATGCGGCTGATCGAGAGCCGCGCCCTGGCGAATCTCGGCGACCTGGCGGCCGCGCGAACGTCGGCGTCGCTCGGGATCGACGACTTCGAGGCCGCGCTCGACACCCTCGACCCGACCGATTCGACGCGCCTGTCGGCCCTCGAGCCGGTGTGGCAGCTCTACTCGCATGCCGCACGGCTGCACCTGCCGCCGCTCGGCAACGATTTCGCCACCGCGTTCGACTTCTCCGAACGAAGCCGGTCGCGCACGCTGCTGGCGCGCCGGCGCCAGAAGCCGCTGACGCTCGCGGCGGTCCAGGCGCGGCTGGCCGATGGGCAGGCGATCCTTCTCCTCGATCAACTGCCGAACGAGCTGCTGACGTGGTGGATCCGCAAGGACCGCGTGCAGGTCGAGCGAAGCGCCTGCGCCGAACGGGACATCACGGCCATGCTGCCGCAGCACCGGCGCGCGCTCGGCGACGGGGTGCGGCGCGACGAGGTGTCGGCACGGCTCTTCGACTGCGCCGTCCGGCCGCTGTGGCCGCAGGTCCGGGGTGTCTCGACGATCGCCATCGTGGCGGATGCGTCGTGGCATGCGGTGGCCTGGCCGGCGCTGTGGGATCGCTCGAGCGGCCAGCTCCTCGTCGATCGGGTCCACACCGTCGTCTCGCCGAGCGCGTCAATCGCGGTCGGCGCGGGCCGCGCCGCCTCGTCTGACGGCGCCATCCTCATCGTCTCGGCGACCGCCGGCGAGTCCGGCTATGCGCCGCTGCCCGGGGCTCGCGACGAGGCGCGGTCGATCGCCAGGCTGCATCCCGGGGCGCAACTGATCGAGGGCGACGCGGCCACGCCGGCCCTCCTGGTCAAGAGTGCGCCAGCGGCGCGGCTGATTCACGTCGCCAGCCACGCGATCGACGTGCCGGCCTATCCCCTGATGTCGCACCTGGTCCTGGCTGGCACCGACCCGTCGCTGTTTGCGCGCGACATCGCCGCCATGGACCTCTCGAAGACCGAGGCCGTGGTGCTGGCCGCCTGCGCGACCGCGGGCGAACGCAGCGTCCGCGGCGAGGGCAGCGTCGGCGTCGCGTGGGGCTTCCTCACCGCCGGCGCGCGCCGCGTCATCGCCACGCTGGACGAGGTGGACGACACCGCCATCGGCGACGTGTTCGTGGCCGTCCATCGCCACCTGGCGGAGGGCCGTTCGGCGGTCGACGCCGTCGGCCGCGTGCAGCGCGAGCTCGCGACGCGCGGAGACTCACCTCGAACCTGGGCCATGTTGACGGTCGTCGGCGCGTTGTGACGGCGACGGGAGGAAACGGTATGAAACGACGGGACTTTCTTTCGATGACGGTGGCGACCACGGCGATGGCCGCGGCCGCCGGGGCGCGGCCGAAGGCGCGGCAGACGAAGCCAGCCAAAGGTGACAATCGTCTTCGTCGGCGGCAGCCTACTTTGTCCCGCTGCAGGACCGGTATCTCGCAATGCAGCCTGCTGGTCACGACGGCATGCATCATCGGGCCTTCATCGTTGGCCCCCGCACGATGAAGTTCGGGTACGCTCGCGGAGATCGCACTTCCGCGCCTGGTATCCCCTCCAGGTCATGCATCCTGCCCTTGGGACAGCGCAGCACCATGCCGTCTTCTGTCTGGATCGTACAGACGTAGTCGTCGGCGACACGGCGAACCGCGCGCCCAAAATGAAGGCGATGAAACTAGCGCCCTACAACGCGGAAGTGGTACCGGGCACAGGCCCGAAGGGAAACTGGCACGATCCCGACTGCGACCGTTCCCGCACGTGCTCTGTGCACGCTTCCAGCTGCTGGATCAGAACGCCGAGATTCGACGACAGCCCGGCGATCAACACCCTGGGTGCGGGAAAGGACTGGAAGGCGAAGAAGCACGCGAACCGCAAGAAACTCAGCGATGCGACGCACTTCGTGACCGACTCACGGAAGATCATGGTCAAGAAATACGGCGAGCAGAATGCCGTGCAGGCGGTCATCCCGTCAGGGGATGTCGTGTTGTACGTCTTCGGAGGACCCAGTGAGTCAACAGGCAAGGAACAGAAGCCGTCCTACTCCCACCTCGCACACCCCGAAGTGCTCAGGACCCTGTACGACTCGCCGAACACCACCGATGATCTGAAGCTGTACATCGACCCAGAAACGGAGGTCGTTAAGATCCCGTTCGTTGTGAACATCACCCATCCCTGCGACATCGGAGGACAGCGCATCTTCACGCATCGCATGATCCCCCCCGACACGGAGTTCTGCGTCAACGAGGAAGGGCCGAAACCCGACGACAAAACCGTCATCGCCCTTACCGTGCTGACACGCGGACCCTGGGCCCGGCTGACGACGCGACGCGCGCGATCGTGAGCCGGGCCCGATTTTTGTGGATTTTCCCCGCGCGTCGGTGACGGCGGTGTGACGGCACCGAAATTGGTATTCCCGTCGGGCATGAAGCACTCACTTTCCAACGGATTCGTGCGCATCGCCGCGGCGACCCTGGCGCTGTGCGCGCTCTCGACGCCGGCGTTCAGCCAGGAGCAGCGGGGCTGGGCCAAGGAAGGCGGCTACGTCGCGGTCAGCAGCCTGCTCGACTTCACCTTCGACGGCAAGACCTTCGACGGCGAGAGCTACTACCAGCAGGTTGACGGCGACGAGTTCATGATTCTGCCGCGCCTCAACGAGCGCAACCTGTTCCGCGGCATCCTCGGGTTCCGCGCCGAGAAGGCAGCGCTCGAACTGAGCTACGACCGCACCAATCACGACGGCTCGTTCCTCGAGGGCACCGGCGAGGCCACGTTCCAGTCGGTCAACGTCGACGGCCGCTTCTTCCTGCTGACCAAGGGACCGGTGCAGCCGCACGTCCTGGTGGGCGGCTCGATTCCGTGGCTGACGGTCAAGGACGGCGGCTTCCTGCACGAGGACGTGGGGGACGCGCGCTTCCGCGGCTACGGCGTGAACACCGAAGCGGGCGTGACCGTCTATCCGCACCCGCGCATGGGCATCGGCGTCGGCTACTCGTACCGCGTGATGTGGTTCGATCGCGCCACCGGCGTGAGCGAGACCCTCTACGACCTCCGCCCCCGCTTCCGCGAGACCAGCGGCAGCGTGGTGATGACGGGATCGTTCACGTTCTAAGGCTGCCTTCGATCAGGGATCGGTGATCAGTGATCGGTGATCACCTGATCCCTGATCCCCGATCACCGATCACCGATCACCGATCCCGACACTCCTTCGCGCCGTGATCCACGCCTCGCGCTCCCGCTCGAACCAGGCCATCGGTCCTCCCGCCGCATAGGCGGGATGCGGGAACGCGCGCTCGCCGCGGCGCTCGAGCCCGATCTTCTCGAGCACGCGCTGCGACGCGACGTTGCCCAGGCTGGCCATGCCGGCGATCTGCGGCAGCGCCAGGTCGACGAAGCCGTGGCGCAGCACCGCCTGCGCCATCTCGGTGCCGAAGCCGCGGCCCCAGGCCGGCTTGATGAGCGCGAACCCGACCTGGATGATCGTTTCACCCTGGATGTTGTTCAGCAGGTGGAATCCCACCCGGTCGCCGCTGGCGCGATCGACCGTCATCCAGATCCCGAGGCCGGGATGCTGATCGTAGTAGTCGAGGAAGCGGCCCTGGAGCATCTGCTCGGTCTGATCGCGGTCCTTGGTCCCACCGAGGTAGCGCGTCACCTCGACGTCGGCATAGAGCTCGACCAGCCAGTCGAGATCGTCGGCGGTGAAGCGGCGCAGCGCGAGCCGTTCGGTGGTGAGCCAGTAGTCGTGGACCATCGCTGGAGTCTAGTCTCCTGGAAGCAGCGGCCGCCCGCCAGTCCGGGCATCACGGCGCCGGTGGGCGGCAGGCCTCGAGCTTTGCCGCGAACGGCTGCAGGCTCTTGCTGCCGACGAACCACGTGCGGGCTCCGTATGGCAGCGTCGCGAGGTTCTGACAGAAGATCGCCTGCTTCTGCCGGTTCAGATAGACCTCGACGTTCGACGCGTAGAACGCCGTCACGCGAGCGCCGTGGCCGCGCAGGTAGTCGCCGATGCGGCGGAGCGCGGTCGGCCCGGCGAAGTCGCCGACCACGGGGACGATGGCGTTCTTCAGATGGAGCGCCTTGACGAAGGCAAAGTCCTCTTCGGAGCTGAGGAAGCTCCGGCTCTGGCCGGTGATGTCGGCCTGCGTCATCAGCGACTGGTAGGCCGGGCCCGGCGGATCGTTCCGCGACGACCGCGCGTAGTGGATGGCCGGCCCGTCGTGATGGAACGACGTCAGCACGTAGTCGATCCACGCCACGTCCTCCGGCGGCAGCGGCAGTCCACGTTCGCGAAGCAGCCGCTGGCGAACCAGCTCGCGGGTCGCCTGAAGGATCGCGGCCGACGGCGGCGCCGTCGCATAGGCGGTGAAGAGGTCGTGCACGGTGGTCTCCGGACCCAGCCCCGCCGGCCGCTCCCGCGAGAACAGCCGCGACACGAAGTCGGCGCGATTCGCCGCCAGCTCGAACAGCGCCTTGTAGGCCAGGTGCAGGCTGCGATTCTCGCCACGGATGTCGACGATGAAGGCCAGCTGGGGACGGAGGCGGGCGATGAAGCTGAAGTTCTGTTCCGGACCGACGCCGACATAGACGCCGCCCGCCGCGCGAACGAGGCGCGCCTGGTGCACGAACTGCGTCTCGTTCGACACCAGGTTCTCGGAGTGCGTGAACTCGCCCGCCGGCTCCGACAGGCTCGTGCTGAGGCGCCAGAACTCCTCGTCGCTCAACGCCGACGGCAGCGTCGACGACCGTCCGCGCCAGCACGCGCCCTGACCCAGCGTCGCGGCCGAGAGCACGAGCGCGAGCAGCACGGACCAGCAGCGGTGCCGCGATCGGCCTGGCTCAGTCGGGGATTCGCAGACCATTGCGGATTGTGCGACTGGGGATTGGGGATTGATTGCGGATTTTGGAATGGTGGATCGGGGATTTATTGGGGATTGAGGATTTATTGGGGATTGGGGATTGCGGACTGGTGGCGCTGGACTTGCCTGCCGTATGGCCATGAACCGACGCGCCGAGGAGCTCCAGCGCCGGGCACGGGCGTTCCTCATTGCGGTCAGCGCCTTCTGTGAGACCTTGCCCCGAACCGACATGGTCAGGGAGATCATTCCACAACTGATCGATGCCGCGGGCAGCGCCAGCAGCAACTACAACGGCGCCTGCCGGGCCCGCTCACGACGGGAGTTCGCGGCCAAGATCGGGGTAGCCGCCGAGGAAGCGTCCGAGGTTTGACATCCATCTTCACGGCGTCACACATTACGTCCAGCCGACGTGGCCGATAGGCGCAGCCCCATTCGCCATTAGATCCCAAATCCCCATAAATCGTTCCCCATAAATCCCGATCCCAATCCAAATCGCAACCAATCCCCAATCCCCAGTCGACCAATCGGCGATTCATTCAGCCCTGAGCGCCGTGACCACGTCGACGCGCGACGCGCGGGCGGCGGGCATCAGCGATGCCAGCACAGCGGCGGCGATCAGTACCGCGGCGGCGCCGGCGATCGGCACCAGGCCCGGCAATTCGGTCCCGGCGATGAAGCGGCTGACCACGCGCGCCAGGATCAGGCCGCCGATCGTGCCCGCGGCGATGCCGGCGACGCCGATCAGCGCGCCCTCCTTCAGGATGCGTCCGAGCAGCGCCGACGGCGTCGAGCCGATCGCCAGCCGCACCCCGAACTCGCGGGTACGGGCGCTGACCGAGAACGCCAGCACGCCGGCCACGCCGACGATCGCGATCGCCAGCGCGACGCCGGCGAAGCCGCTGAACACCAGCGTGTTGACCCGCGTCGGCGACAGCACCTCGGCGCGGATGTCGTCGAGCGTCGCGGCGCGCTCGACCGGCTGGTCGGCGGCGAGGTCGCGGACGATCTTCGTGATCGCCGGCACCAGCGTGTACGGATCCATCCGCGCGTGCACGAACAGCCGGCCGCCGCTCATCTCCTGCTCCAGCGGATGGTAGATGGCCATCGTCGGACTCGGCACCACGTTCACGTCGTCGATGTCGGCGACCACGCCGACGATGCGCCGTGGGTCGGTGCTGACGCCGATGAACTTGGTGACCGGATCGGTCCACATCAGATGCCGGTTGACGGCGTCCATGCCCGGGAACATCCGCGCCGCCAGGCTCTGGCTGACGATGACGACCCGCTCGCCGTCGCGGCGGTCGCCGTCGGTGAAGTCCCGTCCGGCGATCAGCCGGACGCCGAGCGCGGAGAAGAAGCCGGGCGAGACGGTCCGGAACTGCGCCCGCGGATCCTCCTCGCCGTTCGCCTTCTTGTAGCCCTGCGCGGTGAATTGCGCCGCGAAGAACCCGGGATCGCGCCACGGCACGACGGTGCCGAGCGCGACCTGCTCGACGCCAGGCAGCTCGCCGATGCGGCGGATCGCTTCCTTGTAGAACGTCGTCACCGTTTCCGGCTTGCGGGTATACGAGACCACCGGCACGTTGATCGCGAGCACGTGGCCGCGGAAACCCGTCTGCTGGCGCTGCAGCGCGAACAGCGTCGAGATCAGCATGCCCGCGCCCGCGAGCAGCAGGAACGACGCGGCGATCTGCGTCACCGCGAACAGCTGCAGGCGCCGGCCGGTGCCAGACGTGATGCGCACGCTGCCGCTCGCGACGCCAGGCCCCTTGCCCGAGTCGCCCGACGGCAGGCGCGGCACGAACGCGAGGAGCACCGCCGCCACGACGGCGAGGGTGACGCCGACCCACAGCAGGCTGGCGTCGACGGTGACGTCGTTGGCGCGCACCGAATAGCGCGCCGCGTAGCGGGCGAGCACCGAGACCATCGGCCGCGCGATCGCAATCGCCAGCAGCGCACCAGCGCCGCACAGGAGCAGGCTTTCGGCGAGCAGGGTTCGTCGCAGCGCCGCCGTGCTGGCGCCGAGCGCGGCGCGGATCGCGAGCTCTCCCTCGCGGCGAACCGAGCGCGCGAGGATCAGGTTCGCGACGTTGGAGCAGGCGACGATGAAGACCAGCGCGGCCGCGGCCAGCAGGACGAGCAGAATCGTGCGCGCCGGCGAGATGATCTGATCGCGCAGGTTCACCGCCTCGATCCGGTAGTCGGCCTGCGCCTGATACGCCTCGGGATGGGACTTGACGATCGTGCCGTGGACGCCGCGCAGCTCCGCGCTGGCGGTCTCGAGGTCGACGCCAGGCGCCAGGCGGCCGAACAGCTCGGTCATCCGGTGCACCCGCCCATCGACCATGGTGGCGTCGAGATGGTGCGGGCTGGTGACGACGTTGGCGATGATCTCGGTCTCCTGCGGATACGGCACCGACGGCTCGAGGACGCCGACGATCGTCGCCGGGCGATCGCTCAGCCTGATGACCGTGCCGATCACCGACGGGTCGCTCCGGAACGCGGTGGTCCAGAAACGGTGGGTCAGCACCGCCGCGCCGTCCGCCTTCGGCCCGTCGTCGGCCGCGTTGAGCAGCCGGCCGAGCACGGGGCGGAGGCCCATCACCTCGAAGTACGACCCGCCGACCACGCCGGCCCGGACCGTGCGCGGCTCCCCCAGCCCGATCATCGTGAACTCGATGGTCGAGAAGTCGCCGAACGCGCTCAGGGATTTCACCCCCGCCTGGAGGTCCCGCAGCTCGGGCACGGAGAAGTTCGCGTTCTCGACGCCGATGCCCCTGGCGGTCTGGCGGAGGTAGATCAGCCGGTCCGCGTCGCGGTTGACCAGCGGGCGCAGCAGCACGCCACGAACCACGCTGAAGATGGCGGCGTTGGCGCCGATCCCCAGCGCCAGCGTCACGATGACGGTGAACGCCAGGCCCTTGGCGCGGCTGAGGGAGCGGAACGCGTATTTGAGGTCGGTCAGCAGGCTCATGTGTTGACACGCAGCGGACGGCAAGCGCCTCCCACTGCTCCTTTCAAGACATCGTCGAAGCCGGACCGCCGATTTCGACATCCGCCCGAAAATCGGGCGGACGCCCCTTGGGCTCGCGATCCGGCAGGGACTTTACAGATGGGATTCTAGTCCGGGGCCGTCAACGAGCGGACAAACAGATACGTTGGGAGTTGGAAGTTGGGTTGGGAGTTGGGAGTTGTCAGGTATTCGCCAGCGTCAGTGCCTGGCGACCTTGACGTCCCAGGCAAGACCGAGCGCCTGCAGGGCGCGAATGCCGATCCAGTTCAGATCGACTTCGTACCACGCGAGGCCGTGCCGGGCGCTGGTGGGATGGGCGTGATGGTTGTTGTGCCAGCCCTCGCCGAACGTCAGCAGCGCAACCCACCAGTTGTTCGTGGAGTCGTCGCGGGTCTCGAATCGCCGGCTGCCCCACTTGTGGGTCGCGGAGTTCACGAGCCAGGTGGCGTGCAGGCCGACGGTGGTCCGGAGGAAGATGCCCCACAGCACGTAGGGCACGCCGCCGAACGCCAGCAGCGCGAGGCCGACGATGACGTTCGAGGTCCAGTGCCAGTTCGAGAGCGCGACGTGCACCGGGTCGCGCATCAGATCCGGGACGTAGCGCCCGAGCACCGCCGCGTCGTGATGCAATCCGTCACCGGTCAGGATCCAGCCGGCGTGCGCCCACCACGTGCCTTCGCGCGGCGTGTGCGGATCGCCCTCGAGGTCGGAGTGCTGATGGTGGATGCGATGCGTCGCCACCCAGAAGATCGGACCGCCTTCGAGCGCCAGCGTGCCGCACCAGGTCAGGACGTATTCGATCCACTTACGCGTCTTGTACCCGCGATGGGTCAGCAGGCGGTGATACGCCATGCCGATGCCGAACATGCCGGCGACGACATACAGGATGAGGGCCGCGAGGATCGCCCCGTAGTCGATGAAGAAGAACGCGGCGACCGCACCGACGTGGAACGCGATCATCGCGACCGCCGTGATCCGGTTCAACCCCTTCTGATACCGGCGGCCGTAGCGCAGGGTCGGCGATGCCGCCGTAGTCGCCGTAGTCGCCGAAGCCGCCCGAGTCATCACGCCGCAGGCCTCCTCGCCGCGGCAGCGTCCTGGCTGCCGCTGATGCCTCGGGGACGATACCAGCGGCGGCCGGGGGGCGACTGTAATAGTTCTGTGTGCGCAAGCCCTGCCTCAGCGGCGGCGTGAGGAACCGCTGCCGGACCTGCGTCGCTGGGCTGGCCGGGCCGCCTTCGGCGGTGTGGCGCTGCGCGCGATCATCACTTCCGTCGACTTGATGACGGCCAGGGCCTCGTCGCCGCGCCGCAGCTTCAGCGCGCGGACGGCGTCGGCCGTAATCACCGCGGTCAACCGCTGATCGCCGACGCGGAGCCGGACCTGCGCAAGCAGGCCATCGACGCGCACTTCCTCGACGAACCCTCGCAGGCGGTTCCTGGCACTCAGTCCGGCAAGAGCATCGTCGTCGTCGACTGGACGGATCACCGGCGGCCCGTCAGGACGATGCTGCGCGGAAAGCCGCGCCAGCTCCTCTTCCGGTACCCGGTGGTGGCCACCGCCTGTCCGGATCGTCCGCACGCTGCCCGCGTGCACCCATCGCTTGAACGTCGAGTACGCGACGCCGACCCGCCCGGCCGCCGCCCTGATCGTCAGTGGCCCCATCGCCGCAGCCTCCATGCGCTCGTCCGTCGTACGCCCAGCATCATACAGCATGTTTGAGTCGATTCGAGCCGATTTGATTGGCGATTTGAGGCCATATAAAGTGGTCCGCTGTGAGTGGAGACACGTGAGATGACCCGGGTGAGCCTGGCGCGATGCCTTGCGGGCGTGCTGCTCGCGGCCCTGGCGGCGACGCGGGTGGACGCGCAGATCGGCGCCGGCACGTTGCGCGGAACCATCGCAGACGCTGCGGGCGCCGCCTTGCCAGGCGCTGCCGTCACCGTCAGCGATGCGACCACCACGACGACGCGCGCGGCGGTGACCGGTGAAGACGGCGCCTATGCGATCCCCGCGCTGCGCCCGGGGCGGTATACCGTCAGCATCGAGCTGCAGGGGTTTCGTCCTCTCAGACGAGAGGGCGTCCAGCTTGCCACCGGCGAGACCGTGCGACTCGACGTTCGGCTGCAGGTTGGCGGCCTCAGCGACACGATCACGGTGGTGGCGGACGCCCCGCTCCTTCGCGGCGAGACCGCGGGCCTGGGTCAGGTCGTCGACAGCCGGAAGGTGGCCGCGCTGCCGCTGAATGGCCGCAGCTTCATCACGCTGGCCGCGCTCGCGCCCGGCGTCGCGCTGCCGCCGGGGTCCTCCCTGCCACGCATCAACGGCGGCCGGCCGCGGACCAATGAGTACCTGTTCGACGGCATCTCCGTGCTCCAGCCCGAGCCCGGCCAGGTGGCGTTCTTCCCGAACGTCGACGCCATCCAGGAGTTCAAGATCGAGAGCAACAGTCCGTCCGCGGAGTTCGGCCGCTTCAACGGCGGGGTCGTGAACCTGACGACGAAGGCCGGCGCCAATGAGCTGCGCGGGACCGCGTTCGAGTTCTTCCGGCACGAGTCGCTGAACGCGCGCAACGCCTTCGCCACCGGCGCGGTGAAGCCGCGGTTCCGGCGGCATCAGTTTGGCGGCGTCGCCGGCGGCCCGGTACTGCGCGGCCGCACGTTCTTCTTCGTCGATTACCAGGGGCAGCGACAGACGATCGAACGCACGGTGATCTCGACGGTGCCGACCGCGTTGCAGCGGCAGGGCGTCTTCACCGAGGCCATCGGCGGCCGCGTGCCGGCCATCTACGATCCGGCAACCACCGTCACCACCGGCGTAGTGACGACCCGGCAGCCATTCCCGGGCAACACGGTTCCGGCCGACCGCTTCGACACGGTGGCGCGCACGCTGCTGGCGCGCTATCCGCTGCCAACCAGTGCCGGCACCGCGAACAACTTTCGCCGCCTCGCCGACGAGGAGGTCGATCAGGATCAATTCAGCGTGCGGCTGGACCACCGCATCGGCGCTGCGGATCACGTGTTCGGGCGCGTGACGCGATTCGGCGAGTCGTTCGTGCCGGTCACGCCACTACCCGATGGCAGCGGCACGGCCGCCGGCACGCTGGGACCGCAGGAGACGCGTGCATGGTCGGTCGCCTCGCGCTACCAGCGGATCTTCTCGAACCGCCTGGTCAACGAGCTGCGCGTCGGCGACACGCGGCGGTCGGTGCATCGGACGGCGGCGAGCGCCGGCGGCCTTCCGGCGGACGCGCTCGGTCTTCCTGAAATTCCGGCGGACGCGAACTTTGCCGACACTCTGCCGACGATCCTCCTCGCCGGCTATCAGCAGCTCGGCTCGCCACCGAACACGGCGACTGATTTCGGCACGAGCGTGACCCAGCTGACCGACACGCTCACGTGGCTCGCCGGCCGCCACACCATCAAGGTCGGCGCCGACCTGCGGTGGTCGCGCCTCGATGTCGTCCAGCCGCCGTCACCGACGGGCTCGTTCACGTTCAGCAGCCTGTTCACGGACCTGCCAGGGGTCACCGGGACGGGCACGCCACTCGCCAGCTTCCTGCTCGGCCAGGTCCAGCAGTTCTCGATCGATCTGCAGCAGCAGCCGATCCGGAACCGCGCCCACATGCAGGAGTACTTCGCGCAGGACGACTGGCGGGCCTCGTCGCGCATCACGGTCAATGCCGGCTTACGCTTCACGCTCAACTTCCCGTCGACGGAGGTGAACGATCAGGCGGCGGTCTTCAATCTCGAGACGCAGCAGCTCGAGTATCTCGGACGCGATGGCCATCCGAGGTCGGCGCGGATGCTGCACGCCTTCAACGCCGGTCCCCGGCTCGGCATCGTCGCCCGCGCGAACGACCGGACCGTGGCCCGACTCGGTTACGGCCTGGTCTGGATCGAGCAGGCCGGCATCACGACGCCGTTCACGACGCCGGTCTTCCCGTTCCTGCAGACGGTGTCGCAGCGAACGCTCGACAGCATCACGCCGGCGCTGGTCCTGGCAGACGGGCCGCGTGTCGATCCGATCCCGCTGACCCCGGACGCCGGCCTCGGCCAGGGGGTCTTCGCGGTGGACCGCGACCTCGGGTCGGGCTACGTGCAGCAGTGGAACGCGTCGCTGCAGCGCGGCCTGTCCGCGAACATTGCCGTCGAGGTCGCCTACATCGGGTCGAAGATCACGCGCGTCGGCATCCCCGACAGCAACCTCAATCAGCTGACGGTCGAGCAGCTGTCGCAGGGGGCACCGCTGCTGCAGCGGGTTGACAATCCGTACTACGGCATCATCCCCGCGTCCTCGTCGCTCGGCGATCCCACGATTCCGCGCGCGCAGCTGCTGAAGCCGTTCCCGCGCCACACCACCGTCAGCCTCTATCGCAACAACGTCGGCACGACGATCTATCAGGGCCTCTCGGCGAAGCTCGAACAGCGGCTCTCGCACGGGCTCACCTGGCTCGTGAGCTACACGCGATCGACGCTCGAGGACGACGCGTCGTCGGTGTTCGACGCGTCGATCCTGACCGGACCAGTCGCCAACTATCCGGTGGCCGACAGCTTCAACCGGCGGCTCGAGCGCGACTACTCGACGGGGGACATCCCGCATGCCTTCGTCGCGTCGGTGGTCTGGGATCTGCCGGTGGGACGTGACCGCCGGATGCACGCGGGCGGCCTGCTCGGCGCGATCGTGAACGACTGGACCATCAGCGGCATCGTCACGCTCCAATCCGGCCTGCCGTTCGCGGTGACGCAGGCGACGAACACGAATGCGTTCGCCGGATTCGGCACGCAGCGGCCCAACCTGGTCGGCGAGCCTGAGCTGCCGGCCGACGAGCGATCCCGAAGCCGCTGGTTCAACACGAGCGCATTCGCGGCGGCGCCGCAGTTCACGCTCGGCACGGCCTCACGCAATCCGGTCCGCGGTCCCGCCTATCGCAACGTCGACGTCGGCCTCGCGCGGCGTCTTCCTCTCGACTCGACCCGCGCCGTCGAACTCCGCGCCGAGATCTTCAACCTGACCAACACGCCGCCGCTCGGCACGCCGAACGGCGTATTCGGCTCCGCCGCGTTCGGGACGATCACGACGGCCGGCGACCCGCGCGTCGTGCAGCTGGCGGTGAAATTCCTGTTCTGACCGGTTTCCCCAGCCGGCGTTAACCTTTCACCGCCGACTGCGTATTACCAGTGAAGGCTCGCCGGTCATTCGGGCCGAGTCGTTGCCTCAGAGGTATCGCCATGCACAGACTTCTCACGTCCACGACGGTCGCCCTGCTGCTCACCGCCGTGGCGTTCGCGCAATCGACTGTTACCGGCAAGTGGGAGGGACAGACGCCGAACGGATTCAAAATCGTGCTCGACTTGAAGGCCACCGAGAGCACGGTGACCGGCACGCTGACGCGGGAAGACACAACGGTTCCGATTGCCGAGGGCAAGGTGACCAAGAACACCGTGACGTTCAAGGCCACGCTCGGCGACGAGACCGAGTCGTTCACCGGCGAAGTCGCGGGCGATCAGCTGACCGTGTGGCTGGACCGTCAAGGCCGCGAACGCGCGGCAAACCTGACGCGCGTCAAGAGCAAGTAGGCGAAGCGGCGAACGGTTGAGACGGCCCTATTAGATGAGCCGAGTGTGGCACCGCGCTTGCTCTAGGTAAGGGCAGCTACGCTCGGTAGCCGCTCTGGCAACCGACAAACCACCCACCCAATCGACGGGGAACGCTTCGCGCTTCCCCGCTTCGTCATGTACGGACACCGCCGCGCCACTGCGCAGCCCATGTAGGTCGATACCAACACAGTCGCGCGCTACGTACTCGGGGGAGATCGCCATCCCGCATCCCGCATCCCGCAGTCCCGAGTCCCGAGTCCCGAGTCCCGAGTTCCTATTCCTCAGTCGGAGCCGTCAGTTTCGTCGCCTCGATGCCGAGATGGCCGGCGATCTCCCGCAGCTTGTCCTGCACCTTCTTCATGTTCTCGGGTCCCATGCGCAGCAGTTGCTTCTGCGCGGGCGTCAGTTGTTCGAGGCGCTCGTCGGCGAACGCGTAACCGACGCCCGCCGGCGTGAGCTCGACGTCGCCGCGGGGGATCGGTACTTTCAACAGCTCGACGATCGCGCGCTCCAGCACGCGGTCGGCCTGTTCGTCGGTGGCGCCAAAGCGGCGATGGGCCTCGCGGATGCGTGGCTTGAGGGTTTCGTAGAGGCGCGCGGTGCCAGAGGCGTCGAGCGCCGCGACCGCGTCGGCGTAGCGATCGTAGCGACGATAACTCGACGGATCGACGAACGTGCGTCCCTTCACCGTCCTCGTCTGGAACGGCGTGACCGGACCAACCGCCTTCAACTCCGACGACGGCGATTGACCCTCCGCGATGCGCGTGGTGACGACGACGAAGTTGACGATCAAGCCGTCGGTGGTCAGCCAGGCCGCGACCGTCGGATGCGACGACAGCCGCGCGACGAGATCGCGGACGAACGCATCGGATTCGTCGAGCGGTGGCAGCGGAAGCTGCTCCGAGGACGTGGCGGATGGCTTCACGGTTTCGCTTCGCACCGGCACCGACTGCGGCGTCACTGCAGACCGGCGCTTGACGACGTAGCCGATGCCCAGCGCCACCAGCAGTACGCCGATGATCAGCACGGCCACGAACGGCGCGCGCCGGGGCGGCATGGCGAACGGATCGTCCGCCCCGGACTTCACGAGGTCGACGTCAGCGGGGTTTCGAGTCATGGAGCACCTGATTTCCCCGTACTATGCCTCCCCCGCCGGCAGCGCGGCGATGATTTGCTACAAGTCGCGGATGAGGTTAGGCCAGATTGTGACGAGCTGCGGTCTTGCGGGGACCGCTCGCAGCCGCTCGCAAACGGATCGGCTACGCTGCCGGTCATGCAGCAACACTGCCGGCAGATGCTCGCCCTGACCTCGATCGTAATCCTGCTCGCGGGCTCATGGGCGCGCGGACAGCGGGAGCAGGCTCCCGAGGATGTCATCGGCACACGCCTCGCCGGTCTGGCCGTCGGGCCGCACCACGTCGGGTTCAGCGTGCGCGCCGGCCTCGACCCGACGCGGCGGACCAGCATTGCCGAGCGCGGCACGAAGATCGGGATTGCCACCTGGTATCCGGCGCAGGCACAGGGCGACGCCGGACGGGTGACCGGCCTCGACTACCGGCTGCTGGAGTTCGCACGGACGCCATCGGACGCGGAGAAGCGCCGGTACGTGGACGGCCTCGCCGACGCGGCGATGGGCTGGCGGCACGTCGGGATCGTCGAGCTGACGAAGTCCCAGGCCCTCGCGACGTTCTCCGCCACCGGCATCGCTCGTCGAAGCGCACCAGCGGCGAGCGGCCGGTTCCCGATGGTCCTCATGCTTGGCGGTCAGTACCTACCTGAGCACGACGGCGGAGTTGCTCGCCTCACACGGTTACGTCGTGGTCGCCCCGTTCCGCTTCAGCGACGAACCCAACGCGATCGGTACCGATCAGTTCACCTGGTATCTCGAGAACAGCGTGCGCGACGGCGAGTGGGCGATCGAACAGGTGCGGGCCGGCGGCGTCGGCGATCCCGATCGGCTCAGCGTGATCGGGCACGGCGGCGGCGGCTTGCAGGCGCTGCTGTTCGCGATGCGCAATGTCGGCGTGGATGCCGTGATGAACATCGACGCCGGCAACTTCTCGACGCGAACCGGGGCGCGAGCCATCCCGTTCTACAGCCCGCGGCTGTTGCGCGCCCCGTACTTGTACATGGCGACCGCGGAAACCCGGGCCGGCCAGGACCAGTTCGCGGACTTTCTCGCGATGACGTTCAGCGAGCGCGTCGAGGTCGTGCTCCAGGATCCAGCCGTGCGACACCACGACCTGAGCGACCTTGGCCGCGCCGTGACGTCGCCGCTGGGCCTGCGCGGCCCGCAGCAGCGGCAAGTGGAGCAGGCGTATGCGACCGTGCACGACTTGATCGTCCGCTTCCTGCGCAGCCACTCCGCGTCGAACGGCGAAGGCCGGAATACGTTTGCCGTGTGGCTGCAGGATCGATCGGCGACCGGCGCGTTCACGGTGGCCGTGCATCCGGGCTCGACGCCGGCGCCACCGATCGCGACGATGCTGACGGAGGTTGGTGCCGGCACGCGCGCCGCGCTCGAAGACGCCCGCCGCCGCGATCCGGACGCCCCGCTGTTCCAGGCGCAGAACCTCGAGCGCCTTGTCTCGAAAGCGCTCGCGACGAACCAGCCTGCCGACGCCGAGTCGATCGCGGATTTCGCGCTCACGCTGCATGCCGGGGCGCCGGTGTTTCAGGAGTACAAGAGCGAAGCGCTCGAAGCACGCGGCGAAGCCGCGAAAGCCGCCGAGGCCGCCGCCGCGTGCGCCGCGTCAACCTCCGGCAACGACTGGCGCGCCACGGCCGCCGTCACCCGCTGCCGCGCCCGCGCCGAACGGCTGCGAGCCAGATAACCCTTTTGACTTTTACCTTCTGACTTCTAACTTCCTTTAGGGGCTACATAGCTTTTTCGCGCCCGCGGCTTCATCCGGCCCTGATCGACGCGGACGTCGATCTCGTGGATCTTGCCGTCGCGCTTCGGCGGCACGAACGCGAGCAGGTACTGGGTGTGGAGCTCGTCCGCGATCGCGGCGAAGGCGGCGCCGAGATCCTGACCGTACCGGATCTCCGTGTAGCCGCCGCCGGTCTCCTCGGCCACGCGGGCGAGGCCGGGATCGGGAAGATTGGCGTTCAGCATCGCCTGCAGGCCGCCGGGGCCCAGCTGGGGCGGCCCCAGGTTGCGGCTGCGCAGGCCGACGGCGTAGATCATCACGTCCAGCTCGCGGGCGCGGTCGATCACCTCGACCTGGCTGCTGGGCCGCTGCCGGAACCCGGTCGGCCCGCTGTCCCTGCCATCGCTCAGCACCAGCACCACGTTTCGCTTGTCGCCGCTCTCGCCGAAGGCGTCGAGCGCCTCGGTGATCGCGCGCCACAGCGGCGTCGGCGCGTTCGGCTCGATCGTGGTCGGCAGCGATCGTTCGAGCTCGTCGGGATTGCGCGTGAAGGCGGGGCCGAGCACCACCTCGTTGCCGAAGGCGCCGACCCGCGCCAGGTCGTCGGGCAGCAGGCGCGGGAACAACTGCTTGCCGGCGCCGCGCAGCAGCGGCAGGTTGCCCTGCATGCTGCCCGACACGTCGAGCATGGCGATCAGGCGGATCGGCTGCGGGCTGTTGTCGAATTGGGTCAGCGGCTGCGGCTTGCCATCGTCGCGCACTTCGAAGTTCTCGCGCTTCAACGTGGTCACCAGCTTGCCGTCCCGGTCGGTCACCGTCGCGAACACGCGGACGGCGTCGCTGCCGGTACGGAAGGTGGGCTGCTGACGGGACGCGACGGTCACGGTCAGCGCGCAGCCAATCAGGGCGCAGCTGAGGATCCTCTGCATGAAAGCCTCGTATTTCGCCGGGCCGCGCCTGCGGCGCTGGCGGCTTGCACAGTGCGCCCGTCACCTGCAGTGTGCACCATCGGCGCCGGCAAGAGCCAGCGGACGGTGACGGCGGCCGCCGCCGCGGGGCAATCTGATATCGTCGATCGCGGGATGGACAGGCGTTCCACCACAACCGACGGCTCCCGGCCGTCGAAGGGGCGCCGGTGATCGAGGTCACCGACGTCGTCAAGCGCTACGGGTCGATGACGGTGCTGAATCGCGCCACGTTCCGCATCGCCGAAGGACAGCTGACGACCCTCCTCGGGCCGTCGGGCTGCGGCAAGTCCACGATGCTGCGGTGCCTCAACCGCCTCGAGCGGTTCGACGAGGGGCAGATCCGGATCGGGGACGTCGCCATGGAGGGCTCGGCCGCTGCCCGGCTGTCGGCCCGCGAGGAAGACGACCTCGTCCATCGGGTCCGCCTGCGGGTCGGCCTCGTCTTCCAGAACTTCAACCTCTTTCCGCACCTGTCGGCGCTCGAGAACGTGATCGAGGCGCCGGTTACCGTGAAGAAGGTGCCGCGGGTGCAGGCGGAAGAGATCGGCATGCTCTACCTCAACCTCGTTGGCCTGTCCGGCAAGGAGCACGAGTATCCGGTGCGGCTCTCTGGCGGACAGCAGCAGCGCGTCGCGATCGCGCGGGCGCTGGCGATGGAGCCGGACGTGGTGCTCTTCGACGAGCCGACGTCGGCGCTCGACCCGCGGCTCGTCCGCGAGGTCGCGTCGCTGTTCCGGCTGCTGGACGATCTCAAGCGCACGCTGATCGTCGTCTCGCACGATATGGACTTCGCCCGCGAGATCTCCGATCAGGTGATCTACTTCGAGGGCGGACGCGCCGTCGAGTCGGGCACGGCGAGCGGCGTGTTCAGCCGCCCGAACGAGCCCGAAACGCTGGCCTTCATGAAGTCGTTCGACAGCGCACGCCCCCGTCAGCGGGCGTCGGGGCGCGGGCCCGACAAGAGGACGTCGTGAGGCGGCGTCTGATCCTGGCCACGGCGGCCGCGGCGCTGATCGCGGCGGCGCTCGCCGAGCCGCTCCACGCGCAGTCGGCGCTCGAGCGGGTGCGCAGCAGCGGCCGTCTGCGGGTCGGCATCGACGCCACCTATCCGCCGTTCGGGATCGCCGAAGGGGGCGAGTTCAGCGGCTTCGACGTGGACATCGCCCGGGCCATCGCGCGCGAGCTCGGCGTCCGCGCCGAGCTCGTCAACGCCAGCTTCGACGGCGTCTTTCCCGCACTCCAGAACGGCAGCTTCGACGTCGTCATCTCGGCGGTGACGATCACGCCGGAACGGCGCGAGACGATGCTGTTTTCGGATCCGTACATCGCCGCCGGGCAGCAGATCGTGGTGCGCGGCGACAGCGCGATCGCCGGGCCCGAGCAGCTCGCCGGCCGCACCGTCGGCGTGCAGATCAACACGACGGCCCAGTTCGCGATGGAGAAGGTCGCGGGGGTATCGCTGGCCAAGTACAACACCATCGACCTGGCGCTGCTCGATCTGCAGCACGGGCGCGTGGACGCCGTGGCCAGCGACGGCCCGGTGCTCCGCTACATGCTGCGGACGAACTTCCCCGGGCTGAAGACCGTCGGCGCGGAGTACACCAACGAACATTTCGGCATCGTGCTGGCGCGCAGCAGCGACGACCTGCGCCGCGCCGTCAACGCCGCGCTGTGGCGGCTGCAGGACGGCGGCGAGTACGCGAAGATCTACGGCCGCTGGTTCGGCGAGGGCACCGGCCGCGGCGTCGCGGCCACCGCGCCCCGCGCCTTCGACACCTCGATCATCGCGCGGACCTGGTCGTTCTTCCTCCGCGGCGTGTGGATGACGGCGGTGATGGCGGTGTCGAGCCTGGCGCTCGGCCTGCCGTTCGGGCTGGCGCTCGCGCTGGCGCGGGTGCAGTCGAACCGCCTGATCACGGCGCCGGCCGCCGTCTACGTCGAGGTGATGCGCGGCACGCCGCTGCTCGTCCAGATCCTGTTCGTCTACTTCGTGCTGCCGAGCGTGGGCGTGAACCTGCCGGCGTACACCAGCGGCATCCTCGCGCTCACCCTCAACGCCGCCGCCTACATCTCCGAAGTCATCCGCGCCGGCATCCTGTCGATCGACGCGGGCCAGATGGAAGCCGCGCGCGCGCTCGGCATGAGCTACCGGCAGGCGATGCGCCGCATCATCCTGCCGCAGACGTTCCGCCGCGTGGTGCCGCCGCTGACCAATGAAGGCATCGCGCTACTGAAGGATTCGTCACTGGTGTCGGTCATCGGCCTGACCGAGCTGGCCCGGACCGGCCAGGAGCTGGCCAGCCGCTATGCCGCGCCGCTGACGATCTGGCCACTCGTCGCCCTCCTCTACCTCGCGCTGACCTTCCCGCTGACGAGAGTCGCCGAGTACCTCGAGCGCCGCTGGCGGCCGGTCACGAGAGCGTAGATCGTCGTGATCGGTGAATCGGGAATCGGGGATCGGGATCGGGAATCGGGGAGCCGTGCCAGGTGCTCGACGGCTCCGCGTGCGACCGCATGGAGGCTCTGAGTAGCGCGCCCGCACGAGGCCCGTGGCACGTAGCCGTGACCCCGAGCACGTGCGCACGTAGCACGTGGCACGTCGCACGTCATGCCAACGTCGCCACGTACTGGCGTTCGGCGGCGCCGAACCACGGCGGCGTCGCCGCCCTGGCGTTGTCGGCGAGGTGCGTGAGGTTGAAGGTGGCGGGAATCGTCACGTGGCAGCGCGGGTCGCTGAGCACCCACTTCAGCAGCGCCTGCGGCCAGGTCGTCACGCCGAACGGGGCAAGAGGCTCGAGCGACGAGGCCGGCGGAACGCGGCGCAGCAGCCCGCCTTCGCCGAACGGCCGCATCACCACGACCCCGAGGCCCAGGTCCTGTGCGAGCGGCAGGATCCGCGCTTCGACGTCCCGCTGGCGCGGGTTGTAGGGGATCTGAATCGCCGTGATCCGCCCCGTCTTCATCACCTGTTCGAGCTCGCCGAACGCGGCCGCCTGGTAGTGCGTCGCCCCGATCGCGCGGACTACGCCCTCCGCCTTCAGTTCCTCGAGCAGCGCGAGCTGCTGACGCCAGGCCACCAGGTTGTGGACCTGATACAGGTCGATGCGGTTCCCGTAGAACCGGCGCGCGGCCGCGGCCTGCTCACGGCCTTCGTCCGCCGACGAGGTCCAGATCTTGGTGGCGACGAGCGCTCGCGCCCTCGCGCCCTGAAGCGCGGCGCCCAGGACGCGTTCGGCCTCGCCGTACATCGGCGAGGAATCGAAGAAGTCGACGCCCAGGCGCAGGGCCGACTCGACGACGGCGCGGGCGTGCGCTTCGGCCGGCGCGCCGGTGACGTCGAAGGTCTTCCAGGTGCCCATCCCGATGACCGGCACGTCGAGTCCCGATGCCCCCAGTGTGCGTCGTTCCATTGCCTCTATTTCTTCCGGCTACTGGAATTCGCAAGCTACGGATTCCTGAGATCGATCACGACCACGTCCGAGTGTTCCTGCACGCGCTCGAAGACGACCTCGCGGCCGTCCGCCGAGACGTCGAAGCCGCGCACGGTGAAGTCGGCGGGCAGGTCGGTCAGCTGGCGCTCCGCGCCGGTCTCGCAGATCGATCAGCCAGAGATTCTTGTGCTGGAGTTCCCCGCGCAGCGACGACCAGGAGTTGGCCGTCCGCGAAAGAAGCGCAGGCGCCTGGCGCCGCGCGTGAGCGAGAGACTCGGCATGGTGTAGGGTGCGCCGGCCGCGGTGACGGCCTTCACCGGGAAGGTGGTGCCGACGTCCGCGCCCGAGTAGACCGAGGAAATCGCCGCCGTGGAGACCACACGGGATCGACGGTGTACTCCTGGACCAGGGGCACAGACGCACCGTCGAGCTAGAGATGCGGAACAGGTGCGGCGTGCCGTTCACGTCGGCGGCCGACGCGATTGACCGGCCGTCGGGCGCCCATGACGGGCGCGCCGCGCAGATCGAGCGATTCGGTCACGACCCGGGCGCTCGTGCCGTCGACGTTCATGACATACAGCCGGGTCCGGCCTCGCTGCTCGACGGAGAACGTCAGACGAACTGACCGTCGGGCGCAATCTCGGGCCCGCCGATGATTCGTGCGTCCGGGGCACTCCACAGCTCGGTCGCCGCGTCGTTGACCAGTTTCCAGATACCGTCGCCCGTGTCCTTTGACGAGACGTAGAGCAGATAGCCGGGCCCGAGCCGCGGCGAGAATCCGCGCCCGGTCGGCAGCGGAGATGGCCGCGGGGGCGGCGGCAGGTCGCGTCGTCGAGCGGCAGGCGCCACAGCGTGCCCTTCGGGTTCGCCAGCGTCGCCACGAGCCGGCGCCCGTCAGCGCTCGCCGCCAGCGACGAATAGCGCTCGAGGCCGGCGCTCACGCGGTGCGATACGCCACGCTTCGACATCCAGGCTGTGCAGCCACGGCCGACGCCGTCACGATCGCTCGCCAGGTACAGGAGCGTCCGATAGATCCAGCAGCACCGGATGGCTCACGCGGGCGTTGTGGTGCGTCACGCGTTCGGCGGCGCCGCCGCTGGGTCGGATACGCCAGATGTCCATCGCATCCGGCAGCGAGCCGTGAACGAAATAGATGAAGGCCGCCGGTCCGGCGACCACACCGGAAAGTGGCCGTGCAGTCCCGCCGCCGCCACGAAGATCTGACGAGCCTCGGACCGTTGATCCGGGTCCCTGACGAACATCGGATCCCCCGGCCCGGGCGTGTGATACACGAGGCGCGAGCCATCGCTCGGACCAGTCGAATTCCGCGACTCCTTCCAGGTACGGCCGCGCCTCGCCGCCAAGCGTCGGGAATCGCCCAGATGTTGATTCGCCAGCAGCGGATGCCGACCACGCTCGCGCGCCCAGAAGGTCACGAGCGCACCGTCCGGGGAGAACCCCAGCAGTGCGCACCGACGGATTGCACGAGCTCGGGCACGCGCCGCGCGTCAGGTTATAGAAGTGTCCGGTCCCGACCTGTGTGACCCAGACATCCATGCGTCCGTCGCGATCCGACAGGAACGCGACGAACCTGCCGTCGCGGGAGACCGCCGCGGCCTGCTCGGTCCCGGGAAAATCGGTCAGCTTCTGAAAGTATGCGCCTCGACGAGCGGATTGCGCCAGAAATATTCGGTGCCGGTCGAAGTACCCACCAGGCCGCCGCGAGTGCCAGCAGCAGCCCTCCCGCCGTCAGAGACCAGACGACAGGTCAGATCGAGCCGCGCTTTCGAGTGCTGGTCGGAGACACCGGTGATTGCGATGGAGACGCAGGCGTCGATATCGTCGGGTTGACGGGCATCGGCTCGACCGCGACCTCTTCGGCTGCGACCGGCAGATTGCGGCTGCGCGCCCAGGCGTCGAGCTCGGTCCTGGAACGCATAGACCGACCCCTTCTTGTCGTGCACGTGCCGGTGCACGGGCATGGCTTCGCGCTTCTCCCAGCGCTGCACGGTCGTGACATCACGGCTTGAGATAGGCCGCGATCTCTTTCCACGAGTCGAGGCGCCCGTCGGAGTTGCCGGTTGGTTCGGGGGTCGTCCGGGCGAGGAGAGGGTCACTCATGGAGGTGGGTCAGGCACCGAGCGGATTCTACCGTCGGGATTCAGAGGGCGGCAATCGATGGCATTTCACAGCACGGACGCAGCATCGCGGCCGAATCCGTCGATCGCCGTTTGATCGGCGTGCGCAGGGTGACGCCGATCGTGCGTGGGCAGATCGCGGACATCGGAGAGACCGCGCGTCGACGACCGCTCACATACCACGGTGGCAGAGGCCACCGCGGAGGTCACATGCGAAGGACCGTTACAGTCATGCTGCTCGTCGCACTCAGTCTCGGTCACCCACGGCACGGTCACCGGGAGGTCGAGGCACACGGGACGTGGAAATCTGCCGGCTCGGCAGATGTCGTGCTGGAGTGGAATCAGCTCCTCCAAGCCACGATTCCGTCGAACGCTCGCTGGCCGCGCCGCGCTTCTATTCGATGATGCACATCGCGATGTTCGACGCAGCGAACAGCGTCGAGCGCGACTACAGCCGCTATCGTGTCGAGCTCTGGCACGGCGTCGGCGCTGTCCGCCGAGGTGGCGGCGGCGCAGGCCGCCCGCGACGTCCTGGTGGCGCTGCTCCCGGCGAGAGCAGGCCGTCTACGATGCGGCGCTCGCTGCCCGGACTCGGCGAATCCCCGTCAGGATTGCGGTGGAGCGTTCACGTCGGAAGCGCCGTGGCGCAACGAGATCCTGGCCTGGCGGCAGAACGACGGATGGGAGGCACCTCCGCCAGCGTATGTGCTGCCGCCATTCCCGGGACTGTGGCAACCCGCTCCCGGAGCGGCCGCGCTTCACGCACTATCCGAGCGTCACGCCGTTCGCGCTGCTGACGGGCACGCAATACCTGCCGCCGCCACCCCCAACGCTGACGAGCGAACGATATGCGCAGGACTTCGACGAGGTCAAGCGCCTCGGCTCGGCGACGAGTGCCGAGCGCATCGCCCGAGCAGACCGAGATCTCGCGGCTCTTCGCCGGCGTCGGCACGCGCACCAACCTCTACATGCTCTGGAACAACGTCGCCGCGCGACGTCGTCCAGCGGCGATAGCCTCGACCTCCTCGAAGCCGCGCGCCTCTTCGTGCTGGTGAACGTCGGCATCATCGACGGCGTGCAGACGACGATGTCGAGCAAGTACATCTACGGGCTGTGGCGGCCGGTGACGGCGATCCGCCGCGCCGACGAGGACCTCAATCCGCATGACCGACGCCGATTCGGCATGGACGCCGCTGCTGTCGACGCCGGCCTATCCCAGCTACGCCGGCAACCAGGCCTGCGTCGCCTCGGCCGCCGCGCGCGCGCTCGCCATCGTCGCCGGCGGCGATGACTTCGCCTTCACGGCCGTATGGCAGGCGCCGGATGGTACGCGACTGGCACAGCGCGTCCGTACACCAGCTTCCGGCAGATGGCCGACGAGCAGGCGCGCAGCCGCGTCCTACGGCGGCATCCACTTCACCTTCGACAACGAACCGAGCCAGAGAGCTCTGCCCGAAGGTCGTGGACTTCGTCGCCGCGCAACTTCATGGTGGCCAAAACGCACAAAGGATTCTGACAGCCGTCAACTCCCAACTCCCAACTCCCAACTCCCAAGGAGAGTCGTTCGAACAACGGGGCCGAAGTCGTGACAACAAGCCGATCCGCAGCGATTTTCACCCCGTTGTGCGAGCGGTCCTGGGAGTTGGGAGTTGGGAGTTGGGAGTTGATCTAGCGGCCCCGTCTACGCCCGCGCGTAGGCATTCCACAGCCGCAGCGCATAGAACAGCGGCGCGTGGTCGTTGAAGCCGTCGTCCGGCAGTTCCAGCTGCCAGCCCGATCGCAGCCGCTTCCCTCTGCCGAGCAGCTGACCGTAGCGGCTGTGGAAGCCGTCGGTGAGGCGGGACCAGCGGGACGGATTGTCCTGCACGGCCCCGTCGCCCGCGATGTACTTCAACCGTCCGACGTGCTCGTAGGTGCGGACAGCGGCGGGGACGCCGACGGACCGACTCGCGGCACGTGCGGAACGATGTCGTTGTTGTTGACGACGCGGTAGGCGCGATCGGGACATCGCTCGGCGAACTGGCGATCGCCGACGAGCGGCGAGCCGAACGTGTACAGGCCGGTGACGTCGGCGAGTCGCGCGGCCGCAAGCGTCGCGAGCGCGCCGCCGAGGCTGTGCCCGGTGAGCCAGATCGTGCGCGCCGGATTGGCTGCCTTCAGGCGCGTCAGGCACGGCTGCAGCGCGGCGGCCCAGATCTGCTCGAGCGCGGCGTGGAATCCGCAGTGCACCACGCCGCCGTGCCCGGACTCGATCAGGGTGACGCGGCCGTCGGTGGAGATGTCGGCGACCACCTCACGCAGCGCGGCGAGCGACGGCGCCGTGCCTGGCTTGAGTACGCGCGTCCCGCGGAACGCGACGATGACCGCATCAGGCGAGTGCGCGACGTAGCAGAGCGTGCTCGCGCCGCTGAACGGCTGATCGTCGTCGATCGTCCAGCCGGCATTGCGGAACTGCTGGCTCGCGAACTCGACGGGGGCGTAGGTGAGCAGCGCGGCTTCGGCGAGCCACCAGGCATGACCAGCTCGAAGCCAGCGGCGTCGTGCCGGAACGGATGCCGGGCGCCATCCTTGAAATATTCGTGATGAGATTGTGGTAGTAGTGTTGCGGCGTCGCGGGTGGAATGGGGGGGATGCAGCTGACCATAGCGGCTGTGGAAGCCATCGGTGAGGCGGGACCAGCGGGACGGATTGTCCTGGACGGCCCCGTCGCCCGCGATGTACTTCAACCGCCCGACGTGCTCGTAGGTGCGGAACAGCGGCGGGGTTGCGGACGGACCGGCTCGCGGCACGTGCGGAACGATGTCGTTGTTGTTGACGACGCGGTAGGCGCGATCAGGACATCGCTGCGCGAACTGCGCGATCGCCGACGCGCGGCGAGCCGAACGTGTACAGACCGGTGACGCCGGCGAGTCGCGCGGCCGCAAGCGTCGCGAGCGCGCCGCCGAGGCTGTGCCCGGTGAGCCAGATCGTGCGCGCCGGATTGGCGGCCTTCAGGCGCGTCAGGCATGGCTGCAGCTCGGCGGCCCAGATCTGCTCGAGCGCGGCGTGAAATCCGCAGTGCACCACGCCGCCGTGCCCGGACTCGATCAGGGTGACGCGGCCGTCGGTGGAGATGTCGGCGACCACCTCACGCAGCGCGGCGAGCGACGGCGCCGTGCCTGGCTTGAGTACGCGCGTCCCGCGGAATGCGACGATGACCGCATCAGGCGAGTGCGCGACGTAGCAGAGCGTGCTCGCGCCGCTGAACGGCTGATCGTCGTCGACGGTCCAGCCGGCGTTGCGGAACTGCTGGCTCGCGAACTCGACGGGGGCGTAGGTGAGCAGCGCGGCTTCGGCGAGCCACCAGGCATTGACCAGCTCGAAGCCACCGGCGTCGTGCCGGAACGGATGCCGGGCGCCATCCTTGAAATATTCGTGATCGAGATTCGGCGGCAGCACGTGCTGCGGCGTCGCGGGTGGAATCGGCTTGATCGTCACGCCGAGGCCGGCGCGATCTCGACGAACGCGTCGGAGAAGCCGCTGCCGCCGCCCCAGTCGGTCGGTTCGACCGGCGTCAGGATGTTGATCGAGCGGCGGACGCCGCCGGCGTCGGCGAATCCGCCGAACGGCATCCACACCACGCCGGGCCGGACGCGGTCCGACACCGAGCAGATGGCGCGCACCTCGCCGCGCTCGTTCCACACCCGCACCGCCTCGCCGTCCGTGAGCCGGCGCGCCCGCGCATCGTCCGGGTGGACCTCGACGTAGAGCTCGCCGGCACGGCGGCGGTGACGCTCCATGTTGGCGTACCCGGAGTTGAGGAAATGCAGCGCCTTGCCGGAGATCAGCTGCAGCCCGTCGCCGCCGCGGATCTCACCCGCCCACGGCAGCGGATCGTGTCCGAGCTCGCGCAGCGGCTCGGAGTAGAGCTCCGCCTTGCCGGACGCCGTGGCGAAGCCGCCGTCGGCGAACGGCCGCCAGTCCTCCGGGCAGTTGAGGCGAACGTAGCCCTCGGTCCACAGCCGCTCGTAGGTGATGCCGTCGAGCCAGGGATGACCGCTGCCAAGCGCCGCCCGCAACATCGACTCGTCGCTCTCGAACAGCCACGGCTCGGTGCGGCCGAGCGCGCCGGCCAGCCGGCGGAACAACTCGGTGTTGCACACCGACTCCCCCAGCGGCGCGATGGCCGGGCGGTTCAGCGCGAGATAGAGATGCCCCCACGCCGGCGTCAGGTCGAGGTGTTCGATCTGGCTCGTCGCCGGCAGGACGTAGTCGGCGTAGCGCGCCGTCTCGGTGACGAACAGCTCGTGGACGACGGTGAAGAGATCGTCGCGCAGCAGCCCTTCGCGCGTGCGCGCCTGGTTGGGCATCGAGATCGCGGGGTTGGCGCCATAGACGATGAGCGCGCGGACCGGCGGCTGCAGCTCGCGGCTGCAAAGAGCGTCGCCGAGCTCACGCATGTTGATCACCCGCACGCCGGGCTTGTACACCTCCGGCATCTCGACACGATCCATGTCGAGCACGGCGAACTGCAGCGCGTGGGTCGATCGCGCGAGGCCGCCGCCGCGGTGTTTCCACGCGCCGCTCAGCACCGCGAGGCAGGCGAGCGTCCGGAACAGCATCGCGCCGTTGCGGTGATGTTCGACGCCGATCAGCGGCCGCAGCAGCGACGGCTGCGTCGTCGCATACTCACGCGCGAAGCGCTCGATGTCGGCGGCGGGCAGTCCGACCGTCGCCGACACCTGCTCCGGCGAGTAGTCGCGCGCACGCTCCGCCAGCGCCTCGTAGCCCACCGCATGGCGGGCGACGTAGTCGTGGTCCACGAGGCCATCGCGGATCATCACGTGCATCATCGCCAGCGCGAGCGCGGCATCGCTCGCCGGGCGGATCTGCAGGTGCCAGTCGGCCGCGTCGGCGGTCCGCGTGCGGATCGGATCGACGACGACGAGCCTGGCGCCGCGGCGCTGCGCTTCGCGCACCAGCGGCCAGTAGTGCAGGTTGGTGACGATGGTGTTGGTGCCCCACAGCACGATGAACCGGCTGTGGACGATCTGTTCGGGATCGATGCCGGTGCCGGTGCCAATCGTCGCCGACAGTCCGGCTGCGGCGACGCCGCCGCAGATCTTCCGCTCGAGGCCGCTGCAGCCCATCGACCCGAACAGCCGGCGGTCGAGCGAGGCCATCTGGATCACGCCCTGGGTGCCCGCGGAGCTGTAAGGAAGAATCGCCTCGGCGCCAGACTCCGCGACGATCGCCTGCCATCGCGACGCGATATCCGCGAGCGCCTCGTCCCAGCTGACGCGAGCGAACTCGCGCCTCGCCCTTGCGCCCCACGCGCTTCAGCGGGTAGAGGACGCGATCGGGGTGATAGACGCGCTCCAGGTAGTGATTGACCTTGGCGCACAGCGTGCCGCGGGTGAACGGATGATCGGGATCGCCGACCAGTCGTTCCGCGCTGCCCTCACGCACTTCCACGATCCAGCCGCACGTATCCGGGCAGTCGTGACCGCAGGCGCCGCGGATGACGTGAGGGATTGATCAAGTTAGAAGTTAGAAGGCAAAAGGAAAAACGAACAAGGTACAGACGCGGTTTCCGCGGTCAGGGCCAGTCGCACGACCTCGTCGAACGACAGACCGGCCCATCGGTCCAGACGCGATCGGCATCAGCCCCGAGCTGAGCGCGGGCGGCGCCGATGTGCTCGTCGAGCAGGGCGCTCCAGAACCGAACACCGACGTTGGCCCCGACCCTGGTCCAGTCTGCGGCCATCCCGGCGACGAGTCGCACCGCGGTGGCCGCCTGGCCGAAGCCGGCAAGGGACATCGCCGTCCCCTGCACTTCGAAGCCGATCTCCACGCGATCCCCGAGTATCAGCGCAAGCCGCAGGCTCTCACGGTACAGCCGGAGACTTTCGACGAAGTCGTGCTCGAGCAGCGCGCAGTCAGCCAGGTAGTGAAACGCCAGGTGCTCGCTGCGCGTGTTGGGATGAAGCTTGCAATAGGCCAGGATCTCCGCGGCGCACGTACGGGCCTCGTCGATGCGGCCCAGCGCTACCGCCAGCTGGCCGACACCAATCATCGCGCGATGAATCAAGTGCGTGTCGCCGGTCGCCTGCTGCAGCCGCATGTACTCTTCGAACGTCCGTACGCCCGATCGTCGTCGCCGGCGACGAAATCGGCTCAGCCAGCGCCTTCGAGCGCAAGCGCGATCTCCCGCTCGTTGCCAACCTCGCGCCAGATCCGGAGCGCGTCACGCCAGGAGCTCGCGGCCGCGGCGCTGTCTCCCTGCCACGCGAGCAGACCGGCGGCCCCGGACATCGCCCGCGCCAGTGCCGGACGCGACGGCCCGGCCGACGCGGCCGCGAGCGCCGTCGTCAACTGGTCGCGCCCCTCGAACAGATAGGAGCGGCCGATCCAGAACCAGGCGAGCGCTCCCGCCATCTGCAAGTGCCGTTCGGGATTTGTCGCCCGCAGCAGATCCAGGGCGGCGCGAAGGTTGTCGCGTTCCGCTTCGAGTACCGCCGACCATCGATCTTCCTCGGTCAGCCGGCCGGTGTACGCCTTCTCGGCCAGGGCGATGAACTCGGCGACGTGGGCCTGACGCGCTGCCTCCAGTTCCCCCGCGTCCTTGAGCCGGTCGCGCGCGTACTGGCGGACCGTCTCCAGGAGCGAGTAGCGGGCCGCGGCGCCATCCTGGCGATCCACGAGCACCAGGCTCTTGTCGACGAGCGTCGTGAGCTCGTCCAGCATCTCGAACTCGTCGCGATCGTCGCCCCGCATCCGCGACAGGCCGTCGAACGTCCACCCGCCCGAACACACGGAGACGAGCCGCAGCAGGCGCTGCTCGTCGGCGCCGAGCTGGTCGTAGCTCCATTCAATCGCGGCCTGCAGGGTCTGGTGACGCGCCATCGCCGTCTTCGATCCACCGGTCAGCAGCCGGAACCGATCGTCGAGCCGCTCGCGAATCTGATCGATGGACAACATCTTGACCCGCGCTGCCGCCAGCTCGATCGCCAGCGGAATGCCGTCGAGCTGGCGGCAGATCTCGGAGACACCCGCCGCATTCGCCGCAGTCACCTCGAAATCCTGGACGACGCGCTGGGCCCGATCGGTGAAGAGCCGCACCGATTCACTGTCGCGGATCGCCGTGAGATCGGACGACGACATCGACGACGGCACCGACAGCGAACGGAGAGGCACCACTCGCTCGCCATCGATACCGAGACCTCGCGGCTGGTAACGAGCAGCAGCACGTCCGGCGCCGACGCGACCAACCGGTCGGCGGCGGCACCCGCGTCGTCGAGCAGGTGCTCGCAGTTGTCGAGCACGATCAGCAGCCGCCGTCCGGCGACGTGTTCGATCACCGAATGCAGCAGCTCGCGGCCGGCGCTCTCACGGACCTGCATGGCGGCGGCGATGGCTTCGACGACGCGACTGCCGTCGGTGATCGGTGCGAGATCGACGAACCAGACGCCCCCGGGGAACGACGGCAGCTGCTGCTCCGCCAGCCTGAGCGCGAGCCGGGTCTTGCCGCAGCCACCGATACCCGTCAGCGTGAGCACGCGCGTGTCGCCGAGCAGCCGTGCGCAGTCCGCGAGCTCCCGGTCGCGGCCGATGAAATGCGTGCGCTGACCCGGCAGGTTGTGCGTCGGCAGCGACTCCGCCTGCGGCGTTGGCGTCGCCGTCGGGCCGCCCGAGGCCGCCGCGGCGAGCGCCTCCGCGAATTGCAGCGCGGACGCATGGCGATCGGCCGGACGCTTGGCCAGCGCGCGCTCGAGGACGCGCGCCACCGCGGAGGGAATGCCCGGACGCAGCGTGTCGATGGCGCGCGGCGGGGACGACAGATGCTGCCGGATCACCGACTGGGTGCTGGTCGCCTCGAACGGCGGCTGGCCGGCGAGCATCTCGAAGATGACGCACGCCATCGAATAGATGTCCGACGGCGGACCGACCGGCTCGCCGCATGCCTGTTCTGGGCTCATGTAGACCGGCGTCCCGAGCGTCCCGTCGACGGCGGTCGACGCCTGCGTGCGGTCGTCGTCGCGCAGGCTGGTCGAGCGCGCGATCCCGAAGTCCGAGACCAGGGCGATGCCGTCAGCCATCAGGATGTTCTCCGGCTTGACGTCGCGGTGGACCAGCTGGTGATGGTGCGCGTGGCTCAGCGCGCTCGCCACCTGTCGTGCCAGCCGCAGCGCATCCTCGAGCGGCAGCTGGCCTTCCCTCGTCAGCCGCGCGCGCAGCGACTCCCCTTCGACGAACGGCATGACGTAGAACAGGGAGTCACCCGCCGCGCCCGAGTCGAACAGCGGGATCACATGAGGATGGTTGAGCCGGGCGACGATCTCGATCTCGCGGAGGAAGCGATCCTGGCCGATCGCCTGTGCCACCGCGGGCTTCATCACCTTGACCGCGACGAGGCGATGATGCTTCGCGTCCTCGGCCAGGTAGACGGTGGCCATGCCACCGCTGCCGATCTCGCGGATGGTGCGGTATCGGCCGAAGTCGGGAAGCGCCACCTGGCGCGTCGGCATCGAGTCGGGTTGCAGTGGAGGCTCCGAGGAGCCCATTCTACCGGCAACCCGGGCTGGGGGTGGGTGGGGTGGGTGTCAGGCAGTGAATCGTGAACATCATCAACGATCCGAACGTTCGAGAAGCCAGTACGCTACCTCCGAGCGCGCGACCGTGGGAGTCACCGCACCGCCTCCGACGGGGCTATTCACGATTCACTGCCTGACACCAAGCAGGGCGCCTCGTCCAGCACATCGCACGCGGCACGGAGCACGTATAGTTACCGGATGCGTGCGCTTGCGGCGGTGAGTGTTCGCGATCGCACTCGTGTCCGGCGCTGACGCGCCGCAGGCGCAGGAGCCGCCGTTCCAGGCGGGGCTGGCCGAGATCGAGATCACGCCGCCCGTCGGCTACCGCATGGACGGCTACTTCTCCGAGCGACTGAGCACCGGGCAGAAGGACCCGCTGAAGGCGAAGGCGCTGGTGTTTCAGCATGGGGACACCAGGACGGCGCTGGTCGTCTGTGACGTGATCGGCGTGCCCCAATTGCTGACCAGCGAGGTCCGCACCCTGGCCGCGGCGCGCACCGGGATTCCGGCCGACAACATCGCCATCACCGCCACGCATACGCACACCGGGCCGCTCTTCTCCGGCGAACGGGCGCGCATTTTCAGCGAGCAGGCGGTGGCGAAGCACGGCACCGACCCGCTGGCCGGCGTGAAGTATCCCGAGATGCTCCGCGACCGGCTCGTCGAGGTCATTGTCTCGGCCAACGCCGGCGTCTCGCCGGCCGCCCTCGAGTTCGTGCTCGCGTTCGGAAGATCGCCTGTCGTTCAACCGCCGCTTCCATATGAAGGACGGCCCCGTCCGCTTCAACCCCGGCGTGCAGAACCCCGAGATCGTGCGGCCGGCCGGCCCGATCGATCCCGACCTGCCGTTCGTGCTGATCACGAAGAACAAGCTGCCGGTCGGGTCGCTGACCGTGTTCGCGCTCCACCTCGATACCGTCGGCGGCGGCACGGAGTATTCGGCGGACTATCCGGGCCACCTCGCACACGAGCTGCGCCGGGAGTTCGGTGACGGCTTCATCTCCGTCTTCGGGATCGGCACCTGCGGCGACATCAACCACATCGACGTCAGCGGCCGGCGCCGCTCCCACGCCCGCCTGATTGGCCAGCAGCTCGCCGTCTCGGCGCTGTCGGCGCGCCCGCGGCTGCCGCTCGCCAGTCCCTCGCTCGCCGCGGCCTCCGCGCGCCTCGCGCTGCCATTGCGCAAGGTGTCGGAGGCCCAGGTCGCTGCCGCCCGCGCCGCGATCCCGAAGATCGGCACGCCTGACCCGCCGTTCCTGACCCAGGTGGAGTTCGTCTCCACGCTCGATCTGTCCAGACGCGGGCCGACGCTCGACGCCCAGGTCCAGGTCATGCGCCTGCACCGGGATCTGGCCATCGTGCTGCTGCCGGGCGAAGTGTTCGTCGATCTCGGGTTGGCCATCAAGCGGGCGTCGCCATTCAGGCACACGCTGGTCATTGAGCTGAGCAACGACAATCCGGCCTACATCCCCACCGAGAAGGCATTTGCCGAAGGCAGCTACGAAACGGTCAACTCCCGCATCGCACCGGGCGGGGGCGAACGGCTGGTAGCAGAGGCGATACGGCTCCTGAAAGGCCTGGCCGTGCCGTGACGGTCAGCGCTCGACGTTCTTGAGGTAGGCGATCAAGTCGGCCAGCTGCTGCGACGACATCGCCTGGTCCAGGCCGGCCGGCATGAGCGACGCGTTGCCCGACGTCGTCGACTCGACATTGGTCCGGAGAATCGTGTGCGCCTGGCCGGCTGCATCGCGCAGCGTCAGGCTGTTCGGCGCTTCCGATTCGAGGCGGCCGAAGATCGTCCGCGCGTCGCGCGTCTGCACCGAATAGGCCTCGTAGCCTGGCGTGATCTCGTAGTCGGGCACGATGATGTGCAGCAGCAGCGCATCGGCTGGCTGGTTGCGGATGCCGCTGAGGTCGGGCCCCACACGGCCGCCCGACCCGTTGAACGTGTGGCAGGCCGAGCAGTACGCCGTGAAGGCCGCGGCCCCTCGCGCGGGATTGCCGGTGAGGGCGAGCACCTCGCGCTGCCGGCGCTCGTAGGCCTGCACCGCGGTGCCGGTGTCGGCCGCGGCGAACAGCGCCTCGGCTCGCGTCCGGATCGAGGGAGTGCGATGCGTCGTCAGGCGTCGCCAGCGTGACGCGCCCAGCGATGACGCGCTGACGTCGCGCCGTGCGACCGCATCGAGGAGTACGAGCACGAGGCGATCCTCGGACAGGAGCGTCGCGAGCACGGCGTCTCGGACGCGCGGCGTATACGCCTGCCACCGTGCCGACTCCACCAGGTTGCGCGCGGCGGCGGGGTCGCGCAGCTGACCGAGGGCGCGGACGGCGGCCATCTGGATCGCGTCCTCCCGCTGGGGCTCGACCAGCCGCAGCAGTGTTGCGCCCACGACCGGCCACTCGCCCTGCCCCAGCAGCTCAATCGCCGGCAGCCGCTGCTCGGATCGCGCGGCGTCGAGCAGTGCCAGCTTCGAGGCCCGTTCCATCTGCGTGGCCAGTCGTTCGCGGGCGATGCGGCCCTGCGGCGTGTCGGCAGCCACCAGCATCGTCAGCGCAGATTGCGTGTCGGACGCCATGCCGCGTGCCCGAAGGCCGGCCGCAATGCCGGACAACGCCGCCGGCTGCCAGCTCGCGTCCCCGCCGGGATCGGCGATCTCGCTGACGAGCGCCAGGCACCGCTCGGCGGACTCCGACGCGCCGTACAGGCGCCCGAGATCCTGCATGACCGCTGCGCGCACCGCTGGCGTCTTCGGCGGCCCCTTGACGAACGCGTCGAGGAACGCACTGGCGCTGTTCCGGAGACTGCTGAACACCGCGGCCCGGACCCAGCGATCGGCGCCGTCCCGGCGGGCGATCGCGGCCAGCACCTCGATGCGGCGCGGGTCGCTCGCGGCGCCAAGCGCGAGCGCGGCGTGCAGCCGCACACGCGCATCGGCGTCCTCGGCCAGAGGGAACACGGCATCGATCAGCCGCGGTGAGCCCGGAATCCTTCGCTCGGCCAGGCGTAGCGCGTTCTCGCGCACGCCGGCAACCGGATCGCGCATGGCGCGGGTGATGTCCGCCTCCTCCAGCACGTCCAGGGCATCCAGCGTCCACAGCGCATGCAGCCGCCCGAACTCGGATCCCGACACGGTCATCGCCCGCAGCGACGATGCGGCGGACTGGTGCCTGCCCTCGATGAGCCGCCGCTGGGCGGTGTCGCGCCGCCACGCGTTGGGATGATCGAGAGCCGCCACGAGGGTCGGGATCGACGCCCCGACGAAGTCCACGGTCGTTCGCGCCGGAGGCCGCTCTGTCGCCGCGAGACGATAGATGCGTCCGCGATCCGTGCCCGCAGTGAAATCGAACAGCTTCCTGCTCGGCTCCGGGATGTACGCCGGATGGTCGATGTCCTTGCGGTACATGTCGACGATGTAAAGCGCGCCGTCGGGACCGGTGGTGGCGAACACCGGCCGGAACCAGGTATCGCGCGACGCGAGAAATTCGGCGCCCTCTCGCGCGGGCCGCGACCGGAACGTCACGCCATCAGCCTCACGCACCTGGCGCTGAACCAGATTCTGCGCGGACTCGGCGACGAACACGCTGCCGCGATGTCCGTCGGGCAGCGCGTCGCCGCGATGGATGTGCACGCCGCTCGCCGACGTGAACGTGCCACCGTGCGGCGTGTTCATCAGCGTCGGATGAAACGACGCGGTGGTGAGATCGCGGCTCAGTGGCCAGACCGTCGCCTGCGCACCGGTCGTCGAGACCTCGTGAACGGTGTCGGAGAACGCCAGGTTCGGGTTGCGAGTGAGCTGACGCGGCTCGAGTACCACGTGCCAGACGGGATTGCGGTTGGCGCAGATGAACCGACGGCCGTGATCGTCGAACGTCAGCCCGTACTGACCCTGTCCGCCGACGAGCTCGAACTCGCCGGTCCGGGGATTCACCCGCGAGTCACTCGACGTGAACTCGACTGCCGGACGAGCGGGGTGCGCCGGCGACGTGATGCGGCCGCCATTGAGGCCGCCGGTCAGATAGATCCAGCCGTCGGGGCCCAGCGTCGGGTGGCTGAACCGGATCTGCGCGGTACGGTTCACATTGAAGCCGGTCAGCACGACGCGACGCTCGTCGGCCAGGCCGTCGCCGGTCGTGTCTTTGAGGTACAGGAGGTCGGGCGCCACGGTCACGAACACGCCGCCGTCCCACGCCATCACGCCGTTCGGATAGGTCAGGCCCGAGGCGAAGTCGGTCCGTGCGTCGTAGCGGCCATCGCCATCGGTATCGGTCAGGAGTGCGATGACGCCCTGCGGCGCGGCCGGAGGCGTGCCCTCGAGCGGGTCGGGATAGCCGCGGTTCTCGGCCACGTACATGCGGCCGCGATCGTCGAACGCGATCGCCACCGGGCTCTTGACGAGCGGTTCCGCCGCGACGGCGTCGATGCGATAGCCGGGCTCGACGACGAAGCTCGCGAGCGCCTCGGCCACCGACAGCGCGGGCCGGTGTTGACTGGACTGCGCCTGCGAACGCAGCTGTCGATGGCGCGCCGCGCAAGGCGGTGAGGATCGCGCCGACGACGCCACACCAGCCGGCGACCCGTGCGAACGTCATTGACTACGTCGCCTTGTAGCGCGCCTCTTCGGCGTAGTAGGCAGGAAACCCGACCGCCTGCTTCAGCTGCTCGAAGTCCATGACGATGGCCGGCCGCTCGCCGGCCTTCAGGCTGTTCAGGGCACCGCGCATCGCCTGGATGGACACGTTCAGCAGCGTCAGCGGGAACACGGCGATCTTGTAGCCAATGGCTTCCAGCTGCGGGAGCGGGAGGATCGGCGTCTTACCGCCTTCGATCAGGTTGGCCATCTTCGGCCCGTCGACCTCGCTGCAATAGCGGCGCATCTCGTGCTCGTCGAGCGGCGCTTCGAGGAACGTGATGTCGGCGCCGGCTTCGCGGAACAGTCGACAGCGAAGGATGGCCTCGTCCAGCGACACGCAGGCGCGCGCATCGGTCCGCGCCATGATCAGGATCTCATCGCCGCGCGTCACGGGCATCGACCGCCGCACGCACGCGCACCAGCGCCTCGTCGCGACCGACGACCGCCTTTCCCTCCGTGTGCCCGCATCGCTTCGGCGCGACCTGATCCTCGAGCATGATGGCGGCAAACCCCGCCGCCTGGTATCCCCGGACGGTCCGTTTGATGTTCTGGGCACTGCCGAAGCCAGTGTCGCCGTCACCGATCAGGGGAATGGATGCGGCACGGCAGATGTTCTGTCCCTGATCCGCGAGCTCGGCATACGAGATCAATCCGGTGTCAGGCATGCCCAGGCGGGCGGCCGAGACGGCAAACCCGCTCATGAAGCCGAGTTCGAATCCGGCCTCCTCGATGAGCCGTGCGGACATCGCGTCATGACACCCGGGCATCAGGAGGATGCCGGGGCGATCGAGCAGGGCGCGGAGCCGGGCAGCAGCAGTAGACATCCGCGGATTCTATCGCGCCGTATCAGGCCTGTCTGAGGCCCGCCTGGGGATCGACGCGCGACGCGCGGTGGGCGGGCAGCCAGCAGGCCGCCACCGCCACGGCGGCGACGCACGACATCGCGGTCACGAACGGCGCCGGGTTGAACGCGCGCACCTCGTAGAGCAGGCGCGCGGCGATCCCGCTCATCAGCACCGCGCCGACCAGACCGATCGCCAGGCCGCCGGCCGTCAGCGTCAGGCCGCGGCCGACGACGAGCCAGCGGACGGCCATCGGCGTGGCGCCGAGCGCGAGGCGCACCGCAATCTCATGCGTGCGCTCCCCGACGAAGTACGAGAACACGCCGTAGATACCCACCGCCGCGAGGCTGAGCGCGAGCACCCCGAACGCCGACATCAGCCACACCGCGACCCGCATCGGACCGAGCGCGTCGTCCACGAGGTCGGCGAGCAGCCGGACGTCCTGCACGGCGGTGCCAGACCTCAGGCCCGCGAGCACGGCGCGCGCCGGTTCCGCCAGCCCCGACGCGTCGCCGTCGGTCCGAATCGCCACGCTGAACGTTCGGAAGAGGCCGCCGCGATAGATCTGCGGCAGCTGGGCGCGGCGGAGGTCGTGGTAGCGCATGTGCGCGACGACGCCGACGACGTCGTAGAAGCTCTCGGGCACGCCTTCAGGCTCGAGCTGCAGCTGCCGGCCGACGGCCTTCGCCGCGCCGCCGAACGCCCGATCGGCGAGCGACTCGTCGATCACGATCACCCTGCGGGCGCTCGCGATTTCCTCGGACGTGAGATCCCGGCCCGCGAGCAGCGTCGCCCGCACCGCGTCGAAGTAGCCTGGCGTGATGGTGAAGCTGTCGGCAGACAGCTGCTCCCAGTTGCGCGCGGTCTCGGCGTCGAACGCATATGGCTGCAGCGGGCCCTGCCCGGTGAGCGGCAGCTGGCTGATCGCGCCCACCGCGGCGACCCCGGGCAGCGACCGCAGGCGCTGCCGCACGTCATCGTGAAAGGCCTGGGCGGCCGCGCGATTGGCGAAGTGCGGTCCGGGCGGGGTGGAAACGCGTGCCGTCAGGGTATCGCGGGGATCGAAGCCCGGATGCGCGGCGGCGAGCGCGCGGAAGCTCTGAGTCACGAGGCCGGCGCCGACGACCAGCACCAGCCCGAGCGCCATCTGCGTCACGACCAGCGCGTCGCGGCCGCGACTTCCGGACCGCGAGCGGCTGCCGATCGCCGCCGCCCGCAGCGCGTCGGCGAGGTTGAGGTGCGAGGCCCGCAGCGCCGGCAGCAGCCCGAAGGCCAGCGCCGAGGTCAGGGAAACGGCCGCCGCGAAGACGAGAACCGACACGTCAATCGACACGTCGTGGACGCGCGGCACGTTCGAGAGCGCCCGTGTGCTCACCGCCACCAGCGCGAGCCGCGCCAGCGCCACGCCGGCGATGCCGCCGAGCAACGCCACGATCAGGCTCTCGGCGAGCACCAGCCGCGCAATCCGCCAGCGCTCCGCGCCCACCGCGACGCGCACCAGCAGCTCGCGCGAGCGGCCACGGGCGCGCGCCAGCATCAGCAGCGCGACATTCACCGACGCAATCACCAGCAACAGGCCGACCGCCGCCATCAGCATCCACAAGCCGCTGCGCGCGCCCTTGACGACGTCGTGCTGGAACGGGATGACCTTGACGCGCAGGTCCGAGGCGTCGTGCACCGGGACCTCGGCACGAAGCTGTCCGGCAATGCCGCTCAGCTCCTCCTGCGCCTGTGGGAAGGTGACGCCAGGCTTGAGCCGCGCGAACACCGTGTACGCGGTCAGGTTGCGCGGCGGCTGCTGCGCGAAGTTGATCTGCGCCGGCCGCCACACGTCGGAGTCGCGAAGCGCGAAGGTCTCGGCCGGCAGCACGAGGCGGAAGTCGGCCGGCAGCACGCCGACGATCTCCACGCGCTGCGTGTTCAGCTCGACGATCCGCCCGACGATCGACGGGTCGCCGGCGTAGCGCGACTGCCAGAGGCGATGACTGATCAGCGCGACGCGCGGCCCGCCCGGGACGTCTTCGTTCGGCTGGAAGTGACGCCCGAGCTGCGGTTCGACGCCGAGGAAGGTGAAGAAGTGCGCCGCCACGGAGCCGACCTGGACGATATGCGGCTGCGGCTCGCCGCCGAGGATCATCTGCTGCCCGGTCGCGATGGTCAGCGCGTCCAGCGTCTTGCTGCGGTCGCGGTAATCGCGATAGTCGAGCGGGTGCATCGCCGGCAGGTCCTGGGCGCCGTGGCCGAAGACGTGCCAGAGGATCGCCAGGCGATCGGGCGACTGGTAAGGCAGCGGCCGCAGCAGCACGCCGTAGACGATGCTGAAGAGCGCGGTGCTCGCGCCGATGCCGAGCGCCAGCGTGACGATGGCCACCACCAGCAGTCCCTTGCGGCGCACCAGCGAGCGCCAGGCATATCGAAGGTCCTGAATCACGGCACACTCCGGTCGTGCGCGCCGGTCAGCGCGCGATCTGCTCCGGACATCCGGCGCTGATCAATCCGAGAAAATCGCGGGTCGTCGCCGACTGCGGGTCCGACAGCCACTTCAACAGGTCGCCAAGGCGGACGCCGGTCACACGCGGGCCGCACGGCGTCTCCTGGCCGATGTAGATTGCGGCGCCCGGTCCGAGCTCGGACCTGAAGCCAATCGTGGTCCGGTCGGCGCCGATGGTCACCCAGACCGGGGCGAGCGGACGGCTGACCGGATCGCGCTGCGGATCCTGCGACGTGTAGCGCGGCGGCAGGCCGAACTCGCGCTGCGCCACGCACGTGATCGTGCCGTCGCGCGGCGGCGGCTCGGTGCCCATGTACGTGACCGACGCCGAGCCGCCCCGCAGCGCGGCCGCGGTGTCCTCGACCCCGGCCCACCCGGCCGGACACCCGAACTGCGCGAAGTCCCCGGGCTTGATGTGGCCCCGCTGTACGGCCGCGTCCTCGATCCACGCCGATCGTCCCAGCGGCTCGCGGTCCGGTGCGGCCGGCGGCTGTCGACAGGCCGCTGCCGCGAGCAACGCCAGAATGGCGACCGCTGTTGAGCATCTCGCGCCACAGCTTCTCATACCGTGAGGGTACGCGAAGGCGGCCGTCACACGGTCCGTCCCTGCGGGGGCCGGCACTTGCTGTCGGGATCGGTGACGGTGACCCTGTCGGGATCGGTGACGGTGATCGGTGATCAGGTTGGGAGTTGGGAGTTGGGAGTTGGGAGTTGGGGGTTGGGGTTGGAGGTTGTCGCGACGATGCCGGCGGCCACCGAAGTGACCGCCGGCAACGGCTGCTTACTTCGTGATGGTCTGGCGGTCGCGCAGATTGCGCACCGCGTCATGCACCTGGCGGATCTTGACCGCCTGCTGCTGCACCAGCGTCTGCGCGGACGCCGGCAGGTTCTCCTTCAGTCGCCCCCTCGTAGGTCGACTTGGCGACGTCCTCGCCGCGCTCGGCCTCGGCCACGATCGCATGGTCGTCCTTGCCGGTCACGACTGACTTGATGTCGAGCCAGCCGCGGTGCAGGGCGCCGGCCATGCTGCCGCTCTTTTCGGGGTCGCCGCCGAGCCGCCGGACCTCAGCCTGAAGCTCGCTGCTCATCTGACCGCGCTCACGTGAGTACTGCATGAACCGGCTCTTGATATCGGCATTGCTCAACCCTTCTGCAGCCGTCTTGAAGCCCCGTTCGCCGTCCTTGCAGGTCTCAATCAGGTTGTTGAGCACGGAAATCGCGTTGTCGTTCTGCATCAGCTGTGTCCTCCTTGGTTTGTTGTCCTCTGTCACTCTCCTTTCAAAGCAAACGCGGATCCGTTTTTCGGCGAACCCGGCAGCCCCGCTATACTTCGACCGTTTGCACGTCAGCCACAGGACAGGAGCTCGTGATGCAGCCGACTGGCGCTTCATCGAACGGATCGCGCGTGCTCGTGGTCGGCGCCACGGGTCAGCTCGGCGGCGCGATCGCACGGACGTTGATCGCCGCCGGCGTCCCGGTGCGCGCGCTCGCGCGCAACCATGAAAAGCTGAAGGCGCTCGCGCCCGCCGCGGAGATCGCGGCCGTGGATCTGCGTGACGTGCCGAAGCTGACCGACGCCTGCCGCGGCATCCATCAGATCGTCGCCACCGCCAACAACAACATGGGCAAGGGACCCCAGAGCCCCTCGCGCATCGATCTGTCCGGCTACCAGAATCTCTGCGCCGCGGCCCGCAACACCGGCGTCAAGCGCCTGGTCTACGTGTCCTACAAGGGTGTCGAGCAAGACGCCGTCGTCGATATCTTCCGCGTCAAGTGGTACATCGAGGATGCCATCCGCCGCAGCGGCGTGCCGCACGTGATGCTGCGGCCGACGGCGTTCATGGACGTGTGGATCGACCAGATCTTCGCGAAGGGCATTCGGGAGAAAGGGGTCGCGACGATCTTCGGCGACGGCAGCGCCGTCAACAATTACATCGCCGTGGACGACGTCGCGGCGTTCGCCGCGAAGATCCTGTCGCGTCCGGAAGTTGTCAACGAGGCGATCGACGCCGGCGGCCCGTCGAACTTGTCGCAGAACGATCTGGTGACGTTGATCGAGCGTCGCCTGAAGTCATCGGGACGGCGTCGTCACGTACCGGTCGCGGCGATGCGCCTGCTGCCGCCCCTCATCCGGCCGTTCAACGAAGTGACGGCCCGCCTGATCACCCTCGGCCTGTACGCCGCGACGGAGTCGAAGCCGTTCCCCGGATGGAAGGCGTCTGCGGATCGTTTCGGCGTCGAGCCACGGACCGTCGAGGCCTACATCGATCGGATGACGATCGCATGACTCCGTGACACGCCGACATTACCGACTCAGCACTCTGCGATCGGTATACTGCCGGTGAGAGGTAAACAAGAACAGCGGAGGTTGCAATGACCACAGCACAGAAGACGGCGACGTTCCGAGCCACTGGCCTGATGCCAAGCTTGACCGTCGACAACGTGCAGAAGAGCACCGACTTCTTCACCGGCCTCGGCTTCGAGGTCGAGGAACGATGGGAAGACAACGGCGTGCTCCAGGGCGTGATGCTCAAGGCCGGCGCCGTGCAGCTCGGCCTCAGTCAGGACGACGGCAAGAAGGGGCACGATCGGGTCAAGGGCGTGGGCATGCGCCTGTACGTCGAGACGACCGACAACATCGATGAGATCGCCGCGCGCGCCAAGGCGGCGGGCGTGACGCTGGCCGCCGACCCGCACGACACTGAGTGGGGCAGCCGCGCCTTCGAGGTCAAGGAACCGAGCGGGTTCCTGCTGACGATCGCCTCGCCGATGCCGAAGAAGTAGCCAACCCAGACATTCGCGGCTGACGGCCGCGTCAGGCCGAGCCCTGACGCGGCACGTCGCGGTGGATAATCACCGCGTGATCGAACCCCAGGTCGAGACGCGGGCGGCGGGCGGCGACTTCGACGACCACAAGTTCGACGTCTTCATCAGCTACTCTCGCCGCGACTCGGCGTTCGCGCGGCGCCTCTATCGGGCGCTGACCGGCTATACCCCGCCGCGGGACCTGCCGGTGCCGCCGCGCCGGCTGCGGGTCTTCCTGGACGAAACCGATTTCCAGGGCACGGAGTACAACGCCGCGCTCGGGGAGATGCTGCAGTCGGCGGCGAAGCTGCTGGTGATCTGCTCGCCCGCCTCGCGATCCAGCCGCTACGTCGGCGACGAGATCGCGCGGTTCGCCGCGCTGCGCGGCAGCGAGCACATCGTCTCGGTGTTGCTCGCGGGCCGCCCGAACAACGAAGCCTCCCCCGCCGACGAGCCCGCGGCGTTTCACGACGAGTTGGTCAGCCGGCTGCCGGTCCCGCTGGCGGTCGAGTATCGCGGCTGGGACGAGCAGCGCGATCGGGTCGAGCGCGGACGCTTCGAGGGCAGCTGGCACAAGCTGCTCGCGGACATCTACGTCGGCTACGGCGTCGATCGCAGCGCCATCGAACAGCGCGAGAAGCGGCGCCAGCAGCGGACGCGCCGCATCTGGACCGGGTTCGTCAGCGCGCTGGTGGCCGTGCTCGCCTCGCTGACCATCTGGGCGCTGATCTCCCGCCAGGAGGCGATCGCGCAGCGCAACACCGCGCAATCGCGATTCCTGGCGTCGCAGTCCTTGTCGGGAGCGCATACGTTCGACGTCGCGATGCTGCTGGCGGCCGCGGCGCAGCGGACGGCGCCGACCTTCGAGGCGTGGGAAGCGCTGTTCGTCGGACTGCAGCGGCAGCCGGCGCTCGAGCGCTTCCTGCATGGTCTCGAGACGCCCGCCGAGCGCGTTGTCGTCGGCCGGAACGGCACGTGCGCGGCCGCGTCATCAGAGGGACGGCAAACCGCCGGTGGAGATGGCCAACAGGCGCGTCCATGGCGGACCCTGATCTGGGACTTGTCCACCGGACGCCGCCGGCTCACGGTCGACGCCGAGGCGCGGCCCGATCCGTCGTGCGCATCGGTCGTCGTCGTGTCGGACGATGGCCGGATCGATCGGCGTCCGATCGACGGGTCCGATACGCGGCTGTGGTCGGTGACGGATACAGCCGGCCGGCCCGGGGCGTGGACCGTCGATTCGAACGGTACGCAGCTCGCTGTCGTTGGCGGCCAGCGTCTGGTGATTCGCGACATGGCGGATGGACGCATCCGCGGCGAACTGGCCGCTCCGGCAACGGCGTTGGCCGAGCTGCGCTTCAGCGCCGACGGGCGCGCGCTCGCCGGCATCGATCGTCTGGGCATGGTGCATCGCTGGCACACCGACCCGCTCGCACCGATGTCCCCCGCCGTCCGGTGCGGTACGCAACAGGGTGACGTCTACGCGATCGGCCCAGACCTGCGGTGGTGCGCAGCGGGTGGCCCCGGCCTGCTCGTGCTCGCTGACCTGACGGCGCCGCGGGCGAGGTCGATCTCGGAACGCCCTGGATTCTCGCGCTCGACTTCAGCCCCGACGGCCGCACGCTGATGGCCGGCGTGCAGGGCGGCGAGCTGCAGTTCTGGAAGATCGAGGACGCCCAGCGTAATCAAGTCCGTTCGCGCCCCGCCGCGTGGGCGGAGCATCGCAGCGACGTCACCGCCGCCGCATATTCCCCCGACGGCCACACCATCCTGTCGTCGGCGCGGGACCGGTCGCTGATCGTGTGGCGCACCGATTCGACCAGCCGGCTCGTCTCGGACGCGCTGCGTCCTTCCGGCGCACGCGTGGTTGCGCCGGACGCGGCAGCGAAGCGCGTCGCGATCGGCACACCGGCCGGCGACCTCCTCATCTCGCCAATGTCGGCGGGATCGTCGGCGGACGCCGGCGCAGCAAATGTCGTCCACGTCGCCAATGTCGGGAAGCAAGTGACGGCAGTGGCACTGCGCGCGAACGGAGAGATTCTTGCCGGCACCGCGGATGGCACGGTGCTCGGCGTCACCGCACAGGCGCGGCGTGCCTTTACCGGCGGCCCGGCAAAGCCGATCGTGCGGATCAGGCTGGACCGCACCGAGTCGCGCGTCGCGGCGGTCACCGAGAACGGCGTCGTGACCGTCTGGGATCTGGCCTCCGGCACATCGATTGGCACGTTCGCGGGAGGCAAGCCGCGCAGCGAGCGCGGCGGCGGCATCACGCCGGGCGTGGACGCCGCGTTCGAGCCAGGCGGCACGCGCCTGGTCTCGGTGCATGGCGATCAGCAGGCGTTCCTCTGGGACCGGGACGCGAACGGCCCCCGGTTCTCGCCGCTGCCGTTCCGGCCCACCTGGTACTTCACGAGCGTCGCGCTCGCCGCGGACGGGAAGACGATCGCGCTCGGCACCGGCATGTACGAGGGCGAGGTGGTGCTGCTGGACGCGTCGAATCCAGGTGCGCCCGCCACCCGGCTGCCCGGACATCAGCAGCAGGACGTCACCGGTCTCGCCTTCAGTCCCGACGGGCGCCTGTTGTTCTCCAGCGGCTTCGACCGGCGTGTGGCGGTCTGGGATGTCGGCGGCCGCCGCCGCATCGGCGACGTCTTCCGCCTGAACGACGCGATCGATGGCCTCGCCTACGCCGCGAACGCCGCGGCGGTCACGGCCATCACCGATCGAGGCGGCGTGCTGCGCTGGACGCTCGACGTCAGCCGCTGGGTCGAGATGGCCTGCCGCGTCGCCAGCCGGGAGCTGTCACCGGAAGAGCGGGCGCGCTTCGGCGCGGCGCGCTCGGCGTGCGGGACGGAGTAGAAAATATTGTCGTGATCGGTGATCAGTGATCGGGGATCGAAGACACATCTGATCCCCGACCGATCCCGAGTCCCGCGTCCCGACGATCCCGAGTCCCCGATCCCCGATCACGACAGCGTGGTTCATTCACCCCAGCGCCACGTCCAGGACCATCATCGTCGCGAAGCCGACGATAGCCCCTGATGTCGCGAGGTCGGGGTGACCGCCGCTGTGCGACTCCGGGATCACTTCCTCGACCACGACGAAGATCATCGCGCCGGCGGCGAACGCCAGCGCATAGGGCAGCACCGGCTGCATGACCAGCACGGCCGCCGCGCCGATCACCGCGGCGATCGGCTCCACCCACGCCGACATCTGGCCGTAATAGAAGCTGCGGGCCGGCGACATCCCGTCGCCGCGCAACGGCACGGCCACGGCCATTCCTTCGGGGAAGTTCTGCATCCCGATCCCGATCGCCAACGCGATGGCGCCGCTGATCGTCGCGGTGTCGGAACCGGCCGCGGCGGCGCCGAAGGCCACGCCGACAGCGAGCCCCTCGGGAATGTTGTGCAGCGTGATGGCCAGGATCAGCAGCGCCGTGCGTGACAGCCCGGTCGGAAGCCCCTCCGCCGAGGCGGCCGGGGCGAACAGATGCAGGTGCGGCAGGAACCGATCCGCCAGCCGCAGCACGCCGGCGCCGGCGAGGAACCCGACCAGCGGCGGGACCCACTTGACCATGCCCATCTGCTCCGCCATCACGATCGACGGCGCGAGCAGCGACCAGAACGACGCGGCGATCATCACACCGGCGGCGAACCCGAGCGAGGTGTCCAGCAGCCGCCGATCGACGGTGCGAACGACGAATACCGCCGCCGCGCCCGCGGCGGTCACTCCCCACGTGAACAGCCCGGCCAGCAGCGCCTGCGCGATCGGATTGAGCTGCTGGAACCAGTCAATCATCAGCGGCCCCCGCGCGAAGCATAGCGCACGCGCCGCACGCGCCGACCCGCGCTGGATGAAGTAATTTGTCGGGATCGGTGATCAGTGATCGGGTTGGAAGTTGGGAGTTGGAAGTTGGGAGTTGCCGCCCTCTTCCGGCTAACCAGCCTTCGCTCAAGCTACGGCGGTCCGCCGAAGCCTTGGCGAAGGGCGGCTCCGCCGCGCTGACCCGCTCTGAATGGGGATGACCCAGTCGGTGCTCGGTGCTTAGTCGCGAGTGCCAGGCGCGCGGTGGCGTGCGGAGCACGTAGCACGTGACGCTGAGCACGTTCGCACGAAGCACGCAGCACGTAGCACGTGATCCCCGATCCCCGCTCCCCGATCCCCGATCACCGATCACGACGCGATCGCCCCCGTGAGCCGATTCCCGCCCAGCCTGCGCCTTCGGGTACAGCGGCACGGTGCCGCCCGATTCGCGGCTGGTGACTCATGCGCACTGAGACCGTACCCTTCCCGCGTCCTGACCTCCTCACGCGCCTGTCCTGCGCGATCTGGGGTCATCGCGTCGACAACCACGTCTTCGAGGCGTCATCCGGCACCGCTCGGCACTGCCGGTGCGGCACGGCGTATCTCGCCGACGACGGAGAGAGCCTGACGCGAGTGCGCCACACGCTGTCCTGCTTCCTCGGTCACCACACCTACAAGCGGCTGGCCGACCGGAACGGGTATCACGAGTACGTGTGCGTCCAATGCGGGCACCCGCTGCTGTTCCGCGCCGACAGCGATCCCTACGCCGGCGATCAGCAGTTCCGCAAGAAAGTGCGATATCTGTGCGGACTGTTCGGCCATCGCGTCGAGCGCGTCGGCATCCGCGAGGGATTCGTGGAGTACGCGTGCCACTGCGGCCACTCGTTCCTCAGCCACGACGACCACCGCGCCGTCGTCCGCCATCCACTCATCTGCGTCGTCAGCGGCCACTGGATTCGGTACCTCGCGCCCAGGGGCGCGTTCTCCGAATACGTCTGCCGGAACTGCGGTCATCCGTTCTGCTTCGCCAACGGACGACGGTCCTCCGGCTGAGTCGGACTCAACTCCCGACTCCCAACTTCCAACTCCCAACGTAGACGCCGGCTGATCGAGCCGGCGATGCACCAAGCACCTCGCACCGGGCACCCAGCACCGAGTCACCGAGCACCCAGCACCGATCCAGACTCGATCGACAATACCCCCATGGACCTCCACTCGGGCGCGCCGTTCTGGCCGCTCAAGAACGGGCTGCTGCACGACTACCCCGCCATTGCCGAAGATGAGCGTGCCGATGTGCTGGTGATCGGGGCCGGCGTGACCGGGGCGTTGACGGCGCTGCATCTTGCCGAGGCGGGCGCCGACGTGGTCGTCCTCGACAAGCGCGACGCGGCCATGGGCAGCACCGCGGCGACGACCGGGCTTCTGCTCTACGAGACCGACACGGACCTCGTCGAACTGGCGGACGCGATCGGCGAGGCGGACGCGGTGCGGGCCTGGCGTGCCGGGCGCGAGGCCATCGACGCCATTGCCGCGCGCTGCGGGACGATCCCGGGCGGCTGCGGCTTCGCCCGCCGCGACTCGCTCTATCTCGCCTCGAATGACGACGACGCCAGGCGGCTCGTCGCCGAGTACGAGTTGAGGGCCAGGCACGGCTTCGACGTCGAGTGGCGATCGGCGGCGGCCCTCCGCAATGAGTTCGGCATCGAACGGCCGGCAGCGATCGTCAGCCGCGGCGGTGGGGAAATCGATAGCTACCGCTTCACCCATGGCCTGCTGCAGCAGGCGATCGCGCTGGGGGCGCGCGTTTACGACCGGTCGGAGGTTTCGCGCGTCGACGTCGAGCGCCGACGGGATCCGCGCGATCACCACTCGCGGCCCGAAAGTCGCTGCGCACCGCATCGTCTGGGCAACTGGATATGAATCGATCGAGGAGACGCAGGCGAACCACGGCGAGCCGCATAGCACGTGGGCGATCGTCAGCGAACCGGTCAGTGACCTGGGTCGATGGCGCGATCGCGTGCTGATGTGGGAGACGGCGCGGCCCTACCTCTACGCGCGCCTGACCGGCGACGATCGCGTCATGCTCGGCGGCGAAGACGAGCCGTTTGCCGAAGGGCACGCCGACCCGGCGATGATGACCGGGAAGACGGAGCGCCTCCTCGAGCGCTTCCGTGGGCTGTTTCCCGACCTGGACCTGGAGATTGCCTATCAGTGGGCGGGAACGTTCACGACCACACACGACGGGCTGCCGCGAATCGGCACGCTGCCCGAACACCCGCACGCGTGGCTGGCGCTCGGCTACGGCGGCAACGGCATCACCTTCTCGATGATCGCCGCGCACCTGATTCGCGACGCCTGGCTCGGCGTCGATCACCCGGACGCGCGGCTGTTCTCGTTCGATCGCGCCGCTATCGCTCGATAGGCTCGAGCGGCGTCTCTGCCGGGCCCGAGAGGACCTTGCCGGTCGGCTCGAAGCGCGAGCCGTGGCAGGGACAATCCCAGGTGCGCTCGGCGTCGTTCCAGGCGACCTTGCAGCCCATGTGCGTGCAGGTGGGCGACAGCCGCGACACGGTTCCGTCGGCGGCGCGATACGCCGCGACGGTCTTTCCTCCCAGCTCGAGGATCTTCCCTTCGCCGCGCTTCAGCGCGCGCAGGCTGCGCCCCTCGGGGCTCACGAAGAGATCGCGCACCAGGTAGTACGGGTAGTCCGTGTTCTCCTTGACGTAGTCCCAGGCCGCCGCCAGCGTCTTGCGCCGCGGATCGAACAGGTCACGCCACGGATTGCTCAGCCCTTCGACGGCATCGACCGCCATCATCGCCGCGAGCGTGCCGAACGTCATGCCGTTCCCGCCAAAGCCGGTGGCGATGATCTGCCGGGGCCCCGACTCGCCGATATATGGCAGGCCGTCCGGGGTTTCGATCACCTGGCCGGACCAGCGGTGGGTCAGCGTGATCTCCGGCATCAACGCCTGCGCCCGCCGTTCGAGCCTCGCGAAACACGCCTCGGGATCGGCGGCCTGGCCGGTCTTGTGATCTTCACCGCCAAGGATGGCGACGTCGTGCCGGCCGTTGCCATGCACGCGCAGGTAGTCGTACGGATCCTTCGTATCCCAGAACGAGCCATGCGGCACCGATCCGCGGGGCACGGTGCCGCCGACGGCGTAGGACGTGTACAGCGCGAGCTTCGTCTGGAACAACGTCGCCGACAGCAGGCCGCTCGTGCCGACGATCGGGTTGTGCGTCGCCACGACGAGGCAGCTGCACGAGATGCGATGCCCGCGGGCCTTGACCGTCAGCGGTTCGTTCTCGATCTCCTCGACGTCGGTGTGCTCGAACACGTGACAGCCGTCGCCGGTGAGGGCGGCGAGCAGGCCGCGAAGATACCGCCGGGGATGGAACAGCGCCTGGCCCTCGAACTCGATGCCGGGACGGTTCACGAATGGCACCTGTTCCTGGTAGCGCGCCTCGAAGCCGAGCTCCGCGGCAAACTCTGCCTCCTGGCGATAGTCGTCCGGCGTCATGCCGCCGTCCCGATCGACTGGCGCGTGGAGTCGTCCGGTCACCCACTCGAAGCCGCAGTCGATCGACCGCTCGTTGACGATCGACTCGATCTGCCAGAGCGCGGCGCGCCCGGCATCCCAGGCGGCGCGGGCGTGATCGCGGCCGAACCGCTGCGCCAGCTCGCTCAGCCGTGTGTCGGTGACGTAGGTCAGGTGCGCCGTCGTATGGCCGGTGTCCACTTCGGCCAGCCGGCGGCGATCGATCAGGGCCACGGTCCGGCCCGCCTGCTTGAGGAGGTACGCGGTTGAGATACCGGTGAGTCCGCCGCCGATCACCGCCACGTCGACCGTTATGTCACGGTCGAGCGCGGCGAAGCGCGGCAGTGGCTCGGTATCGATCCAGAAGGACGTCGTCGCAGTGGTCGTCATGCGCGCCGCCGGTGCAAGTTCTTCACCAGCGGACGTGCGAACATTGGCGCGGGTGTTGGCCGCCCGATGGTCGCGGTTCAGTCGGCGCGCAGTGCACGGATCGGCGAAATCGACGCGGCGCGCCGCGCCGGAATGATCGCGGCGGCGAACGCGGAGGCGCCGAGCGAGACGGCGCCGACCGTGAGCGCCAGCGGATCCCAGAACTGCACGCCGTAGAGCTGCGCGGAGAGCAGGTAGCCCGCGCCGACGGCGAGCGGCAGCCCGAGCAGGAGCCCGAACCCGACGCGACGGAACGCGCCGCGCAGCACCATCCCGACGACGTTGCCGCGGCCGGCGCCGAGCGCCATCCGGATGCCGATCTCGTTGGTGCGCTGGGCGACGGAATAGGCCGTGACGCCGTAGAGCCCAATCGCTGCCAGCACCAGCGCGACGATCCCGAACAGCCCGGCGAGGCTCGCGACCGCGCGCGGTTGATCGAAGGCGCGATCCACCTGCTGCTGCAGTGTCCGCACGCTGGTCACCGTGAGGTTCCCGTCCGCCTCGGCCAGCACGCGCCGCACCTGCGGCTCGAGCACGCCGGTCGGCACGTTGGTGACCAGGAGCAGCCCGCGCACCAGGTGCGACGCCGACTCGACCCGCTGCATCATCGGGTTCGGATACTTCACGGTCTGCGCCAGCGGCACGTAGAACATCGGCCGCGCCGGCCGGTCCAGCCCGAACCCGGCGAACTTCGCGTCGCGCACGATGCCGACGATGCGGAAGGTGTTGACGTTCTCCGGCATGTTGAGGCCGAAGCGACGATCGAGCGGATCCTCGTCGGTGCTGAAGAAGCGCCGGACGAAGGCCTCGTTCACGACCGCCACCGGCTCGGTCGTGGCGTTGTCGGCCGCGCTGAAGTAGCGGCCGCGCACGAGGCCGACGCCGAGCTGCTGCAGGTAGTCCGCGCTCACGCGGTCCCATGACGCGCCGACCTGATCGTCAGGCCGGGGCGCCGGCTTTCCCGCCACCAGCACCATCTCTCCCCAGTTGTCGGTGAACGGGTTGTAGAGCGCCAGGCCCGCGCCGCGCACGCCGGGCATCTGTGTGAGCCGCTCCTCGACAGTGCGATACAGGGCGTCGAGCCGCTCGGGCGAGTAGTCGGCCGGCGGGCGGTTGATCTGGACCAGCACGCGTCCGGGGATCTCGAAGCCGAAGTTCTGCCCTTCCAGGTTGCCGAGGCTGCGCGCGAGCATCATCGATCCCGCCACCAGGACCACCGACACGGTGGCCTGCACGACCAGCAGCGCCTTGCGCGTCAGCGAGGAATGATCGCCGGTGCTCCGGCCGGCGCCGCGCAGCGCGTCGATCGGATCGGTCCTGGTCGCGAACCACGCCGGCGCCGCCCCGAAGATGATGCCGGTCAGCAGCGCCAGGCCGAAGGCGAACGCCAGCACCATCGGCACCGGCCGCGTATCGATCGGCAGGAACGTCGTCCCCGCGAACGCGAGCGCCAGCAGCAGGCGCGCAGTGCCGATCGCGACCAGCAGGCCGACGACTCCGCCGGCAACCGACAGCAGCACGCTCTCGACCAGGGCCTGCGTGACGATCTGCCGCCGCGACGCGCCGATCGCCAGCCGCAGCGCGGTCTGGCCGCGTCGCGCGACGGCGCGGGCGAGCAGGAGGTTGGCGACGTTGGCGCAGGCAATCAACAGCACCAGGCCGCACACCCCGAGCAGGATCTGCAGGCTGCGGCTGTATTGCTCCTTCATCGTGCCGACGCCGCCGCCGGCCGGGACGACGGCGATGACCTGCCGTGGCAGCGCCTGCATCACGCCCGGCATCCAGTTCGCGGGATACCCCGAGTCGTGCTGGATCCACTGATGGAGCACGCCGGTCAGCCGCGGCCCCATGCCGTCGGTGCTGGCACCGGGACGCAGGCGTCCGATCACGCGCAGCCAGGCGGCGACGGACTGCCGGACCAGCGAGGAGTCGCCGCCGTTGAGGAGCGGCTCCTGCTGCAGCGGGATCCACAGGTCCGGCGGATCGCCGCGCAGCGTCTCGCCGAAGAATCCCGGCGGCGTGACGCCGACGACGGTGAAGGGATGTCCCTCGATCACGAGGGTGCCGCCGATCACCGCCGGGTCGCCGCCGTAAGTGCCCTGCCACGCGTAGTGGCTCATCACCACCGCCGGCGCCGCCGACGCGGCATCGTCGGCCATGGTGAGGACCCGGCCGCCCATCGCGCTGACGCCGAGGGTCGAGAAGTAGTTCCCGGTGACGTACTCGGTGCGCAGCGGTCTCGGCGCCGCGTCGATCTGCGGACGCCTCACGCTCAAGCGGCCGCCGCCCGCCTGGAAGGCCGCGAGCTCCTCGAACTCAGGCAGCTCCGCCTTCAATCGTTCGAACAGCGGGAACGAGTACATCCCCCAGCGATCCTGCGGCCCGCCCTGCACGCAGCAGCTGTTGCCGTCGCCGATACGGTAGAGCCGCGCCGGGTCGCTGACCGGCAGCGACTGCAGCATGACGGCGTGGATGAGGGTGAAGATGGCGGTCGCGCCGCCAATCCCGAGCGCGAGCGTGAGCACCGCGGTGAGCGTGAACACGCGCGCCACCCAGAACTGGCGGAGCGCGTAGCGCAATTCGCCGATGAGATTCTCCAAACGTGTGCTCCAGTCGCAGGATTCGAGGGTCCGCCTGGCTTAGACGGAAATCGGCAGGTGATTCGTTGCAACAGGTCCCTTCCGCCTTCAAAGGCGGAAGCCACGTGGCCTGTGAGCGAGGCACGTCGCACGTCGCAGGTGACGCCAGCCGTCGTGACGCCACCGGTGGCTTCCGCCTTCAGGCGGAGGGCGCGACGCACTTAGCACGTGACGCCCAGCACGTGCGCACGTAGCACGTCGCACGTAGCACGTTCAGAGCGTCCGCAGCGCGACGACCGGATCGATCCGCGCGGCCCGCCTGGCTGGCAGGTACGCGGCGGCGGCGGCGACGGCCGTCATCAGCGCGAACACGGACGCCATGGTCAGCGGATCGGAGGCGCGGACGCCGAAGAGCTGCGACGCGATCAGGCGCGACAACGCGGCCGACGCGGCGAGGCCGGCGATGACGCCGGCGACGGTGAGCACGAGGCCGCGGCGCATGACCATCCGCGAGACGTCGACCTGCCGCGCGCCAATGGCCATCCGGATGCCGATCTCCCGCGTCCGCTGCGAGACGGAGTAGGCCATCACGCCGTAGATCCCAAGCACCGCGAGCGCCGTCGCCAGCACCCCGAACGCCGCGAGCAGGCGCATCAGGAACTGGCGCTGCGCCAGCGCGGCGCCGATCACCTCCGGCATCGTGCGGACCGCGTGCACCGGCAAGTCCGGATCGACAGCCTTGACTTCGCGGGCGACGTCCTCGCCCAGGCGCGAGTGCGTCGCCGCGGGTGCGAATCAGGAGTGCCAGCGAGAGATCCGACGACTGCTCGAGCGAACGGTAGAGGATCGGCTGCGCCGGCTCGGACAAGCGGCGAGTGCGCACGTCGCCGGCGACGCCGATGACGGTCATCCACGGCGTATCGGGCGCGAGGCGGAGGCGTCCGCCGACCGCGTCGCGATCCCGCCAGAACTGCCGCGCCGCCGCTTCGCTGACGATCGCGACGGGCTCGGCTCCCGGCGCGGTCGGATTCCGCGAATCCCCGCCCCCTCACGATGCGCACGCCCATCGTCGCGAAGTAGCTGGGCGAGACCTGGAACTGGTGGATCACCGGGCGGGCGGCCGCGCCGCCGCGGTCGCCTCCGTCGATCTCGACGAACAGCGGCGGGTTGAATCCTCCCAGCGGGATCTGCGTGGACATCGCCGCCTGTTCGACACCCGGCAGCGCCCCGACCCGACGCAGGGTCTCGCGATAGAAGCTGACGCGGCGTGATGGATCGAGGTAGGTCCCGCGGCCCGGGATTGTTCGGCCGCGGCAGCGCGATGCGGGCGGTGACGAGGCGTTCGGTCTCGAAGCCGACCGGCACGCGCAGCAGCTCGACCACACTGCGGACCAGCAGGCCCGCGCCGACCAGCAGCACCGTGGCCATCGCCACTTCGACGCCAACGAGCAGATCGCGCGTGCGCCCGGCGCGGCCGTCCGTCCCGCGGCCAGGGCCGCCGTCCTTCAGCGCGGCAAACGTCCCGGCGCGGCGCGCGTGCAGGGCCGGAATGAGCCCGAACAGCAGCGTCACCGCACCGGAAATCAGCGCCGCGACCAGCACTGCCGCGCCGTCCAGCCTGACGTCCTCGATGCGCCACAACCGGCCCGGCGCGAGCATCAACAGGCCCCGCAGTCCCCACGACGCGACGAGCAGGCCGAGCGCGCCGCCGGCAGCCGCGAGCAGCGCGCTCTCGGTCACGAGCTGCCAGGCCAGACGGCTCGTGCTGGCGCCGAGCGCGTGGCGGATCGCCATCTCCTGCCGGCGTCCGGACGATCGCGCGAGCACCAGGTGCGCCACGTTGACGCACGCGACCAGCAGCAGGAGCGCAACGCCGCTCAGCAGCATGAACATCTGCGCCGCCACGCCGCCCGTGGTGTGCTCGTGCAGGGCAATCACCCGCGGCGCCCAGCCGTCCTGTGCGGGATAGTCGGCGGGAAACTCCCGACTGACACGGATGCCATACTCGGCGAGCCGCGACTGCGCCTGTTCGAGGGTCACACCCGGCTGCAGCCGCGCGAGCGCCCCGTCGAGCCGCCGACGGCCGCGACTCTGCGGCGCCAGGCCTGTGCGGAAACCCGAGGGACTCCAGACGTCGACGTCGGTCTGCACCGTGCGTCCGGGATGCCGGAACCCGGCAGGCATCACGCCGACGATCCTGATCGGGTCGCTGTCGATCACGATCGTGCGCCCCACGGCGTCAGGATCGGCGCCCAGCCGACGGCGGAAGAAACCGTCGCTGACGACGGCGACGTCGGCGACGCCGGCCGTGTCGTCCTCGCGTCCGAACGTGCGTCCGTGGGCCGGGGCCACACCGAGCACGTCGAAGTAGGTGACGCTCACCAGCATCATCTCGACGCGCTCGGGCGTGCCGCCGCTCGTCACGTTCGCGTTCACCGGCAACAGGCCCGTGACGCCGGCGAACACATCGGTCCGCGCCTGGTAGTCGAACAGCTCCGACGCCGCGAGGCCGGTGTCGGTCGCGCCGAACGTGCGCAGCTCGCTGGTGATCCGCACCAGCCGATCCGGATCGGGATATGGGAGCGGCCGCAGGACCACGGCGTTGACGATGCTGAAGATCGCGGTGCTCGCGCCGATCCCGAGCGCGAGCGTGAGGATGACGACGAGGGTGAAGCCCGGCGTCCGGCTCAGGTTGCGGAGGGCAAAGTGCGCGTCGCGCATGGTCTCGGCTCCTGGTCCCCTGGAAGCGTGAAGGGTCACCGAATTCCCGGGCGGGGCATCCCGGCTCGACGCGTCGTCACTCGCTGCGCAACGCGACGAGCGGGTCGACCCGTGTGGCTCGGCGCGCGGGAATCGCACTCGCCCCAATCGCGACGACGGCGATCACCGCCGACACCAGCGCGAACGTCGCCGGATCGGTGGCCTCCACACCGTAGAGCAGGGCCCCGACCACGCGGGTCATCGCGAGCGCGAGCGCCAACCCGACGCCGATGCCAGCGATCGTCACGACCGCGACGCGGCCGAGCACGATTGAGAGCACCTGGCGCCGCTGCGCTCCCAGGGCCATGCGGATCCCGATGTGCGGGGTTTCCTGCGCCACCAGCTGCGCCATCACCCCGAAGACCCCGATCGCCGTCAGCAGCAGCGCGAGCCCGGCGAACGCGGACAGCAGCCAGGCCGCGAGGCGCGTGCGCCACATCGCGTCGGCGATGCGCTGGGCGACGGTCCTGATTTCGCTGAGCGGCAGGTTGGGATCGAGCGCCGCCACTTCCTTGCGCACCGCGGGAACCAGCGCCTCCGGACGCCCGGTGCCCTGCACGAACAGGCGAACGCGCGAAGGCGGCGACTGCAGGATCGGCAGGTAGGCGTCGGGAACGGCCGCAGTTTCGATGGCGCTGTAGCGCACGTCGGAGACGACGCCGATGACCTCCGCGCCGTCTTCGAAGCCGCCCTGGCCGAGCGTGATCGTCTTGCCCAGCGGGTCGGCCGCCGGCCAGAACGCGCGCGCGGCCGCTTCGTTCACCACCACCACCTTCGGCCGTCCGGCGCGATCTTCGTCGGTGAAGAGACGGCCCTTGACCAGACGGATGCCGACGGTCGGGAAGTAGCCCGGGCTCGCCCAGTGCACGCCGACCGACGGAGAGTCCGGCGTGAAGCGATGACGGCCGCGTTCGAATCCCGCGATGGTACTGCTGCAGCCGCCGGAGACCGGCGGGCAGTTCGCCAGCCCCACCGAGACGACGCCCGGTACGCTGCGCAGGCGCTCGAGCAGGTCGGTGAAGAATGCGGCACGCCGTTCGGTCGTGTACGAGGCGCCCGGCAGATCGAAGCGGGCGGTCAGCACGCCCTCGGCGTTCACGCCGATCGCGGTGTCCCGCAGCCGATCGGCGCTCTTCATCATCAGTCCCGCGCCGGTGAGCAGCACCAGCGCGATGCTGATCTGGGCGGTCACGAGCAGCGCGCGGCCGCCAAATCCACCCAGCCGTCCGGCGCCACTCGAGCGGCCGGCCGCCTTCAACGTGTCGGCAGCCCGCACCCGCGTCGCCTGCAGCGCCGGCATGCGCGGAGATCAGCGCGGCGACGAGCAGCGCGGTTCCACACGCCACGACCATCGTGGTCAAGTCCAGTCCGATCATGCTGGCGCCGACGAGCGTGAGTCCCTGCGCGCCGGCGGTTCGCGCGCCGCCAGCAGACGAGGTCATGCGGAAGAACGCGTCGGACTCCGGCAGCAGCGAGGTGGCCGCGCCAAGGAGCATGACGGCGACGAACAGCCCCGCGGCCGTGCCGACGGCTGCCACGAGCACGCCTTCGAGGACGAACTGGCGCACGATCTGGCCGCGGCTCGCGCCGATCGCGAGCCGGACCGCGATCTCGCGGCGGCGGCCCATCGCCCTCGCGATCAGCAGGTTCGTCAGGTTGACGCACGCAATCAGCAACAGCGCCGCCACCGCGCCGAGCAGCACGAGCGCGACGAGCCGCAGGTCGCCTTCGATCCGCGAGTCGTACAACGACGCTGCCGTCGCGCCCCACGAGCTGCCGCCGGAACCGCTGTATTCGCGCGCGATGTCGTCGCCGAGGCGATTCACCGCTTCGATCGCCTGTGCATCGGATACGCCGTTGCCGCGACGCCCGACGAGGAAATAACCATGCGCGAAGCGCTGCGTGAGGAAGGATGGCTCGAACGCGGCGAACGGCACCCACGCTTCGGCATTGCCGCTGAGGCCGCTGAAGCCCTGCGGCAGCACGCCGACGATGGTGTAGGCCTGTGCGTTGAGCGTCACGGATCGGCCGATCACGCCCGGATCGGCGGCATACCGGCGCGTCCACAGCGCGTGCCCGATCATCGCCACGGCCGGAGTGCCGGGCACGTTCGCTTCTTCGGCGGTGAACGCCCGACCGATCACCGGACGCACGCCAAGGACGTCGGGATACCGCTCGGTGACGACTTCCCCACGCACGCGGACCGGCTCCCCGTCGCCGCTGACGCTGAGGTCGCGCCCGGCGAACAGCGCGGTGTCCGCGAAGACGCGCTGCATCTGGAGGAACGTCCGGTACTTCGGATACGACCAGACGTTGTCCCGGCGCACGCCCGTCCCGCGATCGGCGACGGTGAGATGCACCAGCATCAGCCGGTCGGCATCCTCGAACGGCAGCGGCTTCAGGAGGACGGCATTGACCACCGCGAACATCGCGGTGGTGCCGCCGATCCCGAGCGCCAGCGTGAGGACGGCGACCACGGCAAAGCCGGGAGATTGCCGGAACCCGCGGACAACGTAACGAAGGTCGCGCAGCAGCCCATCCATGACTTGGTCCTGTTCGATTTGGTCCTGTTCGATGATGTCACGAGCGACATCGTCGGTTGGACGGCGTCAGCCCATGGTCGGTTGGCTAAGCCCAGCGGGGGGATCGGTGCTGGGTGCTTGGTGCTTGGTGCTCGGTGCCGAGTGCGCGGTGCTGGGTGCTGGGTGCTGAGTGCTGCGGTGCGGAGTCTTGGTTGGGAGTTGGGAGTTGGGATTGGGAGTTGGGAGTTGTCGCGAGCGTCAGCGCGTTCCGCGATAGATCACCCGTCCGTCGCGAATGGTGTAAGCAACGTTCGCGAGCGCACGGATATCCCGGGACGGATCCTGCCTGAGAACGGTGAGGTCCGCTGCGAAGCCCGTCGCGATCCGTCCGAGCTGGCTGGCCACTCCGAAACGCTCCGCAGGCGCCGTCGTCAGTGACGCCAGCGTCTGCGGCAGCGTCATGCCGGCACGCTGCATCAAGGTGTATTCGTCCGCGGGATCGTAGTCGTGCATGTAGCCGACGTCGGTGCCGAACAGCACGGTGCCGCCGGCGCGCACCCACGCGCGCAACTGATCGACGGCGGTCTCCTCGAAACGGTCCGCCGCCGACACCCGCTCGTGGCGAAGCTCGTACCGCCAGAGCATGAGCGTGGGGATCAGCGCGATGCCCGACTGCTTCATCGCCGAGAGCACCGCGTCGTTCCAGGGTCCGGTCTGCGGCGTCGCGTGAGCGAGCACGTCCGCGCCTGCTCGCACCGACGCCATCAGCCCGCCTTCCGTCGTCGGGTGGGCGAACACCGGCTTGCCCTTGCTGTGCGCTTCCTTGACCACGGCCTGGATGACGGCGTCCGGCAGCGCCACGCCATTGCGGCCGACCGTCATCGCGTACAGCTTGAGACCGTCAGTGCCCGACTCGAGCAGCGCGCGTGCAGCCGCCACGGCGTCGGCCACCTCGCTTCCGCGCGCCGAGCGAAACCGGTCCAGCGGCATGAAGCCGAGGGCGCCCCAGGCGGCCTGCGCGGGCGGTGGCGCGGCGGCGAGCGCGTTCGGGAACGTGGCTTCGCCGGTCGATCTGATCCGCGGGCCGGCGAGGTCGCCCGCCTCGATGCGATCGCGGATTCGGCGTGTGTTGTCCCACATCGACCACGTATCGAACACGCTCGTGAATCCATAGCGCGTCAGCATCGCCTGGATCTGCCGATCGAGCTCCTCTGCCGGGAGCGCTGCCGCATCCATCCACTTGCGCTCGAGAAAATGGACGTGGCTGTTCCAGAAGCCAGCCGTGATCGTCAGGCCGGTGCAATCGATCACCTCGGCCTGCCGCGGCGGGCGGAGAGCCGACCGGCGGCCGACGGCGGCGATCCGGCCGCGATCGATCAGCACGACCGCGTCGCGTATCGGCGCGTCAGTCGGGCTCGGGTAGACCGTCCCGCCGACGAGCGCCAGCTGCATCGATTGGGAAGATTGACCGGCGATCGCGATGCCGGCACACAGGGCGAGCGCCGCGACGCGAAGCGCGACGAGCAGCGGATTCACGCGATGGTCCCCGCGGGCACTTCCCGCGCGGGGTACCCACCGGACCTGATGGGCGCGAGCACCGCACGCGACGCTCCGCGCGACGAAACGCAGGTAGAACCTGAGACCCGCCAGCGCCAGCAGTCCGACGACGACCATCACCGGGCCGAGCCACGAGCGCAACGCAGCGGCGGCACGTCGATCAGCTCGAGGCCGGGAGAATCCCCACGCCTTCCAGCAGCGCGGCGGCGAACGCGAAGAGTCCGGCCGACACGAAGCTGATGGCAATCGAGCCGAGCGTCGTGACCACCACGAGCGTGGGAATGCTCAGCGCCACGATCAGGCCAATCAGGCCGAACCAGCGCTGGGCGGCCGAACGTGGGCTGTCGGGCGCCGGATCGAGGAGCAGCTCGACGGCATAGGCGCGACCGAGCGCGTTCGCGGGTCCGAGCGACTGGAGCACCGCGTCCAGCGGCCGGCCGGCCGCGGTCGCTTCGGCGATGTGGTTCCGGATCTCGTCGACGATCGCGTGGCGCTCCGCGGGCTCGAGTCCGGCGACGGCGCGGTCGAGGTGGGCGAGGTAGCGTTCGACGACCGGATGTGGCGGCTTCATGCGACCTCCGCTTTGACGACGGCCTTGTCGACGGCGTTCACCATCTCGACCCACTCGCGCTCGATGGCGCCGAGACGTCGGCGGCCGTCGGCAGTCAGCCGGTAGTACTGCCGCGGCGGACCGGCCGGGGATTCCCGGGTGAAGGTCTCCAGGTAGCCGTCGGCCTTGAGCCGGCGCAGCAGCGGGTAGACCGTGTTCTCCCCCGCGGCGAGCGGGCCGAGCGCATCGAGCGTGGTCACGATCTCGTAGCCGTAGCTGGGCCGGTGCCGAAGCAGCCTGAGGATGCACAACTCGAGGACGCCGCGGCGGAGCTGAGAGGTCCAGTCTGGGGCGGGAGGAGTGGTCACGCGCGGGATGCCTCCTGCGTCATCTAGTGTGCCGTGCACAGTAGCACACTACTGTGCACGGCACAATAGGAACAGGCGTCAGGCAGCGGCCGCGGATTCGAAGGACTGGCGCACGCGCCGCGCCTGCCACAGGTGCCGCCGTTCGTGCGCCGCGAGCACGTGGAGGCCGGTGGCCAGGCTGAACCGGATGCCGCGGACGAAGGGATTCGGGAAATGCACGCCGGCGAGGTCGACGCCGGCGTAGCGGCGCAGGAACGCGCGCACCTCGTCGTGCGACGCGAGGAACTGCGCCGCCGCGTCGGCGAGCGGCGGGCCGACGCGCGGCCTGATCTTCTGCGGCGCCTTCCGCTTGCGCCCCGGCCGGGCCGGCGGTTCCAGCGTCCGGACGAACCAGCCGCCGAGCCAACCCGGCAGCGCCGGCCCGCGCCGATGGCGGCCCTCGACGAGCGCTCGCTCCGCGGCCGGCTGCATCGCCCGCAGGTACACGCGGTTGCCGATCGCCAGGTGATCGAGACATTCGGCCACGCTCCACGAGCCGGCGTTTTCACGCCAGGTGCCCTGGGCTTCGGTCAGGCCGGCCACCAGCGCGCGCGCGTCCCGCTCCACCGCGTCGTAGGCCTCTTCGAGGGCGGCGATGTCGGGGTAATCGATGGTCTTCATACTTCCATACCTTAGAGTATGGAGAACGACGTTGTCAATACCATCGGGTATGGAGACAATCGCTCGATGAAACGCCAGGCTACCGGAAAGGAGCGGCGCGGCGAGCCGACGCTGACCGCGTCGGACTGGGCCGAGGCCGCACTGCAGCTGATTGCCGAGAAGGGGCTCGGGGCGCTGACCGTCGGCACGCTGGCGACGCGGCTCGGCGTGACCAAGGGCAGCTTCTACTGGCACTTTCCCGGTCGCTCGCAGCTGCTCGCCGCCGCGCTCGAACGCTGGGAGCATCACGCCACCACCGAAGCCATCAAGGCGCTCGACGCGGTGACCGACTATCGGCGGCGGCTCGAGCTGATTCTGGACGCCGCCTCGCAGCCGCCGCGATCGCGGTCGCTATATGCCGCGCTGGCCGAAGCCGCGGAAGATCCGGTGGTGCGGCGGGTGCTGAACCGGGTCGCGTCCGCGAGAATCGCGTATCTCGAGGTCTGCTACAGCCACCTCGGCTTTCCCGCGGCGCGCGCCAGGGCGCAGTCGGTATTCGCGTACGCCGCCTACCGCGGCCTGCTGCAACTCGCGCACGAGGCCCCCGGCGCGCTGCCGACGGAATGGGCCTCCTACGCGGAGCTCGTGCGCAGCGCGCTGGTGCCGGCCGCCGACGCCGGCCGTCCGTCGCGCCGCCGGAGCCGGCGGTGAAGCACGTCGCACGTGGCACTCCGCACGTTCGCACGCAGCACGTAGCACGTAGCACCAGCACCTGGCACGCAGCACGTTGATCTAGACTACCCCCATGAAGAGCCTGTCGCTTCTTTCGGCGCTCGGTGTGCTCGCCGTGCTGGCTTGCCATCCGGGACCGGTCGTGACGACCGATCCGAAGCAGCCGGTCGGCGGCACCATCGCGGGCATCGTCTCGTCGACGACCAACGCCGCCGTCGTGGGTCGCAAGGTGACGGCCGTCAACACCGACTCGGGCGCGCGCTTCGACGCCACGACCGGCGCCAACGGCGGCTATACCATCAAGGTCCCGCAAGGCCGGTATCGACTCGAAATCGAGGTGCAGCCGGGCGAGAGCATCTCGAAGCAGCCGTCCGAGACCCGCATCACCAGGTCCGACCTCGACACCCGGCGCGACTTCGTCCTCGCCGGTGTGCGCGCGGGCGGATAGCGTCCTCGGGACCGGGACCAGGACATCGGGACTTGGTGCCGACCGGCCTGGTCGGCTCAGGCCCAGCGCGCCTTGTAGAGGTGCTCGCCGGGCAGCCGCAGCTGCCCGTCCGGGCGCTGGAAGTGCAAGTGCTCCGCCCACCAGTTCGGACGCTCGGCCTGGATGAAGACGACGCGGCCGGTCCGGGGATGGACGGCGTAGCTCTTGACGTCGGACCGATCGCCGAGCATGTCGTGCGGTGAGAGCTGACGCCGGTCGCGGTCGAAGTCGTAGCAGCGCCGCACGGTGCTGAGGAACAGGCGCGGCGAGCCGGGAATCGCGACCAGGTCGTGGCCGCCTTCACTGGGCAGCGCGAGCTCGAACGTCCGCTCGAGCCTGGTCGGGCCGCCTGCCGCACCGACGGTATACGCGCGCAGCACGTCGCCGCCGAGCGCCCACAACACGCGCCGCTCGTCGTCCCAGACCACGCCGTGGCCCGATCGCAGCGCATCGGTCGCGAGCTCCTTGCCGGTTGCCGCATCGAAGACGACGACCCGGTCGCCGCTCCCGTCCTTGGCCACGGACGCGGCGACCGCAATACGCCCGCCCGGCAGCATCTCGATCGAGTGCGCGTTGGTCACGCGCGTGGAGAACGACGCGCGGCGCGTCTCGCGATCGACGAGCGCGATGCCGCCGCCGGACGACGAGATGAGGATCTTGCGCCCGCCGTCGACCGGCTTGCAGTCATCGGTCGTGCGGAAGAGCGCGTGCATCGCCGCGGGGATCTCGGGGCTGTCGGCGGCGCGCCACGACCACACCTTGCGCTGTGTCGGCGACGTCCCGTCGCCGAGGGCGAGGATGAACACTTCGTCCCAGCCGCAGACAATCAGCTCGCTCTCGCGCGGCGCCGGCTGCGCGGAGACCAGGGCGTGGTGGGCCGCCAACGGGGCGGCAATCAGACTGCGCAGCGCGTGTCGACGAGTCAGCAGCATCGTGATGGCTCCTGAGTGCCCAGGGATTCTATCCGCAGGACGCGCTACACTCGGCGCCGACGTTCAGCTGGCGTAGCGGCCAGCACAGCTTCAGGAGGCACGTCGATGACGCTCACGCCGCACATCTATCTGTCGTTCGACGGCCGCTGCGAAGAGGCCTTCAGGTTCTACGAACGCTGCCTCGGCGGACGGATCGTCAGCTCCTTCCCCTACGGCAACTCGCCGATGGCGAGCACGGCGCCGCCAGGCTGGACGGACAAGTGGATGCACGCCACGCTGACCGTCGGCAACACGATCATCGCCGGGTCCGACGTGGCGCCGGACCAGTACGAACGGCCGCGCGGCTTCACGGTCAACATCAGCGTCACCGAACCCGAGGAGGCCGAACGCGTGTTCCATGCCCTCGCGGAGAACGCCGACGTCAAGATGCCGATCCAGGAGACGTTCTGGAGCATCCGGTTCGGCACGCTGGTCGATCAGTTCGGGGTGCCGTGGTCGATCAACTGTGAGCAGATGCCGGCGACGGCCTGAAGGCCCGGCGTTTGCGTCGTGACCGCTATCGCCTCTAGACTCCAGGGGAGCGGCGGCACAGCATGAATCTGCGCGTCAGCAAGACCCTCTGTCTACTGGTCGGGGCCACCCTGGTGGCATCCCTGACCTCCTACGCCCAGGGCCGCGGACAGTTCCGCGGCGGCGGCCGTCAGCGCTTCCCCGCTGCGACGCTGGCCACCGCCGACAGCTTCGACGGCGGGTTCCAGTTCTGCCGGCTGGCCTACAGCGGCCGCGGCTGGGGCACCGACTATCCCGACGCCGACTACAACTTCAGCACCCGGCTGTCGGAGCTGACGAAGATCGCCGTCAGCAAGTCGCCCGGCGGCGAGGTCCTTCCCCAGATCGTCCGGCCAATCGACGACGCGCTGTTCAAGTGTCCGTTCGTGATGATGTGGCAGCTCGAGTCGTTCTGGGTGAGCGACGAGGACGCGGCCCGGCTCCGGCAGTATCTGCTGAAGGGCGGCTTCCTCTGGGCCGACGACTCGTGGGGATCGGACGCGTGGCAGAACTTCGAGTACGAGATGACGAAGGTGCTGCCGGGGCCGCAGTACCGGTTCACCGATATCGCGCCGCCCCATCCCATGTACCGGACGTTCTTCGATCTGCCGCGGGTGCCGCAGATACCGGCCATCAATTACTGGCTGAACAGCGGCGGCGATACATCCGAGCGCGGCGCCGACAGCGCCGTGGTCGCCGTCCGCGGCATCGCTGACGAGCAGGGCCGCCTGATGGTGCTGGTCACCCACAACACCGACGTCGCGGACGGCTGGGAGCGCGAGGGCGTGGATGCGCGCTACTTCCGGCAGTTCTCGATCGACTCGTACGCGGTCGGCATCAACGTCATGCTCTACACCATGACGCACTGACGGTCACCCGGCCGCGGCGGGATGTCGTCCGCCTCGAACCAGGCGCTCGCGACATTCGTCAAGGGAACTGATGAATGCCCTTCGCCACGATCTGCTCTACGCCTTCCGGATGCTGCGGAAGGATCGGGCGTACACCGCCACCGTCATCCTGACGCTCGGCCTCTGTCTCGGCGCCAACACCGCCATTTTCACGGTTGTCCGCTCGGTGCTGCTGCGGCCGCTGCCGTATCCGGAACCGGGCCGCCTGGTCTCCTCGTTCGACGGGTTCCCGGGCGCCGGCGTCGAGCGGGCGGGCACATCCGTACCGAACTACATGGACCGCCGGGCGATGACCGACGTGTTCACGTCGGCCGGGCTCTTCCAGCCGCAGGGCTACACCGTTGGCGAAGGCACACAGGCCGAGGGTGTGCCGGCGATGAACGTCACGCCGTCCTTCTTCGAGGTGCTCGGGGTCAGCGCCGTGCGGGGCCGGTTGTTCACGGAAGCCGAAGGCACGCCGGGCAAGAACAAGGTCGCGGTCGTGAGCTACGGCTTCGCGGCGACGCAAGCCGGCGGCGTCGATAGTAACGATGGCAACGATGGCATCGTTGGCCGGCGCCTGCGTCTGAACGACGAGAGCTACGACGTCGTCGGCGTCCTCCCGGAGACGTTCTCGTTCCTGAACCCGGCGGTCCGGATCTACGTGCCGCTGGCGTTCACGCCCGACCAGCTCGCCGAGGACGCGCGCCACAGTCAGAACCACGACCTCCTGGTGCGGCTGGCTCCGGGGGTCACGCTCGCCAGCGCCCAGGCGCGGATCGACGCGCACAACGTCCAGATCATCGAGCGATCCGGCGCCCTCAAGGACCTGCTCATCAGCGCCGGCTACAACACGAAGCTCCTGCCGCTCGAGGCCGACATCGTCCGAGGCGTGCGAGGAGCGCTCGAGATGCTCTGGGGCGGCGTGGTCTTCGTCGTGCTCATCGCCGCCGTGAACATCGCCAACCTGTCGTTCGTCCGCGCGAGCGGGCGCATGAAGGAGCTGGCGACGCGTCATGCCCTCGGCGCCGTCGCCCACCGCATCGCGAAGCAGCTGATCACCGAAGCCATCGTCCTGACGATCGCCGGCGCGTCGCTCGGCGTGCTGCTCGGGTTCCTCAGCTTGAGCGGCATCGAGTGGATTGGCTTCACCGACCTGCCGCGCGCCCACGAGATTCGCCTCGACGGCATGGTGATCGCCTGGACGCTCGCGCCCGCGGTGCTGCTGGCTCTCGTCGTCGGGGCCGGGCCCGCGCTGCAGCTGGCGCGCGTGAACCTGAGCGCGGTGCTGCGCGAGGAGGGACGCTCCGGCACGTCCGGCCGGACGTCGACGTACGTGCGCCGATCGCTGGTCGTGGCGCAGGTTGCGCTCGCGCTCGTGCTCCTGGTCGGCGCGGGATTGCTGCTCGCGAGCTTTCAGCGCCTGCTCGCCGTGAGTCCCGGCTTCGAGCCGGCACACGTGCTCACGGGCCGGGTCAGTCCGCTCGCCACGCGGTATCCCGACGATCCGTCGTTGCGCTCGTACGCGGCGCGGGCGCTGGCACGGGTGCGCGCACTCCCGGGTGTTGACGCCGCGGGCATCAGCAGCTTTCTCCCCTTCGGCTGGGACAGCAGCAGCAGCGTCATCATGCCGGAAGGCTATGCCGCAAAGCCCGGAGAGTCGGTCGTGTCGCCAAATCAGCTCTATATCTCGCCGGGCTATCTCGAAGCGCTGAAGGTGCCGCTCAAGGCAGGACGATTCTTTACCGAGGGGGACACGGCCGACGCGCCGGGAGTCGTCATCATCGACGAGCAGCTGGCCACGCGCTTCTGGCCCAACACCCATGCGGTCGGCCGCCGCATGTACCTGCCCGACTCGCCGGACGATGTGGTGCGGCCGGGTCCCAAGGTGAAATGGCTGCAGGTCGTCGGGGTCGTCGGCACGGTGAAGCTCAAGGGACTGGAGGAGGGCGAACAGGCACGCGCGGGCGCCTACTACCAGGCCTTCGCACAGGCCCCGAGGCGGAACATCGGCTGGGCGATTCGCACGCGCGGCGACGCGGCGTCGATGACGCCAGTGGTGCAGCGCGCGCTCGCGGAAGTGGATCCGGAGCTGAGGCTGACTGACGTCTTCACGATGTCTGCGCGTGTCGACCGGTCGCTCAACCCGCGCCGCGGCCCCATGCTGCTGTCGCTCGGCTTCGGCGTCGTCGCGCTGCTCCTGGCAGCGGTGGGCCTTTATGGCGTGCTCGCGTATCACGTGGCCCAGCGCACGCGCGAGATCGGTATCCGCATGGCGCTCGGCAGCGAGGCGTCGGGGATTCTTCGCCTGGTGCTCGGCGAGGGCGCCCTGCTCGTCGGGTTGGGCCTCGCGTGCGGCCTCGCCGGTGCGCTCGCCCTGAAAGGCGCGATTGCCGCGCAGCTCTACGGCGTGGCCGCGCTCGATCCGGTCGTGATACTCGGTGCGATCGCGGCGCTTGCCGCCACGTCATTCCTCGCGTGCGTCGGACCGGCCCGGCGCGCCGCCAGCATCAGTCCACTGGTCGCGCTGTCGCGGCAATAGGGACCGACGACACGCCGTCCGCCCGAACCATCGTCACTTCAAGACAATCCGCTCGGTGACCGCGCCATTGGCGATCGGCCGGACCGAGAACGCCGGGTTGCTGCGCATCTCCGCGGTCACGAAGGGATCGCCCTCGAACACGATCTCGAAGATGTGCGGCGCGCGCTTCGCGGCCAGCACTTCGAAGTGAATATGCGCCGGCGCCCGGCTGTTCGGATAGGAGCCCGGCTTGACGGTGTCGAACGACCACGCCCCCTGCGCGTCGGTGCGCAAGAACGCCTTCAGGCGCGGATTCCGGTTGTCGCTGGCCGGTTTCACGCCGTAGTAGCCCTCGTGATCGGTCTGATAGACGTACAGCGAAGCCCCGCCGATCGGCTTGCCGTCGGCGCCGACGACGACCCCGCTCACCCGCAGCCGCTGGCCTGGCTCGCCTGGCGGCGCCACGACCCCGCTGGAGGGCGCGTTCGCCGGCGCCTCGTGCACCGATTGCGCCGCTGCCGACACGCCAGCGAGCGCGACGATCAGCGCCAGATACAGCCCGCTTCCCCTGCCTGCATGCGTGCGGCCCATATAGCCTCCGTGGTTGTCGACATGCTCTCACGGGAGACGCGCGACCGCGCGAGGCTGACGAGATTTCCCGGTGGTGAAGCGCGGGACCAGCGACTCGGTTCTCACCCGGCGTAATAGCGTTCCAGGCACCGCTCCATCACCACCGACGTCCGTATCGCACTGCGGCCGGTCGACTCACAGCGGCCGACGCCGCGCAGCTCGTCGACGATGGTCTGGATCAAGGGCTGATGGACGTGAGGAGGATTGCGCACCTCGAAGCGGCGGCCATCCGACACGACCACGTCTCCGTCGGAGAACATCGGGAAGGTGATGCTGCCGGCGACGCCGACCAGGCGGATCTGATCGAAGGTGCGATCGGCGTTGAAGTTCCAGACGCCGGTGCCGGCCACATCCGCACCGGCGCGAAACGCGGCGACGGTGACGTCCTCGGCGCGGTAGGCGCCGCCGGTGTTGAGGACGACGGCGCCGACGTCCTCGAGCGGGCCGACCAGGAAGTCGATCATGTCGAGGCAGTGCGAGCCCACGTCGAGGAACAGCCCGCCACCGGCGACGGACGGATCGACCCGCCACATCCCCGCGCGGTCGCCGGTCGCGAGACGATCGAACACTTCGATCTGCACCGACGTCACCCGGCCAATCGCCTGGTCGTGCAACAGGTCGCGGACGAGGAGGTAACGCGGCAGCGCGCGGCGGTAGTAGGCCACCCACAGGGGACAGCCGGCCGCGTCGAAGGCGTCGACCATCTGCTGGCACTCGCGAGCGGTGACGGCCATCGGCTTCTCGACGAGGCAGGGCTTGCGGGCGGCGGCGACCAGCAGCGCCAGCTCGCAATGGCTCGACGGCGGCGTGGCGATGTAGACCGCGTCCACGCCCGGGTCGGCGATGAGTTCGGCGGCGGTCGCGTGCACGCGTTCGACGCCGTGCCGGGCCGCGAAGTCACGAGCCCTGGCGTGGTCGCGGCGCATGACGGCGGCCAGCGATGAGCCGGTCGCCTTCTGCAACCCGGGCCCGGCCTTGACCTCCGCGACGTCGCCGCAGCCGATCATCCCCCACCGCACCATCCCGATTCCGTCAGTCATGGTCCTCCATGGTCATCAGGTCATCGCTGCTCGCAGCCGCATCGGCGTCCAGGTCTTCAGTCCTTCGCTCGTCCGCACGCCGATCGGTACTCGCAGTCGCAGTCGGTCACACCATTAGACACACCACTGAACACAGCGCTCATCACTCGATTCAGCCGCGTGGATCCGTGAATTCGGACCGCCGTGTCTCGGCCCCGCCATGACGCGTGATCACCCCACGACTCGGTACAGATCGACGCGGCGGTGATGGCATCACCCTTGGAGTTGCGATTCGTCACGGAGCGTGCGCGCGCCATTCGTCACGCCGATCGTCACGTCAGCAGGCGCGCTGCTCCCAGACGAAATGTTGTTGACCCATCACAAGGAGCCATTCATGTACGCACGTCTCAGCGCGCTCGTCCTCGCGCTGGCGCTGGTGATCACAAGCCACGCCGCCGCGCAGGAGCGCTTCGGCACTCTGCAGGGACGGGTGACCGACCAGCAGGACGCCGCCATTCCCGGCGTCACCGTCACCGTGACGAGCCTCTCCTCGGGAGAGACGCGTTCGTTCGTCACGGACGCCAATGGCCAATTCGTGGCCGCCGATCTGAATCCCGGCCGGTACAAGGTGCTGTTCGAGCTTGCCGGATTCACGCGCGTCGAGCGCCCCGACGTCAGCGTCGTGCTCGGCCGTTCGTTCGAGGTGAGCACCCAGCTGACGGTCGGCGCCCTGACCGAGTCGGTGCAGGTCACCGCCGAGGCCTCGCCGCTCGTCGACAACCGCAGCACGCTGATCGCCCACAACGTCAGCGCCGACGAGTTCGATCGGCTGCCGAAGGGGCGATCCTTCCAGTCGATCGCCCTGACCGCCCCGTCGGTGAATGCCGGCGAGGTCGAGGGCGGCTTCCAGGTGAACGGCGCCAGCGGCGCCGAGAACGGCTTCACCGTCGACGGCATCACCACCAACTCGCTGATCAACGGCCAGTCGCGCCAGAACACCGTGTTCGAGTACCTGCAGGAAGTGCAGGTCAAGACCAGCGGCATCTCCGCGGAGTACGGCGGCGCGCTCGGCGGCGTGATCAGCGCGGTGACCAAGAGCGGCGGCAACGTGTTCCGCGGCGAAGGTCACTACTACTTCGAGGGCAGCGCGCTCGCGGCCGGGCCGGTGAAGCGGCTGGTGCTCGATCCGACGACCGAGGCCACGGGCTTCTACGTGCAGGACAACGAGAACGAGAACCGCCAGAGCGAGTTCGGCGGATCCATCGGCGGCCCGATCCTCAAGGACCGCCTCTTCTTCTACGGCTCGTACTCGCCGCGCCGCGAGAACCGCGACAACCTCTACAACTTCACCGACGCCACCAGCACCTTCAGCAACGAGATCTGGCGCCAGCAAGCGTTCGGGAAGCTCACCTACACGCAGGGGCGGGTCACCGCCAACTGGTCGACGTTGTGGACGCCGACCAAGTCCGACGGCAGCATCTTCGGCTACAACGGCGAGGTCGCCAACAAGACCAGCACCACGCTGGCCTCGTATGAGCCGAACCGCGCGATCGGCTACGAGATCAACCAGGTCAACACCAGCGGCACCGTGGACGTTCGGCTGAGCCCGTCGGCCTACTTCAGCGTCCGCGGCGGGTTCTTCCACGACCGCTACACCGATGTCGGCATTCCGCAGACCACCAACTACCGCTACGGCGCCGCCGCCACCGCCGAGCTCGGCATTCCGCCCGAGCTCCAGGGGCCACGCAACTTCGAGAACACGCCGCGCGCGCTGATCAACGACTTCGATACGACCAAGCGCTCGAACGTGAACGTCGACTACAACCACTACTTCACCGCGCTCGGCAACCACTCGCTGCGCGCCGGCTACGGCTTCCAGCACGTGGTCAACGACATCAACTGGTACTACCCGGGCGGCTACGTCGACCTGGTGTTCGGCAGCTCGTTCACCTTCGGCGGCGTCACCACCGGCACCGGCACCTACGGCTACTACGCCGTCAACGATCGCCGCATCACCAACAAGGCCAGCAGCGACATCCAGTCGCTCTACGTGCAGGATCAGTGGATGCTCGGCGATCGCCTGACCCTGAACCTGGGGATCAGGACCGAGGACGAGAACATTCCGGACTTCCGGCCGGAGGCTGACGGCGCCGCGGCGATCAAGTTCAGCATGAAGGACAAGCTCGCGCCGCGGCTCGGCGCGGCCTACGACGTGTTCGGCAACGGCCGCATGAAGGTGTTCGGCAGCTGGGGCCTCTACTACGACTGGACCAAGTACGAGCTGCCGCGCGGCTCGTTCGGCGCCGAAACCTGGTGCACGTTCTATCGCGGGCTGGATACGCTCGATTTCGGCAGCCTCAACCTGAACAACATGCCCGGCCCCGATCTCTGGGTCACGCCCGGCACCTGCCGCGACCGCCGCTTCCAGGCGGAAGTCGATCCCGACCTCAAGCCGATGCGGCAGTCGAGCACCAGCGGCGGCCTCGAGTATCAGCTCGGGCGCAACGGCGTCCTGACCGCTCACTACATCCACAACGATCTCCTCGAGACGATCGAGGACATCGGCTTCCTGACGGAGACCGGTGACGAAGGCTACGTGATCGGCAACCCGGGCCGGGGCCTCAGCGCGCTGCAGTACCCGTCCGGCGGCACGCCGGCCGGCTTCGCGACGCCGCGCCCGAAGCGCCAGTACGACGCCCTCGAGATCGGCTACAACAAGCGCTTCGCGGACAACTGGTTCTTCAGCGCCAACTACACGCTGAGCCGGCTGTATGGCAACTACTCCGGCCTCGCCTCGTCCGACGAGGTCACGACGCCGACGACCGGCGGCAGCTCCGCCACCGCCCAGCAGCAGGCGGGCAGCATCGCGCGGCCCGGCGGGAATACCAACCGCGCCTGGGACAGCGACGAGCTGTTGTGGGATTCGCACGGCAACGTCGGGCTGCTCGGCCGGCTCGCCACCGATCGCCCGCACGTCGTGAAGCTGTATGGTGCGTACGATTTCTCGTTCGGGACCCAGGTGGGCGCGTTCTTCTACGGCGGCAGCGGCACGCCGGTCTACACCTACGTCACCTCGACCAACAGCGCGGACCTGTTCGTCGAAGGCCGTAACGGGTTCTACGAGAACGGCGGGTGACGAGGGCAAGCGCACGCCGAACCTGTATCGCACCGACCTGCTCCTCAGCCACGAGCTGGGGCTGCCCGGGCAGAAGCGGCTGCGGTTCGAGCTGAACGTGCTGAACGTCTTCAACCAGCAGACGGCGCGGCACATCTTCAACTATCTCAACAAGGGCGCGATCATCCCCGACCGCCAGTCGTCGTTCATCGATCTGCACGACATCGACCTGTCGCAGGGATACGACTACGTCGGGCTGATCAACGCGACGACCGACGGCGCCGCGCGCGCCTACGACCCGCGCTACGGACAGCCCGACCTGTTCGAGCAGGGCCGCCGCGCGTATGCGACGGTGAAGTTCATCTTCTAGGAGGCTGCTGAATAACGCGGCTCGTCAACGCCCAATCCCCAACCTCCAACTCCCAACCGTCCAATTTGGGAGTTGGGAGTTGGGAGTTGGG
>CAVVSR010000016.1:0-216790 GCA_963750935.1 uncultured Acidobacteriota bacterium
TAGTGAGCCAGCGGAGGCCGCCGGCTGCAGGCCGATGATGAAGTCCGCCGCTCGCTGCGCGTGGCTGGCTGCCGTGAAGATCGCGCGGTTGTCTGTTTTGAGCACGTCCAGCCAGGTTGGCGATGTACGCGGCGTGTTCCTCACGCGGCTCAAGCGTCAGATCAAGGTCGGCACAGGGGAACGCAGCACCGAGGTCCGCCACGAGTTCTTCGATTGCGTAGCCTTCGGACCCGACTGTGTGGTCCCGAAGTCGCGCGCCAAGCGCGATTCGTGTGCGGTCCAGTGCGTCGTCTCGTGCGCAAGGGCACTTTCAGTGGGGCAAAGAATCCCGGCGCCTCCCGCGCGCTTCACCTAAGAAGAACCGGTCAGGACCCCACGTCGCTGGCCCGTCACACACGGGACTAGACGCTCCCTGCTCGGGGGTGGAGGTCCTAGGAACCTCTGCCCCTGCTGGGATCGCGCGCTGACAACGCGTTGCGATGCAGTGATTTACCGACGTCGCTCGTTGGAACGAGGAGCAAATTCGAGGGCTGTTCGGAGCAATAAGAAATCACCCGCGGACGCAGGCACACACCCAATCACGCGAATTTCTGAAGGATTTTGGAGGCGCCGCCCGGATTTGAACCGGGGATGGAGGTTTTGCAGATTCAACGGGGATGTTCGATCGTGTTGTCTCGTGCTCGTCTCTGGTCCGTCCAGCACCTCGTTCTTACCTCGTGTTTCGGCGCTACTGGACTACATCTGGACTACAACCCACCGTGGCGACGCGCCGCGGCTGACTGGGTCCGGAACGATTGGCACGGCGTGCCTGCTACTCCGCGGCCAGCTTGCGCGGGCGCCCACCGAGGCGCCCATTCGCGCGCGAACTGCCGCCCTACGCTGACTCGTGCACTTCATCCCAACGAGCGCCGCAGCCGTGACGAGACTCACCTTCGATCGGGCGCGACCGCGTGTCGCGGTCAACACCTTGGCCACTCGCACGTCCGCTGTCGGCTCTTCCTCCGGATGGGCCTCGAGATACGCGCGCAATGTCCGCACGATCGCGCTCGCGGCTTTGGTGTGCGGCGATCCCGGCGCATAGACCAGCAAGCCCCCGACATATGCGCTGTATACGCCAGAGTCCTCTCACTCGAACACGAGTGGTAATGCGTGGCCATCACCCCCTTATCCCGAAGGATACGATTCCCGCGCCGGCCGGCATCTTGAGCGTGCATCGTGACGATTCGGGCGGACCCGCCCTCCTTCCCATTGTGTTGGAGACCGGCGGAGCCGCTCGCATTAATGTTCACGACGTTGCAGATTTCGCTAGGTTCTATCTGTGTTGTTCGTCTTGGATCTGGTCTCTGGTGTTGCTCGTTTTTTGGTGGTGTTTGGGCGTTAGTAGCCCGAAATTTGACCCGACGTCCTGGCTCCCGCTTTCTACTCCCGATTGAAGGGGGGTGAAGGTCAGATCCCTCCTGCTCGCCTCAGCCATAAAGCCGTGGCTCGCCGGCCGACACCTTCGCCTTTCAGCTAAACTGTTCCGCGCCTCTCATGTCGTTGACGCCCGGCTCGCGAATTGGTCCGTACGAGATCCTCGTGCCGGTGGGCGCGGGGGCCATGGGCGAAGTCTACCGCGCGCGGGATACGCGCCTGGGACGCATGGTCGCGATCAAGATTCTTGCGGCCGCCGACCCACGCCGGCTCGCGCGCCTCGAGCGCGAGGCCCGCGCCATCTCTCGCGTCAGCCACCCGAACATCTGTGCGCTCCATGACATCGGATATCAGGACGGCCTTGCTTACCTGGTGATGGAGTATCTCGAAGGGGACACGCTTGCGCGCCGACTCGAACGCGGCGCCCTTCGGCTCAACGAGGCGCTCTCGATTGCCATCCAGATCTCCGAGGCCCTCGACGCGGCTCACACGTCAGGCGTTATTCATCGCGATCTCAAGCCAGGCAACGTGATGCTGACCTCGAGCGGCGTCAAGTTGCTCGATTTCGGATTGGCGAAGCTGCGCGAGGTCGAACCGGACCCAAACGTGCCCGCCTCTACGCAAACCGGGCTCCTCACCGAAGACGGCGCAGTGCTCGGAACGTATCCATACATGGCGCCGGAGCAGATCGCCGGTGGCCACGTAGATGGGCGTGCGGACATATTTGCACTTGGCGTGGTGATGCACGAGATGGTCTCGGGAACGCGTCCATTCGACGGGCCGACGCGTGCCGGACTTGCTGCGGCGATCCTCACGCGCGAGCCACCCCGCCTGTCGAGTCTCTGTCCAGCGGTGCAACCTGCACTCGATCGCGTTGTGCAGCGGTGCCTGGCGAAGGATCCCGAAGCGCGTTGGCAGACAGCTCGTGACCTCGCGTCTGAGCTGCGGTGGATCACCGACGAGGGCGAGGGTCGCGGTCGTGACGAACGGGGAACTCCGCGCGACCACCCGCAGCGGCATCGACGCCTGGCGTTTGCAGGCGTTGGCAGCACCGCCGCTGGACTGATCGTGGGCGCGGTCGCGGTGTGGATCTTGGTTGCGAGCGGCCTCATCGGCCGCAATACTCCGATCCCGCGTTTCACGCAGGTGACCTTTCGCGCTGGCACGATCTCTTCTGCCCGGTTCGCTCCTGACGGCGACACGATCATCTACAGTGCAGCCTGGAACGGGCAGCCCTATCAGTTATTCATGTCGCGCATGGGCAGCGCCGAGTCGCGCCCTCTTGGCATCACGAACGCGAAGCTGCTCGGAGTGTCGGCTTCGGGCGAACTGGCATTCCTCCGGGGAACCCACAGCTCGCTCAGATTCTTCGTTCCCGGCAGTGGCACTCTCGCTAGCGTGTCGCTCGCTGGCGGTGGCCCTCGCGACATTCTTGACCACGTAGTCGCCGCGGACTGGATTCCGGGAAGCGACCAACTTGTCGTCGCCCGTAGCGACGGCCAGGTCGAGTTTCCGATAGGGACGAAGTTCTACAAGCCAGCGATTGGAGGAGTCCGTGCAATGCGCGTGGCACCCGGTGGCGATCGGTTGGCGCTGATCCAAGCTGTTGGCGTCGGACGTGAGGACGTCATCGTCCTCGATCGATCGGGCAGGACGATCGCGTCGAGCACCTGGACCGAGGCCGGAAATCTGGCGTGGTCGCCGAATGGACGGGAGGTCTGGATCAGCGCGACGCGAGGGTATGTGTCCCAGGTCCTGTGGGCCATGTCAATGGGAGGAGAGACCAAAGTTCTCGTTCCGATGGATCCGGAGCCGCACGTCATCCAGGACGTCTTCCGCGACGGTCGCATGCTGCTCGCGAACCACGCGCGGCGACTTGGTTTCTGTTGCATTCGACCGGGAGAGACGGCTCCACGCGAGCTGGCGTGGTTGGACTACTCGATGCCGGAAGCGCTCGCCGCCGATGGCAACACGGTCGTCTTTGGGGATCGGCCGGCCGGTGCTCCAGGAACGGCCTATTTGCGCAAGACCGACGGGAGCGACGCGATCCGGCTGGGAGAGGGATTTCCAGAGGATCTGTCACCGGACGGGAGCTCGGTGCTCGTGGGTGTCAGGACAGGCGAGCCACACTTTGCTCTCCTACCCACCGGGTCCGGCTCATCGAAATCGCTGCCGCAGGGCCCCGTCGAGAGGATCGGGGAGGCCAATTTCCTCCCCGACGGCAGGCATATCGTTTTCGGTGGCGGTGAGCGCGACCGCTCGTCGCGCATCTACGTTCAGCGGCTTGACGATGGGTCCCTGCCGAGACCCATCTCACCGGAGGGTGTCTTTACGAACGCGCTGGCGACGCCCGATGGACGATTCGTCTTGGGCCGGTCGCCTGCGGTTGGCCTCGCCCTTTATCCGGTCAATGAAGGGAGCCCACGGTCGATGCCCTTCGTGTCCGCGGGGGACGTTCCTTTACAATGGAGCCCAGATGCCCGATACCTGTACGTCCGCCGCGACAGCTGGCCGCCGGAGATCCATCGCATCGATACCGCAACTGGCGTCCGAGGCGCGTGGCGGACCGTGTTTCCGGCGGATCCTGTCGGGATCGACAACATCGCGCGGATTCTGATTACTCCAGACGGGACGTCCTACTGCTACCAGTACGCGCGCCTTCTGTCGAACTTGTTGGTCGTCGACGAATTCAGGTAACGGGTCCTCAACGGAATTGAACGGTGATGTGAGGATAGAGATGAACTCCATCGCGAAACTTCTCCGTCATCTCGAAGAAGAACGTTCGGCCATCCGTCAGTGTGCCGGAGGCCACCAACGCCTCGTTGCCCCCACGTTGTCCACGAGTGTCGTTCCGGACTGACTCAAGAAAGAACGACGCGGAACCGACGGTGAGCGATGGCAGGGCGGCCAGCTCGCCTATGGTCAGCACGTCGTCGGCGACCGCGCCCTGCAGCTCGGGCCAACGCACGAACCATATAGGGACTGCACCGGTTCCCCGGAAGAACTGTGCCGCGGGATACGGGTCGTTGAGAGTGACCCAGGTCGTACGGCCCTCGATGTGCAAGTCGCAGAGGATGGGCAGACCCGAGAAATCGAGGAAGTCGAGAAGATTGAAGTCGTCCGGAATGCACTCGGGCGACCGATAGAACACGACGACGGCCCACTCGTCTGTGTGGGGCAAGAATCCGCGATTCACGGCTGCGTAGACAGGTGGCTGGATGTCGTCGGGAACGCGTAATTGGATTTGCGCCTGCGCCGGAGCAGAGACGGCGAAGACGCTCAGCACCATAGCGGCCGCCTTGAGTGGCGTTCGTGACTGCATAATTTTCTCCTTCCGCCAATTCGCGGCCGCTCAAAGAGCTGTGTCTTTGCTGGGCCCGCTGGCGTTGATGAGAAGGTACGCCTCGGCCGGGCCGGAAGTCGCAGGAGAGAGGTAGCATTACTTCAGGATTACTACAGGAGTTCAATTCGAAGGGCGCTGCGGGCCAAGCCTCGGACGATCGGCTGACGTTGGGCGTGTCACGGCGCAGGACGGCTTCTGATGCGCGTTTCGTTTGATGAATTCGTGCTGGACACCGGTACACGGGAGCTCTCTCGTGAGGGTCAAGATGTGGTTCTCACGCCTAAAGCGTTTGAGCTCCTCGCGATTCTGATCGCGAACCGGCCGCGAGTCGTCACCAAGACCGACCTTCAAGAGCGTTTGTGGCCAGACAGGTTCGTCGTCGACAAGAATCTGGCGAACCTCATCTCCGAGATACGCGACGCGCTGGGCGACGATCCTACCGACCCGCGCTTCGTCCGGACCGCTCACCGGATCGGGTACGCGTTCCGGCACCGCGGCGGTACGGAGGATCCCCGCAAGAGGCCCGGTCGCGGCGACGCTCGCATCTTTCGACTGATGTGGGATGACCAGCGCCTCACGTTGCAAGAGGGGGAGTACATGCTCGGCCGCGATCCGGATGCTGACGTGTACCTCGATTCGCCGAGCGTGTCGCGGCGCCACGCTATCATCAGAATTACGGGTCGCGATGCGACTATCGAGGACCTTGGAAGCAGGAATGGTACCTTCGTTGGCGAAAGACGAATCAAGGCGTCACCGATCGAGAACGGAGATGCCATTCGTGTCGGCACGGTCGTGCTGACCTTCCACGCCGTGCACGCGCCAGCGTCGACGAAGTCAGTCGGCTCGAAGTAGCCAGTGGCGATCAGACCTGCCACCGCCGCGTGAGGTAGCGACGGCTGAGGCGGCGCGTACAATCTGTCGCGCGGCGTCGTGTCGACGTTCGAGCGAAGCGAACATTCCATCCTCGGCCGGCCTCGAAAACGAGAGTCCTACCCTGCGAGAACGCCAACGACCGCGGTTCGAGGTTCTTTAAACCTCCTCCCTTTTCAAACTCCCGAACAGTGAAGCCGTTCTCGATCAGCGGGTTGCGAAAGTGGCCACGGCGATCGACCGCCGGTTTGTAGTCCACCGTAGTCCAATTGGAAGGCTTCGGCTTGTGCTGCCGGAGCACAAGCCGTCAAATTTGAACAGGAAATTTGGCTTGCCACCCGAAGCTCTCGCCGAGCGGAACGGCAGCCCACCTCCGCGCCTTCGCGCTACGGTGGGCACCCTTCGCGCGAGTTCATGAGCGAAGGGTGGAGGCGCCGCCCGGATTTGAACCGGGGATGGAGGTTTTGCAGGCGTGCGAGAGGGTCGGAAACGTCTAGCTCATTCGCGTATTTGCTAAACAATTGGACGAAGTGGGTGTTGCTGAGTGCCGCTGAACATCGCTGAATATTGCCCCATAAGCTATAGATAAGCTCGCGCCATTCGCGAGTTTCCTCAGTGTTTTTCCCCGTTGCCTGTCACGAGGTATCACCGAGAAGTACCGAGTTGCGTGAGAGCGCGGACGGCGGCCAGGGCGTCCGGGATCCGGGCGCGGCCTGTGCCTTGGACCGGCCGTCGGGGGGGTCGAATCCACTAGCGCCCACCAACTCTTGACGGACCGCTTGCAACGAGATTGCAACGGCGAAAGGGCACCCTCCATCGGGGTGCCCTGTTTCTTTGTGTAGACAGACTCCCATTGGCCCGGCGTAGCAGGGGCGCGACTAAATGGGGGTCATCTCACGCCAGACGAGGTCCGGCAGAACTACATCGCCACGATGGGAAAAGAGCTGGGCGGTTAGCATAACGCTCGTTCTCGGACTCTGCTCAACCCCTTCCCCCTTCGACAGCTGCTCGTCGGCACCAACGATGCGGCCCTCCTCTGTCTCGATGCGCGAACCGGCCTGCTGCTCTGGGAGGTGCAGGTTGCCGACACGATGGAGGGCTTCAACATCACGAGCCCGCCGCTCGTCGTCAAGGACAAGATCATCGTCGGGCACGCCGGCGGCGAGTATGCCATCCGCGGGTTTCTGGAGGCTTACGACGTCACCGGCAAGCGGCTGTGGCGCTTCTACACCGTCCCGGCGCCAGGCGAGTTCGGCAACGACACGTGGAAGGGCGACAGCTGGAAGACGGGCGGCGGCGGAACGTGGCTCACCGGGACCTACGACGCCGACCTCAACACGCTCTACTGGCCGATCGGGAATCCCGCGCCGATGACCGATCGGTCTGTGCGCGGCGACGGCGACAATCTCTTCACCGAGTCGGTCGTCGCGCTCGATCCCGATACAGGCCGGCGCAAGTGGCACTACCAGTTCACACCCAACGACGGCCACGACTGGGACTCGACAGAAGACATGGTGCTCGTCGATCGCGCATGGCGGGGCCAACCGCGCAAGCTCCTGCTCCACGCCGACCGGAACGGCCATTTCTACGTGCTCGATCGCGTCACCGGCGAATTCCTGTCAGGCACGCCCTTCATCTATCAGAACTGGAACCAAGGCTTCGACGCCAAGGGGCGACCACTCACCGTTCCGGGCTCGAATTCCAGTCCTGAGCAGTTTCCTCGTCTATCCGACGCCCGGCGGCGCAACGAATTACCAGGCGCCGTCTTACAGCCCGGTCACCGGATTGTTCTATGTGGCGTATTCGGAAGCTGGTGCCCACTACATGAGCGCGCCGCAGGTGGCTGAGAAGGGCAAGGAGTGGCTCGGCAACGCACCCAACCGCGGCGCTCCCCCACCACGCGGTCCGAACGATCCGGCGCCGAACGCTGGAATCAAGGCGATCGATCCGGACACGGGGAAGACCGTGTGGGACTTCAAACTCTTCCAGGGCTCGATCGGCAACGGCGTGCTCGCCACGGCCGGCGGCCTGCTCTTCGCGTCTTCCCGCGATGGCAATGTGATTGCGCTCGACGCCATGACCGGGAAGGACCTCTGGCACTACCAGAACTACCAGACAGGCGGCAACCACTCGGCATCGCCGATCAGCTGTGGCGTCGACGGGCGTCAGTATGTGCGCTCACGGCCGGCAACGTGCTCTACAGCTTCGCGCTGCCGGAGTAGTCATTCATCCCCTTCGAGTCGGGTTGCGGCGGAGATGCCATCCGGCTTAAGCTGCCGGCGGCGCAATCAGGGCGCCTCCGTGTCCGCGGGAAGGACTGCGTCCACACTGATATGGGTTTCCCTGCATTCACTCCATCGATGAACTCTCTGCCCGAGTGAGCGGACACCGGGCGAACGGCTGACGCAATAGCGCCGCCAGGAGCGAGCTCATCGTGACTCGACGCTCGCCCCGGGACGATCCACGATGGCACGGCATCCTGGAGAACGGCCTCTATCTTGGTCCCGAGAGCGACAGGGCCCGGTCCTCGAACCCTTCCGGCTGGTGCTGGACCGCAGCGATCCGAACATTCGAAGCCGGCGAGGAGCGACGCTCCTTCACGAAATCGCGGCGTCGCGTGGCGGCCTGACCGTCGACGACCGGGTGGCGTATGCGACGCTGGTGCTCAATCGAGGTGCGCGTCTCGACATCCGTGACAACCTGCTCGAAGCACACCATTGGGCTGGGCATGCCGTTGGGGACGACTGGAGTTGGTGAAGCTCCTGCTGGAACGCGGGGCTGATCCTGTCGAAGCCGACGCGGAGCCATGGGCGAGCCCGGCGGCCTGGGCGAGGAAGACAGGGCGGCGCGATATGACGGCGCTCCTCGAACAGGCTGGAGCGCGTGTCGATTAGGAACATCGACGTGCGAAAAGCGCTCGTCGCATGTTCACCCGACGTCGGTCAATCGACCGATGCTTCCGACGGTGAAAACCTCCTAAAATATTGATGCTGATGGGCTTGCCTTTCTCTCTTTTTTCATTAAAATTGAAATATTCGCTTTTCCTGCATTGACGGCACCGGCTTAGCTTCCGTTGTTCGTGTCCCGAAACGGCGGAGCTGAAAACCGGAACAGTACGACATGACGAGAAGCGTGCGGCCCCGCGCTGTAGCTGTTCGTGCGTAGAACGGCGCCGCCGGAAGGTCGAAGCAGCCGGTCGCGGAGTTCGTGTGCGCGAAATCCGCGGACCAGGCCGAGTGGAGTTGTGCCAAGGGGCTTGGTGTAGGTGCGTCAAACGCACTCCCCTCTGCGAAGCCTCGTGCAGATTCCAGCAGTTTCGGATCCGTGATCTCCACCTCCAAAAGGAATGCCGCTTGGAGGCCGCCAGTTCGCCCTCGACGCTAAAAGTCACGATTTCATTGAGTTTTTTTGCCCGTACAGCGTTTCACGCTGGCTGGCACGTGCGTTGGACCGTGGTCGGCTAGTTAAATTCGTTGCGCCCCACCCACCCGGCCCTTTAAGGAGACGAGAGAGTTATGCACACAGTTATACAGAGGTCCGTCATGTTCGCATCGGTGGTCGCGCTGGCAGCGATGAGTGTGAACTGCGCCAATTCGCCGGAGCAATCGAACGCGAATGTCCTGGCCCCTTCGTCGGTTGGGGAAGCGGCCCTGGCCGCCAGAGGCGGCGGCGGCAAACCCGCTCCACCAACGGGTGGCACTGGCGGCACCATCACGCACAAGATGGTCGTCGACCTCAACGGGGACGGTCTGCCGAGCTTTCGTGATACCGTGACGTTCGTCGTCCAGACGGGTGCCACGGCGTACCCGTACGTCACCTTGAGGTGCTACCAGAACGGCACCTTGGTCTCTCAGGACGCGAACGCGATGTTCGCCCACTCCCTGGATCAGAACTTCACGCTCGGACCGACGTTGGCCTGGACGGGCGGACCTGCCAACTGCACGGCGAACCTCGAGAACCGGGACGCGAAAAACGGAAGCATATCGGTGCTCGCTTCGACGTCCTTCACGACGAACTAACGTGGGCTCCGCCCCGTTCGTTGACCGCATAACGGTCTAGTTTCCCCACAGGTCCACTTACTCTCGAGCTGCTGCGTACAACGAGAGAGGCCCCGCCGAAGCGGAGCCTCTCTCGTTCCTTGCTCGGGCAAGAGTTCCCACATCGCGCGCGGCGACCGGTCGATTCGCGAGAGCTAACGGAGCGTGCTGGTCCTGGTTCAAGGTGCCGGCGTGGATCTCCACGACAATCGTCCCGTCGCGAATGCGCTGTTTGGCGGAGAGTCGCCAAGCGTGTACGGTTGACGGGGAACCGTCGATCGAGGCGAGCCGGAACAACCGTCGACGCTACTGCGACCGTGACTCGTCAAGCTTGCGCTGAACGCGATCGGTAATCCAACGGGAGTCCCACCACTCGACCGGATTCACCATGCGGCCGCCGACGAGCATCGTGAAGTGCAGGTGATCGTTCGCGGCAAGCCCGGTCCTGCCGCTCCGGCCGAGTGTCTGTCCGCGAGTGACGGTGTCGCCGGCTTTCACGTCGAGCGACGAGAGATGCGCGTAGAGGGATTGAACGCCCATGCCGTGATCGAGGATGACGCAGTTGCCGTAAATTCCGAGCCAGCTCGCGTTCAGCACCGTCCCGGCGTTCGCGGCGACAACGGGTACGCCGCCGGTCACGGCGAGATCGAATCCGAGATGCACGTGCTGGTCGACTTCCGTGCCCTTGTAGAAGTAGGTGCGGAAATCGGCGAAGCTCGTCTCGACCTGTGAATTGGCAAGCGGAACGAACGGGCCTTGCCACAGCTTCTTCGGCGCAGTCCGGGCGGCGAACGCGGCGATCTGATCGCCGTTGAACCTGCGCAGCTCGCGGTTCACCTTCACGAATGCCGAGAGCATCTCCGGACTGCCTTTCGCAGGCGCGGACATCCCGAGTTCCGGCGAATGCGCGATGACGTCCGGGACGACGCCGTCGATGAACTCGTCGTCGAACTCGATGCGGCTCCTCGAGAACGCCTTCGGCAGGACCTTGTCAACAAAGGTGGTCCTTGCCTCTGCGCCCGTCTCGTCGCGCACGAATGCGACGATCGGCCTCCGGACATCCTCGTCGTAGCGCAGAGCGAAGAACGCGACGAACAGGTGCGGCGCCCCATCGGGCACGCCGGCGCCTGCTGCAGGAAATCCTCGAAACTCGGTGCTGCCGACCCGCACCCCCGAAAGCACGTCAGGCGGGTCTGCCGTATAGACGACCATCTCCGATCCGCCGAGGGTCACGTCGTGCTTCGTCGAGACGACGGCGATACGCGGCCGTTCGAGCCGCAGCTGCACGTCCCTGGACACCGTGCTCGTCAGCTGCCGCAGATTGAGAAACGACGGCCGGCTCGCGCTGACGACGATTCGCGCCCGGCCGGTTTTCAGCCCGGGCACACTCAGCGGATCGAAGGAACCCGTGACGCGCAACTGGTCCGCGCCGCCGGGCGAGATGGTCACCTGCCGGGTATCGTTCAGTGAGAACAGCGGGACGGACTGGCCGTCCTGCTCGAGCACGACCGCGAGCGCCGTGAACCTGGCATTCGGCGCTTCAGCGGTGACGTCGAGCATTCCAGTCAGTCCAATGGCGCGAGCGGGCTGGTTGATCGTCAACAGGGGCGGCGCGCCGCGACCGGCGACGAGATAGCAGACGACAACCGCGAGAGCGACGACCAGGAAAGACACAACAGGCCGGCGGAACATCGGCAGATCATACAAGTCTGGCAGTCGTCCCCAATAATGGTGCTCGCTTCGACGTCCTTCACGACTAACTGGCTCTGCCCCGGACCCCGGCTCGGTCCCGCCTCCGCCAAGGCTCGGCGCGGCGCGCCGAAATTACCAGACATTCGGCGCCGCTCCAGAGAACGCTTCCTTTCTTGTTCCGTACATGAAAGAGGCCCCGCCGAAGCGGGGCCTCTCTCATTGCTTGCTCCGGGCGAGAGCTACGGGATGTTCGTGCCCGGGCCTGGGTCGTTCGTGTAAGTGATGGTGAATCTTTCAGCGTTGCACGCGCTCTGCTTGCCCGTGTGGACTGTGTCAGCTGCAGCGGGCGTGTAGACGACCCTCCACGAGTGTGTCGCCGTCACGCTATTCGCCGGGTCGAGGTAGTCGGTTGAAATCCTATACGCCCCCGGCGACGGCCCCACACCCGTGTTCGTCGTGCTGACTTCCGCACTCGGGGCGCCACCCGGGACGGCCACGGTCTGCGAGAACACTGCGCTGCCGGTGCAGGTGGCATTGGCGTAGAGGCTGAAGGCCACGCTTCCGCCGGCCGCGAGGTTGCCGGCGGTGGACGTGATCGTGGCGGTGTCGTTCGGGATCCAGTTCTGCTTCGTTTTGATCTCCGTCGGGATCTGCCGAACTACAACGGACTCGTTCGGATCGTTGCACAGAACGTTGTGGAACGTGCCGATCGTGTTCGGGAGATCGCCGCTATAGCTGGCAACCCAGTGGTAGGTGCCCGGGGCATCCGGAGTGAAGCTAACCGGCCCGTATGTGCCGTCACCCGCGACCGGCTTGGTCTGCGGGTTCATGCCCGTCCCGGTTGCCAGCGTGGTGCAGTCGTTCTTGTAGAGCGTGAAGGTGATCGTCCCTTGCGCCAAACCACCTGGCACCGCCGGGTTGATCGACCCGTCCGTGCTGCCGGCGGGCCCGCCCGAGCCCTGATGGTTCGCGGTATTGGTGAGCGTGGCGGTGTCTGTCACCGGTTGCCCGAAGTCGACCGGTCCGGCACCCGCCTGGGTCACGAGGACGGCCGTCCTCGGTGTAATCAGGAAGCACTCGCTTTCCCTGCTGTCCGAGGACGGAGGGACACCGACGGGGTCGCTGGCGGAGAAGTCAGCCCGCCAGCAGTACCGGCCCGCGCTCGTGATCGTCATCGTATCGGAGACAACGGTCCCGTTCGCAAACAGATCCTTCGTGCCGGCTGGCACACCGCCGCTCTCGCAGCGGGTCGTGGCGTCCGCCGCGAACGGTCCGCAGAGGTGGAATGAGACCTCGCCAGTGAAGGACGTGATTCCGTCCACCGTCACCGTCGCGCTGTCGGTGACGGTCAGCGTACCGGTGGTCGGGATCATTGTCGGTGAGCTGATCGACGGCGTGGTCACGGTGTCCGACTCGCACTCACCCATTACACCCTGGGCGAAGTCGAAAATGGTTGCGGTCGGTGACTGCGACGACCGGGTGTTGCTGATGAAGGTGTTGAAGCACTTCCCGCCGAGGCCACTTTGTGTCAGGTTCACCCCGCCCTCGAAGAACTGCGCGGTCGGGAGGGTGTGGCCGACGCCCAACGTCTTCGCCGCCGTGAGCCACGGGACAGTGATCGCGGCAGCGTTGGCAGTGGCGCAGGCGGCGTCGCCGGCGGGAGTCCCGTCAGTGCGGCAGTCGACGCCCTCCGCGACAGGATTGTCGACGTCCAGAAACCCGACGGGGTCGACGGCGGGGTCGGGTATGTTCCACCGGTAGACGGTGATGTTGCTGACGCTTCCGCCGTTCGTGAACGCGGAGACGACCAGCAGGTCGCCGTCCCGGTGGGCCCCCGTGAACGTCACAGCGCCGCCGGGCGACACGCAGCTCACCGCGTCCTGCAGGAACCAGAAGCCCACGTTCGCATCACCGGTTTGGGCGTTCCGCTCCTGGGCGAAGTAGAGGATCTGGTCGCCGTTGGGAGCTGTGTACGCCGTCGCGTACGCGTTGACGATGTCGACCTTGTCGCCCACGTTATTGTCCGTGTTGCACTGCCACCCGCTGACTGGCAGAGTGTCCTTGCTGCCGGTCGCGTATGTGGTGTTGTCGGTAGTGCTGTAGGCACCGTTGGCTCTGAGAACGAAGTCACGGCTTAAAGCCGCGTCCGTAAAGCCTGCCGGAAGCGGGTCAATGGTGTCTCCACCGAAAGGGTTCGCCCCAGATGAGGCTGTGAAGAAGTCGGCCCAGTCGAACCTCCCGAATGGATCGGCAGGGGCAGGGTCGTTGACGACGTTGCCGTCCAGCTCGAAAGCGAGGTCGTGCACGGCCTGCACGGTTCGCATGAGCACCACGCTGATGCCTACTGCGACGACGAGAGACAATAGAACCCGCCACCTCATTGGCCAACTGCTGATCCGCCTGATGACTCTGTTCGCCATTTGGACCTCCTGCGGACAAAATGGGGCCGCTGGGAAGCCAGCGATCCCGGGATGCCAATCGGACCGCGACGCTATGTGGCTCTACCTGTGAGCAGGGCGAGCACGTTACAGCCGTGAATCTCGTCCGTCAATAGGGAATGTGGAAAAATTTTAAGAACAGCCTTGCCCCATTGAGACTTGACTCCTCCTTACAATTTTTGAAGGGTCAAGGTCTTTAGCAGGCTGACAAAAGTCTGCCTTTCAAGCGAGAAGACTGAAGGCAGAGGGGCCCATCCACCTTCTCCCTGCAGGTACTACGACGGGTGGCGCGGCTCTACTCCGGCACCTACGAGGCGGTCATGCTCGCCACAGCCGTCGACCTGCTCGTGATGTGGTGGCCGCAGTTGCGCCGCTGCGCCTACAACCCTGCGGCCTGCTCTTTCGACAGACGCATGGTCGGCAGCATTACCACGATCCGAAGTGCTCAAAGCTGGAACGCTGGTATCGGCTGCCGAAGTTCAAACGTGACTACAAGCAGGAACTCGAGAACGCCAACCGGCGCGCGAAGCTGAAAAGACCACCAACAAAAAGAAGGGCACGTCATGACCACAAACCAAAACACCGCCGCGCACGCGGCAGCGGCAGCGTCTACCAGCAGGCCGGCAGCCGCATCTGGTGGATGGCCTATCGAGGCCCGGACGGAAAACGCACGGCTGAATCGACGGGAAGCACCAGGAAGGGCGATGCCGAACGCCTGCTCGCCAAGCGCATCGGTGCACGCGAGCACAACCTGCCGGTCATCAAGCACGCCGAACGGCTAACATTCGATGAGGCGGCGCGCAGGCAGTGCTCGACGACTTTAAGGCCAATGGCAAACGGTCGATGGCTGCTCCAGGCACAGCACGCCGAGCACCTGCGGCTGAAGAAGGCCGGCTGCATTTTCCCGAAAACACGAGTTTTAACAGAGTTGGAAGATCGCGTGTCGGCTGGCCGGCTGCCCCGGTCGCATCCCGCACGATCTGCGGCGCACGGCCGTGCGGAATTTGGTGCGGGTGGGTATCCCCGAGCGCGTGGCGATGATGATGACGGGCCACAAAACGCCGAGTGTGTTTCAACGCTACAACATCGTTAGCGATGGGGACCTGCGGGAGGCGGCGCGAAAGCTCGACACTGCCAATAGGAAGGCGGGCTAAGAACGAACCTGTTTCAGGCGATTCGCGGCAGCTCGCAACTCGTCTTGATCCTTCAGAACATCCGCGATGTTCTCCAGCATCGTGGTCAAGACCAATCTAATGTCAGCGGCTTGTTGAAGACACTGTTCGTCCGTCAAGCCGTGAAGCTGCACGCTCAGGGGTTGATACAAAGGGTGAGCGGGTTCTCACCGTCCAGGATCAGGAGCTTGCCGGGGATTGCGTCCTTTAGCATCTTCACGGCGGTTGAGAATTGCGTCTCCTTCAGGGCAGCGTCGTAGACGGTCGCGTCCTTGACGCCGAGCTTCAGGGCGGCCTCTCGAAGTTCTTTGACCAGCAACTGCCATTGGTTATCAACGATGCGGCGGAAATAGGTCGCCGCTCCAATTCCGAGCCCTTGCGCCCCCGCGCGCGTCCCCTTTCGATAGAGTTCGAGATCCTGTTCGCCGAGCAGTTTCCCGATGCGCGCTGAAATCGGCGCGCTGAACGGCGGGTATTCGCCGAGCTTCATGACTTCGACGATGCCGTTCTCACGGTCTTTGTAGCTGATGAGGACCGAGAACGTCTTGAGGGACCGACCGCAATCGCGACACTTGTAGGTCAAGAATTGGTATCCGACATCTGTCGACGTACCTGTGATCTCAAAGCCCCTCGTACCGTCATCGATCTGGCTGAAGCTTGAGCCTCGGCCGCAAGACCTTCCAGACATGGTCGCCGGTCGCTTTTCCCGCGTACTCCGCAAGGTTCGCGATCACCTTCGGCGTGTTTGGCGGCGTCGATTCAAGGAATTCCGTCCATTCGTGGATGCCTGACGTCTCGCCTTTGCTGCCAACGCTTCTTGATCCGTGACCATAGTTCGAATTCTACGCACCCGATCCGCGCTGAGCTTCAGTGGAACCCCAACGCATAAGCTATAGATAAGCTCTTTTCTGGCCGTTCGTGCCGGTTCCGGCGCCCTCACGCGGGGCAGGACCAACGTTTTTGCTAAGGATTGTTGGAGGCGCCGCCCGGATTTGAACCGGGGATGGAGGTTTTGCAGACCTCTGCCTTACCACTTGGCGACGGCGCCGCTCGGAATGCTCTGTGACGGCCTTGCGGCCACGTGCAAACCCAGATCTTAACACCCGCCCGAAAACCCAATCAACCAGAGGGCTTCCGGCGATCGGCCGCACCGATCATTGACGCTTGCTACCCCGACGGTCGGGCGCCGGCTTCTGCTCGTAGAGCATGAATTCGAGATAGTCGGTGCCGTCGGGAACCCGCCATGTTGACCCAGCTCAGCGTCTGCGACTTCGCCGAACTGCCGCGCGCGAGGACCGATTTCATCAGAGTCTCCTGTTTTCAACGAATCCTTCGTGCCGTCGTGTCGTCGTGCAGCGCGACGCGCAACTCGTGTCTTCGAAGCGGCGATCACCGCCGCAGCAAAGCCTCCAGCACCCCAAAGAACGCCGGCTTGGCCGCGTACTGTTCGTCGAACAATAACGGATCGTCGGCCCCGAACCGGCTGTCGATCCACGAATGCGCGTCGGTGAAGCCCCAGAACGTCACCCCATCACATCGCATCTCCTCGACGCAGACGCCCACCATCGACTTGTACACGGACTTCTGCAGCTCGAGCCGCATCTGCGCCGTTCCCGGCGCATCGCGGATGCGGACGTCCATTTCACTGATGTTCACGGTGAGACCGAGGTCGGCGAGTCGGCGCACATTGGCCGCAACGCTCGCGGCGTTCGGCGGGTTCGAGGCAGTGATGTGCATTTGCAGACCGACACCGTCAATCGGCACGCCTTCCGCGATGAGCGATCGAACGAGCTCGTAGATGCGGTTGGACTTCGCGTTAAGCCCTTCCCCGCCGTAATCGTTGTAAATCAGCCGCGCGGCCGGATCGGCCTGACGCGCCAGCCGGAACGCCTCGGCCACGTAGCCATCGCCAAGCTTCCGCCGGAACACGGTATCCCGCAGGCCAGACCCATCATCGGCCACGGCCTCGTTGACGACGTCCCACGCGAACACCTGACCGCGATAATGAGCGGCGACGTCGCGGATGTAGTTCTCGAACATCGGCCGGAGATCGGCCGGCGAGAGCGCCTCCACCCAGGACGGCACCGACCCGTGCCACACGAGCGCGTGCCCCTTGACCCGCATGCCGTTCGCCATCGCGAATCCGACGATGGCGTCGCCGGGGCCGTAGTCGTTGAATCCGGGGCTCTGGGCGATGACCCCCATCTTCATCTCGTATTCGGCGGTGAGGTAGTTGAAGTGGCGCGCGGCGACGGTGTCGTATTGCGGCGTGCGAAGAAGCCCGGATTGAACTGCCGTGCCGATCATCTTTCCGGACACGTTGGCCGCGTCTCGCAGCGGATCGGCTGGCGCCGTCGGTGTGGGAGTCGTGGGGGTCACGGGCGCCCGATCGTCGCCGCCGCAAGCGGTCAGGGCGAGGAGCGCAACGGCGGAAATGACTCTGAACCGGGGAAGCGAAGCCACGGATTAAACAAGTAGCAAGTACGGAGCACTCGTAACAAGTGATAAGTACAACGGAACGTTTCCGTTGTACTTGCCCCTTGTCGAGACTCTCAGTACTTGCTACTTGACTTGCTACTTGCCTGTCCTTCAACTGCCGCGCAAGGCTGCTCAACCGGTCGGCGAGCTCCATGTTCGTCAGCAGATCTTCGCGGCGGCCTCCTGTCGCCTCCGCTCCTTTCGACAGGGTGATCTCACGCTCCATGATCCCCTGGTTGCTGACAGGGACGTTGCGACGCGTCAACACCAGTGAATGAAGCGTGGCATCGGCGGCCTTCACGTCCTTGAGCACGGCCTGGTGATAGCGCTCGCTGAAATCCGGTCCCTGCGCGGTGATCACGACGATTACCGGACGGACGGATCCGCGCGCCCGGAAATCCCGCGAAGCGTCGGTGATCGCATCCAGCGCATACGCGCCTGACTGCGGCCGCGAGAACAGCCGGCCAATACCGGCCTCCAGACGAGCGTTTTCTGACGTGTAGTCCACCAGCCGCGTCGCCCGGTCGCCGAATTCGAACAGCGCGACCTGACGGTCAGCCGGCAACTCGCGGAAGAAGCTGTGCAACGCGCGGCGCACTTCGCTGATGTGCCGTTCCATCGACTGGCTGGTGTCGACCAGAACGGCGATCCGCATCGGCTCGGATGCGTCCGGTTCCGCGGCATCGACGATGGCTGAGTTTCCCTGCGCCCACTGGATGACCGCGATCGCGACCGCAACACGCACGGCGTGCCGTGCAAAGGGTTTCAATAGAAACATGATGCCTGCCACCGTCACTTTCCTGCCGATCAGGCCGAGGCGCTACTTGTATGGACGACGGCGCACGGCTCCGGGGTTCCCCGAAACGGCGAGGCGATGACGCGTCCAAACGTAGCGCACCCGCCGAAGTGGCGGTCACCGCTGTCCAGTGCGAACGGAGCGGAGCGAGCTGCGAAGAGCGAGCGAAGCGGAGGGAGCCAGGCGGGGTGCAGGGGACCCCGCCGATCTGAAGAATGGAGCGGGAAACGGGATTCGAACCCGCGACTTCGACCTTGGCAAGGTCGCACTCTACCACTGAGTTATTCCCGCTCGCCCAGCCGCGGGGCATCGATCGATCGAGGCCCAATTGCTGTGTGAGAAGACCATAATCGTACCACACGCCTCAAACCGGCCGCAAGGCTGAGGCCGGCTCAGCGCGTAGGCGAGCCTGCTCCGCCGGAGCCGACCGCCGGATCAGCGCGAAGGCGAGCCTGCTCCGCCGAAGCGACCGCAGATTCAGCGCGAAGGCGAATCGAAGGCGTTCTCGTACACCTCGATCCTCGGGTCGGCCGTATCGAACATCACCGTGACCACATCGAACCGGCAGGCCCGATCGACGATGGCCTCCCGCATCAGGTAGTCGCGCGCCATCCGCGCCAGCCGCCGCTGCTTCCACGGCGTCACCGCCTCCGCCGCGCTCCCGAACTCGTCGTCCATCCGGGCCTTGACCTCGACGAACACCAGCGTGCCGCGGTCGTCGGCGATGATGTCGATTTCGCCACAGGGCGTGCGGTAGCGGAGGGCAAGAACTGCGTACCCGCGCCGGGCGAGCTCCGCCACGGCAAGCCGTTCTCCGAGGATTCCCAGCTGCTGGCGCTCGATCGTCATCGTGCCGACGATCCGCGCAGCAAGACTGATGACGTGTACTACCTGGCGGGTTGACGCTGATACACGGAGACCAGCCCGACCTTCGCGGGCCACGCGGCGCTCTCGCGCTCGTAGCTGTCGACGACGCGCTCGTAGGTCTTGCGGGCGTCGGCGCGGCGACCCGCGACGTCGTGGACGCGGCCGAGCTGCAGCAGGGCCGCAGCCTTGAGCCAGTCGGGGCTCGACTTGTCCTCGGCGACGGCGCTGAACTCCGGCGCCAACACGTCCGCTTCGCCTTTGCGGAAGCGCATATGGGCGATGCGGTAGCGGACCTGCGGATGCGCGGAATGCTGCGAGCGCACGGCCTCGTATGCAGCGGACGCGTCCGCCCATCGACGTTCGAAGGCCAGCCGATTCGGCTTGACCAGTGCGGCGTAGACCGCGCCATCACCGGACTGGAACGTGCGATCGACCCACGCGCCCAGCTCGGTTGCCTGCCTGTGCCGATCCTTCCACGCCGCCGTGCCGAGCACGCGATCGATGTCGGCCTTCGCACCCTGCCCATCGCCGGAGAGCGCCCGATAGTTCGCGCGGCGCAACAGGAACGACGGCGTCACCCACGACGGCTCCGCCGGCTTACTGTCGATGGTCGGCGCCAGCGAGGCGATTGCCTCGTCGATGCGCCACTGCTCCATCAGCGCGCCGGCCACACCGAGCTGTGCCTGGTACCGCGCCGGACGCGGTGGACCGGGACGACGTTCCTCGCGCGCGAGCGCGGCCTGATACCGCTCCGCCGCCCTGACCGGGTCCTCGACGGCCGGGTTGCCATACAGCTCGGCGAGGGTGAAGTGAAACGTCGGATTGTCGGGAAACTCCTGGACGAGGCGCTCGCCGACTCTGACGCCGTCCGCCGGCCTCGACTCGAACGTCCCGTAGATCTCGATCAGCAGCAGCCCGGCCTGCGGCGCGAACAGGCTGCCCTCGCGGTTCGCGCGCTCGAGCTGCTTGAGGCCTTCGGTCCGGTTGCCCGCCGGCAGGAACATCAGCATCCGCAGCACGCGGGCGAAGGCCGGCGCCAGCTCGACGTAGTAGTTGTAGGCGCCGAGCGCGAAGTAGGCGTCGCCGTGCTCGGGGTGGCGGCGCACGTAGATGTCCGACAGCTTCTTGGCCCGGGCCCCGTCGCGCGCCGCGCCCCACATGCCGCGGTCGTAGTCGAAGCGGTAGCGTGCCCGCGCCATGTGGCCGTTGGCCAGGTAGAACAGCGCCTCGGAATCGCTCTCCGCCCGGTCGTACCGTGCCTGCGCATCGGCGAGGAAGGCATCGATACGGCGCTCGAAGTCCGGCGCCTCACCGCGATGCTCGCGAAGACGACGTTCGAGTACGTTGAGCAGTCCGAAGCGCGCTGCGAGATCCGTCGGCTTCGCCTGCAGCAGCCGTTCGAACTCGCCCCGCGCCCCATCCAGATCGCCGGCGTAATACGTCCGGTATCCATGGAGGACAGCGGCGTCGTCCGCGGGTGACGCCAGCGCCGGCGAGCCGACCGCGGCGGCGAGCAGGAAGGCGAGTGCAACGACAGGGATACGGTGCGTGCGACGTGTCACGTGGTTCCCTTGGAAGTAGGTCGCCGCCGAGCAGCGGCAAAACCGGACCGATCGGATCCGGATGTGGCCGGTCAGCGCCGCGCGCTGACCTCGGTCAGGCTCTCGTCGATCACCCGCAGGACGTCGTCTGCCTGGGCGATGGTGAGCACCAGCGGCGGCGCCAGGCGAAGCGCGTTGCGGCCGGCGCCGAGTGCGAGCACGCCGCGGTGGAACATCGCGTGCACCAGCGCGTTGCGCTCGTCGGTCGCCCGTTCCTTCGTCTGACGATCGCGAACCAGCTCGATGCCGATCATCAGCCCGAGGCCGCGCACGTCGCCGATCAGCGGATGCTTCTCCTGCAGCGCACGCAGGCCGCTCATCAGGTGCGCCCCGACCGTCGCGGCATTCGCGACGAGTCCATTCTTCAACAGCTTGATGGTGGCGTTGGCGGCCGCGCAGGCGACCGGGTTGCCCCCGAACGTGCTGGCATGCGCGCCGGGCGGCCACGACATCACGTCCTTGCGCGCGCAGGTCACGCCGAGCGGCAGGCCGGACGCGATGCCCTTGGCGATGTTGACGATGTCGGCCTTCAGATCGAAGTGATCGGCGGCGAACATCCTGCCGGTGCGCCCCATGCCCGACTGCACTTCGTCCAGGACGAGGAGCATGCCGTGCGTGTCGGCCAGCGCCCGCAGCCCCTGCAGGAACGCCTTCGGCGGCACGACGTAGCCGCCTTCTCCCTGCACCGGCTCGACGACGATGGCGGCGATCTCGTCCGGTGAGGCGAGGTGCACCAGGATCTGATCGGAGATGAATGAGAGCGACGCCGCCGCGCAGGCGTCGGCGCTGCCGGCATAGCGGTACACGTCCGGGTAGGGGGCGTGATACACGCCCGGCAGCAGCGGTCCGAACCCGCGGCGCTGAATCGCCTTGCTCGCGGTCAGCGACAGCGATCCGAGCGAGCGGCCGTGAAACGCGCCGAAGAACGCGATGATGCCCTGGCGCTTCGTGTAATAGCGCGACAGCTTGATCGCCGCCTCGGTCGCTTCGGTGCCGGAGTTCGCGAAGAACGTGCGCACGTCGCCCGCGATTGGCGCAATCGACGCCAGCTCCTCGGCCAGCCGCACCTGGGGCTCGTAGTAGAAGTCCGTCCCCGACATGTGGATGAACTTCTGCGCCTGGTCGACGATCGCGGCGACGACATCAGGATGCGACACGCCGGTGGAGTTGACGGCGATGCCCGCCGCGCAGTCGAGGAATCGATTGCCGTCGACGTCTTCGACCACCGCGCCTTCACCACGCGCGATGACGAACGGATAGTCGCGCGTATAGGACGGCGACACCCACTTCGCGTCGCGATCGATGATCGCCTTCGCGTTCGGGCCGGGCAGCGGGGTCTTGATGTCAGGTGCGTGCATGGTCTCGGAACGCCAGTGGTCACCCTAGTGGCTTTTCGTCAGCATTTCTTGGTGCGCGCGGGGCCCCACCCCCACGCGCTCTCGGTCGCGGGCGCCGCTTCGCGGCGCTTCCCTCCGGCCGCTCCCTCGGGCCGCAGGCGCTATTTCCTCTTCCACCGCGTCGTCGTGCCGGTGTCCTCGAGCACGATGCCGCGGGCGTCCAGCTCGGCGCGGATGCGGTCGGCCTCGGCAAAGTTGCGGGCTCGGCGCGCGGCGCGCCGGGCTTCGAGCATGGCCTCGATCTCCTCGACCGGCACCGGCGGCTGCTCGTCCTCCCGCTGCCGCAGCGCCAGCACGCCAAGCACGCGGTCGAAGCGATCGAACGTCTCGCGAATCGCGGCGGCATCGCCGGAGCCGATCTCGCCGCTGTCGATCGCCGAGTTCAGGGCGCGGACGAGATCGAAGACGACGCCGAGCGCGGCCGCGGTGTTCAGATCCTCGCACACGCGATCATGGAAGGCCTGGCGGGCCTCCTCCAGGCGGGGCGTAACGCTCGCGCTGGCCTCGCGCTCGGGCAAGTGGTCGAGCCGGGCGAGGAAATCGGTCAACCGCTTGAGCGATTCCTCGGCCTGCGTCATCGCGGTCCACGAGAACTTCAGCTGCTTGCGGTAGTGGACGCCGAGGTAGAGGTAGCGAAGGGCGGACGGCCGGAACCCGCGCGAGACGATGTCCTGGAGGTTGAAGACGTTGCCGAGCGACTTCGACATCTTCTCGCTGCCGCTGTCCTCGTCGTCGATCATCAGGTGCTCGACGTGGAACCAGAAGCGCGAAAACGGCTTGCCGGTCGCGCCTTCGGCCTGCGCGATCTCGTTCTCGTGGTGCGGGAAGATCAGGTCGACGCCGCCGGCGTGCAGGTCGATCGGCGGCTCGGCGAGGAGGCGCAGCGCCATCGCGGAGCACTCGATGTGCCAGCCGGGACGGCCCGGGCCGATGCCCGGATCCCAGGTCGGCTCTCCTTCCCGGGTCGCCTTCCACAGCACGAAGTCGCGCGCGTCCTCTTTCTCGTACTTGTCGCTGTCGACACGCGCCCCCGACTTGATGCCGCTGTGATCGAGCCGCGCCAGCTTGCCGTACTCAGGGAGCGTGGCGATCTTGAAGTAAATCGACCCGTCGCTCTTGTAGGTGTGGCCATTGCGCTCGAGCGCGGCGATCGTCTGGCCCATCGCGGCGATGTTCTCGTCGTCGGTCGCGCGCGGCATCTCCTCGGGCTGTTCCATGCCGAGCGCCGCGGCGTCCTCGCGGTACGCCTCGATGAAACGGTAGGTGTAATCGCGCAGCGGGACGCTGGCCTTCTGGGCCTCGACGATGGTGCGATCGTCGACGTCCGTGAAGTTCATGACGTGACGCATACCGAAGCCCGCTTCGTACTTCAACGCGCGACGCAGCACGTCGCAGACGACGAACGTGCGGAAGTTGCCGATGTGGCCGCGGGCGTAAACCGTCAACCCGCAGGTGTACATCCGCACGGTGTTGTCGCGCGCGGGCACGAAGTCTTCTTCGCGACGGGTCAGCGTATTGAACAGACGCATCTGAGCGGTCGAACCTGGAGGATGAAACGCGTCCTAGCGGACTTCAGGCCGGCAGGCGGTGTCGGACCTCGGATGCCTCGCCGTCGCAGGAGGCTTCGATGACGAGTTCGCCATCGACACGCCGGAAGCTGAACGTGATGTCCCGGGCATGGCCGCCGCCGTTGGCCAGCGCCGACGCGATGCGCTCGACCTGGGCGCCGAGCGATTCCGCATCCGGGCCGGTGGTGCCGTAATAGGCGGCAACCTTGGTGGCGACCTCACTGGCGATGGCGCGGAGATCCCCTTCGGCAGGCACCCACAAGCGCAGATCGAACCCCTGGCTCTGCGGACTGGAACCCGAATTTTCCGGCATACGTGACGATTCTACAGCGAAATCCGCCCGAACAGCCGGCGCGCGCTGCGGCAGTCCGCGTCAATCTGTGCACGCAGCGCGTCGACGTCCGGAAACGCCCGCTCATCGCGCAGCCGCTGCAGGAACGACAGCCGCATGCGCTGGTCGTAGAGATCGCGCGAATAGTCGAAAATGTGCACTTCGATGACCGGACGCTCGACGTCGCCAAAGGTCGGCCGCGTGCCGATGTTGGTGACCGAGGCGTGGACCACGCCGTCGATGGTTGCGGTCGTGGCATAGACGCCTGACGGCGGCGGCAGCTCGTTGTCGGTCTGCAGATTGGCGGTCGGAAACCCGAGCTGGCGGCCGCGCCCGGCGCCGCGCGCGACCACGCCGTCGACGAAGTAATGGTGCCCGAGCAGCGCGCCGGCCTCGTCCACCCGTCCTTCGCTGACCAGCCGCCGCACCCGCGTGCTGCTGACCACGAACTCCTTGTAGCGGACCGGATCGATTTTCTCGGCCCGGAACCCGTATCGTGCGCCGAGCGACCGCAGCACCGAGAAGTTGCCGGCACGGTCGTGCCCGAACAGGAAATTGGCGCCGACCCACACCTCGACGACGTGCAGCCACTCGACCAGCACCGTGCGCACGAACATCTCGGGCTCCCAGTGCGAGAGCTCCGGGGTGAATCGCACCACCGCCACTCCCTGCATGCCGGAGCGGGCCAGGGCTTCGATCCGCTGTTCCTTGGTCATGAGCAGCGGCGGCGCCTTGTCCGGCCGCACCACACGCGGGGGGTGCGGATCGAAGGTCATCGCCGCGGGCGCACCACCGCGCTCGCCGGCGCGGCGCCGGACCCGGTCGATGATCTTCATGTGCCCGCGATGGAGGCCGTCGAAATTGCCGAGCGCCAGCACCGGCTGGTTCCACCGGGGAGACGGGTCGTCAGGAAAGTGGATGACGTGCATGCGTCACGACTCCCCGACCGTCAACCGCAGCCCGTCGTAGGCAAGCGTGACCCCGTCCGGCAGCTGCCTGCAGGTCTCCTCATGCGCCAGATCGTGGCACATATGGGTGAAGTAGGTACGCCGGGCCCCGATCCGCGCTGCCGCCTCGACCGCCTCGCTCAGCGAAAAGTGGGTCGGATGCTTCCTGACGCGCAGCGCGTCGAGGACGACGACGTCGAGCCCCTCGAGCAGCGGCCAGGACGGCTCGGGGATCGCGCTGCAGTCGGTGAGGTACGCGAACGGCCCGAACCGCAGCCCGAGAATCGGACGCTCGCCGTGCAGCACCGGCACCGGCACGACCTCCTGGCGTCCGATGCAGAACGGGCCGGCGATCGCGAACAGCCGCAGCTGCGGGATGCCGCCGCCCTTCGGCGGGTTCGGATTGAACGCGTAGCCGAACGTGCTGCGAATCTCCGCGAGGGTCTGACTGTCGCCGTAGAGGGCCATCGGCCGCTGCATCAGCCCGTTGTAGCGCCGGACGTCGTCGAGCCCGAGGATGTGATCGGCATGGCCGTGCGTGAAGACGATCGCGTCGACCGCGTTGATGCGGTGCGTCAGCGCCTGCGCGCGCAAGTCGGGCCCGGCGTCGACGAGCAGCCGCATGCCGTCGTCAGTGGTGATGAAAATCGAGGGCCGGAGGCGTCGATCGCGGGGATCGTCGGAGCGGCAGGTGCTGCACTCGCAGCCAATCATCGGCACGCCGTGGGACGTGCCCGTCCCGAGGAACGTGATCTGCAAAAGCTAGGGCTCGATGATGCGGCGCTCGCCCTGCTGGGCCTGGACGAAGCGCAGGCGCAGTTCGTAGAGGAGGTCGTCGACGAGCTTGGCTTCGTCGGGCGTCAGGTTGCCCTTGGTCTTGTCCTGGAGCAGCGCGATCAGCTCGATCATCTGATGGGCCGCCTGGAGGTCGGTCGGGTGCCGTTCGCCGGTGCTGGGGTCTTCGATGTCGCCGAAATGCACGGCCGCGGTGGTGGCCAGCGAGAGCACGAAGCCCGCGAACGAGATGCCCGGCTGTTCCTCTGTCGTCACCCCGGAATGCTAGCATAGCCACGCGGCGCCACGGCGGCGCCGCCCCTTCTCGACAGCAGGATCCCATCGATGCATTCCGCGGGCGAGGCCTTCCAGCGACTGGTGGACATCATGCAGCGGCTACGCGGTCCCGGCGGTTGTCCGTGGGATCGCGAGCAGACCATTCATTCGCTGCGCGGCTTCGTGCTCGAGGAGACCTACGAGGTGCTCGACGCGATCGACAGCGACGACCACGACGCCCTGCGCGGGGAGATCGGCGACCTCCTGTTCGAGGGCGTGTTCCTCGCCCAGATCGAGTCGGACGAGGGACGGTTCACCGTCGCGGACTCGCTCCACGCGATCGCGGAGAAGCTGGTGCGGCGACACCCGCACGTCTTCGGCACGACCGATGGCGTCGACACCGCCGGCAAGGTCGTCGAGCAATGGGAGCAGATCAAGGCGCGGGAGCAGCAGGACGCGGGCCAGCAGCGGGCGCTCCTCAGCGGCGTGCCGAAGGCGATGCCGTCGCTGCTGCGGGCGCACGAGATCGGCACCCGCGTGGCCGCCGTCGGCTTCGACTGGGCGCGCACCGAAGACGTCGTCGACAAGATCGAGGAGGAAGTCCGGGAGCTGCGCGCCGCCGTCGCCGGCGAAGGCCGCGAGCGCGCCGAGGAGGAGATGGGCGACCTGCTGTTCGCGATGGCCAACCTGGCCAGAAAGCTGGGCATCGAGCCCGAGTCCGCGCTGCGCAAGGCGAACGAGAAGTTCACAGCGCGGTTCACGAAGCTCGAGCGCCGGTTCGAAGAACGGAACAGTTCGGTCCACGACGCGACGCTCGAGGAGATGGAGAAGGTGTGGGGGGAGATCAAAGGAGAGGCGTAGGAGGGACGCTCGACAGCCGTCTCACGTCGACCTCGGTACACCCCACACGCACACCAAAACACAACGGACCGCGCACCGAGCGTAACGACGCCCTGCGCAGCGCGACATGAAGTCCTCCTTCGTGCCTTCGTGCCTTCGTGCCCGTCCTTGGCCCGTTGGCACGTGCTATCAGCGTGGGCCTTGTGCGGTGTACGTTGCGCGCTTCCCCATCCACCCTCTGACCTCCACCGCCGCCCCATCGCTCTCCACGAACACCGCGCCGTCGCTCGCGGTCGAGAAGATCTCGGCGCCGATCGCTTCATAGCGGCGCACCACCGTCGGATGCGGGTGACCGAACCGGTTGTCCCGGCCGCAGCTGAAGATCACGGCCACCGGCCGTAGTCGGTCGAGCAGCTCCTGGGTGCTCGAGGTGAGGCTGCCGTGGTGCGGCGCTTTCAGGACGTAGAGGCGCCCCGGCTCGAGGCGCGGCAGGATGGCCTGCTCTCCTTCGCGGCCGATGTCGCCGGGCAAGATGATTGAGACGCTGCCGACCCGGACCTCCAGCACGATCGAGTCTTCGTTGCGGACTCGCTGGCGCTCCCAGTCGGGCAGTGCCGGGTGCAGCACGCGGACGTCGACCTCGCCGAAGCGCTCGACGTCGCCCGCCTGCACGTGTCGCCAGGTCATGCCGAGATCGCGCGCCATGGCGCCCAGCGTGCGCAGGCCATGATGCGGCGGGACCGGGATGCCTTCCCACACGCTCGAGGCGGGCACGCGCCGCAGCAGCCCGCGGACGCCGCCCAGGTGATCGGGATCGCCGTGCGTCACCACCATCGCGTCGAGGCGGCTGACGCCGAGGGCACGGATTGCCGGCAGCACGACGCGCTCCCCCACGTCGAACACCGGCCCGCCATCGTCGGCGTCAGGCACCGCGAACGCGGCGTGGCCGCCGGCATCCACGAGCAGCGTTCGCCCGCCCGGGAGCTGCAGCACGGTCGCGTCCCCCTGCCCCACATCCAGGATCACGGCGCGCACCGGCAGCGGCGACGGCGGCACCGCGCCGCGCGACGCAGCATGCGGCCCGACCAGCATCACCGACGCGATCGGCATGAGCAGCCACGCGGCGATCCGCCGCGTGCGCGACGCGAGCAGGCCGAGCGTGCACGCGTAGTACGACGCCATCAGCCACGGCGCGGGTGGCCTGACGTCGGCCGCCAGCCAGGGCGCGATCTCGACGAGCCGTGCGGATCGAAGAAGACCGGACGCGGCAAGATGCGCAGCCCAGGCGGCCGCATCGGTCACGCTCGCGATCGCGCCCGCCGTGGCCACGACGACAAGTCCCGCGACCTGGACGACCGTCATCAGTGGAATCGCGGCGAGATTGAGGAGGACACCGCCGAGCGGTACTCGACCGAACAGCGTGGCACCCACCGGAGCGAGCACCACTTCGGCGCACATCGTCGCCCAGCAGAGCGTCGCGACGGCGGACCACAGTCGACGGCCGGCGCGGCCGGGCAGCGAATGGCTGCGCGCCGCGGCGGGCCGGATCGCCAGCGGCACCCCGAGCAGGATGCCCACGGTCGCGCCAAAGGAGAGGATGAAGCCGGCGTCGAGGACGAGCACGGGCGCGGCCGCCACACCGATCACGGCGGCAACGGCCAGCGCGTTCAGCGACGAGCCGCGATGATCCATCGCCCTGCCGGCAAGGACGATGACGGCGACGGTGACCGCCCGGGCGACCGAGGCGGCGCCAGACGCCACGGCGCCATAGAACAACAGGCCCGCCGCGATGAGGATCGCCGCGGCCCTCGCGGGGACGCCGGCGACACGGCACGCGACGAGCGCGAGCACCGCGAGAATGGCGATGTTGCCGCCCGAGATGGCGATGACGTGATACGTCCCCGCATCCTGCAGCCGCCGCTCGTCCTCGGCGCCGAGGCCGCTGCGGTCGCCAATCAGCACCGCGATCGTGACGCCCGCCGACTTCCGATCGAAGCCCGAGATCGCCGCGGAGACGCGCGCACGGGTCCAGGCGCGGATCGCCGCCGCCGCTTCGTCGAGCGCGTGGCCCTCGCGCACGACGTCGACCAGCGCGGCGCTCTTGACGCTGCCGACGAGCACGATGCCGCGCCGCGCGAGCGCCAGGCGATCGTCGGGCGTGCCGGGATTCAGATAAGCGGTCGGCCGCCGCAGGAACGCGGGGGCGCGAATGGTCCGCCCGGCGCGCCACCGATCGAGCTCGCGGGCGCCGAGTGCGCCGCCCACGGACACCCGCACGCCGCCCAGCGGTGCCTCTGCCGGTCTATCCCTGTTCTCGACCTCCCTCTCGACCCCGCTCTCGACCCCGCTCTCGACCGCGCTCTCGACCGCCGTGACGTCAATCGTCAGCGACACGCCGGAGACCGCGAGCACGGCGTCCTCGCGGAGCACACCGCGGAGCACGACAGGCTCGCCGCGAGGCAGCCGATCGACGATTCCCAGCAGCGGCGGATGATAGGCCTTGCGTGCTGACGAGGCGCCAAGCGACGACCCGGCGAGCGCGCACCCGAGGACGAGCGCCGCGATGGCTGCGTCACCGTCGTCGAGCAGCGCCGCCGCGGTGCCGGCGATCAGCATCAGCAGCGCACAAGCGGCGGCGACGAGGCCGAGAGCGGGATCGAGTGCGTCGACGAAGAGAATGGCGGCGGCGGTGCCACCGAGAAATGGAATGGCGACGAGGAGGGCCGGCGCGAGCATTCGCCGGCCGGTGCAAGGCGCGGGTCCGCGGCAATCGGCTACCCGCCCGCGGATCGCGCGGACGGGTTGGCAGATCCTGCCTGAACGCTACGCCTTGCCGGTGGCGATTTCTGCGTGGTATCCTGCAGCGCCCGCACCGTCAGCCCCTCGGTCCGCAGCGCCTTGATGGCGTTGACGGTGGCGGCCGCGCCGGTCAGCGTGGTGATGCAGGGCACGCCGTGCATCATGGCGATGCGACGGACCGTGCGATCGTCGAAGAACGACTCGCGGCCGAGCGGCGTGTTGATGACGAGCTGAATGTTGTTGTTCAGGATCTCGTCGCCGACGTGCGGCCGTCCTTCGTTGACCTTGAAGACGATCTCGGCCTCGATGCCGTGGGCGCGCAGGTAGTTGGCGGTGCCGCGCGTGGCGACCAGGCTGAACCCGAGGTCGCGCAGGTCGCGGGCGATCGGCACCACCGCCGGCTTGTCGTGGTTGTTGACGCTGATGAAGGCGGCGCCGCCCGACGGCAAGGCGCTGCCCCGCCGCCAGCTGCGCCTTGGCGAACGCGCTGCCGAACGTCGCCGCGCCGCCCATGACCTCGCCGGTGGATTTCATCTCGGGCCCGAGGATCGTATCGACGCCGGGGAACCGCACGAACGGGAACACCGGCGTCTTGACGAAGTAGCCGGAGACCTCGAGATCGGACGTGAGCCCGAGCTGCGCCAGCGTGCGGCCGAGCATCAGCCGGGCCGCCACCTTGGCGAGCGGCACGCCGGTCGCCTTGGACAGATACGGCACCGTCCGCGACGCGCGCGGGTTCACCTCGAGGACGTAGACGGTGTCGTCCTTGATCGCGAACTGCGCGTTCATCAGGCCGACCACCTGCAGCGCCTTGGCGATGCGCCGCGTGTAATCGCGGATCAGCGCGACGTGGCGATCGATCACCTGATACGGCGGGATCACGCAGGAGCTGTCACCCGAGTGGATGCCCGCCTCCTCGATGTGCTCCATGATGCCGCCGATGACGACGGCGCCGGTGGAATCGGCCACCGCGTCCACGTCCAGCTCCACGGCATCTTCCAGGAACTTGTCGATCAGGATCGGATGCCCGGGCGAGGCGGCGACGGCCTGCGTCATGTAGCGGTCGAGCGTGCCCATGTCGTAGACGATGGCCATGGCCCGGCCGCCGAGGACGTAGGACGGCCGCACCACCAGCGGAAAGCCGATCTTGGCGGCGACGCCGCGCGCTTCCTCGGAGGTCGTGGCGATGCCGCTCGCCGCCTGCGGAATGCCGAGCTCCCACAGCAGCTTCGCGAAGCGCTCGCGATCCTCGGCGAGGTCGATCGAGTCCGGCGACGTGCCGAGGATGCGGATCCCGGCGTTCTGCAGCGGCAGCGACAGCTTGAGCGGCGTCTGCCCCCCGTACTGGACGACGACCGCGACGTCGCCGCTGGTCTCCTGCTCGCGCGCGATGATCGAGCTGACGTCCTCGAAGGTCAGCGGCTCGAAGTACAGCCGATCGACCGTGTCGTAGTCGGTCGAGACCGTCTCCGGGTTGCAGTTGATCATGACGGTCTCGAAGCCCTCTTCGCGGAACGCGAAGGCCGCATGACAACAGCAGTAATCGAACTCGATGCCCTGCCCGATCCGGTTCGGGCCGCTGCCGAGGATGACGACCTTCGGCCTGGGCGTGGTGTCGGCCTCGCACTCCCGCTCGTAGGTCCCGTAGAGATACGGCGTGAACGACTCGAACTCGGCCGCGCAGGTGTCGATGCGCTTGAACGCCGGCTTCAGCGCGTTCTCGAGGCGGGTCGATCGCACGGCGTCCTCGTCGACGCCGAGGATGCCGCCGAGCTCGCGGTCGCCGATGCCGGCGCGCTTCAGCGTCCGCAGCATCTCCGCCGAGAGGCCGCGCAGGCCGCCGAGGCTGGCCGATCGCGCCAGCTCCGCGATCTGCGAGAACTGCGTCAGGAACCACGGGTCGATCTTCGTCAGCTCGTGCAGGTCCTCGACGCTCCAGCCGTGTTCGAGCGCGCGGAACACCGCCCACATGCGGCGGTCGCTCGGCACGCTCAGCTCGCGCTGCAGCGCGCCCTCTTCTTCCTCGTCGGTGAGCCCCTCGTCGGTCTTCTTGCGCGGCTGCGAGAACAACAGGCCGCTCGCGCCGAGCTCGAGCGACCGGAACGCCTTCATGAAGGCTTCCTTGAACGTCCGGCCGATCGCCATCACCTCGCCGACCGACTTCATCTGCGTGGTCAGGGTGCGGTCGGCGCGCGGGAACTTCTCGAACGCCCAGCGCGGCACCTTGACGACGATGTAGTCGATGGTGGGCTCGAACGACGCCGGGGTCAGCCGGGTGATGTCGTTCGGGATCTCGTCGAGGTGGTAGCCGAGCGCGAGCTTCGCGGCGATCTTCGCGATCGGGAAGCCGGTCGCCTTGGAGGCGAGCGCCGACGACCGCGACACGCGCGGGTTCATCTCGATGACGATGATCCGGCCGTTCTCCGGGTTGATCGCGAACTGGATGTTGGAGCCGCCGGTCTCGACGCCGACCCGCCGGATGATGCGGCGGGCGAGGTCGCGCATGCGCTGGTACTCGCGGTCGGTCAGGGTCAGCGCCGGGGCGACGGTGATGCTGTCGCCGGTGTGCACGCCCATCGGATCGACGTTCTCGATCGAGCAGATGACGACGAAGTTGTCGGCCTTGTCGCGCATCACCTCCAGCTCGAATTCCTTCCAGCCGATCACCGACTCTTCGAGCAGGACCTCGTGCACCGGGCTCATGTCGATGCCGCGGCCGGCGATCTCCTTGAACTCCTCGATGTTGTAGGCGATGCCGCCGCCGACGCCGCCCATCGTGAACGACGGACGGATGATGATCGGGAAGCCGAGCTACGTCGACCGCCGCCATCGCCTCGGCCATCGACTTGGCGTAGACGCTGTCGGGAACGTCGGCGCCAATCTCCTTCATCGCGTCGCGGAACAGCAGGCGGTCCTCGGCGACCTTGATCGATTCGACCTGCGCGCCGATCAGCTCGACGCCGAACTTCTCCAGCGTGCCGTTCTCGCTGAGCGCCACCGCGAGGTTCAGGGCGGTCTGGCCGCCGACCGTCGGCAGCACCGCGTCCGGCCGCTCCTTCTCGATGATCGCGGCGAGCACTTCGGGCGTGAGCGGCTCGACGTAGGTGCGGTCGGCCAGCTCGGGATCCGTCATGATCGTCGCCGGATTGCTGTTGACCAGGACGACTTCGAGGCCTTCGCTGCGCAGGGCCTTGCAGGCCTGGGTTCCCGAATAGTCGAACTCGCAGGCCTGGCCGATCACGATCGGCCCGGAACCGATGACGAGGACGCGTTTGATGTCAGTGCGTTTGGGCATAGCTATTGAACATGTTGCCAACTCCCAACTTCCAATTCCCAACCTCCAAATTGCCCTGCCCGCACCATCGGGGCGGAAGGTGCGACATGCCCGATCGCTGCGCCTTTTACCCGAAGCGTATGAGCAATTCAGCTTGGGAGTTGGGAGTTGGGGATTGGGAGTTGGCATCCGCCTACGCTCGTCTTTCCATCTCATCCAGGAACTGCCGGAACAAGTAGTCGGCATCGTGCGGGCCGGGCGCCGCTTCCGGGTGGTACTGCACGCAGAACACCGGCTTGGTCTCGTGCCGCAGCCCTTCGACCGTGCCGTCGTAGAGGTTGACGTGGGTCACCTTGACGTCGGACGGCAGCGTCCGCGGATCGACGGCAAACCCGTGGTTCTGCGAGGTGATCTCGACCCGGCCGGTCTCGAGCTCCTTCACCGGATGATTGGCGCCGCGGTGACCGAACTTCAGCTTGTAGGTCTGGCCGCCGAGCGCGAGCGACAGGATCTGGTGACCCAGGCAGATCCCGAACACCGGCACCTCCTCGGCGATCAGCTGGCGGGCGTGCTCGATCGCGTAATCGAGCACGGCCGGGTCGCCGGGACCGTTGCTCAGGAACACGCCGTCGGGCGACGTGGCCAGCAGGTCGGACGCGGGCGCGGTGGCGGGAAACACCCGCACGTCGACACCGTGCGCCGTGAACCGCCGCAGGATGTTCCACTTCATGCCGAAGTCGTAGGCGGCAATCCGCAGCGGCCGGCCGGGCGCGGCGCTCGGGCGGCGGCGCGAACTCGTCCGAGGGCACCGGCGCCCAGTCGAACGGCTCCGCGCAGGTCACGCCGACCACGAGGTCGGACCCTTCCATCGGCGCGATCGCGCGGGTCTTCTCGACCAGCTCGCGCGGGTCATGGTCGCCGGTCGCGATGATCCCGCGCATGACGCCCGCCGACCGCAGCACCCGCGTCAGCGCGCGCGTGTCGATGTCGGAGATGGCGACGATGTTGTGGCGCACCAGGTACTCGCGCAGCGTGCCGGTCGACCGCCAGTTGCTGGCGATGGGCGACTCGTCGCGCACGATGAACCCCGCCACCTGCGGCGTCCGCGACTCCGCATCGTCCGGGGCGATGCCGTAGTTCCCGATCTCGGGAGCCGTCATCGTGACGATCTGCCCCGAATAGGACGGATCGGTGAGGATTTCCTGGTAGCCGGTCAGGCTGGTGTTGAAGACCACCTCGCCACCGGTTTCACCGGACGCGCCTGCGGATTCTCCGTCGTACCAGATGCCGTTTTCGAGAGCGAGCGTAGCTTTCATTGAATGCGTTCGAGAGACCCTGTCACCCGTACCTGCTGTCCTGCGGTCACGGTCGCGGTCGACGACCAGATGCGGTGATCCGGCAGCTCGAGGCGGACGACGTGGGTGCCGACGCGGACGTCGGGCACCGCCAGCGGCGTCTCCCCTACCGGTTTGCCGTCGATGAAGACTCGCGCGCCGCGCGGCCGCGAGTCGACGAACACCGTGCCGGTGTAGACCCCGGCGGCGCCGGCCGCTGGCGTCGCCCCGCGCGCGGGCGCCGTTCCGCCGGCCCGCGGCCGCCGCGCCTGGCGCGGTCTGCTGGAGCCGCAGCGAGACGACGTGGTCGGGATCGGTCGCCGTCACCGCGACCGCCTGACGCGCCGGCGTATACCCGGACTGCACGACGCGGACGTCGTAGGTCGCGACCGGCAGCTGCTCGAGGACGAGCGGCGTGCGGCCGCGCCACCGGCCGTTGACCGTCACGCCCGCACCCACCGGCGTCGAGCGCACGGTGATCGTCCCGACCGCGGAGGGGGCACGCGGCGGCGTGGCCCCGCGCGCCGGCGACGCTGGCGGCGTCGCGCGATTTCCTCCCGCCGGCGGCTCCGACACGACTGGCGGGGGTGCGGCCGCTGACGGCCCGGATGCACCCGGCTTCGAGGCGCGTCGTCGTCGGTGCGTTGGGCGCGGCGCTGGCGTCGTGGTGCCTCCCGATGGCGCAGGCGGCGACACGACCTGTTCGCTGAAGTCGCGGCCCTGGGGCGCCGGCGTGCTGGACCTGCCCCACAGTGCGTAGCCGCCGACGAGCCCCACGAGCAGACCGAACACCAGCGTGAGGATGGCGGGACGGTTGGATCGTCCGGGCACCTCGTCGGCAGGCGCCTGATATCCGCCGAACGACGGCGGCGGTACAGGGGGCGCCTCGACGACAGGCCTGGCGGCATGCCGTTTCGGTTCGTCGTGACGGAGATCCTGCGACTCGAACAGCGGCGACGGCGATTCCGCCGGCGCCAGGTCATGGTCTTCGTCGAGCGCGCGACGATCGACGGCGGGCTTCTTCGTCGTGGAGAACTCGTCGAGCCTGGTCAGCGGCGGGACGGACGCGGCGCCGGCAGCGTCGAGCAGGAAGTCGTCTGCCGCAAAACGATCGGCTTCGGCTTCGGCCTCGCTGTCCTCATCCATCTCGAGGTCTGGCACGTGCTCGAGCTCTTCCCGGCTGGCCGCCTCGTGCAACTCGCGCAACGTCAACTGATGATGCGCGTCGTCTTCGTCGCGTTCGGCCGCGATGTCGTCGTCCGGCTCCTCGTCCGCCGCCGATACCGGCGGCGCGGCGACCGGGATGGCCGGCGCGATCGATGGCGGCGGCGTGGTGGCGACCGGCGTGGCACTCGGCGCCGCGGCGGTGGCCTCACTGGCCTTGCCGTGCGCCGCCTGCTCGAGCGCCGACGCGAACCCAAGCGCGGTCGGATAGCGGCGTGACGGCTGCTCGTCCATGGCGCGCGCGAGAACGTCGTGGACGGCCGGCGGCGTGTCGATGGCGCCTGGCGTGAGCGGACCGATCTCGGCGCCGAGCCCGGCGGGCCTGCGTCCGGTCAACAGCTCGTAGGTAATCGCCGCGAGCGAGAAGACGTCCGCGGGCGTGGACCAGGCGCCGCCGGAAATGCGTTCAGGAGGGCTGTAGGGCCGTCGGATCGGAGCCCGGAAGCCGACCCGCTCGAGCGCCTCCACTACGCCGAAGCCGGTGGCGCGGGCTTCGTCCGGCGTCATGAAAATGTCGCGCGGATGTAACGCGCCGTGCCCGACGCCGGCGGCGCGCGCGAAGTCGATCGCCCCGGCGAGCTGGGTGATGAACGGCATCACCGTGTCGATCGCGGCGGGCGCGTAGTGGCGCATCGCGACATCGAGCGATTCGGCCGCCACGTACTCTTCGGCGTTGTAGGCGAGACTGCCCTCGACGCCGGCGGCAATCGGCTCGACGATCGACGGATGGAACAGTCCGGCGTCGGCCGCGCGCGCGAGCTCGTCCGCGAGCGCCTGGGCCTGCTCTGGCGTGAGGTCGACCCTGAACGCCTTGACGGCGACCAGGCGGTCGCGGTCCGGTTCATAGGTGCGAAAGACGGGACCAAGCGCGCCCACACCGATTTGATGCAGCACCCGGAAGGGGCCGAACTGAGCAGGGGCAGCGAAGGCGGAGGGGTCGTCTCTCGTCAGGGTTACGCCTCAGGGGATCGCAAAAATGTACCACAGGTCGCCGGTTTCGACGGGTGCGGCCGACTCGACCGCAGTCGTGCGATCGGTGTTGGATCCTCGCGCGAGGTCACGGCGTCGAATCGCTCGGACGCCGCATCTTCCGAGCGGAATGGCACCGGCAGGTTGCCTTGACATGTTTCAGAATGCTCTGAGAGAGTACGACTCGGTGTCATCAGACTCAATTGCGGCTGCCAGTGACGTCGCGTCGACGATCGACGCTCGACAGGCAGTCGACGTGCGCCAGTTCCCCTGGGCGCGCCCGCTCTCCGGCGACTACGCCTTCAACTTCCCGAACGTCGCGTCGCTGTATGCGGGCGATCCGCAATCGCCGGAGGCCTGGCGCGAGGCGGCCGCGCGCGTCCGGTCGCACCAGCGCCGCGGTCGCGAGGTGGCGGCCGCGCTGCAGGCGCAGCAGGATCGGCGTCGCGCGCCCGAGGCGGCACGGCAGGCCGCCGCCGCCCTCGCCGATCCGCAGACCGTCGCCGTCGTCACCGGCCAGCAGGCGGGTGTGTTTGGCGGCCCGCTCTTCACCATCCTGAAGGCGATCAGCGCGATCCAGCTCGCCCGCCGTGCGTCCGAGACGGCCGGCAGTCGCGTGGTCCCCGTGTTCTGGGTGGACGCCGAAGATCACGACTGGGACGAGATCGCGAGCTGTACGGTGCTGGACGCCAGCTTCCAGCCCAAGACCATCATCGTTCCCTCCCCCGAAGGCGCCGGCCAGACACCCGTCGCCAGGCTCCGGCTCGACGAACGCGTGCTGGCGAGCATCGACGAGCTCGGCGCCACGCTGGCGCGCACCGAATTCACCGACGCGCTGCTCGACTCGCTGCGGGCGGCCTACCGGCCAGGAGCTGGCGTCGCCGACGCGTTCGCGTGTTGGCTCGAGTCGCTGCTCGGGCCGTACGGCCTCGTCGTATTCGATTCCTCCGACCCCGCCGTCAAGCCACTCCTCGCCAATGTCTTCTCCAGGGAAATCAGTTCGGCAGGACGGACGGCTGCGCTCGCCACGGAGGCGGGCGAGCGGCTGACGGCGTGCGGACACACGCCGCAGGTCGTGCCGCACCCCGACAGCGTCGCGCTGTTTCGCATCGATCGGGAGCGGCAGGCGATCAAGCAGCAGGGCGATCAGTTCGTCGCCGGCGAACAGCAGTTCAGCAGGGACGCGCTCGCAAAGGAGGCCGCCGAGCATCCCGAGCAATTCAGCCCCAACGTGCTGCTGCGGCCGATTGCGCAGGACACGCTGTTCCCGACCGTCTGCTACGTCGCCGGTCCGAGCGAGCTCGCCTACCTCGGGCAGCTGCACGGCGTGTACGAGCACTTCGGCGTGCCGATGCCGCTCGTCCACCCGCGCGCGACCGCAACGCTCGTCGACTCGGCGACGCAGCGCTTCCTCTCGAAGTACAGCGTGCCGCTCCAGGATCTGCAGCCGCAGGACGAGGCCGCGCTCAACCGCCTGCTCGAGGCGCAGCTGCCGGCCAGCGTCGAGAGCGCGCTCAACGACGCCGACGAAACCATCGCGCGCGTCATGCAGCGGGTGGTCGAGGTCATCCCGGCCGTGGATCCCACGCTCGCCGGCGCCGCGAAGACGACGCTCGGCAAGATGGAACATGAAGTGCGGAACCTGAAGAACAAGATGATTCAGGCGGCCAAGAAACGCGATGAAACGCTGCGGCGGCAGTTCACGCGCGCGCAGGCCCAGGCGTTTCCGCAGGGTCACCCGCAGGAGCGCACGCTGGCGGCGGCCTTCTTCCTCAATCTCTACGGACCCGCGCTCGTCGATCGGCTGCTCGAGGATCTCCCCGTCGATCTCGGGCGGCACTGGATCCTGACCATCTAGCCTGCACCGCGCTAGAGCGTGGCGGCGGCGTCTTTCAGGGACTGCTCAGCCTGTTTCAACCGAGCCATCGTGTCCGCAAACCAGCGCTCGTCGCCCGCGAGCGTGGTTTCCGACACCTGCAGGGCGCGAGCGGTCTCCGACGGCGCCGGCCCTCCGGCGGTCGCTCTGATTTCGACGAAGTGCCGGGCGCTCAGGACGCGCGCGAGCGTGGCCTCGTCCAGATCCAGCGGCGTTCCCAGGACGGACGCTGATACTTCACGCAGGGCCGCGGACAGGGACGCCTCGGGCTGCCCGCCGCATCGCGTCACCAGCTTCGCCGCGATCGCATGCGCCGACTTGAACGGCACGCCGTAGTCGCGGGCGAGCGTGTCGGCGAGCTCGGTGACCGTGACCCATCCCTCCTCGGCGCGCTGCGCCATCCGTGCCGTGTCGAACATCGCCCCGCGCAGGGCCGCCGCCATCAGCCGGATCGCACGGGCGGCATCGCGGAACATCGTGAACACCAGCGGCTGCAGGTCGTCTTCGGTGTCGACGATGTCGCCGAACGGCGTGTTGTGCACCGCGAGCACGATCGCGGAAGCCTGGCCGAGCGCCTTGCTGCCGAGGGCACGGGCATGCTCGAGCGCAACCGGGTTGCGCTTCTGCGGCATGATGCTGCTGCACTGCACGAAGCCGTCCGGCAGGCGGAGATAGCCGAACTCGCGGGTGCACCAAAGCAGCAGGTCCTGCGCCACCCGACCCAGCCCCACGAGCATCACCGACGAGGCCGACACGCTCTCGAGCAGGTAGTCGACGGTCGCGATGCTGCCGTAGGTATTGCCGGTGGCGTCGTCGAAGCCGAGCAGCGCGGCGGTGCGGCGTCGATCGATCGGGAACCCGGTGCCGGTGATCGCGCAGGCGCCGAGCGGGACTGCGGTTGGTGCTGGCGTAGGCCGCGCGGAGCCGGACCGCGTCGCGCTCGAGCTGTTCGATCACGGCGAGCAGGTAATGCGCGATGGTCGTCGGCTGGGCCGGCTGCGTGTGCGTGTGCGCGGGAAACACGTCCTCGCGATGCCGCGCCGCCAGATCCAGCAGCACCCGGCGCAGCCGCAGCGTCCCGTCCACCAGCGCCAGAATCATCTCGCGCTGCTGCATCCGGTACATCGTCATGTCGATGTCGTTGCGCGAGCGCGCCGTGTGCAGGCGCCCGGCGGCGTCCTCGCCGCAACCCTGCACGATCAGCTGCTCGACGTAGAAGAACAGATCCTCGCAGCTGCCGTCGTAGCGGACCCGCCGCACCTCCTCCAGATCGATGCGGTCCAGCGCCAGGCGAATGGCGCGCGCGTCGGCGGCCGACACAATCCCCTGCCCCGTCAGCATCACCAGGTGCGCATGGTGAATCGCCATCAGCGGCGCCAGGAACTCCGTCTGTGCGTCCTCGAAGTTCTCGTTGAGCACGCAGCTGACGTATTCCGGCGCGAACCTCACTGCGGCCTCCCGAGCGACAGGAGATTGGCCATCAACTGGTAGGCGCCGTCGGTGCCGGCCGGCAACTGCCGCCACAACCCCAGCCCGACATAGATCCATCGCCCCTTGCCGACGCGGGCCTCGACCAGCGCGCCGGTCTTCGGTCCGCTGTTGAAGGGAAACGGATCCTCGAGCCGGATCAGATCCACGTAGCGCGGATCGCGATCGCCGAGGAAGTACAGGCCGCGCTCCTGCACCCACCCGGTCCACGTCGCGGCGGTGATGCGATTCGGCGTCGTGAGCGCCGGATGATCGGGGACGAGGACGCCGACCGGCGAGTTCTCGTCGGTCACGCGGTTCGAGCTCACCTGGACCGGATACGGTCCGTACTGCGCCTCGTTGAATTCGAACTTGTTGTATTGCACCAGCACGGTGCCGCCGTTCGCCGCATACGCCAGCAGGCGGTGATTGTGCGCGCGCAGGTCGGGGCGGCGCTCGTAGGCGCGCACGCCGGTCACGATGGTGTGATAGCGCGACAGGTCGCCCGAGGCGAGCTCCGCCGGCGCAATCAACTGCACCTCCGCCCCGAGCTGCTGGATCGCCGTGGGCACCTGATCGCCGACGCCCATGATGTAGCCGACGCGCAGGCCCGACGACATCCTGACGTCGACCACCTTGACCCTCGCCTCGGCGGGCTGGACGACGTGGCGGCGGTGGATGTGGGGATACTCGACGACCTCGTAGCCGACGCGGCTCTCGGCGCCGGCCGTTCGCGCCACCGCGGCGACACGATGCTCGCCGGCAGTGACGCCCGGTGCTGGAATGAGCGAGAACGCGGCGGTCGCCTCCTCGTCCTCGCGCGCGAACGTCACCGTCGCCGTCCGCGGCTCGCTCCGCCAGCCGGCCGGCACCTCGAGCGAGACGTCGGCCGTCGCCGCGCCCGCGCCATGGTTGGTGACGGCCACGTCGATGCGCCGCGGCCCGGCGGCAGTGGAGGGCACGACGGCGATTGCCGGCGTGACCGTGACGGCGAAGGGCGGCACGACCTGCAGCTCCATCCGCTTCTCGCCGGCGATCACGTGGTCGTAGCGGAACTCGATCGGCCGATCGACGGTGACGTCGACGCCGGCGATGGTCACCGTGAACGTCGCGCGGAACGGCGACGGCGTGAACGGCCGGCCGAACGGCACGCCCGGCTCGAAGTCGTAGCGCGCGGTGTCGCGACGCGGCTTCCAGTACGGCGACGAGTATCGCGCGTCCGGCGGCACTACGACGGCCCCCTCGCAGCTGAGCGCGCGGCCGGTCGCGACCGGGCCCGCACAGGCGGCGGCGTCCGGCTTCACAGGGCTGAGCGACACGCGCGTGACGGCAATCGGCGCGGGCGCCTGATTGCTCACATGCGTGCGCACGGTCACCGTCTGCCCCGGGATCACGAGACCGTCCGACGCGAGCGCCTCGAGCCGGATGCCCGAGGCCGCGAGCAGCGCCTGCTGAAACTGCTGCTCCTTGAGCCCGAGCCGGAAGTCGATCTCGAACAGCTCTGAACCGTCGCCGCCGGCCTGCGAGGGCAGCGTCACCTGCCCGCGCAGCGCACGCACCGCGCTCAGCCCGGCCGCAAGATGCGGCACCGCGGCCGCAGGGCCCCTGGTGTCGAGTCCGACCCGCGCCGCCTCGACGTGCGCTGCAATCGCCGACAACGCCGGCAGCAGCGCCGCCTTGTGCGTCGGGGCGAACCGCGTCAGGCCGGTCAGCGTCGTGTCGATGTCCGTGAACATCGACGACGGCGCCGCGCCCGCACGGTCGTCCGCCCTCGTCGCCATCAACCGGTAGATGCGCTGCTGCGACATGCCCGGCAGCAGGAGGAGCTGCGACGTCCCCTGGCACTTGTGCATCGAACGAGCCTCGAGCCCGAGCTCCGCGTAGGTGCGGCCGAGGATGCTGTCGTAGACGGACACATCCGGGGTGAGCAGGCCCGCTGTCGCCGGCTTCGCCGACGCCTGCGCCGAGAAGCTCGCCCCCTCGGTGCAGAAGAAACGCTGCGCACGCCAGGGACGCAGGCCGGCCTTGATCTGATCGGGATACCGCGCGGGATCCGCCGCGGCGGCGAACGCCTCCTCGCTCAATCGCGTGGACGCCTGGTGATGCTGCCCGCCTCCCGATCCCCCACACAGGAAGCCGGCAATCACGTCGGGGCGGGTCTCGCGGATCAGCCGCACGTAGTCGCCGACGATCTCGTCACGGCCCCACCGCTCCAGCGACTCCTCGACGCTGAACGAGTAGCCGAAGTCCACCGCGCGCGTGAAGAACTGCTCGGCCCCGTCGAAACGGTGCACCGCCAGCAGCTCCTCGGTCCGCAGCACGCCGAGGGCCTGGAACAGCTCGGGCCCGATCTCGTTCTGCCCGCCGTCTCCCCGGGTCGCGCTGACCAGCACCGTCCGCATGCCCTGGCCGTGGCCGAGCATCGCCAGCAGCGCGTTGTCCTCGTCATCGGGGTGCGCGGTCGTCTGCATGAAGGTCCCGGTGGACGCGAGCTTCCGCAGCCACAGCTTCAGCGACGCGTCGCCCGGGAGCTCGCCAACCGGCTGCGGTCTGAGCTGTGCGGGCAGCTCGACGACGGGGAGGAAACCAGCCAGCAGAAGGACGACGAGAAGAAGCCGGTGCATGCGTGTCATGGAATCGTAGCGAGTTTGGGACCGCGCGCGGTCGTCTGAGCCCGTCGGCCGGCACGGCCGTTGCCCTGACGGGCGTCGGACCGGGTCCCGGCGGCCTTGACGATCCGGCCATGCGACCAACGGCGAACGCTAGTGGTCCCGGAGCCCGCACCGCGCGCGCGTTCGTCCCGCGAAATTCTGTGTTATGAACCGCTTACGGCGAGTATACAATGCGGGACCGAGCCGCGCGTCCGCGCGGACCGTCTCATTACTGACGCTCGAAACGCCGATACCGATCCTTGGTGACGACGAACAAATCTGAAACGGCGGCTCAGCCGCCGGCCCGGCCGAAGGCTGCGGCGAAGCGGCGCAAGCTGCCCCGCCGCTGGAAGAAGATCCTGCTGCTCGGCGTCGGCGTGCCGATGGTGCTGGTCACCATCGTGATGGCCTATTACTGGGTCGTCTTCTCCCGGATGATCGACGCCCGCATCAGCGGCGAGATGGCGCGCACCGACCCGCGCGTCTTCGCGCGGCCGTTCGAGCTGCATCGCGGCCAGGCGTTGGCGCCCCGGCAGCTCGTCGATCGCCTCAACGAGCTGGGCTACGCGCACCGGCCGCGCTCCGAGCAGCCCGGCGAATTCACGATCGGCCAGGGCACCATCGTCATCATCCCGCGCGACGGCAACCGCAAGGCCGAGCCGCTGCGCATCGTGTTCGGCGGACGCGCGCCGAAGGGCACCGAGCCGACCCGCATCGATCGCATCGAGATCGTCAAGGCCGAGAAGGCGGTCGATCGCGTCACGCTGGATGCCCCGCTCATCACCGCGCTCGTGACCGACGGCCGCGAGAAGCGCCGCGACGTGCCGCTCCAGGTGATCCCGAAGCCGATGGTGCAGGCGGTCCTCGCCATCGAAGACCGCCGCTTCTACGATCATCCGGGCATCGACCCGATCGGCACGGCGGGCGCCGTCTTCCGCAACGTCTTCGGCAGCAAGACCTATCTCGCCGGCGGCAGCACGATCACGCAGCAGCTGGTGAAGAACACGTTCCTGACGGCGGAAAAGACCCTCAGCCGCAAGATGACCGAGTGGTTCATGTCGGTCGTGCTCGAGACGCGGCTGTCGAAGGACGAGATCCTTCAGCTGTATCTGAACGACGTGTCGCTCGGCCAGCGTGGCTCGTTCGCGATCCACGGGGTCGCCGAAGCGGCGCGGCTGTTCTTCGCCAAGGACATCGCCAACGTGTCGGCGGTCGAAGCCGCCACCATCGCCGGCGTCATCCAGTCGCCGTCGCGGCTCTCCCCCTTCAACAATCCCGATCGCGCCAAAGAGCGGCGCAACGTCGTGCTGCGGGCGATGACGGAGACCGGCTTCCTGACGTCGGAGGCGGCGGACCGCCTGGTCAAGGAACCGCTCGTGATGTCGGCGCGCGCGCTCGAGGCCGAGGCCCCGTACTTCGTCGACTACGTCAGCCAGGAACTGCAGGCGAAGTATCCGAAGGCCGGGACCGTGGACGTCTACACGACGCTCGACGTCCACCTGCAGCGGGTCGCGCAGGACGCGTTGCGCGAGGGACTGACCCGCCTCGACGAGATCCTGGCGCGCCGGCGCCGCCGCGCGCAGGCAGCGATTCTCTCCGTCGATCCGCGAACCGGCGAGGTCCTGGCGTTCGTCGGCGGCCGCTCCTACAACCAGTCGCAGTACAACCGCGTCGTCAGCGCGCGGCGCCAGCCGGGCTCGGTGTTCAAGCCGTTCGTCTACCTGGCGGCGTTCGAGCGGGCGCAGTCCGAAGGACGCTCGGATCTCACGCCGGCCACCGTGGTGTGGGACGAGCCGACCGCGTTCACGTTCAACGCGCAGACCTGGAGCCCGAACAACTACGACGGCGAGTACCAGGGGCCGATCACGCTGCGCCGCGCCCTGGCGCTGTCGCGCAACATCCCGGCCGTGAAGGTCGCGGAGAGCGCGGGGTACGAAGAGGTCGCCACGCTGTGGCGCCGCGTCGGCGCCGGGACGCCGCCGCGGCCGTACCCGGCGATTGCACTCGGCGTCTTCGAGGCGACGCCGTTCGAGATCGCGACCGCCTACACCATGTTCCCCAACGGCGGCACGATCCTCCCGCTGCGCACCATCTCGCGGCTGGTCGCCGGCGGCAAGGATCTGCCGCTCCAGACCGCGCCCCCGCGCACCGTCGCCCGGCCCGACACGACGTTTCTCGTGACCAACATGATGCGCAGCGTCCTCAACGAGGGCACCGGCGCCTCGGCCCGCGCCGCCGGCTTCGCGCTCGACGCCGCCGGCAAGTCGGGAACGACCAACGACCTCCGCGACGCCTGGTTCGTCGGCTTCACGCCTGAGCTGTTGACGGTGGTCTGGGTGGGGCTCGACGACAATCAGCCGCTCGGCCTCAGCGGCACGCAGGCGGCGCTGCCGATCTGGACCGCCTTCATGTCACGCGCGCTCGCCGGCCGCGGCAACGCGACGTTCGCCGCCCCCGAGGGCATCTCGTTCGTCGAGATCGACCGCGACACCGGCAAGGTGGCGGCGCCCGGTTGCCCGCGCATCTTCAGGGAAGCGTTCCTGACAGGGACCGAGCCGACCGAAGTGTGTCTGCTGCACGGCTTCTAGCCGGCGTGGCGCGGAACCGCGCCACACCTCGCCGCTGACGAGCTGAGACGCCGGAACAGCTCGAAGGACTGCGTTACCATTTGGACCATGGCCGGTTCGCTCACGGCCCCCGATCATCCATTCATGTTCAGGACATACCTAGTGCACATCCGCGTTTTGATTATTGCCGGCGCGATCGCCGCGCTGCCCCTGACCGCCTGCAAGAAAGGCCCGGCCGCCGAACAAACCGCCTCGGCCCAGGCGCCGGCCGCCGAGACGCCGCAGCCCCCGGCGCCGCCGAAGCCGATGCCCGCCGAGCTGCCCGAGATCCTCGCCCGCGTGAACGGCGAGAACGTCACCAAGTCCGACTTCGAGCGGCTGCTCAAGAACATCGAAGCCAGCCGCGGCCCGATTCCGCCGGACCGCCGCGACGAGGTCCTGCGCGCCGCCCTCGATCAGCTGATTACCTACCACGCGATGAAGCAGGAGGCGACGGCGCGCAAGCTCCCGATCGCCGACGCCGATCTCGACTCGCGCCTCAAGCAGATGCAGGGCAAGATGAGCGCCGAGGAGTTCAGCAAGGCGCTCACGGCGCGCAACACGACGGTCGATCAGCTCCGGTCCGACGCCCGCACCGACATGATGATCGACAAGATGATGGAGACCGAGCTCGCGTCGACGACGGTGGCGACCGAGGCCGAGGCGAAGGATTTCTACGACAAGAATCCGGACAAGTTCAAGCAGGGCGAGGGCGTCCGCGCCAGCCACATCCTGGTCATGGCCAACGAGTCGGCGGACGAGGCGACCAAGAAGAAGGCGCGCGCCAAGATCGACGCCGTCCTCAAGCGCGTCCGCGCCGGCGAGGACTTCGCCGTGCTCGCGAAGGAGAACTCGGAAGACGGCAGCAAGGATCAGGGGGGCGACCTCGGGTTCTTCACCAAGGGCCAGATGGTGCCGGCGTTCGACGCGGCGGCGTTCGCGCTGAAGCCCGGTGAAATCAGCGACGTGGTCACGACCCAGTTCGGCTACCACATCATCAAGATGGTCGAAAAGCGCGACGCGACGATGGTGCCGCTCGAGAAAGTCCAGCCGCAGATCGTCCAGTACCTGAGCGAGCAGAAGAAGCGCGACCGCGTCAACGCGTTCATCGAGGAAGTCAAGAAGCGCGCGAAGATCGAGGTCCTGGTCTGAGCGAGGAAGTGCTCGCGGCGGCGGCGGACGCGCTCAAGCGCGGCGAGGCGGTGGCGCTCGTCACCGTCGTCCGCGCCCGCGGATCCACGCCGCAGCGCGCCGGCGCGAAGATGCTCGTCTTCCCCGACGGCCGCACCCTCGGTACAATCGGCGGCGGCTGCTACGAGAACGACGCGTTCTGGAAGGCGCGCGAAGCGCTGACGACGGGCAGGCCGCAGTTGCTCCACTACGAGCTGAACGACGATTTCGCGCAGGAGAACGGGCTGGTCTGCGGAGGCCAGATGGACGTGCACATCGACCCGCTCGAGCCCACACCGCACCTCTACATCGTCGGCGCCGGCCACGTCGGCTGGCACCTCGGACGCCTGGCCGCCGAGGCCGGCTTCCGCATCCACGTCGTCGACGACCGCGAGAAGTTCGCCAGCCGCGATCGTTTTCCCGACGCGGTCGAAGTGGTGGCCGAGCCGATCCCGGAATGGCTGCATCGCGCCGACCTGCCGGCGTCGGCCTTCGTGGTCGTGGTCACACGCGGACACACCTACGACCTCGACGCGATGCGCGCGCTGGCGGCGCGGGACTTCAAGTATCTCGGCCTGATCGGCAGCCGCGCCAAGGTCCGCCGCATCTACGACCTGCTGCTCGAAGAAGGCCTGCCGGCCGAATGCCTCGAGCGCGTGCACGCGCCCATCGGCCTCGACATCGGCGCGGTCACGCCGCCGGAGATCGCCATCAGCATCCTCGCGCAGCTCATCGCCGTGCGCCGCGGCGTCGACACGAGCGCCTCCTCGATGAAGCGCGTCGTCGCCAGGACGTAGTGGCGTCCACCGTCATCCGCAACGCGACCATCCTGACGATGGACGATCGGCTGTCGATCGTGCAGGGGGACGTCGCGGTCCGGGACGGGATCCTCGAGGCCGTCGGCCGCGTGCCGGACGGACCGTTCGACAAGACGATCGACGCCGGCGGCGCCTACCTCCTGCCCGGGCTGATCCAGACCCACGTGCACTTGTGCCAGACGCTGTTCCGCGGTTTCGCCGACGACATGCCGCTGCTCGACTGGCTGCGACGGCGGGTGTGGCCGATGGAAGCGGCGCATACACCCGACACGCTGCGCGCCTCCGTGCGGCTGGCCGCCGCTGAACTGCTGCGGACCGGCACGACCTGCGTCCTGACGATGGAGACGGTGCACGACACCGACGTCGTCTTCGAGACCCTCGCCGAGACCGGGCTTCGCGCCACCGTCGGCAAGTGCATGATGGACTCCGCCGACGAGGTGCCGCGCCGGCTGCAGGAACAGACGCGGCAATCGATCGACGAGAGCGTCGCGCTGATGAAGCGCTGGCACGGCGCCGCCGGCGGCAGGCTGCGGGCCGCGTTCGCGCCGCGCTTCGCGGTGTCGTGCTCGCGCGATCTGCTCGAGGAGGTCGCGGCACTGGCCGCGTCGGGCCAGGCGCTCGTGCACACGCATGCCTCCGAGAACCGCGACGAAGTCGAAGTCGTGCGGCGACTGTCGGGCGGGCTGTCGAATCTCGAATACCTGGCCGACACCGGCCTGGCGACGCCGCAGCTGTGCGCGGCGCACTGCGTCTGGGTGACCGACGCCGAACAGCGGCTGCTGGCGGAGCGCGACGTCAAGGTCCTGCACTGCCCCGGCTCGAATCTCAAGCTCGGGTCCGGAATCGCGCCGGTCGTCGAGATGCGCGCGCAGGGCATCTCGGTCTCGCTCGGCGCCGACGGCGCCGCCTGCAACAATCGCCTCGACATGTTCGACGAGATGCGGCTCGCGGCCACGCTGCAGGCGATGCGGAAGGCCCCGGGTGCGCTGCCCGCGCGCGACGTCGTGTGGATGGCGACGCGCGAAGGGGCCCGCGCGATCGGACTGGCCGGCACCATCGGCTCGATCGAAGCCGGCAAGCGGGCCGATCTCATCCTCGTGGACGCCAGCGCGGCGCACCTGGCGCCGGGAACCGATCCCTGGTCGACGCTTGTCTATGCGGCCAGGGGCACCGACGTGCGGCTGGTGATGGTGGACGGCGAGGTCCTGGTCGAGGACTTCCTGCTGACCCGTATCGATCCGATAGATGTGGCCAGGACGGCTCGTGCGGCGGCGGCTCAGCTGGCTTCCCGTGCCGGCCTGCGTTGAGCCGGCCCGGACCGTACCCCGTCCGCTGCGCAGTCTCGGGTATAATCGTTAGCACTCGCTCGCGACGAGTGCTAAACCACCATGTCGACGCATCCTGAGCTTCCGGAACGGGATAGACGCATCCTCGGCGTCCTCGTCCAGCGCTACATCGACGACGGCGAGCCAATCTCGTCGCTGTGGCTGGCGAGCCGTGGGTTCGGGGTGTCGTCAGCGACCCTCCGGAACATCCTGGCGCGCCTCGAGGAGCAGGGGTACGTGCGGCAGCCGCACACCTCGGCGGGCCGCGTCCCGACCGACCTCGGCTATCGCTGCTACGTCGATCAGCTGCTGGCCGAGCGGCGGTCGTCGCGGCCGACGGCACAGGTCGAAGCGCGGTTGCGCCGCGCCGGTACGGTGGACGATCTGCTGACGCATGCCTCGCAGGAAGTCGCGCGCGCGTCACAACAGCTGAGTTTTGCGATCGCGCCCGCGGCGGACAGCGCGACACTCGAGCATCTCGACCTCGTGCTGCTCGACGGCGGCAAGGTCCTGGTCGTTGTCGTGCTGACGGGCGGGCACGTGTCCCACAAGGTCATCGAGCCGAGCGAGCCGTATCGGATGAGCGAGCTGCAGCAGGCGGCGAACTATCTGAACTCGGAGTTCAAGGGGCGGTCCCTCCTCGCCGTCCGCCAGGCAGTGCTGCAGCGGCTGAACGAGGAGCGCAGCCTCTACGACGAATTGATGGCCCGCGCGCTCCAGCTCGCGAGCACGACGTTCGCCGACATGGGCTCGGAGCCGGCCGTCATCATCCAGGGCACGTCGCTGCTGCTGGACGACATGGGCGGCGAGAGCGCCGACGTGACCATCGAGACGCTGCGGACGCTGCTCCGCATGATCGAAGAGAAGGCGCGGCTCGTGCGGCTGCTGGACGACTACATGAACGCCGGCGGCCTGACGATCGTGATCGGCTCTGAACACCACTCACCAGACCTGCAGCGCTTCGCGCTCATCGCGGCGACCTATTCCGACGGGCGTGGCACCGGCGCGGTCGGCGTGATCGGCCCGACCCGGATGCGCTACTCGCGCGTCATCAACGCGGTCGAGGGGCTGTCGAAGGCCATCAGCCGGATGGTCAACGCCCGCTCGTAGCGCTGCGCCGGAACCAACACCGATGGAAGACAATCGACCCGACCCCGACATCAACAGCACTGACACCTCGGAAACCGCCGGCGCCGCCGTGGCGGCAGAGGGCGGTTCGCCCGCCGACGAGCTCCAGCGCCAGCGCGACGACTACTACGATCGGCTGCTGCGGAAGACCGCCGAGTTCGACAACTTCCGCAAGCGCACCGAGCGCGAGCGTCAGCAGCTCTCCGAAGCGGCGTCCGCGGACATCATCGAAGAGATCCTGCCGCTGCTCGACGATCTCGAGCGGGCCCTCAAGGCCGACGCCGGATCCGACGCGGCGGCATACCGGCGCGGCGTCGAGCTCATTCACACCCGCATGGCCGACGTCCTGCGCAAGCGCGGGGTGCGGCCGATCGACGCGGTGGGCGCGGACTTCGATCCGCACTTCCATCAGGCGGTCGCGCACGAGCCGTCATCGGAGCATCACGAGGGGCAGATCATCGAAGAATTCAGCCGCGGCTACATGCTCGGCGATCGGCTGCTCCGGCCGTCGATGGTGAAGGTCGCAAAAGGAGAGGCGTGAGGGCCAGTGTGAGCAAGCGTGATTACTACGAGGTCCTCGGCGTCGAGCGCCAGGCCAGCGATCAACAAATCAAGAGCGCGTATCGGAAGCTGGCGCTGAAGTTTCACCCCGACCGCAATCCCGGCAACAAGGAAGCGGAAGAACACTTCAAGGAAGCGGCGGAGGCCTACGCGGTCCTCGCCGATGCCCAGAAGCGGGGCCTCTACGATCGCTTCGGGCACGCCGGCGTCGGCAGCGCCGCGGGCGGTGCCGGCTTCGATCCGACGATCTTCGCGGACTTCTCCGACATCTTCTCCGGGCTGGGGGACGTCTTCGGCTTCGGCGACATCTTCGGCGGCCGGCGGCGCCGCGGCGGGCCGCAGCGCGGCTCCGACCTGCGCTACGACCTCGAGATCACGTTCGACGAGTCGGCCAAGGGCACCGAGTCCACGATCCAGATCCCGCGCGAAGAGGCGTGTGAGACGTGCAGCGGCAGCGGCGCCGCCCCTGGCTCGAGCGCGGAGACCTGCTCGCAGTGCCGGGGCTCGGGACAGCTGCGCTATCAGCAGGGCTTCCTCACCGTCGCCCGGCCGTGCTCGAACTGCCGCGGTACGGGCAAGGTCATCGCCAAGCCCTGTACCTCCTGCCGCGGCGCCGGGCGAGTCGGCCGCGAGCGCTCGCTGTCGGTGAAGATTCCCGCGGGCATCGCCACCGGGCAGCGGCTGCGGCTGTACGGCGAAGGCGAGCACGGATCGGCCGGAGGTCCTGCCGGGGATCTGTATGTGGTCGTCCACGTCCAGGAACATTCGTTCTTCCACCGCGAAGGGGACGATCTCTATTGCGAGGTCCCGATTCCCTTCCCCACCCTCGCGCTTGGCGGCGACATCAACGTCCCGACGCTCGACGGCCGCGAAACCCTGCACGTGCCGGGCGGCACGCAGGCCGGCGCCCGCTTCAAGGTCCGCGGCAAGGGCATGCCGAACGTCTCCGGGCGCGGCCACGGCGACCTTCACGTCATCGCCCGCGTCTCGGTCCCGAAGAAGCTCACCAAGGACCAGAAGCGGCTGCTCGAGGAGCTGTCGCGGACGATGCCACCCGAGACGCTCGACGCCGACGGCGACGAGTCCGAGAAGCCGTTCTTCGAGCGCGTGAAGGACATGTTCGGTTGAGCCCAGACCGCTCACCCGCGCTGATCATTCAGTTCCCGTCCCCCGTGCCGGCCGCCACCCGCGACCGGCTGGTCGCGCTCCTGGCGGATCACGACCTCGTGGCGATCGAAGAGGACCATCTCACCGATCCACGCCGCTGGACCGCGCACTTCGGCACGCCCGACGCGCGTGACGCGGCGCGTGCCGCGATGCCCACGCTCGACGACCTCGGTCCGGTCGAGATCAGTGCGATCGATGTCGAGGACGAAGACTGGGCTCGCCGTACGCAGGCCGATCTGCCGGCGATCCGCGTCGGGCGGGTCATCATCGCCCCGCCGTGGGATCTGCCGCCCGCTCCCCCATCCCCTGATGACGTCGTCGTCGAGATCGAACCGTCGCGCGGCTTCGGGACCGGCCACCATCAGTCGACGCGGCTCTGCCTCGTGCTGCTGCAGACTCGCGAGCTGAAGAACCGGACCGTCCTCGACATCGGGACGGGATCCGGCGTGCTCGCGATCGTGGCGGCCAGGCTCGGCGCGGCGTTCGTGCGCGCCATCGACGTCGATCCGGAAGCGGTCGAGAACGCCCGCGAGAACATCACGCGCAATCAGGTCGCGGGCGTCGGTCGAGGCGCACGTGCAGGATCTGACCGAGGGAGACATTGCGCCGGCCGAGGTCGTAACGGCGAACCTCACCGGCACGCTACTCGCCCGCTACGCGTCGCTGCTCACGCCGCTCGTCAAGCCGGCAGGCACGCTGATCGTCGCGGGCTTCACCATCGACGAAAAACCGCTGGTCGAGGACGCCTTCACCGGCGCCTTCCACGTCAGCGAATCCGCGGAGGAAGACAACTGGTGGGCACTCGTCCTGACGAAGATCTAGTCATCCCACAGGGCCAGCACGAGCGACGCCGCCACGAGCGGCACCGCGTCGGCGCGCAGCGTCAGCCGGCCGAGGGAGATCGGCTCGCATCCGGCGGCGAGTGCGCGGTCGCGCTCGCCTGGTGTCCACCCGCCTTCAGGCCCGACGACGAGAGTGGCCGCCCCGGATGGCGGCCGCGTGAGCTGCCGGACCGCACGCGTCCCATCGACGGCCGCTGATGGCTCGAGCAGCACGTAGGCGTCGCCCGGCGGACGCTGCCGCAGCCAGTCGTCGAACTCGACGGCATCCCTGACGTCGGGCAGGCCGGAGCGCCCGCACTGCTTCGTCGAAGCCAGCGCGATCCGCCGCCACCGATCGCCGGCACGCTCGAGCACGGACGACTTCACCGTCGTTCGTTCGCTGACCACGGGCTGGATCACCGCCACGCCAACCATCGTGCTGTCGCGCACGACCGCTTCCATCGCGTCCGCTTTGAGCACGGACTGGACCAGGGTCAGCGCGATCGGCGGCGCCGGACGCGGCGGGACCGGGTCGAGCAGCGAGACGACCGCGGTCTCGCGCCCGATCGAGACGACGCGGCCGAGGAACTCGACGCCGCGCCCGTCGAACACGGCGACCGTGTCGCCGATCCCGATCCGCATCACGCGGCTGAGGTGATGCGCCTCCTCCGCGGGCAGCGTCGCTTCGCCGCGGCGCGCGTCGAGGTCCGGCACCAGAAAGCGTGGAATCACGTCCGCGATTATGCCAAACGGGCGCCGGGCGTAGCGTATACTCGCGGGGACTGTTCTCCTTTCCTCACTAGCCATTGCTGTTCAGGGGCCAGACACTCGGCAAATACAAGATCATCGCGGCCCTCGGCAGCGGTGGCTTCGGGACTGTCTATCTCGCGCAGGACACCTGGATCGACAAGAAGGTCGCGATCAAGGTGCCGCACCGGCAGGGCCTTGATTTCGGCGAGCTGCTGCGCGAGCCGCGCCTGCTCGCGAGCGTCAGCCACCCCAACATCGTCTCGATCACGACCGCCGAGAAGCAGGACAACCTGTTCTTCATCGTCATGGAGTACGTCCAGGGGGAGACGCTGGAGAACCTCATCGCGGCGCACGGCGGGCTCGACGTCAACCGCACGCTCGACTTCACCTGCCAGATCTGCAACGCCGTCGATCACGCGCACCGCCAGGGCGTGATCCACCGCGACCTCCGTCCCGCGAACGTGCTGGTCACCGACAACGACATGTTGAAGGTCGCCGACTTCGGCACGTCGCGCTTCCTCGAGATCGCCGCCCACGGCACGACGGTGATCGGCAGCCCGCCGTACATGGCCCCGGAGCAGTTCCATGGCAAGGCGGTGTTCGCGTCGGATCTCTATTCGCTCGGCGTGACGATGTACCAGATGCTGACCGGCGTGCTGCCGTACGACACGCCGGCGCCCGCCGACCTCGATCGCCTGATGTCGGGCGAGCTGGTCACCCCGCCGCGCGTGAAGAACCCGGCGATTCCGAAAGCGATCAACGACATCGTCCTGCGCGCGATGGCGCCCGACGTGACGGCGCGGTACCAGCGCGCCTCGGATCTGCTCGAGGACCTGCTCGCCGCGCGAACTCCTGCGCCGCGCCGGACGCCGCAGGCGTCGCCGCGCGACTCCTCCCGCGGCGGCCGGGACGACGCGCAGGCGATTCAGTCGCGGCTGCGCGCCCGCGAGGGGCCGTCGGCGCGCTTCTGCTGGCACTGCCGCAAGCCCCTCCACGCCCGCACCGACCGCTGCCCGTTCTGCGGCGAAACCCAATAATCCACGGGGGTTACGGCTCCCGGACGGCGCGAATCGCTGTGCTAAAATGCTCTTTTTGCACGGCCGCGGCGTTCGCTGCCGATCGACCCGGCCGCCTCCACAGGCTCGATACACGCCGCGCCGCGAGGCGTCACGACGTTCCCCGGTGGCAGCCCGACCCGGCCCTGCGGTCCGCTTCGAAGGAGTTCTGCTGATGGCGTTTTCCGGCTCCGGAAAGATCTGGATGAACGGCGCGATGGTGGACTGGGCCGATGCCAGGATCCATATCGCGTCGCACGTCATCCACTACGGCAGCGGCGTGTTCGAGGGTGCGCGCTGCTATGCGACGAAGCGTGGCTCGGCGTGCTTCCGCCTCGACGCCCACATGCGGCGCCTGTACGACTCGGCGAAGATCTACCGCATGGAGCCGCAGGTGTCGCAGGACGTGCTGACCGAGGCGGTGCTGGAGACGATTCGCGCCAACGAGCTGAAGGCCTGCTACATCCGCCCGATCGTGTACCGCGGCTATCACGCGCTCGGCGTCAACCCGTTCCCGTGCCCGGTCGATGCCGCCATCCTGGTGTGGGAATGGGGCGCGTATCTCGGCCAGGACGCGCTCGACAACGGCGTCGACGTCCGCGTCAGCTCATGGACGCGCGCGGCGGCCAACACCTTCCCGTCGCTGGCCAAGAGCTCGGCCAATTACGCCAACTCGCAGCTGATCAAGATGGAAGCGATCGCCGAGGGCTACACCGAAGGCATCGCCCTCGACACGCACGGCCAGCTCAGTGAAGGCAGCGGGCAGAACCTGTTCCTGGTCCGGGACGGCGTGCTCTACACGCCGCCGGCGACCGCGGCGATCCTGCCGGGGATCACGCGCAGCTCGGTGATCACGCTGGCGCGCGACCTCGGCTTCGACGTCCGCGAGGAGAACCTGCCGCGCGAGCTGCTCTATATCGCGGACGAGGCCTTCTTCGTGGGCACCGCCGTCGAGGTGACGCCGATCAAGAGCGTCGATCGCGTGCCGGTCGGCGACGGACGGCGCGGGCCGGTCACCGAAGCGGTGCAGCGCGCGTTCTTCGACATCGTCAACGGCGAGGCCCCCGATCGTCACGGCTGGCTGACCTACGTGTATCCGGGCGAGCCGGCGCGTGTCGCCGGACCCGCGGCCGCCGCCAAGAGCTCACGCTAGCCGGGGATACCGATGCATATCAACGATCTGCTCAAGGTCGCCGTGACCAGCGGCGCGTCCGACCTGCACTTGAAGGTCGGCAGCTACCCGATGATGCGGGTCAACGGCAGCCTCGTCGTCGTCACCGAAGAGAAGCGGCTCGATCGCCCCGACACCGAGGCCATGGCCCAGGCGGTGTTCACCGCGGATCACCTCGAGAAGTTCCGGAAGTCCCAGGAAGTGGACCTGGCCTACAGCATCCCCGGGCTCGGCCGCTTCCGCTGCAACGTCTTCCAGCAGCGCGGCACGGTAGGCCTCGTGCTCCGCGTGATCCCGACCCGCATCAAGACCGTGGACGAGCTCGGCCTGCCGGCGGTGCTGAAGCGTATCGCCTCTGAAGAGCGCGGACTGGTGCTGGTGACCGGCACGACCGGCAGCGGCAAGAGCACGACGCTGGCGGCGATGATCGACTACATCAACACGACACGGTCGGTGCACATCATGACCGTCGAGGATCCGATCGAGTATCTGCACCGCGATCACCACTCGCTCGTCAACCAGCGCGAGGTCGCGGTCGACACCAAGTCGTTCTCGCACGCGCTGCGGAGCGCGCTGCGCCAGGATCCCGACGTCATCCTGGTCGGCGAAATGCGCGACTTCGAGACGGTCGAGACGGCGCTGCTCGCGGCCGAGACCGGCCACCTGGTGTTCTCGACGCTGCACACGCTCGACGCCACCGAGACGATCAACCGCATCATCAGCGTCTTTCCCCCGCATCAGCAGCGCCAGGTCCGGATCCAGCTGGCGTCGGTGCTGAAGGCCGCGATCTCGCAGCGGCTGCTGCCGCGCGCCGACGGCCTCGGCCGGGCCGCCGCGGTCGAAGTGATGGTGTCGACCGGCTTCATCCGCGACGCCATCGTGGACAAGGACAAGACGTCGATGATCCACGGCGCGATCGCCTCGGGCACGTCGCAGTACGGGATGCAGACCTTCGATCAGTCGATCTTCGGCCTGTATCAGCACGGCGTCGTGAGCCTCGAGGAGGCGCTGCGCTGGGCGTCCAACGTGGACGAGTTCAAGCTCAAGGTCCAGGGCATCTCCAGCACCACCGACATGGCCCGCGACGAGATGGCCAAAAAGCCGGCGATGGGCGGCGGCGGATCGCCCGAGATCACGCGCTTCGGTGGATAGCAGCGCGCACACGGAAGGCCTCAAGCTGCTGGCCCGCCGCGAGCTGTCGGTGGAGGGCGTCCGCGCGCGCCTCCTGGATCGTGGCTTCGACGCCGAGGAGGTCGAAGCGGCGCTGCTGCGCCTTCAGGAGAGCGGCGCGCTGGACGATGCGAGGGTGGCGCGGGCGTATGCCAGGACGGCGGTGACCGTCAAAGGCCGGGGACGCCTCCGCGTCATGCGCGAGCTGGTGCAGATGGGGGTGGCGCAGGACGTCGCCGCCGAAGCGCTGGGCGAGGTGTTCGGCGACCTCGACGAGCGCAGCCTCATCGCGCAGGCCGTCCAGAAGAAGCTGCGCGGCCGCACCAAGCTGACCGATCAGCACGAGTACGCCCGGCTCTACCAGTTCCTCATGCGGCAGGGATTTTCCCCTGCCGGAGTTGTCGCCGCCCTGCGGCGGTTCCGCACCGGCGTCATCGCCGATCAGGATTGAGCACACGAGACATGCGTTCCAGAGACATCCGCCGCGGCTTTCTCGAGTACTTCCAGCAGAACGGCCACACCATCGTGCCGAGCTCGTCGCTCGTCCCGGGAGACGACCCGACGCTGCTCTTCACCAACGCCGGGATGAACCAGTTCAAGGACACGTTCCTCGGCCGGGAGCAGCGGTCGTACAAGCGCGCCACCACCTCGCAGAAGTGCATGCGGGTCAGCGGCAAGCACAACGACCTCGACAACGTCGGGCCGTCGCTGCGGCATCACACGTTCTTCGAGATGCTCGGCAACTTCTCCTTCGGCGACTACTTCAAGCAGGAGGCCATTCCCTTCGCGTGGGAGCTGCTGACCCGCGTCTGGAACCTGCCGGGGGACCGGCTCTATCCGACCATCTTCAAGGGTGAAGCGGGCATCCCGCGCGACGACGAGGCGCACGCGATCTGGACGAAGCTGGTGCCGGCGGCGCGCATCACCGAGCTGGGCCTGGCGGAAAACTTCTGGCAGATGGGCGAGACCGGCCCGTGCGGCCGCTGCTCGGAGATTCACTTCCATCGCGGCGGGCACGTCCCGTGCGAGGAGGAGCGCGCCGGCGGCCGCTGCCGCGATCTCGATTGCAGCTGCGATCGTTATGTCGAAGTCTGGAACAACGTGTTCATGGAGTTCGACCGGCAGAGCGACGGCACGCTCAATCCTCTGCCTGCTCCGTCGATCGACACCGGCATGGGGCTCGAACGCATTACCGCCGTCATCCAGGACAAGTTCTCGAACTACGACACGGATCTCTTCACGCCGCTGCTCGACGCCATCGGCGCGCGCGCCGGCCGGGCTTACGGCGCGACGCTCGCCAACGCCGCCGACGTCTCGATGCGCGTCATCGCCGATCACCTGCGGGCGATGACCTTCCTGATCGGCGATGGCGTCCTCCCGTCGAACGAATGGCGCGGCTACGTGCTGCGCAAGATCATGCGGCGTGCGATGCGCCACGGAAAGAAGCTCGGCTTCACCGAGCCGCTGCTGCACACGTTCGTGCCGGTCCTGGTGACGGAAATGGGCGAGGCCTACCCGTCCCTCATCGCCAGCCAGGCCGACATCGTCCGCATGGTGAAGAGCGAGGAAGAACGTTTCGACGCGGTCCTGACTGCGGGGCTGCCGCGCCTCGAGGAGGCGCTCGACCGCGCCGCTGCGGTGGGGCGGCCGATGGCTGGCGACGAGGCGTTCCGGCTCTACGACTCGCTTGGCGTGCCGCTCGATTTCATGGAGGACCTCGCCAGCCAGCGGCAGCTCGCAATCGACCGCGAGGGCTTCGAACGCGCGATGGGCGCGCAGAAGGACCGTGCGCGCGCAGCCAGCTCGTTCAAGGGGGGCGAGAAGGGCCTGGCCATCGCCGTTCCGCCCGAGTACCGAGGACCGCTTCGCCCAGGCGGCGGACGACTTCGCGGGCTATGACAGTACCAGCCTGTCGAGCGTCCCCGTGCTTGGCTTGTTCGACGTCTCCGGCGCGTGGGTCGACGAGCTGGCCGCGGGCCAGACCGGCTACGTCGCGCTGCCGCGCACGCCGTTCTATCTCGAGTCGGGCGGACAAGTCTCGGATCAGGGCCGTCTCCTCTCGAACGGCGCCGAGGCGGTCGTCACGCGCATGCTGCGCTACGCGCCGGGCCGCCCGCGCCTCCACATGGTCGACGTCACGCAGGGCGCCTTCCGTCGCGATCAGAGCGTGACCGCGGAAGTGAAGGACGAGACTCGCGACGCGACGCGACGCAATCACACCGCCACGCACCTGCTCCATGCAGCGCTGCGGCAGGTGCTCGGCGGCCACGTCAAGCAGGCGGGATCTCTCGTGGCGCCGGATCGGCTGCGCTTCGACTTCGCGCACTTCGCCGCGGTGACGGCCGAGCAGCAGCTGGAGGTCGAGCGCATCGTCAACCGGCGGATCGTCATGAACACCGCGGTGCAGACCGAGGTGAAATCGACCGAGGAAGCGATCGCCGCCGGCGCGATGGCGCTGTTCGGCGAGAAGTACGGCGAGCGGGTCCGCGTCGTCTCGGTGCCGGGCTTCAGCCTCGAGCTGTGCGGCGGCACGCACGTGCGCGCGACCGGCGACATCGGCTTCTTCCTCATCACCGAGGAGAGCGGCGTCGCGGCCGGCGTGCGGCGCATCGAGGCGCTGACCGGGAGCGGCGCGGTCGAGCGGACGCAGCAGCAGCGCACCGCGCTGCAGTCGGTGCTCTCGATCGTGAATACCCAGCCCGAACAGGCGGCCGAGGCCATTCAGCGGCTGCAGGCCGAATCGAAGCGGCTGGCGCGCGAAGTCGAGCAGCTCAAGATGAAGGTGGCCCTCGGCGGCGCGGCGGGTGCGGCCGCGGATGGCGGCGACTCACAGGACGTCGACGGCGTGAAGCTCATCGCCCGCCGCGTCGAGGGTCTCGAGAAGGGGGCCCTCCGCGGCCTGTCCGACTCGCTCCGCGATCGCCTCGGCAGCGGCGTCGTCGTGCTGGCCTCGAACAACGACGGAAAGGTCGCACTGGTGGTCGCCGTCACCAAGGACCTGACGTCGAAGGTCCAGGCGGGACGGCTGGTGAAGGAGCTCGCCCCGCTCGTGGGCGGCGGCGGCGGCGGCCGGCCGGAGCTCGCGGAAGCCGGCGGCAAGGACCCCGGGGGCATCGACACCCTCATCACGCGGGCGCCGGACGTACTCAAATCCCAACTGCAGAATTGAATTCCGAGCGTGCAGATTTAGCACACTAACGCGACCGTTCGGCTCTAAGTGCTTGATTCCACGAGGGCATCACCCTTGCCTTCAGCACAGCCGGAGCGGAGGTCTCTCTCCGCCCGATTCCGAGCCGACGCGTGCATATCCGATCCCTGCTTCGAGCCGTTCTCTGGACGACCGCCGTGGCGCTCAGCTGCCCCGCCGTCGCCCACGCCCAGATCTACGTCTGGCGCGACGCAGCCGGCAACGTCGTCCTCTCGGACAAGAAGAAGGATCCGGCGGCGAAGACCTACAGCGTCGCCCCCACTGCCAACGCGTCATTCAGAACGACGATGCCGCTGAGCAAGCGGGCGGCGCAGTACGAGTCGCTGATCGAGGAGCATTCGACGGCGAACGCGGTCAGTGCCGACCTGGTTCGCGCGGTCATCCAGGCCGAATCGGCGTTCAACCCGCGCGCGCTGTCCCCCAAGGGGGCGATGGGGTTGATGCAGCTGATGCCGGATACGGCGGCGGAGTTCGGCGTGGACGATCCCTACAACCCGGCGCAGAACGTCGGCGCGGGTGTGAAATACCTGAAGCAGCTGCTGGATCGCTACGATGGGCGGGTCGAGCTCGCGCTGGCCGCTTATAACGCCGGCCCGGGCGCGGTGAAGAAGTACGGCGGCAAGGTGCCCCCCTACCGCGAGACGCAGGCCTACGTCGCGAAGATCAGCGGCGGCGTGCCGGCGGAGGGCACGTCGGGGTCTCGGTCAGGCCCAGCACGCGTGTCTACCAGACCGTGGTCGAAACCGAGGACGGCCGCCAGCGCACTGTCTACACGAGCAAACCGGTCGAGGGCTCGGCGCGCGTGAAAGCCGTCGAGCGCCGCTGACGCCGCTCCCTCACGAACCTTCCTTCATCTTCCGAAGCCGCCGCCGCTCACGCTTGTCGGGTGTCACCGCCGGCGCGCGATTGAGGGCCCGCGTCAGCCGTTCGATGCGTCGCATCTCGATCTCTTCGTCGGTCGGCTTCGGGGTGCGATCCTCGTAGAGCTGCCGCGCCTCGGCCTTGGCGATGTGCGCCTCGGCCATTCCGGTCACGGTCAGGAGCTGCTTGCGGCCCATCGGCCGGGCGATCACGATCTGGTCCCCGGCCCGGACCTCCCGGTGCGGCTTGGCCGGCTGGCCGTTGACCGAAATCCGCCCCATTTTGCAGGCGTTCTGCGCCTCGGACCGCGTGCGGAAGAGGCACGTGATGTCGAGCCAGACGTCGAGCCGCTGAGTCTCCATGCTATAATCGGGGGTTTGTAAGGGCCGCCGACGCGGCCACGTAGGAAATACAGGCGCGCTGCCCGCACCACGTGCAATGTGCCGACACCCATCGAACGAGGTTCAGTTCAAGTGGCCAGTCACGATTCCGCTCTGAAAGCTCATCGCCAGAACGTTCTGCGACGTGAACACAACCGCCAGCTGCGGACCCGCCTCCGCCGGGCGTTGCGCGACATCCGCGCCGCGATCGACGAGGGCGATGCCGCGCAGGTCAAGGACGCGCTGCGCAACACGATCTCGCTCGTCGACAAGATGGCGGGCAAGGGCATCATTCACCGCAACACCGCCGGCCGCTACAAGTCGCGCCTGGCGACGCGGGTCGCCAAGAAGTCAGCCGCCGCATAGCTCCACGACGAGCCGCTCGAGCAGGACTCGCGGGTCACCCCCCGAGCTCTTCAGCTCCAGATCGGTTCGGAACAACGATTCGATCGCCGACGGCACCCGCCGCGAGTCGGCGATCGGCATCTTCTCCCGGACGTACCAGGCCAGCTGGCCGAGGATGGCGTACGGGACTCCCCCCGCATCGAGCGCCATCGCCAGTTGACGCAGCGCCTCCGCCGCGTCGCGCCGCTGGATCGCGTTGGTCACCGCCCAGTCGTCCTGAGCGGTCTCCGCGCTCACCACCTGCCGCGCGTCATCCAGCGTAATCTTCGCCGCCCCCGACGTGAACAGCAGCAGACGCTCGACGTCGCCGCGCAGCCGCCCGATGTCGGTGCCCGCGCGCTCGGCGACCAGCTTCGCCGCGGCCGGCTCGATCTGCTGGCCGGCCTGGCTCACCGACTGCCGCACCAGGGCCTCGGCGGCGCGCGCCACCTCGCGAAGGTCGACACGGGCGTCGCGCCCGGGCTTCAGGCCCCAGCACTCGACGATGGTGGCGTGCTTCTGGATCGTCTTGTAGATCTTGCGCGTGCGGTCGACGTCGCTGGCCACCATGACCAGCGTGCTCTCCGTCACCGGCGCCTTGATGTAGGCGTCGAGCACATCGAGCTCACCGGGCGGCTCGCTCCCCTCCTCGGCGGCGTCCGCGTCGGCCACCGCCTTGCCACGCCGCTTCGGCTTGAGCAGCCTCTCGGCGCGCAGCACGGTGACGACCCGACGGTCGGCCATCATCGGCAGCTGCCGCGCCGCCTCGACGATGGCCATGGGGGTGACCGACTTGTCGTTGGCGTAGAGGCGCTCGCTGTTGAACGCGCGCAGCGCATCGTCCACCAGCGCGGCGACGTCGGCGGCCAGCTTCGACATCTCGGCGTCGTCGTCCCCGACGATCAGGTAGACCGGATCGGGCTTGCCCTGGGAGAGCTGCTTGCGGACCGCGGCCGCGCTCGAGACGGGCATCGGCTAGAAGGCTTCCATCAGCGAGCTGACCACCGAGCGCGCGAACTCCGAGGCCAGCCGCTCGAGCGCGTCGGTGTTCTGGCCGAAGTACGCCGTCGGATCGATCGCGCTGTTGCCGGTCGTCGACTCGTACTCGTCGCGGAACTGCATCGCCGGATTCGACCACAGGACCTTGCCGCTCTTGAGGTCCTTGAACTCGACCTTCGCGGTCAGGATCAGGACGTAGCGGGTCGCCTGCTGCTGCTGGTTGAACGCGGCCGGGGTGATGACGATCGAGCTGATCTCGCCGGTCAGGATCGCATCGGTGCCGGCCTCCGCGGGATAGACCTTGTACCTGCCGCGGTTGGTCAGCTCGGAGCGGACGCGATCCGACACGCGGCGGTCGACGTCGACGACCGGCGTGTTGTTCACGAACTGCGGCACGCCGATGGCGCGGATGTATTCCGGGAGGAACGACCCGCGCCCGGCGAGCGCGTAGCCGCAGCCGGACGACAGCACGGCGGTCACGGCGATGCACGCGGCCAGGGCCGCCCGCTGGATGATTCGCATCAGTCGGTCACCACGCTGACGAGACGCCCGTTCACGACCACGACCTTTTTCACCGTCTTGCCCTCGATGTACTTGATGACCTGCGGGTCCTTCAGCGCAAGCGCCCGCAGCTCCTCTTCCGGCGTGCCCGCGGCCACCGTCAGCCGCGACCGGACCTTGCCGTTCACCTGCACCGGGATGACGACCTGCTCGGCGCGCGCGACCGCCTCGTCGAACTGGGGCCAGCCCGCAGCCGCGAGTCCCCCGCCATGACCCAGGCGCTCCCACAGCTCCTCGGCCATGTGCGGCGCGAAGGGCGAGATCATCAGCACCAGCGCCTCGATCGCCTCCTTCAGGACGGCGATCGTCTCGGAGCGCACCGTCGTGCCGACCGCGCCGGGATCGGCCACCTCACGGCCGATCAGGCCGCAGCCGGGACGCGCGCAGAACGCGTAGAGCTCGTTGACCAGCTCCATCAGGCCCGACACTGCCGTGTTGAGGTGGGCGCGCGGGTCGAGATCGTTGGTCACCCGCTTGATGGTCTCGTGCGTCTTCCGTCGCAGCGAACGTTCCGCGTCGTCGAGCTGCAGGTCGCCCGCGGCCGGAATGCCCTCGCCGCCAACGGTGTCCGCGACTTGATCGACGAGCCGCCAGACGCGCGCCAGGAACCGCCAGCTGCCCTCGAGCCCGGCGTCGGTCCACTCGATCTCCTTCTCCGGCGGCGCCACGAACATCACGTACAGGCGCAGCGCATCGGTCCCGTACTTCTCGATCATCGTGTCGGGATCGACGACGTTGCCCTTCGATTTCGACATCACCTGGCCGTCCTTCAGCACCATGCCCTGCGTGAGCAGCCGGGCAAAGGGCTCGTCCAGGTGCGTCAGGCCGATGTCGCGAAACACGCGACAGAAGAACCGCGAATAGATCAGATGGAGGATGGCGTGCTCGACGCCGCCGCTGTAGAAGTCCACCGGTCCCCAGTACGCGACTTTCTCCGGCTCGAACGGCAGCGCCTGGTTCTGGGGATCGCAGAATCGAAAGAAATACCACGATGAATCGACGAACGTATCCATCGTGTCCGTTTCCCGCCGGGCCGGCCCGCCGCAGTCGGGGCAGGTCGTGTTGACGAACTCCGGGACCTGGGCGAGCGGCGAGTCGCCGCGGCCGGTGAACTCGGTCATCTTCGGCAGCTCGACCGGCAGGCTGTCGTACGGCACCGGCACCATGCCGCACTTCTCGCAGTAGACGACGGGAATGGGCGTGCCCCAATAGCGCTGCCGCGAAATGCCCCAGTCCTTCAGCCGGTACTGGGTGGTGCCTTCGCCGATGCCGCGGCGGGCGGCATCTTCGGTGAGCGCGGTGCGGGCGTCATCCGACGGCATGCCGTCGTAGCGCGCCCGACGCCACCAGCACGCCATCGTTCGACGTGGCTTCGGTCAGCGCGTCGGCCGCCGCGGCGTCGCCGTCCGCGGGGCGCACCACGACCGTCACCGGCAGGTTGTACTTGCGCGCGAACTCGAAGTCGCGCTGGTCGTGCGCCGGCACCGCCATGACGGCGCCCGTGCCGTAGTCGATCAGCACGAAGTTGGCGACCCACACCGGGACCGGCTTGCCGGTAAACGGATTGGTCGCGGTCCGCCCGGTATCGAACCCTTCCTTCTCGACCTCGCCCGTGAGCCGCGCGGTGCGATCCTGCGCCTGGAAGCGCTTGAGCGCCTCGGCCAGACGCTCCGCTCCCGGCTCCGTCGCCCAGCGCTGAACCAGCGGATGCTCCGGAGCCAGCAGGACGAAGGTCGCGCCGTAGATCGTGTCGATGCGCGTCGTGAAGACCTCGATCGCGTCGCCGGACGGGCCGTCGACGGCGAACTTCACCCGCGCGCCGGTCGACTTCCCGATCCAGTTGCGCTGCATCGTCAGGACCTTTTCAGGCCAGTCGGTCAGGCGGTCGGTCGCCTCGAGCAGCTCGTCGGCGTAATGGGTGATGCGGAAGAACCACTGCTCGAGCTCGCGGATCACGACCGGCGTGCCGCAGCGCCAGCAGCCGCCGTCGACCACCTGCTCGTTGGCGAGCACGGTCTGGCAGCTCGGGCACCAGTTGACGTTGGAGCGCCGCTTGTACGCGAGGTCGCGCTCCAGCATCTTCAGGAAGACCCACTGGTTCCAGTGGTAGTAGTTCGGGAGGCAGGTCGCGATCTCGCGCTCCCACGCGTAGCTGATCCCCAGGCGCTGGAGCTGCCCCTTCATGTGCTCGATGTTGTCGAGCGTCCACGTCTCGGGATGCGTGCCGTTCTTGATCGCGGCGTTCTCGGCGGGCAGGCCGAAGGCGTCCCACCCGAACGGATGCAGCACGTTGTAGCCGCGCATCCGCTTCATCCGCGCGATCACGTCGCCGATCATGTAGTTGCGCACGTGCCCGACGTGGGCGTGTCCGGAGGGATACGCGAACATCTCGAGGCAGTAGTACTTCGGCTTGTCGGGGTCTTCCGCCACCTCGAACGCACGCGTCGTCCGCCAGCGGTCCTGCCACTTCTTTTCGATAGTCTGGGGCTTGTAGTCGGCCACGATCCTTCGATTATAGCGGGTCGAACCGGGCGGCCGGGCCGGGCGCTACAGACGCCAGTGCCGGCCTGCGGCCTGGCGGACAGCGGCCACGGCGCGCTCCCCCCTCGGCGCCGGCGCGGACCCTGGCGCGGCCCAGGCCCCGTCGGCGCGGACCGCGAGGAACGACGCCTCCAGGCACTCCGTCAGCGCCTCGAGGTCGTAGCCGCCTTCGGTCACGAGCGACAGGCTGCCCGACCGCTTGGCGGTGGACGCCACCAGCGCGACGATCGAGAAATACCCCTCGGCACTGAGCCGCATCGACGCGAGAGGATCGCGCGCATGGGCGTCGAAGCCGGCCGAGACGATCGTGAGCTGTGGCGCGAACTGATCCAGGACCGGCCCGACGACGTTCGCATAGGCGAAGTAGTAGTCCGCGTCGGTCGCACCCGCTTCGAGGGGCACGTTCACCGTGAAGCCGGCTCCCGGCCCCGTGCCCACCTCATCTGCCGCGCCGGTGCCCGGATAGAACGGGAACTGGTGGCTCGACACGTAGAGCACCGCCGGGTCGTCGTAGAAGATCCACTGCGTCCCGTTGCCGTGATGCACGTCGATGTCGACAACCGCGACGCGCTCGAGCCCGCGCGCACGCGCCGCCGCCGCAGCCACCGCGACGTTGTTGTAGAGGCAGAAGCCCATCGCCTTGTCGCGCTCGGCGTGGTGGCCGGGAGGACGAACCAGGGCGAACGCCGGTTCGCTGTGATCGAGCGCGTGCTCCGCCGCCTGGACGGCCGCGCCCGCCGCGAGTGCCGCAATCTCGATCGACTCCGGCGACGTGTAGGTGTCGGCATCGAGCATCGTCGCCCGGCCGGCAGTCGCCGCGAGTCTGTCGAGGTAGTCGGCGTCGTGGACGCGCTCGAGCTCCTCGCGGGTCACGGGTCGCGGACTGGCAACCCGTCCGCCCTGCGTGCGCCAGCCGTCCGCCACGGCGTTGAACACCCGGGCCCGCTCCATCCGCTCCGGATGTCCGGGCGGGGTCACGTGTTCTTCGAAACGCGGAGACGCGATCAGCAGCATAGGTTCAGCTCTCGAGCAGCTCGATGCACCGGAGCTCGAGCGACTGCAGCCGCCGTTCGAGCTCCTGGCGGTGCGCTTCGACGTCGGACTCGTTGGTGCCGCCCGCGTCGAAGGCTTCGCCGATGACGATCGCCACCGTCGAAAACGGCCTGGGGATCATCGCGCGATCCCAGCTGCCCGCGGTCCAATGACGGGAGGCCTCGAGATGGAACGGCAGCACCGGATGTCCGGTCGCGCCGGCCAGCCAGACCGCCCCACGCTGCGCCACACGTGCAGGTCCCCGCGGACCGTCGACGGTGAACGCCACCGCGTGTCCCTCCCCGAGCTCACGGCGGAGCTGCACGAGCGCCCGCGAGCCGCCGCGCGACGTCGAGCCGCGCGCGGCGCGGAACCCGAAGCGCCCCATCAGCCGCGCGACCCACTCGCCGTCGAAGTTCTCGCTGGTCATCGCCACGATGCCGCGGCCGCGCCAGTACAGCGTCGCCGGCAGGATGCGGCCGTGCCAGAGCGCCAGGATCGGCGCCCGCTCGGTCCGCATCAGCGCGTCGAAATGCTCGGCGCCGTCGATCTTCCAGGTGAGCGTCCGGCCGAGAAGAGCGACCAGCGGGTAGGCAGCCGCGGCGATGGCCGTGGCTTTCGCGCGGCGCCAGGGACTCACGACCTCACATCCCGTCGTACTGCGGGCCGCCTCCACCCTCCGGCGGCACCCAGTCGATCACCTGATAGGGATCCATGATGTCGCAGGTCTTGCAGTGCACGCAGTTCGACGCGTTGATCTGCAGCTTCTTGGTGCCGTCGCCGGCGTCGACCATCTCGTAGACGTTGGCCGGGCAGAAGCGCGTGCACGGATTGCCGTACTCCTCGCGGCATCGGGTCCGGCAGATGTCGGTGTCGTAGACGATCAGGTGCGAGGGCTGGTCCTCGGCGTGGCGCGTGCCGGCATAGTGCACGTTGGTCAGGCGATCGAACGTCAACTGGCGATCGATGCGGGCGGGGTTCACCGTCGAATCGGGGTCGGGCCGGCCGTCGCGGTAGTAGTCGGCGATCTTCTGCATCCGCTCGTAGCCGGCGTGTGAGGACATGCGGTCCTTGATCCACCAGCCACCCGACACCAGCGACAAGCCCGAATACATCAACCCCGGCAGCAGGCCGAACCCGAAGCTCTGATGAACGTTCCGCACCGGGTAGAGCTCGGTCTTGACGTCGCTCGCGTGGATGCGGCCCTCGTACGGCTGCAGCCGCGCGGCAGAGACGTCGTTGGCGCGCACCGCCTCCATGGCGGTCTCCGCCGCGAGCATGCCCGTGCGCATCGCCAGGTGGATGCCCTTGAGGCGCATCGAGTTCACGAACTCGCCGGCGTCTCCGGCGATCAGCACGCCGTCGGCGTAGACGCGCGGCGTCGTGTGCCAGCCGCCTTCCGGCAGCGCCTTGGCGCCGTAGCGCACCAGCTGACCGTCCTTGAGCAGCGACGCAATCAGCGGATGGCGCTTGAAGTGCTGGAACGTGACGTGCGGGTCGAACATCGGGTCGCGATAATCCAGTCCCGTCACGAACCCGACCGAGACGACGCCGTCGGGGAGCGCGTAGAGGAAGCCGCCGCCGAACTCCTCCATCCGCAGCGGATACCCGAGCGTGTGGATGACGGTGCCGGTGGCGAGGCGGTCCTTCGGGATCTCCCAGAGCTCCTTGATGCCGAGCGCATACTGCGGCGCCGCGCGCCCCTCGTCGAGGCCGAGGCGGCGAACCAGCGCCTTGGTCAGGTTGCCCCTGACGCCGTCGGCAAGAATCGTGACCTTGGCGCGGATATCGACGCCAGGCTCGAACGTCGACTTCACCTCGCCGTGCCGGCCGATGCCGCGGTCGCCGGTCCTGACGCCGACCACCCGCGCGTCCTCGTAGAGCAGCTCGGTGGCGGGAAATCCGGTGAACGAGATCGATGCCCTCCGCCTCGACCAGGCCGGCCAGCCACTTGACGAACTTGTTGAGCGAGATGACGTAGTTGCCGTGGTTGCGCAGCGGCGGCGGCGTGATCGGGAACTCGACCTTGCTGCTGCGGGTCAGGAAATAGGTGTGGTCGTGCAGGACCGGCGAGGCGAGCGGCGCCCCCTTGCTCTCGAAATCCGGCACGAGGTCGTGCAGCGCCCTGGGATCGAGGACCGCGCCCGAGAGCATGTGCGCGCCGGCTTCGCGCGCCTTCTCCAGCACCGCAATCGCGAGAGGCTCACCGCCGTGCTGCTTCTGCAGCTGCGCCAGCCGCAGCGCCGCCGACATGCCGGCCGGTCCCCCGCCGACGATCAGGATGTCGACTTCGAGCGTCTCACGGTCCACTGCGGGCTCCTCTGCACGTGCGACGTGCGACGCGCGACCCTACTTGTTCAGTTCGGCGATCATCGCCGGCACCACCTCGAACAGATCCCCGACGATGCCGTAGTCGGCGACTTCGAAGATCGGGGCGTCCGCGTCCTTGTTGATCGCCACGATCGTGCGCGAGCCCTTCATGCCGACGAGATGCTGGATCGCGCCGGAGATGCCGAGCGCCACGTAGAGCTTGGGAGAGACCGTCTGGCCCGAGCTGCCGATCTGACGATCCATCGGCAGCCAGCCGGCGTCGCAGATCGGGCGCGACGCGGCGACTTCCGCACCGAGCGCCTGGGCGAGCTGCTCGGCAATCTTGAGGTGCTCCTGACCCTTGATGCCGCGGCCCACCGCGACGATCCGCTCGGCCTGCGACAGGTCAACCGCCTGCTTGGCCTCCTTGAACGGCGCTTCCGGCTTCTGACGGATGGCGCCGGCATCGACGGTCACCGACGCTTTCTCGACCGCGGCCGGCGACGTCCCCCTGGCGGCGCTGTCGCCGCGGAAGGCGCCAATCTGAATCGTCGCCAGATGCGGCGCCGGTCCTGACGCCGCGACGTCCGCGCTGAGCTTGCCCTGGAACATCGGACGCACGTAGACGAGACGGCCGCCGTCGGTCTTGATGGCGGTGACGTCGGTCACGAGCGCCGTGTTGAGACGGGCGGCCAGCGCCGGCGCGAAGTCCCTGGCCTGATAGGTGTGCGGCAGGATGGCGACGTCCGGCGTCTCCTGCCGGAGCAGCGCCGACAGCGCGAGCACGTAGCCATCCGCGGTGTAGTGCTCGAGCGCCGGATCGTCGATGACGAGGACACGGTCGCATCGCGCCGCGGCGAGGTCGGCCGCGACCGCGTCGACGCCGGACCCGGGCACGACGACGGTCAGCGAGCCCTCGATCTGCTGGGCGGCGGCAATCGCCTCCCACGTGGCGCGATTCAGCTTCCCTTCGCGCTGCTCGGCAATCACCAGCGTCTTCACTGAATCACCCTCGCCTCATCGCGGAGGCTGCTCACCAGCTGCTTCGCGGCCTCTGCCGGCGAGCCGCCGATCATCCGGGTCTGCTTGGCCTTTTCCGGCAGATACAGCGCCAGGATCTGCTGGGTGGCGGCGCTGGTCGCCGTCGCCGCCGCCTTGCGGATCTCTTTCTTCTTCGCGGCCATGATCCCCTTCAGCGTCGCGTAGCGCAGCTGGTTGATGCCGCTCTGGATCGTCAGCAGCGCCGGCAGCGGCAGCTCGACCCACTGGAACCAGCCGCCTTCGAGCTCGCGCTTGACGCGCAGTCCCGAGTCGGACGCCTGCACTTCCATGATGATCGTCGCGTGCGGCATGCCCAGCCGTTCCGCCAGCACGACGCCGACCTGGCCGAAGCCCTGGTCGTCGGACTGCAGGCCCGTCAGCACCAGGTCGAACCGCTCGTCGCGGACCGCGCTGGCCAGCGCATCGGCAATCGTCATGGCGTCGGCCGACGCCAGCGCATCCGCCTCGACGTGGATGGCGCGATCGGCGCCCCGCGCGAGCGCCTCGCGAATCACCTGCGTCGCGCGCGCCGGGCCGGCGCAGCACACCACGACCTCGCCGCCGTGCTTCTCCTTGAGGCGCAGCGCCTCTTCGAGCGCGTAGGCGTCCGGCTCGTTCAGCTCGAAGCTGGCGTCGGCGTCGCGAATCCAGGTCTTCTGGTCGTTGACGCGTAGCTGCCACTCGCGGGTCACGACCTGTTTGATGCAGACAGCTATCTTCATGGTGATCAGATCAACTTCCAACTTCCAACTTCCAACTCCCAACCCGCGGGTCGAACCGTCGAGGTGAAAGGCCACCCTCAAAGCTGGTCGCGTCCGGCTTTCACCCAGCTCTCCCGTACCGCTTCCTTTGGGAGTTGGAAGTTGGGAGTTGGGAGTTGGACCACGCTAGTCCTGGAAACGCTTGAAGAGAAGCGCGCCGTTGGTGCCGCCGAACCCGAACGAGTTCGACAGCGCGTACTCGATCGCCATCGCCCGCTTGGTGTTCGGCACGTAGTCGAGGTCGCACTCGGGGTCCGGGGTGGTGTAGTTGATGGTTGGCGGCACCATCTGATGCTTGATGGCGAGCGCGGTGATGCCGGCTTCCAGGCCGCCGGCGGCGCCGAGCAGGTGGCCGGTCATCGACTTGGTCGACGAGATCGCGAGGCGGGCCGCATGGTCGCCGAACAGCCGATGGATCGCGAGCGTTTCGAGCTTGTCGTTGAACGGCGTCGAGGTGCCGTGGGCGTTGATGTAGTCGACAGCGTCCGGCGTCACCCCGGCATCGTCCAGCGCCGAAGCCATGACGCGCACGCCGCCGTCGCCATCCTCGGACGGGGCGGTGATGTGGAAGGCGTCTGCCGACATGCCGTAGCCGACCAGCTCGGCGTAGATCGGTGCGCCGCGGCGCTGCGCGAAGCCGAGCTCCTCGAGGATGATCACGCCCGATCCCTCGCCCATGATGAAGCCGTCGCGGTCGCGATCGAACGGACGGCAGGCGTGCGCGGGATCGTCGTTGCGGGTCGAGAGCGCGCGCATGGCGGCGAAGCCGCCGACGCCCATCGGCGTGATGGCCGCCTCCGAGCCGCCGGCGATCATCACGTCGGCGCGGCCGCGGCGGATGATCTCGAGGGCGTCGCCGATGGCGTGGGCGGAGGCCGAACAGGCGGTACACGTCGCCGAGTTCGGTCCCTTCGCGCCGAAGCGGATCGACACCTGGCCCGCGGCCAGGTTGATGATCGAAGCGGGGATGAAGAACGGGGAGATGCGGCGCGGGCCACCCTCGATGAGCGCGCGGTGCTCGCGCTCGATCGTGCTGAACCCGCCGATGCCCGACGCGATGAACACGCCGACCCGCGTCGCGATGTCGGACGTCACCTGCAGCCGCGCGTCGTCCACCGCGAACTGCGAGGCGGCGATCGCCAGCTGGATGAAGACGTCCATCTTCTTGACGTCTTTCTTCTCGATGAACCGCAGCGGGTCGAAGCCCTTGACCTCACCCGCGATCCGCGCCGAGTGCAGCGTGGCGTCGAACCGCGTGATCGGTCCGATGCCGTTCTGCCCGGCGCACAGCGCGTCCCAGTTCGCCTCGGTGCCGATGCCGAGCGGCGACACCAGGCCGACGCCCGTCACCACGACTCGCCTGCTCAAACAGCCTCCGATATCCGAAAAGAGCGCCTACTTCTTCTTCGAATGCGATTCGATGTATTCGATGGCCTCGCGAACGCGCGTGATCTTCTCGGCGTCCTCGTCGGGAATCTCGATCCCGAACTCCTCTTCGAAGGCCATGACGAGCTCAACGGTGTCGAGCGAATCGGCTCCCAGGTCGTCGACGAACGACGCGTCCGGCGTCACTTCTTCTTCATCCACTCCGAGCTGTTCCACGATGATGCTTTTCACTTTGTCAGCGACGGCCATTCCGCCCTCCACGGCGGCCCTCCAGAGAGCCGCACTTCTAAAACGCCGATCGCGCCGCGAGTCGGCGCGCTACGTGTACATCCCGCCGTTCACGGCGACAACCTGACCCGTAATATACGATGCCTCATCAGAGGCGAGAAAGCAGACGGCTGACGCGATGTCGTCGGGCGTGCCGAGCCGGCCGAGCGGAATCTTCGTCTCCCACTCCTGCCGGGCGGCGTCGGTGATCGCCCGCGTCATATCCGTTTCGATGAGCCCCGGCGCCACGACGTTGACGGTGATGCCGCGCGACGCGACCTCGAGCGCCACCGACTTGGCGAATCCAATCAACCCCGCCTTCGACGCCGCATAGTTCGCCTGGCCGGGATTGCCGCGCTGCCCGACCACCGAGCTGATGCAGACGATCCGTCCGCGCCGCTGGCGGATCATCGGCTTCAACGCCGCCTGCGTCAGCGCGAACGCCGCCGTCAGGTTGGTGGCCAGCACCGCATCCCAGTCGTCGCGCTTCATCCGCAGCATCAACTGATCCCTGGCGATGCCCGCGTTGTTCACGAGGATGTCGATGCTGCCATGCTCGGCCACGACGCCCTTGATCGCCGCATCCGCGGCCGACGGTTCGGTGACGTCGAGCGCCAGCGCGAGCGGCGCGCTTCCCGGCCGCCACGATCTCGTCCGCGACCGGACGCGCGTTGTCTCCCCGCGCCGCGGCGACGACCACCGCCCCCTGCGCCGCGAGCCTCTGCGCGATGGCCCGGCCGATGCCGCGTGAAGCCCCGGTCACGAGCGCGACGCGTCCCGTCAGGTCCATCATATGCGCTGGCACTGCACGTCAGCGGCCACCTTCGGGCGCGCCCGCACCCAGCGCGGCTAAGCGCCTTGTCGAGTCCCTGGACGTTCTCGATGCTCATCGTCGTCACCGAGCCGTCGATCTTCCTGATGAGTCCGGCCAGCACCGTGCCCGGGCCCATCTCGACGAAGGTGCGCACGCCTTCGGCAACCAGCCGCCTGACCACGTCCTCCCAGCGCACCGGCGACGACACCTGCCGGATCAGCGCGTCGACAGACGAGGCCCCGTCGGTCTTCGGCTGCGCGTCGACATTGGCCACGACGGGAATGCGAGGGGAGTTGATCGGGAGGGCCCGCAACTCGGGCGCCAGGCGATCTTCGGCCGGCTTCATCAGCGGGCAGTGGAAGGGAGCGCTCACGGCGAGGGCAATGACCCGCTTGGCGCCGCGCGCCTTGGCCAGCTCGCCCGCCTTCGCCACGGCTGCGGTCTCGCCAGCGATGACGATCTGGCCCGGCGCATTCAGGTTGGCGGGCGTCACGACGCCGACCGTCGCAGCCTCCGCGCACGCCGCCGTAACGCCGGCCTCGTCCAGACCCAGCACGGCAGACATGGCGCCAGCACCGAGCGGAACCGCCTCCTGCATATAGCGCCCTCTCCGGCGCACCGTGCGAAGGGCATCCGCGAAGGATAACGTACCCGCCGCAACGTGTGCCGAGTACTCGCCGAGGCTGTGGCCCGCTGCCCACGACGCGTCGACCCCTCGCGATCGCGCGAGCCGCTCGACCGCGACGCTCACCGCCAGGATCGCCGGCTGCGTGTTCTCGGTCAGCAGCAATCGTTCTTCGGGCCCGTCGAAGCAGAGCGTGCTCAACGACTCGCCGAGGGCGTCGTCCGCCTCGGCGAAGGTGTCGCGGCAGATCGGGAACGCGGACGCGAGCTCGCGGCCCATGCCAACCTTCTGCGCCCCCTGCCCCGGAAACACGCACGCGATCATCGTCGTCGGCTCTCCGTCACCGGCGTCCTCACAGCGTCGAGTGCGCCGCAACCTCGCGCGTCATCCGATCGAGCAGGCCCTCGGACACCGCGCGGGCCGCCATCGCCACCGCATTGCGCACCGCCTTCGCGGACGATCGCCCGTGCCCGACGATGCAGAGGCCGTTGAGGCCGACCAGCGGCGCGCCGCCGTACTCGGAGTAGTCGAGCCGCTTGCGGAAACGCCGGTACGCCTGCCGTGACAAGAGGTAGCCGACCCGCGTGCCGAACGTCGCCGACAGCTCGTCGTGCAGCAGCGTCTCGACGGTCTCGACCAGCCCCTCGCTGATCTTCAGCGTGACGTTGCCCGTGAACCCGTCGCAGACGATGACGTCGGCCTGGCCGGCATAGACGTCGCGACCTTCGACGTTGCCGACGAAGCGGACCGGCGCCGTCTTCAGCAGCTGGTGCGCCTCGCGCGTCAGCTCGTTGCCCTTGCTCTCTTCTTCCCCCACCGACAGCAGTCCGACGCGCGGATTGGGGCAGCCGAGCGCGATGCGCGCATAGGCCGCGCCCATGATCGCGAACTGGACCAGGTGCTGCGGCCGGCATTCCACAGTCGCTCCGGAATCGAGCAGCACCGCCGGCCGATCTCGGGTCGGGATGATGGTCGCCAGCGCCGGACGATCGACGCCGGGCAGGCGGCCGAAGGCCGCGTGCGCCGCCATGACCGTCGCGCCGGTGTTCCCGGCGCTGAACAGGGCGGACGCGCGCCCCTCGCGCACGCACTCCGCGGCGACTCGAATGGACGCGCGGGGCTTGCGCCGCAGCGCCGCCGCGGCGGATTCCGCCATCTCCACATGCTCGGGAGTATCGAGGGTCTCGACGTCCAGCCACGACACCCGGGGATGGCGAGCGAGCTCGCGTTCGATGGTGTCGCGGTTGCCGACGAGCAGCAGGCCGACCTGAAGGTGACGCGCGGCGACAAGGGCTCCGTCGATGATGCTGCCGGGAGCGTCGTCGCCGCCCATCGCGTCGATGGCGATGCGCAAAGTCACACGCTGACGAAAGTCAGACTCGACGCTCCAGTTAGGCTTCTTCGACGGGGCGAACCTGGCGGCCGTTGTAATACCCGCACTGCTTGCAGACCTGGTGCGGCGCCTTGGCTTCCTGGCACTGCGGGCAGGTGCCGGTCGGCACCGGCTTGAGGGCGTCGTGAGTGCGGCGCTTCGCGGTCCGCGTCTTCGAATGCCGGCGTTTTGGATTGGGCATCTCAATTCTCCTTGTCTCGCGTCAGCAGCGACTTGAGAGGCGCGAGCCTGGGGTCCTCCCATGTCGGCGCACAGCCGCACTGCGTCTTGTTCAGGTTCGTTCCACACTGCGGGCACAGGCCGCGACAGGCCTCGGCACACAGCGGCTTCATTGGCAGCGCCAGCATGAACTGCTCACGCAGCAGGTCGATCAGGTCGAGCATGCCGTCGCGGTAGAACGCCGTCGTCAGATCCTCTTCGCCGACTTCGCGCTCCCCTTCCCCGCTGTTCGCCGCCTGCGGCACATAGCGCAGATCGAACGGCGCGTCGACCGCCACCCGGAACGGCTCCAGGCAGCGGCCGCATTCCATCTCGAGCTCGGTCCGGGCCCGCCCGGACACCGCAAACGCGTCGACGCCCATTTTCTCGACGTCGAGCGCCAGCTCGACCGGCGCAGCCACCCGATACTCGTCGTCCTGGGGATCGAAGACCGAGGGCAAAAAGGTCCGCTCGAGGTGCTCGCGGGCGCCGTGCAGCTTGTTGAGGTCGAAAAGCATGTCTCTACGGGGCGCCCAACCGTCGGGCGGCAACCCGTCATTATACCGTTGTTCGCCAAGGTTCCCACAGGGTTCCCAGGGGTGCCGCAAGGTTCCTCAGGTGCCGCAAGGTTCCTCGGGGTTCCCGGCAGCGGGTTCGGGGACGGAAGGCCTAGGTCGTCTTCAGGACCATGCGGCGGGCGGAGCGGCGGATGGCGTCGAGGCGGTCCCAGTGTTCCTGGAGGCCCTCGCGCCCTTCGGGCGTCAGCATCACGTAGGTGATGGGGTGCTTGCCTTCGAACTGCTTCAGAATCGCGACCAGGCCTCCCTGTTCGAGCTTGGAGAGGTGGCTGGACAGGTTGCCCTTGGTCAGACCGGTGACGTTGAGCAGGAAGACGAAGTCGGCCTTCTCGCAAGCCGAGAGCGCGGTCAGGATCGCGAGCCGCGCCGGCTCGTGAACCAGCCGGTTGATCGCCGCGAGGTGTTCAAACGGTGTCGGCATGTTCGTGTGCTTCAGTGGCGGGCCTGCCGCCGTGTCATTCGCTGGCGACGTCGGCGGCGGACGCCGCTGCCGCGTCAGGATTGCTGGGGAGTGTCCGGACGAGCAGTCGATGATCGAAGTAGCGCCGCCGGACCACGAATAACGCGAGCGCAAGCGAAATCGAAGTGCGTGCGATGTCCGGCAAATTGTCGGCCCGCATCGCAGGGATGGCCGCGGGCAGCCAGGCGGCGAGGCCGCAGGCAACCGCCGCTGGGAGATAGTGCGCGCGGAATGGCCAGTCCCGCACGGTGATGTGCAGAGCGATGAGCGCGGCGGCCATCAGGACAAAACTCGGTGCACCGGTGCCCGGGCCGCTCGCCTCGAGCGATATCCCGGTGAAAAGCAGCAGCACCGGCGGTCCCCAGTCTTTCGCCCGATGCTCCGCAGCGGCGGCGATCCTGCCGAAGCGGTCACCGTAGTACGCGTTGAAATACTCTCGTGATGCGATGGCGACGAGCAACGGCAGGACTGACGCCACCAGACCGATGAACCACTCGACGGGGCCGGCGTAGCGAAGCAGGCGGATGTAAGGCTGGGCCCAGAATACGGCCACCAGCGTCGGCATCAGGATGATGAAGCCGCAGCCCCTGCAGCTCCGGATACCGGCGCGCCACGAACCGGATTCGCTCGAAATCCTGCGGCGTCATCGCCACAAGCTTGCCACAAACCTGTCTGCGGTGCAAACCGAAGGCAGCCAGCCGGGAAACGCGGCTACGGCCGGACCGACACCCAGGGCTTCGGGATGAACAACTGCTCGTACAGGGCGACCGCGTAGCGATCGGTCATGCCCGCGAGGAAGTCCTTGACCGCGACGTCGAGGCCCTCCTTCTCGATCGTCGGGCGATCGAGGTGCTCGCCGGGGGCGGCGTGCAGCTTGTCCCAGATCCCGCCGAGAATGCCCGACGCCTTCGTGAACTCCGCGGTCGCGACTTCATTCTCGTACACGGCTTCGAACAGGAAGCTGCGGAGTCCGACGGTCGCCTCGAGCACGGCGTCGCTCATCCGGATCTCGCTCAACCCGCCCTGCAGCGTTTCCACCACGACATCGGTGACCATTCGACCGATGCGCTCGGACGAAGACGCCCCGAGGACCTGCACGCGCGTCGGCGGAAGATCCTCCTCACGCAGCAGTCCAGCCCGCACCGCGTCGTCGATATCGTGATTGACGTAGGCGATGATGTCGGCGACCCGCGCGATCTGTCCTTCGATCGTGCTGGCGCGGTGCTCGGGATCCGCACCCACCGGCATGCCGCTCTTCCCTTTCGAATGCCGGGCGATTCCGTCGCGCACCTCCCACGACAGGTTCAGGCCCTTGCCGTCGTTCTCCAGCACGTCGACGATGCGCAGGCTCTGCTCGTAGTGATTGAAGCCGCCTGGCACCAGCGTGTGGAGCACGCGCTCGCCGGCGTGGCCGAAAGGCGTGTGGCCCAGATCGTGGCCGAGCGCGATCGCTTCGGTGAGCTCCTCGTTGAGGCGCAGGACCTTGGCGATGGTCCGGGCGATCTGGGAGACCTCGAGCGTGTGGGTGAGCCGGGTACGGTAGTGGTCGCCGGTCGGCGCGAAGAAGACCTGGGTCTTGTGCTTCAGCCGCCGGAACGCCTTGCAGTGAATCACGCGATCGCGATCGCGCTGAAACGCGGGACGCACCGGGTCTTCGTTTTCGGGGCGGACCCGCCCCCGCGAATCCGCGCTCTTCGCCGCCTGTGGCGCCAGGATCTCGCGCTCGCGCTGCTCGAGCTGCTCTCGTATCTTCATGCCTGTGCCGATCGCACTCCCCATCTCCTCGATCCTACCGGCTGGGCGCGAGGATTTCGCCCAGGAAACTGCTGCCGTGCTCCAGCGGCCCGATGCCGAAGATTTCCGCGAGCGTCTGCGCGAGATCGGCGAACGTCGTCCGCACCCCGATGTCGGCGCCGGCGCGCACGCCGGGCCCGTAGAGCAGCACCGGCACGTGCTCGCGCGAATGATCGGTGCTCGGCGTGGACGGATCGTTGCCGTGGTCGGCGGTGATCACGAGCAGATCGTCCGGCCGCAGCTGCGGCAGCAACCTCGCGAGCCGCGCGTCGAAGCGTTCGAGATTCGCCGCGTATCCCTGCGGATCGTTGCGATGACCGTAGACCGTGTCGAAGTCGACGAGGTTCGCGAAGATCAACCCGCCGGGCATCGCCGCCATCGCGGCCTCGACTTCGTCCACGCCGTGATCGTCGCTGCGCGTGTGCACGGCCGACGTCAGGCCGCGGCCGGCGAAGAGATCCTCGATCTTCCCGATCGCCACCACCTGCCGCCCGGCAGCCTTGAGTCGATCGAGCAGCGTCGGCGCGAACGGGGTGAGCGCGAAGTCGCGCCGGTTCGCCGTGCGGCTGAAGCTGCCGGGGGCGCCGACGAACGGCCGCGCGATGACCCGGCCCACGCCGAGCCCCGTCCCAACGAGATCGAACGCAATCTCGCAGATGCGATAGAGCTCGTCGATCGGGATGACCTCTTCGTGCGCGGCGATCTGGAACACGCTGTCGGCCGAGGTGTAGACGATGGGACGGCCGGTGCGCATGTGCTCGGGCCCGAGCTCGTCGATGATGACGGTGCCGGACGCGGCCTTGTTGCCAATCGTCCCGCGGCCGATGCGCCGTTCGAACTCGCCAATCACGGCTGCGGGGAAGCCGTCGGGATAGACCGGAAACGGACGGTCGAGCACCAGTCCCATCAGCTCCCAGTGCCCGGTGACGGAATCCTTGCCTGGCGACGCCTCCGCCATGCGGCCAAACGCGCCGAGCGGCGGTGGCTCCGCCGGCCCCGCGATGTTCGCGACGCGTCCGAAACCCAGTGACCGCAGGGTGGGAATCTTCAGGCCGATGGCGCGGTGAATGTTGCCGACCGTATCGCTGCCGCGATCGCCGTAAGCCTGCGCGTCGGGTAACTCACCCACGCCGACGCTGTCCAGGACGATGAGGATGACTCGCCGGAACCGTTCAGGATGGGGCAGACGTCAGCCCTCGTGGGTCGAGTAGTAGTTCCCCATGGTCCGCGGGGACCGGATGGTCGCGATCGCGTGCTTGAAGACCATGTGATCGGCGCCGTTGTGTTCGACGATGACCGCAAAGCGATCGAAGTTCTTCACGCGTCCCTCGAAGTCCGTCCCATCCATCAGGCGGATCACGACGGGCAGCTTCTCGCGCCGGGCGTAGTTGAGAAACACGTCCTGAATGTTCGGTTGCGCCGGCGCGGGACGCGACTCACGGATCTGCTGGGCCATCGTGGCGAGTCTCCAAGGCCGCGAGGGCACGAGCGACCTCCTCCAAAGTCTCCTCGCGTTGGCCTGCGGCGTGAATCCACCGTAGATTAGGCTCTTTTCTGAACCAGATCAACTGCCGCTTCGCGTATCGGCGGTTCTCACGCACGATCAGCTCGCGTGTCTCGCGCTCGCCGCGCACGCCGTGCAGGTACTCGAGCGCCTGTCGATACACCAGCCCGGAGAACGGATGCGCCGTCTCCGGGACACCGGCAGCGAGCAACCCCTTGATCTCATCCATCAGGCCGCGCTCGAACTGCGCGTCGACGCGGCGCGCCACGCGCGCCGCGGTTTCGGCGGCCGGAATGGCGAGCGCGAAGGCGGTGACGTCGTACTCGGGAATCGCTGAGGCCGTGTCGGCGAAGTGCGACGTGATCGGCCGGCCGGTGACCAGGTAGACCTCGAGCGCACGAATGATCCGCTTGAGGTCGCGCCGCTGGATGCGCACGGCCGATGCCGGATCGACGCGCGCCAGCCAGCGATGGAGACGCTCCACCCCCTTGCGTGCCGCGACCCGCTCGAGCCGGCCGCGGAGTGCCGTGTCCCGGCCCGGACCTGGAAAGAACCCGCGGGTCAGCGCGCGGTAGTAGAGGCCGGTGCCGCCGACGAGAATCGGCAGCCGGCCGCGGCGCGTGACGTCTCGAATCACTGCCGCGGCCTCGCGCGCATACCGCGCCGCCGAATACTCCTCGATCGGATCGGCGACGTCGACGAGGTGATGGGGAATGCCGTGCTGCTCGGCGGCAGGCACTTTGTCAGTGCCGATGTCGAAGCCCCGGTAGACGGCGGTCGAGTCGCAGCTGATGATTTCCCCGCCGAACCGCTCGGCGAGCGCGATGCCGAGCGCGCTCTTGCCGGTCGCGGTCGCGCCAAGAATGGCGACGAGCCTCGGCATTCAGGCGGCGGGGCCCTGGCGGCAGGCGCGCAGGAATGCCAGCGCGACGAGAACGGCGAGCGTCAGCAGCAGGCCCGCCAGCTGCGTTCGGCTCGGCCGCGTCACGGCGTTCCGGGACTCTCGTTGAAGAAGAAGGTGACGGTGAAGAACGCCTTGCTGTCCGGGTACTCCGGCGGCAGCGGCACGGTGGGGTTGGACGCGAGGATGGCGTTGCGCGCCGACAGCGTGAACGCCTCGATGCTGGAAGGCCGGGCCACCGTCACATCGGTGATCCGTCCATCCTTGTGCACGTTGAAGGTGACGACGACGCGCCCCTTCATCGACATCGCCGCCATCGGAATGAACCAGTTGCGCCGGACCTGCGCGACGAAGCGGGCGATCCACGGCCCGAACTCGACTCCCTTCGAATCGAAGTTGATGAAGGGATCGTCCTGGTTGCCGCTGCCCTGCAGGTTGTGGAACTTCTCGCTGGTCGTGCTGTAGCGCTGCACGTTGCGGATCGCATCGGCGAGGATGCCGGTGTTCGGCCCGTTCGTCTGCTGGCGCGGCGGCTCCTGCGCGCGCTGGAATCCTTCCGTCGATTCCGGTACTGGCAGCGGCGGGGCTTCCGCGGCCGGCGCGGGCGCCGATGGCTCGGCGGCGGAGGGCGACGGCGGCAGCTTTGGATCGGGTTTGCCGTCGAGGCGCTCGGTGGTGTTGCCGCGCGAGAACGGCATGTTGTTGGTCGGGTTCGGCGCACGCTCGGCCGACCGCGCCCGGCGATCGATGTCGGAGATCTCGGCTCGGGCCGGCGGCGGCACCGGCTTTTCCAGCCGCGGCGACATGAAGACGAAGCGCGCCTGCTCCTTCTGCCGCTCCTGCTCCTGCCGCTGCACTTCGGCCTGCTTTTCCTGCTGACGTTCGATGATCGCCTGGATGAACGGAATCCGCGGGCCGAGCAGGATCAGCACCAGGAACACGAGATGGAGGTTGACCGTAATGAGGACAACCTCTCGCGCGGACATCGGCCGGCCGATGGTCGGCGTATCCGGCCGATGATCTTCGAAGTCGAAGTACATCAGGAGTTTAGCAAGTATATCAGGGTTCCGCCGGACGGGCCCGGCTGTGTCGACTCCCCGACCCCGACGGTATGCGGTTCAGCGGCGTTCGGCGACGTACAGGTAGACGATGCCGAAGGTCAGAGGGACGGCGCGGACCTGTGAAAATCCGGTGGCAGCGATGATCGCCGAGAACTCCGCCGCGGAGGGAAAGGTGCCGACCGACGCCGGCAGGTACGAATACGCGCTCTGGTGTTTCGAGATCAGCCGCCCGACCAGCGGCAGCACGTAGCGGAAGTACCACGCATACAGCGTCCGCACCCCGGGGATGCGCGGCTGCCCGAACTCGAGGATGGCGAGCCGCCCGCCAGGACGCAGGACGCGCGCGATCTCGGCGAGCGCCGCCGCCGGATCGACGACGTTGCGGATGCCGAAGCCGATCGTGGCGGCGTCGCAGCATCCGGTCGCGAGCGGGATCCTGGTGCCGTCGCCCCGCACCAGCCGGATCGCCCGGGTCAGCTGCAACGCGCGCAGCTTGTCCTGCGCCAGCCGGAGCATCTGGCCGGCGAAGTCCACGCCGACCACCGACACCCCCGCCGCATGCCGCGCCGCTTCGACCGCGAGGTCGCCGGTGCCGGTGCAGAGGTCGAGGACGCTGGCGCCCCGGCCAGCTGCAGCTCCGCGATGGCCCGCGTCCGCCACCGCCGATCGAGGCCGGCGCTGAGGACGTGGTTGAGCAGGTCGTAGCGCGGCGCAATCGCGTCGAACATCGTCGCGATGCGGGCCGGGGTCTTGTCGACGCTCAACTCCCCCACCGCGGATACAACTCGTGCTGGAAGCCGAGCAGGCTGAGGACCTTGCCGGTCATGAAGTCCGCGAGATCGTCGAGCGTCTGCGGCATCTGGTAGAACGCCGGCATCGCCGGCAGCATGATCGCGCCGGCTTCGGCGCAGAGCACCATGTTGCGCAGCTGCGGCAGGCTCATCGGCGTCTCGCGCGGCACGATGATCAGCGTGCGCCGCTCCTTGAGCATGACATCCGCGGCGCGTTCGACCAGGCTGCGCGACAGGCCGTTCGCGATCCCGGCAAGCGTCTTCATCGAGCACGGCAGCACGACCATCGCATCGCAGTCCTGGCTGCCGCTGGCGATTTTCGCGCCCAGATCGCGGTTGCTGTGCAGGGTGTAGGTGCCGTCGCGCACGCCGTCGCCGTACTTCGCGGCGAGGTAGTCGGCGAGCTTCTCGACGGCGGCGGCGTCGCCGAGCTCGTCACGCAGCAGCCGCCGGCCGTACTCCGACACGATCAGCTCGACGTGGCAGTGGCGCTCGAGCAGGGCCGCGATCGTGCGGACCGCGTAGATGGCGCCGCTCGCGCCGGTCACCGCCACCGCGACGGTGCGGCGCCGCTTGTCAGTGGACATAGATGGCGGCTGCCGTGAAGACGAGGTACAGGATGCCGACGTAGCCGTTCAGGTCGAACGCGCGCTTCACCTGCGACAGATCGTGCTCGCTCACCAGCGACTGCTCGAAGACGAGCAGGCCGGCCACGCCGATCACGCCGGCGACGTAGAGCCACCCGAGATCGGCGACCGGCGCCAGCGCCGCCAGGCAGATCACCGTCACCACGTGCATCGCCCGCGAGATGATCAGGGCCCGCGCCACGCCGAACCGGACCGGAATCGAGCGCAGGCCGTGGGCGCGATCGAACGTCAGGTCCTGGCAGGCGTAGAGGACGTCGAAGCCGCCGACCCAGGTGCCGATCGCGAGCCCGAGCAGCCACGGCTCGGCGCCGCCGCGCCCGCCCGCGGCGAGCCAGCCGCCGACCGGCGCCACCGCCATGGCGAGTCCCAGGAACAGTTGCGTGTACAACGTGAAGCGCTTGGCCAGCGAGTACCAGAACACGATCGCCAGCGCGACCGGCGACAGCACGAAGCACAGGACGCTCAGCTTCCACGCCGCGAACACGAACACCACGCTCGAGACGATCACGAACGCCGCGGCCTCGCGCATCGTCATCGCGCCGCGCGGCAGTTCGCGCATGGCGGTGCGCGGGTTGAGGGCATCGTGGCGCGCGTCGGCAAGGCGGTTGAAACCCATGGCCGCGCTGCGCGCCGCGACCATCGCCACCACGATCCAGCCAAGGCGCCAGCCGATCGCGGCCCAGGACCACTCGCCGAGCCGATGCAGCGCGAGCAGCGCGCCGGTCAGCGCGAACGGCAGCGCGAACACGGAATGGCTGAAGCGGACGAACGAGGCGTAGGTCTTGAGGCGGTTCACGGGTTCGCGGGTCCGGGCGCGCGGAGCCAGCGAATGTCCGACGGCTGGATTCCGCTCACCAGGTATTCTTCCACATCAGCCACACCGGCCGGGACGCGCACCGCGATCAGCTCGGCCAGCTTGCCCCTCTCGATCGTGCCGAAGGCGTCCTCGAAGCCGAGCGCCTCGGCGCCCGCCCGGGTCGCGCTGTCGAGCAGCGTTCGTGCCGGCACGTCAGGAGCCAATCGCCGGATCGCCGCCAGCTCCGAGAACACGTTCAGGTCGGCGACGCTGGCAAGGCTGTCGGTGCCGACCGCCACGCGGACACCCGACGCGTAGAACCGCGACGCCGGGGGATCGCCGACGCCGGTCCAGCGGTTGCTTCGCGGACAGGTCACCAGCGTCGCGTCGGCGGCAGCCAGCCGCGACAGCTCGATCTCCGAGAGCTGGACGCCGTGCACCGCCAGCAGGCGATCCGACAGCAGGCCGAATCGCTGCATGTATTCCACCGGACCGCACCCGGGAACCTGCCAGTGCGGATTCCACACGCCGAACGCGTCGAGGGCGGCGCGAATGGGCCCGCCGCCGGTGCGCAGGAACTCGACCTCCTCGGGTGACTCGCCGAGGTGCACGCTGGAGCGCGCGCCGCTCGACGCGAGCTCCCGCGCGATCGCCTCGAACATCGCCGGCGACACCGAGTACGGCGCATGCGGGGCCAGGCTGACGCGCACGCCGTCGCCGGCGACGTCGCAGGCCCGCAGCCGCTCGCGCGCCGCCGCGACCAGCGCAGCGGGCTCCGGCGCGTTGAAGCCGAGCACCTCGTGGAAGACGTGCGCGGCCATCGCGGCCTCACGCAGCAGCGGCACGCTGACCAGGCTGTTGCTGATGTCGCCGATCACCGCGGTGCCGGCGGCACGCGCCTCGGCGATCGCCAGGCGCGCCGCGCCGACAATCTCCTCCGCCGACGGATCGGTGAAGCTGCGCCGCTCCGCGACCAGGGCGCGCACCCAGGCATCGAAGGACTCGCCGGGCGGCACCCGGTTCCGCAGGTGGGAGAGCTCGAGATGGGTATGCGCGTTGACGAGGCCGGGCATGATCGCCCACGACGTTCGCCTCCAGCCTCCGGGCGACTCCGCCGGCGCGTGAGACGGCGCCTCGCCGCTGCCGACGCCGGCGATGTGCCGATCATCGATCGCGACCCAGCCGTCGCGGACCGGCGGACTGGCGATCGGCAGGACCCAGGCGGCCCGGTGGATCCTCAATGCCCGGTCAGGCGCGCCTTCTTCTCGACGGCGCTGCGGGCGGCGTAGCGGCCGATCTCAGGCGGGCGGCTCGTGTCACCATCGGCGCGCGCGACCGCCAGCTCCAGCATCCGTGGCACCTCGCGCTCGCGGAAGATGGGATCGCCGAGTACCTCGTAGTGCATGTTGCGCCGCTTCGGCGTGAAGCCCGCGTTCTCGATGTTGCGGACGATCTCGATCTCGTCCATGCAATAGGCGGCGCCGGCGGCCCGGACGACGTTCTCCTCGATCATCACGCTGCCCATGTCGTTGGCGCCGTAGGCGAGACTGAGCTGGCCGACCTTGCCGCCCTGCGTGACCCACGACGCCTGCAGGTTGTCGAAGTTGTCGAGCACGATCCGCGCGAGCGCGAGGGTGCGGAGATAGTCGACACCCGTGGCCTCGCCGCCGCCGAGCTCGGTGTGCTCGGGCTGATAGCTCCAGGTGATGAATGCCGTGAAGCCGCCGGTCTCGTCCTGCAGATCGCGAAGGCGCAGCATGTGCGCGATCCGCTCCTCCATCGTCTCGACGGTGCCGTACATCATGGTGGCGGTGGTGCGCAGGCCGGCCTGGTGGGCGTGGCGCATCACGCCGATCCATTCGTCGGCGGTGGCCTTGCCGTAGCAGTTCAGCAGCTTGCGCACGCGATCGACGAGGATCTCGGCGCCGCCTCCCGGCACGCTGTCGAGGCCGACGCCGACCAGCCGCTCGATCACCTGCGGCACCGGCAGCCGCGCCATGCGCGAGAGGTGGACGATCTCGGGCGGCGAGAGCGCGTGCAGGCGGAACGTCGGATAGCGAGCCTTGACCCCGCGAAACAGGTCCTCGTACCACTCGAGCGGCAGATCGGGATTGTGGCCGCCCTGGAGCAGCAGCTGCCCGCCGCCGAGCGCGATGGTCTCGTCGATCTTGCGGTAGATCTCGTCGAACCCCAGCACGTAGCCCTCGGTGAGACCCGACCGGGCGGTAGAACGCGCAGAAGTTGCAGCGGGCGACGCAGACGTTCGTGTAGTTGACGTTGCGGTCGATGATGTAGGTGACGACCCGCCCGGGATGCCTGCGTGCGCGGATGTCGTCGGCCAGCCGACCGAGCAGCGCCGTCGGCGCGTGCGTATAGAGCTCGAGCGCCTCATCGGCGCCGATGCGCGCGCCGCCTGACACCTTGTTCGCGATCGCCTGGTATGCTGCTCGCTGCACCGACGGACCTGTCATCCCCTGCCGCTAGGACGTCGCCAGCCGGTAGAACTCCGGCGCACCGGCGTCGTCGACGATACTGTGCTTCGCCGCCAGCTCGTAGAACGTCTTGAGGCCTTCGAGCTCGCGCGACCCGAGGTCGTAGCGAATATTCTCCCTTAGATACCGCCGCGCCTGCTCGGCCCTGGCCGGGCCGCAGTAGGCGGCCGCGATCGCGTCGGACGCCGCCACGCCGGCATCACGGGCGTCGATCAGCAGCTGCACCTGGGGCTCGTTCAGGGCGCCGCGGCGGCCGGCCCAGAACGCCCACACGAACGGCAGGCCGGTGAGCTGGGTCCAGCGCTCGCCGAGATCGAACTTCTTCACCCCGAGCAGCTTGTGATCGAGGAAGAGCGCCGCGTCGCCAATCAGCAGCGCGGCGTCGCAGCGCCGCAGCATGTCGGCAGGCTTGGGCGCCATCGGGATGAACTCAGGGTCGATGCCGATCGCCTCGAAGCAGAGGATGCGCATCAGCGCGATCGACGTCCTCGAACTCGTGTCGGCGGCGATGGTGCGGACCTCCTCGGGCGGCTTCCGGCTGAACAATGCCACCGATGCGACCGGACCTTCCGACACGATCGCCACTTCCGGCACCACGCAGTAGGGCCCGCCGCGCACGTACTCGATCGTCGGAATCATGCCGACGTCGATCGAGCCTTCGTGGAGCAGCGCCGCGCACTTCGACGGCGCATCGAACTGCAGGGCGATTCCCTGCCGGAGCTCGAGACCGAACACGAGCGGACGTGCGTTGAGGTAGTCGACGGCACCAATTCGGACAGGTCGCATCAGCGCCCACGGACCTCGAAGCGACCGTCCCGTTCGACGGCGTGCAAACCGGCGGCGCGGATGTTGCCGTTGATTTCCTCGAGCGCGCTGCGGCGCGTGCCGAGCGATCCCGTATCGAACGCCGCGACGCCGTCGACATCGTCCGCACCGACGGTGAGCGCCACCTGCGCCAGCTTTGGCCCGTACAGCGGCCAGTCGACCTGGATCGAGCGGATGTCGCGGATGACCAGCCGCGCCAGCGCGATGACCTTGACGTCGTCGTAACCCGTCGTCGGCGCGGTCACGGACGACGTTCTCGGCAGCGGCGCGAACGCGCGGAAGCCCCCGAGCTCGTCCTGCAGCCGCCGGGCGGCCTCGATGGCAGACAGCGGATCGGCGGCCGGCGCGTGAACCGTGACACGCTGCACCAGCAGACCGGCCGACCGCGCCGCGCGGACGTGGTCTGCGGACATACGATCGATTGGCGCCTCCGCCACGGCGTCAAGACCTGCCGCGCGCAGGCGCTCCAGCGCGCCACGCGCGCCTGACTCCAGCTCGAACACGTCGGGCAGCGAGAAACCCGACACCAGGGCATCGCCGGCCAGACGCCTGGCATCGGCGACGGCGCGGCACACCGCATCGATCGAGGATGGTGCTCCGACGAGGCGATACTCACCCGCTGAGGTGCCGGACGGCAGCGAGGCCGGAACCGCATCCACGTGCACGTCGAACACGCGCAGGAACGTCGTGTCCGCGCCGTGCAGCTGCCGCCGCACGTCGTCGGCCATCATGCCGATCGCAATGAGGTCGTGGCTCTGGTAGACGACCGGGGCGTCCTCGTCGCCGAGCACGCCGCCCTGCGCCACGCGCTCCGCGAGGGTCTGCAATGTGGTCACGGCCTCCAGCCCTTCCGGATCTTCTGCCACTGCTCCTCGGCCTTCGCGGCGGCCGTGGCGGTGGTGCTCAGCTTCTTCGGCCAGGCGCGGGTGAAGCCCTCGCTCGGCCACTTGCGGGTCGCGTCGATGCCCATCTTGCTGCCGTACGCCGGCAGGTCGCTCGCGTCCTCGAGATCGTCCACCGGTCCGCGCGTGAACTGGATGTCGCGCTCCGGGTCGTAGTGCGTGCCCACGACCCAGGCAACCTCCGACTGGTTCTGGACGTCGACGTCCTTGTCCACGACGATGATGGTCTTCGAGAACATCAGCTGACCGAGGCCCCAGCAGGCGTTCATGATTTTCCGCGCATGCCCGGGGTAGCGCTTGTCGATCGAGATGATGACCAGGTTGTGGAAGATGCCTTCCGCCGGGAAGTGCATGTCCACGATCTCCGGGACGGTCTTGCGGATCAGGGGCAGGAAGATCCGCTCACTGGCCTTCCCCAGATAGTAATCCTCCATCGGCGGAATACCGACCACCGTCGTGAGATAGATCGGATTGCGCTGGTGGGTGATGCAGGTGAGGTGGAAGACCGGAAAGTCGTCGGGATGCGAATATACGCCGGTGTGGTCGCCAAACGGCCCTTCGCGCCTGCGCTCACCCGGCTCGACATACCCCTCGAGCACGATCTGCGAATTCGCCGGCACCTCGAGATCGTTGGTGACGCACTTGACGAGCTCGACGCGCTCTCGACGCAGGAAGCCGGCAAGCATGAGCTCGTCGAGCCCTTCAGGCATCGGGGCGGTCGCCGAGTAGGCCAGCGCCGGATCAGGTCCGAGCGCCACCGAGACCGCCAGCCGCCGCTTCAGGCGCTCGGCGATTCGGTGGTGCTGCGCCCCGCCCTTGTGGCGCTGCCAGTGCATGCCGGTGGTGCGGCCGTCGAACACCTGCATCCGGTAGGTGCCGATGTTCCGGATGCCGGTCTCCATATCCTTCGTGAACACCAGCGGGAACGTGATGTAGCGGCCGCCGTCTTCCGGCCAGCACTTGAGGATCGGGATCTCGTCCAGGGTGCCGTTCTTCCGGACGACAGCCTGGCACGGCGCATCGCTGACGGTCTTCGGCATCAGGTCGCGCAGCCGGTTGACCATCGGCAGCAGCTTGAGGGTATCGAGCAGGCCGGACGGAATCTTCGGCGTCGCCAGCTCCTCGATCTCGTGCGCGAGCTCGTCCAGGTGGTTCACGCCGAGCGCCATGCACATCCGCTTCAGCGACCCGAAGAGGTTCACGGCCACCGGCATGTCGAACCCGGTCGGCTGCTCGAACAGCAGGCCGGGACCGCCGCCCGGCGTCTTCGACACCCGATCGGTGACCGCGCTGATCTCGAGCTCGGGGCTCACCGAATCAGTGATGCGGGCGAGCTCTCGTTCCTTGTCGAGCGCGCCGATGAAGCTGTTCAGGTCTTTGAACATCAGACTACCGATTCCATTTTCTCCGCGATTTCGGCGGCCAGCGCCAGCGCACGCCGCCCGGCCCGGCCATCGACCAGCGGCTGCCCGCCATCGCGCACGGCCCTGACGAAGTCGGCCAGCTCGCGCCGCAGCGGCTCGTCCCGCTCCACCGGAATCGGACCGCCTTCGATGCCCGGCCGCGGCTCGCGCCGCACCAGCCGCCAGCCCTCGACCTCCTGCGACGCGTAGTCGACCGACAGGTAGGCGTCCTTCTGGAAGAATCGAATCTTGCGCACGCGGTCCTTGCTGATGCGGCTCGCGGTGATGTTCGCGATGCACCCGGACGCAAACCGGAGCCTCACGTTCGCGATGTCGTACTTCGGCGTCAGCACCGGCACGCCGACCGCCTCGATCGACGTGACCTCCGACTGCGCGATCGTCAGGATGATGTCGAGGTCGTGGATCATCAGGTCGAACACGACGTCGATGTCGAGGCTGCGATCCGGGAACGCGCTGAGGCGGTGGACCTCGATGAACCGCGGCGCCGAGACCAGCCGCATCGCCACGGCGACGGCCGGGTTGTGCCGCTCGGTGTGGCCGACCGCGAGGATGGCGCTCCCGGCCGCGGCGGCTTCGAGCATCCGATCCGCATCCTCGACCGTGCGCGACATGGGCTTCTCGACGAGCACGGGGATGCCGCGCTCGAGGAACGGGACGGCGATCTCCCGATGCAGTTCCGTCGGCACGGCGACGACGACGGCATCCACGCGATCGAACAGCAGACGGTAGTCGGTCAACGCGTCCGCGGACGACGCCGCGGCAGCTTCCGCCGCCCGCTCGGGCGCGGTATCGACCACGGCGGAGAGGCGGGCGCCCTCCATGGACGAGAGAATGCGGGCGTGATGCCGCCCGAGATGGCCGACGCCGATTACTGCGATGCGAACGGGATCAGGCGGCATGCGCCACCCGCACCGGCCGTCCGACGATGGCGATCGACGCCTCGTTGGCCGACGCGAAGACCCGGTCGCCGTCGAGCACCAGCGTCTTGCCGGCGTCGATGGACAGTGCCGTGGCGCCGGCCGCGCACATCGCCTGGATGGTGGCCACGCCGACCACCGGCACGTCGAAGCGCATGTCCTGGTTCGGCTTGGCCACCTTGACGACGCGGACGCCGCGCCCGGCCAGCTGGCCGGCCCGCGCAATCACCGCATCGGTGCCTTCCATGGCCTCGACAGCGACGACCGCCTGGTCCTTGACCGCGATCGTCTGGCCGATGTCCAGGCCGGCGATGGCGTCGGCCATCCGGTAGCCGAAGTCGAAGTCCGCGCGCTCGTCGTCGGTCGGCGGCCGTGAGCTGAGCACGCCTTCGCGCGCCAGCAGCGGGGTCAGGAAGACGGTCGAATCGAGCAGCTCGATGCCGTCGTCACGCATGACGTCGGCGACCGCGGAAATCAGCGCATCGGTGTTGCGGGCCTTGAGCCGCGTCAGCACGGACAGCAGCTTCAAGTCGGGGATGATGCCGGAGAAGATCTTGACGTGACGGACCTGGCCGGCCATCACCGCCTGGGAGACGCCGGCCTTCTTCAGGATCTTGATGCAGGCGCCAAGCTGGCCGAGCGAGACCCAGTGCAGGTCGGCGCGAGCCTCGCGCGCCGCGCCTTCGAGGTCGGTGAACGCCTCCTCCTTGACCGCGACGACCGTGACCTCGTGGCCGAGATCACGGGCGCCCTGGAGGACGAGAAAGGGAAATTTTCCGTTGCCGGCGATGATGCCGATGCGTGACACGAAGCCGGACTCTGCTACGGGTGGACGACCTCGACCGTGTAGGGAACCGGCGTCGTGCCGGTGATGTTGCCGACGTCATAGATCCGCACGCAGAGCGTGCCGATCCCTGTCATCGTGCCCTGCACGACCGAATCGGCGGTCGCGTCGACCTTGGCGAGCACGATCTGGCACGTGCTGTTCACGCTGTTCCAGTTGCCGAGATCCAGCCCGACCACCAGCGTGTTGTCGGTGCCGATCTGCTTGAGGGTGGCCCTGATCGGGCCGCCCCCGGCCACTTCGAAGGTATGCATCGACGCGCCATTCTGCGTGACCGCACCTGCGAAGCTGTCGGTCTTCGGATCGATCGGACCCGGGCTGATCGGAGTGGGTTCGTCGTCGCACCCGGCGACGACAGCTGCCAGCAGCAGCATGCCGAGGAAACGTCTGGTCGAAAACATCGTTGGTCTTCCTGCCTTACTCGTCCATGACCTCTTCGAGCCGCCGGCTGGGCCGGCGCAGGCCGACACCCCGGCTCGAGGTCCGAATGAAATCCACGACGTACTGCACCTCTTCGCACTGCAGCGTCGGATCGCGCTCGATCTGCGCGAGCGCGCGGCTGGTGTTCGAATGCAGCAGATGCCGATAGGCGCGCCGCAGCTTGGCGATCGCGTCCTGCGAGAACTTGCGGCGCACCAGGCCAATGGTGTTCAGGCCGTAGATGCGGGCGCGGTTGCCGACCGTTTTCGCAAACGGCAACGCGTCCTTGGTGACGACCGAATAGCCGCCGATGAAAGAGTGGCGGCCGACCCGGCAGAACTGGTGCACGCCCGAAAACGCTCCGACGTTGGAGCAGTCCTCGACGGTCACGTGACCGGCGAGGGTCGCGCCGTTGCCGAAGATGGTGTCGTTCCCGACATGGCAGTCGTGCGCGATGTGCGCATAGGCCATGAACAGGTTGTGGTCGCCGATGCTGGTCAGGCCGCCGCCGCCCGCGGTGCCGCGATGAATGGTGACGAACTCGCGAATCACGTTGCGATTGCCGATCACCAGCTGGGTGCGCTCGCCGCTGAACTTGAGGTCCTGCGGAATCAGGCCGACCGACGCCATCGGGAAGATCTCGTTGGCATCGCCGATCTCGGTCCAGCCGTCGACGACCGTCGAGGCGCCGATCCGGCAGTCGCGTCCGATGCGGACGTGCTCGCCGATCGTCACGTACGGGCCGATGGTGGTGCCGGCGCCGATCCGCGCGTCCGGATGCACGATCGCGGTCGGATGAATCGTGACGCCGGCCCGGGTGTCGACGGCGACGCCGCTGAGCCCCATCACCAGCTCCGCTTCCGCGACGATGCGGTCGCCGAGGTAGGCGGCGCCGTGGGCCCGCGCCAGGCCGGTCCGGCGCGCGCCGAGCGTCACAACGAGCCGCAGCCGATCGCCTGGCACGACCCGCAGTCTGAACTTCGCGTTGTCCACGCCGCGCAGGAAGGCGCGATCGGTGCCGGTCGCCTCGTGCATCAGCAGCACGGTCGCCACTTGTGCCAGGGTCTCGATCATGAGCACCCCCGGCATCAGCGGCTCGCCGGGAAAGTGTCCCTGGAAGAAGTCCTCGTTCACCGTGACGTTCTTGAACGCCACGATGCGACGACCGGGCTCGAGTTCAGTCACCGTATCCACCAGCGGCGACGGATAGCGGTAACAGAGACGCTCGATGACCTGCGGTATGTTCAACGCCACGGGTTCGCGATCGATGCCGAGTTGCTACTTCTTGGGAGCAGCGGGCGGCGGCGTCTTCGCCTGCGCGTCCAGCCGCTTCATCACTTCAGCCGAGATGTTCAGGCCGGTATCGGCCCACACCGCGCCGGAATCCGCGATGCTGATGACCATGTGCAGGCCCTTCTCCTTGGCGACCACGTCGATGATCGGGTTGAGCCTGGTCTGGAAGTCGTTCTGCAGATCGTCGGTCAGCTGCTTCTGCTCGGACTGCGCGTCCGTTTGCGCGTACTGGAGCTCGCGCGTCATCTTGTCGATGTCCTTCTCCATCTGGGAGCGGGCCTGATCGCTCAGCACCGTGCCGCCCTGCAGCAGCTTGCTGCGCGACGCCTCGAGCGCCTTCTGCTTGGCTTCGAGCTCGGCGGTCTTCTTCTTGGTGAACTCCTGGATCTTCGTGGTCGCGGTCTTGCCCTCCACCGAGTTGGAGGCGATGAACTGCAGATCGATGTAGGCGATCTTCGCGCCTTCGGGGAACGGCCGCGGCGCGGGGGGCTGAGCCGGCGCGGGCGCCGGGGTCGCCGGGGTCGCCGGCTGCTGGGCGGCGGGGGTCGCCGGCGCCTGGGTGGCGGGCGTCTGCGCGAACGCCGGTCCGGCCGAGAGGGCCAGGCCCAGGGCAGCAACCACGGTCATCGTCTTCATCGTCTTCAACGGCTTCATTTACAAATTCCCTTTCGACTGAAATTAATGTCTGCGACCTGTCGTCAGTTAGAACGTCGTTCCCACCGCGAACCGGAACTTGTACTTCTTCTCCGGCTGCAGGTTGTTGTCGAGCACGCCGTACCGGTTCGGGTTCATCGCGAAGATCAGCCGGAACGGCACGTTGAGCACCGGCATGAAGAAGCGGATTTCCGCACCGATCGACGTCTTGAACGCGCTCGCCTGCCCGACCACCTCCGTCGTCACCTCCGGTTGGAAGCCGATCGGATTGAAGATGTAATTGGGATCGAGGATGGTGTCGGGAATCAGCGTGCCGCCGACGGTGCGGCGAAGGACGTCTTCCTGCCACACGAAATTCTCACCCGTGTCCCGGACCTGCCCGGCGTCGGCGAACAGCACCAGGCGCACCGGCCCGGCGATGTTGATCAGATACTCGGCGTTGAAGAGCAGGCTCTTGTTGCCGCCCAGCACCAGGCCCGACTCTTCGTCGCGCGGGCCGACCGTCCGGATGTCGAAGCCGCGGATGCTGTACTCGCCGCCGAGATACAGCTTCTCGTAGATCGGCAGCGCGAAGGTGCTGCCGTACGGCGTGATGTATTCGGCCTGCGCGCGGAAGCCCAGCGACGTCCGGCGGTTGAGCGGGATGTACCAGATCGCCTCGCCGCGCGGGTTGATGAAGTTGGTGTTGCCGCCGATGCCCGCGAAATCGACCGAGAAGGTGTAGCGCGTGCCGCTCGTCGGGAAGATCGGCTGATCGACGGTGTTGAACACCCAGCTCGGCGAGATCTTGCTGATCGTCCGCCGGCCGCCCTGGCCGAGCAGCAGCGCGTCCTGCAGGAACGGGTTGCGGCCGATGACCTGCGGATCGTTGTAGAGCGGGTTGAGGTCCTGCACCTTGACCCGCTCGAGGCTGTAGTTGAGGAACATCCGGGAGAAGTCGCCGGTCTGGACGCCCCACACCAGGTTGCCGCCGGCCGACGCCTGCGTGTACAGCCCGATCGTAGCGGATCTCGCGGATGAAGAGATCGACGCCCGCGGTCATCGGCTTGTCGAACAGGAACGGCTCGGTGAACGCCAGCTGGTAATTCTTGGCGCGGTTGCCCTGCTGCGCCGAGATCGTGAAGGTCTCGCCGCGGCCGAGGAAGTTGGAGGTCTGGAAGGACAGCTGGCCGAAGAACCCGTCGAACTGCGACACGCCGGCGCCGAACGTCAGCTGGTTGCGGTTCTGCTCTTCGAGCTTCAGGCCGATGTCGACCTTGTTGTCCACGCCCGGGGTCTTCTCGACCGAGATCGCGTCCCCTTCGAGGCTCTTGAAGTAACCGAGCTGGTTGAGGCGCTTGATGCTGTACTTCAGCGCCTCGGTGTTGAACACGCCGGCTTCGAGCAGCCGGATCTCGCGGCGGATGACGTTGTCGCGTGTCGTCGTGTTGCCGGTGAACGTGATGCGGTTCACGAAGTACTGCTTGCCTTCGGTCACCCGCATGACGACGTCGACGATCGGTGGCCCGTTGGCCGCCGGCGCCGACGGTCCGGCGGGCGGCGGCGGATCGCCGTTCTGCGGCATCGGCGGCAGGTCGCGCGGCTTCAGATCGGGATAGGCGACGAACTCGTAGTAGCCGCCGGAGCCGTAGACCTCGCGGGCCTTGTCGAGACCCTTGCGGACGTCCTTCTCGCTGTAGGTCTCGCCTTCCCTGACCTTGAACAGCGCGCGCAGCGCCTCACCCTTGACGATGGTGTTGCCCTCGAAGGTGAAGTTGCCGATCTTGTATTGGCTGCCCTCGGTGACGGGGATCCGGAGCTGGACCCAGCGCGTCCGCCCGTCGGCCTCGTCTTCCATGATCTTCAGCTCGGGCTGGCCAACCTGCGCCGCGATGTAGCCCTCGTTGCGATAGTGCTCGATGACCTTCTCGGCGTCCTCGCCGAACTTGTCTTCCTTGTAGGTGCCGCCGCCGGTGATGAAGCCGAGGAATCCCTTGGACTTGTTCTCCTTCATCTTCCGCGCGAGCGCCCGGTCGCTGACCTTCTGGTTGCCCAGGAACTCGACCTCGCGGATGCGGACCTTCGGGCCTTCGTTGATGTGGAACGTGACGTGGACCGTCTTCGGCCCGCCGGTCACTTCCTTGATCTCGGGCTTCACCTCGGCGAACTGGTAGCCCTTCTCCGCGTAGAGCTCGCGGACCACGCCGGTGACGCGGCGGATGATGCCGGGGTCGATGAACGAATCGAGGTTGATCTTGATGCCGCGGTCGCGCAGCTCCTCTTCAATCTTCGACTGGTCGACCTTGTCGGACCCGATGTAGTCGACGATCTTGACGCGCTGCCGCTCCTCCATGTTGTAGACCACGACCTTGCCGATGACGCCGTTCGAGAACCGCACGTCGCGGGCCTCGATGGTCAGGTCGTCGAGGAAGTTCGTGTTCCAGAGGCGGCGGAAGTCGCCGAGCACGGCCTGCTCGATCTCCTCGGTGTAAGGGACCCAGCGGTTCTCGGACGGCGCGCTGACGCGTCGCGCCAGCTCGATATAGAAGAGATAGGTATTGGCATCGACGACCGGCACGTTCCCCTGCTTCTCGAAGCAGACCAGGATCGTGTAGAGCACCGGCGCGGACCCTGCCGGCGGCAGCTTCGCCGGGGCAGGAACATTCAGGCCGCAAATGGTGGCCGGAAGCGACATCGCTTCCGACGCGGCGGGGGCCGGCGCGGGCGTCTGCGCACGCGCATCGGCGGCGGCGCACGCCATGAGGAGCGCCGCGAAAAAAACGGCTCGCAATCGCATAGATCTGGAGACCAGCACGGGGTTCTGTGCCCCCACGAAAACGGGATATGGGGCCGGCCGGCCGCTCGGACCTGAAGTCCGGGCGGCGGCCAAGCCATGATTCTACTGGATTTTAGACGCCCCGGGCCACCCGGCGGTCGTATTCGACGACCGCCGCGGTTCGGTGTCCCCCCAGAGCGGACGCCGTGAAGGCGTGTGCCGCCGGAGCGGCCACGCCGCGAAGGCGGATCAGGCCAGCCGGCGGCCGTCGGCCGCGGCTTGCCCGGCGGGGCGGTAGGCCAGAACGCCGGCGTCGAGGTAGACCTCGATGTCTCCCCCCTTCAGATGCCCACGAATGAGCTCCTCTGAGAGCGGGTCCTCGATGTAGCGCTGGATGGCGCGGCGCAGCGGCCTGGCCCCATACGAGCGATCCTTGCAGGTCTGCTCGATGATCCAGTCCACGACGTCGGATCCGAGTTCCAGGTGGATCTTCCGATCGACCAGGTTGTCGTTCACCTGCTTCACGAGCAGGCGGGTAATCGTCCGCAGGTCGTCGTCCGAGAGCGCCTCGAAGACGATGATCTCGTCGATGCGGTTGATGAACTCCGGGTTGAAGGTCTTGCGGACCTCCCCGAGCACCATGTCGTTGACGCTGCGATTGATGGTGGTGGCATCGCTCGACTGGAACCCCAGCGACGCCTTCTTCTGGATGAAGCGCGCGCCGATGTTCGACGTCATGATGATGATCGTGTTCTTGAAGTTCACCCGGTTGCCAAGGCCGTCGGTGAGGTGACCGTCCTCGAAGACCTGCAGCAGGATGTTGAACAGATCCGGGTGCGCCTTCTCGATCTCGTCGAGCAGCACCACCGAGTACGGGTTCCGCTTCACCTTCTCGGTGAGCTGCCCGCCCTCCTCATGCCCGACGTAGCCCGGAGGCGACCCGATCAGCTTGGACACCGAGTGCTTCTCCATGTACTCCGACATGTCGAAGCGGATCAGCGCATGGTCGCTGCCGAACAGGAAGTTCGCAAGCGCGCGCGCCAGCTCGGTCTTGCCGACGCCGGTCGGCCCGAGGAACACGAAGCTGCCGACCGGACGGTTCGGGTTCTTCAACCCGGCGCGTGACCGCCGGATCGCCCGCGACAGCGCCGAAATCGCCGCCTCCTGCGAGACGACGCGCTTGTGCAGCTCCTCCTCCATCCGCAGGAGCTTGTCCCCTTCGTCCTGGTTGATCGACGTCAGCGGCACGCCGGTCCACTTGGACACGACCTCGTCGATTTCCGCCTTGCCGACGACGACGCGGCGCGAGTTCGACTTGACGTCGAACCGCTCGCGGACGAACTGCAGGTTCTCGCGCGCCTGCACTTCCTGCTCGCGGTAGAACTGCGCCTTCTCGAAGTTCTTCTCGGAGACCGCGTTCTCCATCTGCTCGACGGCGACGCGGATGCTCCGGTTGATCTCCCCGAACTCCTCGCTGTAGCCCGCCTCGCGCAGCTTGGCGCGGGCGCCCGCCTCGTCGATCAGATCGATGGCCTTGTCGGGGAGGAAGCGATCGGTGATGTAGCGGCTCGACTGGTAGACCGCCGCTTCGATCGCCTCGAACGTGTACTCGACGTGGTGGAAGGACTCGTAGCGGTCCTTGACCCCGCTGAGGACCTCGATCGTTTCCTTCTCCGACGGCGGATCGACCTTAATCGCCTGGAACCGGCGCTCGAGCGAGCGGTCCTTCTCGATGTACTTGCGATACTCGGCCGGCGTCGTCGCGCCGATGCAGCGGATCTCGCCGCGCGACAGCGCCGGCTTGAGGATGTTCGCCGCGTCGAGCGAGCCTTCCGCCGACCCCGCGCCGACCAGGGTGTGGAGCTCGTCGATGAACACGATGATGTTCGGGTTCTCGGTCAGCTCCTTCATGATCGCCTTGAGCCGCTCCTCGAACTGCCCGCGATACTTGGTGCCGGCAACGATCAAGGAGATGTCGAGGGCGAGGAGGCGCTTGTCGGCGAGGAAATGCGGCACGTCGCCGTAGACGATCTTCTGCGACAGGCCTTCGACGATCGCGGTCTTGCCGACACCCGGCTCGCCGATGAGCACCGCATTGTTCTTGGTGCGGCGGCAGAGCACCTGCTGCACCCGCTCGACCTCGAGGTGGCGGCCGACCAGCGGATCGAGCTGGTTCTTCATCGCCGCCTCGGTCAGGTCGCGCGAGAACTCGGCGAGGAGCGGGGTTTCCTTGACCCGCGTCAACGTCGTCTTCTCGTTGAGCAGCGCCACGATGTCCTCGCGGACCGTGTTGAGGCGCATGCCCTTCTCCATGAGGATCGTGGCCGCGACCGACCGCTCTTCGCGCAGGATGCCCAGGAGGAGATGTTCGGTCCCGATGTAGTTGTGGAGCAGCCGGTCGGCTTCTTCAGCCGCAAACTGCAGCACCCGCTTGGTTTCCGCGCTGAACGGGATCTCGACCGAGGTCGAGACCTTCTCGCGGAAGACTGTGCGCCCCTCGATCTCCTTGCGGATGCTTTCGAGGGACAGGTGAGATCGGGCAAAGATGCGGCTGGTCAGCCCCTTGCCTTCGCGAATCAGCCCGAGGAGCAGGTGCTCGGTTTCAATCGAGATGCTGCCCAGCTGGCTGGCTTCGTAGCGCGCGAAGAAGAGGACGCGCCGCGCTCGTTCCGTGTAACGTTCGAACATCCGGTTTACCTATCGTAAGGAGGGCGCCGCCTGCGTGACATTATACGGCAAAGCACGGCGGCAGCCAATCGGTTTCCGCGGCTAAGTAGGGCTCTTTACTAGGTTTAGACGACCGACCCTGCTGGAGGATTCAGCCCAGGTCGGGACTAGAGAGACTTTTTGTCCGCGTCCTTGGATCGGGCAGTCGACCAAGGCTTGAGTCACCTTTCGATTGAGGCAGGTAACTCTTAGGACGACGGCAAACGGACGGACGTTTCTCCCCTCGGAACGTGTGCGGGTTCGGGGCGTTTTCGTCGCGATCGAACGGAAGTTGTTACGAGGTCACCCGCACGCGCCCCCGTAAGTCGTTGAGGCCATTCGCGAGCTCAGCTGGCCTGGATATCGCAACTCGCCTGGCGCTTCCCCTGCGAGGAGACTGCGATGTCGTCGGGACCACGCCTCTTGGTGGTGTTACTGGCAGCCGGGCTCGTCAGCGTTCCCGGCGCGCAGACAGCGATTTCACAATCGCGTCCGAGCGAGCGACATCCGGACTTCGATATTCGCGACAGTCGCGAACCGGCGCCGCCTCGGGCGGATGCTGACGTCGCGGGCTCTGCGAACGGCCGGTCGCGCCGCGGACCTCGCGTCAATCGCGAGTCGGGCTCCGTCCGCCTCCTGACCGACTCCCGTCTCTCGGTGTCGCCCGGCAGTGGCTCCGCGTCCGTCCGCGCCCTCCTCGCGAGCAACGCGCCGCTCCTCGGGCTCGATCGCCAGGATCTCGCGACGCTCACCCTGGTCCGCGACTACGTCAGCCCCTCGAACGGCGTCCGCCATCTCGCTCTTCCGGCAGGTCGTCGACGGCATGCCGGTCTTCGACTCCTCCGTCGGCATTCACGTGCGTCCGGATGGAACCGTGCTCCGCGTGACGTCGAACGCCGCGCCCGTGTCGCGCCGCGACGCGACCACGTCGGTGTCAGGCGCCGAGGCACGGACGGCGGCGCTGACGCACGCCGGCGACGGCCAGGCGAGTACCGCCGCCATGACATGGCTGGCGATGGACGGCACCATCCGTCCGGCCTGGCACGTGACGGTCACGGCCCCCGACGGCACGAACGTCTACGACGTGGTCATCGACGCGCGAAGCGCGGAACTGCTGGTGCGGCGCAACCGCGCGCGTCAGACCGAAGGCACCGGCCGCGTCCTGCAGTCGGCGACGCCGGTCGATCCGCGGCGCCCGGATCCGATGCCGCTCGGCGGCGGCGGCACGGCCTGCCCGCCGGCGTCGAACTACGTCCTGCGCAGCCTGAACAGCCCGTTCCGCGATGCGTCGACCGTGCTCGGCAACACCGGCCGCCTCGACGGCAACAACGCGCGGATCTTCCGCGGCAACGTGTCGGTGCCCGCAACCTCCGGCACCGCCGACGGCAACGGCTGGGCCTTCGACTTCCCCTTCAACTCCGCCGCCTCGGCCGAGACGTTCCTGTTCTTCGCGATGAACTACGCGCACGACTTCTTCTACGACCTCGGGTTCACCGAGGCCGCCGGCAACTTCCAGGCGGACAACTTCGGACGCGGCGGCGTCGCCGGCGATCCCGTGAAGGCGAACGCGCGCGCGGCCGGGCGCAACAACGCCAACTACGTCCACGCGCCGGAAGGATCCAGCCCGACGATCAACATGTTCCTCTGGGACGGCAGCGGCTGCTGGGCGGAGGACGTCGATGGCGACGGCGTCTCCGATCTCGACGGCGACTACGACCTCGACATCATCATTCACGAGTACCACCACGGCGTCAGCCTGCGGCTGAACACGGCGTTCACCGGCAACGAAGCGGGGGCGATCGGCGAAGGCGGTGGCGACTTCTTCGCGTACAGCGTCAACGGCGACACGGTCCTCGCGGAATACTCGCGGCCCGGCGGGCTCCGGCAGGTCAACGGCAAGCACTACGGCGACTGGACCTGCCTGCTCGGCCTGATCTGCGAAGTGCACGACAACGGCGAGATCTGGGTCAACGCGCTGTGGGACGTCCGCGAGCGGTTCCGCACCGACCTGGTGCGCGGCTCGGAGGCGGCCGCGATCAACGAATCGCATCAGCTCTACGTCGACGGGCTGGCACTCTCGCCGCCGGCGCCGACGATGCTCGACATGCGCGACGCGATGCTCGAGGCCGACGAGCTCCGGAACCCCGGGAGCCCGTCCAGCCAGAACTTCTGCCGGCTCTGGGAGTCGTTCGCCGGCCGCGGCATGGGCGTCAGCGCAACCGACACCTCCGACAACGGCCTCAACCGCGTCGGTCCGGCGTATGACGTCCCCGCCGGCTGCGACGCGCCGCCGGCGCCGCCGACCATCACCGTGAGCGCGTCGACGCCGACCGCCAGCGAAGCGGGCCTGGTGCCGGGCGCGATCACCTTCAGCCGCGGCGCCGCGAGCGAATCGGCCGTGACGGTCAGGTACCTGATCGGCGGCACCGCCACGCAGGGCGCCGACTACACGCCGCTCCAGGCCTCGGTCACGATTCCGCAGGGCGCGGCGAGCGCGGTCGTCGCGATCGCGCCGCTGGACGATGCGGTCGTCGAAAACAACGAGACCGTCATCCTCACGATCACGCAAGGCAGCGGCTACGTCATCGGCACGCCGACATCGGCGACGGTGACGATCGTCAGTGACGATGTCGCGCCCGACATGATGGTGGCCGCCCTCACCGTGCCCAAGTCCGGCGCCGAAGGCGGCTCGCTCGACCTGATCGACACGACCAGGAACCAGGGGCTCGGCGACGCTCCCGCCTCGCAGACGTCGTTCTTCCTGTCCAGGAACGCGATTCTCGACGCGTTAGATCCGCTGCTCGGCGTGCACGCCGTGGAAGCGCTCGCGTCAGGCGCCGCGTCAACGGCCACGACACCCGTGGTGTTGCCGGTGCCGCTCGAGCCGGGCACCTACTACCTGTTCGCGAAGGCAGACGCTCCGGGCGCGATCTTCGAGACGAACGAGTACAACAACACCAAGATCACGACGATTGCGATCGGGCCGGACCTGGTCGTGACCAGCGTGACGGCGCCGTCCAGCGCCGGACCGGGCAGCACGATCCTCGTCAACGACACCACCAGCAACCAGGGGGCTGGCGCCGCGGCGGCCACGACCACGCGCTTCTTCCTCTCGAGCGACGTGTTCCTCGACGCCGGCGATCCGGCGCTGCAGACGCGGCCGGTACCCGCGCTCGCGGCTGCCGCGACGTCCACCGGCGCGACCATGGTGACCATTCCCACGACCACGGCGTCCGGCACCTATTACCTCTTCGCGCAGGCCGATGCCGGCGCCGCCGTCGTCGAGGCCAACGACACCAACAACGCGCGCTCGGTGCTCATCAAGATTGGCGCCGACCTGGCAGTGTCGGCGATGACCGGGCCGACGCGCGCGGCGTCGGGCGGCACGATCGTCGTGACCGATACGACGCGGAACATCGGATCGGGCCCGGCAGGCGCGTCGACGACCGCGTTCTTCCTGTCCAGCAACTACGCGCTCGACGCCGGCGACATGCGCCTGAACGCGGCGCGCGCGATACCCGCGCTCGCCCCGAACGAGTCGAGCACCGGGACCACGACGCTGACCCTGCCGGCCGTCGCGCCGGGCAGCTGGATCCTGATCGGCACCGCGGACGACGGCAACGCCGTCGTCGAAACGCAGGAGACCAACAACGCCCGCTTCGCCATCATTCAGGTCGGGCCGGACCTCAACTTCCTGACGGTGACCGCGCCCACCAGCGGAATCGCCGGCGGGAACATCACCGTCACCACCAACGTGCGCAACAGCGGCGGCGGCGCGGCGGGCGCCTCGGTCGTCCGCTTCTATCTGTCCACCGACGCCGTGTTCGACGCCCTCGACCAGCAGCTGGCCGCCGTCCGCGACGTGCCCGCGCTGGCGACCGACGCGAGCCACTCCGCCACGACGACGCGTGGCGCTGCCGACCAACCGCACCGGCGGGATGTATCTGCTGTTCGTCGCCGACGGCGCGCAGGCCGTGGCCGAGTCGAACGAGACGAACAACGTGGCGGCGAGGTTCATCCAGGTGAATCAGCCGTAACCGACGAGTCAAACGGCGGCGATATACTGCCGCGATGTCCACACGGAAGAACATTTCGAGCGGTACCAAGTGGGAGCCGGTCGTCGGCTACTCGCGGGCGGTGCGCGTCGGCAACATCGTCCATGTCTCCGGGACGACCGCGACCGATGAAGGCGGCGGGCTCGTGGGCCAGGGTGACGCTCGAGCCCAGACGATTCAAACGCTCCAGAACATCGCCCGCGCCCTCGAGCGCGCGGGCGCCTCACTCGAGCACGTCGTCCGGACGCGGATGTACGTCACGAACATCGTCCGCGACTGGGAAGCGATCGGCCAGGCCCACGGCGAAGTGTTCGGCTCGATCCGGCCGGCGACGTCGATGGTCGAGGTCGCGAAGCTGATCGACCCGGACATGCTGGTCGAGATCGAGGCGGAGGCGATCGTCGAGTAACCGCGCTGCCCAACCTTCGCGCTCGATCTGCGAAGGTTGCCCGCCGAAGCCATGGCGCAGGCGGGCCCGGCGCTCCGGCTGGCAAGCCGGCCCCTCGCTCAGGCCGCAGGCGCTTCTTCTTTTAATCTTCCGTCTTCCAGGCGCAGGACCCGGTCGCAGGCGGCGGCGAGGCGCGGGTTGTGGGTGGCGATGATCGACGTCAGGCCGCTCTCGCCGTGCATCTGGCGCAGCAGTGCGTGCAGGGTCTCGGCGGTGTGCTCGTCGAGATCGCCGGTCGGCTCGTCGGCCAGCAGCAGCGTCGGCTGCATCACCAGCGCCCGGGCGATCGCGACGCGCTGCTGCTCGCCGCCCGACATCGCCCCCGGCCGGTGCTCGAGGCGGTGGCCGAGCCCGACCCGTTCCAGCAGACTCCTGGCGCGCGCGGTTCGCTCGGCCGGCGCGGCGCGTGCGATGCGCATCGGCATCTCCGCGTTCTCGAGCGCCGTGAACTCCGGCAACAGGTGATGGAACTGGAAGACGAACCCGACATGGCGGTTGCGGAACGCCACCAGGTCGGCGTCGGACAGGCTGCTCAAATCGGTGCCGCCGATGCGCACCGTTCCGCCATCGCTGTTGTCGAGCCCGCCGAGCACGTGCAGCAAGGTGCTCTTGCCGACGCCTGACGCCCCCACCACCGCGACCATCGCGCCGCGCTCGACGGTGAGATCGAGATCGCGCAGCACGCTGACGCGCGACTGCCCCATCATGTAGCTCTTGGTCAGGCCGGCGACTTCGATCAGCGGCATCGCGCGCTCATTGATAGCGCAGCGCCTGCGCCGGATCGAGCCTGGCCGCCTGCCGCGACGGATAGATGGTCGCCACGAAGCAGATCAGGATCGCCGCGGCGATGACCACCAGGAAGTCCACGAGCTCGAGCGTGAACGGGATGTGCGAGATCTGGTAGACGTCCACCGGCACCGAGATCAGCTTGTAGCGATCGAGCACGTAGATCAGCGCATAGCCGGCCACCGCGCCGGCCGTGGTCCCGACCAGGCCGATGATCAGCCCCTGCAGCATGAAGATCCGGCGGATGCTCGCCGCCGAGCTCCCCATCGTCTTCAGGATGGCGATGTCGCGGCTCTTCTCCATCACCAGCAGGATCAGCGACGCGACGATGTTCAGCGCCGCGACCATGACGATGAGGCCGATAGTGATCGAGATGGCCATCTTCTCGAGCCACAGCGCCGAGAACAGGCTCTTGTTGCGGTCGCCCCACTCCTCGGCGATGTACTCGGCGCCATGGCGCTCGACGATCGTGTCGACGACCTCCTGCGCGCGGAACATGTCGTCGACGCGAAGCTCGACGTAGACCGGCGCCTCCGGGCCGAGCAGGCGCAGCGCGACGTCGATGGTCGTGAAGCCGTAGCCGCCGTCGAACTGGTAGAGGCCGAGGGTGAAGATGCCGACGACCTCGAAGCGCCGCTTGCGCAGCACCGGCGCGAACGGCGTCAGGTCGCCCTGCGGCGTCATCAGCCGCACCTCGTCGCCGATGTCGACTTCGAGCTGCGTGGCCAGGTCCGACCCGAGCAGGATCCCCGGAACCTGGTCCGGCCCGCGCATCAGCGCATCGGCGGATCCCTTGCGGATCGAGTTCTGCAGCTGCGTGACGTTGCGCTCCCGCGGCGGATCGATGCCTTTCAGCTCGATGAAGCCGTCGGCCTTGTCGCTGCTGATGACCGCTTTGCCGAACGCGGCCGGCGCGGCGCCCAGCACGCGCGGCACGGTCAGCAGCTTCTTGATGTCCGCCTCGACATCCTCGAAGCCGCCGACCTTGTAGACGAACACGTGCGCGGTGGAGCCCACGATCCGATCGCGCAGCTCGGCCTGGAGGCCGGTCATCAGCGCCAGCGCGATCAGCAGCGCCATGACCCCGACCGAGACGCCGAGCACCGAAATCAGCGAAATCAGCGAGATGAAGGCCTGTTTCCGGCGCGCCAGCAGGTAACGGAGGGCGACGAACAGCTCAAACGGCACGATCGGTTGTCCTCGTCATTCGCTTCTCGGCCGCATCAACGGGAACAGGATGACGTCCCGGATCGACGGGCTGTTGGTGAGCAGCATGACGAAGCGGTCGATGCCGACGCCTTCGCCGCCGGTCGGCGGCAGGCCGTACTCGAGCGCACGGATGTAGTCCTCGTCCATCGCGTGCGCCTCCTGGTCGCCGGCGGCGCGGCTGGTCAGCTGGGCCTCGAACCGCCGCCGCTGCTCGGCGGGATCGTTCAGCTCGCTGAAGGCATTGGCCACTTCGAAGCCGCCGATGTAGAGCTCGAACCGCTCGACGGTGTCCGGGTCGTCGGGCTTCTGCTTCGAGAGCGGCGACACTTCGGTCGGGAAGTCGTAGACGAAGGTCGGCTGAATCAGCGAGGCCTCGTTCAGGCGCTCGAAGATCTCGGTGGCGATCTTGCCGGCTCCCCACCCGGCCTGCATCTCGATGCCGAGCCGCCTGGCGATCGCGCCGGCCGCGTCGGCCTGCCGCAGTTCCGCGTCGGTCACCTCGATCCCCAGGCGCGCCGACGCCGCCGTTCGCGCGCCCTCGCGGAGCGAGACGCGGAGGTACGGCGGGGCGAGCGAGATCTGGTGTGAGCCGAACGTGATCTGGTCGGTGCCAATCGCTTCGAGCGCCACCGCCGACAGCATCTCCTCCGTCAGCGCCATCAGCTCCGTGTATTCGCTGTAGGCCTGATAGAACTCCAGCATCGTGAATTCCGGATTGTGCTGGGTCGAGATCCCTTCATTCCGGAAGTTGCGGTTGATCTCGTAGACCCGCTCGATCCCGCCGACCGTCAGCCGCTTCAGGTAGAGCTCCGGCGCGATCCGCAGGAACAGCTGCATGTCGAGCGCGTTGTGATGCGTGACGAACGGCCGCGCCAGGGCGCCGCCCGGGATCGCCTGCATCATCGGCGTCTCGACCTCGAGATACCCGCGCGCGTTGAGGAACGTGCGAGTCGCCGCCAGCACCCGCGATCGCACCTCGAAGACGCGCCGCGAGTCCGGGTTGACGATGAGATCGAGATAGCGCTGCCGGTAGCGCGTCTCGACGTCGGTCAGGCCGTGCCACTTCTCCGGCAGCGGCAGGAAGCACTTCGCCAGGAACTCGAGCGACGACGCCCAGATCGTCAGCTCGTTGGTCTTGGTGCGGAACAGCCGGCCTTCGACGCCGACGAAGTCGCCGAAGTCGAGCAGCTTGAAGATCGAGAAATCGCGCTCCGGCAGCGAGTCCTTGCGGATGTAGATCTGGATCCGCGTGCGGCCGTCCGAGATGGCCAGGAAGTTGGCCTTGCCGAAGCTGCGGATCGCCATGATCCGGCCGCTGGTCCGGGTCTGGACGTGCTCCGCCTCCAGCTCGTCGTGCGATCGGTCGCCGTAAGTCTTGACCAGCTCGTCGACGGTGTGCGTCCGCGCGAAGGCACGCGGATACGGATCGATGCCGAGCCGCACCAGCTCCTGGAAGTTCTCCCGCCGCTGCCGCAGGAGATCGGATTCGCGAAAATGCTCGTCAGACATCTAGTCCCGCTTCAATTCCTTCTTCACGCCGTCGAGGACGCCGTTGACGAACGCCACCGCCTCCTCGCCGCTGTAGGACCGCGCCAGCTCGAGCGCCTCGTTGATCACGACCTTCGCCGGCGTCTGCGGCTCGGCCAGCAGCTCGAAGGTCGCGAGCCGCAGGATCAGGCGGTCGAGCACCGCCATCCGCTCGACCCGCCAGTTCTGCGCCCGCGCCCCGAGCACGCGATCGATCTCTTCGACGCGCGCCACGGTGCCGCGGACGAGCCCGTCGGCGAACTCACGATGCGGCGGCGTGATGTCCGCCACATCGTCGTGCGTCGGCCAGTACGCGAGGATCGCATCCCCGGGCGATGTCTTGCCGACCTCCCATTGGTAGAGCATCTGGAGCGCGGCTTCCCTGGCGCGATGGCGTCCCCGGGCTTCGGCGGGCTTCATCGGCGATCGCTCGCCCGCAGCGTCCGGAACAGCGCCGCCATCTCCAGCGCCGCGGCCGCCGCCTCGAAGCCCTTGTTGTCGCGGCCGTCGCCGGCCCGGGCCTCGGCCTGTTCCCAGGTATCCGTGGTGAGCACGCCGAACGCCATCGGCACGCCGGTTTCCCGCGACGCTTTCATCAGGCCGTGCGCCGCCGCCGCGCAGATGTACTCGAAGTGCGGCGTCTCGCCGCGGATGACGCAGCCGAGACAGACGATCGCGTCGAAGCGCCCGGTCTCGGCGACGCACAGGGCGGCCTGGGGCAGCTCGAAGGCCCCCGGCACCATGACGACTTCGATCTGTCCGTCCCCGGCCCCGGCCTCGCGCAGCGCACGCCCGGCGCCCTCGCTCAGCTTGCCGGTAATCGCCTCGTTGAAGCGCGAAACCACGACCGCGAACCGCGCGCCGCCTGCCGCCGTGAGCGGCACCGGTGCATCGACCTGACGCACGTCTACTTCCCCTTGAACTCTGGTTTGCGCTTCTGCAGGAACGCGCTGGTTCCCTCGCGCATGTCGTCGGTGCTCGCCACCAGGCCGAACAGCGTGGCCTCGAACACCTGGGCCTCGCGGAGCGGCTGCTCGGTGCCGCGATGCACGGCCTCGAGGATGTAGCGCACGGCGATCGGCGGCTTCGACGCCAGCACGGCGGCGAGCTTTCGCGCCTCGGTCATGAGCTCCGCGGCCGGCACCACCCTGTTGACCAGGCCGATCCGATACGCGTCCTGCGCCGTGATCTGATCGCCGGTGAGCAGCAGCTCGAGGGCGCGGCCGTTGCCGACGATCCGCGCCAGCCGCTGCGTGCCCGCATACCCCGGGATCAGGCCGAGATTGATCTCGGGCTGCCCGAGCTTCGCGGTCTCGGCGGCGATCCGGATCGTGCACGCCATCGCCAGCTCGCAGCCGCCGCCGAGCGCATAGCCGTTGATGGCGGCGATCACCGGCTTGCCGAGGTGCTCGATCGCGTCGAACACCTGCTGGCCGCGAATCGCGTGTTCGCGACCTCCGGCCGGCGACTGCAGGGCGAGCTCGTTGATGTCGGCGCCGGCGACGAAGGACTTCTCGCCCGCGCCGGTGATCACGACACAGCGTACCGTGTCGTCCTGCCGCAGCCCCGCCATCGTGGCCTGGAGCTCGTCGAGCGTCGCGCTGTTGAGCGCGTTGAGAACCTTTGGCCGGTTCACGGTGACGATCGCCGTGGCGCCGTCGCGCTCGAGCGCAAGATTCTCTGGACGTTCCGTGTGAGTCATCGCAAAACGCTGAGTATATCGCCCTCGGAGGACCGCAGACATCCGCTACGTCGCGCGGCGCGCTCGATCGATCACGCGCGCGACGACGGCGAGACCCGCCGCGCCGGCGACGCTGCCGGCGGCATCGGCGGCGAGATCCAGGAGCTCAGGCGTGCGGTTCGGCACGAACATCTGGTGGACCTCGTCGGACGCGCCGTAGAGCGTCGCCACGAACGCCGCCAGCGCGATCCGCCCCGCGGTCATCGCCGCCGGCCGGCCGCCGGCAAGCGCGCGCACGACCGTCGCGCCCAGCACGGCGTAGGCGAGAAAGTGGGCCGACTTGTCGGACATCCCTCCCGGAGGCGCGGCGGGATCGGACTTCGCGGATTGCGAGTAGATCAGGCCCATCACCAGCAGCACGGGCCCCCACAGTTTGACGAACGTCAAAGCGGCAGCGGATACATCAGCCAGCTGAGCACAATCGCCGCGGCCACGAACCCGCCGAACATCATCGCGCCGGATCGCAGCTGCGCGCGCGGCTCGTCGCGCGTCAGCGCCGCGAACACCGATGACACGAGTACGGCGAAGAGCATGAGCAGCAGCAGGTGGCTGGTCACTTGCGCCCCGTGGCGATGTCGAACGCGTCGAGGATCACGAGGAAGTTGAGGAGGCCGGCGACGATCAGGAAGCAGTTGCCGTATTCCCAGGTCACCGCCGTCACCGTGCCCTGTCCGAGGTCGAGCATGCGCGCAACCAGCCAGGGCAGACCGAGGCCGAAGTTCGCAAACGCCGCCAGCGCGACCAGCACTTCGCCGAGCTCGAACGGAAACAGCCGGCCCTTCAGCAGCAGGCCGCTGATGAACATCGTCATCAGCGCGACGAAGAAGACCAGCCCCTTCTGCACACGGCCGAGCCAGAAGTGGCCCGCGCCGGGAATCGCCCAGGCCGCGAGGCAGACGAGAACCAGCGTGCCCGGCTCAGACGCGGGACGCGCCCTCTCTGCAGTGGTGGATTTCGTGGCCATAGGCTCACGCGATCATAGCGCATGTGCTTGGGGCCGATTCCGCCCGAAGCATGCGCACGAACACCCATCCAGCGGTCGCGCCGAGCGGAACCGCCAGCAGCGCGCGCAGTGCCGTCGAACCGTCGTAGAGGCCAGCCCACTCCGCGCCCACGCTCAATGCCGTCGGCAGCGCGGCCCAGATCATGAGCCTGCGCGTTCGGCGCGGCGCGCGGGCCGCGCCGATCCAACCGGCGATCGCACCGAGCGCGCCGGCGACATACAGGCCCGTGCAGCGTCCGCAGACGGGGAACTGGCGGCTGTCGACGTGGAACGATCGCTCGGGCCGGCGATGGCACACCACGGACGAGACGGCGTTCACGACGCCGGTGGTGAACGAGGCGATGCCGCCGGTCGGGCCGACCGTGGCAAAAAAAAGCGCCGCGGTCCAGAGGACCGCGGCAAGGGAGAGTGCGAGCGCGAGTGTGCGTGGAAATGCGGAAGCGCCGGGCACGTGCGCGTGGCGGTCAGCGCTGCGGCATCAACGCCGACGCGGTGGCGCGGACGCTTTGAGACGTGTAGCCGGTCCGGGTGCGCAGCCTCAGCTCGGGACGCGTGGCCACCCGCACCATGATGCGGCGGAACCGGCCGTCGGTCCGGGTGTTGGACGGCGCATAGGCGAGCGAGTACTGACTCGAGAGCTCCAGCGCGATCGAACCGTAGACATTCTTCAGCTCGTGGATCTGCGCCGGGAAGAACGCCTGCGCCCCGGTCTCCTGCGCCAGCGTTCGCATCGAGTACTCCGCCTCGTTGAAATAGCGGCGCTCGCCGGTCGCCGCCTGCCGGGCCGCCGCGTACTTCGACTGCAGCGCGATCGGATAAATACTGACCCCGCTCTTCCGCGCCAGCGCCAGCACGTCCTCGAAGCTGACGAGGCTCGAGGTGTCCTCGCCGTCGGAGAGGACCGCAATCGCCTGACGCCGCACGTCCCCGACGTGGGTCGCGCCGCGGCCGAATTGCTTGAGGGCGATATAGAGCGCGTTGTGCAGTGACGTGGCGCCTCGCGGCGTGGTGCGGCGGATGGCCTGCTCGAGGACGGCGCGATCCGGCGTCAGCTGCTGGACCACATCGACACCGTCGGCAAACGCGACGACGGCGCCACGGTCGGTCGGGCGCAGCGTCTTGACGAATCCGGTTGCCGCCTCGTGCACGACGTCCATCTTGTCCGCCATGCTCGAACTGGTGTCGATGAGCAGGATCAAGTCGAGCGGGACGTCGGCCGACTCGAAGAACTGGACCTGCTGCTGGACACCGTCCTCGAAGACGGCAAAGTCAGCCGCGGTGAGGCCCTTCACGAACTGATTGTGCTGGTCGGTCACGGTCAGGTTGAGCGCAACGAGGTTGGTCCCGCTGCGGAAGACGGCGGCAGGCGGAGCCGGCGTCTGAGGAGCGGGGATCGCTCCGGGGGCAGCCTGCTGCTGCGCGCCAAGCGACGAGGCCAACACCATGACCAGGGCGGGACCGACGACTGCACGCTTCACAGGACCTCCTGACGAGCCCCGTTCTGCAAGGCGCGTTCCGGCAGGCTACCCGGTCAAATGGGTGCGAGTTGCATTGGAAATCGGGAACGCGAGGAACATTCTACTCAATCGATGTCCCCGTCCCCGCCGAAGTTGAGGTCGAATCGTGCACGGAACTCCGACCAGGAGTAGGTGTGGCTCTGGCCGCCCAGATGCTCGAGCGCATACGCGGCCGCCACGGCGCCGAGCTTGGCCGAGACGACATTGCTGGCGCCACGGGCCAACCCCTTCATGAATCCGCCGCGAAACGCATCGCCGACCCCGGTCGGATCGACGATCTTGATCGGCGGCACCGCCGGAACGTCCGTCCGGCCGCCGGCCTCGAAGATCGAGCACCCGTGTTCGCCGCGGGTCACGACCAGCGCGCCGGCCCGGGCCAGGATGCCGGCCTCGTCCAGTCCGGTCTTCTGGCGCATCAGCTCGAGCTCGTAATCGTTGCAGAGGACGAAGGCGGCGCCGACCACGCCTGCCTGCAACTCGTCGCCCGACATGCGGGCGCACTGCTGACCCGGATCCCAGATGTAGGAAATGCCGAGCGCCCGGCACTCTTCCGCATACTGCAGCATCGCCGCCGGATCGTTCGGCGAGATGATCGCCAGCTCGCAGTTCGGAACCGTGCGGAACGACAGTTCCGCCGCGTTGGCCATCGCGCCCGTGTAGAAGGACGCGATCTGGTTGCCGTCGGAATCGGTGCTGCAGAAGAACGAGGCGGTGAACTTCCCCGGCACGTCCGCGACCAGCGACGTGTCCACGCCGGCCGCGTCGAGCCATTGACGGTAATCGGTGAAGTCCTGCCCCGCCGTCGCCATCAGGCGTGGCCTCTCCCCCAGGAGCGCGAGCGTATAGGCGATGTTCGGAGCGCACCCGCCGCGGCGCTTGTCCATCGTATCGACGAGAAAACTCAGGCTGACGCGGGACATGTGCTCCGGCAGGAAGTGCTCGGTGAACTTCCCCGGGAAGGACATCAGGTAATCGAAGGCGACCGATCCGGTGACGACAATGCTCATAGGTAATTCGGGGCTCCGCTAACGGCCTGGGAGATCGACATCAGCTCAGGTACTTGCCGACGATGGGCGCCAGCTCTTTCTTGACCTCCGCCGGCACGGCGTCGGGGCGGGTGATGATCGCGTACTTGAGCGCGCCGGCGCACTCGCAGGTCCGCTCGAACGGCAGCGCGTCCACGGCCGTGGCAATCACCTGCTGCGCGGTCCGCGCGTTCTCGGTCAGGTTGGCGATGATCATCTCGACGGTGACCTGGTCGTGCTCCGGGTGCCAGCAGTCGTAGTCGGTCACCAGCGCGATCGTCGTGTAGCAGATCTCCGCCTCGCGCGCGAGCTTCGCCTCCTGCAGGTTGGTCATGCCGATGATGTCCATGCCCCACGATCGGTACAGCTGCGACTCGGCGAGCGTCGAGAACTGCGGCCCCTCCATGCAGACGTAGGTCCCGCCCTTGTGCACCGTCGCGGACGACGACCGCCCGGCGGCATAGGCGACGTCGCTCAGCCTCGAGCAGAACGGGTGGGCGAACCCGACATGGGCGACCAGGCCGCGGCCGAAGAAGGTCGAGATGCGTCCTCGGGTGCGGTCCACGAACTGATCCGGAATCACCAGATCGAGCGGCTTGTACTGTTCCTTCAGGCTCCCCACCGCGCTCGCCGACAGGATGTATTCGACCCCGAGCGTCTTGAAGCCGAAGATGTTGGCGCGGAAGTTCAACTCCGACGGCATGAACCGATGACCGAGCCCGTGCCGGGCCAGGAACGCGACGCGCTTGCCGCGCAGCGTGCCGATGACGTACGGCGCCGACGGCTCGCCGAACGGCGTCTGCACCCGCCGCTCCTCGCGGTCGGTCAGCTCCGCCATGTCGTACAGACCACTTCCCCCGATGATCCCAATCGCTATGGACATAACTATTGATGGCTGACGGTCAATCGATGTGCACGGGCTCCACGAACCTGCGGCCGCCCTGTTCACGAATGTAGCCGGCGGCAATCGCCGGATCGTGCTCGAAGAATATCAAATACTCCCGCTCGATCGCCTCGCGGATGAAGTGCTTCTTGAACATCAGCGTGTCCATGGGATAGAGGTCGTAGCCCATGATCCACGGATCGTCGACGTGGGCGACCGTCGGGATCAGGTCCGCGACGAACACCGCCGTCCGTCCGCCAGACTCGATGTAGACGATCTGATGGTGCATCGTGTGGCCGCCGGTCCGGACGACGCGCACCCCCGGCATGATCGGGCCGTCGTCGTCGTGCAAATCGACCACGCCGGCGTCGGCGAGCGGCAGGAAGTTCTCGGTCAGATAGCTGGCGCGGTTCCGCTCGTGGGCGTGCGTGGCGTCGTGCCACTCGGCGGCGCGGACCGCATAGCGCGCGCGCGGAAAGGCCGGGTGGACTTCGCCGTCCTGGTCGCGCACCGTGAAGCCGCCGGCATGATCGAAGTGCAGGTGCGTGGCCAGGACGATGTCGATGTCAGAGGCGTAGAGCCCGGCATCGCGCAGCGTGTCGACGAGAGCGCGGCGGCGATCGATCGCATAGATCCCCTCGCTCTTGGCGTCCATCTTTCCGCCCACGCCGGCATCGATCAGCATGGTCCGGGGGCCGCGTACGAGCAGCGGACGCAGCCCGAGCGAGATGCGGTTCCGGTCGTCGGCCGGGGCCCGCCGCTCCCACAGCGGCTTCGGCACGACGCCGAACATGGCGCCGCCGTCGAGTCGGAACGAGCCGTCGGACAGCGAGATCAATTCGAGGTCGCCGAACTTCACGGCCGCCTCCCTCGCAGCGTCACCGGTGAACGGCCTGTTTCAGCTCGACCAGCACACCGTGCGCCGACGCCGGGTGGATGAACGCCACCAGCGACCCGTGCGCGCCCGGTCGAGGCGCCTCGTCGATGAGCCGCACGCCGCGCGCCTTGAGCTCGGCCAGCGCGGCGACGAGATCGTCGACCCGCAGGGTGATGTGATGCAAGCCCGGTCCACGCTTGGCGATGAACTTGGCGATCGGGGAATCCTCGGCGGTCGGCTCGAGCAGTTCGACCGCCGATTCGCCGGTCGGAATGAAGTGCGCGCGCACCCGCTGCGACGGCACCTCTTCGGGTGTCTCGACCTCGAGGCCGAGCGCGTCCCGGTAGAACGCCAGCGCGTCCGCCACGTTCGCGACGGCGATGCCGACGTGATCCAGCGTTGCTTTCATAGGTCCTTTCCCTGGCCGCGAAGGCTGCGCTCGAGAAGGCCGTCCACGACCGAATACGGATCGATGTCGCGGGCGGCGATCCGATCGAGCAGCTCCGCGAGCTCGCCCCGTGCCAGGACCCGCCGCTCGACGTGGTCGAGGAACCGCTGGCCGAGGAGCTCCCGCACGCGGTACTCCGCGCGCGCCCGCCGCCGGCTGCCGGCCTTGTCGGCGGTGTGCGCCTTGAAGCGCTCGACGGCGTCGAGCAGCTCGTCGAGGCCCTTCCCGGTCGTCGCTTCCGTCTTGACGATCGGCGGCCGCCAGTCGCTCTTCTCGTAGCTGTGCAGCGCCAGCATCGCTTCGATCGACCCGACCGTCCGGTCGGCGCCGTCGCGATCCGCCTTGTTGACGATGAAGATGTCGGCGATCTCCATGATGCCGGCCTTGAGCGCCTGCACTTCGTCGCCGCTGCCGGGGACCAGCGTGACCAGCGAGATGTCGGCGGTGCGGACGATATCGACCTCGTCCTGGCCGACGCCGACGGTCTCGATCAGCACGATGTCCTTGCCGGCAGCATCGAGCACCAGCGCGGCCTCGCTGGTGGCGCGGGCGAGGCCGCCGAGATGGCCGCGCGTCGCCATGCTGCGGATGAACACCCCGGCATCGCCGGCGTGCGCCTGCATCCGCACGCGGTCGCCGAGAATGGCGCCGCCGGTGAACGGGCTGGTGGGATCCACGGCCACCACTCCCACGGTGCGCCCCGACGCGCGCAACGAGGTAGTGATCCGATCGACCAGCGTGCTCTTGCCGGCGCCCGGCGGCCCGGTCACCCCGATCAGATAGGCGCGGCCGGTGCTGGGGAAGATGCGCCGCACCAGATCGGCGCCGGCCGGGGATTCGTCTTCGATCAGGGAGATGGCGCGGGCAATGGCGCGCGGATCGCCGGCGATGACGCGGCTGGAAAGCGGCTGCTGGTTCACTGGCCGAGCAGCTGTCGCGCAATCACGAGCCGCTGAATCTCGCTCGTGCCCTCGCCGATCGTCAGCAGCTTGACGTCGCGGAAGTACTTCTCGGCCGGGTAGTCCTTCACGAAGCCGTAGCCGCCGTGGATCTGCACGCAGTCGTCCGCGGCCTTGACCGCGGTCTCGCTCGCGAACAGCTTCGCCATCGACGACTCGCGCGTCATCCGCACGCCGCGATCCTTGAGGTGCGCCGCCCGATAGGTCAGCAGCCGCGCCGCCTCGATGCGCGTCGCGAGGTCGGCCAGCTTCCATTGAATGGCCTGGAAGGCGGCGATCGGCTGGCCGAACTGCCGACGCTCGCGCGCGTAGTCGCGGGCCGCTTCGTACGCTCCCTGGGCCAGGCCGACGGCCAGCGCGGCAATGCCGATGCGGCCCGAGTCGAGGACCTGCAGCGTGTTGACGAACCCCTGTCCTTCCTGGCCGACGAGATGGGACGCGGGGATGCGGCAGTCGGTGAAGATGACCTCGCTGGTGTCGCTCGCCCGCATGCCGAGCTTGTTCTCCTTCTTCCCCGCCGCCATGCCGGGCGTGCCGTGCTCGACGACGAACGCCGAGATGCCGCGATGCGCTTTCGACCGATCGGTGATGGCGATGACGACCATCACGCCGCCGATCCGTCCATGAGTGATGAAGGTCTTGGAGCCGTTGAGGACCCAGCTGTCCCCCTGGCGCGTGGCGGTGGTGCGCATGCCCGCGGCGTCGCTGCCGGCATTCGCTTCAGTGAGTCCCCAGGCGCCGAGCACGTCTCCGGCGACGAGGCGCGGCAGGTACGTCCGCTTCTGCTCGTCGGACCCGAACATGCCGAGGTGGGCCGAGCACAGGCCGTTGTGCGCGGCCACCGACAACGCGATCGCCGGGCAGACCCGCGCCAGTTCCTCGATGCAGACGCAGTAGTCGACCGACGACATCGCCGCGCCGCCGTATTCCTCGGGGAACTGAATCCCGGTGAGGCCGAGCGCCGCCAGCTTCGGCAGGAGTTCCATCGGAAACTGCTGCGCTTCATCCCACGCCATCACGTGCGGACGTATCTCCGACTCGGCGAATTCGCGCACGCTGCGGCGCAGAATGTCCTGGTCGTCGGACAGGCGGAAGTCCATGTGAGGAATGTATCAGAGAAGGCTGCGCGGTCCGGCCTTCCCCGCGGCGGCCATGAACTGGATGCTGTCCGCATATCGGCAGGTGCGCCCACCGCGGAGGTCTGGGAAGAGTCCCCTTGCTATGCTTGAGGGCATGAACCGGTCGATCGCAATCCTGGTCTTTCTCGCAACGCTGACGCCTTCGGTCGCGTTCGCCGACATCACGGCGTTCCTCGGGGTCAACCCCACACCCTCCAATCGCCCGGTCAAGGGGTTCGCCGGCGGCGTCGGCCTGCTCATCGTCGCGTTCGAATTCGAATATGCGGACTCCAGCGAGGACCGCGACGAACTTGCACCGCGCCTGCGCACGTACATGGGGAACGGGCTGCTGCAGACGCCAGTCCCGATTGCGGGGATGCAGTTCTATGCGACGGCGGGGGGCGGCGCCTATCGCGAGTCGATCGGCGAGCTCTCAGAGACGCACGTGGGCATCAACGTCGGCGGCGGCGTGAAGATGTCGCTGTTCGGACCGTTGCGCCTACGGCTGGACTACCGGGTGTTTACGCTGCAGGGGGATCCGCGGCATTCGAAGCCGCAGCGGTTCTATGCGGGGTTGAACCTGAAGTTCTGAATCGGAGAGGAACAAGGAGCGTGAGCCCCCTGTTCCTTCCCGACTTCTTACTTCTGACTTTTTACTTCTGACTTTCTTCCTTACATCCCCCCGCCGACCGGGGTGATGTTCAACTTGTTGACGCCCGCGAATGCCGCGGCGTAACGCTTGAACATCTCCTGCGTCTCGGGGGCGCGCTTCTGTTCGTCGGTCATCGTCTTGAACAGGACGTCGATCGGGTTGTACTCGGTGCCCGCGCTTGCCGGATCGATCACCACGACATACAGGGCGTTGCCCTGCATGCCCTCGGCGGACTTGTAGACCTTCCAGGCGGTGCCCTGCGCCTTGAGCGCGGGATCGGTCGTCGTGGCCAACGCCGCCTTCAGCTTCGAGTTCAGCTCTTCGAATGCCGCGGTCTGATCAGTCTTGATCTGCACGAGCAGGATGCCCGCAGGGGTGGTGAATCCCAGCTTCGGCTCGCTCGGCGTCGCTGGAGCGGCGGCGGCGGGCGGCTGGGCCGGCGTCTGCGGGGCCGCGGGAGTCTGGGCGAACACTGCGGCCGGAAGCAGGGCCAGGGCCAGTGCACCGGTCGAAATCACGAAGGGGCGACGCATTCAATCTCCTCCTGGTTCAGACGTGGCAAAGCGCTGAGTGTACCACACGGAAACATCGGCATTCAGACGAAGACGGCCATGATTTCGTTGGCCACGAGCATCCCGTCCCGCGTCAGCCGGAGGCGGGAACCCTCCTGTTTCACCAGGCCGTCGTCGAGGAACGGGCGCAGTCCGGGTGCGAAGCGCGCCCACACGTCGACCGCATACCGGCGGCCGATCGCATCGACGTCGACCCCCTCAGCAAGGCGCAGGCCGGTGAAGAGGGCGTCCTCCAGCCGTTCGTCCCTGGTGAGCTCGCGGCGATCGACGATCACAGCCTCCCCTGCGCCGATCCGGCGCGCGTAGTCGTCGGTGGAGGCGACGTTCTTCCAGCGCACGCCGTCCCGGGTCGAGTGCGCGCCACAGCCGAAACCGAGCCAGTTGCCGTCGGTCCAATACTTGAGGTTGTGTCGAGACTCCCGGCCGGGCCGCGACACGTTGGAGATCTGGTACCTGACGATAGCCCGCCGCCTCCAGCCTGCCCATGCTCCACAGGTACATCTCTGCCGCGTCGTCATCCGGGGCCAGCGACCAGCCGGACCGCGCCATCTCCTCCTTGAGTGGCGCGTTCGGATAGAGCTCCAGAAGATACAGCGACGCGTGCTCCGGGCCCACCTCGATGAGCGACTCGATGCTCTCGCGCCAGTCCTGCTGCGACTGCTGTGGCAGCCACATCATCAGATCCAGGCTGATGTTGTCGAAGCCCGCGGCACGGGCCTCGGCCACGGCCTGGCGGGCGCGATCGGCCGTATGGATCCGTCCGAGCCGGCGCAGCTCCGGCTCACGAAACGACTGCACACCGAAGCTGATGCGATTGACACCGGCCGCCCGAAACAGTTCCATCCGCGCCGCGGACGACGTTTCGGGGTTGGTTTCGAGGGTGACCTCGGCATCCGGCGCGACGTCGAAGGTGTCGCGGCAGGCGGCAATGATGCGGCCGATCTCGGCAGGCTCCAGGAGCGAGGGCGTACCACCACCGAAGAAGATCGTGTCGGCGGCAGGTCCGGCCTCGGTTCTCCGCGGCGCAGCGCGGCGAATCTCAGCCTCGAGCGCCGAGACGTAGCGATCCTTGAGGGCGGCGTCGAACAGACCGCGGTTGAAGTTGCAGTAGTTGCAGATGGCGCTGCAGAACGGAATGTGAACGTAGAGGCCGAGCATTGGAATGGCCTGCGGCCGGTCCCCGGCGATCAGCTGCCGGCCTTGCCCCCGGTCCAGCCAAGGTCGCGCCCCCGGGCCTCGGGCTTGAGCTGCGCGCGAATCGGTCCCTTCGATCGCGCCGGCAGCGTCCGCCGGCTCGGCTTCACCTTCCACATCGCCACCAGATCGTCGACGCCGCCGTTGGGCGGCAGGTGGCGATAGTCGGCGCCGTCGTATTCGAGGAACTCGCACATCTCGTGCAGGCGCGAATGGATGCGGAAGCCAATCCGCGCCTTGAGGCACTCGGGATCGTTGTCGTCCGGCGTGTCCTCGTAATTCGACGTGAAGATCGTGTGCCGCCGCTCGTTGTAGCGCGTGTTCACGATCAGGTTCATCGTCTCTTCGACCCACTCGGAGGTCTTCTCCGACCCGAGATCGTCGAGCACGAGGAGGTCGGCCTCCATCACCGGCCGGAGAATGTCCATCTCCGCGGTCTGCACCAGCGGGTTGTAGGTGCTGCGAATCACGCGCAGGAGATCGCGGGTGTCGTAGTACAGGCCGCGCGCGCCCTTGGTCATGACGACGCGCCGCAGCACGGCGACGGCCAGGTGCGTCTTGCCGATGCCGGGCGGGCCGACCAGGCACAGTCCCTTCCCGATCGCCGGAAACTCGTCGGCGAAGCGGCGCGCCTGCTTCACCGCCGTGGCGAGCTTCTCGTTCGGGTAGATGACAAAGGTATCGAGATCGCACCTGCGATAACGGGGCGGCACGCGCGCCTGCTCGAGCGTGCGCGCCACGAGCGCTTCGCGCCAGCACTCGCACCGCTCGACCCGACGCAGACCGTCGACGTCAACTGGCTTCCAACCGGTGTCATCGCAGTGAGGGCAGGCCATGGAGAGATGACGATTGTACACGTGCTGCGTGCTACGTGCTACGTGCGCACGTGCTGCTTGCTTACGGTTTGATGTCGTCGGCCGGCTGGGCCGCGGGCGGCGTGCTGCGGACGAGGTCAGTGGGCGACGACTTGACCATCGCCGTGCTGAGGCGTTGCTCCCAGTCGCCGATGCCGCGCGAGAGCTCGCGCTTGACGTAGTCCATGAACTCGTTGACCTCGTGCTGCATCGCCTCGATCTTGCGCCGCATGTTGAGGATGATCTCGACGCCGGCGAGGTTCACGCCGAGGTCGCGGGTCAACGACAGGATGGTCTCGAGCTGCTCGAGATCCTCCTCCGAATAGAGGCGGGTGTTGCCTTCTGTCCGCGACGGCTTGAGCAGCCCCTCGCGCTCGTACAGGCGAAGCGTCTGCGGGTGGATGTTGTACTTCTGCGCCACCGCGCTGATCATGTAATAGGCCTTGCCGCTGCGTTTCGCCATCTGCCTACAGTCGCAATTCTCTGCGGACGTCCTCGCCGTTGATGCGCCCGAACTCGCGCATCAGCTCCTTCGACCGCTCGTCCACCAGCGCCGGCAGCACGAGCCGCACTTCCACGATCAGATCGCCGCGATCGCCGGTCGCGTTGGGGAACCCACGGCCGCTCAGCCGGAACCGCTGCCCCGCCTGCGTGCCCGGCGGCACCCGCAGCCTCACGGTCTCGTCGGCGGTCGGCAGATCGATGCGCGTGCCGAGCACGGCTTCGTGTACCGCCACCGGCACCCGCATGATCACGTCGTCCCCCTCGCGGTGCAGCAGCGGATGAGGCGTGACGTGGACGGTAACATAGAGGTCGCCGGTGCGGCCGCCGTGCCGTCCCGCATGCCCGTGCTCGACGACCCGCAGCCGCCCGCCGTCGGCGATGCCCGGCGGCACGAAGACGGTGATCGCTTCACTACGCACCACCCGGCCGTGCTCGCCGCAGACCCCGCACCGCTGCTGGCGCTGGCGACCGGTTCCGCCGCAGGCGGCGCACGGCTTCGAGAACACCATGTGCCCGCGCGCCCAGCGCACGCTGCCGGTCGCATGGCACTGGCCGCACCGTCCCTCGGTGGCCTTGACGTGGCCGCTGCCCTGACACGCCGGGCAGGACTCCTGCCGGGTCACCACCACCTGCCGGTGCACGCCGCGCAGCGTGTCGAGGAAGGGCACCGTCAGCGTCGCATGCAGATCGGCGCCCGCTTCCGGCTTGCCGCGATCGCCGGGCGCAACCGGATGCAGCAGATCGGCGAACAACTCGGTGAACGTCGCCGCCTGCGTGCCCTGAGCGGCAATCGAAAAGTCGAAGCCGGCGAACTCGAACGACTGCGTGGCGGGCCGCGGCGCCGTGCCGCTGCCCTCCGCCGCGTCGTACTGCCGCCGTCGATCGGGATCGACCAGCGTTTCGTAGGCCTCGGTGATGCGATGAAACATCACCTCCGCGGTCCGATCGCCGGGATTGATCCCCGGGTGATAGCGTCGAGCGAGGCGCCGATAGGCGCGCTTGATGTCCGCCACGCTGGCGCCCTGCTCGAGCCCGAGTACTGCGTAGAGAGTCATTGCCCTGCCGACTTACTTCTTGTCGTCCTCCACGACCTCGGCGTCGATGACATCGCCATTGGTGGCACCGCCGCCACCCGGCTCGGCACCTGGCGCACCACCGCCAGGCGCTCCGCCCGGCGCCGCCCGCGCCGAACCGCTGGCGCGATACATCGCCTCGGCCGCCTTGTGCTGCGCCTGATTCAGCTTCTCCATCGCGCCCTTCATCTCGGCGCTGTCGTTGCGCTCGATCGCCTTCTTGAGATCCTCGATCGCCGACTCGATGGCGGCGCGGTCGGTGGACGGAAGCTTGTCGCCTGAATCCTTCACCATCCGCTCCGCCCCATACGCGGCCTGATCGGCGAGATTGCGGGTCTCGATCTCTTCCTTCCGCCGCTTGTCGTCGTCGGCGTGCGACTCCGCTTCCTTCATCATCCGGTCGACCTCGTCCTTGCTGAGGCCGCTCGACGCGGTGATGGTGATCTTCTGTTCCTTCTGGGTCGCCATGTCCTTCGCCGACACGTTGACGATGCCGTTGGCGTCGATGTCGAAGGTGACCTCGATCTGCGGCACGCCGCGCGGTGCCGGCGGCAGCCCGGTCAGGTGGAACCGCCCGAGCGGCCGGTTGTCGCGGGCCATCGGACGCTCGCCCTGGAGCACGTGCACTTCGACGCTCGTCTGGTTGTCGGCGGCGGTCGAGAACGTCTCGCTCTTGCGCGTGGGAATCGTGGTGTTGCGCGGAATCAGCGTGGTCATCACGCCGCCCAGCGTTTCGATGCCGAGCGACAGCGGCGTCACGTCGAGCAGCAGCAGGTCCTTCACTTCACCCGCGAGCACGCCCGCCTGGATCGCCGCGCCGATCGCCACGACCTCGTCCGGGTTGACGCCCTTGTGGGGTTCCTTCCCGAACAGCTCCTTGACGATCGCCTGGACGCGCGGGATGCGCGTCGAGCCGCCGACCAGCACGACCTCGTCGATCTTCGACGCGTCGACGCCCGCATCCGACAGCGCCTGCTTCGTCGGCCCCACCGTCCTCTGCAGCATGTCCTCGACCAGCTGCTCGAACTTGGCCCGGGTCAGCCTCAGCTGCAGGTGCTTCGGACCGGTCTGGTCGGCGGTGATGAACGGCAGGTTGATGTCGGTCTCCATCACGCTGGAGAGCTCCATCTTCGCCTTCTCCGCCGCCTCGCGCAGGCGCTGGAGCGCCATGCGGTCCTTACCGAGGTCGATCCCTTCGTCGCGCTTGAACTCGGAGATGATCCACTCGATCACGCGCTGATCGAGGTTGTCGCCGCCGAGGTGCGTGTCGCCGTTGGTCGCCTTGACCTCGACGACCCCTTCCCCGACCTCGAGGATCGAGATGTCGAACGTGCCGCCGCCGAAGTCGTACACGGCAATGGTCTCGTCCTTCTTCTTGTCCAGCCCGTAGGCGAGCGCCGCCGCGGTCGGCTCGTTGACGATGCGCTTCACCTCGAGGCCGGCGATGGTGCCCGCTTCCTTGGTGGCCTGACGCTGCGCGTCATTGAAGTAGGCCGGCACCGTGATGACGGCGTCCGTCACCGGCTGGCCGAGATACTCCTCCGCCGCCTGCTTCAACTTCTGCAGCACCATCGCGGAAATCTGCGGCGGCGCGTACTCGTCGCTGCCCGCCTTGACCCGCACGTCCCGGTTCTTCGGGTCGGAAATCACCGAGTACGGGACCATCTTCATTTCCTCGGACACCTCGTCGTACTTGCGCCCCATGAACCGCTTGATCGAGAAGACCGTGTTCTCGGGGTTGGTGACCGCCTGCCGCTTCGCGACCTGGCCCACCAACCGCTCCCCCGACTTCGTGAAGCCCACGACCGACGGGGTGATGCGGCTGCCTTCAGGGTTCGTAATCACGACCGGCTCGCCACCCTCCATCACCGCGACGACGGAGTTGGTGGTCCCGAGATCGATCCCGATAATCTTGCTCATTTGCAGTCCCTCGCGTCCTGCCGCCCCTTCTCGGACGGCCCATACCTTAACAACCCTATTAACATAAAATCTAAGTGCAAGACTGTCAAGACCATCAGTACACGCACTGAAAACCGCGGCCCCGTTCTTCTTGAGCTTTCCGTAGGAGGTATGTTTTCCCGCGGAATCGGCCCCTCCCGCCGAGGTCGATCGCGGCCCAGGTCGTCGGTGCTATACTCCGAATTGCCACCCTGCCGCAGCGGCCGCCGCTGCAACTTGCTGGAGCGTCGCTGCTCCGGACCCGAGGCTCCCGATGGCCCGCCGCACGGTTTCAGTCATCTTCCTGGGGCTGTTCTGCCTGGCTGCCGTTCCCGCTGGCGCACAGACCGCGCCCAGCAACGACCCTCCGGCCCACATCTCCCTGGTAGACGGGGCTGCCGTCCTCGAACGCGACGGGCAGGTCGACTCGGATCCGTCCTCGATGCCGCTGCTCGCCGGCGATCGCCTGCGCACACAGGGCGGCCGCGTCGAGGTGCTGTTCACTGACGGCAGCGCCCTCCACGTCGACGCCAACACCGTCGTCGACTTCCAGTCGGATGACGTGGTGCGGCTGCTCGAGGGGCGGATTCGCCTGGCGATCGTCGGGCCGGCGCGCGAGGTCTCGTATCGCGTCGACGCGCCGTCGGCCTGGGTACAGATCAATGACCCGGGCGAGTATCGGGTCGCGGTCCAGCGGAACGAGGTCGAGCTCGCGGTCCTGCGCGGCACCGCGGAGCTGGTGAACGAACAAGGACGCAGCTACATCCGCGCCGGCGAACGCACCTTCGCACGGGAGGGCTCCTCCCCTTCTCCCGCCTACGTGTTCAACTCGGCGTCGTGGGATGCGTTCGATCGCTGGTCGGAAGCGCGTCGCGATCGGCGCCTGGGGGTCTCGGCCCAGTACCTGCCCAACGACGTGCGTCCCTACGCCTCCTCGTTCGACAACTACGGCGACTGGCGCTACGAGCAGGTCCACGGCTACGTGTGGTACCCGCGCGTGCAGGCCGGCTGGCGGCCCTACCATCACGGCCGCTGGGCGAGCCTGCGTCCGTATGGCTGGACCTGGATCGCGTCCGATCCCTGGGGCTGGCCGACGCACCATTACGGACGCTGGGGCCTGTCGGCGGGCTCGTGGTTCTGGATTCCCGGCCGGACGTGGGGACCCGCCTGGGTGTCATGGGCCTACGCGACCAACTACGTGAGCTGGTGCCCGCTTGGCTGGAACAACCGGCCGGTGCTGGGGATCGTCAACGTCAACGTTTTCGGCGGCCACCGCTATGACCCGTGGCACGCGTGGACCGTGATCCCGCGCCGGCACTTCGGCGGCCACTACGTGAACGTGCGGTCGATCCCCGCAGTCCGGATCGATCAGCAGGTTCACAACACCTTCGTCGTGCGCGATGCCGCGCCCGAGGCCCGCTACGCCGTCGGCCGTGCGGCGCCGATTCGATCGGCCGGGCGCTACGCCGTGCCGCGGGGCTCGGTCCCCAACTCTTACGCGACGGACGCGGCGCGCACCGGCGTCGACCGCCAGAACGACACCCGCCGCTTGCCGTCAGCGGCACGCCCGTCGAGCGCGGCGGCGCCGTCGCTGGGCACCTCGCGAGCCGAGCGGAGCGAGGCACCGTCGACCAGCGGCAGCGGCACGCGTGCTGTGCCGCGTGCGCGCGGCGACGTGGCGCCGACTGCCGACACGACATCGGGCGCGGCGGGCGTCGTGAGTCGCCGGCCTGGCGTCCGCGAATACCAAAGCGTGCCTGGCGGCCGCGCGCCGTCAGCCGAAGCCGGCGATCGCGCCGTGACCGCGCCGCCAGCCGGCGCCGTTCGAGTGGTCCCACGCACGCGTCAGCGCTCGGATGCGGCTCCGATCGACACACCTGACTCGTCGCTGGGACGCGCCCGCTCTCGGAGCGAGGGAGCGCCGGCGTACAGCGCGCCGGCGGCGCCAGCCCCGTCCTCACCGGGTCGGGCGGACGATCAGCCGACCGTTTATCGCGGCACCCCGGGCGTACGCCGGGCGCCTGACAGCGGCGGTGACTATCGCCGCGCCGTCCCGCGCACCGATGAGGCACGACCGGCGCCGTCAGCGCCCTCAACGCCATCGACGCCCTCGGCCCCGTCGTATCGATCGGCGCCCGAACAGCGCCGGGCCCCGTCGGGGCCGCCGCCGGCCGCCTCGCAGCCGCAGGCACAGCCGTCGGGTGATCAGGGGTCGTCCGATCGCGGCGCGGCGTCCGGCTCACGGGCCCGTTCCGGCGGCGAGCCGTCCGGGCAGGCGCGGCGCCGGAGATAATAAGGGGCCAGATGGCTCGATACATCGTTCGCGTCGCCAAGCACGCCGGCCTCGTGCTCCTGTTTGCCGTGGCCGCCATGCTCGGGCTCGCGACCGGCGGGTTCTTCGCCTATGCCGGCGACCTGCCGCGGATCTCCGCGCTCGACGACTACGCGCCGAGCACCATCTCGCGCGTCTACGGCGCGCGTGGGGAGATCGTCGGCGAATTCGCGGTGCAGCGGCGTGAGGTCATCCCGTACGAGGCGATTTCGCCGAAGCTGAAACAGGCCATCCTCGCCGCCGAAGACGATTCCTTCGAGCAGCACTTCGGCCTCAGCATCCCCCGCATCCTCGTCACACTTGCCAAGGACATCATCGAGCGGCGCAAGGCCGGCGGCGCGAGCACGCTCACGCAGCAGCTCGAGCCGCAAACTGTTCCTGACCGACGAGAAGACCTGGGAGCGCAAGATCAAGGAAGCGATCCTCGCCATCCAGATCGAGAAGCGCTACACGAAGAACGAGATCTTCACGCTCTACTGCAACCAGATGTACTTCGGCCACGGCGTCTACGGCGTGCAGGCGGCGTCGCGGCTCTACTTCGGCAAGGCGGCCAAGGACCTCGAGCTCGAGGAAGCCGCGCTCATCGCCGGCATCCTTCAGGGAAACGTCAGGCAGAGCCCCTACGTCAACATGGACGCGGCGGTGCGGCGGCGCAACTACACGCTCACGCGCATGGCGGATGTCGGCTACATCTCTGCGGAAGAAGCGGAAGCCGCCAGGCAGAAGCCGATCGTGCTGCGGGGCGAGCCGTCGGTGACGCCGTCCATCGCGCCGTACTTCGTCGAGGACGTGCGCAAGGAGCTCGAAGGACGCTACGGCGCCAAGCAGCTCTACGAGAACGGCCTGTCGATCCAGACGGCGCTCGACGTCACGCTGCAGGAAGCGGCGAATCGCGCGCTGGACGACGGACTGAGGCGGATCGACAAGCGGCGCGGCTTCCGTGCGCCGCGCCGGAACGTGGTGGCGGAGGGACAGACCATCGACGGCTTCAAGCTCTCACGCTGGGATCGCCCGATGCGAGAGGGTGACGTCGTCCAGGCGATCGTCCGCACCGTGGACGCCGCCTCGATCGACGCGCGGGCCGGGGCGCTGCACGTCACGATCGACAAGAAGGGCTTCGCCTGGACCAACAAGCCCTCGGCGGTGCCGCTCGTGAAGCCGGGCGATCTGATCGAGGCGCGTCTCGGCCCGATCGACGCGACGGCGAAGACAGCCGTGGCCACACTGGAACAGCCGCCGATGGTCGAGGGCGCGATCCTCGCGATCGACAACCGCACCGGACAGATCAAGGCGATGGTCGGCGGCTACAGCTTCGAGCGCAGCAAGTTCAATCGCGCCACGCAGGCGCTGCGCCAGGTCGGCTCGTCGTTCAAGCCGGTCGTCTACACTGCCGCCATCGATCGCGGCTACACGCCGGTGTCGATCCTGCAGGACACGCCGATCAGCTTCAACGCCGGCGCCGGGCAGCCGCTCTACTCGCCGCAGAACTACGACCGTAAGTTCGAAGGGGGCGTCACGCTGCGCCACGCGCTCGAAGACTCGCGCAACGTTCCGGCGGTCAAGCTGATGGAACAGCTCGGGCCGCGCCAGGTGATCGCCTACGCGCGGCGGCTCGGCATCGAGTCCCCGATTCCGCCATATCTTCCGGTCGCGCTCGGCGCCGCCGAAGCGTCGCTGCTCGAGATCACCAGCGCCTACGGGGTGTTCCCGAACCAGGGCGTCCACATGAAGCCGTACGCGGTGCTCAAGGTCAGCGATCGCGAGGGCAACGTGCTCGAGGAGAACCGGCCCGAGCCGAAGGACGCGATCCGCGCCGACACCGCCTACGTGATGACCAGCCTGCTGCGCGGCGTCGTGCAGCGCGGCACCGCGGCCCGCGCCGCGGCGCTCAACTGGCCGATCGGCGGCAAGACCGGCACCACCGACGACAACACCGACGCCTGGTTCGTCGGCTTCGATCCGGACATCACGATCGGCGTGTGGATCGGCCTGGACCAGAAGAAGACGATCGGCCACAACGTCACCGGCTCGGAAGGCGCGCTGCCGATCTGGATCGACGTAATGAAGGCGTGGATCGGCGACCGCAAGGAGCCGCCAACGTTCGACGCGCCGGGCAACATCGTGTTCGTGGCGGTGGACCAGGGCGGGACGTCGACGCTCGAGGGCACGCCCGGCGCCATCAACGAGGCGTTCATCGCCGGCACGCAGCCGGGCGGGATTCGCTAGCTCCCCGCCCGCACTCCTCTTCTCCCGCAAGACTTCTTTCTGGCCGTTCCCAGACGCGACGACGCCGTCGTCCGCGTTCCGGCAGACAACGCTTGAAAATACGTGAATTCGAGCGAAGCTCTACCGGCACTGCTGTTGCTATTCCGTCACGTCAACGGGCGCTGACTCGCTGCGGAGTCCACGCGCCCGCAATCCCACACAACGGACAACTTATGCCTGGACGTCGGCGCGAGACGCGCTTCCTCATGTCCCCGCCCTGGGCGGGGGCCCTTCACACGCTCGAGGACGTCGTCGTCGAGCGCATTGCCGACAGCGACATTTGGGTGCTCAGTCCTTCACCGCTCAATCGCGACGATGGATTGATCATCGAGATGTCGAACAACGGATTGACATCAGGCGTAGCTGTACGTGTAGCGGAGAGCCGGCCGGTCGTCGTCGACGATCGATTGCGGCACCGGCTCCGGCTCCACGTGGTCAACGACGCCACCGCTGCCGACAACGGCCGCGGGAACGGACAAAAGGGGCCCACCGGAGGAGAAAGGTGAGGCGGCGTGGCCGTCATTAGAGGCAGCAAGCCGAAGGGCGTCGCGGCAACCGCGACCCTGGTCGCGCAAGTGCCGGTCGTGGTCGTCGACGTGAGTAGATGCGGATGCCTGATCGAGTCGACGCGGCCGCTCGAGGCCGGCGCGATCGGCACACTGCAGCTGACCGTCGACGGGAACGAATACGTCGAGGACTTCCGGGTGGCGCGATGTACGGCGCTGTCGGGACGCGGCTCGACGTTCCGGATCGGGGTCGAGTTCCTGCGCACCCGCCGCGAGACCGACGTCTCGCTGCGGCACGCAGTGACACAGCTGGTGTCGATCCGGACGGGCCCACCCGTCGGCGCCAGTGAACCGGTGGGAGCAGACGGCAACAACAGCAAAGGAGCAGACAGTGAGCATTCAACGAACGATCGCGCGGCTATTTCGTGAAGAGGACGGCCAGGACCTGATCGAATACGCGCTGCTCGCGGGGTTCATCTCGCTGGTCGCCATCGCCGCGGTGATCACGCTCGGCGGCGGCGTCAACGCGGTGTTCGAGGGCATCGAGAAGAAAGTCAGCACGATTCCGACCAAGTGAGCGCGTGTTCGCAGGTCTCGTGCGCCCGATCGCTCGCGGACAGTTATTCGAGTTGGGCCGGCGCCTCGTTCGGGAGGACGACGGCCAGGACGTGCTGGAGTATGCGCTCCTGACGGCCTCGATCGGGCTCGCGGGACTCGCGGTGATGAATGCCATGGGCGTCACGCTGTCGACCGCCTACGTCTCGTGGAACACGGCGATTGACAGCCTCTGGGAGCCGGAAGAGGCCGCACCGAAGGGATGATGCCTCTCCCGCTCTACGCCGGCATCCTGGCGACCGCCGCCCTGAGCTGCGTCTGGGACCTGCGCGAGCGGCGCATCCCGAACGTGTTGACGTTCTCGTCGGCGCTCGCCGCGATTGTCGTGCATGCCGCCCATGGAGGGCCGTGGGCGGCCGTCATCGCCATCGCCGGCTGGCTGGTCGGCGTGCTGCTGTTTCTCCCGTGGTTCGTCACCGGCGGGATGGGCGCCGGGGACGTGAAACTGCTGGCGGCATTCGGGGCCTGGCTCGGCCCGCTCGGCGTGCTCTGGGCCGGGATGTTTGCAATGGTGGCCGGCGGCGCCCTGGCCATTCTGGTGGCGCTGCGCGGGCGTCATGTGCGGCAGACGCTCGCCGACACCTGGCTGCTGGCCATGGCCTTCCGGGTCGGTGCCGCGGATGGACACGCGCAGAGCGCACGGGCGCGTGCGACCGGCATCGCCTACGCGGTCCCGGTGTCCGTCGGTGTGGCATTGACATTATGGCTTCGTCGATAAGACAGCGGCTGGCATCGGAGCGCGGCGCGGAGCTCATCGAGTTCGCGATGGTGCTCCCGCTGCTGCTGATGCTCATCTTCGGCATCGTCGACTTCGGGTTCATGTTCCAGCGGTATCTCGTCGTCACCAATGCCGCCCGCGAGGGCGCGCGCATGGCGTCGCTGCCCAACTACCTGCCGGAGCAAGTGCAGGCCCGGGTCAACGCCTACATCGCGGCCGGCGGGTTGACGGGCACCGCCACGACGCCGCCTCCCGTGACCGAGTCCATGACCGTCGGCGGGCGCACGTTCACGGTCGTACGGGTCACGGTGTCGTACTCGCACGACTTCGTGTTCCTGGGCCCCATCATGAGCCTGTTCGGCGACGGGCTGTCGACCACGACGCTGAACGCGGTGGCGACGATGCGGCTCGAATCGCAAGGCAGTTAACCGCGCGCCTGGAGCCCAGATGAGCCGTCGCACCCGGTTTGTGATCGTTCTCACCCTGTCCATCGTGATCGCCGCGGTTGCGAGTACCGGGGTGTTCTACGCGATGCGCCGGATCGCCCCGATCGAAAAGCCCGAACCCACAGTACCCGTCGTCGTCGCCACGCAGGCGGTCGCGATGGGCACGCTGCTGACCGAAGAGCACGTCAAGGTCGCCTACTGGCCGGCGAGCACGCCGGTGCAGGGCGCCTTCACCGACAAACAGCAGGTCATCGCCCGCGGCCTGCTGGCCTCCGTCGTCGAGAACGAGCCGTTGACCAACACCAAGCTGGCGCCGCCCAACACCGGTGGCGGACTGCCGCCACAGATCAAGGAGAACTACCGCGCCATCTCCGTCAAGGTCAACGAAGTCATCGGCGTGGCCGGCTTCGTGGTGCCGGGCGCCCGGGTCGACGTCATCGTCACGATCCGCGCAGCAGAACGACAGCACCACGCGCGTCGTCGTCAGCAATGTCCAGGTGCTGACGGCCGGCACGGCGATCGACCAGGACAAGGCCAAGGACGGCAAGCCGGTCCCGAGCACGGTCGTGACGCTGATGGTGACGCCGGACGACGCCGAGCGCATTGCGCTGGCAGCCGCCGAGGGGCAGCTGATGTTGACGCTGCGCAACCCGCTCGACGGGGCGGAGACGTCGACGCCTGGAATCACCCGGACGCGCCTGGTCGACACCCAGAGCCACAACACCACGGACAAGCGCGGCGCAGTCGAAGCGGACGGCGCGCCAAAGGCGCCGGTCAGGACCATCGTGAAGCCGAAGCCCGCCGCGACGCCGGAGCCGCCTCCGGTCCACACGGTCGACATCATCAAGGCGGGCAAACGCGTGCAGGAGATTCTTCAATGAGCCGCACGCGGCACGCCGCGTCGTCGGTCTTCGGTTCTTCGGCGGTTGCAGCGGGACGGAAGGCGATCAGCCTGACGCTGATCGTCGCGCTCACCAGCGGCAGCGTCGTCAGCGTCGGCGCCCAGACGCCGCCACTCCCCCAGGCGGCTCCTGCCGTAGCGCAGGCGATAGAAACGCTGACGCTGGTGTCCGGACGCTCGATGGTCCTGCCGACCGCATTCGACGTGGTGAGGATCGCGGTCACCGACCCGGCGATCGCCGACGCGGTCGTCGTGGTCCCGCGCGAAATCCTGATCGACGGCAAAGCGCCCGGCACGGTCAGCCTGATCGTCTGGGGCAAGGCCGAGCGTCGGCAGTTCGACGTGGTGGTCGAGCCCTCGGCGGGCTCGCTGCAGCGGCAGATGCGCACGCTCTTCCCCGACGACACCATCACCGTCAGCGTCACCGACGAAGCGATCGTGCTGTCAGGGGAGACCGCGAGCCAGGACATGGTCTGTACGCGCCGGCGAGATCGCCCAGGCCGCGTCGTCGAAGTCGAAGGTGATCAACCTCCTTCACGTCCGGGAAAAGACCGCTCCCAACAACCAGCAGGTCATGCTGCAGGTCCGCTTCGCGGAGGTCGACCAGACGGCCTTGCGCGAGCTCGGCGCCTCGTTCTTCGCACTCCGGCAGAACTTCGACGCGCGCACAACCACGCAGCAGTTCCCCGCCCCGGACCACGACGACGGCGCCCTGGAGTTCACCGACTATCTCAATCTTTTCTACCTCTCGAAGGGAGCCGGACTCGGCGTCGTCATCCGGGCGCTGCAGCAACGCGGCCATTTCCAGAGCCTCGCCGAGCCGAACCTGATGGCCTACAACGGCCAGGAAGCCAGCTTCCTCGCCGGCGGCGAGTTCCCTGTGCCCATCGCGCAGGGGCTGGGCGCCGGCGCCACGATCAGCATCCAGTGGAAGGAGTTCGGCGTCCGGCTGAAGTTCCTGCCGACGATCACCGGCGACACCATCCGCCTGAAAGTGCAGCCCGAGGTCAGCACCCTGGACTTCGCCAACGGCCTGCAGCTGGCCGGCTTCCGCATCCCCGCGCTCTCGACCCGGCGGGCCGCGACCGACGTCGAGCTGAAGGACGGACAGTCGTTCGCCATCGCGGGCCTGCTGAACAACGAGGCGCAGGAAACCGACTCGAAGATTCCCCTGCTCGGATCGCTGCCCATCATCGGCCCGCTGTTCCGCAGCAAGGGCACGCGCGGCCGGCGCACCGAGCTGCTGGTGATGGTCACGCCCAGGCTGGTTCGCCCGCTCGAGGCCGCGGAGGTCCCGGCCCTGCCCGTCGAGCCCGGCCGGTTCCTGCAGCCGCGCGACATCATCCGACAGATGCCTGGGGGCGCCGGGCCCGTCGATGCGCCGCCACTTCCGGTGGAGCCGGCGAAGCCGAAGGGCGCCGGGTCGAAGTGACCTCGCCGATGTCGCTGCGGTCGGACCGGGGGGCGGTGCTGGTACACGTCGCGGTGTGCCTGCTGGCGCTGACCGCGTTCTCCGCGCTGGCCGTCGACTTCGGCGTGCTGTGGGTCGCGAGGGCTCAGGCCCAGAACTCGGCGGATGCGGGCGCCCACGCCGGCGCCGTCGCGCTCGCGTTCGATGGTTTTGCCGATCGCGGCGACACCGGCGCGGCCAAGCAGACGGCCAACGCGATCGCGCTCGCGAACCAGGTCTGGCTGGAGAGCCCGGCGATCAACCTGAGCGCCGACATCACGTTCCCGGAGGGCAACTGCACCAACATCCTGACCGGGGACCCGGCCTCGCACCTGGGGCAGTCGCCGTGCATTCGGGTGGACGTGCATCGCACGCAGGCCGCGGGGAATCCGCTGCCGACCTTCTTCGCCAAGCTGGTGGGCGTGCAGAGCCAGTCGATCCGCGCGACCGCGACGGCGCAGGTCATCAGCGCGAACGCCAGCGACTGCGTCGCGCCACTGGCCGTTCCCGATCGCTGGACGGAGCAGTTTCCGGCCGCGCTGATCCCCTGGCACACCAACAATCCGGCGCTGTCGTTCCGCAAGTTTGCGTCGCAGGGTGTGCTGCTGCCGGTTCGGGACATCTACGTGCCGCCCTCGGCCACGTCGGTGGGCACCGGGCTGCAGGTCGACGACATCCACGGCGGCGTGGGCTACGCGTTCGGGCTGCGTGAAGCGCCGCAGCCGTTCCAGCCGATCGGTCCGCGCCAGTTCGTTCCGGTGCACATTCCCCGCGCGACCGCCGCGGCCGACGAAGTCCTGACCAACATCGAGGAGTGCAACGGTCAGTCGGTGACGATCGGGCAGACGCTCGAGCCGATCGTTGGATCCTCCGTGTTCTCGTCGGTCAACGCCGGCCTGCTGAACGTCATCGGCGACGACGTCGGGGCCATGTGGAATCCCGGGTTGAACCGGATCCAGAACAGCTGCGCCGCGAACAATCCACCGTGCGCCGCGTTCAGCCCCAGGCTGATCGTGCTGCCGGTTTTCGACGTGGCCCACTACGACGAGACGCGCTGGGACGGGACGCCCGAGATCCGCATCGTCAACTTCGTCGGCTATTTCGTCGAAGCCCCGACCAGCAACCAGGTGAACGGGCGGTTCGCCTACCACCCGGGGCTGATCAATTCGACGGCGCCGAGTCTGCTGCACGCGTCGGCGTATCTCAGGACCGCGATTCTCGTTCGTTGACCTTCGTAGACCATCATGGCTAGCGCGTCACAGATCAAGCTCACCATCATCGGCGCCACCGACAACGACCTGCAGGAGGTCCTGCGCTCGGCCGGCTATCAGCCGACCTCGGTGCCCGCGGCGGAGCTGCCCGCCCTCGCGAAGTCCGCGGCAGCGCCGCCTGATGTGGTGGTGGTCGACCTCCGTCAAAGCGCGAACGTGCCGGCCGCCGTCGCAGACCTCACGCGCCGGCATCCGACGATTGGCGTCGTGATCGTCGCGGCACGGCTGGATGCCGCGCTCATGCTCGAAGCGCTGAACGCCGGCGCCAAGGGCTTCGTGAACGACCCGTTGAGCCGCCAGGATCTCGAGGTCGCGATCTCGCGCGTCACGCAGCAAGCCCCTCCGGTCTCCGGGCAGGTCATCGCATTCGTCGGCGCGAAGGGCGGCGTCGGCACGACGACGGTCGCGGTCAACACCGCGACGGCCCTGGCCAAGAAGTCACGCAGCGGCACGCTGCTGCTCGATCTCAACGTCCGCTTCGGAGACGCCGCGGCCTATCTCGGCGTCGAGCCTCGCTTCACGGTGGCGGACGCGCTCGAGAACGCCCATCGCCTGGACGACGCGTTCGTGCGCGGCCTGGTCGTGCGCACACCGGGTGGGCTCGATCTGCTGGCTGCTCCCGAGCGGCTGCCGGGGCCGGGCATCGACCTGGATCGGCTCCGCGCGCTCCTCGAATTCTCGAAGAAGCATTTCGGCTTCACGGTCGTGGACGTCCCGCGAACCGATCCCGGCGTGCTCGAGGCGCTCGACTCCGCGACGCACGTCGTCGTCGTGGTCAGCCAGGAGCTGACCGCCGTGCGGAGCGCCACCCGGCTGGTCAAGTCGCTGCGGCAGCGCTACGGGAAGGGCCGCGTGAAGGTCATCCTCGGCCGATCCGACACCGACGCCGAGATCGCGCCCGAGGATCTCGAGAAGGTGCTCGAGACCACGGTCCGCGCGTTCCCGAACGACTACCGGCGCTCGCTGGAAGCGCTCAATCGCGGCCGGCCGCTGGTGCTCGAGAACCACAGCAAACTCGCCGGCGAGATGCAGCGGTTCGTCAAGGAACTGACCGGCGCGACCGAGGCCGAGCCGGCCGCCCAGGAATCACGTTCGCTGTTTTCGAAATGGCTTAAGGGGGGATCGCCGTCATGACCATTGGCACGCTCGCGCCGACCGTGGACGCGGTCGACGTCCGCAACCCGCGCTACCAGGAGCTCAAGAGCCGGGTCCACGACACGCTGCTCAGCCGGTTGAACCTCGAACGGCTCACCGAGACCAAGCGCGAGGACGCGGAACCGGAAATCCGCGGGCTGATCGCCGACCTGCTCGAGCGCGAAGCGGCTGACCACGCCGCTCAGCCTGTTCGAGCGCGAGAGCGCTCATCACCGACGTCCTCAACGAGCTGTTCGGCCTGGGGCCGCTCGAGGCCCTGCTGAAGGACCCGACCATCTCCGACATCCTGGTCAACCGCTTCGACCAGGTCTACGTCGAGCGAAACGGCATGCTCGAGGAGACCGACATCACCTTCAAGGACGACCGGCACCTGCTGCAGATCATCGAGCGCATCGTCAGCAAGGTCGGCCGCCGCATCGACGAGTCCAGCCCGATGGTCGACGCGCGGCTGCCGGACGGCTCGCGCGTCAACGCCATCATTCCGCCGCTGGCGCTCGACGGCCGGTCGCTCTCGATCCGCCGCTTCCGCACCGACCGCCTGGGCGCCGAGGACCTCGTCGAGCGCGGTCGCTGACGCAGCCGATGCTCGACTTCCTCGCAGGCCGCGGTCGCCTGCCGCCTCAACATCATCGTGTCTGGCGGCACCGGCGCCGGCAAGACGACGCTGCTCAACGTGCTGTCGAGCTTCATCTCGGACAAGCGAGCGCATCGTCACCATCGAGGACGCCGCCGAACTGATGCTGCGCCAGCGGCACATCGTCCGGCTCGAGACGCGGCCCGCGAACATCGAAGGCAAGGGCGCGGTCGGCGCGCCAGCTCGTGATCAACGCCCTGCGCATGCGGCCCGACCGCATCGTCGTCGGCGAAGTCCGCGGCGAAGAGGCGCTCGACATGCTCCAGGCCATGAACACCGGCCACGACGGCAGCTTGACGACGATCCACGCGAACACGCCCGCGCGACGCGCTCTACCGTCTGGACACGATGGTCGCGATGGCGAACCTCGAACATCCCGGAGCGGGCCATCCGGCAGCAGGTCGCGTCGGCCGTCGACCTGATCGTGCAGGTCGCGCGGCATGTCGGACGGCACGCGCAAGGTCAACGGCGATCACGGAGATCACCGGCATGGAAGGCGAAGTCATCACGATGCAGGACATCTTCCTGTTCGAGCAGACCGGCGTCGGCGCAGAACGGCAAGGTGATCGGGCCGCTTCCGCGCCACCGGCATCCGGCCGAAGTGCAGCGAGCGCCTGGCCGCGTCGGGCATGCAGCTGCCGATGGACATGTTCGACCACGTGCAGCAGGTCGCATGAGGCAGCCGTGAGTTTCGCTGACCGTCGCCACCCTGACGTTCGCTGGTCGTCGCTGGTGCTGATCGCTCGGCATCTACTGGCTGCTCATCGTCCTGCCCGAGCGGCGCCGCGCGAGCGATCTCCAGCGGCGGCATGAAGCCGGCAGAAGACGGCGAAGCGCGAAGAGCGTCCTGATGCCGCAGGAAGGGGACGCTCGCGACCGAGGCGCCTCAGCGACGTTTCGGTCGTGACGCGCCGCTCGATCAGCGTTCGGCGAGGCCGGCGCGATCAGCTCCTCGAGCGCGCGGGCATGCGCCTGCCGGTGCCGGTCGTTCCTGCTGCTGATCGTCTGCGGCGGCCGGCATGGGCGTCATCCTGTTGTGCGCTCGTGCACCGGCCGCCTGTCGATCGCGGCCGTGCTGGCGTCCGTGGCCGGCGCGATCCCCTGGCTCTGGTCGTGCGGATGCAGGCGCGACAAGCGCCTGTGGCAAGTTCGAGGAGCAGTTTCCGGAAGCGATCGATCTGCGTCGCGCGGGCGCTGCGGCCGGTCATGCCCTTCACGACCGGCCATCGGCATGGTGGCCGAGGAAATTCCCGAGCCGGTCGGCGGCGGAGTTCAGGATGCTGTACGACCGGCAGAACTTCGGCATGCCGATGAACGACGCCTTGCGCGCGTTCGGGGCGCGGGTGCCGCGTGCTCGACGCCCGCTTCTTCGTCACCGCGGTCCTGACGCAGCGTGAGGCCGGCGGCAACCTCGCCGGACGTGCTCGACAACCTGGCGTCGGTCATGCGCGAGCGCTTCAAGATCAAACGCCAGGTGCGGGTCATCTCCGCGCACGGCCGCATGACCGCGATGGATCCTGAGCGGCCTGCCGCCGGTGCTCGCGTTCCTGACGACGATGATGGCGCCAGACCAGATGGGCATGATGATCGAGCATTGGCTCGGGATTCGGATGATCATCGCGGCGATCGTCGCTGCAGGTCGTCGGGATGCTGATCATGCGGAAGATCGTGAACGTGGAGATCTGATGCCGTTCGTGCTCCAGAATCCACTGCTCGTGGTGGCGATGGTCGGCGTCTTCCTGGGCGTCGCGCTGCTGGCCGGCACGATGGGCGGCATGGTCATGTCGCGGATGTCGCCGGGCCGGCGGCGGATGCGCGCCCTGACCGACGAACCGGCCGTCCTCACCACGGCGCCGCTGTCGTCGACTGGCGAAAGACCAGGGACGGCTGAAGGCGCTGGCGAAGCTGGTGCCGAAATCGCCGAAGGAGCTCGGCCGGATCGGCCGGCGGCTTGGGCGTGCGGGCTACTACCACTCGTCGGGGCCGCTGGTGTTCGCCCTGCTGGAGATGGTGACCGCGGCCGCCGGCGTGATCGTCCCGCTGGTGATGCTCGGGCCGAAAACGGGCCTGCTGGTCGGCGCGATCGGCGGCCTGGTCGGCTACATGGTGCCGGCGATGATCCTCATGCGGAAGGTCGAGCATGCGGCGGCGGCAGCTGCAGAACGGGCTGCCGGACGCCCTCGACTTGTTCGTGGTGTGTCTCGAGGCGGGCTGCGCCCTCGACCAGGCGATTCTCAAGGCGAGCGAGGAGCTGGCGCTGGTCTACCCGGGGCTCGCCCAGGAGCTCAAGATGCTGATGGCCGAGACCCGCGCCGGGAAGTCGCGCATCGAGGCCTTCAAGAACCTGGCGGAGCGGACCAATGTCGAGGACGTGCGATCGCTGGTCGCGATGCTGATTCAGACCGATCGCTTCGGCACCAGCGTCTCGCTGGCGTTGAAGACGTTCGCCGAGGTCTCGCGCACGAAGCGGCGGCAGCGGGCGGAGGAACGGGCCGCCAAGGTCAGCGTGAAGCTGGTGTTCCCGCTGGTCCTGTGCCTGTTCCCGGCGTTCTACGTGGTCACCCTCGGCCCCGCGATCATCCAGTTCTACGAAGTGTTCTTCAAGCAGATGGCGAACCGGTAACGGCGGAACTCATTCAACACAGACGGGAGGCTCAACGTGGATCTTTGGACACTCGGACTCGTGGCTCTGGCAGGTCTCTTCCTCGTGCTCTACCTGGTGCGGCGTCGTTCGCGCCTGCGTTCCGAGGACTAGGCTCTTCCTCCTCGTGATGGCCAGGGGGTTACGCGGCACTGCGTGTGTCGTGCTCGGGGCGGTCGTGTCCCTGTCGGCGTGCGCCGCCAGGGGCACGGCAGCGCAGGTCCCTGGCACGACGGACACGCTATCCGACTACATCGGCCGGGTGCGGGGAGATCTCGTCCCGCGTCGCGGTGGTCGGCGGCGATCTTCGGCGGCAGCCTGCGGGCGCGGCCGATGCCGCGGCGCCGTTGCTCGTCGAACAGGTCGACGCACCTCTCGCGCAGGCCCTCGCCCGGCTGGCTGTTCATCCGTCCGCCGCGACGCACACCGCCGTCGGCCAGTCGTACATCAGGCTGCACATCCTCGATCGCGCGTTCACGCACTTCAGTACGGCGATCCGAATGGACATTGCGACGCCGGCCGCGCACGAAGGTGTCGCGCGGATCTGGCGCGACTGGGGTTTCCCCCATCTCGGCCTCGCGGACGCGTATCGCGCCGTGCACTACGGCCCACGCTCGGCATCGGCACGCAACACGCTCGGCACGGTGCTGCAGGCGCTGGGCCAGCAGCAGGCGGCGCTGGCGAGCTTCGAGCACGCCGTCCGGCTGGACGGGTCCGCGGCCTACGTGTTCAACAATCTCTGTTACAGCGCCTTGCAGGCCGAGCGCCGCGCCCAGGCCGCCGACTGGTGCCGTCGCGCCATACGGCTCGATCCGACGCTGGCGAGCGCGAGGAACAACATGGCGCTCGTCCTCGGCGCGACGGCCACCCGCGATGAGTTGCGCCAGGCGCTCGGCGCGGACGGCCCGACGGCCGACCTGGAGCTGGCCGTCGGCCTGGCCTTCCTCGCGAACGCCCGCTACGAAGAGGCCGTCGCCGCATTCGACAGCGCCTCGAGGCTGAGCCCGGCGCTGCGGACGCGGGCCGCGTGGGGAAAGGCCCACGCCCAGGCCGCACTGTCCTACGGAAGGTAACCCATGACGTCTGTCCTCGATTCGCCGCCGTCGCTGCACCCCCCTGCGCCGATCACGCTGCAGGATACCGGGCTCGGATCCGACCTCGTCGATGCAGCTGACGCTGAAGACGCTGCACTTCGCGGGAGAGTTGAGCGGCAGCGACCTGGCGAAGCGCCTCGCCCTGGCCGTCACCGTCCTCGACTCGACGCTCGAGGGGTTGAAGCGCCAGCGCCACGTCGAGGTCGTCGGCGGCACCGGCCCGGGCTCCTACCGCTACCGCATCACCGACGCCGGCCGGAGCCGGGCGGCGCTGCTCCTCGAGCAGAGCCACTACGTCGGCATGGCGCCGGTCCCGCTCGACCAGTACCGCAAGTACATGGACGAGTTCCGCCGGGCAGTCCCGCTCGAGGCCACGCGCGAGAAGGTCAAGGGCGCGTTCTCGCACATCGTCGTGCGCGACTCGCTGATCGACCAGATCGGCCCGGCCCTGAACGGCGGCCACTCGATGTTCATCTACGGCCCGCCGGGCAACGGCAAGACCACGTCGCCCAGGCGATTCGGAACGGCTGCTCAAGAGCGACATCGCCATCCCGCACGCGCTGGAAGTGGAAGGCCAGATCATCCGGGTCCACGACCCGGTCAATCACGAGTTGCTGCCGATGGACGACGAGGGCAGCGGCCTCGATCGCCGGGCCGCGCCTCGATCGGCGCTGGATGCGGTGCAAGCGCCCGCTGGTGATGGTCGGCGGCGAGCTGACGCTCGACGCCCTCGAGCTGCGCCACAACCCGACCTCCGGGTTCTACAAGGCGCCGGTGCAGATGGTGGCGAACGGCGGCATCCTCGTCATCGACGACTTCGGCCGGCAGCATTGCTCGCCCAAGGACCTGTTGAACCGGTGGATCGTCCCGCTCGAGAGCCGCATCGACTTCCTGACGCTGCAGACCGGCCAGACGTTCGAAGTCCCGTTCATGGTGCTGCTGGTCTTCGCGACCAACCTCAAGCCGGGCGCGCTCGTGGACGAGGCCTTCCTCCGGCGCATCCAGTACAAGATTTACGCCGAGAGCCCGACGCTCGAGGACTTCGCGACCATCTTCGAGAATTACTGCCGATCGAAGGAGGTGCCGTTCGATCGGGCGCTGGTGGACGAGATGCTCGAGACCTACTACAAGCCGAACGGCATCGAGCTCCGCGCGTGTCACCCCCGCGACCTGGTCAACCAGGCGCTCGGGCTCGCCAGCTATCTGGGGAAGGAACGCCGCCTGACCACGGAACTGCTCCAGGCGGCCTGCAAGACCTACTTCGTCGTCGAATCCTGATCGACGCGGCTCGCCGCAGCCGGGCGGCGCGGCGAGCCTGGCGTCCTAGTATTTGTGCTTCGGCGCCGGCTTCTTCGGCGCGGGCTTTTCCTTCATCTTCGGCTTCTGCTTCGGCTTGTCCTTCGGCTTCTCCTTGGGTTCCTGCGGCTTGCAGGTGGTGCATTCGCGGGCGTTCTCGATGATGCTCTCGAGATCGCCGCTCACCGGAGCCTCGAACGGATTGATGACGACGATCGACGTCTGCGTGATCGCCGCGTACTCCTCGTCGCCGGCGAACGAGGCCGTCAGCGTGACCTCGACCCGTCCGCCGATGTCCGGCACCATCAGGCCCGGAATCATCGCGAAGCCGTTGGCGTCGGTGACCGCGTCGCCGATGTGGTACTCGCCGACCCGGAACGACACGGTGCGGCCGGCGATCGCGGTGCCGTCGCATTTCAGCCGGGCGACCAGCGTCAGCGTCGAGCAGGAGTTCGCGGTCGCGTTCTGGACGCCGAGGACGTAGCACTCACAGGTCGTCGGCGGCGGCTCCTCTTCTCCGTCGTCTTCTTTGGTGCCCTCGGTCGGTTCCTCGAAGATGGCGACGCCGAAGAGCGTGGTCGGCCAGAACGTGTCGATGGCCGCCAGGTGCTCGCCGGTCTCGATGTTGAACTTGTGGATCTCGCCGCTGCAGGTGTCGCCGCTCCAGAACGAGGTGCCATCGGGATCGAGGTTGATCGAGAACCACTCGTCGTAGGGCTTGGCGCCATTGGCCTCGCAGAGGTGCGGGTCCGGCAGCGAGTAGGTCCAGTCGTAGGTCTGGATCACCACACCCTGGGCATTGAGCCGCTTGATGTTGAGGTTGTCGGCGACGAGCACGCCGCCGTCGGCGAGGACGCGCAGCGCGAACAGCCGCCCGGCCGGGGTCGCGCTCGACAGGTCCGCGAAGTCCGCCAGTTGCGTCCGCGTCACGACGTCGTAGCGCTTGATGCGTCGTCCTTCCGAGGTATAGAACAACGTGCGCTGATCCGACGCCAGGTCGATCCAGTCGGTTCCCAGCGGCGTGACGGGCTCGCCTTCGCCGTCAGCCTCGAACGTGTCGAGGACGGCGCCCGCGGCGGACATCAGGACGATGCCGTCGTTCGGCAGCCGCGCGTGGCCGACATACATCCGGCCAGTGGCGTCGAACACGACCGACTCGGGCGCGGTCGCGCCGGTCGGCAGCGACAGCGGCGTGTGGATCGCCCGATCGAAGTCCTTCACGAAGCGAACCACCGAGCCGTTGTTGGCGCCCTCGATGAAGGTGGTCACGTAGAAGTTTCCATCCCGATCGAAGGCCGAGCCAGTGGTCTGGTTCGTAGGTTGGCCCGTGTTCAGGTCGAGGATGGGCAGGTAGGTGTTGGTGGCCGGATCGAGCCGGAAGATCCAGACCTGACCGGGCGCCACCGAGGCGAAGACATCCCCCCGCTGAAACGTGACCTGCGCGGAGGCCGGGCCTGCGGCCAGAAGACACAGCCCGAAACAGGCCGCTATGACGCGTGCGCGAACCGACATCGCTTCCTCCCGTTGAACAGGACGGCTAGTGCAACCGCGGTGCCGCTACAGATGAGCTGTTTTCGGAGAGGAGAATTCGGCCGACAGGCCAGCATCTGGCCGGAACCAGACAGAACTCAGGCCAAGACAAGACTCGGCGCGTTGACCGCCGAGATCTCGACGACGTCGCCGAGCCGAAAATCGATGTGCGAGGTCGCGCCTGCCGCTAGTTCGATCGCCGCGAATGCGCGGAGCGCCAGCGAGATGCGGAACGGCCGCAGGTCGCGACGAACCTTGACGATCAGCCCGGCCCGCGACACGAACAGGACGTCGAGTGGAAAGCGCATGCCGACGGTGTGGATGCCGCTGGACGGGGCGATGATCATCGCGTGCCCGGAGGCCAGGGACGCGCGGCCGAGCAGCCCCTTGCGTCGCGTGTGACTATCGCCGGCGAGCTCGAGGGTGGTCGCAACGACCTGGCCCGTGCGCGAGATTCGCAGGCACAGACCATCCTCGAGTGGCCGCTTCAGGAGCGGGCTCAGGAAGGTCGTCACCGGCCGTTACCCCTGGCCGGAGGGACTGCGCTCGGCCGCGGCCCGCTGCCGGCGGCCGCCCGGAACCAGCGACGAGGGAACCGGCGTGTCCGGCGCCAGGCCGCGGCGGAAGACGCGATAGTCAACGCTGCAGTCGTGGGTCGCGAGGAAGTTCAGGAACCGCTTGGTACTCCGTCTCGTCCATCCCGAACAGCTTCAGGAGCGCTCGATAGTTGCCGCTCGTTGACGCCAGGCCGCGCCGGACCAGCTCGCGCAGGTCGTTTCTCGTGATATCGCGGTTGAGAAACAGCGCGTGGACGTGTTCCCAGAACGAGAACGTGCCGTTCACCAGGTTCGTGTACAACTCGTCCGCCAGCTGGCGGCGTCGCTCCCGCGCCGGGGTCACCCGGTTCGCGTCGGGGGCCTTGATGCCGGCCGGCAGCTGCTCGACGCCGATCTCGCCGCCGGTCGTCCAGATCAGGCTTTCGACCACGTTCTGCAACTCGCGGACGTTGCCCGGCCAGCGATACGTCTCCAACGCCGCCATCGCCTCGTCCGTGAACCGCACCTCGAGGCCGGAGTTGACGACGCTCTGCACGACGAGGGCGCGAATCTCCTCGCGGCGCTCGCGAAGGGGCGGGACGTTGAGGTGCGCGACCTTCAGCCGGTAGAGGAGGTCCTCGCGGAAGCGTCCGGTGGTGACCAGCGCGGCGAGATCCTGATTGGTGGCGGCGATCACCCTGACGTCGACCCGCGTGGCGATGCCGTCGGCGCCGACCGCGCTGAATCTCGCCGTTCTCGAGGAAGCGCAGCAGCATCACCTGCATCCGCAGGCTCATCTCCGCGACTTCGTCAAGGAAGACCGTGCCGTGGTGGGCGAGCTCGAGCTTGCCAATCTTGTCGCGAATCGCTCCCGTGAAGCTGCCGCGCACGTGTCCGAAGAGCTCCGACTCCAGCAGGGTGTCGGAGACCGCGCCGCAGTTGACGGCGACGAAGGATCGCGTGGACCGGGGCGATCGCGAGTGCAGGAACCTCGCGAGAAGGTCCTTCCCCACGCCGCTCTCCCCGGTGATCAGGACCTTGGCCGTTCCCGCGGCAACGCGCAGCGCAGTGTTGCGCAACTGCTGCATCGCCGGGCTGTTCGAAATGAGCACGGGATCCCCCACGTGCCGTCCTGCAAGCTGCACGATCACTTCCCACCTTTCCAGTCATCAAACAAGGTCATTCGTCGTCCACGCGCCGCCCGCGCCACCGCACGACCGACAGTACGTTCGAAAACGCGTCCGTCCACGGCTCGGCCGGCTGGTTGCCGACAGGTGCCCACCCACGCGCCACGTACGGCGCCAGCGCCCCCCTGGCTCGCCCATCACCATCCAGTCGGACGACAGGCCGCCCTCCCGCTTCGTGTCGAAGTCCACGCGGTGTTCGCGCAGCAGCGCCGACAGCCCGTTGACCGCGGCCGCCCGCGCCAGGACCGGCGCCAGATCGAGGTAGCGATTGGAAATGTGAAAAGCCATGACTCCGCCCGGGCGAAGCACACCCCTGGTACTCGGCGAGAGCGTCGCTGGTCAGCAGGTGGACGGGAATCGCATCGGAGGAGAACACGTCGAAGACGATCACGTCATACGTCTGAGCCGGTACGGCACGCAGCGAGATCCGGGCGTCGCCCAGCAGGACCGAACATGCCCGGCCGCACTCCGTGAGGTTCGTGAAGAACGCGGGATTGCGCGCGATCCGTTCGACCGCCGGATCGATCTCGTAGAACGTCCACCGGTCGGCGGGACGCGCATACGCGGCGAGCACACCGCTGCCGAGCCCGGCCACGCCAACCCGGCGCGACGCCGCCTGCGCCGCGGAGATCGCGTCGACGTCGCCGAACGGACCGCTCCGACCGTAGTAGCTGACCGGCTCGCGACGAAGGCTGCCCTCCCGCCACATCTGCCGGCCATGGATCGTCGTCCCGTGCTGCAGCACGTGCGACTTGTCCTCGAGCGCGACCACGCGGTGCACCCCGAAGAAGCTGCGCTCGACGTGGAGCGCGGCGCCATCCTTGGCCGACGCGACCACCGGAATGACGAACAGCGTGATGATGACTCCGGCCTGCACCCCGGGATGCCCGGTGGCGAACAGGAATGCGAGCGGCACACCCACGAGCAGCAGGACGAAGACAGACGCCGGAACCTCCATCGTCGTCGTCACGGTGCCGATGACCATCGTCGCGACTGCCGCGGCGATGCCATACGCCCGCCAGGACGTGCGCCGCACCCGTCCGACCCAGGCGACCGGGAGGATGAGCGCCGCCAGCAGCATCAGCGGATACTCGAGCACGGTCTGGAACGCCCACGGCGCGATCAGCGAGTTGAGGGCGCCGCCGAGCGTGCCGCCGAGCGCGATGCACACGTAATAGCCGGTCAGGTGCCGCGCGTCGGGACGGACCGACGCCAGCACGCTATGACAGGCCATCGCCGCGGCCACGAAGGCTGCCAGCTGCAGGCACATGAACAGGGTCGCGGGAGTCGGGGCGAAGGCGGTCTGAATCGCCAGGACCGCGGGCACGATGATCGCCGTCGACATCAACGCCTGACGACCCGCGACGTTGCCGATGCGGCTGAACGGGACGATCAGCGTCACCAGATACAAGGCGCACGGCAGCACCCAGAGCAGCGGCACGGCGGCGATGTCGGTCGAGAGGTAGGCGGTCACCCCGAGCATCAGGCTGGATGGGATCGCGGCCAGGCCAATCCACAGCAAACGCTGCCGCATCGTGACCGCCGACGCCGCTGCCGTCTGCGGGTCCGACCTTACAGCCGCCGGTGCATCGGACGCCGCCCGGCGAGTCACGACGGCTGCCACCGCCATCAGCGCCACGAATCCCCAGAGCGCGGCCGTCCACCACGCAAACTGCTGCGACAGGTTCGACGTCGGCTCGACGACGCTGGGATACGCGAGCAGGGCGGCCAGGCTGCCGGCGTTGCTGAAGGCGTAGACGTAGTACGGGTCGACCGTCCGCGCCCGCACCAGCCAGGCCTGCACCAGCGGGCCCGTCGCCGACACCGCAAACGCCACCGGACCGACCGTCGTCGCAAGCGTCGCGAGCAGCACCCCCGTCGGGTTGGCCTCGGCTCCAGCGGCGGCCAGCGCCGCGCTGGCTCCCGCGAGCGACGACGGCAAGAGGATCGCCGCCAGGACCAGGACGGTGATGTGGACCGCCGCCTGCGTCGCCAGGCGCGACACGCGGCTGAGCAGGTGAGCGTAGAGATAGGCCGCGAGCAGCGCCGTCTGAAAGAACAGGACGCACGTGGTCCACACGGCTGGCGATCCCCCGAGCGAGGGCACCACGGCGCGCGCGACGATCGGCTGAAGCCCGAAGAGGAGGACCGCGCTGACACACGCGGTCGCCGGATAGATCCACCTCGCCGCGGCGGCAGCATCGCTGACGCCACCGGCCGACACCACAGCTGTGGTCCGGGTCGATCGTGGTTCGTGGACCACGGCGGTCGTGCTATGAACAGGCATTGATGGTGGATCACAGAAATTGTGCGCGAACCCCCGCAGGCTTCAAGCGACAGATGCGGTCATGACCGGGTCTGTCGCCACATGGCGTCGTTTCGACGGGTAGCCAGGCCACTGAAGGCTGCGACTCTCGCGGATTAGTCTTCCGGACCTGCCAAAGAGTCTCCGTTCGGCTGACAACCTCTGCGGTTTCTTTGAGATGGCTGCGCGTACGGGTTGCAGAGCGAGGGCAACTTGACTAAGCTACGGTCGAGTCAGCGATCAGCCGTCTGGCTCGGTGCAGACCAACGACCTGCCAACTGAGGAGTCCAGCGGATTCCGCCTGCGACAGAGGGCGACGTCGTGAACGACAGACTTGACGGATGGAAGGCAGTCGCCACACATCTTCGAAAGAGTGTGCGGACGGCGCAACGATGGGAACGCGAGCTCGGACTGCCCGTGCATCGGATGCAGACCGAGACCGGTGAAATCGTTTACGCCTTCAGTTCAGAAATCGACAACTGGGTCAGGGACCGGGAGCGCGCGCCACGTGTCGTGCGGCCCGTACCCGACGTGGGCCCTCGCCCCGAGCCGGCGTCGATGCCATTTCAGGCATTCGGCGGCTTCCCACATCATCAGGCGATCCCGCACATGATGCCGTCGCTCCTGGTGCCCATCAGCCCGGCCCAGCGGGTCGTGCCGTGGCTGGCGGGTGGCGGCATGATGCTGCTCGGCGCCCTGATTGGGTGGCTGGTCGGGCGGATGTAGAACGGCGCCGCTACTCGTCGTCGGCGGCGATCGGCTGTCCCAGCGTGCCCGACGCCTTCTTCATCAGATAGGTCTTGATGAACATGTCGATGTCACCGTCGAGGACGCGGTTCACGTCGCCGACTTCTTCCTTGGTGCGGTGATCCTTCGCCATCTGATACGGGTGCAGCACGTAGCTGCGGATCTGGCTGCCGAAGGCGATGTCCTTCTTCTCGCCGCCCAGCTGATCGAGCTTCGCCTGCTGCTCCTTCATCTTCAGGTCGAACAGCCGCGCCTTCAGCACCTTCATCGCCTGCGCCCGGTTCTTGTGCTGTGACCGCTCGTTCTGGCACGACACCACGATGCCGGTGGGCAGGTGCGTGAGGCGGACCGCCGAATCCGTGACGTTGACGTGCTGCCCGCCGGCGCCGCTCGAACGGTAGGTGTCGACGCGCAGGTCCTTTTCTTCGACCTCCACGTCGACGTCTTCCGGGAGCTCGGGCCAGACGAACAGCGACGCGAACGAGGTGTGACGGCGCGACGCCTGGTCGTACGGGGAAATCCGCACCAGCCGATGGACGCCCGCTTCCGCGAGCAGCTGGCCGTAGGCGTAGTCGCCGGTGATCGTCAGCGTGGCGCTCTTGATGCCCGCTTCGTCGCCCGGCTGCAGATCGATGATCTCGCGCTTGAAGCCCCTGCGCTCCGACCATCGCACGTACATCCGCAGCAGCATCTCGGCCCAGTCCTGCGACTCGGTGCCGCCCGCGCCGGGATGGATGGTGATGATGGCGTTCTTGCGGTCGTGCTCGCCGCCGAGCATCTTCTTGGTTTCGCCGGCATCGACCTGCGTCTCGAGCTCGTCCAGTGAGCGGGCGAGATCGTCGACGACCGGCTCGCCGGCCTCAGCCCATTCGGCGAGCACCGCGAGGTCGTCGCTGCGCGTCCGCAGCGACTCTGCCAGCTCGCGATCGTCCTCGAGGCGCCGGCGGCGCTGCAGCAGCTTCTGTGCAGCGGCCTGATCCTTCCAGAAGTCAGGGGCGGCGACGCGGTCTTCGATGGTCTTGAGCTCGGAGGCGGGACCAGCAGCGTCAAAGATAGCTCCGCAGGTCGGACGCCCGGCGGGCGAGATCCTGATACCTGCGAAGCTGTTCATCCAACTCAAACGGCACGCGTGGGGCTCCTCGTAATCAGCGGTTCACCATCATTTTAGCCGCATCGTCCTCGCCGCCAGAAGCGCCGCGATGCTGAGCGCGAGCGACAGCCAGGCCACGACGTCGCCGATCCGGCTGTAAATCGTGCGCTCCTGGATGAACCGGAGGTCGGCCACGAGCATCGCCTGTTCGAACAGCGCCGTTTTCTTCAGCACCCGGCCGTACGGATCGACGAAGCCGCTGATGCCGGTATTCGCGGCTCGCGCCAGGTAACGCCCGCCCTCGATGGACCGCATCGACGCCTGTTCCCAATGCTGGAAGGCGGCGGACGAGGTGCCGTACCACGCGTCGTTGGTGATCGTGGTCAACAGCTCGCTGCCGTTGACGACGAACTGGCGCATCAGGCTCGCGAAGATCACCTCGTAGCAGATCGCCGTGCTCGCCTTGTGCGAGCCGATCGGCAGCATCACGGCGTCGGCGCCTGGCGTGAAATCGCCGGCCGCTTCGACGATGGTGCCGACGAAGAACAGCAGGCGCTTGGCCGGGACGTACTCGCCGAACGGAACCAGGTGCATTTTCCGATAGACCGCGCCGACGCTGCCGTCGGGCTGCACGAGGAACGCCGCGTTGTAGTAGCGATAGGCGGGCTTGGTCTGCGGTCCCTCGGCGCGAATCGGCTCGACCTGATCGCTGCCGATCAGGAGCGTCGCCTTCCCTTCCGCCGCCAGGCGCCGGATCGTGGCGCCGCGCGCCAGATCACGCTCGAAATAGAACGGCGTCGCGGATTCCGGCCACATGATGAACGTCGCCCCCGCGGCCAGCGCCTGCCGGGTCATCTCGAGGTACCGGCTGGTAATCGCGTCGGCGTTGGCGGGATCCCACTTGTCGTCCTGCGCGATGTTGCCTTGAAGGACGGCGACCCGCACCGGATCACCCGACGCCAACAGCGCGGCGCCGTTGATTCGCCACTGTCCCCACACCGCGCACAGCACCACGCCAGCCAGTGTTGCCGCCAAGACGACCCAGCGCCGGCGGCCGGTGTCCACCACGACGTAAGCGGCCGCGGCCGCGGTCAGGGCGAGCAACCCGGACAGACCGTAGACGCCGGTGATGCTGGCGAGCTGCGCGATCGGCAGCCACGGTCACCTGGCTGTAGCCAAGCAGCACCCAGGGGAAGCCGTCCCACACGTACTGGCGTCCGAGCTCGGTCGCGACCCAGAGCGGCGCCGCCATCAGGGCTGCCGCGGGACCGAACGCCCGTGCCAGCCATGCGAGTCCGATGGCACATGCGCCCGGGAAGAGCGACAGGTAGGCGACCAGGAGGACGGCCGCGAGGACCGCCAGCGGCGTGGCAAGGCCGCCGAACGTCGTCATCGTTTCGACGAGCCAGTACAGCGTGCCGCCGAAGTAGACACCGCCGGTCGCGAGCCCGAGCGAGAACGCACGCCGTGTGGTGAGGGGCGGCTCCGTCGCGTGGCGTCGGCGAACGATCGCCACCACGAGCGGGGTCAGCGCGATCCAGGCAAACGCCGGATGCCCGAACTTCGGAAAGCTGAGCGCCAGGAGGGCGCCCGATAGGATGGCTACTGCGTAATCCAGGAGTTGAACTGTTCTTCCCTCTTCAGGCGTTCGACGACGCGCAGCGCCTGCTCGCGATCCTTGAAGCGGCCGACGTGCACCTTGTAGGTCCCGGTCGGCGGACCGGAGGCAACGAGAAACGCGGGGTAGTTCTTGGCGATGAGCCGCTGCACGATGCCGCTGGCGACGGTGCGATCCCGGAGCGCATGCACCTGCACGACCCAGGTGCCGGGTTGCGGGGTGCCGACCAGGGCGGTGCCCCCGGTGGCCGTGGGCCCAGGCGTGCGCGGCGACGGCTTCGGCGCCGGAGCCGGGGCGGGCGCGGCGGCGCGCGGCTTCAACGAGTCCGACGTCGATGCCTCGCCTTCGAGGCGCTTCTTATAGCTGAGCTCGTCGGCCTCCGGCGCGGGCGGCGGCGGCTCAGCGGCAGCCGGTCCTGCGTCGGCGGCTGCCGGCGGCGGTGTGGACTGTGGGGCGCTGATCGGCGCCGGCCCGGCCGCGGCCACCACCGTCGGATCGGCCAGTGCGTCCGAGGCCTGGCGCTGCACCGGCACGCCCCTGCCAACCATCACGCCGAGCAGGAAGATGACGACGGACACGACGGTCGTCGCCATGAACAGGAAGACCAGCTGTTTTCCACTCAGGTGAATCTCGTGGAAGCCGTCGTCTACCGTGCCGAGGTCGTGTGTCGTGTCAGTCAATGGCGTGTCCCGTGAGCGTCCAGGTGGCCGCCCGAACCGTCGGCGTGCTCCTCTCTCGAGGCGCACGAACTCGATGGACAGCGGAATGATGAATTCGTGTCGGAGGCGATTTCCGTGAGCGTCTGCAGATGGCGGAACGAGACGGCGATCGGCCGAGTGGCGATCACGGCTGCCGCCTGACTCACGTGTTCAGACGCCTCCAACTCGCCGCTGGTGTGGTCGATCTTAACACGCTTCGCCTGCCCGCTTTCCGCTCGTCGGACCATCGCACGCAGGATATCGGCCGCACGATCGCCATGCTTTACCTCGGCGGTCCGGATGCGGCGCGGCGGGGTTATTTGATGCGGTCGAGCAGACGCCTGGCGTCGACCGAGGCGGGATCGAGCGCGAGGGCGCGCTCCAGTTCCGTACGCGCGGCGGCCGTGTTCTTGGTGAACAAGTAGGCTTCGGCGAGGGCGACGCGCCCGGCGGCGGTGTCTTCGCTCCAGACCGAGATCTTGAGCGCCTCGATCGCCTCCTCGCCCCGGCTGGCGCGAAGGTGGATCCGTCCGATCAGGAGGTGCGCCGAGGCATCGTAGGGCGACAGATACACCGCCCGCCGCAGCTCCGCCATCGCCTCGCGATCCTGCTCGCGCTCGAACAGGCGCCGGCCACGATCGAGATGGAACTCGGCGAGATCGCGGTGCTCGCGTTGGGCGGAATTGGTGATCGCCTGATCCGGCCGCGGAATGCCCGGCCCGCCCAGGTCGCTGCGGAGGCGCTCGAGCCCGCCAGGCACGTCCGGCTTGTCGCCGGCGGGCCGCTGCCCGCGCTCTTCGTATCGCGACGAGAGCTGCCTGGCGAGATCCTTCTCTCGCGCCGCTTCCACCGTGCTGCCCATGGCCTGGAGCGCCGCCGCGAGGACGTAGTGCGCGTCGGCATCGGTCACGGCGCGCCGCAGCGCCTCGCGCAGCCAGTAGACGGCGGCCTTGTAGTTGCGATCGAGGGCGTAGGCGTAGCCGAGATTGAACTGGTAATCGGCGTCCTCGGGGTCCGCATCGGCGGCGCGGGTGAAGTAGTAGGCGGCCGAGCCGCCGTCAGCCGTTGGGCCCCGCCGCAGCTGCACGATGCCCAGGTTGTTCAACACCGGCGCGAACTCCGCCGCCGGCGGCGTGGTGGTCTTCAGGATCTCGGGGTTCAGCAGGCTGGTGAAGGCCACCGCCGCGTCGGCGTACTGCTCCATCTCGAGCAGCGAGATTCCGGCGCGCATCTGCGCCCGACGCGCCAGCGGGGCTCCGGGGTTCACCGCCTTCACGACGGCGAGGGCCGCGGCGTGATCGTCCTGTTCGTGGCGCACCTCCCAGAGCGCGAGGCGGGCGCGATCGAAGCCGGGCGAATCGCGAATCGCCGTCTCGAAGAATGTCGCCTGGGTCTCCGCGTTCTCGGCGAGCAGCCCCTTGATGTAGCTCTCGAAGACGCCGAGTGGCGGCTGCCCCGCCGCGGCCGACGCGGGCGCGGTGCCGCCCGACAGCCGGCGCGCGAGCCGCTCGAAGACCGCGAAGAAGTCCTTGAGCCCGCCGCGCTCGGCGACATGCGGCTGCAGCCGCCCGACGTCGATGCGGATGCTGCGCGCGTCGACTGACAACTCGTCGCCGCTGACCCGGTACGACCCCCAGATCACTTCGGACGCGCCGAGGATCTGGCCGACCTTGATGACGGTGGCCCGGCTCAACGCCGCCGACACGGGCAGGTGCAGCTGCTCGAACGCGCGGACGCGCTCGGCGCGCGTGAAGGCCGACAACCCCCGCGCGTTCAGCTCGTCGGCGAGAACAACCGCCGCCGCCTCGCCGAGCCAGGCCAGGCGAGGCTCGTGCTGCGCGTTCTCGAACGGCACGACCAGGATGCGCGAGAAGGCCGTCGCCTGCGCCCAGGCGGGCGACGGCCAGAGGCAGCGTCAACGCGGCCAGCACGAAGAGGCGGCGCAGCGTCATGAGGATGTCAGGCGGCCGCAGGCTCGCCGGCAGCAGGCCGGATCACCACCGACATGATGCAGCCTTGTCCGCCGCCGGCGGCGCGGCAGGCGTCCAGCCTGGCTTCTCCGGGGACAGCGTAGTGATGGAGCACGCGCGAGATCGCCGAGGCGTAGAAGCCGCATAGCGGATGAACGGACGCCTCCCGCACCTCGCAAAACAGCGAGCCGCGAAGATCGACCGAGGCCTCGTCCTTCTTCACGCGGACGATGGCACGCGAGCCGGGATAGGTGGTGCGCACCAGGCTTCGAGCCGTCCGCAGCGCCGCGCGGGTGCGCCAGCGCAGGGGCAGCGTTCTGAAGACCCGGCGCTCGAGCGTGGGGACGTCGGAGACCGTCCAATCGGCCGCGTACTCGCCTGCGCGAGCGACAATCTGCGTGTAGATCTCCCCTTCTCCGCGCAGAAAACTGAGGACGGCGAGCAACGGCGCCAGGCCGATGGTGCCGACGCGGAGGCCGCGGCCGCTCAGCCAGTTCTCGTAGAACTCGAGACGATCGGGCAGCAGCTCGGCGATCGCCTGGTGCAGGCTGGCCACCAGCACGCGTCCGATACGCGGCTCACTCATGCCCGGCTCCGGCGAAGCAGATAGGATCGACGGAGCGGCCGGCGTCGGCCGCGGCAACGGGAGCATCCACGCAGTGACTCACGAACCGGGCCTCCTGGCGGCCGCCATTCTCGCGGGCGGACGCGCGCGCCGCCTGGGAGGCGCCAACAAAGCCGCGCTGGCGATCGGCGAGCGGCGGATTATCGATCGTCAACTGGCGCTCCTGCGGCAGGTGGCCGACCCGGTCCTGATCGTCGCGCCCGACGATCAAATGTACCGGGACGTCGTCGAACCGGCGCGAATCGTGCCCGACGTGTTGCCTGGCGCCGGTCCGCTGGGTGGAATTTACACCGCGCTGGTCTCGTCGCCGCACGACCGCATCCTGATCGTCGCCTGCGACCTGCCGTTCCTCAACCTGGCGCTGCTCCAGCGGCTGGCCACGCCAGGCACGGCGGACCTCGTCATCCCGCGAACCGAGGCCGGGTATGAGCCGCTCTGTGCCACATGGTCGGTGAAAGCGGCCGAGGTCGTGCGGCAGCGCATCGCACGCGGTCAATTGAAGGCCGCGCAAGTCGTGGATGCACTCTCGGTCGAGGAGCTGGGACCCGAGATCCTGGCGTCCTGCGATCCCGATGGTCTGCTCTTCGTGAACGTCAACACGCCGCATGATTACCAGCGGGCTCAGGAACTGAGCCGGCTGAAGTCGGCCAGGTAGGCCGCAGACTGTGAAACAGCCGGGAGATCGTATCATGGATGTTTCTGGAGCTGCCTCGATCCCCGCATGATCCTTCCTGTTCAGCAGATCGTCCGCGAGCGGATGGCCGACGCCGTCACGCGACTCTATGACCTTCCCGCCGACGACCCGCTGTTGTCGTCGATCGTCATCTCGATCCCGCCGCGCCGCAACCTCGGCGACCTGGCGGTGCCGCTCGCCTTCGAGCTGGCACGACGCCTCCGCAAGGCGCCGCGGGCGATCGCGCAGGAGCTCGCCGCCGGCGTGGGCGCCATCCCCGGCATCGAGCGGATCGAGGCGACGCCCAACGGCTACGTCAACTTCTTCATCGACCGGCCGCAGTCGCTCACCTCGTGGCTCACCCGGCGCGACACGCCGCCGTCCGCCGTCCAGGGAAAGACCATCGTCGAGCACACCGCCATCAACCCGAACAAGGCGGCGCACATCGGTCACCTCCGCAACGCCGCGCTCGGCGATGCCTTCGGCCGACTGCTCCGCTTCTCGGGCCGCGCCGTCGAAATCCAGAACTACATCGACGACACCGGCGTCCAGGTCGCCGACGTCGCAGTCGGGTTCCGCGAGATCGAGAAGCTCGACTTCGACGCCGTTCGCCGCATCGCCGACACGACCAGGTTCGACTATTACTGCTGGGACCTCTACGCGCGCGTGACCGAATGGTACGAGCAGGACAAGGAGCGGCTCAAGATCCGCACCGCGGCGCTGCACGACATCGAGCACGGCGGCAATCCGACCGCCGACCTCGCCCGCTTCATCGCCGATCGCATCGTCCGGAAACACCTCGACACGATGCGGCGGCTCAACATCGGCTACGACCTGCTGACGTGGGAGGGCGACATCCTCCGGCTCCATTTCTGGAGCCATGCGTTCGAGTTCCTCAAGCAGACCGGCGCCGTCTTCATGCAGCCCGAAGGCAAGCTCAAGGGCTGCTGGGTGATGCGGATCGAGGACGACGCCACGCCCGAGGCGGCGGAGGCTGACGCCGCGCCGGCGTCGGAGGACGCGCCGGAGGAACCGCGCGAGAAGGTGATCGTGCGATCCGACGGCACCGTCACCTACGTCGGCAAGGACATGGCCTATCAGCTCTGGAAATTCGGGCTGCTCGGCCGCGACTTCAACTACCGGATCTTTGCCGAGGAGGACGGCCGTCCGCTGTGGTCGACGACCTCCGAGCCTTCGCCGGAAGGATCGTCGGCGCCCGCCTTCGGCCGCGCGAGCTGGGTGTGCAACGTCATCGACACCCGCCAGGCCTACCTGCAGAAGCTCGTGAAGCAGGCGCTGGCCGCGCTCGGCTACGACCAGCAGGCGGCCCACTCCGTTCACTACTCGTACGAGATGGTCGCGCTGTCTCACTCGACCGCGCGCGAGCTGGGCTACGACACTGCCGTCGACGCCGACCGGCCGTTCGTCGAAGTCTCCGGCCGCAAGGGGCTCGGCGTGAAAGCCGACGATCTCATCGACCGCCTGACCGACAAGGCCAGCGTCGAGGTCGCGAAGCGGAATACCGAGCTCTCGCCTGAAGACACGCGCCGCGCCGCCGAGATGATCGCGATCGCGGCCGTCCGCTACTTCATGGTGAAGTTCTCGCGCGGCAAGGTCATCGTCTTCGACATCGACGAAGCGCTGGCGTTCGAAGGCGAGAGCGGGCCCTACCTGCAGTACGCCGTCGCCCGCGCCAACAACATCTTCAACAAGCTCAAGGAACGGCAGGGGCTGGACGAGGCGGGTGTCGTCGAGGCGCTCGCGTCCACACCGTCGACGGTGCTGACCTCCGGAGACGACGAATCGCACGAATTGTGGGGGCTGGTCCTCGAGGCCGCACGCCTGGACGACGTGGTCGATCAGGCAATCAGGACGCTGGAGCTCTCGGTGGTGGCCAAGTTCGCGTTCAGCCTGGCACAGGCCTTCAGCGGGTTCTACCACCGCTACCCGATCCTCAAGGAAGAGCGCCGCGACGTGCAGATCTGGCGGGCCGCGGCCGTGGCGTACTGCCGCAACCAGCTGGCGCAGGCGCTGGCCCTGATGGGCTGCCGCGTGCCGCCGCGGATGTAGCCGGAGAGCGTATGTCGGACCGTCCACCCATCATCGGCGTCACCAGCTGCAGCCGGCTCCACGATTACGTCGCCTCGATCGAACAGACCGGCGCCCGCGCCCGCGTGCTCGAAGTCACCGAGAGCCCGCGCAAGGTGCTCGACGAGATCGACGGGCTGCTCCTCACCGGCGGCGGTGACGTCGATCCCGTGTTCTACCGCGAGGAGCGGCACCCGCTGACCGAGGATGCGGAGCCGGGCCGCGACGAGTTCGAGATCGACCTGGCGAGACGCGCGATGGCCGCCGACCTGCCGATGCTCGCGATCTGCCGCGGCGCGCAGGTGATGAACGTCGCCGCCGGGGGGTCGCTGGTGCAGGACATTCCGTCCGCCGTCACGACCGATCTCAGCCACTCCGTCACCGAGCCCAAGAACCTCGAGTGTCACGAGATTCGCGTCGAGCGCACGTCCAGGCTCGCGCAAGTGCTTGGCACGCACGTCGACGCGTCGTGCAGCTGCCGCGTCAACAGCCGGCACCATCAGTCGGTCGGGCGCACCGGCGCAGGCCTGGTCGTCTCCGCGACCGCGGCCGACGGCGTCGTCGAGGCGATCGAGGCGCCAGCCAACCGCTTCTGCATCGGCGTGCAGTGGCATCCCGAAAACTTCTGGAAGACCGGCGAATTCCGCGGCCTGTTCGACGCGTTCGTGAGCGCTGCGGCGTCACGCACACGCTGAGCCCCGATCGGTTCAGCGATCGAAGACGCCCAGCGTCTCGACGTGTGGCGTGTTGGGAAACAGGTCGAAGGCCCGGAGCGACGTCAGGCGGTAGCCGCCATCGAGCAGCCGGCGCGCGTCGCGCGCCATGGTGGCCGCGTCGCAGGACACGTAGACGATGCGCTGCGCGCCGAGGGACGCCACGGCCTGCATGGCGTCCCGGGAAATCCCCGTCCTCGGCGGATCGACGATGATGGTTGACGCAGCGGGACCGCGCCGCCGGCGGAAGTAGTCCTCCACGCTCTCGATCACCACTCGCACCGCACCGGCACATGCCGCGGCGTTCCGCTGGAGATCGCTGCCGCTGGTGCGGTCGCCCTCGACTGCCGTAATGCCCCGCCTGCCCGTCAACGCCAGCGATACGGAGAACAGCCCGACGCCTGCATAGAGGTCCAGCATGTCTTCCCCAGGCGGCACGGCATCGAGCACGGCCGTCACGAGCTGCGGCAGCAGGAAGCGATTCGCCTGGAAGAAGGATTCGGCGTGCCGCTCCAGCACCCCCGACGACGATCGGCCAGAGGTCAGCGCTGGAACCGGATCAGCCACGACGGGCACACCCGCCGTGCGCAGCGTCCCGCCGCGCGTCCGACCCGAGATGCCGGTGAGCGCTCCCGCCCTGAGCGCCGCGTCGAGGGCATCGTTGGTGACGTCGACGCCGGGCGCCGCGGTTACGTGCAGCACCCGTTCACTCGCCGCGATGTTTTCCGTCAGCTCGACGGCGGCAACCCCGCAGCGCGCACGCTTCCAGCGCATCGATTGCCGCCTGCGTCGCCGAGATCGCGGCCTCGCTCAACTGCCCCGTCGGCGCCGGATCGCAGAGTTCGTGCGTGCCCTCGCGGTAGAAGCCGGCGCGGCCGTCGCGAACGTGGAGACGCGCGCGCATGCGGTATCCGCGCTCCGGGGACGACGCCACCTCGATGCGATCGTCCAGACGGATGCGTCCGAGGCGCGCGAACGCATCTTCCACGACCGCGGCCTTCATCTCCAGTTGCCGCGGATACGCGGCATGGGCGTAGAGACAGCCGCCGCACAGCAGGTCGCCGGCTTCGTTGCGCCGATCCGCTGACGCATCCCGGATCGCGGTGACGGCAGCGAAGGCGACCTGCCGTTCCACGCGCTCGACGCGTGCCAGGACGCGCTCGCCCGGGATCGCCCCGAGAACCAGCACGACCTGCCCGTCATGGCGGGCGATCATGCGCCCGCCGGCGGCCGGCTTCTCGATCGTGAGCTCGATTTCCTGATCGGCGTGGAGAGTCATGAGATGCGCTGGACTTGCCGGATCAGTCGTATCCGAGCGTCGGCAGGCCGATCGCTTCCCGGACCAGGCGTGCGTAGGCGGCCTGCGCGGCACGTTCGCGGACGTCGCCAGACATCCGCGCGCCGAACGGCGCGACCTCCTCGGCGGCTTCCCGGCGCAGCGCCTCGGCGCGGGGTCCGCCGACGTGCGCCAGTGCCTGCGCCATCAGGGCGGCGTCGATCTCGGCCAGCCGGGCGACAATCGCCGCGCGCGCGTCTCCCCTGCGCCCGCAGCGCCGAGGCAGCCAGCGGCTCGAGCTCGCCGATGACCTGCTCGATCTGCCGATGGAGATCGTGCTCCGCCGGGCCGGCGCCCCTCACGTGCGCGAGTCGAGCGATCGCCCGTTCGATGTGCGCCGCGAGCGCCGGCTTGCGCGCCGGTGGCGACGCCTCGTCCCCGGCCGCCCCCACACCCACGGCCCGCCGCCAGTCGTCGAACGCGTCGAGGACGTCCGCCTCGCAGAACTCGAGACGCACGGGGCGCGGCCGCGCGCCCTTCTTCTCGTGCCGCCCGCAGCACCGGTCGATGCCGAGGAACGCCACCTTCAGCGGCACGCCGCTCGCAGCCCAGCCACACACCAGCTCGAAAGCGGGTCCGACAACGCGAATCAGGTGTCCCTTGTTCTTCTGGCAGAGATAGGTCTCGATCTGCCGGGCGTACTCCGAGGGGTCGGTCACGTGCGCAGGTTCCTCTCCCAAATCAGCCGCAGCCCGTTGAGCGTGAGATCGGGCTCGACATGGTCGATGCTGCGGGTCTCGGCCGCGAGCACGTCGGCGAGCCCGCCGGTCGCGATCACCGTCGTCGTCCCCTCGGGCAGGTCCGCCTTGATGCGCCGCACCAGGCCATCCACCATCTCGACGTAGCCGAAGAACAGGCCGGAGTGCATGGCGTTGACCGTGGTCTGACCGATCACGCTGGTCGGCTTGCGCACCTCCACCCGAGGCAGCCGCGCCGCGCGCTGGAACAGCGCCTCGGCCGAGATGCCGATGCCCGGGCAGATGATGCCGCCGATGTACTTGCCGTCCCTCGAGATGACGTCGAAGGTCGTCGCCGTGCCGAAATCCACGACGATCAGCGACACGCCCCCCTTCCCGTACTTCTCGCGCGCCGCCACCGCATTGACGACGCGGTCGGCGCCGACGTCGGCGGCCGGAAAGTACTCGATCGGGATGCCGGCGTTGAGCGCGTCGACCAGCAGGGCGGTGCGGCCGAAATAGCGCTCGCACATCTCCTCCATCGGCCGCGTCAGCGGCGGCACCACGGAGGCGACCACGATCCCGGAGACCGCGGCGATCGACACCTTCGTCTGCTCGAACAGGCGGGTGACGAAGATGCCGAGCTCGTCGGCGGTACGCTCGCGGAGCGCCGCGAGACGCCAGTTGTGCACCAGCCGATCGCCGTCGAACACGCCGATCGTGACGTTGGTATTGCCTACATCGATGGCTAGCAGCATGCTCGACTCATTCCATGACGCCGTGGATCACCGCCAGCACAGCTCGCCGGCAATGATGCGCTCCGTCCGGCCGCCGACCCGCACCAGCAGCGCGCCGTCCTGATCGATCCCGGATGTGATGCCCCGCTGCGTCGCGCCGGCCGCCTGCCATTCCACCGTGCTGCCCACGACCGACGGTGCCAGCGCGCGCCACCGCTCGAGCACCACGGCGCCGTTGCCACTTGCGAGCGCGTGCATCTGCTCGTTCAGCGCGACCAGGAGCTCGGTCAGCACAGCCGACGCGTCCACGTCGCGTCCGAGCTCGGTTTCGATCGACGTGGCCGTGGCGGCGATGTCGCGCGGGTAGGCCGCGGCGCGCAGGTTCACGCCAAAGCCCAGCACCACGTACTGCACGCCCACTGGCCCGGTCGACGCTTCGGCCAATATCCCCGCCAGCTTCCGGCGTCCCCCGGGTGCGGCGCGATCGGCAACGACGATGTCGTTCGGCCATTTGATCGTGACGGGCAGCCCGGTGGCGCTGCGGATGGCCTGTGCGGCGGCCACCCCTCCGGCGAGGGTCAGAAAGGGCACCGCCCGGGCGTCGCGGCACACGACCGACACGTAGAGCCCGGCGCCGGGTGGCGAAAACCACTCGCGCCCGAGACGGCCGCGGCCGGCACGCTGCGATCGACTGACGACCACCGTGCCCTCGGGCGCGCCACGCTCCGCCTGCGCGGCCGCGTCGTCATTCGTCGAGCCGGTTTCGGCGAAGAACACGACCCGCTCACCGAACCGCCCGCGTCGACCGGCGCTCGCGGCCAGCGCCGCCTCCAGCTCCGCCGGCAGAGGATCAGGCATCAGGCTCCAGCTCGAAGCTGAGGTCGATGGCCGGCGCGGAATGGGTCAGCGCGCCGACCGAGACGTAGTGGGCCCCGGTCGCGGCAAGCTCCGGGACGCGCTCGAGCGTGACGCCGCCCGACAATTCGACTTTCGTGCGGCCGCCAATCCGGCGAATCGCTTCCTTGGTGTCGGCGGTGGACAGATTGTCGAGCAGGATGATGTCGGCGCCTGCGGCAATGGCATCGCTCACCTGGTCGAGGCTCTGCGCCTCGACCTCGATCGCCATCTCCGGCTTCGCCGCCTTCATCCGCTTCATGGCTTCGTGGACGCCACCGGCAAGGCGGATGTGGTTGTCCTTGATCAGGACCCCGTCGTCGAGCCCGCCACGGTGGTTGGTGCCGCCGCCGGCACGCACCGCGTACTTCTCGAGTGCGCGCAAGGTCGGCGTCGTCTTGCGCGTATCGAGGATGGTGATGCGGCCGCCGGCCGCGTCCACGAACCGCCGCGTCAGCGTGGCGATTCCCGACATCCGCTGCATCAGGTTCAGGGCGGTGCGCTCGGCGGTGAGCATCGACGCGGCCGAGCCGTGGAGCTCGGCGACGGTGTCGCCCGGCATGCACCGCTCACCGTCGCGGCGACGAATGGTGACGGCGACCGACGGGTCGAGCTGACGGAACACCTCCGCGGCGACGTCGACGCCGGCGATGACGCACGGCGACTTCGCGAGGATGACGCCGCGCGCGCGGAGATTCGGCGGGACGGTCGCCTCGGTCGTGACGTCGCCCCATCCCAGGTCTTCGGCGAGGGCGCGCCGCACGACCTCGCGATACAGCGCCGGGTCGAGCGGTTCGAAGGGGACCTGCTTCATGCACGCGCCTCCCCGCCCGGGCCTGGCTCGGGCGCGAACGCGAGCGTCATCGACAGCCGCTCGGCGCCGTCGGCATAGGCGAAGCGCTCGACGCCCCCCGCCGTGCGCACGTCCGTCTCGACCTCACGGAGCAGGCGGACGGTCGCGGCGTCCCACGAGACTTCCGCGACGTCGATCTTCGCCTTCAGCGGACGCTTCTCCACCGACTTGACGCGCCGGATCTCGCCAAGCACGTCGATCGCCGCATCGAGCGCACGCTGCGCCTCCGGATCGGCCGCGGTCAGGGCATCGATCTCGCCGACCTCCGGCCACCGCGCCGTGTGCACCGAGCCCTGCTGCCACCACGACCACACTTCATCGGCCGCGAAGGGCAGGTAGGGCGCGAACAGCCGATTGAGGACCGAGAGCGCGCAGCGCAGGGTCGCGTTGGCCGACCCCGCTGCGTCGGCGCCGTGGTCGCCGTAGCGGCGCGACTTCACCATCTCGAGGTAGTTGTCGCAGAGCGACCAGAAGAAGGTCTCGGTCAGCTGCAGCGCGCGGGCGTAGTCGTAGCCCTCGAGCGCGCGGGTGGCATCCTCGACGAGCGCACGCAGGCTGGTCAGCAGTCCGCGATCGAGCAGGTGCGTGACGGGTCCGACCGGCTCCGGCCTGGACAGCACGAACTTCGACGCGTTCAGGAGCTTGATGGCGAGCCGCCGCCCGACCTTCATCTGTCCGGAATCGAAGGCGGTGTCCGTGCCTGGCCGGCCGCTGGCCGCCCAGTAGCGCACGCCGTCCGAGCCGTGCTCCTCGAGCAGGCCCATCGGCGTCACGACGTTGCCCTTCGACTTCGACATCTTCTTGCGATCGGGATCGAGCACCCAGCCGGAGATCGCCGCGTTCCACCACGGCAGCGTGCCGAACTCCAGCTCCGACCGCAGCATCGTCGAGAACAGCCAGGTGCGGATGATGTCGTGGGCCTGCGGCCGCACGTCCATCGGGAACACCCGCGAAAACAGATCGGGATCCTCTTCCCACCTCCCCGCGATCAGCGGGGTCAGCGACGACGTCGCCCAGGTGTCCATGATGTCGGGATCGCCGCCAAAGCCGCCCGGCTGGTTGCGCTGGTCCTCGCGATAACCGTCGGGCACGTCGGTCGACGGGTCGATCGGCAGCCGATCCTCGCGCGGCAGCAGCCGCGCGTCGTGATCGATCGAGCCGTCCTCGCGGATCCGGTACCACACCGGAAACGGCACGCCGAAGAACCGCTGCCGGCTGACGCACCAGTCGCCGTTGAGGCCGTTGACCCAGTTCTCGAGCCGCGCCTGCATGTAGGAGGGGTGCCAGCGCAGCTCGGCGCCGCGCTGCAGCAGCCGCTGGCGGAACTCCATCGTCTTCACGAACCACTGGCGGCTGGTGACGATCTCGAGCGGGCGGTCCCCCTTCTCGTAGAACTTCACGGCATGCGTGATCGGTCGGGGCTCGGCGGTCAGGTCGCCGCTCTCGCGCAGCTGCTCCACGACCCGGACGCGCGCCTTCGCCGCCGACAAGCCCGAGAGCTGGTCGTAGCTGGCCTGGGCACGCGCGGCATCGTCGCTCTCCCACCCCGGCTCACCCCACGTCAGCGGGCGCAGCGCGCCGTTTGCCTGGATGATCGCGCGGACCGGGAGCCCGAGCTCGCGCCACCAGACCACGTCGGTGACATCGCCGAACGTGCAGATCATCGCGACGCCCGAGCCCTTCTCCGGATCGGCCAGGTGGTGCGCCTTCACCGGCACGCGGGCGCCGAAGAGCGGCGTCACGACGTGCCGATCGAACAGCGGCTTGTACCGCTCGTCGTCCGGATGCGCGACCAGCGCGACGCAGGCGGGAATCAGCTCGGGACGCGTCGTCTCGATCTCGACGAAGCCGTCGCCGTCAGCCTTGGCGAAGCGGATGCGGTGATACGCGCCCGGCTGCTCGCGGTCCTCGAGCTCGGCCTGCGCCACGGCGGTCTTGAAGTCGATGTCCCAGAGTGTCGGCGCCTCGAGCTGATAGGCGTGGCCGCGCTGCAGCAGCCGCAGGAACGCGAGCTGGGAGACCCGCTGCGCCCGGCGGTCGATGGTCGCGTAGGTCATCGACCAGTCGATGGACAGGCCGAGATGCCGCCACAGGTGCTCGAAGACCTTCTCGTCCTCGGCCGTGAGCTTGACGCACAGCTCGATGAAGTTCGGCCGCGACACCGGCACGGGCTGCTTGCCGGGCTTCTCCGGCGCCACGAACGACGGGTCGTACGGCAGCGAGGGATCGCACCGCACCCCGAAATAGTTCTGGACCCGGCGCTCGGTGGGCAGGCCGTTGTCGTCCCACCCCATCGGGTAGAAGACGGCCCGGCCGCGCATCCGCTGGAAGCGCGCCACGACGTCGGTATGGGTGTAGGAGAAGACGTGGCCGACGTGGAGCGACCCGCTCACCGTCGGCGGCGGGGTGTCGATGGCAAAGACGTCTGCCCGCGGGCGCGAACGGTCGAACTTGTAGACTCCGTGCTCTTCCCAGCGGCGCGTCCACTTGTCTTCGAGACCTTCGAGGGCGGGCTTGTCGGGAACAGCGATCTGATGGGCGGGCTCCTGGCCGTCAGGCATACCTGCTGATCCTACCGGATCAGCGCGCGCCCCGGCGGACCGTCAGCCCCGCTTGATGCGATCGATTTCCTCGCGCACCAGCCGCTCGGCGGTCTCGAGCACGAGCCGCCGCATCGACTCGTCGCCCATCCGGGCCACGACCCGGCGGACGATCTCGTCGATGGTCTCCTCGGCAATCACCGTGGGCGCGGTCATGATCGCGCCGGCCGGCAGCGGCTGTCCCTGCTCCGCGGCGAGGAGCGCCGCAAAGGCGCTGGCCAGATCCGGCTGGCGGGCCGGGGCCAACTCGCCGACCAGGTCGGGGTCCCAGGCGGTCAGCGAATCCCTGCCAGGCGCGCGTTCGGGGGGCGGCTGATCGAGGTCCATCAATTCGGCGCCGAGGTCGGTGGAGTCGAGCACCGGCTTGGCCGGCGGAGCGCCGATGTTCGCGAAGGCCGCGTCGAGCCGGTCGAAGTAATCCTCGAGCGAGTCCCCTTTCGGGGCCTCCGACAGCGGGCCCGGCGCCAGATCGCTGTCGAAGTCGATCGGTTCCCGCGCCGGTGCCGCAGCCGGCGGCGCGGATGCCACCGCCGCGGCCGCCGGAGCGACCGCAGATACCGGCGCCGGCGCCGGCATCGAGCCGGGCGGACGGTATCCCGACAGCAGTTCCCTCACCCGGTTGATCACCATCTGCGGCTCGAACGGCTTGACCAGCACGCCGTCGCAGCCGACGGCGCGCGCCCGGTTTTCGTCGATCGGCTCGAACGCGCCGGTCAGCAGCACCACCGGAATGTGCGAGTACTGCGGCGTGCTCTTGACGAACGCCGCGACGTCGTAGCCGTCCCGCTCGGGCATGCCGACGTCGGCCAGGACGATGTCCGGACGGTCGGCCTGGATGCGGTCGATCGCCTGCTTCCCATCCCCGACCACGGAGACCTGCACGTCCTCGTCGGCGAAGGTCAGCTCGATCACCCGCTGAATGGTCACCGAGTCGTCGGCGAGCAGTAGTTTGTGCGCCATCAAATCGTTTCCACGCGCGAACGAACGTTGTCGGTGATGAAGGTGATGATGTCCTGCATCGCGGTTCCCGGCAGGAAGATCCCCTTCACGCCCATCTCGCGAAGCTTCGGAATGTCGACGTCGGGAATGATCCCGCCGACCACCACCAGCACGTCGTCCAGCCCTTTCTCGCGGAGCAGTTCCATCAGTTTTGGGCAGATGTGCATGTGCGCGCCGGACAGGATCGACAGCCCGATCGCATCGGCGTCCTCCTGCAGTGCGGCGGCGACGACCTGCTCGGGAGTCTGGCGGAGGCCGGTGTAGATGACTTCCATCCCGGCATCGCGCAGCGCCCGCGCGATCACTTTGGCGCCGCGGTCGTGCCCGTCGAGGCCCGGCTTGGCAATGACGACGCGTATGGTTCTGGTCAAATCAGCGGTACCTCTTCGTACTCGCCCCAGACGTCCCGGAGCGCGTCACACATCTCCCCGACCGTGGCGTAGGCCCGCACGCAGTCGAGCAGCGGATACATGGTGTTGCCGGCGCCCCGCGCCGTCTGCCGGAGCGCGTCGAGCGAGCGGCGCACGGCGTCGTTGTCGCGGGTGCGGCGCAGCTCGTCCAGACGCGCCAGCTGCGTCGCCGCGGTGCTGTCGTCGATATACAGGATCGGCATCGGGGGCTCGTCCGTCTGGACGAACTCGTTGACGCCGACGATCGTCTTCTCGCGGCGCTCGACCGCCTGCTGGAACTTGTACGACGCCTCGGCGATCTCCTTCTGCGGAAATCCCTGCTCGATCGCCTCGACCATCCCGCCCATGCCGTCGATGACGTCGAAGTAATCGCGCGCGCCGCGTTCCATGTCGAGCGTCAGGCGCTCGACGAAGTACGACCCGCCCAGCGGATCGACGATATCGGTCACGCCGCTTTCGTGCGCGATGATCTGCTGCGTCCGCAGCGCCAGCGTCGCCGCTTCGGCGGTAGGCAGCGCCAGCGCCTCGTCCAGCGAATTGGTGTGCAGCGAGTTGGTGCCGCCGAGCACCGCCGCCAGCGCCTGCAGCGCCGTCCGGACGACGTTGTTGTACGGCTGCTGGGCGGTGAGCGAGACGCCGGCGGTCTGGGTGTGAAAGCGCAGCTTCCACGAGCGCTCGTCGCGCGCCTTGAAGCGCTCGCGCATCACCTGCGCCCACAGCTTGCGCGCGGCGCGGAACTTGGCGATCTCCTCGAAGAAATCGCTGTGGGAGTTGAAGAAGAACGACAGCCGCGGCGCGAAGTCGTCGACGTCCAGCCCGGCGTCGATGCCGTACTGCACGTACTCGATGCCGTCGCGCAGGGTGAATGCCAGCTCCTGCAGCGACGTCGAGCCGGCCTCGCGGATGTGGTAGCCGCTCACCGACACCGTGTTCCAGCGCGGCACTTCCTTCGAGCAGAACGCGAAGATGTCGGTGATCAGCCGCATCGACTGGCGCGGCGGGTAGATGTACTCCTTCTGCGCGATGAATTCCTTGAGGATGTCGTTCTGGATGGTGCCCGACAGCCTGGCGCGGTCGGCGCCCTGCTTCTCCGCCACCACCAGATACATCGCGAAGATCATCGGCGCCGGCGAGTTGATCGTCATCGACGTCGTGATGTCGCCGAGCGCGATGCCGTCGAACAGCCGCTCCATGTCGGCGAGCGAGACGATGCTGACGCCGCACTTGCCGACTTCGCCGAGCGACAGCGCGTGATCGGGATCGCGCCCCATCAGCGTCGGCAGATCGAACGCGACGCTCAGTCCGGTGCCGCCGGCCCGCAGCAGCGTCTTGTACCGCTCGTTGGTCTCCTCGGGCGTCCCGAACCCGGCAAACTGCCGCATCGTCCACAGCTTGCCGCGGTAGCCCGTGGGGTGGATGCCGCGGGTGTAGGGATAGCCGCCGGGGTGGTTCAGGTCGCGCGCGTAGTCGAGGCCCGCGACATCCTCGTCGGTGTAGAGCCGGTCGATGGCTCGGCCGGAGATGGTGGTGAAGGGGACGGTCCGCTCGGGAGCCTTCCGCAGCGTCGGCTCGACCACGTCGCGCTCCCAACGCTGCTTCTGTGTCTCGGCCGTGACGCTCTTCATCGCTGCGCCATTATAGCCCGCCGGTTCTCAACCCTAGCCGTTGCCATCGTTTGCCGTCACCGTGAGGCGTGAGCTCGAAGCGGCGGAGGCGGACGGCGCGCAGGTGATCGATTTCGAAGCACGATTGGTCCCGAGGAACCTACCGGATTTCGCCTGCGGTGTTCCATCTCTGGCCACTTTCGCCACCCACGGCCTGTACCCTCACAGAACATTGAACAAATCCGTCGTTTCCGGTCTGTCGCCTAGTGTCTCAAAAAGTCGCACGCCGCGAGTGTGCGCGAGACGTGAGTCGCTTCCGGCACGATCGCGCTAAGTCACTGCAGCATCACCGACTTCGCGTGTGCGCGGAGGGCATACGGCCCGGCTGGCCCTGCCCTTGCTCAACTGTAGGCGAGAACGATTTGGAGGATGTCATGTTGAGGATACGAACCGTCGCAGCCGCGGCTGCGATTCTGGTGATTGCAAGCGCGAACACTTACGCGCAGGGTGACGCAAGCAAGGCGTCGAAGCCGGTCTTCATCACCAGCGCGACGGTCGATCACATGAATGAAACGGTCACGCTGAAGGGGAGCAACTTCCTCGGGAAGCAGCAGCCGCTCGTCTACTGCGAGATGACGTTGATGACGCTGCTCAGCGCGGCCGATGAGGAACTGGTCGTGTCGTTTCCGGCGGGATCACTGAACGGGACGTTCCTGTTCACGGTCATCCGCGGCAACGGGACGCCCGATCGCGATGCGTTCTACGTGACCACGTCGCGGCCGCTGATCATCGAAGGCAAGGAAGGCCCGATGGGTCCGCGTGGCGAGAAGGGCGACCCGGGCGAGCCCGGCGCAACCGGCGCGCAGGGTCCAAAGGGCGACACGGGTGCGACCGGCGCCACCGGTGCGACCGGCCCGACCGGTGCAACCGGTGCAACCGGTGCGACCGGCGCCACCGGCCCGACCGGTGCGACCGGTGCGACTGGCGCGACCGGCGCGCAGGGGGTGGCCGGTTCGACTGGACCGCAGGGTCCGCAGGGTCTTCCCGGGATCAGCGGCTATGAGCGCGTGGCCGTCGATACCGTTCTGGCGACGATGCCGAACAGCTTCGCGTCGTACGCGCTGGCGACGTGCCCCGCAGGCAAACGCGCCATCTCGGGTGGCCACGAGCTGTTGGGCGGTGCCACGGTGCAGCCGCTCGTCACGATGTCGGGGCCGCACGAGAACGGCGTGTCGGGCTGGCGCATCTCGTTCCGCAACGTTTCGGGCGGCGGCCTCACCAACGTGGCAGTCCGCGCGCACGCCATCTGCGTGTGGGTGCAGTAGCGTCGTCTCAGCCTCAGGCGGGCTGACGGTCTCTGTTCGTGCGATCAATGCGGATCGCCTCGAAACACGGGCCCGTCAGCCTGTCGTCTTGTTCCGCGTTCCCACCACTCCCGCGCCAATCCGATCAGCAGTCACGCCGGCGCCCGTGCGGGTTGACTTGCCGCATGCTTCACAGTAGCTTGGCCTGTTTGCGTTTCCGCGGATGCGGCCACCGATGCCGCATGCCGCGCGCAGGAGAGACATGGAAGCAGGCGGCAGCATTTTCAACGCAATGCTCCAGGAGTTCGACGGAGCGGCGCGACTGCTCGGGCTCGACCCTGGCATCTGGAAAATCCTGACCCATCCGAAGCGGCAGATCACGGTGTCCTGCCCGATCCAGATGGACAACGGCGAGATCGAGGTCTTCACCGGCTATCGCGTGCAGTACAACATCACGCTGGGGCCCGCGAAGGGGGGCATCCGCTACCACCCCGACGTCACGCTCGACGAGGTCACCGCGCTTGCCGCCTGGATGACGTGGAAATGCGCGGTGGCGCACGTCCCGTTCGGCGGCGGCAAGGGAGGCGTCATCTGCGACCCGACGCGAATGTCGCGCCGCGAGCTCGAGGCACTGACCCGCCGCTACGTCGCCGAGATCATCGACGCGATTGGCCCTGACAAGGACGTGCCGGCCCCCGACGTCAACACCAACGACCAGATCATGGCGTGGGTGATGGACACCTACAGCATGCACGTCGGCCACACGTCGACGGCGGTGGTGACCGGTAAGCCGATCGAGATGGGCGGCTCGCTCGGCCGGCGCGAAGCGACCGGCCGCGGCGTGATGATCGTCACGCGCGAGGCGGCCAAGCATCTGGGGGTGAACATCCAGGGGGCCACCGTCGCGGTGCAGGGGTTCGGCAACGTCGGGTCGGTGTCGGCGGATCTGTTGTCGAAGATCGGCGCGAAGATCGTCGCGGTCACCGACTGGAAAGGCGGCGTCTACAACGCGGCCGGCCTCGACATCGCAAAAATGCTCGACTTCGCCAAGCAGCACAAGACCATCGACGGCTTCCCCGGCGGCGAGCCGCTCGAGAACGAGCAGTTGTTCTCGCTCGACGTCGACGTCCTGGTGCCGGCGGCGCTCGAGAACCAGATCACCATGGAGAACGCGCCGGTCATCAAGGCCAAGATCGTCGCGGAGGGCGCCAACGGTCCGACCACGCCCGACGCGCACCGCCACCTCCACGAGCGCGGCGTGTTCGTGATTCCCGACATCCTCGCCAACGCCGGCGGCGTCACCACCTCCTACTTCGAGTGGGTCCAGGATCGCCACGGCTACTTCTGGGAGGAGGAAGAGGTCAACCGGCGCCTCGAGGCGAAGATGTGCGAAGCCTTCCGCGACGTCCTCGACACCTCGGTCCGCTACAAGACCGACCTCCGCACCGGCGCCTACATCGTCGCCATCAACCGCGTCGCCACCGTCACCCGCATGCGCGGCATGTACGCCTGATCCGCGCGGTCCGCCTCACCGGTCCCGAGCCCTCAGCCCCAGCACCGAGCCCCGCACTGAGCACCGAGCACCTGAGCACCCGAGCTGCGTCGGGTTGTTGACAACATTTTAGTTTCAACTAAACTTGACGCGTGACCGACACTGCCGCCCTCGCCGCGCTCGCCTCGCCGCGCCGGCGCGAGATCCTGCGCCTCGTCTGGCGCGAGGAACGGATGGCCGGCGACATCTCCGCGGCGATGCCCGACGTCACCTTTGGCGCGGTGTCACTGCAGCTCCGCGCCCTCGCCGACGCCGGCCTGGTCGACGTGCGAGCCGAGGGCCGGCACCGCTTCTATCGCGCGCGCCGTGAGGCGCTCGGACCTGTCGCGGCCATGCTCGAACAGATGTGGGCGGATTCCCTGTGGCGGTTGAAGCTGCAGGCGGAGCTCGAAGAATCGCGGCGCGGCCCACGGCCGGGCACGCTGCGCAGGCGGCGGAGGCGACGATGACGGATCAGGCGAGTCTCGTTCATCACCTCGACCGATCGCTCGTGATCAAGGCGAGGCGCGACACCGTGTTCAGGTTCTTCACCGATCCGATGCGATGGGCCGCGTGGTGGGGTGACGGCTCGACAATCGAGCCGCGGCCGCAGGGGCTGATGCGCATCCGCTACCCCGATGGCACCGAGGCCGTCGGCGAGGTCGTCGAGGTGACGCCGCCGGAGCGCCTCGTCTTCACCTATGGCTACGCCAAGGGCACGCCGGTGCCTCCGGGCGGCTCACTCGTCACCATCATCCTCGAGGAGCACCGCGACGGCACCGAACTCCGCCTGACGCATGCGTTCGCCGAGCCATCGGTGCGTGATCAGCACCTGCAGGGCTGGCGGTATCAGCTCTCCCTGTTCGCCAACGTCGTCACCAACGAGGTCCACGGCGGCGCCGCCGATGCGATCGATCGCTGGTTCACCGCGTGGTCGGAACCGGATGACAGCGTCCGCGAGGCAGCGGTTCGTCAGATCGCGTCGAGTGACGTGTGCATGCGCGACCGGTTCAGCGCGATCGCAGGCCTGGACGATCTGCTCGCGCAGCTTGCGGCGGTCAGGCGCTTCATGCCCGGCATCCAGCTCCGCCGGCACGGCGACGTCAGGCAGTGCCAGGGCCTCGCGCTGGCCGACTGGGTCATGGTCACGTCCGCTGGAGAACAACGCGGCGGCGGCACCAATGTGTTCGAGCTGGCTGCAGACGGGCGGATCGTCTCGGTCACGGGCTTCTGGGCGGCGCCATCAGCGCGTTGACGGAAACGGAGCGAACACGATGACTCTGGCCATGGCGGCGGCGGTGATCGCGCTCGTGCAGGCGGGAGACGTGCGTACGGGACGCACAAGATCCGGTATCGCGTACGACGTCCAGGGGCGGGGTCCCGCCGTCGTCCTGATCACCGGCTCCAACCTGGATCGCCGGATGTGGACCGCGGAAGCGGCCTGGCTCCGGCTGCGCCACACCGTCGTTCGCTACGACCTGCGCGCGCACGGAGCATCAGAGACGGCGACGGCGCCCTTCACCCATGCCGACGACCTCTTCGCCGTGCTCGACGACCTGCGACTCGAGCGCGCGACGCTGATCGGATTGTCCGCCGGGTCGACGATCGCACTCGACGCCGCGCTCCTCGCTCCGCATCGCGTCGACCGCCTGGTACTGGCGGCGCCGGCGATCGGCGGCTATGTGCCGAAGGAGCGCCCCGCGTTCTTCAACGATTTGATCGCCGCCCTGCAGGCTCGTGACTTCGCCAGGGCACAGGAGGTGATGCTGCAGTCGCCGTTGTTCGACGTCCCCGCCGAATCGCGGACGCTGGTCCGGTCGATGGTGACCGACAACAACCGGCTGTGGACGATCCCGCGCGAGCTCCTCAAGGCGCCATCACGTCCGGCCGCCGACAGACTGACGGAGATTGCGCAGCCGGTGCTGGTGCTGGTCGGCGATCGTGACCTGCCGGCTCAGCGCGAACAGGCAGACGTGCTCGGCAGTCGGGTTCGCCACGGCCGCACGATCGTGATCCCGGAGGGCGGGCACATGCTGAACCTCACGTCCGCCGCGCGATTTCGGGAGGCGGTGACGGCCTTCCTCCTCGAGGGCGGCGCGCACTGAGGCCGCGAGCGCGGCCCCTGCGAGCTCAGCGCCCGATCTTGAACGCGACCAGTTCCTGGGCGGTGCCGGCCTCGGACTTGGCGTTCAATTCGATGAGGTAATCGCCGACCGGGAGCGACGCCAGCGGCAGCTCGATATCGGCCCCCACGCCCTGCGCCTGCACCGGGAGATCGGCCATCTTCGTGCCGGCGCGATTGAGCAGGCGCGCGGTCATCTCCGGCACGGCGCCGCCGGGTGTATAGGCTTCGGTCCGCACCAGCAACCGGTCGGTCCGCGTGAACTCGCGATCGGCCGTGGGCGGCGCGGCCGGATTGGCCTTGATGTTGTTGAGATCGCGAACGGTCCGGCCGCGGTAGACGCGCGGTGTCGCAAGGCCGACCTGCACACGAGAGAAGTCAGGCAGGGTCAGATCGCGCGTCACGGAGTCGACGACCTGCCCCTTGGTGCCTTCGACGACGATGCGAAGCTGGGCCTGACCTGGCGGCGCCTCGAACGTCACCGTCCCGCCGGCCGGGGCCACGCCGGGCGCGGACGTCGCCCCTTCGTCGGGCATCTTGCCTTTGTAGAGCGATCGGCCATCCGGCGACGACGCGGTGAGCGCGATGCGCGTGGCCTGGCTGCCCGGTTCGACCGGAGCGCCCGGCGTCGGCGCGACCGGCTCCCACGTGAACGTCACGCGCGTCTGCCCGTTCTCCCCACGGGCAGTACCGATCCAGAAGCGCGCGGGACGGCCGCGATCGGGCTCCGCGATCGAGTTGAGCGCGGCGGTGATCGCGGGAGGCGCGCCCGGCTTGGACGGGGCGCTCGCGCGCGCCGCTTCGTCCGAGGTCAGCGCCCAGTATCCCTTCCGGGCGCGAACGTCCACGTTCCGCCTGGTCACGCGCACCTTGATCTCGTGGAACCTGCCGTCGGTGGGCGCCTGCGTCGAGTTGTAGCCGAGCAGGTAGTAGCCGCTCGAGTCCCGGACGATCTGCTTCATGCCGGTCGCGAGATCGTTGCGGTTGATGATGGCGCGGCCGTCGGTGTTGCCCGCCAGCGTCCGGAGCGTATCGAGCGACGCCGCCAGGTGATTGCGATCCTGCGTCTGGCCGACGCCTTCGTTGATGCCGTACTCCATCGCGGCGAGCCCGCGCGGATCGACCGGATAGATCGACGTGTTCTGCCGGTTGGCGGTGTCGAACACGTCGCGCATGTCGTTCATCAGGTCGCTGGAGTTGATGAAATCCTGACGCTGCGTGGCGGATTCCATCTGCGGCGTCGGCTGCACGGGGCGGCGTGAGACGGGGTTGCCGACGCCCGGCATCGCCGCGATCGGATCGCTCAGCTGCGCCGGCAGCGTGGTCGTGAAGCCTTCGCTCACGAAGATGATCGACTTCCGCCCCTCGCGCAGACCGCCGAGCCGCACCGCCGCGGCCTTGAGGGCGCCCATCGTCACCTGGTTCCTGATCCGCTCGACCGTCTGCGCCGGATAGTAGGCGTACTGCTCCTCCATCGGGTTGCGCGGCTGGTAGTTGAACTTGCGCCCTTCGAACTTCTCGATCGCGCCCATCAGCGCATTGCGGTCCCGCGAGAAGTGGATGTCCGAGACCGGCGTCAGCGGATACATCACCGCCACCATGTCGGCCGGATCGAGCTGGTTCTGGACGAAGTCGACGAGCGGCTTGCGCACCGCCATGTCGTTGCCGCGGCGCACGTGATAGTCGTCGAGCAGCAGCACGAACAGCCGGACGTCGCTCCGCGCCGCCTCGCGCTCCTCGTCGTAGTCGGTCCGGATCGCCGTGGTCGGGCGATTCTCGGTCTGCGCGACCGCGTCGATCTTGACGACCGAGAACTGCTCGACCTTCTGCGGCTTGCCGTCTTCGGTCACCGCGAACTCGTCGGCCGTGAGGTCGAGCACCGGCTCGCCCTTGCCGTCGGTGACGATGACGTCGACGCGCACGAAGTTGATGCCGCGGCGAATCGGCTGCGACGCCGCGTCGCGGGCTCGCCCGACGGTGGCGCCGGCTGCTGTCCGGCCGGGGGCTGGGGCGTCTGGGGAGCAGCAGGTTGCGGTTGAGCCGGCTCCTGACTGTGCAGCCGACCAGCCGCACCAGCGGCGAGGAGCACGACGAGGAACACGGCTGGCGTGATGGTCCGGGAGTGTACGCGCATAACGTTGGGATCCCCCCGCAGAGCGCTGCTTGCCGAGATTTGTCCAATGATAGCATTGCCTTTTCTCACCAGCCGCTGACCGTCCCGCGCCACAGCCGGGGGAGATTGCCGTCGGCGGAGACGCATCGTCAGGAGTCGACGTGGCGCAGGACACCGCCGAAGCCAGCCAACCGCTGACAATCCTTTCGGAAGACGAGCGCATCTTCCGCGACAGCGTCCGCGAGTTCGCGGACAGGCAGGTGCGTCCGCTCGTCCGCGAAATGGACGAGCACGCGAAGATTCCGCGCGCCCTCGTCGACCAGCTGTTCAGCCTGGGGGTGATGGGGATCGAGGTGCCGGACGCCTACGGCGGCGCCGACGGACGCTTCTTTCACTCGGTGCTGGCGGTCGAAGAGCTGTCGCGCGTCGATCCGTCGATCGGCGTCCTCGTGGACGTGCAGAACACGCTGGTCATCAACGCGTTCCTGCGCTGGGGCAACGATGACCTCAAGGCCCGGTACCTGACGCGGCTGGCGGCCGACACCGTCGGGGCCTATGCCCTGTCCGAAGCCGGATCGGGCAGCGACGCGTTCGCGCTGACCACTCGCGCCCGCGACGACGGAGACGGCCTACGTGCTCAGCGGCCGCAAGCTGTGGATCACCAACGGCAACGAAGCGGACATCTTCATCGTCTTTGCGACGCTCGATCCGGCGGCCGGCTATCGCGGCATCACGGCGTTCGTCGTCGAGCGCGGGTTCGACGGCTTCACGGTCGGCAAGAAAGAGGACAAGCTCGGGATCCGGGCCAGCAGCACGTGCGAGCTGCTGTTCGACGACTGCCGCGTGCCGCGCGCCAACCTGCTGGGCGATCCGGGCAAGGGCTACAAGGTGGCGATCGAGACGCTGAACGAGGGGCGGATCGGGATCGGCGCGCAGATGATCGGCCTCGCGCGCGGCGCGCTCGAGGCCACCATCGCCTACGTGAAGGAACGCAAGCAGTTCGGCAAGTCGATCGGCGAGTTCCAGGCGGTCCAGCACCAGATCGCGCGCGCCGTCGTCGACGTCGAAGCCGCGACCCTCACGGTCTACAACGCGGCCCGCCTGCGCGACGCACGCCGGCCGTTCCTCACCGAAGCCGCGATCTGCAAGATCCTCTCGTCGGAGGTCGCCGAACGGGTCGCCTCGCTCGCGGTCAACCTGTTCGGCGGGAACGGCTTCGTCAAGGAATATCCGGTCGAGAAGTTCTATCGCGACGCCAAGATCGGCCAGATCTACGAAGGCACCTCCAACCTGCAGCTGCAGACGATCGCGAAGCAGATCCTCGGCTAGCCCCGGCCGCGCGCCGGCGCAGCAGGATTTGCCGAGCGCGCCATTCGATCCCGGAGTCCCCGCAGCCGTTCCGGCGCATAACCCGCATTCCTCCACCAGTCGGGCTGTGCGTAATGGCGCCGGGACTCATACCCCCATGTCGTGACCGACACCTCCTCGAGCGGCTCATCCGGGCAGCACGCGACCACCGTGTTGCGCTCGAACGCGCGAAGCTCGTCGTCGGTGAACTCGCTGAACCGGTCCTCGTCGTACTCGGGGAAGCGGCCGAGCGCGTCGCGCGACACGTCGACTTGCAGGGACCGGCGATCGCCCGCGATCGTGGCGTGACCGACCGGCAGCAGAAGGCGCCTGGACGTGAACCAGCCGCCGGAATCCACCACCACGTAGTTCACGCGGCGTGCGTCCGCATCGACGATGAACCCGTCGACGTTTCCCAGCTTCTGGCCGTCGCGGCCGTAGACGTCCAGACCGTCGTAATCGACTACGGCGTCGTCAACATCGTCTGCATCGAGGTACCGCATCCGCGCGGCGTAGGTGAGAGTGTCCATGGCGCCCCCCTGTTCTGCTTCCCGTCGCCGGCGTCTGGAAGCAAGGAGCGGGCCCGGGACTGGCGGCCTACTCAGCCGCCAAGGATGTGCTCGGCGATGACCATGCGTTGCACTTCGGAGGTGCCTTGATAGATCTCCGTTGCGCGGACGTCGCGGAACAGCCGCTCCACGACGGAACCGCGCCGGTAGCCGCGCGAGGCCAGGATCTGCATGGCCTTGTCCGCGGCGCGGTGCGCCGCCTCGGAGGCGTACAGCTTCGCCATGGCCGCGTCGAGCGTGACCGCACCGGCGGCGGCAGGGACGGATGAGCGGCGGCCGCGTGAATCGGCCGCCTTGAGCGTCAGCATGCGCGCCGCGTCGAGGTCGGTCGCCATGTCGGCGAGCATCCACTGGATCGCCTGATAGTTGCCGATCGGCTGGCCGAAGGCCTGCCGTGACCTGGCGTACGCGAGCGCCTCATCCAGGGCGGCGTGGCCGACGCCGAGCGCCTGCGCGGCGATCGCGACGCGGCCGCCGTCGAGGGCCCACATCGCGATGCGGAAACCGTCGCCGGGCGCGCCGAGCAGGGCGCCGGTGCCGACCCGCACCTGATCGAGCTCGACGTCCATACAGCCGAGACCGCGCACGCCCAGGGACTCCCCGCTCGAGGTGCGCGTCAGGCCCGGCGTATCGATCGGGACCAGGAACGCGCTGATGCGACGGCCACCGAGGCGCTCCGCTGCGCCCGTCGACGGTTGCGTGGCCGCGAACACGATCACGACGTCGGCTGCTTCGGCGTTCGCGACCCAGACCTTCCGGCCGGTGAGGACATAGCCGTTCTCGTCGAGCCGTGCAATCGACCGCTGGTTGGCCGCGTCGGACCCGGCATCCTCCTCCGAAAGCGCGAAAGCGCCGAGCGCGTCGCCCGAGGCCAGCCGGCGCAGCCACGCCTCCTTCTGCGCGTCGCTGCCGAACTGCGCCAGCGGCTCCGCGACGAGCGAGTTGTTGACCGCGGCGATCACGGCGATGACGGCACTGGCCCTGGCCAGGCTCTCGATGGTCAGCGCATACGCGGTGTAGTCGAGGCCGAGTCCTCCCCATTCGCGAGGGATGGTCACGCCCATGACGCCGAGACCAGCCGCCGCGCCCACGAGCTCGCGCGGAAATTCTGCACGTTCGTCGATCGCGCCGGCCTGCGGGGCAACCTGCTCCGCGGCGAAGCGCGCGACCTGCTCGTGGAACGACCGCTGCGCGTCAGTCAGATCGAAATCCATGCTGAAGACGGGAAGCTACGAGGACGAACGCGCCAGACGCTCGAAGATGGGCCGCAGCCGATCCGCCGTAACCGGCAGCTCCTGCGGCAGGACGCGCGTCTCGCCGACGATGGTCATGAAGTTGGTGTCGCCGTTCCATCGCGGAACGACGTGGAGATGGATGTGCTCGAGGATCCCGGCGCCGGCGGCCTTGCCGAGATTCAGCCCCAGGTTCATGCCCTGGGGAGCGAACTCCTCGCGCAGCGCGATCTCCGAGCGGCGCGTGAGCTCCATCATCTCGCACAGCTCGTCGGGGGTCGCGTCGGCGAGCGACGCGATGTGCCGGTGCGGCACCACCATCAGGTGGCCGTTGTTGTACGGGAAGAGATTGAGGATGACGAAACAGGTGACGCCGCGAAAGACGATCAGCGGGTCGGCGTCAGCGTTCGAGACCGCCGCGCAGAACACACAGTCGGCGGACTTGGCGGCGCCGGTGACGTAGGCCAGGCGCCAGGGCGTGTAGAGCCGATCGAGGGTCACACGCCTGCGGCGTCGGCGTCGACCGCAATCGGCGGGGTCGAGCCGGTCGGGGCCGTCTGATCCGGCTCCCGGTTGATCAGCTCCTTCAGCTCCTTGCCCGGCTTGAAGTACGGCACCTTCTTCGGCGGAACGTCCACCTTGTCGCCGGTCTTCGGATTGCGCCCCTTCCGGGGCTCGCGGCGCCGGAGTCTGAAGCTGCCAAATCCACGCAGCTCGATCTTCTCGCCGCGGTGGAGCGCGTCGATGATGCTCTTGAACACCGTGTCAACGATGACCTCGGAATGCTTTTTCGTCAGGTCCGAAACCCGCGAGACTTCCTCGACGAGCTCCGCTTTCGTCATGCTGCCGGTGGTGTTCATAGGGGACACCTTTCGCTGTCAGTTACCAGGTTCCCGTCCCAGCTGCCAGTCTCCAGTCATCGACTGGAAACTGGAAACTGGCGACTGGAAACTGCGTTTCTACTGCTGGTGCTTGAAGTGGTCGCCGAGCGTGACCTCCGGCCGTCCGGTCGTCTCCGTATAGGCTTCCCAGTCCGCGCGGAACTCGTCGTTCTTCAGCGCGCGGATGCTCAGGCCGATCTTCCGTTCCGTCGGGATCAGCTTGATGATCTTCATCTGGTAGCTCTCGCCGACCTTCAGCTCCAGCTTCTCGTCCTTGCCGGCGTGCTGCGAGTCGTCGAACTCCGAGACGTGGATTAGCCCTTCGATCCCCTCGACCAGCTCGACGAACGCGCCGAAGTTGGTCAGGCGGACCACCTTGCCCTCGACCACGTCACCGCCGTGGTGCTGGGTGAAGAACTCGTCCCACACGTCGGTCTGGAGCTGCTTGAGCCCGAGCGACAGGCGCTGGTTCTCGGCGTCGATGTTGAGCACCATCGCCTCGACCGTGTCCCCCTTCTTCAGGACTTCCGAGGGGTGCTTCAGCCGCTTGCTCCAGGACATGTCGGAGATGTGGATCAGGCCGTCGATGCCCTCTTCCACCTCGACGAACGCACCGAACTCGGTCAGGTTGCGGACCTTGCCGGTGATGGTCGTGCCGATCGGGTACTTGTCGGTCAGCTCGTGCCAGGGATTGCTCTCGACCTGCTTCAGGCCGAGCGAGATGCGGCGCGCGCCGGGATCGACGCCGAGCACCATCGCCTCGACGCTGTCGCCAACGTTCAGCACCTTCGACGGGTGCTTGACGCGCTTGCTCCACGACATCTCGCTGACGTGGATCAGCCCTTCGACGCCGGCCTCGAGCTCGACGAACGCGCCGTAGTCGGTCAGGCTCACCACCTTGCCGCTCACGCGCGCGCCGACCGGGTAGCGCTCGATCACGTTCGACCACGGGTCGTTCATCAGCTGCTTGTGGCCGAGCGACACGCGCTCGGTCGCCGGGTCGTACTTCAGCACGATGACGTCGATCTCTTCGTTGACCTTGAAGAGCTCGGACGGATGCGACACGCGGCCCCACGACATGTCCGTGATGTGGAGCAGGCCGTCGATGCCGCCCAGATCGATGAACGCGCCGTAGTCGGTGATGTTCTTGACGACGCCGCGGAGGACCTTGCCCTCGGCCAGCGTGTCGAGCGTGTGCTTCTTCTTCTCCGCGTTCTCCTCTTCGAGGAGCACCTTGCGGGACAGCACGATATTGCCGCGCTTCTTGTTCACCTTGATGACGCGCATCCGCAGTTCCTGGCCGCGCAGCGCGTCGAGGTTGCGGACCGGGCGCACGTCGATCTGCGAGCCGGGGAGGAAGGCGCGGACGCCGATGTCCACCGCGAGCCCGCCCTTGATGCGCTCGATGACGCGGCCGATGACCACCTTCTTCTCGGCGTAGGCCTTCTCGACGTCGTCCCAGATCTTCATCTTCTCGGCTTTTTCGCGCGAGAGGACGACGTAGCCTTCACGGTCTTCGGTGCGCTCGAGCAGCACGTCGACGATGTCGCCGGGCTGCACCGCAACCTGGCCGGTTTCGTCGATGAACTCGTCAATGGCGATGATGCCTTCGGACTTGTAGCCGACGTCGACGATGACTTCCGAGGGCGTCACTTTGAGGACGGTACCCTTGACGACCTCACCTTCCGCGATGTTGCGGAAGCTGTTATCGTAAAGGTCCAGAAGGCGTGCATATTCCTGCGGATCGACCTGATGTCGTCGTGCGGGGAGAATCCCGTGTGACTTGTCAGCGGTCCCAGTCGCGCCACCTCCTCGTGGATTGTTGTTCTGCGGGTCTTCAGTTGCCATGCGAAACGGATCCTCCTCGATCGTACTTGCCGGATCTCAGCTCCGGCGGGCTGTAGATTGCCATCGCTTGTATTGCGATAAGCAGTAGAAGATACATCACTTAGGGGCGCTTAGTCAAACCAACCTGGAGCCCGAGCCCGGCCGGCGACGAGGTCGGCCGGAGAAAAGAACCGCCATGGCCAAGAAGAGTGGAAAGAGCAAGCGAAGCAAGCTCAGCCCGTCGAAAAAGAAGGCCGGCGCCGCACGGCGCGCAGCACCGGCGCGTGGCGGCAAACGCAAGGCGGCCGGCGCGAAAACGGCAAAAGGCAAGGCCAAGGCCCAGCGGAAGGCGGCCAGCAAGTCGTCGCGACCCGGCAAGCTCAAGCGGGCCGCGAAGAAGGCAGCCGCGCCGGCGGCCCGTCGCGCCAGGAGCTCGAGCGCCCGTCCCGGGGCATCCGCGAAGGGCACACGCAAGACGGCCGCGCGAAAGGCCGCCACAGCCCGCCCCGCCGCGCGCCCGAAGGTCGGCGCGTCCGACCAACCCGATGCCGACCAAACGCTCGACAGGAACGGCCGCCGGAGCGGGCACGCTGCGCTCACCCCGCCTCGAGCGCGAACGCAAGGTCCTGAGGGAGATCGAGGAAGGCGTGCCGACGCCGCCGTCGAGCCTCGATCTGGATCGCAACCCGTCAGCCGCGCGTTCGGGCCGGCAGAAGCTGCAGGACTCCCAGGACGATCACAACGAGACGAGCCCGGTGATGACCGGCGGCGACGTCGATGCGGATTGGGAAGACGCGTACTCGGTCGGCGACGAGGCCCCGGGCGGCGACAATCCGACGCCGGATCAGGATCGCGTGGACGACATCGGCAAGGCGCTCGGCGTCACCTACGACGACAACGAGGAGCTGAAGGCGTCGGACAAGATCACCGAGCGCGACAAGCACCGCTGGGAGCTCGACCCGGCCTCGTCCGAGGACTACACGGACAGGGACTGATGAGTCAGGAAGTCAGAAGTCAGAAGTCAGAAGTTAAAACTGTTCCTTTTGACTTCCGTACTTTTGACTTCTGACTTTACTTTTCCGCCACGCAATACAACCGCTTATACCCCCGCAGATACATCTCGCGCTCGACCAGCGCCGGCGAGGCGTCGAACTTGTCTTCCAGCGTGTTGGTCGCGAGGACTTCCATCGCGGGCCCCTGCTTCAGCACGACGCCGGTCCCCTGCTGCCCGAGCAGATAGATCCGGCCGGCCGCGCCCACCGGGGACGCGAACACACTCGGCACCGCATCGATCGCGCTGCGCCTGGTAGTGCGGCTTGCCGGTCTTTGCATCGAACGCCGACAGCAGGCCGTTGTTGCTCTTGAGGAAGTAGAGGATGCCGTCGTAGAGGAGCGGCGACGGCACATACGGCGTGTCGCGATCGAGCGACCACGCGATGCTCGGCGTCCCGGTGATGTCCCCCTTGGCGTCGCCATATCGAATCGCCTTCAGGCTGTTGCCGCGGAACCCGCTCATCAGGATGACGAGGCCGTCGCCTGACACCGGCGACGGGATCGGGTTCATCGTCAGGCCGCCGGTCTCCCACACCACGGCGCCAGTATCGGCGTCGTAGGCGATGACCTTCCGCATCGCGCCGGTCACGACCTGCGCCTTGCTCCCATTCTCGACCACGAGCGGAGTCGCCCAGCTGTCGATCTCGTTGCGCTTCACGCGCCACAGCTCGGCGCCGGTCGCCTTGTTCAGCGCGACGATGAACGATTCCCCCTGATGGTCCCAGACGATGAACAGCTTGTCCTTGTAGAGCGCCGGAGACGAGCCTTCTCCGAACTCGTTGCGCATGGTCTTGTCGCCGAGATCCTTCTCCCACACCAGCTTGCCGTTCATGTCGAGCGCGTAGATGCCGCGCGACTCGAACGAGGTGATGACGTGCTGGCCGTCGGTCACCGCGGACGACGAGGCCATGGTCCCGAATTCCTGGTGCGTGCCTTCATGCGGCGCTTCTTCGCGCGCCGTGTACTGCCAGACCACCTTGCCGTCCTGACGGTTCAGCGCCATCACCAGGAAGCGATGCTGCGCACGGCTGCCGGTGCCGCCGACGGGAACGGCCGTCGACACGTAGACGCGATCGCCCCAGATGACCGGCGTCGACGCGCCGCGTCCGGGAAGCTCGGCCTTCCAGCGCACGTTCTTCGTCTCGCTCCACTCGACCGGAGGATTGGCGGTACGCGAGACGCCATTGGCCTGGGGACCGCGCCATTGCGGCCAGAACCGCTCGGCGGGTGCCTGGGCCGACAGCGGCAGATACATCGAGCCGAACGCGGCGGCGGCGAGGAGAAGCAGGGACTTTCGATACACGGCGACACACCTCCAGCGGTCCATTACGCCGCGGGGAAAGCGAGCGTTTCTCGAATCGGGCTGGTGATGAGGCGGATCGCGGCGGCCGGGCCTTGCGCTCAGGCCCGATGCGGACGCGGTACGGCGGCGTCGATGGCCGCCATGACGCGGTCGACGACCGCGTCCACGGGGAGTCCGGTCGTTTCGACGTGAACGGCGTCGGGCGCCATGGCGAGCGGCGATACGGCACGCGTCGAGTCGCTGCGATCGCGCTCGGCGAGGGCAATGGCGATGTCGGTCAGGCCACCCGACTCGGAGGCGCGGTGGGCTGGGTCGTTCGCACGGCGGCGCGCCCGTTCCTCGGGTGACGCGTCGAGGAAGATCTTGACGTCGGCATCGGGGAAGACCACCGTTCCGATGTCGCGGCCTTCCATCACGATGCCGCCGGCGAGACCCATGGCACGCTGCCGGGCCACCAGGAGACGCCGCACCGCGGGATGACGGGCGACGGCCGCGGCCGCCGCATCGATCTCCGGCGTGCGGATCGCGCGCGACACGTCGGTGCCGTCGATCGCGACCCGGCCCGCCTCGAGATCGAACGACGCCCGCTCGCCGATCGCGGCGACGGCCGCCTCGTCGCGGGCGTCGACGCCGTTCTGCAGCGCCTTCCACGCCACCGCCCGATACATCGCGCCGGTGTCGATGTGCCGGTAATTCAAGCGCGCGGCGACGGCGCGCGCGATCGTGCCCTTGCCCGCCCCCGAAGGTCCGTCGATCGCGATAATGAGCTCGCGAGCCATGGTTCCTACCCTATCACTACTGCCGGCCGGCGGGCGCGCCGCTGCTATGATTCGGCGCACATGAGCCGCGGCCGGACCCGACTCGCCTTCGCCGCCGTGCCGGTCGCGCTGGTGGTCATGACGTATGCCGCGGCGCACGACTACTTCGAGGCCGCCGCCTTCGTCGTCCGCGCCGCCGGCATGACCGGGCTGGCCCGCCGAGCGGCGGCGATGGAAGCCGAGCGCGTCGCCGAATCGTCGGCGACGATTCCGTGGCGCGGCGGCGAGCTGCGGGCCCGCGTCTACCGTCCCGCCGACGTCAGCGGCCGCGCCATCCTGCTGGTCCCCGGCGTGCACGCCGCCGGCGTCGACGAGCCGCGGCTGATCAACTTCGCGAAGGAGATCGCCGCGACCGGTCACCCCGTGACCACCGCCGAGCTCCCCGATCTCGCGGCCTACCAGATCACCGCACGCACCACCGACATGATCGAAGACGCGGCCGGCTGGCTGGAGCGTCAATGGACGGCGGAGCTGCCCGCGAGCGAGCGGAAGGTCGGCCTGATGGGCATCAGCTTCGGCGGCGGACTTTCGGTCGTCGCGGCATCGCGGCTCGGCGATCGCGCCGCCTGGGTGTTGTCGTTCGGCGGGCATGGCGACCTGCCGCGCACGCTTCGCTATCTGTGCACCGGCGAACAGCCGGACGGAAGCATGCGGCCGCCGCACGACTACGGCGTGGTCATCATCCTGCTCGGTGTGGCGGACCGTGTGGTGCCGGCCGATCAGGTCGGCCCGCTGCGGGAAGCGATTGGATCGTTCCTGCAGGCATCGCATCTCGACATGGTGGACAAGCCGAAGGCGGCGCTCGAGTTCACGCGGGCGCGTGAGCTGGCGGCCCGCCTGCCCGAGCCGGCGCGCACCTACATGACGTGGGTCAACGATCGCAATGTCGCGAAGCTGGGACCCGCCCTGCTCCCGCACGTCAGCGCGCTCGGTGGCGATCCCGCGCTGTCCGCGGAGCGGAACCCGCCGCCGAGGGCGCCGGTGTATCTCCTCCACGGCGCCGACGACAACGTCATCCCGGCCGTCGAGTCAGCCGTCCTCGCCGCGGATCTCGAGAAGCGCGGCGCGCGAGTGCTGCAGCTGGCGACGCCGCTGATCACCCACGCCGAGGTCGATCGCCCGCCGGTCGTCGCCGAGATTTGGCGGCTGGTGCGCTTTTGGGCCGGGCCGTTGTAGTCCGGGGGACTTCGTCCCCCGGAACCCCCTTACGCCATCGCTCGCGCCCTTCGACCTTGCTCAGGGCGCCCCGAGCCTTTGTCGAGGGGCGGGGCCCCGTCGGTGCTCGCTTGTCGATGCGTCCGGTTTTCGCCGGAGGGCTCTGACTACCGCCCTCCGAAATCTTGCGCAGCATGGCAACTTCCCGCGCCGACAGGTCGCGGAACTCGCCCGGACGGATGTGGTCGTCGGTGACCGGGCCGATGCGGATGCGGCGCAGGCGCACCACCGGGTGCCCCACGGAATCGCACATGTCGCGCACCTGACGATTGCGGCCCTCGCGGATGACGAACGCCAGCAGCGCCTGAGAGCCCGTCTCCATCTCGAGCACCTTCTTCAGCTCGACGCGAGCCGGCGCGGTTCGCCGCCCCTCGAGGGAGATGCCCCGCGACAGCCGATCGAGCTCGTGATCGTTGGGCACGCCGCGGACGCGGACTTCGTACTCCCGTTCCACGCCGTGCCGCGGGTGCGTGAGCCGCGCCGCGAAGTCGCCGTCGCTGGTGAGCAGCAGCAGGCCCTCGGAGTCGTAATCCAGCCGCCCGACCGGATAGACGTACTCCCGCACGCCGCCCTTGGTCAGCAGGTCGATGACGGTGGGACGCCGCTCGGGATCGGACCGCGTGGTGATGTAGCCGCGCGGCTTGTAGAGGAGGATGTAGCGGCGGCGCTGCGTGCCCTTGACGCGCCGGCCGTCGACCTTGATCTCGTCGGTGTCGGGATCCGCCTTGGTGCCGAGCGTGGTCACGGTGGTGCCGTTCACGCTGACGCGCCCCTGCTCGATCAACGACTCCGCCGTCCGACGGGAGGCGATGCCGGCCGCAGACAGGATCTTCTGAAGCCGTTCGGCCATGCTCAGTGCACTTTTTCTTCTGCCAGCTCGTGTTCCGCCTCGGCAGGCGCCGATGCCCGGCGATTCCGACTCTGCGTGGGGTTCCGACTCTGCCCGGGATTCCGCCTCTGCGCACGGATTCCGACTCTGCACCGGACGCCGCCTCCGCACCGGACGCCGACTCCGCGCCGGACTCCGACTCGAACGGCAGCGGCGACGTCGTCTGCGTCGGCTCGGTCAGGGCCACCGGCAGCTCGAACCCGAGCGCATCCGACAGTTCCTCGACCTTCGGCAGATCGCTGAGATCGCTCAGCCCGAAGCGCTCGAGGAATTCACGCGTCGTGGCATACATGAACGGACGGCCCACCACCTGCTTGCGGCCGACCGTTTTGATGAGGCGCCGCTCGGCCAGCGTCGACAGCACGCCGCCGCTGCTGGTGACGCCGCGGATCTCCGCGATCTCCGCCGATGTGACCGGCTGCTTGTACGCGATCACCGCCAGCGTTTCGAGCGCCTGCACCGACAACTTCTGCGTCGTCCGCTCGTGGAACAGCTTGCGGACCCATTCGTGCAGCTCGGGCCTGGTCACGATCTGATACCCGCCTGCGACCTCGACGACCTGCAGCCCGCGCGCGCTCTCGTAATCCGTTTTCACCGCCGCCAGGGCGGCATCGACGTCCTCCCGCAGTTCACCCTCGAGGAGCCGGTACAGCGTCTTCGGCGTAAGTGGTTCCGGCGATGCGAATATCAGGGCTTCGACGATGGGCTTGAGATGGTCGGACACAGAATGAATCCCTCAAAGTGCGAGTATGGCTGACGCGGCGGCCCGATGTCAGTGCGGCTGCGCTTCGGGATCGCCGAGCGGCCTCGGCGCATCGCTCGGCCGCGCGCGCTTGTAGACGCGAATCTCGCCGATCCCGCCGGCCTGGAACACCCGAATGAGCTTCAGCCGAATCATCTCGAGGATCGCCAGGAACGTGACGATCATGCCGGAGCGCGACTGCATGTCGGCAAACAGATCCTCGAAGCCGCAGGCGTCGGTCTCCGACAGCCTGGCCAGCAGCTGCTCGATCCGATCTTCGATCGCCATCTGCTCGCCCGGAAGGTACATCTTCGGCCGCTGCTTGGCGCGGTCCACGACCGAGCGGAAGGCGCTGATCAAGCTGAACAGATCGACTTCGATTTCCGGCTCGGGGGCTTCGCCCGCGATCTCCGCGATTGGCCCGTCCGGGCGCGTCCACTGCGCGCTGCGCACCGTCTCGCGCTCGTGCAGCAGCTCGGCCGCGGCCTTGAACTTCTGGTGCTCGAGCAGGCGCCGGACCAGCGCCTCGCGCGGGTCTTCCTCGGGATCCTCCTGAGCCGGATCGGGCCGGGGCAGCAGCATCCGCGACTTGATGTGGATGAGGGTCGCGGCCATGACCAGGAACTCACCGGCGACGTCCAGGTTGAGCTCCTGCATCAGGTCGATGTAGTCGAGGTACTGCTTCGTGATGAGCGCAATCGGGATGTCGTAGACGTTGACCTCGTGCTTCCTGATCAGGTGCAGCAGCAGGTCGAGCGGCCCCTCGAAGTTTTCGAGCTTGACCGGATACGCCTCGAGGATGGATTCGAATTCAGGGTGGTCGCTCATAACATCAGTACTTGAGTTTCACGGCCGACCGCACGCGCTCCATGGTTTCGACGGCGACGGTGCGGGCCTTCTTCGATCCGTCCATCAGGATCTCACGCAGCCGCTCCGGCCGCGCCAGCACCTCGGCGCGCCGCGCCCGGATCGGTTCGAGATGGGCGTTCAACGCTTTCGCGAGCTTGGTCTTGACCTCGACGTCGCCCACCTTCCCGGCGCGATAGCGGGCCTTGAGGTCGTCGACTTCCGCGGTGTCCGGGTTGAACGCATCGTGGTAGACGAACACCGGGTTGCCCTCGACGTTGCCGGGCACGTCCGCCCGGACCCGGTTGGGATCGGTGTACATCTGCCGGACCTTCTGCTCAACGGTCTTCGCGTCGTCCGACAGGTTGATCGTATTGCCGTAGCTCTTCGACATCTTCCGGTTGTCGATCCCGGGCAGTCGCGGCAGCCTGGTCAGCAGCGGCTGCGGCTCGACGAAGAGCTGGCCGTAGTAGTTGTGGAAGCGGCGCACGATTTCCCGGCTCAACTCGAGGTGCGGCACCTGATCTTCGCCAACCGGCACGTAGTGCGCGTTGTAGATGATGATGTCCGCCGTCTGCAGCAGCGGATAGCCGAGGAAACCGAGCGTGGAGAGGTCCTTCTCCGAGAGCTGCTCGATCTGTTCCTTGTAGGTCGGCACCCGCTCGAGCCACGGCGTCGGAATCGTCATCGAGAGCAGCAGGTACAGCTCGGCGTGCTCGGGCACGAGCGATTGCACGAACAGCGTGCTGCGTTCGGGGTCGAGCCCGCCCGCCACCCAGTCCGCCACCATGTCGTAGCTGTTCGCGACGATCGCCGAGGTATCGGCGTAGTCGCTCGTCAGCGCGTGCCAGTCGGCGACGAAGTAGAAGCAGTCGTAGCGGTCCTGGAGCGACGCCCAGTTGTCCAGCGCTCCGACCATGTGCCCCAGATGCAGCTTGCCGGTCGGGCGCATGCCCGACACCACGCGTGGTTTCACAGCAGAATTAGCCTCGAAAGTAACTCGACCGGCGGCCCGATGATCTGGCTCAAGATCCCGCTGAACATCAACGCGTACAGGATGATGAACCCGAACGGCCGAATGGAGACGAACACCTCGGCCAACCGTGGCGGCAGAAGGCCGGCCAACACGTTGCCACCATCGAGCGGCGGCACGGGGATCAGGTTGAAGATCGCGAGCATCAGATTCGTGATCACCGCGTAGCGAAGTATGCGCGGCAGCAGATCCGCGTCGCTGGTTTCGAACATCGTTCGCACGACGACCGCCAGCACCCCCGCCTGGATGAAGTTGCTGATCGGCCCGGCCGCCGCGATGATCGCAAAGTCGCGGTAGGGATGGCGAAGATTGCGCATGTCGACCGGCACGGGCTTGGCCCATCCGAGGAGCGGCAAGCCTGAGAACGCCGAGATCGCCGGCAGCAGCAGGGTGCCGATCGGGTCGATGTGGACGATCGGATTGAACGAGATGCGACCGAGCTGACGCGCGGTCGGATCGCCGAGCTTGTCGGCGGTCCAGGCATGGGCCACTTCGTGCACGGTCAGCGACACGAGCACGATGGCAATGGAGATCGCAATGAGAACGAGGTCTGGCGTCTGATTCACGGAGTGCCACAAGGGCCCGGAAGGACCAGGGAACGGTCAAGCGGTACGGCAAAAACGTTGAGCGATCAAGGCTCAGGCCGGGTCAGCGCTGCGACGCGAAATGGGCCAGCACGGCGTCGGCCGACTTGGCGCCGACGACCCGAACGAGATCTTCCCGCGTCGCGCGACGGACCCCGGTGAGGCTGCCGAATGCGGTCAGCAGCGCCCTCCGCTTTCTCGGGCCGATACCGGCAATCCCGTCGAGCTCGGACCGCAGGTCGCGCTTCGTTCGCGACGCCCGGTGGAACGTCACCGCGAACCGGTGCGCCTCGTCGCGGATGCGGCGGATCAGCAGCAGGCTCGGGCTGTCCTCGCGGAGCGCGATCGCGTCTTCACGATCGCGCGTGAACAGCAGCTCTTCCTTCTTCGCGATACCGACCGCCACGAGGTTGCCGAGGCCGAGGCCCTGCAGGCCGTGGTAGGCCGCCGACAGCTGGCCCTTGCCGCCGTCGATCAGAATCAGATCCGGAAACGGTCCGCCGTTCTCGAGGAGCTTGCGATACCGCCGCGTCACGACCTCACGCATCGCGTCGAAGTCGTTGTTCACGGGCGCGGGCGCGGAACCGCGGATCCTGAACTTCCGGTACTCCGACTTCTTCATGCGGCCGTCTTCGCAGACGACCATCGACGCCACCGTCTCGCTGCCCTGGATGGTCGAGATGTCGAAGCACTCGATGCGCCGCGGCACAGCCGACAGGCCGAGCACGGCGCGCAGCGTTTCGAGGGCGTCATAGTTCGCGGCGACGTTCTCGTTGAACCGCGCCTGGTAGGCGACTTCGGCGTTCCGCGACGCCAGTTCGAGCAACCCCCGCTTCTCGCCGCGCTTCGGCACGACGATGCGGACGCGACGCCCGGAGCGCTCCGACAGCCAGCCTTCGAGCAGTTCGGCGTCGGCATCGGGAAACGGCACCGGCACATGGATTTCCGGGGGCGGCACGCGGTCCGCGTAGAACTGCTGGATGGCCGCCTCGAGCACATCGCATTCGGCAAGGTCCGGCACCAGCCCGGCATGCTCCCGACTCGCCTCGTACTCGGCGGCGTGCTCGTGAACGGCCTCGGGCGACCCCAGCGCCAGCCGTCGGTTCCATGGACGGATCAGCCACGGAGGTCCCCAATGCGCCCGGGTCGGTGACCAGCTCGGTGCGTTCGACGACCCGGCCCCGCCGCATCTGGAACACCTGGACCACCGCGCCGGCCGGCCCCAGCTTGAGGCCGAACGCGTCGCGATCGCCGAACTCCGGGCTGGCCATCTTCTGCTGACGGGTCATCAGCGTTTCGATGGTCTTGAGCGCGTCGCGCAGCTGCGCCGCCTGCTCGAACCGCTCATCCGCCGCCGCCTCGCTCATGCGCGCACGCAGCGTCGTCACCAGCTCGTCGTTGCGTCCCTCGAGAAACAGCTGGGTGTGCTCCACCGCGACGCGATACTCCTGCTCCGAGCACAGCGTGCGGACGCAGGGGGCCGCACAGCGCTTGATGTCGAACTCGAGGCAGGGCCGGGACCGCTCGCCCGTAATCACCTCGTTACAGGACCTGAGGCCGAACAGCTTGTGGCTGAGCGACATCGCCTTGCGGGCCAGCGACGCCGGCATGAAGGGACCGGCATAGAAGTGGTCGTCGCGCTCGACCCGGCGCGCGACCAGCACCCGCGGAAACGCCTCGCCCGTCGTCAGCTGGAGATAGGGATAGGTCTTGTCGTCGCGCAGCAGGATGTTGTATTTCGGCGCGCGCTGCTTGATCAGGTTGTTCTCGAGGGCCAGCGCCTCGACCACCGAATCGGTGACGATGACCTCGAGCCGGTTGGCTTCGTCCAGGAGGGCGTCGATGCGGGGGCTGATGCCGTGAGCGCCGAGGTAGCTGCGGACCCGGTCGCGGAGCACCCGGGCCTTGCCGACGTACAAGGTTTCGCCGTCCTCGTTGGAATAGAGGTAGACGCCGGGTTGCTCCGGCAGGCGGGCGATCTGGGCCTTGAGTTCGCTGATTGGCATGGGCTACACTGCCCGTTTTGGCGCGATTTGGAACCCTTTATTATAGCGCTGCCCAGCGACTCCCGCGGCACTGCCCGCCACTCGCGTCAGTCAGGCACCGCGGACGGCTGGCCACTCACACCATGACTTTCACCGGGCTCATCGGATGACTTTCACCGGGCTCATCGGGCGGATCTGCATGTTCCCGCTCCGCCTGATCATCAACACCTGCGTCGCGTTACGGATTCACCCGAACACGCTCACCTTCATCGGCGTCCTCATCAACTTCGCGGCCGCGTGGGCGCTGGCGCTGGGCAAGTTCGTCACCGCCGGCGTGATCATGATCATCGCCAACATCTTCGACTTCATCGACGGCAAGGTCGCGGTCGAGCTGAATGCGGTCAGCGAGTTCGGCGGCTTCTGGGACTCGGTGATCGACCGGTTCTCCGACATCTCGCTGTTCATCGGGCTGATCTACCTGTACTCGGAGCTCCGCCGCACCGACTACGTGATGATCGCCGCGCTCGCGATGATGTTCGCGGTCATGACGAGCTACACGCGAGCGCGTGCCGAGTCGCTGATCAAGAAGTGCAAGGTCGGCTTCATGGAACGCCCGGAGCGGATCGTGCTGTTCATGATCGGCGCCTTCACCAACCGGATGGCAGCCGTGCTGTGGGTCATCCTGATCCTGTCGGTCTTCACGGTGGCCGACCGCATCATCCTCACCTACCGGGAGCTGCGCGACACTCGCGAGGCGATCGCGTGAAGCCGACGACACCGCTCCCCGCCCGCGTCCTCTGGAACGCCTTCTTCTGGACCTACGAGCGCGCCACCTGGCAGTACGACGTCATGGTGGTGGCCATCCTCGCGTTCGTCTGGCTGACGCCGCCCGACTGGCTGAACGACCCGACGGCGCACGGCGCCGGGCCGATTGGGTGGATTATCGGCGTCCTGGGTTTGTAGGTGCTGGGTGCGGGTGCTGGTGCCTGGTGCCTGGTGCGCGGTGCTGGGTGCCTGGTGCTGACGTGGCTTCCGGCTTCAGCCGGAAGGACGCCGGACGTCTCACACGTCGTCCCGCTCGTCGTGCAAACCTAAGTCGAAGGTCTTGCCGGTGAAGTGGATGTCGTGCGTGGCGATCTTGTCGCGCAGCAGGCGGCGCGCTTCGCCGTAGTAGGTCTCGGGCACGACCAGCCGGCGCGCGAAGTTGCGCATCCGGTACATCAGCACCAGCGTCGGCTGCTCCTCTTCCCGCCACGTCAATCCGCCGATTTCCGAGTAGGGCACGAACCCGCCGTCGGCCCAGATGCCGTCCTGGTAGAACCCGCGACCGATCCTGAGGCTGAGCGGCTGGGTGTAGCTGTAATAGACCAGCATCATGCTCTCGCCGAACACGTTGATGGGGTGCTGCTTCAACACCGCGAGCTTGCAGACGATGATCACCGCCAGGAGCGCGCCGACCGCGAGGAACAGCCAGTAGTACGGCGGCGTACGGCCCGGCCACGTCAACAGCGCGGACGATCGGATGCGGAGAAAGCGGACGAGCTGATAGAGCAGGCGGACGTTCGCCACCAGGAAGCCGACGCCGAGGAGAACGAGGATCCGGGGCAGCTGCTCCATACTGGAGTCAGACCCCATTCTACAAACTAGGTTCCCACGAGCGAAACATCCGCGCGCGGTCGGGCGGGCGTCAGCACCCGAGACGGGGATCGAAGCAGCGGCGGCAGCGCGCCTCGTAGGTGCCCTGCGCGCCGACGAGCACGCGCGCGCTGCTGGCGACCAGGCGCTGGGTGTGATTGGCCGGGGCGCCGCACACCATGCAGATGGCGAGCGTCTTGGTGATGTATTCGGCAATCGCCAGCAGCTGGGGAATCGGCTCGAACGGCTTGCCGAGATAGTCCTGGTCCAGGCCCGCCACCAGGACCCGCTTGCCCTGATCCGCCAGCGTGCAGCACACCGCCGGCAGCTCCTGATCGAAGAACTGCCCCTCGTCGATGCCGACGACCTCGGTATCCGGCCGCACCCGCTCCAGCAGCTCCCGCGCCGTGCCGACGTTCTCGGACGCGATGCGCATGTCGCTGTGCGAGATGATGTGGTCCTCGCCGAAGCGGTTGTCGATGGTCGGCTTGAAGATCTGCACCCGGCGCCTGGCGATCTGCTCGCGGCGCAGCCGCCGGATCAGCTCCTCGCTCTTGCCGCTGAACATGCTGCCGGCGATGACCTCGATCCAGCCCAGCCCGGGACGCGTCTGGTTGATGTCCACGTGTCAGGCGCGCGACAGATACTCGCCGGTGTCGGTGCTGACGCGCACGCGATCGCCGGTGTTCACGAACGGCGGCACCTGCACGACGAGGCCGGTCTCGAGACGCGCCGGCTTGACCTGCGCGCTGGCGGTCGCGCCCTTGATGCCCGGGGCGGTGTCCTCGACCTTGAGATCCACCGTGACCGGCAGCTCGATGCCGACCGGCTCGGCGCCGTAGAACTCGACGTTGATCACCGAGTCGGGGACGATGTAGTTGACCGCCTCACCCAGCGCCTCCTCCGAGATGTGCAGCTGCTCGTAGGTGTCGGTGTCCATGAAATGGAACGAGTCCCCGTCGCGATAGAGGTACTGCATCGCGCGCTCGTCCAGGGTCGCCCGCTCCACCGAGTCTTCCGAGCGCAGCTTCTGGTCCGACAGCGAGCCGTTGCGGATGTTGCGGAATTTCACCCGCACGAACCCGCGGAGGTTGCCGGGGGTGACGTGCTGCAGCTCCAGCACGCGGAACAGGTCCTCGCCGACCTTGATCAGCATCCCCTTCTTCATTCGAGTCGCTTGAATTGAGCTCATATAGTCCTGATCTGGATAGCCCGAAACTTCGGAATTTTACTACGGCGGGGCTGCACATGGCACGCCGCCCGTGGAGCACGTCCGCACCCGGCACGTGGCACGTCGAGCACGTGCGCACGTAGCCCGTGGCACGTAGCACGTCGAGCACGTCCGCACGTAGCACGTGGCACGTAGCACGTGGTACGATCGGCCCCATGCCGTGCGACCCCCTCGGAGACCTGCGGGCCTGGCAGGAGCGGCTGGAGCGGCTCACCCGGCATCAAGGCGAACCGTGGTCGCCGCCCATCGACGTCTACGAGACCGATCGCTCGGTACATCATCACCGCCGAAGTGCCCGGGCTGAGCCGCGACCAGGTGCACATCGCGGTCGAGGACGCCCGGCTCACGATTGAAGGGCGCCGCGAGGCCCGGCCGGGCGGCGGCACGACCGCGGTCCACTACCATCAGGTCGAGCGCGGCCATGGCGCCTTCAGGCGCACGTTCGAGTTCTCGGCGCAGATCGATTCGAACCAGGTGACGGCCGACCTCGCCGACGGGGTGCTCACGATTGCCGTCCCGAAAGTGCCCGCGACACCGGCGCGGAAAATCGAAGTCCAGTAACGGCCCCCATCATGATTAGACGCGTCCTGGTCTTCGTCACCTTCGTCAGCCTCGGGTTGGTGGGCGGCCTGGTCCTCACGGGCCGGATGCCCACCGCCGAGGAGAGCACCGCTGCCCAGGCGCCGGCCGCGCAGGCACCGGCCGCGCAGCCGGCCGGCCGCCGCCGCCGCCGTCCCCCGCCGTCGCCGGGCTGCCCGACCTGACCAACATCGCGCAGCGCGCAATCGACAGCGTCACCAACATCTCGTCGACGCAGGTGGTGCGCTCGCCCATCACCAACGACCCGTTCTTCCGCTTCTTCTTCCGCGAGGACGATCTCTACCGCGAACGTCGCCAGCAGAGCCTCGGCTCCGGCGTCGTGGTCTCGGCGGACGGCTACGTCCTGACCAACCACCACGTCGTCGGCAGCGCCGGCGCCGACGTGCGGGTCGGGCTCACCGACAAGCGCGAGCTGCGCGCCAAGGTCGTCGGCACCGACGAGTGGACCGACATAGCCGTCCTGAAGCTGGAAGCGACGAACCTGCCGGTGCTGCCGTGGGGTGACTCGTCGAAGCTGCGGGTCGCCGAATGGGTGCTGGCGATCGGCAACCCGTTCCAGCTCAATCAGACCGTCACCCTCGGCATCGTCAGCGCCACCAACCGCCGCCTCGAAGGGCGCGTGTCGGCCTACGAGGACTTCATCCAGACCGATGCCGCGATCAACCCCGGCAACTCCGGCGGCGCGCTGATCAACGGGCGCGGTGAACTGGTCGGCATCAACACCGCGATCTACTCGGAATCGGGCGGCTACCAGGGCATCGGCTTCGCCGTGCCGAGCAACCTCGCCCGGCACGTGATGGACGACATCATCAAGTACGGCGGGGTGCGGCGCGGCACGTTGCGCGGCATCCAGCTCCAGCCGATGTCGCCGCAGATCGCCGCCGAGCTCGGCGCGCCCAACGCCCGGGGCGTGGTGATCGTCCGCATCGAACCGCGGTCGGACGCGTATGTGGCCGGCCTTCGTCAGTACGACATCGTGGTCAGCTTCAACGGCACCCGCATCGACGACGCGTCGCAGTTCATCCGGCTGCTCGCGGACGCGGAGATCGGCAGCTCGGTCGCCCTCACGGTCATTCGCGAAGGCCGCCAGCGGACGATCAAGGTCGTCGTCGAGCAGGCGTCAGGCGCGCGGACGCGGGTGTAGGGTCGCCTCGCTTCGCTCGGCCAGTTGCCAGTTGCCAGTTGCCAGTTCGCCAGTTCCCGGCACCTTGGAAGTTGGGAGTTGGGAGTTGACGTTTAGCCTCCCGCCCGCCTCCTCCCCGCCCTGGTTCCGCTCTTGAACGCCGACACGGCGCGGCTGCCTGACGCGGCACAGCGCCACGGATGGTCCTGTCCGACGCTGATGCCGACCCGGGCGCCCCAAAGCACCTCGCGCTCCGGCAGCCCCCGGTCTTCGATGCGCAGCGCGCTCGACGTCAGATCCAGAAGGTTGTGTCGCAGCGAGATGCCGAGCGCGCGCGTCAGATTGCCCGGACCGCGGCAGAGCTCGTCGGTCTCGACATCGGCGGCATGCCTCGTCGTGCCGCGGACGCGACGACGCCGCATCAGCGCCTGCCCCTCCAGCGGCTCGAGGGCGCGAATCAACACCGCCGCCGGCGACCCTTCAGCCTCCGTGACCGCGTTCACCAGATAGTGGATGCCGTAATTCAAGTAGACGTACGCCATCCCGGGTCGGCCGTAGAGCGGCGCATTGCGGGTCGTGGGACCGGGGGCGGCGTGACAGGCGGGATCGGACTCGCCGATGTAGGCCTCGGTTTCGACGATGACGCCGGAGGCGAGCCCCTGGCGGGTCTCGTGCACCAGCACCTTGCCGATCAGATCCCGCGCGACGTCGAGCGTCGGACGCGCGTAGAACTCGCGCGGGAGAATCACAGCGATCGGCGGATCTTGATCCGTTCGACGGCCCGCGTCGCGGCCTGCACGACGTCGCGGTCGCGATCCTTCAGATCGCGAAGCGCGGCGAGTGAGGCGTCGCCGCCAATCTCGCCGAGCACCTCGGCGATCGCCGCGCGCATGGCCTCGTCGGGCTCCTGCAGGCTGGGCAGCAGTTGCTTCTCGATGGACGGACCGAATTCGAACAGGTAGTCCTGCACCTGCACGGACGTCTTCGCGTCCGGAAGGAACTCGATCAGGCGTGCGACGTAGTTGCGCCCGAGTTTCTGCAGCGCGTACTGCATCGCGGCGCGAACCATCGCCGAGGGATCGTTGCCGGCGCCGGTTTCGAGCGCCGCGATCGCGCTCTTGTCACCGGCCCGGCCAAGGCCTTCCGCGGCGGCCCGGCGCACGTATTCGTCGCGATCGGTCAGCCTGGACGCGAAGAGCGCGACGCTCGACGGGTGGGCGATGCGGGCCAGGCCGTCGAGTGCCGACCATGCACCCTCGCCCCGCCCGTAGAACTTGAGCTGTTCGGTCAGCGCCGTCACCGCGCGCTCGTCCTTGAGCATGCCGAGCGACCGCATCGCCGCGTAGCGGACGTCGGCGTTCGAGTCGCTGACGCTCTTCATCAGCGTATCGGCGGCGGCTGTGACTCCCAGCCGTCCCGCGATGCGCGCGGCCGCGGCCCGAATCGCGGGATCGTAGTGATCGAGCGCCTTGATCAGCAGCTGCTCGGCCTCCTGCGTCAGCGGCGATCTCGCGATCGTGCCCATCGCGTACGCGGCCTCGAACCGCACCCGCTCGTTCTCGTCGTCCACGGCCTTGAGCAGGGCCATCACGACTTCCGGGGGCGCGGGACGCGGCCACACCGCGAGCGGGCCCAGATCGAACGCGGTCGCCGCGGCGCCACGGTTGCGCACCTCGACGAACCCGACGCGGCGACGCTGCGGGATGTCCTCGACGAGGAAGAACGACAGCTCCGCGGCGATCGCCTCCAGCTGAATCGGGTCGAGCGGATCGTTGACCAGGGCGGCGAGCGGCACGACGGCCTCCGGGTACCTGGCCTCGCGCAGCAGCCGCACGGCATTGAGCCGCGCCTTGGGGTCGGGGTTCCGGAGGTTCCGCACCACGTCCTCGTAGCGCGCCTGCTGCGCCACGGCGACGCCCGCCGCGCTGAAGACCAGCAACGCCGCGGCGATGTTTCTGGCTTTACGCATCTGCATTCCCACCACGCGTCCGGGTCTCGACTCCGCGATCCGTCTCAGCTCTTCGTCGCGCCATAGGCGTTCGACCGGCCGACCGCGAGCACGTCGCGAAGGTAGCGGCCGGTGTGCGACGCGGCGTTCTGGACGATCTGCTCGGGCGTCCCGATCGCGATGATCTCCCCGCCCTCGGCGCCTCCTTCCGGGCCGAGGTCGATGACCCAGTCCGCGGTCTTGATGACGTCGAGGTTGTGTTCGATGACCAGCAGGCTGTGCCCCGCCTGCAGGAGCTTCCTGAACGCGGCGAGGAGCTTGGCGATGTCGTCGAAGTGCAGCCCGGTGGTCGGCTCGTCGAGGATGTAGAGGACGCGGTCGCCGCTCTGCGACGACAGGTGCGCGGCAATCTTGATCCGCTGCGCTTCGCCGCCGGAGAGCGTCGTCGCCGGCTGCCCGAGGCGCAGGTAGCTGAGGCCGATCTCGTCCAGCACCTGCAGCCGCCGCAGCACTTTCGGCGAGCTGCTGAAGAAGGTGAGCGCCTCGCGCACCGTCATGTCGAGCACCTGGTCGACGCCGCGCCCGCGGTACTTCACTTCGAGCACCTGCGGCTTGAAGCGCTTGCCTTCGCACTGCTCGCACGGCACGAACACGTCGGCGAGGAACTGCATCTCGACCTTGACTTCCCCTTCGCCCTCGCAGGCTTCGCAGCGGCCGCCCGGCACGTTGAAGGAGAAATGACTCGCGGTCAACCCGCGCGACCGGGCGTCCTTCGTGGACGCGAACAGCTCCCGGATCGGATCGAACGCCTTCAGGTAGGTGACCGGGTTCGATCGCGGCGTCCGGCCGATCGGCGCCTGATCGACCAGCACCACGTCGGTCACGAACTCCGCGCCTTCGAGCTTGCGATGAGCGCCGACGCGGCGGTCCCAGTCACCCTTGACGCGCTTCAGCGCCGCGTAGATGACGTCGTGCACCAGCGTGCTCTTGCCCGACCCGCTGACGCCGGTCACGCAGGTGAGCAGGCCGAGCGGAATCTCCACGTCCACGCCCTTGAGGTTGTGTTCCGACGCCCCGAGAACCCGGATGCGCTGGTTGGTCGGCCGGCGTCGGACGGCGGGCACCGGAATCGCGAGCTCGTCGCGGAGGTACTTGGCGGTCAGCGATCGCGGCTCCAGGAGCAGGGCCTCGAGCGTCCCCGAGAACACCACGCGGCCGCCCTGCTCACCGGCGCCGAGCCCCATGTCGACGACGGTGTCGGCGACGCGGATCATGTCGGCGTCGTGCTCGACGACCAGCACCGTGTTGCCCTGGTCGCGGAGCTGCCGCAGGATCGCGATCAGCCGCTCGTTGTCGCGTGAGTGCAGACCAATCGAGGGCTCGTCGAGCACGTAGAGCGTGTCCACCAGCGCCGACCCCAGCGAGGTCGCGAGGTTGATCCGCTGCGACTCGCCGCCCGAGAGCGTGGACGACAGCCGATCGAGCGTCAGGTAGTCGAGACCGACGTCGCGCAGGAACCCGAGGCGCTTGCGGATCTCGCGCAGCACCTTGTCGGCAATCGCCGCATCCTTCTCCGACAGCTCCAGCGCCGCGAAGAAGGCGTCGGCCTCGCGCACCGTCAGGCCGCAGACGATGTCGATGGTCTGGCCGCCGACCTTGACGTCGCGCGCCTCGCGGCGGAGGCGGGCGCCGGAGCACTCGGGGCAGGTCAGGTAGCCGCGATAGCGGCTCAGGAAGACGCGGACGTGGACCTTGTACTTCTTGCGCTCGAGCCAGCGGAAGAACCCCTTGACGCCCTCGAAGCTCGCGCCGTCACCGTCGATGACGAACCGCTTCTCGTCGTCGCTCAGCTCGACCCAGGGCACGTCGAGGCGGACGCGGCCCCGCGCCGCGCGCTTGAGCTCGGTCAGCTGCGCCCGGTAGTGGGGCTTGCTCCACGGCTCGATCGCGTTGTCCTGAATCGACTTGGACGGATCGGGCACCACCAGCCCCATATCGAGCTCGATGATGTTGCCGAAGCCATGGCACAGCGGGCAGGCGCCGAACGGGTTGTTGAACGAGAACAGGCGCGGCTGCGGCACCTCATAGGGAATGTTGCAGGTACGGCATTCGAACCGCTCGCTGAAGCGGTGCGTGGTGGAGGGCTGTCCGGCATCAGCCGGCAACTCGACCGCGAACGCCGCACCACCCCCTTCGACATACGCGGTCTCGATGGAGTCGGTGAGCCGCGCCTGGAGGTCTCCTTCGATCTTCAGCCGATCGACGATGACCTGCAGCGCCGGCCGATCCTTGAGGGACAGCGTCTCGACGTCTTCGAGCGCGACGGTCTGGCCGTCGACCAGCAGCCGGCCGAATCCCTTGCGGCGCAGCGCCGCAATCGTCTCCGCGATCGAGTCGACCAGCCCGGGGAGCGCCATCTGCGGCGCGGGGGTCTCCTCGTCTGCGGTCCCCTCGCTCCGCTCCTCGTCGTCCCCGTCCTGCGCCGGCGACAGCGGCGCGGAGGCGAGCACCGGCATGTCGAACCCGACCATGATCCGGGTCCCCGCCGGAAGCGCCCCCAGCCGGCGTGCCACGACCTCCGCCGTCTCGCGGATGACTTCGCGGCCGCAGCTGCGGCAGTACGTCCGGCCGACGCGCGCGTAGAGCAGGCGAAGGTAGTCGTGGATCTCGGTGGTGGTCCCGACCGTCGACCGCGGATTGCGGATGCTGTTCTTCTGCCGGATCGCAATCGCCGGACAGATGCCTTCGATCGAATCGATGTCCGGCTTCTCCATCCGCTCGAGGAACTGCCGGGCATAGGCGGACAGCGACTCGACGTACCGGCGCTGTCCCTCGGCATAAATCGTGTCGAAGGCCAGCGACGACTTCCCGGATCCGCTGACGCCGGTCATGACGATCAGCGACCGCGGGGGCAGCGTCAGATCGACGTTCTTCAGGTTGTGCGTGCGGGCGCCGCGAACGATGATCTGGCCCCGCTTCGGTGCAGTGCTGGACATGCGGCCTATGGACTCTACTGTGCGCTCTCTTTGGAAATCCTGAACTGCCCATGGTAGCGCAGGGCTGGGTGGCCATCAACCTCGTCAACCCGACGCACCCGACGGGAGAGCCTCAGACTTCCGCCAATGTGCTATTTTGATGTGGACTTGCCGGGGGTCGCTGGGGTGGACCCGACGACGTACCGGCTTCTGAGAGGGAGTTGTGTCAGTCCGTCTGTTCATCGGCAACCTGCCCTACACCGCCTCCGAGGCGGAACTTCGCGAGCATCTCTCCGGCGTCGGCGCCCCAGCCCAGGTTGTGCTTCCGGTCGATCGTGAGACCGGACGCCCTCGTGGATTCGCGTTCGTCGACTACTCGGATCGCGGCGTCGCGGAGGAAGCAATCCGGCGATTCAATCAGCAGCCATTCAAGGGGCGACCTCTTGCCGTGAGCGAAGCGCGTCCGCGCGAAGAGCGCGGACCGGGAGGACCGCGACCGGGTGGATTCAGCCCTCGGCCTGGTGGATTCAGCCCGCCCCCTGGGGGGGCCCCGGGAGGTCCTCGACCGGGCGGCTTCAGCGGACCGCCCAGGCCCGGCGGCTTCGCGCCGCGCCCTGACGCAGGCGGCGCCCCCGGCGGCCCGCGCAGCCGCAACTTCGGCCCCGACGCTCCGCCGAAAAACAAACGCAAGCCGCCGCGCAAGGACAGCGACCGCGGCCCGCGCGGTCCGATCAAGGAGCGTCCGGTCGGGCGGCTCTACGATGCGGACGAAGACTGGCGTGCACAGGACGAGGACGTGGACGTGGACAACGTCGCGACCAGCGCCAAGGACGATGAAGCCGCCGGCGAGACGACCGCCGACGCGGCTGTCGACACGACCGTCGACACGACCGTCGACGCGGCTGGCGACGACGACAAGGACTAGGTCCGCGTCGTCGCGGGAGACTCGATGAACACCCACGTCAAGGTCCTGGGCGTGCTCTACATCGCGGTCAACGCGCTCTCGCTGCTCGGGGCGCTGTTCCTGATGCTGGTGTTCGGCGGCGCCGCGAGCATTGTCGGCGTCACCGCGGACCCGAGCGACGCGGCGGTGGCGATTCCGGTCCTCGGTATCGCCGGGACCGCGATCATCACGCTGCTGCTCTGCCTCTCCCTGCCGGGGTTGATCGCCGGCTGGGGCCTGCTCAAGCTGCAGTCATGGGCGCGCATCCTGACCATCGTCTTGTCAGTGCTGAACCTGATCTTTTTTCCATTCGGGACCGCGCTCGGCATCTACGGGCTGTGGGTCCTCTTCAACAAGGACACCGAGCGCCTGTTTTCACAGGCCCCGGCCACAACCGCCCTTAGCTGAGCCGTAGTCGTTCCGGGATCGTCGCGGTCGAGCGCGATCCTTGCAAGGCCGCAAACGTGGCTCAGTCGCACACCGCGACAGATCAGTGGCAGAGCTTCGAACTCCGCATGCGCCGCCGGCGCATCGAGCGGTGTGTGCTCCGCGCCGGCGCCGCATTCGACGAAGGCATCTTCGATGCGGCGCTCGAGGCGATCGAGGAGGCTGCACACCTCGACCCTTACGACGAGTCGATCAAGGCGCTGGCCGCCAAGATTCGGATCGCCAGTGTTGCCCCGCCACCACCTGCTCCGAGCATCGACAGCATCACCCTGATGGCGCCGCCCGTCGAGACGGTCGACATACCGATTCTCGACCCGTTCGAAGTACCAATCGATCCGTTCGAAGTACGAACCGAGGAAGCCTCGACGGTCGAAAAAGACGTCGAAGTCGTCGAGGACCGGGGTCGGGGCACGCGAACGTGGCTGGCCGCGGCGGCCGCGTTGATCCTGCTCTCGGGAGTTGGCGGGTGGATGTGGACGCGCTCACGGATCGACGCCACGACGCCACCGACGGCGGCGATCCACGCACCAGTCGCATCGACGGCATCGCCGGGGATCTCACCGGCGGCACCCGCTGCGGATCCGGCGGTGACACCCGCCGAACCGGCAGTGCTCCCCCAACCCGTCGCCGACACGATCGCGCAGGCGGTCGTCGAGACCGCCGCCGGGACGACCGGCGCCGCCACACTTCCATTGCCGGGACCTGTCGTCGACCCACCGCAGACAACGGTCGCGAACCCCACGCCTCTGCCGCGTCTTGGTGAAGTGCCCACGTTGCCCGCCAACGCGCCAGTCGAGCGGGCGCTGGCCGATGCGCCAGCCGCTGCGCCGCCGACAGCGGCGATTCCCGCGGTATCGGCAGTATCGACGGACATCCGGACCGCCACGCCCGATGCGCCCGACGTGCCCGCGATCGAGAGCGCCGCGTTGCGGGCGCCGATTGGCGAAAACGTCGCGTCTTCACCGATCGCCTCGACAACCGCGCCAGCAGCGGCCCCGCCGGCGGCCACGCCCGTCGCGTCGCCGGCCAGCGACGAGCGTGCGATTCGCGCATCACTGACGCGTTATGAGGCCGCGTACAACCGTCTGGACGCGGCGGCCGCCGGAAGCGTCTGGCCCTCCGTCGATCGCCGTGCGCTCGCGCGCGCGTTCGAGGGACTCGTATCGCAAACGGTGTCGCTGGGAGATTGCGTGATCGCCGTGACCGGGACCACCGCTCGTGTCGAATGCCTGGGCAGCGCGCGCTGGACGCCGCGGGTCGGCGGCGGGCCGCAGTCAGCGCCGCGGCGCTGGCGGTTCGTCCTCCGCAACGAGCGCGGCGACTGGCTCATTACCGACGCCGAAGTCCGTTGAGCAGCTAGTCGCCTAGAAGCCGTACTCCAGGGCCACCGACGGCGTGATCGGTGCGGTCAGCCCCGTGTTCGTCAGGCTCCACCGCAGGTGGGCGCCAATCACGACCGTGCTGCCCGGATTCCACTTGATGCCCGCGACCGCGCCGGCAACCATCCGGCCCGGATCGCCGCCGATCAGCCGCACGGTTTCGACGCCGGCGAAGTTCGGATGCGGCTGCGACGACAGTTGAATCGGACGCAGCTCCGACAGATGCCGCGCCAGCACCTCACCCGTTATCGAGAGCCTGTGATGCACGGCGATCGCGGCGGCTCCGCCGAAGTTCAGTTCGTCGGAGACGCCGCCCTGGACGAACGCGGCGTTGCCCGACAGCGTCACCGCCCCGTGCTCCGCTGCGCCGATTGCCAGGATCCGGAAGGCGCGGGTCCCGGCGCCGAGCAGGTTGTCCGCGTTGCCCGTGGGCAACCGCAGCTCCGCGGCGATGGCCGCGCCCCCCTGGCGGCCGGAGACGACCGTGTACTTCGCCCGCACCGCGATATCGGCGATGCCGCTCGCGGTCGCGGATCCGCTCGCCTGCAGCAGCGATTCCCCGCGATAGACATTGACCCGCTGCCCCTCGAGGGACAGCCGCACGAACGGCACCACGCCGCCAATCTCGAACCGGTCTGTCACGCCGACACTGCCGTACAGCGTCATCGTGCTGCTCGTGACGCGCAGCGTCAGGCTCTCGGTGTCGAACGGCTCCGGTTCGTCGCGAAATCGATTCGCGATCGTCAACAGGGTCCCGTCGTCCAGCGACTGTCCGTCGAGCCGCTCGAAGCTCGACGACGAGGCCGAGATACCGAACGTGGCCCGGCCATGTCCGGGCGTGAGCGCGCGTTCGATGAAGAAGTTGCCGAAGCTGTCGGTGACCCGCTCGACCGTGCCGAGCTGCGGGTTCAGCCGATAGAGGAAGCCGCTGGACGAGGACGCGATCGGCACCGACGCGAGGTTGATGACGAGGGCGCGCGTGATCGTCTCGGCGGCAATCCGCGACGCTTCCTGATCGCGGGCGAAGTCACCGGTCGGCACCGCCTGGTTGGTCATCAGGAAATTGACGACGCCCGTCACGGTTGTCTGGGCGGAGGCCGCGATCGGCGTGGCGGCGACGAGGACCAACAGGAACGCGGCAAGTCTCTGACTCATTACGGCGCGACCTCCGGGAAAGCGCTGTCGAGCACAGCTATAAACACCTGAGGCGTCCATGCACAACAGCCGCCAGTGCTCAACCGGGCGGCAAGGTCCACTCGCCACGGCCGCGGTCGAAAGCCGCGGGACCGGCTGGTACACTTGATGTAGTCCACTCCACACAGTGAACAGCCCGATTCCACCTCATCGTCCGCGCACAAACACTCTGCTTGCCCTCCTGCTCACGCTGGCCACGACGTACGGCTGTGCTGCCGGCGCCGGCAGCGGGGTCCGTCAGTCGGCCACCGCCGAGCTGGGGGTGGTTGCGCCAGGGGTCGCGTGGTATGCGCCTGAGCTCGCCCAGGACGTTTCGACGTTGAGCCGGTGGCGGCGAAGTGTGGGCCCCCCAGTCGTGCTGCGGGCGGCCTCAGCCGTACCGCCGTCGAATGAACTCCTCGTCGTGAACTGGAACCTGCACGTCGGCGGCGGCGACGTCCACCGGCTGATGGGGGACCTGCAACGGCTCCACGGCCGGACGCCCATCGTCCTCCTGCTCCAGGAGGCGTATCGCAGTGGCCCCGAGGTCCCGAGCGCGCTCGATCAGGATGCGATCTTCGCGTCGCTGATCCGCGGACTGCGGCGCGACGGCAAGCGCGAGGAGATCGAAACCATCGCCGCGTCGCTGGGACTGCACGCGTACTACGTGCCGTCGATGCGCAACGGTGGACCGCCGATGTCGGACGAGGATCGCGGGAACGCGATCCTGTCGACTCTGCCGCTCACCGACCTGACGGCAATCGAGCTCCCGTTCGAAGCTCAGCGCCGCGTCGCGATCGCCGCCACCGTCAACGGCACGACCGAGAACGGCCAACCGTGGCGGTTGCGCGTCGTTTCGGCTCACCTCGACAATATGGTCGGCGCGAAACGCTTGTGGATCGCAGGCGGCGAGGTCGCCCGCGTGCGCCAGGCCAAGGGGCTGCTCGGCGCCATCGGCAGCGACACGCCGCTCGTGCTCGGCGCCGACATGAACACCTGGTTTGGTTTCCGCGACCGGGCCTACAGCGAAGCCATCCGCGCGTTTCCCGCAGACCCGCGTGACTGACCGCCGGGCGACCTTCCGCGGTCTGCTTCGGCTCGACCACCTGTTCTTCCGTCTGGAAGACGGATGGACTGCCGGATTCCAGCGGGCCGACGACCGCTACGATTCCGACCACTATCCGCTGGTCGGCACCATCCGCTTCGCCGCCAGCGGCAACTAGCCGAGCAGCGCCGGATCGCTCCCTGAAGGCGGCGGCAGCGCCTCCGAACCGCGTGGCGCCGCGGGGTATAATGCGCGCTCATCCCCAAATGGGCATCCCTGCTGGAACTCCGGTCGGCCCGTACCATGTCATCTCGCAGCTTGGTGCCGGCGGCATGGGCGAGGTGTACCGCGCGAAGGATCCGCGGCTCTCTCGTGAAGTCGCGCTGAAAGTCATTCGCCGCGTCCTCTCCGTCGGGCCCGATGCGCAGGACGACGCGCTCGATCGACTGTTGCGGGAAGCCGTGCTCGCCTCAGCACTGAACCACCCCAACATCGTCACCATCTACGAGACCGGCGTCGTCGACGCGGATCGCTACATTGCGATGGAGCTGATCGAGGGCACGACGCTGCGGCAGGTGGCGGCGCAGGGCCTGGCCGTCAGCCGCGCCATCGGTATTGCGCGCCAGGTGTCCGAGGCCCTGGCGGTCGCGCACGCCGCGCAGATCGTCCACCGCGACATCAAACCGGACAACGTCATGGTGCGGCCGGACGGCTACGCCAAGCTCCTCGACTTCGGCCTGGCGCGCGTCCAGCCCGAGACGGTGACGGTAGGCTCGACGGCCCCGGGCACCGAGGCAGGGCTGCTGCTCGGGACGATCGGCTACATGGCGCCCGAGCAGGCGCGCGGCGAGATCGTCACGCAGGAGGCCGACGTCTTCGCGCTGGGCGTCATGCTCTACGAGCTCGTGACCGGGCGGCATCCGTTCATGACCTCGTCGCAGCTCGGGACGCTGCACGCGCTGATGTGGGAATCGCCGGAGCCGCCGACGTTCATCAATCCCGAACTACCGCGCGCGATCGATCAGCTGATCGTCGAGATGCTGCAGAAGGACCCACGGCTGCGCCCCGGCGCCAGCGAGGTGATGTATCGCCTCAACCTGGCGCACGACTCGACGATCGCGGTCGCGCTGTCGGCGGTCACCGTCACGCAGCGGCGCGCCGCGATCCGCGAGATTGTCGGCCGCGACCAGGAGCTGGACGCGCTGCAGCACGAGTTCGAGCGCGCGCAGCGCGGCAAGGGCCGGCTCGTCGTGATCTCCGCAGAAGCGGGCATGGGCAAGACGACGCTGGTCGATGCGTTCCTGAAGCAGCTCGACGAACAGCAGGAGCCGGTGCGCGTCGGGCGCGGCCGCTGCTCGGAGCGCCTGGCCGGCACCGAAGCCTACCTGCCGGTGCTCGAAGCCCTCGACAGCCTGCAGAAGAACGAACAGCTTGGCAGCATTGCCCGCCTGATCCGGGCGCTGGCGCCGAGCTGGTACGCGCAGATCATCCCGCCGACCGAGAACGACTCGTCGGCCGAGCGACTGGCGGCCGAGACATCAACCGGATCGCAGGAACGCCTGAAGCGCGAAATCGCGTCGCTGCTCGAAGAGCTCGGCCGCATGCAGCCGATCGTGCTGACGTTCGATGACGTGCACTGGGCCGATCCATCGACCACCGATCTGCTGGCGTATCTCGCCCGGCGGATCGACAGCACGCGGCTGCTGATGATTGCCACCTGCCGGCCGTCGGACCTGGCGCAGGGGCGGCACCCGTTCCTGCCGGTCAAGCTCGACCTCCACGCCCGCGGGATGTGCCGGGAGATCATGCCGGGCTCGCTCGACCTGGGCGCGGTCGCGAAGTACATCGCCTTGCAGTTCCCGGAGCACACGTTCCCGACCGACTTCGCCCGCCTCGTGCACGAGCGCAGCGAAGGCAACCCGTTGTTCATGGCCGATCTGCTGCGGGATTTGCGGCGGCGGCAGCAGGTACGCCAGAAGGACGGGCGCTGGATGCTCGCCGACGACCTGATGGCCGTCGAACGCGAGCTGCCGGCGTCGATCCGCAGCGCGGTGCAGCGCAAGCTCGAGTCGCTGGACGACGCCGACCGGCGGCTGCTCGGGGCGGCCAGCGTGCAGGGGGTCGAGTTCGATACCGTCGTGATTGCCAGCGCCCTGCAGCTGCCTGAAGACGAGGTCGAAGATCGCCTCGACCGGCTGCAGCGCGAGCATGCGCTGGTCAAGTTCGTGGACGAGCACGAGGCGCGCGATCGCAGCCTGACGCTGCGCTACCGCTTCGCGCACCAGCTGTACTACGCCGCGTTCTTCGAGTCGCTGCGCGGTACGCGTCGCGTGGCGCTGAGTCGCGCGATTGCCGAACGGCTGGTGCGACGGATGGGCGAGGACGTCCTCGACAGCGCGGCGCCGCTGGCGGTGCTGTTCGAGACCGCGCGCGAGAACGTGCGCGCGGCGCACTTCTGGAATCTCGCCGCGCAGACGGCCGCCCGCCTCTACGCCCACGATGAAACCGTGCGGCTCGCGCGCCGCGGGCTCGACCTGCTCGGCGCCGTCCCCGACAGTCCCGAGAAGGCCGAGGCCGAGCTCGATCTGCAGATCACCTACGCGATGGCGCTCAAGACCAGCCGCGGCTACGCCGTGCCGGAAGTCGGCGCCGCCTACGCGCGCAGTCGCGTCGCTGTGCCGTCAGGTCCAGGATCCCGGCCGCGTCGTGCCGGTGCTCGTCGGCCTGTCCGCGCATCACATCGTTGCCGGCGAGCTCACCACCGCACGCGACGTCGCCCTCGAGATGCTCGAGCTGTTCGAGCGGCTCGGCGACCCGAACCTGCAGATGATGGGCAACTGGTCGATGGGCGCGGCGCTGTTCCATCTCGGCGACCTGCTGGAGGCCCACGCCCATCTCGCGCGGGGGCTGGAGCTCTACGATCCGGCGTATCACCGCGAGCGGGTCTGGCAGCTGGGGATCGAGCCGGGCATCTTCTGCCGCTGCGAGTACTCGCGGACGCTGTCGCTGCTCGGGTTTCCCGACCAGGGGCTCGCCGCCGTCCGGGAAGCCGTCGCGCAGGCGCGCGCCCTCGATCATCCGCAACCGCTCGCGTTCGCGCTGCTGTTCGAGATCTTCATGCACCTGGCTCGCCGCAACCCGCGCGAGGTCCAGCGCACCTACGAGCAGCTGGCCGTGGTGTGCCACGCCCACGGTATCGCCCAGGAGATCCAGTGGGCTGCCCCGCTCTGCGGTCGCGCCCTGCTCGAGCTCGGCGACACCAAGCGCGGGCTGCGCGTGCTCGAGGAGGGGCTGGCCGCGCACACCATCACGCGGTCGGCGCTGCTGCGCCCGTACTATTTCGTGCTGCTCGCCGGTGCGCTGCTTCGCGTCCGCGAGCATGCGCGCGCGCAGCGCGCCCTCGACGACGCCAGGGCCGTCGCCATCGCGACCGAGCAGAACGCCTACGCCTCCGAGCACGCGCGCCTGCAGGCGGAGCTGTTCGCGGCGACCGGCCGGAACGACGACGCCGAGCAGAGCTATCTCGATTCGCTGACAACGGCGCGGATGCAGAGCGCGCTCTGGCTCGAGCTTCGCGCCGCCCGCGGGTTCGCGAACTTCCTGGCCGGAACCGGCCGCGTCGACCAGGCGCGTGAGACGCTGGCGCCGGTCCTGGGCCGGATCACCGAGGGCCGCGAGACCCTCGACTACGTGTACGCCGACGCACTGCTCAGGACGCTGGACTAGAACCGTGTCACTACGCCGCTGGCTGGGCCTGACTGACGATACCGCCGAGGAGGAGAGTGGACTCGACGAAATCGAGCGCGCACTCAGCGGCCTCGAACCCGCGAAGGCGCGCTACATCGCGTGCTTCGCGTACATCCTCGGACGCGTGGCCAGGGCGGATCATAAGGTCACACCGCAGGAGTCCGCGGAGATGGAGCGGCTGATCGCCGAGCGGACCGGGCTGTCCGCCGAGCAGGCGGCGCTGGCGGTGAAGATCGCGACGGCGCACGGGCTGCGTCACGGCGGGACGGAGGATTTTCTCGTCACCCGCGAGTTCACGACCCTCGCCGGCCGCGAGCAGCGGCTGGCGCTGCTCGACTGCCTGTTCGAGCTGTCGTCGGCGGACGAGTCGATCGTGATGCTCGAGGACAACGAGCTCCGCCGCATCACGAGCGAGCTGAAACTGGAACATGCAGATTTCATCCACGCCCGGGCTGCATATCTGCAACACTTGAAGGTACTCGGTCGCAAACGTTAGGTCTCGAACCTCTTCAGCTATGGCAACTACGATCGGCAAAGGCATGAACATCAAGGGTTCGCTCACCGCGGACGAGCCCGTGGTCATCGTCGGGTCGCTGAACGGCGACGTGCTGGTGGCGAATCATGCGGTCACGGTGAGCATTGGCGGGCGCGTCGATGGCGCGGTGACGGCACGGGTCATCACCGTCCAGGGCGGCAGCGTCGGCCGGCTGATCGCCCGCGACGTCGTCCGGGTGCTGGAAGGGGCCACGGTCAATGCGGACGTGGCGTCGCCGAAGCTGGCCCTGGAGGAAGGGGCGGTCTTCAACGGCAAGGTGGATGGCGGCGCCCGCGCCGAGGCCGCGGCGAGGGTGGCGGCCTACCGGAACAACGGGCCTGCTGAGTCTGGCGCGACCCGACCCTGAACTGGTAGAATCTGTCGTTCCGGTCGCGTTGCGCGGCCGGTCGTCACGCCTAAGCCGGCGTAGCTCAGTTGGTAGAGCAGCTGATTCGTAATCAGCAGGTCGCGGGTTCGAGTCCCATCGCCGGCTCCAATCTTTTCAACAACTTAGCCCTAACGACTGATCGTCGAGTTGTTACCAACTGACGGCGAGTTCGTAGTACGCCGGTTGGATCAATTTCTAGAGTCATTTCCAAGGAGTCGCCGGGGTCAACACCGCCGACGAATGGGCGTCCTTCGCCGCAACGCGATCCGGTAACGCGCTACTCGACCTTGTCACTGCGAGCGAGGCCAGCGGCGCAGCGTTCGTGGAGGCTAAGCACCGGTTCTGGAGAGCCCCGGTCCCACCAGACTGATCGCCGTGCCACACGCCGCGCCATCGAACGGAGCCCGGACGTGTACTACAGTGCGGTTAGGGGCTAGATAGCCGTCCGACGGCCTTGTTGGGACGATCCTGCAGACGGCAGAACGACGCGATCGGGGCTGACCGGAAAAAGCGCCCTTGGTCTTCAACAGGATGCCCTGTTCGTTCACCGGCAACACCAGTGTTCCTGACGATCTTCGGGTCGCACTGATCCTGCGCCCATTCTCGGAGACCCTCGGCAATACTAGGCATCAGCACGGAAGCTTTCTGCGCTCAATGGAGATGGTAGGGTGGTCCGCGGATCCGTGTTGTGCCTCCGCGTCACCGTTGCGAAAAACTACGGGCGAGTTCGTCTGGATCCGCGGCAGGTTCTGGAGGACGCGCAGCGGCTTCCTGATGATTGGATTCGGCAGCCCGATCACATCGAAGTGTTGGAACGAATACTCCCGGCAGGCGTCCGAACGTCACATGACGAGATCGCGCAATGGTTTGACGAGGCCTGCGCCAACTGCGCGACGCCGACGTGCTCCGCTCGTACTTCGCCGGTGTGCACGCCAAGCAGGCTGCGGCCGGCAAGCGCGCCCTTTCAGCCAGCGACCGATCAGAGCCGTTTGCTGTAAATATGACCGCGGACTCGTAGTGTCCGAGGATACACGGAACATCAGGTCCCTGAGGCTGCCGGCGGTCGAGCGCCGCGTGCAATCCCAACAAGTGGTCGGGCGTTGGCCGGGCGATCTCGCAGAACTCGACTTTGACGGCGTAGGCAAAGTCCGCATTGTGGTTCTCCCGACCCAGCGCTTTGATGCGGGCGATGTTCGGCGCGATGGTCTCGCGCTCGACGGCCGCGGCGAAGCGCCCGGTGTCCTTCCGCTCCTGCCACGGTGCCTGGTCCACGCGCCCGCGCGTGCTGCTTGCGGACGACTAGGCCCTCGACCCCTGATACAACTCGGCTGTTACGTTCAGCGCCGGCGAACTCCTTCGGCAGCAAGCGATCACCCGAGGCTGCTCGTCTCGAATCCGGTTGACCGCATTCCGAGGCGGGAGTAAACGTTCTCTTAGCCTCGCTAGGCGGACGCACCGCGCATGGCTAACGGTTCCGTTCGTTTAAGAGGGGGTGGGCCTTGACTACACGCACAACAACGCTGGTTCCAGCCGGAACGTGGCAGGTTGATCCCGCGCACTCGAGCGTTGAGTTCTCCGTCAAGCATATGGGGATTGCGAATGTTCGTGGCCGGTTCACCGATTTTCAGGGAACCGTGGAGGTTGGAAAAGACGCGCAGAGCGCGAAGGCGCACGGGACTATCAAAGTCGCGTCGATCGACACCGGCGAAGCACAGCGCGACACGCACCTGCGCTCCGCGGATTTCTTCGACGCCGAGGCCTTCCCCGAGATCTCCTTCGAGTCCACAAAGGTCGAGCCGATCGACGATGACTCCTCGCGCGTATGGGGCAACCTCACCATGCACGGCATCACTCACGAGGTCAAGCTAGACCTGATCTTGCAAGGCACCGATACCGATCCGTGGGGCAATGAGCGCGCCGGAGCGGAGATCCAAGGAGTCCTGAGCCGCAAGGATTTCGATATGAAATTCAACCAGGCGCTCGGCAGTGGCAATCTGTTAGTCGGCGACAAGGTCAGGATCTCGCTTGACATCTCCGCCATCCTGAAAAAATAGCCACGGGATTGGCTTCGCGCCCGCGTTCAGCAAGCTGAAAGCGTCAGCGACTGAGCCGATCCCTACGTCGTGGTCAGGCGCGTCTGGATGTGGATCTCCGACGTGAGTGTGCGGTGAACTGGGCACTTGTTCGCAATCTCCAGCAAGGCGTGCACGCTGATCCTCGCTCAACACGCCCGTGAGCTCGATGTCGCGCTCGATCTGATCGATGCGAGCGTCCGTGGTTACGCATGCCTCGCAGTCGGCCGCGTGAATCTTCGAGTGCCGTAGCGTTATCGTCACCGCCTCGAGCGGCCAGCGCTTGCGTCTCGCGTACATCGCCACGGTCATCGACGTGCAGGATCCGATCGCCGCGAGGAGGAGGTCGTAGGGCGTTGGGCCGGTGTCGGTTCCCCCAACTGACCTCGGCTCGTCACCCCGCAGGCGATGTGCGCCCGCAGTGATCTCCTGGGCGAACCCGTCGGCGGCGCCCCGCACGATCACGAGACCAGGCTGCTCGCCGTCCATTGAAGTCTCCCTTCGTCCTCAGTTAACCGCGGAAAGCGGCCGCATGTTCGCGCGCGAATTCGGCGACGGTCCGGGGCGGCCGGCCCGTGAGATCGGCGACGGTGGCAGTAATCGTGACGGTTTTTCCCCCTGCGCGCTGATAGGCGCCGATCGCGAGAATGCTTTCGATGACGGCGGGCGGCACGCCTTCGCGAATGCGGCGCGCCCGCGCGTCCTCTGGAGACTCATCGACAAACCGCAGCTTCTTGCCGATGACCCCGCCGATGATCTCCGACGCTTGCCGATAAGACATCGCTTCACTTCCCGTCACCACATAGGTCTTGCCGTGATGTCCCGGCTGCGTGAGCGTGACAAAGGCCACCGCAGCGACGTCTCGGGCATCGACGTACGGAATCTTGCCGTCACCTGACGGCGAGTAAATCGCGCCGTCCTTGACGACGTACTCGGCCTGGGCAAGAAGGTTCTGCATGAAATGGTGAGGCCGGATCATGGTCCAACCCATCCCCGATGCTTGAAGTTCCTTCTCGACCTCGTAGTGCCATCGCCCGATCGGGGCCTTCGAGTGGTCCGACGCCGCGAAGGCCGACACCTTCACGACGTGCGTGATGCCGGCGGCGCGGGCTGCCGCGATGGCGTTTTGCTGCAGTGCCACCATGTCTTCGAAATAGTGCGTGAGAAGGAAGACGGTCTTGACGCCCTCGAACGCCGTGGCTAGCGTCTCGGGTTTGGCCAAATCTCCGGCAACCCACGTGATGCCTGGCAGCGTCTGCGCCTTTTGCAGGTTACGGGTCAGCGCGCGTGCGGGGATCCCCGCCTGCGACAGCAATCGGAGGACTTCACTGCCGACCTCTCCAGTGCCACCAGTCACGAGAATCATAGATGCCTCATCTTCCGTGTGCGAACCGCACCTCAGGCAGGCCTCTCACCTGGCGCCGCGAATCCCGCCTTCGACGATCTGACCGACAAAGCAACGATCACGCTCACGGCGCCGGCGAGTGCGGCGGCGAAGGCGAGCGGCAGCATGAATCCCCAGGTGCGCAGCATGAGCGTGCCGATCAGCGCGCCGATCAACATCGGCAGGATTGAAAGGACCTTGCGCCCGCTCCGGGTGCCGGCACCTCGCGCCAGCGGAGAGTCGGCGGCGAGGCCCGTAATCGTCAGTGTCAGGACGGTCGTGGTCACATCGGCGACCGCCAGCTTCCGCACAATCGCGTCAACAGTCCGCCAGCCAACGCACCCGCTGCAAAGGCTGCCAGCGCGACGAGCGAGCGCTCCAGCGACAGCTCCTGCGCGCCTGCGAGCGCGAATCCGATGAACACGACGTTGCCGGTCATGTTCGCCGTGAAGACATGGCCGAGCCCGACGAAGCTCACCGCATCAATCACACCTGTTGTGAGTCATCGCTCGCCTGCTGGCGGCCACGGGCGCCCGGTTCGCTGCGTGATCGCGGACGCTGCATATGCGAGCGCTTCGGGCGTCGCCTCGTCGTGCATCGCGGTCCAAAGCAACGTCAGCGCGTCTATCTCGTCCGCTCCAACGCCCCGCCACTCGGCATGATCCAGCGCGTGATCGACGAGGGTCACGTGGGTCGGGAGGCCGGGCTCCAGCGGCATCGCCCAATGCATCGAGAATCGTGCCGTCATCACCGCTACCCCTTCTCGACCATCGCCGCCTTCTGGAATGGGCCCCGACGCTACTCTGTCCACCGAAGCGTCGAGGCGATCGAGCGCCAGCCTCTCGGCAGCGCGGGCCGGCCGCTGGGCTGACATCTCGGACAGGGCATCCGTGGCCCGGTGCAGTCGTCGTGCGGCCAGCCCTTCTCCGGATGCTGCGCGCAGATCCACCCTTCCGTGCACCTCGCGCAAGGTGCGTCTGGCGTCACGCCCAGCCCTTCTCGATCCGTCTTCATCTCTCGCAGCGTTGAGCAGGGGGCGGCAGTGACGCAGCCGGTCTTTTTGGGCGGGATCGCTCACCCTCGACAATCGTGAATTTGAGTATAAGGTGCCGGCGATCTCCGTGAGCCGGCCTCGTTTCGAGGGTGATCTCCACGTCGAGAAACCCTTTCTCGCTCATCACGTCTCGCACGACCTCCTTAAAGCGACACAGCGTTTGGCCTTCGAGGGGCCATCCCAGCCGGAGGTCGGCGCCGTTTGCCCGGAGCCGCTCGCGGAGTCTGTTCCATCCGGATCGAGACAAGTCGAGTTGTTTCGTGCCGATGATCTCAATGCCCCCAACAACGGTGTGGCCCTCGACGGGGATGCCATGAATGCCACTGAGGTCACGCTCCTGCTGCCCACCGAACACGATCGACCCAGCCAGGATCATGCCGGCGGCCACACCGAACGCGGTTGACGTCCTGCTTGTCACGTTCTCCTCCAGTATCACTTCATGGCCAGCCCTTGTCGATCATCGCGGCCTTCCACGCCTCGCCGGCTGTCAGGACAGCATCCTGCGAGCGGAACACTTCGGACCGTTGCAGGTCGCCGTTGATCTCCAGGCGCAGCTCCCAGCCGAGGGCGTGCGTCCACAGCTTGCAGACCGCGCTGAGCGTCTTGTCGCCGCGCGCTTTGCTGACGCGGAAGAGATCGCCGAGGTGCGTGGGTTGGCCGTTCCAGTGCTCGCGTTGCAGGGTGGCTGTCATGGAGGGGCGGGATCGTAGCACGTCGTTCGGTGTACGGCGGCTACGCGCCCGTAGGGCGGATAATCTCCCGATGCTGACTCTCTAACCTGTTCCCTACTGTGGCTCCAATCGACTACGGCGCCGACGTCAGCGACTGTTTACGGTCGCCGCCTTCTCATACCTCATCGGGGCCGACCACTACACGGCCGACTTCGATCCGCGGTATCCATGGTGCGGACGACGAGCACGAAGGCGCAGGTGGCGCCGGTGACGACAACATGGAGACGGCGATGACCCCGACGCTCGAGCGCATCGTGCACCTCTGGCGGACCCGTAGGCTGCGACGGCGCCTTGGCACTCTCGACAACAAACGGCACGAGGCTCCCTGCCGTGCCCTTCGGCGCGTGAACGAAGATATGAAAACTGGGCGCCTGTTCCGGAACGATTACGACCAGTTCACTGATCGTTGCTTTGAGAATAGTTGCCGGAACATGACCGAAGGTCACGCGATTCTGAGCGATCGATTCACCGAATAGCCTTCTCGAAATCGTCACCGTCGTTCCCACTGCCCCTCTCTTGGGCTGGAAGTCGAGAATCGCAACCGGAGTCCAGGGCGTCGGATCACACGCATCACCGATTCCGTCACGATCGTCGTCATGCTGGTCGTTGGGGAACAGCGGACAGTTGTCCACGTCGTTCTTCACAGAGTCTTTGTCGACATCGTCGGCCGGCGCGATCTCGAGTGAGACATCCGTACTGTTGGTCACGGTCGCGTCCGACGCATGCGTGGCGACCAGGTCCATGCGGATGCTACTGAATTCCGGCTTCGCGGGAACCACCAGAGAGAACGTGACCGTTGCTGAGGCGCCGGGCGCCAGCGAGACGATGCGTGGCGAGACATAGCGCACGTCACCCTCGAACGTCCGGACGGTTGGAACAAAAGACGCGGTTGCCGTCCCGTAGTTCGTCACTGTGTACCTGAACTGCCTGGTGCTGCCGGCAACTATGGCGGGAATCTGCGTCTGATCGAACGCGAACGACACCTTGACGGTTTGTGGCCGGAACAAGACGGGATACTGCCGCTGGACTCCGCCCTTGCCGCCGCCTGTCGCCTCCATGACGGCGAAGAACGGGACTGCCGGCACGATAAACGGCCCCGCCGGATCGTACACGGCGTAGTGATCATCTTTCTTCAGGTCGAGTGTCTGCAGGGTCGTGCCCGATTCGTCGATGAGACGAAACGTGGGGTTGAGCGAACGGTCCGACAATCGTGCCTGCGCGGCGATCCGTGTACCGGCTACGGGCATCGCATCATGAATCCGAAAGTACCCGCCATGCACGTGTTCCTGGAGAACGACGAGATCGAACGACTCCAGCGCCGTCGTGCTGATCCCGCGCGCCGTCACCGCAAAAGTCCTCGCCTTCGGTTCACCGCTGGCGGTCAATTCCAGCCGCCACACGCCCGGTTCCGGGGCGGTGATGGTGAACACCTTCAGGTTGGCCACATTGACGCGGGTGGGCTCGAACGTCTGTGCGGTCGAAACTCTGACATTGCCGTCCGACCCGGCTACCGGTGCGCCGCCCGGCCGGAACAGTGTCGCGGTTGCGGCATCCAGTTCTGCCGATACCATCAGGCGGGTCACGCTGCTATCGACGGGCACCTCGAAGCTTCGAGCCGAACCGGTGAACGCCCCGCGGACCCTGAGAATGTCGCGAGACAACTGGTCACGGTCTGGTTGATCGATGAAACCGTCCAGAAGATTCTCGGCGCTGCCCGGCCGCAGGGTCACCTCTCCATCCCTGCCGGCGCGAACGTATGGCGTTCGCGCGTTCAGCTCGGCACGCACGGACACATTCCCTTCTGGCGGGCGCGACGAGAGATCCAGCTGAATCGTTCTCGTGGCGCCAGGAAGAAGCTTCACGACGAAGTCCGCGTCCTCGTCGGCATACGGCCGCCGTTCGGCAAAGATGCGGGCGTAGATCGTCGTCTGTCCCGGATTCGAGACAGATAACGAGCACGTCACCTCTCCATACGGTGTCGGCGTGGAACAGCGGACCCCGTTCTTCTCGACGATGACGTCCCGTCTTGGCCACTGCTGCGGCGGCAGCGTCAAGAGCCGCGGCAGATCGCCGAGCCTCTCTAGAGTCAACGAATCATTGCCGCGATCGATGAAGGCGTCGTTGAAACTCGCCGGTTCTGACCGGTCGGTCTTCTCGTCAGCCCGGCGCTCGCCGACACGGACGGCGATCGTGACTGTCAAATCGGACGTTGCCGCCAGAACCACCCCACAGACACCGACTCCCGGGCTGCTGCTCTGGCGCAGGCCGGCACAAGCCCCGTCGGCCCACTCATACCGCGCGGCTGGCCCGACCACCTGACGAATCCACGTTTCCAAGGGAACAGCGGGCAGCGCGGGATCCAGGGTCGAGACCAGCACGGCTTGAGCCCGGCGAACCCGTTCGGGCGCCACGTCCTGTACCGCCGCAAGAGTGAGTGGATACATCATCACCACTATGGTGATGACCTGGATGGCTGCACCCATGGATTGAACCTTGAGAGGGAGCTGACGGTTTTGGCCGGCGCATTACGGTCCTCGTCCAGTCAGAACGCGCCGGCGAGCGGCTCCGTTGAATCACGCGCAACGTGACCGATGACGGTACGCCTCGTTGCAGGAGGCGTTCCGCCGCTCGACGGCAACAATCGGAACCTGGCCGCCACCGAAGATTAGCGTTACGGGCCGATCAGGA
>CAVVSR010000017.1:0-69269 GCA_963750935.1 uncultured Acidobacteriota bacterium
CTCGGCTACACCGAAGCGCCGCTCGACACCGTGCGGGGATTCGCCGCCGCGGGCGAGTACCTGCGCTTTGCCCTCGAACGCGGCGACGGCGAGGCGACCCGCGCCCGCCTCCGCACCGGACGGCCGGCCGGATTGTTGTTCTGGTATCGGAGCAGCCCGCGCCGCATGGTCCCTACGGGGAGCAACGACAAGGTGTCGGCCACGGACCCGCCGTTCACCGTGACCGGCATGCGCAGCCTTCTGCTCGACACGGAAGGCCGCCTGATCGAGTTTCATGCGGTGCCGCCGCAGCTCGAGCAGGCCCCGAGCGGTCCGCCGCCGCGCGCCGACTGGACGCCCCTGTTCGCGCTGGCGGACTTGAAGCCGGGCGACTTCAAGCCGGTCGACCCGCGCTGGACGCCGCGCAGCTACGCCGACGAGCGCGCCGCCTGGGAAGGGCCGATGCCCGGCTGGCCCGAGCAGACGCTCCGCGTGGAGGCCGCCGCGCATCGCGGCCGGATCATCTTCTTCCAGTCGGTCAATCCGTGGACCCAGCCAGGTCGCATGCAGGAGACTGGGATCTCCCGAACGCAGCAGATCATCCAGTCGGCGATCGCCGTGACGGTGCTGGTCGTGCTGACCGTCGCGATCATGGTGGCCCGCCACAACCTGCGGAAGGGACGTGGCGACCAACGCGGCGCCCTCCGCTTCTCGACGGTGATCCTCGTCTCCATCCTGCTGGCGTGGATCCTCAACGCCCGGCACGTCGGCGTGATGAACGAAGAACTTGGCCGGCTCTTCATGGCGACAGGGTGGGCGCTGTTCTGTGCCAGCACGTCGTGGGTGCTCTACCTCGCGCTCGAGCCGTACGTGCGCAAGTTCTGGCCGACGACGCTGATCTCGTGGAGCCGGCTGCTCGCTGGACGGTTCATGGATCCGCAGGTCGGACGGGACATCCTGATCGGCGTCCTGGTCGCGACCGGGGTCCTGCTGCTCGGGCGCCTCCACTTTCACATCCGGCCGCTGCTCGGCTATCCCGCGCTGCCGCCGTCCACGCCGCGGCTGTTCACGCTCGAAGGGAGCGCGACGACGCTGGCCACGCTCGGTTCGATCGTCTTCAACTCGGCGTTCAACTCGCTGTGGATCACGTTCGCGACGGTCGCCGTCAACCTGCTGGTGCGTCGGGTCTGGATCACCGCGCTCGTGATGGTCGCGTTCCTGATGCTCACCGACGCGGACTCGATCGCCGAGGTGCCGCCGGTGTGGCTGGGGCTGACCATCAACCTGGTCGCCATCTGCGCGATTGTGTTCGTGATCCTGCGGCTGGGGCTGCTCGCGATGCTGGCGATGTTCTTCGTCAACTTCCTGCTGAACGGCAGCGCGCTCACCCTCGACACGTCGAAGTGGTTTTTCGCCACCTCGAGCACGGCCCTGCTGGTTGTCGTAGCGCTGGCGGCCTACGCCTTCTATGCGTCGCGAGGCGGCGAGCCGATCTTCGGCCGCCGCATTCTCGACTGACCGCGCGATCGCCACGCCGTGCCCGCGCGTCAGAACGGGCGCGCGGTGTCGGCGACGGTGGGACTGCCCCAGGTCCGCTGCAGGAGGCCGCCGTCCGACGAGCGCAGGACGAACCACTCTCCGGTCGCATAGCGATACACGCCGATATCCGCCTTGCCGTCGCCATCGTAGTCGGCTGACACGGGCACGTCGGCATTCCCGGGCGAGCCCCACTGCATCTGCAGCGCGCCCGCCGACGACCGCGACAAAAACCACTGACCGGTCGTGCTGCGGTACACCGCGACGTCGGCCCGGCCGTCACCGTCATAGTCGGCCGGAACCGGTACGTCACCCAGCGATGCCGCGCCCCACGTCATCGTGACCAGCACGCCGTCTATCGAGCGCAGCACGAACCATTCGCCGGTCGTTCCCCGGTAGATGGCGATGTCCGCCTTGCCGTCGCCGTCGTAGTCGGCCGGCACGGGAAGATCGCCGAACGCCGCGGCGCCCCAGGTGGTGGGCGGCATAAAGCCGGCCGTCGATCGGAACACGATCCAGGCGCCGGTCGACGAGCGATAGACCGCAATGTCCGTCTTGCCGTCGCCATCGTAGTCGGCTGGCACCGGCACATCGCCAAGCGACGGCGATCCCCACGACACGTGACGTCGTCGCGCCATCCGCCGATTGCAGGATGAACCACTCGCCGGTCGTTCCGCGGTAGACGGCGCGGTCGGCCTTGCCGTCGCCGTCGTAGTCGGCCGGCACCGGCTGATCCTGCAGCGAAGGCGCACCCCAGCTGCGCGACGCCAGCGACTCCGTGGCCGACTGCAGCGTGAACCACTCGCCCGAGGCGCCGCGGTAGACCGTGACGTCGGTCTTGCCATCGCCGTCGTAATCCTGCGGCACCAGCGTCGTCGGCGTGCGCGAGCCGGCCGCGCCCCAGGGGACGTGGATCGGCCGCGACTGCTGTCCTTCGCCGCCCGCATTCACCGCGGCGACCGTGTACTGGACACCCGACGCCGACGCGGTGTCCAGATGGGTCGTGGCGACCAGTCCGCTGGCGAGGATCGACGTGCCGGTGGAAGCGATCCGCCGAACCGTGTAGCTCGACGCACCGGGCACCGCCGCCCACAGCAGGCGCTGCCCGCCGACGCCCGGCGTCACCGTGAGAAACGCCGGCGCCGGCAGCGGCGCCGGTGTGGTGAAGATGAAGGCCGTGGCCGACGGTCCGGGGCCGTACTCGTTGGCGGCCCTGACCGTCCACTGATAGGTGCGTGAGTTCTGCAGCGTCACCGGCGACGGGCGCGAGCACGTCAAGCCGCTGCAGGCGGTCGCCGACGCATAGGCCATGATCGCCACCGGAGTCGAGCTGCCCTGCGGCGTGATCGTCAGCTCGTAGACCTGCGCATTGGCGACGCCGGTCCAGGCGAACGTCGGTGTGACGGTCGGGATCGATCCCGATGGCGACGTCAGCACCGGCTGGCCCGGCACCGCCGACTGAACGGCGAATGTCGCCGACGCTGTCGGGCCGTTGCCCGCGCTGTTGGTCGCGTAGACGCGCCATTCGTAGCTGCGACCCGGGGTGAGCGGCGACGGCGTCGCAACCGTGCAGGTAGTGCCGCTGCAATAGGTGGCCGCGGCGTAAGTGCCGTCGATCCGGGGCGACGGGCTGCCGGCCTCGATCAGATAGAGCCGATACGTCTGCGCCCCGGCGACCACGTTCCAGACGAAGTTCGGCGAAGTCGTGACGATCGTGCCGGTCGGCGCGACCAATACGGGCGCGCCAGGCAGACCGCCGGCGATCGTCCAGCCCTGATCCTCGAACATGCCCTTCACGATCGGGCCGACGTCCGAGTAGGCCTCGTTCGTGTTCAGCCGCCAGGTCATCAGGCCGTTCGGCGTTCCCGAATACAGCACGTCGTCCAGGTGCGAGTAGCTCGAGCCCTGAAGCCAGCCGGTGTCGCTCGACACGCCGTACTGGTTGGTCATGTGATGGGTCTCGAGCTTCGGCGTCACGCCGCCGTTGCGCGAGATCGAGCTGGCGCCGTCGGTGAAGGTGTTGTTGCTCGTCAGCTGCGCGTGGAGCGCCGTAGTGCCGCGCCCGAACGACAGCAGGCGCGCGCCGGTGCCGCTGACCGCGAAGCGGTCGTAGATGTAGGGGATAGGTGGTGCTGAAGTGGCTGCCAATGCCGCCGCTCGACGTGAACCCGCCGAAGAATCCGAGCCCGTGGCCGATCTCGTGCAGCACGACCGTCATGAAGTTGTACTTGCCCGCAACCCCGACGCCGGTCGTGCCAAAGTCCCAGTTGCTGAAGGAACTGCTGAAGTCGGCATCGATCTCCGCCGTCTCTCCTCCGAGCGCGGCGCAATAGGCGCTGCCGTGCAGCTTGTCGGCCAGGGCCGCCGGGTACCAGGTATTGGGCACGCCGGCCGTGGACGAGCAGGCCCGGGTGGCGCCCGCACTGCCGAGGATCCCCGTGCCGAGCGGGGTGAAGTTCGCGCGGATCCGGATCGGCGCCGGTGACGAGATCGTCGACGCCCAGATGTTCACGGCTGCCTGGAAGGCTGCCTGGGCCTGCGCCGTGAACCCCGAGTAGGTGACCGTGATAGCGGCGCCGGCGAGGTGGTCGCCCGCGGGTGCGGCGGACGGCCAGTCCAGCCTCGGGCCGTAGGAGAAGTTCAGGTCGCCGGGAGCGGCATAGAGCACGTGCCGGTGGCCGGGGGTGGCGACGCGCGTACGGGCCCTGGGCCGTCGGCTCATCGGGCAGTACGAGCACTGCCGCCGCCGACACCACGGCAAGAAGACACAGAAGTCTGTGCGCCATGAGTCTGGACGTGGAGAAACGCTGCGGTTGTGGGGGGAAGCGCTTCTATTCTAGCACGGCCGACTGGCTACTTTTCCCGCCGCCGCACATGGATGCGGATCGGCGTGCCCATCAGGCCGAACGACTCGCGCAGGCGGTTGACGAGGAAACGCTCGTAGGAGAAGTGGAACTCGGTCGCGACGTTGGTGAAGAACACGAACGTCGGCGGCTTCACCCCGATCTGCGCCGCATAGAGAATCCGGACTTCGCGGCGGCCGGGGCTGCTCGGCGGGTGCACGGCGGTCACCGCCGCGACGAAGCGATTGAGCTCGGACGTCGGGATCCGGCGCGTCCGGGCGCTGGCGACCTTGTCGATGGTCTCCAGGACCTTGGGCGTCCGCTCACCCGTCGTGGCCGAGATGTGCAGGACCGCGGCGTAGTCCAGGAACTTCACCTGGCGGCGCAGCTTCTCGTCGAACTCCTTGGAGAAGTTGGTGCCGCGGCCCTTCATCAGGTCCCACTTGTTGGCCGCGATGATGATGCCGCAGCCGGCCTTGTCGGCTTCGCCCGCGATCGCGGCATCCTGATCGGTGGCCCCCTCGGACGAGTCGACCACGAGCACGGCGACGTCCGCCTGTTCGATGGCCCGCCGGGCCACGATCACCGACACGGCTTCGAGCTGGCCCGACCGCGCCACGCGCCCGGGCCGCCGGATGCCGGCGGTATCGACGATCCGGAAGATGCGCTTGTGCCACTTCAACACCGCGTCCACGGTGTCGCGCGTCGTGCCCGGCATCTCGCTGACGATCGATCGCTCTTCCTTCAGCAACCGGTTCAGCAGAGACGACTTGCCGACGTTGGGCCGGCCGACGATCGCGACGGCCGTCTCCTCGGGGCCTTCGGCGGCCGACGAGTCACGCTTCGGCGGCAGGCGTTGGATGACCTCGTCGAGCAGGTCGCCGACGCCTTCGCCATGCTCGGCCGCGACCTCGACGACGGGTTCGAACCCGAGCTGGTAGAACTCGAGCATGCGCCCGCGCGCGCGCTTGTCGTCGGTCTTGTTGACGGCCATCACGACCGGCGCGGACACGGAACGGAGCGCGGCGGCGATCTCCTCGTCGCCCGATACCAGCCCCTCGCGGCCGTCGACGACAAACACCAGCACGTCAGCGGTTTGGAGCGCCTTGCGGCCCTGCACCACGACGAGCTCGTGCAGCGGATCCTCGCTTGCCCCGAACAGTCCGCCGGTATCCACGAGCCGGAATGTCGCGCCCTGCCACTCCGCGGGCAGCGAGTTCACGTCCCGCGTCGTTCCGGCAATCGCCGTGACGATGGCCCGGCGTGAGTCGGTGATGCGGTTGAAGAGGGTGGACTTGCCGACGTTGGGCCGGCCGACCAGCACGACCGTGGGGAGTCCCGAGGCGCGTTTCGAGGGCATTGCGAAATGTTAGTTAGGACCAGGCTTGACAGCGTAAGTGTCTATATTTATGATGGTTACAAATCCCCAGGAGCGCCTAAGCATGATCAAAGTTGACATCGTCAACGAGGTGTCCAAGGTGGCCGACATCACCAAGGTGAAGGCCGAGGTGGCCGTGGACGCCGTCTTTGACGCGATGCGTTTGTCGATGCAGCGTGGCGAACGCATCGAGCTGCGGGGCTTTGGCGTGTTCCAGGTGAAGCCACGGAAGCGCGGAATCGGCCGCAACCCGCGGACCGGTAAGGAAGTGCGAATCCCGCCGGGGCGAACGATCCGGTTCAAGCCCGGGAAGGATTTGCAGAATATCGGAGGCTGATCGGTTCCGATCGCCCGCCCTTGAACGACTCGCCGCAGAATCTCAACCCTGTACCCGTCTTCGGAACCGCCGCGTCCCTATTACCAGACGCCTGTCGACCCGCCACGTCCGCGCCACAGGATCTGGCTGCACGCGCTGCTGTTCCTCCTGACGATCGCCAGTACAACCTGCGCCGGCACAGGACATTACGCGGGCTTCGTCTCCGAGTTCGACCGTCACCCGGTGACCCTCGACCTGTCGCTGGTGCTCAACGGTCTATGGTACAGCGGAACCATCCTCGCCATCCTGACGGCGCATGAGATGGGGCATTACCTGTACTGCCGGCACTACGGGCTCGACGCGTCGCTGCCGTATTTCCTCCCCTTCCCCAGCCTCCTGACCGGAACGCTGGGCGCGGTGATCCGCATCCGCGAGCCGTTCCGCACCAGAACCCAGCTGTTCGATGTCGGCATCGCCGGTCCGATCGCCGGCATGGTCGTGCTGATCCCGGCGCTGTTCTACGGCCTGACCCGCTCGGCCATCGTGGCGGCGCCCACGGAAGGGTCGGTCTACAACCTCGGCGAGCCGCTGCTCTTCCAGTGGGCCGTGCAGCTGGTCATCGGGCCGGTTGCCGACGGCAGCACCATCAACATGCACCCGATCGTGTTCGCGTGCTGGTTCGGGATGCTGGCCACCGCGCTCAACCTGGTGCCGTTCGGTCAGTTCGACGGCGGCCACGTCGTGTATGCGGTGTTCGGGGAGCGGGTCGCGAAGTGGGTGTCGGCGCTGGCCGTCGTGCTGTCGGCGTCGCTGGTGACCCTGTCGTGGGCGTGGGCGCTGCCCGCCATCCTGATGGCGTTGATGTGGCGCACGATGGGACTGCGGCATCCCTCTCCGCTGAACCCTTACGAGCCGCTGTCCCCCGGGCGACGCGCGTTCGCGCTGCTCGCGCTCCTCGCGTTCGTCCTGTGCTTCACGCCCGGCGCCGCTGTCGCTGGAGGAGCTGGTCAAGACCGTCGCCCCTTGAGCGGGCTGTCTAAAGCACGCTCATCGGATCGACGTCGACGATCGTCCGCCGCCTGACGTCCGGTCGCGCGTCGAGCGCCGCCAGCAGCGCCTTGCGCATCGCCGTGCGGTGCGTGCCCTTCACGAAGAACTGCGCGCGATGCTCCCCCTTGAGGCGGCTGAGCGGCGCCGGCGCCGGGCCGAGGACGCGAAACGTGTCCCCTCCCTTGCGCATCCCGGCGATCACGTCGGCCGCATCCGTCATCGCCGCGTCGAGCGTCGACGCTTTCACGACGGCATTGATCATCGCCACCGCGGGCGGATAGCGCATCGCGCGCCTGAAGGTGATCTCGTCACGGTAGAAGGCGGCGTAGTCCTGCCGGCACGCGTGCCGGATGCTGTAGTGGGTCGGGTGGATGGTCTGCACCACCGCTTCGCCGACGATCGAACCGCGGCCCGCCCGACCCGCGACCTGCGTCAGCAGCTGGAACGTGCGCTCCGCGGCGCGGAAATCGGCGAGGCCGAGTCCGACGTCGGCCGACACCACGCCGACCAGCGTCACCTGCGGAAAGTCGTGGCCCTTGGCGATCATCTGGGTCCCGACGAGGACGTCGATCGATCCCGCGGCGAACCGCTGCAGGAGGGTGGTGATGGCGCCGCGCCGGCGGATGGTGTCGCGATCCACGCGCGCGACCCGCGCCCCGGGAACGAGCGCCGAGACTTCCGCCTCGAGCCGCTCGGTTCCGTAGCCGATCTGCTCGAGATACGGTCCCTTGCACTGGTCGCAGCTCACCGGCACACGGATCGCGTAGTTGCAGTAATGGCAGCGGGCCTTGCGCGCCGCGCGGTGCACGGTCAGCGTCACGCTGCAGTTCGGGCAGTCGAAGGTCGCGCCGCATTGCCGGCAGAAGATCGACGTGGCGAAGCCGCGGCGGTTCAGCAGGACGATCGACTGTTCCTTCCGCTCCAGCCGGGCGCGGATCGCCGAGACCAGCGGCTCGCTGATGATGACGTCCGGCCCGTGCGCGGCGTATTGCTCGCGCATGTCCACGAGCTGCACCGTCGCCATCGGGCGATCGAGGACGCGCTTCTCCAGCGGGATCAGCGTGTAGCGGCCGCTCTCGGCGTTGTGATAGCTCTCGAGCGACGGCGTCGCCGATCCGAGCACGACCAGCGCCTGGAGGTGCTGCGCGCGGACGACGGCGACGTCGCGGCCGTGATAGCGCGGGCTCTCCTCCTGCTTGTACGAGCCGTCGTGCTCCTCGTCCACGACGATCAGGCCGAGCCGCGCGACCGGGGCGAACACGGCCGATCGCGTACCGACCACGACGTCCACGTCGCCGCGCCGGATCCGGTGCCACTGGTCGTGCCGCTCGCCGTCGGACAGGCCGCTGTGCTGGATGGCGACGCGATCCCCGAACGCGGCCCGGAAGGCGCCGGCGACGGCCGGGGTCAGCGCGATCTCCGGCACGAGGATCAGGACCCCGCGGCTCGATCGCGTCACCTCGCCGGCGAGCCGCAGGTAGAGCTCGGTCTTGCCGCTGCCGGTGACGCCGTGCAGCAGCGCGGCCGCAAACGTCCGGCTGTCCGCCAGCGTCTTCAGCCGCGCCAGCGCGTCCGCCTGCTCGCGCGTCAGGACGACCGGCGTCGCCGCCGTGGCGGCCGGCGCCGCGGCGTGCATGAACGGGTCGCGATCCACGCGGCGGCGAGTCGAGCGAGATGAGGCCAAGCTCGGCGAGCCGCTTGAGGGTGGCGGCGGTCACGCCACGCTCGGTCAAGTCGCGGGTGTCGACGCCGGCCGGCGCCCCGGCGAGGATCGAGAGCCCTTCGGCCTGCCGCGCGCCGAGCTTCACCGTGCCTGATCCCGTCGCGTCCGGCGTATGCACGTCGAGCCCCTGTGCGGTGATCGTCGCGACGCGAGTCGTGCGGAACGCCGACGCGCTGCCGACCAGGGGACGCGAGATCTCGATCAACCCGTCCCGCTCGAGCGCCAGCAGCGCCGCATGCCTGCCGCGCCCGTCACTGGTCAGGCTTTCGACGCGCACCGGCTTGTCCGCCTCCAGGCGCTCGAGCAGGTCGCGCCGCACGCCCCGCTCGGTCAGCATCCGGACGTGTCCCGCTTCGGTGATGCGCGCGATCCGCTCGCTCTCCACCCACGCCCGCGGCGGCATCGCCGCGCCGAGGGCGTCACCCGCGCCGCAGGCGTAGTACTCCGCCACCCACAGCGCCAGCGTCACGACGTCCGCCGGCAGGAAGGCGTCCGCGTCCAGCACGTCGATGACGTCCTTGACCGCCGCCCCTCCCTCCCGTTCGCTCACCGCATCGTCGTCGCCGACGCAGATGCCGGTGACGACGCGGGTGCCGAGCGGGACGAGCACGCGGGCGCCGATCGCGGGCGCCGGCCAGCCGTCCGGGACCTGATAAGTGAGGGGCTCGAGCGCGGGAACCGCGACGGCCACACGAACGCGGCGCATTGCCTAGGGGGCCGGACGGGACGAGGGTGCGGGCGGCTCGCGGTCGAGCAGCGTCAGGGCCTTCTTGAGGTCGTCCCACGCTTCCCGCTTGTAACCGGGACTGCGCAGCAGGAACGACGGATGGAAGGTGGGAATCAGCTTGGCGCCGCGATAGTCGTAGATGCGTCCGCGCAGCCGGGAGATCGGGTCGCTCGTCTTCAGCAGCGTCCGCGCCGCGAACGCGCCAAGCGCGATGATCACCTTCGGCTCGATCGACGCAATCTGCCGGAACAGGAACGGCTCGCACTGCTCGATCTCGTCCGGCTCGGGATTGCGATTCCCTGGCGGCCGGCACTTGAGCACGTTCGCGATGTAGACCTCGTCGCGCCGGAAGCCCATCGCCTCGATCATCTTCGTGAGCAGCTGCCCGGCACGGCCGACGAACGGTTCGCCCTGGATGTCTTCGTCAGCCCCAGGGGCCTCACCGACGAACATCAGATCGGCGGACGGATTTCCGACACCGAAGACGATCTGTTTGCGGCCCGCCGCGTGCAGCTTGCAGCGCGTGCACTCGCCGAGGTCCTCGCGGATGAGAGGCAGCGCCTGCTTCCCCGGCAGCGCGATCGCGATCGGTACCGCCTCGCCGGCGGTCGGCGCGTCGGGCTCGGGCGCGGGCGCTACAGCGGGTTCGGGAACGGCTTGCGCGACGGCTTCACGCGCGCGCCACGCGCGATCCCGGCTGATGCCGGTCACGCCGATTTCCGCGAAGAACCGAAGGTGGTTGGAGAGGTCGGTCACGTGCCCGGGTACTACGTGCTGGCGAGCGGCGCGAGCATCGCTTCGGCGCGGTCGAGGATCGTGGCGGCGAGGACCGTCTTCGGCGCTGCCGGAAACGGCTCGAGCCGGTCGCGGCTGATGATCGTCGCGGCGTTGAGGTCCGAGTCGAAGCCCAGACCCTCGGTCGAGATGTCGTTGGCGACGATCAGATCGGCTCCCTTCCGAACCAGCTTCTGCTGGCCGCGCTCGACCGGGTCGCCGCTCTCGGCGGCGAAGCCGACGAGCACGGGTCGCGCGCGTCCGGCGCGTGCCTTGCCCAGCTCGGCGAGGATGTCGGCGGTGCGCACCAGGGAGATCTGCAGCGGTCCGTCGCCCTTCTCGATCTTGCCTGACGCGCGGCGCTCCGGCGTGTAGTCGGCGATTGCCGCGGCCATGACCACGACGTCAGCCTCGGCGGCATGGCGCTGCACGACGGTGTGCATCTGCTCGGCGCTGCGCACGCGCACGAGCTCGGCGCCGGCGGGAGGCGTCAACGACGAGGGACCCGACACCAGGATCACCCGCGCCCCGCGGCGCACCGCCTCGGCCGCGACCGCATAGCCCATCTTGCCGCTCGACCGGTTGCCGATGTACCGCACGTCATCCAGGTCTTCGTAGGTCGGTCCCGCGGTGACGACGACGAGGCGTCCGAGGAGCGCGCCCGACGGCTTCAGGATGCCATCGGCCGCTTCGACGATCTCGTCGGGCTCGGCGAGCCGCCCCTTCCCGATCCACCCGCAGGCGAGGTAGCCGGCGCCCGGTTCGACGAAGCGCACGCCCCGCGCCGCCAGCGTCGCGAGGTTGGTGCGGACCGCGTCGTGTTCCAGCATGTTGGTGTTCATCGCCGGCGCGACCAGCACCGGCGCGCGGGTGGCGAGGTACAGCGCGCTCAGGAAGTCGTCGGCGATGCCGTGCGCGAACTTGCCGATGATGTTCGCGGTCGCGGGCGCGACCAGCAGCAGCCCGATGTCGGTCGCGAGCGAGATGTGCTCGATGTCGGCGTTGGCGCCCGGCGCCCACTGGGTGGTGATGACCGGCCGCCTGGTGATCGCCTCGAACGTGAGCGGGCCGACGAAGCGGCGCGCCGAGCGGGTCATCACCGCGGCGACCTCGTGTCCCCGCTTCTGCAACCCGCGCGCGACCTCGATCGCCTTGTAGGCGCCGATGCCACCCGCCACGCCCAGTGCGATCAGCGCCACGGCGGTGCCTACTTCTCGCGCGGCAGGGGCGGCAGCTTGCGGACGTGGCCCTGCTTGACTTCCAGCGCGGCCAGCCGCGCCGGCTTCTCGGGCCCTTGCGTCCGCGGCGTGCAGCCGCGCAGCAGCTGCCGCGCACGCGCGCCGGCCAGCACGACCAGTTCGAACGGGTTCTTCACGTCGGGTCTTTCTGTCATCTCACTCCTTCTGTCGAAACGTTCTGAGGATCGTCTCCGCTTGCGGCCGCGCCGATCGCAGCCGCGTCCGTTCGGCGAGGACGATGGCGCGCAGCCGATCGACGCACGCCTCGAGCTCGTCGTTCACGATGACGTAGTCGTATGCCGTGAACGCGGCGACCTCGTCGCGAGCCGTCTGCAGCCGGCGCTGCATGGCGGCTTCGGGATCCTTGCTGCGGCCGCGCAGCCGCTGCTCCAGCACCGCGAACGACGGGGGCATCACGAAGACCCCCACGGTGTCGGCGAAGCGCATGCGCACCTGCCTGGCGCCCTGGACGTCAATGACCAGGACCAGGTCGCGGCCGGCCTGCAGTTCCCGCTCCGCGTCGGCCCTGCACGTCCCGTAGAGGTTGCCGAACACGTCCGCCCATTCCAGGAAGGCGTCCGCCGCGATCATCTCCTCGAACCGGGAGCGGGATACGAAATTATAGTCCACGCCGTCGAGCTCACCGGGGCGGGCCGCCCGCGACGTGTAGGACCTCGACAGCGCCAGGTCCGGCACGATCTGCACCAGGCGCTCGACTACCGTCGTCTTGCCCGTGCCCGACGGGGCCGACACGACAAAGAGGAGGCCGCGCCTGGCGGCGGCCTCCTCACTCGACATTCTGCACCTGCTCCCGCATCTTCTCCAGTTCCGCCTTGAGGGTGACGATCAGCTCGGTCACCGCCGGCCCCTCCGCCTTCGAGCCGGTCGTGTTCACTTCGCGGTTCATCTCCTGCAGCAGGAAGTCGAGCTTCCGGCCACACGGCTCGGGCGAGTCCGTCAGGGCCTGCCAGTGCTCGAGATGCCCGCGGAACCGCACGACTTCCTCCGTGATGTCGGAGCGACCGACGAACCGGGCGATCTCCTGCGCAATCAGACCCTCGTCGGCCAGCGAGTCGGCCCGCAGCTCGCGGACACGCTCGCCGAGGCGGCCACGCAGCGCGTCGAGCGCCTCTTCCGCCAGGGCGGCGACCCGTTCGTACAGCTCGCCGAGCTGCTGCCGGCGTGCGTCCAGCTCGGTGCGCAGGAATCCGCCTTCCCTGACCCGCATCGTGTCGAGCTCGTCGAGCGCCGCGCCGACCGCTTCTTCGACCCGCTCCCCCAGCCGCTCGATCTGATCGTCGTGGGCCGAGGGATCCTCCGGCTTGTCCCGGATCGCCAGCGCCTGCGGAAACCGCAGCAGGTCGCCCGGCGTCATCGTCCCCTGGATGTAACCCTGCTCGCGGGCGCGGTCGAGGGCGGCGGTCAGCGCCTGCAGGAAGGTCTCGTTCAGCTCGACCTCGAGCGATGGCACCCGGCGCTGCTGCACCGACACCGCGATCTCGACCCGGCCTCGTGCGACGCGCTGCTGCACCAGCGCCCGGAGCTTCGATTCGATCGTCGCCAGCGACGCCGGCGTCCGCAGCTGGAGATCGAGGAAGCGATGGTTGACCGATCGGATCGTGACCGTAATCGTCGCCGCCTCGTCGTCGCGAGTCAACGAGGCGAAGCCGGTCATGCTCTTGATCACTCTGTTGTCCTTCTACTTGACGGCCGGAGTCTGGGCGTCCTCGCGCTCGAACGCCTGCAGCGCGTAGAGCTTGGCATAGACGCTGTCCGGCTTGGCCAGCAGCTCGTCGTGCCGGCCGATCTCGGCGACGCGTCCGCGCTCGAGCGCCACGATGACGTCGGCACGCCGGACCGTCGAGAGCCGGTGCGCGATCACGAAGGCCGTCCTGTTGCGCATCAGGTTCGCCAGCGCGTCCTGCACCAGCTGCTCGGACTCGGCATCCAGCGCCGACGTCGCCTCGTCCAGGATCAGGATCGGCGAGTTCTTCAACAGGGCCCTGGCGATGGCCAGCCGCTGCCGCTGCCCGCCCGACAGCTTCTGGCCGCGTTCGCCGATGCGTGTCTCGTAGCCGTTCGGCTGCTGCAGGATGAATTCGTGTGCGTGCGCCGCTCGCGCCGCGGACTCGATCTCCGCCGCCGACGCGTCCGGTGAGCCGTAGGCGATGTTCGACGCGATCGTCTCGTCGAACAACACGGTCTCCTGCGTCACGATCCCGACCTGCGCACGCAGCGACCACAGCGTGACGTCGCGCACGTCGACGTCGTCGATCAGCACCGTCCCCGCCGGTGACGTCGTAGAACCGCGGAATCAGGTTGACGAGCGTCGTCTTGCCGGCGCCGCTGAGGCCGACGATGGCCACCACCTGGCCGGCCCCGACGCGGAACGACACGTCCCGGAGGATCGGCGTTTCGGCGTCGTCGTAGGCGAAGGCGACGTTGCGGAACTCGACACTCCGTCGAAGCGGCTGGAGCGGCTTCGCGCCTTCACGCTCCTTCACTTCGGTATGGCGGTCGAGCAGATGGAAGATGCGCTCGGACGCGGCCAGCGCCTGCTGCAGCGTGGTGTTGACGCGGCTCAGCTTCTTGATCGGCGTGTACATCATGAACGCCGCGAAGATGAAGCCGAGGAACGTGCCCTGCGACGTGTCACCGCCGCCGATGCGCGAACTGCCGTACCAGATCAGCGCGACAACCGCGATGCCGCCGAGGAACTCCATGAGCGGCGGAAGCAGCGCCACCGTGCTCGTGATCTTGAGGTTGGTCCGGTACAGCAGCTCCGCGGCCCGGCCGAAGCGGCGGCTCTCGTGAGCTTCGGCGCCGAAGGCCTTGACGATCCGATGGCCGGTGAAGGCTTCGGCCGCGATGTGCGACAGATGTTCGAGCTCTTCCTGGCTCCGGCGCGTGCTGCGGCGCACGCGCTGGCCGAGCCGGACGAGCGGATACACCACGATCGGCGCCCCCGTCACGAAGACGAGCGCCAGGTTGTGATCCCACCAGAACAGCAGCACGGCGTAGCCGATGAGGGCCAGCCCCTCGCGCATCAGATCGCCGACGGTCTCGGAGACCGCCTGCTGCACCTGCGCGACGTCGTTGGTGATGCGCGACATCAGCTGGCCGGTGGAGCGCCTGCTGAAGAACGCCGCCGACTGCGCCAGGATGTGGCGGAACAGCTGATCGCGCAGATCGCGGACGACGCGCTGCCCGATGTCCGTCATCAGGTACGCGGACAGGTAGGCGCCCAGTCCCTTGACCAGGTACGCGACCAGCACCGCGACCGACCAGAACACCAGGTCGGGCGGCAGCGAGGGATCGGGCCGGTTCGGCTGCAGCCCGTGGTCGATGATCGGCTTGATGAGGTACGCGACTCCGGCGGAGGCGACGGCATACAGCAGCATCGCCAGGAACGCGACGACGAAGCGCCCCTGGTAGCGGCTGGTGTAGCCGAGGAGTCGAGGAAGTGCGCTCACTCGGTAAACCGGAATTTGAACAGCACCCAGAGCGCCACGAAGCCGTCGCGCCAGGTAATCTTCTTCCCTTCGTCGTAGCCGCGCCCGTCGTAGGTGATCGGGACTTCGTAGACGCGGTATTGCCGCTTGAAGATCTTCGCCGTCATCTCGGGCTCGATGCCGAAGCCGTCCGCCTCGAGCGTCATCGAGCGGAGCACTTCCGTCCGCATCACCTTGTAGCAGGTCTCCATGTCGGAGAGCATGGTGTTGTAGAGGACGTTGGTGACGAGCGTCAGGAACCGGTTGCCGGCGTAGTGCGTGAACATGAACACGCGATGCCGGCCGAGGAACCGCGACCCGTAGACGACGTCGGCGCGGCCCTCGACGATCAACTCGATGAGCTGCGGGAACTCTTCGGGGGAGTACTCGAGATCGGCGTCCTGGATCACGACGAGATCCCCGGTCACCTCCTGGAAGCCCCGCCGCAGCGCCGCTCCCTTGCCGCCGTTCTGGGTCTGGAAAATCAGCTTGAACTTCAGCTCCTGGGCGAGCGTCGTGAGGATGTCGCGCGTGCCGTCCTTCGAGCCGTCGTCCACGACGATGAGCTCGGTGCGGATCGGCACCGCGAGCACGCGCCGGATGATCTCCTCGATCGTCGTGCGCTCGTTGTAACAGGGCATGACGACCGATAGCAGCGGATCGGTCAGCTGGCCGAGTATTCGAGACATCTACGCATTCACCTTGGCTGTGTAGCCGTGAGGGTGGCGCTCACGCCAGCGCCAGGCGGTTTCCACGATCGTGTCGAGATCTTCGGTACTGCGGCGACCACGCGAGCTCGCGGCGGATGCGCTCGCTCGAGGCGAACAGGACCGCCGGGTCCCCTTCCCGCCTCGCACCGGCGGTGAACGGCACCGGATGTCCCGTCACGCGCTCGACCGATTCGAGGATCGCGCGAACCGACGTCGGCCGGCCGTTGCCGAGGTTGTAGACGGTGGTCTCCGCACCGCCGCGCAGCGCCTGCACGGCGGCGAGATGCGCGGCCGCCAGATCGGTGACGTGGACGTAGTCCCGCAGGCACGTGCCGTCGGGCGTGTCGTAGTCCTCGCCAAAGAGCTGGAACGTGCCGCGCCCCAGCGCGGCGTCGATGGCCTTGGGAATGACGTGATATTCGGGGTCGTGGTGCTCGCCGAGCGCGCCGTCCGGATCGGCCCCCGCCGCGTTGAAGTACCGCAGCGCCATGGACTGGATGCCGTAGGCGCGCGCGAAGTGCGGCAGCGCCCGTTCGACGGCCAGCTTGGTCTCGCCGTAGGCGTTGATCGGCTGCTTCGGGTGGTCCTCGGTGATCGGCGTCGTCAGCGGGTTGCCGAACACGGCGGCGGTCGAGGAAAACACCAGGTACTTGGCGCCCCCGGCGATCATCGCCTCGAGCACCGACAGGCTGCCGATGACGTTGTTGCGGTAGTAGCCAGCCGGGTTGCGCACGGACTCGCCGACCGACAGCGAGGCGGCGAAGTGCATGACCGCATCGACCCGGTTGGCGCGAATCGTCTCGACGAGCAGCGCCGTGTCGAGCACGTCGCCCTCGACGATGCGGGATCGCTCCCCGCCCGCCCGTTGCGCCGCTTCCCGGTGACCGGCCGACAGGTTGTCGTAGATGACGACAGGATGACCGGCCTGGACCAGGGCCTTGACCGCGTGGCTGCCGATGTAGCCGGCGCCACCGGTCACCAGCACTCCGCTCACGGTCGCCCCATCGACACGTAGGTGAACCCCTGGGCGCGAATCTGGTCGGGGCTGTAGATGTTGCGGCCGTCGAAGATGATCGGGTTGCGCATCAGCTTCCGCATCCGCCCGTAGTCCGGCTCGCGGAACTCGTTCCACTCCGTCACGATGACGAGGGCGTCGGCGCCGGTCAACGCGGCGTAGCTGCTGCTGGCGAAGGTGATGTCCGAGCCGAAGATCGACTTCGCGACCTTCATCGCTTCCGGATCGTAGGCGTGCACCGTGGCGCCGGCCGCGAGCAGGCCGCGGATCAGCGGCACCGCCGGCGCTTCGCGCATGTCGTCGGTGCGCGGCTTGAACGCCAGGCCCCAGACCGCGATCCGCTTGCCCTTGAGCGAGCCGAAGTGTCCCTTGAGCTTGTCGAGCAGCCGCGTCTTCTGGCGGTCGTTCACCGCCTCGACCGCGTGCAGGATCTTGAACTCGTAGTCCTGGGCCCCCGCGAACTGCAGCATCGCCTTCACGTCTTTCGGGAAGCAGCTGCCGCCGTAGCCGACGCCCGGGAAACAGGAACGACGGACCGATGCGCCGGTCCGACGCCACCGCGAGGCGGACCTGGTCGACGTTCGCGCCGACCGCCTCACAGACGTTCGACACTTCGTTCATGAAGGAGATGCGCGTCGCGAGCATCGCGTTCGCAGCATATTTGCACAGCTCGGCGCTGGCGCAGTCCATCATCATGATCGGCGCGCCGGTGCGGGTGAACGGGGCGTAGAGCTCCTTCATCAACTCGGCGGCCCGAGGGTCCTCGGCGCCGATGACGACGCGATCCGGCTTCATGAAGTCGTCGATGGCCGCGCCCTGCTTCAGGAACTCGGGATTGCTGACCACGCTGAAGGGGTGCGTGGTCTCGCGGCGGATGACGTCGCGGACCTTGGCCGCGGTGCCCACCGGCACCGTGCTCTTGTTGACGATCACCTTGTAGCCGTTCATCGCCTTGGCCAGGTCGCGCGCGACCCCCATGACGTGCTGCAGGTCCGCCGAGCCGTCCTCGCCGGTCGGCGTGCCGACCGCGATGAAGATGATCTGGGAGTTCCGGACGCCGCGATCGAGCGCGGTGGTGAAGGTGAGGCGTTTCTCGGCGGTATTGCGCTTGACGAGCTCCTCGAGGCCCGGTTCGTAGATCGGAATCTTGCCTCGTTGCAGCGCCCGGACCTTCGCCGGGTCCTTGTCCACGCAGATGACCGTATTGCCGTTCTCAGCCAGGCAGGCACCGGCAACCAGCCCGACGTACCCGCTCCCGACTACCGCGATTTTCATTCGTGCCGTCTCCCCCGCGAATACAAACTCTTAAAGGTAGCACAGCCGAAAAAACATAATCAAGCTATTGAAGAACAAGGAGTTGGCGTCCCGCCGGGGTGGCCGGTCCACTGTGGTACGATGCCGCGCGCGTGCGGATCCTGATCGATTATCGGCCCGCGCTTCGGGAACGCACCGGCGTCGGCCAGTATGTGCACGAGCTGGCGGCCGCCCTCCAGCGCCAGCTGCTCCCTTCCGACCGCCTCGTCCTGTTCTCGAGCTCGTGGAAGGACCGGCTCCAGCCCGATCGGATTCCGGGTGCCGCCCACGTGGACGCGCGCATTCCGGTCAAGGCGCTCAACTTCTCCTGGCACCGCCTGGAATGGCCGCCGGTCGAGATGATCGCCGGATCCGCCGACATCGCCCACTCGCTCCATCCGCTCCTGATGCCGACCCGCGCCGCCGCCCAGGCGGTCACGATCCACGATCTCGACTTCCTGGACCATCCCGGCCGGACGCGCGCCGAAATCCGTCGCGACTACCCGGCGCTGGCCGCGGCCCATGCGACGCGCGCGGATCTCGTCATCGTGAACTCGCGCTATACCGCCAGCTCGGTCGCGTCGCGGCTCGGCGTCCGGGCCGACCGGCTGGTCGTGTGCCGGCCAGGGGCCCCCTCGGACCTCGCTCCTCGCGACACCCCGAGCGCCATCGGTCCGATCCTGTTCGTGGGCACGATCGAGCCCCGGAAGAACCTGCCGGCGTTGTTCTCCGCCTACGAAGAACTTGTCCGCATCCGGCCCGATGCGCCGGATCTGCTTCTGGCGGGCAAGATCGTCGAGCACTCGGCATCGATCCTCGCCGCGGTGGAGAGCCATCCCGTGCTGGCCCGGCGCGTCCGCCATCTGGGCTACGTCAGCGACGCGGAGCGCCACGCCCTGTATCGCGAGGCGTCCATGCTGGTGCTGCCGTCGCTCGACGAGGGGTTCGGCCTGACCGCGCTGGAAGCGATGCACGTCGGCGTCCCGGTCGTGGCCTCCAATCGTGGCGCGCTGCCCGAAGTTCTCGGGAACGCCGGTCAGCTCGTCGACCCGCTCAAGGCCGACGCGATCACCGCGGCCATCCTCAGGCTGCTCGACCATCCCGGCCTGCGCGCCGAACAGACCCAGGCCGGACGCGCTCGTGCCCGCGAGTTCAGCTGGTCGGAAAGCGCCGGGCGGCTGATCGACGCGTATCGCCAGACCCTGGCCCAACGCCGCGCGGGAGTGCAGTGCTGACGATCGGCGTGGACGCGCGGGAACTGCTCGGCGATACGACTGGCGTGGGCCGGTATCTCGGGGAGCTGCTCCGCCGATGGACGGCGCGGCCCGACGCCTCGCGCCGGCGGTTCGTGCTGTACGCGCCCGAGCGGGTTCCGCTGCCGCTGCCGGCCGACACCGTCGAGCACCGCCCGATCGGCGAGGGTCGCGGCACGTGGTGGGAACAGACGACGCTTCGGACCGCGGTGCGGCTGGAGGCGCCGGATATCTTCTTCGCACCGGCGTACACGGCGCCGCTCGGGATCAAGGTTCCACTGGCGCTGACTATCCACGACGTGTCGTTCCTGGCGCATCCGGAGTGGTTTCGGCCGCGCGAGCGGTTCCGGCGTCGCTTCATCACGTCCCGGTCGGCCGCCGCCGCCTCGGTCATCTTCACGGACTCCGAGTTCTCGCGAGCCGAGATCGAGCAACATCTTCGTGTGCCTCCGGATCGCATCCGCGTCATTCCGCCTGGCGTCAGCCCCCGCCATCGGGGACCGGTCGCGGCGGATTCGCGCGAGCCGCTGGTGCTCTACGTCGGCTCGATCTTCAACCGGCGGCGCCTTCCCGACCTCATCGCCGCCTTCGCGCGCGCCACCGCCGCCCTTCCCACCGCACGTCTCGTCATCGTCGGCGACAACCGCACCTGGCCGCGCCAGAACCTCGAGGAGATCGCCGCGTCGCAGGGCGTCGGTGCGCGGGTCGAGCTGCGCAACTACGTGGACGAGGAGACGCTGGCGTCGCTCTATGCGCGGGCGTCCGCGTTCGCCTTCCTGTCGGAATATGAGGGTTTCGGTCTGACGCCGCTGGAGGCCCTGGCGGCAGGAGTGCCGATCGTGGTCCTGGACACCGCGGTCGCGCGCGAGGTCTACGGGCCCGCGGCTACCTACGTCGAGCCGGGCGACATCGACGGCACGGCAGGCGCTCTTCGTTCCCTGCTCGCCCACTTTGGCACGTCGGCGACGATGCGGGAGGCGGGCGGGGTGCTGGCGCGCTATTCGTGGGATCGGGCCGCCGACGAGACCTTGTCGGCGATCGAGCGGGTGGCGGCACAGTGACCCGCACACAGGCGCCGGAACTGGCGATCATCATCGTCAACTTCAACAACCGCGAGGATCTGCTCGGCTGCCTGGAGTCGCTGACGGCACAGCCGCCGGCGGTGACGCACGAGATCGTCCTGGTCGACAACGCGTCGACCGATGGCAGCGTTGACGCGGTGCGCTCGCGATTTCCGGGCGTGCGCGTCGTCGTGCTGGAGCGGAACCTCGGCTTCGCCGGCGCCAACAACGTCGGCATCCGCGCGACGTCGTCCGAGCTGGTGCTGTTGTTGAACAGCGATACGCTCGTCCCGCCCGGCGCGCTCGACGTGCTGGTCGGCCGGCTGCGTGCGCATCCTGACGCCGCGGTGGCCGGCCCGCGGCTGATCGACGGCGACGGCCGCGCCGAGTTGTCGTTCGGCCCGATGATCGCGCCGCTCGCGGAGTTGAGGCAGAAGCTCGTGAACGCGGGCCATCAGCGCGGCGTCGGGCCAGTCACCCGCTACGTCGAGCGCATCACCCGGGTGGAACGCTTCGTCGACTGGGTCAGTGGCGCGGCCCTGCTCGTCTGCCGTCGCGACGCCGAAGCGGTCGGCCTGATCGACGAGCGCTACTTCATCTACACGGAGGACGTCGACTTCTGCGCCGCGATTCGCGCGCGCGGGCGGCGCATCCTGTTCGCGCCGGCGGCGACGATTACGCACCTGCGCGGCCGGGTCCGCGCCAAGGCGCCGGTCATGCTGAACCTCGCCTACCGGCGCAGCCACGTCGCGTTCTACGAGAAGCATCACCCGCGCTGGGCGCCCCTGCTGCGGCTCTACCTGCGGCTGAAGGGGCAACTCCCGGACCGGAGTTGATACCATGCTGCTCTCGTGCGAATAGCGATCGACGCCCGCAAGCTGCGCGACTACGGCATCGGGACCTACATCCGCAATCTGCTGCGTCACCTGGCGCGCCTGGATGATCGGACCGAGTACGTCGTGCTGTGCCGGCAGGAGGACATCGCGTTCGCGACGGAGCTCGGCGAGAACTTCCGGGCGGTTCCCGAGCGATCCCGCGGCTACTCGATTCGCGAACAGATTGCCGTGCCGCTCGATCTGCGCCGCGAGGCGGCCGATCTGTTCCACGCGCCGCATTACGTGCTGCCGCCGCTGACGCCGTGCCGCTCGGTGGTGACGATCCACGACTGCATCCACCTGCGGTTCCCGCAGTACCTGCCCAACCGGCTCGGCTACGCCTACGCGCGCAGCTCGCTGTGGGTCGCGGCGCACCGGTCGGCGCGCGTGCTGACGGTGTCGGAAGCGTCGAAGCGGGACATCCTGCGCTACTTCCGGATCCCGGAGTCGAAGGTCACGGTGATCTACAACGCCATCGACGAGCGGTTCAACGAGGAGCCGCCGGCCGACGAGGTCATGCGGGTGCGTGAGCGCTACCAGCTGAACGACCCGTTCGTGCTGTATGCGGGCAACATCAAGCCGCACAAGAACCTCGAGCGGCTGATCGAGGCGTTCCACATCATCCGGCGCGGCGAGCTCGAATCCGTCAAGCTCCTGATCATCGGCGACGAGATCTCGAAGTACGCGGCGCTGCGGCGCACGGTGCACCGCTACAAGCTGCACAAGCACGTGCGCTTCTTCGGGTTCGTTCCGGACGCGACGCTGGCGATCCTCTACCGGCTGGCGCGCGTGTTCGTGTTCCCGTCGCTCTACGAAGGGTTCGGGCTGCCGCCGCTCGAGGCGATGGCCAGCGGCACGCCGGTCATCACCTCCAACGTCTCGTCGCTGCCCGAGGTGGTGGGCGACGCCGCGATGCTGATCGATCCCTACGAGCCGGACGCGATCGCCGGGGCCATGCGCCGCGTCCTCGCCGACGATCGGCTGCGCGACGACATGCGCGAGCGCGGCCTTGCCCGGGTCCGCGAGTTCTCGTGGGACCGATCGGTCCGCCGGGTTCGTGAGATCTACGACGAGGTGCTCGCCGAGTGAGCGCGTCCGGCAGCCCGGATCAGCATTCCCCGGCCGGGACCCCGGCGTTCGCGGGTCTCAAGGTCGCCCTGGTCCACGACTGGTTGACGGGCATGCGGGGCGGGGAAAAGGTCCTGGACGCCGTCTGCGAGCTGTTCCCGGACGCGCCCCTGTATACCCTGGTCCACGTGCCGGGCTCGGTGTCGCCGCGGATCGAAGGGCGGCGGATCGTGACGTCGTTCGCGCAGGCCCTGCCCAACCCGCGCCGCTTCTACCGCCATTACCTGCCGCTCTATCCGCTGGCCGTCGAGCTCTTCAACCTGAAGGGGTACGACCTCGTCATCAGCAGCAGCCACTGCGCGGTCAAATCGGTCAAGGCCCGGGCCGGGGCGGTGCACGTCTGCTACTGCCATTCGCCGATGCGGTATGCGTGGGACCAGTTCGACGCCTATTTCGGTCCCGATCAGGTCGGATGGCTGGGAAACCGGATCCTCGCGCCGGTCATGGGAGGGTTGGCCCGCTGGGACGCCGCGACCGCCAGCCGCGTCGACCGCTTTCTTGCGAACTCTCAATATGTTGCGGGCAGGATCCGCCGATACTATAATCGCGGGTCGACCATTGTGAATCCTCCAGTAGACACGGACTACTACAGCCCTGACGGCCGTCCTCGCTCACCCAGTTTCCTGATCGTGTCTGCGCTGGTCCCTTACAAGCGGCTGGATGTCGCCATCGAGGCCTGCCGGAGCGTTGGCGCCCACCTGCGGATCGTCGGAACCGGTCCCGAGGAGGCCCGGCTCAAGGCGCTCGCCGGGCCAACGGTTGAGTTTCTGGGCTGGCAGCCCGACGAGCGGATCCGGGACCTCTATCGCGAGTCCCAGGCCACCCTGCTGCCCGGCGTCGAGGATTTCGGCATCGTCCCGGTCGAATCGCAGGCCTGCGGATGCCCGGTGGTCGCCCTCAACGAAGGCGGCGCCCGGGAGACGGTCGTGCCGGGAGCCACCGGCCTTCTCGTCGACGAAGCCACCCCTGACGCCTTCGCGAAGAGCCTGACGCGCCTGATGGCCAGCTCGTTCGATCCCGCGGCCATCCGCGCCAACGCCCTGCGCTTCTCCCGCGCCCAGTTCATGGCCAGATTCACGGCCGCGGTCCAGGAGGCGTTGGGTGCACAGGCCGATCCCGAGGGTGCCGCAAGTGGACCACGAGCGGCAGAGAAGGCCGATCCCGAGGATGCCGCAAGTGGACCACGGCCGGCGCAGACAGACCGATCCCGAGGATGCCGCAAGTCGACCCCCAGCGGTACAAGAGGCCGATCGCGAGAACAGACAATGATGCGACGGTATAACCGCCTGCTTGTCCTGTTCTATCTGCTGTCCGACTCCGCGCTCGGCATGGCCGCCTTCGCGCTCGCCTACTTCCTGCGCTTCGAAGGCCCGGTCGCCGACCTCATTCCGCCGGTCAAGGGCGTCCCCGAGTTCAAGTACTACGCGCTGATCCTGCCGTTCATCGCCGTGCTGGTGCCCGTCGCGTTTCACGTTCAGGGGCTCTACCGGCTGCGCCGCGGCCGGACCCGCCTGGACGACTTCTTCGCGGTCTTCGTCGGCAGCATTCTCGCCGTCGTCGTCGGCGTGTTCGCGACGTTGTATGTCGGCGCCTACTTCCTGCCCGAGCACCTGAAGGACGCCGGCGTCCACGAAGTCTCGCAGGTCGGATGGGCGTTGTTCCTCGTCGTCAACGTGGTGTTCGCGTATACGTCGCGCGAGCTGGTGCGGGAGTTCCTCGAGCGCCGCTGGAAGGCCGGCATCGGGCTCAAGCGCGTGCTGATTGCCGGCGCCGGCGATCTCGGCCGGATGGTTGCGGACAAGGTGCTCGAGCATCGCGAGCTCGGCTTCAAGGTCCTCGGCTTCATCGACGATCGAGCCACCGGCGATCAGATCGGCTATCGCGGGCTTCCCCTGCTCGGCTCGCTGTCGGACGCCGACGAGATCATCAAGCGCGAGCGCATCGACCATCTCTACGTGGCGCTGCCGCTGGAAGAGCACGTCAAGATGCTGAGCCTGGTCGAAGTGACCAACCGCGAGGGCGTGGACCTGCACGTCGTGCCCGACCTGCTGCAGTTCATCGCCCTGCGCGCCCGCCTCGAGAACCTCGACGGCGTCCCGATCATCAGCCTCAACGACGTGCCGCTGCGCGGCTTCAACAGCATCCTCAAGCGGCTGATCGACGTCGCCATCTCGGGCACCGTCCTGCTGGGGATCTCGCCGCTGTTCGCGTTGATCGCGGGATTGATCAGGTGGACGTCGCGCGGCCCGGTGTACTACCGCCAGGAGCGCATGGGCCTCGACGGCAAGGCCTTTCAGGTGCTGAAGTTCCGTTCGATGTACCAGGGGGCCGAGGACGAGACCGGGCCGATCTGGGCGCGCGACAACGATCCGCGCTGCACGCCGGTCGGCCGCTGGCTCCGCCTCTCCGACCTCGACGAGCTGCCGCAGCTCTGGAACGTGCTGCGCGGCGACATGTCGATCGTCGGGCCGCGGCCGGAGCGTCCGTACTTCGTGGAGCAGTTCAAGCACCGCATCCCCCAGTACATGCTGCGCCACAAGGTCAAGGCCGGCATCACCGGGTGGGCGCAGGTGAACGGCTGGCGCGGCAACACCTCGCTCGAGAAGCGCATCGAGTACGACCTGTATTACATCGAGAACTGGTCCGTGGCCCTCGATCTCAAGATCATGTGGCTGACGCTGGTCCGCGGACTCCAGAAGCACGCGTACTGAGGCGACCGCGTCCCGCCGCCTTTCGTCCTTCGACCTTTAAACACCATGGCCCGAATCGTCATCACCGGCGCCGCCGGCTTCATCGGATCGCACCTGTCGGAAACCCTCCTCGATCGAGGCCATTCCGTCGTCGGCATCGACAACCTGCTGACCGGATCGACGGCGAACATCGCCCACCTGGCGAACCGCGACTTCGTGTTCATCAAGCACGACGTCACCAACTACATCTACGTCGAGGGCAAGGTCGACGCGGTGCTCCACTGGGCGAGTCCCGCCAGCCCGATCGACTACCTCGAGCTGCCGATCCCGACGCTCAAGGTCGGCGCGCTGGGGACGCACAAGGCGCTCGGCCTGGCGAAGGAGAAGAAGGCCCGCTTCGTGCTGGCCTCGACGTCGGAGGTCTACGGCGACCCGCTCGAGCACCCGCAGAAGGAGACCTACTGGGGGAACGTCAACCCGATCGGCCCGCGCGGCGTCTACGACGAAGCCAAGCGGTTCGCCGAAGCGATGACGACGGCGTATCACCGCTTCCACGGCGTCGACGCGAAGATCGTCCGCATCTTCAATACCTACGGCCCGCGGATGCGGCTGAAGGATGGACGCGCCGTGCCTGCCTTCATGAGCCAGGCGCTTCGCGGCGAGGACGTCACCATCTTCGGGACCGGGAAGCAGACGCGCAGCTTCTGCTACGTCACCGATCTCGTGGACGGCATCATCCGGCTGATGGAGTCGTCGATCAACGATCCCGTGAACATCGGCAACCCGCACGAGATGACGATCGAGGACATCGCCAAGGCGATCATCCGGCTGACCGGATCGAACAGCAAGATCGTCTACCGCCCGCTGCCGGAGGACGATCCGAAGGTTCGGCAACCCGACATCACGCGGGCCCGCACGCTGCTCGGGTGGGAGCCGAAGGTCGGCCTCGAGGAAGGGCTGACGAAGACGCTCGACTACTTCAAGACGCAGGTGGCCGGCGTTTGACGCCGGCTACGGCCGCGAGTGCTTCGCTGCCGGGCGGAGGCCCAGGCCGAAGACCTGAATCAGATAGTGGAACGCCGACACCAGCGTGATCACCAGTGACGCCCACACGAACGCCGACACGATCGGCGTCCGGGTTTCCAGGTAGTTGAAGTAGAGCGTCACCACCCCGGTGACGATGTAGGTCGCGGTCGCGATCTTGCCGAAGATCGACGGCCGGAACGTGCGCGGGCCCACCGCCAGGTTGATCACCGCGACGGTCAGCACGATCGCGACGTCACGGCTGATGACCAGCACCGTGAACCACACCGGCAACTGGTTGGCGCCAATCCCCGGCAGGGTCAGGACGATGAACATCGTCACGAGGAGGAGCTTGTCGGCCATGGGATCGAGCCAGGCCCCGAGCGTGGTCTTCTGGCCGGTGGCGCGTGCGATCAGGCCGTCGAGCAGGTCGGTGAGGCCGGCGATCAGGAATGTGGTCAGCGCCCAGCCGCGATGACCATAGAGCAGCTGAATGACGAACGCCGGAATCAGCAACATCCGGAGGATGGTGAGCTGGTTCGCCGCCGTCAGGTTCATGGAGCCTTCCGGCCTCCGAGTTCCTGCAGGCGGGTCACCGCCGCGATCGCTTCCGCGCCGCTGACGGGTTGCGTCAGATCGAACCCGCCATCCTCGCGGGTCGTCATCACCCCGGCCTCGACCACCAGCGAGACTGCGGGGTAGCTGAAGTGCCGCGGCCCGACGTCGGGAAACTTCCGGCGTTCGCTGCTGCGCCAGGCGGCGGCGAGCTGGGGATTGGCGGCCGCGATGATCTCGAGCACGTTGCTGGCGGCCTGCGCGAGGTCGCCGCGCCGCACGATCGCGTCCGGCTGGAAGGTGTGATTCGGATAGACCTCCATCACCCCGGCGCGCGCGGCGGCCAGGATGTGCGGCGACGCCCAGCTGCCGCGCGTGTCGGTGATGACCACCGCGTTGACGCGGCGTGCCTTCAGCAGCAGTGAGTCGAGCCGGACCGCGAGCACGGCCGCCAGCTGCGCGCGGGTGACGGTCGGCGATTCCTGGATGCTGCGATATTCGGCCGGCATCGCCTCGAACGCCGCGCGCGATCGCAGCTTCGCGATCCGCTCGGTCAGCGTCTCGTCTGGCTGGAGGGTCGCGGCGGTGGCGAATTCGTCCGCCGCCCTGGCCACATCGCCTTGTGCTTCGTACAGCTCACCCAGCAACAGATGCCCGCGGACCTCGTCCGGCTCGAGCTCGACAGCCTTGCGGGCGGGCTCCAGCGCGGCCTTCGATGTTACCGGCGCGCCGCTCGACGTCCGCCAGCTCGCGCAGGAGGAACGCGCTCGCGGGCGACGTGTTCACCAGCGTGACGTACGCGGTCCGGGCTTCCTCGAGACGTCCGGCGCTGGCGAGCTTGCGGGCATTGGCGATGTCGGCCTGCTGATTGCGGAATCGCAGGACCTCGAGCCGGCTGCGCAGGGCGCCGAGGGATGGATCGGCGGTGAGCGCGGCCTCGATGCTCGCCACGGCTTCGTCGACTTCGCCGGCGGCGAGCAGCGCCTCGGCGCGGCCGGCCAGCGCCGGCGCGTAGCGCGGATTGCCGACCACGGCGCGATCGAAATGCAGCAGCGCGTCCTTGTTCTTCTTGCCGGCGAGCGCCACGTAGCCCAGCCCGACTTCAGCGGGATAGAAGGTCGGCGACTGCTTCAGCGCGGAGTTGAAGTTGCGCTCGGCGGCGCGAAGATCCCCCGCCTGGAGCCACTGCCAGGCAATCTGGTGCCGCTCCAGCGCGGCCGGCGTCCCAATCCCCGCCGGCGCCACCGGCTGGACGAATTCCGGAAAGCGGGGCGCGGTCACTGCCGGCGGCAGCGGCGCCATCTTCGGAGCGCACGCCGCGAACGTGATGCCGATGGTCAGGACGACGAGCGCTCGCGTCATGCGTGATCCCTGACGTCCTGGAATCGCGGCAGCAGCCGCCTCGGGATCTCCGCCTCGATCGCGATCGACCCGTCCGTGGTGACGTGGCGCAGGATCCGTCCCAGCCGGTAGAGCTCGGCGACACGCTCGCGCGTGTCGTGTTCCGCCGACGAGAACGCGACGCTCACCAGCGCCGTGTCGAGAGCGAGCCGCGTCTCCATCACCGCGATCAGGTCGTCGCGGCCTTCGCCGGTGAGGGCCGAGACACACAACGCCCCTGGATAGAGACCCCGGATACGCTGGCGCTCGGCGTCTTCCACCTGATCGCACTTGTTGAAGACCTCGACCGACGGCACCTTGTCGGCGCCGACTTCGGTGAGCACCGCGCGCACCGCGCTCATGTGTCGTTCGCGATCGGGCGAGGACGCGTCGATGACGTGCAGCAGGAGGTCGGCGCCAGCCACTTCCTCGAGCGTCGCGCGAAACGCCGCGACGAGCGAGTGCGGCAGCCGATCGATGAAGCCGACCGTGTCTGAGACGAGCAGCTCGCGTCGGTCCCGCAGCTTGACCTTCCGCACGAGCGGATCCAGCGTGACGAAGAGCGCATTCGACGCGACCGCATCGTCGCCGGTCAGCTGATTGAAGAGCGTGGTCTTCCCGGCGTTGGTGTAGCCGACGAGCGCGACGGTCGGCACCGCCGCCTTGTGCCGGCGTTCGCGGAGCTGGCTGCGGCGCTGCCGGACGACGTCGATGTCGCGGCCGAGCATGCTGATGCGATGGCGGATCCGCCGGCGATCGGTTTCGAGCTTCGTTTCACCGGGGCCGCGCGTGCCGATCCCGCCTCCGAGCCGCGACAGCGCCGTGTTGGCGCCAACCAGCCTCGGCAGCAGGTACTTCAGCTGCGCCAGCTCCACCTGGAGCTTGCCTTCCCTGGTGCGCGCCCGGCTCGCGAAGATGTCGAGGATGAGCTGAGTCCGGTCGAGGACCTTACGCTCGAGCGCCGCTTCGAGGTTGCGGAGCTGCGCCGGCGACAGCTCATTGTCGAACAGGACGGTATCGACACGTGTCTCATCGCACGCCGCACGGAGCGTCTGCACCTTGCCGCTGCCGAGAAACGTCGCCGGATCCGGTTTGGGACGCTCTTGCAGCACACGTAGCACTACGGTTGCGCCCGCGGCGTCGGCCAGGCCTGCGAGCTCGTCGAGCGAATGTTCGGGATCGAAGTGACGGGAGGATCGGCTGAACAGCCCGACGAGCGCCGCACGCTCCCGAGGTTCGGGCGCACCCGATCGGGATAACGAGGACGGTCTCACTGCAGCGATTCTAGCACGCGGTCCCACGCGACCGCCCCGGCCCGGTGCAGCACCGGGACACCGTTCACGATCTCGACGACTGTTGACGGCGGGCCTCCTGGCGAGGGGCCGCCGTCGATGAGGAGATCGACCGCTCCGATCAACGCCGCCGCGACTTCACCGGCTGTGACGGCTGCCGGTCGGCCCGACCGGTTGGCGCTCGTCGCGGTCACGCAGCCGCCGAACACGCGGGCCAGTCCGCGCGCAACCGGATGCGACGGCACGCGGACACCGATCGATCCATGCGCCGAGCACAGCGTTCGCGAGACCGCTGCCGACGCCGCCACGACAATCGTCAGCGGCCCCGGCCAGAACTCCGCCATCAGCGTGCGCTCCGGCTCCCCGAATGTCCCGACCTGCTCCGCCTGGGCGATGTCCGCCGCCACCAGCGCCACCGCCAGCGCCGGGTCGCGCCCCTTGGCCTCGAACAGCCGCGCCGCCGCCTCGTCGCTCCCCGCGTCGACCGCCAGGCCGTAAGCGGTCTCGGTGGGATACGCCACGACGCCGCCGGCCCGCAGGACGTCCGCGGCAAGCCGCAGGATCTCCTCGTCAGGATCCTGAGGGTCGACGCTCAGCTGCCGCAGCTCCCCCATCGCCATCACCCTTCCTCGACGGCAGGCGTCGTCGGACGTTCGAGCGGTGCGATCACCATCAATCTCGAGACCACCACGACCAGCGACAACAATCCGAACAGGTCGAGGAGGAACACCGCGCGAATGCTGGTCGCGGCCAGCAGGCCGTTGATGATCGGGCTCAAGGCGAGGGCCGTCAGCGACGCCGTCGTCAGCAGGCCGAACCCGGCGCCGCGGGCGCTGGCGGGCATGACGCTGCTGGCCGCCGTGTAGGCGGTCGTGGTCGCGGTGCCCATCGCCAGGCCAAACAGCGGAGTGGCCGCGAACAGCCATCTCGTGTGTGGCGCGATGCTGTAGACCAGTGCCGCGACGGCGCCCGTCGCCGCGCTGATGGCGATCACCCGCCGCGCCGGCATGCGTTTGAGGAGCCAGCCGCACAGCTGATTTCCCAGCGCCCCGCACGCGGCCGAGATCGAGAACAGGATTCCGGCGACGAGCGGTACGCGATCGACCGGAGTGCCGAGCTGCGCCACGTAGAGCGGCAGGATCGGTCCGAAGCTGCGATCGATGAACTGCAGGCTGAAGACCACGGCCATCAGCACGACGAAGTTCTCGAACGCCAGCACGCTCTTGAAGCTGACGCGCGCCGGCTTGCCTTGCTGATCGACATGATGCACGAGCCGCTCGTCATAGGTGACGAAGACCAGCACCAGCGCCACCACGTAGAAGACCGAGGTCACGAGAAATGCGTTGCGGAGTCCGACGACCTGGGCGACGAGGCCGCCGATGATCGGACCGAGTGCCGGCCCGAGCCGCTGCGCCGACTGGACGACGCCAATCGCGTACGCGGTCTTGTCGCGCGGCGCCGATTCCGCCGCCATCGTGAGCGCGAGCGCGCCGTAGCCCGCGAACAACCCCTGGACCGCGCGGAGGGCGAAGACGTGCCAGGCCTCGGTCACGTAGGCCATGCCGCCCATCAGGAAGATGAAGCTGACGAGCGATCGCTCGACCATGATCTTGCGGCCGAAGCGATCCGAGAGCCGTCCCCAGAACGGCGCCAGCACGGCGGTCATCGCCGGCGTCACGCCCAGGCTCAGCCCCGACCACAGCGCGACCTCGCCGACGTCGCTCACCCCCAGCTGCTGCAGATAGATCGGCAGGAACGGCATCACCAGGGTGAAGCCGGTGAACCCGACGAAGCTCGCGGTTGCGACCGCGAAGACATTGCGTTGCCACGAAGCCACGGCCGTCTAGGAGCTGGGTGCGATGGAGGCGCGAGGGAGTCCGGTGATCAGAACCGCACCCATGCGGTCAGTCTTTCGCGATGGCCGGGAGCTCGCAGCGCGTCGGACGGTCGTTGCGGAATCCCAGCACGTAGTCCGCCTGCATCAGTTTGTGGATCTCGCGAGTGCCCTCGTAGATCACCGCTCCCTTGCAGTTGCGGTAGAAACGGCCAACGGGATACTCGTCGGAATAGCCATTGGCGCCGTGCACCTGCACCGCATCGCCGGCGGCACGCTCGGAGGCCACGGTCGAGAACCACTTCGCCAGCCCGGTCTCGCGCGTGTTGCGTCGTCCCTTGTTCTTGAGGAACCCGGCGCGCAGCCAGAGGAGCCGGGACGTCTGATAGTCCGACTCCATCTGCGCGATCATCTCCTTCACGAGCTGATGCTCGGCGATCGGCACGCCGAACGTCTTCCGCTCCTTCGCGTACTTGCTGCTCGCGTCGCGGCAGGCGCGGATCAGGCCGGTGGCGCCGGCCGCAACCGTATACCGTCCCTGATCGAGCGCGAACATCGCGATCTTGAAGCCTTCGCCCGGCCGCCCGACCAGGTTCGCCTCGGGCACCTCGACGTCCTCCATCTTGAAGAACCCGGTGTTGCCGGCGAGGATGCCCCACTTCTCCTTGAGCGTGCCGCTGGAGAATCCCTTGAAGCTGCGCTCGATGATGAACGCGCTGATCCCCGAGGTGTCGCGCTGCTTCTTCTTCTCGAGATCGGTCCACGCGAAGACCAGGAAGTTGTCGGCGACGTCGGCGAGCGAGATCCACATCTTCTCGCCGGTGACGACGTAGCGATCGCCCTTCTTGATCGCAACGGTCTGGATGCCGCGGGCGTCGCTGCCCGCGGATGGCTCAGTCAGCCCGTAGGTGGAGATCTTCTTGCCCTGCGCCTGCGGCACGAGATACCGCTGCTTCTGATCCTCCGTGCCCCACGCAAGCAGGGTCAGGCAGTTCAGCCCGGCGTGCACCGACATGATGACGCGGAGCGACGTGTCCACGTACTCCAGCTCTTCGCTGATGATGCCGAGGCTGATGTAGTCCATGCCGGCGCCGCCATACTCGACCGGCACCGAGCATCCGAGCAGCCCCAGCTCGGCCATCTGCGGGAATATTCCCGGGTCGAACTTGTGCTGGCGATCGAGCTCGCGGATCCGCGGCGCGACTTCACGCGCGCCCCACTCGCGGACCGACTGTTCGAGCAGCTGCTGTTCTTCGGTCAAATCGAGATCGAACATGACGGCGTCCTTTGGCGAAATATGAACGGAATATTGTAATTCAGGCCCGATCCCGCGCAGCCGCGCTGCCCGGCTGCCCGCTGACTCCTGTATTCTTGGGGGGATGCGCCCCGTCATTGCCTTACTGAGCGATTTCGGCACCCGTGATCACTACGCGGGCACGATGAAAGGCGTGATGCTGACCATCTGCCCCGACGTGACCCTGGTCGACATCACACACGACGTGCCGGCGCACGACGTGCTCGACGGATCCCTGCAGCTGGCCGCCGCGGCCCGCTATTTCCCTCCCGGCACCATCTTCCTCGCCGTCGTCGATCCGGGTGTCGGCAGCAACCGACGCGGCATCGCCGCCGAGGCCGGGGAGTACAAGTTCGTCGCCCCGGACAACGGCGTCCTCACCTCGGTGCTGCGTGAGTGGGCGCCAAAGAAGATCGTCGAGCTCACCGAGCGGCGCTACGCGCGGCCGACGGTCAGCCGCACCTTCGAAGGCCGCGACCGGTTCGCCCCCGCCGCGGGCTGGCTGGCCAAGGGCATCCAGCTGACGGCGCTCGGCCGCCCCGCGGCCGACTATCACCGCCTCGACATCCCGGTGCCGCAAGTCGCCGACTCGACGATCAACGGCGTCGTGCTTCGCGTCGACCGCTTCGGCAACGTCGTCACGAACATCGACCGGCGCGCGGTCGAATCGGTGGCGCGCTCGGGAACGATGTCGGTGTCGGCAGGGGGATATACGGTCGGACGGCTGGTGGCGACCTACGCGGACATCCAGCCGGGCGAGATCTGCGCGCTGTTCGGCAGCACCGATCATCTGGAGCTCGCCGCCAACTCCGAGAGCGCCGCGGACCGGCTTCAGCTCGGTCGCGGCGCATCGGTCGAAGTCAAACGGACGGCCTGACGCGGCGTCTCCGCCGCGCCCCGCTACGTCGTCGTCGGGGTGGCTGGTGGAGGTGACGCGGGTGTCGCCGGCGCCGTCGGCACAACGTCGGCCTTCTTGCGCAGCAGCATCTCGCGGGTGTTGTTCTTCAGCAGGAACGAATCCGATACGACCAGCCCGTCGAACATCTTGATGATGTCGCGGTTCTGCAGGCTCTGCTTCTTGCCGCCGATGCCGGGGTGATACCGGTGGCGCAGGCTCTTCTCGTCCACGATCTCGTACTTCGTGAACGCCGACCGCTCGACCGACGACGTGCAGAAGAATCCCATGACCGCGCCGCCAGGCCGCAGCAGGCGCACGATCTGACGCGAGAGGGCCTGCGCTGAGTTCTTGTCGAGGAAGTCGAAGAGATCCCAGATGAGGATGCCGTCGATGCTGCCCTCGGCGTGCGAGAAGCGCGTGTCGAACGAGCCGCTGAAGTTCTCCGGGCCTTTGCCCTTGAGATGACGGTCGATATCGGCGAGCAGGTCTTCGATGAACAGCTTGCATCCGAGCCGTTCACCGCAGAACTCGACGTTGGCCCCGATCACCGGACCGAAGTCGAGCAGGACTGGCGAGTCGCGATTGGAGAGCGTCGAGACGAACTTCGGGAACGCCTTCGACGGGACGACGGGCTCTTCCCGCGGCGCGGGTGCGTCTCCCTTGCCGGAGGCTGACTCCGACCGCTTACCGCCCCATTTGAGTAGATCTGAGAGCATGGGTGTGCGTGGGGCCAGATCTCGAGGTTCTAACCGCGACGAAGCCGATCGCGATCAGAACACCGAGAGCTGGCCCCAGGCGTGGAAATTACCGCGAGGCCGCTGCGGGCGTCGGCTGACTGGCTGGCGTGGACGCCGCCGCGGGCTTCTGCTCCGCCTTGTCCGTCTTGTCGCCGGCCTTGGCGCCAGTCCGCTGCATGTCGATGCTGCCGCGGAAGTGCGCGCCTTCAGCGATGGCCACCCGGGGCGCGGCGATGTCGCCGTCGACCGAGCCGTTGTCGCGAATTTCGACCTTCTCGGTGGCCGTGACGTTGCCCGTGACCTCGCCCAGAATCACCACGGACTTCGCAAATACTTGCGCCTTGATCTTGCCGTTCGGCCCGATGGTCAGCACATTCTGCCGAAGCTCGATCTTGCCCTCGACCTGTCCTTCGATCGCGAGATCTTCGCTGCCGTTGAGCTCGCCCTTGATAATCACGGATTTGCCGATATTCACGGTCTTCTCCAGTCCGCGGTGGGTGTCAACGGTCGTTACAGGCTGCTGGGTCCGCGCCGCCTCGGCGGCGGGCGGGGGCGCAGTGGGCGCGGCGGTCTGGGCCGGCGCCGGCTGTGTCGAGCCGGTCGGCTTTACCGCTTCATCCCTTTTCCACATGTCGCACTCTCCACGTGTTGAGGATCACTAAACCTCCGCAGGGTGTCTGTACGCTTCCTCCAGCGCAGCAGTCGGAGTATACGAAAGCGTGTTTCGTCCTGTCTAGTCCTTTTACTGCTGAGACTTAGCGCCAGTGCTATCATTGGGCCAATCAGCGATGCGCGTCTACTTCGACCATAACGCGACCACCCCGGTCGACCCTGCCGTCGTCGAGGTCATGACCCGGGTCCTCCGGGAAGACTTCGGCAACGCCTCGAGCGTGCATCGCTTCGGGCAACAGGCCAAAGCCGTCCTCGACGAGGCCCGCTCGGCGGTCTCCACTCTTATCGGCGCGGACCCGTCAGAAGTTGTATTCACCAGCGGCGGCACAGAATCGGACAATGCCGCGATTCGAGGAGCGGCCGAGGCGCTGGAGCCGACCGGACGCCGGCATCTCATTGCCACGACCATCGAGCACGAGGCGGTCCTGGTGACCTTCAAGGCCCTCGCCCGCCGCGGCTGGCGGACGACCCTCCTGCCTGTGGACGAGACGGGTATCGTGAAGCCTGAGGCGCTCGAGGCGGCGATCACCGACGACACGGCGATCGTCTCGATCATGCACGCGAACAACGAGTTGGGCACCATCCAGCCGGTGGCGGAGATGGCCCGGATCGCGCACAGCCGCGGCGCGCTCTTCCACACCGATGCGGTGCAGTCGGTCGCGAAGATTCCGGTGGACGCGCGCGCCCTCGGCGCCGACCTGCTGTCGCTGTCGGCGCACAAGTTCAACGGTCCAAAGGGGGCCGGGGCGCTGTGGATCAAGCGCGGGACGCGGCTGCTGCCGATTCTGACCGGCGGCAAGCACGAGCGAACCCGCCGGGCGGGCACCGAGAACGTCCCGGCGATTGCCGGCCTCGGGGTCGCCGCGCGAGTCGCCTTGAAGAAGGCGCCCGATGCGCTGCCTCGCGTCGCGGCGCTTCGCGATCGCCTCGAGCGCGAGATCCTCGCCCGCGTCCCCGGCACGATCGTGAACGGCGCGACCGATCAGCGCGTGCCGAACACGACGAATATCAGCTTCGACCGGATCGAGGCCGAATCGCTCCTGATCGCGCTGGATCTCGAGGGCATTGCGGTCTCCACCGGCGCGGCCTGCTCGTCGGGCACGCTGGAACCGTCGCACGTTCTCCGGGCCATGGGACTGCCCACGCACCGGGCGCAGAACTCGATCCGGTTCAGCCTCGGCGCCGACAACAGCGACGCGGAAGTGGACTATCTCCTCGAGAAGCTGCCCAGGGCGGTCGAGAAGCTCCGCACGCTCACGGCCGCAAGGCGGTAGGTTTCAAGCCAATGCGAATTGTCGTCGCGATGTCGGGCGGCGTGGACTCTTCCGTCGCGGCTGCCCTGCTCGCCCGTGACGGTCACGACGTCGTCGGCCTGTCGATGCAGCTGTACGACCACTCCGGCCGCGACGGCGACGGACAGGTGCGCTTCGGCAGCTGCTGCACGATCGACGATCTCCACGACGCACGCCGCGTTGCCAGCGCCCTCGGCATCCCGCACTACATCGTCAACTTCGAGCGGCAGTTCGGCGAGACGGTCGTGTCGAACTTCATCCGGGAGTATTCGTCCGGCCGCACGCCGATTCCCTGCGTCCACTGCAACGGCGACCTGAAGTTCGCGACGCTGGCGTCGCGGGCCGGCGCGTTCGGCGCCGAGCTCGTCGCCACCGGGCATTACGCGCGCGTCGAGCGGGACGGAGCCGGCCGGTTCCTGCTGAAGCGCGGCGCCGACAGCTCGAAGGATCAGTCGTATTTCCTGTTCACCCTCACGCAGGAGCAGCTCTCGCACGCCGTCTTTCCGGTCGGCGGGCTCGACAAGCGCGAAGTTCGGGACCTCGCGCGCGAGCTGGGACTTGCCGTGTCCGACAAGCCGGACAGCCACGAGATCTGCTTCGTCAGCGACGGCGACCACGCCGCATTCATGGCCGAGCACGGCGCGGTGCCTGGTCCAGGGCAGATTCGCGACGTCGCCGGCAACGTGATCGGCGCGCACGACGGCATCCACCGCTACACCGTCGGCCAGCGCAAGGGCCTGGGTCTCTCCTCGCCGATGCGGCTGTACGTAGTCGGGATCGACGCCGAAGCGGGTGCGGTCACGGTCGGGCCGCGCGAGGCGCTCGAGCGGACCGAGTTGACGGCGTCAGACGTCAACTGGGTGTCGGGTGCGGAGCCGGTCGAGGGGACGCGGGCGACGGCGCAGATTCGCTATCGCCACCGCGAGGGCTCGGTCACGATCACGCCGCTGCCGGATCGACGCGTGCGCGCGGTGTTCGACGAGCCACAGTACGCGGTCGCGCCGGGACAGGCGGTCGTCTTCTACGACGGCGATGTGGTCCTGGGCGGTGGGTGGATCGACTAAAGGAGTGTAAGGTTCACGTCGCCCGTAAGGTCAGGCGTGAACCTGTGCCTCACCCATGTGCTGGGGAACGCCTTCCAGGTACTTTTCGGCATCGATCGCGGCCATGCATCCGGAGCCGGCGGCGGTGACGGCCTGGCGGTAGATGTGGTCCTGCACGTCGCCGGCGGCGAACACACCGGGGACGCTGGTGCGGGTGCCATCGTGCGTGCGGATGTAGCCGTTGGCGTCCATCTCGAGCTTGCCCGTGAACAGCGACGTGTTCGGCGTGTGACCGATCGCCACGAACACGCCCTCCACCGGCAGTGACTTCCGCTCTCCGGTCTTGCTGTTCAGCAGCTTCATCGACGTGACCTCACCCTTCGCGGTGTCGTCGATGCTCTCCACCTCGGTGTTCCACTCGAACGAGATCTTCGGATTGGCGAACGCCTTGTCCTGCATGATCTTCGACGCCCGCAGCGTGTCGCGGCGATGGACGACGGTGACGTGTGAGGCGAAGCGCGTGAGGAATATCGCTTCCTCCATCGCGGAGTCGCCGCCGCCGACCACGGCGATCGGCTTGCCGCGGAAGAAGTAGCCGTCGCAGGTCGCGCAGGTGGAGACGCCGTGACCGATCAGCGCGCGTTCCGAGGGCAGTCCCAGCAGCCTGGCCGACGCACCTGTCGCCACGATCAACGTGCGGCAGGTGAAGACCTCGTCTGGCGTGACCACCTTGAACGGGTGACTGGAGAGGTCGACTTCCTTGACGTGGCTGCGCACGATCTCCGCGCCGAACCGTTCCGACTGCGCGCGCATCTCCCCCATCAGCTCCGGCCCCATGATGCCGTCACGATGGCCCGGCCAGTTCTCGACCAGGGTCGTCAGCATCAGCTGCCCGCCGGCCTCGAGCCCCTCGATGATGAGCGGCTTCAGGTTCGCGCGTGCGGTGTAGAGTCCCGCAGTCAGACCCGCAGGACCGGAACCAATGACGATGACGTTGCGCGGCGTTGACATGTCGGCAGGCGGCGTCGGTCGCGGTTAGACGTGGCGGTCGATCATCTTCTTGAGCGAGTCCTTGTCGGCGAGCCCGACGACCTGCTCGACCAGCTGTCCGCCCTTGAACAGCAGCAGCGTCGGGATCCCCCGGATGCTGAACCGCATGGGCGTGGCGGGGTTCTCGTCGACGTTCATCTTGGCGACCAGGACCTTGCCGTTGTAGTCGTTCGCCAGCTCGTCGACCGTCGGTGCCAGACGCCGGCACGGCCCGCACCATTCCGCCCAGAAGTCGACCAGGATCGGCTGGCTGGACTGATTGACTGTCTGCTCGAAGTTCGCGTCGGTGAGTGTCTGGACCTTTTCAGAAGCCATAACTGGATGTCCCTCAGGAATGCGCACTGTACACTTTGACATACTCCCGGGCTGAAACGTCCCAGGAGTGGTCCTCGCGCATGGCGGCCTGCTGCATGCTCTTCCACAGGCCAGGTTTCGCGTATGCCGTCAGGGCGCGTCGGACGGCACCGACCAGGGCGGCCGGCGTGTAATCCGCAAATTTGAAGCCAGTTGCCCCCGACCCGCCGGTGTCGCGCACGGTATCGTCGAGGCCGCCGGTCGCCCGGACGATCGGCAGCGTGCCGTATCGCAGGCTGTTCAGTTGGTTGAGGCCGCACGGCTCGAATCGCGACGGCATCAGGAACGCGTCGGCCCCCGCCTCGATCAGGTGTTCCAGCCGGTCGCTGAAGCCGATCGTGGTCGATACCCGATCCGGATACCGGCTGGCGAGCGCGACCCATTGCTCCTCGTAGCGCCGTTCGCCGCTTCCGAGCATCACCCAGGTCGCATCGAGCGACATCAGGTCGTCGAGACTCGCGCCAATCAGATCGAAGCCCTTTTGATCCGTCAGGCGCGACACGAGCCCGATGAGCGGCCGCTTCGACGCCGAGTCACCGCCGGCGAGCCCGACTGCCTGGAGAAGTGCGGCCTTGGAGGCCGCTTTCCCGGACAGATCCGCTGCCGTGTACGGGGCCGGCAGGAACTCGTCCGCGCTCGGATTCCACCGGTCGGTGTCGATGCCGTTGAGGATGCCGACCAGGCTGCGGCTGCGGCGCGTCAACACGCCGTCGAATCCGAAGCCCATGTCGGAGGTGAGGATTTCCTTCGCATAGCGCGGGCTCACGGTCGTCAGGCGCTCGCTGAAGTTGATGCCGGCCTTGAGGAAGCTGATCTGCCCCCAGAATTCCATCGCCTGGACGTTGAAGACGTCCCACGGCAGCCCGATGTCCGCCAGCGTCGACGCCGGGAAAAGTCCCTGAAACGCCAGGTTGTGGATGGTGAAGACCGACGGCACGCCACCGACGATCGGGTCGTCCGAGAAGAACATCTTCTGGTAGGCGGGGACGAGCCCCGCCTGCCAGTCGTGCGCGTGAATCACGGACGGACGCTCGCCGCGCCGGCGGAGGTACTCGATCGCGCCGCGACAGAGGACCGCGAACCGGAGCGCGTTGTCGGCGTAGTCGCCCAGCTGGTTGCCGTACAGACCCTCGCGCTGGAACAGGTCCGGCGCATCAATCAATACCGCGGTCACCCGCGGGGCTATCTGCTTCTCGACGAAGCCGACGACATGGCGCGCGTGTCCCAGGTCCAGCACCACCTCGTCTCCCGGCGCGTCGTCAGTCTCGCGGTATTTGGGGAGAATCACCGTGACCGCATGACCGAGCCGGGCCAGGGCCTGTGGAAGGCTGCCCACGACTTCGGCAAGGCCGCCGGTCGTCGCAAAGGGTCGGGCCTCTGACGCCACCATCACGACATGAAGCGGCGTGCCCGCAGACGGCTTTCCCTTCGCGGGACGAGATTGTGCCGCCGGCTTCTTCGGTGCAGCCGCGGCCTTCCGCGCCGCCGGCGGTTTGGTCCTTTTCGAACCGACCGAAGCAGCCGCCGGCCTTGCCGCCGTGGCAGGACGAGCCGGTGACGGCGGCTTGCGTTTCGGGATCGCAGACTTAGCCGATGCCAGCGGCGTCTTGGCCGCCGACGGCTCCGCCGGTGGAGTGCTCTCGGCTTTCCTGCGCGTGCGTGGTGTCTTCGAGGGGGCGACTGCGGGTTTCTGCCGGTCTTCTATCGGGGGACGTTTCTTGGCCATCAATCAGCGTGCGCGCGTGCGGGTCAAAACGTCGAGTGTAACACGGCGATTCAGCCGCTTGTCGATGTTGACGGACGTCGGAATCCTTTTGAGACGGCGGCGGGCGCGCAGCTACAGCGTTGTATGATGCCGCTGTGGCGGAAGCTCAGCCGACTCGTTCCGAGCCGAGAGAAATCGTCGAGCTCCGGCGTCTGAAGAACGATCAGCCGGATCTCGCGGCCGCCGCCGATCTCCAAATCGAATTGCTCCAGCTGCAGCGGCGCGTCCAATCCCGCGTGCCGCTGCCGGCGGTTCGCCTCGACGCCGACTATCTCGCCGGCCTGCTCAAAGCCGGTCCGATCCTGCAGTTCGAGCATCTCAAGATCGACTGGAGCGACATCCGCTTCCTGGTGCGGGCGGTCGCGGCGGCGATGCGCACGCATGAGGCGCTCGATCCCGGCGATCTGCAAAAGGTCGAGGCCATCACCCGCGACGCCGAGCGCCTGCCGGTGCGTGGTGCGTGCCTGGTACGACGCGACCGGTCCGTCGGCTGCGGTCACCACCCTGCCAGAAGCGGCGGAGGGCCTCGAGACGGTCTTCCTGCAGGCGATGCGGCCAATTCTCACGCGCGCCGCCGACGCGATCCTGGCGCGGCTCGACATCACCACATGGCTGCACGGCAACTGTCCGGTGTGCGGCGGCGAGCCGGACCTCGCGGTGATCACGCCGGCGGCCGACCGGCTGCTGATCTGCGGCCGCTGCCTCGCGCGCTGGCGTTTCGATCAGCTGACGTGCCCGTTCTGCCGGAATGCCGATCGGTCGCGGATCACGTCGTTTGCCAGCCGCGACGGGCAGTACCGGCTGTTTGCCTGCGACGTCTGCGAGCGGTACATCAAGGCATACGACGCGCGCCGGGCACCCCGCCCGGTGATGCCCCCGGTCGACTCCGTCGCGACGCTGCCGCTGGATGCGGCGGCGATGCAGCGCGGCTACAAATGAAAAAGGCCGGCAGCGGTTGCTGTCGGCCCTTTTCTTGATGATCGGGATGGCCCGAAGAATCGGTCAGCGGCTCGCTTCCTGATCCTTCGTGAAGATGTCGGAGGCCTTCTCCGACAGCCAGTTGAACAGGTGCCGCGTTTCCCAGAACCGGCCGTTGTTCGAGCCGGCGCCGAGCACCACGACCGCGACCTGATGATTGCTCTGCGGCAGGCGCAGCAGCGTCGCCAGGCAGTAGCCGGCCTTGGTGATGAACCCGGTCTTGCCTCCGAGCACGTCGACTTCCCCGCCGCGAACCAGGTGGTTGGTGTTGCGAATCGGGATGGTGCGGCGGTGCGTGCGCGCCGTATAGGAGGCGGTCCGCATGATCGGCGACATCCGCTCGTCGTGCGACGCGAACGTGATGAGTCGGGACAGGTCGTAGGCAGACGAGATGTTCGCCGGATTGAGGCCTGACGGATCCGCGAACGTCGTGCTTTCCAGACCGAGCTCGATGGCCTTCTCGTTCATGCGCTCGACGAACGAGGCGGTCCCGCCGTGCGACACGCGCGCCAGCGCCCGTGCGGCGGCGTTGTCCGACGCGATCAACGTCAGGTGCAGCACCTGGTCGAGAGTGATGCGGTCGTTCGCCCGCAGATAGGTGGTCGAGGCGGCGTAGACGTCGCTGCGCTGGATGGTGATTTCCTGGGACAGGTCGGGGTTGTCCTCGAGGAACACGACCGCGGTCATCACCTTGGTGATGCTGGCGATCGAGCGCTTGGACTGCCCGTTCTCCTCCCAGAGCACCTGGCCGGTTTCCGGACTGAAGATGATGGCGGCGGCGGCGCGGACATCCGGCACGAGGGCGCCGGTCGCGTCGGTCTTGTACCGCGGCGTCATGGCATCCTGCAGAGCCTTGACGCGGGCCTCTTCACGGGCACGGGCGGCGGCGCGGGCGCGCGCCAGCCTGGCCTTGCGGGCCTTGGATGCCGTGGCCGAGTAGGTCGGCTTGCGGTCGCGAACTTGAGCGGTAGTCTTCCGTGCCGCGGCCTCAGCGAGAGCACCCGGTGCAAAAAGACCGAGGGCAAGCGGCAGCGCAAGCAGTCGAGCTACGTTCAGAGGGCGGATCAAACGCACGAGTCCTCCGATACGACACCGGCTGGCTGGGAAATCAACCGTTGCAGTGAATTGGAACGACAGCAGTGTAGCAGCAAACAGCCCGCGGCGCAACCAGAAGTGTAACCGGTCCGTGGGTTTAGTGGCTCGACCCCTGCCGCTTCCCTTTGGCTCTCCGTCTCGAGCTGGCCTCTACGCAAGAGCGGTACCACCCCAGCCATACGTCGCGTCGCCCTTCAGTCCCGACCCGACACCTGCTTTTCGGCAGGCGCGTGACCCAGGTTTACTCGACCGCACCCAATGGTGGGGCGCGACGACTCCGCGTGGACGCGTCACAGCCTCCGGCCGGCCGGGGGCAACTCCGGACTCGCTCCGCGCCGTGGGAGCCCGCGCGGCATCGCGAGGCGTCCAGCGCAGCGTCGACTGATGCCTGGAGGCCTCGAGGCGCGAACGTGATTTGCGTGGGATGTCAGCGGGAACACGCTTGGCGAGGACGGCGTCCTACCGAGTATGAAGTCGCGTGGCGACGACGCTCACACGCTGCCCATTCGAGTGAAGAGGGAGTTGAGGGCGGTTGGAGTTTCTGGATTTGCGATTCGTGATTCCGTCGGGGTGGCGCCAGAACTCAAGACGTTAGTCCTCCAAAAGAGAGACTTTTAACTGATGCTGGCCACTTATTCCGATGCTGTGTCGCCATTCATAGCCGCCAAATCGGACTTTCTTGCAGGTACGGGACTTGCTTGGCGTCGGTCTGGAGCCTCATATGATGAGTCTGGTTCGTCTCCTCGGGTTCACGACACTCGGGTGCGGGTGCGTGACCGGCCACTATCGTGAGGTCGCGACAAATCGCGAGATCACTTACGTCGAGGAAAAGGGCACCGGCTGCGAGCAGCATGCGCACCGGCGCAATCACACCCTCACGACCACGCGCTTCGGCCTGTCCGGCGCCGCTCGCGCATCCTGACTGACCGTCGCTGCGCGACGCGATCGCCCCGTCGTGGCGGTCGTATCATCGTGGCGCAGCGGCCCGTATAGACTGACGCGATGCCCTCGTCCGGGTCTCGCGTTCGTCGCGTGCAGCCTTACAGCGTCCTCACCGTCGGCGGCGCCACGCTGACTTTTTTCCACGGCGATTGCCTGGACGTCTTCCAGTCGCTGGAGCCAGGCGCCATTTCGTTGATCGTCACCTCCCCGCCGTACAACCTCGGGGTCCGCTATCGCAGCTACGACGACACGCTCCCGCGCCGCGACTATCTCGCCTGGACCGATGCGTGGATCGATGCGGCGCGGCGCGTCCTGGCGCCGCAGGGATCGCTGTTCCTGAACCTTGGGGCCAAGCCGACCGACCCCTGGACGGCAATGGACATCGCGCAGGCCGCCCGCAAGCACCTGCACCTGCAGAACACCATCCACTGGATCAAGTCGATCGCCATCGACAAGGATGCCGTCGGCGGCACGGTCACGCTGGAGCGCGACCTTGCCGTCGGCCACTACAAGCCGATCAACAGCACGCGGTTCGTCAACGACTGCCACGAGTTCGTCTTCCACTTCACCCCCGACGGGCGCACGCCGGTCGATCGTCCGGCGGTCGGCGTCGAGTACCAGGACGCCTCCAACATCGCGCGCTGGCGCAGCGGCGGCGGCAATCGCCGCTGTCGCGGCAACGCCTGGTTCATCCCCTACGACACCATCAAGAGCCGCGACAAGGATCGGCCCCACCCCGCGACGTTCCCGCCGCGACTCGCCGAATACTGCCTCCGCCTCCACGACCCGGGCCGGATCGCGGTCGCGATGGACCCGTTCCTGGGCCTCGGCAGCAGCGCCGTCGCTGCGGCACAGCTCGGCGTGAACTTCATCGGCGTGGAGATCGACGAGTACTACCTGAAGGAAGCGATCGAACGGGTCAAGTCGTCGCTGAATGCCCGCGGGTTGTTCGATGCGAACGGACGCCGGCCGGCGAAGAGAAAGCCCGGGCCTCGCAAGAGGAAGCCCGGGCCCTCGACCACCTAGCCGCGCGCGCACGGCGCACCGCCATGGTGTCGTCCCTTCCTTCGAGCACGACCAGTTCGACAGAAATGTCGAACCAAATTGACACAATTGTCTGAGTTTTCTTACACGAAGTTTCGTAGGCTTTAACCCCAGCCGGGGCGAATGGCGCCAGCACACGGCCGGGTTGGTTGTAGTACTCTAGGGGCGCTTTTTCTTTCCTCACAGAAGGCTTCAGTGCTTTTCATCCGTTCGGGCACCCGCACGTCAATCCGCCAGAATCAAGGAGTCTCGATGTACAAGGTCCTACGCACAACGATCGCGCTGATTTTCGCGATCGGGCTGCTACCGGCGATGGCCGTCGCACAGACGGCAGCGACGGGAAATATCGAAGGCGTCGTCAGCGACGCAACCGGAGCCGTCCTGCCGGGCGTCACCGTGATCGTGAAGAATCTCGACACGAATTTGACCCGCGAAGTGGTGACCGACGAGGGCGGCCGCTACCGGGTGTCGGCGCTCCAGGTGGGGCGCTACCAAGTGACGGCGACGATGGCCGGCTTTGCCGCCGCGCCCATCAGCGACATCCCGGTGCAGGTCGGCCAGACCCAGCCGGTCGATATGCGGATGCGACCGGAGGGCGTCACGGAAACCGTCACGGTCAGCGGAGAGAGCCCGATTCTCGACACCGCGCGCACCGACGTGAGCAACGTCGTCGGCGAGGTCGCGATCGCGAACCTCCCGATCAACGGCCGCCGGTGGGAGAACTTCGTGCTCCTCAGCCCGGGCGTCACCAACGATGGCGGGTTCGGCCTGGTCAGCTATCGCGGCATCTCCGGGCTCTACAACAACAACACGGTGGACGGCGTCGACAACAACCAGGCGTTCTTCTCGGAAGCGCGCGGCCGTACCCGCGCGTCGTACTCGATCAGCCAGGCCGCCATCCGCGAGTTCCAGGTCGGCGTCAGCAACTTCTCGGCGGAGTTCGGCCGGGCCGCCGGCGGCACGGTCAACGCGGTGACGAAGTCGGGCACCAACGACATCCGCGGCGAAGGCGTTCTATTTCCGCCGCGACGACGAATATCAGGCGCGCGAGCCGTTCACGCCGACCAAGCCCGAGGAGATGCGCCAGCAGTTCGGCTTCAGCATGGGTGGTCCGCTGCAGCAGGATCGCTCCTTCTTCTTCGTCAACTTCGACCAGCAGCTGCGCGACTTCCCCGGCTTCTCGCGGGTCGGCAGCACCACGTTCCTGACCGGCGCCTGCGCCGTCCCCGGCTGCGCGTCGACCATCGATTACATCAATTCGCTCAGCAAGTTCTTCCCGCGCGAGGGCAATAACCGGATCCTGCTCGGCAAGGTCGACTACGCGCTCAATTCGAAGAACAACCTGACCGTGCAGTACAACATGCACCGCTGGGACTCGCCGAACGGCCAGGAAACGCGCGCGGTGGTGACGGTCGACGAAAGCGCGATCGCCAAGGACGTCGTCAAGACCGACTTCATGGTGGCCTCGCTGAACACCGTGCTGTCGCAGAGCTGGCTCAACGAGATTCGCTTCCAGTACGGCCGCGACTTCGAGGCCCAGGAGCCAAACGCGGACGGCCCGGCCACGACCTTCTCGGGCAGCTCCGCGATCAACTTCGGCATGGCCGACTTCCTGCCCCGGCCGAAGTATCCCGATGAGCGGCGCGTGCAGTTCATCGAGAACGTGTCCTACTACACGGGCGCGCACAACCTGAAGGCCGGCATCGACGTCAACTGGGTCAGCGAAACGCTCATCAACCTGTTCCAGGGCGGCGGCGTCTACGCGTATCCGGCCAACGTCCAGGCGATCGCGTCGGATTGCCCCGCTCAGGCAACCGGCTGCGTGCCGCTCACCCAGGGCGCGGTCTCGGATCTGCGCCACTACACCACGTACACGCAGGCGTTCGACCTGCGCGGCGGCGGGCTGCGCGGCGACGCGCAGTTCTCGACCGCCGACTACAACTTCTTCATCCAGGATCAGTGGCGTATTCGCGACGACCTGACGCTGAACGCGGGCGTGCGCTACGAGTACCAGAAGCTGCCGCAGCCGGATGAAGTCGAAGTCAACGGCATCGTCATGGGCGGCAATCCGGCTTATCCCGCGACCACCAGTTTCAACCAGGACAAGAACAACTGGGGCCCGCGTCTGGGGCTGACGTATGACGTCGGCGGCCAGCACAAAACGGTGTTTCCGTGCGGGATACGGGCTGTACTTTGGCCGCTCCAGCAACAGCATCCTCTTCACCGCGTTGACCGAGAACGCGGTCACCTTCGCGACCTACACGTTCACGCCGACGTCGGCAGGCGCGCCGCAGTATCCGAACGTCTTTACTGCGCCGCCGAGCGGCACCGGCGCGCGTCCGAGCATCCGCTACCTGTCGCCCGATCTCGAGCGGCCGGAGATCCACAGCGCCGAGGCCACGATCGACCGCCTGCTCGGCCGGAACCTCACGGTGTCGGCGTCATACCTGTACAGCAAGGGCACCAACCTGCCGACGTTCATCGACACGAACCTGCCGGCCCCGAACTCGCAGGTGACGTACGTCGTGGCTGGTGAGAACAAGGGCACGTTCCCCTTCTTCCGTGGCGCGCGTCCCGACGCGAACATCAACAACGCGATCATGGTCGCCGACACGGTCGACTCCGAGTACCACGGCCTCGTGCTGCAGCTGAACAAGCGTTTCAGCGGCGGGCTGCTGTTCAACACCAGCTACACCCTGTCAAAGTCTGAGGACTCGGGCCAGAACTCGACGACGTTCATCTCGACGTTCTCGACGGTCTACAACCCGTTCGATCCGGACTTCGAGCAGGGTATTTCGTCGACCGACCGCCGCCACCGCTTCGTCGGCAGCTTCCACTACGCGCCGACGTGGTCATGGGGCATCCAGATCGGCGGCGTGGGCACGTTCGAGAGCGGACTGCCAATCACGGCCGCGATCAGCGGCGGCGTGGCCGCGGCGACTGGCGCCACCAACACGGCCACCACCAACGGCAGCGGCGCGTCGAACCGCTCGCCGTTCGACGAGCGCAACGGCTTCCGCCAGACGGGCCGCAAGACGATCGACCTGCGCCTCTCCAAGACGTTCGACCTCGGCGGCCGCCGCCAGCTCGTCGCCCTCTGGGAGTCGTTCAACATCGTGAACTGGACCAACTACACGAGCTTCTCGGCGACCAAGTACAACGTCGCGAGCTCGAGCTACGACGCCGCCACCAACATGGCGACGGTCAACCTGACCGAGAACACGGGCTTCCTGGTGCCGAGCGCGGCCAGCAGCACGCTGTTCGGACCGCGCGACATGCAGTTCGGCCTGCGGTTCCTCTGGTAGGCACCGCGGCTCGCGGGCAATGAAAAAGGGCCGTCCAGGAATTCCTGGACGGCCCTTTCTATTTGTGCGGCTGCTCGGTGTGGTCGCTGACTACGAACTCTTCTTCAGCATGTACGACGTCCGGTGCCAGACGTTGGCGCCCGGCTTCTTCACCTTCACTTCAAGGGTGCGGCGCCGCTTCGTCGGATCGGGGTTGGTCGAGTAGTAGCCGACGACGTAGTAGTCGCTGGTCTCCTGGTCGATGCGCTTGAGCGCCTTGGTGAAGTCGTTCTGGTTGACGACGGCGATGCCGCCGGTCAGCTCGGCGAGCACGCGCAGCGTGTCCTGCGTGCTGCGCACGTACTCCTGATACTCGACCATGTCGATCTTCTCGTCGAGATCCGGGCCGCCGACCAGGCCGCGCGGGTCGATCGTGTAGATCGTGGTGTTGGCGCGATTCGCGGCGCGCGTCAGCTCCGCGAGGTCGCTGACGAGGTCGGCGAACGCGAACTGATTCCCCTGCTTCGCCTGCACCGCCGGATCGTTGGGATCGTCGCTCGGCTGCGTGCTGCCGTCGCTGTTGTCGACGTTGGAGCGCAGCTGCCCGTACCGCTCGAGCGCGTTCTTGGCGCGGGTCTTCGCAAACGGGTTCAGGTCGTAGCCGTTGCTGACGTAGATGAACGCCTTGCGGCGGTTATGAACGCCTTCGAGCTGGCGCATCATGTCCATCGCCGTCGAGAAGGCCACGTGGGCGCGATGGCGCACTTCGGGCGGCCCCTGCGAGCCCTCGGGCACGTCGAGGATGTCCTTCGGCGCGAGGCCGGCGCCCGAGATCTTCTTGAGCGCCTCGTCCAGCCGCTTGTGGTCGTAGGTCAGGTTGATCGACAGCGACGACGGCCCGGTGGAGACGATGCCGAACATGTCCCCTTCGTGGATCAGTTCCTTCGCGATCTTCTTGAACAGGTCGCGGATGCGGCCGGTGTTGCGGAAGTCGAGATGCAGGTCGTCGACGAAGATCAGGAAGATGCGGCCCGCCGCGTCGGTCGGCGGACGCGTCGGCGGCAGCACGATGCCTTCTGCGACGGGTGCGGGAGGCGGCGCCGCGATGTTGTAGCTGCGGCCGCCATGCGTCAGGGAGAACGAGATGATGTTCTGTGGCACGCCGTCCTCGAGGACCTCGAAATCCTCTTTTTTCAGGTCGGCGATGAATTGGCCGGCGCTGTCCCGCACGACCACGTCCGTGGTGACGAGTTCAACGCGCGTTGTGAAGTCTGGCCGCCGCTGATCCTGGGCGTCGATTGCCGCCGTGCCCATGAACGCCAGCCAGAGAGCCGGAACGAACCTCTCCCACCGGTGAATTGCTCGCATGCCGTTGATTATAAAGCCTGTGGGCTATTCGTGGGATCCCTCGTGGTCGTCGGCGTCATCCCCATCGTCCGGATCGGCCTCCCCGGCCTGCTCCGGTGAGCTGCCGGGTGCGCTCGAGCCCGCGGCCTCATGCGGACGATTCCCCTGGCCTGACCGCGACTTCCGGCGCCGCCGCCGTCGACCGATGACGCCGCGGAGAGACTCGAACACCGTCTCGTACTCTTCCAGCCCTTGGCGGACCTCGTCGTCCGTCACCCAGGTGTCGGGGTTCAGCCGGTCGGCCGCGGTCTTGAGCTGCTCCTGGCGCTCGGGGTCGGTAATGCGCCTGGAAATACCAGCCATGACGTCGGCGTAGCGCGCCCGAAGCCGCGCGAGGCCTTCGGATCCGAGCTGAGCATGCGCAGGGTTCAAGGGCTCGAACGGGGGCTCGATGGGCGGCTCGCTCTCCACAACCGGCGTCGGCGCCTCTCCGGTTCCAGCTCGGCCGCCCGCGGCTCGACCGCTACCGCCGGCCGCTCCGTCTCGGACGCCCGGCGCTCGTTCCCGGTCGGCCGTCGCTCGGGTTCGCGCGGGACGAAGCCGACTTCCTCCTCGCCCTTCAGGATCTGGGGCCAATCGAACCGGATGTGCGGATGATGCTCCTCGATCAGCCGGATGGCGTCTTCGTCCAGCGGTGCGCGTCCGACGCGAACGCCGGCAGGGGTGCGGAACCAATACAACACGCGCGTTCGCCCGCGGCCGCGACGGCGGGCAGGGCTGTGCACGACGAACGTGTTCTCGTAGCCGCGCTTGTCGCGCGTAAACCGCAGGGTTGGCAGGCCTATTTCCTCTTCTGTGTTCGGGCTTTCACTGCCGGCGCGCCGCGTTTGGCCGCCCCCTTCGGGGCGACCTTGCGGCGAGGCTCGGGCGGGGTCCGCTTCCGGACGCCAGCGGACTTCGCCGCGGTCGTTCGTGTGGTCCGGGCCGCGGACTTCGCCACGGGCTTGGCTACAGGCTTTGCCGCCGGCTTGGACTGGGCTGGCTCAGGCGCCCGTCGCGGCTCAACCGTGGGCGCGCGATGCGCCAGCGTGAACCGCGTCTGGTCGCCAATCGTGTGATAGCTCCAGATCTCGGCGACGTTGACCGAATTCTCGGTGGCGAGCCGCTTTGCGATGTCGACGGAGCCGGCCGGGACGTAGAGGTGGAAGGGCGCCCGCGCCCGTCCGAGATGGGCCCACTGCGCCATCGCTTCGAGATGGTTAACTGATTCAGCCGTTTCGACTTCCACAGTTCCCATCAGCTTGCGGCCGCTGTCGGTCGAGGTCAGCACGAGGTCGGGAAAAATCTGCACCGGGCCGATTCGGACCGGCACGGTCTGGTCTTCGCCGATGTTGGTAACAACCTCAACGCGACGCTTGAGACGCACCTGAAGAAGCCTGATGACCCGATCGTGCTCGAGCTGTTCGCGGACGGGCCGCACCAGAATGGGACTCACTTGACCTCCGGCCGAGACAGTAACCCGAATTGCCTCAGATCAGAAACGCGAATTTTACAGGCATTGGGACCGAATGCGCACACGCCGAAGGCAGATCCCCAAACTGCCCGACCCTTGACGTACAACTGACTCGGGCTGAGAATGATACGGTGATCGCGCCTGCTGGTCCCCGTCACGCGGAAGCCGCCACGAGCACAATTCTGATCGTGGATGACGACCAGTCGGTGGCCGACACCTTCGCTCGGATGCTCCAGCTGGAAGGATTCAAGGTGAAGACCGCGCTCACGGCCGAGGACGGGCTGGAGGCCGCGTCTGCCCTGCTGCCTGACGCCATCATCCTGGACATGCGAATGCCGATCACGAACGGCCTGCAGTTCCTGCGTCAGGTCCGTGCGCGGCCACCGCTCGCGAACATCCCCGTGGCGATCGTCACCGGGGACTACTTCCTGACCGATCCCGTCCAGAAGGAACTGGGCAAGCTCGGCGCGTCGATCCGGTTCAAGCCGCTCTGGCTCGAGGACCTGATCGCGCTGGCGAAAACCCTCATCAACGCCAACGTCGCGTGACCGATCGGTTCCTCCGGGCCTGCCGACGCGAGCAGGTCGACATGACACCCGTCTGGTTCATGCGTCAGGCCGGCCGCTACATGGCCGACTACCGCGCCTTGCGCGAGCGCTACTCGCTGCTCGAGATCTGCCGTCGGCCCGACCTCGCCGTCGCGGTGACGATGCAGCCGGTCGAGGCGATCGAGGTCGACGCGGCGATTCTCTTCTCCGATCTCCTGCTGCCCTTCACGCCGATGGGCCTGCAGTTCGACTTCGTGAAGGGCGAAGGGCCGGCGGTAGAAAATCCGATTCGTTCTGCCGACGACGTCGAGCGGCTGCGGCGCTTCGAGCCGCGCGAGGCGCTCGCGCATGTGCTCGAGACGATTCGTCTGCTGAGAACCGAGCTGCGGAACGGCGTGCCGCTGATCGGATTCGGGGGCGCGCCGTTCACGCTCGCTGCCTACGCGATCGAGGGTGGGCCGTCGACGACCTACACGCGCACGAAGACGTTCATGTACGAGCAGCCGCGCGCGTGGCACCGGCTGTGTGACCGGTTCGCCGAGATGATCGCCGATTACATGCACGCCCAGATCGACGCCGGCGTGCAGGCCGTGCAGATCTTCGATTCGTGGGCGGGCGCGTTGAGCCGCGCCGACTACCGGGAGTTCGCGCTTCCGCACACGACGCGCATCTTCGACGCCCTCCGCCATGCCGGCGTGCCGGCGATTCACTTCGGCGTCGGAACCGCGGCGATCCTCACCGATCTCGCCGAAGCCGGCGGCGACGTCATCGGCGTCGACTGGCGCCGTCCACTCGACGAGGCGTGGACCTTGCTCGGGCCGGAGCGCGCGATCCAGGGCAACCTCGATCCGGCATTGCTGCTCGGCCCGCTCGATCGCACCTTCGACGTCGCCGGGGACATTCTCCAGCGCGCCGCTGGCCGGCCCGGGCACATCTTCAATCTGGGCCACGGCGTGCTTCCCGGGACGCCCCTCGAGCACGTGCAGGAGCTCGCGCGCTACGTGCATCGGGCGTCGGCGCGCCAGGAGCGTTCGGAGAACGAGCAGTCTGTCGGGAACTGAGCGCGACGGACTGATCAGCCTCGAGTGATCATCATCATTGGCGGAGGGATCACCGGCCTTTCAGCGGCCTTCGAGCTGGCGCGCCGCCAGACGCCATTCCTGCTGCTCGAAGCGCGGCCGCGCGCGGGTGGCCTCATCTACACCGAGCACGTCGACGGTTTCACGATCGACGCAGGCGCCGATTCGCTGCTGGCGCAGAAGCCCGCCGCGATCGAGCTGTGCGGAGAGCTCGGGCTCGGCGGGCGCCTGATGACGACGTCGCCGCCGCGGACCGCCTTCGTCCTGAAGCGAGGGCGCCTGCACGGCCTGCCGACACCGTCGGTGCTCGGCATCCCCACGACGCTGCCGGCGATCGCCGGGTACGATCTGCTGCCCTTTCACGCGCGTGCGCGCCTGGCGCTCGAGCCCTTCGTCCCGGTCGGCAGCCTGCCCGACGAGTCGGTCGCCGCATTCTTCCGGCGCCGGTTCGGCCGGCAGACCGTCGGCCTCATTGCCGAACCGCTGCTCGGCGGCATCCATGCGGGCAACGTCGAGGACCTGTCGATGCAGGCGCTGTTTCCGCGCCTCGTCGAGGCGGAGCGCCAGCCGGGCGGCGTGATTCGCAACCTGGTGCCCCACCCGTCGGCGAAAGAGAGCGGCGCCTTCCGCGCGCTGCGCGAGGGGATGTCCGAGCTGGTGTCGACGCTGGTCGCTCGGATACCGGCCGGCTCCATCCGCCTTGGCGTGCCGGTGACGTCGCTGACGCGATCGGACCAGGACTGGACCGTCACGAGCGACGGTGCAGTCCATCGCGCGACGGCGATCATTCTCGCCGCGCCGGCGAACGTCGCCGCACGGCTGCTCGCCCCCGTCGATCCCACGGCCGCCGAGATCTGCGCCCGCGTGCCGTACGTTTCCACTGCCAGTGTGGCGCTCGGCTACCGCCGCCGGGATGTCCGGCACGCGCTCGCCGGTTCGGGCTTCGTCGTCGCGCGGCAGCACAACGCGATGCGCATCACGGCGTGCACCTGGGTGTCGTCGAAGTGGGCACATCGCGCGCCCGACGACCATGCGCTGCTGCGCGCGTTCCTCGGCGGCGCGCACGATCCCGACGTCTGCGATCGGACCGACGCCGAACTGGTGGACATCGCCATTCGCGATCTGACGCCGGTGCTGGGCCTGACCTCCTCCCCTGTCATCGCCCGCGTCTATCGCTGGAGGGAGGCCGGAGCGCAGTACGTCGTCGGACATCGGGCGCGCATGCACGAGCTGAACGGGCGGCTGGCCGCGCTGCCGGGGCTGCACGCCGCGGGCAGCGGGTTCGAGGCGATTGGCATTCCCGACTGTGTCGCGCACGGGCGGCGTGCTGCTGCGGCCGCCTGGGATTACGTTACGATGAGAGGCTGAATGGGTCGAGTCAACGAGTGTTCGAGGTGAAAGTGCGGGACATCCAGAGTCGGTTGGCAGCGGCGGCGAGCGTAGTCGTGTTGGTGATGGCCGCGGGCGGCCACGGATCCGCGGAGCAGGCGCGCGGCGCGCGCAAGCCGGCCGCGCGAGAGGCCGCGAGGGCCGACGGCCTCAGCGCGGAGACCGTGAAACTGCTGGCAGAGATCAAGCGGAAGGACACCGGCCAGCTGGCCGTCTCCGAGGAAGACGGCCGCTTCCTGCGGCTGATGATCGCGACGAGCGGGTCCAAGCGCGCGCTGGAGATCGGCGGCGCCAGCGGATACAGCGCGATCTGGATGGGACACGGGCTGCGCGCCACGGGCGGGCGGCTGGTCACGATCGAATACGAGCCGGCGCGGGCCAAGGAGCTGGCGGACAACATCCGGCGCGCCGGCCTCTCCGACATCGTCGAGGTGGTGTCCGGCGACGCGTTCGAGCAGATCCCGAAGATTGCCGGATCGTTCGACTTCGTGTTCCTGGACGCGTGGAAGAAGGATTACAAGCGGTTCTTCGACACCGTGTACCCACGGCTCGACGCGCGCGGCCTGTTCGTCGCGCACAACGTCGTCAACAAGAAGAATGAGATGGAGGATTTCCTCGACGCCGTGCAGCGACACCCGTCCCTGTGGACGACGATCGTGTCGCCGTCCGGGGAAGGTATGTCGGTGTCGATGAAAACGAAGTAGCGCGACGGGGGATCAGTCTTCGTCGCTGGCTGATTCTTCCTCGGCGGGTTCCGGAGCGGGGGCGGCTACGGCCGCCACCTTGGCCTTGGTGACGCGCTTCTTGCGCACCTTGCCGCGCGCGCCGGCCGGCACCGGTTCGTCACTCGGCTCGAGTTTCGACATGCTCGTGAGGAATTTCTTCACTCCGTGATCGTCGAACTGGACACGCGTATATGCATCTTCGACCGCGACGACAGAACCCAGACCATACGTGGGTTCCACCACACGCGCCCCGACCTCGAACCGCTTCATCACATTCCTCCCGCCAGCCGCTCCCGCCGCCGCAACTGTAAGCGTATCTGACGGTTACGTCAGCGTCAACTGACCAGACCGGATCGCTATGGTACAGTCCACGCCCGTGAAGCCCATTCACGTCATCGGCGTGTCGCTCGACCTGGGCGGCAACCGCCGCGGTGTCGACATGGGACCGTCGGCTTTTCGCATCGCCGGACTGGCCGAACGCCTGATCGCGCTGGGAATGACCGTGGTGGACGAGGGCGATCTCGGTCGCACCGATTCCCGAGGTGAAGTCGGTCGGCGACCCGCAAAAGAAGTACATGCAGGAGATCCTCAGGGTCTGCGAACAGCTCTACCGTACATCGATGGCCGTGTTCGAAAAGGGGGGGACGCCAGTTGTGCTCGGCGGCGACCATAGCCTGGCGGCCGGCTCCGTGGCGGCGACCTCTGAGTTCGCCCGGCGAGCCGACGGCAGGATCGGGCTGATCTGGGTGGACGCGCACGGAGACATGAATACGCCGGCGAGCAGCAGCAGCGGCAACGTGCACGGGATGCCGCTCGCGTCCCTGCTCGGTCCCGAGCCTGCCGAACTCTCCGGCATCGGCGGCTTCTCCCCGAAGGTGCTTCCGCGGAACACGGTGCTCATCGGCATCAGGAATCTCGACGAGCGTGAGAAGGACATGCGTGCGGGCGGCGGGCGTGCGCGTGTTCACCATGAAGGACATCGATCGATCGGGGATCGCGTCGGTGACCGAACAAGCGATCGAGGCGGCCTCCGCTGGCACGACCGGCGTGCACGTATCCTTCGATCTCGACGTCTGCGACCCGACGATCGCGCCCGGCGTCGGCACGCCCGTCAAGGGCGGGCTCGACTACCGCGAGGCGCACATGCTGATGGAGATGGTGGCGGATTCCGGCCTGCTCCGCGCGCTCGATCTCGTCGAGGTCAACCCGATCCTCGACGACCGCAACATGACCGCGGCGCTCGGCGTCGAGCTCGTGCTCTCCGCGCTCGGCCAGAAAATTCTCTGAGCAGTCCGTCGTGATGGCGCGACGCGGCTCAGGTCGCGTGCGGCGAAATCCGTCGCGTGCCGGGCTCGTTGCGGGCGGCAGCGGCGATCATCTTCTGTACCGACTCCACCAGCATCAGCAGCGAGAAGGGCTTCTGGATCAGCCGGGTGTTGGGGCGCATCTGCTCCAGCCCGCCGGACTCGTCGGGGACCGCTGAAAAGATGATGACCGGCGTCGGCGGAGGAATCGACAGGATCACTTCGCGTCCCGATCCCTGCGTGAGACGCAGGTCGACGATCGCGGCGGCCAGGCGCAGTTCGCGGAGGCGGTCGATGGCGCCATCCGCGCTGTCGGCGGTGACGACGTCGAAGCCATGGAGCGCGAGAAACTTCTGGAGCGGCCCGCGCACGGCGAGGTCGTCCTCGACGAGCAGCACGATTGGTCGGCGCTCCTCGGCCTTCTGACCGGCCGGCTTCGCTGCCGGTGCCCGGCCGTCACGCGCCGGCTTGCCCTTGGTCTCCCTCGACGGCATGCGTCCTCCTCGTCCGTCCTCAGCTGTTCGGGGCTGATGATAGCGGAGTCGTCCGGGCGTTACCTCAATGGGCGGAATGCCGTCCCTTATTGCAGTCTTCCCTGGCTGAACAATTCCGGTGCAATTCCGCGAAAGCTCAACCATTATTTCAATTGGACAGAACGGCGTCGAGCCTCGATACTCCCTGCATCGTGCTGCTGGGAACACGCTGCCCGTCTTGTTCGTCGGCGTCGATCCGCCTGGCGCCGCCTGAGCGTCGGGAGCTCCTGACCTTCAAGTGCAACGCGTGCGGCCGCATGTGGAGCGAACACTCCAATGCTCAGCGCCCGACTACCGACCCCGGGGACACTTCGTCGCAGAACATGGTTCGGGATCAGTTGGTCCCGCCAGTCTCCAGCCAATCCTGATCGCCGCATCAGGCAGGCTCCACGCCGCCCGGATCAACTTCTTCGCCACACGAGCCTCGGGGCGTCGCCACGCATGCGCCTCCGGCACGACGCCGTAATGGTCGGCGCGCCCCACGGGCGCGTTGGAGGTGCACCGCTCAATGCGAGACCGGACCGCGCCAACCCTCCGGCACGATGTCGGGGCCGCCGACTTGGATCCACGCGTTGGCGCGCAGCTCGTCCTCGAGTGCCCTCACGCGGGTCTCGAACGCCGCGAGATCCTTGAATCGCTCCAGCTCGGGTTCACCCTTTCCGCGGCTGATCTCGAGCACGTACTCGCGCGACGCGTTGTCGAACCGCGTCTGCACCTGTGTGGTCTCGTTGCCTCGACCGAAGAACCAGATCATGTGACCTTTCGTTTCGCAGGAAGCCTCTGATCCTCGTCGCCACTCTGCCCTCGCCGCCACTGCTGCGAGTTTGCGTCCGTATTGCGGAGCACTCCCCTCCTCGGGCTTGACAGGTGCCTCGGATCGCCATATTGTTGTCACTACCAACTATGCCGCGCATCACCGAACGTCCCACCACGGCTCCGCCAGCAACGCTCGACCGTGATGCCGCGGCGCTCCAGGCCGCAGTCGCCGAGCTGGTCCGCGTCTACCAGTTCCGGGACCGCGACCGCATCTGCTGCCACGACGTCTCGGTCACGCAGTGTCACGCGCTCGAGGCGCTGGTCGAGAACGGTCCGCTGCGCCTCGGGGCGCTCGCGGACCGCCTGTTCCTCGACAAGAGCACCACCAGCCGCGTCGTGGGAACGCTGGTGAAGAAGGGGTACGTCGAGCAGCGGTCGGACGAGAGCGACCGCCGCGCCACCGCCCTGCTGGCGACGACGAGCGGCCGGCGGCTGCACAAGCGCATCACCGACGACCTCGTCGAACAGCAGAAGCAGCTGCTGCGCGACTTCGATCCCGACGTGCGTGAGGGGGTCATCAGCGTGATCCGCCGTCTGGCGACCGCCGCGGATTCGCGGTTCCGGTCCGGCGTGTCGGTGGGTGCCGCGGCGGGCTGCTGCGCGCCGGGAGGCGGCAGTGCCAAGTGCGGCTGATATTTTTCAGACCCGTTAGTTGCTACTGACAAGTATGGGGACAGTCATTCGCGATGCGGTTGCCGCCGATGCTGAAGCGATCGCCCGGATCTACAACCAGGGCATCGAGGATCGCGGGGCAACCTTCGAGACCGGACCGCGCAGCGCCGCCGACATCGAGGCGAAGCTCTCGGACACCGAGCGCTTCCCCACGCTGGTCGCTGCCGTCGACGGCCGGGTCATCGGCTGGGCGGCCTTGAGTAGCGTATCGTCCCGCGACCCTGCTATGCGGGGATCGCCGAGTTCTCCATCTATCTCGATCGCGCCGCGCGTGGACGGGGCCTCGGACGTGAGCTGCTCCGATCGCTGGTCGACGCGGCCCGTCAGCGCGGCTACTGGAAGCTGGTGTCCCGGATCTTTCCCTTCAACGCCGCGAGCCGCGCGCTGTGCCGATCGTGCGGATTCCGTGAGGTCGGCACCTACGAGAAACATGGCTGTCTCGACGGCCAGTGGCTCGACGTCGTCATCGTCGAGCGCCTGATTCCAGAGAACCTGTCGCGTCGCGACGTGGCCCCGCCGGGCGATGCGCGCGTGGCGCCTGCAGTAGGAGCCGCACATGACCCAGTCCGATCTTCCGGTCGTCATCATCGGCGCGGGCCCGGTCGGCCTCGCCGCCGCAGCGCACACGCGTGCCCGTGGCCTGACTCCGCTCGTGCTCGAGGCCGGCAGTCGTATCGCCGACGGCGTGCGGCAATGGGGCCACGTGCGCATGTTCTCGCCGTGGAAGTTCGCCGTCGATTCGGCAGCCGCGGCGATCCTGCGCCCGCACGGCTGGACCACGCCGGCGCCGGACGACTACCCGACCGGCCACGATCTCGTGAATCGGTACCTGGAACCGCTGGCCGCGTCGCCCGAACTCGCGCCGCACATCCGGCTGCAGACGCGCGTCGTCGCCGTAGCCCGCCGCGACCTGGATCGCATGAAGGACTCGGGCCGGTCCTCGGCGCCGTTCGTGGTGCGAGTCCGGACGGCGGGACACGAGCACGACATCCTGGCGCGAGCGGTGATCGACGCGTCCGGAACGATCGAGAAGCCCGGCCCGCTCGGCGCATCCGGCTTGCCGGCAATCGGCGAGCAGTCGGCCGCGCCAGCCATCCGATATGGGATTCCCGACGTCCTCGGCGATGACCGCGCGCACTATGCGGGCAAGCGAGTCATGGTCGTCGGCAGCGGACATTCCGCGCTCAATGCCCTTCTCGACCTTGCGACCCTCGCCGATCAGGCGCCTGGTACCCACATCACCTGGGTCATTCGACGGCCCGCGCTGGGACAGCTGCTGGGCGGTGCCCGGCAGGATCAGCTCGAAGAGCGTGGCAGGCTGGGCAAGCGCGTCGGCGCGCTGCTCCGCGACGGCCGGCTCTCGCTGATCACCGGCTTCCGGATCGAACGTGTGGCTCGGACATCAGACGGCGTTGTCGTCTCGTCTGGCGAGCGCGTGCTGGCGCCGGTCGACGCGATTGTCGCGGCGACAGGATTCCGTCCGGACTGGTCGATCCTGTCCGAAGTGCGGCTCGACCTCGATCCGTCCGTGGAGAGCCCGCGCGCCCTGGCGCCGCTCATCGACCCCAACGTGCACAGCTGCGGCACCGTTCCCCCGCACGGCGCTGAAGAACTGAAACAGCCTGACGAGAATCTCTTCGTCATCGGCATGAAGAGCTACGGCCGCGCGCCCACGTTCCTGCTGCTGACCGGCTACGAGCAGGCGCGGTCGGTCGTCAGCGCCATCGCGGGTGACTGGGAAGCTGCACGGCGTGTCGAGCTGGTCCTCCCCGAGACCGGCGTCTGCTCGACGGATGGAAGCGCCGGCGAAGGCATCCCGTGCTGCGGAACCAGCGCGCCGGAGCCGGCATTCCGTGCTGCGACACGGTCCTGCTGTCCAGGTGTTGTGGCTCCGAGGACAAGGCCGATTGCTGCGGGGCCGAGAAGGCGCCGTCCACGTGCACGTGCGGCGAGGGCCAGAACGTGGCGCACAGCGCACCATGCTCAGTCAGATCTCGACCTGCACGCCTAGCTCGACGACGCGTTCAGGGGGCAGCCTGAAGAACGTCGGCGCGCGCACCGCGTTGCGGGCCATCAGCACGAACAGCCGCTCGCGCCACGTCGCCATCCCCGGCTGCTTCGTCACGATCAGCGTTTCGCGCCCCAGGAAATACACCACGTCGTCCTCGTCGAACTGCAGGCCCAGCTTGCGCGAGCGCCGCAGCGCTTCGGGCACGTCCGGGTCCTCCATGAACCCGTAGCGGAGCGTCAGATCGTAGACGCCGTGACCCAGCGGACGAATCGAGATCTGCTCCGCCGGCGGGACGTGCGGCACCGGCTGCGTCGTGATCATCAGCGTCACGACCTGCTCGTGCAGCACCTTGTTGTAGCGAACATTGTGGGCGAGCGCCGGCGGCGTGCCGCGCGGCTGCGCGGTCATGAACACCGCCGTGCCGGAGACGCGTGCCGGCCGGTCCTCGGCCATACGGGCGAGAAAGTCCTCGATCGGTATCGCTCGCGCGGTCAGGCGCTCGGCCACGATCCGGCGACCCGTCTTCCAGGTGGTCATCAGCGTGAACAGCAGCCAGCCAATCACCAGCGGCAGCCAGCCGCCATGGGCGATCTTCAGCGCGTTCGCGCCGAAGAACGCCAGGTCGATGACCAGGAAGATGCCGGTGACGGTCCACGCCACCGCCGGATGCCAGCCCCACCGCTCGGTCGCGACGACCTGCAGCAGCACCGCCGTGATGACCATCGTCAGCGTGACCGCGATGCCGTACGCGGCGGCCAGCGCCGTCGACGAGCCGAACCCGATGACGATCAGGATCGTGCTGACCATCAGCGCCCAGTTCACCTGCGGGCACGTAGACCTGCCCCATCTCCGAGTGCGAGGTGTGGTCGATCTCGAGGCGAGGACAGTAGCCAAGCTGAATCGCCTGCTGCGTCAGCGAGAACGCGCCGGAGATCAAGCGCCTGGGACGCGATGATCGCCGCCGCTGTCGCGAGCGCGATCAGCGGAAGCAGGGCCCACTCCGGCGCCAGCAGGAAGAAGGGCTGCTCTGCTGCGTCAGGCCTGGAGAGAAGCAGCGCCCCCTGGCCGAAGTAGTTCAGCAGCAGGGCCGGCAGCACCAGCGCGAACCAGGCGACCCGGATCGGACGCTTGCCGAAGTGGCCCATGTCCGCGTAGAGCGCCTCTCCGCCGGTGACCACGAGGAACACCGCGCCGAGGACCGCGAAGCCGTGCCAGCCGTGCTCGCGGAAGAACGCGACCGCGTAGCGGGGGTCGACGGCGGTCAGCACGACCGGCTCGGAGAGCAACGACCGCACGCCGAGAAAGGCGATGGTCACGAACCACGCGACCATGATCGGACCGAACAGCCGGCCGACGCTGTGCGTCCCGTGGCGCTGAATCGCGAAGACGCCGATCAGGATGAGCACGGCGACCGGGACGACGTAGGGTTCCAGCAGCGGCGTGGCGAGCTTGAGTCCCTCGACCGCGCCGAGCACCGTGATCGCCGGCGTGATCATGCCGTCGCCATACAGCAGCGCCGCGCCGAAGATCCCGAGCAGGACCAGGACGCCCCAGCCGCGCCGACTCTCGCTGCGCTGCGGCAGCAGCGCCGTCAGCGCCAGGATGCCGCCCTCGCCCTGGTTGTCGGCGCGCATGACGATCGCGATGTACTTGATCGAGATCACCACGAGCAGCGAGTAGATGATCAGCGACAGCACCCCGAGCACGTTGTCGTGCGTCGCGGGGACGGAGTGCGAACCGAAGAAACATTCCCGCATCGCGTAGAGCGGGCTGGTGCCGATGTCGCCATAGACGACGCCGATGGCGGTCAGCGTCAAGGGAACGAGCTTGCGCGGGATCGTGTGACCGGTGCGGCTCCGGAGTCGGTCATCGGGCCGCCCCGGGCGCCCGAGCCGGCGCGCTCGCTGCCGGAAACGTTCCCGTCAGCGGCACGCCCATCGGGCCAACCGGGATGTAGACCGTCGTGTGGTTCGGCGAGTTCACCATCAGCTTCTGCGCCTCGATGGCTTCGTGCTGGATGTAGAGCGCGCTCAGCTGCCCGCGAATGATCTGCATGGCGTTGGCGATCCCCGCCGCCTGCACCTCGCGCTTCGTCCGTTCCTTGCGCTCGATTTCGATCTCGGTGTCCTTGCGTTCGAGCTCCTGCGTGGCCGCCAGCTTGCGCGACACCGCGTCGGCCACCTCGGACGGGTACTGGACGTTGCCGACCACGACGCTGCTGATCACGAACGGGCTGGTCTCGGCGTACTGACGGATGCGGTTCAGCACCGCCTCGCCGATGGGAATGAGCTCGTCCTTGACCGTCAGGCCATTCCGGCGCTGCACTTCGTCGCGGGCGTAGGTGCGCAGCGGCTCACGAACGAAGTGACCGTAGGCCACCTTGACGATGGCGTCGGGTGACTTCTCCGTGCTGCCGTTGGTGACGGTCGTGCTGAAGCGCTCCATGAACAGGGGCACGCGCGCTTCGTCGACGCGCCAGACGGTGTGCACCGCGAACGAGATCTTCAGGTTGTCGCGGCTGAGAACCGCGTGGTCGCCGAGGAAGTCTTCGGTGTAGGTGTACGGCGTGACGCTGACGTTCGTGACGTCGAGCAGCCACGTGCGTCCGGCGGACGTCGGCCCTCGCTGCACGCCGTAGAAGCGGCTCTTGCCGAACACCGCGCCTTTGGTGAGATAGCCGACATACCCGGCCGGGGTGTAGGGATTGCGCGATCCGAGCAGCCAGAGGACGGATCCGCCGATGGCCAACGAGCATCAGCAGGACCAGCAGACCGCGACGGACTAGGAATCGGAGAAATGCGACGGCTGAAACGCCATCGCGACGCCCGAGCAGCAACACGGCAGGCCTCCACACGCCTGCGAGGTTAGCTGACGGGCTCGAGCTTGGAGTTGCTCTATCGGCCTTCGCCCTTTCGGGCTCCGGACGAATTCGCCCCGGTGCGCGTTGATTCGCGCCATGGGTCCCCCGCGACGCTAAAGCGTCTTCGGCGTACCTTCGACCATACGCCTGTGGTGGGACGCCGTCAAGTTGACCTGGTTGCGGATGAAGGCGCGTGAAGGCCTTTCGAGGTCAACGCGCCGCTCGGCGGCCCGCAGTATCTTCGGGGTCTGCGATCCCTACGGTGCTTCGGTTGAAGGTCCGTCCTCCTGCGCCCCACTGTCCCGTGTGCAACATGCCGATGGTTCTCGTCGCCGAAGCTGAGCAAGCGCGCATCTACCGATGCGAGACGTGCCGGGTCGGGCTGTCGGTCAAGCGGGCTCCGCCGCCGAAACCGAAATAGTCCGGGGCCAGAAGCGGGAGTGCCTCACAGTCGTATCCGCGCTCGAAGCCGGCACCCTATCGAGAGCGGTTCGAGAAGGGGTAAGCTCGGCCGGTGAAGATTTCCACCGGGACTCGCCTCGGCCCGTACGAGGTCCTCGCGCCTCTGGGCGCGGGCGGCATGGGAGAGGTTTACCGCGCGCGGGATCAGAAGCTTGACCGGGATGTGGCGATCAAGGTCCTCCCGCAGTCCCTTGCGGCCGATCCCGACATGCTGGCCCGCTTCGAGCGCGAGGCGAAGGCGGTCGCGGCGCTCTCTCATCCGAACATCCTGTCCATCTTTGATTTCGGCGTGCATGGAGGAATCTCCTACGCCGTGATGGAGCTGCTCGAGGGTGAGACGCTGCGCGGGAAGATCGAGACCGGCCCGATCCCCCAGAATCAGGCCGTGGACTACGCGCTCCAGGTGGCGAAGGGTCTCTCTGCAGCGCACGCCAAGGGCATCGTCCATCGAGACCTGAAGCCCGAGAATCTGTTCGTCACGAGAGACGGTCACGTGAAGATCCTCGACTTCGGCCTCGCGAAGCGAGTCGAGACTGTGGCGGCTGGGGAGATGACCGGGCCAACGCGCTCAGGCCACACGGAGCCCGGGACGATCATGGGGACCGCGGGCTACATGTCGCCCGAGCAGGTGAAGGGATTGCCGGTCGACTACCGCTCGGACATCTTCTCGTTCGGCGTGATCCTCTACGAGCTGCTCTCGGGGAGGAAGGCATTCCGGCGAGAGACGAATGTCGAGACGATGGCGGCCATCATGCGTGACGAACCGCCGGAGCTGGCGGAGTCAGCGCGGAACGTCTCGCCGGCCCTCGACCGCATCGTCAAGCATTGCCTGGAGAAGGACCGGGAGCAGCGGTTCCAGTCGGCCAGGGACATCACCTTCAACCTCCTGGAGCTGTCGTCGCAGACAGGAGCTTCTGTCACCGACTCCGGCGCCACGCGCGCCGAGGAAGGTTTCTGGGTCGCGGTGCTGCCGTTCAAGTACAGCGGCGGCAACGCAGATCTCACGGCTCTGGCAGAGGGGCTTTCCGAAGACGTCGTGACCGGCCTGTCGCGTTTCTCCTACTTGAAGGTGATCGCGCGCGGCTCGACCTCGCGTTTCGCGAGTGCGTCCGTCGACGTCCGCGCGGCGGGCAAGGAACTCGGCGCTCGCTACGTGATGGAAGGCAACCTGCGTCACGCGGGAGGCAAGTTGCGCCTGGCCGTGCAACTCGTGGACGCGGTCTCCGGCGCGCATCTCTGGGCCGAGAGCTACGAGCGCACCTTCAACGCGGAGACCGTTTTCGAGCTGCAGGACGAATTGGTTCCGCGGATTGTGTCGACGGTCGCCGACTGGTACGGCATCTTGCCCCACAGCATGAGTGAAGCGGTGAGGAGCAAGCCCGTCGACCAGCTGAGCCCGTACGAGGCGTTGCTGCGCAGCTTCGGCTACTACGAGCGCGTCACCCCCGATGAGCACGCCGTCGTGCGCCCGTTGCTGGAGCGGGCCGTCGAGCAGGCACCAGGGAATGCTGCGGCCTGGGCCATGCTGTCCATGATCTACGGGGAGGAGCACCGGTTCGGGTTCAACGCCGAACCCGACTCTCTCGGCCGCTCGCTCCGGGCCGCGCAGCGTGCGGCCGAAGCCGCGCCGTCCAGCCACTTCTCTCATCTCGCGCTCGCCCAGGCTCACTACTTTCGCAAGGAGTTCGAGGCCTTCAAGAACGCGGCAGAGCGAGCCGTCGGCCTCAACCCCAGTGACGGCGCGACGGTCGAGTACCTCGGCCATCTGCTGGCCTTCGCCGGAGACTGGGAGCGCGGCTGCGACCTGGGAGAACGGGCGAGGGAGCTCAACCCGCATCACCCGGCATGGTATTGGGCGCTCCCCTTCCTCGACGCGTATCGCAGGGGCGACTATCGCGGCGCGCGTGCTTTCATCCCCAAGGCCAACATGCCGGGGCAGTACTACAGTCTGGCCTTGTTCGGCGCTCTCTACGGGCAGCTCGGTGAGCACGAGGCGGCTGCCAGGGCCCTCGGCGACCTGGTGGCTCTGAAGTCCGATTTCGCGTTGATCGCGCGCGATCAGTTCGGGAAATGGTACCGCCCGGACCTCGTCGAGCAGCTGATCGACGGCCTCCGCAAGGCGGGCCTCGAGATTGCCGGCGAGAAGGGATCCGCCGCCGTCACGCCCGACCACGCTCGTTCAGCCGCGGCCGATTCCGGCGTCACGCGCGCCGAGGACGGTTTCTGGGTCGCGGTGCTGCCGTTCAAGTACAGCGGCGGCAACGCGGATCTCACGGCTCTGGCGGACGGGCTTTCCGACGACATCGTCACCGGCCTGTCGCGCTTCTCCTACCTCAAGGTGATCGCGCGCAGCTCGACCGTCGCGCTTCGCGAGTGCATCGGTCGATGTCCGCGCCGCGGGCAAGGAACTCGGCGCCCGCTACGTGATGGAAGGCAATCTGCGTCACGCGGGAGGCAAGCTGCGTCTCGCCGTGCAACTCGTGGACGCGGTCTCCGGTGCGCATCTCTGGGCCGAGAGCTATGAGCGCCCCTTCAGCCCGGAGACGGTCTTCGAGCTGCAGGACGACCTGGTTCCGCGGATTGTTTCGATGGTCGCGGGCATGAACGGGATTCTGCCCCGAAGCATGAGTGAGGCGGTGCGCAGCCGCACGCCCGAGCAGTTGAGCCCCTACGAGGCGGTGCTGCGCAGCTTCGGCTACCTGGAGCGGGTCACCCCCGAGGAGCTCGTCGTGGCGCGGTCCGGCCTGGAACTGGCGGTGCGCAAGGCGCCGGGTAATGCCGATGCCTGGGCGATGCTGGCGCTGCTCTGCCTCCAGGATTACGCGCAGGGTTTCAACCTTCAGGCTGATTCCCTGGCACGCGGGTCGGACGCCGCGCGGCGCGCCGTCGAGGCCGCGCCCTCCAGTCCCCTGGCCTCCTTCAGCCTGGCCCAGGCGCTCTTCTTCCAGAAGGAATTCGAGAGCTTCCGGAACGTTGCGGAGCGGGCTGCCCTGCTCAATCCGATGGACGGCAACTCCATCGCGTTTCTCGGTGAGCTGCTGACCTATGCGGGCGACGCTGATCGCGGACTGACGCTCGCGGCACGCGCCAAGCAGCTCAATCCCAATCATCCGGGATGGTACTGGTACGCCGACTACTACAACGCGTATCGCCAGGGCGACGACCGCGGCGCACTCCATTTCGCCCTCAAGATCAATCTGCCGGGCCACTGGGGCATGCACGTGGCAACGGCCGCCGCCTGCGGACAGCTCGGCCAGCGTGACGCGGCCGAAAAGCCCTGCGGGAGTTGCTCAAGGTGCGGCCGAACCTCGCGGCTACTGTACGCAGCGACCTGGAGAAGTGGTGGGGGCCGGAGTACGTGGAGCGCCTGATCGACGGGTTGCGCAAGGCGGGGCTGCGACAGCTGATCGGAGACGTCCTGTTTGGATCGTGGATTTCAGGGTTAGCGCTGAGCCCGCTACAATCGGCGCGTGCACTTCGTCTATATCGTCCGATGCGCGGACGGCACCCTGTACACCGGCTATGCGCGCGACCCACGTGCGCGCGAACAGGCGCATAACAGCGGCCGTGGTGCGAAGTACACCGCGGGCCGGCGTCCGGTGCGGCTGGTGTATCAGGAAGCATTCCGATCCGTGGGGAAGGCGCTGGCACGCGAGTACGTCGTGAAGCAACTGACTCGCGCGCAGAAGAACGCGCTGGTCGTCAGTGGGAAACGACGCCACCACTGAACCGAGCACTTCCAGAAGCACACGGGTGCTATCCTCGAACCCGAGACACGATGTACGGACTGATTGGACGAATGAAAGCGGTGCCCGGACAACGAGACGCACTCATCGCGATCCTCCTGGACGGGACGGGTGCGATGCCGGGCTGCCGCAGCTACATCATCGCGAAGGATCCGTCAGATACAGACGCGATCTGGATCACCGAAGTCTGGGATGACCAGGCGAGCCATAAGGCTTCCCTGTCGCTTCCCTCGGTACAGCAAGCCATTGCGCGTGGACGGCCGCTGATCGCGGGCTTCGCCGAGCGGTTCGAGACCGAGCCAGTGGGAGGACACGGGCTGCCATCCAGCTAGTGCCGCTGCGAAGTTCCACCGGCGCTCTCAAACGCAGGTCCCAGGCGCGAAGAGTTTCCAGGTCCATGGCTCCGATCGTGACCGGAGATCGTTCATCCTGATCTTGGGGAGAATCACAGACAGGGGTATCCGTGCGAATGACGATTGCGCACGACTGCCGCGCAGCGTTGCGAAATCTTCGGCGAAGCGGCTGGCTGCCCGCCGTGGTGGTGCTGATGCTGGCCGCTGGCGATCGGGTCGGTGACCGCGATATTCAGCATCGCTCACGCGGTGCTGCTCCGGCCGCTGCCCATCTCCGATCCCGACCGCGTCGTTGCTGCTGTGGGGCCGAGACGAGGCGCGGTCGACGCCGGTGGTGGAAGTGTCGCTGCTCGATCAACGGGCGTGGCGCGCCGGCCAGCGGAGTCTCAGCAGCATCGAGCTGTTCGGTTCGGTGAACTGGGGAGAGCTCCACGTCACCGCGCCGGGCGAGCCGTTTCGCGCCGTTCGGAACGCCGTCTCGTCGGGATTCTTCGACGTGTTCGCGACGCGCCCGATCCTCGGACGTACGTTCAGGCCGGAAGACGATCTGCCGAATGCCCCGGGAAAGGTCGTGCTGAGTGGGGATCTGTGGCGGCTGCGATTCGCATCGGATCCCAACGTCATCGGGCGGGTGTTGACGGTCGGTCAGGGGAAGAAGGCGAAGGCATTCGAAGTCATCGGCGTGATGCCGCCGGACTTCCGGATTCCTGCGGGTGCGGAGGTCTGGACCGCGCTCAGGCTCGAGGTCGGCGAGGCGGACAATGTTCGCGCCATGTATGCGGTGGCACGACTGACAGACGGCGCCACTCGAGAGAACGTGGTGGCAGAGCTTTCGACCATCGCCCGCGACGTCGAACGCAAGTCAGGGCATCCTGATACGTCGATGGTCGTCGTGGCGACGCCGCTGCTCACGCACCTGCTCGGTCCGGCACGCCCGGCGTTGCTGGCGATCGGCGGGGCGGCCGCCGTGCTGCTGCTGATCGCGTGCGCCAATGCCACGGGACTGCTGCTGGTGCAGAACGCATCACGGCGCCGCGAAGTCGCCGTACGGTTGGCGCTCGGTGCCCGTCGCTGGCAGATCGTCCGCCAGCTGCTGTGCGAATCGATCCTGCTCTCGCTGCTGGCCGGCGCGATCGGCGTCGGGCTCGGCTACGCGATGTTCGACGCGATCGTCGGGCTCGCGCCGATCGATGTGCCCAGGCTCCAGGACGCGGCGATCGACGCCCGCGCGCTGCTTTTCGCGCTCGGCGTCTGCATCGGAACGGCGGTGATCGTCGGCCTGCTCCCGGCGTGGCAGCACAGCGCCGCCAGTCTCATGGCCGGCCTGCATCAGCGATCGCAGAGCGGGACGACGGCTCCTCCTCGGCCCGGTCCAGGAAAGTTCTGGTCGCGGCGCAGCTCGCGGCCGCGCTGGTGCTGCTCGCCGGAGCCGGCCTGTTCACGCGCAGCTTCGTCTCGCTGCTGCGGCTCGATCTCGGCTTCGATCCCGGCAACGTCCTCACGTTCAACATCGGCGGTTCCGAATCACCGGACGGTTCCAAAGAGAAGCAGTGGGCGCAGGTCGACGCGATCCTCGAGCGCGCGCGGCAGACACCAGGTGTGGTCGCCGCCGGAGCCGTGCTCGCGCGGCCGTTCGCGCACGGCGTGATCGGCATGGACTCGAGCCTCATCATCGAGGGGCAGCCGCTCGATGGCAGAAGCGCCAGCCGCAACCCGAGCGTCAACTGGGAGGTCGCGACGCCGGATTACTTCCGGGCGATGGACATCCGCCTGCTGCGGGGCAGGGTGTTCAACGATCGGGACACGCAGAACGCGCCCGCAGTGGTCGTGATCGGCCAGTCACTGGGCGCACGGCTGTGGCCTGGACAGGATCCAGTTGGGCGCCGCCTCATTACCTATGGGGCTCCCGGTGACGAGAAGAATCCCGGATGGCAGACCGTCGTCGGCGTGGTGGAGGATGCGCGGTATCGCGAGGTTGAGACGCTGCGCTTCGATCTGTACTTGCCGTATCGGCAAGCGCCGAACGCGGTGAAGCACTTCGTGCTGCGCGTGTCCGGCGATCCGATTGCGGTCGTGCCCGCGACTCAAAGCCGCGATCGCGTCGCTCGATCCGCGGTTGACCGTCGACGGCGTGACGACCATGGATGCGATCGTGGCCCGCGCCTTCGCTCCCTGGCGGTTCAGCACGATCGTCGTCTCGGTGTTCAGCTTCATGGCGCTGACGTTCGCGGCAGTCGGGCTGGCCGCGCTGGTCGCCTACGCCGTCACGCAGCGCACGCGCGAGATCGGCGTCCGTGTC
>CAVVSR010000018.1:0-530120 GCA_963750935.1 uncultured Acidobacteriota bacterium
AGTGGAGAGAAGGCGAGGAAGTATGTCAAGGCTGCTCTCACTAGTCATCCGTAATGCCTCCTGCGACGCTCGCTGGCGCCTGACCAACTGTGCGAGACGGGTCTCGACCGTATTCGGCGCAATGAGGCGGCGAGACCCTCGAATCAGCCCGGCTGTCGCAGAACATCAGGCGCTTCTCGCCTTGGTGGAGCCGTGCGATGACGGTGGCGGCGTCGAGAATCGACCATCCGGTTCACGTATCTGAGATCTGAAGGCCGGTGTCGGACCATGCACGCTCCCTTGTGGATGTATGCACATCGATGTAGGGGCACTGGCCGTCTGGCAAACGATTAAAACCCGTGCGATCGGTCAACGCCAGCTGGCACCGCGAGACAATCAGAATGACTTGACGTGTCCGTTTTTCATCGGAGGGTCCGCTCAGAACATAGGAGGGTCGCCACGACCCGTTGCGCCACTTCCCGCACGTCGATGACCGTCAGCTCGTCGTCGGATCGGCGCAAATCCTCGTCCTGGACATAGTCGGAGGGCCGGCAGGCCAGCACGATAACCTGGTGACCGTGGCTCAGAACGCTGGCTTGCAGAATCTGACGCAGCCGGATGAGCCGTTGGCTGTCGCTATGGACCAGTTGATCGTCGAGGATGATCGCGGTCTTCAACTGGGCGGCGATGGCCAGGCGGATCAACGTGGCAAGCTGCTCACGGGTGCCAGCGGACAGGTCCTCGACTTTCCGTGTGTCGCCGCTTGCGTTGATGCCCTCGGTCTTGAGGTCGGGATCGAGGATGAGATCCCCATAGAGGTTGCCGGTGAGCTCCGTGAACGTGTCGACGACCGGCTTGGCGAGGCCGCGCCCGAGATGCGACGCGCGCTTCGCCTCGGCGGACTCCAGCGTTTCGAGGAGCAAACGCGACGCTTCAAAGTCGAGCTCCTGGTCGTCCGTGTACGCCCGCGCCTGCTCGTAGGCCTCCCGCTCGTCTTCGAGGCGATCGTTCCCGGCGCGGCCCGCCACCAGGGCCAGCTTGCCTCGAGCGGCATTGAGATGTCCTTCGCAGGCCCTCAGCTCGTGCTCTCGCTCTTCGACGGCATGGTTGGCGGCGTCGAGCTCTCCTGGCGCGACATCATTCAGCGCGGGAATACCACTCAACGAGACGCGTGCGTCGGCCAGCGCCTGCTCGGCAGCCGCGACGTCGACATGTTCTCCCTGCCTCTGACAGGCCTCGAGATCGCCGCCAGCCCGCTCGAGTCGAGCGCGATGCGCGTCCCTCCTGCGGGTCGCCTCTGCGGAGCGGGATTTGGCGGTGGTCAACTGTTCTTCGGCCGCTCGCGCCGCCTCGGCCGCGCGAGCCAGCTCGCGTGCCGCCTCGGCTGTCTCTCCAGCGGCTGCGAGCGGAACACTCTCGACGCAGGCGATGTCTTGCTCAAGCCGTCGTTCGTCTTCCTCAGCTCTGGCTATCGCCTCTGTCGGCGTTCCGTCGAGCCCGCGTGCAAGCTCGTCGTACTTACGCCGGACCGCCGGCGCTCGCGCCTCGAGGCCTTCGACCGAGGCCAGCAAGCCAGCTACCCGCGCCTTCGCCTGTTCGTGCGAGGCTCTGCTCGACGCGGCATCCGGATCGAGGGCGCCACCGACGGCTGGTGCCCCGCCAGCCTCCGCGAGCCTTTCACGGATCTCCGCGAGGTTCACCGCTTCGAGCGCCCGTGCCGCCAGATGCAGGCGTGCCTGCGCCGCCGCTCGCGCCTCGCCCGCCTGCTCGCGCTCACCTCGGCGCTCCGCCAGCATCCGCTCGGCTGCGTCAACCGCGTCTCGCGCCGCGGACACTGCCTGCTCTGAAAGAGCCGGCCCGCCATCAGCCGGCGCGGCGGCGAGCTGGTTCCGTTCGCGGCGCAGCTGCTCGATATCGTCGCTGGCTGCCGAGAGGTTGGCCTTTGCGGCTTCCAGTGTGGCCGCAGGGTCAGGATCCAATGCCAGGGCTTGATCTCGTTCTGAGCGGGCCGAGTCGGCTCGCGACCGCGCGGTGGCGCAGCGAGTCACGTAGTCCATGCGCTGCGTCAGGATCTCCTCGCGTTGTTGCCGCAGCGAGTCCAGCGTGCCTCGCGTTGAGGAGACCCGCTGACCGAGCGCCCCGCGGTCGCCGGCAGCGCCGGCAGCCGTCGCGAGGGCGTCGAGATCATGCCCCGTGAGCTGGCCGTCCAACTCATGTCGCTCGTGCTGCAGAGACGCGAGGCCGGCGGTGGCGGCCAGAATGGCATCGGCCTCCCGGTCAAGGGCAACCGCTTCGAGGCGCAGGCGTTCGGCGTCACGTGTGAGTTCGTCCGCCGAGCGGCGCTTCCCCTCGATCTCCTCCAATCGGTCGACGCCGGCATCGGCCAGCACGGGCTCGCCGTCTTTCCGCCATCGTTCGGCCAGTCGGTCCCGCTCCGCCATCCACGACCGCGACGCGGCGCTGCGTTGTTGCGTGCGAAGAACCATCGCGGTCGCCACGAAGGCGGCGAGTCCCAGCGCTGCCCCAATGACGAACGAGGGCGCCACGCCTGCCGAAGCTGCAAATCGGCTTCCGAGATAGCCCACCGCCGCAACGAGAGCGGCGACCACAACCGGGAGCATCACAGGAGACCCGGCTGGTGGTGGGCGACGCGTCCCCGTGGCGACGAATCTCTTCCTGCAACTGCTGCAGAGCGCTGACCTGTTGCGGCGTCGGCAGGCGAAGCCGCCTGAATCCGTCTTCGCACTGCGCCGCCCGCTCGCGGCTTTCGGCGGCGCGCTGCCGCCGGTCCTGAGCCTGGGCCGCATCGGCACTAAGGCTGTTGATTCTCTGGTTGAGCGCCTCGCGTCTGACGAACAGCGCCACGGCCTCGAGATGCTGCACATCGGTCTCGGCTCGTCTGATGGCCTGGGCGAGGCCGTCAGGTTGGAGTCGATCTCGAGCGCTTTGGCTTCAGCGGCCTCGAGCGCGGCCGCGGCCTGCTCATCGCGCTGCACCCTGGCGAGGGCCTCGGTTGCGCGGGCGATGGACCGCCGGCTCTCGTCCATCGTCGCCTCGCGTTGAAGTATCGCGACGTCGAGCCCGCGAATCGCGAGCGCGCGCTCTTCTTCTCGTCGCCGCGCCTCGTCTTGTCGGGTCACCGTGTCGTCCCGCCGGACGATCGCATCCCGGACCATGGCTTCGGCGGCATCCACCGCCGACGTCGCGGCCTGTACATCGCGTCGCAGCGATCGCATTCGAGCCGGGCTTCGTCCATCGCATCCATCAAGCCGAGAGCACCGCGCTCTTCTTCGACCAGGCTCGTCAACCGAAGTCGCCTTTCGGTGAGGACCACCTCATCACGGGCCGATTCGAGCGCCGTCCGTGCCTGTTCGGTTTCAGCTTCGAGCGCCCTGAGTTCGTCGGCCGCCGCAGCGGCCGCGGCGGCGGCCTTCTTTCTGGCCTTCGCCTCCTCCTCTCTGCGTCTGCAGAGCTGACAACCTTCACGCGGCGAGCGCTCGCCGCGAGCTGATCGGTCGACTCCCGGGCGGTCCGCGCTCTCACGAAGATGTTCGCGAGCCGTCCGGGCGGCCTGCTCGGCCGCCTGTTCCGCTCAACCGCGACCTGGACCTCCTCTTCGAACCCCGGCGTCGCAGCCGCCGCGGCCTCGTGTTCCTGTCGTGCCGATTCCAGGGCATCGCACACCGCGCGTGCGCGCTCGACGTCGCGCTGCCGTTCCGCCACCAGCGCCTCCAGCTCCTGGCGCTTCGTCATGAAGTCGCGGCGCGCTGCAGGTCGACAGTCGCACTCTCGCCCGATCCCTGGCTTCGAGCGCCGCCTCGCGCTCCACCAGCAACGCACGGACCTGCTGCTCGATTTCGGCACAGTGCCGCGCCGCGCCTTCCAAATCGCGGATTCGCTCCTCGCGCTTCTCGATCTCCTCTCGAATTTGCACGAGTGGCGAGTCCGCCGCAGGGCGAAGCCGTCCCTTGTTGCCGAACACCTGCCCGACCCGATCCTGCAGCGCGGCGAGCAGCCTCGACACGACCTCGTCTCTGGCGAGCGCATCCAGCGCGTGCGTCACCAGTGCCCTTCCGGTATCGTCTTGATCGCCCTTCAGGCTCGCCGAAAAGATCGTGCGTCACTTCGCCCTGCCGCCCCAGCAGCGCGGTCGTCAGGTAGGTGTCACCCTTTGGCGGTGCCCCGCGGCCGCCTGGCGGAAAAGCCCCCACGAGAGCAGCTCGCGCAGCTTGCCTTCGACATCCCGCCCCTCGGCGACCCGGGCAAAGCGGGTCCCGCCGTCGGTCGAGGAGTCGAGAAACGCCTTCGCCCGGGTACCCTGCACAAAGGTCTTGTCTACGCGCCACAGCGCATCGCCACGTTCGAACGTCACCACCACGCGTGGAAGCTCGACCAGGTCTCCCCAGGTGGCAAAAGAGTCTCTCCCTCGAGGATGGCGCCACCAGAAGAGCGGCACGGATCGCCTCGGTGAGCGTCGACTTCCCGAAATCGTTTGGACCATGCACGACATTCAGGCCACGGCCGAACGTCGAGTCGAGCCGACTCAATCGCACGGAAGCCATCGACCTCGAGGGAGCGGAGGCGCATTCACCTCACCTGCTTCAGGAGACGATGCAGGATGACGAGCGCGCGACGGGCCTTGTCGCAGGACACCGCACGTGCCTGCAATGCCGCGGCGACTTCGCGAACCGTCTCCGGCGCGTCTTCGACGTCGAACGTCTCGAGGCTCACCTCGCGCAGGTTCTTGCAGTCGGCAATCAGCGCACCGGCGCGGCCGTGCGCGGCCAGCGTGCCTCGCAGCGACTCGAGCAGCGCGTCGACTTCCTCCTTCTCCGCCATCGAGACGGTCATGTCGAGGTGGACGCGGAGCACCGTGGTTGCAAGATCCTCGCTGGCGAGCTTCCGCAGGCCGGCCAGCGTATCCACGCGCTCCTCGCGCCACGTCCACCGCGCGACGCGCTCTCTCCGGATGCGAGGCGGCAGTCCCCGGCGCCGGAACGTCACGATCGCGACCTGCCCGGTGTCGCTCTCCTTGAAGTTGGTCGGCTCCGGCGTGCCCGGATAGACGATCGGCGCCACCGCCCCTTCGGGAATCTCGCGAAAGCCGTGAGTGTCGCCGACCGCCAGGTAGTCGAGCCCGCAGCGTTCGGTGGCCTCCGTCGAGATTGGGGAGTTCGTCTGGTAGTCAGGCATATCGAAGGTCGAGCCGTGCACCAGACCGATGCGGACACGCTCGTCCCCCTCGGCGCGCCGCGGCAGCGCCAGCGCCAGATCGTCGGCGCCCGCCGTGTTACGGCACGGTGACGAATACACCACCGCGTCCGCGCCGAGCGCCAACTCGAAGTTGTCGCGATCGACGACATGGACCCACGGCGGCAGTCCGCGACGGAACGGATGCGCGCGGTCGTACACGGAGTCGCGGGTCAACGGATCGTGGTTACCCGGCAACAGCAGGACAGGGCGGCTCCACGCCGTCCGCTTCGTGAACGACGCCAGCAGGCCGCGCCACCAGTCGGGATCCGGCGACGGCGTGTCGAAGAGGTCGCCGGCGCACAGGACGGCTCGCACATCGTATTGGTCGGCGAGCCCGAGGATCGTCTCGACGACCGTCAGCCGGGCGCGCGCCAGCTTCCTGGCCGCCTCGGCATCGAGCTGCCGCGAGATGTACCGAGATGGAGGTCGGCCGTGTGCAGAATGGTCAGCACGCGCGCCGTTCCGTTTCGTACCGTGAACGTCACGTCGAGGATGCGTTCCACCTCCGGCTTCTGGAACCGGCGGGCGAACAGCCGATCGCGCCACGCCTGATAATCCGCATCCTCGCCGCGCTGGAGGATGGCGATCCGTTCGCCGAGCCGTTGGATCTCCTTCTGCAGCGAGATCACCGTCTGCTCGTCTTTGGCGCGAGTGGCCCCGGCGATCGCACGCTCCCGCCGCTTCTCGGCCTCCTCGATGCGCTCTTCGATCGCCCCGCGCCGTCTCCGCAGCACCAGGATCTGGTCTTCGACGTAACGGTCGATCTGCACGAGCATGCGCTCGAAGCGTTCCCGCTCGCGCTCGCCCGCCGCGAGCTGATTCTCCAGGATGGCGTCCGCCACGACGTCCTCGACCGCCTCGAGGGGCGGCGCGTCGGAATCGCCCTCACTGTCCGCGGCCGGCGAGCAACAGCAGCGCGTCGACCGTTTCCGGATCGAGCGGCTCGTCGGCCCCGTCGATCACCGCGGTCTTCAGCACGATGATCGACCGGCTCCATCCCGCGATACGAAATCTTCGTGACGATCAGCCGTCCCCGACGACCGCCGAGGTGTGCGGCGGCCGCCGGAATGAGCGCCTCTGACGCCGCGAGATCGACGGTAAAGGGTTGGGCCGACGCCCGGCGCGCTTCCTCGATCGCGGCGCGCACCAGCGGATGGCTGACGTGGAGCGCATCGCCATCGGCGAGATCCCGGGTGTCGCCGATGACGACGTCGGCGCCCTCGCGGTAGCCGTCCGGCAGTTTCGACGATGGGCCGATGTGAAGGGTGACCCGGCCCGGCGATTCCTGGCGTTCGAATGGAACACCACCGCTCGCCAGGAACTTCACGACCACGCGCTCGAGATCGGCATCCAGCCCGGCCAGCTCGGTCGGCAGCTCGTCGCGTACTTGCGAAAGACCTGCCGAATCGTGTCGTCGAGACGCGACTCGACGAGCCCTGCGGTCCGCGCCTGCTCGTTGTCGAACTCGTCGCGCTTGCTTTCCAGCGAGGTCCGGAGCACCCGCAGCTCGTGGGTCACGTCGTCGAGCGAGCGGGCATGTTCGTAGATCCGCCGGAGCTGCGCCTCGAAATCCATGCCGACGCTGGAGACGAGCATTTCGGGCGTTCTGGTGGAGGGCTCGTACAGGACGTCGTCGGAGGCGTCGAGCACCTTGCCGAACAGGTCGAGCTTCTGGCTCAGGATCTCGAACGTCAGCCGCTGGGCTCGTTCCCGCGGCGAGGAAGTTGATGACGGTGACGTCATGGCGCTGGCCGTAGCGGTGGACGCGACCGATCCGCTGCTCGATACGCTGGGGGTTCCACGGCAGGTCGTAGTTGATCAGCGTGTCGCAGAACTGCAGGTTGAGACCCTTTGCCGCCCGCCTCGGTGGAGATGAATACCTGCGACCGCGTGCGGAACTCGTGCACCAGCGCCAGCCGTACCGCGATGTCGCGGCTCGGCCGAAGTCGCGCGGGGCATCTCCGGCCCGACTTCCGCTTCCCAGCGCGCCAGTGCTCTCGCTGCCGCGGCCGAGTCGTTGTCGCCGCGAAAGAGCGTGATGTCGTCGGCCGCAATCGGGAGCTCTTGAGCAGCAGATCCCGCAGATAGTCCTGGGTCGTCAGCGATTCCGTGAAGATGACCACCTTGCCGGTGCCCGACCCGTCGCGGCCTCTCCAGAATCACGCCGAAGCGCCTGCAGCAGGCCTGGGCCTTGCTGTCGTGCGGCAGCGCGTCTGGCCCGCTCGACGAACGACTCGACCAGGCTCAGCTCGTCGCGCGACAGCGCTCCAGGTGGCGCCGGCGACGGCGTTGAACCGTCCTCGCAGTCGTCGCCGCGTCGGCGGCGTCCTCTTCCAGATCTCGGCGATCGGACTCGGCGCCGGTCGTCTGCGGCATCGGCCGCTCGAGCCAGTTGCGCTGGAGCCGCGTCAGCGACCCTCCAGGCTGCTCGCAAGCGCCGCAGCGACGAGGCCATCAGACGATGGAACCCGATCAGAGAGCAGCTGTCGTGATTGCCCCTCGAAGGCGTACAGAGCTCGGGCCGAGCAGGTAGCTGGTGACGTCGTCGTAGAGCGCCTTCTCGTCCGGGCTCATCGTGTACTCGAACAGCCGCGCCTGACGCCCGACGAAGGGCTCCTCCAGGAACTCCTGCGCCTGCCGCCGCAGGGTTCGCTGCACCACCGTCGCCAGCCGGCGTCGCAGCTCGCCCTGCCTGTTCGCTGGCAGCACGCGCTGCCGGTCGCCGTCCTCGCAGAACAGCTCTCGAAGGTCGGCTAGTCTCCGAGCAGCGTGCCCGTCGGTTCGACGTACTGCACCAATCCCCACAGTTCGGCGAGAGAGTTCTGGATCGGCGTCGCCGTGAGCAGCAGCACCGGCGCCCGCGCTCGATGACCGTCGCGCACACGGCCGGCCGTCTGCGCGTGCGGCGACTCGTCGTCGTAGAGTGCCGTCCTTGTCGAAGCGCTTGTAGATGCCGGCGAACACTTCGTGGGCCTCGTCGATCACGCACAGGTCGAAGCGGCGTCGCCGCCAATCAGGCGGCAGCCGGCCTCGACTGCCGGCCAGCTTCGCGTCCGATGAGGAACACTCCGGCGCCGGCGAACGACGTCGGCCGTCGCGGCTGCTCCTTCGACTGCCTCGATTCCGAACAGCGTGTAGAGCTCCGTGCTGCCACTGTCCGAGCAGTGCTTGCGGAACGATGATGAGAATCCGGTGCGCGCCCTCCGCCAGCAGTTGCGAGATGACGAGTCCGGCTTCGATCGTCTTTCCCAGGCCGACTTCGTCAGCGAGGATGCAGCCGCCGTCGAGGAATGCGCCCAAGCGCAAACATCACGGCGTCGATCTGGTGAGGATTGGCGTCGATGCGGCCGCTGGCGCTGCGACGCCGCTTGACGCCGGCTGCTCTCGCCGGCCGAAGGCGGACGAGGTCCTCGGCAAAGTAGCGCCGGTGGATAGGGTGCGAAGGGCCTTCCAGGTCGTGATCCGATTGCTGGGCTCGCGGGTTCGCTGTCGCTATTCCGGCGTGTCCGCGTCGATCGTCCACGTCATCGCAACCTTGGTTCCTCGATCTCTTTGAGTTTCTGAGTCCTCGCAGAGTTTCTTCTGCCCATGATCGCAAAATCCTTGCGGCCGTCCTGCTGAACGAGCCGCGATCCGGCTTCAGCGGCCCGACAGGCGATTCTTCGTGGCGGCCGTTGCGCCAGCAAACCGTCGGTGAGAAGAACTCGTGTTTGCCAACGCGTCGATCAGTTCTGATCGGGCAGCCGCTCTTGCACGGAGAACAGAGTGTCCCGTTCCCACGGATACGGTGAGTGGGCGAGCGCCTGCCACGGTGCGTCAACATCGACGGATCCCATATTCTCTGCCGAACCGCCGTCCGCTCAAAGTCGGACCTGCGCATTCCTTCAACCAGCGAGGTTTCGCTCGAGGCGCCGCTCTGCAATACAATTCGCGGCCATCCAAATTCTTTGGTTTCGAGCGGCTCATCTAGCCTGACACTCGAATTCCGAAGGAGGCTTGCCGTTGGACCGCGACGAATATGCAGACACCGACTGTCACGACATGGCCTCTCAGGACGCTTCACCGGCACCTACTCAAGCGACGATTCGCCATTCCTAAGCTACAGCGCAACTTCGTTTGGGACGCCGGTCTGTGTGGCTCAGCTGCTCGATAGCATTTATCGTAGAGATGCCAATCGGGTCCCTATTCCTTTGGAACGGAACGCAAGGCGTCCCACCTCATACGCACTTCGGGAAGCTGCTGCTGTACGACATGTCTCAGCGGCACGTCTGGTTCGTGATCGACGGCCAGCAGCGTCTTTCCGCTCGGTACCAAGCGTTTAAGGGAGAGCAGCGCAAGAACGATCGTGGTCGGGAAATCGACTTCGGTCGGCTTTGCTTCGTGCTCTTTCCGGACGGAGAGGACGAGCCGCGATTTGTGTACCGCAAACCCATAGATGGCGAACTCGTGCCCGTTGAGCACATCCTCGATGCTGTACTGGTCTCAGCGTCTATCGAGTCTTCCGAGGAGAGTGTACCGCGCTGTCAAGGACTGCAGGTCCAGACTCCTACGCTATCCGGTTCCAGTAGTTTCAGTCCGAGGTGCCACGCTCGAAGAAATCGGCGAAGTGTTCGTTCGGGTTAATTCACAAGGAATGACCGTCACGTCGGCCGACCGTGCGGTTGCGCTGATGGGCAACGTAGACGTGCGCTCTATGGCCACAGACCTGCGGGATGAGTTGGCCGCAGGGGGCCTCGAGTTGGCCGGTATCGATGCCCTGCTGATGGGATTCAACCTGGTAACTGAGAAGCGGCGTGGGGAGACCCGCCCAAGCTGGACTCGATGGCTCGCCGTTGGTCGCGCGAACTAAAGAAACACGAGTCAGCGAAACCAAAGTTTTTACGCGCATGGGATCGCTACAAAGAAGGCCGTGTTGGCCGCAGCGGATTACCTGCGCCAAGCCTTTCCCGTCCGAGATGAACACTACCTCCCCTCCGCGAACATGTTGGCGACGCTATCTGTATTCTTTTTCAACCATCCCAAACGGCCGTCTCGCGTTCAAGCGACTGAGTCCCGGAGGTGGTTCTGGGCTACCGGCGTCGGGCAGCGGGACACCGGCCGTGGTTATCACGAGAACCTCGTCGCTGATGCAGCGCTATTCAAGGCCCTTGCTGAAGGTCGCCGTGTCCGCTTCACGTTCAAGGAGCGTCTGATTCCGTCCTGGATCTTCAGGCTGCGCAATATTCGTCTCACTCTGCGTGTCGAGCCTTCTTCTGCCTTCTCTCGTCACTGAATCCTCGCTATCTCGACGATGGTGAACCGGTTCCGCTTGGAGCCAAGGTGTTCAGCCATGCAAACAAAAAGCATCGACATCACCTTTTTCCCCTCGTGCAAAACCGGCGAAAACACATGCTGCCCCGCGCGGACAACAGCCTTGTCAACATCTGCTACCTAGTAGCACACGACAACCAGTCCATCGGACAAAAAAGCTGCCCCGCAAATACCTTTCTGGTGTACCGCGACGCCGGTCGGCGGCGATTCACGCACGTCATGCGCAGCCACATGATTCCCGTGCACGCCGACAGCGGGGTCTGGGGCGATCCGTTCGCGCTGGATTCAAGGCCTTCCGTGCGGCGCGACTCGAGATGATTCGTCGCGCATTTGAAAGAAGAGCGGGTCTGAAGATGTTTTCTAGGCCCACCTAGCAACCAACAAGCCGGTTTGCTTTTCTGGACGCCCACTCGAAGCACGGGCAGCGGGACCCAACTGAGCCTGTCTGCGTGTCACCGTGAGCGACATCACTGAGTGTCGCTCCGATGGTAGCTAAGATCCCAGGAAGCGTTTGGGCGGGTCAAGGGCGCGCAGCGGCGAGCGCAGCGAGCGGACCCTTGACGCGCCCAGAGCGCTCCCGAACAATACGAGACCGGAGCGACGCGAGGCCAGGCAGTCACAGCGCAGATTGAGGCCCAAACACAGCTCGCGTCAACTCGATCGGGCTTGCGCCGTCCAACGGGAGGATCGGCGTCTGCGAGAGGAACCGCATCAGCTCCTCTGGCGACTCGGGTTCGGTCCGTCGCGCGTCCCCGGATTGCGCCATGAATGCGAAGTCGTTCAGGGTGCCGAGCAGGCTCCGATTCCTGGTCCGGCCGAACGCGATCTCCGACATCCGCGTCCGCTCGTCGGCGATGTCGGCGGCGGCGACGCCGACGAATGGCCAGCCTCTCGCACACGGCGTCCGGAAACACCGTGGCCAAGCGCTTCGCCTTCGCGGATCGGAATGACGACCGGAAGTCGAGACCGTTCGCTGATGAACAGCAAGTGCTGACGACGACCGAGTCTGGAGGATGTTGCCGTACCAGTCGCCGAGCCGCGTCGTGGACTCGACGGCGGGCAGGTTGTCGGCCTGTTTCAGGCGCGCGAGCAGCTTCTGTGTGCAACGAAGAACGACCATCGGTTGTGCCTACGGTACGACACTGCGCGCGCGGGTGATCATCACGACGTTGGCCGGCGCGCGCCGGGCCAAGATCTCGGCGCGGAACTGGTCACGCATCCGGTCACGATCTGAGCACACATCCGGGCCGCTTCCTGCAGGACAACTGACACCAGACAAGTGGGCGTGAGCGACCCCGCCCGCAGGGGGCCGAACAGGGCCAGAGCGGGGTCGCTCACGCCCTCACTCACTCCTTCTCTCTTCTCTTGTGTGCGGCCCGGCCGGCACAGGGCGCCGGCCTCTCCGATGCGAGCATCGCGCAATTGCTGGTTGTTCTGGCTGCTCCTGCGCCATGAGGCAGGCTCTGACGCGCCTGTGGCGGCGGCATCGTGGGGGTCGACGTCGCCGGGAACTGGGAGCCGCTGACGCGAATCGCTGTCGGCTCCCCGTTCGGCTCCCTCTCTTTGGTCCGGCGGCGTTGCTCGACGTTGCAGGCCAGGGAGGAGAGAGGCGTTCCGCAGGGATGCCGCGCTGGAGTTCTACGAGGTCGCGCTGAGGATGCGCGCGACGAAGTTGCGCACGCGGAGAATGGCCGCTTCGAGGTCTGTCTCGACCAGCTCGAGTTCCTCTGCGAGACGGGCGAACGGCTGCGCCCAATGCGCCGGTACGGTCGAGAGATCTGGCGGCCAGGCGTGGGTGTTCCGGTTGCGGAAGACCAGCTCGCAAGCCGCGCGGAGCGCGACGTAGTCGTGCGTGATCATCGCGTCCATCAGCAGGAGGTCGACGAGGTCGCGGAACCGTTCGTTCTGCTTGCCCGGCCGCGGCGGGAGGGTCATGCCGTGCAGCTTCTGCGCGACGTGGAAGCGAAGCGGCAGGCACGGCAACTGGGCTGGCCCGGTGACGCCGAAGGCGTCGGTCAGGGCGATGGCATCGACCCATTCGACGTCCACCTCACCGGCCTCCGCGCGGGCGATGTCGACGCTCACGCTGGTCCACGGCTGGCCCTTGTACGTGACGCCGAACTCCATGTTCACCGCGCCGTTGTCCAGCAGGAGTGGCTGTCCCTTTCGGCGGAACGAGAAGCCCTGATATGGCTCGCCGGTCAGCGCCTGCTCGAGGCTGTCGGCGAGGTCCGCAGTCGGGTCTCGGAGGACGATGTCGATGTCCTTTGTGGCGCGGGCGCGGTCGCGCAAACGCAGTTCGAGCGCGACGCCGCCCTTGACGATGAAGAGTGGCGAGTCGGCATTCGTGGCGCGGTCGAGAACGCCGGCCATGATCATGTAGGCGACCCACGCGCGAACCCGGCCCTCGGCGACGCCGAGCTCGCGCGCGTAGGCTTGTGCGTACCTGGCCAGGACGCCCGCAGAAGGCGGCGGTCCGGTGGGGCGCTTGCGGCTTGCGCTCACCTCGCCTCCAGCCGTGTCCGCACGGACCTGCGGGCGCCCGGCCTGGTCCCGAGCAGCTCACGCTCCAGCCGATTCGAGACGGCCATGGACAGGGCTCCAGACCGTCGTCCGTCGGCTATCGCCTGGGCGACGAGGTCGTTGCCAACGTGGCTCGCGTGGGCGTCCCGGATCGCCCTTTCGGGCGTCGTGACCGGCACGCCCTCGACACGCTCGACGTCCTCGGGGGCAAGGTCGGCGTAGTGGATGACGAGCCCCTTCGGTACCTGCCGCCGGATGCGCACGGCGGTCGGCAGCGTGACGTGAACACGGGCTGGGCTGACGTCGGACAGCTCGTGAATCGCCAGCGCCGACTCGTGGGAAACCACGCCTGCGACGTCCGGGCGGCGGACCTGCGGCCAGAGCACGGCCTCCATGAAGTGGCCGTGCCGTGAGACCGGGAATCGCGCGAACCGGTAGACGCCGCGCGAGACCCGCTCGATGTCTCCCTGCTGGGCGAGCTGGACCAGGCGGACCTGATGCAGCCCGGCCGCTCGGGCCTGCGCGGCCGTGAAGTAGCCGGCCTGATCCTCGGCGATCCCGTAGAGCACGGTGTCCCACTGGCGTTTGTTCATGGTCGTCTGCCTGATGGCAATAATATAACGTCTAGACTATTATTGCCAGTCGAGAGCCACCTGCAGATCTCGCAGGAACGGCCGCAGGGACGGCCATCCGACTCGCGCCACGTCACATCCCGGTGGCGCAGTCGCCGTCGACCGCGTCGCTGTCCCGCACAGATTTCGAGCGGCGTGGCTCATCGAGACACGTCCTTCGATCGCCAATCTTGACGACGGAGACAAGTCAGCTGGTCGTCGAGAATCTGGTAGATGACTCGGTATTGTCGGACGCGGACGCGCCAGAGGTCTGGGCGCCCGCGACGTGACGCGCCCTGGAGGGCGAGGGTCAGTAGCGACGCCATCAGCGCGGCCTCGAACATCTCTGCGCCTGATACGACAACTCTGCGAATTGCGGCTCAGCGGCAGGCGTCACGACGACGGTACGCAGCCATTCCGCGCGCCTACCGCCGGCGATTAGTTTTTCCCGGACGTTTCGCAGTGACGGGAGTTCGTGCGCCCCTGTGCGGGCTACTAGTACGGAGCGCCGGTTTGGCGAGCAGATGGTCCAATCCGGACTTCCGCAGGACCGTCTCGAGAGGAACCGTTCCTTTTTGTGCCGCCTCGGCCAGTGCGAGCCGCGCATCGCGCAAGTCCGTCGCATCCTCGGCCGCTTCCAAACGTCGCAGCATGGTGGCCATAGGCCATCGTGCCCTATTCGGCCACCTTGGACAACTGCTGTCCGATGGAGGATTGGACCTTAACATTGGGCGCCAAATAGCTGTCCCGAAAAGCTTGGGTTGTGCAGTTTTTCTTGCCGAAGCAGCTAACTTTTGCGATCCTTTCGCCTGCACAGAGCCAGGAGGCGAAATGGGTCCCACAGCCACCATTCTCCACGCGGACCTCGACGCCTTTTATGCGTCTGTCGAACAGCTGCTTGACCCTCGCCTGCGCGGCAAGCCGATCGCGGTCGGCGGTGGCGTCGTTCTCGCGGCCTCCTACGAAGCGCGGGCCTTCGGCGTACAAAGCGGCATGCCTGGACGGCGCGCGCGGCAACTCTGTCCCGACCTCGTTTTTGTCGGCGGACATTTCGACCAATACCAACGCCTCGGTGACGCCGCCATCAAAGTCCTGAGCGATTTCACGCCTGCCATCGAGCGCATCTCCATCGACGAGGCCTTCGCCGACGTTGCAGGGTGCACCCATCTCTTCGGTTCGCCGGCAGAGATCGCCAGGACAGTTCGGGCTCGCGTGCACGCCGAGCTGGGCTTGCCGATCTCAATCGGCGTGGCGCGTACCAAGCACCTGGCGAAGATCGCATCGCAGGTCGCCAAGCCGGATGGATTGGTCGTCGTCGATCCAGACACTGAACTCGAGTTCCTTCACGACCTGCCGGTCGCATTGATGTGGGGCGTCGGCCCCGCCACCGAGGCGCGGCTCGCCAAGATCGGCGTCACCACCATCGGTCAATTGGCGAAGAGCTCTCCGCAATCGGTGGAGCGATTGCTTGGACACGCGGCGGGAAGAAAGTTGACGGACCTCGCGTGGAACCGCGATCCGCGGCAGATCCAGACGCGCCGGCGCACGCACTCCGCCGGCGCACAATCGGCGCTCGGACGACAGCCTGCGATCGAGCGTGTCTTCAAGCCGACGCTGCATCATCTCGCCGACCGCATCGGCGCCAGGCTCCGCGCTAAATCCCTGGCCGGCCGGACGATCACGGTCCGGGTGCGCTTCGCCGACTTGCGCTCGGTCACGCGCTCGCTCACGCTGTCAGCACCGGTTTCTGCCACGAGGGCTCTCGCTGAGATTGCCGAGGGCTTGGTGCGCGGCGTCCTTGCGGATCACCGTGATGAGAAGACGATCTCGCTGCTGGCGATAGCCGTCTCACATTTCGAAGCGCCTGAGTTGGTGCAGCTGGAGCTACCGCTTGGGCTTATCGACGAAGGACGCCGCCCGGCACCAAGAACGGCGTGGCGCGTTCGCGCGCAGACCGGGCCGTCGATGCGATCCGCAAACGTTTCGGAGCAAAAGCGGTGGACTATGGGTCGGCATCGGGGGCGGGCGCTCCGTCCCTGACGAGTTCCGTCGCCTTGCTGAAAGAGAGCTTTGAATATCGCCAGCGCGCGCTTCGGTCGGCAGCGCGAAGGGCGGTCGCTACTCGAGGCCAAAGTGAGCCATCATCTGCGGCCGGTGTGAAACGACCGAGCGGCAGACATCAATCCCGTCTTCCGTTCTCAGCTCACGCTCCCCGAGGTACACGAGGATTCGTTGCGCGAGCCGCGGCAGTTCACTGCTCGCTCGCAGTCTCGCCGATTGCGGGCGTCGAGAATCGCGGCTGGATCTTGACTTCGACGGCGAGAAACTCGCGACCACGCCGCAACAGAGGGTCGACTTCAGTTTGCCGCGCCTGGGCTGTGGCCCTAATCGAGGCACGTCCTCGAACAGCTCAGGACTCCACCTCCGGCCAGTGGTGAAACACCTTGCCATTGCGCTGGATCACCTTGAGTTGCGGCCAGCGAACCAAAGGCCCGACGGCTTCACCGGAATCCGGTATGGCTTAGGTGACCGTAGCCAGCGAAGGCTCGGGGTCCTGTGGCGGATGATGCGAATGAACTGGGGCTGCGCCATCCACGCGCCCGCGAGCGGCTCTGTGTAGAAGGAGCGTGGCGCGGACCGTTTCAACGGCGTCACACGGTTGCTCACCTCGTCTTGCCCGTCCATGTCCAGGAGTTTGCTGACCAATCCAACATCGCAGCCCCCGGTGCTTGACCTCGACCCGACGCACGCACGCTCCATGATCCGAGGATTCTCACTTGGCGGAACCCGCCTGGAGACTTCAAACCGTGCGGGAGGCGCCCACCCCGCCCCGACCTCGCTCGCCCCTCGACTGACGGCGAACGAGTCAAACGCGTCGTGCCCCATTTGCCACCCACAGCCGGGGTAAAATGCAATTTCTCGGGTTTTCGAGTCGAGTCCATTCCGGCTCGACGACCCGCTCCTTCACTCTCACAACGCCGAATGAGGATCTAATGAACGATCGGCAAGGCGATGTCCATCCCGAAGAGATCGAGGGCATCGGGGCTGACGAGGACGCTTCCTGGGGCGACTACCCGATCGACACTGTTCTCGTCAGGAACTAGAACCGCACGGTCCACGATGTGCTCCGCCGCATCGAAAAAGGTTCATTCGTCATGGACCCCGATTTTCAACGAGACTTCATTTGGCCGGAAGACAAACAGAGCAAACTGATCGAGTCGGTACTGATGCGCATTCCACTACCCGTGTTTTATCTCGCGGAAGACGATTCAGGGCCGGATGGTTGTGGTGGATGGGCTGCAGAGGCTGTCCACCTTCCAGCGCTTCGCGAACAACGAGCTGCGATTAAAGCTTCCCGGCCAGCTGGAACTCAACAAGAAGACATTCGAGGACCTCTCTCCGAAACTTCAAAACCGCGTTGAGGACTGCAACCTCGTCTTGTACGTAATTGACGCAAAGGTTCCCGAGCGCGCACGTCTAGATATTTTCGAGCGTGTCAACGGCGGCGTGCCTCTCACGCGGCAACAGATGCGCAATTGCCTTTTCATGGGGCGGGCCACGAGGTTTTTAAAAGAGGAGGCCACGACACAGCTTTTTGTCGAAGCGACAGGATACAGCTTGGATACTGCGACCATGCGAATCGCGAGTTCGTGAACAGGTTTTGCGCGTTCCAGTTGGTTCCCCTCGATGAATACCGTGGCGAGACGGGACGACTTTCTGGCACACGGCCTGCGCAAGATGAACAGCCTTGAGCCAGACGGCCTTGCCGAGCTATCACATCAGTTGAGGCTGGGGCTCAAAAACAATCTGAAGACGTTCGGCAAACATGCGTTTCGAAAACATGTCGAGGGGCAATACAATCGGAGCGTGCTCAACGCCTCGCTATGGGATGTCATTAGTCCGACCGGTCTATCACAGTATCCAGAATCTGTTGTCGATGCGCGCGCCGACGAGCTTCGTGAAGCCTTCTATCTCCTCATGAGCGATGAGCCATTCATCAAAGCAATCACTTACGGCGTGAATGACATAAGGAAAGTGAGATATCGATCTGAAATCACGAGGACGATGGTTCTGGAGGCGCTCGGTGCTCACGCAGATTAACCTCTTACACTTCAAGTGCTTTGAGCTTCCTGTATCTCCCGCTCAGACCCTTAACTTTACTCTCCGGATCCAATGCGTCCGGAAAATCGTCAGTCCTACAGGCGCTCGTTCTGCTTCATCAGACGATGCGTGAACATGAATGGTCAGGCCGTCTCATGCTAAACGGCGGAGCCATTCGAATGGGCACAGTCGCCGATGTTGTAGAACAGTACATGGCCGACGAACGTTCGAGATCGGCATCGTTGATGACGAACTGGCGTGCCAGTGGACGTTCGCCGGCGAGCGATCCGAGATGTCCATGGTTGTTGAACGTGTGGTCGTGAGCGGTGACGTTCACACATCCGACCAGACACTGCGTTACCTGCTGCCTGTTGACGCGCACGCAGTTGTGCTCTCCCTGGCGCAACGCGTCCGTGGCCTCACCTATATCACCGCAGAGCGAGTCGGACCTCGTGAGTTCTATACGCTTGAGGATCGACAAGCAGCACCTGTTGTGGGACCAATGGGTGAACATGCGGTAAGCGTGCTCCACAACGGCCGAGACGAACACGTCATGGGGGCGCTGGTCTTAGAGGGCGCTCCGCCCACGCGATTACGCCAGGTGGAGCAGCGGATGCGTACCCTTTTCCCAGGAAGCGCCCTGGGAGTACTGCAGGTACCGCGTGCAAATGCAATCACACTCGGATTACGGACATCTGACAGTACGGACTTCCATCGCCCGATTCACGTGGGATTTGGCCTTACGCAGATTCTGCCGATTGTTGTGGCCGCACTCTCGGCCACAAACGGAGACATCCTTTTAATCGAAAACCCAGAGGTCCACCTGCACCCCGCAGGACAGGCTTTGATGGGCTCGTTCTTGGCGGAGGTCGCGGCAGCCGGAGTGCAAGTGATCGTCGAGACCCACAGCGATCATGTTCTCAACGGGATACGCCGATCCGTCAAAAGCGGGAACATTGCGGCTGAAGGTGTCGCACTTCATTTCTTCAGACCGCCATCGACAGAGGCGGACCAGGTATTGAGCCCGACGCTCGACAAGTCTGGCAATGTTGATTTTTGGCCAGATGGCTTTTTTGACCAATTCGACAAGGACATGAACTATTTCGCAGGCTGGGGACAATAGCTTGGAACTTCTGGTGAACGATCTCTCAATTCATGGGCAGTTCACGAACCTCGCGTCCTTTCGCGAAGCAATGATCGCCTAATGACGATCCGCCAGGTCGCACGTCGTTTTGGTCAACAGTTGTATGCCACCGAAACTTCGCGTCTACGCAGGTGACAGCGGCGGCGGCGATGCCCCAGGCGTTGACAGTGTTTTCTATGGACGAACGCCGAGCACTCATGGTCTGGCTGAATCAGCAGGGTCCTTTCTGGGAGGATACGAGAGGACACGGACCGGACGACTACTTCGAATGCAACGGGGATGTGGTCACTGACACTGCGCTGGGCGAGGCTGCTTTTTGGTGCTTCAAAGGCTTGGAGCGTCGCCTGGTTAGCCTGATTCCATCGCTATGGCAGTTGTCACCACTTCCGGTAACGTGGTATCCGGACAGCGGTAATGGCGACAACGTTGAGGTCGTCAATCACTGGGAGCCAAACGGCGTCGAGGCTGCTCTTCAGGCGGCTCCAGTCCCCCTCACATCTTGGAGGCAGTTGGAAGACACCAGCCGCGATCGCTGCACGCGGCTGGCGTTCTTGCAAGACTCCTTCGAGCCCCTTCGGGGGCACCCCTTCGCAAACGGCGCGGCACAGCGCATCCTCGTGTTGCTCGACACTTTGAATCGGCTAATGATTTGCCGTGATGAGCGCGGACGTCGTACCTCGGAAGGCCAGGAGATCTACCAAAATCACTTTACTGGAGACAAGGCTTGGTTTACAGATTCATCGGACACGGAAAAGCGAGACTTTCGATCCGAGTTAACGTTCGCAGTTCCCGGTGGTGCCCCGCGCTTGTGTGGGTGGCACGGCAAAGTGAAGAGTCCTCAATTGCGTGTCCACTTCAACTGGCCGGTCGATGGCGATGAAACGCTCTACGTTGCCTACGTTGGTCCCAAAATCACCAAACGGTGAGGATGACAGGACGGATCTCGGCACAGTTCCCACTCGGCTTTCTTGAGACTTGCCCATCATCGGCGTCGGGCTGCATATGCCAACACGTGGCTCACTTTGTGACGGATGTTCGCGGCCAATGTCGGGCTCTTTCGGCTTGACTTGGCATCACTGTTTGGGCGGCATCCCGTCTACTAGGCCCCGCTCCTCCCGGCATCACGAACACCAATCGCCGACGTAACTCGGCGATCCGTGCCGCTGCTGCTCGCGCTGTTCTTCGGCGGCGGCTGGTGCTCGTGACCTGCCCCCACATCCGCTACACGGATAGTGAGAGTGCGTCCGGTTTGGCTGTGACCAAACTTGTGACCATTGCAGCGAAAAACGGGCGTGCGAGGGCGATTCGCGGCGAATGACCCCGCGCAAGGCTCGCGCCGAAAACTCATTACAAGAGTGAGACATACGAGGATTTTTGTGGAAAGTGGTCGGGGCGACTGGATTCGAACCAGCGACCCCCTGCGCCCAAGGCAGGTGCGCTACCAGGCTGCGCTACGCCCCGACTGCCCTCGATTGTAACCGGCTTTCCCCCAACCCCAGCCGCCTCACAAAACCTCGGTGCCTTGGCGGGACAAACCCCCTGCCCCCACGGGCGCCTCGCCCCACCCGCGTCCGTGGTGGAACGCCGGCGTCGCACCGAGCCGGGCGAGGCGCCCCGCCGGCAAGGCGCGACGACCGCGAATACGGGGAGTATTTAAGGGAGGAGCAACGCCGCCGGCGGGGATGCATCGCCCGGCGAATGCAGCCGGGGTTTCCCCACGGCTGCTAGCCTTCCACGCCCCGATCTCCTCCACCAGCGCAGCCCGATTCTCGCGCCGCGCCTCCTCCGACGCCCCGCGCCACTGCGCGGTGACGGCGCGGATGCGGGTGACCTCGGCGCACAGCCGGGAGCCGTCGAGCCCGTCGCGGAACGTGCGACCGAGCCAGCCCCGGCTGCAACCCAGCCGCACCTGTTCGGCCAGCAGCCGCTGCGGGTGGACCGGGAGCGTGTCGCACGGCAGCCGGCCGATGCCGCCGATGCCGAATGGGACGCCGGCCTCGCGGAGCGTCGCAGCGAGGTCCTCGATCATCGCGGTGCAGAGCGGCTCGAGGATGACGTCGCACCCCAGCTCGATGCTGAGGTCGTTCAGACCGATGTGGACCTCGTCGATGCCGCCGGCGGCGAGGCATTCGGGGAGCTCTCCGATTGCCGACAACGTTTCCACCAGCAGGCTCACCTGGCGGCGACCCCCGACCAGGCTCGTGAACGAGCGAGCCTCGGCGGCCGTGAAGAAGTACGGCAGCATGATCACATCGGCCCCGGCGGCGATGACGGCGTCGACCTCCTGCGGCGTCCGCGCCGACAGCGGGTTGATCCGCACCATGACCGAGGCGCGCTCGAGCGCGGCCTTGAGGGGGGCGATCGATTCCAGACGGTGGCTCGATTGGAACAGCTTCCGTCCAGCCTGGCGCTCCGCCTTTCCCTCCCGCTCGAGGTCGATCATGATGCGGTCGATGCCCGCGCGTTCCGCCTCCGCGGCCAGCGCCACATCGTCCGTGATCAACGACAGAATCATCGCCACGCGTACGGGATGTCGGGTACTGTCCGGCGGAAGGCGGTCCTCGTCCGGATGGCTGGTGTCCTGGGGCATCGAGTTCAGATGGAGGAGCAAGAGCGGATCTGGACCGCGGGCCTGAAAGCCATGCCAGACGCCTGGGGGGATCTGGACCAGCGTCGGCAACTCGTCGCTGAGCGCGCACTCCTGGGTCCGGCCAGCGGTTGGCGAGTCCTGACGCTCGTCGAACAGCACCAGCATCGCCATTCCACGGACCACCGCAATCTGATCGATCTGCTCGTGGTGACGGTACCAGGCCTTGATGACGCCAGGCAGCGTGCAGGTGACGTACGCCTGCCCGAACCCGATGAAGTGGTCATCGTCTGTGCGCTGCACCTCCATGAGGTGCCCCCGCTCGTTGACCACCTTCTTGAGCACAACCACGCGAACGCCGTCGATGGCTTCCACCGCACTCACCCTGCCTTGCCCGGCTGGACGACCCGGACCGCCGCCGCCCTGACCCGCGCGAGCTCCTCGCTGGTCTTCTGCTCATCCCAGAGATACTGATAGCCCCAGCCTCGCTCGAAGTCAGCGGCGGGAAAGCGCGCCCTCAGCTCGGCATGCCGGCGCGAGAGGTAGTTGCCGCCCAGATACTTGTAGTGCAGCAGCCTGGTCCGCTCGGTCCGTGGAAACACGACCTCGCCGGTTGGTGACGCCGAGTGCCGGCCTTCCTTGAAGTTGATCTCGCCGATGCGATTCGGATCGAAGACCTGAGGCTTGTCCCAGATCGGATCGCGCATACCGTGCTGCACCGTTTTCCAGAGCGGCTTGCGCGACGTGGGCCACTGGTCGGCCACCATGTTGTATCCCTCAGGCAGCAGAATCGACACGCCGTTCCTCGTGCACGCCTGGAGATACGACCTGAGGTCCGGGTGGTAGACGTGCTCGTCGACGTTGACCACGATGACCCAGTCGGCGATGCCTCGGCTCTGCTTCCAGCAGTGATTGTAGTGATCGGTCGCCGCCTCTACGAACGACGTGCGGGGGATTCGAAATTCCCCCAGCGCCACCTTGCGGTTGGCGGCGAGCAACTCGCGCGATCGATCGGTCGATCCGTTGTCGGAGATGAAGTAGCGGTCGACGATTGGGTCGTAGTGCCGGAAGAAGTACGGGAGCATTCGCTCCTCGTTCCAGCAGAGCGCGTGGAGATGGACGGTGATCCGGACCCGACGTGATCCCGGCAGGAGGAAACTGAACACGCCGCCGGCTACAGTTGCCGGCGTTCCGGCCCGCCGAACACCTGACGAAAATACCCAAACGCCGGCTCGCTGACGAAGCGCTGGCTGCGCTCGAAACGCACGCCCCAGGTGGCCTGGTGCTGCTCGACCAGAACCGGATCGCTGTGGAACATGTCGAGCTCGTTCGCGAAGGTCAGCTCCATGAAGTCCGCGAAGGCCTCGTCCGCAGGCACGAACGTCGCGCCGGTGAAGCGGTCGCGAAACGAGGGGCGGTCGGCTGTTCCGATCTGCGGATACAGGTACGCCCGGTCGCACGAGGCATACAGATACACCAGCGCCTCGGCCTCGGCGCCGATGACGTCGGCAAGCATCGGCCGCTCGGTGCGAACGTCGAGCAGCGTCGTCGCGAATCCATCGGTTCCATACGCGGCATGACACAGGCCGGCGTGGCACACGTCGCGGGTGTTCCCCCACGAGCGCAGCAGCTCATAGGTGCCGTCGAGATGTTCGACCAGGCTCCGGGCAACGTGCGCGACGTGCGCCACATGGCCAGCCGAACGGGACTCGAGGAACGCCACGACCTCGCGGTACTGAACGGCCGCGTCCGTCGACTCCAACGATCCCATGACCTTCTCCATCAGCGAGGGAGCCTACCACGATCGACCGCGTCCATCCCCGCACCTTGACCGGTCCGCACTACCGCGTCCCGGCCTCTCCCCCGCCCGCCGGCGGCGGCGTCAGCAGCGCGTTGAACACCAGCTTGAACGTCCCGTGCGTCTGGTCGCGGTGCTGGGGACGGAATCCGAGCAGCACGACCCGCCCCTCGCCGTGCGTGACGGTCACGGCGGCGGCCTTCTTCGCGATCACGCCCTCGCCCAGCAGCCAGCCGCTCTGCAGCAGCTCGCGGTCGACGTAAGTCGAGATGACCTCCACGTTCGGGCTGGAGGTGGTGATCTCGTAGGCCTGGCTGCCGGTGTGGAACAGCGCGTAGCCCTCGCGCGGCATGCCGAAGGCGATCGGATGCCGCGGGTCGAAGCGGACCCGCAGCGTCGAGCCGGGCGACCAGAACTCCTTCGACGGCAGCCCGGCGACCACGTTGCGCACCGGCAGGCCGAAGCGCTGGATCGGCAGGTCCGCGGCCTGGCCGAAGGTCACGAGCGTGCCCCCCTTCTGGACGAAGGCCTGCAGCATCTTGACGCCGTCGGCGCCGAAGCCGCTGCGGTAGGCCGGAGGCGTGCCGCCGCCGCGGCCGGCACCCGCGTCGCCTCCCCCGCCACCGCCGCCGCGTCCGCCGCCCCCGCCACCACGACCGCCGCCGGCGCCGGGATCGGGCTCGCCGGTCATCGCGGTCACCGAGTCGGACGGAAGAATGATCGCGTCGTAGCTGGCGTTGAGATCGCCCTTCCGGATCTCCGCATCCATCAGCGGCTTCACCGGGATGTTGAACTGCTCGAACATCAGCCGCGACCAGCCCTCGTCCATGTTGCCGCCGCCGTAGCGCTGATACATGGCGATGCGCGGCTTGCGCAGCGGGTAGGCGCTCGCGGGCACCGCTGACGGGACCGCGGCGAAGTCGACGCCGGTCTGCTTCGCCACCTCGCCGATGACCGCCGCCGCGCCGGAGACGATGAAGTCGCCGGGCGTGAAGCCGTCGCCCGACGGCACGCGCCGGACGGTCGCGCCCTTGTCGAGCAGCAGGCTCACGGCGCGGAACGCATCGTTCAACTTCGTGCTGAGGACGTAGCCGTTGGGCGCGTTGGCGGCGACGGTGCCGGCCGGCCAGGACGGCCCGCTCATTTTGGTGAGGCCCTGCGTCACGGCCTCCGCCAGCGGATCGCAGCGCACGCCCATGAACTCGGCGAACGTGTCGGTCGCCATGTCGTAGGGCCGGATCGGGTTGCCCTCGCGATCGCGGGTGTAGGTGTTGTCAGGATAGAAAGTCCGGCCCAGCATCCAGCGGATCAGCCCCATCTTCGGCTGCGCCATCGACACCACGAACGACCCGGGCCCGTAGACGCGGCCGTCGATGGTCATCGACGCGGTCGTCTGCTGCACCTCGACGCCGGAGTTCAGCAGCATGTTCGCGAGCTTCCGCGCGGTCAGCGGATCGTGCTGCGGCATCGGGATCGCGTAGGCCTTGACCTCCCCCTTCGCGCCGCGCTCGGTCTGGCGGATCCCCTTCAGGTACATGTTCCACAGCACGATCTCGCGGTTGCGCGCCGCGAGATCGACGGTCGCCCACGCCGCGATCTTCTGCTGCTCGACGATGTCGCGGACGCGCCACCAGCCGCCGGGCCAGAGGCTCGGCATGTTGGTCTGCGGCTCGTACTCGGGAAGATTGCGCGGCCCGCCGCGCAGCTGATCGGGATGGATGTACATCGGCGTCGCCAGCCGCGCGCTCGCCGACTCGGTCAGCATGCCGGCGATGTTGTGGAACGGCGTGATCCAGTGGAAGCCCATGTGCCCCCAGCCGGAATAGATCGCGTTGCCGATCACGCCGACCTTGCCGGCGGCCTCGAGCCGGTTGCCCATGTGCGCGCCCCACCACGCGATCTCGCGCCACACCAGCGGATCGCCGTCGGGACGGATCGGCTCGGCATACGGCGGGATGTAGAGGCGCGCGTTGCCGCTGCCCATCTGGTGATGATCGACGTAGGCCTGCGGCATCCAGTCGCGGTACATCAGCTTGCCGAGGTGCTGCGACTCGGGCAGGTTGAGCGCGAAGCCGTCGCGGTTGTTGTCGTGGCCGGAATACTTCTGGTACAGCCACGGCAGGCCGGCCGCTTCATACGGCGTCCCGACGTGCTCCATGTACCAGTCGGCGATCATCTGCGTCCCGTCCGGGTTGATCGACGGCACGACGATGCTGATCACGTTGTCGAGCGCGCGCTGGGTCTCCTCGTCCGTCCGGGTGACGCTGTCGTGGACGAACTCGGCGGCGGTCTGCGACGCCGCGACCTCGCTCGAGTGCAGCGCGAAGCTCTGGATCACCACGGCGCGCGCCTCGGCGACGACCTTCTGCGCCTCGGCCTCCGACAGGCCGCGCGGATCGGCGAGCCGCGCGTTCAGCTGGCGCAGCCGATCGAGCCTGGCGAGGTTGGCCGGCGACGAGATGAAGATCGCCACATACGGACGGTTGTCGCTGCTCTTCCCGAGATCGACGAGCCGCATGCGCGGGGAGGCCTTGGCCAGCGCCTGGTAGTACGACAGCAGCTTGTCCCAGTTCGCCAGCTTGCGGTCGGCGCCCATCTTGTAGCCGAAGAACTGCTCCGGCGACGGCAGGTCCGCGGCCTTCGGGGCGGGCTGCTGCGCCCGGGTCCCGAGCCCGCTCCCCAGGCTGATCACGGCCAGAACAATCAGGGCCCGCGCGGCGCGCGCGGAACGGTGAACGATCATGGATGCATCCTCTTGATAACGCTGGCCGGCGGGCGATTCACGCCGCCGGCGAGCTGAAGGCTATCGCGATTGGGGGACAGAGTAAAACGCGCGGTCGGTGGTCATTACTTAGTTGCGCGTGGGGCCCCACCCCCACGCGCCGGACCGGCCTCCGGCCGGTTGCCACGTTTCACCGACTGAGTCGCCAACCCCCACGCGCCGGACCGGCCTCCGGCCGGTTGCCACGTGCGACGTGCGGAGCCGGTGACTGCCAGCTCCGAGAATCGCGCACCAGTCAGCGGGTGGCCGCGGACGGGGCCGCCCCGCCCGCCGCGCAGGCCCCTCTCACGTGACAAGTGCTCTTGGGGCCGAGGACGGGTGGGGCTGTCCGCGGCCAGGACCCGTTGCCGCAGAAGCGATTCGCGCGGAGTCGGTGGCGTCCGGTCCCGCCGTTGATCACCAAGAAAAACACGGCGCCTCGTCCAGCCGGCCGCGGTCTCGTATACACTTCCGTGGTGTCGACGTCCTACAGCTGACGACATTCGACACCACGAGGAGCCGCCGCCGTGATCACTGACATCCGCCTTGCGCTGCGCACGCTGCCCCGCATGCCGGGGTTCTCGCTCGCCTTCATCCTGACGCTCGGCCTCGGCATCGGCGCCAATACCGCCATCTTCAGCGTCATCAACGGCGTGCTGCTGCGGCCGCTGCCCTACCCGGAGGCCGACCGCATCATGCACCTGCGGCAGCCGCAGGTGACGGCCGGCGTCGAGAACACCAACTTCTCGTTCGCCGAGGTCGCGGATTACCGCAACCAGGCGAAGACCATCGACCAGTTCATCGAGTTCGGCGACTGGACGTTCAACGTCCTCGGCCGCGGCGAGCCGCATCGCGCGGTGGGCGGCCTGGTCACGCCGAACTTCTTCCAGCTCCTGGGCGCGCGGCCGCAGCTCGGACGCATGCTGCAGCCGTCGGACGAAGGCCGGACGGCGCAGCCGGTCGCGGTGCTCACCCACGCCTACTGGCAGCGCGTCTTCGGCTCGGACCCGTCGGTGGTCGGCCAGATCCTCGATCTCACGGTCAAGAAAGCCCTCATCGTCGGCATCCTCGCGCCGGGGTCGCACTATGCGACGACGAGGAAGCAGGATTTCTATGTGAACTACGCGGCCAACGACCACTACGTCGGCGCGTCGATGCAGGACGAACGCCGCCACCGCATGACCGACGTCTACGCGCGGCTGGCGCCGGGGGCGACACCGGGCGCGGCGCAGGCGGAGCTGCGGCAGATCGCGTCGCGCCTGCACGAGCAGTTTCCGGAGGCCTACGCGAAAACGGCGGGCTTCGACACGGTCGTCACGCCCTGGAAGGACGAGCTGACGACGCGCGCCCGGCCGACCCTGATGATCCTGCTGGTGACGACGGTGTTCGTGCTGGTGATTGCGTGCGCGAACGTGGCCAACCTGACGTTGACCAGGCTGGTGCAGCGCGAACGCGAGATGGCGATCCGCGCCGCCCTGGGCGCGCGCGGGTGGCTGCTCCGGCGACAGCTGCTGGCGGAGAACCTGGTGCTGTCGGTCGTCGGCGGCGTGCTCGGCCTCGGGATCGCGGTGGCCGGCCTCGATCTGCTGACCAGGTACGCGAGCCGCTTCACGACCCGCACCGGCGAGATCGCGCTCGACGGCTGGGTGCTGACCTTCACGCTGATCGTCTCGATCGCGCTGGCGCTGCTCTTCGCGTGGGCGCCGCGCCTCGGGTTCCTGAAACACCCGGTCGGCGCGATGGCCAGCGGCGGCGGCCGCGCCACCGGCAGCCCGGGACGCAAGCGCGCGCAGCGTGCGCTCGTCGTGAGCCAGCTGGCGGCGTCGTTCACGCTGCTGATCGGCGCCGGACTCCTGACCCGCAGCCTGATGCAGCTCTACGCCGTCGATCCGGGCTTCGACCTGTCCAACGTCCTCAGCCTGCAGGCGCCCGACTTCACACCGCCCAACCGCGAACGCCGGCTGCAGTTCTCGCGCGACGTGCTCGAGCGCGTGCGCGCGGATACAAGCGTGCAGTCCGCCGCGATGACCTCCGCCGCCCCGCTCGCGGGCTCGTTTCCGCAGCAGCAGGAATTCCAGATCGAAGGCGCGGATCTGCAGGCGGTCGCGTCGGCGCCAAAGACCGTCTTCCGGTTCGTGTCGGCTGGTTACTTCCGAACGGTGGGCACGCAGGTGAAGGCGGGACGCGAGTTCCAGCCGACCGACATCGCCACCGCGCCGCCGGTCGTGGTGGTCAGCGAGTCGATGGCGCGCTACTACTTCAAGGATCAGAGCCCGATCGGCCGCCGCATCAGCTGGAAGCTGTTCAACGGCAACTGGTCGCCGAAGGCGGAGATCGTCGGGATCGCCGCCGACACGCGGGCCGACGGCATCGAACAGACGCCGCTCCACACGATGTATCAGGCGGACGCGCAAACGGCCGCGCAGTCCACGCTGCTGGTGAGAACGGCCGCCTCCATGGACCGCATCACGCCGCACGTCGTCGAGACGATCCGCAACCTCGATCAGAACCGCCCGATCGATCACATCCAGACGCTCGAAGAGATCCGCGACGAAACGATCGCGCCGCAGCGCCTCAACGCCACACTGATCGGTCTCTTTGCTCTGCTCGCGCTGGCGATTGCGACGGTGGGCGTGGCGGGCGTCCTGGCGTTCTCGGTCAGCCAGCGCACGAACGAGCTCGGCATCCGGCTCGCCCTCGGCGCCGAGCCGCGCACCATCCTGCGCATGATCCTCGGCGAAGGAGCGGTGATGGCGCTGATCGGCCTGGTGGTCGGCGGCCTCGCCGCGATCCCGATGTCGCGGATGCTCAGCGGCCTGCTGTTCGGGGTGGAGCCGGTCGACCCGATCACGATCGCCGCGTCGGCGGGGCTGCTCGTGCTGGTCGCGCTGCTCGCGGCGTGGGTGCCGGCGCGGACGGCGACGAACGTCGACCCGCTGACCGCGCTGCGGGCGGATTGAACGGGTTATCCGAGCAGCTGTCTGCATTACTTAGTTGCGCGTGGGGCCCTCCGCCTTCGCGCACGCCGATCTCGGTGCGCTACGGCGAGACCTCGCCGGAGCTGGTCGCCTTAGTTCAGCGACCAGCGGAGGCGGGCACCCCCACGCGCGGACCGGCCTCCGGCCGGTTGCCACGTTTCAGCGACTTAGTCGTCCCCAAGCGCCGGATCCGCGGTTGCCTCACGTGCTGACGTCACGCAGGTGCCGAGCCGTCTGACTGCAGGCTCCGAGAATCGCGCACCAGTCAGCGGGTGGCCGCGGACGGGGCGCCCCGCCCGTCGCGAGGCACCACTCCCGTGACAAGTGCTTTTGGTGCCGAGGACGGGTGGGGCTGTCCGCGGCCAGGACCCGTTGCCGCAGAAGCGATTCGCGCGAAGTCGGTGATTCAGCGCTCGATGCAGCGACTCAGTCGATCCACTCCGCAATGAACACGTTCGTCTCCCCCTCGGGCGACTGGCGGTTCGACGCGAACACGATCCGCTTGCCGTCCGGCGAGAACATCGGGAACCCGTCGAACGTCTCGTTGAACGTGACGCGCTCGAGGCCGGTGCCGTCCACGTTAACGAGATAGAGATCGAAGTTGCGTCCCTTCGGGTCGTGGATGTTCGACGAGAAGATCAGGCGCTTGCCGTCGGGGTGCCATGACGGCGCGAAGTTGGCGCCGCCGAGCTTCGTGACCTGGCGCAGGTTGCCGCCGTCGCGATCCATCACGAACAGCTCCAGCGACGTCGGACGCCACAGCCCTTCCTTGAGCAGCGCGCGGTAGTCGTCCAGTTCCTTCCCCGCCTCGAGCGGCCGGCCGCGGAACACGATCCGCTTGCCGTCCTGCGAGAAGAACGGCCCGCCGTCCGGTCCGACGCGATTGGTCAGGCGGCGCACGTCGGAGCCGTCCGCCTTCATCGTGTAGATCTCCATGTCGCCGTCGCGCGTGCTGGTGAAGGTGATCAAGCCGTCAGGCGCGATCGTCGCCTCGGCGTCGTAGCCGGTCGTGCGCGTCAGCGGCGTCAGGCCGCTGCCGTCCGGCTTGGCGCGATAGATGTCGTAGCTCGGATAGATCGGCCAGACGTAGCCGCGCTCGAAGCTCGGCCGCGGCGGACACGTCGCGCCACCCTCGTGCGTGGACGCGAAGAGAATCTGATCGCCGGCCGGATAGAAATATCCGCAGGTGGTCCGGCCGGTGCCGGTGCTGACGCGGCGCTGGTCCGAGCCGTCGAGCCGCATCGTGTAGATCTGATCGCACGGATATCCGGCACGCGTCGCCTGGAAGATCAGGCGCGATCCATCCGTCGAGAAATAGGCTTCGGCGTTTTCGCCGCCGCTGGTCAGCTTGGTGACGGCGCGGAGATGCCGCTCAGTAGAACCTGAGGCGGGAGCGGGAGCAGGAGCCGGCGCCTGGCCCGCGATGAGCGAGCTCAACGAGAACAATACACACACGGATGCCGTCGTCACGACGACATTGATCAACTGTCGCATCCGTTAAGATTAGCCGATTCATGACGGACGCCCCCGCGCGCCGGGTCCTCTTCCTGTGCCGGCTCAATCGCATGCGCAGCGCCACCGCTGAACGCATCTTCTCGAAGCGCCCCGACCTCGACGTCCGCTCCGCCGGCACGAACGAGGACGCGCTCACGCGCGTCAACGCGCAGATGCTGGAGTGGGCGGACCTCATCTTCATCATGGACGATCAGCAGCGCGACGCCCTGGATCGCCTCTTCGCCGGGCACCCTGCGCTCGAACACCTGATCTGCCTCGACATCCCGGACGAGTTCGGCTTCCTGCAGCCCGAGCTGGTCCAGCTGCTGGAGACGAGGGTGACGCCGCACCTGTCGGATCCGGCCCGAATGGCACAGTCGGTGCCCCGTCGCGGGACACCCTCCGAAAGCCGCGATTCGTAAACGAGCTCGGCTAATAGACGTAGATTCAGTAAGATCCGGGTTGCCAGCGCCACGGATTCGAGGGTAGAACACCGCTTCGATGATTACAGGTTTGTTCGATCGTGTTCTGATCCGGTTCGCAGGCAGCGCCGCCGTGCTGTCGCTCGTGGCGCTGACGCTCGGCGAGTTGACGCCGGTGTCGACGCAGGCGTCCACCGGGCGGATCGAAGGACAAGTCCGCCTCCTCCTGCCGCCCGCCAACGCGGTGCCCTCGGGCGTCTATCCGTCGCGCCGCGTCAACCGGCCGGCGCCGAAGGCGTCTGAGATCGCGAACGTGGTCGTGTTCCTGAAGGACGTCGCCCGCGTCGACGACCTGACCATCACGACGGCCACGATCACGCAGAAGGACGAAGCATTCGTGCCGCGTGTCGTCGCGATCACGCGCGGATCCACGGTCGACTTTCCGAACGCCGATCCCTTCTTCCACAACGTCTTCTCGCTGTCGCGCGGCGCGGTCTTCGATCTCGGCCAGTATCGGAAGGGCGTCACGAAAAACCGCCGCTTCACGTCGGCGGGCCTGGTCAAGGTCTACTGCCACATCCACTCGCACATGACGGCGAGCATCATGATCTTCGACCACCCCTACTTCCGCATGCCCGGCGCGGACGGCACCTTCGTCATCGACGACGTGCCGGCGGGAGCGCACAAGATCATCGCGTGGCACGAGCGTATCGGCGAGAGCGAATCGTCGATCCGTGTGGATGCGGGCCGGACCACGAAGGTCGAGTTCGCCCTGCCGATGGACCAGTAGTGACTCGCAGGACTCCGCCCCGCCTCGTCGACCGCACCACGTTCGCGACGTTCGCGGTCGTGGCCTTCGTGCTGTCGGCCGTGCTGGCGCTGATCGCGATCGAGGGCACCGGCTACGTGCGGTCGACGGTGTCGGACAAGCTCTCGGCCGGACAGCGGATGCTGTCGGCGCTCGAGCAGCGCCAGTCGCGCGAGATGCAGGCGCAGGTGGCGATGCTCGCCGAGAACCCGACCCTCAAGGCCGCGATCGATACCTATCGATCGGAGCTGACGTCGAACAGCGGCGTGCGGGCAGAGTTGGTCGCCACCATCCAGCGCGAGCTGGCGAAGCTCGCCGGTCGGCTCCAGCCCGACGTCCTTGCGGTGTCCGACACGAGCGGTACGGTGCTCGCGGCCGCAGGCCGCCGCCGCGACGACTGGCCGGCATCGCTGCCGTCGGTCGGGTCGCAGGCGCGCGAGCGATTCATCGTCCTGCCGTCCGGCGTGTTCCGGCGCATCATCGCGCCGATCACGATTCAGGACGCCGAGCTCGGCGTCCTCGAGCTGGCGACCGCGCTCGACCACGAATACGCGAAGAAACTCTCGGTGCTGTCCGGCGCCAACACGCTGATCGTGGCCGAGGGCCGCGTGATTGCGACGACGCTGCCGGCGGAAGCCGCGTCGGGCCTGACACCGCAGGTCCTCGCGGCCTTGAACGGGTCGCAGACGGTCAGGCTCGGCGACAACGAGTTCGCGATCCAGCTGCTGTTCCAGCCCGGGGCCGGGTTCGTCTACGCGCTCGACTCGATCGACGCGTCCGTCGCACCCGTGATGAAGGACGCGGTTCGCGCCATCGTGCTGATCGCCCTGGCCGCGTTCGCCATCGCCGGCCTCGCCAGCCTGTGGACGGCGCGCGGGTTGTCGCGTCCAATCGACACCCTGTCGCGCTCGCTCGACGCCATGACCGCGTCGCGCACGTTCGACCGCGATCTCGAGGTCACCGGCTCGAGCCTCGAGGTGGACGCGCTCACGCGGACGTTCAACACGATGATGCAGAGCATCGCGGCGGCGCAGGCCGACACGCGGAGCGCCTACGTCGGCGCGATTCGCGCGCTCGCGCTCGCCCTCGATGCCCGGGACACGTATACCGCCGGTCATTCCGAGCGCGTCAGCGCGATCTCGGTCGCCGTCGGCCGCCAGATGAAGCTGCCGGACGATGAGCTGGACGTGCTGCGGCTTGGCGCGCTCCTGCACGACATCGGCAAGATCGGGATCAGCGACGCGGTGCTGCGCAAGCCCGATGGCCTGACGCCCGCGGAGTTCGACCTGATCAAGGAGCATCCCGGACTCGGCGCCCGCATCCTGCGCAGCGTGCCGTTCCTGGCGCCGCACCTCGCCATCGTCGAGCTGCACCACGAGCGCCCCGACGGTCGGGGCTATCCTTATGGCTTGACCTCGGAGCAGACCCCGCTGCTCGCCCGGATCGTGCACGTGGCCGACGCCTTCGACGCGATGACCAGCGCCCGCGCCTACCGTCCCGCGCGCGCGTCGAGCGAAGCGGTGCACGAGCTGTGGCGCTGCGCCGGCACCCAGTTCGACGCCGAAGTCGTCCAGGCCCTCGTGCACGCGCTGCCTGCCATCGGCTCGTCCGGTTCCGCCGAACCCGCCGTGGAGAGCGCCGCGGCCGGCGCGGTTCGTCACCTGAAGGTCGTCGGAGGCTGAAGGTGAACATCACCTCGACGGCGAGGCTCGGCGTGCTGGTCGCGGGATTGATGGTTGCGGCCAGCGGTCAGGCGGCGGCGCAGCCCCATGCCCTCGGCCGCGCGGCGATCGAAGCGGTCGCGCAGGTGGCGACGTCATCCGAAGCGGTCGACGATCCCTTCGTCGTCCTCGACCTCGTCACCACGGTGCGCGTGACCGACGGCCTCGACGTGATCGTGCGGCCCTACGCGCGGCGGCTGCCCGGCGGCGACTGGGACGCGCTGCTCTACCAGGCGCAAGTCCGTTATCAGCCGGCCAACGGCGTCCGGATCGACGCGGGCATCATCACCTCGCCGATGGGCCTCGGAACCCTCCAGCTGCGGCCGGACCTCAACCCTCTCGTCGGCTATCCCTTCTATTATTTCGCGCGCCTTCCAGTGTTCGACGAGGTACTCGAACCAGCTGCAGATCCTCTCGGGCGGCTATCCGCTCGGCGCCGTGCTCAGCCTGTCGGGCACGCGCTGGGACTTTCGCACCGGGGTCACCGACAGCACACCGGCCCGCTACCGCAACATCTTCGGGGACGGACCCAATGCGATGGCACAGGTGATGGCCGGCGGCGGCGTTACGCCGTGGATCGGCTTCCGCGTCGGCGGCGCCATCGCGAAGGGCAAGTATCGAAGCTCCTCGGACGCGGACTACTACGGCGTGACCGGCTATTCGCTCACCGATGCGAGCGCGCTGGTGATGAACGTCGAGGCCGAGTGGGCGTACCGCTACACCAAGATCTCGGGGGAGTGGGTGCGCGATCAATTCGATCGGACCGGCGAGGCGGCGGTTGCCCGGGCGTTCTACGTCCAGGGGGTTCAGACGCTGACGCCGCGAACGTTCGCCGCGGCCCGCTACACGTGGGCGTCAACGCCCCTGCTGCCGACGGATGCGCTGGAAGGCGAGGGCCGAGCGACGCGAAGCGTCGCCGAAGTCACCGGCGGGTATCGGCTCAGGCCGGACCTGACGCTGAAGGTGGGATACGAAGGCGAGCGGCGATTCCGCAGCGCCGAGTGGGATCACGCCGCGGTCGCCTCGGTGGTCTGGGCGCACCGCTGGTTCTGAGGCTCCGCTGCGGCTCGACTGCGCGCCGGTCGCCGTGCCGGATGCCTGTCCGATCGAGGGCGGCACGTGACCGACGCCCGCGTCGCCGCGGCAACGTCCGCGGACAGCCCCACCCGTCCTCGGCCCCAAGCACTGTCACGAGAGGGCCTCGCGCGGGCGGGGCGGCCCCGTCCGCGGCCACCCGCGACCTTGCGCGATTCTCGGCGCCTGCGACTCGCCGCCGACTCGATTGGCCGTTCAGCACGCGCATAGCACGAGCACGTCGCGCCGCATGCCGAGCACGACACAGCACGCGCGGGTCAGCGCGGCGGAGCCATATCGCGCCGCAGCGCGATGCGGCCAGCGCGCAGCGTCAGTGCGAAAAATGCCTTGCAGGCGTCCCCTGCCGCGAAGGCGCCGTTTCGGCACTGACGCTCGGACCAACTGGTTGCCGAAATGATTGTGCGCCGGCGTGCGGATACCCCCAGCCGCAGCGGGCACCGTCAGCACACGCGCCGGAGAGGCATTTTTCCGCGCGTCGGCCGAGGCGCGGCGGGGCGATGTGGCTCCGACGGCATAGCGACCCGGCGATCTGGTTCGGCGTCGCCGGTCGACAGCTTCGGCGACGTTGAGACATCAGAATACGTTCGGGAGTTGATTCAGCCGCGCACGCGAGACGTGGTTCGTACGATGTGCGCGAGCGGCAGGATCGGCGCGGCGCTCTCGTCGTCAACTGGCTGCAGCCCCTCGTTGAGGAACCGGATCATCGGCAGGATCGCCCGGAACGTCCTGAGCAGCGTCGGATAGAACGACGGGGTCAGCGCGAACGCCGGTGGAAATTCGCGGCCCGCGAGAAAGTTGCGGTACTTCAGGTAGTCGGCGGCGGGATCGTCCTTCTGGAATCCGCGCGGCACGCGCGTCAGCAGCTCGCCGTCGAGCGCGCCGACTGCGGAGCGGAACGCCGGCGCACGCACGACGCGGTGCAAAGCGGGATGCGTGCGCGAGATGTGCTCGCGAATCCGCACCAGGTGCGTCGATTCGGGCGCGTAGAAGCCGCCGCCGATCCAGACCCATCCCGGCGCGACCTCGAAGTAGAGGCCGGGCCCTTCACCGCGCGGCTGACCCTTCCACCGGAACGACGCGGCGATCTGCGTTTTCAGGGGCGTCTTGTCGCCGCTGAACCGGGTGTCGCGATAGATGCGATAGATGCACTTCTTCGGCGACGTCTCCAGCTCGGGGGCGATGGTGCGGAAGTCATGGCCGAGCTGTTCGATCACCGCGATCATCGGTTCACGCACGTGGCGCTCGTAAGCCTCGCGGCGCTGGCGGAACCACTCGCGGTCGTTGTTGCGCTTCAGGGACCGAAGAAAGCTGAACGTCTTGGGCGTGAATACGGGGCGCGCGCTCCGTTTCGCGGGAGCGCGAAGGGTCAGGGTCTCCACTACGCCACCGGACGCGGCGGCACGGCGCCGAGGCCAGGGCCGGTGAGCTGGCCGGTCTGCATCAGCCCATTCTTGATCGTGAACAGGCCCGGGAACTTCGCCTCCCACGCGGCATTGGCGGCCGGCACGAACTGCCGCCCGTTGGCCTCGATGCCGGCATTGCCGGGCACGCGGGCGGCGATGCCGGCGGAATGAATCAGCGACGCGCCCGGGCACGTCAGATCCTGGACGCACAGGAACATCCCGAACTTCTGCGCGGCGGCGGCGAGCAGCATGGCGTGCGTCTGCCCCTTGCAGGCCTTCAGCGCCACGCCGGTGTAGCCCATCTCGCGCGCCAGGAGCAGCGACGGCAGGTCGGTCAGCGACTCATCCGCGACGATCGGGCGCAGCTTCGACGCCTCGTGCATCACGTTGTCGCGATCCTTCTTGAGATCCCGCGCCGTCGGCTGCTCGATGTAGAGGATGCGCTCGAACCCGGACGCCGTCGCCTCGCGCACCTTGCGCAGGAACTCGAGCAGGTAGGCGACGTTCGGGCAGCCCTCGTTGAAGTCGAGCAGGTACTTCCAATCCTTCACGCCGCGGCCCGGCAGCACGCGCGAGACGATGCGGTCGGTGCGGATGACGCGATCGAGATCGGCGGCCATGTTCCCGCCATTGAGCTTGATCTTGAAGCGGATCAAGCCCGTCGCGATGGATCCACTCCTCGAGCGTATTGGGCAGCCCGTCGTCCAGCTTCGTCTTCACGTCGGCCGGTTCCAGCGGGTCGCTCGCGCCGACGGAATGAAACACCGGCATCGTCGGCTGCGGACGCACCGGCACGTAGCGATCGAGATACTCGCCCTTGAACTCCTTGCCCAGATCGTGTGACAGATCGCGGCTCATGTATTTCGACCCGTAGGTCGCGTACGAGCTGACGCCGAACGCCTTGCCGTACGCGTCGTGGAGCGCCGCGTCGAACGCGCTCGAGACGACCAGCACCGCGAGCGGCGGTATCGGGTAAGGCAGCGACTTCGACTGCCCCAGCGCGCTGGCGGCCTTCGCATACTGAGGATCGAGCACGCGTGCCAGGTCGACCGGATGCCCCTCCTCGTCGCAGTCGGCGGTCAGCCTGCGGGCCTCGCCGGCCAGCGCCAGCATCGCGCCAAGGCCGATCTCGTAAGGGGCCGCCGGAAACGCCCACGCGTTGCCGAGCGGCATCGACCCGAAACCCCACGCCTCGCGTCCGCTGCCCGTGCGCACGCGGCAGTTGCACGTTCAACAGCGAGACGTCGTCCACGGTCCGGCCGCCGAACTGATACGGCGCGCGGTACTTGAAGTCCTCGAACGCGTGCGTGACCTCGACGATGCGGATGTCGGTCGGCCTGGGTTTGCGGACCGCGGGCGCCTGGCCCAGCAGCGCGCCGAATGGCGCGGCCAGCGCGGTCTGGAGGACGGTGCGGCGCGAAAGCGGCCCGAGTCGACGCGAACGGATCAAAGTCATAGCATTGTGCAGGTTAACAGAAGCGAACAGTGAGTAACGATATGTGGCAAGACCTGCGCTACAGCCTGCGTTCGCTGACCAGACATCCCGGCTTCCTTGCCGCCGGGGTGATCGTCCTGGCGCTCGGCATCGGCGTCAACAGCGCAATCTTCAGCGTCATCAACGCCATCCTGTTTCGCCCGCTGCCCGTCCACAAGCCCGACGAGCTGCGCTACATCTATGGGATCGCCCAGCGCAGCCCGTACATCGTGACGGGGTTCGAGTACGCGCTACTTCCTCGAACTGCGCGAGCGGCGCGACATCTTCTCCGACATGACGCTCGTCAGCGCCTCCTCAACAAGGTCCGCTTCGGGACGACGCGGACCGCCTAACCGGCGAGATGGTTCGCGAGCAATTACTTCGACGTCCTCGGCGTGAGGCCGGCTGCTCGGCCGCTCTTTCAGCTGGGACGAGGACGAGGCCGTCAACGCGGCTCCGGTCGCGATCATCAGCTACGACCTGTGGCAGACCCGCTTTCTCGGCGACCCCGGCGTGCTCGGCAAGACGCTGGAGTTGTCCACGTCGCGCGGCAGCGGCGCGTACATGCCGTGGCGGACCTACACGATCGTCGGCGTGATGCCGCCCGGCTTCAAGGGCGTCGCGAACCGCTGGGACGCGACGCAGGTACCGGGTGCCCTTTCTGCGGCGCGCGGCGGACCTGACGGACGACGAGCGTCAACGCGCGGCGGGACGGGCGTTCATCCCGTCCGATCATGGACCCGCGGATGCGGCCGGGACTGCCGATCGCGCGGCTGGCTGCCGGCGTCACGACGGAGCAGGCCGCGCGCGGTGGTGGCTGCATTTGGCGAGCAGAGCGGCGCGAGATCGCCGAGCGGCATCCCGCGTCGAAGTACGAGCTGACCCTGACCGAGTCGCGCCACGTGCGCCTGCCGTTCGATCCGCGGGGTGAAATCGTCCCCGGCCGGCTGGCCACGGCGCTGATGGCCGTGTCGGGCGTGCTGCTGCTGATCGCGGCGGCGAACCTCGCGGGGATGCTGCTGGCCCGCGGCGTCGCCCGCCGCAGCGCGGCGAGATCGTGCCGGGACGGCTGGCCGCCGCCTTGATGTCGGTGTCTGGCGTACTGTTGCTGATTGCCGCCGCCAATCTCGCGGGTATGCTGCTGGCGAGAGGTGTGGCGCGACGAAGTGAACTGGCGTTGCGGCTGACGCTCGGCGCCGGCCGCTGGCGCATCACGCGGCAGCTGCTCGCGGAAAGCCTGATGCTCGTCGATCGGCGGCGGTGCGCTCGGGCTCGTCTTGGCCCGATGGCTGGTCGATCTCTTCATCGCCGGCACGCCGTCGCGCTTCGTCCGCTGGCAGATCTCGGCGGTGTCGCTGGACGTCCCCATCGACTGGCGCGTGCTGCTCGTCACCGCGGCCAGCTGCCTGGTCACCGGCCTCGTCGTCGGGCTGGCGCTCGGCACGGCACGCGCTGAAGACCGACTTGCTGTCGGGCCTCGCCGGGCAGGCCTCGGACGACCGGCAACGTCCGCGGACCGTTGCGTCACCTGATCGTGGTGCCGCAGATCTGCCTGTCGCTGGTGCTGCTGCTGACCGCCGGCGTGCTGGTGCGCACGATGATCCGCAGCGAGCTGATGCATCCGGGCTACGACCCGGATCCGGTGGTGCTGCTCGACTACGAGATCCCCGAACAGCCGCACCCCGCGCAGTGGACCCGCGAGTTCAGCCAGCGACCTGAGCGCCGACCGGATCGGCCGGACCCGGCGGATTCTCGAACGGGCGGCCGCGGCGCCGGGCATCAGCGCCGTCACCGTCAGCATGACGTCGCCCATGCTGACGATTCCGCTGCCGCAGATGAAGGGCTGGGTTGCCGACCGCGAAGGATTCAAGCCTGACGGACGCCATTACTGGACCTCGCGGCTCGAGGTCACCACCGACTACTTCACGACGCTCGACATCGCGGTCCTGCGCGGCCGCGCCTTCGATGCACGCGACCACGCGCAGGCGCCGAAGGTGGCCATCGTCAGCGAAGACCTGGCGCGGCTGGTCTGGCCCGGCAAGGATCCGATCGGCCAGCACATCGCGTCGCACTGGCCGGACTCGACGTATCCGCCCGAATGGCGCGAGGTGGTCGGCGTGGTCCGCAACACGCACGCGCCGCTCTCGGACGGCACCTGGAGCCCGGCGATGTACCAGCCGCTCGAACAGGGCGCGACCGAACCTGCCTTCACGATCGCCGCGCGCGGCACCGGCACGCCGGCGCAGCTGCTCGAATCGCTGAAGCAGGCGGTCGTCCTGGCCGAGCCCGAGGCCCTGACGTCGAACGCGCGGCAGATGCGCGACGGCATCGGCGAGATGCTCTATCCGCGGCGGGTGGCCGCCGCGATCCTCGGACTGTCCGGCGCGATCGGACTGTTGCTCGCCAGCATGGGGCTGTACGGCGTCATCTCCTATTCGGTCGCGCAGCGCGTCCGCGAGATCGGCGTCCGCATGGCGCTTGGCGCCGAACGCCGCGACATCGTCCGGATGATCGTCCGCGAAGGAGTGAAGGTGGCCGCGACCGGGATCGGCCTTGGCTTCGCGCTGAGCTATGCGGCGCTGCGCCTCACCTCGCGCCTGGTGATCGCCATGCCGCCGATGGACCTGCTGACGCTCACGGCGGTGCCGCTGCTGCTTGGCCTGGTCATCGTCATCGCCTGTTACATCCCGGCGCTGCGCGCCTCCCGCGTCGATCCGATGATCGTGCTGCGTGGCCTGTAGCTCCGCTAACTCCCAACCTCCAACTCCCAACTTCCAAAACGAAATGAATTCGCGCCGATTGGGAGTTGGGAGTTGGGAGTTGGGAGTTTTCGCCATCGGGCTGCTGATCGATCGCAGCAGCAGCCGGCTGCGCGCGTCAGGCTGACCGTCCGGCCGCCCCCGTCGCGCGGAACGTGGTGCTGATCACCATCGACACGCTCCGCGCGGATCGCATCGGCGCGTATGGCTACCAGGCCGCACGGACCCCGGCGATCGACGCGCTCGCGGCGCGAGGCACGCGCTTCGAGCGCGCGTACGCGACGGCGCCGATCACGCTGACCTCGCACGCGTCGATGCTGAGCGGACGCTACCCGCCGGGCCATGGCGCCCGGCACAATGGCCTCCAGGTCAAGGCGGATACTCCGCTGCTCGCCGAGCGCTTCTCCGCGGCGGGCTTCGCAACGGCGGCGTTCGTCGGCGCGTTTCCGCTCGACCGCCGCTTCGGCCTGGCGCGCGGCTTCGCGACCTACGGCGACGCCATGCCGCGAGCGGCCGGCCACATCCTCAACGAACGTTCGGGGCGCGCCGTGGTCGGCGACGCGATCGCCTGGATGGCCACACACCGCGCAAAGCGCGACGCCAGCAATCAGATCGGGCGGTTCTTCCTCTGGGTCCATCTCTTCGAGCCACACGCCCCGTATGGCGCTCCCGGAGACCCGCGCCCAGTGCCGGCGCGTTACGACGACGAGATCGCGGAGACCGACCGGCAGGTGGGGCGGTTGCTGGACGAACTGAAGGGAGAGCTCGAGACGACCGCCGTCGTCCTGACCGCGGATCATGGCGAGGCGTTCGGCGAGCACGGCGAGATCGCTCACAGCGTGTTCGTCTACGACACGACGCTGCAGGTGCCGCTGATCGTTGCCGGCCCGGGCGTCGGGCGTCACGTCGCGGCGACGGCCGTGTCGCTCGTCGATCTCGCGCCAACCCTGGCGCGGCTCGCCGGCATCGGCGGCGTTCGATGCTGACGGCGCCGACCTGGCGCCGGCATTCGCCGGCCAGGCGCTGCCGTCGCGGAGCCTCTACGCCGAGTCGTTCGCGCCGCTGCTCGACTTCGGCTGGAGCCCGCTGCGATCGCTGCGCGACGAAGGCTGGAAGATCATCGACGCGCCCAGGCCGGAGCTGTATCACGTCGCCGCCGATCCGGGCGAAGCGCAGGACCTGTCCGCGGCGGAACGCACGCGTCTCGCCGGACTCCGCGATCGCGTGCAGCGCTACTCCCCGCCCACGCTCGACGCGGCACGCGCCGATGCCGAATCCGCCGCGCGGCTGCAGTCGCTCGGCTACGTCGGCAGCGCCACCCGGGACGTGGCGTCGCGACCGGATCCGAAAGATCGCCGCGAGCTGGCCGCCGACATCGCCCGCGTGATGGGCGGCGAGCTCACCGGCGCCGAGCTCGAGCGCGCGCTCCGGCGGATCCTCGCCGCCGACGCCGGCAACCCGCAGATTGCGATGCGGCTGGGATACGAGCTGCAGCGGTCGGGCCGCTGCGCCGAGGCGCTGCGCTACTTCGCGACGGCGATCGCCGGCCGCATCCCCAGCGTCGACGCGCACCTCGGCAAGGCCGGCTGCGAGGTGGCGGCGCGCCGCTTCGACGCCGCCGCGGCGACGCTCCGCGAAGCCGAACGCATCGAGCCCGGCAACGCCGTCGTTGCCGCAAACCTGGGGATCGTCCTCTCCGACGGTGGCCGCCCCGCCGACGGGATCGCTCCGCTCCAGCTCGCGCTCTCCCTCGACCCGCAATTCCACGAGGCGCGGTTCAACCTGGCCATCGCCTACGCGCGGCTTGGCCGGCGCGCCGAGGCGGCGCGCGAGGCTGCTGACCTGCTCGGACGTCTGCCCTCAGGCGCCCCGCAGCGGGCAGAAGTCGAGCGGCTGCTGGAGACCGTTCGCTGACCGTCCGGACGCGGAAAATCCTAACGATCCAAGATCTCGGATATCCCAATCGGATAATTGGTCACACCACTCGCGTTGGTCCCGCCAACGGCCCCAGGCGCCCGGCTTCCTAGCCTATTGTTTGAGCTTTTCGTCCCACCCAAGGTGGTGTGTAGCTTGCACCCGTCCTAGCCGTCCCAAGTCCAATTTGTCGCTTGGTATTTCAGGAGGCCATCAGGAATGCGAAGACTTATTTACGTGATGCTTGCCCTCTGCTCGTTCGCGGCCCCCGCGGTCGCGCAGCAGACGACGGGCAACGTCACCGGCCGGGTTCTCGACGATCAGGGAGCTGCGATCCCCGGCGTCACGGTGACCGGCAAGAACCCGGAGACCGGGTTCGTTCGTACGGGCGTCACCGACGGCGAAGGCATCTACCGCCTCACCGCCCTGCCGGTCGGCACCTATGACCTTACGGTGGAGCTCCAGGGCTTCGCGACCGTCGACAAGAAGGGGATCATCGTCAACGTCGGCCAGACCGTCGACCTCGACGTCACCCTCAAGGTGGCGGGCCTGACGGAGGCGGTCGAAGTCCGCGGCGACACGCCGCTCATCGCCAACAACCAGTCCTCCGTCGGCGGCGTCGTCGATGTCGAGCGGCTGGAGAGCATGCCGCTGAACGGCCGCCAGTTCGCGAACGCGGCGGTCGCCATCCCCGGCGTTGGCCTCGGGTTCCACTCCGATCCGACCAAGAGCACGCAGTATTCGCCGCAGATCGGCGGCGGCAACGGCCGCAACGTCAACTACCAGATCGACGGCGGCGACAACAACGACGACACGGTCGGCGGGCTGCTGCAGCTCTTCCCGCTCGAGGCGATTCAGGAGTTCAACTTCGTCACCCAGCGCTACAAGGCGGAGTACGGCCGCAGCAACGGCGGCGTGATGAACATCGTCACCAAGAGCGGCACGAACCAGTGGCGCGGCAGCTGGTTCACCAACATGCGCGATACCGCCATGAACGCCAAGACGAAGTCCGAAAAGATCGCCAACGCCGAGAAGCAGGAGTACCAGCGCTATCAGTACGGCGGATCGTTCGGCGGCCCGATTGCGCAGGACAAGGCGCACTTCTTCGCGGCATACGAGCGCACGCAGGCGGACCCCACGCAGACGGTCAACACGCTCGGGCTGTTCCCTGAAAAGGATGGCTCCTTCCCGACGCCGAACCGCGAAAACCTGTTCACCGGCAAGGCATCGGGCAACCTCACGGCGTCGCAGTATGTCTCGGTGCGGTATGGCCGGAACACCAACTCACAGATCTACAGCGCAGGAACGCGTCTGCCGCCCGAGAACTGGGGCGACAGCGAGAACAAGTTCAACTCGATCAACCTGAACCACAACTGGGTGCTCGGCGGATCGAAGCTCAACGAGTTCGTGTTCCAGTACGCCGACTTCGGCAATGCGATCATCGCTCGTTCGCCAGCGCCGCAGGAGACGTTCCCGAACGGCGTCGTCATCGGCTACAACACGAACACGCCGCAGGCGACGCAGCAGAAGAAATACCAGTTCCGCAACGACTTCTCGTGGCACGTCACCGGAGCGGGCGGCCTCGGCCACGACTTCAAGGCTGGCGTCAATTACATCCACGAGCCGAGGCTGTACCTCACGTTCAACTCGGGCAGCACGGATTACGCCTACACGCACACGACCAACGACAAGAACGGGCCAATCAGCCGCGTGACGCGGAACAGGGATGGCGCGTCCGCGAACCTGCCGATGGATCAGTACGGCTTCTACATCCAGGACGATTGGCGGCCGACCGATCGGCTGACCGTCAATGCCGGCCTGCGATACGACCTCGTGACCGGCTTCCACATCGATCAGTCCGGGGTTCCGAACTTCGTCAAGCTGACGACGGCAGCCGCGGCGGGCCGCTTCGCCGGCATCCCCGCGAATGGATGAATGGGGCAAGGAAGGCAGCGAGGACAAGAACAACTGGCAGCCGCGCATCGGCGCCGCGTATGACCTCCGCGGCGACGGCCGCGACGTCATCCGCGCGGGCTGGGGCATCTACTACGACTTCGGCTTCACCAACGCGACCATCCTGTTCCCCGGTCTGAGCGCCCAGGGCGGCTCCGGCGTCATCTTCGACGTCAACAACAGCGCCGGCATCCGCAACCCCGACGGGTCGTTCTTCCAGGTCGGCCAGCCGATCTCGAACATCGCGTCGCAGAACGGCGTGACCAACCCGAACGGGCCGTTCTTCGGCACGAACGTCTCGGCGCCGGAGATCCGCCAGCCGTTCACCAGCCCAGACCTCAGCCGGCTGGTCGCATCAGCTGGGCACCTCGATCGCGTTCGACGTCGACTACGTCCACATCAAGGGCAAGGACCTCGGCGTGCGGTGGCCGCTGAACACGCGCGTCAACCTCGGCGCGCGCCGGTTTGCCGACCTCGGCCTGAGCCCGGACAACCCGACGCTCAACATGAGCATCGGTGAAAGCACCTATGACGGCATCAACTTCGGCATCCGCCGCCGGTTGACCAACCGCTGGGCGTGGAACGCGTGGTATACGCTGTCGAAGGCCGAAGGCCTCGGCGGCTTCGGCGTCGACGAGCTGACGACGAACCTGGTGCAGGACGCCACCAACGTGTTCGCGGATGTCCAGTACGGACCGTCGCAGCGCACCGATGCCCGTCACAAGCTGACGCTCAGCACCCTCGATCGAGATCAAGGGCGGGTTCAGCGTGGCTCCCGTGTTCGTCTACCGGTCGGCGCTGCCGATTCACATCTGGCACGGCATCGATCTCAACGGCGACGGCGTCACCAATGACATCTACCCGACGGCGTACAAGTTCAAGAGCGTGGACGACGCAGGCATTCCGGAGTTCGAGGAGATCGGCCCGTGCGAGACGATCAACTGCGGACGCGGTGCGCCATCCTCGACGTTCAATCTCCGTGTGGCGAAGACCTTTGCGCTTCGCGGCACCATGCGGATTGAGGCGTTCGCAGACATCTTCAACATGTTCAACGCGATCAACCCGGGATTCGGCGCCGGCGTCGTCGCGCCAGGCCGCCTCTATACCGGCACCACGACGGCCAACCAGGTCGCCAGCACGAACTTCATGAAGCCGACCACTTACGCGGGCGACAGCGGTGCGTCGGAACAGCGCATCGCGCAGCTCGGTTTCCGCTTCACGTTCTGACGCTGCGGAAGCGGAAGTCAGAAGTCAAAAGTTAGAAGTCAAAAAGAGGGCGGGGGAAAGCTCACGGCTTCCCCCGCCCTTTTTCTTTTACGTTTTAACTTTTCCCTTTTACCTTCTGACTTTCTTCTGACTTTTCCCTTCTGACTTCTGACTTTACATCGGCGGATTAAACCTACCGTCCTGCGCCAGCCAGCCACCGTCCGCATACAGGATCGTCCCGGTCACGAAGCTCGCGGCGTCGGACGCGAGGAACAGCGTCGGACCGACAATCTCCTCCGGCTGTCCCCATCGGTTGAACACGCTCTTGGCGGCATAGGCGTCGAACCACGGCTGGTTGCGCTTGATCGGCGACGTCAGCGGCGTGTCGATCACGCCCGGACCGATCGCGTTGACGCGGACGCCGAACGGCCCGAACTCGCAGGCGGCGCCGCGCGCCATCTGGACGATGCCGGCCTTGGTCGCCGAATACACGGACTGCCCCGGCTCGACCACCAGCGATCGAATCGACGAGAACAGGATGATGCTGCCGCTGCGGGCGGCGCACATGATGCGTCCGGCGGCGCGCAGCACGTTGAAGTTCCCCTTCAGATTGAGATCGAGCACCCGGTCCAGCTCGTCGTTGGCGTAGTCGAGGATCTTCTTGCGCACGTTGATGCTCGGCGTGCAGATGACGGCGTCGAGGCTGCCGTGCGCGTCACGCAGGCTGTCGAACGCCTCGTCGACGGCCGCCGCGTCGCGGATGTCGAGCGCGCCGTGATGGCACGGCCAGCCCTGTTCACGCGCCCGCTGCGCCACTCGCGCGGCCGCGTCGCCGTTGACGTCCAGGCACGCCGCCGTGGCGCCGGCCGCGGCGGCCCCGAGCGTGACCGCCTCGCCGATCCCCGATCCGCCGCCCACCACCGCGATCACTTTTCCCGAGATGTCGAAGATATTGCGCACTGGCATCACGTCTCCACCCGGGCAGGCTGGGCGCGCCCGGCGAACGTCACCACAGCGGCCGCACCGACCGCTGCGAACACCCCCACCAACACCGGATCCGCCCAGCGGAATGCCGGCGTGATGACCTGATACGCGAGCAGCAGTCCGGCCAGCCCCGCGCCGATCGACGCCACTGCCGCCGCCGTCGTCATCCGCGTCACGTAGAGCCCGCCGACGATAGGCACGAAGAACGTCACCACCATCACCTGGTAGAAGATCGTCACCGCTCCGAGCACCGTGCCGACGACCAGCGACAGCGCCACACCCGCGGCGCCGCCGGCCGCCGCGGTCATCCGCGCCACCCGCAGCAGCTCGGCATCGGTGGCCGCCGGGTTGAGGTGCCGCTTGTAGACGTCATTCGAGATCGCCGTCGACAGCATGAAGAGGATGGTGTCGCAGGTATCGACCTCGGTCGAGAAGACGGCCGAGAGCGCCAGCGCGCCGAGCCACACCGGCAGCGCCGTCATCAGGAACGTCGGCAGCACGTCGTTCGGACTCGCGATCCCCGGCACCGCCGAGCGCGCGGCCATGCCGAAGAGGACGGGAATGAACGCGAACAGCATCAGCACGATCGCGTTGAGCGCGATGCCGGTCTTGAGCGCCGGTTCCGACCGCGCGCTGTAGGCCTTCTGAATCAGGCCCGGGGAAATCAGGAACGACGGCGCGGTCAGCACGAGAAACATCCACCCGGAGCCGGGGCCCGACGAATGCACGAAGGTGCCGAAGAACGGCGGTGCGCCCGGCGCCTGCGCCACGCCCGCGAGGCCGCCCGCATTCTCGAGCACGACCGGGAGCGCGAGCAGGAATCCCGCCATCATCACCACGAGCTGCAGGCTGTTCACCCACGCCGACCCGAGCAGGCCGCCGGCGGCGAAGTACACCGTCATGATCGCCGCCCCGACCAGCGCACCAGCCCAGAGCGGGATGCCGACGATGACGTTCAGGATCGTCGCGCCGGCGAGCAGCTGTCCGGCGAGCAGCACCAGCGCCGCGAGGCAGATGACGATCGACAGCGCCGTACGAACGCCCACGCCGTAGCGGAACTCGAGGTAGTCGCCGGTCGTGTAGAAGTCGTGCGCCTTCGCCAGCCGCCACAATGCCGGCGCCACGGTGAAGGCGAACAGCATCGAGCCGATGCCGGCCGAACCCACCCACCACCACGCGCTGATCCCTTCCTGATACGCCTTCCCCGCCACGCCGACGGTCGAGGCGGCGCCGATGTTGGCCGCCAGCATCGTCGACATCAGCAGCCCGGGTCCGAACGTTCGCCCGCCGACGAAGAAATCCTGGCTGCCGCGCACCAGGCGGGCCGTCCAGAGGCCCAGCGCGACGACGCCGATCGAGTAGACGAGGAGGAGGATTAAATGCAGGTTCACGGCAACGGCCCGGGAGCGGCGCCCGCGCACGGGTCGTCAGGGGCGGCGTGCTAATGTTACGTCCATCCATGCGCCTGCGCGCGGCCGACCTCGATCGCGTCGTCTCCGCGGTGGACGACGCCGCGGACGAACTGGTCGCGTTCACCTCGGATCTCATCCGCATTCCAACGGTCAACCCGCCGGGCGAGCACTACGAGGACTGCGCCAACCTCGTCGGCGCACACATGCAGCGGCTCGGCCTGGAGGTCGAATACCTCGCGGCCGGAGGGCATGCCCGAGCACACGCCGGAGCATCCGCGCGTCAACGTCATCGGCACGCGGCGCGGTCAGGCGCGGCGGCCCCTCGTCCATCTCAACGGCCACCTCGACGTCGTGCCCGCCGGGTCGGGCTGGACGGTCGATCCGTTCGCGGGGCTGGTGCGCGACGGACGCATCTACGGGCGCGGCGCGTGCGACATGAAGGCCGGAATCGCGGCCGCCATCTACGCCGTGGCGGCGCTGCGGCGGGCCGGCGTGGAGCTGGCCGGATCGGTCGAGATCAGCGCCACCGTCGACGAGGAGAGCGGCGGCTTCGCCGGCATGGCGTGGCTGGCGCGGCAAGGCCGCCTCAGCGCCGTCGCGGCAGGACTTCGTGATCATTCCGGAGCCGCTCAACGTCGATCGCGTCTGCATCGGGCATCGCGGCGTCTACTGGTTCGAGCTCGTCACGCACGGCCGGATCGGGCACGGCAGCATGCCGTTCCTCGGCGTCAACGCCATCGACCACATGGCGATGGTGCTGGATCGGATGCGGCGGGAGCTGCTGCCCGGGCTCGCCTCGCGCGCGACGGCGATGCCGGTCGTGCCCGACGCCGCCCGGCATGCGACGCTCAACATCAACGGCATCAGCGGCGGCCAGCCGGTCGGCGGCATCCAGACGCCGTGCGTCGCGGACTCGTGCCGCGCGGTCTTCGATCGACGATTCCTGCTCGAGGAGGGCTTCGACGCGGTCAAGGCGGAGGTGCAAGCGTTCCTGGACCGCGCCGCCGCCGACATTCCATCGCTCGTGTGCGAGCTGCGCGATCTCATGGTGGTGCACCCGGTGCGGACCCCGGACGACTCGCCGGTGGTGGCCGCCGTCGAGCGCGGCATCGCGCGCGTGCTCGGCAGGACGGCGTCGCGCGTCGCCAGTCCCGGCACCTACGACCACAAGCACGTCGACCGCATCGCCGGCATCCCGCACTGCGTCGCCTACGGCCCGGGCATCCTCGATCTGGCGCACCAGCCGGACGAATGGTGCGGCATCGACGACCTGATTGCCGCGACGAAAGTGCTGGCGCTGGCGGTGCTCGAGCTCACGAATCCGGCCTGATTTCCATGCCAGAATGGTCCTTGCGAAAGGGTCGTGCGATGCGCAGCCAATCCTCCATCGTGCTCGCGTCGGCCGCCATGGTCGCCGCCCTCGTCATCGCGCTGACGCCTGCGGTCGCGCGCGCGCAGGCCACCGGCACGATCGCCGGGGTGGTGACCGACCAATCGGGCGGGGTCGTCCCCGGCGTGACGATCGAAGCCACCAACACCGCCACGAACCAGACCCGCACCGTGACGACCGGCGCGGACGGCTTCTACACCATCCCGCTGGTCCAGCCGGGTCCCTACCGGATCAAGGCCGCGCTCGCCGGATTCAGGACGATCACGCGCGAACGCGTCACGGCCACCGTCGAGACCACGGCCCGTGTCGACTTCCAGATGGCGATCGATTCCGTGACCGAGGCGCTCGTCATCGTCGCCGAACCGCCGCTCGTGGAGACGTCGAGCGCGCAGCTCGGCATCGTCGTCGATCAGAAGAAGATCGAGGAGCTGCCGCTGAACGGCCGGAACTTCACCCAGCTCGGCACGCTGATGCCGGGCGTGCTGGCGCCGCCGGCCGGGGGCGGAGCGGGAGATGCGACCCCTGGCGGCTTCGGCGCGACGACGACCGGCTTCAACGTCAACGGGATGCGGAACCAGTCGAACAACTTCCTGCTCGACGGCGCCAGCAACAACGACACGTTCAACACCGGCTTCATCCTGCGGCCGCCGCCCGACGCGATCCAGGAGTTCAAGATCCTGACGCACTCGTTCAACGCCGAACATGGCCGCAACGCGGGGTCGATCGTCAACGTGGTGACGCGGGCTGGCAGCAACCAGCTGCGGGGCGCCGCCTGGGAGTTCAACCGCGACGATCAACTGCAGGCCCGCAACTTCTTCGCGCCGGCCACACAGCCGAAGCCCAAGCTGAAACAGAATCAGTTCGGCGGCAGCGTCGGCGGACCGCTGGTTCGCAGCCGGCTGTTCGGCTTCGGCTATTACGAGGCGCACCGCAACACCAGCGGCGAGACGCTGAACCTGACCGTGCTCAGCGACGCGCAGCGCGCCGGCAACTTCGAGAGCACGGTCATCCGCGACCCGTCGACCGGCGCAGCCGTTTCCCAACAACACCATCCCGCGGGAACGGCTCGACCCGACGGCGCTGCGGCTGATCGACGAGTTCTACCCGCGGCCGAACAGCGGCAGCAACCGCTACATCGACTCGCCCGACACGACCGATGCGCGCGATCAGTTCGGGATGCGGTACGACTACCAGGTCACGCAGGGTCATACGGTCCTCGGCCGCTATCTTCGGACCGTCACCGACCGTGTCACCCCGGCGTCCACGCGGCCGGTCGGCAACCAGGCGAAGGCGACGCTGCAGGACGTGATGCTGTCGGACACGCACATCTTCGGTCCGACCGCGATCAACGTCGCGCGCGTGACCTACAACCGCATCCTCGCGAACCCGGCCGTGACCAGCGGGCTCACCAACGCCGCCTACGGGATCAACGTCCCGCACAACATCCCGCTCGCCACCGGCCTCGCCAACATCGCCGTTACCGGCCTGGCCGCGCTCGGCGACCTGCAGCAGCCGTTCGTCGAGCGCGTCAACGAAGTGTTCCAGTTCACCAACGACTTCACCTGGGTGCGCGGCCGCCACTCGACCAAGTTCGGCGTCGACATCCGCAAGGAGCACATGGTGATCGCGTCGGTGAACCGGCCGAACGGCGACTTCACGTTCACGGGCGTCCACACCGGCAGCGCCGCGGCCGATTTCCTGCTGGGACTGCCCGGTCAGTTCCGCCGCACCACCGCGAACGCGATTCAGGACGGGACCGGCTGGCTGTATGCGCTGTACGGACAGGACGAAGTGCGTCCTGGCGGCAATCTCACCATCAGCTACGGCGTGCGCTACGAGCTGCCGCTGCCCTTCGTCGACGCCAACGATGCGTTGAACGCGTTCCGCCCGGGCGTGCAGTCGCAGCGGTTCCCTCAGGCGCCGGCGGGCCTCGTCTATCCCGGCGACCCCGGCGTGCCGCGCGGCACCTACGACACCGACACCAACAACGTCGCGCCGCGACTCGGCGTCGCCTGGGATCCCACCGGCACCGGGCGGTCCAGCCTGCGCGGCGCCTGGGGCATCTTCTACGACGCCCTCGCCGGGCAGGGCGACTTCTGGCAGACCGGCGTGCTCGCCCCGCCCTTCACGCCGCTGCTCGAAGCGAACGCCCCGCCGATCCCGCTGACGTTGCGCGATCCGCTGAGCGTGATCACCGGCGGCGCCCCGGGCTTTCCGCCCGGCCTGACGTTCATCGGCTGGGGCGAGGATTTCACCACGCCCTACGCGCACCATTTCAACCTGACCTGGCAGCAGCAGATCGGCGCGGTCCTCGCGGGCGAGATCGGCTACGTCGGCTCGCGCGGGAAGAACCTGCCGATCTTCATGGAGGTCAATCCGGGAGTCTACGCACCGGGCCAGACCACCCGCGGCGCGCGCATCTTCCCCGCGTTCGCCCTGGTGCGGCCGACGTTCTCGGTCGCGGACTCCTGGTACGACTCGCTGCAAGCCAGCCTGCGGATGCGGCCGACGCACGGCGTGCACTTCCTCGCGTCGTACACGCTCGCGGACACCCGCGACCACGTGTCGGGGCTCAACGTCGGCGGCGAACTGCGGCCGCCGGTGCCGGTGGCGATCGGCGACGACGCCTCCATCCAGCGCTCGCTCGACGATCTCGAGGCGCCCGCCCAGTTCGACGCGCGCCACCGCCTCGTCGTCAGCTTCGGCGCCGAGCTGCCTGCGCCGGCCAGGCTCGGACGCGTCGTGCGCCACGTCCTGGGCGGCTGGCAGGTCAACGGCATCGTGCAGTGGCAGACCGGCTTCCCGCTGACGGTCGCCGACTCCGTCGAGAGCATCCGGTTCCTGACCAACCGTCCGAACCAGGTCTGCGATCCGAATGCCGGCGCGTCCCACACGATCGAGCAGTGGTTCGACACCAGCTGCTTCGCGCGGCGGGCGCTGGCCGACACCGCCGAGCCCGGGACGACGCCGCGCAACAGCGTCCGCGGCCCCGGCTTCACGCGGACGGACCTGTCGCTCTTCAAGCACGTGACGCTGTCAGGCTCCCACCGCCTGCAGTTCCGGGTCGAGGCGTTCAACCTCTGGAACCAGGTGCGGCTCGGCAACCCGAACACCACGGCGGGGAACGTCAACTTCGGGCGGATCACCACCGCGGACGACGGCCGGATTATTCAGCTTGGGGTGAAGTACTCTTTCTAAAGATGACAATTCCCAACCTCCAACTCCCCCGCCTCCGCGCGGCGACTTTCGCGCGCGCTACGGCGAGGCCTCGCCAGAGCTTGCCGACCGATTCACGGCAAGCGGCGGCGGGCAACTCCCAACTCCCAACGCCGGAGTGTTGAGATGAGGCCCTTCCTGGTCTGCGCGGCGTTGATAGCCGCCGCGATCGGCAGCATCACCGGCTTCCGGGCGCAAGCACCCGCCGATTCGCCGGCAGCGCTCAAGCCGACCGGCGGGCGCGGCCTCACCGAAGTGCCGGGCATCAAGGTCGGCTCGCACACGTTGACCGAGCGGCTGACCGGCTGCACGGTCATCCTCGTCGACGGGGACGGCGTGCCGGGTGGTGTCTCGCAGCGCGGCGGCGCGCCGGGGACGAGCGAAACCGATCTGCTCCACCCGCTGAACATGGTCGATCGCGTCAACGCGGTCGTGCTCGCCGGCGGCAGCGCCTACGGGCTCGACGCGCGCGCAAGGCGTCATGAAGTATCTCGAGGAGCACAAGATCGGCTGGAAGGTCTCGACCGGCGTGGTCCCGATCGTCCCGAGCGCGATCCTCATCGACCTCGCGTTCGGCGGCAAGCCGCACGTGCGACCGACCGCCGAGTGCGGCTACAGCGCGGCATCCACCGCGTCGACCGGGCCGGTCGCCGAGGGCAACGTCGGCGCCGGAGCGGGGGCGACTGTCGGCAAGATGGGCGGCGGCGGCCGTTCCATGAAAGGGGGCCTCGGGTCCGCGGCCATCACCCTCCCCAACGGCCTCGTCGTCGCCGCGATCGTCGCGGTCAATGCCGTCGGCGACATCGATCGATCCCGAGACGGGCAAGGTGATCGCCGGCGCCCGGACGAGCGACGGCAAGTCGCTCGCCGACATGCGCAAGGTGCTGCGCGGCGAGGCGCAGGCCGTCGGACGGGGCGGCGACGCGCCGCTGGAAAATACGACGATCGGGCTGGTCGCCACCAACGCGCGGATGACCAAGACCGAAGTCAATCGCGTCGCGCTGATGGCAGACGACGGGTTCGCGCGGGCGATCAACCCCTCGCATACGACCGGCGACGGCGACACGGTGTTCGCGCTGGCCACCGGACGCTGGGAGGGTCAGGCGACCGTCAATCAGATCGGCGCGCTCGCCGCGATGGCGCTGTCCGAAGCGATCGTGCGCGCGGTGTCCAAGGCGGAGACGGCGAACGGCGTGCCGTCGGCCAGAGAGCTCGGCACCGTGCCGGCTCGGATCAAGTAAGCCATGCGTCGACTCAGGCTGTCGCGGCGCGACTTCGTCCGCGCTGGCCTGCAGGCCTGTGCGGGCGCGACGGCGCTCCCGGCGATATCCGCGCTGTCGTCAAGCACCACCGCGGCCAGGACGCCTGGCGCTCCCGCGATCGTCCAGGCGGAGTCGTCGCGGCCGGCGATCGCCCAGGGCGTCGCCTCGGGCGACGTCACCGCCGGACGCGCCGTGATCTGGAGCCGCACCGATCGTCCGGCGCGGATGGTCGTCGAATACTCCACCACCGAGAAGTTCGAGCAGGTGCAGCAGCGGATCGGGCCGGCCGCGCTCGAGCCGACCGACTTCACGTCGCGGCTCGTGCTCACCGACCTGCCGCCGGGGCAGCGGATCTTCTATCGCGTGCGCTTCCAGGACCTCGGCGACCTTCGCGCCTTCAGCGCGATCGAAGGCGGGCAGCTTCCGCACGCCCGCCCTCGCGGCGCCGCAGCGCGACGTCACGCTGGCGTGGTCGGCCGACACCGTCGGCCAGGGCTGGGGCATCAATCCTGACTTCGGCGGGCTGAAGCTCTACGAGATGATGCGGCGCGTCGAACCGGACGTCTTCATCCATACCGGCGACACCATCTACGCCGACCAGCACCTTCCCGCCGAGATCAAGCTGGACGACGGATCGATCTGGAAGAACGTGGTGACCGAGGCGAAGTCGAAGGTCGCCGAGACGCTCGCGGAGTACCGCGGCAACTACACCTACAACCTGCTCGACGAGCACATGCGGCGCTTCAACGCCGAGGTCCCGCAGATCGTGATCTGGGACGACCACGAGGTGCGCGACAACTGGTACGACGAGCGGAACCTGGAGAAGGACGACCGCTACAAGGTGAAGAGCATGCCGCTCCTGGCGGCCCGCGCCCGCCAGGCGTTCCTGGAGTTCAACCCGATCCTGCCGTCGGCCGACGACCGCGATCGGATCTACCGGACGATTCCCTACGGGCCGCTGGTCGACGTCTTCGCGCTCGACATGCGCAGCTACCGCGGCGCGAACAGCGAGAACCGGCAGCCGACGCTGAGCGCGGCGTCACGCATCCTGGGCGAGGCGCAGATGGCATCGTTCAAGGCCCGCCTCGCCGCCAGCCGCGCCACCTGGAAGGTCATCGCCAGCGACATGCCGCTCGGCCTGGTCGTTCGGGACACGCCGAACTTCGAGGCGGTGGCGAACGCCGACAACGGCGCGCCGCTCGGGCGCGAGCTCGAGATCGCCGAGCTCCTCCGCTTCATTCGCGACCGCCGCATCCGCAACGTCGTCTGGATCACCGGCGACGTGCACTACTGCGCCGCGCACCACTACCATCCGTCGCGCGCGAAGTTCACCGAGTTCGACCCGTTCTGGGAGTTCGTCGCCGGTCCGCTTCACGCCGGGACCTACGGTCCTGGCACGTTCGACGCGACGTTCGGGCCGGAGGCGAAGTTCGTCGGGATCCCGAACGGGATGAAGGGCAACCGCCCGCCGAGCGACGGGTTTCAGTTCTTCGGGACGCTGAAGATCTCCGCCCGCACGCGCGCCCTGACGGCGCAGCTGCACAACCTCGCGGGCAAGGTGATTTTTACGATGGAGCTGCCTTCCGCCTAAAAGGCTGCTAAAAAACGCGGCACGTCAACTCCCAATCACCAACCTCCCCGCCTTCGCGCGGGTGTTTTCATGCGCGCTTCGGCGAGGCCTCGCCAGAGCTTGCCACACGATCGACCAGGCAAGCGGCGGCGGGCAACTCCCAAGCTGTCCAATTTGGGAGTTGGGAATTGGAGAGGTTTCTGTTTGGCGCGTATCCAGTGGGTGGGAAGTATCTGGTTAGCGGGTCCATCCCGTGGATCCCTGACGTGCCGACGGCTCGCAGCGCAACGACGCGACGGGCACGACGGTCAGGACGGAAGACCGGAGGTTTCTTGGGTGGCCGTGAACCCGGCTATCCTCACGCACCTCGATCGCCGATCACGACTCTCGTCGAATCGTTCTTGCCAACTCCACCCCTTCGGCCGCCAGGAGGACGGCCGCGCGTCTCCGATCGCGCGTGTCTCTCCGGCATTCTGTTTGTCCTCCGCAGCGGCATCCCCTGGCAGATGCTCCCGCAGGAACTCGGGTGTGGATCGGGGATGACGTGCTGGCGTCGGGTGCGCGCCTGGCAATGCTTGGAGACTTCCGGGGGCGTAGGCCCGGACATCGGTAACACTACGGCGTCGTGAGCAACCTCGATTTCAGCGCGGCCAGAGCTGGCGAGGATTGCGGAGACTCGAGTTCGCGAAGTGCACCCAGTCTGCAGCTGAGGAGAACGGCCCTTTCGTTAGCCCTCACCTGCCGCTAATATTCCTAACGTTTATCCTCAGGCGCTCGGCCGGGATAGGGACAGTGGCGCGTGATGCGCGACGGGCGCCCGCCTGCCGCCAGCCGGCCTACAGGGGACCCAATGACTTACACGCACGGTCACCATGAGAGCGTACTGCGGTCGCACAAGTGGCGCACCGTCGACAACTCGGCCGCCTACCTTGCGCCGCGCCTCACATCCGGCAGCAGTGTGCTCGACCTCGGGTGCGGGCCGGGCACGATCACGGCTGACATCGGCCGGCGGGTCGCGCCCGGACGCGTCCTCGGCATCGATGCGTCGGCCGACGTGATCGAGGAGGCGCGCCGCGAAGCCGGCGGCGGTCCGAACGTCGAGTTCTCGGTCGCCGACCTCTATTCCCTCGACACCGACGACGAAACGTTCGACGTCGTGCACGCGCATCAAGTGCTCCAGCATCTCGCCGACCCCGTTGGCGCGCTGCGCGAGATGAAGCGCGTGTGCAAGCCGGGCGGGCTGGTCGCGGCGCGCGACGGTGACTATGGCGCCTTCCGCTGGTACCCTGACGAGCCTGCGATCGACCGCTGGCTGGCGCTGTACCGCCAAATCGCACGCCGCAACGCGGGCGAGCCCGACGCGGGCAGATTCCTGCTCGCGTGGGCGCACTCCGCGGGCTTCGACGACGTCTTGCCGGGCGCTTCATCGTGGTGCTTCGCGACGCCAGACGACCGCGCATGGTGGGGAGGACTGTGGGCCGACCGCATGACCGATTCCGCGATCGCGCGCCAAGCTGTCGCCGAAGGCCTCGCCACCGAGAACGAGCTGCGCGCGATCGCCGATGGATGGCGCCGCTGGGCCAAGCACCCCGATGCCTGGTATGCCGTTCTCCACGGCGAGATCCTCTGCCGCGCCTAGTCATTCCCGCGGTTGGGGAGAGGCGGGCGCGGCGTTCAGCCGCTTGAAGGCGAAAGCAACTCCTGAGAAGTCGTTAGCGTTCATCGGAGGTGTCTCGGCGCTCGAGGTTCGACGAGTACTCCGATGCGGATGCCGAGACACCTTCGATAACGAGACTTGAAGGAAGCCGCTGGCGCGGCGGCCGGCTATGGAGCTGGAAGTGGGATCCTCGTGCGTGGCCAGTGGTCGATCAAGGGGCGGTCGCCGCGCGAGCGGCGACCGCCCTCACCCGAGGGTGGCGGGTCCGGAGACGAGGCCCGCTGGGACGGACTGGTGCGTCGGGGTCGCGGCAGACCACTCCTGAGACGTGAGCGAGCACGTCGACGAGGACGCCTGTCGTGACGGGACAGCCTGGCACTCATGACGAGTCGAAGCCGAGCGTGATCGAGGCCAGATGGAGCGCCGACAGGATCGGGCCAACGACCATGGCCGCTCCGCAGCGCGGGCAGGTCCACGTCGCAGTGGTCTCGGTCGTTGTCGCCGACGCTGTTGCGTCAGTGGATGGATGGGGAATCGACGGGCTGGCGAGTAGGGTTCGCGCCAGCGAGACCCGCGCCGCGCGACAGGTATTCGCCAGAAACCCCGACTGCCGGATGCGGACGAAGCCGCGCGGGAGGATGTGCTGGACGAAGCGGCGCAGAAACTCCATGGTGCCCAGCGTCATGGTGCGGTGCTGGTCGCGGTGGGCATAGTCCTTCCATTGGAAGGTAACGTGGTCGCCATCGAACGCGAGCAGCCGGTGATTGCTGATCGCGACCCGATGGGTATAGCGCCCGAGATATCGCAGGACGGCTGACGCTCCTCCGAAGGCCGGCTTGGCGTAGACGACCCACTCCGTCTCGAAGAGGGCGTTGACGAAGACCCGCCACTGCGTGGGGGCACGAAGGTGCTCGCTGCCACCGGCGAGGTCGAGTTCATTCTGGTCGTACGCGTGTCGTAATGCCGCGACAAACTTCCCGCGAAAGACGCGACTGAGCACGTTCACCGGGAGGAAGAAACCGGCGTACTTCGGACGGATCCAGCGCTGATGATCCGGGGACAAGCCGCCGGCCGGGACGACGCAGTGGACGTGCGGATGGCGGACCAAGGTCTGCCCCCACGTGTGGAGGATGCTGAGGACGCCGATCTCTGCGCCGAGATGTCGCGGATCGGCGGCGACCTCGCGGAGCGTGGCGGCGCTCGCCTGAAAGAGCCACGTGCACAAGCGCGCACTATTCCGATAGGCCAGGGACAGCAGCCCATGAGGGAGCGTGAAGACGACGTGCACATACGGCACGTCGAGCAGCTCGCGCTCGCGCGCCTGCAGCCAGCGCTCCCGCGCCTGCGCCTGGCACTTCGGGCAGTGCCGGTTCCGACACGAGTTATAGGAGATGGCCTGATGGCCGCAAGCGTCACACCGATCGAGATGCCCGCCGAGCGCGGCGGTGCGACAACGCGTGATCGCCCGGAGGACGGATCGCTGCTGCACGCTGAGCCACGGATGCTGCTCGAGGAAGGTGTCACCCTGCGCGTGGAGGATATCGGCCACCTCCACGGCAGGCCGGCTCATGGCGTGCCCGTCGGCTTCCGCTTCAGGCGCGACCGCGGGAGGACCACGGGCGCGGGGACGTGCAGCTGCTCCAGCGGATTGGGCGCGGCTTGGAGATGGCGCTGCGACAGATGCAGGTAGACGGTGGTGTGCGTCAGGTCCGCGTGGCCGAGCAGGACCTGGATGGTGCGCAGGTCCGCGCCGGCTTCCAGGAGGTGGGTCGCGTACGAATGCCGCAGCGTGTGCGGACTCACGCGACGATCGATGCCGGCGGCCTTCGCGGCAAAGCGCACCGCGTCCCAGATGCATTTGGACGTGAGCGGCTTGTCGGCACGCCAGCCGTGCTCCTGTCCGGGGAAAAGGTACGTCTGCGGCCGCATCCACCGGTAGTACTCGCGCAGCGCGGTGAGCAGCGTCGGGCTCAAGGGCACCTCACGCCCGTGGCCGCCTTTCCCGCGCTCGACGCGGATCACCATGCGCTGGCTGTCGATGTCCGCGACTTTCAGCTGCAACAGCTCGCTGCGGCGCAGGCCTGCGCCGTAGAGCGTCATCAGCATCGTCCGGTGGTAGAGATTCTTCGCGCCCGCAATCAGTTGACGCACTTCGTCGGGACTGAGGACCGTCGGCAACCGTCGATGCCGCTTCGGGGTGGGCAGTTCCTCTTTCAGCGCGCGGCGCTTGAGCACCCGGACAAAGAAGAAGCGCAAGGCCGCCACGTGCAGTCCTACGGTTCCGACGGCGAGCTTCTTCTCTCGAAAGAGGTGGGCGTGGTAACGCCGGAGCGCGGTCGCGCCGAGCTGATCGAGGCGACGTCCGCGATGGTAGCGCTCACACGTGCGGAGGGCGTGTAGGTAGGTCCGAATCGTGGTCGCGGCGTAGTTCCGCCGGACCAGTTCGTCGTGCATCCGTTGAAGCAGGGTCGTCACAGGCAGTACCTCCTGTGACGCACGCTACGCCCTACGTCCTACGAATCACCCAGACGCCCGTCGGCCGCCGCGCCAGCGGCTTCGTTCAAGTCGCCCAGTGTTTAGGAATCGGCCAAAGGCCCGCGCCAGGGGCGTGCCAACGGGGGTTTTGTTACAGGCTCTTAGGCGGAAGGAACACTCCGCTCTGCGATATACGCCCGGATCATCTCGTCGAACGACTGGTCGCCGCGAAAGCCGAGGCCGGCCGCCCGCCGGGCATCGAACGCGCCGGGCCAGCCGTCGACCATGCGGGCGATGCGCTCGTCGCGTTCCCATCGCACGCGGCTGGCGACTTCCGGGCCGGCGACTCGCCCGAGCGCCGCGACCATCTCCCCCGCCGTGACCGAGATCCCCGGCAGGTTCAGCACCCGGGTCACGCCGAAGCGCTCCGACGGCAGGTCGTGCGCGAGCATCAGGCTCTCGACGACACGGCTCGGTGACAGGAGCCACATCCGCGCATCCGGTCCGACCGGACAGACGGCGTCCTCGCCGTTCAACGGCTCGCGCACCACGCCGCTCGCGAACGACGACGCGGCGGCGTTCGGCCGTCCCGGACGCACGCTGATCGTCGGCAGCCGCAGCGCGCGGCCGTCGATGAATCCCCGCCGCGAATAGTCGCCGACCAGCAGCTCGCCGATCGCCTTCTGCACGCCGTACGAGGTCTGCGGGTTGACCGCGGTCGTATCGAGGACGACGTCCGGCAGCCCGCCGCCGAAGACCGCGACCGAGCTGGTGAACACGACGCGCGGCCTGGTCCCCGCCGCGCGACAGACCTCGAGCAGGAGCCGCGTGCCGTCGACGTTGATGCGCATGCCGAGGTCGAAGTCCGCCTCCGCCATGCCGCTGACGATCGCCGCAAGGTGAAACACCGACGTCGTCTCGCGGTCGATGACCTGCTCGAGCACGGCTCGATCGCAAATATCACCGGTGAGGGTCCGCACGCGGGGGTCGTTGTCGAGAGAAGGAGGCGCGGTGACGTCGAGCAGCAGCAGCCGCGAGATCGCTTCGGCGCCGCCGGCGCCGATGAGCGCCCCGCGCCGAAGCAGCGCCGAAGCGAGGCGCTGGCCGAGGAAACCGGCCGCGCCGGTGATGAGAACGTTCATGTTGGCGGCAAGAGAAAACTCCCAACTCCCAACCCCCAACGCCCAGGGTTTGGGAGTTGGAAGTTGGGAGTTGGGAGTTGACTCGCGTCAGGTACCGGTAATGCTCCGGCTTGTACGGGCCCTCGGACGGCACGCCGATGTAGTCGGCCTGCGCCTTCGTCAGCTTCGTGAGCTTGACGCCGAGGTGATCGAGGTGCAGCCGCGCCACCTCCTCGTCGAGGTGCTTCGGCAGGATGTAGACCTTCTTCTGGTACTTGTCGTTGTGCTGGTGCAGCTCGAGCTGCGCGATGACCTGGTTCGAGAACGACGCCGACATCACGAAGCTCGGGTGCCCGGTCGCGCAGCCCAGGTTCATCAGCCGGCCCTCGGCGAGGATCATGACGCTGTGGCCGTCGGCGAACTTGAACTCGTCGTACTGCGGCTTGATGTTGATCCGCTCGAGGCCCTTGACCTTCTTCAGCCCGGCCATGTCGATCTCGTTGTCGAAGTGGCCGATGTTGGCGACGATGGCCTTGTCCTTCATCCGCGCCATGTGCTCGGCGGTGATGATGTTCAGGTTGCCGGTCGCGGTGATGAAGATGTCCGCGCGCTCGACGACGTCGTCCAGCGTCTTGACCTCGTAGCCTTCCATCGCCGCCTGCAGCGCGCAGATCGGGTCGATCTCGGTGACGATGACGCGGCAGCCCTGGCCGCGCAGCGCCTGGGCGCAGCCCTTGCCGACTTCACCGAAGCCGAACACCACCGCGACCTTGCCGCCGAGCATGACGTCGGTGGCGCGGTTGAGGCCGTCCACGACCGAGTGGCGGCAGCCGTAGATGTTGTCGAACTTGCTCTTGGTGACCGAGTCGTTGACGTTGATCGCGGGGAACAGCAGCGTGCCCGCTTCCATCATCTGGTAGAGCCGATGGACGCCGGTGGTCGTCTCCTCGCTGACGCCGCGCAGGTCCGCCGCGACGCGGGTCCAGCGCTTCGGGTTCAGCTTCAGCTCCTGGCGCGCCAGCTCGAGGATCACGCCCCACTCTTCCGGCTCGGTCTCGGCATTGAACGCCGGCACGGCGCCGACCTTCTCGAACTCGACGCCCTTGTGCACGAGCAGCGTCGCATCGCCGCCGTCGTCCACGATCTGGGTCGGCCCGGAGCCGTCCGGCCACATCAGCGCCTCGCTCGTGCACCACCAGTACTCCTCGAGCGTCTCGCCCTTCCACGCGAACACCGGGATGCCCTTCGGGTTCTCGGCCGTGCCGCCGGTCTCGGGCCGGCCGACCACGACCGCCGCCGCCGCGTGGTCCTGGGTCGAGAAGATGTTGCAGGAGACCCACCGCACGTCGGCCCCGAGGTCGGCGAGCGTCTCGATCAGGACCGCGGTCTGAATGGTCATGTGCAGGCTGCCCATGATCTTCGCCCCGGCGAGCGGCGCCTTGCCCTTGTAGCGGGCGCGCAGCGCCATCAGGCCGGGCATCTCCTGCTCCGCCAGCCGGATTTCCTTCCGGCCGAACTCGGCCAGGCCCAGATCCTTCACCTTGAACGGCTCGCGGCCGGCCTTCTTCGCCGCCTCATATGCGTGCAACTCTCGAACTGCAGTACTCATCTCGACTCCTTCAAACGTGCTATTGTTACGTGCTACGTGCAACGTGCTTCCTTTGACTTGTCCCTTTTCACTTCTGACTTTGCCTTCTCGCAGTCGCGGCAAACAACCCCGGCCCCTTGGCGTCGGCGTCCGGGGGCAGCGGAACGATGCGGATCTGGTCGAAGCCGGCGGCGGTCAGGAGCCGGCGCATCTGGTCGTCGGCGAACCCGAGCCACACGTGACCCATCTGCTGACGGTACTCTTCGCGATCGTGCGGCAGCATGTCGGCGATGAGCACGCGGCCGCCTGGCTTGACGACGCGCGCGACGTCGCTGAGCACGGCGGCGGGGTCCGGCACATGGTGGAGCACCAGGATCAGCGTGGCCGCGTCGAGCGCGCCGTCGTCGATCGGGAGCGCCTCGAGATCGCCGCGGCGAATCTCGACGTTGGGCGATTCGCGCAGGCGGCGGCGGGCTGTCTGCAGCATGTCGCCCGAGCGATCGACCGCGATGACCCGCGCCACGAACGGCGCAATCGCGGCCGCGAGTTGCCCGGTGCCCGAGCCGAGATCGCCGACAACCCACTGATCATCCAGCAGCCCGGCCAGCGCCTGCAAGTGCGAGGCGCGCCCGAAGAGGTCGGTCCGCAGCTTGTCCCAGCGCCCGGCCGCAGACTCGAAGAACTGCTGCGATGCGGTCTGGCGCTTCGCGATGATCGTCTTGGCGCGGCGCGCGTCGTGCTCGGCCGCCGACGTCGCCGTGATCTGTTCGCGCAGCAGGCCCCACAGGCGCCGCGACGCCGGCTCCTGCGGGTCGACGGCGCCGTAGTAGCGGCTGGTCGCTTCGCGACGTGAGGTGACCCACTCGCCGTCCGCCAGGACCTTGAGGTGCCGGCTGACGGTGGACTGGGGCAGCTGCATCACCGAACACACCTCGCCGACCGTCAGCTCATGACGTTCGAGCAACGCGAGCAGGCGGCTCCGCGTCGCGTCGCCCAGGACCGTCAGGTCGTCGAAGATGGCGGCATCCATCCGTATATCCGGATATAGTGTTACACAGCACTGAATGGGAAATCAAGTTACCTGAGCTCGATCCAATGACGACCGTGCCCCATAATTGTTCTTTACCCAAACTGGAACCTTGATTGCCTAGGTTTCCGGGTGGGCTACCACCCCCGGCCGGAGCCGTTGTCGGGACCGCGCCGCGTCCTCGAACCCGAAATCGCTCGATTTCCCTCGAAAAATACGCCGGGCCGGAGGGCGGCACCATCTACCCCGGCGTGGCACCTCGCTCGCAACAGCCGCGACTGCCACTGAAGGCTGGGTTAACGGCGAGGTCAGTTAGTAGGAAACATGAAGACGCGTACGCACTATCTGTCAGCTCTGTTCACGCTCGCGCTGGTCCTCGCTGGTGCCGCACCGGCGGCCGCGCAGGTCGATCGGCTGTGCGATCCAGGGGATGAGGACGGCCAAAGGCCCGCGCCAGGGGCGTGCCAACGAGGGTTTTGTTACAGGCTCTTAGGCGGAAGGAACACTCCGTTCCGCGATATACGCCCGGATCATCTCGTCGAACGACTCGTCGCCGCGAAAGCCGAGGCCGGCCGCCCGCCGGGCATCGAACGCGCCGGGCCAGCCGTCCACCATCCTGGCGATCCGCTCGTCGCGCTCCCATCGCACGCGGCTGGCGACTTCCGGGCCGGCGACTCGCCCGAGCGCCGCGACCATCTCCCCCGCCGTGACCGAGATCCCCGGCAGGTTCAGCACCCGGGTCACGCCGAAGCGCTCCGACGGCAGGTCGTGCGCGAGCATCAGGCTCTCGACGACACGGCTCGGTGACAGGAGCCACATCCGCGCATCCGGTCCGACCGGACAGACCGCGTCCTCGCCGTTCAACGGCTCGCGCACCACGCCGCTCGCGAACGACGACGCGGCGGCGTTCGGCCGCCCCGGACGCACGCTGATCGTCGGCAGCCGCAGCGCGCGGCCGTCGATGAATCCCCGCCGCGAGTAGTCGCCGACCAGCAGCTCGCCGATCGCCTTCTGCACGCCGTACGAGGTCTGCGGGTTGACCGCGGTCGTATCGAGGACGACGTCCGGCAGCCCGCCGCCGAAGACCGCGACCGAGCTGGTGAACACGACGCGCGGCCTGGTCCCCGCCGCACGGCAGACCTCGAGCAGGAGCCGCGTGCCGTCCACGTTGATCCGCATGCCGAGGTCGAAGTCCGCCTCCGCCATGCCGCTGACGATCGCCGCAAGGTGAAACACCGACGTCGTCTCGCGGTCGATGACCTGCTCGAGCACGGCTCGATCGCAGATGTCACCGGTGAGGGCCCGTACACGGGGATCGTTGTCGGGAGAAGGAGGCGCGGTGACGTCGAGCAGCGAGCAGCCGCGAGATCGGTTCGGCGCCGCCGCCGGCGCCGATGAGCGTCCCGCGCCGAAGCAGCGCCGAGGCGAGGCGCTGGCCGAGGAAACCGGCCGCGCCAGTGATGAGAACGTTCATGTTGGCGGCAAGAGAAAACTCCCAACTCCCAACCCCAACTCCAACTCCCAGCGGCTTGGCTGGGAGCTTGGAAGTTGGGAGTTGGGAGTTCGACTCGCGTCAGTACCCGGTAATGCTCCGGCTTGTACGGACCCTCGGACGGCACGCCGATGTAGTCGGCCTGCTCCTTCGTCAGCTTCGTGAGCTTGACGCCGAGGTGATCGAGGTGCAGCCGCGCCACCTCCTCGTCGAGGTGCTTCGGCAGGATGTAGACCTTCTTCTGGTACTTGTCGTTGTGCTGGTGCAGCTCGAGCTGCGCGATCACCTGGTTCGAGAACGACGCCGACATCACGAAGCTCGGGTGGCCGGTCGCGCAGCCCAGGTTCATCAGCCGGCCCTCGGCGAGGATCATGACGCTGTGGCCGTCGGCGAACTTGAACTCGTCGTACTGCGGCTTGATGTTGATGCGCTCGAGGCCCTTGACCTTCTTCAGCCCGGCCATGTCGATCTCGTTGTCGAAGTGGCCGATGTTGGCGACGATGGCCTTGTCCTTCATCCGCGCCATGTGCTCGGCGGTGATGATGTTCAGGTTGCCGGTCGCGGTGATGAAGATGTCCGCGCGCTCGACGACGTCGTCCAGCGTCTTGACCTCGTAGCCTTCCATCGCCGCCTGCAGCGCGCAGATCGGGTCGATCTCGGTGACGATGACGCGGCAGCCCTGGCCGCGCAGCGCCTGGGCGCAGCCCTTGCCGACCTCACCGAAGCCGAACACCACCGCGACCTTGCCGCCGAGCATGACGTCGGTGGCGCGGTTGAGGCCGTCCACGACCGAGTGGCGGCAGCCGTAGATGTTGTCGAACTTGCTCTTGGTGACCGAGTCGTTGACGTTGATCGCGGGGAACAGCAGCGTGCCCGCTTCCATCATCTGGTACAGCCGATGGACGCCGGTGGTCGTCTCCTCGCTGACGCCGCGCAGGTCCGCCGCGACGCGGGTCCAGCGCTTCGGGTTCTGCTTCAGCTCCTGGCGCGCCAGCTCGAGGATCACGCCCCACTCTTCCGGCTCGGTCTCGGCATTGAACGCCGGCACGGCGCCGACCTTCTCGAACTCGACGCCCTTGTGCACGAGCAGCGTCGCATCGCCGCCGTCGTCCACGATCTGCGTCGGCCCGGAGCCGTCCGGCCACATCAGCGCCTCGCTCGTGCACCACCAGTACTCCTCGAGCGTCTCGCCCTTCCACGCGAACACCGGGATGCCCTTCGGGTTCTCGGGCGTGCCGCCGGTCTCGGGCCGGCCGACCACGACCGCCGCCGCCGCGTGGTCCTGGGTCGAGAAGATGTTGCAGGAGACCCACCGCACGTCGGCCCCGAGGTCGGCGAGCGTCTCGATCAGGACCGCGGTCTGAATGGTCATGTGCAGGCTGCCCATGATCTTCGCCCCGGCGAGCGGCGCCTTGCCCTTGTAGCGGGCGCGCAGCGCCATCAGGCCGGGCATCTCCTGCTCCGCCAGCCGGATTTCCTTCCGGCCGAACTCGGCCAGGCCCAGATCCTTCACCTTGAACGGCTCGCGGCCGGCCTTCTTCGCCGCCTCATATGCGTGCAACTCTCGAACTGCAGTCCTCATCTCGACTCCTTCAAACGTGCTTTTGACTTTTCCCTTTTCACTTCTGACTTTGCCTTCTGGCAGTCGCGGCGAACAACCCCGGCCCCTTGGCGTCGGCGTCCGGGGGCAGCGGAACGATGCGGATCTGGTCGAAGCCGGCGGCGGTCAGGAGCCGGCGCATCTGGTCGGTCGGCGAACCCGAGCCACACGTGGCCCATCTGCTGGCGGTACTCTTCGCGGTCGTGCGGCAGCATGTCGGCGATGAGCACGCGGCCGCCTGGCTTGACGACGCGCGCGACGTCGCTGAGCACGGCGGCGGGATCCGGCACATGGTGGAGCACCAGGATCAGCGTGGCCGCGTCGAGCGCGCCGTCGTCGATCGGGAGCGCCTCGAGATCGCCGCGGCGAATCTCGACGTTGGGCGAGTCGCGCAGGCGGCGGCGGGCGGTGTGCAGCATGTCGCCCGAGCGATCGACCGCGATGACCCGCGCCACGAACGGCGCAATCGCGGCCGCCAGCTGCCCGGTGCCCGAGCCGAGGTCGCCGACAACCCACTGATCATCCAGCAGCCCGGCCAGCGCCTGCAAGTGCGAGGCGCGCCCGAAGAGGTCGGTCCGCAGCTTGTCCCAGCGCCCGGCCGCAGACTCGAAGAACTGCTGCGATGCGGTCTGGCGCTTCGCGATGATCGTCTTGGCGCGGCGCGCGTCGTGCTCGGCCGCCGACGTCGCCGTGATCTGTTCGCGCAGCAGGCCCCACAGGCGGCGCGACGCCGGCTCCTGCGGATCGACGGCGCCGTAGTAGCGGCTGGTCGCTTCGCGGCGTGAGGTGACCCACTCGCCGTCCGCCAGCACCTTGAGGTGCCGGCTGACGGTGGACTGGGGCAGCTGCATCACCGAGCACACCTCGCCGACCGTCAGCTCATGACGTTCGAGCAACGCGAGCAGGCGGCTCCGCGTGGCGTCGCCCAGCACCGTCAGGTCGTCGAAGATGGCGGCATCCATCCGTATATCCGGATTTAGTGTTACACAGAACTGGCCGGAAATCAAGCTGCCTGAGCTCGATTCAATGACGACCGTGCCGGCATAATGGTTCTTTACCCATACTGAAACCTTGATTGCCTAGGTTTCCGGGTGGGCTACCACCCCCGGCCGGAGGCGCAGTCGTGGACCGCGACCCGTCCTCCAACTCGAAATCGCTCGATTTCCTTCGAAAAATACGCCGGGCCGGAGGGCGGCACGCATCTACCCGGCGTGGCACCCGGCTCGCAACAGCCGCGTCTGCCATTGAATGTGATAACGGACGAGGTTAGACGAGGAATCCGAGGTCAGTTAGTAGGAATCATGAAGACGCGTACGCACTTTCTATCTGCTCTGTTCACGCTCGCGCTGGTCCTCGCTGGTGCCGCACCGGCGGCGGCGCAGGTCGATCGGCTGTGCGATCCGGGGAACGAGGACTGCAGGGCGATCCTCATCGACTACATGGATGCGGAGACGGAGGCGATCGACATCGCGTTCTGGTTCATGGAGGACGCGCGGTATACCGCCGGCAATCGACCGTGCTCGCACACAGAAGGCGTTCGAGTGCGCGTCCTCATGGATCCGCGGGCAAACACCGACTACCCCTTGAACGCCAGCCGCCTCGACCGAAATTCAAGAACGCAGGGCGTGCCGATGCGCAAGCGGCTGACGAGCTACATCCTGCACTGGAAGATGATGCTGTTTCGCGACCAGGGCGTAGTCGAGTTCAGCGGCGCGAACTACAGCGCCAACGCGCTGGCGGCCGACGCCGACCACCCGGATTACGAGAACTACGTGGACGAGGCGATCTACTTCACGAGCGATCTGGCGATCGTCAACAGCTTCCGTGAGAAGTTCGACGATTTCTGGGTCGACACCGTCAACTGGGCCAACTACGCGAACATCACCGGTCCGCTGACGCGCGAGGAGCCCGATGGCACCTACGTGCAGGCTGCGGAGCTGAATTTCCCGCCGGAGCAGAATTACCGGACGCGGGCGATGCAGCGCTACAACGCCGCACGCCTGGCCAGCAACGCGTCACGGCATCGACGTGATCATGTATCGCATCACCGACCAGCAGCACACGAACGCGATGATCGCGGCCGAGGCAGCGGGGCGTCCCGGTACGCCTGATCACCGAGCAGGCCCAGTACCCGACTCGTGAGCCGCATGTGGCACTCGTGGAACGTGGACCGACTGTATCATGGCCGGTATCGACATCCGGGATCGCGCGCACCTTGGGCTCAATCACCAGAAATCGGTGATCCTCCACGATCAGGATTCGGCTCAGCCGGCGACCAGAAGCTTGTGATCTTCGGCTCTTCGAACTGGACCAGCCCATCGGCGGGCGGTCAGGTCGAACACAACATGTTCACGAGCCAGGCCAGACATGGTTTCCTGGTTCATCGATCAGTTCGAGCGCAAGTGGAATAACACTGGCGCCTCGTCGATGAAACGAAGCCGTTCGTGCCGCTGCCGCCCGACGCGCCGAAGACGCCGACGCCCGCGTCTGGCACCGGCGGCGTGCCGACCACCGGCGTCGTGCTCGAAGTGGTTCGGCGGACCCTGGGCGCATCTCTACGACGTCTACCTCGGCACGACGTCCGAATCCGGCGACGATGCGCAGTTGCGGAGACAACCTCGGCCGAACAGCCGACCAAGACGCGCCACGAGCGCGTTCAGCTACGCGCTGCCGCATGGCGCTCAACCCGGGCACCACGTACTACTGGAAAGTCGTCGGCAAGACCATGGCGATGAAGGACGAAGCCCAGCCCGGTGCTGGACGTTCACGACCGCGGGCGCGCCGCCGCCGCCACCGCCGATCGGCGGCGACGAGATCGTGCTGTATGCGTCCGAGGCCCCGCTCAAGGTGGGCTCGTGGAGCCCGGTGTCCGACAGCTCCGCCGCCGGCGGCGCCAGGCTGCAGAATGCGAACGTCCCCGCGGCGAAGGTGACCACCGCATCGGCCAACCCGGCGCACTACTTCGAGATGACGTTCGACGCCGAAGCCAGCCGCCCGTATCGGCTGTGGATCCGGGGCAAGGCGATCAGCAACAACTGGGGGAACGACTCCGTCTTCGTCCAGTTCTCAGGCTCGCTTACCGCGGCGGGGGTCGCCCACCTGGCGCATCGGGTCGACGTCGGCCACCGAGTACAACCTCGAAGAGTGCAGCGGCTGCGGCCTGTCGAACTGGGGCTGGCAGGACAACGGGTGGGGCGTCGGCGTGATGGGTACGCCCGTTTACTTCACCGACCGGTCCGCAGACGATCCGCATCCAGGTCCGCGAGGACGGCCTCGGCATCGACCAGATCGTCCTCTCGCCCGAGGCGTTCCTCAACACCTCGCCCGGCGGGCCGAAGAACGACTCGACGATTCTGCCGAAAAGTAACTAGTCGGAGAGGGACTCGGGGTCTGGATCAAGGCCCCGAGTCCTCCGAGTCCCAGTTACCAGTCCCGAGTCCCGAATCCCGAATCCCGAGTCCCGTCTCAGTTCTTCCGTAACACCTTCCCCGCCGTCCCCGGCGCGAACGTCTGCTCTTCCAGCCTGATCGACCCGTTCACCAGCACGTAGGACATGCCCTCGGCGAGGCGGTGCGGCTCGGTGTAGGTGGCGCGGTCCTGGACGCGCGCGGGATCGAAGATCGCGATGTCGGCGAACGCGCCCGGGCGGATCACGCCGCGATCGGTCAGGCCGAACACCGACGCGGGCAGGCTCGTCATCGAGCGGATCGCGAACTCCAGGTCGACGACGTGGCGATCGCGGACGTAGACGGCGAGGCGTCGCGCGAAGGCGCCGTTGTTGCGCGGATGCGGCTGGCCCTCGCCCGGCAGCGCGAGCGCTCCATCGCTCGACGCCATCGTGTAGGGCCTGGTCATGATGTGGCGGATGTCGTCGTCGGACATGTTGAAGGACACGATCGAGGCGCTGCCGCGGCTCATCAGCTCCATCGCGGTCTCTTCCGGCGACGCCTTGCGCGACGCGGCGATCGCCGCGAGCGTCTTTCCTTCGATCGACGGGTCGGGACGGTAGCTGGCGATCTGGATCGAGTCCGGTCCGCCGCGCCGCTTGAGGTTGTCCCGTACCAGCGCCTCGGTCGGGTCGACGCCTCCAGGCAGCAGTGCCGCGCGGAGATTCGTGGACGAGGCCTCGTACGGATACTGATCGGCGAAGACCTGCACGCCGCGCTGCCTGGCGGCTTCCATCTTCGCGGTCGCGTCAACCGCCTTTCCCCAGGTGTCCGGGCCAAGCGCCTTCATGTGCGTGACGACGCCAATCAGCTGTGATTCCTCCGCGACGCGGATCACTTCCTCGACCGACGCCACCAGTCCGATGCCGTAGTTGCCCTCGTCGCGGATGTGACTCGTGTACACCCCGCCGCCGGCGGTCGCGGCTTCCTTCGCGAGCGCGATGACCTCGTCGAGGTTCGCGTAACTGCCTGGCACGTAGAAGAGCCCGCTCGACAGCCCGAACGCGCCGTCGCTCATGCCGCGCCGCACCAGCGCGCGCATGCGCGTGAGCTCGTCCGCCGTTGGCGCGCGGTTGGCTGCGGCCATGACCTCGCGCCGCACCGAGCCGTGACCGATCAGCAGCGCGACGTTCACGCCGACACCGCCCGCCTCGAACCGGCCGCGCTGGGCGGCCAGATCGACCGGACCACCGCCGTCCGGATTGATGACGATCGTCGTCACGCCCTGCGCCAGCAGCGGCTGGGCCTGACGCAGCGGTTCACGCGTCAACGACTCGCCGGCGTGCGAGTGCACGTCGATGAAGCCTGGCGTGACCAGCCGATCCGCGGCGTCGATCGTCCGCGTCGCCGTGGCCGACGCCAGCCGTCCCACGGCCTCGATGCGCTCGCCGCGAATCCCGATGTCGGCGCGCAGCCAGGGGTTGCCGGTGCCGTCCATGACACGACCGTTGCGGATCAACACATCGAACGGCAGCTGAGCTTGGCGTGTCGCGAGAGGAACGGCAGCCACACACACGAAAATCCACGTCGCAACCAACCTCTGCATGCGGCGCATTCTACCTGCACAGCCGGGTACGGCTTGTGCACCTGTCCGCTGCGAACGTCGAACGCGCGGACTCGTGCGCGGCAACTGTGCAGCACGCGACCGCTGCGACGTAAAGGAGTGCCATGTCGGATGGAACCAAGAACCTCATGGTGGCCCGCGGCGAGAAGAGCGTCTGGGACAAGCCCGGGCTCGGCGCCAAGCTGGCCACCTACGACCAGGAACGGTGGGTGATGGCCGCCTGGGGATCGGCGCTGACGCTGCTCGGCGCGCGACGCGGCGGGTTCGCCGGCGGCCTCATCGCGATGGCTGGCATCGCCGTCACCGTACGCGCCGCCATGGGGCGCCGCGACGTTACGATGGCGCGCGACTGCCTCGATCGGACGATGCAGGCCCGCGGCTGGCGCCGCACCGACATCGTCAACGAGTCTTCCGACGAGTCGTTCCCGGCCAGCGATTCCCCGTCGTGGACGCCGACGGCCGGCGCCCGGATGACCAGATAGCGAGCGCGACCGCTCGCCGCATACGAACGGAGCATGTTTCGATGGCGTACATGGAGATGCAGTTTCCGGCGGATGCCCAGGAGGAAGCGGTCCGCAGCGGCCGCAACATCAGCGACACGGAGAAGTGGCTCTCGATAGCGGCCGGCACCGGCCTCGCGCTCTACGGCATCAGCCGGCGGCGCTCGTCCGGATGGATGATGACCGCGCTCGGCGGCATGCTGCTGCAGCGCGGCGCGACTGGCCACTGCCATGTGTACGAGGCGTTCGGCGTCAACACCGCCGGCACCGGCGAGGACACGCGGCGCGCGCTCGGCGGGTCGGCCGGGACCCTCGTCGAGGAGGCGGTCACGATCAACAGGCCGATCGAGGAGCTGTACCGGTTCTGGCGGAACCTCGAAAACCTGCCCCAGTTCATGACCCACCTGGAATCGGTCGAGCGGGTGACCGACACGCTGTCGCGGTGGCGCGCCAAGGGCCCGGGCGGACGCATGGTCGAATGGAGCGCCGAGATCATCAACGAGGTCCCCAACCAGGTCATCGGCTGGCGATCGATTGAAGGATCGGATGTCGTGAGCGCGGGGTCGGTCAACTTCGATTCGGCCGGACCCGGGCGCGGCACGCACGTCCGCGTGCGGCTGCAGTACAGCCCGCCGGGGGGCAAGCTCGGTGCGGCCGTCGCCCGGCTGCTCGGCCGGGACGCCGGCACCGAAATCCGCGAGGATCTGCGCCGGTTCAAGCAGATCGTCGAGACCGGCGAAGTGCCCGAGTACCAAAAGCTAGAGGGAAGTCAGAAGGTAAAAGGGAAAAGTCAAAAGATCAGGCCTTGTCAAAAGGGCATGCCCTTTTGACTTTTAACTTTTCACTTCTGACTTTCGTTCTACGCCTCGTTATTGAGAACGGCTGCCCGATCGCTCAGCGTCGTCGCCACCGACGGCGCCCACGCGGACTCGCTCTCCCTCCCCCGCTTCGGGCGATTGCCTTCCGGACCGGCGGGTCCGGGCAACATCGTCGTCGCGGCGTTCATCACGCGCGCGAGCAGCGACGGCGTCAGCTCGTTGAGGAGCGCCGCGGCCCTGGCCTGGAGCGTGATCGTCAGTTCCGGGTCGCCGTGGCGGCAGGCATCCAGGATCTGGCTGGCCGCGCGCTCCGCGGAGATCGACATGCCGGGCAGCGAGTCGGCGATCGCGAACCAGGCATATTCCGCTTCGTGCTGTCCCTTGACGTGTGCGTTCATGGGCGAGCCGGTACGCATCAAGCCGGGAGACACCGTCGTCACCGCGATGCCATAGCGCGCGAGCTCGGCGCGCACCGAGTCCGACAGGCCGGTCAGCGCGAACTTGCTGGCGCAGTACGGCGCCAGGTGCGGGACGGCCATCCGTCCGCCGATCGAGCCGATGTTGACGATCCGGCCGAAGCCGCGGCGGCGCATCGCCGGCACCAGTTCGAGCATCAGGTGCAGCGGCCCCCAGAAGTGCGTGGACATCGCGTTCTCGAAGTCCTCGTGCTGCATGTGCTCGAGCGGACCGACCTGCATCACCCCGGCGTTGTTGATGAGCACGTCGACGACGGTCCAGCGTTCGAGGATCTGCGCGACCGCCGCCTGCACGTCGGCCTTGCGCCGGATGTCGCAGCGGATTGCCATCACCTCGGCCTCGTGCTCCTCCTCGAGCAGCCGCTTCGCGCGATCGAGCTCACGGTCGTCGCGCGCCAGCAGCACGAGCCGCGCCCCTTCCGCCGCCAGCTGCCGCGCCATCACCAGCCCGAGGCCTCTCGATCCGCCGGTGATGACGACGACGCGTCCGCCGAAATCTATGGCGCCGCGGCCGCGCAGCATCCGCGCGCCGATGAAGGCGGCCGCGAGACCCGCTGCAAGGCCCGTAAAGAACGTCCGTTCGCTTCTCTTCATCCAACCCTCCGTCCCTCCGGACAGCGCACCGGGCCGGACGTGCAGGAAATGCTCCAGACGGCCAAGGTCGAGCTTGGCGGTCAGGGCGCCCGACCCGCGTAAGATCGGCAGCCACCATGATCACGATGGCCGATTTCGACAAGATCGACGTCCGCGTCGGACGGATCGTCCGCGCCGAAGCGTTCCCGGAAGCGCGGAAACCCGCGTTCAAGCTGACGATCGACTTCGGCGAGCCCCTCGGCACGAAGCGCTCGTCGGCTCAGCTCACGGTGCACTACTCGGCGGAGGCGCTCGAAGGCCGGTTGGTGCTCGCGGTCGTGAACTTCCCGCCGCGGCAGATCGGTCCGTTCATTTCGGAGGTGCTGACGCTCGGCGTTCCGGACGAGCACGGCGCGGTCGTCCTGGTCCGACCCGATCGCGACGTGCCGATCGGCGGAAAACTGTTCTAGCGTTGGGGGTTCTAGGCGGTCAGGCGCGGCGATGCGGATGGCAGGCGGCGGCTGAGGGCGCGCTGGACCTCGCGCAGGATGGTGCGCGGGGCGCACGGCTTGAGCAGCATCCGGACGATACCCACGCCGGACGCGCGACGCCAGAGGTCGGACGAGGCGTGGCGGGTGACGAGCATCACGCGCACGCCGGCCTGTACGAGGATCCAGCCGAAGGGCGCTGGCGAGGGCACACCCGTCGAGATCGGGCAGCACCGAGTCGGTCAGCAGCAGGTCCGGCAGGGTGCGCCTGGTGGTCTCGATCGCGTCGGCGCCGGTCAGCGCTTCAGCCGTCCGATATCCGCTCAGGTCGAAACACGCGCGATACAGCTCGCGCGTATCCCGGTCGGTGTCAGCGATGAGAATGAGCGGCGGCCGGTTCACGCGTCCTCGCGGGAACGTCGGTTCGACAGCTCCCGCTCGGCGCAAAACCAGTCTTCCTCGGCCCGGCCGTCGCCGCCGCCCCTCGCCTCATACAGCTCGTAGGCACGCTTCGCAACGTGCTCGCGGTCGGCATACGCCCTGGTCGTATCTCCGGCAAATGCCCTGGTCGTATCGTCGGCGCGCTCCGGTGACGCGGCGGACGTTGACACACCTTCAGCCTTTTTGCGTCTGGACATGCTGGGGCTGGTGGCAACTGCTGTGCCAGCGATGAGACCGCGATCTTTATGCGTTCACGCGGCTGCCGGACCTCTTGGCCTGCAGCTAATCCATACGGCTCGCATTGGAGAGACATACCCGACGCGTGCATCCCTGGCGCGCGCAACAACGTTGTCGGTTGCACGAGCCGCGCCGAACACAGTAGAACCTTGGGCCATGCTCAAGCGTTCACACTCTGCTCTCACGACTGCCGTTCTGTTGATGTCAGCCTCCGTCGCAGCGGCACAAACTCCGACCGGCGGGGCCCGCCGGGGGGACGCGATTCCGCCGATCGCGGAACGAACCACCGGTATGAAAAAGATGGACGGCTTCTTTCCGGTCTACTGGGACGAGGCCGGCGGACGGCTGTTTCTCGAGATTCCGAAGCTCGACACCGAAGTCCTGCACTCGACCGGCTTCGGCACTGGCCTCGGCTCGAACGACATCGGCATCGATCGCGGCGCGCTGACCGGTTCGCGGATCGTGAAGTTCGAACGGGTCGGCCCGCGGCTCCTGATGGTGCAGCCCAACTATCAATACCGCGGCACCAGCAAGAACCCGGCGGAAATCCGCGACGTGAACGAAGCGTTCGCCCGCTCCGTCCTCTGGGCCTTTCCGATAGCCGGCGCCAGCGACGGCCGCATCCTCGTGGACTTCACCGATTTCCTCGTCCGCGATGCCAACGACGTCGCCGGACGCTTGCGGCCCGGCACCTACCGGTTCGAGGCCGGCCGCAGCAGCGTCCACCTGCCGATGACGAATGCGTTTCCCAGGAACACCGAAATGGAGGCGGAACTGACGTTCGTGCGCCAGGCCGGCGCGGCGCCGGGCGGCGCCGGGCCCGGGGGCGGACGCGGCGGCGGCGCCGGCGGCTTCCTCGAAGGCGTGGGCAGCGTCGCGGCGACCGCGGAAGCCGCCAGCATCCGCGTGCATCACTCGATCGTCGAGCTGCCTGACGGCAACTACACGCCGCGCGAGCAGGATCCGCGCGCCGGATACTTCGGGATCGCCTTCGACGATTTCGCCGCGCCGATCACCGAACCGATGACCAGGCGGTTCATCGCGCGCCATCGCCTGCAGAAAAAGGACCGCGCCGCGGCGGTCAGCGAAGCGGTCAAGCCGATTGTCTACTACGTCGATCCGGGCGCCCCGGAGCCGATTCGCACGGCGCTGGTCGAAGGCGCACGCTGGTGGAACCAGGCCTTCGAAGCCGCGGGCTACCGCGACGCGTTCCAGGTGCAGATGCTGCCCGAGGGGGTCAGCCCGCTCGACATCCGCTACAACGTCATCAACTGGGTGCATCGCTCCACCCGCGGCTGGAGCACCGGCGGCAGTGTGACGGATCCGCGCACCGGCGAGATCATCAAGGGCGTCGTGACGCTGGGGTCGCTGCGCGATCGGCAGGACTACCTGATCGCCGAGGGGCTGCTGGTGCCCTACCGGAACGGCGACGAGACGCCGCCCGAATTGCGTGAGTGGGCCATCGCGCGCATCCGCCAGCTCGCCGCCCACGAGGTCGGCCACACCCTCGGGCTCGGCCACAACTACTACGACAGCGACAAGGGGCGGATCTCGGTGATGGACTATCCGCATCCGCTCGTCTCGCTCAAGGCGGACGGCACGCTGGACTACTCGCAGGTCTATGCGACGGGCATCGGCGAGTGGGACAAGGTGGCGATCAGGTTCGGCTACGCCGACTACCGCGAAGGGACCGACGAGCGGAAAGCCGGGCTCGACGTCCTCGACGCCGCGTGGAAGGAAGACCTGCGCTACATGACCAATCAGGACACCAGCGCCAACCCCCGCGTCGATCAGTGGTCGAACGGCACCGATCCGGCGGCGGAGCTCGTGCGCATGCTCGGCATCAGGCGCGCGTCCATGGATCGGTTCGGCGAGCAGGCCATCAAGCGCGGCCAGCCGATGGCCCTCATCGAAGAGGTGCTGGTGCCGCTCTATCTCCATCACCGCTACCAGGTCGAAGCCGCCGCGTCCGCGGTGGGGGGCATCCACTACATCTACGCGATGCGGGGCGACGGCCGCGAGCCGGTGAAGCACGTGTCCGCGAAGGAACAGCGCGCCGCGCTCGACGCGCTGATGACGTCAATCAAGCCGTCCGAGCTGGCGCTCCCGTCGGCGGTCCTGAAGAGCATCCCGCCCCGGCCATCCGGCTACGGCATGCACCGCGAGCTGTTTCCACGCACGACCGGCTCGGCGTTCGACGCCATCACGCCGGCCGTGGTGGCGGCCGACCTGGTGATGGGACAACTCCTCGACCCGGCGCGGGCCGCCAGGCTGGTGACGCAGCGCGCGCTCGACTCGACGTTGCCCGGGCTGGAAACCGTGATCGATCGGCTACGCGACGCGGCCTCGGCCCGGCAGGCCAGGAGCGCCTATGAAGCGGAAATCATCCGCGCCATGCAGCATGTGCTGGTGGAGAACCTGATGGCGCTCGCCACCGGCGCCTCGATGCCCCAGGTCCGGGCGGTCGCGACGCTCAAGCTGCGGGGGATGATGCAGGAGTTCGGGAGGACCACGACGCCCGCCGGGGAAGGTGGATCCGTCGCCCAGTACGCGACGGCCACCTACCTGGCCGACGAGATTAAAAGGTTCCTCGATCGGCCGTCGCAGCCGGCCCAGCGCCTCGTGGTGCCCGACGCGCCCCCGGGGGCGCCGATCGGTCAGCCAGCGATGGAGTGGCTGCGAAGAGTGACGTGGGAATGCACGGAGGGAATCCGATAAAGCGATCGCCGTCGATCGCAGCGTGGCGATCGGTTACGCCACGCTGCGCTTCGCCTTTTCCTTGGCCGCATCCTCGGCCACACCCAGACGATTGTCCACCGACGCCGCGCCAAGCGCGCGCGCCAGGATGTCCGCGCGGCGGCGATCCATCGCCGAGCGCACTACACCGGACAGCATCACGTGCCCGTCCTCGACTTCGACCGTCACGTACGTGCGGCGGCGGCCCGAGCCGGTCCAGAAAACGGGATCCTCTTCGATCCGGTCGGTGATGAGCTGCTGAAGATCCTCGTCCTCGAGCGGCTCCGGTCTGTTACGAGCGTTCACACGCGGGCGCATGCGCGTTCCTCCTGCGTTGGCTGATACCTGCCAATACTTGGCAGGGCGCTTGGTTGTTTACCCGATTAGACGCCCGTCCGCGCGCAAAAGTCCCACTGCGGATGAGCTAGGCTGGAAATCACCGAACAATATACAACGTCTGAACGCGCTACGCTCGTGTTTGTCAAAATTACTCGACAATTCGAGCGCTCATTTTTGCGGCGCGGGCCTTCCGCGCGATTTCCCTAACGTTCACCAGTATTGTCGGACCGAGACAGCGTGGAGCGTCTGCCTTTCGGTCAAGTGGCTGCAAGAAGTGTGCAGGCGTGAGAACCGCTGACTAACCGTCTCCAAGGACGCCTTGGAGCTTGTTCCTGACCTCGTCCGGCACGGTCGAAATCTCCATCCGCCCTTCGTCCAGATAACGCACGCACACCGACGTCATCGTCCCGGTGCCGATGATGGTCGGGCCCCGGACGATGGTGTGTGCGTAGAGCAGCGCGCGTGTGCGCATCTCGGTCAGCCGGACAACGACCTCGAACTCGTCCTCGAATCGCAGCGGACTCTTGAAATCGAAGGCGGCGGCCACGCGAGGCCAGCCGATCTCGGAGCCGCGTACCGATACGGACAGCCCGGCCGCCCGCCACAGCGCATGCTCGGCCTCTTCCATGTAGCGGAACATCCACGAAAAATGGACGATGCCCGCCAGATCCGTTTCGGCGAACTGGACACGGCGCGGATAACGAAAGTCGGGCACGTGTTGTTGGGTATGGGTCAGGGCCGGCGGCCGTCCGGCAGAATCAGCTCGTTGGCCTTCTGCGGCACGGCGTCCGCGGGCAGGCCGGCCTTCCACGTCGGAATCGCCGCCCGGTCGAGATCGTATAGCGCTTCCATCGGCGCCCACACCTTGTCGACACGATCGGTGAACAGATCACCAATCAGGAGGTCGGTGACCGTCCCGCGCAGGTCGGGATGTTTCCGGACGAACCGGCCGAAACTGAAGCCGTCGTAGTACTCGCACACGAGCCGCCGCATGCGATCGACCCCCTCGTTGAACCGGTCGCCCCATCGCCCGAGCTGCGCCGCGCTGGTGTCGCCGCGCTGCAGGCCCTCGACGATCGCGTCTGCCGCCAGCTCCCCCGACTTCAACGCCAGCAGGACGCCGGACGAGTACAACGGGTCGAGGAAGCCGAACGCATCGCCGATCAGCACCCAGCCGTCGCCGGCGACCTGGGTCGACCGGTACGAATAGTCGCGGGTCACGAAGTAGCCGGTCGCCCGGGTCGCGCCCGCCACCCGCGCCTTGACCGCGGGGCAGCGCTCGACTTCTTCCTGGTAGGTCTGCTCGTGTCCCGCGCGGTTCTTGAACAGATAGTCGAACGGCGCCACCACGCCGACGCTGACGATGTCGTCGTGGAGCGGGATGTACCAGAACCACCCTTTTCGATCGGGCGTCTGGAGCACCATCGTCGCCCCCTCGTCGCGGCCGGTGTCGCGATACGCCCCCTGCCAGTAGGTCCAGATCGCCCCCTTGTTCAGGACGGGATCCCAGACCCGCAGCTTCATCCGGTTCTGCAGCATCGCCGCCTGCCCGCTCGCATCGACGACAACCTTGGCGTGGACGTCGCGCCGGGTGCCGTCGCTGTCCTTGATCCGGACGCCGACCGCGCGCTCGCCGTCGAACAGCACTTCGACGACGTGAACGCCTTCGAAGGCGTGGACGCCGTGCTCGCGGGCGTTGTTGAGCAGCATGGTGGTCGAACTCGCTGCGCACCACCTGCCAGGTCTGCGAGCACTCGTGCGGCTTGTTGTCCCAGAAGTAGAACGGCGCCGACAGCTTCCCGTTCGCGTTGACGAACTGGACGCTGTACTTCTTCACGAAGTGGCTGCGCTGCATCTTCTCGAGCATGCCGAGACGCTGCAGCACCCAGTAGGTTTCGGGAATCAGCGATTCGCCGATGTGGAAGCGCGGAAACCGCTCGCGCTCGAACAGGCCGACCGAGACGCCACGGTCGGCGACCAGCGTCGACACGGTCGACCCGGCCGGGCCGCCGCCAATCACAATCACGTCGTACTGAGAAGCAATCGAGGTCATGCGATACTGGAAATCTGGTGAACTTGGTGACCTGGTGCTACGTGCCTGCTTCGAGCAGCTCGCACCAGCACTTGTCAGCACCAGCAACTGTAGGTAGTAGCGAATCCCGGTGTGCTCGGGAAGGAAGAAGCGGTGCAGCAGCGAGTCGACGCGCAGCAGGCCGTCGCGGGTCAGCGCGATGCGATCCGGTGACAGCTCGCTCAGATAGCCTCCCGATTGCAACGACGCGAGTTGTCCGTCGAAGCGCTGGAGCGGATCGGCGCCGTACTTGTCGATGAAATAGGTCGGCCGCAGGGCGCCGCGCTTCAGTTGCAGGATGAACTCGCGAATGAGGCGCTCCTCCGGTGTCGGGCGATACGCACGCCCCAGCGGCAGACGATCCTCCTCGATGGCGGCCGCGTACTTCTCCCAGGTGTCGAGGTTCTGCAGGTGCACGCCGTTCACGTGCCCGAACGACGCCACGCCGAGGCCGACCAGGTCCGCGCCCTCCCACAACCGATCCCGATACACGAACGTGGTCTGCGACGGATCCTTGACCGCGGTGTAGGCGCTGCCGATGTGGTATCCCGCGCGCTCGAGCGCCTCGAAGGCCTCAGCGACCCAGCGGCGTTTCTGTTCCCAGTCGGCGATCGGGCCACTCAACTCTCCCGCTCCCTTGAGCAGGTTGCTGCTGATCGTCGTGTTGTAGGGCAGCTCCATCTGGTAGATGGTCACGCTGTCGGGCGAGAGCTCGAGCGTCTTGTCGATGCAGACGCGCCAGTTCTCGTTGGTCTCCCCCATCATCCCCGCGATCAGGTCGATGTTGACCTGCGGGAAGCCGAGCTGCCTCGCGTGCTGGAAGACGCGGTAGATCTCCGGCGAGCGATGGGCACGTCCGTTGATCTCGAGAATGCGGTCGTCGAAGTTCTCGACGCCGAGACTGAGGCGGGTAACGCCGAGCTCACGGATCGCGGCCAGTTTGCTCTCGCTGAGCGTCCCCGGCTCGCATTCGAACGTGACCTCGGCGGCGCGGCTCCAGTCGGATCGCGACGTCAGGCGCCCCACCAGGCCCTGCAACTGCGAGGTCGACAGGAACGAGGGGGTGCCGCCCCCGAAATACACGAAATGCACCGGGCGGCCGCCAATGGCCGGCGTGTCCAGGTACATCTCCCACTCGCGCGCCACCAGGCTCAGGTAGTCCTCGACCTGCCTCGCGTTCTTGTCGGTGTAGACCCGGAAATAGCAGAAGTGACAGCGCTTCCGGCAGAACGGGATGTGCAGGTAGAGGCCGAGCGGGACGGCGCCGGGCCGTGTATTCAGCGCGCGGTCAGCCTCTTCCAGCGCCGACGCGGACCACACCGAGAACGGCGGATAGTTCGCGACGAAATAGCTGCCAACGGCGGTTTTGTCGCGATTCCGCGCGTCCGTCGATTCCGGCATATGGCCTGAATACGACGGCCGGGGCCGTATCGTTTGCCTTCGAGCGTTTCGAGCCCGACCGTCCCGGCAGGGACGAAACGCTGCACGGTTAGTTCGCGCAGCCCCTGGTCTCGCTCAGCATGCTGCCGGTGATCGAGTTGAGGCCGATACCCCGGCCGTAGTTGCCGTCGCGGATCGAGCGGATGAAGCTGCTGGTTTCGTTGAGCGGCAGCGCGGCGACGTTCTCGCAGAACAGCGAGAGGCGCCCCTCGCGTCCGAGGTACTGCTCGACGTTCGACACGTAGAAGGCGCCGACGATCGCCTGGCGGTCCTTCAGGTAGCGGCCAACCGCCCGGAGCGCCTTGGAGCCGGCGAAATCCCCGACCACCGGCACGATCAGGTTCTTCGACTGCAGCTGCTTGACGAACGCGAAGCCGTCCGGCGTGGCCAGGAAGCTCCGCGGGGTGCCGGCCCCGTCGGTCCCGGTCATCAGCTCGGCATAGGTCGCGTAGTTGCCGGCCCCGCCGAAGTTCGCACGGTACTGGATCATCGGGCCCTGGGAGTAGAACGTCTGGTAGATCCACTCGATGCCCTGCAGATCCTCCTGCGTCAGGTCGAGCTTCCGCACCGAGGTCAGCAGCTTCCGGATCGCCACCAGGTTCTCGGCGAACAGCTGCGGGCTGGCCTCCACGGTCGCAAAGGCGGCGAAGATGTCCGCGGCGCTGGGCGCCGACCCGGCATGGCCCGGCCGCGGCCGCGAGAACAGCCGCGAGACGAACTCGACGCGATCGGCCGACAGCTCGAACAGCGCCTTGTACAGCAAGTGGAGATGCAGGTTGCCGCGGCGGATGTCGACGATGAACGCCATCGACGGCTTGAGTGCGGCGATGTAGGTGAAGTTCTGCTCGGGACCGACGCCCAGATACGCGCTGCCCGGCCGCACCGCGCGCTGCAGCCCGGGAATCACGTGCTGCATCATCCGTTCGTTCGAGAGCAGGTTATCCGAGCGGAACGTGCCGCCGCTCTCGGACAGATCCCTCGACAGCGCCCAGAACTCGTGGGCGGTCAGGCTGTCGGGAACGGTACTGCGGACCGGAGGGGCGAGGCGAGCGGCCGCCAGGACCAGGACCGCGGCGATGAACAGATGGCGTCGGGTCTTCATCGTTCCAAGACCTCAGCGCCCTGAATGCTAGCACGCGGCTCACCGGAGCTTGCGGATTCGTTCGATCAGCGCCGCGTCGTTCGGAAACAGCCCGGCGGCCGGCAGCTTCGGCAGCAGATCCGCCCAAATCGGTTCCTTCGCGAACACCTGCCGGAAGATCGGCGCCGCGTCCGCTTCGCGGCCGATCGACGCGAGCGTGACCGCATGCCAGAACGGCAGCTCGAGCACCTCGGGCGCCAGTGCCGACGCGGCCTGGTATTCGCCGAGCGCCGCTTCGACCTTCTTCTCGGTCATCAGCTCGTCGCCGCGGTTGGCGTGGTTGTAGGCGCGCTGCAGCCGCACCAGCCGGCGCAGCTCGACGAGCGGGGCGGCATGATCGTCGACACGCACGTCGAACAGGCGATCGGCGCCAGTCCACGGCCGGCCCGTGCCCTTCCCCTTGACGATGACGAGCGCGGCGGACTGGCGGCCGCGGACGTCGCCGCCTGCGGCTTCGGCGGCGTCGAGCGCCGCCAGCAGCCGATCGGCCAGATCGCCGCGCGTGCCTTCGAACGCGCGGGCCATCGCCGGCCACACGGTGTCGTTCGCCATCAGGTTCGCCTGCACCGAATACTGCGTGCCGATGTGCTGCCCGGCCGACGCGATCGCGGACTTTCCGGTGAACGCCGAGACGCGGCCGCGCGCATCGATCATCGCGACCTGGCGGCCGTCGCGCTGCGCATCCGCCTTGACCAGCCGATCCAGGGCGGCCGGGGCGGCGACGCCGCGGCGCATCAGATCCAGGCCGCGCGGACCGTATCCGGGATCGACGAAGGACTGCGTGGCGACGGCGCCCACGCCGGCTTCCGCCCAGGCGACCACGCTGCCGACCGAGAACCAGTGGGACTGCACCGCCACGCCCATCTCTCCGGTCGCCGCGTCACGCGCGACGATCGAGTAGGTGTGCACCAGCGGACCCGCGGGGCGTGACGGCTGGACGTACGGCGCGAGCAGGACGAGGAGGGTGAGCAGCATCGGCGGCCTCTCAGCTTCGGTCGGTGGCGACGGGAAGGCGGACGGTGAAGGTCGCGCCGCGATCGAGCCCGTCGCTGGCGGCGCGAATGGTGCCGCCATGCGCCTTCACCAGTTCCTGCACCAGCCACAGGCCGAGCCCGAGCCCGCCGTGACGGCGCGTCGGGGTACTGTCGGCCTGCCGGAAGCGCTCGAAGACGTGCGGAAGGAACTCGGGCACGATGCCGGCTCCGGTGTCGGCGACTTCGATCTCGCACCAGCCACCCGACGGCGTCACGCGCACGTCGATCCGGCCGCCGGCCTCGGTGAATTTCAGCGCGTTCGACAGCAGGTTGCTGAGCATCTGGTGAAAGCGGTTGGGATCCGCCAGGACCCGGCACTCGCCCGTCCTGGCGGTCAGGCGCAATTCCAGCCCCCGCTCGCTCGCGGCCGGGCGCACGCCTTCGACGACCGCGCTGGCCGCCTCCGCCGGATCGATCGACTGACGTACGAGCGGCAGTCCGCCGGTGGCGACGCGCGCCACGTCGAGCAGGCCTTCGACGAGATCCGCCTGCAGCCGCGCGTTGCGCTGGATGATCTCCAGCCCCCGCTCGACCTGCGGCTCCGCGGCGCCTGGCGGCGGTGGCGTCAGCAGCACCTGCGTCCACCCCATGATCGCGTTGAGCGGCGTCCGCAGCTCGTGCGACAGCAGCGCCAGGAACTCGTCCTTCGCATGGTTCGCGCGGCGCGCCTCCTCGTAGAGCCGGGCGTTGTCGATCACCATGGCGGCGCGGCGGGCGACGAGCTCGACGAAGCGCAGGTCGGAGGCGTCGTAGCGCCGATCGGGATTCGAGCTGACCAGCGTGAGGACGCCGAGCGTGCGGCCGCGCGCCAGCAGCGGCGCCACGATCGCGGATCGCATCGACAGCGACCGGAGCGTGGCGAGGTGATCGGCATCCCGCACCCCCGACGCCAGCTGCGTGTCGGTGATCTCCGGATACAGCTCCGCCTCCCCGGTCTGCATGACGCGGCCGACGGCGGTCGAGTCGTCGAGCGTCAACCCCTCGCCGTCGTACAGCTGCTCGGCGAGCCGCAGCTTGTCGGGATCGGGATGGGCGACCGCCAGCCGCGTCAATCGGCCGTCCCGCTCGACGTCGATGGCACACCAGTCACCGAGCCGCGGCACCGCGAGATCGGCGAGGCGCCGGAACGACGCCTCGTAGTCGAGCGTGGTGAACAGGCTCGACACCTCGGCGAGAAACGCCATGCGCTGGCTGTGACGTTCGGCCTCGAGACGGAGCTGCTCCTGGCGCAGGTGCGCCTCGGCGTTGTTGAGCGCCGTTGCCGCGAGGTGTCCAAGCGCCGCCGCGACCTGACGCTCGGCATTCGTGGTCGCGTGCGGGCTCAGGTAATACACGACGAGCGCGGCCCGCCGCATCCCGCCGACCGGCAGCGGCACCGAGATCAGCGACTGGATCCCGCGCGACTGGTACCAGGCCACGCGTGCCTCGGCGAGCGTGCCGGCGAGCCTGTCGGCGACGAACGGCTCGCTGAACGGCAGCTCGACGCCCGGCACCTGTTCGCCCACGAAAGCATTCGCCACGCCGCGGCTGTAGTCGGCGGTCCAGATCGACGTCTCCGGGTCGAGCGACCACACCACGTAGATGTCGGCCGGCAGCACCCGGGCGGCGAGCTCGCACATCGCCTCGCGCGCCTCCTCCAGCGTGCCGGCCGGCAGCAGCGCCTCGGCGCCGTCGGTCAGCGCCACCAGGCGATCGCGCAGGTCGTGATGCTCGGCCAGCGCCGCCGCCATCTGCGCTTCCATCTCGTGGCGGTCGGTCACGTCCATGTTGAGGCCGAGCACGCGAACCATCGCCCCGGCGTGGTCGCGGACCGCGCGGGAACGGCTGAGCACCCATCTCACGACGCCATCGGGACGGACGATCCGGAACTGCTGCGAGGTGCCCTCCGACTGTTCCAGCGCCTGCACCCACTCCCGCGTCGCCGCCTGCACGTCGTCGGGGTGGATCGCCGACATCCACGCTTCGATGGACGGCGTCAGCTCGCCCGGCTCCAGCCCGAGCATCCGGTAAATCTCGTCGGACCAGCGGAGCTCACCACGGGCGGGAAACCATTCCCACGTGCCGACCGCGGCCGCGTCGTAGGTGATGCGAAGACGCTCGTCGAGCGCGTCCATCTGCTCGACCGCGGCCCGATGGTCCTCGACGTCGCTGGCGGTGCCGACCCACTCGACGAGAGTGCCGGCGGCATCTCGCACAGGGATGGCGCGAATCAGATGGCGGCGGAAGGCGCCATCGTGGCGGCGGATCGCCAGCTCGATCGAAAACGTCTGCTCGCGCGGCACGTTGACCGCGATCTCGCGCAGGCAGCGATCGCGATCGGCGTCGTGGATCGCGTCCAGCCAGCCGAGCTCGCGGTACTGCTCCGGGGTCTGTCCGGTATAGCGCTCCCACCCGCGGTTGGGTCCGGTCGGGCGGAGTTGCGGATCCATCGCCCAGACCAGGAGACCGCCGTCGGCCACCAGGGCGGCGTAGCGGCGCGCTTCCCGCGTCGCGCGGGAAACGTCGGCCGGTTCACTGGAGTGAGTGGTCACGGGGGCTGGGGTCGTTCGGGCCGTTAGGATATCGCACGGATCACGCCCGCCGTTCAACGCCTCTCACGGCAGCCCCCGCGCCGAAGCCCTCGTCGTGCGCCATCGTTGTTCCGCCTCAAGCCACGACGAACAATATTGTTGGAATCAGCCAGCCGCAAGAACCGCAGGCGATCGCCGAGACGGTGAAAATATCTGGCGATTTCATGCGAGCACTAACGAGCCGCCGGATAGGGCGCGACGGGCCCGAATCTTGCTCATTGGTTGGACATCCCGACTGCGGTATACGTGGCGGGACTCGTTCATCACCCTGAACCGGCAAGAAAAGGGAGGCAGCCGTGGACCTACAAGCCATCGCCGATCGCGTTCGTGGCGAGTTCAACGAAATGCCGGGACTGCGATTGACCAGGGAGCAGGCCGCACGGCTCTGGGGATTGGACTCCAAGGCGTGTGAGGAAGTGCTCGACCGTCTCGTCGCGGCGTCGTTCCTGCGCTGGTCGTCCGGGGCCGTGGTCCGCATCGCCTGACGACCGCAGCAACACGTCGGGCAGGCGTGCTCCCCCTGCCCGACACAAATGTCTGACCAGCCTTCCGAGAACGACAAGGGCGTCGGTCGATCGACCGAACTCCCAACTACCAACTCCCAAAATGCTTGAGCTCAGGCGCTTGGGCCGTCGTTTTCTTGGTTCCGCCCTTTTTGACTTCCGTACTTCTGCCTTCTGACTTTCTACTGTCCCCTTCCGCCTCTTCGTCCCGGCTGTCGTCGCTCCGTCGCCAGCGCGTCGGCGGGATGCTTGCCAGCCCAGGCGATGCCGCGCAGCAGCATGGCCTGAACCTGCGGGGCCTTGAAGTTCTCGTAGTTGTGCCCCTGCATCCAGACGAAGGCGCGGAACGGCTGGCTGCCCGGTCCTGACACCAGGCTCTTTTCGTACGTCCAGATCTGCGGCACGACCTCGCCGTGATGCCCCTTCGCGCTCGGCGTCGCGGCCATCGTCGCGGTCGCCAGGACGTTGATCCCGGGCGCCTTGGACCAGGTCATGTTGAAGAACGCCTCGTCCTTGATGGTGAAGTCCGAGACGCCCTGCATGATCGGGTGCGCCTTGTCGACGATGGTGTAGGGCACGTCCGCTTCCAGCGTGTAGTTCACTTCGCCGTGCTTCTTGGCGCCGCCGACGACGCCGGCAAAGTGCTCCGGGTCGGGACCGCAGAGCGCATCATGGAAGCTGACCACGCCGCCTCCCCTGCGCAGGAAGTTGTCGAGGGTGGCGCGGTCCTCCATGCTGATGTTGCCCGCGTCTCCCTTGTAGATCACCATGACGTCCACGTCGGCGAGCTCGCGCGCCGACGGGAAGTGCAGGCTGCCGTCGACGATCGCTCCCCGGCTCGTCAGCAGCTTGCTCCAGTCGGCGAGGAACTGCGGGTAGTCGTGCTGCCCTTCGGCGTGCGTCTTCAACCCGGCGTGAATGTAGACGCGCAGCGGCGGGCCCTGCGGCGCTTGCGTCGTTTGCGTCGATTGAACGTTGGGCGCCGGCGGCCGCGGACGGCGCGGGGGCCTGCTGCGCCAGGATCGGGGCGACAGCCGCGAGCATCGCGGCAAGCAACGACAGACGAGACTTCATCACGCTTCCTCCCAGGGCACGCATCACGCGATGCCGGCTTTCTTCATGACCGCAAGCGTTGTCTCGAGGCCGAGACGAGCACCCTCTTCCGGCGACATCTCCGCGGGCACACGGCCGATCGGCTCCGGACTGACGGCGTCCTCGTAGCCAATCTTCTTCAGCGCCTGGAAGAACCCCAGCGAATCGATGATGCCTTCGCCCGGCATCAGGCGCTGGTTGTCGCGGACCTCTTCGGGCGGCTGTTCCTTCGCATCCGACGCATGGATGTGGACGATGCGGGACTTGCCGGCGGCGAGGATGTCGGCGACGGTCCCCTTCGAGTGGTGCCAGTGCCAGATGTCCAGGGTGACGCCGATGTTCGGCCCGATCTCCTTCGCCAGCGCGATCGTGTCGTTCAGCGTCCAGATGTAGGTGTGCGGCGAGCGGGTGCGGAACATCAGCGGGCCGAGGAACTCGAGACCGAGGCGGATGTTCGACTTCGCGAGGATCTCGGCGACCGGCGCAAGCCGCGCCTTGATGAAGGGATGCCGCTCCTCTTTCGGGACCGGGCTGCCGGGCCCGAGCACGGCCATCATCCGGTCGAGGCCGATCGCGGCGCAGAACTTCGCCTGCTCGTCGAGGCCCTTGAGCGATTCCTGGAACGCCGCCTCGTCAGCCGCGGCGAACTGCACCGGCAGGTTGGTGATGCCCGGCTTCACCTTCGCGTCGGCGAGCAGCGCCTTCGTCGCCTCGACGCCGTCCTTGCGCGCCGCGCCGAGGCTCACGTCCACGCCGCCGTATCCGAGCTTGCCGGCGAGGCGGACGAAGTCAGGCCACGGCAGCGACTGGTTCGGCTTGTTGACGAGCGAGCCGTTGAGCGAGACGTACATCCGGCCCTGTGCGGCGACCGGCTTCAGGACCGTCGCGGCAAGGCCGGCGCAGGTTGCCGTCGCGATGAACTCACGGCGCGTGACCGATCGCATGTCGGATTCCTCTGGATCGCAGGTGGCGCAGGCGCGGAAGCGCGAGCGCCGCGGTGAGGATACCCCAACGCGCCGTTAACGCTGAAACCAGTAGGCGATCTTGAACATCAGCACGTCGTCGGCGGGCGCGCTGAAGGTGCGGCTGATGTCGCGCCCGAGCATGAACTGCCCGGGATGGGCCATGTCCTGACGCTGCTCGGTCCAGACCAGATACATGGCGGAGCCGGGACGCCACTCCCAGCGGAAGATCGCATTGAGGCGGAGGGACTTGAAGTTGAAGTCCGGATCGTCGAACGCGAACGGCGCGCCGCCGTCGCCGGGATCGACCGTGTAGCGTCGCGTGGCCTCGTGATACTCGATGGCGCCGCGGTCCTGGCCGTAACGCGTGAACGTGAACGTGCGCGGCTGCGCCAGCTCCTTGAACTCGCGGTAGTCGCCGACCGAGACGAGCGGCTGCATGTAGAGCTGCAGCGACATCTTCGGCGACAGCACGTAGTTGACGCGCGTCTGCACGCTGAACTCGCGCTGCTTCAGGGTGCCGAACACATAGCGCGCGCCGTAAGTGGCCGACGCGACCGGATCGCTGAAGGTGTCGACATACTGCGCGGCCGAGTGATTGCGATCGAGACCTGGACCGGCGGAGATCTCCAGCGAAGCGATGGGACGGTAGCGGACGTTGAGCCCGAGGCCGACGCTCGAGCTGCCGGAATCGCTGCTGTTCACGTAGACGTTGGCGCCAACGGACACCGCCTTGCGGCCGTCGCTGTCGACGCCGATCGACCCGCCGCGTGCCGGCGGCGACAACATGGACGGGCCGCCGCGCGTCGCGCGATCGTCCTGCACCTCGCGGAAGTAGTAGCCGTTGGCGAACACCGTCCAGTAGTTCTTGAACTGGATGTTCCCGAAACTGTGGAGACCGTCGCCCTGCAGCTCGCGCGCGAAGTTCCAGGTGTACCACTTCGAGACGGCGATGAACCGATTGCGCGCGAAGCTGTTCACCGCCGGATTGCGCCACTGGTAGACGAAGTGACTACCCCCGCGGTCGCTGTTGAACGTGAAGCCGGCGTCGGTCGAGTCGAAGCCGGGGCTGTTCGCCCAGAGCGCGGCGTTGACCATGTGCACGCCGCTCTGCCTGTTCAGGTTGAGGCTGCCGGTCCAGCCGCCGAGCGAGGTCGCCTCGGGATCGAGCTCGATGTGCTCGGCGTCGGGGCGATTGTAGTAGCGCTGCGAGGCCTCCTGCAGCCGCGTCATCGCCCCCGTGCTGCCGCGCAGATGGCTGGCGGCGATCCGGCCGTTGATGACCCAGTCGCGCTTGGCGTCGAGGAAGAAGTGTCCGTCGACGCCGCCGACATAGGCCTGCGCCGGCACCCGATCGCGGAGGCCCGGCTCGCGAAGGTCGCGGTTGACGGCGGTGGCCAGCACCCCGACACCGGCGCGGCCGATCTCGCGCTGCGCCCGTCCCACGAAGTAGTTCGACAGCGGCTCGACCTCGACCTCGCTCGATTCGGCGCCGGTGACCGTCTTCGCGTACTCACGGCCGGTGACGGCGTTGAGCAGGCCGACGCTCCACCCGCGGCTGGTCTTGCCGGTGACCTTGGCGGCGCCGAGAATCGTCGAGGCGGACGGGGTGTCGACGAACTCGCCGTCGGCCGAGCCCTGCGGCGCGCGCCCGATCCGGCGGGAGTAGAAGATCAACGGCTCGGCGCGGTTGAAGCCCCAGAAGTTGTTCGCGCCGGTGCGGCCGAAGTTGCCGAAGATGTTGGCCCCTTCGATGAAGAACGGCCGCTTCTCTTCGAAGAAGGTCTCGAACGCGGTCAGGTTCACGACCGCCGGATCGACCTCGACCTGGCCGAAGTCGGGATTGATCGTGCCGTCGAGCGACAGGTTGCTGCTGAAGCGGTACTTGAGGTCGACGCCGGTGCCGGCGAAGCCGCGCGCGCCGTCGTTGAACGGATCGGCCTCGCTCGCCGGCGCGATGAACTCGGCGCGCGAGACGACGTATGGCAGCAGCTCCACGGTGCGGTGCGGCGACACGCCGTCGAGGCCCTCGAGGTGCCCGAGCCGCGACGCCAGCCCGTTCTCCTTCTTCGGCACGTGCACGAGCCACGACTGCTCGTTCCGCCGCTGGATGAAGCGCATCGCGTTGATGCCGAAGGTGTGCCGATCGGCCGCCGGAAAGCGCAGCTGCGAGTACGGGATCCGCATCTCGGCGATCCAGCCGTCGCCGTCGATGCGCACCGCCGATTCCCACACCGCGTCCCACGACTCGTCGGTCCACGAGTCGTTGTAGATGGTCGCGTCGCGCTGCACGCCGGCCGCGCTGACGCTGAACATCGCGCCGGTGAGGTGGTCGTGATGCGGATCGAGGTAGAGCGAAAAGCTGTCGGCCTCGACGTCCTGGTCGCGGCGCGCCAGCCGCCGCGAGATGCGGGCCGGCTCGCGATCGCGCAGCCGCGCCCCGACGTAGATCGCCGCGGTGTCGTAGGCGATGCGCAGCTCCGTCACCTCGCTGACCGGCTTCCCCTCGTCGGGATCGCGCTGGATGAAGGCGGTCGCGGCCACCGCCCGCAGCCACGCCTCGTCGTCGAGCCGGCCGTCCACGACGATCGGCGTGGCGGCGCGCACCGCCTGCACGACCGGCACGGCGCCATGCGGGGAGGGCTGCTGACGGGCGTGGAGGGCGGCCGAGATCGTGGAAGACACGAGCACCGACAGGCAGACGACGCGAAGCACTGCCGGTGACGTCATCAGGAACAAGGACGTAATAGCGCGGCGGATGGTTTGCGGCAACTTCTCTTAACTCCCAACTTCCAACTCCCAACTCCCAAGCCGGAGCCATTCGAACAACTCGTTGAAAGGCCCACAACAAGCCATGACGGCGGTATTTCACCCAGCTCCAGCGAACCGCACGGTTTGGGAGTTGGGAGTTGGGCGTTGGGAGTTGATGCTCTTTGACCGCCCTGTGCGGATTCGCTAGACTCCGCCCGTTCGACGCCACCCGTCGTCGCCATGTTCGCGGTGACTCATGGGCCGCGTGGAGGGTCAGGGATATGGCGCAAATCACGTCGAGCCAGACGGTCCACGACGTCGTCATCATCGGCTCGGGGGCCGGCGGCGGCACGGCCACCAAGGTGCTGGCCGACCTCGGCATTTCGGTGCTCCTGCTCGAGGCGGGCCCGATGCTCAACATGGGCGAGCTGAAGGAGCACATGTGGCCGTATCACGTGCCGCACCGCGGCGCCGGCGCGCGCGGGCAGGCGTATACGGGCGGTCCCACCGGCTTCACCTACAGCGCGACCTACGGCGGCGCCCAGCTCGAGGGCGAGCCGTATACGGTGGCCAAGGGCAGCGATTTCTCGTGGTTCCGATCGCGCATCCTCGGCGGCCGCACCAACCACTACGGACGCGTCACACTGCGCTTCGCCGACTACGACCTCAAGCCGCGCTCGACGGACGGGCTCGGCTTCGACTGGCCGATCAGCTACGAGGACCTGGCGCCCTATTACGACAAGGCGGAGCGCCTGATCGGCGTCACCGGAACGGCCGAAGGCATCCGCAGCGCGCCCGACGGCATCTTCAATCCTCCCGGCGCGTTGAAGGCGCACGACGTCCTGGTGCAGCGCGCGTGCGCGAAGCAGGGGATCCGCGCGGTCCACTCGCGGCAGGCGGTGACGACCGTCGAGCGCAACGGCCGGCCGCCGTGTCATTACTGCGGGCAGTGCGGGCGCGGCTGTCTGACCGCGTCGAACTACGCGTCGAGCTACGTGCAGATCTTCCCGGCGATGAAGACCGGCAAGGTGCAGGTGATCGCCAACGCCATGGCGCGCGAGCTGATCACCGACGCCTCGGGCAAGGTCACCGCGGTGTCGTACGTGGACAAGACGACGGGGCGTGAACAGCAGGTCCGGTGCCGGACCGTGGTGCTCGCCGCGAGCGCCTGCGAATCGGCGCGGCTGCTGCTCAACTCGAAGTCGCCGCGGCACCCCAACGGCCTCGCGAACGCGTCCGGGGTCGTCGGCAAGTACCTGATGGACACCGTCGGCTTCAGCATGTCGGCGATGGTCCCGGCGCTCTCGGGCATGCCGCACTACAACTCCGACGGCTACGGCTCGCACCTCTATGTGCCGTGGTGGGGCTGGGAGAAGCAACAGGCGCTCGGATTCCCGCGCGGGTATCACATCGAAGTCGGCGGCGGCTACGGCATGCCCGGCATCGGCTCGTTCCAGGGCGCGCTCAACCGTCACGAAGGCTACGGCGTGAAGATGAAGCAGGCGATCCGCGGCGAGTACGGCACGTCGGTGGGCCTGTCGGGACGCGGCGAGATGATCCCCAACGAGGGCTCGTTCTGCGAGATCGATCCCGAGGTCAAGGATCGCTGGGGCATCCCGGTGCTCCGCTTCCACTGGCGCTGGAGCGAGCACGAGCTGAATCAGGTCCGCCACATGCAGCAGACGTTTCGCGCCATCCTCGAGTCGCTGGGCGGACAGTTCCCCGCCGGCGGCGGACGCGGCGGCGGACGGGGCGCGGCGCAGGCGGCGGCCGGCCAGACCGGAGCGCGAGGCGGCGGCCAGGCGCCGCAAACCGGCCAGGCGGGACCGCAGACCGGACAGCCCAATGCCCCGGCCGGCCAGCCGGCCACGACCGGCACCGCGGCGCAGAACGACGGCGTCCCGATCTCGCGCGGCGGCGCGATCATCCACGAGGTCGGCACGGTGCGGATGGGCGACGATCCGAAGACCAGCCCGCTCAACAAGTACAGCCAGGCGCACGAGGTCCGGAACCTGTTCGTGGCCGACGGCGCCGTCTTCGTCAGCAACCCTGACAAGAACCCGACACACTCGATCGTCGCGCTGGCGTGGCGGACGGCGGAGTACCTCGCCGAAGAATTGAGGAAGGGCAATGTCTGAGATATCGCGACGGGATGCGGTTCGCCGTCTTGGACTGGCGCTGCTGGCGAGCGGCACGCTCGACCGCGTGGCGGCGCAGGAGGTGCACCACCTGACGGCGCTGGCCCAGGCCGGCACCGCCGGCGCCTACGCGCCGAAGACCTTCACGAAGAAGCAGTTCGCCACGCTCGAGCGCCTGACCGACCTCATCATCCCGGTCGAGGACGGCAAGCCCGGCGCCGTCGCGGCCGGCGCGGCCGCGTGGATCGACATGATCTCGAGCGAGAACGACAAGCTGAAAGGGATCTACACGAGCGGGTTCACCTGGCTCGACGGCGCGATGAAGACGCGCGGCGCCACCGATTTCGTGAGTGCGACCCCCGCCAGCAGACGGCGCTCCTCGACCTGATCGCCTACCGCCGCACGTCCACCGAGCAGCCCGAGCTGGCGCCCGGCGTCGAGTTCTTCACCTGGGTACGCCGGATGACCGTGGACGCGTTCTATACCAGCGAGATCGGCATCAAGGACATCGACTATCGCGGCAACGCGCCGATGGCGTCGTACCCCTCGCCGACCGACGCGATCGAGTACGCGCTCAAGCGCAGCGGCCTCGGCTCGGTGTGATCGCGGTGTGCCTGCTCGAACCGGGCACAGGAGAATCGTGTCGATGGAGAACAGGCGCGAGTTCCTGAAGGCGTCGGCCGGCGCGCTGACCGTGGCGGCGACCGCCCCGCTGTTCGGCGTCCAGGGCGCGAACGATCGCATCCGGATGGCGGTGATCGGCTGCGGCACGCGAGCCGGCCGCGTCTTCGACGCCTTCGCGCGACAGCCGAACGTGCAGTGGGTGGCCGCGGCGGAAGTGAACAAGGCCAAGCTCGAAGGCGTCCCGGGTGGCGCGCAGGGCTTCATGCCCGCCCGTCAAAGCTTCAAGCTCGACGTCGTCGGCGACTACCGCCGCATCCTCGATCGCAAGGACGTCGACGCCGTGCTGATCGCCACGCCGGATCACTGGCACCACCAGCAGACGATCGAGGCGATCGCGGCCGGCAAGGACGTCTACGTCGAGAAGCCCGCGGCGAACACGATCCCGCGGCTCAACGCGATGCTGGATGCCTATCGCAAGAGCAAGCAGATCGTGCAGGTCGGGACCCAGCAGCGCAGCTGGGATCACTTCGTCGAGGCGAAGAAGATCCTCGACAGCGGCATCCTCGGCAAAGTCACTCACGTCTACATCGTGCAGCCCGGCGGGTATGCGCGCCCGAGGGAAGCCGAGCAGCCGGTGCCGCCAGGGCTCGACTGGGAGATGTGGCAGGGACCTGCGGCGCGCAAGCCCTTCAAGCCCACCCGGCTCGGATTCCGCGCCTGGTACGAATACGGCGGCGGGCTCGTCGCCGACTGGGGCGCGCATCACGTCGACGTCGCGCACTGGTTCATGAACGCGGACACGAAAGTGCCGGTCAAGACGGCCGCGACCGGCGCGTTCCTGACGGTGCCCGACGCGGATCCCGAACAGGTCTTCGACACCTTCTCGATCTCCTGGCAGTACGACACGTTCCTGATGACGTTCGCGAACGGCGAGGTGGCGCGCGCACAGGACGATGTCGAGGGCTGGGGCGTGTTCTTCGTCAGCCCCGATCGCGGAACGCTGCAGGTCAATCGCATGGGCTGGGCGGTTCGCCCGCGCGTGCCGCGCACGCAGCGCAAGCAGGGTCCCCCGCCGCCTCCAGGCGCCAGCGGCAACACCCTGTCGGGATCGGCCGCGCCGGGCCGTGGCGGCGGCCGCGGCGGTGGCGGACGCGGCTCCGATCTGCCGCCGCTCGATTACAAGGTGTACCTGAACCCGCGCGGCGGCGTCGAAGAGGACTATCCGCTCGACGCGCACGTGCAGAACTTCCTGGCGTGCATGAAGTCGCGCGAGAAGCCGGCGGCGCACCTGGAGATCGGCTATCACGCCGCACTCCCCTGCCTGATCGCCCTCGAAGCGCTGCAGCAGGGCAAGACGCTCGGGTGGGACGCGGCCGCGCGGAAGACCAGGGTGCTCTAGTTTGCAGTTTCGCGTCGCCCTGATCGGGCAGGGCTTCATGGGCAAGGCGCACTCGAACGCGTATTGCCAGGCCCCGCACTTCTACGACCTGCCGTTCCGGATCCGCCGCACGCTGCTGTGCGGCCGCGATCCCGCGTCACTCGCCTCGATGGCGGACCGCTGGGGCTGGGAGGAGACCTCCACGGACTGGCGCACCGCGATCGATCGCAAGGACATCGACGCGATCGACATCGCCCTGCCGAACCACCTGCACGCGCCGGTCGCGATCGCCGCCGCCGAGGCCGGCAAGATCGTGCTCTGCGAGAAGCCGCTGGCCATCTCGCTGGCCGAGGCGCAGGCGATGGTCGACGCCGCGCGCCGCGTCCGGACGATGGTGTGGTTCAACTACCGGCGGGTGCCGGCGATCGCCTATGCCCGTCACCTGATCGATGAGGGCCGGATCGGCGCCGTCTATCACTACAACGCGGCCTACCGGCAGCAGTGGGGTCCGGACACCTCGCGCGACGGGACCTGGAAGATGGACCGCGCGCAGGCCGGATCGGGCGTCGGCCGACGATCTCCTCACCCACCTCCTCGACACCGCCCTCTATCTCAATGGACCGGTCAAGGAAGGCATGGCGATCACCCGCACCTTCGTGCCAGGCCGCACCATCGACGACGCGTTCGTGGCGATGCTGAACTTCGAGAACGGGAGCGTCGGCACGTTCGAAGCGACCCGGTTCGGCATCGGCATCAAGAACGGCAACAGCTTCCAGATGCACGGATCGGGCGGGATGCTGCGCTTCAACCTCGAACGGTTGAATCACCTCGAGTTCCTGGACGCGACCCAGCCGGCGGCCGAGCAGGGCCTCCGCGACATCCTCGTCACCGACATGAAGCATCCGATCTTCCCGCACTTCTGGAAGCCCGGGCACATCATCGGCTACGAGCACACGTTCATCGCCGCGCTCGCCGAATTCCTCGACTGCCTCGCGCGCGACGCGCCGTTCCATCCCGACTTCACCGATGCGCTCGAGGTCCAGCGCGTCCTCGACGCGCTGCAGCGCTCGGCGAAGTCGCGGCAGTGGTGCGCGGTGTCGGCATAGCCGCGCGCTGTCGGGATCGGTGATCGGTGATCGGTGATCAGGTTGGAAGTTGGGAGTTGGAAGTTGGGAGTTAACTTGCCCTACTGCACCGGCAGCCGGACCTGGAGCGGCGCCAGCAGGAGGACGGAGGCGTCCGTTCCCTTCTCGAGCATCACGTCGGGATAGACATTCCCCTTGGCCGGACGCTGCGACTCGAACGTCACGACCGACGCCTTGATCGTGGCGCGGCTGCCGGTCTCCGGATGTTCGATGACGTGAAACGTGAAGGCGAGGCGTCCGGGCTTCTTCAGGCCGGCGGGCTCGACCTCGCTGACCGTCCCCAGCACCGTCGCCCCCGCGGGCACCAGTTCCACCCCGTCAGCGACGATCGCGCGCAGCAGTCGCCCTTCGACGTGGTCGGCGGGCTGGTTGGCGTTCGACGCGAGGCGGCTGCGCAGCGCGATCGGCAGCGTGTTGCCGGCCGCGACCTGGAACTCCTCGAAAGCTTTGGCGCGCGGCTTTTTCGTCGTCTTCGTCTCTTTCGACGGGGCGGCGGCTTGCTGGCCGCCGGCTTCGGCGCTGACCGTCGGCGTCAGGGGCGAGCCAGCCAGCGTCGCCGCCACGGCGAGGCCGGTCATCGCGCGGATCAGAAGTGTGGGCACGTGGCGTCCAACTGCAACCGGTGTTCCGGACGAGCCGCATCCGATTCCCAGCAAATCCACTCGCATCCCCGGCGCCGATTCCCAAGTCGTAACGCCCGCACAAAGGTGTAATCTGTGGGGCCGATGGCGCTTGACCTGCGTCCTTTGACGCTCGGAGAACTGCTCGATCGCTCGTTCGGATTGTTCCGCCGCCACTTCTGGCTGTTCGTCGGGCTCATGGCGCTGCCGTCGGTGCTGATCGTCGTGCTGAACGTCGTCGTCCTGGTCGGGTCGGAATACGTCCAGAAATGGGATGGCCCGGAGGACATGGACAACCCCGCCACGATGATCGGCATCGCCGTTATCGGCTTCACGGTCATCACGGCGCTCGTGTCGGCGTATTTCATCGCCTATATGGTGACGCTCGGCGCGACCACGGTGGCCGTCTCCGAGCTGTACGTCGGCCGCACGGCGACCATCGCGAGCGCATATGCCTACGTCCGCGGCTACATCGGCCGGCTGGTGCTGCTCCTCCTGCTGATCGGCATCCGGCTCGTGGGCCTCGCTTTCGGCGGGATCGTCGTCTTCAGCATCGCCGGCGTCGCCGCGGCCATGGTGCTCGGGCCGTTCGCGGCCGTGATCCCCGTGCTCGGCATGTTCGTCGTGATGCTCGCGTGCTTCCTGCTCTCGCTGCGGTACGCCGTCGCGGTCCCGGCAATCGTGCTCGAACCCATCACCGCGAGCGAGGCGGTGCGGCGGAGCGTGCTGCTCACCCGGGAGCATCTGTTTCGCACCGGCGTCATCGTCGTCTTCGCGATGGTGATCAGCTACGCCGCGCTCGCGCTGTTTCAACTGCCGTTCATCGTCGGCGCCGGCATGGCCGGCCCGGAATCGCCGACCGCGTTCTGGCTGAGCCTGGTGGGCACGGTGACCGGGGCCTTCGGCAGCGCCGTCACGACGCCGCTGATGATCATCGCGCTGGCGCTCTTCTACTACGATCTGCGCATCCGCAAGGAGGGGCTCGACCTCCAGATCATGATGGCGAGCCTCGATCACGCGCCGCCCGACCCGGCGGGTCCGCTGCCCTCGACGAGCTGATTTGCCTCCCCGCCGCGCCCTCGTCCTGCTCGCGATGCTGGCGGCATTGCCCGCGCCGGCCGCCGCGCAACCGCCGTCTGGCGCCACGGCTTTCGAGCGGGACGCGTACCTGTCCGAGATCGATCGGGTCCGCTCGGCGGTGTCCGCGTCGTCGAGCCCCGAGACCGCGCGCACGATCGCGTCGGCGCTTCCCGATCGCTGGTGGGTGAGCGTCGATGGGCAGGTCACGATCGTCGAGATGCGCTGGATCGACGACGAGGTGGAGCGAGCGGTAGGCACCGCGGGCAGCTGGCCGTCGGTGCGCCAGCGGATCGATCGACGGCTGGCCGCGATGCGGGCCGCCGGCGCCGAAGTGTCCGCGGCAGCCGGGACATCGGCGGATGACGCCCTGCAGTCGGTGCTGGCCCGGCCCGAGTTCCATCGCAGCGGCACCTCGCGATGGCTCGAGGAGCAGCGCAACCGCTTCGGCGCCTGGATCATGCGCATGCTGGACCGGTTGTCCGGCTCCGGTGTCAACGGCCGCAAGGTCGCACTCGTTCTTGCCTGGACGCTCTCCATCCTCACCCTGGCGGCGCTCGGCTGGTGGCTGGCGGCGATGCTGACGCGCCGATCGGAGGCGGCAGCGCTGGAGCTCGGCGCCGCCCCGCTGATCCGGCCGCCCGCTCGCGAATGGGCGCTGCGCGCCCTCGCCGCCGCTCGAGCCGGCGACATCCGCGAAGCGATCCGCTGCGGGTATCACGCCGCGCTCTGCCGCATCGAGGAACAAGGCACGTGGCAGTTCGACGAGACGCGCACGCCGCGCGAGTACTTGTCATTGATCGATCGCGACGACCCGCGACGGCCGGCACTGAGCGACCTCACCAGGCAGTTCGAGATGGTGTGGTACGGCCGGCGAACCGGGACCGGAGACGACGTGCAACGGATGTCCGCGCACCTGGAGCGCCTGGGATGCCTCCGCGAATCGGAACGAGCGATCTGACGATCCTGATCGTCTCGGGACTGACGATGGCGGCACTCACCATCGTCTCGTTCCTGATCGCGCCGGTGGACTCCACGCCGCAGGAGCCCGGCTCCAGCTATTCCGCGGAGCCCGACGGCGTCCGCGCCGCGTACCTGGTGCTGCAGGAGCTCGGTCACGACGTCGCGCGATCCGTCGAGCCGATCGCGGCGCTCGACGCCGACCCCGCGACGACAACGCTGGTGCTGGCGAACCCCGCGGAGCCTCCGTCGAAGGGCGATCAGCAGGCGCTTGCGCGGTTCGTGCAGGAGGGCGGGGTGGTGATCGCCTTCGGCCGCTCGTCGGAGGCCTTCCTTCCAGGCGTGACGGCGAAGCGCGAGCGCGGGCAACGGGGGCAGGCGGTCGAAGGGTTTCCGGCGGCGCTACCCGGCGCGCTGACCCGCGGGGCGCGTGAGCTCAGCGCCTATCGCACTCCCCCGCCGCCGCTCGATCCAGCCTACGTCCCCGTCTACGGCAGCCTGGACAACCCCGCCGTCGTGACCGCCACGTTCGGCGAGGGCCGCATCATCTGGTGCCTCGATTCGACCGTCGTCCAGAACGACGGCATCGCGCGCAGCGGCAGCGTCACCCTGATCGCCAACGCCGCCGGCGTGCCTCGCACCAGGACGATCGCGTGGGACGAGTACTATCACGGCCAGCGCCGCTCGTTCTGGTCGTACGTCGCCGGCACGCCGCTGTTCTGGGGCGTCCTGCAGCTCGGGCTCGCTGCCGTGGCGCTCCTCGCCGGCGTGTCGCGGCGACGGGGTCCGCTGCGCCCGCGCGTGGCCGAGCCGCGGACGTCGCCGCTCGAATTCATCGACACCATGGCGTCGCTCTACGAACGCGCCGGCGACGCGACGTCGGCAGTACGCGCCGCCCGCGATCGCCTGCGCCGGCGCCTGGCCGTGGTGGCGGGGCTGCCGGCCGCGAGCCCTGACGACCGGATCGTGGCGATCGCGGCGCCACGGGTCGGCCTCGACGCGGAGCGCACCCGTGAGGCGCTCGCGCGCGCCGAGGCGCTGGTGCGTCAAGGGGCCGCGCCGGAAGCCGAGGCGGTGCGGATCGTGGCCGAACTGCAGGACGCGCTCGTGATCGCGCGCGGGTGAGGAGCAAACGGCGGATGAGGATCAATCGATGAGCAGTCTGCAGCGTGTGACGTCGCATGCCCGCCAGGAGCTGGGCAAGGTGATCGTGGGTCAGGTGCCGATGATCGACCTGGTGCTCCTGACCGTCGTCTGTGGCGGGCATGCCCTGCTCGAGGGCGTCCCAGGGCTGGCGAAGACGCTCACCGTCCGCGCCCTCGCGCAGATCCTGCGGCTGCGTTTCCAGCGCGTGCAGTGCACGCCCGACCTGATGCCGGCGGACATCATCGGCGGCGACGTCTTCAACATGGCGACGAGCACGTTCACCATGCACCCGGGACCGGTGTTCACCGACCTGCTGCTGGTCGACGAGATCAACCGGATGCCGCCGCGCACGCAGGCGGCGCTGCTCGAAGCGATGGAAGAGCGGCAGGTCACGATCGGCGGCGTCGCGCATCAGCTGTCGTCCTCGTTCACCACGCTCGCCACGCAGAACCCGGTCGAGTTCGAGGGCACCTATCCGCTGCCGGAGGCGGAGCTCGATCGCTTCTTCGTGAAGATCAGCCTCGGCTATCCCGACGCGTCCGCCCGCGAAGAAGAGACGATTCTCGAGCGCCATCACCTTGGCTTCGACGTCCGCACCATGGACACGCTCGGGATGGTTCCGCTCGACGCCGAGGACGTGGCCGCGGCCAGGCGCGAAGCCGCGGCGGTGACGGTCGAACCGGCGCTGTTCGGGTACATCGCGTCGATCGCCCGGCGCACCCGCGACTGGCCCGCGCTCACGCTCGGCGCCAGCCCGCGCGCCGCGATTCACCTGATGCAGCTCGCCAAGGCGATGGCCGCGATGGACGCGCGCGACTACCTGCTGCCCGACGACGTCAAGCGCGCCGCGTTGCCGGTGCTGCGTCACCGCATCGTCCTCACCCCCGAGGCCGACCTCGACGGCCTGACGCCGGATCAGGTCGTGACCGACGTGCTGGCCGCGATCGACGTGCCGAAGTGACGAACCGTCTTGCCCCACCGCCGATCGGTGCGCCGCTCCGCGGCGCGCGGCGTTGGCCGGGCGCGCCGACCCGGCGTGCCGCGGCGCTGTGGGCGATCGGCGTCATCTGGCTCGCACCGGCCTGGATCGATCCGCGCCTGGTCTGGCTGATGCTGGTGTGGAACATCATCGTCGCGGTGGCGGTTGCGCTCGACGCGCTGCGCCTGCCGCGTCCCGGCCAGATCTCCGTGACACGGCGCTGGGGCGGACCGCTGACGATCGGCGCGCCCGGGTCCGTGTCGCTCGACCTGGCGAACGCCAGCCGCGTCGCGATCGGCGCGGTCCTCACCGACTATCTGCATCCGCGCCTCGCCCGCGATCTCGTCCCGGTGCGGATGGCGGCCGCGGCCGGACGTTCGTCGACCGCCCAGTTCGAGATCGCGCCGCTCGAGCGCGGCGACGTCGAGACCGGTGACGTCGTCGTCGAGTGGCGCAGCGCGTGGGGGCTGTTCGAACGGTGGGCGCAGGCGCCGCTGCGGCAGACCGTCCGGGTCTACCCGGATCTGCGCGAGGGGCGGCGGCATTCGCTGTATCTGATCCGCAGCCGTCAGGTCGCCGTCGAGAAGCGGCGCGCCCGCCATTCGGGCGGCGGCCGCGAGTTCGATCGGCTGCGCGAGTACCGGCCGGGCGACGAGCGCCGCGACGTCAGCTGGAGCGTGTCGGCCCGGCGCGGCCATCTGGTGACGCGCATCTATCAGCCCGAACGCAGCCAGACCGTCTGGATCCTCGTCGATGCCGGGCGGCTGCTCCGCGCGCGCACCGGCAGCCAGACGCTGCTCGATCGCGCGGCGACCGGCGCCATCGCGCTCGCGCAGGTCGCGATGACGTCGGGGGACAACGTCGGACTGGTCGCCTACGGGCGCCGCATCCAGCACCGGCTCGCGCCCGGGCGCGGCGCCGCGCATCTCCGCAGCCTGACCGAGGCGCTCGCTCAGGTGCGCGCCGAACCGGTCGAAGCGGATCACGCCGCGGCGGCGGCAGCGCTCCGCGGCGGTCAGAAGCGGCGGGCGCTGGTCGTGTGGATGACCGAGGTCGCGGAGACGGCGGGCGTGCCGGACGTGATCGAATACGCGAGCCACCTCGTGCCGCGACACGTGCTGGTGTTCGCGACGATGCGGCAGCCCGAGATCGCGGCGGTAACGGCGCTGCGCCCGACGTCGGCGATCGACATGTATCGCGTGGTCGCGGCGCAGGAAGCGAGCGATCGGCGTGAGGCGCTGCTGCGCGGCTTGCGCCAGCGCGGCGCGCTGGTGGTGGAGGCGTCGCCCGGCGACCTCTCGACCGGGCTGGTCGACCGCTATCTCGAGGTCAAGGAACGCGGGATGGTCTGACCGCAGCCACCGCCCCGACGTAGAGCGCCAGCAGGATGAACAGCGCCGCGCCGATGACGAACTTCACCGCCGGATCGAGCGGCGTCGGCGAGACGAAGCCTTCGATCACCCCGGCGACGATCAGCAGCGGAATCACGCCGAGCAGCAGCCGGATCGCCGAGGCGCCGGACTCGGCGATGGCGTCGCGCCGCGGCAGCAGGCCGGGCGCGAGAATGCCGCGCCCCAGCACCAGGCCGGCGCCGCCGGCGATGAAGATCGCCGGCAGCTCGAGGGCGCCGTGCGGCGCCACGAAGCTCCAGAGCGGCACGCTCATGCCGGCCCGATGGCAGGCGGTGCCGATCACGCCGATCATGATGCCGTTGAACACCATGATGTAGACCGTGCCGAGGCCGGCCGTCATGCCGAGCGCGAACGCGCTGAACGCGACGCTGAGGTTATTGGTCAGGATCGCGCTCGACGCCAGCGGCTTCACCGCCAGGATCGAGTGCGTCCACATCTCGCGGCGATCGATGGTGTCGATCATCGCGCCGCCGAGCACGAAGCGCTGAAACCCGGGATCGCTCACCGACAGGACGGTGCCGGCGATCGCGCCGATGGCGAAGAGCGCGGTCGCCGCGGCGGTGTAGCGCCAGGTCTGCCTGAAGATCTGCGGGAAGGTTCGCGTGTAGAAGGTGAGGACGCTGCGCGAGCGCGCGGGACGGGCCGCGTAGACCAGGTTGTGCGCGCGGCCCATCAGCTGATTCAGGTAGGCGGCGAGCTGGGCGTTGGCGGCGACCTCACGCGCGGCCGACAGATCGGCGGCGGTCTGACGGTACAATAACGCGAGCTCCTGGAGCTCCTGATGCGTCAGCGCCGCCACGCCGTCGCGGCCCCGGACCAGCAACGCCTCCAGCCTTTCCCAGTGAGCTTTCCGTTTCGCGATCCAGCGGGAGGACAGTGCCGGTGCCGGCATCGGACAAGCTTACCATCGAGACTCCGGAGCAAATCGCGCTGGAGTTCCCGCTCGCGAGCGCGGGCAGCCGCTTCCTCGCTGTCGCCCTCGACACGCTGATCCAGTTCGGCGGCTTCGCCGTGCTCGGCCTGCTCGCCTTCGGCGCCAGCGCGCTGCGCTTCTCGCTCGAGTCGGTGTTCGGGACGTGGGCGCTCGCCGTGATCGTCATCCTCGCCTTCACGCTCTACTACGGCTACTACGCGGTGTTCGAAGCGTTGTGGAACGGCCAGACGCCGGGCAAGCGCGCCGTCCGCCTGCGCGTGATCACGACCAGCGGCCGCCCGATTACGGCCTACGACGCGCTGCTGCGGAACCTGCTCCGGATCGTCGACCAGATGCCCGGCGTCTACACCGTCGGCCTGCTCTCGGTTTTTCTCACGGAGCGGAACCAGCGGCTCGGCGATCTCGCCGCCGACACCGTGGTCGTGCACGAGCAGCCGATCGAGCGGCACGAGCTGCCGGTGCGTCGGACCGCCGCCGGCCGCCGCGGCGCGGCGAGACTCTCGCCGCAGGAGATCACCGTGGTCGAAACCTTCCTGGCGCGACGCGCCGCCCTGCCCGACTACCTGCGGGCCGACACCGCCAGGACCCTCGCCGCGCGCATCCGCACGCGCCTCGACATCCCCGCGGAGCCGCCGATCGACGACGAGACGCTGCTCGAAGACGTCGCCTCGGAATTCCGCGGCGTCTAGAACTCCGGCCCCTGGCCTGCGGCAATCCTCCAGAGGAACAGGTCCGTTCCGTCCTCGACCCGCCGCACCGTCTTCTCCGGCTCCCACAATCCGATGCCGAACTGATGCGACACGATGCGCGTGCCGGGGCGCAGCTCGCGTTTGAGCTTGGCCTCGAGCCGCTTGTTGACGGTGTTCGAGAGGAAGAGCGTCACCACGGTCGCGCGTGAAATGTCGGCCGTGAAGAGATCGCCTTCGAGGAACGTGACCTTGTCGGCCACCTGGGCGTCGCGCGCAACCTGTCGCGCGATCCCGACCAGCTTGGGATCGATCTCGATCCCGACGCCGCGGGCGCCGTACTTCTGCGCCGCGATGATCACGATGCGGCCGTCGCCCGATCCGAGGTCGTAGACGACATCGTCCGAGGTGACGGCGGCGAGCTGCAGCATCTCGTACACGACCGACTGCCAGGTCGGGACGAAGAAGATGTCGGGGGTCCGGATCGGCTGGGACTCGGGCGTCGGGGTCGACGGCGCCTGCCCCTGCACGGCAGCGGCGGCGAGGGTCGCCAGCGAGACGAACGCGGCGGCGACGAACACCCGGAGCGGCATTGGCTCCTATCCTATCCGCGGCGTGCCCGCGTCAGCCTGAGCCGCTTGTAATCGTCGTTTCGCTTCTCGAAACTCGACGGGGCCGTGAGGCGGCGAAGCGGGCGGCGGGTGAAACGTCTCAAAAGGCTGGCAAACTCGCCGCGCGGTCGCTTGCAGCGGCGGGCGTTCCCCACTGGCGTTTCGTCCCCGGCCACCGATTTACGTAAGTCCGCGCCGGCGCGGCCCTTCTGGCGAGTGCCCCGGCGGGACTGCCGACGTCGCCCGAACCCAGCGGCAGATCGCAGATTGCCGGTGTTTTTTTCCTGTGACAGGTGCAGAATAGCGCTCGAAGACCCCGTCTCCGAGCCAGCGGAGGCTATCTGCGTTCGGCGTGCCCGATCGCGGCGCGGTGCTGGCCACGTGCGTTCAAGCGAAGGGGCCCGTGCTGCGCGCCCGACTCATTTCCACGCTTCCTGCGGCCGCGATCGGACTGCTGGTCCTCGCGGGCCAGGTGTACGCCCAGCCCGGGGCGTCGCCCGGCGCACTGTACGACTTGCCGATCCCCGGCGGACTCGAGGAGGCGCTCCGCGTCGCCGGTGACCGCGCGCCGGCCGATCGCGGACACTTCCTGATCGAAATCATTCGGCGGATTCACGACGTGCCGCCGACCGTCAAGACCCAGCGCGACCTCGTGCTGCTCACGCTGGCCACCCACCTCGAGAAGGCGCCGATCGTAAACCCGCAGGACACGGTGCCACTGCCGCTGCCCGCGTCGTTCTGGCTCGAGACCGTGTTCGCGGGACGCGCCGGGACCCAGCCGCTGATGCCGGCGATCCTGCGGTCGCGCACGGCGTCGCTGCTCTATGCCGGGCTGCTCGCGCTCGACGACGAGACGCGCACCTGGCTGGCCGCGCATCCCGACTCTCGCCGGCGAGATTGCCCTGAAGCACGCCGCCGCGCTCGCGATAGCGGCCCCGGCGCTGCGCATCCGCGACGGCGCGATGCGGCTGCCGGGCGGCCCGGCGGTCGAACCAGTCTGGCAGGCGCTCCTCGGCAAGAAACCGTCCGAGCCCGCCGAGTTCATTCGTGCGGCGCTCACGCGACTGGAGGGGCGGTTCGCGTACTTCCTCGCCGCGATGGGACAACTGAGCGACGCGCAGGTCCGGTACGCGATGGGCCTGCAGGGCGCCGACCCGGCGTCGCGCATCGATGCGGCGCGGCGCTCTGCTCGGCGTCTTCGAGCGCCTCTCGACGGGGTGGAAGATCGAGGAGCGGGCATTCTGGCGGCCCACGCTGGACCCCGCGCTGCTCGCCGCCGAGATCACCGTCGACGCCGCGGGCACGCCGTCCGTACCCGGCACGAAAGCGTTCTGGGCGCCGCTGTTCAGTGATGCCTCGACACCGGGCGGCGACATGCAGGCACTGATTGCCGGCGAACCGGCCGACTTTCCCTGGCTGTGCGAGCAGGTCTTCAAGGGCGGGCAGGTCGTCCAGCGGAAGCCCTACGAGATGGTGCTGTTCGCGTCGCGCGTGATCCCCCGGCTCACGCCGGAGAACGTCCGCGATGCGATGGAGGCCGTCCGTGCGGCCGGCACGTTCCCCGCCCTCAGCACCACACTCGAGCGCGCCGGCGTCACCGACGTGGTGGTGTTTGCCGCTGCGGCCCGCCGCGCCACTCAACTCGCCACTATCGAGGCCGACGCGCGGGGCGCCCGCACTATCTCGCAGTTTCAGGCGTCGATCGCCCTGCTGACGCGCGGGGCCCTGCGGGGCAGCCTGTCGGCGCGCGAGCTCGACGCGCACGTGATCTCGCTGTCGGCCATCGCCCCGGACGAGCGCGCCGGATACGACGGTCGGCTGATCCGCTGGTGGGCCGGGGTCCTCGCGACCGACGGGGCCGGGTCGTCCTCGCCCGCCGCCGACACGCACGTCGCATGGATCGGCGATCCGTCGGTCCAGCGCTACGACGATGCGGTGGGACCGATGGATCGTGAGGCGATCCGATTCCTCGCCGGGCGAGCCGCGGACAAGCCGCCGCTGATCGAATGGGAGGGTACGCGGTATCGCGTGGACCTGCCCTGGGCCGAGGCGACGCGGCTCGGCAAGGTGCTCGGCGCCGAGGCCCGTCCCTATCTGTCCTCGGCGCTGGCGGTGATGCAGATGGCGGCCGCCGTCAGCGAGCCTGCCCTCGACGCCGCGGCGGTTCGCGAGCACGCGGACATGGCGACGCAGCTCATGAAGGTCATCCCGTCGCCAGAGCTGACGAACGCTCTCACCCCAATCCGGCGCGCGGATGGCGACGCGCGCGCGGCGCAGCGGCTCGGTCAGTCGGCGGGGTCGCTGCGGCAGGCCGCCGATGGACTCGCCGCGCGCGGGTTGAGCGAGCTCGCCTACGCGGCCGCGCTCGGACACGTCGATGGCGCGCTCATGTCTGCCAGCGACGCCGCGAGCCGCCATGATTTCGGGTTCCGGCTGTTCGGCAAGTCCGGGGCGTGGCGGCCGCCGGTCACCGGCGCCGACCGGGTGCGCGACTGGCACGCGACCGGCGCCCTGCTCGGCCTCGACGTGCGGCTGGCGGAGCTCGCGCTCGTCCGCGTGTCGTCGCGGCCGCCCGCCCGCCCGACGTTGAACGACGCCGATCGCCGCGTGCTGATCGAGGCGGTCGCGCTGACCGAGCCCGCGGCCCTGACCGACGCGGGCCGCGACGCGGTCGTGGCGGCCATCCGCAAGGGGCGCGAGCGGCTCGGCGCCGCGCGCACGCCCGCCGCGGTGCTTGCCCTCGCCGACGAGATCGGCCTGACCGGCGTGCGGCGCACGCTGCTCGGCTGGTCGGCGGCCCACGACGCCGGACGCGTGCCCGCGCTGCTCTCGCTGAGCGAGCTGCTCTGGCTCGGTCAGGAAACGCGCCCGCTCGATCCGTCACTACATGTGTGGGGTGCATCGGCCGAGCCCAGACTCGGGTGCCTGTGCCGGCAGCTGCCGGCGCACCGCACGCTCGACATGTTCGCGGGCCGGTGGGACTCGGGCATCTTCGCCTCGGCCTTCTCGGACTTGACGCTGCGGCTGGGGGAGGTCCTGGCCGAGATGCAGATGCCGGCGCCCCTCGTCGCCTCGGTGCTTCCCGCTGCCACCATCGATTTCATCGACGGCGTCATCAGCCGCGGCCCCGACGATTATCGCGGACTGCACGAGTTCGTTCAGACCATCAAGCCCGATCGCGTCGAGTTGTATCTGGCGCTGCTCACGACCGACGGTCCGCTGGTGGCCGTGGACCAGACGAGCGACGCGCCGGCCGCCGGATCGGTTCGAAAGACAGGGGACGTTCGATGAAGCCTGCCTGGTGCCTGACCTGTGCCGCGGTGGCCGCGGTCACACTCGCCGCGAGCGCGACCGAACAACAGCCGCCGGCGCCGACCGTCCGGATCATTTCCCCGGCGGCCAACGCCCTGGTCGGCGGCCCGATGCGGATCGAAGCGACCGTGGAGCCGAAGGAGGCGCTCGCCCAGGTTCAGGCCATCAACTTCTTCGCCAACGGCCGGCTCGTCTGCACGTCCGAAGCGGCCGCCGTATGGGTGCTCGTGGGATCCGGGGAGCGTCGTGCGCGGCCATCACCTCCGCATCGTCGCCACCCTGAAGGACGGACGCCGCATCGTCGGCAACCTGCGGACGAAGGATCTCGGCTACTCGGAGAAGGTGCAGATCGAGGCCGTGCTGGTGCCGGTGATCGTGACCGACGGCGGCCAGTTCGTGCGCGGGCTGCAGCAGCAGGAATTCGAAGTGTTCGAGGACGGCGTGCGCCAGCCGATCGCGAGCATGGTCAGCGAGAACGCGCCGCTCGACCTGGTCGTGGCGATCGACATCAGCGGCAGCATGGAGGACTCGCTGCACGAGGTGAAGCCGGCGGTCCGGCAGCTGTTGTCGAAGCTGCGCACCGGCGACGCCGCGACGCTGCTCGGCTTCAACGACACCACGTTCGTCGTCGCCGAGCGCGAGAAGGATCGCAAGACCCGCGAGGCGGCGGTCGAGTTGTTGACGTCCTGGGGCGGCACGGCGCTCTACGACGCCACGGTGCGCGCGCTCGATCTGGTCAGCCGCGAGTGGGGCCGCAAAGGGGTCGTGATCTTCTCCGACGGCGACGACCGCAACAGCCTGACGCGGCGCGAAGCGGCGATGGCGCGCGTGCAGGCCAGCGACGCCATGCTCTATACCGTCGGCTTCGGGGCCGGCGCCACGGTGCCGCAGCTGCGGACCAGCCTCGAGAGCTATGCGAAATCCACCGGCGGGCGCGCGTTCTTCCCGCGCCAGGTGGCCGAGCTCGATCGCGTGTTCGACGACATCGTCTCCGAGCTCGCCAACCAGTACGTGCTTTCCTATTCGCCCACCAACCTGAAGTCGGACGGCAAGTGGCGCAACATCAAAGTCCAGGTGCGCAAGCGCAACTACGACATCCGCGCCCGGCGCGGATACTGGGCCAACGGCGCGCAGCAGACGGGGAGCTGATCATGCAGATCCGGTTCGGCAGCGTAATCGCGACGGCAACCGCAATGCTGCTGGGCGGCCAGGCGTTGCTGCCTGCCCAGCAGCCGCAGGCGCCGCCCGCCCAGCAGGCTCCGGCGCCGCCGATCTTCCGCAGCGGCGTCGAGCTGGTCACGGTCGACGTGAGCGTCGTGGACCGGCAGGGCAACCCGATGAAGGGGCTGGGCGCCGGCGACTTCACCGTCAACGTCGGCGGCCAGCCGCGCCGGGTGGTGACGGCCGAGTACGTCGACGTCGCCGGGTCGAAGCCGCGCGCGCCCGGCGCGCCCGACCTGTCCGCGATCAGCACGAACGACGGCGTCGGCATCGGCCGCATGTTCGTGTTCGTCGTCGATCAGAGCACCCTCGAGCCCGGCAACGTCCGGCAGGTGGCGCGCGCCGCCTCGAAATTCTTCTCGGGCCTGACCTTCGTCGATCGGTCGTCGCTGGTGCTGATGCCTACCGGCCCCAACGTCGACTTCACCTGGTCGCACAACCGGGTGCAGGACGCGTTCATGCGGGTGATCGGCCACGCCACGCCGGTGAACAGCTGGGAGATGGGCAGCCTGTCGGAGGCACGCGAGATCGCCAACCGCAATCTGATCGCGCTCCGCAGCGTCAGCCAGCGCGAGTGCGCCGGCGGCTTGTTCGCCGGCGGCATGGGCGGCGATCCGATCGGCAGCAGCGCCGGCCCGCTGCCGACCGGGTCGGCGCGGCACGTCCGCCCCAGCGTCCACCGGCGGCGGGGGCAGCGCCGGCCAGGGCGGCACCGGCAGCGGCGGTTCGACGACCGGCAGCGGCCAGTCGGGCTCGTCGGGATCGACGCGCACGACCAGTTCCGGCGGCAGGAACTTCGGCACCGACAGCTGCACGCGCGACATCCAGATGCGCGCCGAATGGACCTGGCGCGGCGCCCAGATGACGTCGCTCGCGAGCCTGACCTCGTTCCGCCAGGTGCTCGGAGCGCTCGAGCGGGTCGGCGGCGACAAGACGGTCATCCTGGTGTCCGGCGGCTGGCCGCTCGACGAACGCGAACAGAACTCGCTGATGTCCACGATCGCCGACGAAGCGGCCGCGGCGCGCGTGACGCTGTTCACGATGTTCGTGCCGGGATCGACGTCGACCGCCACCCGGCGGATGGCGAGCCAGACGCCGGCCAACGATCACTGGCTGCACTCGTGGCCGCTCGAAACGATTGCCGCGATGAGCGGCGGCGGCTCCTTCCGCGTCGACGTCGGCGCCGAGGCCGCGTTCGATCGGCTCGGCCGCGAGATGGCCGGGTTCTACCGCATCGCCGTCGAGAAGGAACCGGCGGATGCCGACGGCCGCAGCCGCCGGATGAAAGTGCACGTCGCGCGCGGATCCGTCACCGTACGCGCCCGCGAGATCTTCGACGCCCGGACGTTCAGCGACCGCAATGCCACGGCGCGGCTGGCGTCCGCGCTCGACTCCCCGATCCCGGCCACCGGCATCGGCCTGCGCGTCACCAGCTACCTGTCTGCCGACACGGAAAGCCCGTCACGGCTGAAGCTGGTGCTGGCCGGCGAGGCGAGCCGCGTCGATCCCGGCGAGGCCGAGTTCCAGCTGGTCGTGCGCGACCTCGAGGGCAAGACCATCATGATGGGCGAGAAGCCGCTCGGTGAGCCGACCGGCGACGGCCTGACCTTCTCCGCCAACGTGCCGCTCGCGCCCGGCAGCTACATCATTCGCATCGCCGTCATCGACGGCATGGGCCGGGTCGGCTCGGTCGACCATCGCGCCGACGTGCGCGCCGTGCCGCTGGGAACGATGACCGCCGCCGGTCCGCTGCTCGTGCGCGTCCCGACGTCGGGCAACGCCCATCCGCGCATCGCGCTCGACACCGTCCGCCAGGACGAGCGGCTCGCGCTCCAGGTCGATCTCGCCAGCGACAACGACGCGATGTCGGCCACGGAAGTCGCATTCGAGATCGCCTCCAGCGCCGACGGTCCGTCGCTGGTGCAGTCGGTGGCGCAGGTGTCGCACGGATCACGAAGCGGATCTGCGATGGCGCAGGCAGTCGCCGACATGCGCGTCCTGCCGCCCGGCGCCTACATCGCCCGCGCCAGAGTGCGCGCCGGCTCCGAGCCGGTCGGCGAGGTGCGCCGCGCCTTCACCGTGACCGAACCGCTGCCGTCGGCGCTCACCGACGCCACGGTGGTGTCGCCGACGGTGCTCGGCCGGATCGCCCCGACCCGATCGTCCACGCGGCCGGCGATCAGCGTGCCGCCGTTCGCGATCGACAACGTGCTCGCGCCGCAGGTGCTCGGCGGCTTCCTCGATCGCGTCGCGGCACGGCCCGATGCCGCGGATCCGATGATTCGCGAGGTTCTCGACCGCGCCCGCACCTCGAAGCTCGAACAGCTCGAGGTTTCCGACGTCCTCGCCGCGGATTCCGCGGTGGCCGCCTTCATGCGCGGCCTCAGCCTGCTGGCCAACAAGAAGATCGAGCTGGCCGCCCAGGCGTTCCGCAGCGCGATGCGAACGTCCTCGGACTTCTATCCGGCGATGGTCTATCTCGGCGCGTGTTACGCGGCGGGCGGCAAGGACAAGGAAGCGGCAGGCGCGTGGCGGACCGCCCTGATCAAGGAAGGCGACACCATGCCGGTGCACGTGATGCTGGCTGATTCGCTGATGCGGCAGAACCGCGGCGACCTGGCGCTGGAGATCCTCGACGACGCCCGCAACCGCTGGCCGGCCGACGACGGGCTGAAGCGGAAATTCGTGCTCGCCGCGCTCCTCGCCGGCGAGTACGGCGACGGGCTCCAGACGCTCGACGAGCTGATCGAACGCCGCGCCGACGACGAGCCGATTCTCGCCGCGGGCCTGCTTGCGCTCTACGAGGCGTTCATGACCGGCCGCCCGGTCGAGGACGCCGACAAGGATCGCGCCCGCATGACCCGGCTCGCCGAGACCTACCGCGCGCGCGGCGGGCCTTCGCAGGCGCTCGTCGACACCTGGCTGGCAGCGGCCAAGAGCGGCGTCAAGTAAGCGGCGTTCGATAAGGAATGCGGGGCGGGAACGCGCGAACGCCCTAGCGGGCGGTTTTCAGGCCGCAGCTCTTCGCGGCCGTGGCCAGATGGTCCTGCAGGCCGGCCACGTTGAACTCCGCGACGACCGAATCGGCGTTGTGCGGCGAGAAGCTGAACTGCAGCGTGCTCGCGGCGAGCAACTGGCGCACGAACGCCTGCGGGTCCCGGGCGAACAACGCATCGTGCTCGGAGGAATCCGGCCAGCGCTCGCTCACCGCCGCCTGCCCGTCGAACTGCACGCGTACCGTGTGGTCCTGATCCTGCGGCTCCATCTTCGCCGCCGAGTCCGTGAACACGAACGCTTCGAGGATGTTGGCGCGGCACCGGACCACGAGCATCGGCTGCACGCGGCGCATCCAGACCTGCACCCTGCTGGTCGAGGGGACTTCGAACGCGGCTGCGCGCCGCGCACCGCCGACCCACGCCGGGTTGCTGGTCCACTGTGACGCCGTCCCGGACGGCGCTGCCACCGCACCCGCCGGTGGATTGGGCGCGGGTGCGACGGTCGCACCTGCATTCTTCGTGGCGGCGTTCCGGGCGGCCGGCTTCGCCGCGGCCTGACGCGCGGCCGGAGGCTGAGCGACCGTCTCGTCCCGCGATGCCGCGCCGCGAGTGGACGTCACCATCAGAATCAGCAGGCCGCCGCCGACCACGCCGACGAGGCCGGTCATCAGCTCGCGCTTGCCGTACCGCTTCGCCACGACCGGCGGGTCGTGCACTTCGGGCACCGACAGCGTCGGTTGGGGGCTGCTGGCGTCCGGCGCGACGTCAAGCGGTTGGGGGGTGCTGGTGTCCAGCGCGACATCAAGCGGAGGCAGTCCCTCGTTCAGCGGAGGCAGTCCCTCGGCGTAGAGATCCTCGAGCTGAGGCAAGGCCTCGTCTTGCATGTCCTCGACGCCGGGCACGGATTCGATCGGAACGGCGACCTGTTGACCGCAGTAGTCGCAGGTCGTCGCCGATTCGACAATCGCACGCGCGCACCCCGAACATTTCTTCAAATGCATCCGGCCCTGAGACGGCAAGGGATGTACCCGGCAGCGCCCCCGGCCCGCGGCGAGGCGGCAAAACCGCGCCAAACCGCAGAGTTTTAACTGGTTGAGCTGGGTTGGCCGACTTCGGCTGCCGGCCGCGCACCTGGCGCACGACCGCCCGTCAGGGTCGCGGGGACGACAGAACTGGGGGGCGACTAACAGGCTTGTGAGTGTGCGCGCCGCTCAGAGGCGCGACAGGAAGGCCTGCGTCCAGCGGATGCTCTCCTCGACGTTGGCCAGGTTGCGCTGCGCCGGTGTGGTCGCGGGGTCCGCCGGCGGCTCGACGAGCGGCGTGCCCTTGTCGGCCAGCGCCAGGAATCGCGCGAACTCCCAGGCCGGCTGGTTGCGATACAGGTCCCAGAACTGCGGCACGGCGTAATTGAACATGCGCGGCTGGCCGGTCACGATGACTTCGAGCGACACCGCCTTGCCGGGACACATCTTGATGTACTTCCGGATGTAGTCCTCCATGCCGATGTTGCCCTCCCCCATGCGGGTCCAGCGCACGGCTATCCCTTCCGGCGTCCTCCACAACGCGCTGTCGCGCATGTGACTCGTGAGCACGTAGGGCGCGAGCGTGTCGAGCGTGAGGTGGGGATCCTCGATCGTCCACACCGGGTTCCCCGAATCGAGGCAGACGCCGACGACGTCGGGTCCGGCCCCTTCGACCAGCGACTTCAGCTCGCGCGCCTGCATGTCGCCGGCGTGGTTCTCGATCGCGATCTTGATGTTGGCGTCGACGAGGCGCGAGCGCACGCCCTTCAGCACCTTGACGGTCTCCGCGATGTGCGCCTCGATGCCACCCTTGCGGTCGGCGCTGCTGCCAAGGAAGCAGCGGACGATCGGCGATCGAACCAGCCGGGCGGCATCCACCATGCGCCCGATCTGCTCGCCGGCGGTACCCGCGGCCTTGTCGAACAAGGTGGAGGTCGGACAGATCGACCGCATCCCGATCTCGAGATCGATCCCGAGCTCGTCGGCGCGGGCGCGCACTTTCTTGAGATGGTCGGGCTCGAGCGAACCGAGGAACCGGATCTCGCTGAAGTGGACGACGTTGACCTTCCACTTGGCCGCGAAGTCGAGATGCTGGAACGGCGTCCAGTTCTGCGCGCCGAGGCTGAAGGTGTCGACGCCGAAGCGGACCGGCGCCGGCTGCAGCGAACCCGGCGATCCCAGCGCGAGAGCGGCGGCGCCCATGGTCTTCAGGAACGAACGGCGATCGGGCGACTCGAACGGCTGAACGCGGTCGGACACGACTCTCCCCTCTCTGTGCCGGCGATCATGACTGTCCGCCGCGGTGTTTGAGCAGCACGGCGCGCACGGCGTCGCTGCCGTCGACGTCAGCCGGCGGCGCGGCGCCGGCCCGGAGCAGTGCGTCCACGGTCGCCGGATAGTCTCCGGTCCGGCAGCGCCAGCCGTGCAGCGAGCCATGAATGGCCCAGCCGAGCGGCGTGCCGCCGTGATCGTGGTCGACGATCGACGTCGACGCCCCGTGGGCGAGCAGATCGGCCACCATCGCCGCGTCGCCGTGAAACGCCGCCCAGTGCAGCGCCGTTCCGCCATGCTGGCCGCGCGCGTCGATCGGCCAGCCGCCAGCCGCCATCAGCTTCACGGCCTGCCGCTGCTCGTTGCGCGCCGCGTTGGGTAGGCGCGACCGGCCGCGATCGTCGAGCGCCTCGATCGCTCCAGGGTGCGCGGCACGAATCGACCGGTAACGCTCCTCGTCGCCGATTTCGGCGGCGACGATCAGCTGCAGGCCCGGCGTCGAGCGCTGCATCAGCAGCTCGAACACGTCGGCATGCCCGAAGTTCGCGGGCCACCAGGTGCGCGGTCTTGTGAGCGCCGAGCGTCCACATGTAGATGACGCCGCCGCTCCGCGGGTTGACCTTCGGAAACCACTCGTCGGAGACCGACGTCCACACCGAATCGGGATCGGCATCGAGGTGCTGATTGACCCGCGCCATGTCCCCGAGCGCCGCGGCGAGCAGGATGTCGGTGCGGGCGCCGCGCGCCACCAGCATGCGCGCCACGTCCTGATGGTCGCGCACCAGGTACTGCGCCGGCGTCGACTCGTGATCGACGTCGCGGGCATCGATGTCGGCGCCGTGGTCGACGAGCAGCTCGGCAATCTCCAGGGTCGCGGCGACGTGCAGGGGCGTCTGGCCATCGCCGCCGCGGGCGTGGACCGCATCCGGATTGGCCGCGACCAGCTCGCGGACGCGGTCGATCATGCCCAGCCGCGCCGCGGCGTTGATGTCGACCGTCGCCCCACGCTCGATCAGGAAGCCTGCGAGCGCCTCGCCCGCGTCGAGCACGCCGAAGCTCCCCGCCCACCAGTGGCTGCGCGCGTTGACGTCGGCGCCAGCGCGGAGCAGGACGTCGACCATCTCGCGATTGCCGCGGTATACGGCAGACAGCAGCGGCGTGGCGCCGAACTCATGATCCGGCACCAGCGCATCGTCCAGGATCTCGCGCAGGCGTGGAAAGCGCTCGAGGACCTGCGCGACTTCGGCGGCGCTGTTGGATCGCACCGCCGCCGAGAGGGCCGCTCTCGTCTGCCGATCGTTGGCGTCGTGCTGGTGGGAAGGATCTTCGGGCATCCAGGAATGCGGCCGTGCGCCGGGGGCCTATGGTACTCCGGAACGCCGCGTCCGGGCCCGCGCTCGTTCGTGCGGACGCGTCCGGCTTCGCGGCAACTGTGGGACACTGAGCATCATCACGCGGCAGAGATACCTCATGCTCAGGAGTCATCCGTGAACCGGTCCACCCAGTCGAGTCGTGTTCGCATCTCCTCGCGCGCGGCCGCGGCGGCCGAGGAGGTCGCGTCGGACCTCCGCTACGCCGTGCGCACGTGGTCACGTCGTCCGCTGCTGTGCGCGATCGCCGTGCTGTCGCTCGCCGCCGGCATCGGCCTCAACACCGCGGTGTTCGCCATCATCAACACGATCTTCTTCCAGACCGTGCGTGGGGTGCCCGCGGCCGAGCGCGTCGCGACAGCCGGCCCGCGCGTGCCGTTCACGACGTTCCGTGAAGTGCGCGAACAGGCACGCGCCTTCAGTGGCGTGGCGGCATGGCAGCCGATCGGCGTGGACATCCGTGTGCGCGACCTGGCGCTGCGGACCGCGGTGCCGGTGGTCTCGGAGAGCTACTTCGCCGTGCTCGACGTGCGTCCGGCGGTCGGCCGCTTCTTTCAGTCAACCGCGCCCAGGCGTCCGGTGCCCGAGGCCGAAGCCGTGCTCGACTACGAGTTCTGGACCGGCGCGCTCGGCGCCAATCCGGCCGCCATCGGCGGGACGATCGCGGTCAACGGCGTGCCGCTGACAATCGTCGGCATCGCGCCGCGCTCGTTCCACGGCTTCGGACCGGAGCGCCCGCCGCTGTGGATTCCGATCGGCATGAAGCCGGCGATTACCGCGTCGGCGCCGCGATGGGAGGACCCGGCCGAGGGCGGATGGCGCATCGTCGGCCGGCTTCAGGACGGCGTGAGTGTCGAGCAGGCGAATGCGGAGTTGCGGGCGCTCGCCGCGACCATGCCGGCGGTGTTCCCGAACGGGCCGGTGCAGGCGTCTACGGGCGCCGAAGGCTGGAGCGGCAACGCCTCGGCCGAGAAGCAGATCGAGTTCTTGCTGGTCGTCGTATTGCCGCTGGTGGTGGTCGGATTGATCCTGTGGATCGGCTGCTCGAACGTCGCCAACCTGCTGCTGGCACGGGCGGCGGCCCGCCGGAAGGAGATCGCGATTCGCCTGGCCAACGGCGCCAGCCGGGCGCGGCTGATCCGGTTCCTGCTCACGGAGAGCCTCGTGATCGCGGTGGCGGGCGCGCTGGTCGGCACGGTGCTGGTCGGCTGGACACTCGATTTCCTGCGGGTCACGCTGCCGGAATTCCCCAGCCTCGCCATCGAGCTCGACAGCCATGTGTTCGTCTATACGGCCGGCATCAGCATCCTCGCCACGATCGTGTTCGGCCTCGCGCCGGCGCTCCATGCGACGCGCGTCGACGTCGCGCCGCTCCTCAAGGGAGACGACGGCGGGATCGGACAGGGAGGCCGGAGCGCGCGGCTGCGCACGTTCTTCCTCGTGACGCAATTCGCCTCGTCCATCGCCCTCCTCGCCGTCGCCGGCACGTTCGTGAAGAGCGTGATCTCGACGCACGTCGGCGAACAGTCCGCTCTCATCGATCGCCTGGCCGTCGCCTACGTCGAGGCGACGGGGACATCGCCCGCGGGACGCGACGCGTACTGGCGCGGGATCCGCGAGGAACTGCGGCGGCTGCCGAACGTCACGTCGCTCTCGCTGACCCCGGCCGGCAGCGGCGAGCGCACCCGGCTGATTCCAGAAGGCTCGGCGCCTCCTCAGGCGGCGGCCGGCGCCGACGTCGCGGTTCAGCGCATCGACGCTGAGTACTTCCGAACCTTGGGGGTTGCCGTCGTCGCCGGCGCGGAGATCGTCCCGGGCGCCCGGGCGGTTGAAGCCGTCGCCGTCAACGAGCGTGCGGCACGCCGCTTCTGGGGCACGACCGCGGTGGTCGGGCGGCGGCTCGCGCTGGACGGAGCGCCGGCCGTCGAGGTCGGCGCGGTGGTGCGCGATCAGGAGGACAGCCCGCGGGTCTACCGGACGCTGACCGACGGGAACCTCGCGAGCGCACAAATCCTGATCCGCACCGCGCGCCCCTCGGCCGACGTGGTTGGCGATGTGCGCGCGGTCCTGCAGCGCGTGGCTGCCGACCGCGCGTTCACGCGCGTCTCCACGTTCCGCGAGGCCGGTCTCGGCATGCTGCAGCGGTTGACGCGGCTCGCGGTGATTGTGGCGATCCTGGTGCTGGCGCTGGCGACCGTCGGCCTCTATGGCTCGGTGTCGTTCGCGATGTCGCAGCGCACCCGCGAGATCGCGATCCGCGTCGCGATCGGCGCCCCGCGGCGCGCCGTACTGGCGCTGCTCGCGCGTGAGGGAGTGCTGGTCGTGGCCGCCGGGTCCGCGGCCGGCCTCGTGCTCACCGGCGTGGCCTTCCAGTTCATGTCGGGGATGATCTTCGCGAGGTGGACGCTCGAGCCGGTCACGATCGCCGGCGTCCTCGGGGTGCTGTCGCTGGCGACGCTGACCGCGTGCTACGTGCCCGGCCGCCGCGCCCTGCGCGTCGAGCCGTCGCAGGCGCTGAGAGGCGACGGGTAGCGGCTAAACGAGGAAGACAACTCCCAACTCCCAACTCCCAATTCCCAAAGAGAGTCGTGCGAGACATCTGGCTGGACGACGTGCGAACAAGCCAACAGGAGCGACTTCTGCCCTAATGCCTCGACCGACTCGGTTTGGCAATTGGGAGTTGGGAGTTGGGAGTTGGGAGTTGACACCTGGCTTCCGCCTCCCTACTCCCGCCGCAGGGCATCGGCGGGATCGATGCGCGAGGCGCGGCGCGCGGGACCGATTGACGCTGCCGCGGCGACGAGCAACAGCATCAGACCGCCGCCGACGAGCGACGCCGGATCGAGCGGCTGGATTTCGAACAGCAGCGTCCGGAACGTCCGCGCCAGCGCGACGGCGATCATGCCGCCCAGCGCACCACCGGCGAGCGCCGGCGCGAGGCCGCGCCACAGCATGCCCGACATGATCGACGTCCGCGGCGCGCCGAGCGCCATGCGGATCCCGATCTCGCGGGTGCGCGCCCCCACCAGGTAAGAGAGCGTGCCGTAGATCCCCACCGCCGCGAGCGCCAGCGCCAGCACGCCGAATGTCCCGACGATCCGGCTCGTGAACCGCGGCTGTGCGGTCGCCCGCGCCACCAGGGCGTCGAGCAGCGCTACCTGGTCGACCTGCGAGCCGGGTTCGACCTTCTGCACAATGTCGCGGACGACGGGAATCAGGGCGGTGGCGGCATCCGCCGGAGCGCGCCCGCCTCGCGCCGCCTTCACCAGCAGCCGCGAATTGCCGCTGGTGTGCTGCGTCCACGGCACGAACACATGCAGCGCGGGCGGTTCACCGACCGCCTGGAACTGGATGTCCTCGACCACGCCGACGACCTCGCGCCACGTCACGTTGTCGATATCGGGCAGCCAGAGCGCCTGCCCCACCGCGCTGCGATCGGGCCACAGCGCGCGCGCGGTCGCCTCGCTCACTACGGCGACGCCCTTCTCGGCCTTCGGCGTCCAATTGACCTGGGCCTCGGCGAAACGATCCGTGTGCTCGAAGGTCCGGCCGCCAACCAGCCGGATGCCCATCATCCGGAAGTAGCCGTCGGTGACATGGTGCTGCACACCGGGCCAGCGCGAGACGTCGCCGGACGCCTTGCCGCGGCCGCGCGCCAGCGTCGACGCGATCGGCTGCGGCGACAGCGGAATCTGCGTAGTGATGGCGGCGCTCTCGATACCTGGCGTCGATTCGAGCGTGGCGATCAGCCGATCGGACCAGCCGACCAGCCGATACCACGGCCGCCCGCCGGCAGCGCGCAGCTGCGGCGGCGACACGCTGAGACCGACGACCGCGTCGCCGTCCCAGCCCAGATCGAACTCAGTGAGCTTCGTGAAGCTGCGCGCGAGCAGCACCGCCAGGATCACCAGCGTCGCGGCGCCGGCGCACTGCGCCCCCATCAGCGCAACCCGCGTCGTCTGGCGGCTGCGTGGATCGCCGGAGCCGGACGATGCGCGGAGACCTGCCGAGATCTGGTGCCGGCGCGCCAGCGGGGCGACGGTGAAGACGACCGTGGCCAGCAGCGCCGCCAGCGCGGCGACGCTCAACGTGACCAGGTCGAGCGCGACGGCATCGAGCCGGGGAATGCCGGGTGGCGCAGCGGCTTTCAAGGCGGCGACGCCGCTCCACGCAAGCAGCACACCCAGCGCCAGGCCGCAGACGGAGAGGACCAACCCTTCCGCGAGCCACAGCCGAAGCAGCCGCCACGGGTCCGCGCCGAGCGCCGTGCGCACAGCCGTCTCGCGCTCGCGCGAGATCGCGCGCGCGACGAGCAGTCCGCCGACGTTGAGGCAGGCCACGAACAGCACGACGGCAACCGCGGCCAGCAGCATCCAGGTGGCGCGGCCGAAGGTGCCGATGATCGACGCGTGCAGCGTCTCGACAGTCACGGTCCAGCCGCGGCTGCTCGCCGGAAACTGCTCCGCGAGGCGGCCGGCGACGGCCTCGAGCTCGGCACGCGCCTGTTCGGTCGTCACGCCCGGACGCAGCCGCGCAATGACTCGGTCGTAGCGCCAGTTCCTGACGATGGCCGCGACCGGCGCCGTGACGATCGTCGGCTGCCACACGTCCACCGGCTGCACGACCGAGAACGACTCCGGCATCACCCCCACCACCTCGAACGCGTCATCGTCGCGCTCGTCAATCCGGATCGCGCGCCCGACGATGGCCCGATCACCGCCGAACATGCGGTGCCAGACGGCGTACGACAGGACGACTTCTCGCGCGGTGAACCGCGTGTACTGATGCTCCGGCTTGAAGGTCCGGCCGAGCAGCGGCTGCACGCCGAGGACGTCGAAGAACGCGGGTGAGACGCCCATGGTCGTGATGCGAGTCCCGGCGTCGCCGGGCAGCACGCGGCTGCGGACGCGGCCCAGGAGCGCGAAGGACTCGATCGACGGGGTGCCTTCGCGCCAGCCCTGGAACGAGCCCTCTGACACGTCCTCCTTGAGCTTGCCGGCCGCGGGGTTGGCCTCGTAGATGCGGACGATCCGGTCCGGATCCGGATACGGCAGCGGTCGCAGCGACACGCCGTAGGCCACCGAGAAGATCGCGGTCGACGCGCCGATGCCGAGCGCGAGCGTGGCGATCGCCGCCGCGGCAAAGCCCGGCCGCCGGTGCAGGCTCCGGAACGCGAGGCGCACATCCTGCGCGAAGCCGTGCAGAGGCGCGAGCCGGCGGCCGGGAGGCGGTGTGGGCATGACGCCAGCATAGACGCGGCAGGAAGGGGTTTGGTTGGAGAACGCTTCAACTCCCAACCTCCAACTCCCAACTCCCAAAGAAGAGTCGTGCGTAACAACTCGCTGGAAGACGCACGAACTGGCTGACAGAAGCGACTTCTACCCCGATGCCTCGATCGACTCGGTTTGGGAGTTGGAAGTTGGGAGTTGGGAGTTTAGGATAGCGACATGCAGAAGGGTTCGAGCCGGCGTCAGTTTCTCAGGAATATCGCGGCCACGGCGGCCACCGCGCCGCTGTGGGCGAACGGCATCGGCGCACAGGCCCGCAAGATTCGTCACGCCAGCGTCGGCGCGGCCGGGCCAGGCGCTGTCGGATATCCGTGCGTTCTCCAGCCACCCGGGCTTCTCGCTGGTCGCGGTGGCCGACACCGACCTGGCGCGCACCGAGGGCGTGAAGAAGCTGTTTCCCGACGTCCGCGTCTACCAGGACTGGCGCGAGATGTTCCGGAAGGAGCGGGACAACATCGACTCGGTCAACGTCTCGACGCCGGACCACATGCACGCGCCGATCGCGATGTCAGCGATGCAGATGGGCAAGCACGTCTACGTGCAGAAGCCGCTGGCGCTGACGATCCGCGAAACGCGGGTCTTGTCGCTCTACGCGCGGCAGCACAACCTGGTCTCGCAGATGGGCATCCAGATCTCGTCGCACGAGACGCAGCTCGTCACCGAGCAGCTGCTCCGGCAGCACGCGGTCGGCAAGATCCGCGAAGTGCACACCTTCTGCGACAAGGCCTGGGGTGACGTCGAGCCGATTCCGGAGGGATCCGATCCGGTTCCGCCGACGCTCGACTGGGACGGCTGGATCGGCGTCGGCGAGAAGCGCCCGTACAAGGCGACCGTCTATCACCCGGGCAACTGGCGCAAGCGCATCGGGTTCGGCACCGGCACGCTCGGCGACATGGGCTGCCACATCTTCAGCACGCCGCTGCGCGGGCTCGGCCTGTCGCTGCCGACGAAGGTCACGTCGCACGGACCGGCCCCGGTGCACGGCAGCTGGCCGATCCGCTCGAAGATTCAGTTCACCTTCGCGGGCACTCCCCTGACCGCGGGCGAGACGATGGACTTCTGGTGGTACGACGGCACGGAGCGTCCGCCGCAGGCGGTGATCGACGCGGCCGGCGGCAAGCTGCCGAGCTCGGGAGCGGTGATGATCGGGACCGACGGCGCGATCCTGCTGCCGCACATCGACTATCCGTCGCTGCACCCGCAGGCCAAGTACGTCGATCGCGAGATCGAGAAGGGGACCTCGCGCAACCACTATCACGAGTTCCTCGACGCCGTCCTCGCCGGCCCCGGCACCCGGTGCTCGGCGGGGTTCGATTACGCGGCGCTGCTCACCGAGGTCGTGCTGCTCGGGACGATGGGCTGCTCTCACCCGGCCGAGACGCTGGCCTACGACGTCAACGCGCTCAAGTTCGAGGGACGTCGCGACACCAACGGCTTCGCGCGCAAGTATCGCGAGCAGTACCTCAAGCCGTAGCCGGCGCGATCAGCGGATCGCCGCGATCGCCGACTCGAGGCGCTTGAGCTCGGCGGCGCGGCGCGCCTCGAGCTGCTGGCTGCGGCGGTCCACATCCAACCCGTCGATCTGCCGCTCGATCGCGCCGACCTTGCGTTCGAGCTCCATCGCCGCGATCTGACGCTGCACCGACGCGACCCGGCTCTCGGCGTCGAACGCCTTGATTCGCGCCTCGATCGCCGCCACCTTGCGGTCGGCATCGAGCCGGGCAATCTCCTTCTCGACGGCAGCCACACGCGCGTCGGCGCCGTAGGCGGCGATCGCGCGCTCCAGCCGATCGATCTCCTTCTCGTGCTCGGCGGTCAGACGCGAGATCCGCGCGCGCCCGGCGGCATCGGCCCCGTAGCGCTCGGCCTGCAGGCTGGAGATGGCGCCGTTCTCCGCCGAGATCGCCCCGCGCAGGCTGCTGAGCTCGCCGAGAATCGACGAAATCTCTCCCCGCAAGCTGCTCTCTTCCCCACGCACCGACGAGATCTCGCCCTGCATCGAGCTGACCTCGCCGCGCAGCGACGAGATCTCCCCCTGCAGGCTGCTGCGCTCGCCGAGGATCGACGAGATCTCGCCGCGCAGGCTGCTCACCTGACCGTGCAGCGAGCTGAGCTCCCACGTCGTGTCGAGGACGGTCAGCGCGGCAGCGCGCCAATCCTCGCCGGCGCGGTCGAGCGGACGCACGACCCCGGCGACGCTCCACGTCACCTGCGCCGGCCCGCTTCCCTGCCGCACGATCTCGAGCCGCTGGGTGCGGCCGCTTCGCGTGGTGGCGAGCTGCACGCGCCGTGCGCTCTCGACCCATCGACTGGGCCGGCTGCGCTCGCCCTGCTCGACCCCTTCGGTAAACAGGCAGATGCGCGTGTCCTCGAACTGCTTGACGATGAACCAGTCGAAGCCGCGCGATCCGATCTGCTCCATCGCCACGCCGTCGGACACGGTCAGGCTGCCGCGGAACGACTTCGCGGTGTTGCCTGCCGAGCAATCGGCGCCGCCTGGCCCATCCTGCGCGACGAAAGTAATGGTGCCTTCCAGCCGGATCCGTTTTCCGTCGGGAGCCCACTGGATGTTGGTGCCCTCGACGTCGACCGGCGCCTGCTGGACCGCATCGACGGACGTCATCGGGTTCGCTGGCGTCACCGCGGCCTGCGGCCGGGCCGCGGCAATCACCAGGGTGAACGCGGCCATGAGGCAGATCGCCGCGAGGATGCTCCGGCCGCCGGCCGTGCGGTCGTCGTCTTTCAGAATAGCCATGAGACGTTTCTCCAGCATGGTGGTGTGCGCCATCGGCAGCGCGGCGCGCACCTGCGGCGCCGAGGGGACCGATCCGGCAAAATCGAGCAGGATCTGGGCGTAGGCGGACGGCCGCGTGCCCAGCGACAGGACCGAGTCGTCGCACGACTCCTCGCGCGCGAGCGTGGCCTGGCGCGCCGCGATCCACGCGAGCGGATGGAACCAGTAGAGCGCCAGCGTGATCCGCATCACGACGTGCCGCCAGGGATCGCGCTGCACCAGATGCGCGATCTCGTGTGCGAGCACGGCGTCGCGCTGCGGCGTCGGCCACCGTGGCGCGGCGATCGGCAGGAAAATCGCCGGCCGCAGGATGCCGCCGGCCATCGGCGATCCGACGTCGCGGCTGAGGAGCAGGTCGGCCGATCGCCGCAGGCCGAGGCGCTGGCCGATGTCGTCGGCCGCACGTCGCCACCCTTCGTCGATGAGATGGAGCGCGGCGCGAGCGGTGCGGCGCACGCGCAACAACGCCAGCAGCAGAGCCCCGATCGACACCGCCGTGCCCACGGCCCAGGCGCCGAACAATGCCTCGCCTGGTGACGGCCAGGCCAGCGGCAGCGCGCCACGCGCCGGGCCCAGACCGCGACTCCCGTCAGCCGGCTGCGCGGCTGATGGCGCGGGCAGCGCCGCGGCTGGCGCGATGGCCACGTCAGACGATGGCGGCGGGATTACAGCGATCGATGCATCCGGCACCGCACGAGCCCACGATGCCGGCACCGGCAGGTCGAAGCCGGGAAGGACGGCCGCCAGCAGCGGCAGCGCCAGCAGCGTCGGGAAGACGCCGCTCCAGAAGCGATGGCGAACCGCGGCCGGCGCGTGCCTCAGCCGGTGTGCGACCGCCAGCACCACGGCAAGGACGACGGTGACCTTGAGGAGGAGCAGACCGGCCATCTCACCGCCCTCCCTTCGCAGCCTTGTCGATCAACCGCTTCAGCCGCCGGCGCTCGTCGTCTCCGAGCTCGCCCGGCTGGATGTCGAGGAGGGTGGCCAGCGCGCTCTCGGTCGAGCCGCCGAAGAACGTGCGCAGGATGTGCTGCAGCTCGGAGCGTCGCGCCGTTTCGGCCGACACCGTCGGCCAGTAGGTGTAGCGCGGGCCGTCCTGCTCGATGCGCAGGTGGCCCTTGGCCACGAGGATGCGCAAGGTCGTGCGGACCGCGGCGTCGGTGGGCGCCGCCTGCATGGCTTCGCGCACCTCCGCCGCCGTCGCGTGCCCTTTCGCATAGACGATGTCGAGGACTTCCTGCTCGCGGCGGCTCAATTTCGGCTTCACGGGAGCACGATACCGCGGCACTGTTGAAAAATCAACAGTCAATGTTGAAAATTGAACAGTTCCCAGTTTCCAGTCCCAGTCGTCCCGCTTCCCGCGTCCCGCGTCCCGCGTCCCGAGTCCCGCGTCCCGCGTCCCGCGTCCCGATTCCTGATCACCGATCACGACGTTTTCGCCTCTCCAGCCGATCGAGCAGAAAGCCTGCGGCCAGCGCGGTCAGGCCGGCGGCGACCACCGCGATGGCCCACGCCGGCCGATCGAACCACTCCCGGCGATGGGCGATCAGGATCAGCGCGGAGCCCAGGTTCAACACCCCGGCGTAGTAGAAGCTCTTTCGCTGGCGGCGATGACTGAGCACGATCACGGCGCACGCCGCCGCCGCGTACAGCCAGTCGATCCGGGTCGAGTATTCCTGCGTCCTCACCAGCCAGCCGATCGGCTGCAGCATGGCGAACGGCGCGATCGTGTAGAGCAGACGCGATGCGACGCGCACCGGATCGGACTGGCGCTTGTCGAGCGCGAGGGCCACGGCGTAGAACAGCCATCCGTTGATCGCCATCGCGACGACGGTGTCCAGCAGTGAAGGATTGCTGACGCCGGGCGGTTGAAGCGGCTGCAACGTGATGCCCAGATACTCGAAGGCCTTGCCGTGCAGCGCCAGCAGCTCCAGCACGAGGACGAGCAGGACCGCGGCGCCCGTGTACGCGGGCCGGCTGGCCCAGGCGCGATTCCGCTGTTCCGCGAGCACACCGATGGCCGCGTACGCGAACACGAGCGGCAACAGATGCAGCGCGAGCCGATGCCATAGACCGTTCTCGAGCCAGTCGCGCAACCCGAAGTCGGCGGCGATGGCGAGCGTGAGCAGGAAGGCGAGCAGGTGGAACACCGTGCTCAACGCCGCCGTTTTCGTCCGCAGCGCGAGCCAGCCGCACCACACGGTGGCCGCGAGCGTCGTGACCTGCAGCTGACGGTTGGACACACCCTTCGCGAACAGCTGGCCCGGTGTGTCGTCTGGCACGACGAACAGGCCGGTCTCGTGGAACGCAATCAGCAGGAACAGCGGCAACAGCCCGACCGCGCCGAGGTAGAACGCGACGGCGACCGCCCGGTGCTCCCGCCGGTAGAGGAAGTGCGCCGCGAGATTCAGCCCGATGAATGGCAGGCCGAGCACGGCGAAGGGCCGCGCGATCCCGTCGACCGCGCCGTGCCAGCGGGCGGCCACGAAATAGAACAGGCTGCCGCAGATCAGCAGAAACGCGCCGACGTACAGCGCAATCTGCGGGATCGAGAGCACGCGGCTCTCGAGGATCCAGTCGTCCTCGCGCTTGTCGAGGGAACGATAGGCGTCCTGAAGCCGATCCGCCTCGTGGCGGTAGATCAGCCGCAGGCGCAGCCATTCCTGCACCTCGAGGAGGTGCGGCCGGACCCGCTCGGAGAGCGTGGAGCCATAGATTGACGGGCGCGCGAGAACCGGACGGCCGTCGATGAACCGCCGCAGATCCGCGGCCATGTCCACGGCCGACTGATAGCGGCGTCCCGGATCCGCTTCCATCGCCGTCAGCGCGATCGCCTGCAGCGGCTCGGGAACCCTCGCGTCCACCTCCACCGGCAGGCGCGGCTGCCCGCGCCGGATGGCGTCGATCCGCGCGAGATCGTCGAGGCCGGCGTACGGCGGCATCCCGCACAGGAGCTCGTAGAGAATCGTGCCCAGTCCGTAGACGTCGGTTCGCGCATCGATCGGCGCGTCGGGATTCAACTGTTCGGGCGAGATGTAGGCCAGCGTGCCGCGGAGATGTCCCGAACGAGGATCGCCGCCGCTGATGCCGAAGTCGAGAATGCGCGGCACGAGCTCGGCGTCCACCATGATGTTCGACGGCTTCAGGTCGCGGTGCTGGACGCCGATGCGGTGCGCGTGGTGAACCGCCTCGCAGATCTCCGCGACGACCCGCGCCCGCTGGGTGAAATCGAGCGACGGCCCGATGCGCCCCAGCTCGAAGCCGTCGACCAGCTCCATGATGATCACCGGGGGCGTCGAATCCGGGCGGACCTCGAAGATCTGGACGATGCGGCGGTCGCTGAAGAGCGCCAGCGCCCGCGCTTCGCGCAGGAACTCGTTGAGGTGTTCCGCGGCCCGCTGGGCGTCACGCGGCTGGCGAATCACCTTCCCGGCGACGGTGCGGTTCAGGCGTGGGTCGCGCAGCTTGTAGACGTCGCCCATGCCGCCGGACCCGATGCGTTCGATCGTCTGGAAGCCGGCGATCTCGGGCAGCGGCGCATCCGCCTGCAATACCTCGGTTCGCGGCAGCCCGCCATCCAGCGAGACGGTCAGGGACAGGTAGCGTTCGATGAGATCGCGGAGCGGGCCGACCAGGTCGGGGCGGCCTTCGCACAGCGTCTCGACGGGCAGTCTCGTCCCGTTGAGGACGTGCTGCTCGACGAACGACGCCAGGCGCCGTTCGAGCTCAGAAGCGTCGGTCATCGGTGCGCATCCGGATCGGCTACCGGCCGCCCCCCATCGCCAGCGTCAGCGACGTCATCGCGCGCGCGAACAGCATCCGGCAGGCATCTTCGCTCTTGCCGAGCCGCGTTGCGATTTCCGGGAACGTGAGCTCCTCGAACTTGCGCAACAGGATGATGTCGCGGTGCGCCGGCGACAGTGTCTCGAGGGCAGCCTCCAGCCGCGCGATCTCCTCGTTCACGATCACCTGTGACAGCGCCGAACGCGCCTTGACGGCGATCGGCGACTCGTCCTCCATCGCGACCTCGCGGGCCGCATCGCGGCGCTGCCGCTGCTGATAGTCCACGCGGTCGCGGATCTCGTGCTCGGCGATCCGCGCCAGCCAGGCCATGAGCGATTCGCTCTGCTCGCCCTTGAGCTCGTGCAGGTGGGTGAGCGACTTCAGCAGCGTCGCCTGCAGGATGTCGCGCGATTCCAGCCGCGTGCGCAGATCACGTCCCATGCGGAGCCGGATGTAGGCGAGCAACCGGCCGGCACAGCGCTCGTAGAGCAATCCCAGGGCGGCGTCCGAGCCCTGCTTCGCGCGGGCCAGGAGGTCCACCGTCGACGCAGTTTGCACGGGGCGCACCTTACCACGTTCGGTTTCGGGGACGGATGCCGTCTATACCCCTAGAGAGAGGAGAGACACAAATAAACCGTGTCAAATCCCAACTCCCAACTACCAACTCCCAAATTGGACTGGTTGGAAGTTGGAGGTTGGGAATTGGGAGTTGACCGTGCTGCGTTTCAGCAACCTGCTCGGGGAGGAAGACACATGAGGAAACGCTTGGGAATCATTGGTTTGGCCGTCATGGCGGCGGCCGGGTGCCTGCAGAAGGAGACCGGGCACACGCTCTATCTGTCCCCTGACGGGATGGTGTCCTGGCTGGTCGTCGAGAAGGACGTCTACTCCGATACCACTGATCGGGCCGCGCGATCCCAGGAGGAACAGGAATACATCGTGAGTGCCGCCCGGGACGCGCACGGGATCGGTCGGGCGCTGCTCCTGCTCGACCCGACGGACCTGCGGACGCGAATCATCCGGAACGAGCGTCCGTTCGTCGTGACGACGGACGCGCGCTACCGGTCAGTGGAGCGTCTCGGACGCGACCTGATGGCGCGGCTCGGCCTGGACGGTGACGTCACACTGCACGGCGAGGGCCCCGTCATGACGCTGCGCGTGAGGCTCGACGTCGCGGCGGCGCTCGCCTCGGAAAAGGAGCGCGAGCCGGACAATCCGGTCGACGCCCTGGTCGACGATCTCGATCGCTACAGAATCGTGCTGACCGAAGGTCGATTCACGAACGCACGCGGATTCACGCTCAGCGCGGATGGCACGCAGGCCATGTTCGCGAAGACACCGTGGGAGGCAATCGAGGCAAACGGGGGGATCGTGGAGCTGACGTTGTCATGGCTCCGCCTTCGCGCGCCCGATCCGCAGGCGCGCTTCGGCGAGACCTCGCCGGAGCTTGCCGCTTATCAATAGGCGCGGCAAGCGGCGGCGGGCGCGTCCCGAATCCCGAGTCCCGCGTCCCGCGTCCCGTCACTATCTATTGCAGCCGCTCCGTGCCGGGGCCACGCACACACAGCGCACGAAAATTGTTGGTCTGAACCGAGCCGAACAGTCCAGTGATGAAATCGAGCACGTACATGTTGAACGTCCCCTGCACCACTGACACCGTCCAATAGCGCAACGGCTGGTCGCCGAGGACGAACGGATGACCGGCGGGAAGACGCGGCGATTGCGTGGAGTCGACCAGCGACGTCAGTTCCGCGACCGTGGGCAGGCGCCAGCCGAATCGGTTACTCAGCTCGCGGTCCGAACAGACCTGCGTCGCAAACGCCCAATTCATGGTCGCTGTCGAGGGCACGCGCTCCCACACCAGGCCGGTTTCGTGGTCCAGCACCGCGAGTCCGTCGAAGGCGAGCGTGAATCGGCGATCCGCCGGCAGCTTGCGGCTCCACGTCGGGGTCAGATCCTTGATCGACAGGCTCCTGCCGAAGCTCCACGACCCGGGGCCGGCCGGATTCCAGGTGCGGATGTGCCAGGTGTACGCGCCCGGAGGCAACGTCAGCGTCAGACTCACGGAGCACGTCCCGGTATCCGGAACACAGCCGACCTGCTGGGCCGTGTACCACTGCTCGATCGCGGCTGCCGGAGGGGTCCCGATCCAGAGCAGGTACCAGCTCGAACCTGGTACCGCGTGCCAGGTGAACGTGGTCGTGGACCCCTGCACTTCCCCGATCGGGGCCACCAGCGTGGCGGCCCCGGGCTGCGCCATCGCCTGCCCGCCGCCGATCAGCCAACACTGCCGCGGAGAACACCACGCACCGGAGCATCGATGAAGACCGCATGACCGGACTCTCCTTCCCGCTTCCCGCGTCCCGCTTCCCGCTCCCGCTTCCCGCTTCCCGCTTCCCGCTTCCCGCTTCCCGCTTCCCGCTTCCCGCTCCCGTCCCGATCACGACACTATTACCGAAGATGCGACTTGAGAAACCGGCCGGTATGCGAGGCCTTGCAGGCCGCCACCTGTTCCGGAGTCCCCGTCGCGACGACTTCCCCGCCGGCGTGCCCGCCCTCCGGCCCGAGGTCGATCACGTGATCCGCGGTCTTGATCACGTCGAGATGATGCTCGATGAGCAGCACCGTGTGTCCGGCGTCGACCAGCCGGTTCAGCGATTCGAGGAGCTTCTCGACGTCGGCCAGGTGCAGGCCGGTCGTCGGTTCGTCGAGGATGTAGAGCGTGTGCTTCGACCGCTGCAGCGTGCTCATCTCGGTGGCGATCTTGATGCGCTGCGCTTCGCCGCCCGACAGCGTGGTCGCCGACTGGCCGAGCGTGAGGTAGCCGAGCCCGAGATCGGCGAGCACCTGGATCTTGCGGCTGATCGCCGGCTCGCTCGCGAAGAACGCGACCCCCTCCTCAACCGACATGTTCAGCACGTCGTCGATCGTCTTGCCGCGGAGCGTGACCTCGAGCGTCTCGCTGTTGAAGCGCGCGCCCTTGCACGCGCCGCAGGTGACCTCGACGTCCGGCATGAAGTACAGCTGCGTCGTGATCACGCCTTCGCCCTGGCACTCCTCGCACCGTCCGCCCTTGACGTTGAAGCTGAAGCGGCCGGCCTTGTACTCGCGTTCCGCCGACAGTGGCGCCTGCGTGAACAGGTCGCGGATGGTGTCGTAGAACCCCACGTACGTGGCCGGGTTGGAGCGGCTGTTCCGCCCGATCGGCGACTGGTCGATGTTGACGACCTTGTGCACGTGCTCGACGCCGTCCACGCCGTCGTGGTCGCCGGGCAGGGTGCGGGTGTCCACGAGGCGCTTCCACAGCACCTTGTAGAGGATGTCGTTGACCAGCGTGCTCTTGCCGGAGCCGGACGCGCCGGTGATCGCGATCAGCTTGCCGAGCGGGACGCTGACGGTGATCGACTTGAGGTTGTTCTCGCGCGCGCCGCGCACCACGATCGCCTTGCCATTACCGGGACGCCGCGTCTTCGGCGTCGCGATCGCCCGCTTTCCCGAGAGGAACTGGCCGGTCGGCGAACGCTTGCAGGCCAGGACGTCGCGGATGGTCCCCTCCACCACGACCGTGCCGCCGTGCACGCCGGGCCCTGGCCCCATCTCCACGAGGTGATCGGCGGCGCGGATGGTGTCCTCGTCGTGCTCGACGACGATGACGGTGTTGCCGATGTCGCGGAGGCTGGCGAGCGTCGCGATCATCTTGACGTTGTCCTTCGGGTGCAGCCCGATGCTCGGCTCGTCGAGCACGTAGAGCATGCCCATCAGGCCCGAGCCGATCTGCGTGGACAACCGGATGCGCTGCGACTCGCCGCCCGACAGCGTCCCGGACCTGCGGCTGAAGCTCAGATAGTCGAGCCCGATGCCGAGCAGCAGCTCCAGCCGGCCGCGGATCTCCTTCAGCACCTGGCGGCCCGCATCGGCGCCGCGCCCGGCCGGCTTGATCGTGCCGAGATACGCGTGCAGCTCGTCGAAGTGGAGCTGTCCCAGGTCGTGGATGGTCTTGCCGCCGATCGTGAACAACAGGCGCGTGGCGCGGAGCCGCGCCCCGTTGCAGTCGGGACAGGTGCGCTCGACCATCACCTTGTCGAGCCACTCTTCCATCCGCGAGCTCGCCTCGCCGCGCTGCCGGTAACGGCGATAGTGCCGTTCGATGCGGCGGGCGATGCCGTGGAACCCGACCTCGCGCCCCTCGTGATCGTCGCGCTTCACCTTGGCGTCGGGCGGCGTCATCATCCGGATGCGGCGCGGCTCGATGCCGTAGAGGATCGCCTGGCGGGCCGTCTCCGGCAGCATCGACCACGGCGAATCGAGCGGAAACTTCAGCGCCGCGGCCAGGCTGAACATCATCCGGCCGTCCCAGGTGTCCGGGTTGTACTTGAACGCCTCGCGCACGAAGCAGCCGCCGAGGATGCTGCGCTGCGGATCGGGGACCAGCAGCTCGGGATGCGTCAGCTTGTCGACGCCCAGGCCGCCGCACGTCCGGCACGCGCTCTCCGGATCGTTGAACACGAAGTAGGCCGGTCCGATCTCGCCGTAGACGTAGTGGTGGGTCGCGCTGCACAGCCCGGCGTAGAACGCCTTCGCCTCCGCCTTGCCGACGCCCTTCACGATGTGCACCTGCATCAGGCCGTCGCCCACCAGCAGGGTGCTCGCGATACCGGCGCGGATCGCCTTCTCGTGGCGGCGCCCGACGACGAAGCGATCGACGACCGCGTCCATCTGGTCGACCGCGGACTCGTCCAGATCGACCTCGGCGGAGATGTCGACCGGCTTGCCGTCGACGATCAGCCGCCGGCACCCTTTCTTGCGGAGCTCGGTGAACACGAAGTCGAGCTCCTCGCCGTAGACCTTGAAGACCGGCGCCCGCAGCTCGATCTCGGCCCCTTCCGGCAGCGACAGGATGGCCTCGAGGATCTGCCCCGCCGATCGGCTCGGCGTCGGCTCGCCGGTGCGCGGGCAGTGCGGCTCGCCGATCGTCGCGTAGAGCAGGTTGAGGTAGCTCGCGATGTCGGTCATCGTCCCGACCGTCGATCGCGGGTTGCTGGTCAGCGTCTTCTGCTCGATCGAGATGACCGGCGACAGGCCGAAGACGAAGTCCACGTCCGGCTTCGACACCTGCGCCACGAACCGCTTGGCGTAGCTGGAGAGCGACTCCATGTAGCGCCGCTGCCCTTCCGCATAGATCGTGTCGAAGGCCAGGCTCGACTTCCCCGAACCCGAGAGCCCGGTGATGACGGTCAGGCTGTCGCGCGGAATCTCGACCGTGATGTTCTTGAGGTTGTGCACCCGCGCGCCCTGCACGGATACGGTGGCTCGCGGGGCGGGACGAGTCTTCTGCCGGCTCATGCGAACTCATACTTTATGGTGAGGTCGTAACAACTCCCAACCTCCAACTCCCAACTCCCAACTCCCAACCAGACCTTTTTTACTTCCGTTGCACTTCCGTCTGTACTTCCGCACTTTCAAAAGCCCTTCGGCTCCGTCTATAGCGGACAGGTCATTCGTGAGGACCTCGTACGGCGTGCGTTCCTGACGGTATCGGCTTGCCGTGGTGGCGGTGCTGACGCTGGCGCTGGGAGTCGGGACGCGCCATCAGCGTGCTGCGCGCGTGGTGCTGCGCGACCTGCCTATCAGGATGCGGATCGCATCGCGGTGCTGTGGACGAGCACACGGCAGACCTGCCCGACGGCTCTCGTTGAATTTCCGCGACTGGAAGGAGAGCGGAGTTCGCGGACATGGCCGCGTACATCCGTCGAGTTCACCCGCGCCACCATCGGGCCTCGGACGCCGAGCGCGTCAGCACCGGGAGGTCGGCGCTCTTCAGCTGCTCGGCACGCGCCGCTGCTGGCCGGGTGTTCGAGGAGCCGATTCGTCGAGAGGCGCGAAGGCATCATCAGCCACGGCCTGTGGCAGCAGCGGTTCGCCCGGACCGCGGCATCGGCGGCGTCGCGCGACGACCCGGAGATCGGGGGGAGCCCGCGGTCGCGCTGCCGACCGAGGACGTGCGGTGGCGCGCCCCGGACCGAACTGGCAGTCGGGGCGCCGCGGCGCCGACGCGCACGGCCGGCCGGCTGACGCCGCGGCGACGATCGTCGGCGCGTCGCGAGATGGACCGATTGCCGCGCGGCTGCGCGAGCGGACCCGGGAACGCGCGCCGGCGTCACACGGATCCGGAGCGCGCGCGTCATCGGCGACCACGGAGCGACGCGGGCGCCCGGGATCGGTCGGCCGTGCGCTGACGCCGCGCCACGTCGCCAGCCCGTGCTCGCCCGCTCGACCGCGCGAGCCGCGCGCACGTCGCCGGCGCGAGCAGGCGCGATCACCGCCAGGCGCCACCGAGCGCGCCGCCGCGCGGCCGGCGCGGCGGCCGCCCGCCTGGCCGGCACCGAGGCGCGCGCCCCGCGCGGGCGCGCGCCTCGCGCGGACGCACCGCGACGCGGCGTGCTGCTGTCCTGCCGACCGGCCGCCGCCGGTCTGCACCGGCGCTGCAGATGTCCACGGCGGCCGCCGAGACCCCGCGAGGGCGGGCCGCGCGGCGGCGGGGCCGCCGGAGCACCAGGCCCTGGCGTGGCCGAGATCGGCCTCGCGGCGGCGCGGCGGCGCCGGGCGCGACGCAGCCCTCCGGGGCGGCGCCGACCGCGCTCGACCGGAACGGCCCGCGCAGATCGATCTGCCCAACACCTACGACAACCAAAAGCGCCGCGCCACCGAGGCGACGCGGCGTCTCCGGGCGCGCCCGGCGCGGCGCCGTCGGCGCGACCGGACCACCATCGGCAGCCCGACTACCGCGTGAGCCGAGGGCCAGCCGCGGCGACCGGAGGACCGGCCCGCCGCCACCGAGGACAGGCGGCGGGGCCGAGGCCAGCGCACCCGCGCGGCGCGGCCGGCGCGAACGACGCCGACCTCCAGCGGGCGCGCCCAGGGACGCACAACGAGGAGATGGCGCGGCGAACTGGCCGGGGCGGGGCGCCGCCAAATACGGCCCAACCCGGCCGCCACCAACCCCTGGAAACCGCACGGGGCGCGCCGACATGCGGGCAGCGCCTGGACGAGCCGGCGACCCTACATGCCAGCCGGCGTGCGAGATGGACCCGCGCAGGACCGCGGCGACCGCGAGGCCGCGACGCGACGCGCGGCGAAGGACGACCGGCCCACGGGCGCAGCGAGCAGCGTGGGCACACCGTGGCGGCGCGGAGACGGGGGGGGGGCGGGTGGGGACGGGGATCGGCGCCTACGGAGTGACACCAGCCGTGGCCGCGCGCACGCAGGAGATCGGGTCCGGAGGCGCCGGCGCCGACGCCTCTCCGTGCTGCGCATGGTCTGGCGGAGGCTGGGGCCGGCACTCGCGGGAGTGTCCTCGGGCTGCTGGGCCGCGGGCCAGCGCACGACGCCAGTTTACGAAGCGGGCTCATGGGACTGGGGTGCGCGCGCGCTGACACAGCACGGTGTAGCTGGGGGGGAGAGGGGTCCGGCGCGGGTCACGCACCCGCTGATTCCTTTCGGGTATGCTGGGGTCCGATCCCTCCATCGACATGACGGACGCCAGCGAGACCCTGCCGTGAGCCGCCCCTCAGCTTCCCGGCAGCGCTATCGCACCTTCGTTCAGGACTACAAGCAGCACCGCCTCGACGACTCGACCGCGAGCGGCGGCAAGCCCGAGCCGCCGGTCCCCAAGGGGTTCCCGACCGGCAAGCGCCGCGAGTACCTGCGCGACTACCTCCGCTGGCTCAAGCCGCACCGCGTCGAGATCAGCGGCGTGTTCGTGCTGGCGCTGCTGGTGGCCGGGCTCGAGATGATCGAGCCGCTGTTCATGCGGTTCATCATCGATCGCGTCCTGCTGAACACCACGCTCGACACCGCCGCCCGGCTGTCGCGGCTGCATCTGGCCGGCGGCGTGTTCGTCAGCGTGATCGTGGTCTCCAACCTGGTCAAGGTGCTCAAGGACTACCGGCAGAAGCTGCTCAACCAGCGCGTCATGCTGTCGCTGCGGCAGTCGCTGTTCGATCGGCTGCTGCACCTGCCGCTGCCGCGGCTCTGGGACATGAAGACCGGCGGCATCCTGTCGCGCCTCACCGGCGACGTCGACACCACGACCGGCCTGCTGCAGATGGCGGTGATCTCGCCGACGATCTCGCTGATCCGGCTGATCGTCGCGGTCACGGTGCTGATGGTCCTCAACTGGCGGCTGGCGCTCACCGCGCTGGCGATCATCCCCGGCGTGATGGTCATGAGCTTCGCGTTCACGAGGCGCGTGCGCCCGATCTACCGATCGGTCCGCAAGGACGCCGAAGTCATCGACGGGCGGGTCGGCGAGACGTTCTCGGGCATCCGCGTGGTGCGCGCCTTCGCGCGCGAGACGCGCGAGCTGTTCGGCTACATGCTCGGCCGCCACACCGTGCTGCGCAAGGAGCTGTTCGCGCACCGCCGCGAGCTGATCGTCTGGACGTCGTGGGGCCTGCTGACCGCCGCGGTCAACGTCGTCATCATCTGGTACGGCGGCTACCTGAACGTGGTCGGCCGCGCCACCATCGGCGACATCATGGCGTTCCAGTGGTACACGTTCCTGCTGATGGGGCCGGTGTGGAACATCGTCAATTCGTTCTCGGAGCTGCAGCGCTCGCTCGCCGCCATGGAGCGGGTGTTCGAGGTGCTGGCGATGGAGAACGACAAGCCGGACCGCCCGGACGCGCGGCCGCCCCCGCGCTGGTCGAGGAGATCCGCTTCGAGCAGGTCGAGTTCGAGTACCGCGAGGGCCAGCCGGTCGTGCGCGACTTCAACGTGGTCGTGCCCGGCGGATCGGTCGTGGCGCTGGTCGGGCGCAGCGGCGCCGGCAAGACGACCGTCACCGACCTGGTGGCGCGCTTCCACGATCCCACGCAGGGGACGCATCCTCCTCAATGGCACCGACATCCGCGACTTCCGCTTGAACAGCTACCGCTCGCTGCTGGCGCTCGTGCAGCAGGACGTGTTCCTGTTCGACGGGTCGGCGCGCGACAACATCGCCTACGGCCGGAAGGACGCCACCGACGCCGAGGTCGAGGATGCCGCCCGCCGCGCCAACGCGCACGAGTTCATCGTGCGGCTCCCCGAGCAGTATGCGACGTTCATCGGCGAGCGTGGCGTGAAGCTGTCGGGCGGCCAGCAGCAGCGGCTGGCGATCGCCCGCGCCGTGCTCGCGCAGCCGCAGATCCTGATCCTGGACGAGGCCACGAGCAACCTCGATACCGAGAGCGAGCAGCTGATCCAGGCGTCGATGGCCGACCTGCTCGCCGGCCGGACCACGTTCGTCATCGCGCATCGGCTGTCCACGATCCGGCGCGCCGACCTGATCCTGCTGATGGAGGATGGCCGGGTGATCGAGCGCGGCACGCACACCGAGCTGATGAGCGCGGGCGGCACCTACTACAAGATGGTCAAGCGGCAGATGGAGTTCTCGGGCGAGCAGGCCGAGGTCAACGCGCTGGCGCTGGATCAGTTCGAGTCCTGACCGCCGGCGCGCCCTCGTGACATTCCTCGGCTTCCTGCTCGTCTTCCTCGCCGCCCTGCTCGGCGGCGCCATCAACTCGATCGCCGGCGGCGGCACGCTCCTGACGTTTCCCGCGATCGTCTGGCTGGGGATTCCCGCGCTCGCCGCCAACGCGACCAGCACGGTCGCGCTCTGGCCCGGCTCGTTCGGCAGCATGTGGGCGTATCGCGGCGAGCTCGCGGGGACGCGGCGTTGGCTGGTCTGGTTCACCGTCCCGAGCATCCTCGGCGGCATCACCGGCGCCCAGCTCCTCATCCACACGTCGGCCGATCGGTTCGACGCGATCGTGCCGTTCCTGGTGCTGGGCGCGACCGTGCTGTTCCTGCTGCAGCCGGTCGTCAGCCGCCGCCTGGCGCGGCGCGGCATCGAGGAACCGGTCAGCGAGGGCGCGCTGCCGCGGCCGTCGTGGCGGTTCCTCGCGTCGCAGTTCGCCGTCGCGGTCTACGGCGGCTATTTCGGCGCCGGCATCGGCATCCTGATGCTGGCCACACTGGGCGCGATGGGACTCACCAACATCCACCGCATGAACGGCATCAAGAACTGGGGCGCGATGTGCATCAACGCCACCGCCGCCCTCATGTTCATCGTCAGCGGCATGGTGACCTGGCCGGTCGCGGCGGCGATGGCGCTGGGCGGGCTCGCCGGCGGCTACGGCGGCGCGCGGCTGGCGCTGCGCGTCGGTCAGACCTGGGTCCGCCGCGCCGTGGTCGCGATCGGCTTCATTGCGTTCGTCTGGCTGGTGTCATAACGAGGACGGGTCCCAACTCCCAACTCCCAATTCCCAGCGAGGGAACGGAGGGGTCAGAGGAAACGGTCATTTACCGGGAGGAACGGAGGAAGCAGAGTCACGGAGAGATCTGGGGTTAGAAGGGACTCATTCGAAGGCTAATCGCGCGGTCGTCCACGATTTCACCGATGATCAGCGAACTCGGGTTCACGACTCGTCGCACGCCACCCTTCGTCAGCGTCTCTACGTTTGAAGTTGACGAGGAGGCCATTGGCAAGTTGGCGAGCTTGAGCTGCGTCAGGACCTGGCGCCGGTGGACTTCGGCGAGTGCCGTCACCGCCTTGAGCTCGACGACTACGCGTGCTTCGACGACGAGGTCGATGTAGTACGTCGAACCGAGACGCCGGCCTTTGTAGACGATCGGCGCCGGCACGGCCTTCTCGAATGCGAGCCCCCTCGCCCTCAACTCATACGCGAGACACTCGGCATAGACGTTCTCGAAGACGCCTGGCCCAATGAAGTCGTGGACGCTGATCGCGCACCCGATGATCCGTCGGGTCAGGGCGCTCGTGCCGAATGGGTCAGTCAACATGACCACGTCCCGAGCAAGTTGCGCGCCGCCCGCCACTTGCCTGCCTGTTGCGTGAATCTGGTGCGCCGAGATCGAAATTTCTCCGTTCTCTCCGTTGCCTCCGTTGCTCAGTTAATGAGATCCGATACCTCCGGACACCTCCCTGCCTCGTGACTCCGGTCCCTCCGCTGCCTCCTGGGAACGGAGGGGTCGGAGGGAACGGTCATTGACCGGGAGCAACGGAGAAAACAGAGGAACGGAGGATCTGGGGTCAGGACGGGATCATTCGTGGGCTTCGACGCGCTCGTCCACGATCGCAAACTTGATCAGCGAACTTCGGGTTCACAACTCGCCGCACGTCCCGAGCAAGTTGCGCGCCGCCGCAGAATTACTGCTTGATGGTGAATGTGACGCGCGCAGATTGAAATTTCTCCGTTCCCTCCGTTGCCTCCGGTGCTCAGTTTTTGAGATCCGATACCTCCGGCCCCCTCCGCTCCCTCCTACCTCCCGACACCTTCCCCGCCTCCTGCCTCCGGAAGCCTCCGGAGCCCTCCGGACACACCTCCCTCTTGCTACACTCCTCCCTCTCATGTCCCGGAACCCCATCCAGCAGCAGTTCGATGCCGCGCTCGACGAGCTGGTCGCGACGCTGCGGCAGGACCGGTCGATCCTGGCGGCGGTGCTGGGCGGCAGCCTCTCGCACGACACGGTGTGGGCCAAGTCGGACATCGATCTGGTGATCGTCACGCAGGACGAGAAGAAGCCGGACACGAAGTCCGTGGCGCTCTACGCCGACGGCGTGAACATCCATGCCTGGCTGATGACGCGGACCGAGTTCCGGCAGTCGGCCGAGGGCTCGATCCGCAACTCGTTCACGCACTCGTTCCTCACCAAGAGCCGGCTGCTGTATTCGCACGATCCGACCATCGCCGACCTCTGCGCCGGACTGAAGGACATCGGCGAGCGGGACCGGCAGGTGCAGCTGCTGCGCGCCGCGACCCATGCGCTGCCGGCGATCTACAAGGCCCGGAAGTGGCTGCTGACCCGCGGCGACCTCGACTACACCGCGCTGTGGATGCTCTACGCGGCGACGCCGCTGGCGACCGTCGAAGTGATGACCGCCGGCCTGCTCGTCGATCGCGAGGTCATCCCGCAGGCGCTCCAGCTGAATCCCGCCTTCTTCAAGGTCGTCTACACCGATCTCCTCAACACGAAGAAGACGCGGGCCAAGGTCGAAGCGGCGCTGGAACTGATGGAAACCTACGTCGCCGACCGGGCGCCGAAGCTGTTCGCGAGCCTGATCGACTACTTCCGCGAGGCGCAGGAAGCGCGCGCGTGCACCGAGATCGACGACTACTTCCAGCGCAACTTCGCCATCACCGAGGCCATCACCACCTGCGAGTACCTCGCCGATCAGGGCCTGCTCGGGAAGGTCTCCACGCCGCTGCGGCTGACCCGCCGGAGCAACGTCGCCGTGCAGGAGCTGGCGTTCTTCTACATCGACCGCGACTGACGTGGCCTCGCGGCTGGCGTCAGCCCGCCGACTTCCGGTACGCCGCCGCCTGGATCGCATAGAGCTGCCCGTATTGGCCGCCCTTCGCGATCAGCTCGTCGTGCGTCCCGACCTCCACGACGCGCGAGCCGTCGAGGACGACGATGAGATCGGCCATGCGGACGGTGGAGAAGCGATGTGAGACGAGGAGGGTGATGCGCCCGTCCGGGTTGTCGGCACGGGTCGCGGCGGCGTAGCGCTCGAACAGCGCATGCTCGGTCTCCGCATCGAGCGCGGCCGTGGGCTCGTCGAGGATCAGGAGGAGCGGCCGCTCGCGCATGAAGCCGCGCGCCAGCGCCAGCTTCTGCCACTGCCCGAACGACACGTCGACGCCGCCCGGCCAGGTCGGACCCAGTTGTGTCGAGAGTCCCGCGGGCAGCCGGGCCACGACGTCCGCGGCGCCGGCGCGCTCGACCGCGGCGGCGACCGCCGGCTCGTGCTCGATCCGCGGGACGTCGCCGAGTCCGACGGTCTGCCGCGCCAGGAACTCGAACCGGAAGAAGTCCTGGAAGGCGCCGGCGAGGCGGCCTCGCCACTCGTCGGCCGGAATCCGCGAGAGTGGCGTGTCGTCCACCAGAATCGTTCCGGCGTCCGGCTCGTAGAGCCGCGCCAGCAGCTTGACGAGCGTGGTCTTGCCCGCGCCGTTCTCCCCCACCACCGCGACGACGGCGCCCGCCGGCAGCGTCACGGTGACCGCATCGAGCACGAGGCGCGAGGTGCCGGGATAGGCGAACGAGACGGCATCGAGACGAATGCCGCGGCGAAGCGCCGCCGGCGCGTGCCGATCGGCGTTCGAGTTGAGCGCGGCCGCGTAGTCCTCGAGCCACGCGAGCCGCCGCGATCCATCCATCCAGAAGCCGCGCAGGAATCCGATCTCGCCGACCGTGGCGCCGATGTAGGCCGACAGCCGCGAGCCGGCGGCCAGCACCAGCAGCACCTGTCCAGCCGGGGCGCCGAGCCCGGATGACACGAAGATCACCGCGCCGACGTAGGCGGCGCCGAAGATCGCCCACGCCAGCGTGTGCCACGCCGCCGAGCCGGATCGTGCCGCCGCCACCAGCGCGTAGCCGCGTTCCCAGGCCTGGCGGCGATCCTGAATCAGCCGCTCGCCGATGCCGGTCACGCGGACGTCCTTGCCCGGCGGGCGCGGTTGTCGCCACCGTGAAGAGATGCCGGGCCAGCCGGTTGGCCTGCGCGGCGCGCTCGTGCGCCACCCGCTCGACCGCGGGTCGCCACGTGGACGTCACCACCGTCGGGACCGCGAACACCGCCAGCAGCAGGAGCGCCGGATGGATCGATGCGAGCAGCGTCAGCGTCACGGCGAGCCGGAGGATCCAGCCGCAGGTCGAGAACACCGACATGTACATGTGGTCGAGCACGAAGATCTGGTCGCGCAGCATCGCCAGCCGATCGAGATAATCGGGCCGCTCCTGGTGCGCGATGCTGGGAATCGACGCCTGCAGGCGGGCGACGTGCGTCTCCAGCGCGATCGTGACCTTGTCGCGGAACCGCCGCTCCACCCGCGTGCTCACCGTGCGCAGGAACCAGGTGGCCGTCGCCGACACGGCGAGGCCGATCGCGGCGGTCCACACCAGTCCCGGCCGATTGTCGAGCAGGCCGTTGCCGAGCAGCATCAGCCACAGCGCGATCAGCGCGTCCGGCAGCGCGGCGAGCTGCGAGAGCGCGAAGGCCGCCAGCATCAGCCGCGGCTCGTGGCGATAGCCGAGCCGGCACAGCCGCCACATCGACGACAGCGCCGGCGGCAGCGCGTCGAAGCGGTGCAGCGCGTCAGCTGAGGACGTCATACGTCCTCCCCTCGCCATCGTCGGCCTGCCCCGCGTCTGTGAAGCGCTGCGCCTGGAGATCGAACATCGTGCGGTAGCGTCCACCCCTGGCCATCAACTCGTCATGGGTCCCGAGCTCGACGACGCGGCCGTGTTCGAGGACGCAGATGCGATCGGCCTGCCGCACCGTGGAGAAGCGGTGCGAGATGAGGATGGTGGTGCAGTGCCGTGTCGCCCGGAGGATGCGTTCGAAGATCTCGGCTTCGCCGCGGACGTCGAGCTGCGCGGTCGGCTCGTCGAGCAGGACCAGTCCGGCGCCGAGCCGCACCGCGCTCAACGCCCGGGCCAGCGCCACCCGCTGCCATTGCCCGCCCGACAAGTCGGTGCCGCCGTCGTAGCCGCGCGCCAGCACCGTGTCGAGCGACGTCAGATCGGCGGCGCCGGCCGCGGTGAGCGCGGCGCCGATGACGGTGTCGGGAGCGCCGCCCGGAGCCACGTTGTCGCGCAGCGGCAGTTCGAAGCGGGTGAAGTCCTGGAACACCGCGGTCACGCGGCTGCGCCAGTCGCCGATCGCGAGCGTCTTCAAATCGACGCCGTCGATCTCGATCGCCCCTGACTGCGGGTCGTAGAACCGGCACAGCAGCTTGGCCAGCGTCGTCTTGCCCGCGCCATTCTGGCCGACGATGGCGAGCGACGATCCGGCGGGAATCGTGAGATCGAATCGATCGAGAACGGCCGCGCCGCCGGGATAGGCGAAGGTGACGTCGCGAAAACGGATCTCCCGGGCCGGCAGTCCGGCGGCCCGCGTGGTGCCGGCGGGCAGCGCGCCGGTGACCGCCATCGCGGGGGCCAGCCTGAGGACGGCGCCAACGGGGGCGGCGGCGCCGTCGAGCGCCCAGTTGAGACCGCCGAACGCGATGAGCGACGTCCCGACGGCGCTCTGCGCGAACACGACCAGTTCGGGCAGCGTGAGGCGGCCGGCCAGCGCGGCCGAGGCGAGCGCCCAGCACACCAGGACGTTCGCGGCCACAACGATGAGGACGCTCCACGTCATCGGCTGCTCGCGCAGCCGCGTCGCCTCGTACTGGAGCGCGTGCAACTGCGTGCGCCGTCTGGCAAATCGATCGATGGTCCAGTCGGCGAGGCCGAACAGCCGCAGTTCCTTGGCCGGGGCGGGATCGACCGCCAGCCGGAAGGCGTAGTCCGCGTCGCGCTGCGCGCTGCGGACCTCGCTGGTATTGCGGTCCTTCCAGATCCCGCTCTCGCGCAGCAGCCAGTGGGTGGCCAGCCAGGCTGCGCCCAGGACCAGCGGCGCCCACCACGCGAACGCGAACAGCACGACGGCGCTCGACAGGCCCGCGATCAGCTCGACCAGTCCGACGGCGATGAAGTCCATCGAGATCGACATCGGCGGGCCGGTCATGCCCAGGTCGAAGTCGCGCGCCACGGTCAGGTCGCTGGTGAGCGTCGGGTCTTCGAGGTGGCCGATCCCTGGCGGCCGCACGCACGACTCGGTGAGCCGGTCGTAGAGCCAGGCGGCGACGCGGTCGCCGAGGTTCGAGCCGATCGCCTGATGGATGGGGGTCGCGACCTGCAGGAGCACGAACACCGCGCCGACGATCGCGAGCGGGCCGCTCAACGGATCGCCGCGCTGCACCGAGCCGACCAGCAGCCCCATGGACAGCGCGAAGGCGACGGGCAGCAGTCCGCGCAGCGCCAGCAGGATCCACCAGGCAAGCGCCAGCCGCCAATCGGCCCGCGTCAGGACCCGGAAGAACGTCCATTCGTTGCGCGCGCGGAGGCGGTCGAACATCGTGTGGCCGGAAGCAAACCATGTGGGCGACGCATACCGTCAAACCCGCAGGCACGAGCGGCCACTCCGGCCGCCGGCAAGGAGATCCCGTGATCGACAGCCTGCTCGGCGATATTCGATACACCCTCCGGATGTGGGCGCGCAATCCCGGCTTCACGGCCGCGGCCGTGCTGACGCTGGCCCTCGGGATCGGCGCCAACACGACGATGTTCTCGGTGGTGAACGCGACGCTGCTGCGTCCGCTGCCCTTCCCCGAACCCGATCGGCTGGCCACGCTGTGGCGCGGCGTCGTCAACCAGCCCGACCGGTTCAACATCGTGTCGATGCCCGCGTTCAAGGACTGGCGCGATCAGAGCCGCACGTTCGAGAGCATGGCGATCTTCGACTCGGCCGGACGCGGCTACAACCTCACCGGCGAAGGCGTGGCCGAGCAGGTGTCGGGCGTGCGTGTCACCGCCAGCTTCTTCGACGTGCTCGGCGTCGCGCCACTGCTGGGCCGCACGTTCCGTCCCGAGGAGGAGATGCCGGGGAGCGACGACGTCGTCGTGCTCAGCCATGCGCTGTGGACGCGTCGCTACGCGGCCGATGGCAATATCGTCGGCAAGACAATCCAGATCGATGCGCGGCCGCACACCGTCGTCGGCGTGATGCCGCCCACGTTCAGGTTTCTCTTCGGCGGTGGCGGCGTGAGGCAGTTGTGGGTGCCCGCCGGGTGGACCAAGGGGGACTACGAGCGCGGCTCGAACTCCTTCATCGCGATCGGCCGCTTGAAGGCGGACCGCTCGTTCGAGGAAGCCCGCGCCGAGATGGAGACGATCGGCAGCGCACTCGCGGCGGCGCACCCGAACTTCAGCAGCGGGCAGACAGTGCGGATCGTGCCGATGGCTGAGTACGGCGTGGCGCGGCTGCGTCCCACGCTCGTCGCGATGCTCGGCGTCGTCGGGTTCGTGCTGCTGATTGCCTGCGTCAACGTCGCCAACCTGATGCTGGCACGCGCGCTCGCCCGGACCCGCGAGCTCGCCATCCGCTCCGCGCTCGGCGCCGGACGCCGGCGTCTGCTCCGGCAACTGCTCACGGAGAGCGTGCTGCTCGCCTGTGCCGGCGGCGTGTGCGGGCTGCTCATCGCCTATTGGGGCACCGGCGCCCTCCTGCCCATCCTGCCGGGAAACCTGCGCAACGTGCCGATGCGGCCCGTCGATCAGATCGGCATCGACACGACGGTGCTGCTGTTCACCTCGGCGGTCGCCATCCTCAGCGGAGTATTGTTCGGTCTCGCGCCGGCGCTGTCGTCGTTCCGGCAGGATCTGAACCATCCGCTGAAGGACAGCTCCGCCGCGGCGGGCGGCGGACGCAGCAGGCTGCGCTACGCGCTGGTCGCGGCGGAGGTGGCGCTCACGCTCGTCGTGCTCGCCGGCGCCGGCGTGATGCTGCTCAGCGTGTCGCGGCTGCTCGACGTCGATCCGGGCCTCGACACGCGCAACGTCCTCGTCATGCAGATGTCGCTGCCGCAGGAGAACCTCTACTACGGACCGCCGGGGAATCCGCGCTTCTGCGAGGCGCTCGATCGACAGGTCGGCGCCGTGCCCGGCGTCGTCTCGGTCAGCGGCATCGCGCACCTGCCGCTCAGCGGCGCCAATGCCGGCCGCGGCATCGCGATCGAAGGCAAGCCGGATCCCGGCCCGCAGAATCAACCCGGCGCGAGCTACACGGTCGCGTGTCCCAACGTACTGCGGACGCTGGGCATGACGCTTCGCGGCGGCCGTGAGTTCAACATGCGCGACACGCTGGAGTCCCCGCCCGTCGCGCTCATCAACGAGGTGATGGCGAAGCGGCACTGGGCCGGCGAGGACGCCGTCGGCAAGCGGTTCAAGATCGGGCCCGCGTCAGGAGACGGCGCCTGGCTCACCGTCGTCGGCGTGTTCAAGGACGTCCGGCAGTCGGGACTCGACAACGAGCCCGGTCCCTGGTTCATGCGGCCCTACACGCAGGCGGGGTGGCCGGGGATGAGCATCATCACCAGGACGGCATCGGCGCCCGCGTCGTTCGTCGGGCCGGTGAGGAGCGCGCTCGCGACGATCGAACCCAATCAACCGGCCTCATCAGTCGTCAGGACGATGGAGGAGATCGTCGGCCTCTCGATCTCCGGCCGGCGCTTCCCGATGCTGCTGCTGAGCGGCTTCGGCGTGCTCGCACTCGTGCTCGCGGCGATCGGCATTTCCGGGGTCGTCGGCTACTCGGTCGTGCGGCGGACGCAGGAGATCGGCCTGCGCATGGCGCTCGGCGCACAACGGCGCGACGTCCTGCGCCTCATCCTCGGACAGTCGCTCGCGTGGACGCTCGGCGGCGTCGTCCTTGGCCTGGCCGCCGCGTTCGGCCTGCTGCGGTTCCTCGACACGCTGCTGTATGGCATCTCCGCCGCGGACCCTGGTGTGCTCGGTGCGGCCTCCGGGATCCTGATCGCGGTGGCGCTGGCCGCGAGCTACGTGCCCGCGAGGCGTGCCATGCGCATCGACGCGGTCCGCGCGCTCCGCGAGGGGTGAGTGCTCAGCGCGTGTGGCGTCGTCGCTCAGGCGCGAATAGATGAGCGCGGTGCTGGCGTCAAGCCCAGCACAGCCGTATGTAAATGAATTAAATCCTGTTGAGCTCTCGCGCCGATCGGCGATGTAAGCTGTGGCCGATGGTGATGAATGGGAGTGCCTCCGCGACGATCCGCCCGGCCCACTCATCCGTTGATCCTGATCTGACCCTGCCCCGCGTCGAGTCGACGCTGCGAATCGCATCGAGCATCGCCAGCACGGTCCCCGTGCTCGTCGGCGTCCTTGTATTGATCGGGTGGGCGCTCGACATCGAACCCCTCAAGCGCATCGTCCCCGGCCTGACCGCGATGAATCCGACGACGGCGATCGGGTTCATCGGCCTGGGCTGGTCGCTCGGCGTCATCTCGAGCCGGGCGTCGGCGCCGGTTCGTGTCCTCGCCTCGACGGTGGCGGTGCTGGTGGCGGGAGTGGGTCTGTCGCGCGTCCTCGCGCTGGTCGGCGTCTGGGACATGGGGCTCGATCAGCTCTTCTTCACCGAGAAGCTCGCGCAGGCCGACTTCGGACGCCCCAATCAGATGGCGCCGAACACGGCCGTCAATTTCATCCTGCTCGGGACCGCCGTCGCGATCATCGATCGGCAGATGGGCCGGCTGCAGTGGCCGGCGTCGCTGCTCGCGGTCGTTGCCGCGATGACCTCACTGCTCGCGTTGATGGGGTACGCCTACGGGCTGCCGTCGTTCTACGGCATCGGGTCGCACATCGCGATGGCGCTCCCGACCGCCGCGAGCTTCTTCATCGTCGCCGTCGGCGTGCTGTGCGCGCGGCCTCGGCACGGGATCATGGCGGTCATCTCCAGCAACAGCAGCGGCGGCACGATGGTGCGGCGCCTGCTGCCGGCGGTGGTGATCGTGCCGGTGCTGCTCGGCGGCCTGCACCTGGCCGGCGAGCGCGCGAAGATCTTCGATACCGCGCTCGGGCTGTGGCTGCTCGCGGTCGCGATCATGACCGTGTTCGCCGTGCTGGTCGCCCGGAACGCGCAGCTCCTGTTCCGGTCGGACCTCGACCGCGCGGTCGCCGAGAGAACGCTCGAGCATCAGGCCACCCACGACTCGCTGACGCAGCTGCCCAACCGGCGGCTGTTCCTGCAGCGGCTGCGCGCGGAGTTCGATCGGGCGCACGAGAACGGCACCTTCGCCGCGGTGCTGCTCGTCGATCTCGATCTCTTCAAGGTGGTCAACGACAGCCTCGGCCACGTGGTCGGCGACGAGCTGCTCGTGGCCGCGGCCCGGCGAGTCCGCGACTGCATCGAGGGAGACGAGCTGGTGGCGCGGCTGAGCGGCGACGAGTTCACGGTGCTGATCCCGTCGCTGTCGGACCGCCAGCCGGCGATCGCGCTCGCCGAACGGATCCGTCAGGCCTTCGATCGCCCGTTTCGCGTCGGCCTGCACGAAGTCTTCACCTCGGTCAGCATCGGGGTCGCCTTCAGCAACGGCGACGGCTCCGCGACCGACCTGGTGCGCCACGCCGACATCGCGATGTACGCGGCGAAGGCGCGAGGCAAGGCGCGGCACGAGATCTTCGAGCCGGTGATGGACCTGGCGGCGCGGCAGCGGCTGGAGCTCGAGAACGGCCTGCGCCAGGCCATCGCGCGCAAGGAGCTGCGTGTCTACTACCAGCCCGAGGTCGAGATCGAGAGCGGGCGGCTGGTCGGGATGGAGGCGCTGGTCCGCTGGGAGCATCCCGAGCGCGGCCTGATTGCGCCGGCCGATTTCATCGCCGTCGCCGAGGAGACCGGCCTGATCGTGCCGATCGGCCGATGGGTCCTGTTCGAGGCGTGCCGGCAGGCCAAGGAGTGGCAGGAGAAGTACCGGACCGACGTCGCCCTGATGGTGTCGGTCAACCTGTCGGGCAAGCATCTGCAGCAGGCGACGCTCATCGACGAGGTGCGTGACGTCATCGAGACGACCGGCATCGATCCGCGGAGCCTGATCATCGAGATCACCGAGACCGTGGCGATGGCCGGCGCCGAAACGACGATCGAGATCCTGGCGCGGCTGAAGTCGCTCGGCGTGCAGCTCGCCATCGACGACTTCGGCACGGGATTCTCCAGCCTCGCCTACCTGAAGCGGTTCCCCGTCGATCTGCTGAAGATCGACAAGTCGTTCATCGCCGGCGTCGCGCATCGCGGCCACGACACCGCCATCGTGGAGGCGATCATCGCGCTGGGGCACGCGCTCGGCCTGCGCGTCATCGCCGAAGGGGTGGAAACGCCCGATCAGCTGCGGCAGCTGCGGTCGCTCGGATCGGAGCTCGGGCAGGGTTACTTCTTCGGCCAGCCGCTGTCGGACGACCTGATCAGCGGGATGCCGCCGCTGCTCGAGGCGCACATCCGGTGGACTGCCGACGGCCGCGGCATCAGCCCCAACTAGGTCCCCTATCGCACGTTGACGTCGTAGACGTAGAGCGTCGCGGCGTCGTCTTCCGGCACGAACCACGCCCGCACGCCGCGATCCGACGGCTCCAGCCAGGCCGCGTTCTGCGTCATCGCCAGGCCGCCCGCCGTCCACAGCAGCACCGGCACCTGGTGCAGCGGCCGGCCATCCCGCAGATCGACGACGTCGAGGCCGCCGAGACGAAGCGACGGGCCGTCCGGCAGACGGCGCAGGTCGCTGAGGCCGGTGCAGACCATGCGGTGCCCGCCCGCGTACTTGCAGTCCTGGTAGTCGACGTAGTGCGACGGGTTGAGGCGGCGCAGCCGCGCCAGGTCGTCACCGGCGTTGGTGACCCGGCCCTGTGAGTCGAGCGTCCAGCGATAGAAGCGCCGCGAGCCCCAGCTGACGCCGTGGAGCGATCCGTCCTCACGGTCGCGCACGATGGCGCCGATGTGGTCGGCGACGCGAAGCACCTCGGTCGCCTTCATCGTCGCGGGGTCGACGCGGTAGACGATCGAGCGGCTGTTCGGCCGGTATTCCGCGACCGGAACCCAGATCGCCGCGCCGTCGAAGTCGATCCCGCCGGGGTGATAGATCGTGCCCTCGCCCAGCGTGATCGCCGAGAGCAGCTTGCCGCCGGCGTCGAACTTGAAGAGGTGCCCGACGCCTTCCCCGGCGTCGCGATCGAAGCCGCCGACGGGCTCGGGAAAGCGCCTGGTTCGCGTCTTGATCTCGACGGCGGAGAGGAAGAAGGTGTCGCCGATTTTCACCAGGCCCTGCGGATGATGCGCCGGGAACGCGAGCGCGGTCGCGCCCGCGCGCGTCCACACCGACTCGCGCGTGAGCGACGAGAGCCGCTCGACGAGATCGGGCCGCGCCTGCGCCGAGGCAACGGCCGCGCCGATCGTGACCGCGAGGACTGATGAAAGCGCGCGACGCATGCGTGTTATCAGCGCATGGGCGGCTGCCTTTAGTCAACGAGTCAACGGAGGTCAGGGAGGCACCGGATTTCAGAACGGAGCATCGGAGCCAACGAAGACGAACGGAGAAGACAGATACAAAGGGAACAACTCGACGCTGCCGGGCGCGCTTCGCGCGCGAGATGAACGGGTGATCCGCAGGAAAACGCAAGCGTCAGCAAACGCCACCGCGCTTGTGTTTTCCGCGGATCACCCGTTCGCCTCCGCCGGCCGGAGGCCGGCGCCGGCAGCGGACCTGATTCCTCCGTTTACCTCCGTTGCCTCCGTTGCTCCGTTTCTAATCCGATCCTCCGGTCTCTCCAATGACCTCCGATGACCTCCCATTTGACGCGCCACCCTCACAAGATCCACCCTCATGCGCATGAGAACGTACGTCCTGACCGCCTCCCTGCTCCTCACCGCGGCTATCGCCGCGCCTCGGGCCGAAGAGCTCCATACCTTCAAGCGGATCCAGCTCCACGATCAGTTCTGGAGCGAGGGGGCGACGTTCGGCGACCTGAACAACGACGGGGTCAACGACATTGTCGCCGGGCCCTGGTGGTGGCAAGGGCCGGACTTCAAGGTGCGGCGTGAGTACTACCCGGCCGCCACGACGTTTCAGCTCAAGCTCGGCTCGATGACGACGGTGACGGTGCCCGGGTTCGAGGGGACGCTCGGCAAGGAGAACAAGTACTCCGACAACTTCTTCGCCTGGACCTACGACTTCAACGCCGACGGCTGGAAGGACATCCTCATCATCGGCTTCCCGGGCCGCGACACCTCATGGTTCGAGAATCCCAGGGGCAAGGACGGCCACTGGACGCGGCACAAGATCTTCGACCAGACCGACAACGAGTCGCCGACGTTCACCGACCTGACCGGCGACGGCAAGCCGGAGCTCGTGTGCATCACCAAGGGGCAATACGGCTACGCCGCGCCCGACTGGAAGAACCCGGCGCAGCCGTGGACGTTCCACGCCATCTCCCCCAACAACAAGTACGGCAACTTCACGCACGGCATGGGCGTCGGCGACGTCAACGGCGACGGCCGCCTCGATCTGCTGGAGAAGAACGGGTGGTGGGAACAGCCGGCCGCGCTCGCCGGCGATCCGGTGTGGCGGTTCCACGCGCAGCCGCTCGGCGCCGGCGGCTCGCAGATGCACGTCTACGACGTCAACGGCGACGGCCTCAACGACATCATCACCGCGCTGACCGCGCACGACTTCGGGCTGGCCTGGTTCGAGCAGCGGCGCGACGGCGGCGCGATCGCCTTCCGCGAGCACGTCCTGATGAACAAGGACGCGAAGGACAGCCCGTACGGCGTCAAGTTCTCCGAAGTCCACGCCATCGATCTCGTCGACATGGACGGCGACGGCCTCAAGGACATCGTCACCGGCAAGCGGTTCTGGTCGCACGGCCGCACCGGCGATCCCGATCGCAACGACGCCGCGGTCCTCTACTGGTTCAAGCTGTCGCGCCGGGCCGACAAGAGCGTCGACTTCGTGCCGTACCTGATCGACAACGATTCCGGCGTCGGCGTCCAGGTCGTCGCCGGCGACATCAACGGCGACACCCTCCCCGACATCGTCGTCGGCAACAAGAAGGGCGTGTTCGTCCATCTCCACGAGAAGAAGACGGTCACGCGCGAGGAATGGGAGAAGGCCCAGCCGAAGCGTTGAGCGCGCCAGCGGCGCGCCCGGCAGAGCGGAGCGGGGTTTCGGGGTCCCCGCGAGCGATGCCGATGGGGGCGCTTCTGCGCGGACGGGGCGAAGCCCCCCGATATAGCTACGACCAGTCGGGCATCGACTCGAGGCGGTGAAAGCGACCCGCCGGCGCCAAGCGCCCGTATAGCTGCTCCGCCCACCCGAAGGTCGCCGGGAACTCGCCGGCGACGACGAGCTCCGCCGGATGGAGCAGGCCGGCCACGTAGGCCAGGTCGGTGTAGCGAAGGCAGTTCAGCATCTCGATCGCCGCCCCCTTGCCGTCCGGCGCGCTGGCGGCATTCTGCGTGGCGGGCGGAGATTCGAGCGCGACGGCGGTCACGCGGCCGTCGAGCAGCGCCGCGTAAAGCGCCACCGCACACATCTCCCCTCGTGCCGCGATCGCCACCCGCGACGGATCGACGCCCGGCAGCGCACGGGCGGCCTCGAGCGCGCGCAGCGCATCCCAGACCCGCATGCTCGCGATCGTGCGGCCGGTCCACGCGCAGGCGCGGCGGACGTGCCAGCTGAGATCGTCGCCCCACGCGGTGTCGCCGGTGCCGCGGGTCTCGGTGATGAACTTGACCCACGGCCGGCGGATCGTGCCGGCGAAGGTGTCGGAATCGTTGCGCCCTTCGCCGGGCGAGCGGAGCACGACGATGGCCGGAACGGTCCCCTTCACATCGGGAGGATTGCGGCGGAGCGCGTGGAACCGCCAGCCGTCCTCCGAGGTGAACGCGACGCGTGTGCCGACGCCGCCGTCGAGCGCGTATTCCTCGACGAGGTCGAGCGGCGGCGGAGCGGCCGGGAAGTGATTGAAGGTGTCGCGGCGGAGCGCGTCCACGAGCTGCGGTCCGCACCGTCTGCACGCTCGCGGCGGATGCGACCGTGGGCGCCTTCGCGACGGCGATGAGCTCGTCGTGAATCGTCACCGCGCGGTTGCCGGCCGGGCTGCCGGCGCTGTAGACGCGCAGCGTCTCCTCTGACTCGAGCTTCGCGGGGTCGAGCTCGATGTCCCCGACTTCGGCGGGCGGCACCCCCTTGCCCACCAGGTGTCTGAGGAACCACGAGAGGATCTCGGTCCGCGATCGCTCGTGGTAGGAATGGCCGCCGGGCGTCTCGACGAAGCGCAGATGCTCCGACACGTCGAGCGTGCGATACAGCCCTTCCAGCTGCGCGTGCACTTCGCGGATCGCGTCGATCGGAAAGATGCCGTCCTGGTTCGCCGACGCGATCAGCAGCGGACGCGGCGCAATCAGCGCGGCCACGTCGGCGAGATCCCACATCGGCGTGTTCGGCCACCACATGCAGTCGCAGTGGCCGTCGATGACGCGGTCGTAGATGTGGGACGCCAGGGTGGCCGTGCCGCAGACCGGCGAGCAGGCCTTGACGCGCTCGTCCGCCGCCGCGATGTACCACGTCTGCGCGCCGCCGCCGGAGATGCCGGTCGCGCCGAGCCGAGTCGCGTCGACCTCGGGCCGCGACGCGAGCAGATCGAGGCCGCGGATGCCGTTGAACACCTCGATCGCGGCCGGCGAGTAGCCGCGGCTGTACCAGTGGAACCAGCCCTCGCGATAGCAGCCGTGGTGATAACCGGTCACCTCGCCGAGCTGCACGGTCTCGACAATCAACGTCGGGAAGCCGAGCTCCGCCAGCCGCCGAGGATGCCCCTGGTAGTACACCTTCTGTTTCTGCGCGTGACCGCACACGTAGAGGATGCCGGGCCGGCGGGACGCGGCGGTGGCCGCCGTGGGCAGGTAGAGGTTCGCCGTCACGTGCAGGTTCGGCAGGCTCTCGTAGTGCAGCTTCTCGATCTTGAAACCCTTGCGCTGGATGACCCCGGTGATCTTGTGCGGGACAGGTCCGCGTTCGGCGGCCGGACGCAAATCGCCGAGACCGAGCGTGCGCAGGAACTGCTGGCGGCGCTCGCCGAGCCGCCGCGTGACCTCGGCAGGACTCTTCAGATCGTTGATGGCGTGATCCGTGATCCGGCGCGCTTCGCGCACGAGATAGTCGCGGATCGTGACGTTCGGCGGATGCGGTGCCTTTCCCGCTCGAGGAAGCGAACCTGACACCTGCGGCGCGGCGACGGCGGCGGTGCGTTGCGTGGAGACGCCGGCGGCGAGCGAGGCGGCGCCGGCGGCAAGAAGCTCACGTCGCGAGAGTGGCATGATCGGCCTCCGAAAGGGTGCGTCCCGACGAGAGCAGAGGATACCGGGGCGCGCGCCGCAGGGGAAGCGCCGAACGGCGGAGTTGCGCGGTATAGTGAGCGCCCATGCGCCTCATGCTCGTCCTCTTCGCCGCCAGCCTCCTGTTTCAGCAGCCGCCGCGCATCTCTCCGATCCAGGACGGAGACCCGCACGGTGATCCGCCCTACCTGCTCGAGGATGGCTGGGAGCCGCTCCTGAACGGCACCGACCTCAGCGGCTGGAAGGCCTGCGACGCGACCGCCAAGAACGAGTGGTACACGGCACGCGCCGTTCGCTACGAACGATACCTTGGCCCAACGCAGCTCAACGGCCGCCGGGCGCCTGGCGGCACGATGGTCAATGGCACCGGACGCACCGCGAATCTGTGCACCGAGAAAGCGTTCGGCGACGTCGAGCTCTATCTCGAGTTCATGCTGGCGAAGGGATCGAACTCAGGCGTCTACCTGCAGGGACTCTACGAAGTGCAGATCTTCGACAGCTGGGGCGCGACCGATGGCATGCATACGTCGGACGCCGGCGCGATCTATCACAAGTGGATCAACGAAACCGGCGTCGGCGGATCGGCTCCGCTCGTGAACGCGTCGCGGCGTCCGGGCGAATGGCAGTCGTATCAGATCTGGTACCGCGCGCCGCGCTTCGACGCCGCCGGCAAGAAGACCGAGCCCGCGCGCTTCCAGCGCGTGCTCTTCAACGGCCAGGTCGTGCAGAAGGACGTCGACATCGACGGACCGACCCGCGCCCACCTGACGATTCCCGAGGCCGCGCAGAATCCGCTGATGCTGCAGGGCGATCACGGACCGGTCGCGTTCCGCAACATGTACGTCCGGCCGCTTCGCCCGCTGGTCACGCGCTGACAGCTCCCGGAATCTCCTTGATCGGCCTGATCGCGATGTTCCGGTAGAACACCTCCGCCGCCTCCGACTGCAGCTGGATCCGTCCGCGCGTCAGCGGTTCCTCGCGACCGTCGACGCGCCGCCGCAGTCCCGAGAGCACCATCGCGGTGCGGCCGTTGACGACGTGCGCGCTGGTCTGGCCGACGCAGTAGAGATCGAGCGTGTTCCACTGGCCGTGCGGCTGCTCCGGCACCGGCGCCTTGACGATGCGGCGAGTGTGGCCGCGGACGATCGGGGCCCCCTTCGTGTAGGTGAGCTCCGTCTTCGGGTCGCCGGGCGTCCGGGCAACGCCTTCCGCATCGACGATCACGCCGGCCAGGCTGTAGAAGTCTCCGCAGTCGCCTTCCTGGATCTGGAACTCGAACGACTGCATCCAGAAGCCGTAGCTCGCGCCATGCGGGCCGACCGCGTGATAGCAGCAGCCGCTGTCGCGCAGCGCCTGCTCGCGGGGCGGCCATTTCCGCTCGCCCCACTTGAACTCGAACCGCAGGTGGTAGTGGTCGTATTCCTGGCGCGTCGTCAGCGCGCCGTAGATCTCGCCGGAGATCCGGATCGCCGGGGCGCCATCCGCCTGCACCACGGAGAACACGGCGCGCGGATCGTTGTCCACGCCGACCACGCCCGTGTATTCACCGTCGGCATTCTTCGGGATCGACGCCACGTCGGTCAGCTTGTGCGGCTTGCCGAGGAACGTCTCCCATCCCGTCAGGTCCTTGCCGTTGAAGAGCGGCGTCCACGATGCGGCAGACTGTGGCGCCTGCGCATTCGCGCGTGCCGTCAGGCCCATCGGTAGCGCCGCGAGCGCCCGCATCGCTGTCCTTCGGTTCATCGTCTTGTCTCCGCGCCGCATGCTATCCTCTCGCGCGGCTGCGTGCTACGTGCTACGTGCTACGTGCGAACGTGCTCGTCAACGCTAGCTCTAGTGCCGTAAACTCACTTCCGCTCGACTTGCTCCTGCCCTGCTATGAAACTCTCGTTGCTCATCGTCGTGTCGTGTGCCCTCTTGCCGTCGGGTCAGACCGGCTCGAAGCTGCAGCCTGACCCGCCGATCAAGTGCCAGGACTGCGACGCATGGAACGACCGGCGCGAACCCATGAAAGTGTTCGGCAATACATACGACGTCAGCCTTGCCGGGCTCGGCGCGGTGCTGATCACATCGGACAAGGGACACATCCTGCTCGACGGCGGCCTGCCGCAATCGGCGGCCGTGATCGATGCGAGCATTCGCACGCTCGGGTTCCGCACCGAGGACGTCCGGCTGATCGTGAACTCGCACGCGCACTACGATCACGCCGGCGGCATCGCGGCGATCCAGCGGCTGTCGGGCGCGACGGTGGCCGCCAGCGCGGCGGGCGCCCGTGCGCTCGAGCGGGGTGAGCCGACTCCTGACGATCCGCAGTTCGCGTTCGGCCCGACTGCGAACCGCTTCCCCGCCGTCAAGAACGTGCGCACCGTGGCCGACGGCGAGGTCCTGCGCGTCGGCGAGCTCGCGATCACCGCGCACCTCACGCCAGGCCACACGCCGGGCAGCACGACGTGGAGCTGGCGCGCCTGCGAAGGGACCCGCTGCGAGAACATCGTCTACGCGGACAGCCTCAATCCCGTGTCGGCGGATGGCTTCCGGTTCAGCGGCGACGGCAACACGCCGAGCCGGGTCGAGGACTACCGCCGCAGCATCGCGAAAGTGGCCGCACTGCCCTGCGACCGGCTGCTCGGCCGTCCATCCGGTGTTAGCCGAAGGCAAGACCTGCAAGACCTACGCGGCCGACGGGCTGACAAAGCTCGAGCAGCGGTTGGCGCAGGAAAAACGCCGCTGAAGCAGCGGCGCCCAGCCCATCTGTTATCATCACGCCTCCAATCTCACCGACCCCGGAGGCCGGATGATTTCGATCGGTTCGTTTGCGGCTCACCTTGCGCGCGGCGTCGCACCACTGCCTGCGCGAGCGTTGCTGCTCACCCTCGTGCTTGCTTTCTTCTCGACCCCGGCTCACGCCGCTGACAGGTGGATCGAGATCAAGAGCCCGAACGTGACCGTCATGACGGCCGGCGGCGCCGGCAGCGCACGCACGCTCGCGTGGCAGCTCGAACAGATCCGCAGCGCCGTCGTGGCGATCCTGCCGTGGGCGCAGGTCGAGCTCGATCGCCCCTTCCTCGTGGTTGCCGTCGACTCCGAGCTGAAGATGCACCAGATTGTGCCGCAGTTCTGGGAGCGTGGCGGCAGCGTGCGCCCGGCCAGCGTCTGGGTGAGCGGGATCGATCGCCACTACCTGGCGATCCGCACCGACATCGTCGCCGAAGACGACAGCTACAGTAATCCGCACCGCAGCGCCTACTTCTCGTACGTGGCGATGGTGCTGCAACAGAGCCTGCCCGCGGAGATGCCCCTCTGGTTCAGGCGTGGCCTCGCCGCGGTCCTGAGCAACACGATCGTGCGCGAGTCGCACCTGCTGGTGGGAACGCCGATTCCCCAGAACCTGGTATACCTGCGCGAGCGGGTGCGTCTCAAGCTCCCGGCGCTGGTCGACATGCAGGCTGGAGCGCCCGAGCTCAAACAGCACGGCGGGCTGGAACGGTACGACGCGCAGGCGTGGGCGTTCGTCCACTTCCTGATGTTCGGCAACAGCGGCGCCCGGGCGCCGAAGATCAACGAGTTCTTCCGCATGGTGACGTCCGGAACGGCGCCGGCCGCGGCGATGGCCGAGACCATCGGCAAGGTCGATCAGCTCGAGGCCGACTTCGTGATGTACGTCAACCGCAGCATCTTCAGCTTCGCCAAGATGGCCGCTGACGTGTCGGTGAAGCGCGACGGCTTCGTGCAGCGGCCGCTGACCACCGCCGAGTCGTCTTCGGCGCTGGCGCTGTTCCACACGTCGATGCGGCGGCCGGTGGAAGCGCGCGCCGCCATCGCGGAGGCGCGCACGGCCGACGCCGCGGCGCCGGACAGCCATCTCGCCGAAGGCATTCAACTCGAGCGCGACGGCAAGCGGGAAGAGGCGCGTGCCGCGGTAGCGCGCGCGGTTGCCGGCGGCTCGACCAATGCGTACGCCCACTACACGCTTGCCCGCCTCAACTGGCAGCCGCGTCCGGACGCGGCCGGTCTGAAGGAACAGGAGACGCTGCTGGCGCGCGCGGTGGAGCTCAACCCGCGCTACGCCTACGCGCTGGCGCGGCTCGGGGAGATTCGCGCGATGGCCGGCGCCGCCGACGCGCTGAGTCTCGTCATCAAGGCCGTCAGGCTCGAGCCCAACGAGCCCGACCACCGTCTGACGGCGGCGCGAATCCTGTGGCGAATGGGCCAGCACGGCGAGGCGCTGAAAGCGGTGCAGGTCGCGCTCACGGTCGCGACGACCGAGGAGGAACGCGCCCGGGTGCGCGAGCTCCAGCAGGCGATCGAGCGCGACAAGGCGCGCTGACCGCCGGACCTCACACGCCGTCGGGACTGCTCGTCACGATCCGGACGGTCGTCGCGATCTGACCGGCGTGTCGCTGGGTATGCTCCGCGGCGTGAAACAGCAGGCCGAGCACCGTCGACGGCATCTGGGCCCGGCCGACGCCGCGGAACTCCAGCAGCATCGCGTCCGTCGTGCCGCGCAGCTGCGCGAGCGCGCGCTCGACTTGCTCGTCGAATGCCGCCACCAGCCGCGCCCCGACGTTCGGCGCCAGGTCCGGATGCTCCTCCGCCGCCAGCGCGGCGCGCTGATCCGCCGACAGACGCTCGCCGCGCGCATAGGTGAACAGGCGATCGAGGCTGCCCGCCGCATGACGCAGGTGGAAGCCGATGGACCCGACGTTGCCCGGCCGCGCCCACAGCTGATCGGCCGTCAGCCCCGCCACCGCCGCCGTGATCTCTTCGCGGCACTGAAGTAACGCGTGCGCCACCGGCTGCAGGAGCGGCGGGATCCCGTCGATCGGACCGCGCAGCCAGACTTCCGGTTGGGTTTGAGTCGTCATCTCTCGGGTATTATTACCGCCGCCCATGACTGCCTGCAGGAGAACGTCCTCTTGAGCTCGAAGGCACAGCCCGGCCTGCGCGATGAAGCGCCAGCCGACTACGCGGCGATCCGCGCCGTGAACCTCGCGGCCTTCGGCGGCGCGGAGGAAGCGGATCTGATCGAGGCGCTCCGGCCGGAAGGCGCGGTGCTGTTGTCGCAGGTCGCCGTTCAGGACGGCCAGGTCGTCGGCCACATCCTGTTCAGCCGCATGTTCGTCGACACCGACGACGGGCCGATCGACGCCGTCGCGCTCGCGCCCGTCGCCGTGCTGCCGGCGGAGCAGCGAACCGGCATCGGCAGCGCGCTCATCCGATCAGGGCTCGACGCCCTCCGCCGGCGTGGCGAACGCATGGTGATCGTGGTCGGCCACCCCGCCTACTATCCGCGCTTCGGCTTCTCCGCCGCGCTCGCGCACCCCCTCGACAGCCCGTTCCCCGGCGACGCGTTCATGGCCCTCGAGCTCGTCCCCGGCGCGCTCACCAACATTCGCGGCCGCGTGCGCTACAACAAGGCGTTCGGCTGCTAGCACCGAGCACCTCGCACTGAGCACCCAGCACCCAGCACCCAGCACCAAGCACCTGATCCTAATCGCGAGTACGATTCCGCATGCTGCCCCTGCCCCCTTCGGTTCGGCTCGTGACCGGCAGTGGATCGCTGCCGCGGCTGGATGTCTCGACGCCGTTTGCCACGGCGCAGATCTACTTGCATGGCGCGCACGTGGCGGCGTGGCATCCGTCGCACACGGCTTCGCCGGTCCTGTGGCTGAGCGCAAAGAGTCTGTTCCAGCCGGACAAGCCAATCCGTGGCGGCGTGCCGATCTGTTTTCCCTGGTTCGGGCCGCTTGCCTCGGACACGCGCGCACCGGCGCACGGGTTCGCGAGGCTCGCGGACTGGACGCTGACGCGCGCGATCGAGACGCCTGACGGCGCGGTCCGGCTCGCGCTGACGCTCGAGCCCGACGCGAACACCACGGCCGTTTGGCCTTGCGCGTTCCGTCTCACCCACCGCATCGTCATCGGATCGCGCCTGACGATGACGCTGGAGATCGAGAACCCGCTGGCCGAGCCGCTCGTCTTCGAAGCGGCGCTGCACTCCTATTTCGCCGTCGAGGATATCGAGGCGGTCTCGATCGACGGCCTCGAGCGCGCGGCCTACATGGACAAGGTTGGCGGCCCGACCTGGCGGACGCAAGACGATGCGCCGATCCGGTTCGGGTCGGAGACCGACCGCGTCTATCTCGACACCAGCGCGGCGTGCGTGATCCGCGACGAGCGGCGGTCTCGCCGGATCAGGGTGTCGAAGGCCGGATCGCAGTCGACGATCGTCTGGAACCCATGGATCGACAAGGCGCGCGCGATGCCCGACTTCGGCGATCACGAGTGGCGCGAGATGGTGTGCGTCGAGACCGGCAACGTCGGCGACGCGGCGGTGCGGCTCGAGCCTGGCGGACGCCACGAGATGCAGGCCGAGATCAGCGTTGAGCCGCTCTAAGACAGAGACAAAAAGCCGTGTCAATTCCCAACTCCCAACGACCAACTCCCAAATTGGACCATTGGGAGTTGGAAGGTAAGGTTAGGGAGTTGACGTGTTGCGTTCTCAGCTACCTGCTAGATCGGCGCAGGCCGGGCATGACCGCCGCGCGCCGCGCCACCAGCGCGATCTTTCTCGTCTGCGGCACAGCGACCTCGTGCTGGGCGCCGATGGTTCCGTTCGCGAAGACCCGGCTCGCGATCGACGAGGGCACGCTCGGGCTCATCCTGCTGGCGCTCGGCGGCGGCTCGGTCGTGGCCATGCCGATCGCGGGGATCGCCATCCACCGCTGGGGCAGCCGGCCGGTCATCACCCTGGCCAGCGTCATCGCCTGCGCGATCCTGCCCTTGCTGGCGGCGCCGGCGTCGCCGCTGCTGCTCGCGGCCAGCCTGTTCGTCTTCGGAGCCGGCCTCGGCACGATGGACGTAGCCATGAACGCGCAGGCGATCGCCGTGCAGCACGCGATCGGACGGCCGATCATGTCGGGGTTCCACGCCCTGTTCAGCATCGGCGGCCTGGTCGGGGCGATCCTGCTCACGCTGCTGCTGCGCGGCGGACTGTCGCTGGGCGCGTCGGCGCTGCTGATGGCCGGGCTGCTCCTGATCGTCGCCCTGGTCCAGATCCCGGGGCTCCTGAGGGATCGCGGCGCCGCGTCGGACACCACGTTCACGATCGTCCCGAGCTCACGCGTGCTGCTGCTCGGCGGGCTGTGCTTCATCTCGTTTCTCGCCGAGGGCGCGGTGCTCGACTGGAGCGCGGTCTTTCTGCGCGACCGGCAGGGCGTGGACATCTCGATCGCCGGCATCGGCTACGCGACGTTCTCGATTGCGATGGTCGCCGGACGGCTGACCGGAGATGACCTGGCCCACCGGTTCGGCGCCCTGCGCATGCTCGTCGCCGGCAGCGCCCTCGCCGCGGCGGGGTTCCTGGCCGTGGCGGTCAGCCCCAACACCGCGACCGCCCTCGCCGGCTTCATCGTGATCGGCCTCGGCGCGGCGAACATCGTGCCGCTGCTGTTCAGCGCATCGGGCCACGTCCCCAACGTCCCGCCCAGCCTGGCGCTGGCCACCGTCACGACCATCGCCTACGCCGGCCTGCTCCTCGGCCCGGCGCTGATCGGCTTCGTCGCCGACCTCACGAGCCTGCCCCTCGCCCTCGCCGTCGTCGCCGGCATGCTGGCGCTGATCCCGCTCACCGCGCGGCGGGTGGCGTAGGAGTCGTCAGCTTCCCGTTTCCCGCTTCCCGCTTCCCGCTTCCCGCTTGCCGCGCTACCGGGGCCAGCACCAAGCACCTAACCTTTTGCCACCGACTTACGACTAACGCTGTTAGTCGTAGAATCAGATCGCTCATGGGCAAACACACGCTTCAGAACTTCGAGTTGCACGTGCTGCTGGCGATGCTGCGCGAGGGGGGCGAAACCTACAGCGTCCCGCTCGTGCTGTCGCTGGAACGGCGCATGGAACGGCCGGTCTCGCAGGCGGCGGTGTTCATCTCGCTCCGGCGTCTCGAGCGCAAGGGGTTCGTGCGCTCCAGGATGGATGAGCCGGAGGCCGGCCGGGCTCGGCGGTATTTCGAGGTCACCCGCGAGGGGCTGGCGGCCGTCGAGGCCAACCGCATCGAGCACGCGCGCCTGTGGCGCGGACTGGACCGCGTGCTGCGGACCCGGAAGGCCTGATCGTGCGCTGGCTCCTGCGCTTCCTCGTGAGCGACGCGGACCGACGTGCCATCGAGCACGACCTCGACGAGCTCTATCAGCTACGGCTGCGTCACGACGGTCCACGCGCCGCGGCACGCTGGCTGCGCAGCCAGCAGCGGATCCTCCCCTGGCATCTCCTCGCCGACCGCGTGCGGGCGGCACTTCCCGGAAGGACGACGATGCAGCATCTGGTCCACGATCTCCGCTACACCCTGCGCAGCCTGGTTCGGGTGCCGGTGCTGTCGGCCACCATCGTCCTCACCGTCGGCCTCGGCCTCGGCGCCACGGCGGCGATGATCGGCGCGGTCTGGGCGGTGCTGGTCAACCCGCTGCCCTATGCCGATCCCGGATCGCTGGTGTGGATCTACACCGACAATCCGCCCTACAAGTTCCGCTTCTCGGTGGTCGACTATCGCGCGCTCGAAGCCGACCATCCGACGTTCAGCGCGGTCGCGGCCTACCAGACGAGCCAGGTCACGACGACGGATCGCGCACAGGCCGAGCGCATTACCGCGAGATCGGTGACGGGATCCTACTTTCCCCTGCTGGGCCAACGGCCGCACCTCGGCCGCCTCTTCGACGCCTCGGACGATCAGCATCGCGATCGGATCGCCGTGCTGACCCATTCGGTACTGGACGCGGCGATTTGCCGGCGATACCTCGATCCTCGGTAAGCCGATCCTGCTCGACGGTGTCGATCACACCATCGTCGGCGTGCTCGAACCGAGCATCGGGCCGTTCGACGCCGCGACCGCCGTCTTCACCGCGGAGCGGTGGCCGACACCCCGGCGCAAGGGACCGTTCTTCACCATGGCGATCGCGCGCCTCAAGCCAGGGGTCGCCCCGGGCGTCGCGACCGAGGCGCTTCGTGCCACCAACGCCCGGCTCTTCCCGATCTGGCGGTCGTCCTACCAGGATCAGAAGTCGACGTGGGGGTTGATGGATCTGAAGGCACGCGCCATCGGCGACGCCGGCTCGCGGCTGATCTTCGTGCTCGCGGCGGTCGGGCTGGTGCTGCTGATCGCCTGCGCCAACGCCGTCAACCTGCTGATCGCGCGCGGCGCTGCATCGCCGCCGCGAGCTGGCGATCCGCGGCGCGCTCGGCGCCTCGCGCGGCCGCCTGCTGCAGTACGTGTTCGTCGAGGCGGGGCTGCTGGCCGCGGGCGCGGCGATCGTCGGCCTCGGCATCGCGGCGGGGGCACTTCGGCTCATTACCTTCTACGGCGGCCCCTACATCCCGCGCGTCGCCGAGATCGGCTTCGTGGGCCCCGCGCTCGCCTCATTGGTCATCCTCACGATCGCGAGCGCCATCCTGATCGGGCTCGTGCCGGCGATCTATGGATCGCGCATTCGCGTCGACGACACGCTGCGGGCCGGTGGCCGCTCGGCGACGGACGGTCCGGCCGCGAAGCAGGTGCGGCGCGCCCTCGTCGCGGCGGAGTTCGCGCTCGCGACTCCGCTGCTCGTCGCGGCGGTGCTGGTGCTGACCAGCCTCGATCGCCTGAACCGGGTCCCCGTCGGCGTCGAGACCGATCGCATCCTGACCGCGTCGGTCTCGCTGACCGGTGCGGCGTATGCGACCGAGGCGAACCGCGCCGCCTTCTGGAAGCGCGCATTGGAACGGCTCGCCGCCGTGCCCGGCGTCGAGGCCGCGGCGCTCGCCGACAGCCGGCCGCCGAGCGAGAGCGGCCAGCGCAACAACTTCGACCTCGAAGATCGGCCGACGCCTGCCGGCCAGAACCAGCCGATCTGCCCGTGGGTCGGCGCCTCGCCCGAGTTCTTCAGCACCGTCGGGCTCCGCCTCGAGCGCGGCCGGCTCCTCGACGATCGCTCGCTGCAGGACAACGTCGTGGTGGTCGACCGGGCGTGGGCCAACCGCTTCTTCCCCGGCGAAGAGGTGCTCGGCCGCCGCTTCCGCAGCGGCGGCTGCACCGACTGCCCCTGGACCACCGTCGTCGGCGTCGTCGGCAACGTCAAATGGACCGGGCTCGAAGCGACGGAAGACGGGACCGTCTACTTTCCGTTCGTGGACATGCCGAACGCGTTCTTCGTGCTGCGCACGACCGGCGATCCGATCTCGCTGTCCCTGTCGATGCAGCAGGCGGTGAAGGAGCTCGATCCCGGGCTGGCGCTCACGAACATCGCCACCGGCAGACGCGCTCGTGGCCGGTGCGCTCGCCACGCCGCGCTACCTCAGCATCCTGATCGCGGCGCTGGCGATGACCGCGCTCGTGCTGTCGGTGGTCGGCATCTACGGCGTGATGGCGTTCTTCGTTCAGCAGCACACGCGCGACATCGGCATCCGCCTCGCGCTCGGCGGCGAGCCGGCGCAGGTCCGGCGCATGGTCGTCCTGCACGGGCTGCGTCTCGTCCTGTTCGGCGTCGCCGCCGGCATCGTCGCGGCGCTGCTCGCGAACCGGCTGATGGGCACGCTGCTGTTCGGCGTCAGCCCGACGAACGCCCCGACCATGATCGGCGTGCCGATGGTCCTGATGGGCATCGCGCTGGTGGCGTGCCTGGTGCCGGCCCGACGCGCGGCTGCCCTCGATCCCGCGGAGATCCTGAGGGAGAGCTGACAGCAGGCGACCTTCAGCGCCTGCCGGCCAGCCCCGCTACCCAATCCTGGACGACGAGCACGCGACGGGCTGGCGCGGGGAGCTCGCGGTCGAACAACAGGAACTGCGCCGCTGGGTCCAACCGACGACCGGGTGTCAGGCAGTGAATGGTGAATTCACGATTCACTGCCTGACACCAGTCGCGGTAATGATGCCGCGCGGCCCCCGACAGCTCAGATTCGAGAACTGAGCTGCTGATCCCGATCCCCGAGTCCCCCGTTCCCCCGACAGTCGCAGTAGAATCCCTCACCACTGTGAGGACTCTCTAGATGAAGCGACTTTCCGGCGTACTCGTCGTCGCGGTCACGACGCTGGTGGGCCTGGCGGACACGCCCGCGCCCGCGCAGTCGACGGCCGCGAAGCCACCGGCGCCCTCGACCGAGTGGCCCACCTACAACCACGATCGCGGCGGCCAGCGCTTCTCGCCGCTCACGCAGCTCACGCCGGCCAACGTCGGGCAGCTGCAGGTCGCGTGGGTGTATCACATGCGGCCCACGCCGGTGACGCCGCCCGCGGCGGCTCCCCCGGTGGAACCGCCGCCCCCGCCGCCGGCTGGACGCGGGCGCGGCCGCGGCCGGGGCTCCGGCTTCGCGGTCAGTCAGGTCACGCCGGTGGTCGTCAACGGCGTCATGTTCATCACCACGCCGTACGGCCGCGTCGTCGCGCTCGATCCCACGACCGGCAAGGAGCTGTGGGCGTTTCCGGTGCCGAACGGCACGCCGACGTCGCGCGGCGTCGAGTACTGGGCCGGCGACGCGAAGACCCCGGCGCAGATCGTGTTCGGCAGCAACGACGGCCGGCTCTTCTCGCTGAACGCGCAGACCGGCCAGCCCAATCGCCGCGTTCGGCGACGCCGGCATCGATCAGCCTCAACACGCCGGAGGTCCTGCGCGGGTTCAACGGCAACAACGGGCTCGCGTCGCCGCCGACGATGTATCGCAACCTGATCATCACCGGCGGACGCAATCAGGAGAATCCTCCGCTGGGACCGGCCGGTGACGTCAGGGCGTGGGACATCCACACCGGCAAGCTGGTGTGGACGTTCAAGTCGATCCCCGGCGCCGGCGAGAAGTTCAACGACACGTGGGCCGGCGACAGCTGGAAGAACCGCGCCGGCGTCAACGTCTGGGGCTTCATCACCGTCGACACCCAGCGCGGCATCGTCTACATGCCGTTCGGCGCGCCGTCGGTCGATCAGTACGGCGGCGATCGGGCCGGCGACAACCTGTTCGGCACCAGCCTCGTCGCCGCCGACGCGAACACCGGCAAGTACCTCTGGCACTTCCAGATCGTGCATCACGACATCTGGGACGCCGACCTCGCCGCGGCGCCGGCGCTGATCGACGTCCGCCAGGGCGGGCGGACGATTCCGGCCGTCGCCGTCATCAACAAGCCCGGGCTGCTGTTCATCCTCGATCGCGTGACCGGCAAGCCGATCTATGGGGTCGAGGAGCGGCCGGTGCCCGCCGAGCGAAGTGCCGCTCGAGCGCGCCGCCAAGACGCAGCCGTTCCCGGTCAAGCCGCCGCCGCTCGCGCGCATGACGATGACGATGGACGACATCGCGACGGTCACGCCGGAGCTGGAAGCGTCCTGCCGCAAGCTGATCGAAGGCGTCCAGATCGGCGGACCTTACCTGCCGCAAGGCTACAAGCGTCTGCGCCTGCAGTTCCCCGGCAATCACGGCGGCGTGAATTGGGGCGGCACCGCGTTCAATCCGCAGCTCGGGTACCTGTTCGTCAACACCAACGAGATGGGCCAGCTCGCGGGCCTCAGGGATCGCGACGCCCGCGCCACCGGCCCGCCGCAGGCCGACGGGGTCGGCAATCGCCTGCACCCGGAGGGACCGTACGAAGGCGTGCCAGGCGGCGGACGCTTCAAGGACAACGCGCTCAACATGTACCTGTCAGCAGCCGCCGTGGGGTCAGCTGACGGCGGTCAACGTGCACACCGGCGAGTTCGCGTGGCGCGTGCCGCTCGGCATCACCGAGAGCCTGCCGCCGGAGAAGCAGAACACCGGCCGCCCGGGCAACGGCGGCCCGATCGCGACCGCGGGCGGACTGGTCTTCGTCGGCGCGACGGACGATGCGCGGTTCCGTGCGTTCGATGCCAAGTCGGGCAAGGAGCTGTGGACGTTCAAGCTCGGCGGCGCGGCCAACGCGACGCCCAGCACCTATCTCGGCAAGGACGGCAAGCAGTACGTGGTGATCGTCTCGACCGGCGGCGGGTTCTTCAACGCGCCGCTGACCGACGACAGCCTGATGGCGTTCGCGCTGCCCGCGGCGAAATAGCGACCGGCGAGGTCAGCCGCCCGGGCTGACCTCGCACCAACCATCGGCGGCGGTGCCTCGTCCAACGGACCATGGCTCGCCTGACCGCTGACCTTCGATCCGCCCTCCGCTCCTGGCGCAAGTCGCCGGGGTTCGTCGCCATCGCGCTGTTCTCGATTGCCCTCGGCATCGGCGCCACCACAGCCATCTTCACGCTGGTCGATCAGGTCCTGCTGCGATCCCTGCCGGTGCGGGATCCCGCCGAGCTCGTCCAGATCACCTTCACCGGCTCGCGCTACGGCAGCAACTGGGGCGACGGCAGCGAGCTGTCCCACGTCATGTTCACGGAGTTCCGCGACCACAACGAGGTCTTCGCCCACGTCTTCGGCCGGTTCGCGGCGTCGCTGCACATCGGCCACACCGGCCGGACCGAGCGCGTCGCCGGCGAGCTGGTGTCGGGCAATTACTTCGACGCGCTGGGCATCACGCCCGCGCTGGGGCGCGTGCTCAACGCGGAGGACGACCGCCTGCCCGGAGGACATCCGGTTGCCGTCCTCAGTCATGGCTTCTGGATGAGCGGATTCGGCGGCGATCCTTCGATCGTCAACAGCACGATGACGATCAACGGCCGCGCCTATACCGTGGTCGGCGTGTCGCAGGCCGGATTCGACGGCGTCGAGCTCGGCCGGCAGGCGCGCGTCTTCGTGCCGCTGATGATGAAGGCGCAGATCACGCCGTCATTCAACGGCCTCGACGATCGCCTCTATCGCTGGGTGCGCGTGTTCGCGCGGCTGCGCCCGGGCGTCACGCGGGAACAGGCGACCGGTGCGCTGCAGCCCTACTTCCGCAGCCTGCTCGAGGCTGACGTCGCGACCCGCGCGTTCGGCGGCGCCTCGCAGCGCGTCCGTGAGCGGTATCTCGGGAACCAGCTGCAGCTGCTCGACGCCTCGCAGGGACGTTCGGGCCTGCGCCGCACGCTGACGACGCCGCTGTGGGTGCTGATGGCGACGGCGGTCGGCGTGCTGCTGATCGCCTGCGCCAACATCGCCAACCTGCTGATCGCGCGCGGCGCCGCGCGGCAGCGCGAGGTCGCGGTCCGCCTGGCCCTGGGCGCGTCGCGCGGCCGCATCGTCGAGCAGCTGCTGGTCGAGAGCGTGCTGCTGGCGGTGATCGGCGGCGTGGCCGGGCTCGCCCTCGCCTACGTGGGCGCGTCGTTCGTGCTCGGCTTCTTCGTCAACCCGGACGTGCCGCAGCCGATCCCGACGGCGCCGGACTGGCGGATCGTCGCGTTCACGTTCGGCGTGTCGACGCTGACCGGCGTGCTGTTCGGGCTGGCGCCGGCGCTGCAGTCCACCAGGCCCGATCTCGCGCCGACGCTGAAGGCGCAGGCCGGCAGCGTGGCGGGCGGCCAGGCGCGCGTCAGGAAGGCGCTGGTGGCCGTGCAGATCGCGCTGTCGTTCCTGCTGGTCACCGGCGCGGCGCTGTTCCTTCGCACGCTCGACAACCTGCTCGCCGTCGATCTCGGCTTCGACTCGAGCCGCATCCTGTCAATCGGCGTCGATCCATCCCTGAACGGGTACGACCAATCGCGCACGCAGCAGTTCACCACGACGTTGCTCGAGAACCTGAAGCGGATGCCCGGCGTCGAGGCCGCGGGGCTGGCGACGGTGCGGCTGCTCGAGGGGAACCAATGGAACAGCGGCATGACGATCGAGGGCTACCAGCCGAAGCCCGACGAGAACGTCGCGATCTGGAACAACGCGATCAGTCCGGGCTACTTCGCCGCGATGGGCATCCCGGTGGTGATGGGCCGCGACTTCAGCGAGCGCGACGTGCGCACCACGCCGGCGCCCGACGGCGTCTCCGACTTCCGCGTGGCGATCGTCAACGAGCGCTTCGTCAAGCAGTACTTCGCCAACGTCAATCCGATCGGCCGGCACGTCGGGTTCGGGACCGATCCCGGCACGCCGACGCCGATCGAGATCGTCGGCGTCGTCCGTGACTCGAAGTACACCGATGTCCGCGACGACATCCAGCGTCAGATGTTCTTCCCGTATCTGGAGCAGTCGCGACCGGGCGGGTTCACGGTCTACCTGCGGACGCGGCGGCCGGCGGCCGACATGTTCGCCGCGGCACGCCAGGCGGTGCAGCAGATCGACCCGAACATGCCGATCTACGGCACGCGCACGCTCGAACGCCAGGTGGCCCAGTCGCTCAGCCGCGAACGGCTGGTCGCGTCGATGACCGCGACATTCGGCGGCGTCGCCACTGTCCTCGCCGTCGTCGGGCTCTATGGGGTGATGTCCTACACCGTGGCGCGCCGCACCCGCGAGATTGGCGTGCGGGTGGCGTTCGGCGCCCGCGCTCGCGACATCAGCTGGCTGATCATTCGCGAGGTCCTGCAGATTGGCGCCATCGGCATCGTCATCGGCCTGCCGATCGCGTGGTGGCTCGGCCGCTACGTCTCCGCGCAGCTCTACGGCGTGAAGCCGACCGACGCGTTGACGCTGGGCGGGACGATCGTGCTGCTGACCGCGGTCGCGCTCGGCGCCGGCCTGGTGCCTTCACTGCGCGCGGCCAGGCTCGACCCGACCAAGGCGCTCCGCCAGGAGTAGACGGATGGCGAAGCCCCCCGGACTAGTCAGTCGTGCCGCAGCGCGACGGTCGGGTCCACGCGCGCGGCGCGGCGCGCCGGCACGAACGCGGCGGCCAGCGTGACCGCGACCAGCGCCGGCACGACGATCAGGAACGTCACCGGCGAATAGCGGTCGGCGGTCGGAAAGAGCGACGGCAGCAGGCGCGTCGCGGCGATGCTCAGGATCACGCCGGCCGCGACACCAAACCAGGCCGGCGTCATGCCCTGACGCAGGATCATGCGCAGCACGTGGCCATACGTCGCGCCGACGGCCATGCGAATGCCGATCTCGCGGGTCCGGCGCGCCACCGAGTACGACACCAGCCCGTAGAGGCCGACCATCGTCAGCAACGTCCCCATCAGGCCGATGCCGCCCACCATCTCGGTCGCGATCTCGAGAAAGCCGGTTGCTCGCACCGCGTAGAACATTTCGATCGTCTGGGCGTCGAAGACCGGCAGCTCCGGATCGAGCGTGCGGACGATGTCGCGGAGCGGGCGCACGGCTGAGAGCGACTCGCCGTCCGTTCCGGCCAGCAGCACGAACGCGCCGCTCGGTCGCTGACGGAACGAGAGGTACAGCGCTTCCTGCGTCGGCTCGACGATGTAGAAGTACTTCGAGTCCCTGGCCACGCCGACGATCTGCACCCACGTCTGCGGATCGCCTGCGAACCTGAAGCGGCTGCCGACGGCATCCCGATCCGGCCAGTACCGCTTCGCGAGCGTCTCGTTGACGATCGCCACGAGCGGCGCGTCGAGGGTATCGATCGACCTGAACGGCCGCCCGCGCACGAGCGGAATGTCCATGGTCGCGAAGTAGTCGTCGCCGACCGTGGCCGAGATCGCCCGCACGCCGGCCTGACCAGGCGAGAGTCGATCGCCTTCCGGCACGATCGACACGAGCTCCATGCCCCAGAACGGCATCCGCGACGTCACCGTGGCCGAGGTCACGCCAGGCAGCCGCTCGGCCGCCTGCACGGCCTGCTCCGCGAGCGCGGTGACTTGCCGGTCGGAGTATTGCCGGTGCGTCGTGTCCACGCTGACCTTCGCCATCTGCGTCGTCCGGAAACCGGGTCCGGTCGTCGCCACCCGCTTGAAGATCTGGAGCGTGAAGACGGCGATGGTGATCAGGACGAGCGACAGCGCCACCTGCGTCGCGACGAGGCTCGTTCGAAGCGAGAGGCGCCAGCGCCGCGGCACGGCAACGTCACCGGTCCGGATCGAGCCGGCGAGATCGACGCGCGTCGTCTGCAGCGCCGGACCGATCCCGAACAGGAACGCGCTGGCCATGGCGATCGCGAGGCTGAAGACGAGGGCCCGCTCGTCCAGCTGGAACGATGGCGGCTGGATCGAGTCGGTCGGATACTGCATCTGCTGCAGGATCAGGATGCCGGCGCGCCCGACCGCGAGCCCGCACACGCCGCCGGCGAGCGCCAGCGCCAGGCTCTCGGTGATCAGCTGACGGACCAGGCGGCCGCGCCCCGCGCCGAGCGCCAGGCGGAGCGAAATCTCTCGCGCGCGCACCGGCGCGCGGCTGGCCAGGAGGCCGGCGACGTTCGCGCACGCGACGGCGAGCACGACGCTCGAGAGGATTGACAGCAGCGCGACGAGGCCGGCGTCGATGCGATCGGCGAAGCGCAGCTCGATTTCGGTCTGCACGATGAGCGGCTGGTCGCGGTTGGTCGCCGGATGCGCGCGCTCGAGGTCCAGGCCGATTGACTCGAGCTCGGCGCGCGCTTCGGTAATCCCGACGCCAGGCTGGAGCCGTCCGCGCACCGACAGCAGGCGCAAATCGCGGGTTGTCAGGATCGCGCGAATGGCTTCGTCGCCAAGCGCTGGCGCCATCGACAGCGGCACATACACGGTTTCGGCGAAGCCGCGCGTTTCGAGGCCGGTGAAGCCTTCCGGGGTCACGCCGACGATGGTGAACGGGACGCCGCTCACCCGGATCGAACGGCCGACGACGTCGGGGTCGGCCGCGAACTGCTGCTGCCACATCGCATGGCTGATGAGGGCCACCGGATCGCGTCCAGGAACGCGGTCTTCCCCTGCCGCGAACGCGCGCCCGAGCGCCGGGCGCACCTGGAGCACGTCGAAGAAGTTCGCGGTCACCAGCTGCACGACCTTGATCTGCGGCGAGGCGCCGGCCGCCGTGCTCACGGGCGTCCACCGCAGCGTGTAGGCGAGCAGGCCGTCGAACGTCTGGCTGCGGTCGCGGATGTCGGCGTAGTCGGGGTAGGAAGCGGCGGTGACGATGACGCTGCGGTCGGTACGCATCCCGACGACGAGGAGATCGTCGGGATCGGGAACCGGAAGGGGCCGCAGCAGCAGCGCGTCGGCGACGCTGAACATCGCGACGTTCGCGCCCGTGCCGCACGCGATCGAGAGCACGGCGATCGCGGTGAAACCCGGCGAGCGCGCGAACACGCGGCAGCCGTAGCGGACGTCGTGCCAGACCCGTTCGAGCGAGCGCAGCAGCCTCATGGCTTCCTGGCGAACACCACGAACCACTTCTCCGGGAAGAGGGTCAGGTCCTCGACCGGCTTGAAGCCCGCCTCGGCCATCCACGCGATGGCCTGGTTCTTCGACACCTGCAGCGCCGGCTGATCGCCGTGCGGGCTGCGGTCCGGGTGATAGTCGATGATCGCCACGCGCGCGCCAGGCTCGAGGTACTTCACCATCGTCTTGAGGTACGCGGCACGGTTCTCGACGTGGTGCAGGACGTCGTGCATGAACGCGAGATCCACGTCGGCCGCCGGGAGCTTCGGGTCGGTGAACTCCCCGGTCACGGTGCGGACGTTCTTCACGCCCGCGGCCTGCGCGCGCTTGTCGATGTATGGAAAGAAGTTGCGATCGATCTCGACCGCGTAGACCTTCCCCTTCGCCGTCACGGCATTCGCGAAGGCGACGATGAAGGGTCCGGAGCCGGCGCCGAGATCGGCCACCACGTCGCCGGGATTCAGCTTCAGGCTGGCCACGACTTCAGGCGCCTTCAGCCCCTTCAGCCGATCTTCGGCGTCGAGGACCTTGACCCACTCGTCAGCCGGGCGCGTCGCTAACTGCGCGAACGCATTCGCGTTCGCAAAGGAAAAAGTACAACAAAAGTAAAAAGTACAAAGGCTTGTGATGAAACGCATTTTTGCTTCCTTTTGACTTTTACCTTTTGACTTCTGACTTTGGTCAGCAGCATTCTAATCTCAGCGCGCACTGGGGCGCCTCCTGTCCGCGGCAAGGGAGATGACTCCCACCCATGTTCGTCGCACTGGCTGCTCGCGAGCCTTTCTTCCAGCCTGATACTCAGCGGACTGCAGGCGTTACGGGAGGAAGGTGTCATGTCTCGATCCGTCACGTCCGGCACGACCCTCGACAATCTCAGGAAAGAAGCCAAACGCTGGCTCAAGGCGCTTCGCGACGGTGATGCGCCGGCGCGGGCGCGGCTGGAGCGCGCGCTGGCCCAGCCACCGGCCTCGCCCACGCTGCGCGACATCCAGCAGGCGATCGCGCGCGAGTTCGGCGTGCCCGGCTGGACCAGCCTGGTCGCCCTCGTCGAGCGGGACGCCCCGATTCGCCGGTATCAGCGCGTCGCCGAAGCGCTCGTGACGGCGTACCGCTCCGAAGACGAGGCAGCGATGCAGATCGTCTGGGACTATTTCGGCCACCGCCGAACGTGGGACGCCATGCGGCGCTACGTCCGCCTCGATCTCGGCCGGCGGGAACAGCCGCAGACTCCCGAAGACGACGTCGTCAGCATCGCGGATGCGCAGTACCTCGTGGCGCGCGCGCAGCGGTTCGAGTCGTGGCAGGCGCTCGAGGCGTTCGCGGCGACACTGCCGCCCGCGACCGCCACGTTTGCCGAGCGGCCGGTAGCCGCGCACGCGGGATCCGGCGAGGAGCCGTCCGCCGAAGACGCCGTCGTTCACTCGCGTGACTGGGACGAGCTGTTCGACGTCATGGACGAGCGCGAGCTCACCGGCCTGCAGGCGCACGGCCAGATGACCGACGCGCTGCTCGCGCGCGTGTCGCAGCTCGATCACGTCACGACGCTCGATCTCAGCGGATCCAAGGCGCTCACCGACGACGGCCTGAAGCACCTCGCGCGGCTGCCGCAGCTCCGGCATCTCAACCTGGCTGGATGTGCGAGGCTCAGCGACGCCGGGCTCGAGGTGCTGCGCCGGCTGCCCGCGCTCGAAACGATCAACCTCGCCTGGACGCGCGTCACCGACGCAGGCGCCGCGCACCTGGCAGGATGTCCACGTCTCGAGAAGGTCGATCTCGGCGGCACCGGGAGCGGCGACGGCGCGGTGCGCGCGCTTGCCGGCACGACAAGGCTCCGCGACTTCAGGTCTGGCAACGGCTTCACCGACGAGGGGTTCGCCGCGCTGCACGACCTGCCGATGCTGAAGACGTGGCAGTGCGAGGAGCCGCGGCTGGAGCTGTTCGATTTCAGTCCGCGCTCGACGTTCCTGATGCTGCGCGGCCCGTTCACCGACGCGGGCATGGCACGGCTCGCCGGCCTGGACGGGCTCTACGGCGTGAACGTGGACAGCAGTCAGCTCCGCATCACCGGCGCGAGCCTGACAGCGCTGGCCACGCTGCCGCATTTCTGCTGGCTCGCCTTCGACGCGAAGGACGACTCGATGCCCTACATCGCGGCGCTGCCCCACTTGCGCTTCCTGATGTGCCAGGACACGACCGCCGGAGACGACGGCTTCGTCGCGCTGAGCCGCTCGCGAACCCTCGAGTACATCTGGGGACGACGGTGCCACAACCTGCAGCGGCGCGGGTTCACCGCGCTGGCCGACATGCCGGCGCTGCGCGCGCTCTCGGTGAGCTGCCTGAACGTGGACGACGAGGGGCTGTCGGCGCTGCCGCGGTTTCCGGCGCTGCGCGAGCTGATGCCGATGGACGTCCCGGACGAGGGCTACCGGCACATCGCCGGTGTGACCGCGCTCGAGTCCCTCGTCCTGATGTATTGTCGCGACACGACGGATCGCGCGACGGAGCACATCGGCGGCCTGCCGCAGTTGCGCCGGTACTTCGCGAGCTACACGCGGATCACCGACCGCACGCCGGAAATCCTCGGCGGCATCGAGTCGCTCGAAGAGATCACGCTCGATACGTGCGCCGGCCTGACGAACCGGGGCATCGCCGCGCTCGCGCGCCTGCCGCGGCTGCGGCGGCTTGAGCGCGTCGGGAATGCCGCACGTCACGCCGGAGGTGGCGACGGCATTCGGTCCGGGCGTGCGGGTGGAGATCAGGCCGTGACGGTGCGCGACGAACGGATCAGCGCGGCAGTACGGGCAAGACATACGACACTGCCGCGCCAGGCCCGACGGGGATGTCGAGCGCCACCCACAATGCCGTCAGGATTGCGCCCCCGATGTAGAACGCAATGCTCAGCGGGAGCAGCAGCGCGAGCAGCGTCCCCAGCCGGAAGTCCGGAACCCAACGGCGGCAGAAGGTCAGCGTCAGCACGAAGTAGGGATTGAGCGGTGAAATCAGGTTGGTGACGGTGTCGCCGACACGATAGGCCGCCGTCGTCATCTCAGGCGAGATGCCCAGCAGCATCATCATCGGCGCAGCCACCGGCGCCATCGCCGTCCACTTGGCCGACCCTGACGCGATCAGGAAATCCAGCCAGGCCGACATGGTGGTCAGGATCGGCAGCAGCAGCGCCGGTGGCGCGTGCATGGCGCGCAGCTGGTCCGCGCCAACGATCGCGGTGATCGGCCCGAGGTTCGACCAGCCGAACATGGCCACGAACTGGGCGGCGAAAAAGACCAGCACCAGATACGGGAGCATGCTTTCCAGGCCGTTGGCCATCATCGCGACAACGTCGCGATGGGAGCGGATGGTGCCGGTCGACGCGCCATATGCCCAGCCGGTGGCAACGAAGAGCAGAAAGAATCCGGGAATCAGTGCGCGAAAGAGCGGCGTCAGGCGCTGACCCGGTGCGGCGGCCTCGTCGTAGAGCGGCGTGAAACCCGGGTAGAGCGACAGCACCGCGAAGAGCGCGACCACACTGAGGGCCGCCAGTCCCGCTACGCGCAGGCCACGCCGTTCCGCCGTCGTCAGCACGGTGGCTTGCCATTCGGCCGCGGCCGGGCGTTCCCCGTGCCAGGGGCCGAGCCGCGGCGCGACCACGCGGGTCGTGACGATCCACCCCAACCCGGTGAACACAACGGCGATGCCGATGCTGAACCACCAGTTGCCCACGGGGTTCATCGTCCAACCTGGCTCGATCAGCCGCGCCCCCGTCTCGGTGATGCTCAGGACGAGCACGTCGTATTGGCCCGGCAGAAGATTGCCGGCGAGTCCAACGCAGACGCCGGCGTAGCCGACCGTGAGGCCGAGCACAGGGTGCCGTCCGGCGGCAGCGAAGATCAGGCCCGCGAGCGGTACGAAGACGATGTAGCCGGCATCGAACGCATGACACGTCAGCATGCCTGTCAGCATCACCGCGGGCACGAGCACGCGCTCCGGCACTGAGCGAAGTCCAATCCGCACGAGCGCGACGAACAGGCCGCTGCGATCGGCGACACCCGCGCCCAGCATGATCGTGAGCGCGATGCCCAGCGGCGCGAACGCCGCATAGGTGCGCGGGATCTCGGTAATGAGCAGCTGCAGTGACTGCTCCGACAGCAGGCTCTTGACGATCAGCGTCTCGCCGGTGACAGGGTTGACCGCCGACCAGCCAGCGGCCGCACCGGCCGCGGACATCCCCATCAGCACCGCGATCAGGGCGACGAAGATCAGGACCGGGTCCGGCAGGGCGTTGCCCAGCCGCTCGACGGCGTCAAGGAAGCGATTGCGCTCCTGCACCGGCGGCGGAAGACGCCGTCAGACACACTCTGGATCACAGGATCACACGAGAGGGATCGGAACCGGGGTCGATTGTGATGGCAAGTGCGGGGATTATATACGTGGCCGAAGCGCGCTAGGGGGCACCACCTGAGCTGAAACCCACTTCTCCGGTGCCATGGCCACTGCCCGTATAATTCCGCAGCGACCCTGGTGGCCCTCACTTCCGGCACGCGCGTCGGCCCGTATGAGATCGTTTCCCTCCTTGGCGCGGGCGGCATGGGCGAGGTCTATCGCGCGCATGACCCGAAGCTCAATCGCGATATCGCACTGAAGGTCCTTCCGGAGCTCTTCGCCGTCGATCTCGATCGCGTCGCGCGCTTCAAGCGTGAGGCGCAGGTGCTGGCGTCGCTCAACCACCCACATATCGCCGCAATTTACGGTTTCGAAGAAACGAATGGCGTGCAGGCGCTCGCCTTGGAGCTGATCGAGGGACCGACATTGGCCGACCGTCTCGCGCAGGGGCCGATTCCCGTCGACGAGGCGCTGCCGATCGCGCGGCAGATCGCGGCGGCGCTCGAAGCGGCCCACGAGCGAGGGATCATCCACCGTGACCTCAAGCCGGCCAATATCAAACTGCGTCCCGATGGCACGGTGAAGGTGCTCGACTTCGGCCTCGCGAAGGCGTTGGAGCCTGTGGCGCCGGTCGGTGGAGACGCGACGGCATCACCGACGATCACCAGCCCCGCGATGACCCAGATGGGACTGATCCTTGGCACTGCCGCCTACATGAGTCCCGAGCAGGCCAAGGGACGCCCGACTGACAAGCGAAGCGACGTCTGGTCGTTCGGCGCCGTGCTTCACGAAATGCTGTCCGGCCAGCGCACGTTCAAGGGGGACGACATCGCCGACACGCTGGCGGCAGTCCTGCGCCACGACGTCGACTGGGCCGTGCTCCCCGCGGCGACGCCCGCATCGGTGCGGTATCTCCTCGCGCGCTGTCTCGAACGGGACGTCACGCGGCGGCTGCGCGACATCGGCGAAGCCCGGATTCAGCTCGAGGAGTTGATGAGCGGGTCTGTGGAGCAACCCGCATCCTCGCATGTGACGAAGCGCTCGATCGCGCGACGTGTCGCACCGGCGGCGATTGCCGCGTTGGCGTCCAGCGCATTGACCGGGGCGCTGGTGCTGTCGCTGTTCACAGAGCGTGCGGCGCAGAATCCTCCGCTCGTGTCGCGCTTCGAGATTGTGCCACCGCCCGGCCAGGCGCTGGGGAATCTCGATTTGGTTCGGGCGATTGCCGTCTCACCAGACGGCCGGTTCATCGTGTCCGTAGCGCGTCCCGAGCGCTCGCAGTTGGCCGTTCGCGCAATCAATGGGCTTGATGTTCGTCTGCTGACCGGTACCGACTCCGCGGAGCAGCCGTTCTTTTCTCCCGATAGCCAATGGATCGGATTCCACAGCGGCGGCAGCCTGAAGAGGGTGCCCGTCTCGGGCGGGGTTGCGATCCCGATCTGCTCGACCAGCGGCTGGGGTGGCATACGTGGTGCGAGCTGGGGTGATGACGGCAGCATCGTGTTCGCCACGTTCGCCGGTGAACTCATGAGTGTGCCGGCGCGCGGCGGTGAGCCGACGGTATTGACGAGACCGGATCCGTCGAAAAGCGAGGCACGCCATTGGTATCCGTCCATTCTGCCAGGCGGCCGTGGAATATTGTTCACCATTACGGCTCCGGACCGCGTCGGGTCTGCACAGGTGGCCGTCCTGGATCTGAAGACGAAGCAGCAGAAGACGCTGATTCGCGGTGGAAGTCAGGCCGAGTACATCCCGAGCGGCCACTTAGTGTATGCGGCGGCCAACACACTGCGCGCTGTGCGGTTCGACCTTGAACGACTCCAGGTGCTGAGCGATCCCGTCACGGTCGTGGACGACGTGGCGATGACAATTCTAGGCGCGGCACAATACGCGTTCTCCCGGACGGGCACATTTGTTTACGTTCCGTCGCGCCCGCAGATGGCGAGGTCGCTCGTGTGGGTAGATCGCAAGGGGCAGGAAGCGCCGATCCCCGCTCCGGCTCGCGCGTACATTGAACCGCGTTTGTCGCCTGACGGACAGTCGCATCGCCGTCGCCATCGCAGACCAGGACCACGACATCTGGTTGTGGGATTTGACGCGTGGAGGGCCGCTCACCCGGCTTACCATCGATCCGAGCCTCGATCAGCATCCGATCTGGACGGTGGACGGGCAGCGCATTGTGTTCGCGTCGCGCCGCGCGGGCGCCCTGAATTTATGGGTCCAGGCGGCAGATGGCACAGGGGCCGCCGAACAGCTGACCACCGGGCCCGACAGGCAGTGGCCCGCATTTGTTCTGCCAGACGGGACAGGCATCATCGGCACTGAGATTTCGCCTCACACGGCGGGCGACATCGTTTGGTTCAAGCGTCGCGGCGAACCAAGCTGCGCAGGGCACATCACCTGGTTCTGGTCCGTTGCTCGTCGAGCGGTTGGTTCACACGAACGCCATCGAACACAGCCCCGACGTGTCGCCGGACGGGCGCTACATCGCCTACGAGTCGCAGCCGGGTGGGATCTATGTCCGGCCGTTCCCGCGGGTCACCGACGGGTCGTGGCACGTGTCAACGGATGGCGGCTCGCGACCTCTGTGGGCGCGGAACGGACGGGAGCTGTTTTACCTCGACCGGGAGAACAAGCTCACGGCCGTGCCCGTGCAGACGTCCGGCCGAGCGCTCGTGCATGGAAGTCCGGTAAGAGTGCTCGACACTGCATACGCGCGACGCGTTGGGGAACTCGCGCCCCTATGACGTCTCGCCAGACGGTCAGCGGTTTCTGATGATCAAAGAGGACCTCACGGCCGCGAAGCCGGCAGGACTCATGGTTGTCCTCAACTGGCACGAAGAGCTGAAACGGCTGCTGCCCGCACGATGATGTCTGCGACGCAGCCGACGAGAAGCGATGAGCTCGCCTGACTCTTCCGTGATCCGGAGACCATTTCTGACAGCTCTTGCTGCAGTCTCCGTCCTGCTCGCCGCGACGTCGGCCCGTGCACAGGTCCAGATCGATTGGGATGCCGAAGTGTGCGGCGCTCAGTACGAGTCCGCGATCACCACCCTCAGCAACGTGCCACTTCCGAATCGCGACCCATTCGACCTCGATCGGGCCATGACGCTCTTCCGCTTCAACCGCCAGCGGGAATCGCGGGCCATGCTTGACGCGGCGGCCCGGAAGGTTCGCGGTGCCTGGCGGTGGCGCCTCCCGCATGACCTGCGAAGCGAGGTTACGCAGGACATCGACGCCTTTCGAGACTGCGTGGCCACGACGAAGCCGGCCCCGCTGGGGACGCTTACCGTCCGAACACGCGGGGCGGATGTCCCCGCGATGACGGTCTCGGTCGACGCGATAGCGATCGGCAGGACCAGCCGCAACGGCACGATCACCGCGCGGGTGCCGTCGGGTGTGATCCGAGTCACCGCCGAGCGAACGCCCTCCTGGTGGGGCTCCGAGTACGTCTCCATTCGGCCAGGACGCCCGGCGACTGTTTCTATCGCCATCGATGATGGCAAGGAAGTGAGCGAGGAGACGCCGCTCGTGCTCGCCGAGGCCGTCGACGACATCGTTCCTGCATCGACCACATCGTTCACGTTGAAGTTCATGCGCGCGGGGCGATTGGTGCCGATCGTCAGCATTCAGCAGATCGACCTCGACGATCCCGACGCCACGTCGATACCCGGCCTGGCCGAGCTGTTTACCGTCTCTCAGGGCGCCATCCTGGCCAGGAACACGTCGGCTCTGTTCGACGCCCTTGCCCCCGATCTGGATCGAACGATCAGCTTGCTGGTCGTGGCGACCGACTCGGCTGAGGTCTTTCACGCCAATCGGATCGCGTTCCGGGTTGGCCGGTCCGGACTAAGCGTCGCCCTGGCGCCGCCGCCGTCGAATCCGCAGCTTGCGCTCTCCAACATTCAGGTCGGCGTGTCAGTGATGGGGGCCGGCATCGCGGTCGAGCGAGTGTCCGATGCCAGAGGTCGGATCGAGATTGCATCGTTTCCCCATGGTCCGATCGCCCTCGACTGCGTGGCGGTCTCGGAAGGCCGTTACTACTATGGCGAGGCAATGCTGGTGCACTCGGGTCAGCGTCAGGTGAAGCTGGTCTTACGTCACGTGTCCGATGTCATCAATGGTGTTCCGGCATTGTCGAACGAGGGACCCGGCGGCGCGGCACATTCGCGGGCCTTCGGAGAGTGGCGCCGGAAGGAAAGCGACGGAAGCCGTGCTCGAAGTGCCGTCGCGTGGTCGCGACGAGACGATCTCTCGAGCGTCGACGCTCATCGCGCCACCGGGGACGCCCACTGCGCGCCTGGACTACGAAGTCTCCACGGACGAACGTCGGAGCACATCGGGATTCGACGACTTGTGGGCGCTGTCGGTACTCGGGGCTCGTGGAGAGCGACTGTTTCACGTCGTCCGGAACGTCAGCTCGCAGTTTCGCTACCACCCACAATGGCAGATGGACAACACGACAGGCGATCGCGGAGGCCATCTCGACATCGGGCACCTGACGGCCGGGGCGCCCGTACGCCTGACGCTGGTCGGGACCGCGATCAACATCGGCGACAACGAATACCCGACTACCGTCCGCGCACGATTGGCTCCGACCGGCCGCTGAAGGCGCCGATCGAAAATCTCCCAGCTCGGTCCGGACCGAGCTCGCGCGAGAACCGCTCGATCGCCAATCGCCCGCCAGAAGTCCCGAGCGGCGTATCATCGCGAAGTGGACATCATGCGCGACATCCGATACGCCGTCCGCTCGCTTCGCAGCGCCCCGCTGGTGACGGGCACGGCGCTGGCCGTGCTCGCCCTCGGCATCGGCGTCACCACGGCGATCTTCACCGTGGCGTACGGCGTGCTGCTGCGGCCGCTTCCCTTCGCCGACCCTGACCGGCTCGTCCAGGTCGGCACGATCGGCATCCTCGAGTTCCAGGCCTATCGCGAACAGAGCCGGTCCTTCGACCGGATGGTGGCGTACGGCACGGTGACGAAGAACCTGCAGGCGCCGGACGGCGCCGAGCGCGTCGTGGCCGTCACCGCCGAGCGCGCGCTGTTCGATCTCCTCGGCGTCAGGCCGCTTGCCGGTCGCACGTTCACCGCGGCCGATCCGGTGCGGACGGCCGTCGTCAGCGAGGGCTTCTGGCGGCGTCGAACCGGCGGATCCGAACAGCCGGGAAACTGGACGATCGTGTTCGACAACGAGCCGCACGCGATCGTCGGCATCATGCCGGCGTCGTTTCGATTTCCCTCAACCGGACCGGCGCCCGAGGCCTGGATCGTCACCGATCTGCCGCGCACCGACAGCTGGTTCCAGCGCATCGACGCGGCGGTGGCGCGGCTGAGACCGGACGTCGCGCTCGACACCGCACGCGCCGAGCTCCAGACGATCGCGTCGCGACTCGAGCCGCTGACGCAGTCGAATCCGACGCGGGCGCTGCCGCTGACGCCATTGACCGAGGCCGTCGTCGGCCGATCGCGGCAGGGCCTGCTGATGCTGCTTGGCGCCGCGGCCGTGGTCCTTCCTGATCGCGTGCGCGAACGTCGCCAGCCTGCTGCTGGCGCGCGCGGAGGAACGCCGGCGGGAAATCGCGGTCCGGCTGGCGCTCGGCGCCGGACGCGGACGTCTCCTCCGCCAGTTTCTCGTCGAGAGCCTGTTGCTGGCGCTGACGGCCACCATCGCGGCGATCGGCATTGCCGCCGCGGGCACACGCGCGGCTCGTCGCGCTCGCCGGGCGTGAGATTCCCCGCGCCTCGGAGCTCGGATTCGACTGGACGGCGTTCGTGTTCCTGCTCGGGGTCGCGCTCGCGGCCGGGCTGGTGTTCGGCCTGGCGCCCGCGCTGCACCTGCGCCGTGCCGACGTGTCGGGCATCCTCTCGTCGGCGCGGAGCTCGAAGACGCCGCGGTCCGTCGCCATCGGCGGCGCGCTCGTGGTCTGCGAGATCGCGCTGACGTTCGTCCTGCTGGCGGGCTCGGCGCTGCTCCTCCGCGCCTTCGTCAACCTGCAACTCGCGCCGACCGGCGTCACAACCGATCAGGTCGTCACGCTCCGCCTCGACTCTCGCGGCGTGCTGCCGCCGTCGCCGGCGGGCGATGATGCCGGACGCACCGCGCAGGGCCGCTACTTTCAGGCGATCGAGGATCGGGTGCGGCAGCTGCCCGGCGTGCGCGCGGCCGGCCTCGTCACACGTCTCCACCTCCAGAGCGCGGGCAACACCGGACAGTTCACCATTCCCGGGCGGCCCGGCGCGGCCGGCGCCAGCTTTCCGGTCAGGCTTCGCGAGGTGTCGCCCGGCTACTTCGAGGCGCTCGGCGTCAGCCTGCGCGCGGGACGTCTGTTCACCGATCGCGACGCGGCATCATCGTGAACGAGGCGCTCGTCCGGCAGCATTTCGGATCGGCCGATCCGATCGGTCAGGTCCTCGATCGCGGCACCATCGTCGGTGTCGTCGGCGACATCCGTCAGAGCGTGCGCCAACCCGCGGAACCGGAAATCTACAGGCCGCTCGCCGCGACCTCCTACTCGGCCGCCACGCTCGTCGTCAGCTCACCGCTGCCGCCCGAGCAGCTGGTTGGCTCGCTGCGCGCGGCGATCCGCGACATCAACCCGAATCAGGCCGTGTTCGACGTCCAGACGATGGAGGATGTGTTGATGGCCGCGCACGGCGACGTCAACATCTCGTTGTCGGTGGTCGGGCTGCTCGGCGCGCTGGCGTTGATCCTGTCGGCCGCGGGCATCTACAGCGTGATGGCCTACGCCGTCGCGGCGCGGCGCCGGGAGATGGGGATCCGGATGGCTCTCGGCGCGAGCCGCGGGCGCGTGCTGCAGCTGGTGCTCGGTCAGGGCGCGACGCTCGCGATCATCGGCGTCGCGATCGGCGCGGCCGGAGCGCTGGCGCTCACGCGGTCGCTCCGCGCCGTGCTCTACGAGATCAGCCCGAGCGATCCGCTGACGTTCGTCCTCGCCGCGGCCGTCATCACGGCGATAGCCATGCTGGCGGCGCTCGCACCCGCGCGCCGCGCGACGACGGTCGATCCGATGACCGTGCTGCGCGCGGACTGAGCGGACACGCGAGGCCTGGCGTGTCACTTTTGAATGTCCAATTGCGAAAAGGACATCTCACCGCGACGCAGCCCGGATGCGCCGTGCCCGCCAATTTCCACACCAGCAGGAGGTTAAGACGCGGATGACGCTGGTCTGGATATTGATGGACATCGGACGACCGGACCCTCACCGGCGCGGTGAGGACCCCTATTCGATTCCATCCGATGGCCGAGCACACCCCGACACCGCCGCCACTGCCGACCCGGCAAACAGCCTGGGCCAGGGTCCGCGACATCGCCGGTGCCCTGTCGCTGACGCGCATCCAGTCCCTCGTCGCCACACTGGCGGGGATCACGTCCCTCGTCGGAGCCGTGTACTCAGTCGTGCAATTCGCCGGGCCTGGACGAACGGGGGCGCTCGTCGCGACCGTGCACGCCGCGGGCTCGCCGCAGGGCATCACCGGCGCGACAATCGAAGTGCTCACGACGGAGAACACACTCGTCGCCACGCTGACGCCTGACTCTGCGGGCCAGGTGACACATGAGTTGAACGAGGGTGTCTACGTCGTTCGTGTCAGCCATCCGCGGTACGCGGCCGAGGTCCGTCGCATCCAGGTGCAGCCGCGGCAGACGGTTGAGATCAAGACCACCCTGCGCGCCGGTTCGTCGTCGCCGATCGAACGGGCGGCGAAGAAGGGGGTGGGCGCCGTCCGAAGGACGCTTGGCTTGTGACTCACCCACCGGACTCGGTCCAGACCGAGTTCCTGCAATCCGAAACACACGTAATCTTCACGACATGCAGCGAGGGCTGATCGTCGCCATCGGCGTTGTCCTCGTGGGGTGCGGCAGCTACTTCGCGCCGAACCGGAACATCAGCGATCGGCTCGACGATTCCGCCGTGCCCGGAACGTGGCGGCTGACAGACCGGTCGCTGCAGCTGCTCACACGCGAAGGGCTTCAGTCCAACAGCGCTCACCGACATGCGATTACGTTCAGGCCCGACCACACGTGTGACTTTGCCTCGGTTCGCCACTTCTTTGACAAGCCCGAGTACCTGGCCGTGCCGTGCACGTGGTTGCTGGAGCATGACACGCAGGGGGGCTCCAACGTGCAAACGGTCAACGCACTGCGCCTCCAGCTGCCGACCAGGGACGGACCGTATACGCAGTACTTGAACTTCGCACGTGAGGATGGCCGGCTACTGTTATGGGAGTACCTTGGCGATCCGGATCTCTGGGAGTTCGTCGAGTACTACAAGGCCGAGGCGGCGGGGTCGTAGCAGGCGACTCCGTGCCGGCGCGACGACAGTCGATCCGATGGCCGTGCTGCGCGCGGACTGAGTCGTTCTGCGGTCAGCGCGTCGTGCTGCGGGCCGACAGGATCAGGCTCCAGGCCAGGCCGAACAGGCACACGATCAGGCAGGCGCCAGCGAACCAGAGCTCGACGGACCCGAGGCGCAGCGCCTGGCCGTCGGCAATGCGGACCAACCGGTCGGCGACCGCGCGCCAGAAGTTCGCGGCCAGCCATCCCCAGCCGCCGGCAAGCAACGCGAAGCCGAGGCCGTTGTTGCGGTCACGGAGCTTCAGCATTCCCGCCGCGAGCAGCGCCCATCCCACCAGCTTGACCAGGTAGAACGGATCCGCGAGGCCGTTGCGCCAGGAGTATGCGGTCTCGATGGAGACCGACACTGCGAGGAAGCTGACGGTCAGGATGGTGAGGGCTGTGGTCGCGGGAGCGGTGCGCATGGGCGCGGGGGAGATTTTACGACCTACTCCACCCGCAGCACGATGTTCGGATCGAGGCGTGAGGCGCGCCAGGCCGGAAGCCATGAGGCCAGGGCCGCGATGGCGAGGATCGCGGCCATCGCCGCCGCGAAGGTCATGACATCCGACGGCCGGACCCCGTAGAGCAGCGACGTCAACACGCGCGTGAGCCCCAGCGCAACCGCCATCCCGACCACCGCGCCCGCGCCCGCCAGAGAGAGGCCCTGCCGGAGCACGTCGCGAAGGAGTCGTCCCCGATCGGCGCCGAGCGCGAGGCGGATGCCCAGCTCGCGGCGACGCTCCGCCACCATCGACGCCAGCACACCGTAGGTGCCGATGGCGGCAAGCGTCAGCGCCAGCGTCGAGAACAGCGCCAGCAGCTGCGACAGGAGACGCGGCCGCCGGATGGACTCGTCGAACACCGTGTCCATCTCGCGCAGGCGCGCCACCGGAAGCGATGGATCGATGCCCCGCACCACGCCGCCGATGCTCGGTGCCAACGCGGCCAGCGGCAGCTCCGTGCGCGCCACGACGCTCATCGTCGTCGGCGAGATCGCCACCCAGCTCTGTGGCGGCGTCGTGAACTGATCGAGCTCGTCGATCCGCGAGTCGAGATGGACGGCGATCTCGTCGTCCAGCACGCGATCGAGGCGGGACGGCCGGAACACATTGACGATGCGCGAGATCCACGACATGGCGGCGCCTCAGGCGTGCTTCAGCACGTAGTTCACGGCATCGGTGGTGGAACGCCAGCGCTCAACTTCGACCTCGAGGCGCCGGCGCCCGGCGGCGGTGATGCCGTAGGCGCGCGCCGTGCGGTTGTGCTCGGTGGTGATGGTGCGGGCCTTGACCCAGCCGGCCTCCTCCATCCGGTGCAGCGCCGGATAGAGCGAGCCTTCCTCGATGCGGAGCACGTCGGACAGGCCGTGGATGTGCGCGGTGATGGCGTAGCCATGCAGCGGTCCGCGGCGCTCGAGGACGGTGAGCACGAGGAGCGGCAGCGAGCCTTGCAGCGTGTCGGGGCGTGTCGACATACCTAGCGAGCTTAGTAAGCACGCTCAGTCTGACGTGGAGTGGAAGGGGTTGTCAACCGCGGATCGCGCAGGCGTCTATGGGTCTCCTATCACCGCACGAGACAAGCCCTACGAACGTGCGATTGCGCGTTCGAGTTCGTCGAGCGGGACGTGCGGCGCACTCTCATCGTCTGGACCGATCCACCATCGGCTGTTATCACCGTAGGGCTCCCACACGACGTGCTGGCGGCCCTGATACAGGAACCGGATGCGCACGTCAGTCGATCCGCCCCGCCATCTTCGAGGACGCACGTCAGAAACCCCGGGGATGTCGCGAAGACATCTGGCCAGCCGCCAAGCGAATAGTGGGGCACGAATCTCGAACGCAAACACGTGACCGGCCGCATCCTTGATCGGGAATGTGCGCATGGTCTGTCGATGATGCAGCGTCGCCTAATGTTCGGCGCTCACCGCCGCGACCGCGGCGCGCCGGCGATGTTGGCGGCGTCGCGTACGGGCTGACCAATCACCTGTCGCGCCATTGCCGGATGAACGCCATCACCGCGTCGACATACGCGTCGGGATGTGTGGAGTGGGGAATGTGCCCGGCGCCAGGGTATGTGACGACCTCTACGCGGGGGAGTACGGCGGCAAGCTTGTTGACCACTGGGGCGAAGGTCGGCGGGCTTTGATCGCCGGTCGTGAGGAGGGCCGGCCGGGGGAACGCACGGATCCATTCGAGATTGAAGGCAACCTGTTCCGGATCGCGAGCCTCGTCCATGAACGTTGGAGCATTCTCGATGAACGTCTGCTGAAGGTCTGGCGGTAGCTGGGCCCAGCTGCCCGGCCCGAGCGCCACGGTTTCGACGAACTGCTCGGCGGCACCGGCATGGTCCCCGGACGCGATGCGTTGAAGCACGGCACCCATCCGCGCGCCGACCTCCTCGAGCCGTGGCGCCAGAGCGGGATCATCGGCAAGCAAGGAGAACAGCGGAGGCTCGTGCGCGATGAGTCCCCGGAAGAGATCGGGACGCTCGGCGGCCAGCCGCAGCGTGATCGACGCGCCAAACGAGTTCCCGGCCACCCACGCCGGCGCGAGCTCCAGATGCTCGATCAACGCCGCGAGATCGGCGACGTCCTCCCGGACGCTGTCTTGTGCGGTCAGGCGCTGGCTCTCGCTGTGACCGCGCCGGTCGTAGGTGAGCACCCGAAACGACTCGGCCAAACGCGGCACGACAAAGTCCCAGCTGTGATGGGACACCCAGGACCCGTGGACAAGGACGAGGGGCACTTCACCGGTTCCGCTGAGCTCGTAGAAGATCTGGACGCCGTTGATGGTTGCCGTTGCCATGTCACGTCCCTCCGACAGCCCCTGCCACCGCGACCCCGGCCACCGTGCGAAAGAACGTCTCGACGCGTTGGCCGTGATGGGATGCTCACTGGACGATCATAAGCTGGCCACCCGATGGGCTAAGATTCGCCAGCCATGAGATACCCGCCTGACCTTCGTTACCTCGCCGCCGTTGCTGTCGCGGCGTTCGTCACCTCGGTCGCCGTCGTCGGACAGGCTCCCACCCAGGACGTGCCGGCCGCGCCCGCGCGCCCGGTGTTCGCCGACGGCCAGTCGCAGATCGTCCCGGCCTTTGCGGATGAGCAGCAGTGGATCCGCGAGACGCTCTGGGTCGAGACCGAGTTCGATTCCGACCGCGACGGAAAGCGCGACCGCGTGTTCGTGGACGTCACGCGGCAGCGGCAGACCGATACCGAGAAGCTGAAGGTGCCGGTGATCTACGAGTCGTCGCCGTATTTCGCCGGAACGTCCGGCAACCGCCAGTTCCTGTGGAACGTGCAGCACGACGTCGGCACCCCGCCGCCGCCGAGGACCTCGCAGCCGGCGATCGAGTTCAAGCCGGCGCGCGCACGCGTCTCCAACTCGCTCGTCACCACCTGGGTGCCGCGCGGCTTTGCCGTCGTGCACTCCGACGCGCCCGGTACCGGGAGCTCGCAGGGGTGCGTGACCGTCGGATCGGATCCGGAGCGGCTCGCGCCCAAGGCGGTGATCGACTGGCTGAACGGCCGCGCCAAAGGCTTCACGACGATCGACGGGGCGGCGGAGGTGACGGCGACCTGGTCGACCGGCAAGGTCGGCATGACCGGCACGTCCTACAACGGGACCATTCCGCTCGCGGCCGCGGCCACCGGTGTGCGCGGGCTCGAGGCGATCATTCCGATCGCGCCGAACACGTCGTACTACCACTACTACCGGTCCAACGGCCTGGTCCGGCATCCGGGCGGCTGGCTCGGCGAGGACATCGACTTTCTCTACGACTACGTCAACAGCGGCGATCCCGTGCGCCGGGCGCAGTGCAACGAGATGGTTCGCGACGGCGAGTTCGCGCAGGGACGCGACCGCACGACCGGCGACTACAACGCGTTCTGGGCCTCGCGCGATCTGTTGAAGCACGTGGACAACATCCGCGCGGCGGTGTTCATGGCGCACGCGTTCAACGACTGGAACGTCGTGCCCGAACACAGCGTGCGCATCTACGAAGCCCTGAAGGGACGCGTGCCGCTGCGCGCCTACTTCCACCAGGGCGGGCACGGCGGGGCGCCGCCGCTCGAGATGATGAACAAGTGGTTCACGCGCTACCTTTACGAGGTCGAGAACGGCGTCGAGCGGGAGCCCAAAGCCTGGATCGTCCGTGAGACGACGCGCGGTACCGCGGCGCCGTCGACCGCCACGAACCCGGGCGCCGGCGGCGAGCGCGGCGGCGGGCGCGGCCGCGCGCCGATCCCGCCGCCCGTGCCCTACGCCGACTATCCCAACCCGGAGGCGGCGCCGGTCACGTTCTACCTGCGCGCCGGCCGCGGCAGCAACGGTGCACTCGCCCTCGAGCGTGCCCGCGATCAGGGCACCGAGACCCTCGCCGACAACGTCGAGCTCGCGGGCGCCGCCCTTGCCGCGGCCGCGACATCGAGGCACCGGCTGATCTACGCCACGCCGGAGCTGGCCTCTCCTCTCCACATCTCCGGGACCGCGCGCCTGACGATCCGACTGGCGGCAAGCCGGCCGGCCGTCAACCTGTCCATCTGGCTCGTGGTGCTGCCCTGGACCGACGGTCCGATTGGCCCCGCCAACCTGATCACCCGCGGCTGGGCCGACCCCCAGAACCACGCGTCGCTGAAGGACGGCGGCAGCTACGACTCGATGCGAGGCGGCGAGCCGCTGGCTCCGGGGCGCTTCTACACGCTGACGTTCGATCTGCAGCCGGACGATCAGATCATTCCGGCCGGCGCGCGCATCGGTCTGATGATCTTCGGGAGCGACCGCGACTTCACGCTCTGGTCCACGCCGGGCACGGAGCTGACGGTCGAGCTCGAAGACACGTCGCTTCGTCTTCCCGTGGTCGGCGGCCGCACGGCCGTGGAGCGGGCGATCGGGCGGAACTAGACAACAGTGCCGTAAGTCTTGTGGGTGTCACGTGGCGCATCTGTCGGGCTCACGTCAGCCGCGAGCGGTGAATCATCAACTCGGTTCCGGACCGAGTTGATGTTGGCGCAACATCAGTGCCGCTCGTCGGCAGCAGCATCTGCATCAGTCTCGTGCTGAATACCAGTCCAACACTCGCAAGGCGCGCAGGGTGATCCATCGGCTCGGCCGGCCCTCGCCCTCGTCCGTCTCGACCGGCATCCTGCCGGGGTATCGGGTCTCGAGCGGCCACCTGCCATCGTCGTGGCGCTTCGACGCCACCAGGTCGATCGCCTCGGCCACGCGCTCGTCGGGCGCGACGCCGGCGCGGCGCAGGTAGTCGAGCCCCCGCAGCACGTCGTAATGCCACCACGACGGGAAGGCGAAGCGGGTCCACGCGGCGCCGCCCTTGCGATCTCGCTCGATCGCTTCGCCGGTCGATCTCCGGCGGAAGAGGCGGCGTTCGAGGAGGTACTCCTGCCCGCGGAGACGGGCCTCGGTCACCGCTGGAACTGCCCCCGGCCGCCCGGTCGCATTCGAGCAGCGCCTCGAGCACGCAGATAGTGGTGTTGAACGACGACCGCGTCGAGCCGTTGGCGGACTCGCAGTTCCACCCGCCGTCGGGCAGCTGCTCGGCGAGCAGCCGATCGACGATGACCCGGACGTCCTGGCCGAAGTAGGCGCCGACCGCCGCGACCTGACCGTTGATGCAGGGCTCGACCTCACCGGCGAAGAAGGGATTGTCGTCCGCTTCCGGCGGACCGCATCCCCGCCACGTCACGCGGTCGCGGACAAGGCGCACCGCGCGCCGTGACTCGTCGCTGGCGGGATCGATCCCCATCTCCCGCAGGAGTGACAGCACGTGCATCGTGGAGTCCCACCCGCGATTCCACGCCGCGCCGCCCCACCGGCCGTCGGGCGCCTGGAGCGCGAGCAGCCGCGCGCCCATGCCCTCGGTCGCGACCCTGGCACGCTCGGCCGCGATCTCGTCCGCTGGCGCATCGGGCAGGTCGCGCATCACCTGCCAGCGGATCGCAGGGTCGGAATCAAGCAGCCAGCGCATGACCGGGTCCTCGGACGTCGAGACCTGCCGTCTGGCTCGGTTGCTCGTCATCTGCTGGTGCGTCGAACGGTCGGCGCCCCAGGTCATCTGGCGCGCATCGTCCAGATGTTTGCGGACAGATCGCTGAGATCGTAGAAGAAGAAGCCACCACTGATGGCCGTCCCCGGGCCTGTTGAAAGACCCCCAAGGGCGCCCCTGAACACGTTTCTTGCGCCGTGGAAATGGTGGACCGCGGTCGGTTGGCCGATGGGAACCCCGCGCAAAGGATCCACACGCCAGACGTACAAACAGCGTGTGCCGTCACGTCCGCTCACGAAATACAGCAACGCACCGTCTGGCGACCAGCCGACCGGTCGAGCGTCCGCCTCGGGTGCGACCAGTTCGACCCATGTGTCTCGTGGCGCCGGCTGGCTCGTCGTGACCGGCGCGATCATGATGGCGTCGCCCTCGGTCCCGGTACGACGAAATGCCAGGAATCGCCCATGTGGGCTCACAAACGGACGATTGACGGTCTCGTCCGAGCTGACAACCAGGTCCCGAGCCACGCCGGTGACGACATCAATCGACGTCAGGCGCCCGGCGTTGTTCTCGGCCTTGATAACGACGACCGCCCGACTGTTATTCGACCAAGCCCCAATCTGACACGGCCGGCACAACATCCGAGGTGGTCCGCCTCGCACCGAAACGACCTCGACGCCGTCGCCAGCTCCATAGGCGACCTGCGCACCGTCTGGCGCGAGGGCTGGCCCGAAGCCCGAGCCGGCGGTACCAACGTCGCGCACCATCCCGGTTCGCAGGTTCTTGATCAGGATCGTCAGGCTTGGCAATGTGCTTCGGTACGCAACAAGCTGTGCATCAGCCGAGGCTGAAGGACGGCTGGCAAATCCCCCGCCACCGGTGACTCGTTGAGGCGCACCGGTCACCGCGCCGCGGGTAGCATCGATTGGCAAGGCCCAGATGCTGTTGCTGACCACGGCGCTCGCAAAAGCGACGAGCCCCGCCTCGATCCTGCTCGGCTGAATGTCCCGGCCGGTCCCGAACGTCAGGCGTTCCACAGCGAGGGGCACTGTAGTTCGGGAGTCGATCTGCAGCGACCACAGATAGGAATCGTCCGAAAACAAGATATGGTCCCCTCGCCACTCCTCGGGGCCGGGGTCGCCCGCGCCGAGCGCTACTCCAGCGCGCTGAAGAATCGGCCTGATGCCCAACCGAATCGGCGCCGTCCCTCCCAGTGGCACTCGCCACCAGTCGTAAGTTTCCGCGAGCGGACGCTCCTCCTGGCTGGCGAGCAAAAGGAGCGAGCGCCCATCAGGAGCCCAGACAGGAAATCGAGCGCCCGTGAATCCCTGAACCTCGGTCGGGACTCCACCGCCGACTGGAACAACAAACGTGCGATAGCTGCCGCTGCTGCCGGCAAACCCGATGTTCGTCCCCGTCCAGTACGCGATGAAACGACCGTCGGGCGAGAACATGGGTCGGCGGCCGCCGGGCACCAGGAGTCGAGGCTCCTGGCCGCCGAGCGCCGCCGTCAAGTAAATGCCGCCGCCATCGCGCTCCGATCGGTAAGCCAACAAACGGCTTCCGTCCGGCGAAAACGCCGGCTCCATTTCATCAGCTGGGTCGTTCGTCACCTGAATGGGCCCGCTTCCACGCGTCTGCTGTACCCAGATGTCGAGGTTGTTCAGGCCGGAGCGGTCGGACGCATAGGCCAGCAACGCGCCGTCGGCCGATAACGCCGGATCAGCCGTCACGCCCTCATCGGCAGTGGCGCGCTCAAGCACAAGACTGGGACCTGTCGCGACCCCCAACGCCGAACGGCCTCTCACGAAACGCTCGATCGCCAACGTTGCCGCGATCGACCCCACCACCAGCGCAATAGCCGCGCCGACAATCGCGGCGCGAGATCTTTTCCTCCCCGTCTGCGCCGGAGGTTGCTCAGGCTCCAGCGCCGCGTCCAAATCGACACGCGCGTCGCCGATATCGCGGAGACGCGCCTTCCGATCCTTCTGCACACAGGAGCGAAGCAGCCTTCGGACGCTTGCCGGTGTGGACGCCGGGAGCAACGTCCAGTCCGGTTCGCGCTCGAGGATCCTGGTGATGGTGTCCATCACGGTCTCGCCGCCGAACGCCGGCCGTCCGGCAAGCATCTCGTAGAGGACGCATCCGAAGGCCCAGATGTCGGTCCGGCGATCGACGGCCTGGCCTCGGGCCTGCTCCGGGCTCATATAGGCCGCCGTCCCCAGAACCATACCGACCTCGGTCACCGCGGGAATCGTGACATTGGACAGGGTCATGTCGATCGGGGACGCGGCACCCGTCTCCAGGGCCTTGGCGAGACCAAAGTCGAGGACCTTCACCACCCCGTCGTCTCGCACCTTGATGTTCGCGGGCTTCAGATCACGGTGCACGATCCCGCGGTCGTGCGCGGCGTCGAGCGCGTCGGCGATCTGACGGGCGATCCCCAGCGCGTCGGCAAGTCGAAGGGGGCCTGACCTGACACGATCGGCCAGGGTCGGCCCCTCGACCAGCTCGAGAAGCAGCCCGCTGACTCCGCCGCTCTCATCGATTCCGTAGATCGCGGCGATGTTAGGGTGATTCAGCGTCGCGAGCAGTTCCGCTTCGCGCTGAAAGCGCCCGCGGCGGTCGGCGTGCTGAGCCCACTGGGCGGGGAGCACCTTGATGGCGACGTCTCGCTTCAGCCGCGGATCGCGTCCACGATACACCTCGCCCATGCCGCCCGTTCCGAGGAGGGCAACGACGTCGTATCCGCCGAAGCGGGATCCAGGCGACAGGCTCACCGGTTATTGAGCTGAATGTAGCGCAACGTAGTCACAAGAGGGACAATCGGTCCGCCGAACGTCCGCGGTCCAACCGCAGCGGCTCATGATCGCACACCGCCGTCGGCTGCACGTTGTTGGACGACTACTCACGCCGAGACGCCGCGCACCGCCCACGCGCGAGCTCGAAGTGGAATGCGCCCGTCGCTTCCCGTCGGCAGACGTCGTTCGAGCCGCACTCTCAGAAGCTCCCGCCTATTCCTCGCGCTCATAGTAGTGCCGCTCGGAGCGCTTGTAGACGCCCTTCGGCTCGTCGGGTCGGTCCTCCAGGACTTCGTGCTGTTCGACCAGAAGACTTTCCGCGAACCACGGCGGACTCCATTCGCTCAACGAACGTGAGCGCTTCTTCGACCGCGTCAGCGACGACGTCGTAGTTGACGAAGTAGCCCACACCAGGCTGGAACTGTGGATCTGTGAAAGCGATCTTTACATCGATGATCAGACGGTAGTACTTGGCGGTTGCGGAATACTGATTGTCCGCGTCGCGAATGAGCGCGAGCAGCTCGTCGTTGCTTCGGTCGTATTCGTCGAGCGCGTGAATCGCGAAGGCGACGATCTCCTGGACAGGTATTCCGCTGGCCATGCGGGCGCGCCCAAGCGACGCTGCCAGGTAGGCGAGCTCGTCTGACTCGTCAGAGTCGGCTGTGGCGAGGGTGGCATCGCCGATGCTCATCGCTTCGTCGAGCCGCCCCGCAGCGACGAGCGCAGTGACGCGCGCCGAAGCCGCCCGAATCCCGAGGTCAGGGTCCGTGACCTGTTCGGCGTACGACAAGGCCTGGTCGTTCAGACCTCGTCGCGATGCCAGGATCGCCTGGTTGAGGCGAACAGACGACTGGTGAACGTCGGGGCACTCCAATGCCCTTTCATACGCTGATGCGGCCTCGTCGTAGCGCTCGAGGTCGGACAGATAGTTGCCGAGGAGCTGCCAGTTGATCCAGACCGTCGGGACAATCTCCAGCCCGCGTCGCAAGACGGCGACCGCGGCTTCCAGATCGCCATGCTGACCGTGCGCGAGTGCTGCAATCTCGAACGACGCCGTGAACCCCAGCACCTCGAGCTGTGCCGCGACTTTCAGCGCAGCCTCGGCATCCCCGTCCTTCAGGTGCTGGTATCCCGCTTCGGCCAGCTTCTCGCTCTTACGTTTTATGAAGTCGCTGAGCGGCATATCCCGTTAGTCGGCTCCCCCAAAGTATCTTCCGCGCACCGCCCACGCGCGAGCTCGAAGCGGAATGCGCCCGTCGCTTCCCGTTGGCAGACGTCGTTCGAGCCGCTCCCTCAGAAGCTCCCGCTGATCGGGATCCAGCGCCGCGACGAACGCCGGAGCCGGGCCAGTGCCTCGGAGGAACGGCACCCAGTATCGTCGAACGAGGCAAAGTCGGTCGAGAATCGATCCAGCACGAGAAGGGTTCTGACAATCGGAGGCGACGACTGACTCGGGCTCGCAGAGGTCGCAGATGGTCGACGTGAGCGCTCCCGTCACCAGGCGCATCCGACATTCGAGCCAGGTGGCCTGAGGGCTGCGGATGCAGCCACGCAGAAACGCTCGGGTCATCGGATGATCGCCGGCACCTCCGCCAGGCTCTTGATCCATGTCGGCGGACCGCCGCCCTCGGTGAGATACCCGGAAAAGAAATCTGGCGGCTCCGGCGTCACTCCCTTTTGCCCCGTCCCGACCGCCAACGACAAGTAGAGCTCACGATTGCCGCCCAAACTGACCTGGACCTGCGCGCACATCGGGAAGTCGCGCCCCTTATCCAGGCTGGGATTGCCGGTCTGCTCACCGCAGTCGTTCACTTCCCACTTGGTGACCGCTTTCGCGCCTGCGAGGCCCCGCAACCACGACTCGAAGGTCGTGCGTGGCAGTGCCGGATCGATCTGGTGAACGATGGCCTTCTTCGCCGCCTCGATGGCCGCCGCATCGCGCGAGGCCGTCGGCGGCTGACCGAGGACGAACGCCAGAATCACCAACGCGCAAGCGGTCATGGGTTACCCCCAGTCACCTGATAGAAGACGTCGGTGCGAATCAGCGACGGGTCGGCGTCCCATTCGGGCTGCCAATGGCCGTAGATCTCCCAGTTCGGACCGGCAAGGCGGTGGTCGTGCGCCCGGCACCAGTCGCGGGCGGCCGCGTGCGCGGCGCCGAGGCCGCCGTACGGACCCCAGTGCGTGACGGAGGCCACGGTGCCGCCAGGCGTTGCCGACCGAACCACGTCGCCCTGCTCCGCAAATGGCCCGTGCAGTTCCACCCCGACCTCGAGTCGAATGGCCGCATCCCAATAGATCGCGACGTGGCGACCTGCCTGTGCCTGCTGCGCACGCACCGCGGTCCAGACGAGGCCACAGCACTCCGGCACCACGCGCGACAACTCCGCCGCCCTCGCCTGGCGACGAATCACGGCGAGCGGAATGCTATCGAGTTGCTGGAGCCGAACGTCGTAGAGGGCCATCTGGGTCTCCACTATCCAGGAGCGGGCTTTTCCACCTGACGCGAGTAGGCCAGATACGACCGGCCTCGCTCCGTGATCTCCAAATGGTTGTGGACGTCGTCGTCCGCGGCAAACAGCGACCGGATGCCTCGACCTGGCCGTCGCGCAATGAGTCCAAGGGACAACAGTCGCCGCAGTTCCGCCTCGAACGCGTCCGACCTGTTGAAGAGAAATGGTTCAGGAGATTCCAGTTTCTTGAGATGCGTCAGCTCGTACTCCGTCGCGAAACTCTGAAGCAGGAACCTCAAGATACCGTCGATGTCGGCGCGCTGGCGTGCCTGTTCGTCCTGCACCGCACGGACTTGCGTCGTGACGCGCGCTTCAGAAAAACCGAGAGCGCGAATCCTCTCGCGGATGCTGTCGCACGCCGCTCCGACAGCGGCCATGTGGTTGCCGTCGCCCCGAGGCCAATCGTACGTGGCCATCGTGAGGCCGGCCAGGTCGCTGGGGATCTTGATGCCGTCCCCCTGCGGACGGACCACGAACGTTCGCTCGCGCCCGAGGCGTCCCATGAACAGACCCAGCTCGAACAACGCGTTGTCGCGCGGGCTGAGAATCGTATGGTCGCGACTCGTGACCAGGTCATCCGGCGTGAGCACAACGGCGGCAAAGTCGAAGCGCGACAGGCTCTTCACGAGACTGTCGATGAAGGTGTCGCCAACCAGGAAGAAGCCTTCGTTCCACAGCGTCACCTCGGCGTCCTGCGCGAGGAGCGAGCGCACGGCGCGGGCGAAGTCCAGTCCTTCGGACGACGAGCCGATGAAGAGTGCCGGCTTGGAACTTGGCGTCATGACGCCCTCGTCGCTTGCTCGCGACCGAACGTTTGCGGTTCGCCCAACGTCCTGCGCTTCAGCCGCGGCGGGTCATGATCGCACCGGCTGGCGGCGGCTGCAAACACTGGTCACGGTCGATCCTGCCAGCCGGATGTGGCGCTAGCTCGATGTTCGGGACTGAGAAGGGTGGCTGCCATGAGCGAGCCTGCGGTCGTGTGCTCGCGCAGGCGAGTCGAATGGCTTGCCAGCCGAAGTTCGCCTTCGCTGGCCTGCGAGCAAAGGGTGCGCGCCCAGCAGTCCCAGCGATCGAACTCCCGGAGCGCGCGCTGCGCTTCCGTCGCCAGCTTACTGATTGCAGGGGAACCTCTAATACGTAGGCTCTTCCGCTACGCTTTCCGCAGGCCCGCCGCGCGCCCTGATAAGGCCCGCCGACTCACCTTCGCCGCCGGCCGCTCGGCGGCGGCGGCGACGGTGTCCATCACGACTGAGACGTCCAGGTGTCCCCCAATCGCCCGGGCCGCTGCCTCGAGTTGATCGATCTTCGACCCGTGGCGAATGTCCAGGAGTCGATCGACGTGGGGCGGATGCGCATTGAGCCTACGGGCGAGTTCCGCCTTGTTGATGTGAAGCCGCCGCATGCCCTGATAGAGCTGCACCTTGGCCGCAACGAGCGCCGGCAGGGCGACCACCTCCCGCTTCCGCGCCGGCGAGGGCAACGGAATGGGGCGTCGGTCCTTGATATAGGTTTCCACGATCGTTTCCAGGGCGTCGACCGCGCGCGCGAGCGCCTCCTCTTTCGTCTCGCCGTAGGTGTGGGCCTCCGGGAAATCCGGAAACGAGACGAGGATCGTCCTGTTGTCGTCGAATGCCAAGGTGACCGGATACTGCACCATCGCCGCCTCCTCCGTGTGGGTCCGTTACCGCAGGCCGAGATCCCGCTTGATGGCGTTCACCAGCCCCGTGCCGAGTTCCTTTTGCTTGCCGTGCATCGGCAGTACGGACATCTTGGTTCCGCGCCGGACGATGAGATGGCCGCCCTTGCCGGGCTCGAACGTGCATCCGTTCTTAGCCAGCCAACGCTTGAACTCGGCGCTCGTCACAAAAAGAGTATGCATCAGATGTGTTTATTAAACAACACAAATGTTGCTATACATTTGATGCAACCGTTGCCGGGATTTCAGGGAATAACCCAGGAAGTAGCCAGCCAGCCGGAGATGTGCGGGAAACAGCCGAAAAATGTTGGCGCGCCCGGCCCACCTGCGTTCGCGAAAGATTGCACGACGAAATTCTCAGGCATTTTGCGGCCTGACGAAAACGCGCCGCGAGCTGCGACGAATCAGAGAGTCTGTCGATTCGGGGGGGATCGCCGCCTGAGCTTACGTCGTGACCGGCGTCACCCTTTGCGTTTCGAGACAATCTGCATGGTGGTCGCCGCTTGTCCGTCGAATTGCTCGGTGAAATCAGCGACCAGCTCACCCCGGGTATTGAGTGACCACACGAACTTCACACTGCGTTTTCGGCCGTCGGGATCACGTCGCCCGTTCGGCAATCACTAGCTTGTCACCGTCCCATGCAGCACTTGCGACTGTAACGACCTGGTGAATGACGAAACGGCTCTCAGTGCCGTCAAAGTTGTACGTGAAGGAGTGGCCACCTCCACTCGAGTCGTGTCCTCTCGTGAGCGCTTTCTCAGTCTGGCGGACAGTTTGTTCTTGGCCGGCCGCCGCTCCTGGGCTCACGGCGACCCATCTTCCGGAGAAGTTCCGGCTTTTGTTGGGCCGCCAGAGCCCCGACCATCAGGACCATGATGGCTACGGCGTGTGGTGCGACACGGTGAATACACCCCATGCTCTGCCTCCTAGCATTTGATGCCGCCGGCTGGGCGCGCCGCTCAGAAAGTAGACCAATCGCCGCTCGGAAAGTAGACCACCTGAGGGCCTGATGGCGGGCTTGCCGGATCGCGGGATCCGGGGTCCGCTGGAGGATGCTCAGGATGGATCAGGTGCATGTCGTCCGGCACAAAGTGCTGGTGGAGGGGCGGTCGCAGCGGGCGGTCGCGCGGGAGCTGGGATTGGCGCGGGTGACGGTCCGCAAGTATCTGGACCAGGCGGCGCCGGTGCGGACGGAGGCCGCGCCCCGGCCGCGGCCGGTGTGGGACGAGGTGGCCGCGCGGGTGCAGGCGCTGCTCGCGGAGTCGGCGCAGTGGACCGGCGGCAAGCAGCGGCTGACGGCCACGCGGCTGCACGAGCTGCTGGTGGCCGAGGGCCACCGCGTCGGCGTGACGGTCGTCCGAGATGCGGTCGCCGAGTGGAAGCGGCAGCGGCGCGAGGTCTTCGTGCCGTTGACGTATCGGCCCGGGCGATCTGGCCGAGGTCGACTTCTTCGAGGTGCTGGTCGACGTCGACGGGATCCGCCGCAAGGCGTGGCTCTTTCTGATGCGGCTGATGTACTCCGGCCGCGACTTCGCGTGGATCTACGAGCGCCAGGATCAAATCAGCTTTCTCGACGGGCACGTCCGGGCGTTCGCGCACTTCGAGGGCGTGCCCGGCGCGGGTGGCGTACGACAATCTGCGGGCGGCCGTCGTGCGGATCCTGGTCGGCGGCGCGCGGACGTTGACGCCGCGGTTCACGGCGCTGGCCTCGCACTATCTGCTCGAGGCGTGCTTCTGTCGGCCCGGCGAGGGCCACGATAAGGGCGGCGTCGAGGCGCGGGGCAAAGCCGTGCGGCAGCAGGCGCTGGTCCCGATTCCGAGCGGGCCGACGCTCGCGGGCATCAATGACGCGCTGCTGGCGCGGATGGATGCGCGGCTCGACACCACGCGCGATGCGGCCGGGCAGACCATCGGCGGCGCGCTTCGCCGAGGAGCAGCGCCTGTTTCGGCTCGCCCGATCGCCGTTTGCGCCGGAGGCGACGACGCTGGCCACGGTGACGCCGCGCGCGCTGGTGCGGCTCGAGGGCGCGGTGTACTCGGTGTGGACGCGCTGGGCGGGGCTCGATCTGGTGGTGCGCGATCGGCGCGAGCGACCGTGACGATCGTCGGCCGCGACGGCACGCGCGTGCAGCATCCGCGCAAGCGGTTCGGCGAGCGGTCGATCGACTACCGGCACTACCTGTCGGAGCTCGCGCGCAAGCCGCAGGCGGTGCGCCAGGTGCTGCCGGATCTCCTGCGGGATCTCGGGCGCCCCGTTTCCGGCGATCTGGGATCAGCTCCACGCGGCGCACGGGCCGCGCGACGCCGCGCGGCTCTTCGCCAAGGTCCTCGGCCAGCTCGACACCCACGGCGCCGCCGTCGTCGTGCCGGCGCTGACCGCCGCGCTCGCGACCGGGACGCCGCTGCTGCTCGCGCTCACGCCGGCGCCGGCCGTCGACTCGATCGGCTCGCGCCGGACGCGGTGCCCGCGCCCCTGCGCGACCATCGAGGTGGGAGCGGCTGTGCCGCCGACTACGATGCGCTGGCTCGTGGAGGTGGCCGCATGAGCGCCGCCGCTCACCCGCGATCTCGTCGTCGCCCAGACGCGCGCGCTCAAGCTGCCCGGCATCGCGCGCACGTTTGAAGGCCTCGCGCGGCAAGCCCGCGACGCCCACTGGCCGCACGAAGACTATCTGCACGAGGTCCTGAGCGCCGAGCAGGCCTCGCGGCATGAGTCGGTGATCCGGCAGCGGCTCCGCGAGGCGCGCTTCCCCGAGGTGAAGACGCTCGACACCTTCGACTTTGCCGCCGCCGAGGGCGTCAGCGCGACCCAGGTCCACACGCTCGCGCGCGGCGAGTGGGTCACCGCGCCGGAGAATCTGATCTTCGCCGGCCCGATCGGGACCGGCAAGACGCACCTGGCGATCGCGCTCGGCGTCGAAGCGACCAAGCAGAAACGCCGCGTGCTCTTCACGCGCGCGGCCGACCTGGTGCGCCAGCTCCTCGAAGCCCGCGACACGCGCGAGCTCACGCGCCTGCAGCAGCGGCTGCTCCGCGTCGACGTGCTCATCGTCGACGAGCTGGGCTTCGTGCCCTTCGACCGCATCGGCGGCGAGCTGCTCTTCAATCTGCTCACCGACCGCTACGAGCGGCGCGCCACGGTCGTCACGACGAATCTCGCCTTCGCCGAATGGGTCACCGTCTTTGCCGGCGACGAGAAGCTCACGACCGCGCTGCTCGATCGCCTGGCGCATCACGCGACCGTGCTCACCACGAAAGGCAAGAGCTATCGCATGCGCAAGCGCCGCACCCGCGAGGAGCCATCGTGATCCCGTCGAGCCGACCGTGGTCACCTCGCCACGTCCATCGTCGCGGTACACGGTGGGCGCTCGCCGGCCCAGGCCGGCTCACGCTGCCTGGAAGACCCCGAAGGAGGAGATCGGATCTACTGTCGTCAGGTCAGAACCGCGTAGAATGAACGCCCTCCAGGTGGTCTACTTTCCGAGCGGCGTACTGGTCTAGTTTCCGAGCGGCGTACCCACGGGACGAGGCTGCTTTCGATGACCCATTTAGACGATGACGCGCGCAACCTGGCCGGGACAGTTCGCGCGCGATCGGCTCGCAAGACCAGCCTGAAAGCTGCCGACCGCCGTGCCTCGGTCCGGGTCCAATCCGCGCGCAGATGTCACCGCTGAAGAGTGGTTCTACTTTGTGCGCCCGATATCCCGGACGCTGATGCACTCGACCGGCGCGACCGGCTCGTGATGACGGTCAAGATTTGGCGCGCCCGGCCCACCTGCGCGCTTCGCGCTCCGGCGGGCACAAGCACTCACGCGCCATCCGCCGGAGTCCCGCGGGAGATCACGTGCGGGCGTAGGCGGATGGCGCGCCCGGGGGACTCGCGATTGGTTGGACGATTCCCTTCCGGGGGATTGCCGCCTGATCTTACCCCTTCTCCCGTGAGGGGTACGTAGCGGGAACAGAGACGACGGTGCCGTCCTCTCGCATGTGGTGACGCGTGCCGTTCCCGAAGATGTGGTGTCTGACCGCGTCACTGAAACGACGAACGAACACTTCCCGCTGGTCCCATGAGAGAAAGCAGCGCCGGTGCATCGAGGCGTCCGAGAACTGCCAAAGTGGGTCCCTTCGATCCGAGAGAAAATGAGATGTCGCGACTACGTCATCGGATGGCTCGTAGCCGTGACCGCAGATAGCACATCGGCTGGTACCGAGAATCAACGCCACGACACCTGCCTCTGAATCAGGCACACAGCCCTCAGAATCCGACCGAATACCTCGAGCGGGCTCACGGTGCTTCTTGCCACCGATCGAGCGCAGCGAGTGAGCCACGCGATCGGAGCGAGCCGCCGAAGCGGCGAGCGAGAGCGCGTGTAGGGGAGTCCGAGGGGCAAAGCCCCTCGGAAAAAGAAGCGCGCCCGGCAGGACTCGAACCTGCGACCCCCGGCTTAGAAGGCCGGTGCTCTATCCAACTGAGCTACGGGCGCGGAGAGGCCGATTGTACCACCCGCGTTTTCATCGGACCGAGTGCCGCTCGCCGCGGTCCACTGACACAGCACGGTGGTGCCATCGCTGTCGGGCAGCTAATACCGGCTAAGAAAGCGACGCTGTCGGTACGCTCGACTCCGAAGCCTGACCCGTCGCCCATGTCCCATTCGCCGCGGCTCGGTCCGGACCGAGTCCGACGGAAAAAAACACAGCGCTCTCCTCGCGAATTCACTTGACAGGATTTCGGAGACACCTCGCCGCGGATCACGACCGCTTCACAGACCCACGCCGGCACTCGCACACGCGCCCGTGGATGGCACTTCTCGTCCCAAGCCAGGCGTTGGGCACCGCACGGCTGCGAACGTCGCGCACCGGCGCACTGCGCGCGTGCGCGATCGACGATGGTAGAAAGGGTCATGTCGATCGAGATGTCGCGTTATGTGAGCCTGAACGACGCTGACCTCCTGCGCGAGGTGCACAGCCTGTCTGGCCGCGAGCGCACGGCGACCGCACACCTGATCGCGGCGCTGAGCGAGCTGGACGCGCGGCGTCTGTATCTGCCCGAAGGCTGTTCGTCGCTCTTTACGTACTGCACGCAGGTGCTGCACCTGTCGGAGCATGCGGCGTACGGCCGCATCGAGGCCGCACGCGCCGCGCGCAAGTGGCCGGTCGTTCTCGAGCTGCTCGCGAACGGTTCGCTGCATCTCACCGCGGTCACGCTTCTGAGCCGGCACCTCACGACCGAGAATCACGAAGCGCTCCTCGCGGCAGCGCGCCACAAGAGCAAGCGCGAGATCGAGGAGATGGTGGCGGCGATCCGACCGCAGCCGGCAGTTCCGTCGAGCGTGCGGAAAGTGCCCCCATCCGCGACACCAACGCCTGAGGCTAGCCGCAGCGTGTCCTCTGCTGCAGCGAATGACAGCGACCAGTTACCGCCGCCCTGTAGTCTGGCGCCGCGCCGGGCGCCCGCTGCGGGCACACGGCACCTCGACATCACACCGCTCGCGCCGGCACGATACAAAGTTCAGTTCACGGTGACGGGCGAGACGTATGGCAGGCTCCGCGAAGCGCAAGACCTGCTGCGTCACCGAATTCCGAACGGTGACGTCAGTGGGATCTTCGATCGCGCCCTCACGCTCCTCCTGCATGAGCTGCACAGGACCAGGCACGCCGCGACCGACCGGCCTCGCGGCCCGTCGTCCGGCGCAACGACAGGCCGCCATATTCCGGCGGCAATCAAGCGGGTTGTCTGGGATCGCGACGAGGGTCGCTGTGCGTTCGTCGGGCAGGCAGGCCGCTGTGCGGAGCGCGGCTTCCTCGAGTATCACCACCTCGTCCCGTTCGCCGATGGCGGCCGAACGAGTGTGGACAACCTCGAGCTGCGCTGTCGCGCCCACAATCGCTATGAAGCCGAGCGCTGGTTCGGCACCGGGGAGGAGGCTTATGTTCGCGAGGCCTCCTCAGGGTTCGGCTGAAGGGTCGGGGGACCGTCAGTGGCCGCACGCCCGATACGTTCTTGGTCGTGCCCGTCGCGTCGTCGTGCCCGTCGCGTCGTCGTGCCCGTCGTGCCGTCGTGCCCGTCTGAGAGGCCGTCGGCCCGTTCGACGCAACTGCGGTCAGGCGCCGTCGCGCGGCCTGAGAGCGGCAACCCAAGCCACGAACACTACGGATCGTGCCGTTGTGCCCGTCTGAGAGGCCGTCGGCACCGCGTCCCAGCGAACCGGGAATGCGGTGGCGAAAAAAGGGGCGACCTCGTGATGAGGCCGCCCCTGGCAGGCGCGGAATCCCGGACTACGCTTACCGCTGCACCGACACCATCACCCGGTACTGGCCGCGGTTGTCGTCGAAGTAGTCGTCGTTGACCGCGAGATACAGCCGCCCGCTGGCGTTCGCGGTGAACGACTGCCGGCCGCCGGCGGCGATCGGGGCGGCGTCGGCGACACGCGCGATCAGCGCGCCGGCCGCGTGATCCGGCAGCGGCGACGAGTTGGCGCGGCGGCCGGTTCTCGACCCCGACGGCTCGGCTACGTCAGAGGCATTGCTGCTCAACGTCACCGTGCCGCTCGCCTCGATCGCGATGGTGTCGCCGTTGCGGACGTCGATGCCGGTGTCCACCCAGCCGCGCTGGGCTTCGACGATGACGGCCCGGCCGGAGGTGCCGACCGCGCCGCCGCGCCGCCGGTCGTGGAACTGAGCTCCGCGTTGGTGAGCTCACGCCGCGTCAGCTGGCCGTCGCCGTTCTGGTCCTGGCGCGCGAAGCTGCGGCGCGACCACTGCCATTCGTTCGGCGTAATCACCCGATCGTTGTTGGCGTCGAGCCCGCCGAACAGATCCGCCTGCTCGGCGTTGTCGCCGACGACCTCGGTGCGGCTCAACACGCCGTCGTTGTTGCGATCGAGCCAGTCGAAGGCGTCGCGGCTCGCGTGCCATTCGGCGCGCTCGACCCGGCCGTTGTTATTGGCATCGAGGTATTCGAAGCGATCCTCACGGTCGGCGTCGACGTCACCGCTGAGGAACTCCGCGCGCGTCAGCGCGCCGTCGCCGTTGCGATCGGCACGGACGAACCCTTCCCGGTCGTAGAACCATTCGGCGCGCGCGATGCGGCCGTCGCTGTTGCGATCGAGGTTCGTGAAGCCGCGATCGGTCCAGTTCCGGAACTCCGGCCGGCGCGTCTGGTCGTAGTCCTCTTCACCGAGCTCCCGCGCCGCGCCGACGCGCACCTCGTTGCCGGACAGCACGCCGTCGCCGTTCCAATCGTGCTGCCGGAACGACTGGTCGCTGCCCCGCCATTCCGCCCGCGACACGGCACCGTCGCGGTTCTGATCCATCGCCTGGAACCGGATCTGCGCCTGGCGCTGACCCTGCTCCGGTGGTGCCGCGTTCGCCGTCGCACTCAACACTACTGGTAACCCGAGTAACACCGTCGTGACCCATGCTCGAGGTTTCATCGTTTTCCATGCCCCCTTCCTGAGGAGAAGGCAGGAACCATGCCGAGAGCCGGACGGCGTGTACACGACACCGCCTGTGCCTCAGCTTCGCGCGCTCGAGCCGGTCCCAGGGCTCAACTTTGCGCACGAGAGGCCGTACGTCATGGGATAACCTCTGCCCCGCTGGTCGAGCCGGTCAGCGGGAGACGAAAGGACGCCGTCAGATGCCGCCGAGACCCGTCGTTGCCGTCGTGTTGGCCTTCATCCTTGGTGGCGGACGCGCCCAAGTCGACCTGGACGGGACGCTGCTGGCGTTCTGGATCGCCGTTGGCGTCGCGCTCGGCATCGGCCTGACGCTCGCGCAGGCCAGAGTCGCGGGGGCGCTGTACGGCGCGGGGCTGGGGTTCTCCTCAACCGTCTACGGCTACCGCGGCGGGCTGCTGTTCGTGGAACGCCTCCTCGAGGTCATCGCCGGCGTCGCCATCGGCGCGGCAGTGGGCGCGGCCGTCTGCTGTCTCGGCGCGTTCCTGAGCGCCAGATACATGCCCGACCGGCGGGCCTAAGCGCGCCGCGATACGACGAGGTACTAGACAATCTCCTACCACGGTAGTAGATTGCCTCCCACCTATGGCGAAGACCCGTCACAAGCCGGAGCTCCTGCCCGGCACGCTCGACCTCCTGATCCTCCGCACCCTGGTCTGGGGCCCGCAGCACGGCCACGGCATCGGCGTCGCCATCCGCGCCAGCTCCGACGAGGTCCTCAACATCGACCACGGCTCGCTCTACCCCGCCCTGCATCGGCTCGAGCGCGCCGGATGGGTGGACGCGGAATGGGGTCTCTCGGACAACAAGCAGCGGGCCAAGTTCTACCGCATCACCGCCGTCGGCCGGCGGCAGCTGACGGTCGAGCGCACGCGATGGAGCCGCCTCGCCGCGGCGGTCGCGAAAGTCCTCGGCCCGGCTTAGGCGCGCCCCTCGGATCGTAGCACAGTCAACGCGGATCAGGGAGAACAGACCATGTGGCGCCGACTGCGGAAACTGCTCGACCGCGCACTGCTTCGCCGGACGCGCAGGGATCAGGACATCGACGACGAGATCCGGTTCCACCTCGCGGAGGAAGCGCGGCTGCAGGCGGAGCGAGGCCTGACGCCGGGCGAGGCGCGCGGCGCGGCAGGACGCGCCTTCGGCAACGTCGCGCGGGCGAAGGAAGACACGCGCGCGGTCTGGGTCTCGACCAGGCTCGAGCAGCTCGCGCAGGATCTCCGCTTCGGCTTCCGCATCCTGACCTCGTCTCCGGCGCTGAGTGCGACGGCGGTGATCCTGATTGCCGTCGTGATCGGCGGCAACACGACGGTCTTCTCGATTGCCCACGGCATCATCACCAAGCCGGCCCCGGGCGTGCACGCGACCGGGATCGCCACCGTTCAGCTGGATCGGCGAGCGGGGTGACGTCGAGACGCACGCCGGCTATCCCGTCTACGCACACTTCCTCGAGCACAGCTCCAGGCTGGCGTCGGTGGCGGCGTTCGACGGCCAGCGCGTGACGCTGACGCACGACAACGGCAGCTACGCGGTTCGCGTCGGCATCGTCTCGCCGAACTACTTCGACACGCTGGGCGTGCGCCTGGTGAAAGGCCGCGGCTTCACCGCTGACGAAGCCCAGGGCGGCCGGTCGGGGTTTGGCGTCGTCGTGGCGCACCACCTCTGGCAGAACGCGTTTCAGAGCGTCGACAACCTGGCCAGCGCCCGCCTGGCCGTGAACGGGCAACCAGCGACCATCGTCGGCGTCGCCGGCCGCGGATTTCCGCGGCGCCTGGCTGGCCGAGCTCGCCGACATCTGGGTGCCGCTCGATGGACAGTTCCGCCAATGGCTTCAGCCCAACCGATCGGGAGTCGCGGTCGCGATGTTCGGCCTGCTGGCGCCGGGCGCGTCGCTGGCGGAAGCGCAGTCCGAGATCTCGGCATTGTGGTCGGGCTTTCAGCGCGCGAACCCCGAGGTGAACCAGCAGCTGAAGGTCCGCCTGGTGCCGTACTCGGCGACCGCGGGCGGGAACAGCATCGTCTCGATGCAGGGGACGCGGATGCTGGCGATCTTCTCGGTGGTCACGCTGATGACGATCGCGATCGTCTGCGCCAACGTGGCGAACCTGCTGATCGCCCGCGCCGTCGTGCGCCAGCGCGAGGTCGCGCTGCGCCAGTCGCTCGGCGCGTCGCGCGGGCGCATCGTCCGGAGCCTGCTCGCGGAGGGTCTGGCGCTGTCGGTCGTAGCCTGGCTGGCCGCGTGCCTGTTTGCCTGGTTCGTTTCCAGGAGCGTGGTCAGCTGGCTCGCGCCGATGGCGCAGGGCGAGGTGGTCATGCCGGACCTGACGCCCGACTGGACCGTCGTCGGATATGCGCTCCTGCTGGCGCTCATCTGCACGCTCGTCGTCACGCTGGCGCCGGCGCTGCGCACGTGGCGGCAACAGCTCCTGCCGCTGCTGAAGGTCGGCGAGCAGAGCGTGGTGCAGTCCCGCTCGAAGCTCTCGAGCGGCCTGGTGGTGCTGCAGCTGGCGTTTTCGGTCGTGCTGCTGACCAGCGCCGGACTTGCCTACCGATCGCTCTCGCTCGAAGACAGCCTCGACGTGGGCTTCGACATCCGCCACATCCTGATGGCCACGGTCAACACGTCCGGCAGCACGAGCGACGCCGCGGCGAACGGTGTGCTGATCGAGGGACTGCGTGAACGGCTCGAACGGCTGCCTGGAGTCACGGGACTCTCCTATGCCCCCGGTGGGCGGCTTTCGAGGTGGATGGAGTATCCGCTGCGACCGGATGCCAACGCGCCGCCGGTGCTGGCGGCAGCCAACCGCGTGGCTCCGGGGTTGTTCTCCGCGTTTGGCGTGCCGTTCATCGCCGGAGTGGATTTCACGCCCGGCGCCTCCAGGGGTGGGCCAACGGCTATCGTCACGCAGCAGCTCGCCCAGCTGTTGTGGCCCGGTGAATCGGCGCTCGGCAAGACGCTGATCGCGGGACCGCCCGAGCGGCGGGTCGAGGCGCAGGTCATCGGCGTGGTGGCCGATGCGTACTTCACCGGCCGCGTGAGGGCGTCGGGGCCCCGCTATGTGTTCTTCGCATACGGGGACAGTCCGATGCCAGGTGGCGAAACGACGTTCTACCTCCGTCACAGCGGATCGCGGGATGCGGCGGCGCCGGCCCTCGCCAGGGCGCTTCGAGAAGTGGATCCTCGCGTCGCCATCGCGAGCGTGCGCTCGCTCGAGAGCTATGTCGCGAGCGAAGTGATGCCGCTCTGGATCCTCGCGTTCCTGCTGACGGCCTTCGCCGGCGGGTCGCTGTTCATCGCCGCGATCGGTCAGTACGCGGTCGTGGCGTTCGATGGGCGGCGGAGGAGCCGGGAGTTCGGCGTGCGTATCGCGCTCGGCGCCTCGTCGCAGCAGCTGATTCGGTCGGTCGTCGGCGAGAGCTTCCGGCTGACGCTGGTCGGCCTCGGTCTCGGGTTCGCGCTGAGCGTCGCGGTCGGCAGCGGGCTGGCGCGCGTGCTCTACGGCATCACCGCCACCGATCCGCTCACCTACGTCAGCGTGTTCCTGCTGCTGGCGGCCGCGTCACTGCTGGCCAGCTACCTGCCGGCGCGCCGGGCGGCCACGACCGACCCGATGCTGGTGCTGCGGACCGAGTAACCGCCGCGGGGCTAGCGGGCCGCGGCCTGGCGCACGCGGACGTAGTCGATTTCCATCCGCTGCGGCCAGATGGTGTCGTCGACTCCCTTCTGTCCGCCCCAGTTGCCGCCCACCGCGATGTTCAGCAGGAGACGGAAGTCCCGATCGAACGGCCAGTGCCGCCAGTCCGCGTCGGGGCTGGTCAACCGTTCGTTGCGAAACGCAAAGTACTGGCGATCGTCGACGAAGGCGCGAATCTCCTCGGGCGTCCACTCGATCGCGTAGACGTGGAAGGCATCCTGCGCGTCGGGCACCGTGATCCGCGCACTGCGATGCGTGCGATCGACGTGGTTGTATGCGCGCGTGTGGACCGAGGCGTGCACCACGTTGGGGTCGAAGCCGACGTGCTCCATGATGTCGATCTCGCCGTTGTCGGGCCATCCGCCCTTCGCGTAGGTCCCGCGCAGCGGCAGCATCCAGATCGCCGGCCATGAACCGCGGCCGCGCGGCAGCTTCGCGCGGACCTCGATGCGGCCGTGCGTCCACGCCTCACGCGAGTTGAGCCGGGCCGAGGTATAGCGCTTGCCCTCCCAGTCCTCCTTGCGCGCCTCGACGATCAGCATGCCGCGCTCGACGCGCGCGTTCTCGCTGCGGCCGTCGGTGTAGAACTGCAGCTCGCGGTTGCCCCACCCGTTGCCGCCGACTTCATAGCGCCACTTCACCGGATCGGGCGGGCCGTCCTTGTCGAACTCGTCGGCCCAGACGGTGCGCCACGCGTCCACGTTCGACGCCTGCTCGGGCGCCGGCCTGGCCTGCGCCTCGAGCTCGGCGAACCGCGGCCGCTTGGGACCAGCCTGACGGCCTCCGGGCGCCTGTGCACGCGGCGCTGCCGCGGCCAGCACCACGAGTGCGACCAGCAGACCGAGCGGCCCCGGCTTCAGAAGACGTCGCACGCCAACTCCCACGCGGGCATCATCGCACGCACCGGAGATACAGTAGTTCATAGGGACTATTGACCGTAGCGCCGACCGTGCCTAGGATTTCCGCTCCGATGACCTCGACCAGCGTTGCGCGGCCGGCCCCCTCCCTGCGCACCGCGCCGTATCTCCTGTGCATGCTGGTCGGCCTGGGCGGTCTCTTCTACGGCGTCACCGGCCCCCTCCTCAGCAACTTCGTCCCGTTGCTCGTCCGCGATGCGCTCGGGGATCAGCGCACGCTGATCGGGGTCGTGATGGCTATCGACAACGTGCTGTTGCTCCTGCTGGTGCCGTGGGCGGGCGCCGCGTCGGACCGGGCCAGCGCCCGCGGCCGCAGCCGGCTGCCGCTCGCCCTGGCCGGGCTCGTGCTGTCCGCCGCCGGCATGGCGCTCTTCCCCTCGTCCGCGCGACTCGGGGTCGTCGGCGTCATTGCCGCGATGATCGTGCTGTATTCGGGGATCAATGTGTTCCGGTCGCCGTTCCAGGCACTGGTCGCCGACTTGATCCCGTCGCGCTACCGATCGCTCGCGACCGGTTCGGTCACCTTCCAGATGTGCGTCGGCGCCATCGTCTTTCTGATGCTCGGGCGTATGCTCGGCATGGCGCCGGCCTTCTTCATTGCCGCCGCGTCCGTGCTCGATCATCGCCGCGGTCTTTGCGCTCCGGCTGCACGACAATTCAGCGACGTCAGCGACGTCAGCGACGTCAGCGACGTCAGCGCGCCGGCAGCGTCGGCAACCGAAGCCAGCTACCGCTCGCTGATCGATGCGGTCTGGTCCACCGTGCGCGGCGTCGTTCCGGGAATGCGTAACGTCTTCCTCGCCACGCTGCTGGTGCAGCTCACCTTTCAGACGTTCACGACGTGGTACGCGCTGCACGGCACCGAGCGGTTCGGGGTCACGCCGGAAGACGTCACGATTGGATTCATCGCCTGGGCGGTCGGCGGCATGATCGGCGCCCTCCCCGCGGGCATGATCGGCGTGCGCATCGGCCGGCGGAACGCGATGCTGCTCGGCTTCGGCCTCATGGGCGCCTGCCTGCTCGCGCTCGATCGGGTCACGTCCATGAGCCAGGCCACGCCGTTGCTCGCGCTGGCGGCCGCGAGTTGGACGTTGCCGAGCGTGAACGCCTACCCGCTGTTCGTCGAGCCGGTCCCGCGCCAGCAGCGGGGTGTCCTCGCGGCGCTGTACCTGCTCTCCATGGCCTTCGGCGGCGCAATCGGCGATCCGCTGAACGGCGCCGTCTTCGACTTGTTCGAGGGGTATCGGCCGCTCTTCCTGATGATGACGACCTACACGGCGCTGGCGTTCGTCGCGGTGCTCTCCGTACCGCGCGGCGCCGGCGAGGCGGACACCGGATCGGTGTGATGACAGAGGAGATGACGAATGGCAAGTGAGGCGACCGTCGCGAACCAGAAACTGATCCTGGCCAACCAGCGCAAGATTCTCGCGAATCAGAAACGCATCGAGGCCAACCAGACGAAGCTGGACAAGCTGCTTCGCAACCAGCAGAAGCTCGATCAGATCATCGCCAACCAGAAGAAGATCCTGGCCCGGCTGCCCTGACCCCGGCGAGCTGGCTGAGGCGCCAACCACCCGTGGCGGCACGAACTCCATGAACATCGTCCGCGTCGTCATCTCGATGTTCCTTGGCCTCCTGATCGTCGTCGCGGCGACGGGCTGGAGATGGGTCGGGAGCCATCAGGCGGCGGCACAGGCCACGGCCAGCCGTGTCGTGCTGACGCTGTGCATCGCGGCGGGAGTGGCAGGGCTGACGCTGCTCTGGCGCGCAGAGCGCCCCGGTCGCTGAGGGACTAGCCGCCAACCCAAAATGCAGCACGGCGGCTCCGCAGGCCAGCCGGCGTGCGTGGCCGCCAATGCTATGCGCAGGGCGGCGCCGTACGCACTAACCCGAATCGATTAGGGCTCTTGCGGGGCCTCGCCGCGCGCTTGCCATGCGCGTTTCGGACGCGTAGAGTAGCCGCATCGACCCACTCACAGGCAGCTGAACGTGACAAAGTTTCTCCAACGAATCAACGGTCCACAGCACGAGACCGCGCTGCGCCTCTTCCTGGTCATCGTCCTCGCTCACTGGGGCGAGCACCTGCTCCAGGCCTTCCAGATCTACGTGCTCGGCTGGCGCGTTCCGGAAGCCCGCGGCCTCGTCGGCTACTTCTTTCCAGTCCTGATCTCGTCCGAGCTGCTGCATTACGGCTATGCGCTCGTCATGCTGGCCGGCCTCTGGATGCTGCGACCGGGCTTCACCGGCGTCGACGATCGACGGTGGTGGACGATCGCGCTCGCGATCCAGTTCTTCCATCACATCGAGCACCTGCTGCTTCAGGGTCAGTACCTGCTCGGGCAGAACCTGTTCGACCGGCCGGTGCCGACGAGCCTCGTGCAGCTGTGGGTCCCGCGCGTGGAGCTGCATCTCTTCTACAACACCGTCGTCTTCGTGCCGATGGTGGTGGCCATGTACTTCCACATGTTCCCGCCAGCCAGGGCCGCGCAGCCAGCCTGCACGTGCGCGTGGCATCGGACGCCGTCGCCGGCGATGTGATCGCCGGGCCCGGCCTGGGGCCGTGAGGATCCCTTTTTCGTGGATGTGCTGCGGCTTCCCATCGTCGGCGCCCTGCTCCGCTGGCGGCACATTCGCGCGGCGCTCCAGGTCGTCCTGCTGCTGATCGCCGTCCTCGTCGTCCTGCACGGCCTTTTCGGACCTCAGAACGCACCGGCCAACCTCGCCACTGTCCTGACCTCGATCCACTGGCGCGGGCTGCTCGTGCTTGCCCTCCTCGTCTTCGGCAACCTTGCCTGCACCGCCTGCCCGATGGTGCTCGTGCGCGACGCCGGACGCCGCATCGTCACGCCACGTTACGCGTATCCACGATGGCTGCGACGCAAGTGGATCGGCATCGGGCTGTTGATCGCGGTGCTGTTTTCGTACGAGCTGTTCGACATCTGGTCGCTGCCGGCCGCCACCGCGTGGCTGGTGCTCGGCTACTTCGGCCTGGCGCTGGCCGTCGACCTGTTGTTCAAGGGTGCGTCGTTCTGCAAGCACGTCTGCCCGATCGGGCAGTTCAACTTCGTGGCATCGACGATGTCGCCTGCGGAGCTGCAGATGCGGGATGCGGCGACCTGTCAGGCATGCCGCACGCATGACTGCATCAAGGGGACGACGTCACCAGTCGCGCCGCTGCGGCTGGTGCAGCGCGGGTGCGAGCTCGGTCTCTTCATGCCGGCGAAAGTCGGCAACCTCGATTGCACCTTCTGCCTCGACTGCGTGCACGCGTGCCCGCACGACAACATCGCGCTGACGACTCGCCTCCCGGGCGTCGAGCTCCTCGACACGCGGCGGCGCTCAGGCATCGGACGGCTGGCGCAGCGGCCCGATCTCGCGGCGCTCGCCGTGGTGTTCACGTTTGCCGCGCTGCTCACCGCCTTCGCGATGACGGCGCCGGCCGTCGCGCTCGAGCGCCACCTGGCGAGCACCCTTGACCTCGGTTCCGAGGCGGTGGTGCTCGGCCTGCTCTTCGTGACCACGCTCGTGCTGCTGCCGGCGGTCCTGCTCACCGGCGCTGCCGGCGTCACGCGGATGGCGACCTGCGAGCCGGCGGCCACGCTTGGATCGATCGCGCGGCGCTACGTGCCGGCGCTGATTCCACTCGGGTTCGGCATCTGGCTCGCGCACTACGGATTCCACCTGTTCACCGGCGTGCTGACCATCGTGCCGGTCGCGCAGAGCGCGGCGATCGACTGGCTCGGCCGGGCAGCGGCTGGCGATCCACTCTGGGGCTGGGCCGGAATGCGGCCGGGATCCGTGTATCCGATGCAGCTGGGATTCGTCCTGCTTGGCGCGTGCGGATCGATCGGCCTCGTGCAGGCGACGTCGCTGCGCGATCATCCCGTCCGTCCCGCGCTCGCGTCGGCGGCCTGGATCGTCGTCGTCCTCCTGCTCGCGGCGGCGGCCTTGTGGATCCTCAACCAGCCGATGGAGATGCGCGGCCTGAGTGGCATCGGATGATCCGCCGCACTCGAATCGCCACGCTCGCGATCGTGATTGCCGCCGTCGGCGATCGGTCACGCCCACGACGGTCCGCCGTTCCCGATCGTGTCGGACAAGGTTGCGGGCCCGTACGTCGTCTCGGTCTGGACCGATCCCGACACGACCGATGACGGTTCGCCCGGCGGACAGTTCTGGGTGAGGCTTCACCGTGCGGGCACCTCGACACCCGTCCCGCCCGAGACGCGCGCGACCGTCTCTATTACCCCACATCACGTCGCCGGACCCGAGCGCTCCGCTTCGGCCTCGCCGGTGCGCGACGATGTCAGCAATCAGTTCGCGGCGGTGGTGATGGATCGCGAGGGACACTTCGCCGTGCGCGTGACGATCCAGGGGCCGCTGGGTACCGCGACCGTGGACAGCGTCGTCGAAGCGACCTACGACCTGCGTCCGTCCCGATCAATGATGCTGCTCTATCTCGCGCCGTTCATCCTCATCGGGGGGCTGTGGGGGAGGATGTTGGTCAAGAGGCGACTCTGAAATCTCGTGCGCGCATGAACCTGAATCCCGTGGGCGAGATTCGTTCGACGTTGCGCGACCCGGCGGCCGCGCCGAAGCAGGGGCGCGAGGGGGCGCCGGATGCGTGGCTGGAGGTTCGGCCCGACTTCGCCGACGCGCTCGACGGCATCGCCGTCGGCGATAAGCTGGTGATCGTGACGTGGCTGCACCAGGCGCGGCGCGATCTGCTGAAGGTGCACCCGCGCGACGATCCGCGTGCGCCGCTGCAGGGGCGTGTTCGGCACGCGGTCCGCGGACCGTCCGAATCCGCTCGGCCTGCACCCGGTCACGGTGAAGCAGATCGAGGGCACCAGGCTCCTGGTCGGGCCGATCGAAGCCGTCGACGGCACGCCGGTGGTCGACATCAAGCCGGTGCTGAGGTGAATCTTTGTCGGGATCGGGGATCGGGGATCCGAGAAGCGGGAAGCGGGAAGCGGGAAGCGGGAAGCCTCGTGGCCGCGAACTGGAAACCGGAAACTGGCAACTGCGACCAACCCCCGTCAGTACCGTTTCTTCAACTGCCGCATCAGGTCGAACTTGGCGGTGTCGGCCACGGCCATCACTGCCATCACGCCTGCCTGGACCGGGTCGGTGACGACGAGGTCGGCTTCGTCCGGCACGCTGCCGGCCATGTTCAGCGAGATGACCGGCAGTCCCAGCTTGCGGACTTCCGCGACCGCGACGCTGATCTCGCCGCCCATGATCGAGCCCGCCAGGACCAGCAGCCGGACGCGTGGGAGCCGGGCGGCCGCGCGCACGGCCGCTGCCAGCTCGTGCTCGCCGACGAGCGGAATCGTGTCGACCGAGATGCGCTCGCCGCGGATGTTGTGGCGATCCGCTTCCGCGATCGCCCCCATCGCCACCATCCCGACTTGGGCGCCGCCGCCCATGACGACGATGCGCTTGCCGTAGATCTTGCTGAACGTCGGCGTCTCGTCCGCTCGCGCCACGCCGTCGACGGCGCGCAGGTCCGTGAGTAGTGCGGCCAGGCTGTCGTCAGCCATCGTGAACTCCATGTAGATCTCGGAGAGGTTGTCTCCCTGATGATGGATGTCCACGTACTTGATGTCGGCGGAACGGTCCGCCATCACCTTCGAGACGCGGTAGAGCATCCCGGGGCGATCGGAGACGGCGATCTCGATGGCGTTCACGGTATCCACGCGGCTACGGCTCCACTCGAGGAACGAAGGCAGTTAAGTCGGCACGGTCGCCGGCATCGAGGTGCTTGACGAAAGCGTACTGCGTCTTGACGTGCGCGTAGCCGAGACGCTCGTAGAAGCGATGGGCCCGCTCCCGCGGCGCGCTCGACCACAGCCGAACGATCGGGATCCCACGCTCGCGCGCCCAGTCTTCCGCGCGCGCGACGAGGGCGCGTCCGACGCCCTGGCTTCGATGCTCTCGCTGGACGACCAGGCCGGCGATGACGACGAAGGGGTCGGCTTCGATGTACTCGGCCACGGTGGCGTGCAGCCAGCCAACGATGTGGCCGTCAGCTTCGGCGATCAGGAACCGCTGATCGTGTTTGGCGAGCAGGCGCGTCAGCCGCTCGGCGGCGGCCGACGGCGCGAGGTCGTAGCCCAGCTCGCCGGTGAGGCGCGCAACGGCCTCCGCGTCGGCGCCTCGGGCGGGACGGATGGCAATTGCCACCGCGATCACTTGCGCCGGTGCGCGGCGATGTACTTCCTCGCGAACTCCTCGAGGTGCGGCGCGTTGGTCAGGCCGACCTTGCGTCCCTCCTCGAGCGCCGCCTCGTCACTCAGCCCGTCACGGACGGCGCGCCGGATCATCCAGAACGCGCCGACACGGATGGCCGCCGTGCAGTGGATGAACATCGGGCGGTTCGCCGGGTCGTCGGTGATGCGCAGGAACTCGTCCACCTGCGCGTCGCTCGGCGCGGTGTAGACCACCGGGATGTTGAAGTACCTGAGGCCGGCGCCCTCGACGGCCGCCTTCTCCTCGTCCGCGCGATGCTCGGAGGGCTGGCGAAGGTTGAGCACGGCCTTGACGCCGTCGGCCTTCAGCTTGGCGATGTGTTCCATCCGCGGCTGGCCGCCGGTGCAGAACTGCGGGTTGACCTGCAGGAAGTTGCGAATCGGCGGCAGCTCGGCCTGCGGCGCCGTCGTCTGCAGCAGGAGAGTAAGGGTGAGAAACAGCATGGGGCGATTGTGACACGTGCTACGTGCAACGTGCTACGTGCGCCACGTGCTCGTCGGCACATCTGACGTCGAACTGTGCTTCGAGAATCGCGCAAGGCTGTGGGTGGCCGCGGACGCGACCCGCCTCCCGCAGCGCCGATCACCGAGCACCGAGATCGTCCCGATCACCGATCACGACTCGCGTCCCCCTTGACTTGTATCATTGTCCTAGTACCAATAGGCTCAATAGTAAGACGCCGTCATCCGGTCCTGCCGCTCCAGGTAGGAGGTGTTCGATGGAACCGCTGATCATCATCGTCGTCCCCGGGATCCTCGGGGGAATACTGCTCGCCATCCTGCTCAGCCGTACGCATGTGCCCGAGAAGCCGGGCGCAGATTCGCGCCTCGAGCCGATGTCGACCAACCTGATCAACATGTCCAGCATCCGCGTCGCCGGCGTGGGTGGGCTCGGGATGGTGGCGATGGCGATCGTCGTCGCGATCTTCGTGCCGCGCATCCGCCTGACGATGGTGATTGCGCTGGTGCTGGGCGCGGTGATGGCCGGCGTGATGATCGCGATGCAGGCGCCGGAAAGGGGCGCTGTCGACGAACCGGCCAGGGGCTCATACGATGCTCGAGTAGACAAGTCAGAAGTACGAAGAAAACGACAAGTAAAAAGTACAACGAAACGCGACCTCGCCCTTTCCGTTGTACTTTTTCCTTTTGCCTTCTTACTTCTTAAGTGCAAGCACCTGTCCGTCGGCGACGAGGCGCGCGCGCAGCTTGTCGTAGGGCACGTCCTGCACCGCCGTCCCGTCGTCGATGGCCATGACCGCCGCCGTCGCCGCGGATTGCGCCAGCACCATGAAGACCGGCTCCATGCGGATCGAGCCGAACGCGATGTGCGAGCTCGAGACGCAGACCGGCACCAGCAGGTTGTCCGCCTGGCCACGCTTCGGGACGAGCGCGCCGTAGGCGATCTCGTACGGGCCCTCGGTCGGCACGCCGATGTCCCCTTCGTTCTGCACGCCGCCCTCGGGCGTGATGTAGCGCTGCACGTTGTGCGAGTCGATGGTGTACGAGCCCATCCCGACCGAGCCTGGCGTCGGCTTGCGCTTGAGCAGCTCGTGCTCGGTCATCACGAACGTCCCGAGCATCCGCCGCGCCTCGCGCACGTAGATCTGGTGCGGCCAGCCGCCGTTGTCGGTGAACTCGTCCTTCGGCAGACCCCACTTCCGCATCTCGTCCTGCACGTCCTTCGGCACGCGCGGATCGTTGGCGATGAAATAGAGCCAGCCCTTCTGGTAGGTCTCGTGCTCCTTCAGGATCTCGCGGCGCCGCTCGTATGAGGCCTCGGGGTAGTCGTAGTTGAAGCCGATGTTGTCGGTGCTGAAGGGGCCGTGATTGTTGCTGTCGGTCTTGCGGTTCGGGACCGGGTCGAACTTCTGGAACGTCTCGCGCCAGCCGGCGTTGAAGACGCGCAGCAGCAGCTCGTACTGCTTCGGGTCGTAGCCGTCGGGACTGGGGAACGGGATCCGGTTGTCGGGATGATCGGTGACGCAGTAGCGGTAGCAGTACGCCTGAATGCGCTTGTCGCCGTCGCCGAACTTGCCCGGCGGCGCCGTGCTGATGCGCGGCAGCACGCCGCTCGACGGATCGCCGGGCACGACGTAGGGACTGATCGGCTCCTTGAACACGCCGAAGTGGTGGCGATGGTGCAGCACGCCGGTCTGCACGCCGTTCCACTTCTCGCCATAGGTGGCCTGCGACTCGCGGCCGACATGGTAGGCGACGCCGGCGGCCGCCATCAGGTCCCCTTCGTAGGTCGCGTCGATGAACATCCGCGCCGTGTAGGTGCGGCCGCTCAGCATCCTGATCGACGTCACGCGCGAGCCTGACCTGGTGACGCCCTTCGCCCGATCGAGCCACTGATCGCGGTCCACCGGGATCTTGTATTCACGGACGAACTCTTCGAAGACGCGCTCCGCCACCTTCGGCTCGAAGATCCACATCGTCCGCTGCTCGCCGTCGATCGCGGGCGTGCCCTGTCCCTTGTTGCCGTACTCCTCGCGCTTCTGCCAGCGCCAGGCGTCCGGCTCCTGATACTGCCGCCACACGCGATGGTAGAACTCGCGGGACAGCCCGCCGATCACCGCCTTGTTGCCGGTGTCGGTGAACCCGAGCCCGCCGCTCGACAGCCCGCCGAGATGCCGGTCGGGACCGACGATGATGACGGACTTCCCCATCTTCCTGGCCTGGACCGCCGCGATGACGCCGGCAGACGTGCCGCCATAGACGACGAGGTCGTACTGGACGGACTGCGCGCCGGGAAACAGCGCCAGCACGACGGCGACAATCAGCCAGCGGGCCACCATCATCTACTCCTGTGTGAGAGCCGGCGTCCGGCGCGGCCGGCGCGCCCGCCACTCCGACGCCGCGAGGACGCGGAAGCTGCCCGTGACCTCGGTGAGCCCGTAGCGGACGTGCGCCCGCATCGCGGCATCAGCCCGCTCGGGATCGCCCGAGACCAGCGCCTCGCACAGCGTGGCGTGGAATCCGGGCGGCAGCGCCGTCCGCCGGCCGGCGACGTCGAACAGCCAGTTGAGGATCAGCACGTGGTTGCGCTCGATCATGTTCATCAGCAGGGCGCTGCGCGCGTGCTGGGCGATCGCCATGTGCAACTCGACGTGCCGGCTGTGGACGGTGAACCGCAACGCGGGATCGTCGTCCGCGGGCGGTCGCGCGAACAGCACGTCCACCTGCGCCGCCAGATCGCGCAGCTCGGCGCGCTCGGCCGGCGTGGCGCGCTCCGCGAAGAGCCGGGCCGCCTGCGTTTCGAGGGCCTCGCGCAGCTCGTAGAGCTCGCGGATATCGGACTCCGTCGGCACGCGCACGCGCGTGCCGGCGCGCGCCCGGGTCTCGACCAGGCCATCGTGTTCGAGACGGCGCAGGCCGTCGGCCACGGGAACGACGCTCATGCGGAGCTCGCGGGCGAGGCCGCGGCGCGACAGCGGCGTGCCGGGGCGGAGCTGCCCGCGCAGGATGCGGTCCCGAATCGCGCGATAGGCCTCCTCGGCGAGACGGCCGCCGCGCCGGGATTCGGTCACGCTGCCGAGCGTGGCAAACAGCCGTGGGGTTGTCAACAGGGCGCGCCGGGGTGGCCGGCGCGCCGCCCGAGTTGTGGTAACGTCCCGCGCATGAAAACCACCTACACCCTCTCCCGACGCGCGTTTCTGGCGATGGCCGGTGCGGCGCCGTTTGCGGCAACGGCGTTCGCCCAGCCGTCGAAGAACGTCCCGGTCGGCATCGAGCTGTACTCGGTACGCGGCGAGCTCCAGAAGGACCTGGAAGGCACCGTGCGCGGTGTCGCGAAGATCGGCTACCAGGTCGTCGAGTTCTACTCGCCGTATTTCAGCTGGACGCCGGAACGGGCCAAGGAAGTCCGCAAGCTGATGGACGATCTCGGCATCAAGTGCCTGTCCACGCACAACAGCGCCCAGTCGATCTCCGAACAGGGAATCACCAAGGCGATCGAGCTGAACAAGATCCTCGGCAGCAAGTACATCATCGTGGCCAGTGCGCCCAAGGTCAGCGACGAGGCCGGCTGGAAGGGATTCGCCGACCAGCTCGCGAAGGCCTCGGAAAAGCTGCGGCCGGAAGGCCTGGCGACCGGGTTCCACAATCACCAGGTGGAGTGGCGCCCGATCGAGGGCGGCAAGCGGCCGATGGACATCCTCGCCGCCAACACGCCCAAGGACGTCGTCCTGCAGCTCGATGCCGGCACCGCGGTCGAGGTGGGCGTCGACACCGTGGCCTGGATCAAGGCCAACCCCGGCCGGATCAAGAGCGTCCACCTGAAGGACTGGGGCAAGGGCGAAGGGCGCGGCTACACCGTGGCCTTCGGCGAAGGGGACGTGCCGTGGAAGGGCCTCCTGCAGGCGGCGGAGACCACCGGCGGGATCGAGTACTACCTGATCGAGCAGGAGCACGCGGGACCCGACGGCGAGATGGCCATGGCCAAGCGGTGCTTCGACAATTACAAGAAGCTGCGGGGATAGGAAGACAAACGCGGCACGTCAACTCCTAATTCCCAACCTCCAACTTCCAATTGTCCATTTTGGGAGTTGGGAGTTGGGAGGTCTGTGTTTACCGGGTCAGTGTAGCGGACTGGCGGTAAAGCCCGGCGGCACGATGGGGCGCGGCGCGGTCAGCAGCGCGACGAGGGTTGCGGTGGCGTCGAGCCCGCGTTGATCGGCGGTGCGCAGGACGCTGGCGAGCACCTGCTGACTGTCGGCCCCGCGCCGCGTGCGATTGCCGCCGCCGCACATCTTGCGGGTCACGACCGCCGGGCGCAGCGCCTGTTCGGCGCGCCAATTGGTGGCATCGAGGGTGGGGTCGAAGAGAAAGCTGAAGATGGCGTCGAATTCGACGATGAGGTGCTGTTGAAAGCGCCGGACGCGCAGCCGTCGGCTCGGCGTGCGCGCGAGCAGCCGGCCGAGGCGTGCGACAGAGTGGCCACGGGCCACGGCGAGGCCGTGCGCCGAGATCTGTCCCTCCTGGTACGCGGCGCGCGTGGCGAGCGCCCCCTGCAAGAGGGCCTTCACCGCCGTGACAAAGGGCTGCTGTGGATAGTCGAGCAGCAACGCGCGACAGCGCCGCAGCAGATGCGCGAGACAGGTCTGATGCAGCGCCGCGGTGAAACACCGATACGACTGCCAGCCGTCGCGCTGCAACACCCCGGCGTAATCGAGCCCGATCACGTGCGCCGCCTGCGCGAGCCCGCGCCCGGGCTGGATCGCGTAGACGGTCGTCTCCCCCGTGACATAGGCCCAGAGCCACTGCAGGTCGGCATCCACGCGCCAGCTGGTTTCGTCGACGGTCACGACCGGGCTGCCGCGCACCGTCGCACACAAGGTGGCGTAGGTCGGCTGCGCCTGGCGCGCCGCGCGATGGATGGCCTGCACCAGCCCCCCGCGCGTGACGGTGAGGCCGAAGCGGTCGCGGAGCAGCGTCGCAATCTTGCCGTACGGCAGCCCGTAGCGCTTATTGAGGAGGACCGCGAAGGCGACCGCCTGCGGGCCGAGCTGCACGGCCGCGGCGCCGAGCGCATCGGAGGTCTGCCGCGGATGCCGACCCTGGACCCGGCGGCGGCACCCGGTGCACCGCCCAATGTGAATGTCGAAGCGACGGACGAGCGGCCGCTGCACCGGCAGCTCCTCCTGATACTGCGTGGCGATGCGCTCGGGCCGGATGACCCCCGCGCAGTGCGGACAGCTGGCGGGCAGCGGCACCGTATGGATCTCGTCGACGTGCGGCGGCACGCGGCGATGCGCCCGACGCCCGTAGCCGGGGCCGCCTCGACGCCCCGGCCGCTGGGCCACCGCGCGGCGGGTGCCGCGCGAAAACGGCGCCGCCTGCCGATAGACCGCGCGGCGGGCGGCCTCGAGCTCGTCTTTCAGCTTGTCGTTCTCGCGCCGCAGCCGCTGCCGCTCCGCTTCCGAGCGCCGCAGGTCGTCACGCAAGCGCTCGATCTCGCGCGCTTGGTCCTCGATGATCTGCTGCGGGTCCCGCGGCGGCGTCTCGGCACGACGCATCACGAGACCGTTATGCCAAACTCCCGATCAAAGTAACAAGTACGAAGTTTTGGATTCCGCCGCGTGACCCGCTAAACAGATACGTTGGGAGTTGGGAGTTTTTTTAGCCGGAAGACTCGACCAGCTCGCGCAGCGCCTCGCCGGTCAATCGATAGACCGTCCACTCGTCAATCGGCCTGGCGCCGATCCCCTGGTAGAACCGGATCGCCGCCTCGTTCCAGTCGAGGACGGCCCAGTCCACCCGGTCGCAGCCGCGCTCGAGGGCGATCCGCGCCAGATGCGCCAGCAGCGCCCGCCCGACCCCCATCCCGCGCGCGTCTGCGACGACGAAGAGATCCTCGAGATAGAAGCCGCGCCGGCCCAGGAAGGTCGAGAACGTCTGGAACCAGAGGGCGTAGCCGACCGGGCGTCCGTCGACCGACGCGATCACCGCCCCGGCGACCGGCGACGGACCGAACAGCGCGGTGCGCAGATCGTCTTCGGTCGCGGTGACCAGGTGCGCGAGCTTCTCGTACTCGGCGAGCCCTTTGATCAACTGCAGGATGACGGGCACGTCGCGCTCGGTTGCCGCGGCGATGTGCAGGCCTGGAGTCATGTGATGCGTGCTCCGGCTACCGCCCGGTCCGGAGCCCGGCGGCCAGCCAACGGGGCGGCATGTCCACCCCCTTGATTTCCTGGTAGCGGACGTCGAAGACGTTCGCCGCCTCGACGAACAACTCCATCGCGCCGACGCTCCGGCTGACGCGGACGTCGACGCCGCAATAGGATCTGCTGTCGATCTTGCGCTTGCAGTCGGCGCGCGCTCCGACCGACGCGCGCCACGGCAGGCTGAATCCAGCCGAGCCCGCAAAGGCATGCGGCGCGTAGTCGGCCACGTACTTGGACAACTGCGTCAACGACGGCGCGGACTGATCCAGATAGGCGTACTCGGCGCGAGCGAAACCGCCGGCCCACGTGCGCGCCACGCTGGTCTCGACGCCGCGCGTCCGAACTTCGTGGACGTTGGACGTCCGCCACATCTCCTGCGGCGTGTTCCGCACCCAGTCGATGGCGTCGGTCTCGTCGCGCAGGAACGGCGACAGCGACACCATCCACCCGCCCGACATCCAGTCGATGCCGCCGTCCACGCCCCAGGCGCGCTCCGGCGCCAGCGTCGCCTGCGCCAGGTGCGCCGGATCGCGGTAGAAGCGCTCGGTGAACGTCGGCACCCGGAACGCACGGCCGACCGAGCCGCGGGCGCGCACGGTGCGCGACAGCGAGACGACCGCGGCGATCGACGGGCTCCAGTTGTCGCCGAACGTCGAGTAGCGGTCGTAGCGCAGCCCCGGATAGATCGTCGTCCGCGTGCCGATCGCCCGCTGCACTTCGATCAGCGCCGCGGCGCGCTGCACGTCGTGATCGCCGAGGTTGTTCGACCGGATCCAGTCGAGCCCCAGCTCTCCGCCGACGCTGAGCCAGTTCCGATCCGATCCCGTCCGCAGCGTGGCCGCCGCCGTCACCGCGTGGCTGCGATGGCGGTTCTCCGCGAATCCCGGCCGGTTGATGTCCCATAAAAAATGATCGCCGTGCGTCCGGTAGGACGCACGCGTGCTCACGCGCCGCGCGCTGGAGCCGAGGGCATCGGCGAACGACACCAGGGTCTGGTCGGTCCATTCCTTCGACGGCGACGCGCCGTAGAAGCCGTTGGCGCCGAACGCATTCCGCAGGTGCGAGACCGACAGCCGCCGGCGCGGCGTGAACGCCGCCGTCACCGACGCACCGCCCGACTCCACCTCGCGATCGAACATGAAGCCCGACGTCCGCGTCCCCCACCCGGCGATCGACGTCGTCATGCCCGCGCGCGTGAGCGTGGCCGAAGCCGATCCGCGCACCAGCCCGTGCTCGCCGCCGGCCAGCGATGCCTGCAGCCGCGGCGCCGAGGTGATGATGTTGATGGCGCCGGTCGTGGCATCGGCGCCATAGAGCGACGAGCCCGTGCCGCGGAGGACCTCGATGCGTTCGATCTGCTCGATCGCCACCGGGATGTCGCCGTTGTGATGTCCGGACTGCATGTCGTTGAGCCTGACGCCGTCGACCAGCACCAGCACCTGGCCGAAGCCGCCACCGCGCAGCGAGAAATCGGTCTGGGTGCCGAAGCTGCCGCGGGAGCGGACCTCGACGCTGGCCGCGAACCGCAGCAGATCGGCAACGGACCAGGATGGGAGGCGCGAGATCTCGTCGCGGGTGAGCACCGCGACGGCGCGGGCCAGGCTATCGAGCGGAACCGGCTGTGTCGCCGCGGAGACGACGACCGTCTGCGTGATCCGCGGCGGCTGGGCGGACGGATCCTGGAGGAACGGGAGCAGGAGCAGCCACATGCCGCTGTCGCGTGCGCGGCGCCCTTAGCGCTGCGGGCCACGCGTCGCGAACACCGACGTCTTGCCGCTCTGATCGTAGGCGACGATGTCGTAGGTCTGCGGCGTCGGCGACTCCATGCCGGGCGAACCCGCCGGCATGCCCGGGACCGCGATGCCCGCGACCTTCGGCCGATCCTTCAGCAGCTGCTTGATGACGTCGGCCGGCACGTGCCCCTCGACGTTGTAGCCCTCGAGGGTGGCGCTGTGGCACGAGCGCAGCGCCTTCGGCACGCCCTTGGTCGCCGGGGACTCGTCCGTGGTCTGCACGATGTGGACGGTAGGCGCGAAGCCTGCCGCCTTCAGGTGATCGACCCACTTGCCGCAGCATCCGCACGTCGCCGTGCGCCATACGGTGATCGGCTGCGCGGCCGCTGCCGCGGGTTTCGTCGCGTCTGCCGGCTTCTCCGTCCGTTGCGCGGCGACGGCAGCCGAGACGCCGAGCAGCACCGACAACACCAGCATGGCTCGTTTGTTCATGGGTTCAGGATAGCACTCTCCGGCGGCCTCCCGCCGGGCGCCGGTGTGACGCCTGCATGCTCCCTGGACGGGCCTTGGGCGGGCGCCGCCGGGCGCGCTACACTCCCCGCCATGAAGCGCCTCGCGATTGTCTCCGCCGTCATCGTCGCGTCCCTGGCGCCGCTGACGTCGTCGCAGCAGCTGCCGTTCCGCACGCTGAACGACACCTTCGACCCGCCGAAGTACACGACCGCGGCGGATTGGAAGCGCCGCGCCGCCTACCTGCGCGAGCACATCCTGGTGTCGGCCGGGCTGATGCCGATGCCGGAGCGGTCGCCGCTGTCGCCGCGCATCTTCGGCGAGGTCACGCACACCGATTACACGGTGTCGAAGGTCTACTTCGAGAGCCTGCCCGGGTTCTTCGTCACCGGCAACCTCTATCGTCCGATCGGCGAGGGGCCCTTCCCCGCCATCCTCACACCGCACGGCCACTGGGCCTACGGACGGCTCGAGAACACCACGCTGAACTCGGTGCCGGGCCGCGCCATCAACCTCGCGCGCCAGGGCTACGTCGTCTTCACGCACGACATGGTCGGCTACGGCGACAGCCGTCAGCTGCCGCACACCTTCGGCGGCCGGCGCGAGAACCTGTGGGGGCTCAGCCTCGCCGGCCTCCAGGTCTGGAACGCGATCCGGGCGCTGGATTTCCTCGAGGGCCTGCCCTACGTGCGCCGCGAGGCGATCGGCGTCACCGGCGAATCGGGCGGCGGCACGCAGACCTTCCTGCTCGCGGCGATCGACGATCGCGTCGCCGTGGCGGCGCCGGTCAACATGATCTCGCTTGCACATGCAGGGGGGCTGCCTGTGCGAGAACCCGCCGGGGCTGCGGCTCGACACGACCAACGTCGAGATCGCGGCGGCGATCGCGCCGCGGCCGCTGCTGATGATTGCCGCGACCGGCGACTGGACGAAGAACACGATCGAGCGCGAGTATCCGGCGGTCCGTTCGATCTATTCACTGCTCGACGCGCCGGACCGCGTGCAGGCGGTCCGGATCGACGCCGATCACAACTACAACCGCGAGTCGCGCGAAGCGATGTACGGATGGATGGCGCGCTGGCTGCAGAAGGCGCCGGCCGACACCAAGCGGACCGAGCGGTCGTTCACGGCCGATGCGCCGGCGGATCTGATGGTCTTCCACCAGCGGCCGCTGCCGGGCAACGCGCTGAGCCCGGCGGAGCTCACCTACAACTGGATCGACGCCGCGCGGCGGCAGCTCGCGTCGCTCAGCACGGAGGACGCGGCGCGGGCCCTCCGCCACGTGCTCGGCTACGGCGACAGCGCACCTGCCGCGCCCGCCCCGCCCGCGCGAAACGGCCGGCGCGTCGTGCTGATCGCCGGCGTGGACGCGGACACCGAGCAGCAGCTGCGGCGCGCGCGCTTCGACGTGCGCTCGATCGCGGCAGCCGCCTTCGATGCCGAAGCGGCCGGCAAGGTCCGGCACTTCGACACCTACAACCGGACGGCGGCCGCGCAGCGCGCCGCGGAGATCGTCGAGGCGATCCGCGCCAACCCGGGCGCCGCGGTCGTCGCCGCCGGTGATTCCGCGCTCGCCGCCCTGCTCGCCTCCGTCGCGGCGCCGCCGCGCGCCCTGGTGCTCGACGTCGGCGGCTTCGACACGTCGAAAGACGACGACTACGTGTCGCGGCTCTACATTCCCGGGCTGCGCCGTGCCGGTGACCTGCAGACCGCGGCCCGCGCCTTCACCGGTTCGCTGGTGCTCCACAACGCGGGCACGACGTTCGCGCTGCCGGGCGTGAAGACGTCCGCCGCGAAGCTCACGGCGAAGGACGTCGTGGCGGCGCTTCGATGACGCCGCGTCTCGCCTGCGGCGTGCTCGTCTGCTGCCTGCTGTCGGCGCCGGCCGCGGCGCAGTGGCCCCAGTTCCGCGGACCCGACGGGCAGGGACACTCGGCCGAGCGGGGCCTGCCGGTCGAGTGGAGCGAGTCACGGAACGTCGCCTGGAAAGTGCCGGTCGCGGGCGCGGGCTGGTCGTCGCCGGTGCTCGCCGACGGCCGCATCTGGCTGACGTCCGCGGTCGCGAGTCGCGACAACGGACGCGGGCGTGGCGTGTCGCTGCGCGCGCTGGCGTTCGACGCCGCCACGGGCAAGACGATCGTCGACGTCGAGGTCTTCAGCATCGATCGGCCGGGCGACATCAACCGGAAGAACAGCCACGCGTCGCCGACCCCCATCGTCAGCGGCGACCGCGTCTTCGTGCACTTCGGCGCCTACGGGACCGCGGCGCTGAGCACGTCAGGCGACGTCGTCTGGAAGACGCGGCTGGCCTACGAATCTCAGCACGGGGCCGGCGGCTCGCCCGTCCTCTATCAGGACCTGCTGATCATCAACTGCGACGGCAACGGCGGACCGGACGACGCGTTCGTGGTGGCGCTGGACGTGAAGACCGGCAAGACGCGGTGGAAGACGTCGCGGCGGTATCCGGCGGATCAGGCCTACACCACGCCGCTCGTCATCCGGGCCGGTGATCGCGATCAGGTCGTCAGCGTCGGCGCCTTTCGCGCCGCAGCGTATGACCCGTCGAACGGGCGCGAGATCTGGCGCGTTGCCTACGACCAGGGCTTCTCGAACGTGCCGCGGCCGGTGTTCGCGCACGGTCTCGTCTTCATCGCGACCGGCTTCCACCAGCCGGCCTTGCTTGCCGTGAAGCCCGACGGCACCGGCGACGTCACGCGGTCGCACATCGCGTGGGAGGTCAGACGCGGCGCCCCGCTCACGCCCTCACCCCTCGTCGTCGGCGACGATCTGTTCATGGTGAGCGATGTCGGCATCGCCACGTGCGTCGACGCCAGGACCGGCACCATCCACTGGCAGGAGCGGCTCGGCGGCAACTACTCGGCGTCACCGACATTCGCCGACGGCCGGATCTACTTCTCGAGCGAGGAAGGCGTGACGACGGCGATCGCGCCGTCGCGGACGTTCACGCGCCTCGGCACCAGCCAGCTGGATGGCGCGATCCTGGCGTCGTTCGCCGCCGCCGATCGGGCGTTCTTCATCCGCACGAATTCGCACCTGTATCGGATTCAGGAACGGACGCAGCCCGAATCCTCAACTCGTCCCGCCGCCGGTCCCGGGCGCCCCGAACCCCGAACCTCGCCTCGCGAATCCCGACGGTAAGCGCCTGCGCGGCCCACGTTTTCGGGTTATCGTAGTTGGGATAGTGCCCCAATCCCCCAGCAATCCCGAATCCGCGGAAGACCAGCTACGCGCGGGCCTTGCGGCTGCCGAGCGGCGCCGACGCGCCCGCGAGGCGAGCCGGCAGACCTGGCGGATCGCGCCGGCCGCCGCGACCGCCGCGCTCGCGGTCGCCGGTCTCTCCCGCGTGGTCCGCCTGCCCGCCGCTGTACCGCTCGTCGTGCTGGTGGCGGGAGCGATCGTGGTGCTGGCCGCTACGTGGATCCTTCGACGGTCCCGGGCGATCTCCGACGCTGAAGCGCACGCGATCGATCGCGACGCCGGCCTGCGCGGCGAGCTGCGCAGCGCGCACTGGTTCGCGGGCCGCGAGCGGCGCGACGAATGGGCGGAACTGCACCTGGCGCGCGCGGCCGATCGCGTCCGGCAGATCGACTGGTCGGAGCTCTACCCCACGACGCCAGCGCGCCGGGCCCAGGCCGCGACCGTGGTCTTCACAGTCGCCGCGATTGCCCTGCTGGTGACGGTCCCGCCGCGCGTCAGCATCCGCGCCGCGGCGGCAACGACGACGCTGTCGCCCGAGGAAGAAGCCAAGGCACGCGCCGAGGGCGTGTATGCCGGACGCATGCTGAGCCCGGAGCTGCAGAAGGCGCTCGAGGAGCTGCTCGCGAAGGCCGCGAAGGGCGCGCTGCCCACGGCCGACGACCTCGCGAACGACCCGCGGATGCGGGAGATGCTCGAGAAGCTCAATAAGATGAGCGACGCCGAGCTGCTCGACGCGCTGCGCCGGGCGCTCGCCGCCAATCCCGATGCGAAGGCGCAGGCTGCCGCCGACAACCTGAAGAAGCTCGCGCAGCAGGCGAAGCAGAGCGCCGAGAACACCGGCCTGCCGAAGGAGCTGCAGGACGCGCTCGAGAAGCTGGGGGACGAGATCGAGATCGCCAAGGGCGACAGCACCGAGCCGGGAGACGAGCAGAGCGGCGCCCCCGGGGCGGAGCAGCAGGGACAATCCAGCCAGCCGGGCGGCCAGCAGTCCGAGGAGCTGTCGATCCAGTTCGCGAAACAGGCCGAGGCCACCGGCGGCGCGGGCATGATGATGATGTCCAGCCAGGACGCGTCGCAGGCCGGCGGACCGCCGGGAGCGGGTGTCGGCGGCGGGGGCTCGGAAGACACGGCCGGCGCCGCGGCTGCCGCCATCGAAGCCGCCCTCAAGCAGGAAATCGTCGAGGCGAGCGAGGACAAGGCCGGAGACAACGTGGACACCGAGATCCGGCGCAAGACCGAACACGGCAACGCCACGGTGGGCTTCACCGGCAGCGCGTCAGGCCAGTTCGATCGCTCGCGTGCCGCCGCGCCGCCGCCGGTGCCCGAAGCGCGGCGCAGCGGCGTCCAGACCTATTTCGTTCGCAAGCCGAAGTGAGCCAGTCCCCCGGAGAGCAGCTCCAGACCATGACAACTACCGCGGTCGCGCAATCCATCGATCAGTTTCGTGAACGGTTCTCGCGGATCATGCAGGAAGTCGGCCGGCGGATCGTCGGCCACGAGGAAGTCGTCACCGGCACCGTGACGAGCCTGCTCGCCGGCGGCCACGTCCTGCTCGAGGGCATTCCCGGGGTCGGCAAGACCAGCCTCGTGCACACCCTCGCCGACGTGCTGCACCTGAAGTTCTCGCGGATTCAGTTCACGCCCGACCTGATGCCGGCCGACATCGTCGGCACCAACATCGTGCAGGAGCACTCGCACGGCGGCACCTTCTTCGAGTTCCAGCCGGGACCGATCTTCGCGAACGTCGTGCTGGCCGACGAGATCAACCGCGCGACGCCGAAAACGCAGTCCGCGCTGCTCGAGGCGATGCAGGACGTCAGCGTGTCGGTCGGCCGCACCACCTACAAGCTCGAACAGCCGTTCCTCGTCCTCGCCACGCAGAACCCGCTGGAGATGGAAGGCACCTATCCGCTGCCGGAAGCCCAGCTCGATCGGTTCTTCTTCAAGCTGAAGGTCGGCTATCCGACGGAGGAAGCGATGCACGGCATCCTCGAGCGGACGACGAGAGATGCGGACATGGCGGTGAACCGGGTCGTGGACGGCGCGGAGATCCTGGAGATGCGGCACGTGGCGCGGGCGGTGCCGATCGCGCGGCCGGTGCAGGCCTACGCCATTCGCCTGACGCTGGCATCGCACCCCACGTCGCGAGTACGCCACGCCGCTGGTGAAGCGCTACGTGCGCTACGGCGCCAGCCCGCGCGCGGCGCAGGCGCTGGTGCTGGCCGCGAAGATCGTGCGCCATCAACCGGGGCCAGGCCTTCGTCTCGGTCGACGACATCCGCAGCGTCGGCCTGCCCGCGCTGCGCCACCGGATCCTGCTCAACTTCGAGGGCGAGGCCGACGAGGTCAACACCGACTCGATCGTCCAGGAGCTGATTGCCAGCGTCCGCGCGGACTAGCGCTCCGTTACCCGGGAGTTTGCCGTGGCCCTTCGCTTCGACGATCAGTTCCTGAAGAAGCTCGAGTACCTGCACGTCGTGTCGAAGCGGGCGTTCGCGGGGCACAATCGCGCCGATCGGCTCACGCCAACCCGCGGCCGCGGCCTCGAGTTCGCCGATCACCGTCCCTACACCCACGGCGACGACTTCCGGCACATCGACTGGAAGGCCTACAAGCGGCTCAACCGGCTGCTGGTCCTGCTGTTCGACGAAGAACACGATCTGCCGATCTACCTGATGCTCGACGTCAGCCGCTCGATGGCGGAGCCGGCGAAGTTCGACATGGCGCGGCGGCTCGCCGCGGCGCTCTGCTACATCGGCCTCGTGCACCTCGACAAGCTGACGATCCTGCCGTTCGGGCGCGGGCTCGGGCGCGAAGCCGAGGCGGGCCGCGGCAAGGGACGGATCTTCAAGGTCTTCGATCAGCTCGAGCGGCTCGAGGCGGCCGGCCCGACGGATTTGCGCGAGTCGTTCAAGGAGTTCGCGGCGCGCTCGCGGCAGCTTGGCCTGACCGTGATCATCTCGGACTTCCTCGATCCCGGCGGCTTCGAAGCGGGCCTGAAGATCCTGCGCACGCTGGGACACGACGTCTTCGTCGTGCACATCGCCTCGGAGCGCGACCGTGACCCGGGCGCATTCGGCGAGGTGCGGTTCGTGGACGCCGAGACCGGCGAGCTGCGGGAGGTCGAGGTCACGCCGAGACTGGCCGCCGCCTACTCGAAGGCGTTCGAGACCCACGCCGAGGAGCTCGAGCGCTTCTGCGGCCGCTACGACATCGGCTACGTCCGCGCCAATGCCGAGGCGCCGTTCGAGGACATCGTCCTCAAGACCTTCCGGCAGGGGAGATTCCTGGCGTGACGTTCGGGGCGATGGCGGCGTGGCAGGCCTGGCTGCTGCTCGGCGCGGCGGCCGCGGCCGCCGCCGCCCTGTTCCTGATCAAGCTGCGCCCGCCGCGGATGATCGTGCCGTCGCTGCTGCTGTGGCGCAAGGTGCTCGACGAATCGCGCGAGCTGACGCTGTGGGAGCGCATCCGCCGCGCGGTGTCGCTGGTGGTGACGATCGTCATCGCGCTCGCGATTGCCTTCGCGATGACACGCCCGGGCCCGAGCGGCGGCGCCACCGCCACCACCGGCCGGGTCCTGATCGTCGTCGATTCGTCGTGGTCGATGCAGGCCCATACCCGCACCGGCGAAACCCGCTGGCAGCGCGCCATCGCCGAAGGGCGCCGGCTCACCGCGGCGGCCTCGGGCGGCGAAGTGGCGCTGGCAACCACGGCGGACGGCCTGGTCGAAGGCCCCACCACCGACGGCGCGCTGATCGAGACGGCGCTCGATCGGCTCGCCCCGGGCGGCGGTGAAGCGTCGGCCTGGCCGGAGCTCGCCGGCGCCGGGGCCGTCCACTTTCTCACCGACGGCGCCGTCAACCGGTCGCTGCCCGCCAGCGTCATCGTGCATTCGGTGTTCGAGCCGGCCGCGAACGTCGCGGTCACGGCGCTCGACGTGCGGCCGTCGCTCGCGGCGGCGAACGCCGGCGATGCCTACGTCGAGATCGCGAACTTCGCCGCGGCGGCGCAGACCGTGCGCGTCACGCTGACCCGCGGCGAGACCGGCATCTTCAACCGCGAGATGAGCCTGGGGCCGTCGGAAGTCCTGCGGCAGGTCGTCCCGCTCGTGCGCGGCGGCGATCCGGCGCTGCGCGCCCGCGTGCAGGCCTCCGACAACGCGCTCGAGGTGGACGACGAGGCGGTCGCGTGGATCGACAGTGCGAGACCGCTTGCGGTCACCGTCGTCGGCCGGCGCACCGAGTGGCTGCAGGCCGCGTTCGCGCGCGACCCCGGCGTTCGCGCGACCTACTTCGACCCGACCAACTACCTGCCCGGGCAGGAGGACGTCACCATCTTCGTGGGCTGGGCGCCCGCCGACGTCCCGAAGCGGCCGGCGCTGCTGTTCGCGCCGCCGCTCGACACCGCCTGGCTCGGCCAGCGCGCGGAGGACGCGGTCGAGTCGGGCCCGCGCTGGCACTCCTCCGGCAGCCATCCGGTGGTGCTCGGCGTCGACCCGTTCACGCTGTCGATCGATCGGGCGCGGCGCTACAGCGCCCCGTCGCTGACGCCGGTCGCGCTGTCGGAGCGCGGCACGCCGCTCGTCTACGTCAGCGAAACGCCGGCGCACCGCTTCGCGGTGGTGACGTTCGGGGCCGACGAATCGAACCTCGCGGGCGCGCCGGGGTTCCCGGTGCTGATCGGCAATGCCCTCGACTGGCTGACCCATCCCTCGTCCGGCTCGGCGCAGGCCGGTCCGGCCCACCGTCCGCGGCTCGTGACGTTCGAAGAAGGGGTGGCACGGGTGACAGGACCGGACGGCGCCGACGTTCGCCTGGCGCGCGTCGACCGCGCGTCGGTCGGGATGCTGCGGCAGCCGGGCTTCTATGCCGTCGAAGGCGGCGGTGCGCGCAGCACCATCGCCATCAACGCCGGCGATCAGCTACTGTCGAACCTGACGCGAGCCCCGAGCGGCCGCAGCGGCACGGCGCAGGTGGTCGAAGCCGGAGCGTCCGGTCGGGCCTGGTGGATCTACTTCGCGGTCGCCGCGTTCGCGCTGGCGCTCGCGGAGTGGTGGACGTGGCAGCGGCGGATTACCGTGTGAACGGCACGAACAGGATGACCTCTTACCGCGGACAGATCGCCAGGCGCGAGGACGATTCATGTCGCTGACATGGACCGCTCCGGCGTTCCTCTGGCTGCTGGCAGGGCTGCCGCTGATCTGGGCGGCGTTCCTGGTCGCGCGCACGAACTTCAACGTGCGGCAGCGCTACACGCAGGCCGCGGTCCGCGCCTGCCTGCTCGCCGCACTGGCGCTGGCACTGGCCCGCCCGGTCCTCTCGACGACCTCGTCGAAGCAGTCGATCGTGTACGTGGTCGACGTGTCGCACAGCGTCTCGACGCAAGCGGTGGAAGCCGCCGCCGGCAAGATCGACGCGCTCAACGGCGCCATCAAGCCGGCGCATTCGCGCATCGTCGCGTTCGGCCGCACCGTGGCCGTGGTCGCGAATACCGCGGAACTGCGCAAGCTCGCGGCGGTCGGGGCCAACGGCGTCGAGGGCGGCCCGCTCGATCGACGCGGCACCGATCTCGAGGGGGCGCTGCTCGCGGCCCGCGGGGAACTGGCGCCCGAACACGTGCCCCGGCTCGTGCTGTTCACCGACGGGCATCCGACCGCGGGCGACGTCGGCGCCGCCATCGCGCGGCTCACGGTCGAACACATTCCCGTCGCGGTCGAGCCGATTGCGCCGCGCTCGATCGGCGATACCTGGATCGACGCCGTCGACATTCCCGAACGCATCACCGCCGGCGCGACGTTCGCGGCCGGGGTCAGCGTCGCCAGCCAGCGCGCCGGGCTCGCCGTCGTCGAGCTGCTGTCCGGGGACACGGTGCTCGCGGGCACGCAGGCGGCGATTACGGCAGGCGTGACCCGCCTGCCGCTCGAGGCCGTGGTCGACGGCGTCGGCGCGCACGTGCTGGAGGCGCGCGTCACCGTGACCGGCGATCCGCTAGCGGCGAACAATTCGCTGCGGCGCGAGACGTGGGCCGATCCGCGCGCGAAGGTGCTCTACGTCGAAGGCACGCCGGCGAGCGCCCGCTATCTGTCCGGCGCGCTGACCGGATCGGGCTTCGACGTGACCGTCCGGACGCCGGCGGCGCTGCCGGCCGCGGCCGCCGAGCTCGACCCCTGGGACGTCGTCGTGCTGAGCGATGTCAGCCGCGCCGCGATTGCGGAGACGTCGATGCTGGCGCTGCGCGACTGGGTCGAGAACGCCGGCGGCGGACTGCTCGTGGCCGGCGGCGAAGCCGTCTACGGCGACCGCGGCTATCGCGAGACGCCGATCGAACATCTCACGCCGGTGACGTTCGAGCGTCGCGACGAGCCGGAAGTCGCGCTCGTCATCGTGCTCGATCGTTCGTGGAGCATGGCCGGCAGCTCGATGGAGCTGACCAAGGTCGCGGCGCAGGCCGCCGTCGACGTCCTCAGCGACGAGCAGCTGGTCGGCATCCTCACCTTCAACGACAAGTTCGCCTGGGACGTCACGTTGCGGAACGTCGGCAAGAACCGGAACGACATCCGCAAGAAGATCGCGGCGATCGGGCCGAGCGGGCACACGCTGATCTACCCGGCGGTCGAGCAGGCCTACCTTGCGCTCCGCAACGCCAAGGCGCGCGCCAAGCACGTCATCCTGTTGTCGGACGGCCGCTCCTATCCGGGCGAGTACGAGGCGCTGGTCAAGAAGATGGTGCAGGCCAAGATCACGCTGTCGTCGGTCGCGGTCGGGCCGTCCGCCGATCCCGAGCTGCTCAAGAACCTCGCCAACTGGGGCAAGGGGCGCAGCTACGTCGTGGCCGACGCCGCACAGGTGCCCGAGATCTTCGTCAAGGAAGCGAAGAACGCGATCACCCCGGGCTTCGACGAGAAGGCGATCAAGCCGGTGCGTGAAGACGCCCTGGCTTCCTGACCGGCGTCGATCTGTCCCGCATCCCGGTCTTGAAGGGCCGCACCGCCACCGTCCTCAAGGACGACGCGATGGAGCTGCTCGCGACCGACGAGGAGGATCCGCTGCTGGCGTTCTGGCCGATCGGCCTCGGCCGCACCGCGGTGTTCGCGTCGGACGTCAAGGACCGCTGGGCGGCGCAGTGGGTGAAGTGGCGCGGCTACGGTCCCTTCTTCGCCTCGGTCGTGCGCGCGCTGCAGCGTCAGCGCACGCCCCCGCTCAGCCTCGACGTCGTCGAAGGGCCGATCCGCGGCGCGACACGGACGACGTCGATCGCGGTGGAGTCGCGGGAACCGGACGGCAGCTATCGGAACCTCGCCAATCCGGTGCTGCAGGTGCGAGCCGCCAACGCCAAAGCGCCAGTGCGCCTGCCGACCCGTCAGGTCGCCCCGGGCCGCTACGAAGCGACCGTCGTCGGCGACGCCACCCAGGCGCTGACGATCACGGTCGACGGCGCCGGCGGCGGCACCGGCATCACCTCGCGAACCATCCTGCCCGATCCGGCCGCCGAGTACCGGTTCCGCGCGCCCGACGAGCCGCTGCTGATGTCGATCGCCTCGTCGACCGGCGGCGTCTACCGCCCCAATGCCGCCGGCCTGGCCAACGCCGCCGGCGACAGCCGTACGCAGCGCCGCCCGCTGTGGCCGACCCTCGTGGCGCTCGCCCTGCTGCTCTGGTTCGCGGACCTGCTGCTCCGCCGCGTGCGAATCTTCGAGCCGCAGGTGGACGCAGCCGTGGTCCAATAGGGCAAAATCGCACCTGAATGCTGACACTCGATCAGATTCACACGCTGGCGTTCGCCGGCATCATCCTCTTCCTCGGCTACGGCATCCGCCGCGCCATCCCGTTCCTGGCGCGGTACAACATCCCGGCGCCGGTCATCGGCGGCCTGCTCGTCGCGATCGTGATCACCGTGATGCGGGCGCGCGGGGTCACCCTGGTCGCCTTCGACATCGGGCTGCGCACGCCGCTGATGATCGCGTTCTTCACGAGCATCGGGTTTGGCGCCAGCGTCGGCTTGCTGCGGGTCGGAGGGCCGGCCGTGCTGCTGTTCTTCATCGCGGCGACGGTGATGGCCGTCTTCCAGAACGTCATCGGCGCGGCCGTGGCATGGGCGATGGGCCAGCCGCCGCTGCTCGGCGTGCTGGCTGGATCGGTCACGCTGACGGGCGGGCCGGCAACCGGCCTGGCGTTCGCGCCGCTGTTCGAGCAGGCCGGCATCACCGGCGCCGAGACGCTCGCCGTGGCGGCCGCGATGGTCGGCATTGTCGGCGGCGGCATCGTCGGGGGACCGGTGGGAACCTGGCTCATCGCGCGCGGAGGCCTCGGCACGCGTCAGCGCGGCCCGGTGCGAGGGGTCCCTGTCGTCGCGGCGCACGTCGTGGAGGACCAGCTCCCCGAACCTGCGCCCCGTGTGCCCGAGGGAGAGGACGTCGAGGCCTATGGGCTCCTCAAGGCGATCGTCCTGATCCTCGTCGCGATGTGGGTCGGGTCGTGGCTGACGATCTGGTTCGGCCGCATCGGCTTCACGCTGCCCGCCTACATCGGCGCGATGCTCGTCGCCGCGGCGCTGCGCAACTTCGACGACGCCACCAGGCTGATCGGCATCTCGCAGCGCACCGTCGACGACATCGGCGCCGTCGCGCTCTCGTTGTTCCTCGTCCTCGCGCTGGTGACGCTGGAGCTCTGGAAGCTGGTCGGGCTCGCGCTGCCGCTGATCGTGATCCTGGTCGTCCAGGTCACCGCGATCATGGCGATAGCGGCCACCGTGATCTACCGGATGATGGGCCGGGATTACGAAGCGGCCGTGATGTCCTCGGGCTTCATCGGCTTCATGCTCGGCACCACCGCGAACGCGATGGCCAACATGGAGGCGCTGGTGCAGCGCTACGGCCCCGCCCCCAAGGCCTTCCTGGTCGTGCCGATGGTCGGCGCGTTCTTCATCGACTTCACCAACGCCCTGATCATCACGCTGTGCCTGAACCTGTTCCGGTGACGGAATCGCGGCTTTCTGACCCTCCGCCCCGAAGAGAGATCACCGTCAACTCCCAACCTCCAACTACCAACTCCCAAGCCGATCAACTCGTGCCTCCTTTCCTGAAATTTGGGAGTTGGGAGTTGGGAGTTGGGAATTGGCAGTTATCGGCTGCGTTCTTAGCAACCTGCCATGCCTGAGCCCACCTGGCTCCAGCGCGCGGCGGTCCCGTCGCTGTTCACCGCGCTGACGGCGATCATGACCTGGCCGCAGCCCGTCGTCCTCGCCACGCAGGCCGCGGACCATCACGACGTCCTGTTCAACCTCTGGCGGCTGCGCTGGATCGCGCACGCCCTGGCGACGTCGCCGGCCCGCCTGTTCGACGGCAACATCTTCCACCCCGAGCCGCTGGCGCTGACGCTCTCGGACGCCATCCTCGTCCAGGGGGTGCTCGGCGCGCCGCTGTTCTGGCTCGGGCTGCCGCCGGTGCTCGTCCACAACCTGCTGCTGCTCGGCGCGATTGTCGCCTCGGCCACCGGCATGTTCGTGCTGGCGCGGCATCTCACCGGCAGCACGGCCGGGGCGATCGCCGCCGGCGTCGTGTTCGCCTTCGCGCCGTACCGCGTCGAGCACTACATGCACATGGAGCTGCAGTGGGCGGTGTGGCTGCCGTGGGCGTTCTGGGCGCTGCAGCGGACCATCGACACGGCGTCGATCCGCTTCGGGCTGCTGACCGGCCTGTTCGTCGCCCTGCAGGTGCTCTCCAGCATCTACTACGGCGTCTTTCTCGCGCTGATCCTGCCGGTCGTCGCGCTCCTGCAGCTGCTGCCGCGGCCGTGGCCGCAGTCGCTCGCGATCCTCAAGTCGCTGACGCTGGGCGCGGTCCTGGCGGCGGCGCTGGCCGGCATCTACGCCGTCCCCTACTCACGCACGTCGGCGCGGGTCGATGAGCGCACGACCGTCGAGGTGACGCGCTACAGCGCGAAGCCGAAGGACTACCTGATCGCGACGGCGGGCAACCTGCTCTATGCCGATCGCGGCGACGGACTGCCCGAGCGCCGGCTCTTCCCCGGGTTCGTCGCCCCGCTGCTGGCGCTGGTCGGCCTGCTGCTCGTGGTGCCGCGCCCGGCAATCGTCGCCTACGTCGTCGGCGGCGTGGTGGCCTTCGAGATCTCGCTCGGCATGTACGGGCTGATCTACCCGTTCCTCTACGAACGCTTCGGGATCTTCCAGTCGCTCCGTGCGCCCGCGCGGGCGTCGATCTTCTGCCTGCTCGTGCTCGGCGTCCTCGCCGCGCATGGCAGCGCGACCCTGATCTCGTCGGCCGGCGAGCGGCTCAAGACCGCACTCGGCGGCGCCCTGGTTGCCGCGATGCTGCTCGAGTACTGGGTCGCCCCGATCGCGCTGGTGCCCGTTCACAATCGGCCGCCCGCGCTCTACGCCTGGCTCGCCGGACAGCCCCCTGGCGTGGTCGCGGAGTTTCCGATGGCCCCGTCCTCGAACCTCCCGGGGCCCGATCCGGTCTACGCGTATATGTCCACGTTCCACTGGCAGCCGCTGCTGAACGGCTACAGCGGCTACTATCCGCGCCCGCACCTGCAGCGCCTCGACGTCCTCACCCGCTTTCCCGATCCGCGTGCCATCGCGCGGCTCCGCGAGTACGACGTCCGCTACGTCGTCGTGCACCCGGCCCGGTACGACGGGGCGCTCGGCCAGCAGGCGCTGGAGGGGGCGTTGGCGGCCGGCCTCGGACGGGTCGCCGAGTTCGACGACGGCCACGGCCGGGCTGTCGTGTTCCAGATACGGTAGCTCCGCCGGTTTCTGCTAGGATGGCGGCGCCGGCCGGGCGGCGGCGCCGGTGGGTGTCAGGCAGTGAATCGTGAACGCTGAACGGGCGAACGCAGATGAACGCCCCTCGTGGAGGAGAAGTGCTATGAATCGGTTTCGGACCACGACATCAACGATTGCCGCCGTGATGATGGGCGCGGCACTCGCCATCGCCCAGCAGCCCGCGACGCCGCCGGCCGGCCAGGGGCAGCCCGCAGCGGGACGCGGCGGACAGACGCCGCCGATGTCGTTCTTCATCACCAGCGTCGGGCTCGGCAAGGGCGCCAACCTCGGCGGTCTCGCCGGCGCCGACGCGCATTGCCAGGCGCTGGCCACCGCCGCCGGCGCGGGGAACCGCGTCTGGCGCGCCTACCTGAGCACGCAGGGTCCGAACGCCGTCAACGCCCGCGACCGCATCGGCCCGGGGCCGTGGGTCAACGTCAAGGGCGGAACGGTGGCCAAGGATGCCGCGCATCTGCACGGGGATACGCTGGAGCTCGCGCAGATGGGGAACACGCTGACCCGCGCCACGGCGCTCAACGAAAAGGGAGAGCAGGTCTCAGGCGTGCCGTTCCCGGGCGCACCCACACCCGCAGCGCCGAACCAGCACGACATCCTGACCGGCTCGAAGCTCGACGGCCGCGCTTACACCGATACCGCCGACCACACCTGCAACAACTGGACGAGCGAGGACGCGGGCTCGGCGCAGGTCGGCCATCACGACCGCACCGGCGGCCCCGGCGTCTCGTGGAATTCGGTGCACGCCAGCAAGGGCTGCAGCCAGCAGTCGCTCGTCGCCACCGGCGGCGCCGGCCTGTTCTATTGCTTCGCGACTGGCGAGAGCAAATAGACGTCAAGGGCGTTGAAAGTCAGAAGGGAAAAGTTAGAAGTCAGAAAGTCCTTTTAACTTTTTCCTTTTGACTTCTGACTTTCATTTCTCCTCTCGACCTTCCCAAGAGACAACTCGATGGCGCAGACCGTGATCCCGCTGCAGCAGCGGGGATTTGGCGAGACGATGCGGCGGGACGCGTGGTGGACGCAGCCGCTCCTCACCTTCGTGGTGCTGGGTGGATTCGTCGTCTATGCGACGTGGGCGGCCCTGCAAGGCAATCATTACGAGTACGGCCCATACCTGTCGCCCTTCTACTCGCCGCTCCTGTTCGGCGACAGCCCGCACAGCTGGTTCGGTCCGTGGACGCAGCCGGCGTGGTGGCCTGGGGCGCTGCCCTTCTCGGCGGCGATGCTGATCCTGTGGGCGCCGGGCGGCTTCCGCTTCACGTGCTACTACTACCGCGGCGCCTACTACAAGGCGTTCTGGGCGGATCCGCCGTCCTGCTCCGTCGGCGAGCCGCGCAAGTCGTATCTCGGCGAGCAATCGTTTCCGCTGATCCTGCAGAACGTCCATCGCTACTTCCTCTACCTGGCGATCGCGTTCCTGTTCGTCCTCACCTACGACGTCTGGACGGCGCTGTGGTTCACCGATCCGGCCACCGGCCAGCGGACGTTCGGCATCGGCGTCGGCACGCTGGTGCTGGCCGTGAACGTCGTGCTGCTGTCCGGCTACACGCTCGGCTGTCACTCGCTGCGGCACCTGGTCGGCGGACGGCTCGATCAATTCGCCGGCCGGCCGACGCAGACCAAGCTGTACGACGCCGCCTGCGCGCTCAACTGCAATCACATGAAGTGGGCCTGGGCGAGCCTGTTCGGCGTCGCCCTCGCCGACCTGTACGTGCGCCTCTGCTCGATGGGCATTCTCACCGACTGGAGGATCATCTGACGTACGAGACTCACGAGCACGACGTGCTCGTCATCGGCGCCGGCGGCGCGGGACTGCGCGCCGCCATCGAAGCGTCTGCGGCCGGCGTGAAGGTCGGCCTGCTTTGCAAGTCCCTGCTCGGCAAGGCGCATACGGTCATGGCGGAAGGCGGCATGGCGGCGGCGCTGGCGAACGTCGACGAGCGCGACAGCTGGAAGGTCCACTTCGCCGACACCATGCGCGGCGGCCAGTACGTGAACAACTGGCGGATGGCGGAGCTGCACGCGAGGGAAGCGCCGGATCGCGTCCGCGAGCTCGAAGCCTGGGGCGCGGTGTTCGACCGGACGGCCGACGGCCGCATCCTGCAGCGCAACTTCGGCGGCCACAAATACCCGCGCCTCGCCCACGTCGGCGACCGCACCGGCCTCGAGATGATCCGGACCCTCCAGGATCACGGCATCCACCGCGGCCTCGACGTGCACATGGAGTTCACCGTCGTCTCGCTGCTGCTCGACGGCGACCGCGTCGCCGGCGCGTTCGGCTACGAGCGGGAGCGCGGCCGGTTCAAGCTGTTTCGCGCCAACGCCGTCGTCCTGGCGACGGGCGGCATCGGGCGCGCCTACAAGATCACGAGCAACAGCTGGGAGGGGACCGGCGACGGCCACGCGCTCGCGTACCAGGCCGGGGCGCAGCTCATCGACATGGAGTTCGTGCAGTTCCACCCGACCGGGATGATCTGGCCGCCGAGCGTCCAGGGGATCCTGGTGACCGAGGGCGTGCGCGGCGAAGGAGGCGTGCTCCGCAACAGCCAGGGCCGCCGCTTCATGTTCGACGACATCCCCGAGAACTATCGCAGCCAGACCGCCGACAATCCCGAGGAAGGCTGGCGCTATACGCAGGGGGACAAGAACGCGCGGCGGCCGCCCGAGCTGCTGACCCGCGATCACGTGGCGCGCTGCATCATGCGCGAAGTGCGCGATGGACGCGGCACGCCGCACGGCGGCGTCTACCTGGACATCTCCTGGATCAAGGAGAAGATCTCGAACGCTCCCGACCACATCCGCCGCAAGCTGCCGAGCATGTACCACCAGTTCAAGGAGCTGGCGGGGCTCGACATCACGACGACGCCGATGGAGGTCGGACCGACGACGCACTACGTGATGGGCGGCATCAAGGTCGATTCGGATACGCAGATGTCGACGATTCCCGGCCTGTTCGCGGCCGGCGAATGCGCCGCCGGGATCAACGGCGCGAATCGGCTCGGCGGCAACTCGCTCTCGGACCTGCTGGTGTTCGGCAAGCGCGCCGGCGAGTACGCCGCGGCATTCGCGAAGTCGCACGCCAAGCCGGCGGTGGACCCGCGCCAGGCCGACGCCGCCGCGAAGCACGCCCTCGAGCCGTTCGAGCGCGGCAACGCCGCGGAGAACCCGTTCAAGATCCAGCAGGATCTCCAGGTCATGATGCAGGACCTCGTCGGCATCGTCCGGGACGAGCGCGAGATGCAGCAGGCGCTGATCGGGCTCGGGGAGCTGAATGCACGCGCGGTGAAGGCGGGCGTCACCGGTCACCGCGAGTATCACTCCGGCTGGCATACGGCCCAGGATCTCGGCAACCTGCTGACCGTGTCGGAGGCGATCACGCGATCGGCGATCGAGCGCAAGGAAAGCCGCGGCGGACACTTCCGGCAGGACTTCCCGGAGAAGGATCCGGCGTGCGCCACCTTCAACATCGCCGTGCGGCGCGGGCCGGACGGCGCGATGCAGGTGACGCGGATCCCGATCCCGCCGATGCCCGACGAACTGAAGCAGGTGATTGAGGAGAACAAGTGAAACGCCCAACTCCCAACTCCCAACTCCCAAAGGCGGGTAGTTCGATCAAGGAAGTCGAGACGACCAGCTATCCCGCGCGACTCACCCATCTGCTCGAACCGCTCCGAGTTGGGAGTTGGGAGTTGGAAGTTGGGAGTTGAGCTGGAGGTTGGGAGTTGAGTAGCGCAGTCTTCAGGATCTGGAGAGGCAACGCCCAGGAGGGCGGGTTCAAGGACTATCCGACCGAGGTCAGCGAGGGCATGGTCGTGCTCGACGCGGTGCACCGCGTGCAGGCCGAACAGGCCGGCGACCTCGCGGTCCGCTGGAACTGCAAGGCCGGCAAGTGCGGATCCTGCTCGGCGGAGATCAACGGCAAGCCGAAGCTGATGTGCATGACGCGGCTCGACACGATCGACCTGTCGCAGCCGGTGACGGTCGAGCCGATGCGCGCCTTCCCGCTGATCAAGGACCTCGTCACCGACGTGTCGTGGAACTTCAAGGTCAAGCAGGGGATCAAGCCGTTCAAGCCGCGCAAGCCGGACGCGCCCGACGGCACCTGGCGGATGCAGCAGCGCGAGGTCGATCGCATCCAGGAATTCAGGAAGTGCATCGAGTGCTTCCTGTGCCAGGACGTCTGCCACATCCTGCGCGACCATCACCTCCACGACGGCTTCATCGGGCCGCGCTTCCTGCTCTTCAACGCGGCGCTCGAGATGCACCCGCTCGACGTCGAGGACCGGCTCCCCGAGCTCAAGGACCGCGACGGCATCGGCTATTGCAACATCACGCGCTGCTGCACCAACGTGTGCCCGGAACACATCACGATTACGGAAAATGCGATCATCCCGCTCAAGGAGCGGGTGGTCGATCGGTTCTACGATCCGATCACGAAGCTCTTGAGGATGTTGAGATAACGTGCGATGTGCGTACGTGCGCGGATGCTCGCACGTCGCACGTGACGCTAAGCACGTTCGCACGTAGCACGTAGCACGTATCGGAGGCCGCCACCATGTTCGATCTGAAGCCGCTGTCGAAGGATGCCGTCGAATCGGCGCTGGCCAAGGCCGAGCGCTACCGGTTCCTGAACGAGCCGGGCGAGGCCGAGAGCATCTGCCTCGATGTGCTCGCGATCGATCCGGACAACCAGCACGCGCGCATCGGGCTGCTGCTGGCGCTGTCGGATCAGTTCGCCGACGGCTCGGGCGCCGCCGCGCGCGCCGAGGAGATCGCCGCCGGGCTGGCCGGTGAGTACGAACGGCTCTACTACGGCGGCCTGGTCGCCGAACGCCGGGCCAAGGCGCACCTCGCGCGCGGCCCCGTCGCCGCCCGCGGCGCCTACGAATGGCTGCTCGAGGCGCTCGACTACTTCGACCGCGCCGAGCAGATCCGGCCGCATGGGAACGACGATGCGATCCTGCGGTGGAACGCGTGCGTGCGGGTGCTGCGGCAGCATCCGCAGCTGGAATCGTCGCACGGGGTCAGGGAAGAGCCGCAGTTCCTGGAATAGGGTGGGGAATAGGGTGTCAGGCAGTGAATCGTGAACTTCACGATTCACTGCCTGACACCCGCACCCCCGGGGAGTTGACCGATATGCCCAAGATTCTGATCGTGACCGGCGACGGCGGCGAGAGCTACGAGACCTGGTTCGCCGTCCACCGGTTCCGTGAGGCGGGCTACGAGACCCGCGTGGCGGCGCCGTCGAAGAAGCGCCTGCACCTGGTGATGCACGACTTCGAGCCGGGCTGGGACACCTATCGGGAAGCGCCCGGCTACGGCATGGAGTCGGACCTGACCTTTGCCGAGGTCAACGTCCCGGACTATGAGGCGATCGTCCTCATCGGCGGGCGCGCGCCGGAGTACCTGCGCAACGACAAGCAGGTCATGGCGATCCTGCGCGAGTTCGATCGCGCCGGGAAATGGATCTTCAGCATCTGCCACGGCGTGCAGCTGCTGGCGGCCGCCGGCCTGATCAAAGGCAAGCAGGTGACCTGCTACGAACACTGCCGCATCGAGGCCGAGACGGCCGGCGCGACGTGGGTCGGAGCCGAGGTCGTGCGCGACGGCCGGATCGTCTCGTCGCCGACCTGGCAGGAGCACCCGGCGTTCTATCGCGAGGTGTTCGCCTGCCTCCAGCAACCCGTGCCCGCGTGATCTGGTGAGCGCGGAACGGTTCAGGACCCGCGCCGGCAGCCTGCTCCACGTCGAAGACTCGGGCGGCTCGGCGAACCGCGGGCTGCCGATCGTCGCGCTGCACGGCCTCGGCGGCGGCGCGTGGTTCTTCTCCGGCCTGGCGCGGCGGCTCGCTCCCGATCGCCGGGTGATTGCCGTGGACCTTCCCGGCACCGGCCGCAGCACGTCCGGCGTGCCGCTGTCGATCGACAGCTGGCTCGCCGACCTCGACGACCTCCTCACCGCGCGCGGCGCCACGCCCGCCATCCTGCTCGGCCACTCGATGGGCACGATCGTCGCGCTCGAGGCGTGGGCGGCCTGGCCGCACCACATCAGCGCTCTGATCTTCGTCGGCGGCCTGCCCGAGCCGCGGCCGCTGATCCGGGAGCGCCTGACGCTGCGCGCGGCGAGCGTCGAGCGGGACGGCCTGGCCGGCGTCGGCCCGCAGGCGGCGATCGCGAACTTCGCGAAGGCGACGCTCGCACGCCAGCCGGAGCTGGTCGCGCTCTTCGAACGCGTCTTCGAGGCCCAGGATCCCGGCGTCTACGTGCAGTGGTGCCGGCTCCTCGTCGCCGCGTCCGCCGCCTCGATCGTCCCGAGCGTGACCGTGCCCTGCTGCGCCATCACCGGCGCGGAGGATCAGTACGCGCCGCCCGAGCTGGTGTCCGCGTTCATGCGCGAGCTGCCAGGCGCGGTTCGTGAGGAAGAGCTCGAGGATTGCGCTCACCTGCCGTTCCTGGAGTCTCCCGAAGCGTTCGCCGCCGCCGTCGCGTCCTTCGCCGCGACCCTGTGTTAGAGTTTTCGCTCATGAGCAACCTGCTGCGATTCTCTCCACTGCTTCTCGCTTTTTTCCTGCAGACGACGGCTCCCAAGGTTGAGCCGGGCTTCACCTCGCTGTTCAACGGCAAGGACTTCACGGGCTGGAAAGTCCAGGAGCCCACCGCGTCGTGGACGATCGAGGACGGAGCCATCAAGGCCAACGGCAACCCCAGCCACGTCTTCTACGACGGCGAGTTCCGCAAGCACATGTTCCGCGACTTCGAGCTGAAGGTGGACGTGATGACGCGGAACAACTCGAACGGCGGCATCTACGTGCTGACCGAGTGGCAGGAAAAGAGCTGGCCCAAGAAGGGCTTCGAGATCCAGGTGAACAACAGCTACGTCAAGGACCGGGTCAAGACCGGCAGCATCTACCACGTCCAGGACGTCATGGACAACGCGCCGGCCAAAGACGACGAGTGGTTCACCGAACACATCATCGTCAAGGGCGACAGCATCACGGTGCTGGTGAACGGCAAGGAAACCGCGACGTGGAAGCAGCCGGCCGACTGGAACGGCGGCCGCGAGGGTGCGGGCCGCTCCATCACCGGCCCTGGCACCATCGCGCTGCAGGCCCACGACCCGAACAGCACGGTCTTCTACCGGAACATCCGGATCAAGCCGCTGGACTAACGAGGCCAGGGTGTCAGGCAGTGAATCGTGAATTTCACGATTCACTGCCTGACACCCGCACTACTGCGTTCCCGCCTATTCGACCTCCGGCTTCACCCCCAGATTGAACATCGTGAACGAGTAGATGTCGGCGGACGTCTCCAGCGTCTTCTTCAAGGCGTTGGCGGCGCCATGGCCGGCGCCGGTCTGGATGCGGATGAGCAGCGGGTTGTCCTTGGCGCCGCGCTCCTGCAGCGTCGCGGCGTACTTGAACGAGTGGGCCGGCACGACGCGGTCGTCGTGGTCGGCGGTGGTGACGAGCGTGGCCGGGTACTTCACGCCCGCCTTGAGGTTGTGCAGCGGCGAGTAGGCCTTGAGCGCCGCGAACTCGTCCGGGTCGTTGCTCGAGCCGTAGTCCGCCACCCAGTTCCAGCCGATCGTGAACTTGTCGAAGCGGAGCATGTCCATGACGCCGACCTGCGGGATGGCGACCTTGAACAGCTCGGGACGCTGGTTCATCACCGCGCCGACCAGCAGGCCGCCGTTCGAGCCGCCCTGGATCGCCAGGCGGGCCGATGACGTGTACTTGTTGGCGATCAGCCACTCGGCCGCGGCGATGAAGTCGTCGAAGACGTTCTGCTTGTTCAGCTTCATTCCGGCCTTGTGCCACTTCTCGCCGTACTCGCCGCCGCCGCGGATGTTCGCCGACGCGTAGACGAAACCCTGCTCGAGCAGCGCCAGGCGCGAGGCGTTGAAGGTCGGCGACTGCACGACGTTGAACCCGCCGTAGGCGTAGAGCAGCGTCGGGTTGGTGCCGTCGAGCTTGAGGCCCTTCTTGTAGACGAGGAACATCGGCACCTTCGTGCCGTCCTTGCTCGGGTAGAAGACCTGCTTGGTCTCGAACGCGGCCGGGTCGTAGCCGGGCACCTTCGGCTCGCGGAACACGGTGCTGCGGCGCGTCGCGATGTCGTAGCGGTAGATCGTCGCCGGGATGCTGAGCGAGTTGAAGGTGTAGAAGACCGACGTGTCGTCGCGCTCGCCGCCGAACCCGGTGGCGACGCCGAGGCCCGGCAGCTTGACCTCGCCCTCCAGCTTGCCGTCGAGGCCGTGGACGTAGACCCGCGAGGTCACGTCCTTCAGGTAGCGCGCGAAGATCTTGCCGCCCGCCGTGGTGACGCTCTCGAGCGGCTCCGGCTTCTCCGCCAGCACCACCTTCCAGTTCGACTCGCCCGGGGCCTTGGGATCGACCAGGATGAGGCGTGCATTCGGCGCCTTGCTATTCGTGCTGATCAGCAGCTTGTCGCCGACGTTATCGATGACATCGAAGACGTCGTCGGTAATCTCGGGGATGAGCGGCGCGAACTTGGTGTCGGCGGCGGTGAGGTCGCGCACGAACAGCGCATTGCCGTCCTTGCCCTTGCCGCGGTCCGACACCGACAGCACCGCGAACCGCTCGTCGTCGGTCGTGCCGAGGAAGTGGAAGCGCTGGGCGTTGGCCTTGTCCTCGTAGACGAGCAGGTCCGCGGACTGCGGCGTGCCGAGGCGATGGAAGTAGACCTGGTGGTCCTGGTTGATCGACGCCTTTTCCTTCCCCGCTTCGGGCGCGGGATAGCGGCTGTAGTAGAAGCCGTCGCCGTGCCAGGCCGCGCCCGACACCTTCACCCACTGCACCGTGTCGGGCAGGATCTTCTTGGTGGCCAGCTCGATGACCTTGTACTCCTGCCAGTCCGAGCCGTCCTTGGAGAGCCCGTAGACGGCGTACTTCGCGTCCTTCGACGGCACGAACGTGCCGAGCGCGACGGTCTCGCCGAGCGCGTTGGGATCGATCAGCACCTCGGGCGTGCCCGACAGGCCCTGCTGGATGTAGAGCACGCTCTGGTTCTGCAGCCCGGAGTTCTTGCGGAAGAAGTAGTACGGCCCCTTCCGCGCCGGCGCCGAGTACTTCTCGTACTCGTTCAGCTTGAGCACGCGATCGTGCATGGCGGCGCGGAACGGAATCTTCTCGAGGTAGCCGAAGGTCACCTTGTTCTGGGCGGCCACCCACTCGCCGGTCTCCTTCGAGTTGTCGTCCTCGAGCCAGCGATACGGATCGGGCACTTCGACGCCGTGGTACTTGTCGACGTGGTCGGCCTTGCGGGTCGTCGGGTACTCGAACTGCTGCGCCGACAGGGACACGGATGCGAGCAGCGCCACGAACGGCGGGACGAAACGTCGGGAGGAGCGTGATTCCATAGATGCAGACCTCGGAGAAAATCGGGTGAATAGAGATTCTGACACCGACCGCCGGCCCGCGCTACAGCGAGCGGCCGAACACGCGCTCGAGCGCAGCGCGGTGCCGCCGGCTGAGGGTCAGCCGGGCACCGTCCTTCAGGACGACCGCGAAATCGCCGTGGAAGTCCGGCAGCAGCTCGCGGATGCGGTCGATCTGGACGATGGTGGACCGGTGGATGCGGACGAACCGCGCCGGGTCGAGCTCACGCTCGAGCCGGTTCAGGGTGTCGCGCACCGTGTATTCGCGGGGGCCGACGTGGAGTATGACGTAGTTGTCGGCGCCGGAGATCCAGTCCACCTCGTCGAGGTCGACGACCAGCAACCGGTCGTCCGACCGGACCGGCAGGCGGGTCAGATAACGGCGCTCCGAGACCAGCGTGCCGAGCAGCGCCAGCACGCGCGGATCGACGGCGGCGCGCTGCCGTTCGGCAATGGCGGCGCGGGCCCGCTCGAGGGCGCCGGCCAGACGATCGCCGTCAACCGGCTTCAGCAGGTAGTCGAGGGCGTGCACCTCGAAGGCCCGCAGCGCATAGTGATCGAACGCGGTGACGAAGATCATCGCCGGCATCCGCTCGGCGCCCACCGCCTGCAGCACGCCGAAGCCGTCGAGCTCCGGCATCTGCACGTCGAGCAGCACGAGGTCGGGGGCGTGCAAGCGCGATCGCCTCGACGGTCGCGGCACCGTCGCCTGTCTCCCCGACGACCTCGACGTCCGAGGCCTGGCGCAACAGGCGGCGGAGCCGCCGCCGCGCGATCGGCTCGTCGTCGGCGATCAGCACGCGGACCGTCACGCGCGCCTCGACGCGGGGAGGGCCTCAGCCTGCCATGGAATCGAGATCGTCACGAGCGTGCCCCCGGCCGGCGGCGCCGTCAGCTCGAACGCATGATCGGCGCCGAACATCTCGGCGAGGCGGGCTCGCGTGTTGCCGAGGCCGACGCCTTCCCTGGCCGGCGCGTCGCGCAGCCCTTCCCCGTCATCCTCGACCTCGAGCACCAGCCGCGAGCCGCTGCGCCGGGCGCGCACCTCAATCCGGCCGGCGCGCGATCGCGCGGCGATGCCGTGACGAATGGCGTTCTCCACCAGCGGCTGCAGCAGCAGGATCGGCACCAGCGCGCTGCGCGCTGCCGCGTCCGCGACGTCGACGCGTACGGCGAGGCGCTCGCCGAATCGGGTGCGCTGGATCTCGACGTAGCGGTCGAGCAGCTCGAGCTCGCGCGCGAGCGGGACGGCGTCGATCATGCCGGCCTCGAGCGTCTCGCGCAGCAGCTGGCTCAGGCCGCCGATCATCTTTTCCGCATTGACCGGGTCTTCATGAACCTGTTCGGCGATGGCGTTGAGGGTGTTGAAGAGGAAATGCGGCTGCAGCTGCATCTTCAGCAGCTGCATGCGGGCATCCGCCAGCGTGGCCTCGAGCTGGGCGGCGCGGAGCTCGCGCGCCTGCCCGGCCCGATAGTTCTCGATCGCGTGCACGATTCCGATTACTCCCCAGTAGATCAGATAGTGCGTAGCCAGGCTGCTGATCAGGAAGTATTCACCCGGACCGGCGAGGCCGCGCAGCATGCGCGTGAACGTGACCTTGGCCACCACCACCGGAAAGCCCGCGGCCGCCAGCGCCAGCCCGCGCACCAGCCATCGTCCGCGCCGGAGCATCAGCCGCCGCGCCAGCCACACCACGAGCGGCGTCATCGCCGCCCACACGTGCCACTCGGTGAACGCCATGACGAAGGTCTGGCGCCACTGCGGCGGCTGGTAGGCCAGCACGTAGGTCAGTGAGCTGCTGATGGCGAAGACGGATGCGAGCAGCGTCCAGGCCGCGAGGACGAGGCCCCACGACGCCCACCTGGGCATGGCGCTTTGTATCACACGGTCGCCGGCCGCGTCCGCCGTACCAACGCCGTTCGCCGCGCATAGGCGATCCCGGCCAGCAGCACGGCGAAGACGAGCTCGCCGACGCCGCTGCGGCCGCCGACCGTCATCTGCGTGATCGAGGCGCCTATCATCACCACCGAGAGCACCGCCGCGCTCGGCGCCGCGAAGCGCGGAATGAGCAGCCCGAGCCCGGCCACGACTTCCAGCGCGCCGATCACCAGATAGAAGTGTTCGGGATATCCCCAGGCGCGGAACATGCGCTGCCACACCGGGCTGGTGAACTTCTGCAGTCCGGGTCCGACCATCACCAGCGCCATCAACGCCGAGATTGTCCAGAGTCCGATCGTCTTGAGCCGTGCCATCGCGTTCGCCTCCTGCAGGGCGTTCGTGCCGTGCGGACGCGACTATGGCCGTGCGCGAGACGCGATACGAGCGCGATGGGGTGAAACGAGCGATGTACGGGTGAGCGGGACGAACGAGGGGTGAGCGACGAACTCGCCTAACGGGGCCTGCCAGCAGATTGGTTGGAGCCGCGTGCCCGGATGCGAAGATCCGGAGGCCGCGCAGCGCGGGTGCGGCAGTACCCCGTCAGGCGTGTTCCTGACCCGGTGGCGTGTCCACGAATTGCCCTCCTTCGAAGGCTTTGTTGAAACCAGAATGGACCTCGCGGTACGGCGAGTCAAGCGCATTCCGCTCGGCAATATCGAGGTTTTTCGCGAACTCTGCGGGCTATTTTCCCCCGAGGTTGTTCGGCTTCACACCCGTCTTCGGGTGCGTCTTCTTCCACTCCTCGAACAGCTTCTGCAGCTCGGGACTGAGGGTCGGATAGATGTCGCGCGCGCGGTATTTCCTGCTCGCCATCAGCTCGCGCTTGAAGTTCTCGGTATAGACCGTGTCCTCTGCCGCGGCGATCACTTCGGCGACGAGCTGCGGCGGCACCACCTGCACTCCCTCGCCGTCGGCCACGATGATGTCGCCGGGCAGCACCGTGATGCCACCGAGCCTGATCGGGCCGTTCCACTGCGCGCCGACTTGATCCGCCATCGCCGAGGCGTGCGCGCCGCGGTAGTAGATCGGGAAGTCCTTCATCGGAACGAACTCGGTGAGATCGCGAATGCCGCCATCGACCACGACGCCGAGCGCGCCGGCCATCTTCATGCCGATCGCGGTGACGTCGCCGAGGAACGTGGCGCGATTGACCATGCCGCCGAGCTCCACGACGACGACGTCGCCCGGTTTGAGGTCCTCGCCGGCCCTGACGTTGTACTGGTAGTCCCAGTCCCCTTCCTTCGCGAGTGTCTGCACGGCGGTCATGAGGTCGGGACGGACCGGCAGGTAGCGCATGGTGACGGCGCGTCCTACGAGCTTGGCGTGCGGCACCGTGCCCTGAAATCCGTTCTCGAACGATCGCACGTAGCCCTTGCCCTGGATCGCACCCCACACCGCTTCGATGGGCAGCTCACGCAGGCGTTCGAGCTGGGCGTCCGTGACGGCGACGGCCCGGCTCGCCTTCAACACCTCCATGATCGGCGTCCACGTATCGCGGGCAGCGCGGTCCACCGACACCGGCGCCGCCGACGAAGCCGGCCTGGCCTGCCCGGCCGACAGCGCGATCGTGAACAGGGGGACGCATGCGGCCACCGCGGTGGCCGCACGCTGCGAACTCAGGCGCATGCCTCTCGCCCTCCCATGCCGGCTAGAAGTTGAACTTCACCGAGAACTGCATCGACCGGTTGTCGACCGCCGTCGACGTGATCCGGCCCGCCGTCGGCGAGTCGAAGTTCTGGTTCGGGAACCCGAAGCCGGGATGGTTGAACAGGTTGAACGCATCCCAGCGGAACTCCGCGTTCGATCGCCCCATGATCGTGAACCGCTTCGACAGCGACGTATCGAAGTTGACGTGGCCGGGCCCGTAGAGGATGCCGCGGCCGGTGTCGCCGTAGGTGTTCGGCGGCGGCGCCACGAAATCAGCCGGGTTGTACCAGAGGTCCACGCTGGGATTGTCGAGCCTGCCGGAGCCGACGCGGTTGGGCCAGCTCGGCGCGCCGTTGTTGACGCCGGTCTGCATGAAGACCGTGAACGGCCGCCCGGTCGTGAGCGTGCCGATGCCCGACAGCTGCCAGCCGCCGACGATCGCGCTGAGCAGCCCCGGATCCCTGAGCCAGCGGCCATTCGGCCCCCACGGCAGCTCGTACACGCCGCTGAGCACCGCGCGATGACGGACGTCGAACCCCGCCGGTCCTTTGCCGGCGTTCAGGTTGGTGACCGTCTGCGGCCCGCCCGAGGCGCCGCCGCCGCTGGCGGCGGAGCCGCCGTAGTCGAGCGCCTTGCCGTAGGTGTAGCTGAGGAGGAACTGCAGGCCGTCGCGGAACCGCTGCGTCACCTTCAGCTGGCCGCTGTGATAGGTCGAGCGGTTGCGCGGATCGCACTGCACCATGTTGTTCAGGCGATTGAGCGGCTGAATGAGACGGCGCGACTCCGGCGAGCCGGTACCCGGCTGCACTTCGTTGGGGTTGTAGCAGAACACGATGTGCTTGCCGGCGCTGCCGGCGTAAGCGAGCTCGACGGCCATCGCGGTGAACAGCCGGCGCTCGGCTCCGAGGTGCCACTGCAGCGCATACGGCGTTTCGTTCTCGAACGAGTGGCCGAGCACGCGCGGGTTGGCGGCCTGGAGCTCCGCGGTCGTCCGCGGCTTCACCTGCACGATCGGCGGGAACGGGTCGTCGATCGTCCGGACCGTGGACCAGTCGGTCGGATTGGTCGCATTGCTGACGTTCTGCGAGATCGTGTACGGCACCGACTGCCCGATCATGTTGGACGCTGACGGCTGTTCCGGGAAGTAGGTGACGGCGAAGCCGGTGCGCAGAATCGTCGTCTGATCGCCGAGCAGGTCGTAGGTGAGGCCGAGACGCGGCGCGAAGTTGCCGTACTGCGTCTTCTTGTTCACGCTGTCGCTCGCCCCGTCTTCTCCCGCGTAGATCAGCCGCATGCCGGCCGGGTCGTAGTTGACGATCTTGCCGTCCTCTTCGGTTTCCGCCTTGAAGATCTCGTAGCGAACCCCGGCGTTGACCGTGAACCGCGTCGACACCTTGAAGTCGTCCTGCACGAACATGCCGTGCTCCTGCGTCCGGAGCGTGTAGGTCTCGAGCAGGAAGCCGCGCGCGGCGCTGTTGATGTAGCCGGTGAGCAGCGACGCGATGCCGGAGCCGCCGCTGTTCGTGACCGGATTATTGGTGTAGTTGCGGCCGAAGTTGATCGTGCCGCGCGTGTCGGTGTGCGTGTACGGGGACGGATAGCGATCGACGAGGCGGTAGCCGAACTTGAGCTGGTGCCGGCCGCGCAGCCACACGATCGCGTTCTCGACCTGCCAGTGGAACTGCGCCGGGTTCACCGGCAGGAACGCCGGCCCGCCCGAGATGCCCGTCAGGTCCGGCACGTTGATGTTGGGCAGCCCGGTCGTCGCGTCGTTGACGTTGATTCCCCGGATCCCCAGCGACTGCGCCGCGTTGATGCCGTAGTCCGACTGGAACGTGAACGGGTTGGTGTCGGCGTAGCCGATGCGCAGCTCGTTGACCAGATTGGACGAGACCACCTTCGAGTAGTTGAACGCGGCGCCGTGCGTCGTCAGCCGCGTGTTCTGGATACCGGCCACGTACGGCCCCAGATCGAACCGCGCCGCGGCTTCCGCCGGCGTCTGGAGGCAGCACGCGGCCTGGCCCTGCGGCGCATCCAGCTTGAACTTGCCCCAGTTGAACCGCACGAAGAAGGAGTCCTTCTCGCCGATGCGATGGTCGATGCGTCCGGAAATCACGTTGTCGGTGACTTCCCGGTTGTCGGTCGACGTGTAGTTGTCGAAATTGCCGTTGCCGTTCGGCAGCGGATAGATGCTGGCGACGTTGCGCCCGACCTGATGGATGCGATCGGCCGGAATGACGTTGCCCGAAAACTGATCGCGCAGGAACTGCGGATTGGTCGCGCTCACCGGCTGGCTCGAGTTGAACGCCGGGTTCAGCCGCGTCGTCAGCGGATCGAAGATCGGGATCAGGTTGCCGTTGGCGTCGCGGAAATCGCTGAAGTCGCCGACGCGGGTCCGCGCCGTCGGCACGGTGTTCACGAACACCAGGCCGCGCGTCTCCTTGAGGCCGGCGTAGTCGGCGAAGAAGAACGTGCGGCTGTGCCGTCGTAGAGCCCGGCAGCACCAGGGTCCGCCGACGGCGGCGCCGAACTGATGGCGGTCGAGCGGCGGCTTCGGATCCTTCCTCAGGCTCCCGTCCGCCTGCGGCAGCTTGCGCACGAAGAAGTTCCGCGCGTCGAAGGCGTCGTTGCGGACGTACTCGAAGACCGTGCCGTGCAGCGTGTTGCTGCCGGACTTGGTGGCGACCGAGACCACGCCGGCGCCGCGGCCGAACTCGGCCGAGAACACCCCCGACAGGACCTTGAACTCGCGCACCTGCTCGACCGACGGCGCGATGATGACGGTGTTGAACGTGTACTCGTTGTTGTCGATGCCGTCGATCAGCCACGCGTTGGCGTTGGCCTGGTGGCCGAGGGCATTGAAATTCGAGGCGCCGCGCGGGTTGAACGTGCTCGCGCCGGAGAGGTTCTCGTTCGCCTGGCCGGGGGTGATGCCGGGCGTGAGATAGACGAGCGTCGCGAAGTTGCGGCCGTTGAGCGGCAGTTCCTTGATCGCCCGCTCCTCGATGACCGTGCCGACCTCCGACGAATCGGTCCGCAGCAGCGGCGCCTCGGCGGTGACCGTCGTCGTCTCTTCGACGCCGCCGACTTCGAGCGCCACGTCGACGCGGGCCCGCTGGTTGACCTGGAGCACCACGCCCTCGCGAACCCACTTCTTGAATCCCGAGACGTTCACCTCGACGACGTAGGTGCCAGGCGCGAGGAACGGCGCCGTGTAATTGCCGGCGTCGTCGGTGACGTAGTTGTTGGAGGTGTTTCTGTTGACTTCGCGGATGGTCACGACCGCTCCGGGGACCACCCCGTTCGGATCCTGTACGGTACCTACCAGGGTTCCAGTGGTGACCTGTGCGGCGGCAGGCGCGGCCCCGGGGACGAACAAGAGGGCACCGCAGACACAGAGCCAGGCCAGGAAGGACACGCGTCTCGCCATTCGGCCTCCTTCCGCTCTCGCGGACTACATAGGACTACATAGCGGAGTACGTTGGGGCACACCCGGCCGCGAGCCTGTCACCCGGCGAGACGAAAGTCAAGGCGCGGGCGGCGCCTTGCTTAGCGGCAGGCGGACGGATTGGCTTTGACGAAATACGGCCGGTAGGCCTTCGACTTCTGGTCCATGCAGCCTTCGAGGTTGAGCAGCTCGACCTTGCGGAAGTCGATCGGTGCGGTCTCGGCCTGCAGCGAGATGTAGCCGCCGGTGAGCGGCGTGCCGTCCACCTTGATCTTGGGATCGACCGGCTTGACCTCGCCGCCGCCGATCTGCGGCTTGGAGTACTCCAGCACCGTCTCTCCCTCGACGATGTGGCGGACGAGCTCGTCGCCGTGGATGAGCACCTCGACCCGCACCCACTGGTCGCCGTCGTAGGTCTTCGACTTCGAATTGATGCAGTGGCGGGTGATCAGCTTGCCGTTCATCTCGACGTTGGTCCCAGGCGTGCACAGGTTGGCGGTCGTGCGCGGCTTGCCGATGCCGCCGAGCAGCTGCACCTCGAGCGAGATCGGGAAGTCCTGATCCTTGAGCATCGTCTTCGGATCGGGCGAGTGCAGCATCAGGCCGTTGTTGCGGATCGCCCAGTCCAGGCCGGGCGGGATCGGCGTCACCTGCTCGCCGACGAAGCGGTACTCGGCCGCAAGCAGGTAATGGCTGAACGGCTGGCGATAGAAGATGTGCCCGAACTCGTCGGTGAACTTCGGCCACTTGTCGTAGCGGACCTTGAGCAGCCCGTCCTCGACGCGGAAGGTGTCATTGAGGTTGGTGCCGATGTCGTGCCGGGCGAACTTGATGGTCCAGTCCTTGAGGTCCTTGCCGTTGAACAGCTGGATCCAGTCCTTCGGGTCGGCCTTCGGGACGGTGGCGACGCAGGGACCTGCGCGCTCACGGCTGCGACGAGCGCGCAGACGATCACGAGCGCTAACTCCCAACGCCCAACTCCCAACTTCCAAAACGATCTGTGCGTACGTTCGGGGGGGAAGGCGCACCGCCACAGCCTGGACAGGCGATTTCTACCCCGATGGTACGAGCGGGTCGATTTGGGAGTTGCCCGCCGCCGCTCGTCCGCGTGGCCATGACGAGCTCTGGCGAGGTCTCGCCGAAGCGCGCTCGATGCGCGAGCGCGAAGGCGGAGGAGTTGGAAGTTGGGAGTTGTCATGATCACTTCAATAAAGAGAGGAACTCTACCAGGTCCCTGATTTCCCGCGGCTTCAGAATAAGCCCGAACGGCGGCATGGCCGAGATCGGATCGGTGCGCTCGGCGACGTCGGCCTTCGCGATGCGCCGCTCGGCAGGCGGGTCGCCCACCATCAGCACCAGGTGCGTGTCGGTCTCCTCGCGGAGAGTGCCGTCGACGCGCTGGCCGCCGCGCAGCGTGACCCCGACGGTGCCGTAGCCGGGCGCGATGCGCGCGTTCGGCTCGATCAGCGACGCGAGCAGCTGCTCGCGGGTCAGCACCGAGCCGATGTTCGACAGATTGGGTCCGACGTCCGCGCCGCGGCCGCCGATCGAGTGGCATCGTGTGCACTCGGCCGCGGGATTCTCCGTCACGACCCGCTGACCGCGTCGTGCGTCGCCACCCGATGCCAGCGCGCCACGGAACGCCGCCACCAGCGAATCGGCCTTCTTCGACTTCTGGTACGCCTCGAGCCGCGCGACGAGCGGCGGCGCCGCGTCGGTCTGCACGGCGTCGAGCAGATCGACCTGCAGCTCCGGCGCGAGCGTGCCCGCGCCGAGCTCGTCGAGATAGGTCCCGAGCAGCCGCCGCGAGTCGGCGGTCTTGAGCGTGCCAAGGACTTCCAGCGCGCCCTGCTTCTCCGGCAGCGATCCGTCCTTGATGAGCGACTGGAGATGCTGGACCTTGGCCGCCGACGACATCGTCAGGCTGGGCAGGATTCCCAGCGCGGCGCGGCGGATCGCCGGTTCCTTGTCGGCGAGCGCGATCTGCATCAGCTCGTCCATGTTGCCGACCTTCAGGGCCTGCAGCGCGCGGAGCGACGCCAGCCGCACCTGCTGCGACGGATCGGTGCGGAGCTGCGTGAGCAGCATCGGCGCCGCCGTCTTGACCTCGAGCGCACCCGCGGCATCGGCGAGCGCGACCTTCATCTCGGGTGAGGGCGGCGTGACCGACGACAGCGACACCGACGCGATCAGCTTCTCGACCGACGCGCGCGCCGCCGCGGCATCACGCACCGGCTTGCCGCCCGATGGCTGCCCGGCGGCCTCGAACGGCTCGAGATAGAACCCGTCGACCCGGTCCATCGGCGACGGCGCCGGCCACACGCCGAGTGCGGCAATGGCTTCGACGCGCAGCTCGTCGGGACGCGACGCGTCGGCCGCGAAGGCGGCCACACGCGCGACGGCCTCGGGGCTGCCGACGCGAAGGTTGGCGTTGATGGCACGGCGCAGCAGCGGCTCGCTGGTCGAGCGCAGGTCGCCGAGGATCGCGGCCAGCTGCGGCACCGCGGCTCGAATCGATCCGTCGTCGTTGATCGCCCGCGCCGCGTCGATCACGACCTGTTCGTCGGCGTCGGCGAGAAAGCTGGCGACGCCGGGATGTCCCATCCGCCGCAGGGCAACGACGGCAGCGGTGCGCACGGCCCGCGACCGGTGCTTCGAGAGCGCCTCGAGCGCCGCCGCGTCGCCGATCGACGCCAGCGCGAGGCTGCCGGCGTGCTGGATGTAGGCGTCGTGCCCGTCGTTGTCCTCGAGCATCTCGACGAGCGCCGGCGTGGCCGGCTTGTGGCCAATCCGTCCGAGCGCCTCGGCGGCGAAGAACCGCGCCCGCGGCGTCGTGTCCATCAGCAGCGGCATCAGCGATTCCGCGGCGGCGGCGTAACGGACGTCGCCGATCATCTTCGCCGCCTGGGCGCGGACCTCGCCGTCGCTGTCCTTCAGGAACGCCGTCAGCGGCCGCGGCCTGCTGCGGCGCGCGACGCGCGAGTTGCGCCACTCCCCACAGCCCGTGCAGCCGGGCCAGCGCGAGAGTCGTGTCACCGGCGGCCGCCAGCAGTGGCGCCGCGTCCCCGCGGCGCACCAGATCGAATTGCGCCTTCTGCCGGATGCGCATGTCGGCGTGGCCGAGCAGCGCGGCGACGTCGGCAACCGGACGGCTCGCGAAATTCTCGTTGAGCAGCGTCTGGACTTCCTTGCGGATCGCGCTGCCGGCCACGGCCGGCGCGTCGAGCTTCCACAGCCGCCCGTTGTTCTTGGAGTCCCAGCCGGTGACCCAGTCGGTGATGTAGAGCGCGCCGTCGGGCCCGAACCTGATGCCGACCGCGAGAATGCCGCGAAGCAGCGACTTCTCGGGCCCCATCGCGAAGCCGGCGCCGTCTTCCTTCAGCGTGAAGCCGTAGATGTAGGCATTCGGCGCCGAGCCCGGGAAGCTGGTCACGAAGAAGTGGTTCTTCCATTCGTCCGAGAGCGCCGTGCCGGGGTTGTAGGCCATGCCCGACGGCCCGGCGTGCCAGTTGGCGATCGGCGGCACGATGTGCGCGGTCTGGCCGGCATGGCGCGGCTTGAACACCTGCTCGTCCATCCACACGTTGTAGCGGTTGTTCTTCGGGTCGGTGTACTTGCCGTACTGCCAGTTCGAACGCCAGCCGCTGTCCGACCCGTACGGGATGTAGACGACGCGCTCGGCCTCGCCCTGGTGATCGCCGTCGTTGTCCACGCTGATCAGGTTGCCGCGCTCGTCGAACGAGAACTCCTGCAGGTTGCGGATGCCCTGCGCGAAGACCTCGAAGTTGGATCCGTCCATCTCGGATCGGAAGACGCCGCCCTGGCTCGGGGCCGCCCAGCGCTTGCCCGACTTGTCGGTGACGTTGAAGCCGATGTCGCCGACCTCCCAGTAGAGGCGGCCGTCCGGCCCCTGGATGACGCCGGAGACGCCGTGGCCGCCGAACGCGGGATGCGTATTGAAGCCCTCGGCGATCGTCGTCTGCTGATCGATCGTGCCGTCGCCGTTGGTATCGCGGAGGCGATAGACGCCCGGCGGGATCCCGAAAATGATGTCGCCTTCGTGGTGCATCACGCCGCCGGCCACGTCCCAGGTCGGGTCTTCGTTGAAGCCCTCTTTCATGATCTGGGACTCGTCGGCGAGGCCGTCGCCATCGGTGTCCCGGACCCGGTGCAGGCGTTCCTTGTATTCGGTGAGGTCGCGGATGTCGCGCGAGCCGTCCTTGTTGACGTCCTGGATCCACGGGTTCTTCGCGCTGTTCTCCGGCGCCATGACGCGGCGGTAGAAATTGCGCAGGTCGTCCACGCTCTTCAGCGTGTGGACGATCGGCATCCAGTCCTGATGGCCGCGGATGTCGAGCGGCAGGTTGTTGCGCGACGAGCTGGTGACGTAGACGGTGCCCTTCGGGTCGACGTCGATCGCGATCGGATCGTTGACGAGCCGCTCGGACGCCCACAGGCTGAGCTCGAGGCCCGGCGGCACCACGACCTTCACCTTGGCCCGCGTCTCCTTCGCCAGCCTGGCCGCGTCCTCGGCGGTCAGGCGAATCGGGCCCGGCGGCGCGTTGCTCACCGGCTTCGCCTGCCGTCCCGAGACGGTCAGCGCCGCCGGCAATCCAATGAGCAGGGCCACGAGACAACCGCGACGAAGGGATGTGGTGCGCACGGCGAGATGCTAGCACGCAGACAACTCCCAACCTCCAACTCCCAACTCCCAAGCGGAACCGCTCGAACAACGGGGCGAACGACGTCGCAACCAGCTATTCCTGGCGACTTTCAGCGAGTTGCCTCGAACGACTCCCTTGGGAGTTGGGAGTTGGAGGTTGGGAGTTGGCCAGAGTAACCTCCCTTCCATGCCTACACAGGACGGAAAGCTGGGGGTTGGAATCAGCGGGGTCGGCTGGTGCGGCGCACAGCACATCCAGGCGTTTCAGAAGAACCCGCGGTCGACGGTGACGTGGCTCTACGGCGGCGGTGACGAATCGCGCACGCGCGCGTCGATCGCCAGGCACAGCGTCGACGTGCCGGGAGCCAGGATCGCGCAGAGCTTCGACGAGCTCCTCGCCGCGCCCGACGTCGACATCGTCTCGATCTCGTCCCCCAACCATCTGCATGCCGAGCAGGCCGTCGCGGCGGCGAAAGCCGGCAAGCACATGCTGCTCGAGAAGCCGACCGGGCTCGACGTCGACGAGCTCATTCGCATCCGCGACGCGGTGAAGCGGGCCGGCGTGCGCACCATCGTCTCGTTCGAGCTGCGCTACAACCCGCTGCTCAAGTTCGCGCACTGGATGCGCGAATCGGGACGGCTCGGCGCCATCCGTTTCGCGCGCGTGCAGTATCTGTCGCGGGTCACCGACTGGTATACCGGCTGGAGCTGGGTCAAGACGCGCGAGAGCGGCCGCAGCCATCTGCTGGCGGCCGGCTGCCACGCCGTGGACGCGCTGCGCTGGTGCTCGGGACGCGAAGCGGTCACCGCCAGCGCCTTTCATACGCAGTTCACCGACGGCTACGAGTTCCCGACGTCGATCGCCGTCAACCTGATGCTCGAAGGCGGCGCGCTCGGACACATCACGAGCTCGACCGACTTCATGATGCCGTACACCTTCATCGTCGAGCTGATGGGCGACAAGGCGACGATGCGGCAGGAGCTGCTGCAGTGGGAGAAGACGCCGATCGATCTCGACGAGCTGAAAGCGGCGAACCCGTTCCCTGACGTGCACCTCGAGCCCGGCGCCGATTCGGCGGGCCGGCCGGGCATCCTGATTCGCTGTCCGACGCCGAATTCCGCGGACGTCAGCCATCATCCGTTCCAGGCCGAGATCGACGAGCTGGTCGCCTGCGTGATCGAGAACCGCGAGACGTCGATCAGCGTCTTCGACGCGCAAAAGACGATGGAGATTTGCATCGCGGCGGACACCTCGGCCGACCGGGGCGGTGCGCCGCTGGCGCTGCCGCTGATCAAGGCATAGCCGCACGATGAGCACCCTCGCAGCCGGGCAGCTGCCGCACGCCACGGCTGCGGACGATCCGTATGTGCTCGACCCCGGCGGAATCGAGCCGCCGCCGGCCTCCATGGCCCGGGCGCTGCGCCGCGTCGGTCCGGGCATGGTGCTGGCGGCGTCGATCGTCGGATCGGGAGAGCTCATCGCCACGACGACCCTCGGCGCCCAGGTCGGTTTCGCGGCGCTGTGGATCATCCTGGTCAGCTGCGCGATCAAGCCGGTCGTGCAGGGAGAGCTCGGTCGCTACACGATCGCGACCGGCGACACCGGGCTCGAGGGCTTCAACCGGATGCCCGGCCCGCGGCTGGGCGTGAGCTGGCTGGTCTGGGCCTGGGGTTTCACCGTCCTGTTGACGCTGCTGCAGGTTGGCGGCATGTACGGCGGGGTCGCGCAGGTGCTCCACCTGCTGATACCGGCCGTTCCGACCAGCGCGTGGGTCGGCGTGTGCATGCTGCTCACGATCGGGGTCCTGATCGGCGGCGGCTACGAGCGGATCGAGAAGCTGGCGCTGGTCAAGGTCGGGTTCTTCTCCCTGCTGACCGTCTGCGCCGCGGCGGTGCTGCTGCGGCGTCCCGATGCGATTACCGCGGCGGACATTGCCGGCGGGCTCGACTTCGAGCTGCCCGCGGCCGGCATGGCGACCGCGATTGCGGTGTTCGGCATAACCGGCGTCGGCGCCACCGAGCTCGTGCAGTATCCGGTACTGGTGCGTCGAGAAGGGCTATGCCCGGTTCGTCGGGCCGCGCGACGACTCCCCCGCCTGGCTGGCGCGGGCCCGCGGCTGGATCCGGGTGATGCACCTCGACATCCTCTGCTCGCTGGTGATCTACACGCTCGCGACCGTGGCGTTCTACCTGCTCGGCGCCGGTGTCCTCAACCGGATGGGCGTGGTGCCCGCCGAGCGCGACACCGTGCGCGTGCTGTCGCAGATCTACACGCAGACGCTCGGCGAGTGGGCGCTGTGGCTGTTCTACGCCGGCGCGGTGATCACGCTCTACGGCACCATCTTCGCGGCGACCGCCGGCCACTCCCGCCTGTTCGCGGACGCCGTCCGCATCGCCGGCCTCTACACGCGCGACGACACCCGGAGCCGCACCCGCTGGCGGAACAGATTCCTGATCGCGCTCTCGATCGTTCCGCCGGTGCTCTACTGGTTCCTCGAGTCCCCGGTCCAGATGGTCCTGGCCGGCGGCCTCGCCCAGGCGGCGATGCTGCCGCTGATCGGCCTGGCCGCGATCTACCTGCGCCATCGCCACCTGCCGCCCAGCATCCGGCCGACGCTGGCCACGACTGTCGCGCTCTGGGTGGCGACGATCGTGATGCTCGGGTTCGCGGTCTACTATGTCGCGGCGCGGCTCGGGGTGTTCTGAGACACGACGACGGGACGCGGGACGCGGGACGCGGGACGCGGGATGCGGGATGCGGGATGCGGGATGCGGGGGATCGGTCGCTCACTTCGCGAGACTTCGTGGCTTCCGCCCTTAAGACGGAAGCCGCGCAACCACGGTTAACGAGCCGAACCGCAGTGCAGTCTGTCCTGTCGTCGTGCCGTCGTGCCGTCGTGGGTTGGCCGCCCGGCCCCGTGTTTTCCCGCTTCCCCGCTCCCGCTTCCGCTTCCCGCTTCCCGTTTCCCGCTTCCCGCTTCCCGCTTCCCGCTTCCCGCTTCCCGCGTCCCGCGTCCCGCGTCCCGCTTCCCGAGGTGGTAAAATAGAGGCCGTTCCTCCGAGGTGCATCGATGCAGGCACGCGAATCCGGAAGCCCGCTACTACCGAAGCCGGTCAATCAGTTCAGGGACTACGAGCACGCCAATCCGCGTGTCGAGGAGTTCTACCGGCAGAACCATACCCACCAGACCGTGGATTTCGTGCTCGGGAAGAAGCGGGAGTATCTGCCGCTGACCCGGCGCGTGATGACGGTGTGGGAGACGCTCGAATTCCTCAACTCGCTGGTCGACGACAGCGATCCCGATATCGACTTCACGCAGATCGAGCACGCGCTGCAGACCGCCGAATCGATCCGCGCGGCGAACCAGCCGCGCTGGTTCATCGTCACCGGGCTGGTGCACGACCTCGGCAAGGTGCTGTGCCTGTTCGGCGAGCCGCAGTGGGCGGTGGTCGGGGACACCTTCCCGGTCGGCTGCCGCTGGTCCGACAAGATCGTCCACAGCCAGTTCTTCGCGCACAATCCCGACCGCCACGTGCCGGAGTACCAGACCGACAACGGGATCTACGAGCCGGGCTGCGGCCTCGACCACGTGCACATGTCGTGGGGCCACGACGAATACGTCTACCACGTCGTCAAGGATCTGCTGCCGGTCGAAGCGCTCTACATGCTGCGCTACCACTCCTTCTATCCGTGGCACAAAGAGGGGGAGTACGACCATCTCACCAACGAGACCGATCGGTCGATGGTGAAGTGGGTGCGCGCCTTCAATCGCTACGACCTGTATTCGAAGGGCTCACCCCGCCCGAATGTGCAGGAGCTGATGCCGTTCTACGAGGAGCTGGTCAAGGAATTCTTCCCGACGCCGCTGCGCTGGTGAGAAGAACCGGGACGCGGGATTCGGGACGCGGGATTCGGGACGCGGGACGCGGGACTGCGGGACTAACGGCCGGCCGGCGGCACGATTTCGAGCGGCACGCGACGGTCGCCGTGGCTGCGGCCGGCTTCCATCAGCGCGATCCGGAGCACGTAGCGCCCCGCCGGGATCTTCGTGGTGTCGATCGGGAACGTCACGTCATGGCGCGGCCGCTTCGCGGCGGGGTCCACCGCGCCCTTGAACAGCGGCTGGCTCGCGCCGGTCTCCCCTTCCAGCTGCGCCACGACCTCGAGCGCCGCGCCTGACGCCGGTTCCGGCGGATAGACCTCGAGCGCGGCCGTGACCTGGTCGCCCGCCACGAACGTCCGCGACGCCGACGGCGGCGACTTCAACGACGGCTCCAGCCAGCCATCGCCGCGCGTCACCATCAGCACCGCCGGCAGCGACGTCAGCGTGACGCCGCTCATCGCCGGACGCGACGGCTCGACCTGCGGCACGTCGATGTCCTGCGTAATCATGCCTGACACCCCGGTCCCGACCGCCCGCGCCGCGACCCGCAACTGGTGGCGCCCGGGCGGGAGATCGAGCTCGGACAGCCATCGCACGCCGGTGGCCTTGACGCGCGCCAGATCCGCGGGCGGCAGGCGGAGGTCGATGGTGGTCGATTCCCCGTTCGACGCGCGGGCGCGCTGGTCGACCGTCAGCCGCGCGATCTCGAGGCGCTCCTCGAACCGGCCGCCGCGTTCGGTGAACGCCAGCGACTGGCCCGCCACCTCGACAATCAGCCGGACCTTCGGCTTGCGGGACTCCCTGAACACCACCGCCTGGATCCGCATCGGCAGGCCCGCCATCGGCAGCGGGCTCGCGAGCAGCGCGTCGAGCCCGGTCGCCAGACCACGCGTCGTCGACGGCATCCGCTCGGCGGCCGGCGCCGGCGCCGACGCGCCGGACCGCCCGCGCACGCTTGTCCAGGGGCTGTTCGGCATCGACACCTCGTTCGGCTGATCGGCCACGAGGCGCCGCTCCGCGGCAGCGGGAGTGGCGTAGCCCTTCCGCGCCACGACCTTGACGCCCGGCCGGCTCACCTTCACGTCGATGCTGCGGAACTCGCCCGGCTTCGCCGGCCGCGACGACACGTAGCCGACGATGTAGTAGTCGCTGACCTCCTCGACGATGCGATCGAAGGCGCTGCCGAACTCGGTGCGATTGACCGCCGCGAACCCGCCGGTCGATTCGGCCAGGTGATAGAGGCTCCGGATCGAGTCACGGAACTCGTCGCCAACGCTGCGTCCGGCGAACCCGATATCCGCCCCCTGCCCCTGACGAAACAGCGGCGTCTCGACCAGGCCGGCGTCCGGCACCTCGAGGCCGCGGGGATCGACGGGATAGAGCGAGGCATTGGTCCGCATGAGGGCGCCGACCGCGCGCCGCATCGATCGGAAGACCTCCGACGCGTTCTGCTGGATACCCGAGGTCGCCATGTCGGAGACCTCGAGCGAACCGATGCTGCCCATCACATCGGCGACGTCGTAGTCGATGCCCTCGCTGAAGAGCAGCACCGCCTTGCGGCGGCCTTCGATGCGCGACAGGTGACGGGCCAGCGCTTCGAGCACCCTGGCCAGCGAATCGGCGCGGCTGACCCGCTCGCTGTCGCTGGGGTCCTTGCCGCCGTGCGCCGGCATCGTGGTCCCGCGCCGTTCCTGATCGCGCTCGATGACGGCCGAGACGAGCTTCTGGCCGGCAAACTGCTGGACCGCCCCAATCAGCCGGCCCTTGTCGCTGGTGAAGTCCTGGGTGGCGCCGGGCAGGCCGCCTGGTGAGATGACGGCCACGAGATCGTCGGGGCCCATGTGCCGCTCGATGAATCGCGTCGCGTGCTCGCGCACCGCGCGTGTCCGGCCGCTCGCGACGTGGAGGGTATCGAGCAGGAGCACGAACACACGCGAGTCGGCGACGCGCTCGTTGGTCGAAACGTCGGCTGGAACCGGCGCGACAGCGGCGGGCGCCGCCGCGATCGCCGGGCGCGGAGGCAGCGCGACCCGCTGGAACGCGACGATCTGCTGCGGCGTGCCGTTCTCGATCACCCGCAGGTCGGCGGCGGTCAGATCCGTCACCAGCCGGCCGTCCTCACCCCGCGCGAGAACGGCCACTTCGATCAGGTCGACACCCGATCGGAAGCGCGGCGGCTGCTGACTGGCGGCCGGCTGCATCCCGATCGTCGGCGCGGCGGGCGCCGCGAGCCACGCGATCACCGCGCCGAACGCCGCCGCGCGAAGGCCCCGCATCATCGAGTCGCCGACAGGGTCGGAAACATCTTCTTCAACTCTTCGAGCGGCGCCTGGCGGCCGTACTGCCCGAGCTGAAACGCCTCGGCGTACTGCACCTTCTTGCCGGCCTCGGCGCCGTGCAGCGCAATCAGCCGCTCACGATACTGGTCGGCCACCGCGATGTTCCGCTTCTTGACGATCTCCAGGAGGTAGTTGGCGCGCTCGCGATCGTCGGACGGCACGTTCTGGAGCGTGCGTCCCTGCCACGAGTCCTTGTCGCCGAACTGCGACGGCATCGCCTGGACGCACTTCCACTTCTTGTCGGCGACCTCGTCGATGCCGACCACCATGGTCGGCGTGAACGGCTTCGGATCCTGGAAGCCGTCCGAGTAGTACATGAACACCGGGTTGCGCGGCGTCGGCGGCGTGTCGGGCACGAAGAACGGCGCCATGACCACGATGGCGGAGTCGTCCATCAGCACGCCGGTGTAGCGATGATCGGGATGGTAGTCGTAGGGCCGGTGGCCCATCACGATGTCCGCCTGCCACTCCCGGATCAGCCGCGACATCGTGCGGCGGTTCTCGAGCGTCGGCATCAGCTCGCCGTCGTGAATGTCGAGCACGTCGGTCTCGATGCCGAGAATCTTCGCGCACTCCTTGACCTCGGCCTTGCGCCGCTTGGCCAATGGCCCGCCGGCGCTCTCGAAGTGGCCGACGTCGCCGTTGGTCATGGCCACGAACTTGACCTTGTGGCCGGCCGCGGCCCAGAGCGCCGCCACCCCGCTCGCCTTCAACTCCGCATCGTCTGGATGGGCGCCGAACGCAATGACGCGCAGCGGCCGCGCGGCGCCGCCCTGCGGCGATGGGGCCTGCTCGTAGGCCGACACTGTTGCGAGCGAGAGCAGCAGCGCGAATGACAGTCGCTTCATCGAATGGGTCCTCCGAGGGGGCATTCTAGCAATTGAGGCATCCGAGTTCTTGGAGACGTTGAGCCAGCCGAGGCCTTGGAGGCACCGGATCTAATAATCGGAGCAACGGAGCCAACGGAGGTAAACGGAAAAAACACTTACGCATGATTCGCGGTGCCGGCCTCCGGCCGGCCGGGAAGAGTGTCCAGGTCCAGATCCACAAACACGCGTGCGAGCGAGTGCGTGCTTGTGAATCCGGACCTGGACACTCTTCGCGCGCGGAGCGCGCCGGCGAATCACCTGCCGCCTCACATCAGACGCTTGTCTTTTCCGTTTCCTCAGTTGCCTCCGTTGCTCCGTTCCTAAGATCCGGTAACTCCCGAACCTCCGATAGCTCGCGACTCTCCCGCAACTCCTGACGGTTCGCTCTCTCCACCACGCCACACTTTCAGGACCGCGTGCTGCCTCCCCCCGGCCAGGACCGCGCCGCGCGGCACGAACTGCAGCCCGGATCCGGGCACCAGATCCACGACGGTCCGTGACACCAGGACCTCGCCAGGCGCGGCCGCGGCGGCGAGCGCGGCGCTGACGTCCTGCACCGGGCCGGACGAGGACGTCGGGTCGCATTCGCCGATGTGCACGCCGGCGCGCACGTGAATGTTCGAGCGCTGCGCGACGATCGCGATCGCGCCGCCGCACTGCGCCGCCCGGCCGGGACCGTCGAACATCGCCACCAGCTGCCCCTCGCCGACCTCGAGCGCGCGGCCGCGGTGCCAGGCGACTTCGCGCGCGAACACCCGGCCGAGATGCGCGGCATCCTCGGCGCGCACGTCGGAGGCTACCGTGAGGACGGTCGCGAGCACGCGCTCGGACGACGTCCGGACGCGGGCGCGCGAGATGAAGCGGTCGATCTCGTCGAGGATGTCGTCCTGGTTGCCGAGGAACGGCAGATGGTCCTCGCCCGGCAGCTCGACGAACGTGGCCGCGGGGATGTGCGACGCCAGATACCGTCCTTCCTCGAGCTTCAGGCACCTGTCGCCGCGCCGGTGCAGCACCAGCGTCGGCACGCGAATCGACGGCAGCACGGCGCGGATGTCGATCTCCGCGTTCATGCGGGTGAGCGCGACCGCGGCTCCCGGGCTCGAGCCCATGCGCAGGTACGACGCCCACCATTCGCGGAACACCGGATCCGACGCTCTCGACGGCGCGCGATCCTCGATGCCCACCGGACCGCCCCACTCCTCCACGATCGCTTCGCAGAAGGCGTCGCGCTCCTCCTTCGTCGGCCCCCACGGGTACTGCTCGTCCCTGATGCGCCGCGCGTAGCTGCCGACCATGATCAGCGCGTCGGTCTTCTCGGGATACGTGGCCGCGAACAGGCTGCAGAGCGGCCCGCCCTCGGAGACCCCGAGCAGCACGGCGTGGTCGGACCCGGCCGCGTCCATCACCGCCCGCACATCGTCCAGCCGCTGCTCGAGCGTCGGCAGCTGCGCGACGGGGACCGGATCGGAGAGGCCGGTGCCGCGCTTGTCGAAGAGGATCAGGCGGCCCATCGACGCCAGCCGGTCGAGGAAGCGCGCGAACGACGGCTCCTTCCAGAAGTACTCGAGGTGCGAGACCCACCCCATCACGAAGACGAGATCGATCGGCCCGTCGCCGACGACCTGGTACGCGATGTTGACGCTGCCGCTGTGGGCGTAGCGCACTCGCGGCGGGGTGACCGTGACGCCGGCGCCAGCGCGGGCAGCCACCGTACCACCGACGGCATCGGCCGGCCTGGCAGCCGCGGCATCCGCCACCGTCACCGGCGCGATGAACCGGTAGCCGCGGCGATGCGCCGTCTCGATGAAGCGCGGCGCGTCGGCATCGTCTCCGAGCGCCTTGCGCACTTCCCTGACCGTCGACTTGAGGACCGCATCGCCGACGAAGACGCCGGCCCAGACCGCGTCGAGCAGTTCCTGCTTCGACACCAGCTTGCCGGACGACTGTGCCAGGTAGCCGAGCAGCGCGAAGGCCTTCGGCGTCAGCGGGACCGGAGTCTCGTTACGGTAGAGCTGGCCGCTGACTGGATCGAGGCGGTACTCGTGAAACGTGAGGGAGGAGTCCGGCTGCATGGATCGACGTCCCAGGGAGCGAGGCCATTGTAGCGCCGGCTCGCTTTTACCGAATTCTTACCAGAGCTCGACGCCTCCTTCATGGCAGGCGCCCCGCCGGCTACGTATTCTCTCGACAGAAGGAGATACACCCATGTCACGTGTTCTTGCCCCAGGAATGCTCGCGATGGTTCTCGTGGCGTCGACCGCCGGCGCCAGCCCGGCTGGTGCCCAGGACGCCCCGCGGCCCGAGCACAAGCACTACGAGAAACCGGCGGGCTACGACCAGGCGCCGGCGCCGGGAGCGCCGATCGCCCCGCGGCTGCAGAACCTGGGCGTCCACACGTTTCCGGTGTCCACGAAGCAGGAGCGGGCGCAGCTCTTCATGAATCAGGGCATCAACCTCACCTACGGGTTCAACCATGCGGAGGCGGGACGGGCGTTCGCGGAAGCCGCGCGACTCGATCCGCAGCTCGCGATGGCCTACTGGGGCCAGGCGCTCGTGCTCGGGCCGAACATCAACGGGGCGATGACGCCCGAAGACGAACCGAAGGCGCTGGACCTGATCCGAAAGGCGGCCGCGTTGAAGGCGACCGTGACGCCGAGGGAGCGCGCCTACATCGACGCGCTGGCCACGCGGTACACGGGCAAGGCCGAGGATCGCGCCAAGGCCGACCGCGCCTTCGTCGCGGCAATGCGCGAGGTCGTGGCGAAGTTCCCGACCGATACCGACGCGCGGACGATCCTGGCCGAGGCGCTGATGGATACGCGGCCCTGGAACTACTGGACCCGCGACGGCATGCCGTACGAGGAGACCAAGGAGGTCCAGTCGTCGCTCGAGCAGGTGCTGGCGCGCAACAAGAACCACCCCGGCGCGCTGCACCTGTGGATTCACCTGTGGGAAGCGACGGACACGCCGGAGCGCGCGGAAGCCGAAGCGGATCGGCTGATGCCGCTGATGCCGGGCGCCGGTCACATCGTGCACATGCCGGCGCACATCTACCAGCGGGTCGGCCGCCACGAGGACGTGGTCCGGTCGAACCAGCTCGCCTCGAAGGCGGACGAGGACTACATCGCCCAGTGCCGTGCCCAGGGGATCTATCCGCTGGGTTACTACCCGCACAACGTCCACTTCGTCTGGATGGGCGCCACGGCGATCGGGCAGAAGCAGCTGGCGCTGGAGTCGGCGAAGAAGCTGGCCGGCACCATCCCGCAGGAGGCGCTCGCCTCGGTACCGATCCTCCAGGGCTTCGTCGTGGTGCCGTACTGGGCGATGGTCCGCTTCGGTGAATGGGACGCGATTCTCGCCGACAAGGGGCCGCAGCATCAGACGCCGTTCACGCGCGGCGCGTGGCGCTATGCGCGCGCGATGGCCTTCACCGCCAGGGGGCAGCTCACCGAGGCCGAAACCGAGCTCGAGCAGCTCAAGCTGCTGGTGTCGGATCCCGAGCTGAAGAAGACGGTCACGTTCTCGCAGAATTCCGGTTTCGCGATCCTGCGGATTGCGCCCGAGATCGTCGCCGGTGAGATGGCCGCGAAGCGCAAGGACTGGGAGAAGGCGACGCTGCACCTCGACCGCGCCGTCAGGTTCGAGGACGCCTTGATCTACCAGGAGCCGTCCGACTGGCATGCGCCGGCGCGGCAGAACCTTGGCGCCGTGCTGCTCGAGGCGGGGCGGCCGGACGAGGCCGAGGCCGTCTTCTGGGAGGACCTGCGCAACAACCCGGAGAACGGCTGGTCGCTCTTCGGCCTCGCCCAGGCGCTCAAGGCGCAGGGCAAGACCGACGACGCCGCGCTGGCCGACGCGCGCTTCCGGAAGATCTGGAAGGGCACGGACGTGAAATTGATGACGGCACGGATCGGCAGCTGAACACGGGACCGAACCATCAACAGGGGAAACCAATGGTGTCCACGACCTACGTCTCACTACCCTACATCGTCGCGCCAGGCGACGGGCTCGACGCGCCGCTTGGCCGGCTCGGCACGGTGCACAAAGTGCCGGCGTACGTGACGGAGGGTCGCGTGGCGATCGTCGAGCACACGCTCCCGGCGCGGCATCTCGCCGCGCCGCTGCACCGGCACTCGCGCGAGGACGAGCTGTCGTTCGTCATCGCGGGCCGGCTTGGCGCCATGCTCGGCGGCGAGCTCGTGGACGCAGGTCCGGGGTCGTACGTGCTGAAGCCGCGCGGCCAGTGGCACACGTTCTGGAACGCCGGGGACAGCGATCTCCGCTTCCTGGAACTGATGATCCCCGGCGGCTTCGACGCCTACTTCCAGTGGCTGTCGTCGATGTTGATGTCCACGGACAAGCCGGCACGGGGGGCCGTGCAGATGCTGGCCGCCGAGTACGGCGTCGAGATCGACTACGACAGCGTGCCGCGGCTGTGCGAGCAGTTCGGGCTCGTCTACGGGAAGAACGACGCTTAAGGGGGTGCTCAGTGCTGGGTTGCACCTTAGCGCTGTATGCGCGCCGACCCGCCGCGCGCGAACGCGCGAACCTGATCGAGCGTGGCCATCGTCGTGTCGCCGGGGAAGGCGGTGATCATCGCGCCGTGCGCCCAGCCAAGCTTCACGGCGTCATCGGGCGATTCGCCTGACAGCAGCCCGTAGAACAGGCCCGAGGCGAAGCCGTCGCCGCCGCCGACGCGATCGTAGACGTCGAGCTCGCAGCTCGGGGCCACGTGCGTGCGGCCGTTGATCCACGCCACCGCGCTCCAGCTGTGGCGGTTGGTCGAGTGCACGTGGCGGAGCGTCGTCGCTACCACCTTGACGCGCGGATACTTCTGGACGACGCGGTCAATCATGCCGAAGAACGCGCTCGGGTCGAGCGAGTCCTTGGCGGCGCCCGCGGTCACCTCCGGGCCGGCGATCCCCAGTCCCTTCTGCAGGTCCTCCTCGTTCCCGACCAGCACGTCCACGTTCTCGACGATGCGGGCGAGGGTCGAGACGGCGCGGCCGGCGCCGCCGGCGGCGGCCCAGAGCTTCTCGCGATAGTTCAGGTCGAGCGACACGACGGCGCCGTGCTGGCGGGCGGCCTGCATGCCTTCGATGATCAGCTCGGCGGTGGTCTCCGAGAGCGCCGCGAAGATGCCGCCGCTGTGGAACCAGCGGACGCCGTGGCCGAAGATCGTCTTCCAGTCGAAGTCGCCCGGCTTCAGCTGCGCCGCGGCCTCGTTGCAGCGGTTGTAGAACACCGTCGGCCCGCGCACGCCGAAGCCGCGATCGCTGTAGACGGTCGCCATGTTGGGCCCGCGCACGCCGTCGTGCTTGAACATCTTGTAGAACGGCGTCACCCCCATCGACCGTACCCGCCCCGCAATCAGATCGCCAATCGGGTACTCGACCATCGCCGTGGCCACGCCGGTGCGCAGGCCGAAGCAGTCGGCAAGGTTGGCGGCGGTGTTGAACTCGCCGCCGCTGACGTGGATCTCGCAGCTGGTCGCCTTGCGGAACGGGATGAGACCGGGATCGAGCCGGTGAATGAGCGCACCGAGCGCGAGGAAGTCGAGGGCGCCGCCGGCGGGAATGTCGAGTGCCTTGTCCATCAGTGTGTGCCGCTCCCGTCACTGGCGGCGCGCGTGCCGGTCCAGTCGGTGTGAAAAACACCGTCGCGATCGAGGCGACGGTAGGTATGAGCCCCGAAGTAATCGCGCTGCGCCTGCGTCATGTTCGCGGGCAGCCGCTCGCTCCGATACGAATCGTAATACGCGAGCGACGCGCTCATGGCCGGCACCGGGATGCCGGTCGCAATCGCCGTCTGCACCAGATAGCGCCAGCCGTCCTGCCGGCTCGCCATCGCGTCACGGAATGCCCCGTCCAGCAGCAGGTTGACCAGCCCGGCATCGCGCGAGAACGCGCGCCGGATGTCCTCGAGCAGGCTCGCGCGGACGATGCAGCCGGCCCGCCAGATCTTGGCGACGGTGCCGGGATCGATCTGGTAGCCGTATTCCTTCGACGCCAGCCGCAGCTGCGCCATGCCCTGGGCGTACGAGGTGATCTTGCAGGCGTAGAGCGCGTCGCGGGCGGCCGCGACCAGCCGCGCGCGATCGCCGCGCCGGTCAGGCACGGGGCCGCGCAGCGAGCGGCTGGCCACGGTGCGTTCGGCCTTGAGCGACGACAGGATCCGCGCTTCGACCGCCGCGTTCACCGTGGGGATCGGCGCGCCGACGTCGAAGGCATTCTGGCTCATCCACTTCCCCGTGCCCTTCTGCTGCGCCTCGTCGAGGATCACGTCCACCACCGGTTTGCCGGTCTCTTCGTCCGTCCGCTCGAGGATCTCCGCGGTGATCTCGATCAGGTACGACTTCAGCTCGCCGGCGTTCCATTCGGCGAACACGCCGGCCATCTCCGACGTCGTCAGTCCCGCGGCGCGGTGCAGGACGTCGTAGGTTTCGGCGATGAGCTGCATGTCGCCGTACTCGATGCCGTTGTGCACCATCTTCACGTAGTGCCCGGCGCCGCGCGGCCCCATGTAGTCCACGCACGGTTCGCCGTCGTCGGCCTTGGCGGCGATCGCCTTGAAGATCGGGGCGAGTGCGTCCCAGGCTTCGCGCGGTCCGCCCGGCATGATCGCGGGCCCCAGGAGGGCTCCCTCCTCGCCGCCGGACACGCCGGCGCCGACGAAGCGGAAGCCGGCGGCCGCCATGTCGTCACAGCGTCGATCGGTATCGACGAAGTACGAATTGCCGCCGTCGATCAGGATGTCCCCTTCCTGCAGGTGCGGCTTGAGGTGGGCGATGACGCTGTCGACCGGAGCGCCGGCCGGCACCATGAACAGGACCCGACGCGGCCGCTCGAGCGCGTCCATCAGGGCCTCCGGCCGATCGACGCCGATGATCGCCTTGCCGTGGGCCGGCCCCTCGATGAACGCGTTGGTCTTCTTCGCGTCGAGGTCGTAGCCGACGACAGGGAAACCCTTGCTCTCGATGTTGCGGGCCAGGCTGGCGCCCATCACGCCAAGGCCCACGACGCCCATCTTGTAAGTCATTGGTTACTCCGGGCGCGGCGCGCCGCGAGATCCGCAATTCAGTGTGCAACAGGGAGGGCGGCAGCCGGACACGTTACGGCGTGCGCACGTCGCTACCCCCCCACGTCGGCGGCTGGCCGACCCGATACAGCATTTCGCCCGCGCGCGGGACGACCAGCCAGCCGTCGCGCCCCTGCCACTCGTCGGGCCTCACGGTGGCCGGATCCAGGTAGCCGAGATTGATCCGGTCGCAGCGCTCCTTCGGAATCCCGGTGGCGAGCGTTACCGTGATGCGGGGCGACTCCAGCGCGCACGACGCATCGAACGACCCGAGTCCCTTCACGTGCGTCGAGTGCGCCAGGATGCCGCCAGGATAGTGCTTGAACTTCTCCCACTGCCCCAGGAAGTAGTCACGGCAGTGGTAGCCCACTTCGTCCAGCAGTTTGCCGTGGACGTAGCTGACTTCGGTGACGTGCGGCGCGTAGATCACGACTTCCCCACCGTCCGCGACGGCCGGCTCGATCTTGTACATCCCCTTGGCCGCGGTCCAGAGGTCGTCGTACATGCGCGGCATGATCGCCAGCACCCGCGTATACGGCTTGTCGACCCAGACGATGTGGCGGCGCGCGGACAGGGCCGCGGCCTGGCGCCAGGTCTCATGCGGGTCGCCGCAGAACATGCCGGCGACGCCGTCGTGGGTCACCACCAGCGCGAGCAGCGACAACGGCGTCCAGAGCAGGCTGGCGGCGCGGTCGATCACGGCCCGCACCGGCGTGTCGGCCGTGCCGATCACATCGTAGCTCGTAATCAGCGCCCCGAGCCAATGGGTGAAGTGGATGATCTCGGCCGCCGCGACGCCGGGGAACAGGTACTTGGTCCCGCCGGAAAAGCCGACCACTTCGTGCGGGAACACCGGCCCGCAGATGAGGATGTGGTCGTAGTCCACCAGCAGCCGGTTGAGCGCGACCGGCACGTTCTCCTTGAGCCGCCCGCCGGTCAGCTCCGAGACCTCGTGCGCCGGGATCTCCCCGAGCTTGACGAACGTGGCCGGGTCGTCCCAGCGGTGATTGAAGATGCGCCGCTTGCCCACCGCGCCATCCACGACGGTCTGTCCGACGTGACGTCCGAGCTGCTCGTCGGTCATCGGCGTATGGGTGCCGAGCGCGACGAGATAGTCGAGCGCCGCGACGCGGCCACCGAGCTCACGCTCGATCGTCTCGAACATCAGCGGCATCGGCATCGTCCGCGTGCCGTCGGGAATCAGCACCAGCAGCCGCTTGCCGTCCACCGGCAGCTGCGCGAGCCCGGCCCGCGCGATGACGGCAATCTCCTCGCCCGTCAGGTAGCCCTCGCCGACACCCTTGCCGACGACGGCGCCATCGCGCGGATCGTGTGTCAGATGCATCTACTTTGAACGCTACGCGGGCGCTTCCGCGATGTCAAGGCGCGACGGCGCTCACACGCGCTGGCCTTTCCAGCGTCCACGACGGAACAGCAGCGCGCTGACGACGGCCAGCGTCGAGTACGCGATCGTGAGGGCGAGGAAGACGCCGCGCGGTCCGAGGCCGCCACTCGTCGAGAGCCACCAGGCCAGCGGAATCTCCCACAGCCAGAACACGAACAGGTTGATGACGGTCGGGGTCCAGGTGTCCCCGGCGCCGTTGAACGCCGATGTCAGCACCATCCCCGCGGCGTAGAACAGGAACCCGAGGCTGACGGTGCGCAGGCACGAGACGGCGTACGGCTTGACGGCCGGGTCCGACGTGAACAGGCCGGCAATCTGCGGCGCCGCGGCGAGGAACAGGATGCCGACGATGCCGAGGAATGCCATGTTGTAGACCACCGCCGTCCAGACCGCACGCTCGGCCCGGTCGGGCTTTCCCGCTCCCAGGTTCTGCCCGACCATCGTCGCCGCCGCGTTGGACACGCCGAAGGCCGGCAGCAGCGCGAACAGGATCACGCGCATGCCGATCGTGTAGCCGGCCAGCGGCGCGCTGCCGAAGGCCGACAGGATCCGGACCAGCCCGACGTAACTCGCGGTGCCAATCAGGATCTGGATCGTTCCGGACCCGGACAGCCGCAGCACGGTCTTCATCATCGGCAGATCGAGATGGAAGTGATGCCGCGCCAGCCGGATGCGCCGGCGGCCGCGCGTGAGGAGATAGAACTGATAGACAACCGCGGCTCCGCGTCCGAGGTTCGTCGCGACGGCGGCGCCGGTGACACCCAGTTCCGGGAACGGCCCGACCCCGAAGATGAAACAGGGACCGAGCACGATGTTGAGGATGTTGCCGAGGATCAGGACGCGCATCGCCGTGGCGGCGTCACCGACGCCCCGGAACACGGCGTTCTGCAGGAAGAGCAGCAGCACCGTCGCGTTGCCCGCCAGCATCATCGTCGTGAAGCCGCCGCCGGTCCGGATGACGTCCTCGCTCGCCCCCATCAGCCGCAGCAGCGAGGTCGAGAATGGTGCGGCGATCAACCCGATCGCCGCGGCAACCGCCAGCCCGAGCAGCACGGACTGGGCGGCGGCATGCGCCGCTCCTTCCGGGTCCTTCTCGCCGGTGCGCCTGGCGACCAGCGCGGTGGCGCCGATCGAGAGCCCCATCGCGACCGTGTAGATGATGGTCAACATCGACTCGGTGAGCCCGACGGTCGCGACCGCGTCGGCGCCGAGGTGGGCGACCCAGAAGACGTCGGCGACGGCGAAGATCGACTCCATCGCCATCTCCATCACCATCGGCACCGCGAGCATGATCACGGCGCGGCCGATCGGCGCGGCCGTGTAGTCGATGTGGGAACCGCGGATCGCTTCGCGAACGAGCGCCCATCCTCCCGGCGCATGCGCATCGCTGGTCGGGTGCTGGGTGCTTGGTGCTGGGTGCTCGGTGCTCAGTGGCTGGTGCTCAGTGCTTGGTGCTTCGTGCTCAGTGCTTGGTGCTCAGTGCTTGGGCCTGCACCGAGCACCCAGCACTCTAGCACCCCGCACCCGGCACCCAGCACCGAGCACCCAGCACCGATCTTAAGCCGCCGGCAGGCGTAGTCTGGCGCGCAGGCCGCCAGAATCGGACGCATCCAGGGCGATCGTGCCGCCATAGAGCTCGGCGAGGTCGCGGACGATGGCGAGGCCGAGGCCCGAGCCTGGGGCGGCCTCGTCGACGCGCACGCCTCGCTGCAGGACGGCCTCACGCATCGAGGCCGGCAGGCCAGGGCCATCGTCTTCGACGGCGATCAGGACGTCGGCGTCGGTCCGGGTGGAGCTGACGACGACGCGCGTGCGCGCCCACTTGCTGGCGTTGTCGAGCAGGTTCCCGAGCATCTCGTCGAGGTCCTCGCGCTGGCAGCGCACGGCGTCGTCGTCGGTGACGCGATCGTCGAAGACGAGCCGGCGCTCCGCGTGCAGCCGCGTCATCGTGCGGACGAGCGCGCGCGCCGCCTCGCGCACGCTGGATCGCGCGCTGCTCGTGGTCCCGCCCGACGCGGTCGCGCGGGCCTGCGCCAGGTGATAGTCGGTCTGCCGGCGCATCCGCTCCACCTGCTGGGCGATGGCGTCGGCGAGCTCGGCGTGCCCGCCGGCGCGTGCACGCTCCGCCTCCTGCGCGAGGATCGCGAGCGGGGTCTTGAGCCCGTGAGCCAGATCGCCGGCCTTGGCGACGGCCCGCGCGATCGCCCGCTCGCGGTGCTCGAGCAGCGCGTTGAGGTCGTCCACCAGCGGCTGCACCTCGCTGGGATACCGGCCCTCGACGCGCGGCACGCGTCCTTCCTGGACGTCGGCGAGCCGGGCGCGCAGCTGGTTGACGCCGGCGAGACCGCTGCGCACCTGCAGAAAGCCGATCACCAGGCACGCGGCCGCGAACGTCAGGAAGAACGGGGCATGGGTATAAGTGGTGCCGTGAAGGATCTGTGGCAGATGCCGGAACCGGAACATCAGCAGCGTGGTGCCGATGACCCCGGCGAGAAACAGGCCAACGGTCCACAGCACCGCTCCGAAGAATACGCGGGCGCGCAGCGATGGCTGGCCGGTCATTGCCCGTTGACCATGCGATAGCCGAGGCCGCGCACCGTCTCGATGTGCGACGCGCCAACCTTGCGCCGCAGCCGCGCGATGAAGACTTCGACGGTGTTCGAGTCGCGATCCAGATCCTGGGAGTAGATGTGTTGACTCAGCTCAGATTGCGACACCACGCGGTCGCGATGATGCATGAGGTATGCGAGCACGCGGTACTCGTGGCTGGTGAGCTTGACCGGAGCGCCCGCGACCGTGACTTTCGCGGAGCGCGGATCCAGCGTCAGCGCGCCGCAGCGCAGTTCGGCGCCCATCTGCCCGCTGGCGCGGCGGATCAGCGCGCGCAGACGCGCCAGGACCTCCTCGATCCGGAACGGCTTCGCGACGTAATCGTCGGCGCCGCCGTCGATGCCCTGGACCTTCTCGTGCCAGCTGCCGCGCGCGGTGAGCACGAGCACCGGCACCGAGAGCCCGGCCTCGCGCCAGCGGCGCAGGACGGTGAGCCCGTCGACGCGAGGAAGCCCGAGGTCGAGCACCACGGCATCGTAGTGCTCGGTCTGCCCGAGGAAATCCGCGCGTTCGCCGTCCGCCGCGCAATCGACGGCGTAGCCGGCCTCGCCGAGCGCCGCCGACAGCTGTCGGGACAGCGCCGCTTCGTCTTCCACCAGCAGAACGCGCACGCATCAGTTATAGCCCAGAGGGCCTGAATGAAAGATGAACGCAACAAAAAGTCAGAAGGAAAAAGGGAAAAGTCAAAAAATTCAGACATGTCGCATTTGTTCAAGTCCCCGGCGGCGGCACACGCTAGAGTTACGCGACAACGGAGGACGGGATGCGGAAGGTCGCGTGGGGTGCCGTGCTGGTGTGCTCGATGCTCGCCACCAGCGGGCAGGGGCAGCAGAAACCGGATCTGACCGGGTCGTGGATGGCGACGACCGAGGCGCCGGGCGGCGTGGCGGCGGCGCCGAACGCCGTCTTCGGTCCGCGTCTCTGGTTGAAGCAGGATGGCAACACGCTCACCGTGACGCGTCCCGTGCGCGACGCCAGCGTCACCGCGACCTATCCCCTCGACGGCAGCGAGGTCCGGACGCGGATCCCCGGCGCGCTCTGTGTCGGCGACGCGGAATCGTTCGAGACGGCCGCCTGGGACGGGACCGGCATCGCTTTCACGGTCGTCGGTTCGATCCCGCCAGGCGGGACGCGCTCGACGCTCAGCGTCCGGCGGGTGTTGCGACTGCAGTCGCCCGATGCCCTCGTCATCGAGGCCACGATACGCGACGCGGCGCAGGGCACGTCACGCCAGGTCGGAACCGTCTACAAGCGCACCAGCGAGCCCGCGCCTGCGGCCCCGGACCCCGGCCCCAAGGTGCAGAAAGCGCCCGCGACGGTGGCGCAGGTCGCGTGGATTTCCGGCGTGTGGTCGGGAGCTGCCGGCACCGCGACGGTCGAAGAGCGGTGGACGCCCGCGGCCGGCGGAGCCATGCTGGCCACGGCCCGCACGCTGCGCGGTCCGGTCATGTCCAGCTTCGAGTTCCTGTGCATCGCCGAGCGCGATGGCAGCCTCGTCTACAGCGCGATGCCGAACGGCCGGAGTCCCGCCACGCATTTCGCCCTGACCGCGGTCAGCGCCGACAGCGCGACGTTCGAGAATCCCGGCCATGACTTCCCGAAGCTGATTCGCTACGCGCGCCGCGCCGACGGCTCCCTGGAAACCACGATCAGCGGCGACGGAAAATCCAAGCCCCAGACCTTCGTGCTGGCGCGCCAGCCCTCAGTCTCCCTGGAAGCACGACCCGGTCGCGCGCCCGGTCCGATCAGCGGTGGTCGATGAAGAAGCCGGTCAGCTGGCCGCGCTGCAGCAGGTGCTGCGACGGCGAGCATCCGGCGAGACGCCTGAAGTCGCGGATGAAGTGCGACTGGTCGGCATAGCCGCACGCGGCCGCGGTGTCGGCGCCGCCCCGCGCCGGATCGTCCGGCTGCTGCAGCAGGCGCAGGGCCTGCTGAAACCGCGTGATCCGCGCCAGCCGCTTCGGCGTCGTGCCGACGTCCTGCAGGAAGCGGCGCTCGAGATGCCGGCTGGTCATGTTCACCGCGCGCGCGAGCGCGTCCACCGTAACCAGTCCGCCGGTGCGCTCGATCGTCGCCACCGCGGCGCGCACGCGGACATCGAGCCGGCCTGGCTGGATGAGCCGCACGAGCACCCGCTGGACGGCGTCGGCTGCCGCCGGCAGACCGCCGCGGATCTCGATCTCCGACAGCGCCCGTGAGACGCGCGCCGACAACGTCTCGACGCCAATCGTCAGCCCCGCGAGCTCGTGCTGCGGCATCGGCAGCACGCACGCCGCGCCGTGCGGGTGGAACCGCACGCCAAGCACCGCCACCTGCCCGGTCGGCCGGAGCAGCAGCTGCGACGTCAGCTGCCCGGCGAAGATGACCGACGCCTGCCGCTCGGCGCGGCCCGCCGCATCGACCCGATCGAACCGATCGCCGAAATGGAGGATCAGCTCGGGCCGCCCGTCCGGCAGCACCGGATCCGGATCGACGATGCCGGAGCCGTCGCCTTGCAGGGTCCACAGGCACTGAACCACCCCGGCGAGGGCGGGAATCGGCGCAACTTCGCAGTAGTGCACGAGAAGACCTTACCTCTTTCCCTTTTTCCTTTCCTCCTTCTGACTTCTGACTTCTGATGAAGCTTAACGTCAATCGACATCCCGGTGTTCGCCGGCGTCCCCGCGCTGCTGCTGGCGGTCTCCGCCTTCGCCAGCTGGCTGCCCGCCCGCCGCGCCAGCCGCATCGATCCGATGGGCGCGCTCAGGGAGTAATCGCGTCGGGATCGGGACTCGTGCGCACGAGTCGGGAGTCACGTGCCGGAGTCGGTTGGCGTTCGGGCGCTGATCGGTGATCGCGTTCCGCTGATCACCGATCACTGCTCACCGATCACGACCACCGACTTCCCCATTCCCTGATAAGTTACGGACAGCATGAAGACTCATCCCGCCGTCGTCCATTACGCCCTCGAACCACATGCCGTCGAGCTCCGGGAGGTGGCCGTTCCCGAGGTTGGCGAGGGCGATGTCCTGCTGCAGGTGGGCGGCGTATCGGTCTGCGGCTCGGATGTGCACCAGGCGCACAACACGCATTCGTGGACGGTCAACGTCCCGGTCGTGCTCGGGCACGAGTTCGGGGGCACGATCGCCAAGGTCGGACCGGGGGTGCGCGGGTTTCGTGAAGGGGACCGCGTGGTCAGCGAGACGGCGGCGCAGATCTGCGGCAACTGCCTGCTGTGCCGCAGCGGCCGCTACAACCTGTGTCCGTCGCGCAAGGGGTTCGGCTACGGCCTCGACGGCGCGATGGCGAAGTTCGTGCGGGTGCCGGCGCGCTGCCTGCACTCGATCCCCGACACGCTGCCGTTCGACATCGCCTGCCTGGCCGAGCCGCATGCGGTCGCCTACCAGACGATGTGCGTGAACTCGACGATCCGGCCCGGCGACCTCGTCGTCGTGCTCGGGCCCGGTCCGATCGGGTTGCTGTGCGCGAGGATGGCGGCGCTCGCGGGCGCCAATCCGCTGATCGTCGCCGGCGTGACCGCGGACGCGCCGCGACTCGACGCGGCGCGACGGCTCGGCGCCACGCAGACGGTCGACCTGCTGACCGAGAACCTCGAAGAGATCGTCCGCGGCCATCGGGCCGAAGGGGCCGACCTGGTCTGCGACGCGACCGGCGCCAGCCAGGCCCTGAACGTCGCGATGCACCTGGCCCGTCCCGATGGCCAGATCTCGAAGGTCGGCTGGTCGCCCGACAACATTCCCCTCGACATGAATCCGCTGGTCCTCCGCAACATCCGGCTCCAGGGATCCTTCAGCCACAACTACCCGGTCTGGGAGCGCGTCATCCACCTCCTCGACCGCGGCCTGACGATGCCGGAGACGATCGTCGGGATGCGGGCGCCGCTGGAGCGGTGGCGCGAGGCGTTCGACGCCATGTACGACCGCCGCGTCATCAAGTCGGTCCTGCTGCCCAACGGTTCGTGAGCCGCCGGCCCCGGTCCGGGCCATGACCTCGCGGCCCGGACGCGTTGTCGCGATCATCTGCCTCGGCGAGATCCTCGGCATGGCGCCGTTCTCGATGTTCCTGGCGGTGCAGACCGAGCTGCGCGACGCCTGGCAGCTGTCGAACACGGCGACCGGCTGGATCAGCAGCGGCTACTACGCCGGCTACATGATCGCGGTCCCCATCCTCGCCAGCCTGACGGATCGGGTCGATGCACGAACGGTCTGGCTCGCGGCCACGTCGCTCGCCGCCGCCGCGGCCGTTGGCTTTGGCGCCGTCGCCGACGGCTTCTGGACGGCGCTGCTGTTCCAGGTGCTCGCCGGCGCAAGCCTCGCCGGCACCTACATGCCGGGCCTCAAGCTGATGACCGACCGGCTGCGCGCGGTGCCACACCCGCGGCACGTGGCGTTCTACACGACGTCGTTCACCATCGGATCGAGCCTCTCGTTCTACTGGGTGGGACAGCTCGTGGAGCAGTTCTCGTGGCGCGCGGCGATCGTCACGCTCGCCGCGGGGCCGGTGGTGGCATGGGCGCTGGTGTTCTTCCTGATCCAGCCGATGGCGCCACAGCGGGCAGTCGCATCATCAGAGCGCGGCCGCTGGCGCGAAGTGGTGGGATCGCCGGACGCGCTGCGCTACATCACCGGCTACGCCTGCCACATGTGGGAGCTGTTCGGCGTGCGCGCGTGGCTGGTCCCGTTCCTCACGTTCTGTGCGGTGCTTCAGGGATCGGGCACGTTCGCCAGCCCGGCGACACTCGCCGCGCTGATCGCGCTCGTCGGCGTGCCGGCGAGCCTTGCGGGCGCGGAGCTGAGCGCACGCATGGATCGCCGCCGGCTGGTTCTCGTCGTCATGACGCTCTCGGCGACCGCGAGCCTCGCCTTCGCGCTGTCGTCGACGATCGGCTGGCTGGCGATCGTCACCGCCGGGATCGTCTACAGCGCGTGCATCAGCGCCGACTCCGCCGCATTGACCGCGGGGATCGTCGCCGTCGCGCCGCCGTCGAGCCGCGGGACGGCGATGGCGCTCTACTCGACCGCGGGCTTCGCCGCCGCGTCCGCCGGCTCGGCGGTCGTCGGCATCGTGCTCGACCTCGCGCACGGCGAGTCCGTGTTCGCATGGACGCTCGCGTTCGCCGTCCTCGGCGCCTCGAACGTCGTCGGCGCGCTGCTCTTCTATCGGAATGGCTGACAAGGGAGCTAACTCCCAACTTCCCCAACTCCTCCCATCAACTCCCAAACTCAGAACCTGCAGAACCGGCAGAACCTGCAGAACCTGAAGAACCCGCAGAACCCGTAGAACCCTGTCGAACCGGTAGAACCTGCTTAGTCAGCCAGGGTTTTGAACGGCTCGACCCGAGCCACGCCGCGGGCGGCGATGAGGGCCGCGGCGCCTCCGACGAGCGTGAGCACGGTTGCTGCCGCGACGGTGAACATCCAGTTGCGCTCACGCAGCTCCGGGATCAGCGCGCCGAGCACTGCACCGGCCAGCGTCGAGAGTACGCAGCCGGCGATCGCGCCGAGCACGACTGCGTTGAGGCTGGTCCTGGCCACGGTCCACCATACCTGCATCGGACGCCCGCCGAGCGCGAGCCTGATGCCGACCTCGCGCTGGCGTTCGACGACGTAGCGGGCGGTCACGGCGTAGGTGCCGACCGTCGCCAGCAGGAGGCCGAGCGCGCCGCAGACGGCGACCAGCATCGCCCGGAACCGGTGTCCGCCGAGCGAGGCGGCGATGAACTCCTGCAGCGTCACGATGTTGCCGAGCGGCTGTTTCTCGTCGACGTCCCAGACCGCCCGCTGGATCGCCTTCACCGAATCCGACGGCGGCCCCGCCGTCCGCACCACCAGCCCTACCGGCGCCGCCGCATTGCTGGCCTGGAAGTACGGCGAGTACACCGTGTCGCGGAGCGGCTGATCCAGCCCGACGTCCCGGACGTCGTCGACGACGCCGACGACCACCGACCAGACTTTCGCGGAGGCGCCGCGCTTGATCCGCCGGCCGAGCGGATCCTGATCGGCCCAGAAGCGGCGCGCGAAGCTGCGGCTCACGATCGCGACCGCCTGAGACGAGGCGATGTCGTGGCGATCGAACAGGCGGCCGCGGAGCAGGCGGATGCCCATCGTTTCGAAGTACCCGGGCGAGACCCGGCGGAACTGTACCGTGTACGGCTGGCCGTCGTCGGTCGGGCGATCCTCGACCTGCACCATCGTCTGAAAGCTGTTGCCGACGGTGAACGGGTTGAGTGTCGTTCCTGCGGCGACGACCCCCGGGCGTCGCCTGCAGCCGATCGAGCACGCGAGAGACGAACCCGGCGCGGTCGACCTCGGTCGGCAGGACGGTGGCGGACAGGCGCAGCTGCGCGGTGACGACGTTCGCCGGATCGAACCCGGGATCGAGGCGCGCGGCCTTCTGCATCGCCGTGACGACGAGCGCACCCGAGGACAGCAGGACGATCGCGAGCACCGTCTGCGCGGCGACGAGGATCAGCCGGACCCGTTCGGCCGCGCCGCCGCCGATGGTGCGGCGGGTGCCCGCGGCGACCTCGGACGCGAGCGCGGGCGCGGCGACGCGCAGCGCCGGGGCGGCGACCGCCGCCAGCATGACGGCGATCGCGACCAGGAAGCTGCACGCCGCGACCCGCCAGTCGATCGAGAGCTGCGTGACCGTCAGGGTGGTGGACGGATCGAGCGCCAGCATCGCGGGGACGAGCCACGAGGCGCCGACGAGCCCGACGGCGCCGCCGGCTGCCGCGATCAGCAGGCTCTGGACGATCTCCGGCAGCGCCAGGTCCCGCCGCGATCCGCCGAGCGCTGCCCGGACCGCGAAGTCGCCGCGCCGGGACACGACGTCGGCGAGCGTCAGGTTCGCGAGGTTGGCGACGGCAATCAGCGCGAGCGCGAGAACCGCCGCGAGCAGCATCTGAATCGCGGCCCGGCGCGATCCGTACTGCGCCTCGCGCAGATCGACGACGCCCATCGTCCAGCCGTTGAGCAGGACGGGGAATTCCCGCCGCATGCCCTCGAACAGCCCTCCGAGCTCGGAGCGCACCTGGTCGGCGGTGGCGCCAGCGCGGACCTGCACGATCGTCTGCACGGCGTTCAGCAGGGTTGGCGGCGCCCCCTGCGCGATCGTCAGCGGCGTCCACAGCTCGGTGCTGGTGAACACCGGCTCGAAGCCGCGCGCGGTGACGCCGATGACGGTGTAGACCTCGCGATCGATGACCAGCGAGCGTCCGAGCACCGACGGGTCTCCGCCGAAGCGGCGCTGCCACAGTCCCTCGCTGAGCACCGCCAGCCGTTGACCGGTCTCGACCTCGTGCTCGGAGAAGGTCCGCCCCGCCGCCGTCGAGGCGCCGAGGACGTCGAAGAAACCGGCGGACACGCGCCCGGTCCTGACGGTCTCGGGTTCGCCGTCGCCGCTGAGCGCGCGATCCGCGACCCAGATTCCCTCGAACCGCTCGAGCGTGGCGGCGCGGCCGCGGAACCGCACGAACTCGAACGGGTCGAGCGGGTTCGTCTCGGCGAAGTCGGTCGTGCCCGGCGGCTGCAGGAAGACCCGCATCAGGCGGTCGGCCTCGGGAAACGGCAGCTCGCGAAGCAGCGTCGCGTTGGCGACGGTGAACACCGCGGTCACCGCGGTCACGACCACCGTCACGGTGATGGCACGCCCCAGCGCGAGCCCGGGCCGCCGCGCCAGCGTCCGGAGTGCGATACGCAAGTGAGTGGGCATGCCCGCCACGTTACGCGCGATCAGCCGCGCGTCACAGACTCACGCGGGGCGCGGCGGGATGGGTACAGACAGCGACGTGCGAGTGCGCACGTGCGGCTTTTCACGTGCGATGTGCGCACGTTCGCACGTGGCACGTGACACCAGCACGTCGCACTAGCACGCGCCGTAGCACGTAACTCAGAGCACTTTCGCGATGGCGCGGACCGCGGGCTCCAGTGTCTCCACCGGGTGCCCGCACGCGAGGCGGATGCAGTTCGCGTACTGGCCGCTCGGCGAGAAGATCGCGCCGGGCAGGATGTGGATGCCGAGCGCGGCGGCCTTGCGCTGGATGTCGAGGCCGTCGTAGCCGTCGGGCAGCTGGATCCAGAGCACGAAGCCGCCTTCGGGCCGGCTGACGCGGGTGCCGGCCGGGAACAGCGTCAGTACCAGCTGGCGGACCCTCTCGACCGATCGCCACAGCGCCACGCGCAGGTGCTTGAGGTGCTTGTCGAAGCCGCCCGACTCGAGGAACTCGGCGAGCGCGAGCTGCGGCAGCCGCGCCGGGGCGATGTTGGTGCAGCCCTTCAGCCGCGCGATCTCGGGCTGCCAGCGGCCGGCGTTCGCCCACCCGAGATTGAACCCGGGCGCCAGGTAGTGGGCGAGCGACGAGCACTGCAGCACGATGCCGGTCTTGTCGAACGCCTTGAGCGTGCGCGGGCGCTCGCCGCTGAACACCAGGTCGCCGAACGTATCGGCCTCGATGATCGCGATGTCGTGCGCGGTCGCGAACGCGACGATCTCCGCCTTGTGCGCGTCGGTCACGCAATCGCCCAGCGGGTTGTGGCAGCTCGCGTTGAGAATCATCGCCTTGACGCGGTGCTTCTTCGTCGCCGCCGCCAGCATCGCCAGGTCGAGCCCGGCATGCGGCACGTGCGGCACTTCGAGCGCCCGCATGTGCAGCGCCTCGAGCGCCTGCAGCATGTCGTAGCAGCCGGGACTCTCGACCGCGATCACGTCGCCCGGCCTGGCCACCGCACGCATGCTGAGGTTCAACGCTTCGGTCGACCCCGAGGTGACCACGATGTCGTCGGGCAGGCAGCTGGCGCCCTGGCGATAGACGAGGCGGGCGATCTGGCGGCGCAGGCGCAGCGCGCCGAGGGGATCTTCGTAGCGCACCGCGTGATCCGAGAACGCCGACAGGGCCAGCCGGATGGACCGATTGAGCCGGTTCATCGGCAGCAGCGCGGCACTGACGACGGCGGGGCCGAGATCGAGGATGTCGCCGCGCGCCTCGCTTGCCGACGGCACGTCGCCGAGCCGAACCGCGACCGGCCCGCGCACCCGAGGCGCCACGGTCGGCGGCAGGCCATCCGCCTGAGGCATGCGGCTGACATAGAACCCGGACTTCGGACGCGCCCGGACGTAGCCCTGACGTTCCAGCCACGTATAACAGCCGACCGCGGTGGCCACGCTGACGCGATGGGTTTCCCGAAGCTGACGCACCGATGGCAGGCGATCGCCGACGCGGAGCACGCCGGTCTTCAGCTGACGCTCGAAACCCTTGGCGAGCCTGAGGTACTTCGGGCAGTCGGCCGGCATCGATCCGTCCCGCGCATCAGCGTCCATCGTCATGTCCGACTGTAGCGGATTTACCGGCGACCGGCACAGGCACAAAAAACCGCGAACCGGCCAGTACAGAATGCGTGAGGCCGGCGGGTCGGGATCGGCTGGAAGTCGTGGAGGTGCCGCGGGCGGGGTAGCGCGAAGCCGCGCCCCGGACGGGGCGCGGCTCGGTTGTGACGCGGCGCTAGCGAAGCTGCTCTTCGGTGATGCCGTGATTGGGCAGCCGCGCGATCCGGCACCACTCGGCCAGCCGGGCGTGTCCGTTCACCGCTTCGATCCGCGTGCGGTGCCGAACCTCTTCCCCGTCGAGGATGCCGCCGAAGACTCGGGTCTCGAACATGGGCGGCGGCGTGCCGGTCTCGTCGGTGTCGCCGACGCCGCGGAACGTGGTCAGCACGGTGATTTCCGGCGTGACGATGGTGCGGCCAATGGAGCGATCGGCGCGCTCGAACCAGCGCGTCCAGGCCTCGAGGTTCCGTTCACGGACCGGTTCACCGCGTTCGTCGAGGACAAAGTAGCCTTCCATCTTCCCACCTCTACCCTGCCGCCGTGCGTCTCGTGCCCGGCGTTGCGCGGATCGGGCTGCAACCAGCGCACCTGTGCCGCACCAATGCAAGTGAACGACCAGAACTGTCTGATCCCGTTTGTCTTGTAGCTGAGCTGCCGCGCCCGCCGGTTCCCCTCGCCGGCGACGAATCTGTAAGCCCAGTCACAACTTCGGTTCGGACCGGCGACGGACCCAACGACGGGTTCGTCGCCCGCACCGGCTTTTTGTTAGCATGGCGCCCGTGAAGAGACACTTTCCGTTCGTCCTGGCCCTGGTGTGCGCGCTGGCGGTGGCCGAGATGCGTGCGCAGTGGCCCCAGTTCCGAGGAGCCGAGGGCACCGGCATGGTGCCCGCGAAGAACCCGCCCCTGACATGGGGGGAGGACCGGAACATCAAGTGGAAGACCGCCATCCACGGCCGCGGCTGGTCGTCGCCGGTGATCCTGGGCAATCAGGTCTGGTTGACCACGGCGACGCCGGACGGCCGGGAACTGTCCGCGCTCGCCCTGGATCAGGACACCGGCAAGGTCATCCACGACCTCAAGCTGTTCCAGGTCGAGAAGCCCCAATACGCGCATCCCTTCAACAGCTACGCCTCGCCCTCACCGGTGCTCGAGGCGGGGCGCGCGTATGTGACCTTCGGGTCGCCGGGGACCGCGGCCATCGACGTCAAGACGGGAAAGGTGCTGTGGGAGCGCCGCGATCTGGAGTGCAATCACTTCCGCGGCGCCGGCTCGTCGCCGATCATTTTCCGCAACCTGCTCATCATGCATTACGACGGCAGCGACGTGCAGTACGTCGCCGCCCTCGACAAGAACAGCGGCAAGACGGTCTGGCGCACGGCGCGGTCGATCGACTTCCAGGATCTGAATCCCGACGGCAAGCCGAAGGCGGACGGCGACTTCCGCAAGGCGTTCGCGACGCCGCACATCATCACGGTCGGCAACGAACCGCTCCTGATCAGCCTGGGCGGCAAGGCGGCGTATGCCTACGAACCGATGACCGGGAAGGAGCGGTGGCGCCTCGAGGAGCGCGGCAGCCACTCGGCGAGCACGCGCCCCGTGTTCGGCCTCGGCATGCTCTTCTACCCCACCGGCTTCGACTCGCCGAAGCTCGTGGCGGTCCGTCCGGACGGCAGCGGCGACGTCACGCAGACGCACGTCGCCTGGCGGTTCACGCGCGCGGTGCCGAACAAGCCGTCGATCCTGCTGGTCGGCGACGTCATCTACATGGTCAACGACGTCGGCCTGGCCACGGCGGTCGACGCCAAGAGCGGCGAGCAGATCTGGCAGTCGCGCGTGGGCGGCACCTTCTCGGCATCGCCGATCCACGCTGCCGGACGCATCTACCTGTTCGACGAGGACGGCAAGACGACGGTGCTCGAGGCGGGACGCGAGTTCAAGATCCTCGCGCAGAATCAGCTCGACAACGGCTTCATGGCGTCGCCGGCCGCGGCGGGCGACGCCCTCTACCTTCGCACCAAGACGGACCTCTATCGGATCGAAGAGATCAAGAAGTAGCGCTCGGAAGGAACCTGCGCCTCAGAAGTACTTGCCGAGGAACTCCAGGAACGCCTTCCAGTCCGCCGGCGTCGCGGTGTGACCGCCGGTGTGATAGTGCCAGCCGAGATCGCCGCGTGTGAGCGGCGTATCGAGCGCGGGCACCTCGGTCGTCCCGAGATCGGTCTTGCCGAGCAGACGGTAGACCGGGCCGGCCGCCACCTGTGCCTTGAACATGCCGACCGGATCGGCCCACTGGTCGGTCGTGCCGCCGGTGACGAACACCGGCCGCGGCGCGCTGAGCGCGATCAGCATGTGCGCGTCGACCGGCATCTCGTTCCAGCGTCCCGGCCACTTCTGGAAGTTGCCGGCGAACTGCCACCCGAAGTTCTGCGCCATGTCGTCGACGGTCTCGCCCCAGTCGCGGCGAGCCAGCGCCGCGCCCATCTCGCCCGAGCAGCTCGAGAACACGGCGGCGATCCGCTCGTCCTTCGCGCTCGCCCACAGCACGGTCTTGCCGAGGCGCGAATGTCCCTGCACCGCGATCTGCCTGGCGTTCACCGCCCGGTCGGTCTCGAGGTAATCGATGATGCGGCTGATGCCCCACGACCAGGCGCTGATCGTGCCCCACTCGTCGGCGGCCGGCTGCTCGGCGCCAGCCGCGAGCGTGCGGCCGATCACCCCCTGCGTCCACGCGTTGGCGCGGTCGGGTTGAATGTCGTTGTAGCCCACGGTCGCATAGCCCCAGCCGCGCGCGAGAATCTCGGCCGCGACCGGCGGATCTGACGGCGGACCACCGCGGCCGCGCCCGGCGGCCGCGGGCGGCGCGCCCGCTGCCGGGGTCGCCCCTGCCGCCGCCGGCGGTGCCGCCGTCGCGGGCGGAGTCGCCGCAGGCGGAGTGGTCGCAGCCGGAGCCGCTGCAGGAGGTGTCGCCGGAGGCTGTGGCGTACCGCCGCCGAAATTCACCAGCAGGATGATCGGCACCGCCCCCTTCGCCTGTGCCGGCGTGTGCAGGGTCAGGTTGATCTTCGGGGCGTCGGCGCCCTCGCCGATCGTGCCGACGATCCGCTTGCGGATCGAGGCGCCCTCGCGGGCCTGGGGATCGGTCTCGGCGACCTGCCACGTCACCTTCGGCGTGTTCGCCGGAATGCGCCCGTAGATGTCGGTCTCGTACATCCGCAGGATCTCGGCGCGTCGCGCGCGCCACGCGCGCGCATCGCGAACGGGCTTGCCGTCCACCATCACGAGCGGATCCGGCAGCGTATACGGCTTGACCTTCGACTCGTCGTAGTTCGAGACGTGGTTGGTCTTGAACGCCAGCCGCAGCGGGTTGCCGTTCGCATCCGAGCCGAGGTTGTTGCTGCGGCCGGCCGCCGGCGCAGCCTGCCCCTGCGGGGCCGCGGGCGGCGTCGCCGCCGGCTGTTGCGCGCTCAGCGCGATCCCCGCGGTGAGGGCTCCGATCGTTCCCAGGACACGCACGCTCATGTCGCTACCTCCGGCTCGTGGCCTGGAGACTATACCGCGTCGGTCGTGCGCCCGGCATCCCCGGGGCCGACCCATCACAATCGTCATCCTCATCACAGATAGGGCTGCGGCGGTCATCGCCATCGGCTGCCGATCGCGCAAACTAGCGTCGTCAGACCCCTCAATATCAAAGAGTTACTGACCCCACTCCCTCCCAGTGCCCGGTCGGCGGCCGCCTTGCTTTAGTGGCACCGGACCGGAGATCCATATCCATGCGCAGAAGTCTTGCCCTCGTCGTTGGCGTCGCCCTGTGTCTTGGCGGTGGCGTCACGGCCGACAACACCGCAACGTCCCCATCGCCCGCGCCGACGTCCGTGCAGCTGCCGCTGGCCTTCGAACAGAACGCCGGCCAGGCAGCCGCTGACGTCCGCGCCCTGGCGCGAGTGCCCGGGATGACGCTGGCGATCACGCCCGACGAGTGGCGGCTGCGCATTGCCGACGGGCGGGCACGCCGGCACGCCGAGAGCCGGCAGGTCCGGCAGGGGCACGACCGATCGTCGCGCGACGCGATTACCTATTCCAACCTCTCGATGCGTCTGCTCGGCGCGAACGCCGACGCGGCGGTGCGCTTCGAGGATCCGCTGGGCGGCCGCGTCAACTACCTGGTCGGGAGCGATCAGTCGAAGTGGGTCCGCAACGCCGGCCTGTTCGGCAGCATCCGCGTGATCGACGCGTATCCCGGCATCGACGTCAGGATGTACGGCAACGATCGCCTGCTCGAGTACGACGTCTTCGTGAAGCCAGGCGCACGGCTCGACGCCTTCCGCCTGCGCCTCGACGATCAGTCGACGGTCTCGATCAATCAGCACGGCGAGGCCGTGATCGCGCTGAAGACCGGAACGCTCGTGCAGCGCGCGCCGGTCATGTACCAGGACATCGACGGCGTGCGCACGCCGGTACGCGGCAGCTACGTCCTGCTCGACTCGCGCACGCTCGGGTTCCGCGCCGAGGCCTACGATGCCGCGCACACGCTCGTCGTCGATCCGATCCTGACGTATGGCAGCTACATCGGCGGCACCGGCGACGAGACGGTCGAGGCCGCGACCATCGGTCCGGACGGCAGCCTCTACCTGACCGGCTACACGTCGTCGCCGGCGCTGTTCGGGCACGCCAAGCCCTCGAACTGGTCCGACGTCTTCGTCATCAAATTGATGGCGGGCGGCGGCGCCGTCGACTTCGTCACCTACCTGGGCGGCGTGAACGACGACTACGGCTTCGGCATCGCGCTCGACCCGCAGGGCCGCATCGTCGTCGGCGGCGCGACCTTATCCTTCGACTTCCCGGTCACCGCGGGCCCCGCGAGAGCGGGCGGCATGGAGGCCTTCCTCGCACGGCTGCACGCCGACGGCTCCGGCGTCGACAGCTCGACGTTCGTTACCGGCACGGCCGCCGACTACGGCCTCAGCGTCACCGTGGGCACGAACAGCGTCGCGTATCTTGCCGGACATTCCTACTCGTCGGTGCTGAACGGCCTGACGCCGGTTCGCGCCAAGGCCGGCTTCAACGACGGCTTCGTCGCGGCGATCGCGCCGAACGGCACGACGAACTGGACGACGTTCATCGGCGGCGTCGAATACGACGCCGTGAGTGCGGCCGTTGTCGTGGGCAGCCAGATCCTGCTGGCGGGCGACACGGAATCGGCGAACTTCCCGGTCACCGGCACCGCTGCCGATGCGACCTGCGGCACCGACGGCCTCTGCAACCAGTACCGAGGCGTTCGGCAGCACCTGGTTCCACCCCGACATGTTCTTCGCGCGGCTCGACACCAACGGCACGATCACCTACGCGACCTACCACGGCGGCAGCGACGACGAGTTCGCGTACGCCATGGCGGTGGACGGGACCGGACGGGCCTATGTTGCCGGCGACACGGCGTCGGGCAATTTCCCCGCGGTACTGCCGCTGTCGCAGGCGTCGCCGAGCGGCCACGACGCGTTCGTGGCCCGGTTCTCCACGACCGGCGCCGTCGAGTTCTCGACCAGGTTTGGCGGCCTCGACGATGACAGCGCGCGCGGCATCAGCGTGGCCGGCAGCCTGGTGACGATCAGCGGGAACACCAGCGGCACGGGCCTTCCGCTGCTCTATCCGCACCTGCCGGCCTGCCAACCGGCGGACGCGTTCGCGGCGACGTTCAATGCCTCGACGTCGACGCTGCTGTTCTCGTCGTGCTTTGGCGGCAGCCTGGACGACGAGGCGCGCGGGCACGCCACCGACGGCGCGGGCACGACCTATCTCTACGGCTTCACCGAGTCGAAGGACCTGCCGGTCACCAACGGTGTGCAGCAGCAGGCCGACGAGTTCACGCCCGAAGGCATGCTGCTGGGCCTCCGCATCGGCGACGCCGATGGGGACGGCGTCATCGACGGCCGCGACAACTGCGCCTACCACGCGAATGCGAATCAGGCGGACGGCGATTCGGACGGCGTCGGCGACGTCTGCGATCCCAACCCCAGCAACGGCGGCACCACGAACACGCCGCCGGTCGCGGTGATCACGGCGAATCCGGCGCTGGTCAACCAGCCGGTCACGTTCAATCCGTCTACGTCCTCCGATCCCGGCGGACTGATCGTTCGCTACGAATGGGACCTCGACGACGACGGCGCCTTCGACGATGCGGTGTCGATCGTGCCGCTGCCCATGACGGCGACCTACACGGTGAACGGCGACCGCGCGGTCAGCTTGAAAGTCACGGACAACCTCGGCGCGTGGCACTCGGTGCGCTACACGTTCGCGGTGCGCGGCCCGGGCGAGGCGAGCCTGTCGATCAGCGCGACGGAGGCGGTGTTCGGCACCGTCGTTCGTCTGCAGGTGGACGTCCCGCCGGCCGCGGGTGGCAGCGCTCCCACCGGCAACGTCGAGTTCCGCGACGGCGCCACGCTGCTGGCGACGCTGCCGCTGCGGACCGGCAACCCGTCGATCGCCTCGCTGCTGACGTCGACGCTGCCCGTGGGGGTGCACGTCCTCAGCGCCACCTATCTCGGCGATCCGAACTACCTGACGGCCACGAGCAACAACGTGACGCTGACCGTCACGCCTCGGGTCGCCGGCGGCCTCAGGGAATGGGCCCGCGTCGGGGCAACGCCCGCGACGGTGCTCTACGCCCGTCGGGTGCAGAATGCGGATACCAGCTACGTGTCTGATGCCGTGGCCGTGGCAGACGGACTCTCGATGCGATTCGCCATCCGCGCCGATGGCAGCCTCTGGAGTTGGGGCCTCAATGCCTCCAGCCAGCTTGCCGACGGTTCGACGACCGCCCGCGAATCTCCGGTGCCGGTCCTGAACACCGACCTGTCGCCGTTCACCAACGTGGTAGCGGTCGCGGCTGGCTCGACGCACACGCTGGCGCTGACCGCGGACGGCAGCGTCTGGGCATGGGGGACCAACGAATCGGGACGGCTCGGCGACGGCACGACCACGCCGCGCGCGCACCCGGTCAGGGTACGGAACGCGGCCGGCCCGTTGACGGGGATGGTCGCGATCGCGGCCGGCGGCATGGGCGGCATGGCCCTCGCTCATGACGGCACCGTCTGGACCTGGGGCGACAACAGCTTTGGCCAGCTTGGCGACAACACGCTCGTCGCGCGCTCACTCGCGGCGCCGGTGACGGGCCTGCAGGACGTGGTTTCGATCTCGCTCGGGTCGGGACGCCTGCCCTCGTCGACGCCCGCGGTGCACGCGCTGGCGGTCACCGGCGCCGGGGCGGTGATGGGCTGGGGCAGCAACTCGAACAGCCAGCTCGGGAACCAGCCGACGGTCATCTATAAACTGCCGGTGACGGTGCCGGGCTTGACCGGCGTGCCGGTCAAGGCGGTCTTCGCCGGCGGACGGCATTCCCTCGCGCTGACGTCGGACGCGAGGATCCTCGCCTGGGGCGCGGACGATCGCGGTCAGCTCGGCACGGGCTCCGGAACGGGCCTGCCGATCGCGGCGCCCGCCGCCGTGCGCCGCCCGGACTCCACGACGCTCACGGGAGTCGTCAGCTTCTCGGCCGCGGATACCTTCGGCGTCGCGGTGACCGCCGATGGCAGCGCGTGGGCATGGGGCGACCGCTCGTACGGCTACCTCTCCGACGGTAACGACATGTCGGGGTCGACGGCCGCAGTGGCGAGACGTCCGTTTGCCGACCGGGTCCGCCGCGACGCCGGAGCGCTGCAGACCGACGCCCTGAGCGTCAACGGCCGGGTCGATGGTGCGACGGCGCTGATCCGGAACCTGCCGGCGGTCCCCGCCCTGATCCATCCCACGGCGAACGCGACCGATGTCGTGACCACCCAGGCGTTCACGTGGACGCAGGTCCAGGACGCCGACGCCTACATCCTCTACATCGGCACCACGCCCGGCGGATATGACGTGCTCGCCGAGGGACTGCTGACGACGACGTCGCACCTGGTGCAGGCAACGCTGCCGCCCGATCAGACCCTGTATGCACGGGTGCGCGCCCGCGTCAACGATGTGTGGCTCGACAGCGCCATTGTGCCCTTCACCGCGCGGCGAACCTCGGCGTCGATGATCTATCCGACCGCTAACGCGACCAATGTCAACACGGCACAGGCATTCACGTGGACGGCGGTGCCGAACGCGGACGCGTACATCCTCCACATCGGCACGACGCCGAACACCTGGAATGTGCTGGCCGCGGGGCTGCTGACGCAGCCGTCGTACCTGGTGACGACGGTGCTGCCGGTCGATCAAACCCTGCATGTCCGGGTGGGATCGCGAGTCGGCGGGATCTGGCGGTACGGGAACAGCATTCCGTTCATGGTGCTGCGGACGACCGCGACGATGATCTACCCCACGGCCAATGCGACCGCCGTGTTGACGACGCAGGCATTCCAGTGGACGTCGGTGTCGGGCGCCGACGCCTACATCCTGCACATCGGCACCGCGCCGGACACCTGGAACGTGCTGGCGGCCGGGCTGCTGACGCAGACCTCGTATCTGGTGACGAACACGTTGCCGACCGGCGTGCCGCTCTATGTGCGGGTCGGGTCGCGCACCGCCGGGATCTGGCAGTTCTCGCCGAGCATCTCGTTCACCGCGGCGGCGGCGACGGCCACGATGACCTACCCGACGGCCAATGCCACGAACGTCTCGACCGCGCAGGCGTTCCAGTGGACGGCGGTGACGGGCGCCGACGCCTACATTCTGCACATCGGCACAACGCCGAATACCTGGAACGTGCTCGCGGCTGGTCTGCTGTCGCAGCCGTCGTACGTGGTGGCCACGACGCTGCCGACCGGCGTCACGCTCTACGTCCGGGTCGGATTCGCGAGTCGGCGGGATCTGGCGCTACTCGGCGAGCATTCCGTTCACCGCCGCGCTGATGACCGCGACGATGACCTATCCGACGGCCAATGCCACCGGCGTCTCGACCGCGCAGCCGTTCCAGTGGACGACGGTGTCGGGCGCCGACGCTTACATCCTGCACATCGGCACCGCGCCGGACACCTGGAACGTCCTCGCGGCCGGACTGCTGACGCAGCCGTCGTTCCTGGTCACGACGACCTTGCCGACCGATGTCACGCTCTACGTGCGCGTGGGATCGCGGGTGGGCGGGATCTGGCGCTACTCGGCGAGCATTCCGTTCACCGCGCTGCGGATGACCGCGTCGATGATCTACCCGACGGCCAATGCCACTGGCGTGACCACCGCGACGGCGTTCCAGTGGACGCCGGTGCCGGGCGCCGACGCCTACATCCTGCACATCGGCACCGCGCCGGACACGTGGAACGTGCTGGCCGCCGGGCTGCTGACGAGCTCGACGCATCTGGTCACCACGACCCTGCCGACCGGCGTCACGCTCTATGTGCGGGTCGGCTCGCGAGTCGGCGGCGTCTGGCGCTGGGGCGCCAGCGTGCCGTTCACCGCCGCGCCGTAGTGGTCGCGCCAGTTTCCAAATTTCCAGTTCGCCAGTCTCCAGTCGCCAGGTGCCAGACGCCGCGTGTCTAACGCCGCAGGCGGAATTGACACCTCGCGACCTACTGGCTACTGGCAACTCGGTTAAGCGGAAACTGACCCACCGCCGGCTGACGAGCACCCGCCCCGTTCTATAGTCGGGGGATGAAGGCGTTGCTCGTCGAAGACGACGTGACGATTGCCGAGTTCATCGCGCGGGGCCTGAAGGAAGCGGGCTTCACCGTCGATCACGCGGCGGACGGCGACGCCGGTCTCGCCATGGCCACCAGCACCCCCCACGACGTCGCGATTGTCGACCTGATGCTGCCGCGGCTCGACGGGCTGTCGCTGATCAGGTCGATGCGGGCCCGGCACGTGGGCACGCCGGTGCTGATCCTGAGCGCGAAACACACCGTGGACGATCGCGTCACCGGCCTCGATGCCGGCGGCGACGACTACCTGATCAAGCCGTTCGCCTTCACCGAACTGCTGGCGCGGGTGCAGGCGTTGATCCGGCGGGCCACCGGCGCGCCCTCGTCCGGATCGCTGACCGTCGGCGACCTCACCCTCGATCTGCGCAGCCGGGTGGCGACCCGCGCCGGACGCGGGATCGACCTTCGGCCGCGCGAGTTCGCGCTGCTCGAGTACCTGATGCGCAATGCCGGCCGCGTCGTCTCGAAGACGATGATCCTGTCGCACGTCTGGGACTACAGCTTCGATCCGCGCACCAACGTCGTCGACGTGCTCGTCCACCGGCTGCGCGAGAAGATCGACAAGGGCTTCGACCAGAAGCTGATCCACACCGTGAGAGGCATCGGCTATGTTCTCAAAGTGGCGTGAACGGCTGCGCCACACGCTCGGGTTCCGGCTGGCGCTGTGGTACGCGATCGTCTTCGTGGCCAGCTCGCTCACGCTCACCGTCCTCACCTACGTCCTGGTCGCCGCGTCGCTGCGGCAGTACGACCGCGAACAGATCCGCACGGCGCTGGTGCAGTACGCGACCGCGTATGCGACGCGGGGCGTGAACGGTCTCGCCGAGGAGATCCGCCGCACGCAGGAAACCGCGGCGCCGGGGCCGCTGCTGGTCCGGACCGTGGGCGCCCGTCAGGACGTGACGTTCCTGAGCCGGCCCGAAGGCTGGCGGCACTTCGATCTCTCGCTGCTCGACCCGCCGTCGCCGGACGGGCAACAGACCTGGAGCATCCTGCGCACCGGGGAAGGCAGCGTCGTCCTCGAAGTGCTGTCGGCCAGGCTGCGCGACGGCACGCTGTTCCAGGTCGGCATGAGCACCGAGCGCCGGGCGCAGCTGCTCGAGCGGTTCCGGCGCGTCCTCCTGATCAACGTGGCCTCCCTGATCGTGGTGGGCCTCGCCGGCGGCGTGCTGCTCACGTCGTCGGCGCTGCAGCCCGTACGGACGCTGGCCGACACGGTCCGGTCGATTCTCAGGACCGGGCGCACCGACGCGCGCGTGCCGGCCACGGAAAGCCGCGACGCGCTCGGCGAGCTGAGCGCGCTCGTGAACGCGATGCTCGACCGCATCGACGCGGTGATCACCGGCATGCGCGGGGCGCTCGACAACGTCGCGCACGACCTGCGCACGCCGATGACCCGCCTCCGCGGCATCGCCGAGACGGCGCTGGCGTCGAACAATCCACAGACGCTCCGCGATGCGCTCGAGGAGTGCCTCGAGGAGTCAGACCGCGTCGTCGAGATGCTGAACACCCTGATGGACATCTCGGAGGCGGAGACCGGGACGATGGCGCTGCGGCTCGAGCCGACCGACTTCAGCGAGCTGGTGCGCCAGACCGTCGATCTGTACGAGGAGGTGGCGGACGAACGCGGCGTGCCGGTGACGACCGCCGTGGCCGACGGCATCACCGTGACGGTCGACCGCAATCGCCTGCGGCAGGCGCTGGCGAACCTGCTCGACAATGCCTTGAAGTACACGCCCCGGGGCGGGCGGGTCGAGATCGCGGCGAGGCGCGACGGCCCGGACGCGATCCTGTCGATGACCGACACCGGCGTCGGCATTCCCGCCGACGAGCTGCCCCACATCTGGACCCGCCTCTATCGCGGCGACAAGAGCCGATCGAGCCGCGGGCTCGGGCTCGGCTTGAGCCTGGTCAAGGCGATCGTCGAAGCCCACCGCGGCCAGGTGAGCGTGCAGTCCGAGCCCGGCCGCGGCAGCCGGTTCGAGCTCCGGCTGCCGGTGGAGCCCCGAGCCTGAACCTTTCACGCTTGTAATGTTCGGGCCATGAACTGGTAATGGACGGTTCGTATCTTCTGATCATGATGTTTTCAGAACGGGAGATACGCACCATGTCATCTATTCGTAAGACCGGTATCACCGCCAGCGCACTGCTGCTGACGGGTTCGCTCATCGGCTGGACCGCCTCGGGTCTTGGCACGACCTCCGCCAACTCGGCTGGACCGACCGTGGCGGCCGCGACCGCCGCGCCTGTGACCACCGCGCCGTCCGCGACGACCTACGCGGGCGTCGTCGATCACGTCGCACCGGCCGTCGTCACGATCCGGTCGGAGCGCCGGGTTCGTAACGTCAGCCAGGATCTGCCGGACGATCCGCGGCTGCGTGAATTCTTCGGACAGTTCGGCCAGCGCGGACCACGCGCGCGGCCCGAACAGCGTCAGCGCGGTCTGGGCTCCGGCGTCATCGTCCGGCCCGACGGCTACATCCTGACCAACCATCACGTCGTCGACGGCGCCGACCAGGTGACCGTGGAGATGAATGACGGCCGCAGCCTCAAGGCCAAGGTCGTCGGCAGCGACGAGCCGACCGATCTCGCGGTGCTGAAGATCGACGGCAGCAACCTGCAGACGCTGGCGCTCGGCGATTCGGATGCGGTCCGCGTCGGCGACGTCGTGCTCGCGGTCGGCAACCCGCTTGGCGTCGGCCAGACGGTGACCATGGGCATCGTCAGCGCCAAGGGGCGGGCCACCGGGGGCGGCGAGAGCTTCGAGGACTTCATCCAGACGGATGCCCCGATCAACCAGGGGAACTCGGGCGGCGCGCTGGTCAGCACGCGCGGCGAGCTGGTCGGCATCAACTCGCAGATCCTCACGCCGTCGGGCGGCAACATCGGCATCGGCTTCGCCATCCCGGCCAACATGGCGAAGAACGTGATGACTCAATTGATCAGCGGCGGTGAAGTGCGCCGCGGAATGCTGGGCGTGACGATCCAGCCGGTGACGTCGGATCTGGCGAGCAGCCTCGGGCTGAGTCAGGTGCGGGGCGCGCTGGTGAACGCGGTGACCGCCGGCGGCCCGGCGGACAAGGCCGGCGTGCGGCGCGGCGACGTCATCCTCGAGGTGAACGGCGAAGCGGTGAAGGACGGCAACGAACTGCGCAACGAGGTCGCGCAGCTGATGCCCGGCAGCGCGGTGAAGCTGACGGTCGTGCGGGACGGCAAGGAGCAGGCGGTCACGGTGACGCTCGCCGAACGCCAGGCCGCTGCCAACGGTGAAGCCCGCGGCAATTCGCCGAACGACCCCGCCGGGTTCGGGATCGCCGCCGAACCGCTGACCAGGCAGAGCGCCCGCGAGCTCGGCGTCTCGGCGACGAGCGGTGTGGTCATCACGGACGTCGAACCGTCCGGCCGCGCCGCCGAAGCGGGCCTGCGTGCCGGCGACGTCATCGCCGAAGTGGATCGGAAGCCGGTCTCGTCGGTCGACGAGCTGCGGGCGGCGCTGAAGACGGGTGACCGTCCGGCGCTGCTGCTGGTCCATCGCGGCGAGGTCACGACGTTCGTGACGATCGATCGGAAGTAAGGAGCTTCCGCCTGAAGGCGGAAGCTACGAGATGCAAGGCGGAAGCTACGAGCAAGAGTCCCGTGGCTTCCGAGCTGGGAGTTGGTTACGCTGGGCTTCCGCCTTTCAGGCGGAAGGATCATCACGCCGGCGATCGCGCCATCGCCGGGGCCTCGCGATTGACGATGCGCGTGAGCGTGGCCTGATCGATGTTGCCGCCCGACATCACCGCCACCACCTTCTTCCCCGCCAGCGAGCTCTTCAGCTTCACGGCAGCGGCCAGCGATGCCGCTCCCGCCCCCTCCGCCAGGTTGTGCGTCGTCCTCAGCGCCAGCCGAACCCCTTCTTCCAGTTCCTCTTCCGTCAGCGTGACGATGTCGTCCAGGTGCTCACGAAGGATGTCGAACGTGAAGTCGAACGTGACGCGCGTGGCGACGCCTTCGGCGAACGTCCCGGTCTTGTCGGTGACGACGCGCGTGCCGGAGCGCCACGAGCGCGTGAAGGCGTCGGCGGCGGCCGCCTGGATGCCGATGACGCGAGCGCGGCTGCCGATCCACGTCCTGACCAGCGAACAGCCGGCGGCGCCGCTGCCGCCGCCGATCGGCACGAGGATCACGTCGGCGTCCGGCAATTCCTCGAAGATCTCCAGGCCGTAGGTGGCGACGCCGGCGATGAGCATCGGCTCGTTGGCCGAGTGGACATAGCGCAAGCCGCGCTCCTGGTGGATCGCTTCGACGTACTCGCGTGCCGCGTCGAAGTCGCGGCCGACCTCGACGACGGTGGCGCCGAGCGCGCGCATCGACGCGTTCTTGTCGGGGTTGTTGCGCTCGGGGACCGCGACCGTGCACGGCACCCCCTCCCGCTGGCACGCCAGCGCGATCGACTGCCCATGGTTCCCGGTGCTCGCGGTGATGACGCCGCGGCGCTCCTCGGCACTCAGGCTGCCCACGAGGTTCAGGCCGCCACGGACCTTGAACGCGTTCGTCGGATTGTGATTCTCGTGCTTGACGTAGAGGTCGAGCCCGGTCTCGGCGTTGAGCAACGCGTGCTGAAGCAGCGGCGTCGGCCTCAAGGTCCGATACACGACCCGCCGGGCCCGCAACACATCTGACAACTGCAACGGCATCAGAACCTCGAACCTTCCAACCTAGTCAGTCTGCGCCCCCGCCCGTCCCGCCTCGACGACCAGCGACCCGCCGATGCGAACGGCGCCACCCGGCGTCGTGACGCGGTCGAGGAGCTTGAAGTCCGCGCGCATGGCCGCCGGCGTCGCGGTGCACGCGATGTAGCCGCGCCGCGCGCTGTGGTACTTGATGTGCGGGTTGTCGGGCCGGGTCTGCTCCCACGTCGCGCCCACGTCCACGCCATCGCCGCCGGCGGAGATCGACGTATTGGTGAACTCGACGCCGACCGTCTCCGACTTGGGATTGGCGAAGTCGAGCTTCAGATCGGCGCCGTAGTGCGCGTGCACGTCTCCGGACAGCACGACCGGATTCGGCGCGCGTGTCTCGCGCAGGCGTGAGTAGAGCCGGGTGCGGGCGGCGCTGTAGCCGTCCCACGTATCCATGTTGAAGCGCGCCTTCGGATCGACCTTCTGGTTGTCGCGGGCGAAGGAGTAGACCTGCTGGCTGATCACGGTCCAGCGGGCCTTCGCCGTGGCCAGGTTGTCGAACAGCCACTGCTCCTGCGCGGTGCCGAGGATCGTGCGGCCGGGATCGAGCGCCGCCGGACAGGTCTTGAAGCCGTCACCGCAGCCCTGATCGGATCGCCACTGGCGCGTGTCGAGCATGCTGAAGTCGATCAGGTTGCCGAACTGGAGCCGGCGGTAGATGCGGATGGCGCTGCCGACCGGGATGGAGGCCGCGCGCAGCGGCATGTGCTCGTAGTAGGCCTGGTAGGCCGCCGCCCGCCGCAGCACGAAGATCTCCGCCGGCGTGCCGTTCTCGTCGGCGTCCCCGGCGTAGTTGTTCTCGACTTCGTGGTCGTCGAAGCTGACGAGGAACGGCGCGGAACGGTGAGCGGCCATCAGGTCGGGATCCGACTTGTACAGGCCGTAGCGGTTGCGGTAGTCGACCAGCGTGTAGATCTCGTCGCCGTTGTGCTGCCGCACGCGGCCGTCGGTCCTGCCGCCATCCGCGCGGCCCTCGTAGATGTAGTCGCCGGTGTGCACGACGAAGTCGAACTGCTCGTCGGCGATGCGCCGGTAGCCGGTGAAGTAGCCGGTCTCGAAGTGGCTGCAGCCGCAGACCGCGAATCGCAGCTGGCTCACCTCGGCGCCCGCGGCCGGCGCGGTCCGGGTGCGGCCGATCTGGCTGACCTCGCCGCCGGCGCGGAACCGATAGAAGTAGTCGTGCGCCGGCTGGAGTCCCGCGGCCTCGACGTGGACGCTGTGTCCGAGCTCGGGCCGCGCCAGCGCGGTCCCCTTCTGCACGACCTGGCGGAACTGGCGGTCGCTGGCAATCTCCCATCCCACCTCGATCGGCGCCATCGGCATGCCGCCGCCATTCACGGGATCAGGTGCGAGCCGGGTCCAGAGGACGATGCCGTCGGGGAGCGGCTCGCCGGAGGCCACACCCATCGAAAACGGGTAGGCGCCGAAGACCGGCGCGCTCTGCGCGCGCGTGGCGACGGCCGGCTGCGCGATCGCCGCCGCGCCGAGCGACCAGGCGATCTTGAGCAGTTCGCGGCGCGACAACCGGGCCAGCGCGTGCTCGTAACTGAACATGTGAGTCCTCCGCGAAGAGTTTACCGCCATCCCTCGTCCCGGGTGGCCCGCCGATCATCCCCGAGCGACATCACAAAATTATGACCATGGACTAAGATGCCTCATGCCCGACAGGCCGGCCCCGGCCGCCGCTCCGCTCGCCGGCGAGTCCGACATGCGCACCAGCTACTGGCGCGTGATCGTCTCGTGGCTGCTCGCCCTGGCGGCGCTGTACGCCTTCCAGGAATACTTCTCGTGACGGCGCCATGCCGTCGCGCCGCGGCCGCGCCGATCGCGTGAATGCATCCCGTTGACTGGACCCTCCTGGTCGCGTTCGTCTGCTGGATCGTCTACGACGGTCTGAAGCGCACCAAGGACAGCGACAAGCTCGAAGGCTATTTCCTCGCGAACCGCTCGATCCCGTGGTGGGCGGCGGGCATCTCCGTGATGGCGACGCAGCTCAGCGCGATCACGATGATCGGCACCACCGGGCAGGGCTACAACGACGGGCTGCGCTTCATCCAGTTCTACTACGCGCTGCCGGTCGCGATGATCATCCTGTCGCTGACCCTGGTGCCGTTCTTCTACAACTCGGGCGTCTACACCGCGTACGAGTATCTCGAGCGCCGCTTCGATCCGAAGACGCGCAGCCTCACCAGCTTCCTGTTCCTGCTGTCACGCGGCATGTCAGTCGGCGCCGTCGTCTCGGCGCCGGCGGTGGTGCTGTCGCTGGTGCTGGGATGGGACGTGACCGCCACCGCGCTGGTGATCGCGGCGCCGGCCGTGATCTACACGATGTTCGGCGGCGTCCAGGCGGTGACGTGGACCGACGTCAAGATCATGGTGCTGATCGTGTTCGGCCTGTTCGCGGTCATCATCGCCGCGGTGCTGGGGTTCCCGGAGGACATCGGGCTGACCGACGGCCTCCGCATCGCCGCCACAACCGGCCGGCTGCGCGCCTTCGACTTCTCGCTGAACCTCACCAACCAGTACACGTTCTGGTCCGGCACCATCGCCGCCCTGTTCCTGTTCTGCTCCTACTTCGGCACCGATCAGAGCCAGGTGCAGCGCTACCTGACGGCGCGATCGGTGAACGAGGCGCGCCACTCGCTGCTGATGAGCGCCTACTGGAAGATCCCGCTGCAGGTGCTGGTGCTCGTGCTCGGCATCCTGGTCTACGTGTTCTACGTGTTCAACACGCCGCCGCTGCTGTTCAGCACCGTGCACACCGAGCGGATGCAGCGCGGACCCGCCGCGCCGCAGTACGCCGCCCTGGAGCGGGAGTTCGACGCCGCGTTCGCGGCGAGGCGCATCGCCGCTCTCGAGGTTGCCGCGGCACGCGCCGCCGACGACCAGGCGCGCGAGGCATCGGCCGCCCAGGCGATGCAGGCCGCGGAGACCGCGGTGCGCGGCGTGCGGACCAGGGCCGCGCAGCTCGTCCGCGCCAGCGACGATCGCGACAGCTCCTTCACCGACGTCAACTACATCATCCCGACCTTCATCCTCACCCACCTGCCGGTCGGCCTGATCGGCCTCCTGATCGTCGCGATCATCATGGCGGCGACCGACACCATCGCCGGGGAACTGAACTCGCTGTCCACCGCCACGGTGATGGACTTCTACAAGCGGTGGTTCCGTCCGGCCGCGACCGACCGGCACTACCTGGCGGTGTCGCGCGTGACGACCGGCCTGTGGGGGCTGTTCGCCTGTGTCGTCGCGGTCTGGGCGGCCGAGCTCGGATCGCTGATCGAGGTCGTCAATCGCTTCGGTTCGTTCTTCTACGGATCGATCCTCGGCGTCTTCATCCTCGCGGTCGCGTTCCCGCGCGCGACCGGCCACGGTGCGTTCATCGGACTGATCGCGGGCATGGCGTCGGTCGCGCTGGTGGCCTCCTTCACGCCGCTCGCCTTCCTCTGGCACAACGTCGTCGGCGCGGTCGCCGTGGTGATCGTCGGGATGCTGGTGAGCACCGCCGAGCGTGGGCTCGCGCGGCCGGACCGTGGGTAGGTGTCAGGCAATGAATCGTGAACGTTGACATACGGCGTTCACCGCCCGCCGTTCACGATTCACTGCCTGACACCGATCGCCTGGACACCGATCGCCTGACGATCCGTCGTCGCGCAAGGTCGATCGGGCGCGGAAGGTTCTGCGTGGCCGTGACTCTTGCGGCCTGCCTGATCGCCGTGCTGAGCGGATGTCGGGCGACGGCGATTCCGCCGGCTGGCGTGATGCACGACTGCGACGTCCCGGGCGTCCCAGGGCCTGCCCGCTGTGGCAGCGTCACCGTCCCAGAGAATCGCGACAAGCCCGGACGCACCATTGCGCTGAACGTCGTCGTGCTCGAGCCGACCGGATCGACGCGGGACGGCGATCCGCTGGTCGCGCTCCAGGGTGGTCCCGGACAGCCGGCCGTGCCGATGGCGGACTTCTACGCCCGGCTGTTCGCCGCGGTTCGTCGCACGCGCGCCATCGTGCTCGTGGACGTGCGCGGCACCGGCAAGTCGAACCCCCTCAACTGCGATTTCGACAGCGACGCCTCTCTGCGATCGACCGACCTGCTGCCGCTCGACGCGGTGCGTGCGTGCCGGGCCGCGCTCGAGCGTCATGCCGATCTCGCGCGCTACACCACGCCCGACATCGCCGACGACCTCGAGGACGTCCGCAAGGCGCTCGGCTACGCGCAGTGGAATCTCTACGGCACGTCGTACGGGACGCGGCTGGCGCTGGAATACGTGCGGCGTCACGAGGCCTCGGTGAGGACGATGACGCTGAAGGCGGTGGTGCCGCCGTCGATGCTGATCCCGTTCAGCTACGCACGCGATGCGGATGCGGCGCTGCAGATCGCGATCGACAGGTGCCAGGCCGATCCCGGCTGTCGCGCGCGCGCCGGCGACACGCGGGTCCACCTTGCGGCCACGATCGAGCGGCTGTCGCGAGCGCCCGAGGAGGTGCGGGTGATGAATCGCGAGGGGCGAGAGGTCACCGTGACGCTGGGACCTGGCCTGTTCGCCGACATGATCCGCAACATGATGTACGGGTCGCAGGGAGCCATGGACGCGCTGCCGCGGATCCGCGATGCCGCGGCCGGCGAGCTGCGGTCGTTTGCCGAGACCGCCGTCCGCATCAAGCGGACCTACTCCGCCGACACGAGCATCGGGCTATTCCTCACGGTGACCTGCGCGGAGGACGTGCCGTTCATCGACGTCGACGCGGTCCCGTCGGCGGTGAAGGGAACGTTCCTCGGCGATTTCCGGATCCGTCAGCAGATCGCGGCATGCCGCGAGTGGACGCCGCCGTCGCGCCGCGGACGCTCGCAGGACGCCGTCGTCTCCGACGTTCCCGCCCTGCTGTTTTCGGGTGACATGGATCCGGTGACGCCGCCGCGGATGGGTGACGAGGTGGTGAAGACGCTGCGCCGCGGCCGACACGTCGTGCTCCACAACAACGCGCACGCCCTCGGCGCTTCGTCTGCCTGCGTGACCGGGCTGACCGCCGAACTCCTGGCCGGCCGCGACCCGTCGACGCTCAGCGTCGCCTGCGCCGCCGACGCGCCCCTGCCGTCGCCTCGTTAGCGGTCGAAGCGGAACTGCCGGTCGGGGTCAGCTCGCCCGAGCCCGCGACCGCGCCAGTCCGCCGTGGAGCTTTGGGGGCACCACACAGTCCACCAGCGGCGAGACCGGCCGGACGTTGTGGCGGTGACGGATCCGGCTCAGGAACTCGGGGGAAATCCCGAGGTAGGCCGCGATCTGGTGCTGCGGGACCCGATGCTCGAGGTTGGGATAGCGCCGCTTGAAGTCGTCGTAGCGAACGTCCGCGGTCTCCCGCATCATCCCCATCACCCGCCCCTGCATCGCCACCAGGGCGCGCTGCGACATGATCCGGAAGACGCGCTCGAACTTCGGCACCTCGGCGTACAGCCGCTCCTTGCTGGCGCGATCGATCAGGAGGACCTCGGTCGGCTCCAGGGCGTCCATCGAGAGGACCGCCGGCGTCTGCGAGATCAGGCTGCCGACGTCCGTGACCCACCAGTCCTCGGGCGCGAAGTAGAGGACGTGATCGGCGCCGCTCTCGTCGGTGTGGTAGACACGCAGGCAGCCGTTGACGACGTAACCTTCAAAGTCGCACACCTCGCCGGCGACGAGCAGCGGGGCCTTCTTTTCCAGGTAGCGGTGCTGCAACAGGCCAGCGAAGATTCCGAATTCAGCATCGGACAAGGCGACGTACTTGCCGATGTTGGCTCTGATCGACTCGAGCATCGGGGTCATGGCACTCCAGCGACAGGGATATGGGGCACGGGATACGAACTTTCGCTTGGAACGGTGTCCCGGTTCAGTGCAGGCCGCATGCCACGAAACGCTGACCTCGGCTCCGATCTCAGCCCCGCCGCGGCCCTCCGGTCCCGCTGATTTTTCGCCTGTTTTTGCGTGGGTCTCGAGGGTCTTGACCTAGGACAAGACGCGCCTCATCCCACCAACCCGAGCCGGTAGGTAGTTCTTACTTCCCATGAGTCAGTTTCGAGACACGGCTGGCGCTACGGCAGAGGTTGAGGAGAGGAGGGAGCCGGGAGGGAGACTACCGGGTTCCTGCGGCAGGAACCCGGTAGGACGAACGAGAAACCGCCGCTACTTGCCCAGCGCGAAATTGGTGACGACCGCGTCCGAGTTGTGGCCCGTGCGAATGCCGACGATGCCGTCGACCGAGGCCAGCTTGCCGGCGCCGGTGACGTCCGCCTTCGTGCCCGTCCAGACCGCCGTGCCGTTGACCAGGCACGACACGCTGTCGCCCTTGACGACAAGGCTGACCTCGTTGACGACTTCGGCTGCCGGATCGCCCTTCTTCACGGCGTCGTGCGGAGCGGGCTTCGCCACCACACGGAACACCTGTCCACCGGCGAAGCCGCGGACGATGTAGTTGCCGTTGCGATACGCCGAGCAATAGAGCGCGTTCGGGGCATCGGTGTCGAGGGCCGATCCGCCGATGAACACGCCGAACGGATGCGGGTGATCGTTCACCTGCTTGGCCTCGGTGAACGTCGCCTTGACGCTGAAGTCACCCTTGGCGGTGTTCGCCGGACTCCAGTACATACCGGCTGGGCCGGTCGTCATCCGATAGCCCTTCCCCTCGGCCGCAAACTTGGAATCGTTGATCGTGAGACCCTGCTTGCTCGGATCCGCCTTGCCCTGCCAGCCCTTCACCGTAATACCGCCGCCAGCCACCTTCTTGTCAGCATCCTGAGCGGCGGGGAACGCGTAGCTCAGGCACGCGGCGGCGATTCCCACGGCCAATACTCTTGCCAGACGCATTGTTGCCTCCTTCGACGCAACGGCCCGCGCGAGTCGCGCGTCACGTATGGCGTCATAGACGCCGTATTCTACTTCCCCGCGACGACAGATGTTTCATCGGCTCGCCGCGACCGGTCCTCCCCGTGCCAGCGCTCACTGCGACCGCAGCGCGACGGTCGGCTCGATTCGCATCGCCCGCCGTGCCGGAACGTAGCTCGCGATCATCGACGCCAACCCCAGCACGAGCGTCGCCCCGACCAGGACGAGCGGGTCGGTGCTGCGCACGCCGTACAGCAGGCTGCCCAGCGCGCGCGCGGCCAGCAGCGCGAGCGGCAGGCCGAGCGCGATGCCGGCGCCGGTGAGGATCAGCGCGTCCCGCAGCACCAGGCCGCGGACGTTCGCGGCGCTGGCCCCGAGCGCCATCCTGATCCCGAGCTCCCGCGTCCGCTGCGACACGACGTAGGCCTTGACGCCATAGACCCCGATCACCGCCAGCACGACGGCCAGCAGGCCGAACGCCGTGAGCAGGCGCCCGCCGGTTCTCACCGCCCACAACACCAGGCTGCGATCGTGGACGCGCTGCAGCGTCGACAGCTCCAGCACCGGCAACGTCGCGTCCACGGCGCGCAGCTCGGTGCGGAGACTCCCCATCAGACGCGACATCGCCGCGTCGTCTCCCGAACGGCTGCGGACGTGCAGGTGCATACCCGCCCGATACCGCCGGCCCCAGGGGACGTAGACATGCGGCACCGGCTCGCGATCGACGACCTCTTCGCGAATCGACGGCACCACGCCAACGACCTGCAGCGGTTCGGCGTCATCCGCCGGACCGTCGTTGCGGGGCGCGAACCGAATCAGCTGGCCGACCGGATCGTCGGCGCCGAAGACCGCGGCGGCCAGACGGTCGTCGATGATCGCCACGCGCGGCGCGGCTGGTGACGACTCCTCGGTCGGGGTGAAGTCGCGCCCTCTCAGTACCGGCAGGCCGAGCGCCCGGAAGTAGTCGGTGCCGATGATGCGGTAGGTCGCGCGCGGCGGCTGCTGCTCGGCGGGCCCGGCCGGCGCCCCGAGCCGCTCCACGCGCTCGCCTTCGTGGAACTCGCCGAACGGCACCGTCGACGCGAACCCGGCGGCGGCCACGTCCGGCAGCGCGCGCACGCGCTCGAGGGCGTCGCGGTAAATCTGGCGGCCACGGCGCTCGTCGTGATTGGCCAGGCTGGGATCGAGCGACGCGAGGATGCCGCCGTCGTACGAGAATCCCGGCGTCGACCGCGCCGCGTTGAAGGCACTGCGCGCGAACAGCCCGCCGCACGTCAGCAGGACGAGGGACAGCGCGAGCTGGACCAGCACCATCAGGTTCCGCCCCGAGAATCGCCGCCCGAGCACGCCGGCGTCGGCCGCCGTCTCCTTCAGATCGGTGACGAGATCGCGCTTCGACAGGGTGAACGCCGGACCGACGCCCGACAGCAGCGTCGCCATCACCGCAAACACCGTCGTCGCCAGCAGCACGTTCAGATCGGGCTGCGCGTCGAACGTCAGGGCCAGCGGCATGACGTCGCCCAGCGTGGCCACCAGCAGATCGACCACCCAGTACGACAGCAGCAGGCCCGCCGCGGCGCCGGTCAGCGCCAGTGCCAGGCTCTCGGTGACGAGTTGCCGGACGATGCGGGAGCGGGCCCCGCCCAGCGCGAGGCGGATCGCGATCTCCTTCTTCCGTGACGTGCCCCGCGCGAGCAGCATGTTGGCGAGGTTGAGCGAGGCGATCAGCAGCACGATCGCGGAGATGCCCATCAGCGCCCCGCCGGCGATGGCAACGCCAGTGTCCGACTGCGGCTCGTCGCTGGTCGCGAGCCGGGGCAGCGGGTTGACGGTCAGGGCCTGATCGCGGTTGTCGGCCGGATACGCGGCTTCGAGCTGCCGGGAGACCGCGTCGAGACGGCCCGTGGCCATCGCAGCCGAGACCCCGGGCTTGAGGCGGGCGACCACGACGAGGGTGTGGTGCGTGCGATCCTGCAGCCGCTGTTCGGCGCGCTTGAACACGTCGTTGACGATGGTGTCGAACATGCCCAGCGGCAGCCACAGCTCGGGCGACACCAGCGCCATCGTGCCGCCGAACGTCTTCGGCGCGACGCCGACGACCGTGAAGTCGGTGGCGTTGACACGCAGCGTGCTGCCCACGAACGCCGGATCGAAGCCCGCCGCTGCCCACCGCTCGTAGCGCACGATCGCGACCGGCAGGTTCGCGCCAGGCCGCTCTTCGTCGGCGCGGAACGAACGGCCGGCAGCGAGCGGCACGCGCAGCGTGTCGAAGTAGTTCGCCGACACCAGCTCGACGAACGTCCGCCGCATCGTGTCGCCGGCGGGCAGTCCCACCATGGCGAACGTGTGCGCCATCACCCCGTCGAACACGTCCGCGCCCTCGCGCACGTCCACGTAGGTGGGATAGGAGAACGATCGGTACGAGTCCGGCCTGGTGCGATCGTGGCTGAACACCTGCACCACGTCCGGTCCCTGTCCCGCGATCGGCTGGAACAGCATCGCGTTCACCAGCGTGAACATCGCGGTATTGCCGCCGATCCCGATGGCGAGCACGACCAGCGCGACGGCGGTGAACCCGGGCGCCTGCGCGAACGTGCGCAGCGCATAGCGGAGATCCTGAAGCACACTCGACATGAAGCCTCGCTATCCTTCCGCGCGGAGCGCGATCGTCGGACTGACGTTGAGCGCACGGCGGGTCGGGATCACCGCCGCGGGAATCACGACCAGCGCCAGCCCGAGCGGCGCCACCAGCAGGCTGACCAGATCGATCGACGGCAGGCCGAAGACGAAGACGCTGACGGCGCGCGCCAGCAGCCACGCGAGCGCGACGCCGACCACCGATCCCGCGGCGGTCACGCGCAGACCCTCGCTGAACACGAGCCGCAGGATCTGCCCACGGTTGGCGCCGAGCGCCAGGCGCAGGCCGATCTCCGGCGTCCGGCGCCGCACCCCGTCGTCGATCACCCCGTAAACGCCGATGGTCGCGAGCATCAGCGCGGCAACCCCGCACGCGGCGACGACGGTGGTGAGGACCTGATCGAGCTTGAGCGCGGCCTGCAGGTGCTCGTCGAACGTCATCGTCATCCTGACGTCGACGGCGCGATCGATCGCCGCGAGCTTGTCGCGGATCCCGCGGATCGCCGGGCCACCGTCGTGCTGCGTGCGCACCACGAGATGCATGTATTCAGGCGTCCGCTGCGACAGCGAGAAATACGCCATCGGCTCGGGCGCTTCCTGCAGCGTCCGGTACTTGCCGCTGCGGACGACGCCGATGATTTTGTAGGACTGCCCCTTCGGGTCCTGCAGATAGCGGCCGGCCGCGCTCGGGCCGAAGTAACGCCGCGCCAGCACGTCGTTGACCACCACGACGCCGGGCGCGAGCGCGCCATCGTCGGCATCGAACAAGCGGCCTTCGATCAGCGGGATGCGCACGGCCCGGAAGTAGCCGGCGTCCGCGACGTTGACCTCGACCTCGAGCCTCTCCTTGATCCCCGGCCGGGCGGCGTCGAACTCGAAGGTCTGCACCGGGCCACGTACGACGGGCAGCGTGGCCACCCATCCGAGCGCTCCCGCATCCGCGAACGGACGCGCCATCTTCGAGACTTCGGTGTGGAACTGGATCCCGCGCAGGACATTGCCGCCGAAGATGCCCGGAATGCGTATCAGCGCGATCCCGATGCCGCGGTTCCCGCTGCCGAGCTCGCCCTGCAGCGCCAGCGACAGCGACTGCACCAGCAGCCCCGCGCCGATCAGGAGAACGGTGGACAGCGCCACCTGACCGATGACGACGACGGTGCGGAACACGCCATGTCCCGTGCGAGCCGAGATCGCGCCGGCGTCGGCGCGCAGGACCTCGGCATCGACCGTCTGCCTCGCGTGGCGGGCCGGGCCGATCGCGAACAGCACGCCGACGAGACACGACAGGCCGACGGCGACGGCCGCCACCGACAGATCGAGGCTCGTGTCGAGGAGGTCCGCTTCATCCGGCGCGAGCTGCGCCGGCAGCAGGCCCGCGGTCCAGTGCGCGAGCAGCAGGCCCAGGCACGCGCCGGTCAATGACACCAGCACGCCTTCGACGATCACCTGCCGCACGAGGCGGCGCCGGTTCGCGCCGAGCGCAATCTTGACCGCCAGTTCGCGGCGGCGGGCCGCGCTTCGCGACAGCAGCAACCCGCCGGCGTTGACGCAGGCGCTCAACAACAGCATCCCGGTCGCGCCGAAAACGACCACGCTGATGAGGATGACTTGCTTGCGCGCCGAGGGATCGAGCCGCGAGTACGCCACGACGGTCATCCGGCGCGCTTCGTCGGAGTCGGTCAACGTGCCACGATTCGTCTCCGGGTAACGGTCGGCGAGCACGGTGGCCAGCGCGGCGACGGCGCCTCGCGCCGATTCGAGCGCCGCCCCGTCGGCCAGCCGGCCGACGAGCTGCAAGCGTCGTACGCCTCGCCCTTCGTCGGGCGACGCGGCCAGCGGGATCCAGATGTCGCACTGCCGGCCGAGCTGCAGGCCGTTGAAGCGAGCCGGGGCGATACCCACGACGGTGTACTGCCGGTCGTTAATGGCGACCGACTTGCCGACGATGTCGTGCGGCGAGCCGAAGCCGATCCAGAGCGGCAGGCTGATGACCGCGGGCGCCGCGTCCGACGGGGCGGCCTCTCCCGGACCGAACAGACGGCCCGCGTGCGCGGCGACCCCAAGCGTCGTGAAGTAGTCGTCCGTGACGGCGGCCACCCTCACCCGCTGCAGCACGCTCCCGAAGCGCACCGCTTCGATCGCCGCATCGTCCGACGCCGACAGCGACTGCAGGATGGTGGATTCGGCCTTGAGCGACAGGTAGTCGGCGTATGACGACAGGCCGTTGGTGGCGCCGTTGTACCTGCTGGTGAAGATCGAGACCAGGCGCGAGGGGCGAACCACCCCGCCCGGCACGTCGAAGAGCAACCCGTTCATCACGCCGAAGAGCACGGCGTTCGCGCCGGTGCCGAGGCCGAGGCTGATGAGCAGCACGGCGGTCGTGACCTTGGACCGCATGAACCCGCGGATCGCGTACTTCAGATCGTCGATCACGGTGTAGGTGTCGCCTTACCAGATTCGTGCCGGCGCCCCCTGGCGCAAGTAAGTCCTTGCCCCGCCGTTACATCACCCGTCACAGGTCGTGCGCGTCATGCCGTCGCAGCGTTCGCAAGCGGACACATCGTCCCACGGACGAACGAGCGCCAGCGTCGATGGCTTCGCCACGACGTGCTCGGGGCTGATCATGTTTCAGCACCTCCGCCCGGCGCTGATCGGGCTGGCCATCGGCGTGGCCGGCGCGCTGGGTCTCGGACGGCTGCTGCGAACGATGGTTTACGGTGTGGGCACGACGGACGTCTTCACCGTTGTGTCGATGAGCGTGGCCCTCGTCGCCGTGACCGCTGTGGCCTGCTGGGTTCCTGCCCGGCGTGCCACCCGGGTCGATCCCCTGATCGCGCTCAGGGCCGAGCAGCACAACCGCTGACTCGGCCGATCCGGCTCGGGCACCAACGAAGCGAGGGCCACCGGCGTTTGGAAGACAGCATACGCAGTTGGGAGAGCCACCATGATGAGCCGCCTGACCCCGCTGGTCCTGTTCGCCGCCCTGACGGGCGCCTCCGCCCCGCTGGCCTCACCGCCAGCCGATCCCTCGAACCTCACCGTTCACGAGTGGGGCACGTTCACCACCATTGCCGGCGACGACGGTCGTCCGGTCGAGTGGTCGGCGTGGGCCGGGCCCCAGGACCTGCCCTGTTTCGTCGAGAAGCTGAAGTGGTGCGCCAAGTGCACGCCCGGTGCGACGGTGCGCATGGAGACGCCGGTTCTCTACTTCTACGGTCCGCAACCGGCAAAGATCGACGTCTCCGTGAAGTTCCGGCAGGGACTGCTGACCGAGTGGTATCCGCGCGCGGCGGCGTCGCCGGACACGATCCCGCAGAGCGGGCTGTCGCGCCCGTTCACGCACTCGCTGCGGTGGTCCGCGGTCGACGTGACGCCCGGTGCCGCCGAGCACTTCCCGACCGAGCCGGCGAAGAACCACTACTACGCGGCGCGCGAGACTGACGCCGCGCCGTTGCGGGTCGGCTCACAGCAGGAGAAGTTCCTCTTCTATCGCGGCATCGGACGCTTCGAGATCCCGATCGTGGCAACCACGCCGGACAGCACGCGGGTCGTGGTGAAGAACACCGGCAGCGAGCCGCTCGCTGCCGTCGTGCTGTTCGAGAACCGGGGCGGCCGCATCGGTTACCGCATCAGCCACGGCGTGACCGGCGAACGGACGTTCGCCACGCCGGCCCTGAACAGCGGCCTCGATCAGCTGACCGGTGAGCTCGAGCGGGCGCTCGTCGCGCAGGGCCTGTACGCGCGCGAGGCCCGCGCCATGATCGAAACCTGGCGGGACTCGTGGTTCGAGGAGGGGACGCGCCTCTTCTACATCGTGCCGCCGCGGCTGGTGGACCACGTCCTGCCGCTGCGGATCGACCCGGCGCCGGCCGCGCTCTCGCGGGTCTTCGTGGGTCGCGTCGAGTTGTTCACGGCCGCGACGCGCGACGACGTCAGCCGCGCGATCGCGTCGAACGATCCGGGCGCCGCCGCCAGGTACGGCCGCTTCGTGCCGGAAATCATGAATCGTCTCTTCCCGGCGGCGACCACCTCTCGCGCCGAACGCTCGCAGGCCGACCGGGTGCTGCAGCCGGTGTATGCCTCGCTGGCGCCCGGGGCTTCGTGCGCCTCACCATCGCTGACGTCCTCGGGACGCTAGACAGCTATCAGAAGGTCACACGCGCGGTGGGCGGACTATGGCCCGCCGCGCGTCAGCAGCACGGCAAGCAGAATGATGGCCACGAGCACCGCCACCGCCAGCCACGTCGTTTGCGCCACCTTGTTTTCCATCAGCCTCTCCCCTCCCATTCTGGCCTGAACCGCCGCGCGCGCCGCGATCAGCGGCGCACGATGACGCGCGCCCGCCCGATCGCGCCGCCGAGCAGCATGCGGCTCATGAGCCAGCCGGCGCGCACCATCGAGAGCGCGCTCGATCGCACCTGGACGCGGCCGGCGCGGATCGCCGCGCAGATGGCGTCGGCATTGGCCTCGGCCTCGACCAGCGAGTACGTCGTCCCCATCTGCTCGAGCACATGGAGGTCGGTGTTGCCGACCACCGGCTTGCGATGCTGCCGGGCCCAGCGGACCGCCCGGCTGTTGAAATCGAGCCAGCGGGTGAACATCGAGTTCACCTCGACCGCGTCGATCAGGTCGGCGAACCGATCCGCGTACGAATACAACGCGCTCGGCGTCGGGTAGAAGGCGTGCGGCGCGATCACCAGGCCGCGCGGATGTCGATCCTTCAGCGCCTTGACGTCCGCGAAGCTCTGGACCGCCGCGCACTCGGCGGGAAAGTTCAGCAGCAGGACGTGCCGGCGATCGATGGTGCGCTCGATGCCGGGAATGAGCACGATCCCCCGCGTCCTCGCATAGTCGGCGTCGTCCGCCGGATCGTAGTAGCGGTCGTGGAGCGTGACCGCCAGCGCGCCGTAGCCGAGGGCGGCGGCCCGATCGATCAAGTCGCGCGTGGTGTGGGTGATGTAATCGGCGGGATCGAGCGCGGTGTGCGCGTGGAGTTCGGTCTTGATCACGTTGGCGCCGGGTCTATTGTGCCATTCGGCCCGCGAAGGTTGCTGAGACAACAGACAACAGAGATTCCGGAGGCACCGGATCTTGAAACGGAGCAACGGAGGCATCGGAGATCAACGGAGAAGATAAAAATTGCGGATTCGCGGCGCGCTCCGCGCGCTGTCGGAGGGGCAGGTCCGCTTCCACAAACGGCTGGATGGCACGAGGGCCGCTTGTGGAAGCGGACCTGCCCCTCCGGCAACGTGCCGGCAAGGCCGGCACGCGCGAATCCTCAGCTCCGGATCCGTGGTCTTCGAAACCTCCCGGGGCCGCCAGCGCGGGGAGCGCCGCGAACCCGAAGTCTGTCTTCTCCGTTAACCTTCGTTGGCTCCGTTGCTCCGTTTCTAAGATCCGGTATCTCCGAACCCTCCGGTATCGAAGATCTCCAGATACCTCCGAGAGCTCCTGATACGCTTGGACCGCCGCGACTAACTCCATAAACAGCATGCCTCTACATCTGATACTGGCGCTCTCGTTGATCCTGTCCGCTCCGGCCGTCGTCGCTGACGCCCAGGCCGGGGCAACTCGAGCGCTCGCGAAACAGTTCGACTACGACCGCACGCTGCCGCTGGACGTCAAGGAGACCAGCCGGCGCGAGCAGGACGGCGCCGTGCTTCGCGACATCACCTATGCGACGTTGACCGGCGGGCGGAACGCCGCGACCCTGATCGGGCCGCCGAAGGCGGCGGCCGCGCCGGCGCCGGGCATCCTGTTCGCGCACTGGTACGGTCCGCCGGCGCCGACCTCCAATCGCACGCAGTTCATCCCCGACGCGATCGCGCTCGCCAGGCTCGGCGTGACCTCGCTGCTGATCGACACGCCGTGGTCGGTGCCCGAGTACTTCAAGACCCGCACGCGCGCCACCGACTACGCGCGGTCGGTGCAGCAGGTGCGCGATCTCCGCCGCGCGCTCGACGTGCTGCTCGCCCAACCCGGGCTCGACCGCTCGCGGATCGCCTACGTCGGCCATGACTTCGGCGCGATGTACGGCACGCTCGCGGCCGCCCACGATCCACGCGTCACGCACTTCGTCTTCATGGCCGGGACCTCGTCGTTCAGCGACTGGTTTCTCTACGGGCCGCCGAAGCTGGAGGGAGCGGCGCGCGACGCATTCGTCGCGGAGCTGGCGCCGCTCGATCCGATCGGCTGGCTGCCGGCGCTGCGTGTCCCGCTGCTGCTGCAGTTCGCGGACGCCGACGAACACGTGCCAACGGCGCGGCGTGAGCGGCTGATCGCGGCGGCGCCGACAGGAGCGGACGCCCGCGTCTACCAGGCCGGTCACGAGCTGAACGACGCGGCGACACGCGATCGGCTGGCATGGCTCCGCGGCATGCTGAAGCTCGGAGATCACTGACCCGCGACGGCGATCGGACCGCGCGCCCGCGTGCCGTCCGGGTGGAACCGTTCGATCTCCTGCAGCTCGCCGTTCGCGAGTGCGCCGATCGCCCGCACCGTCATCCCGGTCGCGTCGACGGTGACGAGCAGGAAGTGGCATTCGGCCGCCCAGCTGACGGTGTGCGCCTCGCCGGTCCGTCCCGGCGCCCCTGACCGGATCTTGCTGCCCGCGCCCGACACGAAGTAGTCGATCGCGTTCCGGTGCGAGTGCTGGAAGTTGTGCTCGTGCCCCGAGAAACAGGCGCGCACGCCGCCGCGTTCGAACAGCTCGACGATCTCTCCCATGCCGTCGGTGTTGCGGTGCTGCGGGCCGGCGCAGAACGGCGGGTGATGGCAGAAGGGGATCCGCCAGCGCACCTGTTCGGCCGGCGCCGCGGGGAACGCCTGCTGCACGAACTCGCTGGTGCTTCGGATAGGAGAACAGCCGTCCGCGCTTGAAGAAGTGCTCCTTCGACGTGTCGATGCACACGAACTCGACGTCGGAGGCGACGCGGAACTTGTAGAACAGGCCCGGTCCCACCGAGGCGCGCCCGGCGGCCTCTTCGGTCGCCAGGCGGCTGGTCAGATAGAAGTTGTCCATCACCTGGCCGCGATCGTCGTGCTCCTCGGTCTCGCGCGTGTCGTGGTTGCCGATCGAGGGATAGACCGGCACGCGATTGATCGCGTAGCGGTACGGCTGATAGAACGTGAAGAACCAGTCGTCGTCTTCGTCGCCGGTGTCCTTGGTCCAGAGCAGGAAGCGGCTGGCGGCGTAGATGTTGTCGCCGGTGGTCAGGATCAGCCGGACGTCCTCGGTGTCGACGGCCTTCTGCAGCGCGAGCGCGACCTCCCGCTGCTGCTTCAGCGCCGTCGACGGCTTGCGGATCCCGGTGCCGAAGTCACCGATCACCGCGAACGTGAACGGCCGATTCAGCGGCGTCAGCGGATCCTGGTAGGTGCGGAACTCGTTGCGATACGCGCCGTCCCTCTGGACCAGTCCCTGTGTCGCCGGATCCCAGTCCCAGCGCAGGCCGCTGCCCCAGACCTCGTGCTTGACCTTGACCTGGTAGGTGTAGCGCGTGTCGGGCTGCAGGCCCGAGATCGCGACGTGGTTGCACTCGTTGGTCATCGCCGTCGCGACCACCGCGCCGGTCTCGTCCCGGACCTCCACTTCGGCCGGCCCGTACGGCTTCGACCGGCAGCCAATCGAATCGCAGCGCGGCGGGTGCACCCACTGCAGGTCGTCGTCATCGATCAGCTTGGCGCCGCCGCCGGCGCGGACGCGGAAGTAGAACGCGCCCCAGGCGATCAGGGCGGATTTGTGCGTCAGACCAGCCAGGTAGACGTAGGGTTCGGCGTGGAACTCGGGCATGGCCACGTTATACAACGGCCGGCTCCACGGGCAGCGCGCGGGCAGCCAAAAGCTCTTGCACAATTCGGCAACGCCAGTCGGCTACAATTCGCGCGTGCTCAGCCGCGTCCCGGCGGGATCGTGGTGGCTGCAAAGCGGCATCGCGGTCATCAGCGCGGTCGTCGCGTTCTGGCTGACGCTCCTGCTGGGGCTGCCCGACCGTCCATTCTTCCTGCCGACGATTGCCGTCCTGATCATGGCCCTCCGCGGCGGCCTCACCGCGGGGATGATCACCGGCGTCACCGGGCTCGCACTGGTCCACGTCTTCGTCATTCCGCATGACAGCCTCTACGGGCTGCCGAGCGCCAAGGACGCCTACGAGCTCGGCATGTTCGCGGCGACCGCCCTCATCATCAGCACGTTGGCAGCCAACCGCCGCGACGCCCAGCTGACGCTCGAAGCCACGTTCGGCAGCATCGGCGACGGCGTCATCGTCACCGACAAGCAGGCGCGCGTGCGTTTCCTCAACAAGGTCGCGGAGGACCTGACCGGCTGGCGCCTCGCCGACGCCCTGGGACATCCGCTGGATCAGGTGTTCACGATCGTCAACGAAGAGACGCGGAAACCCGTCGACGCGCCGGTCGATCGATCCCTGCGCGACGGCGTGATCGTCGGCCTCGCCAATCACACCGTGCTCATCAGCCGTGACGGGACCGAGCGGCCGATCTCCGACAGCGGCGCGCCAATCCGGCATCGCGAGAGCGGGCGGATCATCGGCGCCGTGCTGGTCTTCCGTGACGCCAGCGCTCATCGCGCCGCGGAAATGCGGCTCAAGCAGCAGGCCAGCGAACGGCTGCTGCTGCTCGAGCGCGAGCGCGACGCCCGCGAGGAGGCGGAGCGGGCGAACCGCCTGAAGGACGAGTTCCTGGCCACCCTGTCACACGAGCTGCGCACGCCGCTGAACGCCGTGCTCGGATGGGCGCACATGCTCAATCGGCGCCAGCTGACGGAGACACAGCAGAAGCAGGCGCTCGCCGCGATCTACCGCAACGCGCAATCGCAGACGCGCCTCGTGGACGACGTGCTCGATCTGTCGCGGATCGTGACCGGGCGGATGGCGCTGGCGTCGGAGCCGGTCGACCTGTCGGAGATCGTCCGCACCACCGCGGAATCGTTCACGCCCGCGGTGCTCGGGAAGCGCCAGGAGCTGCGGCTCGACCTCGGACCCAACGCGGAGATCAGCGGCGATCCGCATCGCCTCCGCCAGATCACCTGGAACCTGCTTTCGAATGCGACGAAGTTCACCCCCGAGGAGGGGGTCATTTCGTGCCGCGTGGCGTCGGTCGGCGAGCGCGTCGAGCTCACGGTGACCGACACCGGACAGGGCATCGAGCCCGGCTTCCTCCCCTACGTGTTCGACCGGTTCCGGCAGGGTGACAGCAGCACGACGCGCGGTCACGGCGGTCTCGGGCTGGGCCTCGCACTGGTCCGCCACCTGGTCGAAGCGCACGGCGGGACGGTGTATGCGACCAGCGCCGGCTCCGGGAAAGGCGCCACGGTGGTGGTCAGGCTGCCAGCTCGCGTGCCTGTCGTCCGTGAGCTGTCGTCCGCGCGGGACATGGACGCGCTCGGGCCTGCCCCGGCGACGAACGCAACAGAGGGTGATGAGCGGAGCGAGGTGTCGGACCGGGTGACGGACCAGGCCAGCGCGAACGCGCTATAATGCAGGTCTTCCCCATGACCATGTCCACGGGTTCCGGACGCATCCTCAACGTCGAAGACGACACACCGGCGCGCTTCCTGAAGAGCCGCATTCTGGAGCGGGCCGGATTCCAAGTCATAGAAGCGGTCACCGCGGCGGATGCTGTGCGGTCCGCGGCGGATGACAGCCTCCACCTCGTGCTCCTCGACCTCAGGCTGCCCGATGGCGACGGCTTCATGGTCTGCGAGCAGATCAAGGCGAGCCGCCCGAAGCTCCCGGTCGTCATGATCACGTCCACGTATGCCACGTCCCAGGGACGGCAGGACGGCCTGGCCTCAGGCGCCGACGCGTACCTGATCGAACCAGTGCCGGCGGAGCGGCTGGTGCAGGTGGTGCGCCGGTTTCTCGACCCGGGCCCGGGCGAGACCACCGACGCGGAGGCGTGGATCGTCACCGACGATCGCGGGCTGATGCTCGAGATCAGCGGACCGGGCCACCGGTTGCTGAACCTGTCGGCGCGGGGCGCCCTCGGGCGAGCCCTGCCGCCGTTCTTCGACGGGGAGCGTCATCAGGTCTTCATCGACATGAGCCACGCGCTCGACGGACAAATCACGCGCCGCGATGCGGTGCTGCGTCCGCGCGACCGCCGGCCGTTCTCGGTCCGTTTCGAGATTTCCCGCGAGTCGGCCCCGGCCAGCAGCGTGCCTCGGCTCCGCTGGGTGCTCGAACCGACCACCAAGCTGAACTGATACGGCGGCTGCCGATGTCCCGCCTCGACGCCGACATCGATCGCCTCTATCAGGGCTCGCTCGCCGACTTCACCGCCGAACGTAACGCGCTGGCCAAGCGCGCCGGTGCCCAGGCCGCCGAGATCCGCGGCCTGACCAAGCCCACTGTCCCCGCCTGGGCCGTCAACCAGCTCTACTGGCAGAACAAGGCCGGTCTACGACCGTCTGATCGAACGCGCCGAGGATCTTCGCGCCACCCACACCGCCGCGCTGCGAGGACAGCGGACCGACCTGCGAGGCGCCGGTCGTGCGCACGAGGAGTCGATCGAAGACGCACTCAAGACGGTGCTGGCGCTGATGAAGGCGAGCGGCCAGCCGGTGACGGATGCCACACGGCAGGCGATCGCCACGACGCTGCGCAGCCTGCCCGGCGACGAGCCGCCCGGCCGGTTGTCGCGGCAGCTCGAGCCGCGCGGCTTCGAGATGCTGACCGCGGCGGCCTCGCAGGGACGCGTGCGTCCCGCCGCGCCGGCGCCGAAATCCTCGCGTCCCGCGGACGGGAACAAGGACGGGAAGAAGGACGGCACGAACGACAAGGCCGCCCGCGCCGCGGCCGCGCAGATCGCCGCCGCCCGCGAGGCGCTCGCCGCAGCCGCCCGCGCCGTACGCGACGCCGAGCACGTTGTCCGGCGGGAAGAGTTCGAGGCCGCGCGCGCGGCACGCGACGCGGAGAAGGCGGAGAAGGCGGTGACCGAGGCGGAGGAGACGTTTCAGCAGGCGGAGCAGGCGCTCGCGGACGCGAAGCGCGCGGCCGCCACCGCGAGCAAGGCCCGCGACGCCTCGCAGGCGAAGGCCGCGAAGGCCACGACGCAGCTGGAAGCCGCGCAGGACAAGGAACAGCGCGCGCAGGCGGCGCTCGACTCGCGCGCCGAGGAATCGTAGGGCCGCGTCAGACCGGACGGCGCTCGGCGAGCAGCCGGACCACCGCCGCGAGCTCGTCCACTTCGACCGGCTTCGGAACGAACTTCTGGAATCCCGCTGTCAGCGCGCGGTCCTGATCCTCCGGATCCGCATAGCCGGTCAGCGCCACCGCCGGGATATCGGCAATGGTCGTGGCGCCCAGTGAACGCAGCCGGCGGATGAAGTCGTTGCCGTCTTCGCCGGGCATGCCGATGTCGCTGACGAGCACGTCGGGCTTGAACTCGGGCAGGATCCGCATCGCCTCGCGCGCCGATCCCACCGCCGCGGTCTTGGCGCCGCACTGCGCCAGTGCCAGCGACACCACGTCCCGCGCATCCGCATCGTCGTCCACGACCAGCACCCTTACGCCGTTGAGGGACTGATCGTGCGGCTCGTCGCCCGACACCACGACCGCCTGCTTGATGGCACGCACCGGGAGCTGGACGGTGAAGGTCGCGCCGGAGCCCTGGCCCTCACTGAGCGCCTGCACCTTCCCGCCGTGCAGTTCGACGATGTGACGCACGATGGAGAGGCCGAGGCCGAGCCCCCCGTGCGGGCGGGTCACGGTTGAATCGCCCTGGGTGAACCGATCGAACACGAACGGCAGCAGCTCAGGGCGAATCCCTTCGCCGCTGTCGCTCACCGTGAGGACGGCGCTCGGTCCCGAACGGGCGATCCGAATCTCGACGCGGCCGCCCGCCGGCGTGAACTTGATCGCGTTCACCAGCAGGTTCCACACGACCTGCTGCAGGCGATCGGGATCGCCGAGCACGGCGCCCTCGAACTCGGTGTGCTCGGCCAGATGAATGGCCTTGGCCGCGGCAGCCGGCCTGACCGCGTCGAGCGCGGCGTCCACGACCGGGGTCAGCTCAATCGGCCGCAACTCGAGGCGCAGCCTGCCGGTGACGATGCGGGAGACGTCGAGGATGTCGGCGATCAGCTGTTCCTGGATGTGCGCGTTGCGCTCGATCGTCTCGAGCGCGCGCTCGTTCGCGGACGCGTCGAGCTTGCCCATCCGGAGCAGCCGCGTCCAGCCGAGCATCGCGTTGAGCGGCGTGCGGAGCTCGTGCGACAGCGTCGCGAGGAAATCTTCCTTGGCGCGGTTGGCCGCGGCGAGCTCTTCGGCGCGGCGGCGCAGATCCGCTTCGAGCTGCTTGCGTTCCGTGATGTCCCGGACGACCAGAGAGAAGCCACGCAGGTCGCGCTCGCGGCCGCGGCGCACCGCCGTGACGATGACGTGCGCGTCGAACAGCGCGCCCCCGTGCCGCACCCGCAGCGTTTCAGCCGCGAATCGGCCGCGATCGTCGGCCTCGCGGAGGTGCTCGGCGGGGATGCCGAGATCGCGCTCGAACGGCTGGAAAAAGACCGCGTAGTCGCGGCCGATGATCTCGTCGGCGCCGTAGCCGAACAGCCGCTCCGCGCCCGCATTCCAGCTGGCGACTTCTCCCTCCGGCGTCAGCATGCAGATCGCGTAGTCCTGGACGCTGTCGAGCAGCAGCCGCAGCCGATCCTCGGCCTGCCGGAGCTCGTCGGCATTGGCCTCGAGCTCGGCGTGCAGCGCGACGACGCCGCGGTTGGTTTCCTCGAGCTCGGATTGCAGCTCGTGAAATGCCCCGGACAGCTCGTGGTGCTGCGCCCGCAGCTCCTCCATCGTCAGGGCGTCGAGCGACAGCCGCTGCCCGGGCTCGACGCTATGGGGCACCGGCACCGTCTTCGGCCCGGCGGTCCCGACGAACAGCGTCCGCAGGCAGATCGACAGCGTCTGCTTCTTCTCGACGACCTCGATATCGTCGACCATGGCGCGCAGGGGCTCGATGAACTCGGCCACACGCGAGCGAATCAGCGCGGCGTCTTTTGGGGAACCCAGTGGAACCCGGAACACGACCTGCAGGGAGGGGCCGTCGGAGAGCCGCACTTCGGCGTGCACGCCGCCATGCGCCACCAGGTGGCGACCGGCATCGTAGGTTGCAGCCGACAGGCTGCGGATGGCACGCGCGGACAGCCCGAACTCCTCGCCGGCGGTGCGGGTCCGGCGTGTCAGCGACACCAGATCCTGGTCGGCCCGGAGCTCGATGCGGGCGAGGCTGAATCCAGCCGACGATGAAGATTTAGCGGTCACTGGCGGCAGCGTCCGCAAGGCACACGGGCATCCAGCCTTGGGCAGTTGCAATCTCTACACCCGCGGGCGGGTCGCGTCAGGGCGAGGGGTTCGAGCGCGGAACCCTCGAGGAAATGGCTGATTTATTGGGCGTTTCGCGGTCCGACACGCAGCCGACGAGCTGGACGTTTCCGCAGCCCCCCAGGTACAGTACCACCTCGAATACCCATCGAATGCGACACTTGCTTAGTCTGCCCATTCGGCAGGACCAGGACGTGGTAACTGCCAGGCAGCGGGCGGCGCACATCGGTCAGCTGCTGGGCTTCGACATCTCGGAGCAGACGCGCATCGCGACTGCCGTCTCCGAGATCGTCCGCAATGCCTTCCGCTACGCCAGAGGCGGCGTCGTCACCTTCGAGCTTGCCGAGGACGCCGAACCGCAGCGCTTTGTCGTGCGCGTCGCCGACGACGGACCGGGCGTGCAGCGCCTTGACGAGGTCCTGTCGGGTCGCTACCGGTCATCGACCGGGATGGGCCTTGGCATCGTCGGCGCGCGCCGCCTGATGGACGACTTCTCCATCGAGTCCACGACCTCGGGTACCACGGTCCTTCTTCACAAGCTCCTGCCGCACCACCTGCCGCGGACCACCGCCGATCGGGCCAGGCAGATTGTCGACGCGCTCGCGCAGAAGCGGCCCGCCGGCGTCTTCGAGGAGCTGCAGCATCAGAACCGCGAGCTCCTGCGCGCGCTCGACGAGCTGCAGACCAAGCAGCAGGAGCTGGTGCACCTCAATCGCGAGCTCGAGGACACGAACCGCGGCGTCGTGGCGCTGTATGCGGAGCTCGACGAGAAGGCGGACCATCTCCGCAGGGCCGACGAACTGAAGTCGCGGTTCCTCTCGAACATGACCCACGAGTTCCGGACGCCGGTCAACTCGATCATCGGGCTCGCCAATCTGATGATCGACGACGCGGAGGAGGATGGACGCGAGCCGCACCCGGAAGTGACTTACATCCGGCAGGCGGCCGAGCAGCTGTCCGAGCTCGTCAACGATCTGCTGGACCTCGCCAAGGTCGAAGCCGGCAAGACGGTTGTCCGGTCGGCGCCGTTCGAGGTCGAGAACCTGTTCGGCGCGCTCCGCGGCATGCTCCGGCCGCTGCTGCTCAACCAGTCCGTCACGCTGGTATTCGACGATGCCGTCGCCATCCCGGCGCTCATCACCGACGAGGCCAAGGTCTCGCAGATCCTGCGCAACCTGATTTCGAATGCGCTGAAGTTCACCGAGCGCGGAGAGGTTCGCGTGTCGGCCGCGGTGTCCGACGGCGGCGACCTCATCACGTTCACGGTCGCGGACACGGGGATTGGTATCGGTCCAGAGGATCAGCCGCGGATCTTCGAGGAGTTCACCCAGCTCGAACATCGGCTGCAGCGGCACGTGCGCGGCACCGGCCTGGGGCTGCCGCTGTCGCGGCGGCTGGCGGAGCTGCTGCGTGGCACGCTCACGGTGCAGAGCGAGATCGGTGTGGGCTCGACCTTCTTCCTCACCATTCCAACCTTCCTGCCGGGGCCGAGCGCCGCGGCCATCGACTGGACGCCGCAGCGCGGCAAGCTGCCGCTCCTCGTCGTCGAGGACGCCGCGGACGCACAGTACTTCTACGACAAGGTGCTGCAGCCGACCGACTTTCAGATCTACCCGGCGCGAACCGTCACCGAGGCGGAAGCCGCGCTCGCGCGCATCACGCCGGCCATGATCGTCCTGGACGTGGTCGTCGACCGCGACCGAGACCTGGGACTTCCTGACCGCGCTGCGCGCCAACGACAAGACGCGTCAGACGCCCGTGGTCGTGGTGAGCTCGGTCCCCGAGCGCGAGAAGGCGCTGTCGCTCGGCGCGCAGGCGTTCCTGCCGAAACCGCTGGATCGCCGCCTGCTGATGAACACGCTCAACGATCTGCGGGCCGGCCTGGCGCCCATGATCCGCGTGCTCGTCGTGGACGACGAAGAGGTGGCGAGATTCGTGGTGCGTCAGTGCCTGCCGCGGCCGGCCTTCGACGTCATCGAGGCCGCCGGCGGCGAGGCCGGCCTGGCGCGGGCGCGGACCGACCAGCCCGACGTCATCCTGCTCGATCTGGTGATGCCCGGAGTCGGCGGGTTCGAGGTGCTGCAGCGCCTCCGCGAGGACTCACTGACCCGCGACATCCCCGTGGTGATCGTGACCTCGCAGGCGCTGGAGGAGCGCGAGCGGGCGCAGTTGCACCGCGACGCACAGGGCCTCATCTCGAAAGCGGACCTCTCCAGGGAAAGCCTGTCAGGAGAGGTGCGCCGCGTGGCCGAGAACCACGCGCGCGGCTTCGGCGAACCGGCCAGCCCGCCCCCGCCGCTATAATGATCTGCTCGAACGGACTGAGGAGCCGATGACCGAACGACGCAACATCCTGAACGAAGTGCTCGCAACCGACGAGGACGGCATCCTGCAAAAGTGGATCGCCACCCAGGTCGAGTCGCCCTCCTTCCGCTCCGACCGGATCTCGCGCACCGAACTGACCGAGCACTCGCGCCGGTTCCTGGCGCTGGTCCGTCAGGCGGCGGCGTCCGGCAGTACTGATATCGAGTCGCCGGCGTGGGCCAACGCCCGGCAGCTGCTCGAGGATCTGTCGGTGAGCCGCGCGCAGCAGGGCTTCTCCCCTCGCGAGACCGCGACCTTCGTCTTCTCGCTCAAGGACCCCATATTCGAGGCGGTGCGCGCCCTCACGGCGAGCAGTCCGCTGGTCACGGCGGCGGCCCTGTCGGACGTCAGCCAGCTGCTCGACAAGCTCGGCCTGTACACGACCGAGGTCTATCAGCGCGGCCGCGAGCAGCTGATCATCCGGCAGCAGCAGGAACTGATGGAGCTGTCAACGCCGGTCGTCACCCTGTGGGAGGGCGTCCTGGCGCTGCCGGTCATCGGCACGCTCGACAGCGCGCGTACCCAGATCGTGATGGAGAGCCTGCTGCAGCGCATCGTCGAGACCGGCGCGTCGATCGCGATCATCGACATCACCGGCGTGCCGACCGTCGACACGCTGACCGCCCAGCACCTGCTGAAGACCGTGGCGGCGGCGCGGCTGATGGGGGCCGACTGCATCATCAGCGGCATCCGCCCGCAGATCGCGCAGACGATCGTCCACCTCGGCGTCGAGCTCAACACAGTCGTCACGAAGGCGACGCTGGCCGACGCGTTCGCCGTCGCGCTGCGCCGCCTCGGCCTCGGGGTCGCCAAGACCGGCACGCGCGAGCGACGACGGGACGGCAAGGACGACCACGCCGAATCTGGTGACGATCGGAACGAGAACTGATCGTGGAGCGCATCCCGATCCTCAAGATGGGCAACTTCCTGCTGGTCACGGTGCAGGTGGACATGCACGACCGGCTGGCGATGACGCTGCAGGAAGATCTGACCTCGAAGATCGTCGCGACGCACGCGAGGGGCGTGCTCATCGACATCTCCGCGCTCGAAATCGTGGACTCCTTCATCGGCCGGATGCTGGCCGACATCGCCGCGATGTCGCGGATTCTGGACGCCGAAACCGTGGTCGTCGGGATGCGGCCGGCGGTCGCGATCACCCTCGTCGAGCTTGGCCTCTCGCTCCCCGGCGTGCGCACCGCGCTCAACGTCGAGCGGGGCATGGACCTGCTCAAGGCCCGGATCAAGGAACGGCTCCTGGATGACGGTACTGCTTAGCGACCAGCGGGTAGTACAAACATCCGAAGACGTCGTCGCGATCAGGCAGGCGGTGCGCCAGCGCGCTGTCGAGCTCGGCTTCAACCTCGTCGATCAGACGAAGATCGTCACGGCCGCGAGCGAGCTCGCACGGAACACCGTGCAGTACGGCGGCGGCGGCCACGTCACCATCGAGGGCATCGAGCGCCTCGGACGTCGCGGGCTGCGCCTCACGTTCGAGGACAAGGGCCCGGGAATCGCCGACATCGAGATGGCCATGCGCGACGGCTTCACGACCGGCTCCGGCCTCGGCCTCGGCCTCAGCGGCGCGCGCCGGCTCTCTAACGAATTCCAGATCGATTCGCAGCCCGGTCAGGGCACTCGCGTCGTCATCACCCGGTGGCGCTGAACACGACTGCGTCGTTCCCGGTCACCGAGGGCACACAGGTCGCCGAGCCCCGGCGCGCGATTCAGACGCTCGCCTCCCAGCTCGCGTTCTCCGACGAGCGGACCGGGCGCGCCGCGCTGATCGTCAGCGAGCTTGCCACCAATCTCGCCAAGCATGCGAAGCAGGGGGAAGTCCTCCTGCGGCCGCTGCAGTCGCCGCACGGACAGCTCCAGGGCATCGAAGTCGTCGCCCTCGACAAGGGGCCGGGTATTCCGGACGAGGCGCGCTCGCGCCGCGACGGGTTCTCGACCTCCGGGACGCTCGGCCACGGGCTCGGCGCGATCGAGCGGCAGGCGGACAGCATCGACATCTACAGCCAGCCGACCGGGACCATCATCGCTGCGCGCATCTGGCGCGAACGGGCGCTGGCCGACGAAGCCGGCGGCACGCGGCTCGAGGTCGGCGCCGTGCGGGTCTCGAAGACCGGCGAGTCCGTGTGCGGCGACATCTGCGGCTGGCGGATGCGTCCCGGACGGCTCGCGATCTTCGTCGCCGACGGACTCGGCCACGGCGTTCCCGCGTTCGAGGCCGCCTCCGCCGGACTGGCCGTCTTCGGCACGTCGCACGAATCGAATCCGTCGCGCCTGATCGAGGACGTGCATGGCGCACTGCGTCCGACCCGCGGCGCCGCCGTCGCCAGCGCGGCGATCGACCTCGAACGAGGCACCGTGGCGTATGCCGGTCTCGGGAACATCGCCGGCGCGATCCTGCTCGCGGCGGGTGGCCGTCACAGCATGGTGTCCCACAACGGCACAGCGGGTCACGCGGCGGGACGCATCCAGGAGTTCAACTACCCGATGCCCTCGGGAGCGATCCTGGTCATGTGCTCGGACGGTCTGCTGTCTCAGTGGGATCTGACGGCCTACCCCGGGATTCGGACACGCTCGGCCAGCATCATCGCCGCGGCGCTCTATCGCGATTACAGCCGGCGGCGCGACGATGCGACAGTGGTGGTAGTGAAGGAACGTCCAGCCTTTACCGAAAAGCTGTAAGCGTAGTTCCGTAAAGTTGAGCTGCGGTGCGAAGCTCAACCGCACAACCGCCGGGCAATACCCGGTAGAATGTCGGCAACACGACGGCACAGAGCTTGATATGCAGATAGCGCCATGGCCATGGCCCAGCCCCTTCCCGACCGTGACGCCGAGACCGTCGAAGCCCCTCGAACCACCGCCGAACTCCGGCAATGGGTGCGCGACCACATCGGCCTCGATGAAGATCGCATCAGCGCGCTCTTCACGATGGTGGAGCACGTCATCGCGCGTCAGCGCCAGTTGATCGAAGAGTCCAAGCACGAAGCCATCCGCGCGCTCTCCGAAGGCTTCGCCGCGAAAATGGAGCGGCTGCAGCACCAGCTGACCGAGAAGGACGTCACCGTCAGCAACATCGCGCGCTACTTCGAGGAGGTCGTGGCCGACCTCACGGAGAAGTCGCACCGCGATCCCAAGACCAAGCTGCTCAACTTCGACTGGTTCATGGAGCGGCTCGAGTCGTTCCTCGCCGTCGAGCAGCGCGTGCGCTGGTGCGGCGTCGGCGTTGTGGATATCAACAGTTTCAAGTGGTACAACGACACGCTCGGTCACGCGATCGGGGATCGCATTATCGAGCGGGTGGCGCGAATTCTGTCGGACCAGATCCGCTCGGAGGACTTCCTCGCGCTCGAGCGCGCCGGCGAAGGACGCGACCTGCACGCGCGCTTCGGCGGCGACGAATTCTGTTTCCTGATCCCCGACCTGCCCGGCTGCGACGAAGCGTTCGAGATCGCCGATCGGTTCAAGAAGGCGGTCGAGGCGCACGACTGGTCGCGCGACGAACGCCGGCTGATCGCCCGCCCGGTCCGCGTCGACGTCGGCGTCGTCTGCCTGCACCTCGGCCCGATCGCCGAGCGGCGCGGCGTCGCCCGCAAGCTCGCCGCCGAGCTCATCCATCAGGCGGACACGCTGATGTACGGCGCGAAGGGCAAGCGCGCCGAGCATGTTTACGCCACCGCTGTACAGATTCAGAACGGTCAGCTCGTCGAGCTGGAAGGGGCGCTCGACAAGCGGCTCGACGCCCGCGACGACCTGTAGCGGGCCAGTCCGGCCCAACCTGCGTGCTACAATCGATGTTTCCGCCGTCAGTTCTGCGGCTTACGGTGGGTGTAGCTCAGCGGTAGAGCGCCGGACTGTGGCTCCGGAAGTCGCGGGTTCGAACCCCGTCATCCACCCCATACCCACAAATCCCAAGCAAATCGTCGGATTCGAGCAATTTTGCTAGCGGCTTGCTAACGCTTGCTCGGGGCCTAGATTTCTGCTCGCCGCTACTGACCACGTGGAGCAAAAAGGGCGAACAGGGTGAAGGCAGGGGTAACGATTAGCAAGATGATGAACAGGACGATGAACAGGATGAACTTCAGTTCATCGAACCTCACGTCCTGAAGCATCACGACGGCGAAGACGAGCAGTGCGGGGTTCAACAGACCCGCCCCCCGATTCAGATACGTTTGCATCATGGCCGACCCACCTCTCCCTGTTGCCAAGGCTTATCGGCCGGTTTAGGGCGGGCCCGTAGGTTGATTCAGCAGGTGTCAAACCGGAGTCTCTAGCCGTGCAATAACGCCCCCGATCGTCGCGGCCGCCTGCTTCTGCATGTCCGGCAGGACATGCGCGTAAGTGTTGAGCGTGATCTCCACCCCGTCGAACTCGGCGCCGCCTGGACGCTCCGCAAGGGCGAGAAAGAAGCGCGCTGCTCGCTGTGGTCGCACCCGCTCGGGTGGGAACTCCGGCTGTTCACGACCGATCTGTTGCGGTCGCAGGTGGTTGCGACGAATACTTCATCGTTTGTTAGAACCGCAGCACCGTCAGACTCGGGAGAATTCGCGCTCTGAGCATGACCATCGCCGCTCGGCCAGTCTTGGCGACGAACTACGAACCCCACATTGACGCAGGCCGGCTCATCCATTAAGCTCCGCAGCCGTGGGAGGTGTCCGGCTGATGCGGCATAGCCTGATCGATGGAATCCGGTATGCGCGGGCGTTCGTCGTGGTGGTTCTGGCCGCGCAGAGCGCAAGCCGGGCCGGCGGCTTCTACATGGAGGCACCGCAAGGCTGGCATCCAGCCACTACCGAAGGGATGGTCGCGAACATTCGTCAGCAGGTGCAGATCGATCCCGCTCAGTTGCGGAAGATTCTCAGTACCATGTCTACGAGCACCGACGTGGCCAACTACCAGAAGTACCTGCCTGCTGAGCATCGCGGCCTCATTCCAAGAGTCCACGTGGTCCTTCGCCGAAATCCTGCGAAGACGTTCGATGGCTTTCGGGCGGCGATCGCGAAAGGTGCCGACCAACTCAGAGAATTCTTCCCGGACGCGACATTGATCCAGCCAATTCACGAATTGTCCGTCGGGGGTCGGCGGGGGGTGAGTTTCACGGCAACCTATTCGGTGGATACGAACCCCGTGGGAAAGTTGCAAGTACGCGCGCGCACGTACGCGATACACAATGACGACACCTTCTTTCAGTTCACGCTGACCGACGGATCTGGAGAGGACTGCGCCGCGATCTTCGATGAGTTGATGAAAACGGTTCGCTTCGATTGATCAGCGTGTGGTCGCGCCTTCGTTAAGCGTCACGTCATCATGCCATCGACGGAAGTCAACGTCGTTTCGGTTCTCGAGCAGCGCGCGGAATTTCCGACTCGAGCCGGACTAGCCTCTGGAGGCACATGGATACGCGCTTTCTTGCGATCGTGCTCCTGGCAGTCTCCGTGATGGCTGTCGGGGCGATTGTGGTCCGCGGGCTGATTTGGTTGCTCGAGCGGCACTTCGATCCCTCGCTCCCGCTCCGCGCGAAGGCAGCAGCGCGCGTGAGAGCATTCGAGGCCACCCTTAGCGCGGTCAGGCGTGGCCTAATCAAAATCCCAAGCGTGTATCGCCGTCCGGTCAGCTAGGCGTCCCGGCCTTCGTTCAGCCGAGGAGGCCAGCTAACAAATAGCTAACGGACCATAGGGCACAGCTTGTCACGACCGGGAATGCGGGGCGCGGCAGGCCCCGGAATACCCAACCAGGACAGGCGGGTCCGTCACTTGCCCGTACTTTTCGGGACTGTGCTGGCCTAACCCCGTCATCCACCCCAACAAAATCCCTCACCCCTAATCCCAGGGACCCCGAATCCCGAATCCCGAATCCCGAATCCCGAGTCCCGAGTCCCGAGTCCCGAGTTCAGTCCGTTTCCCGCACCTCCGCCTGCGCCTCGATCACCGTCGTTTCCTTGCGCGTCTGCGACGGCGGGCGGTTGGCCTGGCGGACGACTTCGATCAGGGCGAGGGTGACCGCCGCCAGCACCGGGCCGAGGACGAGGCCGAGGACGCCGAATACCTGCAGGCCGCCCAGCACCGAGAAGAAGATCAGCAGCTCGTGCAGCCGGGCGCGGCGGCCGACCAGGCGGGGCGACAGGAAGTTGTCGATCGATCCGATCACCAGCACGCCCCAGCCGGCCAGCAGCAGCGCCTTGATGTAGCTGCCGGTCAGCAGCAGGTACAGCGACGCCGGCACCCAGACGACGAACGCCCCGGCCATCGGGATCATCGACATCAGGAGCATGACGACGCCCCACAGGAGCGGCGACGGCAGGCCGAGCACGAGGAAGATCAGGAAGCCGAGCGTCCCCTGGATCACCGAGATCGCCAGCACGCCGTAGATCGTCGCCCCGATCACCTCGCGCGTGCGCATCACGATGTCGTGCGACTGTTCGTACTCCAGCGGCACGACGTCGTAGATCGCATGCCGCATCGAGTCGGCGTCGCGGAAGAAGTAGAACATCGTGAAGACCACGAGCAGCGTCTGCACCAGCGCACTGACGATGCCGCCGACGAACATCAGCGTCGGGCCGGCGATCGCCGCGCTCCAGGCCTGGAGGTGCGTGGCGACGTAGTCGCCCGAGCGCCACGCGTTGACGTCCACGTACTGGCTCAGCCAGCGGACGACCGGCTGGATGGCGGGCATGTCGAGGACACGGCCGAGGCCGCCCTGGAAGTTCTCGACCGCGCCGCGCAGCTCGCGCCCGACCGCGTAGGTGATCAGCACGACCGGCAGCAGGATGGTGACGATCACCAGCAGCGTCGAGCACGCCGCGGCGGTGCCGGAGTTGCCGATCCAGTCTTTCAGGCGCCGGTGGGCGGGATAGAAGACGACGACGAGGACGATGGCCCAGAGGAGGACGCCGACGAAGGGGCGCAGCATCAGCCAGCAGAGCCACGCGGCGATGCCGAAGATGACGAGCAGGCCGAGCGAGCGGCCGGTCAGTCGATCGGGAATCTCATTCACCTGGGACGGCGCTAGCGGGCCGCCCGTTTCTTCGGCGCGGCCTTCTCGGGCTTGGCGACGGCTTCGGTCAGCTCCACCTTCGCCGATTTCTTCTTGCCGGTGCTGACGCGATCGAGACTCTGCCGCAGCGCGTCCATCAGGTTGACCACCTTCGGCGGCGCTTCCTCGGTCGTCGCCACGACCTCCTCGCCGGCGATCTTGGCGTCGATGATCCGCTGCAGCTCTTCCTGGTACTCGTCGCGGTAGTCTTCCCAGTTCAGCTGCCCTTCGAAGTTCTCGATCACCTGCTTCGCGAGCTTGATCTCTTCCGGCTTGACCTTGGTGGTGACGGTCTGCAGCTCGTCGATCGCGTCCATGCTGCGCACTTCCTTGGCATGGCGCAGCGTGTACATCACGAGCCCCTTGTCCCTGGGCAGCACGGCGACCAGATACTCGCGGCCGTAGAGCGCGAGCTTGCCGATTCCCGCCTTGCCCTTCATGCCCTCGCGCATCACCGCGAAGGCATCGGTGCCCATCTTGCCGTCCGGCGCCAGGTAGTAGGGACGCTCGACGTAGATCGGATCGATCGCCGACGCGTCGGTGAACTGCACCAGGTCGATGACGCGGGTGGACTCGGGCCGGACCTTGGACACGTCCTCCTCGTCCATGACCACGTAGCGGCCCTTCTCGAACTCGTAGCCCTTGGCGATCTCCGACATCGGCACTTCCCGCTCGCACGACGGGCACCAGCGCTTCTGCTGAATGCGGGTCTGGCATTCGGCATGGAGCTGATTGAAGCTGATGGTTGCCGCCGCGTCAGTCGCCGGAAACACGCGTACCGGGATGTTGACGAGGCTGATTTTCAGGAATCCCTTCCAGGTCGGCCGGGCTGCCATTCGATGTCCTCCGCAGGAGGAATTATCGGTCGAACGGGGCTGTTCCGCACGTTTGCGCAAAAGTGCGCGAAATGGCCCTCCAAGAACTCTCAACTCCCAACCTCCAACTCCCAACTCCCAAACGGGAGGCGTTCGAGGCAACTGGCTGAAAATCCTGCGGATTGGCTGGGTCACGACGTCGCCCCGTTGTTCGAGCGGCTCCGCCTTGGGAGTTGGGAGTTGGGAGTTGGGAGGGTAGGTACGGGGACATAGGTAACACATTGGTCCGGAGATATGGGTGACACTATTCGCCATCGCAGACCGGGGCAGCTGCCTTTGCGGAGGTGCCTCGATGCCATGGCAGGAGTGGTCGCCATGGAGCGACGTCTGCAACTCGTCCGCGAGTATCTCAGCGGGCTCTACTCGATGACGGAGCTGCGCCCGTGGGGTCAGTCGGAAAACGGGCTACAAGTGGACGGAGCTGTATGTGTCGCGTGGGAATGCTGTCGCCGCGTTGGCCGATGGCTCGCGGCGGCCCACAAGAGTCCGACGGCGACGGACGCGGCGATTATGGAAGCGTTGTTGACGCTGCGCCGCCGCTATCCCCGGCGTGGCCCGAAGAAGCTGTTGAAGATGCTCGCGACGCAGCAGCCGACCTGGGTGCTCCGGAGCCGCACGACGGTGTCGGACATCTGAAAGCGGCCGGCCTGATCGGGCCCGCCACCGCCTGCCCGGGCGCGGCGGGCGGCCTCGCTGCTGGCCCCCATCACCGGGCCGAATACGACGTGGACCACGGATTTTAAAGGCCAGTTTCGGACCGGCGATGGCCGCTACTGCTATCCGCTCACGGTGCGCGACGGGTGGAGTCGGTTCGTGCTGCGCTGCGAGGGATTGCTGGCGATGACGGTGGCCGACACGCAGCGGCACTTTGCGCGGGCCTTTGTCGAGTACGGCTTGCCGGACCGGATGCGCAGCGACAACGGCGTGCCGTTTGTCTCGACGGGCTTGGCGGGGCTGTCGCGCTTGGCAGTGTGGTGGATTCGGCTGGGCATCGTCCCCGAACGCATCGCCCCGGGGCGTCCGGATCAGAACGGGTCGCACGAGCAATTCCATGCCGTGCTCAAAGCCGAGACCACCCGGCCGCCGGCCGCGAATCTGCGGGCGCAACAGCGACGCTTCGATCAGTTTCGGCGGGACTACAACGACGCGCGACCGCACGAAGCGTTGAATCAGGAAACCCCGGCCTCGCGGTATGTCCCGTCGCGGCGGGCATTCCCTGCCAAGCTACCGCGCGTGGAGTATCCCGGACACATGGAAGTCCGGCGCGTGTCGAGTTCCGGATGCATCGGCTGGTGCAACGCCCAGCCGTTCGTGAGTGAAACGCTGTCGGGTGAATGGATCGCGCTCGAGGAAGTGGCCGATGGGACTGGACGCTGGAGTGGAGCGTCGCCTTGGCCCGATTCGATGAACGTGAGCAATGCTTCCATCCCATTGCCAGGTTCAAGGTGGGGGCGCGCGCGACACGTGGGCGCGCGCCTGCCGCGCGAAATGAAGGCGCGGAAACCTCAATAAAGTGTTACCATGTCTCCGGATGATTTGTTACTATGTCTCCGAGCGGTGATTGGGAGTTGGGAGTTGGAAGTTGGGAGTTGACTAAGATTGTCCTGAGATGCCCGTTTGGCGCGAGGACCCGGCCAGGGTCCGCCCGATGCTGGCCACGCTGGCCGAGCCGCCGCTCACCGGCAAGAGCCTGATCTACGAACCGAAGTACGACGGCATCCGCGCCCTGGTGCACGTCGCGCCCGGCAAGCCCCGGCCGGAGATCCGGATGTGGTCGCGGCTCGGCAACGAGAAGACGGCGCAGTTCCCCGCCGTGGTTCGCGCGCTCGAGCCGCTGGCGAAGTCGCTCGACGCGCCGCTGCTGATCGACGGCGAGATCGTCGCGCTCGACGGAGACGGCCGGCCGGCCGGATTCCAGAAGCTGCAGGGGCGCATCCATCTCACCGGCGCCAGCGACGTCGAACGGCTCGACCGGACCCAGCCGACCGCGCTCATCGCGTTCGATCTGCTGCGCGACGGCGGCGAGGACATTCGCGGCCTGCCGCTCACGGCGCGGCGCCACGCGCTCGAGCGGCGCCTTCGACGCCGGCTCTCGGACACGCTGCGACTGAGCGAGCAGGTGGCCGGCGACGGCCGCGACCTTCACGCGCGGGCGCAGGCGGAGGGCTGGGAAGGCCTGATCGTGAAGGAGGCCGCGTCGCCGTATCAGTCGGGCCGCCGCAGTCCGGCGTGGCGCAAGCTCAAGCTCGTCAACGAAGAGGAGTTCGTCGTCGCCGGCTGGACCGAGCCGCGCCACCTGCGATCGTGCTTCGGCGCGCTGCTGCTCGGGGTCTACGACACGAGCCGGCCGGCGCGGCCGCTGGTGTATATCGGCCACACCGGCACCGGGTTCGATCAGAAGGAGCTGGAGCGGGTGTGGAAGCTGCTGCGCGGGCGCGAGCTCGCCGACTCCCCGTTCGACGAACCGGTCAAGACCAACGAGCCGGCGCACTGGGTGCGGCCCGATCTCGTCGCGCAGGTTCGCTTCACCGAATGGACCGCTGACAACAAGCTCCGGCACCCGGTGTATCTCGGGCTGCGGGACGACAAGAACCCGAAAGAGATCACCAAAGCCCTGAACAGGCGAGCGCCAGCGGCGCCGAGCGGCGCGACGAGACCGGCGCGTATCCCCAGCCGTGGCCGTGCGATCGCGGGCGGCGGCGAAGACGCCGGCCGCACGCACCCGGAAGAGCGGCAGCCGCACCGCGGGCCTGCAGACGCAGGCGATCGACGGCGTCGTCGAGCAGCTGCGCGCGCTCGAGGCCTCGAAGAAGGACGGCACCATCGACCTGCCCGGCGGCGGGCGGCTGCCGGTCACCAACCTCGCGAAGGTGTTCTGGCCGGCGCTGAAGCTGACGAAGGGCGACCTGCTGCGCTACTACGCGACCGTCTCGCCGTTCCTGATCCCGGCCGTCGCCGATCGGCCGCTGGTGATGAAGCGCTTCCCGAACGGCATCGACAAGCCGGCGTTCTATCAGCAGCGCAAGCGGCTGGAGCAGCCGGCGCCTGGTGTCCGCATCGAGACGATTGGCGACGACCTCGATCCGATCTCGGAGGCGGACGCCAGCCGTTTCGTCGGCGGCAATCTGATCACGCTGCTCTACATGACCCAGATCGCCGCGATCTCGCAGGACCCGTGGTTCTCGCGCGTGCAGTCGCCGCTCGACGCCGACTATGTCGCGCTCGATCTCGATCCGGGGGAGGGCACGCCGTTCAGCCGCGTGCTCGACGTCGCCCGCTGGGTGCGCGACGAGCTGCACTCGCTCAAGGTGACGGGCGTGCCGAAGACGTCAGGATCGCGCGGCCTCCACATCTACATCCCGATGCCGAAGGCGACGTCCTACGAGTCAGGCGTGCTGTTCTGCCAGGTCGTCGCCACGCTGATTGCGTCCCGGCATCCCAGGGTGGCGACCGTCGAGCGCATGGTGCGGGCACGCCCACGCGGCACCGTCTACGTCGACTACCTGCAGAACATCCTCGGCAAGACGCTGGCGACCGCCTACAGCGCGCGCGCGAGCGAGTTCGCGGGAGTCTCGACGCCGTTGACGTGGGAGGAGATCGACGAGCCGCTCGATCCGCGCGACTTCACCATCACCACCGCGCCGGCCCGCTTCGCCGAGCGCGGCGATCTCTGGGCCCGGCTGCGCACGGCGAAGCCGGCCAGCCTCGAATCGGTGTTCAGGAAGTACGCTCGATGATGTGGCGGAGGCGCTCGCGATCGCGCGGACTCAGGCCAGGGCGATAGGCCAGTCCCGCCGCTTCTCTCGTCTGGCGCAGGGTGCCGCCGCCTGAACGCCTGCATCGCGAGCAGCAGCAGCGCGACGCTGGCGACACCCGCCGCAATCAACCCGAGGAGGTGCACGTCGATCGCGGGGCGGCGATCGTCACCGGCCGCACCAGTCGTCCTGACCTGAGAGGTCGCGCCGAACAGCGACCGATCGTATCGCTCGAGCACATCGGCGGGACTCGCGAACACCTGCGCGGAGCCGGCCAGATCCCTGCGCAGCCAGCCGCCGCATTCGAGGCCGACGATCCTGACGCCGGTCCGCAGCGCGGCTTCGACGTCGTACGGGGTGTCGCCGACCATGACCGCGGCGCCGGCCGGCGCCCCGGAGCGATGCAGCGCGGCCCGGACGATATCCGGATCCGGCTTGGAGCGCTCGGCGTCGTCTGCGGATGTTTCGTCGGTGATCAGATCGGAGACGCCGGCGCGTTCGAGCAGCGCCGCGAGCTCGGTCTTCGTCGCGGAGCTCGCGACGACCACCGTCAGCCCGTCGTCCACGAACCGCTGCACGAGCTCGCGCACGCGCGGGAAGGGGCGAATGGTCGGCAGGTATCGTGTCGTGAAGATCTCTTTCCGGCGCTCGGCGATGCGCCGGCCCTCCGGCGATTCGTCGCTGAGGCCCGACACGTGCGGCATCAGCTTGTCGCCGCCCATGCCGATGGCGCGGCGGACGCGTGTGGCATCGACGGGGACACCGGCTTCGGCGAACGCCTCGACCCACGCGCGTGCGTGCGCGTCGTTGCTGTCGACGAGTGTGCCGTCGACGTCGAGGATCACTGCCTGCAGGGTTCGGTCGCGGTCGTGGGCGAGCGGCATGGACTGGGGCGCGTCGGAAGGTTCGCCGTCAACGGAGGGGAGGCCGGCGTGCCGGCCTCCCGAGGGCTCCTACATCGAACCGTCGCTGTCGTCCTCGTCTTCGAGGTCGTCCGAGTCCTCGAACTCGTCGTCATCCTCGTCGGCGATGCCGCGCACGTCGTCGCCGGCGCCGCCACGAATCGGTTCGTCGTTCATGTCGGGCTGGGGCGGCGCGGTGGCGTCCTCGACGCCATCGGTGCGATTACGGTCGTTGGCCATGAACTCTCCTTCTACGTGAATGTGACTCCGGCAAAATCGACGTCATGTCAGCAAGGCGGATGCCACGAGGGACTGCGCTATAGTCGCAGCATGGGGAAGAGGAAAGATGAGCTGCCCGAACGCGTTGCCGAGTCATTTGGCGTCGGAAAGCTTACGCGCCATTTGTTCGTGTGTATAGGTCCGGACTGCGTCGACCCCGACAAGGGGGACAAAACGTGGAGCTATGTGAAGAAGCGGATGAAGGAGCTCGACATCGCCGGCTCCGACGGACCCTGTTATCGCACCAAGGCGCTGTGCCTCCGCATCTGCACGGAAGGTCCCATCGCCGTCGTCTACCCTGAGGGCACCTGGTACCGGAACGTAACGCCGGACAACGCCGAGCGCATCATTCAGCAACACCTGATCGACGGGCGCGTGGTCAACGACCTGTGCTTCGCGCGTAACCCGCTGGGCTAGATCACCACGCCCGCCCGCGCATCAGGGCACCGCGAACTGCCCATCCGCGGTGCGACGCAGGCGGCGCGTTCGGACCAGATCCTCGAACACCACCTGGCAGGTCGCGAGCCTGACGTCGAACAGCCGAGCCGCCTGGCCGAGATGCAGGGTCAGCCCTGGCATCTCACGATAGGTCCCCACGATCATGTTCATGAGCTGATCGCGCTCGGGGCCGCCCTCGGGCGTGCCGCGCGGTCGCAGTCGGCGCTCGGCAGGACCGGTATGGCGAGCCACCTGTTCGTGAGTGAGTCTGGCAGCGCGCATGTCGGGCACTCCTCTCGACTGGATTCGTTCGCACCCCTTGCGTTACACGAAGTACTGTCTTGCGGCGGGACCGCCAGCCTATCACTCGGTCACGCAAACGCAAGAGCCCGTTGCGGACGAGCTTGAGCTGAGCCGCCGCGACGTTGCGCCTCTCGATACGCCGGGACGTCACGCCTCGCCCGCGATACGCGAATCCGCGCGAAAACGCCGAGAAACCGCTGACGCCTGCGTTTCTCATTTCGAAATCCCGCTGCACAGCTGACTATGTTTTGACACGCCCGCGTCACATGCATAGCCTCCCCGCATCAGCATGCGCTTCCGGTGCTGACAATCGGAGGTCCGATGCACAAGGTAATTGCGCGAACGTTCGTGATGGCGGTCCTTCTGACGTGGGCAGCATCCGCCGCCTTCGCTCAGGCCGAGCTCGCCACAATCACCGGCACACTGAAGGATCCGCAAGGTGGAGTGCTCCCGGGCGTCACCGCCACCGCAGTCAATGCCGAGACCAACGTCACCACGACCGCGGTGACCAACGAACAGGGCATCTATCTGCTCAACTCGCTGGTCAACGGGCGCTATCGGGTCACCTTCAGCCTCTCGGGCTTCAGCCCGGTGGCGCGCGATCTCGAGGTGCGGGCCGGCGACCGGCTCCGCGTCGACATGACCATGCAGGTGGGCGCGATGACCGAGGAAGTTCGGGTCACCGCCGAGACACCCCTGCTGCAGACCACGACCGCCACCCGCAGCCAGGTGATCGACCAGGCCAAGGTCGAGAGCCTGCCGATGTCGGGCCGCAACCCGTACGCCCTCGCCTACACCGTGTCGGGCGTCACCACGCAGTTCACGCGCGAGAGCATCAGCGCGCGGCCGTTCGACAACGGCGGCATGGACCAGATCTCGATCAACGGCGGCGTCAGCCGCTCGAACGAGTTCCTGCTCGACGGCGCGCCGAACGCGAGCCGCGAGGGCGCCTCGCAGGGCAGCCTGGCGTTCGTGCCGTCCCCCGACGCGGTGCAGGAAGTGCGCGTCAGCACCAACACCTACGATGCCCAGTTCGGGCGCACCGGCGGCGGCGTGATTGCCGTCAGCATCCGGAGCGGCACCAACACCTACAGGGGCACCGCCTACTACAACCACCGCGACAAGTCGCTGAACAGCAACCTGTATGAGAACGACGTCCGCGGCATCCCCAAGGAAGACCTGTTCCACTACAACCCGGGCTTCACGTTCGGCGGGCCGGTCCGCCTGCCCGGCTACAACGGCACGAGCAAGTCGTTCTTCTTCTACTCGTTCGAAGGCCTGAAGTCCGGCATTCCGGTCTCGTCGGGCGAGCGCACGCCGACCGACCTGGAGCGCGCCGGCAACTTCTCGCAGTCGGGCGCGACCATCTACGACCCGCTCAACACCGTCAACGGCGTGCCGCAGCCGTTTCCGAACAACATCATCCCGGCCGATCGCTTCGATCCGGTCGCGCGCAACCTCCTGCAGTACATGGTGGCGCCGAACACCGACCCGGATGCGCAGCTGAACAACTTCTTCGCGCGGAACAACTCGCGATTCGACACCTACACGTCCGGGATCATCCGCGTCGATCACAACTTCGGCAGCAACCACCGCTTCTTCGCGCGCTACGGCCACAACGGCCGCCGCGAGACGCGCGCCAAGGCGGGCCGTGAAGAGGCGGCGCTGACCGCCGGCTATCACCATCGCTGGAACAACGTGTTCAGCGTCGACCTCAGCTCGTCGATCCGGCCAACGCTGCTCTCGAGCGCGCGCGCCGGATGGACGCGTCACCGCCGCCTCGACATCAGCGGCGCCGAGGACATGGGCGGGTTCGACATGGCCTCGCTCGGCTTCCCGAGCACCTACACCAGCGCGATCCCGGGACGGTTCCCGCCGATCCGGATCAACGACTACGGCGGCGCCTCGGTCGGCCAGGGCGGCGGCCAGGACGGTCCGAGCGACGACTTCTACGTGTCGGAAGTGCTGACGAAGGTGATGGGCCGCCACCAGTTGAAATTCGGCGGCGACTACCGCTACGGGATCAGCTCGGTCGAGAACCCGCTCGGCGGCGTCAACCTCGCGAACCTGCAGTTCTCGCGCAACTTCACGTCGCTGCGCCCGAACATCGGCACGCTCACCGTCGCCGACGGCGGCAACTCGTTCGCCTCGTTCCTGCTCGGCTACATGGCGTCGAACTCGACCACCGTCAGCCCGGTCTTCGACTGGCGCAGCAGCTACGTCGCGGCGTTCGTGCAGGACGACTGGCGGCTGTCGAACCGGCTGACGCTGAACGCCGGCATCCGTTGGGACTATGAGGCGCCGCTCACCGAGACCGCGAATCAGGTCAACGCCGGCTTCGATCCGACCGCGCTCGCGCTGGTCTGCGACGCCTGTCCGGCGTCCGGGCTGCCCCGCGAGCTGCACGGCGGCCTGACCTTCGCCGACGGCGCGTTCTACGAACGCGACGGCAACAACTTCGGCCCGCGCGTCGGCTTCACCTACAACCCGACGCAGAGAGCCGTGGTTCGCGGCGGCTACGGCCTGACGTATCTGGACTCGTCGACCGACCGCGGCACCCAGACCGGCTTCACGCGGGCGACGCAGTTACGTGGCCTCGAACGACTCGAACCGCACGCCGGCCAATCGCCTCAGCAACCCGTATCCGACCGGCATCCTGGAGGCGGCAGGCCCGTCGCTCGGGCCGGCGACGGCGCTCGGCACCGGCATCGGCTACCACATCCGCGATCGCAAGATCCCGGAGTTCCACACCTGGTCGATCGGGATGCAGCACGAGCTGCCGTGGCGCAGCGTGCTCGACGTCTCCTACATCGGCAGCGCGACCCGCAACATCGCCGTCAACCGGCCGATCAACGACCTGTCGCCGGAGCAGATCGCGCTCGGCGACGCGTTCCTCAACGAGCTCGTGCCCAACCCGTTCCGCGGCCTGGTGCCGGACGGCGGCGCGCGGCACACCTCCTCCACCATCCAGCGCCGCGAGTTGATGCGGCCGTATCCGCAGTTCGCGGGCATCGAGGAACGGCTCGTCCCGATCGGCAGCCTCGACTACCAGGCGCTGCAGGTGTCCTGGGACAAGCGCCTCTCGCGCGGCGTGCATCTGCAGGTCAACTACACCGGCTCGCGCAGCCTCGAGCGCTCGGCGCCGCTCAATCAGGGTGAGTCGCTCTACGAGGAAGTCACCGCGCAGCATCGTCCGCACGTGCTGCGCCTGACCGGCGGATGGGTGATGCCGACGTTCGACGGCCGCGGCGCCCTGACCCGCCACCTCCTCGGCGGCTGGCAGATCAACGCCAGTACCTTCTTCCGCTCGGGTCTCACCATCGGCATGCCCGGTGCGGTGGATCAGATCGGCGATCCGGTACTCGACAGCCCGACGACCACGCGCTGGTTCAACACCTGCACGCTCACCGCCGCCGGCGCGCGCCAGACCTGCGCCAGCGACAGCGAAGATCCCGCCTTCCGCATCCGCGCGGAGAACGCGCTCGACACGACCGGATCGCGGCTCGAAGGGGTCTACCGCAGCGAGCCCTTCAATCTCGACATGTCGTTCTTCAAGACCATCCAGCTGCCGCGCCGCATGAACTTCCAGGTGCGGGTCGAGATGTTCAACGCGTTCAACAAGGTGATGTGGCCGAATCCCAACACCACCGTGACGTCGCCCCTGTTCGGCTCGGTCACCGAGACCCAGTCGAACGATCCGCGGTTCGTGCAGCTGGCGTTCCGCTTCAGCTACTAACGCACTCCCGACCGGAGGATCGCCGCACGCGATCCTCCGGGTCCGTTTCGTGTCCGCGCGGCCGGCTCGCCGCGCATTCCCGTTCGCCCGCCGCCCACCCCGGCGGGCGCGGATGTTTTGGAGGACTGATGACAGCGGCTCCCTTGAAAAATGTCGGCATTGGCGTGCTGGCGATGGCGCTCTTCACCGGCCTGCCCCACGCCTGGCAGCAAAAGGCCCCTCCCCCGTCGCCCGAGCGCGCGCAGGATCAACCATTTCCGCAGGGCTCCCCGTTCGCGCTGCTCCCAGGCTTCAAGATCGACCGCGCCACGCCCGCCGACAAGACCGAGTCCTACATCGTCGTCACGTTCGACACGCAGGGCCGGCCGGTCGTCTCGCAGAGCAGCTCGGGGAACGGCACCTTTCCGCGCATCCTGCTCGACGCCGACAAGGACGGCACCTTCGAGGGCGAGAAGGTCGTCAGCGAGAAGCTGAACACGTGTCACGGCCTGTTCTACGCGAGCCGGACCACGCTCTACGCCAACTGCCGCGGCGAGATCGAAGGCGATCCGCCTCCTCCCCCGCCCGGGGCGCAGGGAGGACGCGGCGGGCAGCAGCAGGCGGCCGCGCCCGGAGCGGCCCCGCAACGCGGCGGCGGCGGTGGCGGCGGACAGCAGGGTGGAGGCGGAGGCCGCGGCCAGAATCAAGAGCCGGCGCGCGGCATCCCCGGCTTCTACAAGCTGGAGGACACCAACGGCGACGACGTGATGGACACGATCGAGCGCATCCAGCGCTTCACCGGCAACGGCATGGGTGACCACGGGCCACACGCCATCCGGCGCGGCCCCGACGGCACGATCATGTTCCTCGTCGGCAACAACACCTACGTGGGCTCGCTGTCACCCGACGGCCAGGTCAACGACGACGTGGTGGACAAGGCGAGCTCGCCGAACTGGAACAACTCGGAGGAGCGCCAGTTCCTGCCGCAGTTCAACGATCCCCGCTTCGGCAACAGCACGCGCATCGGTGTGCACGCCACCGTGTGGCGGCTGCAGCCGGACAAGAAGTACAGCCTGTTCTTCAGCGGCATGCGCAACCCCTACGACTTCGCCTACAACATCGCCGGCGAAGCGTTCACGTTCGACAGCGACATGGAGTGGGACGTCAACGCGCCGTGGTACCGCGAGGTCCGCACCGTCCACATGATTCCCGGCGGCGATGCCGGCTATCGCAACGGCACGGGCAAGTTCCAGGACGAGTACTTCGACACCATCCCGGCGCTGCGCCACCTGCGCCGCGGCTCGCCGGTCGGCGTCGAGTTCTACCAGAGCTATGCGTATCCCGCGAAGTTCTTCGACAACCTGCTCGAAGCGGACTGGTCGCGCGGCCGCCTGCTCTATACCGCGCTGACCGCGAGCGGCGGCACCTACACCGGCCGCGAGGATCTCGCGGAATTCGTGCACGGCGAGCCGATGCCGATCACCGACCTCGAGGTCGGGCCCGACGGCAACGTCTACCTGACGACCGGCGGCGGTCCCGGACAGGGCGGTCTCTACAGAGTGAGCTGGACCGGCGCGAAGCCGGCGCAGCCCGACATGACCGGCATCCTCGCCGTCGTCCGCCAGGCGCAGCCGCTTTCGAGCTGGGGCTGGGAGGCGATCGAAAAGGTCAAGGCGTCGATGGGCGCGAAGTTCGGCGCCGAGCTCGAGCGCCTGGCGCGCAGCACCTCCGCGACGCCGCAGGACCGGATGCGGGCGGTGCTCGAGATGCACCGTCACGGCGCGTCACCGTCGACCGATCTGCTCAACGCGCTGATCAAGGATCGCGTGCCGGAAGTGCGGGGCGCCGCGGTCTATGTGGCCGGCGCCCAGTCGGGTGACGCGGGCAGGGCCGTGGCCGCCGCCGCGCTGAAGGATGCGAACGCGCACGTGCAGCGCCGGGCCGCGGAAGCGCTCGTGCGCCTCGGCCTCGACGCGTCGCGTCCGAGCTTCGCGCCGGTGGCCGACATCTACGCGCTGCTCAGGAGTCCCGACCGCTTCGTCCGCTATTCCGGCCGCGTCGCGCTGGAACACACGCCGCGGGCCGAGTGGATGAAGATGGTCATGGCCGAGACGAACGTCGTGGCGCTCACCGAGGGGCTGGTGGCGATCGCCAACACCGCGCAGGAAGGGCAGGCGCAGACCGAGTTGCGCCCGGTGTTCGAGAAGCTCGTGTCGCTGATGCAGCGGACCAACCTGCCGACGCCCGAGAAGATCCGGGTGCTTCGCTCGTTCGAGGTCGCCGCGAGCCAGCTGACCGGTCCGCTCGATGCGGAGATCAAGAAACAGGTGCACGCGGCGCTGATCAAGCAGCTGCCGTCGGCGCCGCCCGCCGGCAACTGGATCGAGTGCACGAACGGCACCGGCCCCGAGGCCCGCTGCGCGAACTTCATCCACACGCATCACCTCGCGAAGGTCCTGGCCTACACCGGCGAGCCCGACGTCGTCGGCCGCATCCTCGCCCTGGTGCCGAAGGGCGATGACGATCAGCCGGGCCAGATCGATCTGATGTACTCGCTGCGCGTCGTCGACGCCGGCTGGACCAAGGAGGAGAAGCAGCAGGTCATCGACTGGTACGCGAAGGCGTCGAAGTGGCGGGGCGGCTCGACGTTCGCCGGCCACGTCAACAACATCTTCGACGCGACGATCGACGTCTTCACGGCGGACGAGAAGCAGGTCGCCTACAAGGCGGTGCCGCTGTTCGCGCCGATCGTCGAGGAGCCGGCGGCGGCAGCGGCAACGCCGGCGCCGGAAGCCGCAGGGCCTGGGCGTGGCGGACGGGCCGGCGGCCGCGGACGCGGCCCGAGCGTTCCGCTCGATCGCCAGGAGCGCTACGAGAACCTGGTGTTCCCGCGCGGCGGCGGCCCGGGATCGCTGGCCGGCCGCGGCGGCGCGCCCAACGCGACCGACGGAGAGCGCGTGTTCCGCGAGACCTGCGCCCAATGCCATCGTTTCGGCACGCTCGGCAAGGACTTCGCCCCGGACCTGACGAAGGTGGCGGATCGGCTGCCCCGCCGCGACATCCTCCGCTCGGTGTTCTTCCCGAACGAACAGGTCGATCCGAAGTTCGCGACGACTGTGCTCGCGCTCAAGGACGGCAGCTCGGTTCGCGGACTCGTCCTCAGCGAGACGGCGCAGAACGTGGTGATCAAGACCGCGACCGAGGCGGAGCCCACCACCGTGCCGAAGGCGCAGATCGCCAAGCGGGCGACGGAACGGACGTCGATCATGCCGGAAGACCTGCCGGACAAGGTGACCGACGCGGGCGTCCGCGACGTGACCGCCTACATCATGCGGATGGTGAAGTAGCGTTCAGCAGCGGAGGGATTCGATGGTGTTGATCGTGCTCGCGTTGATCGCCCAGGTCGCAGCGGGACAGGGCGGCGGATCAGCACCAGGCGGGAGCCGGCCCGCCGACATCGCCTTCAAGGTGCAGATGATCGACCCCGGCTTCAGCGAGAGCGTGGCCGTCGCGGACTTCAACCGCGACGGCCGGCTCGACATCCTCTCGGCCGAGCACTGGTACGAAGCGCCTGCCTGGACCAAACACCGCATCCGCGACATTCCGTTCAACGGGAACTACATCGACAACTTCAGCGACCTGCCGATCGACGTCGACGGCGACGGCTACACCGACATCGTCCAGATCGCGTACTTCGCGCGGCGCATCGCCTGGCTGAAGAATCCCGGCAAGACGCGCGCGCCGTGGATCGAGACCGAGATTGACGCGGTCGGCCCGACGGAATTCGCCTTCCTCGTCGATCTGAACAACGACGGCAAGGCGCTCGAGGTCCTGCCGCAGTTCACCGGTGCGACCGGCGCCCCGCTCACCTGGTACGAAGTCCAAGATAAGAAGTGGGTCAAGCACGTCGTCAGCCCACGCAGCTACGGCCACGGCATTGGCGTCGGCGATCTGAACGGCGACAAGCGCAACGACATCCTGACGCCGGCGGGATGGCTCGAGGCGCCGGCCGACGTCCGTGCGGCCGGCGACTGGACGTTTCATGCCACCGACTGGGCGACGCTGCCGCCAGGACCGGGCGTGCCGGGTGCGCCGGCTGCGCCAACACCCGCACCTGAAGGGGGCGCACCGCAGCCTCCCGCCCGGCCCGCCGAGTACGCGTTCATGTATGTCGTGGACGTGAACAAGGATGGCCGCAACGACGTCGTGACGTCGATGGCGCACAGCTACGGGGTGTTGTGGTTCGAGCAGCGGCCCGACGGCCAGTGGACGCGCCGGATGATTGACGCGACCTGGGCCAACGCGCACTCGTCGGCGATGGCGGACCTCAACGACGACGGCCAGCTCGATCTCGTCGCCGCGAAGCGCTATTTCGGACGGAGCGGCAACGAGCCGGCCGAGCGCGAGCCGATGGGCATCTACTGGTATCAGTATCGGCCCGGTCCGAAAGGCATGGTCGAGTGGATCCGCCACATCGTCGACTACGGCGGCCGCGCCGGCGGCGGGCTTCAGATGGTCGTGCAGGACATCGACGGCGACGGCGACCGCGACATCGTCACCGGCGGCAAGACCGGCCTGTTCCTCTCGGAGAACCTGACGAAGACGGCGGCCCGGCGCCGCGAGGCAGCACACGCTGACCCTTTTTACTTTTCCCTTCTGACTTCTGACTTGTCAGAACCTCACCCGCACTCCCAGCTGCACGGTCCGCGGCTCGCCGACCGCCGTGATCCGGCCGAAGTCGGGTAGCGGGGACGACGGGTAGGCGCCGGCTCCGAAGTTGGTGTTCCTCGTCACCACGTTCACGTGGTTGGTGACGTTGAAGACTTCGGCGAGCACCTCGAGCCTGGCGCGGCCGGCCAGGGGAAAGGCGCGGCTGACCCGCGCGCTCGCGGTGAGAAAGCGGCTGCCCTCGCCGGCATTCCGGCCGATGAACTCGCCGTCGACGATCGGCCGGCCGGCCGTGCCCTGAATCGTCGTGACCCCGGACGTGATGTTGAACGGCGGGGCGGAGTACGCCTGCAGCAGGCCGCTGAACTGGAACCCGTGCAGGAGCACACTGCAGCGGCGTCGTCGCCGGCGCCATCGAGGTCTGCACCGCGCCGTTGATCACCAGGCGGTGCCGCTGGTCGTCGTCCGAGCGCGCCCAGTCCTTCGACAAGTCGAACGGGTCGATCGGCGAGCTGAAGAAGAACTCGCCGACGTTGTTCATCGACTTCGACAACGTGTACGAGATTCGATAGTGGCCCCATCGGGCCGGCCGCTGCGTGAACGAGACGTGCAGTCCGTGGTAGTTCGACTTCCCTACCGACGAAGACTGGCTGTTGTTGGCGTAGGCGGGATTCGGCCGGCAGGCATTGTTGGCGCCGGACGCGGTGCAGGCCGGCACGTTCTGGTTGACCGCCATCAGCAGCCGCGAGCCGCGCAGGTACTGGTAGCCGGCGCTCGAGCGTCGCGCGTTCGCCAACCTGCTGCTCGACTTCGACGCTCGCCTGCCGCGAGTAGGCGTTCTCCAGCTCGCGATCCATCGTCGTCAGGTTCGGCAGCGTGACGGCCGGGATGACCGCGTCGAGGATGCCCGGAAACACCGGCGCACCCGACTGCGTCGGCGACAGGCTCACCGCGATCTGCTGCAGCCGCGTGACGTCGGTGGTGTTGCCCGCGGAGAGCAGGGCGTTGGCCAGCGCACGGAGCGGCACGCGGTCGTAGAACAGGCCGCCCCCGGCGCGCACGATCGTGCGCCGGGCCGCCGACGGCGACCAGGCGACGCCGAACCGCGGCGACAGGTTGTTGGTGTCGGTCGCGATCGTCTCGAGCCGCTGCAGGTCGTAGCGAAGCCCGAGGTTGAACGTGAGCGCCGACCCGACTTTCCACTCGTCCTGCACGTAGAACCCGACGTTCGGGTTCGTCTGTGACACCTGCGACACGCCGAACGTCTGGGTGAAGCCGGCGTTGTTGTAGATGCCGTTCAGGAAGTTCGTCAGCGACGCGAACGTGTAGCTGCCGCGCACGGCGCGTGGATAGGTGATCACGTCGTCGTTGTAGAGGAAGTCGACGCCCACGCGCAGCGCGTGCGCGCCAGCCTGATGCGAGAGGTTGTTGACGACTTGGTACATCCGGTTGACGCGCCGGGTCGGCGAGCCGGAGGCGGTGCCGAACGCCGCGACGCCGGCGATATTGACCGCGGGACCGACCTGGTCGGCGGCGGGCGCCTCGAGATCGCCGTGGGCGAACTGGGCCCTGGTCTCGAGGACGGTCCTGGCTGAAAGCGTCAGCGTGTTGCTGAGGGCAATGGCCTGATCGAGGTTGGCGAGGTCCGAGGACGCGGTCGGCGCATTCAGGCCGCCGGCGCCGCGGGAATTCCGCGCCGCGACGTCGTACAGGCTGTAGCGCAGCCGGAGCTGATCCCGGCCGCTGACCAGGTGATCGACCTTCACCAGGAAGTTCGTCGAATCGACCGGATTCGCATACTGACCGGTCGCGACCGTCGGCCCGCCGTAGCCAACCTGGCGCAGGCGGGCATTGATCGCGTCGACGTTGGCCGGCGCAATCGTCGTGAGACCGGTCTGATCGAGCCGGCGCTGCTCGACGTTGGTGAAGTAGAACGTGCGGTCCGAGACGATGGGGCCGCCGAGGCTGCCGCCGTACTGCGACTGGTCCATCGGCAGCCTGGTGCCCGACAGCGCGTTCTTCGCGTTGAGCCGATCGTCGCGCACGTAGTCGTAGAGCGTGCCGTGAAGCGCGTTGGTGCCGCTCTTCGTGACGACGTTCACGTAGCCGCCGAGCGCACGGCCGAGCTCGGCATGGGCGCCGGACGTCACGACCTGGACCTGCTCGACGGCATCGACGCCGTAGGTGATCCCGCTCAGCGCCGCCGCGTCGTCGTTGGCCGACAGCCCGTCGACGATGAAGTTGTTCGAGAGATTGCGCTGGCTGCCCACCGACAGCGACACGCCGGGCACGGCCGATGTTTCCGGGAAGAGCTGCGTGCTGGCGATGTTCGTCGGCGCGACGCCGGGCGCCAGCAGGGCGAGGTCGAGGAAGTTCCGTCCGTTCATCGGCAGGCTGCGGACCTCGGTCTCGAGCACCGTCGTCGCCATCTGGCTGCGGGCGGCGTCGAGCAGCGTCGCCTCGCCGACGACCACGACGTTCGTGTCCATCGTGCCGACCGCGAGCGTCACCGGCAGCTCGAAGGCGGCGCCGGCGTTCAACGTCAATCGCCGCGATGACTCCTGGAATCCCTGCGCCGAGACTTTCACGTCGTAGGGTCCGACGCGAAGGTACGGGAACCTGAACCGCCCCTCCTGATCGGTCAGCGTGTCGGCGCCGACATTGGTCTCGAGATGGCGCGCGGTGACGTGCGCGCCGGGCACCACCGCGCCGGACGGATCCAGGACCCGCCCGCTGACGCTCGCATAGTCAACCGACTGCTGCGCCCGGAGCGGCTGGGCGCACGCGAGCACGAGACTCGCGACGAGGAAAACCCTTCGACAAGACTGCACGACAACCTCCCACGCAAAAACGAACTCACCTGGCCCAGGCACACAGGTGCCCGGACGACAGCGGTGAACGTTTACGCGCGGGGAGGCGGAGCGTCGGGGGGAAGGAGCTGACTGGCGAGGCGTTCGCCGGTGGATGCGGCGAGCCGGCTGGAATCGATCGCCGGCAGGAAGGCGAACGTCCGCGTCAGGATGCCGTTATTCGACAGCACCGTGGCGAGCATGGCCATCGGACCGTCGCAACTGCCACGCATCGTGCACTGCGGCACTGGCTGATCGTCCGCCGCCTGCTGATGATGGCTGTGCATCGGACAGGACGTGCCCTGCTCACCGGCGGTGGCGCAGTGAGCGGGAGGCGGCGGCTCATGACAGGTCTCGGCACGTTCCGCGGCAGGGCGATGCCCCTCGCAGCAGTCGCGCGGGACGAACGCCGACAGCGTGGCCACCTGGAACACGAGCCAGGCTGCAACCCACACGCGTAAGTGCCGGCGAAAGACTGCCATGACCATGCACAGCTTAGCGAAGCAAAGGCATAACGTGCAACTGGCTCCCCCGGATGGTCATCGCGCCGCCGAGAGCAACTGTTCGAGCCGCTCCAGATCGACGGGCTTGACGAGGTGATGCTCGAAGCCGGCGTCCAGGGCCCGCCGCCGGTCCGTCTCCTGGCCGTATCCGGTGACCGCGATCAGGCGCACCGGCCGGCCCTTCGACATCTCCCGCAGTCGCCGGGCCACTTCGTAGCCGTCCATCACCGGCAGGCCGATGTCGAGCAGCACGACGGCCGGCTTGCGATCGTCAGCCTTGGCCAGGGCGGACGGGCCGTCGAACGCGACCTCGACGCGGTAGCCAAGCTGTTCGAGCGCGGCCTGCATCATCGTCGCCGCATCCTCGTTGTCGTCGACGACGAGGACCGTGTCGTGAGGCGCGCCCGGTGTCTGGCGCGCCGGCGTGGGTGAGACGCGCGCCAGGGGAGCCTGGCGCACGTAGGCCGCGGGCAGCTCGACGATGAACGCGGCCCCCTTGCCTGGCCCGAGACTCTCGGCGCGCACGTGTCCGCCATGCGCTTCGACGAGGCTGCGCACGATCGCGAGGCCGAGCCCAAGCCCGCCGGCGGCGCGCTCGATCGACTGCGTTTCCTGCACGAACGCGTCGAACACGCGCTCGAGCATCTCCGGCGCGATACCGCTGCCTTCGTCCTGCACCGCCAGCCGGACGACGTCGCCGAGGCGTTCGCCGAGGATCCAGATCCGCGACCCGGTCGGGCTGTACTTCGAGGCGTTCGTGAGCAGGTTGGAGAACACCTGCGCCATGCGATCCCAGTCGACGTCGATGCCGGCGCCCCGCCGCGGCACCCGCACGTCGACGCGGTTCTGGCGCTGCTCGAGCATCGGGCCGGCCATCTCGATCGCCCGCGTGATGATGCCGTGCAGCTCGATCGGCTTCCGCTGCAGTTCGACCTTGCCGCGCGAGACGCGCGAGACGTCGAGCAGGTCGTCCACCATCCGCATCAGGTGCCTGACCTGACGCTCGAGGATGTCCTGCTCGCGCGTGGCGAGGCCGCGCATCCGCATCAGCTGGAGCGCGGTGAGCATCGGCGACAACGGGTTGCGCAGCTCGTGCCCGAGCATCGCCACGAACTCGTCCTTGGTGCGGTTCGCCCGCTCCGCGTCGCGGCGGGCGTTCAGATGATCGGCCTCGCTCTTCCTGAGCGCCTCGCTCGCCTCGCGGCGGCGCGTGATGTCGCTGCCCGAGCCGATCCACTCGACGATTTCGCCGTCGTCGTTCCGGACCGGCACGACCCGGGTATGCACCCAGCCCACTGAGCCGTCGACGAAACGGGTGCGGTGTTCCAGATCGAAGGCGGCCCCGTGCGCGAGCGCCACGTCCCATGCGGCCCGCGCCTGCGGCAGGTCCTCGTCGTGGATGTAGCCATCGAGCCAGCAGGCGTCGGAATCGTTGGTCGTGGCGCGCGGCGCGACGCGGCCGCCGTGGACGTTCAGCAGCCGGCACCCGTCGGCGCTGATGCGGTAGAGCGAGTTGGTCGTAGCCTGGACCAGGGCGCGGTAGCGTGCCTCGCTCGCGCGCAGATCGCGCTGCGCCCGCTTGCGCGCGCTGATCTCGCTGAACAGGACCGCGACCTGGTTGAGCGCGGGATCCCCGACCGGGAAGGCGTAGCACTCGAAGTGCCGGCCCAGCCCGGCGGCGGCCTGCTCGAAGCGGACCGGTTCGCGGGTGCGCGCGACGTTCCCGTACTGCCGGAACCACGGCTCCTCGTGCGCCGGGACCAGCTCCCGCATGGTCCGGCCGATCACGCCGCGCATGCCGGTCTGCTCCTCGAACGCACGGTTGACGTCGAGGAAGCGATAGTCGATCCCCCGGCCCTGCTCGTCGAAGATCACTTCGATGGTACAGAAGCCGTGATCGATGTTGTCGAAGAGCGAGCGGTAATGCGTCAGGTCGAACGGTGTCGGCATGCGCGATATCGACCCCGCACCGCAGGCGGGCTCCCACGACCATCCTACGCGACAACGCCGCGAGAACAGTCCGGGTCCGCTACCTCGACAACGAAAAAACCTTCAGCGTTTCGCTTTCGTGCGGACGGGCTTGGGACGCGCGCGCCGTCGCGGAGCGGCGCGCAGGCTTCGCCACGGCTCATCCTCGTAGCAGTCCACGAGGAACGGCCCCGGCGCCTCGGCAGGCGAGAGGATCGCGAGAAAGGTCATCGGCTTCGCCGACGCATTGAAGATGGCATGGACGACGTTCTCGCGGATGAACGCGCACTCGCCGCGGCCGAGCGTCCGCTTCTCGCGATCCACCCATTGCTCGGCGACGCCGTCGACGATGTAGATGATCTCTTCGCGGGCGGGATGGTAGTGGAAGCTGTGACCGGTGCCCGGCCGCATCGTCACGCGCACCAGCGTGAGCTGGCGGGTATCGGTGAGGCCGGGTTTCGACAGCCACCAGTGCTTGCCCCAGGGGGCGAGCTCGATCTCGGCCGATGCGGCGGTGATGAAGCGGTGCGCGCTGACGTCGCGGGCGGTGGCCTTCTTCATCGCGCGCCCTTCCCCGCCGGCAGCCGGATCGCGGTGAACTTCCTGATCTGATCGGCGATCGCGCGTTCGGCGGGCAGCCGCTCGACCGAGCTGGCGCCGTAGAAGCCGTCCACACCGTGGCAGTGCGTGATGATGTAGTCGGCGTCGGGCGGTTCCGAGATCGGTCCGCCGTGGCAGATGACGAGGACGTCACGGTTGACGCCGCGCGCCGCGTCGGCGATGTCCTGGATCCGCGTGACGCAGTCGTCCAGCGTCTTCGAGCTCTTCGCGCCGATCGAGCCGCCGGTGGTCACGCCCATGTGCGCGACGATCAGATCGGCCCCGGCATCGGCCATCCGCTCGGCCTCGGACGTGTTGAACACGTACGGGGTCGTCAGCAGGTCCATCTCGTGCGCGAGGCGGATGATGTCGACCTCGAGCTGATAGCTCATGCCGGTCTCCTCGAAGGCCTGGCGCATGTCGCCGTCGAAGAGGCCGACCGTCGGAAAGTTCTGCACGCCCGCGAAGCCGAGCGTGCGCAGCTCCTCGAGGAACAGCCGGGGGATGATGAACGGATCGGTCCCGTTGACGCCGGCCAGGACCGGCGTGCGCTTCACCACGGGCAGGACCTCGAACGCCATCTCCTTGACGATCTGGTTGGCGTTGCCGTAGGCGAGCAGGCCCGCGGAGCTGCCGCGTCCGGCCATGCGGTAGCGCCCGGAGTTGTAGACGATCAGCAGGTCGATGCCGCCCGCTTCCTCGCTGACCGCCGACAGCCCGGTGCCCGCGCCGCCGCCGATGATCGGCTCGCCCCGCGCGATCTTGGCGCGAAATCGTTCGAGTATTGCCCGCCGCGAATTGTCCATGCTCAAACTCCCAACTCCCAACTTCCAACTCCCAAGTCTTTTGACTTCTGTACTTCCATACTTCTAACTTTCGCGAGTCCCGAGTCTCGAGTCTCGCCGCCTGATCAGGTCGACCAGCCGCCGAGCGGCGATCTCCGCGAATTCCGGGTCGTTGATGTGGAGATCCAGCTCCTCGACGTCCACGTCCCGGCCGGCAAGCCCGGAGCGGATGGCGTCGTGCAGCACCCGCCGGGCGGCCGGATCGTCGAACGGCTGCCCGTCCCGATCGATCGCCGAAACGCCGCGGCCGGGCAGCACCACCGCCACCGGGCCTGTCGCCTGCGACAGCTTGCGCGCGATGTCGGCGCCGATGGCGGCGTTCTCCTCGGCCGTGGTGCGCATCAGCGTGACGTTCGCGTTGTGGCGGTAGAAGCGCCGATCGCGGAACTGCGCCGGGACCGTGTCGGGCCCGTAGAAATTGACCATGTCGATCGCGCCGGTCGAGACGATCTGCGGCACGCCGGCGATCGCCGCGGCGGTCAGGCGCGACGGGCCGGCGCTGAGAAAGCCGCCGACGTGTTCGTCGGCCAGTTCCGTGGTCGTCACGTCGAGCACGCCGGCGATCAGGCCGTCGGCGATCAGCGACTCCATCGCCTGCCCGCCGTTGCCGGTGGCGTGGAACACCAGCACCTCGAACCCGGCCTGCTCCAGCGTTTCGCGCGCGCGCTCGACGCACGGCGTGGTGACGCCGAACATCGTCGCCGCAACGATGCGGCTTGTCCGGCCTGTCGCCGGCGGACGGCTCGGCGGCCGGATGCTGGACGAGCCCGGCCATCGCCGCCGCCGCCTGCGACAGCACCTGCCGGCTGACGCGGTTGAGGCCGATGATGTCGACCACCGCGTTCAGCATGAAGATGTCCTTGTCGCCGACGAACTGCCGCACCGTCCCCGAGGCCAGCGTGCTCACCATCACCTTGGGCACGCCGAGCGGCAGCGCCTTCATCGCCGCGGTCCCGATCGTCGTCCCGGCCGACCCACCGAGGGCAAGGACGCCCGCGACCTCGCCCCGTGTCCACGCCTCGCGCGTCAGCCGGGCCGCGCCGGCCGCGGCGAGCGTGACCGCGTCGCCGCGATCGCGCCGGCCTCGCACCGCGTCGAGCGTCGTGCCGCCGAGCTCGAAAATCCGCTCGCGTGAGACGTCAGCCGGGACCGCCGGCTCGCCGAGCGCCCCGACGTCGACCAGGGTCACCGGCACCTGCCACGACGTCAGCCGGTCGCGGATGAACGCCGCTTCGTGACCCTTGGTATCGAGGGTCGCCAACAGGTAGACGGACGCCGGCACCCGCCAACTATAGCCACAATCGGCCGCTGTTTGACCCTCCCGGAGGGCCTCGGTATAGTCGCGGCTGCCATGCGACGAGTCCTTTTGATTGCTGTCATTGCCGCGCTCACCCTGCCGACGCTCACCCCGGTGTCGAGCCTGTCGGCATTCCGATCCGACGGCGGTCAGGGCGCGTCCGCCCCGCTGCGGATCTTCATCCGGTCTGGGCCGAAGTCCCACGGTCCCGGGGCGCACGATTACCCGCGCTTCCTCAAGGAATGGGTGCCGCTGCTGAACGCACGCGGCGCACGGGCAACCGGCGCCGAGGCGTTCCCGACGAAGGCGCAGCTCGACCAGACCGACGTCCTCGTGCTGCACGCACAGGAGGCCGGCAACATCCAGGACCCGGACGAGCGCCGGAACCTCGCCGAGTTCCTGGCGCGGGGCGGCGGCGTGGTGGTGATTCACGCCGGCGCGGTGTCGCGCGACCCCGACTGGTTCAAGGGCATCGTCGGCGGATCGTGGCGCGAGGGCACGACCCGCTGGCTCGAAGGGCCGATGCACCTCTACTTCACCGATCGCGAGAGCGCGATCACGAAGGACGCGTCGAACTGGTCGATGGACGACGAGATCTACTACGACATGGACATGGCGCCGGAGGCGCGGGTGCTGGCGGCGGCGTATACGCCGAAGGCGGCCGGCGCCCGCAACGCCGGGGCGCAGCGGCGCGCCGACGAGCTGACCGGCGGCGGCAAGCGCGTCAGCGTCTACGACGTCCAGCCGCAGATGTGGACCTACGAGCGGACCGCCGAGGCAGGCCGCACGCCGTACCGCGCGTTCGTGTCGATTCCCGGCCACCTCGCCGTCAACTTCGATCGCCCGAACTACCGCGCCATCCTGCTGCGCGGCATCGCCTGGGCCGGCAAGCGCGCCAACGTCGACGAGCTGACCAAGCCCGACGAGCGCGGCGACGCGCTGCGCTACGTCGAGGGCGGGCCGACACATCCCGCCCGCGCCGCCGCCACGATCGAGGTGCATCCCGACTTCACGCTGTCGCTGGTGGCCGCCGAGCCGCTGATCAACAAGGCGATGAACATCGACTGGGACGAGAAGGGGCGGCTGTGGGTCGCGGAAACGCCGGAATACCCGAACGGCCGGCGCGCGCCGAATACGACGGCCTGGAAGGACACCGGCTCGCTCAAGCCGATGACGGTGGCGCGCGATCCCGTCGACACCATCTCGATCCTGACCGACACCAATCGCGACGGGGTGATGGATCGCAAGCACGTCTTCGCCGACAAGCTCGAGCTCGTCACCGGCTTCGTCCTGCACAAGACCGGCGTCATCGCCGCGACGGCTCCGGACATCTGGTTGCTCGAGGACACCAACGGCGACGAGGTCGCGGACAAGCGGACGAAGCTCTACACCGGTTTCGGCATCGCCGACACGCACGCGGTCATCAACAACCTGCGCTGGGGCCTCGACGGCTGGATCTATGCCACCCACGGCTACTCGACCGGCATGGTCACGACGCCTGACGGCAAGAAGGAGTTCGGGCGCGACGGCAGCGGCGTCGTCCGGTTCAAGCCGGACGGCTCGGCGTTCGAGCAGTACAGCAGCCGCGGCGGCAATACGTGGGGGATCGACGTCACCTGGGACGGCCAGGTGTTCTGGACGCAGCCGACCAGCGGTACCGTGTTCTTCCACACCGTCCTGCCGGAGCACGTGCTCGCGAAGGGACGCGTCGGCACCACCACGTCGTGGAAAGGCATGATCACCGGCCAGAAGACCTATCCGGCGATCACCTGGCCCGAGCAGGCGTACGTCCAGATCGATCTGGTCGGTCAGTTCACCGCGGCCGCGGGCTGTGCCGTCTACGACGGCGGCGCCTGGCCCGACTCCTGGCGGTATGCCTACTTCACCGGCGAGCCGACTCTGAACATCGTGCACCAGCAGTTCGTGAAGCCCGACGGCGTCAGCTACACCACGCAGAAGGAAACCGGCCGCGAGCAGACCGAGTTCATGCGCAGCCGCGACCTCTGGTTCCGGCCGATCGAAACCCGCGTCGGTCCGGACGGCGCCCTCTACGTCGTCGATTTCTACAACCAGGCGGTCATCCACAACGACACGCGCGGCCCGCTCCACGGCCCGGCGAATGCGGCGATCCGGCCGGATCGCGATCACTACTTCGGGCGGATCTGGCGCGTGCAGCACAAGCAGGCGAAGACGATCCCGGTGCCGGCCTTGAACCGCGCCGACCTGCCCTCGCTGATCCGCGCGATGGAAACCAGCCCGAACGCGCACGTCCGGCTCAACGCCTACCGGCTGGCGCGCGAGAACCATGCGAACGACCGGCGGTTCGCGCAGATCGAGCGCCCGATGGGCAGCAAGGTGCTGCCGCTCTACGAACGGTCGCGCACCGCGGCGACCACGGCGGAGCGCGCGGTCCTGCTCGACACCTTCGCCGGCGCCACGGACAACTGGACGCGGTCGGCGATCGCCGCCGGCGCCTCGGCTTCGGCGTCCACCTACCTGACCGAGGCGTTCAGGCACGCGCGTGCGGACGCCCTCGCGGATTTCGTGACTGCCGTCGTCCCGAACGTCCAGCCCGCTGATGCCGGAGCGCTGCTCGCGGCCGCGGCCGCGGCGGGCGACGCCGCGACGACGTTGAAGGTGGCGCTCCTGCGCGGCATCGCGCAGATGGCCGGACCGGTGACCCTGGACGCGGCCGGAACAAAGGCGCTCGCGACGCTTCTCGATCAACCCGGCACGTCCGTGGCCGCGCTACCGGTCGTGGCGCGATGGGATAGCGGCGGGACCTTGAAGGCCGCTGCCGCCAAGTGGGCCGACACCTTCATGGCCAATCTCGACAAGGCCGCCAACGACGAGTGGCGCGCCGACATCCTGGCCGGAGTGATGGCCCTGCCGTCGCACCGGGCGGCTGCCCTGTCCAGGATCGAGTCGATGCTGGCTGACGCGTCGACGTCGGAGGCGTTGCGGAACCGGCTGATTGCCACGCTGGGCACCAGCGCCGGCGCCGACGCCGACAACGTGCTGGTTGGCGCGTTCGCGCGGTCGGGCGCCACGCCGATCTTCGACCAGATCGTGCGCCGCCCCGAGGCCACCGCCGCGCTGCTCGCGGCGATCAAGAGTGGGCGGATCACACCGGCCACCCTCGGCCCCGCCAACGCGGCGCGGCTGCGGACGCACCCCAATCGCCAGCTCGCCACGCAGGCGACGGCGCTGCTCGACGCCGCCAGCCCTGCGGCGCGCGCGAAGGACGACGTCATCGCCGCGCTGCTGCCGGAGGTGCAGAAGAGCGGCGATGCGGCGCGCGGCAAGGTGCTGTTCACCGCCGCGTGCGCGAGCTGCCACAAGCTCGGCGACGTCGGCCGCAGCGAGGCCGGCCCGCCCCTGAACGGCATGGGCGCGCACGGCCGCGGCGAGCTCCTCACCCACATCGTCGACCCCAACCGCGAAGTGGACCCGAGCTTCTGGCAGTGGAACGTCACGACGAAGAAGGGGGAAACCCTGATTGGCGTGATCGCCAGCGAGAATGCGGCCAGCGTGACACTGCGCAGCCCGGCGGGCGACGTCGAGATCCGCAAGGAGGACATCGCCACGCGCGAGAACACGCGGCGGTCGCTGATGCCCGAAGGCCTGGACTCGCTCGGCGCCGAGGCGCTGCGCGACATCCTCAGCTTCATCGCCGGCGCCGATCAGAAGTTCCGCGTCATCGATCTCCGGCGCTCGTATTCCGCCGACAGCCGGCGCGGCTTCCGGAAGGAGGAGGAGCGTGACGACACGGTCACGCTGCACCGGTTCGGCGATGTCGCGGTCAACGGCGTGCCGTTCTTCATCATGGATCCGTCGCGGTCGCCGAACGGCTCGAACCTGGTCGCGCTCAAGGGCGGGCCGGGCACCGGCAACCTCTCTGACGACTTTCCGCAGCGGGTCGAGGTGACGACCACGATCACGGCCGCGAGCCTGCACTTCCTCGGGGGCGTCGGCGGCTGGGCCTGGCCGGTCGGCGGCAACGAGACCCGCGGCCGCCCGGTCATGAAGGTCACCGTGCAGTTTGCCGACGGCGCGTCAGAGGAGCACGTGCTCAAGAACGGCGAGCACTTCATCGACGTCGGCGCGCGCGTCGATGCCCCCTACACGAAGGACGCCGGCGACTTCACGCGGCGCGGACAGCTGCGCTACTTCGCGCTCAATCTCGGCAAGACGGCGGCGCTCGCGAAGATCGTCCTCGAGAGCTACGACACCGACATCGTGCCGGCCACCGTCGCGATCACCGCCGGCAGCGAACGGGCGGCCGACGCCTCACCCACGCAGACGCCTTCGGCAGCTGCGCCGGCACCGACGCCGCCGCAGGACAGCCCGAAGGAAGGGGGACGCGGCGATGCGCCGCTGCCCGAGACCAGGCCGATCACCTGGGCGCCCGGCAAGACCAAGGTGCTGGTCATCGGCGGCGGCAGCTCGCACAATTTCGGGCAGTTCTTCGGCGGCACCGACGTGGCGACGCTGGGCGCCGCCGGCTTCACCGTGAACTACACCGAGGATCGCGATCAGGCGGCGTCGGAGCTCGCCAACGCCGACGTCGCCGTCATCAGCGTCAACCGGCAGTTCTTCGACACGCCGGCCTATCGCAAGGCGCTCTTCGACTTCGCCGCCGCCGGCAAGGGCATCGTCATGCTGCACCCCGGCACCTGGTACGGCTACGCGAAATGGCCGGAGCTCAATGCGACGATCGTCGGCGGCGGCGCGCGCGGACACGATCGCATCGCGGCGTTTTCGGTGAAGGCGGTCAAGCCGGAGCACCCGGTGATGAAGGGGGTGCCGGCGTCGTTCGAGATCGAGGACGAGCTGTATTACCTGAACGTGGACGCCGACAAGCTGCCGCCGGGGACCGCGGCGATCGACGTCCTCGCCGAGACCTCACCGAGCGTGAAGTTCATGCGGCCGCATCCGGCGGTCTGGGTCACGGCGCACCCGCGCGCCCGCATCGTCGGCATCACGCCCGGCCACGATCAGCGGACGCACGATCATGCGGCGTTCAAGACGCTGCTGACGAATGCGGTGCGCTGGGTCGGGCGTGCGGGCCAGTAGGGGGGAGCGCCGCCAGGATCTGCGGAGCGGACGCCTCGAGCTCTAGTCGCCGTCAGGCCGGGGCGGCCGAGGAGCTCCGGCGTTGCGCTCGCGCTCCAGCTCCAGGCGGCGCTGGTGCTCGCGCATCAGCTCGTCCTTGTCGTACTCGCCGGTGGCCGTGTCGCTGATCGAGTAGACGCCGGTGTCCCCGTCGTGAATCTCGCCGACCTCCCGCTTGGCCTCGACGTGCAGCTGCACGTCGCCGAGCGTGAGCACGTCGCCCGCCACGACGTCGGCTTCCTTGACCACGCGACCGTTCAGCATGGTGCCGCTCCGGCTCCCGAGATCGTTGACGACGCAGTGCTCGCCGTTGTAGTCGAACTCGGCGTGCCGCCGCGAAACGGTCGGGTGGCTGATGACGAGATCGCAGGCCGAGGCGCGGCCTACGGTCGTGATCCCGACTCGAAGCTCGAGGCGGGTGATGCCGTCGAAACGAAGGACGAGCTCCAGCATGCAGATCCGGTCGCGATAGTACCATCGGCCGCAGCGCTTACGGGCGCGGCGGCGGCAAAAAAGTGAGAAGTTGAACGGAACACGCGCAAAGGCGACCGCTACGACGTGAGATCCGCGGCCGGGCGCCGGCCAGGCCGCCTGGCGTGGGCGCGTTGCCCGGCGCGGCGGCGCTTGGCGATGAACGGGACCCACCACATCCACATGCCGCCGATCCACAGGCCCAGCAGGGTGATGCCGGCCGGCAGGAACACGCCAAGCTTGGTCCAGTCGCCGGCGAAGATCGAGCCGTCGTGAATCGACTCAATCAGATCGGAGCGTCGGTAAGCGGTCTGCAGCACCCGTCCCGTGCCGAGGTCGACCTGCACTTCGTAGCCGCTGTTCAGGGTGACCTTCGCGACGCCGCGCCCCGGCCGCACGTCGATCCGGTTGACGTCGTCCCAGCCCCGCACCTCGAGGCCGTCCACCTGCTTGACGCTGGCGAGGAGGCGCTCGAGGTCGATGGCCGGCACCGTGCCGGTCCCACGGTGCTCGACCGGCTGCACCCAGCTCCAGTGCTTCTTCGCCTGGAGCAGCAGGCCGCTGCAGATGATGACCAGCAGCGGGATGGCCACCGCAAAGCTGCCCCAATAGTGAAGTTTCCGATTGAGCACGTTGAACGACACGACACCCCCGGCACGATGACCCCGCAAGTTGACCCGGATCCACCAACTATTACCAGTAGTCGTAGCTGACTCGAGCAGACCGGGACGGAATGCGCCGCGGATTCACCTGCTGCGATAGGATCGCTGCAATTTTTCAGCGACGAGGTATGACATGCGCCGGCTTTCGTTGACCACTCCTGCTCTTTTCGCGTCGTTCGCGGCGCTTGCCGTCCTGTCGGGGCCGATCGGCGCGGCATCCCCGGCCCGTCCCGGGGTGGACTGGCCGCAGTTCCGCGGCATCGCCGCCGCCGGCGTCGCCGAAGGGTTCTCCCTGCCGGCGACGTGGAATACCAAGGACGGGACCAACGTGCGGTGGACGGCGCCGATTCCCGGGCTGGGCCTCTCGAGCCCGGTCGTCTGGGGCAACGACGTGTTCATCTCGACGTCGATCAGCGGCCAGAAGGACGCCGGGCTCAAGGTCGGGCTCTACGGCGACATCGCGCCGGTGCAGGACGACACCGAGCACGAATGGCGGATCTACGCGCTCGACAAGCGCACCGGGAAGGTCAAGTGGCAGCAGACCGTCCACAAGGCGGTGCCGAAGATCAAGCGCCACACCAAGGCGACGCACGCCAATTCGACGCTGGCCACCGACGGTGAGCGGCTGATCGCCTTCTTCGGATCGGAAGGGCTGTATGCCTACGACCTCGCCGGCAAGCAGCTCTGGAAGAAGGATCTCGGCGTGCTCGACGCCGGCTTCTTCATGGTGCCCGACGCGCAGTGGGAGACTGGCAGCTCGCCGATCCTGCACGAGGGTGTGGTGATCCTGCTGGCTGACGTGCAGAAGAACTCGTTCCTCGCCGCGTTCGACGCGAAGACCGGCAAGGAGTTGTGGCGCACGCCGCGCACCGACGTCCCGACCTGGGGCACGCCGACGATTCACCAGGTCAAGGGGCAGACGCAGATCCTGGTCAACGGCTTCCGGCACGCCGGGGCCTACGATTTCAAGACCGGCAAGGAAATCTGGAAGCTGACCCGGAACGGCGACATCCCGGTACCGACCCCGGTCGTGAACGGCGGGCTGATCTACATCACCAACGCGCACGGGCCGATGTCGCCGGTCTACGCGATCAAGGAGACCGCCACCGGTGACATCACGCTGCCAGCCGACGCCACCACCAGCGAGCACATCGCCTGGAGCGTGCCCAAGGGTGGCGGCTACATGTGCACGCCGCTCGTCTACCGCGGCCTCACCTACATCGTGACCTACAACGGCGTGCTGAGCGCGTACGACGCCGTTACCGGCGAGCGCAAGTATCAACAACGGCTGCTCGAGAGCACCTCCTCCGCGTTCACGTCATCGCCGGTGGGGAACGACGGCAAGGTCTTCGTCGCGAGCGAGGACGGGCAGATGATCGTGTTGAAGGCCGGCCCCACCTTCGAGCGGATGGCGACCAACGACATGGGTGCGAGCGTCCTGGCGACGCCGGCGATCTCGGAAGGCCGGCTGATCGTCCGGACGCAGCGGGAGATCGTCTCGCTCGGCGCCAAGTAGTCGACGTCTTACTTCTTCTTCGCCGTGAACGTGCCGTCACCGAGATCGCCGAGCGCGACCTTGCCCTTCATCGTGTCCTTCTCGACCGTGCCCGTGTACGTCACGGTGAACGTCATGCCTTCCACCGTGCCGGTGAACGCAAAGGTGATGGCGCTGCCCTTGATCGTGCCGGTCACCTTCTGGTCGCCGAACACCTGCGACGCGTAGGTGCCGGTGAGGGTCTCGCCGTCCTGCTTGAGCGTGAGCGTCGGATTGCCGGTGCCACCGCCGGTCTCGACGGTGATCGCCCAGACGCCCGAGACGTCCTGCGGCTTCTCCTGGAGCCACACCAGCCCGGGTGAGCCGGCAGAGGATGCGACCGACGGCACGAACGACAGCGAAACGATGAGCGCCGCGAGATGGATGGTGATCATGCGGGCATTATAAATGCGCCGCCGTCTTCAAGCTCACCGCCGTTCGGCGACGACCTTGTTGCGAAGGACGCCAACGCCGACGATCTCCACTTCGAACGTGTCGCCAACCTGCATCGCCTGCGTGGTCCCCGGCGTGCCGGTGAAGATCACATCGCCCGGCTCCAGCGTGACGTAGCGGCTGATGTAGCTGACGATGTTGTCGACCGAAAAGATGAGCTGGTCGGTGGTCGATTCCTGCACGACCTTGCCGTTGTGCCGTCCGATCAGCTTCAGCTTGTTGTAGTCCGCGCCGCGGACCAGGACGGGCCCCATCGGTCCGAACGTGTCGCTGCCCTTGGCGCGGAACCACTGCAGATCGGCTTTCTGCCAGGCCCGTTCGCTGACGTCATTGCAGGGCGTCACGCCGAAGACGTGATCCTTCACCTGGGCCTCGGTGATGTGCCGGGCACGCTTGCCGATGACGAGGCAGACCTCGGACTCGTAGTGAACGGTCGTGGCGTCGGCTGGATAGATGATGTCGGCGCCATGGCCCACGAGCGACGTCGGCATCTTCGCGAACAGGCCGACATACTTCGCCGCGGGCTGATCGCCGATATGGCTCTTGTAGTTGAGGCCCGCCGCGATCACTTTCTTCGCGTCGGCGGGCGCGAGCAGTTTGACCTCGCTCAGCTTGAGCGTGCGGCCGTTCGGCGTGGCGCCGTCGAACACGCTGCCCTGCAGCTCGCGGACCGTTTCCCCCTCGAGCAGGCCCCAGGCAACCCGTCCCGCCGCCTCGTACTTGACGTACCGCGTAAGGGTCTGCGCGGACGCGCCGCGCGATGTGCCGAGAACCACGATGGCGGCCGCGGCGAGCACCGAAGCAATCAGTTTCATTCGAATCTCCTGGAAGGCCGCCAATCGTAGCGTTCCGGCAGGGCACGGATCAAATCCGGTCGCGCGTGAGCGCCGCGCAGCATCCGTGGATCGGCGCGGATTCGTTCCCACTCGAGCAGATCGGGCGTGACGTTCGCGCCGGCCGCGACCAGCTGCGCGACCACGTCGTAAAACCGGTCGGCGTCAGGTGGTGATTCCTGGCTCCAGCCGGTCAGGGCCCACATCAGCGGCGCGGTGCCCCACGTCTTGTCGATGACCTCGACGCGTGCCCCGTGGCTGAGGAGCAGCTTCACGACCTCGAGATGACCGTGAAACGCGGCGACATGCAGACCAGTATGCCCCTCTCCATGATTCCTGAGCTCCGTGTCCACCTCGAAGCCTCTGCGCAGGAGGAACTCGACCACGCCCGCCTGGCCATAAGTGCACGCGAAGGCGAACGCCTCCGCGACGGCGGCTTTCGATACGCTCGTCCTGGACCCACCAGCGTCATCGCCGAAGAAACCCTGCACGACGTCGATCCGTCCCAGACCCGCGGCGCCAACCAGATCGAGCGGCGCACCGCGCGACACGAGGTAGCTCGCGGCCTCTGGCTGTCCGTTCGCGAGGCAGCCGCGGATCAGCGCGCCGTTGTTCCCGACGCTGCCGCGGAGATCCATCCGCGCGCCGTGGCGAAGCAGGACGTCGATCACCTCGAGCTGCACACCGGCATCACTCGGCGGCGAGCTCGTGGCCACGAGCCCGAGCGTGGTGCACCCGCCGCCGTAGACGTCCGCGGCCGCGTCGACGTCGGCGCCGGCCGCTACGAGGACTTCGGTGATCTCGGCACTGTTCTTCGGACTGACCTGCATGTACCCTTCGACGCCATTCGCGGAGACGTAGTGCAGCAGCGTGGCGCGATGCTCGCGCGTCGAGCGGGCCCGAATCAGATCCGGGTGTTGGCGCAGCAGCCGCTTCACCGTCTCGAGGTCACCAGAGACGATGGCCTGCGCCGCGGCTTCGAAGGCGGAGACGCTGGAGCCGGTCAGCACGACCGACTCGATATGTTTCACGAACTTCTGCCAGCTCAGAAAGCCATGCGCCCGCGCGATCACGAACTGCGCGCTCGTCAGCGAGCATCGCGCCGCGGGATCCTGCTCCGACGTCAACCTTTCGCGCGCGAACCGCTCGACGCGGCCGGCGGCCTCGGCGATCTCGCGTTCGTCGCGTGACGCGTCCGACTTCGCCAACCGCACCGCGAGGCTCGTCACCCAGCGCACCGACCAGCCGGGAATCGCCTCGGGATCGCCGGACCGGCACGCTTTCACCAGTTCTTTGGCGAGCTTCCTGTACTGTTCGACGTTGGGATGAGGCGGAAGCGGGAGCGCTTCTTGAGGATTCGGGTACATGACGAATCTCCTTTCATCGCGCGCCTGGAGTCCGCACTGTCAGGCTGAAAGAAGGTTCGTAGTGATGTTCCTACGGTGGGTGGGCACGGCCCTTTCCGCGGACTGGAGGCGCCCCTCGCGCTCGTCCGCAGTATAGAGGATCTCCGTCGGGACTGGGGGCTCGGGACTGGGTTCGTCCACTCACCAACCCATAAACCTTTCAGCCTGACAAGCATTGGTCATATAATTGTGGTCATGAATGACCAGGTCAGGCGACGGCGCGCCGCTGGCGGCGCGCGGAGCGAATCGGTGGCCGCGGCTGAATTCAAGGCGAAGTGTCTCGAGCTGATGGACCGGGTGCGCGAGACGGGAACCGAATACGTGATCACGAAGCACGGCGTCCCGGTCGCGAAGCTCGTGCCCTACGTGCCGGAGAAACGCCAGTCGTTCTTCGGATCGATGAAGGGCACGCTGCTCAAGTTCGACCGGCCGTTCGATCCGATTGACGGCGAGTACGACATCGACGGCCGCTGAGTCGTGGTCCTTCTCGACACGCACGTCTGGCTCTGGAGCGTCGAAGGCGATCGCCGGCGGGTTGGCCGGCGTACACGGCAGCTGCTGTCCCGCGCCGAGGCCGGGGAGGCGATCCGCATCTCTCCGGCCACCATCTTCGAGGTCGCGGCGTTGCACACGCTGGGACGGGTTCGTCTGGCCCGGCCGATCGAAGAGTGGATTCGCGAATCGCTGCAGGCGGGGGGCATTCGCATCGCCGAACTATCACCGGCGATTGCCCTGGACGCCGGCGCGATTCCACGGGACGCGCTGCCCGATCCACTCGATCGTCTGCTCGTCGCAACGGCGCGCCGCCTGCAGGCGACGTTCCTCACCAGCGACTCGCGCATTCTCGACTACGCCGCCAGGACCCGCGATCTCCGCGTCCACAATGCGGCCGCGTGACGGCCGTGTCACGAATCCTCGAGCGCTCAGGATCCGACCAACCGCTCACCACCGGCCGCTTGAAACGCCGCGAGCGCGCGGGCGCGTCCGGCCTCGGCCTGGCCGAGCAGGGCACGGAACGCGGCGTCGCTGCGGAGGGGGTCGAACTGGCGATAGCCCGTCAGCGTCGCCACCGGGAAATAGCCCTTGGCCACCGCCCGCTGCAGGTAGCCGAGACCGGTCAGGTGCTGGCCGACGTCGCAGAGCAGCCACCCTTCCTGGAAGATGGCTTCGGGGTCGTCGTTGATCTTCAGCTGCCCGACCGAGGACAGCCTGATCGCCATGTCCGCCGTGCGCTGCTCCAGCCACGCGGTCAGGTAGTCGATCCACAGCTGGAACAAGGGAATCCGTGACGACTGGCGCATCTCCTCGAGCTTCGCGCGCGCTTCGTCGCGGCGCCCGGCCAGCCCGAGACCGATCACGGTGATCCCGTCGTCCGCCCCGGCGATCAGGCGTGGGGCCGCGACGGCGAGGAGCCGGTCGATCTCGCCCGCCATCAACAACGTCTGCTCGTAGCTGGTCGGCACGTTGGGATCGAGCCGGCGAGCTTCGACGTGGGCGGCGATCGACTGATCGTTGAGGCCGGTGTACCGGCACGCGTGGACGAGGCCGGCAAACAGCTCCGGATCGTTGCCGAACCGATTGGCCTGCTCCAGCAGCCGCACCAGCGCGCTGTCGGCGCGGCCGATGTCGGCCTCGAGGTTCGCGTAGAGCTTGTGCGCCACGGTCAGCCGCGGGTTGAGGGCCAGCGCGCGCCGGAACGCGTCCTCCGCCCTCGCTTCGCTGTCGGCCGACGCCTCGATGTACTTGCCGATGACCCGATGGCAGCGACCGAGCTGGGCCCACGCCGGCGCGAACCGGGGATCGCGATCGAGGCAGCGCAGGTACAGGTCGCGCGCCGACGGCAGCCCGTCATAGGTGCGCGCCATCTCGTTGCCGCGGAGGTAGAGCTCGTAGGCCAGCGCATCGTGCGGCGCGTCCGGCGTCGAGGGCGTCGAGAACGACGTCCCACCGGCCAGCGGCAGCGACAGCGCATCGGACATCCGGCGCGCGATGTCGTCCTGCAGCCCGAACAGGTCGCCCATCGACGACTGCACCGTGTGCGAGGCGAGCAGGGTGCCGCCCGGCACGTCGATGAGCTGTGCCGCGACGCGCAGCTGATCGCCGGCGCGCAGCAGCGTGCCCATCACGACCCGATCGACGTCGGCTGCCGCGGCCAGCGCCCGGAGATCGGGCGCGTCCCCGCCGAACCGCGCGCCGACCGCGCTCGATCGCACGATCAAGGACCGGTTCCCGGTCAGCGACGTCGCGATCGCGTCGGGCAGGCTGAAGGCGAGAAAGTCGGTTTCAGGATCGGCCCGCAGCACCCGGAACGGCAGCACCACCAGCCGCGTCAACGGCTGCGCGAGCGCAGGCGCGCTCCTGGTGTCCACGGTCTGGATGGCGCGCAGCTCCTCGGCCATCGCGTCGGCCGACGCGGGCCGCTCGGCCGGACGCTTGGCCATGGCTCGCCGGATGACGCGATCCACGGCCGCAACCGCTGCGGATCCGGCCAGCGCCGGCGGCTGCTCGTATCGGGTCGCGTGCAGGACCTCGAGGATGGTCGCGCCGTTGAACGCCGGCCGGCCGGCCAGCATCTCGAACAGGATCGCCCCGGCGGCGAACAGGTCGCTTCGCGAGTCGACGGAATCGCCGGTGACCTGCTCGGGCGCCATGTAGCGCGGGGTGCCCATGACGACGCCGCTCTGCGTGAGTCCGACGGCCTGGCTCGTGGCCTCGAGCGACGGCCGGGCGAGGCCGAAATCGAGCAGCTTCACGCCGTGCGGCGTCAGGAAGACGTTCGACGGCTTCAAGTCGCGATGCACGATGCCGCGCGCGTGCAGCGCGCTCAGGGCCGCAAGCATCCCCAGCTCGATCGGCACCGCCTCGGCGGGCGTCAGCGGCCCCCGCCGCAGGCGCTCCGACAGCGCCTCCCCCTCGAGCAGCTCCATCGCGATGAACACCTGCCCGGCGTCCTCGCCGACTTCATAGATCTGACAGACGTTCGGATGATTGACGCTCGCCGCGGCCCGGGCCTCGCGCCACAGGCGCTGCCGCGCGGTCTCGTCGCGTGCCGGGGACGACAGCGTCTTCAGCGCAATCGTGCGCTCGAGCCGCTCGTCGCGCGCCGCATAGACGATGCCCATGCCCCCTTCGCCGAGCTTGCGCTCGATCGCGTAGCGTCCGATCCGCACCGGCGGCTTGCCGGTGCCTTCGGACTGGCTGGACATGCTGATGGTTGGGTCGTCCGGCACGTCGGACGATCATACCTTTGGGGGTGCTGGGTGCTGGGTGCTGCCCGCCTTCGCTTGTCGCCGGCGAAGTGACCGACAAGCTACGGCGAGGCCCGCCGTAGCGCGCCTGGAATGGGCGCGCGCGAAGGCGGGGGTGCTGGCTATGAACGGCCGAGGACGTACGTGACAACTCCCAAGTCCCAACTTCCAACTCCCAACCGGAGTCGTTCGACGCAACCCGCTGAAAGTCGTGCGGAACGGCTGGGTCGCGACGCCTTACGCCCCGTTGTTCGAACGGTTCCCGTTGGGAGTTGGAAGTTGGGAGTTAGTGTCCGCCGCTATTTCGGCGGGCTCGGGCGTTCGAGCGGCACACCGTCGGAGCTCGCGCCGGCGGCGCGCAGCAGCGACGCGACCTCGTCGTAGCCGTTGGCGATCGCCTCGCTGAGCGGGGTCGCGCCCTGGCGATTCTGTGCGAACACGTTCGCGTGCGCGGCAATCAGCGCCGCGACCAGCGCGGCGTCTCCCGACCGCGACGCACGGATGAGGGCGGTGTCGTTGTCCTCGCGGTCGCGGACGTCGACGTTCGCGCCCAGCCGCACGAGCGCCGTCACCATCGCCGGATCGCGCACGTCGAGCAGCGGCGGATCGCCGAAGCTGTCGCGCGCGTTCGGGCTGGCGCCGCGCCGGACCGCCAGCTCCAGCGCGGCAAGGTCGTGGTCGTCCAGCGCCCGCCGGATGGCGGTGGCCTGATCGCCCTCGGACTCGCGGGCGTGACGCGTTTCGCTCATGTAGAACGCCGCGCCGAGCATCGCGTGGCTGACGACGAAGAACGTCAGTCCGAGCAGCATCTGCGAACGCGCCGTCGTCACGATCTCGCGGCGCACGTCGGCGAGCGTGCCCGGCCACAGCCGATTGAGCATGGTGCCGCGCGGCACCAGTGCACGCTTCTGTGCGTCGTAGCGTCCGAGCGCGCACACCTCCTGCCCGACCTTGACCACGCGCTCCTGGAGCTGACGCTTGTCGAAGGGAATGGTCCCCTCCCGCAACCGGAAATCCTTGCGCACCACCCCGTCGTCGTCCGACAGCGCCTCGTCGAACGCGGAGAGCAGCTTCAGCCCGCGCAGGCCCCGGGCAGACTCGAACGTGGTCACGGCGACGTATCGCTCCGCCGCCTTGCGGGCCTCCTGCCCCCAGTGCGTCTGCGGGAACTGGTCGAGGATCGGGAAACCGAGCAGGCGCACGCCGCCGTGCGGCGAGTCGACGGTCGACGCCGCCAGCGCAAACCCGGCGACGTCGGCGCTGCTGGTGGTGCCGCCGCGCTGCGTCTTCTCGCGCTTCATCACCTCGTATTCGTAGGCCACGCACGGCTGGCCGCTGAAGGGGCTGGTCAGCGGGGCGCCGAGCGGACGAATCGGACCGGCAATGGCGACGAGCCGGCCATCGGCGGGCGGTTCCCGGCGGGCGGCGCGTCCGAACGCCCGCAGATCGCGGCCGACCCAGTAGAGATTGGACAGGCTGCTGATCCCGACGCCCCCGAACACGGCCCCGAACCCGGCGGCGATGAAGTTGCCGGGCCATTCGAAGTACTGGGTGAAGAACGCAAGGTAGCCGGCGAACAGCGCGAGGAAGAAGACCGCGATGAGCGCGCAGCCGCGTGTGAGCATCGGCGATCAGGCAGGCTCTTCGACGACGACGAATTCCTGGCCGATCTGTCCGAGCGTGGTCCGGCCGAAGCGGACGGAGAGCTTGAGGAGACGCTGGAACACCTGGGCGGTGATGAAGGCATCGCCGCTCGCCGTGTGGCGGTCGTGAGGGATCACGCCGAACATCTCGCACAACGCGTCGAGCGTGAACGCGCGAATCGGCGGCCGTCCGGCGAAGGCCCCGTCCTGCTCGAGGTGCAGCGTCAGGTCCATCGTGTCGAGGCTGCGATTCAGCAGCCGCCCCTGCTGGAGACGTTCGTAGCCGACGTCGAACGTCGCGATGTCGTGGCCGATGTGGTGGCCGACGATCACCCCGTCCCCGACGTAGTCGAGGAATCGTTCGAGCGCCTCGGCCTCCTCGATGCCCGCCTGGCTCTCGTCGCGGGTCACGCCGTGGACGGTCACCGCGGTCGTATTCTCGTCCACTCGCAGGAGCGCGTCGAAGCTGTCGTCGAGCAGGATCTCGCCGGCCCGGACCGCCACCGCCCCGATCGTCACCAGCCGATCGACCCGCGGGTTCAGGCCGGTGGTCTCGGAGTCGAGGACGACGAAGCGGACCCGATCGACCGGGGTGTCGTCGTCCCAGGTGCTGGTGAAGGCCTGGCGGTAGCGGGCGATGACGGCAGCGTTCATCGCACCGCGTCCAGCCACGCCGGGTCGGCCGAGAATTCAATCAGCCGGTGGATCACGGGGAAGCCGCTCTTCAGCATGTGCCGATCGTGTCGGCTGAGCAGTGACGGCGGCACCTCGGAGCCGTCCGTGCGCTGGCTGATGCCGGCGCGACCCTGCTGCCACAGCACGATCCGCAGCGTCTCGGCGGCGTCCCGGAAAATCGCCTCGTGCGCCGGCAGCAGGCGCCGGGCAATGGCGAAGCGATCGAGGGTGGACGTGCCCATGACGTCGCGGGCCGCCATGCCGAAGACGCGACCGAGGTCGACGAGCGGCGCGAGCGCGCTGTGTTCGAGCCGGAACATGCCGCTCTGCTCGCCGCCCTGTTCGATGACCCCGTCCTGGTAGAACGTCAGCGGCGGGAGGTTGGCCAGGCAGTCGTGCGCGAGCACCTGGACGATGTCGCGATCGATCGTCGCCGCCACGGCGTCGCGGATCCTCGGTCCACAGTGCCGCGGTCGCCGTGGAACGGGCGCAGATCGAAGAGCGAGCGGCTCTGCGCCATCCGCTCCATGACCGGATTCTCGATCCAGGCGCGATAGCGGCGGCTCCATTCGGCGGCGCCTGCGACCGCAGACGCGGCGTCAGCCGCGCCGTCGCCCTCGGGCAGGTAGTCGCACTGCGCCAGCGCGTCGACGACCCGGGCGTGATGATCGATCAGCGCCTGCTGGTCGACGCGATCGTCGCCAATCACGATCAGGTGCGGCTGGCGTCGCGTGACCGACTCGCCGCGTCCCGACGCGCCGCAGACGCACCAGCACGCCTCCGCCTCGCCGGCCGACGTCATCGCGATGAGGCGGCGAAGGATGCCGAGATCGACCGACTCGATGAAACGCACGATCCAGTCGGTGGAGCCGGCGCTGGTCAGGTACTGCAGGGCACAGGCGCGCGCCCGCTGGTTCAGGGTTCGCAGCGCCTGCAGATCGGACGCGCGGCCGACGTCGCGCAGGATCGCCGCCGGCGCGTCGCCGAACACCGGCGCCAGATCGCGCGGGGTCACGACCGCGAGCAGGCGGCCGGCGGACGTCCCGTCGGCGGTCATCGCCAGGGCCGCGGCCGCGCTGTTCCCCATCGCGATGACCCCGTCGGCGATCGACGCATCAGGACCGAGGGTGGGCGGCACGCCGAGGCCGAGCTCCGCGATTGGCCGATCGGCGCTGCCGCCGCCGTCGGCGATCCACGACAGCAGCGCATTGGTGGTGACGAGCCCGAGCAGCTGCGCATCAGCGCCGGTGACGGCAAGCGCCTCGGCGCCGGTCAGGGCCAGCATGCGGGCAGCGTCGGCGACGCTGTGATCGGGCGTGCACGCCTGGAGCGGGCTGGCGACGTCGTGCAGGAACATGCGCCGCGGATCCGAGCGCTCGTCGCCGCCGCCGGCCCGCTGGAACTCGGTGGCGACGGTGCCGAGCGCGTCCACGAACTGGCGCGCGTAGGGATACTTCTCGAGCAGCTCGCCGAAGTCTTCTGCCGGAAACCCGTAGAGCACGACGTCGGCGGCGGCGCGAGCCGAGAACAGGCAGGATCGGGCGCCGTTGAACTGCTCGGCGCCGAGCAGGTCGCCGGCGCCGCGCACATCGCGCAGCGCGGCCTCGCCGGTGTGCTCGTCCCAGATCGACACGGTGCCCTGCTGGATCACGAAGACGTGCGCCTTGTGCGGCTCGCCCTGCCAGAGGATGAACTCGTTGACCTCGTGGAAGCGGACCCGTCCGTTGGCGGCGAGCGCGACGAGATCGCGCTCCTCCATGGCGGTGAACGGCGGATGCTGCTTCAGGAAGTCGGCAACACGGTAGCGGATCGCAGCGGTGTCCATGGAATGGTCCACAGCATACCGTGCGAACGACCGCACGGTGGCGGCGATCGTCGCGTCACGCCGTCATCAGCGCGCCGCGATCGACAGTTTCGCAGGATCCGAACGCGCTCCTACGAAACTGTGCGCTTCCGCTAGTTCGGTCGGCACGACGTCGCGCGCAAGGTGACCGACGAGACGTCCATCACCGGCACGTTCTCGGCGCCGGTCGGCAGCCGGCCGGTGCCGGCGACGGGAGGACCTCCCGAGATGGCGACGCGGCCGGACTTCACGCCCTGGTCGTCGAGCGACGACCGCTTGACGAGGCCGACCACTTCCACCAGCTGGTGGTTGCGCTTCTTGACCTCGTCCATGACTTCCTTCTTGCCGTTGACGCGGAAGGTGCGCGCCCCGACGTTGGGACCGCGCTGGACGTCCACCTCCCGCCGCTCGACGGTGGAGAGGATGCGCCCCTCCAGGCAGCCGATCACGGTCAGCTCGACCGAATCCTTCGGCACCTTCGGGCGGTCCTGTCCCTCCTGGGCTGCGGAGACAGCGAACAGCACGGCAACGAGCAGGGACTTCATGGGTCTCTCCTGGGACGGCAGGCGGCAGGACCACGATACTACGTTCCGCGGGCGCCGCTCCATGCCGGCCGCGCGGCGTCGCCCCGCTGCGACATCTGCTATCGTGCGCGAGCATATGAGCCCGCTGCGCGCCGCCATCCTGCTCGCCGCGCTCTGCGGCACGGTGCTGACCGGTCAGCAGCCGCCGTCGCGCCCGAACATCATCGTGTTCCTGGCCGACGATCAGGGCTGGGGCGATCTCGGCATCACCGGGAACACCAACCTGTCGACGCCGCGCATCGACTCGATCGGTCGGGACGGCGCCGTCCTCCAGCACTTCTACGTGAGCCCGGTGTGCGCGCCGACCCGGGCCGAGCTCCTGACCGGTCGCTACTATCCTCGCGGCGGCGTCTACGGGACCAGCGCCCGCGCCGAGCGGCTGAATCTCGACGAGAAGACCATCGCGGATGCGCTCAAGGCGGCGGGCTATGCGACCGGCGCGTTCGGGAAGTGGCACAACGGCAGTCAGTCGCCGTACCACCCGAACGCCCGCGGGTTCGACGAGTTCTACGGCATCACCCAGGGACACTGGGGCCACTACTTCGACACGCCGATGGATCACAACGGCGTGCCCGAGCGGGGCAAGGGCTTCATCGCCGACGACCTCACCGATCGCGCGATGCAGTTCATCACGCGGCATCGCCGCCGGCCGTTCTTTGCCTACATTCCCTTCAACACGCCGCACTCGCCGATGCAGGTGCCGGATCGGTTCTACCGGCGGTTCGCGGGACGCGACCTGCCGCTGCGCGCGGCCGATCGGACGAGCGAGGACCTGGAGATGACGCGCGCCGCGCTCGCGATGGTCGAGAACATCGACTGGAACGTCGGGCGGATGCTCGACCACCTCGATCGGCTGCAGCTCTCGCGCGACACCATCGTGATCTACTTCAGCGACAACGGGCCGGCGGCGGCGCGCTGGAACGGCGGCCTCAAGGGACGCAAGGGCTCACTCGACGAAGGCGGCATCCGCTCCCCGTTCCTGATTCGCTGGCCGGGCCGGATTCGTCCGGGCACGACGATTCCGCAGATCGCGTCTGCGGTCGACCTGCTGCCCACGCTCGCCGGCCTCGCCGGAATCCGCGCGGCCACCCGCGAAGCCATTGGACGGCAGGAGCCTCGAACCGCTGCTGCTCGGCGCGTCGGAACCGTGGCCGGATCGCACGCTCTTCACCTTCGGGGTCAAGGGCCAGGTCAGCGTCCGCACGCAGCGGTTCCGCCGCGATCCCGCCGGGCAGCTGTTCGATCTCGTCGCGGATCCGGGCCAGCGCACCGACGTGGCGTGGGCGCATCCCACGATCGCCACCGAGCTTGGTGCCGCGGCGGAGAGGATGGGGCGCTTGGTGGCGGCGGGGATCGGTACGGACGATCGGCCGCTGCCGGTGGGTGGCGCACGCCGCGTCGAGCTGCCCGCGGGCGACGCCACCATGACCGGGTCGATCCAGCGCAGCAACCGGTTCCCGAACAGCTCCTACTTCACGGCCTGGACCGGAACCGACGCGGTCATCAGCTGGGACGTCGAGGTCCTCCAGCCCGGCGACTACGAGGTCGTCGCCTACTACGCCTGCGCGCCCGCGGATGTCGGGTCGACGATCGAGGTGGCGTTCGCTGAGCAGCGGCTCACCGCCACGATCGCGCAGGCGCACGACCCGCCGCTCATCGGCGCCGCCGAGGATCGGGTGCCCCGGATCGAGTCGTACGTGAAGGACTTCAAGCCGCTGTCGCTGGGACGGATCCGCCTCGACGCGCGGCGCGGGCCGCTGACGATGCGGGCGCGGCGCGTCGCGGGACGAGCAGGCGCTGGAGCTGTGGTCGCTGGTGCTGACGCGACGCTGACCGGGCAAGGCGGACTAGCTGAAGATCCGCCGCATGAAGCGCACGTTCTCGACGTAACTCTCGGCCACCGGCTGTCCCTTCGGCACCGCCCCTTCGATCTGCAGCCAGCCGGTGAAGCCGATGTCGTCGATGGCCCGGCGGACGGCGGGAAAATCGATCTTGCCCTGGCCGAGCAGGAACCCATTCTCCTTGGCGTGGAACTCGCAGATGCGCTCGCGGCCAAGCTGGCGGATCTCGGCGGCGATGTCGTAACCCATCTGCGTGGAGTTGGCGACGTCGTAGTAGACCTGCACATTGACGCGAGCCGACGGCGTCGATGATGCGCACGTGATCGGGCGCGCTCAGCCACGATTCGATGCCGAGGATCACGCCGCGTTTCTCCGCGTACGGCGCCACCTGACGCAGCCGCCTGATCACCTCGCGCTGCCCGTCTGCATCGTCGCGAAGATCGCCTTTCTCGAAGAACGCGAGCAGGATGACGCGCACGCCGAGCGCGCTGGCGACGTCGATGCTGTCGCGAACCCACTGTTCGGTGCGCGGGTCCGCCTTGTATGGCACCTGGTTCATGACGTCGAGGGCGACCCCGCCGATCCGGACGCCGCTCGCGGCCGCCGCCTCGCGATAGGCCCGCTGCACGTCGGGCCGGCGCAGCGGCAGGTCGCCGTCGCCGCCCTCGGGCGAAACCCGCCCCATCGAGACCTGGACGCCGTCGAGGCCGAGTTGACGTGCGAGCGCGAGCGCCTCGACCCTGCCGCGCATGCCGATCGACCAGTCGCAGGCGCCGATGTGGAAGCGTGCGGCGCCCTGCGCCTGCACGCGGCGCGTCAGCGCCGCGATGCCGGTTGCGCCGCCGGCGTACCGCAGCAGGTCTCGCCGCGACCATTGCGTGCAGCTCGCGATACCCAATTGTCGAATGTGGGAGTTGGGAGTTGGGAGTTGGGAATCGACACGGCCTTCTTGTCTCTCTTCGGTGCGTCAGCGCCGCGGCGCCAGCAGGAACGCCGCGATGTCCGCCACGTCCTGCGGGGTCATGCCCAGGGCCAGCGGATCGGGCATCAGGCTCGAGCGGATCGCGACCCGCGCCTCCACCTCATCGCGCGGCAGCGTGGCCACGCGGCCGTAGCCGTCGCGAATCGACAGGGTCGGCCCGTCGGCCAGCACCATGCCCAGGTGCGACCGGCCGGCGCGACTGACGACGGCCTCCGCCGCGTAGCCGAAGGCGATGGCCGCGCCGGGATTGGCGATCGCCTCGATCAGGTTCTGGCGATCGAGCTTCTTGTCGATGTCCGTGAGGTCGGGCCCGACCTCGGTGTCGGACATCCCCGCGACGCGATGACAGGTGCCGCAGCCGGCGGTCAGGAAGCGCGTGCGGCCGCGCGCGGGATCGCCGGAGCGTGCGGTCACCTCGGGGATGCTCATGGCCGGCTGTCCACCGGGCCGGGGAAACAGGCCGACCGCCGCCGCGCGCACGCTGCGGTTCGGGTTCACGAAGATCACCGACCCGATCGCTTCGCGCAACGGCCCGCCGATCTTCTTCTCGGTGGCCAGCTGCACGAGGTGCTGCCCGCCGTCGGCGTCGCGCGCGAGCGCGAGCGCCGCCTCGATGCGCGCCGAGATCGGCGCATCGGCATCGAGCAGCCGCGATCTGAGCGCCGCGATCGACGCGAGCGGCGTCGCCGGCGCGTCAACCGTGGCCGCCGACCAGCCGGTGACGGGATACTCGCGCCAGTCGTTCGCCTTCCGGAACGTCATCCACCACGCCGCCGTGGAGGCGACGTCCGGCAGGGCGCTCGACGTCAGATCCGCCATCGCCTGCGCCGCCTTCGGGGACGCGATGAACGCCAGCGCGGTCATCGCCTGCCGTCGCGCATCCGGGGAGAGCCGCGGCGACCCCGCCCGGACGGCAAAGGCCTCGATCGCCGACGGCGGGTGCAGCCGCCACGCGATCGCTGCGAAGGGCGCGCTCCATTGGAGCGGATCCGCGTGACCGATCTCGCGGTGGAGCGCCGCATAGACCGATTCCTCCGCGCCGGTGGCCGCACTGCCGAGCGCTTCCAGGTACCAGCGGTCCACGCCGTCGTAGCCGCGGGCCAATGCCAGCACGATGTCCTGGCGCTCGCCGATCGGCAGGCCGCGCACGGCCAGGGCGACCTCGCGCCGGACCGCTGCGCTGGGGTCGCTCGCCAGGCGCAGCGCCTCGGCCCGCACGGACGGCTTCACCTGTCGCAGCGCGCGCAAGGCGGTGATGCGAATCTGCGGATCGGCGTCGGCGAGCAGACCTTCGACGTCGGCGACGCCGGCCGGACCGAGCTGCGCGAGCAGCCACACCGCCCGCGCCCGGTGGAAGGGATTGGCATCGGCGAGCACGCCCCTGACCGCCGCCAGCGATGCCGCGCCTCCGGCTTTCAGCCGCGCGAAGCCGGTGCTGCGCACGTTCACCGCCGGGCTCAGCAGCGCCTGGATCTGACCGCCCGTCGTCGACAGATCGATCGACGGCGTCGTCAGCGTGCGCCCCTTGGGCGTGATGCGATAGATGCGGCCGTAGCCGCGCGCGTCGCGCATCTGATGGCCGCCGACGATCGGATCGAACCAGTCGGCCACGTAGAGGGCGCCGTCTGCGCCAATCGCGACGTCGCTCGGCCGGAAGTGCTTCCGCCGATCCTGATCGACGCGGTCCCACATGTAGTTCTCGTTCGGCGCGGCCAGGCTCGACGCGACGTCGAACCGATCGAGCGCGAAGCCGGCGCCGCTCGGCTTCGGCAGGTAGCCGAAGATCACGTTGCGGCCGGCCTCGGCGCTGAGCAGCAGCCCGCGGTACCGCGGGCCGAGCAGATCGGACTCGTAGCGGACGACTCCCGCGGGCGCGCCGGCGCCGGTGTTGTCCCCCGCCGGCAGCACGCCGGGATCGTCCTGGTGCCAGTGCGCCGTGAACGTGTCCTGCCCCGGCCGGCGATCGGCCTGCCAGAAGCGCGATCCCTCGGCGCTGAAGTAGCCGGCATTCGCGCCGTCCATCAGCCACGTGGTGCGGCACGCCATCACCTGATCGTCGTTGTCGTTCTGCCAGAGGTCGCCGAACGAGTCCACGGCCAGCTCGTAGGCATTGCGGAAGTTGTGCGCGAGCACCGTCAAGCGTGTGCCGTCTGGCTCCATCCGCAGCGCCAGCCCGCCGGTCCACACCCGCCCGTCGTCGCTCACCATCCCGCCCTGGTTCTTCTGGTTGTAAGGGGTGCCGCCGGTATAGAGGCTGCCGGCGCGCAGCGTGCGTCCCGACCGATCGGTGACGACATGCGGGCCCGCGTTGCCGGTGTTGAAGTACCAGCGGCCATCGGGCCCGGCCACGAGCGCGTGCAGTCCGTGATCGTGATCGAACCCGCCGAAGCCGGTGAGCAGGATCTCCTTGCGGTCCGGTCGATCGTCGCCGTTCTCGTCGGTATAGACGATCAGGTGCGGCGACGCCGACACGACGACGCGGTTGCCGATCACGGCGAGGCCGAGCGGCGCCCGCAGATCCGGATCCTGGACGAAGACGTCGGACGAGTCGGCGCGGCCGTCGCCGTCACGATCGGTCAGGATCAGGATGCGATCGCCGCCGGCGTGCGTCAGCGGCTTCTTGACGGCGTTGTTGAAGTCGCGATAGTTGACCGCCTCGGCGACCCAGACCCGGCCCCGCGCGTCGACGTCGATGTTCGTCGGGTTGAAGAAGAGCGGCGATTCCGCCCACAGCTCGATCTGCAGGCCGTCGGCGAGGGTGAACGACTCGGCGCTCGCCACCGGCGCCGGCGCCTGCGCGCGCAGTGCCCATGCCGCGGGGATGGAGATGAGGAGGACGATGCCGATGAGGCGGTTCAGCATGTGAGCGACGGGGCTCACGATACTGCTTTTCGGTGATCCGGGCTACCGGAGGTCACGGAGATACCGGATCTAGGAACGGAGCAACGGAGGCAACGAAGTTCACCGGAGAAGACTGAAGACTTCACGGTTTCGGTGATTCGCGCGTGCCGGCCTGCCGGCACGTCGCCCGGGGATCACCGGTAGTCCGTTTCCTTCGTTTTCTCCGTTGCTCCGTTCCTGAGATCCGGTGCCTCCAGACACACAGAGGCGGCCCTCCGGAATCTCCAGGCCGGCACCCACAGAAATCAGAACAGGACGGCGACGTCGATGATCACGTTCGAGCGCGTGTTGTAGATGACGGCGTGGCCGTCGATCACGCCGCGCCGGTGATCGGCCGGCAGCACGACGAGGCGACGCTCCAGCTGCGCGGGGAACGGCTCGAACTTCTTGCGCCAGCCTGGCGGCAGTTGCCCGCCGCGCGCCACTTTCTTCTGCAGCCCCGGCGGCAGGTTCCGATAGCGCGGCGCGTAGTGCTCGCGGATGACGGTGACATCACCGGACCCGAACACCAGCCGGACGTCGACGTGCGAATCCGACCGCGCCGGGCTCGCGGCGTGCTCGTGGGACTGATGCTTCTTGCTCTTGCCTTGCGCGGTCAGCGAGGCGGTGCCAACCAGCAGCGCCGCCAGCGTCATGCAGACAATCCGCTTCATACGTGGACCTCCAGCACGAGAGGAGGTCGCAAACAGGCTGCCAGGCCGGTGCGGCGCCGTCACGGCCGCAAATGCCTTGGCCACGAACGACTTGCGGGATGGCTCGCGCGCGCCGGCGTATGGGCGGCGCACGGAAACGATGGCGCACGGGCAGAACGGTAATCGGCGGAGCCGCCTGCTCGCATAACGCGCAACGTGCTTTGTCAGCTACCGGAGGTCACGGAGATACCGGATCTTCACAACGGAGCAACTGAGCCAACGGAGGTAACGGAAAAGACAGTGCGGTGGCTTCCCGGTGATTCGCGCGTGCCGGCTTGCCGGCACGTCGTCCGGTGGGGGCGCGCGAAGCGCGCCCGCGAATCACCGACACAATTACTCTTCTTCGTTAAACTTCGTTTTCTCCGTTGCTCCGTTCCTAAGATCCGGTACCTCCGGAAACTGACCTGTGCCTCCGGAATCTCCCCGATCTACCAGCTCACGCGCCAGACGATCTGGCCGAGACGGCCGCCCGGGTCGTTCACGTCGACGCCGGTATCGCGATAGGCGCTGGTGACCTGGAAGATCGTCGCCGCGGTTCCGGGGTTGAACACCGGAATGAAGTTGACGCTGTCGAACACGTTCATCGCTTCGAAGCTCACTTCGAGCGTCAGCTGCCCCGGCAGCGTGAACTTCTTGGTGCCGCGCAGGTCGAAGCGGGTGAACACCGGCCGGTCGAGCACGATCTGGCGCGGCGCGCCGCAGTCACCCGGATAGAGCGCGATGCAGTTGGGGTCGCTGGCCGGCGCGATGTAGCGTCCGGTCGGCGGGCCGAGCGCGCTGTAGCCGGTCGCCGAGTTCGGATCGACGCTGAACGCCCGGCGGGTGTTGTCGATGATCTCCTGCTCCATGCTGAACACCGTGGTCACGTTGGTGACCGGGTCCTTGACGATGCGGATCTTGAACGCGTCCTGGAGCTCGTCCATCGACATGCCGACCAGCTTGATGCTGTCGGTCGTCAGCCACTCGACCTGGACGCGGCCGGTGCCGGCGATCTCCCAGCCGCCGAACAGCGCGTTGGTGACCGGCCCCCACGTCGAGCCGAAGCGCCGGTCGCGGCCGAACGGCAGGTCGTAGGTCCAGTTCATCTTGAACGCGTGCGGCACCGCCTCGTTGCGCTGCAGGAAGAACCGATCCTGGCGGAGCGTTTCGAGCGACGAGTCCCACGTCTTCGAGAACGTGTAGCTGGCGTTGACCAGCAGCCCCTTCGACAGGCGCCGGCGATACTGCATCTGCAGCGCGTGATAGCGGCTGCCGCCGACCGAGCGCATGATGTTCGCGCTCGCCACCGCCGGATTCATCACGAAGAAGTTCGGCGACAGGCCGGCAGTGATGGCCTGGGCCCGCCGCGCCGCGTCGCCGTCGAGATTGTTGGCGGCGGTCATCGGCGCCGGGTTGAACAGGCTCAGATGCTGCGTCCACGTCGTGCTGCCGAACGTGCCGTTCGGATACCGGCTGGGATCGCCGGCCGCCGCGCTGCCGGTCAGATACGCCAGGTAGATCGGCAGCGGCGACGTCCCGGTCCCCGGCCCGAAATACGCGAACGTGTTGCCGCGCTGCGCGGCGATGTTCGCGCGCAGGTTCGCCTGCGCCAGCCGGAACTCGTCGAGGAAGCCGTTGTCGATCAGGCTGCGCTCGTTCCACGCCTCCGAGGCCCACGCGTTCACGTTGCGGTTGCCGAGATAGAGGATCTCGATCGCCGAGTCGCTGGTGAGCGAGCGCTGGAAGCCGAACGACCACGACTGCGTGGACGGGATCGTGATGTTCGGGTCGAAGATGCTCAGGCTGTTGGCCACGGTCGCCCGCAGCGGGTACTCGGGGCCTCGCGGCACGCAGGCCGCGGACGTCGTGCCGGCCGGACAGGTCGTCGGCGGCCCGAGCCGCGAGCCGTCACGCAGCAGGATCGGCCACGACTCCCCCGCATACACGAGATTGCCGTTGGCGACGTTGCGGTTCGCCGTGTAGGTGCCGCCAGGATTGGCGCCGTAGATGCCGGTGAACCGATCGACCCGCTCCCGGTTGAAGCTCATCGCGAAGCCGCCGCGAAGGGTCGCCTGGTCCGGATCGCCGAGCAGTGCACGCAGCCAGCCGCCGTCCACCATCGGCCGCCACGCCACGCCGACGTTCGGCGCGAAATTGCCCCACTCCGTCCTGAACGCCCGCACGTCGTCCGAGTAGAGCGAGTACTGCGGAACGACGTCGGGCGCGGCGACGGTCGGCTTGAAGATGTTGCACTCGCGACCGCCGGGGCCCGATCCGATCCCGGACACGCCGCAGAGATCCGCCATCGTCGCGTTCGAGAAGGTCGGTGTGGACGGCTGGAACGGTTGAATCACTTCCCACCGCACCCCGAGGTTGAAGGTGAGGCCAGGGGTCAGGCGCCACTGATCCTGCGCGTAGAGCCCGAACTCGTTCTGGCGCAGCCGCTGCTCGAGGCTCCCCAGGTAGACGTATTCGCCGGTGGTCGCATCCACCCGTGCGACGCCGTTGACACCGTTGACGCGTCCCGTCAGCAGCGCGTAGAGCGCGCGGGCGTTGCCCAGCTGCGCGGTCGACGCGCCCTGGAAGTTGGTTGTGTTGAAGATGCCCGCCGCGGGGTCGTTGGCCTCCGTGAAGCCGAGCGTCACCGTCGGCACGACGTTCCACGCCTCGCTCTGGTTCGAGATGCGGGTGAACGCGCCGCCGAGCGACAGGCTGTGCCGGCCGCGGAGCCAGGTCAGCGAGTTGTCGATGTTGATGCTCGGCGTGTTGCGCAGGTTCGGCGCGTTGCCGATCGTCGGGTTGGTCAGGCCGAAGCCGAGCGTGATCGCGCGGCCGCCCTGGTTGGCGAACGTGTCGGCCGACAGGTCGCTGTAGAAGTCGACCGGCGACCACTGGAAGCCGCCCTTCAGCTCGTTGACGATATTCGAGGACAGCGTCGATCGGAGGGCCACCGACCCGGTGGTCCGGTAGGACGACTGCACCGTGAAGTTCGGGAAATCCGGGAACGCCGGCTCGCCGCTGTTCAGGAAGTCTGGCGACGTCTTGATCCGCTGCCACGCGTAGGTGCCCGACAGGCGGTGGCGCTGCGTCAGGTTCCAGTCGAGGCGGGTGGTCGGCGCGTACTCGTTCCGCTCCGACGGCGCCAGGTGCGCGTAGGCGTCGGTGTTGAGATCGGTGCGTGGCGTCAGCGTGCCGGTGGTCCCGGCCGCCGTCCGAATCGACGACAGCAGGCTGGAGACCTGTTGATCCACGCCCGACGTCGCCGCGTGGCCGTTGGCGCGCGCCAGATCCAGCACGTTCACCTGCCGGACCTGCCCGGCCACGTCGTAGCGGAACAGTCCCTGCTGCGCGAGCTCGCCCAGCACCACGCGGTTGCGGGTGGCTTCGTTCGGCAGGTGGAACTGCTCGTAGTTGAAGAAGAAGAACGCCTTGTTCCGCACGATCGGCCCGCCCACGCGTCCGCCGAACTGGTGCACGACGGTCTTGTTCTTCTCCAGGTTGTTGATGCGGTTGAAGTAGTAGTTCGTGTTGAAGTCCGGCGAGCGGTAGTAGTGATAAAGGCTGCGGCGGAAGTCGTTGGTGCCCGAGCGCGTCACGAACGCCACCTGCACCGATCCCTGGGCGCCGCCGGCGGCATCGGGTGTCGCACCGGTCACGGTCACTTCCTCGATCGCATCGAGCCGCGGGAAGACCTGCGTGTAGAAGCCATCGCCCGATTGCAGGTTGTTGCCGATGCCGATGCCGTCGAGCGTGAGGCTCACCGTGTTCTGCGGCAGGCCGTTGATCGTCGCGCTGCGGTAGCCGTCGGTGCCGCTCTGCTGCACGCCCGGCAGGAACATCGTCGAGCTCAGGCCGTTCCTTGACGACAGCGGCAGCTTGGTGATCTGCTCCGCCAGCATCGTCGACTGCACCTTGATGCTGGACGTCTGGATCAGGCTCGAGCCCCCTTCGACCATGACCGTCTCCGCGAGCGTGCCGACTTCGAGCACGGCTTTCACTTCGAGCGCGGTCGCGGCGACCAGCCGGACGTCGTTGAGCACCGTCGTCTTGAAGCCGCTCAACGACACGGTGACCATGTAGGTCCCCGGGCGCAGCCCGGGTGCGGAGAATGCTCCGGATTCATTCGAGACGACCGACTCCGACACGCCGGTCGCCGGGTTCGCGATTTCGATGGTTGCGCCGGGGATCACGCCGCCCTGCGCATCCACGACCACGCCGGACAACGAGGCCGCGCCGCCCGTCCCCTGCGCCGCCGCAGGAGACGCCACGAGCACGGTGAGAAGGAGCACGAGCGCATTGAGCCTGGTGTGAAGGGGTTGCACAATTTCCTCTCATCAGGAGTGACGCCGACCGGGCGTCACGGCATTGCAAGTGAATCGGGAGAGACGATAGGGCGGCCGTGCTGGGGCTGTCAACGGCTGCGCGCGACAAATCCGTCTGGACAACAACCGAGTCCGGACGATTTCGTCGCGTTCCCGAAAATAAAGTTTGATGCAGGCGGGACGAGCGGCGGGACGGACGAGTTTGAGGGATGAGTGGAGGGCTGAGTCGGGCCTAGGCGTCCTTCAGGTTCACCACCGGATCGACGCGCGAGGCGCGCAGCGCGGGAAGCGCCGACGCGAGCAGCATCGCCCCGACGAACACCGCCATCGCCCCGCCGAACGCCGCGGGATCGATGCCGACGATGCCGTGATACTCGGACTGGATGATGCGGCTGACCGCCGCCGCGGCCGCGGCGCCGATGACCAGGCCGATCATCGCGATCCGCATCGACTGCCCGAGCATCATGCCGAGGATCGCCTGCGGGCGCGCCCCGATCGCCATCCGAATCGCGATCTCCCGCGATCGCATCGCGACGACATACGAGGAGACGGCGTAGAGGCCGGCGGTCGCGAGCAGCAGCCCGATGACGCCGAGGAACGCCGCGGCCCGCGCAAGCCAGAGCTGCTGGCCGTACGAGCGCTCGTTGAACTCCTCGAGCGATCCAAGCTCGACGATCGGCACGCGTGGCGCGAGCTGACTGACCAGCTCGCGGAACGGCTGCGCGACCGAGGACGCGGCGCCGCGCGTCCGGATGTAGAGCGCCAGCGCCGGCTCCGTTTGCAGCGGCGACGGCACGTAGACCTTCGGAGGCGGCGGGCCGTCGGCCATGAGCCTCGGCTCCACCGCCGCCTCGATCACGCCGACGATACGCACGTCGAGCGCAGTGTCGAGGCCTTGGTTCCGCGGCGCGACGCGCAGGAGGCTGCCGACCGCGGGCGCCTGCATGGTGTCGGCAAAGGACTGGTTCACGACCGCCACCTGCGGCCGCGACAGGCGATCGGCGTCGGTAAAGCCGCGTCCCGAGATCACGCGGAGGCCAACGGCGTCGAACAAGTCCCCGCCGGCATACCCGCCGCTCGTGACACGGCCATCCTCGGCGGCATCGGTGGGTTGCCAGACCACGATCGAGCCGGCCGCCGAACCCTGACCGAACGTCCAGACCGACGCGTGTCGCGCCAGCCCAACCGCCTCGACGCCGGGAAGCCGCGCCGCGCCGGCGGCCAGGTCTCGATAGAGGTTCTCCGCCTCAGCCGGCGGCAGCGCGAATGGGGCGAGGTCGAATCGCGCAATGAGGAGGCGATCGGCGGGTGTCCCGCCAGACACGGCCTGCGCGCGGACGGTCGCGACCAGCTGCCAGGCCGTGGCGAGCAGCGCCAGCGACAGCGCGACCTGGGCAACCACGAGCGCGCGACGCATCCGCGACTGCCGCGGCGCCGCGTCGTTGCGCGCGCCAACCGGTCCGAGGGTGCTCGAGGGCCGCTGCGCGCTGACGCGCATCGCCGGCAACAGGCCGAACGCCAGCGTCGTGCCCGCCGCCGTCACGATCGTCAGGATCAGCACGAGCGGATCGAACGGGATCGGCTGGTTGAGCGGATGGCTGGCGAGCTGCATCCCCCACCAGGCCATCGGTACGGCAATGGCGGTCGCGACCAGCGCCAGCAGCGCGCTCTCGATCAGGAGCTGCCGAACGATCCGTCCGCGCGCCGCGCCGATCGCCAGGCGGATCGCCATCTCGCGCTGCCGCTGCGACCCGCGCGCCAGCATCAGGTTGGCGGCGTTCACGCAGGCGATCACCAGCACCAGGATCGGGATCGGCATGACGATGATCACGCCGAAGTGCCAGCTCTCCGGCCGCACTCTCCAGACCCTGCTGACTTCCGTTCGCGCCGTCTGTGCCGACGCGTCGCGGGCGGCGGCCAGACGCAGCGCCACGACCCGCGCTTCCGCATCGAGACTGGCGATCCCCACGTCGTCGCGCAGGCGGCCGACGAAGGCGACGTCGCGCTCCTGGCGGCGCTGCTCGCCGGCGCTCATCGGCAGCACGCGATCGATCAGCCACATCGGCAGCCAGAGATCGGGAGTCCTGCCGCCCGGCCTGAGCCGATCGATGCCGGTGAAATGCTCGGGGGCGACGCCGACGATCTGCACGAACTGATCGGCGACGCGGATGGTGCGGCCGGTGACCAGCGGATCGGCGTTGAACTCGCGCGTCCACGTCGCGTGCGAGAGCAGGGCGACGGCGGCGTGCGCGGCCTCGTCAGACGCCTGGAACGCGCGGCCGAGCGCCGGCCGCACGCCCAGCACCTCGAAGTAGTTGGCCGTCGCGATCAGGCTGTGCATCGACCGGGCGTCGGGGATCCCCACCGCGACGTCCCCCTGCGCATATCCCGCCAGCCCCTGCAGCCCGGTCAGTCCGTCCTGCAGCGCCGCGTAATCGGCCGGCGTCGACATCCGCAGCCAGCAATCCGGGCGGCCGCAGTTCCGGCTCACCTGCAGGCGCACGAGCCGATGCTGATCGGTCACCTGCGGAAAGGGCAGCACCATCGTGGCATTGAGCAGCGCCAGCGCGGCGATGGTGACGGCCATGCCGATCGAGAGGCTGCCGACGACCCACAGCGCGTAGCTGCGCGACGATCGCAGCGCGCGCCACCCGTAGCGCGTGTCCTGCCACAGCCGATCCAGCCAATCCGTAGGAGTGGGTGTCATGTTTCCAGTTTCCAGTTTGCCGCTTTTCGGCTTCCGGCTTCCAGCTTCCCGCTTCCCGCCTTGCGCCGCCCATTCCAGCGCGCTACGCGGCCTCCCAGCTTGTCGTCACTTCGCGCCGACAACGACCGCTTCCCGCTTCCCGCCTACCGCATCCTGCGCCGCGCCTTTTCCTTCGCGCGCGCGAGCGGCGACTCGGTCGGCGGCGGTGCGATCGCGGGCCGCTCGACGGGCGCGGCCGGGGCCGGCTGCTGCACGGGTGTGCCCGGCGCAGCGGGGGCGGCCCGACGACGTGGCCACAGCCGGAGCCGCGGCATCGTGACCGTCTGCCACCAGCGGTTCGCGGCGGCGAAGAACAGCAGCCGGCGTCCCGCGATCTCGGAGACATGCAGCAGGAGCAGGACGAGCGTCAGCGGGATCACGAGCTCGCGGAGCTGGGCGCTCGCGCAGCCGGCTCGCGTCGAACACGTCGTCCCACGTCGTGCGCTCGACGCCGCCGGTGACACGCGCCAGCCCGGTCAATGCCTGCTGCCCTTCTCGCGGATCGACACGCGGCTCGAACTCGGGTGAATACGGCAGGCTCAAAGGAGACAGCGGCAGCACCCTCCCGGTGCCGAGCTGCACGGCCCCGAGATACAAGCCGGCGCGCTGTACCGGAAACCGGGCTTCGAGCGTGTCCTCTCCGACCCACGCCAGCGTCAGACGTTGTGCCGCCGCGGACGCGCGTTCGTCGGGCGGCACGATGGTCGCGGTCGCGGTGCGGACGTCGTCCGGGCCGTTCCGCGTGCGATCCGGATCGAGGTCGACGCGGACGACTCCCTGGCCGCCCTGACGCTCGATCGTCGCCTGCACTCCCGACGGCGGGTCGCCGCCGAGCAGCCAGCGCCCGAGACCGACGGCAAAGCCCTGGAAGTCGCGCCACGCGGCCAGCCGCCGCGAGTACTCGCCGTCGACCTCGGCGGTCAGCGAGGCAATCCGCCCGAGGCCGCGGTGCCAGAACGCGAGCACCGGCGCCTTGTAGTCGTCAGTGGTCACGACGCCCATCGTCGCGCCGGGACGCAGATAGGTGAGGTTGTAGCCGTCGAGGCCGGGAAACGGCGACGCCGGCAGCTCGCCGAGCAGGACCATGTCGGGGAGCGCCCGCGCGGCGGTTGGCTCGGTGATGAAGCTGGAGCGCGCGACAGTGATGGCTTCCTGCGCGAACAGCCGCGGCAGATCGTCGGCGGTCGCGGTGAAATGGATGCGGCCCTGGCCGCGCGCCGCGATGTCCTTCAGGAACGCGGCGTCGGAGTCGGTCTCGCTGCCGAGCCCGATCACGCTCACGGTGATCCCGACCGACTGCAGCGTCGCGAGCAGCCGCTGATAGTCGCCTGGCTCCTCGGCGTCCGCCGCGTCGGCGAACAGGACGATATGGCGGGTGCCCTTCTCGGATTCCTGCACCATCTTCGCGGCGGTGACCAGGGCCGTATAGGTGAAGATGCCGCCGCCCATCGACTGAATGCGGCGGACCTCGTCGCAGATCCGATCCTTGTCCCCCGCCGGCACCAGCGGCGTGACGACGTGCGCGGCGCTGTCCACCGCGATGACGCCGACCTCGTCGAACGGACCCAGCGTCTGGATCGCGGCGCAGGTCCCGAGATTGGCCAGGTCCATCTTGGTGCGGCCGTCGCCGGCGGGCGCCGCCATGCTGCCGGATCGATCCAGGACGACGGCCATCGCCAGCGACAGCTTGCGATGCTCGTTCTTGATCTCCATCGAGACCGGCAGGTACGGGTCGAGCGCCGACTTGAAGTAGCCGCCGACGCCGAACGACGCGGCGCCGCCGGTGACGAGCAGGCCGCCGCCGAGGTCGGTGCTGAAGCGCACGAGATCGGCGGTGGTCTCGGCGCCGAGCTGGCTCGCGGGAACGTTCTCGAGAATCACGCCGCGATAGGCGAGCAAGGCCGGCAGGCCGCGCGGCATGTCGGACGGCTTGACGGTGTGCACGCGCAGCTTGCCGGCCGCCAGGGCGCGGCTGAAGTTGTCGGGCTGTCCGCTGGCGTTGACCAGCAGAATGGTGGCCGGGGCATCGACGCGAACCGCGCCGGCGCCGCGGTTGTTCTCGGGCACGCGATCGGCGGCGGCCACCAGATCGAGGCGGTAGCGCGCCACGCCGGCGCGATCGACGACGTCGCGAAACGTCAGCGCGGTCGCGCCGGGCGTGAACGTGTGGGCCGTCCGCGCAATCTCGACCTCGTCGCGCAGCAGCACCGCCTCCGCGTCCACGGTGCGATCGGTGCGGACCTGCGCCGTGAACTGGAATGGCTCCCGCTCGTCGACCGACCCCGGCAGATCGAGCGATTCGACGGCGATGTCCGCGGCCTCGCCGCGGCTGAAGGCACGGACGTCGATCGGCAGCCCTCGCGCCGCCGCCTCGTAGGCCGACGCCGCGACCGGCGCGCCGTTCGACTCTCCGTCGGAGAGGACGATCAACCGCCCCGGTCGGCCGCGCGGGATCAGGCTGGCCGCCAGCCCGATCGCGGCCGCCGAGATCGCTGCCGTCGCGGTCCACCTCCTGGACGAACGCGCCGAGGTCTCCGAACGCCTCGGGCAATCGTTCGATGCGGGGCTCGCGTCCGTAGGTCACGATGCCGACGCGATCGCCGGCAGCCCGGCGCTGCTCGAGCAGGCGGACGATCTCCAGGATGCGGCTGCTGCTGTCGGCCGGCATCGATCGCGACAGGTCGGCGACGATCACCACGTCGACTCCCTTGCCGCCGAGCGACGCCAGCGGCACCGCGGCAACCAGCGTGAGGATCGCCAGCACCGCGACGCGGACCACGCCGCCGAGGCCGGACGACCGCGCCCGCCACCAGTAGACGAACAGCAGCGGCACGATCAGGAGCAGCAGCTCGGGATACAGCAGCGACACGGCGGTCATGCGCGCCGGAGGCCCGGCGAGAACAGGCACCAGTTGGCGAGAATCGCGCTGCCGGCGAGCGCGAGCAGGATCCAGAACAGCGGGTCCGATGCCGGGCCGCTTTCCGCGCGAAGGCCCGGAACGTCGGCGAGCTGGCCGGCCTCTGCGGTCGCCTGACGCCGCAGATCGGTCTCGACCTCGTCGAGAAAATTGACGCCCAGCTCGAACAGCACCTGCTCGCCCTCCAGGATCTGGAGCAGCCCGCATGCAGACGGCGCCAGGAATTCGAGCTGGCGCCCGGGCGGCAGCGGCCGATCGATCGCGCCGCAGCGCTGCCGCAGCGGTCCGGACGGATCGCGGCCCAGGCGCACGCGGATCCACTCGCCGGCGCGATAGTTCCATCGCTCCGGCCCGGGCAGGCTCTGGCGTCGCATCTCGACGAGATTCGAGATCGCGATCGGCCAGTCGGGCGCGCGAACGAGGTTGGTGCGGTCGAGATCGAGGTTGAACAGCACCGCGGGATCGGTCCGCACGCCCGCAACCGGCCCCGCGATGCCGGCCAGGACCTGATCGCCGGCGGAGATCAGCGGACGCACGGCATCAGCGCGCACCGGCGTCGCCCCGGCCCAGACGACGCCGCCGAGTGAGAGCCCGAGCAGCAGCGGGTGACGCTTCTCGATGACGAACGGGCCGACGAAGTCCCTGGCGTCTCCCTCGCCGATCCATGCGGCCGGCGGACGGCCGAACCCGACGCGCCACACGCCTGCCGCGGCCGGGCGATCGAGATCGGCCGCGTCGACGAACGCCAGGTGGCCCGACTCGGCGCGGGTGACGCCCGACACCGCGTCGAGCGCCTTCAGCAGCGCCTGACGTCCGCGTCCCTCGGCCAGTCGATTCTCGACCGCGACGATCTGCGGTCTCGGCTCGGCGAGCATGACGTCGTTGTCGCGGAGCAGCGCATCCTCGGCGAGCGTCACCCGCACGGCCGGAAGCCCGGCCGGGATCGGCAGCGCCAGCGACGACGTGCCCGGCGGGATCTCGACGGCGCGCGACGAGGATCTCCGTGTCGCCAGCCGCGACGCGGACGCGCTGCCGTGCCGCGGCGCCGGCATGATTGGTCAGCGTCAGCGACACCACGCCGCGATTGTCGGCCGACGAGATCGTCCGCTGCGCCGCGGTGATGCCGACGTTCGCCGGCGCCTCGCCCAGCGAGACCCACAGCCCACCCTCGAACGCGGGCTCGCTGCCCGGTCCCGGCGGCGCGTCGCTCGCGACGAGCAGCCGTCCGGTGCGGCCGGCCAGCTCGCGTGCGAGACGGAGGCCGAGCGCCAGCGAATGATGCGGCGCCTCCGGCTTCCACGCCGCGAGCGCGGCCTGGGCTTCGACCGCGAGCGCGGCCGGCCCGAGCAGCACCGCCGGCCGTTCGCCGCTCTGCACCAGGGTCACGCGGGCCCGGTCGCCAAGCGCGCCGAGCTCGGTGAGCACACGCCGCACCGCCCGATCCCGCGCGCTTTCACCTCGCGCGTTCGTCGCGGCCATCGACGCGGAATCGTCCAGCAGGACGACGAGGTGGGCGCTGACGCCCGATGGTGACAACCGGGCGCCGGCCAGGATCAACGCCAGCGCCAGCGCCGCCAGGCATTCGAGGATCAGGCTCCAGGTAATCGGCAGCCGCGCCATCCGGCCGCCGCCTTCCGGCGTCTGCCGCGCCAGCTGCCACAGGAACAGGCCCGCGACGGGCCGGACCGGGAAGCGCTGCCGGAACAGATGGATCAGGACGATGGCCGGAATCGCCAGCAGCGCCAGCAGTCCGAGCGGGGCCGTGAACGTCACGCCGGCTCCAGCATCCCCGCGCCGGCGAGACTTCGCGCGACGTCGCGAATCGGCGTTTCGGCGATGACGTGGGTGTAGCGCGCGCCGACGCGGCGGGCCGCGCCCGAGAGCCCGGCGCGCAGGCGGTTGAAGCGCGCCCGGTAGTCGGCGACCGCGGCGGCGTCGATCACGAGGTCGAGCTCGCCGCGCCCTTCGACGTCGACCAGGCGGCGGCCGCCCTCAGGCGCCGGCTCCGCCTCGTCGCGCAGGGTCAGGTGCACGAGCGCGAGCATCGCGCTGTCGCGCGCCAGCCGCGACACCAGCGCCTCGGGATCGTGCGGAAACAGGAAGTCGCTGACGATCACGCGCAGCGACCGCCGGCGGAGCGGCAGGTGCGGCTCTTCGAGCGCGGACATCGCCGCGTCGCAGCGGAGATGGCGCTCGATGTCTTCGGCCGCGTGCAGCGCCGACGGCGGCGCCGCGCCGGTCGTGATGACGCGCGAGTCGGCGACAGTCGACGCGCACACGCAGGCCAGCACGCCGCACAGGTCGCCGTAGGCGCGGCCCTTCGCGTCGGTCACCGTCATCGAGCGGCTCGCGTCGAGCACCAGGTCGATCCGGGGCGCGACCTCCTCGCGGTGCAGGCGCACGGCCAGCATCTCCGACCGCGCGTAGGCGGCCCAGTCGACGTGGCGGAGATCGTCGCCGGGCGCGTAAGGCCGGTAGTCCTGGAACTCCAGCGAGCTGCCGGTGCCGGACCCGAGCCGCTCGCCAACCGGACCGCTGATCGGCGTCCGCGGCAGCGCGAGACGAAATCCGGCCGCCGCACGCACCGCGGGCCAGTCAATAGATGGCGTCGGCACTGCCGGGTTCTCCCGCCGCCGCACGGCGCGGATCGATCGCGACCGGCTGCGCCGCCAGTCGGCCCAGGTGAATCACGCCCACATAGGCGATCAGCCCGGTCAGGCCGATCAGGAGGGGCAGGAAGAACATGCGGCGCGCCTCGACGACTTGCCAGTTGACGACCGTGCGGAAGGGATTGAGGAGGTGGCGCGCGCCGAAGTTCAGGTCGAGCACCTCGTTTCGGGAGACGAGGTAGTGGACGATGTCGGGCAGCGTCATCACCAGCGGCAGCAGCAGGACCAGCGCGACGCGCAGGTGCAGCGACGGACGCTCGGGCGCGAACCGCCGGAACAGCAGCGTCGGCACGCCGGTGAAGAAGCAGATGTAGCCGCAGATCGCGAGCAGCCATCGCATCTGCAGCGCCGACGCGCCCATCGCGACGGCGACGCCCATCATCGCCGCCATCTGCAACAGCACGTAGACCGCGCCGCGGCCGCCGCCCGGATACAGCACCGCCAGCAGCCACGCCCATCCGGCTCGCCGCGGCATGCCGAGCCGGACCCGCCGCGACACGAAGAGATCCTCGGACACCGTGAAGATCGCGACCATCGCCAGGTGGATGCCGCCGATCGTGCCGAGCACGTCGACGGCGTTCGTCCCTCGTGCTGGCCGGATCGCCGACGAACGTCAGGATCCACAGCGCCAGCGCCGCGAACTGCCCGAAGAACCCGATGCGCAGCGTGGTCACGCGGTTCTCGGTCGGCAGCGACAGGCGGTTCTCGGCCAGCAGCACGAAGTTGATCGCGGTGACCACGCACACCGTCGTCGCCATCGCCAGCACCCACCAGAAGTCCGAGGTCGCCGGGCCGAACGCCGGGCCGCCCATCAGCGCACCGCGCTGCGCGGCGAAGAACAGCATCCGTGCGGCCGTGAAGATCAGCAGCATCATGATGCCGATGGCGCCGAAGACCAGGCCCGACATCGCCCGCGACTTGAGCAGCGTGGACAGGAACAGGCAGAGCGAACAGGCCCAGAGCGCCCACATGAACAGCGCCGCGAGCGACACCAGGATGGTGACGAAGTCGATGCCGCCGAGCAGGAAGCTCATCGCGATGAACGGCGCGATCGCGGAGAACAGCGTGATCAGCTTGACGCCCTGGGCGAGCAGCTTGCCGACGACCACGCGCCGCGGCGACAGCGCGGTCAGGGTCATCAGGTCGAGCGTCTGCTCCATGCGCTCGGTGCGCAGCGCGCTGAACGCGCCGAGCGGCACCACGCCGAGGCCGACGAAGCCGAGACACCCGATCAGCGCGAAGAACGTCCAGCGGCCGGCCCCGGTGCCGCCGGCGAGCGCGTCGGCGGCGCCGAAGAACGCGACCGCGACGCCCGACACCAGGCTCGCCACGAACGAATAGTTGAACTCGCGGCCGCGCACGACCTGGCGGACTTCCTTGACGACGATCGGATTCAGCCAGTCGCTGCGCGCCTCGAGCCAGTGCAGGACGGCCTGGACGCGGCTCACTGGACCGGCCCCCCGGTGATCTCGATGAACAAATCCTCGAGGTCGGCGCTCTGCGCGGTGAACTCGAGGATCGGGAATCCCGCCGCCACCAGCCGCTGCACCAGCGCGACCTGCTCCTCGTCGCCGCCGCCGAGCTCGAACTGGATCCGCCCGCCCGGCCTCGTGCACGTTCACGACGCCCGGCTGCTCGAGCAGGAAGCGCTCCAGTCGATCGTCGGGCCCAGCGAGCCGGATCGAGAGAATCCGCCGCTGCCGCAGGCTGGCGAGGATGTCCTTGACCGTCCCGGTCGCGAGGATGCGGCCCTTCTCGATGACGGCAATGACGTCGCACATCTCCGAGAGCTCGGTGAGGATGTGCGAGCTGAGGAGGATCGTCTTGCCGTCGGCGGCGAGCTCCCGGATCAGGGTGCGGAACTCGATGCGCGCCCGCGGATCGAGATTGGCGGCGGGCTCGTCGAGGATCAGCACGTCGGGATTGTGGATGATCGCCCGGCCCAGCGCGACGCGCTGCTTGAGCCCCTTGGACAGGCTCTCGACCTGCCGATCGGTGAGATCGCCGATGCCCATGAACTCGATGATGTTGCTCGACCGCCGCCCGCCGCACCTCGCCGCGCAGATCGTGGGCGCGCGCGAAGAAGTCGAGGTACTCGGCGACGGTCGTGTTCGCGTAGACGCCGGCGTAATCCGGCATGAAGCCGGTGATGCGGCGGACCTTCTCGGGATCGTTCACGACCGAGAAGCCATTGATCCGGGCGTCGCCGCCCTGCGGTGAATCCAGCGTCGCCAGGATCCGCATCGTGGTGGTCTTGCCGGCGCCGTTCGGACCGATGAAGCCGAGCACCTGGCCGCGCTCGACGCTGAACGACACGTCGTCAACCGCGCGCACGCCGTCGAAATGCCGGACCAGGCCGTCGAGCTGCAGCATCGGCTCGCTCATGGTTGCCCCGCGGGCCAGCCGATCACGAGATGAAAGCTGCCGCGCTCGATCGAGCTGCGGAGACGCCGGGCTCCCAGAACGGCGAGCGCTCGAGCACCGCCAGGTAGGAGCCGGCCGGTTGATGCTCGACGAGATGCTCGAGCCGCGGCGCCAGCGGCAGGTCCGCCGGCACGATGTTCGTCGGCAGCGACGCCCGCCGGCTGGAGGACGCCTGCGTGCGCCCGGCGCCAGACTGCCGCGAGACGGTAGACGGTCGCTGCCCTCGCGATACAGGAGCGACGCAATCGGCACGCCGAGGCCGTTGACGGCGCTGATCTCCGAGCCCTGCCTGCTGAAGGTGACCCGCTCGCGCGCCGGCCGGGCGGTGATCTGATCGAAGTTCGTCGGGGAGCGCGCCTGAATCACGCCGGCCGAGAAACGCTGCGCCTCCGTCAGGTCCAGCGTCAGCGCTTCGCGGCTGCCGGCGCCGTCGGGGCCGATCGGAAAGATCGCGGTGTCGCGGGCGAAGCGGAGCCCGCCGCCGGGGGTCATGCCGGCCGCGTAGAGCGACGCGCTGGTGCGCGTCACGGCCTGGCTCCTGACCTGATCGAGCATGGTGAACGTCATGGCGCGCCCGCGCACGCCGAGCCCCTCGCCGGCGAGCGACGTAGCCGGCGAGCAGGACGATGAACACGATGCGAGATGAGCGGCGCGGTCAGGACCAGCAGGACCTGCTGCCGTTTCTTCCACAGGAACCACTGATTGACCGGGCCGATCAGCAGGCTGAAGACCAGCAGGATCCCGAGGTAGGCCCGCGCGGGGATGCCGGACACGTCGGGAATCGGCAGCCGGAAGCCGCGCGCGCCGACGACGCCCCAGTCGCGGGTGCGGTTGGCGGGCAGGGACCAGTTCGAGTCCTGGAGCTTTCCGGCGGCGGTCAGCACGTCGGCCAGGCCGGTCGCCGTGATCGACGCCGACGTCAGCAGGTGAATCCGTCCGAAGCCGAGGGCGCGAGCCGACTCCGTCCCGCGCAGGGCCTGGCCGGCTGGCAACAGCGCGCGCGGATCGCCGTCGACGAACAGCAGGTCACCGCCGCACGCGGTCCACGTCAGGAGCGCGCTCTTCTGTGCCTCGGCCAGCTGTTCCCAGTCGGCCTGCGTCAGGATCACCGCGCGGAGCGAGGTGAAGCCGAGCCAGTTCGCCGGCAGCCGCGACGCGGGCAGCACGAAGTCCGCCACCGCGCCGGACGCGCGCCCCACCATGACGGCCGACGCACCCGGCGGTGGCGTTGTTGCCGTTGGCACGCCCCGCGCCCAGCTGGCCGCGATGCGTCCGGTCTCCGTGGCAGCGTCGGCGACGATCAACGCCGCGGCTTCCTCCGGCACGACGCCGCTCTGGAAGCTCGAATAGCTGAAGCGCTCGAGCGTTTCGGCTGCCTTCCCTGATTTCGAACCGGATGTTCTCGTTGTCGGCGAAGATCGGGATCGGCACCGTGATGCGGACGCGATCGCCGCGGGCGAGCGAGAGCTGCTGCCGCACGCGGACGGCGCCGGGCTGGCCGCCCCGCATCCCGCGGATGAAGCGAACACCCTGGCCGAAGATCTCGATCACGCGCGCCTCGCCGAGGTTCGTGATCTCGAAGCGGACTGGGAGGTAGCCGGGCGCCAGGCGCTGGCCCCAGTCGGAATCGATGGTGATCTTCAGCGACTCGACGTCGACCGTGCGGTATTCGGCGTGCGCGCGCACCGCCGTCGCGAGCAGGCAGGCGACCAGCAGGAACAGCCGCTTCACATCACCTCGCGTCGAGCGTGCGCGGCAGCCCGCGCTCCACTTCCGGAATGGCCTCGAGGAGCGCCGCGATGACGCGGCGGCCGCTCCAGCCTTCGAGGCGCGCGGCGTAGTCGAGGACGAGCCGATGCGACATCGCCGGCGCGGCGACGCGGCGGACCTCGTCGAAGCCGACGTTCGGCTTGCCGCGCAGGAGCGCCAGCCCGCGCGCCGCGGCGCCGATCGAGATGGCGGCGCGCGGCGAACAGCCGTACTTGACGAACGAGCGGACGGCGTCCGGCGCGTCCGCATCCGTTGGATGCGTAGCCGCCACCAGCCGCGCAATGTAGTTCGCCACGCTCCGCGGCAGGTGCACCGCATCGACCAGCGCGAACAGATCGTCGAGCTCGCCGGCCGACAGCACCGGTTCGAGCGCCGGCGGCTCGCCGTGGATGCGCGTCACCAGGATCTCTTCGAGCACCGCCTGCTCGACGCCGGCGATGTCGACCTTGAACATGAAGCGATCGAGCTGGGCCTCGGGCAGCGGATAGGTGCCTTCGAGCTCGATCGGGTTCTGCGTCGCGAGCACGAAGAACGGCAGCGGCAGCGCCCGCGTCTCGCCGAACGTCGTCACGCGGCGTTCCTGCATCGCTTCGAGAAGGGCCGCCTGCGTCTTCGGCGAGGCGCGGTTGATCTCGTCGGCGAGGACGCAGGTTGGTGAAGACCGGGCCAGGATGGAAGGCGAACTCCTTGCGGCCGTCGCGCTCCTGGAGGATGTGACTGCCGGTGATGTCGGTCGGCAGCAGGTCCGGCGTGAACTGGATGCGCCGGAACTCGAGCGACAGCAGCCGCGAGAGCGCCTTGACGAGATCGGTCTTGCCGAGGCCGGGCAGGCCTTCGAGCAGGACGTGGCCCCGCGCGAGCAGCGCGGCGACCACTTCGTCGATCGTCTGTTCCTTGCCGAGGATGACGCGCCGGAGCCCGTCGACGAGCCGCGTGACTTTCGCGTGCCCCTCGGCCACGCGACCCGGAGCCAGGAGCGGAGGCGCTTCGCCAGTGGTCATGGTCCTCACTTCTGGAAGTACTTCTTGACCGCGCTCTGATGTCGCGGCGCCAGGGTACGGCGCCAGGCCGTCTGGCCGGGCGCCGCGGCGTACTGCCGCGCCGCCGAGGCGGTGCTCAGCGTCGGCGACTCCTGCGGTGCGCCCGGCAGCTCCACGACCGGCGCCCAGTCGTCGGGACTGCGGGCGGCGCCGGGCGGCAGCGGCGACGCCTTGAATCGATCGAGCGGGAGCGACTCCTTGCCCCAGGTGAGCGGCGCGTCGGCCCGGCCGCGCGTCACCGCGCCGCGGCCAGGCTCGGTGCCGTCCGCGCCCGACTGGCCGCTGTCGAGCGGAAACTCCGACGGATCGAACCGGCCGAACTCCTTGCCCAGTTTCCCGAGCTCGCCGAAGCGTCCCTTGGTCGCGGCGAGATGCTTCGACAGCGCTGCCGTGAGCTGTGCCATCGACCTGGCGTCGGCCGGCAGCGATCCGCCTTTGAGCATGCGCTGCAGTTCTTCGGGGGCGTTCGCCAGCAGTCCTTGCTGCGCGAGCCGCTCGAGGGCCTGCGCGAGCTCGGCGGACTGTGCCGGAGCGACCGCGTCCGCCGTGCCGCCGGCCGCCGCGGCCGCAACGGCGTAGCGGCCGAGACTCTCTTCGGCCCACTTCACCGCGTCCTGCTTCGCCGACACGCCCGCGGCGACCTGTTCGCGAAATGCGTCGGCCGCCTCCCACGACGCCGAGTCGACACGGGTCTCGGCGCCCTTGCGGATGCGTTCGATCTCCTCTTCCAGCCGCTGCTCTTCTTCCGCGGTGATCAGCTCCTGCTGCTTCAGCGCGGTGACGGTGGCCGTCAACTCGGAGGTCATCGCGCCGGCGAGCTCGGCATGCATCGCCTGCGCGGAGATGCGCTGCGGTAGCGCCCATGCCGCGACGAAAAAGGCGGCCGCCGGAACGAGCGTCGCGAGCCGGCGCCATGGACGCAGGCGCGGCAGCTCGAACTGCGTGACGCGCGCCGCCAGCGGCGACTCGGCCCAGGCCCGATCGTTCGTCTCCGCGAGCGTCAGCAGCAGCCCCTGGCCGCCGCTCAGCCAGTCGGCGAGCGCGACGACCTCGGCGGGCCGGTAGGCGCGCATCACACACAGGACGAGGACCGGCACCGCCGCGACGATCGGGACCAGCGACAGCCAGGGCAGGAACGGTGACGCGGCGGGAACGAACATCCGGCAGGCCAGCGTCACGGCCCCGGCTGCGAGCAGTCCGGCCGCGGCCCAGCCCGGCCAGATCTCCAGGAACAGGCCGATGGCCAGACGGCGAGCGAGCCGCCGCAGTCGGAGCTGGAGGGAAGCGGGCATGTCAGTCATCAGACGCCGGCCGGCCAGGCCGGGCCTGATTATCTAATAGACCCCGCGGCAGGTGTAACGGCCGGTGTGCGCGGGTATGGCGCTAGCGGGCGGGCCGGTTTTCCAGCTCGTGGAGCAGCTGCGTCACCGATCGCGGCGGCAGCCCCTGGGCGGCGCTGCCGAACCCGACGGAGACCATGCTCACGACGAGCGCGTTGAAGAAGAGGAAGGTCGAGGGCGTGATGATCGCGGGCACGTAAGACAGCCACACGGCGGCTTCGATGCCTGCGATCCCGAGCGCGAGATACCACCCCGGGGCGAGGGTCATGACGACTCTCGCCGGCGGGCCAGGACGTCCTCGATCTCGGCGCGCAGCATCTCGAGGCGATCCATCTCGAGCTCGACGCTGCTCGAGAACAGCAGCAGGCGCTGGTGGATGTCGGTGAGCTGGCGCGTGAAGTCCTCGACGAGCGGGTCGGCTGCCGGAACGCTGACGGGCTCGCTGGCCGGAACGTCCGAGTCACGCCGGGCCTTGTGCACGCCGCCCTGCACGTCGACGATTGCGCTGCGGCCGCGCGCCACCGCACGCTGGGTGGCTTCGCCGAGCGCCTGCGTCTGTTCCACGGCGGTCGCCAGCGTCCCGAGCTCGCGCCGCGTGTCGCAGCGCCGGGATCGCTTGCGCGCGGGCGCCGACGCCGCGCCGGTAATCAGTTTGAGCATGGCTAGCCGCTCAGACGGCGACCCATGTGTCGACCTTGGACAGGTCGATCCCGAGCACGCACTGACCCGACCGCGCGCACACGTAGTTGGTCGCGCCGTGCTTCTCGTCGGAGAGCTTCCGCTGGATCTTTGTCTGCGGGCAGTGACAGACCGGGCAATGGTGCACGGCCGGACGGATGACGGGCTTGTCGTGGGCCATCGAGCTACCTCCGGAATGAACCCGAGTACCGATTGGCGTCGCGGCGTGTGACGTTCCAGACTTCTCCGCAGGCTTCACATCGCCAGTAGGTCGCGGTGGTCACCACCTTGCTCGTCGTCGTGACGCTGGACGACCGGCAGGCGGGACACTGGGATGGCGAGGGGGGCGACTCCGTGGGGCGGCTCTGCCCCGGCCTGTCGTAGTGATTCATGCGGCTGCTCCACCTCGGTAGCGTGTGAACGCTCAACTCGGGTGTGGCGGCTCGCCCGGTGACGGGCTACGACATCGAAGTTAAGATACGGCCGACCGGCCGCAGGATGAGAGTATCCCTTTCACGCCGAATACGCAATTGACCAGCCGAGCGTGACACATGACAGATCTGGCATCGCTCCCCTTCGCCGTGCTCGTGGTCGCGGCCCTCGCCGCGCCTCATCTGCCGGCGCCGCAGGCGGCGCGGCCCCGCCCGGCGGTCCCGATCGACGCCGCGACCGCGCCATCCTCGACGCCTTTCGCACGCGGCGCGCAGACGAAGTTCTGGGTGCCGATGGCGTGGCCGACCAGAAACGGCTTGAAGCCGGGGTCCACGTCGAGTCCGACCGGCACCTCCGGCGGCGTGATGAGTTCGTGAGCGGCCATCGTCGCGACGCTCAGCGCCATCGTCAAGGGCCAGGTTCAGTGCGGGAGTCAGGCGACGCATGAGAACGATCTCCTTGGTGTAGGTGAACGAAAACGGTCTACAGGAGAGATCGTGATTGCCGGTGGAAGCACGACAACGGCAAGGGTGAGAGCCTTCTACCTCGCGCTCGTTCGTCGAGCAGCTCGCTTCCCCGGCGCCGTAACGCTCGAGTCCGATCAGCGACACGCCGAGCAGGGTCTTCGCCGCGCCGACGCTCCAGTCGTCCTGCAGGCGGGTCCGGCGGCGGGTCGGCAGCAGAATCGGGCGCCTGGGCGCGAATCCGGATGCCGTCGCGCAGCAGCGGCTCCGCCTCCGCCGGCCGATGGCGCTGCAGCTGGATGGACGCGAGATTGAGCGAGTAGATCGCGACCAGCTGGTGATCGCCGCCGAAGGCGGCGCGCGCGATGTCGAGCGCCTCCTGCTGCACGGCCGCCGCCTCGTCGGCGCGGCCCTGATCGCACGAGCACGCGCGCCAGGCTGTTGAGCGTGGTCGCGACGATCGGATGCCGCTCGCCGAGCACTTTGCGCACCGGCGAGCACCTGACGCAGCTGCGATTCGGCGCCGCGCTGATCGCCCGCGGCTGACGCGATCAGCGCGAGGTCGTGCAGCGTCGAGACCGTGTTGGGATGGTCGTCGCCGCGCGTCTTGCGATTCGTCTCGAGGCACTGACGCAGCAGCGATCTCGGCGCCCGCGAGATCGCCGTTCAGCAGCAGACCGTCGCGAGATCGCTGGGGCTGTCCGCCGTCTCGCGGTGCGCACGCTGAGCGACCTTGCCGGACTCGAGCGCCTCGCGGTGCAGCGGCTCGGCCCGATCGTTCATGCCCTGATCCTGATAGACGCGTCCGAGCTCGGCGAGCGTCACGGCGACGTCGGCGTGCTCGGGGCCGAGCAGCGTGCGGCGCATCGCCAGCGCCCGCTCGAGCGTTGCGCGCGGCGCCCGCATGGTCGCCCTGATCGGCCAGCACGACGCCGAGGTAGTCGAGCGTCTGCGCGACGCGGACATGCTCCGGGCCGAAGGCCTTCTGCCCGCTGGCGAGCGCCCGCTCGAGCAACTGCTGCGCCTTGGCGTAGGCCGCCGAGCCGGCGATAGGTCCGGCCCATCATCGTCAGCATCTCCGCCTGCAGCTCGGGCTGGCCGGCGAGCTCCTTCTGGACCTGCTCCGCGCCTGCGTCGAGCAGCGCGCGGACAGCCGGCGCGCCGGAGGCGCGTGCGGATCGCGTACGGATCGGCGCTGGTCAGCAGCCCCATCAGCAGCTCGCTGACCTTCACCGCCTTGGCGGTCTCGCGCTGCGCGCGGTCGCGCTCGGCCGACAGCCGCGCCTCGTGTGGAACGCCGCCAAGCCGCCGACCAGCAGGACGACCGCGGCGAAGGTAGCGACGCCGCCGGCTGACGCCGGACGAAGCGTGCGCGGCGCGGTAGCCGATCGTGTCCGGCCGGGCGCTGATCGGCTCGTGGCGCAGGAACCGGCGCAGGTCCTCGGCGCAGCGCGGTCGACCGACGCGTAGCGCTCGGCGGCGTTCTTCTTCAGCGCCTTCGCGACGATGGTGTCGAGGTCGCCGCGAAGGGCGCGCCGCAGCCGGCTGGCGTGGTGCCGCAGTGCGCGGCGTGGCGCGAGGGCGCCTCCTGCGATTCCGATCTGCGCGACGACGGCGTCCGAGACGCGCGGCGGCTCGGTCGTCGACGATGGCGCGGATCAGCGTCGCCGGCGAGTCGCAGCGCGCGTGCCCGCGGGATGCTGTCCGGTGAGCAGCACGTACAGCAGCACGCCGAGCGCGTAGACGTCGGTCGCGGTCGTGACGGTGCCGCCCGACAGCTGCTCCGGGGCCGCGTACTCGGGCGTCAGCGCCGCGCCACCTTCGCGCGTGAGCGCGGTCGGATCGGTGATGCCGGCGGCACGCCACGTCGCCGTCGCGCTCGATCAGCTTGGCGATGCCGAAGTCGAGCAGCTTGACCTGACCGTCGGTGCTGACGAGCACGTTGGCCGGCTTGATGTCGCGGTGGACGATCAGGTTGGCGTGGGCGTGCGCGACCGCTTCGAGGACGTCGAGGAACAGGCGGAGGCGGGCCTCGACGCCTGAGCGTGCGGCTGTCGCAGTAGCTGGTCGATCGCCTGCCCGTCGACGTGTTCGAGCACCAGATAGGGCTGGCCGGCCGGCGACACGCCGGCATCGATCGAGGTGCGCGATGCGCGGATGGCGCAGGCGCGCGAGGATGGTGCCTTCGCGCGTGAAGCGCTCCTCGCCGGCGCGGCCGAGCAGCGCGATGTTGAGCAGCTTGACCGCGGCGCGTCCTTGAAAGCGGCCGTCGCAGCGCTCGGCGAGCCAGACGCTGCCCGAGCCGCCCTGCCCGATCGGCGAGATCAGCCGGTAGGCGCCGAGGACCTGGCCGGCCAGCGACTGCATCGGCATTGTCCGCGGATCGAGCACCGCGACGCTCGAGGAAGCGCGAGACGGTGCGACCACCTGGATGCTCCGCCAGCATGGTCTGGAGGTCGGCGGCAGCGACGGGTCGCTGCGGCCGCGATCGCGGCCAGCCAGGAGGCGCACTGCCTCGGTCGGAATGTCGAGCGCCGCGTCCAGGTATGGACTGAGAGCGCGCCAGCGATCAGGAGTGATGGCGACATTGCCGCCCGACCACGGTCAGTGGCACGCCGCCATCGCGAGGTGCAGGTAGACGCGGCCCTTTTCCCAGTTGCGCTGGATGGTGCGCTCGGACACGCCCCGCATCGCCGCGATCTCGGTGAACGAGAATCCACAGAAGAACTTGAGGTCGATGATCTCGGCGAGCGTCCGGCTCGACCTCGGCAAGCTCGTCGAGCGCGTCGCTGATCAGGATCAGGTCGTGCGGGTTCATGACGCTGTCGCGAGTGGTCGGTGCAGAGCGACGTGATCTCGAACAGCCCGCCCCGCTTCTCGGACCGCCGCTGTCGGAGATCACGATGGCGCGGCCGCGGCCGTGGCGGTGTTCCGAGCCCGCGATGGCCGAGCGGCTGCGGCGTCTCGCGCTGCAGCGCCCGGGCCTGGAGAATCGAGTGAAGAAGGAGTGCGTCCCGGATTAGCCGGATCCGTGACCCGAACGCGAGACGAAGGCGAATATCCGCCCGTCAGTCGACCCGGAGCGCGGTCATCGGGCTGACCCGCGCCGCTCGCAGCGCCGGCAGCCAGGCCGCCAATCCCCCGACGATGAGGACGAAGCATCCGGCGGCGGCGTAGCTCGGCGCGCTGATCGCGGCGGTCTCATAGAGGAGGCTTTGCAGCACACGGCTGCCCGCCGCGGCGCCGGCGAGACCGACCGCCGCGCCGCCTAGCGTGAGCGCCATGCCCTTTCGCAGGATCAGATTCACGATCGCCCGGCGATCGGCGCCGAGCGCCGACCGAATGCCGATCTCCCGCGTCCGCAGGGTGACCTGGTAGGCAAGGAGTGCATACAGCCCGGCCGCCGCCACGGTGAGCGCGATCGCGGCGAACAGGCCGAGCGCCTGGGATTCGAACCGTCTGCCGCCAAGCCGCTGCGCCAGGTGATCGTCCGCGGCAACGACGACCGGAATGGCCAGCGCCGGATCGATCGCGCGCAGTTCGCGCCGCACCGCGGCAGTGAGGGCGGCGCCGTTCGCCGCGCGGATGGTCAGATCCATCGTGCGCGGGAACGCGGGGATGAACCCTCCCATGATCGGGGCCACGTCCAGGGCTTCGCGGCGCATGTCGTCGACGACGCCGACGACGGTGTTCCAGCGCGCGTCGCTGGGCGCCGACGCCCCCGCCGTCAGCCGCTTCCCGATCGCGCTTTCGCCGGGCCAGAACTGCCGTGCCAGCGCGGCGCTGACGATGAACACGCCGGGCGCGCCGGGCGCGTAGTCGCGCTCGTCGAAATCGCGCCCTTCGAGGAGCTCGATCCCCACCGCGCGAAAGTATCCGGGCGTGACGCCCTCGACCGCGAGCCGTGGCGCTCCGGCGGAGCGGCCGGCGAGGACGGCCCTCGGCCGTCACCCACTGATCGGTGTTGCGCCGGATGAAGAAGTCGGTGATGCCGCCCACCGCCGAGACTCCCGGCAGCCGTCCGAGCCGCTCTTGCGCCTGACGGAAGTAGCCGATCACCGCCGCGCGATCGGGATAGCGCTCGCGCGGCAACTCGAGATCGACGATCAGCAGCTCGCGCGACGGATAGCCGGGATCTTCACCGTGCGCGCGGACGAAGCTCTGCGCCAGCAGGATGGCGCTGACGAGCAGCATCAGCGCGCCGGCGATCTGGCCCACGATCAGCGCATCCTGCAGGCGGCCGCGCGGCAGCGCCGCGGCGTCGCGCGTGCCGAACGCCGCGCCGGCGTCGGCCTTCGCCGCGGCAAGCGCGGGCAGCGTGCCGCACGCGAGCACCGCCAGCAGCCCGGAGAAAAACGCCAGCGCAATCGCCGTCGCGTCGAGGCCGACCTCGTCGAGCCTCGGCAGGCTGCGCGGTCCGTACGCGAGCAGCAGCTGGATCAGCGCCGACGCCAGCGCCACGCCGGCCACGCTCGCCACCGCCCAGAGGCTGACGCTCTCGGCAAGCAGCTGCCGCACCAGCCTGGCACGGCCGGCGCCGAGCGCCGCCCGCACGGCGAGCTCGCGCCGCCGCCGCGCCGCGCGCGCTGACAACAGGCCGCCAACGTTGGCGCAGGCGATGAACAGCAGGCAGACGACCGCCGCGAACGCCAGCCACATGCCGCGCCTCGTCCGGCTGCCGATCAGTTGGTCGGAGAGCAATTCGAGCCGCACGTCGACGTTGCGGTTGACGGCGTGAGCGTCGCGCAGGCGTGCGGCAATCGCCGCCATCTCGACGCGCGCGTCGGCGAGCGTCACGCCGGGCCGGAGCCGGCCGAGCACCTCGAACTGATCGCCGTCCCGGATCGTCTTCGTGGCCGGCCAGAGCGACAGCACCGACAGCGGGCGCCAGAAACGGGTGTCGCGGAGTGGCAGCTGGAACGTGCCGGGCATGACGCCGAGCACCAGGTGGTCGCGGCCGGCAATCGTCAACGTCTGGCCAACCGCCGCCGGCGAGCGCGCGAAGCGCTCCTGCCACAGGCCTTCGCTCAGCACCACGACCGGCTCGGCGCGGTCGAACTCGTCCGCCGTGAAGGTGCGGCCGACGAGCGGCGGCGTGCCGAGCAGCGCGAAGAACTCGGGCCCGACGAGGCCTTCCTGCGCGCGCTGCGGCGCGTCGGCGCCGGCGAACGTCACCGTGCTGACGGCGGTGCGCTGGAAGAACGTCATCGACGCGAAGGTACGGCTCTGTTCGCGCCAGTCGAGCAGGTTCGCCATCGAGGTGCCGTCCCATTGATCCTGGGCGACGAGGTGCGTGCTGACCCGGACCAGCTCCGCGGGACGCGCGAACGGCAGCGGCCGCAGGACGACCGCGTGCAGCACGCTGAACATCGTCACGGTGGTGCCGATGCCGAGCGCGAGGATGATGACGACCGACGCCGCAAAGAGGCGCTCTCGCGCGAGCGCGCGAAACCCGAGCCGGACGTCGCGGCCGAACTCACGCAGCCAGCGGAGCGGCCGCACGTCGCGGCATGCTTCCTTCGCCTGCTCCAGGCCGCCCAGCTCGAGCCGCGCCCGACGCCGCGCCGCGGTCTCGCTGATGCCCTGCGCCGTCAGGTCTGCCACCAGCCGTTCGACGTGGTCGCGCAGCTCGGCGTCGAGCCGTTCGTCCTGCGACGGCGTCCCCGTCTTCCGCGGGCTCACGACGTCCTGCCTTCGGCGGCGCGCAGGATCACGGCAATCGCTTCGGTGAGGCGCTGCCAGCTGGCGCGCTCGCGCTCCATGTGGACGCGGCCGGCACGGGTCAGGCGGTAGAACTTCGCTTCGCGCCCGGTGTCGCTCATCTTCCACTCGGCCACGAGCAGATCGCGCTGCTCGAGCCGGTGCAGGGCCGGATAGAGCGTGCCCTGCGTGACCTGGACGACGTCACGGGACATCTGCTGGAGCCGTTGCGCGACGGCGTAGCCGTGCAGCGGCCCGAGCGCCAGGACCTTGAGGATGAGGAGGTCGAGCGTGCCCTGCGGGAGATCGGCCTTGGGTGTCGTCATGCGAAGCCTCGGGCTTCGACATATACCCGACTCACGTGTCGAAGGTCAAGGCGTGCATGCCAGGGCTGCGGCCGGCGCCGGCTACTCGGGATCGCGGACGACGCGGAAGCCGACGTCGAAGGTGTTGCCCGGGCCGGCGGCGTGCGTGGTGTAGGAGAGGTTGGCGACGTCCGCCAGGAAGCCGCCGCCCTTGAGGACGTGCTGACGGCCGGAGCGCGGCGGCGCCGGATCGGCGAACAGCTTCTCGTTGTACGGATCCTGCACCCACTCCCAGACGTTGCCGAGCATGTCGTAGAGGCCCCATGCGTTCGGCTGCATGTTGCCGACCGCCTGAGTCGTGGTGCCCGAGTTGAACGCCATCGGCCGGCGGTCCGCCCACGCGATCTCGTCGTCCCTGCCGGCGCGCGCCGCCCACTCCCACTCGAATTCCGTCGGCAGGCGATAGGCCGTGGTCTTCTCGAGCGCGTTCAGCTTCTTGACGAAGGCCTGGGCATCCGCCCAGGTGACGCTGTCGACCGGATGATCGTCGGCGACCCCGGCGACGTCGGCGACCCGGGCGACCTTGTCTCCCTTGAAGAGCGACGGGTTGGCGCCCATCACCCTCTGGTACTGCGCCTGCGTCACCTCGTACTTGCCGATGTAGTAGGCGCGCGGGATGGTCACCTTGAAGCCGTCGGTTACGTCCTTCCGCCACGCCTCCTCGATCCGCTTGTACTCCTCTGCGGTAGGCGGCGGTCCGCCGCGGCCGCGACCGCGTCCCGGCTCGGGCGCCGGCGCGTTCGGGTCGGGCGGTTTCGCATACACCGGCTGGAAGCGGCCGACGGTGAACGTCCCGGGCTGAATCAGCACGAGCTCCATGCCGATGCTGTTGGTCTGTGCGGGCTGCTGCGCCAGCAGCGACAGCGCGCCGGCCGCGATCGCGGCGATGCTGGCCAGCAGCCTGGTGGCGAAGTCCCCGCGAGTCATCGGATCTCCCTGATTCCGATGTTGCGAAACCGCTGCAGCTGCCACGGCCGGGTGCTGATCCCGGACCACCCGCCCGCCTGCGCCGCCGGCGTGAAGCTCGACGTGTAGTGCAGCTGCAGGCCGATCATGCCGCCGTAGATGCCGCCGATCTGATCGTTCTTCGGCATCTCGAGCGAGTAGAGCTCGGTGCCATTGACCCACGTGGTGACCCGCGGCGCCTCGCCGGCCATGCGAATCCGCATCGAGTTCCAGTCGCCGTCCTTCCACACCTTCGACACGGGAATCTTTTCGCCGAGGTACTTGGGCTGGCTGAGGCGCATTCGCTCGCCGATGAAATTGGCCGTTGCGTCGCCGGGCGTGTTGATCTCGATCTGGTAGCCGGAGCCGCTTTCGCTCGAGCGCAGGAAGACGCCGCTGTTGAACCCCGCATCGGGGTTCAACTCGAGATAGAGCTCGAAGTCCTTGTAGACCTTGTCGGTCAGCAGCAGGCCGCCCTGGCCGAACGGCCGCTGGCTGGCGAGCAGCACGCCGTTCTCGACGTAGAAATTGCCGACGGTCCCGTGGTGGGTGGTGCGGCTCGGATGCCAGCCATCGAGGTTGCGGCCGTTGAAGATCGGCGTGAAGCCTTCCGGAATCTGCACCTGCGCGGTCGCGCTCAGCGCCGCAACCGCCCAGACGACGACTGCGAATGACGCTGCGTGATGCGGCCGCACGTTCGCGATCACCGATCGCCCCCGCCGCGTCCAGCCGGAGGAGGTGTGGGCGGCGGCGTCTGGCCGCGACCGCCGCGGCCCGGCGCCGGCGCGCGATAGGCATTGAGAATCGCGGTCAGCTCCGCGTCGGCCTTTTCCGCGTCGGTGAGCGTCGCCAGCGCCGCGGTGCGAATCAGGTTCAACGGCCCGCCGTTGCCGGCGATTCGCGGCTGCTGGTTCACCCGGTTGAACCACTCGCGGTAGTCGTAGCGGTGCTGATCGTCGGTGTGGTCCTCGTTGAACCACTTGAAGTACGCCTGGCGCGCCTCCGGCGTCCACCCGGTGGTGACCGACCGCAGGTTGTAGCGGTAAGCGAACTGCTCCTCGTAGATCTTCGACTGCGCCATCAGGCGGAGGGTCTTCTCGACCACGGTCTCGGCGTTGAAGGCGGCGAGGATCTGCGACATCTCGTTATTGAGATCGAACGACGAGCCGGGAAAGACGCCGTCCACGTCGGCGATGATCCGCTGCATCGTTGCCGGCGACGGCTTGCCGTTGCGGCTGACGGCGACTTCGATGACGCGCAGCTTCTGAATCCGCAGCGCGATCGGACAGCGTGGACAGCGGGAACCTGTCGAGCGCCGTGAACAGCTCCTCGTTGGCCGCCGGACCGCCGACCCGCGCCAGCGCCAGCAGCGCGACCATCGACGTGGCCGCGTCCTTCTCGCTGAGCGCCCGCGCCTTCCACGACTCCGCGCCGACGGTCTCGAGCGCGACGCGGGCCGCGAACCGCAGGTAACGGTCCTCGCTGCCGAGGTGCGGCCAGGCCGCGGCGACGGCCTTCGGATCGTTCCGCGTCCAGTGGAACTGCTCGAGCGAGCGGCGGACGGCGCGGTCCTGCGCGCCGTCGGTGTTGCGATACTCGACGCGCGCGGTCGGCTGGCTGCCGACGTAGGTCGCCTTCATCAGGTACGACTGCGTCCGCCGGTTGCCGATCAGGTAGTAGAACGTCCCGTCGCGGGCGACGATCATGTCGGTGACGTTGTGCGGCATGCGCGGCGTGCCGCCGTAGAGCGACTTCGGCCAGATGAAGTTCTCCCAGGACGAGGCCACGTAGCCGCTGCCGACCGGCCGGAGATGGACGGCGATGATGCGGCCGTAGTTGTTGTCGGCCACGTAGAGCGCCTTCTGATACTGCGCCGGGAACGCGGTGCGGTAGCCGAACGTCACCCCCACCGGGCTGCCGAGACCGATCTCGACGAGCGGCGGCAGCGAGTCCTCGTAGTACGACGGGTACTTGCCGCTGTTCCCGCGATAGCCGAGGTCCGCCCCGCTCGGCAGCCAGAACACGCGGACCGGCCGGTACCAGGGCACGCCGAACTCCGGCTCCATGTCGCTGTCGAACGAGAAGATCTCGCCGTCGGCGTTCCAGTCGAAGTGCAGCGCGTTGCGCATCCCGCCGCTCACCAGATACGGGTCCTTGCCGTCGAACGTCATCCGCGTGATCGTGCCGCCGGGCGCCTTCTCCTGGCCCAACCGGCCGGTCTGCTCGCCGAGCAGCGGGATGATGCGATCGTCGGCGTAGTTGCGCAGCGGCGAATTCGGCGACATGTCGGGAACGGGCACGACGCCATTGCCATTGATGATGTAGAAGTGCTTGCCGTCCGGCGTCACGCGCGCCTCGTGGATGCCGTGATCGCTGTGGCCGCCTTCATGGCCGTCCCACGTGCGCAGCGTTTCCACGTCAGCGAAGCTGCCGTCGCCCTTCGGATCGCGCAGGCGATGCAGCCCGGCCACGCCGCTCTGCCGTCCGAAACCGGGGTTGTCGATCGTCTGCGTGAACGTCTTCTCGAGCCGGCCGCCCTGCACGTAGAGCGCGTTGTCGTGCCAGGTGATTCCCATCGACTCCGAGACCGGCGTGAAGATCGTCTCGGTCTTGACGACCTTGCCCGCCTTGTCGAGCGTCAGCCGCGTGAACGGCTGCTGCTCGTTGGCGCCGAGGATCAGACGGCCCTGGTTGTCTTCCGTGAGGCTGATCCACGACCCCTGCGTCGCGCGATCCGCCTTGGCCACGATCTCGACCTTGAAGCCGTTCAGCGCCTGGATCACCTGGTTCGGGTCGGCGGGATAGTCCTGGATCGGCTCGAACGATCGGCCGCGGCCCTGGGTTCGGCGCGGTCCCGGCGCCGCGTCCCGCCGGGTCGCCGGGCGGCGTGCCTTGAGGAGTGGCCGGCGCGGGCGGCTGCTGCGCGGGCTGCACGAAGGCCGGAATGGCCGCAACCCACAACACAGCCACAAGAATGGCCAGGGCACCGGGACGGAACGTGGCTCGCGTGATCATCGATTCGATTCCTTCTCCTAGTCCGGGGGGCTTCGCCCCGCCGGCCCCCCCATCGCCGTCGCTCGCGGGGCCCCAAAGCCCCACTCCGCTCCAACCTTCGCCGTGGTTCCTTGCGAAGGTTGCCCGCCGTAGCCTTGGCGAAGGCGGGCCCGTCTGCCAGGGCTGACCGCTTCGGCTGGCAAGCCGGCGGGCGCGCTCCGCGCGCCGCGGTTATGTGAAATAGTCCTGCTACTTCTTTCGATAGACCGGCGCGCTGCGATCGCCGCCGGCATCGAGGAACGCCATCAGCTCGATCACCTGCTCTTTCGTAAACCCGGTCAGCAGGCCGGCCGGCATCGGCGAGACCGGCGACGGCTCTTCGGACTTCACGTCGGCGACGGCCACCTCCACCGTGACCTGCGGATTCATCATCACCGGCGCGACGACGATCTTCTTGTCCACCTGGTCGATCACCGAGCCGGTGACGACGTCGCCATTCTTCAGCGTGAAGCGGGTGTGGGTGAAGCGTCCGTTGATCGTCGCGGACGGCTCGAGGATCGACTGCAGGATGGACTCGCGCGTGAACGTGGAGGCGACGCCGGTGAGATCGGGCGCCAGGCCCGTACCCTCGGACTCCGACGCGAACGCGTGGCAGACGCCGCACGCGGCCTTCCTGAACAGCTCGCGTCCCTGGTTCCAGTCGTGGCCGGCGCCCAGATCCTTGACGGCTGGCAGCAGCTCGTCGAGCGTCCATTCCTTCGACGCCGCCGTCGTGGCCGCCTTCGACGCGGGGTCCTGCCGCGCTTTTCCGTCAACGCCCGCGCCGGCCGCTGCCACAGTGAGGCCCAGCACGCCGAGCGCCACGGCCGGTCGCATCCCCCGGATCGTCAATCGAATCTTCCTCGCCGTCCCTGGTCTCACGTGGTCCACCGCCGGGTTAAGTATGCGCGAAGGGCGGCGGAACGAAACCTCCGGTCGGTAGCGACGCGCACGAGCGCGGCGCCGCCGCTGCGGTCACGTCTCGTTGTGTGCGGGGAAGAAGATGTTCGGGGTGGGTGTGGAACGGGAGCGACAGACGGTAGGCCGGAGCCGCCGCCTGTCGCTGTGAGGTCGAACGGTCAGGCTACGGGCAGGCCGCCGCCACCATCTTGACGGCGCTCACGCGCATGTAATGATCCGCCTTCGCCGGCTTCGTCTTCGCGCTCTCGGCTTCCTTCGCGGGCACGTCCACGCCGGTGATGGTGACCTTGTGGCCGACGTGCGGCGCCAGGTTGTCCTTCGACTCGACGATGCCGATCAACTTCGGCCCCTTGGGTTCGGTGTTCGAGATCACGAAGGTGTCGGCCGTGGCGCCCTTCTGCACACATCCGGTCATCGAGTGCTCTTTGGCGGCCGGTTTTCGCCCGGTTTCTGGCCTTCCTGCGCGATGGCCGTCAGCGAGAACGCGACGGCACAGGCAACGATCAAGGACCCTACGACAGAAGCTTTCATCAGAACCTCCTCAAAACTGCACAAACCGAGCGAATCTACCATACGGCTGCGGTCGTCCACGGGCTATTTCGCGACGCGCGCTGAGCTTGGAGCTGAGCTCGCGTGGCGCACCGCCTGAGGAAACCCGCCGGCGGACGAAGCAAAAACCATGACGCGTCCCGCCGCGGCGGGCGTGGCTATCCCACGACGAACCGACTGAACCAGAACTCCTGCGTCGTCCCTGCCGGCGTCTGGTGCGCCTCGCGCATCGATTCGACGAGTTGAAAGGCCGAGCCCAGTTCGGATTGCAGCATCTGCGGGTCGTAGCGTCTGACGGGGAGACCGCTGCAGCGGTCGGGCCCTTCCGGCGCGAACGTCGCGATGATGGCGGAGCCGCCGGGCCGCAGCGCACGGCCGAGGTGCGCGCGATACCGCTCGCGCTCGAGCGCCCCCGTAAGGAAGTGAAAGACGGCGCGGTCGTGCCAGATGTCGACGGCTGGGGCCGGCCACTCGCCGGTCACATCGGCCTCGATCCATTGCACCGCCGCAGCGCGGGATCCGAGCCGGTCACGCGACCGGGCGAGCGCGGCCGCGGAGATATCGACCACCGTGACGCACGTCAGCTGTCGATCGAGCAGCAGGTCCACGAGGCGGGAATCCCCGCCCCCGACGTCGAGTACTCAGGTATGAGGAGTCAGACCCGCGGCATCGAGCAGGCGGGCCGACACGGTCGGCGCGGGCTGAAACCAGCTCACCTCATCAGACGGCTTCGTGGTGTAGATCCGTTGCCAGTGATCGCGTGAATTCATCCCGGCACCCTCAGTGCGATGTTACTCCCTCGGCGGCCCACGCCGGCTGCGCTTGCAATCGGGGATCCGCCCCGGTTGCAGGCGGACGGGCACCCCGGTATCCTTGCCCCGACATGTTCATTCAGGGCGCGGGACGGGCCGAACGCACCTACGACGCGATTGTCATCGGGTCCGGCATCAGCGGCGGCTGGGCCGCGAAGGAGCTGACGGAGAAAGGGCTGCGGACGCTCGTGCTCGAGCGCGGGCGCGACGTCAAGCATCCCGACTATCCCACCGCGATGACGGAGAGCTGGCAGTTCGCCGGCCGCAACCGCATCTCGCAGGAAGACCTGAAGAAGCAGGAGAAGCAGAACCGCACCGGCTACACCACGCATCCCGCGTCGGCGCACTGGTTCGTCAACGACGTCGAGAATCCCTACTCCGAGGTCCAGCGCTTCGACTGGATGCGCGGCTACCACGTCGGCGGGCGCTCGCTGCTGTGGGGCCGGCAGTCCTACCGGCTCAGCGAGCTCGATTTCGAGGCCAACGCCCGCGACGGCGTCGCGGTGGACTGGCCGATCCGCTACAAGGACCTGGCGCCCTGGTACGACCGCGTCGAGCGCTTTGCCGGCATCAGCGGCAGCCGTGAGGGCCTGCCGCAGCTCCCCGACGGACAGTTCCTGCCGCCGATGGAGATGAACTGCCTCGAGCGGCAGGTGAAGGAGCGGATCGCGAAGAACTTCGGCGGCCGGCCGATGATCATCGGCCGCGTCGCCAACCTGACGCAGCCGCACAACGGCCGCGGCAGCTGCCAGTACCGCAACCGCTGCATCCGCGGCTGCCCCTACGGCGCCTACTTCAGCAGCAACGCCTCGACGCTGCCGGCCGCCTACGCCACCGGCAAGCTGACGCTGCGCCCGTTCTCGATCGTCACCGAGCTGATCTACGACGCCGCCACGAAGCGCGCCACCGGCGTGCGGATCGTCGACGCCGAGACGAACCAGTCGAGCGAGTACTTCGCGCGCGTCATCTTCCTGTGCGCATCGGCGATCGCCTCGACCTTCATCCTGCTCAACTCGAAATCGGATCGCTTCCCGAACGGGCTGGGCAACGACAGCGGCGAGCTCGGCCACAACCTGATGGATCACCACTTCAAGGTGGGCGCCAGCGGCGTGTCCGACGAGTTCGGCGATCGCTTCTTCCGCGGCCAGCGCCCGAACGGCATCTACATCCCGCGCTTCCGCAACCTCGACGCGCAGTCCCGCCAGAAGGACTACATCCGCGGCTTCGGCTATCAGGGCAGCGCGAATCGCGACAACTGGGCGCGCGGCATCAAGGAACTGAGCGCGTTCGGCGCCGACCTCAAGGCCGACCTGATCGCGCCGGGCCCGTGGCGCTTCGGGATCGGCTCGTGGGGCGAGTGCCTGCCCTACCACGAGAACCGCATGTTCCTGAGCACCACGGTTCGCGACAAGTGGGGGCTGCCCACCGTGACGTTCGACTGCGGGTGGAAGACCAACGAGCTCAACATGCGCAAGGACATGATGAACTCCGCCGCCGAGATGCTCGAAGCCGCGGGGCTGAAGACCGTCACGCCGTTCGACGACGGCAGCGCGCCGGGATTGTGCATCCACGAGATGGGTACGGCGCGGATGGGCCGCGATCCGAAGACGTCGGTGCTCAACGGCTGGAACCAGGTGCACACCGCGCCGAACGTGTTCGTGACCGACGGCGCGTGCATGACGTCGGCGTCCTGCGTGAACCCGTCGCTGACCTACATGGCGCTGACCGCCCGGGCCTGCGACCACGCCGTCGGCGAGATCAACAGGAAGAACCTGTGAGCGCGATGATGCCACCACGCGAAGAACCGGCCGCGATCGGCATCAGCCGCCGCGAAGCGATCCGGCGCGCCGCGCTGCTCGCCGGCATCACCGTGTCGGCCGAGTGGCTGCCGATCCTGGATGGCGCCAGGCCGGCCGCGCAGGCGCAGTCGTTCACTGCCGCCGAGCGCACGCTCGTCACCGCGATCGCCGAACGCATCCTGCCCCGCACCGACACACCGGGCGCCACGGACGTCGGCGTGCCGGCGTTCATCGATCTCCTCTACGGGCAGTTCATGACCGACGCCGAGCGGAAGATGCTGAGCGACGGCCTGGAGGGAGTCGAGGCCGCGGCGAAGTCCGCGCACAACGCGGCGTTCGGCACGCTCACCGCCGAGCGTCAGGACGCGGTGCTGCGCGCAATCGCGGTCGCCGAAGAGGGCAAGGACCAGGGCTTCTTCCGCCTGATCCGATCGGCCACCATCCTCGGCTACTTCACGTCGGAAGAGGTCGGACGCAAGGTCCTCAACTACAACCCGGTGCCCGGCCGCTACGACCCCTGCATCCCGATCGAGGAAGTCGGCCGCCGCACCTGGACGACCTGATCGCCTGTCACTTCACGCCCGGCTTGGCGCGCGCGGACGCGCGCGGCGCCGGCTCGCGCCTGCGACCTGTCTTGCTCTTCCTGAACCGCAGCTCGGCCGACGGCGTGATGTTCCCCTTCAGGACCGCGTCGATCTGCCGCAGCGCGTAATCGTTGTCGGCGGCGGTGTTGGAGACGATGCAGTCGGACGGCGCGAACAGCCTGAACTCCCGCATGTAGGCGTCGTTGGCGGTGAACAGCACGCAGATGTTCCCGGCGATGCCCGTCACGATCACCCGCATGATGCCGAGCGCATCGAGCAGCGTATCGAGCGTGGTGTCGAAGAAGCCGGAGTGCTTCGGCTTCAGGACGAAGTAGTCCTTCGCGGTCGGGCGGAGGCGGCGGGCCACGACGTGGCCCGGGGAGACGCGGGCGGTGCAATGCGCCACCGTCTGGCGGAAATCCGAACGCCACTGGCCGAAGTTGTCGTTGATGTAGATGGCCGGCACGCCCGCCTCGGTGGCGCGGCGCTTGAGCGCGGCGAGCCGCAACGCCATCGGCTCGGCCTGCTCCACCAGCGACTCGGATCCCTCGAAGTCGAGGTCGTTGATGACGTCGATCAAGAGCAGCGCCGTGCCCGCGGACGGGATCGTGACGGTCTTGCTCCGCCGGCTCACTGGCACTGCCTCACCGGTTCATCCTCACCATCATCCTCACGCCCGAGGTCACGTGCCGATGTCATCGATGCCATGGCGAACGCGAGTGCAAGACGCCGGCCGTCTGTCCTAAGCTGAACGTTCGATGTACTCCCGAGGCGAGCTCGCGCAGGACTTCCGTCGGCTCGGCGTGTCGCCCGGCGACACGATCATGCTCCACGCGTCGGTGCGCGCGGTGGGTGCCGTGGCCGGCGGCCCGGATCAGATCCATCTCGCGCTGAAGGACGCCCTGACCGCCGACGGCACACTGTTGATGTACGCGAGCTGTCCGAGGCACTACGACGAGGTCGGGCGCGGCAACCTCACGCCGGACGAGGAGCGCGAGCTGCTCGAGAAGCTTCCAGCCTTCGACCCGCTGACCGCGCGCGCCGATCGCGAGAACGGCGTGCTGGTGGAGATGCTGCGCACCTATCCAGGTTCGCTCGTCAACCACCACGTCGCCCGCTTCGTCGTCTGGGGACGTCACGCGCGTCATCTCGTCGAGCCCCAGCCGTGGAACTACGCGTTCGGCGCCGGCTCGGCATTCGAGCGATTCACGGCGCTCGACGGCAGAATCCTCCTGCTCGGCTCGGATCACGACAACGTCACCTACCTCCACTACGCCGAACACATCGTCGACATCCCCGACAAGCGCGTCGCGCGCTTTCAGGTGCCGATCGACGTCGACGGCGTCCGCACCTGGCGGGCGATGGAGGAGGTGGACTCCAGCCTTGGCGCGCACGCCAGCTGGCCGGACCACTTCTTCGCGCGCCTGGTCGATACGTATCTCGCACGCACCAGCAACGCGGGCGGGCGCGTCGGCGATGCGCCGTCGTTCCTGCTCGACGCTCGCGGCCTGCTCGCGCTGGCGCTGGAGGAGATGAAGGTGGTCGCCGGGCGTGAGCGGAGTCGTGATCTGTGATCGGAGATCGGGGATCGAGACACGGGACGCGGGACGCGGGACGCGGGATTCGGGACGCGGGATTCGGGACGCGCGGCCACTGCTGGCGCGGCGAGCCGGAGGGTCTGGGACCAACCCAGGCCACGCTCAGTAGATGACCGGCAGAACGATGGCGGCCGTCACGACGGGCACGACCTCTCTGCGCGTCGCGCCGACGAGCACTCCGCCGGACACTCGGAACAATCCTGCGTACCATGAGGCCGCCGGTCCGAGATAGGTCGTCGAGTCGTCCAATCGTGAACTGAATCCCATGGGACGCGCGACCATCAACTCCGCGGACCATCCCTCGATGCCCGCATCGTAGGGCCGAAGCTGCGCCCAGCCGACCCTCGCGCCCGCGCTCACGAACCCGAGGTCCGCGCTGGCGAAGATCCCGCGCAGGAGTGATTGATATCCGTCCAGACGCCTCGACCGACCGACGAGTACTGTCCCGCCTCCACTGGCCCTGATTGGGTAGCCGGCCTCGACATGCCAGAAGACCCGCGTCGCTGGTTGCCACTCATCTTCCACGAGTGGCGACTGGTCCTGACCCGACGTGGGCCATGGAAACCCCAGCAGCACAGCGACACATGCGACAGGGATGACTGCAACTCGGAGGGTGACCACGATTCGAGAGCCTCTGCCGCGGTGTGGAGGCAACCCCTGCCGTGATTTCAAGAGTGCATCGGCCATGACCGATTCTTGATCGTCGATTACTGTTTGCCGAACGACTGGAGATCAATCCATTCAGAGCAGGTCAGCGCTCGGCATTGGCTGACGCTGTCACGAACCCGATCCCCAGTCCCGCGTCCCGCGTCCCGGTCGGTCCCGCGTCCCGAGTCCCGATTCCCGATCCCCGATCCCCGATCACGACACCCTCACTTTTCGCTACTCTTTCCTCCATGCGAAAAGTGAGTGTCGCCGCCATCTGCGTCGTAGCCGGTTCCGTAGCGCTCCATACGCAGTCCGCGCCGGCGCCGGATTTCGAGAAGCTCCCCTTCGCCCCGCGTCGCGCGATCTGCTACCGGACGGCGACGCCGCTGCAGATCGACGGCAAGCTGTCGGAACGCGCGTGGGCCGCGGCCCCGTCGTCCGATCTCTTCATCGACATCGACGGCACACGCCAGCCGCCGCTCGCCACGCGCGTCAAGATGCTGTGGGACGACGAGTTCTTCTACTTCGGCGCGGACATGGAAGAGCCGCATCTGTGGGGAACGCTCGAGAAGCGCGACGCGGTCATCTTCCAGGACAACGACTTCGAGATCTTCATCGATCCCGACGGCGACACTCACGCCTACTTCGAGCTCGAGATCAACGCGCTCAACACCGTCTGGGACCTGCTGTTGATCCAGCCGTACCGCGACGGCGGTCCTGCGGTGCACGCGTGGGACATCGCCGGGCTGCGCACGGCGGTCGATCTCCGCGGCACCATCAACCGGCCCGACGATCGAGACGAGGGATGGTCGGTGGAGATTGCCATCCCCTGGACGATGCTGGCGGAGGCGGCGCCGCGGCGGGCGCGGCCGCAGGCCGGGGATCAGTGGCGCGTCAATTTCTCGCGCGTGCAGTGGCAGCTCGACGTCCGCGACGGGCGCTACGCCAAGCGGCCCGATCCCAAGACCGGCAAGCCGCTGCCGGAGGACAACTGGGTGTGGAGTCCGCAAGGCGCGATCAACATGCACATGCCCGAGCGGTGGGGCGTGGTCCAGTTCTCGGACGCCGCGGCTGGCGAAGGCACCACGGCGTTCATCGAGGATCGCAACGATCGCGTCAGGTGGGCGCTGCGGCGGCTCTATTACCGGCAGCGTGCATACCGCGCCGCACATGGGCGGTTCGCGCAGGATCTGTCCCTGCTCGACGTTCGTGACATTCGCGTCGACGGCATCGACTTCTCCCCGACGGTGCAGGTGACGGATTCGCTGTACGAGCTGCGCGCCCCGGGCTTCGACGGCGCCACGGTTCACCTGCGGCAGGACGGGCGCGTCTGGGTGACGCGCGGGCAGCCCGAGACCAAGCGCTGAGATGCCGCGGCGCGGCACCAGCCTTGCTCGCCGTACGGGCATGAAAGAGCCAACCCGTCCCATCGAACGCCCGAATCCTGAAACGCCTCGCCCCGAGCGCGACCAGCAGCAGGACGAGCCCGACGAGCATCACGACGCGGACGAGCGCCAGCGCGAGCGGCAGGGCAATCGGGGGCCGGACGAAATGCCGGGCTTCGGTCAGGGCGCGTAGCGGGCTGCAGCCCGGGTCGCGCGTCACGGGTCGCCAACTGGACCACCGCTGCCCCCGTCTAACCTCCCGCCAGTCGGGACTGGGGCTCGGCGGTATTCAGAGGGACACTCGTGATGTTCTCCGATCTCGGTCGCGACGTTCGCTACGCGGTGCGCACGCTCGGTCGTGCGCCCACGTTCACGGCCACGGTCGTGGCCACCCTCGCACTCGGGATTGGCGCCAACGCGGTCATCTTCAGCGCGGTGGACGCCGTGCTGCTCCGCGACGCGCCCGTCTCGAGTCCCGAAACCCTCGTCGACGTCTTCACGACGTCCGGCAGCAACCCCTATTCCGGCACCTCCTATCCGGACTACTTCGACCTGCGGGACAGCGGCACGTTCGCGTCGCTCGCGGCCTACACGGCGGTGTCCATGACGATGGATGCGGGCGGCCAGCCGGAGCCGCTTGCCGGACAGCTGGTGAGCGGCAACTACTTCGAAGCGCTCGGCGTAACCGCCACGGCCGGCCGCGCGCTCACACCGGAAGATGACCGCATCGGCGCGCCGGTTCGGGTCGCGGTCATCTCGTACGCGCTCTGGCGGCGGCTGTTCAACAGCGACCCGTCCGCGATCGGCCAGACGATTCGTCTCAACAGCAATCCCTACACGCTCATCGGCGTCGCGCCGCCCGCGTTCGCGGGGCCAGTGCCCGGCGGCGCAACGGATGTCTGGGTGCCCACCGCACTGCAGCCCGAGATCGATCCGCCGGCGGCCGCGGTGCGCCGAGCACGCGGAACGTCCGCGGTCTTCGACCTCCGCCGCTCGAGGGGGCTGAGCATGGTCGGCAGGCTGCCGTCTGGCGCCAGCCTCGACGAGGTAACGTCGCGCGCTGACGTCATCGCCCGGCGCCTCGAGACGGCGTATCCGGACACCAACCGCAATCGACGATTCACGGTGACGCCGCTCGGCGAAGGCCGTGGGCTCCGCGTCGCGACTCGGCCGGTGCTGCGACAGCTTGCCGGGGCCGTCCTGATGGTGCTGCTGGTCGCCTGCGTGAACGTCGCGAGCCTGCTGCTCTCGCGCGCGGTGTCGCGCGAGCGGGAGGTCGCGCTGCGGATCGCGATCGGCGCCAGCGGCGCCAGGCTGGTGCGGCAATGGCTGACCGAGTCCGTGCTGCTGGGGATCCTCGGCTCGATTGGGGCGGTGATCGTCGCCCGCCTCAGCACGCCGCTGCTGCACGCCTTCGTGATCCCGGAGACCGTCGATCTCGCGCTGAACGGCCGCGTGCTCGCATTCACGCTTGCCGTCGGTGTTGGCACCGGACTGCTCTTCGGCCTGGCCCCGGTCCTTCAGGCGCTTCGCCGCAACACCACCACCGCGCTCCGCGCCGAAGGAGGCTCCGTCGCAACAGGTGCCCGCGCCGCCAGGATGCGCGGCGCGTTCGTCGTCCTGCAAGTGGCGTTGAGCCTGATGCTCGTCGTCGGCGCCGGCCTCTTCCTCCGCACGCTCGCGAACGCCTACGCCGTCGATCTGGGCTACCGCATCGACCGCGTGCTCGTGGCCTCGCTCAATCTCGAAGCGAGCGGCTACTTCGAAGGGGGATCCCGCGGGGCCGAGGCCGGGGCGGCCGTGTACGAGCAGATCCTGTCCCGGGTGGAGGCGCTCCCGGGCGTTGCCGCGGCCAGCGCGGCGCGCATGACCGTGCTCAGCGGCGGTGCACGGTCCACCATCGTCAGCACCAACGGCCTTCGGATCGAGCGCGACAACAGCAATGCGCTCGGCGTTCGCGCCAACGTCGTGTCACATCGCTACTTCGAAACGATGAACGTCCCGATCCTGCGGGGACGATCGTTCGCGGCGACCGATGGCCGCGGCACGCCACGAGTGACGATCGTGACCCAGTCGCTGGCCGACCGGCTCTGGCCCGGCGAGGATCCCATCGGCAAGCCGCTGCACGACGACAGCACTCTGCTGCAGGTCGTGGGCGTGGTCCCCGATACGGTCTACACCACCACGCTGGAGCGCCAGAGACCGCCGGCCTACTACCTGCCGCTGGCGCAGAACTACGAGTCGGGCGTCGCGCTCCACGTCCGCGCCACCGGCAACCCGATGTCGCTGGTGCCGGCGATTCGCGACGCCGTCCGCCAGGTCGACGGCCAGCTGGCGGTGGAGCGTCCGCAGCTGCTCAGCGATGTGCTGGATCGCACCCTGAGCGGACCACGCATGATGGCCACGCTCGTCGGCCTGTTTGGCGCGATCGCGTTGATCCTCGCGGTGCTTGGTCTGTATGGAGTGATGGCGCACGCCGCATCCCAGCGGACGACGGAGATCGGGATCCGCCTGGCCATGGGCGCCCGGCCGGGATCCATTGTCACGCTGCTGTTGGGACAGGGGGTCCGGCTGCTCGGACTCGGCGTGGCCACGGGCCTCACGGGGGCGCTTCTGGGCACGCGGTACATCGAGGCGCAGCTGTTTGGCGTGCACGCCACCGATCCGCTGACGCTCGCCGCTGGATGCGCCGTGCTCGGCGTCGCGGGCCTGAGCGCGTCCGTGATTCCCGCCCTCCGCGCCATGCGGGTCGATCCGATCTCAGTGCTGCGGCGGTAAGGCAAGCTGTGTGCAGCCCAACTCCCAACTCCCAACTACCAACTCCCAAATTGGACACCTTGGGAGTTGGAGGTTGGGGATCGGGAGTTGACGCCGACCACTAGCTCTGACGCAGCGCCGTCGTCGGATCGATCCGGGCGGCGCGGACCGCGGGCACCAGCGCCGCGACCAGCGCGACGCACACGAGAAACACGGCGGCGGCGACGAAGGAGATCGGGTCACGGGCCTCGACGCCGAACAGCAGCGAGCCGAGGTAGCGGGTGCCGGCGAAGGCCGCGATCAGGCCGAGGGCCAGGCCAACCCCGACCGGCGTCATGGCCTGCCGGATGACCAGCCGGACGACGCTGCCGACTGGAGCGCCGAGCGAACGGCGAATGCCGATCTCGGGCGTCCGCTCGGTGACGAAGTAGCCGAGGACGCCGTGCAGACCCACCGCCGCCAGCACGAGCGCGAGCACGCCGAACAGGCTGAACAGCGTCGCCCCGACTCGAAACGGCATGACGTCGTCGCGGATGCTCTCGGCGAGCGGCTCGACGGATACGAACGGCGAGTCGGCGCGAAGGCTCTGGAGCGCCGCGCGTACCGTCGCGGCGTCCGCAGCCGGGTTGCGCGTCCTCGCCACGAGCGACGGACTGCCGAAGGGCACGGCATTGGGAAACTGCTCGCGCACCAGGAACACCGACGGGTGCGGCGCGTCGACGAGAAAGAACCGGCGCTGCGTTTCGACCACACCGACGATGCGCGAGCAGCCGCCGCCCCGGATCTGCGCATCGAACGGCACACACTGGCCGACGACGTTGCCGTCCGCGGTGATGACCCGCGCCATCGCCTCGTCCACGACCGCGACCGGCTCGGCGCCTCGCCGGTCGGTGGACTCGAAGGTGCGGCCGCGGAGCAGGCGCATCCCGACGGCCTCGAAGTAACCAGGACTCGCGAGCGTCAGGGTCCCGGGCCTCCTCTGCACCGTCGTCTCCCCCGGCTTGGCCCACATCGCTATCGGCATGCCGCCGTGGAACGGCTCGAGATGGACGACAGCCGCCCGCTCGACGCCGGGCAGCGTCGACAGCCGCGCCAGGGCGTCATCGTAAAAGCTCTCGCGCGCCTCCGGCGTGTAGCCGGCGCGCCGCAGGTCGACGCGCGCGACCAGCGTGCGCTCGATGTCGACGCCGCTGTGCACGGTCGTGACATTTCGCAGCGACCGCACGAACAGGCCGGCGCCTACCAGCAGCGCCACCGAGAGCGACATCTGCAGCACCACGAGCGCGCGGCGGGTGTAGTTGCGTCGCGGCCCGCCGAAGGCGGGCGAGTCCTTGAGCGCGACGAGGGGATCGACCTGCACCGCGCGCACCGCGGGAAGGACGCCGAACAGGACACCGCTCAGCATCGACACCCCGAGGGCGAAGACGAGCAGCCTCGCGTCGACATGGCCGGCGGACGGCGGCAGCGGAAACTGCCGCACGAGTCCGATGCCCCAGTACGCGACGACCACGCCAGCCACGCCACCCAGTGACGCCAGGACCAGGCTCTCGGTGAGATGCTGCCGCGCCACGCGCCACGGTCCGGCCCCGAGTGACAGCCGGACGGCGAGCTCGCGACGCCTCGTGATCGCGCGCGCGAGCAGCAGGTTGGCCACGTTCGCGCACGCGATCACGAGGACGAGCACAGCCACGAGTGCGAGCCACAGCGACAGGTTGCCCGCCCAGGTGCCGCCAGGGACGGAGGCCTGCACCAGCGGAGTCAGCAGGACCTCGGGCGTGGGATCGAGCTCGGCGAACGCCGCACGCAGCCGCAGCGCGTCGGCGGCCTGCACCACGGCCGCGGACTCCTCTGCCCGCGGCGCCAGCCTGACCACGTACCTGGCTTGCAGGAACGAGCGCGCTGGCGCCAGTCGCCGTCACTGCCCGTCAGGCTGAGCGGTCCGGCCATGGACGAGGCCAGCCAGACGTCGACGGCGTTCGTCTCGATGCCGGTGAACCCTGCCTCGGTGACGCCGACGATCTCGAGCAGCACGCCATTCACGAGCAGGGTCCTGCCGCCGATGTCGGTGCCGCCGCCGAATCGCGATCGCCACAACGAGTGGCTGACCACGGCGAACGGATGCGCGCCGGGCACCCCATCGTCTTCGGCGACGAACAGGCGGCCGGCAGCAGGACGCACGCCGAGGACGGTGAGGAAGTCGTGGGAGACGACGCTGGCGTACACCTGTTCGGCTGCAGAACCACGCCCGAGGTCCACGAGCTCGGGAGGCAGGTACGCCCCGACGCCGGCAAGCGTCGGACCGCTGTCGCGCATCGCGACGTAGTCGGCCCACGAGCCCGGCCCGCCGGTCGGCGTCATCATCGGCCCCGCGTCGCGCTTGATGTACAGCTTTCGCAGAGATGCGGCGTCGACCACGCCGGCCGGCGCCTTGAGGAACAACGCATCGACGACGCTGAAGATGGCGGTCGTGCCGCCGATGCCGATGGCGAGCGTGGCGACGGCGGCGGCGGTGAACGCCGGGCTGCTTGCGCAGCAGGCGGAACGAGACGCGGACGTCCTGCCACACGCTCTCGACGACCGATTCCCAGCCGGCGTCGCGCACACGATCCTTCACGGCTTCGACGCTGCCGATCTCGACGCGGGCGGCACGGACCGCGGCGTCGCGGCTCATGCCCTTCGCCAGGTTCTCGTCGACTATCGCCTGCTCGTACTCGCGAAGCTCGTCGGCCAGCTCCTGTTCGGCGCGGGTTTTCGACAACAGGGCGCGCAGGCCGCCAGTCAGCCGGCTGAACATGCTTGGCATGCCCATCACAGTTCTCCGAGCGAGGCTTTGAGGATTCTCGAGATGGCGGCGGTCTGGACTTCCCAGTCGCGCGCCTCGTTCTTGAACCTGGCGCGGCCCTTCGCCGTCATCCGGTAGACCTTGGCGCGGCGGTTGTTCTCGGTGACCTGCCAGTCCCCTTCGATCAGGCCGAGGCGCTCGAGGCGGCGGAGCGCCGGGAACAGCGAGCCGGCGTTGACCAGGAACACGCCCTTGCTGATCTGCTCGAGGCGGACGCCGATGCCGTAGGCGTGCAGCGGCTCGAGCGACAGCGTTTTCAGGATGAGCATGTGCAGGGTGCCCTGCACGAGATCCGACGGTTTCTGCTCGTCCGCCATGGCGACTTCCTCTCCTCTCAGCTAGCCAATCTAGATGAGAGAGCCAGCATACGCCTCTTATCTAGATTGTCAAGATGAGCGGCTGGAGCGCCGGACGACGTGCCTTACTTGCCGGCGGGAGCCGCCAGCGCCTCCCGCAGGACGACAAATGGCGAGGGAAAATCCGGCGCGAGGAAGCGTCGCTGCCAGTCGGGCACGAAGCGGTCGATGAGCAGGAACAGCGCGAGCCCCTGCCGCTGCGACCAGGCGCCGGAGTCGCCGATCGTCTCCGTGAGCGTCTGTTGCCACGACGATGCCGGCGTGGCCTGCCGCCTCAGCTGAAACCGTACCCATTCGCCGACGCCCTCCATCACCAGGAAGATGTTTTCCAGCTCGGCGTGCACGGCCGACGGGCCGGCGAAGAACTGCGCACGCCGGCGATCGGCCAGCGCGAGCGCCTCGAGCAGCAGGCGCCGGCTGGCGTCGCGATCCGACTCCTCCATCACCGCGCGGAAGAACCTGTCCTCCTCTTCGAGGAACGCCCGCGCGTACTCCGGGTCGGCGGCGTACTTCTGCTGAATGAAGTTGTCGTCGATGCCGATCGGGACGTCGTGCTTCTCCCGGAGCATCCTGATCCGCCGCATCACGTCGACGAGCTGACGCGTGTGCGCCAGTTCGTGCGCGGCCAGTCCGATGAACAGCGGTTCGAGCGTCCGCGCACGGTCGCCGGCCAGCGCCCGGATCACCGGCGGCAGGGGCAGCACGAAGAACGTCCGCGCGCCGTCGTCATAGGGCATGGTGAAGGCGTGAGGCGGCTTGCCCGGTCCGATCGGGAGCCGGCCGGTCGGCACCCACAACGCCGTGTTGTCGTGCGGCACGCGGATCAGCCGTCGCGGCCTGCCGTTGAACAGGAACGGCGTCGCCGGCTGCTCCTGATGGGGAGGCAGCAGCGCCAGGTCGGCGGTCAGATGCCAGGCTTGTTTGTCGTCGTAGAAGATCATCCAGGGGAGCGGCTCCGGATCGATCCGCAGGAAGCGACGACAGATGGTCTCCCAGTTGTCGAGGGACGCCTGTATCGTGGCGCGCGTTTCCTCGTCTGGTTCGGCGGCGCCCGGCTGAGACTGCGCGCTGGACGCCAGCAGCAGCGCGGTCAGGGTCAGCGGAGCGATGACGAGGCGTACGACACGCATGGCGCAGCTTACTGTGAGATCTTCCCCGAGCCCTTTCGCCTCGGCTTGACGCCTTTCAGAGTGTGATGACCACGAGTCCCCTCCGGTGTGCCGTTTCTCTCCGCTTCCGTCGCAATCCTCCTGGCCATGGCTGCCGCGCCGGCCGCGGCGCAGGACCCCGACCGCATGCACGTCAGCGTTGGCGCCGCCGCCGGCATCGCGGCGCCGTATCACGGCGACTTCGACTTCACCGCGACCTCCTGGCAGGCCGATGTGCGGGTCGACACGACGCGCCACTTCGGCTTCGGCGTGTTTCTCGAAGAGTGGCGCCATTCGGACGAAAGAGTCCTGACCGGCCAGACGATCACAGGCCCGAACGGTCCGCTCGGTCGCGTCGATCGCATCGTGATCACGACCGATCACCGGACCCGTGTGCTGGGCTGGAACCTGCTCGCGAGAGGAACCGCGGCGCGCGTCACGTTCAGCGGTGGCGGCGGCGTCAGCTACCTGCTCTACTCGCGCGACTTCCAGCAGACGCTGAGCGGCTGCGATCCGGCGTCGCTGTGCCAGGACACCAGCAACGAGTTCGACAACAGCAGCTTCGCGGCGCAAGTCCAGGCCGGCATCGACGTCGAGGTCGCGCCGCACGTCGCCGTGATGGGCCAGTTCCGGGCGCTGTTCCCGATACAAGACCCTGGCGGCGGCCACAACACGATCGTGGGTGGCGTCCGCGTCGGGTTCTGAGGGCGCGCTCGATGCAGGGCCTGATCCGCACATTGGTGTCCAAGGGCACAGATTCGTGCCGTCGGCGGCGACCTGTCGGAGGCTGCGGAACGATGATCGGTGATTGAGGCGCTGGCTGCTGGTATCTGCGGCTCTCTCAAATCGCGCGATTCCTGTCGTGGGGTTGATCCAGTTTGGTGGACGGATTACCTATGCTGTTCTGTCATTTCTCAAGTGTACCGGTAATCTGAAGGCCCACAACATCGTCGAGAAGCCGATCAGACCGATCTCCGATGAACGGAGGTGATCGCAAAAATCCACTGCTCTGGCCGTCCGCGGATTTCCTCATGGGGTGTGGGTACCGCCGGCGCCTGGTCGAAGCAGGACCGCGTTGATCGGATAAATACGAGACCAGCGGTATAGACCGGAGCAAATACGCGTCGAGACAGAGGACCGCGATCAGTAAAGCACGTCAGGTGTCGAGGGAAGATGCCATCCCGCGAGCAGTGCAGCGATAACCGGCACAGTTTCGCGCCACGATGAATGGCGGGCCGAAGAAGTGGAAGATGAGTGCGGTTGTAGTCCGTGCCTTGAAAGAAAACCCGAACCGTCTCCGGCGGCGACGCGCTCCACAACGGAACGATGACCAGCATCTGGTACAGTGTGCCGCCGACCCACGTGGTCCAGGCAGTCACTGAACCCACAAACACGCCAGGAGAACGCGATTGCGAATGGTCATTCATCTCCCCTTCAGAGCCTGATCGACTTCCGTACGCAGGTGAATTACGAACAACTCCATCCTTGCCTCGCCGAAGCTGCCGAACGGCGACTCCGCCAACTCACTGCTTCACCGTTGAGAAGAAGGGACCGCAGCGCACGGCGCAGCGGATTGAGTCGACGCAGAACGCCGCGAGGTACGCGACGCCCGAGCCGCGCGCGAGCCCTCAGACCTTGAACATCATCGGTACTTGCTCCAGAACGCGGCCGGGACGAGGGTCACCATAGTCGGGGCCGGTCAGGCTGACGGCCGTCGTCGGATCCGGACAGAGTGCATCTGCCCTGACACGCCCTTGCAAATTCGTTCGTCGCCTACCAAAACGGTAATCGGCGCCCTGATAACCCAACTCCACTTCCCCCGATTCCGCCCCACAAATTCGCAATTCCGCAGCAACTCGAGGCGGAGCGCGCCGCCGGGAACAGGCTTTGCCAAGCCCAGCGCAAACGTCTGTCTGTATTGGAGGATTCGCAATGGCCGAACGCGCTGGAGTGGGATCGACCCTGGTTATCAAAGGTGAGCTGACGGCTCAGGAAGACGTGATCATCGCCGGTCGGGTTGACGGATTGATCAACGTTAACGGGCATCTCGTGGTGGTCGAGCCTGGCGCCCATGTCGCCGGCGACATCACCGCCACCGGGATCGTCGTCTCCGGCACGGTCGAAGGCACGCTGATGGCCGAGGAGCGCATCCAGGTTCAGCCCGGGGCCGACCTCCAGGGTGACATCTCCGCGCCGCGCGTCGTCGTCGCAGACGGGGCAGTCGTGAACGGCCGCATCGAAACGGTGGCCGCGGCAACTCCGCACAAGCTGAAGGCCGCGTCGTAACGGATGCAGCGTGCCGCGACGGCCGCGGCGCCCTCCCGGGCGGCGCGGCTAATGGATCGGGGGTTTGGCGCCGCGCGCAGCCGCGAGGGCGGCGTCGAGCTCCTGCTCGGTCGGGAAACGATCGAACGTGCGATCGATCGGCTTGCCTCGCAGATGCTTGTCGAAGAAATCCAGCATCGCCGTCCAGTCTTCAGCCGTGAACGCGTGACCGTGCCTGGCGAAGTTCACGCCCAGGCGATCCGGCGCCCCGAGCAGCGCATAGGCAGGGCGGGCGCCGAGGATCGACTGGCGCACGGCTTCAGGCAGTGAGATCGTGTCGGTGTCGCCCTCGAGCGCGATGAAGGGCCGCGGCGCCGCGAGCGCCAGGAACCAGTGCTGGTCGAACGGCAGCTTCTCGCGCTGGCCCCGGAACTGATGCAGGTTCGGGGAAAACCAGTTCGGATACTTCTTCTCCATGAGGTCGAGCGTCTCGCTTCCACGCGGTCCCGCGAAGCGATAGGCGCCTACGCCGCCCCCGCCCGTCACCACCGGCGCGCCCATCAGGCGATCGTCGAATGCCGCCGCGACCATCGCAGACTTTCCGTTGCGCGAGGCGCCCGTGATGATGAGCCTGGTCGCGTCGATTGCGCGATCGTCTTCGAGGTAGTCGGCGACGCGCGAGGCGCCCCATGCCCATCCCGCCAGAATGCCCCAGTCGTAGCCGGGATACGCGGGAAAGAACCGGGTGTTGCGGAACGCCCAGCTGCCGTCCATGTTGCGCAGCGTCGTGTCCTCGGCGCAGTCGTTGGGATTGAACAGCACGAGCGCGTAGCCGCGGCTGAAGACGTCGGCGCGCTGTGTCGCGATGGCCTCGGCGGTTTGGGGCGCGGCCGCACCGCCGCCTGCGCCAGCCGGCGCCGCGGAGGCTGCCGGGTCGCCCGCCGCCGGGGGCACCGGCCCGACGAGCAGCAACACGTTTTCTCCCTTTCCCTGATTCGGTCCCTGCGGCAGGCGCGGCAGCACCACTCCGCCAGGCGGCGTCCGTCCCTGGAGGATCACCGCGGGAAACGGACCTCCCTTCACGGGCGTGAACACGCCGATGTCGAGGCTCAGTTGAGACTTCGGGCCGAACGTCAGGCGAACGAGCCGGTACTTGACGGTGCCGCCCAGCACGAGCTCGGACTGGATCTCCCGCCCCTTCACGTTCCCCGGCGCCGGCGGCATCTGCCCGACGGCGTAGTACGACAGGGTGCGCCGCATTTCCTTCCGCCGCGCTTCCCATTGGCGCCGGGACGTGACGGGCGTGCCGTCGTCCATCACCATGACGTCCGGCATGGCCGTGCGCATCGGCAACGCGTCCACGCCGGGAAGAGTTCCCAGCTTCGTCGCGATAGGCGGCACCGGAATCTCGCGCGGCTCGGCGCCGCTGGCGGGCGCTCCGCCTGCGCTCTGCGTCTGCGCGAGGCTCGACGCTCCGGCCAGCGCGACGCACGCGATCGCGGCGATGGAAAGCATCGGGAAGATGTGGAGATGTTTGCGGGCGATCATTCGGTCGATCCTTTGCCGATGGCGAACAGGTGCGTGCGGCTGCGCAGGTAGATCGTGCCCGACACGATCACCGGCGACGCGATGAACGACTGGCCATCCATGCGTGTTCGTGGCCAGCACCTCGAAACGGTCTCCCATCCGGACCACGACGACGTCGCCCTTCTTCGGTGGCGAGATAGAGCCTGCCGTTCGCACCGACCGGCGACGCCTTGAAGCCGTAGGGCTGCGGCAGCCGCTGCTGCTGGTAGTGCGGCGTCCCGGTCTCGGCATCGAAGCAGCTGATCAAGCCGTTGTCGGTGACGACGTAAAGACGGCCGTCGTGCAGCAGCGGCGACGGCGTGTAGGCCGCGCCGCGCGCCGTGGACCAGACGATGGCGTCGGTGCCGGTGAGCGAGCCCTTGCGACCGAGCCGGATCGCCATGAGCATCTTCACGGTGTGCCCGCTCATCGCGAACACCAGGTCCTCGTGCTGGACCGGCTGCGGGATGGTGTTCTCGCCGAGGCCGGCCGCTTCCCAGATCAACTGCCCGGTGTCGAAATCGTAGCTCCGCACCGTCAGGCCATTGACGATGATCTGGCGGCGGCCGTCGTGCTGCACCACGTAGGGCGCCGCCCAGTTGTACGGCTCGGTGCGCTTCGTGCGCCAGATCTCGCGGCCGGTCGCCGGGATCGAGCATCACCAGGAAGCCGGTGTCGAGGTGATCGAAGTGCAGCAGCAGCCGGCCGTCGTGCAGCGTCAGCGGCGTGCCCTCGCCGAAGGCCAGGTCCATGCGCATCCGGACGCCGAAGTCCTTCTTCCAGAGGAGCTCGCCGTTCATGTCGTAGGCGTAGAGCCCGCGGGAGCCGAAGAACGCGAACACACGCGTGCCGTCGGTGACCGGCGAGTTCGACGCAAAGCTGCCGTAGACGCGGTGGTAGCCCTCGTGCGGCGTGGCGACCGTCGCGGTCCGCTGCCACAGGGTCTTGCCCGTGGTCCGATCGATGGCGAGCACGTCGAAGCGGTGCTCGAGCCCGGCGTCCGCGCCTCCGCCGGCGCGTCCCGGCGTCTTCGACGGCGTTCCCTTCCCGGTCGGTACCGCCGTAGTCAGGAACATCCGGTTGCCGGCGACGACCGGCGTCGAGTGGCCGCGCCCCGGGATCTCGATCTGCCAGCGGACGTCGCTCGCGCCCCACGTCAGCGGCGCGTCCCCCGCGGCCATGCCGGTATTGAGAGGGCCGCGCCACTGCGGCCAATCGGGGCTGTTCGCGGATGCGAGGCTGAGCAGCACGGCCATAGCCGCGCTCATCGTCAGGAGATGCATCGGGGCAGGATACCGTAAGGGGTTCTACCCCATCACGAACAGGTTCAACGGCGTCTCACCACTCACCAGCTTGGCCATGGCCTCGCCGCCGCTGTCGCCGTTGGTCAGGATGACGTAGCCGCATTTCCGGGCCACCGAGGCCAGCGCGAACGACTTGAATCCGGGATTGTCGCCGCCGTGCGACAGCAGATCGCCTTTCTTCTCGTGCAGAACCTGCCAGCCGAGTGCCCATGACGACTTGTCATCCACTTTCACGTGCGGACGAATCATCTCGGCACGGCTGCTCGGAGTGAGACGAAACTCATCGCTCGGCCTGGGATCGAGCACCTCGATCAGGAACCTCGCGTAGTCGGTCGCGGTGGTGGCGAGACCGCCGGCTGACGCATAGCGCGCCGCCAGGATCGGCGTCGCTCCCGGCCGGTTCGTCGGGGTTCCGTCCTTGCCATGCGCGGCCGCGGCGTTTGGCGTCGACGCCGTGTCCCACACATACCGGCTGTTCGACATCCCGAAGGGTCGGAGGAGATTGGCCGTGAGGTACGCGTCGATGTCGGTCGCGCACACCGCGAGGCCGTCGGCCAGGGTTTCGCAGGACTGCGTGCTGACGCTCCCGGTGAGATGCGCCACGACCAGCTGCAGGAAGCTGTAGCCCTCGCCCGAATACTGATACCTCGAGCCGGGGACGAAGTGCATGCGGAGCGGGTCTTCGGCCGAGCGCCAGTTCTGCAGTCCGCTGGTGTGTGACAGGACGTGGCGGGTCGTGATCTGGCCGAATCGCGGATCGTCCCGAACCCACCGTTCGGACACGTAGTCGACCAGCGGTTTATCCAGGTGCAGCACGCCCTTCTCGCACAGCTTCATGACCGCGTACGCGAACACGGTCTTGCTCACCGAGCCGGCCTCGAACATCGTGTTCGCGTCGACGGGGTCGCTCGAGCCGCTGCGCTTCACGCCGAAGCCTCCCGCCCAGCCGACGCGCCCATTGCTGACCAGCGCGATCGACAGGCCCGGGACGTGGGCGGCCGCCAGCAGGCCAGGGATCTGTGCTTCCAGATCTGCAATCAGCGCTGCGGGAACGCCCACTCCCGCCCTGCCCACGGCATCGGGTGGCCGTGAACAGGCCGTCAGCGGGAAGAGCGACAGACCGAGCGCGGTTCGACCACCATGGACCAGGAAGGCGCGGCGCGGGATGAAGGAGGCATGAAGCGCGGCATTACGGCACCACCGTGACGATCACGCGCCGATAGCGGGTCAGCCGCGGCGTGCCGTGATCCGTCACGGCAAGAATGATGTGCATCGTGCCCTTGCCCGGCGGCATGACCCGTTGCGAAGGGACCGTGAACCAGGCCTTCGGCTGATCGAAGTTCTGAATCGTCACCGGCTGTCCGCTCCTGCCGCTGGATGTCGTGAAGGTGCCCGCCTCGCCGTAGTAGAACCACTCGTACGAGAGCGCGTCGCCGTCGGGATCGCTCGAACCCTCCGCGCTCAGGTTGACGCGCTCGCCAGGCTTCGCGGAGAGCTCGGTCGCGTGCGCGAGCGTCGGACGCGGCGGATGGTTGGCCTCTGCGTACGGCTTGATCGTCCAGTCCATCCGGGCGGCGAAGTCGTTCTGATAGGCGGAGCGCCAGCGCCAGATCGTCGCGTGGTTGCTCGTGTGCCAGCCGTTGTCGACGCCGCGCACTTCGTCCACCGCGTCGGTCCAGAACGGCCGTGTCTCCGGTTCCTGGAACCACTTCTGCGTGCGCGGGGTGTACTGCTCGTAGCGTCCGCCCCAGCCGCCCCAGTCCGGACGCTCGGGAACACTGAGGCCGTTGTTGACGAGGCCGAGAAAGCTCGGCGTGTCCCCTTCCATCAGGAACTCGACGCGCGGGTACTGCGCGCCGAGCGGTCCCTTGCGGCGGATGTTCTGCTCGAGCCAGGGATTGTCGACCAGGCTGAAGTCGGCGCCGGTGAAGCGCGCGTGGAAGGTGTCGCCGCTGATGCCGCTCCACGTCGCGAAGTGGTACGCGCCGCCCGCGTGCAGGCCGGGACTCGCGATGTAGAAGAGATTCGGGAACGTCTTCCGGATCCACGGCCCGCTGTCGTCCTGATCGGAGATGGTGTAGACGCGGAGCTTCGCGACGAACCTCGCGAGCGCCTCCGGCGACCGCGTCGCGCGCACCTTCCACAACGCTTGCGCGAGCACGTTCGGCCCGCCCCAGACCGGCACCCACAACGGGCGCGGGTCGTCGCGATCGACCGCGGCGATCAGCGCCTCGGAGCCGGAGGAGTCCTTCCCTTCTCCGACCGCCGACATGCCGAATGCGGGACGCCCCTCCTTGATGACCGACAGCAGACGCTGCGCGTCCGGGAAGCCGGGCTCGTGCTTCTCGAGGTTGTCGCGCACCTTCCCGTACGCCTCGACGATGTCGCGAATGCGCCAGGCGGCGGTCTTGTCGCGCTGGTGCACCGACGTGGTGGCGACGAGGCCCTCGACGTCGAAGTGGTTCGCATACGTCAGGAACCGCACCAGCGACTGCGCATCGTCCGGCTCGTTCTCGATGTCGGTGAGGACGAAGACACGCGGTTTGCTTCGGACGTCATCCGCGACCTGCGCCCGTCTCCTGAGCTCCTGCGTGATCGCCGCCGCGAGCTTGAAGCGCGCCGCTTCGTAGGGGTCGCCGGTCTCCGGGAAGCTCACGCGCTCCCCGGCATCTGAAAACACCCTCGGCACGATCGCCTTCAACACATCGTCCACCACGGCGTTCAGCCCCAGGCTGCGCGCCATCGTCAGGTATTGATGGTCCTGCAGGCCGCGGCGGAAGTTGGCGAGCTGGATGGTCGCGATCGGCCCGGGCACGGCGCGGTCCTCTTCCGGGTGGAGACGCTCCTCGCCGGGATAGATCAGCACGCCGTCGCCGTGGATGTAGCCCTGGTCGTCCGGCGATCGGTTGGCCTGCTTGCGGTTGTCGAACGTGATCGAGTTGGCCCAGACGTTCTGGTTCCGCTCCCCTTCCATCTGCGCGTTGTGCCGCCAGTGCACCGAGTGCCAGTAGAAATAGACGCGAACGTCGTGCTTGAACGCTGCCCAAATCGTGGCTCGGGCGTCGGTGGCCGGGGCATCGATCGTGATGGCCCCGCCCGCGGGCCGGCCACCGTTGTAGAACCAGTACTCACGGCCGCGGGCGCGCTCGGCGGCGACGCGATCGAGCTTGAAGCCCTTCGGGCCCGAGCACCAGATGTCGATCGCGGCGTCGAGCGGCTCGACGTAAGTGCTGGTCACGAAGAGCGGCAGCGTCCGGCCCGGCCCTGGATTCGAGCGAATGTTGTCGGCGAGCGTGACGATGCGCGGATACTCGGGCGGGCGGGGCTCGTCCGGCACGTAGAGGAACGTGATCGCCCGCGGCAGCTTCGCCCGGATGAACGTCATCCACGAGTCGCTGCGCGTCCACGCGCTGGATCGGTCGTCGAAGTCACGGCCTGGACCGTAGAACGTGCGCGGCGCGATGACGTTGCCGACGCCGGCGCCCGGACCCTCGAATCCGTTGGCCGGCGTGAAGTCCGTCCCCGAGAACCGGCCCCACACTTTCTGGATCGTCTGTTCGTCGTAGGCATGCACCAGCTCGACGCGATGACGATGCGCGAGACGATGGAAGGCGGGGTCGAGGTTCCGGCCCTGATACCGTTCCGCCTGGTCGCTGGAGTAGTACAGCATCGCGTGCATGCTGTTTTCGTCGGGCAGGACGAAGTCGTAGACCTCGAGCTCGATCGGGAGCGTCCGTCGCGCCGCGTCGGCGCGAATCTCGATCGTGCCGCGGTAGCGGCCCGGCTTCCTGACCCGATCGATATAGACCTCGACCCAGATGGCCTGACTCTGGTTGGCCGCGACCGCGATCGGGAATCCGCCGCGTCCGGCGCGCGCGTTCTCCGGCACGAGCTGCACCGGCTTCCACCCCGTCGGATCCGGCGGCGCCGCCGGCGATCCCCGCGTGTACACCCACGACGCGTGTGACGAGGTCGTGACCTGCATGTAGTTGACGCCGAAGATCTGGATCGGCCGGCCAACGTAGTCCGTGGGATCCGGTGCGGGCGGCTTGTAGACGATCCGGTCGCCATCGGTCGGCCCGACGCTGACGAGAGCGCCGGCAACCGCAACGAGAGCGCGCTAATGCCGCGGCCGTCCGCTTCGACGATCACCTGGAACGCGACGATCTCGTTGCGTGCGCCGGTGATGCGTACGACATCCCCGTCCCACACGCTGTTGCGCGCACGAAGCCGGTGCTCCACCGCGTCGCGCTCGACCTTCTCGCCGTCGTTAACGGCCCAGACGTGCCGGACGTCGGCGTTGGCGGCAGAGGCGGAGAATAGACGAGCGCGATGACCAAGAGGGCGCCTCGCATTTTGCGAAGAGTATCGCCGATTCCCCCGATTCTGCCCCAAAAATTCGCAATTCCGCAGCAACTCGAGGCGGAGCGCGCCGCGGGAACAGGCTTTGCCAAGCCCAGCGCAAACGTTTGTCAGTATTGGAGGATTCGCAATGGCCGAACGCGCTGGAGTGGGATCGACCCTGGTTATCAAAGGTGAGCTGACGGCTCAGGAAGACGTGATCATCGCCGGTCGGGTCGACGGACTGATCAACGTCAACGGGCATCTCGTGGTGGTCGAGCCGGGCGCCCATGTCGCCGGCGACATCACCGCCACCGGGATCGTCGTCTCCGGCACGGTCGAAGGCACGCTGATGGCCGAGGAGCGCATCCAGGTTCAGCCCGGGGCCGACCTCCAGGGTGACATCTCCGCGCCGCGCGTCGTCGTCGCAGACGGGGCAGTCGTGAACGGCCGCATCGAAACGGTGGCGGCGGCAACTCCGCACAAGCTGAAGGCCGCGTCGTAACGGACAGTGCCACGGACGGCCGCGGCGCCCTCCCGGCGGCGCGGCTAATGGATCGGGGGTTTGGCGCCGCGCGCGGCTGCGAGAGCGGCGTCGAGCTCCTGCTCGGTCGGGAAACGATCGAACGTGCGATCGATCGGCGTGCCTCGCAGATGCTTGTCGAAGAAATCCAGCATCGCCGTCCAGTCTTCAGCCGTGAACGCGTGACCGTGCCTGGCGAAGTTCACGCCCAGGCGATCCGGCGCCCCAGCAGCGCATAGGCAGGGCGGGCGCCGAGGATCGACTGGCGCACGGCTTCAGGCAGTGAGATCGTGTCGGTGTCGCCCTCGAGCGCGATGAAGGGCCGCGGCGCCGCGAGCGCCAGGAACCAGTGCTGGTCGAACGGCAGCTTCTCTCGCTGGCCCCGGAACTGATGCAGGTTCGGGGAAAACCAGTTCGGATACTTCTTCTCCATGAGGTCGAGCGTCTCGCTTCCACGCGGTCCCGCGAAGCGATAGGCGCCTATGCCGCCCCCTCCCGTCACCACCGGCGCGCCCATCAGGCGATCGTCGAATGCCGCCGCGACCATCGCAGACTTTCCGTTGCGCGAGGCGCCCGTGATGATGAGCCTGGTCGCGTCGATTGACGCGATCGTCTTCGAGGTAGTCGGCGACGCGCGAGGCGCCCCATGCCCAACCCGCCAGAATGCCCCAGTCGTAGCCGGGATACGCGGGAAAGAACCGGGTGTTGCGGAACGCCCAGCTGCCGTCCATGTTGCGCAGCGTCGTGTCTTCCGCGCAGTCGTTGGGATTGAACAGCACGAGCGCGTAGCCGCGGCTGAAGACGTCGGCGCGCTGTGTCGCGATGGCCTCGGCGGTTTGGGGCGCGGCCGCACCGCCGCCTGCGCCAGCCGGCGCCGCGGAGGCTGCCGGGTCGCCCGCCGCCGGGGGCACCGGCCCGACGAGCAGCAACACGTTTTCTCCCTTTCCCTGATTCGGTCCCTGCGGCAGGCGCGGCAGCACCACTCCGCCAGGCGGTGTCCGTCCCTGGAGGATCACCGCGGGAAACGGACCTCCCTTCACGGGCGTGAACACGCCGATGTCGAGGCTCAGTTGAGACTTCGGGCCGAACGTCAGGCGAACGAGCCGGTACTTGACGGTGCCGCCCAGCACGAGCTCGGACTGGATCTCCCGCCCCTTCACGTTCCCCGGCGCCGGCGGCATCTGCCCGACGGCGTAGTACGACAGGGTGCGCCGCATTTCCTTCCGCCGCGCTTCCCATTGGCGCCGGGACGTGACGGGCGTGCCGTCGTCCATCACCATGACGTCCGGCATGGCCGTGCGCATCGGCAACGCGTCCACACCGGGAAGAGTTCCCAGCTTCGTCGCGATAGGCGGCACCGGAATCTCGCGCGGCTCGGCGCCGCTGGCGGGCGCTCCGCCTGCGCTCTGCGTCTGCGCGAGGCTCGACGCTCCGGCCAGCGCGACGCACGCGATCGCGGCGATGGAAAGCGTCGGGAAGAATTGTGGAGATACTTGCGGGCGATCATTCTGTCGATCCTTTGCCGATGGCGAACAGGTGCGTGCGGCTGCGCAGGTAGATCGTGCCCGACACGATCACCGGCGACGCGATGAACGACTGGCCATCCATCGTGTTCGTGGCCAGCACCTCGAAACGGTCTCCCATCCGGACCACGACGACGTCCCCTTCTTCGGTGGCGAGATAGAGCCTGCCGTTCGCACCGACCGGCGACGCCTTGAAGCCGTAGGGCTGCGGCAGCCGCTGCTGCTGGTAGTGCGGCGTCCCGGTCTCGGCATCGAAGCAGCTGATCAAGCCATTGTCGGTGACGACGTAGAGACGGCCGTCGTGCAGCACCGGCGACGGCGTGTAGGCCGCGCCGCGCGCCGTGGACCAGACGATGGCGTCGGTGCCGGTGAGCGAGCCCTTGCGACCGAGCCGGATCGCCATGAGCATCTTCACGGTGTGCCCGCTCATCGCGAACACCAGGTCCTCGTGCTGGACCGGCTGCGGGATGGTGTTCTCGCCGAGGCCGGCCGCTTCCCAGATCAACTGCCCGGTGTCGAAATCGTAGCTCCGCACCGTCAGGCCATTGACGATGATCTGGCGGCGGCCGTCGTGCTGCACCACGTAGGGCGCCGCCCAGTTGTACGGCTCGGTGCGCTTCGTGCGCCAGATCTCGCGGCCGGTCGCGGGATCGAGCATCACCAGGAAGCCGGTGTCGAGGTGATCGAAGTGCAGCAGCAGCCGGCCGTCGTGCAGCGTCAGCGGCGTGCCCTCGCCGAAGGCCAGGTCCATGCGCATCCGGACGCCGAAGTCCTTCTTCCAGAGGAGCTCGCCGTTCATGTCGTAGGCGTAGAGCCCGCGGGAGCCGAAGAACGCGAACACACGCGTGCCGTCGGTGACCGGCGAGTTCGACGCGAAGCTGCCGTAGACGCGGTGGTAGCCCTCGTGCGGCGTGGCGACCGTCGCGGTCCGCTGCCACAGGGTCTTGCCCGTGGTCCGATCGATGGCGAGCACGTCGAAGCGGTGCTCGAGCCCGGCGTCCGCGCCTCCGCCGGCGCGTCCCGGCGTCTTCGACGGCGTTCCCTTGCCGGTCGGTACCGCCGTGGTCAGGAACATCCGGTTGCCGGCGACGACCGGCGTCGAGTGGCCGCGCCCCGGGATCTCGATCTGCCAGCGGACGTCGCTCGCGCCCCACGTCAGCGGCGCGTCCCCCGCGGCCATGCCGGTATTGAGAGGGCCGCGCCACTGCGGCCACTCGGGGCTGTTCGCGGATGCGAGGCTGAGCAGCACGGCCATAGCCGCGCTCATCGTCAGGAGATGCATCGGGGCAGGATACCGTAAGGGGTTCTACCCCATCACGAACAGGTTCAACGGCGTCTCACCACTCACCAGCTTGGCCATGGCCTCGCCGCCGTTGTCGCCGTTGGTCAGGATGACGTAGCCGGATTTCCGTGCCGCCGAGGCCAGCGCGAACGCCTTGAATCCGGGGTTGTCGCCACCGTGCGACAGGAGATCGCCTTTCTTCTCGTGCAGAACCTGCCAGCCGAGTGCCCATGACGACTTGTCATCCACTTTCACCTGCGGACGAATCATCTCGGCACGGCTGCTCGCAGTGAGACGAAACTCATCGCTCGGCCTGGGATCGAGCACCTCGATCAGGAATCTCGCGTAGTCGGTCGCGGTGGTGGCGAGACCGCCGGCTGACGCATAGCGCGCCGCCAGGATCGGCGTCGCTCCCGGCCGGTTCGTCGGGGTTCCGTCCTTGCCATGTGCGGCCGCGGCGTTCGGCGTCGACGCCGTGTCCCACACATACCGGCTGTTCGACATCCCGAAGGGTCGGAGGAGATTGGCCGTGAGGTACGCGTCGATCTCGGTCGCGCACACCGCGAGGCCGTCGGCCAGGGTTTCGCAGGACTGCGTGCTGACGCGCCCGGTGAGATGCGCCACGACCAGCTGCAGGAAGCTGTAGCCCTCGCCCGAGTACATGAACTTCGAGCCGGGAACGAAGTGCATGCGGAGCGGGTCTTCGCCGGAGCGCCAGTTCTGCAGTCCGCTGGTGTGTGACAGGACATGGCGGGTCGTGATCTGGCCGAATCGCGGATCGTCGCGGACCCACCGCTCGGACACATAGTCGACCAGCGGCTTATCCAGCTGCAGCACGCCCTTCTCGCACAGCTTCATGACCGCGTACGCGAACACGGTCTTGCTCACCGAGCCGGCCTCGAACATCGTGTTCGCGTCGACCGGGTCGCTCGAGCCGCTGCGCTTCACGCCGAAGCCTCGCGCTCCAGCGACGCGTCCGTTGCTGACCAGCGCAATCGACAGGCCCGGGACGTGGGCGGCCGCCAGCAGGCCAGGGATCTGTGCTTCCAGATCCGCAATCAGCGCTGCGGGAACGCCCACTCCCGCCCTGCCCACGGCATCGGGTGGCCGTGAACAGGCCGTCAGCGGGAAGAGCGACAGACCGAGCGCGGTTCGACCACCATGGACCAGGAAGGCGCGGCGCGGGATGGGAGGGCATGAAGCGCGGCATTACGGCACCACCGTGACGATCACGCGCCGATAGCGGGTCAGCCGCGGCGTGCCGTGATCCGTCACGGCAAGAATGACGTGCATCGTGCCCTTGCCCGGCGGCATGACCCGTTGCGAAGGGACCGTGAACCAGGCCTTCGGCTGATCGAAGTTCTGAATCGTCACCGGCTGTCCGCTCCTGCCGCTGGATGTCGTGAAGGTGCCCAGCCTCGCCGTAGTAGAACCACTCGTACGAGAGCGCGTCGCCGTCGGGATCGCTCGAACCCTCCGCGCTCAGGTTGACGCGCTCGCCAGGCTTCGCGGAGAGCTCGGGCGCGTGCGCGAGCGTCGGACGCGGCGGATGGTTGGCCTCTGCGTACGGCTTGATCGTCCAGTCCATCCGGGCGGCGAAGTCGTTCTGATAGGCGGAGCGCCAGCGCCAGATCGTCGCGTGGTTGCTCGTGTGCCAGGCGTTGTCGACGCCGCGCACTTCGTCCACCGCGTCCGTCCAGAACGGCCGTGTCTCCGGTTCCTGGAACCACTTCTGCGTGCGCGGGGTGTATTGCTCGTAGCGTCCGCCCCAGCCGCCCCAGTCCGGACGCTCGGGAACGCTGAGGCCGTTGTTCACGAGACCGAGAAAGCTCGGCGTGTCCCCTTCCATCAGGAACTCGACGCGCGGGTACAGCGCGCCGAGCGGTCCCTTGCGGCGGATGTTCTGCTCGAGCCAGGGATTGTCGACCAGGCTGAAGTCCGCGCCGGTGAAGCGCGCGTGAAAGGTGTCGCCGCTGATGCCGCTCCACGTCGCGAAGTGGTACGCGCCGCCCGCGTGCAGGCCGGGACTCGCGATGTAGAAGAGATTCGGGAACGTCTTCCGGATCCACGGCCCGCTGTCGTCCTGATCGGAGATGGTGTAGACCCGGAGCTTCGCGACGAACCTCGCGAGCGCGTCCGGCGACCGCGTCGCGCGCACCTTCCACAACGCTTGCGCGAGCACGTTCGGCCCGCCCCAGACCGGCACCCACAACGGGCGCGGGTCGTCGCGATCGACCGCGGCGATCAGCGCGTCGGAGCCGGAGGAGTCCTTCCCTTCTCCGACCGCCGACATCCCGAATGCGGGACGCCCCTCCTTGATGACGGCCAGCAGACGCTGCGCGTCCGGGAAGCCGGGCTCGTGCTTCTCGAGCGTGTCGCGCACCTTCCCGTACGCCTCGACGATGTCGCGAATGCGCCAGGCGGCGGTCTTGTCGCGCTGGTGCACCGACGTGGTGGCCACGAGGCCCTCGACGTCGAAGTGGTTCGCATACGTCAGAAACCGCACCAGCGACTGCGCGTCGTCCGGCTCGTTCTCGATGTCCGTGAGGACGAAGACACGCGGCTTGCTCCGGACGTCGTCCGGGACCTGCGCCCGCGGCGGTTCGACAAAGCCGGCCAGCGCGGCGGCAACCAGTAATGCGGCTAATCCCCGTCTCGTCATGCGTTGCCCATCCTGCATCTCGGAGTTGGCGCGTTCAACGGGCCCGCCTCCTGAGCTCCTGCGCGATCGCCGCTGCGAGCTTGACGCGCGCCGCTTCGTAGGGATCGCCGGTCTCCGGGAAGCTCACGCGCTCCCCGGCATCTGAAAACACCCGCGGCACGATCGCCTTCAGCACATCGTCCACCACGGCGTTCAGCCCCAGGCTGCGCGCCATCGTCAGGTATTGATGGTCCTGGAGGCCGCGGCGGAAGTTCGCGAGCTGGATGGTCGCGATCGGCCCGGGCACGGCGCGGTCCTCTTCCGGGTGGAGACGCTCCTCGCCGGGATAGATCAGCACGCCGTCGCCGTGAATGTAGCCCTGGTCGTCCGGCGATCGGTTGGCCTGCTTGCGGTTGTCGAACGTGATCGAGTTGGCCCAGACGTTCTGGTTCCGCTCCCCTTCCATCTGCGCGTTGTGCCGCCAGTGCACCGAGTGCCAGTAGAAATAGACGCGCACGTCGTGCTTGAACGCGGCCCAGATCGTGGCTCGGGCATCGGTGGCTGGGGCATCGATCGTGATGGCCCCGCCCGCGGGCCGGCCACCGTTGTAGAACCAGTATTCACGGCCGCGGGCGCGCTCGGCGGCGACGCGATCGAGCTTGAAGCCTTTCGGGCCCGAACACCAGATGTCGATCGCGGCGTCGAGCGGCTCGACGTAGGTGCTGGTCACGAAGAGCGGCAGCGTCCGGCCCGGTCCCGGATTCGAGCGAATGTTGTCCGCGAGCGTGACGATGCGCGGATACTCGGGCGGGCGGGGCTCGTCGGGCACGTAGAGGAACGTGATCGCCCGCGGCAGCTTCGCCCGGATGAACGTCATCCACGAGTCGCTGCGCGTCCACGCGCTGGCTCGGTCGTCGAAGTCACGGCCAGGACCGTAGAACGTGCGCGGCGCGATGACATTGCCGACGCCGGCGCCCGGACCCTCGAATCCGTTGGCGCCCGTGAAGTCCGTCCCCGAGAACCGGCCCCACACTTTCTGGATCGTCTGTTCGTCGTAGGCATGCACCAGCTCGACGCGATGACGATGCGCGAGACGGTGGAAGGCGGGATCGAGGTTCCGGCCCTGATACCGTTCCGCCTGGTCGCTGGAGTAGTACAGCATCGCGTGCATGCTGTTTTCGTCGGGCAGGACGAAGTCGTAGACCTCGAGCTCGATCGGGAGCGTCCGTCGCGCCGCGTCGGCGCGAACCTCGATCGTGCCGCGGTAGCGTCCAGGCTTCCTGACCCGATCGATGTAGACCTCGACCCAGATCGCCTGATTCTGGTTGGCCGCGACATTGATCGGGAATCCGCCGCGTCCGGCGCGCGCGTTCTCCGGCACGAGCTGCACGGGCTTCCACCCCGTCGGATCCGGCGGCGCGGCCGGCGATCCGCGCGTGTACACCCACGACGCGTGCGACGAGGTCGTGACCTGCATGTAGTTGACGCCGAAGATCTGGATCGGCCGGCCGACGTAGTCCGTGGGATCCGGTGCGGGCGGCTTGTAGACGATCCGCTCGCCACGGTTGCCCGATCGCCTGACGCCAGCGCCGGCAACCGCAACGAGAGCGCGCCAATGCCGCGGCCGTCGGCTTCGACGATCACCTGGAACGCGACGATCTCGTTGCGTGCGCCGGCGATACGGACGACATCTCCGTCCCACACACTGTTGCGCGCACGAAGTCGGTGGTCTACGCGTCGCGCTCGACCTTCTCGCCGTCGTTGACGGCCCACACGTGCCGGACGTCGGCGCCGGCGGCAGAGGCGGAGAAAGACGAGCGCGATGACGAAGAGGGCGCCTCGCATTTTGCGAAGAGTATCGCCGATTCGAGCCGGGGAAGGAGGGACGGCAAGCTCGGCACACGCACTCCCAGCGGCTGCCAACGCTCTGGCGCGTCCTGACGTCTAAGCCCCAGTCGATGCAGATGTGGGCATGGCGGCAGGCCTGGCGATCGCTGTCGAGACGGCCGGCGTTCTTCGCCGCAACGGTGCTGACGCTGGCCTTCGGCGCTGGCATCACCACCGCCGTGTTCTCGCTGGTCGACACGGTCCTCATCAAGCCGCTGCCCTACCCCGACGCCGACGCGCTGGTCACGGTCTACGAATTGAGCCCCTCGGCGCGTGACCGGCGAAGCCTCGTGGCGCCGGGCCGCCTCCAGGACTGGCACCGCGCCAACCGGTCCTTCGTCGCGATCTCCGCGACCAACACCGAGAGCCTGACGGAGACGAGCGGTGAGGAGCCCGAGCGCCTTGCCGGCGTGCGCGTGTCGCCGCGGTTCTTCGAGGTTTACGCACAGCCGCCGCTCGCCGGCCGCTGGTTCACCGGGGACGAGGAGCTGGATACCGGCCCGAACGCGGCGGTGATCAGCGAGCGTTTCTGGACGAGGCGCTTCAATCGCGACCCGTCGGCGATTGGCCGGGCGCTGACGATCGGCGGCAAGGGATATCCGATCGTCGGCGTGATGCCGGCATCGTTCACCGCCGCAACGACCGACGTCTGGCTGCCGGGAAAGATCAACGCGTGGCTGCTGGGGCAGCGGGAAGCGCGCTTCCAGAACGGCGTCGGCCGGCTCAAACCGGGCGTCACGATCGAGCAGGCCGCTCGCGATCTCGCGCTCGTGCAGGAGGAGCTGGCGAAGCAGTTCCCGAAGACCGACACCGGGTGGGCGGTCGAGGTCCGGTCGCTGAAAGACGCACGAATCGGCACGTCGCGGCGCGGGCTCGTCCTCGTATTCGCGTCGGTCGGTGCGCTGTGGCTGATCGCCGTGGCCAACATCGCCGGGCTGACCCTGGTGCAGATTCGCCGGCGGGCCCGCGACCTGGCGATCCGCGCGGCGCTCGGCGCGTCGCGAGGGCGCGCGATCGCCATGGTCTGGCGTGAAGGCCTGATCATCGGCGCCCTTGGCGCAAGCCTCGGAGCCGCACTGGCGCATTGGCCTCGTCCGGCTGATGCCGGCGATGCTGACCGCCACGCCGCGCATGAACGAGCTGACGCTCGACTGGCGCGCGCTCGCGTTCACCGCGGTCACGACGCTCCTCGCGACGGTCATCGTCAGCGTCGTCCCCGCGGTGGTGGGCACGCGGCGCGATCTGCAGCAGATGATGGCGGCGGGATCGCGGGGTGTGGCCGGAGGCCGCTACCGTTTCCAGCAGGGGCTCGTCCTCGCACAGGTCGCCCTGAGCGTGATGCTCGTCGGCTCCGCCACGCTGCTGCTGCGCAGCTACTACAACCTCACCATGGTGGATCGCGGCTTCGATCCGGGCGGCGTGATGACGTTCCACGTCGCCGCGGGCTGGTCCGAGGATCGCTATCGGGTCGGGCTGCTGCAGACGCAACTGCTGACCGAATTGAGCGAGTTGCCGCACGTGCAGGCCGCGGGCATGACGAATTTCCTGCCGGCGCCGGGCGGCTCGCTGCGCTACTCGGTCCGCGTGGCCGGGCTGACCGGCCCCAACGCCGATGGCATCGATGACCGTGGGCATCGCGCACGGTGACGCGAGGGCTATCTGCGCGCGATTCGTGCGCCGCTCGTGGCCGGGTCGTTGTGCCCGCCGATGCGGATGGACGACAAGTCGCGCTATGGCGATGGTCAACCAGCGCTTCGTCGACGTGCACGCGCCGAATCAGAACCTGGTGGGTCGCACGCTGGAGATGGTTCAGAGCGGTGCCGGCGCGACCTACACGATCATCGGCATTCTCGGGACGATGGCGGAAGACGGACCGGCGGTGAGCCCGGTGCCGTTTGCCTACGCCTGCAGTCCAGGCAGGCTGGTGGCCGGACCCCGAGTACGTCGTGCGCACCGCCGACGCCCGGGCGCTGGCCGCCGATCTGCGCCAGATCGTCAACAGGATCGATGCAAAGCGCGCGATCTTCGGGCTGCGTCCGCTCGGAGACGTCGTCGACGGCGCGTTCGATCAGCCGAGGCTCGACGCGGCGATGCTGAGCTCGTTCGCGAGCGCCGCGCTCGCGCTTGCCGGCATCGGCCTCTACAGCCTGTTCATGCTGGTCGTGTCGGATCGGACGCGCGAGATTGCGGTCCGGCTCGCGATCGGCGCCTCGCCGAGCCGAAATGATCCGGCTGGTCGCTGCTGCGGCCGGACGCTTGCTGGCCAGCGGGATCGTCCTCGGCATTCTCCTGACGGCCGCCGCCGATCGGGTGCTGCGTGGGGTGCTGTTCGGTGTGACGTCGTTCGACGCCGGAGCGCTGGCGGCATCCGCCGCGGTCATGGCCGCCGTCGCGATGGCCGCCGTCGCCGTGCCGGCGATCCGCGCGGCGCGGGTGGCGCCAACGGACGCGCTGCGGGGCGACTGAGGACGGACAAGGCGCGGTTCGCGGCCGAATCAACGAGCGCCAACCGGAACGAAGAAGTCGTCCTGATGCCATTCGTTCACGCGGCGGTACCCGTGTTGTGCGAGCAGCGCCACGAGCTGGCTTCGTTTGGGCTCTTCGCGATTGTGCTCGATGGCCCAGGCACCAACGCGATAGCGATCGAAGGGGAATGCCCGCAGCGCTTCCAGTTCAGCCCCCTCGATGTCCAGGGACATGAAGTGAATGAACGCCGGGGCGCTCGCACGCGCCAGGATGTCGTCGAGGGTGACCGTCGTCACGTTCAGCGTCGGCGCGCGCGCCGCCGTTTCATTCCACTCGCCTAGCGTGTCGGCAACGCCGCCGAGTCCACCGGCAGTGTGGAACGCCATGACCAGCCCGGACCTGCTGAAGACAACCTCTTCGAATACCCTGCAGGTGCGTCCTTCCATGTGGACAGGAAACGGATCGATACACACTCCGGTCCATCCACGCTCTTCGAGCGTCCGGCTGTTGGACCCAATCGTGCCGTGGCCGGAGCCGATGTCAACGAAGTAGCCGTCGCTGACGCCGGGGAACACTTTCTCGAGCACCCACTTGTCCTGACCAATCTCGGAGGAGTACTCCGTCAGACCCCTGATTTCGTCGAGCGTGACTCGCAGGTTCCGCATGAACGAGAGCTGGCAGCACCGGCGGTTCTCCCGAAAGAGCGCGGCGGCGCCACTGCCCTGGATGGTGACAAAGGTGTAAAGCGCCGCGGCGGCGACTCCCGCTAGTACGAGTACACGGCCGAGACGAATCCTCATCCTGCGTCTCCTCCTCGGCAAGCAATCCTTGCCGATGTCGGCGAACCGTTACCAAATTGAACCCGGCGCGAGCCACGCCAACGTGTACTGCTGCGCCATCCGCAGGAGGCCATCGAGCAACCCCACGTGTGTGTCGCACCGTCTAAGCCGGCATGCGCGAGCTCCTCTATGACCTCCGAGGCACGTGGCGCGGCCTGCGCCACGATCGGCTCTACGCCATTGCCGTCACCGGCACGCTGGCCCTGACCCTCGGCGCCTCCATCGCCGTCTTCTCGATCGTCAACGGCGTCCTGCTGCGCCCGTTGAGCTACGCCGAACCTGAGGCGCTGGTCTCGATTCGCGAGATTCTGCCCGGGCTGGTCGATCGCTATCCGACGTTGCCAACGGCGATGCGCCACTTCGACATCTGGCGCGATCGCGCGACCGCGTTCACGGCGATGGCGGCAACGGACTGGCGCACCTCGACCCTGACCGGCGCGGGCGATGCCACGCAGGTCGTGGTCCTGCGCTCCTCGGGGACGCTCTTCGACGTCCTGCGGATCCCGACGACGCTCGGACGGGGATTGACCCGCGATGACGAGAATCGCGAGCGTCCGGCGGTCACGGTGATCAGCGAACAGCTGTGGCGCGAGCGCCTCGGCAGCGACCCGGCGGTCGTCGGCCGTCCGCTCACGTTGAACGGCGCGCAGTTCACGATCGTCGGCGTAATTCCCCGTGGCTATGCCCTGCCGCATCTTCAGACGCACGATGACTCGGGAACGGTGACGAGTGACGTCGCCGCGATCGTCCCCTTCCGTATCTCGCTGGCGAACCACGACTGGATGGGACAGTTCAACTACGGCGTCGTCGCCCGCCTGAAGCCTGGAGTCACGCTGCAACAGGCGCGCGCCGAGATGAACGTCCTGCAGGGAACCGTCGCCGAGATCGCACGGCGCGAAACGCGCGGGCCGGCGGAACTCCGTGCCTGGCTGCTGCCACTGGAGGAAGCCATCGTCGGACCGGTGCGCCGCGGCCTTCTGCTGCTCCTTGGCGCGATCGGCGGGCTGCTGCTGATCGCGTGCGCGAATCTCGCCAACCTGACGTTGACGCGGACGATGGGGCGCCTCCGCGAGTCGGCCGTCCGCGGCGCGCTTGGCGCCAGCCGCTGGCGCCTGATTCGCGGCGTCGTGGTCGATCAGGTCGTGCTCGCCGCGGCAGGCGGAGTGCTCGGAGTGGCATTCGCGCAGGCCGCGCTGCGAGTCTTCGTGACGACGGCCCCGGCCGGTCTTCCACGCGTGCAGGAGGTTTCGATCGACGCGCGCGTTCTCGCTGTCGGAGCCATCACGACGCTGCTCGCCGCACTCGCTGTCGCGCTGGTGCCGGCCTGGCGCCTCGGGCGCGCGGATCTGGAATCCGTCCTGCGCAGCGGCGGCCGTACCAGCGAGCGCGGCGCCGTGCGGCTTCGCAGCGTGCTGCTGACCACGCAGATTGCGCTCTCGGTGATGCTGCTGGCCGTCAGCGGATTGTTCGTGTCCAGCCTCACCCGTCTCCTGCGCGCGGACAACGGCTTCACCACTGAAGGTGCGGTCACGATCGAAGTCGCCCCTGGCTCGAGGAAATATCCCGGACACGCCCGAACGCGCCGCGCTCTACGACCGGATCTTCGAGCGCGTGCGCCCGATGCCAGGCGTCACCGCGGCCGCGTGGACGTCGGCATTGCCGTTGACCGGTGAAACCTGGGTCGATGCCATCCTCCGGCAGGACCGCACGGTCTGCCCCGGACGCGCGACCGACGGCGAACTATCGCTTCATTGGACCCGAATACTTCAGGCGATCGGCACGCCGATCCTGCAGGGACGCAGCATCGAGCCGCAGGACCGGACGTCCACGGTCACACCCGCGGTGATCAACGGGCGTGCCGCGCGGACGATCTGGCCGGGCGAATCGCCCATCGGACGCGTGTTCACGCGCGCGGATACGACACAGAAGCTCGTCGTCGTCGGCGTCGTCTCGGACGGCCGCGTCACGGCGCTCGAAACCGAGCCGCCGCTGATGGTCTACGTCCCGTACTGGTTCAACAACGAGGGCAAGTCGGTGCTGATCGTCCGCGCGCAGGGAGACGCGATGGCGCTCGTCCCCGCGATTCGCGGCGTCGTGCGCGAGGTGGATCCCGACGTTGCCGTCGCCAAGGTGGCGCCGCTGACGGAACTCATCGATGCCGCCGTGGAACACCGCCGGTATCAGGCGTCGCTGTTCACGGCGTTTGGTTCCGCCGCGCTGCTGATTGCCATCGTCGGCGTCTATGCCACGGCCGCGTATGGCGTGTCGCGGCGGCGGCGGGAGCTCAACATCCGCGTGGCGCTCGGTGCGCAGACGTCGCAGGTGTTCTCGATGGTCCTGCGGCAGAATGTCACACCCGTCGCGGCCGGATTGGCAGCAGGCCTTGCCGGCGCCCTGGCGCTCGGCAGCGTCGTCGCCAGCTTGCTGTTCGAGGTTCGCCCTCGGGATCCGGTCGTCCTTGCCGTCGTCCTCGGAATCGTTGCCGCCGCAGGAATCCTCTCGGCCGCGACGGCCACGTTCACGGGGCTACGGATCGAGCCAGCAGCGGCCCTTCGGGACGACTGACGAGAGCCCCCGCGCAATCTCGCCGAGCCATGGACGAATCGCGGCAACTGGCCCACAATGGCGCTCGTGCGACGACGAGAGTTCATCGCTCAGACCAGCCACACCGCGCCGTGATGACCCGTTGAGCGCCCGGACTCCAGCGTCCGAACGAGGGAACACGGATGAATCCAGAGAGATCGGCTCGAACCGCGCGCATCTCACGGCGCCAGATGCTGTTCGCCCTTTCCGTCGGCGGGGCGGGGACCGCGTTTGACTGGCACGTGCCGGTCTACGCGGCGCAGGCCCCGTCCGCGGCAGGCACGCCCCCGTTCGCGGCGCTGAACCGTTTTCCGCGCATGGTCCAGGAGTTCTTCGTGGCGCGCGAGAACGCGCTGCACCAGCGGCGGCTGGAACGGCTCGCGGCGCTGAAGACGAAGGCCGACGCGGAGGCGTACGTGCGGACGGTCCGCAGAAAGATCCGCGAGTCGTTCGGGCCGTTTCCCGAGAAGACGCCGCTCAACGCGCGCGTCACGAAGGTCGTCGAGCGGGATGCCTACAAGATCGAGAACGTCCTCTTCGAGAGCCGACCGGGGTTCCTGGTGTCGGCGAACCTCTATCTTCCCAAGGGTCGGCGGTTCCCGCTGCCAGGCGTAGTGGGTTCTTGCGGGCATTCGGCGAACGGCAAGGCGATCGACACGTATCAGTCGTTCTGCCAGGGGCTCGCGCGTCTCGGCTACGTCGTCCTGATCTTCGACCCGATCGGCCAGGGCGAGCGCATGCAGTACGTGGATGCGAACTGGAAGCCGACACGCGGGACCGGCACCGCCGAGCACAATTACGCGGGCATCCAGCAGGTCCTGGTGGACGAACGCTTCTGCACGTGGCGCGCGTGGGACGCCGTCCGCGCGCTCGATTATCTGGTCACCCGCGAGGAAGTCGACAAGCGCCACCTCGGGATCACCGGCAACTCCGGAGGCGGCACGATGACCACGTGGCTGTGCGGCCTGGACGACCGGTGGACGATGGCCGCGCCGAGCTGCTTCGTCACCGAACTGCGGCGGAACATGGAGAACGAGCTGGGCGCCGATATGGAGCAGATCCCGCCGCGCGCGCTCGCGCTCGGTCTCGATCACGAGGACTTTCTCGCGGCGCTCGCGCCGAAGCCGGTGATCATCCTGGCAAAGGAGAAGGACTACTTCGACGCGCGCGGCAACGAAGCCGCGTACGAGCGGCTGAAGCGGCTCTACCGGCTGCTCGGCGCGGAGGACAACGTCGCCTACTTCATCGGGCCGACCTACCACGGCTACTCGCAGGAGAACCGCGAGGCGATGTACCGATGGTTCAATCGCTGCACCGGCATCTCCGACGCGAAGACGGAGCCGAAGCTCGTGCTGGAGAAGGACGAGATGTTCTGGGCACGCCGCACGGCCAGGTCGCGCGAACTGCGATCGAAGCCGATTCATGACTTCACTCGCGAGAAGTCGAAAGTGCTCGCGTCCAAGCGAGGCAGCCTCGACGCCACGGCGCTCGGCCGGACGGTCGCCGACACGCTCAGGCTTCCCGAGCGGAGCGGCGTGCCTGAGTTCCGCATCCTGCGCCCGCTGCCCGACCGCAAGTATCCGATGCGGCACGCGCTGCCGTACATGGTGGAGACCGACCGAGGGGTGCACGCGCTGGTCTACAGACTCACCAGGGAGCCGCTCCTCTCGAGGCCGCCGCGCGAGACGAAGAAGGCGATTCTCTATGTCTCCGATCAGTCAGCGGACGCCGAGCTGCGCAGCGAACCGCTCCTGCGCGAGCTGATCGAGGCCGATCCCGAAGCGGCGTTCCATACGTGTGACGTGCGCGGCATCGGCGAGTCGACCCCGCAGACCACCAGCCTGAGCGACAGCGACGAGTACAACACCGACTACTTCTATTCGTCGCACGGGCTCCTGCTCGACTATCCCTACATCGGCCAACGGACGTTCGACGTCCTCCGGGTCCTCGACTGGCTCGCGGCGTGGGGATACGACCAGGTTCACCTCGCCGCGCGAGGTCAGGGCGCCGCGCCGGCAGCGTTCGCGGCGCTGCTCTCGCCCCAGGTGACGCGAGTGACGCTGAAACGCCCGCCGGCCTCCTACGCGGAGATCGCCGAATCACCCGATTACAACTGGCCGCTGTCCGCCCTGCCGCCCGGCGTGCTGGCCGGCTTCGACCTGCCCGACTGCTACCGCGCGCTGAAGGCGAAGGATCTGAGGCTGCTCGAGCCGCTCGGGCGCGAGAGGGCGGGCGTAGCAGGCGAGGTGTCGCGACGGGCCGGAGGGCCTGAAGACAGGCGCCTCCGACCCGATCGCACGCCCACATCTACCAGTACTTCTTCACGCCGCCAGTGAGCACGAGCCCCGATGGATTCTCGCCTGTTCGCGTGTCGCCGATCAGGTGATACCGCGCCTCACCCTTGATCGACACGGTGCGGCCCGTGAAGTATTCGAGGCCGCCGCCCAGGTTGAATCCGGCCTTCGTTTCAGCGTCGCCGAACGCATCGCCGTTGTCTTTCTGCTGCAGGAAGTAGGCACCGACGCCCGCGCCCAGGAAGGGATGCCATTTGCCGCCTTCCCAGTTGTAGTTGACATCCAGCCGCAGCGGAACCTGCCGGAGCGTATCGGACGATCCACGCCTGAAGCCCGGCTCGGTCAAGCCGAGGTCGGTGCGGAGACTCAGGCGCGGCGTGAGGTATACTCGAGCAGCGCGTTGATGACGAGCGCATTGCCGAACTCGTCGTCGGCCGGAACGAACGTGCCGACGTCGATCCCGACCGCCGTCGAACCGGCGTGCGGCGCGCGTTCCTGCGCCGCTGCGATCCAGGCCACATCAGACACGAACCGATCATGAAGACGCCGAGGACACGTCTGAACATCGCGTTCCTCCTTGAGTCACGAATGTGTCGCGCGCCGCAGTTGAGACGGCGCTCGCAGCAGACGACTGCAAGGCGCAGACCTCGCCCGAAGCTCGGCACGGGCTAATTGCGGGCATATCTGAAGGTTGACACCTGTTGGATCGCTGTGTGACGCACGAGCCGGCTGGCTACGGACGAGGGCGGCGTTGGACGTAATTTTCAGAAATCTGGATGCGCTGTACTCCTGCGACGCAGGAGGAGAGCTTGAGGGTGTCAGGCAGTGAATCGTGAACCGAGGGCCCGATGCCGAAAAGCCAGCATGCGACTCCGAGCGGCGACCGCGCAATCCCTCGCTAGTGCCGCTGCCTCGGCCGGAGCTCATTCACGATTCACTGCCTGACACCAACCCGCCGTTCACGATTCACTGCCTGACACCTCGATGGCCGGATGCGCCGGTCAGTAAGCGCGCGGCGCGCCGAGGCGTAGGCTCCATGCGATTGTCAGTCATGCTCGGGACAGTACAATTCGGACCAATGACGAACGACGCGCTCCGGCGCGCCAGAGGCCGGCGGTCCCTCACGACCCTCTTGCTGCTGATCGTGGCCTGTGTGCTGGCTGGCGCGGTACTCGGCGCCCACGGCGTGTCGTCGAAGGACGCGCGCTATCTGCAGTCGATCGACGGCCCTGCCGTGGTGCCGCTGCTGTATCTCGGCGCGAAGCACATGGTCACTGGCTACGATCACCTGCTGTTCCTGGTCGGCGTGATCTTCTTCCTGTATCGCCTGAAGGACATCCTGCTCTACGTCAGCCTGTTTACGATCGGCCACAGCCTGACGCTGCTCGGCGGCGCGCTCGGCGGCATTCGCGCCAACGCCTACCTCATCGACGCCGTGATCGGGCTCTCGATTGTCTACAAGGCGTTCGAGAACATGGGCGGCTTCAAAGCGATCGGCATCCAGCCGAACACGCGCGCGGCGGTGCTGGTGTTCGGTCTCGTGCACGGGTTCGGCCTGGCGACGAAGCTTCAGGAGTATGCCCTCTCACGCAACGGGCTCGTCACCAACATCGTCAGCTTCAACGCCGGCGTTGAAGTCGGGCAGTTCCTGGCCCTGACCGCGGTGCTGCTCGCGCTCGGCTACTGGCGCACGCGATCGGGCTACCTGCGGCACGCGTATGTCGCCAATGCCGCGCTCATGACCGCCGGCTTCCTGCTGGCCGGCTACCAACTCACCGGGTTCTTCACGACACCATGACCCATTCACCTGTGCCACCGCCGGCCGCGGCTCCCCCATCGCTCGCGATGCTCGCGAAGACGACCGCCGTATCAGTGCTGGTAGCCACTCTGCTGCTGGTCACGACCGTGCTGCCCGCCGAATACGGCATCGATCCGTTGGGCACCGGCCGGGCGCTCGGCCTGACTGACATCGCCTCGCCGCCGGTCGCTCCCGCAGCCGAACCGCCGAAAGGCGCGGCGCTGGTGCCCGTTCAGAACGGGCCGCTCGGCGTCTACCCCGCCGCGTTCACCTTCGACACGTACCAAGTCGCGCTCGGACCCTACGAGTACGTCGAATACAAGTACCGGCTCGAGAAGGATGCAACGCTGCTGTATTCATGGTCGGCGAGCGCGCCGGTGCTCCACGACATGCATGGCGAGCGGGCGGAGGTGACGGATGGCGTCCCGCCCGAACAGAGCTTCGACAAGCAGACCCGGCGCGAGGCGAGCGGCAGCCTGGTGGCGCCATTTGCCGGCATTCACGGGTGGTACTGGGAGAATCCCGGCGGGGAGACCATCATCATTCGCTTGACCAGCGCCGGCTACTACACGTCAGCGATGGAGATTCGTTCCGATCGCAGCAGACGTACGCGGGAGCTGCGTTCGCTGGACGCCCTCCCGTTGTTCGCGCCGCCAGCCGGCCCCGGCGGTCAACCCTGAAGCCCGCCAAGGAGAGACACATGATTCGTCCCACGGTCGTTCTCGCGTTCGCGTTGCTCCTGCTGGCGCCGGCCACGGCCCTGCGTGCCCACGACAACTACCGGATCATCGGAACCGTCGCGCAGGTCACGAAGGACGCGCTCGACGTCAAGCAGACCAAGGACGGCAAGATCGTCAGGATGATGTTCGTGGAGAAATCGACGGTCACCCGTGACAAGAAGAAGGTGCCCGTCTCGGACCTGAAGCCGGGAACGCACGTCGTCGTCGACGCGCGCGGCGACAGCCTCCTGGAGCTCGACATCGTCGAGGTGAGAATCGTCCCGCCGCCGAAGAAGTAGATTCGCGCCAATATTTGATTCATTCCAAACTTTGATCTAGGCTACCGTCGTCGATGGTGACCGATTCGGCGGCGCTTCTTCGTGAACGCGGCATCCAGGTGACGGCCCAGCGGCTGGCGGTGCTGCGGGCGGTCGCGGGTCAGCCTCACATCACGGCCGACGCCGTGGCCGAGGTCGTCAGGACCGAGATCGGCGCCATCTCGCTGCAATCGGTGTACGACGCCCTGGCGCCTGCTGGTCGCCGAGGGGCTCATCCGGCGCATTCAGCCCTCTGGATCGCCGGCTCGCTTCGAAGATCGCGTCGGCGACAATCACCACCACCTGATCTGTCGAACCTGCGGCCGCGTGGTCGACGTCGATTGCGCGGTCGGCGCCGCGCCGTGTCTCACGGCGGGCGACGACCGGGGCTACGAGATCGACGAGGCCGAGGTCGCCTACTGGGGGCGCTGTCCGGACTGTCTCGAACAGTCCCGCGCGGCATCGCCCGCCGACCGTCCGACCGCCGCACGCCCAGGTCAGCGACGGACCGCACGCGCGAAGCTCCCGACCAACCCGCCCACGGACGGCAAGAGCATTCCGCGAAGTCACAACCGGCGCGCACGCCGGTCACAGTAGAGGTTAACGTCACATGGACAACGTTGAGAAGTGCCCGTTCTCGAGCAAAGCGCGCACCGGCCGGACCAACCAGGAATGGTGGCCGGATCGGTTGAACCTGAGCGCCCTCCACACGAACCACCCGGCAGGCGACCCGATGGACGACGGGTTCGACTACGCCAAAGAGTTCCTGTCCCTGGATCTCGATGCCGTGAAGAAGGACATCGAGGCGGTGATGACGGATTCACAAGACTGGTGGCCGGCCGACTTCGGCCACTATGGCGGCCTCTTCATCCGGATGGCGTGGCACAGTGCGGGGACCTACCGCATTCACGACGGCCGCGGCGGCGCCGGTTCGGGCCAGATCCGTTTTGCGCCGCTCGGCAGCTGGCCGGACAACGCCAACATCGACAAGGCGCGCCGGCTGCTCTGGCCGGTCAAGCAGAAGTACGGCCGGAAGCTCTCGTGGGCCGACCTGATCGTGTTGACCGGCAACGTCGCCCTCGAGTCGATGGGCTTCAAGACCTTTGGGTTCGCCGGCGGCCGCGAGGATGTCTGGGAGCCCGAGCACGTCAACTGGGGTTCTGAGAGCACCTGGCTCGGTGACGAGCGCTACAGCGGCGATCGGCAGCTCGCGAATCCTTTCGGCGCGGTGCAGATGGGCCTCATCTACGTGAATCCGGAAGGGCCGAACGGGAAGCCCGATCCCGTGGCCGCGGCGAGGGACATTCGCGAGACGTTCCGCCGCATGGCGATGAACGACGAGGAAACGGTGGCGCTCATCGCCGGCGGCCACTCGTTCGGCAAGACCCACGGTGCGGCGCCGGCGACCCACGTCGGCCCCGAGCCCGAGGGCGGCAACCTCGAGGAGCAGGGTTTCGGCTGGAAGGGCGGCTACGAGACCGGCACAGGCGCCCACGCCATCACGAGCGGCCTCGAAGTCACCTGGACGACGACGCCCGACCAGGTGGAGCAACGACTTCTTCAAGCACCTGTTCGAGTACGAGTGGGAGTTGACCGACGAGCCCGGCTGGCGCGAAGCAGTGGAAGCCGAAGAACGGCGCCGGTGCCGGCACCGTTCCGGACGCCCACGACCCGTCGAAGAAGATCGCGCCGTCGCATGCTGACCACGGACCTCGCCCTGCGGTTCGATCCGGCCTACGAGAAGATCTCGCGCCGCTTCCACGCCAACCCGCAGGAGTTCGCCGACGCCTTCGCGAAAGCGTGGTTCAAGCTGACGCACCGCGACATGGGGCCGATCACGCGCTACCTCGGCGCGGAGGTTCCCAAGGAGCCGCAGATCTGGCAGGACCCGGTGCCCGCGGTCGAATCATGAACTGATCGACGCGAAGGACATCGCCAGCCTGAAGGACAAGATCCTGGCGTCGGGACTGTCGATCTCCCAGCTCGCCTCGACCGCCTGGGCGTCCGCATCGTCTTTCCGCGGCACCGACAAGCGCGGTGGCGCCAACGGCGCACGGATCCGTCTCGCGCCGCAGAAGGATTGGGCCGTCAACAATCCGCCGGAGCTGGCGAAGGTGCTGAAGATCCTGGAGGGGATTCAGAAGGCGTTCAACGACGCGCAGGCCGGCGCGAAGAAGCAGGTGTCGCTCGCCGACCTGATCGTGCTCGGCGGATGCGCAGCCGTCGAAAAGGCCGCAAAGGACGCGGGACACGATGTGAAGGTGCCCGTTCAGGCCTGGCCGTACGGATGCCTCGCAGGAGCAGACCGACGTCGAATCCTTCGCCGTGCTCGAGCCGGACGCGGACGGGTTCCGCAACTACTCGGCGAGGGACACGAGGTGCCGGCGGAGCATCTGCTGATCGAGCGAGCCTTCAGGCTGACGCTGAGCGCGCCCGAGATGACCGTGCTCATCGGCGGCCTGCGCGTGCTGAAGGTGAATGCCGGTCAGGGCGATTACGGCGTGTTCACCAAGCGGCCCGAGACGCTGACCAACGACTTCTTCGTGAATCTCCTCGACATGGGCACGGAGTGGAAGCCGACGTCGGCAGCCGCGCAGTCATTCGAAGGATGCTGCCGGAAGAAGGGCGATCCCAGATGGACCGCCAGCCGCGTGGACCTCGTCTTCGGATCGAACTCGGAGCTCCGCGCACTCGCGGAGGTCTACGCGTGCGCCGACTCGCAGGAGAAGTTCGCGCGCGACTTCGTCGCCGCGTGGGACAAGGTCATGAATCTCGATCGATTCGATCGAGCCTGAACGGGCGACAGCTGATGGAGCGCGGGGGTCACCGGAAGTTCTCGATCCTCATCAGGTCCTGCCCGACCTCCGCGACTCCAGCAATGAGCATCGTCGTTCCATCGGCCGTCGCGCTCAGGCCGGGCGACATGGACGCGAGGCGGATCTCACGGAGCACGCTGATCCTGCCTGATGCGTCGAGGAGCCGTACTTCGTAGCGGTACGGGGAACGGGGCCCGGTCGGCAGCGACGTGAAGTACAGGCCGCGCTCTCCAGGAAAGTAGTTCCAGAACACCACATCGATGCCGAGCGCCCGCTCGGGTCCGCCGTCCAGCGGCATCGCGAATACCGAACGCCCGCCTTGCGTTGGTTTCGAGTCGTACAGCGTCTGGCCATCCCACGACTCGAACGGTGCGTCGCCGCCGTTCTTCGTGATCTGCTGGGCGTCGCCGCCGTCCGCGGGGACTCGCCAGATTTCGCTCGTGCCGGAACGGCTCGAACCAAAGTAGAGCCATGTGCCGTCCCGCGACCAGCTGGGGAGCTGATCGAACGACCCCGGCTTCGATGGAATCGGCCGGATCGGTCCGCCCGCTTCGTCGACGATGAAGACGTGTCGCTGTCCGCCGTCGCCGAGGCCGTCGAAGGCGACGCGTTTTCCGTCCGGTGACCAGCGCGGCGAACCTTCGGGTCGGTGTGCCCCTCTCGTGAGCGGCCGCCGGCCCGTGCCATCACGATTGACGATCCGGATCTCGTTGCCGTCGCCGGTGCGATCCGAGGAAAACGCGATCTTCGACTGATCCGGCGAGAACGACGCGTCGAACTCGTTGAAGGTCGACGTCGCGACGGGGTCGCGCCCGTTGTCGCCGTGTACGAGTAACATGTCGACGTTGAGATCACGGCGGCTGAAGGCGAGACGACCGGACGCGGACATGGCGGGAAAGCTCGCGACGCCCGCGAGATCGATCCGCTGCGGTTGCGAGGATCCGTCCACCGCGAGGCGCCACAGATAGGACGGAGGCGGGGCGGCGTAGGGCGCTCTCCCGTAGAGCAGTTCGCGACCGTCGAGCGTCCAGGCCAGGCCGCCGACGTACCCCTGGTAGGCACTCAACCGCCGGGGCGGCCGCCTCTGCCTGGAGGGATCTGCCGGATCGATCTCCACGACACCGAGGTGGCCGGAGTCGACGAATGCGAGCGTGTCGCCCTTAGGTGAAAACGCGACAGCCGTAAAGTTGTGCTCTTGATCGGCAGCCAGGACCTGTCGATTCTCGCTGCCGTCGTGCGCGATGACATGAAGCGCTGCTCGGGTTGTCCCCGGCGATGTGACTGACCGCGAGCCAGCGGCCGTCGGGAGACCAGGAGAGAGAAGGGTCAGCCGTGCCGCGCACCGAGGTCGAGACGCGAGCTGGCGGAAACATCGCGATGCGCTGTTCGGCGCCGCCCAGGGGCGAGGCGACGTAAATACCGACATGGGCGTCGTCGAGACGCGCAAAGGCAATCTGGCTCCCATCGGGTTTCCAGGCCGGTGACACATCTCTGGCCGGGTTCGTGGTGAGGCGATGCGGCAGATCGGCGCCGACGAGGATCACGTAGATGTCATCGTTGTCGCGCTGCTCGCCATCCCAGGAGAACGCGACCTGCCGACCATCGGGCGAAAATGCCGGCTTCGCCTCGAATCCCGGATACGTCGTGAGCGACAGGACCTGCATCGGCGGCAACGCTCCGTTGCGGCGCGTCGCCACCCACCACCATGTCGCCGCTCCCACCACCGCGGCGGCGACGCCGGCAAGGACTATCGCCCGTGCGCCGATGCGGCGCCTCCCCGGCGTACGCGGCGGCGGTTCCGAGGTCGTGGTGGTGACGTGTGCCGCCTCGACGAGTTCGAAGTGCGCGTCGACCAGCGCATGCAGACGCAGCTTGACGTCCTTGACGAGACAACGGTTCAGCAGCCGCCGCAGGCTCGCCGGCGTCGAGGCGGGAAGCGCATCCCAGTCGGGCTCTCGCTCGAGAACTTCGCGACGATGTCCGAGGTGGTGGCGCCAGGGAACGGCAGACGACGGGCGAGCATTTCGTAGAGGACGCACCCGAACGACCAGATGTCGGTGCGTGCGTCGACCGCCTGCCCACGCGCCTGCTCCGGACTCATGTACGCGGCAGTTCCGAGCAGCGACCTCCCCTGCGGCGCGTCAAGCCGGTGGCGGTCGCCGTCGTACCGGCGACGGCACGCGACTCGTAGGCCTTCGCCAGACCGAAGTCGAGGACCTTGACCGTGCCGTCGGCGTCGGATCCGAATGTTCGAGGGCTTGAGATCGCGATGCACGATGCCCGCCTCGTGAGCGCTCCCGATCGCTTCCGCGATCTGACGGGCAATCGACACGATTTCCGCGATCGACATCGTCCCTCTCGCGATGCGATCCGACAGGTCCTCGCCCTCGACCAGCTCCATCACGATTGCGCGCGTGGGAGTGCCCGGGACCTCCGATACGGGCCCATGCTCCAGGCCATACACGTGCGCGATGTGGGGATGGTTGAGCGAGGCGAGCGTCCGTGCCTCGCGCTCGAACCGGGCAATCCGGTCGTGGTCCTGGGTGAGGGCGTCCGGCAGAACTTTGAGGGCGACGTCGCGGTCGAGTCGAGTATCCCGCGCCCGGTAGACCTCGCCCATGCCGCCGCCGCCGATCCGCGCCGCGATCTGGAACACGCCGAAGGTGGTCCCGGTGGTCAGCGCCATCGACGTCCGGAGACTGCGATCATGGGTTCGATGAAGGTTTCTGCGGCCGAGTATAGCGCACGGTATAGCCGTGACTGCCCGGGTTCCCCCGATCGGCGGCGCCTGTGGCAGAATCTGCCCGTCTGGCCACGCACGGCCGCTGCGCCTCGGGGCTGACCGTCCTTCGAAGGAGTCACCATGAATCGACGCCATTTCCTGATGAGCACCGCCATCATGGCGGGGAACGCCGCGGTTCGGGGCATGCAGAGCCCGAATGACACCATCCGCGTCGGCATCGCCGGTCTCGGCGGACGGGGTGGAAACCACGTGACCAGCTGGGCCGGGATGAAGAACGTGGAGATCGCCGGCCTGTGCGACGTGGATGAAAGCCACATCGGGCAGAAGATGAAGGGGCTCGAATCGAGGGGCGTCGTCAGGAAGCCGACCGTCTACACGGACTTCCGCCAGATGCTCGAGAGCAAGGACATCGACGTCGTCTCGATCGCGTCGCCGAACCACTGGCACACGCTGCAGACGATCTGGGCCTGCCAGGCCGGCAAGGACGTCTACGTCGAGAAGCCGTGCTCGCACAACGTCTTCGAGTCGCAGCAGATCGTCGCCGCCGCCCGGAAGTACAACCGCATCGTCCAGCAGGGCAGCCAGAGCCGATCCTCACCGGCGCTGCGCGAGGCCGTGGAGCGGATGCGCGCCGGCGAGTTCGGCGACATCTACATGGCGCGCGGGCTCTGCTACAAGTGGCGCGACACCATCGGCCGCACGCCCGAGGAGCCCGTGCCCCCCGGCGTGGACTACGACCTCTGGCTCGGCCCCGCGCCGAAGCGGCCGTTCACGAAGAATCGCTTCCACTACAACTGGCACTGGTTCTGGGACACCGGCAACGGCGACATCGGCAACCAGGGCATCCACGAGATGGACAAGGCGCGCTGGGGCCTTGGCGTGACCCACCCGACCAAGGTCACGGCGGTCGGCGGCAAGTTCATGTTCGACGACGACCAGGAGACGCCGAACACGATGAGCGCGGCGTACGAGTTCGACGTCGACGGCAAGAAGAAGATGATGACGTTCGAGGTGCGCCACTGGATCTCGCCGCACGAAGCGGGCATCGCCGAAGGCAAGCCCGGCAACACGATCGGCAACCAGTTCTACGGGTCCAAGGGCTATCTCGTCATGGACGGCGACAAGTACTACTCGTTCCTGGGCCGCGATCAGCAGCCAGGACCGACGTCGCAGGTGCGCGACGATCACTTCACGAACTTCATCGGCGCCGTGCGGAGCCGGAAGCGCGAGGAGCTGGCCGCGGAGATCGAAGAGGGCGCGATCTCGTGCAACCTGGTGCACCTGGCGAACATCAGCTACCGGCTGGGCCGGACGCTGCTCTGGGATGCGAAGAAGATGGAGTGCACCGGCGATGCGGAAGCCACGCGGATGCTGACGCGGGATTACCGCAAGCCGTACGTGGTGCCGGCGCAGGTCTGAGGGCGAAGAGCCTGTGGCGTTCGCGGCGCGCTCGTCAGCGCGCGCCGCGGACGCCGACGAGTTCCTGGTCCGTCCAGGGTCGCGACCGGCCGGCGGTCGTCTTCCGGACGTCGGCAACCGTGGCCAGCATCGACGGCCGTGCCGGTGTTCCCCCATTCGCGGCGGACATAGGTCAGCACCGCGGCAATCTGATCGTCGCTCAGCACACCGCCCAGAGGCGGCATCAGGCCGACGGACCCTTCCTTGCCGCTGATCAGCACACGCACGGGAATGCCCGGCGCATCGAGCGTGAACTCGGAACCCACGAGCGTCTTTCCGAGTTTCTCCGCGCCGCGGCCATCCGCCTGGTGACACGCGACGCACAGGTTCTTGTAGACCTCACGGCCAGCGTCGAATCGTGCCTGTTCGTCGGCGGTGAGCGGCGCGACCCTGACGACACCGGCCTTCCCTGGCCATTCCACGCGGGCGAGCACCGCGGCCGCGCGTTTCCCGAGGTCACCGGAATCGTCGGCCGCGAGCGCACTGATTGCCGGCTCTCGCGTCACTTTGAGCGCGGGCCCGCCAGCCCCGCCTCTTCCCCGTCCACCACCGCGACCGGCGCCACGGCCCGCGGCGACGGGCCCATCCGCCGCAGCGGCAGCATTCGTTCCGCCACGCGGAAACGCCGGTGCGCCGCCCGGCCCTGCACGCCCACCGGGACAGGTCGGGCACGGTTCTTCTGTCTGAACGGCGCCCCTGCCGCGGCCGCGTCCGGCCGGCGAGCCGGGCGCGGCTGCACCAAGCAATGAGACCTCGGCGCCGCGCAGCAACGCGGAGCGCTGCCAGGGGGCACGCTGTGGATCTGCGATCTTCTCGAACAGTGCCTGCACCGGACGGTCCTGTGCCGACGCGACGATCGTGCCGGCGACGAGCGTGATCGCTGCGCTCCGCGCCGGCGTCTCTGCAGGCGTGAGGAGGAGCTTGTCCAGCACCGCTTCGCCGACGTCGTTGATGCCGCTGAGCGCGGCGTCCGCTGCAATGGGATCGGTGGCATGCTGCTCCAGCACCGACGCGAGCGCGGCCGCACGCTCGTCAGCCGGAAGTTCGCCCAGCGATGCCGCCACCTGCGCTCTGACCACCCAGTCCTTGTCGCCAATCAGGCGAACCACGGCGCCGTGAAGCGCATGCCCGGGCTCCTTCAGCCATCTCTCCGAGACCCGCACGGCTGCCGCTCGCACGTCGCGATCGCCGTCGGCCAGCGCGCGAGTGACCGTCTCCGGATCAAGGCTCTCCATCCCGTCCAGGGTCCACAGCGCGTGCAGCCGCGTGCGCCGATCCTTCGCGCCGATCGCCAGCTTGCTGAGTGCGGGCACGACTGACTTCTCGTTTCGCTCGACCAGCAGCCTCTGGGCGGTATCGCGCCACCAGCCGTTGGGATGCGAGAGCGTCTCGACGAGCCGTGCCGCCGGGGCCTTGGACAGCGCCGGCGCCGTATCGCGCTTCGTGGTCTCGTGCACGACCCGATAGACGCGACCGAGCCCGGTCGGCTGCTCCAGCTTCCGCGACAGAATCTGGTCGCGGAGATATTCCGTGATGTAGCCCTTGTGCTGAATGATGCCCCGATAGAGATCGACGACGTACAAGGTGCCGTCGGGCGCGGAGGAGAGATAGACCGGCCGGAAGCGCTCGTCGTGTGACGCGATGAACTCCCCTTTCGCGTACGCCTTCCGTCCCCGCAGGCCCTTTCCGTCGTCGTCGATGATGATCCGGCTGACGAGGTTCCCCGAGGGTTCGGCGACGAAGGCATTGCCGGACAGCTCTGACGGCAGGCGATCGCCGCGATAGATCGTCGGCGCCGCCACCGCCGTGAACGACGCCAGCGTCCCGTCCTCGCGAAGGACGCCGTTCTGATATCCGCGGTTCACGCCGCGGGTCGGGTGCAGCGGCCACGTGATGTTGATGTCATCCCCGTCCTGGCCGAGGAACTCGTAGCTGCCGCGCGTGCGGAGCATCGTGGGATTGCGCGTGAAGTATGGCGTCGGCACGAGGTCGACATAGAGCGCCGACGAATTCGTGTTGCGATAGATGCGTCCGGCATCGTCTTGCGACAGGCCCCACTGCCCGCGTGACAGCGTCTTGTTCACTTCGAACTTGCCGTTCCGCAGCCGCACGTACATGTCGGTCTCCGACGTGTACATCCGGTTGTCCATCGCCCAGAACAGTCCGTTCGCGTTGTGCTCGACGTTGGCCTCGCGGCGGCCGTAATTCTCGGCGACCGATTCCTTGCTATCCATCTTCAGGTCGCCGTTCGTGTCGCGCAGCAGCCAGAGGTTCGGCGGCTCCCCCACCAGCACGCCCCGGTCCAGCACCTTGAGCGCGCGCGGCAGGACGAGGCCGTCGGCGAACACCGTCCGCTTGTCCATCTTCCCGTCGCGATTGGTGTCCTCGAAGACGACGATCCGGCCGGTCGGCTCGAGCTCCCTGGAGGCGGCGATATCGAGCATGTAGCCGGGCATCTCGACGGCCCACATGCGTCCGTCGGGATCCCAGTCGATGACGACGGGATCCTGGATGAGCGGCTCGCTCGCCACCAGCTCGAGACGGTATCCCGGCGGCAGCACGAAGGACTTCAAGGCCTCGTCCGGACTGAGGACCGGAGACGTGGTGGGCGCCGGGCTGAGCGCGGGAGGCCAGCCACTCTGAGCCTGATATCCGTAGGCGGTCAGGCCCGCGGCCATCGCGGCGCCAAGAACCGACGCAACCCATCGCTTCATGAAGTGCCCTCCTCCGCCTGCTGTTCCTTCTCGGCCTGAATCAGGTGCTCACTCATCAGATGCGCCGCCCGTCCTGCCTCGCGGTCGCGAATGGCTTGATAGATCTGCCAGTGCATGTCAGCCACCGGGCGCAGGTCGCGCCGTCGATCGGCGGTCTGGCGGCGCTGCTCGTAGAACATCGCCGAGATCATCTCGACCACGGACGCCAGGATCGGATTGCCAGACGCCGTGCCCACGGCGGCGTGGAATCGAATGTCCTCGACGAGAAACGCCTGCGGATCCTCACAGGCCGCGAACATCCCGGTGACGGCGTCCGAGATCGCCGCCAGCTGCTCGGCCGTCCTGCGTTCGGCGGCCATCCTGGCGATGCTGACCTCCAGCGTCCGCCGGGCCTCGAACATCTGGTTGCGCGTGAACCCGTGCAAGGCAGCCAGCAAGCTCAGAGGTTCACTGTCGAGCACGGGCGGCCCGTCGGCGACGAACGTCCCGGAGCCGTGTCGAATGACGAGGAGGCCCTTGGCGGCGAGCGACTGAAGGCCGGCGCGGACGCTGGTTCTGCTGACACCGATCTCGCGGACCAGCTCACGCTCGGTCGGCAGGCGCTGCCCGGGCTTGTACATGCCGCGCACGATGAGGTCTCGAACATGGCGGATGACCAGCTCGTTGGCCATGACTTCGGAGGCCGGTCCAAGGTGGCCACGGGCTTTTCGATGAGAGGTCATACGACTTTGAGTCGGGCGACGTTACAGCCGGATCGCGCAGCCTGTCAATAGAGCCACATTTCCCTTGACGACTCCAGAACGCCTGCGATAAGAATCCGCCGCAGCACGACAAATTGGTCCGACATCTTCGTGGATCGCTCCAGCCGTTTTCGTCGGCCACAACGGGGTCAGGCGCAGGACTGATGCCGTTCGTGACGACAGCCGTGTAAGGCAGCAGGGAGGCAGCGTCATGACAGTGAGAGCGTGGCTGGCAAGACATCTGGCAGCGGCGTGCGTGCTCGGGTTCGCCTCGATCGCGTCCGCACAAATCACGACCGGCGCCATCACCGGCACGGTCAGAGACGGGCAGGGTGGCGTGATTCCCGGAGCCACCGTCGTCCTGACAAGCGACACGCAAGGCACCAAGTCCTCCCCCGTCGTCACGGATGCGAACGGCGATTTCGTGTTCGTCAACCTCAGGGCCGACACCTACACCATCGAAGTCTCGATGCCCTCGTTCAGCACGCTCAAGCGGGCGGGGTTGCAAGTCAGTCCCGGCGAGCGCCTCTCCGTCGGGTCGCTGGTGATCGAGGTCGGACGCACGACCGAGGTCGTCGACGTCAAGGCCGAAGCGCCAATCGTGCAGTCGAGCTCCGCGGAACGGTCCTTCACGATTTCCACGGACTCGGTCACCAACCTGCCGATTGCCGGCCGCGCCTTCACCCAGCTTGCGGCGCTGGCGCCGGGCGTCACCGGTACCAGCCGCATCGGCGACCGGCCCTCGACCGGAGGCGGCGACACCAACATTCAGATGGACGGCGTGTCCACGATGGACACCGGCAGCAACCGGGCAATCATCGACTTGAACGTCGAGTCGATCGCCGAGGTGAAGGTGCTGGTGTCGAGCTACCAGGCGGAGTTCGGGCGCTCGAGCGGCCTGCAGATCACGGCGGTCACGAAGAGCGGGACGAACCGGTTCCGCGGTTCGGTCTACGACGTGGAACGCAACTCCGACTGGTACGCGAACAGCAAGACCAACATCCTGAACGGCGATCCGAAGGCCGTCCTGCGGCAGCGCGACTGGGGCTACTCGATCGGCGGGCCGGTCGGCAAACCCGGCGGATCGAACAAGCTGTTCTTCTTCTACACGCAGGAGTTCGAGCCGCGCACCGGCGGCAACGACGTGAGTCCGCTTTCGCCTGCCGACGGCGCTGGAGCGTCAGGGCGATTTCTCGAGAATCGACCGACAACCTCGGCAACCTCTATCCGTACATCAAGAACCCGGCAGTCGCCGGAACGTGCTCGGCCGCCAACCAGACCGCGTGCTTCGCGGATGGCGACGTGCTCGGACGCATTCCCGCCTCGCAGCTGTACCAGACCGGGCTCAATATCCTCAAGATGTACCCGATGCCGAACATCGACAACGTTCCGGCCGGGCAGGCCTACAACTTCGAGATCACCAGGCCGCCAGAGAGCATCCTGAGCACCCAGCCCGCGGTCCGTTTCGACTACCAGGCCACGCAGAACTTTCGCGTGAGCTTCAAGTACTCGGGATTCAGCCAGCGCGCGCAGGTGCAGCAGGGCTCGATCCCGGGCTGGAACGACACGCGGATGGTGAGTCCGAACGTGTCGCTGATTGCGACGACCGCCAACTACACGCTCAGCCCGACCCTCTTCCTCGAAGGCACGTTCGGGCGCAGCAAGGCCCACCAGGGCGGCTGTTTCGGCGTCGGCAGCGGCGGCGGCCCGCAGTTCTGCAACGCCTTCCCGGTCGGCGAGAACTCCAACCGGAACAACATCGGCCTCGGCGGGCTGCCGTTCATCTTTCCCGAAGCCAATACGATCGACCCGCGCTACTTCGTCTACGACCTCCTCAACCGCAGCGGCTCGCCGATGTGGGACGGCACGCAGGTGCTGCTGCCACCGAGCTTCGCGTGGGGCAACCGCGTGGGCCAACGCGCCGCCCAACATCGGCTTCCCGAGCCAGAACGTCGCGTCGAGCATGGACGTGTCGATCAGCCTGACCAAGGTCTGGGGCCGGCACACCATCAAGACCGGTTTCTACAACCAGTACAGCAACAAGCAGCAGGTGCAGGGGGGCGCGGCGGGCGGGCCCAGCCTGAACTTCCAGCAGGATGCCGTGGGCACCAATCCGTGCGACACCTCGTTCGGATTCGCCAACGCGGCGATCGGCTGCTTCAGCTCGTATTCGCAGGGATCCAAGGGCGTCGAAGGGGAGTACATCTACTACAACACCGAAGGCTACGTGCAGGACAACTGGCGAGTGAACACGCGTCTGACGCTCGACTACGGCCTCCGGTTCGTGCACCAGACGCCGCAGTATGACGCGCTCGGCCAGGCGTCGAACTTCTTCACCGACCAGTGGAACCGCGGGGCCGCGCCCGTGCTCTATGTCGCCGGCTGCGCGAACGGCGTGTATCCCTGCACGGGCACGAACCGTCAGGCGATGAATCCGATGACCAACCAGTTCCTCGGGCCGAATACGACGCTGGCGATCGGGACGATCGTGCCCAACAGCGGCAACATCACCAACGGCCTGGTGCAGGCAGACCAGGGAATCCCGCTGTCGACCTACCTCCAGCCCGCCCTCGGCGTCGCGCCGCGGTTCGGAGCGGCCTACGACCTGACGGGACGCCAGCAGTTCATCCTGCGTGGCGGCGGTGGACTGTATTTCGATCGTCCGTCCGGCAACGCCGTCTTCGCGCAGGTGCTGAACCCGCCGGCGAGGAAGACGGTCACGCTCCGTTACGGCCAGCTGCAGACGCTCGGCACCGGCGGCCTCGCCACCGAAGCGCCATCGTCGCTGTCGGTCTACGAGTACGACAGCCCGCTGCCCTCGTCGTGGCAGTGGAACGCCGGCACGCAGGTGGCGCTGCCCTGGGCCACCGTGGTCGACTTCTCCTATGTCGGCCAGCACGGCTACAACATCGTCGAGGGGATCAACCTCAACGCGGTCGACTTCGGCACCGCGTTCCTCAGTCAGAACCAGGATCCCACGCTGGCGCCGACGACGCCGGGGGCGACGTCGATATCCACCGATCAGATGCGGGCGTTCCGCGGGTACAGCGCAATCACCCAGAACGTCAGCCGCGGATGGGTCACGCATCATTCGCTGCAGCTGTCCTTCAACCGCCGGTTCCGTGACGGTCTGTCGTTCGGCTTCAACGACACGATCGGCCTCTCGAGCGTCGGCAGCGTCGCCGCACGGCTGCAGCACAACGCCGATGGGACGGTTTCCTATCGCGCCGACCAGGCCAAAGCCGATGATCTGCTGCAGACGCCGCCGATCCGCCACACCATGAAGGGCAACTTCGTGTGGGACCTGCCGGATCTGCGGGCATCAGGGGCGGCGCTCCGCGCCCTCGGCCTCGTGATCAATGACTGGCAATTGGCCGGTGTCTGGACCGCGTCGACCGCCGGACCGTACACGGTTGGCTTCAACTACCAGAGCGGCGGGGGTAACGTGAACCTCACCGGCTCGCCCGACTACGGGGGCCGAATCCGCCTCACCGGCGATCCCGGTGCAGGCTGCAGCGAGGATCTTCACCGCCAGTTCAGCACCGCCGCGTTCGCCGGGCCGCAGGTCGGCAGCGACGGCCTCGAGTCGGGCGCCGACTATCTCCGCGGATGCTTCGCGCAGGTCTTCGATCTGTCGATTGCGAGGAATATCCCTCTGCCCGGCGGCCGGAACATCCAGATCCGCGCCGACATGTTCAATGCCTTCAACCGCGCCGGCATTACCGGCCGGAACACGACACTGCAGCTCAACAATCCCTCCGACCCGACGACCAACGTGCAACCCGCGTTCGATCCGGTGACGGGGCTTCTGAACGACGGCGTCAATCTCACGTCGACTGGCGCCGTGAGCCCGAACCGGTCGCAGCCGAAGAACGCCGGGTTCGGCGTGGCCAATGCGTTCCAGGCTCCACGCAGCGTCCAGGTTCAGGTCCGCTTCGCATTCTGAAGTACGTCCACCCGGGGAGCGGGGCCAGTGGCCTCGCTCCCCGGTCCGTCAGATTCACGGCCAGGAGATCACGATGAGCTACACGCGACGAGACTTCGGCAAGATCGCGCTCGCCGGCCTGCCGGCGGGATTCCTCCTCGAGTCCGGCGCGGCAGCCGCGGGGCTGATGCAAGCCAAGCCTGATTCCAGGTGGGCTGGTGTGCAGGTGGGCATGAACGTGCCCTACAACTTCAAGACCGGTAACTACATGACGGCGGACGACATCGTCGCGAGATGCCAGCAGCTTGGCGTCAGCGGCATGGAGCTCCGCGCGCAGCCGGTCGAACTGTTCCTGGGATCGCCCGCTGCTGTAGCGGCCGCGGCGGCCGGCGGCGGGCGGAGGGGCCGAGGCGCAGGTCGTGAGGGAGGGCGCCAGGGCGCCGGCGACGCACAGGCTGTAGCGGCACCCGCGGGCGGCGGGGCCGCACCGGCACAGGCCGGCGCAGGCGAGCGCGGCGGTCGAGGAAGAGGTCGCGCGCCGTTGACCCCGGAAGAGCAGGCCGCTCAGCGCGCGGCAGCCGAAGAGACACGCAAGTGGCGCAGCGGCGTATCCCTCGACAAGGTCAGGGAGTTCCGCCGCAAGTTCGACGACGCGGGGATCGGGCTCCAGATCATCAAGTGGGACGGGATCTTCGGCATGTCAGACGACGAGGTCGATTATTGCTTCCAGGTGTCCAAGGCCCTTGGCGCCTCGGCGCTGTCGACCGAGATCTCGATCGACGACACCAAGCGAATGGGAACGTTTGCCGACAAGCACAAGATGCCGATCGGCTATCACGGCCATGCCACGACGTCGGCAGCGGAATTCGAGACGGTCCTCGCGTACGCGAAGTTCAACGCGGTGAACCTCGACATCGGGCATTACACCGCCGGGCAGCCCGAATCGCCGGTGCCGTTCCTCAAGAAGCATCACGATCGCATCACCCACGTGCACATCAAGGATCGCAAGCGCGACAACGGTCCGAATGTGCCGCTCGGTCAGGGAGACACGCCGATCAAGGAAGTGCTTCAGCTGATGCGCGACAACAAGTGGCGCTTTCAGGCGACGCTCGAGTTCGAATATCCCGTGCCCGAGGGTTCTGACCTGGACAAAGAGCTTGCGCGGTGCATGCAGTACTGCAAGGAGTGCCTGCTCGGGTAGGTCAGGATCAACGTTCAGCGCAGGAGGCCGAGAACGATTTCCGTGGCGATGAGCGCGATGACGATCCATTCGAGCGCCTCGAGACGCACGGTCGCGGCGCGGTCCGACAGCTTGTCGTAGATGCTTTCGATGGTGGCCAGCTTGCGGGAAATCGTCGCGTCGAGCTCGCTCAGCTGGAAGCGTCGGGCCGCCAGCCTGTAAATGCGGGCCAGGTACTCCTCGCCGAACACCTTGAGCGCATTCGAGACGCGCTCGAGAAGCACCGCGCTTTCGAGCTGCAGCTCGGCGAGCAGGCGGAGGTCCTCGGTCGCCGCCCGCGGCCAGAACGTCCGCAGGCCCAGCCCGCGAGCCAGCACCTGGTAGGCACGTTCGATCGCCACGTCCATCTGTAGATCGAGCCAGCGCATTTCGAGGAGCTGCACGTTCGCGAACTCGAGCACGGCGCGGACATCCTCGGGGTCGGGATCGATCACGAAGGCGCCGTCCCAGTCGACGACGGTGAGGTCCGACGGACCGAAGGAAATCCGCAGATCGATCGCGTTGGCGATTTCGTCTGTCGACAGCGCGCCGCTGTCGGCGCGGAGGATCTGCGCGATTTCCTGCGCGTGCCGTTCGCAGAACTGCTCGACCGTGGCCGCCTCGGGCGGCGTTCGCAGGCCGAAGATCGTGTAGTCCTCGGCGAACTGCGCGACGCTCGGTTTGGTCACGGCCGCGTCGATCGAGGAGAGCAAGCCCCTGACCTTGGTTTCGGCGTCGGCCCTGAGCGACTGGTCGTCGCGCAACGCCAGCGCGGTCTGGCGGAGGACCTCGAGACCGCCGTCATCAATCGGGATGTGGTACGCGACGGACGCCGCGCCGAAGTCGTAGAGCACGAGATCGACGGTCGGGTCGGTTTGCCAGTGCCCGACGGTCAGGCGCGGAGCTTCCTGCCCGACGCGCAGCGGAGCCGGCCGGTACTGAAACAGCGCGGTCTCCCGGCCACGATGCCTGAACGGCGGCCGCGCCGCGCCGGCGAGTGTCCGCTCGGCCCTGTCCAGGTCGATGGATTGGGCGACTTCGAAGACGAAGATGGGGTGAACTTCCGCCGCTGTGGTGCGTCCGGGAACCATTCGTTACTCGTGCCGCAGCGCGACCATTTCGGACACGTCGGTGACGAAAGCCAGCGCCGGTGACTCTGAGGCAGGCAAAGGTCGGACTCACTCGCGAGCGCGCGGGAGATCGGTCATCCAGATGTTTCCCGTCTGCTCGCCAAGGTTGAAGACTATCCGGTCTCGCGCGACGGCAATCGTCGGTGCACCGAGATAGAGGTTCTTCCACGAGAGTCCTCGGCTGTGGAAGTGATGGATGCTCAACGGCTCGTCGATCGGTCGTTTCGTGTCGGGATCGAGGCGTTGCGCCCAGAGGCACGGAGAACCATCGCGATCCGACCAGAAGTAGAGGAGCGTCGCCTGCGGCGACCAACTTGGCGCATCGGCATCGCTGCTGATCGCGATCCAGTCCGTCTCTCGGGCAACGCCTGAACCGTTCACCCTGGCGACGAAGACGCGAGGGGGAGCGAGCCGGTCGGTCCTCGCATTGAACGCAATCCAGCTGCCGTCCGGTGAGAGGCGCGGATTGTAGATGCCGTAGCCCGGATGCCTCAGCCACACGTCGTTGTGCGACGACCCCAGGGTCAGGATTCCAATGCCGGACGGATCACGCTGCGTGACATACAGGATCTGATCGCCACGCGCGGTCCATTCCTCGACCTCGCCGCAGTCGTCGCACACCTGCTGCGGCGTTCCCCCGTCGGCGGAGACGACGAACACAGGCATCCCGCCGTGCTGTGGAAAGGAGTACGCGACCTTCGTTCCATCACGGCTGATCGCCGGCTGGTGATCGTGTGGCATGCGGGTCAAGACCGTCTCGGCGGTGGACCCAAGCCTTCGCAGAATCACACCGAACCGGCCGGCTCGGCGTGAACGGAACACCAGCGTCATGCCGTCTGCTGACAGGGTCGGATGGTAATCGTCCGCCGTGTCCTGCGTTACCCGAGTCAGCGGCCCGGCCGGCTTCCCCCGGTCTGCGTCAATCGGTATGCTCCAGATGTCAGCTCCCATCGTGCGGCTGATGAACACCATGCGTGCATCCGAAGTCACCGATGCCGCGGCTTCGTCCGTGGTTCCGAACGTGGCCCGTTCCGGCGCGCTGCTGACCCGCCAGTCATTCGGCGAGATGGGCACCTGCCACAGGTTCGACGAATCCCCGACGTTGCCGTGAAAGAGGATCCGGTTTCCCGCGTTGACCCAGGCGTCCGGAAACGGCAGGCCCTGAACTGCTCGGAATCCTTCTCGCACCAGGACGCTGCGTGCCGATGTAGGCACGGGCGATCCGTTCGGGATCGCGGCCACATACCAATCCACGTTCTCCTCGGATCGCGCTTCGCGCTGGCGTTGTCCCCAAAACAACAAGTGGCGGCCGTCAGGTGACCACACGTGTGCCTGGGCCCGATAGAACCCCGCGGCGACTGGCGTGGCAGGGCCTCCAGCGGCCGGCGCCACGTAGATTTGGCCGCCGCTCCGCTCCGCGACGACATAGGCAATCCAGTTTCCGTCGGGGGAAAAGCGCGGCGAGAAGCCCCGAGGCGCCAGGAGGCGTTCCTCACCGCCGAGCGTCGGCGTGACGTAGATGCCTCCCCCACCCCGGCTCGAATGAAACGCGATCCGGCTACCATCGGCGGAAAACGACGGGTCCACATCGTCTGCGGCATGACGGGTCAGTCTGGCCGGAGCTCCCTCCGGAATATGCTGGACCCAGACGTCAAGGTTCCCGTCACCACTGCGGTCGGAGGCATAGGCGAGGACTTTTCCGTCGAGCGAGATCGCGGGGTACTCCGTCACCCCGAGGTCGGAGGTGAGCCGTTTGAGGGAGGGTCGCAAGGTCACATCAGGCGCTGGCCGATAGGTCTGCCAGACGCCGACCGCCACGGCGATTCCCACGCCGGCAACGCCGGCCCCCAGGGCTCGTGTCCATCGACGACGCGGCGCAGATATCGGGGGAGCGGCAAGGTGTCGGACTTCCGATTCCTCCCTCAGGTCCTCGAGCGCGACCTTCAGGTCCGCCATCGATTGCCACCGCCGGTCCGGGCTCTTACGGAGACAGCGGAGAATCAGCTTCTCCAGATCGCGAGGCAGGTCGGGGAGCAGGTGGGTCGGCGGCTCCGGCTCATGTGTCAGGATCGCGGCCAGCGTGGACATCTTCGTGTCAGCGGCAAATGCCCGACGGCCGGTGATCATCTCGTAGAGCACGACACCGAACGAGAAGACATCCGAGCGCGTATCGGCTGGTCTGCCCTGCGCCTGCTCGGGAGACATGTATGCAGCCGTGCCGAGAATCGTACCTGCCGCGGTCTCCAGCACGGCCTCTGGCTTCCCGCTGTCGGTGACGCCCTGCTCGGCCATCGGCGCGGAGTCCGAGGCCTCTGTCAGCTTGGCGAGTCCAAAGTCGAGGACCTTTGCCACTCCCTTGTCGCTGACCATGATGTTTCCAGGCTTGAGGTCGCGATGGAGAATTCCCGCGGCGTGGGCGGCCGACAACGCATCCGCGATCTGAACCGCATACTTCAACCCTTCGTCGAGCGTCAGCCTGCGCTGCCCGATGATGCGGGCCAGCGACGAGCCGGCGACATACTCCATCGCGATGAAGTCGATGCCAGCGTCGTCGCCGATGTCATAAATGGTAATGATGTGCGGATGGTTGAGCGCGGACGCGGCACGCGCCTCTTGGACGAAACGCTTTCTGCTCTCTGCGTCGATCGCTTTTTCCGTCCGAAGCAGCTTGATTGCGACGGGACGTCCGAGACGGCTGTCGACGGCGCGATAGACGACGCCCATGCCGCCCTCACCGAGCGGCGAGAGGATCTCGTAATGGGAGATCGTCTTGGTGATCATCGGCTCGAACGCCGGCAGCACTCGTACCATCTCGAAGCGCACGGCTATCTCGGCAGCGATTTGATTTCGGCTCTCATCGCCTCGCGACGATCGAGGATGGCTTTGATCTCGCTGTCATCGAGCCACGCGCGCAGTGCGGCGTCGAGCTGACGGCGCGTCAGGGCTTCGATCTTCACCCAGTACTCTTTATCGATCCGGTTCAGCTTGTGAAGGAGCTCGCTGCCAGGCGCGAAGGCCCGGGAATGATCGACCAGCATGAGATTCCATGCGTCATCCCGGAGCATGTTTGCCCGGTTTCTCCCCCGGTTGCCAATGAGGTTGTCGAACATCGTCATTCGCACGACCTGCTCCTCCCAGTGCGACCGGTGCTCAGCACCTGGCAAGGTCGGATCATTCCCATCGACCACCTTCTCCACCCAGAGCTGAGCAGCACCTACGGTGCCTTGGAGGTCGCGTTCCACCGTGGGCGGGACCATGTCCATCTTCAGGAGCTTGTCGAGCTCGTACCCCGCGATCTCACTCTTGTAGTTTTCCCTGAAGCCACGATGGCCCCCCGGGCGCAAGGGGCGCCACGCCATGCGAGCGACAGGCCCACCCGGACGAAAGGTGCAACGTGACACATAGACCTTTGCGAACACCGCCATGCTCACGCACTCGGCGCTCCTCAGGTATTCTTCGATCTCCTGATGCCGACCCACCCAGATCTTCGAGCTATCTGACTTGTTCGAAGCTGGCTGTTCCTGGCCGGGCCACATCGGCAGCAGCCCCAACAAGAGCACCGCAACGGCTCTCCATGGCATGGCAAATATCTCCCTGTGCCAATATAGGCCTCGGCGGGTCGCGGTGTCCTTGCCGAATTCTCATGAAACCCTAATTCTTTCACTGTGGCCATGCGTGTCGTTTTCGGCGACTGCGAGCTCGATTCAGGCCGGCGCGTTCTTCTTCGCCACGGACGTCTGATACCGCTTTCTCCCAAGGGTTTCCGGCTTCTGGAGCTGCTTCTCGATCGACGGCCTGAAGCGATTCCGAAGGAAGACCTCCTGCAGGATTTGTGGGGAGAAACGTTCGTCTCCGATGCGAGCCTGCACAACCTCGTTGCCGAAATCCGCGCGGCCATCGGGGACAATCCACAGGCGGCGCGCTACATCCGCACGATTCCGCGCTATGGTTACGCCTTCCATGGCGAGGCAAGGCCTGCACCGGCTGACGTCTCCGGCGGGCGCTCTTCGGGTCCCCGCCTCGTCGCCGAAGGTCGCGAGTGGCTGCTCACCGAGGGCTCGAACCTGCTCGGCCGCGATCGCGACTGCGTTGTCCGCATCGATTCCGCCACTCTCTCGCGCCATCACGCCCGCATCGTCCTTCAGGGCGTCGACGCGATACTCGAGGATCTCGCCAGCAAGAACGGCACACACGTGAACGCACAAAGGGTCACGCAGCCGGTCGCGCTCAAGGACGGTGACTACATTCAGGTTGGCTCTGTCGGCATGACGTATCGAGCGCTGGACCTGCCGCTGTCGACCATGACCGGGCGACCGTGATCGAGTAACACCGCCTCCACCGGCCAGAGATGTCGACGAGGCAGCGAGCGCAGGCGCACGCGACTCGGCGCGCGTATCGATCGTGTGCGTTACTCGTGCCGCAGCGCGACCATCGGCTCGACCCGCACCGCGCGCCGCGCCGGGACGAGGCACGCGATCGCGCCGATCGCCAGCGTCACGAGGATGCCGACCGCGAACGTGATCGGATCGGTCGGCGTCGTTCCCCACAGCTCGCTCTGCAGCAGGCGGTTCGTGGCGAAGCTCACGGCGACGCCGATGATCAGGCCCACCACCACCATCTGCATACCCAGCTTCAACACCATCCGCACCACGTGACCCCGATCGCCGCCGAGCGCGAGACGGATCGCGATCTCGCGCGTCTGTTGTGAGACGGTGTAGGCCAGCACGCCGTAGACGCCCAACGCCACGAGCAGCACGCCCGCGGACGCGAAGATGCCCAGCACCAGCAGGCTGAAGCGCGGGCGCGCAAAGAGCACGCGGTCGAGGACGGTTTCGAGCGGGGTCGGCTCGACCAGGGCGACGCGGGAATCGAGCGACTGGAACTCCCGCTTGACGGCGTCGGCGAGCCGCGCCGGCTCGGCGGCCGTGCGCACCACGAGCAGGAGCCCGCGGGGGCGGAACGTGAACGGCACGTAGGCCTGGGCCATCGGCAGCTCGCGAATGCCTTGATTCCTGACGTCGCGAACGACGCCGACGACGACGAACGTGGGATCGGCGACGGGCGCCGGCAGCGTCGAGAACGCCGAGAGCCTCACGGTACGCCCGAGCGCTGCGCCGCCCAGATACTTCTTCTCGAGTGTTTCGTTGACCACGACGACGAGGTGTCGCTTCTCCACTTCGAGAGCGGACAGCCCGCGTCCCTGTATCACGGGTATGCCGAGCGTCTCGAGCAGCTGCTCGCCTGCGAAGGTGATCAGTGTTGCCGACTGCGGCGGCACGGCAGTCCCGGGAACCTCCAGGGGGCTCGTGAAGCCTCCGAAGGGCGGCGTGACGCTGGTCAGGGCCACGGCCGACGCACCCGGCACGGTCGCAACCCGTTCGACCGCCGATCGATAGAACTGCAGCTGTCCCTCTGGGGACATCTGTTCGCGGGGCGGGAACGCGATGCCGGCGACCAGCAGATTCCTGGGATCCATGCCGATGTCCGTGCTCGCCAGCTTGATGAACGTTCGCATCAGCAGGCCTGCGCCGAGCAGCAGCACCATCGAGAGCGCCACCTGGGCGACGACCAGGCCACCGCGCATGCGCGTCTGCCGGCGGCCACCCGTCGAGCGCGCCGTGGCGTTGGCGCCGAGGGCGGCGTCCCGCCGTGCGCTCAGCAGCGCCGGGAAAAGACCGAAGCCGATCGTCGCCACCGCTGCCGCCGCGAGCGCGAACAGGAGCACCGGCCGATCGAGCCGGATCTGCGTCTCCCAGGGCACGCCCTGCCGAGGCATGTAGCCGGCGAGCGCGACGATGCCGCCGTACGCCATCAGGCATCCCGCGGCCAGTCCGCCGCACGCAAGCACCGCGCTCTCCACGAGCAGCTGCCGGACGATCCGGCCGCGGCTGGCGCCGATCGCCGCGCGGATCGTGAGCTCGCGCTCGCGGATCGTGGCGCGCGCCAGCAGCATGTTGGCGACGTTGCAGCAGGCGATGACGAGCAGCAGGCTGACCGCGCCGAACAGCGCGTAGAGCGTGCCGCGGAACTCGCGCACCACCCAGTCGACGACCGGAATGATGCCGAAGCGGTAGCCGGGTGGGTAGTCATTCGGCCGCTCGGCCGCGCGCCGCGCGCCGATCACGTTCAGCTGCGCTTCGGCCTCGGCGGCGGTCACGCCGGGACGGAGGTGGGCCTGGAACGCACGCACCCCGCGCGGTGTCTGCGGATCGTCGCTCGGCTGCATCGCCGCCGGCAGCCACAGATCGGCGATGTTCCACTCGAAGCGCGGCGGCATCACGCCGACCACGGTGTAGGGCTGCCCGTCCAGCATCAGGGTGCGGCCGATCACGCCGGGATCGGCGCCGAAGCGTGTCACCCACGCGCGGTGGTTCATCACCGCCACCGGCGGCGCGCCGGGCGCGACGTCGTCATACCCGAAGGCGCGGCCGACGAGCGGCGCCACGCCCAGGAAGTCGAAGCCGTTCGGCGTCATCCAGTTGAGGTTCAGGCGCTCGGCGCCGCTCTCGCTCATCCAGTGCGCGGTGAACTGGCTGGTGCCGACGACGTCCTCGAACGCGGTGGTGTGTTCCTGGTAGTCGAGGAACTCCTCCGAGCGGAAATACGGGCCGCGGATGATGCGGCCGGAGCCGTCGCGCAGGACGACGTTGACGAGGCGGTCCGAGCGGGAATACGGGAACGGATCCAGCGCGACGTTGCGCAGCACGCTGTAGATGACCGTGACGGCGCTGATCCCGAGGGCGAGCGTGAGCACGGCGACGAGCGTGAAGCTGGGCGCGCCGAGCAGCGTGCGGACGCCGTAGGCGACGTCGCGGCGGAAATCCTCGAGCCACATGAACGAGCGCGACTCGTGCGGCAGTTCTTTCGACATGAGGGCCCTCACGGTCCATCGAGCCCGGTTGTTCGAAGCTGGCGACGCGGCCGGCCAAGGCGGGTCACGATCGCGAACTCCGCACGGGTGACCGGCTGCACGGACAGCCGGCTTCCCTTCTTGTTCACCATCATCTCTTCAAGGCCGGCCGTCTTTTTCAACGTCTCGAGTGACACCACAGAGGGAAACCGCTCGACGAACTCCAGGTCAACCGTGTACCAGATCGGGTTCGCCGGCGTGCTGGCCGCGTCGTAGTACTTGTGGCCGCGCTGCCAGGCAAACGGATCCGGATAGCCGGCGCGCGCGATCCGGGCCAGTCCGGTCACGCCGGACGGGTCGGCGTTCGACGCATAGAAGAGGACGGGGTCCCCTTCCTGCATGTCGTCGCGCATGAAGTTGCGCGCCTGGTAGTTGCGCACGCCTTCCCATCCCGTGCGCGTGTCGCGCGCGAGGTCGTCGATGGTGTAGGCGGCGGGCTCGCACTTCATCAGCCAGTAGCGTGTCGGCATACGGAGGTTTGACACGATTATGTCCGGGTCCGGGGTCTATCGGTCGTCGTTCTCGTGGCGCCCGGCTCCCGTGTCGGGCATCGCGCCCACCGTCCCGCACAGCTCGCACCTATAGAACAGCAGGCCCATGCGGCGCCGGACCACGAACGCCAGGCGGCAGCAGTTCGGGCACTGGACGCGCCCGTCGGCCGGCGCGTCGGCGTCGTCGCAGGCGAAGGGTGCGTCGTCGGGCATGGTTGGTGTCAGGCGGTGAATCGTGAACCGACCGAGTTGGTGTCAGGCGGCCTTGGTGTCAGACAGTGAATCGTGAACGGTTCCCGCGAACGCAGCGGCACTAGCCACGAATCACCCCGGCGCCCTCGACGTCGCATGCTGGCAATCGGCTGTCGGAACCCTGGTCGTGTTCACGATTCACCGCCTGACACCCCCGGGGCGTGGCCCCCTGGCTGTGAACCGCGCGAGCACGAGGTTGTCGAGCCGGATGTTGCGGGTCCAGATGAACTCGGCGTCCTTGAAGACGTCGCGATAGTTCACGTAGCCAGGCGCGTTGGTGATCTCGACAGGCCGCCACGTCACCGCCGCGGGCCAGGCGCGGTCGTCGAAGCGCGGTGCGGTCCACTCCGCCGGCACCTCGAAGTGCAGCGCCCGGCAGCTCGCCGGATCTTTCTGGGCGCAGACCGGGCGGATGGCCTGCGAGCAGAAGCTCGAGTCCCGCCCGCGCCCGGTTCGCACGCACAGCGGATCGTCGAGCGGCGCGATGTAGAAGGTCTCGGCCCGCCAGTCCGCGCTGGTGCGGGTTCCGTCGCTGAAGAACGCGATGAAGCCGCCGTCGCCGATGTTGAACGACTGATACTCCATGCCGACGCCGTGCCTGGTCTCCCAGTCGATCGCCTTGACGGCGTAGGTGATCGGATACCGCGCGCGAAACCGCACGACCGTCGAGTTGAACGGCGTCATCGCGAGCCGATCGCGCGCCACGTAGCGGCCGTTCACATACAGCTCGTAGTAGTTGTCCGCGAAGATGTAGCCGGTGATCTCGACGCCGTCGGGATCGATGACGACGGTCCGCAGTTGTGTGCTGATGGTCGGGAACGTCCCCGGTCCCGAAGCAGTCGTTATAGAGATCGACCGCGAACGCGCCATCGTGTACCGGTCCCGGCACGATCCAGCTCCTGCCGTCGCTCGATTTCACCGTGCCCGTTGTGGTCGGGAAGACGTCGGGCTGCACGTTGACCTTCGGGTTCGTGCACCCGTCGCTGCCGTGAGACGGCCGCAGGTCGGTGGCGAAGCCGGCGGACACCGATCCGCCCGCCGGCGCACCGGTCTGCAGTGGCGCTGCCGTGGCCAGCCAGGAGACAACAAGAGCGGCGAGGCTGACGACGAGCGTGTGCGTCGCTCGGCTGTTCAATCGGTGGCGTATCCGGCTGTTCATCGATCAATAATGACTGGGACCCGCTACAGACAGCCACAGTGATTATTCCAGCAGTGATGGCTTCCCGCTCTCACCGCATCGCCGGTATCGCGTTGTGCCTCGCCCTGCTCGCGGCGCCATCGCAATCCGCTGCCCAGAGCGTGTCGATTACAGGCTTCCCGCTTCCGACCGCGGCCAGCGGCCCTGCGGGAATTGTCGCGGGCCCGGACGGCAACCTCTGGTTCACCGAGAGCTCAGGCAACCGGATCGGACGCATCACTCCCGCCGGCGTCATCACCGAATTCCCGGTGCCGACGGCGGCGAGCGAACCCTTCGGGATCGCCGCGGGCCCCGACGGCAACCTGTGGTTCACCGAGCGTGCGGGCAACCAGATCGGGCGGATCACTCCCGGCGGCGTCATCACCGAGTTCCCCTTGCCGAGTCCCGGCAGCGAGCCTTACGGCATTACTGCCGGTCCGGATGGCCACCTGTGGTTCACCGAAAGAGCCCGCGACACCGTCGGCCGGATCACGACGTCGGGCACGGTCGTCGAGTTTCCGCGATCCGGTACCGGCTCGCCTCGCGGCATCACCGCCGGCAGTGACGGCAACCTCTGGTTCGCCGACGCCGCCGGCGCGGTTGTGCGCGTCACGCCCGATGGCAGCTTCACCAGCTTCGCGCTGGGAGAATTCTGCGCGCCGCATATCGGCTGCGTGAGCATCCCCGCGGAGAGCATCGCCGCAGGAGCGCCCGGCAATCTCTGGTTCACCGCGCTGGCGATGCCCGCCAGGATTGGCCGGATCACGACGAGCGGCGTGGCCGGGGGCTTCCTGCTGCAGGGTGGCAGGGCGCCGATCACCATCGCCAGCCGGTTCCGACGGCAACATGTGGTTCACCGTGAGTCCGTCCGACCCGATGATCGCCCGCATTACGCCAGCCGGCACCATCACCGAGTTCCCCCTGCCGGCAGACAGCCGCCCGTTCGGGATCACTGCCGGCGCGCCCGGGAACATGTGGTTCACCGACACTGGCCGCAATGCGATCGGGCGCGTCGAATTTGGCTCTGCTGCGGCGCCCGCGGTGTTTCGGCCGCCGACGGCGGAATGGTTCATCCGCCGCTCCGGGAGCGGCAGCCCGATCCAATCGCAGTGGGGCGCGTCGCAGTCATCGGGGCTGGGAGATACACCGGTGCCCGCGGACTACGACGGGGATGGCCGATCGGATCTCGCGGTCTTCCGCCGGGCCACTGGTGAATGGTTCGTGCTCCATTCGTCGAATGGAGCCACGACGCGCGTGGAGTGGGGCTCGCTCGAAGCGGACCAGCTTGGCGATACGCCGGTTCCCGCCGACTACGACGGAGACGGCAAGGCGGACGTCGCGGTCTACCGCAGGGCCACCGCCGAATGGTTCATGCTCCTGTCCTCCGACGCGGGTTCGACGACGGTGGCCTTCGGCGCCGCCGAGGCGACCGGGCTTGGCGACATACCCGTGCCCGCCGATTACGACGGCGATGGCAAAGCGGATGTCGCGGTCTACCGCAAAGCCACTGGCGAGTGGTTCATGCTGCGATCCTCGGGCGCCGGCCCGGGGCTCGTGGCCTGGGGCGCCGCCGAGGCGACCGGGCTTGGCGACGTGCCGGTTCCCGCCGACTACGACGGCGACGGCAAGGTGGATCTCGCCGTCTATCGCGCAGCGACCGGCGAGTGGTTCGTGCTCCGCTCGTCGGACCGAGCGCTGAGTTACGGAGCCTGGGGCGCCCCGGCGTCGACGGCGCTGGGTGATTTCCCGGTGCCCGCCGACTACGATGCGGACGGCCGTGCCGATTTCGCCGTCTATCGCCGGACGACGGGGGAATGGTTCATCCTCAACTCATCCAACGGAACCGCCGTGACCTTGCCGTGGGGCGCTCCCGCACTCGGCGATGTGCCCGTGCCTTCGAGGTACTGAGTGCAGGCCAGGCGGAATGACGAATCCGGAGAGGTGGGAACGGATTGCCGCGCTGTTCCAACGTGCGCTGGAGCTCCCACCGGACGACGGCGGCGCCGAGTTCCTCCGCCAGCAGTGCGGAGACGACGAGTCGGTCCGTGCCGAAGTCGCGTCGCTGGTCTCGGCGCACGCCGAGGCGGAGGGGTTCCTCGACGGCCCGGTGCCTGGCGGGTCGGGCGACGTGGCGCGCCTGGCGCCCGGCAGCCTGCTCGGAGTTTTCGACGGCAATGCCGTGGGTCAAGGTGTTGGCGGCTGATCTTGCCGACGACCCTCGCGGCCGCGAGCGGTTCGAGCGCGAGGCGCACATCATCTCGAAGCTGACGCACCCGCACATCTGCACGCTCTACGACGTGGGCTCGGCGTCTGTGCAGGGCGAAGAGGTGCCGTTCCTCGTGATGGAACTGCTCGAGGGCGAAACACTTGCGACGCGGCTCACACGCGGGCCCTTGCCTCAGGCCCAGGCGTTGCGGTGTGCCATCGAGATTGCCGGGGCGCTCGCCGCGGCACACGCGCTCGGCATCGTGCACCGCGATCTCAAGCCCGCCAACATCATGCTGACGAAGGCGGGCGTCGAACTGCTCGACTTCGGGCTGGCCCGCTTGCGGGAGCCGATCGTCACGGACCACGGCTCCGTTGGCGCCGGCAGGTCGGCGCGGGCTCACGAGCGCAGGGCTGATTCTTGGCACCCTCCCTTACATGGCGCCTGAACAGGTGCGCGGCGAGGACGCAGACGCGCGCACCGATCTGTTCGCGTTCGGCGCAGTGCTCTACGAAATGCTCACCGGCGCACGCGCCTTCGCTGCCGAGTCCCAGGCGGGGCTGATTGCAGCGATCCTCGAACACGACCCGCCCCCGCTCTCAACGCAGGCAGCCGCTGACCCCACCCGCGCTCGAACGCGTCGTCGAGACCTGTCTCGCGAAGAATCCGGGTGAACGCTGGCAGCACGCCCAGGATCTTGGGTTCGCGCTCAGAGAAATCGGGGAACACAGTACGGCGGAGGACGTCCAGCGGCGGACCGCGAAAACCGGCTCGCGCGGCGCCGCCGGGCGCTGGCTCCCGCACGCCGCGTGGGCGCTCCTGGCTGCAGTGCTCGCCCTGATGCTCTGGTTGAGTCCGGCCGCCAATGACCCGGCGCCACGTCCCAATTCGCGACCCGTCGTCGTGCTCATGGATTCGCCTGGGCGTGCTTACGACGCACGCGACGAGGGCTGCCGGCGGCAGCAACGCCGACGACATGACTGACGCGCTGCGCGATCTGCCTGTGGTGTTGATCAAAGAGAACACGAGCTCGATGTGGGATCGTGAGGAGCAGGTCATCCGCCAGAACCCGGACGTGATCGTCAGCCACCTGTCCTGTCTGCTGGACGAGCGTATGGCCAATGCCGACCAGGCACTCGAGGAGCACCTGTTCGCCGTCGCGGCGCACCGGCTGACGCTCTTCCTCGGGTATGTCGGAACGGCGAACCCACGGACGCGGTTCCTGGTGTATTCGCGCAGCCATTTTGCGGAGGACGACGCGGCCCGGTGGGTCGGAGATGTCGTCGCGCGCTTCCCGATGCTCAAGGGGCGGGTGTCCACAATGTCGATGCCTGGCGGACGGGCCAGCGCGACGTTCCGCGACCCCGCAACAGCGCAGATGCTGCGCACCCGGGTTAGAGACATCCTGGACACTCAGCCTCGTTGAGCCGCCACGCCCCGCTGTGGAACGTGGCGGCCCGCGGACCTCGTCGCCTAGTGGCCGGCATGAGCCGATGCGGCAGACGCCGAACTGTCGGCTGAGTACTCCTCGCACGACACCGTCGGGTTCCAGTCGACGAACATGCCGTTCGGATTGTTCTTCCAGGCCCAGACGTGCAGCTCGTAGAACGGCGGCAAGCCGTAGCGGTTCGGGCTCCCCACGTAATGGAAATGTTGCCCGTCGAGCACCGGCGGTCCAACCTTCTTGGCATCCCACGGCTCGGCGATGACGATGTACTCGACGCCGAGCAGCTGCAGGCGTCCGTGGCGTTGTTCGTAAACCAGGATCTCCGGCTGTGCGGCGTCGAGCTCACCGTCGTTGACCAGAGTCCCGTTCGGGAAGTGCACGCCCATGGCGCCGACTTCCGGACCGCTCACGCAGCTGCCGGCCGAGCCGTACCCGGCGGCCAGCGCCGCGTTGACGTCATGGAATGCCTCAGGTCGCCTGGCGAACCTCACGCACCAGACCTGTTGCCTGACCCTGGCGATCACTCGTCCCGCCCAATGCCATCACGGCGGGCACGGCGCAGGTGACGATGCCGAGGCCGATCAGCGTAAGACCTTTGACGTTCATGGATCCTCCTGTGCGCCCGACCCGGTCAGGCCAGGCTCATTCGTGCATCGGGATCCTACAAGGAACGCGTGAGGTTGTGACAGCGCGTGCGAGCCCAAGGATGAGGCGGGCCTGCTCAGCGCTTGGTCAGCGGCTTGCGCTTCGTTTGCTCGGCGCTGCCGGCCGCTCGCGCTCAGCGTCCTCGGACTCGAACCGGAGAATGTCGCCGGGCTGGCACGAGAGCGCCTCGCAGATCGCATCGAGCGTCGAGAAGCGGATCGCCCGCGCCTTGCCGGTCTTGAGGATCGAGAGATTGGCCAGCGTCATGCCGACCCGATCCGCGAGCTCGGTCAGCGTCATCCGCCGATCGTGGAGCAGGTCGTCGAGCTTGACGGTGATCGCCATGTCAGACCGTCCCGTCGAGGTCTTCGCGCATCCGCGTGCCCTCCGCGAACACGCGGGCGAGCAGGAACGCGAAGAGGACGGCGAGCCAGCCGTTGATCGAAAAACCGGCGTCGATGTCGAGCGGATGCCCCGGAATCGACACCGCCCTGACGATCGCGCCGATGACGATGGCGAGAAGCTGCAGCGTGAGCAGCACCCAGGCGATCGCCTGCAGACGGTCTGCGTTGGCCGCGACGAACGGGTCGCCCGCGCGCACCGTCTCGACGATCGCCAGCAGCCGTTTCATGCCGGCATGATTGAGCGGGATCGCGACGAGGCCGAGCACGGCGACCGCGCGCAGGCCCATGACCAGCCGGTAGGCCTCAGGCGACGGCGAGAGATCGAGCGAGCTCATGATCCATTGCTCGTGCGGCACGAGAAACACCAGCGCGAAGATGGCGGCGCCACCCAGCCAGTTGACGACGATGAGGATCCGCAGCACGACGTAGGCGATCGGCAGCGCGGCGGATGACGGGGCTGACTTGGACATGGCTCACCACCTCCGTTGATATCGAATATCAATACGCGATTTATCGAATATCGTTCAAGTCGGTATTGAAGTCGATAAACAAGGGCAGCCATAGAGACAAGTTAACTTGACACTTTGTCGTGTCTCATTTACTTTGGGCTCGGAGGTCACTGTTATGACGCATCAACTCAGCAGTGGACGCGACCGCGGTTGGCCCTGGGCCTCGATCCTGCTCCTCGGCACGTTCGGACTCGACAGCCCCGGCGCCCGCCGTTACCAGTACCCGAACGGGCCTCGCACTCCTCGGTTTCGTCCTCCTCTACCCGGCGTCGATGATGCTGCTCCCCGCGACCTGGATGTCGGCTGCGTGGTGGGTGCCGCCCGTGGTCGTCGGGGCTCTGTTCACGCTCATCGCGTACGAGATGTGGCGGTACATCTCCGGGCTCGACGAGATGTCGCGCCTGCTGCAATTCGAGGCGATGTCGGTCACTTACCTGGTGGGGTTCGCGGTCTTCATCACCGCCCACTTCTTCGCCGGGGCGTCCGGCTGGTCCTGGCAGGTCCCGGCACTCGCCTATCTCGGACTCGAGCTCGTTCGCGGGCTGGTCCTTGCCGTGCTCGCGCGGAAGTTCGCATGAAGAATCGGCTCCACGTGCTTCGTGCAGAACGGCGGCTCACGCAGGCCGCGCTTGGCGATGCGCTCGGTGTCTCCCGTCAGACGATCAACGCCATCGAGACCGGCAAGTACGATCCCAGCCTGCCGCTGGCGTTCAAGATCGCGGCGCTCTTCGGGCAGCGTATCGAAGAGATCTTCGAGCCCGATGCCGAACCGCCGACCACGGCCGGCAGCGGCGACCGGATGAGAGATGTCATCGAGCGCGCGTCGTGACGGGCTCAGAACTTGCGGGCGTTCTGATCGGCGCGACGTTACTCGTCCTTGGTTGCGCCTCCGTGCTCGCCTCACTGCTGCGGCCACGGCAAAGCACACGGGTTCTGCTCGCGTTTGGCGTCTCCCTGGGGATCTACGGCATTCGCCTCCTGGCAGAGCAGCCGCCCGTCCGCTCGGCGTTCCCCCTGACACTTGTCCAGTGGCGCTATCTCATCGCCTTGCTGACGTACCTGGTCACCATCCCGCTGGCGTTCTTCCTCGCGAGCATCATCGGGCCTGGCTGGCGAAACTCGAGCCGCGCGGTTGGGTACGTGGTCGCGCTGTTCGCCGTGGTGGCGATCGGCGCTGATATCGTTCTCGGACGCCCTGGGACAGCACTGCCAGCCAACAGCTGGCTGGTCCTGATCGTGATTGCCGTCGCCGTCGGCAACGTCCTCGTCCCCTCCCCTACACCTCACCGAAACACGGTATTGACCGAGCGCATCGTGGTCGCTGGCGCGCTGACCTTTGCCGTGTTCGCCATCAACGAGAACGTCGGCCGGATCGTCCTCCCACGCACCCATACCGAGCCCATCGGAATGCTCGTATTCGTGCTCTGTCTCTCGTATGCCGTGGTCCGGGCTGCTTTCCGCGCAGAGGCGGAGTTCGCGGGCGTGCAGCGCGAGCTCGAAACGGCACGACGGATCCAGTTGTCGCTGCTGCCTCGCAAGCTCCCGGAGCATCCCGGGCTCGATATCGCGGCCCGGTTCGTGCCCATGACTGCCGTCGCGGGCGACATCTACGACGTCGTCTCTCTTGGCTCGGGCAGCATCGGACTGTTAGTCGCGGACGTATCGGGACACGGGATTCCGGCGGCGCTCGTCGCATCGATGGTCAAGGTCGCGTTTGCCGCCGAGGCCGGTCATGCCGACGATCCCGCGGCCGTCCTGACCGGCATGAACCAGGCACTCTGCCGGCACCTGGAACATGCCTACGTGACGGCGGTCTACGCGGTCGTGAACACCGAGCGCCAGACCCTGACGATTGCAACGGCAGGGCACCCGCCGCCGCTGCTGCACAGGCAGGGTGAGACGTCGCGCATGGAGTACGACCACGGCGTCATGCTCGGGGTGTTCCCGGATGCGCAGTATGGGAATCTCGAGGTGATGCCGTTCGCCCCTGGCGACCGTCTCCTGCTCTATTCGGATGGCGTTATCGAGGCCTGCGATCGCGCGGGCGAGTTCTTCGAGACCGACCGCGTCGCCCGCTGGCTTTCGGAAATCCCCCACGGGTCGGCAGAACGGTTTGCGGAGACCGCGTTCAATGAGTTGGCGCGGTGGAGGGGCGGAGCATTCGAAGACGACGTGACGTTCGTCATCGCGGAGAGGACTCAGCGATCCCCGGTTGACTGAGGTGATGCGGTTGAACGCCGTCACTTCGGCACCGGCACGTCGCCGAGCGCAGGGCTGCCAAAGGCAACCGGTCCGAATGATCCGGACGCGGATCCAAAGCCGAACCACTCGCCGGTGCTGCCGCGATAGACCGCGAGATCAGCCGTGCCGTCGCCGTCGTAGTCTGCCGGCACCGGCACGTCGCCAAGTTCGGGCGCACCGAAGCGCAGCGGCCCGCGGAAGCCCATGCTCGACCCGAAGATGAACCAGTCTCCGCTCGACTTGCGGTAGACCGCGACGTCCGCGCGGCCGTCGCCATCGTAGTCCCTGGGCACCGGCACGTCCTCCAGGTCGGGCGACCCGAACTGCAGGTGGCGGAGTCCCTCACGCGTGCCGAATATGAACCACTCGCCGGTCGGGGGCCGGTAGACGGCCAGGTCGAACACGCCGTCGCCGTCGTAGTCGGCCGGCACCGGAACGTCGCCGGACTCTGGCGAGCCGAACTGGTAGACGCCGCCCGCCACGAGCCATTGACCGGTCGTGCGGCGATAGAGCCCGAGGTTGGTGCCGCAGCCGAACGTCGAGTAGCGGCCGGGAACCGGGATGTCGCCGAGACCTGGATCGCCGAACGTGCGCACGTCGAGGGTCCCGCTGCCCGACAGCAGGATGGACCACTCGGCCGTCGACGTCCGGTAGAACGCCAGGTCGCCACGGCCGTCGCAGTCGTAGTCGCCAGGGACCGGAACATCTCCCGCGCCGGCGGCGCCGAACGTCGTGGTGACGAGCGCGGCATCCGAGGAGCGGCTGATGAACCATTGACCGGTGCTGCTGCGGAAGACGGCGAGATCCGCCCTCGCGTCATCGTCGAACGACGGCGCCGGAGGGTACCGCTTGAAGACACCACCGCCATCGGTCGCGGCGTAGAGCCGCGGCACTGCGGCGTCGCCGGAACCGCGAGTGCGCTCACCTGGCGAACGCCGAGCCCGTCGCTGTATGCGGACCAGCTCGCACCGCCGTTCGTGCTCTTGAACACGCCGCCGCCATTGGTGCCCGCGTAGAGCGTGTCGGCCTGGAGCGGTTCCGTCGCGATCGTCGTGACGGCGAGCGTCGTCAGGCCGGCAACGGCCGCCTGCCATGAGAGGCCTCCGTTGAAGCTCTTGCCAACGCCATTCGGGCCGCCGACGTAGAGGGTCGAGGGCACGAACGGATCGATCGCGATCGACGAGATACCTCCCTGCCCCATCGAGACCGGCAGCAGCGTCCAGGACACGCCGGCGTCGCTGCTCTTGTACAACTGCGGTGCGTCGGCATCGAAGCCGCCGCCGGCATAGACGACATTCGAAGACAGCGGATCGACGGCGACGACGCGCACGAAGAGGTACGACGTCTGCCATGAGACGCCCCCGTCGATCGTCCTGGAAACGCCGGAGTCGGAGGCTGCGTAGATCGTCGCTGAATCGGCCGGGTCGACCGCGATGGAGGTGATGCCACCGAACGCGAGCGTGGCGAGATCAACTGCCACGTCGCTCCCGCGTCGTCGCTGCGGTGGATGGCGCCAAAGTTTCCAGGCTTGTTGAAGGCTCGGAAATTGAAGGTGCCGGCATAGACGGTTGCCGGTTGCGACCCGTCCACGGCCAGTGCGCTGACGTTGGTCAGGGCAGCGGCCGCCGACCAGGTGACGCCTCCGTCGGCGCTTCTGAACACGCCCGTCGACATCGCCGCGTAGACCACGTGCGGGCGCTTCGGGTCCACCGCGAGCGCGCGGATGACGGTGGCGACCAGCCCCTGGTTGACGGCGGTCCAGTGCACGCCGGCGTCATCGCTGGTGAAAGTACCGCCGTCCGTGGTGCCGGCCCACACCGTCGAGCCGGTCAACCGCGTCGCCGCCAGCGCCAGCACCGGGTACGACAGCGACGGCTCGCTCCAGGTGACGCCCCCGTCGATGCTCCGGCGGAGTCCCGGCTCGCTTCCCAGGTAGAGCGTCCCGGGGGCGGACAGGTCAGCGACGAGCGCATACCCGAGACCCGGCACCATGGTGCCGCCGGTCCAGTTCGCGCCGCCGTCGGTGGTGCGGTGGATGACGGGCGCGCCCTCTGATAGCGAGCTCGTAATCGACCGAATCGCGGCGGCGTATACCGTGGTCGGGGCGTGCGGGTCGATCGCCAGGAGGATCGCGGTGGCACCGAATCCGGCGATCTGCTACGCCCAACTCAGACCTCCGTCGACCGACTTGAATATGCGATCGCCTACCGATGCGTACAACGTTGCCGCGCTGACCGGATTGATGACGATCGAGTGCACCCGGCCGGCGGGAAGACCAGTGTTTGCAGGCTGCCACGTCGCGCCGCCATCCGTGGTCTTGAAGAGGCCGGCTGGTGTGCCGGCGTAGCCGGCGTAGGCCACGGCGCCGGACGTGGGATCCACGGCGAGCGTCACGACCTGAGCCATGGGGAGCCCGGTCGACGATTGCGCCCACGACGCGCCCCCGTTAGCGGTCTTGAACACGCCGGACGGCGTGGCCGCGAAAAGGACGGACGCGTCGGTGGCGGCAATCGCCAGAACGCGAACGTCGAGGTCGGTCAGGCCGACGTTCATCGGCCGCCACACCGAAAACGCCGGTGACCGCTTGAACACGCCGGCGGTCGTGCCGGCATAAACGGATTCAGGCGCCGCGGCGGAGATGGCCAGCGCCCGCACCACGCCCCCTCGGGGCCGCCGGGAATCCACAGGTCTCGAGCGACCGACCTGGTTGGCGCGATCAGCGGCAGGACTGCGACGAGGAGGGCGACTCTATACCAGCGCGGGTGGGGGGAACCGTGCGGACACATCGATCACGTCCTTCCGTCGCGGGGGTGCCAGGGAATCGAGCTTTGTCCGACCAGTCGCAACGACCGCGCCATGGAGACCCGTCGATTCGTTCACCGCAGGACGAGGCTGATTGGAGCTGCGGGCGGTGCGTGACGATCAGCCGCGGGGAAAAGTCCGCATGCGGCCGTGAATCTCCGCACGGGACCCGCTGGCGAAAGAGCACCGATAGAACGACGGCGGCGTCCGGTACGGCAGAGCCCGCAACCAGTCTGGCCGTGCGCCGCCACGATCACCTGAAGGAGGGGCAACCGCTGGCCCCAATAAACATCGACAGCGTCGGCGCGTCAGGTCAGACTGTGTTCTGCGAAAGATTAAGGAGGCTCCCGTGTCTGTTTCCTCCCTGCTGGTGATCGGCATCGCGGTGTTGTCAGCGGCGACCGGCGTCGCGCAGACCTCTGGGAGCGCCGCTGCCCCGGAGAACTTCAGCGCCACCGTCCAGATCAAGACGGCGTCCGGCCCCATATCCGCCACCATCCAGATCCGCATCAGCCGCTTCACGCCAGATTTCGATCGCAAACTGCTCGACGACGCGCTTCGGCAGGGCGGGTACGCATCTTTCGTGACGGCATTGCGCCGGGCCCCCGAGGTCGGAACGGTAGCGGCCGGCGACAGCCAGTTCACGATTCGCCTGGCCAGCGAACGCAAGACCGACAAGGGCCGGACGATTGTGATCGTCACCGACAAGCCGGTGTTCTTCGTCGGAGGCGCGCGCAAGGATGCCAAGCCGCGTACCGGCTACGAAACGGCCCTGATACAGCTACAGGTGGACGATGCCGGAACTGGCACCGGGACGATGGCGGCAGCGGCGCGCGTCAAACCAGACGGCGAGGGAGGCGTGCGCATCGACAATTACGCCGAAGAGCCCCTCGAGCTGAAAGTGACACGGCAGAAACCGTGAAGGGCTGGGAGTCGCGACGCAGCACGTCGCGTTGATTCAACAGGGATCCACAGCGCTACCAGTGCGTCAGCGATCCGTCCGGCCGCCGGTGCGTCACACCCGGGACACCTTCGGTCATCGCCTCGATGAACGTCAGCTGCTTTTCGTCGACCGTCACGCCAAGCCCGGGGCGATCGTTTGGCCACACCTTGCCGTCCCTGCACTCGAGGAACTCGGGCATGTACGGTACCGGGCGCTCGCCCTGGTTGTATTCCAGGAGGACCTGACCGGGGAACGCCATCATCGTGTGCATGTGGCCGGCGGTCGCGATTGGACCGGTGAAGTGCGGCACGATGCCGACCTTGTGCGTGTCGCAGACGGCCATGATCTTGAGCATCTCGGTGATGCCGCCGACGTTCGGCAGCGACGCGCGCGCGAAGTCGATGTCGCGCTGCTCCACCAGCGGACTGAACTCGGCCCTCGTCCCCCACTCCTCGCCGGGCGCCAGCGGCACGGTCGTCAACAGCCGCAGCTTCGGAATCTGCGTGCGGAACTGCTCCTCGCGTACCGGGTCTTCGACGCAAAACGGGCGATACGGCTCCATCAGCCGGCAGACTTCCACCGCCTCGTGGAAGTCGAACTTCTGGTGCAGGTCGATCATCCAGTTGCCGTCAGGTCCGACGCCGTCGCGGATCTGCTCGACCGCCTGAATGATCTGGCGGATGCGCGATCTCGAATCGAAGGTCGAACCTCCCCTGCCACCGCCGCGTCCTCCGCCGCCTCGCCCGCCTGCCGCAGCGCCGCCGGCCGCACCCCCTCCAGCGCGACCGGTGCTCGGCAGGATTCCGCCATCCACGCGGTAGACGCGATAGCCGGCCTTCATCGTCGCCGCCGCACGCTCCTGCAACCCCATGGCGGCGGCGTCTTCCGGCGGCACGAGCCCCTGGGGCATGCCTGACGTCGCGTACAGCTCGATGTGCTCGCGCGCCTTGCCGCCGAACAACTGATAGAGCGGCGCGTTCAGCGCCTTGCCCTTGATGTCCCAGAGCGCCAGGTCGATGGCGCCGAGCGCGTGCAGCCGCTCCTTGCCCGGAGAGTAGAACCCGTCCATGAACGCCGCCTGCCAGATCATCTCGGTGTCGAACGCGTTCTTCCCGATCACGCTTCGCGCGACGTTGCGGACGGTGTCGGGAGATCCGCCCTGGCCGATGCCGGTGATCCCGGCGTCGGTATCGACGAACACGACCATATTGCTTTGCGGGAACGCCTGCGGTCCGTTCGGGTTGTAGTTCGGCGGATAGAAAATGCGGATCTTCGTGACTTTCGTCGGCGGGAGCCGCGCTTGCGCCCGCGCCAGAGGGGCGGACTTTGGCGGCGCTGCAGCGGCCGCGGCCGAACCGGTGACGAACGCGCCGACGACACCAGTCAGAGATTTGGTGAAGCCCCTGCGATTCATGTCCATACGTCCTCCAGTGCGATGACGCGGCGAGAGTCCATGGTTTGGCGAAGGGCTGTAGATTATCGATTTTTTCCGTTGTGTGGAAGCGGTTCCAGTGCTATCGTCCGCGGCCGGATGGGTGGAGAGGACCACGCCGCGCAAACAGGGGCGAAACCGAGATCCCCGGAAACGAGAGGAGAGCCGTGCCGATCCGTATCCTGCTGACAATGCTGGTGTGCGCAGGCGTGTGGGCCGGTCCCCGCGCCTCGGAACAGCCTCCCGCCGATTGCAGACCAAATCCCCTGAACATCCCTGGCGCTCCCTATCCCTGCATCTATCCGGACAACCGAGTCCTGTTTCGCGTGGCTGCACCGGACGCGCAGAAGGTGCGCGTGCGACTGGGTCAGGGCTTCGATATGAGCAAGGAAGCGGATGGGCTGTGGTACGCCACGACCACGCCGCAAGTGGTCGGGTTCCATTACTACAGCCTGGCGATCGATGGCGCCGTCATCGCGGATCCGGCGACACGGACGTTCTTCGGCTCGGGTTGGTACAACAGCGCCATCGAGGTGCCCGAGCCCACGGCCGACGCCGACTACTACGGCCTGAAGGACGTGCCGCGGGGGACGGTACGACAGCAGTGGTACCTGTCGAAGGTGACGGGGACCTGGCGTCGCGCCTACGTCTACACGCCGCCGGGCTACGACACCAACGCGAAGATGAAGTATCCGGTGCTGTATCTGCTGCACGGGTGGGGAGAGAACGAGCAAGGCTGGCACGCGCAGGGGCACGTCGACGTCATCATGGACAACCTGATCGCGGAGAAAAAGGCCAGGCCCATGATCATCGTCATGGACAACCTGAACGCGGTGAAGCCGGGCGAGAGCGCATCCCTCTACTTCGCGCGCGGATCGATCACGCAGGCCGTTCCCCAGCCTCCGCAACCGGCGGGCGCTCCGCCGGCGGGCCGAGCCGCAGGTCCCGGGCGCGGCGGCCGCGGCTCGTTGGCGAGCTCCGTTTTCACGGAGATGATGCTGACCGATCTGATGCCGATGGTGGAGCGGTCGTTCCGAGCAGCCCCAGGCCGGGAGAACCGTGCGATGGCGGGTCTGTCGATGGGCGGCGCGCAAACGTTCGGCACCGCACTGGAGCATCTCGACAAGTTCGCTTACATCGGTGGCTTCAGCGGGAGCAGCGGCGGCCGCGGCGGGTTCGACCCGAAGACGTCCGGCGGCGGCGTGTTCGCCGACGCTGCCGCGTTCAACAAGAAAGTAAAGGTCCTGTTCCTGGGAATCGGGTCGGCGGAAGGACCTGGAACGAAGACGTTCAGCGAGCAGCTCACCCAGGCGGGCATCAAGAACATCTACTACGAGTCGCCGGGCACGGCGCACGAGTGGCTGACGTGGCGGCGCTGCTTCAAGGAATTCGCGCCGCTGCTGTTTCGATAGACGTACCGCAGTCTCCTTCGCCGGCTCGCGCAAACGAATATTTCGAGGAGTGACGATGACACTGATGTTGCGTGCATCATTCATGACCGCCGCGGTCGCCGCCCTGTCGCTGACGACGGCTTCAGGAACCGGGCATGCCCAGGAGCCGGGGGCTCGCCGCGGCGGGACAGGCATTTCCTCCCCGGAGGTGGCGCAGGACCGTCGTGTGACGTTCCGCCTGCGGGCGCCCGAGGCAAAGGCGGTGACGGTCTCGGGCGACTTCGGCAGCGACGTCGAGATGCGGAGGAGTGCGGACGGCGTCTGGAGCGTGACGATCGGTCCGCTGGACCCGGAGATGTACGTCTACTACTTCACCGTCGACGGGGTGCGGCTGCTCGATCCGAGCAACCCCGAGACGAAGATTGGCTACGTGACCAGCACGACGACCAGCCTGCTGACCGTCTCCGGGGACGCGCCCGCGTTCTACGACGTGCAGGACGTGCCTCACGGAGAGATCCGGACGCTGCTCTACAGGTCGCGGTCGAATGGCACGACCCGTGAGCTGACCGTCTATGTGCCGCCGGGATACGAGGAGGCGCGCAACCGGCGCTATCCCGTGCTCTACCTGCTGCACGGATTCGCCAACGACCATCATTCCTGGCATCGATACGGCCGGGCGAACGACATTCTCGACAACCTGCTCGCGCAACGGAAGATCGAGCCGTTCCTGGTGGTGATGCCGCTGGGCTACGGAGGCGCGCACGTCAACGGCGACGGCACCGGCATCGCGCCGAAAGGCGCGGGGACCTTCGGCGGCGACGCCGCGCTGTACGAGCGGGACCTGCTCGAGGACATCATCCCGATGATTGACAAGAAATACCGGACGAGCGCCGACCGCAGACACCGCGCGATCGTCGGCTTTTCGATGGGAGGCGGGCAGGCTGGGCGTTTCGGGCTTCGGCACCTCGACACGTTCAGTCAGGTCGGCATCATGAGCGCCGGTATGGCTGGCGGCGTGGATACGGAGCCATTGGCCACGCTCGCAGCCAATCCGTCCAAGTCAAACAAGCTGATCGATCTGTTATGGGTCGCCTGCGGCAAGGAGGACGGCGCGCTGAAGGGAGCGAAGACCCTGCATCAGGCGCTCGAGCAGGCCGGCATCGAGCACACTTATCTCGAAACCGACGGCGCCCATCACTGGCGCGTCTGGCGGCGCTACCTGCGCGACCTGGCGCCGTTGCTGTTCAAGTAGATATGCACTGGAGGAGCGATGGAGTGGCGCAATGTGCTCTTGGTGATGGCGCTCGTCGTCAGCCAGACTGCGGAGTTGCCGCCGCCATTCCCGCGGCCAGGGACGACCTCACTTCTTGAAAACGACCAGGTTGCCGTGTGGAATGTCTCCTGGCTCAAGCAGCAGTATCCGCTGCACACGCATCGCTACGATCTGGTGGGCGTGTCGTACGCCGAGGGCGACCGCATCATCACGCAGGGGAATGGGCCCGGACGACTCGTCAACACCAAGGCCTGGGCGTTTCAGACGAACCGCGCCAATGTGACTCACGTGGAGGAAGGCGCGAGCGACCCGCCCATGCGTGCGGTGCTGATCGAGGTGAAGGCCGCCGCTCCTCGTCCCGCGACCGCGGAGCCAGCCGACGGCTTGCGCCAGGTGGCCGGAGCGCCCGCCTGGGAGAACAATCGAGCGGCGGCCTGGCTGGTGATGCCCGGTTCGTCCGCTCCGGCGCATCGCCACGTCGGCGACGCCGTGGAGCTCATCTTCGATGGATCGACGACGCCGAAAACGGCGTTCGTGCCGGCCGGAACAGTCCACGCCGGCCCCACGCCAGCCGGCGACGCGCGGGCGTACATCTTCGAGATCAAGTAGGGAGGAGCCATGACGAAGTCGAGCACCGGGCGCCGTGCATTCCTGGCCAGCTGCGCGATGGCGGGCGCTGCCGCTGCCCGCCCTCTTTCCGCGCTGGGACAAGCCGTCGACAACGCGAAGCAGGCGTCGAGTCCCTCCGCGCTGCGCATCACCGACGTGAAGTGCGGCTACGTACGCGGCAGCCTGTTCGTAAAGATTCACACGAACCAGGGGATCTGGGGTTGCGGCGAAGCGGTCGATGCCATCCAGGGCACCTACCACATGGTCCTGGGCTTCGGGCAGCGCCTGCGTAACCAGAACCCGCTCAACGTGCATCGGCTCTTCGAGCAGATTCGCAAGGGTGGCGTCTTCGGCGGCGCGCAGTCCGGAGTGTTCATCGCAGTGCTGTCGGCCGTGGAAACGGCCCTATGGGACCTGGCCGGCAAGGCGCTGAACGTGCCGGTGTACCAGCTGCTCGGAGGGAAGTTCCGCGATCGCATTCGTGTGTATCTGGATACGGCGCTGTATCAGACCAAGCTGCCCACGCCGGAACAATTCGGCCAGGCTGCGAGCAAGGCCGCCAAGGACGGCTACACCGCCGTGAAGTTCGACCTGGATCAGGGGAACGATCCCAACAAGCACGATCAGTTCAACTGGACAGCCAGCCCGGCCGAAATCCAGCGCATGGTGGATCAGATGACGGCGGCCCGGCAGGCCGTGGGCCCCAACGTCGACATCTGCGCCGACATGCACGCCCGTTACGACTATCCGACCGGGCAGCAGGTGGCCAAGCGGATGGAGCCGCTGAACCTGATGTGGCTGGAAGAGCCCGTGCCCGCCGAGAACGTCGACGCCTACAAGCTCATTGCCCAGGAAACCAGCACGCCAATCTGCGCCGGCGAGAACATCTTCCTGGCGCACGGCTTCCGGCGCTTGCTGGAGATGGGCGGTGTGGACATCGTGATGCCCGACCTCCAGAAGGCCGGCGGCCTTGGCGAAGGGCAGCGGATCGCCAACCTCGCGAACCTCTACTACGTGCCGTTTGCGCCGCACATGGTGGCGTCGTTCCTCGGCGCCATGGCGTCCTGCCACGTCTGTGCCTCGGTCCCGAACTTCATGATCCTGGAGTGGCAGACCTACTTCGACACGAACCCCATGTACAAGGACATGGTGACCTACGACGGGCCGCAGGTCGAGAAGGGGTCCATCAGGGTTTCGGAGAAGCCGGGGATTGGCGTCGAGATCAACGAAGAAGGCATGCGGAAGTACGCCACGCCGAACGTGCCGTTCTTCGCGTAGTACAGGGCACCGTCGGCCCGCACGCCACGCCGCTCCGATCGAGGGATGCCGGGTTCCGACGAACCCGGCATCCGGTCACCACACTAGAACCGGTACGTGAGGTTGAAGGTGAGGAACCTCATGACGTTGTTGTTCACCGCCCGGACCTGCCCGAAGTTCGTGCTCGTCGGGTTCATTTCCGGATTGGCGTAGTGCTGGCGGTTGAGCAGGTTCTGGACGTCCAGGCGGAACTGGAACGTCCGGTTGCTGCCCAGCCGGAACGTGCGCGCAAAGCTCGCGTTCAAGTACGACAGGTCGAACCCGCGAACGCCGTCGACGCGGAACGGGAACGTCCGCTTCTGGAAGCCCGCCGGCTGATCGGCGGTATCCCGCTCGAACCCGGCGTCGATGTTGAACCAGGTCTTCGTCGGATCGAACGTCCCGTCGGGCTGCAGCGCGATTTCGGGCTTGTCCTTCTTGATGTCGTCCAGGTTGCCGTTGAAGAAGAGGTTGTTCCAATTGAGCAGGATGCCCGGCTGGTACTCGAACGTGCCGCCGACCTGCCACCCACCTGCGATGGCGGCGAGCCATCCGCGCTCGTTCAGGAACGGCTTTCCAGGGCCGAACGGCAGCTCGTACACCCCAACCGCGGTGATCCGCCATGGTCGGCCGTTGTTGTTCGTCTGCCACAAGGTCGGCGCCCGGTCGAACTCCTCCACCGTCCGGTTCTCGGTCACCCGGTTCATCGAGAAGGCGGCGTTGCCGGAGAGGCCGCCGGCAAAGCGCTTGGTCAGGACGACGTCGAAGGAGTGTGACTTGATCACGCCCAGCGGCTGGTCGTTGGAGAACAGCCCGTTCATGTGCGGAAAGGACCGCAGCAGCCGGTTGCGCTGGATCGTCGTCGACGTGAAGGTCGTCGACCCGAGCAGCCGCTGGTAGAGAAGCGGGTCGGACGTCTGGAGCGAGCTGAAGTTCCCGATGTAGAACGGGTTCGGCACGTTCTGCGTGAGGTAGTCGTTCGCGGAGGTGTCGCGGACGTTGGCGCTGCTCCAGGTACTGCTCCGGCAGGTAATCCTGACGGATGGAGATGCCCTGCCGATCGCCGTACGAACCGGAGTATGCGAGCTCGATCGCGGTCGTCGCGTTGAGCTCGCGCTGCCAGCCCGCGCGCCAGCGCTGCACGCGCGAGTGCACGCGGTCGGCGTTTTCAGCCGTGAAGCCCCTGCCCAGCATGTTGTCGGCGCCGAGCTCGTTCCCGGGCACGAGCTCGTATCGGCTGCCGGTGGCGCGCACCGGGAAGGGATCCGCCAGCGGCAGGACACCGTTCCTGGGATCGCCCAGCGCGAAGTTCAGACCGAAGTCGCTGCTAAGAGGGTTGCTGGTGGTGACATTGAAGCCGTCCTGGTTGGGCGTCCAGTCCCGGGCGTTGAGCGTGTCGTAGTAGACGCCATACCCGCCCTTGAAGACGCTCCGCTGTCCCAGCCTGTAGGCGAGCGAGAAGCGCGGCATCCACAGCGCTTCGGGCTTCCACGTCCGATCGTCGTAGCCCGGCGTGCCCGCGTAGACGGACCCACCCTGGACCTTGAACTGGCTGGCGGGCACTTCGGGGAGAGGGTTGGCCGCGTAAGCAGCCTGTGCCGCGGCCGCGATCGTCACCGCGGCACTCGGATCGAACCACAGCATCGCCCGGTCCTGCTGCTCCTTGATGCCGTTCTCGTATTCGAAGCGCAGCCCCATATTGAGCGTCAGCCGCTCGTTCACACGCCACGAGTCCTGTGCGTACATCCCGAAGTAGTTGTTGCGGACGTCGAACCCCTGGTTGTCGCCGATCGAGACCGTGGTCGGCATGCCCAGCATGAACGCAGCCAGGCTCAGGCCGACTTGCTGCGCCGGAAACACGTTAGTCGTATCGGCCGCGCGTGTGTAGGTGTTGTCGTAGGTGAACGTCCCCATGTTCCCCGCGCCGTCGCGGTTGGTGCGCTGGGCCGACTGCACGTCCGCGCCGCCCCGCCAGGTGTGCGACCCGCGCGTGCTCGTCAGGTTCGACTGCGCCTGATAGGTCGTGACCCAGATGCCGCCGTCGACGACGCCTCCCATGCCCTGATAGTTCTGGGTTCCGGCAGGGGCCGCGAAGGTTATCTGGGGCAGGATGCACTCGAAGCGCGCCAGGCAGAACTCGTCCATGTACGCCGGCAGGCCCACCGACGTCGGCGTGTAGTTGACCAGGTTCTTGCGCGTGTCGCGCTGGTGGGCCCGGTTCCCCGAGATTTGCGTGTCGATCACGGTGGTGCTGCTGAGCACCTTGGTCCAGGTGCCGGTGGCCGACCAGCTGAATCGCGCACGGGCGACGTCGTGCAGCCCCCGGAACTCCGGGTCGGGTGAGTCGTAGGTCCAGTCGACCAGCGACGACTCCTCGAACGTGTTGCCGTTGAACCGGAGGAAGAATCGGGAGCTCGCCGAGTGATTCCAGTCAAGGCGGAAGCTGCCCTGCATGTTGTGGGGCTGGTCGGGTTCGGCCGCCCGGTAGTAGTTGTTCACCGGCTGCTGCGTCGGCGAGAGGAAGTTCTGGTTCGGCGCCGGCACCATCCGCTGGTAGAGCCCGAAGGCCGGGTTCTTGTAGGAGCCGTCGGAGTTCATGAACCGGCTTTTCGGGATGATGTTCCCCGGGAACGGGTCGCGAATGACGCGCCCAGGACGAAGCGGATCCGGCCGCGTCGTGAGCGGGTCGAAGATCTGGTACTGATGATGGCCCGCCGGCGTGGTGGCCCCGGCGCCAGACGGCAGCAGCAGCAGATCGGAGAAATCACCCTGGAGATGCTTCGCGTTAGCGGGCACGGTGGACGTGCCGGCGAGGCGTCCGGGCGCCGAGTCGTTCGACATCGAGTAATTGGCGAAAAAGAACACCTTGTTGCGCCCGTCGAGGACTTTCGGGATGACGACCGGGCCACCCAGCGTGAAGGCGCCGATGTGCTCGCGGCCCGAGCGCCACGCATCTTCCTGCCGCGGATCCTGTTTGAACGTGACCTTCTGCTGCAGGTTGGGCGCGTTCATCTCGTTGTTCCAGTGCGTGTAGTTACCCGAGCCGCGCAGCACGTTCGTGCCGGCCCGCGTCATCATCGAGATGGTGAGCCCGGTGCCGTGTCCCTGGGACGCATCGAAGGCCGACGTCTCGATGCGCATCTCCTCGATCTGGTCGGCGTTCGGCGAACTGGCGATGCGGCGGCCGAAGCCATTGTTCGCGGCGCCGTCAATCGTGTAGTTGTTGCCGGTGTTGCGGCTGTCGAAGCCGCTGCCGGTGCCGACCTGGCCGCCTGCGGCATTCGTCGTGCCTTCCATGTAGCCCTGGAAGACGTTCTGCACCTCGACCTCGGCCGGGGCGACGCCCACCGTCAGGCGCGACAGCATGATCGGCATGTTCGAGAAGATCGGCAGCGACTCGATCGACCGCCGGTCGAAGTTCTGGCCTGAGGAGACGGTGCTCGTGTCGAGCAGCGGCGACACGGCGGATACCGTGACCTCTTCGGTGAGCGAGCCGACCTCCATGGTCATCGACAGGGTCACGTGCTGGCCGACGGCAAGCACGAGGTTGCTCTGCTTCGCGGGCTTGAATCCCTGCACCCTCACGGTCACTTCGTAGTTGCCGGGATTCAGCAGCCGGGCCTCGAAGTAGCCGGATCCGTTGGTGACGAGGTTCTGGCTGACCAGTGTGTCGACGTTCAGGATTTCCACGGCCGCGCCGGGAATCACGGCCTGGCTGTCTCGAACCGTGCCGGAGATGTGGCCGCGAGTTTCCTGTGCGGCGGTGTCGAGCGAGAGGAGGATCGCGAGGAGAGAGACCCACAACGTGCGTCGCATACGGTGCTCCTTCGGACTTACGCCCAGATTTGAACCGCGGTGACCGGGGTGGCAACGACCTGAATCGATAATCGAGCGGCAAGAAGCTAACACGAAATACCCCAATATGGAACCGTTTCCATAGGGGTCACCCGGAACGAGCGTAAGCCAGGAAGAAAGGACTCCAGGTGTTGCGCGCTTTCACTCGGTGCTGGCGCACGCGGGCGCGCGGGTGCAGCTCCCGCTGACGTCTGAGATCTGATGACGTGTACGGCTGCGACGGTTACTTAGCGCGCCCCATGTCAACCTTCACCGTGGCCGTCTGCCCCTTGAACTCGAGCACCATGTCGCCCTGCAGACGTTCCTTGACGAGCGTCAGCGTGGACTTTCTCAATGGGCCGTCCGGCTGCTGGACCTGGAACGTGACCTTGGTGCCGTCGACGGCGCCGTTCTCGATCGGCCACTGTCGTTCGGGAGTGGGCCCGGCGGTGCCGGTGAGCACTTTGCCTTTCTGGGTCAGGTCAAACAGGAAGTCGATTGACTGGGTTCGGCCGTCGGGCGCCGTGCGGGTCAGCGTTCCGGTCCACTTGCCCGTCAGGTCCGTCTTTTGCGCCTGGACCGGCGACATCGTCAGCAGGAAGATCGTGATTGCGGCGAGAGTTTTCATAGTCAGTCTGGATACGGTGGAGGCAGAGAAAAGTTCGCCCCCCTCACCTCATCGGTATCGAGCAGGACGGTCGTATCCTGAGAGTTGTGAACAGGCCGAATCGCTGGGCTTCGGCGGGGATCGTGGCAGCAGTCGCCATCGGGGCGATCGTGGCGATTGTCGCGATCGCTCGCGATGACAACCACCTTCAAGTGCAGACCGCGGAGGTCACGAGCGGTCCGATTGCGCGCCGAGTCATGGTCAGTGGAACGCTCGAGCCCGCCCGGATGGTGGAGGTGAGCTCGCAGGTGTCCGGCACGATCGCATCGTTGCCGGTCGACTTCTCCTCGCCCGTCAAGGCTGGCCAGGTGATCGCGCGGCTCGATCCCGCCTTGTTCGAGACGCGTCTTGCCGAAGCCGAAGCCGGACTCGCTCGAGCGCGAGCCGAGCATGCCGGTCGTCTGGCGACCCTGGACGACGCCCGCAGGAAGCTGGAGGACGCGCAGGCGCTGGCCGGCGACCAGCAGCTGGCGCGGGCCGAGCTCGATCTCGCGCGTACGGCCATGCTGCAGGTTTCGGCCGACGTGAAAGGCGCCGACGCCGGCATCGCCGCCGCGAGAGCCATGGTCACTGAGGCGCGCGTGCGCCTGGATCGCACCATCATTCGATCGCCCATCGACGGCGTCGTCATCGGCCGTCACGTGGACGTGGGCCAGACGGTTGCCGCCTCGGTGCAGGCGCCGGTCCTCTTCACGATCGGCGACCTGCGGCGCATGCGGCTCTTTGCCGAGGTTCCGGAGGGAGAGGTTGGCGGCGTGCAGCGCGGATCGCAGGTCAGCTTCGACATCGAGTCGACCGGCGGACGCGCCGTCACGGGCACCGTCGCAGAGGTACGTCTTGCGCCGCAGGTCGCGCCGGCGACCGCCACCAACGCGGGCGCGGCTTCGACCCCGGCGCCGGCAGGCACGTCGAGCCCGACTCCTGTTGCAACCAGCGGGACCACGCCCGCCGCCGGTACACCGGCCGCAGGCACCGCGGCACCGACGGGCGGTGAGGCCGCGTCGTCTTCATCCGCGACCCGCGCGACGCCGACGACATCCACTCAGCAGACAGCTGCCTCGATGGGTGTCGTGACGTATATCGCGGTGATCGACGTGGACGCGGCGAGCCAGGACATCCCGCCTGGCAGTACTGCAATCGTGACCCTGGCCGGTTCCGAGCGGAAACAGGCCGTGCGTATCCCGAACAATTCCCTCACATTCGCCCCGCCGGCCGCCTCGTTTGCCGCCGTGGATCAGGAGCCGCCGGTTCTCAGCCGGCCGGAGAACGACTCGAGAAAGCGCCCGAGCACGCGGAAGGGTCACGTCTGGAAGTACGAGAACAACCGGTTCGTACCGATCCCCGTGGAAACGGGGATCGCGGATGACTCGTGGACCGAACTGGTGTCCGGCGACGTTCGGCCTGGAGATCGTCTGGTCACGGCTGCCGCTCCACTCGGGCGCGGCCGGCCGCGGTGAATGGCGCCTCCCTCTCTCAGTTTCCCGATCAACAAGTGGTGGGCTACTTCGAATACCTGTAAGTCTGTGGATTCTGAACGGCCCCGGTCGCTTCGATCGTCTGCGTCACCTGGATGACGAGGGTGGCCCCTTCCAGGCGCGTCACATTCGTCAGCACGAACGGCGGAGCGCCGTTCCGTACCGGCGTGCGCGTCACCAACGAATCCCCGTCCCACGTGGTGGTCGACACCTGAACGTACTCCATCGGAGGGTTCGCCTGCTTGATGACGTTCTTGCTTTCGGAACCGTCGAGTTTCTGGACCCAGCGAACCACGCCAGCTGGGGACCGGGTCTCCACTGTGAGCGTGTCGGCGGTCTGCGAGATGGTCATGGTCTCGACCGCTTCACCGGGCGCGCTGGGGATCTTTGTCCACGTGCCGGAGAAGTCGGGCTTCGTCTGCTCCAGTCCGGCCGCGAGCGTGAGACTCAGAAGGAGCGGCGCGACAACCAGCGTCATGGTGTACCTCCGTCCCATATCTTACGTGCCGCGCAGAATCGACGGACGCGGATCCCCTGCTCGCGTTCTTTGTGAATGAACGAAAGGAATGCGTCCGCTATGACGAATTGTGCGGGCGGAGGGACGCGCGGCCGAAGTATCGTTGCTCCCGGCGGTTCTGATGGCGACTCTGGCAATTGGCGACATTCACGGCAACCTGGCGGCGTTGATCGATCTCCTCGGCCGTATCGAAGGCGAGGCCGGTCGCGGCGACACGATCGTGTTCCTCGGGGACTATATCGATCGCGGTCCAGACTCGCGCGCCTGCATCGAAGCGATTCTCGACTTCCGCGGCAGGAGCGCAGCACGCGTCGTCTGCCTTCGCGGGAATCATGAAGATTGGCTGTTGCGCACATACAGCGACTACACCAAACACTCGTGGCTGTTCGGCATGGGCGGACTCGACACAGTTCGCAGCTATTCGGCCGACGCCCACGCGACATTGCGGGAGGCATGCCGCAACGTCGGTCTCGACCTCTACCTCAAGCCCATTGCCCTGCCGTATGAGGCCTTGTTCGACGCGATGCCGCCGGCACACCAATCATTCCTGACGACACTCGAAGCGTCCTGCTCGACCGCGGACTGTTTCTGTTCACACGCGGGGCTCGACCCCGCCGTGCCGATCGACGCGCAAAGGCCCGTCGCGCTCATCGAGGGCGGCGCTGGATTCCCGTCGGACTACAAGGGCGAGAAGCTCGTGGTATACGGCCATTGGGACGACGCGATTCTCGACAGCGATGGATGGCCACACCCGAATATCAGGGCGAACACGATCGGCACTGATACAAGCGTGCACGGTGTGGTGACGGCGGTGCGGCTTCCAGACCGCCGAGTGTTCCAGAGCGGCAGATACCCGATCTGAGCCTCTGAATGGCCTGCTCGCTGCGGATTGTTATCGGGATGCGATTGGTGATGTCGCTGTCACGTTTTGTCGCTTTGCCTTGGAGGAACGTCGCCGTTTCAACTTCTTCAGGGGAGCAACGATGGTCGGGTGCGCCTTCACTGCGGACTGCTCGTCAGCCGGTAACTGATCCAGAAGGGGCACAATGAAGTCGTCGCGCAGGTGACCGCTCCGAATCAGGCGAGACATGACGCGACGAGGGCCCCGCTGCGGCCTTCGTCCGTGGTCGGAACAGTCGCGAGCATCGGGTTTGCAAGGAATCCGGCGGCAAGAATCGAGCTGGAGACCGAGTATGAAACACCTGTTAGGCCCTGTTGCCCTGGCCTGTGCGCTCATGGGGACGCTGATCGCGAGCCAGGACAAAGCACGTCCGGGGGAGAAGCCTCCCAGCGCGGACGCCCCGTTCATCGGAGCCGCCGCGATGGACGGTATGGCCGAAGTGGAACACGGCCGTCTCGCGACGCAAAATGCATCGTCGGCTGACGTAAAGCAATTCGCGCAACGGATGGTAGACGACCATTCGAAGGCGGGCGACGAGCTGGAGCAGCTGGCCGAGAAGAAGGAAGTGACACTGGCGACAAAACTCGATGACCAGCATCGGGCGATGCAGCACAAGCTGGCATCACTCAAGGGTGCGGCCTTTGACAAGGCCTACATCGACCACATGGTGACGGCCCATCTGAAGGCGGTCGCGCTCTTTCAACAGGAAGCGAAAGAGGGCCAGGATCCGGATATCAAGGCCTGGGCGGCGAAGACGCTGCCGACGCTCCAGGACCATCTCAAGGTCGCCAGCGTGATCAATACAACCCTCGGCAAGGCCGGAAAGTAGAGACCGGCCACTAGCTTCGTTCTCGCCGCAGTTTGCGCGCAGATGCCCCGACGCATTCATGTCGGCACCGCCGGTTGGTCCATTCCTCGTGCCTCAGCGGAGCGCTGTCCCGGACAAGGCACACACCTCCAGCGCTATGGACGCGTGTTCGGATGTGCTGAGGTCAATTCTTCGTTCCATCGTCCGCACGCAGCCTCGACCTACGCAAAATGGGCGCTCGTGACGCCGCCGGACTTTCGATTCGCGGTGAAGATTCCCCGCACGATCACTCACGATCAGAAGCTTCGGCGCGCGCGTCTGCCGCTCGAGCGATTCCTGAACGAGACAGCGGGGTTGGGGGACAAACTCGGCCCGCTGCTGGTACAGCTCCCGCCGTCGCTCCCTTTTGACCGGCGCGTGGCAGGCAGGTTCTTCGAACTCCTGCGCGCGAACTACGAGGGGTCGATCGCGTGCGAACCCCGCCACGACACGTGGTTCACCAGGGGGGCTCAGGCGCTGCTCCTTGGTTTCAACGTCGGCCGTGTGGCGGCCGATCCTCCGCCCGCGACGGGAGCGGACGTGCCCGGCGGCTGGTCGGGACTCGTCTACTATCGGCTGCACGGTTCGCCGCGCAAGTACTGGTCCGCGTACGAACTCGCTTACATCGGGAAGCTTGCCGCCGCCCTGCGCGCCGTCCCGACGACCGCCGACGTCTGGTGCGTGTTCGACAACACGGCGAGCGGCGCCGCCCTGGAGAATGCCTGGGAGCTGCAGCGGCTTCTCAGTCCGTCGGCTACGTGACGCCTCTTGAAGCTGCTGGCATGGCGGGCGACTTCTCTATTTGCCGGGCTCCATCCCTCGAGATCTCATGGCGTGTACGGCCGCGACGGCTTACTTGGCGCGCCCCATGTCAACCTTCACCGTGGCCGTCTGCCCTTTGAACTCGAGAATCATGTCGCTCTGTGCCCAGGCCAATCGCGCACAGCCGCATCGACTGCTTCAGGATCAGGCCGGACGACCCCGGCGGCGCTCGCGCCGGGCGCTCGCTGTCCGATGGTCGCAGCATGCGTTCACGCAAGGCCGGGACGCCGAGCAGGGAGGAGTAGTTGCCTGTGACCAGCTCGCCCACCGCCCGCCGCCCGTTGATGCGCGTCAGCAGCTGCCCCACGGAGACGTAAGTCTCGGGGGAGACGCCGGCCATGTCGCGGCCGTGATCGTGCTGCCGATGTGCTTAGGACGACTTGGTCGTTGATTCGGTCAGCCGTTCCCCTCTGGAGTACAGCCGAACTGTATTTACAGGCCTGTGTACGCCGACTCGGCGTGCGTCGTGTCTTGCACTCACACGAACACGATGCTCACGATTGCGCTGTCTCACCTGCTGGGGCGGGGTGTGCGGCTGGAGACACACGAAGCGGTTGCGCTGGCACGGGAGCTTTTGGCACACCCCTGCGGTATCCGACTCCCGAGAACATCCAGCTCGGCTCCGACGGCTCGGCGTCCTGCATCAGTAACGCCGGCATGCCCTCGGTGGCGGGCGTCGCCGACCTGCTGCTGACGCTGCTGCCGGCTGGAACCCCCAACGTGCCGGCGCCGCTTCGCTATGCAATCGCGCGCGGGCTCGAGGCGGTCGAAGCGCCCCCTTTCGCGTCGCTGGGCGAGTTCTCGCGCGCGCTGGAGCGGTTCGAAAAGGGAGCGAGCCGCGACGTGCTGAGAGGCCTCCTGCAGCGCGGCGCGCGCCCATCGCGTCCGATCGCGGCGCCGATCGCGGTGGCGCCGACGCCGGTGACACCGCCTGCGTCAGGGTCTTCTCCAGTGGCGCGCGCGCCCAGCGTCGCTCCGCCGAGGCCGACGCGGGTGGTCCGCAAACCGGCAGCGTCCTCCAGCGAGCCGCCACAGCCGATCGCTGCCGCGCCGCCGATGTTCAGGTCCTTCGGCGCCGACGCAGATGCGGGCTCGCCCGTTCACTCAACGCGGCGGTGGGCACTGACGGCAGCGGCGGCACTCGTCGCGTCGTTCACCGTGGGCTTCGCCGTGGGGGACGGAATCACCGACCGGCGTGCCGCGACAAAGCCATCCGGCTCCGCGCGCGTGTCGCGCGGGGTCTCGGCCGCCACACCTGCAGCGAACGATTCGGCTGCGAACCCGGCGCCGGGCGGGTCCTTTGAACACGTCGTTGAGCAGGTCAAGGCCATCCAGGCCGTCCGCGCGACCCATGCGAACGCCTTCTCTCCGGCCTTCGCATCGGACGGCACGGCGATCTTCTTCCACACCGGCCGCGCGCGCGACGCCCGCAGCGCGATCGAAGTCGCCACCGCCGGCAGCCAGACAGATCGAGACATGGACGTCATGACGATCGTCGATGACGGCTCGCACAACTATCACGCGCAGCCATCGCCGGATGGCCGTTTCGTGGCATTCGACTCGGACCGCGACGGTGAGCGTGGTATCTACGTGGCGAACCGCGATGGCTCGCAGGTCCGCAGGGTCAGCGGCGCGGGCTACGCCGCGCTGCCGACGTGGTCGCGGAATACCGAGTGGCTCGCCTACATCCGCCCCGACACCGACAAGCCCGCTGTGTGGAATCTGTGGGTGCAGCCCGCCGCCGGCGGCAGTGCGCGCCGCGTCACCAACTATCGATATGGCCAGACGTGGACGGCCTCGTGGTTCCCCGACGACCGCCGCATCGCCTACAGCCACGAGGACACCCTGATGGTGATGGACCTGCAGACCGGCCGGGCCACTCGCTATCGGACGCCCGTCAAGGGGAAGCTGGTACGGACGCCCGCGGTCTCGCCGGATGGCACGAAGATCATCTTCCAGGTCTTCCGCCACGGCGCCTGGCTTCTCGACCTTGCCGATGGCTCGATGCAGCGCGTGCTCACCGATCCGACGGCGGAGGAGTTCTCCTGGTCGCCGGATGGCCGCCGGGTCGCGTTCCACAGCCGCCGCGACGGCCACTGGGGCATTTACGTGCTGTCGCGCAGTTAAGCGTCCACTGGCGCAGAGGCCTGTGCCGCGCTGGTTGCGAGCTGCGAATAATCGCACCCTGAGTCGTTGCGACTATATGCCGCCGCGCCGCCGACCAAAGTGTGGCGCTCGCCACACTTGACAGACAAGTAATCCACCCGCTCTCCCGCCTTCGTCGCGTTCCAACTCCTGTGAGCCGTGCCGGTTACGAGTGGTTCCGCAATCGTGCGGCAGCACGTCGCGCCAGGACCTGCCATTGCACTCCGCGTCCTGCGCACCACAACCAATCGATCTTTTTATGGTGAACGGCAGGAGTGTCTCAAATGGGTAGGCTGGCAAGAGGAATCGTGGCGCTGTGTATAGCCGCAGCGGCTGTCGCGCTCTCGACGAATGGTCTGCTGGCGGATGTTCCACAGGTGCCGACAGGTACGTGGACGGCAGCCGGTGGCTTCGCTGAACTACCGCGCGACGCGGCGTCGGCGGTGTTGCCGGATGGCAAGCTTGTCGTCAGCGGCGGATCCGGCGTTGACGGCCAGCCCTCGGCAGCGATCGCGATCTACGATCCCTCTTCGGCCACGTGGCAGCACGCCGGGCAAATGAGCGTCGCTCGCGCCGGCCACACGGTGACCGCGCTCCGCGATGGACGCCTGCTCTTCGCTGGCGGCCGCACGGCTCAGGGGCTGTCGAGCTCCGCGGAGCTCTTCGACCCGGCCACGGGTGCCTCGACGGCAGCGGGCAGCCTCTCGCTGGCGCGGGCCGAGCACGCCGCAGCCCGTCTTGCGGACAACCGCGTGCTGATCGTCGGCGGATGGGACGGCAGTGCCGCGCTTGCGACGGCCGAGATCCTCGATCCGGCAAGCGGGTCGGCTTCGGTGCTGCCCGTTTCTCTGTCCAGAGCACGTATGAAGCTGTCGGCGACAACGCTCCTCGACGGTCACGTGCTCATCGCCGGCGGCAACGACGGAGCGCAGGACGTCGCAACCGCCGAAATCTTCGACGCGAGTCTCGAAGTCCTTTACCCGATTGCCTTGCTGAGCACGCCGCGCAGCGCTCATCTCGCGGTGCTGCTGCCGCACAACAACACCGTGCTGATTACCGGTGGTACGTCGAACGGCGTCGCGCTGACTTCAGTCGAGCGCTTCGTCGACTGGAACGCGACGTTCGCCGTCGATGCCAGCCCGACGACGGTCGAGCGCCTCGGCGCGGTGGCCGTGCCGACAGCGCGCGACGGCGTCCTGCTCGTCGGCGGCGGCGGCTCTGCCGATGCCGAATTCTATGGGTTCGCGACGTTGAAGACCGACAAGGCGGACTACGCACCGGGCGAGATCGTGACCTTCACCGGATCGGGCTGGCAGCCGGGAGAGACAGTCAGGCTCACGGTCAGCGAAGACGCCGACAGCCACTTCGATTTCGAGTTCACCGCCGTCGCCGACGAGCACGGCAATATCGTCAATCAGGAATTCTTCCCGCGCGAGGACGACATCTACCATCACATGGGGATGCGCTTCTATGCCGTGGCGCGCGGTATCGCGTCTGACGCGCAGACGACTTTCACCGACGCGGGAACGCTGACGATCACCTTCGCCGGTGATGGCTCGGGCTCGGTGTCCGGAAACGGCGCCGGCAATTCCGGCGCGGCCTTCAGTGGCTGCACCAGCAGCGCCGGCACATGTTCTGTCGCCTATACGTCGAGCGGCGAGGCGACGCTGACCGCGACGGCCGCCTCGGGATCGCAGTTTGCCGGCTGGTCCGGCGCCTGCACGGGTTCCGGCGATCTGCGTGGTCAGGATGGATCGGCAACAGGTCTGTGACCGCGAGCGTTCCAGAAGATCGTGACTACGACCGATCAGACCATCACGTTCGCAGCGCTCGGCGCGAAGACCTACGGCGACGGTGACTTCACGATCAGCGCCACGGCCACTTCGGGACTGGCCGTTACCTTCACCGCTGCGGGACAGTGCACTGTCAGCGGTGACTCGGTCCACATCTCCGCCGCCGGCAGCTGCACGATCACCGCGCAACAGAGCGGCAACGCCGCATACAACGCCGCGCCGGACGTGTCGCGTTCGTTCACGATCGACCAGGCGACGCCGGTGGTGACGGTGACGGGCGGCACTTATGCCTACGACACGCAGGCGCATGTGGCGACGGCAACGGCGGCGGGTGTCAACGGCAGCAGCGTGGCGGGCAGCTTTGTCTTCACCTACAACGGCGGCAGCGAGGGGCCGGTGAACGCGACGGCAACGGCCGCGGGTGTCAACGGCACCAATGTGCCGGGCAGCTTCGTCGTTCACCTACAACGGCGGCAGCGAGGGGCCGGTGAACGCCGGCAGCTACGCGGTTGGCGCCAGCTTCACCAGCAGCGACGCCAACTACACGAACGCGACGGGCACGGGCTCGATCACCATCGACCAGGCGACGCCGGTGGTGACGGTGACTGGCGGCACTTATACCTACGACACGCAGGCGCATGTGGCGACGGCAACGGCCGCGGGTGTCAACGGCAGCAGCGTGCGCGGGCAGCTTCGTCTTCACCTACAACGGCGGCAGCGAGGGGCCGGTGAACGCCGGCAGCTACGCGGTTGGCGCCAGCTTCACCAGCAGCGACGCCAATTACACGAACGCGACGGGCACGGGCTCGATCACCATCGACCAGGCGACGCCGGTGGTGACGGTGACTGGCGGCACTTATACCTACGATACGCAGGCGCATGTGGCGACGGCAACGGCCGCGGGTGTCAACGGCAGCAGCGTCGCGGGCAGCTTCGTCTTCACCTACAACGGCGGCAGCGAGGGGCCGGTGAACGCCGGCAGCTACGCGGTTGGCGCCAGCTTCACCAGCAGCGACGCCAACTACACGAACGCGACGGGCACGGGCTCGATCACCATCGACCAGGCGACGCCGGTGGTGACGGTGACTGGCGGCACTTATACCTACGATACGCAGGCGCATGTGGCGACGGCAACGGCCGCGGGTGTCAACGGCAGCAGCGTCGCGGGCAGCTTCGTCTTCACCTACAACGGCGGCAGCGAGGGGCCGGTGAACGCCGGCAGCTACGCGGTTGGCGCCAGCTTCACCAGCAGCGACGCCAACTACACGAACGCGACGGGCACGGGCTCGATCACCATCGACCAGGCGACGCCGGTGGTGACGGTGACTGGCGGCACTTATACCTACGATACGCAGGCGCATGTGGCGACGGCAACGGTCGCGGGTGTCAACGGCAGCAGCGTGGCGGGGAGCTTCTCATTCACCTACAACGGCGGCAGCGAGGGGCCGGTGAACGCTGGCAGCTACGCGGTTGGCGCCAGCTTCACCAGCAGCGATGCCAATTACAAGAACGCGACGGGCACGGGCTCGATCGTCATCAACAAGGCACCCCAGACTATCGTGGTCACGACGCCGGCGCCCGCGCATGCGCTCTACGGCACCGGCTTCACGGTAGCGGCTCAAGGCGGCGGATCGGGCAATCCTGTCACCTTCGGCGCGGCGGGATCGTGCACCAACATCGATGCCACATTCACGCTGACCAGCGGCTACGGCACGTGCACGGTCAGCTTCGCGCAGGCCGGTAACCAGAACTACTACGCTGCCGATGTGGTAACGCAGGCCGTGGCCGCGGATCCCTGGCAGGTCTCGGGCTTCCATTCACCGGTGAGCTCCAGCCCCCTCGGCACGCCCGTTTGGAACGTCGTCAAGGGCGGCTCGACCGTGCCGTTGAAGTTCGAGATTTTTGCCGGTGTCGGCGGCCCGGAACAGACGTCGCTCGCGGCCGTGACGTCTCTGTCCCTGCAGCCCGTCTACTGCACGGGTGGTGCGGCGTTCGATGTTCCGGTCGACCACCTCGCCGATACGGGAGGAACGTCGCTGCGACACGATGGCAGCCAGTTCATCCAGAACTGGAAAACGCCGAAGGTTCCTGGAAGCTGCTTCATGGTGACGATGGAGGCAGCAGACGCGTCCACGCTCAGGGCGTACTTCCTGATCAAGTAGCTAGCGAACAGCGTTCATGGCTTCCGTCGATGGCGGCACGATGCCTTTGAGCCTGAGATAGACCGACATGTAGCCATGCTGCTCGTTGGAATGCGAAATCATGCTCACGAGCAGCGACAGCCTGGACAGCTGGAAGCCGGACTGTCCGGTCTTGACCATTTCGTCAGCCCGAGCGTCGGTCAGCGCCGCGAACGCGGCGTCGCAGATCGCGAACGATTCCTTGAGCGCGGCAAGCAGCTCCGCCTTGGTCTGTTTCTTGTCGGCGCCGACCGTCTTCGAGCCGGCGCCGGAGGCGAGACTGCAGTTGCGCGCCTGCGCATCCGCTACGTGGGCCACCGACTCGCCGAACGAACGTATCTCCGGTACGGGCTTGAAAGCAAAATGCTCCTCGGGCATCTTTTCGGCCATGGCGCTGAGGTTTCGCTTCACGGCGTCGTAGTAGTACTGCTTGATTTCCGCGATCGGCGACGTGACTTGTGCGCCCGCGTCGGCGGCGGTGAGGCACATGAGCGCTGCGGCGAGCATCGGTCGCTTCATCGAGACGCCTCCTTCCTGTGGCACCTGAAGACCGGACGGTGACCGCGTGGTGGTCACCGTTCTCATCGGGTAAAACTCTACCTATGTAGAATCCGACTGTCAACAGTGTCTGCGCTCGCTGGCCCGGTTCGCGGCATGGTTGGCACCCCTTGGGCGCGACGGTGCCTTGACGGCGGCGGTAGAATCTCGCCGTGTCGATCCCGCCGCGGCCTGGCACTCGCCTGAGCCTCCTCCTCCTCCTCTTCCCCGCCCTGGTATTCCCGCAGGCTGAACCGCCGCGAGCGTTGCCCCCGTCGCCACTGCAGCTCCTCGTCGAACGTACGGAACTGGCGGAGCCGCTCAGGCCGGAAGACCCTGGACGCCAACTGAACGTGACTCTCTTGAATCCGGGACCCAAGGCGGTTCATGGCTTCGTCGTGCAGAGCATGGCGACGTCGGCCGACGGACAAACGTCTTACGGCGGGTTCGGATCGGATACCTATGCGTATCCGGTCCGCGAGGATGGTCTCGGCGGTCCGATCATTGCCGGGGCGCGGCGGACCGTGCGCACGGGCCCAAATCTTCCCGGCGAGCCAGTGTCGTTTGGCGCACGCGTCGTGGCGGTCGTCTTCGAAGACGACACGGCAGTCGGCGATGAAAAGGACATTCAACAACTGTTCGAGCGGCGCGCGCTCAATCAGCGAACGTGGCCACTCGTCGAGACGATCATCGCAGACGCGATGGCTGCAGGAGGCGAACCGCGAACGGTGCTCGAAAACATCACGTCAGCCGGGCAAGCGGTCCTCGGCGAGAGCTTCACCGATGCACACGCCGAGCTCCGCACGCTGTCGATTAATTTGAAACACACGCGCGATCCGGCGCTCCTGCTGAAGACGTTCGTGGCTGACGTGCGCGCGAAGCGACGAGCCACGGACGCGCATTACCGGCGGCGGTGGCAGTAGGCCAACGCGGGCAGGCTTGACGATGCTCGTGGTAATGCCGAACGGCCAGACGCGCGTGGGTCACCGCAGCGGTAACGGCCCGAAATACTTGTCCAGCCACGCGAGCGTCTCTCTCATCGCTTCGGCGCGTGGGAGCGTGTGGCTCGTCTCGTAGACGAGCCACTTCTTGTCGTGGTCGGGTACGCCGAGCAGCTGGAACATGAATCGCTGCGACGTGTCGACGGGAAAGAAGAAGTCGTAGCGGCCGTTCAGCATCAGGCTGGGCACGTGCACGCGGGGCGCGAAATTGATCGCCTCAGCTTCGGGCCTGGCGTGCTGGAAGTAGAACCCGCCGACGTTGAAGATCGACAGCTTGAACCGCGGTTCCGTGGCCACCATGATCGTGCCCATCGCGGCGCCCCAGCTGATGCCGAAATAGCCGATCCGGTTGCGGTCGATATCCGGCCGGGTCTCGAGGTAGTCGACGGTGCGCTGGATATCCTTCGACCACATCACGACGTGGTCGCGGAAGAAGGCGTTCGCCGTCGGGAAGTCCGACGTGAGCTCGTCGCGGCGTTCGTGCGTGCTCTTCAGGATCGGGAGCACCATCGCGCGGCCGCTGCTGACAACGTAATCGAACACCTCGAGGATACGCGCGAGGCCGTCGCGGCTCGACGCTTGGTGAATGGCGCTGATGCCCGGATAGATGATGAGCGTCTGATACGGGGGGTCAGCGCGCTTCGGAAGAACCAGGTGCGCCGACATGCGCTCGCCGCCGTAGGCTGCGTTGAACGTCACCGTCTCGATGCGCCAGTCCCGCGCCGTCTCCTCTGCGCCGACGCGCTGCGACGCGAGTTCGCTGCGATCGTAGGAGTACTGGTTCGCGTACGCGCGGAACACGTCGTCGCTGACGGGCCGCTCGCGGCTGAAGTCGCGGAAGAAGAACTCGACCTCGCGCATCAGCTCGCCGCGGAGCGCGCCGGCGGATGCCGTTTTCATCGTGCGGAAGCCGAATGACGGCTCGCGATCCCAGGGCGATCGCGCATCCGGATCGTTGAAAAAGTACGACGGATCGTTCCATCCGCCGCCGAGCGTGTACCGTCGGCCGTTACCCGCCTCGTTCCAGCACCACTCCTTGACGTTGCCCGCGAGGTCGAACGTGCCGAAGCGACTCCGTGCCCCCGACTGGCCCACCGGCAGCGGACTATTGGCGTTGAACCGCCCGAGCCGCAGGAGGGCGGTGCTCGTCGACCGCCGATCGGCTGCGACGCTCCAGTGGAAGATCGTCGGGAGCATCTTGCCGACGAAGTTCGCGTACGCCGCGGCCTCGTACCAGTTCACGCCGCCCACGGGTTCCTCGTCCCTTCCGTTTGCGTACGTGCCAAGCTCCCACGTCGCGGGGCCGGGTCTTCCCGAGCGATCACGCAGCAGCGCCATGGCCTCGTCCCAGCTCAGCTCGCGGCCGTCGCGGACGAAGGGCACCTTCCAGAAACGGCGATCGCGGTACCCGCCGGCGTCGACGAACGTCTTATACTCGCGGTTGGTGACCTCGAATCGATCGATCCAGTAGTCGCCGAGTTCGAATGCCGGCACGTGCTCGAGGCCAGCCGTCGCGAGCAGCTGTAGCCCGCGCGGCGATGCGCGCACCATTCCGGGCGGAACGCGATCCGGCGGATCCATGACGTACGCATGCGGGACGCGCGGCGCGCGGCTCGCGATCGTCAGGTACGGCGGTAATAGCCCGACGTCGTGCAAGCTGGCAAAGCCGGGCTTCGCGATCTCCCATTCGAGGAGTCCCTGCGGGATCGCGGCGCCGCGCACCGGCGTCGAGCCGAGGAGGCGCCACGCGCCGCTGCTGCCGTAACCGCGGTAGCGCACGTCCGCGCCATCGGGGGTCGAGTCGATATCGATGGTGCGCGAGACGCGCCGCGTCGCGGCGGCAAGCTCGTTCGTGCCCGACAGCACCGGCGCAACCTCGCGTGCGAGGTCGAATCCGGCAATGAACTCGCCGCGATCGGCGAACGCCACGATCCGCGGAATGGCGACCTCACGCGCCCACCGGGCTTTCTCCTGCCGTCGATACCACGTGAGTCCCGCGGCGATGGCAGCGACGATCACCAGCACCCCTGCCGCGATGACGCCGGCCCGCCAACGCCGCCACCCGCCGGAAGGCGCGGCGATCTGGACCGCACCAAATTGCGCGCGTTGCCACGCGGAAAGCCGGTCATAGATGTCGCCCGCCGTCAGGGTGCGCAGGCTGCGGTCCTTTTCCAGCGCCAGATCAACGATGTCCGCGAGCAGCTTCGGCGCGTCCGGCCGGATGACGCCCACGGGCTCCGGCGAGCGTTCGAGCACCGCCTGCATAGTCGCAAAGACGTTCGCACACGTCGAACGGCGCACGCCCGGTCAGCATCTGGTGCAACGTCACGCCAAAAGCCCAGATGTCTGCCCGTTCGTCCACGGCCTCGCCGCGCACCTGCTCCGGCGCCATGTAGGCGACGGTGCCGACCGTCGTGCCGGCGCCGGTCAGCCGGGACACCGTCTGCTGGCTGTCGCCGAACACCGTCGCCAGGCCGAAATCGAGAACGCGCACGTGGCCCTCGGGCCCGACCATGACGTTGGCCGGCTTGAGGTCACGATGGACGATGCCGGCGGCGTGCGCGGCGGCGAGCGCCGCAGCGATCTGCGAAGCGATCGCAGGGATGTCCGACAGCGGCATCGGCCCGCGCGCGACACGCGCCTCGAGCGTCTCGCCCGGGCAGTACGCCATGACGATCAGCGGAACGTCCTCGTGTTCGACGACCCCGTGGATGGCCGCGATGTTCGGATGGTCGAGCGCGCTCGCCGCGCGCGCCTCGCGCAGGAACCGCCGCGTCGCCTCGGGATCGTGTGCGGCGGTCATGACCTTCACGGCAACTTGGCGGCCGAGCTGCAGGTCCTCGGCGAGGTAGACGATCCCCATGCCGCCGGCGCCGAGCTGTCGGAGCACGCGGAAATGGCCAATCGTGTCGCCGACGGCGAATGTCATAGAACTGCAGAGTATAACGCCCTGCTTATGCCGCGGGACGTGTCCGTCACGCCCTGGGGCAGAGGGTCTCCGACCCGACGTGTACGCGGTTTTTTCGAGCCCGGACCGGCCCTGGCGTCAGCGTCTCGTTCGTTACGGCGAGCAGTTGCGTTTCGGCAGGACAGGTGAAAGCAACCGTCGATGCGGGCCTTGGCGAGCGTGTCTACGGCTGCTTTCGCGATTGGCCGACACGCGATGAGAGGCGAAGATTCGATTAGATGGGAGCGATGCTCAAGATGCCGTTTGGAATAATCCTTCTTGCGGGTGTGCTTCTCGTAGCGGGCCTTGTGGGGATTGCTGCATTCTGGGGCCTCTTACCACGTACTTCCAATACTTCCCCTCTCGCGGCGCTCTTCGTTCTGATGTGGAGTTGCACCTGTCTCGTCACCGGCGCCCTCACGTGGCGCCGCTCTCGCCTCGCAGCTCCGTCCTTTCTTGCGTCGATCGGATTACTGCTGTTCCCGGCGTCGTTCATTTTCCCAGGGGGCCAGCTCTTTTTCCCTTCGTTCGTGGTTATCGTTCTGGTCGCTTTTCTCGGCTACCGGTATCTTCGAAGGGCACGTCAGTCGCCGCCCAGTGGCCGCTGAACTGATCGTCCGTCACGAGGTGCCAGACCACCTGGCACGCCCATCGAAAGCCCATCAGGAAACCAAAGAAAGAGACGGACCTCCGTCCTCACTCGATCCGTCTACTCCTGTGGGGCCCAATGATGATGTTGCCATTGCTCCTGCTTTCGCTGGCCTGGGCGCCTGAGCGTCAACTGCCGCCGGCGCCAGCCGAGTTTCAACTCGGCGCCGTGTCGGTCACCGGGGTGAGCCGGTATACCCCGGCCGAGGTCACGAGACTGAGCGCCCTCAAAGCGGGCCAGCCGGTCAGGCCGTCTGATCTCGACAACACCGTGAAGCAGATGTCGTCCACCGGGCTCTTTGCGAGCCTGAAATATCGCTACACCACGTCCGGCAACCGCCTGGACGTCACGTTCGACATCGAGGAGCCGCCGTGGTCGATGCCCGTCGTCTTCGATAACTTCGTCTGGCTGCGGGATGAGGAGCTGCTCGCCGCCGTCAAGCAGGACGTGCCGACGTTCGACGGCACGCTGCCGATCAACTCGGAAGTGACGTCGTACATGACCGGCGTGCTGCAGCACCTCCTCGACGAACGCCAAATCCGAGGTCGGGTCGAGTTCGCGCTCCACAACAGCCAGACGACCGGTAAGAACCAGTATCTGTTCAGCGTGAAAGGCACCGGCTTGGGTGTCTGCGCCCTGCGCGTGACCGGCGCGTCGGTGATTCCCGAGAGCCAGCTCGTCGAGGCGGCGGCGGAGCTCACGCGCCGCGACTACTCGCGGCTGTATCTGACGGAGCTGGCCAACGGCACGCTTCGGACGATGTACCAGCAGCGCGGCTACTGGCGGGCCGAGTTCCGCGACCCGATCGCGACGCTCGGGACGGCACCGGACGCTTGTGCCGGCGTGAGCGTCACGCTTCGCGTCGACGAAGGCGCCCCATACATGTGGGATCGCGCGGAGTGGCGCGGCGTCTCGGCGATCACCACGAAAGAGCTGGACGCCGCGCTTGGCCTGAAGCCTGGCGACGTGGCGGACGTGACGAAGATCGAAACGGGCCTGCGCCAGGTCCGCGGCGCCTATCGCCATCTCGGTTACATGCAGCAGCGATCGACGATGACGCCCAAGCCCGACGACGCGACACGCCGGCTGGTGTTGGACGTGAGGGTCGAGGAGGGTCCGCAGTTTCGTCTCGGCGAGCTCACCATTACAGGCATGGGCGACCAGGACGCCGACGCGCTTCGCAAGAAGTGGACGCTCAAGGCGGGGGACATCTACGACGACTCGTACATCCAGCAGTTCCGGAGGGAGAACGGCACTCCGACTCGACGGCTGACGCTGGAACCGGCGATCGACGCGGCAAGGAAGGTCATCGATCTGAAGATTATGGCTGCGGCGAGGCAATAGGCTTCGCACGCCCGGTGCGCCTGTATTCCCGTCCCTCCCTGTTGGACGCTTCTGAGATCCGATGCTCCTCGATCGACCCTCTACGGCGGTCGGTTATGAAGACATCCTGGAGACGGAGGATCCCGCGATTGAGAAACCTATCGCGCGCTTCGTCAATGCGGTCTCGCCGTGGAATCCGACTGACACACTCGATGGCGAGGGCCCGGGTGAGGGGCGTCGCTCGCCACAGACCTGTGGCCGGAATGCGAGGAGGAGCCACCAAATGCCGAGGAGATGCCCCGCCGCACCCACGGGGCGCGCGCAGGCCGGGCTCCGGCCGGCAACGAGGTACGCCGAACGGTCTCCACCCTGGAAATGCGCGCGACCCGGACGTGGAACGCACCTGGACCATGGGGGCAATCCGCGCCGTCTGCGGTGACAGCCGGGATCCCTCTTAATATTTCTGAGCGCGTGTCGACGGTGCTCTCCCTGGCTTGGTCTTTTCTTCTGAACCACCCCGGGTTTGTCGGAGAGCGGTTAGTGTGAGTTCGGCGTTCTCAGATATGCGAAGAAAGCCATGCAGGCGCTCGGCGGCCTGCGCGAGGGACATCGATGTCGGGCGAGGATGCCGCCGAGCGCCCCCGCGTGAATCGGGCACGACGGTGAATTCAGCGTCGATCGACGGAAGCTCGACCTCATAGGATGCCCCAGGAGCAACGATCATCGGTCGGTGCAGGCTGCAGTATCCCCGCGGCGACGTCGTCGTCGATCGTCGTGGGCCCGCGCAGCTGCTCATAGTAGCGCGCTTCATATTCGGCCGGCGGCACGTAGCCAATCGGTTCGAGCAGCCGGCGCGTGTTGAACCAGTCGACCCACGTCGAGCGTGGCGAATTCGACGGCCTCGAGATGCCGCCACGGGCCCTTCCGTTGAATCACCTCCGTCTTGAAGAGGCCGATGACCGATTCGGCGAGCGCGTTGTCATAGGAATCGCCGCGGCTGCCGACCGACGGCTCGATGCCGGCCTCGGCCAGCCGGTCGGTGTAGCGCATCGACAGATACTGCGTGCCGCGATCGCTGTGATGCACGAGGTCGTCGACGCCGGCGCCGCGGCGGTCGTAGATCGCCTGCTCGAGCGCATCGAGCACGAAGTCGGTCGCGCAGCGACGCCGAGACCCGCCAGCCGACGATCCGCCGCGCGAAGACGTCGATCACGAAGGCCACGTAGACGAAGCCGCGCCAGGTGGCGACGTAGGTGAAGTCCGCGACCCAGAGCTGATTCGGCCGCGTGGCGGTGAACTGGCGATCGACGAGATCGGCCGGCCGCGCGGCCGCCGGCGTCCGGCTCGCGTGGTGATCGTCCAGGCGCGCCCGCGCACGGCGCCCCGCAAGCCCCAGCGCGCGCATCAGGCGCGCGACCGTGCAGCGCGCCACGCGGACGCCTTCGCGCCGCAGCTGCTTCCACACCTTCCGCGGGCCCGTAGACCTGCTCGTTGCTCGTCCCAGACGCGCTGAATCGCGCGCGCGCAGCTCGTCGTCGCGCCGCGCCCGCGCCGACCGCGTCGTCGGATCCGCTGCTGCGCCTTGCGCAGGAAGTACGTCGACGGAGCGATCGGCAGGACCGCGCAGATCGGCTCGACTCCGTACGTCGTCCCGATGCTGATCGATGAAGCGCGACCATCACTTCGCTCGGCGGTCGAGCTCCGCCTGGGCGAAAAACGCCGACGCCTTCCGCAGGATCTCGTTGGCGCGCTTCAGCTCGACGTTCTCGCGCTCGAGCTGCTTCAGCTCGCTGCGCGCTCGTCGGTCGTCAGGCCGGGCCGCTGGCCGGCATCGCGCTCGGCCTGGCGCACCCAGCGGCGCAGCGATTCCGTCCGTGCATCCCGAGCTTCTCGGCGACCGACCGAATCGCCGCCCACTGCGACGGATGCTCGGGGGCGTGCTCGAAGACCATCCGGACGGCACGCTCACGCACCTCCGGGGAATACTTGCTGGGTCGTCCCATGGGCTCCATCCTCTCTCGGAATGGGCCCTCCGATAAACCCGGTACGATTCACTTCGCTTGTCTAATTCAGCCGAGGGCCGCGGCGAGCTATCCGAGACCTGAGTGACACGCTCCTAATCCCAGCGCAAGCGCCAAAAGCGTGGCGGGTTCAGGGACGGAGTGAACCTTTCGTGGCGAACGAGGGGACTGCTTGTCGGGACCGCGACCCTGTGTCCATTACCGCGACCTTGAAGTTGAAGCGACATGGACCCCTTGTGAACCTGCCCTTGCGCATCCACGCCCACTGACGAGCTAATCCCGACCAGTGCGAGCGTGATAATCATTGATTGAACGAGACGACGCATCTGACCTTCCTTTGAGGAGCGATTCATGGCTGATCCATTCGCAAAGCCTGGGCCGTTTCTCAAATCCCCGTCTTTCAATGGTAGTCTGCTTCACGGCCGTCCGAAGTCTCATTCGCGACCAACGTTTGTCATCCGCCAAGGCGAATAGAGGATTTCAGAAGAACGCCCCAGCAGCTTGGGTCAACGATTCCAAGAGGATCGCTCAGCATCGGCCAGGCGCATTCCACCGCCCAGCCCGGTCCCTGTTTTGCCCGCCTACGAGCCCCCACCACCGGCTGCAAAGCCCCAATCGCAGACGGCCTGACTCTGCGGGGCCGGCCCCTTTTGTGCGTGTCTCAAAAGCCAGCCGGCGCCCCGCGGATTGCCGGCTCCTTCTTGGAACGAGCGGTGCTCCTTGTCCACTGGCGGTTCGATCCGCTGTCGGAGCGCACGGCAAGACTCACACAACGGATTGAATTGCCCGGTGAGAATGCCGCCGCCTACGTCGACGAGATCCAGTCGCTATTCGAGCCGAACATGGAGCCAGGGCTACGAAGGACCGCACAGAGAATGGCGGCATCACGGTAGCGCCATTGCGGCACGATTGGCCGAAGAGACCCTCACAGAAAAGGAGGTCAACAGACTCTGGATCAGACCTACTTGCGCCAATATGCAAGCGCAATCATCCCGGAGGCCTGAATGTTTCCGACGGCACTCGCACCCTCACGTCTCACGCTGATCCTGACTACGCTCCTCGCGCTCGGCCCTTCCTCACGGACGCCCGTCGCATCCTGCCGCGGCGACTCATTGGGCGGAGAACGCTCAGGAAGACCGCCGCGGTCTGTTCTGACGGCTCAGCCACCGAGCTCGTCTCGAAACAGTTTCCGGCAGTTGGCATACACCCGCAGCGCCTCCGCGCGATTGCCGGCGACGGCGTGCGCCCGCATCAGCGCCTGACACGCCATTTCATCGAACGGCTCCGCGGAGAGTGCGTCGGCGGCATGTTGGATGCCGAGCTCGTGCTCGCCGTTGCGAACGCTGACGGCGGACAGCACGAGCAGCGCTCGGCGCCACACCCGCTGCAGCTGACGCGTGATCGCCGCGGCGACATTTGCGGACGCCCACGCGTTGGACAGCTCGCTGCCCCGCAACGCGCCTCGGCACGATCGATTGCCGTGCGTGCGTCTTCAATGTCGATCCAGGCCGACGGCACGACGAACTGATATGTGCTGACGTCGCTTGCGACGCCATGCGGCCGCGGCACGCCGAGTCTTCGCAGTGACGCCCGAAGCTTGCTGACGACCGCGTTGATCGCCGTCTCCACTGACGGAGGCGTTCCCGATCCCCAGATGGCCTCGATCACCTGGGCTTTCGACACCGGCTGGGTCCGCCGTGTGCCCAGGAACGCGAACAGCAATCGTCCCTGGCGGCCGCCGAGGGCCGCGTCGTGATTGGCTTGCGTGAAGAGATTCCCAGAGATCCAAGGTGGACCCTGAACCCGCCAGTGAGGACGAGCATCACGGTCCAGGCGAGGGCGCAGGCGGTGAGGCGAGCAGCCATCGGCTGAGGGTGCCAGACGATCTCGAGTTGTGGAATCGGGCTGGACCACCGCTTCACGATACACGCGAACCACCGTCGGGCGATCAACGCCGTGAACACGTCACTTCAACTCCATCACGGTCCCGACGCCCCACCCATCCTTGAAGTCTCCCAGCCGTTTCAGACCGAGGGACAGCAGGCGTTCAACGACCCGGATGCGTTCCCAGTCCGGAAACTTGTTGTCGTCGTGCACGATGACGTACCTGACGTTCTCGCGTCGCAATGAGGCGACGGAGGCTTCGTCCGGAAACCGCGCCACGCGTACGAGGCGGTTGAGATAGGACCGTGGATAGAACCCACTGTACCCGTTCAGAAGCGGCATCCAGTGGAACGTCGACATGTACGTGAACCGGGGATCGAGATGCGGCGCCCAGTCGAGCCTGGCCATCGGGAACTCCGCGACGACGCCGGGAGGAAGGGTCGCGAGCAGCCTGTACAGAGGCGGGGGCTCGTTGTGATAGGCCACGAGAGGCAGCGAGCCAACTCGATACTCGAGAAGGAGAATGGTGCAGATCAGTGCTGAAGCCGCACGCCGCTTCCGGGTGGTCATCGCGGCGGTGAGTGCGGCCGTTCCGTAGGCCGCGAGCACACCGAGGAACAAGAGGAAGAACGCCGACGCTCTGGCCGGCGCGCGCAGACCGCGGAACACACCGACGTACTCATACAGCAAGGGATACAGCAGCCCGTGCGCGCCGAGAGAGAGTTCGAACGCAAGGACGAGTCCGATCAGATAGGCGATCGCGGGAATCGTGGGCGGCACAAGCAGCAAGCCGACGAGCGCCAGGAGCGGCGGCAGGATGCCCGGAAACAGGTGCCGCTCGTTACCGCCTACGTGACATCGAGCCGTACAGAACATTCGTGGGCGTTGCGACGCGATAGTCTCCTGGCCGCGCACTGTTCTCTTTGACCTGATCCGCCGGCCGCGTGCCGACGCGTTCCGATGCCGCCGTGTAGGGAATCGAATACACCCACGACACCGATGCCGCCAGCGCCGCCCCCAGGACGAGTGCGCGCCCGGTTCGCACCAGCCGGCGACCGCGCAGTGTCAGCAACTGGAGCAGTGCGACGATCGGGATCAGGAAGAAGAGGAACACCCCGTAGTACACGCTCGACGTCATCTGCAGCGCGAGGAACAGCCCCGTGAGCAGACCGAATCTGATCGATGCCGTTTCGATGGTCCGCTGCAGGGCCCAAAACGCCCACGGGCTCCACACCGTCCACTGCAGCTCCATGTGCATGTAGTGCTCGAACCGGTACGGCGCGAACGCGAAGACCAGGCCGGCGGCAAGCGCGCCCCCCGTGCTGCCGGTGAGGTGGCGGGCAAGCACGAAGTTGCCGACGCCCGACGCGACGATCGCTCCGAGCAGCATGAGGTTGTGGACCAGCACCGGAGGCATGCCGGCCCACAGCAAGGGGGCCGCCAGGACACCTTCGACCAGCATCGCGTCCGAGTACGCGAGCACGCCGGGATCCGGCTCGAAGATATTGGCGTTGAACAGCTCGCCGGGCGATGTGGAGAGCGCGTGCGCGATCCAGCGCAGGCGCCACAGGTTGAAGAACACGTCCTGATGATCGAAGGCGTGCGTGTTGAGGACGAGGGCCTGGGGCCACGTCATGATCAGGGTGAGGAGCACGAACAGGATCGTGACGCCGGCGCCGCGGCGGAAGATGTCCCCGTGGTCGATCGCGGGCGGAGGCTCAGCCACACGCCATCATAGTTCCGCCGGCCTTGCGCGCGATCCTTCACAGGCCACAGATCCATCTCACTGCCGAGCAGGCCCCGCCCGCGGCGTGACCGGCACTCGTAACTTCCAAGTTCACCCACGTACTTTTCTGCTGACCGATTCCAGGTGCTGGCTGATCCGGTTCTCAACCTCTCCGACGGTGCCGTCACGGATCGCGTTCGGTGCGAACTCGTATCGGGGAACTACTTCGACGTCCTCGGCGTTGGCGCGGCGGCTGGGCGGATCCTGAGTTCAAAGACGATCAGACGCCCGGGCCGCGTCCCGTGCTCGTCTTGAGCTACGCGTTCTGGCAGCGCCGCTTTGCTGGAGTCCCGAATGTGGTCGGGCGCGCGGTATCCGTCAATGGCCTTCCTTTTACTGTGGTGGGTGTGGCAAGACAGGGCTTCTTCGGAACCAGACCAGGCTTTGGGCCGGACGTTTGGGCGCCGCTGATGATGGTGCAACCGGTGAGCGGCGGTGGCATCAGCGCCTTGGGACGCACCCAAAACTATCTGGAGATGATCGTTCGTCTCGAACCTTACGTCGACGTGCGACAAGCCGAGGTCATGGCGACGACCGTCTATACGAACTGGAGCAGTGAGGGCGCATCGTCATCGCCTCAAGGCGCTCAGGCGCCGGCGCTGCACCTGATGCCGGCCCGTGAGGGGCATTCACTGCTACGCGCGCAGTACCGCCAGCCCCTCGAACTGCTGACCGCGGCGGTGCTGCTCCTGCTGTCGATCGCCTGCGCGAACATCGCGACGCTGCTCATGTCGCGGGGAACGGCGAGGGCGCGAGAGATTGCTGTCCGTACCGCCATCGGCGCCACGCGACATCGTCTCGTTCGTCAGCTCATGACCGAGAGCGTGGTCATCGGGCTGATAGGTGGCGCGTGTGGCTGGGTCGTCTGCGTGTACCTCGGGAGGTTATGCTGTCGTTTCCTCCAGCGACAGCCGAGGCGTGGCAGTTTTCACCAGATCGCCGAATCTTCGCGTCCACGTTCCTGGTCGCGTTCGGATGCGGGCTTGTGTGTGGTCTCGCACAGGTCGTCCAGCTCGGTCGTCATCAAGCGGCCACGTTGAGGAGCCGCGGAGGCGCGCATACAACCCGGCGCTGGCTTGACTCGCGCGAGGCGCTGACCATCATCCAAGTCGCGTTGACGATCTTATTGGTCACGGGTGCGGGACTATTCGCGCGAACGCTGCGGAACCTTCGGGATGGGGATATGGGTTTCGACCGCGATCACTTTCTGCTGGCTTCGACTGATCCGGCCAAAAGTGGCTACACGGGTCCGCGGACGTCGGTCTTCTTCGCGGAGCTGCTCCAGCGCCTGCGAGCCCAGGAGGCTATCCAGGCAGTAAGGCTGGCGCGTCACGGCACCTTGAGCGGCGTGCTTCCGGCGGGTACGCGTTTCATGAGCACTCAGATGCACGCCGATCGCGCAAACGAGCCGGCGCCCAGGGATCTCACCGTCTATCGGAACGTCGTCAGCCCGGGATTTTCGAAGCGTCCGGCATCTCGCTCGTGCGCGGCAGGGATTTCAGCGACGTCGATCGCGCAGCGGGTGTCGAGGTAGCCATCCTCAATGAGGCCGCCGCCCGGCTGTTGTTCGGCAACGACGACCCCATCGGCAAGCGGATCGGCTCGGGACGCCAGGGTCCCACCAACATCGAAGTCGCCGGCGTGGTGGAGAACGCGAAGTAACTGAGCGTGCGAGAAGCGCCGCTACCGACCGTGTACTTGCCGTTCCGGGACGGCAGCCCGATGACGTTGCACATCAGGGCGCGTGGAAACGCACGTTCGGCGTTGGGTGTGGTCGAGCAGGAACTGCGGGCACTGGACCCGACGTTGCCGCTTTTTCACGTGCAGACCATTGATGCCCGCGTAGACGATGCGCTTCGTCAGGAACGGCAGGTGGCAACATTGGCGACCACCTTGAGCGTGTCGGCCATGCTCATTGCCGCCGTCGGCCTTTACGGCCTGATCACCTTTTCGGTCGCTCAACGAACGCGTGAGATCGGAATACGAATCGCGGTCGGAGCAGCGCCACGTCAAATACTGTCGATGATCCTCGGGCGAGCCTGTGTGCTCGTGGCAGGGGGAATCGCTCACGGTCTCCCGGTGGCGCTGGCCTCCCTTCGCGCCGTCGCCAGCTTTCTCTACGGCGTGACACCCTCGCAACCGACGATCCTGTCGGGCGTGCTCGCGATCGTTACCGTCGTCGCCCTCTCGGCCGCTCTCATTCCGGCGAGCCGTGCGGCGCGAACTGACGCGTGGAACGCGTTGCGCTCCGAAAAGCCGCTGGAGGTTCTAGCGGATTCCGGCGTCACGCGCCGTAGGAAAGCCCAGACGTTTTCCTCCGGACGTTTACGTCCGGAAGTTTCTCGTCTGTCTTAATAAGCCGCCCGACTGTCGTAGAGTCCACTTTGAGCAACATCGGCAGCTAGGGATGTGGAGGCATCCGCGATCAGATCATCGCAGAACAGGCTCAGAACGGGATCAGTCGGGGGTTTCGAGCGCGACAGGCCGGCGCCGCGGATCGCAGACATCGAAGACTTCCAATGAAATCGGGGATCCAATGAAATCGGGGAAATGTGGTGAGCCGCGAAGGAATCGAGCCCGATGGCGAGCCCGCCAGGGCGGAGCCTCGGGCCTGAGTGCTTCGGGCGAAGCCAACCCGAACGAAGTGAGGGTTGGTGAGCCGCGAAGGAATCGAACCTTCAACCCGCAGATTAAGAGTCTGCTGCTCTGCCAATTGAGCTAGCGGCCCAGCGTGAACGCGTGGTGTGGCACCTGCCCTCGGTTGCGTCTCCGCGACGGCAGGCAAGACAAAAAGTATAACACTGTGTACCCGGCTCATGCACGTCGAGCCGCGTCGCTCGCACGTCCCAGAGCTGCAACCCTGCCTGATTTTTTACATCGTCAAGCCTGACTCATCACGTCGCGCGCGCAACCTCGCGGCACACTCGTTGCCCTGCAAGTCCGTCATGGTCAAAAACATCGCCTCAACTGTATGGTGCCGTTGCACGAGCCGACGCGGTTTGGACACTTCCGATCGATGAGCTTGCGATCGTCTGGCGAGGTGTTGTGGCAGGAGCGGAACGTCCGCTGTCAGGTCGTGCCCCTCGGCGCAGGCAGCGCCGTCGAGCTTCGCTCGTCGTCCGGGTCGGTGTTCCTGCGCAAACCGGCGCCGACCATCACCGCCGCCCGCAACGAAGCCGAATGCCTTCGGCTGCTGATCCGCTGCCGGCCGTCCCTGCCGGTCTCGTCCACGCTCAAGCCGTTCGTGCTGATTGTCGAAGACGAGCCGGATACCGCCGACGCCTATCGCGAGGCCCTACGTATTATCGACGTGCGTTCGCTGCCGGTAGCCACCGGACGCGAGGCGCTGCGTCACGCCGCCGACCTGGTGCCGGACCTG
>CAVVSR010000019.1:0-241791 GCA_963750935.1 uncultured Acidobacteriota bacterium
TCACGGCGCTGCATGCAGTCGCCGTTGGCGATCGATGAACGTGACGTCCTTCACGTGACGATTGCCGTTCGCCTCCCGGGAACCTCGCGTCAGAGACCGATCTAGCGCTGATCTAGCGCGCCCACGCGTAGTTATAGCCGACGGCGATCGAGGTGAAATTCGCACCAATCGTTGTGTATGCGCCTCGGCTCACCGCCATGCGAATGGCGCTCTGGCGAGTGATCGCCCTCGAAAACGTCGCGCCGATCCGTGAGTTGCGCTGAAGGTCGAGGTTCTGGCGGCCCCCGATCGTCGTCCGTCCACCGGTGAAGTAGTTGGCGTTCCCCGCCAGCCACATCGTGCGCCGGAACCTGTAAGTGAGATGGAACTGCATCGCGACAATCGGATCCTGCTCGCGCGTGCTTCCACCGTAGAAGTCCGTGTTGTTCGTGAACAGCCACACGCCCGCCATAGCCTCCACAACCCACCGGCCATGCGCTTGCGAGAACCCGACCTCCGGCTTGAACGACCAGCGGTTGGTACCGAGGTTGATCAGCTTCGCCGAATCGTATTGTCCGAGCGGCACCGCCACCGTGAGGCTGATGCCGACGATGGTCTTGTGTTGGTACGAGGCAAACTCCTTTGGCGTCATCGCCGGCGCCCCATAAAGGTTCACCGCCACCCGGAATCGCGGATCGCCCTGTCCGAAACGGCGGACTTCCGCGGCTTGACCGAGATACAAGCCCTCGACGTGACCACCGACAATCGGCAGCGCGGCTCCCGCGTTGGCCGACCTTCCCGCCAGGCTGAACGCCCGCGTGAACGACAGCGCCGTCGTGTTGATCCTGGCGCTCGCCTCGTCGATGGGCGCTGCAGGATCGAACGCGAGATCGCCCCAGTTGAAACTGTTGACCACGGTGCCAATGTTCAATCCTGCCGGAATTGGCCAGTAAGCGCCCGGCTCGAGCTCCTGTGCCGATGTGAGCGCAGGCAGCATCAGCAGGAGTGCGATGGCGGCGGCGATACCTCGAGACGGGGCTGCCGCGAGTCGCGTCACCGGGATCTACGTTCGAGTGCGGTAGTGGCCGCCAAGACACTCGCGAATCGGCGTGACCGAGCATGTCTCATGTGTGCTTCCCGTGATTGTCAGCTTCGGGTTGGCGGGGCAAGAACGCGGCCACAGCAGCAATCCACTGTTTGACACTGCTCGGCAGGAACGCATCTTCGGCACGGATGGGCAGATCACAACATTCGGTGAAAGCCGGTCACGGCCCGCGGTACCTCGATGCCTTTGGGCCCACGCACGCGGCTGATATGACGCCAATCCGTGCGTGCGGCGCTTCGGCGCTCTTCCTGCAGTGGCGAGAGGGACCAGGAGAGCGAGCACGTCGACAACCTCGGCTGTGGGGAGCGGGAGCCGATCTCATGACAAGACGAACCTGGAAGGCGATGTTTTCTCGATCAGCCCGCGCAGGGGTGGCCGCGATCGGCGTCCTTGCGTGCGCGGCGTGCGGGCCTCGAGAGCCGGCGACGGATGCCGAACGGTTGGCACGTGGCCGGGAACTGGTGCAGCAGATGAGCGCACGGCTTGCTGCGGCGACCGAGCTGAGTGCGACGACGGCCGAGGTGCGGGAGGTGGTGCGTTTCTCCGGCAGGAAGGAGCCGATGTCGCTGACCGGCGTATACACGGCGCGGCGCCCGAATCGTTTCCACACCAAGCTCACGGGCGGCCGTGGTCTCGACGTCTGGTACAACGGCAAAACGCTGACCATCGCCTCGCATCCCGAAAAGGTCTTCGCCCAGGCCCCGATGCCCGAGAACATCGACCGCTCGCTGGACGTGCTGGCCGAGCGGTACGACATGGCACTGCCGATGGGCGATTTGTTCTACAGCTCCGCGGAAAAGGCGCTGCTCTCCGATACGACCACCGGCGGCTACGTCGGCATCGAAAATGTGGGCGACACGCCCTGTGTTCATCTGGCTTTTCAGGACGTCGGCGTCGACTGGGAGCTCTGGCTTCCCGTGCAAGGCGACCCGCTGCCGAAGCGATTCAAGGTCCTTCAGAAGCGGCGCACGGGTCAACCGGTGATCGACCTGACGTTCACGGCCTGGAATCTCGCACCGCAAGTCACCGATGCGACGTTCGTTCCGAAGGTGCCGGCGGAGTACGAGGGCATCGCCATGCTGCAGCGGGCCGCTGCGGTCAAGAATACCGCGGCGCCTGCGGAGCCCACTGCGCCGGCGACCAGGAAGTAGCCGGCAGATCGAAGTCGGATTTGAACCTGTGATTGTGAAGGGAGCCCTCGAGCCATGAGTTATCAGAGCACCGGAAGACGCATCATCTGCGTGCTGGTCGTGGCGGTTCTTGTCGCAACGGCGGGCCTGGCGCCGACGTCTGCGCAAGTGCGCTCCACCCGGCGCGGCGCCACGGCCAAGGGCGATGACGGTGCCGCGGCCGCCGGTCCGCGGGGCGCCGCCGTCAAGACCGACGACGGCGCGGCGGCCGTGAGCCATCGCGGTGCCGCCGTCAAGACCGAAGAAGGCTATGCCGCGGCCGGCCGCCGTGGCGCGGTCGCCAGCGGCGAGGAGGGGTATGCCGCGACCGGCCGTCGGGGCAACACCGTGACCGGCGAGGAAGTCGACGTTCAGGGAGCGGCGGTCGGCCGCCGCGGCGCGGTCGTCGTCGGCGAAGAAGGGGCCGCCGCCATGGGCCGCCACGGCAACGTGGTGGTCGCCGATCGCTACGAGAGCTACGACGCGTGGAAAGCCGTGGCCGCGGTGGGTGCCGGCATCGCAATCGGCACCATGCTGGCGAAGCCGCCGGCCGCCGCGAAGCCCGTGGTCGTCACCCAGACAACCTACCTCTATCACGACGGCGTGTTCTACACGCAGGCGATGAGCAGCGGCGCGGTCGTGTACCAGGTCGTCGAGGCGCCCGCGGGGGCGATCATCGCGACGCTGCCGGCTGGCTGCACCACCGCGCGCGTCGGCAGCGCGACGTACACGCAATGTGGGACCACCTACTACACGCAGGTGGCGACCGGATATCAGGTGGTCGTCCTGAAGTGATGGTCGGCAGTCGCCGGACATAGCCTGAGAAGAAGGTCATGGACCTGAAGCAACTCGTGATCCTCGCCCTACAGGTGAGCGTGTTGTGTATGGTCTTTGGCTTCGGCCTCAAAACCACGCCCCACGATCTCTTGTACTGGTTCGCCGCCCGAGCCTGCTGGCGCGGTCGCTGCTGGCGGTGTTCGTGGTGATGCCGGTCGTCGCCGTTCTGCTTTCCGTGCTGTTTGACTTCGGACCGACGGTGGAGAGGGCCTTGATCGCTCTGGCGATCTCCCCTGTGCCTCCTCTGTTGCCGCACAAGGAAAGCAAGGCCGGTGGTGACGAACGCTATGCGCTCGGGCTGATGGCGATGCTGGCGCTCATGGCCATGGCGGTCATCCCACTCGAAGTCCTCATCCTGCGGAGTGTTGCCGGTCGGCCCTTAGAGATGGCATCTGGTGCGGTCTTTCGCGTTGTCCTGATCTCCACGCTGCTGCCGCTGTCCGCCGGCATGGCGGTGCGTTCGTTCATGCCCGGACTGGTTGCCCGGATCGAAAAGCCGGTCGCCATGATCGCGAACGTGCTGTTGCCGCTGGCGCTGCTCTTACTGCTCGCCGGCGCGGCGTCGGCCGTCCTGGCACTCGCGGGAGACGGCCGCGTCCTCATCGCCATGTTCGTGTTTCTGGCCGTCGGGCTTGCTGTCGGTCACGTGCTGGGCAGGCCCAATCCCAATCACTCCGTGGTGCTCGCGTTGTCGACCGCCTGCCGGCATCCAGCGATCGCGCTGTCAATCGCCGCCGCGAGCTTCCCGGAGGAGCGCTTCGGCGTCACCATCCTGCTCTACGTGCTGCTTGGCGCCATCGTCGCGGTGCCCTACATCGCCTGGCAGCGACGGCAGCCGTCGAGAGTGCTCCGGCGGGCGTGATAGTCGCTGCTCCTGGTCGAGTTTTCACCTCAGCCGGTATTCATCCTAGACATCCTTCCGTCCTTAATGAATACTCGCCTCAATATTGCGGATCCCCGCCGCAGCCGTTCAACCATGGCGCCATCCCGCGAACTTCCGATCTGCCCCATCTGCCACGTCGGACCGATGCGGTTCGCCTGCGAGGCCGGGCGACTCGAGATCTTCGTCTGCGAATCGTGCGACGCGACGGTGTCTGCGTCGAAGGCGGAGTCGACGCCGCCTGCCGTAGCCCGATCGTGACCGCGGCGCCACCGAACACGGCTGCCACAAAAAACTTTTACACGAACATTCGTTGCTGACTCGCCGCGATCAGTCCGGCAATCTCGATCACGTCGAGACTGCCGGACCCATACCTTCGCCGGATTCGGTGCGGCGACTACTGATCGCCCTGGGGCCCGCGCGGCGTGAACTGGCCACGCACCTCGCCGCCCGGGAAATCACCAGGTCCCGTGTTGGTCGGCGCGACACCATCGTTGGTGTGAATGTTCACGTACGCGTTGCCGCTCCTGATCTGACGGAGAGCGTCGGCGAAATTCGCGACGCCGCCAGGGCAGATGGCGCTGGCGCCAACGGTTCTGACGTTCAGCGCGGCGCCGCTCACCACCGTGCCTTCTGCGAGCACGCCGTCGTGCCGGCCGGTTGGGCCGGTCAGCGCGCCGGTCGACGTCACGCTGGGAAACAGCCAGATGAAGATTCCACCGTTCATCCCGCGCGGACCGCAATGTATGTGCGCCTGGACCACGTTCTCGATATTCGCGGCGATCAGCTTGTACTCCATCGATAGCTCGTCCTCGGCGATCGTGAAGACGGCCTGGCCCTGCGCGTTTGAATCCTGGGGCGACGGGGCGGGCGGAACCGGCGCCGTTTCCTGGTCACCCGACAGGTGAACGCTGTAGCCGTGTGGCTCACCGGCGTGCTGTGCTGACGTAACACTGAGCGGGATACTGATCGATTCCGGCTGCACCGGTGACCGCGCGGAGTCAGACGAACACGCGGTCGCCACCGCTGCGGATATCCCGATTAAGACAACTCTACGCATGCTGCACCTCTCCATCCGGCTGATTTACGACTTGTGAATGCGATTTCGAAGAACGTTGTCGCCACCGATCCGCGGTCGACGCGTTGTTGCCCACGATCGCCCAAATTCTGGCCATGTCTTGAAGCGCCGCTCATCCTCACCGTTTCTGTGTCCGGTCTCGCAGCGCGCGGACATCCTCGGGTTGCGAACGTCGTGCCCGGCGCGCGACAGGAATTCCGCCGGAAGGATGACTTTGTGGGCCTGCTGGCTGAGCGGGAATCTGGCGGACCCGCGGCCGCTCAACCTGCGTGGATGTACGTGGCGACAGGAACACTCTGCGCCAACTGAGCCTTACTGGCCTTCGCCAGCGGATGTGCCATTGCAGCGAGGGGGCTGAGGTCTTGCGCTAGTCTCGCCGTAGCGCCGTCATCGGGTCGAGACGGCTGGCGCGCCGGGCCGGAATCCATGCGGCCATCACGCCCACGAACATCAGCGCGGCGACCGCTCCGCCGAGCGCGATCGGATCGAGCGCGCTGACGTCGAACAGCAGCGCTTCGATCGCGCGAGATGCCGCGATCGCCGCGATCAGGCCGCCAAGCGCGCCCGCCACCACCGGGCGCATCGCGTCGACGAGCGCGAGCCGGACGACGCTGGCGCGCGTGGCGCCGAGGGCGATGCGCACGCCGAACTCCCTGGTGCGCCGCGCCACCGAGTAGGCCACCACGGCATACACGCCGATCGCCGCCAGTCCGAGCGCGATCACGCCGAACACCGCCATCAGCTCCGCGGTCAGCCGCTCCCGCCACAGCTCGTCGGCGACGACCGCGGTCATCGTGGTCTGGCCCGCGACCGCGATGCCTCGATCGAGCAGGCCGATCTCCCGCGGCACGCTGGCGGCCACGGTCTCCGGCTCGACGCTGGTGCGCAGCAGGAACGTGATCGACGTCAGCCCGAACTCCCGCGACCGCTGCGCAAACGCGAGGTAGACCTCATCGTCCGGTGCACTCGTCCAGTCGTGCTGGCGCGCGTTGGCCGCCACGCCGACGACGGTAATCGGCTCGGTCACTTCGCTCATGCCCGGCAGAAAGATGCGCCGGCCGATCGGCGACTCCCCGGGCCAGCGCCGGTCCGCCATCGCCTTGTTCACGATCGCGACATGCGGCGCGGCAGGGCCGTCTTGATCCGAGATGTCCCGGCCGCCCAGCAGCGGCAGCCGCATCGTCGAGAAATATCCCGGCTGCACGATCCGGTAGATCGCCGACCATCCCTCGCCAGGCGCGGGCGCGGGCCGCCCCTCGATGGTGTAGCCCAGGTTCCACATATCGCCGGCCAGCGGCAGGTGATTGATCGCGCTGACCGACGTGACCCCGGGCAACGAGGCCAGGCGCTCGCGGACGCGCAGGAACGCGGGATGGCGCGCGTCAGCGGCCGCGTGCGGCGTACCCGCGAGCGAGACCGTGGCGACGGCGAGGTGCTCGACGTCGAAACCTGGATCGATCCTCGACAGCTTCAGCATGGTGCGGCCCATCAGCCCGGCGCCGACGAGCAGCACGACCGCCAGCGTCACTTCAGCGGCGACGAGGAGCCCGCGAATGCGCTTGCGGCCCGCGGTTTCGGTTGCCGATTTGCCGCCGTCCTGGAACGCGCCCGCGATGTTGGTGCGCGCGGCCTGGAGCGCCGGCACCAGGCCGGTCAGCACACCCGCCGCCAGCGTCGCCAGCGACGCCAGGGCGAAGACGCGGACGTCGAACGCGACCTCCTGCTGCCGCGGCAGGCTTCCCGGCGGAAGCAGCGCGAGCAGCCAGTTCACGCCCCAGTAAGCGAGGACCACACCGGCCAGTTGTCCAGCGGCAGCGAGCACGAGGCTCTCGGTCAACATCTGGCGCACCACGCGGCCCTGACTGGCGCCAATCGCGACGCGCACGCCGATCTCCCGCTGGCGTCCCGATGCACGGGCCAGCAGGGTGTTCGCCACGTTGGCGCACGCGATCAGCAGCACGAACGTGACCATCGCCATCAGCGCGACCAGCGTGCCGCGGATCCCGGACACGACCTTGTCCAGCAGCGGTCGAATCGTGATGTCGACGCCGGTGTTGGTCTGCGGATACATGCGCTCGAGGCGAGCCGCGATCGCCGTCATCTCGGCCTGCGCCTGGGTCACCGTGACGTCGTCCTTCAAACGCGCGAACAGGCGCAGCGAACGGCCGCTGCGGTCGTCGAGCCGGTGCGACAGCGCCAGCGGAACCCACATCTCGGCCCGCGTCGACCAGAACGGCGCGAACCGGAACGACTGCGGCATGACACCGACGACGACGTAGGGCCGGCCGTCGATCGACACCGGCCGGCCAATCACCGCAGCGTCGCCGCCGAAGCGGCGCTGCCACAGCCCGTGGCCGAGCACGACAATCCGTTCGCGTCCCGGCTGATCGTCGCCGTCGACGAAAGTCCGGCCGAGCATCGGCGGCACGCCGAGAAGCTCGAACATGTCCGGCGACATCGCCAGCCCCGACACGACCTCCGGCCGCTCGGCCCCCATCAGCGACCCACCCCATGCTTGGGCCGCTCCCAGCTTGACGAAGGATTGCGCGTCCCGTCGGAAGTCCAGGTAGTCGGCTGGCGACACCGGTCCATTCGCGGTCGCGCCGCGCAGCGCCACCACGAGGCGGTCAGGATCGCGATACGGCAGAGGCCGAAGCAGTACCGAGTCGACGACGGTGAAGATCGCGGTCGCGGCGCCAATACCGAGCGCCAGCGCCAGCACGGCCAGCAGCGTGAACCCGGGCTCTCTCACGAAGATGCGGCAGGCGTAGCGGAGATCGCGGACAAAGGTCGGCATGATGGGGTTTGACGGAATCCGTCACCACCGGTTTGCCGTCCGGGCGAGGTTGCCGGGCTCGGACGCGGGGTCCGGCCCAGCCTCAGGCGCACGCGATCAGGGGACTTCTCGTTCGAGCGGGACGCTCACCTGCACCGTGGCGATCGTGGTGTTGCCGGCGGCGTCACGGCCCTCGACAGTGATGGTGTAGATGCGGCCTGAACCTACGCCCGACCGCTCGGCGCGAACATTCACGGTCAGCGGGCCCGTGATCTCCCAGTCCGGCGACGTGCTGCCGTCGTCGGCCCCATCGATCGGCTCGTTGCTGGACACCTCGATGATCCTGGCCGTTGGTGCCGGATCGAGCAGATCCACGAGGTCAGCGGTCAGTTTGATCGGGACCATCTGGTGGGTGGGGGGCCACAGCGATGACTCCGACGCCGTCAACGTCTTGAATACCGGCGCGCCGGTGTCCTTGTGCGAGATGTTCGGCGTCGGGGGTGGATCCATGCCGACGCCGAGGAAGAAGCCGGGATGCGGCGGCTGGTTGTAGGCCACGTTCTGCCATGCGATGCCGAGGCGATATTGCGGATCGTGCATCAGCGTGTAGAGACGGTTCTGGGCGGCCACCGTCGTGCTGTAGATGCGCAGCGACAGGTTATCGGATGCCCGCCAGATGACCTCCTCGCGCCAGTCGCCGAGCAGATCGGCGGTGACGGTGGCGTTCGCCTTGGTACCGTTGTTCGAGGCCGCGCCGGTTGCGGTGACGAGCCGGACCAGCGTGGAGGTGGCCGGATCCCACTTGCTGATCCAGTTGGCGTCCTCGATCTCGCGCAGCAGGTCCGCATCCCACCACACGGCGTGGTTGACCGACGACGGTGCGTCGGCGATGCGCTGCCCCTGGCCGTTGAGCAGGCCGGCCGCGGCTGAACCCCAGAACTCGTAGCCGGGATGCGCCGGATCGATGTCCGCCGCCATCCCCCGGCCGACGTCCACGCCGGGCAGGAAGCTCCACACGATCTCGCCGCTCTTCGCGTCGTACAGCGCCATGCCCGGCGTGGCCAGGCTGATGGTCTGCCCTTCGCTCTCGTGCACGCCGAATACTTCGAGGCCGGGCCGGGACGGGACGAGGTCGCTGACGTGCATCGCGTCACCGTGCCGCAGCCCGGTCGAGAACAGCCCCTCCCCGGTGTCGTCGACGACCATCGATCCGTAGACGATCTCGTCCTTGCCATCGGCGTCGACGTCGGCGACCGACAGGTTGTGGTTGCCCTGACCTGAGTAGGGCGAGGCGGTGGGATACGGGAACGGCGGCGTGCCGATGCCGGAGTCGAAGACCCAGCGCGACGTGAGCTGCCCGTTGCGCCAGTCCCACGCGGCCAGCACCGAACGCCCGTAGTAGCCGCGCGCCATGATCACACTTGGCAGCCGGCCATCGAGATACGCGACCGCCGCGAGGAATCGATCGCCGCGGTTGCCGTTGCTGTCGTTGTTGCCGTTGCCGCCGACGCCGCCCCAGCCGTCGAGCGGGTCGCGACCAGGGATGTAGGCCGTCGTGGCCAGTGCCGCGCCGCTGACGCCGTCGAAGACCGTCAGGAACTCCGGACCGGCCAGCACCTTGCCGTAGCGCGCATCCGACGTCGCCGCGACCTGGATCCCATCGGTTGCCACCACCAGCGAGCGGTAATCCTTGCTGGCGTCGCCGATCGCCACGCCGAGCCCGTCCACGGAGCCGTCCGCCGTCTTGCAGACGACCTCGGCCCTGCCGTCGCCGTCCAGGTCGTAGACCATGAATTGCGTGTAGTGGGCGCCGGCGCGGATGTTGCGGCCGAGATCGATGCGCCAGAGCCGCGTGCCGTCAAGCTTGTAGGCATCGATCAGCTGACGGGCGGAAAGGCCCGCCGACGCGTTGTCGCGCGAGTTCGACGGATCCCACTTCAACACGATCTGGTACTCGCCGTCGCCATCGAGATCCGCGACGCTGGCGTCGTTCGCGTTGTAGGTGTACGCACTGGTTGCCGCGCCAGCCGGGACCTCGACGTCGCCGCCGGGCGGTCGCTGCAGCGGCACCGTGAGGTAAGGCAGGATCGGCGCCGCCGCCGGTAAAACGAAGGGCGCGCTCGGTGCGAGCTCGACTCCGCGGAGCACCGGTCTCACGGTGTACGTGTTCGACTGGGCGAGGTCCGCGGTGGTGTCCAGGAGATCGGTGGTATTGGTGGCGGGTGCCGCATTCAGCTTCGCCGGCTGGCCCGAGCCGGTGGCGCGGTACACGTTGAAGGCCAGGTCCTTCGGGTCGGTCCCCAGCAGGCGCCATCCCACATAGACAGTGCTGTCGCCGCTCCGGATCGCGACCACGCCGCGTCCGAGGTTTTCAACCGCGCGCTGCGCTTGTGCCTGGCCGGCGGCCAGCGCGATAGCCAGGACTGTCATGCCGAGTCTCATTCGGTTCAACATCCCCTCCTTTCGACAGCGCACCGGGCGCCGGAACCAGGCGGGCGACACCATACTGCGCCACCCCCTGCGGGCGCGCGCACGTCCGATGGCATCGGCCTGTTTCGCGATGTGAACCGCGCCGGCCGCGATTCCGGCCGCCGATTCCGCCACTGGCGCGCTCGAGCTGGCGACACGCCGCGCCGCGCCTGTTCTCTGATAGGAAACACGGCGGCACTGGACCTGGCCTATCCTGTGGCTCGTGACGGAACCCCGCCGCCATCTCTCGATGCTCCGCGCCTACACCGCCGCGGACGCGCTCACCATCGGCAACGCCAGCTGCGGCACCATCGCCATCTTCCTGTGCCTCGACTACATCGCCTCGGGCAATCGCCAGCTGCTGTGGATCGCGTTCGTGCTGCTGCCGGCGGCCCTTGTGTGTGACGTGCTCGACGGCTACGTGGCGCGCGCCCGGCGCAGCCGGCAATCCGTGCTTGGCGCGGATCTCGACTCGCTGTCTGATGTGATCTCGTTCGGCGTCGCGCCTGCCGTCCTCGGCTTCACGCTCGGACTGCGCGGCGGCTGGGACATGCTGTGCCTCACCTACTTCGTCGTTTGCGGGGTGAGCCGGCTGGCACGGTTCAACGTCACCGCCGCCGCGCTCTCGGATGGCGAGACCGGCAAGGTGAAGTACTTCGAAGGCACGCCGATTCCGACCAGCATCCTGATCGTGATGATCCTTGGCGTGGCGTTCAGGTTCGGCCGGGTGGACGACGCGCTCTGGTTCGGCAGCTACAGGATCGGCCCGGCCGACCTGCACCCGCTGGCCCTGCTCTACGCCGCGAGCGGCAGCGCCATGATCAGCGCCACGCTGCGCATTCCCAAACCTTAGGTCCTCGGGTCCGCAAACAACAGCGGGGCGCGCTGCCCTTCGTGCGCCAGCAGCCAGCGCTTCCGCTCGATGCCGCCGCCGTAGCCGGTCAGGGACCCGTCCGCGCCGATGACGCGATGGCACGGCACGACGACGCCGACCGGATTGGCGCCGTTCGCAAGGCCCACGGCTCGTACGGCAGAGGGCCGGCCGATGCGGCGTGCGAGGTCCGAGTACGACCACGTCGTACCGCACGGGATCTCGCGCAACGCAGACCACACGGTCTGCTGAAACGCGGTGCCGCGCGTTTCGACCCGCAGACTTTCGATCGCCGACAGCTCGCCGGCGAAGTAGGCGTCCATCGCCGCGGTGAGTCCGCCAGGATTCCGCTTCGGCTCGAGCACGAAGCCGTCGGCCCCGTACTGCAGGCGCAGGCTGTCGAGCAGCCGCGACTCGCGATCGTCCCATCCAACCACGCGCAATCGATCCTCGGTATCGGCAACGAGAGTCAGCATGCCGATCGGCGTCGGCGTGCGATCGACGAAGAGGTGGAGCGTCATCGCGGCCGGCCGAGCTGCCGCTTGACCAGCTGATCGCGCGGGCTGTCGGTCGGGCTCCTCAACCACTGCTCCACCGCCTTGAGCGGCACATCGTGCACCACCGAAGGCAGGCGCACTTCGACCCGCAGGATCGCGTTGGGCGTCAGCGCGCGCGAGGCCCATCCCTGTTCCTTGAACAGGGCGACGGCCGCCGCCGCGGCTTCGAACAGCGTGCTGCCCTGCACGTCGACGTGATGCGCCACACCGTCCACGTCCTTCAAGGTGACCCGGCAGTTCCGGTGAGCAGGCACGGAGAAGGATACCAGAGATTTTCGCTGTTTGTTCGCCACCACAACCAAACGCCGCAATCGTCGTCCTATTGGCGAGCGGTCTGACGGATACTGCAGGCGATCGGGCCGGGAGGACGAGATGACTACGCTATCGATTACGGGCGGGGCGATGGTGGCCGCCATCATGAGTGTGTCGGCGGCGCAGCAGGCCCCCCGGACAATCCTCCCCGACAAGGCCCAGCCGACCCTCCCGTCAGAACCTGCAGAACCTGCAGAACCTGCAGAACCCGCAGAACCCGCAGAACCGGCCCAGTCACCGCTCTTCCCCAACACCCAGTCAGCGTATGACAGCGTCTTCAGGGAGAACGCTGCTGCAGGCCCAACGGCTGCTGCGGGAGCGAATGCAGGAAGTGGCTGCCGCGCCGCAGTCACGAATCGTCTGCGGCATGACGGTGATCCAGGCCGATCCCACGCTCGATCCGAAGATGGTGATCCGCGCCCCGGAGAACGGACCCGACCAGAAAATCGTCCGCATCGAGCCGCCGGCCTGTCACGAGCAGGCGCCGCCACCTCACTGAGCCGGTGCTGCCGGCAGCATGTTGCGGATCGCCGCGATGCGCCAGGCATTCTGCACCCGGATCATGACGAACGACGTCTTCATGTTCCGCGTCTGGCCCGCGCCGGCGATCGTATAGCCGCCGTCGGCGACAGCCACACCCGCAGCCGGGAACCTGACGGTCTCGATCGTGATGGTCCGCGTGCCGGCGTTGGCGGCCGACGAGGCGAGCGTCCCCTTCACCACGTCCTCGCGCCCGCGACGCCACTCTCCGGACGAAGTCAGCTGGTCCGCATCCTCGGTGAACAACGCGCGAATCGCCGCCGCGTCCTTCCGCTCCCGCGCCTCGACATACTGCTTCACGACGTCGCGGACCGCGGCCTCGTCACTGGTCGGGGCGTCGCCGCCTGCGGCAGCGTCGGCGTCACGATCGTGAGCAGCGCACCCAGCATCATCAGGTTGACCATGGCGCAGTGTAGCGCGTCCTCCTCCGCGACTGCGCCGCGCGGTCAGGCACTGGTGAGCCCGCTCAGCCGGAGATAGCGAAAAGTCAGAAGTAGAAGGTCAGAAGTCAAAACGTTTTTGACTTTTCCCTTTTAACTTCTGACTTTCTGTCTGGCGTGCCGGCGCGGAATGTGACGAGCGGCGTCTGGGCGTGACGAACCGGGTTGCTTTCGCCAACCGGAGTTACCACGATGCGGCATGCATACATCCATCGCATCCGCACTCATCGTGATCGGCCTCGCCGCGCCGCTGGCCGCCCAGGGGCTTTCGACCGGCGACCGTCAGCGGCTCATGGCGCACCTGGAGATGACCGAGAGCTGGCTTGCGAGCGAAGTCGAGGGGCTGACGCCCGAACAGCTGAAGTTCCGGATGACTCCCGAGAGCTGGTCGGTCATGGACGTGGTCGAGCACCTGGCGATCGCCGAGGTTCAATACTGGGATCAGCTGCAGAAGTCGATGCAGCAACCGCCGGCCAAGGAGAAGTCTGCGGCCACCGACGCCGCGATTCTCTGGTACGGCATCGATCGGACCGCACGCAACAAGACCGGTGAAGCGCGGGTCCCGAAAGGCAAGTGGAACGACGTCCGCGAGTCGCTCGCCGAGTTCAGGAAACTGCGCGCGACGATGAAGGAGTACGCGGACCAAGACCAGCGACGATCTGCGGTCGCGGATGCTGCTCGAGGGCAACATGGACGTCTATCAGTGGTTCCTGATGATCTCGTCACACTCGCAGCGACACATCCTGCAGGTCCGCGAGATCAAGGCTCACTCGGGCTATCCGCGAACAGCTCCGCGTGCCACGACACCGGGGCGCTGACCCGGATCTCGCCGCCGCGAATCACCTCGGCCCACACCCCGCCGCCCCACCGCGGCTCCATCGCCTCGCGGAGGCCGCGACAGGCCTCCTCCATCCGCTCGCACGGCCGCACTTCGCCGCCGATGCGCAGCAGGCAGCCGCCGACGGCGAGCAGACGTCCGCGGCTGCGCTCGAGATCGACGCCCGATACCAGCAGATCCGCGCGGCGCGCCGCCGGGTCGACGTCCGTGCCCAGCTCCGAGGTCAGCTCGAGCCAGCGCTCCAGTGCGATCAGCGTCACCTCGCGATGGCTCCCGAAGTTGGCGCTGTCGCGGACGCCCTTGCCTTCCACCAGCGTTGCCGTATCCACCGGGTCCATCGGCCCGCGGCGTGCCCGCTTCACCCAGATGCGTTCCAGTCTGCCACTCATGATTCCGGCGTATTCTCCAACGTTTCTACCGATTAACGAACCGGAAACACCGGCCTGCGACAATGCTCCCGGAGGCAGACATGGTCCTGTCCCTCGGCCTGATGACCGTCGCCGTCGTGATCGCCCTCGCCTTCGTGCTGGTACGCAATGCCCCCCGGCGTCGCCGCGCCGGCGGAACGACAAGTGACGACAGCAGTAGCGGCTGGGCCTACGCAGGCACCGGCGACTCCAGCAGCTATGGTGGAGCCGACTGCGACAGCGGCAGCGGCAGCTCCGACGGCGGCGGCGGTTGCGACGGCGGTGGTGGCGGAGACGGCGGCGGAGGCGACTGACGCCAGCCGGCGTCGCTACCCGCGGACCACGCCCGGAGGCGTCAGCGATTCGAGCGCCACCGCTCGCCGCTTGGCCTCGTCAATCAACTCGTTGTTGCCCTCGTACGAGAGCGGCGCGCCCTCAGCCGGGGCGTATCGCGAGGCGGCGTAGACCGGATAGGCCTCGGTGCGGAGATGCGCCAGCATGTGATGGCCGCGCCGCGTCGCGCGCTCGTGCCGCAGCGCGGTGATGTCGATCGGCGCGACAACGATCCGCTCGCCCGGACCCGGGGACGCTTCCGCGAGCAGCCGTCCGTCGAAATCGACGACCTGGCTGCCGCCCGGCCACGAATAGGGCGGATAGTGCTGCAGGCTCGCGCCCTGGTTGGCGGCGACCACGAACGCCATGTTCTCGAGCGCGCGGCAGCGGTTCACCAGCGTCCACCAGTTCATCGGCTCGGTGGCGCCCCACGGGTCCATGTACGCCGACACGCGCACCAGCACCTCGGCGCCGTTCGCCGCGAGCTGCCGGATCGCCTCCGGGAAGAGCCAGTCGTAGCAGATCGCGCAGCCGATCCGCCCGATCGGCGTGTCGGCCACGGGAAACAGCGGATCGGCGTAGCCGGCCAGATCGTGCGGGCTCGCGTGCACTTCGTACGGGATCCATGGATTGACCTTGCGGTACTTGTAGAGGATCCCGTCGGGCCCGATCAGGCAGGTCGCGTTGAAGACCACGCCCGGCCACGCCGGATCGCGCTCGATCATCGAGCCGGTCTGGATGTAGACGTCGTGCTCGCGCGCCTTCCGCTCGATCCGCTCGGTATGCTCGTTCGGGATCGTCACCGCCAGGCGATCGAGCAGCTCGGCCGCCGTCCCATAGACCGGCGCGGCGTGGGCGAACTCGGGAAACACGATCAGCCTGACCGGCAGGAACGGCGCGCTGCCGGCCACCGCCGCGTCGATCATCGCGAGCATGCGCGTGGTGCTGGCGTGCATCTCGTCGCGGTGCCGCGGATTGGGCAGATCGGTCTGACAGGCCGCCGCCGCGTAGCGAATCACGCCACTCATTGTTCTTTCGACCCTTTCGACCCTTCCGACGCCTTCGCCCCTGTCGACGCTCCCGGCGCGGCGCGGTCGATCGACGGCAGCGGCCGCAGCACCAGCCGCGTGTTGTAGTGGTCCTGGTAGTCGCGATGCTCGCGAGTCCGGGGATAGTGCTCGCGATTGCCATACGGGTAGCCGCTCATGCCGCGGAACGGAAGCGGGCCGACGGTATCGGGACTCGCCGATCGCGGGTTCATTTCCTTGCTGTATCCGTGCACATACAGCAGGAACGTGCGCGTCGATCCCGGCTCGATCGCCGGCGGGACGTCGAACGACAGGGCGAGCTCGTCGCCGGGCTGGGAAATCACGAAGCGGTCGTCGACGCGTCCGAGCAGCGGCCGGACATCTCCCAGCCTCGTATAGGACCCGACCATCACCTTCCACGGCTGGATCGTGGAGACGCGGTGGTAGTCGTAGCCGAACGGCTCGCGTCCATCGGGCGTCGTTTCCGCGGACAGCCCGCGCCACTGGAGATCGGCAGTGGCCGCGGTCGACACGCGACAGACGCGTGCGTCCCGTGGTGCCAACGCGCTCGGCCACCTGGACCTGATCCCAGTAGATCCGCATGTTGGTCACGATCCGGACCTCGCGCGAGGCCGACAGGAACTTCCCCGTGAGATCGATCACGACCGTCTGCGGCCGGCCGACCGGAAATCCGGTTTCGCTGATGACGGTCTTCCACGCGCCGCGCCGGTCACGCACCTGCAGCGACGGCGGGCTCATCGCCACCTGGCGCTGCGACGCCGCGACGTTGTCGTTCGAGAACGCGTAGTCGGTCCATCCGGTGAGCAGGAGCACCGGATTGCTGACGCCGCCGACATCGACGATCAGCTCGTGCGGCTCGGCGTAGCCGCGGATCGGCAGCAGCTGAAAGTCGTCCGGATACCGGCGGTCCATGTGCGCCAGCATCGGCAGCACGTCGTGACCGTGGCCGTCGACGGCCCGCGCCGGTGGCCGCGCCTGACGCACCGACGTCAACGTGAACGGCGGACGCGGCGCCGACGTCAGCCCCTCGTTCGGATAGACCTCGACGTCCGGCGCATGATCGACCGCGATCAGCTCGGCGCGATCGTAGAACAGCGCCTCCTCGAGCTCGTTCGTCAGCCGCAGCTCGTAGCGGCCGTTGCGCGGCCTGAGCTGATCGCCGCGGATCCTCACGTACTCGTCGGCATCGGGCTGGTTCCACACCGCCGGCGCCAGCCAGGCCCCCATCTCGCCGCCGCCCATGAAGTCGGTCACGAACTCGAAGCGCTCGCCGTTCCATGTGAACAGATAGGGACACGACGAAGGCTTGCGATCGAGCTCGGTGATCGCCATCACGCCGCGCCGGTTGCCAGTGGTGGTCGCCTCGATCGTCGTCTCGGCCTGCAGAATGCCGGACGGCCACAGCACGCGGACGACGTCGGCGGTGCCGCGGCGGCCCAGGCCGAACACGAGGTCCGCGGGGGCGACCGCCGGCGAAGACGACGAGGTCTCGAGCATCTGGCGGAGGCTGCCGGCCCGCATCTCGACCTTGGCGCCAATCGCCGAACGGTTGCTGACGCGCGAGGTCAGGCGCACGCGGAGCGACGCGTGGCGGTTGCCTCCGTCATTGCGCAGGAATCGCAGCCCGCGATTGGTCTGCGCCACGATGTCGGCACCACCATCGCGATCCAGGTCGGCCACGCCGAGTGCGGTCACCGTCAGTCCAGCAGCGCTGTCGGCGGCGCTGGGCAGGCGTGAGGCCGCGGTGACGTCGGTCCAGCCGGTGCCGATGTTGCGAAAAAGCCGAAGGCCTTGACGGTGTGCGGTGAGCAGGTCGAGGAGCCCGTCGTTGTCGTAGTCGACGAACGCCGCGGCGACGGCATCGGCCGTACCCTGAGGCGCCGGGCCCGCGCGGAAGCGGCCCTGCCCGTCGCTCATCGCGAGCGTTCCGCCCCCGGCCTGGCTGAAGAAGAAATCGATATAGCCGTCCTTGTTCAGATCGCCGGCAGCGAGCGCCGGCGCATTCCCCGCGGGCGTGGCCGGTCCGGGGAGGCCTGCCTCCTGCGCTGATTCACGGAACGACCCGTCGCGCATGTTGCGGAACAGCAGAATGCGGCTGCGGCCCGCGACGAGCAGGTCGATGTCGCGGCGGTTGTCGACGTCACTCGCGGCCGCCGCCAGCGCCGTCACGTTCACGCCAAGGCCGGCGCGCGCCGTGATGTCGGTAAAGGTGCCGTTGCCGTTGTTCTGCAGCAGCTGTCCCGAGTCACCGGCAATGAACAGGTCGGTGTCGCCGTCGTGATCGACATCGGCGGCGGCCGCCGAGGTCACGCCCTGCCCTGGCGGGGGCAGCTGCGCCGTTGCGGTCACGTCCTCGAAGGCGCCCTCCGCCGTCTGATGCAGCAGCACGTGCCGCGATCCCGACCCGACAACGAGCAGGTCCGGACGGGCATCGTTGTCGTAATCGAACGGCAACACGCCGGCCCATGCCTGCCCGGCCGGCACGGTCAACTTCGCGCGCGCGGTTTCGTCCGCAAACACACCGTCCTTGCTGTTGCGCAGCAGCCGCACGCCCGTCGCGCCCACTTCTACCGCATCCACGTCGTCGTCGTTGTCGAGATCGACGAGCGTGAAGGCCGCTCCGCCGCCCGACGTGGTCGCGCCGGGGAGCATCGTGGAGGTCGCGTCGGCGAACGTCACCGCGGGGACGGCCGGATCGACGAGGTCGGCCTCGGCGCCGGTCGAGGCGATCGCTTCCGCGTACTTGCCCTGGGCCAGGTAGGTCTGGGCATAGGTGAACCCGTACGGACTGTCGCGGAGCGCCTCGAACTTCTGCATCGCCGTCCGGCCCTCGTCCGGCTTCCCCGATCGCGTCAGCGCGAGCGCCACGCTGTAAGCGGCCGTGACGTTGTACGGCTCCGCCACGAGCGCCTCCTGGAACAGCTTCAGCGCCTCGTCGTAGACGCGTTGCTGGAGCTGGATCTGCCCGAGCTGGATTTTCGCGCCGGCGTCGTTTGGATCGAGAACCAGGACGCGCCGAAACGCGGCAACCGCCTCGTCCAGACCGTCCGACCCGCGAGCGGCGAGACCGAGCACGTAATGCGCCTGGGGCGACGACGGCAGACGCGTGGCCGCGGCCTTTGCCTCCGGCACGGCATCGGCCGGGCGCCCCGCGTAGTACAGCGCGATCGCCAGGTTGAGCCGCGCCAGGGCGAGATCGGGCTCCAGCGTGAGCGCCTCGCGGAACGACCGCTCGGCCCCCGGATAGTCGAACTGTTCGAGGTGCGCGACGCCGACGTTGTTGGCGCGATAGGCGCGCTCGCGTGCCGCCGGCGCGGCGGGCTGGCCCGAGGCCTGTTCGGCGAACGGCGCCGGACGCGTGAGCAGCAGCACGCCGAGAATCACGCAGGCAGCGGTCAGATATCGCATCATTTGAGCTTCGTCGTCCGCGTCACGCCCTTGCCCTCGACGATCGTCACGACCGAGCCGGCCTCGGCGCCGGCCGTGCGCTCAGTACGTCCGCCGGGCCACACCACTTCAATCGCGTTGACCTTCGCGTCCTTGCCGATGCCGAAGGTCAGCGGCATCTCGCTCTGTGACAGATAGCTGGACCCGGTCTTCACCATCCGCCAGGGCGACGGCCCACCGTCGCGCATCACGCGGACGCGCGCCCCGATCGCGTCGCGGTTCGACGTCGAGCCGTTGAGCACCACCCGCACCATCCGGTTCGTGCCGCCGTCGTTGCGGAGCAGGCGGGCCGGACCGTTGTTCGTCGTCACCAGGACGTCGAGATCGCCGTCGTTGTCGTAATCGCCGTGGGCCGCCCCGCGCGCCACCATCGGCTTCGCGAACGCGGCGCCGAGACGGGCGCTCACGTCCTCGAACTTGCCGCCGCCGGTGTTGCGGAACATCAGCGGTGGCTGCGCATGCGTGATGGTCGGCTGCGCCTTCGCGATGTCGTCGGCGACATGGCCGTTCCCCGCGAAGATGTCGAGCTGCCCGTCGAGATCGAGGTCGAAGAAGAAGCAGGCGAACGTCAGGCGCAGCATCGACGCACGTCCGATCGCCGAGCCTGCCGCCTGGTCGATGAACAGGCCGTTCCCCTCGTTGCGGTAGAGCGCCATCATCTCGTTCGTGAAGTTGCCGACGACGAGGCCGGGCCGGCCGGAGCCATCGTAGTCCCCGGCATCCACACCCATGCCGGCACGCGCGACGCCCGCATCGCTGAATGCGACCCCGGCGGCGACGGCCACGTCCGTGAACGTGCCGTCACCCTTGTTCTGATAGAGCCGGTTCGGCTGGGTGTCGTTGGCCGCGAACACATCGAGCCGGCCGTCGCCATTGAAGTCGAGGAGCGCGAGGCCGAGCATCTTGTTCGACGGATCCTGGATGCCGGCGCGGCGGGTGACGTTCTCGAACGTGCCGTCCCCCTTGTTGCGGTAGAGCGTCGGACTCTGGCCCTTGTACGCCTCCGGCGTGCAGTACGACTTGCTCTTCCCGTCGAGCGAGCAATGCTGATCCTTCTCGAGCACCCAGTCGACGTAGTTCGCGACGAACAGGTCGAGGCGGCCGTCGTTGTCGAAGTCGAACCACACCGCGCTGGCCGAGAACCCCGGATCGCCGACGCCGGCCTTGGCGGTGACGTCCTCGAACCGCCCCTTGGTGTTCCGGAACAGGCGATTCGGTCCAAGCGCGGTGAGGTAGATGTCCGTATCGCCGTCGTTGTCGTAGTCGGCGGCCGCAACGCCCATCCCGTACATCTCGACGCCGAGCCCGGACGTGGCGGCGACGTCGGTGAACGTGCCGTTGCGATTGTTGCGATACAGCGCCGGCAGGCTTTTCGTCTTCGGCTGCCCCGGCCACGTCGTCGACTGCGCCAGCAGGAGGTCCTGCCAGCCGTCGCCGTCGGCATCGAGAAACGCGCCGCCCGCGCCCATCGTCTCCGGCAGGAACTTCTTGCCGAAGGCGCCGCTCTGATGGCGGAACGTGATGCCGGCCGCGGTGGTCACATCAGTCAACTGCATTCCGGGGCTCGTGCCCTGCACCCGGTCGGCCCGGCCACTCGCCGTCAGCATGATGCCGATGACGAGGACGGCCGGAACGAGCCCCCCTTTGCGGATCATGCGTGCCATCATACGATGCGAACCGTCGCGCGCACCGAGAGCAGGTGCCCGGCGGTGCATGCATGACCCGATACCCTTCAATTGTCAGCATACCGCGGCCTCTCCAGGCTCCTGCGCTCGGCCTGATCCTCGCCGCCATCGTGGTCTTCGCTCCGCCAGCGAGCACCTTCCAGAACGCGTCGAAGCCGGCGGCGCCGGCCGTCCGGCTGCGTGAGGTCGCCGCCTCTGCCGGGCTGACCTTCGTGCACCAGCACTCACCCACGCCGGAGAAGCACTATGTCGAGGCGGTGCCCGGCGGGCTCGCGGTGTTCGACTACAACGGCGACGGCCGCCCTGACATCTTCTTCACCAACGGCGCGCAGACGCCGTCGCTGGACAAGGCCTCCCCGGGCTTTGCCAACCGCTTGTTCCGCAACGATGGCGGCATGAAGTTCACCGACGTCACGGATGCCGCAGGCGTGCGCGGCGCGGGCTATTCCATGGGAGCCGCCGCGGGCGACTATGACGGCGACGGGCATGTCGACCTGTTCGTGGCCGGGGTGCGGCAGAACCAGCTGCTGCGCAACCGTGGCGACGGCCGGTTCGACGACGTGACCGCGAAGACGGGCATCACCGCACGCGAGTGGTCGGTGGCGGGCGGATGGTTCGACTACGACAACGACTCGCGCCTCGATCTGTTCGTCGTCAACTACGTCGAGTGGAGCGCGGATGCCGGACGCTTTTGCGGCGACCAGGCGCGTGGCATCCGGATTTACTGCCACCCGCGGTTCTTCACGGGCACCGCGAATCAGCTGTTCCGGAACCGCGGCGACGGAACCTTCGAGGACGTCTCGGCGCGATCGGGCATCGCGAAGCATGTGGGCAAGGGCATGAGCGTGGCGGTCGGCGACTACAATCGCGACGGTCACGTCGATGCCTTCGTCACCAACGACACCGTGCCGAACTTTCTCTTCCAGAACCACGGCGACGGCACCTTCCGCGAGGTCGGCCTGCTGGCGGGCGTGTCGGTGCCGCTGTCGGGCCGTGCGATATCGGCGATGGGCGCCGACATGCAGGACTACGACAACGACGGCTGGCTCGACATCCACGTGACGGCGCTGACCGGCGAGCTGTTTCCGCTGTTCCGGAACGACACGCGCGGCGCCTTCGAAGAGACCACTCAGGCCAGCGGCCTGGCGGGGGCCAGCGCGAAACGTTCCGGCTGGTGCACCGTGTTCGCCGACCTCGACAACGACGGCCGCAAGGATATCTTCACCGCGAACTCGCACGTGGACGATCGCATCGCCGACCAGGCGACCACGACGTGGAAACAGCCGAACACGCTGTTCCTCAACGCCGGCGCCGGCCGCTTCCGGGACGCGTCCACGGAGGCAGGCATCGCCGGCGCGTCAGCCGTGCATCGGGGCTGTGCCGCGGCCGACTTCAATGCAGACGGCCGACTCGATCTCGTGGTCACCGCCCTGGGCTCCAACGCCGAGTTGTGGCAGAACGACAGCGCACCGGCTCACCGCTGGCTGATCGTGCGGTTGACGGGCACGAAGAGCAACCGCGACGGCATCGGCGCCCGGGTGACAGTGGGCGATCAGGTGCGAACGATGAGCACGGCGGCCGGCTACGCGTCCTCGTCCCACTCAGGGCTGCATTTCGGCCTCGGCGCCTCCTCCGGCCCGATCCGCGTCGAGGTGCAGTGGCCGTCGGGCGTCAAACAGGCCGTCGACAACGTGCAGGCAAACGCGACGATCGAGATCAAGGAAAAGTAGGGCGCCAGTCAGCGCGACGTCTGGGCCCAGACCCGCAGGCTGCTGGTGCGGCTCGCGACCGGCAGCGTGCCGTGCAGCTCGAATCTGTATCGCTTGTCGACGAGCGGCGTGGCTTGACCGGCGAGGAGATCGAGGTTCAGCTGATCGCGGTCGAGCAACAGCACCGCAACCCGGAGCGGCCCCGCCGGCGGCGCTGCCGAGACGACCTCGATCTCGCCGCTGATCACGGTCGCGTCGCCGCTCGTCCGCTTCGCGCTGTGACGGATCACCCTGGCCTCGACGGCCTGCCCGCGCGGAGAGGGCGCTTCGTCCAGCGTCACGCGCAGTATCGACATCGGTCCGGGCAATGCCACCGTCGGCACCAGCGGAAACCGGAACGGCAGGGTGCCATTCGTGGCCACCTCCGAGATCTCCGCCTCGTCCGGAGATGACCACATCACCGATTCGCCGTGAGGTCCCAGAAACGCCAGGGTCAAGGTCAGGCCGGTGAGCGCGCGTCCGGTATTGCGGAACTCGCCGACCAGCGCGGCCTGCCGGCGGTTGTCGTGGCTCACGATCGCCGACGACAACACCTCCAGCTGCACACCCGCGGGCAGCTCGACCTGGGCACGCGGCGGCAGGATCAGCCACTCGGGCGCGCCCTTGCCTTCGACGATCGAGCGGACGGTGTTGGGCTTTTCTTCCTGCACGGCCGGAGCGGCCAGCGGCAGATCGCAGTACGCCCCGCTGATCAGCACCATGACGGCAGCGGCCAAGCAGCAGGGTGGCTCCGCGACGGACCGGCGTACTCGAGGGCGTAGTCATTTGGGCGGCGTAATCGTCCTCTGGCTGATCTCCGCGTTCTTCTCCTGCGCGGCCCGCTGAATCTCCTGCGACCGCTCGCGGAGGGCGGCCGCCTTGTCCTGCTCCCCGATCCCCTGATACGCGCGGGCGAGCTGGACGTGAAGGCTGCCGTCACGATCCTGGCCGAGGTGAGGACTGATCAGCGGAATCGCGGCCGCGAACTCCCCTTTCTGCACGTAGACGCGGCCAAGCGTCAGCCGAGGCAGCGGCTCCGAGGGGCTGTGTTTCATCGCCTGCTGCAACGGCGCAACCGCCTCGTCCAGGCGCTGCAGCTGGAGCAGCGCGTCTCCGTAAATGGTCAGCAGCCTGGCATCGTCTGGCCGTGTCTTGATCAGCGGCGCCAGCGTGCTGACCGCCCGTTCGTAGTCGCGCGCCAGATAGTACGACGTGCCCAGGTCGTCCAGCAGACCGGGATCGCCTGGCGAGAACTTGAGCGCGACCGTCAGCTCCTTGATGGCGTCCGGATAGCGCCGCTGGTTGCGGGCCAGCGCGGCCCGCGTCTCCCGCCGTTCGCGCGAGTCCGGCAAGGCGTCGAGGCGCTTGAACGCGGCGAGCGCCAGCTCGGTCCCGGAACGGACCCGCCAGTAGCGCGACTCGGGATCGGAACCTTTCAGTGCTGCGGCAAGCGCCTCGCGATGGCGTCCGGCGATGAACGCACAGAGCGCGACCCGCTTCGCGCATTGAGCGGGCGCGACTGTCCCCTTCCGGCGTTCGATCGCGGCCCAGTCGGCATGCCCGACCTGCTGGTAGATCGCGGCGATCGCATGATGGATCACCGGCATGTCCGTGAGCTGGTCCTCGGTCTGACGATAGAGCGCGAACGCGTCGTTGAAGCGGCCGTCCGCGGCCATGGCGTCGGCGAGCAGCAACTGACGCCACGGTGAACCCTCGGGTTCGCTGTCGAACGTGCCCAGCGCCTCCTGGGTGATGGCGTTGTAAGCATGTCCCAGCGCGAACCAGCCGGCAGGAAGTCCGGGGGCGATCCGCGTCACCTCGCGCAGCGCCGACGCCGCCTCCTGCGGCCGGCCGGCCGCGACGTAGGCCTCGGCGAGCCTCCGCCGGTGCTCGACCTCGCCGGGTTGGGCGGCGACCGCCCGCTGCAACGGTGCGATGGCGCGATCGGGCTGGCCCAGGGCGAGGTAGCTCGAACCAAGGAAGAGGTGGGCCGGGGCCAGCGCAGGATTGAGTTTGATGGCGCGCTGCAACGGGTCGATCGCGTCGGCCTCGCGGCCTCCCATCGCGAGCGCCATGCCGAGGTTCATCAGCAGTCCCGCGTCGTCCGGCCTGGCGTTCAGCAGGTCGCGATAGATCCTCGCCGCTTCGTCGTAGCGGCCCTGCTCCATGGCCTGCGTACCTGCCCGGCTGCGCGCCGCGAGATCCGCGGCCTGCCCGGAGGCTGCAGCCCCGGTGGCAGCCATCGCAATGAGGAGGATCGTCAGAAGAAGAATAGGCACACGAGAGCAGGAGCGGAAGGCGAACCAGGACATCGCCACGTCGGCGATGTCCTGGTCGAGTCGATCAGTTCAGGACGGCCACGCGGCCTCAGAAGGCGAAGCGTACCCCGAACTGCACCGTGCGCGGAACACGCGTGTTGTCCAACGCCCGGATCCGCATGAAGTTCGCGTCGGTGAACCCGGTCACCGGGATGCCCCACTGCGGGTGGTTCAGCACGTTCTGCGACTCGACGCGCAGCTCGAGCCGGCGCGTCCCGATCGGGATCACGCGGAAGAGCGACGCATCGAGGTTGTAGTTCGACGGGGCGCGGAACGCGTTGCGGCCGGTGTTGCCCCAGGCGTTCCCCGGCTGTGCGAACACCGACGGGTCATACCACTGCTCGTCGGGACCCGCTTCGCCGAATCCAGCGCTCGGCTCACCCGTCACGTTGATCGTCTGCGTGCCGCCCTGCTGCTGCAGCAGGCCGTTGTCGCCGCCGACCGTGAACGGCCGGCCGGACAACCAGGTCGCGATGCCGCTGACCTGCCAGTCCTTGACGACGATCGCCAGCGGGTTCGAGCTGTCGCGGCCGAACGGGATCTCGTAGACGAAGCCCATGTTGCAGCATGTGCGGACGGTCGAACCCGGCGCGCGCGTAGTTGCGGTGCAGCTGCGAGGGCTGGTTCCAGGTCAGCGGACCCGTCCAGCCATCGTCGTCGGCTTCGTTCAGCGCCTTGCTGAACGTGTAGGCGCCCTTCAACAGGAAGCCGCCCTTGAACGGACGATTGATCGCCGTCTGCAGCGAATGGTAGTTCGCGCGGGTTCGCGCGCGCCCAGTCGAGGATGTCGGCGTTGCCGGCCTGCGCGGAGAACCGGCGGTTCGCGTTGCCGCCGCTTTCGGCGAAGTTCAGGTTGATGTCGGCGTAGCCGTCGCGGGTCGCGGTGCCGACGTAGCCGACACTCACCGACAAGTCACCGGCAGACGACGCTCGACGAAGATGTTCCACGAGTCGGTGTGGCCGCGCTTCACGTCCTCGGGATCGGCCGAGCGCATCGCCACGCCGCGCGGCAGCGGGATCGTGCCGCTCGCGATGTCGGGATTCGGCGCGCCGGGGATGCCGTTGGCGATGTTGCCGTAGGGCGTGAAACCGTTCGGGCCCGCATCGCTGTAGGCGATCGTCAACGGGTAGAAGCCGCGCATCGGACGCGACCACGGCAGCGGGTTGAAGGTGCGGCCGAAGCCGGCGCGGAGGACCGTGTTCTCGTTGATGCGATAGGCGATGCCGACCCGCGGCGCGAAGAGGCCCTTGTCGACGTCGATCCCGAGGTCCTTCGCGATTGCCGCCGAGGCCACCGAGCCTGACGTTGAACGTGTTGTAGTCGAGCTGCTCGAGGCCGCGGTCCGCGCGCGTCATCAGCGGGTAGTACTCGTAGCGGAGGCCGAGGTTCACCGTCAGCTTCTCGTTGACCTGCCAGCGATCCGTCAGATAGAACCCGAACTGGTTCTCGCGGCCGGTCATCTCCTCGAACTGCACGCTCTTGCCGTAGCCGCTGGTCAGGCCGAGCAGGAACGCCGCGTAGCTTTGCCACGCGCCCGTGCCGGTCGCGGTATAGCCCGGCGTGCCGGTGATGCCGCCGGCGAACGCGAGCGTGCCGCGCGGGTTGCCGACTTCCGGCTGCCAGTGGTCGAGCGTCAGCCGCACGAAGTCGAAGCCGCCGCGGATTTCGTGGCGGCCCTGCACCTTGGTCAGGTTGGCGGATGCGGTGTAGCTGATCTCCGTGCGCCACACCGGCGTCCAGCTGGCGTCGTTGCCGAGCGCCGACAGCCCGGTGGAGATGACCGGCATGCCGCTATAGCGTTCCAGGTCGGCCGATCCCGGGCCGGTGACGCCGGCGCTGTTCGTGCCGGGGATCCCGAGGTCGAGCCCGTAGTTGGTGCCGTAGTCCGGGCCGCTCGACTGGTGCGTCATCTTGTTCGAACCGCCGTTGGCGTCGAACAGGAGCGTCGGGCGTGATCGTCCAGGTCTGGCCGACCGTCCACAGCGACACGGTGGTCTCGCCGCCGCCCGCCTCCGTGAACGGCAGGTAGAACAGGTCCTGCACGTCGGCGTGCATCGTCGAGAACTTGCCCCAGAACTGGTGCGACGAATTGCGGTTCCAGTTCACCTTGCCGTCGTAGTTGTCGCGCACCGCTTTCGGGAACCGCGGCACGTCGAGGTTGTTCTGCAGGCCGTTGTTCGTGCCGGGCGCGTTCGGCTCCGGATACATCGCCTGGATCCGCTTCGCTGACGTCGCTGATGCGGTTGGCCGGAATGTATCGCGCTCGTCGAAGATCGCACGGCCCGCGCCGGCCGCGTCACCGGTCGCCGGATCGTAGAGGCGGAAGTTCGGGAACGACCGCGAGCACTTCGCTGAAGTCACCCTGGCGCATCTTCGCCGTCGGCACGCTGTACTGGTTGAAACGGCTGTTCCGCTCGTTGTTCCGCTCCCAGCCGACGAAATAGAACAGCTTGTTGCGTTTGACCGGACCGCCGACCGTGCCGCCGCCGATGGTCACGGCGGCGTCGAGCTTGGCCGGGTCGAAGAAGCCGCGACGGGCGTTCCACTCATCCTGCTGCCGGAAGACGAAAGCCGACCCGCGGATGCTCGTTCGTGCCCGGACTTGGTCTGGACGGCGGTCGCCGCGCCGCCGGTCATGCCCTGCGACGCGTCGAAGTTGTTGGTCGAGATGTTGACGTTCTCGATGGTCTCGACCGGGGCGACGTAGCCGACGTGGTGCGGCAGCCAGACGTTGATGCTGGCCGCGCCGTCGATGCGCGTCACGTTGTTGTTGCGGTTGGTGCCGTTGATGTTCGTGCTCAGCGCGCGGCCCGGCGTGTCGGTCTGCGCGTTCTGGAAGATCGGCGGCGTCGCGCCCGGGCACCAGGTTCAGCAGCGTCTGGTAGTTCCGGTACTGGTTCAGCGGGAGGTTCACGATGTCTTCAGGCCGCAGGTCGGTGCTGACATCCGCCTTGTCGGTCTTGAGCAGCGCCGCTTCGGTCGTGACCGTGACCGTTTCGCTGAGCGCGCCCACTTCGAGGGCGGCGTTGATGCGCACGATGTTGCCGACCACGACCGGAACCCCGGTCTGGACGAACTCCTTGAAGCCCTGCAGGGAGGCCTTCAGCGAGTAGTTGCCACCTGGGATGTTGCGGATGGTGTAGGTGCCGGTCTCGTCGCTGATGCTGGAGACTTCCAGGCCGGTCTGTTCATTTCTGGCGGTCACGGTGGCGCCGGGCACGTGCGAGCCTTGAGCGTCGGTAACCGTGCCGGTGATGGTGCCGTACAGGGTCTGGGCGTGGGTCGTGGTGGCGGTCGCCGTGAACACGGCGACGAGAGCGACGCAGTGAGGCTGCAGTACACAGACGGGTGAACTGACTCAAGGGATCCTCCTCCGGGAACATGAGCTCCCCTCCTGACAACTGTGTCGATGCCTGTGGGAGTCGCCTGCTCTCGCACCGCGCCACCTGAATACCTCCTGGAGCAGGAGTAGCGGAAAAGCACTAGGCAGGTGCGCGGAATGTACCACGCAGAAAACGGAGGGCGCAACGAATCGCTGCGGCAGAGACGGCTAACGGATGGGATCTTCGACCGCTCGTCCCCGACTCTTCTGGAGGGTGATCACCCGATCGCCGCTGCCACCAGGCCAGCGTTCGAGCCGCCCGTCTGGCCAGCGCACGGTGAGCGCGTCGAACGTCGCGGACGTGCCCAGCCCGAAATGCACACGAAGATCGTTGGCGGCGAGGTAGCTGCCGTCGGTCTTCACGCGGCGGAAGAGCGTGGGCTGTCCCTTCCGTTCGAGCCCGACCCAGGCGCCCACACCGAAGCGGTTGCCGTCGGGCTGCTGCACGCGAACCTGCAGCCAGTGGTTGCCCGACGCGACCTGACTGAGCAGCAGCCGGGCGGGACCGCCGTTGTTCGTGACCACGATGTCGGTGTCGCCGTCGTTGTCGATGTCGCCGAACGCCGCGCCGCGGCCAACCTCGGCCTGTGCGAATGCCGGCCCGGCGGTCGCACTCGTCTCGACCATCCTGCCCTTGCCGGTGTTCCGAAAGAGCTGGCTCTTCATCCGGAATGGATTCGGCTGGCCGCGCAGCGCCTCGACGATGTTGACGGCGCCGTTGGTGACGAAGAGATCGAGCCAGCCGTCGTTGTCGTAATCGATCCAGTCGGTGCCGAAGCCGGTGTAGGCGGCCGTCGGCTCGCCGACACCCCACGCCGCGCGCCGATCCTCGAAGTTGCCCTTGCCGTCGTTCTCGTACAGCACGAACGTCTCGCCGATGATGTTCGTGACGAAGAGATCCTCGTCACCGTCGGCATCGGGGTCGCCTGACGCGATCCCCATGCTGCCTTCGGGATTCCCGGCCGCGTTGAACGCGGCGCCGGAAATCACCCCGTCATCCACGAACGTGCCGTCCTTGCGGTTCGTCCACAGCTGATTCGGCGTCGCATCGTTGGCGACGTAGAGGTCGAGCCAGCCGTCGCCGTTGTAGTCGCCGGCCGTGACGCCGAGGCCGGCGCCGTCTGCCCGGAGGATGCCGGCGGACTGGCTGACGTCGGCGAAGCGGCCGCCGCCCTCGTTGCGATAGAGCCGATCGGGCACCGGCCGGTACGATCGCGGGCTGCAATAGTCCCGCGCCCCGACGGCATCCGCGCACAGCTTGTTGTCGCCGAGCGTGAAATCGAGGTAGTTGGCGACGAACAGATCGAGGTCGCCGTCACGGTCGTAGTCCACGAACGAGGCGCTCGTGCTCCACAGGGGATCGGACACGCCGGCCTGCTGCGTGACGTCGGTGAACGTGCCGTCTCCGTTGTTGCGGAACAGGGCGTCCGGCCCGAAGGCGGTCAGGAACAGATCCAGATCGCCGTCGTTGTCGTAGTCGCCGACCGCGGCGCCCATCCCGTACTCGCGCCACCCGAGTCCCGCCTTGTCGGTCACGTCGGTGAAGCGCAGGATCCGCTTCGATCCGTCGACCTTCAGGTCGTTGCGGAACAAGCGGCTGGACGTGGTCCGCTTTGCGGCCGGCCGGCCGTCGAGCTCTCCGCCCTGCACCAGGAACACGTCGAGGTCGCCGTCGTTGTCGTAGTCGAACAGCGCGGCGCCTGCGCCCATCTGCTCGGCCATGTAGTACTGACCGCTCGCGCCGGTGACATGCGTGAACGTCAGTCCCGTCCCGGCGGCGGCATCGACGAATGGCGGTTCGGCCGTGCGCACGCCGGCGTGCGCGGCGATCGCGGTCGCGACCGCCGCCGACAGCACGGCGGCGCGCAGGCGAGGGCAGAGGACTCGGGTCATTTCAATTTCGCCAGTTCGCGCGCGATCGCCGCGGCGAGATCGTCCTGACCGAACTGCTGCGCCAGGCGATGGGCGTCGGCGGCGCGCTCGCGCCCTTCGGCGATGCGGCCGCTGCGGACGTAAGCGGTCGAGAGCGCGAAGACGTAGCGTGGCGTCTCGGCGTCGACCGGCTGCTGCAGGCGTTCGAACTCGACGATGGCCTCCTCGGCCCGGCCGAGCGCGAGCAGCATCCGGCCGTAGTTGAAGCGTCCGAGCCGGAACGACGGCTGCGCCGCGATCGCCTCGCGATACTGGTCGGCGGCCTCCGCGAACTCGCGGCGGCGTTCGAGCAGGTGGCCGAGATTGTTGCGGGCGTTGGCGTGCAGGCCATTGATGGCGATGGCGCGGCGATAGGCGGCCTCGGCCTCCGCCCATTTCTCCTGCATCCCGAACACGACGCCGATGTCGTAGTGCAGGTCGGCGTTCTCGAACTTTGCCGCCAGCGCCGCCCGGTAGTGCGCTTCCGCCTTGGCATAGTCGCCGAGCCGTCCGTACAACGACAGCAGGTTCCCGTGCGCGTGCACGAGCGACGGATCCGCTTTCAACGCGGCTTCGTGCAGCGCGACGGCGCCGGCGACGTCGCCGGCGGTCGCGCTCGCGATCCCTTTGGCCAGCAGCGCGCGCGGATCCTCGCGCACCGCGGCCACCGTCGCGAGCACGGGATCGTCGAGGCCGGGCCAGCGGGCGCCGAAGCGGCCGTGCTGCTCGAGGGCGCGCCGCGCATCGTCCGTACGCCCGGCGGCGCGATACGACCGCGCGAGCGCGTAGTGCGCGGCCCCGAACTCTGGATACAGCGCGATCGCGGCCTCGAAGTGCACGATCGCCGCATCATGCCGGCCGCCGAGGACGGCAATGCGCCCGAGCCCGAGATGCGCGGCGGGCTGCGCGGCGGGTTCCTTCAGCAACCGCTCGAACAGCGACTGGCTCTGCGCCACGTCCGTCGCTTCGAGCAGCGCCTCGGCGAGCTTCACCTGCGCCGGCAGGTAATCCGGCTTCAACGCGACCGCCTGCTTCAGCCGTCCTGCGGCGTCGGCATGGCGCGCCAGGCGCTGGAGCACGACCGCGTCGAGGTAGTGCCACTCGAACGCCTTCGGCGCGAGCGCCTGCGCGCGGGTGTAGGCCTGATGCGCAGACTCCCATTGTTCCCAGGCCTGCAGCACTCGCCCGAGCTCGCCGACGGCGGCCGGCGTCGTCGGGTCGGGCGGTCGCAGCCTTGTAGACGCGCGCCACCGACGCGCGGGCGGCATCCGGGAACCGGTCGAGCGGCAGCGGCGGCAGCGGCGGGGCCTGTGCCGCGCCCGTCCACGCCGCCATGACGAGAGCCGTCAGGAGCACCTGGGAATTATGGCCGAGAGCGGCGCGGGAGGAGACGCGGGCTGGACAGTTCCGTGCCGCATACTGGCGGGCAAAAAAAATCCCCGCCGCACATGGTGCGGCGGGGATTGAACGATCCAGCCCCATGGCGCGCAAAGCGCGCCCGCCGGAGCGGAGCGGGGCATCGGGCCCCCGCGAGCGACGGCGTAAGGGGGTCCGGGGGACGAAGTCCCCCGGACTGAACTAGAACTGGAAGCGCAGACCCAGCTGAATCTGCCGCTCGATGTACGAGTTGGCGCCGAGGCCGGTGACCTGGCCGAAGGTGCCGGAGGTGATGCCGGAGCTCGGGTTGCCGAACACCGGGTGGTTGAGGATGTTGTTGCCCTGGACCCGCAGTTCCAGACGGCGCTGGCCGCCGACCGGGAACACGCGGAAGACCGAGAAGTCCAGGTTCCATCCACCGGGCCCACGGAACTGGTTGCGGCCCGTGTCGCCCTGGCGCACGCCGGCTGGCTGTGCGAACAGGCTGCGCTCGAAGTACTGGCCCTGGGCGCCGATGATCCCGGTCGTCTCGAACTCACCGACCAGGTCGGCGGTCTGCGACGTGCCAGGCGTGTTGTAAGCGGTGCCGTCGGCCGTCACGGTGAACGGCGTGCCGCTGAACGCGCCGAAGACGCCGTTCAACTGCCAGTCACCAAAGATGGCCTTGGTCACGCTCGTGTAGCCGCCCTCGTTCTGCCACGGCAGCGCGTAGGCGAAGCCGAGCTGGAAGTTATGCGTCCGGTCGAAGCTGGCAGTCGCCCAGTTGCGACCCTGCTCGAGCGGGTGCTCCCAGGTCAGGCCGGTGCGGCCGTCGTCGTTCGACTCGTTCATCGACTTGCTCAGCGTGTAGGCGCCCTTGAACATCAGGCCGCGGGTGAACGGCTTGTTCAGTGCGATCTGCAGCGAGTTGTATTCGGTCTCGAGGCGCTGGCCCCAGGACAGAATCGCGTTCTGCCGCTGATGCGAGATGAAGTACGGACGGCTCTGCGCACCGCCGCCATACGTCGTCGGCAGGTTGACGTCGACCCAGGCGTAGCCGCCGTCGCCGCGCGCGCCGACGTAGGCGACGTCAACCGACGTGTCCCACGGCAGCCGGCGCTCGAACGCCACGTTCCAGGTCTGGACCATGCCGCGGTCGACATTGCCCACTTCCGGCGTGACCATGCCCGCCGCGTTCGGCAGCGCGACCCGGCCGGAGCTCTGATCCGGTCCGAGAATCAGCGGAATGCCCTGCTCCAGCGAGTTGTACCACCCGAACTGCACCGGCTGGGTGAAGCTCGAGAAGATGGTCACCGGATAGCTCTGGTCGCCGCGAATCGGACGCGCCCAGCCCATGGCGTTGTAGGTGATGCCGTAGCCGCTGCGGAGGACGGTGCGATCGTTGAGGCGATAGATGGCACCGGCGCGCGGCGCGAAGTTGTCGAGCCCCGGTTCGAGGCCGACGTTCTTCTCGTTGCCGCCACGACCACCGAGGATGACTTCCAGGTTGGTCAGGTCGAGCCGCTCGAGGCCGCGGCCGTCCGTCCGGCTCATGATCGGGTAGTACTCCCAGCGCAGCCCGAGGTCGAGGGTCAGCTTGGCGTTGACGTTCCAGCGATCGCGGATGTAGAGCGCGTGCTGCCACTCGCGCCCGGTCATCAGCTCGTTCTGCACGCTCTTCGCCACGCTCGAGGTGAGGCCGAGCAGGAACGCCGCGTAATTGTTGTAGATGTTCGACGCCTGGGTGCCCGCCACGTTCAACCGCGTCGCGTTGGTCGCGAAGTTGAAGTTGCCGCGCGGGTTGTTGCTCTCCGGCTGCCAGTGGTCGAGATGCAGGAAGTTGAGGCTGTAGCCGCCGCGGATATCGTGGCGTCCGGCAACCTTGGTGAGGTTCGTGGCCAGCGAGTAGGTGCGCTCGTCACGGAAGATCGGGTTCCAGCCGTCGCGGTTGCCGACCGCGCTGAAGCCGGTGTTGAACACCGGATAGCCGGCGTAACGCTCCGGGAAGCCCTGGTTCATGTTGCCCTGGTGGTTGGTGCCGGGGATGCCGAGCACGTCGAGGCCCCAGTTACCGGCGTTGAAGTCCGGCCCGAGGACATCCTGCTTCTGGCGCGCGAACCCGAACGTGGTGTCGAGGAGCAGCGTCGGCTTGAGCGTCCACGTCTGGCCGCCGGTGATCGAATAGACCTTGGTGAAGCCACCGTCGCCTTCGGCATTCGGATCGAGGCCGAGGTAGTTGGTCAGGTCGTCGACCTCCGCGTTCATGTAGCTGTACTTCGCCCACAGCTGGTGCCCGGTGGAGCGGTTGAAGTTCACCTTCATGTCGTAGTTCTTGCGGTCGACCGTCCGGTTCTCGTCACGACGGTAGTTGTTGGTCAGCCCGTCGAGGCCGATGCCCGGGGTGTTGGGCAGCGGATACAGCAGGTCGAGGATCTTCTTCGCGGTCTGGTTGATCATGCCCGAGGGAATGCGATTGTTCTCGAACGGCAGACGGTTGGTGCCGTCGAAGTTGCCCGTGAACGGGTTGTAGATGACCTGCTGCGCGCCGTTGTTGTTCTTGGCGGCGGTGAAGTCACCATTGCGGATGGCTTCGGTCGGCACGCTGAAGAACGTCGTCAGGCTGTTGCTGCGCTTGTAGCCTTCGAACGACCCGAAGAAGAACACCTTGTCCTTGCGGATCGGACCGCCGATGGTGCCGCCGTAGTTGTTCTGCTCGAGCGGCAGCTTGGCCGGCTTGGTGGCCGTGCCGAAGTAGTACGGTGAGGCGTTCATCTTCTCGTTCATGAAGAACTCGAAGGCCGACCCCTTGAACTGGTTGGTGCCCGACTTGGTCACCACGGTCACGGCCGCGCCGCCCGCCATGCCCTGCTCGGCGTCGAAGCTGCTGGTCGACACGTTGACGGTGTCAATCGTCTCGGCCGGCGAGATGACCATGTTGTGGTTCGGCAGCCAGATGTTCATGTTGGTGGCGCCGTCGGTGCGGGTCGAGTTGTTGGTGTTCGCCTGACCGTTGACGTTGGTCGCCAGCGAACGCGCCGGGGTGTCGGTTTCGGCGTTACCGAACGTCATCGGCATCGTGCCCGGCACGAGGTTGATGAGCGCCTGATAGTTCCGGAAGCGATTCAGCGGCATCTGCGTGATCGCGTCCGACTTCAACTCGGTCGAAACGTCGGCCTTGTCGGTCTGCAGCAGTTCGGCTGCGGACGCGACCGTCACGGTCTCTGACAGGGTGCCGACTTCCAGGCCGACGTCGACGCGCGCGATCTGTCCGATCGTGACAGGCACGTTGGTCCGAATCGATTCACGGAACCCGGTCAGCGAGACCTTGACGTCGTATGGGCCTGCGATGACGTTCGTCAGGCTGTAGTTGCCCTCGGCGTCCGTGACGGTGTCACGGGTGAGGTTGGTTTCCTTATTCGTGACCGTGACGGTCGCGCCGGGCACTTTCGCACCCTGCGAGTCCGTGACGGTTCCAACGACGCTGCCGTAAAGAATCTGCGCGTGGACGGGTGATGCGGGAAGGGCCACGGCGAAAATCGCCGCGCACGCAACCAGCAGTCGAACTGCGGACCATCGAATGGGCTGACTCACAGGCCTCCTCCTCCAAGAACAGGCGCATTGCAGTAACTCAGTCGTGCCGCGGAGTACGTACGACGTGAACAAGGGTCCTTGCACTCCTTTGATTGGATAGGGCTAGCTGCCGCAGGGCTCCGCACCGCGCGACATCAGCAACGGGTTTACCTAAACAGGTTAGTGCTGCAACCGATTGCGGACTCTAGCACGGCGCCTGGAGTCGCGCAACAACGGATGGGCACGAAATGCTCAGGAAATTTGTGGAAGCGGTTTTATGCTGGGGAACTCTTCCGGGCCCGAGCCCGCAGCGTCGCCCGGATCGCCGGGATCAGCACTTCGGGGTCCCGGCGCATCTCGTCGGTCATGACCACCACCGCCAGCCCCTCGGGCGCCGACGCCCGCACCCGCTCGGCCGTCTCGGCCCCGGCGACGACGATGTCCGGCTTGATGCCGGTCACGACCTTGAGCGCGTCATCGACGCTCCGGCTGGTCGCGACGGCGAAGCGCAGCTTCGCCAGGACGGCTTCCGCCATGCTGGTGACCGGGTCCTCGTCGCCGATCAGCAGCACGAGCGGGGAGAAGTCCCCATGGTCGCCGGTGCGGCGGCCACCACGCGGTTGACGACGCCGATCGGGACCCTGCCGGTGCTCGGAAGAAGTGGACATGCGACAGAGACAATACTATGTGTTCGGTCGCTGTACTTCGTTCGATCGATGGGAGCCGCCCGTGAAGCATGTGATCGTCAGTCTCGCCCTCGCCTGTGGCCTCGCCGGATTGTCGGGGGCCGTCACCGCTCAGAGCACGCCGCCCCAGCAGCCGCCCGGTGGGCGCGGCGCCCCGGCAGGACGAGGTGCGATGAACACCGCTCCGGTTGAAATGCCCTTGTGGGAATCCGGCGCACCGGGAGCGCTCGGCACCGAGGACGCCGACACGCCAACCCTCACGGTGTATCGCGCCGCACGCGGCCCGGTCGGCACCGCGGTCGTCGTCGCGCCGGGTGGAGGCTACGGCGCGCTGGCGATGGATCACGAAGGGCGGCAGGTCGTCTCCTACTTCAATGCGATGGGCGTCACCGCATTCGTCCTGAAGTACCGGCTCGGACCGAAATACCGGCATCCCATCCAGCTCGGCGACGCGCAGCGCGCCATCCGCATCGCCAGGAGCCGCGCCACGGAGTTCGGCATCCGCCCCGATCGCATCGGCATGATGGGGTTCTCCGCCGGCGGCCACCTGACCGCCACCGCCGGCACGCACTTCGCGGACGGGAAGACCGACGCGGCCGACGCCGTCGAGCGCGTCAGCAGCCGTCCCGACTTCCTGATCCTGGGCTACCCCGTCATCTCCTTCGATCCCGCGGTCGCGCACATGGGATCGATGCGGAACCTGCTCGGCGACAAGCCGGATCCCAAACTGGTCGAGGATCTCTCGAACGAGCTGCGCGTCACCGCCGACACGCCCCCGACCTTCCTGTTCCACACGAACGCGGACACGGGCGTGCCGGCCGAGAACAGCGTCCGCTTCTATCTCGCGCTGCGGAAGGCCAAGGTGCCCGCCGAGATGCACATCTTCGAGAACGGTCCGCACGGCGTGGGCCTGGCGCTCGGCGATCCGGCGCTCTCGACCTGGCCGGTGCTGCTGTCCAACTGGATGCGCGGCCGCGGACTGCTGACCCGCGCGCCGTAGCGCTACTGTCCGAATCGGGGATTGACGACGCTGCTGAAGATGGAACCGAAGGTGTAGGTGAGGCTCATCCCGAACTGATACTCGTAGCCGCTCTCCAGGCGGCGGATCCGCAGCAGGATCTCCTCGTCCGTGGCGCCGCGGGCCGGCAGCGAGAGCTGGTCGCGAATCCGTGACGCGCTGACCTCCGCCCCGACCGAGAGGCCGCGGGCGAGGCGAAGCGAGATCTGGCCATCGATCTCGAAGCGGGTCTTGTCGAGCTCGTGCAGGTACTGCGACCACTCGGTGCGCACCTCGAGCGAGCCCCAGCGTTCCCGCTGCTCGAAGGTCACCGACAGCTCGTGCGAGGGCAGCGTCTCCTCGGTCTTCCCGTACAGCGTGCTCCTCGTAATAGGCGTCGCGCTGGAGTCCGACGGCATAGAGCACGCGCAGCTGGCGGCGCGTGTACATCGAGTAGGGGAAGAAGTTGTACTCGACGGCCGGCGCCGCCCCCACGGACAGCTTGATGTTCTCGAAGGTGGACGACTCGACGTCGCCCGACGCGCCGATCGACCAGTGCTCGCCCAGCGCCTTCACGATCAGCCAGTTGAAATCGTGCTCGCGCCGGTTCACCTTCACCGGCTCGTCCTCGTCGAGATCGAACTCCTCCTTCTCGTGATCGAGCTCACCGCCGAGCGTGATCTTCCACTCCGGGGTGATGCGATCGGCGCTGATGCCGGCGCCGAGCTGCTGCTCCTTGCTCGACTCCTCGCCTTGAAAGGACGCCGAGCCGCGCACGCTGAACACCCAGTTGTTCCAGCGGTCGCGGGCAATGGCGGGACGCCCCGCGTCGCCGCCCAGCTTCACCGTCACGGCCAGCTGGCTCGGGACGCCGTCTTTCGCGAGGTATGTGAGCAGACCGACCCGGAGCGAGTTGGCGAGCTGACGACGCACCACGTCCTCGGACTCGGCCGTCGTCGTCACCGTCTTCAGCGAGTGATCGACGCCGGCGAACCGGGACGCGCCGATGAACGCCAGCGCGTACTCCGCCCGCCGGCGCCAGTGGCCGCGCTCGTAATCAGCACGTGAACCTCGGCCTCGGTGCGATCGCGAACGTAGGACACGAATGCCACTTCCTCGCGCAGGAAGTCGATGAAGCAGTTCTCGCAGTCCAGGAAGACCTTGAGTCGATCGGGCGGCGCCGCCGGCTGCTGCGCGCCCGCGAAGGCGGTCGAAGGACAGGCCAGGACGGTCAGCGCGACGCACACCATCGGCAGGGCGAGGATCAGGAGACGGTACACGCGGGCAGATACGACGGAACGCGAGGGGCTGTTTCGACCGCCCGCCCGGTGGCGGACGCGCGCCAGGGACGAATGGCGTCATCCGCCAGACTGCCACTGCCGCACGGCGTCGAGCGGGTACAAGAGCATCAGGATGTTCAGGAGCAGGTTGTCGCGAATGTAGTAGGCAACGATCACCTCCATCGCGATCGTCAACGCGATCGTGAGCCAGACCGGAAGGCGCGACGCCAGCACGAAGCCCAGCACCATCGCCAGCACGTCCGACACCGAGTTCAGTACGCTGTCGCCATAGTAGTCGAGGGAGATGGTCGCCTCGCGGTAGCGATTGATGATCAAGTCGGTGTTCTCGAAGATCTCCCACGCACCTTCGATCGCGCAGGCCACCGCGAGCCGCGCCATCACCGGCCACTTCGGCGCCACGAGCCACAGCAGCCAATAGAACGCAAAGCCGTGAATGATGTGCGAGAAGGTGTACCAGTCCGAGATGTGCTGGGAGTTCTCCGAGCTTTGCACGACGCCATGCCACGCCTTCACGTAACCGCACTTGCAGATCGGCACCCGGCCCATCGTCAGCAGCGCGATGGCCGTCGCGGCGACGATCACGCCGGCGACGAGGAGCCAGCGGTAACGGGCAATCGGCATGTCGTGGGCGCTTCTGCTCATGTGCGGCACGAACGGTGGACCGGCCGGCTTCGTATCAGATGAGTACGGAGCCGCTGATATACTCGGCCCCTGACGGCGTTAATGGACAAGCGACCGACCGTGCTGTTGATCGAAGACTTCGATGACGCCCGGGAAATGTATTCCGAGTATCTCGAGTTCAGCGGCCTGACGACCGTGGGCGCGGCCGATGCGGTGCGGGGCCTGCGCCTGGCGGATGAGTTGCAGCCGTCCGTGATCCTGATGGATGCCGCGCTGCCGGGACTGAGCGGCTGGGATGCCATCCAGCAACTGAAAGACAACCCGAGAACCGCGCACATTCCGGTGCTGATGCTGACCGGACACGTGCTCGGCGACGCGCGCGAGCGCGCCCTTGCCGCCGGCGCCACCGGCTTCATTCCCAAACCCTGCCTGCCGGACGAACTGGTGCGTCAGATTCTGCTCACGCTGAAGAAGGCGGTCGAGCCCGACGCGTAACCGCGACACTACCTGTCCACCACGGTCGTGGCCCTGAACATGGTCCGGCCGGAGAACCGCATGTCGCCGAGCGTCACGCGGACGCGTCCGCCATCCGCCTCGGCCAGTTCGTAATAGGGGAAGCGCGACCACACGAGCAGGCCGCGAAACGCCGGATCGCTCTCGGCGGCGCGGACCGCCGCCGGGTGGCGATCGTTCTTCGGCACATGCTCCGGTGAGAATCTGATGTTTCTCGGCCACCACTCGACGCTGCCGCGTTCGTAGTGATCGCCGGCATCGACGATGACGGTCTTGCGCAGCGGATGGATGGGCACCGGTCCGAGCATCACGCGCGCGGGCGGTGCGCCCTTCGCGGCCGTCCACGCCGTCACCACCATCTGCCGGGCCATCCGCGAGGATGCAATCATGACGGCGATGTAGAGCGTGGCCAGCGCCAGGGCCGCCATGGCGGCGCGGGGCGTGCGCAACCGCCTCGCGATCATCACGCCCGCGAACAGCACCAGCCACAGCCACGGATCGACGATGAACACCGAATCGCCGTAGAACCAGTCGCGGGACAGCGGCATGAGCAACCGGACGCCGTAGGTGTTCAGCCAGTCGAGCGCGACATGCGAGAACACGCCGACGTATCCGAGCAGCAGCATGGCGGCGGGCCGCACGCGCCGCCGACCCAGGGGATCGGGCCACCGCCGATCGATCATCACGAAGATCAGCGTGAGGAGTAGCGGCAGCAGCGCCTGCGCGATCACGCCGTGCGTCCAGCCGCGGCGGAACGCCACCGGCGGGGTGTCGGTGGCGAACACCAGCACGTCGACGTCGGGCAGGTTGGCGGCGATCATCAGCGCCGCGTGGCCAAACCGCGTCCGGTGCTTCAGACCGGCCTCGGCGAACGCCGCGCCGGTCAGGGTATGGCAAAGGTTGTCCACGTCGACAAGTCAGAAGTGAAAAGTCAAAAGTAAAAAGAATTTCTTCTGTACTTCCTGTACTTTTAACTTCTGACTTTCTTTCGTCTACTCCTCCGCCATGAACGGATACTTGTACTCGCGCGGCGGGGTGAAGGTTTCCTTCACGGTGCGGGCGTTGACCCAGCGCACGAGATTCAGCTTCGAGCCGGCCTTGTCGTTGGTGCCGGATCCGCGCGCGCCGCCGAACGGCTGCTGCCCGACGACCGCGCCGGTCGGCTTGTCGTTGATGTAGAAGTTGCCGGCGGCGTTGCGCAGCGCGCTGGTGGCCTCACGCACCGCCTTGCGATCGCGGCTGAAGATCGCGCCGGTCAGCGCATAGGGCGAGGTCTGATCGACGACGGCGAGCGTCTGCTGCCACTGCGCGTCGGGATAGACGTAGGCGGTGACGACCGGCCCGAAGATTTCCTCGCACATGGTGCGGTAGCCGGGATCGGTGGTCTGGATCAGGGTCGGCTCGATGAAATAGCCGGCCTCGCCCTTGGCGACGCCGCCCTGCAGGATCTGCGCATTCTGCCTGGCGTCGTCCAGGTAACCGCTGATCTTGGTGAAGGCCTTCTTGTCGATCACCGCGCTCACGAAGTTGCGGAAGTCGCGGACGTCGCCGACCTTGATGTCCTGCATCATCGCGACGGTCCGATCCCGGACTTCGTTCCACATCGACTCGGGCACGTAGACGCGGCTCGCGGCCGAGCACTTCTGGCCCTGGTACTCGAAGCCGCCGCGCGCGATGGCGACCGCGACCGCCGCCGGATCGGCCGACGGGTGCGCGACGATGAAGTCCTTGCCGCCGGTCTCGCCGACCAGGCGCGGGTAGCCGCGATACTTGTCGAGGTTCTGTCCGATCGTCTTCCAGATGCTGTTGAAGACCGCGGTGCTGCCGGTGAAGTGCACGCCGGCAAGCTCGGGCGAATCGAGCAGGACGCGCGAGATCTGCACCGAGTCGCCGGGAATGAAGTTGATCACCCCGGGCGGCAGGCCGGCTTCCTCGAGCACGCGCAGCGTGTAATAGCCGCTCAGCATCGCGGTGGCCGCCGGCTTCCACACGATCGTGTTGCCCATCAGCGCCGGCGCCGTCGTCAGGTTGCCGCCGATCGCGGTGAAGTTGAAGGGCGAGATCGCGTAGACGAAGCCCTCCAGCGCGCGGTACTCCATCTGGTTCCACATGCCGGGGCTGCTGACCGGCTGCTCGCTGTACAGCTCCTGCGCGAACGCCGTGTTGAAACGCCAGAAGTCGATCATCTCTGACGCCGCGTCGATCTCCGCCTGGTAGGCGGTCTTCGACTGACCCAGCATCGTCGCCGCCACGATGGTGGAGCGCCAGGTCGTGGCCAGGAGCTCGGCCGCGCGCAGGATGACGGCGGCGCGATCTTCCCAGGGCCAGCTCGCCCACTCACGCCGCGCCGCGGCCGAGGCCGCGATCGCCTGCTGGATGTGCTCGGGCTCCGCCATGTGGTAGTCGGCCAGCACGTGGTTGTGATCGTGGGGCATCACCGTCTGCCCCTTGCGGCCGGTGCGAATCTCGCGGCCGCCGATCACGAGCGGGATGTCGAGCCGCTCCGACGCCATCGACTTCAGACGCGCCTTGAGCTCGGCGCGCTCGGGCGTGCCCGGGGCATACGATCGGTTCGGGTCGTTCACCGGCGGCGGCACGTGGCGGATGCCGGCGAATGCTCCATCCAGGACGATGCCGGTGGGCGACGAAGACGGTGTGGTGCCCTGATTGGCCGGGGCAGGCGAAGCGGTCGTGGACATCGTGAAGCCTCGAGTTCGAGAAAGTCGTGCAGCGGAAATGTCAATTATAGACCTGCGGCGCGGCCGGCCGCGGTCAAGCCGGCGGTGACCCGGCGAGCTCGACGAGGAGGGGGAAATGGTCTGACGCATCGGCGGCGGGCGCCGCGCGAATGACCTCACACGCCAGCCAGCCGGCCCGACTGATCCGCGGGAACAAAGGCGTAGTCGAGGCGGACGTGAGGGTCCCACACGGGGAAGGTCAGCCCCGTGTCGTGCGGGTGCAGACGGCGGAAGCCGTCCACGTAGCCGGCGTTGATCACGATCTCGATCGTGCGCCATCGGACTCGCCCGCCGCTCAGCCACACCAGGGCGCGCAGGCGCTGCGGCAGCTTGCGGAAGTCGAGCAGCTCTCCGGGCGCCAGCGTGTTGAAGTCCCCCGCGAGCAGGTGAGCCCCGCGGTCGTGCTGACGGATCGTGCGAAGCAGGTTGCCCAGCTCGAGCACGCGCCGCCGTTCGGTCCAGGCCGCGTGCACGGCGCTCAGGTGCACGCCGAAGATGCGAACGTCGATGCCGTGCGGCTCGATCTCGAGGAACGCGTGCCGCGACAGCCGCGGCCGGTGCCATTCATGACCTCTGGTGCGCTCCCGGCTCATGAAGCCCAGCGACGTCCGGGGGCGTGCGCCACACTCCGCCATGCCGCAGTCGGCGGCAAGCCGCTCGATGACCTCGGGACTCGTCGCCTCCTGGAACACCACGAGATCCGGCCGCGCCGCCGCAATCACCTGCGCGAGCGGACGCTCCCGTCCGGCGCCGCCATGGCGGATGTTGTAGGACAGGAGGCGGAAGCTCACGCAGGCTCGGACGGCTCGACCGGATCGGGTTTATGGACCAGCACGAGGTAAGGCTGGCCGATCACCTCGCCGCGCAGATACATCACGAAATCCCTGGTGGCCTGGATGTTCACCGGCCGCTGCACCATGTCCATCAGCCGGCGGCGCAGCGGCACGAGGTCGGGGGCGATATCGGGATCGGATTCGCTGACCGGGCGCGAGTGCACGCCCGGGACGAAGAACCCCGTGACCTTGAACAGGCCGATGACCTCGTCGCCAACCAGCGTCAGGTCGAGATCGCTGGTGCCGAGCCCCTCGGCATCGAAGACCGCGCCGTCCTTCCAGCGCCGGCCGGTGACCGCACTCCCCCGCAAGACCACTCCAGTGCCGGCCGGAATCGCGTCCTGCACGATCCGGACGAACTCCTGGAACCGCTCCTCCCTGCCGTCGAACGCAAGCCGCACGACGTTGTCGTGCTTCTCCTGCTCCGTCAGCTCTGACTCGGCCGCTCTGGCCGCGTCGACTCTGGCCTGCGACGATCCCGTCAACCCAAGCTCTTCCACGCCACTCTCCCTCGTCCACAGCAATGCAGACGCCGGGCCATCGGCATCCCGCCTCCCGCCTCCCGCCTCCCGCCCCCGCACCCCGCACCCCGCACCCAGCACCCAGCACCTTAAGAGAGCATGCGCAGCGCGAGCAGCAGCATGGCGACGCCGGCGATGGTGTCGAGCAGACGGCGCGGCCAGCCGCGCGCGAGGATCGGCGCCATGGTGCCGCCGGCCACGGCCCACACCACGTGCCAGCTGAAGGCGAGCGAGACGTGGATGGCGGTCAGGATCAGTACGCTGCGCACGAACGGCAGCTGCCGCGGCGCGAACTGCGGCAGGACGATCAGGTAGAACGAAGCGATGGCCGGGTTGAGGAAGTTGGTGAGAAAGCCTTCGAGCAGATGCTGGCGCGATGAACGCGCGGGCGTCGGCGACTCGAACGGCGTCAGCGGCCGGTTGCTCCGCTCCCGGCCGAAGGCCGCGTACAACGAGCGCAGCCCCAGCCACACCATGAATGCCGCGCCCGACACGCGAAGCACCGTCCACGCCTGGGGCCAGCGTCGCAGCGCGAACGCCAGGCCGAACGCGGACACGAGCCCGTACACCACCGACCCGCTGTTGACGCCGGCAGCCGTCTGCACGCCGGCGCGGACGCCGCCGCTGAGGCTGTTTCGCAGCACCACCGCCGTCGACACGCCGGGCGTCAGGATGAACGGCACCGTCACGGCGAGAAAGCTCCAGATCGGAAGCACGCGTGATGATAACGGTGAAGGTCGCCCGCCTTGACTGGCCCGATTGACAGGACGACGCACCGTTCACTACGATGCTGGGGTTCGTCTCACGGCGAACGCTTATCCAGAGTGGCTGAGGGAACAGGCCCGTCGACGCCACAGCAACCAGGCTCCCTCACGCACGAGGCCCAGGTGCTACTTCCTGCCCGATAAACCGGGAGAGATAAGAGCCTCGGCAGACCGTTCCGGTCTCTGAAGTCACTTCCAGCTCCCATAGTTCGCGGCCCTCGTTCGCGTTGTTCGCGTGCGCGCGCCGCGTGGTGAAACGTTTCATGACGACGGTTCTCAACGCCGAGACGGCGGATACGCCGGTCCCGGCCACTCCAGCGACGCCGCCGGTACGCGTCGCCCTGCTCGGTCTCGGCAATGTCGGCAGCGCGATCGCGACGCTCGTCCGGCAGCGGGCCGAGGCCACGCATCGCTTCTCGATCGTCTCGGCGCTCGTGCGGGACGTGCACCGCAAACGATCGATCGACACGACGGGGATCGCGCTCACCGCGGACCCGATCGCCACCCTCGACAGCCGTCCCGACGTCGTCGTGGAAGTGCTGGGCGGCCTCGAGCCGGCCCGGTCCATCGTCAAGGCGGCGCTCAGCCGCGGGCTGCCCGTCGTCACCGCGAACAAGTCGCTGCTCGCGGCGCACGGCGACGAACTGTTCGACACGGCAGCCGCGCACAACGTGCCGCTGCTCTATGAGGCCAGCGTGCTCGCGGGCGTCCCGTTCCTGGGGACGTTCGCCCGGCGCCCGCTCGCGCGCGAGGCCAGCGGCATCGCCGGCATCGTGAACGGGACGTCGAACTTCATCCTGTCGCGCATGTTGACCGATCGCGTCTCGTTCGCCGAGGCGCTCGCATCGGCGCAGCGGGCCGGATACGCCGAGCCCGATCCCGCGAAGGATGTGGACGGCGAGGACGCAATCGAAAAGCTGTGCGTCCTGCTGCGGCACTTCGGCGGGTGGAGCATCACGCCGCCGGAGATCGAGCGTACCGGCATCCGGACCGTCGACGTTCAGGATCTGCAGCAGGCAATCGCGCTCGGCGGCCGCATCCGCCCCGTGATCGCCGCCGACTGGTCCGGCGAGTCCGTGTCGGCGTTCGCGGGTCCCGCGTTCGTGCCGGCCTCAAACGGGCTCGCGCGCGTGGACGGCGTGCAGAACGCGGTCGCGATCCGCAGCCGCTGGACGGGCGACCTCTTCTTCAGTGGCCCTGGAGCTGGCCCGGCCATCACCGCGGCGACGGTCCTGGACGATGTCGTCGAAGCGGGGGATCTTCGCCGCACTGCTGTGCCCCGCGCACGGAAGCCCGGTGGAGGCTGCCCCGCGCCATCGACCGGATGGTTCATCCGCGTGACGTTGAGGGCAACGGCGACCGAGGCCGACTGCCCGTCGCTGCTCGCCGGCCTCGGCGTTCGGATGCAGCGCACGTCATCGCTGGTGCCTGGCGCGAACGGCCATCGCCAATGGCTGGTGACCCACCCGTGCACGCGGAGCCATCTCGACGCCGCGCTCGACATCCTGTCGGCCAGGTACGACGCTGAGCCGTGGGCGACTCGCGTGGTTGAATGAGGGGGGCATGGCGAATCGCAAACGCAGGCGGGCGAACCCGCTCCTCGGCGCGTGCGCGGGGGCGGCGGCCGGGTTGATTGCGTCGTGGGCGATGGTGAGGTTCAACCACCTCATCAACCCAGGCGACGGCCGCAGTGACAAGCTGACGCAGCGCGAGCAACGGGTGGGCGGATCCATCATGCACTACCTGTTCGGCGCGACTGCCGGCTCGCTCTACGGTGCGGCGGCGGAAGTGGACGACTCGACGACGCGGGCGGCGGGCCTTCCCTACGGCGTCACCGTGTGGCTGGTCGCCGACGAAATCGGCATGCACGCATCCGGTTTCGCCATCAGGCCGACGGATTACCCGCTGTCCCGGCACGCGTCGACCCTCGCGACCCACCTGGTCTTCGGGCTCACACTCGAAGCGGTTCGACGGGCCCTTCGCGGCCGCCCTGCAAGGTTCTGACACTCCGCCGTTCTAAGGCTGTGAGCGGTTGCCGGCCGTCCAGTGACGGACGCCCGGGCGGCCGGCAGACAGCCGGCGGCGAGTCCTCGCCGTCCCGCGGAGGTCAGACATGCGCGTCCTCTTCGTTTCACTCGTGGTGTGTACAGTCGCGGCTCTCAGCCTGGCCGGTCAGTCCCAGCGCGCGCCTTCCCTTGTCGTCGAGGGGCAGGTCGTCGATGCCGGCGGTGGCGCGATTGCCGGTGCGACGGTCGAGTTGACGAGACCCGCGGTGCCGGCGCGCACCGCTACAAGCGACGCAGCCGGACGATTCCGGTTCCGCAGCGTCGCGCCCGGGCAGTACGAGCTCACCATCACCCACTCGCGATTCGCCGCCTTGACTCAGACGGTGATGGTGCCCGCGGACGCCACCTCGCCCGTAGCGCTCACGGTAACGCTGCACGCAACGGCGTCGTCGTCGCCGCCTGCGCGTCAGGCTCAACGAACGGCCGAGGGTGCGTTGGCTGCGCCGGCCGACGCGATTCGTGAGGAGGGCCGAGCCGGCCGGGGTGGCGCCGCGTAGCCGGGCCCTGCCCGCTCCGCCGCCATCGCCCGCCGCGCCCTACTCACCCTCGGCGCCCTCGGGTTCGTACAAACGTATCTATCCGGGCCCGGCGCCGAACACGGAGTCCTACGCACGCATCGAGGACAACCAGTTCCACTCCACGCACGACGAACCGCGCTCGACGTTCTCGACAGACGTCGACACGGCGTCGTATGCGAACGTGCGCCGGTTCCTGAACAGCGGCACCCTTCCACCCGCCGACGCCGTCCGCGTCGAAGAGATGATCAACTACTTCAGGTTCGACTATCCGCGGCCTGACGGAGCCGCGCCCTTCTCGGTCACGACTGACGTTGCCGCGGCGCCATGGAACCCACGCCACAGGCTGGCGTTGATCGGCCTGCAGGCGCGGCCGGTCGCTGACGACGTCGACGACGTCGCCGTGCGGCGCAATCTGGTGTTCCTCATCGACGTCTCCGGCTCGATGATGCCGGAGGACAAGCTGCCGCTGATTCGCAAGTCGATGCGGCTGCTGGTCGACACCCTGACCGCCGACGATCGCATCTCCATCGTGGTCTACGCCGGCGCCAGCGGACTGGTGCTGCCGGCGACCCCCGGGAATCGCAAGGAGACGATCCGGCACGCGCTGGCGAGCCTCGAGGCCGGCGGCTCGACCAACGGCGGCGCCGGCATCACGCTCGCCTACAAGATCGCCCGCGACCAGTTCATCCGCGGCGGCATCAACCGGGTCATCCTGGCGACCGACGGCGATTTCAACGTCGGCGTGACCAGTGAAGGCGATCTCGTGCGCCTGATCGAGCAGCAGCGCGAGGCGGGCGTCTTCCTGTCGGTGCTCGGCGTCGGCACCGGCAACCTCAAGGACTCGACGATGGAGAAGCTGGCCAACAAGGGCAACGGCAACTACTCCTACCTCGACTCACTGCACGAGGCCCGCAAGGTGCTCGTCACCGAGGCCGGCGGCACGCTCGTCACGGTCGCGAAGGACGTCAAGGTCCAGGTGGAGTTCAACCCCGCGCACGTGTCCGCCTACCGCTTGATTGGCTATGAGAACCGGCTGCTCCGGACCGAGGACTTCAACGACGATCGGAAGGATGCCGGGGAGATCGGCGCGGGGCACACGGTGACCGCGCTCTACGAGATCGTGCCGGCAGGTGTGTCGCTCGACCGCCCGGCGGTGAGTCCGCTCCGCTACCAGGAGCCGGAGGCGCGCCCCGCGCCGCGACCGACCGCTCGCAACACCGAGCTGATGATGGTGAGCCTTCGCTACAAGGAACCGACGGGCGACACGAGCCGCCTGCTGCAGTTTCCCGTGACCAACGGGGTACGCGCGACGTCGGACAATGTCGGCTTCGCGGCGGCGGTGGCGGAATTCGGGATGCTGCTGCGCGGCTCAGAGCACAAGGGCGCGGCGACCTATCGCAGCGCCGCCGCACTCGCCCGCCGCCATCGCGGCCGCGACGAGAGCGGCTATCGGGCCGAGCTCATTCGCCTGATCGAGCTGGCCGAATCGCTGAGCCCGTCAACGACCGACGATGACCGTCCTCAGCGCTTGACGACTTCCGCGCCCACGAGGCCGGGCTTCATCGGCGCAGCGTCCGGCATGCGGTCGAAGCCGACCAGCGTCCAGCCGGATTCGACACGACGGAAGTAGGCGTGCACCGGTGAGGCCCACGACGGATGTTCCTTCGACGTCGCGCTGATGTCGACGCGGACGAACGCGCCGCGATCGGTGGGCAGCCCCGACGGTGCGCGGAGCTGCTCACCGGCACCGTCGGACTCGCCGATGGCGCGGGCGGAGCCGGTGGCGTTGTCGAACTGATGCCACGCCGCCTTGTAGGAGGCCGGCGCCGGCGCAAACCCGTGCTGCACGGCGGCGTTCTTGAAGCTGAGCGCGCCGTCCGCCGACAGTGCCGGGTCGACGACGGGGTTGACCGGCGTCAGGAACGCCTTGCCGATCTTGTTGCGGCGCTCGATCAACGCGTCGCCGAGGAACTGTTCCGCCTTCGGATCGGTCAGGCGTCCGGCGCGCACCGCGGCCCGGACGAGCTCGTCGGACATCGCCATCAGCTTGCGCGCCGCCCAGAACGTGTCATCCGGGCGTGACCGCACGTAGGCGGGATTCGGCACGCGCGGCCGCCACAGTTCCGGCACGAACTTCTCCGCCTCGAAGCGGCCGACGCCCCGATACTCGGGATAGTCGACGCGCATCCAGGGGCGGATGTAGAAGCCGAACGCCAGCAGGGCGCGCTTGGCGGGTCCGGTCTCGGCCAGATACTCGTAGCCGTCGCGGCGGTCGCGCAGGCCGATGCCGGCGCTGCCGAGCGCGGCGTTGAAGTCGATCAGATTGTGCCGGACGTAGCTGCGTCCGCCTTCCGAGACGAGCGTGTCGAGGGAGTTGATCGCCTTGGCGTCGGTGTGATTGACCCATGCGCTGAACACCCGCAGTCCGCGCAGCTCGCGACGGTTCTCGTGCGGGATCACGTCGTTGGGATCGTCGGAGCGCGTCCCCTCGTACTTGAAGCCGCCGAGCGGCTGGCCGGGTAGCGCCTCGCCCGCGACGACGCGATACGTGCCGTCGGCATTCGCGTGCGCGCGACCGAGCTGCTCGTCGATGTCCTTCTGCTTGAGCGCGCGGCGGCCGCCGGTCCTGGTGCGGACCCGCGCATCGGCCGCGATCGTCAGATCGCCGGGCTTCAGGGTGGCGATGTTGGCCTGCGGCACGTGATAGCCGAGCGCGTGGAACAGCCGCGTCACGATGACTTCGGTGGCGGTGCCGAGCTCCGGCTCGCCCGGCGGATCGAACTTGATGAAATAGCGCTTGCCGGTCGAATCCGCGATGGTGAACCCCGGCGACACGCCGTTCGCCTTGCGGCTGACCGCCCACTTGCCGTCCGCCGGCCCGCGGTCGTCGCTCGGGCCGCGCATCACATCTTCCGCCGTCAGCGGCCTGCTGCCGGCGCGGTTCACGAACCAGGCCGAGTCCGGCACCTCGTCGGCGGTATTGACGCTGGCGGCGCGCTCGACCGACGAGTCGCCGGGCCGGGCGGCCAGGTTGATGATCGCGTCGTAATAGAGCGCGAGCTCACGCTCTTCGACCTTGGATGCGTCCTGCGTGTCGACGACACGCGAGATGGGATCGTCGCTGTAGAACTTCGGGGCCTTGCGCTCCTGGGCGAGCAGCAGCGACGCGGAGGCGGCGGCGAGCGCCACGCCCGCGAGGGCCGCGGCGACGCGACGGCGCGGCCGGACGCGGCCCGAGTCCATGCCGTGATGACGGTGTACCGATTTCATGTTGGGTATCTATCTGATGGGGCCACTGAACCCGAAGATGAAGCGTAATCCCTCGTCGCCGCGCGCCAGCTCAAGGCGAAGGGCGGTGGTCTTGGAACCGTGAAACCTGATGCCGAAGCCGACATTGCTCTTGAGGTTCTCGAAGTCGAGGTCCTTGGTGCGCGACGTGACCTTGCCGGCATCGTAGAACACCGCCATATCGACGAACTCCTGCACGTACCAGCGGTACTCGCCGGTGAAGATGATCGAGTTCTTGTCGCGGAAGCGATACGCGGGATAGCCGCGCAGCTCACCCGAGCCGCCGAGGTCCGGCAGCAGGAAGAACGGCACCTGGTTGCCGTCGTCCACCGTCGTCGTCGAGGTGCGGACCGACAGGTCGATGACCCAGTTGCCGTGCAGGATCGGGATCAGCTGCCGGGCGACCGCATCGATCTTCTGGAACGAATACGGACCGTCGTTACGCTGGGAATAGTCGTGGAGTGTCGCCTGCAGCAGCGTGCCGGTGCGGCTGTAGCTGGGGCCGGTGCGGCTGTCGATTCCGGCGGTGACGAACGTGTGCAGGTAGTCCGGGTCGGCGCCGATGCCCGGCATGTCGGCCGGCGTGAACGCCTCCTCCACCGATAACCGCGACGTGTCCGCGCCGCTGGTCTCGAAGCGCTCGAACGCCACACCCGCCCCGAGCCTGATGAACGACACCGGCGCGACCAGCAGTTGACCGCTGGCCTCGGTCTTGGTCTCCGAGTAGTCGGCACGCTCGCGCGGTGAATCCGGGCCGAGCGGGATAGACCGCAAGCGTCGGCGCATCCTGCCAGCGGACCCGCCCGTTGAGGTGGACGCGCCCGTTCGCGATCCTCGGGGCGATGAACTGCATCTGACCGAGCTTGAAGTTGCGGATCGAGTAGATGCCCTTGGTGACGATGCCGGCGCCATTGTCGAACAGCACGCCGTAGGCCGGCCCGCCCGCGAACCCCGATCCCTGCTTGATGTCGCCAAAGGTGACGAACCAGCCATTGACGAGGCCAAAACCGCCCGCCTGTTCGATCGTGAGCAGCCGGCGCTCGAAGAAGTTGCGCTGGTACGGCGTGACGCGCTGCGCCTTCTCCGCCTGCGCCTGTGCGATTTCACTTGCGCGCGTGTCGGGATCCGGTGTTTGAGCGGCGGCAGGAACGGCGGCCAGGAGAAGGCAGGCGAGGCACAAGCGAGCAGCAACCAATGATGAGGGTCTCCCGTTCATGATGATAAGAGAGAAGTAGATACCGCACTTTATGGAAGCCACGCAAGCGGAGATAATCCGGAATCGGTGCCCTCCCTCACGTTCCGCCTGATTCTGACAGGTTGCGCGCTCGTCGCCGCGACCACGAGCCTGGCCATCACCCAGGCGCGGCTCGGCTCGCCGCTCTTCTTCGCGCTCACGGCGCTGATGGGCGTGTGCTACCTGACGATGCTCGTGTCGGTGTGGCATGCACGCGCCGAGCGCCGGCTCCTGCTCGTCGCGTTCCTCGTCGCCACGGCCTGCCGGGTGCCGCTGGCGCTGGGACCGGTCAATTACGACAGCGACATGATCCGGTACATCTGGGATGGACGGGTCCAGCGGTTCGGCATCAACCCGTATTCGGTCATCCCGTCCGAGCCCTCGGTCGCCCACACGCACACGGCGGACACCGTGCGCATGCCGAGCCGGCACGACCGCACCCCCTACCCGCCGGCGGCGCAGCTGTTCTTCCGGGCGATCGTCACCATCTCGGAAGCCCCGCTCACGATGAAGCTGGCGCTGCTCCTCTGCGATCTCGGGGCGATCCTGTTCCTCTGGCAATGGCTGCGCGCGACCGGACGGAACGAATGGCTGGCCCTGGCCTACGCCTGGAACCCGCTGGTGATCCTGGAGGGCGCGCACAGCAGCCACATCGACGTGCTCGGCACCTTCTGGATCATCGCCTCGGCCTACTGGCTCGCGCGCCGGCGCACCGCGCTCTCCGCCGTCGCGTTCACGCTCGCCGTCGCCACCAAGCTCGTGCCGCTCGTGCTCGCGCCGCTCTTTCTCGGCCGGATCCGCATCCGGGACATCGCGCTCGGTGTCGGCCTGCTCGGCGCCCTCTATCTGCCGTTCGCCTTCGGATCGACGGTGCCGGTCGGCGCGGTTCCCAATGTCGTCGAGCACATCCGGTTCAACAGTCCGATCTTCCGGCCGCTGGCGTGGGTGATCACGCCGCGGGGGGCCGCGCTGTTCGCCCTCGCCGTCGGCTTCGGCGCCGCCATCTGGGCGCGATGGAAGCTGTCCGCCACCGACCCGGCGGCCTGGGCATGGCCGATGGCGCTCGTGCTCGCCTGCGCGCCGGTGATCTACCCGTGGTACCTGCTCTACATCACGCCCTTCCTGGTGTCGCGCGCGACGCTGCCGCTCACCGTCTGGACGTTCACGGCCATTCCCGTCTACATCGTCTGGGAGCGCGCCCGGATGGGGGCGCGATGGAGAGTGCCCAACGAGCTGATGGTCGTCGAGTTCGGGCTGGTGCTGCTGGCGATGGTGACCCTGGCAATCGCCGCCCGCGCCAGCACGGTGCGCCGCGACGAGACGCAGATCGCCAACGCGGAAATCTGACTCAGTTCTGCGCGGCGATCGTTTCCGCCGTGCTCGGCGGGCGCAGCCGCATGTACGCGCGCTTGAACGTGCGCGGCGCGATGCTCATGACGGCGAGGACGGCCCGAACCTTCCACTGCGGCGCCAGCGCCATCGAGCGCTGGAAGTGCCGGCGGGCGGCGTCGAAGCTGCCGGTGCGGAGGCCGCGCTTGCCGCGCTCGAGTTCGAGGGCCGCGTCGAGAACGGTGACCCGGCGCTGCAGCATCTCGCGGTCTGCCTGCGTCAACGGCAGCTTGGCGCAGATGCCGATCAGGACGCGGATCGCCCGCTCCAGCTCCGTGACCGGATCGGCCGACAAGCCGTCGGCGCGCACGATCCGCTCGATCAGGGGCAGGCGCTGATACTCGATGCGGCAGCCGCGATGCGCGAGCCGGAGCCACAAATCGAAATCCTGCCCGCGACGGAGCGTCGCATCGAACCGCCCGGTCGACTCAACCGCCTGGCGGCGCGCCACCACCGCCGACGTCAGAACAGTGCACTGCTGCGCCAGCAGGCTGCTGAAATTCACCGGCCCCTCTGACGGCGTCGTGTCCATGAAGGTCTTGCCCGCGAGCGGCGTGTCCCCCGTCATTCGCGCATCGGCATAGACCATGTCGCAGCCCGGACGCGCCTGCAGATAGCGGACCTGGCTCTCGAGGAAGTTCGGCAGCCAGCGATCGTCGGCGTCGAGGAACGCCACATGCTCGCCGATGGCGACAGCCAGCGCCGCGTTGCGCGCCGCCCCCGCGCCGCCGTTCTCCTGCTCGATCAGCACGAGCCGGGATCGCCACGGCGCGATCGCCTCGAGCAGTTCCGGCGTGTCCGGCGACCCGTCATTGACGAGGATCACCTCAATGTCGCGATAGGTCTGATTGAAAACCGACGTCAGGGTGTCGGCAATGTACTCCGCGGATCGGTACGCGGGGATGATCACGCTGACCATAGGCACGTTCACCATGTTCGACTTTTGTCCGCTCTACGACGCATCGCTGTAGCGAACGAGGACATCCATATCCATCCACGGCACCCCGTTCGCGATCACTGCAAAATGCGCGACGACTTACTGCTGACCTGGCGACGATCCGCTCCCACGGCTGGGCTGGTTTCGCTAGCACGCTTCTTGCGATAAGCCACGCGCGGAGCGACCGATGGAGACTGAGCACACACAACCACGGCGAAAGACGTTCCTTCGAGGCCACTCGACACCGGTGTGGGTGTTGGGATGCTCACTGCTGTTGTCCGTCGTCACGATAGGAGCATCGGGGCGCGCACCCGGTAACAGCTCGTCCAGCGACAGCTCGTCCAGCCCTCGACTGGGCAAGACTGACCACGAGCTGACCGAATATCGAGCGCTTCGTCGAATGCACGCCAAGAGCGACAAGTTCAACCAGGAAGGGTGGCTCGACGCCTGGACCGAGTTCGACGGCACCAGCTTCCGCTATCGGGTCATGAGTGAGCGAGGCTCCGACTACGTCCGCAACAAGGTGCTGAAGGCCGTGCTCAAGCGCGAGCAGGAGCTCATCGCGGAGGGCCTCGCCGCGCGCGCGGCGCTGACCGAGGAGAACTACGAGTTCGCCGACGAGGAAACCGACGGCAGCGGCCTCCGCTACGTCGCGATCAAGCCGAAGCGCAAGGAAGTCACGCTCGTCGATGGGCGGATGGTGCTCAGCGCCGACGGCTCGGACCTGCTCCGCGTCGAGGGCCGACTCGCGAAGAACCCGTCGTTCTGGACCAGCCTGGTCAACATCATCCGTCACTTCGCCAAGATCGACGGCGTCCGCGTGCCCGTGGCCACCGAATCGATCGCCAAGGTGAAGTTCGCGGGCCAGTCGCGGCTGGATGTCTACTACGAGTACGAATCGATCAACGGGCGGCCCGTCAGCACGGCGGCGCGCCGCATCCTCGCCGCGGCAAGCCCCGGCGCTCCCTTCACCGGAATAGGCCGACGCGTCATGAGCACGCCAGGCGTCGGCCCTGAGGACGTGGTGACGCATCCGAGCCGCCCCCTTCAGAACGCCGCTGATCGACTGCCGATCAGCCGGTGACGTCCCAGCCCCATCAACCAGTCCCGCCCCCTTACAATGCCGCCATGGTGCGCGCCGCAGGCCTCGTGGTGACCGTCGCGTACGCGGCCGTCATCGTCTGGCTCTATTCCTCGCAACCGCAGACCAGCGCCGAGGCCCTGGGCGGCCTCGCCGCCACGGTTGGCGCCTACCGCGTCGATCAGCAGGCGCTCGACGACGGGATCGCGTTCTTCCGGCAGGACAAGTTCGAGGAGGCGCGCGCCGCGTTCGAACGGGCCGACACCGCCCACCGCGACTCGACGACGCAGTTCTATGTGGCGTACCTGGTACTACCGTCAAGGCTGGGGGCGGCTGTCCAGCGACGACCGCCTGTTCAAGCAGGGCCTCGACGCGGTGAACCGCGCCATCGCGCTCGCGCCCGACAACCGCCTGGTCGTCACCGACCAGCAGCTGACGATGCGATCGGGCGACGAACTGAAGGCCGAGCTCGAGCGCGGGCTCCGCCGCGAGCTCTCCGACTTCAACCCGCTTCGCGTCCTCGAGCCCCGCAAATGACGCCGGCGCGCGAGTCCATCGTCATTCCCCTGCTGTTTCTCACCGTCACGCTGCTCGGCGGTCTGCGGATCGCGGCCGGCGTGACCCTGACGCCGCCGTCGCTGACCGCCCTCATCCTGGCGCTGGTGCTCATCGGCACGCTCGTGCGCGGCGGCGCATTCAACGTCCTGGCGCTGCTCAACGGCGGCCGCAGCGGTCTCGAGAACGTGTCGGGAAGCGTCGTGCTGATCTGCCTGTTCGCGGCCACCGCGCAGGCGATCAGCCTGCTGCTGCCGGATCGCGGGCTGCTCCACGCCGCGTTCGCGATCTTCATCTTCTGTCAGCTGCTGACGATGACCGCGGCGCGAACCGACCGCCCCGGGATGCTTCGGTCGCTTGGCGTGCTGCTCGGGTCGCTGTTCGTGCTGCGCTACATCATCGTCGAGTCGCTGTATGCCCCGGACCGGGGGCTGCTGCACCGCGTGCTCACCGCGATGCTGTCGGGCGCGTCGCTGGGCGGCATCGTCTACGAACCGCACGCCCCGGTCACCGGGTATGTCGCCTTCTTCACGCTGATGCTCTACGTCGTCGGGCTGCTGCTCCTCCCCACGACGCCGACGACGACCACGACGGCGATGGTGCGCCGTACACCCACCGGCACCGCACTGCCCTCCACGCTTGCGATGCTGATCGTCCTGGGCCTCGTCGGCTGCGGCGGCTCGGACGAGAAGCGGGCGGCCGACAAGGAAGCCGAAGCCGCCAAGCCTGTCGAGGGACTGGTGTCGGCGGAGCGGCGAGCGGCGGCGCTGCGATCGGCCCAGGTCTGGCGCGAGCCGTCGACGCCAGTGCCGCAGGCGGATCTGAAATCGAATCCGACGGGCGAAGGCGCGTTCAAGGATTCCGACGTCGTCTCGTGCCGCCTGGTGATCAAGGCGATGGGGGGAACGACGCCGAAATTCGATTGCGAGCTGCCCGGCGGGGAGACGATCCGCGTCAAGTACGGCCGCGGCAATCCGGAGCTGCACGCCGAAGTGGCCGCCACCCGGCTGCTCGCCGCGCTGGGGTTCGGCGCCGACCGTATGTATGTCGTCCGCAGGGTCCGGTGCGCCGGATGCACGGGGTTTCCCTTTCAGTCGCTGCGGTGCCTGGCCGAAACCGGCATCGAGCGCGCCTGCTTCCCGCGCGGCCTGGACCACGGGAAGACGACCGACTTCGACCACGCGGTGATCGAGCGCCGGCTCGAGGGGCGCCGCATCGAGGCAGTTGCCGACCAGGGCTGGGCCTGGTACGAGATCGATCAGGTCAGCGCGTCCGCGGGCGGGGCGCCGCGCGCACACGTCGATGCGATGAAGCTGATGGCGATGGTGATCGCGCACTGGGACAACAAGGCCGAGAACCAGCGGCTGATCTGCCTCCCGGGCGGCGATCAGCCCGATGGCGGCTGTACGCGGCCGCTGGCGATGCTGCAGGACCTGGGCGCCTCGTTCGGACCGACGAAGCTCGATCTGCACAACTGGCGATCGACCGGCGTCTGGAAAGACCCGCGCGCCTGCCTGGTGAGCATGGAGCAGCTGCCCTGGGGGGGCGCCACGTTCCCTGAACAGCAGATCTCGGAAGCCGGCCGGCAGTTCCTGATCGAGCGGCTCGATCAGCTCTCGGAGGGGCAGCTCGTGGCACTCTTCGAGGGCGCCCGAGTCGAGTCGTCCGAGGGGCTCATGGCCGAAAGCCGCCAGCCGAAGATGTGGGCGGCGGCGTTCCTCGACAAGGTCCGTCAGATTCGCGAGGCCGGTCCGTGTCCGGCCAACCCGCCGCCTCCGGCCAGGTAGAGCCGTCCGCTCAGGTCCCGGGCCTGGACGATCACGCCGGCGTCGACGGTCTCGCCGGTGCGGCTGATCGCCTGGAAGTAGAGCTCGCGGCCCGAGATTTCCATCAGCATGAAATGAAAGTCCTGGTCGAACCCTCGCGCGTTGATGGTCGAGGGGCCGAGATCGTCGCGCCTCAGCGAGCCGGCGCCTCCCGACGTGAAGTAACTGATGCCGTGCTGCGGCTGCACCCGCTCGTAGACGTGCTCGTGACCGGCCAGCACGACGTCGACGTCGCCGGCCACGAGAATGGGCTCGAGCGCGAGGCGAAGCGCGCGCGCGCCGGCACGGTAGCGACCCGACGTGTAAATCGGATGGTGGAAGTAGACGATCTTCCACGCCGTCCCCGACTCGGCGAGCTGCTGGCCCAGCCACTCGAGCTGCGTGGGATCGAGCGACCGGCTGTCGAGCACGAAGAACCGCACGCCCGCGCCCGTCGAGGCCGGAGAGGCGGCGCTCGGACTTGCGGAACGTGTAGTAGCGCTGCCCGCCCATGTTGAACGGGCCGTAGTGGATCTGGCTGGGATCGTCATGGTTGCCGATGGCGGCGTGGAACGTCACCTTCGCGTCGAGGAGCGCACGATAGGGCTGCTCGAACTTGGCGTCGTAGTCGGCCGCGGTGCTGCCGCCGTAGATGTTGTCGCCGAGCATCAGGACGAAGTCGAAGGGGAACCTGGCCCGCCACGCCACCATCTGGTCGGCGACTTCGTGCTGCCAGCGATCGCCGCGTCCGGAGTCGCCGATGACCGCGAAGCGGATCGAGCCGTCGCGGAGCGGGAGCGCCAGCTGGCCGGGCGCCGGCGACAGCTCGCGGACGGTGGTCGCGGTGGCGCGGCTGACGTCGGGGCCGAGCTCGTTCCAGCGGCAACCGGCGGGCAGGCCGAGCGCGATCAGCACGACCGCGATGAAACACGTCAGCACGATCGGGAGCAGGCGACCGACCCGCATGTCCGGGGCTAGTCGGCCGGGGACCAGGCGAGCGCGACGAACAGGACCTCGACCTGGCCTCGCTTGGGCGCCAGGACGACGCGTTCGAGCGGCACGTCTTCTTCGAACTGTGTGCTGACCGCGCTGATGTCCGCGGCAATGTGCCCCTCGAGCTTCTCCATGGCGCGGCGCACCGACTCGACGCTTTCGGTGGCGCGCTTGACGTCGGACGACTCCCGCATCGTCCGGCCCATGCCGCGGGCAGTCGTGGTCGCGCGGCCGAGCGTCCCAGTGCTCATGCCCTTGCCGCCCCGCAGCAGCACGTCGAGCACGGTGGCGCCGAACGAGACCGCGGTCTGGAGCCTGGAATCCGACGCCTGCTGCTGCTCGCGATCGACGGAGACCTCGGCGCGCTGGAGGCGCTCGGCGAGCGCGGCCTGCTTGGGCGCGTACTTGCGCCGCACGGCGTCGACCGCCGCATCGCGGGCGGCGCGCCCTTCCAGCTGGAGACGGATGCGGAAATCACGCTCGGACTCGTCCACGTTCGACGTGATCCGCAGCGTCGGATGCCGCAGGACTTCGAGCCGCTCGTTTTGACTGAGGTGGCGGGAGAACGACTTCGCCCAGAGTGGATACTGCCTCGGCTGCGTGGCCGCCGCCGGGAGCGGCGCGAACGACGCATCGGCGGCCGGTTCGCGGGCGAGCTCGTCGGCGGTGATGTCCAGCACCTCCGACTGCGCCCAATCGACGCTGATGGCCTCGTCCGTGACCGGCGCCAGGTAGAAAACGTCCCTGGTGGTATCGAGACCGAGCGCGCGATCGCTGAACGAGACGCGCGCCGCGCCGAGGATGCCGGGCCGGTACTCCAGCGCCGGCGTCGGCAGGCCGGAAGACTTCGCGGATGCCCGGCGGCACGACCGGACGTTCGACCCTGACGGTCGATGACGGCGGCGCGGCCGGTGCGGTGAGGGATGCGGCCGTCTCCGCCGCCACGGCCGGGGTCGGCGCAGGCGGTGGCGGCGCTCCACGGTTCCCCTTGAGCGTCCTGATCTGATCGCGCGACAGCGGCCCGCGAAGATACGACATCGTCCACCGGCTCTCGAACACCGTCGGCGACGAATCGTGGACGTTGTGCATCAGGAAGATGCGCTTCTTCAGCCCCGACAGGATGCGATCCGCCCGCTCGTGGTCGAGGCCGCCGTTGACCCCCGCGAGCCCCTCGAGCACCCGCATCTTGTCCCGCTCCGTCTGCAGCCGGCCGAGCAGCCAGGTCCCGGTATTCGCAAGCCCCTTGTAGTCGAGGTCGACCGGGTTCTGGGTCGCGAGCAGGACGCCGAGGCCGACCGACCGCCCCTGCTTCAGCAGCGTGAGGAGCGGCTGCTTCGAGGGAGGGTTCGCGACCGGCGGGAAGTACCCGAAGATCTCGTCCATGTAGAGGACGGCGCGCAGGCTCGCGGTCCCGCTCTGCCGGCGCATCCAGCTCACCGCCTGGTTGAGCAGCAGCGAGACGAAGAACATCCGTTCGGCATCGCCGAGGTGCGCGATCGAGCAGATCGAGACGCGCGGCTTGCCGTTCGCGGTATAGAGCAGCGACTGCAGGTCGAGCGGCTCGCCTTCCAGCCAGGTCTCGAACCCCGGCGCCGCCAGCACGCCGTTCAGCCGCATCGCCACGTCGAAGCGGTCCTTGGCCGGGAAGTACGACTCGAGATCGACGACGCCAATCTTGTCGAAGGGCGGGGTCTGGACGCCGCGAATCAGCGCGGCCAGATCCATGTCGATCCCGCGCTGCCAGGCATGACTGAAGAGCGTGGCGACCAGGCTGTGTTCACGGCTGCGCGGCGGCGCGTCCACGCCCGCGAGCACCAGGGTGCTGGTGGCCGTGCCCGACGCGCGCTCGGCGATCCACTCGGGATCGTCCCGCTGCGCAGGCGGAGGTGCGGCGAACGAGCTGAGGATGGAGATCGGAAGGCCGGCCCGGCTGCCCGGCGTGAAGATGGAGAACTCCGCGGCGTCGCGCAGCCGCTGAATTCGCGCGCCGTCCTGCCCCCAGGCCTTCAGCCCTTTGGACCAGGTGGCGGCCTGTTCGGCCGCGAAGTCCTCGACCGTGAGCCCGGCCCGGCGCGCCTCGTCCTCGTCCACCCAGGGCTGGAACTCGCTGCGGGTCAGGCTGGGAAAGGTCAGGAGGAGGTTGCCCAGATCCCCCTTCGGGTCAATCGCCAGTACCGGCACGCCGTCGATGGCGGCCTCTTCGAGGATGCCGAGACAGAGGCCGGTCTTGCCGCTGCCGGTCATGCCAACGCAGACCGCATGCGTCACGAGATCGCGCGATTCGTAGAGGACGGGGTCGTCCGAGGTCTGGCCGGTGGCCGGGTCGTGGCGGCGTCCAAGGTAGAAGAAGCCGAGTTTCTCGAACCCGGCGACGGAAGCGGTCATCTCGTTATCGTAGTGCAGGGATTGGCTAATCCACCGTCCAACGCTCCAGCGGCACCGACAGCAGCACGTAGCGTTTCCGCAGCTCGACGACCTCGGCCGCATAGTTCCGCCGCTCGATCCGCGCCCGCCAGCAGCCGGCTGCGCAGGACTTTGATCTCGTACTTGTAGAGGTCGCGCACCGCGTCGCGCAGGACATGCGGCGGCGTCCCGGCCAGCGGCCGCAGGCCATGGCGCGCGAGCTCCTCGAGCACCATCGTCCGGTAGGTATACGCGGTCATCTCTCGCTGTCCCCGTTCGAATTTTCCGACGCGACGCGCACAACGAGCGTACAGCCGGCGAATGAAACAGCGATACTATGCGCGCACATGTTTTCCATACGATTTCGCAGGAGCAGCCATGGCAGATGAACGGGAGACCACGAACACGGACGACGGTCCGCTGACGCGAACGGCCGAAGCCGTCGGCAGCGCGCTCGGGACGGCGACCAATGCGGTCGCCAGCGCAACGCAGGGCGTCGCCTCGGTGGCGACGCGGGCGGCCGAAGGGGCGGCGGACACGGCGTCGCGGGCGAAGACGGCGGCGGCGGAGGCTGCTCAGGCGGTGGGGACAGCGGCCGGCGGCATCACGGCCAGCGTCGCCGAGACCACGGCGCCGCAGCGCCGCGCGGTGCGCCGCGTGGTGCGGCGGACGGTCAAGAAGGCGGCACGGCAGGTCAAGGTCGCGACGCGCCGGGTGACCAAGGCGGCCACGGCCGTCAGGAAGCGGGCGACCGCCGGGCGCGGCGCCGCGAAGCCGGCCCGGAGCGCACGCCCGGCCGCCAAGCCGGCAAGGTCGCGAGCCGGAGCTGCGAAACGCGCCGGAGCCGCGAAGCGAGCCGGAGCCGCGAAACGCGCCGGAGCCACACGCTCGGCCCGCACCACCAGCCGGCCCGCCGCCCGCCCGGCGAAGGGGCGCGGCAAGGCGAAGGCCGCGCCCGCGCGCAAGGCCGCGAAGAAGCGCTGAACGCACGAAGGCCAGGCGTTGTGACGCCTGGCCTTCGCGACTCCCGGTTCGGCCGAACGGACCCGCCTACTTTGCCGCCGCTGTCGACGTCGACGGCGCCGCCTTCCGACCCGCCAGATAGATCCCGTTGAACAGGAACTTGAAGGTCCCGTGCGGCTGGGCGCGGAACGTGATCTCCGGCGCGAACAGGAACAGCTTGCCGGCGCCGACCGACGCATCGACCACCTGGACGCCGCCTTCGAGGTAGCCCTGGCCGTAGGCCCAGCCGCTGCGCAGCGGCGTGGCGCTGTCGAACCACCCGACCGGCCGCACCCCCTTCAGCGTCGCGTCCGGATTGAGCTTGAACACCGGGCTGTTGTCGAAGAACACGTCGACCGGATTGGTGATGCCGTGCGCGATCGGGACCGTGTTGTCGACGGCCATGCGCAGCACCGAACCGGGGACGTAGTACTTCGAGGCCGGCAGCGCCTCCGACGTGCCGTCCGGAGCCTTCTCCGACAGATGATTGCTGACCGGCAGCTGGAACAGCTGCGCGAAGTTCATGGCCGAGCGGCCCACGGCGAGGATCGTGCCCCCGGCCTCGACGAACTTCCGCAGCTCGGGTCCGGTCTGCGCCGCACTGTAGGCCCCCTGCATCGCCTGGAACTCGGCCGGCACCGTGGGCTGCGCGGCCGCTCCGCCGCGCCCGCCGCCCGCCGCGCCACGACCGCCGCCCCCGCCACGTCCGCCCCCGCCCGCGGCCGGTCCGACGCCGGACGGGAAGATGATCACGTCGTACTTCGCCGAGAGATTGCCGGCGTCGAGGGCCTGCGGGAACACGACGTCGAACGGGAACTGGTACTGCTCGAGGATGAACCGCGTCCACCCCGACGGCATCGACCCGCCGTACTGATCGGCAAGCGCGATGCGCTGTTTGCGCAGCGTCATCGCCTCGCCGGCGGGTTTCGCGCCAGCCTCGAAGCTGACCCCGAGATCGGCGGCGAGCTTGTCGACGAGGGCGCGCGTCGAGGCCTTGGACGTGACGAAGAACGCGCCGGCCTGCGGCCCGGACGTCAGCCACGACACGTCTTCACCGGCCGCGAGCAGCCGATTGATGGCGAGGAACGCGTCGTTGGCGGCATGGCTCAGCACGAAGCCGGCGCCGGCCGTGCCGGTCACCTTCCCGGGGGCCGGCTTCTGCAGCCCGGTGAGCTTCTCGAACGGCCCGTCGAAGCCTTCCAGTACGCGATCGAACTTGACCCCCATCTGGTACGCGAGCGTCCATCCGGCGTTGTCGTACGGCCGGTTCGGCGCGCCGCCGGGATACGGGATGTCGTCCGGATGATCCTGGGGCTCGAACATGTCGAGCACGTGCGGACGGAACGCCTGCGCGGCCTTCACCACATACGACCCGGCTGGATACTGCTTGCCGGCGGCGCTGAACGCCGCGGTCGAGCGATGGACGGTGATCCCGGTCTTGATCAGCGCGTTGACGAACTTGGTCGCGGTCGGAAAATCCGGCTGATCCGCGGGCATGATGAAGCCGCGCGGATCCTTGAGCGCCGGATCGCGCAGCAGCCGGGTGAAGTCCTCGGCGGTGCCACCGCCGCCACCGCGGCCGCCACGCCCACCGCCGGCGTCGGGCTCGTCGCCGCCGGGCGCATCGCCGCCCGCGCCGCCCCGTCCGCGTCCCGCCGGCGTCAGCGCGCGCTGCGCCGCGATGACGCGCCGCGGCGTCGGCGTCCAGCTGTCACGATTGCCGCGGGCGATCGAGTTCTTCCCCATCTGGTAGATGTTGAACAGGAAGTTCTCCTTGTTCCGCGACGCGATGTCGAACACGGCGTAGTTGGCCGTCACCGAGTAGTCGATCGACTGCCGGAAATGCCACTCCTGCGGCTCGATCGGAAAGTGCAGGTTGGAGTCGGGCAGGTGCCGCTGCGGCAGGAACGGGATCCGCATCGGGGTCGGGTTGCCGATCGTCTCCGTCAGCAGGCCGACCATGTTGTGGAAATAGACCGTGGTGCGAAGCCCGCCGTTCCACCACGTCGAGTAGTTGGCGCCCCGCCGGCTGGTCACCCCCGGCTTGCCTTCCGCCGCGAACCGGCTGTGCATCGCCGCCGCCACCAGATCGAGCTGCGCCGGGACGAGCGGATCGAAGTTGTAGTTGAAAGGGTCGCGGAACGGCGGCGCGAACATCACGGTGCCGGCCGGACCGGTCTGGTGATGGTTGTACATGATCTGCGGGAACCACTCGTGGTAGAGCACGCGGTTCATGTTCGTGCTCTCGGGCTGCGACGAGAGGTAGAAGTCGCGGTTGTTGTCGTGGCCGATGTACTTCTGGTACAGCCGCGGAATGCCCGGCCCGGTGCCGCGCTGCTGCGGGTTCGGGTTGCGCATGTACCAGCTCGACACCAGCTCCATGCCATCCGGGTTGGCGTGGACCGCCAGGATCACCAGGTCGTTGAGGAACCGCGTCGTCTCGGCGTCGTTCCGGCTCACCAGCTGATAGGTCGTTTCGATCAGCTGATGCGCGCCGAGCACCTCGGTCGCGTGCAGGCCGCCGTCGAACCAGACCACGCCCTTGCCCTCGCGGGCCAGCGCGCGCGCCTGCTCCTCGGTCAGCCCCTCCGCCGTCGCCAGCCGCCGCGCGATCTCCTTGTAGCGCTCGATGTTCTTGTGGTTCTGCGGCGACGTGATGATCGCCATGAGCTGTGGGCGTCCCTCGGCGGTCTTGCCGATCTCGACGACCTTCATGCGATCGGATTCCTTGTCCAGCTTGTGCCAGGTACTCGACGAACTGCGTGTAGGTCGCGAGCTGGTAGTCGTCGCCGATGGCGAAGCCAAAATGCTGCTTGGGAGAGGTGAGCGATTGCGCCTGCGCGATCGACGCGAGCGCAAGCACGAACCCGCACAACACGACACGGCTGCGCAGGAAACGGATGGTCATGAACGGTCCTCCTCGGACGAAGGAGGTAACGATATCAAAAAAGAAAAGGGGTCCCGGAGGCCGCGACAATATCGTCGCGGAATCGGAACCCCTGCAATCCTGCGCGAATTCGCGCCGCGCTATTTGAGCGGCGCGCCGTCCGATGGCGCTCCGCCTTCGGGCATCACCAGGCCGAGCGTTGCGCTGTGCTCGTAGATGACGCCGTCCGCGTTGCTGCCGAAGAAGCGCGAGCTCGACGCCACGTCCAGCTGATCGGCCACGACCGCGTAGCCCGCGGCGGCCTCGCCGATTGCCAGACCGTTGCACGACGCCGGCGCGCCCGGCAGCGGCGTACCCGCCATGCTGAAGTTGTAGCCGGACTTGACGAACGTCGGTCCGGTCGCGAGCTCCGGCGCCAGGAACGCGTCCAACGCGCCGGGCGGAATGCGCGCCAGCGGCCGGAACTCCGGAGAATAGAAACCCAGCCCGCACGTGATCGCGAAGCTGAGCTGCGCGCTGTTGATGACGCGGAGGGTACCGAGCGCCGAGGCGGACTGCGCCGCGCCGCGAGCCCGCATCACCCCGGGGATGGCGAACGTCGACAGCAGGCCGACCAGCGCCACCACGAAAAGCATATCGACCAGCGTGAAGCCCTTTTCAGATTTCACGCGAGCGGCTGTTGTTGCGTTCATGACCTTCCTCACTTCGCGAGCGCCCTTCGCGGTGACCGACAAAATCTGGCACCTGCCAATTTTCGTCAGGCCGAAAAGTGGCGCCGGCCTGGTCTGCCGCGCAACCTTGGCCGGCACTAACTCCTGCAAGAGCTGGACGTTAGAGCTGACTATCGGAGTCTGTTGACGGCGGACGCCCGGTAAATTGCAAGATGAGCACCACCGCCCCGGCCAGCGCCACCCGCTGCCGCGACGACCCCGCTGCCGAACAGCAGAAGGCCCCCCGCGGCCCCCATCGTCACACGCTCGAGCAGCGTCAGCGGGCGACGGATCCAGCCACCGAAGCCGGCGGCGATCGCCGCCGTGCCCGCCATCGCGAGCAGCACCATCGTCACGAGTTCGTCCGCGGACCCGCGCAGCAGCAGGGCGCGGCCATCTGCCCGGATCGTGAAGACGAGCGGCACCACGAAGGCGGGCAGCGTGTACTTCCAGGTCAGGATCATCGTGGTGAAGGGATTACCGCCGGTGAGCGCCGCCGCGGCAAACGGCGACAACGCCGTCGGCGGGCTGACCTCCGACAACACCGCGTAGTAGAAGATGAACATGTGCGCGGCGTAGTCCGGCACGCCTGCACTCACGAGCGCGGGCGCCACCATGACGGCGGCGATGATGTAGGACGCGGTGACCGGCACGGCGAGCCCGAGGATCCAGACGGCCAGCGCCGAATACAGCACCGTCAGCACCAGCGTGCCGCCGGCCAGCGCGACGATCAGCCCGGAGATCTTCAGACCGAGTCCGGTCAGCGTCACGACGCCGACCACGATGCCCGCGGTGGCGGTGGTCGCGGCGACGCCGAGAATGTCCCGCCCGCCCGATCGCAGCGCCATGACGAGGCGCGACGGCGTCATCGCCATGGCGGCCATGGCGGCATGTCGCGACGCAGGAAGCTGAGCGCGACTGCGAGGAGCGTCGCCCAGAACACCGCCCTGAACGCCGACATCCCGAGCATCATGAAGACCGCGATCGCGACCAGCGACGTGAAGTGATAACTCGATCGCCACAGGGACTCGTCCGGCTTCGCTTCGGCAATCGGCGCGCGCTCCGGCGCGCCGACCGCCCCGGAGCGGGCCCGCCGGGATTCCGCCTCGATCATCACGACGATCGAGAGGTAGTAGAGCACCGTCGGTACCGACGCCATCACCAGGACCTGCAGGTACGAAATGCGCAGGAACTCCGCGATCAGGAACGCCGCGGCGCCAAGCGTCGGGGGTGATAGCAGCGCGCCGATGCCGGCGGCGGAGAGCATCGCGCCGGCGGCTTCCGGCGCATGACCGGCACGGCGCAGCAGCGGCCACGTGACTGAGCCGAGCATGACCGTGGTCGCGACGCCGCTGCCGGAGACCGTCCCGAGCAGGAACCCGGCGATCGTCACCGAGCGGCCCGCCGCCGCCAGGGACCGGCCGCTGATCGCCATCGCCCAGCGGATGAAGAACGCGCCGGCGCCGCTCAGTTCGAGGACGGCCCCGTAAATGGTGAACAGGATGATGTAGGTCGCGGCCACGTCGAGCGGCACGCCGAACATCCCCTCGAGCGACATGTAGAGGGCGCCGACGAGACGATCCGCGCCGTAGCCGCGGTGCGCGATCAGCGACAGCCCGATACGATCGAAGACCGGCCCCAGCCAGGCATACGCGAGGAACGCGATCGCCGTCACCGGCAGGATCGGCCCCACCGTCCGCCGGGTCGCTTCCAGCACGATGGCGATCGTCGTGATGCCGAGCACCAGATCGATCGCGGCCGGCTCGGCGGCGCGGCGGACGAACAGCTCGAAGTCCGCAATCGGCCACGCCAGCGCGACGACCGCCGCCGCGATCAGCAGCCAGTCAACCGTCGTCGGCCGGGTCGCCCTCGAGCGAATCGAGCCCGGATACAGCAGGAACGTCAGGACGAGCGCGAGCAGCAGGAAGCTGACGCGGTAGACCTGCGGTTGAACGATGAAGAGGACCCAGTAGAGCGAGTACGCGGCGAGGGCGACGGACAGGATCGAGGCGAGACGCCCGTACCATCCGGCGAGCGGGCGCATCGCGGATGGAGAGCCATCCGCGGCTACGGCTTCCACACGCCTTTCTCTCGATAGAAGCGGATGGCTCCCGCATGATACGGGGCCGGCGAGCCGACGGCCGCCGTCTCGAGCGTCAGGTTCCTGGCTTCCGGGTGAATCGAGGCGAGCACGTCCTTCTTCTCGAACATCAGCCGGGTGATGTCGTAGGCCAGCTGCTCGTCCATCGACTGGTGCACCACCAGCACGTTCGAGGACGCCACCATCGACGCCGCGCCCTCCATGCCCCGATACGCGCCCGCCGCCGCGTCGCGGCTGGTGTAAACGGCGCCGAACTCCTTGATCGAGCGCCGGCACGAGATGTCCCGTCGGCACCATCCGGAGCGAGATGCCGGGCGTGTGGGCGAGATCCTGCACGGCCGGCGTGGGAATGCCTCCGCCCCAGAAGAACGCGTCGACCTTGCCGTCCTTCAGGGCTTCGACCGATTCCGAGACGCCGAGGCCCTGCCGGCGAAGGTCGCGGTCGGGATCCAGGCCGACGGCCCGCAGCAGCCGCAACGCCAGCACCTCGGTGCCGCTGCCCGGCGATCCGGTAGAGACGACGGTGCCTCGCAGATCCTCGAGCGCCCTGACTCGCGACGACTGCAGCGTCACGACGTGCATGTAGTTGTCGTAGAGGACCGCGAGGCTCGCCACCGGCACCGCGCCCGATGCCTGAAACGCGCCGCGTCCCCGCACCGCGTCGTCCAGGGTGTCGGCGAAGGTGAAGGCGATGTCGGCGCGCTGGTCGCGGATCAGCTTGAGGTTGTCCACGGACGCGGCCGTGACTTCGGCCGTGGCGCGAACGCTTGACAGGTTCTCGTTGAGGATCTTGGCGATGCCGCCGCCGTACGGATAGTAGACGCCGCCGGTGCCACCGGTGGCAATGGAGACGAATCGCCGCGGCGCGTCCGTGCCCCCCGCAGAGAAGCCGCAGCCGCCCGCGCCGCCGCCGTTGGAGCAGGCGACCGCCGCGCAGATCGCGATCGACGAAATCAGGCGCCTGAACATGCGGTCTCCGGCCAGACGCTCGCCAGCTGTCCGGCTATCGCGTCAGCTTCCTGAACTTGATCCGGTGCGGCTGATCGGCGTCCGCGCCGAGCCGTCTCTTGCGATCGGCCTCGTAGTCCTGGTAGTTGCCCTGGAACCACACCACCTTGCTGTCCCCCTCGAAGGCGAGGATGTGCGTGGCGATCCGGTCGAGGAACCACCGATCGTGGCTGATCACGACCGCGCAGCCGGCGAACGACAGCAGGCCCTCTTCGAGCGCCCGAAGCGTGTCGACGTCGAGATCGTTGGTCGGCTCGTCGAGGAGCAGGAGGTTGGAGCCCCCCTTCAACAGCTTGGCGAGATGCACACGGTTCCGCTCGCCGCCCGACAGCGCGCTCACCTTGCGCTGCTGGTCGCGCCCCTTGAAGTTGAACCACGACACGTACGCGCGTGACGCCACGGCGCGCTTGCCGAGCTCCACTTCGTCGGCGCCGTCGGTGATCTCTTCCCAGACCGACTTCTCGGGCGACAGCTCTCGCGACTGGCCGACGTAGCCGATCTTCACCGTCTCGCCGATCCGCAGCGTCCCGGCGTCGGGCTGCTCCTGGCCGGTGATCATCCGGAACAGCGTGGTCTTGCCGGCGCCGTTCGGTCCGATCACGCCGACGATGCCGCCGCGCGGGAGGGTGAACTCCATGTCCTCCATCAGCAGCAGGTCGCCGTACGCCTTGCGCACGCCGCGCGCCTCGACCACGATGTCGCCGAGCCGCGGTCCCGGCGGAATGTAGATCTCGACCTGCTCGATCTTCTGCGACGCTTCTTCCTTGAGCAGATCCTCGTAGGCGTTCAGGCGCGCCTTGCCCTTGGCCTGGCGGGCGCGCGGCGACATCCGGATCCAGTCGAGCTCACGCTCGAGCGTCCGCTGGCGCTTCGACTCCGCCTTTTCCTCCTGGGCCAGGCGCTGCTGCTTCTGATCGAGCCAGGACGAGTAGTTGCCTTCCCACGGAATGCCCGAGCCGCGATCGAGCTCGAGGATCCAGCCGGCGACGTTGTCGAGGAAATAGCGATCGTGCGTGACTGCGACCACGGTACCGGGGTAGTCCTTGAGGAACCGTTCGAGCCACGCCACCGACTCGGCGTCGAGGTGGTTCGTCGGTTCGTCCAGCAGCAGCAGATCCGGCGATCGCAGCAGCAACCGGCACAGCGCGACGCGGCGCCGCTCGCCGCCCGACAGCTTGGTGACGTCCGCGTCAGGGGGCGGGCACCGCAGCGCGTCCATCGCCAGTTCCAGGCGCGAATCGAGATCCCATCCGTTCGCGGCCTCGATCCGATCCTGGACCTTGCCCTGTTCCTCGAGGACCTTGTCCATCTCCTCGGGTGACAGCTCTTCGCCGAACTTCGCGTTGATCTCGTCGTAGCGGGTGAGCAGGGCCCGAACGTCGGCGACGCCTTCCTCGACGTTGCCGAGCACGGTCTTGGTGGCATCCAGGCGAGGTTCCTGCTGCAGGAAGCCAATGGTGATGCCCGCCGCCGGAAAGGCCTCGCCGAGGAAGTTCTGCTCCTCCCCCGCCATGATCTTCAGCAGCGTGCTCTTGCCTGCGCCGTTCAAACCGAGCACGCCAATCTTCGCGCCCGGGAGAAATGAGAGCCAGATGTCCTTGAGGACGACGTGGTCGGGCTGGTGAACCTTGCCCAACCCCTTCATTGTGTAGATGTACTGAGCCATGGAAAGGGTCATTGTACCCGGAGGTCCGGGCTGTATCCATGGCGGGCGGATAACTCCCAACCTCCAACTCCCAACCCCCAAGGCGATCACTCTCGCTCTTTTTGGGAGTTGGGAATTGGGAATTGGGAGTTATCAGCTGCGCTGCGGCTATTAGAAGCTGACGTTCATGTTGAACGTCAGGCGGCGGTAGCCGTTTGCCTGCGTCGGCTGCAGGAAGAACGGGGACGTCATGACGCCGCTGAAGCCGGAATACGAGGCCTGGTTGAACAGGTTGTTGATGTTCACCGAGACGTTCAGCCGATAGCGCGGCATGGTCTGCGAGGCCGTCGGGTTCACGGTCAGGCCGGCGGGTGAGCCCATGATCTGCACGCCGCCGCCGGACGTGACCTGCTTCTTGCCCAGCGTGAACTGGTAGCCGAAGTTCGCCGACGAGTTGTAGTTGGCGACGGTCCTCGCCGAGTTGCGGCCGACGCCGGCGGGACGATCGTTGAAGATGAGGTCGCCGTTGTCGTCGAGGCCGGTGCGAATCGTCAGCGGCGGCGCGGACGACGCGTTGAACGAGACCCGAGCGGTCAGGTTTCGAAGCGCCGTGCTGGTGATCGCGACGAAGCCGTTGTGCCGGCGATCGAAGGCCGACGGGCCCCACTCGTCCGCGAGAACGGTGGTCGCCGGAATGGCCCACGCCCCATCCGTGTTGTCCCAGTTCCGTCCGAAGTTGTAGAAGCCGGAGATCGAGAGGCCGCGGCGCCAGACGAAACGCGGGCCGGTGGCCGCAGGCCCGCCGCCGGGCCCGCTGAACATCATGACGCCGCCGCCCGGCATGGCAATCGTCTGGGGACCGCCCGGCCCTGGCGCGCCACCCGACATCGGCGCCAGGTTGATGTTGACCGAGGCGTTGACCGTGTGCTGCCTGCCGAGGCCGTCCGGCGAGGCCATCACGACGTTCGCGAACTCCGGAGTCGGCCGGATGCCGTTCACCGGAGCGTTGAGGTTCCGGCCGACCAGCAGGTCGTAACGGTAGCCGTAGCTGTAGAGGACGTTGGCGTTGACGCGCCGCGAGATCGTCTGCGCGACGCCGGCACTCAGCCGCTGCGAGTACGCCATGTTCCGGTCCTCGGCCAGCAGGTAGCGGTTGGTGGCCGGCGACGAGCCCGCCGAGCCGGGATCCGGGAACGAGGGGTCGATGATGTTCAGCTCGCGCTGGCGGAACCCGTCAAGCTGCAGCGTCTGCTGGTAGGTGCCGGTCGGCAGCCAGTCGTAGAACATGCCCCAGCTGCCCCGCAGCGTCGTCTTCCCGCTCTTGAACGGAGCCCAGGTGAAGCCGACGCGCGGCGCCAGGTTGAGGGCGTCGGGCACGTGCGTCTGCGCCTCGTAGCGCACGCCGCCGGTCACCGTCAGCCCTTTGCGCACCTTGATGTCGTCCTGGATGTAGATGCCGCCCTGGACGTTCGAGTAGTTGACGTTGGGATCGCCGAGCCGGCGGCTGTAGCTGCGCGGCCGGCCGGCTTCGAACGCCTCGAGGCTCTCGAACACGTAGGTGCCCAGGTAGTTGTTCTCCGCGTTGGTCCGGTATCGATTCGCCTGCAGCTCGATGCCGGTCCGCACCGAGTGAATGCCGCGCACGTAGTCGAGGTCGGCGTTGAGCCAGTAGGTCCGGGTATGGGTGCCGCCGCGGCGCTGCGCGCCGCCGCTCGTGAACGCATCGTTCACGACAAAGGTGGGCGTTTCGACCGCTGACTGCGACTCCGAGTCGTTGCCGGTGATCGAGAGCCGGGTATTCAACACGAAGCGACGCCCGATCGGACCGTTCTGCTGGAGAAAGAGACCAAACGAGCTGTCGTCCGACCCGTAGGCGCGTTCGACCAGGTTGTAGTCCCCGACGCCCATGTTGTTCCGCTTGAAATTCGAGCCGTTGAAGTTGAGGCGCAGCACCTGGTCCTTGGTCAGCGCGTAGTCGAACCCGCCCGAATAGAACGCGTTGTCCGAGGGGCTGCGGAGCGGCAGGTTGCCAATGAGCTGCGTGCTGGGGAGCGCGGCGTACTGCACCGGCGTCGTGTAGCCGTCCTGGCCGTTGAAGTTCAGACTGGAACGACGCGCGCTCGTTGATCAGCGTGCCGTTGAGATTGATGCCGTACATCAGGTTCTGGGCCGGCCCGCGCTGGCCGACGAGCGGATTGACGCCGTCGGTGGCGCTGTCGTAAAAGCCCATGCGCACCTGGCCGCGCACCGGACCGATGCCGGGCTGCGTGAGGATCTCGATGCGCAGTTCGCCGGCGAAGTGGACCTCGGGCGCGAACTGGTCGCGGGTCACCCGAATCGACTTGATCATCGCCTTCGCGGGAAGGTCGCGCCCCTCGAAGCTGTCGACCAGGATCTTGGCCTCGGGCCCGGCGATGTCCATCAGCTGCCGGCGGAGCTCGTCCGGATCGTCGGAGAGCGCTTCGATCTGCTCACGCGTCAGCACCGTCCCGAACGTGATGTTGTCGCGATCGGACGCCGCCGACTGGCGATCGCGCTGGACCGTGACTTCGTCCTGCTGACGTTCGAGCGGCAGGATCAGGACCTGGCGGTTCTCGCCGGCGCGGAGTCGAATCTCCGGCAGTCCCCTCCTCTGGAAGCCCGCGAACTCCGCTTCGATCGCGTAGCGGCCCGGCATCAGGTTCTCGAACCTGGCCTGTCCCTGCGGACCGGCGGTGGCCGGTTCGATCTTGGCCCCCTTGTTCGCCGGATCGATGCCGGCCAGCGTCACGGTCGCGCCCGCGAGCACCCCGCGCGTCTCGTCCGTCACCGTCACGGTCAACGTCGCATTACGGTCCGTCTGTGCGAACACGTCGGCGGCCGACAGCACGGCCAGACAGCAGATCACGAGAGCACGCATGGTCTTCTCCTGGATGCCGCGCATTACTTCACGGCCTCGAACTTCCGCGGATCGATCTTGGTGTTGACCCGGACCCGGTCGAACGTGGTTTCTTCAGTGGTTTCGGTGCCGATCGCGCGGCGCAGCCTGAACGGAAACTTCAGGCCCTCCACGTCGCGGTAATCGGCGAAGTAGAGGCGATGCTCGACGGGCGTGGCCTGGGCCTTTGTGCGCACGGCCAGCACGTCCTTCGTGTACTTGTCCATCTCTTCCTTCGGCGCATTCGGCGCCGGAGCGGGCGGGCCGGCCACCACCACGGCACCGGGCGCCACGGTCGCGGGCGGCGGCTGGCCGGGGACGGTGACGATCACGTTCGTGGGCGGCGTTGTCCACGTCACCATGATCGGCAGGCGCGTCTTGGCATCGACGAAGTAGCGCAGCGCGAAGTTACCCTCGCCCTTGACGTCGAGCACGTCGGCCTGCCCTTGCGGCGCCTCGGCCTGCGCGGCCCACGAGAACGTCAGCGGATAAGCGCTCGAGGCGGCGAACACGCCGAGTGCCAGCCGCGCATAGTCCTGCTTGAGGCTCATGGTTCGCGCGCGGCGCGGGTCCATGGCGGGACCGCGTCCGCCGGGTCCACCGGGTCCGCCCATTCCGGGTGGCATTCCAGGCATGCCGGCCGGTGGGGTGCCGCGGGCGCCGGCCGGAGGCGCTGCTGCGCCACCGCCTGGCGGCGTCGCTGGTGCAGTTGACGGAGGCGTGGCAGGCGGTCCCGCAGGCGGCGTGGCGGGAGCGCCGGCCGGCGGTGCCGCGGGCGCGCCACCGGACGGAGCGGGCGCGGCTTCCGCGGGAGGACGCGCGGCCCCACCGGGCGCGGCCCCACCGGGCGCTGCTCCACCCTGGGGCGGCATCATCCCCCCGGGGGCATCATGCCCCGTCCCGGCGGCGCCGCGGGCGGCGGGGGAATCTGGATCAATGCGTCGCCGTTGAACCCGGACGACGTCGGGTCCGCGTCCTCGGCGGGGAACTCGTCGACCCTGACGTACTTGTCGGGCAATTCGAGAAAGATCTCGAACTCGATGGGCACCAGGTTATTGCCGCGGATGCGACGAGTCCGGCCGGACGCGATCATGGTCTTGACCGCAGCCAGCTTGTCGGCCCCGAGGGCCTTCCTGGCCTCGAGCAGCACCTGCTCGGCCTTGGCGACCGAGGCTGGCGTCGGGGCAGGTGCCGGGGTCTGTCCTCGAACGATTCCGGCGCCGCCGGCCGTTCCAAGCAGGCACGACACGGCGCAGAGGGCGATGAAACGCATTGGGGTCCTTACGTCTGGGGAGCAAAAACTGACAAATAGACGGATTTGACGCGTCAACGGTTGGTTTGTTCCCGAACAGGCTGTGATTGTCGTGCGCGGACCGCACACTGACGAGGCGGGTCCTATCGATATACGACAGGAGAGCGTCGATTTGCTCCACCGGACGGACGCGCCCGGCCGCGAGCCGGGCAGGATCTCCCGAGTGCTCTAGGCTTTACGGGTCGGTTGCGCCCTGACCGCAGCCTGTTCGCCCTCGGCGGCGAACTCCTCGCCCGGATTGATGAAGCGGTCGGTCTCGAACCGATACTGCTTGTCGTAGAGGACCCGGTAGCGGCCGCCGAGCGCCAGCAGCTCCTCGTGGGTGCCCCGCTCGACGATCTCGCCGTGCTCGAGCACGAGGATCTGATCGGCGCTGCGGATGGTCGACAGCCGGTGCGCGATGACGAACGTCGTCCGCCCCTTGCGCAAGGAGCGAAGCCCATCCTGAATCTTGGCTTCGCTCTCGCTGTCGAGCGACGAGGTGGCTTCGTCGAGCACGAGGATCTTGGGGTCGGCGAGGATCGCGCGGGCGATCGCCACACGCTGGCGCTGCCCGCCTGACAGCTTGACGCCGCGCTCCCCCACCACGGTGTCGTACTTCTTCTCGAATTCCTCGATGAACTCGTCGGCGTGCGCGATGCGGCTGACTTCGCGAATCTGCTCGCGGGTCGCCGCCGGACTGCCGTACCGCAGGTTGTCGCCGATCGTGCCGTCGAACAGGAAGTTGTCCTGGAGCACCACCCCGAGCTGCGATCGGTAATCGCGCAGCCGGATCGTCGCGAGATCGCGGCCGTCGATCAGCACCCGTCCCGCAAGCGGACGGTTGAACGCCATGACCAGGCTGATCAGCGTGCTCTTCCCCGAGCCGCTCGATCCGACCAGGGCGGTGGTGGTGCCGGCCTGGGCGCGGAAGCTCACGTGCTTCAGCACCGGCACGCCCGGGTTGTACTCGAAGCTCACGTCCTCGAACGTGACCTCGCCGGCGATGGCGCCGAGCGGCGCGCGGTCGCGATCCTCGGCATCCTCGGTCGGCGTCTGCAGCAGCTCACGAATGCGATCGAGGCCGGCGAACGCCTCGCTGATCTGCGTGCCGATCGACGCAATCTGCACGACCGGCGCCGCCATCAGGCCGGTGAACAGGATGTAGCTCATGAACTCGCCGGTGGTCATCTCGCGCGACAGCATGGCGCGGCCGCCGACGACGATCATCATCATGCCGATGATGCCGACCACCACGGTCGAGAACGCGGTGATCGCCGACACGCCGGTGATCGACTTCGCCACGTTCCTGAACAGCCGATGGACGCCGCGCGTGAACACCAGCTCCTCGCGCTTCTCGGCGGTGTAGGTCTTGACGATGCGGATGCCGCCGAGCGTTTCGTTGAGGCGCCCCTGCACCTCCGCGTTGATCTTGCTGCGCTCGCGGAACAGCGGACGCAGCCGCTTGAACGCCAGCGCCATCGCGCCGCCGAACACCGCCAGCGCCACGAGCGTGGCCAGCGTCAGGCTCCAGTTCAGATAGAAGAGATAGGCGAGCGCGGCGATCGCGGTCACGACGCTGCCGGTGAGCTGCACGAGCCCCGTGCCGACGAGATTCCGGATCCCTTCGGCGTCGTTCATGATCCGCGACAGCAGCTGACCCGCCTGGGTCGAATCGAAGTAGCGGACCGGCAGGCGCGCGACGTGCTCCTGGACGTGACGCCGCATGTCGGTGATCGCGCGCTGGGCCGCGACGCCGAGCACCTGCGACAGCGCGAACGACGTGACCGCCTGGACGAAGGTCGCGGCGCCCGCGACCAGCGCGAGCGGCACCAGCAGCTCCGCACGGCCCTGGCCGGCCACATCGTCGATCAGATATTTGGTGGAGGCTGGCAGGACGAGGCCGACGACGCGATTGACCAGCATCAGCGACAGGCCGACGCCGATCCGGCCCCGGCGTGCCCAGATGAGCTCGCGCGCTTCCCGCCAGACGGCGGCGGCATCGAGCTTCTTCTTCTTGTCGTCGCCGGGCAGCGCGCCGACCGCCGCCGCGGCGGCGTCAGACCGGCGTCCCCGCGCGCGCTCGGACTTCGGCAAGCCGAGCCCTCCCCTCAATCCCGTCGCCATTCAGCTGTGGTCCCCCTGACGTAGGACGCGATCGGGCGGAAAAGGACCCGGGCGCCGACGGCGATCGCTAGAACACGACCCGCAGTTCGCCGATGACCTGCCGCTTCAGGACGTCGCCGAACACGTGCTGCTGGACGTCCTCGTTCGCGAGGTTGATGACCTTCACCGACGTCGTCAGCTGGTCGTTCATCCAACGGACGCCGAATCCGCCGTTGATGAGCGTGTACGCCTCCGTCGTGCCGTGATAGCGCACGTCGAGCACGTCCTGCCAGAACGCATCCCCCGAGTAGTTGACCGACAGGTTGCCGAGGAAGCGCTGGAAATTGAGGCTTATGCCGACGTTGACGCGGTGTTCCGGCGGCAGGTTCAGCTCGCTGATGTCGAAGCCGTCCGGCTCGGGCTCCGCCTGCCACGAGTAGTTCGCGAAGACGTTGATGTTGCGATGGGCGTTGCTGTCGATGCCGAGCTCGAGGCCGCGCTGCGTCACCTTGCCGAAGTTCAGATAGGTGAAGCGCGCCGGGAAGCTGGCGCCGGGCACCAGCGCGATGACGGCAGGCGGCAGCGGCCAGCCTGGCGGCGGGTTCGTCGCGGTGTAGCGCGCGCTGGTCACCTCGGTGAAGAAGATGTCGTTCTTCGACCGGTTGACATAGAACGCCGCCGACAGCGTCGTCCGGTGCCCCGCCGATCCGGTGTAGCCGATCTCGTAGGCGTCGAGCGACTGCTCCTGCAGATCGGGATTGCCGACCGACGTGATCGGCAGCGGATAGATCCGGCCGGCGAAGGCGGGGCTGAACGCGGCCAGGTTGACCGGCTCGGCGAGCGTGACGTCGAGGAAGTTGTTGATCACCGACGGCGAACGGTAGGCGCGGTTGTAGGAGAAGCGGATCGCCTGGTCCTCGCGCGGCTTGATCATGAACGTGGTGCGCGGCGACAGCACGAAGTCGTCGAGGTAGTCGAAGCGGTCGACGCGCGCGCCAATCACCCAGCGGAACATCGGCGACAGGAAGATCTCGTCCTGGGCGTAGATGCCGAACTCGGTGCGGTTGTCTCCCTGCGGCGCCAGCGACAGCTCGAACTTGTTGTAGCGGAGATTGCCGCCGTAGCTGAGCACGTGACGGGTGGCGACGGTGGAGACGTTGCTCAGTTCGAAGTCGTAGGTGTTGGTCTTGAAGTCGAAGTCGATCGGCACGCCGTTCGGGTCGCGCGTGAGGGTGTTGGTGGCCTGGCCGTCGAGGATGTTGGTGAAGAAGTTCGCGCGCAGCCCGGCGCGCGTGTAGCTGGCCTTCCCATAGCCCATGCGCGAGCCGTTGTCGATGTCGAAGGGACCGATGCCGGTGTGCATGATCCCTTCGGTGCCGGCGAAGCCGGCCGACAGCGACAGCTTGCTGCCGTCGTCGTAGTCAGCGTCGAGCCGGCCATCGATCTTCGGCTGGGTCGTCCCGGTGTTCGAGTAGTTCGGATACGTCGTGCCCGGCGAGCCCGGGATCACGCCGCTCGGGCGCAGCAGGGCGTCCTGCGAGTAGCCGCCGCCCGAGAGCTTGAACGCCCAGCGATCGTTGATCGCCTGGGCGTGCGTGCCGGCGAAGTAGACGACCGATCCATTGCCGAGCGAGTCGTCGTCGTCCGACGACCGGTTGATCGTGCCGAGACCGAACGTGACGCTGGTGCCTGCGACCTCACGCGGCGACTTGGTGATGACGTTGATCACGCCGTTGAACGCGTTCGCCCCCCACACCGCCGAGGCCGGACCGCGGATCACCTCGACCTGCTTGATCTCGTTGAGGTTCACCGGCAGGAAGTCCCACATCACGAACCCGAAGAAGTCCTGATAGAGGCTCCGTCCGTCGAGCAGCGCGAGCTGGCCGGTGGCGAGGGTGCCGGTCGCGCCGCGCGTCGTGACGTTGATGTCCCGCGCCGACACCTGCGTGAGGTTCAGCCCCGGCACCGAGCGCAGCAGCTCGGCGAAATTCCGCGTCGGCGCATTCTCGATCGCGTCCGCCGTGATCACGCTCATCGTCACCGGCGCATTGATCAGTTGCTGCTCGGTCCGGGATCCGCTGACCACCACCGTCTCCTCGGTACTTCGGCGGCTCCTCCGGCTTCTCCGGCTTCTCCTGTTCAGGCTTCTTTTCCTGCGGCTGGGGCTGCGCGGGCTGCTGGGAGCCTTGCGCCAGGGCTGGTGACGCCACGAGGGCTACCATCAGCATTCCCAGCGCCAGGGGACGGAGCACAGTCATAAGCTCTCCTGTGGTGATGCGCCGACATGGAATTCCGTAACTTGCTCAGCCCGAACGATATATCACACCCACCCCAAACGGTCCAACGGCAGACCCGGGGGCGGCTCGCGGACGCCGGCGCCGGTTTCATTACACTGTGAGGTTGGGAGACGCGCACGTGTCCGAACCAGAGTGGGTCTCGTGGCCAGACGACAAACTGCTCGATCTTCGTATCTGCGACCTGCAGCTGACGATCGAGGGGAGCGCGCTGGAGCCTCGCATCGTCGAGCTGAGGGAAGAGCTGTCGCAGCGGGGGCTCAGCTCGTTCGACCCGCATTTCTGGCTGTCAGCCGAATGGTTCTCCCCTGATGGCGTGCCCGGGGTGGCCATCCCGTTCTACCTCGCCCATCCGCGCCTCGAGAAGCTGGAGCGCGCGCAGATGCTCGAGGTCGAAGGCGGCACACCCGCCTGGTGCATGAAGATCCTGCGCCATGAAGCCGGCCACGCGATCGACAACGCGTACCGGCTGCGCATGCGGCTGCGCCGGCAGCGTGTCTTCGGGCCGTCATACATGCAGTACCCGGACTATTACACGCCCAAGCCCTACAGCAAGAGCTACGTGCTTCACCTCGACAGCTGGTACGCGCAGAGCCATCCCGACGAGGATTTCGCGGAGACATTTGCGGTCTGGCTGACGCCGGACGCGGACTGGCGCAGCCGCTACGTGGACTGGCCGGCGCTGAAGAAGCTCGAATACATGAACACGCTGATGACCGAGCTGGGCGGCAAGCCAATGCTCGTCCGCAGCCGCCGCAAGGTCGAGCCGATCCAGGCGCTGAAGAAGACCTTGGGCGCCCACTACGCGCGCAAGCGACGGCACTACGGCCTCCTCCACCCGCACTTCTACGACCGCGATCTCCGGCGCCTGTTCTCCAACAGCCCCGACTACGCGAAGAACATGAAGGCCGCGCGCTTCATCGCGCGCATCAGGCGCGACGTCCGCCGCATGGTCGCCGAGTGGACCGGCGAGTATCAGTACACGATCGATCAGGTGATCGAGGACATGATCAGACGCGCCAACGAGCTCAACCTGCGGCTACGGGAGCCCGAAGAGCAGGCCAAGCTGGACTTCATCATCCTGCTCACCGTGCAGACGATGAACTACCTGCACAGCGGAAGGCACAGGGTGGCTCTCTAAAAGTCAGAAGGTAAAAGTACGGAAGTCAGAAACGATGCCTTACAATGAGGCCTCCCCCAGCGGAACCGTCGTCAGTTGGCATCGTCTACTCGGTTCATGGACAGACAAATGCGCACGAACATCGGCGTCACATTGGCGACGCTCGTCCTGGTGGCGGTGGCCGGATCGGCCTCGATCCACGGACAGTATGCGTCGCGGAAACCGGCCGGCAAGGACGTTCCGACCTTTTCGAAGGACGTCGCCCCGATCATCTTCAAGAACTGCGCGGGTTGCCATCGGCCCGGCGAGATCGCGCCGATGTCGCTCCTGACCTACGAGGATGCGCGGCCATGGGCCAAGGCGATCCGCGACGAGGTGAGCGCACGCAACATGCCGCCCTGGCACACCGATGCGCCGGCCGGCACGTTCCACGACGAACGGATCCTGTCGGACGGAGACCGCGCGACGCTGGTGGCGTGGGCCAATGGCGGCGCCCCGCGCGGCGATGCCAAGGACCTCCCGGCCGCGCCGGCGTTCGTGGACGGCTGGTCCGCCGGCAAGCCGGACGTCGTGCTGGAGATGCCCGAGGCCTTCAAGATTCCGGCTGACGGCATCATCGAGTACCGAGTGGTTCTACCTGCCGACCAATTTCACCGATCCGAAGTGGATCAAGTCGATCGAGGTGCGGCCGGGCAGCCGGACGGTCGTCCACCACGTCCTGGTCTATTACCGCGCCAAGCCGGATCGCACGAACAGCCCGGTCCTCCTGCCGAACAAGGCCACGTCGGTGTTCCCCGAGCGCACCGGGATCGTCCGGCAGCGGCCGCGCCGCTCGGATCTGCGCGATATGCCGCCCCGCCTCGTCGCCACTTACGCGCCCGGCACCAATCCGCAGGTGGCGCCCGAGGGCACGGCGTTCCGGCTCGAGCCGGGCGGCATCTTCGAGCTGCAGATGCACTACACGACCGACGGCGAGGAAACCTCCGACCGCACCAGGGTCGGCCTGGTGTTCGCCAAGGAGCCTGAGCCGCGCGAGGTGCGCGCCGGCCAGTTCGTCAACGCGGTCTTCACGCTGCCGGCGGGCGCCGCAGACGTGGCGGTCACGACCGATGTCGAGTTCGCGCAGGAAGCCACCGTCTGGGGCTTGTTTCCACACACGCACCTGCGCGGCAAGAAGTGGTCGTACGAGCTGGTGCTGCCGAGCGGCGAGAAGAAGACGATCCTGTCGGTGCCGCGCTACGACTTCAACTGGCAGACCTACTACGTCTTCAAGCAGCCGCTGCAGGTGCCGAAGGGAGCGAAGATCGTCTCGACGGCCTGGTACGACAACTCGGCGGCGAACAAGTCGAATCCCGATCCAAAGATCGACGTGAAGTGGGGCGATCAGACCTGGGAGGAGATGCAATACACCGGGGTCCTGTTCAGCCCCGCGGCGAAGCCGGCAGTGCCCGGTGCCGCGTCCGGTGCCGCGCCAGTGAAGCAGCCATAGGCGGATCCGCTACGCGTGGGAGCCATCACGTGAAGCGCGTCCTGACCGTCGCGCTCGCCGCCCTGCTGCTCGCCGCCGGCCACGCGTCGGTCGACGCCCACGATCCGCCGCGCACCAAGGTGACCTGGAACGGCGACATCGCCCGCCTCGTCCATGCCCGCTGCGTGCGCTGTCACGCGCCGGACGGGCGCGGCCCGATGTCGCTCGTGACCTACGACGACGCCCGGCCGTGGGCGAAAGCGATCCGCGAGGAGGTCATGGCGCGTCGCATGCCGAAGTGGCACGCCGCGCGCGGCTACGGACAGTTCGCGAACGACCCGTCCCTCTCGGCGTTCGAGATCGCGATGTTCGTGTCCTGGGTGGACGGCGGCTCGCTGCGCGGCCCCGAGCCGCAGAAGATCGATCCGCAGCCGGCCGCCCTCGCGGCGGTCGTGGCCCGGCAGGTCACCGTGCCCTGCGCGAATCGGCAGCTGCCGGCGGGCCGCTTGCTCGCCATCACTCCGCAACTCGCCGAAGATGCGTCGGCCGGATTCGTGGCGCGGCTTCCCGACGGGCGGCGCGAGATCCTGGGCTGGATTCGCAACTTCGAGGCGAAATTCCCCGAGACCTACCGGCTGCGGACACCGCTCGATCTGCCGGCCGGCAGCCGGCTCGAGGTCGAGGGCGCGGGGCGCTGCTCGGTCACGCTCCACCTCGCGCGCTCGTAAGCACGGGCCCCGTTCGCCCGTCGTCAGGGCTCGCCGATTCGCAGGACGAACGGCGCCGTGAACACGCGCTCCTGCCGCTGGACCTGCACCCACACCTTGTAGAGCCCGGCAACCGGGAACTCGGCGCCGAAGTTGATGTCGGGCCCGGCCGTCACGCCTTCGGGGTGCGCGTGCACCGCGTGCGTGAGATCGGCGTTGACGATCAGCAGGTGACCCGAGACGCCGAGATACGGCTGCAGGTCCGCAATCGGCGCGCCGGTCTTCGCATCGGTGAACCGGAAGCGGAGCACGGCCTCGAGCCGATCGCGCCGGCTGTCGACGGTCAGCTGCATCCGCACGCCGTCCACGACCTTGTCGGCCAGATCCGGTTCGAGACCGACCGGCGGCGCGGCGAACGGCGACGCCTTGGCGTCCGGCGTCAGCAGCGCGCGGTGGACCATCTGCGGTGAGCCGCCGGCAGGGAGAAAGTCCGCCAGCAGCATGTACGCGCCGGGCGCGAGATCGATCGGCAGCTCGAAGCGATCGCCGGACTGGACCGGATGTTCGTGGGCGAAGACGCGCAGGTCGCGGCTGATCACGAACAGGTGCAGGAGCCGCTCGTGCAGCGAGACGAACGCGTTCACCGGCTCGCCGGTCTCCGGATCGCGGATCCGCAACGTCAGGGTCCCCGGGCGCTTCTCGCCTGGCCCGGCTGTGTACGACACATCGACGGGGTACTCGCCGAGCCGCGGCGGCGGGATCGGCACCAGATCCATCGTGCAGATCGGGCACTTGCCGGCAGCCGGCGCGCGGACGTTCGGGTGCATCGGACACCACAGCAGATCGGGGAGATCGGTGTCCCTGGTCATCTCGATCACCGTGCTGCCGGCGCGGTAGTACACCGAGTCCGTGGTCCGCCGGGCCTCCACCGCACCAGACGCGCGCAGCACCTGGACTGCCGTGTCCAGGTTGGCAGCCGCGAACGCCACGTGATCGAGGTGCTCGTCGGGGAGCATGGCGGCGAGCCTGGTGAGGCCGAGCTCCTCGGGAGTGACCGCGACGCCGCGCTGGGCGAGCCATTGCACCGCGGTCCGGTAGATGTCCGACACGTCGCCGGCGGGCGGCGCCTCGGGTGGCCTGGCGGCGGCGGTCCCTGCGGTCTCGACGGCGCTGTTGATGTCGAACAGCACGTAGCGGTCGTCCAGGCGCACACCGACGCCGAGCCCCTGCAGCAGCACGCGGGTACCGCCGTGCCGCTTGGCGCTCTCCGACAGCGCCTCGGAGACGTTGCCGGTCAGGTAGTGCATGTGGTGCAGGCGCACCCAGATCGCCGGGGCCGGCGCCTGCCGCCCGGCGGCCGCGAGCATCACCGCCAGGGCGAGGATCGTCGTCAGCCTCATTCGCGGCGTTTTCCAGGTGAGGTGACCATCACGTCACGCCGGGACACTGGCGCGTCGCGCTCGGGCTGCAGCAGCTCGCCGCGCGCGTGCAGGCGCAGCAGCGCCTCGATGACGCGCGGATCGAAGTGCGTGCCCGCTCTCTCCTGCATCATGACGAGGGCGTCCTCCGACGCGACCGCCGGCCGGTACGCGCGTGTCGAGGTGATGGCGTCGAAGAAGTCGGCGACCGCCAGCAGTCGCCCGAGCAGCGGAATGGCTTCGCCGCTGAGTCCCTCGGGGTATCCGGTGCCGTCCCAGTGCTCGTGATGGTACTGCACGCCCGGCAGCACGGCCGTCACCGACGGGCTCTGGATGTTCGAGAGAATCTCCACGCCATGGAGCGGATGCTTCTTCATCGCCTCGAACTCGTCCGGCGTGAGCGACGTCGGCTTGTTGAGGATCGAGTCGGGGACCGCAATCTTGCCGACGTCGTGCAGGAGCGCGGCGAACTCGGCGGTCTGCTGCGCCGCGCCATCGAGGCCGAGCTCCGCGGCGAGATTGCCCGCCAGTGTCGCGACGCGCTCGGAGTGCCGGTGCGTGTACCCGTCCTTGGCGTCGATCGTCGCCGCAATCGCGCGGACCGTGTCGAACAGCAGCTGCTCGAGCTCGCCGACCAGCCGCATCCGATGCAGCGCAACCCCGGCCTGGTTGCCGAGCGCGGCGAGCAGCTCGAGGTCGGTCTCGGAGAACCGGCCCGGCGCGCTGACGCTGTCCACGTAGAGCGCGCCCAGGACCTCTCCCGCGGTGCGGAGCGGCACGCACATCACCGAGCGCACCTGCTGGCCGACCACGCTGTCTCCGGCATTGAAGCGATCGTCGTTGACGGCGTCGTAGGCGAACGTCGAGATGCCCTTGTCGATCACGTCCCCGACCAGCGTGCGGCTCACGGCGAACGTCTCGAGCGACGGGGTCCTGGCCCTGGCGGCCGCGATCTCGGCGCCTCCGCCCAGCGGATCGTTCCGGCGCAGGACGAAGGCCGCCCGATCGCCGCCGGTCTCCTCCAGGATCGCCGCCAGGGTGGCATCGGCCAGGCTCCGGAGATCGGGCGCCGACGCGAGCGTTTCGGAGACGCGGTGCAGCATCGACAGATGGCCCTGCGCCCGTTGCAGCAATCCGAGATCGGACGTGTCGGTGCCCGCGCTGGTCGCGAGCGTCGACAACCAGTCGAACTGGGCGGGCTCGATCCGCCGGCGCACCACCGCCGACATCGTGGTCGCCTCGTCCGACAGCGTCGATTCGAGCTGCCGCGGCGCCGCGCGCACGCCCGTGACGTTCAGCACGGTCGCGCCGACGCGAATCGTGTCGCCAGGCAGCGCCCGCGCCCGGTCGATCAACTGCTCGTTCACGAACGTGCCGTTGACCGAATCCAGATCGGTGACCAGCAGCGCGTCGCCCACCGCTTCGATCGTGCAATGGCGCCTCGACACCGCCTGATCGTCGACGTGGATCTCGGAGTCGGCGGTGCGGCCGATCGTCACCGACGCGCCCGGAGCGAGCGGATAGTGGCGACCCGTCCCGAGCACGGTCAGGCCCAGGTGGGGCTGCATGGCAGAATTATCCTATGCAGACGCGCCAGTTTCGCCGAACACGTGTGCTCGGAGTGGCGGGCGTCGCCCTCGGCGCGGCCATCACCGCCCTCACCGCGCAGCAGGGCGCGCCGCCCGACTGGCTCGAGTCGTATCGCGAGCCGGCTCGCCGGCTCATCGACGAATCCACCTCGACGCGCTTCGCCTGGGAACGGCTCGCGGAACTGGGAGATACCTTCGGGCACCGCCTGAGCGGATCCGACGGCCTCGCGGCGGCGATTCGATGGACGGCCGAGCAGATGAAGAAGGACGGCCTGGAGAACGTCCGCCTCGATCCGGTCAAGGTCCCGCACTGGGTGCGAGGCGCCGAAAGCGCCCACATCGTCTCGCCCGGCCGGCACGCGCTGGCGATGCTCGGGTTGGGGAACAGCATCGGCACGCCTGCCGGCGGAATCGAAGCCGAGCTGCTCGTGGTCCGGAGCTTCCACGAGCTCGACTCGAGCGGCGATCGCGCCCGCGGACGCATCGTCCTCTTCAACGCCCCGTTCACGAGCTACGGCGAAACGGTGCAGTACCGGGCGACCGGCCCGTCGCGCGCGGCGGCCCGTGGAGCGGTTGCGGCGCTGGTACGGTCCGTCGGCAGCGCCGGACTCCGCACGCCGCACACCGGCGCGCTGCAATATCTCGAAGGACACCCGCAGATTCCGGCGGCGGCCATCGCCACCGAAGATGCGGATCGGCTGCAGCGCATGCAGGATCGCGGCACGCGCGTGCGCATCCGGCTGGAGATGCAGGCCAGGTTCCTGCCCGACGCCGACTCGTTCAACGTCATCGGCGAGATTCGCGGACGGGAGCGTCCCGACGAGATCGTCGTGGTCGGCGGCCACATCGACTCCTGGGACGTCGGCACCGGTGCGTCGGACGATGGCGGCGGCTGCGTGGTGACGTGGGAGGCGCTTCGCCTCATGAAGAAGCTGGGGCTGCGGCCGCGGCGCACGGTGCGGGTGGTCCTGTTCACCAACGAGGAGAACGGCCTGCGCGGCGCGCTCGCTTACCGCGATCGATACCGCGACGATCTCGCCAATCACGTCCTGATGCTGGAATCCGACAGCGGCGTCTTCAAGCCGGCGGGATTCGGGTTCTCGGGATCCGATCAGGCGCGCCGGAAGGTGCAGTCGATTGCCAGCCTGCTCGACGGCATCGGCCTCGGGGCGATCGCGGCAACGGCGGCGGCGCCGACATCGGCCCGAGCGTGCAGGCCGCCAGCATCCCGGCGATGTCACTCAGCGGCGACGGCGACTACTTCCTCATCCACCACACGCCGGCCGACACCGTCGACAAGATCGATCCGAAGGACATGGCGCGTGCGGCCGCGGGCATCGCCGTGATCGCCTACGTGGTGGCGGACATGCCCGACCGTCTGCGCTGACCGCCGGCCGTTCACTTCGGCTTCTTGATCTCCGACGGTTCCTTGACCGTGTAGACCAGATAGTCCGCGCGCTTCAGATCCTCCGCCGACGGGGTCAGCGCGTCCACGCTGGTGACCGGCAGGATCGTGACGACGGCGACGCGGCGTCCGGCCAGGCGGCGGCGGGTACGCTCGGCCGTGCCGGCCCCGAAGTCGCTGTGGAACGCGCCGTTGAAATGCACGATCGTGCCCTGCTGGCCGGGCCGGCGGTCGAACGCCGCGGCAATCGACTCGGCCATCGTCTCGTCCTTCACGCACTGCGACCAGTAATAGCGTTCGGTGGTGTCGGCGGCGGTGCGCTTCGCCTCGTCGGTGACCGGCGCCGGCTCCGCGGGCTTGCTGCCCGGGGTCGAATGGTTCCCCATCGCGGCGGCGAAGCGATCGAAGTAGGCATCACGCGGGCACTCGAGATCGCGCGCCGCGTGAGCGCGGTCGCCGGAGGAGAGCCGATCGAGCGCTGGCTTCCCGGACTTCGCCACCTCCGACGCGAAGCGTCGCGGGACGTTGGCCGCGAGCACCGGCCAGCCGTGCGCCTTGGCCAGTTCGATCAGCGGGCCGATAGTCCGTGGCATAGCGCGGCCACGGCCGGGCGTCCGTGAGGAACTCCGCTTCGACCATCGCGCCGCTCAAATAGCGATCGACCGCCGGCTGCACGTCCCGCTCGAACATCTCGAGCGACACGATCACCGGGACGCGGCGGCGCCGCAGCCCTTCGAGCATGCCGAGCTCGAGGCGATGGGTATTGGGATCGTCGTGCTGCTCCCCGACGAAGACCACGTCGGCGGTCGCCAGGTCGGCGAGCATCACTTCGAAATCGGCGAAGGCGTTTTTGCGCGTATCGAAGACGCGCTCGGGAACATACGCCGGCACGGACGCCGGCGGCGCGGCCGGTGTGGACGTGGCCGCCTGCGCCACCAGCATCAGGAGAGCGAACCAGCTCATGGTGCCCCTATTGTAGTGGCGGTCGGCAGGCGCCGGCTGGCTACGGCTGCGAGGCGCCGGGCAGCGCGGGCCGCGTCAGCTCCAGATCGATCGTGATCGTGACCTCGTCTCCGACGACCGGACCGGCCTCGACGAGCTGGTTGTACTTCAGGCCATATTCGAGGCGCTTCACTTTGGTCGTCGCGGTCGCGCCGATCCGGATCCCGCCCATGCCCTTGACCGGAGGGGTCGGGCCCTCCACGTCGAGCACCACTTCCTTGGTGGTTCCGCGGATGGTGAGGTCGCCAACCAGCTTGAACGCGCCCGCCGCGCCGGGCTCGACCCGCTTCGACGTGAACGTGATCTCGGGATGGTGCGCGACGTCGAAGAAGTCGTCGCTCCGCAGGTGATCGTCACGCTTCGGGTTCCTGGTGTCGACGCCCTTGACGTCGACCTTGACGTCGGCCTTGACCGACTGGATGTCCTTGCCGTCGTAGGAAATGGTCCCGGAGATCGGCCCGAGGTTGCCGCGCACGGTCGTGACCATCATGTGGCGCACGCTGAAATTGGCGGCCGAGTGGCTGGGATCGATCCGCCACTCGGTCGCACCGAGCGGAGCCTGCGGCGGCCCCTGGGGTCGCGGCGCCTGCGCCGACAGATGAGGAATGGCCAGGACCGCCGCCGCGGCGACGGTCAAGAGGACGCGCATCATGGTCAACCAGCCTCCATCAGCGCACGGGCGCGCCGATGAGGCGGCGCGCCGGACACGGATAGAGGTAAGACGCCGGCTGCCGGACGCGCGTTTCAGGCGCGCGGACGGGGTGGCGTCGCCGGCGGCGCGGCCTCCTCCGCATATCGCTCGTGCAGGTGCACCGGCGCGGTCTTGCGCAGCCGCAGGTTGATCATCTCGACGAAGACCGAGAAGCCCATCGCGAAGTAGATGTAGCCCTTCGGAATGTGATGGTCGAAGCCCTCGAGGATCAGCGACATGCCGATCAGCAGCAGGAAGCTGAGCGCCAGCATCTTGACGGTGGGATGTTTGTGCACGAACGTGCTGATCGGCTCGGCGGAGACCATCATGATGCCGACCGAGATCATGACGGCCGCGATCATGACCCACAACACGTCGACCATCCCGACCGCCGTGATGACCGAATCGAGCGAGAACACGATGTCGAGCAGCATGATCTGGACGATGACGCTGGTGAACGACGCGGGCACGCGCTTGGACGCGTGGCCTTCTTCCCCTTCCAGCTTGTCGTGGATCTCGTAGGTGCTCTTGCCGATCAGGAACAGGCCGCCAAGGATCAGAATCAGATCCCGGCCGGAGATGTCCTGCCCGATGGTGAACAAGGGCTTCGTCAGCTTGACGATCCAGGACAGCGAGAGCAGCAGCAGCACGCGCGTGCCCATCGCGCCGAGCAACCCGATCTTGCGCGCCCGGGGCTGCTGATCCGGCGGCAGCTTCCCGGACAGGATCGAAATGAAAATGATGTTGTCGACGCCGAGGACGATCTCGAGGAACGTCAGCGTCGCCAGGGCGATCCAGATCTGCGGGTCAGTCAGCGATTCCATCGATTCACACCCTCACGCGGTCCAGCCCTCGCGCTAGACGCCGTACAGTTCAGAGTCCCAGGTCAGGCCGAGCTCGCTCGGCGGCGCCATGTAGCCGACGAGCGCCGAGGCCGCGACGATGGCGGGGCTGGCCAGGTACCCTTCGCCACCAAGTCCCATCCGGTTCTGCCAGTTCCGGTTGAACGACGTGATCGCGCGCTGGCCCGGCGACAGCGCGTCCGGTCCCTGCCCGAAGCACGGTCCGCACCACGACTGCCGGATCACGCCGCCCAGCGAGCGGAAGACCTCGGCGATCGATTCCCCGCCGAGCCTGGCATCCGCCTGCTCGATCTGCCTGCCGACGCCGCCGGAGCCGGGGAAGATCGCGAACTCGCGTTCGACCTTCTTCACGCCGCGGTCGCGGGCGGCGCGCATCACCAGCGCGGCCTGCAGCAGATCGTCGTAGCTGCCGTTCGTGCAGGATCCGATCATCGCCTTGTCGAACGTGATGTGCTCGCGCGCGACTTCGTCTGCCGGAAACGCGTTGCCGGGACTGAACGGCTTCGCGATCATCGGCTGGACGCCCGAGAGGTCGAGCGTCTCGTCGATGTCGTAGACCGCGTCGGCACCCGGAACGATTGGCGGATACGGCAGCGCGGTCACGCCCTTTCGCCGGTACCACTCGTAAGTGATCGCATCGGGCGCGAAGATGCCGTTGAGCGCCTCCGCCTCCGCCATCATGTTGGCGATGGTGTTGCGGTAGACCATCGGCAGCTGGCCGTCGCGATCGACGAGCTCGACCGACATGCCCTGCGACTGCTTCGCGCCCCATCGCCGCAGCAGGTCGAGCACGATGTCCTTGCCGCCGACCCAGGGCTGCAGCCGGCCGCTGAACACCACGCGGCGCTGCCGCGCGTTGGTGAAGTAGATGTAGCCGGTCGACCATCCGAAGCCGAGCGTCGTCGAGCCGACGCCGATGCCGACCGCCCCGTACGCCCCGTAGGCGCGGCTGTGCGAGTCGGCGCCGGGAATGAACTGGCCCGGCATGACCAGCCCCTGCTCGGGAAAATAGAAATGGAAGATGCCGTCGCCCGGCGTCGCGTAATACGGCTTGGTCGAGGCCGTGCACGCGGGCGAACTCGCGGCCGATCGCCGTCTGCTTGTCGTCGGCGTCGACCCCGGTGAACACGAAGTGATCGTTGGCGATGGCCGCCTGGCGGGGGTCGATGCGATCGCCGCCGGTGATCTGGTTGAAGGTGTGGATCGCGAACGGCGCGGTGCCGTCCGACGCCGGCAGCAGATCGGCATACACCCGAAGCGTCGTGCCCGGCTTGAAGGCCGACGCCTCGAGGTCCTTGTCGACGCGATGCGCCCACACGATCTGCTCGGTCGCCGACATGCGGCGTGCCAGCTCGGGCGTTGGCCAGTCGAGCGCCGGCGTGGTCATCGCCGAGCGCTTGAACTCGCGCCGGCCGACCGCGAAGATGCCGCCGCCGCTGCGAATCTCTTCTTCCTTCGCCGAGAGCGGCACCGGCGTGTAGGTCTTTCCCTGGGTCTCGTTGCGAAGCTGCCGGGTCGCCGGATCGAAGCTGAACTCGTCGCCGTCCTGCGCATCGGCGACCGCGTCGGGGCTCTGCACCACGTGCAGCCCGAGGTTGAAGCTGTTGCGGCGGAAGATGTCGCCCATGTTCGCGCCGCAGACGACGACCATCTCGAGGCCGGCTTCCTCGGCCACGCCCTTCAGGCCGGCCGGACTCATCTCGCGCGACGAGCCGATCGCGAACCGGTCACCGGCAATGACGAACGTCTCGCCGCGATGCACGCGCGCGCGAAAGTCGGGCATCAGGTAGCGGAAGGACCCGGCTTTCCAGCGTTCGTCGAGGGTCTCGAGACTCTCGGAGACGCAGTCGGCGGCCGGCGTGATCTGGTCGGTATCGATCGCGTCGCGCTTCCGCGCGAGGCGGGTGCCGGGAAGGGTCATCGGGTCCCAGAAGATGAGCGCCTTGCCGCGAATGAGGGATCGCTCGCTGGAAACCTGGCCCGCGGTGGGTTCCGGCAGGGCGTCGAGGCTGACTCCGGGCTTCAGCCTGGCGGGCTCAATCGTGTGCATCCAGCCGTCGATCCTAGCAGAACCCCGCAGGAGTCCAGGTGCGGGCGGTGCGCAGCGACGTCAGCGATCCGGCGCGCGATCCGCGTCGGGCGAGAAGCCCGCACAGTTCACGACCGGCAACGGGGGATAACGGGGAAAGCGCGGATCGGTCGCGGACAGGCGGCAGAGATAGAAGCGTGAGCCGCGCGCACTCGTCACGACCTGCGCGTGCCGGCAAACGGCGCAGAGCCCGACCGTGGCCTGGACTTGCCCGTCTGGAGCGCGATCGTTCATCATGCTGAGATGTTCTCCTCGGAAGCGGTTACACGCGGCGTGCGCGTGCTCGTCCAGTCGGAGTACGCCGAAAATCAGTCGAGGCCGACACAGAACCAGTGGTTTTTTCTGTATACGGTCACGATCTCGAACGAAGGCGCCGAGCCGGTGCAGCTGCTCACGCGCCACTGGATGATCACCGACGGCACCGGGCACGTCGAGGAAGTGCGCGGCCCCGGAGTCGTCGGCAAACAGCCCAAGCTGCAGCCGGGCGAGTCGTTCGAATACACTTCGGGGTGCCCGCTCACCACCGCCTTTGGCGTCATGGAAGGCACTTACCAGATGGTGTCGGAGAGCGGCGAGCACTTCGACGCCAAGATCGCGCCGTTCACCCTGAGCGGGCCCTATACCGTTCACTGATCGGACTCGTCGACACCGTCAGACGAACGCGGTGTAGAGCCGCACGCTCGACTCGAGCTGCTTCATGTAGTCGGACCTCGGGATCTCGATCCCGCCGAACTGTTGAAGGTGCTCGGTCACCCATTGGGTATCGAGCAGGCCGAACTGGCGCTCGCGTAGCCGGTCGATCAGCGCCACGAGGGCGACCTTCGAGGCGTCGGTCGCGCGGTGGAACATCGACTCGCCGAAGAAGGCACCGCCCAGGGACACGCCGTAGAGCCCGCCCACCAGCTGCTCGCCTTCCCAGGCTTCGACGCTGTGCGCGTAACCCAGCTCGTGCAGCAGGCAGTAACTCTCGACAATCTCTTCGCTGATCCAGGTTCCGGCTTCGTCCGGGCCGCGCGACACGCCGGCACAGGCGCGGATGACCGCCTCGAACGCGGTGTTCACCGCCACGCGATAGGTGCCCCGCCGCACCACGCGACGGAGGCGCGACGGGGCGTGAAAGGCGTCGAGTGGGATGATGCCGCGGGGATCGGGCGAGTACCACGAGATCTGCCCGTCGTCACCGGACATCGGAAACCATCCGCTCGCATAGGCCGCAAGCAGGAGATCGCTCGGAATCACCGCAGCACGAGCACCGCGCACCGGCCATGTTCGATGAGCGCGTGGGCGAGCCCGGACTCGGCATCGCCGACCGGGACCTGGACGATCGCCAGATCCACCGGATGCTCGTCCGTGTAGCGCACCACTTCCTCGTCGGCCGGGCCGGTTCGAATCACGAGCTGGACGCCGAGACGGTCCTGTTCGTCGAGCGGAATGGAGCGCGCCAGCCGCTCCCGCGCCTCGTTCTCGATCGCCTGGTGCACCTCGGGCAGCCGCTCGGCGCTCAGCTCGGCGGTCCAGCCCGCCGCGAGCGGATCTTCGACGGTGTAGATGACGTGCAGGCGCGCCCCGAACGACTCGGCCAGCTGCCGCGCGAACACGACGGAACGGTCGAATGCCTCGTCTGCACCGCCGTGAAGAAGCACTTCCCTCATCGTTGGCCCGGTCATGACACCTCCATCGGTCAATTGTAGTGCCCTCGGTGCGCTGCTCCCTGCTTCCGTCGCGCCGCCAGCATCTCTGCTAAAATCGAGGTGTTCCTCAAGAGGGCTTGAATGGACTCTAACTGGGCCCCGGCATCTCTCCGGGCCCTGCGCAGCTATTCCCTGACCACGTTCGCGCACGACGCCGTGGCCGGCTTCACCGTCGGTCTGGTCGCGCTGCCGCTGGCGATGGCATTCGCGATCGCGTCGGGCCTGCCGCCACAGGCCGGCATCTACTGCGCGATCGTCACCGGGTTCCTGATCTCGGCGCTCGGCGGATCGCGGTGCCAGATCGGTGGACCGACCGGGGCGTTCGTCGTCGTGATCGCCGGGATCGTCGCGGAACACGGCGTCAACGGCCTGTTCATGTGCACGATGATGGCCGGCGTCATCCTGGTGGTCCTCGGCGCGACCGGTATGGGGAACGCGGTCAAGTACCTGCCGCGGCCGGTCGTCGTGGGGTTCACGAACGGCATCGCCGTGCTGATCGCGAGCACGCAGATCAAGGACCTGCTCGGCCTGCAGATCGCGGACGTCCCGGCTGAGTTCGGGGCCCGCGTCGCGACGCTCGCCGGTCATCTCGACACGATCGCCCCACGAGCAGCGCTGCTGGCCGCGGCGTCGCTGGGCGTCATCCTGGTCATGCGCCGGCTCGTGCCGCGGGTTCCCGGCACCGTCGTCGCCCTGCTCGGTGGCACGGTGGTCGTCCTGCTCACCGGTCTCGACGTGGCGACGATCGGGTCGCGCTTCGGCGGCATCCCGTCCGGTCTCCCCGACGCGGCACTGCCCCGCTTCGACGCGGCCCTGATCCCGACATTGATCCGGCCGGCCATTACCGTCGCCCTGCTGGGCGCCATCGAGTCGCTGATGTCCGCGGTCGTTGCGGACCGCATGAGCGGCGATCGTCACAACCCGAACGTCGAGCTGGTCGCCCAGGGGGTCGCGAACATCGCGTCACCTGTGTTCGGCGGCCTGCCCGCGACCGGGGCCATCGCACGGACCGCCACCAACATCCGCTCCGGCGCGCGCACGCCGGTGGCCGGCATGCTGCACGCGCTGACGTTGCTGATCGTGCTGCTGGCCGCGGCGCCGCTCGCGCGCTTCATCCCGATGCCGGTGCTGGCCGCCATCCTGATGGTCGTCGCCTACACCATGGGCGAGTGGCACGAGGTGCCGAAGCTGCTCCGCCTGACCAGGACGGACATCGCCGTCTGGCTGACGACGTTCGCGTTGACCGTCTTCGCTGACCTGACGCTCGCGGTCGAGGTCGGCATGATCCTCGCGGCGCTGCTCTACATCCACCGGGTGTCGATGACTACCACCGTCTCGCGCATCACCGCCGACGACGTCGAGTCGGGCCGCCCGCACGTCCTGCAGGGCAAGCGCATCCCCCGCTATGTCGCCATCTTCCGGATCCACGGGCCGTTCCTCTTCGGCATGACCGACAAGATCGCGGCGATCACCAACGACCTCGACACGCTGCCCCCGATCGTCATCGTCCGGCTGCGCAACATGACGGCGATCGATTCCACCGGCGTCCGCGCCCTCGAGGACCTGGCCGACGAGCTCAGGCGGTCGAATCGCACCCTCATCCTCTGCGGCGCACGCGCACAACCGTCGGCGCTGATGCAGGCCGCGGAGTTCCACCGCCGGATTGGCGACTCGAACATCTGCCCGAACGTCGAGTCCGCCCTGGACCGCGCGGCGACGATCATCACCCCCCGGGTCGCATAGAACTCGGGATGCGGGACTCGGGACCCGGGATTCGGGATGCGGGATTCGGGATTCGGGATGCGGGATTCGGGATGCGGGATTGCTATGATGCACTCATATGCCGCAGCTGACCGTTGAAGGGTTCGGAACCGTTGAAGTCGAACAGGGCAAGCGCCTGGTGCTCGCGATCGAGCAGGACGCCAAGGTGGACATCCTGCACGCGTGTGGGGGCAACGCCCGCTGCACGACCTGCCGCGTCGAGTTCGTCGAGGGCGAACCCGCGAAGATGACCGTGGCCGAACGCAACGTGCTCGCCGCGAAAGGCGTCACCGGCGTCCGCCTCTCCTGCCAGAGCGTCTGCGACCACGACATGACGGTGCGGGCGATCAGCCGCCTCACCGGCAGCGGCCGGCCCGATCCCGGGCCGACACCGGCTGCCGAGATCACGCCACCGCCGGAGTGGACGTAAACACGTGCTACGTGCCACGTCCTGCGTGCGCACGTGCTTCAACGTGCTACGTGCTACGTGCTACGTGCGCACGTGCTATCTGGCGTAGCGCTCGCGGATGCGCGGAATCAGATAATCCCGAAACGCGCGCGTGAAGTCGTAGCGCGGCGCGAACGACCAGTCGCGCCGGGCGGCGCCGTCGTCGACGTTGGCAGGCCAGGTGTCGACGATCCCCTGACGCTTCCGGTCCACGTCCCAGGTGACGTCCGCGTCCGGAAACGCGTCCATGACGACGTCGCGCACCTCTTCCGCTGACGGGTTGAACGCCGCCACGTTGTAGGCCGTGCGCGACAGGCTGCGGCGCGGCGCGGCGGCGAGCTGGAGCAGCGCCTCGACCCCGTCGGGCATCGCCATGAACGGAATGCGCGTGTCGGGGCGGACGAACGACTCGTAGCGCTCCCCTTTCGCCGCCGCGTGAATCATCTCCGGCGCATAGTCCGAGGTCCCGCCAGACGGCATCGTCACCGCCGAAATCAGTCCGGGAAACCGCACGCACCGGAAGTCGACGCGGCCGCTCGCCGACTCCGCGGCCAGCTGCTTGTAGTGCCGCGAATAGTAGTGGCCGAGCTGCTCGCAATAGAGCTTGTTGCAGCCGTACATCGTCGTCGGATGCGTCCAGTCGTCTTCCTTGACCCGTCCGCTCGACATCTTGGTCTCCAGGTCGGGCAGGCCGTAGACCGCGATTGACGACGGATACATGAAGATCACGGGCTTGCCGTGTGATTCCGCCTCGTGCTGCGCGAACTCGAGGAGGTTCAGCGTCCCTTCGACGTTGACCTGGTGCGCGGCCAGCGGCGTGAACTCGGAGCGCGTCGAGAGCAGCGCGGCGAGGTGGAACACCAGCTCGACCTGATACTCGGCGAGGACTCGCTCGAGCAGCGCCCGGTCGAGGATCGACCCGGTGATCTCGCGATCGACGCGTGGCGCGACGATCGGATCCAGCCTGGCCAGATCCAGGGTGACGATGGCGCGTTGGGATTGCTGGGACAGCCGCTCGATCAGGCCGTGGCCGATCTCGCCGCCTGCCCCGGTAATGAGAACGACAGGCTTCCGCACGTCCGAAAAGTATAGCGGAGGGCGCCGGCGGTCAGCCCCCTCTGACGATGGCGATGACCTCTTGAAGGACGGTCAGGATCGACGCGAGGATCGCCAGGCCCGAGAGGAGCACCAGGGCGGCGGCGATGAAGAAGTGGTCCATGCGCTCGCGCTTCAGGGGATCGAGCCACATCCCGGACAGGTAGCCGCCGACGAAGCCGCCGAGGTGGGCGTAATTGTCGATGCCCGGCATCAGGATGCCGAACATGACCGCGCTGAGCACATAGCCCATCACCGTCGAGCGCACGATGCTGCTGCCACCGCGGCGGCTGTAATACATGAGGCCGCCCAGCAGCCCGAAGATCGGCGCCGACGCGCCGATCGTGTACAACCCGCCGCCGATGAGCGGCAGCTGCGGCATCACTGCGCCGCCCAGCGAGCTGAACACGAAGCCCACCACGCCGCCGGCAATGTAGATGATGATCATGCGCGCGGCGCCGTAGATGTCGGCGGTGGGCGGGCCGAGCTCGCGGATCATCATCATGTTGAAGAACAGGTGCGGCAGCCCGCCGTGCAACCAGCCGGCGCTGAGCACGGTCCACCAGCGTCCCATCGCGAACACCGGCACCGCCCCGGACTCGCCGAAGACCAGGAGCGCGCGGTTGCTGGGCCCGAACAGCGAGAAGATCGACTCCATCCGAATGGGATCGCCGAGCAGCACGGTCATCAGCAGCGTGGCGACATAGAGAATCGAGCAGGTCCCAACCACGAGCGGGATGAAGCCGAGATCGTTGCCAAACTCCCGCAGAGCACGCCCGTAGCCCCACAGTCCGGGATTTCGTCGTCCGCAGGAGTAACACGTGTCATCGTTGACACCGACGAGCGAGCCGCAGGACGCGCAGACGACCGATCCCGTAGTCTGTCGCTTGAACATGTGAAGAAAGCTTATCAGCTAACAATGAGAGTTCTCGTCACTGGTGGAACGGGTTACCTGGGCGCCGCGATCGTCGCGGCGCTGCGGCGGCGTGGCCACGAGCCGATCGTGTTCGCGCGACGCGCCGCACCATCCACGACGCCGCCGATTGTCGTCGCCGGCGACGTCCGCGACCGCGACGCGGTGCTCGCCGCCGCGCGCGGGGTCGACGCCATCTGCCACACCGCCGCGCTCGTCAGCCTCTGGCAGCGCGATCCGTCGGAGTTCGATCGCGTCAACGTCGGTGGCCTCGAGGCGGTGATCGACGTGTGCCGGACGCTGCAGATCCCTCGTCTCGTCTACACGTCGTCGTTCCTCGCGCTGCCGCCGGCAGGCCGCACCCGGGCACTCGAGGCGAACGACTACCAGCGATCGAAGGTGCGAGGCCGCGAGGTCGCACGCGCGGCCGCGGCGCGCGGCGTGCCCATCGTCACGCTCGTGCCTGGCGTCGTCTACGGACCAGGGGCCGCGACCGACGGCAACCTGGTCGGGCGAATGACCGGCGACCATCTCGCCGGCCGGTTACCAGGGCGTGGTCGGCGCGGATCGCGTCTGGTCGTTCACATACATCGACGACGTGGCCGATGCGCACGTCACGGCGGTCGAGCGCGGCGACGCGGGCGAGGAATACCTGGTGGGAGGAGAGAACGTGCCGCAGATGCGGCTGTTCGACCTGCTGCGCGAGACGACAGGGACGCCACTGCCCCGCCGGATCCCGAAACCAGTGGCCTGGATCGCGGCATGGTCTCGACGAACGGCGAGCCGGGACGCGGCCGCCGCGCCTCACGCGCGGAACGGTAAAAATTCTCGACCACGACTGGCCTGTGGACAGTCGTCGTAGTGTTGAAAAACTCAGCTATCGGATGACCTCGCTCCGCACGGGGGTTTTGGCCCTCCTGAAGCCGGTTTCTTGAGCTCGACTGGTGGAGCCATTCTTGCTTTTGGCCGGGGTGCTCCCTGCGAAAGGCGCATCACGGAAGTTTCAACCATGTCCGGGTCGCCCAAGGTGTCTGCCCACGCGGGCTCGTGTCCCTTTTGCGGCGTCGCCACGAAGGTGCCGCACGAAACCCAGGAAGGCTGTATTGCCGCGCTACACGAAGAGATCGGCCGGATGCGAGGAATCCTGGCCAACTCGAAGCCGACCGGCGTCCCCGGCGCCGGGGCCGCCGCTGACGAGAACCACGCCCCCAGCATCGGCCTCACGCTGAACAAGACCGACCTCCACTGATCCGCCGGGGGACGGCTAACCCGTCCCCCCAAACCCCGTCTAACCAATCGGATGCCGCAAACGGACGCCGCCGCCGTCGCGCTCGCCCGCGACGGAGATAGCGAAGCTTTCCGCGCGCTCGTGGAGCGCCATAGCCGCGCTATCTATCGGCTGGCCTACCGGATGACCGGGAATCCCTCGGACGCGGAGGATGTCGTCCAGGAGACCTTCTTGAGGGCCTACAAGCAGTTGAGCCGCTTCGAATCGCGGGCGAACTTCGGCACCTGGGTGCACCGCATCGCCGTGAACTGCTCGATCGACCTGATTCGGTCGCGGCCGCATCGCGAAGCCGGTCACGACGCCGCGGACCTCGAGCAGTTCGGCGCCGCCGAGGCGGCGGATGCGGGCCGGCCCTCGCCGGAGCGCCTGACGCTCAGCACCGAGGTGCAGGAGCGGATCAACGGCGCGATGGCGGCGCTCAGCCAGATGGAGCGAGCCGCCTTCATGCTGCGGCACTTCGAGGGGCAGTCGATCGACGAGATCAGCCGCGCCCTCGGACTGAAGACGAACGCGACCAAGCACAGCATCTTTCGCGCGGTGAAGAAAATGCGGACCGCGCTCGGTCCGCTCGTGGCAGCGGACTAGGCGGACAGAGGACATGACGACGCAGACCCCACACGCGCACCTGACCGACGACGACCTCGTGCTGCACTACTACGGCGAGATGGCCGCGGACGACGAAGCCGCCGCGGCGACGCATCTCGCGGCGTGTGCCGCATGCCGGGGGGAATACCACGCGCTGCAGCGCGTGCTCGGCGTCATCGACGAGACCGCGGCCGCGCCGATCGACCTGCCGCCCTCGTTCGAGCGGACGGTGTGGGCGCGGCTCGAGCCGAACCTGCGGCGGGAGCGGCCCGGCTGGTTTAGCTGGCTGGTACTCTCGCCGGCGCCGCTCGCGCTCGCGGCCACGGTCGTCGTGCTGGTGGCCGGCGCGTTCTTCGCGGGCCGGGCGCTGTCCCCGTCCCCGGCCGTGGCGCCTGGCACGACCGGCGTGTCTGCCGATCAGATTCGCGAGCGCATCCTGCTCGTCGATCTCGGCGAGCATCTCGATCGCTCGCAGATGATCCTGGTGGAGCTGGTGAGCAACGAGGACAGCGACAGCATCGATCTCGAGGGCGAGCGGGCCCGCGCCGAGCAACTGGTCGCCGACAGCCGCCTGTATCGACAGACCGCGGACGAGACCGGCGACACCGCCGTCAGCGAACTGCTCGACGAGATCGAGCGAATCCTGACCGAAGTGGCGGCGAGCCCGGAGAAGCTCACGACGCACGACCTCGCCGAGGTACGCCGGCGCATCGAATCGCGCGACCTGCTGTTCAAGGTGCGCGTCGTCTCGTCGGAAGTCCGTCAGCGCCAGAAGGACACGATTCTGCGGAAGACCGATCAGCGGTCCTGATCGCTAACCGCACGGCAGGAACCCTCGTCAATTTCAGAGCGGGAACGTGAACCCGTTTTATGAGCTGCGCCGGAGGCACTGGGTCGCAGCAGGACACCAGCACATGACAAACAGCTACGCACTTGCATTGGTCGTTACTCTGACGGCCTTGGCGGCGGCGCCCGTCGCCGCCCAACCGCCGGCGCCGGCGCCGGCCCCGGCGCGGCCGGCGCCTCTCGACGCTCCTGTTCCGATCGCGAGCCCGGTCGCGCCAGAGCCCTTCGGACCGTTCGGGCCAGCCCCGGCGCTGGCGCCCATGCACCCCCTCCCGATCGGCCCCCTCCCGATCGGTCCCGGCCCGAGCGGTTTCGGTCCGATGGGGCCCCGGCCGGCGATCGCGCCGATGGGTCCCGGCCTCGCCCCGTTCGAACTGATGGACCCGCTGCCGGCCCTCGCCGGGATGGCGCCGCTCCCGGCGATGCCGCCCATGCCGGTGATGCCGGTGATGCCGGTGATGACGCCCGACATGCCGATGCCGGCGATGCTGGCCTTCGAGTACTCGCAGGACCGCGGGCGCGACCGCGAGGCCGAGCTGCGCGAACGCGAGCGCGAGCGCGAGACCGAGCTCTATAGCGCGGGCTACAGCGCCGCGCTCGAGTCCCGCTACGACCGGGCCGTCTCGTACTTCGATCGCGTGATCGAGCTCAAGGGCACCAAGGTCGACGCGGCGCTCTACTGGAAGGCGTACTCGCAGAACCGCCTCGGACAGCGCGCCGAAGCGCTGACCACGCTGACGGTGTTCACCAAGACGAGTCCCACCAGCACCTACCGCAAGCAGGCGACCGTCCTCGAAGCGGAAGTGCGCCGCGACATCGGCCAGCCGGTGCGGCCGCAGGATTCGGCGGACGAGGAAGTGAAGCTGATGGCGCTGCAGGCGCTGCAGCACACCGCGCCCGAAGAGGCGGTGCCGATGCTCGAGAAGCTGCTCGAGGGCACGTCGGGCCCGAAGGTGAAGCAGCGCGCGCTGTACGTCCTCGCGCAGAGCAAGTCGCCGCGCGCCCGCGACGTGCTGCGGAACTACGCCAAGGGCGGCTCGACGCCGGAGCTCCAGAGCCAGGCCATCCAGTATCTGGGCGTCCACGGCGGAGCGGAGCACCGCGCCCTGCTCGCCGAAATCTATGGCACCACCACCGACGTGGACGTGAAGCGGCGCATCCTGCGTGCCTTCATGACCGCCGGCGAGAAGGATCGGCTCTTCAAGGCGGCGCAGGGCGAGCAGAATCCGGAGCTGCGCATGGAAGCGGTCACCCAGCTCGGCCACATGAACGCACACGAGGAGCTGTGGCAGCTCTATCAGAAGGAAACCTCGATCGACGTCAAGCGCCGCATCGTCCGCTCGATGCAGGCGGGCGGCAGCATCGACCGCCTGATCGAGCTGGCCAAGGCGGAACAGAACGCCGACCTGCGGCGTGACGCGGTGCGCGCGCTCGGCACGATGCGCTCGACCCGCACCGGCGACGTGCTGGTGCAGATCTACAACGCCGACACCAACGTCGACGTCCGCAAGTCGGTGATCAACGCGCTGTTCATGCAGGAGAACGCCACCGCCCTGGTCGCACTCGCCCGCAAGGAGCAGGACGTGACCATGAAGAAGGAGCTGGTCGGACGTCTCTCCAACATGCGCAACAAGATCGCCACCGACTACATGATCGAACTGTTGAACAAGTAGGGAGCCGCCGATGTCGAGGGCATTCGTCACGATCGCCGCGACCCTCACGACCGCCGCCGTCTCGGCGGCGGTGCTCCTGGCGCAGCAGCCGCGGATCGCCAATGGCCGCGTTGCCGCGCAGGCCGCCGCGGCGCTGCCGGGCGCCTTTCGCACCGCCGTCGCCAGCTATGCCGACGTCGGGTGGATCGGCTACGCGGTGCCGGTCGTCGACGGCGAGCGGGTCATGTGCTGCGTCAACTCCGGCAACACCTTCGTCAACGGCAGCGTGGTGATGTCCGACGGCGCAGCCTGCTGCGCCACCTGCGGCCTCGAGCCGTCGCTCGGCGGCACCAGCATGAGCACCCGGCCTCAGGCGCCGCAGCCGGGCGGACCGATCAAGCTCGAGGGGGCCGACGAGATGGTCGTGCTCTTCCGCGTCGTCAACCGCCAGGTCGAGCGTGTCCGCGTGTTCTCGGAGGACTGTCAGCTGGACGCCGGCGGCCGCGACGTGACCTGGTTCACCGCGGTCACACCGGCCGAGAGCATCGCGCTGCTCGAATCGCTGGTCACCGCCCAGACGGATCGCCGGGATCGGATCACTGACGGCGCGATCAGCGCGATCGCGCTCCACGAGGACGCCGCGGCCGACGCGGCGCTGGAGCGGCTGCTGGCGCCGGCACAGCCGCAGGCGGTGCGGGCCAAGGTGCCGTTCTGGCTGGGCAACACGCGCGGCCGCCGCGGGCTCGAGGTCCTGCAGCGGGTGATCAGGGACGATCCGTCGCAGGAAGTGAAGAAGAAGGCCGCCTTCGGCATCTCGCAGAGCCGTGAGCCCAAGGCCGTGGAGATCCTGATCGACGCCGCCCGATCCAACCCCGACACCGCGGTCCGTGGCGAATCGATCTTCTGGCTCGGCCAGAAGGCCGGCAGCAAGGCGGCCGCGGCCATCACCGAGCGCATCGAGCAGGATCCGGACACCGACGTGAAGAAGCGCGCCGTGTTCGCCCTGAGCCAGCTGCCGAAGGACGAAGGCGTGCCGCTGCTCATTCAGATCGCGCGGACCCATAGCAACCCGGCGGTCAAGAAGCAGGCGATCTTCTGGCTCGGGCAGTCGAAGGATCCGCGGGCGCTCGACTACTTCGCGGAAGTGCTGAAGTAGCGCGCCGCGTCCTCAGTGGACGCCGTGCGAGGTCTGCAGCGCCGAGGGATCGGCGCCGAGCCGGCGAATGGCGGTGTCCCACACCGTCGCGGGCGGGACGTCGAAGATCAGATCGAGATGGATGTCGCCGATCAGCCACGCCGACTGCGCCAGCTCCTCGTCGAGCTGTCCCGGTCCCCAGCCGGCATAGCCAGCGAGAACCTTCGCGCGGGCCGGCGGCGTCGCGCTCAGCACGTCGCGGAGCACCTCGGGTGACGCCGACAGGTAGAGTCCGTCCTGGATGGTCCGGCACTCCGCATCCATCGGCGGCTCGGCGAGGAGGATCCAGCCGCGCTCCGGTTCCACCGGGCCGCCGACGAACAGCCGTAAGGCGCTGCTGCCCCCGACGGCGGCGACCGGCGGATACAGCTTGACCATCTCGCCGGCGGCGGCCTCGGTCGGGCGATTGATCACCAGGCCGAACGCCCCTTCGGGCCGGTAATCGCAGAGCAGGATCACGGTGCGCGCGAAGTTCGGGTCCTGCATCTGCGGCATCGACAGCAGCAGCGATGGGGTGAAGTCCTTCATCACATCCGTTCCCGGTTACTGGGTTCAGCCACGCAGCTTCCTCACCGCCCAGGTCACGTGCTCCTCGACGAGAGGATCGCGCGCGGTCTCCTCGGGCGACTGCTCGAGCACGTCGGCGGCCGCCGCATCCTCCGAATTGCCGATCGCGACCGCGAGGTTGCGCCGGAGGCGTCTGATTCCCGCTCGTTTCATGGCGCTCCCCTTCAGCAGCGCACGAAGCTCGTCATCCGACTTCTGCCACAGCTCGAGCAGCGGGGCGGCGTCGAGGCCGGGTCTCGGCTGCCAGGCCGGATCCGCCGAGGTTGCGGTCTTGTGCGAACGATTGAAGGGGCACACCTCCTGGCAGATGTCGCAGCCGTACGCGTGTTCCGCCAGCGCGTCGCGGTACTGCACCGGGATCGAGGACTTGTTCTCGATCGTCATGTGCGAGAGGCAGCGCGTGGAATCGAGCACGCCGGGCGCGACCAGCGCGCCGGTCGGGCAGGCGTCGAGACACCTCGTGCAGCGGCCGCACTGATCGAGCGCCGGCGAATCAGGATCGAGGTCGAGATTGCAGATGATCTCGGACAGGAAGATCCACGACCCGACCTTCGGGCTGATCACACAGGTGTTCTTGCCGATCCAGCCGATCCCGGCATACTGCGCGTAGACGCGTTCCTGGACCGGGCCGGTATCGACGTAGGCGCGTCCCTCGAACGTGTCGTCCGCGGCCTCGCGCATCCAGGCGAGGAGCGCATCGAGCCGGCGCTGGATCACCACGTGATAGTCGTCGCCCCAGGCGTAGCGTGCCAGCGCCGCCTGGCGGCGGTCTGCGGCATCGACCGAGTAGGGCCGTTCGGTGTTGTAGATGGTGGCGAGACAGACGACGGAGCGGGCGGACGGCAGCACCTGGCGGACGTCGGCGCGGCGGTCCGCCGATCGATGCAGGTAGTGCATGTCGGCCGCATAGCCGCGTTCGAGCCACTCGCGCAGGAAGCGCAGCTCGACGAAGTCAGCGGCGGGTGCGACGCCGCACAGGTCGAAGCCGAGCGCCGCGGCCCTGGCCTTGACGTCCGCCGCGGAGACTGGCCCCGCCGTTGCGCGGCCGACCGCTCCCCCGCTGCTCGGACCCACCGGACGGCTCCGCTACTGCCGCAGCAGCTGGCGCAGCACGTACGGCAGGATCCCGCCGTTCCGGAACGCGACCAGCTCCTCGGGCGTGTCGATGCGCACCACGGCCGACAATTCGTGAGTGGCGCCGCCGTCCGCGGTCGCCCGCACCGTCACCTGGCCGCGCGGGCTGAGGGATTCGTCGACGCCGATGATCTCGAACAGCTCCCGGCCGGTCAGCTTGTGGCTCGCGCCTGACTCCCCGTCCTTGAACTGCAGCGGCAGCACGCCCATGTTCACGAGGTTGCTGCGGTGAATGCGCTCGAAGCTCTCCGCGATGACGACCTTGACGCCGAGCAGGAGCGTGCCCTTCGCGGCCCAGTCCCGCGACGATCCGGACCCGTACTCCTTCCCCGCGATGATCATGAGCGGAACGCCGGCGTCGCGATAGCGCACCGACGCGTCGTAGATCGTCATGACTTCGTTGTCGGGAAGCAGCGTCGTCCAGCCGCCCTCCGTGCCGGGCGCGAGCTGGTTGCGAAGCCGGATGTTCGCGAACGTGCCGCGCATCATGACTTCGTGATTGCCGCGCCGCGCGCCGTACGAGTTGAAGTCCGCGGGCGGCACTCCCTTGCCGACCAGGTAGCGGCCGGCCGGGCTGTCGGCCGGAATCGATCCCGCAGGCGAGATGTGGTCGGTGGTCACGCTGTCCCCGAGCACCGCCAGCGCGCGCGCGCCGTGGATGTCGGACGGGAACGTCGGCTCGTGGGTCAGGTTCTCGAAGAACGGCGGGTTCCGGATGTAGGTCGAGTCGTCCGTCCATTCGAACCGCTCACCGGTCGGGATCGGCAGCGACCGCCAGCGGTCGTCGCCGTCGAACACGTGCGCGTACTGCTCGCGGAACATCTCCGACTTCACCGACCCGAGCATCGCTTCCTGAATCTCGCGCTCGCTCGGCCAGATGTCCTTCAGGTACACCGCCTCGCCGGCGGTGTCGTGACCGATCGGCTCGGTGGTCAGATCGACCTGCATCTTGCCGGCAATCGCGTAGGCGACCACCAGCGGCGGCGACGCCAGGTAGTTGGCGCGGACCTGGCTCTGGATGCGCCCCTCGAAGTTCCGGTTGCCGCTGAGGACCGACGCCACGATCAGGTTGCGTTCCTTGACCAGGCCGGACACCGGCTCGGGCAGCGGACCACTGTTGCCGATGCATGTCGTGCAGCCGTAGCCGACGATATTGAAGCCGAGCTCGGCGAGGTACTCGAGCAGGCCGGCGGTTCGCAGGTACTCGGTGACCACGAGCGAGCCGGGCGCGAGGCTGGTCTTCACCCACGGCTTCACCTTGAGGCCGCGCTTGACCGCGTTCCTCGCGAGCAGGCCGGCGCCAATCATGACGCTCGGGTTCGAGGTGTTCGTGCAGCTGGTGATGGCCGCGACCACCACCGAGCCGTGATCGAGCCCTTCCATGCCGGGCACGACGCCGTCGTTCGACGCCACCGCCGCAGCCGTCCGCGTCGCCGCCGGCTCGGTGTCCTCCCCGTGCTTCTCGGCGACCACGCCCTTGGGCTTGCGCTCGGCCACCATCAGGTCGAGCGCCTGCTGGAACCGCAGCTTGGACTGCCGCAGCGGGACCCGATCCTGCGGGCGCTTCGGTCCGGCCAGGCTTGGCTCGATCGTCGAGAGGTCCAGTTCGATGGTCGCCGTATATGCCGGCTCGGGCGACGAGGCGCTCCAGTACAGCCCCTGCTCCTTCGCGTACGCCTCGACGATCTGCACGTGCGGCTCTTCGCGGCCGGTCAGCCGCAGGTAGTCCAGCGTCATGTCGTCGATCGGGCAGATCGCGATCGTCGCGCCGTACTCCGGCGACATGTTGCCGAGCGTCGCCCGGTCGGCGATGGTCAGGAACTCCAGCCCCGGCCCGTAGAACTCGACGAACTTGCCGACGACCCCGAGCTTGCGCAGGCGCTCGGTGATCGTGAGCACGAGATCGGTGGCCGTCGCCCCTTCCGGCAGCCGTTCGACCAGGCGGAAGCCGACGACCTCGGGGATCAACATCGAAATCGGCTGGCCGAGCATCGCCGCCTCGGCCTCGATCCCGCCGACGCCCCAGCCGACGATGCCGAGGCCGTTGACCATGGTGGTGTGCGAGTCGGTGCCCACCAGCGTATCGGGATATGCGAGCGGCAGGCCGTCCGTGACTTCCTTGAACACCACGCGCGCCAGGTACTCGAGATTGACCTGGTGCACGATGCCGGTATCGGGCGGCACGACGCGGAAGTTGCGGAAGGCCTCCTGCCCCCACCTCAGGAACGTGTAGCGCTCCTTGTTCCGCGTGAACTCGAGCGCGGCGTTGAGATCGGCGGCATTCCTCTCCGCGTAATGGTCGACCTGCACCGAATGGTCGATCACCAGCTCAACCGGCTGCAGCGGGTTGACCTTGCGCGGGTCACCGCCGAGCCGCATGATGCCGTCTCGCATGGCCGCCAGGTCGACGACCGCCGGCACGCCGGTGAAGTCCTGCAGCAGCACGCGCGCGGGTGTGAACGCGATTTCCTTCTGCTGCTTCGACGCCACGTCCCAGTTGGCGAGCGCTTCGATGTCTTCGCGGTCGACGAACCGCTGGTCTTCGCGCCTCAGCAGGTTTTCGAGCAGGATCTTCAGCGAATACGGGAGGCGTCCGGCACCGGTGAAACCCGCCCGCTCGAGCGCTGGAAGGCTGAAGATCCGGAACGATTCTCCACCGGCGGTCAGCTGGGTCTGGGTGTTGAAGGAATTCAGCGAGGCCATCACATGATCATAGTTGATAAGGGTCGGCACGGAGAACTGCTGAACCGGCTTCCGATGCCGCCGGCGCTGGCGGCGGTACACGCTTTGCGATGGAGCCCGCGGAGGTCGGACATGGCTGATCAGAACGTGCCGAACGATGCGTCACGACAGAGCGAGGATGCGGCAGAGCGCGAAGGCCCAGGCGTCGAGCGCAATCGTCTGTACGACACGGTGAACCGCACCGAAGCCGATACCGCCACGCCGCGCCGCTACGAGCAGCCGCTCGAGGACGACGACGATCCGGTGATGCCTGGAGTCGACGCAACGTTGAATACGAAAATATGACGGCGTGATCGTCGCCCACCTGTCGGACCTGCACCTCCGCAACCGAGACGACGTGGTCGAGTTCGCCCATCAACTCGACCGCGTCGCGCTTCACCAGCCGTTGCACCTCGCCATCACCGGCGACCTTCTCGACCGCTGGGACCCGGCGCTCCTCGAGCACACCCTCGACCTCCTCGGCGAACGCGGCTGGCTGCACGGCGATCGGGCGTCGATCATCCACGGCAACCACGACCTGTCGTCGAGCGGCGGACATCCGCGGGATCGCCGCGATCTGTGGCGGCTCGTCGCCAGGTTCTGGGATCCGCCGCCGCTCATTGCGTGGCGGCGGCGCGAGTTTCACCGGCGCATCGAGCGGCGGGCCACGCACGTCGCCCTCCGGCCGGGCGAAGTGAAGACGTTGCCGGGCGGGCTCCGGCTGGTGACGGTGGATTCGATCCCGGCGCTCTGGATGCCGGTCAGCCTCGCGGCAGGCACGGTCACGCTAAGGTCGGGCGAGGGCCGGATCCCGGCGTCGCAGGTCGACTGGCTGTCGGCGCAGGCCGGCAGCTCGCCGCTGGCCGTTCTGATCCATCACTATCCGCTGCCGGTGGGGTCGTTCCGCTGGAACGTCGGGCGCCTCGGGACCGCCCGGCTGCTGACACTGCTGCAGCGCTGGCAGGTCGTCGTGAAAATGGAAATGGTTGCAGCCGATCGCGACGCGTTCTGGAAGGCCGCGCATCATGCCGGAGTCTCGGCGGTGTTGTGCGGGCACGTGCATCGCGCGCGCCTGGACCGGCACGGGCCCGCCGTCGTCGGGCTCAACGGACAGAGCGGCGCGGCGTGGGCAGGCCGCACGATCGCCTACTACCGGGTCGAGCGCGACGGAGTCAGCGTGGAATACGAGCCGGCGTCGAGAACTGCGGCGCCGGCTAGAACAGCATCGTGAGGCCGCCCAGCACGAGCGGCAGCGTGCGCCTGCCCTCGCGCTTGTCGAAGCCCTTCTCACGCGAGGTCAAGCCGGCTTCGACGCGGAGGCCGAAGCGGCGCGCGCCGAACCAGTATTTGAGGCCCGCCGTCGCATGGATCTCGTTGCCGGTCTCGACCAGCTCGTTGCCTTCGTGCAGCTCGCGGACGTAGCCGCCGCCGCCCGACGCGAACGGTACGCCCCGGCCCCCATCGAACGAGCCGAGGTGGAACAATACCGACCCGTCGAAGACGTAGTGACTGAGGACCTCGGCCGCCGTCTCGTCCGGGGCCGACTCGAAATCGTCGGTCAGGCGATAGGAGAGCTCGGGCTTCGCGTATCGCACGCCGCCCTCGACCGAGATGGTGCGGGACAAATACACGCCGACGCGCGCGTGAAAGCCGGGGAATCCGTTGACCTCGCCCTCGGTGTTGAACAGGGTCAGGCGATCCGATCCGCTTCGCGTCAGGTCGGCCGCAACCGACCCGGTCTCGAAGCCGGGCGACCACATGCCGCCGCCGCCGAACTCGATCGAGCCCTTGCGGGGGACATTGCCGCCGACATAGACCTGGCCATAGGCAGAAGGAACGACCGCGATCACGAGCAGCGCGGCAGAGACGACGGTGCGCAGGGCGATCACTTAGGCGTCACCGCGATCGCGACATCACGCACACCACCTCCAACGGGCACCACGACGATCTTGTCGTGGAACCGCACGCGAAAATCCACATCGACGTCCAGCGAGGGATCGAAGAAGCTCTCGATATCGCCGTCGTCCAGCGGCTCGACCCGCAGCACATGCGCGCCGGGCTCGAGCCCGGCGATCGTGAAGCTGCCGTCCTCGTTGAGCGTGAACCCGCCCACCAGCTTGCCGGTCGTCGGGTTGAACGCGATCAGGTGCGCGCCGAGCACGCCCTGCCCGTTTTTCGTCACCTTGCCCGAGATGCTGCCCAGCTCACGCCGCGAGTCCGAGGTCGGGTAGATGTCAGTAATGCCGGCGATGTCGTCGGCCTTCAAGCTGCGATCGTGGATGGTGCCGGCGGCGAACGCAATCGGAAACATCACCGATTCGGCGCCGAGCACACGCCGCCCGCCCGGGATGATCTCGGTCTCGCCGACCGACGAGTGCCCGAGCCCGAGCAGATGACCGATCTCGTGCACCGCGATCGACTCGAGGTCGTGCCGTCCGGTCACACCCGCGGAATCGACGGACCACGGAAAGGCGGTATTGAAGAAGATGTCCGACTCGACGATCTCGCCGGTCGTCGTGTCGATGAAGAAGTTGGTGGCGCCGAGGACCCGGTCGAGGTCGGGGCGGTTGACGAAGCCGAGCACGGTCACGTCGTCACCCGAGCTCGGATTGGACGACGTGAAGCCGACGAACTCCGAGGAGAGCTCGGCGGTCTCGACGGCGGTCCACGTCGTGAACGCGCGGGTGACCGCGGCCTGGAACTGCTGCGCCGAAACCTGCGGCGCGCCCCGGTCGGTGACCAGGTAGCGGATGGGAAAATCCTCCCACTTCAGATTGGCGGTCCGCGTCTGCACGCGCGTGCCCAGCTTCAGGTACGCCGAGAGCGGCATCACGCCGACGAGCACGATGACGATCGCCGCCAACAGCGCCGGCCGCTTCATCGCCCGCCTCGCTTGCTTTCGTCCAGCACGGTCTGCACTTGCGCGCCAAATGTCTCGAGCGGCACGGACCGGCGCGCGAGCGACCCGCGCACGACCCGCTCGGGCGCGGCGGTTCGCGCCAGCAACGCCGGCGGAACCACGACCCGCTGCCGCGTCCTCTGGTCGACGCGAACGCGATAGACGCCCTGGTTCAAGCCGAACACGGCCGGCCGGTCGCCGGTGTTCTGGTCGAGGAAGACCACCGCTTCGTCACCCGCCTCGAAGTGCGGCGCGCCGACCATGAAGTGGCGATAGCGCCCGATCTGTCCGCCCGGCACCTTGAAGACGACCGTCGGACCCGGGCCGCCTTTCAGGTACGTCCCGACTTCCAGCGTCACGAGCGTGTCGACGTGCTGGCGATCGTCACTCCACTGCGGCGTGGTCTGGACGACGCGCCCGAAGGCGATGATTTCGGATCCGTTGACGATCTCGCGGAATTCGGCGGGGACCAGCACCGTGGCCGTGAGCGGCACGGACGCGATGCCGAGAAGGCTCAGCAGCAACGCGCGAGGGTGTAGCACCATCCCGTCAGTCTATCTCAACGCTGCCGAGTGACTCGCGCGGCGCGCTACTCTCGAGCACGGCCCGTGCGGCGCGCGCACTGGCGCCGGGCTGTCCGAGCCTGGCGCGCACCTCGCGCAGATCCGATCGCACCCGCGCCGCCGCGGCCGGATCGGTCAGGACCTTCAACGCTTCATCGGCAACGCGCGCCGGCGTGAAGTCATCCTGAATCAATTCCGGCACCACGGTGCGTCCGGCGACGAGATTGGCCATCGCGAACGTATCCACGCGCACGAACGGCCGCCCGAGCCTGTATGTCAGCGGCGACAGCCGGTAGACGACGACCATCGGGCACTCGTGCAGGGCGGCCTGCACCGTGACGGTGCCCGACGCCACCAGCGCCACGTCCGCGGCCTCGAGCACGTCGTCCGCGCGCCCCTCGACCACGACGGCCGGAGGATGGTCGATGCTGCGAAGCGGCGCGAGCAGATCGTCGCCCACGTGCGGGGCCCGCGCCAGGACGATGCGCGCCTCCGGAACACTGGCGATGATGCGCTCGGCGGCCCTGACCAGGTCCGGCAGGATCGCGTGCACTTCGTTGCGCCGGCTGCCGGGCAGCAGCGCGACGAGCGGCGCGTCGACAGGGACACCGAGGCCGGCGCGCAGGTCGGCCCTGGACCGCGGCGGCGGCATCACGTCGAGGAGCGGATGGCCGACCCACTCGACCGGCACGCCGGCATCACGATAGATGCGCTCCTCGAATTCGAAGATCACCAGGACGCGGTCGGCGATGCGACGCATCGTCTTCATGCGCCCCGAACGCCAGGCCCACAGCTGCGGGCTGATGTAGTAGACGATCGGCACCCCGAGCTTGCGCAGGGCGCGGGCGAGCGTGAAGTTGAAGTCGGGAAAATCGACGGCGACGAAGACGTCGGGACGTTCGTGGCGCGCGTGCGCGACGAGGCGCCGGTAGATTTGATAGGTCCGGGGCAGGATGCGGGCGACTTCGAGCAGGCCGGTCACGGACAGGCCGCTGAAGTCTCCGAGCAGGGTGGCGCCGGCGGCGCGCAGCCGATCGCCGCCGAACCCGGACACCGTGACGTCCGGTGCCTGCACGCGAATCTCGCGCGCGAGCTCGGCGGCGTACAGATCACCCGAGGGTTCGCCGCACGAGATCATCACCCGCACGCGAACCCTTCGATCAGCTGGGGCGGGCGAACACCGAGGCGTCGAGCGGCACGTTGTACTCGAACGTGCGCAGCGTGCGCGTGATGGTCGGTTCCCCGGGATGGCGAATGGTCACGGAGAACGCGACCTGCAGGCCCTTGACGTCGCGGTAGTCCGACAGGCTCTCCTCGACGTCGGCGTTACCGACGCGAGCCGGATACCGCTGGCGGATGATCAGGCCGCTCGCCGCATCGAGCACCAGCACCAGGCGTCCGGAGGTCCGGAGATTTACCTGCAGCACCGGCATCGCGTGCCCCTCGACGAGGACGTCGGCGGCGCGCCGCGCCGACAGCCGGCCGTCGTTGAGGGCGAGCAGCAGCCCGATCTGATCGCGCACCACGTTCTGCCGCATCGGCTCGGCCGCCTCGTCGGTCAACAGCGTCACGCCGCGCTGATCGCGGACCCAGAACGTGCCGCTGTCGAAGACCTGCGACACCGGGCCGGCCGGCATGTCGCTGTCCACGCGAAACTGCCACGGATACTGGACGCGGAGCGTGGTGGGCACCGTGACCGTGCCCCGGGGCGTGTCGAACAGCATGTCCGACACGGCGCGGACGGTCCGGATCGAGCGCAGCTTGTCGACGCCGCCTTTGGCCTTGACGGCTTTGTCGATCAATTGGCGCGCCGCGTCGGGCGCGCGGCGCCGGGGCCCTGCAGGCTGACCGGCTGCAGCCGGCCCCCGGCCGGACTCTTCCGGCGCAGCTCAGGCGAACTCAAGTCGAGGTCGCTCACAGCGATCCGCTCGAACTCACCGAAGCCGACGCCGGCCAGCTGCCGCTGAAAGCGGTTGGCGTCGCCGACGAGCACGATCGAGAGGCGATCGGGATGCAGGTAGGTCCTGGCGACACGCTGGATGTCGTCGACGGTCACCGCGTTGACGCGCTCGCGGAAGGTCTGGAGATCCTGGAGATCCAGGCCATACACGACCGCGTTGAGGACCTGCAGCGCGATGGCGCCGGGCGTTTCGATCGTCAGCGGAAAGCTGCCGGTCAGATACGCCTGCGCATCCGCCAGTTCGCGCTCGTTGACCCGCTGCCGCTGCAGCCGCGACATCTCGTCCACTACCAGGCGCAGCGCCTCTCCGGTCGATTCCGATCGCGTGTCGGTATCGGCCACGATGTTGCCGGCGTCGCGGAAGGCGTGCAGGTCGGCGGACGCGCCGTAGGTGAGTCCCCGCTCCGACCGCAGGACGCGGTGGAGGCGATTGCCACCTTCCCCGCCGAGGATCTTGATCGCGAGATCGAGCGCGAGATAGTCCGGATGCTTCCGCGGCAGCGCGGTATGGCCGGCACGAATCTCCGTCTGCACGGCGCCTGGCCGATCCACCACGACCACGCGCCGGGTCGGGGCCGGCGGGTCCACCGGCTTCTCGGCGGTCCGCATCGACTTGCCCCACGACCCGAAGACGCGCTCGGCGCCGGCAAAGGCCTCGTCCGCCGACACGTCACCGACCACCGCGAGAATCGCGTTGTTGGCCCCGAACCAGTTCTTGTGGAACGTGATCAGGTCTTCGCGGCTGATCGACGGCGATCGACTGCGGCGTGCCCGCGTCGGGACTGCCGTAGGGATGGAACCCGTAGACCAGCCGGTCGAACACGACGCCGGCGAGGTACTCGGGGTCGTCGTAGCTGACCTGCAGGCCCGAGAGCATCTGCTTGCGCTGGAGCTCGACTTCCTGCGGCGAGAACGCCGGGTTCCTGGCGATGTCCGAAACCAGGTCGAGCGCCATGTTGAGGCTGTCCTTCATGACGATGGCGCTCACCGTCGTGAGGTCGGTGCCCGATCCCGATCCCAGCACGCCGCCGACCGAGTCGATGGTCTGGGCGATCTGCTCGGCGCTGCGGGTCGTCGTCCCCTGATCGATCACCGCGGCGAAGAGCGAGGCGACGCCCGGCTTGTCCTGCGGATCCTGGGCCCCACCGGCGCGCACCAGCAGCCGCAGGCTGACCGCGGGCTGCTCGTGATGCGACACGGCGATGACCTGAAGACCGTTGGCCAGGGTCCGCACCACATACGGCGGGAACTTGACGTCGCGGGCCGCCAGCGGGCGCGGCGGCCGCTCGGACGGCCAATCCTGGATCTGCGCGGATACGGACGTGGCGATTAGCGCCAGCGCGCATACCGCCGAGCCGAGGACTCGGACGGGCGCGATCATCGAGCGCCTCCCGCCCCGGCGCCGCGCGGCATGATCGTCAGGACCAGCCGGTTCTCCGGCTTGAAGTAGGTCTGCGCCACGCGCTGGACGTCGGCAGCGGTCGTGTTCATGAAGATGTCGAACTCCCCATCGGCGGTCTTGATGTCGTTGTGGATCACCACCGCATGTCCGAGGTGCGTGGCCTTTTCCTTGTTCGACTCGCGGCCGAGGATGTAGTCGCGGGCGAACTGGTTCTTCGCCTGCTGCAGCTCGCCGGCCGAGATCGGCTCGCTCTTGAGCCGGTCGAGCTCCGCGATCAGCGCGTTGACCGCATCCTCCGGCTTCTGCCCGGGCTGCACGATCGCCACCGCGAAGAACAGGTTGGGATCCTCGATGATGTTGCCGCCGCCGAACGCCGCGAGCGCCAGCTGTTTCTCGTAGACCAGCTTCTTGTAGATCCGCGAGCTTTCGCCGTCCGAGAGCACCTTCGAGGCGATGTGGAGCGGATACGAGTCGGTGTGACCGTCGAAGGTGATGTGGTGGGCGACGACCACCGCCGGCAGCGGCCAGCTCTCCTCCAGCCGGACGCGGCGCTCCTCGGCCTGCGGCGGCTCCTTCGGGATGTCGCGCGGCACCGGCTTCGCCGACTTCGGGACGCGCCCGAGGTATTGCTGCACCAGCGCGGTCGCTTCCTTGGTGTCGAAGTCGCCCACCAGCACGAGCGTCGCGTTGTTCGGCACGTAATAGGTGCGGAAGAACTCACGAACGTCGTCGATCGACGCGGCCTCGAGGTCCTTCATGCTGCCGATCACCGGGTGCTTGTAGGGGTGCACCTTGAAGGCCTGGTCGTAGACGATCTCGTTGAGGCGGCCGTAGGGCTGGTTCTCGACCCGCATCCGCCGCTCTTCCTTGACCACTTCGCGCTCGGTCTGGAAGACCTTCTCCTCGATGCGCAGCGACGCCATCCGGTCCGCCTCGAGCCACAGCACGAGCGGCAGGTACTGCGCCGGGAACGTCTGCCAGAACACCGTCGAATCCTCGTTCGTGTAGGCGTTGCTCTGACCGCCGACGCTCGAGATCCAGGACGGATGTCCCTCCGGCTCCACGTTCTTCGAGCCCTTGAACATCATGTGCTCGAACAGATGAGCGAACCCGGTCCGACCCACCTTCTCGTTCTTCGAACCGACGTGGTACCAGATTTCCGCGTGCACGATCGGAGTCGAATGGTCTTCGAGGAAGACGACCTGCAGCCCGTTCGGCAGCGTCGTCATCGTGTAGTCGAACTTCGGCGGACGAACCGCCGCTCTCGCCGTGGGATCGACGGCGAGGAGCGCAGCTGCCGCCATCACGCCTGCCGCCAGCCGGTGCCGGAATTGAGAAGTCATGGAAGATCGATTATCGCAGAACGACCGGCGTCCTGCTTTACGTTCTGGCGCGGAGCTCGGCCTCGAGGGCGGCGATCCGGTCTTCGAGCGCCGCCACCAGCTTCCGCAGCTCCGGAAGCTTGCGGAATACGGCCGACGCCTTCAGCCAGTCGCGGTTCGGGATGGCCGGATACCCGGAAATGAACGATCCGGGCTCGACGGAATTGGGGATGCCCGTCTGGGCGGTCGCGATTGTCCCCTTGCCGATGGTGATGTGACCGGCGACGCCGACCTGCCCGGCCAGCGTGACGCCGTCTTCGAGGACACTGCTGCCGGCCACGCCAGCCTGCGCCGCCAGCAGCGAGTTCCGGCCGATCCGGACCCCGTGGGCGACCTGGACCAGGTTGTCGATTTTCGTCCCCGCCGCAACCCGCGTCTCCCCCACCGCCGGACGGTCCACGGCCGAGTTCGCCCCGATCTCGACGTCGTCTTCGATGACCACCCCGCCGATCTGCGGAATCTTGTAGTGGCTGCCGTTCGGCTGGCGCGCGAACCCGAAGCCGTCGCCGCCGATGACCGCGCCATCCTGAAGAATCACCCGGTTCCCAATCCGGACCCGTTCGCGAACCGAGACGTGCGCATGCAGCACGCAGTCGTCGCCAATCTCGGCGTACCGGCCGATGCTGACATGCGAGCCGACGACGGTGCGGGCGCCGATGCGCGCGCCGGCGGCGACGACCACGAACGGCCCGATGCTGGCGTCGGCAGCAATCGTGGCGCCCTCCTCGACGAGCGCGAGCCGATGGATGCCGGCCGCAGGACGCCAGGCGTCGGCGAAGAGCTCCACGGCGCGGGCGAACGTCAGATACGGATCACTCGTCCGCAGCACCGCCAGTGTGCCGCCATCGGGCACGTCAGCGGCGATGACCGCGGACGCACGCGTCTGGCGCAGCTGTGGCAGGTACTTCGAATTGGCGAAGAAGGAGAGCTGTCCCGGCCCCGCGTCCTCCAGCGTCGCGACGCCGGTGATGTCGATGGCGCCGTCGCCGTCGATCCCGCAGCCGAGCCGCTCGGCGATCTCCTGCAGCTTCACGTCGAGACCGCACTCCGCTGAAAGAAGCTCTCGAGGTGCTCGAGGTGCAGGCGCGCGGCCACGGCATGGACGCGGGACACGCGCGCCTCAGGCTCCAGCGCCAGCGCGCTTCGCAGCTCGGTCAGCGGCGCGCTCGGCCGGTTGCTCCACGCGATGCCGCTCAGCCCCTGCGTCGCGCCGCGGTAGGAGAAGTAGTGACCGACGACGCGGAAGGCGAAGTAGTAGCCGATGATGTTCGGCCCGGGAATGAAGAAGAGCCCGACACCGAGCACCACCATCAGCACCGAGTCGATCGCCAGCCACTTCCGGTGCTTCTTGAGATCGCGCGTCGAGGTGGTCGCGCCTGATCGACGCCGCCCGCGCGTCCTGCATGTCGTCGGGATGATGAAAGACGGCGGCGTCCTGCTTGCGCAGGTGCCAGAGCAGCTTCTGCTCCGCGATGCTCTCCGCCACCCACCGCAGCGTGCGCGCGCGCAGACGGCCGACCCACCCCCTTGGCGGGGATGCCGGCGCGCCGTGCAGTCGCTCGTGCTCGGCTTCGGCAATCATCTGCTTGAAGCGGTCCACCAGTCGCCGGAAACGGTTCCGCGGCGGGTCCGCCTCGCCGCGAGTTTCGGGCTCGTCGGAGATCTCGCAATAGAGCTCGTAGCGCTCCGCGCCGACCGGCACCAGATAGACGTCCATGCTCGCGTCTACGATAGCAGGATCGTCTTCGTTCGGTTCAGGGTTCGGGGGTAATATCGCCGCCATGCCGCGCCTGTGCCTGCTGGCCCTTGCGCTGTCAGCACTGCAGACGGGCCAGCTGCTGACGCTCGAGATCCGTGTCTTCCGGGGCAGCGAAGACGTCACGGGACATTCGCGGGTGGTGGTCCATCGCGCCGGCGAACGCGGACAGCCGGTGGGCCATCTCTCCGGCTCGACGGCGTCCATGAAAGTCGCGCCCGGCATCTACGACGCACAGGCCCTCCAGGAACAGGACTCCCGGGTCGTCAGCATCCGGTGGGCGGAGCGCCTGGTCGTGATGCCCTATCCTGACGAGGATGGCCATCACCTCGAAGTGATCAACGTCATACCCGGGTACGGCGCACTGCAGATCCGGACAAATTCCGAGACCTCACCGATCGGCGGCGTGGCGCTGTTTCCCGCGAAGGAACGCAACCAGCCGATCGCCGCCGCACCCTCGCCAGGCAGCAACATGCTGTACGTGGTGCGCGCGGGCTCCTACGACGTCCAGATCCGGCGCCGCTCCGGTGCCGATTGGTACACCAACCTCGAGGTCCCGCTCGACCGTACCCGCCTGTGGGTCGTTCCCTGAGAGACGTCAGGACGCGTCAAACGACGCGGCGGCCGCTGAGCAGCCGGAACACGATCACCACCAGCGCGATCACCAGCAGGATGTGAATGAGCCCGCTCGCCACCTTGAATGCGAGGCCGAGGACCCAGAACAACAGCAATATGGCAACCAGTGTCCACAACATCGGTGAAATGCCTCCTGCCGCATCGGCGGCTGCGGCGGTTTTTGCAACCGCGGTGCCACGGGACGCGACGATATGACGCCTCTACCCGACGGGGAACTGATCAGGCGGCTGCTGACCGCGGCGCTGCTGGGGGCGCTCCTCGGCTTCGAGCGCGAGATGAAGCAGAAGAGCGCGGGGCTGCGGACCAACGTCCTCATTGCCGTCGGCTCCGCCTTGTTCACGGTCATGTCGTACGAGATGGCGGAGGGAGACGCGGCGGATCCGTCGCGGATCGCGGCGCAGATCGTGACCGGCATCGGGTTCCTCGGCGCCGGCGCCATCATGCGGACCGGCAGCGGCGTGCAGGGCCTGACCACTGCTGCCACCGTGTGGGTGAATGCCGCCGTCGGCGTGGCTGCAGGAGGTGGCGAATACCACCTCGCGTTCATCGCCACCGCTGTGACGCTGGCGGCGCTGCTCGTCCTTCAGCCGCTCGAGGGATTCATCGAGAGACGCTACGGCAAGCCCGAAGACAAGCCCAGCCAGCCCGAGGATGACGACGATCGTTCGGGTGAGCGTCGGGGCTAGCGGCGAACCTTGCGCGGCAGGCGCGGCTGCTCGACCGGCAAGGCCAGACGTCCAGCCTCGATCCAGGCAGCCGTGATCACCGACGCGGAGGCGGTGATCGATTCGCTCAGGCGCCGCTCGAGGATCGGCTGGACCTTGCTGAAGAAGATCGTGAAGTACTCGTCGTCGTAGACCTCGCGTCCGGCGACCGCCGCCTTGTCGGCGTCGAGGATCGGCTGCGCCAGCGGGAATCCCGACGTCAGTGTCTCGAAGACGAAGTCGCGGATCGGGCCGATCGTGCTCACCGGCTTTGGCTCCACCTTCAGCTTCGTCAGATAACGCTCGAACAGCTCGCTCTCGAAGCGGCTATGAATGCCGGACTGCCCGGTCAGCTGGCCGTCGTAGTTGATGACGGCGTGAAACGGCACGTGGGCGTCCGAGACGTAGTGCGTCAGGATCGACGAAAAGAACTTGATGTTGTCGCGCGAGTAGCCGGCCTTCTGGGTGAACGCTTCGACCAGCTTCCCGTAGATCTCCGTGCTTCGCCAGGGCACGAGCCCGTTCTTCACCACGAACTCACGACCATAGCGTGCGACCGCCTCGTCGTAGTCGCGCGGCAGCTTGGCGAACGGAAAGGGCCCGTAGGCGTCCATGTCGAGGAAGTGCCGCGGCGGCTCCTCCTCCCAGCCGGCGGTGCGCCAGAGATCGGGATCGATGACGTGCTCGACGATCGTCGTCTGGTAGCGCTGGAAGAACGGGCGGATCTCCTGCGGCAGGAGCGTGATGACGCGCTCCATGATGTATTTGTGCGGCTCGAAGCCCCACGCCGATGCCGGCGACGGCAGCGCCATCACGATCAGGACGAGGGCCAGCAGGCGAGTACGCATGAGGTAACTATACCTTCCGCAGCAGGCGCCTGAGGGTGCGGAGGTTGCGCGCGTCCCAGGGATCGACGTCGCTCTGCCGCCGGCTCTCGGCGGTATCGAGCTTGGGGGTCTCGAGCAGCATCGGCAGGCGCGCGAACCGTGGATCGTTCAGCAGCCGGCGGAACGGCTCGAGTCCCAGGCATCCCTTGCCGATGTGCTCGTGCCGATCGACGCGGCTTCCGCATGGCTTCTTCGAGTCGTTCAGGTGAAACACCTTGATGCGATCGATGCCGATGCGCCGATCGAACTCTTCGAAGGTCGCGCGATAGCCGTCATCGGAGCAGATGTCGTAGCCGGCCGCGAGCAGGTGGCAGGTGTCGAGGCAGACGCCGATGCGCGGCGAGCCGTCCAGCATCTCGAGGATGGTCGCGATGTGCTCGAAGCGGTGACCGAGGTTGGTGCCTTGTCCGGCGGTGTGTTCGAGCAGGACGAGCGGCTGCGCACGGCGCCGGGCTCGCAGCAACGCACGAAGGCCCTCGGCAATGAGACGCAGCCCCTCGTCCTCCGTGCCGGTGGTGAACGAGCCGGGGTGCATCACGAGCCCCTCCAGCCCGAGCGCGTCGGCGCGGTCGTACTCTTCGATCAGCGCCTCGAGCGACTGCTGCCGCAGCGCGGGTGCGGCGGCAGCAATGTTGATCAGATAGCTGTTGTGCGCCACGACCGGCTGAATGCCGGTTTCCGCGACCCGCCGCCTGAAGAGGACGATCTCGTCCTGCGGCAGCACGCGTGCCCGCCACTGCCCCACCGACTTGGTGAATATCTGCAGCGCCTCGCAGCGCGACGCCACCGCGCGATCGACCGCGCGAGGCAGGCCTCCACCGATGGACAGGTGCGCGCCGAGCCGCGGCATCAGTCGCCGAAGACCTCGGCGGCAAACCGGTAGAGCGTGGCGCCGTCCCGCCACGCCTCCGGCGGCAGTCCTGCCTTGACGCAGGTCTGGGCGAGAAACTGCTCGGGAGTCCAGCCCCATTCGACCGCGACCTGCGGCAGCAGCAGCCCGCGGCGCGCGCCCTGCTCGACCACGAGGCCATGCGTGCCGATCGTGAAGGCATCCGGGCTGGCCGGGATCGATTCCAGCGGACCGAGTACCGAGATCTCGAGGTCGATGTCGGGCAGCTCGGCAACCGTCACGGGCGGGAAGCGCGGATCCTCGCGAGCCGAGTCCACCGCGCAGCGCGCCACCTCCGTCGCGAGATCCGTCCGGAGCTGGAGCGTGCCGAGGCACCCGCGCAGCTGCCGGTGCCGCTTGATCGTGACGAACACGCCCGAAGCCTCCGGCAGCTCCAGGTCCGTCTCGGGTGCGATCGGCCGGCCTCCGGTGATCGCCGAGGCGATCGACGTACGGGCCAGGTCCAGCAGCGTGCGCCGTTGATAAGGCGTCAGCACCGCCTCATTCCGTGGCATTGGGGAAGGTGCCGAGAGCCGCGGCCAGATAGCCGACGACCCCCTCGTAGTCGCCCGACACTTCCCCCGAGTGCGCGTAGCGCAGGACGCGCGCGTCCCTGGCGCCCAGCGCCCGCGCCGCCCGCATGACGGCGATCATCGGCCCGCCGCCGCACGCGACGTATCGCCCGCGTTCGCCCTCCGGATACTGCTCGAAGTGTTCGAGCAATCCCTCGGCATCGAACGCCGCGACGAATGCCTGCACCTGGCCGTCGAGGGCCTGCGCCGACCGCGCATCGAAGTAGTGGGACAGATCCGTGCTGGCCACCAGGAGTGCGTTCCGATCCGCGAACGCGGCCGCGATCGCGTCGCTCAGCGCGACGATCGTCTCGCGCGACTGATAGCCCATGAGCAGCGGCACGATGGGCGTGTCGGGCAGGACGGTCTTCAGGAACGGCAGCTGCATTTCGAGCGAGTGCTCGCGCGACGTGCACGGACGGCATCGCGTGGATGACGGGAAAGCGTTCGAGGCTGCGCGCCCCGCCCGCGTCGATCGGGACCTCTCCGAGTGGGGTCGCAAACGCACCGTCGGGGTAGAGCGCCACGCCATCGAACGCCACGAAGTGCGACGGCCCCACGAGAACGACGACGTCGACGCTCCGTCCGGCGACCGTCGCGTAGGCGTGCGCGCCGACGGGGCCCGAGAACATCAACCCCGCATGCGGCGCAATCAGCGCCGTGACCTGTCCGTCGACCGTTCCCGCTGTCGTCGGTGCGGCGGCGCGGAGATACTCGTTGACGTCCTTGGCCAGCGTGCGAGGGGTTGCGGGATACCACGTTCCTGCCACGGCTGGCGCACGCGTCGCCATTCAGGTCCACCTTTCGTGCGGATCGAAGCCGGCCTCAATCCCGGCGTGCTAGCATTTTCAACAAAAATGCCACCCGCCCTTGGTCCAGATGACGTTGCCCGCATCGCTCAGCTCGCGCGGCTCGAGCTGACCGCTGACGAGCTCGAGCTCTTCGCCCGCCAGCTCGCCGGCATCCTCGGCTACGCCGAACAGCTGCAGGACGTGGACACCGCGACGGTACCGCCGACGTCGCATCCACTGGCCCTCACGGCAGCGCTCCGGGAGGATGAAGTCCGGCCGTCGCTCCAGCGCGAGGACGCGCTCCGCAGCGCCCCGGACGCGGACGTCGCCGCCGGATTGTTCAAAGTACCACGGGTCATCGGCGCATGACGCTTCCAGCCACGGCCACCTCGATCAGGCGCGCGGTCGCGTCCGGCCGCACGTCCGCCGCGGACGTCTGCCGCGCCGCGCTCGATCGCATCGCCGCAGTGGACGGCGTCATCCAGGCGTTCCGGTTCGTCGATACGGACGGCGCGATGGCGCGGGCGGCGGAGATCGACGAGCGCCGCGAGGAGCTCGCGCACCTCCCGCTCCTCGGGGTCCCGGTCGCGATCAAGGACAACATCTGCACCCGCCGGATGCCGACGACGGCGTCGTCGCGAATCCTGGAGGGATATCGACCGCCCTACGACGCGACGGCGGTCGAGCGCCTCGAGGCGGCGGGCGCGATCCTGGTCGGGAAGACGAACTGCGATGAGTTCGCGATGGGATCGTCGACCGAGAACTCCGCGTTCGGAGTGACCCGAAATCCCTGGGACCTGGCGCGGATTCCCGGCGGCTCGAGCGGCGGATCGGCGGCGGCGGTGGCGGCGCGCATGGTGCCGCTCGCGCTCGGCTCGGACACCGGCGGATCGATTCGTCAGCCGGCGGCGCTCTGCGGAGTCGTCGGGTTCAAGCCGACCTACGGCAGGGTGTCGCGCTACGGCCTGCTCGCGTTCGCGTCCTCGCTCGATCAGATCGGCCCGATCGCGACGTCCGTCGAGGACGCGGCGCTCGCGTTCAGCGTGATGGCCGGCCACGATCCGCGCGATTCGACCTGCACCGCCGCGCCGGTGCCGGACTACGGCAGCGCGGTCACGACATCGTCATTGCGCGGCGTCCGGATCGGCGTGCCGCGCCACCTCCTCGAGGACGGCGTCGAGCCGGCGGTGCTGGAGGCGCTGCAGCAGGCGTTGAAGACCCTGGAACAGAGCGGGGCCACGATCGTCGACGTCACGCTTCCGCACAGCCGCCACGGAATCGCCGCCTATTACCTGATCGCGACCGCCGAGGCGAGCTCGAACCTGGCGCGCTATGACGGCGTGCGCTACGGCGTGCGCGCCAGCGGCGACGATCGCACGCTCGCCGCGATGTACGAGCGGACCCGCGGCGCGGGATTCGGCGCCGAGGTGAAGCGTCGCATCATGCTCGGCACCTACGTGCTGAGCGCCGGCTATTACGACGCGTATTACCGGAAGGCGCAGCAGGTGCGCACCCTGATCAGCGGCGACTACGACGCGGCGTTCGAGCAGGTCGATGCGATCGCGCTGCCCACCAGTCCGACCGGCGCGTTCCGGCTCGGGGAGCGCACCGCCGACCCCGTCCTCATGTACCTGGCCGACGTGTTCACGGTCGGCGCCAACCTCGCCGGCGTCCCGGCGGTCACCGTTCCCTGTGGTCTGACCGCCGACAATCTGCCAATCGGCCTGCAGATCACGACCCGCAAGATGGACGAGTCCACGGCGCTGCGCGTCGCGGCGGCCTACGAGCGCGTGACCGACTGGCACGAGCGGCGGCCAGCACTGGGTACGGGCGCCGCGTGACGCCGATCTCGTTGATGGAGGAGTTGCGGCTAGCCGTCGACGGGTCGAACTAGCCTCGAACCAACGCCTGTGACTCGGGGCGCACGAGATACCAGATCAGCGCCAGCAGCAGGACGAGGGGGAGGAGCGGCAGCAACATCGCGGCGAGCAGGGCGGCAACGGCCGCGATCATCGACACGATGATCACCGGGATCGACACCAGGAAGATGATGCCGGCCAGCAGGAACTTGAACAGCAGGATCGGCAGGAGCAGCAGGCCCCCCACCAGCCAGAAGACGAGACGCAGGGGCAGCAGGACCACCCACAGCACGGCCTTGACGATCACGCTCACCGCGAAGAGCACCGCGAGACCCACCAGCCCCAGCAGCACCAAGGCACCAAGCTCGATCATCGGCGCACACCTCTAGGCCGAATTACGGTTGTGCTGCCGGGGAAGTTCCGACCCTGACGGGGCGGGGCCGTGCGGAGGCGCTACTCGCGGGCGTTGCGTCCGCGTGCGACGTCTTCGAGGGTCGGCAAGGTGTACTGGATGACGCGCTGACGGACCTCTTCCATCGCGACGCGTTCGAGCTTGTGCGGCGTATTGTGCGAGCGCTCGAGGCGCGGCAGCGCTCCCCGTCGGAGCTGCTTCGCGCGTTGTGCCGCGACGTCGACGAAAAGAAAGCGGCTGGTGATGGCGACCGCGGGTTGTGTGTCCGCAGCCGTGGAGTCCGGCGTATCAGCGTTTTGCGGCATGTTGAATACAACAGACTACCTGAATCCGACGCCGAGTGCCACCCGGCGACCCAGGACGCCGCCGGCGCAGCCCTGGGTACAAAGCAAAAGGGCCGGCACGCGCCGGCCCTTTTCGAGACGCCAGGACGTCGACGACGATTACTCGACGTTGACGGTGATCTGCTTGGGCTTCGCTTCCTCACGCTGCGGCAGCCGAATCGTCAGCAGGCCGTCGCGATAGGTCGCGTTGATGCGGGACGCGTCCACGGTGTTGGGCAGCGTGAAGGACCGCGTGAACGATCCGTAGCGCCGCTCGACCCGCTGGTAATTGTCGCGCGCGGCTTCCTCCTCGAACTTGCGCTCCCCCTTCAGGGTCAGCACGCCGTTCTCGAACGTGAGGTGGATGTCCTCCCGCTTCATCGCGGGCAGTTCGGCCTTCAGGACCACCTCGTGATCCGCCGACTCGTAGATGTCCACCGGCGGAACCCAGCCCTGAGCGAACGGCTCGCCGTAGAACTCCGCGAACATGCGATTGAGGCGATCGACCTCCATCCCCGCCAGTTCGCGCGCCGGATCCCAACGAACAATAGCCATGGTCTTCCCTCCTGCAGAAACCCCGGAATTGCCGGGGGAAAAATGTCTGCAGCCAATATACGACCATTATTAGCGTTTGTCAAGCATATTACTTGCGTCACAATACACTCATATCAGATTCGCACCGGCTGGCCACAGCCCAGCCTCGCTTGCGTCCCTCACCTCGAGGACACCCCCGTCGGTGATCAGCTGGCTGGTCAGCTCGGCCGGAACCCGTTCGAACAACGGGGATAGCTGAGGAAGGCGGGGGTGTTCCGGAGCGATCGCCGAATCCGCGTCGGCATGAAGCACCAGTCCCGCGAACACCGGTGCGGGAACGAGCTTTTCGCGGCCCGCCAGGACCAGCACCGGAACCCCGGATGCCTGCGCCAGAGCCGCCAGCGCCGCGGTCCCGACCTTATTGATGAAGCCGACGTTCGACACCGCGTCGGCGCCGACGACGAGCGCGGAGGCCCCCGGAATCGCGGCGCTGAGACCAGCATCCGAATAGAGGTGCGTCGAGAGGCCGGCTTCGAGCAGGGCCGCCGCCAGGGCGACGCCCTCGCGGGCCGGCCGCGATTCCGCACAGCACACGTCGATCGACTCCACCTGATTGAGGGCGAGCAACGTCCGCTCGACGGCATCGCTCCGCGAGCACGTCACGAGGCGTAGCCGCGACGTGCCCGGCGTGCGCAGCCGCAGCAGCGGCACGGCATGCCGGGCGATCGTCCGTGGCGCGCGCCGTATGCGGGCCGCGAGCGCCTCGAGGGCCTGACGGGGGTCGGCTGCCGCGAGCGCGATCGCCGCCGCAGTCTGGAAGCCGGCCATCGACGGTTGCCGGACGCAGAGCTCCCGAGCGACCACGCGGAGCATCGCGCGATCGTCGGCGGCGTCGCACAGAATGCCGATGCCCTCCAGCACGAGCGCGGTAGCGCCGGAAGTGCGATCGGCGCCGAGACGGTCGATGGCCGTGCGGCAGGCAGGAGTGAGCATGGACCGCGCTACAATACGCCTACTGTGGCGCACAGCTATCGCGACTCACGCCATCCGGACCGGCTGACTCGGCGTGAGACCGATCTGGACTACCGCGATTTCCTGGACCGGGAGGACCTCGAGGCGACGACCGGCGAATGCAACCCGCCCATGGATGTGCTGGAGACCGCCGAGGCCATCGAAGTGGTGCTGGATCTGCCCGGCATTCCAGCCAGCGGCATTCGCATCCTGTTCTCGCAGGGCACGCTGGTGGTCGCCGGGCGGAAGATCGCCGCCGCCTGTACGCATCGCGAGGCCGCGTTTCATCTGGCGGAGCGGAGCTTCGGACGCTTTGCGCGCGCGGTCCGGCTGACCGGCGCGTTCGATGCCGGGCGCGCCTCGGCGACGTTCTCGAGCGGCGAATTGCGCGTCGTGCTGCCCCGCATCGAGGAGCGCCGCGGCCGCGACATCCGCATCGAGATCACCCAGTCCTGATCACGAGCCCGATTCGTCGGCCTCCAGTCTGCGCGGACCACGCTACCGCATGAACATCCTCTTCATCGGCGACATCTTCGGCAAGCCGGGACGCGACATCGTCCGGCGCGTCCTGCCCGCGCTGGTCGACCAGCGTCAGATTGACATCGTGATCGCGAACGGCGAGAACTCCGCGGCCGGGTTCGGGATCACGGGCGACATCGCCGACACGCTCTTCGGCTACGGCATCGACGTCCTGACCTCGGGCAATCACATCTGGGACAAGAAGGAGGTCCTCGATTACCTCCCACGCCAGCCGAAGCTGCTTCGTCCCGCGAACTTCCCCGCCGGCGTTCCCGGTCGCGGCTCGTATCTGGCGCGGACCCGCACCGGCGAGCCGGTCGGCATCGTCAACGTCATGGGGCGCGTGTTCATGACGCCGCTGGACGATCCGTTTGCGGTGGCGGTGCGGGAGATCGAGGCGCTGCGCGCCAAGGCGCGCGTCATCCTGGTCGACTTCCATGCCGAGGCGACGTCCGAGAAGGTCGCCATGGGCTGGCATCTCGACGGCCGCGCCACCGCCGTGCTTGGCACCCATACCCACGTCCAGACCGCGGACGATCGCGTGCTCCCGAAGGGCACGGCCTACCTGACCGACGTCGGGATGACCGGTCCGCACGATTCGATCATCGGCGTGATCACCGAGGCGGCCCTCGGACGATTTCTCACCAGCATGCCGGCGAAGTTCGAGGCGGCGACCGGCCCCGGGCGGCTCAACGCGGTCATCATCACCGCCGATCCGGCGTCCGGCAAGGCGACGCGGATCGAGCGGCTGAACATGTCGGCGCAGGAAGTGGAAACGCTGGCGACGACGAGTCCCGTCGCGAGCGGAGGACTCTGAGCGGCAGATGCCGGACCTGTTCGATACGCCGTTTGAAGAAGAACCGGCGCCGGCCGCGGAATCGCCCGCCCCTGCCCCCGCCCGCCGGCGCGTCGTCACCGTCTCCGAGTTGACGAGCGGCATCCGCGCGACCGTCGAGTCCGCGTTCGGAGAGCTGTGGGTCGAGGGGGAAGTCTCGAACTGCCGGGTGTGGAACACCGGGCACGTCTACTTCACGCTCAAGGACTCCGGCGCGCAGCTGAAAGCGGTGATGTTCCGCACCGCCTATCGCTACCTCAAGTTCAAGATCGAGGACGGCCTGCACGTCATCGCCCGCGGCACGCTGAGCGTGTACGAACCGAAGGGCGAGTACCAGCTGGTGTGCGAGCATCTCGACCCGCACGGGCGGGGCGCGCTGCAGCTCGCGTTCGAGCAGCTGAAGAAGAAGCTGCAGGCGGAGGGGTTGTTCGACCCGGCGCGGAAGCGGCCGATTCCCGCGCTGCCGCGCAAGATCGGTGTGGTCACGTCGCTCGACGGCGCGGCGCTGAAGGACATCATCAAGGTCCTGTCGCGCCGCCATCCGAACGTCCATCTCGTGATTCGGCCGTGCCGGGTCCAGGGGGACGGCGCGGCCGACGAGATCCGGAAGGCGCTGAAGGCGCTCGCGGCGGTGCCGGGCGTGGACGTGATCATCGCCGGTCGCGGGGGCGGGTCGATCGAGGATCTGTGGGCCTTCAACGACGAGACGCTGGCGCGGGCGATCGCCGCCTGTCCGGTGCCGGTCATCTCCGCGGTCGGGCACGAAGTCGACGTCACGATCGCCGACTTCGTCGCCGACCTGCGCGCGCCGACACCGTCCGCGGCCGCGGAAATGGTGGTGACCGCGAAGGAAGAATTCAGCGCCCGCATCGATCGCCTCGAGCAGCGGCTCGGCGCCGCGATGCGGGCCGGCCTCCAGTCGCGCCGTTCCGCGATTCAGCTGCTGACCAGCCACCGCGGGCTCGCCGCCTGGCACCTGCGCGTCGCCATGCGCGGCCGTCACGTCTCGGAGCTCACCCATCAGCTCAAGCGGGCTGCGTCTTCGCTGCTGGCCCGGCGCGCGCGCGAGGTGCAGGGCCTCCGCACGCGGCTCGATGCGAGAGATGTACGGCGTCAGTTCGCGGCGTACCGTCACACCCTGGTGACCGGCGACGGCCGCCTGCAGTCGGCCCTCGCGCGGCGTCGGGAGCGCTCGGCGGCGCGGCTGCGGGAGGCGGCGGCGCGCCTCGAGGCGCTCAGCCCGCTCGCCGTCCTGGCGCGCGGCTACGCCGTGACCTGGAACGCGGACCGGACGGCGATCGTTCGCCGCGCGTCCGAGGTCGAAGCCGGCGATCGCGTGCGGGTGACCCTGCACGAGGGCGAAATCGTGTGTGAGGTACGGAGCACCCATGGATCCGACAATTAAGGACTTCGAATCCGCCAGCGCGGAGCTCGAGGCCATCGTCAAGAAAATGGAAGAGGGGGACCTGTCGCTCGAACAGGCGCTCGAACTGTACGAGCGCGGCGTGGCGCTGTCCCGCTTCTGCCACGCCAAGCTCGAGGAAGCCGAACGCCGCCTCGAGATCCTCAACGAACGCGGCGAGATTCGCCCGGCGCACGCGGCCATGGGGCTGACGCCGTCGGCCGAGGGCGGCAAGGGGCGGTGACCGTCGCGCCCCTCGACGCCTGGCTGGCGGCGCGCCGCGAGCTCGTCGACGCCGCGCTCGATCGATTCCTGCCGTCGGCCTCGGCGGCCCCGCCGATCATCACCGATGCGATGCGCTACAGCGTGTTCGCCGGCGGCAAGCGCCTCCGCCCGATGCTGGTGCTCGCCGCAGCGGAGGCGATCGCGGCACGCGACGGCCTCGACAGCGATCAGACGATCAGGCTGGCGCTTCCCGCGGCCTGCGCGCTCGAGATGATCCACACCTACTCGCTCGTCCACGACGACCTCCCGGCCATGGACAACGACACGCTGCGCCGCGGCCGGCCCACCGCGCACGTCGTCTACGGTGAAGGGACGGCGATTCTCTCGGGCGACGCGCTGCTGACCGAGGCGCTGGCGCTGCTCGCGCGTGAACCACAGCCCGCGAGCGGCGATGCCGTCGACGCCGTCGACTCAACGGTTCTGGCGGTGCGCAAGCTCGCCGCGCTCGAGGTCATCGCCGACGCCGCCGGCGCGCGTGGCATGGTTGGAGGTCAAGCCATCGACCTCGCGGCCGCCGCGCCGGGCGCCGCGCCGCTCGACGCCGACGGCCTCGGCGAGATGCACGCGCGGAAGACCGGCGCGCTGCTCCGCGCCAGCGCCGTGGCCGGCGCGGTCATGGCCGGCGGCAAACCCGATGTCATCGCCGCGATCGGCGAGTACGGCTCGCACGTCGGACTCGCATTTCAGATCGTCGACGACATCCTCGACGTCGAGGGCGCCTCGGCCGTGCTCGGCAAGACGGCGGGCAAGGACGCGGCGGCCGGCAAGCCAACCTATCCGGCCCTCCACGGCATCGACGAGTCACGGCGTCAGGCGCACGCCAGCGTCGAGCGGGCCCTCGATGCGCTCAACGGCGTGCACCTGGCCGGCCAGCTTCCGGCGATCGCGCGCTGGATCGTGGCACGCACGCATTGAAGAAAGGGTCTCGCCTGGACTCGGTGCTTGTCGAGCGAGGACTGGTGGGATCTCGAGAGCGCGCCCGAGCGCTGATCCTGGCTGGTCAGGTTCGCGTGGACGGGCACCCGGTGACCAAGGCCGGCGCCGCCGTCGCCGCCGCCGCGGAGATCAGCGTCGACACCCCCGATCATCCCTACGTCGGCCGGGGCGGCATCAAGCTGGCGCATGCGCTTGACGCCTTCGGGATCGCGGTCGACGGACGCCTGGCCCTCGACATCGGCGCATCAACAGGAGGCTTTACCGACGTACTGCTGCAGCGCGGCGCGACCCGCGTCGTGGCGCTCGACGTCGGCCACGGCCAACTCGACTGGAAGCTGCGGTCCGACCCGCGCGTCGTGGTGCTCGAACGTGTCAACGCGCGCGTCCTGACCCCCGATCAGCTGCCAGCCGACGCCCGCGCCTTCGACATCGTCACCATCGACGTCTCGTTCATCTCGCTCCGTCAGATCCTGCCGGTGGTGCCGCCGCTCCTCGCCGAGGGAGCCGACGTCGTCGCGCTGGTGAAGCCGCAGTTCGAGGCCGGCCGTGCCGAAGTCGGCAAGGGCGGCATCGTCCGGGACCCGGCCGTGCACGAGCGGACGGTCGAGGACGTCATCGCCGCCGCCGATCGCGTAGGATTGACGCGCATCATGCTCGTCGACTCACCCATCACCGGCATGGAAGGGAACCGCGAGTTCCTGCTGCATCTGCGCGCCGGCTGATGCGCCGCATTGCCCGAGTCGGACTCGTCGCCAAACAGCGCGTCGATGCGGCCGGTGCGGTCCTCACCGACCTGGCCGCATGGCTGGAAGCGCGCCACATCGGCGTGGTCTTCGAGGCCGAGACCGCCCTCCTCGCGCGGCCGCAATCGACGATGGCGATGACGAGCAAGGAGGACCTGCCGAAGCTGTGCGATCTGATCGTGCTGCTCGGTGGCGACGGCACACTGATCGGGATGGCGCGCCGCATCGCCCGCGCTGCCGTCGACGTGCCGATTGCCGGCGTCAACTTCGGCAGCCTCGGGTTCCTCACCGAGATCACGCTCGACGATCTCTATCCGTCGCTGGAAGCCGTGCTCGCGGGCGAAGCGCCGATCGAAGATCGCATGATGCTGCGTGCCCGCACCATCCGGAGCGGCGCGACCTTCGCGGACGAGTTCGTCCTGAACGACGTCGTGATCACCAAGGCGGCGCTGTCGCGCATCATCGAGCTCGGAGTCTCCGTCGACGGTCACGCGGTGATGCGGGTGCGCGCCGACGGCCTGATCGTCGCGACCCCGACCGGGTCGACCGCCTACAACCTCGCTGCCGGCGGACCGATCGTGCATCCGGTCGTCGACGCCGTGCTGCTCACGCCGATTGCGCCGCACATGCTCACGAACCGGCCGCTGGTGGTCGACGGAACCTCCGAGATCGCCGTCGAACCCGTCATGAACGGCAACGAAGAGGTCTTCGTCACGTTCGACGGTCAGTCGGGCCACGCGCTGCTCGGCGGCGACGTCATTGCGATTCGCCGGGCCGACCGCCCGCTCCGGCTGGTCCGGTCGGCGAGCCGGAGCTATTTCGACGTGCTTCGCCAGAAGCTGAAGTGGGGAGAACGCTGAGGCGAGGAGCGCACCATTTCACGGCCACGCGTTGCCAGTACCGACTACTGGTAGTAGCCCTAACCTGCCGGGATACTTGAGCTTGTGAAACCCCTCCTTTCTGCTGTTTTCGCGCTTGCCCTCTGCTCCGCTGCCTCTGCTGCCGCCCAGGACACCACGCTATCCGGCCGCGTCGTGAGTCCCGCGGATCGCAATGGCGTGGCCAACGCCACGGTCTCGATCGTCGGCCTTCCCGGCATCGTGAAGACGGATGCGGAAGGGCGATTCACCTGGAAGCCCCGTCCCGAGGCTCCGTTCCAGGTCATCGTCATGCTTCCGGGCGGGCAGGTCGCCAGTCCGTTCACCGTCGAGACCCTGGACGGCGGGCTGCTGACAGTCGAGATCAATCCGCTCGCGCAGGAGTCCCTCAGTGTGGTCGGCGCCGCACCGAGCATCAATGCCACGCCGGCGGCCGCGACGACGATGCTGTCGTCGCGGCAGATCGCGCAGCGTTCCCCGGAACACCTGCTGCAGGCGCTCGAGACCGTGCCGGGCATCAACCAGGTGTCCGAAGGCCATGCGTCAGTGCCGGCGATTCGCGGCATGGCCCGCGGCCGTACGCTGCTGCTCGATCGACGGCGGACGGGTCACGTCGGAGCGCCGCGTGGGGCCGAGCGCGACGTTCGCCGATCCCGCGACGTTCGAAGGCATCGACATCGCCAGGGGCCCTGGCTCGGTCGCCTACGGATCTGACGCGCTAGGCGGCGTGATCTCCATCCGCACGCGAAGCGTCGAAGCGGGCTCGCCTTTGCGGATTCGCGGCTCCGGAACGTTCGGCGGCGGCATTCCCGATCGGCGCGGAAATGTAGAAATCTCGAAGGGCCTCGCGAAGGGCGGCGTGCTGTTCCAGGCGCACGGCCGCGAAGCCGACGACTGGGACAGCCCGGAAGGGGACGGCGAGATTCTCAACTCCGGCTGGCAGGATCGTGGCTTCATGACGCGCGTGGAGCATCAGCTCGGCCGCGGCATGTTCTCGGCGGGGTGGCAGAGCGACTTCGGCAAGGACATCGAACGTCCGCGCAACAACTCGAACGTCGTCCGCTTCTATTACCCGTACGAAGACTCGCACCGGTTCACCAGCGGATACACCCTGACCAATCTCGGCGCGTTCCAGCGCGTCGAAGTCAACGCGTTTCTCGGCAGCTTCGAGCAGCGAACCGATCAGGACCGGTTCGCAACCGCCACGACGGGCCAGAGCATCGAGCGCTCCGACGTCTACGGCCAAGGACTTCCACGTGAAGGGCAGCGCAACGCGGGCCGTCGGGCCGGCGCGCGTCGAGTTCGGCGTCGACGTAAACGGCCGCTATGGTCTCGAGGCGCTCGAAACCCGCATCGCCTACAACACCGCCGGCGCCCTGGTGAACGACGTGACGAACGTCGCAGTGGAGTCGGCACATCGAACGGATGTCGGCGCCTATCTGCAGGCCGACCTGCCGGTCGCCAGCCGGGTCCGAGTCTCGGGCGGAATCCGCGGAGATCGCGTCACGACCGAGAACACAGCCGGCTTCTTCGGTGACCGTTCGACCGACAACGGCGCGTTCTCCGGCTTCGCGGCGGGCACCGTGGTGCCGTTCGACGGCTTCAGCCTGACCGGCCAGGTGTCGCGCGGCTTCCGCGACCCGACGCTCTCCGATCGCTACTACCGCGGGCCGACCGGCCGCGGCTTCATCACCGGCAATCCGGATCTGTCGCCGGAGACGAGCCTGCAATACGACGTCACGGCGCGGTACGCGGTCAGCCGTGTCCAGCTCGCGACGTCGTTCTACCACTACAACATCGACGACCTCATCGAGCGCTACTCGACGGCGACCGACTTCTTCTTCTTCCGCAATCGCGGCCGCGCGCGGCTGCGCGGATTCGAAGTCGAAGCGCATACCACGCTGCCGTATGGACTGTCGGTCGAGCTCGGGACCGCGTTCGGTCGCGGGGTGGCGCTGGACGACGACGCCAATCTGGACGACATCGCCCCGGACACGTTCACGGCCCTGGTGCGGCAGGAGTTCGGCAAAGCGGGGTTCGCGCAGATCCGCACCGCGCTGCTGGCCAAGGACGAGCGGCCGGGCCCGAGCGAGGTCGCGGCGCCGGGTGCGTCGATCGTGGACCTTGCCGGCGGATTCCGGCTGACGAAGTACCTCGAACTGCGCGCCAACGTGCGGAACCTGCTCGACGACAGCTATTTCGCCAGCCCGGATCCTCGCTGGGTCTACGCACCCGGCCGCTCGGCCAGCCTGACGCTGGCCGTCGAGTACTGAGCCCTGCGTGGTGGGTCAGCGCGTGCCGCTCGGCGTGCGCGACGGCTTGATCTGATATTCGAAGACGTTGCGGTTGTGCTCGTCGAGCGTGGTCGAGAACACGTGTGAGCCGTCGTTCCGGCTGACGAAGAAGATGTAAGGCACATCCGCCGGGTTCGCCGCCGCCTCGAGCGACGCGCGCCCCGGCGAGGCAATCGGCCCGGGCGGCAGCCCCGCATACCGGTAGGTGTTGTAGGGAGAGTCGAACTTCAGGTCCTCTCGGGTGAGATTGCCGGTATATCGCCCCGCGCGCTCCAGCGCGTAGATCACCGTCGGGTCGCACTGCATCCCCATCCCGATCTTCAGCCGGTTCGAGTACACCGCGGCGACGACCGGACGCTCGTCCGGCTTCGCGGTCTCCTTCTCGACGAGCGACGCCAGGGTGACCAGCGACCGCACCGACAGTCCGCGCGCCGTCGCCCGCTCGACCACCTCCGGCGACAGCGAGTCGCGGAACGCGGTCACCATCCGTTCGACGAGGTTGCGCGCCGAGGCCTTGCGCGGCAGCGAGTAGGTGTTCGGAAACAGGTAGCCTTCGAGATCGCGGGCCGCCGGATCCAGGTCGCGAATGAGATCGACCTGCTGCGCCGCCTTGACGAACTCGGCGGCGGGGCCGAAGCCGTCGCGCTCGTAGATCTGTGACATCTGCTTGAGCGTCAGCCCTTCCGGAAACGTGACCGGTCTCGTGAAGACCTCGCCGCGCGCGAGCTGATCGATGACCTGACGCGCGGTCATCGGCCGCTCGAACCGATACTCCCCCGCCTGCAGCCGACGCGCCTGGCCGCTCCGCCACAACGCCACGCGAAAGCTGGCCTCGTCGCGCACCACGCCGGCCTCTTTCAGTCGGCGTCCGATCGCGGCCGGGCCTGCGCCGGCGGGGATCTCGACGAACTGCTCGGCGTCCGTGTAGCCCTTGTACGGCTGTTCGGCGCCCATCAGGAGGTAGACGGCGGCGGCGGCGACCACCGCGAGAATCAAGGCCAGAGCCGCGAAGATGAGTCGTTTCATCGGGGTTGGGTGTCGAGATAGTCCTGAAGGATCACCGCGGCAGCGGCCGCGTCGAGGAGCGGCTTGCGCTTCTTCCAGTCTTTGACGCGCTCGGCCAGGATGGCATCCGCCGCATGGCTCGAGAGCCGTTCGTCCTGCAGCACGATCGGCAGATCGGCGATCAGCGCACGCAACGCCGCCGCCAGGGCCTCGACGAGCGGCGTCTGCTCGTTTGGCTCTCCCGAGAGCCGGCGCGGAAACCCCAGCACCACCGCGCCGATGCCGTCCGCCTCGTCGCGCAGCTCCCGGACGTGGTTGGCGATGTCGGCGGCGACCGCGGGAATCGCGCCACGGCTGGCGATCGTTTTCCACGGCCGCGCGAGGAGGCCGGTGGCGTCCGACAGTGCGAGGCCGATCCGCTTTCGCCCGTAGTCGACGCCGAGCACGCGCATCAGGTCCAGCGTACCACGCGCCTGCGCCATGACGGCTCGACCGCCAGGGCAGGGAGCCGGAAGCCCGTGAGCGCTGTGGAATAATCGGCCCAACCATGAAACGGCCCGCGATTGCCCTCGCCGTCACGACCCTGCTGGTGGCGGCGGTGATGTCGTCGTGCTCCCGCGGCGGCGCGCGCAATCCGGTCTGGCAGAAGCTCGTCATCCTCGGCTTCGACGGCATGGATCCGGATCTCGTCGAGCGCTGGGTCGGCGAAGGCAAGCTGCCGAACATCAAGCGCCTGATGAACGACGGCGGCCTCTACCCGTTGACGACGACCCATTCGGCGGAGTCGCCGACGGCGTGGGCCTCGTTCGCGACCGGGGTGAATCCGGGCAAGCACAACATCTACGACTTCCTCGTTCGCGACACGACCACCTACCTCCCTGACCTCGGCATGGTCCGGCGCGAGCCCGCGAAGTTCCTGTTCGGCTATGTGCCGGTCGCGAAGCCGAAGGTGCAATCGATTCGCGGCGGCACGTCGTTCTGGGTGACGGCGGGCCGGGCCGGCGTGCGCTCCAGCATCCTCACCGTGCCGGTGACGTTTCCGCCCGAGGAGGTGCCGAACGGCGAGCTGCTGTCGGGGCTGCCGCTGCCCGACATCCGCGGCACGATGGGCACCTTCTACTACTTCGCCACCGATCTCAGCCGCTACGAGGAAGGCAACACCGAGATGGGCGGCATCCTCAAGCGGCTCGTGGTCGAGCAGGACGTCGCCCGCACCGCGGTGACCGGGCCGCCGAATCCACTCGTCCGCCAGAAGATCGAGGCGATCCGCCGCAAGGGGCCGACGCTCGGCGACGCCGATCGCACGGCCCTCGCCGACCTGCAGAAGCAGGAAGACGTGATGCTGCCGATGACGATCCGGTGGCATCGCGCGGAGAAGCGGGCGACCGTCGAGCTCGGCGGGCATTCGCTGTCGCTCCAGCCGGGCACCTGGAGCAAGTGGGTCAACCTCGAGTTCCGCATCAACTACCTGGTACGCGTGCACGGCATGGCGCAGCTGCTGTTGATGAACGCGGACAACGAGCTGCAGCTCTACATGTCGCCGGTGAACTGGAAGCCGGACAACCCTCCCGTGCCGATCTCGCATCCCGCCGGCTTCGCCGGCGACCTCTACGATCGGCTCGGGCCGTATCGGACGCTCGGCTGGGCGGAGGCGACCTGGCCGCTGAACGAGGCGCGCATGGACGAGCGCACGTTCATGGACGACCTCTATCGCGCCTTCGACGATCGCGCCCAGGTGATCCTCAACCGGCTCACGGCCCGCAACTGGGACGTCCTGGTCGGCGTGATCGAGTCGACCGATCGCGTCCAGCACATGATGTGGCGGCTGATCGATCCCAAGCACCCGATGTACGACCCGGTGCTGGCGGCGAAGTTCGGCGACTCGATCGAACGGGTCTACCGCCGCGCCGACGGCTTCATCGGCGAGGTGATGCAGCACATCGATCCCGGCACGCCGGTGATGGTCGTGTCCGACCACGGCTTCCACTCGTGGCGGAAGGCCGTGAACCTCAATACCTGGCTCGTGCAGAACGGCTACATGACGCTCCAGGGACAGGCGCCGTCCGAGAAGAAGCTCGACGACCTGTTCGGCGGCGGCACCTTCTGGGAAAACGTCGACTGGTCGCGCACGCGCGCGTACGCCATGGGCATCGGCCAGATCTACTTCAACCTGCGGGGCCGGGAATCGCGCGGCATCGTCAGCCCCGGAGCCGAAGCCAAGCTGCTCGCCGACGAGCTCAGCGCCCGCCTGCTGGCGATGACCGACCCCGATGACGGCGCGTCGATCATCCGTGCGGTCTACAAGCGCGACGACATCTATTCGGGCGCCTATCTGCACAACGCGTCGGAGCTGCAGGTCGGCATGCAGGAGGGCTATCGCGTGTCCTGGCAGACCACGCTCGGCGGGTCACCGGACGGCCTGGTCTATCCGAACATGAAGAAGTGGAGCGCCGACCACGGCGGGTATGATTTCGCGACCACCGCCGGCGTCCTGATCACCAACCGGCGCGTGTCGTCGTCGGCGCCGTCGATCATGGACATCGCCCCGACCGTCCTGAAGTATTTCGGCTTGTCGATCCCGTCAGACATCGACGGCAAGCCGCTGTTCTAGGTACCGCATGCACGCTGCCTCCGAGCCAACGACCCTCGCACGGGCCCTGCGTCCGGCTGCCGTCGTCTGCCTCGTTGTCCTGTCGCTGGCGGCTATCGTCGCGCAAACGCCGGCGCAGACGGACCGCGAGCGCGCCGACGCGGCGGCGCGGCGCACGGCGGACCGGCTGCGCGCGCTGCAGCGCGAGGCCGATTCGCTGGCCGCCCAGGAACGGACGCTGCTCGTCGATCTGCGGAAGCTCGAAGTCGAGCGGCAGATTGCCATCGAGAACCTGGGGCGCATCGAGCGCGATCACGAGGCGACGCAAGGCAAGCTGGACGCCGCCGAGGCGCGGGCGGCCGAACTGGCGAGGGCGGCGGCGGAACAGCTCCCGGACGTCGAGGCGCGGCTCGTGCAGCTCTACAAGATGGGGCGCGCCGGCTACTGGAGGCTGCTGCTGAACGTGGAGGACCTGCAGGAGCTCGGCCGCGCCTATCGGACGGCGTCCGCGCTCACCGCCATCGATCGCGCCCGGGTGACCGAGCACTACGCGACGCTGGACGCGCTGGCGCGCGAGCGCAAGACGCTGCACACACGCGCCACCGAGCTCGAGTCCCTGAAAGCGGAGGCCAGCAAGGCTCGCCAGTCGCTCGACCGCGCGGTGAAGTCCCGGGTCACCCTGGTAGAGGCCATCGACCAGCGCCGCGACCTCAACGCCCAGCTCATCGGAGAACTGCAGAGCGCCCAGCTGAAGCTCCAGGCATCGATCGCGCAGATTGAGGCCGGCCGGGAGGCTGGAGCGCTTCCGTTGCGCCCTTTCCAGGGAGATCTGCCCTGGCCTGCGGCGGGCCGCATCATCCGGCAGTTCGGCCGTCAGTCCAGCAGCCGGTTCGGGACGACCGTCGCCCGCAACGGGGTCGACATCGAAGTGGCAGAGGGTCAGCCGGTGCGAAGTATTCACGAAGGGACGGTCGCCTACGCCGACCAGTTCGCCGGCTACGGCAACCTCGTCATCCTCGATCACGGAAACCGGGCCTATTCCCTCTATGGCTTCCTGGAATCGATGGATGTGACCCGCGGCGGCCGGGTCGAGGCGGGCAAACCGCTTGGGACGAGTGGCCGCGACCCCAGCGGCAACCCGGCCCTGTACTTCGAGTTACGCGTCGACGGCACGGCGGTCGATCCCTTACAATGGCTGAAGAAGCAACCCTGAATTCTGCCTATGACCTCCAAGACTCGACTGTCAATCCTGCTCGTCTCGACGCCGGTGCTCGCCTTTGTCGTCGTGGGCGGCCTGATGGGCCAGGAGCGCGTACCTGGCGACCGCGTGTTCCGGCACCTGCGGGTGTTCGAGGACGTGATCCAGCTCGTGATGTCGAACTACGTCGAAGAGGTCAAGGTTGACCGCGCGATGGAAGGGGCGATGAAAGGTCTGGCCGACGGACTGGACCCGGATTCGGCCTACCTCGACCCCAGCGAAGTGAAGGCGGTCGCCGCGTCGCAGGCGCTGCCTGACGGCGAGGTCGGCATCGAGCTCACTCGCGTGTACTACCTGCGCGTGATCGCCTCGCGGGACGGATCGCCGGCCGCCAAAGCCGGCCTGCACACCGGCGACTTCGTGCGCGCCATCGACGGCAAGCCGACCCGCGACATGTCCGTGTTCGAGGGAACGCGGCTGCTGCGCGGCCAGCCCGGATCGAAAGTCACGCTGACGGTCATCCGCGGAAATGCCGCCGAGCCGCACGACGTGGTGCTGGTGCGAGAGAAGGCATCGGGCACCGCCGTCACGTCGAAGTTGATCGGCACCGACATCGGCTACCTGCGCGTCGCGACCTTCCGCGGCGGCGTCGCCGATGAACTGAAGAAGCACAGCGCGGAGCTCGCGAAAGGTGGCGCGCGGTCGCTGCTGATCGATCTGCGGCATACCGCCGAAGGTCCGCTCGACAACGGCATCAGCGCCTCGCGGCTGTTCGTGAAGACCGGCACGCTGGTCGTCAAGGCCGGGCGCGACAAGGCGGATCGCGAAACGATCGCGGCCAAGCCGAACGACGCGGTGGTGGATCTGCCGGTGACGCTGCTGGTCACCACCGGCACCACGGGCGCGGCCGAGTTGTTCGTCGCGGCGCTCGACGGGAACAAGCGGGCCGAGATCGTGGGCGAGCGGACGCTCGGACGCGCCGGCCTGCAGAAGCTCGTGCAACTGCCCGAAAATCGCGGTCTCTGGCTGACCTACGCGAAGTACCTGACCCCATCCGGCGATCCGATTCACGGACGTGGAATCGAACCGGATGTGCGCGTCGACGAGCCCGACGTCGAGTTCGGCGGCCCCGCTCCCGAGAAGGACGTCATGCTCGAAGCCGCGCTCGCGCACATGCGCACCAAGAAAGCCGCCTGATCGATCGGACGCGGTTCGCGTCTCTCCGCACAGCGGATGATCGGCAACCGTGCGCGTGCGTGTGCGGCGCGCGAAATCGCGTGCGTACACCGCGATTCCTGATTGACACTCCGAAACCGCAAGCGTATAACCGCTGGCGCACACACACATTTTTTCGCGCGCGGCACACGAACGTCCGCGCCCCTATTCAGTTCCGGAGGGCTCATGAACAAGCAGGAATTGATCTCCAAGATTGCCGAAGACACGGGGATCACCAAGGTGAGTGCGGCGGCCGCGGTGGATTCCTTCATCGAGGGGATCACCAAGTCGCTGAAGAAGAACCAGCCCATCACGTTCGTCGGCTTCGGCACCTTCAAGACCGCCCAGCGGAAAGCGCGCACTGCCCGAAACCCGCAGACTGGCGCCTCGATCAAGATCCCCAAGCGGCGCGTGGTTCGGTTCAGCGCCGGCAAGGCCCTCAAGGTCGCCCTCAACTAAAGGTCCGCTGCGCGATAAGGGAGAAGGACGACGGGCCTTTTCCCTTGTCACTTTCCCACCGGAATCCCCTGTCGATCCCCCCACGGCGCCTTGTCTCGCTTCAGCCGTCTCTGCTACACTGTCCTTTTGGTAAGGCTAGTGTTTGCGCAGACATAGGCGCGTAGCTCAGTTGGTTAGAGCGCCTGCTTGACACGCAGGAGGTCGGCAGTTCGAGTCTGCCCGTGCCTACCAACCTTCGCTCGCTGGAACTCACGCAGATGCGAGCTTCGGTTGGCAAGCCATGTGCGGCTCGTCCGCCGTAGCGCAGAGCGCGAAGGCGGATTGGCAAGCCAGCGAAGGTTGCCCGCCGTAGCTCGCGAAGCGAGCGAAGGTGGGCCGCGTAAGGAACATCCATTCTCAGCTGTTCATGAACGAAATCACCGTCACGCTTCCGGACGGCGCCAGTCGTCGGGTGCCCGCGGGCACGACGCCGGCTGACATCGCCGGCCAGATCTCTGCCGGCCTGGCGCGCGCCGCCCTGGCCGCGGTGGTGGACGACCGTCTCGTCGACCTGTCCACGCCGCTCCAGGCGGATGCACGCGTGCGCCTGGTGACGCCGACCAGTCCCGAAGCGCTGATGCTCTACCGGCACAGCACGGCCCACCTGATGGCCGCGGCGGTGACCGACCTCTTCCCGGGCACCCAGTGCGGCATCGGCCCGGCGACCGAGGAGGGCTTCTTCTACGACTTCGTCGTCGAACGGCCGTTCGTGCCGGAAGACCTCGAGCGGATCGAGAAGAGGATGAAGGAGCTGGCGTCGCAGGACCTGCCCTACGAGCGCCAGATGGTCGGGCGCGACGAGGCGAAGCAGTTCTTCACCGCCAAGGGAGAGCCGCTCAAGGTCCAGTTGATCGACGAGAAGACCGCCGGACAGACCGAGGTCTCCTGCTACACGATCAAGGACCGCGAGACGTTCTTCGATTTCTGCGTCGGGCCGCACGTGCCCTCGACCGGACGGCTCAAGGCGTTCAAGCTGCTGAACACGTCGAACGCCTATTGGAAGGGCGACGCGCAGAATCAGCCGATGCAGCGCATCTACGGGACCGCCTTCTTCAGCGAGAGCGACCTGAAGGCGCACCTGCAGCGGATCGAAGAGGCGAAGAAGCGGGACCACCGACGCCTCGGCAAGGAGCTCGGGCTGTTCACGTTTCACCCGTGGGCTCCGGGCGCGGCGTTCTGGCTGGACAAGGGCACGACGCTCTACAACATCCTCGCGAACTACATGCGCGAGGTGCTGTTTCCTGCCGGCTACGTCGAGCTGAAGACGCCGCTGGTCTACAACAAGGCGCTGTGGGAAACCTCGGGCCACTGGCAGCACTATCGCGAGAACATGTTCCTCATCACCGGCCGCGACGGCGAGGAGATGGCGGTCAAAGCGATGAACTGCCCCGGCCACATGCTCGTGTTCGGCAGCGAAGTGCGGAGCTACCGGGATCTGCCGCTCCGCTTCCACGAGCAGACGGCGCTGCACCGCAACGAAGCGTCGGGAGTGCTGGGCGGCCTGACGCGGGTGCGCCAGTTCTCGCAGGACGATGCCCACTGCTTCGTGACCGAGGAGCAGATTGCCGCGGAAGTCGAGTCGCTGATCCGGCTGGTGCAGCGGGTGAACGGCGACTTCGGGCTCGCGTACGAGGCGAAGCTCTCGACGCGGCCGGCCGAGTTCCTGGGCGAGGTCGCGACCTGGGACGCCGCCGAGGCCTCGCTGAAGCAGGCGCTCGAGCGGGCCGGCCAGGCCTACACGATCAACGCCGGGGACGGTGCGTTCTACGGTCCGAAGATCGACTTCGACATCACCGACGCGATCGGCCGCAAGTGGCAGTGCGCGACGATTCAGCTCGACTATCAGATGCCGGAGCGGTTCGAGCTGAAGTACATCGGCGCCGACAATACGGAGCATCGCCCGGTGGTCATCCATCGCGCGATTTTCGGCAGCTTCGAGCGCTTCATCGCGCTGCTGATCGAGCATTTCGCCGGCGCCTTCCCGATGTGGCTGGCGCCGCTGCAGGCGATCGTGCTGCCGATCGCGGATCGGCACCTGGAATATGGCCGCTCGGTGGCGGATCGGCTGGCCGCGGCCGGGCTTCGTGCGACGCTCGACGGGCGGCAGGAGAAGATTGGTTATAAGATCCGCGAGGCCCAGTTGCAGAAGATCCCCTACATGCTGGTCGTCGGGGATCGTGAGGCAGCCGAGGGAACCGTAGGCGTTCGGCAGCGCGCCGGCGGGGACCAGGGCGCACAGCCTCTGGCGCAGTTCGTTGAAGCGGCGGTCGAAGAAGCGCGCACCCGAGTGTCCGCGCCACAGACGCAGCGCAGCGAACCGGCGGCCTGAGCGGTGACCCGAGATGGGGGCGCGCCAGCGGCGCGCCTCGCGAGGGAGCAAAGCGGGGTATGGGACCTCGCGAGCGACCGAGCCGGGGTCCGGGGCAGAGCCCCGGTCTAGGAGGTTCCTATAGCTTTCGACCGAAGTCCCCGGCGGGAAGACCGCACGCGGGTAAATGAACGGATCAGGGTCCGCGAAGTGCGGGTCATCGACGACACCGGGCAGCAGCTGGGCATCATGCCGCCGCAGCAGGCGCTCACGATCGCGCGGCAGAAGGGGCTCGACCTGGTGGAAATTGCGGCCACGGCCAACCCGCCGGTGTGCCGGATCATGGATTTCGGGCGGTACCAGTACCAGGAACAGAAGCGCGCCCGTCAGGCCAAGAAGCACCAGAAGATCATCGAGGTCAAGGAGATCAAGTTCCGTCCGAAGGTCGACGAGCACGACTACCAGTTCAAGAAGAAGCACATCGAGCGCTTCCTGGCGGATGGGGACAAGGTCAAGGCGACGATCTTCTTTCGCGGCCGTGAAATGGCGCACCCGGAGATCGGCCGGCGCATCCTGGAGCGGTTGATTGAGGACCTGACGGAGGTGGCGATCGCGGAAACGTCGCCGCGGCAGGAAGGCAATCAGATGCACACGATTCTGTCGGCCCGCGCCGGAGCCAAGCGCGCGGCGCCGAAGCCCGTCCGCGAGGCGGCCCCCGCGCCGACGGCGGACGAAGAGGCGACCAAGGAAACGTAAGAGCACGGCGGTGACAAGAACGTAGACCAGGCGCGCCAGCGGCGCGCCCGCCAGAGCGGAGCGGGGCGAAGGGGCCCCGCGAGCGATGGCGCAGGGGGGTCCGGCGGGGCGAAGCCCCCCGGTTAATTGATGCCGAAACTAAAGACACACAGGGGCGCCGCCAAGCGCTTCAAGAAGACGGGGACGGGCAAGTTCGTGCGCAGCAGTGCGTTCAAGCAGCACATCCTCACCAGCAAGACCCGCTCGCGGAAGCGCAAGCTCCGCGGCAACGTCGTCGTCGCCGACGCTGATCAGGCGAAGCTGCGACGCATGATGCCCAACTAAGGACTCAGAAATGCCTAGAGTAAAAAGAGGGAACGTCCGGCGCGCGAAGCGGAAGAAGCTGCTCGCCCGGGCGAAAGGGTTCTACCAGACCAAGAGCAAGCTCTATCGCTCAGCGAAAGAGTCGGTCGACACCGCGCTCAAGTACGCGTTCGTTGGCCGCCGCCGCAAGAAGCGCGACTTCCGCCGGCTCTGGGTCGTCCGCATCAATGCCGCCGCCAGGGAGAACGGGATCACCTACCGTCAGCTGATCGCCGGCCTGAAGGCCGCCGGGAATCCGATCGACCGCAAGCAGCTCGCCGAGCTCGCGGTGTCGAGCCCTGCCGCGTTCGCGCACCTCGCGAAGACCGCCGCCGACGCGACGCCCGCGACCGCAACCGCCAAGTCCGCCTAAGCCTGGAGGAGGATGTCGGATCCTGTCCAGGCCCTCGATTCCCTGCGCGAGCAGTTCGAGCGGGATCTGGCCAGTGCCGGGACGGAGTCCGACCTCCGCGCCGTCCGCGACAAATACCTGTCGCGGAAGGGCGGCCTCGTCTCCGCCGTCCTGAAGACGCTCGGTTCGGTCCCGGCTGACGAGCGTCCGCGGCTCGGTCAGCTCGTCAACGCGCTCAAGACCCACATCGAGGGCACGCTCGACACCCGCGGCGAGGCCGTAGCCAGTACCCGTCCGCCCAAGGGCGCCGTCGACGTCACCCTGCCCGGACGCCGGCCGGCGATCGGGCATCGCCATCCCCTGAGCCTGCTCCGCGAACGCATCGAGGCGATCTTCACGCGCTTCGGCTTCCTGGTGATCGAAGGTCCCGAGCTCGAGGACGACTACCACAACTTCGAAGCGCTCAACATGCCGCCGGAGCATCCCGCGCGCGACATGCAGGACACCCTGTATCTGTCGTCGCCCGTGCCATCGCTCGCCGGTACCGCCGCGACGCTGCTGCGCACCCACACGTCGGGGATGCAGATCCGGTACATGGAGCAGCATCAGCCGCCGGTGCGCCTGATCGCGCCGGGCCGCGTCTACCGCCGCGACCAGTTCGACCTGACGCACACGCCGATGTTCACGCAGGTCGAAGGGCTCGTGGTCGGGCCGAACGTGTCGCTGGGTGATCTCAAGGGTACGCTCACGGCGTTCGCGCGCGAGCTGTTCGGCGCCGATCGGCAGGTCCGCCTGCGTCCGAGCTTCTTCCCCTACACCGAGCCGAGCGCGGAGCTCGACATCAGCTGCGCCGCCTGCGGTGGCGCCGGTTGTGCGATGTGCAAGCGCACCGGCTGGATCGAGGTCCTGGGCAGCGGCATGGTGCATCCCGCCGTGTTCGAGGCCGTCGGTTACGACCCCGACCGCTACACCGGCTTCGCCTTCGGCATGGGCATCGAGCGAATCGCGCTCCTCAAGTGGGGCGTCGAGGACATCCGCCTCTTCTACGAGAACGACCTGCGCTTCCTGGAGCAGTTCCGGCCGTGAAAATCGTGCACGCGTGGCTGCGCGAACTGGTGGACGTGCCCGACGATGTCGAGACCGTGGCGGCGGAGATTGCGCTGCGCGGCTTCGAGGTCGCGTCTGTCGAGCGAGGCGCGCTGGCGGCGATCGACTTCGAGATCACGGCGAATCGGCCCGACTGCCTCAATCACCTCGGCCTGGCCCGGGAGGCGTCGGTGATCTGGAACACCGCCGTGCGGCCGCCAGCACTCTCGACCGCGGCGCCCCGCGAAGGGACGGCCGTCGGCGTCGACCTGCGCGATCCCGACCTGTGTCCGCGCTACTGCGCGCAGGTCTTCGAGGTCACGATCGGTCCATCGCCGGCCTGGCTCACCGAGCGCCTCGAGGCCGCCGGGGTCCGCCCCATCAACAACATCGTCGACGTCACCAACTACGTGATGCTCGAGATGGGGCAGCCGATGCATGCGTTCGATCTGACCCGCCTCGACGGCGGCCAGATCGTGATCCGGCGCGCGCTGCCTGGCGAGACGCTGAAGACGCTCGACGGCGTCGACCGAACGCTGTCACCGGAGATGCTGGTGATCGCCGACGCGCGTCGCGCCACGGCGATCGGCGGCGTGATGGGCGGCCGGGACTCCGAGATCGACGCCCGCACGACCCGCATGGCGCTGGAAAGCGCCTACTTCCATCCGCCGTCGGTGCGGCGCACGAGCAAGCAGCTCGGCCTCAAAACAGAAGCGTCGATCCGCTTCGAGCGCGGCGGCGACATCGAGTCGCCGCCGGTGGGCATCGCCAGGGCGGCAGCCCTGTTCGAACAGATCGGGGCGGGTCGCGCGATCGGCCCGCTGGTCGATCGCTATCCGTCACCGCGGCCGCGTCGAACCGTCGTCCTTCGCCGCGACCGCATCGCGCGGCTGCTCGGAACGGACGTTCCGGCCGCAGACGTGCCCCGCATCCTCGGTCCGCTGGGCTTCGACGTGAGCGGGGGCAGCGATCAGTGGACGGTCACGGCGCCGGGCTTCCGCGTCGACATCAGCCGTGAAGCCGACCTCATCGAGGAAGTCGGCCGGCACTACGGTTTCGATCGCATTCCGGCCGCGTTCCCGGCGCTCGACACCGCGCAGCCGGCGCCGGAGCGCACCATCGTCCGTGAGCGCGTCCTGCGCCAGACGCTGACCGCGAGCGGCTTCTCCGAAGCGATGACGTTCGCCTTCATCGAGCGCGAGGCGGCCCTCCCCTTCTGCCCCGAGGGACAGGAGCCGGCCGCGATCGCCAACCCGCTGTCGGAAAAATACGCGGTGCTTCGGCCGTCACTGCTGCCCGGCCTGATCGACTCGACGGCGCACAACCGCCGCCGCGCGCGCCGCGATATCCAGCTGTTCGAGATCGGCAGCCGCTTCCCCGCGGGCGCCGGTGAAGATCGCGCAGCGGCGTTGACGTGGAGCGGCGCCGCGACCGCGCCACACTGGTCCGCGCCGACGCGCAACGTGGACTTCTTCGACGTCAAGGGAGTGGTCGAGCAGCTGCTCGCCACGTACGGCGTCGAGGCAGAGTTCCGCGCGGACGATCGACCGTACCTGGTTCGCGGCCGCGCCGCGACCGCGTCCGCTCGCCTCGACGATCGCGCGGTGACGATCGCCGTGCTCGGTCAGCTGTCGCCGGCGCTCGCCGACGTGCGTGGCTTTCCGGCGAACGAAGAGCTCTATGTCGCCGAGGTCGATCTGGGTGCACTGTTCGCGGTCGCGGGTGGTGACGACCTCAAGGCGGAGTCGCTGCCACGCTATCCATCGATCGTGCGCGACGTGTCGATTCTGGTGGCGGAAGCCTTGCCTGCGAGCGCTGTTCGTGGCACTATCCGTTCGGCAGCGCCGTCGACGCTGATCTCCGTCGTCGAGTTCGATCGCTACACGGGCGCAGGCGTCCCGCAGGACAAGATCAGCCTCTCGCTGCGCCTCACGTTCAGAGCGCTCGACCGCACGTTGACCGACGAAGACGTGCAGGCCGCAATGGACGCGATCGTGGCGGCGATGCGCACGACGCACGGCGCCGAACAACGCTGAATTTTTCCGGTAGCGGCAGTTCACCGGCTCACCGGTTCCAGTTGAGGCATCCTCGTGGTAAAGACCGCAGTGGCAACCCGATCCGTTGATCTCGAACCCATCGATCGGCTCGAAGAGAAGGTCAAGCAGCTCGTCGGCATGATCGACCGCCTGCGCGCCGACAACAGCAAGGCCGCCGACGAGAACGCCCGGCTCGCCCGCGAGCTCGACGCGGCCCGCGGCCGGCTCGCCGATGCGGAGAACACCAGCAGCGAAGTGCTGACGCTGCGCGAAGAACGCACCCTGATTCGCTCGCGCGTCGACGAAATGCTCCAGCAGATCGAGAGCCTGAACCTGTAGCGCGATGCCAGCTGCTCCGATGCAGGGGGCGCCAGCGCGACCCCTCGACAGGGTCACTTCGTAGCTCATGTCCGACACCCGCGTCGTCCACGTCGAGATCCACGGCCAGCGGTATCCCATCCGCAGCGGCCTGGATCCCTCGTACGTCGCGGAGCTGGCCGCGTACGTCGACGAGAAGATGCGGCTCGCCTCCAAGGAGTCCCCGGCCGGGGACACGCTCAAGCTGGCCGTCCTCGCGGCGCTGAACATCGCCGACGAATTCTTCCGGGCCTGCGACGAAGTCGAGACCGACCATGCCGCATTCAGCCGCCGTGCCGCGGCGCTGGAACGCGTGCTGGACCTCGCCCTCCAGGGCGAGCCGATCCGGTCCGCTGTCGGATAGGGCGGCCAGCCGACCCCCGGCGGCACTGCACAAAAAACCCCTGCCATGCTTGCCGCCCGCTGCCTTCACCTGTAAGATCGGGCAGGAGTTTGCGTTCCCTGCTTTGTGCGTGATGGTTTCGGAGGCTCGTTTGAGCCGATGTTTCATCCCATAAGAGAATCGCGACGCTGCGTGGTGTGCATGCCTCTGCAAGAGGAAGCCTGAAGCGCGGCTTGTGCAGCGGTTCCACCTGCTTTGAGCAGGTTCATTCGACCTCCCCACACGGCAAAGCGGGGCCTTTCCCCTTCTTCTAACACGAGCTGACCTCCTGGCTGTGATGGCCGGGTTTCGCTTTTTGCGACGGGAATTCCCATGGGTTCAGCTGCCACGATCCTGACGGTCGTCGTCGTCATCGCGGCCATCTTCATTCCGCTGACGGTCTACCTCCTTTCCAGAGCCTCCATCGCACGACGCACGGCCGGCGAGATCGCCGCGCAGGAGGCGAACGCCGCCGTCACGCAGCTGCTCCAGCAATCGCAGCGCAACGCCGAGAACCTGATGCGCCAGGCGGAGCGCGACGCCGAGACGCATCCTGAAGGAGGCGGCGATCAGCGCGCGAGAGAAGGCGCACGAGATCGGTGCGGAGACCGAGCGCGTCTCGCGGGAGCGGCGGCAGGAGATCCTGACGCTCGAGCAGGCGCTCGCCGACAAGACGCGCACGCTCGCCGATAGGATTACCGCCACGGATCGGCTCGACCAGGATCTGCGCGGACGCGAGAAGGCGCTCGCCGGCCGCGAGCAGACGGTGGCCGACGCGCATGCGCGCAGCGAACAGCTGGTCGCGGAACGCCATCGCGAGCTGCAGCGGGTCGCCGGTCTCACGGCCGAGGAAGCGCGCGAGATGCTCGTAAAGCATCTCGAAGCCGACGCGCGGCGCGACTGCGCCAACATGGTCAAGCGCCTCGAGGCGGAGGCCAGGGAAACGGCCGCGGTCCGCGCCCAGCAGATCATCGCCGACGCCATCCAGCGCAGCGCCGCCGAGCACACGATCGAGACCACCGTCTCGGTCGTGGATCTGCCCAGCGACGACATGAAGGGTCGGATCATCGGGCGCGAAGGACGCAACATCCGCGCGCTCGAGACCGCGACCGGGGTCGAGCTGATCGTCGACGACACCCCAGGGGCGATCATCCTGTCCAGCTTCGATCCGTTGCGCCGCGAGGTGGCGCGCCAGGCGATCGCGCGTCTCATCGCCGACGGCCGCATCCACCCGGCCCGGATCGAGGAAGTCGTCGAACGCGTGAAGACGGAGATGGAGGAGACGGTCCGGCGCGAAGGAGAAGCCGCGGCGTTCGAGCTCGGGCTCTACGATGTGCATCCCGAAGTCCTGCGGCTGATGGGTCGACTGAAGTTCCGCACCAGCTACGGGCAGAACGTCCTGAACCACTCCAAGGAGGTCGCCTTCCTCGCCGGGATCATGTCCAAGGAGCTGGGATTGAACGCCCTGGTGGCGACCCGCGCGGCGTTCCTCCACGACATCGGCAAGGCCATCGATCGCGATCTCCAGGGCACGCACCTCGAGCTCGGGCTCGACTTCCTGCGCAAGCACGGGGAGTCCGAGCCGGTCCTGCAGGCGGTCGCGGCCCACCACATGGACATCGACTGGCCATCGGTCGAGGCGATGATCGTCCAGGCGGCCGACGCCATCTCCGCGGCCCGCCCGGGCGCGCGGCGCGACATCCTCGAGTCCTACGTCAAGCGGCTCGAGAAGCTCGAGGGCATCGCCGATTCCTTCGATGGCGTGTCGAAGGCCTTTGCCCTGCAGGCGGGCCGCGAGATCCGGATCGTCGTCGAAAGCGAGCGGATTTCGGACGAGCAGACGGTGTGGCTGTCGAAGGACATCGCGCGCCGCATCGAGAACGAGCTCGAGTACCCCGGCCAGATCAAGGTCACGGTCATCCGCGAGACGCGTGCCGTTGAGTACGCGCGCTAGGAGTGCCGCCCCCCTCACGTCGCTCGGCGAGCGGGGGGCCATCGGCCTCATCCGCGACCGCTTCCCCGCCTCGCCGTCCCTCGCGGTCGGCATCGGCGACGATGCGGCCGTTGTGGTGCCCGAGAGGGGGGCGCTGGAGATCCTGACGACGGACGCCCTGGTCGAGGGCGTTCACTTCGACCTCGCCTATTCGACCCTGGTGGACGTCGGCGCCAAGGCCGTCGCGGTCAACGTCAGCGACGTCGCGTCGATGGGCGGCACCCCCCGGCTCGGGCTGCTCTCGCTGATGCTTCCCGGGTGGGTGACCGTCGGCGATCTCGAGGACCTGCTGGACGGCGTCGCGGCGATGGCGCGCGAAACCGGCGTGACCCTCGCCGGCGGCAACATGACCCGCTCGCCCGGCCCGCTGATCGTCGACGTCACGCTGACCGGAGCGGCGCGGCCGCGGCGGTTCCTGACCCGTGCCGGCGGCAAGCCTGGCGACAGTCTGTTCGTCACCGGCGCCGTCGGAGCGGCCGCCGCCGGGCTCGGATGGCTCAGGGCCAGGGGACCGGCCGGACCGGGCGATCCCGACGACCCAGGGCTGGCCGACTGCGTGCGGCGCCATCGCCGGCCCGAGCCACGGGCGCGGCTGGGGTCCATCCTCGGGCGGATGCGCGCGGCCAGCGCCTGCATGGACCTCAGTGACGGTCTTGCGGATGCGGTGACCCAGCTCGCCTCGTCAAGCGGGACGGGGGCGCGCATCGACGCCGCCAGCCTGCCGATCCCGCTCGCCGCGAGGCGCTTCTTCGAGTCTCGCTCCCTCGACCCCGTCGTTCAGGCGCTGACCGGTGGGGACGATTACGAGCTGCTGTTCGCCGTGCCGCCCCGGAGAAAGGGCCGCCTCAGGACCGTCGTCCAGCAGTCGCGCGGGATCCCGGTAACTCGCATCGGCGAGCTCACCGACACACCGCCAATCGTGCTCGTCAGGAATGGCGCGGACGAGCCGATGCCCGAGGGCTTCACTCACTTCTGAACGCGATGGTGCGATTTCCCCGGGTCCGCAGGTGGCTGGAGCAGCTCCTCCACACCCATGACACGCCCGGGCGAACGGCGTTCGCCTACGGCCTCGGCGTCTTCTTCGGCTTTTCCCCATTCCTCGGCCTGCATACCGTCCTGGGCCTCGCGTTCGCGTTCGCGCTGAACCTCAATCGGGTCGCCGTGCTCCTCGGGGTCTACTCCAACCTTCCCTGGATCCTCGTCCCCTACTACTCGCTCGCGACCTGGCTCGGCGCCGCGCTGCTCGGACTCGAGGTTCCGCCGGGCGTCGCGGAAGCGCTCGTCGATGCCCTGGAAGACCGTTCCTGGGCAGACTTCCAGCTGGCGCTCTCGGACCTGAAGCCGTTCCTGTGGGCGTTCACGCTGGGCTCGACGATCGGTTCGATCGTGCTCGCCGCGATCGCGTATCGCGCGTCGTTCCTGATGATCGTTGCGCACCGCAAGCATCTCCACCATCCGCAAAACACAGAAATGTAAGCAGTTCCATAGATACTCCCCCTCCAGTAGCGGGGCCGGAAAGGTTGACCCCGCCCCCCGAGATGGCTACAGTGAAGGGGTCCCCCAGCGCCCCCCAGGGGACCTTGACGCTTATGTTTCTAAGCCGCTCGACCGGGCGCAAGTTCGTCATCACCGCCACCGCCGCAGTTTCGTTCGCCTTGCTCTACGAGGTGACGACGCTCGACTCGCGGTACGTCGTTCGGGTGGCGGAGAACGAGGAGCTGACCGCGAAGCCCGCTCCGGGCGTCCGGCTGCGCTTCACGGCGACGGCCTACTGCAAGGGCACCACGACCGCCTCGGGGGTCAACGTCCGCACTGGCATTGCCGCGGCCGACCCCGACCTGCTGCCGGTCGGCTCGGTCGTCCAGATCGACCGGCTGGGCGAGCGGTACAACGGCGTCTATACCGTCATGGATACCGGCCCGAAGGTCCACGGGCGGCATCTCGACCTTTACATGTGGAGCTGCAACGAGGCACTCCAGCTCGGTCGCCGGCAGATGCTGATCACGGTCCTGCGAATGGGCTGGAATCCCCAGAACAGCTCGCCGAAGCTGGTCGAACGTCTGTTCCGGCAGCGCGAGGCCGTCCTCCCGCCGCCCCCGGTCTGGCCGGTGTCGGCCGAGAAGGCGGCGGCCCCTGACGCCCCGCCAGCGGCGGTGTCAGCCACGTCGCCTGCGACCCCGCCTCCGACCCCGCCGGCGACCGTCCCTGCGCAGACCATCAAGTAACCCGGCTAACCCGGCGTCTCAGGCCGGCTGGCGCTCCTGCTCCTTGAACTGGAGCTGATACAGCTTGTGATAGATCCCGCGCCGGGCCAGCAGCTCCTGGTGCGTGCCCACCTCCCGCAGTTCCCCCTTGTGCAGGACCAGGATCTTGTCCATGTCCTGGATGGTCGACAGCCGATGGGCAATCGCCAGCGTGGTGCGGCCGGCCATCAGCACGTGGAGGGCGTCCCGGATCAGCAGCTCGGTCTCGGTATCCACGCTCGACGTCGCCTCGTCCAGGATCAGGACCGAGGGGTCGAATGCGAGCGCTCGAGCGAAGGAGAGCAGCTGCTTCTGGCCGACCGACAGGGTGGCGCCCCGCTCGGCCACCGGGTGCTCGTAGCGGCCCGGCAGCTGGTCGACGAACCGGTCGGCGTGCACCGCGCGAACCGCCGTCTGCACCTGTTCGTCCGTGATGCTCGTATTGCCGAGCCTGACATTTCCCGCGATCGTGCCGGAGAACAGATGCACGTCCTGCAGGACCAGGCTGAACGTCGACCGCAGCGACGTCGAGGTCCATCGTCCTGACGTCCTCGCCGTCCACCAGGATGCGTCCGCCCGTGACGTCGTAGAACCGCAGCAGCAGATTGATCAGCGTCGACTTCCCCGCCCCGGTTGCCCCGACGATGCCGACGCGTTCTCCGGGCCGGACCTGGAACGACACGTTCCGCAGCACCGGCTCGCCGTCGGCGTAGCCGAACGTGACGTTCTCGAAGGCGATGGCGCCGCTGGTCCCGCGTTGATGGCGCCGGGCCACCGCGGTGCCCTCGAGGGCCGGGGCGTCGCGGCCGATCCTGACCGGCGTGTCGAGCAGCTTGAAGATGCGCTCGGATGAGGCCATCGCCGCCTGCAGCACGTTGAACTTCTCCGACATGTCGCTGATCGGCCGGAAGAAGCGCTGCGCGTACTGCAGGAAGGCCACCAGCGATCCGAGCGTCAGCGTGCCTTGCAGGTTCCAGCCGCCGCCGAACCAGATGATCAGTGCCGACGCCAGCGCGCCGATCACCTCGATCGCCGGGTAGAAGACCGCGTAGTAGAAGATCGACTGGACGTTCGCGTCGCGGTGCGTGCGGTTGATCGCCTCGAACCGCTCGAACGTCTGCCGTTCCTGCCGGAACAGCTGCACCGTCGACATGCCGGTGATGTGCTCCTGGAGGAAGGCGTTGATCCGGGCAATCCACGTCCGCACCAGGCGGTACGACTCGCGCGCGTTGCGGCGGAACCACTGCGTCACCACCACGATCAGCGGCAGCACGCTGAACGCGATCAGCGCCAGCCGCCAGTCCATCACCACCAGCACGACCATGATGCCGATGAGCATGAAGACGTCGCCGAAGATCGAGACGACGCCCGCCGTGAACAGGTCGTTGAGGACGTCCACGTCGGTGGTGACGCGCGTCATCAGCCGGCCGACCGGGTTGCGGTCGTAGAACTGCACGTCGAGCCGCTGCAGGTGCCGGTAGATCTGCATCCGCAGGTCGTACATGATGCGCTGGCCGGTCAGCTGCAGCGTCCAGGTCTGCAGGAACTCGAGCGCGAACGACAGCACCAGGATCACCAGGAACGCGACCGCGATCCGATCCAGCCCCGCGAGGTCGCCGGTCGCGATATGCCGGTCGATCGCGAGCTTCATCAGGTACGGCTGCGCCAGCTGCAGCGTCGACGCGCTGATGATGGCGGCCAGCGCGATCCCGACCTGCGCCTTGTACGGGCGCAGGTAGCCCAGCAGCCGCCGCATCAGGACGCTGTCGTAGGCCTTTCCGAGTACCTCTTCGTCGTGGATGGACACGGGATCAGCTCGCCGCGAGCTCCTCCTGCAGCAGCTGTTTCTGATGGAGCTCGGCGTAGAGCCCGCCCTGCCTCACCAGCTCGTCGTGGTGGCCCCGCTCGGCGATTCGTCCCTCGTGCAGCACGACGATCACGTCGGCATGGCGGACCGTGGAGACGCGGTGCGAGACGATGATCGACGTCCGCTGCCGCATGAACACCCGCAGGCGGGTCAGGATCTCTTCCTCCGTGTAGGTATCAACGGCCGACAGCGCGTCGTCCAGGATCAGGATCCGGGGGTTGAGCATCACGGCCCGGGCGATCGCGGTGCGCTGCTTCTGTCCGCCGGACAGGGTGATGCCGCGCTCCCCGACCACGGTGTCGTAGCCCCTGGGGAAGGACTCGGCGTCCTTGTCGAGCCGCGCGATCGCGGCGGCGTCGCGCAGCCGTCCCGGGTCGCCGGGCCCGGCGCCAAGCGATACGTTCTCGGCGATCGAATTCGAAAACAGGAACGGCTCCTGCGGCACGAACCCGATGGCCTCCCTCACCCGCTGCAGCGGAATCTCGCGGACGTCGACGCCGTCGAGGAAGATCGTCCCTGGCGGCGGCTCGTGCAGCCGCGGCAGCAGGTTGATCAGCGTCGACTTGCCGGATCCCGTGGCGCCCACCAGCGCGACCGTCTGGCCAGGGGCGATCGTCAGCGAGACACGATCGAGCACCGGCCGCTCGGTCCCCGGGTAGGTGAAGACGAGGTCCCGGATCTCGATGGCCCCGGTCAGCGGGACGGTACGGCCGCGGTCGGTCACGTGCTGCGTCGCTGATCGCCGGGACGGCGTCGATGATTTCGAGCATGCGCTTCCACGACGCCAGCCCGCGCTGCAGGATGTTGGTGACCCATCCGAACGCAATCATCGGCCAGCTGAGCATGACCAGGTAGGCGTTGAACGCGACGAACTCGCCGAGCGTGATGTCCTGGCGGATGACGTCGCGGCTGCCCAGCCAGAGCACCAGGAGCGATCCGATCCCGAGGAAGAACGTCATGCTCGGATAGAACATCCCCTGCAGCCGGATCAGGACGCGGTTGCGCCGCACGTACTCGAGGTTGGCGGCGCGGAAGCGCTCGATCTCGTGGGCTTCCTGGCGGTAGGCGCGGACCACCCGCACCCCGGCGAGCGCTTCCTGCACGACCGCGCTGACGTCCGACAGCTGTTCCTGGATGGCTTCGAACCGCCGGTGGATCGCCCTGCCGAAGTACCAGACCGTGACCGACACCAGCGGCAGCGGCAGCAGCGCCATCAGCGTCAGTTCCGCATCGATCGACAGCATCAACAGGATCGCGACGACGAAGACCAGGACGGTGTTGGCGGAGTACATCACCGCGGGACCGATCATCATGCGGACCGCGTTGAGATCGTTGGTCGCGCGCGACATCAGGTCGCCGGTCCGGCGGACCTGGTAGTACCCGAGCGGCATCTGCTGCAGCCTGGCAAAGAAGGCGTTGCGGACGTCGAACTCGATGTCGCGCGACGCGCCGATCAGAATCTGGCGCATCAAGTACCGGAATATCGCGCCGACGCAGGCCAGGCCGAGCAGCGCCAGCGCATAGAACGCAAGCTTCCGGCGGGTCACGCCGATAGAGAGATCGTCGATCGCGAACTTCAGCACCCACGGGGACAGGAGCTGGATCGACGTCGTCACGACGACGCAGACGAGGCCGGTCACGAACTGGCGGCGGTAGCGATTGATGAAAGGCAGGAGCCGGTGAACCGAGGCGAGCATCTCTCTTGAGTATACGAGCGTGGGCGGGCGGCGCCGGAGGTGGCGGCCGGTTGTCGAGCTTCGTGAGTGGCTGGACTGGCGGCCGCTCGCGAGTATACGCTTGGATCAGGCCATCCCAGCAGCCTGCGCGCCGACGGGGCGCGCCCGTCAATCATTCCGGGGCGAGAGATTCCATGCGTTATCGAGACCGTGCGACAGCCGTAGTGTGCCTCGTGTGTCTGCTGGCGGCCGTTCCAGCGTCGGCTCAATCAGGGGGCCTCGACCCCGCGACTGGCGAGACGTATCACGTCGAAGTCGGTGGTTATCTCTGGTCGCCAAGCCCGACGCTGGCGATCACCAGCGAATCACTGGGGATCATCGGCAGCCGCATCGACTTCGTCGAGGACTTCGGCATCGAGAACGAGACCTTCCGCCAGTTGAAGGTGGTGCTGCGCCCCGGCCGCAAGCACAAGTTCCGCTTCGAGTACACCCCGATCTCGTACAGCCAGGAAGCCACGCTGCAACGGACGATCATCTTCAACGGCCAGCGCTTCGACATCGCGCTGCCGGTCCTCGCGGAACTGAAGTGGCGGCAGATGCGGTTCAGCTACGAGTGGGACTTCATCTATCGCGACCGGGGCTTCCTGGGGGTCATCCTCGAGGCGAAGTACACGGACGTCGAGGCAGCGCTCGAGAACGTGCTGATCGGCCGCGAGTTCGTCAGCGCCAAGGCGCCGATTCCGGCGCTCGGCATGATCGGGCGCGTCTACGTGGTTCCCAACGTCTCGATCACCGGCGAGTTCACCGGCTTCAGGCTGCCCGAGAGCATCGACGAGGATTACCGCGGCAGGTACTACGACTTCGACATCTACGGCACGGTCAACTTCAACGACCACGTCGGCGTGCAGGGGGGCTACCGCTCGCTGACCGTCTTCTACCGCGTGGACGCGGACGAGGGCGACTTCAAGATGAAGGGGCTGTATATCGGCGGGGTCTTCAGGTTCTGACGCGGGTCAGGGCTCGATCCTGATCCACACGCCCAGGAATCGCTGATCGCGGCTGGCGGGGTCCTGCTCTGCCGGCCGGAACCCTCCCTCGGTCTCGATCCGCACGAGCGCGCTGCCGCGCGATGCGGCGACCGGCACGGCGACCAGCTTCTCTTCGCCGGGCGCCATCACGAACTCTTCGCGCCAGCCGCCGGACGCCAGCACGACGCGGTTGGCGACCGGCGCGTTCCGGATGCGGAGCGTGATGGCCGGCCGTGGGGCGTCCGACTGCAGGGCCACGCGCGACTCGCGCGCTCCTCTCACCCAGAACGCCTCCGGCTCGGGATACGCGCGGTCATCGAGGAAGTACGCGGTCGCGTCGCGGTAACGCACCGCCCGAATGGCAGTGTCATCCGTCAGGCGCTCCGGTCCGGGGCGGATCTCGAGCGGCTCGACCACGATGCCGCGCACCGCGCGCCACGCGTCCTCGTCGCCGCGGATCACCAGCGTCCGTATCGGCAGGGGAAAGTCGAAATCGACCGGCGGCGCGGGCAGCTGCACCGTTCGAAGGGCGAATGGATCCCGCGATTCACGGACGATCCCCATCATCAGCCAGCCGCGTGGATCGTCGGCTTCCACGTGGATGCGGTACCGGCCCGCGGGCAGCGAAGGCAGCGCAAACAGGGGCATGGCCTCGCCGCCCGGGCGACGGCCAGGCCGCCGGACCTGTTCGATGCGCAGCCGGCCCGCGACGCGGTCGGCGGGGACCGTCGCGAACGGATCCAGCTGGAGCGCCAGCGCGCGCGATCCTGCGGCGACGGCGTCGAGCACGCCGCAACTGTGACCTCACGACCGACCGGCCACTCGAGCCTTCGAACGCCCACACGACCGTCGAGGCCACCATCGCGGCGATCGCAATCGCCGCGGCCGTGACGGTGTGGAACGCGATGCGGTCGCCCACTTTGCCCGACCGATCCAGGAATCGCAGCAGTGCCCACACGGCAACGGCGAGGAGCAGCCACACCGCAATCGCCCGAAACAGCGGCCCGTCTGCCCCCCTCGCCCACAGCGGCGTCGCCGCCGTGAGATCGGCGACCCTGCCAAACCATTCGAGCCAGAGCGCCGGGGCCTCTCTCGTGTTGAACGCGAGCCGCCCGCGGTCCACGCCGACGACGAACAGCGAGGCGATGGCGGTGAGGGCGAGCGCCGTGGAGGCCACGGTGCGGCTGACGCGGCCCTCGAACGTCACCCAGAAGCTCGCCGCCGGCACTGCCAGCAGGAAGAGGATCGGTGCGAAGAAGCGGGCCGGCGCGCTCCAGCCGCCCCACCACATCGCGAAGTGGGTCACGGTCAGCAGGTAGGGCGCGATGACGAATACCAGCTCGAGCCCCAGCCGCCGCGACCCCGGTTTGACCAGCATCGCGCCGATCCCGATCAGCGCCAGCCCGAGGACGGGCGCGTACGTGAGGACGCCAAAGCGCTGATCGAACAGCAATCCGGCCAGGCCGCCGGGTACCCATTGAAACGACCCGGTCCCCGGCGCATACGGCGAGGACGGATCGGCCGACCCGTAGAGTGCGATGAAGTAGCCGACCCACACGATCGCGCTCGCTGCCGGAATCGACAGGAACGCGACCGCCTTCGCCGCCGGATTCTTCGTCGTCGAGAGCCGGAGCAGCACGAGGGCGCCGAGGCCCGCGGCCAGCACGGCGAAGCGCGAGTGCAGCCACGGCAGCAGCGCGAGCGCCGCCCCGTGCACCAGCCATGGCTTCGCCGATTCGGATCCGTTGCGCGATTCGAGCGCCGCACGCAGCAACGCCCAGAGCCCGGTGAGCACGACCACGCCGCCGAGACCGTCCGGGTAGATCGTGAAGCTCTGAAAGATGGTCGTGACCGGCAGCGTGACCGCGGCCCAGCCGAACCACGCCGCATCGGTGCGACCCGTCCACAGCCAGCCGAGGTGCCAGGCAAGCGCGGAGCCGGCCGACGCCAGCAGGATCAGGAAGAACACGGCGGCGGGGTATCCACCGATCGCGAACGCCGGGGCGATGATCGCCGGCAGACCTGGTGCGTGAATCGAATAGATCCGGCCGTCGCGGCCGAGACGCTGGACGTGCGGCTGCAACTCGGCATCGTAGTAGGCGCGGTAGTCCGCGCGTCGATGCACGTCTTCGATCGTGAGATCGCCGTCGAGCAGCAGGCTCTGCGTGATCACCAGGTAGTGCGGCTCGTCGCCGGCCGGGATCAGCGGGGCCACGCGCCATGCGGACAGCCCGAAGACCGCACACGCGAGGACGGCGGCCGCCACCCGCGGCCGGGCCGCGGTCGCGAGCGACGGCGCCACGCGGCGCCACGCCGGCAGCGACGCGACCATCAGCAGCAGGACACCGGCCCAGACGACGAGCGTCAGCGGCCAGACCCAGAGCAGGAACGCTGACGGCACGCGGAACGGCAGCCAGGGCAGCGCGACGAACGTCAGCAGCGCGAGTGGGACCAGCGAGGCGCCGGCGCGTGCGAGCGCCAGCACGGCTGCGGCTGCCATCGCCGGGATGACGAGCGCGCCGGCCGACGACGACAGCACGCCGAGCCGCGGACCATCGGCCGCCGTGAACCCGATCGTGCCTTGCGAGAGCCACGCGGCGAGACCAGCCGATAGAGCGGCGGCTACTGGGAGAAAACGAAACATTCGGGTGTGGGGTGTGATTGCCGCGGCGTGGACGCGGTGACTTAGAATGGACGGCATTCTACATGGAGGAACCACGCGACACCATGGCGCGGCGCCTCGTGCGTGGGGCGCTCGCGTGCGGTGCCGCGACGATCCTTACGGTCGTCATGACGTGGCCGCTCGCCTCCGGGTTCGGTCGCCTCGGCCGCACGCTGCCAGGCGACGGGCCCTACTCGATCTGGACCGTCACCTGGGTCGCGCGCACGCTGGTCTCGGATCCAATCAGCCTCTTCGACGCCAACATCTTCTATCCGCATCGCTGGGCGCTCGCCTTCTCCGAGAGCAACATCGTCGCCGGCATAGTCGGCGTCCCGGCATGGCTGCTGACGCACAACCCCTACGCGACGCACAACTCGGCGCTGATCTTCGGATTCTCGACGTCCGCGCTCGCCGCCTGGCTGCTGGCGCGCCGCCTGACTGGCAGCGGCGGAGCGGCGCTGTTTGCGGGAGTGGTCTACGGCTTCTGCCCGTACTTTTTCGCACACACGTCGCACATCCAGCTGCTGATGGGCGGCGGCATCCCGCTGGCGTTCCTGATGCTGCACCGCCTTGCCGACGCCCCGTCGACGCGGCGCGGCGTGGAGCTGGGCCTCGCGCTCGCGCTGCAGGCCCTGGCCTGCGCGTATTACGGCATCCTGGCCGGCCTGATGATCGGCTACGCCGCGATCTTTCTCAGCGCCAGCCGCCGCTTGTGGACCCGTGCCTACTGGACGTCGATAGCGGTCGGGGCGATCGTCTCGGTCATCTGCGTCGTCCCGTTCTTCATCCCGTTTCTCGAGATCCAGGAAGGCGGCTTCCACCGCACGCTCGACGAGAGCCGGCGCTACTCCGCCAACCTCGCGACCTACATGGCCTCGTCGGCACACGCGCACCGCTGGTTGCTCGAGCTGAGCACGCGGTTCGGCCGCTGGAACGAAGTGCTGTTTCCCGGCGGGCTCGCGTTGATCCTCGGTGCAGCCGGATTCGTGCTCTCCATCGCCAGGCCGCCAGCGGTCCAGACCGCCAGCCCGGTTCCGCCCTCGTTCCGCGAGACGGCGCTGCTGTATGGATCGCTCGGGGCTCTCATCTTCTGGGCGACGCTCGGTCCGGCAGGCGGCTTCTACAGCCTGCTGTTCCACACCCTGCCCTTGATGTCGTTCCTGCGTGCGCCCGCGCGGTTCGGCGTATTCATCCCGCTGATGCTCGGCCTGCTCGCGGCCCTGGCGCTGGCGCGCGTGCCGTCGCGGTTTCGCACCGTCGCCGGCGTCGGCGTTGCCGCGCTCGCCGCCGTCGAGCTGAACATGATCCCGTTCGCGTGGAATCGTGCGCCGGTCGTGCCGTCCGCGTACCGGATGCTGGCGCAGCTGCCGAAGGGCCCGGTCGCGGAGTTCCCGTTCTACGGCGAGCGGATCGCGTTCCCGCTGCACACGCAGTACATGCTCTTCTCGACCTTCCACTGGCAGCCGCTGGTGAACGGCTACAGCGATCACATCCCCACCGACTTCCGGCAGGCCGCCCCCGTGCTCGACTCGTTCCCGTCACACGACGTGTTCAACGTGCTGCGCAAGTATCGCGTCCGCTACATCACCGTGAACTGGAACATGTTCGGACCGCGCGAGACGGAGATCCGTGAACGGCTCCGCCCCTACGCTCCCCACCTGCGCGAGCTTGCCGCCGACGAGCTGATGACGCTGTACGAAATCGTGTCGTTTCCGTGAATCAGTTGCCAGGCATCCGTTGCCAGCCTCAGCGCAGTGAGCGCATGTGCCGTGTAGCTTCCGCCTTCAGGCGGAAGCTCGCCGTTTACTTCCGCCTGAGGCGGAAGCCACGAGTCTCGCGAAGTGAGCGACACAACTGATCCCTATCGCGGCGAAGCCACAGGAGCCTGCGGCCGGCCGCCGTCGCGGCCGTAGAGCATGCGGTAGTCTTCGGCGGTGCCGAGGATGCGCTTCACGTAGTTCTGGGTTTCCGGATACGGGATGTCGTCGATGAACTCGTCCTCGTCCATGTCGGGCCGCTCGGCCTTCCATCGGACGACGCGGTTCTCGCCGGCGTTGTAGCTGGCGAGCGCGTAGTAGGTGCCGCCGAACTGCCGCACCAGCCGCGCGAAATACAGCGTGCCGAGCCTGACGTTCGTCTCCGGATTCGTCAGGCTCCGCGTCGTGAAGCGGCGAAGGCGCAGTCCCGTCGCCAGGCGGCGGCCGGTGGCGGGCACGATCTGCATCAAGCCCCACGCGTTCGCCACGGACTTGACGTCGGGATCGAACGTCGACTCCTGGCCGATCAGGGCGGCGATCACGTAGGGGTCGAGCTCGTAGACCTGCGCATGCTTCCGGATCAAATCCCAGTAGACGAGCGGGAACAGCACCTGGCGAATCTCGACGGGCAGCTCGTGGCCGCCGGACGTCAGCGACTGCGGATAGGCGCGACGCATCAGCGTAATCGCCCGGCGCAGCTCCCCCTTCTGATGGTAGGCCCAGGCGATGGTCGCTTCGATCGCCGGGCTGGTGCCCCATGTCCGCTGCGCATACCGCAGCTCCGCCAGCGCATCGTCGTAGAGCCCGTTCGCCAGGAGGAGACGGATCCGATCCTCCGTCGGCGGGCGCGACGATGACGCGGCGGCAGACGGATTCGAGGCCGCGATCGGCCGATCGGCGGCGGCAGCGTTCGACTTTGGGGGCACGTGCTTGCGCGCGAGCCGGCCGTAGTACCAGTTGCCGTAGTCGTCGAACACCAGGCGGAATCGCGCGGCGGCCTGATCACGCGCGCCGAGCTGCGCGTGCGACCGGGCGGACCAGTAAAGGAACGACGGGCGGAAGTCGGAGCGCGGGAATGCCGCGGCGGCGCTCTCGAAGGTCTTGACGGTCTTCGCGTACTCGCCCTTGCGATAGCTCCACCATCCGGACTTCCACGCCGCGCGCTCCGCCCGCGTGCCGGTCGGGAACCGCTCGTACAACTCGGCGAAGGTGGCGGCAGCGGCCTCGTCCTGGTTGGTCAGGATGTAGTGCGTCCCGAGATTGTTGAGCGCCTCTTCCGCCCAGAAGTCCTTCGGGAAGTCGGCGATCAGGGCGCGCGTGCCGGCGACGTACTCCTCGTGCTGGCCGAGCTCGCGGATCGCCGACAGGTGGAAGTAGCGCGCCTCCGCCTTCCGCGACGCGGTGTCGAGGTGCGGCCGGAGCGCGTCGCGAGCGGCTTCGTAGCGGCGCAGGTGGAAGTCGGATTCGGCGACGCGCAGGTCCGCCAGCTCGCGATCGTCACCCGAGGCCAGCTTCTGGACTTCCTGAAACGCGGCGCGTGCTTCCGCGTACCGGCGCGCACCGAAGAACATCTGCGCCCGGCCCAGATCGGCCGCGTATCCGGTGCGGACGACGACATCCTTGAGATCGGCGAGGTGCGACCCGGCGGCGGTTGCGGCGTCGGTGAGTGCGAACTCGTAGTAGACGCGGAGGTACGCGTCCGCCGCGGCTTTGCGGTCGCCGACCGCAAGGGCGGCTCGGCCGAGGCGCGACAGCACGTCTTCGGTGACGGTGTGCTTCTCCGACGCGAGCCGCTGATAGATCTCCATTGCCGCGCGATCGTCGCCCGCCGCTTCCGCGACCTGCGCGTGCGCCAGCATCGCCGACGTCACGATCGCGCCCTGCGGCTTCCGCGACAGCAGCGACTCGAACGTCTTCTTCGCTTCGTCGAGCTGGTTCAGGCGCAGCCGCGCGAGCCCCTTGTAGTAGTCGACGTAGTCGGCGATCGCCGCGGATCGATCGACGCGGTTCAGCGCGGCCAGCGCCTTCGCGTAGTCCTCCGACTGATACAGCCGCACCGCGGCGGCGAGACCCTGATTCGCGGCGGTCGCGCGCGCGCTTCGATCGCCGGCCGACGGCACGAGCCAGAGATCGCTCTCGTTGCGCGGCAGCGCCGGGTGCGTCGTGGGACCGAGCGGGGTCTGCGCGACGAGGGTGGTCGTCGCCGTCGCCCACGCCAGCACGAGGACTCGGAGTGACCGGCCGATCACGCGGAACCGCCGAGGAGGGCGGGATCTCCGTCGGCGAGCGTCTGGACCAGTTCCTGCTGGAAAAGGGCGCCGCGAGAATCGATGTCCGTGGAGATGCGTTGCTCGTAGAGGCGCCGGGCCCGCTCGATCTCCGGCTTGAGGCGCGTGAGGAGGTCGCGCTTCTCGCGTCCCAGACGCACCGCCGGTTCGTTGTACAGCTTGATCTCCGACACCAGCAGCCGCGCGTACCGACGCGCGCTGTTGCTGTCTTCCGCCGCCGGCGCGGCCGCGAACCGAGTCTCCGCGGTCGGCGAGTTCGGCGCGGGCTTTGGAGGCACCAGCGACCGGCGCATGGTGTCCGCCGCACGCGCGGCGGTGAGGTGCGCGAGATTCACGGACGCGTGCCGGCAGAGAATCTGAATGGCTTCGGGCCAGGAGGCCGGCGCCTGCTGCGGCGCGTCCCCGGCATCGTCCGCGTACAGGACGGCAACCGGCTGCGCGCCCACCAGCAACGGCACGGCGATCGCCGCGCGGTCCGGCGGAAGCTGTGCAAATCCGGGCGCGGCAGGACCTCCGTCCGCCGTGACCGCTGGCTCGCCCCGGCGCAGCGCCTCGGCGACCAGGCCGTCCTCGCCGCCGTTTACCTGCAGCGACGCGGCGTCCGCACCGAACCCCTCCGCCTTCCATCCCTTCAACTCGGCGCCACTCATCACGAACAACGCCACGCGCGGCGCCTCGGCCGCTGCTGAGGTCAGGAGCGCCGACAGCACCTGCGTCAGCGATCGGGCGCCATCCAAGGATCGAATCGCGGTCAGGATCCGCTCAACCACGGCGAGCTGCACCTGGCGCTCGGCCACCCGCGCTTCCGCCGCCGCCTCGGCTCGCTGCGCTTCGTCTTCGCGTTCGCGACGCTCGCGAGCGAGCGCGGACTCGGCCTGGTCGCGCGCCGCGTCCGCGCGAGTGACTTCCTCCTGCACGGCCGTAATCTTGCGCCGCACGACGTCTTCCCACGCCTCACGCTGCCGGGTCGCATCGGCATCCAGTTCGGCGAGCTGCTGCCGGAGGTCGTTCTCGAGCGCCGCCCGCTCCTGGCGCGCGGCTTCCACTCGGCGATCAGCGTCTGCGACCCGGCGCTTGGCGTCCTCGAGCTCCTGGCGCACGGGTTCCACTTGGCGCTCAGCCTCTTCGATCCGTCGCTTCGCGTCCTCGAGCTCCTGGCGCACCGTGTCGCGCTCGCTCCAGAGCAGGCCGCACGCGCGCTCCAGTTCGGTGGCCGCGCGCGAGCGTTCCTGATTGAGCGACTCTTCGAGCTCCTGTCGCGCGCGCGTCGCCGTTTCGGCCGCCGCCTGTTCGGCCTCGCCACGGAGACGCATGGCCTCTGCGACCATCCGTCGTTCCGCCTCGCCGCGCGCCGACGCCACTTCGGATTCAAGCCGCGCGGTCCATTCGGCCCGCACCTCGTCGACCTTGGCCGACCACCGCTGCTCGGCTTCCGCCTCGGCTGCGCGACGGCTCGCCTCGAGCTCGTCCTGATGGCGGGAGCTCAGCTGCGTGAGCTGGGAATCGAGCTCGTCGTGGAGGCGCCTGCTGATGGCGTCAATCGTGGAGCGAAGCGAATCTTCGGCCATTCTGGGCATTATCCGAGCCACAGATCGGCCAAGTCAAGCGGTGAAATCCGCGCAACTTCAACCACAACAGCGATTTGACGGGATCCCCGTGGAGCCGTACAATGAGGGTGCGTTACACACGGGGGCGACCTAGATTCGACGGAGGTACGGTTTCGCAGGATGCGTGCCGAGGACCATCAACCTCGCAAAAAGATGGAAACAACCATAACTGCGGACACGCAGCTCGCACTCGCAGCCTAAGAACCTGTGAGCGTCTACCCCGGTCAGCCTGTGGGCCGGGAGTGGATGTCATTTAAGCAGGCTGGTTGCTGGCGGGTGTCTCAGACGTCAGCAATAAGATTTTCTGGGGTTGGCTCCCGGCGGTTCTTCGCCGCTTCTTCACGTCGGGAGCGACACATCAGAAGCGGATACGCATCGTAGATTCCTGCGAGGATGTATTTTCGGACCGGGGTGCGAATCCCCGCGCCTCCACCATTCGACTCGGCCCTACGGGCCTCGCTCATGGCAGGCCGCGCTCGCGAAGCGAGTCGGGCTGCCGTTCAGGGCCCGCCAGGCCGAGTCGAATGGTGCCCTGAGCGAGCGAAGCGAGTCGAAGGGCCCTCTACTTCGTCCGCAGGAACTGCCACTCCCCTCTCGCTGATTCTTCTCACCTTCTTCGATCCCACACGCCTCGGTTCCCGAGATCGCGGGCAAAACAGCCGCATCCCGTCACGGACGTCGACTTGCACTCACCCACTCCGTGCTGAAGCCCGAGCGCCGCTTCGTCTACATCCTGCAAAGCCTCAACGACCCGCAGCGGCTGCACGTCGGCCTGACGGACGATGTGAAGAGCCGGCTGGCGGCGCACAACGGCGGCGAGCGCCCGCACACCGCGAAGCATGGGCCGTGGCGCCTGCACGCCGCCTTCTGGTTCGCCAGCGAACAGCTCGCCGCACGCTTTGGGCGCTTTCTCAAGTCGGGGTCGGGACGCCTGTTCGCCAAGCACCATCTCGAGTAAGCCGCGGCTGCGCCAGCGAGCATCTTCCGGCTGAAGCCGGAAGCCACGCACGCCGAGCACCGCAGCACGCGCCAGCACCGCAGCACCGAGCACCAAGCACCAAGCACCCAGTACAATGCCGCCCCATGTTCAGACTCGACGGCAAGACCGCGCTGGTGACCGGCGCGGCATCGGGAATTGGCGAGGCCATCGCGCACACGCTGGCGGCGGCGGGCGCGCTGGTCTACGTGACCGACCGCGACCCGGTCAATGGCGAGCGCGTGACGGGCGCGATCCGCGCGGCCAAGGGGCAGGCGGAGTTTCTGGCGCTCGATGTGACCCTGGAAGACGACTGCGCGCGCGTCGCGGAGACGATTGCCGCGAAGCATGGGGCGCTGGACATCCTGGTCAACAACGCCGGGATCGGCCATGTCGGCACGATCGTGACCACCACCGGTGAAGACCTCGACCGGCTGTATCGCGTGAACGTGCGCGGCGTGTTCAACGTCACCAAGGCCTTCGTCGGCCAGATGCTCGCGCGCCGCGCCGGGATCATCGCCAACACGGCCTCGGTCGCCGGCCTCGTGCCGATTCGCGACCGGCTGGCCTACGCCACCACCAAGGGCGCGATCATCGAGATGACCCGCTGCCTGGCGATCGATCATGCGACCGAAGGCCTGCGCGTGAACTGCGTCTGCCCCGGCCGCGTCGAAACGCCGTTCGTCGCGGCGCGCCTGAAGGAATATCCCGATCCCGAAGCCGCCTATCGCGAGATGAGCAGCACCCAGGCGGTGGGACGCATGGGCCGGCCGGAAGAAGTCGCGGCGGCGGTGCTGTACCTGGTCAGCGATGAAGCGTCGTTCGTCACCGGCAGCGCGCTGATGATCGACGGCGGGTGGCTGACGAAATGACGGCCCCGACAGGCATCCTCGCCGGCAAGGTCGCGCTGGTCACCGGCGGCGGGCGCGGCATCGGCCGTTCGATCGCCCTCGACCTCGCGAAGGCCGGCTGCCACGTGGCGGTCAACTACTACGTCGAACCCGAGCGCGCCGAGCAGACCGTCGCGGACGTGCGTGCGCTCGGCGTCGACGCGATCGCGGTGGCCGCCGACGTCGGCATCGGCAGCGAGGTTCGCGCCATGGTCGATGCCGTCACCACGAAGTTCGGCCGGCTCGACGTGCTCGTCAACAACGCCGGCACGCAGACGTGGACGCCGTTCCTCGACGTCACCGAGGACGAATGGGACCACGTCATCCGGACCAACCTGAAGGGCTGCTTTCTCTGCACGCAGGCAGCCGCCCGCTTCATGGTCGCGCACGGCGGCGGCGCCATCGTCAATATCGGCTCCGGGTCCAACAAGGTCCCGTTCCCCGGCCTGGTCGCCTACACCTCGAGCCGCGGCGGGATCGAGATGCTGACGAAGGTCGCGGCCGTGGAGCTCGCGCCGCATCGCATCCGCGTGAACTGCGTTGCGCCGGGCGCGGTCGAAGTCGAGCGCACCCGGCTCGAGCTCGACGACTACGCCGGCACGTGGGGGGCGATCACTCCGCTCCGCCGGGTCGGCACGCCAGAGGACGTCGCGAGCGCCGTGGTCTTCCTCGCCAGCCCTGCCGCGTCGTACATCACCGCCCAGACGCTCTGGGTGGACGGCGGCCTCTTCTCGCAGCCGCCCTGGCCCAATCGCGACAAAAAATAAGCAGCCCGGCGCTAGAATTAGACATGGTTCCCTCGCTGCTGCCGGTCTTCGGCCTGACGTTCCTGCTGAACCGCCGCTCGCCGACGACGGACACCCGATTGTTCGAGCCGAGCAACACGCGCATCCGCTGCCCGCTGTGCCAGTGGCAGCCGCAGAAGCACGACCGCTGGTTCTGCGATCCCGGCTGTCATCATCACTGGAACACGTTCGACACCGCAGGCATCTGCCCCGGCTGCGCGAAAACCTGGGACCAGACCGCCTGCCTGAAATGCCACGGCTGGTCGCGCCACGCGGACTGGTACGAGTCCGAGCCGACGCAGTAACACGTCGACTGCTCTCGGCAACGTCAACCACCACGAAGTGGCTCGGCCATTCCAATCGAAACGCGCGGGCGGGCGGGTATCATTACAGACTTGGGTTGCACTCGATTTTGCGTGACGGCCGCGCTGGCGGCGCTCGTCCTGCCGTTCGTGCTCGCGCTGGCGCCTGCCGGCCAGCCTGCCGGGCCATCTCCGTACACGGTCATGACGAGGGAGGCGCGGCGGCCGCTCGCGGTACGAATCGTCGGCGGTCAGGAGATGTTCGCGCTCGACGACCTCGCGAAGCTCTTCGACCTGACGACCCGCGAGGACACGCTGGCCGGCGGCCTGACGATCTCCACCAAGACGCAGACGATCGCGCTGACACCGGGCCAGCCGCTGGCGTCGGTGGGCGGACGGGTCGTGTCGCTTCCGGCGGCGCCGGTTCGTGAAGGCCGATCCTGGTTCGTGCCGATCGACTTCGTTCCGCGCGCCGTTGGTCCGGCCGTCGGCACACGGCTGGACCTTCGCCGGCCCTCCCGCCTGATCGTCGTCGGCGATCTGCGGGTGCCGCGCGTGACGGCGCGGACGGAACAGGTCGGCGTGCAGCTGCGGCTCACCTTCGACATCAACCCCGCGACGCCGCATGCCGTGGCCCAGGAGGGCCAGCGGCTGACGATCCGGTTCGAGGCGGACGCGCTCGACGCGGCGTTGCCGGCCTCGCCGTCGCCCGATCTCGTGCAGGCGATCCGCGCCGCGGACACCGGCGTCGGGATCACGATCGACCTGGGTCCGCGCTTCGCGTCGTTCAAGTCGGCGGACACGCCGGGTGACCGCGGCGCGGCTCGTCTCGTCATCGACGTCGCGGCGGCCACAACCGAAACGACGCCGCCACCGACGAACCGCCGACCGCGCCCCCTGTCGCTCCACCGACCCCGGACGCCCCGCCGGTCCTCGACCTGACGCCGTCGACCGGCATACGAACCATCGTGATCGACGCCGGTCACGGCGGCGACGAGCACGGCGCGCGCGGACCGCAGGGCACGCTCGAAAAGGACGTCACGCTGAACGTCGCGCGCAGGCTCAAGGCCGCGATCGAAGCGCGCCTCGGCTCCCGCGTGATCCTGACCCGCGATGCCGACCGCACGATGCCGCTCGACGAACGGGCCGCCGTCGCCAACAACAACAAGGCTGACCTGTTCATCAGCCTGCACGCCAATGCGTCCGTACGCGCCTCGGCCGCGGGCGCCGAAGTCTTCTACCTGAACCTGGCGGATTACGGCGATCAGGCGCAGCGCATGGCGCAGGGCGAGAGCGAGACGCTGCCGGTCTACGGCGGCGGCACCCGCGACATCGAGGCGATCCTCTGGGAGATGGCGCAGGCGCGCCACATCGAGGTGTCGGCCGCGCTCGCGCAGATCGTCGAGGTGGCGCTGCGCGAGCACGTCCCGATGAGCCCGCGCGCCATTCAGCAGGCGCCGTTCCGCGTCCTGGTCGGCGCCAACATGCCCGCGGTGCTCGTCGAGATGGGATTCATCTCGAATCCCGAGCAGGAAAGGCAGCTCTCGTCGGACGCCTTCCAGGCCCAGATCGTTCAGGCGCTGGTCGACAGCATCGTCCGGTTCAGGGACGCGCGGAGCAGCCCGGCGTCCAACGGGACGACGCGATCCGGACGAGAGTGATGCTTCGACGCGCCCTTCCCGGCGCCGCGATCGCGGTGGTCGCGGCCCTCGCCGCATGGCTGCTGTTCGCCGGCCTGCCGCGCTGGTACGGCGCCAAACGTGTGGTCGACGACTCCCCCGCGAGGCCGGCCACCGCGGCTCCGACGGCGGAGCGGAAGATCACCGCCACCCTCTACTTCATCTCCGAAGACGGCATGTCGCTGGTCGGGGTGCAGCGTGAGGTGCCGTTCGGCGACCCCATCGTCGAGCAGGCGCGGCGCATCGTCGAAGCGCAGCTCGGCGCGGCGCCCGAGCCGCTCGCCACGGCGATTCCGGACGGGACGGCGCTGCGGAGCATTTACGTGACGCAGCGCGAGTGCGATGCCGCCGGCGCCGGGTGCAAGCAGGACGCCTTCGTCGATCTGAGCCTCGAGGCGCGGACGAAGCACACCGGTGGCGCGCTCGACGAGCTGTTCACGATCTACGCGATCGTCGACGCGGTGACGGTCAACCTGCCCGCGATCTCGCGGGTGCAGATTCTCGTGGACGGCAAGGAGGTCGACACCCTCGCCGGACACGTCGACCTCCGCCACCCGCTCGAGAAGAACCTCAAATGGGTCAAGACGGAAAAGGACGGATGATGACCACGCGAACGGATGGGCGTGCGGCCGGACAGCTGCGCGAGACACGGCTGACCCCGGGATTCCTGATGCACGCCGAAGGATCGGTCCTGATCGAGGTCGGGCGGACGCGCGTGATCTGCACGGCGAGCGTCGAGGATCGCGTGCCGCCGTTCCTCAGGAACACCGGCAAGGGCTGGGTCACGGCCGAATACGGGATGCTGCCGCGCGCGACCTCGACCCGGACGCAGCGTGAAGCGACGGCCGGCAAGGTGGGAGGGCGCACGCAGGAGATCCAGCGGCTGATCGGCCGCTCGCTCCGATCGGTGACGCGCCTGCCAGAGCTCGGCGAGCGCACGATCTGGATCGACTGCGACGTCATCCAGGCCGACGGCGGTACTCGGTACCGCGTCGATCACCGGCGGGTTCGTCGCGCTGGTGCTGGCGGTGCGCAAGCTGCGCGATAGCGGCGCCATCCGCACCATGCCGATACAGGATCACGTCGCCGCCACGAGCGTGGGCGTCGTCGGCGGCGAGCCGATGCTCGACCTCGCCTACGAGGAAGACTCGAGGGCCGACGTGGACATGAACGTGGTGAAGACCGGCGACGGACGCTTCGTCGAGCTGCAGGGTACGGCCGAAGGTCCGCCGTTCGAACGCGCCGCGCTCGATTCGCTGATGGAGCTGGCCGACAACGGCATCCGCGAACTGGTCGAGATTCAGCGCAGCATCACCGGCCCGATCAAGTGAAGCTGCTGGTTGCCAGCACCAATCCGAACAAGGTGCGCGAGATCACCCAGATTCTCGAGGGTGTCCCGGTCGAGATCCTGACGCTCGCCGACTTTCCGGCCATCGTGGAACCGGAGGAGACAGGGGTGACCTTCGCCGAGAACGCGCGGCTGAAAGCCCTCTACTATCAGGCGGCCACGGGACTGGCCAGCGTGGCCGACGACTCGGGGCTGGAAGTGGAGGCGCTCGACAACGTGCCGGGCGTGCACTCGGCCCGCTGGCACGGCTCCGACTACGGCGTGAAGTTCGCGAAAATCTACGAGATGCTGCGGCAGCGCGGACTCAGCGGCAGTCCCGCCCGCTTCGTGGCCGCCGTCGCGTTCGCGGACGAGAACGGCGTCGTCTTCGAAACCGAGGGCATCGTCAACGGCGAGATCGCACCCGCGCCGCGCGGCTCTCATGGCTTCGGCTACGACCCGATCTTTTTCTACCCGCCGCTCGGCTGCACGCTCGCCGAAGTGGACGGCCCCGCCAAGGCGGCCGTCAGTCACCGCGGCGCCGCGTTCCGGTCCTTCAGGGAGCACCTGCTGACCCGGTGAGCGGCTCCTCAGGCGCCGAACAGGAACCTGAGGGCGTCGGGCAGCCGGGCCGCCCAGGCGTCTTCCGAATGCCTGGCCCCTTCCTGGACGACCACTTTCAGGCGGCGGGCGCCGAGGCCGGCGTCCCTGAGGATCGACTCCAGCGCCCGCACGTTGTCCACCGTCTCGCGGTTGACCTCGTCCTTGCCGGTTTCGGCGGTGCCGACCCCAAGGTAGACACGCGACGGCCACCGCGGCGCGCGCCGGGCCTTCCGAATCAGCAGCCGGCCGCCGACGTACAGCGAAGGACTTTCGATCAGCAGCCGTCCGAACACGCCGGGGTGCTCCAGCACCGTCAGGAGCGCCGCGACGCCGCCGTAGGACGACCCGCCGAAGGCGCGGCCCGACACTCGCCGCGAGACGTCATAGGTCCGCTCGATGAACGGGACCACTTCCCGCGTGATGAACTCGACGTAGCGCCGCCCCATCGGCCGCCGCGCGAACGGATTGCGCTCGTCCTCGACCGGCAGGTACTCGCGGGCGCGATCGATGCCGGCGTGATCGATCCCGACGATCACGAGCGGCGGAATGACGCCGTCGCGCACCAGCCAGTTGACCGTCTCCGCGACCCGCCAGGTGTTGCCCGCAAACGCGCGGTGCGGTTCGAACAGGTTCTGGCCGTCATTGAGATACAGGACGGGTGCGGGGCCGCGAACGTCGCTGCGGCCGCGGAACCTCGGACCGAGGACGGTCACGCGGCGGGACGTGCGGAGGAATTCGCTGTCGAGTGTGTGTATGTCCAGATTCTCTACCCTTGTGAAGTCTACCCTTGACCCCGAGGTCGGCCGGATGGTCCTGGCAGCTGGTTCGCCCCGACGCTGCCCCTCGTCAAATTTTTCTATCCCGTTTCCCGGTCCGGATTCATGATCTGGGAGATGACATCCGCACTACCTCCCAACCCTTATGCTGCCGATCTTGGCGGCCGCGACGCGCTGGAAGCCCTGGCGGACACTCCCGGCCGGATCCGTACGCTGGTCGAGTGCTGGCCGGCCGACCGCTTCGAGCGCAGCTACGCCCCGGGCAAGTGGAGCACCCGCCAGATCCTGATTCACCTCGCGCAAACCGAGCTCGCGCTCACCGCGCGGGCGCGGTTCGCGCTGTCACAGGAAGACTACACGGCGCAGCCGGTGGCCCAGGACGAGTGGATGAAGGCCGACGGTCGCGCCGATGCGCTCGCCGCGCTCGACGCCTACGTCGCGCTCCGGCGGTTCAACCTGGCGATGTGGACGAAGCTGTCGGCCGACGAACGCGAGCGGCGGTTCACGCATCCGGAGTTCGGCACGCTGTCGGTCTGGTGGATCGCCGAACAGATGGCCGGGCACGACATCCATCACCTCAAGCAGCTGGCGGCGATCGAGTAGCGGTCAGGCCCTGCTCTCCCCCGCTCCCCTCACAGCATTAGGGGAACATTCGCCGGCGCAGACCCGTAAGAAACGCCATGAGTGCGAGTGCGCTGACCCTGCTGCAGGGGACCGTGGATTTGCTGGTCCTGCGGGCCCTCCAGCCCGGCCCCACCCACGGCTACGCCGTGTCCCGCTGGGTTCGCGATCGAACCGATGGGGTGCTCGCGATCGAGGACGCCGCGCTCTACCAGGCGCTGCACCGGCTCGAAGCCCGCGGCCTGATCGAGGCCGAATGGGGACTGTCCGACAACAACCGCCGCGCGAAGTACTACAACCTCACCGCGGACGGCCGCAGCCGGCTGCGCGCCGAGGTCTCCACCTGGAAGCGCTACGCCGCCGCGATGGTGAAAGTGCTCGAGCCTGCATGAGGACGCGATGAGACCTGACGGCATTCGACGGCTCTTTCGATTCCCCAGCCGCAACACCCGCGACGTCCAGCACGACGTGCGTGACGAAGTCGCCTTCCACCTCGAGATGCGGACGAAGGACCTGATCGCCGACGGCTCGAGTCCGCAGGACGCCCGCGCGCAGGCGCTGCGGGAGTTCGGCGACCTCAAGGCCTCCGAGCGCACCCTCGTGACTCACGGCGGCGCCGTCGAGCGGCGCCGGGGGCTGAGCCGGCTGGCCGCCGAATTCCGGCAGGACCTGGGATATGGCGTGCGCCTGGCCGTTCGGGACAAGGGTTTCTCGATCGCGGCGGTGCTCACGCTCGCGGTGGCCATCGGCGGCAACACCGCGATGTTCAGCATCATCAACGCGCTGTTCTTCCAGCCGCTGGCGGTCCGGGCGCCGAACGAGATCGTCCGCGTCTACACCGGCCAGAGCACCACGTCGTGGCCCAACGTCGAGGACATGGCCCGGCGCAACCAGGTGTTCGACGACGTCTTCGCGCAGGGCAATGCAGACGTGTCGATGGCGACCGACCCGCTGCCCGTCCGGCTCGCCGCCGGCCTGGTCTCGCCGAACTATTTCACCGCTCTCGGTGCCGCGCCGCTGGCGGGTCGCGTCTTCCGCCCCGACGATCCTCACGCCGACGTCGTCATGCTGAGCGAACGGCTCTGGCGCGCGCGATTCGGTGGCTCGACGGCGGCGATCGGCCAGCAGATCACGATCGACACGCGGCGGGTCGAGATCGTCGGCGTCATGCCTCGCACGTTCCGCGGTATCGCCCCTGCGGGGCTGACGCGCGACCTGTGGATGCCGCTCGACGTACACGGAGTGCATCGCGGTCTCGCCGCGGACCGCGCGGCCACGCGGTTCGAGGTCTTCGCGCGGCTCAAGCCAGGCGTGTCGGAAGTGGAGGCCGGGAGCGCCATGCGCGTCCTCGGCACGCAGCTCGAGGGCGAGCATCCGAAGATCAACGAACGCTTCTCGGCGATCGAGGTCTCCTCCGCCTCGGGGATCGGGCTGTACCGCGGTGTCGGCAAGACGCTGCTGCCGGTCTTCATGTTCATCGGGTTCCTCACGGTCGTCGCCGGGTTCGTGCTGCTCATCAGCTGTGCGAACCTGGCCGGCCTGCTGCTCGGCCGTGCCGCGGTCCGGAAGCAGGAAATTGCCGTACGGCTCGCGCTCGGCGCGGGCCGCGGCCGGCTGGTGCGGCAGCTCCTGACCGAAAGCCTGGTGCTCGCGATCGCCGGCGGCGCCGCTGGTCTTCTCCTCGCCAATGGAGCACTCACGGCCATGGCCAGGGCCGTCGCCGGCCTGCCGGTCCCGATCGAACTGAATCTCCAGCTCGATCGGCTCGTGCTGCTCTACACGTTCGTCATCTCCGTCGGCTGCGCGCTGTTGTTCGGCCTGGCGCCAGCCAGGCGGGCGGCGCGTGCGCAACTGGTCGATGCGCTCAAGATCGCGGGCGGCGGCGTGGTCGTGCGTCAACGGCTCCGGCACGCGCTGATCGTCGCCCAGGTCGCGGTCAGCGCCCTGCTGCTCTTCTGGAGCGGCCTGTTCGTCCGCAGCCTGCTCCACGTCAACAGCGTCGATCCCGGCTTCACGCCCGCCGGCGTACTGCTGGCGGATGTGCAGCTGGCCGACGATGCGCCTGGAGCGCAGGCGCGTGCGGAAACGGCCTTCGTCGACCTGCTGACTCGAGTCAGGGAGTTTCCTGGTGTCGAAGGCGCGGGATGGTCGACGATCGTTCCGCTGGCGTTCACCGGCAACGAGCGGTTCCGGGTCGCCAAGGCGGACACGCCGGCTGACGTGCCGGGTGCGTGGATCGTCTCGAGCCGTTTGAGTCCGGGATGGTTCGACGCGGTGCGCATTCCCATGATCGCCGGCCGCGACTTCACGTGGGCCGACGGCGACGGAGCGCCGGACGTGGCGGTCGTCAACGAGACGCTGGCACGCCAGTTCTGGAACGGCGCCGCCGTCGGTGAGCGGCTCCGGATCGGCAACGGCCTGGTCGAGGTCGTCGGCGTGGTTCGGGACAGCAAGTACTGGACGCTCGGCGAGCCGATCTCGCCGACGGTGTATCGGCCATTCCGCCAGGCGTATGCCCCGCACACCGTGACGATGCACGTGCGTACCGCCGATCCCCGGGACACGGCCGCGCGCCTCCGCCGGGAGATCCAGTCGGTCGTACCCGGCAGCGCGCCCGACATCAAGCCGATGACGTCGGCGGTGGCTGGCGCGGTCATCCCGGCGCGGATCGGCGCCGTCGTCACTGCAGGCTTCGGCCTGCTCGGGGCGTTCCTCGCCACGCTCGGCGTGTATGGGTTGATCTCTTACGTGGTGGCGCAGCGCTCACGCGAGATGGCGATCCGGCGCGCCATCGGCGCGCCGTCCGCTCACATCGTGCAGGTGGTCATCGGCGGAACGTTGACGCTCGCGGGCGCCGGGCTCGCGCTCGGCATCGCCCTGGGCGCGCTCACCGCCCCGCTGCTCGGTGGGCTGCTCGTGAACGTGTCGCCCCGCGACCCGCTGACGGCAGTGCTGACGGCGATGGTGGTGCTGGCGGCGACCGCGCTCGCCAGCGCCCCACCCGCATTCCGCGCCGCGAGCATCGCTCCGCTCGAGGCGCTCAAGGATCAGTAACGTCTAGAAGCCCGGTCGCATGCTGAACTGCCAGAGCCAGCCACGGCCCGGGCGCTGCAGCGGCCGCACGTAGTCGATCTCGGCCACTAAGAAGCCGAACAGGTTGACGCGCATCGCGGCGCCGACGCTCGAGACCGGCTCCTTTTTTCCCTCGCCGAGCACGACGGTGTCGGCGATGCCCAGGACGGTGCCCTGTCCCCACGCCATGCCGGCGTCGGCGAACAGCGCCATCTCGATCGGCAGCGGACCGTAGAAGTTGTCGCCGCCGAACGCGCTCCACAGCGGGAACCGCAGCTCCGCGTTGGCGATAGCGGCCCGGCTGCCAATCAGCCGATCGAACACCACGCACGACGAGGTCAGGGTGATTTCGCACTCGCTGGGCTCGAAGGAGCCCGAGTCGTAGCCACGGACCAGTCCCGGGTAGCCGATGAACAGCGCCGGCAGCCGGATGTCTTCCGCATCCTGGCCGAACCGGCCGAAATACATGCCGCGCACCGCCAGCGTGTACGGCTTCTTGATCATCCAATAGTGCCGGAGGTCGGCGAGCGCACCCGAGTACGTCAGGTCTCCCGCGCTCTGCGAGAACTCGAGACGATACCGGCTGCCGCGGATCGGGCTGGTGATGCCGCTGATCGACGTGTCCCACACCAGCGCGGCAGACGTCTCAACCAGGTTCAGCATCGGCGCGCTCGACAGCTCCGTCTTGTCCTCGGTCAGCTGGTTGCCCGTGTTGTAGTCGTACAGCCGCGTCGTCACGTCCTGCTTGAAGCCGATCTGCCGGAAGCCGCCGTTGAACTCGACGCGATGCGCGCGGCTGAACGGATACGACAGGATGCCCGTCACCGACCGGTCGATCTGGAGCAGGCGGTATTCGTTCTCGACGTAGACCGGCTGGCCGCCGATGATGTCGACGCCCGCATCGAAGCCCCTCGCGACGTACGGGGTCTGGTTGATCGCCGCCCCCCAGTTCCAGCGGTGTTTCTGGTTCAGGTACATCAGCATGCCGCCGAACTCGTCGAAGCGGCTCGTGACCTGCGCGCCCGCGGCGACGGTGTGGTTGCCCAGCATGTCGCTGAACACGAACGACACGCCGCCGGTCGCGTAGGTGCCGAAGGGATTGACGCCGACGCCGATGCTGGGCTGCCCCGCGAAGTCGAGCCCGAGCTTCGGCTTGTATTCCTCGGCCGGCACTTCCTCGGCGGGCGGGAGGCCGAGCGATTCGTTCTGCAGCGCGGTGTAGACGGGACCGGCGCCCGCACGCCGCGGCGGCAGGACCGCCGCGTTCTGCGGCAGCGTCAGCGGCGCGACCCCGGCGAGCTGCTCCGGCGTCTCGAGCGCGTAGAGCGCGTAGCCGTCATCCTCGTAGGCGCTGAACACGATCCGGCCGCCAGCTGCCGACAGCGCCGGGCTGAGCGCGGTGATGCCGCTCGCGCCGGTCAGCAGGTTCGTCAGCTGCGTCGTCGCGCCGCCGAATTCCGTCCGATACACGTTGGTGACGCCGCCGTTGTCGGAGAGGAAGTAGAGCGCCTTGCCGTCGGCCGTCCACTGCGGGCTGATGTTCTTGGCGCCGTCGAAGCCGCCGGCGGGACGAACCTCACCGGACGCCACGTCCATCAGCGCGAGACGAAGATGCCCGGTGCTGATCGTGTCCAGCTTGGTCGTGAAGCGATCGGTGCTGAACGCCAGCCGCTGGCCGTCAGGGGACCACGCCGGATCGAGCTCAGCGAAGGAGTCGGTGGTGAGACGACGGAGCTTGCTGGCCTCGAGATCGTAGAGGAACAGGTCGTTGAAGCCGCCGACCAGGCCCGAAAACGCGATCTGCTTGCCGTCGGGCGACCACGCCGGATTCAGGATCTCGGCGACCTCGGGCACGCGGATTTCGCGCTCGGTCTTGGCGCGGTCCACGTCCAGAATTGTGAGCACCGATTGTCCTTTGTTGATGCCAGGGACGACGAATCGTTTGCCGGCCGGATCCCATGAACCGGCCGAGCCAAGGAACTGCAGGCTCTCGGTGTGGGCATCGGTGGCCGTGTCCGTGACCTTCCGAATGATCTCGCCGGTCTTGGCGTCGGCGACATAGAGCTCGATCGAGAACAGGTCGCGCTCCGAGAAGAACATGACGCGGCTGCCGTCGGGGCTGAGCTCGGGGCTGACGTTGAGCTCGCGCGGGCGGCGGTTCTTGATGACCGAACGCGCGACCTCGGCGGGCATCTTGGTCATCTCAGCCGTAGGTTTGTACGCGTCAAAAATGGCCGAGTGCCACTCCTTCGACAGCTCATCGACCTTGACCGCCAGCACGGCTTCGATCGCCGTGTCATAGCCGCCGCGCGATGCCGCCGCCGTCCGCAGCATGTCGCCCACCACCTCGTCGCCGAACCGGCCGGCCACGTAGGCCCAGAAGGCGTGGCCGTAGCGATAGGGGAAATAGCGGGGGTTGTCCAGGTCCTTGATCGCGGGGAGCTTCTCCTTGCGGGCCGACTCGCGCATCCACATCGCGGTATGCGGATCGACCGGGCCAATGGAGAGGTATTCCGCCATCCCCTCGATGAACCAGAGCGGGAGCGTCAGGGCGCCGGCGTTGCCTGAGCTGACGTTGGTGTTGGTGATGTCGTACTGGAAAGCGTGGACGAGCTCGTGCCCGAGCACGTGGTCCGTGGATTCGATCGGGCCGGCCAGCGGCAGGATGATGCGCCGCTTATAGGCTTCGGTGACGCCCCCCGTGCCTTCCCCGATTTCCCCCTGGATCGCCGTGGTCTGCCAGAAGTGCGAGGGGCTGGCGTACAGAATCAGCGGCTGGCGCCCGCGCAGCTCGTGGTTCAGCAGTTTCGACAACCGCGAGTACCACCGCTCGGCCATGCGCGCCGCCATCCGTGCGCCCGCTTCTTCCTCGGTATAGAAGTAGATATCGAAGTGCTCGGTCTTCAGCACCTGGAAGTCGAAGGTCCGGTACCTGAACTTTATTGCGGCCAAAGTAGCCACCCTGCGCAAGGGCGGTGGCCGGAAGCAGGAGAAGAACACACCACGCGATTGCTGCGCGAACTCTAGCCATAGGCTGCCTCGACTGCAATGGATATGCCCGACGGTTTTGATACACTGCGCCGCGATGCGGGCCCTCTACCTCATCCTGCCCATTCTCTGCATACTCGCGATCGCCTACCGGTATTACAGCGCATTCATAGCCGCCCGGATCATGGCGCTGGACGACAGCCGGACCACGCCGGCGCACGTGCGCAATGATGGCCAGAATTATCATCCAACCCATCGCCTGGTGCTGTTCGGGCATCATTTTGCCGCCATAACCGGGGCGGGGCCGCTGATCGGCCCGGTGCTGGCGGCGCAGTTCGGCTACGCCCCCGGCCTGATCTGGCTGGTCACCGGCGTCTGCCTGGCCGGGGCGGTTCACGACTTCATCATCCTGTGGGCGTCGACGCGCCGCGGCGGGCGTTCGCTCGCGGAGATCGCGCGGATGGAGATCGGCCCGGTCGCCGGAGGCACGGCCGCGATCGCCATCCTCTTCATCGTCGTCATCGCCCTCGCCGGCCTCGGACTCGCCGTCGTCAACGCCCTGCAGGAGAGCGCGTGGGGGACCTTCACGATCGGCGTCTCGATCCCGCTCGCGCTGTTCATGGGCCTCTACATGTATCGCTTCCGCAAGGGGCGAATCGCCGAGGCCACGGCGATCGGGGTGGTGGGGCTGCTGCTGGCGGTGATCCTCGGCAAGCCGATCGCCGCGTCGTCCATCGGTCACTGGTTCCACCTCTCCCGCGAGCAGCTGATCGTGGCGATGGGCGCTTACGGCTTCATCGCCTCGGTGCTCCCGGTCTGGCTGCTGCTGTGCCCGCGGGACTATCTCAGCTCGTTCATGAAGATCGGCACCATCGCGTTCCTGGTGGTGGCGGTGGCGTTCGTGAACCCCGTGCTGCAGATGCCGGCGGTGAGCAGCTTCGCCGCCGGAGGCGGACCGATCATCCCCGGACCGCTCTTCCCCTTCGCCTTCATCACCATCGCCTGCGGCGCCATCTCGGGATTCCACGCGTTGATCGCGTCGGGGACGACCCCGAAGATGATCGATCGCGAACGGGACATCCGGCCGATTGGCTACGGCGCGATGCTGATCGAAGGGCTGGTCGGCGTCGTGGCCCTGATCGCCGCGACGGCGATGTTCCCGGGCGACTACTTCGCCATCAACACGCCGCCCGACACGTTCGCCACGCTCGGCATCCCGACCGTCAACCTGCCGGAGCTCGAAGCCGCGGTCGGCGAGTCGGTCGCCGGCCGCACCGGCGGCGCGGTCTCGCTGGCGGTCGGCATCGCGCAGATCTTCACCGGGCTGCCCGGCATGCGCGGCCTGATGGACTACTGGTATCACTTCGCGATCATGTTCGAGGCGCTGTTCATCCTCACCACGATCGACACCGGCACGCGGGTGGCGAGATTCCTGGTGCAGGAGTTCCTCGGCCAGTTCCATCCCCAGATGGGGAAGCAGGAGTGGCTGCCAGGTTCCGTCCTCTCGACGCTGATCGTCGTCTTCGCGTGGGGCTACTTCATCTGGACGGGCAGCATCAGCACGATCTGGCCGATGTTCGGCATCGCCAACCAGCTGCTGGCCGCCGTCGCCCTCGCCGTCGCCACCACGATCATCATCAACATGGGCAAGGTGCGCTACGCGTGGGTGACGCTGCTGCCGCTGTCGTTCGTGTCGGTCACCACGCTGACCGCCGGTGCGCTCAGCATCCGCGACAACTTCTGGCCGATGGCGATCGGCCCCAACGCCGCGCGTCATTTCCAGGGCTACCTCAACACCACCCTCACCGTCATCATGATGACGGCGGTGGTCATCATCCTCGGCAATGCCGCCTGGCGCTGGATCAACGTGCTCCGCGGCCGCATCGCGTCGATGCCGGACGTGCCCGCGCCGGCCGCTCGTTAGACATCGACGAACGTCCACGTACCACTCGAGGTGAGACCGATGCAGGTCCGACACAAGTTGTTCAAGAGCTCGTTCAAGTCATGGGAATCGCTGTGCGACGAAGCGGCGGCGTTCGCCTCGGAGCTCGGACGCGACAAGCTGATCAGCATCAGCGTCACTCAGGGCGACACGGGCGGCCGGGGCGTCGTCTTCGTCTGGTACTGGGACTGACGGCGGCCGGCCTGGCGCTCTGATACGATCGAGCACGCTAGTCCCATCAATCGACGTTAGAGAGGATTCTCCGAAATGCCTTACCCGGAATCGTTCATCGGCCCGATGCGCCAGGAGCTCACCCGCCTCGGTGTGCAGGAGCTCCGCACGCCGGCGGATGTCGACGCCTTGATGTCCCGACCGTCCACGTCCACGATGATCGTGGTGAATTCGATGTGCGGGTGTGCCGCAGGAAAGGCGCGGCCAGGGATCGCGCTGGCGCTGCAGCACGCCAACAAGCCCGACGTGACGGCGACAGTGTTCGCCGGCGGCGACATCGAAGCAACCGAGCGCGCGCGCAGCTATTTCACCGGCTATCCCGCGTCTTCTCCCTCCATCGCCCTTCTTCGAGATGGCCAGCTGCTCTACATGATGGAGCGGCGGCAGATCGAGAACCAGAGCGCCGAGGCGATCGCGCGCAACCTCACCGACGCGTTCGACAAGCACTGCGCGGCGCCTCAGGCGTCGCGCTAGCTCTCGCTAGCGCGCAACTCCCAACTTCCAATTCCCAACTCCCAAGCCAGTTCTCCAATTTGGGAATTGGGAGTTGGGAGTTGGGAGTTGGGAGTTTGCCTGGGAGTTGGAAGTTGGGAGTTGAGGTAAAACCGCCTGCAGCCGCCGGCTGCCACACCGGTCAAACCGCCCGGCGCCGCCGCTGACATACACTCTCATCCGACGCCGCCGCGCCCGGCGCGCATCAGCCTGCTCCTCGGTTTCTGATCGGACGACGATGGCCAGTGTCAGGAAGGTTTCCGCCGCTCCCAGCGCGAACACGGTCGTGCGCTGGTTGAAGAGTCAGGGACAGAAGAGCACACGCGACGGCATGACTCGCTACGGCCTTCCCAACGGCCGCGCGTTTGGCGTGCCCGTGGGCGTGATGCAGCGCGAGGCCAAACGGATCGGCCGGAACCAGGGCCTGGCCGCGGCGCTCTGGCACACCGGGTGGTACGAGGCCCGCATGATGTCCGCCTTCATCGGCGATCCCGAGGAGCTGTCCGCGGCGCAGATGGATGCCTGGTGCCGCGACTTCGACAACTGGGGCATCTGCGACACCCTCTGCTTCCACCTCTTCGACCGCACGCCGCACGCCTGGGCCAAGGTCAAGGCCTGGACCCGCCGTCCGGGCGAATTCGAGAAGCGCGCCGGCTTTGCGCTGCTGGCGTCGCTCGCGCTCCACGACAAGGCGGCGCCCGACGAGCCGTTCATCAAGGCGCTGCCGCTGATCGAGCGCGAAGCCGTGGACGACCGCAACTTCGTCAAGAAGGGGATCAGCTGGGCGCTGCGGTTGATCGGCCGGCGCAACGTCGCCCTCAATGCGCAGGCCGTGGAGGTCGCGAAACGTCTCGCCGCCTCCGAGCAGCCAGGCGCGCGATGGGTCGGCCGCGACGCTCTGCGCGAGCTGACGAGTCCACCGGTCGTGCAGCGGCTCGCGCGTGCGAAGAAGCGCTAGTCCCCTGGACAACGCGCTCTGTCGGTGGACGGAAACGTCAGCCGCGCGGCCTGCGTCCTGAGGTAGTTGCGCTCGGGCGTACTCGTCGTGCGGTCGGCGGCAGCGCCATAGTGAGCCGCGGCGAGCGCGTGGTCCCCCGCCATCTCGTGAAGATGCGCGCGGACCGCGTCGAGCCGGTAGTGCCCCGCCATCCGCGGATCGCGGTCGAGCGCGGCGAGCAGCGCCAGGCCGGCCCGCGGCCCCTCCACCATCGCCGCCGCGATGGCGTGATTGAGCGTGACCATCGGGTTGTCCGACATCCGCTTGAGCAGGCCATACAGCGCGAGAATCTGCGGCCAGTCGGTATCCTCCGCCCGTCCGGCTTCGTCGTGCACCGCCGCGATCGCCGCCTGCAGCTGGTACGCGCCGATCGAGCCGCGTGACAACGTCGCGCTGATCAACGACACGCCTTCCGCGATCGCCTCGCGGTTCCAGCGCGTGCGGTCCTGCTTGTCGAGGGGAATCAGCTCACCGTCCGCGCCGGTGCGCGCGGGACGCCGCGCGTCGGTCAGCAGCATCAGCGCCAGCAGGCCGGCCACCTCGCCATGATGCGGCAGCAGGCCGTGCACCGCGCGCGTCAGCCGGATCGCTTCGTTCGAGAGATCGCTGCGGTGCAGGTCGGTCCCCGCGCTGCTCGTGTAGCCCTCGTTGAAGATCAGATACAGGACGTGCAGCACCGCCGCGAGCCGGTCCTCGCGCTCGTCGTCTGTCGGCATCCGGAATCCGACACCGGAGGTCTTGATCCGCTGCTTGGCGCGGCTGATCCGCTGCGCCATCGTCGATTCGGGGACCAGGTAGGCGCTGGCGATCTCGGCCGTCGTGAGGCCTCCCACCGCACGCAGGGTGAGCGCGATCGCCGAGGTCGACGTCAGCGATGGATGGCAGCACATGAACAGCAGGACGAGCGTGTCGTCGTGCCCCGCGGCCTCGCTCGCTCCTGACCATACGCCGCCGAACGGGTCGTCCAGGATGGCGTCAGGTGGCGGAACGATCTGATCGTCGGCCGGCGCCTGGGTGACGAGCAGGGTTTCGCGGCGGCGGCGCGCGATGTCGCTCCGGATCTGGTCGGTGATCCGCCGCGCGGCGACGTGGATCAACCATCCGGCCGGGCTGTCGGGAATACCGTCGCGCGGCCACTGCTGCGACGCGGCCAGCAGTGCCTCCTGCACCGCGTCCTCCGCGGCAGGAAAGTCGCGGAATCGCCTGACGATCGCCCCCAGCACCTGCGGCGCCAGCTCGCGCAACAGGTGCTCGCCGCTGAACTCCATCCTCGTGACGCTACATGTCCGCCGGAGGACCGCACATCACTTCACGGACCTCGATCGGCATGTTCATCGGCCCGCCACCGGGCCCCGGCGCCGCCGACGCGCGGGCGGCGATCTCGTAGGCGCGCTGCGCCGACTCGACGTGCACGATCCAGTAGCCGGCCAGGAACTCCTTCGCCTCGGCAAACGGCCCGTCGGTGACCTCGGGAGCGCCTGTCTTGCCCGCCCGGACGATGCGTGCCTGGCCCGGGGAGGCGAGCCCTTCCAACCCGACGAGCTCGCCGGAGTCCTTCAGTTCCTTGGCGAACCGCATCATGAAACCCATGTGAGCCTTGAGGTCGTCCGGCGACCAGTTCGTCGCGGCCCAGTCCCCGGTGCCCCTCGGCGCATTCATCATCAGCATGAACTTCATGTCGTCAGCTCCTCGGCTCGTGCGCCCCGATTGGCGCGTTCACGGGGTAAGTCGGAGCACGAAGCCGGTTTTCGACATGCTCGAACAGAAACCTCGGAAGAGGTCATTCTAGGTTGGGACAGCCCGTGCGAGCGCGGAGTTGACGTCTACCGAATGAATTCAATCCGGTCGATTTCGAGCACTCCGCGGTTGGCGCCCTGACTGTGGACGTAGCAGTACTTGACGTCGATCGGCGGCCGATACTGGCCTGGAGTCAGGTCGACCTCCGTCCACTCGGATTGCGGCTGGAGGGTGGCGTGGGCGGCGGCTTGCGCCGTCGGATCGAACGAGTGCACGGGCGTCACCGTTTCGCAGTTCGCGGTCACGAAGTGCGTCTGCGACGCCGATGGCGCAACCGACGGCTGCCATCGATACCGCAGGCGAACCGTCCGGATTCCGGTCGACGGGGGCGTGAGATCCGGACCGCGGACCAGCCACGGCTGGTCGCCGCGCTCGATCCTGATGAACGCGTCCGTGCCGGTCCCTTCGAGGGCGAGTGTGCCGCGCGCGACCACGTTCTCGGTCCAGACCGCCAGCTCCTCGCGCGAATCCCACACGTCTGGCCGTCAACGGCGTCACCGAGCTGGGCACCGTCGGGCCGGCGATGACATAGGACGCCGGCTGCTCACCGGTCCGGCAAGCCGTCGTCAGAACCACGATCGCGGCGACGCCGAGGACGACGCGCGTCATCGGTAGCCTCCCAGGCCGAATGTGATCCCACGGCACCGCGAACGGCGAGCCCGGCCGCCTCGCCGAACATCGCCTGCGCGGAAAACGACGCGGCCGCATGACGATGGATCACGACATCCTGCGCGATGCCAACAATCGGCAGGTTGGGAGGCTCGACGAACACCCTGTCGAACGATGGATGGACGACGATCGACTGGTCGAGACGGGTGATCCGAGTTTCGCTGCGCTGCTGAAACGAGACAAGGCCCGCGGCGCCGGCCGTCAACGACAACGTTCGCGTGCGGCCTCGCCGCAGCGGGATCTTCAGCTGGGTCGTGTAGAGGGCGTTGATGCCGGAGCTCTCGGACGGACCAACTCTCTCGATCCCGAGCTCGAATCCCAGCGAGCGCCCGGCGTTGAGTGTCAGGCGTGGGCCGACGCCGACGACGAAGTAGGGGCCTTCGGCGACGATCGGGACGAGGACTGAGACGGTGCCGCCGAGCTCGAGACGGGGCGGCGTGGACTGCTCGGCGCGCACGGACGAGGCGGCGGCGAGCAGCAGGAGCACGGTCAGCATCGGGCGTGTCATGCGTCCTCCGCCCGGTAAGGCGCGGACGCCGGACGAATCCGGCTCACGGCTGCCCTGCTGTCGCCAATCGGCCGGGACGGCCAGGAGATGGGAAGATTGACGCGTGGCGTTTCAACCGTCCTCCAAGGCCCGGCTCACCGACTACGATCTCGACCGCTTTGGCGGCGACACGCTGTTCGACCGGCTGGGCCGTGCGGTCTGCGAAGCCGGATGCCTGCCGCGGAAAGAGCTGTTCGAGGCCTGGGAGGTCGCCCGGCGCGTGCGCCGGTTGTTCCGGGGTGGACGGGTCGTCGATCTGGGCGGCGGCCACGGCCTGCTGGCGCAGGTCATGCTCATCCTGGACGACTCGTCTCCCGGCGCCATCGTCGTGGATACGAACCTGCCGCCGTCCGGCGCGAAGGTGCACGACGCGCTGATCCACGCGTGGCCGCGGCTGGCTGGACGCGTCGCGTTCGTGTCGAGTCCGCTCGACGAGATCCCGATCGCGTCAACCGATGTCGTCGTGTCGAGCCACGCCTGTGGCGCCCTGACCGATCGCGTGCTGGCACGGGCGGTGGACGTGCGCGCGCGGGTGGCCGTCCTTCCCTGCTGTCACGACCTCGAGACGTGCGATGCCGGCGCACTCGCCGGCTGGCTGGAGTCTCCGACCGCTGTCGACGTCGTGCGGGCGATGCGCCTGGAACAGCAGGGCTATCGCGTGTGGACGCAGACGATCCCCGCCGCGATCACGCCGCAGAATCGATTGCTCCTCGGCCAGCCTGCCGCCTGACGACGTGCCGCTGATCGTCATTCCCGTCGTCCTGCTGGTCATGCTCGGCTTCATTGCGCTGCTGCCGATCGCGATCGTGCAGCGCTACCGCGCGGGCACGGCGCGCCAGCCCGCTCGCGGGTGGCTCGCGACCATCAACATCGTCGGACTGTCGATCTCCGTGGTCATGTTCCTGACCGGGGCCGCGCTGACCAACTTCTGGGTGTCGTCGGCGTTGATCTACACGCTGGCCGGGCTCGGGACCGGGCTGGTGCTGGGATTCATCGGCCTGACGCTGACCCGGTGGGAACCGTCACCGCGAGGACTCCACTTCACGCCAAACCGCTGGCTCGTGCTCGGGATCACGCTGGTCGTGACCGCGCGCGTCGCGTATGGCTTCTGGCGCGGCTGGCAGTCCTGGCAGTCGGCGGTGGACGGCGGCTCGTGGGTCGTCGCGTCTGGTGCCGTCGGTGCGCTTGCTGCCGGCGCCGTCGTGCTCGGCTATTACCTCACCTACTGGATCGGCGTTCGTCGCCGGCTGGAGCGTCACTGGCGCACGCGGAGCTGACGTCCGCGGCCTCGCGCTGACCTGTCAGCGTGGCCGCTCCGGAAAGATCGTCTCGCCGCGCTCGAGCATCTCCACCAGCGCGGCAATCTTCTTCGCGCGGCCTGCCGGCGTCTTCATGTTGTTCGTGCGAAAGGCCAGGGCGAAGAGATTCTGCCGGCCGAGCGTTCGGAAGACCTTGCGCGCCTTCGGGACTCGCCTCGATCGCGGCGCGCAGATCGTCGGGCACCGTCTCGGTCGAGGCGCTGCGCATCGGCGCGTAGGCCGCATCCCACCGGCCGTCGGCCCTGGCCGCGTCCACCTGCCGCTGCCCGTGCGGCGTCATGCGCCCCGCCGCCGTCAGACGCGCGATGTGGTCGCGGTTGATCTGGCTCCACACGCTCTTCGGGCGCCGCGGCGTGTAGCGCTGCAGGTAGGACTGATCGTCGTAGGCTTTGCGGATCCCGTCGATCCATCCCCAGCAGAGCACCACATCGAGCGCCTGGCCGATGGTGATCGAGGGGACGCCGGAGTCCTTCTTGTAGACGCGCAGCCAGACCTCGGCCGCGCTCGCATGATGCTTCTCGAGCCACGCGCTGAATGCGGCTTCGGTGCGGAAGGCCTTGATGGCGGCGGGGTTGGGGACGACGGGTGCCATAGCGGACGGTTGCTCCGTGATTGACGTGGCCGGATGCAGTTGCGTGCACCGGACCGTGGGTGCCGAGGGTAGCATGAGCATACGGCCGGCCCGTCTCGTCGCCTCCGGCGAGAGCGGCGCTCCCGCCAGGAGCCGGCCACGCGAGGCGTGACGCATGTTCGAAGCCGCCGAACTGGGGCGCGAGGTCTCGAGCGCGGACTACAAGGCGCAGGTGCCGGTGCTGCGCGAGGAGCTGCTCGACGTGCAGAGCCAGCTGCGCGACGCCGGCAAGACGTCGGTCATCGTGCTGTTCAGCGGCGTCGAGGGCGCCGGCAAGAGCGAGAGCGTCAACCTGCTCAACGAGTGGATGGACCCCCGCTGGCTGGCGACGCGGGCGTACGGCCTGCCGTCGGACGAGGAGCGCGAGCGTCCCGAGTACTGGCGCTTCTGGCGCGACCTGCCGCCGAAGGGGCGCATCGGCTTCTTCCTGAGTGCGTGGTATTCGCACCCGCTCGTCGACCGCGTCCACCGGGAGATCCGCCGCGCCGAATTCGGCGCCCGGCTCGACGACATCGTCGAGTTCGAGCGCGCGCTGACCGACGATGGGGCGCTGATCCTGAAGTTCTGGATGCACCTCGACAAGCGGTCGCAGCGGGAACGCCTCGAGAAGCTCCACAAGGATCCGCTGACGCGCTGGCGCGTGACCCGTGAGCAGTGGGACAACTGGCGGCTCTACGATCGCTTCATCGACGCGGCCGAAACGATCATCACCCGCACCAGTCTCGGGAATGCGCCATGGATGATCGTCGAGGGGCGCGACGAACGCTATCGCAGCATCACCATCGCCACGGCGATTCGCGACGCGATCCGCAAGCGGCTGAATGGCACGAACGCGAAGCAGCCGGCGATGGTGCGGGGCACGCGGCAGCAGCCCGCGGCAAAGACGACCGCGCGCAGCCGCGCCACCGCGAGCCGCCAGACCATCCTCAGCGAGCTCGACATGTCGCGCCTCGTCGAGCCGAAGGAGTACCGGACCGGCCTCGAGCGCCTCCAGGGACGCCTGAACCGGTTGCATCGGCGCGCGCAGCGTCGCGGCGTGTCCACGATCATCGTCTTCGAAGGCTGGGACGCCGCCGGCAAGGGCGGCGCGATCCGCAGGCTCACCGCGGCGATCGACGCGCGCGACTATCAGGTCATCCCGATCGCGGCGCCGACCGAAGAGGAGCGCGCCCAGCATTACCTGTGGCGGTTCTGGCGCCACCTCGCCCGCCGCGGCCGCATGACGATCTTCGATCGCAGCTGGTACGGGCGCCTGCTGGTCGAGCGCGTCGAGGGCTTCGCGACCGAGGCCGAGTGGACGCGCGCCTCCGCCGAGATCAACCAGTTCGAGACCCAGCTCGTCGCGCACGGCATCGTCGTCGTGAAGTTCTGGATTCACATCACCAGCGACGAGCAGCTGCGCCGCTTCCGCGCGCGCGAGGAGTCGTCGTACAAGCGATGGAAGCTGACCGCCGAGGACTGGCGGAACCGGAAGAAGTGGGGCGCCTACGAGCTCGCCGTCAACGACATGATCGAGCGCACCAGCACGCGGCAGTCGCCATGGACGCTCGTCGAAGCCAACGACAAGAACTTCGCGCGCTTGAAGGTGCTGGGGACGGTGTGCGACCGGCTCGAGGCGGAGATCGAGTGAGGCGGAAAGCGGGCCGCCGTCTCCACAGCCATCGCAGCTCCACCGTAGGCATCCGGTGGCACGACTACCTCTGCTGCACACTCTACTGCTGTGCTCGCAATTTCGGCTCAACCGTGAGACCATCCGTATCCGCACGTCGACCAGACGTGCACCCACACTCAACCAATTCATAGGGTCTTGCTGCTCAACCTGAGCCGCACACGAGACTGCGCGCTGAGCCCATCAGTTTCAGCGTGCCCGTTCAGCTGCCGGATGCGCTCCTCAAGAGAAGCGCCATTCCAGAAGGGAAGCTGTATGTCTGCGCGCCTGTCGATCCGTCCTGCCCTGCCGATGACGCTCATCGGTGTCCTGCTGCTCGCCGGCCTCTTCACACCAGCGTCCGTGCACCTGAGTGCGTCACCATCGAACGCCGCGAAGCTGGGCCCGCTCGCACGCGAGCGGGCCCAGCGCTCGTCGGGACGTACGCGGGTGATCTTGCGCGTCGCCAATCTCGGAGCGGCGCGGTCCGCGGTCGTTGCCGCGGGCGGCACGCTGGGTCGCACACTGCCGAGCATCTCGGGTCAGGTCGCGACCATGCCGAACGCCGCGCTGGCCGGCCTGAGTAACAGCTCGTCCGTGCTGAGTATCTCGATGGACCGCGATATCAGCGGAGCCACCGAACGCACGGGTGGGACGATCGGCGCCACTCAGCTTCGCGAGCAGCTTGGCTATGACGGCGCCGGCATCGGCGTCGCCATCGTCGACTCGGGCGTCGACGCAACGCACAACGACCTGACCGATCCGTCCGGATCGCGAATCGATCGCTTCGTCGACTTCCTCAACGGCCGCACCGTCGCCTACGACGACTACGGCCACGGTACGCACGTCGCCGGTATCGTTGGCGGAAACGGCTCGCAATCGTCCGGACGACGGACCGGTATCGCGCCGGCAGCGCGGCTGATCGTGCTCAAGGCGCTCGACGGCGCCGGCAACGGCCAGATCAGCGACGTGATCGCCGCGATCGAATATGCGGTCGCGAATCGCGATGCGTTGAACATCCGCATCATCAATCTCTCGGTGGCAAGCGGCGTCTACGAATCGTACGAGACGGATCCGCTCGCGCAGGCGACGCGCTACGCCGTCCAGGCCGGCATCGTCGTCGTCGCGGCCGCCGGGAACAACGGCATCAGCCCGCAGGGCTTCACCCGCTACGGCGGGATCACCGCGCCGGGCAACGCACCCTGGGTGCTGACGGTTGGCGGCTCGAGCCACATGGGCACCGTCGGCCGCAGCGACGATCGGATCGCGCTCTTCAGCTCCCGCGGTCCCACCGCGATCGACGCCACGGCGAAGCCGGACGTCGTCGCTCCCGGCGTGGGGATCGAATCGCTTGCCGCACCGGGCAGCACGCTGTACTCGTCGCTCTCCCCCTACCTCCTCGGCGGCACGACCACCGTCAGCGACGCGCCCTATCTCAGCATGAGCGGCACCAGCATGTCGGCGCCGGTCGTTGCCGGAACCGTCGCGTTGATGCTGCAGGCGAACCCGGCACTGACGCCGAACCAGGTGAAAGCCATCCTTCAATACACGGCGGAGTTTGACTCGCACGCCGATTCCCTGACACAGGGCGCCGGCTTCCTGAACGCACGCGGCGCGGTCGAACTCGCGAAGTTCCTCGCCGGCGGCGCTGGCTATCCCGACGCGACCGGATGGAGCCGCCGGATCATCTGGGGCAACGACATGTTCAAGAACGGCCGCCTCACAGCCGGCGCCAGCGCGTGGAGCACCTTCGTGACGTGGGGCGCGGCAGCGGGACCGGGCGGCGCGCCGATTGAATTGGGCATTACCTGTACCGACGCCGCGTGCAGCGCCAGCGACGGCGCATGGTCGCTCGCTTCCACGAGCAGAAATGTCGTGTGGGGGAACACCTGCGGCGGCGATTCCTGCCAGGCCCCCTGGACCCTCGCGGCAATCAGCGGCGCCAGCGATAGCGACACCGTGGTCTGGGGGACCGTGGACGATGGGGAGACCGTCGTGTGGGGAACGATCGATGGCGGCGAAACCGTGGTGTGGGGCACATCCGATGCCGGTGAAACCGTCGTGTGGGGCACGAGCTGCTCTGGACCGGCCTGCATTCCCGCCATCTGGAGATAGCGCCATGAGCACTGCCGTTCCCAGCAACCTCACCCCGGCGGCGCCCGATCGTGAACACGTCGCGGTGCCCGAGCAGCCGCGGAACCGTGTCACGTCGTGGCATGAGCTCCCCTCGGCCGCGCAGACCTATATCGTCCTGGTCATGGCGGCCGGCGCGTATATCGGCGCCCAGTGCCTGCCGTTGACGCTCGATCAGCCGGTGCTGTTCGGCGCGCTGCTGGCTGCCGCCTGCGTGACGTCGATCTGGAAGGTCACGCTGCCGATTCCTCTGACCAGCGGCTCCACGCTGTCGGTGTCCTACGCGGCCGACCTCACCGCCTTGCTGCTGCTCGGCACCCGTCCCGCGATCGTGATCGCCGTTGCCGGCGTGCTCGCGCAGTGCACCATCAAGGTGCGCCAGCCCTACCCCGCGTACCGCACGATGTTCAGCATGGCTGCCGAGGCGCTGACCATGGCCGCTACCGGGCTGGCTTACACCAGCCTCAACGGGCCGTTCGCGCCGACCGATTTCACCGGCATGTCGCGGCCGCTGGTTGCGGCCATCGGCGCGTACTTCATCGTCAACACCGGCCTGGTTGCCGCTGCCATTGCCGTAACGTCGGAGCGGAGCTGGTGGAAAGTGTGGCGCGACGACTTCCTGTGGAGCAGCGCCAGCTTCATGGTTGCGGGCACGGCCGGCGCGGTTGCGGCGGTGGTGATCGCCCGCGGTGAACACTGGCCCGCGCTGCTGCTGCTCGCTCCCGTGTACCTCACCTACCGGACGTATCAGGTGTTCGTCGGCCGGCTCGAGGACGACAAGCGGCACATGGCGGAAAGCCAGCGGCTGCACCAGCGGACGATTGACGCGCTCGACACGGCGCAGCGTGCGGAGCAGGCGTTGGCGGGCGAGAAGCAGCGGCTCGCGGAGACCGTCAGCGAACTGACTCGCCTGGAGCGCACCCGCACGCACATGCTCCAACGCGAGCAGGCGGCGCGGGCGAGCGCGGAAGAGTCGAGCCGGCTGAAGGATCAGTTCCTCGCCATGGTGTCGCACGAGCTGCGCACGCCGCTCAACGCGATCGTCGGCTGGTCCGACATGCTGCGAAGCGGGCGGCTGGGCGGCGCGGACTCGGAAAAGGCCGCCGAGTCGATCTACAGCAACTCGCGCCGGCAGGCGCGGATGATCGACGAGCTGCTCGACGTGGCGCGCATCACCAGCGGAAAGCTGCGGCTTGAACGCACCGCCGTCAATCTCGAGCAGGTGGTCGCGAGCGCGCTCGAGGTCGTGGAGTTTGCCGCCGAAGCCAAGGGCGTGCAGATTGAAGTGCGGGTGCATCGGCCGATGGGAACCCTGTTCGGCGATCCCGGCCGGCTGCAGCAGGTCGCCTGGAACCTGCTGGCGAACGCCGTCAAGTTCACGCCCACCGGCGGGCGCGTCACGCTGGATCTCGCGCGCGCCGAGGGCAACGCGGTGCTGACCGTGACCGACACCGGCGTCGGCATCGAGCCGTCCTTCCTGCCGTTCGTGTTCGAACCGTTCCTGCAGGCCGACACCACCACCCGCCGACCGTTCGGCGGCCTCGGTCTGGGCCTTTCGATCGTCCGGCAGCTCGTGGAGGCACACGGCGGCAGCATCAGCGTGACGAGCGAGGGCGAAGGCCGCGGGACAACGTTCACGGTGCGCCTGCCGATGGTCTCGATGTCTCTCGATCCCTGGCGGCGCACCAGCGTCGATCCGACGTCAGCGGATCGTGCGCGTTGCGAGATGTCGTTGAAAGGCATGTCGGTGCTGGTCGTGGACGACGACCGGGAGAGCTGCGACGTGATGGCGGCGAACCTGGCGAGCCGCGACGCGGAAGTGCTGACCGCGGACTCCGCCGCGCAGGCGCTGGACATGCTGCAGCATGCGAAGGTCGACGTGCTGCTGGCCGACATCGCGATGCCGTCGGAGGACGGCTATTCGCTGATGCGCAAGGTGCGCGGCCTGCACGCCGCCGTGGCGAAGGTGCCGGCCGCGGCGGTCACGGCGCTCGCGCGCGACGAGGATCGGCAGCAGGCGTTCAACGCCGGGTTCCAGCTGCACCTCGCCAAGCCGATCGATCCAGCGGCGCTCGTCGCCGCGGTGACGAGCCTGGCGAGGATTGGAAAGAGCCTGGCCGGGGCGTGAGGAGACCGCGCATCAGAACGTGAACTGGCACGAAGGCCGGGCCGAAGCCTCCGCTCCGGACCCGGCCAACACGTGCTTGACTAGGTGGCTTTGCCCTTCGTGGCTTTCCCTTCTTCGAGGACCGTCATCGGCCCACCGTCGAAGGACATCTCGAGCTTGAACGAGTACGCGGTCGGCGTCTCTTCAGTGACCGTGGCGCGGATCTTCACCGCTTTGCCGTCCATCGTCGTTTCATCGAGCCAGGTCCAGACCTTGCCGTCGACCTGGCCTCGCACGAAGATGCTGTCACCCAGGCTCGATATCGCATAGTAGGTATACGACTTCCGGGTCGGGTCGTAGCTCATGACCGAGTGGCCGGTCGCTGGCCCGCGCGGGCTGGTGCCCTTCGTTCGGCAGACCAGCTGGAATCCTCCCGCGAACCACTCACACGTCTCGGACGTCGAAATCTTGCCGGCCGGGCCCATCGGCGATGCCTTCGCCTCTCCCTGGAAGTTCCACTGGCCGACGAAATAGCCGATGCGTTTGTGCTCGGCGCCGGGCTTCATTGGCGGGGGCTGCGTGAGTACGACCGACGACGACGCCGAGAGAACGACGAAGGTAACCGCCGTGGCGAGCATGGCCTTCATGGCGCCTCCTTGAATAAACGGGGCGATACGTTTCCGTGGTCGCCGGGATGATAGCAGAGCGCCCGAAAGCCGTCTCGATGCACGGCCCTCGCTCCCGGCCGGGTCGCTCGTTTGTTACTATCGCGACCCTGATGCCGATCGTGCCCCTTTTGCGCTGCCGCCGCGTCTCCACATCCATTGCAGTTCTGGCCATGTCCGCGGTGCTGAGCATTGCGCTTCGCGCTGAACCGCTCACCAGCATCCCCAATCCCCGGACGCGCGATGGTTCGTGGGTCACCGACATGGCCGGGACGCTTCGCCCGGAGACGATCGCACGGCTCAACTCGACCATCGGCGAACTCGAGCGCACCAACGGCGCCGAGATGGCTGTCGTCGTGATCAAGTCGCTCGACGGCCTGTCGGTCGAGGAAGCAGCGCTCAAGCTGTTCGAGCTCTGGGGCATCGGCAAGAAGCACAAGGACAGCGGCCTGCTCCTGCTCTGGTCGACCGGCGATCGCCGCGTGCGGGTCGAGGTCGGCTACGGGCTGGAAGGCGCGCTGCCCGACGGCAAGGTCGGCGCGATCCTCGACGCCTACGTCATCCCGAGGTTCAAGTCCGGTGCGTTCGACCAGGGCCTGATCGACGGGGTTGACGCACTGATACGCGTGGCGCGCGACGAGCCGCTCGAGTTGGCGTCCGCCCGGACCGAGTCGTACGACCGCAGCCCATCGAATGTCGCCACGGTCCTCGGCAGCATCGGCGGCACGATCGTGGCCGCGATTGGATCGATCACCGGCATCCGAAGGTGGCGCCGCTACCGGCGTCGACGTTGTTCGAAGTGCCAGGCGCTGATGACCCGGCTGGGCGAGACCGAAGACGATGCCCTGCTGGCGGAAGGGCAACAGGCGGAAGAACGAGTGAAGAGCGTCGATTACGACGCGTGGAAGTGCGCGGAATGCTCGAATCACTTCATCCTGCGCTATCCCAAGTGGATTACCGGGTACGCGAAATGCCCGCAATGCCACAACCGGACGAAGACGTCGGCGGAGACGGTGATTCAAGCCGCCACGACCAGCAGCAGCGGCACGGCCAGTGTTGTCGAGCAGTGCGCGTTCTGCAGCTTCCGCCACGAGTACACCAAGACGCTTCCACGGATCGAACAAAGCTCCTCGTCGGGGGGATCCTCGGGCGGAGGCTCCAGCTTCGGCGGCGGACGATCGGGCGGCGGCGGCGCCAGCCGGGGATATTGATGGGGGATCGGGAATCGGGAATCGGGAATCGGGAATCGGCTCTATTTTCGGAACAGCGCGAGAAAGGTCGGCTCCCCTGGCGGCCATTTTTCGGCCGTTCTGATGTGGGTGAGGCCCGCGGCCTCGAGTTCGTCGACCACGATACCCGGCGGGACGCCATGTCCGCCCCGATTGGCGGGCACACCCTTTGGAATCTGACCTCCGCTGCGATCCTCGAGGTCGATGATGGCCAACCGTCCGCCAGGTTTCAGCGACGCGACGAGGCTCCTGTTGAACGCCTCGACTGCCGTGATGTGGTGATAGACGTTCCGGAGGAAAATCGCATCGCAGCACGCGTCGGGCAGATTCGTCGCTGCCGCTGCGCCTTCGATCACGGTCACGTTCGTCAAACCTTCCTTCTTCACGTACTCACGCGTCTGCCGCAGCGCATGCTCGGTAACGTCGGTGGCGAACACGCGGCCCGAGCCGATCCAATGCCCGAGCACCACCGTCATCGCGCCGAAGCCGGACCCGACATCGGCCACGGTCATGCCAGGCTTCAACTCCAGCACCTCGACGAGCTTGGGCGCGTCGAGCTCGGCCTGCCTGCGCTCCTGCGCGATCTGCGCGGCATCGGGTTGCTGTGCATGCACCGCGCCGGCTGCGCAGAGCAGGACGAGCATCTGGAGCACGTGCTGACGTCGCATCATGGTGAATAGACGTTCCTCAGACCTCACCGGTTGGATGAGGACATTCGCGGCATCGGGCGCACGCCGAGCGGGACGCAGGCTTCCGCAATCGGCGCGCGCCGCAAGCGTTCGACCGGCGTGGGCCAGACGCTCCTCAGCTTCTGCCGCTCGACGACGCCGTCGTCAAGACCTCGGTCCCGCCGCTCGAATCGACACCGAACTCCGGCCCGTCCAGCTGACGCACTTCGCACTCAATGTGCCAGTCGGCGCCGTGGACGAGCAGAAAGCGCTTCGTCATCTCGATCGCTGCCGCCATCGACGGCGCCTCGAGGATGGCGAATCCGCCGATCACTTCCTTGGTCTCCGTGAACGGACCATCGACCGTGGACAGCTGCCCCTTGTTGAGGCGCACGCGCCGGCCTTCGGCCGAGGGACGAAGCCCGGCGGTGTGGATCAGCGTGCCTTCTCTCGTCATTTCGTCGATCAGCTTGCCCATGTCGTCCATCAGTTGCTCGCTTGGCACCTGGGCGGCGCCCTCGTCAATCCGGATCATCGAAAGAAATCGCATGTTTGTTCTCCTGACGCGGTCACGCTGACCGCTCGCTGCTATCTGGTCGAACGACGGATGGCCAGATCGACACCGCCGCAGACTTCAGCGCCTTGATCTTCCGGACACTCTCTTCGCCCGCCGGAAACCCCACACCCCCTGCAGTTTGTGGACCGACTCATCTATACTTAATCCATCCATGAACAATGCGATCGCATCGGGCACGAAGCTCGGGCCGTACGAAGTCGTGTCGCTTCTCGGCGCCGGCGGAATGGGCGAAGTCTATCGGGCGAAGGATACGCGCCTTGGGCGGGATGTCGCCGTCAAGGTCCTCCCGCGCTCGTTCGCGGCGGATCCCGATCGGCTCCGGCGTTTCGAGCAGGAAGCGCGCGCGGCCGGAATGCTCAATCACCCGAACGTCCTCGCCGTCTACGACATCGGCACCTACGACGGGGCGCCGTATGTGGTGTCCGAGCTGCTCGAGGGGCAGACGCTGCGGGAACGGATCGATGGATCGCCGATACCGTCGCGCAAGGCGATCGAGTTCGCATCGCAGTTCGCCCGCGGGCTCGCGGCTGCGCACGACAAGGGAATCGTCCACCGCGACCTGAAGCCGGACAACGTCTTCGTCACTCGTGAAGGCCGCGTCAAGATCCTCGATTTCGGCCTCGCCAAGGTTGGCGATGTGGCGATGACCACCGCCGAGACCGCGATGCTCGCCGCAACCGCGGCAGTCGCGGTCCCGAGGACCGAGGTCGGCATGATCCTCGGCACCACGAGCTACATGTCACCGGAGCAGATCCGCGCCGCACCGGCCGACCATCGTTCCGACATCTTCTCGTTCGGCCTCGTGTTCTACGAGATGCTCAGCGGACGCCCGGCGTTCAGGGCGGACTCGGCGATCGAGACGATGAGCGCGATCCTCAAGGCCGACCCGCCGCGACTGACCGATCACGCCGCCGATCTGCCGCCCGAGCTCGAACGCATCGTTCTGCACTGCCTCGAGAAATCTCCCGCGGAGCGCTTCCAGTCCGCGCACGATATCGCCTTTCACCTCGAGTCGTTGAGTGGCACATCGACGGCCAAGGCCCTCGCGCCGCCGGTGGCGAAGCGGCGCCCGTGGAAGCAGGCCGTCGCCGGCCTGGCGCTGCTCACGGCCGGTGTCGTCGCCGGTGTTGCGGTGCGCCCGACCGCGCCGCTGGCAGCGCAACCGACGTTCGAACCGCTGACCTTTCGCCGTGGATCCGTCGGGGGCGGACGTTTTGCGCCGGACGGCCGGACGGTCGTCTACACCGCGCAGTGGGAAGGCGGCCCCGGCACGGTCTACACCGCGCAGCTCGGAGCACCAGAATCCCGCTCGCTCGACGTGCGGGGAAACCTGCGGTCGATCTCGAAGTCGGGCGAGCTCCTGATCTCGCAGCCTCGGCCAGGCCGTCCGCTCATGCTGGCCCGGGTACCGATCGGCGGCGGGGCGCCGCGCGACATCATCGAGGGCTTGCGGGACGCCGACTGGGGTCCCAACGGTGAGGACATCGGGGTCGTCCGGACGCAGGACGGACGGTGGCGGCTGGAATACCCGATAGGTAAGGTGCTCTACGAACCGAAAGGCTGGATCAGCAGCCTGCGCATCTCGCCGTCGGGCGATCGGATCGCGTTCGCGGAACACCCGGTCCTGCAGGACCTCCGGGGGGCCATTGCCGTCGTGGACCTGCAGGGCAGAAAGACGACGATCGCCGAAGGGTTCGAGGACGTCGGTCGCATCGTCTGGTCACCCGACGGCAAAGAGCTGTGGTTCTCCGCCAGTCAGGCCGGCGTGGACCATTCCGTGCTCGCCGCGACGCTGGACGGCAAGACGCGGCAGCTCCTCCAGGGACCGGGACACTTCGGGTTGCAGGATGTCTCGCCTTCCGGCGAGCTGCTGATCTCTCATGGCGTCAGACGCCCCGAGATCGTCGTTCGCGCGCCTGGCGCATCCGCAGAGACCGAGCTCGGGTGGATGGACTATTCAATTCTCACGGACCTCTCCGCCGACGGTCGCCGCATCCTGTTCTCGGAGCAGGGAGCAGGTGGGGGCCCAGGATATTCAACCTACCTGAGATCAACGGACGGCGCGCCGGCCGTGCGCCTCGGAAAGGGGGATGCGCAGTCGCTGTCGTTCGACGGGCAATGGGCGCTGGCCACCGACCTCTCGACCCACACCCTCAAGGTGCTGCCGACGGGCGCCGGTCAGTCGCGAGAGATTTCAAACCCCGGGATCACGGCATATCCCTGGGCCGGATTCCTGCCTGGCGACAAGAGCGTCGTCTTCGTCGGCACCGACACGAGGGGCGTCAGTCGCGATTACGTTCAGGAGATCGCTGGCGGAACCCCACGGCCGGTCACACCCGAGGGTGTGGTCAACGTCACCAATACGGTCAGTCCTGACGGCAAGTGGCTCGCGGCGCTGCAGGGACAGAACCTCCGCATGTTTCCGATCGATGGTGGCGAGTCACGAGACGTTCCCGGAAGCCTGCCGGGAGACGCGCCGATCAGGTGGAACGCGGACGGCAGCGTCCTGTATGTGCTGGTTCCGGCCGGCCAGACGATGCAGGTGTTCGCGATAAACCCCGCAAAGGCCACACGCTCGCCATTGATGGAGGTGACACCCCGAGATCGGGTCGGAGCCGGCGGCATCCAGCGGCTCTTGCTCTCGGAGGACGCCAAGTCATACGCGTTCTTCTACACTCGAACGCTTCAGAATCTCTACGTCGTCAAGAACGTGCGCTGAACGCCCCGTCTCAGCCTTTCGGCCATACCCATCAGTCGAAGCCATTGCTGTGTCGGTAGCAAACACGCCTCCCGGCGTGCATCTTGCTACTTGATCAAGCTGCGGCTACCTCATCTCGACTGGCTCGGGCGGATCGCCCTCAGCAGGTACATCCGTGGCCCTCGCACTCATTCGCCCCGGACAACTCTTCATATGGAAGGGTCCGTCATTGCTGCTTGTTGATGAACGCGGAGATTGCGGCGAACGCGAACAGCTGTCCGGCTACTACTTCCGCGAAGCGCGGTTCCTCAGCACGCTACGGCTCGAGGTGAACGGGCGATCGCCGTGGCTGTGCGACTCGACGCTTCTCGAGCCACACGCCGTCGCGTTCACCTACATCCACCCCGAGCTCATGCAGTTTGGAGGCGGTGGGAGCGGCCAGTCCGGCGACGAGATCTCCACGGACGACGAAGGCCTGCCGCATCGCGCCTTGTCGCTGCGAGCAGTCCTTACATTGAGCATCGACAGGCTGACGGTGTCAGTGACGATCAGCAATCACTCGCTGCGTCGAATCGACACCGATGTGGCATGGGTGATCGACGCTGATTTCGCCGACATTCAGGAAGCGCACGAGGGCAAGCGCGACCAGCACAGCGATGTGCATCGACATGTCTCAGCCGATCATCTCGCCCTCACCTATCAGCACCCGCAACTGAAATATCGGACCACCGTAGTGCCTGTTGGCTCGACTGCCTGGTCCCTGAGCGAGTCGACGATCAAGACACGAGTCCAACTCGATCCGCAACAGGCGGTCGTGCTTGGCCTGCAGGTGGATCCCTCCGGCACCTACGGCGAGGCGCCATTCGACGATGCCGCGGTACGCGAGCAGCGGCTCGGTACGTGGCAGGAACAGCTCGCGCGGATCACCGTTCCGCCGAATCGGGTCGCCGAGCGGATCCTCGCGGCCAACATCCGGGACTTCGCGTCGTTTCCCTTGTTGGAGGGTCCGCCAGACGAGTGGCTGACGCTCCAGGCTGGGATGCCGCTCTACCCCGCCTTGTTTGGTCGCGACACCTTGACCGCGGGATGGCAGGCCGCGTTCCTCGATCGCGGCGAAACACTCGACGCGAGCTTGACCCGGCTCGGGCGGATGCAAAGCGATCGCGTGTACGAGTGGCGGGACGAGGAGCCCGGGCGGATTCCGTATCAGGTGCGCCGCGGCCCGTTGGCGTTGCTCGACGTGAATCCGTATGCCGCGTACTACGCCGACTTCGCGAGCCCGCTCATGTTCCCGATCTCGCTCGCGCACCTGTATTCCTGGACCGGGGACAGAAGGTCCATCGAACGGCACTGGGATGTCGCGCGGCGCGTGCTCGACTGGGCGCGCACCTACGGTGACAAGGACGAGGACGGATACCTCGAATACCAGACGCGGTCGGCGAAGGGCACGAAGAACCAGGGCTGGAAGGACAGCGGCGATGCCATCGTGTATGACGACGGCCGGCCGGTGCCGTCGCCGATCGGGACCTGCGAGCTGCAGGGGTACTGGTTTGCCGCACAGCAGCTGATGGCCTTCCTGAGCGGGGCCCTGGGGAAGTACGCGGACGCAAAGGCCTTCTGGCGAAACGCGTCGGATCTCAAAGAACGCTTCAATCGTGACTGGTGGGATGACGAGCAAGGCTCCGTCGTCCTGGCGCTCGATCCGGACAAGCGGCCGGTGCGAGCCGTCACTTCGAACGTCGGACATTGCCTCACCGCCGGGATCATCAGCGACGAGCATCTCCCGCCCGTCGTCGGTCGTCTCTTTGCGCCAGACATGTTCAGCGGCTGGGGGATCCGTACACTGTCGTCCGCGCACCGCGCCTACAACCCGCTGAGTTATCACCTGGGAACGGTGTGGGCCGTTGAGCAGGCCACGATCGCGTTCGGCCTGCGGCGCTTCGGGTTCAACACACGCGCCTGCGAGCTCGCGCATGCGCTCTTCGAGCTGGCGGAGCTGTATCCGGAATACCGCATTCCGGAATGTATCGGCGGGTATCCGCGCGGTGACGGGGGCGGACCGGCGCGTATCCTCGAGCCAATGCGCCGCAGCTGTGGAACGCCAGCGCATTCCCCCTCCTGATTCACAGCCTGCTCGGCCTCCAGCCCGTGGCCCCGCTCGAAACGCTGGTCGTCGATCCGGTGCTTCCAACCTGGCTGCCGGAGGTCGTCATCGAAGGCGTCCGCCTGGCGGGTGCGACAGCCTCGCTGCGATTCTGGCGGGACGCGTCGGGCGATTCGCACGCAGAGATCCTCCACAAGCGCGGGACGTTCCGTCTCGTGAAGCAGCCACCGCCCGAGTCATTGACGGCTGGCGTCGTCGATCGGCTGGGCGCGCTGTTCGATAGCGTTCGACATTGACACGATTCGAGGAGCTGGAGAACGGACATGAAACTCGCACTGAAGCCACTCGACGAACAGGTCATCGTCATCACCGGCGCGTCCAGCGGCATCGGCCTCGTCACAGCCAGGCACGCCGCTCGCCGCGGTGCGCGTGTCGTACTGGCCGCACGCAATGAGAACGACCTGCGTGCCGCGACGGAGGCGATTCGCCGGGACGGCGGTCGCGCCGTTTACGCCGTGGCGGATGTCGCCGACCCCGCACAGGTCGACCGGATCGCGGACACGGCGCTCCGCGAATTCGGGCGCATCGACACGTGGGTCAACAATGCCGCCGTCTCGATGTACGGCCGAATCATGGATCTCCCGATCGAGGACATGCGGCGCCAGATGGACGTCAACTACTGGGGCCAGGTGTACGGATCGCGCACGGCCGTGCACCACCTCCGTCGAGAGGGCGGCGCCTTGATCAACGTGGGCAGCGCGCTGTCCGACAGGGCCATTCCTCTGCAGGGCGCGTACTGTGCCGCGAAGCACGCACTCAAGGCGTTCACGGACACGCTCAGGATGGAGCTCGAGGCGCAGGACCTCCCCATTGCCGTGACGCTCGTGAAGCCCGCGAGCATCGATACGCCGTTCTTCCAGAAGGCGCGCACCTACCTGGGTGTGGAGCCTCAGCCCGTGCCGCCGGTCTATGTACCGGAGGTCGTCACCGACGTGATTCTGCATGCGGCCCAGCATCCGATTCGGGAGCTGATCGCCGGTGGGTCTGGCACCAAGGTGAGTGCCGCGCGATTCGCGCCACGTCTCGCCGACCTGTACATGGAGCGGTGGACATTCGACTCGCAGGACACGGGCAGGCCGGTCAACGGCCGCCCTGACAACCTGTATGAACCGGTTCCGGCTGACGGGGGCGAGCGGGGACGCACCTGGCGAGGTCATACGCGAAAGAGCAGCGTCTATACACGTGCGGCCCTGCATCCGCGTGCCACGGCGGCAGTCTTCGCCGCATTGGCGATCGGCTTCGGAGCCGCGGCCGTGAGACACCGCGTCGCAGCACCTTTGACAATTGAACGTGGCTATCTGGAAATTGACCGTGAATAGTGGAGGAACACCGGATGGACAGCACCAATGCGTTGATGCAAGCCGTGGACAACCCCGCGATCGATCGCGTCGCAGAGCCATTGAGCAAGGCCGTGCGAGGCGCGTATGACGCAGCGGGGCCCGGCGGTCGACAGGTGAAGGACGCGCTGCACGGCGTCTGGCTTGGTCATCCGCTGCACCCCGTGTTCACGGACGTGCCGATCGGCGCCTGGACGACCGCCCTGGCACTGGACCTGGCCGCGAACGGCGACCCGGCGATGCGGCGCGCGGCGACCTTTGCGATGGGAGTGGGGCTCGCCGGGGCCACGGGCGCCGCGGTGACCGGACTCACAGACTGGAGCGAAACCGACGGCCGTTCACGACGCGCCGGACTGATCCACGGCCTCCTCAACGTGACGGCGACCACGCTGTTCGCAACGGCGTTTGCGCTCCGGCGGAAAGACTCGCACGACGGCGGGAGAGCCTGTGCCTGGATGGGCTACGCGGTCGCACTTGGCGCCGCCTACCTCGGTGGCGACCTGGTCTACCGGCAACGCATCGGCGTCACGCATGCGGACGCCGACGTCCCCGAAGAGTTCACGCCGGTCATCGACAGTGACGCCGTGAAGGAGAACACCATGGTCTGCGTGCGCGCCGGCCACACCGACGTGCTGCTCGTACGACAGCACGGACGTGTGAGCGCGCTGGCGCATGCCTGCGCGCACCTCGGCGGTCCCTTGTCTGAAGGCACCCTCAAAGATGGCTCGGTGGTCTGTCCATGGCATGGGTCCGAATTCGCCCTGGAGGATGGTCGAGTCCTGAACGGACCAGCGACCCATAACCAGCCGTGCCTGGAAGTACGGGAACGCGACGGAAAGATCGAAGTAACGGCTCCCCCCGACTGACGCGCAGAACTGAGGAGGACGACATGCTACGAGACACAGACGCGGTCGCCACGCTCGCGGTCAAGGACCTCGACGCGGCCGCCAGGTTCTATGAGGAGACGCTTGGCCTCAGTCGAGCCGGCGCCGAAGACGGCGAGGCCATTGCGTTCGAGAGTGGGGACACCACGATCAACGTATACCGGTCCAGTTTCGCCGGCACGAACAAAGCCACGGCGCTGACCTGGGCGGTTGACAACGTCGAGGATGTCGTCCGGACGCTCAAGGGTAAGGGCGTCAAGTTCGAGCACTACGATTTGCCGGACACGAGTCGCGAGGGCGACGTGCACGTCTCCGGCGACATCAGGGTCGCCTGGTTCAAGGATCCGGACGGCAACATCCTGAGCGTGGTGAACCGCTAGGAGGGTGACACATCACTCTGGAGACGACAGCGACGGTGCTGCGGCACTGCCCAGAGTCCGGGCGGCGCGCATGGCGAATGGAAACCTAGAACAGGAGCCTCGCGCCGAAGATGCCGCCGGCCAGCGCTCCGATCGGAGCGCCGATCAGGAAACCGCGCACACCGGGATCGTCGCAGTCGCAGCGATCGCCTTCGATGTGGGCGCCGAGAAATCCGCCCGCGAAAAACCCGCCGACGCTGCCGACGATGGCACCGGCAACGATCCGCTTCTTCGATCGTCCGCGCCCTCTCGGTTGGGTGTTGGCGGGTGGCAGTAGCGACTTGTCCGGCCGCACTCCCAGCAGGGTCGCCGCGCTCGCCCGTTTCACGGGCCGCAGCGTGCGCGCGTCGGGATTGACGTCGAGAGTGACGGCGAGAGGGCTGAAGCCGATCGCGACGGCGGTACTATTGCGCTGGGCGACCTGCGCGTAGGCATTGGTGCTGCCAACCGAGACCATGACAGCACACGCGACGGTCGTCAGCAGACGCGAGCGTTTCATGGCTTGGCTACCTCGTGTAGAAGAAATAGTCGGCCGCGTACAGGTACGAACTCCCTCTTGCCGATGTCGGTCGGCCGGTTACAACCCGTGGCGGGCGCCGCGCCCCCATCGGTATTCAGGCGCTGGATGAACGTGGTGCGCGACAGCGTGTTGCCTCCTGTTGGCCCGTCCTGCGCTCCAGTCGTCAAGACGTCAATCTTGAGCCAGGGAATCGCACCTGCCTTGACGAAGTTGGCATCGTCAGACGACGCGACCAGGCGACCCCACACGGTGCTGGTGTCCCGAGAGTCCTGCCACGTCACGCGTACGAAGCCGTCCTCGTGCGGGTCGGGGCTGAAGTAGTGGGTCATGAGCTGTTCATCCTGGTCGCCGAACAGCGTCGCCTGCGGCGTGAACAGCACCCAGCCGACGCGGCCGAGGGAATCGACGGGCTGACACTCGTAGTTCTGTGTGCCCAGGCCGCGACCACGGAGGAACGCCTCGTCTGGCGGTAGCACCGCAATCTTGTCGGCTACAGGCGGTGACGTGACACCTTGCGCCTGCGCGACCTGCGGTAACGCGAGCGCGAGGGCGATGGCGAGAGTCGTGACGTAATCCTTCATTCGGTTCCTTCCTGTATGTGAAGTGGGTGCGAGGCTGCGCTACGGAATGCAGACGCTTTCACCGTGCGTTCCCCTGGCTTCCTGTGCCTTTCGCGTCCACGCGGTCCGCACCCAACGGCGTCCGCCTCCTGTTCCCGGGCGTCTGTCCTCGGCGACGTGCCGGGCGGCGGGAGCCTGGGGTCCAGCGCCGTGCGAAGGGCGTCGCGCGCACGCGACAGCCTCGACATCACGGTGCCCATGGGTATGCCGATGACCTCCGACAGTTCCCGGTACGACAGACCCTCGAACTCGCGCAGCACAAGCAGTTGATGAAAGTGATCCGGCAGGCTGCTGAAGGCTCGCGCTACCGACATGGCATCGACGGTCTGCAGAAGCAGCGTCTCGGGATCCGGCGGTGTTCGGGTGTCGCTGTGGCGCTCCTCATCGAACAGGTCGGTCGCTGGCTGACAGCCGTGACGGCACCAGTCGTAGCACGTGTGGCGGACGATTCTGAGGAACCACGCACGACCATCTCCGCCGACAAATGTTCGGAAGTATCGAAGCGCCCGGAGGGACGCCTCCTGCACGACATCTTCCGCATCGTGTTCATCCCGCATCAGCCAGCGCGCCAGCCGATGGGCGGCATCGAGATGCGGCACGACGACCGTGTCGAAGCTCTCGTCCATGCCAAGCGCCGCGGCCGGCCGTTGTGGACCGCTACTCATCGAGCGCTCCGAGGACCTGGCGCAGTCCCTCGCCGATCGTGGGATACAGGAAGCGGAAGCCGATCCCGCGCAGTCGGATGTTCGAGAACACCGCATTGGCCAGGAGGTGGTCGGCGAGAACCGGACCGGCCACGAATCGGGCGGCCACGGCGGGCACCCGCAGCACACGCAGTGGACGGTTGGCGAGACGAGCGAACGCTTCCGCGAACTCGTCCAGCCGGATCGGATCGCGGTTCACGAGGAAGTACCGGCCGCCGGGTTCACCGCGCTCGGCGAGATGGACCAGCGCGCGGGCACAGTCCTCGACGTGAATGGGCGACATCCACGGTCCCGTCTTCCCGAACAGCAGCACGCGGCGGCCGGAGAGGACCGGCTCGATGATGCGTTCGCGGAACCATCCGCCGTTGCCGTAGACCCAGCCGGGGAACGCGGCGACGATCGGCTGCCCGGCGACGATGTAACCGTCGACACGCTCGAGCGCGGGTGCGAGGCAGCGGCCCCAGGCGGAGGGCTGCGGCGGCGCGTCTTCCGTAATGGGACGCGGGCCCGTCGCGCCGTAACAACTCGTATCCGCGACGTAGACGATGCGCCGCGTCGCGCCTGCAGCGACGGCGTCGAGCAGGTGCGCATCCATGAGGACCCGCGCGCGCTTGATAGACGCGGCTCGCCGCCGGGTCACGCGCGGCCCATCCACGGCGTGGGGCGGAAGGTGAAAGACCCAGTCCGCGGCAGCCTCGTCCTGCCACGGACCGGGCTCGAGCATGCTGCCCATGACGGGGATCCCTCCGGCGCGACGCACACGCTCGGCCGCCTCCAGGGAATCCGTCAGACCAAATACTCGATGGCCGCGGGCGACCAGAAACTTGACCAGCTCGACGCCGATGAATCCGGCGGCTTCAGTCACAAAGGCGGTGGCCCCCGTGTCGGTTGCCATGAGGCCAGTGTGCTGTCCGCCGGACGCGGCGCCCACCGACAACACCCACACAGAACCCGTACGGCGCCCGTACGCGCGGGGTATAAGATCACGGGGTCATGAAACCGGGGCCTCCCGGGCCATTCGGCGCGCAGCTGAAAGCATTTCGCGAGGCTGCGGGCTACACCCAGGAGGAGCTCGCGACGATCGCGGGGCTCTCCGTTCATGGCGTGAGTGCGCTGGAGCGCGGGCAACGACGGCGGCCTCACGTCGAGACCGTGCGCGCGCTGGCCGCTGCACTCGACTTGACCGGTGCCGCCCGCGACGCCTTTGTGGTGAGCGCGCGGGCAGCCGCGGGCGACGCAGCCGCGGATGAACTCATCGGCGTGTCACTGTCCCTTCCTCCAACCGTCGTGATCGGCCGCGAGACTGACCTGCAGACGCTGCGGCAGTGGCTCACTGATCCCGCCATCCGCTTGATTACGCTCACCGGGCCAGGCGGCGTCGGGAAGACACGGCTGGCGGTGGAGATCGCGCGCGCCAGCACCGAAGAGGGGCGCGCGTGGTGTTCGTGCCGTTGGCAGCTGTTCGGAATCCCGCATTCGTGGCCTCGGCAATCGCGGCGGCCCTCGGACTGTCGGACGTCGCCGCCCGTGACTTGCCGAGACGCGCCCGCATCGCCTGCGGCGATCAGGCCACGCTGCTGGTGGTCGACAATTTCGAGCAGGTCCTGGACGCCGCGCCCCTGATCGCGGATCTCCTGACCTCGGTGTCGCCGCTCCAGGTGCTGGTCACGAGCCGCGCCCCGCTTCGTCTGCGAGGGGAGCGCGAGTACGCGGTCGGCCCTCTCGCACTCGACGTGGAATCGGACGCGATGTCGCCCGCGGATCTCGCCCGCTCACCAGCGGTGCGGCTGCTGATCGAGCGCGTTCGAGACGTCCGCCCTGACTTTCGTCTCACGTCCGCGAACGGCCCGGCCGTCGCAGCGATTTGTCGACGGCTCGATGCCCTGCCGCTCGCGCTCGAACTCGTGGCGCCGTGGATGAAGCTGCTGACGGCCCAGGATCTGCTCCGCCGCCTGGAGGACAACATCCTGCCCGCCACTGCCGCTCCACGTGACGTCCCCGAGCGGCAGCAGACCATGAATGCGACCGTGGCATGGAGCTATCAGCTCCTGGATCCAGAAGAGCAACGCGCGTTCCGGCGCCTCGGCGCATGCCCGGGACTTTTTTCAATAGAGGCAGGTGCGACGGTCCTCGCCGGTGAAGGCTCTTCGCCCAGGCCCGCCGACGCGCTCCAGGCGGTCGCCGGCTTGATTGACAAGAGCCTCCTGCTGCGCATGGAAGCCCCGGGCGCGACCCGCCCGCTCTACCAGATGCTCGAAACTGTTCGCGCCTACGCGGTGCTCGAGCTCACCGCGGCGGGCGAACGCGACGATGCGCTCGAAGGGCTGGCGCGCTATTGCGCGGGTGAAGCCGCTCTGGCCGAGGAGGGGCTGGTCGCACCTGCGCAGGTCGAGTGGCTGAATCGCGTGGGTGAAGACCTCGAGAGCTACCGCGGCGCCCTCGCGTGGCTCATCGAGCACGGCCGCCCGATCGACGCGGCCGGCATCGCATCGGGGTTGATGATCTTCTGGACGGTCCGCGGGCATGCGGCAGAAGGGCTCTGGTGGCACGAGCAGATTCTGGAGCTGCCATCTGTTCCGGCCGCTGCCGAATCCAGACTCCTCAATGCAGCTGGTTTGATGTGCTTCACACAAGGAGACCTCGGGCGTGCACGCAACGCACTCGGACGGGCAGTCGCGCTCGGACGGAGCGTCGGCGACGACGGTGTGGTGGCCCAGGCTGAAAACGTGTTGGGACACGTTGAGTTCGGTGCCGGCGACATGAATGCAGCCCGCGACCAGTTCACACGCAGCCGTGACGCGTTTCAGGCGCTGTCGATGCTCTGGGGTGTTGGTAACGCACTGACCGGGCTGGCGGCGGTAGCCCTGGCGACTGGCGACGCCGCCCGGGCGGAGCGCCTGATCGAGGAGGCCATATCGGCGCTTCAGCACGGCGCGCCGTTGTTCGTGTCTTTGGCGCTGTATGTTCGTGCCATCCTCGCAGTGCGGCGTGGAAACGCCGATGAGGCGATCGCGGTGGTGCGTGAAAGCCTCACACATATTCGCGAACTCCATGACAAGTTCGCGTTCGTCTACGCTCTGGGTCCTCTCGCCGCCGCAGCGGCACTCAAAGGCGACGACATGTGGGCGGCGCGGATTCTTGGCGCTCGAGATGCGGTCACCGAACGCACGGGGGTCACGGTTGTCGACAAGTCGTTGGACAATCTCAAGAACTGGCCGAACACGAGGTGCGTGCCCGCCTTGGCCAGGATCGCTGGGCCCGGGCGTACGCAGCGGGACGCGGGAGTTCCATCGAAGCGCTGCTAAAGGACATGCGATGGCGACGAGGCGACGAACCGGTGAAGTCCTGATTACGCCTTCTTCGAGGCCGCCGCCTCGACCACCGCCCGCACGAGCGCTGCGACCTGAGACTCCAATCCCGGCCCCTTTGCAATCGGCTCCCCGCCCACGATTGTCGCGCGCAAGGCCGACAGCGTAACGTGGAGAGCCTGCAACCTAGGCCGCCGGCGCTCGGGTCCGGACAAGCCCGCCGTAATGGCGACGACTTTCTGTTCGAGCTTGCCGAGCCGATCACCCAGTCGATGCCGTTCTTCAGGACACCCGGCAGACTGAAAACTTGTACTCGGGAGAGGCGATAAGGACGGCATCGCTCGCGGCCAGCGCCAGCCTCCAACGGGTTACGCTCTCGGGCACTCCCCTCCGCCTCGATATCGGGATTGAAATGCGGCAGGTGCCGGAGCGCATCACAGAGGACAAGTTCCACTCCGGGCGGCATCGATGCGGCGACGGTCTCCAGGAGCGCCAGATTTCCGGATTTGATGTGCAGGCTGCCGCAGATGGCGAGAATTTTCATGTCACAGACCCTCGAGCGGCGCGCGCTCGACCGCATCGTCGGCCGCGAGCCGGAACAATCGATTCAGCGCGTCGACATCCCGGACCCTGATCGTTCCATCGCTGACCGACTTGAGCTGTTCGGTCGGCGTCAGCAGCAGCTCCTCCACGATGAGCCGCGTAATCTCGTCGAGGCGAGTTCGCGCCTCCGGCGATAGCGCCGAGAGCTTCCGCTCGAGCCTGGTCAGTTCCGCCCGGCGAATAGCCTCGAAATGCTGACGCAGCGCGACAAGCGTGGGGATGATGTCATGGGCTTCAGAAGGCCAATGCGTAGCGGGAACCGTGCACTGACGTCCGCAGCCAGCCGATGTAGGCCTCGAGCGCCCGCAACTCCTCCTCCGTGATTCGGCCGCGGAAGGCCGGCATCCGAATCGCCTGGCGATCGAGGAAGAAGCGCGCCAGCGGGTTCGACTGGAGCCGTTGCGGACGCCCAGCGAGAATCCACTCACTCAGCTCGCGCTCGTCCACGACGAGCTCCGTGAAATCGCGCCCGTCCCACGGCGGAATGTAGCCCTTCAGGCTTCCCGGATTGCTGCCCGCGCCGCGCCCGCCCGGGCCGTGGCACCCAAAGCAGCCGAGCCGCTCCGCGACCACTGTCCGTTCCGGGCCGCCGGATCCTCAGGGACTTCGGCGCCGGCCAACGCGCGCACGTAGGCCACGAGGTCATCGACCTGGGCGTCGGACAGGCGCTCGCGCCAGCCCGGCATCCGTATCGCCGCGGCCTCGAGGGCCGCTCGTCCTTCCGGATCCTGCCGCACGCGCAGCGGCATGCCATCGAGGATCCACTCCCGCAGCGTTACCGGGTCGAGGTCATCGAGATCCGCGAAGCCGCGTGGGAGCGGCGGAGACACACCGGGCCCTCCGTGGCAGTTTAGACAGCCCTGCGCCAGGGCCAGATCGGCGCCGCGCTGGACGGGGCCGACGTTGGCCGAGCGCCACCAGAACACGGTTGCGACAGCGGCAACCGCGACGACGCAGAGACCCGTCGCGAGGAGGCGCAGGGAGAACTTCAAAAAACTCCCCATCATTTTTCCTCGCCACGACGACCAGTCTGCCCTTCATCCGGGCATGGCCAGTGCCGCAGTATTCGGCGCAGGTAAAGTCGAAGCTACCCGCCCGGTCGGCCACGAACTCCACGGTGATGGCCTCGCCCGCCCGCGGGATCAGGGCTTTCACCCGGAACGCTTTGATCGCGAAGGCGTGATCACGGTCAATGGAGTGGAGGCGGAGCCGCACGCGGTCCCCTTCCGCAACCGTAATGGTCGCGGGGTCGAACTGAAACCGGGACGCGGTGACTTCGATGTTCTTGACGTCCTCGACGTCGCCCTTCACTTGTCGCGCCGACATGCCGGCCGCCGTTGCGCACAGCGCCAGCAGAAGCATGATCACGTTTCTCTTCACTGGCATCGCTCCACCTGTTTTGGCCTTTGGAAATATATTGCTCATTCGAGTCCCCACATGGTTTGACGCCTTTCTAATCTCCGCGCATAGTCGCAATATTCCACTAAATGAAGGGTGTTTGTGTAGGAATGAAGGCGTTCTGTTCATCGCCGCGCATCGCGGTGACATCACGTCCACACTCTCGAAAATAGCCGCCGCCAGCTCGGTCGCAGCGGTAAGATCGCCGGGTTATGAAGCCCGGCGCTCCCGGGTCATTCGGCGCGCAGCTGAAGGCACTTCGCGAGGCGGCGGGCTATACACAGGAGGAGCTCGCGACGATTGCGGGCCTTTCAGTTCATGCCGTGAGCGCGCTGGAGCGCGGGGAACGACGCCGGCCCCAGGTCGAGACCGTGCGCGCGCTGTCCGCCGCACTCGACCTGACGGTTACAGCCCGTGACGCATTACTGAGGAGCGCGCGGGCACCCGCTGACCACGCGGCGGTCGATGAACTCAGCGCCGTTTCGCTGCCCCTCCCTATTACCCCCCTGCTGGGCCGCGATGCTGACCTGCAGACGCTGCGGCACTGGCTCGCAGATGCCGCCATACGCCTGATTACGCTCACGGGTCCAGGAGGAGCCGGGAAGACCCGCCTGGCACTCGAGCTCGCGCGCGAGATCGCCGAAAAAGGCTCAGACCGCGTGATCTTCGTATCGTTGGCCCCCATTCGGGATGCGTCGTTCGTGCCGTCGGCCATCGCCGAAGCTCTCGGACTGGCGGATGTCGCGACGCTCGACTTGCCGAGGCACGCACGCGCCGCGTGTCGCGATCAGGCGACGCTGCTCGTGGTCGACAATTTCGAGCGGGTCCTGGACGCCGCGCCGCTGATCGCGGATCTCCTGACATGGGTCTCACCGCTCAGAGTGCTGGTCACCAGCCGTGCGCCGCTCCATGTGCGCGGTGAGCGGGATACGCCGTCGGACCACTCGGTTTGGAAGCCGGATCAGAGGCGATGGCGCCGGCTGATCTGGCACGCGCTCCCGCGGTGCGGCTCTTCGTGGAACGGGTTCGAGACGTGGAACCGGGTTTTCGTCTCACCTCCGCGAACGGCCCCACTGTGGCGGCGATTTGTCGACGGCTCGATGCACTGCCACTCGCGCTCGAGCTGGCCGCCCGGTGGATGAAAGTCCTGACGCTTGAGGATCTCCTTCGCCGACTCACCGCGGATGTCCTGCTCTCGACCGTCGGTTCACGCGATCTTCCCGAACGTCAACAGACGATGAATGCGACAGTCGCCTGGAGTTATCAGCTGCTTGACTCGGACGAGCAGCGCGCCTTCCGCCGTTTCGGCGGTCTACCGGGCCTGTTTCCGATCGACGCGGCCGCGGCCGCTCTTGCCGGCCGTGAGCCTGCAGCGGCCGGGTACCAGGACGCGCTCCGCGCGGCGGCCGGTCTGATGGACAAAAGCCTTCTTCTGCGAGCCGAGACGTCGGCGGTGGCGACGTGTCCGCTCTACTACATGCTCGACACGGTGCGCGCGTACGCAGCTCGCGAGCTCGCCGCGTCGGGAGAGCGTGACGATGCCCTCGAGGGGCTCGTGCGCTATTGCACGGATGAAGCCTCCCTCGCCGCCGAGGGGTTGGTTGGCGTTGACCAGGGCAAATGGTTCGACCGAGTGCGTGAGGACCTGGAGAGCTACCGCGCCGCCCTGAGATGGCTCCTCGATCGCGACCGTCCCGCCGAAGCGTCCCACATCGCGTCTGGGTTGATGTTCTTCTGGTGGATCCGGGGGCACGCGGCCGAGGGGCTTCAGTGGTACGAACAGACTCTGAACCTACCCCCTCTTCCGCCCGCAGCCGAGTCGAGAGCGCTCCTCGGGGCGGCGGTGATGTGGTACGCGCAGGGAGGACTCGAGCGCGCACGTACCGCTCTGACGCGCGCTCGCGCGCTCGCCCACGCCAGCGGCGACATGGATACGCTTGCGCGGACTCAGGACCTGTCTGCGCGCGTCGAATGGGGCCTTGGCAATCTGCAGGCGGCCCGCGACTGGTTTACCCGCAGTATCGAAGGATTCCAGGCGCTGGCCATCCCGTGGGGGCACGGGAACGCGCTGCTCGGGATGTCGGGCGTCGCCCTCGAGAGCGACAATCTTGACGAGGCGGACCGCCTGTTGGATGAGGCCACATCCGTGCTCCGGCATGCCGGCCCGTGGTTCCAGTCGCGGGCGCTGTTCGTTCGCGCGATATTTGCGGTAGGTCGAGGGAACGCCGATGACGCGATCGTGCTGGTGCGTGAGAGCCTCACGCGTATCAGGGATCTCCAGGACAAGTACGCGTTCGTCCACGCGTTGGTTCCTCTCGCCGCCGCGGCGGCACTGAAGGGCGACAATGCGTGGGCGGCGCGGATTCTGGGCGCCCGGGATGCCGTGACCGAGCGCACAGGTGCCATGGTTGTCGTCAAACCGGTGCACACCCTCAAAGAGCGGACCGAACGGGAAGTGCGCTCACGCCTCGGCCCGGACCAGTGGGCCTTGGCGTATGCGGCAGGACGCATGACGTCCATCGATGCGCTGCTGAAAGACATCGAGGGCGTCGTGCGAAAGGGATGATTCACGGTGACGCGCGCATGAGGTCCGGCGCGTTCTTCTTCTTCCGCATCCGCACCTCGCGCCCGCCCTCGGCGAACTGCACGTCGTCCATCAGCTCGGAGATCAGGAAGATGCCGCGCCCGCTCGGCTTGAGGATATTGGCGGTCGCCAGCGGATCCGCGATCGCACCCGGATCGAAGCCGGAGCCGGGATCGCGAACGACGATGACCACCTCGCCGGAGGCGTCGCAGCTCACCGAACATCGCACCTGCTTGCTGGCGTCGCCGCGGCACCCATGACGGATGGCGTTGGCCACGGCTTCCTGCAGCGCGAGCTGGACCGCAAAGACATCCTCCATCGCCCATGCTCTCTCCTCCAGCACCTCGACGACGCCATCGGTCACGATGGGAATCACGGCGGGATCCGCCGGGATCGTCATCGTGAATTCGCACGTCGAGCAGAGGGGCACGATATCGAGGATCCGATGTGGCGCAGCGCGGACAGGTATGACGGTTCCATTTGTTGGCTCAGTTGTGATCAAGGGGTGGACACGCGTCCCGGCCCCTTGACCCTTCGGTGAAACACAGTGCCGTTGGCCTGGTGATGAAGACGGCCGCTCTAGTAGGGAACCGCCGTGCCCGGATCGAAGCTTCCATCCGAAAGCTGACCTCGGATCGCGCCGTCCGGATTGAGGGCCGTGTGGACGTTGAGGTAGTGGCCCGCGCGGTTGCTGAGGAGCGCGGCTGCCCTGTCTGCCGGCACATTGATCGCCGTTCTTCGTAATCGAGCCGCTGCCGTTGGTGACCGCCAGCTCCCCTGCCGCGAGGCCGACATTGACGTAGATGCTCGCATTGCTCCCCGCGGACCCGCTGTGGATATGCGCGTCGGTCACTCGCGTCCCGGCCGGAAATCCGGTGACGCTGATCTGGAAGTTCGCTGTCGCCGACGTGATATTGCCAGCGTCCATCCTTCGTGACCGTGAGGGCGATGACTGCCGGTGCCGCTGCCGCTCGCGTCGGCATTGGTGATCGCCGGAACTTCGTTCGCGGGCGAGAGGGGCACTGTGAACGTGGACGTCGTTGTGGTCCCTTGTGCCGTTGTCGTCCCGTCCGGTGTCGTCCCCTGTCCCGGTGTCGTCGAGCCGAGCTGCCGCACCCGACGGCGAAGATGCTGAGACCGATGATGAGTGCTGAAAACCGATTCATGTGCTGTTCTGCCTTTCGAGAGTCGCTCAGAAGAATTTCCGGGCGAGGTTGAAGCCAAGATAGAGACTGTCCGAGAAGCCGCCGCGCGCGAGCTGTCCGAACGTTGTCCCCTGGCCGTTGTTGACGTTGAGTTGAAACAGGTGACCGCCGGCCCGCTTCTCGATCGCGAAACCGTAGGCCGCCTTGTCGGGACGGTACCCGCTGGCGCGGGGGGCTACTTCTCCGACGAGGTACACGGTGGCGCTCACGCGCAAGCGGCCGCCGATTCCCACGAAGAACGTGTCGCGATCGATGTTCAGGAGCGCGGCCGTGTTGTGAACCCAGACCGGCGTCACGTATAGCGCGAGCCGGTCGGCGACCATTCGCGAGACGGCCACGCCCACCGCCGGCGAATAGCGTTCCTGGAAGTTGTCGGCGCCTTCCACGGAGACGAGACCCGACAGCGACAAGGGAAACGAACCGCCCTGCCGCACGGCGTCGAACTTGCCGTGGAACTGGAAGGTCTGGTCGATCGCCGTGCGATAGGCAGCTGCTTGCAGATGCCGCGCGATGCCAAACCGATACTCGAAGCCGACTGCCGCTCCTTGATCGAGCCCGAACAGATTGCCCGCATTCTCGTTGAAGCTGTTCTGCCGAAGATTGCCGTTGAACCGGTGGGTCAGCTGGAAGCTCGATCCGTGGCGCGGCATCCTCAGCGTGGACGGAAGGTTCAGCACGCGGAAATCCGGCTCCGCGAGCACCAATTCCGCATCGTCGTTTTCGTCAGCCGTCACGTCCGACTGGATCGCGGGCTGGCTTCGCGACGAATCGGCGGTCGACTGAGGCTCCTGTGCGGCGGCAGCCGACATGACCACGCTGAACAGCGCGGCGGCTGAGAAGACGATCGAGCGATGTGTGATGACAAACATGAGCTGTGGCTCTCCTCTACTCTGCGTTTACGACGAGGGTGATTTCCGTCGCGCGGCGTGCCATGTCGTCAGTGTGGGACTAAGGAGGATCGGCGACCACCCACAGCGCCCGCACACCACTCGTACGCCACCCGTACAGCGTCGGCGTCACCTCAGGTGCGCGATGTTTGCCTCAGGCCGCGCGGCTCTGCCCAGCCTGGAATAGGTGCGGACATCCGCACGTTAGGCAACGTGTGGAAGCTTCTGGGCGGGCGTCATGCGCGCGTTACAGGCCCGGGCGGCCTGTCGCGTCGCGCTCGTCAGAGTCCGGGAACGCATCAATGTTTCATCGCAGGAGAGCAACAACAATGAGTCAATTGAAATTCGGGTCGGGTTTCGGTTTGTCCGCACTCTCCGCCGGCGTGCTCGTCGCGCTGGCCGGCCTCATCTTGGGTCCGGCGCAAGCGACGCAGGCAGCGCTTGTCGAAGGCGGTAATGGTCCCCAGCTCCTCATCGGAGTCGATGACGACAATCAGGCGAACACCGTGATCCAGGCGGGCGCGGTCGCGAATCAGTCGCTCAACCGCACTGACGTCCTCGAGGGCGGCCGTGGCAATGACGTCATGTTTGGCTTGAACGGCAACGATGTGATGGATGGTGGTCCCGGCGACGACATCATCCTCGGCGGGCCGGACGGTGGAGCAGCGCCAGGCGGCCCCCCGAACAGCGACATCATGTTTGGTGGACCCGGCAACGACGTGAATCTCTGGGCTCCTGGCGACGGGAGCGAGGCGTTCATCGGAGGACCCGGCGTCGACGCGATCATTTTCGGCGCGACCGATCGCGACGCTGTTGCCGATGCGTCGACAGGTGTCCGGCTTCCGACTCTCCACTTTGGAGTCCCCGGCTTTCCCCAGGGCATCACGACCGCGGACGTCAGCGGTCTCGGCAATTTCTGCACGGTGGAGGCCAGCCCTTCCACCGGCTACGAATATCTCGTGCGGTTCCGTTCGATCGCGACGGGGAACATCATCGTCACCGTGCGGGTGAAAGATGTCGAGCAGGTCTTCTGCACCAGCCAGAGCGGCGCTGCAATCGCCTTCGCCGATCTCACGGCTGCATCGCCCGCCTTCGACGTGGTCAGCCTGGCGGAGGTCGCAGACCCTGAACCCTCTCGTCGGCGCGATGATCCGATAGGCGACCGACAGAACGTGAATATTCTGCCGCGCTCGTGCGAGGTGCCTGATGTCCGATTCTAAGTTCGGTCGTTTCTCTACGCTCAATCGGATCGGGGATCTCGTGGAGGACGTCGCGGGTGTGTACCTGCGGGATCTGCCGCCGTTCACCACTCTGCTCGTCTGGACAACGAACTCCCTGTATCGGGTGGTCATCACTCGCTGGCCCGAGGTCTACGTTCAGGGAGGCGATTTCTTTCCCGAGCCGACAGCAGCGTATGTGGATGGAGCCACCAGCGGCGCGAGCGGCCTCAGAGTCGGCTGGATTGGCGTCGGCCTCTTAGTGGAAATTCGCTCAAGAGACTGGCGCATCACCACGTCCCCGGTCCGCGCCATTACGACCGAGGAGTCCGCGGGCTGGGTCGTGCACTAGCTTGACGCGCGGCTCGACATTCGAATCCTGCACCGTTTGAGAATGGGGCGACACCGTGTCTACTCGAATAAGCAGCAGTGTGTCCACACTCGCGTTAGTCCGCCACCGAACGACGTATCGGCTCGGTTTCATCTTGGTGTGCGCCGCCGTGTGGACATGTTCCACCGCGCTTACCGCGATGGTGGCTCCTCGCACCAGCCTGACGGTTCGGGTCTATCAGATTGCCGGACTCCCGTCCGTGCTGGAGCAGCGCGCCCTGGCCGAAGCCGAGAGCGTGCTGCGGTCCGCGCTCGTGGACGTGCGCTGGCGAAAATGCAGCGGCCTGGCCCTCTCTGCGGGGTGTTCCTCGCCGCCAGCACCACTCGAACTGCTCCTGGTCGTCCGCGACGGAGTCCCTTGCCAGGACACGTCGGCCACGCTCGGCCAGGCCTTGGTCGATCGCGATGGGGGCGGCGGCACGCTGGCAACTGTGTACTTTGACTGCGTCCAGTGGCTTGCGACGACGACAGGAACAGACGTTGCGGTGCTGCTCGGTCGCGTGGCCGCCCACGAGTTGGGGCATTTGATGCTGCGCAGCTCGGCGCACGCGCGCCGTGGCCTGATGCGCCCGCACTGGACGCCGGGCGAAGTCCGACGAAATCTCCTGGTGGACTGGGAGTTTTCGGCAGGGGACATTACGGCCATGCGTCAGCTGGGCGCGCGAAATTAGCAAGCGCTGATCGGAGCGGCGGCGCTGGCGAACGTCACTGCTGCGAACTGGTCTTTGCCCGCGCGTTCAGGTGCTGGTCGAAGAATCGGACCATCTCCACCGTCGAGCGAATCCGGTTCGGAATCTTGCGCCACCCGTGCCCCTCGTCCGGGAAGAGGACGTACTCCACCGGTACGTTCCGCGACTTGAGATGCTTGACGATCTGCTCCGCCTCCACCACCGGCACGTTCGTATCGTTGGCGCCGTGCTGCACCATCATCGCCGCACGGATCCGATCGAGCTTGCCGAGCGGCGAGAGCTTTTCGAGCAGGTCCCTCTGCGTCGCCGGGTCGCCGTACTCGATTGTCGAGATCGCGGCCATCCACGGCTGCGTGTGCTGGAAGAAGGTGAAGAAATTCACCATGCCGAACAGGTTGACGCCCGCCGCGAACAGGTCGGGATATTCGGTCACGCCGACCATCGTCATGTAGCCGCCGTAGGAGCCGCCGGTGATGCCGATCCGCCGCGGGTCGGCGAGGCGATTGGAAACGAGATAGTCGACACAGCTCTTGATGTCCTTGATGCCGTTGAAGCGCAGCTCGCCGTTGTCGAGATTGACGAATTTCTTGCCGAAGCCTGAAGAGCCGCGGACGTTTGGCGCGAGCACGCCGATGCCGACCGACAGGAGCGCCTGATAGTCGGACCGGAACCCCGGCCGCTCCTGACCCTCGGGTCCGCCGTGGAAGCTCACGACGTAGGGTGCCGGGGCGGCGGCGCCCTTCGGCCGGTAGAGCCATCCGCTCAACTCGAGTCCATCGTGAGCGTTGAACTTCACCAGCTCCGGCCGCGCGAACGTCGTCAGATCCACCCCGACGTGCTGCGCGGAGGTCACCTTCTTGAACGGCTGGCCCACGTCCGCGACCCACACGTCTGGCGGCTGCGCTGCGCCGGAGATCGTCGTCGCCATCTGTTTGCCGTCACGCGAGAAGATCGGCGCGCCGCCGATCTCGCCTGGCAGCTTGGGCGTCGACAGCGTCTTCCTCGAGCCCAGATCGACGAGCTCGAGCTCGGACCGTCCCGAGACGTTCCACATGAGCGCCGCCATCGTGGCCTGATCGTTGAGGCGTACGCCGTCGAGCTCCGCATCCGCCCGTTCGCGAATGATCTCGATCTTTCCAGGCGCGCCACCGGCATTCAGCTGTAGTCGCGCGAACGCCGCGAGGTCGCGACCTTCGTTGCTGGCCATGTAAACCGCGCGGCCGTCCTTGGCGATCTCGCCGAAATACTGAGCGGGGCCTTCGTGCGGCGTGAGCAGCGTGTCCTGCCCCGTGGTCAGGTCGAGCAGATGCAGATTGTTGTTGCCGCGGCTGCGGACGCGACCGAGCAACGCGTAGCGGCCGTCACGCGTCACGTTGCTGATGAATCCAACGCCTGGATTCTTCGCGACCAGCTCGATCTTTCCGCTGGTGACATCGATCGCGAACGAATCGCGCGACGCCGGATCGCGCCGGTTCGAATCGATATAGATCTTCCTGCCGTCATCGCTCCACGCGTTGAAGGCGTTGTTGTCCTGTTTGCCGTCCGTCAGCCGGCGCAGGCCAGTACCGTCCGAACGGACGACGTAGACCTGCGTGTTCAGGCCGCCTCCTGGTGCGATGGTGATGGCCAGCGTGTCTCCACTCGGCGCCCACGCGGCACCGACCACCGGGTCCGTCCCATCGGTGATCATGCGCGGCCAGCCGCCGCTCGACGGGATCACGTAGACCTGCGGCAGGCCGCTGACGTTGGAGATGACGCTGAGCCAGCGGCCATCCGGCGAGAAGCTGGGAGCGGCCACCGAACCTATGCGCGCCATTCGCGTCACGCGTTCGGTCAGCTCGGATGACGCGTTATCGGCTTGAGAGGAGAAGAGCGCGGAGGCCAGAACTACCGCGAGCGTTTTCCACTGCATCACACACCTCTTGAGGCGAGACTACAGACCTTCATGTGGCAATGATAGCCATAATAGATGGCTATCTGAACCTGGCGGTCGACGTAGAGATTCCCGCGCTCGGGCGAAGTCCCGCACGGCCTCGTCCTCGAGGGTCGGCGACTGGACCGCCGTCAGCAACCCCGCGCGCCCCAGCACCACCAACTTCCGTGGTATCTGATTAGCGCGCCAGAGAGGCATCGGACGGTACGGAGAGACCGGATCTAATAATCGGAGCAACGGAGAAAACGAAGGTCAACGGAAAAGAACTACTTGCTGCCGGTGATTCGCTGCGCGCTCCGCGCGCGCCGGGGATTCGGATCCCATTTCCCAAGCGACATTCCGATGAACGCGGTCGCTTGCGAAATGGGATCCGAACCCCCGGGCGACGTGCCGGCAGGGCCGGCACGGGCGAATCACGACGTCGCCAAAACCACTCTTCTCCGTTGGTCTTCGTTGCCTCCGGTGCTCCGTTTGTAGGATCCGGTACCTCTGAACCCTCCGTTCGCTCGTATGTTCATTGCTGCGCGACACGCTAAACAGAAACCTTCCGTGCATCGCGGCGATTATTACTTCGCCGCGCGATGCGCGTCCCGACAGGCATGTGCAGCCAACGGCCAGCGTCACGGGTCAAGAGACGATTCAAGAAAAGCGAATGGCGCGCTCCCGGAGGTAGGCGGTCAGCGTTGGCGCCGACTGTTCCGCTGCTGCCAGCGCGACATGACCATCCGGCCGCAGAAGATATAGGGCGTCTCGTCGAAGACCGGCGCGCTCCATCGCGGGTTGCCAGCCGAACTCGTGCAGCGCGAGGTGGAGGTCGGCGCATGCCGCACGAATCTCCGGGACCACGTCGCCGTAAATGTGCACTTGCCACTCGAGCGACGTCAGAGGCGTGAAGTTGTCCGCGCCGCGATCCGAAGTATCGAGAGGCACCCACGGCAGCCGATCGCCGCCATGGACTCGACCGGCCCGCCCTTCACTCAGTGCGCTACCGCGATAGGTGATCGCCGTCTGGGAGACCGTTCGAAACGCAAGGCGGCGGACCGCTTGTGTCGTCAGCAGTCGCGGCAAGAGCGCTGGCACGACGTGCAATCGCAGCGTGCGCGCGGTGACGGAGGAGCTCGTAACGCCGGTAAATGCCCGATCGGTCGTCGCCACGAGCCGTCGAGCAAAGGCGATTCGCTCCGGCTCGTAGGTGTCGAGGATTGGAACGCCCGCGCGTCCGCGCAGAACCGCGGCGAGCTTCCATGCGAGATTCACCGCATCTCCGATACCGGTGTTCATCCCCTGCCCGCCGACAGGACTATGGACGTGTGCCGCATCGCCCAGGAGGAACGCGCGTCCGCTGCGGAAGCGGTCGGCGACCCGATGATGCACGTGATACGTCGAGAACCAGTTCACGCGTTCGACGCCGATGCGCATCCACTCGATCACGCGTGTGCTGACATCATCCCAGGTCAGGCTCTCGCGCCGGGCTGCCGCCGACTCGTGTCGAACGGTCCCGACGAGGCGTGCGCGATGTGGGTCGGCCAGGGGGAACACCGCGAGGAAGTCAGTGCGGTCGAGCGCGGCGTGGATGTCGCCGTTCATCGCGGGCCCGTGCGCCTCGACATCGGCGACGTAGAAGAGGTGCTCGTACGTCCCGCCTGGAAAACCGATCGACAACACGTCGCGCAGACGCGAGTGAGCGCCGTCGCAGCCGGCGACGAATGCGGCCTCGCAGGAGTCGACGCGGCCGCCTGCGCGCTGGAGCCGCGCGACGATGCCACGTCCGCGTTCCTCGAACCCGACGAATTCCGTCTCCCGCTCGACCGTGACTCCAGCGTCGCTCAGTCGTTCGATCAGCAGCCGCTCGTGCTCGTCCTGCGGAAAGATGAACGCATAGGGGTACGGGCTGAGCCCTCGGCCCATCGGTCCGAACACCGCGCGCCCAACCCGGCGGCCCGCGACCCACAGATTCGCAGCTGACACTTCACGACCGCGGGGGATGACACTATCCGCCAGTCCGACCTGACGATAGAACTCGAGCGTGCGGGCCTGCACGGCCACTGCGCGCGACGTCGTCGCCGGCTCCGCCGCCTTATCGACGATCTTGACGTGAACGCCCAGTCGCGTGAGCCAAAGCGCTAGCACCAGGCCGGTTGGGCCTGCGCCGACGATCAGCACCTCAGCTCGTTCTGCGGAAGCCATCCACTCGATTCTGTGTCACTTGGATGGAGCGCCGGCTCTGCTTCTGGCGGTTCACTACGCTGAGGATACTCGAGCGGACGGGTGACAAATCACTCTGGAGACGTCAGCGACGGTGCTGCGGCACTACCCACAGTCCGGGCGGCGCGCAGGGCGCCGAGCTGAAGCACGCCTCGCTCGATCAGGCCCCGCACCTTCTCGCTGTTCCGGTGCTCAGTGAGGAGCGTGCGGCGGCTGCTCGTATAGGCCTGGTCCATCGCATACGCGAGCACCGTCTCCATCACCACGCCTTCCTCGGTGTTCGTCTCTCTGAAGCGGCGCTTGAAGTTCTTCAGGACCGGCGCAAAGGCCGGATCGTCCCACTCTTCAGGGCCCGGGTCGAGGCGCATGAAGTCATCCAGAACCGCCACATACGCAGGACTGGGCGGCCGGCGCCAGAACGCGACGTCAGGACCAAACTCGCTGACGTAGTCTGGAAGGTACAGCATGGCCTGAGCTGGAACTCGTTCGACCAGCGCCGGATTGAACCGGCGTACCTCGTCAGCAGGCAGACGCGTTCGCTCGACGATCTCGGCCAGCGAAATCGAACGCGGCGTACGCATCGCGCTGATCGACATCTGTGGCGTCGACGCCATGAGCCGTCTGATGTTGAACGTGTTGCCGAACACCATCTCCGCGTAGAGATACGAGCGCGTGGCCATAGCTCTTGTAGACGTCCGCATACTCCTTGCCCGGCAGGTCGCGGAGGTCGAGGGCCAGCCTGGAGCCCAGGAGGTATCGGGTCCGGACATCCTCGCCGCCAAGGTACTCGCCGTTGATCAGCGCCCGACCGACATTCGTGCCGCCTGCGTTGTGCTCTGAGAGCGCAGGGATGAACGACCCGTACTTGGTCGCGAGCACGGACAGGTACGCGGCACAGTAAGGAGCCTGCGTCGTCTGGTTCCCTCCCTCGATGGGAGTCGGTGAGAAGTGGTTCAGTCGTTTCCAGTTTTTCTGCAGCCACTGGCAGAAGCCCAGGGCGTTGGCTTCCGAGCGCCTCGTGCCGCTCAGGCCCGATTCGAGGATGACTTGCGCCAGGCCGATTTCCGCAGGGACGCCGAACCGCTCGTAGATGGCGCCCCAGTCCGCGAGGAAGGCCCCATACCTGGGAGCGTTCATCAGCAGCGCGTCCCCACGCGTCGAGTTGTGCAGCACCGACCCGGTCGCTTCCTCCAGGATGAGCGCCACCTGTTGCCGCCGTTCACGCAGCTTGCGAGCGAGTTGTTGACCGTCGAGGATGCCCTCAATCGCGGGATCGCCCCACACGGCGTGGCGCGTCCACACCCCTTTCGTGGGGAACGTCGCGAGCAGCCGTCCGTCAACGGCGCTGCCGAACGCGATCGAGCCGTCGGGAATGGTGAAGACGTGCTGCCAGAACGCATAGCCTGGCCTGAAGGCCTGCATGGCGGCGAAGTCGGCGCGCCGGCGCGCTTCGACGGGGTTGTCCGCGGGGTCCGGCGCAGCAGCCGGTGCCGCCGCGACGACCATCGCGCCCGAGCGCCATGTGACGACGGTCCACGCGGCCACCGGAATCGCCGCGGCCAGCGCGGCGAGTACCAGGATGGCCTTCGTGCTTGTCCACCGTAGCGCCCGGCGCGAAGGTGGACGGCGCTTCGGATGGTGTGTCTGATCATGGCGATTCAGACCGCGGCGCGCGAAGCGCCGCGGCCCGGACCGCTGAGGTGTGCAATCGATGCGCCCGCGCAGCCAGGTGTGAAATCCGGCCTTCAACGCGAGCGTCTCGATGGGAGTGTCACAATCTGGATCAATGGCGGGTGACGAGTTTGAGCCTGCTGCGACAGATGTGGGCGCGACCCGCCAGGCCGATCACGTTGTTCGATGAATGTTCGCCCGCGCATGTTTCGACCTGCTTGAACGGATGAAGCGAATGGGCGGAGGCGACTGAGTCCGCGCATTGACAGAACCTAGCGTTAGGTTTACGATGAGGTCGTGACCTGGCAGTCACCTGCTTTTCAAACATCCCACGTCCGGCAAGGAAGTCTGGGTAGCGGTTCACACCAAGAAGGACGCCGGGCGGTTGGGTAACCGCATCCTACGCGAGGCGGGTGTCGAATGACGGTGCTCTATCCGATTGTGCTTGAAACAGAGGCTAGTGGCGCCGTTAGCGCGTACGTGCCTGGGCTGCCCGTGTATGCCGCGGCCGAGACACCTGCGAAGGCGGAACGCGCCATTCGCCACGTGCTGACGGTGTACCTGAAATCGCACCCGACAAGTCGGACCGAGGCACGCGTCCGCGTCGCACGCTTCTCCGATCGAGGGAAGACGAAGGTCGATATCGTTGGCGTGGCCGCCCTGGTGGGCGCGCAGCGGAGCGCAACCAAGGCGCGCGCCTCGCAAGCGAATGGCCGGCTTGGTGGTCGACCTCGGAAGGCCGCTCTGGCCGCACGTCGTGCGAAGTCAGCCCGCTGAACCCGGCGCCAACGTCGCCGCGATCAACACTTCCGTTTCGACAATCAGGTCGCTCCAACGTCGTTCGCGCACATCAGGCCAGTCTCCCGCTCCGCCACGAGCGCCGCAGGCTGAGGTTCGCCTAACGACTTGCCGCTCAGCCGCGAGCGGCGAATCCTGTGCTCACTCTCCCTCGACTTCCGCCCGGTCGCCGGCCGCAGCGCTCCCGACCAATTGGATCTCATTCTCTTTGCACCACTCCCGCAGCGCTCGCTCGGTCGATGCCGCCTCGAATGCGTACCACTCCTCGAGACAGCGCTCTGCTGCGAGAAGCTCCTTGAAACGCGCGTATGCGCCGCGGCGCCGGAAGAAGGCCTGGACGTCCGTGTACCGGTCTGGCAACTGCTCTTCAACAAACCGCAGCGCGAGCTCGTTCCCAAGGCCAAGCTCATTCTTGTGCGGGATCGCGATATACCGATCGGATGTTTCCAGATCGTCCGGAACTTCGTCCTCCTCGATCGGATTCGTTTCCGAAATCCAGAAGATTGCGCCGGTATCCAGTGACACGTACGCCCGATGCTCCATCGGACCGGCACAGCTGACGAAGCCGAACGCCATCGACAGATCGTCGTATTCTACGGTGACCATTTGGAGTTCCCATTCGGTCTAATGTCTGCTGCTCACCGCAGCGGACCTTCACGCCGCATTCTAGAGGCCCTGCTGCGCAGCCGCTGCCGGGTGCAGCCGCTTCTTAGGCGGCCTGTCGGGTGCTACGCTGGCCGCTACGGGATCAACTGGCTCGCGACCCGCTGCCGCCGAATGCCCCCGAAACGCCGATGATGAAACCGAAGTCTGTACCACCGCCCCCGATTCTGCGTCTCGTAGATGCGAACCCCAGGACTGAACAGGCTAATAAGGAACGTCAAGGGAGACATCAGGCCATGCCACAAGCCGGCCCAAAAACCGGCAAGCCGGGCGCCTGGTTGCTTGTACTTCGAATTCGGACCAGCAATCGCCAAGATGTTGGCCATGGGCGACTCCCACGAAGGCCGCGCCCTGCTTGAGTCAGGCGACGTGCGGAGCGCGATCGCGAAGTTCGAGGCAATAGGTTGAAGATCGGTCGTCGGCCGAATCGCTCATTAAAGTCGAAAACGTTACGAACAACGCCTGTCTAACACGTCGCCGCTCACCTCCGGCACACGCGAGTCACGATACACCGATGACCGCTCGAATGGGGTAAAGTTCGTCTCGCTCTTCACCACCATCCAGGAGGCCCCGATGCCTGCTCCCTCTGCCAGCACACTCGTCCTTCTCGGTGTATTTGCACTCCCGCTCACCGGTCACGCCGATCGGCCTGCGGCCGCGCCGTTGATGTCCGGTGCAGTCGTCGAGCGACCGATCACAGGAGACTGCGCCACGACTTTCACCTTCATCGCTCCGGACACCGCCGGCCAGTGTGCTGTATTCCAGCAGGTGCCTTCGGCGTTCATCGCGATCGCTGGCAGTTGCCAGGTTGCGCACCTCGGACGCACCGAGGTGCATGCGGTCCAGCAGTTGGTGTTTCAGCTCGACGCCGCGGGAAATCCCGTGATCGTTGACGGCCAGCCGGTCGTGGTCGAGTTGCGCAACTGCGGCACCCTGACGGCCGCGAATGGCGATGAGCTCGAACACACGACGATCGCTGATGTCGGGCCGGCGGGACCTGCACAGGCCGCGTTCTCCGGGGAGATGACGTTCGTTGGAGGGACGGGCCGCTTTTCAGAGGCGTCCGGGCCGGCCGAACTCAGTGGAACAGCGAATCTGGCCACCAGCACGGGCGCGTTCCGATTTGAAGGAACAATAGTGTATTGAGCCACGGCGTCATTCGCAGTCGACGGAACGTCGCTCGTTTCATTCGCTGATCCGCGGCGGACTCTCGTTTCTTGCGGCCCTGACCGTCATCGTGCTCACAAGCGCGCACAACGAAATGGCGAAGAGAAAGCCGATGATAATCACGAGCGCCCGCGGAGGGATCCAGTCCTCCGCCAGTGCCTCCGCCGACCAGTCTTCGAGATGCCCGAGGAAGGCCCCGCAAAGGAGGCTTGCGGTGAAAGCCCAAGCAGCGAGCTGGTGTAGACGACCGGTGCTCCACTCCCGCCGGCTTCTCACACCGCCATACACGAGAAAACAGCCCGCAGCCCAGTCATGAATGGGCAGGGAGAGCCAGCTCCCGGGCAGCGCGAGCAGACTCTCGAAGTGCAGGCAGGTTTCTGCGCACAGCAGAAACGCGCCAAACCCAATGGCCAGAATCGGATTCGCGAAGAAAGTCATGAATTGTCTCTATCTGGCGGACGACGAGGTCACGACAGACAGCGATCCCTCAGGAACTGCACGATGCGCTCGGAGGCGCGCCCGTCGCCGTACGGAGGCGTCCCACTCGCCATTGCCTGATACCGCTCGGAATCGTCGAGCAGCGAGAGCACCGCGCCGACAATTCGATCCGGTGTCGTGCCGACCAGCACAGACGCACCAGCCGCCATCCCCTCGGGACGCTCGGAGGTCTCGCGCATGACGAGCACCGGTTTCCCGAGAGCCGGCCCTTCTTCCTGGAGGCCGCCGGAATCGGTCAGCAGGATGTGCGCGCGCACCATCAGGGCCACGAACGACGCGTAATCCATCGGCGGGACCAGGCGCACGTTGCAGACCCCCTGAAGAATCTCGTGGACCGGTCCCTGCACGTTGGGGTTCAGGTGCACGGGATAGACGATCAGGACGTCAGGCCGGCGTTCGGCAACCGCGCGAATCGCTTCGCAAATCTGCCGGAACTGCTCGCCGAAGCTCTCTCGACGGTGCGCCGTGACGACGATGATTCGCCGGGTCTCGCCGCTCCCGATCGGGTCGAGCGCGAGGCCGGGATCCTCCGAGAGTCGCGTCCGGATGTGGACCAGCGCGTCGATGACCGTGTTTCCGGTGACGGCCACGTTCTCCTCGCGGATCCCTTCCCGCAGCAGGTTCTCCCTCGATGCGTCGGTTGGCGCAAAGTGGAAATCGGCGAGCGACGTGGTCAGGCGGCGGTTGATTTCCTCCGGAAACGGGCGGTACTTGTCGTTCGTGCGGAGCCCCGCCTCCACGTGGCCGACGGGAACGCGATGGTAGTATGCCGCCAGCGCAGCGGTCATCGCCGTTGTGCTGTCACCTTGCACCAGCGTCAAGTGAGGCCGTTCGCGCGTGAGCACGCGCTCGAGGCCTTCGAGGGTTGCCGTCGTCACCTGCGTCAGTGTCTGACCGGGCCGCATCACGCGCAGGTTTTCGTGCGGTCGCAACCGGAAGACGCGGAGGACGTCGTCGAGCATCTCCTGGTGCTGGCCGGTGGCGCAGACCAACGTCCTGAAGGACGCAGGATGGCGCTCCAACTCCATGATCACAGGAGCCAGCTTGATAGCCTCTGGCCTGGTGCCGAAGACCACGAGCACTTTCGCAGGCTCGCGCGCGCTGAGTTGTGTCATGGTCGTTTCGGCCGCCCGATGATAGCGCAGCGATGAACGCCGTCAGGACCGATGACGAACCAAGACACCGTCTGGATCGTGCTTCCCGCGTACAACGAAGAGCGGGCCCTGCCCAAGCTGCTCGGCCGGACGGCCGACGTCATGGCGGGCGCGGGCCTGGTCTACAGGGTCATCGTGGTGGACGACGGCAGCGCGGACGCCACGCCGCAGGTCGCCGCGGTGTTCGGCGAGCGCATGCCGCTCGTCCTGACCCGGCACGTCGTCAACATGGGACTCGGTGCGACGATTCGCGACGGCTTGACCGAGGCGTGCCAGCTCGCGCGCCCGGATGACGTGATCGTCAGCATGGACGCAGACAATTCGCACAGCCCCGACCTGATTCCCGAGATGCGCCGGACCATCCACCAGGGCCATGACGTCGTGATCGCGTCGCGCTACCGGCCTGGGAGCGTCGTGCGCGGTGTGCCCGTGGTGCGCCGCATTCTCAGCCGGCTCGCTGGATGGCTGCTGCAGGTCGTGTTTCCGATGCGCGGCGTGCGGGATTACACGTGCGGCTTCCGCGCGTACCGGGCCGCTGCGCTCCAGCGTGCCCTCGAGCACTACGGCGCGACGTTCTTCGATCAACAGGGCTTCCAGTGCATGGTCGACATCCTCTTGAAGCTGCGCCGGCTGGATCTCGTGTTCACCGAAGTGCCGATCGTCCTTCGCTACGATTTGAAGGAAACATCGAGCAAGATGCACGTCTGGCAGACCGTTCATCGGACGCTGCGCCTGATCGTCAAACGGCGGTTCGAATGAGCCCGCTGCGCCGCGACGTGCACTGGTGTGGCCCACTCCACGGCCACGCCGATTGCGAGCAGGACGAGCGTCGCGAGGCTCACGAGGATCGCTCGACGCCGGACCGCGGTCGGACGGAGCGTCATCGCCACCGTGTGCCGTCCAGCGGGAACGGCGAATTGCATCGTGCCTCGGGTCGGATGGGGCGTTACGGCCGCGGGAGCACCATCCACGCGCACCTCCCAGCCCGGATAGTAGAAAACCGACGACTCCACCATCGTCGGTGCCGGCGCGGTCACGTCGAATTGCCGGTGGGCGGTGAGATTCGACATCACTGACACCTGAATCGGACCGGTGATGCCCGTGAGAGGCTGCGGAGAGTACGGCGGTCGCTCCTGCGACCAGCGCGGCTCGAACTCCTCGTGCGTCGTCGTGTTGATGCCCTTCGCCGCGAGCGACTCGGGCGCGTGGTACTCGTCGTCGTAGGTCAGGAAGCCCTGCGCTTCGGTGTGTGGAAGATTGATGGCCACGAGAAGGGCGAGCAGGATCATCGTCCCGCGCCGGCCCGCCCTCTCGAACGCGAGGATGGCCAGGAGCGGCAGAAGGAGGCCTGGAATCATCAAGGCACGCCACGGTAACTGCGTGTAATGAAGCAGTGGCAGGTGCGACCAGATCGGGCTCGCCCAGGTCGTCGTCAAGACCGTCCCCGCGATGGCCAGCATGCCGCAGGTGAGTCCGAACGTTCGGAGCCTGCGTGTCTGGCTGCGCCACGCGATCGCCAGGCCCGCCAGGCCCAGTACCGAGGTGAGCTGGGCCCAATGCGAACGACATCCCATCGTCCGGTCCCGGCACCGAGAATCCATATCCCCAGCCGAGCGACAGCAACTGTCCTGGAAACACGAGGTGTTCGGCCCAGCCGAACGTTCCCTCGACCAGCCGTGAGGTGTGCAGGTAGGAGATCTCCGCGAGAGACGGCCACCAGAAGAAGGTCGTGAGTCCGATTCCACCAGTGAGCGCGGCCACCGCTGCCATGAGCGGCGCCAGACGCCGCAGGTGAGGCCGTTCGCGCGCCGATTGGAACGCCTCGGCTCCACACGCGAGAACGATGAGGCCAAATACCGGCACAAGCAGGAGCGCCGCAGCGCTGTGCGACAACTGGATCAGCGCCACCGCCGCCGCACCGATCGCGATCCGTGAAGGCACCGGGCGCTCGATCACGTTCAACAATGCCAGGAGAGCGAGCGGCGCCACGGCAATCGCCACGGCCTCCGAGAATGCGGCGCGAACGAAGAGGTCGAGCGAGAGGTACGGACCGAACAGCCAGACGATGGCACCGCCAAGCGATGCCGACGCCGATGCGTGCAGCCGGCGACCGATGCCGTAGACCGCGGCGGCGCCGCAGAAGAACAGGAGAGCAACGCTCCACTGGATCGCGTTCGTCAGGCCAGCGCCCGCGGCGCGAAACGGCAGCGCGATCCAGTACGGAAACGGCGGCGAGAATTCGAAGAGCGGCTGTCCGTGACCAGAGCTGAGGTCCGGGGCCCAGATCGTCGGAACGTGGCCGTCCCGTATGGCCTTGCCGATCTCCACGATGCGAGGCGGATACGCCGTCGCGTCGTGCCCGGCGATGAGCTTTCCGCGAAAGAGCGGATGAAGCGCCACGATCGAGGCCACCGCGAGCACCGCAACGACGCCGACCGCGGGCCTTGCGGCCCGATGGGCACCCGCTGCGACGAGCGCCGCTGCAGACACCTCGAGTCTCTGCACTCGAGATCCGCCGAGCGCGCGCCACACCAATCCGAATGCCACGACGCTGAAGAGGAACAGAAGCGGCTTCAGCAGACCTGGGCGGTAGGCCACCGACACGTCGTGCTGACCAGCAGGGACAGGCACGGCGCCGAACCCGGGTGTGACGTGGATCACCGGAGCGGGCTGACCGTCCACGGTCGCGACCAGATCGGGGCTCCACGTGATCTTGATGAACGCATAGGCTGGGCCGATTGACTTCGATTCGACCCTGGTAGTCCTCGCCGGTCTTCGTTTCAGAGATGACCCGGCCGACGAGATTCGCGTCCGCCGCAGTGGGGTTCGGTAGTGCCTCCCAGCGTTGCAGCGGCGGTCCCACTTCCACGCGCGGATCGAGCGAAATCACCAGGCCCTCCGGCGGCAGCGCGCTCGTCAGCCATCGTTCACTGGCTTCCGAACCGGTCGATGGAGGGCCGACATAGTGCGCAGCCACGTCGACGACGCCAAAGTAGCCTTCGGGCGAGGACTCGTAGACGGCAAAGCGTCCGCGGGTCGAGCGGCGCGTCATGTGGCCGGGCATCGCCCGATCGGCCGGCGCCACGACGGCCCGAATGCCGAACACCACATCGTGACCACGGCTGGTCTCATTCCTGAGCACCATGATGTCGGACGTCCTGGACATCGAGTGATACAGGAAGCTCACCTGATCGAAGTGATGGCGGGTGAGGAAGGAATAGACCGGCGCCGATCCGATTGTGAACGCGCCTCCCCACGAGGCAGCCGGTCCTGCGGAGACTCGGCCTGGCCGTTCGGACACGATCGCGCGCGCGTCGGAGAGCGCGGCCTCCAGATCGGGACGCGCCTCCGCATACGCGGCGAGAGTCTCATCGCCCCACGCTTCGTTCTGTTTGAGATAGTCCCGACCGATCGAGGCCGATCGAAATGACCGCAGCCGCCAGCGTCGCACACCCGGCGCCTGCGAGCAGCGGCGTGCGCACGAGCATCCACCGAAGGGTCTCCACCGTGCCGAACGCGCCGAGCAGCACCGCGGTGAGCTCGAAGACGGCCTGCAGTCGATGGAGATGGAAATCCGCCGGGACGCCCGCGAGCAGCATGAGGCTCCCCCACGTCTCGCGTCCGAAGAACAGCACGAGCCAGCATCCGCAGAGGCCCAGCAGTCGCTGCGCGCGCACGTCATGGCGCGCGCGGACGATTGCCGCGAGCGTTCCGACGGCGACGAGCAGGCTCAGGGATGGCCATCGGCCGAAATCCAGGAGCCGGCCGGCGAGCAACTCGGTCAGAATGAATCGCGCCCCGTACGAGTCCCACTTCCGCGGATCTTCCCAGCGGCTGTGGTTCACCAACGCGCTCGACTGCACGAGCGGAACGACAAACCACGCCAGCAGCAACAACGCCGGAACGGCGATCGTCAGCAGCCGCACGAGTCGCACGCCGGCCGTGTGACGCGGCCCGATGACGGCCAGGAGCGCCACCGACACGAACGCCGCGTAGCCGAAGACGATGTGTGAGAGCGCGGTGGCTGCCAGGACCAGCGCTGCTCCCAGCAGGCGCGTGCGTCCGCCGTGATCGATCGCACGCGCGCCCAGGCCCAATCCGATCACCAGCAGGTGCAGCGCGAACAGTTGCGTGTACAGGCCGGAGCCGCGCCAGGTGATCGAGCCGAACCCAAGACCGTAGGAACCGAGGAGGTCGGTCGCGCTCGAACCGAGGGCCAGGAGCGACGCCAGACCCGCTGCTGCGGATGACAACCCGAAGAGTCGTGCGCCCGCGTAGACGCTCAGCGGGAACGTCACCAACAGCACGTAGTAAAGCGTCGCAAAGATCGCGGCGGGGTCCGAGACCCTGCCGAAGACTGTCAGCGCGACGGCTGCGACGACGTGTGGAATCGGCTGATAACTGCGCCAGACCGGATAGCCGAGCGACCATTCGGAAACCCAGGGATCGAGGAATGGCTCGCTCCTCGCGAAGCTGGTCTGCAGCCGCTCTGACGCCGCAAGATGGAAGACGACATCGTTCAGCGGGACGCGCTCGATCCGGCGTTCAGGCGCGAGGTAGTACACGTTGAAGAGGGTGACGACGGCGAGGAGGGCAAGTCCGATCCACCGATCGGGCCTGCGTTCAGGCATTGCTGGCCGCGCCGGCCCGCGCCAGCACGACCCTGGGTGACATCATGCCGGTGGCTCCAGCGGAGGAACGCGAGATCCCACAGCATGCGAAGCGAATCGGTGACGAGATTCATCTTCGAGCCCGGCTGGGTCGTCCAGTTGATCGGCGACCTCGTCGATGTTCAGCCTGAGTCGCCGCGCGATGAACAGGATCTCGACGTCGAACGCGAAGCCATCCAGGTGCTGGAGGGTGAAGATCGATTCGATCGCCTCGCGGCGGAACATCTTGAAGCCGCACTGGGTGTCGGAGAACCCGCGCACGGCAAGAAGGCTGACCATGCCCGAAAAACAGCCGGCCATCACGCGCCGGTGAAGGGATCGATCGACGTTGCGCGCGCCCGCGGCAGGAAGAACTCTGGAGCCGATCGCGATATCGGAGCCGCCCTCGATCAGCCGGAGGAGCTTGGGGATTTCCGTCAGCGGCGTCGCGCCATCGGCGTCCATGAAGAGCGCCGCGCGCCCCCTGGCCTGCAGCATGCCGGCACGGACAGCCGCGCCTTTGCCTTTGTGGAGACATGGGAGGCAGCGAACCCGGCGGTCCTGCGCCTCGAAGATGCCGACAACCTTCCGCGTATCGTCCGTGCTGCCGTCGTCTACGACGATGACTTCGGCGTCAGGCGCATGCGCGTCGCACCATCGCAGCGTGTCGGCAAGCGTCCGGGGCAGCCGCGCTCGTTCGTTGAACGCCGGAATGACGATGGACAGCCGCGGCCCGCATGACCGGACGGCGGGGCCAACCCGCGATGTGCTCATCGGTCACCCGTGTGCTGGCTACGGAACGATGAAGCGAACGTAGGCGATGTGCTCCGTCACGCCGCCTCTCTCGTAGCAGGCCACGGCACCCCACTCGCCGGGGAGTGTTCACCGTGAGCGTCTGCTGCTGGACGGCGGGGCTGTTGCCCTGGACGGACGACAATTGCTTCCGGCACAACTTGGCCGGTCGGGATCGAACCACAGGATGCGCACCTGATAGAGCGCTCGGACGCTGAGCGGGGTCAGCTGCACCTGCGGGATCAGCTGCACCGCCGAGCCAGCGTCGGTGATAGCCGGCGTGAATAGCAATGTCGAGACTGGAGGCCCCTGGGAGCGTCGTGGCACAGCCACTTTGCGGTCCTGCAGGGCCGGCAACACCCGCAGGCCCCGCGACACCCGTCGCTCCGGTCAGCACCGGCAACGCCCGCTGGACCGCTCGGGCCGCTGCGCCCCGTGAGCCCCTGGCTGGACGCCGGACCGGGCACCGCTGCACCACTCGGGCCGCTCGGGCCCTGGGCACCCGCCGCACCGCTGGGGCCACTCGGGCCCTTGCGCACCCGCCGCACCGCTGGGGCCGCTTGGGCCTTGGCCACCCGGCCGCACCACTTGGGCCGCTAGCGCCTTGCGCACCCGCCGCACCGCTGAGGGCCGCTCGGGCCTTGGCCACGCCGGCCGCACCACTTGGGCCGCTGGCGCCTTGGCGCACCCGCCGCACCGCTGAGGGCCGCTCGGGCCTTGGCCACGCCGGCCGCACCGCTTGGGCCGCTAGCGCCTTGGCGCACCCGCCGCACCGCTGAGGGCCGCTCGGGCCTTGGCTACCCGCCGCACCGCTCGGGCCGCTGCGGCGCCGGCTGGACCCCGGGCCCGTGGCACCCGCGGAACACCCGTGGCACCGGTCGGACCTGCGGGACCTGAAGGGCCTGTGGCTCCTGTAGCACCATGTACCGGTGGGATTCGGGGACGGACTGATTCTGGTCGGCGTTGTTCGCAAACGTGGTGGTCGACGATGAGATTGCCACCGTCACGATGACGGCGCCGAGACCGAACCCGCCCAGGGACAAGAGGCCACGCGGCTTCATCGTCGATCTCCTCGCTCGCTCAAAAGAGACATTGCCAGCCGGACAATACACTGCGAGCCGGACAATACACTGAAGGCTGTGGACAACGACAAGCGAGGCCGCCGCATGAGCGAGAACGAATCCTGCGCCTGTCACCCCCTTCTGAGTCCTCCTTCAATGGGAGTCGACTCGGCCGCGTGCTGGCCGGCGGGCTCCTCGCCATCGTGCTGGGGTTCGCCGCGTGGAGTATTCGCGGGGCCTTCGATGAGCCGGAGGCCGCCCAGCCATCGACGCCGGCCGCAGCTGCGCCGGTCCTGTCGACCGCGCTCGACTATGGCGCGCTCATCGACGACGAGAACTTCCAGGTGCTGCTCGGGAATGGCCTACGGCAAGGCCGGCCGGATCGACGAGGCGATGGTCCACCAGCGCGAAGCGATCCGGATCAACCCCCGCAGCCTGTTCGCGCTGAACAATCTGGGCTACTACCTGTTCCTCAAAGGCAGTTACGAGGAGTCGGCTGCGGTCCTCGAGGAGGCGCTGCGGATCGATCCGCAGTCGGAGCTGGCGCGGAACAACCTGCGACAGACGTACGCGCGCGCCCTTGCCGCCGCGCAGACCGACAAGGAGCGCGCGACCTCTACTTCTTCGCCGCTTCGGCCGCGATGAGCAGCGCCTGCGAATAGGTAATGTCGATCTGGTCGCCGGCCTTGACGCCTTCGATGTTCTTCTTGTCCGCGATCTTCCTGGTCAGCGTCCGGCCGTCAGCCGTCGTCACCGTGATCGACGGCGCGTCCATGTCGACCGCCTTGACCGTCACCGTCGTCGTCTGCTCCATCCCGACGGCGCCCCCGGGCGTATCCTTCAGCCGTCCGCCGGCGAGGCCGGTGCCTGAGGTTGGCGCCGGGGTCCCGGGTTTCCGGACCTGAAAGACGAGCGATTCGTAGTAGACGGCCTTGATGGTGTCGCCGGCCTTGAGCTGATCGAAGCGCGTCACGTCGGGACCGACGGTAAAGGTGTCCTCGTCCCCGTTCTCCGAGCGCAGCGTGATGGAGCGCGTGGCGGGGTCGATCGCCTTGATCGTCGCCGTCACCGTCACCTGGTTCTGCTTGGTGAGGGGTTTGTCCACCTGGGCGGACGTGACGACGGGCAGCGTTGTGAGAAGGGCGGCGAATACGAGCGATTTTGACATGCTGTTCCTCTCCTGAGCCTTAGTGCTGGTGTCGCAAGCGCTGTGCCCGCTGACGGCCTACGGGTTCAGGGCCGGAATCCGAGGCTCCGGAGGTCAACGGAGGGTCGCCGACGCACGGTGGGCCGGGGGGCCTCCGGTGGGGCGGAGGGCCCTCAAGGAGTTCTGGCGGCTCGCGGTGCGCGCCTGAAACGGCCAGTGCCGCAATCGAAAGCAACAGCAGAGTCAGGTCCGTGCTTGTACGGATGGACGCAATAATCGCGTTGATGTCGTGTGTCTGCCTGCAGTGCATCCGCCGACGCCTAGGACAAGCGCGCTGGCCGCCAGCCGGCGCGGACAGGATCGGTCAACGAGTTAGCAGTCACGTCCGGATCCTTCTTGACGAACATCACACGTGGAACGCCTCCCAAGTGCCATTGGGCCGGAGCACTTCGTTCGGGCGAAACTGGCCCTTGTATTCCAATGACCGACACACCGCGACGTAGTACCCGAGGTAGACGTGCGGGAGCTCCCGCTCGCGAGCAGAGGCGAGGAGCGACAGAATGTTGAACGTCCCCAGCGAACGGGCCCCCTCCGTGGGGTCGTAGTAGCAGTAGATCGCGGAGAGGGCCTCGGGCAGGGCATCCACATAGGCCACGGCGATCAGCCGGTTCCCAACGTAGTAGGTCCACTCCTCGGTGCGGAACGGATTCTCGAGCATCCCCCCCGGACTGCTCCCAGCGCTTGCTGGCCAGCCCTTCGTCTCCTGCCCATGACGATGGAACTTCTCCCACAGGTCCAGCCGGTCCCGCGAAAGATCAGGAGCACCGATTCGCACGGTGACCTCTCCCTGATTTCGCTTCCACGTCCGTCGCTGGGTCGGATTGGGGCGGAACGTTGCCACGGGCACCCGCAGCGATTGGCACATCCGACAGGACGGGCACTCCTGCCGGGAAATCATGTCGCCAAATCGTCGCCAGCCCTGTTGCAGCCGCTGCATGTAGTCGGCAGGTCGGAGGTGCGGAACCAGTTCGAGGCGGAACTGCCAGATACGATCTGGCAAGTACACGCACGGGGAGCCGGGGGTGAGGAAAGTGCCAGCCAACGCTTCTGCCGCGTACAAGATGCGCCGTGGCTTGTCTTTGCGGTTGTGGACGACCGCGGGCGAATGCGTCGGGGGCGTCTGCGGAATTGGCGGGGTGTCTGCCGAATTGGCGGGGGCGCTTCTGGATTGCAGGCCTTGCAGTAGATGTCGTCCCAGTCCTCGACGACCTGGGTAAGAGAAAACATCTCTTTCCCGCAGCGTTTGCATACGTATTTGGCGCCCACGAAGTTAGGTAGCCTTTGGCTTGAACTGCGCGTAGATTCGCTCCGGCGCGCCCTCGAAGTACCTGAAAAGCGCGGGACACAACCAGCCTTCGATTCCCAATTCCGCAGTGTATACCAGTTCCCACCCATGTCGCTCCGTCGCCATTCGAACGTCGATTGATGACCAGGGAATGGCGCGGCTGAAAAAAGCAGCGTGAATCCGGATTGCGCTCCGGAGATGCCTTGAACCATCCTCTCGATGATCTCGTCGGCACCCGAAACGAACGGCTCCTGAACAAGGCCTACCCTCGGATCATCGAACACCCAGAGGCCTTCGTGCTTGTACGGATGGATCGCAATAATGGCGTTCATGTCGCGTGTCTGACTAACGCCTTGGCACCCTGGATTCATAATGGGACGCCCTTCTACAGCAGTTCGATTGTTGGGCACTCACCACAAAATCTGAAGAACTGCACTTTTCAGATCATGATGCATCAAGAAGTCGCAACATTACTGAACTATCTGCCGGCGATCATCCTACTCACAGCCCGAACTGTAGTCGAGTACCCGTCGGGATCGAGTGCGGCCTCGAGCACCCGCATCACCAGAGTCTCTTCGAAAACCGCCAGGCGGCCTTCCGCATCGAGATCCGCCCATGCCGGGTGTTCCAGCGTGCGGCCGTCGGGTGTTCTCGGCCGCCAGGCCATCGTCGCTTCTTCGATCAGCATGGCTCGCTCGCGCGGTGTCATCGCAGGTACTCCATGACGTCGACTTGGAAGGCCTTGAGACACAAGACCAGCGATGCTCGCGCTCGTGCCAGGTTCTGGCGGTACGCGTCGAAGCCCATCTGGATCTCAGCGGCCACTTCGCGGCCGGATCGACTTTTTCCATTCTCGACGCACGCCAGGAGCGCTCGACGAGGATTCCCTGCGAGACTTGCCATGCACTTGTGAATCCGCCCACGAAGCATCGGATCGGCGAGCGGTCGTCCGTCGGGCCGGTCCAGATCGCGCGGGCTCAACGGCGCCCTCTCCCGACCGGCACGCGTAGCGGCATTGCGGGCCGCGTTGAGCGCCACGGTCGTTGCATACCGGCGAAGAAACCCTGAACGCCCGTCGGGCACGATTCTGGACGGCTGCTGCCAGATCTGGAAGGCCGCGTCCTGGACCAGCGCCTCTACGTCGACGACATCGGCGAAACCCCGCAACGAAAGGCGAATCCTGAGGTCGCTACGCGAGAGCCACCGGCAAAAGGCATCAGCATCCTGATTCACGATCGCCTGTAACTCCGCGACTTCCAGCTGACATGAGTCAGCCACGCTCACTCCGCCGCGAGTGAGACGATTAGCCTGCCATCATCAGTCCGTATCTCGAGCCGACCCGCTGCCGCGAGAACCTCGACCCGGGCTGCAAGCTCTATACGCAGGACCGAGCCGGGGGCAATCGGTCCCGACCGTGTCGTACCTTGCAGCACGACGGCGACTTGACGTCCGCCACAGGTCACTTGACGCCCGGGATGCCAATAGATCCCTGATTCCGTGAAAATTTCTACCGTCGTCGTGGAACCGCCAGGACTTGGTAGCATTCGCCCACTCAGTGGCACCGGGCGCGCAATCTCGCGAAGCTCGAACTCAACGAGTTCGCGCAGCTGGTCCACTGCGTTCATCAGCTGGTTCACACACTACCGGAGTCACCGATTTCGTACAGCGCCTCTTTCAATCGAGTGAGCCGGTCAACAAGCGAGCGCCCAGCCGCTACGGCATCCTCGTAGCCACCCGAGACACGCCAATCCCGGAACTCGCCGGAAGCGAGCCAGATGTCCTTCGCGAAACGTCGCAGCGTTTCCGCTCGTTGTTGCGCGATCTCGCTCCGGCGCTCCAGCCGCTGACCGAGTTGCGCTGCGAGTTCAGGTAAGGTGCTATCACGCATTCCCCGCCGCTCGATAGGCTTGGGGGAGAACCTCACATCATCCGAGCGGAAGGCCAAAAAGTCTGGCGCCGGCGCGGCTGCGAATTGCCCAAGTGAACTGGTCGGCCCAATCAGGCCCAATCCTTCGACCGACATGCCGTAAGGCAGAACCTGCGGAATGCGCTCGATGCGAACCGGATCGCGGGGATCGACGCTCGGCTCTTCCGCAACTGCGACCCAGGAGGTCATCCGGCTTGAGACAGAATGCTCCCGCGCCACTTTTTCTATGCGACAGTCGATCTCCTGGCGGTCGCCGCCGCAAGCAAGATCCAGTTCCAACTCTTCGATCCGCTCCCTCGCCCACCGAGCGCTGATCGTCGGCGGCCCTTCACCCGGAACCGTCGCCGGAACCTGGAGATGCTGTTCCCAGCTTCCGTCCGCCGTCCGGCCGCGAACGATGAGCATTCCACCGTCGGGATGCAGCCGGACCGGTATGAGCGACGGTGATGCGCTGAGGAGGTCGTGGACGTGCGACGGTTCGTCCAGAAGGGCGGTTCCTTCCAGAGTGATGTCCACGACGACTGGTTCACCTGTAGCGGCCACGATCTTCTGGACGGCCAGTCCGCTCGGCTCATCGAGATCGACGATCACCTCTACGCCTCGCCCGGCCCGTGCTGCCGGCGCGAGAAACGCGCGGTTCGTCGCCGCTCCGACGCCGACAGAGTGCAGGCGCGATCCTGCCGGCAGGCCGTCCCTGATCGCGCGCACCGCTTCCGCCTCGAAGCCGATCAGCCCGTCTGTGACGACGACAACCTGCCGCGGTGTGTCCGGCCTGAGCGGACGCAGGGCCTCACCTATCGCGGGGATCAGGTCTGTGCCACCATCAGTGCGCAGACGTTCAACCCACGCGCGCGCCTTGCGCCGTTCACCGGCCGTCATCGGGACGGGAGCTTCTGGTACCTCCGCCTCCCCGATCCAAACGCCACTATCTCCAGCCGGTCGTCATCTCCAAGCTTCTCGATCAGAGCAGCGACGACGGCCTTGAGGTGATCGAGGGATTTGCCGCTCATGGACCCGCTCACGTCCAGCAGCAGCACAAGATCGCGAGGCATGTGCGTGCGGGCCATGGAAGGGGGCGCAATCGTGAGCAGGCCAAAGGCAGACGCGGACTCGGGTCCGGCGGGTCTAGCGCGCCGTAGCGTGCATCCTGGAGCACCGGACGCACAGGTCCACCTGATGGCGATGTCGCGATCGAGCGTTGCGGAATCCGCCAAGGTCACGACACTCCCTGGGCTTGATCCGATTTCGTGGACACGTTCCGAAAGGTGGATACGATGTCCCGAATGTCCGACAGCAAAGGCCGGCGTCCCCGGCGGCAGTTCGACGACGACTTCAAAGCGCAAGCCGTCCGCCTGGTGCTCCAGGACGGCAAGTCGATTGGGGCGGTGGCCCGCGATCTCGACCTCACTGAGTCTGCGCTGCGTCAATGGGTCGAGCGGGCCCGGGCGGATCGCACCGGCGGCCGGACCGGCCTGACCACTGCCGAGCGCGAGGAGCTGGCGCGGCTGCGGAAAGAGAATCGCGAGCTGCGGACGGAGCGCGACATCCTAAAAAAAGCCGCGGCCTTCTTCGCGAAGCACCAGGCGTAAGGTTTGCCTGGATTGCGGCGGAGAGGGCCGAGTACTCCATCGCGCAGTGCTGTCACGCTCTTCGGGTGTCGCCGAGCGGCTTCTATGCCTGGCAGCACCGTCCTGAGTCAGCGCATGCCCTGCGCGACCGCCAGCTCCGCGTCTTAATTCGGGCATCGCATGAGGGGAGCCGTCGGGCGTACGGGAGCCCGCGAGTGCTCGAGGATCTGATCGAGCAGAGGCATTCCGATCAGCCGAAAACGGGTCGCGCGGCTGATGCAGGCCGAAGGGCTCAGGGCCCGCGTCCGCAAGCGCTTCCGCTCGACGACGATGAGCGATCACGATCAGCCGATCGCCGGCAATGTCCTCGACCGCCAGTTTGCGGCCGAGCGGCCGAATCAGCGCTGGGTCGGCGACACGACCGAGTTCCTGATCGGCAGCAGCGCCAAGCTCTATCTGGCCGCCATCATGGACCTGCACTCTCGGTTCATCGTCGGCTGGGCGGTCAGTGCAGTGAATGACCGGCATCTTACCCTCAGCGCCCTCAACAAGGCGGTGAAGCGGCGCTGTCCGGATGCCGGCCTCTTGCACCACTCCGATCAGGGCTGCACGTACGCCAGCGAGGACTATCGGACGCGGCTCGCACAGCACGGGATCACCTGTTCGATGAGTCGTCGCGGCAATTGCTACGACAACGCTGTGATGGAGAGCTGGTTCTCGACCGTGAAGAGCGAAGAGAGCGAGCGCTTCGAGAGCGACGCCCACGCCAAGGAGGCCTTGTTCGATTACATCGAGGTGTTCTATAACCAGCGTCGTCGTCACTCGACGCTCGGCCAGATCAGCCCAGCGGAGTTCGAACGGCGATCGACTCACGCCGCATAGTCAAACCGTCCACCGAACCGGATCAAGCGCTCCCTGATTTGGCGATCGCGTGTGTTGCTGATGTCGGCTGTTCGGAAAAATCGTCATCGATGGTCAACTGAACGGACACCGTCGCGCGGCCCGAACTCTTCACGACGTCAACCGTCACCGCCTCGGCGTCTCGAACCGTGTTCTCGGCACCGAGGTAGCGTGGTGCGATGACCGTAGGAAGCGCCACTCCCAGCCGACGTCGGGCACCCATGCCAGTGGATGATCAATTGTCAATTCGACCGTGACATCTGTTACTGCTGGGATGTTCCCGAGATGTTGTGTAAAGAAGTTCGATCGATGCTGTTCGACCAAGCCGGCGGTCCGGCCCACCAGGCGCGCTTCGTCGTAGATTTCGCGCGCCTCGCCGCGGCTAGCAATCTGCCCTTTGATTTCTCGCTGGCCTGCACGTATTTCGTAACCCGCGACCGCGCCGTCGGCCGGCAGAGGAAACGAGTAGGTAAGCTCCAGAGGCCCTGAGTAAGGGTTTGTAAAGTGCTGCTGCAGTCGAATCCGGGCAATACCGGCTGTAGCCGTTCCCGTTAGGGTGATCGACTTCAGGGGCGATCCCTCGCCGGTGAACGACACGAGTCGTGCACCGTTCGAGGCGGGAGAACACTGAGGCATTTCAGAAGGCGTCAAGGGTCCTGACATCGGATTGCTCCTCTATCATGAAGAACAATCAAAGCCGTGGATCTGTGACAGGCACCCGATAGCAATGTTGTTGGTCGGAAACGGATAGAGGCGGCCCGAGCAGCTGATTGGCGTGAATTCGCGC
>CAVVSR010000020.1:0-119857 GCA_963750935.1 uncultured Acidobacteriota bacterium
TTGTAGCGGAACGTAGCTCGTCACCAGCGTGGCGTCCGACATCGCCGCGAAGGCCGCGAGCCCGACGATGATGCTGACGATGCCGGCGAGAGCGGGCGCCGCACTGAGCGCGCTGTTGCTTCCTGCCGCCGCGACCATCTCGGGGGACGGCGTCTCGCCGGCCGCCAGTGCCGCGGCCAGCGGGTCCCCGCCCGGCAGCGCCGCGGCGACGCCGAGCGCGGATGCCGGGCGATCGGCCGGATCGTGCTCGAGACACCACAGGATGGCGCGGTCGATCACGGGATCGAGATCGCGCACGATCGTCGAGGGCGGCGCCACGCCGGCCTCGCGCATGCGCACCAGTTCCGCGACGTTCTTCGCGTCGGTCGCCCGCTGCCCGGTGAACAGCTCGTACAGCACCAGACCGAGCGCGTAGATGTCGCTCTGCGCCGTCACCTCGGCGCCGGCCAGCTGTTCCGGGGCCATGTAGGCGGGTGTGCCGGCGCGGACCGATTCACCCGTGACCCCCGCCAGTCCGAAGTCGGTGATGCGGACCTTGCCGGTGCCGTCGAGCATCACATTCGCCGGCTTCAGATCGCGATGCATGACGCCGCGCTCGTGCGCGGCCGCAAGCCCGGCGCAGATCTGCCGCGACAGCTCCAGCGAGCGTTCGGCCGGAAAGCGGCCGATGCGCCGCAGCAGCGAGGCCAGCTCCTCGCCGTCCACGAACTCCATCGACAGGAAGGTGTGCCCGTCGACCTCGTCGATGTCGTAGACACGGCAGACGTTCGGATGGGAGACCTGGCGCGCCATCCGGACTTCGGTGTGCAGCTGCATCAGCCGCGCCGGATCCCGATCGACGTCCGGCGGCAGGAACTTCAGCGCCACCTGCTGCCCGAGCTTGAGATCGTCGGCGCGATAGACCTCGCCCATGCCGCCGCGTCCGAGACGTCCGACGATCCGATAGCGCGCGCCGAGCACGGTGCCCGGCGGGAACCGCCCGTGATCGATGGACCCCGACGAGGAGAGCCAGCCGCTCGACGACGACACGCCGCCGCTCTTCGAGCTGGGCGGGTCCGATCCGCTCAGCCTGGTTTCGTCTCCGCCGACTCGCGTCTCGTCCTCTGGAATCGCCATCAGATTTCCTGCGTTCGGCAGGAGCGCGCCGGTACGTCAGCAGCCTGCCGGCGAGCGCTGGCGAGGTAGCAGGCGCCCAGCCCCAGCACGGCGACGAACCCCAGGAACCACAGTCCGTACGGGCCGCGCCACGTCGAGAGGTCCAGCGCCAGCGGCGCCCGCAGAAGCACGAAGTGCGTCGTCAGCGCCGCCATCGTGGCGAGCAGGCCGGCGCGCACGATGGTGGCGACAAAGATGACGATCAACGCGGTGCCGAGCGCGAGATCGAGGCGGGGTGTTCCGGGCGGAAACATGCCGTTGATGGCGACGGGGGTGAAGATTGCCACGGCGGCCACCATCGCCAACCACTGACGCTTCAGCAACAGCATCAGCGCGACCAGGCCGACCACGCACATCATCGCCCCCTGGATACCGCCGCCGATCCGGACGAGGAGGTAGCCGACCACGTGGCGCGTGCCCAGCAACTGCGAGGGATCGCTGATGAACAACGGCCGCGGCTCCGCCTGCCCGACGAGCGGCGGCAGGACGTTGTGTACGGCGTAGATCACCGTCATGGCGAGGCCGGCCGACACGCCGATCATCACGTCCGCCGCCACGCGCGGGTCGCGCCACTTGCCCGCGATCAGCCGCGTCCAGCCGATCAGGCTGTCTGGCGTGTACCGGCGGATGTACGGCTCGAGCGCGAGGTAGGTGAGCCAGAGCAGCGCCGCGTCGAAGAGCGCCCGCCCGACTGCGGCGAAGAAGCGATCGACGTCGGCCGCCAGCACGCCGACCGGACCTCGCAGCAGCCATGCGGCCATGGCGGTTGCGAACAGCACGACCGCAGCGCGATACGCGCCGCGGCGATCGCCGTGACCGAGCTTGACGTTGCGCCGGGCCAGGACCGCCGCCGCAATCATCAGCGCCGGCATCACGATGCTCTCGGCGTTCGCGAGCATGCGGTTGAACAGCGGCGCCTGGCCGCGCGGCGTGCGCCCCGACTGCGTCCACGGTCCGTTGACCGTGATGCTGACCGGCTTGCCGCGGAACACGGCAGCCTCGAGCCTGAAGAGATGCTCAGGCTGTTCCGGCAGCCGGCCTTCCCACGCCAGGCGCTGATCCGCGAACACGACCGGCGTCCACTTCGGCTCCACCGGCGTGAAGGCGTGCATCGGCAGGCCGGTCGCGTCGAACAGCAGCTTCGGATCGAACGGCTGCGATACCGGTTCACCCGGCACGTCCGGAGACGGCACCGCGAGAAACTCCGACACCCGGCCGGATGCATCCACCGCGATCACCGTCATGCCGGCGACGGTCATGGGCGGATTGTGCGGCTGCACGCTGTTCTCGTAGCCGTTCGGCACGAGCGGCAGCGGGCTGGTGCGGTGCCACAGGAAGAAGGCCTCGGGACGCTGCCGTGCCAGCAGGTTCCAGCGGTCCGGCGCGGTGCTCGTGTGATTGATGAAGTTGACGTAGTCGGAGGAGAAGCCGACGCCCGTTTTCGAATGCGTACCGCTGGCGTCGTAGCCCAGCTTCGCCAGGGCCTCGACCGCCCGATCTTCGAGGGCCTCGGGAGACTTCGGCATCGGCACGCGATTCACGAACATGATGCGGTCGTAGAGCACCAGCAGCGAGGCCAGCGCGAGAACCATCCAGACGGCGTGCGCGACCGCGAATCGCCTCGACACCGTCTCGGTTCCGCCCGCGGCAGCCACCATGTCGGGCGACGGCGTCTCGCCGGCCGCCAGCGCCGCCGCCAGCGGATCGCCGCCCGGCAGCGCCGCCGAGACCGCCAGCGCGGAGGGCGGCCGCTGCGGCGGCTCGGGCCGCAGGCAGCTCATGATCGCGATCTCGATCTGCGGATCGAGATCGCGCACGATCGTGGACGGCGGCAGGATGCCGGACTGCTCGCGCTTGTGGATCAGCTCCGCGAGGTTCTTGCCGTCGAGCGCGCGCTGGCCGGTGAAGGTCTCGTAGAGCACGAGGCCGAGCGCGTAGATGTCGCTGCGGGCCGTCACTTCGCCGCCGGCGAGCTGCTCGGGCGCCATGTAGGCGGGCGTGCCGGCACGGACGATCTCGCCGGTGGCGCCCGCCAGACCGAAGTCGGTGATGCGGACCTTGCCGCCGGCGTCCAGCATGACGTTGGCCGGCTTGAAGTCGCGGTGGATCACGCCACGCTCGTGCGCCGCCGACAAGCCGGCGCAGATCTGCCGCGCGATCTCCAGCGCGCGATCCTCCGGAAAGCGGCCGACCCGGCGCAGCAGGGACGCGAGGTCTTCGCCATCCACGTATTCCATCGACAGGAAGGTGTGCCCGTCGATCTCGTCGATGTCGTAGACGCGGCAGACGTTCGGATGAGAGACCTGCCGCGCCATCCGCACCTCGGTATGCAGCTGTGTCAGCCGCGCGGGATCGCGATCGACGTCGGCGGGCAGGAACTTCAGCGCCACCTGCTGCCCGAGCTTGAGATCGTCGGCGCGGAACACCTCGCCCATGCCGCCGCGCCCCAGCCGCCCGACGATGCGGTAGCGGCCGCCGAGGAGCGTGCCGGGAGGGAACCGGCCGTGGTCGATCGAGCCGGGTCCGCTCGACCATCCACTCGACGAGGTCGCGCTGCTGGCCCGGGACGGTGACGGGTCTTTCCGTGGGGCAGGGGACTCGGCGGAGCCGGGCGTGAGGCGGGTCCGGGCGTCGTCGCTCCCGGAATCCAGTCGGGTCACATCATCCGGCACATCGGCTCCGCCGGCATTCTACCCTCAGACTTTCACGGCGCCGCTGCCGCCGGAAACCTTTTGCGGTAGCCTATCCGGATGTTCTCGGTCGAGAGTCTCCTGGCCCTGGTCAACGGCATCGGGGCGATCGTGTGGGAGGCCGACGCCGAGACCTTTCAGTTCTCATTCGTCAGCAAGGAAGCCGAAAACATTCTCGGATACCCGGTGAGCGAATGGCTCGAGCCAGGGTTCTGGCCCAAGCACACCCACCCGGACGACGTGGGGTGGTGCTCGGCCAAGTGCCAGGACGCCACGCGGCAGGGGCAGGACCACAGCTTCGAGTACCGGATGATCGCGGCCGACGGCCGGGTGGTCTGGCTGCGCGACATCATCACCGTCCGGCGCATGCCCGACGGCTCGACGCAGCTGTTCGGCATCGCCCTCGACATCACGACCGAGAAGCACGAGGAGGCCGAGCGGCACCGGGTCTCGCGCCTCTACGAAGCGCTGCTCGAGAACTCGTCGGACAACATCGGCCTGCTCCGCGCCGACGGGACGACCGTCTACCAGAACCGCTCCGTGCAGCGGCAACTTGGCTACGCCCCCGACGAGATGATCGGCCGCTACAACTTCGACCGGCTGCATCCGGACGACGTGGCGCGCACGAAGGATGAGTTCGTCCGGATCCTCGAGTCCGACGAGGCGGTCGGCCCGATCCGCTTCAGGGTCCGCCACAAGGACGGACACTGGGTCACCCTCGACGCCATCGCGAAGCGATTCACCGCCGAAGACGGGGCGCTGTTCGTGGTCGTGAACACCCGCGACGTCACCGAGATGGTGGAGGCGCAGCAGGCGCTCGAATCGGCGCACGAACAGCTCGCGCATGCGATGAAGATGGAGGCGGTGGGGCGGCTGGCCGGCGGCATTGCCCACGACTTCAACAACCTGCTCACGGTCATTGCCGGCTATGCCGACCTTCTGGGCTCGTCGCTCGATCCCGCCGACGCGCGCGGCCAGGACGTGGACGAAATCAAGCGGGCGGCACACCGCGCCAGCCTGCTGACGCGGCAGCTCCTGACCTTCAGCCGCAGGCAGGTGTTCCGTCCCGAGACGCTCGATCTCAACGCCGTCGTCCGCGAAGTCGGCGTGCTGATTCGCAGGCTGATCGGCGAGGACGTGCAGATCATCATCGACACCGCGCCCGGCGCGCTGCGCGTCATCACGGATCGATCGCAGATCGAACAGGTGATGATGAACCTGGCGATCAACGCGCGCGACGCGATGCCGCTCGGCGGCCGGCTGTCGATCCGGACCAGCACCAACCAGCAGCTCGTGACGCTGCGGGTCGCCGACAGCGGAACCGGTATGACGCCGCACGTGCTCGAGCGCATCTTCGAGCCGTTCTACACGACCAAGGAGATGGGGAAGGGAACCGGGCTGGGACTGTCCACGGTCTACGGGATCATCACGCAGTCGGGTGGCGACATCCACGTCACATCGGACGTTGGCGTCGGCACCACGTTCACGATCTCGCTGCCCGCCGCGCCCGCGAGCGAGGAGCCGAGTACGGTGCCGGAGGAGCCGCCGCGCGGCAACGAGACCGTGCTGCTCGTCGAGGACGAGAAGCCCGTGCGCGAGCTGGTGGAGCAGCTCCTGGACCGGCTCGGCTATACCGTCCTGGTGGCCGCCGGCGGCGCCGAAGCGGTGCGGTTCGCGCAGTCACACCGCCACCGGATCGACCTGCTGCTCACCGACATCGTCATGCCGCACCTCTCCGGACCGCAGGTCTATTCACGGGTGTCGGCCTTCGTGCCGGGTCTGCCCGTGCTCTACATCTCCGGCTACACGGGCGATCCAGTGTTCGGGCGAGGGGTGCAGGAAGAAGGCGTGGCGTTCCTGCAGAAGCCGTTCACGCCGATGGCGCTCGCCCGGCGCGTGCGCGAGGTGCTGGACGAGGCCGGCCGAGCACGGCGCACCGGCTGATCGGTCTGCTATACTGGCCCCGCGTCCTGATGCCCATAGTGGACCCGGTCGAGATTCCGAACCGCTCGCTGTTCCGGCAGCCTGAGGTGTGCGACATCGCCAAGGTCCAGCCGTATGTACTGCGGTCGTGGGAGGCGGAGTTTCCGGACCTCGGCGTCGCGAAGACCGAAGGCGGGCCGCGGGTCTACCGCCGGGCGGACGTCGAACGGGTGCTGCGACTCAAGCACCTGCTCTATGTCGAGGGTCTGACCCTCGCCGGCGCGCGACGCAAGCTGACCGAGGAGCAGCCGGAAACGAGCGGCGCGCTCGCCGAAGTCGCGGAGCTGCTCGGCGCGGACGCACGCGAGCGGATTCTGCAGGTCAAGCGCGGACTGCGCGAGTTGTCGGCGATGCTGGCGAAGAGACCTGCCGACGCGCGCGAGGACGACGGCTTCGCGCTGCAGCAGCCGGTCGCCGTCGCCAAGGCGGCGCCCATCGGCGCCGCGATCGAAGAAGAAGCGGTAGCGCAGGCGCGCCCCACGCCTGCGGCGTTCAGCGACGGGATGTAGCGCAGCCTGGTAGCGCACCTGACTGGGGGTCAGGGGGTCGCTGGTTCGAATCCAGTCATCCCGACCAATCTCATCAGTCACGTCACGGCCGGCCCACAAAGCCGGCCGTTGTTGTTTGTGCAACGGTGGCGGATTGATCGCCGGGCTGGAACTGACCGAGAAGGGTGCGCGCTGCTCAGCGAAAATTCTCAATCAACATGAGGTCGTTGTTTTTTGACGGGCTCATGCCGGCGAAGATGATCGTGCTTCCATCTGGCGACACGCTCAGACCCTGACTGAGCCCACGCGACTCGAACCGGTACAAGGTCTCGCTCGTCGCGGTCGTGAAACTCAGATATCGAATCTGCCACGCCGTCGGCCGCTGGGTGTCCGGCCTGATGGCGTAATAGATGCCGTTCTTCACCGGAAAGAAATTCCTGCTGCCCACTTCCAGTGCCGGCGGCAAGAGCTCTTGTTCAGGACCTGCAGGACCTGCGGCGGCGGCTCTCGAATACACACCGCCCCTGCGGTCGTAGAACAACGTGGTCCCGTCCAACGATTCCCACGCGCTCCGGCCGCCGTGTTGGGTCACTTGCTGCGCGTCACCGCCGGATGGCGGCACCCTCCACACCTGCGTGGTCCGCTCCGCGTCGAGGCGAAATATACCCACGTTCCGTCTCGCGACCAGTTCGGCACGACACCGTCGTCGGTGAGTTGTCTCGGCGATCCACCCGCGGCGTCGATGATATAAATCCCAAACTTGCCGTTCTCGGCGCGAGCGTCATAGGCAATCCAGCGGCCGTCCGGCGACCACCGCGGGGTTCCTTCCCCGCCGGCGTAGGTCAGCCGCTTTGCGCCAGTTCCGTCCGCGTTGGTGATCGAGAGGTCACGACTCGTCCCGGAGCGTTCGCTCGCCAGCACGAGGCGAGTGCCGTCCGGCGAGAGCTGCGCATCCGTATCCAGGACGCTGGAAGACGCGACGACAACCGGGCCGCTCCCTCGTTCGAACTTCCAGATGTCCGAATCATTGGCGAGACGAAAGTAGACCAGCCGGTTGCCGGAGCGGGAAACGTGCGGTCTAACCCCGTATACCCCGAGCTCGAGACGCTTGGGTTCAGGTCTATTGATAAAGACCCGCCACAGATTCGGCGTGCCGATCCATGAGCCATAGACCAACGATCCGCCATCCGCTACCCATGACAGGCCGTAGATTGGCGCGGCGGACTGGCTGGTCAGCCGTGTCGGTTCGCCTCTGCCAATCAGGTGCTCGTCGAGCCCAACCACGTAGAGGTCACACCCTTCTCCCCAGCAGGCCGCGTACCCGAGCGTGCGGCCGTCGGGAGAGATCGTGGGGAAGCGGAAGTCACCCTCACCAGGTCTCGCGGCTAGCATCGTTTGCGGTTCACCGCCGGCCACGGGAAACGCCAGTATGACGCTGTTCCGTTTGCCGCGGCGCGCGCGGCGACGATCACCAGTGTGGAGTCGGGCGACCAGGACACGTGGGCGCTGCGAGTCGCGAGCGTCGTGTAGCCGAGCGAGGACGAGGACGGCGTGTAATCCGCGAGTTTGCGCTCGGCTCCTGGCACCGGGGGTGTGAGATAGATGGACGCGGCTTGCTCGGTGGCTCTGATGAACGCAATGCGGCTGCCATCTGGCGACCACGCGGGGGCGAGGTCGATCGCAGGATCGGTCGTGAGTCGCAGCGGAGTGTCCGCGTCGAGGCGCTTGATGTAGACGTCCGGGTTGTCCTCCTTCTCTCCGGACCACGTGAACGCAACCTGACCGCCGTCCGGCGAGAACGCGGGGTGGACCTCGTCACCCTGAAAAGCGGTGAACTGTCGGAGCGACGGTTCTGGAAGCGCGGCATCCGACGTCGGCCACAACGCCCACAACGCGCCGGCGAGCACTGCAGCGGCAGGAATCGCCAGGCGCGTCCGGCGTTTCGAACGCATCGGTCCGGCACCCCGGATTTCTTCGAGCGTCCCGTGCAGCGCACTCCAAAGGTCCCGCGCGGTCTGCCATCGCTGGTCCGGGCTCTTCGCGAGACACCTCTGAACGATGTCATCGAGACTGGCCGGCAGGCGGGCCTCCGGCGCGCGGACCGGCGGGGGGGCGTGCTCGAGGATCGCGGCGATCAGTCCGGCCGACGAATCCGCCGTGAACGGACGCCTGCCGGTCAGCATTTCGTGAAGCAGCACGCCGAACGCGAACACGTCCGTACGGGCGTCGGTATCCTCGCCGCGCAACTGCTCTGGGGCCATGTACGGGATCGTGCCAAACACCATGCCGGCACTCGTCTGAATGGACTGCGCCGCCGGCGAGGCCTGGGTCGGCGCGATTGCGCGCAGCTGCGCCAAGCCGAAGTCCAGCAGCTTGACGCCAGACTTCGTCACCATCACGTTCGAGGGCTTCAGATCGCGATGGACGACGCCCTGGTCGTGGGCAGTGGCGAGCGCATCAGCGATGTCCATCGCATGAGTGATCGATTCGACGAGCGGAAGGGGACCACGCGCCAGACGGGCCGCGAGGGTCGCACCGTCCAGCAGTTCCATCACCAGAAAAGGCACCTGTCGACCTTCGATCTCCGCGTAACCGATGTCGTGGACCGTGCAGATGTGCGGGTGCGACAGCCTGGAGAGCGCGCGAGCCTCGCGTTCGAACCACACCCGTCCCCGCCGGCCGGCATCGAAGTCAGGAGACAGCACCTTGAGCGCGACGCAGCGATTGAGTCGCGTATCGCGCGCGCGATAGACCTCACCCATGCCGCCGCGTCCGAGTGGTTCGACGACTTCGAACGCGCCCAGCCGCGTACCGGCAGGGAAGCGGAGGAGGAGCGGAGGCTGGGTGCCTCCATGCACGTCGGGTGCGGCGGTACTGAGGAAATGGTCGGCAGCTTCGTGGGCGGCGAGTAGCGATGCGATTTCGCGCCGGAGCCCCTCCTCCGGCACATGTTGCGCCAAGTAGACTCCGCGCTCGTCTGCCGGCCGCTCGAGCGCTCGCTCGAACAACAGGCGCAGCGATTCCCATTGCATCGCCATGTCAATCCGTGCGGCCTACTGCGGGCCCTGCCGTCGCTGCTGGAAGCGTTCCAGGAAATCGAGCTGCGGTTTGAGCAGGTGATTCTTCCTCTGCACCATATCTCCGAATTCGAGGTAGGGTTCGGTGTTCAGATCGTACGGCGTCCACTTGGGCAGCCCTGTGCGATTGGGGTCGCCGGTCGTGGCGAAGTTCACCCAGTAGCTCGACATCTGATCGCTGAGGCGGCGGTCGACGTCGGTTGCCCACGGTCGCGCGCCGACACTGTGGAAGGCGTACTGGATCTCCGCCGCGTGATACGCCCCCCAGGCCGGATTCGGACCGGGTGGCACACGCGTGAACTGATACAGGAACGCGGTCGTTCCGCCGGCAGTGACCATGCGGGCCCAGGTGCGCATTTCCAGCGTGAACCACGTGTCGCGGCCGACCGCCAGCAAAGCTCCGGCAATGTCCGCGTCCGTCTTGACCGGATATGCCGCGTCGTAGTCTCTGACCGAGTCCCCGGTACTGTTTCTCCACGCGCTGCCGGTACGCGTCCATCGTCTTCGGATACTGGGCAGGATTGCCCAGGGTTGTCCACTCGTTGGCATTCGATCCGACCAGCACCGGCACGTGGTGGTGCTTTGTTTGTGCGAAGAGGTTGCGGATCGTGTCGGGCAACACGTAGCCGTCGACGTTGACGCCGGTGCGGAACGGTGTGGCGAGGACCTTCCCGGCCGGAAGGGCCCGCAGCGCAGCGAGCGAATCGGCGCCGGCGGCCTTCGCGAACCCGACGCCGGCCTCCTCCGTGGTGACCAGCGGCGCGGTGGACGCGAGCTGTCCGCCGCTTTGACCGATCGCGCGGTGGAACAAGCCTTTCGCCAGCGGCGTTGCCTGGAGGGCGTTCACACTCCAGGAGCCCGCCGACTCGCCGAAGATGGTGACGCGCGCCGGATCGCCGCCGAATGCGGCGATGTTTTGTTGCACCCACCTCAGCGCCGCGACGTGATCGAGAATCGCGTAATTGCCCGATGCGTGCCGCGGCGACTCCGCCGTCAGCTCGGGATGCGCCAGGAATCCAAACACCCCCAGCCGATAGTTCGTGGTTACGACCACGACGCCTTTCCTGGCGAGGCCGACGCCGACGCCGTCGTCGGCGCCGTCGATCGGTGCTGCGCCCGAGCCACGCGTCCAGGCGCCGCCGTGGATCCACACCATTACTGGCCGCTTGTCGCCGGTGGCGGCCGCAGTCCACACGTTCAGATAGAGGCAGTCCTCGCTGCCCGGCTTGTCCTCGGTCACGCCAGCACTCGCGTACGGCGAGCCCGCGGGAAACGGCTCCTGCATGCACCACGCGCCGAAGTCGTGTGCTGCGCGCACGCCAGGCCACGGGACGACGGGCTGCGGCGCTTTCCACCGCAGGTTTCCGAGCGGCGGTGCGGCAAAGGGAATGCCTCTGAATACGCGCACCCCGCTGACGGAGGTGCCGGATATTTGACCGCCGTCGACGGTCACCGTATCGGGGACGGCGGATGTGACAAAGGGTACGGTGGCGAGCACCAACGCCAGGCCGAGTAACCGTCGCGGCACGCGAATCCTCCAAGTCCGGCTGAGTGCGTAACCGGTGGCCCCGGGAATCAACGCGTCGAATCCGGCACCAAGGTCAAGTCCGATTCCACTGAGCAGCGCACTGAGGATAGCGAGTCTTGCCGTCATCAGCGGTACGCCTCTTGCTGGATGGTATCCACCGGGCGCCCTGACAAAAATGGTCGACAACGAGAACGAGCAGTTCGAGGGAGCGAATTGCGTCGACGCTGATGACGCGCTGAGATTCTTCGATTCAGAGCGTCAGATGCCGGGGGCGTCGTCTCCTTCCAGGGTGATGACGTTCTTCCCACTCGCGGAATTCCCCACCGAAGAGAAATCGCCGCCAGCCACACACCCGGCGCAAGCCGCCCGGCCTGAGAGACGGGTGGCGACTGCCGCCGTTACCCGTCCCGACAACGGGCGCGAGTCGATGGGCGCGGTGCGCGCAGGAAGAGCGACGGTGCCAGTCCGGTCTGTTCGGGTGAGATGGGCAATCTCGCTCGTAGTGCTCCTCCCGCCGTTCGGGACACTGCTCGTTTTCAGATCCCCGTTCAATGCAACCGCGGGGCGTGCCGACACTCAGGACACAGCTGTGACCGCCACATTCGGCGGAGTCGACAAGGAGCTCGATCGAAAGCCGAAATCGTCCGGGAGGAGAGCAATCGCAACCGGCTGTCGCTGAACGACGAGCCGCTACCTCTCTTAATCAGCCCGCATTCGGCGGGGTCGAGTCGAACGTTGCCGCGCCCTCGCTAACGCAGCCGATCCAGTCAGCCGACGCCACACCAGTCGGTCACGTCGCGCCGGCGAGAGTGCTACCGGCAACGGCTGTTCAGACAGAGCGTCCAGTGTTCCAGGGGACCATCAGCGTGGACAGTCAACCTGGCGCGGCGCAGGTGTACGTCGATGGCGAGTATGTGGGGGTGACGCCGCTGATCACGCGGCAGCTGCCGGCGGGCTCCCACGTGGTCCGAATCGAGCTCCAGGGCTATGAGCGCTGGTCCGGGGCCGTTCGCGCCGTGGCGAACGAAACGGTGAATCTCGCGGTCACGCTGCAGCCGAGACGACTGACCGACTGATCAGTCGAAACGCTGCCACTCCCTGACTTCTCGTGTGGCATCGCCGTCAGCGCCTCATGCTAGTGAACTGCGGTTCCGCTCGGAGCATTCGCGAGCAGCCAGTGTCCGAGTGCTTTGCTCAGCAGGGATCGAACACGATGGAGTTCACCGTCCACCGCCGTGACGCGTATGTTAGCGGTCACGCCGCGTGGTCCAGACTCAGAGAGTTGCGACGCCGTGATGCCTAACACCACTCGGCGTGGACTGCCCGGCAGGATCGTGACGGACTGCAGTTCGAAGGTGTAGTACTCCCGCTGAATGCAGCAGACGTGGGTGTCGATTCCCTGGCGAATATCAGCGGTCACCATATACGGACCTGCCTCGCACGGGGAGCGCGATGCACGCAGACAGAGCAATAGCTGGTCCACTCGCGATTGCTGAATTGCCGAACGTTTTGCTGATGCCCGTCACTCCCCATGTGTCGTTGTGGCACATGGGTAAACAGCAGAACGAGAGTAACCGCTGATCTGCCCCGCAGTTACCGGCGTTTGTCCCAGAACGGACCAGCGCGGGTTGAAACGAGACACCGTCATCGCCCGAAGAGACCGCGCCGAGATGCGTGGCTGAAGGCGTGTGGTAGTCCAGCCATCCGCTTCACACGACTGGCGACTGACGCAGCCACGCAATGGTGTCGTGCAGCGTCTCCTGCAGCGGCCGTGAGGTCCAGCCGAGCTCCGCGCGCGCCTTCGACGTGTCGTACCACGCATAGCGTCCGACGATCTGCAGGACGTCGCGCGTAATCGGCGGCGGTCGCCGCCGCAGCCGGCTGACGTCCGCCCATGGAACGACAAGCCGGACGGCTGGTATCGCGCGTTCCTCGACGATCCCCGCGGCGCGCTGACGATCGGCGAACGGGAAGTGCGTGTGCGTGCCAGGCCCGTCCGCAGCGAGCGACTGAGGGACGCCGTCAATCGCGCCTACGCGACGAAATACAACACGCCGGGCTCGCGGGGTTACGTGCTCGGATTCCGCCGCCCTCGACGCCGGCGCACGATCACCGAGCCGCTTCCGCGCTGAACGGTATCTTCGATTGGGAGTTGGACGTTGGGAGGTAAATGTTTTACCGGGGGTTGCCTCGAAATGTACACGAGGAATGCAGGAAGGGAGTTAGTTCTTGTTTCAATTGGTTCCTTGCTCCCTTCCTCCCATACTCCCTGTGAACTACAAGGGTGTTCATGCGTGCCTGCTGCGTGCGGGACGCGCTAATCAGATACGTTGGAAGTTTGGGAGTTGACCAGTCAGCGTCAGAAAAGCGTCATAGTTCGAGCGTCGATATCGAGCACGCACACGCCCCGCAGCTGATGGCGGGCGATCCATTTCCTGACGCGATCCTCGTAATCCGCTTCCGACGGGTTGAGCAGATTCCAGCCTTCGGGAAACCAGGCACTATAGCCGTTCAGCGTGGGGATGGAGTGCTCGAGCGCGATGAACATCGCGTCGATGCCGTAGAGCGTCCACATGTGATCCGAACGCGACGTGTACTCGGCTGACCCGGCTTTCATGAAGAAACTCTCGCATGAGGGGTCCACCTGGATTGATTCGCCTATCCACCTGTCAAAGGTCGCGGTCTGACGTGAGCCGCGGAAGCCTTCCTGGATCCAGTCCGTGGAGATCAGCACGAGCGCGAGCAGGCTGGCCGAGACCCTGAGCATGGATTTGCCCGGCAGCCTCGTCAGGAAGGATCCCGTTGCGAGCACGGCCGCGAGCTCGTAGAGATAGATGATTCGCTTCGGATCGCGAATCGCCGTGAAGCCGGGCAGCGGCTCGATGAACCTGCGCCAGATCGAGAATCCGTGGAACGTCAGCGGGATGACCAGGACGAAGAACGAAACGGCGAGGAACCACAGGGCGTAAAGCCGCACCTTCCTCTCGACATTGAGCCAGGGCAGCCATGCGAGGACGCCGAGCGCGAACACCAGCTTGAACGAACGCAGGGTGTCGTAGGCGCCGAGATCGCGGACGAAGTCGAGCGGCGTAGACCAGCGGGCGGGGTCCCGGGCAACCAACGCGTTCAGCAGGTGTTCCTCGGGAAATGAGGGATGCTCCCGATACGCATCGAGGTAGAGCCAGAGGAACACCGCGCTTCCAACGACGCCGCCCAGCATGACGGCAGTCGTCCAGGGGCTTGGGTTTGAGGCCTGCGCCGCCTGACCGCGTCCGAGGCGGCGCAACAGAAACACACTGAAGGCCGCGACCGCGAGGTACGCCGGGCGCAGCCAGTCGTGAGATCTCACCCGCACCCCGAGGACCTGCACGGAAATGCCGCCGGCCATGAGCAGGTAGGTGGTCCACGCGCCAGCCATGATCGCCACAATCAGTGCCGCCTTTGCGACGCGGGTCTGCCCCGTCCAGAGAATCGCGATCCATCGACCGCGCCACCATTCGCTCGCGAGCCCGATCGGGGCGGCACACAGGACCAGCAGCAGCGCCGCGAAATGCGCGGTGTAGAAGTCCTGGACATACATCAGCGCGGCGAGCAGTCCGCCCACCGATGCGAGCGCAAGGCCACGGCGGCCGCCGGTCGACCGAAACGACACCAGCAGAATCAGCAGGATCGGGGGGATGAGGAACACGGATGCCCGTTGCGCCCATGTGCTCGTGCCTTCGTTGATCACGTTCTTAGACGAACAGAACAACGCGGTCAGGATCAGCGCTTCGACGAGGCTCAGGCCAAGCCTGCGAAGGAGCACGTACAGGCACAGGGTTCCGGTCCCGACGACCAGAAGGAGCGTGAGGTTGAAGGCCAGGAACGGATGAGCGAGCGGCCTGACCGGAGCATAGAACACCGCGTACAAGATGAGGCCGTGCGAATACCCGAGCGTGCCTCGCGCCGGGAAATACATCGGCGGCGACGACGGATCGCCGAGGTTCATCGCGCTGTCGTACCAGTGCTCGAGCAGCGCGTTGATGAAGTACGGGTCCATCCAGTCGCCGATGCCCGACGTCCAGAAGGCGGCGCGCGAGAGCTGGAACACGTAGACGACGTACGAACCGGTTACGGCCAACACCACTGCGGCCCGCACGAGGCGCGTTTTCATCTAAGCCTGATTCATGATCGTGGCCTCGACACCGAAGTCATAGTATCGAATTGCGCGCCGTCACCACGACGAGTGTGACTCAGGCGAGGGTGCCGCCGTCCACACGCGCATCGCAAGGATGCAAAGCCACCGCTCCTTGGCCTATCCTGTCGCGGTGGCTACCCCCAGACGGCATCTCTCGATGCTCCGCTCCTATACTGCGGCGGACGCATTCACGATCGCCAATGCGAGCTGCGGCATGATTGCAATCTTCCTGTTGCCTGGATTACATCGCCACCGGCAACCGGCGAATGCTCTGGATGGCGTTCGTGCTGCTCCCCGCCGCGCTGGTGTGCGACGTGCTCGACGGCTATGTCGCGCGCGACCGGACACGTCAGTCGGTGCTCGGCGCCGACCTCGATTCCCTGTCCGACGCGATCTCGTTCGGCGCCTCACCCGCGGTGCTTGGCTTCACTCTGGGCCTGCGAGGCGGATGGGCGGTACTGGAACAGACTGACTGCTTCACCCGACTGGCGAGTGACGCAGCCACGCAATGGTGTCGTGCAGGGTCTCCTGCAGCGGCCGTGAGGTCCAGCCGAGTTCCGCGCGCGCCTTGGACGTGTCGTACCACGCATAGCGTCCGACGATCTGCAGGACATCGCGCGTAATCGGCGGCGGCCGCCGCCGCAGCCGGCTGACGATCCCAATCGCGCCCACGACGCCGCGCACGATCAACATCGGTGGCGCGAAGCGCGGCGGAGGCACTCCGGCAATGGCTGCCGCCTGGGCCAGCAACTGAGCGGTGGTGACGTTCTCGCCGCTGAGCAGGTAGCGTTCCCCGGATCGTCCGCGAGCCATCGCGAGCACGACGCCGTTCGCGAAGTCGCGGACGTCGAGACAACCGAATCCCACCGGCAGCGTGAACCGCAGCTTCCTCGAGATCACGGCCTTCAGCAGCTTGTTCGCCGGCGCCCCTGTGGGGTCGTCCGGCCCGAACGTGAACGCGGGGCAGACCGAGACGACCGTGAATCGAGCGCTCGCCTGAGACAGGGCGTCGATCTCGGCCTGGCGGCGGATGGCCGCGTAGGGCAGATTGAACGCATGGCTCGACCAGCTGGCTGATTCGTCGAGCGGGGCCGGCGCGGTGTTGACGCCGACCGCCAGCGCGCTCCCGGCCACGACCGCGCGGCGCACGCCGCCGGCTGCCGCGGCCTGCAGGAGACGGCGCGTGCCGTCGACGTTGATCGCCCGCATCTCCGCCAGGCCGCGGGCATCGGCGGCCAATCCAACCTTGAACGAGAGGTGCAGGAGCGTCTCCGCGCCGGCACACGCCGCGCGCATCGACTCGGCATCGTGCAGATGCCCGGCGCAGCGTTCGACGTCGAGGCGGTCCAGCACCGTGACGTCGGCCCCACGCGGCTCGAGCACACGCGGGCGAATCGACTCGGCATTGAGACGTTTCACGACGTGATAGCCGAGAAAGCTGCTCGCGCCGGTCACCAGGATGCTGTTCATGAACTGACTCTTCAGCAAGACGGCTCTCTGTCGTCCTGCACGGTATCGTGAAATCCCCGCGAGCTCGACCGTTCGTTCACACTTTTGCGCCCGATCCGAGATCGATCTTGTCGTGAGCCGGGGCACCGGGGAGAATCACCGCGGCTCCGAGCGATCAGTCAGGACGCCGCGACGGCCATCGGGTGTCCGTACGAATCCTCTCAAATATTCGAGGCGGGCCTGCCATGCGACTCTCCGTTGAATTCAACACCGAATCCTTCGATCGAAAGGACCCGGAGCCTGGACATGTCAGCGCCAGACCTGCGCGCCCTGGCGGACGTCGCCGTTACGCGTGAGTCGTTCTTCGCCACACTCGACCGCGTGCTGGCGCGGAACCCCGTACCCGCGGAGCGGCTGCAGGAGCTGGCGGTCAGGGCGCGCTCGGGGCCGCTCGGCGCCGCCGACGCGCGCGAGCTCGAGGCGCTGAAGGCACAGGCCGTACGCCAGGGCCGGGCGGTCGCGGCCACCGTCGGGTTCTTCCTCAAGTTCAATCCCTATGCGACGCTCGACGAAATCCGCGCGCGGGGCAAGGTCTTCCAGCCGCTCTTCGGCCCGATTCTCGTGGTCGACGGCGACGCGGTCCGCGAGGTGCTCGAGCGCGACCAGGACTTTACCGTCGAACCGTACGGCGTCGAGATGAGGAAGGTGATGTCGCCGCAGCACAACGGCGGCTTCGACACCTTCGTGCTCAGCACCGACGACAACCCGGTCTACGAGCCGGACAAGCAACTGTTATCGGCAGTCTGCCACCGCGGCGACGCGGCGACGATCACGGACGTCGTGCACCGCGACTGCATGCGGCGAATCGGCGACGCGGTGGCGGCCGCAAGGCTGAGCGGCGACACGACGCTCGATGTCGTACCGGCGCTGGCGCGGTACGTGCCCGTGACGCTGGGCCACCGCTACCTGGGCGTGCCCGTCGCGCCGCGTGCAGGCACGTTCCCGCTCACCGGCGAGATGCTGAGCTACTACGGCACCGCCATCGACGGACTCCCCGACACGGCGCTCACGGAAGCGGACGGCGTGATCCCCGACGAGCACCAGATGTATCTCTGGATCAAGGCCTCGTTCCAGCACTTCTTCAACAACGTGCAGAAGGATCCGTCGGTGAAGTCGGCGGGGCTGCGCGCCTGCCGTCAGCTGCTCGCGTACACGCTTCGCGAGATCGGCATCCAGCGCCAGCGGCTGCTCGACGGACAGGCCGTGGACGACACGATGCTCACGCGGCTGGTGCACTTCCAGCTGGGACGCTCAGCGCCAACCGTGCCGCGTCCTCCCGACCTCGATCCGCGCCTGGTCAGCGACCTCCGCATCGCCGAGAACGTCATGGGCACCATCGTCGGCGCGGTGGCGGGGCAGGAAGAATCGACGTGCCGGGTGATCGACTCGCTCCTCCGGCTGCGGGACGGCGAGTATCGCACGACAGGAACCGGGAGCCATCGCTACGGAACGTTCTCGGAAGCGCGGAGTCTGGCGCACAACGTGTTGAGCGGAACGAACGTCGCCGAAAGTCGCGCCGGACTCCATCGGTATTTCCTGGAAGCGCTCCGGTTGCAGCCGCAAGGGGAGGTCCTGCTGCGCAAGTGCGCCAGAGATGGCGTGCGGATCGGCGAGAGCCGGCCCCTCACCGCGGGGACGCTGGTGTTCGCCGCGCACGGGTCCGCGATGCGGGACGTGCCCGAGCCGGACGCGTTCATCCTCGATCGGCCTCGCGAGCACTATCTTCAGTACGGGTGGGGCCGGCACACCTGCCTCGGACAGTACGTGTCTCCGGTCATCATCGTCGAGTCGATGATCGCGATCCTCGGATTGCAGGATCTGTCGCGCCAGGAGCCCGCGGCTGGCGAAGCGTCGTTCCCGCTGGAACGGCGGACCGGACATCTCCAGCTCGACGATCACAATCTGTACGCAACGACGTTCGTGCTGCGATTTGCGGACGCAGGCACGACGCGACTGTTCTGGGGCACCAGCCCCGCCGCCGGCGTCGAGGTGATGTGATGGCAATGCAGAGAATGGCCGCTCTGGCAGGCGTGGCGGGGATCTGTGCCGGCGCGCTGGGCTGCGGGGGTGCGTCTCCGGCCAGCAAGTCGGAAGAGAACGCGCGACCGCGGTCCGTCGTCGCGGGGCAGGTCGTGAAGCCGTTGGAGTCCGACGCCAGCGACGACATCGTGTCGTGGGTCGACGGGCGGGTCATCACCGACTGGCCGGCGGAAGCGGCGCTGCGCGAGAAGGCCATCGAGGCCTACCTGAATGACGCCGATCCTGGCCGCGCGAAGCAGTACGGGTTCCGCGACGGACAGAATCCACGTCTGGCCTGGGCCTGGTTCCGCGACAACCCGGTCGGATTCAACGGCGTCCCGTTCGTGCTCCTCAAGACGCTGCTCGATCTCGACCCGAATCACGCGGACCCGACCCTGCGCGCGGTGGCCCGCATCTGGAAGCGGGAAGCGCCGCTGCCGATGGGGACCGGGGCGGGTGCGTCGTGGACCTTCGACCACATCGGCATCGGCCCCAATCCCGACGACTACGCGAACGGCGCGGCGCTGGCACCGAACGAGCGGAAGAACCCGCTCCTGTTCGGATTCGCCTACGAGAACCCCGGCGCCTTCGAGCCGCTGTCGGCCGCGCAGACGAAGATCTACGACGGCCGGCTGCTGGCGCGTCGCGTGTTTCAGAACACCAGCCTGCTGGTGGCCAAGGCCACGGCGACCGGCTCCGAGGAGAACTGGGAGCGCGACCGGCCGGGGTTCGGCAGCCCGGGCACGATGGATCGCGTGTTCTTTTCCTGCGCCGCCTGCCACGTCGGCCGGGTGATGGCGGCCGGGAAGATGAAGTTCCTTCCGGGCATGCCCAACACCGAGATCGAGGCCCAGTACTACTCGAAGCTGCTGATGCTCACCGCCGCGGCGCTGGTGGAGTCCGGCTTCGACGTCGCCTCCACCGCGCCCGTCAACCCGGCGAACATCCGGCCCAACACCGGCGCCGTCCGTGCGCTCTACACCGAGATGCTCGACAAGGCCCGCCAGCGGCCGGAGACGATCTACGGATCCGCTCCCGACCAGATCGCGCGCGCCAAGGTCCAGGCGCTGGCCATTGCCGGTGAGTTCCCGAAGGTCATCCAGGATCTGATCGCGGTCGGCGTCAAGACCCACTTCATCTACTACGTCGTCGCGCGAAACAACGGCTACAAGGCGCCGCTGCCCGATGTGTTCGAGGACCGTCCTGGCCAGATGGATGCCTTCGGGATCGCGTCCGGCCTGGTGGCGATCCACACGCGGCGCCCCGACAACAGCTTCCTCGAGTTCGTCCGGCGGGACAATCCGAAGAGCCCGCTCTTTACGGGCTTCTCGAAGGCGAACGGACTGCCTGTGGACGTGCCAGGCATGACCGAGCCGGTAACCGATGCGAAGGCCGCCGCCGATCGGATCGTCAAGAATCTCGCAGCGTGGGCGCCGCCAGTGCCGGCGCCGATCGACGTGAAGAGCGTCAACTGGGCCAGCGAGCGCTACCACGCGAACTGGGACGGCAATCAGGGCGCATCCTCGCGGACGCTGGCGTCGGGCGCGTCGGCGACGGGCGATCCGCGAATGGTCAACGTGCGCATCCACGAGCCCCTGAACCCGTTCATCGACAACCTTCCGCCGCCGCCGTATCCCTTCACCAGCGTCGATCTCGCGCGGGCCCGGGAAGGCAAGGCGCTGTTCCGCACGAAGTGCGCGACGTGCCACAAGCCACGCAACGAGACGATCTATCCGGTCGCCAAGCTCGGCGTCGATCGCAACCGCACGCTCGTCAACACGAGCGTATCGCGGTACGGGCTGGCTGCGCTGGTCATGGAAGCCTGCCGCATCTACGGCCTCAACAACGAAGGGAAACCCGGGGCGGACTGGTGCGTGCCGAAAGGGGACTGGCAGGCGGGGCTCGACGAGTACTTCCGCGACACGCCGGGCCGCGTGGCCGCCGGCACCAACGGCTACAAGGCGGACATGCTGCACGGCATCTGGGCGCAGGCGCCGTACCTGCACAATGGCTCGGTCCCGACCCTGGGTCACCTGATGTGTCCCGACACGCGGCCTCGGAAGTTCCTCCGCGGCAACGTCCATTACGACGAGGCGATGGGCGGCTTCGAGTGGGCGGACCGGCCCGCGGCGCGGTACGGCCCGTACGACACGATGCTGATCAAGGAATACGACACCGGCGTTCCGGGTAAGGCCAACACCGGTCATGCCTACGCCGCGGATCTCTGTCCCGACACCTCCGGTCTCGATCCGACCGCTGACCGCAAGGAGATTGAGAACCGCCTGCTGAAATCCTCGGTCGGGGCGCTCCTCGCGTACCTGAAAACACTCTGACGCGCGCCAGATGGCGACGCACCGGGCCTGCCGTGCGGGCGGGCGACCCGGCCAATCGGTAAGATAGGCCTGACATGCGCGACATCCGCATCTCGGCACCGGTGCTCGTCGTTCTCGCGTGCTCGCTTGCGCTCCAGGCGCGGCAGGCGGGTTGGCGCGCCGACCCGAAGGTCGTCGAGCAGCTGACGAAGCAGCAGCCGGCCGTCAACTACGACGAGAGCAGGGTCCCGCGCTACACGCTGCCGGACGTGCTCGCCGCGAAGGCCGGTCGCGTCACCTCGCAGGCGGCGTGGAAGCTCCGCCGCGCCGAAATCCTCGACCTGTTTCGCACCCACGTCTACGGACGATCCGCGGCGATGCCGCAGGAGTTCCGCTTCAAGGTCACGGAAGAGAACCCGGCGGCGATGGACGGCGCCGCCACGCTCAAGCGTGTCGCCGTCATGAGCGCGAACCACGGACGCGAGTTCGTGTTCGAGCTGACGATCTTCCTGCCGAATGCGCGGCGAGAGCGGGCCGGATTGTTCCTGCTGCTGAACAATCGGCCGCAGAGCAACACCGATCCGACCCGGAAGGAGAAGTCCGGCTTCTGGCCCGCCGAGCAGATGATCGCGAGGGGCTACGGCATTGCCGCGATTCAGGTCGAGGCCCTGGCACCTGACGACAAGTTCCGCTATCGCGACAACGCGATCTGGTTGTTCGAGGGATCGCTGATCCCGCCGGTGCCGCGGCCGACCGATGCGTGGGGCGCGCTGGCAGCATGGGCGTGGGGGGCGAGCCGCGCCATGGACTACCTCGTCACCGATCCGCGCGTCGACCCGGCACGCGTTGCCGTAGTGGGCCATTCACGCGGCGGCAAGGCCGCCCTCTGGGCCGGCGCCGAGGACGAACGGTTCGGGATGGTGATTTCGAACGAGTCCGGCGAAGGGGGAGCCGCATTGAGCCGCCGGCCGTACGGCGAGACGCTGGCGCGCCTGACGACGACGTTTCCGCACTGGTTCAATGAGAACTACCGGGCGTATGCCGGGCGGGAGGACGCGCTGCCGGTGGACCAGCACATGCTGCTCGCGCTTGCGGCGCCACGCCCGCTCTACGTCGCCAGCGCCGACCAGGACCTCTGGGCCGACCCGCGGGGCGAGTTCCTGTCCCTCGCGCACACGTCGCCCGTCTATGTCCTCTGGAACGAACCGGCGATCGGTGAAGAGGACATGCCGCCGCTCGAGCGGCCACTCGTCGCCGGGCGCCGGGGGTACCACGTACGCTCCGGTACGCACAACCTCACGCCGTATGACTGGGATCGATTTGCCGATTTTGCCGACAAAGTCTGGCGGTAGCGCGGCGCACGGTTCTTGCAGCAGCCGCCGGCCGGCGGTGCTCGGAGCACCCTCACTTGATGGATATGGTTGACGTATCGAAACTCCAGCAGCGGTCGGGATCGGCGGCTCGCCGGCTGCAGGCGCGTCCCCGAGACGTCATGCGACGTCTGGCGGCCGTCGCCGTCGCGGTGACGCTGTCCGTCGGCGCCTCGCTGGCTCAGCAGCAGGACCCGCCGCCCAAGTTCAAGGCCGGCGTCGCGGTCGTCCCGATCTCCGTGGTCGTGCGCGATTCACGCGGCGGGATCGTCAAGACCCTCACGCGCGACGACTTCCAGGTGTTCGAGGACGGGCAGCCGCGCACAATCGTCGACTTCCGCCCGACTGCCGAGGCGCCGATCTCGGTCGCGCTGGTCCTCGATACGAGCGGCAGCATGCGCGACGCCAACCAGGCGAAGGCGGGCGCCGCGATCGATGCGCTGCTGCAGGCGATGAACCGTGCGGGAGACGAGGCGGCGCTCTTCACCTTCGATCGCGCCCTGCGCGAGGAAACGCCCTTCACCAGCGATCCCGCCGTCATTCGCGCCGCGGTGGCCAAGACGTTCAGCTGGGGGCAGACCTCGCTCTACGACGCTGTCGGCGAAACCGCGAAGCGGCTGTCGGAGCGCCCGTCCCAGCGCCGCGCGGTCATCGTCATCACCGACGGCGCCGACAACAGCAGCACCCGCACCGCGGAGGACGTCTCCGGCAGCGCGAGCTCGGTCGACGTCCCGGTCTACGTCGTCGCCGTCGCGGCGCGCCGGCGCTTTTTCGGCGGCGGCTCCGACCTGGCGAACCTGGCCCGGTCGACCGGCGGGGAACAGATGAACGCCGCCACGCCCGAGCAGCTCCAGCAGTCGATCGCCATGCTGCTCGCGGAGCTGCGCCAGCAATACTTCATCGCGATCGACTCGTCCACGGCGCCCGGGTGGCATCGCATCGAGGTCAAGGCGCGCGGCGGCCACAAGGTTCGCTCGCGCAGCGGCTACAACACCGCGGCGCGATCCGGCGCCTGATCGAGCCGCAGCGGCCCACATCCTCGAACGCCATCGGAATTTCACAGTCCAGCCACGGTCGTGACATGCCGACTCCGTCCTACATAACAGAGGACAGAGGCATGAAATCACGATCGCTCAAGGTATTCGTCGCCACCGCCGTCATCGGCACCACGACCGCCGTCGGGGCATTTCGCCTGCGCGGCGCCGATCCGGCACCGGTTGTCACGGCTGAGGCGGTGACCCGCGGCGACGTGCTCAGCACCATCGCCGCGACCGGTACGCTCGAAGCGGTGACGACGGTCACCGTTGGCAGCCAGGTGTCGGGCAGCATCCAGAGCCTTCATGCTGACTTCAACGACATCGTCCGCAAGGGCCAGATCCTGGCGCGCCTCGATCCGTCTTTGATCCGGAGCACCATCGAACAGGCGAGCGCCAACCTGCAGAGCGCCAGCGCCACGGAAGATCGCATGGCCATCGCCCTGGAGGATGCCGAGGTCAAGCAGGGCCGGGCTCGTGGGCTCGCGGCACGGCAGCTGATCTCGAAGGTCGAGCTCGAGGCGGCCGAAGTGGCCGTACAGTCGGCCGCCGCCCAGGTCAAGTCGGCGTCGGCGCAGACCGCCCAGGCGCGCGCGTCCCTCAACCAGGCGCAAGTCAACCTGGCCAAGACGATCATCACGTCGCCGATCGACGGCATCGTCATCGCGCGCAACGTGGACGTCGGGCAGACTGTCGCGGCGAGCATGTCCGCGCCGACGTTGTTCATCCTCGCCGCGGATCTCGAGCCAGATGCAGCTGAAGACGAACATCGACGAATCCGATCTCGGCCGGATCGCGGGAGGCCAGTCCGTGCAGTTCACGGTCGACGCCTACCCGAACACGACGTTCACCGGCACCGTGAAACAGGTCCGCCTCAACCCGGTCGTCGAGTCGAACGTCGTCACCTACGCGGCGATGATCGCCGCGGCGAATCCGCGGCTGCAGCTGAAGCCCGGGATGACCGCGAACGTGACCATCGAAGTGACGCGCCGTGAAGGCGTGCTGCGCGTGCCGAGCGCGGCGCTGCGCTACTCGCCGTCAGCCGCGGTCCTCGCGGCGCTCGACTCCGCGGGCGCGTCGCCGGTGAAGGGCAGCAAGGTCTGGGTCTACGCCGATGGGCGGGTGAAACCGCTCGCGGTGACGCCGGGCACGAGCGACGGACGCTACACGGAGGTGACGGGTGACGCGCTCACCGAGGGGATCCAGGTCGTGACGCGCGTCGCCACGAATGGGGACTCGGCGACGGCGCCACGCGGTCAGGCGCCGCACGAGCCCTCTCATGCAGGGGGGCAGGAGGTAACTAACAAGTCAAAAGTCAAAAGTCAAAGTCAGAAGTCAAAACGTTCTGACTTTTCCCTTCTGACTTCTGACTTTGTCCAGTTACTTCCAACCGCTGGACTTCCGTGTGAACCGCGCCGGCAGCGGCGGCTTGCTGGGCGGCGCCGGCTCGTCGTCTCCCGACGCGGCCGCGATCTCCCGCTCCAGCTCCTCGTCGTTCGGCAGGCCGGCCAGGTCGTCGACGAAGAGCAGCGACTGCTGTGACGGGATCTCGAACTTCTTGCCGCACGTCTTGCAGGTGACGTCTTCGTCGAGCCGGAGCAGGTAGTCCCGGAGCTTGGCGAACTTGGCCCGGTCCGTCTCGTCTGCACCGGCCGGCGGCCTGTCCTTCTTCGATCGCCGGACCCACCGTATCGAGTAGTCGTTCGTGCGATGGCACTTCGGGCACTGGAAGCGGCTCGAGCGGTTCTCGGGCTTGTCGTTGAAAAAGGCGCGTTCGTCGAGGGCCATGTCCCTCATGGTAACAACGAATCAGCCCCGACAGAGAGCGTGCCTCTGCTTTACGCCCGACGCCTCTACTCCTGACGCCGCACCATCGTCTGCATCAGCCGCTCCAGCGCGGCAATCGGATCGCTCGTGCGGCCCGTGTGGACCGGGGAGGTCTGGACGATGGTGCTGCGCGGCGAGACCAGCCAGCGGAAGCGGCCGCGCGGCGGCAGCTCGCCAATCGGTCCCGAGCCCGGCCCGCCGGCGCAGACCGCCGCCATCGTCTGCAGCACGCTGTTCACCGCGTCGAGGTCGACCGCCGGGTCCAGCGCGAGCAGTCGCGGCCGGTCGAGCTCGATCCGGATCTCGAGGAAGTCGGCGTCGACGCACGAGAGGATGACGCCGACATTGATCTGCTCGCCGCGCTCGACGCGCGGAACCACGCGCACGATGGCGTAGTCGTAGGTCAGCTCACCGGCCACGCGTGATCTCCTGCATGAACGGACGGGGCGCCTCCAGGCGGGCGGTGAGGAAGCGTGCGTAGGCGGCCCGCGTGGCCGCGGCGCGATCGGCCGCGTCAGTCAGCCACACATCCGGAATCAGACCGACGATCGCCTCGATGGCCTCCGCGGTGAGGAGCCCCGCCAGCGCCTCGTCGACCGCGGCGGCAGCCGTGGCCTGGGACCGCAGCACATGGGTGCTGATCAGCGGGAACGAATCGCGCGCGCGCGCCGGCGCATCCTCCCAGCCCGGGGTATGGTGGAAGTACAGCGTCGCGCCGTGGTCGATCAGCCAGACCTTCCGGTGCCACACGAGCAGGTTGGTGTTGCGAGCGGTCCGGTCCACGTTCATGACGCAGGCATCGAGCCAGACGATCCGCGACGCCAGGTCTGCGTCCGGCTTCTGCGCAACCGGATCGTATGTCGTCGAGCCGGGCAGGTAGTCGAGCGCGAGATTGAGCCCGGCGCTGTCGAGGATCAGGGCGTGAATCTCCGGATCCGGCTCGGTTCGCGCCAGCTCCGGATCGAGCTCCGCGAACACCAGCTCCGGAACCGCCAGACCCAGCGTACGCGCGATCTCGCCCGAGATCAGCTCCGCGATCAGCGCCCGCGGGCCCTGGCCGGCGCCGCGAAACTTGAGCACGTACAACCCGTCGTCGTCGGCTTCGACGATCGCGGGAAGCGAGCCGCCTTCACGGAGCGGCGTGACATAGCGCGTCACGCGGACGGTTCGGAGTTGCCGCACGCGTCATTGTGGCATCGAAACTCGGGTATCTTCACAGCGTGTCGCCAGCAGTGAATCCACAGATCGTGCGCCTGCAGGACGGCGCCGCCTTGTACGAGGCCGGCGCCGACGCATTCGTGCGCGCCGCGAGGCTGGCCGTCGCGGACCGCGGCGTGTTCAGCGTCGCGCTGGCCGGAGGCTCGACGCCCCGCGGGCTCTACGCGCGTCTTGCCGGCGATCCTCGCTTCCGCGCCCGCGTGCCGTGGGACCGGATCGAGTGCTTCTGGGGCGACGAGCGCCACGTGCCGCCGGATCACCCTGACAGCAACTACGGGATGGCGCATGAGGCGCTGCTGACGAAGGTCCCGGTCGCCGAAGCCCGCGTCCATCGCGTGCCCGCCGAGCGGCCCGATGCCCACGAGGTCGCCGAGGCCTACGAAGCCGACGTCCAGTCGATCGCCGGACCCGGCGGCGGTGTCCCGCGCCTGGATCTGGTGCTGCTCGGCATCGGCGCCGACGGGCACACCGCATCACTCTTCCCGGGCACGGCCGCGCTGAACGAGCGATCGCGACTGGTCGTCGCGAACTGGGTGGAGAAGCTCGACGCCTTCCGGATCACCATGACGCTGCCGCTCTTGAACGCCGCGCGCGAGGTCATCTTCCTGGTGACGGGCGCCGAGAAGGCCGAAGCCGTTCGCGACATCCTGCGCCCCGGTCCCGATACGACGGCGACTCCGGCGAGCCTGATTCAGCCCGCGGACGGCAGCGTCATGTGGCTGCTGGACCGAGCCGCAGCCAGGCCTCCTGCCGGAGTGATCCGCACTTCAATTGTGACAAACCGGTGACAGCAGCCATGCTGTAGACGTTCGTCACAATTCCGGTCACTGCAGAGTGCGCGATCACGCGAGATTCGTGATGACAATCGGCGGCGCGATTCGGCAGACTCGGCGCATCATGCTGATCGAAACGCTCCGCAACATCCTTCGCGATGTCCGCCTCGCCATGCGCGCGCTGGCGCAGCGCCGCGCGTTCGCGATCACGGTGCTGGTGACGCTCGCCGTCGGCATCGGCGCGCCGACCGCCGTGTTCTCGGTGCTGCACGCCGTGCTGCTCAATCCGCTGCCCTACGCCGAGCCCGAGCGCATCGTCCGGTTCCGGATCGAGTCGCGGTCGCCACGCGGCACCATGTCGTTCGACGCCATGCCGGCCACCACCGCACTCGAATGGCAGCGCAGCAGCGAGACGCTCTCGTCGGTGGGGCTGTTCAACGAACGCGCGCTGACGTTGACGACGGCACAGGGTCCGTATCGCCTGAACGGCGCCTCGGTGACACCCAACATGTTCGAGCTGCTGCGGGTCCCGCCGCTGCTCGGACGCGCGTTCGATCCGTCCGAAACAGACGGCCGGCAGATCCTGCTCGGCTACGAGACCTGGCGGCAGCACTTCGCCGGCCGCGCCGACGTCGTCGGCAGCCTCGCGACGTTCGATGGCACCGACTATCGCATCGCCGGCGTGATGCCGGCGGACTTCGCGTTCCCGACGTCGGACAGCGCATTCTGGGTCCCGCTGCTGATCGAGCAGGGCGGCGGACGCGGCATGCTGCTGCCGGCCATCGCCCGCCTCGCGCCGCAGGCGACGGTGGCCGCCGTCGTCGAGGAGGGACGCCGGCTGCTCGCCGACTCGGGCGACGGTCGCGAGGAGATGATGCTGCACGCCCGCACGCTCCACGAGACGCTGGTGGGCACGAGCCGGCGCGTGCTCTGGACGTTGATGGCGGTCGTGTGTGTGGTCTCGATGATCGCGACCGCCAACATCGCGCTGCTGCTGCTGGTGCGCGGCGCCGCGCGGACCCGCGAGTTCTCGGTCCGGTTGGCCATCGGCGCCACGCGCCGCCACCTCGCATGGCAGCTGTTCGTCGAAGGTGTCTCGCTCGCGGTCCTCGGCGGCGCGGCAGGCGTCGCGTTGGCGATCGTGCTGCTCGGCGCGCTCGTGCAGCTGGCGCCCGCCGACATCCCGCGTCTGCGCGACGCGACGATCAACGGTTCGGCGCTGCTGTTCGCGGCCGGGCTGACGTGCGCGACCAGCCTGCTGTTCGCCCTGCTGTCGGCGGGCCGCACCCTCGCCATCGATCCGGTCCGCGCGCTCGCGGGCTCCGGCGACGAGCCGCGCCTGATCGCGTCGGGGTCGCCAAGACGGCGGCTCAATCTGCTGACCGCCGGCGAGATCGCGCTGACGGTGGTGCTGCTGGTGGCCGCCGGCGTCCTGATTCGATCGTTCGTCTCACTGGTGCTGATCGATCATGGCTTCGACTCGCGGGGCGCGCTTGCGCTGCAGGTCAACCTGCCGTCGTCGCGGTACCCGAACCCCCAGGCCCGGGCGGCATTCCACGAGCGCCTCCTCGAACGCCTGAAGCAGTTCCCCGACATCGGTTCGGTCGGACTCGCCGTCAGCATGCCCAACCGGCAGCCATCCGGCCGGTTCGACTACAACCCCGACGCCTTGCCGTCCTCGCCCGATCCCTTTTCGATGACCGTGGCCGAGGTCCGCTCGGTGTCGGAGGGTTTCATGGAAGCGATGGGCCTGCGACTGCTGGCAGGGCGGACGTTCCGGTCCGACGATCGGCCCGGCGCGGAGCCGGTCATGGTGATCTCCCGGAAGCTCGCGCGGCTGCACTTCAACGACCAGGACCCGATCGGCCGGATGCTGTACTCGCTGACCGGCTCGCGCCGCGTCGTCGGCGTCGTGGACGATGTGCGCCCGCTCTCGGGCGCGGAGCCGCAGCTCTCCGCCTACCTGCCGTTGCAGCAGTCGACCGACATGCTCCAGTGGTTCGGCACCATGAACATCGTGGTGCGGGCCGACAACGCCGCGGCGCTGACGACCGTCGCTGCGGTCGCTGGTGCTGTCGATGGATCCCGAGATGCCGCCCTTCAACATCCGGGCGCTCGACGACGACCTGTCACGGCTGGTTGCCGGACCGCGCTTCAGCGCCTCGGTGGTGTCGACGTTCGCGGGGGTCGCGCTGCTGCTGGCCGCAGTCGGTGTCTACGGGGTGATGGCGTACGCGACCGGCCTCCGTACGCGCGAGATCGGCGTGCGCGTGGCGATGGGCGCGACGCGCCGGCACATCCTGTGGGTGGTGCTGCGCGACGGCGTCGTCGTCGTGCTGGCCGGGCTCGTCGCCGGCGTGATGGCGGCGATCTGGCTGATGCGGTCGGTCGCCGGCGTGGTGCCGGACGTGCCCGCGTCCGACCCGCTCGCCCTGACGCTGGTCACCATCGTCGTGGCGACGACGGGCCTCGCCGCGGCGTGCCTGCCGGCCTACCGGGCAACCCGCGTCAGCGCGATGGACGCCCTGAGACACGAATAGGAAAGTCAGAAGTCAGAAGTCAGAAGTCAAAAGGAAGAGTCAGAACGTTTTGACTTTTAACTTCTGACTTCTGACTTCGTCACCTACAGCTTTCTTAGTCTTGATATCGCGCAACGCCGACTTGGTGCGGTACGAGGCGACACCGAGCGGCTTCGACTGCTCGACCTCGATGCGGACGTCGAACGTGTTGCTCTTGGTCTCCTGATCGATGATCTGGCGGCCGTCGAGCCAGGCTTCGATCTTCGCGGGCGTGACCCGGATCCGCACGTCGTACCACTTGCCCGATTGAAACTCCCTCGACTGCGACGTCGCGTTCTCCGACGCATCCATGTGGTTGATGCTGGAGAGGCCGACGACGGAGCCGCCCCAGCCGCCGAGGATGAGCGAGCAGAACGAGTCGGCGACCGGAAAGGTGATGCCGGCGAAGAAGTCGCTGCCGTCCACGCGCATCGCCTGCAGCGAGATCTCGTAGTTCGTCTTCGGCAGGGCCGGGCCGCTCCAGGTGATCCCGGTCAGGCTGTTCCCGGACTCGAGAACGATCTGGCCGTTCTCGACCTTCACGCCCCCTGCGCCACGGAACTTGGTGGGCTGCCAGTTGGCGAGCGTCTTCCCGTCGAAGAGCGGCTCCGCCGCGGCGTCGGTCGCCTGGCCCGGGGCCTGCGGCGCGGGTGTTTGCGCCTGCGGTCTCGTCCAGGACGGGGCGGCAAGCGCCATGACCGCGACCAGGACGAGCCGGCCTGGCGTCGACGGAACCCGATGCGTGCGCTGAGACATGAGGCGATCTTACGGCATCGGGCGGCGGCGCCCGTGCTGCCCGGCCCGCAGTATGATCAGGCGTTTGCCGAGGCCAGCGGATCGGACCCCGAATAACTCGTCAATTCAGGATCTTGCCACCATGTCCACGAACGGCTCGAACAGGATCGAACGGCGTGACTTCATCAAGAAGACCGGCGCGGGGATGATCGCGGCGGGTTTTCCGGCCATCATCTCGGGCCAGACCGTCACCAACGCGATCAAGGTCGGCCTGGTCGGCGCCGGCGGACGCGGCAGCGGCGCCGCGGCCCAGGCGCTGAATGCCGATCCGAACAACGAGCTCACCTCGGTCGCGGACATCGACGAAGCGATCGTCGAGCAGGCGGCGAACCGCTTGAAGGGCAGCGAAAAGTTCGGCTCGCGCGTGAAGATCGACAACGCGTTCTTCGGGCTCGACGCCTACGACAAGGTCATCAACAGCGGTGTCGACGTGGTCCTGCTGGCGACGCCGCCTGGCTTCCGGCCGCAGCACCTGACCGCCGCGATCAACGCGGGGAAGCACGTGTTCGCGGAGAAGCCCTGCGCGACCGACTCGCCCGGCGTGCGCGAGGTCATCGCCGCGCAGAAGCTGGCGCAGACCAAGAACCTGGCGCTCGTCTGCGGCTTCTGCTGGCGGTACAACAACTCGATCCAGGACGCGATGGCGCAGGTGCACAGCGGCGCGCTCGGCCGCCTCGTCGCGCACTATTCGACCTACTACACGAATCCGGTGAAGCCGATGCCGCCCGAGAGCGCGCGTCCGGCGGGGATGAGCGACGTCGAGTGGCAGATCCGGAACTGGTACAACTTCACCTGGCTGTGCGGGGACAGCCTGGTCGAGCAGGCGGTGCACAACGCCGACAAGATCATGTGGGTGATGAAGGACCAGCCCCCGATCAGCGCCGTCGCCGTGGGCGGCCGCGCCGTTCCCGCCAACGGCGGCAACATCTACGACCACTTCGAGGTGAACTACCTCTTCCCGAACGGGTATCGCGTGTTCCTCGCGAACCGGCAGTCGACCGGCTGCTACAACGCGACGCACGACTACCTCATGGGCACCGACGCCACGCTGGTGCTCGGCGCGGGCCAGCCCCGCATCGAGACGCCGGACGGCAAGATCAAGTGGCAGTTCGAGGGGCAGGCCTACGACATGTACCAGCGCGAGCACGACGTGCTGTTCCAGTCGATTCGCGCGGGCAAGCCGAAGAACGACGACCTCAACCTCGCCACCAGCACGCTGCTCGCCATCATGGGCCGGCATGCCGCCTACTCGGGTCAGCAGATCACGTGGGAGCAGGCGCTCAACTCCGAGGTCAGCCTGGTGCCGAAGCCGATTGACTGGAAGGGTGCCCACGAGGCTCCGGGGCTGGCGCAGCCGGGCCGATCCAAGGTGTTCTGACCGCATGACGCTTCGTGTTGCGGCCGCCTTCGCACTGCTGGTGTTGGTGCTGGAGGCGGCTTCCGTCGCCGTAAGCACCGCCCGCCAGGCCGACCCGAAGATCAATCCTGCCGAGCTCGCCGCCGTGGAGCGCATCCGCGCGCGCATCGACGCGCGCAGCAAGGAGGCGCCGGCGGCTGCCAAGCCCTACACGGTGACGATCCCCAACACCACGGTCACCTACAGCATGGTGCCGGTGCCGGCGGGGGAGTTCATGATGGGCGCGACGGAGACCGGCAAGCCCGACGAGCAGCCGCCGCACAAGGTCCGGCTCGATGCGTTCTGGATGCAGGCCCACGAGGTCACGTGGGATGCCTATCTGATGTTCATGTTCGCGGATCAGGCCAGGGAGAGCGGCAAGCCCGACGCGATTGTCGACGCGCTCAGCCGGCCCACCGCACCTCACCTCGAGATGAGCTTCGGCCGCGGCAACAGCGGCTTTCCGGCGATCAGCATGACCCAGCATGCGGCGAACAAGTTCGCGCAGTGGCTGAGCGCGAAGACCGGCGAGTACTACCGGCTGCCGACCGAGGCCGAGTGGGAGTACGCCTGCCGCGCCGGCACCGCCGGCCCGGGACCGCTGGACGAGGTCGCGTGGTTCAAGAAGAACTCCGCAACGCCGGCCTTCACCGCGGGCACCTACCACACGATCGGCACGAAGAAACCGAACGCCTGGGGCCTCTACGACATCCTGGGGAACGTCATGGAGTGGACGCTCGATCAGTTCGCGCCTTACACACCCGCGGCTGCCGAGAACCCCTGGGTGCGATCGACGAAGGCGTATCCCCACGCCGTGCGCGGCGGCTCGTGGAACGACACCGAGGCCGGCGTGCGGTGCACGGCCCGCGTCGCCTCGGACGCCTCCTGGAAGCGCCAGGACCCGCAGCTGCCGAAGAGCGTCTGGTACATGACCGACGCGCAGTGGCTCGGCTTCCGCCTGGTACGTCCGGCCGCCCTGCCGGCGGCCGAGCAGATGTACCGCGCGTGGAACAACGGGGTCGAGGTGGATCCGTTCTGATTCACGTGCTACGTGCTACGTGCGAACGTGCTTGGGATCATGTGCTACGTGCTGCGTGCTCGCGTGACCGGCTGAGTTGAGCGATGAGTCGGATCCTGCGGCATCTGTTCGCTCCGGCGCTCGTGCTGCTGGTCTCCGTCCTGGTACTGGGGGCGCGGGCCGATTCTCCGTCACAGCGGTTCGAGTCGGTCGAGCCGCACATGGGCACGCTGGTGCGGATCACCGTCTATGCGGAGAGCGCCGACACCGCGCGCCAGGCGTTCCGCGCCGGCTTCGATCGCATCGGCGATCTCGACCGGACGCTTTCCGACTACAAACCCGATAGCGAGCTGAACACCGTCGTACGGACGGCCGTCGGCCGGCCCGTGCGCGTCAGCGACGATCTGTTCGCGGTGCTCCAGGCTTCACAAGCGCTCGCCGAAGCCACCGGCGGGGCCTTCGATGTCACGCAGGGGCCTGTCGTCGCCCTGTGGCGGCAGGCGCGTCGCGGCGGCGGTCTCCCCGAGCCCGATGCACTCGGCGCAGCATCAGCGCGGACCGGCTTCCGGAAGCTGCGGCTGGATGACGCGAAGCGGACGGTGCAGCTCGATAGAGACGGGATGGGGCTCGACGTCGGCGGGATTGGCAAGGGATACGCCGCAACCGAGGCGCTCGCGCGCATCGGGGCGCTCGGCATCCGGTCAGCGCTGGTGGCGATCAGCGGAGACCTCGCCTTCAGCAGCGCGCCGCCCGGTCAGCGCGGCTGGCGCATCCGCGTGCACGACGGCGACCCCGCGCTGCGCGACGTTCCCGAGGTCCTGGAACTGACGCACGGGGCCGCGTCTACGTCCGGCAACCTCGCGCAGCACATCGACGCCGGCGGCCAGCGCTACTCCCACATCATCGATCCGGCGTCGCGAATGGGACTGGTCAGCGACCTGACCGTCACCGTCATCGCCAGGCACGGCCTCGAGGCTGACGGCCTCGACACCGCGATCAGCGTCATCGGCCCCGAACGCGGCCTCGCCCTGATCGATTCCCACCCCCGCGCCGCCGCCCTCATCGTCGACCGGACCGGCGGCACCGTGCGGGTTTCGCTGTCACCGGGCTTCCGTCAGCTCGTCGCGGCTCAGTAGCGCACGTCGCACGTCGCACCAAGCACGTGCGCACGCAGCACGTGGTTCATTCCGCCCGCAGGATCTCAACCGGATCGACCCGCACGGCCCGAATCGCCGGCGGCAGCGCCGCGACCGCGGCCGCCAGGGCGAGCACGACGAGCGGCGTCGCCATGGCAACGGGATCGCCGGCCTTGACCTCGAAGAGCAGCGGCTCTATGAGCCGGCCGGCGGCAATCCCGGCCGATACTCCCGCGATCGCACCGAGGGCCACGGTCAGCAGCATCTCCGTGACCACGCGCCGCACGACATGTGACGGGCGCGCGCCGAGCGCCATGCGGAGACCGATCTCGCGGCGCTGCTGCGTGACCGCGTAGTTCAGCACGCCGTAGAGACCGATCGCTGCGAGCAGCAGGGCCAGTGAGGCAAAGAAGATCGACAGAGTGGCCAGCAGGCGTTCCCGCACCATCTGCCGCCGGACCAGCCCGCTCTGCAGCGCCGCCCTCGCACGCATGCCAGGGTTCGCCTCGGTCAGCTGCCGCTGGATGACCGGTCCGAGCGCAGAGGGATCGCCGGCAGTGCGCACCAGAAACGATCCGTTGCCGCGTCGGCGCTCAATCGGCACGAACACGTTCGGCCGCATCGGCTCGCGCACGTTGTAATAGCTGGCGTCGGCAACAAGGCCCACGATCTCCAGCGCCGCGTCGGTCTGCTTGCCTTGCCGCACCAGGACTCGCTGACCGACGGGACTGCGGCCGTCGAAGTACCTGTCGTGCGAAGGCCTCATTGACGATGCCGACGCCGGCACGGGGCTGAGGCTTCTCGACGAACTCCGGCGGCAGATCGCCGGGACGGAAATCCCGGCCGTCGAGCATGGTGATCGTCATCGCGTCGAAGAAGCCGGGATTGACCTCGAGGAAATACGGCGCCTGTTCACCGAACTCGCCGCCGGCTACCCGGACCGAGGCCCGCCAGCGGTTCTCCGACAGCAACGTCCACGCCGCGAAGGCAACCTTCTCCACGCCGGGCGTCTGGCGGATCGTGTCGCCCAGCCGTTCCCATCCGGCCGGATCCTGCGGCTTGCCGCGGCTCTCGACGTCGACCACGATCACCCGTTCGTGCGCGAAGCCGAGCGGGCGGGTCGACAGCCGCTCGAACGTCGCCACGAACAGTCCGGCAACGAACACCACGAACACGCACAGGGCCATCTGTGCGCCGATCAACCCGTGCGTGAGTCCGCGCCGCGCGTGTCGATCGCTGTGCTCCTTGATTGCCGTGATCGGCTTGACTGCCGACGCCCGCAGCGCCGGGGCGAGGCCGAATGTGCCGATGACGAAGAGGATGAGCACGATGCCGAAGCCGAGCGTGCGCCAGTCGGCGCCGAGCACGAGCCGGATCGGATCCTCCGGCGTGGCGAGCATCGAGACCACGAACGGCGCGGCCCACCACGCGAACAACGCGCCGGCGGCAGAAGCCAGGATCGCGAGCAGCGCGCATTCGACGAGCACGAGCTGCACCAGCCGGCCGCGACCGGCGCCGATCGAGACGCGCAGCGCCATTTCCCGCGCGCGGCCGATGGCCTGCGCGGTCAGCAGATTCGCGACGTTGGTGCAGGCGATCAGCAGCACCAGCGCGACGAGCGCGGCAAGGATGACCAGCGGCCGCCTGAAACTCTTCTGCGCGACTGACGCGCCGGAGCCGGCGGGCAGCAGCAGGACCTGCTCGCTGAGATAGGCGTCGATGCGATGCTGCGGCGTCTCGGGAGGGAAGCTCGACAGGTGGTCGCGGTGCTCCTGGGTGAAGACCGTCTGCAGCGCCTGCCGGACCTGTTCCGCCTCCACACCGGGCTTCGGCCGCATCCACATCCGGAACCACGCCCAGCCCGGACTGGTCAACGCCTCGGCGTTCATCACCGACGGGATGAAGATGTCGGTGATGCGGCCCGGCTCGGTACCGGTGAACCCGCGCGGCGCGACGCCGATGATCTCATAGGGGCGCGCACCGAGGCGCACCGTCCGTCCGGCCACACCGGGATCGCGACCGAACCGCCGGGCCCAGTAGTCATGACTCAGGACGGCAACGGGATGTCCGCCCGGCTGCACGTCGTCGCTTGGACCGATCAGGCGGCCGAGCGCCGGCTGCAGACCGAACGAGCCGAACACGTTGCCGGAGACGTACTGCCGATAGAGCGGCTCCGGCTCGCCCGCCGTGATCTCGCCCGACAGCCGCGCCGTCATCCCGACGACCATCGTTTCGGCGAGTGCCGCGGCAGTGGCCGAGTAGCGCTGAAAGGTGGGGTAGTCGAAGTGCTCGTTGTAGTCCGGCGTGTTGTTGTTGTCGATGAACGTCGTGGTGACGAAGAACAGCCGGTGAGGATCGGCGACCGGCAGCGGCCGCAGCAGCACGGCGTCGATCAGCCGGAACGCCGCGGCGGTGGATCCAATCGCCAGACCCAGCGACAGGATGACCGCGATGCTGGTGGCCCGGTGCTTGTGCAGCTGCCGCCAGCCGAAGACGACGTCGGCGGTCACGGCGTCGAGCCAGGGGAACCCGCGCTGATCGCGCAGCGCGTCCATCGCGTGCGACGCGTTGCCGTTCTGCAGGCGGGCGGCGCGCACCGCGGCCGCCGGCTCATCGCCGCGCCGGCCCGCATCCTCGGCCGCGAGCTCGAGGTGCAGCCGCAGCTCATCCGCGAGATCGTCGTCGCGCCGGGCGATCCGCAGCGTTCCCAACAGCCGGTGGATCCACTCACGCAGCATCCGCATCTGATGGCCTCGCTCGATCACGCGTTGCCGCGCAGCAGCGTGTGCATGATGGACGCCATGCGATCCCACGCCTGTTTCTCTTTCGCCAGCTGCCGCTTGCCGCCCGGGGTCAGGCCGTAGAAGCGCGCCTTGCGGTTGGTGTCGGTCGTGCCCCACGTGCCGCGCAGCAGGCCGCGCTGCTCGAGGCGCATCAACGCCGGATACAGGGTCCCCATGTTGAGCTGCAGCGCGCCGCCCGAGACCTGCTCGAGCCGCGCCGCGATCGCGTAGCCGTGCGACGGGCCGAGCGAGTCGAGCGTCTGCAGCACCATCAGATCGAGCGTGCCCTGCAGCACGTCCGCCTTTGCGTTCTCTCTATTTGGCACACCAATGGAATATCGCGTTTCCATTCGGGAGTCAAATGGAAACGTGTGCACGCAGCACGTAGCACCTAGCACGTGATGATGCACGTTCGCACGTAGCACGTGGCACGTGGCACGTGCATGACCCCTTCCGCATAGAATCGGCGCTCGATGGATACGCTGCTCAAGGACGTCGTCTACGCCTTCCGCTCGATGCGGAAGAGCCCCACCTTCGCCAGCACCGCCGTGCTCACGATCGCGCTGGGCATCGGCGCCTGCGCCACGATCTTCAGCGTCGTCAACGCGGTGCTGCTGCGCCAGCTGCCGTACCAGGACCCGTCCCGGCTGGTCTACGTCTGGGCCGACATGCGCAACCGCAACGTGGTCGACTTCCCGTACCCGCCGGGCGACGTCTACGATCTGCAGCAGCAGGGCACGCTGTTCGAGGGTGTGGCGGGCATCTTCACCGGCCGGATGTTCCTGCGCGGCGAGCGCCTGCCGACCGAGCAGGTCGTCACCGCGGCGGTGACCACGAATTTCTTCCGGGTGCTCGGCGCGAGGATCGCCATGGGCCGGGACTTCACGGCGGAGGACGCGGCCGTGCTTCCGCCGCCGCCCGCGCCGCCGCCCGGCGTGACGCCGGCGCCGCAGCCGCTCGTGCCGGTGGTCGCCGTCATCAGTCACAGCCTGTGGCAGCGGCGGTTCGGCGGCGATCCGTCGATCGTCGGCCGCACCATTCCGTGGGGGCAGAACAACCGCGCGCAGGTGATCGGCGTCCTCGACGCCAACATGGAGGTGCTGTTTCCGCCCAACGTGCCGGTCGAACGGCTGCCCGAGGTCTACACGGCGCCGCGGTTCGACTTCGTCAACGCGTCGCGCGCCAACGTCTCGCTCCGCGTGGTGGCGCGGCTCGAGGACGGCGTGAGCCTCGAGCAGGCGCAGGCCCAGGCCGATCAGGTCGCGGCCGACCTGCGGCGGCGGTTCCCGGTAAAGGAGACGGCCGGACTGCAGTTCCGCGTCGAGCCGATGCACGGCGGCCTGGTCGCCGATGTGCGCCCGTCGATCCTCGCGCTGATGGGCGCGGTCGTGTTCGTGCTGCTGGTGGCGTGCGCCAACGTCGCCAACCTGCTGCTGGTGCGTGCCGGCGCGCGCGAGCGCGAGTTCGCGATCCGCGCCGCGCTCGGGGGCAGCCGGATCCGGCTGGTGCGGCAGGTGCTCGTCGAGAGCCTCGCCGTGGCGCTGGCCGGCGCCGTGCTCGGCCTGGCGCTCGCCGACGTCGGCGTGCAGCTGCTCGTCAAGATCGGCCCAGCCGACCTGCCGCGGCTCGACGCCGTCTCGATCGACTGGAATGTCGCCCTGTTCGCCGGCGCCGCGGCCTTCGCGGCCGCAATCGTCTTCGGGCTGGTCCCGGCGCTGCGGGCGTCGAGTCCCGGCACGCTGGAGGTGCTGCGCTCGAGCGGCCGCGTCATGCTCGGCGGCCACTCACGATGGCTGCGCGACGGGGTCGTCCTGGCCGAGGTCGCCCTGTCCTTCGTCCTGCTGGTCGGCTGCGGCCTGATGATCCGCAGCTTCATCTCGCTGCAGCGGATCGATCCCGGCTACGACTATCAGAACGTGCTGACGTTCGTCGCCCAAAGCGATCGCCCGCGCAGCGAGCAGGAATTCCAGGTGATGGTGGACCAGATGACGGAGCGGCTCCGGGCCGTGCCCGGCGTCACCGCCACCTCCGCCTCGACGGCCGTGCCGCTCGACAACTCGGGCGCGGCCGCGCGCTGGGGCACGGCCGACGCGGTGGCCGATCCCAACCGCTTCCAGCAGATGACGCCGCACTTCGTTCGCACCGGCTACTTCGACGTGCTGCGGACGCGCCTCATCGAAGGACGCACGTTCACCGAGGACGATCAGCGTCCGAACGTGCGCGTGGTGATCATCGACAGCATCGCCGCGCGAAAGGCATTTCCCGGGCAGCCGGCCGTCGGCAAGCGCGTGCTCGCGCGCGTGGTCGCCGCCGAGGAAGCCGAGTGGTACGACGTCGTCGGGGTGGTCGAGCATCAGCGCCGGGTGACGCTCGCGGCTGACGGCCGCGAAGGCTTTTTCTTCCCTGAAGGCCGGCTCGGCCCCGGCGCCGCCGGACGCTGGATCGTCAGGACCGCGTCCAACCCCGCGATCGTGGCACCGGCGATCCGCACCGAACTGGCGCGCCTCGACCCGTCCCTGCACCTCGCGCAGCTCGAGCCGCTCGAAGCCCAGGTCCGCCGCTCGATGGCCGGGACGCGGTTCGCCCTCGTCCTGATCTCGATCTTTGCGGCAGTGGCGGTCGCGCTGGCGTCGATCGGTCTCTACGGCGTGCTGGCCAGCGTGGTGCGGCAGCGCACGCCGGAGATTGGCGTCCGGGTCGCCTTCGGTGCGCAGCCGGGCAGCATCGTCCGCCTCTTCCTGACTCAGGGCCTGCGGCTGAGCCTGGTGGGGATCGGCTTTGGCGTGCTTGCCGCGCTCGCCCTCACGCGCGGCATGGCGACAATGCTCGTGGGCGTGCAGCCCAGCGATCCGCTGACGTTTGCGGTCATTGGCGTGGTGTTCGTGATCGTCTCGCTCATGGCGTGCTGGCTGCCGGCGCGGCGAGCGGCGCGCCTCGACCCGATCTCGGCCCTGCGGGACGAGTAACCAAACCCGCCAGGCCTCGCCGACGTCGGTAAGGGGACCCATGCGACCAGACGCAACCAAGGAGACCAGGAGAACCATGCACTCGAGAACTCTGTTCGGACTCATCATCGGTACGTTGTTCGTCAGCCTGCCAGCGGCGGCGCAGGAGCGCGGACAGACCGGCATCACCATGGGCTATCCGGCATCGATCGGCGTCGTTCACCATGTCACCAACGGCATTGCGGTCCGTCCGGAGCTGTCGTTCAGCCACACCGCGACCGAGACCTCCAGCGACTTCGGCGGAGAAACCGACGGCTGGGCCCTGGGCACCGGCATCAGCGTGCTCTTCTACCTGAAGCCGATCGAGAACGTGCGCACCTACGTGAGTCCCAGGTTCACCTTCTCGCGAACGTCGAGCACCGCCGACAGCGACTTCACCGAGACCAGCACCAGCACGGGCAACGCGTTCTCGGTGTCAGGATCGTTCGGCGCGCAGTACACGCCACACCGGCGCTTCGCGGTGTTCGGCGAGGTCGGATTCGGTCTGATCGACAGCTCGGTCGAGACGAGGCTGACCAAAGTGAGCTCGTTCAACTGGGGCACGCGCACCGGCTTCGGCGCCATTCTCTACTTCTGACACTGCGGACGTCCTGCCTCGAGCTGCCGGCTGGAACCTGGCAGGGACCAGGCGCGGATGAGAAGCTATAATCCCGCCACCTCGTCCCTCGAACCAGCTTCCGGGGCAACATTCCCGCCCTGGGTCAGCCTGCACGACCCGACGATGATGCGGGTGAAGGAGATCCGATGCTGCGTTCGACACTGCCTGCGCTGATTGCTGCCGTGGGCCTCGGCATGCCGGTCAGTCGCAGGGAGCCCGGGACCCGCCGCGCCCGTGGACCGCACCGTCTTCGTCACCGTCACCGACGGCAAAGGCGTGCCGGTCACCGACATGACGCCCGCCGACTTCGTGGTCAAGGAAGGCGGCAAGGAACGCCAGGTGCTGAAGGCCGAGCCTGCGACCGCCCGCATGAAGGTCGCGCTCGCCGTCGAAGAGCGGATCGTCGGCTACGGCGCCATTCGCCTGGCGATGTTCGAGTTCGCCAAGCGGGTCACCAGCAACGCGGACGTCTCGCTGATCACGATCGGCATCAGCAACCGGACGGTCGTCGACTACACCTCGAACCTGCAGCCGATGGTCGACGCGATCAACAAGTTCACGATGAGCCCCAGCCGCGACTCGAACGTCGGCGAGGGCGTGCTCGACCTGGCGACGAGGTTCAGCGCGGCGAAGACCGAGCGGCCGGTGATCGTCGTCGTGTGCCTGTCCGGAGGGCTGGTGGGCGCCGAGGCGCGTCCGGTCCTCGACAAGCTGCGCGAGAGCGGGGCGACGATGTACACCGTGACGCTGGTGGGCGGGGCGCAGCCCGCCGACAGCCAGCAGGACGACGCCAACGACCGGGAACAGATCCTGTCCGAAGGGCCGAAGCAGTCGGGCGGACGCCAGCTGGACGTCAACCTTGGAGCGGCCGTGCCGCACGCGCTGCAGCAGGTCGCGAACGAGCTGCTCGGGCAGTACGCGGTGACCTACACGCTGCCGGACGGTGTGAAGCCGGAGCGCCGTTTCAACATCACCACCAAGAAGCGCGGCGTCACGGTGCGCGGACCCTCGCTGATTCCGGACCGCTGATCGCCGCTCTGCCCTCGACCCTGAGGGCGTCGCCCGAGTAGTCGCCTGGATATCGGTCCGCCCGGCTGCTCGTATGAAGGCCATACAGCCACGACAAGGCTGTTTACAGCGCCGGACCCTCACACTAGGATCGAGTTCCCAACTCTTTCTTGTCGACTTCGCCGCATCAGCCCGCCGAGGCGCGCCGTTGCGTTGCACGATCAACGAACATTGATGGCCAGAGAGTCCCGCAGCGGCGGTCACGAGTCCTCATCCGCCGAACAGGCCCTGACGAGCGGCGGCTCGGCGCTGTACCGCCGCATCGTCGAGCAGGCCCAGGTCGGGATCTGGACGCTCGACAGCGACGGCGTCACCGACTTCGTGAACGATCGCCTGGCGGTAATGCTGGGGTATCCGCCGGCCGAGATGACGGGCCGCCGGTTCACCGACTTCGTGCGCCCTGGCAGCATGGACTGGGCCGAGGCGCGGTTCGACACCCGCAAGCGCGGCGTCCCGGAAGAGGGCGGCGTCTGCGATCTCCTCACCCGCGACGGCCGCACCATCCAGGTCCGCTACGACGCGTCACCGATCCGCGACGACGACGGTCGCATCGTCGGCGCGCTGGCGGTCGTCACGCAAGCGACCGAGGCCGACGCCCACCTTCGGCACTTCGCGTATCTGGCCCAGAACACCAGCGACTTCGTCGGGATGTGCGACCTCGAGTTCCGGCCGTTCTTCGTCAACAAGGCCGGCGCCCAGGCGGTGTCGCTGGCCGATCGATCGGACGCGACGGTCTTCGACTTCTTCTTCGAAGAGGACCACGACTTCCTCCGCCGCGAGTTCTTTCCGAAAGTGCTCCGGGACGGCAACGGGTCGATCGACATCAGGTTCAAGCACTTCGCCACCGGCAAACCGGTGTGGATGCACTACAACGTGGTGCGGATCGAGGACAGCGAGGGACGCGCCACCGGCTACGCGACGATCAGCCAGGACCTGTCCGAGCGCAAGCGTTCCGAAGATCTGCTGATGCAGATCGCGACCGAACAGGAAGAGTCGCTGCAGCGCCTGCGCGAGCTGGCGGACTCGATGCCGCAGATCGTCTGGTCGGCGACGGCCGACGGCGTCGTGGATTACCGGAACCGTCGCTGGTACGAGATGACCGGCACGACGCAGCTGGGCGAAGTCGATTCGACGCTGTTCGTGCACCCGGACGATCGGGCGCCGGCGGCGCAGTGCTGGGCGGCCTGCCTCGCGAGCGGGGCGCCGCTCGAAGCGGAGTTCCGGCTGCGGTTCCCGGGCGACGACGAGTATCGGTGGTACGTGGCGCGCGGCGTCCCGGTCCGCAACGCCGCCGGCCAGGTGATCAAGTGGTACGGCACCCACACCGACATCCATGAATGGAAACTCGCGGAGGCGCACCTGTCGGAGAGCCGCGAGCGACTGCGCGCGGCGCTCGAGGCGTCCACGACCGGGACCTTCCGGTGGAACATCCAGACCAACGACCTCGATTGGGATGACAGTCTCGACCGCTTGTTCGGCCTGACGCCGGGGGAGTCGCCGCGCACGCTCGAGGGCTTCATCGCCTCGGTGCACCCGGACGATCGCCGCGCGGTGATCGAGCAATGCGAGGTCTGCGCGCGCGAGGGCGTGGACTTCGAGATGGAGTTCCGGGTGGTCTGGCCAGATGGCACGGTGCGCTGGCTGATCGATCGCGGCCGGTCCTACGTCGACGCCGGCGGCCGGCCGACCTACATGACCGGCGCGTGCGTGGATGTCACCCAGCGCAAGGCCGTCGAGGAGCGTCTCGCGCACAAGCGCCGGATCCTCGAGCGGATCGCCCGCGGCGCGCCGCTCGCGGAAGTGCTCGAGGCGGTGGTGAAACTGCTCGAGTCGCACTGGCCCGACGCGATTGCCTCGATCATGCTGGTTGACGAGACCGGTCGGCTGCGCGTCGGGGCGGCGCCGCGTCTGCCGCCGTCGTATGCCAGCAGCATCGAGGGGCTGCGGATCGGACCGGCGGCGGGCTCGTGCGGCACCGCGGTCTACCGGCGCGAACCGGTCCTGGTCTCCGACGTCGACACCGACGCGCTCTGGGCCGACTACAAGCACCTGATCATGCCGTTCGGCCTGCGCGCGTGCTGGTCCGTGCCGATCGCCACGAGTACGGGACGGATAGTCGGCACCATCGCCGTCTACTACCACGAGCCGCGCCTGCCGCGCTCGTCGGAGACCGAGCTGGCGCTGGATACGGCGGCGTCGCTGGCCGCGATCGCCATCGAGAAGGGACTGTTCGAGCAGGCGCTGCACGAACACGCGCGCGCCCTCACCGCGGCAAATCAGAACAAGGACGCCTTCCTGGCACGGCTGGCGCACGAACTGCGGAATCCGCTTGGCGCGATTCAGACCGCGCTCGAGGTCTTCCGGTTGATGCTCGACGAGTCCTCGCCGATGCAGCGGCCGCGCGGCGTCATCGACCGGCAGACGAAGCACATGATTCGGCTGATCGACGAGCTCAGCGATCTGTCGCGGATCGGCACCGGCAAGATGGAGCTCCGGCAGGAGCCCGTCGACGTCCTCGCGATCGCGTCAGAGGCCGCGGAGACGATCCGTCCGCTCGCCATGGGCCGGCAGCAGCGTCTCGAGCTGGTGCTCCCGTCGACGCCGGCCGGTGTGGTCGGCGATCCGGCGCGCTTGACGCAGGTCTGCCTGAACCTGCTGAACAACGCAGTGAAGTACACGCCGGAGGGCGGCACGATCGAGCTGGCGGTGACCGGGACCGAGCGGATGGTGTCGATCCGCGTCAGCGACAACGGCATCGGCATCGCGCCCGAGATGCTGCCGCGGGTCTTCGATCTCTACGCGCAAGCCGACCCGGCGGGCGAGCACGCGCAGGGCGGAGTCGGCATCGGCCTGCACCTGGTGCAGAGCCTGGTCAGGCTCCACGGCGGGAGCGTCACCGCGTCCAGCGACGGGCCCGGCTGCGGCAGCAGCATTCGAAGTGTCGCTCCCACGCGATTCCGGCGCCGCGTCGTAGCGACGCCGACGCGACAGCCTGCTCCCGGGAAGCGTCCGGGCCAGCCCAACCGTGCAGCGGTCAGCCTCTCGCCAATCCCCGCCCCCTTCCGGCTAAAGCCGGAAAGCCACGGGGTGGACTGGGCAGGCGATCGCCGCGTGTACTCCCCCATTTACCCGAGGGTCCAGGCGCCGCAGACGGGTTACGCTTGGAATGGGGCTCGCCGTGCCGGGCCTCGCTCTTTCGCAGGGGGGACACGTGCGCTTCAGAACCTGGCCAGTCGCCGCGCTTGGGCTCGCGGGCCTGCTCGTGCTCGTCGCCGTCTCCGTACTGACCGCGTCGCGCGGCGCACAGGAGATCTACGCGCAGGTCGAAGCGTTGAACGCGCACCACCGTGAAGTGGACACGCGGCTGCGGCGGCTGCGCGCGGACGTCCACCTGTCGAGCATCTTCATCCGCGACTACCTGCTCGACGCCGAGCGCGATCACGCCTCCGAGTACCGGCAGCGGATCGCCGAATACCGCACCAACAACATGGCCACGCTCAAGGAGCTGCGTCCGCTTGCCGCGATCGGCGACGAAGACCAATCGCGTCGACAGCCTGCAGGCCAACCTCGAGCAGGACCTGGGAAGCGTTCGAACCGCTGTTCGACTGGACGACGGCGGAGAAGGTGTCGCAGAGCGTGCTGTTCCTGCGCCGCGAGGTGCTGCCCCGGCGCGAGGCCGCGCTGGCGCTCGCCGACGACATCGAGCAGTTCAACAACACCAACCTGGCGGCGCAGCGCGCGGAAGTCACCCGTCGCTTTGCGACGTTCCGCCGCGATCTCTACCGGCTGCTCTGGCAAAGCCTGTCGCTCGGCATCGTGGTGGCCGGCATTGCCGTGATCAGGCTGCGCGTCGTCGAGCGGCGCACCGAAGAGCAGCGGTCGATTGCCGCCGAGGCCGAACGGCAGATGCGCCAGCTGTCGCAGCAGCTGGTCGCGACGCAGGAAGAGGAACGGAAGAAACTGTCGCGCGAGCTGCACGACCACGTCGGCCAGATGCTGACCGCGCTGCGCATGGAGCTCGGGCGGATCGATCGCGCGCGCGGCCGCGTCGACGCGGGCGTCTCCGCGGCGGTGACGGAGTGCCGGCAGCTCGTCGACAACGTGGTCCGCACGGTCCGCGACCTCGCGCTCGGCCTGCGTCCGAGCATGCTCGACGACTTCGGCCTGCAGCCGGCGCTCGAGTGGCACATCCGGGACGTCAGCCGCCGCTTCGGGCTGCCGATCGATCTCACGGCGACCGGCGACCTCGACAGCCTGCCCGACCCGCACCGCACCTGCGTCTATCGCGTCGTCCAGGAGGCGCTGACCAACTGCGTCCGGCACGCCCGCGCCACCCGCGTCGAGGTCACGCTGGAGGGGCGCGGCGACGCGCTCGACGTCTCGATCGCGGACGACGGGACCGGGTTCGATCCGGCGTCCAGATCCGTCGGGCTCGGCCTGCGGGGCATCGAGGAGCGGGTGCGCGAGCTCCACGGAACGATCGTCATTCGCAGCGTGAGCCGCAACGGCACGACCATCAGGATCCATCTGCCGCTTCCTGTGCTGGCTCCGGAGGTCTCGGTTGCGAGTCTTGCTGGCTGACGATCACGGCATCGTCCGACGCGGATTGCGGAGCCTGCTGGAGAGCCAGCCGGGAATCGTCGTGGTGGGGGAGGCGGCGGACGGATTCGAGGTGCTGCGGCTGTGCGCCGAGACGACCCCCGACATCCTGATTCTCGACGTCGCGATGCCGAAGATGAACGGCATCGAGGTGGCGGCGCGCGTCCAGAAGATCGATCGTCCGCCGCGCGTCATCATCCTCAGCATGCACGCCGACGAGTCGTACATCATCAGGGCGCTGGCGGCGGGAGCACGCGGCTACCTGCTGAAGGACGCGACCGACGAGGATCTGCTGCCGGCGATTCGCGCGATCACCGCCGGCAAGCCGTTCTTCAGTCCGGCCGTGACCGGCGTGCTGATGGAGGACTACGTCCGGCAGCTGCAGGCGCGGGGACTCACCGATTCATACCACCTGCTGACCGATCGGGAGCGCGAAGTGCTGCAGCTGCTCGCCGAGGGCCGGTCGAACAAGGAAGTCGCGACGCTGCTCGACCTCGGTGTGTCGACTGTCGAGACGCACCGAGCCAACCTGATGCAGAAGCTGAACCTGCACAACACCGCCGAGATCGTGCTCTATGCGGTGCGCAAGGGAATCATCGTCCAATCCTGACGCGGCTGGCCGGGAGCGGGCTCACGTAGATGGTCGCGGCACCCGCGGCACCCGCGGCGGGCGCATAGCGCGGCCGGGCCCGCACCTGCCCCCGGAGCGGGAACGACTCTGGCGTTGCCGCCACTCCCGCCTGCTGTCCGCTCAGCATCCGCCGGAGGCTGCGCCGGTCCGGGAGCGACAGCATGCCCGGCAGCGCCCGGCCGCCGCAGGCGACGCGCAGATCCTCGGCGCGCAATACCTCGCCGGCGGCTTCGAGATGCTCGGCGCGATCGACGAGGATGACCATGCGCCTCGGGATCCAGCTCGACGAGCTTCTGCATGCCGCGCGCGATCGACAGCCCGGCCAGACGGATCTCGACGTACGGCGTGGACGCCGAGGCCATGACGTCGTAGCCAAGCGACTCGGCGCCTTCGCCGAGGACCGACGCGAGCGTCTGCGCCTGGCTCCGTCCGAACAGCGGCTCGCTCCGGCCGAAGTGCCAGCGCAGCGACGCGCCGCACTCTTCCACGAACGAGCCCGGGGTCCGCGACACGAACTGTTGCATCAGCTCGCGGACGTCGTCCTTCCAGTCGCCGTTCGACCACTGGGTGAGGCGCCATCGATGCCCCTCGCGCTCGCGACGCCACAACCCGTTTTCTGCCCAGATCACCGCCGGCACGAGATCGAACCAGCGGTCCATCGTCTGGTGATCGAAGGCACTCACGATGTGGAGGGTCACGCCGGGACGTCCACACGTCGCCCGCAGCAGATCGATCAGCTCCGGATCGGGATCGGAGGGAATGCTGGACTCGGCGCCTTCGGCCAGCACGTCTTCGTAGCGGAGCACCAGCGCGAGGCGTCGATCCTGCGAGCCGGCGGCGTCGATCGCCGCGGCCACCGCCTCTCCCGCGTCCGGGCACTCGCCGGACGCACAGACGACGTCGTGGGTGAAGCGGGCCACCCAGTCGTCGATGGTGCGTCCGCTGACGCGCTGCCGCAGCGTCCTCATGCGACGACGCCGCTCGCGGGGCTCGAGATCCAGCGCGCGCGCCATGGCCGTGGCCATCTCGTCGACGGCATACGGGTTGACCAGCAGGGCCGCGCGCAGATCCTCGGACGCGCCGGCCAGCTCGCTCAGCACCAGCACGCCGTCGTCGTCCTCCCGCGCCAGGACGAACTCGCGGGCCACGAGGTTCATGCCGTCGCGCAGCGACGTGACCAGCATGACGTCCGCCGACCGGTACAGGGGCGCGAGATCGGCAGGGGACACCGGCTCGCGAACATATTTGACCGGCAGCCAGTCCGCACTGCCGAAGCGCGCGTTGATCGCGCCGACCAGCGCCTCGACGTCGCGGCTCAGGCCGGCGTACGACGGAATGTTCTCGCGCGACGGGACCGCGACCTGGACGAGCTCGACCTGCCCGCGCAGCGCCGGCTGCTCGGAGAGCAGACGCTCGAACGCCGTCAGACGCGCGACGATCCCCTTGGTGTAGTCGAGGCGATCGACGCCGAGGAACCGGCGGCACGCCGGGTTGCGCGCCAGTCCGATGGCGGCAGGTTCGGCGCCCGGCGTCCCGTCCGCCGTGCGCTGCGCGTCCACGCCGATCGGATACGCGCCGACGCGAATGCTGCGGCGATCGGCAATGACGCTCGATCCGTCGGCGTGATACTCGGTGAGCTGGCGGACCGCATCGGAGAAGTGCGCGGCGTCCCGCGGCGTCTGGAAACCGACCACGGTTGCGCCGAGCATGCCGTCGAGGATCTCGCGGCGCCACGGCAGCACGCGAAAGACGTCGACGGAGGGAAACGGCGTGTGCAGGAAGAACCCGATCCGGGCCTCGGGAATGCGCGCGCGGATCAGCGCCGGCGCCAGCAGCAGGTGATAGTCGTGAATCCAGACGATGTCGCCCGGCTGGTGCTGCGCGAGCACCAGGTCCGCAAAGCGTTCGTTGACGGCCCGGTAGGGCTGGAAGTCCGGCAGCGCGATGGGCAGGCGATCGAGCAGGTAGTGCAGGACCGGCCACAGCACGCTGTTGCAGACGCCGTCGTAGTAGCCGCTGACATCGTCGGTGCTGAGCGACACCGGCACGACGCGGCGCGCATGCAGGCGCCCAATCAACTCCGCGCGCGTGTAGTCGTCGACGGCCGGACACTCGCCAGGCCAGCCGACCCAGACATGATCGCCGCGCTGGTGCACGGCACTGAGCGCCGAGGCCAGCCCGCCGGTCGTCGGTGTTAGCTCGAGTCCGTCGGCGCCACACTGCACGGCAAACGGCAGACGGTTCGAAGCAATCAGCAGGCGTGGACGATCGGGCATCAGAGAGCCTCCAGTCCGTTCAGCGTAGGCCGCGCGCATCGCCGGCACAATCGGGCAAAGGGGGGAGCGCGACCGTAACCGTGATCCGTGCGTTAAGCTGAACCCGCAGGCCACATCAGCAATGCGAGCCCGTTCACATTTCCTGGCGACTCTCATCGTCGTGCTGGCGGCGGCCACCACATCAATGTTCGCGCAGGCACGCCGATCGAACACCACAGGTGACGCGAGTACTCTTGACCAACATCAATCAGACGTCAGAGCGCATCATCACGACGCCAGCACGGCTGCGTTGTTCCCGTCGCGGGAGGCGTCCGGCACGTCGTGGGTTCCCGATGACTCGCCGATGTTCGGAAGCTCACGCACATGGGGCAGCTGGAGCGTGATGGTGCACGGCGTCGCCTTCGCGCAGTTCCTGTACGAGCCTGGCGACATTCACCGCACCGGAGGCTTCGGTACGCACCAGTTCAGCAGCGTGAACTGGGGAATGCTGACGGCGCGCCGCGCGGCGGGGAAGGGGCGCCTTGGACTGCGCGCGATGGGCAGCCTCGAGCCGTGGACCGTCAGCGACTGCGGTTACCTCAACTTTCTCGCCACCGGTGAGGTGTGCGAGGGTGACACGATCCACGATCGCCAGCATCCGCACGATCTGATCATGGAGCTTGCCGCCGACTACGATCGGTCGCTGCGCGGGTCGATGCGGCTGCAGGTGTACGGCGGTCTGGCGGGCGAGCCCGCGCTGGGACCGCCAGGGTTTCCGCACCGGCTGTCGGCCATGTCGAATCCGATCGCACCCATTGGCCATCACTGGCTCGACGCCACACATGTCACCTACGGCGTGATCACGGCCGGTCTGCACGATCGACGCTGGAAGGCTGAACTATCGCTGTTCAACGGGCGGGAGCCGGACGCCAACCGCGCCGACCTGGACCTCGGCCCGCTCGATTCGGTTGCCGGGCGGCTCACCTGGCTGCCAACCGAGCACCTGGCGGTTCAGCTTTCGGCAGGTCATCTGCATCACGCGGAGGCCGAGGTTGGCACCCGGCTGCGCACGTCGGTGAATCGCGCCACGGCGTCCGCCACGCTGCACCGTCAGGCTGGTCGGGACACCACCTGGGCGACAACGTTCGCCTACGGCGTCAACTCAGGCCCGGAGCTCCTGCCGAACGGGATCCTGAATGCGACGACGCATGCCGGCTTCGTCGAGACCAGCGCAACCGTGCGCGACCGCCACACGCTGTTCGGCAGGGCCGAGGTCGTCCAGAAGCCGGCTCACGACCTGCACATCCATGCGTTCCCGGACGACGTCTTCACGGTCGCGAAAATACAGACGGGCTACGCGGTTTCGTTCCGATCCGTGCGCGGCGTGGTTCCGGGTCTCGGCGGCAGCTTCTCGATGAGTCTGGTGCCGTCGCGGCTGGAGCCTCGCTACACAGGGCGATTCGCTCGAGGCGCCGGCGTGTTCCTGACGCTCCGGCCAGCTCGTCACCACATGCCGTCACTGAGGTCATCCAGCTGAGCCGCGGCTCCGCCGAGACGGCATCGCTTGCGAAGGAAAGGCGCCGCGTGAGCGGCGACCGTCAGGCGACGTCTTCCTGCGCCTCCGGCAGCTCGAGCGACTGCAGCGGAGGCAGCGCCGGCACCAGCCCCTGCAGATCGCCGTACATCCCCGCCATGTTCAAGGTGACGGCGTCGAGCTGACGGGCGCGGCGCGCCCACTGCCGCTCGGCGGACCGGCGTTCCTGATCGAGATCCAGGCGCATCGCGTCGAAGGCCTCGACCACCGCTTCGACGCGGTGCCGGAAGTCGGTGCCGGTCAAATAGCGGTGGAGCAGTTCCAGCCGCTCTTCCTTGTGCATCGCGGCATGGCGGGCGTGCGACAGCGCAAGCAACTGGGCACGCACGATCGCCGCGACGCCCGGGGCGGTGGCGAAGTCCGTGACCAGCACGCCGTCCACACAGGCCAGCCGCGACGTGCCCTTCGGCAAACACGCCGACACCAGGATGGCGACGTCCGCGTGCATCGCGCGCTGGTCGGCCTTGAGCTTGGCGATCCAGCCGTCGCTCCAGTGCCGCGTGTTCTTGCATTCCCACAGAATCGAGCCGACCCGCCGGCCGCGCCCGTCCACGACGACGTGGTGCAGGTCGGCGCCGCGCACGCCCTGTGAGACCGGCTCGATCTCGTCCAGCCGGCACGCCTCGCGCAGCAGCGCCTCGAGCTCCTGCTCGCCGGCCTCGCCCTGCGTCTGCTGGGAACCCTGTTCGGCCTTGCGGCGGAGATCCTCGATCTGCCGGCGCATGTCGGCGAGCTGGCGCTCCTTCTCCGCGTCCTTGAGCCGATGCTCGTCGGCCAGCCGGACCTGCGTTTCGTCCACGATCCGGCGCCGCTCGTCGTCCAGCTGCCGCGCGACCGCCAGCTCGAGATCCTGACGCGCCCGCTCGAGATCCCGCTCACGCTTGCGCAGCTGCAGCTCCTGCTGCCTCGCCTCCGCCAGCTCGCGCGCCTGCTCCCGGACCTGCGCCTGCGTCGCCTCGAGATCCAGCGCCAGCGCCCGCTGCGCCTCCTGCGCGGCCTGTTCGCGGGCCCGCTCGCGCTCCACCTCGAAGTGATTCCGCAATTCCTGCTCGCGGGCGGACTGCTGCCGCTCGAACTGCTGCCGCAGCGTGTCTTCGATGTCGGCGCGCAGCGCGCGCGTGAGCGGAATCCGCTTGCCACATCCCGTGCACGTAATCGACTGGTCGGCCATCCCCCCGCCCTCCATTCCCTTCAGACTCGCGTCGCCCGCGACGTGGCGCCATCATAGAAAGCAGGTGTGACAGGGGAGGTCAAAACGTATACTCGCTGAAGTCTCCTGACCCGTCCGCCCGTCTTCACCGACAACCGTCCAACATGTATCCGGTCCTGATCCGCATCGGTTCGTTCGAGATCACCAGTTTCGGCGTCATGGTCGCGGTGGCGGCGCTGGTCGGCCTCTGGCTGTTCCGGAAGGAGCTCGTGCGCGCGGCGCTGCCCGCGGAGGCGGCTGATGCCGGCATGGTCGGCGTGATCGGCGGGCTGGTGGGGGCCAAGCTCCTGTGGACGATGGAGCATGCGGGAGAGGGACCGATCTCGGAGCTGCTGCTGTCTCGCGGCGGATTGAGCTGGTATGGCGGACTGATCGGCGGCGTCGGCGCCGGCCTCGTGTTCATCGTCCGGCACAAGTGGCCGGTGGTGCGCACGATCGCGGCGGCCACGCCGGCGCTGGCATTCGGTCACCTGATCGGACGCATCGGGTGCCTGCTGGTGGGCGACGACTACGGCAGGCCGACGTCGCTCCCCTGGGGGATCGCGTTTCCGCAGGGCCTGCCCCCCACGGACGTGCCGGTGCACCCGACGCAGCTGTACGAGGCCGCGGGACTTGCGATCCTCGGGTGGCTCCTGCTGCGGTGGCGACAGCAGCGGCGTGCCCGATCCGATCGTGCTCGGCCGATATTGCATCGGCGCCGGCGTGCTCCGGTTCGCGGTCGAGTTCCTGCGAGTCAACGACCGTGTGGTTGGCGGCTTGAGCGTCGCCCACCTCGTCTCGCTCGCCGCCATCCTGGCAGGCGTGGTCTTCGTGGCGCAATCAGGGCGCGCAGCACACGAGGGCTCGCGACGCTCCGCGTGACCGGCGCGAGCCGTCAGGAGGCGAGCGCCCGCCAGGTCCACGTCCAGGTCACGCCTGGCCGGTCCTTGGCGGGCGGGCCCGTGGCGTGCGCGCCAGTCCCGGCGCCCGTCTGGGCCACCGTGTTCGCCTGAAGACGGAACACGAAGGTCTCCTGGGTTTCCTCGCAGCGGATCGTGACGTGGCCTTCCGGTGCGGCGGTGTCCGGCCTGTCGCCGGTGTAGCCGAACCAGAGGCGGACTTCCTGATAGAGCGTCGACGAATGGACCGCGCGCACGCAGGCGCCCGGCGAAATCACCGCATACGGACCGGTCGGACCGTCGGTCACGGTGAAGGTGAGGTTGCCGCGCCCGAAGATGCGGAACGCCGCGGCGCGGGCGAACGTGCGCTCTACCGCGACGTCGCGAAAGCGAATGAGCCGCTGGGGATTCGCGGTCTCGTCCACCACGATGCGGGCCGGCAGGGTGTCGTAGCACGGCGGCGCGATCACGGAGGGATGGGCAAATGTTTTCGGCGCGTGCGGGTGCGCCGGCGTCAGCCACGGGCGCGTCATCAGCTCGGTGGACCACGGCTCGACGAACGTGTCGGCGAGCGTCTCGCCGTGCAGTCCATAGACCCGCGCCGGATCGAGCCGCCACGCTTCGCCGGCGCGCGCCTGCCACATCGCGTAGAGCCGGTCGAGGTTGGCGTGCAGCAGCAGGGCCAGCGGATCGTGCAGCGAGTTGTGCGCGTTGACCACGGTGCCGCCGAAGTAGACGAAGCGGGCCTGTGCGTGCTTGCGTTCGAGCAGCGCGCTCAGGCGGGCGAACGTCGGCGCGTGAAGGATGACGGTATCGGGGGCGGCGACGCCGCCCCAGGTCTGCGCGACCGAGATCGCCGCGTCGAACGGAAGCTCGAACTCCGCGCTCGCGACGTCGAACGCCGACATGAACAGATCCCGAGAATCCTCGTTCCAGTCCCAATAGTGCAGCGAGAGGTCGGGATCGACCTGCCGTATCAGGTCCTCGAGCCGGTTGCACAGCTCCCGATGCCACGGCAGGAAGTCCTGCCCCCGGTGATCGTGCTCCAGGCAGTACGCCTGCGCGCGCCGGAACCAGTACTCCGCGCCGCCGCCGTACGGATCCATCCCGCCGTTCTGGAGCGCCAACAGCGCCCGTGCGAACCGCTGACGCTCTTCCGCTGACACGTTGCGAATATTCCGCCGCACTCCGTCACCTAGTGCCATCCCTGACTCTCCCGTCCTGTGGAAGCCCACCGTCGGTCTCCGATGGTTGGTGTCTGGGGGCGGGCGAACGTTTCACGGTGCGATTCGTCGGTGGCCGCTGGCCCCTGTCCCCCGGCCTCCCGATCCCTGGTCCCCGATCACCAGCCCCCGAGACCGATCACGGCCCGTTGTAACGTTCCCTCTCTCCGATGCACTAAGGGGCTGTAGGGGGCCAAACGCTGCACGGACAACGCCCGGGAATCACAAAAATGTGGGCGAGACAGGGCCAGCTCAGCTTGAAGGTCGCAGCAGCGGATTGCGAGGCTGCGAGGACGCGCCTTATGATGGCGGAGCTTGTCTCCCTATCAGACCCGGCACGCGTTCGACGGCGCGTACATCAGTCGGCTTCTCTCACGAGATCCGCATACCGAGCGGCACTTCACCAAGTACTTCGGCGACCTGCTGGTGCTGAAGCTGCGGGGACGACTGTCCTCGCCGGCCCAGGTAGAAGACGCGCGGCAGGAAACGTTCGTTCGCGTCCTGACCACGCTCAAGCAGCGCGGCGGCCTCGATCGGCCGGAAACGCTCGGCGCGTTCGTGAACTCGGTCTGCAACAACGTGCTGTTCGAGATGTACCGATCGCAGAAGAAGACCGTCCCGGTCCCCGAAGACGCGCCCGAGCAGGCTGACGTCGAAGCGGATGACGCCGAGTCGGTGTTGATGCGAACGGAAGATACGGAGCGGCTGCGGCGGGCGCTGCATGCCCTGCCGCAAAAGGAACAAGACCTGCTGCGCTGGTGGTTTCTGGAGGAACGCGACAAGGACGAGATCTGCCGGCGCCTGGAGATCGATCGCGGCTATCTCAGGGTGCTGCTGTTCAGGGCGCGCACAAAGCTGCGTGAGCTTCTCAGCAGACCGCTTGCTTCGCCGGCGTCGCCCACGTCGACGCCGTCAGGAGAACGAGTTATAGGATGACGCATCAGCACGCCATCGAGACGCACGCCGCCGAGCGGTACCTGCTCAATGAGATGCCGGAACTCGAGCGCTACGCCTTCGAGGAGCACTTCTTCGAATGCGAGGTGTGCGCCGAGGACATGCGTGTGGCGAGCCAGCTGCGCCAGGAGGCGAGCACGGTGTTCGCCGGTGCGCCGGCAACCCGCGCCGCCGCGAGGCCGCGCTCGCGTCTCGCGGCGGTGACGTTGCCGTGGGCAGCGGCCGCGGTGCTGGCGATCGGCGTGGTCTATGGGGTGCAGCGTGCGCCCGGCTTCGGAACTGCCACGCAGGTCCTCGCGCCGGTGGCGCTGCGGCCCGCGACGCGAGGCGCGGTCCCGACGGTGACGCTTCCGGAAAGAGACGCCGTCGTGTCCCTGGCGCTCGAAGTCAACCTGGCCGAGGCCGGCGCGCCTCTGACTTACAGCCTGGGCCGCGACGACGGCGGGGCCGAGATCGCGAATGGACGCGCCGACGCGCCGGCGCCCGGCATGCCGCTGATCGTCGTGGTTCCTGCCAGCCGTCTGTCGCCGGGCGCGAGTCATGTCATCCGGGTCGGCCGGCCGGAGAGCCAGGTGCCGCCGCTCGAGTATCGTTTCACTGTGGCGGCACGCTGATCACAAGGAGTACTTGCCTATGGATATGGAGCGTCGGTTCGTCTTCCGGGGAAATGCCGCGGTCATCGGCGGTCGGATCAGCAGGCCTCGCGATCTCGTGATCGATGCCACTGGCGCCAGCTCGCTGACGGTCTCGGGCGGCCTCTCGCAGGGCTCGCTGCCCGCGACCAAGTTCGGAGAATTCGCCCGAGTCGCCTCCGGCGCCACCTCGGCCCAGGGGGTCTTCGACAGCGGCCGGCTCGCGCGTGAGCTCACGCACGGGCGCGTTCGCGCCGACTCGCTGACGACCACGACGACCGTCAAGGTCGACGTCCGTGAGCTGGTGGTCGGCTCGGCGCCGGCGCTGCGCATCGAACAGCTCCGCGCGACCATGACCGGCAGCAGCCCGGGCCCCAGCGACGAGCCGGCCCTCAAGCCCAGCGACGTCCGCATCGCCGGCGTCACCATCGGCGATCACACCCTCGTCGTCGAGCTCGACGCCGCCCTGTTCGCGCGGCTCGCCACCCGGTCGCAGCTGCTCGCTGCCGCCGACGATCCGAAGTTCACCGAGGAGTATGGGAAGCATTTCCTTATCTCTGCGGCCGACGACGTCAAGGGGACGAGGCGCTCGCTGCTGAAGGCGGAGGACACGATCTACGGGACGATCGTGCGGCGGCTGCGGTGGAAAGGGAAGCCGTACCCCGACTCGACGATCGATCATCATCTCGTCGTCGCACCGGGATTTGGCAGAATCTACTTCGGTGAGATCTTCATTTCCTCGCTGTCCCGCCGGCTCACGCTGGTCCGCATGGACCTCGGCTCGCCGATCGGCGGCATGCTCGCCGCCGGAGAAATCGAGACAAACGGCTCCTGGTACCCATAGGCGGCTGACGTCGCCGCCCGCGGCCGCGCCCCGTCTGGGCATCGCGATGGTTCTCGCGTGCCTGATCGGATGCGCCGACCAGGGGCGACGGATCGACCAGCTCTACGACGCCGCGCGGCACGATGTCTGGCGCGGCGCGCTGGCCCAGGCCACGGCACGCGTCGACGAGGCCGAGGCCGCGCTCGGCGCCGACCGCGGCGAGCGGTGGTGGAAGCTGCGGCTGCTGCGCGCCGAGATCCTGGTGCTGAAGCGCGAGATCGCACCGGCACGGGCGCTCCTCGAGCCCGCCCCTCCTGCCACGCCGGCGCTGGCTCCCGCCGCCGCCCGCCGTACGTATCTCCTCGCACAATCGCTGCTGGCCGAAGGCAAGCTGCCGGACGCGATTGGTCTGCTCGGCGAGGCCCGGCAACAGGCCGCGGCCGCGTCCGCCGACGAAGTCCTTCTCGACATCGACGTGCTCCATGGCCAGGCGCTGCTCCGGAGCCGCCGGTGGGCGGAAGCCGATGCGCTGCTGCAGGACGCGATCGTCCGCGCCCAGGCACGCGGTGATACCTACCGTCGCGCCGCGGCGCTCGTGAACCTGGGTATGGGCCGCGTCATACGCAGCCGCTTCGACGAGGCGCTCCCGTACTTCGAGACCGTGCTCGAGATGAAGCCGATCGAGGACTACACGGTCTACGGCACGGCGTTGACGAACGCCGGCTTGTGTTACGCAAGGCTCGGCCAGTTCGAGCAGGCGATTGCCGCGCAAACACGCGCGGTCAGCGGCCACGAGAAACGCGGCGCGACCACGTATCTCGAGCAGGCACTCGGCGAGCTGGGCAACACGCACATGCTGCAAGGGAAGCCGCGCGAAGGGCTCACGCACCTGTCGCGCGCCTACGAGGTCGCGACGGCAGCGAAGCTCGACGCCGACGCCGCGGTGTGGGCGGGGAACGTCGCCGTCGCGGCGGTCGAGCTCGGCGACCTGGATCACGCCGATCGCTTCAACCGCGAAGCGATCCGGCTCAAGGCCGCGTCGAAAGGCAACACCCTCTGGAACACCCTCAATGCCGCCTCGATCGCCGCCGGCCGCGGCAAGCGTGATGAGGCGAAGGTCCTGTTTACAGAAGCGTTGCAGGCGTCCGGGAGCGAGCCGGCGGCGCGCTGGGAAGCGCACGCCGGGCTGGCGAACACGCTGCTGGCCGCCGGGGACGGGGCCCGGGCAACCGTTCACTTCGAGGCCGCGCTGGGCACGATCCGCGGTGTCCGCGCCGAGCTGCTGAAGCCCGAATATCGCCTGACGTTCCTGACCCGCGTCATCCGCTTCTATCAGCAGTACGTCGACACGCTGGTGCGGGCCGGATCGCTCGATCGCGCGCTGCTGGTGTCGGATTCGAGCCGTGCCGTGGTTCTCGCCGAGCGGATGGGCAGCGGAGGTGTGGTCCGCCCGGCGCCCCCGGTCACCGCCGATCGCCTGGTGACCGCGGCCGGGCGTTCGCGCACGATCTGGCTCGCGTACTGGCTGGCGCCGGCCGGATCGCACGTCTGGGTCGTCACCGGCTCCGGCATCCATCACGCCCCGCTGCCGCCGGCCGCGGATATCGACCGGCTGGTGCAGCGCTATCGCACGCTGGTCGAGGGATCGTCCGCCGATCCGCTCGGCGATCCGGCCGGCGCCGCGCTGTATGGCGCGCTCATCGCGCCGATCAGCCGCCACATCCCGCCTGGCGCCTCCGTACGCATCGTCGCCGACGGCACCCTGCACGGCGTGAACTTCGAGACGCTGCCGGTCGACGGCGGCGCGCGGCGCTACTGGATCGAGGACGTGACGGTGGCGGTGGCACCCTCGCTGGCGCTGCTGGCACACGGCAGCGCGAAGGAACCGGACGCGGCCCGGTCGCTGCTGCTGGTCGGCGATCCGACGCCGCGGCTGCGTGAGTTTCCCAGGCTCGGCTACGCGCAAATCGAGATGGGCGCGGTGTCGAAGCATTTCGACCCGCAGCGCATCGCCCGCTATGAAGGCGACCGCGCCTCGCCGGCCGAGTACCTCGCCGCCCAGCCGGAACGCTACTCGGTGATTCACTTCACCGCCCACGGCGCCGCCAACCGCACCAGCCCCCTCGACTCCGCGGTCATCCTCGCCGGCCCGCCTGGCGCCGACAAGCTCTATGCGCGCGACGTGGCGGAACGGCTGCTGCGCGCCGACCTGGTGACCATCTCGGCGTGTCGCAGCGCCGGCGACCGCGCCGTCGCCGGCGAAGGCCTGATCGGCTTTTCCTGGGCCTTCCTCAGGGCCGGCGCGCGGCAGGTCGTGGCCGGGCTGTGGGACGTCGACGATCAGTCGACGGCGCGGCTGATGGACGGGCTCTACGCCGGCATGGCGCGCGGCGAGAGTCCCGTGGACGCGCTGCGCGCCGCGAAGCTGTCGCTGATGCGTCAGGGCGGCCACCTCGCCCGGCCCTACTACTGGGGCCCCTTCGAGCTCTTCACGATCACGCCGTGACCGGCGCGCCGCGGCGATTCCAGCCGGCCGCATGCTAGCGTAGGGAGATGCGGTCCCTTCGGTTCGACAATGCCTTCGTGCGCGATCTGCCGGGCGATCCGGACGCCAATCCGTCTCCCCGCTATGTGCGCGGCGCGTTGTTCTCGCGCGTCTCTCCGACACCCGTCGCCGACCCGAAGGTGATCGCGTACTCGCGCGAAGTGGCCGAGCTCGTCGGCCTCGATCGCGCCGACGTCGAGTCCGCGGAGTTCGCGCAGGTCTTCGGCGGCAACGCCATCGTCAGCGGAATGGAGCCCTATGCGGCCAACTACGGCGGCCATCAGTTCGGCCAGTGGGCGGGTCAGCTCGGAGACGGCCGCGCGATCACCCTGGGCGAGGTGATCAACGAACGTGGCGAGCGCTGGGAGCTGCAGCTGAAGGGCGCCGGCGGCACGCCATATTCGCGCAGCGCCGACGGGCGCGCCGTCCTGCGTTCGTCGGTCCGCGAATTCCTCTGCAGCGAGGCCATGCATCATCTCGGCGTGCCGACGACGCGCGCGTTGAGCCTGGTGACGACGGGCGAGCGGGTGATGCGCGACATGTTCTACGACGGTGACCCCAAGCTCGAGCCGGGCGCCATCGTCTGCCGGGTCGCGCCGTCGTTCATCCGGTTCGGGAACTTCGAGCTGCCGGCGTCGCGCCAGGACGTCGCCCTCCTCGAGCAGCTGGTCGAGTTCACGATCGGCCGGGACTTTCCGGAACTGACGCGCCTCGCGCCCGATCCGGCCGAGCGGCGGGCCGAGTGGTTCGGCCAGGTCTGCGAGCGTACCGCCGTCATGATCGCGCACTGGATGCGCGTCGGCTTCGTCCACGGCGTGATGAACACCGACAACATGTCGATCCTCGGCCTGACCATCGATTACGGGCCGTATGGCTGGATCGACAACTTCGACCCGCACTGGACGCCGAACACGACCGACGCCTCGGGCCGCCGCTATCGCTTCGGCGCGCAGGAACAGGTCGCCTACTGGAATCTCGGACGGCTCGCCCAGGCGCTGGTGCCGGTGTTCGCGTCGATCGAGCCGCTGCAGGCCGGCCTCGAGCGCTACATCGCGACGCTCGATCGCCAGTCGCGCCTCACCGTCGCGGCCAAGCTCGGTCTCGCCGACTGCCGCGATGACGACGCCGCGCTGATGCAGACGCTCCAGCCGCTGCTGCACGAGGCCGAAGTGGACATGACGTTGTTCTTCCGCGCCCTCGCCGACGTGGACGTCGACGCGCCCGACCTGGCGCCGCTTCGTCCCGCGTTCTATGACGACGCCCGCATGCGCGATGCGGAGCCGCGGTTCCTCGACTGGCTCGCGCGTTACGCCGCGCGGGTGAAGCAGGACGGCCTTCCGGCCGCCACTCGACGTCAGTACATGCACGCCGTCAATCCGCGCTACGTCCTGCGCAACTACCTCGCGCAGCAGGTCATCGATCGCGCCGAGCAGGGCGATCCGTCAGGCATCTCCGAGATCCTGGACGTCCTCAGGCATCCGTACGACGACCAGCCGGGAGCCGACGCCTACGCAGAGCGCCGTCCGGACTGGGCCCGCAACCGGGCCGGCTGCTCGATGCTGTCGTGCAGCTCGTGATCACGTGCGACGTGCTTCTAGAAAGAGAGAACAAGCCGTGTCAATTCCCAACTCCCAACTCCCAACTCCCAAAGTGGACAGGTTTGGAAGTTGGAGGTTGGGGATTGGGAGTTGACGTGCTGGGTTTTCCAGCAGCGCGCTTAAAGGCGGAACAGCTTGCGGGCGTTGTCGAAGAGGAGCTTGCGTTCGATGGCGGGCGTCTGCGCGAGGCGGCGGATGACGGCGATCGTCTGGGCCCCGATGCACTTGGGGCCGCCGCCGTCGTGGTCGTTGCAGTCGCTGCCGTAGAGCAGCTTGTCCTGATGGCGGGTGAGGAAGTCGCGCGTGAAGTCCTCGTCGCGGGTCAGCGCGTTCTGGCCTGAGCCTGCCGACAGATCCCCATACATGTTCGCGTAGTCGCTCAGGTACCGGTCGGTCAGGCCGCCGCGGGTGACCGGACCCTTGGGGTAGAGCACGCTCTGATCGGCGTGCTGCTTGTCGATGTTGGCCCACCACGTCTGGGCGTGGCCGATGAAGGTGACCTTCGGGTACTTCTCGAGCATCTTGTGGAAGCGCTCGAAGCCGTAGTTGTACATCTTGAACTGCCAGTGCATCAGCACCGGCACGTCGTGCGCCTCGGCGAGCTGGTAGAGCCGCTGCATCTCGGGCGCGTCGCACTCGATGCCGAACTTCTGTTCGCCGATCAGCACCGCGCCGCGCTTCAGGTAGCGCTCGATCTCCTGGCGCGCACCCTGCGCGTCCGGAACCTCGTTGGCCCCGAAGACATACGCTCCCGGATGCCTCCGCGCGAAGTCGGCGCACGCCTCGTTGCCCAGCGCCTGCGCCTGCAGTCCGTTCGCCGTGCCCTGGTGGGTTGTCGCGGTCGTCATCGGCCGGCCTGCCGGCAGCAGGATAGTGCGGGTGATCCCCATCGCGCGCTGATGGGCGAGCAGGACCGCGTCTGGCCGGCCGGTGTAACCGACGTGCTGGTGGATGTCTATAATCGGCGGCGACGGCGGCGGCGTCTGCTGAAACGCCTGGCCGCCGGCCGCCAGGCCGAGCACGGCCAGTCCAGACGTGGCCAGGAAGTCGCGGCGCGATTCGATCACGCCAGTATTCTGCACGAAAGAGACGTAGCCGCCATGCCACTTCGTAACAGCGACCCGAGCGACGCGACGGACGGGATCGACCGAGTCGTCGCAACACGTGCCGCCGCGCTGATCGTCGCCGTCGGACTCGCCGCGGTGATGGCGGCGCAGCCGGCTGCGCAGTCGTGGCCCGCCGGTGTCCGGCAGGTGCCCGAGCAGTCGCCGGCGCTGCCAGCCGAGGAGGCGATCAAGACGTTCCACCTGCCTCCGGGGTATCGCGTCGAGCTCGTGGCCGCCGAGCCGCTCGTCCAGGAACCGGTCGCGCTCGACTGGGATCTCGACGGCCGGCTCTGGGTGGTCGAGATGCCGGGCTGGATGCCGGACATCTCCGCCACCGGCGAGCACGAACCGATCGGCCGCGTCGTCGTGCTCGAGGACACCAACCGCGACGGACGCATGGACCGCCGCACCGTCTTCGCCGACAAGCTGATCCTCGCCAGGTCTCTCAAGGTGCTCGATCGCGGCGTTCTCGTCGGCGAGCCGCCGAACGTCTGGCTGATGCGCGACACCAACGGCGATCTGCGGATGGACACGAAGGAGCTGGTGACCGATCAATACGGCCGGCTCGACACCGATCCGCAGAACAACGCCAACGGCTTCGACTGGTCGCTCGACAACATCATGTACACGGCCGGTCAGGCTGACATCCACCTGCGGCTGAAGAAGGGGCGCTTCGACGTGCAGCGCACGCTCCGGCGCGGCGAGTGGGGCGTGACGCACGACGATGCGGGCCGGGTGTATCGCAATACGAACGAGTCGGCGCTCCACGTGGACCTGGTCCCGACCTACTACTTCGCGCGACATCCCAGCCTGCTCCGGACCCGCGGCAGCTACGATCGCCTGGCCGACGACAACTACGAGCTCAACACGGTCTGGCCGGTCCGGCCGAACCCCGGCACCAACCGCGCGTATCAGACCGGCATCGATCGCCCCGATGGATCGCTGGCCCGGTTCACCTCGGTCTGCGCGCCGGTCGTCTATCGCGGCGATCGCCTCCCGGCCGACGTCTACGGCAACGTCTTCGTCGCGGAGCCCGCGGCCAATCTCGTCAGCCGGCTCGTCGTCGCGGACGATGGGACCGCGATCCGCGCGCGGAAGGCCTACGAGCGCGGCGAGTTCCTGGCGTCCACCGACGAGCGCTTCCGTCCGGTCTACCTCTCGAACGCGCCGGACGGTACGCTCTACATCGCCGACCTCTATCGCGGCATCATCGAGCATCGCATCTCGATCACGAAATACCTCCGCGACCACATACTCGGCCGCCGCCTCGAGCGGCCGACCGGGCTCGGCCGCATCTACCGCGTCGTCCACGACACGACGAAGCGAGACTCGAGCGCCGGCCTGTCGGCCGCGACGCCGGCGCAGCTGGTCGAGATGCTCGCGCATCCGAACGGGTGGCGGCGGGACACGGCGCAGCGTCTGCTCGTCGAGCGCGGCGCGGCGTCGGCGGCCGCACCGCTGGCCACGCTCGCGCGTCAGGCCCCCGACTGGCGGACGAGGCTTCACGCGCTGTGGACGCTCGACGGGATGGACGCGGTCGACCCGGGACTGGTGCAGGACGCGTTGAGCGATCGCGCGCCCGAGGTACGCGGCGCCGCGGTTCGCATCGCCGAGCGCTGGCTGCCGGATCGCAATCATCCAATCCGCGGCGCCGTGATGCAGCGCATCGACGATCCGGCGTGGGCCGTGCGTCAGCAGCTCGCGGCATCGCTGGGGGCACTCGAGGCGGGAGAGCTGCGGGACGGCGCGATCACGACGATCCTCGAGCGCCACGCCACCGATCCGGTAGTGCTGGACGCCGCCCTCAGCGGCGTGCGTGGCAGCGAGCGGGCCGTGCTGGCAAAGGTCGTTCACTCGAGCCGGGACCAGACGCCCGAGCGCGACGCCGCGATCGTCATGCTGTCGGGAACGATCGTGCGCGCAGCACAGGACGTCGAGGCGCAGGAGGTGTTCGCACTCGCCGCCGACGAGTCGCGGCCGTCGTGGCAGCGGGCTGCCGTCCTGCGTGGAGCGGAGGTGGCCCTGCTCGGTGCGGCGATGCCGGCACAGCCCGGCGGCGGACGCGCGGCCGCGCCCGCACCGGCGACGCCGTTGCCGTGCCCGACCTGTCCCGGCGGCCGTGCGGGTCCCGGCGGCGCCTACGCGTTTCCGCGTCCCGAAGGATGGCCGACGGGTGGAGGACGGGGTTCGGGACCGGCGCTTCGACTGGCTCGGGCGCCTGAGGCCCTCATCGCGATGGCCGCCGGCACAGACGATCTCTCCAGGCGCGCGACGACGCTGCTCGCGCGGGTGAGCTGGCCGGGAAAAGCGGGCGATGCCGCGGTGGCTCCGCTCAGCACCGAGGAACAGGCGCGCTTCGATGCCGGCCGCGAGGTCTATCGCAATGTCTGTCAGTCCTGTCATCAGCCCGACGGCCGCGGCCAGGACAAGATCGCGCCGGCGCTGACGGGCTCCGCGCTGGTGCAGGCGCCGCCGGAGATTCCCGTCCGCATCCTGCTGCACGGCAAGGAAGGCACGATCGGGTTGATGCCTCCGATCGGCGGCGCGCTCGACGACGAGCAGGTGGCGAGCGTGCTCACATACGTTCGCCGCGAGTGGGGGCAGGGCGGGACGCCGGTCACAGCCGCCACCGTTCGGCAGACTCGCGCCGCCACTACGAACCGGACGCGACCATGGACGGACGCCGAGCTGAAGGCTCTGGCGGCAAGATGAGCTGGTTTGTTCCGGTCGGACGCCCTATTTGATTTGGATCAAGTCAAACTAGGATCTGATTGTCGTGAGCTGGGGTAGAGTAAAGGCCATTCAAGGACTTGCTCACATGACCCCTCCCGAACCTCGAAACAAAGAGCAGACGACCCTTGCCCAGGCGCTCCTCCAGCGAGCTCATGAGCAGAGTGCGCAGAGTCCCGAGCGCTCCCCCTTCTGGAGGGAAGGGCCCTGGCGGTGCGAGTACTACCGCACCGGCGGCCCCGAACGCCTGAAGGTCTTCAGCGGCGAAGCGTGCGTGCACGAAGAGCCGGTCCAGGACAACTCGGCCGACCGCCGGGCCCGCGAACTGAAGCGCGTGTTCACCGAGAGTCAGCGCGCCGGCCGGGACCACACCCTGCTTCGCTGACCGGTGCTTTCCGGCTGAAACCGGAAGCTGCAAAGTCGAGTAGTCGTCGGCCGCACGATACAATCGGAAGGATGCTCTCCCACGGTACACGCTGGAAGTACGCCTTCCGGGCGTTCTTCTCGCTGATCTTCCAGGGTCGTCTGGCCGACGACATCATCGCGTCCTTCGTCACGACGCCGCCTGAGCCTGCCACGCCGGCGCCGCGTCCCGCTCCGGAGACCTCGGACCGCGCCACGCAGCTGCTGGCCCTGCTGCAGCGTGATGGCCGCCTCGTCGATTTCCTGATGGAGGATCTGGCCGCCTATCCCGACGCACAAGTCGGCGCCGCCGTGCGCGACGTGCACGCGGGCTGCCGGCAGGCCCTGTCCAAATATGTTCCGCTCACGTCCGTCCTCGACGACGAGGAGGGGAGCGCGGTGACGGTGGAGCGCGGGACCGATCCCGCGCGCGTGAAGGTCGTCGGCAACGTCGCCGGCTCGCCGCCGTTCCGCGGTGTGCTGCGCCATCGCGGATGGGAGGCCACTCGGGTCGAGCTGCCGCCGCTTCCGGCCACCGGACGCACCGTCGTTGCCCCCGCCGAAGTCGAAGTCGCCTGATCCCTCCGTGACCTCACGCTACGTCGTCGGCATCGATCTCGGTACCACCAACTGCGCGCTCGCCTGGCTCGATACGGCTGCGTCGCCGGACGCCGTCAGCGTGCGCGTGCAGGACATCCCTCAGCTGGTCGGCCCGGGCGAGGTTGCGCCACGGTCGCTGCTGCCGTCGTTCCTCTATGTGCCGGGCGAGCTCGACTTCCCGGCGGGCAGCACCGCGCTGCCGTGGAATGCGCAGCCGCAGTACGTCGTCGGCGAGCTGGCGCGGCGGCGCGGCGCCGAGAATCCGGTCCGATTGGTCGCATCCGCGAAGTCCTGGCTGTCGTATGGCGGGGCGAACCGCACCGCGCCGATTCTTCCGTGGGGCGCGCCGGACGAAGTCACGCACCTGTCGCCGGTCGACGCCTCCGCGGAGTACCTCAGGCATCTTGCCGCGGCCTTCTCGGCCCATCTCACAGGTGACGGCGGCGGCGACGCGACGGCTCTCGGCGATCAGGACATCTTCCTGACCGTTCCCGCATCGTTCGACGAAGAAGCCCGGGAGCTGACGGTTCGTGCGGCGCGCGCGGCCGGTCTCGAACACGTCACGCTGCTCGAGGAGCCGCAGGCCGCGTTCTACGCCTGGCTCGACGCGCTCGGGGACGGCTGGCGACGCCGCGTCACCGTCGGCGATCTCGTCCTCGTGTGCGACGTCGGCGGCGGCACCACCGACTTCAGCCTGATTGCCGTCGCCGAGAAACAGGGCGACCTCACACTGGAACGGGTCGCGGTCGGTGAGCACATCCTGCTCGGCGGCGACAACATGGACCTCGCGCTCGCGCGCCTGCTGCAGCAGCGCCTCGAGGCGAACGGCCACAAGATCGATACCTGGCAGCTGCACGGACTGTGGCATCAATCGCGGATCGCGAAGGAAGCGCTGCTGACACGGCCCGACCAGCGGGAGTATCCGGTGACGCTCCTCGGCCGCGGCTCGCGGCTCGTCGGCGGCGCCATCAAGACGACGCTGACGATTGACGACGTCAACCAGGTGCTGCTCGACGGGTTCTTCCCTGAGGTGGCGAGCGACGCGATGCCGGCGCGGGCGCGGCGCGTCGGGCTTCAGGAAATCGGCTTGCCCTATGCCGCCGACACGGCGGTGACCCGTCACCTTGCGCGCTTCCTCGCGCGTCAGAGTACGGGCGGCGCCAGCGCGCCCGCGATCCGGCGCGGCCCGAGCGGGCTGGTGTGTCCGACGCACGTCCTGTTCAACGGCGGCGTGATGAAGGCGGATGCGCTGCGGCGACGGATCGTCGACGTGTTGAGCGGCTGGCTGCGGCAGGAAGGGTTCGACGGGCTGGACCAGCGGCACGTGCTCGACGCCCCCGACCTCGATCACGCGGTCGCTCACGGCGCGGCGTATTACGGCATGGCGCGTCGCGGCCGCGGCGTGCGGATTCGCAGCGGCGCCGCGCGCAGCTATTACGTCGGCGTCGAGAGCGCGATGCCGGCGGTTCCGGGAATGCCCGCGCCGCTCAAGGCCCTGTGCGTCGTCCCGTTCGGGATGGAGGAGGGCACGAGCGCCGCGATCCCGAACCGGCAGTTCGGGCTGATCGTCGGCGAGCCGGCGGAGTTCCGATTCCTGAGCTCGACGATCCGGAAGGCCGACCCGGTTGGCTCGCTCATCGAGGACTGGGGCGACGACCTCGAAGAGATGAGTCCGCTCGAAGTCACGCTGCCGGTCGAAGGCGACAATAACGATGCGACGGTGCCCGTCACCCTCGAGAGCAGGGTGACCGAGGTCGGCACGCTGGAGCTGTGGTGCGTGGAGCGAACGTCCGAGAAGCGCACCGGCAAGAAGCCGCCCGCCGGCTCGCGGTGGAAGCTCGAACTGAACATCAGGGAGCGCGAGGACTGACCCTTCGGTGGCCGAACTGCTGATCGGCATCGATCTCGGCACCACGAACTCGGCGCTCGCCTGGGTCGACGGACGTCGAGGGCTGCGCATCTTCGACGTCCTTCAGCTGGTCGCCGCGGGCGAGACCGCCCGCCGCCCGACGCTCCCGTCCTTTCTCTACCTCACCGATCCCGCGCAGCGTGACGGCGGCATGGTGCGCCTGCCGTGGAACGCGCAGCCCGACGCCGTGGCCGGCGTGTTCGCACGCGACGAGGGCGCGCTGGTGCCGGCGCGGCAGATCGCCTCGGCGAAATCGTGGCTCTCGAATGCGCAGGTCGATCGCACGGCGCCGCTCCTTCCATGGGACGCCGACGCGGGCCGCAAGCTCTCACCCGTCGAAGCCTCGGCCCGCATCCTCGGACATCTCCGCGATGCCTGGGACCACGAGCGAGCACGCGAGGACGACTCGCAGCGGCTGGAGCGGCAGCACGTCATCCTGACGGTTCCCGCATCGTTCGACGAAGAAGCGCGCGAACTGACGGTGCAGGCGGCCCGCGACGCCGGGTTCACGAGCCTGGCGCTGCTGGAAGAGCCGCTGGCCGCGCTGTACGCGTGGATCGCGACGCACCGTCGCGAGCTGGCGGGCACCTTCGGCGCCGGCTCGCTGATCCTCGTCTGCGACGTCGGCGGCGGCACGACCGACTTCAGCCTGATCCGCACCCGCATCGACGAGTCGTCAGGCGAGCTAAGCTGTTCGAGCGAATCCTGATCGGCGAGCATCTGCTGCTCGGCGGCGACAATCTGGACCTCGCGCTCGCGGTGCTCGTCGAGCAGAAGCTCGGCGAGACGGCGCGGCTCTCGCTGACACAGCGGCAGACGCTCCGGCGTAAGTGCAGCGCGGCCAAGGAACAGCTCTTGAGCGACGACGCGCCCGAGCGTGTCGCCATCACCATTCTCGGTTCGGGTCGTGGCGTCGTCGGTGGCGGCATGACCGCCGACCTCACGCACGACGACGTCATGCGGACGCTGGCGGATGGATTCCTGCCAATCACGGCGCCTGACGATCTGCCGCTGCGCGATCGCCGGGTTGGCCTGCGCGAGCTCGGGCTGCCGTACGAGACCGAGCCCGCGATCACCAGGCACCTCGCCGCGTTCCTGACACGGGGCGGTCGCGGCGAACCTGGATCGCTGGCGAAGCCCGATGCGGTGCTGTTCAACGGCGGCTTCTTCACGCCGCCGATCGCCCGCGAACGGGTGCTGCTGGCGCTCGAGCGATGGTTCGGCGCGCGCCCGATCGCGCTCGAGAACGAGAAGCCCGAGGCGGCGGTCGCTCTCGGGGCCGCGTTCTACGCGCGGCTGCGCCGCGATCCGTCGGCCTCGAAGCGTCTGATCATCAAGGCTGGCAGCGCGCGCACTTACTACGTCGGCGTCGAAGACGCTCGGACCGGTGTTCAGCCTGGGCCGGGCAGTGCCGTGGCACTGTGCGTGATGCCGGCGGGCACCGAAGAGGGGAGCACCATCACCCTCGACCGCGAGTTCGTGGTGATGACGAACCAGCCGGCGGCATTCACGCTGTTCAGCTCGATCAGCCGCAAGGATGCGGTCGGGGATGTGGTCGCGCTGACGCCGGGTGACGACGTGACTCGTCATGCGCCGCTGGTCACGGCGTTCAGGTTCGGCAAGCGATCCCGCCGCGTTCCGCTCCGCGTCCGGCTGACGGTGTCGTTCACCGAAACGGGAACGCTCGAACTGTGGTGCGAGTCGACGACGACGGAGCATCGCTGGCGGCTCGCCTTCGGCCTGCGCGGATTCGAGGCCGACCCGCTCGACGACCTGGCCAGCGACAGCGGGGCGGAGGAGGAGAGCGGGATCGTGGTCTCTCCTGATGCCCTGACCACCGCGGCCGGGCTCATTCGCGGCGTGTTCGGCACGGCGGCGTCGGCGCTGCCGCCAGATGCGCTCGGCGCAGAGCTCGAAACCGCGCTCGGGCACGCCAAGGCGGCGTGGCCGCTCGCCGCCATCCGGACCCTGGCCGATGCGCTGATCGAAACGGCGTCCGGACGCAGCAAGGGACCGGCATTCGAGGCCCGCTGGCTGAACCTCACGGGGTTCTGTCTGCGGCCCGGGTTCGGCAGCGCGACCGACAGCTTCCGTGTGGGCGAGCTCCGCAAGGTCTACATGGCCGGCCTGGCATTTCCGAAGGACGTTCAGAACCAGGTCGAATGGATCGTGCTCTGGCAGCGGGTCGGGGCCGGGTTCAGCACCGGCCAGCAGCGCGAGCTTGCGCAGCGGATCGGCGGCGGGCTCGGCCTGGGACAGGGGAAGCGTCCCCGGCTCAACCCGCAGATCGAACGGGAATCGTGGCGCCTGCTCGCCTCGCTCGAGCGGCTCGATGCGCCCCATCGCGCCAGGCTCGGAGACGAGTTGATCGAACGTGTACGCCGTGAGCCACGCAACGCGGCCTGGCTCTGGGCGATCGGACGGCTCGGCGCGCGCGTGCCGCTCTACGGCCCGCTCAACTCCGTCGTCGCCGCGACCGTCGCCGAGCGCTGGATGGAGCAGTTGGTCAAGCTGAAGGAGATGACGCCGGACGTCGCGGGCGCGATGGCGGAGATCGGCGCCCGCACCGACGATCCGGCGCGCGACCTCTCCGCGGCCGTCGTTGCCGCGGCCATCGCGCGGCTCGACGCGGCCGGTCAGACCAACGCAAGCGAACGTCTGCGAACGGCCGGCGCGCAGGCGCGCGACACCGCCCGTGTGTTTGGAGAGTCGCTGCCCGAGGGTCTTCGCCTCGACTGAGCGTTCGTGTCAGCGCGGAATCTTCGCGGCCGCGGTCCTGACTCGCAGTGTTCCCGCGCGCTCGATCCATGCGAGCACCAGCTCGTCTCCGTGCCGCGCCATGCGGGAATAGCCGCTGGTGCGTCCATCCTCGATGTCGGCAACGGTGATCGGTGCGGACCGCGCACCGGATCGGTCGATGCGCCGCAGCTGCAGGCGCGGCTTGCCACCAGTGTGCTCGATGTAGAGCGCGGCCGCCGATCCGTCGGGCAGCAGCTCGATGTCGACCCGGCCGAGCGATGACGTCTCGCCCAGCCTGACCGGCGCACCGAACGTGCGGCCCGCATCCGACGAGAAGGCGAGGAAGGCCTGAGGCACCGCGGCGTCCTTGCCCGTAAACCATGCGAGGGCGACGTTCCGTCCGTTCGCGGCGAGGGCGGGACCGTTGACCGGGCAGGCGTTGAACTGCCAGTCATCCGCATGCGCCGCGACGGGCGTCGTCCATTTGCCCTGCTCGAACCGCGCGACATAGATGTCGCGGATCTCGCCGGCGCTGCGATCGCGATACGCGACGAGCGGTCCGTCCGCGGTCACGACCGCCGTCGTCGGACAGCATTCACAGACGCGTGCATCGACGAGCAGTTCCGGTCCCTGCCGCCACTGGCGGTCGAAGCTCGCGAATCTGAGCGCCATGTCGCCGCCGCCGTGCTCGCCGTGGCCGGCCTTCATCGCGCGGCCGTCGAGCCAGACGAGCCCGAGGCCGCCCGCCGCCCCGGGCATCTGAAACAGCGAGGCAAAGCCATGTTCCGTCAGCGTTCCGTCGCCATGGGGGACGATTGACGGCGTCCAGGTCCTGCCGTCGTCGGTCGATCGCGACAGCCTGACGTCGTAGGCGTAGGTACCAGGTCCGCTCTTCTGCAGCCAGTGCGCCACCAGCGTGCCGTCGTCCAGCCGCAGCACCGAGGGCACGTCGGCCCAGTTGACGAACCAGTCGGTGCCTGATGCCGCGACCCGGGCCGGCGTCCAACCTGCTGGCGTACGCTCGGCGAATTTCAGGCTGGCTTTCGGCCCTTCGCGCTCGATCCAGCTGAGGAGCACACCACGCTTCGACACGGTCATCTGCGGCTGGGCACTGTCGGCCCCCGCGGGAGATTCGAGCGGCTCGGGCTTCAGCGGCCATGGCTGAACCGCCTGGCGACCGGGCGTTGTCGTACCGAGAGCGCCGAACGCGCCGAGAACGAAGAGGAGCACAGCGATGCGCATGGCGGAGATCATAGACGAGCCGCATCGAGACGGGGCTTGACCTTCCCACCATGGGAAGGTTAACAATGAGAGTCATGACGCTCGATCTGGCCGACGCCCGCCGCGCCGGCTACTACAACATCGGCGAGGCCGCCGCGCGAGTCCGGCGTCTCGGCGAAGATGATCCGCTACTACGAGTCGCTGGGGCTGGTGAAGGCCGCCCGCCGGACCCAGGCCGGCTACCGGCTCTACGACCACAAGGACCTGCACACGCTCGCCTTCATCCGTCGCGGCCGCGATCTCGGCTTCTCGATCAAGGAGATCGAGCGGCTGCTCGGCCTGTGGCAGAACCGCCGGCGGGCGAGCGCCGAGGTGCGCCGCATCGCGCAGCAGCACATCGCCGATCTTGAACACGAAGATCTCCGAGCTCGAAGCGATGCGCCGCACGCTCGAACGCCTGGTCGACCACTGCCATGGGGATGCGCGGCCGGAGTGCCCGATCCTCGACGACCTGGCGAATCAGGCGTCCTGAATCAGATGAAAGCTTCCATGACCACGACGCCCGCTGCCATCGATCCCGTCTGCGGCATGACCGTCGACCCGGCCCGCGCGGCCGGCACCGTCGAGCACGACGGGCAGACCTACTACTTCTGCAGCACGTCGTGCGCGAAGCGGTTCGCGGCGGATCCCGGGGAGTTCCTCGACAAGCCGGCAGGACCGGCGGCGTCGTGCTGCCACGGCGATGCGGCGCCGGGACCGGCTGCCGCGCCGGTGATGCTGATCAAGCGCGGGAAGCCCGCGGCCACACCGGCAGCTCCCGCAGCTCCAACCGGCACGCAGTACATCTGCCCGATGGATCCCGAGGTCCGTCAGGACCGCCCCGGCTCCTGTCCGAAATGCGGGATGGCGCTGGAGCCGGATCTGTCCACCGTCGCCGCCGACCGCGTCGAATACACCTGCCCGATGCATCCCGAGGTCGTGAAGGACGGTCCCGGGGCCTGCCCGATCTGCGGCATGGCGCTCGAGCCACGGACCGTCACCGCCGAGGAGCCACCGAATCCGGAGCTGGCCGACATGACGCGCCGCGCCTGGCTGGCGGTGCTCCTGGGCCTGCCGGTCTTCGTCCTCGCGATGGGCGACATGATCCTCGGCATGGGCCTTGGGGGGCGCGTCGACATGCGCGTCAGCAACTGGATCGGCCTGATCTTCGGCACCCCGGTCGTGCTCTACGCCGGATGGCCGCTGCTCGAGCGCGGCTGGGCCTCGATCCGGAACGGCCACGCCAACATGTTCACGCTGATCGCCCTCGGCGTCGGCGCGGCGTATCTGTTCAGTGTGGCCGGCACGCTGGCGCCCGATCTGTTTCCCGACGGATTCCGGATTCACGGCATCGTCGAAACCTACTTCGACACGGCCGTGGTGATCACGGCGCTGGTGCTCCTCGGCCAGGTGCTCGAGCTGCGCGCCCGGGGCCGGACGAGCGCGGCGATCCGGCAGCTGCTCGGCCTTGCCCCCAAGACGGCGCGAGTCGTCCGCGACGGCGTCGAGACCGACGTGCCGGTCGCCACCGTGCGGGTCGGGGACACGATTCGGGTGCGGCCTGGTGAAAAGGTCCCGGTGGACGGCATCGTCATCGACGGGCGGAGCTCGGTGGACGAATCGATGGTGACGGGAGAGCCGATCCCCGTCGAGAAGCAGGTCGGGGCCCGGGTGACAGCCGCGACGATCAATGGCACCGGCAGCGTGGTCGTGCGCGCCGAACGGGTCGGGAGCGCGACACTCCTCGCGCAGATCGTGCGCATGGTCAGCGAAGCGCAGCGCACGCGTGCCCCGATCCAGCGCCTCGCCGATCTCGTCGCCTCCTATTTCGTGCCCGCGGTCGTGCTCGTCGCGGTCGCGGCGTTCGTGGCGTGGGCGACGTGGGGACCGGAACCGCGCCTCGCCCTCGCACTCCTGAGCGCGGTCGCCGTGCTGATCATTGCGTGCCCGTGCGCGCTCGGCCTGGCCACGCCGATGGCGATCATGGTCGGCACCGGCCGCGGCGCCGCTGCCGGCGTGCTGGTGAAGAATGCCGAGGCGCTCGAGCGGATGGAAACGGTCGACACGATCGTCGTCGACAAGACCGGGACGCTGACGGAAGGGAAGCCGACGGTCGCGGACGTGACGGCGCTGCCGCCGTTTCAGGCCGACGACGTCGTGCGGCTTGCCGCCGGCCTGGAACAGGCGAGCGAACATCCGCTTGCGGCGGCGATCGTCGCGGCGGCGCGCAGCCGCACGCTCTCGATCCCGCCGGCGTCACAGTTCGAGTCGATCACCGGCCGCGGCATCGCCGGCGTCGTCGAAGGGCGGCGGGTCCTCGTCGGCACGATCGAATTGCTCCGCGCCAATGGCGTAGATGCGGCCGCGCTGGCGGGCACGGTCGAGGGGCGACGCGCGCAGGGGGAGACCGCCGTATTCGTGGCGGTGGACGGGCATGCCGCAGGCAGCCTCAGCGTCGCGGACCCGATCAAGCCCACCGCGGCAGCCGCGATCGAACAGCTGCACCGCGAAAAGCTCCGCATCGTCATGCTGACCGGAGACAACCGCACGACCGCGCAAGCCGTGGCAGCCAGGCTTGGCATCGACGACGTCATCGCCGAGGTCCTGCCAGGCGAGAAGCGCGACGCCGTGGCCCGGCTGCAGCAGCAGGGACACCGCGTCGCGATGGCCGGGGACGGCATCAACGACGCGCCCGCGCTGGCGCAGGCCGACGTCGGCATCGCGATGGGGACCGGCACCGACGTCGCGATCGAGAGCGCCGGACTGACCCTGCTGCAGGGGGACCTGGGCGGCCTCGTTCGCGCGCGGCGTCTCAGTCGCGCGACGATGCGCAACATCAGGCAGAACCTGTTCCTGGCGTTCGTCTACAACGCGGTGGGCGTACCGGTCGCGGCCGGTGTGCTGTATCCGCTGACCGGCGTCCTGATCAGCCCGATATGGGCCAGCGCGGCGATGACACTGAGCTCGGTGTCGGTAATCGCGAATGCGCTGCGTCTGAGGCACGCTCGGCTGTGAGCTCGCGGGACGGGTTCAGGCGCCCGCGCCGCTGAGTAGGCGACGCACGAGATCGATGACGTCGTCGGGCATGAGCGGCTTCTCGATGAACGCGATGCATCCGGCCTGGGCGGCGGCCTCCTTGTCGGACGGCTGGACCGACGCGCTCAGGGCGACAACAGGAATATGGCGGGTCTCGGGTGCTCGCTTGATTTCCCGCACGACATCGGTGCCGTGGCAATCGGGAAGCGCGAGGTCCACGAGCACCAGCGCCGGCAGCGGATCCGCGGCGAGCCGCGCCAGCGCTTCCTGTCCGGTTCCGGCCTCCGCGACCGTGACGCCGACGTCCTGGAGCACCGTGGCCAGCAGCTCGCGGCTGTCCACGTGATCGTCGACGATCAGCACCACCGAGCGGCCCGAGTGATCGGGCTGCCTGCGGCCGCCGCGACGGCTGACGCGCCGGTCAAGGTGTGAGGTACGCCGGTCCACGCCGCAAGCTCCGCACTCCGTGGACTGTACCATCTTTCCCTTCCTTTTTCCTTCTGACTTCTGACTTCTGACTTGCTACGCCGCAGACCGCCGCGTCGTCGACGGCGGCAGCGCGCACCGCAGCTCGGAGCGGCCGCGGATTCCCCGCAGGATGCGCGCCGTCAGCAGGCGGCCGTCACAGTTGTCATTGAGCACCTCGTCGAACCCGCTGGCCGCCGCGGCGCGGCGCACTTGTACCGGCGTGTCCCGATCGACGAGCGCGATGAGAAGCCGGCGGCCGAAATGCGGCTTTGCGCGAAGCCGTGCCGCCAGCATCGGCGCGTCATCGACGTTCGAGACGTTCACGATGATGACGTGATACTCGCGAGCCGCCCCATCCTTCTGCGGCCAGTCGGTCACCTCGTGCACCACGAAGCCCAGGGCGCGGAGATACGACGGGTGGGAAGATCGTTTCCCGTTTGAGTTCATGTAGAGCACCGCACACTGTTTCACTGGCGTCCCTCGCTCGAACACATCAACACTCCTCGGCCATTCCAATGGCAATGGCCGTGCCGTCCTCGGCCGTTTTCCTCGAGCCGGTGTGTAACGCCGCTGTGTAAGAAGGTCGAGCTTGATTTTTCAGGGGAGGACCGCTAGAGTCGGCTCAATCCATCAAGACCAAGGTTTCGGCAGGGCGCGAGCGAGAGGAGCGCACCGAACCACGTGAGCTATACCATCCAGCCCGGGGCCCGTGTGTTGTGGTGTCTGCGCCGGCGTGCGACCGACGTCCGATGCGTGCTGTACTCCCCGATCCTTCCGATCGAAGTCCACGTGCTGCAGGACCGCGACCTCGTGATCAAGGAAGTGTTCATGGAAGAACGCTCCGCGCTCGCCTGGGCGGCGGCCTACGCGGCGCGCCTGAAGCAGCATGGCTGGCGCGACAGTCCGGAGGCGCGCTCACCCTCGTCAGCGGCTTGACGTAGACTAAGCGGGCCAACGCCAACTGCCTGGCCAGGAGGCCTGTGTTTCACTCACCGGTCCGCCGCCCGACGAGCCTCGGCCTTCTCCTCTCAGTGCTCGCGGTCTCCGCGCTGCTCGCGCAGCAGCCGGCGCCTCCCGCCGCACCGGCGCCGTCAACGCAGCCTCCTGCGCAGCCACCGCCCCCGCCGCCGCAACGGTTCCGCACCGAAGCGAACTACGTGCGCGTCGACGTGTATCCGACCAAGGACGGGCTCGCCGTCCAGGATCTCACCGCGGAGGACTTCGAGCTGCTCGAGGACGGTGCGCGCCAGAAGGTGGACGCCTTCGAGCACGTCGTGATCAGCCCCGCCGGACCGCAGACGATCCGGGCCGAAGCCAATTCGGTGCGGGGCGGCGAGCAGATGGCCGGCAATCCCCGCAATCGCGTCTTCGTGTTCTTCCTCGACATCCCGCACGTCTCGGTCGAGGGGTCGCACGCCATCAAGGAGCCGTTGATCCGCCTCATCGATCGCATCCTCGGCCCCGACGACCTGATCGCGGTGATGACGCCCGAGATGTCGGCGGCGCAGATCACGTTCGGCCGCAAGACTGAAGTCATCGCCGACATGCTGCGCGACAAGTGGACCTGGGGAGTGCGCCACTCGATCATTCCGATGGACCAGCGCGAGCGCGAGTACGAGCGCTGCTTTCCGCCGATGAGCAACGAGGGCCAGATCGCCCCGGTCGTCGTCAAGATGATCCAGCGCCGCCGCGAGCGCATCGTGCTCGACGCCCTCAGCGATCTGGTGACGTACCTCGGCACGGTCCGGGAGGAGCGCAAGGCCATCCTGGCGGTGACCGAGGGCTGGCTGTTGTACCGGCCGGATTCCTCGATGACGGCATTGCGGAAGGAGCCCACGACCGGCGACTACGAGCCCGTACCAGGGAAGCCGCCAATCGGCGTGGACGAACAGGGCAAGCTGCGCGTCAATCCGCCGCAACGCGACGGCGGCATCGCCGCCGATCAGACGGTGTGCGATCGGGAGCGGATGTATCTCGCCAGCATCGACAACGACGACTACTTCCGGCAGCTGCTCGATCGCGCCAACCGCTACAACTCGAGCTTCTATCCCATCGACCCGCGCGGCCTCGCCACCTTCGACTATCCGATCGGCCCGGCGCGACCGCCGTCGCTGACCGTCGACCAGGCGCACCTGCGGACGCGCATTACTACGCTACAGACCCTGGCCGAAAATACCGACGGCATCGCGGTCGTGAACAGCAACGACCTCGACAAGGGGCTTCGTCGGATTGCTGATGACCTGACGTCGTACTACCTGCTGGGCTATTACTCATCCAATCCGAAGCTCGACGGCGGCTACCGCAAGATCGCGGTCCGAGTGAAGCGGCCGGGCGTGCAGGTGCGCGCCAGGCGGGGCTACCGCGCGGCGAATGCCGCGGAGGTGGCCGCTTCGCGCGCCGCCGCAGCCGCGCCGGTCCCCGAGCACGTCAAGACGGCAAGCGCGGCGCTCAGCACACTGAGCCGTATCCGGCCGGAACAACCGTTCGCCATCCACGCGATTCCGATCCGCGGCTCAGGCGGGGAGGTCAGTGCGCGTGTGGGTTGCCGGCGAAGTCCAGCTGGCGGCGCGTGAGTTCACCGCCGGCGCGGCGGTGACCATCGACGTCGGTACATCCGGAGAGGGGAGCGCGACCGCGACGCTGAAGCCGGGCGAGCGCACGTTCCTCATCAGGATGCCGGTGAAGGGCGCGAAGGACGCGATCGAGGTGCGCGCCAGGATGAGCGCGCAAGGCGTGACGACCCCCGTCACCGACACGGTTCGGATCGACACGCAGCGGCCGACGTCGCAGGCCTTGCTGTTCAGACGCGGCCTCTCGACCGGCAATCGGGTGCAACCCGCGGCCGACTTCCGCTTCAGCCGCACCGAACGCCTGCGCCTCGAGCTGCCGATGCCGGCAGACGCGACGCCAGGCGCCGGACGCTTTCTCGATCGCAACGGCCAGCCGCTGCAGGTGCCGGTGCAGGTGGCCGACAAGACCGACGCGGACGGCGCCCGCTGGCTCACGGCCGACGCCATCCTGTCGCCGCTCGGCGCCGGCGATTACGTCATCGAAGTGGGGTATACCGCCGGCGGGACCGAGCAGCGGCTGCAGACCGCGGTACGCGTGACGCGCTGAGGGTCGTGCTACGATCGGACGGTCAACGCGGGCTTAGCATAGTGGTAATGTCCTGGCTTCCCAAGCCAGTTAGACGGGTTCGATCCCCGTAGCCCGCTCCAGTCGAGTCCTTATCGCGGTCCGACTTCGGTCCCCCGCACCCCCTTACACTCCGCTGCGCGGCTGGATCCCCTCGCCATTCACCCGCTCCGCTCCTGTCGGCGGCTTCGCTGCGACTCGCCGACTTCGTACACTCCGCCCTGCAGTTGTCCACTGCTCTCCACATGTCGTCGTCGGGTTCGATCCCTCGGAATCTTCGTCCCCTCAGCGAACCCCCGTTACACAGTCGCCTTGGGCCGTAGCCGCTGCGGTCGCAGTGGGCTGATAGCGCTGCGCCGCCGCCAGGGCGCCGCCACCGTACCGCGCGAGCTCCGGTGCATCGCGTGGCTCACTTCGCTAGCGCTTCGTTCGCCGGCCGCGAGACCAACTCACCCGCCGGGTTTGAGCACGACGGTGTCGAGCGCGCCCTCATCGGGTCCGGTGTGGTACTCGCCGCGGATTTCGAGGCTCGTTGGATTGGCGAGCACGCGATGGATCTGTTCCTGGGTCGCTCGCGCGTTCCAGTTCCAGCGCCACCCGGCCGCGGCGGTGAGCTTCACCGAGAAGGGCGTCCAGCCGGTGCCGGGCGACGTGCCGAACCGGAACGAGAGCCGGCCGGCAGGTCCCACGATGATCACGTCGTCATCGAGGAAGCCTGGATCGTCGGTGGACTGCTTGAGGCTGTAGCTCAGCGTGCCGTTCTCGGCCGCCGCCAACTGCCTCAACACGCTGTCGGGCGCATGGAAGTACCAGGTCTCACCGAGGGCTTCGTCGGCATGCGAGATGTGGCCTCCCGGGCTGCCACCCGTCGCGTGGAACACGGGCTCCGCCGGGCCGGTGTCTCCGGACACGAGCCATCCCTGGGCCGACGCCGTGAAGTCGTACTCGACGAGCGTCCGCTCCTGCGGCGACGGCTGCGCGTGAAGGCCGATGAGGCCGGCGACCAGAGCGCCAGCGATGACCGCTCGGTCTCGCAATGAGCATGCGGGCGTAAACAAGAAACCCGAACCGACCTCGACGATCGGCTCGGGGTGTGTGAACTGACGCGACCTGCACTGCCGGCGGAGGCGTCGGCACGCCGGTCTACGTCCAGCGGTAGCCTTGATCGTCCAACGGCAACGACCGGATGCGAACACCGGTCGCCGCGAAGATGGCGTTGGTGATCGCTGGGACGGCCGGCGGCAGCGACGGCTCGCCGAGCCCGGTCGGATCGAAGTCCGTCTCGAAGGAACCGGACGTCGATGCTGACCGGGGCGTGCATCATGCGCGTCGGCTGGTACTGATGGAAGTTCTTCTGGACCACGCGTCCCTTGTCGATCGTGATCGTCCAGGACATCAGGTGGCTCATGCCTTCGATGAAGCCGCCATGCACCAGGTTCTCCGACGTGCTCGGGTTGACGATCTGCCGGCCGATGTCCACGGCACACCACGCGCGATTGACCTTGACGGCCTTCTTCGCGTCGACCGAGACCTCGACGACGTAGGCCACATAGCCGGCGTGCGCGAACTGGAACGCGACGCCCTTGCCCGTGCCTTTGGGCAGCGAGCTGCGCCGATCCCACGCCGACATCTCACGCACGGCCTCGAGCACGCCGCGCGCGCGCACCGGGTTGAATCCGCCGGTGGCGCCGGGGCCGACCGGGTTGTTCAGCAGATCGATCCGGAACTGCAGCGGATCCTTGCCGGCGGCGATGGCGACTTCGTCGATGAAGCCCTGCTTCACGAACGAGATGCCGTTGGTGGGCGGCGCGCGCAGCGCCCCGACGGGGATGCCGAAGGGCGCGACGTTCTGGGACGTGATCAGCACGTTCTCGACGAAGCCCCGCGGGAACTCGTTCGCGGGCACGACGGAGTTCGTGCTGGCGACGAAATCGCGATACGCGATGAGCTGCCGCTCGCATCCAGGCCCGCCTTGAAGAAATGGTATCCCGTCGGGCGGTACTGGTCGTGCGCCATGTCGTCTTCGCGCGACCACAGCAGCTTGACCGCGACGCTCGGCAGGCCCGCGGCCGCCCGCTCCTCGGTGACGAGCCGGGCGATCCGCGCGACTTCGATGTCGTACTCGCTCACGAGCCGCCGGCCGAATCCGCCGCCGGCACGCACGAGATGGAACGTCACGTTCTCGGGCGGAATGCCGGCGCCGAGCGCCGGATGCTGCTTGGACGGAATCTGGCTCGGCGACCAGATCTCCAGCCGCCCATCCTTGAAGTGCGCCGTGGAGTTTTGCGGCTCGAGCGGCGCATGCGACAGCAGCGGGAAGAAATACTCCGCTTCGATGGTCTTCGCCGCGGTGCGGAGTGCCGCCTCGACGTCGCCGATCACGGCGCTGGGCGGGCCGCCGGGGCCGCCGCGCCCCCGCCAGGGGCCGGTGCAGGTGGTGGCGGCGGCGTGGGTGCAGGCGCATTCGCCGCCTTGCGCCGCCAGATCGCGCGCCTGCGCCAGGTACGTCTCGCTGCTCTGCGTCGCGACGGCGCCTTCGTCCCAGACGACCTTCAGCGAGCTGCGCGCGTCATTGGCGATCCACCAGCTGTCGGCGACGATCGCCACGCCCGAGGCGAGGGAATTGTTGCCCTGTCCCGCCGGCTCGATGATGAACGCGTGCTTGATGCCCGGCAGCTTCTTGATCTCGTCCAGGTTGGCGCTGACGACCTTCCCGCCGAAGACGTCGCACTTCACCAGCACCGCATGAAGCATGTTGGGAAACGAGACGTCGATGCTGAACACCGGACGACCCGTGACGATGTCCAGGTTGTCGACGCCGCGGATCCGCTTGCCGATGATCTTGAAGTCGCGCGGGTTCTTGAGCGCGGCCTCGATCGCAGCGGTTTCCGGCACTGGCAGGCTCGCCGCGGCCGACGACAGCGAGGCGTAGGTCGCTCTGCGCTTGGTCGCGGCATGCGTGACGACACCGCCCGCCGTGCTCAACTCGCTCTGCGGCACGTTCCACTGCTGCGCCGCCGCTGCCAGCATCAGGAGCCGGCCGCCCGCTCCCACCAGGCGCATGTTCTGGTAGTTCGAGGGGATGGCGCGGCTGCCACCCTCGAACTGCGCGCCGTACTTCGGATCCAGGTCGGCCTGCTGGATCTTGACCTGCGCCCAGTCGACGTCGAATTCATCGGCGATGATCATCGGGAGCGCGGTCTTGACGCCCTGGCCGGTCTCCGGGTTCTTCGCGATGATCGTGAAGGTGTTGTCCGGGTTGACTGTGATGTAGGTGTTCGGCGCGAGCGACGCCGCGGGGCGCCCGGACCTCCACCGCGCCCCTGCGCCAGCACGTCCGGTGTGTAGAGGCCGATGAGCAGGCCGCCGCCGGCTATCGTCGAGACCTGCAGAAACGCACGGCGGTCGAGTTTCGGATCCTCAGGGTTCCAGCCATGACTAGCCCCTCCTTCCGGCGCTCGCCGCCGACTTGATGGCCTGCTTGATCCGAATGTAGGTGCCGCAGCGGCACACGTTGCCGCTCATCGCCGTGTCGATCTGCTGGTCGGTCGGGTTCGGCGTCGCCTTGAGCAGCGCCGAGGCGGCCATGAGCTGGCCCGCCTGGCAGTAGCCGCACTGCGGCACGTCGAGTTCCATCCAGGCGCGCTGCAACGGGTGGGACCCGTCGCGCGGCAGGCTCTCGATGGTCGTGACCGCGCTGGTGCCGACCGAGGCGATCGGCGTGATGCACGAGCGAATCGGCTGGCCGTCGAGCAGCACCGTGCAGGCGCCGCACTGGGCCACACCGCAGCCGAACTTGGTGCCCTTCAGATCCATGGCATCCCGGAGCACCCAGAGCAGGGGCATCGCTCCGGCACATCGACGGTACGCCGCTCCCCATTGACGAGGACTGTGTATTTCATCTTCGAGTCCTCCGGGAGCCGATTCCTCTGGCTCCTTATTGGTATCGTCTACCGACGCAGCCGGGACAGCGTTCGGGCTTCCACCACTCGATCAGAGTCAGCCTGAATGCGCCCATATGGTAGCCCGACTCGTCCGCTCGTGGCGACGCCGCTTGAGAAGGTCTAGTTTGACCCGCATCTCCTTGAAGGTCCGCTGGCAGGCCTCGTTGCCTATACTGTCGCAGGGTTTACATCGCATTCCCGCCGTCGAACCACCGTTGGACCGGAATCCGGGTGGTGGGCTCTGGACGACGGACGGGGGCGGAGCCACTGGAGATCGGACAACGAGATGAGATGGTCCATTGTCGTCACAGCGGATATCGCGGCGCTCCTCGGCTGTACGGGTGTGTCGCGGGCTCAGGAAGGTGCCGCGATTGAGGGGCCTGGCGCATACGTGTTTGCGTCGCCTGGCGGCGTCCCCTTGAAGGCCTACGTCTTTGCGCTCGACGGGAAAGAAGGCCGGCGAGCGTCGGCCGGCGATTGTCATCTTCCACGGCGGCGGCTGGAGTGAAGGTGAACCGGAGTGGGCGTTCGCGCGCGCGCCACTTCGCAGCGCGTGGACTGATTCGGTCGCAGCCCAGTATCGTCTCTCGGACCAGAAGACGGTGACTCCGCGTCACGCCATGGCCGATGCGCGAGCCGTCATTCGCTGGATGCGTACGCAGGCGGGGACACTCGGCATCGACCCTGGCCGGGATCGTCGCGGACGGCTGGTCAGCCGGAGCTCACCTCGCAGCCGCCGCGGCCGTCTTCGGCGATGTGACAGCAGCGAACGAGCCGAGCCCCGCGCCGAACGCGCTCATCCTCGTGTCTCCCGCGGTCTCGCTCGAAAGCGACAGCTGGGCTCAGCGCCTCTTGGGACAACACGGCAACGTTCGTGACATTTCGCCCGACGAACACATCCGAGCAGGGCTCCCTCCGACCCTCATCCTCCAAGGCAGCACCGATACCGTGACACCACTGGCTGGTGTACAGCGTTTCTGCAATCGCATGAAGGCCGCGGGCAACACGTGCGAGCTGCACGTCTACGAAGGGTTCGGCCACCTCTTCACACCCGCCGGCATTCCCGATAATGGCCAGCCGCAGCCCGACGCGGCAACCCGGTCCGACGCATTGGTCAGAGCAGAGCGCTTCCTGAGGTCTCTCGGCTACATCAAGTGACTCATGCGGGACGGCAGCGCAGAGGCGACGCCCGACCTCGGCGTTGCCTTCATGAGCCGCTGCGCTGACGCACACGGGGTTTCGTCAGGTCACGAGTAACGCCATTCCGAGCACGACGCGCGATCTCGGAGGTCCCAAGACACACGTCACACCTGCCGCAGCGCCTCGGTCGGTTGAACACGCAGCGCTCGGCGCGCCGGTGCGGCGCACGCCAGCACGCCCACCGCCGCCATGATGACGGACGTGATCACCGACGAGACGAGGAGATCCGCGGTCAGGCTGTCGGCGCGCCACGCGAGGAGCAGGATGAGGCTGTTGCCGGCGATGATGCCGCCGCCGAGCTGACGACCGGCACGGGCGAACACGGTACGCGAGCACGCGCCGGGGGTTGGCGCCGAGTGCGATACGGATGCCGATCTCGCGGGTGCGACGCGCCACGGCGACGGCCATGAGCGCGTACAGACCGGCCGCGGAGAAGACCACCGCCCCGAGCAGAATGCTGCCGATAACGACGCCGCCGAAGCCCTCCGGCGCCTGCTGCTGTGCGACGCTCTCCTGGAGTGTGGCGATGTCCCGGAGCTGCAGCCCCGCATCGACCTGCCGCGCAAGGGCGGCGACGCGGGGCGCAAGCGGCGCGGCGTCCCCCGCGACGCGCACCGCGACCACGACAGGATCGAGCTCCGCCGTCGAGCCCGCGCGATAGATGTACGCCGCCCCACTCCAATCGGCCGGGACCGTCCACAGATCGGTGACCACGCCGACGATCTCGTGCCAGGGCCCCGGCTCGCCCCAACCGCCGTCGCTGCGCCGCTGGAGCATGCGGATCCGGACGCCCACGGGATTCCTGCCCACCACGCGCATGAACGCCTCGTTGACGACGACCGGCCCGTTCGGCGCCCCGGCGTCAGCGGCATGCAAGGCGCGGCCGGCCAGGACCCGCCCGTCGAACGCGTCGTGATAGCCGGCACCGACAGCCGCCATCGCGAATCCGCCCTCGTAATTGCCCTGCAGGCGAGCCGGAGGTGCACCGTCCTGCTCCATTTCCACCGGCACCCACTCCGGCGACATCGTCGGCAGGCGATCGCCGTGCGCCACGTGCGTCACACCAGGCTCCTCACGCAACCGGCCCGCGAGTGCTTCGTATGCCAGCGCGCGACGCGCGCCGATCTGCGCGTCGTCAGGCACACCGCGCTCGCCGGCCAGCGCCTCGGTGTCCATCCTGAGGCGGAAGGTGAGGTAACGCTCCGTCGGAAACGCTGTCCACTTCGGCTTGTTCTGAACGGAGGTGGTGTAGATTCCCACCGCGGCCGGCACGAACAGCAGCGTGCACGCCACCTGCGCGCCGACGATGAACGACCAGATGCCGCCGAACTTCATCGTTCCGCCGGTGCTGGTGATCCCCTGCAGTCCCCGCTGGACGGACGCGCCCGTGGCCTTCAGTGCGGGCAGCAGGCTGATCATTGCCGTGGCGACGAGCGCGAGCAGCAGCGCATACGCAACGGTGACAGGTTCGAGCTTCAGATCCACCCAGAACGGCAGGCCGTCCCCAGCGATCTGAGTCGCCCGGGCCCAGGCATAGCGCACCGTCGTCTGGGCCACGACGAGCCCGAGCACGGCAGCGGCGAGGGCCAGCACGAGCCCTTCGGTGACGATCTGCGCGATCACGCGGGCACGGCTCGCCCCCAGCGCGTGGCGGACGACCATCTCCGATTCGCGCATCGCCGTGCGCGCGAAGATCAACGTCGCGACGTTCGCCGAGATCGCCCCCAGCAGCAACAGGACGACGGCGTGGAGCGCCAGATCTTCGAACCGCAGGGGATCACCCGGCGTGCGCCCGGCGAAGGCGCGAACCCGCGTCCGCAGCTGCGCGTGGGTGGCCGGCTGGTCGGCGGCAAAGCGTGCCGAGACGACGTCGAGCTCCGAAGCGGCGTCCTGCCAGCTCGCTCCGTCGGCGAGGCGGCCGAACACCTGCACGGCCGGCCCTTCCCGCGGCGCCACGTCCTGGATGGGCAATGGCACCCATACCTGCTGATTGCGCGGGAAGCCGAAGCGCGGCGGCATCACGCCCACCACGGTGCGAGCCGTGCGGCCCACCGTCACGACGCGGCCGATGATCGCCGGGTCGTGCAGGAACTGTCTCTGCCAGACGTCGTAACCCAGGACCACGACGGGCTCCGCACCCGGCATTTCGTCCGTCGGCTGCAGCGGCCTGCCGAGCAGCGGCGGCACGCGGGTGAGCGGAAACGCCGACGCCGTGATCTCCGCCACGCGCAGCGATTCGACGCGGCCTTCGCCGGTGAGCACGTTGCGCTCGCTCACGCGGGCGGCGCCGAGCTCCGCCACCGTCTTCAGCGACCGCCGCCAGATCGCGAAATCGTGGAGCACCCTCGGCTCCACGCGTGACGCCGCCGTGTCCTGCGTCTCGAGGCGCACGACTCGGCCGCCTTCATCGAACGGCAGCCGTTTGTACAGCAGTTCGCCGGCGACTTCGATGCCGACCGCCCCAATCGCGATGGCAGCCGCCAGCGAGAGGCCGCCGATGATCGTGAGCGCGGGATATTTCAGCAGCAGACGCGCGCCCAGCTTCCAGTCGAGCCACGAGACCGCCGTCATCGGGCCTCACCCCGCAGGCGCCCCTGAGCCTGCTGCCCGCAAACCAGGCCGGCATTCATACGCTCCGCTCCTCCAGTCCGCACATGTCGGTGCATCGGGCCATGCTCATCGAGCCGGCGGATGGAAGTATCCCCCCGCGGACCAGCCGGTGTCTTCACGTGGAGGTGAGCATTCCGTGAGATTCCGGTGAGCGGGGCCGGGGCGGGGCGGACATCTATTTTCGAATCCGGCATCAGGCGCCGGAGGCGAACGCGCCTAAAGCCCGGCCGCCAAGAACTGCAGCCTGGCAGTTACTTGCGCACGTAGCGAAGCAGACCCGGCGTTGGCACCACCGCGCCATAGATGTTTCCCTGCGCGTCGACGGCCACCCCTTCAGCGGCGGTAATCGGGTTCGCCTCCGGCGTTGCATCTGGAATGAATGCCGACACCGCGCCATCTCGCGCGTTGCCGATGCGGATACCACGGATCCATCCCGCATTCGTCTGAGGGTTCGACAGGGAATCGGCGACGTAAATCTTGTCGCGGACGTCGAGGAAAATGCCGCCAGGCATCCCGAACTGGCGCCATTCGTCGACGAACCGGCCGTCCTGCTCGAAGATCTGCACACGGTAGTTGCGGAGATCCGCGACGAACAGTCGGCCGCGCGAGTCCATCGCCAGGCCGTGAGGTGTATCGAACTCGCCCCGGCCCGTACCCTTCTTGCCCCAGGTCGCGAGAAAGCGACCGTCACTGGAAAATTTTACGATTCGCGCGTTCGAGTCGCCGCCATGACCGTCGGCCACGAAGATATCGCCGTTCGGCGCGACGACAACGTCGGATGGGCGGTTGAAGGTGTCGGGGCCTGTGCCCGGCACGCCTGGCTTGCCGAGCGTCAGCAGGACCTTGCCGTCAGGATCGAACTTGATCACCTGGTGCCCTTTGCCTGGTGCCGGCGTGGTGCTGTCGTCAGTGACCCAGATGTTGCCGTCGCGATCGACGTGCACGCCGTGCGGGACGGCGAACAGTCCCGCGCCGAACGCCTTCACCAGGCGGCCCTGTGCGTCAAACTTGAGAATCGGCGCGACCGTCGAGTCGGCGCACCGGTCGCCGCCGCAGCGATCGGCGATCCATACAGAGGAGCCGTCGCGGTCGATGTCCACTCCGCTGACAGCGCCGAGGGTGCGACCTTCCGGCAGTTGTGGCCAGTTCCCGACGAGCGCATATGGATTGGCACGATCATTCACCGGCGGAGCGTTCTGTGCGGCGCCACTCGAGGTGACGAGCAACACGGCGCAGATGATCGGCAGCATCGGAACCCTGTCCATCATTGCGCGTCATTGTAGCAACGCAGGCAGAGAAGTCCTGGCTTCAACTGGAAACTGGAAACGGGGGTAATCTCTCGTAATAGCCTCGACCCCTTCAGTCATGGCCGCGCCCTGACGCGAGTCCGACATCAAGGGCGGGAGAGTGGGCCGAGCAGTACCGGGCTATGCAGCTCAGCGGCGATCGAACCTGTGCTCGGGGACGCTGGATGGCGCGCCGTCGTGCTCGCCGTGTGTGCGGCGGTTGGTGGGCTCGGCGCAATCCCGACAATCAACGCGACACGGCAAGCAGCTCCCCAGACGCAGGCCGAGGTGTCAGAGCGCGCGCGTCTCCTGAATCTTCAGCGCAGAGCCACAGCCCAGTTGCAAGCGGCTGTGCGCGACGGGCCGATCGATGGGGTTCGGCGGGCGCTCCTGGACGCGGGCGACACCCTCGAGGCAATCGCCGCCGAGCCCGTTCCAGACGCACGCCCCGCGCTTGATCCCGGGTCCGGCGTTCCCCCTGGATTGCGCGTCGAACTTCGTCGCGCGGCGTCCGAGCTCAGGGCCCTGGCGTCAGGACCCGAACGCAACATCACATCCACGATCACGCCCATCCTCGCGCTCCTGGACAAGGTCCGGTCTCAACTCGAAGGTGAAGTCGCGCTCGGCCTGACGTTCCAGGGAAGCTACAGCCAGACGCCGCCGAAGGATGCCGCGTACGGCGGCCACGCATCCGCGATGGGCCCGGCCCCCGCGAACAACCGATCGCCCGAAGACGCGACACCAGTTCCGGTGACGTTCGAGGAGGGACGCCGTCTGCCCACCCGGACCTACTGCGGCGGCGCGACGAAGGACCACATCCTCGAGTCCGCCTGCGGGGGCGTCGCACTGTTCGACTATGACGGTGATGGATGGCTGGACATCTACCTGGTGACAGCCGCAGCGCTCACACCGGCTCGAGAGCGCGTGCCCCACCGGAACGCCCTGTATCGAAACCTCGGCGGCTGGAGGTTCGCCGACGTGTCGAAGGACGCGCGGGTGGACGCCGCGGCGTGGGGCAGTGGGGCGTGTGCGGGCGACTTCGACGGCGATGGCCGTCTCGATCTGTATGTCACGAACTGGGGCCCGAACGTGCTCTTCCGCAACCGCGGCGACGGCACCTTCGAAGACGCCGCCGTCCGCGCCGGTGTCACCGCCGGCGGCTGGAGTACCGGCTGCACGTTCTTCGATGCCGATGCCGACGGCGACCTCGATCTCTACGTCGCGCGTTACGTCGAGACGACGTGGGATTCCGTCGCTGCGCGCCAGGCGGACGCTCCTGTGGCGCAATGGGCCGCGGATCATGATCGGTCCGGCCGGGCTGCCCGGCGAGTCGGATCTGTTCTTCGAGAATCTCGGCAACGGCCGGTTCGTCGAGGCCGCCGACGCGCACGGCCTCGCCGATCCGGCGAAGGCCTACGGCTTCGGCGTCGTGGCGACCGACTACGACGACGATGGGTCCGTCGATCTGTTCGTGGCCAACGACTCGAACCCCAACTTCCTGTATCGCAACCTCGGGACCGGGCGATTCGAGAGCGCCGGGCTGGCCGCCGGGGTCGCGGTGAACGCCGAGGCCCGCGCGCAGGCGGGCATGGGTGTCGACGCCGGCGACTACGACGGGGACTGGCGCATCGATCTCGTCCTCACCGCGTTCGCTCACGACCGCAACACGCTCTACCGCAACGTGGACGGCCGGCACTTCGAGGACGCTAGCATGTCGGCCGGACATCGCGGCGCCGACGTTCGAGCGCATGGGGTGGGGCGCCGCATTCATCGATGCCGATCTCGACGGCCGGCTCGATCTCTTCTTTGCCAACGGGCACATCTTCGCGGACGTGGACGAGTACCCGGCGCTCGGCGAGACCTACCGCAGAAGAACCAGCTGCTGCTCAACCTCGGCACGCGATTCCGCGACGTCTCGGAGCGCGCTGGTGCCGGGCTGCGGCCCGCGTGCGTCGGCCGCGGCCTCGCCGTCGGCGATCTCGACAACGACGGCGACCTCGACCTCGTCGTGAGCAACATGGACGACGAGCCGACGCTGCTCGAGAACCGGCAGGAGACGAAACATCACTGGGTGGCGGTGCGCGCCGTGTCCGGCGGGAAACCGGTTCGCGATCGGCGCGAGGGTGACCGTCACCGCGGGTGGCCGGACGCAGGTGCGCGAAATCCGCTCGGGCGGCAGCTTCTGTCGCAGAGCGATCTGCGCGCCTACTTCGGCCTCGGCGACCATGCGGGCCCGGTGGACGTGAGATCCGGCATGCCGGGCGGACGACGGTGGGAATGGAAGCAGCTGTCCGCCGATCGCCTGCACACGCTCGATGTTGCCGAGCCGGCGCCGGGCGCCGCTCCTCGTCGGTCACAACCCGATGGCCGCCAGCGCTGATCGGATCAGCACCCGCACGGCTGGCGGAGCTCTGCCCTCCTCTTTTGCTTCGTGGCGACGGAGCGCCCGGGCGGACAGACGGTGCCGGAGAACACAGAGTTCCGGCCCAAGCTCGCGACGCCAGAAGCGCTGGTCCCGTTTCTCGAGCACCTCGACCCGGGCGGCGACGGCTTCCCGCTCGAGCGTCAGGCACGAGAGCTGGAGGCACGCCTTCGCGAGTTGTCGGCGCATTGCGCGCGGGCGGCACAGGGCTGCCGGCTCTCGCCAGGACGCTCCTCGATTCCAGCTTCCGCGGCGCACGGCTGCTTCCGCCCGATCCGCCGGTCCACGACGCAGACAGGCGCTCGTCGTCGCACGGACGAAGACCCTGCCCGCCGATCTGACCCTCGACGCCCGTTCGTTCGGCGCAGAGCTGCAGCGCTCGTGGCGGACTTTCGTGATGTCACCGTCGCGGAGCTCCTCCTCACGTCGATTGAGCCCGAGGGCGCCGCCGCCAATCCGCCGCAGCGCCTCCGCACCACCGTCCGCTACGACATCGTCGGCGCCGGCAAAGAACGCCTAGCGCGCTGAACACGTCGGCGAGTGGGACATGAGCTGGCAGCGCAATGGTCGGGCTGGCAGGTGGTTCGATGGATTGCCGCCTCCCTGTGGCGAGCCAGGCGCGGGCGCCCGTCTTCGCCGAGATCACCGCGACCGCTGCCGGCGGCACGACTCGTTCCGGAAACAGCTCAGCCTCGATCTCGACGCCTGGATGGCGACGTTCGACTCCGTGCTGACGCGCGACTCGAACGGCCACCACGGCGTGTCGGTCGGCGACGCCGACGGCGACGGCCTCGAGGATCTCTACGTGGCGCAGCCGGCCGGGCTGCCCAATCGGCTCTCCGCGCGCGCGGCGACTGGACGTTCGAGGACATCACCGGGACGCCGGGGTGGGCGTGCTCGACGACACCGCGCAATCGCTGTTTGCCGACATCGACAACGACGGCGACCAGGACCTGGTGCTCGCCACCGCGACTGCCGCCGCTGCTCTTCATCAACGACGGCGCGGCGCGCTTCACCCCGGCTCGAGAAGCCTTTCACGTTCGCGCGCCGCTGCAGGGCGTGCTGACCGGCGATCACGATGGCCGACTTCGACCGCGATGGCTTCCTCGACGCGTACCTGTGCGTGTACTCGTATTTCTTCGGCGCCGGCGAGGACAAGGCGGGCACGCCGATGCCGTACTACGACGCCCGCAACGGACCGCCGGGCGTGCTCTTCCGCAACGACGGGCGCGGCCAATTCGTCGACGTGACACCAGGAGGCGGGCCTCGACGCCGGCAACGATCGCTACCACTTCGCAGCGGCATGGGCCGACTACGACAGGATGGCTGGCCGGACCTGTTCGTCGCCAACGACTTCGGCACCAAGAACCTGTACCGCAATCTCGGCGCGCAGGGCGGCGGGGTGCCGCTTCGAGGACGTCGCGGCACGCGGCGGGCGTCCTCGATCACGGCGCCGGCATGAGCGCGGCCTTCCTCGACTACGACAACGACGGCCGGCTCGACATCTACGCCGGCAACATGTGGAGCGCGCCCGGCCAGCGGGTCACCGCGTCGCCGGCGTTCATGCCCGACGCATCGCCCGAGGTGCGAGCGCTCTATCGGCGTCATGCGCGCGGCAACTCGCTGCTCCGCAACCGCGGTGACGGCACGTTCGAGGACAGACCGCTCGAGGCCGGCGTGACGATGGGACGCTGGGCATGGTCGTCCGACACGCTCGACTTCGACAGCGACGGCTGGCAGGACCTCTACGTCGCCAACGGCATGCTGACGCGCGGCGAGGACGACGGCGAGCCGACCTCGACGGCTACTTCTGGCGGCAGGTCGTGGCGCGATCGCCGCTCACGCGCTCAAGGGCACGCCGTACGACGATGCGTGGCGGGCGATGAACCAGTTGCTGGTGCATGGGTCGATCGCGAGCCGCCAGCGCAACGTGCTCCTGCGCAACGACGGGCAGGGCGGCTTCGACGATGTCTCGGGCGCGACCGGGCTCGATCTCGATCAGGACGGGCGATCGTTCGCCGTGCTCGATCTCGATCGCGACGGCGATCCGGACCTCGCGGTGATGGCCGCGCGCCAGGCGCCGCAGTTGCGCGTGTTCCGCAACGACTTCCGCGCGGTCGCGGCGTCGCCATCCGGCTGACCGGGACCGACGAGCAACCGCGATGCGATCGGCGCCAGGGTCACCGTGGAGACCGACACGGTGCGCAAGACCAAGATCGTGCAGGCCGGATCCGGCTTCCTGTCGCAGCATTCGAAGGAACTGCTCGTTCGGCCTCGGCGCCAGCCGCACCGGGTCGTCGCGCTCACGGTCGTGTGGCCCACGGGGACGACACAGGTGTTCACCGATCGTCGCACGCTAACGCTCGCCGAGCGGCATTCGATGCGAGCCGATGGTGAGCGTCGTCGACGGACCGCACCGACGTCGCCGCGCGCTCCGCCGGCGAAGCGCCGGCGACACCGCAGCGCCGCACGCCGATGACGCCGCCGGACGCGCAACATGGCTCCACGAGCCGTTCCCGGCGCCTGACTTCGCGCCACCGGACGACTCGGCGGCACGACGCGATCGCTGGCGGCGCTGCGAGGGCATCCGCGGTCGCTGCTGTTGTGGCCAGCGACGTCGCGGCGTCGCGCAGCAGCGCTCGACGCGCTGGCCCGGGGACGAGGCGCTCGCCGCGGGCAGGGTAGGGTGCTGGCGATCGCGCTCGACGATGCCCGGCGAGCTGGCCGCGCGTGCGGCAGCCGCGTCACCGGCGCCGTGCCGGTCGTGCATGCGACGCGCGAGCAGGGCCTGCTCTGGGCGATCGTCTACCGCCACCTGTTCATGAATCGGCAGGACCTGTCGCTGCCGACGCGCTGCTGCTCGATGGGCAGGGCAACATCGTCCGGGCGTACCGGAACGGCGTGGACGCGGCGCGAATCGTGACGGACGCGGCGGCGATCGACGCGCCCGCCGCCGAGCGGCTGGCGCGGGCCCTGCCGTTCCCGGGCGCGTTCCATGCGCCGCTGCCGGTGCGGAACTTCCTGCCCTACGGACGCGAGCTGCTCGACCAGGGGCTCGAGCCGAGCGGCATCGTCGCCTTCGAGCGCGCGGCGCAGGCGAACCCGAGCGCGTCGGTGCTGTACCGTCTGGGCACGCTGCTCGCGAAGACGGGGCAGGTCGCGCGCGCCCGCGCCGCGTACGAGCGCGCGCTCGCGCTGCGACCGGTCGTGGCCGAAGCGCACAACGATCTCGGCACGTTGCTGGCGCAGGACGGCGATCTCGACGGCGCGATCGCGCGGTTCCGGCAGGCGCTGGCGGCGACGCCGGAGTATCCCGATGCGCTGAACAACCTCGGCTATGCGCTGCTGCTGACCGGCCGCGAGGCGGAAGGCACGGCCGCTCGTACGAGAAGGCGCTCGCGCTGCAGCCGGATTTCCCCGAAGCGCTCAACAACCTCGGGCTGCTGCTCGGACGCGGCGGCGACCTCGACGGTGCCGAGCGGTACTTCCGCGAGCGCGCTGGCGCGGCGGGCCGACTTACGGCGATGCGGCCAACAATCTGGCGCTCGTGCTGGTCGCGCGGCGGCCAGACGACGCGGCCGATCGAGCTGCTCGAGGACTTGCTGACCAGGACGCCGCCGTTCGAGAACGCGTACGTGACCATCGCCAAGATTCATTTGAGCGCCGGACGACCGCCGAGGGCTTGCGCGCCGTGGAACGGCTGCTGCAGCGCAATCCCACGCACCGAGTTGGTTTGGCCCTGGCGCGCGAGTACCGACCACGCTGACGGCCCGTGGCGAAGTGGTCCTACCACATTCCGCCAAGCTGCGCCACACTCTTGACACACGGCCCAGTCCTCGATAGATTCAGCGCGCTTCGTCCCATTGTGTGTCAAACGCGCATCGCCGTTCGCGATGCAGAGGAGGTCCATATGTCCTTCGACCGAAGGCTGCAATGGCTCGCGCGCACCGTGCTCGCGAGTCTCGTGGTCCTGGTGTTGGCAGTGCACGGCCAGGCGCAAACCACGAGCGCCTCGGTGTCCGGTACCGTGCAAGACCCACAAGGCGGCGTACTGCCGGGCGTGACGGTCACGCTCACCAGCCGCACCCAGGGCAACGCGCTGACCGCCGTCACCGACGACAGACGGCCGCTTCATCTTCGCCATCGTCCGTCCCGACACCTACACGCTCCAGGCAGCCTGCAGGGCTTCAAGACGCTCGAGCAGACCAACGTGGTCGTCAACGCCAACGACCGGCTGTCGACCGGCGCCTGACCGCTCTGGAAGTCGGCGCGATGACCGAGGAAGTCACGCGTCTCGAGCCGCGTCAGCGAACTGCAGACGACCAACGGCGAGCGCTCGTTCGCGCTGGAGAACGAGGCGCTGACCAACATCGCCAACAACGGGCGCGGCAGCTGTTCAACTTCGCGACGCTCGTGCCGGGCGCGTTGCCGCAGGGCACCGGCGGGCAGCGAGATCGGCGCCGGTCGGCGGCTTCACCGTCAACGGCCAGCGGCCGAACTCCAACAACATGACGATCGACGGCGTCGCCAACATCGACACCGGCAACAACGGCGGCAACATGGCGACGACCAACATCGACTCGGTCGCCGAGTTCAAGGTCCTGACCAACTCGTACGCAGGCCGAGTACGGCCGCGCGGCCGGCGGCCAGATCCAGGTGGTCACCAAGAGCGGCACGCAGAGCTTCCACGGGTCGGGCTACTGGTACGGCCGGCGCTCGGACTGGAATGCCAACACGTGGACCAACAAGCGCGTGACGCCCGGAGATTCCGAAGGCCAAGACCTCGCGCAACGACTGCGGCTACACGATCGGCGGGCCGGTCTTCTTCCCGGGCTTCAACGAGGACAAGAAGAAGCTGTTCTTCTTCTTCAGCCAGGAGTACCAGCGGCGCACCGACCCGGCGACCGAGCGCCAGGCGCGCGTGCCCACCGCGCTCGAGCGGCGGGGCGACTTCTCGCAGAGCGTCGACGCGAGCGGCAACCCGTTCCCCTACATTCGCGACTACACGACGGGACTGCCCTGCAGCGCCGCCGACACGCGCGGCTGCTTCCAGGACGGTGGCGTGCTCGGCCGGATTCCCGCCGAACCGCCTCTACCAGCCCGGCCTCGCCGTCGCTGAACATCTACCCGCAGGCCAACTTCTCCGGGCGGCAGCGGCCTCAACTTCACGAGCCAGGATCCCAACAGCTCGCCGCGCCGCGAGGACCTGCTGCGGATGGACTTCCAGGTCACCGACAAGTGGCGGGTCACCGGCCGGTACATGAAGACCAAGGAAGACATCCTGCAGGCGTACGGCACGACGTGGGCCGGCAACGGCAGCGACCAGCTGCCGACTGCCGGTGCTCTTCATGCACCCCGGCTCGAACTACATGCTGTCGGCCACCGGCGTCGCTCAACCCCACGACGTCGCTCGAAGCTGAGCTGGGGCCGCGCGGCCAACTCGCTGAACTACGACCTGCAGCTGGACAAGCTGTTCCGCGCCGAACGCCGGCACTCTCGGCGCTGCCGCTACCTGTATCCCGACGCGGTGCAGGGCGGACTACGTGCCGTGGTTCCAGCTTCCGCGGCGGGCGCACGTCCAACGCCGGCCAGTACCAGACCGACCGCGGGCCGTTCACCAACGAGAACATCACCCACGACGTGCTCGCCAACCTGACCAAGGTCTGGGGCTCGCACAACTCCAAGGCCGGCTTCTACTTCCAGAACAGCTTCAAGCCGCAGAGCATCTTCGCGAGCTTCAACAGCCAGCATCAACTTCACCGACAACGCGAACAACCCGTTCGACACGGGGTACAGCTACGCCAACGCGGCGACCGGCGTGTTCAACACCTACACGCAGGCCAACAAGTTCGCGCTGCCGGAGTGGCGCTACAAGAACTTCGAGTTCTACGCGCAGGACAACTGGAAGCCGGCACGACGGCTGACGCTCGACTACGGCGTCCGCTTCTACTACCTGACGCCGCAGTGGGACACCACGCTGCAGGCCTCGAACTTCCTGCCCGACCAGTTCAACGCCGGCGCAGCGGCCGCACGCTGTATCACGCCGGTCTGCATCGGCGGCGTAGCCCTGCGCCGGCGCGATCCGGCGCGGCATGGATCCCGCGCTCGATCGCCGCAGGCGTGGCGCCGACGCTGGCAACACCGTCGAGGAGACGCTTCATCGGCCGGCTGACGCCCGGCTCGAATCGCTTCAACGGCGCCTTCCAGGCCGGCCAGGGCATCAACGACCGAGCTGCAGGACGGCACCGCGTTTCGCGTCTCGCCGCGCGTCGGCTTCGTCTACGACCTGACCGGCGAGGGCGACGACGATCCTCCGCGGCGGCTGGGGCATCTTCTACGACCGGCCGCAGGGCAACATGGTCTTCGACATGATCGCCAACGCGCCCGGTGTCCTGAACTCGAGCCTGCAGTGGGGACGACTGCAGGCCCTGACGTCGGCGGGCGGCGACCCGAACCCGACGCTGGCGCTGAACCCGACGGCCTTCGACTTCAAGCCGCCGAAGCGTCACGCAGTGGAACATCGGCGTCCAGCACAAGCTGTGGAGACAAGTCATCCTCGACCTCGCGTACGTCGGTTCGACGTCGACCGACCTGCTGCGGCAGGTGCAGATCAACGCCTTGCCGTTCGGGGCGACGTTCGCGGCCGCAGAACCAGGATCCGACGCGCGTCGCCCAGCGACGACGCCGGGGTCGACAGCGCTGCCGAACGACTTGCTGCGTCCCTACCCGGGCTACGGCAACATCCGCATGTGGGACTACAGCGGCTACTCGAACTATCACGCGCTGCAGACGTCGTGACCCGCCGGTTCGACAGCGGGTTCATGTTCTCGTGCTTCTACGTCTGGAGCAAGGCGCTCGGCATCAACAGCAACGACTTCGCCGCCGGCGTGCCGAACCTGAGCGAGGAGGAGACGAGGCGCCTCGACTACTCGCTACTCGACTACGACCGCCCGCACAACTTCGTGATCAACTTCATCTATCAGACGCCGCGAAGTCGCCAGCGGCAAGGTGCTCGGCCTGCTGGTGAACGAGTGGCAGATTTCCGGCGTCTACCGCTGGACGAGCGGGAGGCCGTACGGCGTCGGCTTCCAGATTCCGGGCATCGGCGCCCAGAACCTGACCGGCACCGACGGCAACCCGAACGCGCGCATCGTCCTGACCTGCGATCCGGGCCGCGGCTGGTAGCGGCGATCCGTACAACCAGCTCGACACGTCGTGCTTCGCACCGCCGCAGCCGCGCAGCGACGGCAACGAATCGGCGCGGTTCTTCGTGCGCTCGCCGCCGATCAACAACCTCGACCTGTCGCTCTCGAAGATCTTCCCGGTCGCCCAAGCACCGTCAAGTTCGAGGTGCGGCTCGACATGTTCAACGCCCTGAACCATACGCAGTTCACCGGCGTCAACTCGAGGTCAACTTCACCAGCCTGACCGATCGGACGATCACCAACCTCCCGTACGACGCCAGCGGCGCGCTCGTCCGTCCGAACGGATTCGGCACGATCAACGGCGTCGCGCCGCCACGCACGCTTCAGCTCGTCACCCGGGTGACGTTCTGACGTCTTCGGGGCTCGGGGGAACGCTCCCCGAGCCCCGCGGGCGCATGACTGATCCTCGTCAACAGCAGGCGGCGAGTGAACTCGCGACCACCAGGAGCAGCAGACGCCGGGCCGTGGAGTCGGTCGCACCGAACCGGACGCGCCGCTCCGCTTCCCCAAGCCACGCGGCGAACAGCGCCAAGCCGAACTCGATGAAGATGACACCGGCCGGCACCCGTCAGGAGTCCGGCGAGCTGCTGATCGAGCTCGGGGTTCGGCCCGATCAGCACGTTACGGTCCGGGCCGGTACGGAAGGCGGGCCACACCACCGCGTCTGACGCCGCGTCGAGCGCCGCCATCCACCCGCGTACTCCGAACTCGCCGCCCAGCGCCAGAAGCCTGGCGACGCGCGTCTCCATCGCTATCGGCCGAGTGCAAGAGGGGCTCCGGGCGCTCTCTCAGAAGAACGGGCGTCTGGGCGAGTCTCTGCCCGTACGAAAGTCATTCGGCGCCCGATATGTCTCGATGCGAGCCTCACGACGGGCTCAGATGCCGGGGTGCCTTAATAGCCTGCGGCAGATGATTCGTCGCCGATCTTGCTGCCGTCGCGAAACGTGTTCGGGCACAACGGATGAGCAACACTCCTCAATCCTGCTACGAAATGGTCGAAGTCCGGCTGAGGCCCCTCGCACTGCAACAAACACCCCGGCCACGAAGTGAAGCCAGCGGACAGGACGGTCGGCGGCGGCAATGTCGAGGTCGAGCACAAGCCTCGTCGCAGAGAAGGACGCGGCTGCGCCCCCACGCGGTACGCAACATGCTGCTCTCCCGACAAGTCCCTGGAGGATCCGGCACTTCAAGCAGTTGCTCGAAGCCGGCGAATTTCTCGAGCAACAGCAATCGCGTAGGGAGTCAGCGATGCGAGCCGTGTGCTGGGAAGGTAGAGAGAAGATCCAGGTGGAGACGGTTCCGGACCCCGTCATCCTCAATCCGCGCGACGCGATCATCAAAGTGACGACGACCGCGATCTGCGGTTCTGATTTGCACATCTACGACGGCTACATCCCGACGATGCAGAAGGGCGACGTGCTCGGCCATGAGTTCATGGGCGAAGTGGTCGAGGTCGGCAAGGAGAACACGCGGCTCAGAGTTGGCGATCGCGTCGTGGTGCCGTTCACCATCGCGTGCGGGCAGTGCTATTTCTGCAAGGAGCAGCTTTGGTCGCTCTGCGACAACTCGAATCCGAATGCGTGGATGGCCGAAAAGCTCTACGGCTATTCCGGCTCGGGCCTGTTCGGCTATTCGCACATGTACGGCGGTTACCCCGGAGGACAGGCGGAATACGCGAGGGTCCCGTTCGCCGATGTCGGTCCGCTGAAGGTTCCTGAGACGCTCACCGACGAGCAGGTCCTTTTTCTGTCGGACATCTTCCCGACCGGCTACATGGCGGCCGAGAACTGCCAGATCAAACCGGGCGACACCGTGGCAGTCTGGGGCTGTGGCCCGGTCGGCCAGTTCGCGATCAAGAGCGCCTATCTCCTCGGCGCCGAGCGCGTGATCGCGATCGACCGCTTCGCCGAACGGCTCGAGCTCGCAGCCTCGCAGGGCGGAGCCGAGACGCTGAACTATAGGATGTCGACGTGCTCGAGCGCTCGCATATGACCGGCGGCCAGGGTCCGGACGCGTGCATCGATGCGGTCGGCCTCGAGGCACATGGCACGACGCTCGACGCGTGGTACGACCGCGCGAAGACCTCGATGTTTCTGGCGACCGATCGACCGCATGCGCTTCGGCAGGCGATCAGCGCCTGCCGCAAGGGCGGGACGGTCTCGATTCCCGGCGTCTACGGGGGATGGCTGGACAAGTTCCCGCTGGGTGCAGCGTTCGCCAAGGGACTGACCCTCAAGATGGGCCAGACGCACATGCATAAGTACATGCCCATCTTGCTCGAGCGCATCGAACGCGGCGAGATCGACCCGTCCTTCATCATCACGCACCGGATTGGTCTGGAAGATGCGCCGGCCATGTATCGCACGTTTCGCGACAAGCACGACTCGTGCATCAAGGTCGTCATGAAGCCTGGCGAGGCGACGCATCATCACACCGATCCGCGGCGCGTGTGATGAACGGCAATGTTGTCAGCGGCTGGAAGAACAGAGAGCGATGCCATCTCGCCGTGGGAAGACGCGCGCCAACGACTTCGAGGCGCCGATGACCGCGCGACGACACGCCACCCGTGTCTCAAAGGTCATGCGTCAAGTGTTCGGCCTCGCGGAGCTGCGTCCGGGACAGCAGGCGGTGATCGACGCGGTCCTGGCCAGACGCCATACGCTGGCCATCATGCCCACCGGCGCAGGCAAGTCGCTGTGCTACCAGGTGCCCGCGGTGCTGATGCCGGGCATGACGGTGGTTGTGTCGCCGTTGATCGCGTTGATGCGCGATCAGTTCGAGAAACTGTCGGAACTCGGCCTGGAGGCCGTACAAGTCAATAGCGCCATTCCCACGGAAGACATTCGACGCGCACGCGCCAGGATCGGGCGGCGGACCGTCGAGTTCGTGTTCACCACCCCGGAGCAACTGGCGGCCACGAACCTGCGGCAGTTGCTCACTGGGGATGCGGTCGATCTCATCGTCATCGATGAGGCCCACTGCATCAGTCAATGGGGACATGATTTTCGACCGGCCTATCTCGACGCACTCTCGGGACTGCGCGCATTCGGATCGCCGACGATCCTGGCGCTCACGGCAACCGCCACGCCCGATGTGATTGCCGACATCGAACGGCAACTGGCTGTCGGTCCACTCCGCGTGATCAATACCGGAGCCCATCGTCCAAACCTCTCGTACCACGTCCGCCCGGTATCCAGCGACGCCGACAAACAACGCCATCTCATCGACATCGTGCGCGGCGCGACGGGATCGACCATCGTCTACGCCGCCACGGTGCGCCACGTCGACGCACTGCTGGCGCTGTTCCGCGGGGAAGGCATCCCGGCGACGTCCTACCATGGCCGTCAGCGCGCACACGACCGAGCCGAGGCCCAGGACGCCTTCATGACCGGCGCCGTGCCGATCATCATTGCCACCAATGCATTTGGCATGGGCATCGACAAGCCCGACATTCGAACGGTCGTCCACTACGACCTCCCGGCATCACTCGACGTTTACTACCAGGAGTCGGGCAGGGCCGGCCGGGACGGTGAGCCCGCCGATTGCATCCTGCTGTTCCAGCGCCGCGACCGCGGCCTGCAGCGGTTCTTCATGGCCGGGCGCTATCCGACCCACGACGACTTCATGACTCTGATCGAAGGCCTGCGTGCCGCACCGGCGGGCGGCGCACTGAGCGTCGACGAGATCCGGACCGCCGTACCGTCCCTTTCCGCGAGCAAGGTTCGCGTGATGTTGGCTGGGCTGAAACAGGATGGCCTGGTGCGTGAACGGCGCGGGGCCAGGTACGAGGCGCGACCACAATTGTTGACCGCGTCCATTGAACCGCTGGTGACCGCATACGAAGAACGCCGGCAGCGAGATCAGACCAAGCTGGAACAGATGGTCGTGTACGCCCAGACAGCGCTGTGTCGCACGCATCTGCTGCTGGAGGCGCTCGGCGAGACCGTGGAGTGGTCGGAATGTGGCACCTGCGACAACTGCCGCGGCCTGTCGATTCGTTCGGAAGCCGTCGCTGAGGGAGCCGCATGATGGACCACGATTCTGATCGGTTGAAACCGCGCGACTTATCACTGGCGACACTCGCAGTGTTTGGTGCCATCACCGCCACGGCCGGTCTGACGGCATACCTGACACGGCCGACCCAGCGGTCCGCGTCGACACGACAGCGGCGGGCTCTGATCGCCTATCTCCGCGACCATCTCAGTGGCGCTGATGTGGCCATTCGGGTCGTGCATCGGCTCGGCTCGACGAATCGGGGCACCGAGGATGGGACGCTGTTCCGGCGACTGTCTCGAGAGTTCGAAGAGGACCACTCCGTCGTTCGCACACTGCTGACGCACCTGGGCGCGTCGGGACGATCGATCAAACGGGCTGTAGGGTTCGCGTCGGGTGCCGTGCTGAGCGTGCCGGCCGGCGGTGAGCCAGGCGATCTGTCACTGTTGCGAACGCTCGAAGCCCTGGCCATCGGGGTCCAGGGCAAGCGCTGCATGTGGCGAGCACTGCAGAACCTCCGCACCGTCCCGTCGAGTGTTGACGGCATGAACTTCGCGGAACTGGAAGCGAAGGCCATTCGCCAATGGGAGGCCATCGAAGAGCGCCGGCGCGCCTTGGTAGCACGGACCTTTTCCGCGATGGGTCGGTGTTAAGCGAGAAGGGAAGAGACGAGGCCGATCAGCGGAGCGTGCGGAACGTCACCGAGGACCCGCAATCGCCTCGACGCGCGGCAGTGTCTTGCTGCCTGTCCCTCCAAGTGTCGAAGGAGAAATAGGTGTGGTTAAACGTATGCGAAAGGCGACGCGCGGTCCTGCCGGCCCGCGGGGGGAGCGCGGTGACACAGGGCCAACCGGCCCCACAGGTCCTGAGGTCAGCCGCGCCGACATCCTGGCAATGGTGGAGGATCAGTTTGTCGAGATCAGGAAGGAAATGTCGCTGCAGTTGAGCCGCATGGCCCAGATTCAAGTACAGCTCGATCAGATTCAGACCATGCTCAAAAAGCTGGTGCGTTGATCGCCGAAGCGCTCCGGCCGTTCGCCCGGTGACTCCACGTGGAGAGGCGGCGAACCCGTCTGCCGATGTAGCGGAAACGACCGCGATGTGAATGACCTCGTTTCGGTGGACGACCCGACAGAGGAATCGTCCCGGCCCGCGTAACGGCGAGTCATGGCACGAATGTTCCAATGACAGCGGCGAACCGGGAAGAACAGCAAAAGGGGACCCTCACATGGAGCATTTGAATCAGGACGCCAATCAGGGTGGTCGTTCCACCGGAATGGTTGATCGCGTCAGACAAACGGCGGCGGCTCAGCTGACCACTCAAAAGACGCGCGCGACTGAGGCGCTCGGGAGTGTCGCGGCCGCGCTCCGGCAGAGCAGCGAGCCGCTACGCGACAACAACCAGGGAACGATCGCCGACTATGCCGGAAAGGCCGCGGATCAGCTCGAGCAGTTTTCGGCACGCGTCCGCGAGCGCGATCTGACCGAGCTGATGGACGACGTGAATGGTTTCGCGCGGCGACAGCCCGCACTTTTCGTAGGGGCCGCATTCGCCGCCGGTGTGCTCGCGGCGCGGTTCCTCAAGAGCTCGCCCGACGGCCAGCGGCGGTTCCGCTCCGGCGAGGCGGTCAACTACGCCGCGGCGGCGCGGCATCCGGGAGGCCTGTGATGGCCCGTTCCCAGGATGAGCGCTCGCTCGGCGAGCTCTTCGCGGAGCTCTCGCGTGAAACCGGCGTGCTCGTTCGGAAGGAAGTCGAACTGGCCACCACCGAGATGACCGCCAAGGCCAGGACGGCGGCGGCACATGTCGGTACCATCGCGGCGGGGGGAGCGCTGGCCCACGCGGGCCTGCTCGTCCTGCTGGCCGCGTTCGTCATCGGCCTCGCGCAACTGGGCGTGACGCCCTGGTTGAGCGCGCTGATCGTCGCGCTCGCGACCATGGGCATCGGTTACGCCCTGGTCAGCAAGGGACGCGCGAACCTGAGCCGCGCAAATCTCGCGCCCACGCAGACCATTGAAACCCTGAAGGAGACCGCCACATGGCAGACCAGAACACCCGCGTAGAGCGCGAACGCATCGGTACGCGGCTCGATGAAGACATCACCGGCCTCGAGTCCCGCGACGAGCGGGATCGCGTGGGGTCCTTTGCGGATACGGACCGTGCCCCGTCACGGCCACGCGTGACAGCGTCCAAAGCCTCGACGCCGACGGCCGCGCGACATTCGCGCACGCGCGAGATTCGGGCGGAGATCGAGCAGACCCGCGAGGATCTCTCCGAGACGGTCAATGCCATCCAGGATCGGCTGCAACCGTCGACGCTGGCGTCGAATGCCGTCGACAGCGTGAAGGATGCGGCTCGCGAGCGTTTCCGTGACATCGCCGACACTGAGACCGTTCAGTACGTGCGCGCCAACCCGATGCCGACCGCGATGATCGGTATAGGTCTGGCCGGACTCGCATGGCTCGCGTTCGGGCGTGAGACGCAGGACACCCGTTCGCGCGACTGGGATGGCCGGCGAGACTGGCGCGTCCGGTCCGGCTACGAGTTCGAACGCGATCGCGAGTTGCCGGGTGACCAGATGGCTTACGAGCCTGCACGGCCGCGAGGTGCCATGCGAGAGGAGAGCCGCGATCTCGTACAGCGGACGCGTCAGACCGCGCGGCGGGCGCAGAGCACGCTGCGCCGGACGTGGGACGAGAACCCCTTCCTGATCGGAGCCGCGGCTGCTGTGTTCGGCGCGCTCGTCGCTGCGTCGGTGCCTGCCACCGAGAGCGAAAACCGGGTCATGGGCCAGACCCGCGACAATCTGGTCGAGGGCGTCCAGCAGGTGGTCAAAGACAAGGTCCAAGCGGTCGAGAATGCGGCGACCAATGCCGTGTCACAAGTGCAGCAGGCAGTAGGCCTGAAATCGTCAGAGCAATCCCCTCACGACGATCCGCGGGGCTGAGCCGCGGAGCGGCGATGCCACGGGCCCGCTGCCCGTGGCATTCGTTGCCGCCATAACCATTAGAACCAGTCCCCAGACCCCTCAACACACTCGCTCGCGCCGTTCGACACTCCTCAGGCGCCCGAGCGTGGGCGAGGGGCGATGCTACACTGACCCTATGTCGACGGACGTGCTGCTTGCCGAGGCGGACGACGAAGTCGCCGCTGCATGGGCGACAGAGCTGGAAACGGCGTTCACGCGAGGTCGCTGTAGGGCGCGCTCAGCCGACCAGCTGGTCCACCGCACGAACCGAGATCCTGAAGGAGCTCGAGCAGCGGCGAGCGTCTCGAACTGCATCCTGAAGCGCGTGCCGCGACCATCCACCGATTCCCATACGTCATCGCGTTCGAAAAGCACGAGCAAACGTCCCCGTCCTTGCGGTAGCCCACGCCAGGCGCCGGCACTCTACTGGCTCACGCGCGCAAGCCCCTGATCGTGTCCGGGATTCGCGTGACCAGCGAGGGTGTCTCGGAGTACCTGATTCGCGCCGGAGAGGCATCGGACGGTACGGAGAGACCGGATCTAATAATCGGAGCAACGGGGAAAACGAAGGTCAACGGAAAAGAACTACTTGCTGCGCGGTGATTCGCTGCGGGCTGACGTGCACGGGCAGAGTCTCCGATACGGATTACGTCATACGTCCCTTGCGTGTGATGAAACCTGTCCAGAGCTCTCAGGTCAAGTCTCGTCCGGGACTAATACCATCTATCACCGTCACGCGATGGGGAGGAGAGATGGTGTTAGAAGGAGTGAAGGTGACCCAGGAGGACCACGACATCCGTCAATTTAAAGTCGGAGAGGAATTGATTCTGCTGTTATCTCCACGAGGGACCGACAAGTTCGCGTTGTCGGGGGCACCTAGCGCCTTTACAGTCAATCAAGGGCGAGTACATACCGCTAACGCTCGCGGACCATGAGGTGTACACCCGTGTGCGCGGCATCACTGTTTCGCAGTTCGACGAAGAAGTGCATCGCCACTCTCGATGAGTGTGGCAGCACACGGATGGTCTGCGTTGGCCGGAGGAGGATGACTTCGAACCGAGATCAAGTTCCCGCTATCACTTAGCGTCGACGGACGTGGCCACCCACAGCGTTTTGTCGCGGCTCCACTCGCCTCGTCATCCGTTAAGCTCCTGGACTGTGCCCCTGACGCTCCCCACGATCGGCTCCAACTATCTCTTCGGCGAGAAACTTTAAGAGGATTCGGCCTGCCACGCGTTCCTGAGAGTAGCTGACCGTGACGGCCATGACCGACGCTGAGACGCTCTTCGCCCTCTATCAGGACCGGCTCCGCCGGTATCTCGGCCGTGCCTGCGGCGAAGCCGAACTCGCCAGGGATTTGACGCAGGAGGTGTTTCTGCGGGTCAGCCGGGTGGCCATCCCTGTGGCGTCCGAGAATCAGCTGGCGGGATGGCTGTTCCGGATCGCGCGGAACGTCATGCTGGACCATCACCGGCAGCGAAACCGCCGGCCGGAAGAGGCGCTTGCAACATTGGAGCAGGCGAGGGGCGCGTCGCAGGAAACCAGCACGGCGCTCAACCAGGCGCTCTCGACGCTGCCGGAACTGGACCGCGACGTGTTCCTGATGCGCGAGATGAGCGGGCTGAGCTATGACGAGATCGCGAATGCGTGCGAGTTGACCCCGGATGCCGTTCGCAATCGAATCCATCGCGCGCGACTGCAACTGCGCGAGGTCCTCGCGGCGTCGCTCAGCCCCCTGCGCACACGTCAGATTCAACGGATCGGTAGACCGCGACGAGTGACACGATGAACACCAACCACGAAGTAATTTCCGCGTTTCTCGACGACGAGCCGTTCGAGCCGCAGGCGTTGGCTGATGCGCTGGCCGACCCGGCGGGGCGAGAGCTGCTGATTGACTTCGTCCTGCTGCGGCACGTGGCGGAGTCGGAGGAGTCAGCCAGCGTCGTCACGCCCACGCCGGCACAGCGACCGAAGAGACCGATGTATCTGGTAGCGGCCGCGGCCGTGGTGGTCGCGCTCCTGGGCGGGTATCAGCTTGGCCAGCGGCAGTCGACGGGCGATTCGCCGGCCCCTCCCGCGGCGACGCGCGTCGTGCAATCCGAACCGGTCTGGCAGGAACTGGGCGGTGTCAAATGAAGGCAGTCGTCAGCTCGATCGTCCTCACGCTCGTCTTCGCCGCGGCGGCGCGCGCGCAGACGGATGGCGTCGAGCGGCTCGAGATCCTTGTGCAAGGCGCGTCGATCTCCTCGCCGGGCGGCGAGGAGTTGCGCGTCGCCGGCGGCGCCAATCCCAACGAGCCAGGAAAGACGGTGCGGCACGGCTTCTCGGTGTTGCCCGATGGCTGTGTCTGGTTTGTGTCCCGCGTTGTGGAGCCAGCCGCCGACCTCGGATGGGCCGTCGAGATCACACCCGTTCGCGTGGTTGATGACGCGGTGACGTTTCGCCTGGCGTGGGCACGCACGCGAGACGAAGGCAAGGCCTCGACGCAGTCACGAAGCGACAGGGAGCTGACGCTCCGCCCGGGAGAATCGATCCCTCTCGACTCCTTGCATCGCCCCTGTCCGAGCGAACCTCGAACGATCGGCGCGTCGCTGCGGGTGACCGTGGTCCGGTACCCCGATCCGGACTACGATCGCCGGCTCCTTGCGCTGGATCTCTGGCTTGTCGAGAGGCTCAAAGACGGCACCGAGCGAAGCCAGCCGCTGTCGCTGCGTGGTCTGTATCACCGGCCGATTCCCTTCTACTTCGACTCGACCACCGAGGGAGCGATGGCGCTCGACATCTTCGGCGAAGTCACGGCAGCTCCGGCCGATCGCACGAGCGACGTGAAGATCATGACGCGCAGCCGGATCCACGATCCGAACCAGCCCCCCGGCCGGCCCTTCCCTCGAGAGACCACGGCGACGATCAGAATCACGCCGAACGAAGTCGTGTCCGTCCAGTTGCCGAAGGTCGCGGATGGCGCGGCGTTCGCCTCGCGGGCGTTGTCATTGAGAATCCGGGTACGTCAGCTTCGATGAGACTCACAGCGCGCTGAGCTGCGACGGTCAGACGCGACGGTCCGCGCGAGACGATCGACCCAACGTCAGCGCCAGCAGACCCGGCGCCCAGGCGACCACCCATGCGGCGAACTGGACGAGATAGTTCCTGCCGGTCGCGGGCGGCCGGCCCCAGAGCGTGTTCATCACCAGGAAGAAGGCGAGCCCGCTCAGTACGGCGGCGAGCACTCCGCGCACCGCAATCTCACCCCACGGCCTCCGCTGAGGTGCGCGCAGCCAGCGGCCGTCGAGCAAGGCGACCAGCAGCCACATCGCGACCCAGGACGCCGGAATCGCCGCTCCATATGTCCGGCGATCGACGAGGGCGACGAGCAGGTAGTAAATGAGCGCGCCGCCGACACCCGACAGCGCGCCGATCGGCAGCCCCTTTACAGGACTCGACCCGCATCAAGCCCCAGCACGGCCCCGACAGCGGTCAGGAGCACCGCGCCGTGGATGACCCCGGTCATGATGCCGTGCCGAACGTTCAGCGTGTACCAGGTGTAATCGCCGAGCGTGGCGACGAGCGCCACGCCAAGAATGCCGACACCGATCTTCATCGCTCCTCACGCAATCCGGCCCAGACTCAGCACATCTGGTTCTCTTTCGTTCGGATCGCGCCTCAATCTGCCACGGCCGCCTCAGAAAGAGCAACTGCCAGCTTCCCACGCCCCGCCAGGTCGGCCGGAGATATGCTGTGCGTCCTGCTGTTCGTTAGACGGCGAGCGTTCAACAGGGCGCGTCGGAACGGGCTCGCCATGGAGGCGAACATGCGTCTCGCATCACCATCACACTGGCTCCTGGGGGCCATTGCCGCTGTCGCGATCAATTCCGCCGGCGCGGCGACCGCCGTGGCTCAAGTGCCGCTGTCCACCTTGGACGACGTGCGTCGGGAAGTGGCGGCCGGCGATGTGGTCACGATCGTCCGGAGCACCGGAGACCCGACAACGGGGCGGTTGCTCCGGCTCGGGGACACTGATTTGGACATTCGCACCGAGGCGGTGGCGACGACGGGCGAACGGCTGGTCGTCACGATCCCGTTGACCGACCTGAAGTCGCTCGAGCGGCCGTCGCGACTCGTCACGGAACGGCGCCCTCATCGGGGCAGGCGTCGGCGGGGGAGTCGCCCTTGGGATGTTCGTCTACGCCGCGGCCGTCGACTACAACGAAATCGATGAGTGGGCTCCCGCCTACCTGGCGATCGGCGGGATCTTCAGCGGGGTCGGCGCGCTGGCCGGCTGGGCGATCGACCGCGCACACTCAAAGCCACACATTCGATTCAATGCCGCCCCCATGGGGTCAGTCAGAATCCACCTGGGCCCCTTGCCCGGGCGTGGCGCTCGCATCGCTGTGGCTTTCTCGTACTAGGGACGCCAACAGGTGGCCTGCACGGCAGCGCGCGTCCATTACCGGACGAACGCCTCCGCGACTTGCAGCGCAAAGGGGTCCACGACCATGGCATGGGAGACGTTGGTCGTGACCGCAATCACCAGGTTGCGATCCGGAAACAACGAGAGCGAGACGGTGCCGCCGGTAGGCGTGGCTCGATGACGCAGCAGCCGCGCCTGCGGCACCGGCCAGCTGGATGGTGTCGACCTTCCAGCCCAGCGCAAATCCGGTGGAGGCGCCGGAGTCGAGCTGGAGTGGCGTCTGGAACAGCCTGATGGTGTCAGCCGTCAGGAGTCCGGGCTTCAGCATCGCTGACCCGAGACGCGCCAGATCCGACGGCGTCGAGAGAAACGCGCCCGCGCCCGCAAAACACGAGTAGTCCGCCCCGGGCCCGGTCTGCAGGCCCAGGCTGGAGCGCATGGCCGTCCGCGGAAAGTAGAACGAGACGGTATCCGCGTCGTCATCAGCCCCCTCGAGCGCGGTGCGATCCATGCCGAGCGGCTTGAAGACGTCGCGGCGCATGAACGTGGCAAACGGATCGCCCGACGCGTCCTCGACCACCGCGCTGAGGAGGACCCAGCCGTAGGTGGAGAACTGGTACTTCGTGCCCGGCTCGAACGAGAGCGGTTCGCCGGCGAACGCCTTCAAGGCCTCGTCGAGGCTCGTGCAGTGGCCGTAGGCCAGGTTGTCGTTGCTGTCGCCGCGGATGCGGTGAACGCCCGCGACATCGCCCAGCAACTGGCGCGTGGTGATCGCCCAGGGCTTCTGCGGATACGAGGGAACGTAGGTCTGGACCGGGGCATCCAGCTCGATGCGGCCGCGGTCGTGAAGCAGGGCCACGGCCGCCGCCGTCAGCGTTTTCGAGGCGCTGCCGGTACGAAACCGGGTGCGCGGCGTCACCGGCGTGCGGCGCTCGACGTTGGCGAAGCCGAGGCCCTCGGCCCACACGATCTCGCCGTCAATGGCGACCGCCACCGAGAGGCCCGGCAGGTTCTCCTGCACGAGCAGCGCGCGCGCGAGGCTTCTGGCCTTCTCGACGGCGCCCGAATGGCGCGCGGCGGGCGCAGCCGCGACTGTCGACGGTACTGCCGCCGGATCGGTGTGAACGGGGTTGATGGTGAGGAAGAAGTAGGCGGCTCCACCGCCGACCACGATGATGGCGGCGAAGGCGAGCGCGACCGCCACTCCGACCTGCCAGCGACTCTGGCGACTCAACCAGACAATACTAAAGCACTTTGCATACGAAAGCTAGTCGCGAGCCGGCCACGAGAGAGATCGCCACTGTCAGACAGAGTATCTTTACACCAGCGGCGTCAGTTGGATTGTCCATGCAGGCATTGATCCGCCGGGCTGATGGCGTGCGCACCGTATTGCTCGTCGCTGCGATTGTGACCATCACAAGTGGGACCGGGTTGGGACAGACGCCTGGGGAGCCACCGGACGCGCAAGAGCCTCCAGCCTGGACCGCCGGCCCAACGCGAACCATTCAACTGTTTCCTGCAGGCGACATCTATCCGGTTTACGTCGCGGATCCCCATCGGCCAACAAACGCCATCAGCGAGCACTTCCATGCACGCACTCGTGTGCCCGAAGCGAGTTCGCCGCGGACCTCGCTCGCGGCGGGAGGCCGCTTTGGCATGTTGCGCATCGGCAGCCGGGCTCCAGGCGGCCGCTTCTGGCAGGTGAGTATCGAGGCCGGCCTGGATGCGATCTTCGATGCGCAGTTCAGGAATGACGCGCTTGGCTGGGACGGGAACTACGGGTTGACGGTGACGACTGCGACGTCGACCTCGCCGCTCGCGTTCAAGGTGGCTCTGCTGCACCTCTCAGCGCACCTCGGCGACGAGTACGAAGAGCGAACGGAGACTCCCAGAATCAACTACACGCGCGAGGAATTGGCGGTGGGCGTGGCCTGGCGCTTGAAGCCGCGCTGGCGAGCGTATGGTGAAGTGGGACTGGCTTACCGCCTGCGAAGCGACGGCCAGGACCGCTGGCGCTGGCAGTCAGGCGTCGAATACGAAGCGCGACCGACCGTGTTCGGCGGGAGAATGGCTTGGTATGGTGCCGCCGATCTCTCAGCGCTCGAGGAGCGCGGCTGGCGTCTTGATTACGCGCTGGAAGGAGGCCTTGTGACCAGATCCTCCGGCCACGCCTACCGCCTGTTTGGGCAGTGGTACGACGGTCGCGTCACTCTCGGCCAGTTTGCCCACTATTCAGAAGCGAGCTTCAACTTTGGCCTGAAGATCGATCTCTGACTGCCTCCGGACGCGACCCACTCCTTCACTCCGCGCGTAGCGCCCTCACCGGATCGATGCGGCTCGCATGGCGTGCGGGCACGTAACCAGCCACGATCGTGACGATCCCCAGCAGGAACAGCGCAACGACGATCGCGACCGGATCGCGAGGGGTCACGCCGAACAGCTGGCCGGCGACATAGCGGTTCGCGGCAAGCGACGCCGCAGTGCCGAGCGCCGCGCCGATGCCCACCAGCAGCAGCGTTTCGCGCACCATCATCCACACCACGCTCTGCTGCCTGGCGCCGATGGCGATGCGGATGCCGATCTCCCGGGTGCGCCGGGCGACGCGGTACGCCATCACGCCGTAGAGGCCGATGCACGCCAGGATCAGCGCGAGCGCGGCAAAGAACGTGGCGAGGAGGGCGAGCATCCGCTCGCGCACCAGCGACATCTCCACGATCTGCTCCATCGTCGTGACTCCGGTCACGAACCCGCCCGGCACGGTCTCGGTGACGATGGCGCGGAGCGATGGTGCGAGCCGCGTGACATCGCCGGGCGCTCGCACCGCGACGACGGCGTCGGTGATCGGATCGATCGCCTGCTCCAGCGGCAGGTAGGCCATGCGTTCGTCCGGCGTTCGCAGATCCCGGTAGCGCGAGTCGGCGACGACGCCGACGATCTCGAACTCGTCCTGGACGTACTGGCCCGGGAAACTGACCTTGCGGCCAAGCGGACTCTCTGAACCGAAGGATGACCGGGTGGCGGTCTCGTTGAGGATGGCGACACGCAGCGAACCCGCCCGATCGCGCGGTGTGAACAATCGTCCGGCCAGCAGGCGGATGCCCGTGGTTTCGAAATAGCCGTCGGTCACCTGGTTGATGCTGATCCCGCGACCCTTCTCGGGTCCCTTGACCGGATCGTGGATCGCCATCGACACTCCACGGTACCAGCCGCTGAGCGGGTTCATGGCCGCAACCGAGGCGAACGACACACCCGGCACCTCGCGCACCCGCTCGATGAAGCCGGTCCAGATCGCGCCGAGCCGCGCATGGTCCGCGCGATACTCCGCCGGGGTCTTCGGCTTCACGGTCCGCCCTGGCACGGTGGCCTCGACCTGCATCGTCAAGACGCCGTCGCGATCGAAGCCCGAAGGCACTGAGTTCAGGTTGTGAAGCGTCCGCAGAAAGAGCGCGGCGCCGCAGAGCAGGACGACCGACAACGTGACTTGCACGACGACCAGCGCCCGACCGAGGCGGCTGTGTGTGGTCGTTCGACCGGCAGCGCCGGGTTTCGCGGCATCGACCCGCGTCGCGCGCAGCGCCGGCGCGAGGCTGAAGAGCAGCGCGGTCGCGATCGAGACGCCTGCGGTAAAGCCGAGGACGCGCAGGTCGAAACTGCGGCTCCAGCACCACTCGTTGAGCCGGGCCGGAGAGAACCGCAACCAGGAACGACGCGCCCCAGCGCGCGAACAGCAGTCCGGCTCCGGCTCCCAGCGCCACCAGCACGACGCCTTCGGTCAGCAGTTGACGGACCAGCCTGCCGCGGCTCGCGCCAATCGCGAGCCGCACCGCCATCTCGTTCTGCCTCGCCGTGGCGCGGGCGAGCAGCAGGTTGGCCACGTTGGCGCAGCCGATGAGCAGCACGATGCCGACGATGGCCATGACGATCAGCAGCGGCTCGGCGTAGGTGCTGCGCAGATTGTTCGCGCCTTTGGCCGCCGGCACGAGCGCGATGCCGCTGAAGTAGCCGCCGCGCTTGTCGCGAGGCATCCCGACGTCCGTCAAGTAGGCGTCCCACAGCGCCTCGAGGTCCGCTCGCGCCGCCTCGACGTTCGCGCCGGGCGGGAGGCGCCCGATGACGCTCAGCCACCAGCTCTGCTTCGATTGCAGACCCTGCTCGACGAGCATGATGGGAATCGTGATGTCGAGCGGCGCACCGGCATGAAGCCCGAGGAATCCAGGTGGCGTGACGCCGACGATCGTCACCCACTGCGTGCCGACCTGGACGCTCTTGCCGAGTACCGCCGGATCCCGTCCGAAGCGTCGCGTCCAGAAGCCGTCGCTGATCACGGCGACGGCGCCGCCCGGGCCGCCGCGGCCCGGCTCGGAATCATCCGCGGGCGTGAGCAGTCGGCCGTGGGCCGCGCGAACGCCGAGCACGTCGAAGTAGGAGCCGGAGGCGTACTGGCCGCGCACCCGCTCCGGCACGCCGTCGATCGACACCTTGAACATCCGCGCGTTGAACGCCGCGATACCCGAGAGGAAGCGGTTGTGATCGCGGAGCACCTCGAAGCACGGATAGGGAGGACCGCTGCTGCCGCCAGACTTCCCGCCGGAGTTGTCGACGAAGAACAAGCGCTGCGGATCGTCGACCGGCAGCGTCTTGAGCAGCACCGTGTCGACGAGCGTGAAGATTGCCGTGTTGGCGCCGATCCCGAGTCCGAGCGACAACAGGGCGACCAGTGTGAATGCCGGCGACCGGCGCAGGAGCCGACACGCGTAGCTGACGTCGCCGCGCAGCTCGCCGAGCAGCCGCAGGCCGACCGCGTCGCGGCATTCCTCCTTGCGTGCCGCCACGCTGCCGAACTCGGCGAGCGCGCGCCGGCGGGCTTCATCCTCCGGCACGCCGCGCCGTCGCAGATCGGCTTGATAGAGCTCGAGGTGGGTCCGCATCTCGTCCTGCATCTCGCGCTCGAAGTCCGCGCGCCGGCTGCTGACGCGAAGCCACGACCTGACCCGTGCGATGAGACTCATAGATCCTCCGGCACCGCTTCGAGCGCGAACCCCATCGCCTCGGAGAACCGCCGCCAGTACGCCGTTTCTTCCTTGAGGCGCCGCCGGCCGGCCGTGGTGAGGCGGTAAAACTTGGCCTTCCGCTTGTTCTCCGACTCGCCCCACTCCGAGGTGATGAGCCCCTGATGCTCGAGGCGATACAGCGCGGGATAGAGCGAGCCCTGCTGAATCTGCAGGCGCTCCTGCGAGATCTGATTGATGCGGAGCAGGACGCCGTAGCCGTGGAGCGGCCCCAGCGAGACGGCCTTGAGGATGAGGAGGTCGAGGGTACCCTGCAGCAGCTCGGTCGTGTCGCTCACGCGGCTCTCCTAGGCATACCAGGAGAATGCACCGGCTCTCCTAGGATGTCAAGGAGAGCGCGCGGGACGTCAGGGCGCTGCCATCCTCGGTGAGTGGCCCGACGCAGCACGCGTGGCGTTCACCGGCCTGCGGATGTAAACTGCCCGGAATTGTGCGCACAGGAGAAGGGCGTAGACCATGCAGGTGATGATGCAAGTCAGCTTTTACGGACACGTCCGGCAGTACAGGAACATTCAGTCGGAGATCGACGCGAACCTGAAGCGCGTGCTCGAGAGCGGCGAGTACGTGCAGGGGCCCATGCTCAAGCAGTTCGAGCAGGAGCTGGCCGCGTTTCACGGGATGACACACGCGGTCGGCACCGGAAACGGTACCGACGCGATCTGGCTGGCGCTGATGGCGATGGGCATCGGGCCGGGCGACGAGGTCATCACGCATCCGAATACGTTCTTCGCCACGGCCGAGGCCATCTGGATCGCCGGCGCCACAGCGGTATTCGTCGACTGCGATCCGCAGACCAAGTGCATCGACCCGTCGAAGATCGAAGCGGCGATTACGCCGAAGACGAAGGCGATCATTCCGGTGCACCTGTACGGCCAGTGCGCCGACATGCCGGCGATCAAAGCCATCGCCGATCGGCACAAGCTCCGCATCATCGAGGACAACGCTCAGGCGATCGATGCGGCCGGCGCCGGCTTCACGGTCGGCGAGTTGAGCGACGCGACGGCGACGAGCTTCATCATTCAGAAGAACCTCGGGACCTTCGGCGATGGCGGTGCGCTGATCACGAACGACCCCGACATCGACGCGAAGGTGCGGAAGCTGCGCAACCACGGGTCGACCAAGCGCAACGTCCACAGCTACGGCTTCAACAGCCGTCTCGACGATCTCCACGCCGGCGTGCTCAGCGCCAAGCTGAAGCACATCCACAGCTGGAACGATCAGCGCATCAAGTGGGCGGCGCGCTACACGGCCGGACTGTCAGGGGCGACGCATTTCGATCTGCCCTACGTTCGTCCCGGCTACCGCCACGTCTTCCACCTCTACGTGGTCGAGACGAAGGATCCTGCACGCCGCGACGGGCTGCTCGACTTTCTCGTCGCCAACGGCGTCGACGCCAAGACGCACTACTCGATCGCGATCCACAAGCAGGAGGGCTACCCGTGGGGCAAAGGCGCACGCCTGGCCGGTGCGGTGCCGAATGCCGAGCGCAACGCCGCCTCGTGCGTCAGTCTGCCGATGTACCCGGAACTGACCGAAGCGGAAGTCGACTACGTCATCGGCAAAGTCCTCGAATGGGATAGGGCGGCGAAGTAATGGCCTACCGCGTCATCGTCGCAGGCATGGGCAAGCGCGGTGTGCACCATGCCTCGGCGTTCGCTGCCAATCCGCGATTCGAGCTGGCCGGCATCTGCAGCCGGGATCCGCAGCGCCTGGCCGCCGCGGCCGCCAAGCTTGGGGCAGGTGAAGACGAGCACGGATCCGTCCGCGCTCGCCGGTGAGGTGAGACCCGACGTCTTCTGCTTCTGCACCCCGCCCGGCGTGCGGCTTCCGATGATAGAGATTGGCATCCGCAGCGGAGCGAAGCTCATCGCGTTCGAGAAGCCGGTGGCTTTGACGAGCTCGGAAGGGCTCGCGATCAAGCAGGCGCTCGGTGCCGCGGGTGTCAAGGCGGTCGTCAGCCACCAGCACCGCTACGGCGAGCACTACAAGAAGGTGAAGGAGATCATCGCCAGCGGCGCGATCGGTCAGGTCCGGACCGTGTACGGCACGTCCACTGGATGGGCGGCGCACATGCTCAGCCATCTCGTGGACTACACATCCTGGTTCAACGACTACGAGCCCGCGGAGTGGGCAATGGGCCAGGCCGCGGGACGCGGCAAGCTCGCCGACGGACACACGTCGCCCGACTATGTCGCCGGCGTGGTGCACTTCAGGAACGGCGTGCGTGGCATTTACGACTGCGGCGCCGGCGCGCCGGATGTGCCGGAGGTGCCCTATTGGTGGCGGAAAGTTCGCATCGGCGCGCAAGGGCCCGACGGGTTCGCGGAGGTGTACGCGGGCAACGGCTGGCGCGCGGTCACGAAGGACGGCGAGCAGTCCGGTCCTGGCGGGATGGACTACGACCACGACATGCCGCCGTACGTCGAGGAGATGGCGGACTGGCTCGATGACGACAACCGGCCGCACCCGCTCAGATTCGAGCGTGCCTATCACGGCCTCGAGATCATGTCGGCGCTGTACCGGTCGGCGATCGAAGGCGGTCAGATCGCCTTGCCGCTGACCACCGGGATGGACGAGCTCGACGGGCTGAGGCGTCGCGTGCCAGACCGGAGAGTGCGCATGACGCTCGCCGACAGCGCGAAAGAATACAAGGAGTGAGGCGGCTCGCGTTCGTCATGCTGTGTGTGGCGCTGCCGCTCGGATCGCGGCCCGGCACGCACGCGACGAGCCGTCAATCTCCCGCAGCACAACCGCTGGCGCAAACGCGCCCGCTCGAATGGCCCGAAGAAGACCTGTCCGGCCGGCTGATGGACGGGGCCCACCGCTTCGTCGAACGCCAGATCGCCGAGACGCAGGCGCGGTCGGATCGATTCTGGAAATACGACCGCTCCTCTCCTGCCGCGTGGGATAGCGCGCTCAACGACAATCGCGGTCGTCTGCGCGAGATCATCGGGGCCGTCGATCCGCGTGTCACGCCAGCACTGGAACGTTACGGAGACGACGAGAACCCGGCGATCGTGGTGGAAACCGATCGCTACCGGGTCTTTCAGGTTCGTTGGCCGGTGCTCGACGGGCTGACGGCCGAAGGCCTGCTCGTCGAGCCGGTGAGCGGCACGCCGTCAGCGTCTCTGGTGGCCGTGCCGGATGCCGGGCAGACTCCCGAACAGATCCTCGGCCTCGCACCCGGGTTGACGCCTGAACGGCAGTTCGCTCGACTGCTGGCTGAGAGCGGCTGCGAGCTGGTGATTCCGACGCTGATCCGCCGGGAGCTGATGCAAACGGCCGATGCGCAGCTTCGGCAGAGCCAGCAGACGTGGCGGGAGTGGATCTATCGGCAGGCCTTTCACATGGGCCGGCACCCGATCGGCTTCGAAGTCCAGAAGGTCCTCGCCGCCGTCGACCGCTTCCGCGCCCGCCGCGGCCAGACGGCGACCATTGGCGTCGTCGGCTATGCCGAAGGCGGTCTGATCGCCTTCTATGCCGCGGCCATCGACACGCGTATCGATGGCGCGCTCGTGAGCGGCTATTTCGATCGCCGCGGGCGGGTGTGGGAAGAGCCGATCGATCGCAACATCTGGAGCCTGCTCGAACGATTCAGCGATGCCGAAATCGCCGCGCTCGTCCTGCCTCGCCACCTGGTGATCGAGCACGCTGACGTTCCAGCCTTCACCAGCAGCAAGGGCGCATGGCAGACGCCGTCAGGGACATCGGTTCGCGCCGAGTTCGATCGCATTCCCGCCGGCGCCGGGGCATTCCACAGACCCTCTCTGGTCGCCGGCGACGGCGATCGACCGGTCGCCGCGATATCGACGAAGGCGCTCGGCGATTTTGCGACACGTCTGGGCTTCACGATGGCGGCGCGTACGGCCGGTACGCTCAACGACCGCCGGCAGCGATTCGACCCGGCCACGCGCCACGCCCGGACAGTGCTCGAAATGGAGCGCTACGTCCAGGCGTTGGTGCGAGGTGCCGAGCATGTTCGCGATCGAGCGTTTCTCTTCACCGTCCTGCCCGAATTGACGGCACTGAAGTGGAATACGGAAAAGTCGCGGCCCACCTGGCCGTCACAACCGTTCATCGAAGGCGCGCGCCCCTATCGCGAGCGCTTTCGCAGAGACGGCATCGGCGCATTCGACGCGCCGTACGTGCCGCTCAACCCTCGGACGCGCAAGGTCGGCGAGACCGAGAGATGGACGGCCTGGGACGTCGTCCTCGACGTCTGGCCCGACGTGTTCGCGTGGGGCGTCATCGTGATTCCCAAGGGTATCGCACCGGGTGAGCGGCGTCCGGTGGTCGTGGTCCAGCACGGCCGCAACGGCCTGCCGCGCGAGACGATCGATCGGCACGTGCCGTTCTATAACGATTTCGGGTCGGCGCTCGCCGATCGCGGCTTCGTCGTCTTCGCGCCGCACAATCTGTATCGCGGCGAGGATCGCTACAGGTGGCTCAGTCGCAAGGCCAACACCATCCGCGCCACGCTGTTCTCGTTCATCCTCGGGCAGCACGAGCGCATTCTCGACTGGCTGGGATCGCTGCCCTTCGTCGATGCCGATCGCATGGCGTTCTACGGTCTGAGCTACGGCGGCGAGACGGCGGTGCGCATTCCCGCGATTCTCGAGCGGTACGCGCTGTCGATTTGCTCCGGCGACTTCAACCAGTGGACGCGCAAGGTCGCCGCCACCGACCAGCCCTTCAGCTTCATGCGCACGATCGAGTGGGAGATGCCGTACTGGAACTGGGGCCACACGTTCGACTATGCCGAGATGACCTACCTGATCTTCCCGCGCCCGTTCATGGTCGAGCGTGGCCATCTCGATCTGGTCGGGCGCGATCAGTGGGTCGCGCATGAGTACGGCAAAGTCCAGTTCCTCTACGCCCAGCTCGGTTTCGCCGATCGCACGGAGATCGAGTACTTCCAGGGCGGCCACAGCATCAACGGCCAGGGCACGTTCTCGTTCCTCCACAAGCACCTGCGGTGGCCGGGGCCGAAGTGAGGGTGTCGTGCGGGGCGGCCATCATCGCCGCCCTCTGCATAGTCGTCCACGGACAGATCGACTCCGCGGAAGTCTGGCGGTTCGACCGGCTCGACCGCATCGGTGGGCACGCCACGACCATCCAGGGCAATCCGCGCGTCATCGAGACACCGATCGGCAAAGCCGTGGAGTTCGACGGCATCGACGACGCGCTGTTCGTGGAGGTCCATCCCCTCGCCGGGGCGAAGACGTTCACCTGGGAGGCGATCTTCCGTCCCGATGGCGGCAGCTTCGAGCAGCGCTGGTTTCATCTGCAGGAAGCCGGGGCCGAGAACCGGATGCTGTTCGAGATTCGCGTCGTCGGCGACCGCTGGTTCCTGGACAGCTTCAATCAGAGCACCACCGGCAGCGCGACGCTGATGAACAAGAAGAGCCTGCATCCGCTCGGCGAGTGGTATCACGTGGCCGCGGTGTACGACGGCAAGGTCTTCAGCAACTACGTCAACGGCGTCCAGGACGGGAAGGCGGAGGTCGAGCTGTCACCGCAGGGGTCCGGGCGATCGTCAATCGGCGTCCGCATCAATCTGGTCTACTACTTCAAGGGGGCGATGCACTCGGCGCGCTTCACGCGGCGGCCGTTGTCCACCGCCGAGTTCCTCGACGTGCCTTCGAAGCCCCTTCCATCAGCGTCGTCGCGCCGCGAGCTGGCGTTCGATTGACGGCCGCAGGGATGGAATGTGCCGCAGCGCGTTCTGGTAGTAGATCTTCCGCAACACGGCGTCGGGCAGACCGACGCCTGAGATGTTCCAGCGGCCGTGACCCGGCGAACCGCCGGGCGTCCGAATCTGCGCGGGGTGGTAGAAGTACTCGTCGTAGGTTTCGAGATACCGCCAGTGCGGGCGCCAGAATTCGTCGGCGCCGCGGTTAGGCGAGCCGTCGGATCCCATCAGAATCCGGTCCTGATACTTGATCAGGAACTCGCGCCACAGCCGGGGTGCCCGGCCCTGATCCTGCAGCGTCGCCGAGATCTCGACGTTGGCGTTGGGATAGGTGTCGAGGAACGCGGCGAGCTTCTGCGGGTCGTAGTACAGCATCGCGAGATGCGCGCTCACGAAGCGTGTCTTCGGGTGCTTCCGGTGCATGTTCTCGCGGGCCTTCTCGATGACCTCGTGCCTGGGGCCGTCGCGATAGAGGTTCTCGGTTGTGTCACCCGGCCGCCGCCACAGCCCCGCCTCATACCGTTCGTTCCTCGGTCCAATCGGATAGAAGCGGCCGATCGAGTCACTGGTATGGATCATGACCGGCCGGTCGTACTTGGCGGCCATCGCCCAGATCGGGTCGAGCCGTGGATCGTCGCACTGAATGAAACTGCCGTCGGAGCTCCTGACGCTCTGTCCCAACGACTTGAAGACCTTCATGCCGAGGGCGCCGGCTTTGAAGCCGCGTTCCATCTCGGCCGCGAATCTCCCGGACCATCCCGGCTCATTGATGCCCTCGGGATTGAAGGTCATGAACGTCGCGACCCGGTCGCGGTACGGCTCGCCCGCCTTCAACGCCGCGTCGAGCGTCGCTCCCGTGCCGCCGTTCAGATTGACGATCGCGCCCATGCCGATCGAGTCCAGCAGCGTGACGAGGCTCTGGTACGCCGCTGCAGTCGTCAACTGGGGCGCGTGGACGTGGAAGTCGATTGCCGGAAACTTCGCTCGAGTGATGTTCGTGCGCGGCAGCCGCAACAGCGTCAGCGGCATGGGAGGCACGTCAGGGCCGCCGGTCACCCAACCCGGCGGCGGCGCGACGGATTCCATCGTCGGGAGCGGTGGAATCCAGACGTCACCTTCCTTGGCCGTGGCGGGCGGCTTCGGCTCGAGCGGAGGCTCGGCACTCGGCGGCGTGCCCGCCCAACCCTGAACGGCGCCTGCCTTTTGAGGCGTCTG